>CALJKW010000040.1 GCA_937980205.1 uncultured Myxococcales bacterium | reverse complement strand
AGCTGCGGCACCGCGCCGTGCATGCAGATCAACGAAGACCACCACGAGAACCTCACCAAGGCGAAGGTGGACGCGATCCTGGAGAAGCTGACGTGAGCCTTCAGAACCCGGTCGAGAAGATCGTCACCCGCTACTGGCAGCACAAGGACCAGAACACCCTCAAGGGCTACAAGACCCGCGGCGGCTACCAGCAGCTCGCGAAGGCCCTCGACCTGCAGCCCGCCGCGATCATCGACGCGGTGAAGAAGTCGAACCTGCGCGGCCGCGGCGGCGCCGGCTTCCCCACCGGCATGAAGTGGAGCTTCCTGCCGAAGGACAACCCCAAGCCCAAGTACCTCTGCATCAACGCCGACGAGTCCGAGCCCGGCACCGCGAAAGATCGCTTCATCCTCGAGAACGATCCCCACTCGCTGCTCGAAGGCATCGGCATCGCCTGCTGGGCCCTCGGAGCGCACACCTGCTACATCTACGCGCGCGGCGAGTTCAAAGGCCCGAGCGCGATCCTCGAGAAGGCCATCGCCGAGGCCTACGCCGACGGCATCTTCGGCAAGAAGCTGATGGGCCGCGACTTCGAGCTCAACGTGTACCAGGTGCGCGGCGCCGGCGCGTACATCTGCGGCGAAGAGACCGCGCTGCTCGAGTCGCTCGAGGGCAAGAAGGGCTGGCCGCGGCTCAAGCCCCCGTTCCCCGCCGTCGTCGGCCTCTTCGGCTGCCCGACCATCGTGAACAACGTCGAGACCATCTCCACGCTGCCCACGCTGTTCGAGAAGGGCCCCGACTGGTTCGCGGGCGTCGGCGCCGGCAAGTCCGGCGGCACGCGCCTCGTCACGCTCTCTGGCGCCGTGAACCGGCCGGGCACGTACGAGGTCGGCATGAAGACGAGCTTGAAGGAGCTCATCTACGCCGAGGAGTACGGCCAGGGCCTGCCGCCCGGCCGCGCGGTGAAGGGCGTCATCCCCGGCGGCGTCTCGGCGCCGCTGCTGACCGCCGAAGAGCTCGGCGTCGCGATGGAGTTCGACGCGTTCAAGCCGCTCAACTCGATGGCCGGCTCCGGCGGCGTCATCGTGATGGATGACCTGTGCTGCATGGTGCGCTCGCTGTGGCGCGTGGTGCGGTTCTTCGCGGAAGAGTCGTGCGGCCAGTGCACTCCGTGCCGCGACGGCCAGCCGTGGATGACGCGGCTCTTGCGGAAGATCGAAGAGGGCCGCGGCACGCCGGAAGACCTCGACACCCTCCAGCACGTCGCGACGTCGATGGCGCCCTACCCGCCCATCGGCCTGGGCAACACCATCTGCGCGCTCGGCGACTCCGGCGCGCTCGCGGTGCACGGCTTCATGAAGTTCCGCCGCGAGTTCGAGCAGCACATCGCCGAGAAGCGCTGCCCGTTCGGCGACCGCCCGTGGGGCGCGTTCGGAGACTTCCAGTAAGAGGTCGGGGCCGGGGGAGCGACCATGATCGCGATCACGCTGCTGTCGCTCCTCACCGCCGGCTGCAGCACCGACGCCGACTGCACGGTGACGATGTGGAAGTGCTGCGCGTGCCCGGTGCAGCGTGCGGTCTCGAAAGAAGACCTGAAGAAGGAAGAAGACGCGTGTGCGGTGAAGCGGTGCTCTCCGCCCGACTGCGTGGAGAAGCCGCTCGACCCCGCCGCAGTCGCCGTCTGCAAGGCCGGCAAGTGCGAGCTGGGCAAGCCTCCTCACGCCGCGAAGGCCGAGTGCTCCGCGGCGAGCGACTGCGAGGTCTGGTGCTGCCAGGAAGATCTGCAGGCGTCGAAGAAGGGCACCAAGCCGCGCAAGGGCTGCAAGCGGTGCCCGAAGCCGCAGCCGGCAGCCGAGTGCCTCGAGGGCAAGTGCTCCGTCGCGCCGCATGCGATGGAAAAGTAGTGAGGGGCAGCCCGTGAAGTGCAACTCACAGACGTTGAGGCTGCGGCGAGAGAAGGTGTTGCGCCTCGCGACGAAGAAGCTCGGCTCCCAGGATGCCGCGCGAGCGTGGCTGCGAGAGCCCTCGCTGGAAGGCGAAGTACCGGACCTGCTGCTCGACACGACGGACGGCTTCACCCGCGTGCTGGAGGCGCTCGAGTCATGACGCTGCTGCTCCTCACACTGCTCGCGCAGTCGCCGCAGCTCGCCGAGTCCGTCCGCACGCACGCGCTCGGCTGCGCGGAGAAGAACGAGCTCGCCTGCAAGCAGCTGTGCGACCGCTTCGACCTGTGGCTCCTGTCTGGCCCTGACGCGATGGATCCTTCGACCCACGCCGACGTCGTCGCGAAGGCCTGGCCGAAGTCGGCGCGCTGCACCGGTGCGCAGCAGCTCTGGCGCGGGCGCGCGAAGCTCGCGGTCGGCCACTTCGCGAAGGCGTACGACGAGCTCGACGCGACGGAGGAAGACAAGGTGCTCGCCGCCGCCGGAGCGATGCTCGCGAGCCGGTCGCTGGCGAAGAAGGCGGATGCGAGCGCGTGGGCGAAGAAGTTCCTCGAGGCGCTCGAGGACTCGGAGACGATTCGCGGGCACGACGTCGCCGGCGCGAAGCTCGTGGCCAAGAGCCTCGCGCGCTGACGAGCACGCGTGTGACTTCCGCGAAGCGTGATTCGTGCGCGCACCGGCCGAAACGCGCACCGTTTGCGCAGTGGGGCCCGCAATACCCCCGCATGCGCGCAGGAATGCCGTTTGCTGTGGCGGCTGCTCACCATGACCACCACCACCGCCCACCCGTCCCACGCTGCGATCCATCACGATCCGCAGGCTGCTGCGAACGCCGTCGCTGCCTACGAGGAGAGCCGCCTGCGCGAGCTCGCCTCCGTGCAGAAGTGGCGGGCCCGCGCCTGGGTCGCCGCCCGCTTCGTGCTCGGCGGCCTGTTCATCGCCGGCGCGGTCGGAAAGATCGTCAGCTTCGGCGCCACGCAGGCCGCGATGCGCGAGTTCGGCCTCGAGCTCACCGGCGTGCTGCTCACCACCGCCATCGCCGTCGAAGGCATCGCGGGCTTCATGCTGCTCGCCGGCTACGAGGTCCGCCGCGCCGCCATCGCGCTGATGCTCTGGCTCGGCACCGTCACCGTCGTCATCCACGGCAACGTCACCATCGACGCGAACCGCGCGCAGGCGTTCAACAACCTGGCGATCATGGCCGCGCTGCTCTTCCTCTACGCGCACGGCGCCGGCAACGCGAGCATCGACCAGGCCCGCGAGCGGAAGGCCGCCCGCGAGGCCTGAGGCAGATGCACGTCAGTACGGCGCCAGCACCGGCGCCGTCTTCCGCGGCGTGATGCCGATACCGAGCTGGCCCCACATCACGGCGCCGATGGCCCGCACCGTGCCGTTCGACATGACGAGGAACGTCGCGCTCCGCCCACCGACGACGCTCGCGACGCCTGCGCTGGCGCCCGGCATCGGCGTCGGCGTGTTCACGTTCGTTCCGGAAGGGGGCAAGCCCATCTGCCCATCGGTGTTGTCGCCGAGGCAGACGACGCCACCCGTGCTCACGACGCCACAGACGTTGTCGTGGCCAGCGTTGAGGTCCGAGACGGTGGGGAATCCGATGAGCGGCGTCGCCACGCGGACGTCGGTCGTATCGCCGGTCCCCATCTGGCCCTGGTCGTTGTCTCCCCAGCAGATGGCGGTTCCGTTGTTCGTGCGCACGCATGTGTGGTTCTCGCCGATCGACAGCTGCACGGCGTTCGCGACGCCCCCAACCACCGCGGGAGTCGGCGAGTCTGTCGTGTTGTTGCGGCCCAGCTGATACGACCCGTTCTCACCCCAGCACGTGACCGCACCGGTGTTGAGCAGCGCACACACGTGATCCGCGCCGGCGGCGAGCTGCGTGACGCCCGGAATGCTCGCGACGAGCCGCGGCGTCGGGAAGCGCGCTGTGGACGACGCGGCGCCGATCTGGGTGCCGGAGTTGTTGCCCCAGCACCAGACCGCGTCGTTGCTGTGCGCCGAGCAATAGAAGTCCTGCCCGCCGACGAGGTGCGTCGCTCCGGCCGGAATCGTCGTCACCTGCGCCGCAGTCGGGCGGTCGTTCTGCGTCCCGTCACCCAGCTGCCCCTCGTGGTTGCCGCCCCAGCAGTGAACCTCGCCGTTGAGCAGCAGCACGCAGGTGGAGCCACGGCCCGACGTTCCCTCCGCTCGGCTCAACGCGACGCTCCTCACCTGCGCACCGAATGACATGACGCGCATCGGCGCCGCACGCGGCGTGAATGTCCCGTCGCCGAGCTGGCCGAAGTCGTTCTCGCCCCAGCAGTAGAGCTCGTTGGTCGCAGTGACGGCGCAGAAGTGCCCGAGCTCGGACGCCTGCTGCGAGGTCGCGATCATGCTGACCGGCGGCAGGCCGGTGATCGTCACGGGCGTCAGCCGGTGCGTCGGCTCGGCAACGCCGAGGCCGAGCTGCCCTTCGCGGTTCAAGCCCCAGCAGCGCCGCTCGCCATTCGGATACACGGCACACGTGTGCGCAGCCCCTGCGCTGAGGTTGATGACACCCGGGTTGAGGCCAACGACCGTCGCCGCCGTCGTCCGCCGCACCGTCGTGTCGTCTCCGAGCTGCCCGAAGTCGTTCTCGCCCCAACACTTCGTCACGCCCGAAACATCGGTGATGCAGGTGTGCTGACTGCCGGCGGCGATCAGCACCGCGAAGTCGGCGCCAACGGCGCGCACCGGCACGTTGCGGTCGGTGACCGAGCCGTCGCCCAGCTGGCCGTCGATGTTGTCGCCCCAACACCACGTCTCGTTCGTCGCGGTCACCGCACACGTGTGAGCTGCTCCCGCCGCGACCCGCACCACGGGTTGCAGTCCCATCGGTGCGGTCGGCGAGGGTGCGTCCGTCGTACTCCCGTTGCCGATCTGTCCGTTGAGATTGTCTCCCCAGCAGAGCACCCCACCGCCGTTGACCACGACGCACGTGTGGCCGCCACCGACGGCAAGATCGATGGCGTCGGAGACACCCGGCACCGGCGCCGCGATGTGGCTGTCGGCGCCCGCGCCACGACCGAGCTGCGCGTCCGTGCTGTTTTCGCCCCAGCACCAGACTTCGCCATTCGCCATCCGCGCACAAGCGAAGTCATCACCACAATCGACCTGCACGGCGCTGGTGATCCCCGCGATGTTGACGGGCGTCGAGCTATCGGTGGTCCCGTCGATGCCGAGCTGGCGACTGACGCTGTCTCCCCAGCATGCGACGGTGCCGTCATTGCGCCTTGCACAGTTGAAGTTCGAGCCGGACGACACCTCGGCGACGTCCGTAAGACCCACGACGCGGTGCGGCCCCGAATACGGGGTGTTCGCCGTGGTGCCGTCGCCGACCTCGCCGTTGTTGTTGTCGCCCCAGCAGAAGACGAGGCCCGTGCTCGTGCGCATGCAGCCATGCCGTCCGACAGTAGACGTTCCGTGCGCGAGGCTCACCTGCGTCGGGAAACCGAGCGACGTGCAGACGCTCGGAGAACCCGAGCACGAATAGCCGACCTGAACGCGGCACGAGTGGCAGCCGTCGCCAGGCGTCATGTTGCCGTCGTCGCATTCTTCGCCGGTGAGGACGAGGCCGTCGCCGCAGATCGGCGTGCACAGGTTCGGCGTCGCGTTGTCGCACTGGTAGCCAGTCTCGACCTGGCACGACGCGCTGCAGCCATCGAGCGGGTCGACGTCGCCGTCGTCGCAGGTCTCGGAGCCGTGCCGCTGGCCGTTGCCACACACGGCGACGCACTGGCTCGGGATGCCGAAGCAGTTGAAGCCGGACTCGACGGTGCACGTCGCCGAGCACCCGTTGCCGCTCGCAGTGTCGTTGTCGTCGCACTGCTCGGCGCCGACGATGAGGCCGTCGCCGCACGTCGCGGTGCAGACGCTCGGCAGGCCGGTGCAGGTGTAGCCGGGCTCGATGCGGCAGGTGCTCGAGCAGCCGTCGGTGGTGCGCGTGTTGCCGTCGTCGCAGGTCTCGGGAGCGATGAGCAGGCTGTCTCCGCAGACCGGCGCGCAGACGTTCGGCGTGGCGGTCGAGCACGCGTAGTTCGCCTCGACGGTGCACGTCGCCGAGCAGCCGTCGCCGTCCATCGTGTCGCCGTCGTCGCAGGCCTCGGCGCCGCGGCGGAAGCCGTCGCCGCACACGGTCGAGCACACGTTCGGCACGGCCATCGAGCACGCGTACCCCGCCTCGAGGGTGCACACGGGCGAGCAGCCGTCGTTCGGATCCATATTGCCGTCGTCGCACGCCTCGGCGCCGAGCCGGCGCCCGTCGCCGCAGTCGGGCGTGCACGTGCTCGGAGCCCCCGCGCACGCGAAGCCCATCTCGATCGCGCACGTCGCCGAGCAGCCGTCGCCCGGCATCGCATCGCCGTCATCGCAGCTCTCGGTTCCGGTGATGACGCCGTCGCCGCACGTCGGCGCGCACGTGCTCGGCATGCCGGTGCACGTCCAGCCCGGCTCACGCACGCACGTCGCCGAGCAGCCGTCGCCGCCCATGGTGTCGCTGTCGTCGCACGACTCGGCGCCGACGACGATGCCGTCTCCGCAGGTGCTGACGCAGAGGCTCGGCACGTCGCTGCACGTCCAGCCCGTCTCGATGGCGCACGTCGCCGAGCAGCCGTCGCCGGGGTCGATCGCGCCGTCGTCGCAGGTCTCGCCGCCGCCGAGGACGCCGTCACCGCACGCGACGCCGGCATCCGTCGGCCCGGCGTCGGCGGTGCCGGAGTCGGGCGTGCCCGAGTCGGACGGGCCAGCGTCGAGTCCGCCGTCGGCGCCCGAGTCGGGCTCGCCGGAATCGAAGCCACCGTCCATCGAGCCGCCGCCGGGGCAGCCCATGAACGCGAAAGAAGCAACAGAGAGAAGAAGTGCGGCGTGGCGCATAGGAGTCCTCGTCACGGGGCGTACGTGTAGCGGTACGCCGTGTTCGGCTGGATGCCGCCAGCCGTGCTGATGTTGATGGGGAGCGCGACGACCATCTCGCGCGACTCGAGCCACGACGTCGCGGAGAGGCCCGTGTGGTTCGGGATGGTCGACGTCCCCGTATAGGACATCGTCCCGTAGTGGTACTCGATGTCGCCGTTGGCCTTGAAGTGAACCTGGAAGTTCAAGTTGTACTGGGACGTGGTGCCCTGCCGCATGCCCTCCCACGACACGATGGTGAGGTCATCGGCGTTCCCCGGGGTGCCGTCGGGGTCGAGCTGCTGCCAGTAGAGGCCGACGCCCGTCGAGGTCGTCAGGCTGTCCCAGAACGGGGCGATCGTCCCCTGCGGAGTGCTCGCCGTCACCGACGGCAGCACCCGGTTCGTCGCCGTCATGCTGCTCGGCGCGACGGTCGTGAGGTAGCCGTGCTGGCTCACGTACAGCGTCGACACGTTGGCGCCGTAGTAGCGAATCGGACGCGGCAGGTTGACGATGAGCGCGGTCGACGAAGAAGAGCTGCTCGACACGGGCAGCGAGGTGCCGGTCGCAGCGATGCTCTGGAAGCCGCCCGCAGGCAGCGCGCTCAGCTGATACGGGAAGCACGGCGCGTGCGACGCCCGCGGCGTGCCGCGCTGGCCGTTCGTGCCGTAGGTGCTCGCCGTCGAGCTCGGGCAGCCGAGCTGCATGAAGCCCGTCGCGTACACCGCGTTCGCGTTCGGTGGATCGAACCGAACGCTGCGACCGGCTGACAGCGCGTTCGACGGATCCCAGCTCACCGCCGAGTAGTCGCCGCCTTCGAGCGACAGCCTCACCTCACCGACCAGGTCACCGAGCTGGTAGCCGGCGCCGTACACGTAGTCGACGGGCAGGCCGTCCTCCGCGCCAGGCACCTGTGCGAGCAGCAGATGTCCGTTCGGCGGGAGAATCGGCGGAGTGACGAGCGTATGCGTCGCGCCGCCGCCGAAGTCGAGCACCCAGCCGTCGAGGTCGACCGGCTCGTTGCTGAAGTTCGTGATCTCGAGCCACTCGCCGCGCACGAGGGTAGTCGACGGACGCGGGTTCACTTCCGTGATGGCGAATTGGCCGGGCAGGATCGCCGGGTTGCCCTCCACCTCGATGGAGAGATTGCCGACGTCGACATTCGCAATGATCGTGTCCCCATCTACGACCAGGTCGTACGGCAGCTGCACTTGACCGAAGAAAGTGAACGTGTCGCCGGGGTTCGGCACGTCGTCTGCCAAGAGCTCGGCGGTCTCGTCCTTGTTCACGATGCCGACCACCGGCGTCGGCACCGGACCGTCGAAGCTCTTGTACGCGAAGACGATCTTCCCGTTGGAGTAGACCTGCGCCTGGAACGTGAGGCGCGAGATGGCGTCGTCGTCTTCGACGTTCTCCCACTGAACGATGAGGCGCTTGAGACCGCCGGCGACGCGGTCGATCTGCCAGAGGATCGCGCTCTCGCGGGCCGTGTTGCGCGTCAAGTTGGCGCCGTACGGAACGATCGTGAGCGGAACCAGGTCCGTGCCCAGAGGGGCAGCCGGCGCCGACGGCCCGTTCGGCACCGGAGCGCTGAACACGAGCCACCCATTCGGCGAGATCGACAAGCTCGTGGCGGTAATGCGTTGACCCCACACGCGAGTTTCGAACTGCGGAATGGTCACCACCGCAGGGGTGACGACCATGTTCGTGGTGGTTCCCACTACGTGAACTCCCGTCTGCGCGATGTCGACGAACTGTTCGCCCGGCGCGTTCCGCACCACGTTCGGCAGCCCGGAGATCGCCCCCCCGCCCGGAACGGTCGAGCCGATGAGCTGCGTCGTCAGACCGAGCGGCAACCTCTTCGAGAACGTCAGCGTCGCCGGAGTCGTCACAGTGACCGCGACGGTGCGCGGCATGATGGCGTCACCGACGGTGTTGTCCGCGCGCAGCTCGTACGTGAGCGACGGCCTGTTTGGGTAGACGGTGGCGATGCCGGTGTCGAGCACGCCGGTCGCCACGAACACCTCGCGATCGCCGGGCTGCTCGATGATGCGCACCGAGCGCGCGTTCGTCACGTTCCAGCGCAGCGTCACCGGAGTTCCGCCCAGCGCCACGTTCGCCGCGTCGGTCGTGAAGCTGTTGAAGACCGGAACTCCGACGAGGTTCACCTGCTTCATCTGCCGCGCCACGCTGCCCATCGCGTTGCGCACCGTCAGCTCGATGGTCGTCGTCGTCGCCGGCGCCTGCAGCACCATCGAGTCGCCGTTGAGCTGCGTTGCGTTCGATGCGGTGAAGTACAGCTGACCGCCGACGCGCAGCTCGAGCCGCGTCGCGCCCGTGGTCTTCCAGCTCACGATGTACGAGCCGCCCGGCTTCACGTAGGGCGGCACCTTGAACTCGTCGATGCGGACGGCTCCGCCGAGGGTGACGGTGAGCGTGCGCTGCGCCTTCATCGCGCCCGCCTCGATCTCCAGCACGTACTCGACGACACCGTCGATCGGCAGGTTCGCAGGCAGCGTGTCGGTGAACGTGCCGTTCGCGACGAGGCCGCCGGTCACGCTGGTGAGGGGCATCGCGAGGCCCGCGCGCTTGAGCGTCGCGCGCGAGCCGCCGCCAGTGCGCCACACGAGTGTCAGCGGCTGACCCGGCAGCGGCGATTCCCCCTGAATCGCGAACTCGAAGATCGCCGGCCGCACCACGACCGACGCGACCGCGGTGCGCCCGTCGACGTTGAGCTCGTACGAGGTCGAGCGGCCGGGGAACACGCGCACCGAGCCGGTCTCCTTCTGCATGCCGATGTCGATGGCCTGGCCGCCGACCTGCCGCAGCGACACGTTCTGCGCGTCGGGCGCGTTCCAGACCAGGTTGACCGGCTCGCCCGCCAGCACCTCGGAGGGCAGCGCGGCGAACAGCATCACGTTGCCGCCGCGGTTGAGCACGACCGACACGAGCTTCGTGTCCGTGCCGCCCTTGCCGCGCGCCGTCAGCGCGTAGAGGGTGTCGCGCTCGATGCTCACCTCGAGCACGCCCGACGGCGCAGCACTGTCGATGGTGAGCGGGCCGCGCTCGAGCTGCTCGAGGCTGACGCTCTCGGCGTCGGTGGTCTCCCACGAGAGCGTCACCTTGTCGCCGGGGTTCACCACCTGTGTGGCGCTCGCCGCGAACCGCGTGATGACCGCGGCCGGAGGCGCCGGCGCCGGGTCGGGAGTCGGCGGCGCAGGACACGCCGAGAGGACGAGAGCGATCGGAAGAAGTCGTCGGATCATGGCGAGTACACGAAGCGGAAGGAGGTGTTCGGTTGGATGCCCGGCGCCGTAGCGCTGTTGACGCTGATGAAGACGGCGGCGCGGCCGTTCGGGTCTTCGACCCACGCCGTCGCGCTCGAGCCCTTCGCTACCGTGCTTGTACCGGACGCAGTCATGTCGCCGTACGCGAAGGTGATGTCGCCATTGGGCCAGAAGCGCGCCTGGAAGTTGAGCGACGTCGAGACGGTCGTACTGTCGACGCGCCACTTTTCCCACGAGACGATGACCGACTCGTTCGGCGTACCGACGTCCCGGCGCTCCCAATAGATGCCGGAGCCGGGCTCGAGGCTTCCGATGAGGTTGTCCCAGAACGGCGCGATGGTGCCGGGCGCAGGTGCGGTCACCGAGGGCGCGGTCTTGTTCGTGATCGTCGAGTTCGTGATGGACGTTGGCGAGATGAAGCCGTTCGTGCTGACCCACAGCGTCGGCACCATGACGTGGCCGATCTTCACCGGCCCGCCCGGGTCGAAGGAGAAGACCGTGTCATCCGAGGCCGGGCTCGTGCCGGCGACGAGGCGCGTGCCGGTGAGCGCGATGCTCGTGAACGGCACTCCCGCGTCGGTGAGCACGTAGGGGAAGCAACGCGGGTGTTGCGCGCCCGGCGTGCCGAGCTGGCCGTTCGTGCCATAGCCCGCGTCAGTGCCGCAGGTGAGCTGGCTGATCGACGTGTTGGGGAACCTCATCCACGGCGCGGGCAGGTCGGCCTGGATCGCCGAGGTCACTCCGGGCGACGCGAGATCGATGCGCGCGACGACGATTCCGTCAGCAGCGAGACTGATCGCTCCGCCGCCGCCGTCGGGCAGCGAGACGCGCCCGCCGTAGACAGCGTCGAGCATGAGACCGTCGTTCGCTGCCGGCGCCTCCCCGAGCAGCACGCGGCCGCCGGGCGGGATCGTGAGCGGCGGCAGCGCGCGCTGCGTGCCAGCGTCGGTGCGCAACTCCCAGCCGCCGATGTCCTGCGGCTGCGCGCCCTGGTTCACTATCTCGAGCCACTCGCCCTGCGGCACGAGCGGCCGCGCGTTCACTTCGGTGATGCCCAGGGTGGTGGAGGGCAGGCGCGGGTCGCCTTCGACGCGAATCTTGCCGTTCGGCATCTTCACGAAGCCGACGATGGACTCGTTGCGCACACGGACCCGCTGCGGCAGCAGCGCCTCACCGCCGAGTTCCCAGACCTGACCGGTGAGCGGCAGTACTGGGCCGTCGAGGGCCTCGTCATTGTCGCCCACGATGCCGGTGGCGACCGGGGTGCTCCACGTGCCGAGGTCGCGGTACGCGAAGACCACCCGGCCGCTCTCGTAGACCTGAGCCTGGAACGTCACCGTGTTCGACGGGTTCGCGACCTCCTCGAGGTCCGTCCACTGGACGATGACGCGCCGCTCGGTTCCGACGGTGTCGATCTGGTACTGCACTGCGCCCGAGCCCAGGCGCAGGTTGCCCAGGAACGGCACGATGGCCCAGTCCAGCAGGACGTCACCGAGGTCGGCCGGCCACGACGACGGCCCGGGGCTCACCGTGAAGTCGGTGAACGCGAAGAACCCGTCGACCGTGACGTTGATGTTCGGCTCGACGACCCGCTGGCCGAAGAACGGCATCGTGAACGGGCGAATGTCCACACGCAGGTAAGAGCTGTCCTGGCTGGGCAGCGCCACGAGCGTCCCCGTCTGGGAGATGTCGACGAAGCTGACGCCGGGGGGGTTGAGCCGGAACGCCATCAGCCCCGAGACGGCGCCGCCAGCTGGCACCGTCGAGCCGGTGACCTCGACGTTCGCGCCGACGGGCGCCCGGCGGTTGAACGTGAGCGTCGCGAGGTTCGTCACCGCGATGCTGAGCGTCTGCGGAGTGATGAACTCGCCGACCTGGTTGTCGGCCTGCAGCTCGTACCGGGTGGTGTGCTGGTTCGGGTAGA
Source organism: uncultured Myxococcales bacterium (assembly GCA_937980205.1). Taxonomy (GTDB): domain Bacteria; phylum Myxococcota; class Myxococcia; order Myxococcales; family Myxococcaceae; genus Xiheicaenimonas. The sequence goes on along the minus strand of CALJKW010000040.1, from coordinate 84,679 downwards.
CGGTGACGGTGCCGCTCGCCGCGCTCGGGCCCGTCGCCTGGTGCACCACGCCGCTGCCCTCTTCGATGATGATCACGCGGCGCGCGTTGGTGACGTTCCACGTCAGCACCACCGCGTCGCCGCCGTTGGTGATGGCGGTGCGGTCCGGCGTGAACGCCACGACGGCCGGCGCGCCGACGGGCTTCACGTTCAGCACGGTCGGAGCGCTGGTGTCTCCCGTCGCCGTCTGCACCGCGACGACGGAGTAGTCGGTGTCCATCGCCGGCGCCGGCAGGTGCACCGTGCCCTGTGCCGCTCCCTGGTGGAGCACCACGCCGCCGGCCGAGATGCGCACCTGGTCGGCGCCGCGCGTCGTCCACGTCAGCGGGAAGGTCGTGCCCGTGCGCGCGTACTCCGGCGCCGTCGCGCTGAGCACCGCCGGCGACGACGAGAAGAAGATGGTGACGGCGCGCTCGACGACCGCACCTTTGCCTTCGGCGCGCAGCACGAACGGCAGGCCGAGCTCCATGTCGTAGTTCGGCACGACCTGCATCGCCGAGCCGCTCGCGACCTGCGCGGCGTCGGTGACGGTGGCGATGGTCCCGATGCCCGGGCTGGTCAACACGACGCGGGACGCGTTCGTCGTCTTCCACGAGATGGTGACCGTGTCACCGGGCCGCGCCGCGGCGGGCGTCGCGGTGAGCTCGTCGATCGACTGCGCGCGCGCGATGGTCGCCATCGCAGTGCGGCCGTCGGCGCTCAGCGTGTACGTCGTCTCGGCGCCGGGCGGGTTCACCAGCAGCGAGCCCGCGGTGAGCTGCCCGTCGAGGTCGAGCATCGCGCCGCTGCCGTCGGTGATGGTGACGACACGCGCTCCGGGCGCCGACCACACCAGCATCGCCGGCTCGGTGGGCCCGACCAGCGTCGGCACCGCCTGGAACAACACGTTCGTCGGAGCGCCCTGCACGAGCACCGACGCCACCGACGTCGCGCGCACGCCGCGCGAGTTCTCGGCGGTGAGGATGAAGAAGGCCGACTCGCGCGAGGCGGTCACGTCGACGCTGCCGGTCGGCTTGTCGTCGACTCCGGCCACCGGGCCCGACGCGAGCTCGCGAATCGAGACCTTCGTCGCGTGCTCGACGCTCCAGCTCAGGGTGATGGTGCCGCCCGCGGCCACCTCGGCCGGAGTCGCGGTGAAGCTCACCACCTTCGGCGCCGGGGCGATCGGCGGGTTCTCGATGCGGGTCGTGCACGCGCCGGCGGCGATGAGGCAGAGCGCGAAGAGGTTGTTTCGGGTGTTCATGTCGGCTCCTTTCCTCACTGCACCGGGGTGAAGCGCCACGCGGTGTTCGCTCGCGGCGCGGACGTGTTGATGGAGATGGGCAGCGCGGTCGCGCCGTTCGGCTCTTCGAGCCAGATGGTGGCTCCGCTGCCGTCGCTGCGGTCGATGAGCCCGCCGTTGCGCATCAGGCCGTAGTGGAACTCGATGACGCCCGTGTCGAAGAGCTTGATCTCGAAGTTGAGGTCATCGAACGTACCCGCCGCGCTCCACATGCCGTAGTGGTGCCACTGCACGATGCGGTAGCCGTTCCGGCGTTCGGTGTAGACGCTGCCGTCGAGCGACGTCGTCTTCTTGTCGATGTCGTCCCAGAACACCGCGATGGTGCCCTTCGGCGTCGACGTGCTCGGTGCGGCCTTGTTGTTCTGCCCCGCGGCCGTGTACGGCACCACGCTCACCCAGCCGTTGGTGTTCACGTTGAGCACGCCATAGCTCGCCCGGAAGTACGGGAAGCCCGGGCTCAGCGTGATGGTCGTGTTCTTGTCGTCGTACGCGGTGGCCGCGGGGCCGTCGAACAGCTTCTGCCCCGTGCCCGAGACGTCTTCGAAGGCGACCGGAATCGACTCGAGCCGGTACGGGTAGCAGGCGTCGTTCGACGCCGCCGGCGTGCCGATCGAGCCGCTCATGCCGTACATCGTCGTGCCGCGAGCGCACGCGACCGGCCCGGGCGGAGTCGCGCGAATCGCGCGCGGGTCCTGCGAGACCGAGACGCCGGGCAGCGGCGTCGCGCCGCCGTCGGCGAGGTTGCCCCAGATGAGCTGGCTGACCAGGCCGGCGTCGGGCAGCGCGGCGGGGACGCGCAGGTTGAGCTGGGTGGAGCCGGCGCCGAAGTCGAAGGTGCCCATCGGCCACGCCTCCTGCACCGGAGCGTCTCCGTTGTCGGCGGGCTGATCAGACTCGCCGATGACGAAGTAGCCGTTCGGGGGAATCACGCGCGGGCTCGGCAGCGTGAAGCGCGGGGCGCCGGCGTCGGCGACGAAGAGCTCGAGGCCTCCGACGTCGACGGGGTCGGCGCCGGGGTTGTGCAGCTCGACCCAGCGACCGAGCGGCACGACGGGGTGCGTGACCGGCAGCGCCTCGTTGACGAGCACCGAGCCGCGCAGGAACACGCGCGTGCGCAGCGGCGCCGGCACCACCGCGCCGAGGTTCGTGATGAAGAACGGGGTGAAGACGCCGGGCCGCGTGACACGGCTCACGAAGGTGCCCGCCGGCTGCGCGCTGGTGAACCAGTCGAGCTCGAGGCCCTCGCTGGCGACGGCCTCGTTGTAGCCGTAGTTGGTGCGCAGCTTGCCCGGGCCGCCGGTGAAGCCGATGGTCGCGCCCTCGCCGCCGCTCTGCGTACCCGAGGCGAGCCGCTGGTAGAGGAAGCGGAAGCGGCCCGTCTCGTAGAGCTGCACCTGGAACGTCAGCTCGCTGCCGGGCACCCCGTTCGCCACCAGCTTGTTCCACTGAATCGTCAGCCGCCGGGGGAACGTGGCGCCGTCGACGAACCAGAGCACCGAGCTCTGGGCCTGCAGCTGCAGGTTGTCCCACCACGGCGCGAGCAGCGCGGGCAGCGCCGTCGTCGTCGTCTCGACGTCGAGGTTGTTCACCTGCGCCGCCGTGGTCGCCTCGAGCGACACGAAGCCGTTCGTCGAGACCCAGAACGTCGAGGTGACGCCGTCGAGGAACGGGAAGACGAAGCCCGACGGCGGCGTGAACGCCGCCACGCCCTCGTCGAGGTTCGCGAAGACGAGCGCGTTCGCCTCGGGCTGCTGCGCGAGGTCGAAGAACGCCGTCGACGCCATGACGACCTCGGGCGTGGTCGACGGTGCGCCGTGCACCTCGAGCGCCGTCTGGGCCGAGAAGTCCCAGCTGAACGTCACGTCGTTGTTGGGCCCCGCGGGGTCGGGGCTCGCCGTCACCAGCGCCGGCGACGTGACGTCGAGGTGCTTCACTTCGACGTCCTTGTCGCCCGCGGCGTTGATGGCCTCGAGCACCAGGTCGTCGGGCCGGCTGAGCCGCACCGCCGCCATGCCCGCCGCGAGCCGCGTCGGGTCATTGGTGGAGAAGAGGACGGGCCCGTTCTTGAGCCGCACCGTGACCGTCGCGGCGTCCCGCGTCTGCCACGACACCATCGCCGGGTTCCCCGAGAAGACGAGCTGCGGCACCGTGAACGTCATCGCCTCGGGCCGCTTCACCACTTTGAGCGTGCGCTCGCGGCTGACCGACAGGCCGTTCGCGTCGTGCGCGACGAGGGTGAACTTCACGTCGGTCGTCGGCACCGGGAACACCGTCGAGCCGCTCTCGGCCGTCATCCCGCTCACCGTGTAGACGAGCTGGCCGTCGGCGAAGAGCTCGAGGCGCACCGCAGAGGCGCGCCACACCATCGTGACGAGCGTCTGCTCGGTGGCGTTCGCGGGCACGTCGAAGCCGAAGATCTGCGGCCCGCGGCCGACGGTGCTCGGCAGCGTGCGCGACACCGTCTGCACCGGAGCGTTCGTCGCCGCCTCGAGCGTGAAGCTCAAGGGGAAGCCCGACGGCACCATCGTGCCGGCGTCGCCCGGCATCAGCGCCGGCACGGTGAAGTCGAACAGGCCGGTGTCCACGCTCGTCGTGGTGCTGAACAGCTCTCCGTACGTCGTCTCGCGCAGCGTGACGCGATCGGCTCCGGAGGTCACCCACTCCAGGGTGATCGTCTCGCCGCTCAGCGCCGCCGGAGGCGTCGCGCGCAGCTCGTTGATGACGGGCCGCACGCGCACCGCGGTCTCCAGCGTGAGCGGCGGCTGGCCGGTTCCTTGCTCGGCGCGCAGCGTGTAGCGCGTCGAGCGCGCGGGCTTCACCGTGACGATGCCCGAGGCGCCGGTGATCGGCACCATGTTGCCCGCCGAGTCCGTCAGCGTGGCGCCGCTCAAGCCGCCGAGCGCGGACCACACGAGGCTGACCTCTTCTCCCGAGTCGATCTCGTTCGGAATCGCGACGAGGAACAGCGAGTCGACGTCGTCGACGCGCACGCGCACGTACGCGCTGTCGCGGCCGCCCTTGCCCGAGGCGCGCAGCACGTAGACGGTGGTCTCGGTCGGCGTCACCGTCGCGCCGTTTCCGGAGACGGCGACGGGCTGGCCGCGCTGATCGAGCAGCTCGACGCTGTCGGCGCCGCTCACCTCGAACGCGAGCGCGACCGATTCGCCTGCGCGAATGGAGGTCGGGGTTGCGGTGAAGCTCACGATGCGCGGCGGGTCGGCCGGCGGCGGCGCGGTGACCGTCGTCGTACAGGCCGCGACAAAGAGCGATACCACGGCGAAGACACCGCGGGTGATGCGCTGGGGCATTTTAAAACCTCGAGGAGACGGCAAGAGACCGGTGAGCACCACGGACCGGCTCGGCTCAGACCGGTTCGGAGTGCGCGCGCACCTATAGCATCGCCTCGCCATCGCGAAAGGGGCACCCTGGAGCACACGTCACGCGCGTGTGCCGGAAGGTGCGCTGCTGCTCGGCCGCCCCCCGCAAAACATCGTTTGAGCACCAACGAACGCTCAGGGACGAACAAAGCTCAGAAGGGCTGCACGAGCACCGGCAGCGTCGGCCGCAGCGTCGCGCCGGTGCCGAGCTGCCCGAACCCCGTGAACCCCAGCGCCCGCACCGCGCCCGAGCCGGCCGCGACCACGAACGTCCCCGAGTTCGCGCCGATGACCTGGCTCGCTCCGAGCACGTCGCTCATGAAGACCGCCGACAGCACGTGGTTCGTGTTGCCGCCGTTGCCGAGCTGACCGTCGAGGCCGTAGCCCATGCACTGCACGCGGCCTCCGCCGACGACCACGCAGGTGTAGTTGTTCCCGCAGCTGAGCCACGTCGCCCCGCTGACCCCTGCCACCACGGTGGGCACGCGCACGTCGGTCGACGCGCCCGAGGTGCCGTTCGCCATCTGCCCGTAGTCGTTGCGGCCCCAGCACACGAGCGCGCCGCCCGCGACGATGGCGCAGGTGTGGCCGAACCCCGAGCAGATCTGCTGGGCGTTCGAAACTCCCGCCACCGGCAGCACGACGCTCGAGTCGGTCGTCGAGTTGTTGCCGAGCTGCCCGTCGCCGTTCTCGCCGACGCACGCGACCGAGCCGTCGCTCATGCGCGCGCACAGGTGGTCCGCCCCCGCCGCGACCTCGACCGCGCCGGTGAGCCCCGGCACCACACGCGGGAAGAAGAACCGCGGCGTCGCCGGCGGCGCCCCCTGCTGCCCGCTCGAGTTGTTGCCCCAGCAGCGCACCTCCTGGTCCGCGTGCGTCGTGCAGAAGAAGTCGACGCCGGTCGTGATGCCCGTCGCCGCGACGCTCACCGCCGCCGGCTGCGGCACCAGGTGCCCCGCGTCGGTGCCGTCGCCGAGCTGGCCCTCGTTGTTGTTGCCCCAGCACTGCACTCCGCCGTCGGTCAGCACCGCGCAGCTCGCCGACGGGGCGTCGAACGTCGAGCCGCCGCGCGAGGTCGCCACGTCGAGCACCGCGCCTGCAAGGCCCACCACCGGCGCGGCATAGGCCCGCGCCACCACCGTGCCGTCGCCGAGCTGGCCGAACTGGTTCTCGCCCCAGCAGCTCAGGTCGTGCGAGCCCGTCACTGCGCACGCGTGACCGAACCGGAACGTGCCGATGGTCGTGGCGAGCCGCGCCACGTTCGCGATGCCGTTCACCGAGGTGAGCTCGGCCGTGCGCACCGGCACGCCGATGCCGAGCTGGCCGTCTTCGCTCTGGCCCCAGCACCAGCGGTCTCCGTTCGCGTACAGCGCGCACGAAGCCTCGAAGCCGAGCGCCAGCGCGACCGGGCTCGGCGGCAGCCCCGTCACCGGCACCGGCGTGCTGCGCGTCTGCGTCGTGCCGTCGCCGAGCTGCGCGTCGTCGTTGTTGCCCCAGCACTTCACGTCGCCCGTCGTCTCGATGGCGCAGGTGTGGAACGCGCCGCAGGCGACCTGCGACGGCGTGACGCCGGGCACGAGCACCGGCGCCGGTTGGTCGACGAAGTTGCCGATGCCGAGCTGCCCGTCCACGTTGTCGCCCCAGCAGTACAGCTGCGGCGAGGGCCCCTGCGTCACCGCGCAGGTGTGGTTCTCTCCGCCGCAGAGGCTGGCGATGGGCGGCAGCCCCAACGGAGCGGTCGGCGCGCCGATGTCGGTGCCCGCGTCTCCGATGCCGATCTGCCCGTTGTCGTTGTCGCCCCAGCACAGCACGCTGCCGGTGAGATCGGCGGAGCACGCGTGCGATGCGCCGACGCCGAGGTCGATGCTGTTCGCGACTCCGGGGATGGCGAGCGCTGCCGAGCTGTCGGTCGTCGTCGTGCCGCGCGCGAGCTGCCGGTCGGCCCCGTCGCCCCAGCACGCCACCGTCGCGTTCGTCAGCCGCGCGCACACGAACTGGTCGCCTGCCTCGATGTCGAGCGCGGTCAACACTCCGCCGGCCTCGACCGGGGTGAGCTTCGAGGCGGTGCCCGCCGCGCCGCACTGCAGCTGGCCGTTGTTGCCCCAGCACGCCACGCTGCCGTCGGTGCGGCGCGCGCAGTTGAAGTTCGAGCCCGCCGTCACCTGCACGACGTTCGTAAGGCCGCCGACCTGGCCCGGAGACACCCGCATCGTCGCCACACCGCTCGTGCCGTTGCCGAGCTGGCCGGTCGTGTTTGCCCCCCAGCACCAGACGCTGCCGTTCGAAGTGCCGAGGCAGCCGTGGCCGGTGTCGGAGGACAAACCGTCGAGCGAGACGCTGGTCACGGTGCCGACCTGCGCGCAGACGCTCGGGCTGCCTTCGCACGCGTAGCCCTTCGCGACGCGGCAGCCGGAGCAGCCGTCGCCCGGCGTCATGTTGCCGTCGTCGCAGGGCTCGTTCGGCATCACCACGCCGTCGCCGCAGATGGGCCGGCAGAGGCTCGGCGCGCTCACGCACGTGTACCCCATCTCGACGGTGCACGACGCCGAGCAGCCATCGAGCGGCGTCAGGTTGTTGTCGTCGCACGTCTCGGGCGCGAGCACGAGCCCGTCGCCGCACGCCGGGCGGCACATGCTCGGCGCCCCGGTGCAGGTGTAGCCGGTCTCGATCGCGCAGCCGGCCGAGCAGCCGTCGCCGTCGGCCGAGGCACCGTCGTCGCAGCCCTCGCCGGGGTCGAGCGCGCCGTTGCCGCACGTCACGCCGGCGTCGCTGCCGGTGCCGGCGTCGGGCTGCCCCGCATCGGGCACCACCACGCTGAACGGGTTCCCTTCGACCTTCATGAAGCCGCCGCCGAGCGCGACGTACGCGACGAGCGGCTGGCCGTCGACCTTGACCGCGATGGGCGGCTGCTGCGGGCCGAAGAACGTGAACGTATCGCCCTCGGCCGGGAAGCCCGGCGCGACGACGGCGTCGCTCTCGTCGGGCGAGGTGACGCCGACCGACGGCTCGTTGAGCTCGAGGCCCTGCAGCTTGCGGTACGCGAAGACGATCTTCCCGGTGGCGTACAGCTGCGCCTGAAACGTGAGCACCGCCTCGGGGTACAGCTGGTGCGAGACCTCGTGCCACTGGACGATGAGGCGGCGGCCCGGGCCCTCGCCGTCGAGCCGCCAGTACACGAGGCTCGCGTCGGTGTCGGTGAGGTCGTCCCAGAACGGCGCGACCGCCAGCGGCTCGATGAGCGTGTTCGGGAAGGGGGCGTTGTCGTCCTGCCCGCTCGCGACGGTGCTGCGGAAGACGAGCCAGCCGTTGATGGAGAGCTGAACGGTCGGGCTCGCGATGGGGCGACCGTAGATGATGGTGCGGAACGTCTCGGGCAGCGTCACGATCTTCCCGACCGTGTCGTTGCCCGCCCAGTCGATGGCGGTGCCCGTCGGCGCGATGTCGACGAACGCCTCACCCGGCACGTTCTTCTCGACGCCGGGCAGGCCGATGAGCGGGCCGGTGGCCGACGCCGTCGTGCCCGTCACGTTCGTCACCAGGCCCACCGGGCCGACCTGGCTGAACGTCAGCGTCGCCGGGGCGCCCACCGTCACCGTCGCGGTGCGCGGAGCGATGGAGTCGCCCACCGAGTTGTCGGCCTGCAGCTCGTACGTGACCGACGCCTCGTTCGGGTAGACCGTGACGGTGCCGGTGTCGACGACGCCGAAGCTGGCGAAGACGACGTCGGCGCCGTTCGCGACGATGCGCACGTGCCGCGCGTTCGTCACGTCCCAGCTCAAGACCACCGCGTCGCCGCCCGTGGCGATGGCAGACCGGTCTGCAGAGAACGCGTTGAACGTGGGCGCGCCGATGGGCGTCACCGCCTTCGTCATGCGGCTCGTGCCGCCGCGGTCGTTGCGCGCGACGAGCTCGAGCGTCGCCATCGCGGCGGGCGTCGGCAGCGCGAGCGAGCCCGACGCCGCCGTCAGCGCGTCGGGCGCGACGTAGTGCAGACGCCCGTCGAGGAAGAGCTCGACGCGCGTGGCGCCCGTCGTGCGCCACGACACGCCGTAGGTCGCGCCGATCTTCGCGTACGCGGGCACGTTGAACGCGTCGATGCGCACGGCGCCGTCGAGGCGCACCACGAGCGTTCGCGTGACGGTGCGGGCCCCTTGGCTCAGCGCCAGCGTGTACGTCAGCACGCCGTCGACCGGCAGCGTCGCGGGGGCCGTGTCCATCACCGTGCCCTGCGCGACCTGGGCGCCCGTCGCGGTGGTGAGCGGCGCCTGAACACCGGCGCGGCTCACGGTGAGCGACTCGCCGCCGCCGGTGCGCCAGCCCAGCGTCAGCGGCTGTCCGGGCAGCGGCGCGGGGCCGACGAGCGCGAAGTCGAAGATTGCGGGCAGCACCGTGACGGTGGTGGTCGCGGTCGCCGCGTCGACGGTCAGCTCGTACGTGGTGGTGCGCTGAGGCGTGACGTTGACCGCGCCGGCCTCGACCTGGCCGCCGAGGTCGAGCTGGGCGCCGCCGACCTCCTTCAGCGAAACTGCCTTCGCGCCGGGCGCGCTCCACACCAGCGTCGCCTGCTGCCCGGCCTCGAGCTCGGGGGGAATCGCGGTGAACACCGGCACCCGTGCCCCGCCGGTGAGCGGCACGGTGAGCAGCCGCGAGTCGGTGCCGCCCTCTCCGCGCGCGGTGAGCAGGAACACCGTGTCGAAGGGGATGGCGACGTCGACGGCGCCTTCGAGCTGCCCGGGGTCGACTGCGAGCGGGCCCGCGCCGAGGCGCTCGATGCTGATGGAGGTGGCGTTCGACGTGACCCACGTCAGCGTCACCGTGTCTCCGGGGGCCTGCGCGGAGCCGGGCGAGGCCGTGAACGACTGCACCGCGGGGCTCGCCGGCGGCGGCACGGGGTCGGGGGTCCGCGGGCAGGCGGCGAGCAGCACCGCGACGGGAACGAGCAGCGAGCCGAGACGCGTCATGGGGTTCCTCATGGCGTGTAGACGAAGCGGAAGGACGAGTTCGGGGGAATGCCGCCGTCGTTGATGGCGATGGCCGACGCCGCGCGGCCCGACGGCTCTTCGAGCCAGGCCGTCGCCGACGAGCCGCGCGCCAGCGTGCTCGTGCCCGCCGCGGTGAGGTTGCCGTAGTGGTAGCTGATGTCGCCGTTCGCCCAGAAGCGCACCTGGAAGTCGAGCGAGTTCACCGTCGTGGTGTCGACGCGCCAGCGCTCCCAGCTGACGATGAGCGACTCGTCGCCGTCGTTCGGCACCGCGTTCGGGTCGAGCTCCTGCCAGAAGATGCCCGAGCCCGCGATGGTGGTGCCGACGAGCTCGTCCCAGAACGGCGCGATGGTGCCGCCCGAAGGCGCCGTCGCCGACGGCGCGGTCTTGTTCGTGCCGGTCGGCGCCACGCTGGTCGCGGTGATGAAGCCGTTCGTGCTCACCCACAGCGAAGACAGCATCGCGTGGCCGAAGCGCACCGGCCGCGTCGGCGTCACCTGCAACACCGTGTCGTCGGAGAGGCCGCTCGTGCCCGCGACCACGAGGTTGCCGCTGGCGGCGATGCTGACGAACGGCACGCCCGCGTCGCGCACCAGCACGTAGGGGAAGCAGCGGGGGTGCGCGGCGCCCGGCGTGCCGCGCTGGCCGTTGTTGCCGTAGGTGGCGGGGCCGGCGGGGCACGTGAGCTGCTGCGTCGCCGCGAGCGGGAAGCGCAGCGACACGTCGGGCGGGTCGGCCTGCACCGAGATGCCGGGGCCCGCGTCGGGCTGGGCGAGGTCGACGCGCGAGACGGAGACTCCGTCGACGGCGAGCACGAGCGCTCCGCCGCCGCCGTCGGGCAGCGACAGGCGCGTGCCGTAGGTCGCCGCGGTCGTGACGCCGTCGTTCGCCTGCGCGGCCTCGGCCACGACGATGCGGCCGCCCGGCGGCACGACGAGAGGGCCCGCGAGCGTCACCGGCGAGCCGGCGTCGGCGCCCAGCGTGAACCCGCCGAGATCGATGGGGCCCGAAGAGAAGTTCGAGAGCTCGACCCACTCGCCGGCGTCGACGCCGGGGCGCGCGTTCACCTCGGTGATGGCGAGGTGGCCGGGCAACAGCCGCGCGTCGCCCTCGACGCGCACGCGGCCCGCGCCCATGCGCACGTAGCCGGTCACCGGCCCGGGAGGAACACGGATGGGCGCCGGCAGCGCGACGTCGCCGAAGAACGAGATGACGTCACCGGTCGCCGGGGTCGACGGCGCGAGCAGCACCGCGCTCTCGTCGTTGTTGACGATGCCCGCGGCCACGGCGCCGAAGAACGACGAGACGTCGCGGTACGCGTAGACGACCTTGCCGCTCGCGAACAGCTGCGCCTGGAACGTGAGCGAGGCCACGCCGGCCTTGTCGGTCACCCCGTCCCACTGGACGATGAGGCGGCGCTCGCCGGTCAGCTCGTCGAAGCGGTACAGCACCGAGCCCTGGCCGAGGTCGAGGTCGGCATAGAACACGGCCATCGCCCGCGGCTGCAGCGTGGTGCCGATGTTCGCGGCCGGCGCAGCGGGGTTCGGCGTCGTCGCGCCGATGGCGAGCCACCCGTTCGTCGAGACGACGATGCCCGCGTCGAGCACGCGCGTGTCGAAGATGGGCGGCGCGAAGCCGGTGCCGGTGAGCGACGAGACGGCGGTGTCCGTGCTGCTGAAGGTGAGCGGGGTGCCGTCTTGCGAGATGTCGACGAACGCCTCGCCCGGCGGGCTCGCGCGCGCCACCGCGAGGCCGGTGAGGGCGCCGCCGTCGGGCACCGTCGAGCCGGTCACCTGGGTGAGGGCGCCCACCGGCCTCGGCGCCGAAAACGTGAACGTGGCCAGCGTCGCGACGGAGACCTCGCGTGTCTCGGGGACGATGAAGTCGCCCGCGCGGTTGTCGGCCTCGAGCACGTACCGCGCGGTCGGCCGGTTCGGGTACACGACGACGGTGCCGGTGACCGCGGCGGGGCCGCGCCGCTCGACGACGGCGAGCCCGCCCTCTTCGGTGATGGTGACGCTGCGCGCGTTGGTCACGCTCCACGTCAGCGTGACCGGCGTGCCGCCCTGCGCGACGGCCGTCTGGTCGGCGGTGAAGCTCACCAGCGCCGGCAGGCCCACCGGCTTCACCGTGAGCTGCACCGGAGCGCTCACCGCGCCCGACAGCCGCTGCACCGCGAGCACCGAGTAGGTGGTGTCGGCGGCGGGGCTCGAGAGCTGGACGCTGCCGTTCGCCTCGCCCTCGTAGACCTGAAGGCCGTCGGCGAGCACGCGCACCGCGTCGGCGCCCTGCGTCGCCCACTCGAGCGTGAACGTCGAGCCCGTGCGCGCGTACTCGGGCGCGCTGGCCGAGACGACGACCGGCGCGGCAGAGGGGAACAGCGTCACCGCGCGCTCGACGTTCGGCCCGCGGCCCTCCACCACGAGCACGAGGGGAATGCCGAACGCCATGTCGACGTCGGGCACCTGCCACATCACGTTGCCGGCGGCGACCGCCGCGGGCGACGTCTCGCTGGCGAGCACGCCGAAGCCGGGGCTCGACAGCGTCACCCTCGTCGCGTTCGTCGTGGTCCACGAGATGACGACCTGCTGGCCGGGCCTCGCCGCCGGCGGAGTCACGACGAGCGACGTGATGGCCTGCGTGCGCGCGACGGTCACCGCCTTCGACTGGCCGTCGGCGGTCAGCGTGTAGACGGTCTGGCCGGCGGGGTTCACCGTCAGCGAGCCGGAAGTCAGCTGGCCCTTGAGGTCGAGGGGCGCCGAGCCCTCGGTGATCGAGACGACGCGCGCGGTCGGCGCCGCCCACACGAGCGTGGCGGTGCCGGTGGGCCCCAGGAGCTCGGGCACCGCGGCGAACATGAGGCCCTGGGCCACCCCCTTGGGTGTGACCGAGGCGACGGCGGTGGCGCGCGCGCCGCGCGCGTTCTCGGCGGTGAGCACATAGAGCGTCGGCGCCGTCGGCGCGGCGAGCTCGAGCGAGCCCGACGGCTGGTCGTCGACCCCCGGCAGGGCGGGCTCGCCGAGCTCGGCGATGCTCACCTTCGTCGCGTCGCTCGTCTGCCAGGCGAGCGTGACGCGGCCCGAGGCCTCGACCTCGGGCGGGGTGGCGGTGAACGAGACGACCTTCGGCGCGGGCGGGAGCACGTACGGCTCGGCTTCAGGGCACCCGGCGAAGACCAGCGCGGCGATGAAGAGCGGCAGGCGATGGCTCATGGCGTTGCTCCTCACGGCACCGGGGTGAAGCGCCACGCGGTGTTCTGCCGCGGCAGCGACTGGTTGATGGAGATGGGGAGCGCGGCGTACCCGCCCGGCGCCTCGAGCCACACGGTGGCGCTCGAGCCGTCGGTCGTGTCGGCGGCGCCGCCGTTGCGCATCTGCGCGTAGTGGAACTCGATCTTCCCGTCGTCGAAGAGCTTCACCTGGAAGTTGAGGTCGTCGGTGACGCCCGCGGTCTCGTCGGCGCCGTAGTGGTGCCACTGCACCACCTGGTAGCCGTTCATGCGCCGCGTGTAGACGCTGCCGTCGGCCGCGGTCGCCTTGCGGTTCAGGTTGTCCCAGAACGGCGCCACCGTGCCGGTCGGAGCGGTGGCGCTCGGCAGGCTCTTGTTGTTGAGCTGCGCGTTCGTCGTGGTGCGCATCGCGATGAAGCCGTTCGTGCTCACGCTCACCGCGGTGACCGGCGAGCCGAAGTACGGGAACGCCGGCGAGAGCGTGACGTTGACGACCTTGTCGTCGAAGTCGGCCGACGTCGCGCCGTCGAAGAGCTTCGTGCCGGTGGTCGAGATGTCTTCGTACGCGGGCGTGATGCTCGTCAGCCGGTAGGGGAAGCAGCTGTCGTTCGCCGCGCCCGGAGTTCCCGTGCTGCCGGCCTGGCCGTAGGTCGTGCTGCCGGTGTTGCAGACGACCGCGCCGCCCGGAGACGCGCGGATGGCGCGCGGGTCGGCCGAGATGGAGACGCCAGGCGCGGGCGTCGAGCCGCCGTCGGCGAGGTTGCCCCACTGCAGCGCGCTCAAGACGGCGCCCGCGTCGGGCACGCGCACCTGGAGGGTGGTGTTGGCGCCCAGCGTGAGCGCCGCGCCCCAGGCCACCGTCACCGGGGCGTCTCCGTTCGCGCCGAGGCCGGTCGTCTGCCCGAGCACGAGGCGGCCGCCCGCCGGCAACACCTGCGGCCCTGGAATGACGAACGGGGGGCCGCCGGCGTCGGCGACCGACAGCTCGAGGCCGCCGAGGTCGACGGTGTCGGGCGTCGCGTTGGTGAGCTCGGCCCACTGGCCCTCGGCGACGCCGGCCGCGGGCAGCGGCATCGCTTCGCTGACCTGCACCGAGCTCGCGAGGAACACGCGCGAGTGCATCGGCACAGGCACCCGGTCGCCGGCCGCGGTGCGGAAGAACGGCGTGAAGCCGCCCGGCTTCGTGACGCGCGAGGTGAGCGTGCCGGCGCGGTCGGTGGTGGTGAACCAGTCGAGCTCGAGGTCCTCCGCGGCGACGGGCAGGTTGAACCCGTGGCTCGCGCGGAAGCGGCCGGCGCCGAGGAACACGCCGATGCTCGCCGACTCGCCCTTGGCCTGCGCCGCGGCGCCGTCGACCAGCGCGTCGTAGAAGAAGCCGAAGCGGCCGGTCTCCCAGAGCTGAACCTGGAACGTGAGTCGGCTCGCCGCGTCGCCGTTCGCGCGCATGTTCGACCACTGCACGATGAGCCGGCGCGGGAAGGCAGCGCCGTCGACCTTCCAGCGAATCGAGCTGTCGACCCCGAGCTGCAGGTCGTCCCAGAACGGCGCGACCTGCGCGGGCAGCACGGTCGTCGTCGTCGCGAGGTCGAGGTTCACCGGGCGCGGCACGGTGGTGCTCGCGAAGGCGAGGAAGCCGTTCGTCGACGCCCAGAACGTCGAGTACGCGTCGTCGGGCACCGGGAACACGAAGCCTTCGGGCGGCGTGAACGCCACCACTGCCTCATCGGCGTCGGGCACGACGAGCGCCGTCGCGGCGGGGTCGCTCTCGAGGTCGACGAACCCACCCGAGCCGGGCGTGGCGACCGGCGCGCCGGGCACGCCCTCGAGCAGCGCGGGGCTGAAGCTGGTGGTGTCCCAGGTGAAGGTGACGTCGAAGTTGAGCGCGGCGGGGTCGGGGCTGACCGAGGCGTTCAGCGGGGCGACGACACGCAGCGGCTTCTCGAGGCTCGACCGGTCGCCGGCGGCGTTGATGGCCTCGAGCACCAGCACGGCGTCGCGCGCGACCTTGAGCTGCGCGCTGCCCGCGGCGAGCTGCGCCGCGTTGGTGGTGCTCATCAGCACCGGGCCGTTCTTCAAGCGCACGACGACGGTCGCCGCGTCGGCGGTGACCCAGGAGACGGCGGCCATCGCGGCCGGGCTCGCGACCGTGGCGGGCACGTTGAACGTCATCGCGACTGGCGGGCGGACGCTGGTGAGCGTACGCGTGGCGTCGACGCGCAGGCCGTTCACGTCGAAAGCGGCGAGCGTGTAGGTGACCGGCTCGGGCGGCACCGGCAGGCTGATGGTGCTCGAGGCGGCCGGCGCCCCCGACGTCGAGTAGACGATCTGGCCGTCGGCGAACACCTCGACGCGCTGGGCCGTCGTGGTCCACGTCAGCGGCACCATCGAGCCCTGCGTCGCGAAGCGGGGCACCGAGAAGCCCGTGATGATGGGGCCGGTGCCGACCGACGAGCCCAGCGTGCGTGAGGTCTGCTGCTGCGGTGAGGTGGTGGCGGCGACGAGCGTGAACGAGAGCGGGTACCCGATCGTGAGCGGCACCGGCGACCCGCCGTCGGGAGCGGGCAGCATGGCGGGCACGGTGAACTCGAACTGGCCCTGCGCGACCTGCGCCGTCGAGGTGAAGAGCGTGCCGAACGTGCTCTCGGTCAACGTCACCTGCTGAGCGCCCGCGGTCTGCCACGAGAGCACGATGTGCTCTCCGACCGGCGCCGCCGGCGGAGCGGCCGAGAACGTCGAGATGACCGGCCGCACCGTCACGGCGACCGAGCGGGTCAGGCGGGGGCGGCCCGCACCGGGGTCGGCGCTGAGCGTGTACGTGGTCGAACGCGAGGGGGTGACGGTCGCGACGCCGGACTCGCCGGTGATGGCGACAGCGACGCCCGCGGAATCGACGAGCTGCACGTCGGCACCGCCGATGGCGCTCCACACGAGGCTGACCGGCTCGCCCGCCTGCACCTCGGTCGGCACCGCGAGGAGGAAGACCGACTCGAGGCGCTCGCGCACCTGCACGCGCGCGAAGGCCGAGTCGCGGCCCCCGGGGCCTGTCGCGCGGAGCAGGTAGACGGTGCTCGTCGCGGGAGACACGTCGGCGCCGTCGCCGTCGAGGGTCACGGGCGCTCCGAGCTGATCGACGAGCTCGAGCGTCTCGGCGTTCTCGACCGAGAACGTCAGTCGCGCCGACTCGCCGGGCTGAATCAGCTCGGGCGCGGCGCTGAACGCAGTGATGCGGGGAGGCGCCGGCGGAGGCACGGGCTCGGGGACACGACAGGCGGCGGCGAACGACACGGCGCCGAGCAGCGCACCGGTGATCAGACGAGAGGTCATGTGGGAGTCGGCGAGGATCGGGTTGGCGCAGCGGCCGATGCGCGGGGCGCACTCTCCTACGGGGCGGGGGAGGAAGGAAAGGCGCTCGGTGCGACAACTGCCGGGTTCGGGTTCGGGTGCGGGTGCGGGTGCGGGTCGTTGAATTGCTCGCGTTCGCGTTGCTTCTCGGTTCGTGCAGATCCGCGCACCCTGGCGCGATCACTAATGACTGGCCCCCTTGCCCCCGGTGGGCTAACTCGGCGCCCGCAATGAGCGCCGAGCAGATTCTCTTCTGGGTGTTCTCCGTCCTCACGATCGCCAGTGCGTTGGGGGTCGTGGTGCTGAAGAACCCGATCGCGTCCGCGATGTCGCTGGTGGCGACGTTCTTCTTCCTCGCCGGCATCTACGTGCTCCTCTGGGCGCACACGGTCGCCGCGCTGCAGGTCCTGGTCTACGCCGGCGCCATCATGGTGCTGTTCCTCTTCGTCATCATGCTGCTGTCGCTGCAAGAGGTCGGGCCCGCGGTGCAGCTGTCGTTCTCACGCCTGCTCGGAGCCGTCGCCACCGCCGCGCTGCTCGCCGCCCTCGTCCTCGCCTTCCGCAAGCTGCCCGCCGGAGACCTCGCCTGGGCCTCCGACGCCGGCCGCGTCGCGAGCTTCGGCTCCATCAAGGAAGTCGGCGCCATCATGTACACGCAGTGGCTGTTCCCGTTCGAAGCCGTGTCGCTCTTGCTGCTCGTCGCGATCGTCGGCGCGGTCGTCGTCGCGAAGTCCCGCATCTAGGACGCGAATCAAATGCCCTTCCCCGCCATTCCCACTCCGCATTACCTGATGCTCGCTGCGGCGCTGTTCTGCATCGGCATGCTGGGCGTCCTCGTCCGCCGCAACGCGCTCGTCGTCTTCATGTGCATCGAGCTGATGCTGAACGCGGCGAACCTCACCTTCCTCGCGTTCGCGCGCGACAAGGGCGACATGACCGGTCACATCAGCGCGTTCTTCATCATCGCCGTCGCCGCCGCCGAGGCCGCCGTGGGCCTGGCCATCGTCATCGCCGTCTTCCGCAGCCGCGGCACGGTCAACATCGAAGAAATCCAAACCATGAAGCACTGATCATGGACTGCTCGAACTTCACGACCATCGCAGAGTTCTCCAAGAACCACTCGTTGATGGAGACGTTCGTCTGCCGCATGCAGACGTCTCCGCTGCCGTCCGACGCCGTCGGCTCCTACCTGTGGATGATCATCGCCCTGCCGCTGCTCGGCGCGTTCATCTGCGGCGTCTTCGGCAAGAGCATGGGCCGCGCGAACACGCACCTCGTCGCGTGCAGCGCCGTGTTCGGCTCGTTCCTGCTCTCGCTGCTGGTGCTCTGGTGCGTCAACGACTGGCGCACCACCGCGTTCAACGCGTACGGCAACCCGATTCCCTACGCCGTCGGGTGGGACCACGGCGTCTGGTTCGCCGCCGGCAACTTCACCGTTCACTTCGGGCTGCTCGCCGATCACCTCTCGACCGCGATGCTGCTCGTCATCACCGGCATCGGCTTCCTCATCCACCTGTACTCGACCGAGTACATGAGCCACGACGACGGGTACTGGCGCTTCTTCGCGTACCTCAACCTCTTCGTCGGCATGATGCTCGTGCTGGTCCTGGGCGACTCGCTGCCGCTGCTCTTCGTCGGCTGGGAAGGCGTCGGCATGTGCAGCTACCTGCTGATCGGCTTCTGGTACGAAGACCCGCAGAAGGCGTTCGCCGGCCGCAAGGCGTTCATCACCAACCGCATCGGCGACTTCGGCTTCCTGCTCGCGAGCTTCCTCATGGTCGCGGTCCTGACCGCGTTCCTGCAGCAGGCGACGAACGACAACTTCCAGGGCCGCGACCCTGCCGGCACCGCGAGCCGCTTCAAGACCGCCGTCGCGCAGCGCGGGCCGCTCTCGTTCGCGGCGCTCGAAGAGTTCGCCAAGGCGATGCCCTCGGGCACCGACCCCTCGCGCGTCACGCTGCAGACGAACATCGCGACCGGCCCGTTGAAGGACATGACGTACGGGCTCGCGCTCACCATCATCCTGCTGCTGTTCCTGCTCGGCGCCGCGGGCAAGAGCGCGCAGATCCCGCTCTACGTCTGGCTGCCCGACGCGATGGCGGGCCCGACTCCGGTCTCGGCGCTCATCCACGCCGCGACGATGGTCACCGCCGGCGTCTACCTGTTCTGCCGCATCAGCGCGCTGCTGGTGCTCTCGCCGTTCGCGATGGCGACCATCGCCGTCATCGGCGGAGCCACCGCGCTCGTCGCCGCGCTCATCGCCTTCAGCCAGGAGGACCTGAAGAAGGTCCTCGCCTACTCGACGGTCAGCCAGCTCGGCTTCATGTTCATGGCCGTCGGCGCCGGCGCGTTCTGGGCCGCCTTCCTCCACGTCGTGACGCACGCGTTCTTCAAGGCGTGCCTCTTCCTCGGCGCCGGCTCGGTGATGCACGGCAACGCCGACGAAGGGAACATCCGCAAGCTCGGCGGCGTGCGCAAAGAGATGAAGTGGACGTGGCTCACCTTCTCGATCGCGACGGTGGCCATCACCGGCTTCGTGCCGATCTCCGGCTTCTTCTCGAAGGACGGCATCCTCCACCAGCTGCACACCACGCAGCTCGAGGCCTACCCGCACGTGCTGCACTACGTCTGGTACGTGGGCGTCGCGACGGCGCTGTGCACCGCGTTCTACATGACGCGCCTCTACGTCATCACCTTCGAGGGAGAGCGCGCGAAGGACGCCCGCGTCCCCAAGGCGCACGAGAGCGGCCCGGCGATTCTGTTCGTCCTCTCGGTGCTCGCCTTCGGCAGCATCGCCGGCCTGGCCTGGGGCATTCCGTTCATGGACCACCCCAGCGGCATGCCCATCAAGCAGACGCCGATGGAGAACTACCTCTGGCCGGTCTTCAACGCGGCGATGACCATCAACTCGCGCACCGGCTTCGTGCGCGGCACGTACGACGCCGGCATCCCCTGGGGCGCGTACATCCAGGCGTGGATCATCGCGGTCGTCGGCACGCTCGCGGCGTTCTTCCTCTACCGCGTGGTCTTCCCCGCTCGCAAAGGCGCGCCCATCGCGGCGCTCGAGCCGCTGCGCAAGCTCTCGTACAACAAGTTCTACGTCGACGAGCTGTACGACTTCGTGATCATCCGCCCGGTGAAGTTCTTCGCGTTCATCTTCTACCGGGTGGTCGACGCGGTGGTCATCGACACCATCGGCGTGCGCGGCACCGCGTGGATCACCGCGCGGTTCGGCTCGATGTTGCGCTACGCGCAGTCGGGTGACGCCCAGAGCTACGCCGCGGTGATGGCGGTCGCGCTGGTGGTCGGCGTCGTGCTCGCGATGTTCAAGCTGTGGGGTGCCCCGTGAGCTCGTACGACTCGCGGTTGCTCAACCTCGTCATCTTCGCGCCGCTCGCGTTCGCGGCGGTGCTCGCGCTGTTGCCCAAGAACGAGAAGGGCCAGATTCGGGCGCTCACGTTCGTCGCGATGCTCGTCGACCTGGTGCTCTCGGTGATGGCGTACCAGCGCTACGTCCAGGGCCCCGCCGAGTTCCGCCTCGAGTACTGGATGAACTGGGTGCCCGAGATCGGCCTGGGCTACCACGTCGGCATCGACGGCCTCGCCGCCTCGCTGGTGCTGCTCACCGGCATCTTGGGGCCGCTCGTCGTGCTGGCGAGCTGGACGTTCATCGACGACAAGGTGAAGGAGTTTCACCTCTGCCTGCTCGTCCTCCAGACCGCGATGATGGGAGCGCTCTGCGCGCTCGACATCATGCTGTTCTACGTCTTCTTCGAGGCGATGCTCATCCCGATGTACCTGCTCATCGGGGTGTGGGGCAGCGAAGACCGCCAGATGGCGGCGATGAAGTTCTTCCTCTACACCCTGGTCGGCTCGCTGCTGATGCTGGTCGCGCTGCTCGGCGTGTACTTCATCGCGACGCCGGCGGGTCAGCACAGCTTCGACTACGCCACCATCTACAACGGCCTCATCGGAGCGAGCCGCGAGGTCGCCGCCTGCCACAAGTCGGGCGGAGTCGGCTGCGCGCTGTCTCCCGCCGCCGCGGCGCTGATGCGCTTTGGGCCCTGGATGTTCGCCGCGTTCGCGCTCGCGTTCGCCATCAAGGTCCCGATGTGGCCGGTGCACACGTGGCTGCCCGACGCGCACACGCAGGCGCCGGTCGCGGGCTCGATGATCCTCGCCGCGGTCATGCTGAAGATGGGCACGTTCGGCTTCTGGCGCTTCGCGGTGCCGCTGTTCCCCACCGCGGCGCAGGGCTTCCAGCTCGCGCTCGCGGTGCTCTCGGTCATCGGCATCGTCTACGGCGCGCTGATGTGCCTCGCGCAGCGCGACATCAAGCGGCTCATCGCGTACTCGTCGGTGAGCCACCTGGGCTACTGCATGCTCGGCCTGGTCGCGATGACGCCGGAAGCGGCGACGGGCTCGGCGTACCAGATGCTCAACCACGGCGTGTCGACGGGCGCGCTGTTCCTCCTCTTCGGCTACCTCTACGAGCGCCGGCACGTGCGCCTGATGAGCGACTACGGCGGCCTCGCGAAGGTGATGCCGGTCTTCACCGCGTTCTTCCTCATCATCACGTTCTCGTCGGTGGCGGTGCCCGGCACGAACGGCTTCATCGGCGAGTTCCTCGTGCTGCTCGGCACGTTCAACTCGAACCTGCCGCTGTGGGTCGGCGTCGCGGCGGCGCTCGGCGTCGTGCTCGGCGCGGCGTACATGCTGCTCATGGTGCAGAAGGTGTTCTTCGGGCCCGTCACGCGCAAAGAGAACCAGCACGTGCCCGACCTGAACCTGCGCGAGATCGCCACCGCGCTGCCGTTCGTCATCCTCGTGCTCGTGATGGGCCTGCGGCCCCAGCCGCTGCTCGACGTCATCGAGCGCTCGACGAAGGCGTACATCGCGCGCGCGACGCTGACGAACGACACGCCCGAGTCCAAGGTGCGCGTCGAGGTGCGGCCTCCTCCGCCGGCGGCGCCCGCGGTGCTCGCGCCGCAGCGCCCGCAGATGGGCGAGGTGGGCGCGCCCGGCGATGCTCCGCCGCGCCGCCAGGTCCGCGCGTTCCCGAACTTCCCTCCCGGTGGGCAGCCGATCCTGCTGCAGGCCGCTCCCCCCACCCCGACGACTCCGTAAAAACATGACGACTCCCGACTTCACGATGATGGATTTCTGGCCGGTGGTGCCCGCGGGCATCCTGGCCGGCGCGGCGATCGTCCTGATGCTGTCCGAGGTGTTCCTCACTCCGACGGCGTCGCGCTCGTACCAGTCGATTCTCTCGGTCATCGCCTGCGCGCTCGCCGGAGCGGTCGGCCTGATGAACATGGCCGACGCGCCGCGCGCCGTGCTGCAGGGCTACGCGGTGATGGACCCGTTCTCGTCGTTCCTCACCGTCACCGTCTGCGCGGGCACGGCGCTCGCCGCGCTGCTCGCCGCCGGCTTCCTGCAGCACCGCAACGCCGAGCGCGGCGAGTTCTACGCGCTGATGCTCTTCGCCGCCGCGGGCATGGTGCTCCTGGGCCTCTCGGCCGAGTTCATCACCCTGTTCGTGAACCTCGAGGTGCTCTCGGTCGCCACCTACGCGCTCACCGCGTGGCTGCGGCGCGGCTCGCGCCCGAGCGAGGCCGGCTTCAAGTACTTCATCCTCGGTGCGTTCGCGGCGGCGCTCATGCTCTACGGCGCCTCGCTGCTCTACGGCGCGACGGGCACCACGCGCCTGGCCGACATGGCCGGCCCGCTCGCGGCCGCGGTGAAGACGCAGCCCGGCCTCGTCTACGCGGGCTTCCTGCTCGTCGGAGCGGGCTTCGCGTTCAAGGTCGCCGCCGTCCCGTTCCACATGTGGACGCCGGATGTGTACGAGGGCGCTCCGACGCCGGTGACGGCGCTGATGAGCGCGGGCGTGAAGGCGGCGGCGTTCGTCGCGCTGGTGCGCGTGTTCGTGGCGCTCAGCCCGGCGGTCGACCCGCAGCTGCCGTTCATCGCGTTTTCGGTGCTCGCGCTGCTCACGATGGTCATCGGCAACCTGCTCGCGCTGCCGCAGCGGAACGTGAAGCGCATGCTCGCGTACTCGTCGATCGCGCACGCGGGCTACCTGTTGCTCGGCGTGGCCGCGCTGTTCGCGCCCGGCAAAGACGCGAAGGTGGGCGTGCTGGCGTCGACGCCGCTCATCGGCATCTCGGGCGCGATGCAGGCCGACGTGTTCAAGGGCATTCTCTTCTACCTGCTGGGCTACACCGTGACGGCGATCGGAGCGTTCGGCGCGATCGTCGCGCTGGAGCGCCGCGAGGACGAGACGAAGGGCAACGCGTGGGACCTCGACCGCTTCGCGGGCCTGGCCCAGCGCAAGCCGGGCTGGGCGCTGGCGATGACGGTGTTCATGCTGTCGCTGGGCGGCGTGCCTCCGACGGTGGGCTTCATCGGCAAGGTGCTCTTGTTCCGCGCGGCGGTCGACGCGGGCCTGCTCGGCCTGGCGATCGCGGGCATGCTCGCGAGCGCGGCGGGCGTCTACTACTACCTGCGCGTGGTCGTTTACATGTACATGCGCCCGGCTCCGGAAGGCGCGCTCGTGCCCGAGCGCCGCTGGACGACGGAGCTCGCGCTGGTGGCCTCGGCCGCGGCGACGGTCATCTTCGGCATCCTGCCCGGCCCGGTCACGGCGCTCCTGCAGCGCACGGACATGCTGTTCGGCCGCTGAGCAGGACGCGCGTTTTCAG
Source organism: uncultured Myxococcales bacterium (assembly GCA_937980205.1). Taxonomy (GTDB): domain Bacteria; phylum Myxococcota; class Myxococcia; order Myxococcales; family Myxococcaceae; genus Xiheicaenimonas. The sequence continues at coordinate 61,724 of CALJKW010000040.1, read as the reverse complement.
AAGTGAACGTCACCACGAAGTAACGTACCGAGGGCATGCGTCCGAGGTCGCAGCACCGTGCCCCCACCCCGTGCCCGAAAGGCAGAGCGGTGGCGCGAGCGGGCCGAGACCCAAGCGATGCGAGGCGGACGCGAGGACCGCGCGGAGTGGCCGTCGTGTGGCCATGAGCACGGACCGCAGCGGCCAACGAAGCAGCGCGCCGGGTATCGGCCCGCGCAGCACAAAAGAAGGCGGCTCGGCACCGTGGGGCACCGAGCCGCGGGTCTTCTTTTACTGCTGCACGGCGAAACTGCTGAAGTGGTGGGGGGGAACCTCCTTCAACCCGAACTCACCGTGCTGATGTGCCGCTAAGCAGTCTGCGTGCCATGGAATGCGGTTTCAGGAACCCCCGTGATCACGCCGCGTTGCATCACTTGGTCAACGTCCAAACAGGTTTGCGCTGCTTTCATGGCTGCAAGGCACTTTTCAGAACTGAAAAACCCCAATCAGGTCGGGTCGTCAGCGCCGGCGTTGCGCAAGCCGAGGCGTTTCATTTTCCGCCAGAGTGTCGTGGGGGAGATCGCCAGGGCCTCGGCGACGCGGCCCAGGTCTCCGGTGGAGCGCTCGAGGGCGGAGGCGATGGCCTTCCGCTCGGCGTCGTCGACCACGTCGGCCAGCGTGGCGGCGGCGACGGTGGGTGGATCATTCGGGCTGGGAGTGCGGCGCAGGGGGAAGTCGTCGGCGTGGAGCTCGTCGCTCTCCGACAGGGCCGCTGCCTGCTCCACCAGGTTCTCGAGCTCGCGCACGTTGCCCGGGAAGTCGTAGGTCATCAGCCGGTCGACGGCGGCAGGAGACAGCCGGTGCGGCCGGCCCGAGCGCTCGTTCGCGCGCGCGAGGAAGTGCTCGGCGAGCAGCGGAATGTCCTCTTTGCGTTCGCGCAGCGGCGGCACGCGCAGCATCACCACGTTGAGGCGGTAGTAGAGGTCCTGGCGGAAGCGCTTCTCCGCGACCTCTTTCTCGATGTCGCGGTTGGTGGCGGCGACGGTGCGCACGTCGACCTTGATGCTGGAGGACTCGCCGACGCGGCGGACCTCTCCGTCCTGCAGCACGCGCAGGAGCTTCGTCTGGAAGGCCTGCGTGGTCTCGGTGACCTCGTCGATGAACAGGGTGCCGCCGTCGGCCTCTTCGAACAGGCCGCGCCGCGTCTTCACCGCGCCGGTGAACGCGCCGCGCGCGTGGCCGAACAGCTCGGACTCGAGCAGCGACTCGGTGATGGCGCTGCAGTTCACCGGCACGAACGGCTTGTCCTTCCGCCGCGAGAGCGTGTGCACCGCGCGCGCGACGAGCTCTTTGCCGGTGCCGCTCTCTCCTTGAATGAGCACGGTGGCATCCGACGGGGCCACGCGCGCGAGGCGGCCGGTCAGCTCGCGCATCGCGGGAGAGTTGCCGACGAGCGACGCGATGCCGTGGCGGCGGTTGAAGTCGTTCGAAAAGAGCTCGACGGCCGAGATGAGGCGCGCGCGCTCGAGCGCCTTCTGCACGCGGTGCGCGAGCTCGCCCTCTTTGAACGGCTTGGTGAGGTAGTCGTACGCGCCGCGCCGCATCGCCTCGACCGCGCTCTCGATGCTGCCGTACGCGGTCATCACGATGACCTGCGTCTTCGGCGCGCTCTCGAGCACCTTGGTGAGCAGCGTGAGCCCGTCCATCGGCTCCATCTTCAGGTCGGTGAGGAGCAGGTCGGCCTCGCGCTCGGCGAGCGCCGCGAGCGCCTCTTCGCCGCCGCCGGCCTCACGGACCTCGTAGCCCTCGGACCGCAGGAGCATCGCGGTGGTCGCGCGCATGTTCCGCTGGTCGTCGACCACCAGAATTCGTCCCTTTGCGTCCATCTACCGCGGCTATCTAGCACCCTTGCGCAGCACCCGCTTGTCACCCACCCGCAGCGTGACCTTGCGCGCGTCGAAGAGCTCCGCGAGCGGAATGACGAACTTCCGCGTGCCGCCGACGAGGTCCTTGAACTCGAGCGTGGTGATGGCGTCGTGCGTCTCGAACCACCCCTTCAGCTTCGCCTCGAGCTCGGCCACGGCCTCGGAGTGGAAGTGCAGCTCGCCGGCCTTGAGCGCCCTGCCCTCTTTCACCAGCACCTCGAGCAGCTCGCCCACGCGCTGCGGCGGCGCCTTCGTCAGCGCCGCGAGCTCGGCGTGCGTCGGAGGCGCCAGCGCGCCCTTCTTCAGCGCCGCGTCGAGCGCGTCCTTGAGCGAGGTGCCGCCGGCGTCGAGGCGGCCGCGGCGGCCGGCGAGGCGCACCACGTCGCCGGCCTCGATCTTCCCCGCCTCCGTCAGCTGCGCGACCAGGCGCGCGAACGTGCGCTCGTGGGGGACTCCCAGGCGCTGGCGCAGCTCTTCGCGCGGCATGCCGTCGCGCTCGGGGTTCGCGGCGTGGAACTGCTCGAGCAGGCTCGCCGTCCGCGCGGCGAGGCCCTGCAGCACCGGCGTCGAGAGGGAGCGGCGGGCCTCTTTGTCGACGAGCACGAGCGCTCCCTTCGCGGCGAGCGTGTCGAGCTGTCGGGTGAGCTCTTTGGGACCCAGGCCCGCCTTCGCGAAGAGCTCGCGCTCGGTGAGGCCGGCGTAGCCGGCTTCGGTGAGCAGCCACGTCACGCGCTGCGACGGGTCGGCCTCGGCGAGCGCCTTGAGCTTCTCCGACGCGCCCTTCTTGCGCCGCGGAGTGTCGACCGCGAGCACGCGGCCTCCGCCGATGGTGGCGCGCGAGCCCCGGAGGATGAAGCGCTGCCCCGGCAGCGCCGCGAGCGGGGCGGCGACGCGCACCTGCGCGAACACCGTCTCGCCGGGGCGCAGCGCCGTGGCGTCGACGAGGCGGACCGCGGCGTCGGCGTGCGTGGTGCCGATGCAGAGCAGCTGCCGCGAGCGGCGCGGCAGCGGCGCGGGCACCGCGGGCAGCAGCGACAGCTCGACGTCGAGCACGCGCGTCGGCAACAGCTCGCCGTGCCGAACCAGCACCATGCCGCGCGAGATGTCCGAGGCCTCTGCGCCCGCGACGTTGACCGCGACGCGCTGGCCCGCCGCGACCTGCTCGACCGCCTGGCCGTGCACCTGCAGCGTGCGCGCGCGGAACGGGCCGGCAAGGCCTGGCTCGAGCGACACGGTTTCCTCGCGCGAGAGCTTGCCGCTCAGCAGCGTGCCGGTGACGACGGCGCCGAAGCCCTTCACGGTGAACGCGCGGTCGACGGGGAGGAAGACCGGCCCCTCCGCCGGACGCGCGGCGAGCTCCTTCAGCTTCGCGCTCACGGCCTGTTTCAGCGCGTCGAGGCCTTCGCCGGTCTTCGCGCTCACGGGCAGGATGGGCGCTTCCTCGAGGAACGTGCCGGCGACGAGCGCGCGCAGGTCGGCCGAGAGCAGCTCGAGCCAGCCCTCGCCGAGCGTCGGCAGCAGGTCCGACTTCGTGACGACGATGAGCCCCGCCTTCACGCCGAGCAGCTGGCAGATGTCCACGTGCTCGCGCGTCTGCGGCATCACGCCTTCGTCCGCCGCGACGACGAGCATGGCGACGTCGATGCCTCCGGCGCCGGCGGCCATCGCCTTGACGAACTTCTCGTGGCCGGGGACGTCGACGACCCCGACGCGGCCGACGGGGAGATCGAGGTGCGCGAAGCCGAGCTCGAGCGTGATGCCGCGCTTCTTCTCTTCCGGCAGCCGGTCGGTGTCGATGCCGGTCAGCGCCTTCACGAGCGACGTCTTGCCGTGGTCGACGTGGCCGGCGGTGCCGATGATCACGAGGAGCGCTCTAGCAGGAAGGCAAACAACCGGGTTCGCGTTCGCGTTCGCGCACCCCAACCCGGCAGTTGTCGGTCACAGCTCGAAGCGCTGCTCTTCCGCGACCGCGGCGTAGTCCCACGGGAAGACGAAGAACGTGTCTTCCTTCAGCGCGTGAATGTCGGGCTGATACCCCTTCGGCCGGCACACCAGCGCGCCGGTGGCGACGGCCTTCGCGCCGACGCCCTTCGCGTGCGCCGAGGCCAGCTGCAGCGTGTCGCCCGACGAGGCGATGTCGTCGACGATGAGCACCCTCTTGCCTTTGAGCTCCTTCGGCATGACACCGGAGAGCTTCGGGTTGCCGCGCAGGCCGACGTCGCGGCTGCGCCGGCTGATGCGCACCGGGTAGAACTCGCGCTGCATCGCGCTGGCGAGCGCACCGCCGACGAAGACTCCGCCGTGGGCGACGCCGACGATGGCGTCGGGGTCGAGCTTCTTCGCCGCCTTCGCCAGCTGCTGCACGAGGCGATCGAAGTGCGCCCACGACATCTCGGCCGCGGAGCTGCGGGCCGCCGAGCGGTCCAGCCCCGGAGGCGACGGAGACTCGGGCGGCTCGCGATGTGCCTTGCGGCCGTTCTTCGGCGTCGGACTCTTCTTCTTCGCAGTTTTCGTCTTCAGGGAGCGCATCCGTCGAGCGTCACGAGGTTGCCTGCAGTCGAGGTGAAGCGGAACGCGCCCGCGCGGCACGTCAGGCCCGCCGGGCACAGCGCGGCGCCCGCCGGGTCGCACGCGCGGTAGCAGATGCGCGAGCTGTCTCCGAGCTGACCGCACGCGCCCGAGAGGCACTCGCTGTTGCTCGCGCACGTCTGGCCGGCCTCGCGGAAGCCGCCGTTCGCGTTCGGCCGGCAGCGCAGCACGTACTGGCCGGCGTCGGAGGGGCTCACGTCGGGCACGCAGCGCACTCCGCCGTCGGCGGAGCAGTCTTCGTCCTCGTTGCACGCGATGCCGGTGCACACGCTCTTCACCGAGATGACGTCGTCGGGCGTGCCGGGCTGGAAGTCGGGGCCGCGGTAGCCGAGGAACGCGGTGGGCAGGCAGTCGAGCGGGCCCGTCGCGGCGCCGCCGTCGGACGCTGCCGCGCAGTCGGCCACCGTGCGGCACGCCTCGAGGCAGTAGCCCTGCCGGCGGACTCCGCGGGAGTCGTCGAACGAGCAGAAGCCCGACGTGCACTGGCTGTTCGTCACGCACGGCGCTCCGGCGCCGCCGCCGTTCAGGTTCGGCCGGCCGCAGTTGAGCTTGAGGCCCGAGTTCGAGGAGCTCGTGACGAGCCGCGGCCGGCACACCAGGCCGCCGTCGACGCCGTACTCGTCGCACGTCGCGCTCGCCGAGCAGCCCGGCCGGCAGCCCTGCACGAACGCGGTGAAGCCGCCCGGCGAGGGGAACTGGTAGTCCCCGTCGCAGGTGCCGCTGCGCGTGCCGATGCTGCACTCGCTGTCGGTCGAGCACGCCGCGAAGCAGAAGTACGGCGCGGTCGAGGGGACGCTGTCGCCGCGGCACGCGCCGCTCGCGCAGACACGGTCGGGCTGCACGACGCCACCGTCACCCGCCGAGACGTTCGCGCAGGGCGCGAGCCCCGGCGCGGTGCCGATGTTGAACTGGCACTGCGTGGAGACCTCGTCGAACGTCGACGGGTCGGGAGCCACGCGGCACGTCTGCCCGGTGCGGCACTTCGAGTCGGCGGTGCAGGCGTCTCCCCAGCCGTTGTCGGCGTAGCACAGGCCGTACTTGCGCCCGTAGAAGTCGCCGGGGAACGGGTGGCAGATCTCCGGCGCCGGGCACGCGTTCGCCAGCCCCGGGTCGCAGTACGCGCGGCAGGTGGAGGTCGCCGGCGAGTCCGGCACGCACTGCAGCGACGGCTGGCAGTTCGAACTCCCCGTCGTCGGGTTGATGGTGCAGCTGTCGCGGTAGTTGCGCAGACCGCCCTGCGGCGTGAAGCAGACTCCGAGCAGGCCGCCCATGTCGAACACGTACGAACTGCTGTTGCTGTACTGGAGCGTGTAGCAGATCTGACCCATTGGGCAGCTCGGCGAGTACGCGTTGCAGCCCTTGAGGCACGTCGGCATCGGCCCCATCTGCGTGTTCACCGTCACGCAGACGAGCCCTTCGGCGCAGGCGGTGCCGGTCGGGCAGGCTCCCCCCTCCGGAGAGCCGGCGCAGACGCCGCCCGAGCAGGTGAGGCCGTTCGGGCAGTGGTCGCTGGTCAGGCAGTGCATGCACGAGCCGGAGATGGCCTCGCAGTACGAAGGCCCCGGCGGAGCGCAGTGCGAGTCGTTCGCGCACTGCACGCACTTCTGCGTCGCCTGCTGGCACACGGGGCGATTGAACGGACAGTCGGCGTCTTCGCCGCACTCCGCGCAGGTGAACGTCTGCTGGCGGCAGCGGCCCGTCGGGCAGTCGGCGTCGGTCACGCAGCCGGTGAAGGTGCAGACGCGGTTGACGCACGCCTCTCCGAGGCCGCACTCGAGGTCGTCGGCGCACGGCACGTTCTTCGCGCAGACGTTCTGCCGGCACACGCCGTCGAAGCCGACCGCCTTGCAGTCTTCCGGCGAATCGCACGTCGGAGGCGGAGGCCCCGAGTCGACGACCGGCTGGCCGGCGTCCGGCACCGTCACCGGGTTCGGACAGGCGCAGAGAAGAACCAGCGGGGCGAGGAGCAGGCGGCGCATGCAGCGCCGCCCGGTCTACCGCATCGAGGAACGGGAGGCGAGGCGGCTGACGTACTCCGCGATGGCCGGGAAGTGCCGGTCGAAGTGCAGCCCCATCGAGCGGCCGTGCATCCACGCGACGGTGGCGGAGACGTCGACCAGGACTCCGCGGGAGTCTGCGTCGGGGACGATGAAGTAGAAGTGCGAGTGCAGGCCCGCGTCGAGCGGAGCCGGCGTCTCGATGCGCGCGCCCTCCTTCGAGAGGTTCGTCACGCGATCTGCTCGCCGCCGCTGATCCACGATGCAGACGACGGTGAGCTCCACCGGATAGCGCGGGAACCGCCGCGTCGGTGTGTACTGCGCGTAGGCTTCGAGCATGGGCACCCCCGAGTGCAGCCGCAACAGAGCCTAGCGGCCCGCGTCATCGCAGTTCAAAGGCGTTACCGAGGGGGAACGCCGTGGCGTCCGGAGCCAGATGGCGTGATGCTTCGAGCCATGCTGCCCGACAGCGACCTGGTGGAGGCCGTGCGAAAAGTGCTCGCACGCGAGCGCTACCTGAGCGCGTCGCAGATCCTCGATCAGCTGCCGATGCGCGAGCAGCTCTTGCGCGACTGCGGCTCTTCGAGCCAGGCCGTGCGGCGCGTGAAAGACGCGCTGCTCAAGAGCCTGCACGGAGAGCTCAGCTTCGACTTCACGCCCAACGGCAAGAGCCACGACGTCCTCGGCTCCGAGGTCGTCGAGGTCTCGATGGTGTTCAAGCTTCGCGGCTGATCAGCGCGTCGTGGCTACGCGCAGAAGTGGATCAGCGCGCTCTCGAGCACCTCGGCGCAGCGGTGCAGCTCTCTGCGCGGCACGAACTCGCCGGTCTGGTGCGCGTTCTTGATGTCGCCGGGCCCGAACACCACCGGCACGCTGCCGAGCTCGCTCATCTGCGGGCCTTCGGTGCCGAACGCGACGGTCGCGGCGGCGTTGCCCGACTCGCGCTCGAGGAAGCGCACGACCTCGGCCTCGGCCGCCGTGTCGAAGCCGCGGTCCATGCGCAGCGTCTTGATGCCGAGCTGGAACCCGGCCTCTTCGGCGACGCACGCCTGCTTGATGCGCTGCACGGCCTCGAGCACGTGCTCGACCGGCTGCGAGGGAATCGGGCGCCACTCGAGCGTCACGCGGCACTCGCCGGGGATGATGTTCTTCGCCTTGCCGCCGTGAATGACGCCGGTGTTCAGCGTCGTGAACGGAGGCTCGAACTTCGCGTCGACCTGCGTGCGCAGCTCGGTGCGCGCGTAGGCCTCGAGGCGCGTGAGGAAGCGCGCCGCGCGGAAGACGGCAGAGGCTCCGCTGTCGGGGTAGGCCGAGTGGCCTTCTTTCCCTCTGAACTCGAGCTCCGCGAGGCAGTAGCCCTTGTTCGCGCGAATCGGAGTGAGCGAGGTCGGCTCGCCGATGATGCAGCGCAGGCTCTTCGCCTTGCCGGCGGCGACGAGCTGCTTGGCTCCGTAGCAGCCGACCTCTTCGTCGCCGGTGAAGCAGACGAGGAAGGGCTTGGTGAGCTTCGCCGCCGTTCTCTCGAGCGCGATGACGGCGCACGCCACGAACGCCTTCGTGTCGCAGGCGCCGCGCCCGTAGAGCTTGTCGTCGCGCTCGGTGAGCTTCAGCGCTTCGGTCCACGCCTTGTCGTAGGGGACGCAGTCGCTGTGCCCGACGAGCGCGAGCTCGGGGAGCTTCGACGGCGCGTTCGTCGCGATGAGGTTCGCCTTCTCGACGCCCTGCTCGTCTTTGTAGCGGTGGCGCTCGATGCTGAGGTTCAACGTGGACAGCCGCTTCTCGAGGACGTCGAGAAGCGGACCGTTCGGCAGCGTGGACGTCGAGTCCACCGCGACCAGCTCGGCGAGCAGCGGCTCGAGGTTCGGGTTCATCGTGCGGTCACCCCGTCATGGCCGGGCGCCAAAGCACCGGTCAAGGTTGGCTTGAAGCCTGCTTTGCGCGGCAGCGCAAGCACGGAAGCGAGTCGCCGCGAGGGGCATTTCCAGGTCCCGCTGCTGGCCCCTTCGCGGGCGAAAACGGAGAACTCCCCCCCGGAACCTCGGGGGCACAGGGGTGCCTTGGGGGTCTGCGACTTGTGAGGAATCGGTTACGCAGTTTGGAATTTTTCCGAACTGCGCAACGCAAACCTCACAGCTCACAGACCCCCGCGGCTGCCTCGCGGCCCCGGGCGCTGACGCTCAGCGCGGGCGACTCGCGTAGATCCGGTACGCCTTGTCCGCGAGCTTCGAGTTCCCCGTCTTCCAGTACAGGTCCGCCAGGTTCAACCAGCTCGCCGGCCGCTGGTTTCGGCTCACGGCGTCGAGGAGCAGCGGCTCCGCTTCGGCGTAGCGACCTCGCTTCGTCAGCAGGAACCCGAGGTCCGCGACCGACTCGAAGTACGGCAGCGACGCCCGCCACTTCGCCTCCGCGGTCTCGAAGTCCTTCTTCCGGTACGCCGCGAGCCCCTCGGCGTGCACCTTCGCGGCCGCCTGGTTCGGATCGCCCTCGCCCTCCCCGCAGCGGCTGGCGCTCGTCGCGCGGTTCACGATGACCTCCCACCGCTTCGACACCGACAGCCATGCCACGAGCGCATCGGCCTGCAGCGACAGGCAGCCACCCGGCCGCGCGAACGACGACACCGCCACATACGGCAGCCCGGACTTGTCCGGCACCGGCTGGAGATTCCCGCCGGAGTCGGCGAGCTCTTCGAACGCAGACAAGACACGGCACCACGACGCCACCTTCGCCTCGCTCTCGAACACCGCCACGTACGCGTGCGCCTCGGCCGAGGCACCCACCCACACGCGCGCCGCCGGCGGCTCCAGCGCGACGAACCGCCCGACTCCCGCACCGTCGGAGAGGCAGTCGGGCGGCAGCGTGTAGCCCTCCGGCAGCGGCGCGCAGTCGATGCAGTCCAGCCCGCGATCATCCGCCGCGGCGGGAGCCGCGAACGCCGCCGCCACGAGCAGGAGGAGCCGCACGCTCGACCGACGGCCCCGACGAGGCGACATTCAGCCCAGCGCCTCGACCGCCGACTTGAACCCGCGCAGCGCCTCGTCGTGCAGCGCGTGGCGCCCATCGCGAACGATGAGCCGCCCCTGCACCGCCACGTCGCGCACGCGCTCCTGGCCGAAGATGGCCGCGGCGACCGAGTCGACCGGCAGCGTGAAGAAGTCCGCCGGCTGGCCGACGCGCAGCGCGCCGGTGTCGACGCCGAGCGCGGCGGCTCCCTCGGTGGTCGCGCACGCGAACAGGCGCTCGGCGAGCCGGCCGTCGCCCGCGTCGAGCACCGCGCGGCGCTGCCGCACCAGCCTCAGGTTGTCCTCGAGCAGCCGCGCCTCCTCGAGCAGCGAGATGCGCGCCTGGCTGTCGGAGCCGAGCGACACGCTGACGCCCGCGTTCATCAGCACGTCCGCGGGCACGACGCCGTCGCCGAGGTTCGCCTCGGTCGTGGGGCACGCACAGACCCGCTTGAGCTTCCGCGCGTGGCCCTCCTCGAGGTGAATCGCGTGCACCGCCGTCGCGTTCAGCAGGCCGACCTCGTCGAGCAGATCGACCGGGTGCAGGCCGTGCTCCACCCGGCACGCCTTCAGCTCCGCGGGCTGCTCGGCGACGTGGATGTGCGTGACGCCGCCCGCGCGAGCGATGGCCTGAAGCCAGTCGCGCGGCACCGCGCGCACGCTGTGCGGCGCCATGCCCACGCTCACCAGCGGATCGTCGAACTTCAGCGACGCCACGCGGGAGAGATACGTGTCGACGTCGGGCTCGATGAAGCGCGCCTGCAGCGGGTTCGGCGGCACCTGGAAGCCGGCGCGCGCGTAGGCGACGCGCAAGAGCACGATGCGCAGGCCGGCGTCCCGCGCCGCGCGCACCACCGCGCGGGCCAGCTCGTGGACGTCGTCGTATGGCCGGCCGTCGGGCTGGTGGTGCACGTAGTGGAACTCACCGACCGTCGTGACGCCGGCGAGCGCCATCTCCACGAAGGCGAGCCGCGAGACGGCGTAGAGCTGCTGGGGCGAGAGCGACGACGCGGCCCGGTACATCAGCTCGCGCCACGCCCAGAAGTCGTCTCCGTTCGCGACCCGCTCGGTGCGCCCGCGCAGCACGCGCTGAAAGGCGTGCGAGTGCCCGTTCACCAGGCCGGGGAACAGCGCCACGCCGGGCATGCGTACGACCGCCGTTCCCTCGGGAGCAGCCGCGACGACCCGACCCGCACCGTCGACGCACAGGCGCGCGCCGCGGCGGAAGGCGCCGTCCGCGTAGAGGAAGTCGGGCTCGTAGATGGCGGCAGTCATGCAACCCCAGCGCGAATGCGCTCCCGTTCACGCTGAGCGGAGGCACGCGAAGCGGGCCGCAGTCGAAGCGGTTGCGAAGCCGTCCATCGGCCCGCTTCGACTCCGGCGACTGCGTCGCCTCCGCTCAGCGTGAACGAGCTCACGGGCACCCGACCACCTGCACCGTGTACACCATCGGGTTCGCCTGAATCGCCGGAGCCACCACGTTCACCACGTACTCGTGCCCGGCCTGCGTCGTCCACCCTCTCGGCTTGAACGAGACCGCGTACGCGCTGCCCTCGTTCTGCGGCAGCACCGTGACGTCGACGGGGGCGTCGGCTCCGTTGTCGCGCACGGCAATGGTTGCCCCGCTCAAGTCCGCTGACGACGAGAACGTCTCCACCGTCCACCCGGCCTCGTCGACCCGCGACTGGGTCAGCGCGTCGAGCGGCACCACGCCGTCCGGAGGCCACGCCACGAAGCGCTTCGACGCGCCCGTCATCCCGCCGCTCACCCAGTGACAGCTCGCGCCCGAGGTGCCGCCGATGCCGATGGGCCCGAGCGTCGTGTTCATCAGCCACCGCCGCGAAGCCAGCGTCCGCATGTGCCCGTCGACCGCGGCCACCGGCGGCGTCAGCGCGATGATGCTGTTGCGAGCCGCCTCGGCGCCGGCCTGCGACCAGCACGGGAACGTCGTCGCCGGCATCTGGTCGACCCTGCCCGCCGCGTGCATCATCAGGGCGCACTGCTGGGCCGCCCCGTCGCGCATCGACGTCGTCGTCACCTCGGGCAGCTCGGCGAGCCACCGGTACAGGTTCACCAGCCGCAGCGAGTTGTCGTAGGCCTCGGAGGGAAGCTCTCCCGCCTCGCACGCCCCCGCATCGGCTGCCCACGCGCCCTCGGAGAGCGAGCGCCGATCGCAGCTCCAGCGCAGGCACACCTGCGTCTTGCGATCTCCGAAGATGTCCTCGCAGTGCGGCATCGGCCCGGCGTCGACGCCGCCGTCGGGGCGGCTGCCGCCAGAGCACGCCAGGCCGACCAACCCTAAGAACACCGCCGCGCGCACGGGCGAGAATCCTCGACGCTCGGACGAAAAAACACTAGTCCCGCGCGTCCATGAGCTCCGAGAGCGAAGGCGGCGAGTCCCAACACATCGTCGGTACGAAGCCTCCCGAGGTGAAGGAGCTCACGCCTCGAAGCGTCATCGTCGGCATCGTCGTCGCCGGCATCATGGGCGCCTCGTACCCCTACATCGTGCTGAAGCTCGGCTTCGGCCCGAACGTCTCGGTCGTCGCCGCGTTCTTCGGCTTCCTCTTCCTCGGCCTCGCCTCGCGCTCGTACAACCGCTGGGAGAACAACATCGTCCAGACCGCCGGCACCTCGGCGTCGCAGACGGCGTTCATGTGCATCCTGCTCGCGGCGTTCGACATGCTGCGCGCCAACGAGCAGAGCGGCTTCGACCTGCAGCTCACCGAGGTTCAGTCGTTCCTCTGGCTCACGTTCGCCGGCCTGCTCGGCGTGCTGCTCGCCGTGCCGCTGCGCCAGCATTACATCGTCGACGAGAAGCTCACGTTCGCCGACGGCGTCGCCGCGGGCGAGACGCTCATCGTCCTCGACTCGAAGGGCAACGAGGGCCGCCGCGCCGCGAAGGTGATGGGCATCGGCACGCTGCTCTCCGGCCTGCACTTCGCGGTGCGCGAAGAGGGCCTCATCCTCCGCGGCATCGGCAAGCGCTTCTTCGGCACCGAGCACCTGTACCTGCCCGACGCGTTCATCGTCCCGCACCCGCTGCTGAAGAAGACCGGCACCGGCGTCGCGTGGAGCCTGCTCGCGCTCGGCTCCGGCGCCCTCGTCGGCGTGCGCATCAACGCGAGCATGATGGCGGGCGCGATTCTGTCGTGGGTGATCGCTCCGCTCATCCTGGTGCCCGCCGGCCTCATCATCAACTCGCAGGGCACGGTGATGACCGCCGAGACGTTCAAGAAGGGCGACATTCTGCTCTGGGTGATGTGGCCGGGCGTCGGCATCCTCATCTCCGGCGGCCTCACCGCGCTCGTGCTCAAGTGGCAGGTGCTGGTGCGCAGCTTCAAGGCGCTCACCGGCGCGAAGGCCGCGACCGGAGACCTCTCGCTGCGCACCATCGGCATCGGCGTCGCGCTCGCCGCCACCGGCCTCATCATCGTGCAGTGGGTGAACCTCGGCATCGCGCCGTGGATCACCGTCCTCGCGATTCTCTTCTCGCTGCCGCTGATGCTCATCGGCCTGCGCGCGCTCGGCGAGACGAACTGGGGCCCCATCTCGACGCTGTCGAACGTGATGCAGGGCGTGTTCGCGGCCATCGTGCCCGGCAACCTCAACGCGAACATGGTCGCGAGCGGCACGACCGGCACCATCGCGACCGACTCCGAAGCCATCATGCAGGACTACAAGGCCGGTCACATGATCGGCTCGACGCCGGGCAAGCTGACGATGATGCAGCTCGTCGGCGTGCCGATCGGCGCCGCCGCCGTCGCGTGGATGTACCCGTTCCTCGCGCGCACCTACGGCATCGTCGGAGACAACGCGAAGCTCGCCTCTCCCGCCAGCGCGCGCTGGGCCGGCTTCGCCGTCATCTTGAAGCGCGGCGCCGAGGCGCTGCCGAAGTACGCGGTCCACGCGATGGTGGTCTTCGCCATCATCGGCGTCATCTGCACCATCCTCGAGGGCAACAAGAAGATCAAAAAGTACGTGCCCTCTCCCACCGGCGTCGGCATCGGCATGCTCGTGCCGTTCGCCGTCATCTCGATGATGTTCATCGGCGGCCTGCTCGGCTGGGCCTGGGAGAAGAAGGACAAGAAGTCGTCCGACGCGTTCGCCGCCCCGCTCGCCTCGGGCCTCATCGCCGGAGAGGCCATCGTCGCCGTCATCGTCCCCCTGCTGATCGCGCTGGGCCTGCTTCCCAACGACTGAGAATCGGCAACCCGCGTAGGACATTTCGCGACAAATGCGACATGTCCCTGCGCCCTCTCGCCCTCGTCCTAGGCAGTCTTGCGCTCTCTTGCGCCGGCCCGACCGGCCCTGCAGGTCCGGAAGGCCCGGCCGGCCCGGAAGGTCCGAAGGGAGACCCCGGCGACGACTTCATGGCCATGCGCAGCATCAGCTCGGTGAGTCCGACGAAGCTCGCGGCGGGTGTCACGGCCGACGTCGTCATCGCCGGTTACGCGACGAGCTGGACGAACACCGCACAGGTGTCGTTCGGCCAGGGCGTGACCGTGAACTCGGTGAAGGTGGGCTCGGCGACGGGCCTCGTCGCGAACGTCACCGTCGCCGCGAACGCGATGACGGGCACGCGCGACGTCACCGTCACGCAGGGCAACGTGATGAGCACGTTCCCCGGCATCTTCACGCTCGTGCCGTACTTCGAGATCCGCTCGGTCGGCATGCCGATGCGCGGCGGCGTCGCGCGCTTCGAGGTCCGCTCGAACGACCCCGAGTTCGCGTTCCCCAGCGACCCGATGAGCGTCACCGCGACCGTGACTCCGGCGCCCATGATGGGCCGCGTCACCACGACGGTCACCACGCCGACACCGCGCCTGCTCGCCGTCGAGGTCGCCGCGAGCCTCACCGCGACGCTCACCAACTACACCGTCACCCTGACCTTCGCGGGCCGCGAGATCGTGCTCCCGCCGTTCGACCTGGGAGACAAGGTCGAGCTGCCGCTGACCGACACGGCGCCCATCACGATGCTCACGCTCGAGCCGAACGAGAAGAAGCTCATCAAGTACACCGGCGCGATGACGCCGGTGCCGGCGACGCTGCACGTGTCCATGGGCACCGCCGCCACGAACGTGCGGCTCGTGCTGCTCGACAGCAACGGAGAGCCCGTCGACACCTCGGGCTCGTCGGGCCAGCCCGCCCCCGGCAACGACCTCGTCGTCACCGCGGACGCGATGGGCACGAACCTGCTCATCGAGGAGACGGCCGGCCGGCGCACCGAGAACATCACCGTGACGGTCATCACGAACTCGGTCGGCGAGGCCGAGCCCAACGACGACTCGGGGTCCGCTCAGCCGCTCACGTTCGGCCCGTTCGGACCCGACATGGGCGTGCGCGTCGCCGGCAACTCGTCGAGCTCGTCGGATCTCGACTGGTACAAGGTGACCATCGCCGCCGGAGACGTCGGCAAGCGCATTCACGTCCGCGTCTTCGCGCTCGCGTACATCTGGTTCGACACGCAGATCCTCGGGCCGACCGGCGGCACGTTCGCGACGAGCGACATCAACAACAAGACGACCGACTACTACTCGGCGCCGATCACCGAGGCCGGCGAGTACTCGATCAGCTTCGACCCGGACACGAGCGGCGATTACCACCTGACCATCTCGATTCAGTGAGCTGAGCGAGACAAAGCCGCGCGGGGTGAGCCTGTCGAACCCCTCGGGCGATCTGGGCAGCGCCCTCTCGAAGGCGATGCCATTTGCGCCCGGACCCATTCGACTCGCCGAGGTCCGCTCCGCGGCCTCGGCGGCTCAGGGTGCACGCCTTCGTCGCCGAATCAGAAATCCAGCGACGTCACGAACGCAGCGCCGTTCGCCGTGCCGGTCCGGTAGCTGGTCGGCGCACCGACGCCGAGCGCGGGCTTCAGCGCGCCGGCGCCGGGGTACAGCGACATGTCCTGTCCGAACAGCGCGCGCTCGCGATCGTCACCGACGACGGTGAGCGCGCTGGTCTGCGGCCCTCCAGCCGCGAGCGAAGCGCCTCCCGCGAACACGAAGACCGCGCCGGTGCCGTCGCCGTTCACGCTGGCGCCGGGCGACGAGACGACGAGGTCGACGACTCCGTCGCCGGTCAGATCCACGTTGCCCGCGAGCGAGCGGCCGAGCTGGTTCGCGCGCTCCCGGTACACGAGCGGAATCGGGGTCAGCCCGTCACCGACGGCGCCGACCAGCGCGCCGCCGCTCGCCGGCTTCTTCGTCAGCACCTGCGCGACGTCGAACAGCAGCACCACCGGCTGCTGCACACCCATGTACGGATAGAGCCGCGCGCTCACCGCGAGGAAGCGTCGCGCGTCGCCGAGGATGCTGCCCGCGTACGCGACCGAGAACCCCAGCTGCATCGAGTTGAGCCCCACCTCCGGCTCTCCGGAGATGCGCACGAACGACGGCGTCGTGCTCGCGCCGCACCTCCCCGCGGCCGAGGCCCCGAACACGATGACCACGCCCTGCGGCGTCGGGAACGGGTCTGCCAGGTTGCCGTTCACGCCGCCGTAGCGCACGGCGACCTCGTCGCAGCCGTCGCCGTTCAGGTCGCCGAGCGCGACCGGCCCGTACGAGTTGTTCGGCAGCTGCGGCAGCGAATACAGCGGCCCGCACGCCGCGGTGAGCTTCGCGAGCGTCGGGTCCTCGACCGGCCGGCCGGCGAAGATCTCGAGCCCGCTCGTGCGCGTCACCGCGAGGTCTTCGCGGCCGTCGTTGTCGAAGTCGAACCCGCCCGCGATGCCCGTGCGCGACAGCGCCGCGCGCGTGCACGTGCCGGCGTCGCAGTTCGGAATCGCGGCACCCGCCCAGACGCGAAACGCCTCGCGGTGCCCCGCAGCGGTCACCGTGTGAACGGTGACGCCGCCGAGCGTCGAGCCGGCGAGACAACCGCCGCCGGCGTCGAGCGACGCGTAGTCCATGTTCGTCGCGGTCGGCTGCTGAAAGCCCGGCGCCGCGACCGCGAAGTCGCGCTGGCCGTCGCCGTCGAAGTCGGTCAGCGCGACGTCGAACGCCGCCGCGCGACCGCCGAACCGCGGGGTACCTCCGTCGGCGCGGTAGAAGGTGATGGCGCCCTCGTGCACGAGCGACGCCGCGCCGCCCTGGCCCAGCTCGTAGGCGACGGCCTGCCCGACCTGGGTGTCGCCGCCGAAGCCGTTCACGTCGGGCCCGCTGAAGCCGGGAGCTCCGACGAGCGCGCGGACCTTGCCGGCCGTCGCCCCGACGCGCACCGCGAGGCCGAACTGCTCGCTCGCGAGCTTCGCGGGGAGATCGACGGTCGTCGCCACCCACCCGGCGAGCGGCCCGCTGCCGGTGAGCGCGACGACGCGGCCGGTGAAGTCTCCGTGCTGCGTGCTGGCGCGCGACTCGAGCGCGACGAGGCTGCGCGTGCCGCCCTGCACCACGACGGCGACCCCGGTGCCGAGCGTCGCCGCACGCACGCTGCCGCGGAAATCGGACGGCCGGTTCGCGACGGTGCCCGCCCCGAACGCCCCCAGCGGATAGAGCAGCAGCTTCCCCGCGAGGCCGGCGCCGCTCACCGCGGCGTACGGAGCGCCGAGGACGAGCTCGAGCCCCGCCGCGCCGTCGACGTCGGCGACGGCGAACGAGCGGCCGGCCTGGATGTTCTGCTGGTCGCCGTAGATGCGCGCGAACGCGTCGGTGCGCTGCACGAACGCGGGCGTCGTGGGGATGCCGGGGCCCGCGGCGCGACCCGAGAGGTCGAAGAACAGCGCGCCGCCGGCGTTCGTGCCTCCGGTCGTGCCGGCATCCATCGCCGACAGGTTCGGGCTGTCGGCGCGCTCGAGGCTGATCATGAGCAGCGGCGGCTTGCCGTTGTCGGCGGGCACGAACGCGAGGCGGCCGTTGCCCTCGTCGGCGTCGGCGAGGTTCGCCGGCAGCACGTAGACGTCGGGCTTCTCGACGAAGCGCGGCGTGCCGTCGCGGCCGAAGTGCACCGCGATGGCGAGCTGCGAGCGCAGCGTGCCGCCGTCTCCCGCGGGAGGAGTGATCGCGCCCAGCGAGGCGATGTCGGCCCGGCCGTCGCCGTTCATGTCGCCGACGGCGAGCGCGCGGGAGAAGCGCAGGTTCGTCGCGACGCGGAACGTGCCGTCGCCCGCGGTGTCCCAGCCGCCGAGGCGAATGCTGCCCTGGTCGGCGATGTCGACGCCGCGCTGCGCGAGGAAGACGTCGACGACGCCGCGCGCGCGCACCTGCGCGGTCGGCGCGAGGTCCGAGCCGGGGCCGCCGACGACGAGGTCCTCGTCTCCGTCTCCGTCGGCGTCGGAGATCGCGATGCTCGCGCCGAAGTTCGCGCCGGCGCCGAGGCCTGACAGCGGCGGGCGCATGCGGCGCGGGCCCTCGGTGGTGAAGCGGTACAACAGCACCGCGCCCGAGTCGGCGCCCGTGATGTCCGCGCCCGGCGCGCTGATGGCGAGGTCGTCTTTCCCGTCGCCGTCGAGATCGCCCGCCGCCATGACGGCGCCGAGCTGCGAGGTGTCGGTCTCGCCGGTGATGGTCCACGTCGGGCTCGAGGGGAACCCCGTCGCGCTGCCCTTGAAGACGAACACCGCGCCGCCCAGCGGCTTCGCGAGGTCGCTCTCGGGGACGCCGACGGCGACGTCCTGGATGCCGTCTCCGTCGAAGTCGCCGGTGACGATGTTCGCGACGTCGGTGACGCGGCCGTGCGGGCGGCCTCCGCGCTCGAGCTCCTCGAGGATGCGGATGCTGATGGTCGTCGTCTCGTTCGTGAACTGATCCGTGCCGGTCAGCACCGCGGTGCCGGTCTCGGTGTCCGCGGTCACGAACGTCGAGCCGTCGACCATGCCCGGCCCGCTCGTCTTCGTCCACGCGACGACGCCGCTGCCGTCGGCGACCGACAGCGGCACGCTGGCGCCGGCCGGCAGCGCGAGCTTCGCAGGGGCAGCGCGGAACGACGCGCTCGCGCTGACGCGGTACTGCAGCACCGCCTGGTCGCCGGTGCCGGTGTCTCGCACCTCGATGAGGTCGAGCCCCTCGTTCGCGCCGGCGGTGTAGCGGCCGTCCATCGTGATCGAGCCGCCCGACGGCAGCGCCTGCGCGCTGAAGCGCGGTGCGCCGAGGAAGCCGGTGGTGCTCACCGTGAACGTCGTGCCCGGCCGCACCGTCGCGCGCGCCGGAGCCACGCCGAACGCCGCGCGCACGTCGACGGTCGTGTTCGCCGAGTTGCCGCAGTCGTCCGCGGCGGTGAGCGTGTCCATCGCCGGAGTCGGGCCGGCGATGAAGCGGTCGCCGCGCACCTCTCCGCCGCTGCCGCCCATCGCGACGGAGAACGTGTAGCGACCGCTGCCGCCCGTCGCCATCAGCGTCGCCGGCATGTTCACGCGCAGCACGCGCGGAGAGGCGGTGACGGTCATCGCCGGCAGCCCCTCACACTCGTCGATGGGAGGCGGCATCGGCGGCTTGTCCGGGCCGGGGCAGGCGGCGAGCGCGAAGCCGGTCAGCAGCGCGAGGCGTTTCACGGCAGCGTCCCCCCGTTCGCCCAGCGGGCGATCTTCTGGATGAAGCTCGGATCCAGCGGGCCGTCAGCGGGCATTCTCAAGTCCTTCACCGCGTTGACGATGGCGGTGCTGTTCGTCTTCCACAGGTCGTAGGTCGACAGCCCGCGCCCGGGCCCGTCGGTGTGGCACTTCGCGCAGCGCGCCTCGTGAATCGGCTTGATGTCGGCGGCCCAACCGACCGGCCCGCTGGCTCCGGTGCTCAAGCTGAAGTGCAGCACCCGCGACGCGAGCACGCCGCCGGGGTAGCGCGCGGTCGCCGTGACGCTGTGCGCGCCGTCGGTGAGCGTGATGAACGACGCGGGCCGCACTCCGCCGCCGGCCTCGCGGCCCCCCATGGAGAAGTACAGCGTGGTCGCGAGCGGGCCGTCACCGGGCGACGCGTCGGCGGCGCGCACCTCTCTCTCGACGCCGTCGTCGACCTTGAAGAAGACCGCCTCGACGCCCGAGCTCGCCGGCACGAGCGCGACGACCGGCGCCTCGGTGCCGAAGAGCTTCTCGTTCTGGAAGAGCCCCTGCAGCCGCGGCGTGATGCCCGGGCTGACCGCGACCGTCTCGGCGCCCACGCGGACCCAGGCGGCGCCGCTGGCGTCGGCGGCGAGCAGCGTCGGCACGGCGGTGAGCCCGCGCGCCTCGCCCCACGCGAGCGCGTCGGCGTCGTAGCGGAACAGGCCGTCACCGGCGCGCAGCCACAGCACGCGGCCCGCGGCGGCGAGCTCCTTGGGTGCGTACGGCAGCTCGTACGGGCTCCACACCGCGTTCGCGAAGCGCCACAGCTTCTTCTGCGTGATGACCCAGAGCTCTCCGGGAGACGTCGGCGACGGAGCGAGGCCGGCGATCGCGGTGATGCCGCCTCTCAAGTCGGTGGCGAGCAGGCCGCTGTCCTTGATGACGAACGCCGTCGTGCTGGTGCGCTCGGCGTAGGTGAGCTGCTCGCCCCGCGCGAACCAGACCGCCTGCGCGCCGTCGTGCGCGGGAGCGACGGCGATGCCGCCGGTGATGCCGGTGATGCTGGCGCCCGCTTCCTTGAGCTCGCTCAAGGCTCCGCTCTCGAGGCGGAACAGGCCGTTCGCGTGCGCGAGCCACGCGACGCCGTTCTCGCCGATGGCGGTGCCGACGAGGCCGTCGGCCGGCAGCACCTCGCGCCACGGTGGCGCGATGAGCCAGCCGCCCTCGGCGACGAACAGGCCCTTCGAGGTGGCCACGACCGCGGAGTACGGCCCCAGGGGGAACACCGCGCTCGCGGGCCCGGGCGCGACCGGGTTCCCGGGGTGGTTCTCGATGAGGTACGCCGAGCCGTCGATGCGCACGCGCACGGCGCGGCCGGAGACGTCGAGGAAGACGCCTCCGCCCCGCTCGTCGGCGAACGACGGCGCCGCTTGCAGCGCCATCGGGGTGGAGACGCTCGTGGCGTCGAACGGCGTCGGGACGAGCGTCTCAGTTGCAGTACCGCCGCACGCGAGGAGGAGGAGGGCGCAGGCGCAGGCGCGCATGGAGGGGGATGCTAGGACGAGACGAGCGGACATGAGCGTCGAAACTGCCTCCGTTCACCCTGAGCGGAGCGGCCGCGAAGCGGACGCGCAGTCGAAGGCGGCCCGAAGCCGACTCGCGGCCCGGTTCGACTGCGGCCTGCGGCCTCCGCTCAGCGTGAGCGGAGGCGACTACGTCGGGCTCTACACCTTCGGGTTGCTGAGAATCGCCTTCACCGGCCCGGTGCGCGTGATGCTGTAGTCGAGCCCCGCCGAGGCGAGCACGGTGGCCACGATCTCTTCCGGCAGAATGTTCTGACCGGTCGGCGAAGGCAGGCCGGTGTTGAAGTCGACGCGACCGGGGGTCATGCCGACGTCGCCGCTCTTGCCGATGACGGTGTTGCCCTTGATGCCGGCGCCCATGAGCAGGCACGAGCTCGAGATGTGGTGATCGCGGCCGCCGCTGCCGTTGATCATCGGCGTGCGGCTGAACTCGCTGAACACGACGATGGTCGTGTGGTCCATGAAGTTGCCGCCCGCGGGGTGCGGAGACGACCTCAGGTCGGTCACGAGATCGCCGAGCGCGTTCCACCCGGTGCGCTGGTTCGTCGCGTGGGTCAGCTGCGTGCCGAAGTGCGTGTCGAGACCGCCGACGAGGTTGATGCTCACGCACTGGCTGATGCCCTGCTTGAGCGCGGTGGCCACGAGCGCAGCGCGACCGGCCGCGGTGTCGTACGGGCCCGTCGCCGGAAGACCGTAGGCCGCGCGAACCGCCGCGTTCTCGGGCCGCTCGAAGCGGAACGTGTTGTCGAGCTTCTGCGTGAGCACCTGGCCCATCTGCGACCGAGACTGGCGGTACTGCGTGACGAGGCCGCGGGTGTCGTACGCGTCGGCTTCACACGTCACCGTCTGGCCGCGCAGGTTCACGAGCTCCTTCTCGACCTCCGAGTTCAGCGCGGTCGGCGAGGGAGCGAGCGTGAGGATCAGGTCCGCCGAGCGCGAGACGTTCAGCGCGTTCGCCGAGCCCGGGTACCGGTCGTTGTAGCTCTCGATTCCGTACGCGACGTTCGGCACCGGCACGGTCGGCTTCATCTGGCCGACGATCTCGGTCGCGGTCGAAGAGCCGCGCGCGGACGAGCCGATCGGCTCTTTGCCGGTCAGGAAGTACCGGTAGCCGACCTCGTGCGCGACGGTGTTCATGTTCATGCCGCGCACGACGCACATCAGGTCGTAGTGGTCGGCGAGCCGGCCGATGGCCGGGCCGAACTGCATCGTCGGCGGCGCGGCGCCCATGCGCGTCGTCGGCGTCACGAGCGTCTGCGGGAACGAGGCGTCGTTCGAGAGCAGCGAGTAGCCCGGCAGGATGCGCGTCTCGGCGACGCGGTCGGGCGTGAAGACCGACGGGTCGCGCGGGTCGAGGGACAACAGCACGTCCCAGCCGCCCGAGAAGTACGCGAACACGAAGCAGCGATCCGCCGGCGCGAGGTTCGTCGCCTGCGCGAACGCGCGGAACGGCATCGTGCCCAGCATCAGCGACCCGCCGAAGCCGGCCGCCGCCTTCAGGAAACTGCGCCGATGGAGGAGCTCCCAGTCACGTTTGTTCATGGCGCTCTCCTTTCAGTAGGTGAAGAACCGCGGGTCCGTCATGAGTGCGATGCAGATGCCGCCCCACGCCTGCTGGCGCGGAGCCGCCGTCGTCGCCGGAGGCACCGGCGTCTTCGTCGCGGTCGCGAGCTTCTTGAACGTCTGCAGCCACGTGTCGAGCTCGTCGCCCGCGAGCGGCTGACCCCAGAAGCGCGTCGAGAGGTAGACGAGGTTCTGCCGGACGTCGGCGTCGGGCAGCGTCGTCAGGTCGGTCGAGGTCGGCACCAGCGGAGACAACACGCGGTCCGCCGCGTTCGGCCGAGACAGGTCGGCCGAGGCCGCGCCCAGGCAGACCTCGCGCGCGCCGTCTTCGAGGAACTTCGCGAACACCAGGTTCGGCTCGATCGCCTCGGCGTTCACCAGCGCGTAGTCGGCGCGGCCGAGCGACGCGGCGAGGTTGTCGATCTGCGACCACTGGCGGCCGGTGGTGATGAGGATCGACGCTTTGAGCTGCGCGACCGTGATGCGCCGCGGCGCGCGGCCGACGTGCCCGCCCTGCAGGTCGGGATCGGGCAGCTTCGTGATCGGCGGGTGATTGCTCATGTCGATCGGCGAGAGGTCACCGACCTTGTCCGCCGGCGCGGGCGCCTTGCTGCACGCCGCCAGCACCAGCACACCGAAGAGTAGCGCTCTCATCAGTCGACCCTCCGGTACGCGTCCGTCGCCATGATCAGCTTCTGCAGCTCCTTGAAGCTGCGGCCCCTGGCCACCCACTTCGTGGTGAGCTCGCCCATGTACATGCCCTGCTCCTGCGTCGTCATGGGCCGGCCGAGCATCTCGTTCCACACGTTCTTCACCGCGCAGCGCTCGAGGTCGCCGGTCTGCATCATGCGCTCGACGAGCAGCTTCGGGCCCGCGACGATGTTCGGCTCTTCGTCGGGGGTCCGGTAGAGATACGTCTTGAGCAGGCCGATGCTGTTGGCGCCGTCGCCGTCGAGCGCGGTAGTGACGTAGTTGTCGGTGCACTCGCGGTCGCACGCGGTGCCGCTGACGCCGAGCGCGCAGTCGCGGCACTTCGCCTCGAAGCGGGGGAAGCGCGCCGGGTCGAGGAACGTCGCGTTGCGCTCGCCGTAGCGGCCCCAGTGCGCGCCGGTCGGCTCGATGGTCGCGTGGCAGTAGTTGCAGCCGCAGCGGCGCGCGAGGTTGTTCTCGCGGTTGCACGCGTCGTCGGCCGGGGGGACCACCGCGTCGGGCGGCGGCGCGAAGTGCTTGCAGAGGAACGCCTCGTAGAAGACGTTCACGCGCGCGCGCTGCGTGGGGAAGCGGTAGAGGAACGCGGGAGTGGTGAGCACGCCCGAGTGGTAGTCGTCGCGCGTGAACTCGACCCACTGGTTCGGATCCATCGTGTAGTCGATGACCGGCAGCGCCTGCAGATCTGCCGGCGGGGTCACCGCCCAGACGCCGACGCCCTGCTTCTCCCGGTAGAACTCGGACAGCGTCGAGTTCAGGAAGCTGCGGCGCGTGGTGAGGATGTTGAAGTAGTCCTCGCCGCGGCGCACGACCGAGTCGGTGATCTGCAGCGGCTCTTCGTTGACCGCCGCGATGCGCGAGCCCTGCACGTTGATGCCGTTCGCGTTGAAGCTGCACCGGCGGAAGCCGACGCCGCAGCCGCACGAGCGGTCAGACATGAAGTTCGAGGCCTCACACGACTGCATCGTGACCGGGTTCACGTCGCGCGCCTGCGCTTCGATCGCGCACGCGACGACGGTCGCCACGCCGCTCTTGTCCCAATACGGAGCCGGCGCGTTCGTCACGCCCTCGCGCACCCAGCAGCCGCGCCGGGTGATGTAGTTGCCCTTCACTCCGCGATCGAACGCGAGCGAGAGGTCGCAGCGATCGAGCTGGTTGAACGCGGCGCCCGCGACCGGGGCGGGGTTCGAGAACGTCACCACGCGGCCCTGCGCGTCGAGCGTCTCGACCGTCATGTTCATCGTCGTCGGCTTGAGCGGATCAGGCAGGCAGAGGAACGGGACCAGCGAGCCGTTCGTCTGGCGGCGGTTGTCGCAGAAGTAGAGGAGCTTGTCGGGCGCGCCGCCGGTGCCCGTTCCCGCGAGCAGGCCGGACGAGGCCGCCGCGGCGCAGTCGGTCGCGGCGAGCTGCGTGCACGCGTAGATGCCGGTGTCGTAGTCGACGCTCACCGGCAGCGGCACGCCGTTCGGGTCGCGGCACACCTTCGAGGCGCCTTCGAGGTGCGGGTCCTGGAACTGGGCGTTGCAGTTGTCCTGCTGGATGAAGTGATCGCAGCCCAGGCCGTTGCGGCCGCGCGTGCGCGCCGCGGGGTTGCCGCGCGCCTCGAGCGGGCGGAAGCCGTCGGTCGTCGGGTTCACGCGCGTGTCGCCGTTGTCGTAGACGCTCGCGGTCACGTTCGAGCGCAGCAGCGCGCGGTGGTAGTTCTTCGCCTTCTCGAAGTACTCGTCGCGCGACATCAGCTCGTCGATGTCGGCCTCGGTGATGGCGCCTTTTGCCTGGATGAAGCGGTACTCATCCATCGTCGGGGGGCGCCCGAGCAGATCGAGATAGAGCTGTCGCAGATGACGTTCGAGCGGAACTTTCGGAATCCCCTCGATGCACTGCTCTGCGGCCAACCCGCTGCTGGACGACACCACCAGCAGCGCGAACAGGAAGCGGCGCATGATCACCTCCACGACGTCAGAAGGCGCAGAGTTTGCGCTGCTGGACGAGGCGATTCAAGTACGCAATGAGGGCGCCGTGCACACCAACGCCCACCTCATCGAGCGGTTCTACTCGGCGTTCCAGAGGCGCGACGGAGAAGGCATGGCCGCGTGCTACGCGCCCGACGTGAAGTTCGGCGACGCCGTGTTCCCCGAGCTTCAGGGAGAGCGCGCGAAGGGCATGTGGAAGATGTTGTGCCAGCGCGCTGTAGACCTGCGCATCGAGTTCCGCGACGTGCAGGCGAACGACACCGAAGGGTCGGCGCACTGGGACGCGTACTACACGTTCGCGGCGACCGGCCGGAAGGTCGTCAACCGCATCGACGCGAAGTTCAAGTTCAAGGACGGGCTGATCAGCGAGCACCAGGACGCGTTCGATTTCTGGCGCTGGTCACGCCAGGCGCTCGGCCCGACCGGCCTGTTGCTCGGCTGGACGCCGATGGTGAAGAACAAGGTCCGGAAGATGGCGGCGAAGGGCCTCGATCAATTCATGGCGAAGCAATGAACGTGCGGTTCGCGGTCTTCAACACGGTCGTCTCCGTCGCAGCGCTCGCGTTCCTCGCGTGGCTGCTCTTGTTCCACGGCGGCGTGCGCGGCGGCACGGTCGACCTCTCGTTCATGCCGGCGGTGAACGCGAGCTTCAACGCGACGGCCGCGGTGCTGCTCGTCGCCGGCCGCATCGCCATCGCGCGCCGCAACTCCGAGCTGCACCGCCGGCTCATGGTCGCGGCGTTCGCGCTCTCCGGGCTGTTCCTGCTCGGCTACGTCGCGTACCACTTCGTGCACGGCGACACGAAGTACGTGGGCAGCTACCGCGCGCTGTACCTGACCGTGCTCGCGAGCCACGTGCTGTTGTCGATGGCCGTGCTGCCGATGGCGCTGTCGGCGTTCTGGTTCGCGGCGCGGCGCGAGTTCCTCAAGCACACGAAGGTCACGCGGCTGCTGTGGCCGATCTGGCTGTACGTCTCGGTCACGGGCGTCGTCGTGTTCTTCATGCTGCACGGCCGTTCGTTTTTCTAGAAGTCGCTCATCGAGAGAACCGAAGAACGATCTGACGACGGCGTCGCGCTTTTCGCTGCGCAGCGTGCGGCAGCGGCCCGAGATGTCTCGAAGAGGTCGGCATGGCACCCGCGTTGCTCTCCGCGCGGCGCATGCGCCCCATCCTCCTCGTTGCGCTCGCCGGCTGCTCGACCGTGGAATCGTCGACCGTGCTCTCGTCGACGCGCGGGCTCGAGCGCTGCAAGCAGGGAGACCTCGTCGCGTCCGTCTTCCCCGGCGACTGGCCGAACGTCGACCTCGAAGTCCACGAGGAGCGAACGTGCGCGACGCCGATCGAGCAGACGGTGAAGGTCGACCGCGAGCTGCGCGTCTCGCGCGACGTGCCGCTGTGGATCGGCGGCGGCCTCGGCGCAGCCGCCGGCGTCGGCGCGATGGTGCTGCTCACGAAAGCGTCCGCGTCGCGGAGCCTCTCGTACCGCTACAACTACAGCGACGCGTTTCTCGCGCTGCCGCTCGCCGGCGGAGCGGCCGGCGCCGCCGTCGTCGAAGCCCTGCACCCCGACCAGCAGACGCAGACGCTGCCGAGCGAGGTGCGGGTCGTCACGGCCTACGAGGAGCGCTTCGGCGACGAGCACCCCTCGTCGGGTCCGCTCATGCTGGGCAGCGTCGAGGTCGCGAAGCTCGCGCACGGCCACGCGTCGGTGCCGATCGACGTCGCCGCGCGCGTGTACCAGCAGCCGATTCGCCTCGGCGGCCGCCGCGTGTGGTGGACGATTCGCTCGGGCGCGTGGGTGCCGGGCCGCCTGCCGGCGTGCGAGCGGGCCGCGTCGGTCAAGAGCGTCGAGGCGCTCGCGGGCGGCGAGCTCGTCGAGCGCTTCGCCGATGCGGTCATGTGCAGCCGCGACGGCTGGTCGTTCGCGCAGCGGCTCTCGCGGAGGCTCGACGCCGAGTGCCAGCGGCGCTTCGACGCGCCGTGCGTGGCGGTGCGCTGATCAGCGCGGGCGGATCTCTTCCTCGCTGTGCACGGGCAGCCAGGTGATGTCGCCGCGCTCGGCGCCGTCGAGCGTCTGCAGCCCCAGCTTCGAGCCGGGCGTGATGCCCATGCGGCGCAGCTCTGCGGCGTTCAAGCTCACGCGGACGCGGACGTCGCGCGGCGCGTTGCCGAACGTCCAGCCCTTCTCGACGGCGAGCTCCATCGCCTTCACGACGCGGCGGCGGCGGGAGCTCATCGCTCCGATGCGCAGCGTGGTGCCGGGCTTCGCGTTGCCGACCGTGAACGAGAGCGCGCCGCTGTGGCGATCGATGAAGACGCCGGGCTGGCCGAGGCCGATCGCGTCGCCGTACGCGTAGAGCTGAGCCTCTTCGTTGAACGGACGGTTCTTGTGCACCTGGCGATCGACCCAGGTCTTCAAGTGGACGACGTTGTCGACGTTCGGGAGCGCGTGCATACGAGTGGGTTCTCGTGCGCGCGCGTGCGCGAGTTTCTACGTGAAAACCCGAGGTTACAGGGTCAACTCGCGTTGACGGTTTTGAGTCGCCTGCCGGCGGGGCTCGGGGCCCAGAGGGCGCGCTGTCGCGTTTCATGCGCGAGCAGCCACTTCTTTCGCGGGAGTCCGCCGCCGTAGCCGGTGAGCGAGCCGTCGGAGCCGACGACGCGGTGACACGGGATGATCAGCGCGATCGGGTTCTGACCGTTCGCGGCGCCGACGGCGCGCACCGCGCTCGGCCGGCCGATGCGCTTCGCGACGTGCGCGTACGAGACCGTGTGCCCGAACGGAATCTCGCCGAGCGCGCTCCACACCGCGCGCTGGAACTCGGTGCCGCGCGGCTGAAGCTCGAGGTCGAACGTCTCGCGCGTGCCGGCGAAGTACTCGCGCAGCTGCGTCGCCGCGCGCTCGAGCGCCGGCGTCGATCGGCGCTCGGCGTTCGGAGCCTCGTACGTCTCCAGGTACACGCCGACGAGCGCGTCGCCGTCAGCGACGAGCGTGAGCTTTCCGATCGGCGACTTCATCTCGATGGCTTCCATGCGTTCTCAGCTCCACAGGTGGACGGTTGCGTACGCGCGCCAGGGGCGGAACGCCTCGGCGCGTTGACTGCTCTGCTTCGGGTTCTTCGCGGCGAGCGCCTTGAGCACCCCCAGGTCTGACGCCGGGAACGCGTCGGGCCACGACAGCGCGCGCATCGCGAGGTACTGCGCGGTCCACTCGCCGATGCCGGGCAGCTCGCGCAGCTTCTCGAGCGTCGGCTCGATCGGCACGCCGCGCTGCAGCTCGAGCCCGCGTGACATCGCGGCAGCGAGCCCGATCAGCGCGTTCGCGCGCGCGCCGGGCATGCCGATCTTCGCGACGTCGTCGACGCTCGCCTTCGCGATCGACGCGGCGGTCGGGAACACGTGGGTGAGCCCGTGCGGAGCGCCCTTCACCGCGACGCCGAACCGCTGCACGAGCCGGCCCGCGAGCGTCGTCGCGCCCTTCACCGAGATCTGCTGGCCGAGCACCGCGCGCACCGCGGTCTCGAAGCCCTCGAACGCTCCGGGCACGCGCAGGCCGGGGTTGCGACGCACGCGCGGCCTGAGCACCGGGTCCTTCGCGAGCACGGCGTCGACCTGGGCCGGGTGCGCGTCGAGGTCGAACAGGCTGCGCAGCTTCGCGACGAGCGGCATCAGCGAGCCGAGCAGCGACGTCGACACGGTCGCGGTCAGCCGCGTGCCGTCGCGCGTGACGCTGACCCAGCCGCGCTTGCCGTCGAGGCCGACGGTGCGGTGGTACGCGCCGTCCGCGACGACCTCGACGCCGGGGATCGAGCGGAACGCGAGGAACGCGAGCAGCGCGTCCCACGCGAGCGGCGGGCGGTAATCGAGCCGCAGCTTCAGGCCGCCCGTCTCGGGCCGCTCGCGCTTCAGCGACGACGGGCTGCGGCCGAAGTGCGCGCGGAACGCCGAGTTGAAGCGGCGCACGCTCTGGAAGCCGGCCGCGAACGCGAGGTCCGCGAGCGGCAGCCCGGAGTCCTGCAGCAGCCGCTTCGCGAACGCGAGGCGCGCGGTCTGCGCGAGCTCGACGGGCGAGACGCCGAGCTGTTCGACCATGGCGCGGCGCAGGTGACGGCCGGTGACGCCGAGCTGCTCGGCGAGCTCGTCGACGGATGCCTCGTTGAGAGCGCCATGCTCGATGCGGCGCACGGCTCGATCGACGAGCCGCGGGACGGCGTCGACCGGCGCGTTGCCGGGAGCGAGCTCGGGCCGGCAGCGGAAGCACGCGCGGAAGCCCTCGGCCTCGGCCTTCGCGCGCGTGGGAAAGAAGACGCAGCGGTCTCGGCCGGCGAGCCGCGCGGTGCAGACGGGCCGGCAGTAGATGCCGGTGGTGGTGACGCCGACGAAGAAGACTCCGTCGAAGCGCGGGTCGCGGGAGGCCAGTGCCCGGTAATACGTGTCGCTCATCCGCCGGGTGATGTAGCGAACCCGGCGGACCCTGTCTGGCCATTTTCGGACGTGGCAGCGAGACGGTCAGCGGCGCTGCTGGCGAAGGTAGCGAAGGGTGATCTCGTCCATCCGGCTGAACAGCTCGGGGCCGCCGGCGACGACGCCGGGAATGCCCTCGATGTTGAGTCGGTGGCGGATGCCGCCCGCCGGCCCGCCGCGGCCTTCGCCCTCGGTGAGGATGCGGTAGCGGCCCTGGTCGTCGCGGACGATGCGGCGCGTGATGCTGCCGATGAGCGCGTGCGCCGAGGTCGTGGTGTTGCGGACCCAGCCGTCGCCGCGCTCGACCGTGACGACGCCGGCGGGCAGACCGGTCGACGGCTCGACGACGGTCTGTCTCGTCGCGCGGCCGTCGCCGGGGACGCCGCGCCACGCGTCGCGCGTCGGCGCGTTGAAGCGCTGCAGCGCATCGTTCGCCTGCGCCCACGTCGTGCCGCGCGGCAGCGGGTCGCTGAGCACCGCGTAGTGGTGCCTCGAGCGCGTGTACGACGGGAAGCCCCACGTGCTCGTCGCGAACAGGCGCTGGCTGCCGGGGAGCTCGTCCCCGACGCGCGTCGGGTCGTAGCGGCCGCCGGGCGCGAGGTCGCCGCGCAGCTCCGGCATGCCCGGACGCGTCGACGGCTGCAGCTGCCAGCCCGAGCGGCCGTTGTACTCGGCGAACGCAGGCGACTGCCGCTGCGTGGCGGCGCGACGCTCCGGCAGGCGATTCGGGTTGGGCAGCTCGATGAGGCGGGGGCGGGTCCGGCCAATCGGAAGCGTCATGCATTCCCGTACGGGCCGCGGCGGAAATCGGTTTCCGCTTCGCCTGTGTGCACGAGGCCTACATGCCGCTCAGCGGCCACGCCGCATCATGCGGCCCTGCTCGGGGCGACCTTCCTGCTGGCGGCGCAGCTCGTCGCGGCGGACCTCTTCCGCCCGGCGGCGCAGGTCGGCTTCCTGCTGCGCGCGGCGCTGCAGCTCTTCCTGCTGCCGGCGCTGCGCCTCGAACTGCTGGCGGCGCATGTCTTCCTGCTGCCGACGGGCCATCTCCTCCTGCTGCCGCCGGGCCATCTCCTCCTGCTGCCGCCGCGCCATCTCTTCCTGCTGCCGCCGCATCAGCTCCTCCTGCTGCTGGCGCCGCGCCATCTGTTCCTGCTGCCGCCGCATCAGCTCCTCCTGCTGCTGGCGCCGCGCCATCTCTTCCTGCTGCCGCCGCATCAGCTCCTCCTGCTGCTGCCGGCGCGCCATCTCCTCCTGCTGCCGGCGCGCCATCTCCTCCTGCTGCCGGCGCTGCGCTTCGAGCTGCTGGCGACGCGCTTCCTCCTGCTGCTGGCGGCGGACTTCGAGCTCCTGCTGGCGGCGTGCCTCCTCGGCGCGGCGCTGCAGCTCGAGCTCCTGCTGCCGGCGCGCGTCCTCGGCCTCCTGAATGCGGCGCGCCTCGGCGTCGCGGCGCTGCTGCTCGAGCTGTGCGCGGCGCACGGCTTCGGCCTGGCGCTCGTTCTCGAGCTGCTGGCGGCGGGCGTCTTCGGCCGCGCGGGCCTCGGCGTCGCGGCGAGCGCGCTCCTGCTCGCGGCGCTCGACCTCCTGGCGGCGAGCCTCGTCCGCGGCGCGGAGCTCGGCCTCACGGCGCTGCCGCTCCTGCTCGCGGCGGTTCTCCTGCTGCAGGCGGGCCTCTTCCGCGCGGCGCTGCAGGTCGAGCTGCTGCTGCCGGCGCGCGGCTTCCTCCTGCTCGCGGCGCTGCAGCTCGAGCTGCGCGCGGCGGGCGACCTCGGCCTGGCGCTCGTACTCCTGCTGGCGGCGCGCTTCCTCGGCGCGCGCCTCGGCGTCGCGGCGGCGCTGCTGCTCGAGCGCTTCCTGCTGGCGGCGCGCCTGCTCGGCCCTCACCTCGGCGTCGCGGCGGCGCTGCTCGTCGAAGCGCGTGTCGGCCTCGCGCTGGCGGCGCTCGTCCGCGGCGCGGCGCTCGTTCTGCTCGCGCTGCGCATCGGGCCGGCGGCGCGCGTCGGCGTCCTGCGTACGGCGCGCGCGCTCGGCGTCACGCCGCTGCGCCCAGCGGTCCGCGGCCTCGCGGGCGCGGCGCTCGATGAGCGGCCGCTCGGACGGCTGGTAGCGGCCGAGCTTGCCCACGAAGACCTTCTCGGGCGGGCGGTTCTTCACCCACGGGCGGTCGGGGCCGGCGACGTACGCGACGCCGGACGGAGGCCGCACCCAGCGGTTGCACGGCTTCGCGCGCTCGAGGTGCTGCGGCACCGCCGACGCCGGGTGGTACCAACGCGAGACGTCGGTGTTGAACACGACGCTGACGTTGACGAACCGCCACGACGAGTACGGGCAGCTCGGCGCGCCGGTCGGAGGCAGCGGCGCCCAGCCGACGTAGCCGTCGTATTCCCTCCAGTCGACCCACGCGGGGCCCCAGACGGTGTCCGGCACCCAGACCCACCGCGTCTCGTAGACCCAGCGGCCGTAGTGCGTGACGGCCCAGCCGATCGGCTCGTTCGACACCCAGGTGAGGCCGTAGTCGGTGTTCGACCAGTAGCCGTCCGAGTACGGCACGTAGTCCGACTGCGACGGCACGAAGACCCAGCCGTAGGTGTCGTTTTCGGTCCACGTGCCGTACGGGGCGAGCGGGTCGTAGAACTCGGCCACCGAGCCGACGCCCACGCCGTCGACGTCGTACGGGACATCGACGTAGCTCTCCGGCGGCACCGTCACCAGCGGCGGAGCGGACTCGACGATGACGGGGTCCGGGGGCCGCGTCACGACGTACGCGGGTGCACAGCCCAGGGACAGCAGCGCCGCGACGGTCCAGGCCCTTGATTTCATGTGCGCGGAGACGCGCCTCAGGCCGAACCGATTCAGCGGAAAAACGCGCCCTGGGGTCGGAAAATCTCCCCTCGCGAACGGAAGACCGCAGGCGCCGTCCGGCCGAGACGCCTCGCCCGACGCGTGCGCTGAGCCTGAGCTTCACGGGCAGCGCGCGCCGTTCGCCATGGCGATTGAGGCGAAACGCGACACGCCGGCGCAGGCAGCGTCACGCGCAGAGAGAGGCATATGTCGTGCAGCGCTCGCTGAGCATGTACCGACTTCTTCCTGCAGTCCTGGTTCTGGCGGCGTGCACCCATGACGCGCGGCGCGACGAAGGCCCTGTTCCCGTGGCGATCGCGAAGCTCGAGGCGAAGAGCGGCTCGACCGTCGCCGGCGAAGCGAAGTTCTTCGTCACCGGAATGGAGACGCGCGTCGAGCTCGAGCTCGAGTCGACGATGCCGGGCCTTCACGCGGTTCACCTGCACGAGAAGGGCGACTGCAGCGACGACAAGGCCGAGTCGGCGGGCCCGCACTGGAACCCCGGTGGCCACCAGCACGGCCAGCTCGAGCAGCCACCCGCGCACCTCGGCGACATCGGCAACATCGAGGTGCGCCAGAACGGCAAGGGCAAGCTCGTGTTCTCGACGAGCCTCTGGTCGGTCGGGACGAACGCGGAGAACGACATCATGGGCAAGGCGCTCGTGGTGCACGACGACGTCGACGACTTCAAATCGCAGCCGGCGGGCAACGCGGGCGATCGCATCGCGTGCGGGGTCGTCCGCAAGCCGGGCAGCGTTCCGTTCATCTCGTCGGCGCCCTGAGCGCTACCGCTTCTTCCAGCGGCAGGCGAACTCGTGCGCCGAGCCGCCACGCGAGGTGCACATCGACTCGCGGGGGTCGAGCACGTCGACCTTGAGCGCGTTCATGGTCGAGATCATCCACCCCTCCATGAGCCGGCAGTGCTGCGGCGCCATGTCCGGGAAGCCGGTGATGCGCAGCAGGGTGTCGTCGGGCGACCAGCGAATCGCCTCCATGGTGCCGGCGTTGCGGTAGTAGCTCGGCCACACCTTCGAGCAGCCGCGGATGAGCCACTCGGTGCTCGCGATGGCGAGGTAGATCTTGAAGACGGTGTTGATGTCGCGGACGCCGCTGCTTGCCCCGAGCGTGCGGCAGTAGGCGGGGTCACCGCGGCCGTACTTCGCCTCGAGCGCCTTCAGGAAGGCGACGTAGCTGTCGTACGGGTACCAGGTGCCGTGGAGGATGCGCTGCGAGAACATCGTGCGCGCGACCGGCGGCAGCATCGGCAGCAGCTCGACGAGCGCATTCTTCCCGTGCGTCTCGCGGACGTAGTTGATGATCCCCAGGAAGGCGCGACCGCTGACTTCAGCTTGAGACAAGAGGCGCCGTACTTAAGCTTTCGCGCTGCGGCACGCCATCGACGTACGTGACGTGCTGGCCCATGATCGCCGCGACCCGTTCTCCGGGCGTCACGATGCCGGTGAGGTTCAACGGGTCGACGGCGGAGAGGCGAATGACCTCGCCGTTCTTCTCGCGACGGCGCGTCGACCGCGCGAGCTCGACCGCTTCGGGGAGCGCGAACTGCTCGCCCGCGAAGCCGGAGAGGAAGCGGCCTCCGCGCAGCTCGCCGCGCGCCTCCATGCGCCGGTAGAGGTACGAGAGGTCGCGCCACGGCGGCGCCAGCGGCTCGCGCACCACCAGGTCGCGGAACACGATGCCGTAGCGGGAGAGGAAGAGCCTCGCGAGGTGCTCTTCCAGCGCGGCAGGCTCCATGCGCTCGGCGGGCTGGAGCAGCGTCCACCGGCCCGGTCCCCCGCGCTGCATCGCGCGCTGGCGCTTCTTGAGCTTCGGGCTCTGCAGCACGCGCAGGTTCTGCACGGCGTCGGCGGTGACGACTCCGCGCGCGAGCAGCTCCCAGAGCGCGTCTTCGACCTCGGTCGGCAGGCGGCGGGCCGAGGCGCACAGCTCGTTGAAGAACGAGGCGCCGCGCCGCTCGAGGACGGCGGCGACGTCCTTCGCGGCGGTGGAGAGACCTTCCGGCAAGGGCGGCGGCCCGTCGGCGGGGTACGGCCGTGCGGCCTGCAGCAGCGCGTCGAGCTGCGACCGGCGCACGAACGTGAGCGAGGCGTTGCGACCCGGGCTGCTGACGCGCCGAGGCTCGGGCAGCGGAGCCGTGACGACGTCGCCGCGGCGCGGGCCGGTCACCGGCTTCGCGTCGCGCTGGGTGAGTCGGGCCCAGGCGACCTCGCCGCTGTAGGAGGCCTGCTCGAGCCACTCGCCGACGTACTGCTTCATGCGCGCGGGGAAGAGCTCCTGCTCCCAGGCGGCGGCGGGGGCCTCGTAGCCCTCGAGGCGCTCGACGAGCTTGAGCAGCGCGGCGGGCCCGCGCAGCTTCGAGTCCGCGTCGACGTGGTGCCAGCGGAAGAGGAAGCGCATGAAGTCCTGCGCGGAGAGCGGCTCGACTTCGGCGCGCAGCTTGCCGACGGTGAGGCGGTGAATGCGCTGCAGCAGGCGACGGTCGCACCACTCTTCCGCCGAGGCGTTCGGGCGGAAGCGGCCGCGCAGCACCTGGCCCACCGACTCGAGGCGGAACAGCGCCTGCTCGACGTCCGAGGCCGGCTGGTCGATGCGGGCCGCGAGCTCGGCAGGCGTGGTGGGGCCGCAGACCTCCATGTGGCCGCGGACGACGGCCTGCAGCGCGGCCTCGCGATCGACCGGCGCGTCGCCTTCGAGCGGCTCGAGGGTCTTCGCGTCGGGGAAGAGCGCGCGCACCCAGGGGACACGCTCGCGCGCGTACGCGAAGCGGCCCAGCGTACCGGCGCGGTGGGCGCGGAGGAGCTCTTCGAAGTCCTCGCCGTTCACCCTGAGCGGAGCAGCCTGAAGGGCTGCGCCTGCGGCGCCTGCGCTCAGCGTGAACGGCAGGACTCCCAGCTGCAGCAGGGCGTCGTGGACTTCATCCGCCGTTCGCATCAGCGGCTGGGCGTCGGCGATGACCTGCTCGATCGCCTTGGCGTCGAGCGCGCCGAGCTGCGCGGCGTCTTCCGCCGGCAGCGTGCGCCGCACCGCGACCGCCCTCGCCCGCCGCTCTTCGAGCGGAGCGTCGTCGAGGTACGTGTACGGCGCGGAGTTCAACATCGCGTGCGCGAACACGCTGGGCTCCGGCAGATCCATCGCCACGCGAGAGATGGTCCCGACCTTCATCGCCTCGAGCACGCGCTTGAGGCCGTCCACGTCGAGGGCGTCGCGCAGGCAGTCCTTCAGCGACTCGGTGACGAGCGGGTGATCGACGACCTCGATGTCTCCGCCGCCGTGGTTGTCCTGGCAGCCGACCTGCGCGGGGAACACCGCGGCGATGAGGTCCTCCGAGCGGGCGCGCTGAATCGGCGGAGGCACCCGCTTGCCCGACTGCATGCGCGACAGCACGAGCGCGCGCCCGCTGACCCAGCGGAACCGCGTGCCGAACATCGGCGCCTGCAGCACCGCCTGGGTGAGCACGTCTTCCACCGTCTTCGCGTTGAGGAAGTCGAAGATCTCGACGAGCGGGAAGCTGTGCTGCTCGCCGAGCGAGAGCAGGATGCCGTCGTCGCTCGCCGCCGCCTGCAGCTCGAAGTCGAACGAGCGGCAGAAGCTCTTCCGCAGCGCCAGGCCCCACGCGCGGTTGATGCGCCCACCGAACGGAGCGTGAATGATGAGCTGCATGCCGCCGGCCTCGTCGAAGAACCGCTCGGCGACGACGGTGGTCTGCGACGGCACCGCGCCCAGCGTGCGCGTGCCGGTGCGCACGTAGCCGAGCAGCTGCGCGGCGTCGCGGAGCTTCAGGCCCAGCTCCTGCTCGAGCCAGGCGTGCGCGTCTTCGCGCTGCATCAGGTCCTCGCGCAGGCGGGCGACCTCGGCGGAGAGCTCCTCGGTGCGGGCCGGCGCCTCGCCGTTCCAGAACGGCACCGTCGGCGGAGTTCCGGCGGCGTCGGTGACGCGCACCGCCCCGTCGTAGACGCGGCGGATGCGCCAGGTGTTCGTGCCGAGGACGAAGACGTCGCCCGGCATGGACTCGATCGCGAAGTCCTCGTCGAGCGAGCCGACGACCTTCTCCTCGGGCTCGAGGACGACGGCGTACGAGAACGTGTCGGGGATGGCGCCGCCGTTCTGCAGCGCGGCGAGGCGGGCGCCCTTGCGCGCCTTGAGCTCTCCGTTCACGCGGTCGCGGTGGACGTGCACGCGGCTGCGGCCGCGCGTGGTCGCGACGCCTTCGCTGATCATCTGCAGCACCTTCTCGAAGTCTGCCCACTCGAGGCCGGCGTACGGCATCGCGCGCTTGAACACGGCGAACAGCTCGCGCTCTCTCCAGTCGCGCGCCGCGACCTCGGCGACGACCTGCTGCGCGAGGACGTCGAGCGGGCGCTCGGGCATGCGGACGGCGTCGAGGCGGCCTTCCTTGATCGCGCGCAAGAGCGCGGTGCACTCGACGAGCTCGTCTCGCGTCAACGCGAACAGGATGCCCTTCGAGATCGCCGAGAGGCGGTGCCCCGCGCGGCCGAGCCGCTGCAGCATCACGGAGATGGAGCGCGGCGTGCCGAGCTGCACGACGAGGTCGATCGAGCCGATGTCGAGGCCGAGCTCGAGCGACGCGGTCGCGCACATGACCTTGAGCTTGCCGGCCTTGAGCGCCTCTTCGGCCTTGAGCCGCAGCTCGCGGGACATCGAGCCGTGGTGTGCGGCGACGAGGCCTTCGCCGAGGCGCTCGCCGAGATCGTGCGCCACGCGCTCGGCGAGCCGGCGCGTGTTCGTGAAGACGAGCAGCGTGCGGTGCTCTTTCGTGAGCGCCACGAGCCGGTCGTAGATCTGGCCCCACATCTCGTGGGTCGCCACCGCGCTGAGCTCGTCTTCCGGAGTCTCGACCGAGAGCTCCCACGGGCGGAGGTGACCGATCTGCACCAGCTCGCACGACTGGCTGGTGCCGGTGAGGTACCGCGCGAGCAGCTCGAGCGGCCGCACGGTCGCAGACAGGCCGATGAGCTGCGGGGCGACCGGCCCGAGCGTCTTGAGCCGCTCCATCGAGAGCGCGAAGTGCGAGCCGCGCTTGTCTCGCGCGAGCGCGTGAATCTCGTCGACCACGACCGTCTTCACCTTCGTGAGCGTCGCGCGCGAGCGGGTGGCGGTGAGGTACAGGAAGAGCGACTCGGGCGTGGTGATGAGAACGTGCGGCGGCTTCTTCACCATCGCCTGCCGCTCGTGCGACGGCGTGTCGCCGGTGCGGACCATCACGCGGATGGGCTGCAGCTTCAGGCCCTTCGCGGCCGCCCGCGCCTGCAGGCGCTCGAGCGGCTGCAGCAGGTTCTTCTGCACGTCGTTGCCGAGCGCTTTGAGCGGCGAGACGTAGAGCACGCGCGTCTCGTCTTCGAGCGTGCCGTCGCAGGCGGCGCGGAACAGCTCGTCGAGGCACGCGAGGAAGGCGGTGAGCGTCTTGCCCGAGCCCGTCGGCGCCGCGATGAGCACGTTCTTCCCCGAGCGGATGACGGGCCAGCCCTGGAGCTGTGGCGCGGACGGCTGCCCGACCTCTTCGAGGAACCACTCGCGAACGATGGGGTGAAATTCGTCGAGCGGATCGAAGGAGAGCTGCGCAAGCGCGGTCATCGGGGAGCCTCGCCGGGCAGACTGAACGGAAGTTCATGCCGGGTCAAGAGGCCCGAACCGGGTATACCGCCGCGCCATGAAACGCGCCCTCGTGCTGGCCCTGCTCTTCGCATGCGGTTCTCCCATCGAGCGTCCCGACGGAGGCGCCGTCGGAGGCGGCAGCGGCTCCACCGGCGGCGGATCAACCGGCACCGGGGGAGGCGCCGCGACGGGAGGCGGCGCCGGCGGCTCGGGCGGCTCGGCGACCGGCGGCGGATCAGCCGGAGGCACCGGAGGCACCGGAGGCAGCGGCGGCGGCACCGTCACCGGCGACGCGGGCGTCCAGGGCTGCGCGAAGGCCACCGCGTTCGACCCCGATCGCATCCGCAAGGTGGTCGTCTCGCACCCGTTCCCCGCCGACGGTGGCTCGCGCGACAACCTCTACGAGGTCCTCAACTTCTCGCCCGGCGGCGAGCTCACCACGACGAACACGTTCTTCCGCATGGGCCGCGGCAGCGGCGGCGAAGAGAACATGGTGTTCACCGCCGACGGCCGCTTCGGCTACGTGGTGCAGGACGACGGCTCGCTCGGCATCTTCGAGCTCGGCGCCGACGGCGGAGTCACCGTGCTCGATCCCGCGTACCGGCAGGGCTTCTACGCGCACCGGCTGATGATCGAGGAGACGGGCGCGTACCTCTGGGTGCTCGACTTCAACACGCCGGCGAACGGCGGCGGCATCTACGAGCTCGCGCTCGGCTGCGACGGCCGCCCGACGAACAACGGCCCGACCTGGGTCGCCGACATCCCCGGCTCGGCGGTGCTGCTGCCGACGGCGAGCCCGAGCGCGATCGTCGCGGCCCGCAGGCTCGGCAACAGCGCCACCGGCCACAACGTGCACAAGGTCGAGCTCGCTCCGCTCGCGACGCAGCACCTGTACCGCGGCGGCGCGGCGGCCTTCCCGGATCAGGACGGCATCTACTCGCACGTCGCGGTGAGCCCGAACCAGTCGTGGATCGCGATCTCCGACAACGGCAGCTTCGGAGGCGGCGACCGCGTCGCGTTCGTCTCGATGATGGGCGACACGCTGACGCCGGCCACCGTCGTCACCACGCCGAGCCCGATGGGGCTGGTCTTCTCGCCGTACGCAGACGCGGTGCTCGTCGTGAACAGCGACAGCGCGGATCACTTCCGCATGATCCGCCGCACCACCGGCACCACGTGGACCGTCGGCAACCCGCTGCCGTACACGAACGGTCGCCCGCAGCTGCCGGGTCAGCCGACGCTGATGGAGATCGGCATGCTGCGCGGGCGCGTGCTCGTCCCCGAGCTCGACGCCATCCGCCAGCTCAGGTTCGAGACCGACGGAGGCATCACCGACGTCGCGCGCACTCCCGCGAGCGGCAGCGGCAACGGCCAGATCATCGGAGTGCTCGGCGTCTGGCGCTAGACTCGGTCAGTCGAGGTCGTAGCGCACGATGACGGCGTTGTGATCCGACCGGAAGCCGCTGTCGACGCGCGTGCGCAGCTTGTCGAGGTCGCGGTGCCGCGTGCTCATGATGTAGTCGAGCGTCGAGCGGCCGTGCGTGTTCGCGTGGATGCCGCTGTC
The DNA here is from genome assembly GCA_937980205.1 of uncultured Myxococcales bacterium. Lineage (GTDB taxonomy): Bacteria > Myxococcota > Myxococcia > Myxococcales > Myxococcaceae > Xiheicaenimonas. The sequence goes on along the minus strand of CALJKW010000040.1, from coordinate 22,438 downwards.
GTAGCGCACGTCGTTGCCGAAGACGCGGAACTGGTTGCGGTTGAAGTCGCCGCTGATGGTGACCGGGTGACCCCGGCGCTCGAAGCGCTCGATCATCCGCTCCATGCCGGCGATGTGCTTCTTCCACATGCGCTGGCGCCACGGGTCGGACGGCTGCTTCTTGCTGTTCCAAGCGCCGCTGACGAGGTGCGTGTTCATGTGCACCATCACCTCGCCGGTGTCCTTGTTGCGCAGCTTCACCCACGCGACCTGGCGGTGCGGAGAGACCTTCTCGAGGCCTCCGTGCATCCGCTCGACGCCGGAGTCGAGCAGCTCGAACTTGTCCTTCCGCCACGAGATGGGCGTCTGGAGACCTTTCGGCATGAAGTGCCCGAAGCCGTCGAGATCGCGGATCGCGTCGCGGTAGCGCGCGGGGCCGATCTCCTGCCAGCCGATGATGTCGCCCTGCTTCGCCGCGCGCCGCACGTCGTGAACGACCGCCGCCTGCGGCATCTCGGGGTTGCTCTTCACGTTCATGCTGACGACGTTGAACTCGCCGTTGCCTCTGCGCTGGGTGGGCTGGCCGAGCTCGAACGTGTCCCAGATGCGCTTGCCGACGACGCCGTTCACCTTCCAGCCCTGCTGCTCTTCGAAGCGCGACACCGCCGCCGCCGTGCGCGCGTCGAACACGTTGTCGACGGGGCCGCGGAGCAGGCCGCGCTCCTTCAGCTCCTGCTCGAGACGGCGAACCGGCGCGCCGGTGGAACCCACGCTGAGTCGAAAGGGCGAGGACATGCCGGAGTATCGGCGCACGCCGCCCTTCCAATTACGCAGCGCGTGATCAGAGCCCTTACAGAATGGGCGAAAATCAGCGGAGCCGCTCGGCCGACGGCTCCTCGTACGCGGCGCGCAGCGCTTCGCCGCCGGCCTCGACGGGCACGGCTTTGGGTCAAACCTCCGGGGGATCGACCTCGCGCTCGTGATGCCGGTGGCGCGCGATCGCCTGAATGAACTGCGGGATCAGCTTCGCGGCGGTCTCGTTCCGGCCGTCGAGCACGCCCGGGTCCGGCTGGCCGTTGCGCAGCATCGTCGCGACGCCGGCGTTCTCGGCGAGGTCCGCTCCGGCGCCGAGCACGAGGATCGGCTTCGCGTGCCGGTACTGGTCTTTGAGGAACTCGAGCGCGTGGCCGAGGGTGCCGAGCAGCTTCACCGCCGCGCGACCGTCGGGCACCGCCACCGCGTCCCACAGCGCCGACGGAGCGGCCTCGAACGACACCTCCACGTCCAGCGTGTCTCCGTCTTCGGTCGCGACCGCGCCGAGGCGCGGGCCGACGTAGCGCGGCACGGCTCCCAGCTCGGTCAGGCGCGCGTGCAGCGCCTTCGCTCCGGCGCCGTCGATGCCGTTCGCGACGAAGATCGCGACCCGCCGCGTCGCGATGCTGCCGTCTCCCGGCCGCGCGAACAGCGAGAGCGCCTTCGACTGCGTCACCTCGGGCTTGGGCGGAGCCTTCACCGCGCGCGGCATCGCGGGCGGCAGCTCGATGCCGAGGCCGGACGCGACCGACTGCGCGAGGCGCTCGTCCACGTTGCGCAGCATCGAGACGACGCGCTCGCGAATCGCCGGCACCTGCACCTTCGTCAGCTCGAAGCGGAAGCCGCGAATGATGTGCGCCTGCTCGATGGGCGTCTGGCTGTTCCAGAAGAGCGCCGCCTGGTTGAAGTGCTCGGCGAACTTCTCCGGCTTGCCGCGCAGCTTGTCGTCGGCGATCGGCTCGCGGAACGAGGTGAAGCCGGCCATCTTCCCCGCCTGGAACGGGCAGCCGCCCGACAGCGAGCTGGGCTCGTACGAGACGCGCCCGCGGTGCACGTTCTTCTGGTGAAAGCCGTCGCGCTGGTTGTTGTGCACCTGCGCGATCGGCGCGTTGATCGGAATCTGGTTGAAGTTCGGGCCGCCGAGCCGGGACAGCTGCGTGTCGTGGTACGAGTGGATGCGGCCTGCGAGCAGCGGGTCGTTCGTGAAGTCGATGCCCGGCACGACGTGCGAGACGCAGTAGGCGACCTGCTCCGTCTCGGCGAAGAAGTTGTCCGGGTTGCGATCGAGCACGAGGCGGCCGATGGGCTGCACCGGCACGAGCTCTTCGGGGACGATCTTCGTCGCGTCGAGGATGTCGAAGCTGAAGCGCTCGGCGTCCTTCTCCGAGAACAGCTGCACGCCGAGCTGCCACTCGGGGAAGTTGCCGCTCTCGATCGCTTCCCAGAGGTCTCTCCGGTGAAAGTCCGGATCCGCGCCCGAGATCTTCACCGCTTCGTCCCAGTCGAGCGAGTGCGTGCCGAGCTTCGGCGACCAGTGGAACTTCACGAACGTCGACTTGCCCTGCGCGTTCACGAAGCGGAACGTGTGAACGCCGAAGCCCTGCATCATGCGGTAGCTGCGCGGGATGGCGCGGTCGCTCATCGCCCACATCAACATGTGGGTCGACTCGGGCATGAGCGACACGAAGTCCCAGAACGTGTCGTGCGCGCTCGCCGCCTGCGGCATCGCGTGGTGCGGCTCGGGCTTCACCGAGTGCACGAGGTCGGGGAACTTCATCGCGTCCTGGATGAAGAAGACGGGGATGTTGTTGCCGACGAGGTCCCAGTTGCCTTCGTCCGTGTAGAACTTCACCGCGAAGCCGCGCACGTCGCGCGCGGTGTCCGTCGAGCCGCGCTCGCCGGCGACCGTGGAGAAGCGCACGAACACCGGCGTCCGCTTGCCGGCCTGCGCGAACAGCGACGCGCGCGTGAGGTCGGTCATCGCGCGCGTGCACTCGAAGAAGCCGTGAGCACCCGAGCCGCGCGCGTGAACGATGCGCTCCGGAATGCGCTCGTGATCGAAGTGCGTGATCTTCTCGCGCAGGATGAAGTCTTCGAGCAGCGCCGGGCCGCGCAGGCCCGCCTTCAGCGAGCTCTGGTTGTCGGCCAGCGGAACACCGAAGTTCGTGGTGAGCCGCTGCCCGCTGCCGTCGGCGCGCACCTGGTCGAGAGGGCCCACCGCCTGGTTCACGCCGTACCGCGGCCGGCCGGTGCCGACCTTCGCAGACGGCACGACCTCGGTGAGGGTGCTGCCCGTCGCGCTGGTGTCATCGGGAGCCGCCGTCTTGCCCGGCTTCGGATCCGCAGCGGCCCGGCCGAACTCGCCCGCCTTGTTCTCGTTGAACGGAAACTTCTCGGCCAGCGCCTGCGTCGCCTGCAGCTTGCGCTCGGCGGCGTCGGCGCTGCGCTTCGCCTCCTTCCGCGAGGGGCCGCTCACCGTCGAGCGGGCGCTGGTGACCGTTGCTTTCGAAGAAGACGACGAAGACGACGAGGGGCGCTTGGGCATGGGGGCCCGGCTGCGCTGCACGCGAGGTGCCGACCTTCACCACACAGTGAGCGGGGCCCCGCGAACGTCACCATCGTGAAACCGCGCGTCCGTTTCGCGTTACGGCCCGGTCACTGCCCGGTCGCGCGGAAGACGAACGGGTACGTGACGCTCACCGTGCCGCCGCCGGGCGGCTTGGGGAACTGCCACATCCGCACGCGGCCCGCGACGCAGTCTTCGAGCTGCTGCGACTTCACGGTCGACTCGACGACCTGCGACGCCGTCACCGCGCCGCTGCCCGAGATGAGGAACTTCACCGCCGTCTTCCCCTGCAGCTTCGGGTTCCGCGTCAGCTCGAGCTCGTAGCAGAAGCGCACCTCGTTGCGGTGCTGGTGGATGACCTGGCGGATGAGCTCCTTGTCCATGCCGACGACGGTCACCGTGCCGTCGGGGATCGGCTCGGGCACCGGCTTCTGCTTGCAGTCCGTGCCGGCCTTGCAGAGCACGCCGACGCCCTCGGGCGCCCAGCCCGGGCCTTTGCCTCTGCCCGGCCGGTCGATGCCGCCGAGGCCGATGGTCTCGGCGCCGCCGCCGCCGTTGCCGTCGCCCTTGAGCGCGAGGCCGGTGATGCCGTTCGCGGCGAGGCTGCTCTTCTTCAGGCCGCCGACGACCTCGCCGAACGAGTCGCCTCCGCGGTCCTTGAACAGGTCGTTCATGAAGCTGCCGAGCTGCTGCGCGACGGCCTTCGGGTCTCTGCCCTTCGACGCCGACGCCTTCTCCGTCACCTTCTGCTTCGGAGCTTCGCCCGCCTTCGCCGGCGCCTTCTTCGACGGATCTGCCGCGGCGGAGGCGGGCGCCTTCGACGGCGGCGGCGGCGGCGCGACGAAGCGCGCGAGCACCTTCGTCTGCGACGGCATGTCGTCGTCCGAGTACTCGTCGCCTTCGTGGGAGATCGCCGCGACGACTCCCGCGCCGAACAGCACGAGCACCACGGCGAGGATGTTCAGCATCCGCAGGTCGATCGCCTCGAGTGGATCCGCCTTCACCGCCTTCGGCAGCGGCACCGGCAGCGCCTCGACGCCGACCGAGCCCAGCTCCAGCGTCACCGCGTCGCGCGGCCCCAGGGTCACCGCCCACCCATCTCCGTCCGGCACCGCTTCACCGCGCTCGACGGCAGCGGACAAGGTGCGCGCTTCGTCGCCACGCCACAGCGTGCCCGGAACACCGCGCGCGAACCGCACCACGTCGGTGGCGCCGGCGGGGACGAGCTCGAAGCGCTCGGCGCCTGCGACGTCGGCGCACGGAAAGTCGACGCCCTCGGCCGTGCCCACGGAAAACGCGCGTTGGCGCCCGGGCTTGAGCACCTCGCTGTGAAGTCGGTGTTCTCCCCACGTGAACCGCAACGCCAGACCGTTCATGTCGAGACTGACAGCGCTGTGGCCGTCAGGTTCCCAGTCGAGTCGTTACGGTTGCCGCGTCGTCGACATGATCCAGGGCTACCTGCTCTCACTGTTGACCCGGCAGCGTGCGCTGCTGGGTGACCGCTTCGATGCGAGGTACCCGCACGCGTGGCTGGTCTGGGAGCCGGGCGCGCGCCAGCGGCCGCAGACGGCCGCGGACCTCGAGGCGGGCAAGACCCAGCTGCCGGCGCGGCCCGGAGCGATGGTGCCCGTCGGCAACGACGCCGTCTGCTTCCCGCTGCCGGAGCCGACGCGGCCCGGCAACTGCCTCACGCTCGGCCGCCAGCCCGACAGCTCGATCACCATCGACGACATGAGCGTGTCGCGCGAGCACGCGCGCCTGTTCGTGCGTTCGTCGAAGTGGCAGCTCGAGCCGATCGGCAGGGCGAGCACCCTGGTCGCGAGCGTTCCCATCCGCGAAGGTCAGTCGGCGCCGCTGTCGAACGGCTGCACGATTCTCGTGGGCGGAGTGACGCTCACGTTCTACGAGCGGCTCAAGCTGCTCGAGCGGCTCGTCGCGGAAGAGCGACGGAGCGCGCCTTAGTTCCGGAACGTGCGGTTCTTCGCGACCGGCGCCTCGTGACCGCACGCCACGTCGAGGAACGTCGTGCGCTCGCGCTTCACGACGGCCTTGATGCACTTCAGCGCGCACACGGTGCCGAACTCGCGCCAGATCAGCGGCAGGTTCTTGATGACATCGCGTGTGGTGATGACGCCGTCCAAGGTGGTGCGGGCTTTTGCTCCTGTTACCGAAGAAAGGCAAGCTCCCCCGCCGATGATGGCACTCTTTCAGGACATCGCCCGGCTGGAGGAAGAGGGCCGGGCCTTCGTCCTCGCCACCGTCATCGACTCGGCGGGCTCCACGCCCCAGAAGCCCGGCTCCAAGATGGTGGTCCTCGAGGGCGGAGAGCGCCGCGGCACCGTCGGCGGGGGCGCCATCGAGCAGCAGGTCGTCGACGCCGCGCTGCAGCTGCTCGCCGACCCAGAGGCCCAGTCGAAGCTCATCGAGACGCACCTCACCCACGACCTCGGCATGTGCTGCGGCGGGCGCATGCGCGTCTTCCTCGAGAAGCACGGGGCCGCCGTGCACCTCTGGGTCTTCGGCGCCGGCCACGTCGCGAAGGAGCTCGCCGCCCTCGCCGACCGCGTCGGCTTCCGCGTGCACGTCGTCGACGAGCGCGCCGAGTGGGCCAGCAAAGAGCGCTTCCCCGGCATGGAGCTCACGCTCGCGAACCCCGCCGACGTCGCGAAGAAGCTCGAGGGCGGTCCGAACACGTATTTCTGCATCACGACGCACGACCACCCGCTCGACCAGGCGTGCGTCGAGGCGCTGTTGCGCAAACCCTGTGCGTACCTCGGAGTCATCGGCAGCCGCCGCAAGGCCGAGCGCTTCAAGATGAGGCTCACGGCCGCGGGGTTCACCGAGGCGGAGCTCGCGAAGATGCAGTCTCCGATGGGCGTCGCCATCGGGGCGCTGACGCCGGCGGAGATCGCGGTGTCGATCGTCGGGCAGCTCATCGCGGTCCGGCGGGGCGCGCGCTGATCGCTGCGGCCGTCGCGCTGGTGCTTGGCGCCGCGGACGCCGCGGTCCCCGACGCCAGCCTGCGCGCGATGACCGGCAGCGTCGTCGAGCTCGAGGTCGAGGGGCAGCCTGCCGTCGAAGGCCGCCTCGTCGGCTTCGAGGACGCGTGGGTGACCGTCGCGCGAGCCGACGACAACGAGGTCGTCTCGCTGCCGCGCGAGCGGGTCGTGAAGCTGCGCGCGGTGGACGCGCCGGTAGAGCCGCCGCGCCAGCGCATCGTCGGACTGCACTTCGGGCTCTCGGTCTCGCTGATGGCCGACGCGCGGTACGAGCGCTTCTACGGGTTCGTGAACGGCAACGTGCTCTTCCCGCTCACCACGCTCGCGGGCACCTCGCCGTGGCTCGCGTTCGCGATCGGCGCCGGCGTGTCGCTGCCGGTCCGCAAGGGCAGCAACTGGCACGTCGACGCGTTCGCGATGGTGCTGCCGCTGCACGTGAGCGGGCCGTACACGTACCTCGGCCTCGGAGCAGGCGCCGGTCTTCGCTACGACGGGCCCGCCGGCTTCACGTTCGCGGTGAAGCTGCCGCTCGTCGGCATCTCCGCGCGCGCGGGTCAGTCGCCGTTCGGGTACGACGCGCCGTTTCGCACCTCGTACGCGTTCGGGTTCTTCTACCTCGCGGGGCTGATGGGGCTGCCGCTGGTGTCGGTGGGCTACCGGTTCTAGGAAGGGAAAAGCACCGTTCACGCTGAGCGGTGGAGCAACCAGACGCGGCTTCAATCCGCCGTCCCCGCTTCGATCTCGAACATCAGCTCGAGGTCGCGCGCGAACGCCGCATCGTCGAAGAACAGCCCGTGCTCGGCGTAGTAGGCACGCAGGCCCGCGCCCAGCTTCTCGAGCTCGGCGCGCGTGTGGCGCTGCGTCGAGTCCCACGCCGGAGCCAGCTCGGCGAGCTGCCGGTACCGCCACGCGCGCTCGGGGATGCGCGGATCTTTGAACGCGTCGGTGAGGTACCGGCGCACCGTGACCGGCTCGTGATCGTCGAAGTTCGGCAGCCCGATCCAGTCGATGAACGCCTGGCCGTTCACGTACACCGTGGTGCCGACGTGGTTCCCCCCGCCGCCGATCTTGGTGGTCGTCACCGGGTCCCTCGAGACGAGCAGGCGAAACGCCGCGGGCCGCTCGCGGTCGTGAAGCCGCGTCGGGATGCCGGGGTCGAGGGCGAGGCGGGCAGCTCCGTCGGAGCTCGCGACGGGGCCCGGGTCGAAGAACTGCGACTGCAGCTCATCGCGCGTCAGCGGCTGCGCCCACTCGTAGTCCCCCGCGAGCGGAGCGCTGTACGTGACGAGCTTGAGCTGCTGCCACGGCCACGCCTTCAGCGCCGCGGGCATCGCGGGACCTCTGCCGCCGGGGCCGTACTGATCTCCCAGCAGCACCGCGCTGACGAAGTGTTGGGCGAGCCCGCCGCCCAGGCTGTGGCCGGTGACGTAGACGTTCGCCGGCGTGACGCCTTGGCGCAGCTCGCCGAGCTTCGCGATGCACTGAAACGCGGTCGGCAGAATCGACTTCATCGAGCGGGCGAAGCCGCGGTGCACGCCGCCGACGGTGGTGATGTCGCGCGCGCCGGCGATGACGTTCACGTTGGCCCAGCCCAGGTCGGTGATCCAATCCGGGTTGCCCGCCGCGGCCGCGGTGCTGAGCGCCTGCGTGACCGCGCGCTCGGCCGAGCCGCTGCGGCTGCCGCGAAAGGCCACGTGCAGGTCCCAACCGGCGGCCCCGGTGTCGCGCGCGAGCGCGAAGCCCATCAGGCTGAACGAGGGCGGCTGCCCCGGCTCGCCCTTGTCGCCGGTGCCGCCCTCGAACGCGCACAGCACGTCGGTGGCGTCGGCGTCGTGATCTTCACGGCCCTCCGGAACGGGCATCAACGCGACGCCGCCGTCGGCGCCGACCTCGCGCGCGCTCACCCAAACCTCGCGGATGCGGCCGGTGATCTCCCGCGGAGTGAGGTACTCGGTCCAGGTGCCGGACGCGTTCATCAGCGCGTCGCTCCACGGGTGGAGGCGCGAGTAGTCGTAGACGATCGGATCGTGCGTGGCGTTGTCCTCGAGGCCCGCGAGCACGCCCGGACCACGGTAGGCCTCGAGCCCGACGCGCGCCGTCACCTGCCGGGCGCCGCGACGCTCCGCCCAGCCCCGAATCGACGCCATCAGCTCGGAGCGCGTCGTCGCGGCGCGCTCTTCGTAGAAGGGGTCGATCGGCCAGACGAGCGACTGGCAGTGCAGCTGGTACGCGAGGATCGCGAGGTCGAGCGTGTAGACGAGCGGGTGATACGGAAACGTGCCGAGCTCGCTCGGCGGAGGGCCGGGATCCGCGTCGCAGGCGCCCAGCGCGGCGAGGAGCAGCAGCGTGCGGACCCGTCGCATCGCGGGCGGACGTTACCCAAAGACGTCGCCTCGTTCATGCCGGCGTCCCCAGGTTCGTCACCGCCCGGTGGCCCTGGCGCCGCGAGCAGCGCCGCCGGTTAGAGACTTCATGAGATGCGCAATCTGCTCTGGGTGGGGCTCTTGTCCATCGCGTGCGTGACGACGCGGTTCGATCAATTCGACGCCTCTTTCGATCCGAAACCGTCGCAGCACGAGCCGAAGTGGCTCGAGGGCGGCCTGCTACCGTCGGAGTACCTGATGGTCGGCGTCATCGACGTGCGACATCGCGAGACGACTCCCGCCGCCGTCGTCGCCCAGAAGGCGCGCAAGGAAGCCCGGGCGCTCGGCTGCGACCTGGTGATGCCCGAGCCGCCGCACGAGCCGACCGAGGACGGTCAGACGCTGACTGCGGGGCCGGGCCGCACGCGGTTCATCTGCGCGCAGCCGCGTCCGGGAGCTGGCCGGGCCAGCGAGCAGTCCGCGACGCGCGAGGCGAGCGCGCCGGTGCAGACGCTTCGCTGAAGCCTCACGCCGCGCGCGAGGTCGCCGCGAGCTGGCTCGCCGAGGCGCTGGCTGAAGGTGAGGTGTGGGGCTGTACGCCTGCTTCGAGTCGCTGCCTCACCGCGAGAGCGGCGCGCCGCCTGCGCTCGCGACCCACTCAGTGGCCGAAAGGGCACACGCAGGGTCCAGCCACCGAGGGGACTCATGACGACGTGTCTGTGGCTGTTGCAGCTCGCGATCTCCGCCGCACCGGCTGCGAACGAAGGCGCGCTCAAGATCATCGCCTGGCCCGGCTACCTCGAGCGCGGCGAGACCGACAAGAAGTACGACTGGGTCACGCCGTTCGAGGCCATCTCCGGGTGCAAGGTCGAGGTGAAGACCGCGAACACGAGCGACGAGATGGTCGCGCTGATGAAGCAGCCCGGCTTCGACCTCGTGACGGCCTCGGGCGACGCGAGCCTGCGGCTGGTGAAGATGGGGCGCGTGCAGAAGGTCGACGTCGCGCGCCTGCCGTCGTGGAAGTCGGTCGACCCGCGGCTGCAGAACGCCGCGTGGCACACCGTCGACGGGCAGCACTGGGGCGTGCCGTACCAGTGGGGGCCGAACGTGCTCATCTACGACAAGAGCGTGTTCCGGACTCCGCCGAAGAGCTGGTCGGTGCTGTTCGAGCCGCAGAAGCTGCCCGACGGGAAGCCGAACGCCGGCCGCGTCGAGGCGTACGACGGGCCCATCGCGATCGCGGATGCGGCGCTGTACCTGATGAAGACGAAGCCCGCGCTCGGCATCAAGGACCCGTACGAGCTCGCGCCGCAGCAGTACGCCGCGGTGCTCGAGCTCTTGCGGAAGCAGAAGGGGCTCGTGCTGCGCTACTGGCACGACGCCACCGCACACATCGAGGACTTCAAGGCGCGGAAGATCGTCGCGTCCAGCGGCTGGCCGTACCAGGTGAACGCGCTGAAGGCCGAGAAGAAGAACATCGAGTCCGTGATCCCCGAAGAGGGCTGCACCGGCTGGGCCGACACCACGATGCTCGCCGTCGACGCTCCGCACCCGAACTGCGCCTACGCGTGGATGGAGTGGTCGCTGCGGCCCGAGGTGCAGTCCGCGGTGTCCGAGTGGTTCGGCTCGCTGCCTGCCGTGCCCACCGCTTGTCGCGCGCCCGCGCCCGGTGAGACGAAGTTCTGCGACGACAACGGCTTCGAGCTGTTCGGGAAGATTCTGTTCTGGAAGACCCCCGAGCTGAAGTGCGTGACGCAGGCGACCTGCGCGCCGTACTACGCGTGGGAGCGCGACTACGGGGCGATCAAGGCCGGCGGCGCCCCGGATGCGGGGACGGTCGCGAAGTAGGCGTGGAGTCGAACGCGCCTTCGGGAGTTCACCGGCTTCACCGAGCGAGAGCGGGAGCTCTCAGCGGCCCGTGCGCCGCTTCGCGCGGTCTCTCGCCGCGGCGAGCGCGTCGGACAGCTCGGGCTTCTTCGGCTCCGGAGGGGGCGGCGGAGGTGCCTCTTCCTTTGGCTGCTCTTTCACCGGCTCCGGCCGCGGCGCCGACACGCGCGGGGTGGACACGATGACGCCCGGCCCTGCCGCCACCGGCACCGGCTTCGGCTTCCGGCGCACCGGGCCCGCGGCGAAGAAGCGGCGCACGAACACCTCGGCCACCAGCAGCACGAGCGCGAGCGTCACCAGCGCGGGAGCCAGCGGCACCGGCGCCGCCGACTGCACGGCCTCGGCGAACAGGCCCACCATCGACAGCCGCTCTTCCCCGCCGGTCAGCTTCGCGAGCGAGGTGAGCAGCGCCTTGCCTTCGGCCGCGGTCCCCGGCTCGAACTCGGGCGCCCAGGACAGTGTCACCGGCGCCGCGCGGAACACGCGGTCGCCCAGCTTCACCACCGGGTGCCACGTGCCGGTGCCCTGCAGCGTGACGTGCGCGCCGGCGCGCTGCTCGTCCTCCCACCGCATCGGCAGCTCGCGGGCCCCGACCCGCGCGTCGCCGGACAGCAGCACCAGCGTCGGCGCGTTCGCCGGAGGCGGCTGCGACGGATCGAAGTCGAGCGTCACGTGCAGGTCGTCGCCCTGCAGCGTCGTGCGCGCGACCGCGTCGAGGCCGCCGACCTTCTCCGGGTACACCCAGCGCACCGCCTGCTCGAGCAGCGCGCGCCGACCCGCCCAGCTGCGCTGCTCGCCCGTGTACTGCCCGTCGACCTCGAGCATCAGCGCCGCGACGCGGCCCGTGCCGCGCGGCCAGAACGCGAGCGCCGGCGCCTTGTTCTCGTCTTCCGTGCGCAGGCCGACCGACGCCTGCGGCTTCACGTACGTGAGGTTGTACCCGCCCGCCGGAGTCGGCGCGCCCGCCGGCATCTTCCCGAGCAGCCCGAGGTCCGGCCCGAGCGCGATCGCCGTCGCGCTGTCGACGAAGCTCGAGCGCGCGACCGCGATGGTCTCCTGGCTGAAGATGCGCGGCAGGCTCGTCGCGTCCTCCGCGAAGTACATGCGGCCGTCGCCGAGGCGCGCGATCTCGTCGAGCAGCTTCGCGTCCGGGTCGCTCGGCTTGCCCATGCCGATGACCGAGATGGTGACGCCCTCCTTCTTCAGCGCCGCGATCGAGTCCTTGTAGTCGCCCGGGTTCTCGGAGTCGGCGGCGTCGGAGAACAACAGCACGTGCCGCGTCACCTTGTTGCTGGAGAGGATCTCGCGCTTCGCCGTGCGCAGGCCGACGTCGACGTAGATGCCTCCGCCGCCGGAGAAGCCGCGCGCGACCTTGCCGAGCGGCAGGCCGTCGCTCACCGAGGACATGCCGAAGATCTCGTGCGCGCCGGTATCGACCATGTGCACCGAGGCCTCGTCGTTCGGGTTGAGCAGCTCGAGCGCTCCGACGACGCCTTCGGCGGCGAGCTCCATCTTCGTGCGGCCGTCGGGGACGGTGGCGCCCATCGAGCAGCTGCAGTCCATGATGACGGACATCGCGATGGCGACGCGGCGCTGCTCTTCGCGGATCTCCAGCGAGACGGGCAGCAGGTCTTCGACGGGGCTCTTGCGGTAACCGCCCTCGCCGAAGCTGTGCTTTCCGCCGGTCATCACCAGGCCGCCGCCGGCCTCCTTCACGAACTGCGACAGCACGTGCAGGCCCGACTCGGAGAGGCGCGAGGCCTCGACGTCCTCGAGCACCACGGCTCCGACGTCGTCGAGCAGGTCGAGCGTCAGCGCGAGCGGCGGCGTCACCTTCAGGTCGAGGCCCGCCGCGGCGAGCGTCTTCGCCATCGTGCCGTTCGGCTTGTCGGTGAGCACCAGCACCTTCGGAGGCCCCTCGACGCGCACCACCGCGCGGCCGACGTCGTTCTCGATGACGCCGTCGTTCGGCGCCTCGACCTGCAGCTGGTACGCGTACAGGCCCGGCGTGTCGACGAGATCTCCGAAGGTCAGCGTCGACGCGCCCGCGCCGACCTCGCGCTCGGCCTTCAGCAGCACCTTGCCCTGCCGCGCGAGTGTGACGTTCACCTTCGTCGCCACGGTGCTGTGCAGCGTGGCGGTGAGCTGGAACGGCTCCTTCGCCGAGACCTGCGGCGGCGCCGAGAGCGACGTCACGGCGATGTCGAGCCCGCTGTCGTCGCGGCCCAGCCAGCGGAAGTCGACGGGGATGCCGCGGGCCGCGAGCCGGCGCGCCGCCGCTCGCGCGTCGAGGCCCGTCGCGCGACCGTCGGAGATGACGAGCACGCGCCCGCTGCGCTCGACCGGCACGAGGTCGCCGGCGGCATCCAGCGCGCCGGAGAGGTTGCTGGCCTCGGCGTCGAGCTTCGCGGTGAAGCCGCCGAAGCCGGACGCCTCGGTGAGCGGCATCTCGACGCGCGCTTCTCGTCCAAACGAGACGACTCCGAGCCGGTCGCCGGGTTTGCGCTGGGGCTCGAGCAGCTTCAGCAGCTCTTCCGCCTGGGCCTCACCGCGCGGCGGCATGCTCTTGCTCCGGTCGACCACGACGAGCAGGTCGGAGCCTGCGCTCTTCCAGGTGAGCTCCGGCCTCGCCAGGGCGAGCACCAGCAGCACGGTGACGGCGACGCGCAGCGGGAACGCCGGGCCAGGCAGCTTCGCGGTGCGCCAGAGCAGCAGCGCGAGCGGGAGCAGCAACAGCAGCGCCTGTGGGAAGACGAGCGTCATGCCCCTCCTCCGTTCACGCTGAGCGGAGGCGCCGCAGGCGCCGCAGTCGAAGCGGGCCGATGGACGGCTTCGCGGTCCACTTCGACTCCGGCCCGCTTCGCGTGCGTTCGCTCAGTGTGAACGAGAGTCACGCCCGAACCCTCGCAGTCAGCCAGTAGTCCGCCAGCAGCAACACGATCAGCGCCACGAGCGGCCACAGCGACCGCGGCTGCTTCAGCGCGACGGCAGCGAGCCCCTCGGTCGCCGACGCCTTCACCGCATAGGGCCCGCGGGTCCTCAGGTCCGACTCTCTCGGATCCAGCGGCAGCACCTCGAGCGCGTCGACCTCTTCGTCATCGCGCACGAGCGCCCAGCGCCCCGGCACCGGCGCCGCCGGCAGCGTGACCGGCCCCACGCCGAGCACCGGGCGCTCGACGCCGCCCGGCCCCTTGAGCAGGTACCGCGAGCCGGGAGCCGTCGTGACCGGAATGTCCTCTCCCAGCATCAGGTGCCGCCGCGGCAACCCGGGCTGCTGCAGGCGCGCGCGCCGCACGAGGTTGCTCACCAGAATCGGCCAGGCCACGGTCCGCTGCACGTTCGAGCGCGCGACGTCGAGGTTCACGTGCAGCCGCCCGTCTTCCTCTTCAGACATCAGCACCGCTTCTCCCGCGCTCATCAGCGGCCGCCCCGGCGGGTTCGCGCCCGCCGTCCAGATGACGCCCGACAGCTGCACGTCTTCGAGCACCGGGTGCCCCTTCTGCGCGAAGAACGGCCCGAGGAAGCTCTTCGGCGGGGCCTTCGCTCCGAGCGTCACGTCCGCGCTCGACCCGACCGGCCCCACCGTCGTCGCCTCGGGCTGCAGCGCCGTCGACACCACGACACCCGGCACCACGGCGAGCGCCCGCCGCAGCGCAGCGGCCGCGTTCGGGTCGAGCCCCTGCAGCAGCACGATCTTGGTCGCCGGCGGAGGAGACGGCAGCAGCGTCACCTTCCCGTCGATCGGCAGCGCGTCCGCCGGCAGCGACACCTCGATCGGCGCCGTCGACTTCAGCTTCAGCTGCACCACGCTGGTGCCACCCGGCGAGAGCTCGAGCTCCTGCGAGCGCGGCCCGAGCTGCAGCTTCACCGTCTTCGCCCCGCGCGAGAAGTTGCCGACGCGCACGGTGAGGTTCGCCTCGCCGTCGATGTCCGTGCGCTGCGCCGAGAGCAGCGCGACGTTGTCGAGCGGCTCGCCGACGCTGACGATCTCCACCTCGGGCGGCGCCGGAGTCCCCTCGGGCAGCGGCCCGTCGGTGAAGAAGTGCAGCTTGTTGCCTTTGCCGCCGGCGAGCTCGCGGGCCATCAGCAGCGCCGCCGAGACGTCGTGCGCCGGCTGCGACGGCACCCACTTCTCGAGCGCCGACAGCGCGCGCTGAACCTCGGCCTGCGGGCCGGCGAGGACGACCGGCTTCGGGCCGGACTCGATGAGCGTCAGCTGGCCCGCGCCCTCGACGAGCGCGAGCGACGCGAGCTTGTCGCGCACACGGTCCGCGGCGCTGCGACCCGACGAGACGGCCTGCATCGACAGCGAGCCGTCGACCACCACGACGAGGTGCCGCTTCGACGTGAGCCCGCCGCAGTGCGCGTCGGAGAGGAAGGCCGCGGCCGCGACCACGGCCGCGAGCTCGAGCAAGAGCGACGCCTCGCGCGAGAAGCGCTGAAACCGCGGGCCGGCCTGCGCGCGCTGATCCGGAGACCGCCACAGGAACAGCGCGCTCACCGTGCGCGGCGGCTGCTTGCGGCGCAGGAAGTACGCGACCAGCAGCGGTACGGAAGCGGCCAGCGCGAGCAGGCCCAGGGGGAAGCCGAAGGTCACGCTTCTGCCCCGTGGTAAAGACGGCGCCCATGAAACGCCTCTCGCTGCTGCTCGCCGTCCTCGCGTCCACCGCGTGCGCGCCGCGCCTGTACGTCAACGTCCTGCAGCCCGCGCCGGTGAACCTCGGCCCCGCGAAGAAGCTCGCCGTGCTCGAGAGCCAGGGCCGCCAGAGCGCGCGCGAAGACTTCCTCAAAGAGCTCAACGCCCAGGCGAAGAACGCCGGCTACTTCACGGTCGCCGACAAGAGCGGAGAGGGCATCACCGTCCGCATCACCGGTCAGAGCGTGCTGGCCAGCGCTCCGCCGGCCGCCGACGAGGTCGGCCTGCGCATCGACGTCGTCGAGTGGAGCGCCGAGAAGGAGTCGCAGCCCACGCGCGAGAAGGACAAGCAGGGCAACCCGATCACGAAGGACGTGTGGAAGAGCCGCGTGCAGGTGCTGCTGACCGCGTTCAACTCGAGCGGAAAGGTGTTCGTCGTCGAGAAGGTCTACAAGGGCGCCGGCGAGCACGAGAACGACGAGGACGCCGCGATCATGAACGCCGCGCGCGACGTCGCCGCGCTCGTGCTCGAGGACCTGACGCCCGTCTACGTGCAGAAGGCCATCTGGCTCGACGACACCGAGGACGCGCAGCGGCCGGTCATCGACATGGCGCGCAACGGCGACATTCCGAAGGCCATCGAGATGGAGAAGGAGCTGCTCGCGAAGTCTCCGAACAACGCGCCGGCCATCTACAACCTCGCCGTGCTGCTCGACGCGCAGGGCCTCTACAAGGACGCGCTCGGCTACTACGAGCAGGCGGTCAAGCTCGCGGACACGAAGGAGCTGTACAAGGAGATGAAGGCCGCGTGCGCTCAGCGGCTGGCCGACTCCGAAGCGCTGGCGAATTAGCCTCCGTTCACGCTGAGCGGCGGCGGAATGAATCACGCAGCCTCCAGCATCGGCTGAAGCGTCGACGCCGCGAGCTCATCGACGCGAAACGCCGCGCTCGACGTCGTGAACGTCGCGTGGACGCGCGCGCCGGCGTGCTCCCACAGCCGCTGGTGCGACTGAAACCGCTCCGCGTACGCCTCGAGCACCGACGGAGTCAGCACGCGCTCGACGGCCTCGCCGTTCTCCGCGTCCACCAGTCGAGCCCCGGCGCCGCCGGTCGGGTCCATGTCCTCGGCGTCGAGCACCTGCACCAGGAACAGCGCCGACGACTGCCGCGCCCAGCGCTCGGCGAGCTTCTCCGGCGGGCTCTCGAACAGGAAGTCCGAGACCACGATGCGCACGCCGCAGGGAAGAATCGGAGGCGCACGCTTGAGCGCGACGTCGAACGGCTCGGCGCCGTCGAGCGCGATGTGCTGCAGCACCGTGCGGATCTCCTGCCCGATCGCGCGCTGCGGTGCTCGCCCGGCAGCGATGAGCACGACCTCGAGGCCGGCGCGCCGGCCGAGCAGCGCGATGAGGTCGGCGACCTCGCGGGCGCGCGCCGCCTTCTCGGGAGTCACCGCCATCGACAGGCTCGCGTCGAACAAGAGCTCGAGCCGCGGAGAGACCTCGTCCTGCCGCACGCGCAGCACGAGCTCTCCGGTGCGCGCCACCGCGTTCCAGTCGAGGTGCCGGACGTCGTCGCCCGGGTGGTAGAGCCGGAAGTCGTGCAGCTCCATCGAGCTGCCGACGGAGGCCGAGCGGACCTCGCCGACCTTCCCCCGCTGCGGTCCCCGCGGCAGGCGCAGCTTGCGGCCGGCGGCGGCGCGCTCGACGGCGGCGAAGTCCATCAACTGCGCCGCTCCGAGTCGCGAGCCGACAGCGTGGTGAGCGCGAGGAAGCCGAACAACAGCCCGCAGGCCACGGCCAGCCCGAGCGTCGTCGCTCCGCGCCCGCCGCTGTTGATGTTCGGTATGCCGAGCAGCGGGCTCAGGACGTTGAGGTCCTTGTAGTTGGCGCGGCGGCCCATCATCACCGAGATGAACATCGGCGCCGCGGTGCCGAGGAACACGGCCGTCGCGAAGCCGGCGCGCGTGGCGATCGGCTCCCCGAGTTGGCGCAGCGGAGTCAGCCGCCCGAGCAGCACGCCGAGCGACAGGTAGAGCAGCACGAACAGCGGACCCGCAAGCAGGATGCGAATGGCCTTCGTGTCGTCTCCGCCGAACGCGCGGTACATGCCGAACCAGCCCGCGGTCGAGAGCGCGAGCAGGAAGACGATGATGGCGAAGCTGCGCACCGCGCCCGGCTTGAAGTACGCCGGCTCGCGCGAGAACGCCGGAGGGAAGCCGTCGTGCTCGGAGACCGCGAACACGCCGGCCACGCACAGGTGCGCCGACATCGCCACCGAGCCGATCGCCGCGCTCATCACGTGCCGCGTGTCGCTGAGCACGGCGACGACCGCCGCCGCGCCGAGCGCGAGCAGCACCTGCACCGTGAGCGCCAGTCGCGGCCCCTTCGCGGCGTTCTCGCTCAACAGCGCGAGGCCCGCGGCAGCGCCCTCGAGCGCGACCCACGCGGTCGTCAGCGACCACACGACGTGGCCGGCGCAGAAGGCGCGGAAGCCGACCTCTTCGCGCAGCAGCCGGCCGCCCTCTTCGGCGAAGAACGCCGAGAACGCGATGCCGCCGAAGGTGCCGCCGAGCAGCAGGCCGAGCACCAGGAAGTGCACCAGCGCGCGGCCGATGCGGCTCTGGGCCTGGGTCGCCGCCGCGACCCCGACGCAGACGAGCAGGCACGACCAGGCCGCCGACATCACGAGCGCGACGAGCACGGTCGGCAGGTCGATGCCGTTCAGGTAGTAGCTGAAGAGCACGAACGGCGCGCACGCCGACGCGTAGAGCAGCCCCTGCGCGAGCGCCGACGACACCTTGCCGCGCACGATCCGCCGCGCGCCGAGGCCGGTCAGCACCAGCAGCACCCACGTCTCGTCCTCGCGCTCGCGCGACATCGCGCGAAACGCCATGTACGGAATGACGAAGAACTCGACGATGGCGAGCGCCGCGAGGAAGAGGCGGAAGTAGTCGGGCCCGAGCTCCAGGTTCGTGTGGCGGTCGAACTCCGCCGCCGCGATGAGCGCGACGACGAGGCAGCCCACCAGCAGCAGCGCGAAGAAGATCGCGAACACCTTCGCGCGCAGGCCCTGGCGGACCTCTTTCACGACGATGGGGCCCGCCGCTTCCGCCAGGCGCTCGCTGAGGGCGACGGAGCTCACGGCGTTGGCCCCGAAGAAGGCCGAAGACGAAGGCCGTCGAATGGGCGTCCATCGGCCCGCTTCGACTCCGCGCTGCGCGCTCCGCTCAGCGTGAACGGTGGCGAACTCCAGCTCATACCGCCGGCAGCTCCTTCGGCTTCACGTCGCGCACGTACATCATCGACAGCGCGAGGATCGTGAACCCGACGGTGACTCCGTAGAGCAGCAGCACGGCGTCCCACCCGGCGTCGCCCTTCCCGAGGTTCACCATTCCGACGATGGGGTTGAGCACGTTCAAGAACGGCTGATCCGGCTCGGCGCCGAACAGCACGGCCATGAGCGGCGGCACGCCGGCGCCGAGCATGACGAGCCCGAGCGTGAAGACGCGCACCAGCACCGGAGTCTGCGACGGGTGGTGCTCGAACGCGCGCGCGATGACGGCCGGAGCGGCGAGGTAGAGCAGCACGAACGCGGGCGCCGCGACCATCAGCCGCAGCAGCTTCTCGTCGTGCGCGTTCTTGCTCAGCCACAGGAAGACGAAGATGCCGCCCGTGACGCCGAGCAGAATGGCGGTGAGGATGAAGCCGCGGAGCGCGCCGGGCTTGAGCAGGTTGAGCCGCTGCGACCCGACCCAGTGCCGCTTCGACATGCCGTCGACGTCGCTCGCCACGAACAGGCCGATGAACGCGATGTGCATGCAGAGGGCGACCTCCATCACGGCGAGCAGCTCGGCCTGGCGGCCCGAGCGGTCCCAGCCCCAGAAGAAGAGCACGATCGCTCCCACCACCTGCGCGACGAAGGCGAGCCGCGGGCCGCGCGCGTAGTGCTCGGTCGGCAGCGAGAGCCGCGCGGCGGCCGCTTCGAACAGCAGCACGGCATACGAGACGAGGCCGAACAGCGTACCGACGGCGGCGGCCCAGAACGCGTCGTCTCCGAAGAGGTGGCGCGCGCCCTCGACGAAGCCGGCGACCGCGCCGATGCCGCTCATCAGCCCCCACAGCAGCATGCCGAGCAGCATGAAGTGCAAGAGCGCCCGCGTGATGCGGGCCTCGGCGAGCGTCGCGGTGCAGACGCAGACGGAGGTGAGGAAGAGCTGCCACGCGGCGCCGGTGAGCACGCACAGCAGAATCGTCGGGAGATCGATCCCGTTCAGGTAGTAGCAGAAGAGAAGGAACGGGCCGGCCGCGCTGCCGTAGAGCAGCCCCTGCACGATGAAGCTCGACAGCTTGCCGCGCAGGATCCGCCGGGGCCCGAGCCCGGTGAGCGTGAGCAGCACCCAGGTCTCGTCCTCGCGCTCGCGCGCCATCGAGCGGTACGCGGTGTACGGGATGATGAAGAACTGCACGATCGACAGGCAGACGTAGAACGCGATGAAGAAGTAGCGCCCGCCGTCGAAGCCCATCTCGTTCGCGGTGGCCCACGCGACGAGGCTGATGCACAGGCACGCGAGCAGCATCAGGCCGAAGAAGATCCAGAAGACGCGCGTGCGCAGGCCCTGCCGGACCTCCTTCACCACGATCGGGTTGATGCGCTCCGACCAGGCGACGGCGCTCACTGCACTCTCCCCTTCGTGACGGTCATGAACGCGTCCTCGAGGTCGAGCTCGCGCGCCTGGAAGCTGCACACCGGCAGGTCCGCCGCGACGAGGACCTTCAAGATGCGCGCGGCGGCTTCTTCGTTCCAGCCCGGCGCGGGCGCGGTGCCCTGCGCGAGCTCGACCGTCAGGCGCACCATCGCGCCCTCGACGCTGACGTTCTTCACCAGCGGCTGCTCGAGCAAGAGCCGCTCGGCCTTCTTGAGCGACTCCTCGAAGACCGCGCCGGTGCCGAAGAGCTTGAGCTGGAAGTCGCAGTGCGGAGCCGCGCCCGCAGTGCGCTGCAGAATCTCGGACACCGGCCCGGTCGCGAGCAGCTTGCCCTGCTCGATGATCGCGCACGTGTCGCAGATCTCGGACAGCTCGGTGAGGATGTGGCTGCTGATCAGCACCGCCTTGCCCTGCGCGCTCAGCGCCTTGAGCAGCTCGCGCAGCTCGATGCGCGCGCGCGGGTCGAGGCCGTCGGCGGGCTCGTCGAGGATGAGCAGGCGCGGGTCGTGCAGCAGCGTGCGGCCGAGCGCCACGCGCTGCTTCATGCCCTTCGACAGCGCGACGGTGAGCTTGTCGGCGAGCGGCACGAGGCCGGCGAACTCCATCACCGAGTCGACGCGCTTCTTCCGCTCGGGGCCTTTGAGCCGGTACGCGCGCGCGAAGAAGTCGAGGAACTCGACGACGGTCATGTCGTCGTAGGTGCCGTAGCGGTCCGGCATGTAGCCGAGCAGCGGCCGCACCTGGTCGGGAGAGTCGACGACGCTCTTGCCGTCGAGCAGCACCTGCCCGGCCGTCGGCACGTCGAGCGTCGCGAGGATGCGCATCGTCGTGCTCTTGCCGGCGCCGTTCGGGCCGATGAACCCGAGGATCTGACCCTCTTCGAGGGTGAACGAGATGTCGTCGACGGCCTTCAGCGCGCCGTAGTGGCGGGAGAGGCCACGCACCGTGAGCAGACTCATCGCTCGTACCCTCCACGCACGAGGTGCCGGCTGTCGGTGTGCTCGAGCGACAAGCCGCCGAGCGGAGTGAAGCCGGGCCCTTTGAGGGCGGCGAGGAACTCGCCCTCGCGCAGCTTCGAGGTCAGCACCTGCTTGCCGGCATCCGAGATGCGCCGATCGAGCGTCCCCAGCTGCGGAGCCGACGAGCCGTTCTGCTTCGTCGCCGCCTTCTCCTCGCCGTCCTTGAGCGAAGAGATCGTGTACACGCCGTCGGAGAGCCGCACCTGCGCGTAGTCGACCTCCGAGCCGAGCGCGTTCTGCACGCGCACCTGGTCGCCGTCCTGCTTCACCACCAGCCGCGCGCGCGTCGGCTGCACCGCGAGGAACGTCCACTCCACGTAGCTGCGCGACGGCACGAAGTCGGCGCCGAGCTTCGCGCCTTCGTCCCAGTTGATCGATGCGCCCTGCTCGACGCTGCCGTACTCGCGCGACGTCGTCGGCGCCACCACCAGCGTGTCGCCGGAGAAGCGCGCCGAGCCCGGAGCGAGGTTCGCGTAGAACGCCCCGACGCTCGACGTGACGGCGCGGTGCGACGTCGAGTCGAGCAGCGTGAAGCCCTGCACCGTCGCGTGCACGGTGAAGCCGTCGCGCAGCGCCGAGTAACCCACGATGAGCGCGCACGTCACCGCGGCGGTGCCGGGAATCGTGATCAGCAGCGCCGCCGGCCCCTTGCGCTTCGCGACCCACAGCGAGCCCGGGCCGATCGCCAGCGTGAACAGCGTGATGATCAGCAGGAACCGCCCGATCGGAGCGACCGCGACCGGCAGCTGCAGCTCGCTCACCGCCTCTTCGTCGTACGAGTACCGGTTGCGCCGGCCCTTCGGCTCGATGGCGCGCACCGGGACCTTGGCGTTGTACTCGAGCACCTTGGTCGCTCCGCACTTCTCGCAGAACGTGACCTGGCCGACGCCGTAGCGCGCGCTGTCCGCCGCGAGCAGCGGGAACGACGCCGAGATGCCGCGCGCGGGCTGCATGAGCACGAGGTGCCCGCCGAGCGCCGCGTACGCCTCGAGCGCGCGCCGCTGCGCGTCGGACAGCTGCTCGAACTTCGGCCCGCTCACCACGACGGTGTCCCAGCCGACGTAGGGGGTGAGCTCGCCGGGCGCTTCTTCTGCAGAGAGCGTGACGACCTGCACGTTCGCGTTGCCCGAGTACGACGGCTTCGCGCCGACGGCGAGCTGGAAGGTCTCCGCGGTGCCGATGTTCATCACCGCGCGCTGCCGGATGGTGACGGGGTTGAAGTAGACGTGGGCTTCGCCCTTCTCGGTGACTCCGGGCGCGCGGACGCGGACGTTGCCGTAGCGAAGGTGGGCCGGCACCGGAATCGTCACCACGCGCCGCTCGCCCTGGCCGACGTCGACGCTGCGCGAGAACGTGCGCGCGCCGCCGGCCCCCGACGTGACGTACGAGAGCTTCACCGTCTGGCGCGGCCCGAGCGTGTTGTCGATGTGGACGATGACGGGGAAGTAGCCGTAGTTCGGCGTGGGGA
>CALJKW010000039.1 GCA_937980205.1 uncultured Myxococcales bacterium | reverse complement strand
GCCTGCGCTGCCTCCTGCTGCACCGCCTGCGCTGCCTCCTGCTGCACCGCCTGCGCTGCCTCCTGCTGCACCGCCTGCGGCGCCTCCCGCCGTACCGCCTGCGGCGCCTCCGGCCGTACCGCCGCCGGTGCCGGCAACTCCTCCGCCGGTGCCGGCAACTCCTCCGCCGGTGCCGGCGACTCCTCCACCGCTGCCGGCGACACCGCCGCCCGCGTCTCCTCCGCCCGTGCCGGCGACACCGCCGCCCGCGTCTCCTCCGCCCGTGCTCGCAATGCCACCACCGCTGCCGGCGACACCGCCGCCGGCGCCGCCGTCGAACGAGTCGACGAGGCCGTCACAGGCTCCGGCGAGCAGCACGGCCCCGATGACCCAGATGCGTCGCACGGGGCGCATTCTGCGCCGCGGCGACCCGTCACCGCAACGCGATGGTCAGCGCCCGCCGGGTCCCACGAGACGGCCCTACTTGAGGAAGGCCTCGACCTTTTCGGTCTTCTCCTCGCCCTCATTGGGAGCGATCACGATGCTCTTGCCCGACGCGATGAGCACGACGACGCGGTTGCCGAGCGCGAGCGCAGCCTTGAGGTCCGGCTTGAGCCGCAGGAGCGCGAAGTACCCCTCCGACAGGTACTTCACCTTGAGCGTCTTCGGAGTGCCCGCCAGCGCCTCGGAGTCGATCCACCCGCCGGCGCGGAAGATGTACGTGCGGCCGCCCGCGACGCGCACCGGGTCGGTCGCCGCCGGGCCCTTGTCGTAGTCCTTGAGCGCGCGGGTCGCCTTGGAGACCGCGATGCCCTCCGAGCCGCTCGCGTTGCCGAGGGCCGAGCCGGTGTCGGCCTTCGCACCCTGGCCGCCCAGGGAGCCGATGCCCTTCCCGCCGGAGCCGAACGCCGCCGCGAAGTCCGACGAGTCCATCTCCGGCTCGGCCATCGCCCTGCTGGCGCCGGTGCCGAGCGGGGGCGACGCGGCCTTCGCCTCGCCGGACTTCTCCTTCTTCGCCGGAGCGAACCGCTGGGCCTCCTCGCGCGGAGCCGCAGCCCACGGCGCGGGAGCCACCGACGTCGGCGGCGGAGGCGGACGCTCGCCGCCGCGAACGCGATCGTCCATCGGGCGCATGTTCGCGATCGGCTGATCCTCGACGACGAGGTACGAGGTGTACGGCGTCACGATGCCGAACTTCTTGCCGAGCATCGTCACCTCTTCACGCAGCTCGGCGCGCTCGCCGCGCAGGCGGATCTCCTCGAGCAGGTAGCCGACCTTCCGGATCGCCCACAGGCGCGGAATGAAGTCGTGCGCCTTGTTCTCGCCCGACATCGCGGCGCCGTACTCGAACGACTTCTTGCCGCCGTTGAACGAGCCGGTGAGCATCACCTTCGCCTCGCCCGGCTTGCGGTAGCGGCCCATCACGACGAGCTGCTGGCCCTTGAACAGGTCGGGCAGCTTCTTCGGGTACACGTCGAAGGCCGCGAACTCGCCCAGGTCGAGCGCGACGTTCGAGAGCACCGGGTTCGCGACCTTGTCCATGAACGCGGAGATCTTGATCTCGAACTCCTTGCCGTCGCGCACGAAGTCGCTGGTGCCCTGGCCGTCGTCGGCGACGCGATCGAGCAGCCGGGCGTTCAGGTCATCGCCGACGCCGAACGTGAAGACGCGCGAGCCCTTGTTGCCCTTCTTCGCGTGGCTCGCGATCGCGTCCTCCTCGGTGTCTCCGACGGTGGGGTGGCCGTCGGTGATGAAGATGACCATGTGCGGCCGGTCGCCCTTCCCTTCGGCGTCTTTGAGGCCGCGGGTGAGCGCCTCGTCGATCGCGGTGCCGCCGATGGCCTCGAACGAGTCGACGAACGACAGCGCCTTCTTCACCATGTCGCCGTTCGCTGCTTGCGGCTTCTCGAAGAGCGCCTCGACGTCGGTGGAGAAGCGCACCACGTTGAACTCGTCCTTCGGGTTGAGGCGCTGCACGCAGTACTTGAGCGAGTCCTTCGCCAGCTTCATGCGGTCGCCCATCATCGAACCCGAGGTGTCGACGACGAACGTGACGCGCTTCGCGATGATCTCGTCCTTCGGGATCTCGGTGCGCGGCGCGACGAGCGCGAGGAAGTACCCCGGCTCTTCGTTCGACGCGCGGTAGCTCAGCACGTTGAGCCCGATCGCCTTGTCCGACGTCGTGTAATAGAGGTCGAGGTCCTTCGAGATGTCGAAGCCGCTGCCGGCCTCCATGCCCGCGACCGCTTCGTTCTCGTTCTTGCGCGAGACGCCGAGCGTGTGCGTCGGCGAGTACACCGAGCGAATCGGCACCTTCGACTGCAGCTTCGCGGCGAACGAGAAGTCCTGCCGCACCTTCAGCGCCGGCGCGCCACGCGACGCCGCGCCCAGCGGGTAGTGGTACCGGTAGATGCCGCTCTGAAAGTCGAGCACCTGGCTGAACGTGAGCTCGATCTTCTGCTCGCCGTTCGCCGGCACCGGGAACACGCGCGCGCGGAAGACGTCGCTGTCGACGTACTCGAGCAGGCCGGGGTCCTGCAGCCGGCGCACGATGCCCTCGTAGATCTCGGCCGCCTTCTTCTTCTCCAGCACCTCGCCCTTCGTCTTCTTGCCGTTGATCCACAGGTAGAAGTCCTGCAGCGCGGCGCCCTTCGGCAGCGGGAAGACGTAGTGCGCCTCGAGCTGCCGCGGCGCCGAGTTCACGAACGTCTGCTCGACCTTCGTGACTGCCGTCCCGTCCTGAATCTCGACGGAGACGTGCTGGTACTTCACGCCGAGCGGACCGACCGACGTGTCCGTCGGCATCAGCATGCCCTGCGCGAGGACGGTGGTGGGCGCGGCGATCAGCGCAGACACGACCAGCAGGCGAAGCGAGTGCATGAGCCCCCTAACGGGTGAAGAGGACGAAGGATCTACCATCTCTCTCGCGGCGCAGACCCTTCCGGGCAGAGCCCGCTAAGCGCCTGACGACGCTCCGGTGATCTGTGCCGCGAGGCCTCCCACCCCCACACACTTCCCGTGTATAGGGGGGCGCCGTGGCAACCGCCGAAAAAGGCAAGCCGACGCCTCAGGAGCCTGAACGCAAGTTCCCGCTCTGGCCGCTCATCGGCGCCGTCATCGCAATCCTCGCCCAGCGCGTGAACCAGCGCGCCGAGTTCAACGTGTGGCTGTACTGGGTCGCGGGCGCGCTGATCGGCATCGCGGCCATCTTCCACTTCGCGCCGCGCAAGAACGGCAAGGTCGTCGCGACGCCGTTCGGGCTCGAGACCTACGGCCCGCTGGGCGTCATCGCGTTCACGCTGTTCGTCGCGCTCTTCCCCATCAGCGGCAAGACGTGGGTGAAGGACGACAACACTGCCAGCACGGTGACGCTCACGCTCGCCTGCGGCGCGTTCGCGGTCATCGCGTGGGGCTACTGGCTGAGCGCGCAGGGGCGCGGGCGCGACTTCCAATTGCTGCGCGATCGGCTGCTCGTGGCGATCGGCGTGTCAGCGGGGTTCGGCTACGCGAACTTCGGCCATCTCCACTTCGACAACTTCATCCACACCTGGGACACGTACCACTACTACGTCGGCGCGAAGTACTTCCCCGAGGTCGGGTACGACCGCATGTACGAGTGCGCGATCATCGCGGACTCGGAAGACTTCCCGCCCGAGAAGCTCGCCAAGATGCGCGAGCAGCGCATCGTCACCAACCTGCGCACCAACATCATGGAGAAGGTCGGCGAGACCGTTCTCCTCCGCCCGCAGGAGTGCAAGGCGCACTTCTCGGCCGAGCGCTGGAGCGAGTTCAAGAAGGACATCGCCTTCTTCCGCGCGCGCGTGAACGACAAGCGGTGGGAAGAGATCCACCACGACCACGGGTACAACGCGTCGCCCGTCTGGACGCTGCTCGGCTACGTCATCACGAACACCGGCACCGCGACGCTGCAGCAGATCACGTTCGTCGATCTGTTCGACCCGCTCTACCTCGCGCTGATGGCCGCGATGATCTGGTGGGCGTTCGGGCCGCGCGTCTTCGCCGTCGCGCTCATCATGCTCGGCACGAACTGGGCGAGCCGGTTCTTCTACTGGACCGGCGGCGCTCTGCTGCGCCACGACTGGCTCTTCTACACGATCGCCGTCGTCTGCCTCGCGCGCCGCGGCAAGCCGTTCATGGCCGGAGTCGCCCTCGCCTACGCCACGCTCCTGCGCCTGTTCCCCGGCCTGCTGCTCGCCGGACCGGTGCTCGCCGCGATCCACTACGCGCGCGTGCAGCTCAAAATGAAGGGCGACGCGACCGACGAGCTCGCCGAAGAGCCCGAGTCGCCCAAGCAGTACTTCTGGGTTCGCTGGGCGTCGATGAACACGACGCAGAGGTCAGCGGCGCAGCGCACGTTCGCGGTGATCGTCGGCGGGCCCGCAGCGCTCGTCCTCTACCTGTTCACGCGCGACCCACAGCTCGGCCGCGTGACCGCGCTGCTGCTCGTCGCGGCCATCGCGCTCGTCGCCGTGCTGCACACGCTCGAGGTCATCTCGGCGCGCGTGCTGTCGCGCGGCCCCCGCTGGCTGTCTCCCACGATCGCGCGCTTCGCCCTCGGCGGCATCATCGCCACCGTCGCGCTCGGCGGAGCCTCGCTCTGGTTCTTCGGCGGCGTCGAGACCTGGAAGCGCTTCGCCGCCAACACCGCCAAACACGCCGCCACGCCGCTCACGAACCACATGGGCATGCGGACGATCTTCAGCTCGCTGCCGTGGACGAACGGCGCGCACATGCGCGACAGCAAGCAGCTCGACGCCTGGCAGCCGTGGAAGGACAAGCGCGTCGAGATCTTCAAGCTGACCCGGCCCTTCTTCATCCTCGCGGCGCTCGCGGGGCTGGTGCTGCTCTTCTTCGCGGTCCGCGGCACGAAGGGCCTGCTGTGGGCCTCGTCCGCGCTCGGAGCCGGCTTCATCGTGCTCGGCGCCGAGCTCACGAACTACTACTACGTGTTCTTCGTCGCGCTGGCGCTGCTGCACGAGCTCAGACGCGAGGTCGGCATGTGGCTGTGCGCGCTCGTCGCGACCTGCATCTTCATCATGCTCACGCCGATCACGGGCATGAGCGGCTGGCAGGACGACCAATCGCTCGCGATGAGCATCGCCTCGCTGATCGCCGTCGGCGGCATCTGGTGGACCTTCACTCCGTGGGCGAGGAAGTACCTCGTCGAGCCCGAGCCTCCCCCGGTGCTCACCGAAGAGACCGCGCCCGCCGGCGGTGTGCCCGCCCACGCGACCGCGAAGAAGAAGAAGCGCTGAGGGCCCGATGCTCGTCACCTGGCTCGGGCACGCGCAGCTGTTCATCAACACCGGATCCGACGACGCGCCGGGGCGCACGCTGCTCGTCGACCCGTGGTTCTTCGAGCCGGTCTTCGGCGGCGCCTGGTTCCGCTACCCGCCGCCGCCCTACCCCGACTCGTCGACGCTGCCGCGGCCCGACTTCGTCATCCTCAGCCACATTCACCCGGATCACTCGGGCCCGCGCACGCTCGAGCGGCTGTCGGCCGACTCGACGGTGCTCGCGATGCCGTTCGCGTCCGGCGCGCTGAAGCGGCGCCTCGACAAGTCTCACCTTCGCAAGGTCGACTGGCTGCAGCCGTGGGAGACGCGCGAGATCGCTCCCGGCGTGAAGCTCACCTTCGTTCCGCACGATCGCGGCTGGGAGGTGTCCTCGGTCGTGATCGAGGCCGACGGCGTCCGCCTCTACCACGGCAACGACAACGTGCTGTCGCCGGGCGCGTACCGGTCGATCGTCGAGCGGCTGGGGAAGATCGACCTCGCGTTCCTGCCCTTCGCCGGCGCCTCGTCGTACCCGACCGGCTTCGACGGCACGCGCGAGACGATGCTCGAGCGCTGCGCGAAGAAGAAGGCAGAAGGGATTCAGCGCTTCGTCGAGGGCATCGAGGGCCTGCAGCCGGCCGAGGCGGCGCCCTTCGCGTCGAGCTGGGCGCTGCTCGAGCAGAGCGAGCTGTGGAAGAACTTCATCGACCGGCCGACGCCCGACGAGGCGCTGAAGGCCGCGATGGAGCCCGCGATGAGGGCGGGCACGCACCTGCTGCGCATGGAGCCGGGAGATCAGTGGAGCCCCGACACCGGCGCCATCGCCAAGGGCCTCACCGAAGGCTGGGGCTACGACGCGAAGTCCGTCGAGCGCTACGCGATGCAGGAGGCCGCCCGCGTCTCGCGAGCCATCTCCGCCGCGCGCGTTCCCGGAAAGCCCGTCTCGAAGGAGACCCTCGACGCCGCCTTCCGCGAGTACTTCGCGGAGCTGATCGGCAAGACGCGCGAGGGCACCGCGCAGCTGGCCATGAAGGCCGGCTTCGAGGCAGAGGGCGCCGGCGCGTGGCGCATCACGTTCGTGCCGGGCCAGGCCCCGGTGCTCGAGGCCGGCCTGCAGGGCGACGAGGACGAGGTCCTCACCCTGCCGCCGGGCGAGCTGTGGGCGATTCTCGCCGCGCCCGCGAACTGGGAAGACGTCTGGTACGGCTACAGGCTGCGCGTGCGAAAGCGCGCCGGCGCCGGCTACTACCGCGCCTTCTGGGAGATGCTGCTCAACTTCGATGACGAAGTGCTGAGCGAGCGCATCGCGAAGAAGTACGGCTGACGTCTGGCACGCCCAGTGCTCCTGGGTAGCCCGTGCAACTCTCGGAACGCCTCGGAACCGCGCTGGGCCGCGCGATTGCCCCACTCTTCGCCTCGACCAGCCGCGGCAGGCACGCGCGCACGTTCCACCCGTGGGGCGATCTGGTGCGCATCACCGTCGAGCCGGTGCCGGTCGACGAGCTGCGGCTCGTGCGGCTGGGCCGCGCGCTGGCCGGCCAGGGCATCGCGCGCTTCTCGAACGCGCTGTGGAAGGCCGCCCGCTGGCCCGACGCGCTGGGCTGCGCGATCGCGCTGCACGACCCGAAGCAGCACCTGCTGTTCGCGACGATTCAGCGCCCGTGGACGACGCTGCTCGCGCCGTTCAGCACGCACGTCGAGAACTACCTCGCGAACGACTTCTTCGCCGTCTCGCCGTTCCGCGCGCCGGGGCTCGACCGCATCTGGCTGCGCCTTCACCCCGAGCACCCGCCGCCGCCGGGCCGGCACGACTGGCGCGAGCGCCGCGCACGGCTTCAGCACGCCATCGCCTCGGGCGAGGCGACCCTCGAGCTCGCGGCCTCGCCGCGCCCGCGTGGCCCCTTCACCGCCTTCGCGCGCGTGACCGCGCACGAGCTCTACGGCGCCGACCCGCCGGCGCTCGTGTTCGACCCGTTCGTGAACGACCGGGGCGTCGAGCCGATCGGCTTCATCCACGCGCTGCGCAAAGGCGCCTACGCGGGAAGCTGGCGCGGCCGTGGGACGCCCGCGCTGCCGGCCTGACCGTCACTCGTCGCTGTCGAGCTGCTGCGCGAGGTAGTTCTGCTCGCCGACCTGCTTGATCGCCTCGAGCTGCGTCTCGATCCAGTCGATGTGGGCTTCCTCTTCGACGAGGATCTCCTCGAACAGCTCGGCGGTGCCGTTGTCGTTCACGCTGCGGCAGTACGGAATCGCGGCGTTGAGGCGCGTCACGGCCTCCATCTCGGTCTCGAGATCGACCTTCAGCTGCTCGGGCACCGTCTGCCCGATGCGCACCGTGCCCAGCCGCTGCACGTTCGGCAGCCCGTCGAGCAGCAAGATGCGGTGCATCAGCTTCTCAGCGTGCTTCATCTCGTCGATCGACTCTTTGCGGATGTGCTTGTGCAGCTTTCCGTAGCCCCAGTGCTCGCAGAGCTCCGAGTGCAGGAAGTACTGGTTGATGGCCGTGAGCTCCCCGGTCAGCACCTCGTTGAGATACTGCAGAACCTTCGGGTCGCCCTTCATGTGGCCTCCTCAGCCGGGTTGAGGAGCCCCTTCTGCCATGGAGCAAGCCTCTTCGGGATCGGTAGTTCGCAGCGCACCGGCGCGCAACAGCTCGCGTGTGATGGAACGGTGACACCCGCCGCAGTCCGTCCCTGCGCCGGTCATCTGACCCACCGCTTCGATGGAGCACGCGCCCGCATCGATCGCCTCGCCGACCTCTCGCTGGCTCACTGCCTTGCAGATGCACACGAACATTTCGTTACCGCTCCCGGACCGCGTTGATATTGATTCTCAAAATCAGATGCAAGCACAAAGCCGGGGGCGCTGTGAAGCCCCTACGCCGGCTTGCGAGATCGGGCTGTTACGGAGGGACGACGGCGCCCGGCGGGCCCGTCACGGGCGAAGGCCGAGCGTCAGGACAAGACCGCGAGCACGTTCGAGGTGAACACGTTCAGCAGGGTCCAGGACGGGCCGTTGAGGCCTTCGAGCAGGCCCATCGAGATCATGAACATCAGCGCGGCGACGATGAGCGCGCCCGGCACGGCGACGACCATGTCCTTGAGCGCAGCCTTCGTCCACACGCCGCCGTCGGCGATGGCGAAGCGCTCCTGCGTGCGGAACATCGCCCAGGCGAACGGCGTGAGCGCGCAGACCCACGCGACGAAGTTCACCAGCGGCACGCCGTGGAACCACGGCGGCAGCGACGCGTCCCACACCCACGCGCCCGAGGCGGTGGCGAGCGGGTCGATCTGCAGGTCCAACATCGTGGCGAAGACGGCGACGAGCAGGCCCGACAGCGCGTTGTACTTGCGCAGCTGCGGCACCCACTTGCGGATGTGCCAGACGACGAACGTCGCGATGTAGAGGACGATGCACCAGCCGATCATCGTCGCGCCGGGCGCCACGAGCGGCTTCATCATCGTCAGCTCGAGGTTCGTCTCGTGGAAGAAGCCGAGCACGATGCCGCCGTTCTCGAGCAAGAGGCCGTAGAGGAAGCTGACGCCGAAGAAGAGCCACACGTGCCCGCGCTTCGGTCTCCGCGCGTGCCAGATCATCACCGCCGCCCAGACGATGTTCGACACCTCGAACGCGACGAGCAGACCGCGGCCGGTGACGGGCGAGGGGCTGTGGTACGCGATGTTGATGAGCGGGCAGAGGATCGCGAGCCCCATCACCGTGAACGCCATCGCCCAGCGGTGCTCGACGTCGGGCGCGCGCGCCGCGCGCACCAGGTAGAAGCCGACGAACACCGCCAGCGGGAAGAACGCGTTCGCCGACAGCTCGGGCTTGGGGGGGCTGAAGTTCGTCAGGCCCGTGTTCAGCAGCAGGCACGCGTAGAAGAAGAACATCCACGCGGGGAAGAAGCGGACGACCTCGTCCTTCGCGCGCTTCGCCCACGACTGTTCGGCGACGAGGCCCCGGGGAAGCTCCAGCTCAGTGGTGTCCGAGATCATGGCGAGCGAGGGATGCGATTAATGCGGGGATCAGGAAAGCGGAGTCAATGTGGGCTAAGGGGGCACACACCGTGAGGGCGGTAGCTGCGCAAACGCTGTTGTCGGTGCTGGTGCTGGCGAGTTGCCGGATCGAGAGCGCGGCCCCCGCGACGACCGCGGCCTGCGCCTCATCGAGCCCCGCTGGCGATGTGTGGATCTATACGTCCATGTACCGCCATGTGCTCGACGCGCTCGACCCGGTCCTCAAGAGCGAGCTGCCGGCGGTGCAGGTGCACTGGTTCCAGGCCGGCAGTGAGAAGGTGCTGAGCCGGCTCGAGGCCGAGCTGTCCGCGGGGGGAACGCAGGCCGATCTGCTCGCCACGAGCGATCCGTTTCTCTACGCGCGGCTCTCGCGCGAGGGGCGGCTCGCCAGGTACGTCTCTCCGAACGCGCTGCGGGCGCCGCGAGAGCTCGTGGATCTCGACGGGACGTACGCGGCGCTGCGCCTGTCGACGATGGTGCTCGTGCACCGGCGCGACCTCGCGTCTCCGCCCGAGTCGTTCGCGAGCCTGAGCGACGCGCGCTTCAAGTCAGAGGTCGCGCTCGGCGACCCGCTGACGTCCGGCACCGCCTTCACCTGGGCCGTCTTCATGGAGCACGCGCTCGGCGCCGACTGGTTCGGCAAGCTGCGCGCGAACGAGGCGCGCGTCGCCGGAGGCAACGCCGCGGTGCTGCAGAAGCTCGAAGGTGGCGAAGCGACGGTCGGAGTCCTGCTGCTGGAGAACGCGCTCGCCGCGAAGGCCAAGGGGTCGCCGATCGAGACGGTGTGGCCTTCGGACGGAGCCGTCGTCATCCCCGGGTTCATCGGCATGTTCGCGAGCTCGCGCAACCCGGTCGCGGCGCGCGCGGTCTACGACGTGCTGATGTCTCCGAAGGCGCAGGCGCTCATCGTCGCGCCGGGCGACATGCACGCGATCGATCCCCGCCAGCCCGGCCCGCGCGGCGAGCGCGGCCTCGACGAGCTGATGAAGTCGTCGCAGCGGTGGACCCCCGAGCTGCTCGAGCGCGGCGAGCGCGACGGAGCGAATCTGAAGGCGGCATTCGCGGAGGCGTTCGCGAAGTGAGGCGGCTCTTCCTCGCGGCCGGCGTCGGCCTCATCGCGCTGCTCGTCGCGTTCACCGTCGTCCCGCTGATCGTGCTGCTCGTGCGCGCCTCGAGCAGCGAAGGCCCGGGCCTCTTCCCCCTCTGGTCCGACCCCGCCACGCTGCACGCGCTGCGCGGCACCCTGCTCACGTCGATCGGCGCCGCGCTGCTCTCCTTCGGGCTCGGCCTGCCGCTGGCGGTGCTCCTCGAGCGAACGGATCTGCCGGGCCGCCGGGCGCTGCGTGCGGCGTTCACGCTGCCGACGGCGATCCCTCCGTACATCTGGTGCATGGGGTGGATCGCGCTCGCGAACCCGAAGGCCGGGCTGCTCAACCGGCTGCTCGGCGGCGCCGCGACGTTCGACATCTACTCGACGGGCGGCATCGCCTTCGTGCTCGGCGGGGCCGGCCTGCCGCTCGTGATGCTGCCGGCGGCCGCGGTGCTCGCGCGCATCGACCCGTCGCTGGAAGAGGCGGCGCGCATCTGCGGCGCGGGCCCGCTGCGCACACTGCTCGCGGTGCCGGTGCGCCTCGCGCTGCCCGCGGCCGCGTCCGGCGCCGCGCTCGTCTTCCTCTTCGCCGCCGCGTCGTTCGGGGTCCCCTACCTGCTCGGCGTCACCGCGACTCCGCCGACGCCGACGCTGACCACGCGCATCTACTCCGAGATGCTGATGGGGCCGGGCGGCCTGTGGACCGCCACGGCGCTGTCGCTGCAGCTGCTGGTCATCGCGATCGTCGTGCTGGCGCTGAGCCGCCTGCTGGGCCGCTCGGGCCGCACCGCGCTGCTCTCCGGCAAGGGCCTCAAGCAGCGCGCGCTGCAGCTGGGGCCCACGCGGGCGCCGCTCGCCGTCGCGGTGAGCGTGCTCGCCGCGGCGCTCATCGTCGCTCCGCTCGCCGCCGTCGCGCTCACCTCGCTCACGACCCCGGCGGGCACCCTCACCGCCTCGCACTGGGGACGCGTGCTCACCGACGCGCGCACCCTCGACGCCACGTGGCGCAGCCTCGCGCTCGCGCTGGCGGCCGCGGTGCTCGTGACGGCGCTGGGCCTGGCGCTCGCGATGATCCGCAGGCGATCCGTCGCGCTCGGCCGCACCGCCGAGCTGCTGGCGGCCTGGCCGTACGCGGTGCCGGGCACCGTGCTCGCGATCGCGCTGCTCGTGGCGTTCTCGCGCGACCTGCGCTTCATCTTCATGGACCGCTTCGCGCTCGTGCTCGCGCTCGCGAACACGCTGTGGCTCCTGCTGCTCGCGTGGGTGGCGAAGCACCTCGCGTTCGGGACGCGCAACGCCGCCGAGGGCCTCGCGCGCGTCGACCCGTCGCTCGCCGAGGCGGCGCGGGTCAGCGGCGCGGGCCCGACGCGGGCGTTCTGGGACGCGGTGCTGCCGCAGCTCGAGGCTCCGCTGTTCGCCGCGTTCACGCTGACGTTCCTCACCTGCGCCACCGAGCTCACGCTGGCGGTGCTGCTGGTGCCCGCGGGCCGCGACGTGCTGGGCACCCTCTTGTTCGAGCTGCAGAGCTACGCCGACCCGGCCTCGGCCGCCGTCATCGCCTGCGCGTTCGTGCTCTTCGTGCTCGCGGTGCTCGGCGTCCGCGCGGGCGTCAGCGCCAGAAAGGCCGAGGCCTGACGTGGTCACGCTCGAGCAGGTGCACAAGGCGTACGGCAAGAACCCGGTGGTCAAAGGGCTGTCGCTCGAGATCGCGCGGGGCGAGATGCTGGCGCTGCTCGGCCCGTCGGGCTGCGGCAAGACGACGACGCTGCGGATCATCGCCGGCCTCGAGCGCGCCGACCGCGGCCGGGTGATGATCGACGGCCGCGAGGTGAACGCGGTGCCGCCGGAAGAGCGCGGGCTCGGCATGGTCTTCCAGAGCTACGCGGTCTGGCCGCACAAGACGGTCGCGCAGAACGTCGAGTACCCGCTGAAGCTCAAGGGCGTCGCGAGCCGCGACGAATTGGTGAAGCAGGCGCTCGGCTGGGTGCGGCTCGAAGCGCTCGCCGACCGCATGCCCCACGCCCTGAGCGGCGGCCAGCTTCAGCGCGTCGCGCTCGCCCGCGCGCTGGTGGCTTCGCCGAAGGTGCTGCTGCTCGACGAGCCGCTGTCGAACCTCGATGCGGCGCTGCGGGAAGATCTGCGCGCCGAGATCGCCGCGCTGCGCGCACGGCTCGGCACGACGATGATCTACGTCACGCACGACCAGTCCGAAGCGCTCGCGCTGGCCGACCGCGTGGCGGTGATGAACAAAGGAGTCATCGAGCAGCTCGCTCCTCCGCGCGAGCTGTACGAGCGGCCTGCGACGCCGTTCGTCGCGGCGTTCGTCGGCGGAGCGAACGTGCTGGAAGGCCGCGTCGAAGGCGCCGACTTCCTGTGCGCAGAGCACCGGCTCGCGCTGCCCGCCGACGCCGAGCGGGTCGAGAACGCGAAGTTCCTCGTGGTGCGACCCGAAGCGCTGAGCGTCGGCGAAGGCCCGACCACGCTCACGTGCGTCGCGAGCCTCTTCCTCGGCCACTCGACGGAAGTGCGCCTCGACGTGGCGGGCACGATGGTGCGCGCGCTGGCGCCGGCGTCGGTGAGGCTGGCCCCGGGCGAGCGGGTGCCGGTGCGCATCACGAAGGCACGCCTGTACGCGTAACCCGCCAACGTCCCCGCCAACGTCCCCGCCAACGTCCCCGCCAACGTTCCCCTGAACGAACCCGGGCCCGTCGAGTCGTTCACGTACTCGGCCACGTCCCACGCCCACGTCCCCGTCCCCGAACGTCCCCGTCCCCGAACGTCCCCGTCCCCGAACGTCCCCGTCCCGCACGTTCAGGTTCACGCGGCCCGTCCCCCGGTTACACTCCTGCGTCCTTCGCAGGGGAGCCCGCCATCAGAAGCGCGATCGCAATGCTGCTGCTCTGCGGCACGGCGGCTTCGGCCGAAGTGGCGGCGCGCCTCGAGATCGGCGTCGCGCAGCCGCTGACGGCCCCCGCGCGCGACTGGTTCGGAACCGGCTTCGACGTGAGCGTGGCCGGCGGCTACCGGGTCCTCCCGTTCCTCGAGGTCGGCGCGCGTGTGGCGTACGTCTTCGTCAGCCGCCGGTCGACGTCGCCGTTCGGCCCGGCCAGTCTCATCGCGCTCGGACCGATGCTCCGCATCCACCGGCCGAGCGAGAGCTGGTGGCGGCCGTTCGGCGAGCTCTCGCTGCAGTACGTGCGCACCGGGCCCCTCGATCGGCTGGGCTTTCACGTGAGCGCCGGCGTGCACTTCGACGTCGGGCCGGTCGGGCTCGGACCCTGGCTCGGCGTGCAGCAGGTGTTCCGGCTGACCGACGCCGAGACGTACCCGACGCGAGACGCGACGGTGTTCGTGGGAGGGCTCTCCGTCGAGCTCACGTTCCTCGGCGAGCGGAAGACGCCGGCGCCCGAGCCGACGCCGCCGCCACGCACCGAGCCCACTCCGCCGCGCACACCGGCTGCCCCGGCAGACCCCGACGGAGACGGCCTCGCAGCTCCCGCGGACCGCTGCCCGAACCTGGCGGAAGATCGCGACGGCTGGGAAGACGACGACGGCTGCCCCGACGCAGACGACGACGGCGACGGAGTGCTCGACTCGGACGACGTCTGCGTCCGCGTGGCGGGGACCGCGGCGGCGCTCGGCTGCCCCGACCGCGACGTCGACGGCGTCGCCGACGTCGACGATCGCTGCCCTGACACGCGCGGAGAGCCCGCTGAGTTCGGCTGCCCCGCCTACCGCGACGTGCAGGTGCGCGGCACCCGGCTCGAGCTCTCGCGCTCGATCGGCTTCGACCGCAAGTCGTCGGCGATCCCCGCGAGCTCGGGCGCCCTGCTGTCCGAGGCCGCGCGCGCGCTGCTCGATCGGGGCGCCGTCTGCATCCACGTCGTGGGGCACGGCGACTCGACCGGCAAGGCCGCCGCGAACGCCGCCCTCGCGACGGCGCGCGCAGAGAGCGTCCGCGTGTTCCTGATGTCGAAGGGCGTCTCGCCCTCGCGGGTGACCGCGACCGGCGCTTCGGGGCCGCCGTTCGCCGACGTGCAGCTCGAGCTCGTGCCGTGCGAGGTGAAGGCGCCGTGAGAGACACGAACGTCGCGCTGCTCGCGGGCCTCGGCCTCGGCGTGGTGGTCGCGGTGATGCCCGGCTGCTTCGAGCCGATCATCCGCGACGTCGCCGACGCGGGCATCGTCTGCAACGCCGGCCTCGCGATGTGTGACGGCACGTGCGTCGACCTGCGGCGCGATGATCTGCACTGCGGCACGTGCGGGACCGTCTGCGACACCAACGAGGCGTGCGCCACCGGCAAGTGCCTGACGCGCGACTGCATCGGAGCCGACTGCAGCGACGACCAGGTCTGCTCCGGCGGCCGCTGCACCGACCGCCTCTGCCTGGACAGCCCGTGCGATGCGGGGCGCTGCTGGCGGGGCGGCTGCTTCGACACGAGCTGCGGCGCCGTCGCCTGCCCGAGCGGCCAGGCCTGCATCGAGGGCGCGTGTCGCGAGCCCGAGTGCATCGGCGTGACGTGCCCGGCCACGCAGCAGTGTGCCGCCGGCACGTGCGTGCCCGGGTGCACCGCCGGAGCGATGTGCACGCCGCTCGAGCCGTGCAGCTTCGGCGGCCTCACCTGCCCCGACGGCGGCTGCGCCGCGACGGGCCCGATGCCCGCGGGCACCTCGTGCGGTGCGGGTCGCGTCTGCGCGCCGGATGCCGGCTGCCTCACCTGCGACGCCGGCGCCGCGTGCAGCCCCGCGGCCTCGTCGTGCGTGCTCGGCGCGCTGGCGTGCGGCACCGGGCTTCCCGTGTGCGAGAGGACAGGCGCTCGCCAGCCCGGTACCCCGTGCGGAACCGATCAGGTCTGCCAGGCCGACGGCGGCTGCCTCGCGTGCGCCGACGGCATCGCGTGCAACACCGGCATGGCGTGCGTGCTCGGCGTGCAGCGGTGCTCCACGGGTGAAGCGCGCTGCAACCCGGCCGGCTTCGCCGACGCGGGCACGAGCTGCGGCGCGGGGCGCGTCTGCGGCTACGACGGAGGCTGCACACCGTGCGTCGCCCTCATGGCGTGCCAGCCGGCCGACCCGTGCCGCGTGGGTCTGCAGTCGTGCAGCCAGGGGCCCGCGTGCATGGAGGCCGGGCTCCAGAGCCCGGGCCACGTCTGCGGCACCAACCGCGTCTGTGCACCGGGCGGGGCCTGCATCGCGTGCACGCACGGAGCCGCCTGCGACGCCGGCCCGTGCCGCACGGGGGCGATCGCGTGCGACGGCGGCTCTCCGGTCTGCAGAGACCTCGGCCCCGCGACGCCCGGCTCGAGCTGCGGAACCAACCTCATCTGCTTCCCCGATGCGGGCTGTGGCGCCTGCGTGAACGGAGCGCCGTGCCAGCCGCCGAACCCGTGCCAGACCGGAGCGATCTCCTGCGCCGGCGGCGTCCCCACCTGCGTGCCGAACGGCGTCTCGCCGGCCACGACGGTCTGCCGGCCCGCCGCGGACGTGTGCGACGTCGCCGAGACCTGCACCGGCTCTTCGGCGACGTGCCCCAACGACGTGTTCCTCGGTCCGAGCACGACCTGCCGCCCGGCTGACGGCGGCTGCGACGTCGCCGAGGTCTGCAGCTCGATGAGCGCGTCGTGTCCGCCCGACACCGTCGCGGACGCCGGCACGCTCTGCCGCGGCGACGCAGGCCCCTGCGACGTCGCCGAGGTCTGCACCGGAACCTCGACGCTCTGCCCCGCCGACGACTTCCTGCCGTCGACGGCCGTCTGCCGGGGCAGCGCCGGCGTCTGCGACGCGCCGGAGCAGTGCACGGGCATGAGCGCAGCCTGCCCCACCGACACGTTCTTCACCGGAGTCGTCTGCCGTGCCGACGCGGGCAGCTGCGACGTCGCGGAGCTCTGCGACGGCACGAGCGCCACCTGCCCCGCCGACGTCTTCCTCTCGGGCAACACGTGCCGGCCCAGCGCCGGCGACTGCGATGTCGCCGAGACGTGCGACGGCATGAGCGCCACCTGCCCCGGCGACGCGCTGCTGATGGGCACCACGTGCCGCCCGAGCGCAGGTGACTGCGACCCCGCCGAGACGTGCGACGGCACGAGCCCCACGTGCCCGAACGACGCGCTGCTGATGGGCACCGTCTGCCGCCCGAACGCGGGGCCCTGCGACGTGCCGGAGCTGTGCAGCGGCGCGAGCGCCACCTGCCCTTCCGATGCCTACCTGCAGATGTCGGTCGTCTGTCGCCCCGACGCGGGAGTCTGCGACGTCGCCGAGGTGTGCTCGGGCACGAGCGCGCAGTGCCCGAACGACGCCTTCCTCGTGGGCGGCACGTGCCGGCCCGCGGCGGGCAGCTGCGACGTCGCCGAGCAGTGCTCGGGCACCGGGCCCGACTGCCCGGCGAACGCGTTCGAGCCGGAAGGCACGTCGTGCCTCATCCTCGGCTCCTGCGATGACGCTGGCGTGTGCTCGCTGTGAGCAGTAGACGAAACTGCGAATGACACAGGCCGTCAGTTATCGCGTCTCGATGCCACGTCCGCACGCGCACCTCTTCGACGTGGTCGCCGACTTCCCCGCCTCGACCGACGAAGTGACCGTCTGCCTCCCGGTGTGGACTCCGGGCAGCTACCTCGTCCGCGAATACTCGCGTCACGTGCAGGGCTTCGAGGTGCGCGGCGCCGACGGTGCCCCGCTGCGCTACACGCGCACCGACAAGCGCAGCTTCCTCATCAAGACGAACAAGCAGCCGTTCCGCCTGCGCTACCAGGTGTACGCGAACGAGCTCACCGTCCGAACCAGCCACGTCGACGGCACGCACGGCTACTTCAACGGTGCGACGCTCTTCTACTACTGCGAGGCGATGCGGAAGCTCGAGCACCGCGTCGAGGTCGAGGCCCCCGAGGGCTGGACGACCACCTGCGCGCTCGAGCGCGAAGGCGCCGACTTCGTGGCCTCCGACTACGACGAGCTCGTCGACAGCCCGTTCGAGGTCGGCCCGCACATGCCGCTCAAGTTCCTCGCCGCCGGCGTGCCTCACGAGATCGTCATCTGGGGCGACCCGCAGGTCGACGAGAAGAAGCTCATCGGCGACCTGCAGAAGATCGTCGAGGTGCAGTCCGCGTTCTTCGGCGGGCTGCCGATGAAGCGCTACGTCTTCTTCATCTACGCGACCGACAAGGGCCGCGGCGGCCTCGAGCACCGCGCCTCGACCGCGCTGCTCTACCCGCGCACCGGCCTCACCACGTCGAAGGGCTGGGAAGACTTCCTCACCCTCGCGTGCCACGAGTACTTCCACCTGTGGAACGTGAAGCGCATCATCCCGAAGGCGCTCGTCCCGTTCGACTACTCGCAAGAGGTGTACACGCAGCTCTTGTGGGCCTTCGAGGGCGGCACCTCGTACTACGACAACCTGCTCGTCCGCCGCGCCGGCCTGATGGGCCCGCAGCGCTACCTCACGCGCCTGGGCGAGAGCCTCACCTCGCTGCACGCGACGCCGGGCCGCAAGCAGATGCCGCTCGGCGACGCCTCGTACCTCTCGTGGGTGAAGCACTACCGCCCTGACGAGAACACGGTGAACACCGCGATCTCGTACTACCTCAAGGGCGAGATCGTCTGCCTCCTGCTCGACCTCACCATCCGGCGGCTGACGCGCGACGCGAAGAGCCTCGACGACGTGCTCCGCCTGATGTGGAAGCGCTGGGGCGACGGCAGCGGAGTCCCCGAAGATGGCGTCGAGGCCGCCGCCGCCGAGGTCGCCGGCCAGAGCCTCAAGCACTTCTTCGACCGCGCCATCCGCACCACCGAAGAGCTCGACTACTCGGTGCTCTCGCACGTCGGCCTCGAGGTCCGCTTCCGCCAGCGCGAGTCTTCGAACGACAAGGGCGGCAGCCTGCCCCGCGTGAAGGCCGCCGACGACAAGCCGAAGGGCTTCCTCGGCATCCTCCCGAAGGGGACGTCGGGCATCGCGTCGGTGCTCGACGGCTCTCCCGCGATGGAGGCCGGCCTCTACGCCGACGACGAGATCGTCGCGGTCGACGGCAACAAGGTCGACGCCAACGGCCTCATCTCGCGCTGCGAAGACAAGCGCCCCGGAGACAAGGTGAAGGTCACCGTCTTCCGCCGCGATCGCCTCACCGAGGTCGTCGTCACCCTCGCCGCGAAGCCCGCCGACGCCGTGTACCTCGCCCGCATCGACCGCCCCACCGAAGAGCAGAAGGCGGCCTACCGCGCGTGGCTGGGCGCCCAGTGGGACGACGGCAGCGATCAGCGGCCGACCTTGTGAATGCTGGCGCATCGGGAGTAGAGAGGCGCCCCCATGACGCGCCAGCTCCCGGTCGTTGCCGCTCTCGCTCTCTCGCTCGCCGCCTGCGGCAGCACGTCGCTCCTGCCTGACGGAGGCCGCGTGCGAAGCGCGGGCTGCAGCAGCACGCGGAACGCCATCGGCGTCTACGCGTACGACGAGCAGAACCAGCCGGTCTCGGGCGCCGACGTCACCGCCACGAACCGGACGAACGGCAAGGTCCAGACGGGCCGCACCGGCGGCGACGGCCGGACGACGCAGATCACCGACGACATCGGCGACGGGCAGATCGCCTTCACCGCGACGAACGGCTTCGTCAGCACCAAGCAGCCCTTCATCGTGAACGTGACGTGCGGCGAGTGCGACTGCACAGCGACGCCGAGCACGGCTACGCTTCTTCTCCAGTGAAGCGTCGCTCCCTCTCCGAGCTCAAAGAACGACTGGCGAAGGGCAAGAGCCTTCCGCGCGGGGTGCTCTTCGAGCTCGAGGGCGACGAACGCGCCGGCGCGCAGGCGCTGCTCAAGACGCTGAAGGCGAAGCAGGCGGCGAACCGCTCCGAAGGGCAGCGGCTGCGCAACATGCTCAAGTTCGAGAACGAGCTCTACGCGCAGGGCGTGCAGCTCATCGCCGGCGTGGACGAGGCGGGCATGGCGCCGCTCGCCGGGCCCGTCACGGCCGCGGCCTGCATCCTGCCGAAGGGCTACAAGCTCCGCGGGCTCGACGACTCGAAGAAGATCCTCGACGAGGCGAAGCGCGAAGAGCTCGCCGTCAGGGTGAAGGCCGACGCGGTCTCTTGGGCCGTCGGCTGGGCGAGCGTCGAAGAGATCGACACCCTCAACATCTACCACGCAGGCCTGCTCGCGATGCGGCGCGCCGTCGAGGGCCTGAAGGTCGTCCCCGAGTTCTGCCTCGTCGACGCCCGGAAGATTCCGCAGATCCCGATGCCGCAGCGGGGCATCATTCACGGCGACGCGCTGTCGCTCTCCATCGCCGGCGCCTCGGTCATCGCGAAGACGACGCGCGATCAGTACATGAACGAGCTCGACGCGAAGCACCCCGGCTACGGGTTCGCGGCGCACAAGGGCTACGCGACGCCCGAGCACCAGGACGCGCTCGAGCGGCTCGGCGCCCTGCTCTGCCACCGGCGCAGCTTCGCTCCGGTGCGCAAGGCGCTCGGCCTCGAGCCGATTCAAGAAGAGCTCTTCGAGGCCGAGGCCGCGAAGGGCCGCAGACGGTCCCGGGTGTGAGCTCGGACGTCGGCATCGACGACTGGCTCAGACAACGGGGATACGGGTCTACCGAAGCGCGCAGCTCGGCCCGGCTCGCGCTCGAGACTGCGGGCCTCACGCGCGCCGGCAAGCAGCGCCTGTCGAACGAGAAGCTCGAGCGCGCCGCCGCCGTGCTCGCCGACAAGTTCTTCCTGCACTGCCAGAGCACCGAGTGCGTC
Organism: uncultured Myxococcales bacterium; assembly: GCA_937980205.1. Lineage (GTDB taxonomy): Bacteria > Myxococcota > Myxococcia > Myxococcales > Myxococcaceae > Xiheicaenimonas. The sequence goes on along the minus strand of CALJKW010000039.1, from coordinate 76,181 downwards.
GCCGCCGCCGCGCACAGCGGGAAGACGTCGCTGCTGTGCGAGCCGAAGTCGGCGTGCATGAGCTGCGGCGGCAGCGACAACCAGCGCGCCGTCGCGGACTTCGTGCACGCGTTCGGCCGCGGCAAGCTGTGCATCGTCGGAGGCTCGCCGTCGGTCTGGGAAGAGCTCGAGCGGCTGTTCGCGGGCCGCGTCGAGCTGCGCCTGGTCGACGGCACCGTCCGCCGCACCTCGGATCACGCGAAGGCCGATCTCGAGTGGGCCGACCTCGTGCTGCTGTGGGGGGCGACCGAGCTGCACCACAAGGTCTCGATGCAGTACTCGAACGCCCCGCCGCCGCAGAAGAAGAAGGTCATTCACGTGCCGAAGCGCGGCATCGCCCAGCTCCTCGCGGGAGCGCTCGAGCACCTGCGGCTCAAAGGCCGCTGAGCCGGGGAGCCATCTTCCGCATCGCCACGCCGCGGTGCGAGAGCCCCGCCTTCTCGGGCCGCGTCAGCTCGGCGAGCGTCTTGCCGAGCGAGGGGATGAGGAAGATCGGGTCGTAGCCGAAGCCGTGCGCGCCGCGCGGGCTGTCGACGATCTCGCCGTGGCACTCGCCGACCTCGACGTGCACCGCGCCGCCGGGCAGCGCCAGCGCGAGCGCGCACGTGAAGTGCGCCTTGCGGTTCGCCGCGCCGCGCAGCTCGGACACGAGCTTCGCGATGCGCTCGGCGTCCGTCGGAGCGTAGCGGGCCGAGAGCACCCCGGGCCGGCCGCCCAGGGCATCGACGCTCAAGCCGCTGTCGTCGGCGAGCGACGGCAACCCGGTGGCGGCGAGGAACTCGCGCGCCTTCTTCGCGGCGTTGCCCTCGAACGTGGGCTGGTCTTCGTCGACCTCGAGGCCGGGGGCGGCCTCCGCCGCGGAGATGACCTCGACGCCGGTCACCAGCTCGCGCAGCTCGGCGAGCTTGCCCTCGTTGGTCGTCGCGAAGACGAGCTTCACCCGAGGACCTTGCGCTGCGCCTCGTGCAGCTTCGCGATCGCGCCGAGGCCCGCCTCGAGCATCGCGTCGAGCTGCGGCTTGTCGAAGTGCCCGTGCTCGGCGGTGCCCTGGATCTCGACGAGCTTCCCGCCCTCGAGCGCGACCACGTTCAAGTCCACCTCGGCCGTCGAGTCCTCGTTGTAGTCGAGGTCGACGCTCACCTGCCCCTTCACGATGCCGACGGAGACGGCGGCCACCTGCGTCAGCTTCGGCAGCTGCGCCAGCTTCTCGCGCGCCTTCAGCTTCTTCAGGGCCAGCACGAGCGCGACGTAGGCGCCGGTGATGCTCGCGGTGCGCGTGCCGCCGTCCGCCTGAATGACGTCGCAGTCGAGCGTGAACGTGCGCACGCCGACCGCCTTCATGTCGACGCAGGCGCGCAAGGAGCGGCCGATGAGCCGCTGGATCTCGAGGGTGCGGCCGCCCTGCTTGCCCTTCGCGGCCTCGCGCGCCATGCGCTCGTGCGTCGAGCGCGGCAGCATTCCGTACTCGGCGGTCACCCAGCCCTCGCCCTTGCCCATCAGGTGCGGCGGCACCCGCTCTTCCACGCTGCAGGTGCACAGCACCTTGGTGTCGCCGAACTCCACCATGCAGCTGCCTTCGGCGTGTTTGGTGGCGCCGGGAGTGAGGATGACGGGCCGGGTGTCGAGGTAGCCGCGGTTGAACGATCGCATGGGCGTGCTGCCCTACCACGCCTACCGATTCTTCGCTGATACCTGCTGCAGGAACCCGGCGACCCCGCGGGCGATCGCCTCGGCCGCGGTCTGCTGGTACGCCCCGTCGGTGAGCCGCGAGCCCTCGTCGGGGTGCGAGATGAACCCCACCTCCACGAGAATCGCCGGCGCCTGCAGGCCCATCAGCACGTAGAACGGAGCCTGCTGCACGCCCCGGTCGATGCCGCCCGTCGCCGAGACGAGCTGCTCGTGCACCGAGTATGCGAGCCGCGACGAGTCGGCGTGCGCCTCGCTGCGCTGCAGGTCCGCGAGGATGAACGCGAGCGTGTCGCCGCCCTTCGGCCGCTTCTCGTGGAACTCGGCGTTCTCGCGCGCCGCCACCTTCTTCGCCTGGTCGCCGCTCGCCGCGGCGGAGAGGAAGTACGTCTCGATGCCTTCGGTCTGCTGGCGCTGCTTCCGCGTCGGCATCGAGTTGAGGTGCACCGAGATGAACAGGTCGGGCTTCTGCGAGTTCGCCCAGTCGACGCGGTTCGCGAGCGAGACCTCCTTGTCGCTGTCGCGCGTCAGCTTCACCGTCGCGTGCAGCTGAGCCTCGAGCTCGGCCTTGAGCAGCTTCGAGATCTCGAGCGCCGCGTCCTTCTCCCACGCTCCCGCCGGAGAGACGGCGCCCGTCTGCGAGCCGCCGTGACCCGGGTCGACGATGACCACCGGTCCAGCGAAGGCGGGTAACGCAAGGGCGCAGAGCAACAACGACCGCATCGGCCGCGAACTCTACCCCAGGGTCGCGACGACGCTCTGCCAGCGGCCGGACAAAATTCGGGGCGCCTGGGCCGCCAGGGCGTCGAGCAGCGGAAAGGTGGTCTGGGCGCCGTGGTTCTTCTTCGCCTCCTCGGCGAGCGGCCAGCACCGCACGCCGCGCCAGGGCAGCGCGATCGCCTCCATCGGAGCCTTCACCCCGCGCCGGGACAAGAGCTCCAGCCCGCGCAGCACGTCGTACTCGTAGAACCGCGGCAGCGAGGGCGTGAGCCAGGCCTCGTCGATGACGGCGCCGGTGCGCTTCGAGAGGAACAGCTTGCGCTCGAGCAGGAAGCGCACGCCCCGCTCGACCACCTCGTCGAAGCCGTCTCGGCCCGAGAGCCACTCGAGCATCGGCACGGTCGAGGTGATCGAGCTCACGTCGCTCTGCTCGTCGCAGTTCCAGCCGCCGTCGCTCTTCTGGTACCGCCGCGCGAAGTCGTCGGCCCACGAGAGGGTCGCGACGCCGTCCGCGACGCGCATCAGGCAGCCGAGCGCGCAGAAGCACAGCACGTGGTGCCTGAGCGTCTTCCCCGGCGGCAGCTCGGCCGCGCTGCGGGGGAAGTACGGCAGGTAATGCCGCTCGCACGCCGCGACGAGCTCGGCGACGGCCTCCTCCGGCGGGTCGACGCCGGCCTCGCGCAGCGCCAGCACGTGCCACCACGGCGAGTCCCACTTCGGCCAGTACGGATCCTTCGCGAGTGAAGCGCGCGCCGCGTCGCTCGCCAGGTACTCGAGCGAGTGCTCGATCGCGTCCTTCACACCACCTCGATGCCCGGCTTGCCCTTCTCGAGGCCGCCGATGATCCACCCCTGCACGCCGGCCTTCTCGAGCAGCTTCAGCGCCTCGCGCGCCTGCTTCTCGGGCAGCGCCGCGAGCAGGCCTCCGTTCGTCTGCGCGTCGGCCAGCACCTGCTGCACGTGCAGCGGCAGCTCGCCGCGAAACTTCACGAACTTCGACACGTGCTCGAGGTTCGTCTTCGTGCCGCCCGGCACGCAGCCCTGCTCCGCCAGCTCGGGGATGCCCTCCATCACCGGCACCTGCCACTTGTAGAGCACGGCCTTCAACCGCGCGCCGCGCGCCACCTCACCGAGGTGGCCGAGCAGCCCGAAGCCGGTCACGTCGGTCAGGGCGTGCACCTGCAGCTTGCCCGACGCGAACACCTCGCCGGCGGTCTTGTTGAGCGTCGCCATCTGCTTCGTCACGCGCTTCTCGAGCTCGGGCGTCGCCAGCCCGCGCTTGATCGCCGTGGTCGCGATGCCCGTGCCGATCGGCTTGGTGAGGATCAGCACGTCGCCCGCGCGGCCGCCTGCGTTCGTCAGCACCTTCTTCGGGTGCACGAGGCCGGTCACCGCCATGCCGTACTTCGGCTCGGGAGACTGCACCGAGTGCCCGCCGAGAATCGGGATCCCCGCCTCGCGCGCTTTGTCGGCGCCGCCGGCCAGGATCTCGTTGAGCACCGCGATCGGCTGCTCCTTCGGGAACGCGACGACGTTCAGCGCGAAGAGCGCCTTCGCCCCCATCGCCCAGATGTCGCTCATCGCGTTCGCGGCCGCGATCTGCCCGTACGCATACGGCTCGTCGACGACCGGAGGAAAGAAGTCGACCGTCTCGACGATCGCCTGCGTCGCGCTCAGCCGAACGACCGCGGCGTCATCGGCCGTCTCGTAGCCCACGAGCACGTCGCGCGACTTCGCGACCTTCGGCAGGCCCTGCAGCACCTGGTGCAAGAGGTCGGGGCGGATCTTCGCCGCACACCCTGCGCAGTTCGAGAGCTGGGTCAGCCGAACGGGCGCAGCGTCAGCTGCCACGGACGTAGTCCCGCTGCAGCAGGCTCACGATGATGGTCGCGCAGCCGACGTCGTCCTGCACCGAGTGATCGAGCACTCCGTTCAGCGACCCGTAGTTGTGCACGAGCTGCAGCACGTCGAGCTCTTCCGGGGTCAGCTCGCGCAGCTGCGCCGTCATCGGCATCGCGAGCTGCAGCTGCGCGTTCGGCGCAGGCAGCTGGCCCTGAATGCGCTTGAGCTCGTCGAGCTGGCGAAGCGCTTCCATCAGGAGCGCCTCGGTCGACATGTCGAGCTCGGTCATGAACTCCTGGTTGTCCGGAGGCTGCAGCTCGAAGTCGCCCGTCTCCCACGTGATGATCCGGTTGAAGCTCTTCGCCGGCCCCAGCTCGTGGTTGTCGTCGATGCTCGCGTAATAGACGCGGCCCTGCTTCAGGTAGATCTTGCCCTCGTGCTCGTTGCGCACGACGAGCACGCCGTTCTTCTTCGAGGTGTGGAAGAGCTGCAACAGGTCGGGCAGCGGGACCTCTTCGAGCTTCCCGGTCATCGCCGTCTTCGTCTGCTTCGCCGACTGCGCGGCGGCGACCTGCTCGAGCTGCGCCTTCACCTGCTCTTCGTCCAGCTCCTGCGCCCCGGCCCCCTGGCGCACGAGCTTCAAGATCGACGTGCCGATGAGGATGCGGTCGCCTTCTTTGAGGCGCGCCGTCTTCACCTTCTCACCGTTCACGAACGTGCCGTTCGTCGAGCCGAGGTCCTCGATCGTGATCTTCCCCGAGCTGACGGCGATCTTCGCGTGCTTGCGCGAGACCATGTCCTCGACGAGGACCATGTCGAGCTCGCTCGAGCGGCCGATGACGACCTGCTTCTCGCTCTTCAGCGGGAACTCGCCGCCCTGGTACTTCCCCGAAATGAACTTGAGCGCGTAGCCGGTGCTCACTCGGCCACCTTTCCGCTTTCACGAACGAGGTTCAAGTACATCTCCGCGCTCTTGTTGCCGGGGTTCCGCTGCAGCACCTGCTCCCACTCCCTGATCGCCTCGGCCTTCTTGCCCGCCGAGTACAGCGCGATGCCGTAATGCACGCGGCCGGGAACGTAGTTCGGATTGATGCGCAAGATCTCTTCGAATTGCGCGAGCGCCTCGGCGTGCTCGCCCTTGTCGCGGCACGCGTCCGCGAGCTTCAGGCGGATGTCCACGAACGTCGGGCACAGGCCGAGCGCGCGGCGGTACTCGCCGATCGCCTCTTCGAGCATTCCGCTCGACGCGAAGACGTCGCCGATCTCGGCGTACATGTTCGCGATCTTTCCCTGCACGAAGGGGTCGATGCGCCCCGGAGCGCTGCGCTGGCGTGACAGCGCGCCCTGGTAGACCTCCTTCGCCTCGCGGTACTTCCCCATGTCGTTGTAGATGACCGCGAGGTTCAGCGCGGCGTCCGTGTACGCGGGGTTGATGCGCAGCGCGGCCTCGAACGCCCGCTGCGCGCGCGCGAACTGACCCTGGTCGTGGTACACGACGCCGAGCATGTTGTAGACGTCGGCGAACGACTGGTTCTGCTCGACGACCTGGGTCAGGTACTTCTCGGCCTGCGAGTACTGCTTCTTCTCGAAGTAGCCCCGCCCCAGGGTCAACAGTTGCTTGAGCGCGTCGTCCATGGAGGTCGCGAGAGCGGGGCGTAGCCTACATGAGCCCGTCGGGGAAGCAGAATTCCCCACCCGGAAGAGGCTGGAGCGTGAGTCTGCGCGTCACCCGGTCGTCCACCGGCCGCTCCGGCAGCGTCCCCGTCACCCGCGCCTCCTCCGTCACGAGCACGTCTTCGCGCTCGCTGCGGATGAGCCAGCGCAGCGCGCGGATCCGCCGCTTCTCGATGCGCAAGAGCTCGGCGAGATCCGCCGACTCGCCCCCGTCCGCCCGACCCGAGCACAGCTTCGAGACGTCGCCCTTCTCCAGCGCCGCGCGCCGCTTCTCGAGCGCGCGCACCACCGCGACCAGCCGCGGCGCGTGCCCCTCCGCGGGCGCCCACATCCCGTCGCGAAAGGCGTAGGGCACGCGCTCGGCGCCGAGCGAGCTCACCTCGGTCTCGAGCACCTTGCCGTCGAAGTCGAGCGTCGCCGTCACCGTCGCGCGATCCGCTGCGTCGACGCTGACGGAGATGCGCTGAAAGCCCGCCTTCTTCGAGCGCAGCGGCTCGGCGAACCCCGCTTCGAGCTCGAGCCCCTTCGACTCGGCTTCTTTGAGCTCGGTGAGGATCTCGACCTCGGGACCGGCTGCAGCGCCGAGCAGCTTCGGCACGAGCACGATGAGCGCGGTCATGCCGATGGCCGACGCGAGCAGCACGCCCACGAGCTTGCGCAGCTCGGAGCTCACTTCGGCTGCAGCATGCCCTGCGCCTTCTTCGCCGCGTCGCTGTCGGGGTATCTCGCGATCAGCTGCTGCAGCACCTCTTCGGGCTTCCCCTCGGCGCGCTTGCCCTGCTCTTCGGCGTCGGCGATCTGCTTCTCGAGGTCGACGACGCGCTGCCGCTGGGCGTCGGTGGCCTGGTCGCCGGCCTTCTCGAGGCCTGCCTTCGCCTTCTCGAGCTCGGCGCGGGCTTCCTTCGCGCGCTGCTCCGAGTCGGCCTGGAGCTTCAGGTACGCGTCGTGGAGGCCGAAGTAGATCTTGTCCTCGTAGCCGAGCCCGCCGAAGTCGCGCGCGAGCACGTTGAGGCGAGAGACGACCGCGTTCCACTTCTGGCGGCGCTTGTAGAAGTTCGCGACGTACAGCTCGTGGTCCGCGAGGCGGCGACGAACCTCGTCGAGCGACTTCTGCGCCGCGGCGACGTACTCGGACTGCGGGTAGCTGCGGATGAAGTCGGCGAGCGCGACGCTCGCGGCGCGGACCTCGGCCTGATCCTTCTCCTGCGACGGCGGGAGGACGAAGAAGTCCGACGGCATGTCCTTGTAGTGCGTCAGCGCCGCCCGGTACGCGGCGTAGTCGAGCTTCGGGTGCGTCGGGTGCAGCTTGATGAAGTTCACGTAGCGATCGCGCGCCTCGATGTACTTCTCACGCTCGAAGTCGACGTCGCCGAGCCGGAGCTCCGCGGTCGTCGCCGCTTCGAGGTACGGGTACTTCGACTTCACGTAGTCGAAGTACTTCTGCGCCTCGACGTAGTTCTTCGAGTCGAGCGAATCGTCTCCGCGCTTGAGGTTCTCTTCGGCGTCGTCGGCGTAGTTCGGCTCGGCCGCGTCGCCGCCCAAGAACGTGCCGATGCCGAAGCCCTTGCAGGCGGTGAGCAGCAGCAGCGTGGCGGCGGCGAGGGACCTCATCGAAGGGCGCGCAACCTAACGCCTCGAGGGGTGGAAATCATCCGTTATGGTTTCGCCCCGCATGCGCTGGGTGAGCACGACCGGAGGCCCGCAGCTGATGCTGCCTTCGTCTGTGCTCGGAGCTTGGGGCGGCATCGAGGCTCCTGTGGATGGGCGCGTGATCGAGGCCCGGTTCCGGTGGAACGGGCCGGGCTCGCCGGCCACCGACTACGACCGGGCGTGTGACGTACGCGCGTGGGCGGCGCCGATTGCCGTCGGCGAGGCCGTGGGGATCGTCTTCGGCGACGAGCCGGGCCAGGCGGCGTGGTGGCGCGGCGACGACGGCGGGCTGCTCGTGCGGTGGCTGTTCGCCCCGAGCGAGGCGGCGGTCGAGAAGGCGCTGCGCGCTGGCGTCGACGCCGACTGGGCCGACGCGTTCGAGTGGCCGCTCGCGGGCAAGGCCGTGCTCATCGACAGCTCGGTGCCGGGGCATGAAGCCGCGGCCGAGGCCAGCACGCTGAAGATCCCGCTGCGCGCCGGCAGGTGGCGCGTCGAGACCGCGCACTGGTCGCCGGACGCCGCGATCTCGATGGTGGTGCACCGTTTCACTCGTCTGACGGCAGCCGCACCACGCGCTCGATCAGCTCGTACGAGAAGCCCCGCGAAGCGAGGAACCGCGCGGCGCGGACGCCGGTGAGCTTCCGCTTCTGCACCAGCGCCTTCGCGGCGGAGAGATCGTCGTGGCCCGACTCCTGGGCAGCGCGCGAGACGGCGTCGGCCGCGACGTCTTCGTCGACGCCCTCGGCTTCGAGGCGCCGGCGCACGTTGTCGAGCGAGCGACCGGTCTTCAGCTCGCTCGCCGCCTTGGCCTCGGAGTAGCGGCCGTCGTCGAGGTAGCCCAGCTCGGTGACGCGCCTGAGCGCCTCGGAGATCTCCGCCGCCGAGAACCCGCGGGCCTCGAGCGCCTGCTCGAGCCGAGCCCGGCTCTTCGCGCGCGACTTGAGCAGGCGCACGGCCGTTTCAAATGCGGAGGAAGGCACCCCACTCTTGTAGCAGGTGCGATAAGCGGGTCGACCGTGCATCCCGTCATCGCCGCCTTCCTCGACGTCAACACCGCGATCGACACGCTGGAGCGCGGGCTCGCCGGCACCTTGAGCTCTCCGCAGGAAGCCGCGTTCGTGTCGGCAGCGAAGGCCCACGGAGATCTCTCCGCCTACGTGCTGCAGGCGAAGGGCAAAGCGAAGCCGAGCGAAGACGCGCAGAACGCGACGATCCTCCTCGCGGTGCGGGCGGCGCTGTCGGTGCTGCCGCAGGATCCGCAGCTGGCGCCCGCCGCGAAGAAGGCGCGCGAGGCGCTCGAGGCAGCCGGCGCCGACAAGGAGCAGATCGAGCAGCTGCTCGGCGGCGTGCTCGTCGAAGAGGCGTTCACCGGCGACAACGACCCCTCCCGCTTCGACAAGGCGTTCGTGATCGAGTCGTTCGGAGAGCTCCCCGAGCTCGCGAAGCTCGACGCCGACTCGGTGACGGATCTGGTCGACCGGTTCGCCGAGACCTCGAAGGTAGAGGCCCGGCCGCTCTACGTCTCGGTGACCGACGCGCTGTTGCAGGCCGCCTGGGGTGAGGGGCCGCAGAGCATCAACGTCGAGCACGTCGACGACGCGCTCAACCAGCTCGCCATCGACGAGAACGAGACCGAGGGCGTGAAGACCACGCTCGAGGTGCTGCTGCGCTTCTTGGCCGCGCACAAGTTCATCGGCCCGCTGCGGCTGAATCGGCTGCTCACGCACGTGAAGCAGTGGCAGCTCGGCGACACCGACGAGAAGGACCTCGACGACGAAGACGATGAGGACTTCGACGAGGATGCGGCCGCCGAAGACTGGGATGACGACGACGACGAGAAGACGCCGCCGCCGGACGACGACATCACCAAGAACTAGCTGCCGTTCACGTTGAGAGGGTCGACCAGAATGCCCCGCATGGCCGACCGCCGCTCACGCTGAGCGGAGGCCGAAGGCCGTAGTCGAAGCGGGCCCATGGACGGCTTCGAGCGCGCTTCGACTGCGGCCCGCTTCGCGTGCCTCCGCTCAGCGTTATCGAGAGGACGCACTCGCCGCGTATTCTGATCGACCCTCTGAGCGGAGGCGCACCGCGGGCGCTCAGAACCGTTCGATCTGAAAATCGTCGTCGGCAGGCGCAGCAGCCGGCTTCGGAGCCGCAGCCGGAGCAGCCGGCTTCGGGGCCGGAGGAGGCGGAGCCCGCTGCGCCGGAGGCGGAGCCGCAACGGGAGCCCCCTGCTGCGCGAACGCCTGGGTGCCGGGCACGGCGCGCTCTTCGCCAGGCTTCTTGTCGAAGTCGTCCCACTTGGCGTCGGAGGTCGAGCTGATGCCCTGGAAGCGCAGCGCGAAGTCGTCGGGGTTCGACGCCTGGCGCAGGGCCTCCTGGTACGTGATGAGGTTCTGCTTCACGAGGCTCATCAGCGACTGGTCGAACGTCTGCATGCCGTAGGCGACGTGGCCCTGGGCGATGGCATCGGGGATCTCCTTCGTCCGATCCTTGTCCTCGATGAGCTCCTTCACGCGAGCGGTGGCCTTCAGGATCTCGACGGCCGCGACGCGGCCCTTGCCGTCGGCGCGGGGCACGAGGCGCTGCGAGACGACGGCGCGCAGGACGGCGCCGAGCTGCAGGCGAACCTGCTTCTGCTGGTGCGGAGGGAACGCCGAGATGATGCGGTTGATCGTCTCGGTCGCGTCGAGGGTGTGCAGCGTCGACATGACGAGGTGACCGGTCTCGGCGGCGGTGAGGGCGGTCTCGATCGTCTCGTGGTCGCGCATTTCGCCGACGAGGATGACGTCGGGGTCCTGGCGCAGCGCGGACTTGAGCGCCTGGGAGAACGACATCGTGTCGACGCCGACCTCGCGCTGGTTCACGATCGACCGCTTGTCGCGGATGAGGAACTCGATGGGGTCCTCGATCGTCATGATGTGGTTCGTGTCGGTCGCGTTGATGTGATCGATCATCGCGGCGAGCGTGGTCGACTTACCGGAGCCGGTGGTGCCGGTGACGAGGATGAGGCCGCGCTCCTCGAGGGCGATCTTCTCGAGCACGGGCGGGAGCATCAGCTCCTTGATCGAGAGGACCTTGAAGGGAATGACGCGCAAGACGGCGCCGATGGTGCCGCGCTGCTGGAAGACGTTGACGCGGAAGCGGCCGAGGCCGGGGACTCCGTAGGCGAGGTCGACCTCGTTGGTGCTCTTGAACTTGTCCTTCTGGAACTCGTTCATGATCCCGAAGGCCATACGAGCGACCTCTTCGGGAGGCAGGCGCTTGCCGTCCTTGAGCGGGACGAGCTGCCCGTCGACGCGGAACATCGGCGGGAGACCGGCCTTGAGATGAATGTCCGAGGCGCCACCGCGGAGGGCGACTTGCAGAATCTCGTTGAGCTCCATGGGAGGTCAGAAGCGTAGCATCCGAGCGTGGTAAGTGCGTGTAGCCATGATTCAACCGCGCACCCCACCCGGCACCCTCGAGCTTCTTCCGCGCGACCAGCTTGCGTTCCAGCGCATGCTCCGGACGATTCAAGAGGGCTTCGAGCGGTTCGGCTTCCTGCCCGTCGAGACGCCGGTCTTCGAGTACAGCGACATCCTGCTCACGAAGAGCGGCGGAGAGACGGAGAAGCAGGTCTATTTCCTGCAGTCGACCGGGTCGCTCGAGGCCGGCAAGAAGCCCGAGCTCGCGCTGCGGTTCGATCTCACGGTGCCGCTCGCGCGGTACGTGGCGCAGTACGAGAACCAGCTCGCGTTCCCGTTCCGCCGCTACCAGATCCAGCGCGTGTACCGCGGCGAGCGCAACCAGCGCGGCCGCTACCGCGAGTTCTACCAGTGCGACATCGACGTGGTGGGCAAGGACACGTTGCCGCTCGCGTACGACGCCGAGATGCCGGCGGTGATCAGCGAGGTCTTCCGCGCGCTCGACTTCGGCCCGTTCACGATCCGCATCAACAACCGGAAGCTGCTCAATGGGCTCCTGCGCAGCGGCGGCATCGACAGCCCTGAGCGGCGCGCGGCGGCGCTGCGCGAGATCGACAAGCTCGAGAAGATCGGCGAGGCGAAGGTGCGCGAGGCGCTGGCCGGCGCCGAGGTGGCGATGCAGCCGGCGGCGATCGACAGCCTGCTCAAGTTCGTCTCGATCAAGGAAAACGTCCTCGACGAGCTGAAGAAGATGCCGGTGACGGACGAGCTCTTCACCGCAGGCGTGAGCGAGCTGCAGTCGGTGATGGACTCGATCGGCGCGCTCGGAGTGCCCGCGGGGACCGTGGCGATCGACCTCTCGATCGCGCGCGGGCTCGACTACTACACGGGCACCATCTACGAGACGACGCTGAACGACTTCCCGGGCATCGGCAGCGTGTGCAGCGGTGGCCGCTACGACGATCTGGCGGGGCTGTACACGAAGTCGAAGCTGCCGGGGGTGGGCCTGTCGATCGGCCTGACGCGGCTGTACTTCCAGCTCAAAGAGGCGGGCCGGATCAAAGAGGCGACGAACCCGTGCGCGGCGTACGTGACGATCGCGGACCCCGAGCTGGCGGCAGAGTCGCGAGCGATCGCGACGGAGCTGCGCAAAGCGGGCCTGAACGTCGAGCTGGCGCCGGAGCCGGCGAAGCTGCAGAAGCAGCTGAAGTACGCCGACCGGGTGGGCATCCGCTTCGCGGTGATCTACGCGCAGCAGGAGCGCGAGCGTGGGGCGGTGGCGCTGAAGGACCTCAAAGCGAACACGCAGTCCGACGTGAAGCGGGAAGACCTGGCGAAGACGATCAAGGCGGCGCTCGGGTAGGTCGCGTGCCACGATCTGTCAGCGGGGGGCGCTGACGGATCGTGGCACGCGAAAAAACGCAGCAAGTCGACGTGGCAGTGACCGACGGCGGGGGTCGCGGCGACCGACTGGCACGTGAGCGCGGGCAACCACGCGAAGAGAAGCCGCCGTCCTCCCCGCAGCCAGGACTCCAGCGCGAGCGCCGGCACCAGCGAAGCAGGCCGTGGGGCTGCGCCACTCCGCCTCCCTCCACGCTCTCGCTCCAGGCGAGGAACCATCACCGCGCCAATGAAACGAATCGCCCCGCAAAGCAAAACGGGCCACCCGTCGCCGGGCAGCCCGTTCGCATTCAGCAAGAACCGGATTACCGCTTGCTGAACTGGAAGCGCTTGCGCGCGCCGGGCTGGCCGCTCTTCTTGCGCTCGACGACGCGAGCGTCGCGGGTGAGGAAGCCGGCCTTCTTGAGGGCGGGCCGGAAGGTGGGGTTCATGGCGCAGAGCGCGCGGGAGAGGCCGTGGCGAATGGCGCCGGCCTGACCGGACAACCCGCCGCCGCGGACGTTCACGGTCATGTCGACCTTGCCGATCTGCTCGAGCACCTGCAGGGCCTGGTTGATGACCATCTTCGAGGTCGCGCGGCCGAAGTACTCCTCCATCGGACGGCCGTTGATGATCATGTTGCCGCTGCCGGCCTTGAGCCAGACGCGCGCCGTGGACTCCTTGCGGCGGCCCGTCGCGTAGAAACCGTCGTTCATCGCCTTCGCCATGTCGTTATGCCTCCACCGTCTTCGCGGTCGGCTTCTGCGCCGCGTGCGGGTGCTTGTCGTCCGCGTAAACGCGGAGCTTGGTCATCATCTGCCGCCCGAGCGCGTTGCGCGGGAGCATGCGGCGCACGGCGTTGAGGATGATGTCCTCGGGGTGCCGACGCTGCAGCGTCTCGTAGTTGGTGGTCTTGAGGCCGCCGGGGAAGCCGGCGACGACGTGCCGGTGATACAGCTTGTTCACGGCCTTGGTGCCGGTGACCTTCACCTTCGCGGCGTTGATCACGATCACGTGATCGCCGGTGTCGATCGACGGCGTGTACATCGGCTTGTGCTTGCCCTTGAGCAGGGTCGCGATCTGCGAGGCCGCGCGTCCGAGCACCTTGTCGCTCACGTCGACGATGTGCCAGGCCCGCTTGATGTCCTTCGCCTTGGCGCTGTACGTCCTCTGAGACATTGCTGAAAAGCTCCTTGAAAGGGGGCACCCCTTACGAGAGGAGTGGCAGTCAGGTCAAGTCCGCCCTCCTTCTTGCATGTTCCGCCGCCTCTACCAGGTCGCCTTTTGGACGTTCTTTGCGGTCTCGAGTGCCTTCTTTTTCCTCGGCGCGGCGGTGATCTGGCTGATCACGTTGCCGTTCGACAGGAACGGAAAGGTCCTCCACCTGTATTCCTGCTTCTGGGCGATGACGTACGTCTACGTGAACCTCGGCTGGAAGTTCCGGGTCGAGCACCGTGACCGCCTGCCGTGGAGCGGGCCCGCCGTGCTCGTCTCGAACCACCAGTCGTCGGGCGACATCCTCGTCCTCTTCGGGCTCTACCGGCCGTACAAGTGGGTCAGCAAGGCGAGCATGTTCAGGGCTCCGTTCCTCGGCTGGAACATGAGCTTGAACCGCTACGTGCGGCTCGTGCGCGGAGACAAAGAGAGCATCGCGAAGATGATGGCGGCCTGCGAGGCCTGGCTCGACCGCGGAGTCCCCGTGCTGCTCTTCCCCGAGGGCACGCGCAGCGAGGACAACGAGGTCAAAGCGTTCAAGGACGGCGCGTTTCGCCTCTCGATCGCGAAGGGCTGCCCGGTGATCCCGATCGTCCTCGACGGCACCGGCAAGACGCTGGCGAAGAACGCGCTCGACGTGTCTCCGGCGGGAGATCTGATCGTGCGCGTGCTCGAGCCGATTCAGCCGCAACAGTTCAACGGCGACGTCGCGGCGATGCGCGAGCACGTGCGCGACAAGATGATCGCGACGCTCGCCGAGCTGCGCGGGGCGCCGTCGCCGGTCGACACCATCAAGGCGGCGTGACCGCTGCGGCGGCGGGCGGCCGCGCGACAGGCTCGGGCTCCTGGCTCCGCTCGCGTGCCAGCTTCAGCGCCTCGTCGACCGACTGCACCAGCACGGTCCGCGGCGGCCGCAGCAGCGCGCTCTTCTCGAGCACGCCGCGCGGCTGCGGCTGCACGCCGGCGACGATCACGTACGCGCCGAGCTCGTGCAGGCGCTCGATCGCCGACTCGAACGCGACGAGCCCGCTCACGTCCATGGCGGGAACGCCCTCGAGATCGAGCACCACCGCGCGCACGGTCTGGTTCACCGCCGTCAGCGCCTCCATGGCCTTGTGGGCCGCGCCGAAGAACAGCGGCCCGTCGACCTCGTAGAACAGCACGTCCTTCGGCAGCGGCCCGTGCTCGTGGTGCACGTCGGCGACCAGCTTCGTGCCCGAGAGCTCGGCCATGCGGCGCATGAAGAGCAGCGCGGCGAGCAGGACGCCGACGCTCACCGACAGCACCATGTCGAACAGCACGGTGAGCCCGAAGCAGATGACGAGCACGAGCACGTCCGAGCGCGGCGCGACCTTCAAGATGTGCCCGAAGTGACGCACCTCGCTCATGTTCCACGCGACGAGCAGCAGCAGCGCCGCCATCGACGCCATCGGCACGTGGCCGAGCAGCGGAGCCAGCGCGAGCACCGCCACGAGCACGAACACCGCGTGCGCGATCGCCGCGACGGGCGTCCGCCCGCCCGACCGCACGTTCGTCGCCGTGCGCGCGATCGCTCCGGTCGCGGCGATGCCGCCGAAGAACGGGGCCACGATGTTCCCCACGCCCTGCGCCATCAGCTCGGCGTCGGGGTCGTGCTTCGTCCCGGCCATGCCGTCGGCGATGACCGCGCACAAGAGCGACTCGATCGCCCCGAGCATCGCGATCGCGATCGCCTTCGGAGCCAGCGCCGACAGCATCTCGAACGACAGCGCGAGCGGCTGCCCGCCCGGCCCGGCCTGGTGCCACGGCAGCACCGGCAGCGGCGGCAGCGCGGGAATGCCGTTGAACTTCGTCGCCAGCGTCGACACGGGGGCGCCGAGCGCGGAGCAGAGCAGGCCGGCGAGCGTCCCCACGGTCAGCGCGACGACCGGCGCCGGCACGCGCGTCTTGAGCCGCGCCCACACGAGCAGCAGCCCGAACGTGACGACGGCGACGCCGAAGTCCTGCCACTTCACCGTGGGCGCGGCCGCGATGAGATCGGTCACGCGATCGAGCCAGTGGTCGCGGAACTTCCCTTCGAGGCCGAACACCTTGTCGATCTGCGTCGTGGCGATGACGACCGCGATGCCGGCGGTGAAGCCGGTCGTCACGGTGTGCGGAATGAACTCGATGAGCCGCCCCAGCCGGACGAGGCCCATGAGGAACAAGATCAGCCCCGCCATCACCGTCGCGACCATCAGGCCGCCGACGCCGTACTGCGACGAGATCGGCGCGAGGATGACGATGAACGCCGCCGTCGGGCCGGTCACGTTCGTGCGCGAGCCTCCGAGCAGCGCGGTGACCGCGCCGGCGACGATGGCGGTGTAGATGCCGTGCTGCGGAGGGACTCCGGAGTTGATCGCCAGCGCCATCGCGAGCGGCAGCGCGACGACGCCGACGACGACGCCTGCGGTGAGGTCCTGGACGAAGCTCTTCCTGCCGTAGCCCTCTTTCAGGGCGCCGCGCAGGGCGATCGCCGGGCGGAAGGCCACGTTCGGGAAAAGCGAGAGAGCGGCCTGGTACCGGCGGCGAAACATACAAAGAGCGGGACTTCGCGCTGCACTGTAACGCTCCGATCGTTTGACCTCAAACGATCAGCGCCCGCGCAGAAATTGCGCGCGCCGCGATCAGCCGCCGGTCGGCGGCGGCTTCGGCGGCGCCTTGAGCTTCTCGCGCAAGCCCGCGAAGAACTTCGTCTGCTGCTCGGGCTCGGGCGCGACCGTCTCACCGACCAGGTCGACGACCTCGACGAGGGCCTCGGGAAGATCCTGCAGGAACCGCGACGGGGTCCGCGGCACGGCCTTGCCCCGCTTCACCCGCTGGGCGGCGCGCGTCAGCACGAGGCGGTCGCGGGCGCGCGTGATGCCGACGTAGCAGAGGCGCCGCTCCTCTTCGGGGTTGGGCGGCTCACCCTGCATCCCCGAGTGGGGCAACAGGTCTTCCTCGAGGCCGATGAGGAACACGAGCTTCCACTCGAGGCCCTTCGCCGAGTGCAGCGTCATCAGCGTGACGTTGCCGCGGCGCTCGGGCTCTTCCTCTTCCTCGCGGGTGTCGAGCGAGAGGCGGTGCAGGTAGTTCATCAGCCGCGCCCGGGCGCCCTCTTTCTGCTCGAACGACTCGAGCGAGCTGATGAGGTCTTCCACGGCGCGGATCTTCTTGTCGGCCGCCGTCATCGAGTGCGTGCTCGCGCGGGCGGCGTCGGCGAACTGAATCTCGGCGAGCAGCGCGCGGGTGGTGGCGCCGAGGTGGCCCTTCTCGTACTGCGCGCGGTACTTCTCCATCAGCACGCAGAACTCGGCGACCTTCTCGGCGGCGCCGCGCGGCAGGTCGGGCACCTCGTGCGCGGCCTTCAAGACGTCCCACAGCGGCTTGCCGGTCTCCTGCGCGAACGAGGACAGGCGCTCGAGCGTGACGTCTCCGATGCCGCGCGCGGGGACGTTCACGATGCGCAACAGCGAGATCTGATCGAGCGGGTTCGCGAGCACCTTGAAGTAGGCGATGACGTCCTTCACCTCGCGCTTGTCGAAGAACTCCTGGCCGCCGATGACCTCGTAGTAGACGCCGACCTCGCGCAGGGCCTCTTCGATCGGCCGCGACTGGCCGTTGGTGCGGTACAGCACCGCGATGTCCTCTGGCGGCGTGCCGAGGCCGACCGCCTTCTTGATCTGGAACGCGACGAAGCGCGCCTCTTCGTTCTCGTCGGGAGCGACCACCGACTGGATCGCCGCGCCGCCGAGCGTCTCGGTCCACATGCGCTTGTCCTTGCGCGCCGGGTTCTTCGCGATGACGGCGTTGGCCGCGTCGAGGATGACCGAGGTGCTGCGGTAGTTCTGCTCGAGCCGGACCTCTTTCGCGCCGGGGAAGTGCCGCTCGAAGTCGAGGATGTTGCGCACCTCGGCGCCGCGCCAGCTGTAGATGCACTGATCGTCGTCGCCGACGACGCAGACGTTCTTGTCTTTCCCCGACAGGTGGACGAGCAGCTCGAGCTGCGCTGCGTTCGTGTCCTGGTACTCGTCGACCATCAGGTACCGGAAGCGGTCGGTGTATTGCTTCTTCACCTGGGGGAACTCGGCGAACAGGCGCGCGGGCAAGAGCAGCAGGTCGTCGAAGTCGACCGCTCCTTGAGCCTTCAGCGCGAGCTGGTAGAGCGGGAACACGAGGTGCGCGACGAGGTCGTAGTCGTCGCCCTGCCCTTCGGGCTTCGGCTGCGGCTCGGTGCGCGAGTTCTTCGCGCGCGAGATGATCGACAGCACCTTGCGAGCGTCGAACGCGCGGTCGTCGACGTTCCGCTCGCGCATCGCGCGCTTGATGATCGAGACCTGATCGCCCATGTCGGCGATGGCGAACTTCTTCGGGAAGCCGAGCTTGCTCGCGTGCTCGCGCATCACCTCGGCGCCGAACGCGTGAAACGTGCAGAGCGTCACCTTGCGCGCCGCGAGCCCCGCGAGCTTCACCGCGCGCTCGCGCATCTCGCTCGCCGCCTTGTTCGTGAAGGTGACGGCGAGAATCGAGGTCGCCGGCACCTTGCGCTTCTGCATCAGGTACGCGAGCCGGTGAATGATGACGCGCGTCTTCCCCGACCCTGCGCCGGCGAGGACGAGCAGCGGACCTTCCGTCGTGGTGACCGCCTCACGCTGTGGAGCGTTGAGCCCCGAAAGATCCATGCGCTCTCATAGATCACCTTGGGCTAAGAATGGGGCCGTGGCCAAGGACAAGAAGGCCGGCCTCGACCCCGCCGCGGCTCGAGAGCTGATTCTGAAGTTGGATCGCCGCACGTTCCTCGACGAGCTGAACCGGTTGACCGCGGGCTTCTCCGCCGACGCGGGTAACCCCGGCAGCTACAACTGCACCGACTGTGCGCGCTGCGCGAACTGCATGTTCTGCAAGGGCTGTGAGGCCTGCTACCAGTGCACGCACTGCACGGCCTGCGAGCAGTGCAACAACTGCAGCCACTGCGTCGAGAGCAAGTCGCTGCACTCGTGCGCGTACTGCACGCAGAGCGAGAACTGCACCAACTCGGCGTACCTCGTGCTCTGCAAGAACCTGTCGGACTGCACCTACTGCTTCGGGTGCGTCGGCCTCTCGAAGAAGGACTTCCACATCCTCAACGTGGGGTTCTCGCGGCAAGAGTACTTCGAGCTCACGAAGCGGCTGCGCAAAGAGCTGAACGTCCGCTGACAACTCGCGCTTCACGCGCGCGTGAACGGAATTCATGGGCCGGCGGCCCACGCGGCGCGGCTAAACTGGGGCATGCCGCACGCAGCGGGGCGGGACGGTGGCATCGAGCACCTCGTCGAGGAGGTCGCCCACCTGCTGCCCGCGCAGGGCCCGATCAGCATCTTCATCCACCACAACACGCTCCACGCGTTCGAAGACCGGCCCTTCGAGCAGGCCGTCCTCGAGGCGGGCCGCCTGTTCGGGTGTCGCCCATTCCTTCCCGAAGAGGCGTACCGCGAAGAGCTCGCCAGGGGCCGCATCACCGAGGCCGAGCTGGAAGAGGTCGTGCTCTCGGAGCTCGGCGCTCACGCCCCCGAGCGGCTGGCAGCTCAGCTCACACGCCGCGACGTCGCGTGGGTGCTCGCCCGCTACGGCATCGCCGAGCTGAGAGGGCCCGCCCTGCGCTGGACGCTCGAGGAGCTGGACGCGCTCGAGCGCTTCCGCACCGACGTGCCGCCCGCCGCGCGCGCCGCCGTCGCCGCGGTGCGGGGCCCCGCCGGCCCCGACGAGGGCCCGTGGCTGCGCGAGCTGTGGGCCGAGTGCCTCGCCGCAATCGACCGGGCCGGCCCGGCCACGCGGCCGGCTGCGCCGCGCCTGTATCGCCACCGCGACTGGCTGCGCCTGGCCCGTGGCATCGACAGCGACGACGACGTGCACCCGCTGCTGGTCCGCTTCGTCGCCGCCTACCTCGATCAGGGCCTCGCGCTCTGGCCGATGGCGGGCCGCGAGCGCGGCCTGTGGGCGGCCTTCGTCGACTGCTTCCGCCGCCCGGTCGCCCGCCACTTCACCACGTTCAGCGCGGCGCTCGTCGAGCTGCTCGAGCGTGAAGGCGAGCTGTCGCCGCTGCAGGCGATCGAGGCGTCGCTCGACGCGCTGGGCGTGCAGCGGCACGAGCGCTTCAACTACCTGCTCGAGACCGCGCTGGCGCTGCGCGGCTGGGCCGGCATGGTTCGCCAGATCGAGGAGCGGCCCGACCGCGTCCCCGTCCGCCCCGTGCCGGCGCGGCTCGCCGACTTCCTCGCGGTCAGGCTGCTCGTCGAGCGCGCCGTGCTCGCGCGTCACGCCGCCGGCCAGCCGCTCGCCGCGCTTCGGGAGCAGCTCGAGGCCGAGGTGCCGCCGCCGGCCAGCCCCTCGGCCGGCGACCGCGCGTGGCCGCTGTTCCAGGCCGCACAGCTGTTGGGCCTCGACGTCGTCCGCGTGCGCCGCCTTGCAGGCCCCGAGGTCGCCGCGCTCGAGGCCGCGCTCGCCGAGTACGGCTCGGCGTTCTGCCGCCGCGTGCTGCACCTCGCCTACGAGCTCAGGCTGCGGCGCGGCTTCTACGATGCCGTGCTGCAGCACACGCCGGCCTCGGCGCCACCCCCCACGGTCCAGCTCGTCACCTGCATCGACGAGCGCGAGGAGTCGCTGCGCCGTCACGCCGAAGAGGTCGACCCTGCCATCGAGACGTTCGGCACCGCCGGCTTCTTCGCAGTGCCGATGTACTTCAAGGGACCACGCGACGCCCGGCCGCGGCCGCTGGCGCCGGTCGCGATTCGCCCCAGGCACTACGTCGAGCTCGACGCGCCCCCGCCGAGCGCCATGCGCCGGCTCGGCGATCGGCTCGAGAGCGCCCGCGCGCAGACGCTGCACGTCGGCAGCCGTGGCCTGTTCCGCGGGCTCGCCGTCAGCGTGCTCGGCGGCCTGTCGCTCTTGCCGCTCGTCTTCCGCGTCCTGTTCCCCGGCCGCGCCAGCCGGCGTGGCGCGCAGCCCGAGCCGCAGGGCGGCACGCTCGCCATCCGCCGGTCGGACACCCCGCCGCCCATCGGCGACCACCGGGGCTTCACCACCGACGAGATGGCGAGCAGCGTCGAGCGCGTGCTGGGAGACCTGGGGCTCGGCGCCGCCCGCCTGGCTCCGCTGGTGCTCGTGCTCGGCCACGCGTCGGACAGCCTCAACAACCCACACCGCTCGGCGTACGACTGCGGCGCCTGCGGCGGAGGTCCCGGCGGCGCGAACGCGCGCGCCTTCGCGATGATGGCGAACGACCCCGACGTGCGCGCCGAGCTCGAGCGCCGGGGCCTCGCCATTCCCCAGGGGACGTGGTTCGTCGGCGGCGAGCACAACACCACGGACGACTCGATCGCCTGGTTCGACGCGGGCCTCGTGCCGCCCGCCCTGCGCGGCGCCTTCGAGCACGCGCGCGCGGCGCTCGACGAAGCGCGCGCGCGAAACGCCGCCGAGCGCTGCCGGCGGTTCGACGTCGCGCCGCTCGGCCCCGAGGCAGCGCTGCGGCACGTGCAGGCCCGTCGCGAAGATCTCGCCGAGCCGCGCCCCGAGTACAACCACGCGACGAACGCGGTGTGTGTCGTCGGCCGGCGCTCGCGCACGCGGGGGCTCTTCTTCGACCGGCGTGCGTTCCTGGTGTCGTACGACCCGCTCACCGACGACGAGCACGGCGCGATCCTGTCGCGCATCCTCTCGGCGGCAGTGCCGGTGCTCGCCGGCATCAACCTCGAGTACTTCTTCGGCGCGATCGACAACGAAGGCTACGGCGCCGGCACGAAGCTGCCGCACAACGTCGCCGCCCTCGTCGGCGTCATGAACGGAGCGCTCGGCGACCTGCGCACCGGCCTGTGGGCCCAGACCGTCGAGATCCACGAGCCGGTGCGGCTCACCATCGTCGTCGAGGCCGCGCCTGACCGCGTGCAGCGCGTGCTCGAGGCCTCCCCTGCGCTCGAGCAGCTCGTCGCGCGCCGGTGGCTGTTCCTCGCCGCGCTCGACCCGCATGGCCAGTCGCTCTGGGAGTGGCGCGGCGAAGGGCCCGTCGAGGTCCGGCCCGCGGCTGCGCTGATGCGCGTGACCGGCACCTCGAGCACCTGGTTCTTCGGCAAGCGCGGTCACCTGCCCTTCGTGGAGCTGCGGCCGACATGAGCCTCGAGCCCGCGCTTCACCTCGCCGTCCTGACCGCGCTGGCGGCCCCCGCCGCGCTCCTGCTCGTGCTCGGGCTCGGCTCGCTCGCGCTGCGCCCGCTGCCCGAGTCGTCGGTCGCGCGCATGACCAGGCTGTCGATGGCCGTGTGCACGCTCGGCCTCGTCACCGCCATCGGGCTGTTCGTGGCCGGCGGCCTGCAGCGCTCGATGTTCGTCGCACACCCGTGGGCCGCGACGGGGACCCAGGGGCTCGAGTTCGACCTCGCGCTGGACGGCTGGTCGCTGTCGTTCGCGCTGCTCGCGGCCGTGATCACCGCCACGGTCGGAGCGTTCTCGTACCGCTACCTGCACCGGGAGCGCGGCTTTCAGCGGTACTTCACGCTCTACGCGTGCTTCGTGCTCGGCATCGAGCTCGTCGCGCTCGCCGGCAGCATGGAGGTGCTTTTGACCGGGTGGGAGCTGCTCGGCCTGTCGTCGGCGCTCCTGGTCGCGTTCTTCCACGAGCGCCGCGCCCCGGTCGTGAACGCCTTGAGGGTGTTCGGCATCTATCGCGTCAGCGACGCGGCGATGGTGGCCGCGGCCGTGCTGCTGCACCACTCGGCGGGCAGCAGCAACCTGTCGGCGCTGCTGCTCGCCGCGCGGCCGGTGTCGCAGGCCGCCGCGGCGGACGCGCACTTCACCACCATCGCGCTCTTCCTCGTGGTCGCCATGGCGGCGAAGAGCGCGCTGCTGCCGTTCGCCGGCTGGCTGCCGCGCGCCATGGAAGGCCCCACGCCGTCGAGCGCCGTCTACTACGGAGCGCTCTCGGTTCACGCGGGCTGCTACCTGCTCTGGCGCGCCGAGCCGCTGCTCGAGCAGTCGGTGGCCGCGCGCGTCGTCGCGGGAGCCCTCGGGCTCTGCACCGCGGTGTACGCCACGGCCGTGGCGCGCACGCAGACCGACGTGAAGTCATCGCTGTCGTACGCCACGCTCACGCAGGTCGGCATCATCGTGGTCGAGATCGCGCTGGGGCTGCGCGTGCTCGCGTTCGTCCACCTCGTGGGCAACGCGTGCCTGCGGCTGGTGCAGTTCCTCTCCGCGCCGAACGTGCTTCAGGACCTGCGAGGCCTCGAGGCGCCGGGGCAGCCGAGGCCCGAAGCGCAGCGGCGACCCACGGCGCTGTGGGTCTTCAGCCTCGAGCGCGGCGGCATCGACGGCGTCCTCGACCGGTGGTTCATCGCGCCGTTCGTCGCGCTCGCCCGGTGGGGGACGAGCCTCGATCGGCGGCTGGCCGGCGAGCGGGCGGGCGACGCGGCGGCCCCGCCCACCGAGGTCGCCCGATGATCGCGGCCTGGTGCGCCGTCGTCATCCTCAGTCCGGCGCTGTGCGCGGCGCTCGGGTACACCCGGCTCGACGCCGGGCGGCTGCGCGGGATCTCGACGGTGGCGGCCACGCTGATGCTGGCCACGGCGATGGCCGCGCCGTTCAGCGCGGAGCTCGGCGGCTGGGCCCTCGAGCCCGTGCCCGGCGGCCCGCTGCTGAGGGTCGACGCCGTCACCTCGGTGCTGCCCGCGCTCGCCGCGGCGCTGTGGCTGTTCAGCGTCGTCGTCACGCCGCGGATGACGCTCGACCCGCTCGGGCTGCAGCGCATCGCCGCGGGCACCTGCATCACCACCGTCATGTTCCTGAGCGCGAACGTCGCCGTGCTGGTGGTCGCGTGGGGCCTGTCGCTGCTGACGACCGGCGCCGCGAGGCGACCGCCGGGCGGACGGCCCCACGCTGCGCTCAGCTACCTCGTCGGGTCGGCCCTGCTGGTCGTCGCGGGGGCCGCGCTCACCACGCTGCCGTCGCTCGCCGGCACCACGGCCCACACCGTGGGCCTCGCGCTCATCGCCGCCGCAGCGCTGCTGCGCCAGGGCATCTTCCCCTTCCACGCGTGGGTGCCCGCGCTGTTCGACCACGAGCGGCTCGGGCCCGCGATTCACTTCTGCGCGCCGCAGCTCGGCACCTACGTGCTCGTGGTCCTCGTCGTGCCGCACGCGCCGCCCGAGCTCTTGCGCGTCATCGCCGTGCTCGCGCTCGTCTCGGCGGTCTACGCGGCGGCGCTCGCGGTGGTGCAGCGGTCGGCCCGGCGCGCCTGCGCCTACCTCTTCATGAGCCAGTCGGCGCTCGTCGTCGCCGGCCTCGACTGCACGAGCCATGAGGCGCTCACCGGCGGCCTGGTGCTGTGGCTGTCTTCGAGCCTCGCGTTCCTGGGCCTCGCCCGCTGCGTGCTGGTGCTCGAAGCGCGCCGCGGCCGGCTCGATCTGTCGCGGCACCACGGCGGCTACGAGCGCAAGCCGCTGCTCGCCGCCGCCTTCCTGCTGCTGGGCCTCTCGTGCACCGGCTTTCCCGGCACGCTCGGCTTCATCGGCGAAGAGCTGCTGCTCGGCGGAGCGGTGGAGGACTTCCCGCTGCTGGGCTTCCTCGTCGTCGCGACCGGAGCGTTCACGGGTCTCGCGGTCCTGCGCATGTACTTCTCGCTCTTCGCGGGGGCGCCGGGTGACGTCGTGCGGCTCGACCTGCGTCCGCGCGAAGCGGCGGGCTTCGCGGCCATGGTGGTCCTGCTCATCGCCCTGGGCCTGTTGCCCACGCCGGCCGTGCGCTCACGGGCCGCCGCGAGCGAGCAGCTGCTCCATCAGCGCAGCCCCGCTCAGCGGCGGGCCGCTGGGGCGGCCTTCGTACCCGGCGCCTTCGGCTGCGGAGCCCTCTGCGCCGGCGTGTTCACGATGAGCTCCGGCTCCTTGCTGGCCTTCGGCGCCGGCGGCTGCACCGCCGGAGCCCAGCCCTGCGGCCGCCGGTACCCATAGGCGCCATAGGCGCCATAGGGCCCGTACACCGGCCAGGGGTCGTGCCGGTAGTGGACGTCCAGGCCCTCGAGGCCCGGGTAGTTGGTGGTGTGCGTGAACCCACCCGGCGACGGCGGAACGTCAGGCTGAGCGGCCGGCTGCCTCGAGGGCTGCGGCGCAGGCGCAGCGGCGGGCTTCGGCGCGGGCTTCTCCGGCAGCGGCTCGGCGAGGTTCTTCGGCTCGCGCGCGAGCACGGTCACCGGGCCGTCCGGGTCCGTCTTCTGGGCATTGTCGGGGAGGCCGGAGGCCCCGTCGGTGTAGTGCACGACGCCGTCGTCGTCGGTCCACGTGTAGACGTCCGACTGCGACAGCACCACGGCCAGCGCGAGGGCGATCATGGGGCCTCAAGACGAGACGGCGAGACGGTTATTCAGAACCCGTAGGCTGCGGAACGTGCGGAGCTTTCTGCTCATCATGGTCCTCGCTGGGTGCGCCGGACCCGAGCCTACGATGGACCGGACGCCGACCCCAGCCGCGGTCGACTGCACGCCCATGGACCTCTGCTCGCTGTGCCGCAACGCGACGGGCCTGGTGCGGGCGCGCATCGCGGCGCTCTCCCAGCCGGAGCACTTCCGCTGGAAACCGACACGTCGACCGTCTTCCTGACCTCGGCGACGCTGAGCGAAATTGCGCGTCCTGCGGGGCCCCGCGTTGTCGACGCCGACGCAGCTTCACATCGCGGGCCGCGTCGGCTCCGACGGGTGGAGCGAGGCCGGCCCGCTGAAGGACGACGCGGGCTTCATGTCGATGTACTTCTTCATCAACGACTCGGCGCCGCTGCCGCCGTACACGGCGAGATCATCTCCGAGTCCGACTTCCTGCGCCGGGTGTGGCGCTCCTGGGGCGCCGCGGAGTGCCCCTGAAGGCTCACAGCAGCCGCAAGAGGTAGCACTTGAGGTACTCGGTCTCGTGCAGACCGAACAGCGTCGGGTGATCCAGCCCGGCGCCGCGGCGCTCGATGACCTGCACCTGCCGCTTCGCGTCGGCGGCCGCGTCCTTCAGCATGCCCTCGAAGTCGTCGCGCGAGAGCTTGCCGCTGCACGAGCACGACACGAGCAGCCCTTCGGGCTTGAGGCACCGCATCGCGCGCAGGTTGAGCTCGTGGTACGCGCGCAGCGCTCCGCCCTGCCCGCTCTTGCGCTTCATGAGCCCCGGCGGGTCGATGACGATGGTGTCGAACTTTCGCCCCTCGACGTCGAACGCCTTCAGCGCGTCGAACGCGTTGGTGTTGTGCACGGTCACGTTGTGAGCGGCGTTCGCGGTGGCGTTCGCGGCGCAGCGCGCGGCGGCGGCCTCGTCCTGCTCGATGGCGATCACCGAAGAGCAGGTGCGGGCGAGCGCGAGCGCGAAGCCTCCGTGGTAGCTGAAGGCGTCGAGCGCTTCGCCGCCGGCGAGCTCGGCGGCGCGCAGGTGATTGTCGACCTGGTCCAGGAACGAGCCGGTCTTGAAGTCGGCCATCAGGTCCGCGGAGAAGACGGTGGCGCCCTCGTGCCACTGCACCTCGGTAGAGCCTTTTCCGACGAGCACGCGCTTCTCGCGGGGCAGCTTCTCGAAGTCGCGACCCGAGCCGTCGTCACGGGCGACCACGAGCTTCGCGCCGGTGAGCTCGCAGAGCATGCGCGCGAGGCCTTCGCGGCGCTCGTTCATGCCCTCGCTCAAGGTCTGCATCACGAGCGCGGGGCCGTACTTGTCGACGAAGAGCCCGGGGAGCCCGTCGGCCTCGCCGTGCACCATGCGATAGGCATCGCGGCCGGCGTAGGGAGCGCGGCGGCGCAGCGCGTCTCCGAGCCGGCGCTCGAGCAGCGCGTCGTCGACCTTCACCGGCGCGCGCGCGACGAGCCTCAGCGCGATCGGCGACGCGGAGGCCCAGAAGGCCTGCCCGATGGCGTTCTTCTGGGCGTCGACGACCTGCACCACGGCGCCGGGGCCCGCGTCACCGTCCTCGATGTCCTGGCGGTAGACCCACGGGTAGCCACGGCGAAGCGCCTTCGCCGCTTTCCCCGAGACGACCACCACCGGCGGGCCCTTGCTCACTCGAGGCCGCGAGCCGCCAGCTCGAAGTCGTCTTCTCCGCGCAGATGTCCGACCTCGTGCAACAAGGTGACGCGGATCTGCTCGATGAGCTCTTCCTTCGTCTTCACCGCGCGCGCGAGGTTCTTCCGGTACAGCACGACGGAGCGGCACGGAGCATCGGCCGCGGCGCCCGGCTCGGGAGTGCACGCCTCGTCGAGCGGCGGCCCGCGGAACAGGCCGAGGATCGTCGGCGACAGCGGAGGCTCGACGGCCTTCAGGTCATCGGTGCCGGGCAGATCTTCCGTGCTCACCGGAACGCCGCGGATGTCGCGCTTCATGTCCTCGGGCAGCTTCGCGACGGCCTTCTTCACCTCGGCGCGGAACTCGTCCTCGGTCAAGAGCACGGGCTCGGGGAAGTCGTCCTTCGAGCGCTCGCGGGCGGCGGTGAAGTGCTTCTCGGCGTCCTTCAGCTTGCCCTCGCGCTCGAACAACAGACCGAGGTGGTGGTGCGCGTGAGCGCCGCGCTCGGGGTCGGCGAGCAGCGACGTGAACGCCGCCTTGGCCTCGTTGAAGCGGCACAGCTCGAACAGCGCGAGCGCGCGCTCGTACGACGCGTCGGGGTCGACGTGGCCCTTCACGTGCTCGAGCACCCAGTCGGCGCGCTCGAGCGCGTCGGCGGGCTGGCCGAGGTCGTTGAACGCCATCGCGGAGATGCGGCCCATCTGCACGGCCGACTCCTCGTCCTTCGACGCGTTCGCGACGTCGAGGCCGCGCTCGGCGTACAGCGAGCCGAGCTCGTCGTTCTCGCGCGTCGACGGCAGCGTCACCGCGTAGAAGTGGGCCGCGCCCATCAGCGCGTCGAGCGAGTCGGGGTCGACCGCCAGCGCGCGCGCGTACGCCATCTTCGCCTCTTCATCGCGGCCGAGCGCGGCGAGCGCGTTCGCGCGCTCGGTGTGAGCGACCGCGTCGTTCGGGAACAGCGCCGACGCCTGGGCCGCGCACGAGAGGGCCTTCTCGTACTCGTTGCGATCGAAGAAGTCGCGCGCGGCCTCGAGCGGCAGCTTGCCGTCGGCCTCGCACACCGCGAGCGGAGCGACGTGCGGGATCGCGACGGTCGGCTCCTTCTGCTGAGCCGGCGTCTTGGATTCGGAAGAAGCGAGCTGCTTCGGATCGACGGCCGCCGCGGCGGACTGCGCCGGGCACTCACATGCATAAGGTTCGGGTTTGGAAGACTCGCCCTGCTTGCAGGAGCAGAACGCGGCAAAGACGATCAAGCGAAACAACATTGGCCGCGCAGGCTACACGACGTCAGTCACCGCGGGGAATAGCGTCAGAGGACACGCAGTTTTGAATCCCGAGCTCGAAGCCCAGGAAGCCATGAGAGGGGCAACTCCGACTGCCCTCGTCGACATCGGCGTGAACCTCGCGCACCGCTCGTTCGAGGCGGATCTGCCGCAAGTCCTGAAGCGCGCGAAGGACGCCGGCGTCGACCTCGTCATCACCGGCACCGACGTCGCGGGCTCGCGGAAAGCCGCCTGGCTCGCCCAAGAGCACGGCCTCTGCGCGACCGCCGGCATCCACCCGCACCACGCGAAGGACTTCGAGCCGCGCCACCTCGACGAGCTCGCTGCCCTCGACCCCGTCGCGATCGGAGAGTGCGGCCTCGACTTCAACCGCAACTTCTCTCCTCGCGACGCGCAGCTCGCCTGCTTCGAAGCGCAGCTCGAGCTCGCCGCGCGGCTGGGCAAGCCGCTGTTCCTGCACGAGCGCGACGCCTTCGACGAGGTGAAGCGCCTTGTCGAGAAGCACCGGCCGAAGCGCGCCGTCATCCACTGCTTCACCGGAGACGCCCGCGCCCTCGACGACTACCTCGCGCTCGGCCTGCACATCGGCATCACCGGGTGGATCTGCGACGAGCGCCGCGGCACGCACCTCGTCGAGCTGGTGCGCAGAATCCCGCCTGGGCGGCTCATGCTCGAGACGGACGCGCCGTTTCTCTCGCCGCCGGGAGCTCCGCGCCGCAACGAGCCGGCGTTCCTCCCGCGCGTCCTCGAGGCCGTCGCGAAGGCCCGAGGCGAGACGCCCGAAGAGACCGCGCGTCACACCACGAAAACGGCCCGGGATTTCTTCGGCTTGCATCGGCTCGACTGAAGCGGTTAAGCGCATGTCCGTCATGCGCCCACATCTCCTCACCTGTCTGCTCGTCCTCGCGGCGTGCGCTCCGGAAGCCGTCGTCACCCAGGGCACCGAAGACGTCGAGGCCGACGTCGAGCAGGGGGTCGCGTCCGATCGCGCCGACCGCTCGTGCCAGCTCGTGCTGCGCAAGGCCGAGCGCGCCACCGGGACGACCGGCTACGCCACGGTCTGCGACAGCGGCGGCGCGTGCTGGTTCGTCTGGCAGGCGACCATCGACGTGGCGACCTCGGCCGTCGTGCCCGGAGCGACCACGTGGGTGCAGTGGCGCAACACCGACGCGAGCACGTGGAGCAGGAAGCAGGCGGCGAAGGTCTCGGGCGCTCCCGCGGGCTACCAGCGGTACCAGGTGCGCATCGACCGCAAGACGGTGAGCCCCGGCCAGAGCGCGACCTCGCTGCAGCGCGCGCGCCTGCAGCTGATGCCGTACCAGCGCCTCTCCGACGGCTCTCGCGTGTTCGATCACAACCGCGTGCCCGGCGACTTCGACGCGTACGAGCTCGTCGCCAACAACCAGTGGGCGATCGCCGAAGACGCGAGCGTCTGCCGCCCCGCCGGCAGCGCGCGCGCCGTCCTCGAGTTCAAGAGCGACTGGACCCTCGAGCAGCACGGCCCGCTGATGGCCGCTGGCACCGGCACCATCGAGTACGCGCCGTCGCGCCTGACGAAGTGCCGCGGCTCGAGCGGTGGCGCCGCCCGCTGGGACATCACCGGCTTCGTCCGCTTCCAGCCGGGCGGCCAGGTCGTCCAGCAGAGCGTCCGCACCTTCGACGCGCCGAACGGGGTCCCCGACCTCACGCGCGAGCGCCCGCTGCCGTTCACCTTCACCGTCCCCGCCGGAGCGCGCGAGGCCGAGGTCTGGTTCCAGAACACGGGCCTCTCCTGCCAGCCCGCGTGGGACTCGCTCGACGGGGCGAACTACCGCTTCCCCATCGAGCAGAAGGCCCCGCCGGCGATCGGCTGGTTCGGCAACCTGGGCTCGAGCCTGTCGCGCGACTGCACCGCGCGCGCCGGCGTCCCCGAGCCCATCGTGCTCGACGGCTACATCTACGAGCGCGCCTGCAGCTTCGTCGAGCTCGACGCCTGGGTGCCGGGCATCACCGACTCTGCCCGCCCCGGCCTGCTCGCGGCGCGGGTGGAGCTGAAGCTCGACGGCGTCGAGCAGCCTGCGCGCTGGCTCGAGTACCGCGGCCGCGTCGGCAACGACTCGCGCTACCGCTTCACGCTGCCCCGCGAGCTGCTCTACTACGGCAGCACGTGGAGCCGCCTCGACTACACCCTCGCGCTCTCGACCGACGGAGTCACCTGGACGCGCGACGTCACGCGCTCGGTGAAGCGCGACGCCTCGTGGTGCAACCCGAGCTGGGGCTCGTGCAACTGAGGCGGCTCTGGCTGCTGTCGTGCGCGGCGCTGCTCGCGCTCGGCGGCTGCGTCTGCAATCAGGACCTCTGTGTGGTCACGGGCGCGACGCCCGTCTCGCCGTCGTTCGCCACCGCCTGGCAGCCGGTCACCGTGACCGCGCTGTTGCCGGTGAGCTGTGGGATGCGCGTGCCGACGAGCGTCACGGTCTCCGTGCTGGACCCGAGCAGCAACCCGATCGCGCACACGAGCACCGAGCCGCGCGCGACGAACGACGGCTTCGAGACGGACGTCTCGTTCACGCCGACGGTACCCGGCACGTACCACCTCGCCGCGCGCTTCGAGCCGAACTTCGGCACCGCGCAGGCGAACGTCATCGTTGCCGCCGAGCGGCGCGATGCGGGCAGCATCCTCGTCCCCGGGCGGTGCGACCGCGGAGACTTCACGCCGGGCGGCCTCGTGCTCTGCAGAAACGCCGACACGGTGGACGTGCTCGACGCCGGTCGGCAGTTCGAGGGCTTCCCCTTCGTCGCCCGCTGGAGCTCGACGCTCTGGCTGAGCACCGGCACCCGCCTCGAGCGCTGGGTCGAAGACGGCGGCTCGTTCGAGCTCACCGATGCGCTCATGACGAGCGCTCACCAGGCGATCATCCCGGGCGCGGACGAGGCCCTGCTGCTCGGGCTCAACAGCGCGACGTGGCTGTGGAGGGACGGCGGCGTCACCTCCGTGCCCGCCCCCATCCGGATGAACAACGTGCTCTGGCGTACGGGGAACGACGTGGCGTTCATCCGGGGCAACCAGTGGTGCGCCGCCCGAATCCCCGGCTACGTGGCCGATGGGGGCCAGCGCTGCACGATGCTGACGTCTCCGACCGCCGTCGCCTTGGGCCCCGAGGGCATCTGGGTGCAGAACGAGACGATGCTCGGGTCCGAGGTCATGCTCGTCGATCACCGGATGTCGACGGGCTTCCCGCTGCCGCCGGGCTGGGCCGTCTTCGTGCCCGGCCCGTTCGGCTGGGACAACGGCGTCGTCCTCGACGCGGGCCGCCCCGACGCCGGGCCGTTCGTGCTGGCCCGCTCGGGCGACAACATCGTCCTCGAGAACTACGGCCCGCGCGTGCAGGCGATCACGAGCACGTGCGTGACGGTGCCGGAAGGAAGCTCGACGCGCCTCTACAGGCGTTAAGTCGCAGCGAAGCTGCCCTCAGGCCGTCTTCTTCTCTTTCTCGAACACCAGCTGCGGCGCGTCGCGCTTCATGACGACCTGCTCGCTGATGCGGCACTCCTTGATGCCGTCGCGGTACGGGACGTCGTACATGATGTCGAGCATCGCGTCTTCCATGATGGCGCGAAGGCCGCGGGCTCCGGAGTGCCGCCGCATCGCTTCCTTCGCGATGGCGCGCAGCGCTTCCTTCGAGAAGGTGAGCTTCACCTTCTCCATCTCGAACATCTTCTGGTACTGCTTCACGAGCGCGTTCTTCGGCGTCGTGAGGATCGTGACGAGATCGTCCTCGTTGAGATCGTTGAGCGTCGCGATGACCGGCAACCGCCCGATGAACTCGGGGATCATGCCGAACTTCATCAGGTCTTCCGGCTCGACGAGCCGCAGGAGCTGGCCGACGGTGCGCTCGTCCTTGTTCGCGAGCTTGGCGCCGAAGCCCAGGCCCTTCTCGCCGACGCGCCGCTTGATCACCCCGTCGATGCCGTGGAACGCGCCACCGCAGATGAACAGGATGTTCGAGGTGTCGACCTGGATGTACTCCTGCTGGTTGTACTTCTTGCCGCCGCGCGGAGTGACGTTCGCGCGCGTGCCCTCGACGATCTTGAGCAGCGCCTGCTGCACGCCTTCGCCGCCGACGTCGCGCGTCGCCGACGGGGTGTCGCCCTTGCGAGCGATCTTGTCGATCTCGTCGATGTACACGATGCCGCGCGACGCCTTCTCGACGTCGTAGTCGGCGTTGTGCAGCAGGTTCTGGATGATGTTCTCGACGTCTTCACCGACGTAGCCGGCCTCGGTCAGCGAGGTCGCGTCGGCGATGGTGAACGGCACGTTGAGGAAGCGCGCGAGCGACTGCGCGAGCAGCGTCTTGCCCGAGCCCGTCGGCCCGATGAGCAGGATGTTCGACTTCGAGATCTCGACGTCCTCGGGGCCCTGGGACTTCATGCCCGGGCGCGGCCGAGACGACGGCTTCTTCTGATAGATGCGCTTGTAGTGGTTGTAGACCGCGACGGCGAGGACCTTCTTCGCGAAGTCCTGCCCAATCACGTAGTCGTCGAGGAACGTCTTGATCTCGAGCGGAGTCGGCAGCGAGACCTGCGGCTTGCCTTCTTCCTTCTCGTTCTCCTCCGCGATGATGTCGTTGCACAGCTTGATGCACTCATCGCAGATGTAGACGGTCGGGCCCGCGATCAGCTTGCGGACCTCGCGTTGCGACTTCCCGCAGAAGCTGCAGGACAGATTGACGTGGTGATCGCCCTTCTTCATCTCGTCTTCGAGCCTAGCCTCAGGTGCCGCAGTTGGAAAACTCTATAGCGGGCTGAAGGCCGGCCCGCTTCACGTTGTGTAGGAGATCGGTAACCAATTCCCGCCCCGCCGTCATTCCCCCACCGGTTCAGGCTTCGGCGTCCGGCCGTACCAGCTCCGCGACGTCGTCGGCCAGCGCCTTCGCCCGCTCGGCCACCGCGCGGGGCACCTTCTTGAAGGCCTCGAGCTCCTCGGCCAGCTTCTTCGCCATGGTGGCCAGGCGCTTCATCTGCTGGCTGTCGTCCGGCTTGGGCGACGGCGGCCCGAACTTCTCGCTGATGTCGCGCTTGAGCTCGCTGACGGCGACCTCGGGGTTCCAGATCGAGTCGCGGATCGACCGGTACTCCTGCGCGGAGAGATCTCCCCGCGCTTCGGCGCCGGCCAGCACCTCGACGACCTCGAACGGGGGCGCGACCTCGGCGATGTCCGGCTGCGACATGGCCTTGGGCTCGTGCTTGTCGAGGAAGCTGTAGCTGCGCGTCAGCTTGTCGACGGTCGACTTCTTCAGGCGCAGCTCTTTGTAGCAGTACGCCTCGAAGCTCTCGAAGCCCCACTCCCGATAGGCCTCTTTCTGCAGGACCTCGACGAGCAGCTTGCCCATCTCGACCCAGGACGACTTGAAGCGCTTCGACGCGTGAAGGACGGTTTGACGGAGGTCGCTCACGTCACCCCTTCTTGCCGATGTTGAAGCTCAAGCCAACAGAAGCGTTCTGGGCCTCTTTGAAGGGCCACTTGCGCAGCTCGTTCATCAGGCACTCCGAGAGCATCGCGTCGTTCTTGAGGTCGGGGTTGTCGATCCACACCTTGCTGACCTTGCCTGAGGCGACGGTGAACTCGATGGGCACCTTGATGACCTGCCCCGGCTTCGCCGCCTTGGCGAGGCAGGGGAAGAGGCCCTTCTGGTGCTTCTTCACGACGTCGTTGATGCCGGCCTGGTCGACCTGGCCGAGCGACATGCCGTCGGGGTCTTCCTCGCCCGGCTTGGGCTTCGGCTCTCCGGGCGGCCGGGGCTTGGGCTGCGGCTTCGGCACGTTGTTGGCGAGCTGCTCACCCGGCGGAGGCTTCGGCTTCGGCTGCCCGGGCACGTTGCCGGGGTAGTCGACGAGCTCCTCGCTCTCGCCGGCGCGGGCGCGGGTGACGGTCGGCGGGTCGACGGTGATGAGGTCGGCGTAGAGATCTTCGCTCGACTTCCCCGGCGTGTGGACGGCGAGGTACTGGCCGGCCGCGATGACGCCGCCGGCGATGATGGCGATCACGACGCCGGCGATGACGAGCGTGATGTTGCGCTTCTTGGCGCGATCTTTCGCGGTGGCGTCGGCGAGCTTCTCGACCTTCTTCTTCACGTCCGCCTTGGCGAGGTGGACGCGGAACGCCTCGATCTCGATGAGGCGGCGGAACTGGCCGCTGCCCATCACTTGAACCTCGCTCTTGCCGTCCAGCTCGTGCGAGTAGATCTTCTCGATGATCTGGGCCGCCGGCACCGGTCCCAAGATGAGATCTGCATTCCGGTACAGCCACTGGTCTGCCATGAACGAGCAGCCCTCCAGGATCGTTGCGCTCTGGTGTTGGTACCACGGAGGGGCGTTTCGCGGCTACCAGTCGCAACCGCTCGGTCCCACGGTTCAAGAGACCTTGATGGCCGCGCTGCGGTCACAGGGCTTCTCGCGGAACCCGGTCCCCAGCGGCCGCACCGACCTCGGAGTCCACGCCCGCATGCAGGTGCTCGGCATGCGGGTGGTCGAAGACGTCGCCCCCCAAGACGTCGCCGAGCGCATCAACGCCGGGCTGCCGCCGACGGTGGGGATCGCGCTGTCGCGCGAGGCGCCGCGCAAGTTCCACCCGCAGTGGGCGGCACAGACGAAAGAGTACCGGTACCGGCTGCTGCTTCGAGACGACCCGGCGTGGGCGCCGTTCGCCTGGCGGGCCGACGTCGAGCCGGCGGCAGTGCTCGAGGTGCTGAAGCTCAGCGTCGGCACGCGCGACTTCTTCGCGTTCCACGACAAGTCGAGCACGCAGAAGCCGAGGACGGTGCGCGACGTGCGGCTCGAGGTGCACGGCCACGTGGCAGAGCTGTGCATCGTGGGCGACGGCTTCGCGCGGTACATGGTGCGCTACCTCGTCGGCGGCGCCGTGGCGGTCGCGCGCGGCGAGCTGGCGCTCGAGCCGTACCGGCGCGCGCTCGAAGAGCCGGTGCCGTTCGACGGCGTGAAGGCTCCGGCGCAGGGGCTCATCCTCTGGGAGGTAAAGTACCCGCCCCAGAAGGATCCGTTCGCCGGTGCGGTGCCGCGGTTGCCGCCCGGACCGCCGTTCGAGCTCTGACCTTCAGCGGCAGCCGGCCGCGGCCTCGTCGGCGCTGCAGGCGATGCGCAGGTGCAGGTGATCGTCGTGGGGCGGCGCATCGGAAGGCTGGTGGAGCACGCGCCGCGCGCGCACCAGCGTCGCCGGATCGGCCTTCACGCGCTCGCCCTCGGCGAGCAGCGCGGCGCGGATCGGCTCGCTGACGAACATCCACCGCACCTCGATCGTTGGGTCTTCGAGGAGCGCGGCGACCAGGCGCCACTGCCGCGCGACGTCGAGCTCGCCCGGCTTCAGCGCCTCGAGATCGTCGAGCGGGCCCTTCACTGCGTAGAACGCGAGGTCGGCATCGCGGCCCGACTGGTGCGATCTCGACAGTGGAGCGATCGAGCCGCCACAGGCCCGAGACAGATCGCCGACGCCGAGCGGCTGGCCGCCGACCTTCGCGGCGGCGGCCTCGAGCGCACGCGCGAGGCGCTCGGTTCCGAACACGAGACAGCGGGCCTTGTGTCGCTTCGGCAGGACCCGCAGTGACTCGGACTCGGTGATCGCGACGCCGCCCTCGAGAGAGCCGCTCGACGCGCGGCCCACGGAGCGGCTCGGCGACTTCGTAGGAGCCTCTGTGCAGAAGCTCGCTGCGAGGATCAACGCCAGCACCATGGCGTCGCCGTATACACGGCGCCGCGGCGGCGCAAGCGGAAGGGGGAGCTACGCGTCGGTCATCTGATCGTCGTACTTCTCGAGCAGATCGCTGATCGCCTCGCGCAGGTACTCGCTCTGGCGGATGCGGGTCGCCTTGGAGAGCTCCTTCAAGGACTCCAAGCGGTCGCGGTTGAGGCGGAAGACGACGGAGGTGAGCCGGGGGTTCTCGTTCATGTGCGACATGGTCGCACACAATCACACAGGATCAATTTTTCGACTCAATCCTCGAGAAGAAATGACCGCAGCTGCACTCCGACGGCGAGCTCGGCGCGGAAGACGAGGGCTGATCCGAAGCCGAGCTGCGCGTGCAGCGTGGTGTAGAGGCCCATCACCGAGGAGAGCTCGCGCATGAGGCCGATGCCGACGCGGGGGCCCGCGGTGAAGCCGGGCACGACTCCGACGGAGAGATCGAGATCGACGAACGTCTTCCACTCCTCACCGAAGTACGTGCGGTAGCCGCCCCAGAGGATCCCGTCGATGCCGAAGCCGTACGCCCGCTCGCCGGTCATCGCGTTCACGATCACCTCGGTGCGGGTCATGCTCGTGCTGGCGACGATGACGATCTCCTGCTCGCGGTAGCCGAACGCGAACGTGACGCCGACGTTCACCGAGCCGCGCCAGCTGTTCTCGATGGGGACGCTCGCGTCTTTGCGGAGCCCTCCGACGCCCAGCAGCAGCCCCACCGCGCCGCGGTGATCCAGTCGCACATCCTGCGATGCGGCCAGGAGCAGCAGGGAGAGCGAGGCGGCAAGCACGTTTGCGCTGAGTACCCGAATCGCGCGTGAGACTTCAGCCAAAACGCGATGTCGATGCTGACGACCCCATGTCGACGACCATTCGCGGCCCCCGCTACCAGCTCACTCCCACCATCGCGGCAGCCCATCGGAACATCGCGCGCACCCGCGCCGAGCGGCAGCAGAACGTCGCGCTGCTGCGGCGGCACATCGGCCGGCCCGACTTCTACGAGCAGATGGCGCGCATCGATCCGCAGAGCGCGGGCGAGTGGCGCCGCATGGTCGGCATGCAGGCGCGGTTTCAGCGCGGCGAGCCCGGCTACGACCCGACGACCCGCACCTACAGCGAGTCGATGCGCGAGTCGCTGCACCGGGCGGCGATCGAGCTCTACCGGCGCGAGCGCCCGGGGCAGGTCTTCGACCACTTCATCGCCATCCACCCTGCCCTCTTCAACGCGAACAGCGCGTTCAACGGCCGCGTGAACGGCATCGCGGTGCTGCAGAACACCAACTTCACGGAGGTGTTCCGCAACTTCAACGAGCTCGCCATCGGAGCAAACAACGGCGCGAGCTACGCCCGCCTCGCGAACCAGGTCGCTGAAGAAACGCGAGTCTCGAGAGAGCGCCGCGGCCTGCCGATCACGCCACGCTGAGCCACCCAGCCGATCCCGATCGCGATCCCGATCCCGATCCCGGCCGTTGCTACGAACGGCGCCGGCGGATCAGCACGGCGAGCGCGAGCAGCAGCGGAGCCCCGCCGACAGCGCTGCAGCCGGACTGAGGCAGCTCGCCCGCCGGGCCCTCAGGAACCGACGGCGTCTCCGGCCGAGCCGCCGAAGTCGGCACGCGCCAGGCAATCTCGCCAACGTTCCCGACCGCATCACGAACGCGCGCGGTCACCCCGCCCTGCACCTCGATGGCGGAGAACAGGATCTCGCGGGCCGGCCCGTACGGAGACCACGCGCCGTCGCCGACGCGGTAGCTGTACTCGAGCTTCTCGGCCGGAGTGATCACGTCGTGCGCGGACAGCAGCAGCCGGTCATGCGCGCGGTCGAGCGTGAACTTCAGCTCGGGCGCATCCCAGTCGACCATGAACGGCACGGCGAGGCCCTCGCTGATGCCGTGCGCGTCTTCGGCGACGCGGCCGCGGACCTCGATCTTGTGCAGGCCCTGCATCAGGAAGATGGGGTGGCTGACCTCGAGCTCGCCGTTGGCGTTGGGCGCGCGGAACTCGGTCCACAGGCCGTCGTCGATGCGCGTCGAGAACTCGGGAGTGCCTTCGACGCCCTCGGCCGCGACCTTCAGCACGGCGACCGGCCACTGCAGCCGCTCGCCCTTGAGCCGCATCTGATCGGCCGCCGGAATCACGCTGCGGACGAGCGAAGCGGAGACGCGCGGCGCCACCGTCGCGCACGCGGCGTTCGCCGGCAGCATCGTCGCGTAGAGGCCGAGGTGGTTGTAGTTCTCGGTGCCGGCCACGTTGCCGACGCCCTTGCCGGCGTTGACCTTGAGCTTGAAGGGGCCGAGGTCGGGGAGATCGATCGGCTTGAGCGCGCCGGCCAGCGCGGGCTCGGCGAGGCCGATGACCGCGGGGATGAGGTCGGCGAGGACCTTCGGGTCTTCGGCGAGCATCTCGGCGTTCGCGGTGCGGATGTTGGTGACCAGATCCTTCAGGTTGCCGATGGCCGGCGTCACCGCCGTGCAGCCGGAGAACGTCAGCGACAGCGGCAGCGTGATGTCGGCGGTGAGCGAGAAGAGCCGCGCGAAGCGATCGTCGATGCTCGCGTAGAAGTCGATGGTGAGATCCGTCAGCGTGACGGTGATGAGCGGCTTCATCCCGCCGGCGCCGATCTTCACGTCGGGCGGCTTCGCGGGCCGCAGCACCACCATCATCGGAGCGTCCTTGCCGTCGCGCGTGGCGAGCTTCCCGAGCGAGGGCAGGAACGTCTTGAACAGGCCGGTGTTGATGAGGCCGACCGTCGCCGACGAGAGGCTCAAGCACAGCACGCCGCCCTGGTGCGCCTGGTGGAAGGCGAGGTTCAGGAACGGAGAGCTGACTCCCAGCGCCATGTGGTACGCCGGGTTCGTCGGAGAGGGCGGCGGCGCCTCGGCGCGGAAGTTCGGCGCCGGCAGCATCGCCAGCGCGGGCGGCATCGAGAACGGCACGCACGGAGCGGTCTGCACCGCGGCCATGCCACCGCGGGTGCCGATGTTGATCGCGTTCACGCTGTCGATGCTGACCGACGAGCCGGCGTGAATGGAGAGATCGAGCGCCGCTTCGGCGGGCACTCCGAAGTTCGCCATCGTCGCGCCGAGGTTCACGCGGCCTTCGACGCCGAGCAGGCGGGGCACGCACCGGTTCGTGACGGTGTCGGTGCACACGCCGTTGCGGCACGTCGACTGCGCGCCGGTGAACATCGGGCACGCGGGCTGACCCGTGCCGCAGGTCTGGCACGACTGGCCCGCGACGATGTTGTTGATCTGCGTCTGCAGCGTCGGAGAGAGCAGCTCGAGGATCAGCTCTTTGACCGGCCCCCAATCGGCGAGGCCGCACCAGATGTCACCGCAGGTGTTCGCACCGCTCAGGTCGATGTCGCCGGGCTGCAGGCACGCGGGAGGAGACATGGCCCCGCTCGCGCCGCACACCTGGGTGCCGCG
Organism: uncultured Myxococcales bacterium; assembly: GCA_937980205.1. Lineage (GTDB taxonomy): Bacteria > Myxococcota > Myxococcia > Myxococcales > Myxococcaceae > Xiheicaenimonas. Next base: position 37,081 of record CALJKW010000039.1, on the reverse strand, counting down.
CAGCGGCGTGACGACCGTGAACGCCATCCGCTTGTCCCACTTGTTGTCGATCGAGAACCGGATGGTCGCGCCGACCGTGTTGTTGTTCGGCGCCTGGCGACCCGTATTGAAGTTCACCGAGCACTCGGGCGTGTCGAGGAGCAGGCACGGGCCACGTCCCGTCGCGCTCACGAAGATGTTCCCCGTCGCGACCGTGACGGTGATCGTGCCGTCGATGCCGTCGGGCTGCCGTGCTGCGAGGTTGAAGCCGGTGATGACCAGGTCGACGTTCGCGGCCTCGGTGGCGCCGCAGGACTTATTGAGGTTCTGGTCGGCGATGTAGACCGTGCCGAGGCCCGTCACCGCCTGAGAGGTGCACGAGACCGGCACGGTGATGCGGCCGTTCGGCGCGAACAGCCCGATGAGCTGCTGCCAGTTCGCGTTGATGTAGTTGATGCCTTCGGGCGAGAGCTGGATGTTGACCGCGTTGTCCGTCTTCGCGCCGGTGTAGCCGGCGTTACCGGGGATCGGCGTCAGCGCCGAGCAGCCAGCCGAGGTGCCGCCGCCTGAAGAACAGCCAACGGCCCAGGCGGCCACCAGGAGGGTGAGTGACGAGAAGCGCCTCATTGGTGGAGCACCCCTTTGACGAGTATCGGCCCTTTGAAACGCCTGAACTTTAGGACGGAAGCACGTCGAGCGTAAGGCCCGACTGGCCGGTTATCGCGTCGTTCAGGCGGCCGGTGCGGAAAGGCTCGAGATCGACCGCGACGAACGTGTAACCGCACGCTTTGACGGCCTTGTCGACCGAGCTACGGAACGCTGCGTCATGAAGTCGGGGCAGCTCGGCGACGCTCACCTCGAGGCGGGCGACGTCTCCGTGGTGCCGAACCCGGAACACCGACAGCCCCAAGGCCCGCAGCGCCTTCTCGGCCCGGCCGACCTGGTTGAGCCGCTCGACGGTCACCTGCGTGCCGTACGGCAGCCGCGACGCGAGGCACGCCATCTGTGGCTTGTCCCACGTCGAGAGGCCCAGCCGCTTCGACCACGCGCGGATCTCGTCCTTCGTGAGCCCGGCCAGCGCGAGCGGCGACTCGACCGCGCGCTCGCGCGCCGCCTGGTGCCCGGGCCGGTGATCCTTCTTGTCGTCGGCGTTGAAGCCGTCGAGCACGACGGAGAGGCCCAGCCTCGCGCGCTCGGCCTCGCAGAGCGTGTACAGCTCGGTCTTGCAGAAGTAGCAGCGGTTCGTCGGGTTCGCGGCGTAGCGCGGATCTTCGAGCTCGCGCGACTGCACGACGACGTGGCGCGCGCCGAGCTGGGCCGCCAGCGCCCTCGCCTCGTCCGCCTCGTCGGGAGCGACCGACGCCGACAGCGCCGTCAGCGCCACGGCGTTCTGGCCGAGCTCTTCGAGCGCGACCTTGAGCACGAACGCGGAGTCGACTCCGCCCGAGAACGCGACGAGCGCGGAGCCATGAGCGCGCAGCGATGCCCGAAGCTGCTCGAGCTTCGCTGCAGACGCTGCGCAGAGGGCGTCGACCTGGTTGTCGCTGAGCACGGCGGACGTCTTAACGACGCTTCTTGCCGGCTGCCTTCGGCTTCGCGATGCGAGCCGCACGGCGGGCCGGGCGCGGACGAGCGCCGCGGGCGCCCTTACCGGCTCCACGACGCGGCATCGGCTCGGCCTTCATGCGCTTGCCGGTGATCGTCTTGAGCTCGTCGACCGTGACGTAGCCGAGGTTGAGCAGCGCCTGGAAGATCTTGCGGCCGCCCTCTTCCACCGGCTCGGTGTCGGAGTGCACCGTGACCTCAGGCGAGTTTGGCGGCTCGTACGGCTCGGTGATGCCGATGAAGTTCGGGATCTCGCCGGAGAGCGCCTTCTTGTACTTGCCGGTGCTGTCGCGCTGGATGAGCTTCTCGGTCGGGCAGTCGACGTACGTCTCGACGTAGCGGCCGATGAGGCGCCGGTTCTCTTCCCGGACGCTCTTGTACGGGCTCACCGCCGCGACCAGCGTGCAGACGTCATTGCGCGTCAGCATGTCGGCGACGAAGCCGATGCGGCGGCCGATCGTCAGGCGGTCTTCCTTCGAGTCGCCCACTTCCTTCCACAGCACGGGGGCGAGCGTCTCTTCGTCGAGGATCTCCACGTTGCGACCGACCTGCCGGAGCCGCGCCGCCACGTACTCGGCCAGCGTCGTTTTTCCCGCTCCCAACATGCCGGTCAGCCAGACCGTGAAGCCGCCAGGGTTTGCCATCCGATCAACTCCTTAAGTGCTACCGCTCGGTAAAGGAGGCGCGGCTTATAGTCGAAAAGACTCATCCTCTGCAAATTGGCCATTTTGGAACGTAAAAGTTTTGTACGTTGCAAATTTGCCGTGGTTTACAGCGACAACCACCCACTTCAACCCCGGTCTCATCTCGAGGCCGTCGGGCGCGGCCATGTCGGAGTCCTCTTTGCTGAAGTACGCGCCGACGTCGCAGTGCGAATGGAAGATGGAGACGAGCTTCTCGCCGGCTTTCTCCGCGTCTTCGATCGCGCGCTCGAGCTCGAGCTCGTTCATGCGGTACGCGGTGCGGTTCGTGCGCGGGAACTGATCGGGCATGCGAGCGTGGTACTTGTCGTAGACGTTCTTCATCGGCACGGCGCGCAGGCCCTTCGGCCCGTCGAAGATGAGGCCGCAGCCTTCTTCGGGGTAGGCGGCCTCCACGTGCCTCGCGATGTCGTCGATCACGGCCATGGAAACGTCTTCTCCCAGCGCTTCGGCTCGAAGTAGCGGTCGGCGCGATCGGGGAACACGGTCACGATGACGCCCTTCTCCTTCTTCGCGACCAGGCGCCTGGCGATCTCGAACGCGCCGGCGACGTTGGCGCCCGAGCTGTGGCCGAGCGCGAGGCCCTCATCTCTCAAGAGCCGGTCGCTCATGTCCCAGCCCGAGTCGGTGGAGATCGACAGCTTCTCGTCGTGGACCTCGGCCGAGTAGATCGGCGGCACGATCGAGCTGGGCAGGTGCTTGAGGCCCTCGAGGCCGTGCAGCGCCTCGAGCGGCTCGACGGCGATGACCTGGACTTTCGGGTTCAGCTCCTTGAGGCGCCTGCCGGTGCCCATCACCGTGCCGGTCGTGCCGATGCCGGCGACGAAGTGGGTCACCTGCCCGTCGGTCTGCCGCCAGATCTCGGGAGCCGTGGTCAGGTAGTGCGCGCGCGGATTGCCGGCGTTCGAGTACTGGTCGATGTAGTGGTAGCGGCCGGGCTCCTGCTCGAGGAGCCGGCGCGCGTGGCGGATGGCGCCGTCGCTGCCCTCGAGCGGGTCCGAGAAGATGAGCTCGGCGCCGTAGGCCTTCGTGATGCGCTTGCGCGCCGCGCTCACGTTGCTCGGCATCACGAGCGCGACTTTCAGACCCATCGCGGCGCCGATCCACGCGAGCGCGATGCCGGTGTTGCCGCTCGTCGAGTCGAGGACCACCTGCCCCGCTTTGGGCTGCGCGTCTTTGAGCATCTGCAGCCCGGCGCGGTCTTTCACGCTGCCGCCGGGGTTGAAGAACTCGCACTTGGCGAGGATGCGGACGCCGGGCGTCTCTTTCTGCAGCGAGCGGAGCTCGTAGAGCGGCGTGTTGCCGACGAGCTGGGTGATCGACGCGAACGACTTCACGGGTGCCTCGGGCAGCGGCCGGTCAGCACGCGCTGCTGGAAGGAGAGCGCGACGAGCGGGTGATCTCCGAGCTCGCGCTGACAGTCGGGGCACAGCGGCTCGCCGGCGTCGCTCAGGCGCGTGCCGCCGGCGGCGAGGTAGCGGCCGACGATGCTGTCGGGCGCCGCGCGCGCGGTCGCGGCGCAGAGCTTCTCCTGACCCTTGCCGCCGATGACGAGGATCTGCCGCGCGTGGAGCGCGATCTGTTCTTCGGTGAGGCTCATCTCTTGCGGTCGCGCCACCGGCCGCACCGGCTCACGCCTCTGGGCGGAACGCGTCGCGTTCCACTTCGGCGGCCGGGTCGCTCCCCCCGGCGATGGCGGGGATGATCGACAGCGTGTCGCCGTCGGCGACGGGCGTGTCGAGGTCCTTCAGGAAGCGGATGTCTTCGTCGTTGTGGAAGACGTTGACGTAGCGCTTCAAGGCCCCCTTCTCGTCGAACAGGCGCGTGCCGATGCCGGGTGCGCTGCCTTCGAGCGCCTTCAACACTTCACCGACGGTCTTCCCCGCGGCCTTCACCTCGGCCTGATTCTGCGTGTACGTCCTCAGCGGAGTCGGGATGCGAACGGTTGCCATGGCTGCGTCATTAACTCACTTTGAGGAGCAGGCGCGAGCGGTCTCCGTGGGGCGTCAGCGAGACGACTTCATGCCCCTCGTCGCGCGCCGACTGCGGCACGTTCTTGAGCGGCTCGTCACCCTTGAGCCAGACCTCGAGCAGGCGGCCCGGCTCGAGCCGCTCCATCGCGAGCTTCACGCGCACGTAGGTCATCGGGCAGACCTCTTTCGTGATGTCGACGCTCGCGGGGCAGACCGGGCAGTCCTTCGCGCGCTTCACGTCCACGGTGCGCCACTTCAGGCTCGCGCCGTCGAAGACGTGCAGGCCGGCCTCCGGGTTCAGCGCGAGCTCGGCCTGGCGCGTGCCGACGACGCCGGCGACGGTGCCGAGGATTCCGGCCTGCGCGCAGGTCGGGCCCTCGACGGTCTCGTCGAACAGGCAGCGCAGGCACGGACCGCCCGGGCGGATGACCATGGCCTGGCCGCCCAGCTTGAGGACTCCGCCGTAGACGAGCGGGACGCCGGTCTGGACGGCGGCGTCACTGAACGCGAGCTTGCCGCGCCCCGCGTCGGTGCCGTCGATGACGACGTCGAACTCGAGGAAGAGCCCGGCGGCGTTCTCCTTGGTGACCTTCAGCTGCAGCGCCGTGGCGCCGACGCGCTCGGCGGCGACGACCGCCTTCGGCTTCCCCACGTCGTCGCGCGAGTAGAGGATCTGCCGGTGCAGGTTCGAGAGCTCGACGACGTCGAAGTCGGCGATGGTGAGCTCGGCCCTGCCCTTCAGCGCCAGCGCAGCCGGGCAGCCGAGACCGCCGGCGCCGAGGATGAGCACCTTCACTTGAAGAACCCGTCGAGCGAGAAGTCGCGCTCGCCGGTGTCGACCACGAGCGCGTAGATGCGGCTGCCCTCGCCCTTCTCCTGCGCGAGGCGCTCGGCGGCGACGACGGAGGCCGCAGAGGCCGTCGACACGAGCAGCCCCTCTTCGCGGCCCAGCCGCGCGCGCATCTCCCACGCCTCGTTGTCCGTCACGTCCATCGTGCGCGACACCAGCGTGCGATCGAGCATCGGCACCGAGGCCCACGACGCGTTGCCGGGCTGGCGGTGCGGCCGCCACACCCCGCGGTCGATGACGGGGCTGAGCGCCGGCTGCACCGCGACGCCCTCGACTCCGGGCCACGCGGCGCGCAGCTCGCTCATCACGCCCGACAGCGTCGCGCCCGAGCCGCAGCCGGCGACGAAGCCGTCGATGCGGCCTCCGTCTTCCTTCACCGTCGCGATGAGCTCGCGGCCGACCTCGTGCGCGACCGCGATGCGCACCGAGGGAAACGTCTCGGACAACAGCCGCCCAGACTTGCGGCCTTCGGCGCGGGCCCCTTCGGGCCCCTGCTCGAACGGAGTCAGCTGGAGCTTCGCGCCCCACAGCTCGAGCGACTGCCGCACCTCGATGGAGGCGTCCTCCGACAGCCAGCACTGCAGCTTCCACCTGCGCGCGGCGCACTGGGCGGCGACCGCGACACAGAGCGCACCGTTGCCCGCCTCGTAGACGGTGGTGCCCTCGGGCCAGGCGGCCTGGTCGCAGAGCGCCTTCGCGCATCGGTCAAAGTACGTACCGTTCGGCGAAAAGGTCTCGAGCTTGAGGTACACGCAGCCGGCTCCGACGCGCTGGAGGCGGGCCACCGGCGTGTTCCCGATCAACATGGGCGCCTTGTAGCGCATACAATCGCGCCGTGCTCGACCCCACGGCGATGCCTGCGTCCAGCGGAGATCCGGTCTCCGACGACCGGCGTGCTCGCGTGCGCGCGGTGCTCGAGCGGCGCCACCTCACGCAGGACCTCTCGACCGACCAGGCCAACACGAGCTGGATGCAGGAGCGCTTCGTCGCGCGCGCCCGCGCCCTCTTCTACGCGCGGATGATGTTCCTCACGCTCGGCCTGCTCATCCTCGCGGTGCCGATCTGGAGCCGCTACTTCGCGCTCACCGGGCCGTCCGCGTTCGCCGGCTACTTCGCGATGCTCATGTACAGCATCGCGAACTACCTGGTGCTCGAGAACCCGCGCGCCGGCCGCATCGTCACGTACATCACGCTCTGCCTCGATCTGACGATCATGGTGTACCTGATCATCCGAGGCGGCGGCCTGCAGAGCCCGCTGCTGGCGACGCAGCTGCTGTTCACCACGCTCTTCGCGATCCTCTTCCCGAAGCCGCTCGCGATTCTGCCGCCGCTGCTCGCGCTGCTCATCACCACGCGCATCGATCAGCTGCTGAACCGCTCGCCGACCGCCGTCGAGGTGCTGACGCTGATGTGGTACCTCGCGCTCAACTTCATCATCATCTACGTGCTCGTGTACCTGAACGAGCGCGAGGTCGCGGCCCACAAAGAGGTCGTCGAGCTCCAGGGCGATCTGAAGGAGCTCGCCGTCGTCGAAGAGCGCAACCGCCTCGCCCGCGAGATCCACGACGGCCTCGGCGCCTCGCTCTCGTCGCTCATCATCCAGAGCGAGTACATCCTCTCGCTCGCGAAGGACGAGACGCTGCTCAAGGAGATCCGCGAGCTGAAGGCCTCTGCCGAGGAGTCGATCGAAGAGCTGCGCCGCAACCTGCGCATGATGCGCGAGGACTTCGACTTGGGGGTCGGCCTCGAGGACTACGTGAAGACCTTCCGCGAGCGCACGCAGCTCGACATCCGCTTCGAGCGCGGCGGCCACGTCGGCCGGCTCGCTCCGGAGAAGCAGCTCGCGCTGTTCCGCGTGCTGCAGGAGTGCCTCTCGAACGCCGCGAAGCACGCCCAGCCGAAGGCGATCGACGTCAAGCTGCACTTCGGCTCGCAGACCGTCGACCTGTCGGTGAAGGACGACGGCAAGGGCTTCGAGACGAACGGCACGAAGGCCGGCCACTACGGCCTCATCAACATGCGCGAGCGCGCGATGAAGGTCGGAGGTCAGGTCATCATCGACTCCGCCCCCGGCAAGGGCTCGCAGATCTCATTTTCGGTACCCGTTTAGGAGAAACCCGTGGACGACCAGGTTCCCGCAAGCCCGCCGCCTCCGCCGATTCGCGTCTACGTCGTCGAGGACCAGACGAAGATCTTGAAGAACCAGCTCAAGCTGCTCGAGGCGAGCCGCGAGGTGACGATCGTCGGCACCGCGCTCTCCGGAGAGACGGCCGTCGAAGAGGTGCCGCGCATCAAGCCCGACGTGCTGCTGCTCGACCTGGGGCTGCCGCGCATGAGCGGCATCGACGTCACCCGCGACGTGAAGGCGAAGACGCCGTCCGTCGAGATCCTCATCTTCACGATCTTCGACGAGGAGGACAAAGTCCTCGAGGCCGTGAAGGCGGGCGCGTCCGGGTACCTCTTGAAAGGGACTCCCGCGGATCGCATCATCGAGGCGATCAAAGAGGTGAAGGCCGGCGGCACCGTGATTCAGCCGAACCTGGCGCGGCGCCTCTTGAAGCACTTCCGCGTCGGAGAAGGCGGCGAGGCGATGCCGCCGCCTCCCGACATCAGCGGAGAGCCCGAGCTCAAGCCGCTGTCCGATCGCGAGAAGGAGATCCTCCAGCTCATCGCGAAGGGCGTCTCGAACTCCGAAGCCGCGAAGATGCTGAACCTGTCGAAGGCCACCATCCGCACGCACCTCGAGCACATCTACCGGAAGCTCGAGGTCACGAACCGCGTCGAGGCCGTGACGGAAGGAATCAGAAAGGGGCTCATCAGCGTCTGACGCTGACGAGCCCCTCTTTGCACTACGGCAGGCCGCTTACTGGCAGAAGCCGACGCGCGCGCCGGTCGTGGTCGTCACCGAGCGGCAGGTCTTGCCCGACGGGCAGGTCGAGTTCACCTGCGTCGCGCAGCGGGCCGGCACGGTGCCGCCGTCGGCCTTCGCGGTGCAGCTCGTGTCGCAGACCTGCGTGCAGGTGGAGGCGACGTTGAAGCCGGCCGGCGCGCAGACCTGGCCAGCCGCGCACGAGGCGCCCTTGAACGGGTCGTCTTCGCCGCACGGCATGTCGAGGGTCGCCGTCTGCTCGCGCACCGGCACGCAGACGCCGGAGCCGTCGGAGCTCACCACCACGCGGCCGTCGATGTTCGTCGGCACGCAGACCGACGGGACCGTGCCGTAGTTCGGGCAGGCGCTCTGCGCGGGGTCGAAGATGTTGCACTTGCGCGTGCAGACGCCGAGCAGCGAGCCCTCGCGCGAGATGTCCTCGCGGCGGTAGAGGTTGATGCAGGCCTCGTTCATGCCGCACGCCGGCTGCGGGTCGGGGTACGTCACCGTCGGGGTGAGCGCGTTGCAGGTCCTCAGGCACAGGCCCTTCGTGTCGGTGCGCATGCCGGCGCACTCGAGGCCGGTGCCGCACTGCACGGCCTGCTGCGTCGTCGCCTTCTCGCCGACGATGCACTCGGTGTTCTCGGTCGCGCCGCCAGGAGGACGGCAGGTGGTGAAGGTGTAGGCGCCGTTGTCGGCGAAGTAGAAGAACGAGTACGTGCACGTGCCGGTCGGAGTCGTCTCGGTCGGAGCGCCCATCCCGTCCTTCCTGAGGCACGTCGCGCCGACGCCGACGGTGCGGAACACGGTGATCGGGCCACCGCCGTCCGGCAGATAGCCGCCGTCGACCTGGATCGCGCACTCCTGGCCGTTGAACAGGCCCGAGGGGAGGCAGCCGACGCCGCTGCAGAACTCGCCGCGGCCACACTCGGTGTCGTTCATGCAGCCGCGCGTGCAGACCGCGAGCGTCTCGCCGAAGACCGGGTTGCACTGGCGGTTGTCGGCGCACGGCGTCGAACCCGCCTGGATCTTGCACTGCTGGAACTCGCGCGGGTTCGTGCAGCTGCCGTTCGGGCCGCAGATCGAGCCGCCGCCCTCGAAGCGCGGATCGCCGAAGCAGCTGTCGAAGGTGCCGCGCGCCGGCCCGAGGCAGGTGCACGCGCCGCCGAGGCAGGCGACCTCGCCCTCGGCGCAGCTCTGACCGCCGCACATCGTCACGATCGGCGTGCACTGGAAGGTGTCCCCCGAAGTCGTGCGCTGGCAGAACGTGCCGCCGTCGCACGCGCCCTCGCAGCCGTCGCGGCAGGTGCGCGTCATGACGTCGCAGCGCTGGTTGACCGCGCAGCCGCCGCTGCAGGCGTCCTTCGGATCCACGTTGATGCCGCTGTCCGGACCCGCGTCGGGCGACGGAACTCCGGGAGTACAGGCAGCGGTGAGCGCGACAACCGCGACGACGACGAGTGAGCGGATCATGGTTCTCTTTCTGAAAGCTGCAGCGGCCGGGCGCCCCCAATAGGAGACGGTGTAGGTGCTGTCAACCGTTCAGAAACTGTCAGCTCAGAACGAGCCTGCTTCTAGAACGAAGCGGTGATGCCCCAGATCAAGGTGACGTAGCTCTCGAAGGCCGCGCCCTTGTCCGTGTAGACCCACTTCTGCCCCGGCCCGAAGAAGCGGTCGGTGTACGGCGTGTAGCGCACGTGCAGCCGGTAGCCGACGGGGCCCCAGATGGTGCCGGCGATGCCGCCCTGAATCATGAAGCCCTGGCCGGTGGCTCCGCCGTTCTCAGCGGTGACGTTGCCGTAGCCGGCGATCTCGTCGGGGCCGGGCCGCGGCGAGATGAAGTACTGGAAGCTGCCCTCGATGCCGAAGTAGCGGACGATCGGGATCGCGATGTCGAGGCCGAGGGTCGGGTACACGCGGTTCGCGCCCGGCAGCGGCACCTGCGCCTTCGCGTCGATCTCGAACACGCGGCCCGCCATGCCGAAGCGGATGCCGGCGTAGCCGACGGCCGGGTTCTTCGCGCTCGAGTCGAACGAGAAGTAGTAGCGGTACGCGAGCATCGCGCTCCAGTTGCGGTCGGTGGAGACGACCTGCTTCGGCTCGGACATGCCGGCGGGCGACTCGACGGTGACGTTGGTGAGCGAGAAGCCGAGCGCGAAGTCTCCGACGAGGCCGATGCCCTGGAGGAAGTTGTCGAGGAACCAGGCGAGCGGGAACAGCTCCATGCGCAGGTAGAAGCCGGCGTAGGGCACCTGCGGCTTGAAGTCGACGATGTCGCCCTGCGGCTTGGGGTTGGGCAGCTGGTCGTACTCGCCGCACGAGCTCACGCCCGGGCGCGCGCAGTAGTAGCGCCACGTCGTGGTGCCCGCGAGCCAGAACGAGATGCCCTTGGGGCCGATGCGGTTCTTGACCTTCTTGCCCTCCTGCTCGAGGTCCTGATCGCGCTCGGGCTCGACGGCGCGGGCGGCGGCTTCCTCGGCCGCTTCTTCCTGCCGGCGCTTCTCGCGCTCCTCGTCGCTCACCGTCGGCGGAGGAGGCGGCGTCGTCGGCTCGGGCTTCGTCTCCTCTTCCTTCTTCGGCGGAGGCGCCTCTTCCGTCGCCTCGGCCTCTTCTTCTCCCGGCTTCGGAGCGGTCTTCGCTGCGGCGTTGATCGCCTTCGCGAGCTTGCCGGCGAAGTCGGCGCTCAACATGCCGTTCTTCACCTTGAGCGCCTTCGTCCACAGCTGCTGGCCGGACGAGTCCCAGATCTGGACCTCGAACTTCTTGCCGACCTCGCCGCCGACGCCGGCGTCGATCTTCAGGTCCTTCGCGACGCGCGACAGGCCGGCGGGCGTCATCGCCGCCGCGCCCTTCAGCTTCTTCTTGGCGGCCGCGGCCTTGTACTTGTCGAGCGGAACGACCTCGACCTCGTCGGCCCTCTTCAGCGCCGCTTCGACCTGATTCCTGAGCTTGTTGTTTCTGTCGCCTTCGATTTCCAGGATGACGACGCGCTGGGCGAAGGCCACATGTGCGCACAGCAGAACGAAAGCGAAGATGAGGCGCATGTCGACCTACACGCTTTAAACCTCAGTTCTCTTCAGGCACGCAAGATCGGCCAGCGGTTGGCGAGCGCGGCGCGGACGAGCCCGTTGTCGGGCCCACCGTGCGGAGCGACGACCACAGCGGCCTGGGCGTAGCGCAGCATCGGCTCGTCGAGGTCTCCGTTGCCGAACGCGACGGCGGGGAGAATGCCGCGCTCCTTCAGGTGGTGCACCTTGCCGGGTCCGCAGGGAATCGGGCGCTCTTCGCCGACCGCGATGACGTGATCGTCGGCGATGCCGAGGGCGCGGGCGCCGGGCAGCACGGCGATGCGCGGGCTCGCGGAGACGATGAAGACGTCGCGCCCTCTGAGGCGTTCGAGCGCCGGGCGCACGAAGTCGAAGATGCGCTGCAGCGCGAAGAGCCGCTCGCAGCGCGCGTAGAGCTCGCGCTCGTCGAGGCCCCGGAGGATCTCTGCGGCCCAGGTGTAGCCGGCGATCGGATCTTCGCGGACGCGGCGCTCGTACTCTTCGAAGCGGCCGAGGTCGCGGACCAGCTCGTCGCCGACGTCTCCGTGCCAGAGCGTGCCGTCGGCGTCGAAGGCGACCGGACCTCGCGACAGGAGCGCATCGATTTCCGGCGGCAACATGTTTGTTAGTGTAACGCCCGATGAAGCCGAACCGGCTGCCGTTGGTGTTTCTGCTCGGGCTCGCGTGCACCGACTCGCTGCCCTGCTCCGACTGCCCCGCGGTCGAGGGCGTCTGGTTCCTTCAGTACGTCGCGCCGGACTTTCCGTGCGACGCGGGAGCCCTCGCCGCGCCGCCGGCGACCGTCTCGTTCACGCGGGAGGGCTCGGTGATGCGCACGGCGATCGACGGCGTGCAGATGAGCGGCACGCTCTACGACACCTTCGACTTCCAGCTCGGCGGGCAGCAGCCCGGCGGCGGCCTGTTCGTGCAGCTGCGCGCCACGTACGTCGGCGGCGCCGCCGATGGCGGCGAGACGCTCGTGGGCGGTCGGCTCGCGCGCAGCACGGACCAGTGCCGCGACGATCGACGCTTCACCGGCGCGCGATACTGACCTCCGTTCCACCCTGAGCAGAGGCCCGCGAAGCGGGCTGGAGTCGAAGGGCGCCCATCGGGTGTCCGTCGGCCCGCTTCGACTCCGCCCTCCGGGCTCCGCTCAGCGTGAGCGGAGATCCTTCTCGGCGCAGCTACTTCTTCTTGCTGCCCTGCGAGGCCGCAGCGGCGGCCGCAGCCGCCTTCTTGCGCTCGAGGCGCTTCTTCCAGCGGACGCGGATGCGGGACCGAACGCGGACGTGCTTGCTCTTGCTTCGTGCCATGGGGCGGGCCCTCTAGCAGTCAGCCGCCCTCGGGTCCACCGCGCGTTGGAAACGCGGGGTCCGGGTCGGACTTCTTCTTCTTCGCCGAGGCGAAGATCGGGCGCGTGGCGTCGACGAACTTCTTCACCTCTTCGAGCGGCAGCGCCGGTACGGTGTTGCCGTTCACGCCGTGCATGTCGGTCGCCATGCACATGGAGTTGAGGATCGCCTCCTCCGTCGCCTCCATCACGGCCTCGTAGAGCGGGTCGAGCCGCACATCGAGGAGGATCTTCATCTTGTAGACGAGCTTGCGGCTGCGGCGCGGGATGACGTTCGCGGTCGAGAAGCCGACGACGATCTCACCCGAGCCGTGCGCGGCGTACGAGCCGACGCGGCCGATGCCGAGCGCCACGCGCTTGCACAGGCGCGAGAGCTGGTGCGGCAACAGCGGCGCGTCGGTGGCGACGACTCCGATGAGCGAGCCGTAGTCCTTCAGGCGAACGGTCTTGCCCTTCATCTGCTGCGCGAGCAGCTCGCCCACCGGCATGCCCGCGACGCGCAGGTTGTGGACCTTGCCGAAGTTGCTCATCACGAGCACGCCGAGCGTGTAGCCGCCGTACTTCTCGGGCAGCTTGCGCGAGCTGGTGCCGATGCCGGCCTTGAAGTCGCACGTGATCATCCCCGTGCCGCCGCCGACCGAGCCCTCGGCGACCGGGCCGCTCTTCGCGTTCGCGATCGCCTCGCGCACGTGCTGCTCTTTCACGTGGCGGCCGGCGATGTCGTTGAGCCAGCTGTCGTCGCACTCTCCGACGATCGGGATGATGACGTCGTGCTCGTCACCGATGCCGGGGTGCGTCTCGACCATGTACCGGGCGACCGCGTCGGAGACCGCGCCGACCGACATCGTGTTCGTCAGCAGGATGGGAGTCTCGATGAGCCCCCACTCGACGACCTGGGTGAGGCCGCTGACCTCGCCCGCGCCGTTGAGCACGAAGGCACCGCCGGCCAGACGGTCCATGAAGATGTTGCCGCCGTTGGGGATGATCGCGGTCACGCCGGTGCGCACCGGCCCCTCGCCGACCATCAGCTTCCCCTCGCCCTTGATGATGGTGCTGTGGCCGACCAGCACCCCCTCGACGTCGGTGATGGCGTTGTGCTTCCCCGGCTCGAACCGGCCCAGGGGAAGATCGAGCTCTCTCGCACGGACCCGCTTCACAAACGTGCAGCCTATAGCTCAGCCGAACAGGTATGGTGCGCCCGTTCGATGCCCGGCACCATTCGAGAGCAGTCGAGCAGCGCCAAGGAACAGAGACTGCGGCTCGTGTACCGCGTCTTCAACTGCGATCGGCTGCTCGAGCCGCCCATCGCCCCGTGGGCGTGGCACTCGGAGAAGATCGTCATCGGCCGCGGCGAGCGCAACGCCCTGCACGGCGGCACCTGCACCGTCGAAGACGGCCGCGTCTCGGCGCAGCACGCCTCGCTCGAGGTGAAGGGCGGGGCCGTGTTCATCACCGACCTCGGCTCGTCGAACGGCACCTGGCTCAACGGCGAGAAGGTGACTCAAGCCACCGAGGTGCACGAGGGCGACCTCATCGAGATCGGCCGCACGCTGATGACGTGGCGCGAGGTGAAGAGCGAGCTCGCCGCGAAGATCATCGCCGGCGTCACGCTCGGCGACCTGCGCACGTTCTCTCCGCTGTTCGCCGACGTGCTGCTCACCGGCGCCCGCGCGGCCCGCACGCAAGAGCCCGTGCTCATCGTGGGAGAGACCGGCACCGGCAAAGACGTGCTCGCGCGCGCGCTGCACGCGCTGTCGGGGCGCAAGGGCCAGTTCGTCGCCGTCGACGCCGGCGCGATCCCCGAGACGCTGTTCGAGTCGACGCTGTTCGGTCACGAGAAGGGCGCGTTCACCGGCGCCACCGAGGCGCGCTCGGGAGAGATCGTCCGCGCCAACAAGGGCACCTTGTTCCTCGACGAGGTCGGCAACCTCTCGCCCTCGAGCCAGGCGCGGCTGTTGCGCGTGCTCGAGACGAAGCACGTCACTCCGCTCGGCGCGAAGGAAGGCCAGACCGTCGACGTGCGCTTCATCGCGGCGACGAACCGCGGAATCCTCGAGTCGGAAGAGGGCTTCCGCGAAGACCTCGTGCACCGGCTCGCCGGCTTCGTGCTGTCTCCGCCGCCGCTCAAGGACCGGAAGGAAGACTTGGGCATCCTCATCAAGGCGCTGCTCGAGGAGGCCGGGGTGAAGACGGCGTCGATCGCTCCGGCGCAGGCGCGCGAGCTGTACCTCGACGCGCTGCGCGGCAACGTGCGCGGGCTGCGCAACGTGCTGCGGCGCGCCGCGGTCGGCCACGAGAAGGTGCACCTCGAGAAGCTCGAGGGCCTCGCGTCCGGAGGGATGGACGAGCTCTCGACCGGCGGTAAGCCGAAGCCGAAGGCGAAGAAGAGCGCCGCGGCGGCGTCGCGCCCGCGCGGCTGGGTGCCGACGAGGGAAGAGCTCGAGGCGGTGCTGAACAAGAACGGCGGCTCGGTCGCGGCCGCCGCGCGCGAGCTCGAGAGCTACCCGCGCCAGCTCTACCGCTGGCTCGAGGAGCTCGGCATGAACCCCGACGACTACCGCTGAAGCGTCATGTGACGCCCGGGCGTCACGGCCTCGCAGGTGCCGGAAATGCGGGCCGTCTGCCGCTGGCATGGGCGCTGCTACGGGAGCCGTGGTCCCTCATGCCCCAGCTCGAGCTCATCGTCGGTGGGCAGGTCATCCCCTTCCCCTCCGACCACTTCTTCATCGGCAGCGGCGCCGACTGCGCCGTGCGCATCGCCGGCAGCGCCGTGCGGCCGCGCCACGCCGAGGTGTTCCACGAGGCCGACGGCACGTGGTGGATTCGAGACGTCTCGGGCTCGGGCTCGGTGCGCGTCGACGGCAGCGCGACGTGGGAGAGCCAGATCTCCGGCGGCAGCTTCCTCACCATCGGCGGCCTCGAGCTCGCCATCCGCGACGTCAACGCGACGGGCTCGGGGACGGTGAAGACGAAGTCGGGCAGCACGCGGTCGCTGCGCGGCGACGCCATCGAGCCCGGCACCTTCGAGCCGACGGCGCTGCGGTCTGCGCCCGAGCCGGTGGCTCCGCGCCGCCCGAAGCTGCACCTCGAGGCGGGAGATCTCATCGACAACCGCTACCGCATCGACAAGCGGCTCGCCGCCGGCGGCATGGGCGAGGTCTACGCGGCCGAGCACATCGAGCTCGGCAAGCCGGTGGCGATCAAGGTGATGCTGCCCGAGCTGTCGAAGGACGCCGAGTTCGCGCAGCGGTTCAAGCGCGAGGCGATCGCCGCGAGCCGCATCGGGCAGCACAACATCGTCGACATCTCCGACTTCGGCCGCACGCCCGAGGGCCGCTTCTACTTCGTGATGGAGCTGCTCGACGGCCGCACCCTCGCCTCGCACGTGCGCGAGGGGCCGTTCGTGCAGCGCCGCGCCGTGCACGTCATCATCCAGATCGCGCGCGCGCTGATGGCGGCGCACGACCGCGGCATCGTCCACCGGGACCTCAAGCCCGAGAACGTGATGCTGCTGCAACGGCCGGGGCAGCCCGACTTCGTGAAGGTGCTCGACTTCGGCATCGCGAAGGTCAACGAGGGCCACGGCGCCGGAGGCCTCACTCAAGTGGGCATGGTCGTCGGCACGCCGCAGTACATGAGCCCCGAGCAGGCCGCGGGGCTGCCGGTCGACCCGCGCACCGACATCTACTCGCTGGGCCTCATCCTCTACGAGGTGCTCGCCGGGCGGCCGACGTTCAAGGGCGAGACGCCGTCGGTGCTGATGGCGATGCAGATGACGGCGGCGCCTCCGCCGCTGGCGCCGGGGCCGATCGAGCTGCCGCTGGCGCCCGAGCTCGAGCAGCTCATCTTCCACATGCTGCAGAAGAAGCCCGGCGACCGGCCGCAGTCGATGCACGAGGTCGTCGACCGCCTGCAGCCGTTCGAGCAGGGCACGGGCAGCTCGTCGCGCGTGACGCGGGTGGCGCCGGCGACGGGGTCGCAATCGGCGCTGCAGCCGCTCGCTCCGCTGCCCGCGACGCCGCCCCCGCGCGGAGGCACCCACCACGAAGCGCCCGCGGCGACGCCGGCCGCCTCACCGGCGATGACCGGCCCGGCGCCCGCGGTGGCGCCACCGCCGAGCCAGGCGAAGAAGATCGCGACGGTGTTCGCCGCCTGCCTGGTGCTCGCGGTGGTGACCGGCATCGGCGCGGCCGCGGTCATCAACGCGCAGGAGCCGAAGGAGCAGCCGATCATCGTGACGCTGCCGCCCAAGCCCGAGCCCAGGCCGGTCGAGCCGAAGCCCGAGCCGCCGAAGCCGGAGGCGCCGAAGAAGCTCACCGTCACGTTCGTGACGACGCCGGCCGGAGCCGAGGTCTTCGAGGACGACGTGCTGGTGGGGACGACGCCGGTGACGCTGTCGAGAGCTGCGTCGCAGGTGGTCTCGCTCAAGTTCGAGCTGAAAGGGCACAAGCCGGTCAGCCGCAAGGTGCGCTTCGAAGAGGGGCAGCACGAGGTCACCATCGAGCTGGAGAAGCTCGCGAAGCCGGGCCCCGCGCCGCAGAAGAAGCCGGGCGGCCTGCGCGACGACCCGTACACGAACGTGAAGGACCTGAAGGACGCGCCCTTCTGACTGCCGTCACGTGACACTCGCTGCCCCGCCCCGCCAACCCGCGGATGCGACGCAGGCGAAGCTGGCGCAGAGGTTGCTGAAGAGGGCCCGCACAATGCGCACACTCACCTTGTCTGCAGTGGTCATGTCGTTCCTCGCGTGCGGCGAAATGCCGGGTGGCGGCGGTAGCGGAGGCGGAAGCGGCGGCGGCTCCGGAGGCAGCGGAGGCTCGTCCGGCGGCTTCACGTGCACGCAGGGCACGCTCTTCGCGGGCAACCCGCTTCACAACGATCCGATGGCGCGGCCGGCCGACGGCACGGGCCTGCTCGAAGATCCGCCCTTCCTGTACCGGCAGATCGTGTTCTCGAACGGTCAGCTCATCACGCACAACGGCCGGGAGATCTGGCGCGCGAACCTGGGCGACAAGATCCTCCGCCGCATCGCGGGCAGCGAGTCGGGCGGCCAGGAGCTCAAGTCCGGCGCCTGCGCCCAGGCGCGCTTCGCGAACATCTTCCACATCGCGCTCGCGAGCGACGGCTCGCTGTTCATCAGCGATCAGACCGCGAACGCGGTGCTGAAGATGACGGATCCGCTCGGCGCGGGCTGCACGGTCGGCTTCTGGGCGGGCACGTCGGTCGACACGACGGGCATCACGCCGGCGAGCGTGCCGAACCAGGGCGACACCGACGGGCCGGGCGCGATGGCGAAGTTCCGCCTGCCCGAGCGCATGGCGGTCGACGGCAGCGACAACGTCTACGTGTGGGACCAGGGCAACAACAGCATCCGCAAGATCGCGAACGACGCGATGCACACGGTCTCGAAGTTCGTGCCGAGCATCACGCCGGGCGGCGCGGCGGTGGTCTCGCAGGCGTTCCTCGACGGCAAGCTGTTCGTCTACGGCATCGACGGCAACGACGTGTTCCTGAGCTCGTACGACGCGGCCGGAATGAAGACGGAGCTGTTCAAGGGCCGGGCGGACATCTTCGGAGGCTCGTCGAGCGACTCGAAGACGGTCGGCGGCATCACCACCGACGGCACGGCGCTCTACGTGTTCTTCAACGGGCAGGTGTTCCGCATCGACACCGCGGGCAAGGTCAGCGCGCCGCTCGCGGGCAAGTACCAGCCGGGCCTCGACTTCTCGAGCGGGTACGACCCGAAGGTCGCACACAGCGCCGACAAGACCGAGATCGTCGCGCGCAGCCAGGTGCTCACCGCCGGTCTCTCGGCGTGGATCACGATGGACGCGAGCAAGGACATCTACGTGTCCGCGCAGAACCTGAACAAGTACGTCGTGAAGCTGGAGTGCGAGTGAATCGAAAAGACGGGGCACGCTGACGCGGACGTGGAGGGCTCGACGGGCCCGGGCGCGTTCACCGGAACGGGAAGGGAAACGTGGAGGGGAACGCACGAGTGTTCCGCGTCCCCGCAAGCGTCAACGCCAACGTCCCGGTGAACGAACCCGGGCCCGTCGAGTCGTCACCGTTCACGAAAAAAACGTCCCCGGCTCTTCGCGAGCCACCTCAGCTCGCGTCAGCGCCCTTCGGCTCAGGCGCAGACGGCTGCGGCGGCGGCGGAGTGGGCTTCCCGTTCTGGAGGCTCCGCTCCGCCGCGCTGCGTTTTCCGGCCTCGCGCTCCTTGTAGCGGCGGATCGCTCCGCTCAGGATTTCACTGATGAGCGTGCGGTAGTCCATGCCCTCGCCCTGGGCGATGAGCACGAGATCGCTCCACCCAGGCGTGAGCCCGGGCAGCGGGTTGCACTCGAGGAAGTAGAAGCGCCCCTTGTCGTCCATGCGGAAGTCGAGGCGGGCGACGTCGCGGGCGCCCAGCGCCATGAACGCGACGCGGGCGGCGGCCTTCAGCGTGTCGAGCTGCTTCGGGTCGAGCCTGGCCGGCACCTCGTACTTGATGCGGTCGTTCTCCTCGAGCTTGTCCTCGAACTTGTAGATGGGCGTCTTGTCGGACTTGTCGGTGAAGACGATCTCCATCGGCGCGAGCACCTTGGGGCGGCGCTCGCCGAGCAGGCCGACGGTGAACTCGCGGCCGCCGATGAACTCTTCGACCAGCGCCGGCTGCTGGTACTTCGTGACCATCTCGCGCACGACCTCGCGCAGCTCGGGCTCGTTGTTGCAGACGCTCTTCTTGAGCACGCCCTTCGAAGAGCCCTCGGCGACCGGCTTCACCATCAGCGGCCACTTCTCGAATTGCTTGTCGAGCCGCTCCTTGCCGGTGGTCATCAACTGGAAGTTCGGTGTGTGAATGCCGGCCTGCCGGACGATCTTCTTCGCGAGCGCCTTGTCGAGCGCGAGCGAGAGCGTGGCGGGGTCCGAGCCGGTGTACGGGATGTCGAGCAGCTCGAGCAGCGCCGGCACCTGGGCCTCGCGGTTGCGGCCGCGGAAGCCCTCGGCGATGTTGAAGACGACGTCGACCGAGCTGGTCGAGAGCAGCGCCGGCAGCTCGGGCGTCGCCTCGAGATCGACGACCTCGTGGCCCCAGCTCGCGATCGCCTCGCGAATGGCCTGCAGCGTCGCCGGGCTGTCGTACTCGGCGTGCGAGTCTTCCGACGCGTCGTGTGTGGGCTTGATGCGCTTCACGTTGAACGTGAAGCCGACGCGCAGCGGGCCCTTGCGCGTGGGGCGGCGGCTCGAGCGGCCGGCGTCCTTGATCTTGTAGCGGCGCGCCGCGCTCTCGATGACCGCGCCGATGACGCCGTCGAAGTGCAGGCCCTCGAGCGCGCCGGCGGCGTAGATGCCCGCCCCGGGCTCGAGCGACGGGAGCGCGTTGATCTCGAGGAAGTACGGGACGCCCGCGTCGGACAGGCGGAAGTCGATGCGGCCGAGATCGCGGATGTCGAGCTGGTCGAAGACCGCCTTCGCCGTCGTGCGCACGCGGTCGCTCATCTCGTCCGGGATGACCGCCGGAGCCTTCACGCTCACCGCGCCGTCGAGCTTCGTCTTCAGCTCGTAGTCGTAGATGCGGTACTTCCGCTCGCCGGCCTTCTTGGGGTCGATGACGTATTCGCAGGGCGCCAGCACTCCGCCGAAGTCGTTCTCGACGGCCTGCAGGAACGGCACGGTGAGGTCGCGGCCGGTGATGAACTCCTCGACGAGGATGCCCGCCGGGTACGCCTCGAGCGCGCGCTTCACCTTCACCTTCAGGTCTTCGACGTTCTCGGCGATCGAGTCCTGCGTGATGCCCTTCGAGGAGCCCTCGAAGTTCGGCTTCACCATCAGCGGGAAGTGCAGGGCCTCGGGCTTCAGGTCCGAGAAGCGCTCGATGAACTGCCAGCCCGGCGTCCGCACGCCGTGCTCGCGCAAGATCATCTTGGTGAGCTGCTTGTCGAGCGTGACGGCGAGCGCGTACGCATCCGAGCCGGTGTACGGGATGCCGAGCTCGTCGAAGAGCGCCGGGTAGAACGCCTCGCGGAAGCGGCCGCGGCGACCTTCGGCCGTGTTGAAGATGAGATCGGGTGAGTACGCCTCGAGCTGCGAGACGGTGCGCGACGCCGGGCCGCTGACCTCGAAGCGCTCGAGCCGGTGGCCGAGCCGCTCGATGGCCTGCGCGAGCGCGTTCACCGTCTCTTCGGTGTCGAACTCGGCTTCTTCCTCGGCGTCCGACAGACGGAGGTTGTGGGTGAGCGCGATGCGCATCAGCTCTCGGGCGCGTCTTTGTTCGCGCGTCCAGTCGCGCGGGCCTCTTCCTCGGCCTGGCGCGGAATCGCGTCGGCCTGCGCTGCCGGCTCTTTGCCGTCGATCACCTGCGTCTGCGCCCAGAGATCGCCGAGCCTCAGGCCCTGCGGATCTCTCCACGCGCGGAAGGCCTCGATGCCACCGATGACGATGGTGCCGCCGATGAACGCCTTGAAGCCGAGGTCGGGCATCATGGCCAGGATGACGACGAGCCCGAACGGCGCGTTGCGCAGCACGCTGTCGCGGTGGCGCACGACGCTGCGCGTCGGGAGGAAGATGGCCTTCACCCCGAAGAGCTTCTTGCCGAGGCTCTGCCCGTAGATCATCGCGTCGGCGAAGAGGATGTAGAGCAGCGCCATCACGATGCCGGCCGGGCCCGTCGACGCGTAGAGCAGCCACGCGATGCCGATGTCGACGAGGCGCGCGCCGCCGCGCAGCCACATCGAGGCCTTCGGGTAGTCCCACTTCGGGTCACCGGGTCTGACGAGCTTGAGGCTCATGGCTCGTCACCGCCTTCGGCGAGCTTGCGCAGCCGCTCCCACGCGCTCTCGCGCTCGACCGGCGGAGGAGCCGCCACGGACAGCTCGGTCGCCTCGCCCATGCGCGTGAAGAAGACGAACGCCATCGACGGCCGCTTGCTGGACTCGCGCATCGCGAACTGGACTCCGTCCAGGGTCCACCCTTTGCGGACCCATTCGTTCACCGTGCGCTCGAGGCTGGCCTCGTCCACGTTCGAGATCTCCACCACCTTGTAGAGTAACGACTTCGCGCTGTCTTTGCGCCGCCGCTTCATGGGCCTGTTGGGCTCCTAGACTCCCGCCCTCCCCCTTGCGTTGCAAGCCTGTTACGCGTAGGTCGGCGTCCGCTTTTCAAGGAGAGGGAATGAGCGAAATCTTCGACGTGTGCATCGTGGGCGCCGGCCCGAGTGGAGCGACGTGTGCGTGGTACCTCGCGAAGGCAGGCAAGCGCGTGCTGCTGCTCGAGAAGCGAAAGTTCCCCCGCGACAAGATCTGCGGCGACGCGGTGTGTCTGAACGCCCAGAACCACATGGCGAAGATGGGCGTGCTGCAGGAGCTCGAGGCCGAGAAGAAGGGCAACTGGTCGCTGCTCGGCGGCCTCGTCGCGCCGTCCGGCCGCGGCTTCGTCGGCGACTCGCAGCACTCGTTCGGCCAGAAGCTGGTGATCGCCGTCAAGCGCATGGACCTCGACGAGAAGATGGCGGCGGCCGCGAAGCGCGCGGGCGCCGACCTGCGCGAGCACCACACGTTCACCGGCGCGACGCTCGACAAGGCGCGCAAGATCTGGACGATTCAGGTGAGCGCCGAAGGCACGCCGACGACGTTCGAGGCGCGCGCGTTCGTCGCCGCCGACGGAGCGCACAGCCACGTGCTGCAGACGCTCGGCCACGACATCCCGCAGCCCGACGGCATCTGCAGCCGCGCGTACGTGAAGGCCGGCACGCACAACTTCGAGGCCGACGGCGTCGCGTTCTACACGACCGAGCTGATCCCCGGTTACTGCGCGCTGTTCAAGGAAGGCGACGGCGACGTCAACTTCTGCGTGTACATCATCCCCGGCGGCAACGCGAAGACCGAGGACCTGCGCGAGATCCACGAGAAGCTCTTGCGCGAGCACCCGCTCATCTCGAAGGCCGTCGGCCCGAACGCGGTCGTCGAGAAGATGAAGGGCGCTCCGCTGCGCCTGGGCGCGAAGGTGAAGAGCTACCACGAGCAGATGCTGGTGATCGGCGACGCGGCCGGCCACATCGACCCGCTCACCGGCGAAGGCATTCACACCGCGATGGACGGCGGCTGGCTCGCGGCCGAGGAGCTCATCTCGGCGCTCGAGATCGGCGACCTCAGCGAGAAGCGCCTCAAGCGCTACGAGGCCCGCTGGATGAAGCAGTTCGGCCACGACTTCTGGTTCTCCGCCATGATGGCGAAGGTCTACACGCGGTTCCCCATCTTCGTGGAGGCCTCTGCGCGCGTGATGCAGAAGAAGGGCTCCAAGATTCTGTACGAGTGGGGAAAGATGATGACCGGCGTCGCGCCGAAGACCGGCTGGCTGCGGCCTTCGATGTTCATGCCGGTGCTCATCGAGGCCGCGAAGCTCGCCGTCGATCGCAAGGTGCCTGCCGAGGTCCTGTACGTCGTCGGCGGGAAGACCGCGACGTGGACCGGCGATTCGTCACGGCCCCGCGCCGCGGCCTGACCGTCGCCTTCAGTACACCGCCTGGTCGAGCAGGGCGTTGAGGCGCTCGGAGAGCACGTACGTCCTCTTCAACAGGAGGCCGTCACGCTCGAGGTCCACCTCGAAGCGCCGGGTACGTGCGAGCGTCGCGTAGACGGCGAGCGCCTCGTCCGGCGTCGTGAGCCGCTGCCCGTTCACGGCGAGCACCGTGTCGCCGCTCTGCAACCCCAGGCTCGGGGGTGGGGAGAACAGCTTGAGCCCGATGGGCCGCCCGTTGTGGAACGCCGGCACCAGCCGGCCGCAGTCGTTGCGACCCACCTGCAGCGCGGTGATCTCGAAGACCTCCGGCGAGAGCTCTCGAGCAGCGAGGCACGTGCGCCGCACGCCACAGCGAACAGGGTCATCGTAGGTCGTCTCTTCGGGGGCCGGCGACGCCTCCGCGGAGCGCGGCTCCTCCACGTGCGAAGCGACGGCGGCGGGTTCGTGCGCCTCCCGCGCGGGACGCTGCCCCGCCTCGTGAATCGCCCAGAGCAGGAACAACCAACCCGAGAGCCATTGAAGTGCCCAACGCATGGCGGCTCGTTGAGCAACGCGGGTGCCAGCGCGGCCTGAACGATCCCGCAACGTTGTCGCCGCCGCCCTTCCCCGCCTTTAGACAAACTGTCACTTTAGAGAACCGTGCTGCTCGCCCTGGCACTGACGACGCTCTCCGTCTTCGAAGAGCAGGCGCACAAGCCGCCCGCTCCGACCTCGCGCTGGGGCGTCGCGGCCGGCACCTCGTTCCGCTTCGGCGCCAACCGCGGCGTCAACCTCGCCCTCGGCCCGCGCTTCGCGCTCATCGCTCCGCCGGACCGGAACCTCAACCCGAAGTACATCACCCCCGCCATCGCCTTCCTGTTCGAGGGCGAGATCGGCGTCGACCGCGGCGTCGGAGCCTTCGGCGCCGAGGTCCGCCTCGAGCTCATGCTCGCGCCGCAGGGCGGCCTGCTCGTGCCGTGGGCGGTGCTCTGGCTCGGCGCCGGCGGCGGCGCCGCGTGGCTCGGCCGCCCCGCCACCGAGGTCTTTCACCTCGGCATCGGCCTCGGCGGCAACGCCTTCGCCGACGGCGGCTCCTGGGGCCCCAACCACAGCTGGGCCGACTGGATGGAGGACATCACCTGGCCGCTCGTGCTCGTCGGCACGCTCGCGGGCTTGCCGCTCGCGATGCTCCGCTTCGAGTTCCGGCTGAACTTCTACCCGTCCGTCACCGGCTCGACGATCTGGCCGAGCCTGCTCGTCGGCTACGGGATG
Organism: uncultured Myxococcales bacterium; assembly: GCA_937980205.1. Taxonomy (GTDB): domain Bacteria; phylum Myxococcota; class Myxococcia; order Myxococcales; family Myxococcaceae; genus Xiheicaenimonas. The sequence continues at coordinate 12,952 of CALJKW010000039.1, read as the reverse complement.
TGAGCGCTACCAGACGCCCTTGTACTTCGGCTTCGGCGCCGGAGCCGGCGTCTGCGACGGCGCGGTGCCCGGCGTCAGCGACTGCGTGTCGACCGGCGACGGGTTCTCCGCGGCCTCGGCCCAGAGCAGGCTGACCGTCGCGATGGCTCCGGCGGCGGCGACGCCCGAGAGGATGTACGGCACCGGGTGCGCGAAGTTCGGCCCGAGCACGAGGCCCGAGATGAGCAGCACCGCGAGACCCGCGGCGGTGCCGAACAGATCCGCGCGCAGCACCTGCGCCGAGCTCGGGTTGAACTTGAGCAGCGCCAGCGCCATCGCGCCGGCGCCGAGTGCGGGCGCCATCAGCATCGCGTCGATGCCGGGTCTGGTGTCTCCGACGTTCTTGTTCGTCGTGGCGACGATGGCCACGATCATGCCGGTGAAGAACAGCGCCCAATAGCCGCCGGACACCAGCAGGATGCCCTTGTTCATCGGCAGGTCGCCGCCGCCGATGACTGCGAGCAGCCAGGCTCCGGCGAGCGCGCCCGCCCAGGCGCCCCACGACGTCGCGCTCGGGTCGTTGACGATGAGGTTCGTGAGGCCCGCGCCGAACATGCCGCCCATGATGGACGTCGCGATCCCGAAGTACGCGGTCCGCTCGCTCATCCAGTTGTAGAACTGCCAGACCGCCGAGCTCGCGAAGCCGACGCCGGCGCCGACGAGGCCGGCGCCGAGGTACGCGAGGCGGGCGCCCTGCGCGCACGCGCTGACCTCGATCTTGTCATTGCAGCTGCGCACGTCCGGGTTCGAGTGCAGCACGCGCGGGAAGACCTGCGTCGCGACGCCCGCCGTCAGCCCGAGCAGCGTGTGGTGGAGGATGAACGCCAGCGAGCCCGGGCCGGAGAGGAACGCGCCCTCGCGCGGGTGACCGTCGAGCATCGCGCTGGGCGGAGACGACGGCACCTCCGTCGGCTGCAGGTTCTCGGGCGGAGGAGGCGGCGGCAGCAGGTTCGGATCCGGCTGGGCCTCGATCGTCTTCGGCGCGTCGGACTGCGGCGGAGGCGGCGTCGCGTTCGGATCACCCGAGCCCGTCGTCGTGGGGGGCGGCGGGTTCGCCGGCGGCGGCGGCTCGGTGTTCGCCGGAGGAGGAGGCGGCGGCGGCTCGGCGACGGCGGGAGCCCCTGCATCGGGCCGCGCGTCACTCGAACCCGGGTACGGCACCACGATCACCCGCGGCTCTTGATCGGACTGTGCCCAGGCCAACAGCGGAACAGCGAGTGCGGCAACGAAGAGCCATCGCGTGCGCATGTGCAGTGGGAACCTAGCCCACCTACCTGTTGCCGCCGAAGCGTGAAGCGATCAACCCTCGCGGCCCCCATGCGCTACCAGAGCTTCGAGCCCAAGGTTCATCCGACCGCGTACGTGCACCCCGCTGCTTCGCTCATCGGTGAGGTCGACATCGCAGAAGAGGCGTCGGTGTGGCCGTCGTGCGTCTTGAGAGGCGACAACGGAGCCATCACGCTCGGCGCGCGCACCAGCTTTCAAGACGGGTCGATCGCGCACGCCACGCTCGGCCAGTCGAAGACGTCCGTCGGCGTCGAGTGCACCGTCGGCCACCGCGTCGTGCTGCACGGCTGCACCGTCGGGAACAACTGCCTCGTCGGCATCGGCTCGGTGTTGCTCGACGGCGTCGAGCTCGGCGACTGGTGCTTCGTGGGGGCCGGCTCGCTGCTCACGCCCGGCAAGAAGTTCCCCCCGCGCAGCTTCATCCTGGGCTCGCCGGCGAAGGCGGTGCGCGAGGTGAGCGCGAAGGAGACGGAGTGGATCGTCCACTCGTGGAAGGTCTACCAGGACCTGTGCCGCACCTATCGGGCGGAGCGCGGTCGGTAGCACCACCGCTCACCGCTTCTTCTCCGCGTCCTCGCGGTAGATGTCGGCGAGCGCCCTGGCCTTCTCGACCTCGTCGCGGGCCGCGTCGATCGCCATGACGCGGTTGAACTCCTCAGCCTGCTGCTTCAGCGCCCCGCTGACGACCTGCCCGGACTTGAGCCGCGCCGACGCGGAGAGCCGCTCGCTCTTGAGCTCCCGCGCCCGCCTGGCGAGATCTTCGGCCGTCTCGAGCAGCACCTGCGCGTCGTCGTTCGCGGACTCGAGCGCCTTCTGCGTCTGCTCGCAGAGATCTCTGCACTCCTCGAGATCCCGCTTGAGCGCCTTCTCGGCGCGGGTGTCGCCCTTCACCTGCGCGGCGGCGAGGCGCTGCTCGATCTCGGCGCAGCGCTTGCCGTAGCGCTCGTTGTCGCGCCCGAGCTCACCCTTGAGCGCGAGCAGCGTGGCCGCCGAGCGGCGCACCTGCGCCGCCTGGCGGTCGAGCGACTCGATCATCCCGTCGTAGGCCTTCAGCGGATCGGACGGTGCCGTCTCCGGTCGTTTCTTGAAGATGAATCCCAACCTCGACAGAGCTTAACGCCGCTCACGGCAGCGTGGCGCGCACCGAGACTCCCGAGAACGAAGAGTAACCGCGCAGGCCGATGTGCCACGTTCCCGCCGGCGGATTCGAGAAGGTGCAGGTCTCGTTGTTGCCGTCGGTGTAGGGGCGGCAGTTGTACGACGTCGTCGACGGCGCGGTGCCGAACCTCACGTAGAGGTCGGCGTCTCCCGTGCCGCCCTGCGTGACGACGGTGAAGCTCGTGGCGCCCGCGGGGACCGTGACGCTGAACCGCGTCCACGTGCCCTGCGCGCCCGACACCCCGGTGCGATCGAGCAGCACGTCGTTGCCCGCCGGAGGAGGAGGCGGCGTCACCGTCCCGCCGACGTTCTGGTTGATCCACGCCTCGAACGACGACACGCGCGCGTAGACGCCGGCCCAGCGCGGATCCGCGCAGCCGTTGCCCCAGCTCACCACGCCCGCGAGCTTCTTCACTCCGCCGACGGTGACGACCAGCGGCCCGCCGCTGTCACCCTGGCACGAGTCGCGGCCGGGCGCGGACGCGCCGAGCTGGTCCGACGTGATGGTGCTGCCGTACTGAGACTGCAGCGTGCCCTGGCTGATGACGTTCACCGTCGCGCTCTGCAGCGTGTCCGGCGAGCGGCCGCCCGCCGAGAGCGTGCCCCAGCCGCTCACCAGCGCCGCCACGCCCGAGCCGGTCGCTCCGGCCGACGCGTCTGCCGCCGTCACGATGCCGATCGCCTTCACGTTCGGGCCGCTCAGGTCGAGCGGCGTCGCGAGCTTGACGAGCGCGATGTCCTTGCCGCGCTCCGGGCTCGTGTAGCCGGAGAAGCGGATGATCTGCGACACCGAGCGGATCTGCCCCGTCGTGCGCATCGTCGACAGCTTCGAGCTGCCCGCGCCGATGCGCAGCCGCGACGCGCTCATGCCCTCGACGCAGTGCTGCGCCGTGACGATCCAGCTCGCGTTCAAGATCGTCCCTCCGCAGAACTGGAAGAACGACGAGTCCATCAACGCGACCTGGTACGGAAACGCGGCGATGTTCGCATCGGTGCCGCCGACGATCTTGTCGGCGCTCGCGGCGAGCTCATCGTCCCCGCCGCCTTCGATGCTCGCCTCCTGTACTCCACAACCCGACATCAACTGCAGCGACATCACCAGCGCGCTGCCCCAGACGAATGTACGCCCCATCGCTTGCCCCTCGGTGCTGCCCCTTGTGGCTTCGGACCAACAGCAATCGTCCTGCCAGCTTGGCTTCACTCTGCGGCGCACACGCGGTGTCGCTTGTGCGCTGGAGCGCGAAAACGAAAAGAGTCGAAACACTCGATCGCAGGCGCCCGAAATCGGGCCGCAATCACAAAGTCGCACTCGTGATCGGAATCAGATCACCGCGGAATCACGAGTGGCCATGCGACAGCGAGCCACGCTGTGATCACGAGTACGGGCGACAGAGCAGACGTACCCGCTCGAGCGCCGCGTTCACCTTCGGCTCCTTGGTGCGCAGCGCGTCCACATAGTCGGGCACCGTCAGGCCGTAGATCGACAGCAGGTGCAGCAGGAGCAGCACCGCCTCCTGCGCGCGGTCGTCCATCGGAGCGAGCGACGACGCCTCGGCCACTGCATCGAGCACGTCGACGAGCCGCACCAGCGTCGCCGGAGCCGTCGGCTTCGACGGCGCATCGGACGGCGCGTGAAACAGCGCGTCGAACTGCCCGGCGCTGCGCAGCCGCTCGGGGGCGGGCCGGCCGCGCGCGATCTCCTCGAGCGCCTCGAGGTGCGGGATGAGGCCCTCGAGCGCGCCCGCGGTCGCCGGCACGTCGGGCGGCAGCAGCGTGCGGAACGTGGAGTCGAACTCCGTGGGAGCCACGCCGATCTCCGCGTCCGACAGGTGGCTGTAGAACGCGCGCTCGCCCTGCCCGCGCTGCTCGAGCACGAGGTTCTTCAGATCCGGGTTCTCTTCGCCCAGCGAGATGAACGACAGCGAGATGGACAAGCCCTCGAACGGCTTGCGCGTGCGGCGGACGAGCTCGAGGTCGACGGCGTCTTCCCCGTCGGTGACGAGCACGACCGTCGCGCGCGCGAGGTAGGGATCTTTGCCGATGGCCGCGCGAATCGACTCGAACGCGCTCATCAGCGCGAGCGTGATGTCGGTCTGGCCTTCGGCCGGCGAGTGGCGGAACAGCTTCTCGATCTGCCGCATCGCCTCGGCGCCGTTGTCGACGCGCGCGAGCTCGGTCGGAGAGTCGTTGAAGAACGAGAAGTAGAGCGGGTCGAACGGCACGCCCTGCTTCGCCTTCACGCGAATCGCGTTGAGCTCGGCGATGAGAATGGCGTCGCGGAACGAGGCGCGCGGCCCGTGCATCGACCCCGACGCGTCGAGCACGTAGACGCGCACCGCCGTCTGGCGCAGCCGCTTCGGCTTCTTGGGCGGCTCTTCCTCGAGGTAGGCGCGAACGAGCTGCTGGTTCGACGCGAGCGCGTGGATGACGTTGCTCGGCTGCTGGATCACGAAGTTCGGCAGCTCGGCGAGGCTGTTCGTGAACTCGTACGTCATGATCTGCGTCGGGTAGCTGACGCGGCGCTGCACGGGGCGCGTCTCGCCGAGCTCGGCCTCGACGATCTCCTCGGTGAGCGCGTCCTCGACGTCGAAGTAGCGCGCGCAGCCCGAGGCCAGGTTGATCTGCTCGAGCTGCCGCTCGTCGAGCTCGAACGCGAGCTGCGCGAGCATGTCGGCAGAGCGATCGTCGACGCCGACGCGGCCGCCGGCCTTCACCTTCTCGGCCGCCTCGAGCTGCCGCAGGTCCGCCTCGCGGACGCCCAGGCTGCGCTTGAGCTCGCTCTTCTCGACGAGCTTCCGCACCTCGTCGACGGCCGGCAGCATCGCGCGCGTGGCCTGGCCGGCGATCTTCGCGACGTCGGTGTCTCCGGCTTCGATGGCGCGCTCGTAGAGCGAGCGCAGCGAACGGTACGCGGCCGCCGAGTCCTTGCGCGCGACGTGGCGCACGTGGCGGACGAGGTCGTGCAGCGAGCGCACCGCCGGCACCGAGCGCACCCGCTCGCGCGCATCGGCGACCTCGAGCCGCAGCTTCCGCAGCCGGTCGCGGTCGGGCGCCGTCGCGCTGGCGCGCAAGAGCAGCTCGTGGGCGAGATCGAGATCGCGCCGCTTCTGCAGCAGGTCTGAGACGTTGTCGCGCGCGCGCTTGGCCCAGAACTCGGCGACGGCGAGCCGCGCGCTCTGCGGCGGCGGGCGCTCGAGGCTCCGCGCGTGGGGGAGGATCTCGAAGTCGTGGCCGTGCTTGTTCGACTGCTCGGCGACGGCCTCGAAGAGCGTGGCGATCTTCACCGCGCGCGCCAGCCGCACGAAGTGGGCCTCGAGCTCGGTGACGGCGCCGGGCGGCAGCTCGCCGGCCCCGAGCTGGCGTTCGGCGCGCCGCAGCGCTCCGTCGAGCTCCGAGAGCGCCTGCGCGGCGCGCTTGCCGAGGCCGGGCGCCAGCTCGGGGAGGCGCCCTTTGAGCTTGCCGAGGTCTCGCAGCAGCCGGGCGTCGGCCGCGGTGTGGATACCGGCCCGATCGAAGTCACGGTCGAGCGCCATCAGCGTCTCGAGCTTCGGGCCTTCGTCGCGCTCGAGCAGCGCGCGCGCACGCGAGAGCAGGCCGGACTCGAGGACGCGGCCTTCCTTCAGCGCGTCGAGGCGAGCACGGATGCGGTTGAGCTCAGCGGTGAGCACTCAGTCACCTCGCCGCCCTCGCCTCGAGCAACCGCTTCGAGAACCCGGCGAAGTCCTCGGCCACGCCGCGCAGCGCGATGTCGAGCTTGCGCGCGGCCTCGCCGCGGTCGCCCGGCTCTTCCATCAGCCGCGCCACGGCGGCGGACAGGCGCACGAGCTCGCCCTCTTTCGTGGCGAGCATGGGGAAGCGGCTCTTCACCAGCTTGTCGAACGCGCGATCGGCGTCGACCCTTCCGTTGAGCTCTTCCGGCGACGGCAGCGAGCCGAGCAGCTGCGACAGCCACGCGCGCAGGAAGCGGATGCGGGCGCCGAGCGAGGAGATCTCCGCGGTGGCGACCGCGTCGCGCACGTCGGGCGGCAGGAACCGCTCGCCGCGGGGCACGGCGGCCGCGAGCGCGCCCTCGAGGCCGATGAGCGACGCGAGCTCGCCGTCGGGGGCCTGCGCGGCGAGGTTCTGCCGGTAGAGCAGGTACGCCTCTCCCGACATCACCTGGTTCACCTCGGGGTGCTGCACCTTCGGGGGCTCCGAGAGGTGCCGGGCGTGCTCTTTCAGCCGCGCGATGATCGTCGGCTTCACCGAGGCGAGCGTGGTGTCGACGGCGCAGCCTTCCTTGCGCAGCTGATCGACGACCGTCTGCACCGTCCGCGAGAGCTGCTCGATGCGGGAGAACGGCGTCGTCCCGAGCACGTCCTTCGCGTAGGCCTCGCCCAGCGGCGACAGCAGCTTCTGGCGCAGCCCCTTGTGCACCGCAGACAGCTCGACGAGGTTGCCCTCGAGCTCGCGCAGGCGGCGCGAGTCCAGCGACAGCGCCTCGAGCGGGTCGGCCCGCTTGGTCCGCGTGTTCTCGAACGTGCGCTGGGCGCGCGCGCGCAGCGCGTTGGCCACCCGCGTGCGCGCCTCGTTCACCGCGGCCCGGCCCCGCTCGACGTCCTTCGGAGCCGTCAGCGCGAGCGTCTGCAAGAGCTCGATGACGCGCGACAGCTCTTCCGACAGGTTCGCGGCCATGCCGGTGAGCGTCTCGAGCTTCACCGCGTCGTCGAACTCGGTGCTCTCGGCGCCGAGCACGATCATCTGCGCCGCCTGAATGCAGAACTCGACCGCGCCCTTGGCGAGCGCGGGCACCTGCGGCTGAAGCTCGGGCACCGAGCGCACGAGCTCGAAGACGTCCGAGAAGCTCTGCAGCACGGCGACCCCGCTGCGGCCCTCGCCCTGCCCGGCCATGCCGCGCGCGATGCGCTGCTCCATGCCCACCATCAGGTTCCGCGCGGCGGCGAGCAGCGGCACGCGGTTCTGCGGGTGCCTGGGGCCCGGCACGAGCTTGTCTCTGAGCGACTTCGCGGTGGCCGAGGCGACCGCAGGCTGCCAGCCCCTCGCCATCGCCTCGGCGCTCTGGGCGTCTTCCTTGAGCAGCAGCTCGCTCGCCTCGGCCGCGGCGGACGTGTCGAGCCCCGGGCGCACCTTCGCGAGCGCCTCGTCGAACGCCTTGTGCTCGACGCGGATGATCTCGAGCTGCGCGCGCTCGCGCGGGTCGGCCGCGCCCTTGAGCAAGAGCTCGAGCTCGGCCGGCGGCGGCCCGCCGAGCAGGAAGAAGTAGCGCAGCATCTCGAGATCGTCGGCGGTGACGCGCAGCGGCCGCTCGGGCCGGCGGTAGATGCGATCGCGCACCACCGCGGCCTTCAGGCACCACAGCGCCTTCACGATCGACCGCTGCGAGAAGTACTTCGTCGGCACGTAGTCGGGCAGCTTCACCACCTGCGCGAGCAGCTCTTTCTCCAGCGCGTCGGCGAGCAGCTCGAGGCCCTCGCTCATCGAGCCCGAGACCTCGACGCGCGACACCGCGTCTTGCAGCACGTCGAACTGCTGCAGCGTGAGCCGCTGCTGCAGCGCCGGCCGCTGCCCCTCGGACGCGCGCGACAGCATCTGCGCCCGCGACGTCTTGCGCGCGAAGCTCTTGGGGCAGAAGCAGATGAACGAGATGCGATCGGCGAACGCCTGCAGCGTCTCGGGGCTGCGCTGCAGCACCTCGGAGAGGTACCGGTTCGACGTCATCAGCGCGCACTCGGTGCGGCCCGGAGTCACCTTCGAGCCGTGCTTGAGCTCGCGCTCGTGGAGCACGTTCAAGATCGACCGCAGCAGCATGTCGCGCCCGTCGAACACCTCGTCGAGGAAGGCGTGCACGGCGCCGAGCATGCCGTCGTCGGTGATGTACTCGGTGCGGCCGGTCTCGGTGAGGACCTTGAAGTCGACCGGGCCGATGAGATCGGTCTGCACCGTGTTCTCGGCGATCTGCTTCGAGAACAGCGAGGGCCGGCCGTTCTTCTCGTCGGTGATGCGACCGAGCACGGCTCCGGCGACGGCGCTCTTGGCGGTGCCGGGCGGGCCGATGATGAGCACGTGCTCGCGGCAGAGCAGCCCCAGCTCGATCTGCGTGAAGAGCGCCTCGCGCTCGAGGAAGGCCTCTTTCAGCTCGATGAAGAAGCGCCGGAACGCCGTCGCTGCGTCGGAGAATGCGGCTTCGTCGAACGCCATCAGAACACGGCCTTCAAGTCGTACAGCGCGAACACCTTCACGTCCGATCGCGTGGCCGGCCCGAAGTTCGCCTCGAAGACGAGGTTGATGCGGCTCGCCCGCGTGAGCACGTAGCTCGCGTACACCTGGAGGCCCGAGTACGTGCCCTTGAGCAGCCCGTTCTGCGAGTCGGTCATGTTCGCGATGGACAACCGCCCTTCGACCGAGAAGTTCCCCATCAGCGGCGCATAACCGCCGTTCAGGTCGAACCAGATCTGCCGGCCGCCGTAGCCGCTCTTGAAGGTGAGGTCGGTGGCGACGCGGAACACCCCGAAGCGGGCGGCGGCGCCGGCGCTGGCTCCGTAGGAGAAGTTGCTGGGCTTGTCGGTGGTCAGCGGGTCGTTCAGCACCGACAAGACGATCGAGCGATCGGTGTTGAGCGGGGTGCCCCACAGGTCGACGAGGCCCTGCACGTACAGGCGCAGCGGCCCGACCGGGAAGTAGTCGGCGCGAACGCGGAAGCCGTCGCGCGGCGCGTGCGCGAAGTAGAGGAAGATCGAGTCCGCCGAGAGCACCGGCGACGCGCGGATGTACTCGGCCTGGATGCTGAGCTCGTCCGAGTCCCAGCGGCCCAGCCAGCGGGCGTTCGCGACGCGCGACAAGAGCATGTCGAAGTCGATGCCGGCCATGACGGTGATGCCGAAGAAGCCGCTCCACTTGAGGTCGCCGCCGATGCGGCGGATGTCGGTCTTGCCGCCGAGCCACGACTGGCGGAAGCCGACGTTCGCCGAGACGCCCGCCAGGTCGACGAGCGACACCTTGGCGCCGATCACCGGAGCGATGTCGTCGAGGGCGGCGTAGGGCTGCGCCTCCATCGCGGCGACGCGGCGCAGGTCGGACTCGCGGATGCCGTCGGGCTGGTAGACGCTCGAGCCGAGCACGCTGCCGGCCTTCACCCACAGGCCCGCGTAGGCCTCGGCGCCGATGCCGAAGCCCGCGCTGAAGCGGTAGATGTAGCGGACCCAGCCTCCGTCGAAGGCCATCAGGTCCATCACGTCGGTGTAGAGCTGCCGGCCGACGCGGACGTTCAGCGAGGTGCCGCGGTAGAAGAGGTTCGCGAAGAGCAGGTCGGCGTCTTCGCTGCGCATGCCGTCGATGCGGGCGGCTTCTCCGCGCGGCAGGCCGAAATCGGCGTAGACGCGGATGCTCGACTCGAAGCCCAGCGGGGCCTTGGGGATGATCTCGTAGCCGTTGAGGCCGAGGTACTGCACCAGCCGGCGGCGCGGGAGAATGATCGGGTTGTCGGCGTCGGTCTGCCGCCAGGCGCGGAACGACGAGACCTGTGCCTCGGTGCGCGCGTCGATCTGGAAGGCGGTGGCAGACGCGCTGGCAGGGATCAACGCGGCTGGCAACAACATCGCGACCGCGAAGAGCGCGCCCGAACGAAGCACGGGGCGCAGTATAAGAGTCGCGTTTGCAAGGCCCAGACAATTCGGAGGCGCCGCTTCCCGCAGCAGAGCCCGCTCCTCCCGCCCCCGTCCCCAGTCTGAGCGCGAGCGGTCTCGCCTCGCTCGTGACCGCCGTCGGCTTCATCGGCTTCCTCACCATCGGAGCCGTCACCCAGCTCGCGAGCGTCCCCTTCGGGCTGTGGTGGTGCGAGATCTTCCTCTTCTTCGGCGTGCCGTTCGTGGCGCTGAAGCTCATGGGCAAAGAGCCGCTGCTGTCCACCGGCTTCACCCGCCCGTGGTTCGCGGGCTGCCTCTTCGGCTTCGCGCTGGGGCTTGCGAACTTCTTCGCCGCCGTCGCGCCGATTCAGTTCATCGCGCAGAAGCTCGCGCCGAAAGAGCTGCTCGACGCGTACGACGCGGCGAAGGTGTTCCAGGACAAGGGCCCGCTCGAGCTCGTCTTCATCGTCGGCGGCGTCTGCATCGCCGCCCCGGTCGCCGAAGAGTTCTTCTTCCGCGGAGCACTGCAGCGCGGCTGGGCCGAGCGCATGGGTCCGGTGATCGCCATCGTCTTCACCGGCGCGGTGTTCAGCGCGTTCCACCTCGACCCGATCGGCTTCCCGGCGCGGTGGGAGCTCGGCGTGCTGTTCGGCCTGCTCGCGTGGCGCACCGGCTCGCTGTGGCCCGGCATCTTCGCGCACCTCGCGAACAACCTGACGTCGACGGTGCTCTACTTCGCGCTCAAAGACGAGCCGCAGGATCCGACCGACGACCTGAGCGCCATCTTCGCCATCGCGGGGCTCGGCGGCATGGCGCTCGTCGGAGTGCTGCTCGCCGGCCGCCGCTTCTCGAGCGCGCTGCAGTCGCCGCGGCCGGCGGTCGACACGTTCGTTCCGTCGGCGAGCCCGCTGCTCGCGCTCAGCTGGATGACGACGGGAATCACCGCCATCGCGGTGCTGCTCATCGCCGACTTCCGCGGCTCGATGGTGCGCGGCATCGACATGATGACGTCGGTGAAGAACCCGAGCGCGGACTTGAAGGAGCAGCGCGAGGCGACGCTCAAGGGCGAAGAGACGTTCGGCGCCTACTTCGCCGCGCGGCGGGCGGCGAAGCTCGACGCGATGGACGCAGGGGCACAGCCGCACGACCACGCCCACGAACACGAAGCCCCGGCGCCGGAGCCACTCGAAGACGCCGGCGAGTAGTCAGCGGGCCGCGGGCGCTTCGGCGAACGTGGGCAGCGGTGGCCCGTCACATTCAGATGAACTTGTAGCTCTTCACGACGAACCGCGGCCCGACCATGGCGATGCCGAGCGAGTCGTTGTCGACGGTGCCGTCGGCCTCGATGCGGGAACCGTCCTTCTTGATCTTCCGGTCCCCGCCGTCGAGCAGGTACGTGGTGCCGTCGTCCGCGACGAGCGTCCAGACGCCGGTCTCGACGTCGCGGAACTTCACCTGCCCGGTGATCTTCACGCGGTCTTCTCTCGCTTCAGCATCGCGCGGGCGATGAAGAGGCAGACGAGCACGTTGGCCGCGAGCCAGGGGATCGCGAGGAAGGTGAACGGCAGCCACGCGAGCGCCGGAGCCTTCGCCCAGATCGTGTACCCGAGGATGCCGGCGAAGCCGATCGACAGGCCGCCGATCACCGGCCGCAGGTTCTTCCACTTGATGGCGAAGAACGACGCCACGAGCGGAATCGCCGCGCTGTAGATGATCGGGTTCGCGAGCGTGCCGCGCCCGAAGATGATCTTCTGCAGCCAGTCGGGGATCGGCAGCACCAGCGACTGCACCGTCGCCGAAGAGGGGTCGCCCAGCCAGCGCGCGAAGAACACGCCGACCGTGGTCAACACGAGCGGCAGCGCGAAGCCGGGCTTGAAGAGGATGTTGAGGTACCCGGGCCGCTCCTTGCGGCCGAGCGTCAGCAGCACGAAGGCGAGGAACCCGGAAGCCCAGAGGAAGGGGGCCCAGTCGATGTCGAAGAACCCGGTGCCGAGCGGCTGGATCACCTCGTACGAGGTGACCGCGTCGTGCGCGTCGACCGCCGTGGGGGCCGCGGCGATCAGTTGGCCGTTCTCGTCGACCTGCTTGATCGCCTTGAGCGCGGCCTCCGCGTCGACGATGCCGTGGCCGAAGTGATCGCTCCACCCGGCCTGGCCCGGGCCCGCCTTCGCCGAGGCGAACATCGCCTTCTCGACCTGGTCGGGAGTCTTCGCCCCGTTCGCGAACAGCAGCGCGGCGACGCCGGCCACGTGAGGCGCGGCCATCGAGGTGCCGTTGAAGAACGCGTAGATCGACTTCGCGTTGTCGCGGGCGTCGATGGTGTTCTGGAGAATGCCGAACTCGACGCCCCGGCTCTTGTCGCCGCCGGGCGCGGCGATGTCGAGCTCCTTGCCCCACGACGAGTACGGAGCCTTCGCGCCGGTCGGCCCGACCGCGCTCACCGCGACGCTGGCGGGGTAGGCAGCGGGGAACTCGACCACGCCACGGCCGCCGTTGCCGGCCGCGCAGACCACCACGACGCCCTTCTTGCGCGCGTACGCGACGGCGTTCTCCATCACCGCCGAGCGCCCGCCTCCGCCGAGCGACATGTTGATCACGTTCGCGCCGTGGTCCGCCGCCCAGCGAATCGCATCGCTGATCGCCGCGGTAGAGCCCGAGCCGAAGTGGTTGAGCACCTTCACCGGCATCAGGGTGGCCTCGAAGGCGACGCCGGCGACGCCCTCCTTGTTGTTGGTGACCTGGGCGATGGTGCCGGCGACGTGGGTGCCGTGGCCGTGGTCATCGTTCGGGTGCGAGTCGTTGTTCACGAAGTCGAAGCCCTTGGCGAACTTCGCGCCCTTGAGGTC
>CALJKW010000038.1 GCA_937980205.1 uncultured Myxococcales bacterium | reverse complement strand
GCGTCGCGGTGCGCGGGTCGACCGCGTGCTTCTTCGGGTGCAGCTTGTAGTCCGAGAGCCCGAGCGCGTAGCGGCCGCCCGCGTGGTCCCAGAGCAGCGCCATCAGCTCGGCGAGCGGCCCGCGGCAGTGCGGGTGCAAGAGCAGGTCGCGCCACGCCTGCTCCGACAGCACGTTCTTGAACTTCGGCGGAGCGACCGCGCCCTGCCCGCCCGTGCTCGACAGCATCAGCGCGGCGCGGCTGGCGATGCTGGCGGTGTCGAGGTCTCCGCGCTTCTCGGCGATGCGGGCGAACGCGGCGCACGCGCGCTGCGGGTCCTGGCTCTTCGGCAGCGCGCGCAGGTACGCCGCGAGCGCGTCGTTCACCTTGTCCGGGAACTCGATGGCGAGGGCCGCGAACGCCTCGAGCGCGGCCGCGTCGTTCGGAGTGAGCCGCACGCTCTGCTCGAACGCCCCGAGCGCGCCCGCGCGGTCCTTGAACTGCTTGAGCCGCAGCTCGCCGGTCGCGCGCCACATCGCCGCCCGCTGCGCCGCCGAGTCCGCCGCCGAGCCCAGCCGCGCCGCGTGGCGCCCGTAGATGGCGTCGAGCTTCTTCCAGTCCTTCGCGCGGGTGAGCATGCCCTCGATGGCCTGGAACGCTTCGACGAACTGCGGCTGCTCGTCGAGCGCGCGCTCGAGCACGTCGACGGCGCGGTCGATCTCTCCCATCGCGCGGCCGTAGAGGTCGGCGAGGGCGAGCGTCTCCCTGCGCTTGTCGGCGGGCGTCGTCTCGGGGTGCTGCAGCACGGCCTGCACCGCCTCGGCCGCTTTGCGGTTGTGACCGAGCGCGCGGTACGCGGCGGCGAGCAGCTGGTGCACCTCCTTCGACTGGGCTTTGAGCTTCTGCGCCGCCAGCAGCGCCTCGACGGCGCGCGTCGGGTTCGACAGCTTCTCGTGCGCCTGCCGCGCGAGCTCGACGAGCAGCGCGTAGCGGGTGTCGTCGGCCGAGACGTCGGAGAGGCGCTGCTTGAGCTGCACCGCCTTCTCGTGCGCCCCGAGCTTGTCGGCCGCCTTCGCGCCGAGCGTCAGCGCGGCCGGGTTGCCCGGCTCGAGGTCCAGCGCGCGCTCGACGGCCGACAGCGTCTCCTTCTCGCGCTTGAGCCGCCAGTACATCTCGCCGAGGTGCAGGGCGAGGCCGGCGCGCTCGGTGCGGGGCAGCGTCTGCGCGTGGTGCTCGAGGAACAGCTCGAGCTTCTCGGCGGCCTCGGCGATGTGCAGGCCGCCCTCGAGCATCTCGATCTGCGACCGCAGCACACGCGGCTCGTGGGGGTCGAGCTGGGCCGCGCGCGAGTACGCGTGCAGCGCGAGGCTCGGCTGGTTCAGCTCGCGGTGCGTGAGCGCGAGCTCGCACAGGCGATCGACGAGCAGGCGCGGGCGCGTCGGCTGCTCGCGCTCGAGCAGCGCCACGGCCGCCTTCAAGACCTCACCCGCGCGGTCCCACGTCTTCGCCGCGAGCAGCAGGTCGGCGAGCGGCAGCGCGGCCTCGAGCGCGTCGGGCTTCGTCGCGAGCGCGTGCTCGAACCACGGGATCGCCTTCGCCGCCGCCTTCTGCCGCTGCACGAAGTGCCGCGCGAGCTCGAGCCCCGCGGCGTACCGGTCCTTCGCTTCGGGAGCCCGCTTCGCCTCGTGCGCGAGGTTCGCCTCGTAGGCCGGCCAGTCACCCAGCCGCGCGAACATCGCGCGCAGGCGGCGCAGCGACGGCAGGTGCACGGCTTCCGCCTCGAGCGCCGCGGTGTACGCCGCGCGGGCCTGGTCGAGGTCGTGCAGCGCGTCTTCGTAGAGCTCGCCGCGGTGGTGGTGGAGCGCGGCGCGGGCCGCCGCGTTCGTCTCGAGCTTCGCTTCGCGGGCGAGCAGCGCCGCGGCGTCGGCGAAGCGGCGCTCCTTCTCGTGCAGCGCGGCGAGCAGCTTCAGCGCCGGCCGGTGCTCGGGCGCCTGCTCGAGCGCGCTCGACCACGCCTTCACTGCGGCGGCGGAGTCCTTCAAGTGTTCGAGGTGCACCGAGCCGAGCTCGGTGAAGAGCTGCGCGCGCTGCAGCGGCTGCGCGGCGACCTGCGCGTGCTGCTGCAGCGCCTCGGCGAGCGGCTTCCACCGGCCCGCGGCGCGGCGCAGGCGGGCGAGGCCCTCGAGCGCCTTCACCTCATTGCCGTCGAGCTTCACCACCGCGGCCAGCGACTCGTCGGCGCGCGCCGCGTCGCCCCGCTTCTCCCAGAGCTCGGCGGACTTGTAGTGGAGCTCGAGCTTCTCTTCGGGGCTCGGCGTGCGGGCGATGCGCTGCTCGTACGCGCGCAAGAGCTCGGCCGGCCGGTCGAGCTTCACGTACAGCCGCTCGAGCGAGCGGAACGCATCGCTGCTCGACGGGTCGAGCTCGAGCGCCTCGAGGTAGGCGTCGACGGCGGCGTCGAGGTCGGAGAGCTGCAGCTCGTGCAGCCGGGCGATCTCGAGCTGCACCGCCGCCTGCGCCGCGCCCTTCGGAGCCAGGCCGCGCAGCCGCAGCAGCGCGTTCAGCGCCTCGGGCCACTGGCGGTGGCGCAGGTGCAGGTCGACGAGCAGCCGCGCGTTCGGCTCGCTCGGCGCGGCGTCGACGAGGCGGCGCAGCGCGTGGGCCGCGGCGGCAACGTCTTTGAGCTTCTGCTCGTGGAGCTGCGCGAGCCGGTGGAGGAGCTGAACCCGCTGCTCCGTCGTCTCGGTCGCTTCGAGCTTCTGCTCCAGCGCGGCGGCGACCCGGCCGTGGAGGTTGCGCCGGTCGAACAGCTGCACCAGCGCGTCGAGCGCGGCGCCGTTCGTCGGGTCGTGCGCGAGCAGGCCCTGCAGGGTCTGCTCCGCCGCGTCGACCTGGTCGAGCGCGTGGTCTTCGAGCCGGGCCAGCGCGAGCGCGAGCGACGCATACGCGGGCCCGAACCCGAGGCTGCCCAGCGTCTCGCGGTACGCGGCGGCGAGCGCGTCGAGCTTCTTCTGCTTCGTCGCCAGCGCTTCTGCAGTGGCGCGGCGCGCGTCGGAGCCGGGGTCCAGCTTCGCCGCGCGCGTCGCGAAGTCGAGCGCGCTGGCGGGCTCGTGGTGGCGCGCGGCCAGCGCGTCCAGCGTCGTGAGCAGCTCCTCGCCGTTGAGGTGCGGCAGGTACCGCGACGCGAGGGACACCCAGGGCTTGGGCTGGTCCGCGTACAGCTTCTTCGCCCGGTCGTACGCGGTGCGGTTCGAGGGGTCGAGGGCGAGGATGCGCTCGAGGGCTTCGGTGGCGCCGGCCGGGTTGCTCCGCCGCTCGTCGACGTCGGCGAGCTCGAAGTACGTGGTGATGGCCTTCGGCGGAGGTGAGGCCTCGGCGAGCAGCGCGAGGACCTGCGAGGCTTCCGCCCACGCCTCGAGACGTAGGGTCACCGCGCGGAGTCGCTCGCACTCGTTCACACTGAGCGGAGGCGCCGCAGGCGCCGGAGTCGAAGTGGGCCCGCTCTGGCGAATTCGGCCCGCTTCGACTGCGCCCTTCGGGCTCCGCTCAGCGTGAGCGGAGGCCAGAGCGGCGCGAACAGCCAGCACTGCTTCGTCTCTGTCCGCGACCTCGGCGCGCCTGACGTGCAGCGCGCGACGCCGCGCCTCGTCTTCCACCACGCCCGCGAGCGTCTCGAGCACGCGCGCGAGCTCGGCCCTCTCGCCCGTCTTCTCGTACAGCTCGACGAGGGCTTCGAGCGCGCCGGCGTGCGTCGGCGAGCGCTCGAGCACGCCGCGGTAGTGGCGCACGGCGGTCTTCAGGTCGTCGCGCTTGCGGTACGCGAGCTCGCCGAGACGGAAGCCGAGCTCCGCGGCCTCGGCCGGCGCGAGGGTCACCGCGAGCCGCTGCTCGAACAGCGTGTTCAGCTCGGCCCACCGCCCGCCGGCCTGCAGCCGCTCGGAGAGCAGCGCGAACGCCTCGACGTGCAACGGGTCTTCCTCGAGCACCTTCCGGCACAGCGCGATGGTGCGCTCGTAGTCGTCCTTCACGCACAGCCGCGCGGCCTTCATCCGCACCTGCGTGCGCTGGACTCCCGACAGCAGCGTCTCGAGCAGCGCCAGGATGTCGAGCAGCGCCGAGCGCGCGCCGGTGCGCTCGTAGAGCACCTCGAGCGCCCGCGCCGCGTCCACGTGCCGCGGAGCCCGCGCGAGCACCGCGCGGTACGCCTCGATCGCGCGCGCGTCTTCGCCGAGGCGGTCGGCGGCGACCGCGCCGATGCGCAGCAAGAGCTCCTCGGAGGGCTCGAGCGCGAGCCGCTCTTCGAGCACGGGCAAGAGCTCGTCCCAGCGCTCGAGCCGGGTCAGCGCGGCGTCGAGGCCGGGCAGCGCCCGCGCCGTCGTCGGGCGCGCGCGGCGGAAGAGCTCGACGGCGCGCTCGGGCTCGTCGAGGGGACCCAGGCTCAGGCCCCCGAGCGTGAGGCAGGCTTCGGCGGCCTCTTCCGGCTGCAGCTGCGGCATCACCTCGTCGAGCAGCGCGCCGAACGCCTCCTGCTCGTGCGCGGCCTCGGCGAGCTCGGCGAGCTTCGCGCGCAGCGCGGCGTCGCCCGGCGTCTCGCGGAAGGCGCGGGCCATGGCGAGGAAGGCGAGCTGCGGGTCGTTCTCGTGCGCCAGCCGCAGCTCGGCGAGCTCGAGCCACAGCGCCCGCCGCTTGGCGCTCTTGAGCGCCTGCCCGGCACACGCGTCGAGCCTCAGCGCCAGGCGCGTCCAGTCCTTCGCGCGGCGGTGGGCGCCGAGCAGCAGGTCCTCGGCGGGCTCCCAGCCCGGCTGCTCTTCGACGAGGCCGTGCAGCTCGCGCAGCGCGGCCTCGTGCGCGGGGTTCTCCTGCAGAACCTCGCCGAGCAGCGGCAGCGCGCCGGCCGAGTTGTCGAGCTGCGTGCGGCGCACGCGCGCGAGCCGCAAGCGCAGCTCGATGGCGCCGTCACCGCCGAGCGCGATGCGGCGGCCCAACACCTCGGCCAGCTCGGTCCACCGCTCGAGCGCCACGCACAGCGCGTCGAGGCGCTCGAGCGCGAGCGCGTTCTGCGGCTGCAGCTCGAGCAGGCGCCGCCACGTGTCGTAGGCGGCGGACGCGTCGCCGAGGCGATCGCTCCGCAGCGACGCGATGCGCGCGAGCAGCTCGACGCGCTCGGCGTCGGTCTTCGCCAGCGCGAGGCGTCGCTCGCACAGGTCGACGAGCTCGGGCCACTTGCCGGCCTGCTCGGTCAGCGCGCTCGCGGCGAGCAGGGCGTCGGGGCTCTTCGGCTCGAGCTCGAGCACGTGCTGCCAGGCCTCGAGCGCGCCTTCCGGGTCGGAGAGCTCGGCCCTCAGCCGCGCCAGCTCGCGCCACATGCGCCGCTGCGTGTCGCGGCTCGCCGCGGGAGCCACGTCGCCGAGCAGCTTCGCCAGGCCCCGGTTGAGCTTCAGCGCCAGCAGCCGGTCGAAGGCCCGCCCGTCGTCGGGAGCGTCGCGCAAGAGCCGGTCGAGCACTTCGAACGCGCGCGGCGCATCGCTCTCGTGCAGGTCGGCCACGCGGTGGAGCAGCGCCGACCGCGCCTCGCCCGAGGCCCACTCGGCCTGCACCTCGAGCGCCTCGACGAGATACCCCCTCTCCCCCGCAGGGGAGAGGGCCGGGGTGAGGGGGCCAGTCTCCAGAACTCGCGCGGCCTCCGCCGCCGACGGCCGATCGGCGCGCATCATCTCGAGCAGCGCGGGCAGCG
Source organism: uncultured Myxococcales bacterium (assembly GCA_937980205.1). Lineage (GTDB taxonomy): Bacteria > Myxococcota > Myxococcia > Myxococcales > Myxococcaceae > Xiheicaenimonas. Next base: position 89,585 of record CALJKW010000038.1, on the reverse strand, counting down.
CAGCCTCATCGCGACCGAGCACGCCCTTCAGCCGCTCGAGCGCCGACGCGTCGTCTCTGAGCGACCGGTGCTCGAGCAGCGCGATGCGCACGGCGTCACCGCCGCGCTCGAGCAACAGCTCGCGCAGCTCGGCGAAGCGCCCCGACTTCTCCAGCAGCCGCTCGAGGGTCGACAGCTGCGGCCCCTGCGAGCCGCCGCGCTCGATTGCGGCGCGGCACGCCTCGACCGCCGCCGCGTCGTCGTGCAGGTGCTCTTCGGCGACGGCGGCGAGCTCGAGCAGCAGGGCGACCTGGTCGTTCACGTCCGAGCTCAGCTCGGCGCGCAGGCGCAACAGCGGCGGCAGCTTCGCGAAGAGCCCCTCGGCCCGGTACAGCTCGCAGAGCATCGCGAGCGGCTCGGGCTCCATCGGTCTGAGCTTCGCGACCTCTTCGATGGCCTCGGCCGCGGCGCGCCGGTGCCCGAGGCGCTGGTGAATCGACCCGAGGCGGCGGAGCAGGTCGAGCCGCTCGTCCGCGTCGACGCGGTGCTCGAGCCGCGCGTGGAACATGCTGGCGAGCGTCTCGAGCTGGCCGGATGCGGCCGCCACGCGCTCGAGCTCTCCGCGCAGGCGCGAGTCTTCCGGCGCCACCGCGTAGAGCTGCTGCCTCGCCGCGAACGCGCTGGGGAGGTCTTTGAGGGCCTCGCGCAGGCTCGCGAGCTCTTCGAGCCGCGCGGGGGCTGGCGGCTGCAACGCCAGCATGTCGGCGAGCTGGGCTGTTGCGTTGCGCGAGCGGTAGACCGGCTCGAGCACTGCGGCGATGCGGGGGCGCAGCGCGGCTTCGCGCTGAAGGAGAGCTTCGAGCCCCCCGATGGCTTCGTTCACACTGAGCGGAGGCGCCGCAGGCGCCGGAGTCGAAGTGGGCCCGTCCGGACGAGTTGGGGCCGCTTCGACTGCGCCCTTCGGGCTCCGCTCAGCGTGAACGGCGATCTGAACGATTGCTGCGAAGTGGTCGACCGCCTCGACCGGCTTCCCGACCGGCCCCATCGCGAGCTGCCCGAGCTTGAGCCGCAGCTCGGCGTTTTCGCCCTCCGCCTCGAGCCGCCGCTGCAGCACGAGGTAGGCGTCGGAGTGCTTGCCGAACCCGTCGAGCAGGCCGCCGAGCCCACGCAGCGCCTCGGCGTCCTTCGGCGCGCGCTCGAGGATCTGCCGGTACGCGTCGGCGGCCAGCCCCTGGTCGTGCAGTGGGCCGCTCGCGAGCTCGGCGAGCTGCCGCAGGGCCGCGACCTGCTCCTCGGCCGAGACCAGCAGCGGCACCCTCTTCTGCAGCACGCCCGCGAGCCGCACCCAGTCGCCTGCCGCGCGGTGCAGCTCCTCGAGCGCGACGAGCGGAGCCACCGCGCCGCGATCGAGCTTCGCGACCTTTTCCCACGCGCGCACCGCGTCGGCCGGCCGCTTCAGCGGCCCCGCATACAGGCGGGCGACCGCCTCGCGCATCGCGAGCCCGGCCGCGGCGTCGACGTTGCCTTCGAGCAGTTCGTCGTACGCCTCGACCAGCTCCTCCTCGAGGTGCCCCTTGAGCGCGAGCCGCTCGAGCGCCGCGCGCGCCTCGGCGTCGGACGGCCGCTCGCGCACGAGCCGCAGGTAACCGGCATAGGCCTGCGTCGAATCTCCGATGGCCTCGTGCAGCTCGGCGAGCTCGCGCCTCAGCGAGCGGTCGTCACCGCTGACCACGAGCGCCTCGAGCACCGCCGCGCGTTGCCGCTCCTGCCCCTTCGCCTTGAAGACCGGCGAGAGCAGCTCGACGACGCGCTCGCGCACGGAGGGCTCGCCGACGAGCGCGACGAGGTCGGCGATGGCGCGCGGCTCGTCGGGCGCACGAGAGAGCACGTCTCCGAGCACACCCGCGGCCTGCAGCGGCTCCCTCGCGGCGATGAGCGCGCGCGCCTGGGCGAGCATGCGGGTGAGCTTCATCGCCTCGTCGGTCGTCTCTGCGGCGAGGCGGCGCAGCACCTCGGCGCGCTCGCTGTGGCGCCCGAGCTGCCCGAGCACGCGGTCGAGCGGCGCGAGCGCCTCGGGCCCCGGCTTCAGCGCGAACAGCCCGAGCAGCGTCGACGCGGCTTCGTCGAGCTCACCCGCGCGCTCCTGGGCCTGGGCGAGCGCGAGCAGCGCGGCGGGCCGCTCTTCCGCAGAGGCCGTCTCGGCGCGCTGGCGCTGCAGCACCGCGAGGTCGACGAGCCGGCCGGCCTTCTCGAACAGCGCGGCGAGCGACGCGCGCGCGTCCTCGTCCGTCGGCAGCTGCGCGAGCACCTCGGACCAGGCGGCGATCGCCGCGTCCCCGTCGGAGCGCCGGGCGAGCGCCCGGAACAGCCCGGCGCGCGCGGCGCCCGGCGGCTGCGCGGAGCCGAGCTCGGACAAGAGCGCGTCGAGCTCGTCGCCCGAGCCGGTCGCCTCGGCGAGCTCGATGCAGCGCGCGAGGACTCCGCCGTCGTGGGGCACCTCGCGCAGCGCGCGGGCGATCGCGAGGAAGGCGAGCTCGGGCTCCTTCAGCGGCCCCGCCTGCAGGTCGCTGATGCGGTGCAGGATCGCCGCGCGCGCGGCGGCGCCCGACGTCGTGGAGAGCTGCGCCTCGAGGATCTGCACCACGACCGGGTAGTCGCCGAGCTTGTCGAGCGCGGTCGACGCGAGCGCCGCCGCCTCGGCCTGCAGCGGCGACGGCGTCGAGGCCAGTCGGCCCAGCGCCGCGACGGCCTGCGCGTTGTCGGGCTCGAGCTTGAGCACCTCGCGCAAGAGCTGCAGCGCCCCGACCTCGTCCGACGGAGCGTCGAGCTTCAACCGCGCGAGCTTCAGCGCGAGGGCGGCGAGCTGATCCGACCCGGCGGCCCGGGCCAGCTCGAGCTGCCGCGCCACGACGCGCGAGAGCATCGCGACGTTGTTCGTCTGCTCGTAGAGCCGAACCAGCGTGGTGAGCACCTGCGGGTCGTCGGGCTGCAGCTCGCGGACCTCTTCCCACGCGTGCGCGGCGCCGGCGGGGTCGGCGAGGCTGTCCTCCGCGAGGTGCGCGAGCGCGCGCAAGAGCTTCGCCTTCGCCGCGGGGTCCATCGTGGCGGCGACCTGCCAGCGCAGCGCGCGCCCGAGGCGGGCGAGGTCTCCGTGGTCGCGGCACTTCTGCGCGAACTGCTCGAGCAGCGCGGTGTCGCGCGGAGAAGCGGCGGCGGCGCGCTCCCACGCCGCGAAGGCCTCGTCGCGGTTGCCGAGCTGCTCGTGCAGCAGCGCCGCCTTGCGCGCGACGCCGGCGTCATCGGGGCTCTTGTCGAGGTGCTCTTCGTACGCGGCGAGCAGCTCTTCGTTCGCCCCGAGCGCGAAGGCGAGCCGCTCGAGCGAGCCGACGACGCGCTCGTCGCGCGGGCCCAGCGCGAACGCGCGGATGAGGGCGCCCAGCGCGGCGCGCGGCTCAGCGAGCTGCTCGTACAGGGCGGCGAGCTCGACCAGGAGCTCGAGGTGCTGCTCGGACGACGTGGCGTTCTCGGCGCGAATCGCGAGCACCTGGCTGAGCTGCCGGGGCGAAGAGCGGCGGCGCGCGTACGGCTCGAGCGCCCTCGCGGCGGCGACGCGGGTGAGCGGCTTGCCCAGCGCGCGCTCGAGCCCGGCGGCGGCCTCGGCGGCCCAGGGCTCGAGCTCGACGGCGGCGGCGAAGGCGCCGACGGCGGAGGGGTCTCCGGCGCGCTCGAGCAGCTTGCCGCGCTCGAGCTGCACGCGGGCGATGAGCCCGGCGTCGGAGGCGGGCCCCTGCAGGCGCAGCGCGTCGTTGAGCGCGCTGAGCGCCGCCTCGTGCGCGTTCGCCGCGAGGAAGTACTCGGCGGCCTCGACGAAGTGCTGGAGCCTCAAGGCGCCGCTACCGGCGAGCTCGGCGCGGCGCACGCTGAGCTCTCCGGCGTGCTTCGAGTCGCCCGACTGGCCGAGCAGCTTCGAGAGGTGCTCGAGCGCCTCGGCGTCGCGCGGAGACGACGCGAGCAGGTCGTTCCACAGCACGACCGCCTTCTGCGGCTGCTGCAGCTCTTCGCGCGTGCGCGCGGCGAACCGCAAGAGCGCGGTGAGCTGCGCCGGGCTCTCGACGGCCTCGCTCTGGGCCTCGACGGCGTCGGCGACCTCTTCGAGCGCGTCGGCGCGCAGCGCGATGCGGCGCAGGTCCTCGAGCAGCCCGGCCGGCTCGGTGCTGGTCTGGAGCTGGCGCAGCGCGGCGAGCAGCGCCTCGGTCGGAGGCAGCAGCCGATCGAGCAGCGCCTGGGCCTCGGGGTGTCCCTTCGACTTCGCGACGATCTCCGCGCACAGCGCGGCGACGGCGCCACTGAGCTCGCGCCCGTTGGCCGCGGTGAGCGCGCGGACGGCGTTCTTCGCCTCGGCGTCGGACGGGTCGACGACGAGCAGGCGCAGCCAGGCCTCGAGCGCGCTGTCTTCGTCGAACAGGCGCGTCGCGTGGAGTCGGGCCGCCGCGCGCCAGGCCTCGCGCTGCTTTTCGACCTCGGGCTCGACCCAGGCGAGCTTCTCGGTGGTCTCGACGAGCGCCGCCCACGCCTCGCGCCGGCCGTAGAGACGACGCAGCGCCTCGAGCGCCTCGATGCGCTCGCGGGGAGACTCGGCCTCGGCGGCGACGAGGCCGAGCACGCGCTGCAGCCCGTCTTCGTTGCCCGAGCGCTCGTAGGCGGGAGCGAGGAACTGCGCCGCGGCGACCCGCTCGGCCGGAGCGTCGAGGAGCCCTTCGAGCACCGCCACGGCTTCTGGATCTCCAGGCCGGTTGGCGAGCGCTGCTGCGCACGCTCGCAGTTTCTCCGAGAGCGCCACGGTCGGCGGACTCTACTGCCGGACGCGACGGATGAGATCCGCGGCGTTGCGCGCCGCCGCGCGGAGCCACGAGGAGCCGTGCATTCACGCGCCGCTGTGGTATCCGCGCGCGCACATGCGCCGGTCACCGCTCCTGCTGCTCGCGCTCGTCGCAACCGCGCACGCGCAGGTGATACCCGCCCCCGGCGAGCGCCGCGGAAGCACGATGCCCGCGGTGGCCGACACACCGGCAGGAGCCGCGGCCGCGGACGGAGGCGTTCCCACGGTGCTGCCGGCCGACGCCGGCGTCTCGGTCGAGGTGCCGGACGTGGCGCCGGAAGACCGCGTCGGCCGCCACTTCGCGTTCACCTGGGACACGATGGGCCCGCGCCGCGGCGAAGCCGACGTGCAGCTGTGGCTGACCCCGCGCTGGGGACGCCCGGAGGGCTTCACCGCGTTCGACATCCGCGCCGGCGTGCTGCAGGGCCTGCTGCGCGATTGGGCCGTGGGCGTCTTCGTCGACGCCTTCCCCGGCGAGTCGGGCGTGACGCAGCAGCCCGCCATCGACGGGCGCGTGATGCTGCACGTGCAGAACCGCGTCACCCTGTTCAACCGCGTCGGGCTGGGCGCGCAGGCCGAGCTCGGCGCCGGCGTGAACGGCGTCGCCGCGTCCGTGCTGCTCGCGGCCGACGCGGACCTCGGGCCGGTGCGCATCGGCCTCAACCTCGACGGCTTCACGCAGACCGCGTGGAGAGGTCGCGCCGCCGACGCGTTCGGCACCGCGCGCTTCCGGCAGACGCTCGGGCTCTCGTACACGCTCACGAACGGCCTCTCGTTCGGCATCGAGCTGCAGAATCGCCTGAGCTGGCTCGCCGGCGGCTACGCGGGAGACGCCTTCCTCATCGGCCCCGCCCTCGCGTACCGCGGCTCGCGCTTCTGGTTCGCCATCTCGATGTTGCCGCAGGTGGCCGCCATCAAGATCGACTCCATGCGCGGCGTCGGAGACCCGCTCGAGCTCACCGACAACGAGCGCTTCACCATCCGAATTTCCATCGGCGTGACGGCGCGCTGACGCGTCCGGAATGCAGTGTTGTTACGTCCAGGGCGCACCATGAGCTGGAAGCAGACCCTCGAAAAGGCCGGTGAGGCCCACTACGTCCTCCCGAAGACGAAGACGATGCGCTGCGACGCGCACCTCTTCCTCTCCGACAAGCTGCTGCAGGCAGTGGAGGAAGACGTGTTCCAGCAGGTGGTGAACGCGTGCTCGTTTCCTGGAGCCACGCGGGTGGTGCTCACGCCCGACTGCCACGTCGGCTACGGAGTGCCCATCGGCACGGCCATCGAGACCGAGGGCACGCTGCTGCCGACGGCCGCGGGCTACGACATCGGCTGCGGCATGGTGCAGCTCGAGACGACGCTGACGCGGGACGACGTCGCGGACCCGGCGAAGCGCCGCAAGTGGATCGACGAGGTGCAGCGCCGCATCGGCGTCGGCGTCGGCCAGAGCGGCTTCCGCCGCATCTCGAAGAAGCAGTTCCCCGACATCATCCGTCACGGCGCGAAGGCGCTGCACCGCACGAACGACGTCGCCGAGCGCGCGTGCATCCCCGTCGACGACGACCGCACCGACGTGCCCGGCCGCGCGCTCGAGAAGGCGGAGCAGCTCGGCTCGCTCGGCGGCGGCAACCACTTCTGCGAGATGCAGGTCGACCCCGAGGGCAAGGTGTGGGTGATGCTGCACACCGGCTCGCGCGGCTTCGGGTGGAACATCGCGAAGCAGTACTTCACGCTCGGAGCGGAGCTGCTCGGCCTCAAGTCGCGCAGCGAGGACCAGATCTGGCTCGACTGGAGCTCACCGGTCGGCCGCGACTACTGGAACCTGCACAACATGGCGGCGAACTTCGCCATCGCGAACCGCATCCTCATCGGCGACGCGGTGTGCGAGGCGGTCGAGGCCGTCTTCGGCGGTGAGGCGAACGTCTATTACGAGATCAGCCACAACCTCATCCAGAAGGAGGACGGCAAGTTCGTCGCCCGCAAGGGCGCGACGCGCGCGTTCCCCAAGGGCCATCACGCGCTGAAGGGCACCGTCTGGGAGGAGACCGGCCACCCGATCCTCATCCCCGGCTCGATGGAGACCGGCAGCGCGATTCTGTTCGCGAACGAGGCCGCGAAGGAGTCGCTCTACTCGGTGAACCACGGCGCCGGCCGCCGCCTGTCGCGCGCCGCCGCGAAGCGCGAGCTCTCGCAGAAGGACACCGACCGCCGCATGGCCGGCAAGGGCATCCTCCTCAACACGCGCAACGTGCCCATCGACGAGTCGGGGCCCTGCTACAAGGACCTCGACGACGTGCTCGAGTCGGTCGAGCTGGCGGGCCTGGCGACCGTGCACAAGCGGCTCGAGCCGATCGCCTGCATCAAGGGCAACGACTGATCAATCGTCGCAGTCGTGGTCGTCGTCGTCGTCGTCGTCGGGGTCATGCTTGGAGGGGTGACCCTTCGACTTCGACGGCGCGCCGCCTCCCTGCACGGCCGCCTCAGGAGACATTGTCGGCTGTGCGACACACACGAACGGGTCGCCGCCGTCGGGGCACGTCGGCACCGGGCCTTGCGTGCTCGCTGATCCGCACGCGGTAACGCTGATCATCAGAACGAATGGAACCCACCTCATGGGAAGTGGCTGGAGCAAGGGGTGGGCCAGTTAGATTGAATCTAACTGTAGGTGCCAAACATTGTAGTTTTACAATGTCTCAAGACCGGTGATGTTGCGGGACATGAACGCAACCAATGAACGGACCTGGCTCGAGCAGCGTTGGGCCCAGCTCAAGAAGGCGCCGCTGAGCGCCGACACGGAGGCACGGCTCGCCAAGGCGTGGCAGCTCCGTAAGGATCGCGCGGCGCTCGAGCAACTGATCGAAGCGCACCTCGGCCTGGTGACCCACACCGCCCGCCGGCTCAAGGGCTACGGCGTACCGCTCGAAGAGCTGATGGCGGAGGGCAACATGGGGCTGCTGCGCGCGGTCGACCGCTTCGAAGACCGCAACGTCCGGTTCCGGACCTACGCGGCCTTCTGGGTGCGCGCGTACATGCTGGCGTACGCGCTGAGGCAGAAGAGCATCGTGACGGCCGCCACCGGCGCGGTCGGCGCGAAGCTGTTCTTCAAGCTGCGCAGCGCGCGGGCGAAGCTCGAGGCGCGGCTGGGCCCCGACCCGGAGGTCATCGACCCGCTGCTCGCGAAGCAGTTCGGGCTCACCGTCGAGCAGATCCGCTCGCACACCGCGCGGCTCGGCTCGTCGGACGTCTCGCTCGACGAGCACGCAGGTGACGAGAGCGACGCGACGCGCGGCGAGCTGTTGCCCGACGTGGGCGAGCTGCCCGACGACCTCGCCTGGCGGAGCCAGCGCGACGCGGCCGTCCGCGGCGTCATCCTCCGGCTGCGGGAGAAGCTCGACGCGCGCGAGCGCGCCGTGCTCGAGCACCGGCTGATGGCCGACGAAGGTGAGACGACCCTCGCCGACCTGGGCAAGGACTTCTCGCTCTCGCGCGAGCGGCTGCGGCAGATCGAGGCGAAGCTGAAGGGGCGCATCAAGAAGGCGCTGCTCGCTGAAGCTCGCGTGCTGCACTAGCGTGCGCGGCGAGTGCGCCTCGCCGGTTGCTGCGTGATCCTCTTCGTCGCGGGCTGCAGTCCCTCGGGGCCCTGCAGCACCGCGACGTGCAGCGGCTGCTGCGACGCCATGGGCCGCTGCGTCGAGGGGCTCGCCGACAAGACCTGCGGCCGGAACGGAGTGCTGTGCGACGACTGCACGCCCGCGGGCAGGTGCTCGCAGAACGCGTGCGTGCCGCGCTGCACGGTCGACACCTGCTCGGGCTGCTGCGACGCGCTCGGTGACTGTCAGCCGGGCGGCGCTGCGAGCGCGTGCGGCTCCCAGGGGGCGTCGTGCGCCGACTGCAGCGCGATCGGCGGCACCTGCTTCCTCGGCCTGTGCGTCGGCGGCGGAGGCGTCGGGGGCGGCAGCGGCACCGGCGGTGGCTCGGGTGGCGCCACCGGAGGAGGAACCGGCGGCGGCAGCGGCGCGGGCGGCGCCACCGGAGGAGGTACCGGCGGCAGCGTCGGCGGCGGTACGGGCGGCGGCGCGTCGATGGGCGCGCAGGCGTTCGTCGTCTTCACCACCTCGGCGCAGGTGTTCCCGAACTTCGGCGGCGTCACCGGCGGTGACCGCGTCTGCCAGAACTTCGCGCGCGACGCGGGGCTGCAGGGCGTGTTCATCGCGTGGCTGTCCGCGCCGGACGCGGGCGCCGTCTCGCACTTCCCTCCCGGCCTCGACGCGCGCTGGTCGCTGCTCGCCGACGCGGGCCGCGCGTTTGACGGACCTGCGCAGCTGCGAACGAGCCCGAACCTGGCCCTCAACCGCGACGAGCGCGGCGCCGTGCGGGCGGACGCCGTGTGGACGGGCACCAACACCGGCGGGAACCCCAACGCGAACACGTGCGCCAACTGGTCGAGCCTGGCGGTGACGGGCAGCGTCGGCAGCTCGACGAACGCGCTCAACTGGACGCAGGGGGGAACGGGCACCTGCGCCGTTGCGCGCAGGTTGTACTGCTTTCAAGTCCAGTAGACTCTTTCACGAGCTGGTCTCGCCGCGCTGATCAGCGGTAGGGTCCGTGACCCGGTCATGGAACCCAAACGCTTCTTCGAAGTCGCACTGCCGAACATGGTCGCCCGGTCCTTCATGGACTTCCTGCAGAACCAGGGGCGCATCAGCTTCGACATCAAGCCGGGCGGACAGTGGACGTTCGTCTTCGGCAGCGAGGAGCCGGTGCGCCGGGGCCTCGACCTCGAGGCCGAGCTCAAGCTCACGTTCACCCGCCGCGCGTTCGACGCCTTCGTCGACGGCACGCTCGACACGGTGGTGGCGGTGCAGAAGCGCGAGGTGACCGCCGCGGGCACCGACTTCGATCTTCTCGAGACGTTCGGCCGCATCTTGCGGCCGCCGACGATGGACTTGGGCTGGAACGCCCAGACTGCAGGCTGAACCACAAACCGAAGAGGGGTACGCACAATGGCACGCATCGCAAAAGCAGACGTGAACCAGGCTCTCCAGTTGGCAGCGCAGACCATCATCAGCGCGGGCGGTGACGACAAGCGCGTCAGCCGCGACGACCTGAAGAAGGCCCTCGCGACCGACCGCGTGCCGCGCAACCAGCGCGCGCTCGTCGACATCTTCTTCAAGTTCATCGACAACCGCGACTTCAAGAAGGGCGCGCAGGTCACCGCGAAGGACGTCGACCGCGCGGTCGCGTACGCGCGCGAGCACATGGTCAACAACTACGACCTGAACAACAACGGCCTGTCGAAGGACGAGATCGCGAAGATGTCGCTGACCGGCCGGCGCGCGGTCGACCTCGCCAAGGCGCTGAAGGCGGCTGGCGCGGCGGCGGCGGCCGAGTAAGCGTCGCAGGTGAGGTGACTCGAGGGCGTCTGCGCTGCGTGCGCGGGCGCCCTCTGTGTTCTGGGAGAAGCGTGTTTTTCAGCTCGCGCTGACGAGGCGCTCGAGCATGCGCGTGACCTCGGCCATCTGCTCGGTGTCCTTCGACTTCACGGCGGCGCGGCCCTGGTCGAGCAGCACGCGCATCTGGCCGACGGCGGTCATGGCCTCTTCGCTGGGGTTCTCTTCGGCGCTCTTCTCGAGCAGGCGCACGAGCTTCTCGGCCTTGTCGAGGATGCGGGGGAACGCCTCGATGGCGTTGTTCTTGTCCTTCGCGCCCTGCTGCTGCTGGTAGGCGCCCTGCTCCTGGGCGAGCTTCTCGACCTCGCCGGGGGCGAGCGCGGTGCGGGCGTCGATCTTCAGCGCCTCGGCGACGCCGGTGGTCGTGTCGACCGCGCGCACGGTGAGCGTGCCTTCGTTCGAGAGCTCGAACGTCACCTCGATGGGCACGTCCTCGCGGCGGACGACGGTGAGGTCCGTCAGCACGACCTCGCCGAGCTTCGTGCACTCGTCGGCCCAGTCGCTCTCGCCCTGGTACACGGGCATGCGCGCCTTGCCCTGGCCGGCGCTGGCGGGGAGGAACATCTCCTTCGCGGTGGCGGGCACGGGCGTGTTCTTCGCGATGAGCTTGCGCACCGCGCCGCCGAGCACTCCGACGGAGAGCGAGTGCGTGGCGACGTCGATGAGCAGCGCGGCGCCCTGCTTCTGGTTGAGCTCGGCGGCGTGAACGGCGGCGCCGAGCGCGACGACCTCGTCGGGGTTGATGCCGCCGACGGGCTCTTTGCCGAAGAACTCGACGGCGAGCTTCCGGACGAGCGGGACGCGCGTCATGCCGCCGACGAGCAGCACGGCGTCGATCTGCGACGGCGCGAGCTTCGCGTCGGTCATCACCTTCATGCAGACGTCGACGCAGCGGCGGGTGAGCGGCTCGGAGAGCTGCTCGAAGAAGTCGCGGGTGAGCGCGGTGTCGACGTGGCTGAACTTGCGCTCGTCGCTGGTGTGGTCTCCGAGCTCCTGCACGGAGATGAAGGCCTCGGTGCGGTCGGTGAGCGTGCGCTTGGCGCGCTCGGCCGCGTGACGCAGGCGCTGCATCGAGAGCCGGTCCTTCGCGGCGACCTCGCCGTACGGGTGCGGCACCTGGGCGAGCAGCCACTGCACGATGCGGTTGTCGAAGTCGTCGCCGCCGAGCTGGGGGTCTCCGCCGGTGGCCTTCACCTCGAAGACGCCGGCCTCGAGCTCGAGGATGCTGACGTCGAAGGTGCCTCCGCCGAGGTCGAAGACGAGGGCGCGGCCCTTGAGGCCCTGCGAGAGGCCGTAGGCGACGGCGGCGGCGGTGGGCTCGTTGATGATGCGCAGCACGTCGAGGCCGGCGATGCGCGCGGCGTCGCGGGTGGCGTTGCGCTGGGCGTCGTCGAAGTTCGCCGGGACGGTGATGACGGCCTTGCTGACGGGGCGGCCGAAGTGCGCCTCGGCGTCGAGCTTGAGCTCACCGAGGATCATCGCGCTGACCTGCGTGATGGGCAGCGTCTTGCCGGCGACCTTGATGCGGACCTCTCCGTTGGGGCCGGCGATGAGGGGGTACGGAACGACGGACTTCGCCTCGGCGGCGAGCTCGGGCGTGAAGCGGCGGCCGATGTACCGCTTGGTCGCGGGCGCGACGCGGTCGGGCGCCTCGTCGCCGAGGACGCGGGCCATCTCGCCGATGACGCGCTCTCCGAGGGCGGTGAAGCCGACGATGCTGGGGGTGAGCCGCTGGCCCGAGCGCGACGGGATGAGGATGGGCTTGCCCCCCTCGACCGTGGCGACGGCGCTGTACGTGGTGCCGAGGTCGATGCCGATGACGGGTTCCATCTTCTCGTTCGAGGGTTCAGAGCTTAACCGCGGCGGGCAGAGCGCGTGAGACTTCTGCTAGGAAGACGCGCCCTGAGACGCGCGCTCGCACTGCTGTGGCTTTGGGGCTGTAGCGCGCCGGCGCCTTCGGACGTGAAGCTGGCCCCGCCGTCGATGGGCTTCCAGCTGAAGATCGAGCCGTTCGACGTGCCGATGGGGACGGAGAGCCAGCGCTGCTACTTCTTCGAGGTCCCCTCCGACGTGCCGGTCTACGTGAGGCGCTTCGAGATCGCGCAGAACCCCGGCACGCACCACATGAACGTGTTCCGCGTGCGCACGGTGAAGGCGCTGGGCGGAGCGCCGGGCGAGCTGGTCGCCGAGGGCGAGTGCTGGCAGTCGGTGAACTGGTCCGACTGGCCGCTGGTGGTGAACTCGCAGGAGTCCGACCCGGGCAACCTGGGCGACCTTCCCGACGGGCACACGCGCTGGGACATGCCGGCCGACGTCGCGATGCGCTTCGAGCCGCGCGAGCGGCTCATGCTGCAGACGCACTACGTGAACGCGTCGACGCAGGTGACTCCGCTGCAGGCGCGGGTGCTGGTGAACTTCCACACCGTCGAGGCGTCTGCGGTGAAGGCCGAGGTCGGCACCGCGTTCGCGACGAACCAGAGCATCCGCGTGTGCCCCGGCGACACCGACAAGTTCTTCGAGACGACGTGCAAGCTGTCGACGACCGAGCCGCTCACCATCATCGGAGCGAACAGCCACTTCCACAGCCGCGGGAAGAAGTTCACCATCTCGGTGATGGACCCCGGCGCCGCGGGCTCGCCGCCGCCGTTCTACACGAGCACCAGCTGGCACGACCCGCCGATGGAGTGGGGGCTGCAGGTGCCCGTGCCGGCCGGAGGAGGCTTCCGGTACCGGTGCGAGTACCAGGTGCCGTCGGGCGCGTGCGGCGACGAGCGTGACGGGTGCTGCTACACGTTCGGCGGGAAGGTCGAGACGCAGGAGCACTGCAACGCGTTCGTGTACTTTTACCCGAAGACTCGCGACGTCGGCTGCTTCTAGCGACCGGGTTCGGGTTCGCGTTCGGGGGCGGGTTCGGGTGTCTTCGCGCTCTGCCACGCCAGAATCGCGGCTCCCACGACCAGCGCGCCCACGTACGTCACGACCTCTTGCGTGCTCGGCGGCGCCGGAGGCGTCGGGCCCGATGCGCGCGTGAGGATGAACGAGGTCGCGTTGTTCGCGGCGTGCGCGACCATCGCGGGCCACAGCGTTCCCGCGCGCCACGTCACCCAGCCGGCCATCGCGCCCATGCCGACGGCGAACAGGCCCTGCATGAGGTCCATGTGGAGGAAGCCGAACAGCACGGACGTGAAGAGGATGCCCAGGCCGGGGCCGAAGCGGCCGACGAGGCGCGGCTGCATGAAGCCGCGGAAGGCGAGCTCTTCGCCGAAGCCGGGCATCACGCTGCCGGCCACCACGAGCACCACGAAGCCGGCCGGCCCCACCGACAGACAGAGCCGCTCGAAGGCGTCGAGCGACGAGCCTTCGAACTTGCCCACCAGCACGGCGAGCCACGTCGCCACCGCGCCGTAGCCGACCGTGAAGAAGTACAGCCCGGCGGTCGTGAGCGCCGCGGGCTTGAGGCGCGACGGCGCCAGCACGGCGGGGCGCACCGGCTCCTTCGCGATGACGAACGAGATGAGCGCGACGCAGACCGTGGCGGTGACGCTCGCGACGAGCGAGGCCACCATGAGGTTCGGCAGCTTCTCCATCAGCTGCGGCAGGTCCATCAGCGCGAGCAGCGAGCCGTCTTTCTGGCGTGCCAGCAGAAAAGCGGCGGCGACGACGAACGGCAGAGACATGCCCATGTTGGCGAGCACGACTCCGAGAAAGCAGAGGACCGCTGGCCAGGGGCTGGGCTTCAACGCCCTGACAATCGCCTAACGGATCGCCGGCGGCCAGCCGGCTTCCCCTCTGAGGGGCGGTCGGCACGGGCGCTGCACAGCGCCGCGCGACATGAACCGATCGCTCGCGGTGCTGTGCAGCCTCGCGGCTGCCTGCGGCTCGTCTCCTCAGCTTCCGGCCACCCCCTGCGAGGAGCCCGGGCTGGGCGCGACGCTCGAGCTCCCCCTCGGCGGCCGCGCCGTCGTCGCGGTGCCGGCCGGCTCGCGCGTGAGCGTGCTCGAGCTCGGCGACTCGGGAGCATTCGTCTCGCGACGGCTCGACGCCACGCGCTTCGAGGTGAAGGCGCCGTACCAGGCTGCCACTGCCACGGTGAAGGTCGGGCTGCAGTGCCCGGAGCGGGTCGGCGTGCAGGAGCTCACCTTGAGCACGCGCGCTCCGAAGTGGTCCGCGCTCTCGCAGTGGACGGACGGCACCGCCGGGCTGCCGCCGAACCGCGAGTACGGGAACATGTGGCTCGACGGAGCCGACCGCCTGCTCGTCTACGGCGGCTTCCACTACCGACCGATGCAGTTCACCGCGTCGTCGGACCTGTGGAGCTTCGACCTGCAGTCGAAGACGTGGACGCAGCTGCAGTCGGCCAACACCGCGCCCGAGTTCATGGGCGGCCGCATGGTGCCGCTGCCCGGCTCGCGCGAGCTGCTCTTCCTCGGCGGCGTCGACCGCAACTTCCAGCCGGTGAACCACCTCGAGCGGTTCGACCCCGCGACGCTGACGTGGACGGCGGTGCAGGCGATGGGAGCGCCCGCGTTCGGCGACTACCAGCCGGGCGTGGTGTTCGACAGCAAGCGCGGCCGCTTCCTCTCGGTGTGCGGTCAGTCGGTGATGCCGCACTGCAAGGTCACCGCGCTCACCGTGCCGTCCGACGGCCCGGCGCGGTGGGACCCGGTCGCGGTGGCCAGCGGCGATCAGCCCGCCGGGCGCGCGGGGCACTTCTACGCCTACGACGCCCAGAACGATCGGGTCGTCATCTTCGCCGGCATGTCGAACGGAATCCTCGGCGACACGTGGTCGCTCGAGCTGTCGGAAGAGCCGGCGCGCTGGGTGAAGCTGGCCGACGAGACGCCCGAGCTGAAGCGCCGCAACGGCAGCTTCGCGCTCGACGTGGCGAACCACCGGCTCATCGTCTGGGGCGGCACTCCGGACGGGCGCAGCGCGAGCCCGGGCGTGCAGTTCCTCGACCTCGACCGCGGCAGCGAGGTGTGGAGGACGCTCGAGCCGGAAGGTGGCGCTCCGGCGCGGGCGTCGGCGATGGCAGTCTTCGACGCAGCGAAGGGCCGCTTCATCGGGGGCTTCGGGAACAGCTCCGCCGGAGGGTTTCCGGACCTCTGGGAGCTGAAGCTCTGACTGCTGGAGTTTCGACCGGGCGTCGATTACAGGGCGCGCCATGGTGAACGTTTCCATTGCCCGCCGGTATGCGCGCGCGCTGCTCGAAGCGGCCGGCGCCTCGGCCGACGACGTGCTGAAGCAGCTCGAGGTGTTCGTGGGAGCCCTGAAGTCCAGCAAGGAGCTCTCCGACGTGGTGAACAACCCCGCGTACACGGTGTCGCAGCGCCGCGCCGTCATCGAGCAGCTGATCAAGTCGGCGGGTGACGTGAACCCGGCGCTGGTGAACACGCTCAAGCTGCTCGTCGAGCGCGGGCGCTTCGGCGCACTCGCCGACATCGCGCGCGTGTACCGCGACCTCGTCGACGTCCGCATGGGCCGCGTGCGCGGCGTCATCACCAGCGCGAAGAAGCTCGACGCCGGCGCGGTCTCGGCGCTCGAGGGCGCGCTCGAGAAGATTACGCAGAAGAACGTCGTGCTCGAGACCCGCGAGGACCCCTCGCTGATCGGCGGAGCCACCGCGACCGTCGGCAGCCAGACGTTCGACGGCTCGCTGCGCGCGCAGCTCGACGAGCTGAAGCGCCGGCTGCGGACGTAGCTCACGAACCCCACGAAGGCGTGCAGCCTGAGCAGGCGAGCCGCGAGCGGCGGTCGGTCGCGGTGGTCACCACCGAGTCCGCGTTGCCTCCGTCGGTCGAGGCGCCGGTCCTTCGCGGCGGTCCTTCGCGGCCGCCACCATCGACTCCGCCCAGCTCCGCCGGCGCGGGGACGCGGGGGCACGGCACTACGAGAAAGTGTCGGTACTTTGGGGCTCGGAAGTACCGACGTCTTCTCGTAGTGCCCGACACGCTCGCAGCCCCGCGCGGCCCCTGACGACACGCCACGCGGGTTTGTCCGCTCGGGCGGTAGTGGCCCCGGCGTTCCCGAGGGGTTCCTCAGAATTCCGAGGGGGTGCGATGCGGCCGGGGCGGCAAGCGTCCGACACCACTGATCCGCGCCGTGGCGTCCGGCTTGCCTCTTCCCGGCGCCATGAAACGCGCGCTCACCGTCCTCTTTCTCTGTGCGGGGTGCGGGCCGGGTCCGGTCACTCCGCCGGCGACGACGAAGCTGGACCTGAACGACGTCAGCTTCCTCTACCCGCTGCCTTCGAACCTCGCCGGGCGCGACAGCCTGCTGAAGTTCTCGAGCTCGGGCGCCAAAGGGCAGCTCTTCCCGCGCGCGTTCTTCGACCAGGTGAAGGCGGTCGAGGAGAACGTCGACAAGGGCGTCATCTACGACGGCATGCGCATCATCTCGGCGCGCGTCGACTACGCGTTTCCGCTGAACAAGAAGGACGAGCCCACGAAGACGGTGACGCAGGTGCGGCTCGTCGCGCAGATGATCGAGCAGGGCGACGCCGGCATCACCACGCGCGACGGCACGATTCACCTCTTCTTCGATCAGAGCGACGCCGACTGGGCGAAGGTCGTCGAGGGCGTCGGGGAGCTCAAGGGCATCGCGGGCGCGGCGACCGACGGCAAGCCGCTCGACGTGCACCCGGTGATGAAGGCGCAGGGCCTCGAGGGCGCGTACGCGAAGAAGCTCAACGAGCTCATCCTCGCGCAGTGCGGCGAGCAGAACCTCTCGCGCGTCGCGTTCATGGTCTCCGCCACGCGCGGCGACAAGTGGACGTTCGGCGCCTTCATTCGCAAGAACGCGCTGCTCGAGGCCGACCCGATTCCGCGCCTCACCGACAAGGACGAGCAGCAGGTCGACGAGAACGGCGTCGAAGAGCGCCGAGCCAGCGAGATGATTCCTTCGCCGAACAACGACGGCGACTTCAGCACGCTCATCTCGTACACCGCGATTCAGCTCGCCGACGACCTCACGCTGCAGCGCGCGACGAAGGCGGCGCTGCTCATCGAGCACCCCGAGAAGGAGACTCCGCAGACGATCGACTGCGCGAGCTGCCACCTCGTCTCTCGCGCGCTGTCGTTCGCCGCGAAGACGAGGAACATCGACCTCAACACGTTCTCGGACCGCTACATCGGTCCCAGCCGCTTCGACCTGCGCCGCGTCGACGAGGCCCACGACGACCCGTTCGCTCAGCGCGCGTTCGGCTACTTCCACGCCAAGAGCGCGCTGTCGCAGCGGACCATCAACGAGTCGGCCGTCATCGCCGAGGCGATGTCGCCGAAGTGATGACGTGCTGTCGGTCATCGTCATCGCAGTCGCGGCGCTGATCGACTGTCCGGCTCCGGCGGCAGTCGAGTCGAAGCTCGCCGCGTTGCGCGCGCCGGGCGCGGTCGCGCCCCGCTACACGCTCGAGGTCGGCCGCACCGACTCGGCCGTGCTGCTCACCGCGCGCGACTCGGACGGAGGCCTCTGGCTGCAGCGCGAGCTTCCGGCCGCTGCGCCGTGCGCCGAGCTCGAAGAGGCCGCGGCGGTCGTGCTGCTCGCGTGGGAGGCGCAGCTGCCTCCGGCGGACGTGCCGATTCCCGACGTGCCCGTCGTCGAGGAGCCGCAGCCTGCCCCGGCGCCGGCGCCGGCGCCGGCCCCGGCCCCGCTCGAGCTCGGAGTCCGCGTCAGCGCGGCGGCCCAGGTGTGGCTGTCGACGGCGAGCCCGACGTGGGGCGCGACGGGCACGGTCGAGCTGAGGCTCGGGCGGTGGGCCGGCCTCGAGCTCGGCGTGATGGGCCAGGGCCAGCGCGAGCTGCCGCTGTCGACCGGGCGCGCGGTGTGGTCGCGGTTCTCGGTGTCGCTGGGTCCCACGTTCTCGACGCAGGTGTTGGAGGGCGTCGACGTCGGCGCGTCGGTGGCCGTGGTCGGCGGCCCGTTCTGGGTGACCGGGGTGGGCTTCCAGACCGGCAGCACGGTGCTCGACTGGGACCTCGGCGCGTCGGTGCAGGCGAAGGTGTTGATGCCGCCGCTGTGGAAGCTGCGTCCCTACATCGCGCTCGGCGGCACGCTGTGGATGCGGCGGCACCTCGTCGAGGCGCGCACGCCAGATGCACAGCGGGTGATTCCGTTCGTGGAGGCCAGCCCGACCCTGGGGTTGGTGTTCACGCCGTGACAGGTCTTTCGCGAGGGGTCCCCCGTTGAAAGGTTTTTCGAGGACCACGACATGAGCGCCCCAGACAACGTGCTGGCGAAACCGCTCGACCTCGAATCGTCCGAGACGGTCGAGGACTGCCTCGACCTGGGAGCGGTGTACCGCCGGCATGCACATGACGTGATGCGGTGGGCGACGCGGCTCACCGGCAGGCCCGAAGACGCGGGCGACATCACCCAGGAGGTGTTCTGCGTGGTGCAGCGGAAGCTCGAGTCGTTCAAGCCCGGGCAGGCCCGGCTCACGACCTGGCTGTTCCGCATCACGGAGCACGTCACCCGCGCGCGGAGACGCAAGGACCGCGTGTACGAGTTCTTCTTCGGAGAGCGTGAGCTGCCCGACGTGCCCTCGCACGAGCGTGGGCTCGACGAGCAGCTCGGCGCGCAGCGCGACTCGGCCGCGGTGTACCGCGCGCTCGACAAGCTCTCGGCGGACGACCGCACGGTGCTCGTGCTGTTCGAGCTCGAAGGGCTGTCGGGCGAAGAGGTCTCCGAGCTCACCGGCATCAAGCTCGCGAACGTGTGGGTGAAGCTGCACCGCGCGCGCAAGCGCTTCGCGGCGCAGCTCGGCGAGACCGAGGTGACGCCTTGAGCACCTCGTGGGAGCAGAGCCGGGCCGCAGAGCGGCTGCGCGCGGCGGGACAGCTCGAGGTGCAGGCGCCTCCGCCGCTGGCGAGGGTGCGCAGCGAGGCCGGCCGCCGTGCGCGGCGCGCGGCGGCGGTGATGGCGTTTGCGATGGCGCTTCCGCTCGGGGCCGCCGCGGCGGCGGGCGGCTATGCGTGGAAGGTCAGCGCGAGCCACCCTCTCCCCCGTGGGGGAGAGGGCGCAGTGCGCGTGCGGAAGAGCGTGACGGCTCCGAAGCCGGTCGAGGTGGTCGTCGCGCCTCCGCCGGTTGCGCCGGTTGCGCTCGTCGCGCCCAGCGTTCCGGCAATTTCTCCTCCAAAGCCCGTTGCCCCCAAGCCCGTGGCTCCGAAGCTCGTCGCTCAGCGCTTCGTTCCGGCGCCGACTGCGCCCCTCCCCCCGGCCCCCTCCCCTGCGGGGGAGAGGGAGCGCTCGACTTCCCTCGCCGACGAGTCTCGCGCGCTCACGGCTGCGCTCACCGCGCTGCGCGTTCAGCACGACGCGGCCCGCGCGCTCGAGCTGCTCGCCGCCTACCGCGAGAAGTTCCCCGCTGGAGCGCTTCGCCACGAAGCTTCGATCGCGACCGTCGAGGCGCACCACGCGCTGGGTCACATGACCGAGGCCCGCGAGGAAGCCCTGCGGCTGCTCGAGCAGCTCCCCGAGTCGGCGCGCGCGCGTGACCTCCTGGAGAAGCTGAAGTGAAAGGTCTCTTTGGCCCGCGACATGAGCAGGACATGAAACGTTCACTCCTGCTGCTTCCCCTCCTCGCGGCCTGCACCGTCGACCACATGATCGGCGAGAACCAGAACACGCAGGGCGCCATCACCTGCGCGACCCAGCTGTGCAACGGCACCACGGTCTGTGTCGACTCGCAGTGCGTCGAGCCTTCGGGCACCTGCGGCGGCATCGCGGGCCTGCAGTGTCCGACGGGGCAGCGCTGCGTCGACAACCCGCGCGACAACTGCGACCCGAACAACGGCGGAGCCGACTGCGGCGGCGTCTGCGTCGGCACTCCCTCGCAGCCGCAGGACGCGGGCCACGACGCCGGCACGACGCAGCAACCGGACGGCGGCCCGATGAGCTGCGGCGGCTTCCGGCCGAATCCGCCGATGTGCCCGAGCGGGTACAAGTGCGTCGACGACCCGAACGGCTGCAGCATGGCGGTCGACTGCCCCGGCATCTGCGTCATCGACAAGGACACCATCCGCTCGTGCGGCGGCCACGTGGTGAACCCCTACTTCTGCGAGCAGGGAGAGATCTGCATCGACCACCCGTACGGCGGCAGCATGGCGGTCGACCACCCCGGCATCTGCATCAAGAAGGTGTTCTGCGGCGGCATCGCGGGCTTCCCCTGCCCGACCGGCACGACCTGCGTCGATGACCCGGCGGACAACTGCGACCCGAACAACGGCGGCTCCGATTGTGGCGGCTACTGCACGCTCCCGAAGAGCACCGGCATGTGCGGCGGCATCGCGGGCATCCAGTGCGCGACGGGTCTGCGCTGCCTCGACGACCCGAACGACAACTGCGACCCGAACAACGGCGGCTCAGACTGCAGCGGGCTCTGCGTCCCGTGAGCTGATCAGCGGGTGCTCTGCCAGGCAGCACCGCCGTCGACCCAGGCGTTCACCCACTGAAACAGATCGGTGCCTCCATCGCGGCTCTTCTTCGGCGCGCTGTACCCGCCGTCCGAGAGCCGCGTTCCGTATTCTCCCCACAGCACGTGCTGGTCGCCGGGGACGACGAAGTACTTCGTGTTCGCGCGCGCGTCGTAGCGCGACTGCAGCGCGCGCAGCTCGGCGTTGAACGCGGCGACGGGTGGGTTGAGCGCCGGGTCGGGTCCCTGCCCTCCGAGGAAGAACCAGGCGATGACCTTGTCCTGGTCGTACGAGAGCAGGCCGAGCCGCCGTGACGGATATGCGGTCGCGAGGTGCTCGACGACGGCGGGCAGGCCTCCGTCGCGGCAGCTCGTGCAGCCGGTGGGGAACTGCATCGACCACTCGTCGCGCCACTCGCCGAAGTGGAACGTGTCGATGAACGGCGACGAGTCGGCGAGCAGGTGGACCTCGGCCTGCGGGAACGCGCGCGCGACGCGGTCGAAGTTGAACGTGGCGCCGTAGCCGCCCGCGCTCGCGCCGGTGAGCCAGATGCGCCGCACGCTGGGGAACTGCTGCTGCAGCCGCGCGAGGTACGCGTCCATGTTCGTCGCGCCGCGGAAGTGCATCACGAAGTTGGACGGCGGATCGAACGCGCCGCGCTTGTACTGGTAGGTGCGCTCGGTGGCGCCGGAGTGGAGGTCTCCGGTGCAGTACGGGATGAAGACGAACGTGGCGCTGCGGAACGGGTTGTCGGGCGCGGCGCGGTCGAGCGCCTTCACGCGCGAGATGGTGCCGAGCTCGGAGGGCAGCGCGCCTCCGCCGTCGGCGGGGAACGGGTCGCCCGCGATGACGTGCGACGAGGTCGGCTGCGTGCCGCCCGGCACGTCGGCGAGGCAGATGTTCTCGCCGTAGTAGCAGATGGGCCCGAAGCGCATGAGCGAGGGGACGCAGGTGCCCTGGTTCCAGCAGGCGCCGCCGCCCTGCAGGAAGATGAAGAGCTCGTCCGAAGAGGCCACGTCGATGGCGAAGCCGGCGGTCGCGCCAGCGCCGCACTTCGAGCCGGCGACGGGGACCCACGACCAGCCGCCGTCGCTGCCGGTCGTTCCTCCGCCCGTGCCGCTGGTGCCTCCACCGGTGCCGGTGGAGCCGCCGCCGGTGGCGCTGGTGCCTCCGCCTGCGCTGCCCGCTGAACCGCCGCTTCCGCCGGCGCCGCCGTTGCCGCCGTTGCCGCCTCCCGTTCCGGGAGAGACGGGCGGAGGTGAGCACGCGAGGAAGGCGAAGACCGCGGCGAGCAGGGCTGAGCGCATGAGAGCGCTCAGCTTCGCACGAGCATCACCAGGTGTTGAGATCCGGGATGACGCCGCGAGCGACCAGCTGGATGTAGAAGTCGGTGAAGCACACCCACACCAGCGAGCACCACGCGAACAGCATGTGCCGCTCGTTGAACCACGAGCTGCCCTTCCACAGCTTGTAGCGCGGAGACACGCGGCCATCGCACGAGAAGCAGTCGACCTTGCCGCCGATGAGGTGTCTCCAGGAGTGGCAGCCGAACGTGTACGCGGAGAGGAACGCCGCGTTGAGCACCATCACGATGGTGCCGACGCCGACGCCGAACTTGCCGCCCTTGAAGAACGCGACGCCGGCCTCCCACCACAGGCACACGAGCAGGAACAGCGCGGCGTAGAGCGTGTAGCGGTGCAGGTTCTGGAAGACGAGCAGCGCGGTCTCGCCCTTGTAGCGCTTGGTGGCTCCGCGGACGGCGCAGGTGGGCGGCGCGAAGACGAACGCTTTGTAGTAGGCGCCGCGGTAGTAGTAGCAGGTGAAGCGGAACATGATCGCGAACGCGGGGATGAAGAACGCGGGCGACTGCGGCAGGAAGCTCGGCCAGAACGACGGGAACGCGCCGAGCCAGGCGTGCTCGACGGGGACTCCGCCGGGGTAGCCGCTCGCGGCGGTGAACAGCGGCGGCGCCACCGTCGGGCTGATGTAGGGCTCGTACCAGACGTACGTCGCCTGGAACGCGCGGTACGTGAGGTAGCCGAAGAAGACGGCGAGCCCGAGCGCGGTGAGCGCGGGCTGCACCCACCAGGCGTCGATGCGACGGGTTCTCGAGAGCGTTGCCTCTGCCATGGGGCGTGCGTTTAGCGCAGCCAGCGCCGGACGAAAGCCAAGAAGCGCTCAGGCCCTACGCTTCCAGCTAATGCGTCACTTCAGGCAATCGGGGCGGTGCCTGTACCGCTTCTCGAACGGCACGTAGACCATGCAGCTCTTCTCGCCGTCGGTCTCTTCGCAGACCTCCTGGCAGGTGTCGTAGCGCTGCTGGTGCTCGCGCTTGACGGCGGCGCCGGTGCGGGTGTCGGCGACGCGGTTGTAGGCGGTGACCGCCCCGTTCGAGTCGGGCTCGCCGAGCGAGTGCAGGCTGGTGACGACGCCCTTCGGAGCCCCCTTCTTCCACATGCCCGCCTTGTTCTTGATGGACTGCTGTTGCACCTCGAGCAGCGCGGGGTCGACCGGGCCGTCGACCGAGTACACCATCGCGTAGCCGTCGAGGACCATGTGCCGGGTGAGCTCGGGGCAGTTGACGAGCAGGCGGCCGTAACCGTCCTTCTTCTCGTCGGTGGTGCACTCCCACGTCTTCATCGCGGCGTGAGCGGCGCTGTCTTCGGCGAGCTCGAACAGCTCGTGCGTCGTCCACTCTCCCCAGCGGTGAACGGGGCCGTAGGCCTCGAGGGTGTTGAAGCCCTGCAGGCGCGTGCCGGCGCCCTTGAACTTGCCCTCTTTGATCTTGAACGAGTCCCCGTCAGTCCAGTTGACCTGAATCTTCTCGCCGTTAAGCACGACCGTGCCCAGTGCGTTGTGCTTCCGGTGCGAGACGCCGGACCCGGCGAGGACGACGACGATTGCGGTAGCGACGGTGCTGATCATCGGCTGCAGTGTACGCCAGGGGTCTGACGGCGGGGCGTGGTACAAGGACGCCGTGCTCAAGACGAATCCCGCGCGTGTCGGGCAGACGGGTTCCGCCCGCCCCGTCGACCACACCGAGTGGCTGAAGCTCGAGGAAGTGCGCACGCTGCAGATGGAGAAGCCGTCGGGCCCCGGACGCCTGCCGCACGTCAGCGCGGCGAGCGGCCTGGTGAAGGTCGGCTCCACGCTGTGGGTCGCGAGCGACGACGAGAACCAGCTCGCGGCGTTCGACGGAGGCAAGAAGGGCCGCTGGGTCTCCGCGCTGCCCGGCGTGCTGCCGGCGGACAAAGAGGCGCGCCGCGAGGTGAAGCCCGACTTCGAGGCGCTGGTCGAGATTCCCGGCGGGCTCTTCACGCTGACGTCGGGCTCGGCTCCGAACCGCACGAAGGGCGCGTTCGTCCCGACCGGGGGCGGCGAGGCGAAGGTCGTCGAGGCCGCGCCGCTGCTGAAGGCGCTCGGCGCGCGCATCGAGCAGCTCAACATCGAGGGCGCCGCGGTCGTCGGCGACCGCCTGAAACTGTTTCACCGCGGCGGAGAGAACGGCGGCAACTCCATCATCGACCTGGACCTCGCGGCGCTCTCGCGCGCGGTGTCGGCCGGCGAGCCGCTCGGCGCGGAGCTCATCAAAGGCATCACGAAGGTCGACCTGGGGAAGCTGGGCGGAGTGCCGCTCGGCTTCTCCGACGCCTCGGCGCTGCCCGACGGCAGCATCGTGTTCACCGCGTCGGCGGAGGACACGAAGGACCCGAAGCTCGACGGCGCGGTGACCGGCAGCATCGTCGGCATCCTCGGGCCTGACGGGCAGGTGCGCGCGACGTTCCCGGTGAAGGACCTGAAGCTCGAGGGCGTGCACGCCGAGGTGAAGGGCGACGACGTTCACGTGCTGCTGGTGAGCGACGCCGACGACGAGAAGGTGGCGTCTCCGCTGCACCGCGCGGTGCTGCCGGGCGTGGCGCCGAAGCCGCCGGCGACGCTGAAGGTGACGACCGCGTTCGAGGGCGTCACGGCGTCGGCTCAGCCACAGGTCGACGCCGCGTCGTTCGTCGAGACGGCGAAGTCGGCGCGCGGCGTCGGCTTCAGCACGGCGGTCGCGAGCCAGGCGGCGGCGGCGGTGCGCAAGGCTCAAGCCGAGCTGCACCACTTCGCGAAGCTCGCCGATGCGGGAGGCTTGCGACCCGAGCAGATCCGCGTCGCGCGCTTCGAGCCCGGTCAGCCCGAGTCGCAGTGGCTCATGGTGACGGGCGACGACGGCCAGGCCCGCGTGGTCTGGCAGCTGCGCAACGCGACCGGCGAGGTGCCGGCAGCGCTGCGCGCGCTCGCGGGTGAGCTCGGCGTGACGGACCTCGCGACCGGCGAGGTCGAAGGCGCCACGCCCATCGCCGCGGTGACGGACACCAGCCCGAAGGCGGCGTTCGGCCGGGCGATGCAGCTCGCTGATCAGCTCGCGCGCGCGGCGGGCGTCGACCCGACGAAGCCCCAGCTGCAGCTGTTCCGCTACACGGTGGCGCGGTACATGTTGAACGCGACGACTCCGCAGTCGCTCGCGTTCCTCGCGGACCACTACCGGGGCGACACGAAGGGCCTGCTCGCGACGGGCCAGGTGCCGGAGCGCTGGGTCGAGAAGCTCGAGCGCGGCTTCAAGAAGCCGTACACGAATGAAGAGGCGCTGGTGTGGCTGCGGCAGATGGCCGCGAAGCTCGTCGACGCGGTGAAGTACGTCGACGAGGTGAACACGAAGGGCTCGCCCATCACCTTCTACACGGCGGGCAGCACCACGAAGGCGCGCTGGAGCGTCGGCTCGGACCTCGACATCCTCGTCGACTCGCCGGACAAGGAGCTCGAGAAGAAGGTGCTCGAAGGGCCGCACGGCTTCTACGGCGGCGCGAACAAGGAAGAGTTCGCGATCCTGAACGCGAGCTTCTACTGGGACCGCACGAAGTTCTTCGGGACGCCGGTCGAGCTCGCGAAGGGCACCGCGGCGATGAAGCCGGAAGCGGTGGAAGAGGTGTTCAAGCGCACCAGCCTCAGCGACTGGGGCGTGAAGTGGGACGGCTCGAACGTCGAGCTGACTCCCGCGGCGGCCGAGAAGTTCGTGCGCGAGGCGCCGAGCGTCACCGAGGTGCTGTACGACTTCTCGCGGCCGACGCGCGCGCAGCTCGACACGAAGTGGGTGACCGAGCACTGGGCCGACGTGGTGCGCGACGCGCCGCAGGTTCGCCTCTTCAGCCGGCAGCGGATGGTGGATGAAGGCAACGCGCTGGTGAAGGCGCTGTTGCCGTCGGCGCTGACGCCACAGAACGTGCAGCGGTTCTTCGAGGCGCAGGGCCTGCCGGTGCCGCAGGCCGGCGCGGACCTGTCGAAGCTGATCCCGCCGATGAAGATGGACGAGCTGCTCGGGCTCACCGACACGGCCGAGAAGCTGTTCGTCGACTTCGCGTCGTCCGAGCAGGCGAAGGCGGCGGCCGAGGGCCGGGTGGCCTCGCCGTGGGCGGATGCCTTCGTCGCGGTGTAACGCGACGGCGCGGCGGCAGGCGCAGAACGCAGAGAGTTCTCGAGCAGGGGCCTGAACGACGGGGCGCGGGCGCGTTTGTCGCACAGCCGTCGTGCGGTGCTCGGCGCCGCGGGGTGAAACTTGTCGCACGCGGCGCGCGTCGACACAGAGAGCTCATGCGACTTGGCATCATTTTCCTGGCGCTCTCGTGTGCCACCCTCGAGAGCTCGCGGACGAGCGCCCTGTGCAAGAAGCGCTACGACGCCTGCGTGAACGCGTGCCCAGGTGTGAGCATGAGCTCGCAACCGCTGAATCCGGCGGCCGCGCCAGGGCAGACAGAGCCCGAGCCGTCGACGAGGCCGTGGCGCGTCGACCGCAACGAATCGCCGCTCGTCGACTGCGTGTATGAGTGTCGCTCGCGGCGGTGCGATTGAGCCGTCGCTTCCCTGGCGACGGCTCGCCACGTGAGCCCGTCGTTCGCGATGCCTTCGCTGTCGCGGTGTAACGGGTCATTGCGCCGCGGCGGCGGTGGCGGGCGGCTTCGGAAAGTTCGAGCGGGGTCGCGGGCGGAAGTGGTTGATCCGCCGCCTGCGCTGCTCGGAACGGCGCCTGCAATCGACGGTGGCCATGAACCTCCTCCGAATGTTTGCTGTTCTGACCGCCTGCCTCACTGCCGCCGCGTGCGGCGGAGCGCAGTGCCTCGCGCTGTGCGTCTCTTCCGCTGAGCTCACGCTCGTCGACGGCTCGGGTGCGGCCGTCACGCCCGGCTCGGGCAGCATCACCATCGGCAGCGCCACCGAGGCGTTCGACTGCACGAAGGGCAGCAATGGCCAGCAGCCTGACGGGGGCACGCTCTCGCGCGTCGCGTGCGCGGGCAACAAGCTCAAGATTGAGATGCAGGACGGCGAGGCGACGCAGGTCACGCTGAGCGTGACACAGGCCGGCGGCGGCAAGGCGTTCTCCGGCAGCGTGGCGCTGAGCTACACGGAGAGCGGCCAGGAAGTGTGCGGCACGAAGTGCCGCGTCGCCGCGCACAACGTCACGCTGCAGTGAGGCAGCGGACGAAGTTCAGTTGGCGACGGCGCGGGCGACGACCTTCACGCCCTCCCGCGGGCGAAGCGTGAACACCGGCTCGGCCTCGATGCGCTGCCCGGGCACGAGGCCCAGCTTCACGCGCTGCAGCAGCGTCGCGAGCACGAGCGTGCCCTCGAGCAGCGCGAAGCCGTCGCCGATGCACTTCCGCGGGCCGGACGAGAACGGCATGAACGCGCAGCGGCTCTTCGGGCGGTGGCCGCCCGGCAGCCAGCGCGAGGGGTCGAACCGCTCGGCGTCGGGCCAGACGTCGCCGCGGCGGTGCACGATGAACGGCATGAAGAAGACGAGCGAGCCCTTCGGAATCGCGACGCCGCCGATGACGTCGTCCTCCGAGGCGCTGCGCGCGAGCGCCCACACCGGCGGGTAGAGGCGCAGCGCCTCGTGCAGCACGGCGGAGGTGTACTGCAGCTTCGGCATGTCCGCCGCCGTCGGCTCGCGGCCGCCGAGCACGCTCTGCAGCTCGGCGCGCAGCTGCTCTTCCACGCCCGGGTGCTGGGCGAGCAGCACGAAAGCCCAGGAGAGCGCGTTGGCGGTCGTCTCGTGTCCGGCGAGCAGGATCGTCATCACCTCGTCGCGCAGCTGCGCGTCGTTCATGCGCTCGCCGGTGTCCGAGTCGGTGGCGCTCATCAACATGCCGAGCAGATCGTCTCCCGGCTTCGTGGCGCGCCGCTCGGCGATGAGGTCGTGCACGACGCGATCGAGCCGCGCGCGCTCGGACTCGAGGCGGCGCTGCGCCGGCGTCGGCACCCAGTCGGGCAGCGAGATGATGCGCGACGTGCGCGCGGTGAGCAGGCGCAACAGGTGCGTGAGCGCGTCGCCGATCTCGGAGGCCGCGCCGGTGAGATCGGTCGACATCAACGCCTGACCGACGACGCGCAGCGTGAGGCGCATCATGTCGTCGTGGACGTCGAAGGCCTCGGCGGTGCGAGCACGCTGCAGCCACGCGTCGGCGAGCTCGCGCGTCGCCTTCACCATCGTCGCGCCCCACGAGGCGAGGTTCTCCTTGTGGAAGGCGGGCTGCGCGAGCCGGCGCTGCCGCAGCCAGAACGAGCCTTCGCTGGTGAGCAGGCCGTTGCCGAGGATGGTGCGCAGCGCCGCGTAGCCGCGCGTCTGCTTCCCGTACGCCTTGTAGTTGTCGTGGAGGACGCGCTCGATGAGGTCCGGGTGGTTGATCAGGAAGGCGCGGAACCAGGGGACCTTGATCTCCACGACGTCGCCGAGCTTCGACGCGCGCGTGAACGTCTCGAGCGCGTCACGCTGAAGGTCGAGGATGCTGCCGAGCAGCGGCAGGCCCGGGTGGATCGGCGCTTCCATCGGCGTTCAGTGGTAGCGCATCGCGCTCGGCGGCGCGAGCCGCGGCCGCAATCACTTCGCCAGGTAGAGCCGCTCGCGGCTGACCCGGTAGACCTTGGAGCCGCCGCTCTGCGTCGTGACCTCGACGAGGTCGGATGAGGTCTGGGCAGCGACGATGGCCATCGCGGTGCCAGAGGGAAGGTCGACGAGCACGGGCTCTCCCTTCTTCAGCATGCCTTGCTCGGAGACCGGCGTGGGTCCCCCCGTCTTCGGCGCGTCAGGCAGGTTCTTCATCACGCTGATGGAGAACGGGATGTCGGCGGGCGGCAGCTCTCCTTCGCCAGGGAAGCCGTGCCGCGAGGACTGGCCGAGGTTGATGACCGCACCGTAGGCGAGCACCGCGAGGGTGACGGCCGCGAAGCCGCCGACCAGGCCCCAGCGCAGCGGGGTTCGGGCGCGGTGGCCGAGGAAGAGCCACGACGCGTAGACCCCGCAGAACAGGAGCCCCGAGACGCCGGTGATGAACGGCATCTGGGGGTGAGCCCGATCCCAGCTGTGGTACGCGAGCCCGTACGCGGCGAGCGCGGCAGCGCCGATGAAGCCCCACACCTTGAACATCGCCGCGAAGAGGGACTTGAACGAGAACGGCGCCGGTGCTGCGCCCGCTCCGGCGACCCGGTACGTCCCGAGCGGAACGATGGGCAGGTAGTTGATGAAGAAGCAGCGTGTCGCGAGGACGGTGCCGTCCTCCTGCTGCAGGTGGCCGTAGAAGTCGATGCCGACGCGAATGGGAATGCGCATGGGGTGCCCGAGCCTGACACCCGACCTGCCGTTCGCGTGAAAGACTTCGACGTGCCGCGGCTCAGGGCGGCGGCGAGCAGATGGACCGGTCGACTCCGAACCCGATGTAGAGGCAGCGCGGGAGCGTCGGCGGACAGTCGTTCGCCGTCTCACAGAGCCTGCTGCAACGGCTCGGGCCCATGTTCGGCTCGACGCACAGCGCGCTCGCGCAGTCGCCTTCGACGGTGCAGACGTCTCCCGGCGCGCCGGTGCCGCGCGCGCCGGGCACGCACCAGACCTGGGTGCCGGTGTTGTCTTCGCTGACGCAGCGGAAGCCCGGCCCGCAGTCGTCGTTCGAGAAGCAGGGGCAGTCGGTCTTCACCATGCACGTGCCGCCGTCCCAGTAACGGCCGGCGGCTCCGGCGTCGGGCGTTCCGGCGTCGTGGCCTGCATCGGCCGCCCCAGCGTCAGGCGAGCCGGCATCGGGCGAGCCTGCATCGAGACCGCCCGCGTCGGGCCCCGGCGGCGTCGCCGACGAGCACGCCGCCAACAGCAGACACAACGCGAGCCGCTTCACGCCTTCGGAAGCGTGACGCCCTGCTGGCCCTGGTACTTGCCGCCGCGGTCCTTGTACGAGGTCTCGCAGACTTCATCGGCGCCGAAGAACAGCATCTGCGCGACGCCCTCGTTGGCGTAGATGCGCGCCGGCAGGGGCGTGGTGTTCGAGAACTCGAGCGTGACGTGGCCTTCCCACTCGGGCTCGAGGGGCGTGACGTTCACGATGATTCCGCAGCGCGCGTAGGTCGACTTGCCGAGGCAGACGACGAGCACGTCGCGCGGAATCTTGAAGTACTCGACCGTGCGCGCGAGCGCGAAGGAGTTGGGCGGGATGATGCACTCCGGCCCCTTGATGTCGACGAAGGAGCGGTTGTCGAACTGCTTGGGGTCGACGACGGTGGAGAACACGTTGGTGAACACCTTGAACTCGTCGGCGCAGCGAACGTCATAGCCGTACGACGACGTTCCGAAGCTGACGGCCTTCTTGCCCTGGTACTCGCGAACCGCCTGCGGCTCGAACGGGGAGATCATCCCGTGTTCCTTCGCCATCCGTCGAATCCACTTGTCGGGCTTGATGCTCATATAAGTCACGCACCATGCCATCACCGCAGACCGCCCGCATCGGCATTCTGACTTCCAGCGACCGCGCGAGCGCCGGCGTCTACGAAGACAAGTCCGGCAAGGCGATCGAAGACGTGTTCAACGAGTGGCTGGCCTCTCCGTGGGAGAAGGTCTACCGGCTGATCCCCGACGATCGCGCGGCGATCGAGCAGACGCTGCGCGAGCTCTGCGACGCCGAAGGCTGCTGCCTCGTGGTGACCACCGGTGGAACGGGGCCGGCGCCGCGCGACGTGACCCCCGAGGCGACCGAGGCGGTCTGCGACAAGATGATGCCCGGCTTCGGAGAGCTCATGCGCGCCGTGAGCTTGAAGTACGTGCCGACCGCGATCCTCTCGCGCCAGACCGCCGGCATCCGCGGCGCGTCGCTCATCGTGAACCTGCCGGGGAAGCCGAAGAGCATCCGCGAGTGCCTCGAGGCGGTGTTCCCGGCGATTCCCTACTGCCTCGACCTCATCGGCGGCGCGTACCTCGAGGCGAAGCCGGGGGCGCCGCAGCCGTTTCGTCCGAAGGCCTGACATAGACTCCCGGCGCATGAACGCGCTCCTGCTCGTCGTCACGCTGCTCGCGGCTGCCGAAGACAAGACCTGGGAAGACATCGGAGCGCTCGGCGACGACAGCGCGAGCGCTGCGGCGATCGCGCGCCTCAAGGCCGGCCTGCCGAAGAACCTCGAGCCCATCGCGAAGGCGCTCAAGGTCTCGGGCGCCGAAGCGACGCTGTGGCGCGAGCACGGCATGCGGCTGTGCATGGGCATGACGATGGTGATGGGCCCGCCGACCCCGGGCAGCCAGCTCGTGACGCTGCTCATCTCGTGGGCGAAAGCGGACCCGGCCCTCGCGAAGGCGCTGTGGGCGCGACCCGAAGCCGTGCTGCGGCTCATCGCGCTCACCGCCACCGCGCGGACTCCGCTCGGCGAGGAGCTGCTCGAGTCGGCGGAGAAGGACCCGTCGGCGCCGCTGGTGCGCAAGGCCTCGGAGCTGGCGATGAGCTGCCGGACCGCGCTGGCGCCGGCGCCGAACGCCAGCGCGCTCGCCCAGCGCGCGGACGC
This sequence comes from uncultured Myxococcales bacterium, assembly GCA_937980205.1. Classification (GTDB taxonomy): domain Bacteria; phylum Myxococcota; class Myxococcia; order Myxococcales; family Myxococcaceae; genus Xiheicaenimonas. Next base: position 58,023 of record CALJKW010000038.1, on the reverse strand, counting down.
GCTCGAGGGAAAGTCGGGGCAGCTGATGAGCTGCGAGACGGCGAGCGAAGCGCCGACGATGGCGAGCCAGCTCGACGGCCGCGACGTCGTCGTGGCGTCGTGGGGCCAGAACAACTTCAAGAGCTACATCAAGCTCAAGAGCGGGCATCACCTCGGCACGGGGTGCGCGACCGAGGTGTACAAGCTGCTCGTCGCGAAGGGCCGCTACGTGCCGGCGCTCTTGATTCCCACGCTCGGCGAGCACGCGAACGTCACCGAGCGCTCCACGGCGGCGGAGCTCGCGCAGCGCGACTTCGACAAGTTCGACGCGGAGGCCCAGAAGAAGGTGAGCACCGCGCTGCTCGCCCAGGGCTACTCGGCGCCGAAGGGCGGCGTGAAGGTGAACCTCCCCGAGGACGTGCGCTTCACGTCGCCGGATCAGCTCATCGCCGCCGTTCGCCAGGGCGACGCGCGGGCGAAGGACGCGATTCAGCAGCGCTGGCGGTGCCGCGGGTTCCAGCTCAACGAAGAGGTCGCGCTGCTCGGCTGGGTGTCCACGAAGGAGAACGCCGACGCCGCCGTCGCGGTCGCGAAGAGCTGCAAAGAGGGCGCGCCGGGCGCCATCGCCGCGCTCGCGCGCATGAAAGACCCGCGCGCGTTCGAGCTGCTCCCGCTCGCGATGGAGGACACGTTCGGCCTCGAGGTCCTCGGCCGCACGCTGCGCGAGATCTGGACGGTGCAGTGGGCCGACGCGGTGAAGGCGCAGCGCGCACACAAGAACTACGAGCGCCTCGCGCGCGCGACGGGTCTGGAGAAATAGACCCAGTCGTGAAAGAAATCCGCCTGACGCGCTCAGCCGTAACGCCTCTGAGAGCGTGACCCAATGGCTGAACATGTCGTCGACGAGCTGTACGGCTACACCGCCGGACACCTCCCACCCGCGGAGGTGAGCCGGGTGGAGGCCCATCTGCGCGACTGCGCGGAGTGCCGAAGAGAGGCCGACGAGCTCGATCGGCTGACCGAGACCTTCACCGTCCCACCTTCGGGCGTGCTGTCGAAGCTGCAGGGCACGCTGAGCGGCCCTCAGCGCTTCGCCCACTTCATCGAGCGCGTCGCGAAGCTGTTCGACATCTCGACCGACGAGGCGAAGGCGGTGCTCGCGCGCATCGACGACCCGGCCATCTGGGACACCGAGCTTGCGCCCGGCGTGTGGGTGGCCCCGGTGAATGCGGGCCCCGGCGTGGGCGAAGGCGCGTTCACGGTGCTGCTCAAGCTCGAGCCGGGGGCGGTGTTCCCGACGCACACGCACGGCGGCGAAGAGCAGGTGCTCGTGCTCGAGGGCGGCTACCTCGACGTCTCGGGCACCGAGTACTGGCGCGGAGAGCTCGACGTCCGCCAGCCCGGCACCTCGCACTCGTTCACCGGTCTGCCCGGACTGGGCTGCCTGTGCGCCGCGCGGACCTTTCCCGTCACGGGGGGTGCGTGACGAGCGAAGTCGACACGCGAGCGCTGTCGGACCGGCTGGCGAAGGGCGACCGCTCTGCGCTGACGGCGCTCTTCGAGCGCTTCGCCGGGCTGGCGCTCTCTGCCGCGCTGCGCGTGTTGCGCTCGCGCGCCGAGGCCGAGGAGGTCGTGCAGGACGCCTTCCTCGAGGCCTGGCGCAAGGCCGAGCACTACCAGCCCGAGCGCGCGGCGTTCGACGTGTGGATCGTCACCATCGCGCGGTCGCGCGCGGTCGACCGGCTGCGCACGCGCGAGTCGCAGGCGCGCACCGCGCAGGCCGCCGAGCGGCCCGACGCGCTCACGCAGCCGACGACGGATCAGCTGCTCGACTCGAGGCGCATGGCGAAGTCGCTGCAGCGGTCGCTGCTCGAGCTGCCGACGGATCAACGCGAGACGCTCGAGCTCGCGTACCGCGAGGGGCTCTCGCAGTCGGAGATCGCCGCCCGAACGGGGACTCCGCTCGGGACGGTGAAGACGCGCATGCGGCTCGCGACGAAGCGGCTCTCGCAGCTGCTCACCTCGAGCCGCTGAGCCGGGCGTCAGCGCGAAAGAAGGCCCACCGCGCACGCCGCTTCGTCGAAGCCGGTCAGCCCGCCGGCGTTCTGCCAGAGCCCGACGCGCACGCCCTTCGCCTGACGCGGGCCGGCTTCGCCTCGCAGCTGCGTGACGAGCTCGTGCACCATCGCCAGCCCGCTCGCCGCCAGCGGGTGGCCCTTGGAGACCAGGCCGCCGGAGAGGTTGATGGGGCGCTCGCCGCCGAGCGCTGCGGCGCCGCTGGCGACGTACGCGCCGCCCTGGCCCTGCGCGCAGAAGCCGAGCGCCTCGACACCTGAGACCTCGGAGAAGCTCGTCGCGTCGTGCAGCTCGGCGACCTGCACCGCCGAGGGCCCCAGGCCCGTCTTGCGGTAGAGCCGCTCGGCGCAGACCTGCGTCACGCTCGGCTCGCCCAGCGCCCGGTAACGCCCGCTCGCCAGCTCGACGCCGACCAGCTTCACGGCGCGCTCCCGCACCCCAGCCGCGAGTGACCGCAGCGCGTCACCCGAGCACAGCAGCACCGCCGCCGCGCCGTCGCTGATGGGGGCGCACATCGCCCGGGTCAGCGGCGCGAGCACCACCTTGTCCGCGAGCACCTCGGCCACCGTCATCGCCTTCTGGTACTGCGCCGACGGGTTGAGCGCGCCGTGGGTGTGGTTCTTCGCCGCCGAGGCCGCCAGCTGCTCGGGCGTCGTGCCGTACGTCTTCATGTGCCACTTCGCCTGCAGCGCGCACACGTCGAGCAGCGCGATGCGGTCGGCCCGTGGCGCGTACTCCAGCCCGTGCGCCGCGGCCGCCTGCGCGAAGAACGTGCCCGGCACGTCGGGGGTGAGTCGATCCATCGCGCCGTCGAAGAGCGCCTTCGTCTTCTCGAGCGCGTGCGGAAGGAAGGTCTTCTCGACGCCGACGGCCAGCGCCACCCGGGCCTGCCCAGCCGCCACCGCCTGCGCCGCGCCGTGCAGCGCGAGGCTGCCCGTGGCGCACCCCGCCTCGACGTTCACCACCGGGGTCGAGCCCTCGAGCTGACCGGCACGCATCGGCTCGCTGAGCACCACCTGCCCCCGTGCAGTCTCTTGTCCGAAGACGTGCAGCGCGCAGCTGCCGAACCACACGCCTTCGGCGCGCGCCAGCTCCACGCCGGCGTCCTTCTCCACCGCGTCGAGGGCCCACTGGGTCAGCGCGCGATGCGTCGTCTCGGGCCATCGCTTGAACGCCGTCGTCGCCACGCCAATCACGTACACGTCCGTCATGCGGGCACCCTACACGCTCGGGGACCGCGCCGTGGACGTCGATTGACGCGCTTGGGGAGGCGCCGCGAAGCTCTCGCGCCATGAGCGACTACCCGTACCTGCAGCGCGAGCACGCCCCCGTCTCTTCGGAGGCCGACGCCGCGCCACTGGTGGGCGAGCTTCCGAAAGACCTGGTCGGCACCTTTGCCCGCAACAGCCCCAACCCGCGCTTCGAGCCGCTGGGCAGGTACCACTGGTTCGACGGCGACGGCATGGTGCACGCGGTGCAGGCGCGTGACGGCGCCGCGACGTACCGCGCCCGGTGGATTCAAACCGAGGGGCTGCGCGCAGAGGTCGCGGCCGACAAGGCGCTGTACACCGGCATCCTCGAGAAGCCCCGCCCCGGCGCGCCCGCGCCGCTCAAGGACACCGCCAACACCGACCTGGTCTGGCACAACGGCAAGCTCCTGGCGCTGTGGTGGCTGTCGGGCACGCCGTACGCGCTGTCGCTTCCCTCGCTCGACACCATCGGCCCCGAGCGCTTCCACGGCAAGCTCCCGCGAGGCATGGCTGCGCACGCCAAGGTCGACGCGGCGACGGGCGAGTTGATGTTCTTCGACTTCTCGATGTTCAAGCCGCCGTTCTACCGGTACGGCGTGGTGTCGAAGAGCGGCGAGCTCACCTCGTGCGAGACCATCGACGTGGCGGGGCCGCGCATCCCCCACGACATCGCAATCACCCCGCGCTTCACGGTGCTGCTGGACCTCCCGCTCGGATGGGACACGGCGGCGCTCGCGGCGGGGAAGCGGCGCATCGGGTTCGACCGCTCGGCGCCAGCGCGGCTGGGCGTCATCCCCCGCCACGGCAAGGGCGGCGACGTGAAGTGGTTCACCATCGCGCCGTGCTACGCGTACCACACGGTCAACGCCTACGAAGACGGCGCCAACGTCGTCCTCGTGGCTTGCGCCATCGACGACCCGATTCCCGAAAAGCGTGACGAGACGACGCCGATGCTCGACACCATCGCGCTCGTCCCGAAGCTGCGCCGGTGGACGATGAACCTCGAGTCCGGCGCGGTGAAGGAAGAGACGATCGACGACACGCCCACCGAGTTCCCCCGCACCAACGAAGCCCTTCAGGGGCAGCGCGTGCAGTTCAGCTACCACGGCCGCATCGCGCCCCGCGCCGCGATGATGTTCGACGCGCTGGTGAAGTACGACCTCGCGAAGGGCACGCACCGCACCATCGAGGCACCGAAGGGCTGGTTCGCCGGCGAGCCGTCGTTCGCACCGCGCGTCGACGCCCGCGGAGAGGACGACGGCTACATCGTGACGGTCATCAGCAGCGCCGAGCAGAACGCCAGCGAGCTCTGGGTGGTGGAGGCGCGGACGCTCGACACCGTGGCCCGCGCCAGGCTGCCCCGGCGCATCCCCATCGGCTTCCACTCCACCTGGGTGCGTGGCGTGTGAGCCAGGCGACGCGATGGCAAAGGAGCGAAACGGCGTCAGAGATGTTCGGCCAGAAAACGGCCGGCCGCGTCCATGGTCGGCGCGAAGCCGGCGCCGGAGCCGTAAATCTCGTGGTGCTTCAACCCCGGGAGCATCACCAGGCGCTTGGGCTCCTTCGCCTTCGCGTGCGCGCTGGGCAGCTCGGCGCCGGCGATGAGCGCGTCATTTTCGGGCGCGACGAACAGCACGGCGCGCGGTGAGATGTCGGCCACCACCGCTTCCGGCACGAACTCGAAGAGGTCGGCCAGCGACTCGAAGGTGAGCTCCGGCCGCCAGTGCGGGTGGTGCGGGGCGTCGCGCTCAATCTTGGCGCAGGTCTCGGGGTCGCTCGCCAGCAGACGCGAGAGCTTGATGGTGGTGAGCTCACCGGTGGTGACGAAACTTCGCCGCGCCGCCCACACCTTGGCGTGGAAGCCCTCGAAGCCCGGGTAGGCGCGCCACACGCGGGTGAGGTTCATCGGCCCGGCCACCGCGACGGTCGCCCGCACCCGCGCGTCGGCCCCCGCGGTCGCGACCGCGATGGACGCTCCGAGCGAGACGCCGAACAGCGCCAGCCGCCGCGCGTCGACCTCGGGCACCGCTTCGAGGAACGTCAGCGCCGAGCGCACGTCGTCGACCTGCATGCGCGGAACGAGCCGGCACCGGGGCTCTCCCTCTGACTCACCGAAGCCGCGGTAGTCGAAGCTCAGGGTGGCGTAGCCGCGCGAGAGCAGCCACTCGGCGTTCGGCCTCAGCCAGACGTCGCGGGTCAGCGTCATGCCCGCGCACATCACGACCGCCGGAGAGGGCCCGGCGCCGTCGGGAAGTCGGAGCACGCCCGCAAGGCGCACCCCGCTGGAGAAGAAGGCCACCCTCCGCTCGACAGTCATGGGCGCGGGCGTAGCGCAGTTGAACCCGTGCCGCGACCTGCCTCGACGCTCGCCCGCTGCGGGCCCGTGATGCGCTAACCACGCGCCCGTGAACGCTCTGCCCTTTCGACTCGCCGCGCTCGCGCTGTGGCTGGGGCTGCTGGCCGTGAGCTTCGGCACGGCGCCGCCGGCGGCTCCCGACACCGGCGAGGTGGTGGTGAAGATGATGACCGGGCGGCTCGACGGCGTGAACCTGTCGCTGTTCGCGCTGTTCAACTTGATGGGCGTGTGGCCGGTGGCGATGGCGGTGGCGCTGCGCTTCGACCGGCCGTGGTGGAAGTGGCCGTTCATCGCGGGCAGCTTCGCGTTGGGCGCGTTCGTGCTGCTGCCCTACCTGGTGGTGCGGCCCTACGGCGCGCCGCGCGAAGAGCCGGTCTCCCGGCTCGGGCGCCTGCTGGGCCACCGGCTGCTGTGGGCAGCGCTCGTGCTCGCCGCGGCCGGGCTCGTCGCGCTCTTCGTGCTCGGCGACCTCGAGACGTTCGCAGCGCTCTGGCGGACCCAGCAGTTCCCCTACGTCATGTCGTTCGACTTCGTGGCGATGGCGCTGGCGCGCGGGCTCATCGCGGTCGACGCGCGCCGCCTCAAAGGCCGCTCGCAGCGGTAGCCTTGCGCCGCAGGCGAAGGGCGCGGGTCCCGTAGCGCAGGCCGACCGGGGTGGCCGGGTCGGTGCCGATGACGTGACGACGTGCGTGCTTCACTTCACGCGCGGCGCCAGCAGCCACACGTCGGTCAGGTGCGGCTTGACCGCCAGCGCGAAGCGCGAGCCGTCGGGTGACGGCAGCGGGTGAGCGAGCCACGCGGACTCGGACTGGAAGACGAGCGTCGAGCTGCCGTCGAGCGCGAGGTGCACCACGCGGTACATCGGCGCGTCGTCACAGACCGCGGTGAGGAACAGGCCGCGGCCGTCGGCGGCGAACGCGACCTGCTGCGCGAGGCAGCCGGCAGGCGCTTCGAGGGTGCGCCGCTCACCGGTGGCCAGGGTGACGAGGCTCAAGCGGTTGCGCTCCTCGGGCGTCGCCACCTGCTCGCCGTCGGGGCTCACGTCCCACCCGTGCGCGTAGGCGCTCGGCGCGGTCAGCTGCAGCACGGGCGGCTCGCCCAGCGCGCCGGACGCGGCGTCGAAGGTGCGAAGCGTGAGCGTGCCGCGGTCGTCCTCCGCGGCGATGCAGCGGTCGGCCCGGCTGGCGCAGCGGACGCGGGCGTGCGTCGGCGGCAGCTGGTTGCCGCGCCCGGTCTGCCGCAGCGGCACGCTGAAGAGCGCTCGGCCATCGGGCGCGGTCGCATCGCGGCGCACCAGCTCGGCGCTCGCGGCCCCTTCGCTCCAGCGCCAGGTGAAGCGGGCACCGGCGTGCTCGAAGGGCCACGACTCCTCGAAGGCGAAGGCCGAGCTTGGGTGCGGAGGCGAGCCGGGCGCGGCCACCGCCGCGTGCACGCGCCCGCCCTCGTCGGACGTGTACCAGAGCCGCTCGCCGCCGGAGGACCAGCTCGACGGCCGCTCCTGGTAGCCGGTGCGCTTGAGCGGAGCCGGGTCGACCCAGCGCAGCGCCGCCGCGTCCCACCGGCCGAGCCAGACGTCGACCTGCGTGTCCTGGTGCACGTAGGCGAGCTCGCCGTCGCGGCTCACCGACAGCTGGGTCGGCGCGCCGCTCGAGAACGTGTGCAGCCGCACCGCGGGGCCGCTCGCGGCGCCGCTCGTCGCGTCGACCGGCAGCGCCCACAGCTCGGCGCGGGTCTGCCCGGCGGTCGACTGCGAGAGCGCGTAGACGACGTCTCCGCTGGGGCGCCACGTCATGCCCACCCCGCCGGACTCGAGGATGAGCCGGGGGTCGGCGAGCAGCGTCGTCATCGGGCCGCCGCGCACGGGCACCGTCATCAGCCGGGTGCGGTCGAGGGTCGCGGTGTGCTCGATGAACGCGAGGCGCTCTGAGCCGGGCGACCAGGCGAGCGCGAGCACGTGCTGCCCCTCGACGGTGGCGACCTCGAGCGGCGCGCTGCCGGGCGCCGCGTCAGCGACCTTCAGCCGCCGGCCTTCGACCCACGCGAGCCGGCGGCCGTCGGGCGAGACGCGCACGACCTGCGCGGGCTCGCTTCGCAGCCGCTCGAGCGCGCCGCGCGTCGACAGCGTCCAGATGCCGGCCCGCTCGGGGTCGGCCGCCGCGAGCACGAGCTCGGTCGCGCTGAGCCAGCTCAAGCTCAGCGCGGTGAGGCCCCCAAGCCCGAGCTCCGTGGCGGCACCTCGCGGACCCGCCGGGTGCAGCGCGACCGAGGCGCCGTCGAGCGCGGCGACGGTGCGGCCGTCGGCAGAGACGACTGCGTCGAGAATGAGCCGCTCGTTCGAGCCGGCGGTGAGCCTGACCGCGTCGAGCTCGACGCCGGCCGGCGCGTTGCCCCGCGCCCACGCCAGGGCGGCGGCGCCGAGCGCGACGGCCCCCAGCGCCGCCACGACCGCAGGCACCAGCCGCGAGGGCCCGCGCTCCAGCGCGCGCAGGGCGGTGCACAGCTGCGCGCCGTCGGCGGGGCGTTCGCGCGGGTCGACCGCAGAGCACGCGCGCCCGAGCGCCCCGAGCCGCGCGCGCAGGGAAGATGAGGGCAGCCGGGCCACGACCTCGAGCACCATCACGCCGAACGCGTAGACGTCGGCGCGCGGCGTCGCCTCGGGCTCCGGCGCGATGTAGCCCTCGGTGCCCACGGGCTGGTACGGCTCGTCTGCTGCTGCGGCGCCGCGCCGCGCCGTGCCGAAGTCGAGCAGCTTCGCGTGCCCTCGCGACACGGCGATGTTCTCGGGCTTCACGTCGCGGTGCACGAACCCCGCGCGGTGCAGGTGAGCGAGCGCGTCGGCGATCTCGACGAGCAGCTGCAGCGCGGCGGGCGCCACCAGCGGCGAAGAGAGCTGCTCGCGCAGGGTGGCGCCCTCGACGAGCTCCATCGCCAGCCAGGTGGTGCCGTCGACCTCGCCGACGTCGAACAGCGTGGCGATGGCGGGGTGCTGCAGCGACGCGAGGTGCCGCGCCTCGGCGAGCATGGCAGCGCCACCGTCGGACGTTCCGGCGTGAAGGAACTTCAGCGCGACGTGGCGCTGCAGCCGCTCGTCGACGGCGCGGTAGACGACGCCGGTGCCGCCCGCGCCGAGCCGCTCGAGGATGCGGTAGTGGCCGAGCTTGCGCCCCGACCCGACGAACGGCACGGGCGAAGGCGTGATGGGCGGAGCGCTCGCGAGCTGCGCCAGCAGGTCGTCGAGCCGCGGCTCGCCCGCGCCGTTCATCACAGCGACTCCGCGAGGGCCGCGCGCAGCTCGTCTTTGAGCCGCTCGAAGCGCTTGCGCAGCGAGGCGGCCTTGCGGGCGAGGGTGGCCTCGTCGGGCGCCTCGTCCTCGAGGAAGACGCGGGCGACGTCGCTCCACGGCAGGTCGCGATCGACGCGCAGGGTGAGCAGCGCCTGGTCGTCGGGGTCGAGGCCGGCGCGCAGGGCATCGAGCCGCGCCTGCACGGTGGTGCGCAGGTACGGCGCGCCGAGGCTCTTCTGCGGCTGCGCGGGCTCGGGCGTCTGCGACAGCCGCACCGCGGCGTGCCTGGGCTGCGAGCGCGCCCAGCGCAGCGCGGCGTTGCGCGCGAGCACGTAGGCCCAGGTTCGCACCGAGCTCTCGCCGCGGAACGAGCCGTAGCCCTTCCAGAAGTCCTCGCAGAACTGCGCGTAGACGTCGCGGCCGGCGACGGGGTCGCGCAGCATCACCACCAGAAACCCGAGGATCTCCGGCCCCAGACTTTCGAGGGCCACCGCGAGCGGCGGCCGCGAAGTGCCCGTTTCAGGCGGCGAAATTTTTCCTGTCACAAGCACGCGGTCGAGGTGTCCACCCAGTGCAAAACGCAGGCGCGCAAACGGCCGAGCGCAGGGTGGAGCTTCACGATGATGGACAGGACGATGAGGGTCGGTTTTCTGATGGTCGCCGCCGCGTGCGGCGCAGGCAGCGCACCGTGCGGCGTCGGCCTCACCGAGGATGCAGGCGTCTGCGTGCCGGTGGCGCGCGACGACGCCGGCCATGAGCCGCTGCCCGATGCCGGCCACGACGCCGGCACTCCGATGCCACCGCTCGAGCCCGAGCCCGACTGTGCGCGGGTGCGGGCCGGGCCCTCATCGGCCGCCGACCGCGTGCTCGCGTTCTCCACCGCGCACGCGTCGGTGCGGCACTTCGGCCCCGGCTCGAGCTTCACCGTCGCCGACAACGCGCTCGCCGAGGCGCTCGACGTCGGCGCGTTCGACGACGCTGCGCTCATCGCGTACGCGAGCACGCTGGGCGGCGTGTGCGTGCTGCGAGCCGAAGACGCTCCGCTGCCGGCCGCGCGGGTCGAGCGTCTCGGGGCGGTCGCGGTGATTCACCCCGGCGCCGGCGCGGTGGTGGTGCCCGACGATGCCGCGGCGATCGCCCTCGACCTGCGCGGGCTGCCGCAGGCGCCGGGGCTCGAGGCCGCGCTCGAAGCGGCGCTCGCCGAGGCCGTCGACCAGCCGGTCGTGCGCGCGACGCGCTCGGTGCGCCGCCACGAGGGCTACACCAGCCAGGCCGGCTCGGCCTCGATCTACGCGAACACCGTCGAGCCGCTGGCGCGCCCGCCGTACGCCGCCCGCGCCTCGCGGGCGCGGCCGCTCGCCGTCATCACCGAGCCCGCGCTCGCGCCCGCCAGCGCCGAGCTCGCGGGCACGCTGCGCCTGTCGGGCCGGGCCTGGCTGTTCGGCGCCCCGGTGGCGGCCGCTGCCGCCGAGTCGCAGCTGGTCGCCGTCGGCGCGCTCGCGCTGTCGTACCGCGCCGCGAACCTGGCGAGCGGGGGGGTGCGCTGGCCGGACCTGGTGCCCGCCGACGCCGACGCGGCGGGGCTGCACGCCGCGCTCGAGGGCCTGACCTCCGCCGGCGCGCCGCCTCAGGTCGCCGCGGGCACCGCGGCCCGGGCGGCGCTCGCGTCGCTGCAGATGGGCGCTCCGGGCTTGAGCACCCGGCTGTCGTTGGGCTCGGCGCGCGCGGCGCTGCTGACCGCGCACGGCGTGCTCAAGCGCTTCTACCCGTACCTGACGGTGGTGGGCGACGGGCTCGACGACCGCCTGCGCGAGGTGACCTCGACGCTCGGGCAGACGACGCCGACGCGCGCGTCGGTGGTCGAGCTCGCCGGCCGGCTCGGCGAGGTGATTCACGACGGCCACAACTTCATCGGAGACTTCAGCGGGCAGCACGACCCGGCGGGCGTCTTCCCGGTCGTCATCGACCAGGTCGGGGGCGAGCCGGTGGTGAAGCAGTCGCTCGCGCCGGGCGTCGAGCGCGGCGACACCATCGTCGAGATCGCCGGCACGCCGGCGGCGCAGTGGTACGCGCGCGAGCTGCCGCGCACCTCGGCTGCGTCACCCGGCTACAAGTTCGATCTCGCGACGCGGAAGTACCTCGAGCTGTTCGGGCCCACCGACTTCGGCCTGCGCGCGCCCGACGGCGGAGTGCGCACCGTGACGGTGAACCCTGCAGCGTTCGACCAGCTGGAGCAGGCGCACGCCCTCGTCGAGCAGCCCTCGCGCCGGCTGGCGGACCGCGGCGCGCCCGACGTGGTGTACCTGAACCTCGCCGGCCAGGCGCTGTTCGCGCCCACGAAGACGTGCCTGCAGGCCATCACCGACGCGCAGGGCGCGACCGGCATGGTCATCGACATGCGCGGCTACCCGGGCGAAGAGGGCTTCGACTGCCTCTCGCGGCTCACCGGGCGGACGCTTCCTTCTCCGCGCTGGCGCACGCCGGTGCTCACCGGCCCGCAGACGGCGGAGCTGCTCGAGACGCCGCAGTGGTACGTGCAGCCGAAGACGCCGGCGTTCCTCGGGCCCGCGGTGCTGCTCGTGGGGCCGACGACGGTCTCGGCCGCGGAGACGATCTCCACCATCCTCGTCGACTCGGGGCGCGTGAAGAAGGTGCTCGGCCGACAGAGCGCCGCGACCAACGGCAACATCACGTACCTGCTGCTGCCCGGCGCGCTGTACTTCAGCTTCACCGGGCTCGAGGTGCTGCACACGGACGGCGGCACCTACCACGGGCGCGGCATCATCCCCGACCTCGAGGCCGCGCCGACGGTGGACGACCTCGCGCGAGGAGATGACCGCGCGCTCGATGCGGCGATCGCCGCGCTCAGGGCGCCGTGAGGCGGCCTCGGTGAAGCCGGCCGCGCCGCCTCGAACGGGGCCGGCGGGCTTCGAGCTTCAGTCCCGGCCCTTCCCTTTGCCTTTGCCCTTCCCTTTGCCCTTGCCCTTGCCGTGGTCGTCGTCGTCGTCGTCGTGCTTCTCGGCGGCGCGGACTCCGGCGGCGAAGCCCTTCTTGTACTTCTTCCACTTGCCCTTCGGCTGCTTGACGATGAGCGGCGGCACGAGCGGGGGATCGACGACCACCCAGCTGCCCTTGTGGTCCCTCGACTTGAACCAGCGCCCCTCGCGCTGAACCCAATAAAAATTATCCACGAAGAAGACTTCGTCGTCGTTGTCCTCGACCACCTGCACGCCGGGCTCGATCACCACGAGCGGAGGCGGAGCGGGGAAGACGATCGGCGGCAGGGGAATGTTGACCTGCACCTGCACCTGCGACAGCAACAGCAGCGTCAGTGAGAGCGTCATGGGGACCTAGGACTCTAAGACTCCAATCCAATTCACGCACGCATCCGTATTGCGCAGGTCAACCCACCTGCAAGGAGGAGTGCGATGAGAAGTCGATTCAGTCTTGCAGCCGGTCTGTGGCTTTTGGCCGGCTGTACGACGAAGGAGATGATCTCGCCGCCGGGCGACGGGACCATCAAGGACCTGACCCCCGCAGCGACGTCGACCGAGACGACGTTCCGCACGCCGCTCGACGCGGCGCTGTCTCCCGACGGGAAGACGGCGTACTTCATCGCGCTGGCCGGCGACGAGGTCGCGGTGTTCAAGAGCGCGGCGCCGTCGAGCAGCGCGCCGACGCAGCTCGCGGCGGGAGCTCCGCTCGTGGCTCCGTTCGGTCTCGACGTCACGACCGACGGCAACACGCTCGTGCTCTCGGACCCGGGCGCGCAGCTCGACGAAGAGGTGCTCGAGCGCGGCGAGCTGTTCTCGCTCTCCACCGGCGGCGGGACGCCGGCGAAGATCGACGGCGCCTCGGGCTACCAGCCGCGCGGCGTCATCGTCACGAAGGAGGCGAACGCCGAGGTCGCGTACTTCACCGGCCGCGAGAAGGCGACGGGGCTGCCGGGGCTGTTCAAGCTTCCGGTCGGCGGCGGCAGCGTGACGGTCGTCGCGAAGGACGCGCCGTTCACCGACCCCTCGGGCGTCGCGGTGGCGTCGGACGGCACGGCGTACGTCGTCGACTCGGGAGATCCCGAGAGCGCGACGGCGCGCCTCATCAAGGTCAGCGGCGGTACGGCGACGGTCATGCTCTCGGGCCTCGCGGTCGGCTACCCGGCCGGCGTGGCGCTGAGCCAGGACGAGAAGACCGTGCTCGTCTCGGCGAAGGACCCCGAGAAGCGCACCGACGCGGTGCTGCGCGTGCCCGTCGCGGGCGGCGAGGTCCAGACCGTCTCGAGCGGAATCGACGCGTTCGAAGAGCCGGCCGGGCTTCACCGCGCGCGGAACGCAGACACGTTCATCTGGGCGGACTCGAGCGCCAACGGCGGCGGCACCGTCTACGTCATCAACAAGCAGCAGTGATTTCGAAAGGACCAAACACGTGAGAACCGCAATCTTTGCTGCACTGTTGGCATCCACTGCGCTCGCGTCGAGTCACCGCGAAGCGCCGGTGATCGCGCAGGACCCGGCGGCGGACAACACCGACCTCTGGGCCTGGGTGAAGCCGGGCACGCACGACAAGCTGTACATCGTCGCGGCGTACAACCCGCTCGAAGAGCCGAGCGGCGGCCCGAACTTCCACGCGTTCAGCGATGACGTGCTGTACGAGGTTCACATCGCGCGCGGCGCCTCGTCGCTGAACGACGCCGTCACGTACCAGATCCGCTTCCGCACGCAGGGCTATCAGCGCGTCGCGGCGGACAACCTCGGGCTGCCTCCCGGCGGCGGCAAGGAGTTCTTCTACCAGCTCTCCGCGCAGGCAGGCGGCGGCTTCCCGATCCAGACGTACACGGTCACGAAGGTGGTGGGGAACCAGTCGACGGTCATCGTGCGCGACGCGCGCGTGGTGCCGCCGAACATCGGCCCGCGCACGTTCAGCATCGTGACGAAGGGCCAGTACGGCTCGAGCGAGACCGCTTACAACGACGCGTTCGCCCGCTCGTTCGTCACGCAGATGGGCAACGGCGGAGCAGAGGGCACCGTCTGGGCCGGCCCCCGCGACGACGGCTTCTACGTCGACCTCGGCGGCGTGTTCGACCTCGCCGGTCTGCGTCCGACGGGCCAGGCGCAGGACGGCGTCGCCGGCTACAACTGCCACGCGATCGCGCTCGAGATTCCGACCACGAAGCTCACCGCGAACGGCCAGGCGCCGGGCAACACACCGGGCAACGCCACCACCCTCGGCATCTGGGCCTCGGCGTCGCGCCGCCAGGTCTCGGTGCTGCGCCACAACGGAGACATCGAGTCCTTCGGTCCGTGGGTGCAGGTGTCGCGGCTCGGCCTGCCGTTGATCAACGAGGCCGTCATCGGCCTTCAGGACAAGGACAAGTACAACCGCACGCACCCGAAGAAGGACGTGCAGAACTTCGGCGCGTACTTCCTGAACCCGGTGCTCGTGCGCGACGCGGAGTTCGCCGGCTTCTACGGCATGGGCGGCCCGCTGATGGGCATCACCCCGCCGAAGGACAACCGCACCGACATCATCGCGGCCATCAACCTGAACGACATTCCGAGCATGGGGGCGCACTCGATTCCGCTCTCGGCGACCGGCGACGTGCTCCGCGTCGACCTCGCCACCGACTCGTCGTTTCCGAACGGCCGGCCGATCGCCGGCGGCACCAACAAGGAGCAGGCCGACGTGACGGACGTGCTGCTCTCGCTCGTGCTCACCAGGCAGCTCAGCGGCGTCAGCGACGGCGTGAACTACAACGACAAGGTGTTCTTGAACGAGTCGCCGTGGCTCGCGCTGCCGTGGGAAGGGGCGAGCCAGGGACACGGGAAGACGACTCCGTAGCGAAGGGAGCACTTGCTGATGCCCTCTCCCCCGCAGGGGAGAGGGCATCTTCGAAGGAATCCGGCGGAGCGCGTGTCCCGTACTCTGGGCATGCGCTCCGCTCTTCTGCTTTGTGTGGTCGCAGTCGTCGCTTGCAACAAGGCTCCCCCTGCAGCGCCACAGGTGACGCTCGAGCAGCACCGGGCGCTCGCGCTCGCGGTGCCGGCAGGGGACGCGGAGCTCGAGCGCGCGGCGGCCGCGGCGAAGGCGGCCCCTGCCCTCGCCGACCGCTGGGTCGTCCTCGGCCAGCTCTGGGTCCGCAAGGCGCGCGCGTCGAACGACCCGGGCCAGTACCTGTCCGCCGAAGGCGCGGCGAAGGTCGCGCTGTCGCTGCAGCCCGGCTGCTCCGCCGCGCTCGCGCTCGAGGCGCTGGTGGCGCTCAACCAGCACCGCTTCACCGAGGCGCGCGACACCGCGAGCGCGGCCCTCGCGCAGCGCGACGACGACCTGCTCGCGCTCGCCGCGCTGGCGGACGCGACGCTCGAGCTCGGCGAGGTCACCGCCTCTGCCGCAGCGGTGCAGCGCATGCTCGACCTCAAGCCGAACCTGCCCTCTTACGGACGCGCCGCGCACCTGCGGTGGCTGCTCGGAGACCCCGCCGGCGCGCAGCAGCTCTACCGCCGCGCCATCGACTCGGGCTGGAGCCCGAAGGACCCCGAGCCCCAGGCGTGGATGGCCGTGCAGTCGGCGCTCGTCTTCTTCGACGAGGGCGACCTCGACGGCGCCGTCGCCGGCTTCGACTTCGCGCTGCAGCGCGTGCCGGGCTACCCGCCCGCGCTCGCCGGCAAGGCGCGCGTGGCGCTCTCCCGCGGCGACGCCTCCGGCGCCGTCGCGCTGCTCGAGCAGTCGGTCGCCGCGAGCCCGCTCGTCGACACCTGGGTGCTGCTCGCCGAGGCGCGCACCGAGGCCGGTGCTGCGAAGGGCGCCGCGGCCGCCTGGTCGAAGGCGGAGCTGCTCGGCCGCTCCACCGACCCGCTCGCGCTCGCGCGCGGCTGGTCGGAGGCGGGCACGCACGTGCGCGAGGCCGTCGAGATGCTGGAATCCGAGCGCAAGCTGCGTCCGAACCTTCACGTCGACGGCGCCCTCGCGTGGGCGCTGCTGAAGTCAGGAGACGTCGACGCGGCGGTTGCGGCCAGCGAGAGGGCCCTGGCCCTCGGGACGAGCGACGCGCGGCTGCGCTTTCAGCATGCGGCGATTCAGGCCGCGCGCGGGGAGCGCGAGCCCGCGCTGCGCGAGCTCGAGGCGCTGGCCCCGCGAGTGGCCGCGCTGTCGCCGCGCCTGCAGCGGGAAGCGAGAGCGCTGCTCGGCACGTTGAAGCAGCAGCTGGCGGTGAAGTGATGAGGGCCGACGAAGGCGCGCACCCCGAGCCGCGTCGGCCGCGCAGCGGACCGACGCGAGTCGAACGGGTCCAGGCGCAGCGAGCACCGCCTTCGAGGAGGCGCAGCCCAACTCGCCCAGCGGTTTCCTGGCTCGCGCTCCTGCTGCTTCTTCCATCCCTCGCCTCCGCCCATGCCGTCGGCCTGTCGCAAGGCGCGTACACGCCTTCGAGCGACGGCCTCTCTGCCGAGCTCACCTTCACGCGCTCGGAGCTCGACGCCGCCGGCGCCGACGCGCGCTGGGTCGCCGCGCGCATCGAGGCCGACGGCTGCGCGCTCGAGGAAGCTGCGTCGAGCCCGGCCGAGCGCGACGGCCTCACCGTCTCCGCGCGCTGGTCGTGCGCGGCGGCGCCGAGCACGGTCGAGCTGCGCTTCCTGACGGAGCTGCCCGCCGGCCACCGCCACCTGGTCGGGCAGCGCGTGCTGCACGCCGGCGACCCGGCGCTGGAGCTCGCGCAGCCGGCGCCGTCGTTCCTCTCCATCGTGCTCCTCGGCGTCGAGCACATCCTCACCGGCTGGGACCACCTGCTCTTCCTCTTCGGCATGGTGCTCGTCGCCGCCCGTACGCGCGCAGTGCTGAAGGTCGTCACCGCCTTCACGGTCGCCCACTCGCTCACGCTCGCCGTCGGAGTCCTCGGCCTCTTCGCGCCGAGCCCGCGCTGGGTCGAGCCGCTCATCGCGCTGTCCATCGCGTACGTCGGCGTCGAGAACCTCGTGGTGAAGGACCTCGAGAAGCGCTGGCGCATCGCGTTCGGCTTCGGGCTGCTGCACGGGTTCGGCTTCGCCGGCGGCCTGCAGGAGATCGGCGCCTCCTCGCAGCTCCCGCTCACCCTGCTGGGCTTCAACCTCGGCGTCGAGGCCGGCCAGCTCGCCGTGCTCGCGGTGCTGCTGCCGCTGCTCGCGCTCGTCCGCGAGAGCCAGCCGCGGTGGGCGATCGCGAAGCCCGCGCTCTCGGCGCTCGTCGTGCTCCCCGGGCTGTTCTGGTTCGTGACGCGGCTCTAGCAGCCTGCTAGCGCGCCTTGACGTCGATGACCGATGAGATGCGCTTGCCGTTCGCGGTCCACACCAGCAGCGTCGTCTCACCCTCGGAGACGCCGTCGACGATGAGACTGCCGTCGCCGCCCACCTTCGCGTCCGCGATGTCGGAGTCTCCGATGGCCACGCGCATCACGTTGGGAATCGCGAACGAGCGGCTCTTGCCGACCTGAAGTGCGACGCGCTCACCGGGCAGGTCGCTCGCCGGCCGCGCCTTCACGACGCGCACCGCCCAGGTGAGCACGTCGTCCTTCGTCCAGGCGAGGACGGTGCTCTGTCCCACCTCGATGGCCGACAGCTGAATGCGATCGCTGCCGAGCTGCTTCGCGTCGACCACGTACGTGCTGCCGACGACGAGACCGATGACGTCCCTGGCCTCGAGGACCTTCTGCTCGCCCGGCGACAGCTCGAGCGTCTGCGTCGCAGCGCCGAGCGGTGCGTCGTCGCCGACCTGCACCGGAATCTCGCGAAGCTCCCCGTTGATCCACACGACGAGCGTCGTGGCTGTGCTCATCCGCGCGGTGAGCAGCAGCGTGTCAGGGCCGAGGCGGCGAACTTCCAGCACCGACCAGTTGCCGACGACGACCCGCTCGAGCCCCGGGACCTTCACGACGCGCTGAGAGCCGGAGCGCATGACCAGCTGCGTGCCGAGCTGGTGCTCGGGCCGCTTCTCGAGCCCCGGCGGCAGACGGAACGGGGGCCCCGTCACCTCGCCGCCGAGGTCGGGGCTGTCCTTCATGCGGATGAAGTACTCGTGCCGTTTGCCGTCCTGCGTCCACACGAACAGGTTCGTTCTGCCGGGACGCAAGCCGGTGAGCGTGAGCGTGTTGTGGCCGTTGCCGTGCAGCAGCGTCTGGAGCGTCGCGACGCGTGGATCGAGCCCGAGGACGCCCGTGACGTTCGGCAGGTAGAACTCGCGCTGCGCGAAACGCTGGTTGAGCTCGACGACCGTGGTGTCGGAGGAGATGAAGTCTTCGTTCGTCACCTCGATGGGCGTCTCGGTGAGCACACCGTTGGCCCAGACGCGCAGCGTGGTTCTGCCCAGCGCTCGACCGCTGATGGCGATCTGCTGGCCTGCGATGCTCTTGACCTCCGCGATCGAAGGGTCGCCGACGGCGAGCCGCTCGACGTTCGGCAGGTCGACCAGGCGCACGAGGCCCACGCCGAGCGTCAGCGGCTGGCTGCCGAGCGCGGTGACCGCCGGCGGCCGCGTCATCACGAACGTCGCGCCGCCGGCGACCGCCACCAGCAGCGCCGTCACCACCGCTGCCACGATGCCGGCCGTGCGCCGTCGAGGTCGCGCCGCTCCCTCGAACGAGAGCATGGTCAGCAGCGCCTCCATGTCGGGGAAGCGCCGCGACGGGTCCGGCTGCAGCCCGCGCGCGATCGCCGCCCACACGTGCTCGGGGACGAGCCCGTCCTTCGGAGGCGGAGGCATGCCCCCGGTGACGCGCGCTCGCAGCTCCTCGAGCGTGTCGGCGGGGAACGGCCGCTTGCCGACGAGGGCCTCGTAGAGACAGACGCAGAAGCTGTACTGGTCACTGCGTGCGTCCGCGGGCCGCCCGGCGAGCTGCTCGGGGCTCATGTACGCCGGCGTCCCCAGCATCGCGCCGGTCGCGGTGACGCGCGTGATGGCCGCGTTCGGCGGAGGCTCTTCGGCGGCGACCATGCCCGGCCGCGACAGGCCGAAGTCGGTGACGCGCGGGCGGCCGTCCTTTCCGACGAGCACGTTCTCGGGCTTGAAGTCGCGGTGCACGACGCCGCTCACGTGCGCGGCGTGAAGCCCGCGGCCCGCGGCGATGAAGAGGTCGACGACCTGGCGCCACGTCGTGCCGCTCTGCTTCATCGCGTCGCGAAGCGTGCCGCCCTCGACGAGCTCCATCGCGACGAAGACGCGGCCGTCGACCTCGCCGAGCTCGTAGACGTGCACGACGTTCGGGTGGCTGAGCGCCGCCATCGCCTGCGCCTCGCGCAACAGGCGCATGCGGCCGACGTCGCCGCCGAACGCGGGGCGCATGAGCTTGAGCGCCACGCGACGGCCGAGCTGCGTGTCGCGCGCGACGTAGAGCATGCCCATGCCGCCGGCCGCGATGAGCCGCTCGATCTCGTAGCGGCCGAGCCGCTCGCCGGCCTGCAGCGCCGCGCGCTCGGGCTGCGTGAGCGGAGCCGAGCCCGCCGACACCACGGCCAGCAGCTGCCGGCAGTCGCGGCAGCCGTCGAGGTGGCGCTCGACGGCGACGAGCTGAGGCCCGTCGAGGCGGCCGTACGCGAGCTGCGCGAGCTGTTCGTCGGTGGGGCAGTTCATGCCAGCCCGACACGGGCCGCCGCCCAGTGTTGCATTTTGCGCCCTATTTCTCGCTCGCGAGCAGCTGCGCGATGCCGGACGCGAGCACGCTCTGGAGCGCGAGCATCAGGCTCTCGACGTCCCCCGACGGGAGGCCGAGCTGCACCTTCAGCTCGTCGCGGGTCCGGTCGACCAGCTCGCGGTGCACCTTCGTCAGCCAGCGCGACACGGACGACTTGTCGACGCCGTACATCGTGCCGATCTTCTCGAGCGACAGCCCGTCGAGCGCGTTGAGCTTGAGGGCGGTGCGCTCGCGCGTCGGCAGCGCGGCCACGGCCTTCTGGAAGGCGGCACGGAACTCCGCCTGGTGCTTGCCACGGAGAATGGCGAGATCCGGATCGGGCCCAGAGAGGGCGAGCACGTCGAGCTCCTCGGCCTCGGAGAGGCTCGCGCGGGCCTGGGGCCTCAGCGCGTTCACCGCGGCGCGAGCGGCCGCGGCGCGCAGCCACGCGACGAGCGGGCCCTGGCCCGAGTACTGCGCGATGCGGGGCGGCTCGAGGAAGAGCTTCTGCCGCAGCGACTGGCGCACGTCGTCGACGAACGCGTCGGAGGAGTCGTAGCGCCGCACCACCGCGTCGATGCGGGGAAGGACGTGCGTGTCGAAGAGCTCGAGCGCGTTCGGCACGCGATGGCGGCACGCGCAGGCGAGGTACAGGTCCTCGGCCTGCACCGTCTCGAGCGCGTCCGCCGCGGGAGGCTGCAGCCGCTCGGCGAGGTGACGCACGAAGCGCTCGTCGCCGACGTCGAGCGTGGGCCAGGCCGCGTGCGCGCGCGCGAGCACCGCAGCGAGCGCGGCGGGAAGCTCGGGCCACGCCGGCTGCTGCAGCGCAGACAGAAACGCAGCGGTGATGCGGTCCACGCGCGACGAGTGTAGTCCGCGCCGAGTCGACCGCGCAGCCCGACGACGGCCATCACCGCCGTCAGCTCACGGTGGGCGCCGCCGAAGCAGGCGGCGACCCTTCGAGCAGCGCCAGCGCCGCGGTCGCCATGCTGGCGCTGCGGGCGGGGTGCACCCAGAGCACCGACGCCTTCGACTTCTCGAGCAGGGCGTCGAGCTTCTCGGCCTTGGGGCTCGCGCCGACCAGCACGAGGTCGGTGTCTCCCAGCTCGGTGGCGTCGCCGAGCCGCACCGGCTTCGGGCGCGCGCCGCCCAGGTGCCGCGCCAGCACGAACGCGGCGCCGTCGTGCGGGTCTCCGGTGAGCGCGATGACGACGCGCTCGACCTTCGACAGGCCGCGGTCGACGAGCACCGCGACCGGCGAGCCGCAGCGCGCGGTGACGTGCTTCACCGTCTGCATTCCACCCGCCCACGGCGGCCGGACGGACGCCATCAGCACGAGCGAGGCCTGCTTCGCCTCGGCGGTGCGGCAGATGTCGTCGGCGAAGTCCGTCGACGTGAAGGTGAGCGGACGCACGCGCTGGTGAAGCGCCTCGGCCCGCTGCAGCAGGGCGCCGAGCGGGCTCTCGAGCGGCGGCCGCTCGAGGTTGCTCCACTCGACGGACGGGCGGTCGGTGGCGGGGAAGAGGTGCAGCGCGGTGGCCTCGGCTCCACCGGACGCGTCCTGCAGCGCGGCGGTGACGAGCGCGAGGCCGCTGCCGCTCTCGGGGTACGCCACGCAGATGAGCAGGCCCTTCTTCTCGTGCGGCACGGCGCCGGCGTCGATGCGCTCGCGCGCGAGCTCTTGCATCGGGTACACGCGCCGAATCAGCGGAGACGTCGCGAACGTCGTCACCAGCGCCATCACCACCAGCATGGTGAAGACCGTCGAGTTGATGACGCCGAGGTCGTAGCCGATGTTGAGCACGACGAGCTCGACGAGCCCGCGCGTGTTCATCAGGATTCCGATGGCGCTCGCCTCGCGCCACTTCACCCCGGTGAGCCGCGCCGCGACGCTGCTGCCGCCGAACTTGCCGAGCGTCGCGAGCCCGATGATGGCGAGCGTGACGAGCCAGTCGGTGGCGCCGTCGAGCAGGCCGATCTGCGTGCGCAGGCCGCTGAACGCGAAGAACAACGGGAGCAGCAGCGACACCGCCACCGTCTCGAGCTTCTCGTTGAGCGCCGCCGCGAAGCCGTTCTCCTTCGGCATCGCGACGCCGAACAGGAAGGCGCCGAACAGCGCGTGAATGCCGATGAGCTCGGTGATGCCGCTGCACACGAGCAGCACGAGCAGCGTGACCACGATCGCCGACGGAGACGGCGTGCGGCTCACGCGCTGCGTGAAGCGGCGCATCAGCGGGCGCACCACGAAGAAGATGGCGGCGATGAAGGCCGCCGAGAGCCCCAACGTCCACGCGGCGGACGCGATGCCCTGGAAGCGGCTGACCGCGACGACGAGCGCGAGCAGGCACCACGCCGTCACGTCGTCGATGGCGGCGCAGGCGATCGCCATCGCGCCCAGCGGCGTCCCGAGCAGCTGCCGCTCGGAGAGGATGCGCGCGAGCACCGGGAACGCCGTGACGCTCATCGCGATGCCCATGAAGAGCACGAACGAGAGCAGCGGCACCGCGTCGCTCGAGTAGTGCGGACGGAGCACGAGCGCGAGGCCCGCTCCGAGAATGAACGGGAGAACGATGCTCGCGTGGCTGATGGCGACCGAGCTCTTGCCGCGGCCCTTCAGGTTCTTCCAGTCGAGCTCGAGGCCGATCATGAACATGAACAGCACGAGGCCGACCTGCGAGAGCAGCTTGAGGCCCGCGAGCGACGACGCAGGGAAGAGGAACGCCATCGCCCCGGGCGCGACGAGCCCGAGCAGCGACGGGCCGAGGAGGATGCCGGCGATGACCTCGGCGATGACCAGCGGCTGGCCGAGCGGCTTGAGCACGCGGCCGAGCAGCCGCGACAACGTCACGATGACGACGATCTGCAGCAGCAGCAGGGTGAGTGCGTTGTGCTCGAGGTGAGGCATGAAGCTGGGCGACCGATATCAACCCGCGGCTCGGGGCGTCTAGCTGGGCTGACTGCTGATCAGTCGTCTAACAGCCGGGCCCACACCGCTTTCCGCCGTCCGCGGCGCGGCACGCGCCGAGACACTCGACGTCGGCGCTGCACGCTTCGCCTTCCGGCTTCGGCGTGGCGCAGGCGCCGGCGATGCAGCGCAGCGGCGCCACACAGCCGCCCGGGACGCACCGGTCTCCCGCTCCGCCGCGCGCGCCCGCCACACAGGTCCCGGCGCAGCGCTGACCGGGCGGGCACTGTGCGTCCAGCGTGCACGCGCCGCCGTCGGCCAACACCGACTCGCACCGGTGCCGCTGGCAGAACCCTCGGCACTCGAGGTGCGGCGGCAGCGTCTGGCGCAGGTAGGAGACGAGCACGTCGACCGACAGCTCGCAGGCCATGCCGTCCTCTCCCGGCGGAGCGCACTTGCCGGCCGCCGTCGGCCCTGCGCCCAGGCACCGCAGCCCGCTCGCGCACTCGAGCGTCGAGCGGCACTTCCTGCCTTCGGCAATCTTCCCCACCACGACGCCGCTGCACGACTCGGGCAGCGTCGGCTCGTTCGGGCCCACCCACGCGCAGCCCTGGTGCGCGAGCACGAGCTCCTTCACGCACGCGTCGCTGTGCTGCAGCTCGAGGGTGCCCTGCTCGAGCGCGAGCGAGACGACGCGCGCGCACTCTCCGGCGAAGTGCGCCGCGGTCTGGCCGCGGCAGCACGCGGCCCTGCGCTCTGCCGGCATCTGGTGCAGCGCCTCGCAGAGCGCGGCGACCTTCGCAGTCACCTGCCGCGGCGCTCCGTCGAACGCCGGCTTCACGTCGGTGTCGGCGCGCTGCACCGCATCGGACGACGCGGGCTTCTCCCTGCACGCCGCCGCGAGCAACACGACGACGCTCAAGAGCGTGCGCACGTCAGCGCGCTTTCGGAGAGCACTCACCTTCGCCGCGATAGTGCCCGATGGTGCGCAAGAGCGTCTGCACGAAATCGCGCAGGTTCTTCACGTTCGCCGCCCCGGCCGTGCCGTACTGGTCGATGGGCAGCGTCGTCAGCGGCGTCGCCGCGAGCTCGTCGAGCGTCACCACGCCGTCGGCGGGAGCCCTGTCGGCGTCTGCGAACGCCTGGAAGCGCATCTTCGCGTCGTCGGACTGCAGGTCGTCGAACCACGGGTGGTCTCCGTGAATGGTGAGCTGCACGGTGTCCTCTCCGCCGACGGGGACGATGACGCCGGCGCCCAGCGTCTCCTGCGCGCACTCTTCGTAGAGCGTGTCGTGCGTGAAGCCCCACGCGAGCGTCTTCGACTCGGCGCCCTTCCGCGCCGTCGCCGTGAAGTACACGCTGTAGCCGCTCGTGCGCATCAGCTGCACGTCGGCGGCGTCGGCGTTGCCCGCCACGGCCTGCGCCGTCACCGGTGCGATGGAGTAGCCGACGACGTCCCACCGCGCGGCCGGCAGCCCCTCGAAGCGCGTCACCTCGACTGGGCCCTTCTTCTTCACGTCGAAGACCTTCGGCGCGCTCATCGTGGCGGCGACGTTGCCCTTGCGGTCGGCGACCTGAATCTCGCCGAGGTTCACGAGGAACTTGTCGTAGGTGACCTCCCAGCCGTCTTCGAAGCCGGTCATCTTGTCTTCGATGAACTCCTCACCGTACGTCGTGAAGACGACCGAGCCGGCGCCACCACAGCCCGACAGCATCACCAGCGAAAGAAGCAGCGTTCTCATTTCCAGGTCACCTCGTAGGCACTCGTGTCTTGAACTCCGCGGATGAAGCCGTTTCGCGCCGCACCGTCCGCGGTGAACGGGGCGGCGAAGTCGACGCGCGACAGCCACGTCTGCAACTTCACGGCGAGGTGAACGCGGCCCACCTCGTCCTGCACCAGCCGATCGAACTTCACGCCCTCGATGGGCTTCTCGGGCGAGTACAGCGTCGTGTCGAACGCGATGGTCATGCCGCCCTTGGTCGCGGTGCCCTTCACGTGTGCGTTCTTCAGGCCCAGCTCGACCGAGCCGTATTCACCCGTCACCGCCTGCGCGACGCCCAGCTCGACCGGAGCCGCGGCGAGCAGGTCGACGTCCGACGACTGCAGCAGCTCGCCCAGCGCCTCGCCCGGCACGTAGTGGCCGGCGTGCGCCCACGCGCTGCCGCCGATGAGCACGTACGGGTCGAAGCTCCATCGTCGCCCGGCGGGGCCCCTGCCTTCGGAACACTTCGTGTTGCTGCGGCACGCCTGGCTCACCAGCACCTTGCCCTCGAAGAACCGCACCGTGTCGATGCGCGCCGTCGCCGAGGTGACGCTCACCGTCCACCCGAAGTCGTTCGCGCCCGTCGGCGCCAGCGACGAAATCTCGACCGGGAACGTGCGGCGCTTCTGCTCGACGCTGCCGCACGCCACCAACGACAGACACCACAAGGCCAGCCATCTCATAGGTGCACCTGAAGGGTGAAGAAGACCTGCCGCGGAGCGCCCGCGGTGAAGTGCCGCGAGGGCAGCCGGCTCTGCGGGCCGCTCGCGTCGAACTGCGAGGCGTACACGAACTCGCCGTCGCGCCACTTCGCGTCGAGCAGGTTCGTGACGTCGAACAGCACCTCGACGCAGCGAACGCGCAGGCCCATGCGCAGGTCGACCAGGCCGACGGTGTTCGAGAGCTCGCCGTACGGCAGCGGCTTCGGCCCGATGAGCGTGCCGGCGACGCCCACGCGGCCGGTCAGCTCGGTGTCGAACAGCGTGAACGGCCTCGAGTAGCCGACGTCGACGCGACCCACCAGCGGAGCGAAGTACGGCAGCAGGGCGCCCGTCTGCGTCATGCGCGCGGTGGCGACGGTCCCGCTCGCGGAGATGACGAGCCCCTCGATAGGCCGCGCGATGAGCTGCAGCGCCGCGCCGCCGCGAACCGTCGAGCCCACGAACACCGTGCTGCCGACGGTGTGGTCGAAGAAGAAGTCGTCCTGCACCCACGACGCGAAGCCGGACAGCTGCGCCGCGACGGGCCCGTACGCGAAGGCGCCGCCCGCCTCGCCGCCGCGGACGGTGGCGAACGGCGCGCGCTCTCCCTGGGCGAGGCTGCGCGCCTGCGGAGAGCGGAAGCCGTCGCCGTAGTTCAAGAAGGCGCGGAAGCTCTGACCGAAGCGGCGCTCGACGCCGGCCTTCAGCGCCGGGTGAACGCCCATCGCCGTCCGCTGGTAGCCCTTGCCGTCGTAGAAGCGCGGGTTGGTGAAGGCGATCTCGTCGCGGATGTCGAACGCGAGCAGGTCGGCGCGACCGCCGAGCAGGAAGCGCCAGGCGCCGGGGCTCCAGGTGGCCTCGCCGTAGAGGTACGCCGAGCTCTGCGTGATGCGGGCGTCGATCTCGTTCTCGGAGATGCGGCCGTCGCTCTCGTCGTACGCCTTCTGCGTCTGCGCGATGCCGTCGCGGCGGCCGCCCAGCCCCACGTCGAGGTTCAGCGGCGCGCCGAAGACGGTGAAGTGCCGGTGGTGCTGAACGCGCGCGCCGACGATGTTCGTGTCGTGCTGCTGCTCGAGCCCGTCGCCGCGCGCGTCCTGCAGGTGGCCGGTGAAGTTGTTGCGCAGGGTGAGGTCCGCGAGGATTCCGTAGACCTGGAGCGTGGTGCGGCCGCTCTCGTGCACCAGGTCGGCGCCGAGCAACAGCTGGTGCCGAGACGCCGAGCCGCCCTGCCCCTTCGCAGTGGCGTCGTAGAAGCCGAAGCGGCCGCGCTCGTAGTCGTCGACGCGCACGACGCCGGGCGAGTCGAACTGCGTGATGTAGCTGCCGGCGAGCGCGCTCAACTTCACCGGCCCCACGCGCGTCGAGACCTGGCCGAGCACCGAGCCGCGGCCGTAGCCGCGGGCCTCGCCGAAGCCCTGCGACGTCGCGTACTCGCCGATGGCGAACGTGCCCTCGTCTGCGCCCGGCCGGACACCGGCGACGACGCGGTAGGTGCCGAAGCGGCCGGCGGTGACGCCCAGCAGGAAGCCCTGCTCCGGCAGGCCGAGCTCGAAGCGAACGGTGCCGGCGACGGCGAAGTCTCCCTGGAAGGCGCGGTAGGTGCCCTCGGTGACTTTGATCTCTCGCACCGCCTCGGGAATGAGCCAGTTCACGTCGGCGTAGCCGATGGCGTGAATGTTCGACGGCTGGTTCACCGGCAGACCGCCGACGTTGAGCTCGACGTCCTGCCCGTGCACGGCGTCGAAGCCCCGCAGGAACAGCTGCTGCGCCTTGCCAGCGCCGCTGTGCTGCGTCGCGACCATGCCCGGCACGAGGCGCAAGAGGTCGGTCGCCGACGGCTTCGGCGCCGCGTCGACGACGTCCTGCGGCACCGAGTACTCGGACGCGCTGCGCACCGGGCGCACGGCGCGCACCGTGGTGCTCAGCACGCGACCCGCGGGCTCTGCCTGCTGCTGCGGCGTCGGCTCGGGGAAGCCTGCATCGAGCAGCTCGTCGCCCTCGAGCATCCCGCCGTCTTCCAGAGGCGTATGTGCCGCCGCGATGGCGGAGAACAGGCACGCGCCGAGCGCGAGCCCGCGAAGGCAGTTCATGGCGCACGAAGGGAGTTGGAGGGGACGAACGACGGGACACGTCTTCTCAAGGGACGTGCGTCGCTACGGGCCCTGCGGCTGCTCGCTGCGGTGTTGCTCGAAGAGGTCCGGCGCGTGCTGCTCGGGCGCGTCCTTCGTGGTGAGCGCGGCGAGGACGAGGTGGAGCTGCGGCACCGCAGGAGCCGTCGTCAGCGCGACCTTGCCGTGCTCGAGGCTCTGCGCTCCGTGGTCGTGGTCTGCCCGGCCGGGCGCGCCGTGCTGGTGCGTCGGCGGTGGCTGCTTCTTGGCCTTCGCCTTCGCCGACTTGAGCGGCAGCGACTTCGGCTGCCACAGCACCGGGGTGTGCTGATGTCCCACCAGCTGGTGGTGAATGGGCGCGCCGACCAGCCCCCACGCGAGCAGGGCGGCCGCAAAACCACCCAGAACCAGGCGGTACCCGCGCATCACCGAGAGCTGCCTAGCACACCGGCCACGCATGTGCGGTGTTTACGGAGGTGCCTCGCCTTCGGATTCCGGCAGGCTCTAACCTGCCGTCCGTGAAGACCGCGACCGGGTACCTCTGCGACTACGCCGCCTACCACCGCGACAAGCGCAACATCGCCACGCACTTCGTCGGCATCCCGATGATTGTGGTGGCGGTCGCGATGCTGCTCGCCGCGGCGCACCCGTACGCGGCGTACGCCGCCATCGCCGCGGTGAGCGTCTTCTACTTCGTGCTCGACGTGCGGCTCGGCCTCGCGATGCTGGTGTTCGACGGCGTCGCGCTCTGGCTCGGCCTGCAGGGCGGCCTGTGGCTCGGCGTCGGCCTGTTCGCCGTCGGCTGGGTGTTTCAGTTCGTCGGCCACTACTTCGAGGGCAAGAAGCCCGCGTTCGTCGACGACCTCATCGGCCTCGTCATCGGCCCCCTGTTCGTGGTCGCGGAAGCCGGCTTCATGCTCGGCCTGCGCAAGAGCTTGCAGGCGGACATCGAGGCGAAGGTGGGGCCGACGCTGGTGAGACCGCGCGCGGCGGCGACGTCGAAGGCCTGAACCGCGAAGCGTGAACGCGAGGAGCCTCGCAGCAGCTGCGGATCAGCGCTGCGGCCGCGGCGCCGTCGCGGCGTCGATGCGCGCGAGGATGGCGGTGGGGTCGACCGGCTTCGTGAGGTGCTCGTCGAACCCGGCGTTCACCGCGCGCTCGCGATCCGACGCGGTCCCGTAGCCGGTGAGCGCGATGAGCCTCAAGCCCTGCGGCTCGCGGCGCCTGAGCTCCCGCGCCAGCTCGTAGCCGTCCATCGTCGGCAGCCCGATGTCGAGGATCGCGACGTCCGGAGCAAACCCCGACGCCGCGGCCAGCGCCGCCGGCCCGTCGCCGGCGAGCCGCACCTCGTGACCGCTGGCGCGCAGGAGATGCCCCAGCGTCTCCGCGGTGTCGGCGTTGTCGTCGACCACCAGCACGCGCGCCGCCCGCGGGGGAGCGCTGCGCACCGCAGCCGCCGTCTGCGCCTGAACGGCTCGCGCGCCGGCGCTCGGGAACGTCACGCGCAACGTCGTGCCGCGCCACGGTCCGTCGCTGTACGCGCTCACCGCGCCGCCGTGCAGGCCCACCAGGTTCTTCACGATCGCGAGCCCGAGCCCGAGCCCGCCGCGCGGCCGCGCGAGCTCCTGCTGGCCCTGCACGAAGTGATCGAACACGCGCGGCAGGAGGTCGGGCTCGATGCCGCGGCCCTCGTCGCGCACCAGCAGCTCGACCTCGTCACCGGCGGCCGCGACCCGCACCTCGACGCGCTGGCCGGGCGCCGAAAACTTGGCGGCGTTCGCGAGCAGGTTCGAGGTGATCTGCGCGAGCCGCACCGGGTCGCCGTCGATGAACGTGTCCTCGCCCCGGGTGAAGGCGAGCTGAACGGCGAGCGTGGGTCGCTGCTCCTCGACGACCTTCTCGACGAGGTCTCCGAGGTCCACGCGCCGGGGGTCGAGCTTCACCTTGCCGTGCGTCAGCCGCGCGACCTCGAGCAGGTCGTCGACGAGCCGGCTCATGTGGCCGACCTGGCGCTGAATCACCTCGCGCTCGTAGCGCACCGCGCTCGGCTCGCGGCGCTCCATGAGGTGCAGCGCGGTGACGATCGGCGTGAGCGGATTGCGCAGCTCGTGGCCGAGCATGGCGAGGAACTCGTCCTTGCCGCGGTTCTGCTCCTCGGCCTGGGCGAGCAGCCGCTTGCGCTCGGTGATGTCGTAGACGGCTCCGAGCATGCGCACGGGAACTCCGGTCTCGTCGCGCAGCACCTCGCCGCGCGTGTGGATCCACCGCTGCACCCCATCGCGGAGGTGCGTGCGCAGCTCGAGCTGGTACGTGCCGTCGCCGCGCAGCGCGGCGTCGATCGCCGCCTTCACGCGCTCGCGGTCCTCGGGCTGCACCAGCGCCCAGAAGTCTTCGATGCGACCTCCGAACTCTTCGCGCGAGAGCCCGTGCAGGTCATAGACACGGTCGGACCAGCTCACGCGACCGGTGCGGACGTCCCAATCCCAGACTCCGAGCTGGCCGGCGTCCATGCCGACGCGCATGCGCTCCTCGCTGACCCGCAGCGCCTCGGTGGTGGCGCGCTGCCGCTCGAGCAGCCGCGCGTTCGCGACCACGGGGGCGGCCAGCGCGGCGAGGTCGCCCGCGAACGCGAGCAGCTCGCCGTCGAAGCGGCGGCCCGAGCGGCCGAAGAAGAGCGTGAGCGCTCCGAGCAGCTCGCCCTGGTAGCGCATCGGCACGGTGATCATCGACGTGAACTGAAGGTCGCGCAGCACCTGCAGGTGGCCCTCGTTCAGCGCGATGGTGCGGTACCAGGTGTCGTCGATCGCCGGGTGCAGCGCGGAGCGCCCGGTCGAGAGCGCGCACAGGTTCAGGTCGGGGTGCTCCTGACGAACCCACTGCGTCGGCTTCAAGATGGCCTCGACGCGCGGGTCTTCGAACGCGCGGGCGGTGCGCTGCACGCGGCCGCCGACGTCGAGGTCGAAGAAGCCGAAGTCTCCGAGCGCGGGCAGAAACGCCGCGATGGTGTGCGACATCGTCTCGTCGAAGGTGCGGGACGAGGCGAGGAGATCGGTCGCGCGGCGAAACACCTCGAGCTTCTGCGACGGATCCAACGAGGACATCTGCCGCCTTCTTAGCTCAGGCGGGACCGCGGTGCCGTTGCTGCCGGGCGTCGAGCGTCGCCTGCGCGAGCTTCGCGTCCGGCAGGCTGTCGAGCCACGACGCGCGGTCGCTCTTCCCCACGCGCACGTAGTCGAGCAGCAGCTGCTCTGCCGCGGCCTCGCGCGACCAGCCCAGCTCTTCGACGAGAAACCCGAACATGATGCGGAAGCGCCGCGTGAGCGCGATGCCAACTTGAGGCCCCGCCACGCGCGCGTTGAGCTTCATCACCAGCTCGAACGGCGACGGTGCCTCGGCCAGGAGCCGCGCGAAGGTGAGCTTGAAGTCTCCGCTGTTCGCGAAGAGGTCCCACGTGCGCGCGAAGCGGCGCAACAGGCTCACCTCCTCGAAGGTGAGCTTCGGAGTCCGCAAGACCTCGAACGGGGGCACCGGGCTGTACACCATGCCCTCGTGCCGCGTGATGGGCGTACCCTTGAGGCGCTTCAGCACGCCGACCTGAATCTCCTGCGGCTCGAGGCGGACGAGGCGATCGAAGCCGCGCGCGAAGCTGGGCAGGTCTTCTCCCGGCAGCCCCACGATGAGATCGGCGTGCACGTGAACGTGGGACGACGACTTCAGCCAGCGCAGGTTGTCTTCGAGCTTCGCCTGGTCCTGCCGCCGGCTGATCAGACGTTCCACCTCGGGGTTCAACGTCTGAATTCCCACCTCGAACTGCAGCACGCCCGGCGGAAACTTCGCGATGACCTCGCGCAGCGCGGCGGGCAGCCGGTCGGGCACCAGCTCGAAGTGCAGGAAGAGCCCGGGTCCCAGCCGCTCGAGGAAGAACTCGAGGATGCGGCGGCTGGTGCGAAGGTCGAGGTTGAAGGTGCGGTCGACGAACTTGAAGTGCTTCGCGCCGCGATCGAGCAGCCGCTGCATCGCGGCGAGGAACGGGTCGAGCGGCAGCGCCCTCACCTTCTCGTCGAGCGACGAGAGGCAGAACTCGCAGCGGTACGGGCAGCCGCGCGAGGCCTCGACGTAGAGCAGCCGGTGCTCGAGGTCGCTCGCGCTGTACTCGTCCCACGGGAAGACGAGCTTCTCGAGGTCGGGCAGCGCGGGCCGTAAGACCCTGGGCCGCTGCTCCGAGCGCAGCAGCGCAGCGCACAGCTCGGCGAACGCGAGGTCGGCCTCTCCGCAGATGACGTGGTCGGCGGCGGCGGCGATGGGCTGCCCTTCGGTCTCGTGGCTGACCTCGGGCCCGCCCACGACGACGACGAGCGACGGGTCGAGCGCCTTCAGCATGCGCACGACGCTCAGCGTCTGGTCGACGTTCCAGAGGTACACGCCGAACGCCACGATGCGCGGGCGCGAGGCGACGAGCTGCTCGACGATGTCGCGGGGCGACTGGTTGATGTCGAACTCGAGCAGCCGCGTCGAGGCCTTGAGCTCGCCCATGTTCGCGTAGAGCCAGCGCAGGCCGAGCGAGGCGTGCAGGAACTTCGCGTTCAGCGTGCAGAGCGAGATCACTTCGCGGCCGGCAGCTTGAGCGTCTCTTTGAGCAGCCCTTCGAGCTTCACGCGCTCGGCCGACGGCTCTCCGCTCTTCTTCGGAGCGTCCTGGATGATCAGCTCCACGATGTCGGCGCCTGACTTCACCGGGTAGAGCTCCTGCACGATGGGGACTCCGGCGAGGTCGACCTCGAGCCGCGTGCCCTCGAGCGTGCGGCCGGCGGCGGCGAGGGTGCTCGGAGTCTCCTTCGCCTTGCCGCCGTACGCCTTCTGCATCTCGGCGACGACGTTCTTGTGCAGCTGGTCGAGCTTCTTCTGGCCTCTGTACCGCTGCACCACGACCTTCGCGTCGTTGCCCGAGATGGTCCATGACGCGAACTGCGCGTCGAGGTCGGCCTCGAAGCCCCACTCGCGCGGGTAGTCGAGCTGCAGGCCCGCGTACGCGAAGCGGCGCCGCGGCTCGAGCTTGAGCGTCGCCGACTTGCCCAGCTCGGCCGGGTTGAACGGCTTGTCGAGCTCGACCGGCACGCGCTTGCCGCCCTCGGCCTCGAAGTAGAAGACGAGCGCGGGCTCGACGTCTTCGGAAGGCGCGGCGGCGGGGGCTGGCGCAGCGGCGAGGATGAACAGCAGCGGAAGCATCACCCGCTTTGAATCCCCGTCTCGTCACCCGCGGGCAGCGAGCGCAGCGAAGACCACGCGACGAGGTTCATGATCAGGAAGACGGGCGTCAGGAACAGCGAGATGAGGCCCCACCAGCCGAGGAACAGCGTGGTGAGCGTCATCGACTTGAACGCCTGCATTCCGCACGGGCGGCACACGTCGCCGGCCAGCGTCTTCGACTGCCGCGCGACCAGCATGCCGATGTTCTGCATGAGGTGAACGCGCGCGGTGGCGACCTGTCGACCGCAGACCTGACAGCTCATGTTCCTCTCCCGTGAAAGGTGACGATATGGTGCCCGCCGCCCATGGCCGACAATGCCCAGAAGATCGACACGCCGTCCACCGGCGACAAGATTCGCTACCAGGTCGACCGCTTCCTGTCGTGGAGCCCGATGGCCCGGTTCGTCGGTCTGTTCGGTCTCTCGTTCCTGCTCATCACCTTCAACGCCGTCATCGTGAAGTTCCTGATGCCGGTCGAGGACGGTGACTCGTTCGGCATCTTTCAGGGCTACTGGTGGGCGACGACGCGCGTGTTCGACGCCGGCACGATGGGCGACGACGACTCGAAGGGCGCGGTCGTCGCGCTGCTCGCCATCTTCACCACCCTGTGCGGCGTCGGCGTGGTCGCGTTGCTGATCGGCCTCGTGTCGTCGACCATCGGCGACAAGATCGACGACCTTCGCAAGGGCAAGAGCCCGGTCATCGACGAGCGCCACACGCTCATCCTCGGCTACGGCGAGAAGATCTTCCCCATCTTGAGAGAGCTGCGCGAGGCCAACTCCAACCAGCCGAGCGCGTCGGTCGTGATTTTGTCGATGACCGACAAGGAAGAGGTCGAGAACACGGTGCGCGAGCGAATGGGAGACATGCTCACCACGCGCGTCATCGTGCGGCAGGGCTCTCCGTATTCTCCGCACGACCTGCGCAAGGTCGGCGCCGGCCGCGCGCGCAGCATCATCGTCCTCGCCGCGGACACCGACGAGGACCCGGACGACAGCTCCGCCGGCAGCGCGGACATGGGCGCCATCAAGACGCTGCTCGCGCTGCGCCGCGTGCCGGGCGCGCTGACGAGCAACCACGCCGTCGTCGAGCTCATCGACAGCTCGCGCAAGAGCGTGGTCGAGCAGCTCGGCGCCGGCGGCGTCGAGGTCGTCGCGATGGAAGAGACGCTCTCCCGCCTGATGGTGCAGACGGCGCGGCAGAACGGCCTCGCCCAGGTGTACCGCGACCTGCTCACGTACGAGGGCAGCGAGTTCTACTTCAAGAGCTTCCCCGAGCTGGCCGGCCAGCCGTTCTCGGTCGCGCAGTGGCGCATGAAGGACGCGGTCGTGGCCGGCGTGCGCCGCCCCGCGAAGGACGGGAAAGAAGCGACCTGCACACTGAACCCTCCCGAGGACTTCATGCTCGAGGCGACCGACGAGCTGCTGGTCATCGCCGAAGACGACGACTCGTTCTCGCTCAAACCCTCGCCCGAAGAGCCGTCGGTGCCCGAGACGTTCAAGGGCGCCAACCCCATCGCGCGAAAGCCGGAGCGCCTGCTCGTGTGCGGCATGAGCCCGAAGCTCGGCGACATGATTCGCGAGTTCGACAACTACGTGCTGCCCGGCTCCGAGGCGTGGCTGATGCCCGGCCAGGAGAAAGAGACGTTCGCCGAGTTCATCAAGGCCGAGGTCGGCGCGCTCAAGAACCTGAAGCTCAAGTACGTCGAGGGTGACCCGACGCAGCCCGAGGCGCTCAAGCGCGTCGCGAGCCCCGACTTCGTCTGCGCGATGGTCATCGCAGACACGTCGATGCCCGAAGACGAGTGTGACGCGCGCACCGTCATCACCGTGCTGCTGTTGCGCACGCTGTTCGCGCAGTACGGCGAGAAGAAGCCGCGCATCATCAGCGAGATTCTCGACCCCCGAACGAAGGACCTCATCGAGCGCGACTACGGCGCCGACTTCGTGGTGTCTTCGGAGATGACGTCGATGCTGCTCACGCAGGTGAGCGAGCGCCGCGAGCTGAACGCCGTGTTCGCCGACCTGTTCGACTCGGACGGCAACGAGGTCTACCTCAAGCGCGCCGAGTGCTACGCGACGCTGGGTCAGCCGACGTCGTGGCTGCTCGCGCAGAAGGTGGCGCGCTCCCGCGGTGAGGTGGCCATCGGCTACGTGAAGGGCCAGTCGAACCCGCTGGTGAACCCGCCGCAGAACGAGAGCATCATCTTCGAGGCGGGAGACCGCGTCATCGTCATCTCCGAGGACGACAGCGAGGCGCTCGGAGACGAGCGCGGCGGAGAGCTGACCGAGGCCGCGGTGACCGACCCGGCGGCGCTCGTCGCGGCGCCGCCCTCTCCGACCGAGACGCGGGTGCCGGTGACGGCGTCGGCGCCTCCGCCACCGAAGCCGACGGCGCCGATGCACCCGCTGGGCTCGACGCCGCTGACCGGGCCGGCGCGGCCACCGTCGCAGGTGCGCTCGACCGTCAGCGAAGGGCCGCGCGTGCAGGGCCCCTCGACCGCTCCCCGCCCGCCGCTGCCGTCGAAGAAAGCGTGACCGCGCTCTCTCTCGCACTGCTGCTCATGGCCGCTCCTGCCGCTGCCAACGGGCAGTGGGCGGGGCGCTTCAAGCCGGCAGGGAACCTCTCGTCACCGCGCGCGGCGCACACCGCCACGCTGCTCAAAGACGGCCGCGTGCTCGTCGTCGGAGGCCGCGGCGCCGAAGCGCTCGTCGAGCTGGCGACGACCGACCTCTACGAGCCGAAGAAGAACGCGTGGAAGCCGGGGCCGCAGCTCGCCACCGGCCGCAGCGGCCACACCGCCACGCTGCTCGACGACGGGCGCGTGCTCATCGCCGGAGGCGTCGCGCACGACGGAGACCGCTTCGTCGCGCTCGCGTCGTGCGAGCTGTTCGACCCGAAGACCGGCAAGTTCACGCCCGCGGGCTCGATGGCCGAGGCCCGCAACGTCCACTCGGCGACGCGGCTCGAAGACGGCCGCGTGCTCGTCGCCGGCGGAGTGCGCGAGCAGCGCGGCACCGTCGCCTCGGCCGAGATCTACGACCCACGCTTCGACACGTGGGCGCCGGTGCCCCGCATGAACGCTCCGCGCAGCGGCCACAAGGCGGTGCTGCTGCCGGGCGGCGACGTGCTCGTCACCGGCGGCCGCGAGGTGAAGACGCTCTCGAGCACCGAGCGCTACTCGCCGTCGAAGAACACCTGGAGCGCCGGCCCCGAGCTGCGCGACCCGCGCCAGCACCACGCCGCGCTGCTGCTGCCCGACGGCCGCGTGATGGTCGTCGGCGGCGTCGCACCGAGCGGGCTGACCAACCTGTGCGAGCTGTGGAAGCCCGGCGCTGCGACGTGGACGCTCGCCGAGCACTCGCTGTCGATGGCGCACGCGTCGTTCGCCGCGGTCGTGCTCGACGGAGGCGACGTGCTGCTCACCGGCGGCGAGGCGCACTCGGTCGTCGACACTCCGCTCGCCCAGCGCTTCATCAGCAGCGGCCAGCACTGGTGCATCGCCGGCACCATGGCGACCTCGCGCAAAGGTCACACCGCGACGCTGCTGCACGACGGGCGCGTGCTCGTCGCCGGTGGCATCTCGGCAGGCATCAACGAGTCCTCCGCGGAAATCTGGGAAGCCGCGAAGGGCGCGTGCGACGAGCCGCCGGGCATCGCGCTCGAGCCATAAAGCTTTACGCTCGGGAATTATTCACATACATACGAACCCTGTTCGTCCCACTGTCGAAACATCTGTGATCCTCAAAAACAGGGAGCCGCAAAATGTCGGTTGATAGAGCCATCCGGGACATGATTCGTGATGAAATTTCCGCGCAGCTCGCCCCCATCGAGCAGGCGCTGGCGCAGATTCAGAGCCAGGGCGCAATCATCTCGCAGCTGTCCGCGGTGCTGGGCGGCGGAAAGCGCGGGCCCGGCCGGCCGCCGAATCCGTTCAAGCTCTCGCTGCGCCCCAGCGGCGCGGCTCGCGGCGGCGGGCGTCGCACGCGCGCGCAGAACGGTCAGAACGACCGCGGCTGTGCGCTCATCGGCTGCAAGCGCCCGGCGCGCAGCAAGGGCTACTGCGCGGCGCACTACCAGAAGTACCGCAGCCTCGACCGGACGGGCCGCCTGCCGGCCGACTGGAAAGACTTCGCGCCCCCCGGCTCGGTGAAGGACGTCATCCTTCCCCGCGGCCGCGCCGGTGCGAAGGCGCTCGCCGAGGCGCGGAAGAAGAAGTAGCGGACTCCGCGGGCCGCGCGTCGGCTTCGGGGCTGCTCCTTCGCTGCACGGGTTCGCAGCCGCTACCTCTCCGCCACCAGCGGCACGCTGGCCTTCTTGCCGTCGATGGTCTCGTACTCGACCGCGCTTCCGTCGGCGGAGTACTGCGGCGGGTCTCCCGCGAGCCCGTAGCAGCCCTTCAGCCACGACGGGCTCGCCTTGATGAGCTTCTCGTCTTTGAGCACCGCGATGCCCATCACCGGGTAGTCGAGCCTCTCTTTTTTATACACGCGCATCACCTGCGTCTTGCGCCACGCCTGGGCGCGCGACGGCGAGGGAATGATGACGACGGTGCGCAGGCAATCATTGGAGAGAAATTTGCGGTCTGATTTCTCTCCGAAGCAGTCAGCGCCCGTCGACGACCAGGCGACGCTGCCGTCCCCGGCGGTGCACTCGAGGAAGCACTTGCCCGGCGCGGCGGGCTTCTGCCGCAGCGTCGACCTGCCGTCGCCCGAGTGAATCGCCCACGCGAGCGGCTCGGCGCTGTCGTCTGCGGCGTCCACGGCGGCGGCAGGCGCGGCGGCGGCCGGGTCGGCCTTGGGGGTCTCGGCCGGCACCGACGGAGGCGGCGGCGGCGGCGGCGGCGGGCGGTCTTTCTTGCACGCGCAGACGAAGACGAGCGCCAGAGCCGTGAATGAGCGCTTGAGCGTCATGCGGCGAAATTAGACGATGCGCGCCATGAATCGTCGCGAATTCGAAAACACCATTCACACCGAGCTGGGGCCGGGCGGCAGCTACGGCGACTACCTCGAGCTGCAGCAGGTGCTGAATGCCCAGCGGCCGAAGAGCTCACCGCCGCACCACGACGAGATGCTGTTCATCATTCAGCACCAGACGAGCGAGCTGTGGATGAAGCTCATGCTCCACGAGCTCGACGCGGCCGTCGCGTTCGTGAAGTCCGACAACCTCTCGCCGAGCTTCAAGATCCTCGCGCGCGTCGCCCACATCCAGCGCATGCTCTTCGAGCAGTGGAGCGTCCTCGAGACGATGACCCCCACCGAGTACCTCGAGTTCCGCGACTCCCTCGGCCGCGCGAGCGGCTTTCAGAGCTACCAGTACCGCGCGCTCGAGTTCATTCTCGGCAACAAGGACGAGAAGGCCCTGCTGCCCTTCCGCGGCGAGATTCACGACTGGCTGAAGGCACGCCTGCTCGCGCCCTCGCTGTACGACGAGTTCTTGAGGCACCTCGCGCGCAAGGGTTTTCCGATTCCAAAAGACAGAACCGACCGCGACTTTTCTCAGCCATATGAAAAGAGTCAGGCAGTTCAGGATGTATTTCGCGGTATCTATGAAAAACCAGATTCGAACTGGAACGCGTATGAGATGTGCGAAAAGCTCGTCGACGTCGAAGAGCGGTTTCAGCTCTGGCGTTTCCGCCACATGAAGACGGTGCACCGCATCATCGGCTTCAAGACCGGCACCGGCGGCTCGAGCGGAGTCGCCTTCCTGCGCAAGGCCCTCGAGCTCACGTTTTTCCCCGAGCTGTGGGACGTGCGCACGGACCTCAAGCGACAGGGTACGTGACCCGCGCGCGGTGCCGCGCCACGAGCTCTTCGCGGCCCGACGGAGCAAAGCGGCGCCACAGCGCGTTCTCGCGAAACACGTGCGCGCCCTCGCGAACGAAGCGCGCGTCGCGCTCGAGCACCTCGCAGGTGAAGCCCGGGTCCGCCGCGTAGCGCAGCGCTCCGTGCAGCGCGCCGTCTTCGACCCGCAGCGACAGCAGCGCCGGCCGCACCGAGCAAAGCCTCAAGTCCTTGTGCGGGAAGAACACGGTCGCGCCGCAGCCGAACGGCGTCGAGCGCGACTCGTCGGGGAACAGGTCGAGGGCGTGGCGATGCCGCTCGAGCACCTCGAGGCCGCCGTGCAGCGCGAGCCAGAAGACGAGGTTCGCGGCCTGACACAGCCCGCCGCCGGCGCCCGGCGCGAGCACGCCGTCGTGCAGCTCGGGCCCGGCCGCGAAGCCGCGCCAGGCGACCGGCGGCCCGAGCGTGCGGTGCCACGAGAAGCCGCGCGGGCCGATGACGACGCCGTCCAATGCCCGGGCGGCGAGCGCGACGTTCTGCTCCTTCGCGCGCTGCATGGCCTCACCGTAGACCGCCGTCTCGCGACGCAGCGGAGTCGAGCGCGAGCACTGCACCCACGGAAAGTCTTCGGGCCGCCCGCGCTCGGGGGCCGGCAGCCGCATCAGCGCGAGCATGCTCGGCCACCGGCGCAGCGCCACGCGCACCGGCAGGGGAACGACGCGGCGGGCGGCGGCGCGCAGCAGCTTCACTTGAGCGACTTGCAGTCGGCGGCGCAGCCGTCGCCGCCGACGACGTTGCCGTCGTCACAGACCTCGCCGCCCTGGAACTTCCCGTCTCCGCAGCGCGGCACGCGGCAGTCGGTGCCGCAGAACGTGCTCGTGTCGAAGGCCTCGATGGTGATGGGCTCGGTCATCACGAGCGGAATTCGCACCGCGTCCTGCCGCACCCAGCCCCACGTCGTCAGCCCCATCATGAACTGCGGAGTCACCGTCACCTTCCACACGCCCGGAAACGGCAGCCCGCCGAGCACCATGCCGTCGCTGTTCTGGTTGAAGCTCCACCGGCCGGCGGCCATGTTGCCCGTCTTCGTCGCCTCGGCAGGCGACAGGCCCGGGTCGTCGACCACGTCGAGCGTGACGCCGCTCGGCAGGCCGGTGATGTCCATGTTCACGCGCGCCGACGGCTGGCGCTCTCCCGACGTGTCGAAGTCGATGCCGTGCGTGAGCACCAGCGACAGCCGCCCGGTGCCGGAGTCGACGTAGAGGTAGATGCGGCTCTCCGAGACGCGCTCGAGGCCGGTGTGGCTCGACGCCGAGCGGTAGTCGTAGAACGCGACGGCGGTGCGCGCGCGCACCAGCGCGTCGGTGGCGATGCGCGTGCCCGAGGGCTGCGAGATGAGAAACGCGGGGCGGTCTCCGTTCATCGCGCCGAGGTCGCACTCTTCGGCGCCGGCGCGGCGGCCGTCTCCGCACACGGGCAGCTTGCAGGCGTTGGTGCAGAAGTCGTCGTCGACGGTGTTGCCGTCGTCGCACGGCTCGACGCCGGCGTGCACGAAGCCGTCTCCGCAGCGCGGCCGGCGGCACGCCGTGGTGCAGTCGTCGGTGTTCGCCGCGTTGGCGTCGTCGCAGTCCTCGACGCCGGCGAAGACGTGCCCGTCGCCGCAGCGCGCGAGCAGGCAGGTGCTGGCGCAGGCGTCGGTGTCGTCGAGGTTGCCGTCGTCGCACTGCTCGCGCGGGTCGAGGCGGCCGTTGCCGCACGAGGTGAGCGAGCAGCGCGAGGTGCACAGGTCGTTCTCGTCGGCGTTGCCGTCGTCGCACGCCTCGACGCCGAGGCGGACGTAGCCGTCTCCGCAGCGGGCCTTCGTGCAGTCGGGCAGGCACTCGTCGGTCGCGTCGGTGTCGCCGTCGTCGCAGGCTTCGGGCGCGGTCACCTCGCCGTCTCCGCAGTACAGCACCGGCGGCGGTGGCGGCGGTTTCACCGGCTGGTCCCTCGCGTCGTAGAACGCGGTGCGGCCGCAGCCGGCGAGCCCACACAGCGCGGCGAGCACGGTGGCGCCGCGGCGCCGGCGGCGGGCGAGCGCGAGCAGCAGCAGCGGCACCAGCGGCAGGCCGGTGCTGCTGCAGCCGCAGGTCTCGAAGCTCAGCTGCTCGCCGCAGTCGACGTCGACGGCCAGCGGCTCGCTCACCGTGCTGCCGTCGCCGTTCGACGCGCGCACGACGAGGCGCTCGCGGGTCTTCACCCGGGCGCCCTCCCAGACGTAGTGGCCGCTCGGGTCGAGCGTGCCGGGCCCCTCGACGAGCTCCCACTTCGCGGCGCTGCCGTCCTGGGTCTCGAACTTCGCCTCGAGCTTCGCCCCGCAGGACGCGCCGAGCTTGGGGACCACGATGACCGGCGGCCCGGCCGGCATGCCGGCGTCGACGACCGGCGCGCCCCCGTCGGCCGAGCCGGCGTCGGGGGCCACGACGGCGCGGGCCTCTCCGACGGTGCGCAGGAACGCGCGCGTCGTGGTGCGCTGCACGTCGAACTTCTCGTACAGCACGAGCCCCGCGCCGCCGGCGGAGCTCGCGAACGCGGGGTTCCTGCCGTCGAAGGGCCCGGCCGCGAGCGGCGTCACGCCACCGTCGAGGGAGACCGTGGCGAGGTCGAGAGTGCCCTCGCGGCGGCGGTAGACGAGCTGGAAGCCGAGCCCGTCGAAGCCGCCGGAGAGCGGCTGCAGCTCGGGGCGCAGCAGGCCGGTGGCGACGTCGAACGCCGCGCCGCGAGCGCCCTGCGGGTCGACGAAGACCGCACGCAGGGTCCACCCCACGCCCTCTTCGGTCCACGCGACGAGCGACCTCCCTTTGCCGTTGGAGACGACGAGCGGCCGGTG
Organism: uncultured Myxococcales bacterium; assembly: GCA_937980205.1. Taxonomy (GTDB): domain Bacteria; phylum Myxococcota; class Myxococcia; order Myxococcales; family Myxococcaceae; genus Xiheicaenimonas. The sequence goes on along the minus strand of CALJKW010000038.1, from coordinate 17,074 downwards.
CTGCGCCGCGATGTTCGAAGCGGAATCGACGGCGACGCCGGACCCGATGCCCGCATCGGCCACGACGCGCGCCATCACCACCCGCCGGCTGCCGTTCCCGGTGCCGGTGCGCAGCTCTTCCCAGGCAACGAGGTAACCGCGGCCGTCCCACGCGAGGGAGGGGTGCCGGGCGCCCCCGGTCTGGCTGAGCGCCGTGACGGGCTCGATCGGCTCTGCGTCGACGTCGGTGCGGCGGAAGAAGCCGCCGCCGTCTTGCGAGGCCCAGGTCACCATGAAGTCCGAGCCGCTCGTGGCGACGCCGGGCGCGGACTCGGAGTCGAGCGGCATGGTCTCCGAGAGCCGCTTGCCCGGGGCCGCATCGTTGAAGAAGCCCAGCGACGGCGTGAGCCGCCGCGCATAGATGCCCGGCTCGGAGAAGCGTTCCTTCCAGACCAGGAGCACGCGCGAGTCGGTGGCGGCGAGTGCGGGCTGGTCGGGCAGGAGCCCCGCGTCGGGCATCGGGATGATCGGCGTCACCCGGCCACCGTCGAGCGCGAAGCGTGTGAGCTCGAGCGACACGAGTCGATCGCGCCGCTGCGAGTCGAGCCATGCGGCGACGAAGCCGTCCTGCACCGCCGTCACGGCAAGCCGGCCCTGGGCGCCGGGGGCGCGGGAGAGGAGATAGGTGTCCTCCGGCTGGTAGTTCCATTGATGCCAGACGTGCACGTCGGCCAGGGTGTTGCCCAGCGACGACTCGAAGGCGACGAGCATGTCGACGCCGCCGTCCGCGGCGGCGCGCGTGGCGATCGCGGGCGCGCGGTGCACGTTGAAGAGCGTGGGGACGCTGATGACCGAGTCCGAGCCTGTCTCCTTCGGCTTGAACTGCTGCCGCTTCAGGCCGGCCGCGATGCCGTAGCTCTCGGCCCAGACGAGGTTGAAGTACGTTCCGTCGAAGTCGAGCGCCGGCTCGAACGCGACACCGCCAGGCGCAGCTCTCACCGCCGCGCTCTCGATGTACGAGCCGGTCAGGGACAACGTCGCCGTCCACAGCGGGCTGACGGTCGCCGAAGGCGCCGTCCACGCGACGACGATGCCCGCGTCGAAGGCGGCGAGCGCCGGAGGGCCGAGCGTCATGCCACTGCCGGGGGCGAAGCCGGTCAACGGCGTACCGCCGTCGGCGCGCATCACGATGGTCGAGAGCACCGTGAAGTTCGGCGTCGGGTGCTGAAGCCACGCCAGCGCCCAACCGTCGACCGCCGGCAGCGCCGTGACGGCGACGTCGTGCGGAGACGGCGCGGTGGGGACCTCGAGGCTGACGGGAACCTCGGTGACCCCCATCGCCGTGACGCGGAGCTGTACGGCCCTGAGCTTCCACGCCATCGCGACGGAGACGTCGGTGTACGCGATCAAGCAGACGCCCGCGGTGCACGCGACGCCAGGCTGGATGCCCGTCGCGAGGTCGATGGCGGCCGAGGCGACTGCCGCGCCACTGAGCGGCAGGCTGCGCCACATCACCCGTCTGCCGCCCGCGGGCTCGATCATCTCCCAGGTGAGCAGGAAGCCGGTGTTCCCGTTCGCCGAGTAGCCGGCGATGGCGGGCTGCGTGTGCTCGGCGCCGAGCGGCAGGATGGGCGACAGCCGCCTCCCGAGCGACGGGATGTCGAGCTTGCCGTTCGGGAGCGCGGTGATGTCGACGCCCCAGAGCTGCCGGCCCTCGCCCTCGCGGAAGTCTTCCCACACCACGAAGAAGTTGGCCTCGGAGCCCGCTTGCGCGATGGCGGGGCTGCGCTGCGGCGCGAGCTCGGCGGTGTCGGCCGCACCGGAAGGGTCGACCGGCAGCTCGGGCCCGAGCACCGGGTCGATGTGCAGCGGCCAGCCCACCGTGTCGGTGACGTGCCCGGGTACACGAATGCGCAGGCCGGTTCGCGTTCGCTCGACGGTGACGGGGATGCGCTCGTCGCCCCACACGACGAACGCGTTGCCGTAGCGCAGCCGTTCGCCGCCGGCGCCGAGGAATACGTGCCCATCGGCCGACTGCTCGACCCAGCGCGAGCCGCGTGCAGTGAGCTCGAGCGTGACGTCTCCGCGGCCGGCGAGCGGCGCGCGAAGCAAGAACGACTGCTCGAGGCCGCTGCGGCCGTTCGCGAGGCGCTGCACCACGCCCCCGTGATGCTCGAGCTCGAGCGCGCCATCTTCGAGGCCGCGCATGCGCTCGAGCTTGGGGGTGAGGCACTCACGGCGGCAGATGCGCACCAGCTCGAGCTCGAGGCCCTTCGACAGCCGCGTGACGCCGGCCGGCGTCACCTCGACGCCCGGCGAGGACCAGCGGGCGCCGTCGCCGGACTGGAAGGACCAGTGGGTCCGCTCCATCACCTCGCCGAGCGAGGGCGCTGCCGCCACGATGACGAGGGCCCAGAGCAAGGGTGCTCGATTATGCTCACAAACCGGTGAGCACGCGCGCGCGCAGCTGGGCCCTCGTCGCTGGAGCATCCGAGGGGCTCGGTGCCGCCTGGGCCGAGGGCCTCGCCGCGGCGGGCCACTCGCTCATCCTGCTCGCGCGGCGCCAGGCCGTGCTCGACGAGGTGGCGGCGAAGCTGCGCGGCAGCGTCGAGGTGGTGACGGCCGCCGTCGACCTCGGCGCCGCGGAGCTGCGCGACAAGGTGGCTCCGCTGCTCGAGGGCCGGCCGCTCGACGTGCTCGTGTACAACGCGGCCTTCTCGCCGGTCGGCCCGTTCCTCAGCCACACGCCCGACCAGTCTCGCGCGGCGCTCGACGTGAACTGTCGCGCTCCGGTCGAGCTGTGCCACCTCGTGTTGCCCGGCATGGTCGAGCGGAAGCGCGGCGCGGTGGTGCTGATGTCGAGCCTCACCGCGTTTCAGGGCACCGCGTACACGGCGGTGTACGGCGCGACGAAGGCGTTCAACCTCTCGCTCGCCGAAGCGCTGTGGGCCGAGCTGCGCGGCACCGGCGTCGAGGTGATGGCGTGCTGCGCCGGCGCGACGCGCACGCAGAGCTACCTCAAGGCCGTGCCGAACGGAGCGCCCGGCGAGCTCGAGCCCGGCGACGTGGTGCGCGAGGCGCTCGCGCGGCTGCACGGGCCCACCATGATTCCCGGCCGCTTCAACCGCTTCGCGTCGTTCGTGATGACGCGCTTCATGTCGCGGCGGCGCGCGGTGCTCACCATGGCGTCACAGACGACGAAGAGGCTTCAGGCATGAAGGTGCTCGCGCTCACGCTGCTCGCCGCCAGCCCCGGGGCGTGGAAGCTGGTGGAGAAGAAAGACGGCCTCGAGCTCTACGAGCGCGAGCTGCCGGGAGAGCGGCTCGTCGACCTGAAGGTCGTCACGGTGTCGAAGCTGCCCGTCGACGCGCTGTGCACGGCGTCGTACGGCAGCGAGAAGCTCGACCCCAAGGAAGAGCCCGAGGTGAAGCTGCGCAAGCTCATCTCGAACGACAACGGAGTCCGCATCACCTACGAGCAGGTCTCGGCGCCCGTGGTGAGCGACCGCGACTACGCGGTGAGCGCGGTGCGCGAGGCGCTGCCCGGCGGAGGCTGCCGCACCCGCTTCGACGCGGCCAACCAGCACGCGCCCGCACTGCCCGACGGCTTCGTGCGCATCGAGAAGCTGCGCGGCGGCTGGACGTTCGAGCCGATGCCCGACGGCAACGTCGTGTGCACGTACACCATCTTCACAGACCCGGGCGGCATGATCCCCGCGATGCTCATCGAGGGCACGCGCAAGAAGACGGCCATCAACCGCGTGAAGCTGATGCTCGAGCGCGCCGCGCGCCTGGCCGACGCCGGGCGTTGAATCAAACGCCGTTCAGCCGCGTCAGGGGCCGGACCCATGAAAACCTCCCTGACCTGCAATGCGCTGCTGCTGTCGCTGTTCGCCACCGCCGCTTTCGCCCAGCAGCAGGAAGACGTGCAGATGAACGTCGACATGCAGGGCATGCCGGGCATGAACGTGAAGATGAAGGTGAAGACGACGACGCGCACCACGACGACCACGACGACCGAGCAGCCCATGGGCGCTGTTGCGCCGGCGGGCGACGACTGCGGAGCGGGCGCTCCCGACCCGGGCTGCTCGATGTCGCGCGCGGGCAGCCTGCCGATGGACCGCGAGGAGTACCTGGGCTTCCTCGAGGCGCTGCGCGGCAACGACTTCGAGCTGCAGCGCGAGTCGATGGTGAAGGACACGCTGAAGAGAAGCTGGCTGACGGCGCGTCAGCTCGGCCTGGTGCTCGACCTGTTCGAGAACGAGCTCACGCGGCTGTCGGTGGCGAAGTCGGGCATCGCGCGCGTGGTGAACCCGAAGCACGCGCTGAAGCTCGGCACGAAGTTCGAGAACAGCATCAACGCGTCGGATTTCACGAAGAGCGTCAACGCACAGCGCTGAGGCGCGAGAGCTCGACGAACTCGGCGACGCTCTGCGCGAGCTCTCCGTCGGCGAGCGCGAGCTCCTGGCCGTCCATGCGCTGCACCCAGCTCACGGCGTCGCTGACGTTCTTGAAGATCTTCATCGGCGACGGGAAGTCGATGACCAGCGTGAAGCCGGCGAGGAAGGTGCGGAACAGCACCGCCTTCGCCCCTTCGGCGAGCACGATGAGCGCGGTGCCGCGCACGTTCGGCATGAAGCGGCGCATCGCATCGGCCGAGGCCTGACGCAGCTCGGCCGACGGAACGCCGCCGCCGAGATCGGTGATGCAGCCGATGACGGAGATGCGGCCGTACTGGTTGATCAACGCCTGCTCGACCTCGTTCGTCTTCGCGAGCGACTCGGGCGTGACCGTGCCGCGCCACACCATCACGAACAGCGAGTTGAAGTGACCGCAGCGGACTTCCGGCAGCGACGCCAGCTCGAGGACGACGGGAGCGCCCATGCGGCGCAACATCGCATGTGCTAGTCGCGCTGCAAGTGATGAAGATTGCGTGCATCGGCGGCGGCCCCGCGGGCCTGTATTTCGCGATTCTCATGAAGAAAGCGTTCCCCGACACGGACATCACCGTGACGGAGAAGAACCGCGCGGACGACACGTTCGGCTGGGGCGTCGTCTTCTCGCGCGAGACGCTCGGCAACCTGCGCACGGCCGACGAGCCGAGCTACCTCGAGATCGAGCGCCGCTTCGTCTACTGGGACGACATCCAGACGTTCTACCGGGACAGCAGCACCACCTCGACCGGTCACGGCTTCTGCGGGCTGTCGCGGCGGCAGCTGCTCTTGCTCTTGCAGGAGCGCGCCGAAGCGCTCGGCGTGAAGCTCGAGTTCTCGAAGGAGCTGCCGGCCTCGCCCCTGCCGCAGGCCGACGTCGTCATCGCGGCCGACGGCGTGCACAGCCCGGTGCGAGAGAAGCACGCGCAGTGGTTCAAGCCGACCGTCGACTGGCGCAAGTGCAAGTTCAGCTGGCTCGGCACCACGCTGCCGCTCACCGCGTTCACCTTCATCTTCAAGGAGACGCCGAGCGGCCTGTTCCAGGTGCACGCGTACCCGTTCGAGCGGGGGCTCTCGACGTTCATCGTCGAGGCCCGCGAAGAGGTCTGGAAGAAGGCGGGCCTCGACACCATGAGCGAGGGCGACTCGGTCGCGTTCCTCGAGGGCCTGTTCAAGGACGAGCTCAAAGGGCACCGCCTGCTCGCGAACAAGAGCATCTGGCGCACATTCCCGACCATTCGCTGCGAGAAGTGGGTGCACGAGAACGTGGTGCTGCTCGGAGACGCGGCGCACACGGCGCACTTCTCCATCGGCAGCGGCACGAAGCTCGCGATGGAAGACGCCATCGAGCTGGTCGCGCAGTTCCAGAAGCACGGCACTCAAGACGTGCAGAAGGTGCTGCACGCGTACGAGAAGGTGCGGCACCCCGAGGTCGACCGGGTGCAGCGCGCGGCGCAGCCGAGCCTCGAGTGGTTCGAGAACTCGGCGCGCTACATGGGCCAGCCGCCCGAGCAGCTCACCTTCAACCTGATGACGCGCAGCAAGCGCATCACGTGGGAGAACCTGCGGCTGCGCGACCCCGCGTTGGTCGCGAAGGTGGATGCGTGGTTCGCGACCGAGGCGGACACTCCGCTCAACTCGGACGGGACGGCGCCGCCGCCGCTGTTCGCTCCGCTGAAGCTCAAAGGGCTGACGCTGCCCAACCGCGTGGTGGTGTCGCCGATGTGCCAGTACGTCGCGAAAGACGGAGTGCCGGGAGATTGGCACCTGGTGCACCTGGGCTCGCGCGCGATGGGCGGCGCGGGGCTGGTGTTCACAGAGATGACCGACGTGTCCGCCGAGGGGCGCATCACGCACGGCTGCGCCGGGCTGTGGAACGACACGCAGGGCGCGGCGTGGATGCGCATCGTGAAGTTCGTGCACGAGCACAGCGACGCGAAGATTGGAATGCAGCTCGCGCACGCGGGGCGCAAGGGCAGCTGTCACGTGCCATGGGAGAGCGGCGGCGGATCGCTTTCGGCGGCCGAGGGCGCGTGGCAGACGTACGGGCCGTCGGCGATTCCGTTCGTGAAGGGCTCGCACGTGCCGAAGGCGATGGACGGCGCGGACCTGAAGAAGGTGCGGCTCGACTTCGGAGCGGCGGCGGTGCGCGCGGCGGCCGCGGGCTTCGACGTGCTCGAGCTGCACTTCGCGCACGGGTACCTCTTGTCGAGCTTTCTCTCTCCGCTGTCGAACCAGCGCACCGACGCGTACGGCGGCTCGCTGGAGGCGCGGCTCAAGTTCCCGCTCGAGGTGTTCGACGTGGTTCGCCAGGCCTGGCCCGACGACCGGCCGCTGGGCGCGCGCATCTCGGCGCACGACTGGATGGGGGCTTCGGGTCTGACGCCCGACGACGCGGTGGAGATCGCCAAGGCGCTCAAAGCGCACGGCGCCGACTTCATCGACGTGTCCAGCGGCGGCAACGTGTTCGAGCAGAAGCCCGAGTACGGGCGCATGTTCCAGGTGCCGTTCGCGGAAGCGGTGCGCTACGGGGCCCGGATTCCGGTCGTCACCGTCGGGATGATTCAGGGCGCCGACCACGCGAACACCATTCTCGCCGCGGGGCGGGCGGACCTCGTCGCGCTCGCGCGCGCGCACCTGTCGGATCCATACCTGGTGCACCGGCACGCGCAGGCCGAAGGCGTCGACTCGATTCCGTGGCCCGAGCCGTACGGGCTGGTGAAGCCGACGCGGCCGAAGCGGTGAACGAACGAGACGCCGCGACACTGCAGCGCCGCTACGGTGCGGCGAGCGCGTCGTAGAACGACAAGACTTGCCGCAGCCGGCCTTCGTCGTCTTCAGGCCGCGGCAGCGGGATGCCGTACCGCGTGCACAGGTAATCCGTGTAGTGCACTGCGAAGAACTCGTGGCGGTTGCGCAGCGCGTACTCGCCGAAGACCCACGGAGTCTTCCTCGCGCTTCGGTACAGCCGCGTCAGCGCGGCGAGCTGCGCTCTGTTCAGCACCAGCTCGCACAGGTGTGAGAGCTCGTGCGCGAAGGTCCACCCTTCGGGAGTGACGTCGAGCAGCGTATCCACCCCGGCCAGGGCGAGCTCGTCGCCGGCGACGCCGCCGAGGGCGGCGAAGGAGCGGTGGTCGTCCTCGAAGCGCTCGGCAGCGACGTCGGCGAACTCCGGCAGGTCGGTGACGCGCACGTCGATGGGCAGCAGCCGAATGCGCCGGCCGCTGTCGGCGAGCGCGGGGAGAAGCGGCGTCAGCGGCGCGACCGAGGCGATGACGACGCGACGCTCGAAGCGATTGAGCGCCGGCCAGTCGACGACCACGCGCTCGATGCCCGCGGGGGCCGGGAGCTCCGGCAGCTTCAAGACGCGGGCTTGCCAGCCGGCCTGCTCGGCCTCGATGGCGACCCCGATGCCGGTGCGCGCTCCGAAGTGGTCGGGCTGCAGCGCGACACAGGCCTCGAAGTCTTCGCGCGCGCGCGACAGCTTCAGCTCGCGAAGCTGCGCGAGGCCGCGGAGGCACAGGCCGGCGGGACGCGAGCTCTCGCTCGACATCAGCCGCTCGGCCTGGTGGTGAGCGGCCGTCGTGTCGGTGAGCTCCAGCGATGGAGCGATGCGCGGGCCGGCGACCTTCAAGGCGTCGGCGAGCAGACGGAAGTTGCGCCCCGAGCGTGGGTCCAGCTGTCGCCGCTGCATGAGCTCGACAGTCACCGCCTCGGCGCCTTCGGTGCGGGCGATGGCCTCTTCGAGCGCCCCGCGGGCCTCATGGTAGTCCGAGGGATCGACCCCGCCGGTGAAGTAGCTGTTGCGGCTCATGCTGTCGTACCAGTCGATGGCGCTGCGCAGCAGCGGGAGCGCTTCGGCGGGACGATCGAGCTCCAGCAGCACGACGCCGCGCTTCACCTGGAGCGCCGGGCTCGGACTGTTGCGATACAGCTCGAGCACCTCGTGCGCACGTTCCACGTCGCCGAGCTCGAGGTGCGCGTCCGCCAGCTGAAGCGCGAGCCCCTCGTGCGTCTGCTCGGCGAGCACGGTCGTGTGCAGCTCGACGCAGTCCTCCGGGCCGAGGACATGAGCGAACCGCAGCAGCGCTTCGACGACCGCGCCGTCGGCCGGGAAGAGCTCGACGAAGCGATGCAGCGCGCGCCGCACGTCGTCCGTTCGCTTCAGCTCGTCGAGCCGCTCGAGGAAGCCGACCCAGAGGCCGGGACCCAGACGGCGTGCAGCGGCGATGAGCTCGAGCGCGGGCTCGATGCCGGAAGCGACCGTCGCGTCGATGGCGCTGGTGATGAGCTTGCGCCGGGTGAAGGCGTCGAGCAGCCCCATGTCCACCTCGACGCTACGACGTGGCCGACCGCGGGTGTAAAAGACCTTCGAGGTTGCCGGAGAACGGCAGAAATCTGATGGCCGCCGCCTCGCAACCCGGCGCGGCCGCACGCGGGCGCGATGGCACGCCCGCTGCTCGACCTCGTCTCATGCAACTTCCCCGACTGCTGCTGCTGTCCGTCTCGCTGCTCTTCGCCGGGTGTGGCGCCGTGGTCCCGTGTGGCAACAACAGCCGGCTCGCCGACGTGTGCGTTCAGTGCGGCCCGGCGGGCGGCTGCGGAAAGACGGAGAGCCGGTGTGCGCAGACCTGCACGTCGTCGGCGGAGTGTACGGGCGGCGGTGGAACGGGCTGCTTCAACGGCGTCTGCCAGCTGGTCGGCTGCATCTAGCCGCGGCGGCGGCGGCGGCGCACGACGGTCGCGAGCGCGAGCAACGCCGCGCCCGCCCCGCTGTTGCACCCGCACCCGCCGCGCGGCTCGAGCGGGTACTCGACGACGGGCGTCACGTTCAGTGCGTGGGCGAGCTCGTTCGCGCGCGCGGTGTCGGCGTCGACGATCTCGAACCGCCAGTGCGCGGGCTGATCATGGTGCAGCGTCTCGTCGCGCACCTCGAGCTGCCGGAGCGACGGCTTCACCAGCGCGGCGAGGTGGCTCACCCGCACGTCCTTCACCAGGAACCGTGACGGGCCGAGGCCGACGAGCCCGCTCGGCGCGGGGATGCTGTGCTCGACGCCGGCCGCGAACTCGGTCGGCGCGAGGTCGACGACGTTCTCCTCGTCGAGCGCCGGCGCGTAGACGACGTGATCGAACCCCATCGGGAACGTCACCGAGAGCAGCCGGTGATCGTTCTTGCTCGTGCCGGCGGTCGCGTCGACGACGAGCTCGAGCCGCTCGCTCGAGATGCGCGACCACTTCGTCGTCACCGTGCGGCCGGGCGCGTCGATGGTCAGCTGGAAAGGCGCGTCGGCGGGCGCGGGCGTGCCGGCGTCGGTCGCCTGCTTGATGCCGACCACCTCGCCGGTCTTCAGGTCGATGCGCCGCACGTTCGAGCCGCGCAGCTCGGGCGCGTCGATGCACCGCTTCGCCGCGTCCTTCGCCTTCTGCGCGTGGTCGAGCGAGTAGCTCACCTCACCGAGCCAGGGGTTCCAGCCCGTCGAGTCCGACACCTCGGCGAGCATCAGCTCGCGCGCGGCCTCTTCCAGCGCAGCGACGCGGGCCTCGTGGCCGGACCTCTCGGCGGCCCACTTCACGACCGCCTCGCAGGCGGCCACGTCGATCGAGGCCTGCGCGTTGGTGCGCAGCACGGTGTCGTCGCGCTCGGTGGTGATGTTGGAGATGAGATCCCAGACGCCTCCGAGGCCGCCCATCCAGCGGAAGAGGTTGCGGGTGTCGCGAGGTCTCCAGCTGCCGTCGGTGATGGGCTTCATCTGGGGGAACGTGCCGCGCGCTTTGGCCTCGGCGACGAGCTCGGTGACGGTGAGGTGCTCGATGCCGGCGGCCTCTTCGGCGGCGCGCTCGTCTTCCCACTTCTGCACCTCGGCGGGGATCATCTTGAAGCCCTGCAGGCCGAGGTACGGGTTGGTCTGGCCGGTGACGATGAGCTCGCCGTCGCCGGGGCCGTCCCACGACACGGTGAGGTCGCCGAAGGTGCTGCCGCCGCTGACGACGACGTCGACGCCGTGGCGCTGGAAGAAGCGCTCCGCCGGAGTCGAGCCGTGCTGGTGGCCGTAGAGGTTCGAGGCCATGACGGCGATGTCCCAGCCGTTCTCCTTCATCACCTTGAGCATGCCTTCGTTGAACTGGCCTTCCTGCGTGAAGACGACGTTGGAGAGCGGGATGTCGTGCGTCTGAAAGACCTTCCGGTTCTTGATGACCGAGCGGACGAGGTCTCGCTTCGGGTACGCGAGGAAGAGCTGATCCGAGTAGTGGAAGCTGACGACCTCGACCTGGCCGCGCTTGGCGAGCAGCCGCAGCTTGTCGAGGGCCGGCTTGTGCCGCGCGGCCATCGCCTCGATCATCATTCCCTGCATCTCGAGGTCGAGGTGCCAGGTCGGGTGCCGCTCGAGCACGTCGAGGATCGGCGTGAACGACTCGGCGATGATCAGGTCTTCGACCTTCTCCTCCGAGAGGTTGAAGTTCGGGTCTCTCGAGATGCCGTCGGGGAACCGGTTCATCCCGCCCGCCACGTACTGGAGGTTGTAGTGGTACAGGATGGCCTTCGCCTGCAGCGGCGCAGCGAGGGCAGACGTCGAGCACAGCACCGTGAACGCGGAGAGGGCGAGCCGCATGGGAGCGGCTCTCTACTCCGTTCAGCGACAGGCGGGGTAGACCGCCGCGACGGACTGCAGGTCCGCCTCGCTCAACATCGGCAGCACGTCGTCGGGAGTCCACGCGTTGAGCACGCTCTCGACGTCCGACGTGCGCTGGAAGCCGAGCAGCTTGCCGGCCTCGTGCAGGTAGACACCGTGCGTCAACGTGAAGTCGTCCGAGAAGACGACCTCGCTGCGGAGAAGCTCGCGCCCGCGGTAGTCGAGGGTGACGAGCGCGAGCTGCGGCGCTCCGCCGCCGCGCACGTGAACGCCGCGCGCCGCCGGGGCGCCCTCCATCGGCGGGTTGAAGCACAGCCACGTGCCGGGAGCCGACGCCCACTCGAGCAGCGCCGCGTACAGGCTCTGCGCGTGCTCGGCCGCGCCGGCGTCGTACGTGATGTCGAGACAGGTGCCGGAGGGCCAGACGGCGAGCTCCTTCACCTGCGGCGTGCCCATCACGGCCTGGCAGAGCGTGGCGGGCTGCATCGGCTGGGCGTGGGGCTCCGTTCGACCGCAGGCTGCGAGCAGCAGCGTCACCGCGAGCATCGAGCGCATGGCTTGAGGCTTAGTGTCTCTCGTTCGCGCGCTGCAAACGCGGCGGCTTAGTGCGATAACGCGCGCGTGACGGCCGCCCGCCGGTACCTCGTGGTCTTCGAAGGTGAGTCCTCTCGCAAGGTCGACCTGCCCGACGTCGGCCAGTGCAGCGTCGGCCGAGGCGACCAGTGCGAGGTGCGGCTCAAAGACGCCTCGGCCTCGCGCAACCACGCGCGCCTCGAGGCCGACGCGAACGGCATCCGCCTGCTCGACCTCGGCTCGCAGAACGGCACGATGGTGAACGGCGAGCGCGTGACCGGCGCGACGCCGCTGCAGAACGGCGACATCATCTCCATCTCGCAGGCGACGCTGGTGCTGCACGCGCCGCCGCGGCGGTTTCCGAACGACCCGATGCACGACGCTCCGTCGTTTCGGCGGCGCCTCGACGAAGAGCTCGAGCGCGCGCTGCGCTACGGCCGGCCGCTGTCGGTCTGCGCGCTCGTCATCGAGCCGGCGCCCGAGCGCGCGTTCATCAACACCGCGCTGTACAAGTGCTTCCGCCGCACCGACTTCGCCGCGTGGCTTTCGAGCACCGAGCTGCTCTGCGCGCTGCCCGAGGCCGACGAGCGCGGCGGGAGAGACCACGCGAAGCGCGTGCTGGCCGCGATTCCGCAGGTGCCGTGCCGCGCGGGCCTGGCGTTCTCTCCGGGAGACGGCATCGACCTCGAGACGCTGCTGCACTCGGCGCTCGACGCCGCGCGCCACGTCGACCCGCGGCAGGTCGGCGAGGCCCGCGTCTCGTGCAAGCAGCTCGTCGTCGGAGAGCAGGTCGTGCTCGTCGCCGACCCCGCGATGCTGCGGCTCTATGACCTGATGGAGCGCGTCGCCGGCACCGACAAGCCCGTGCTCGTCTGCGGAGAGCCCGGCACCGGCAAAGAGCTCGCCGCCAGCACCATTCACCACTGGTCGAGCCGCGCCATCGAGCCGCTCGTCAACGTGAAGTGCGGCTCACTGCCCGACGAGATGGTCGAGGAGGAGCTGTTCGGCTACGAGAAGGGCTCGTTCACCGGCGCCGCCGGCTCGGGCCCCGGCGTGCTCGAGTCCACCGCCGGCGGCACGGTGTTCCTCGACGAGCTCGACGAGCTGTCTGCGCCGGTGCAGGGCAAGCTGCTCGAGGCGCTGGAGACCAACACCATCCAGCGCGTCGGCGACACGAAGCGCCGGCCGATCGACGTGCGCGTCATCTGCGGCACGAACAAGGACCTCGAGGCCGAGGTGAAGGCCGGCCGCTTCCGCGGTGACCTCTACGCGAAGCTCTCGCAGGCGATGCTGTGGTTCGCGCCGCTGCGCGACCGGCCGCGCGAGATTCCGCTGCTCGCGCGCACGTTCCTGCTCGAGGCGACGCGCAAGAGCGGGCACCCGCTCGAGCTCACCGACGGAGCGCTGCGCCGGCTGCAGGAGCACAAGTGGCCGGGCAACGTGTTCGAGCTGCGCGAGGTCATCGACGCGGTCGCGCTGGCGGTGAAGGGCGCGAAGGTCGAAGCGCCGCACCTCGATGCGGTGATGACGTCGGCGCCGCGCCCGTAGAAGCCCGCGCTAGCCCGGCTGGACCTCGAGGTCCGGCAGGCCGAGCAGCGCGGCATCGACCACGGGTCCGGTCGCCTCGGTCGGCGGCGGAGCCAGCACTTGAAGCCCGTGCCGCTGCGTCTCGACGGTCACCGGCGTCTCGCCGAACGCCTCGCCGTCGACGAGCACCTTCTGCGGAGGCACCGTGGCGATGGCCACGCGCTCGCTCGCGAACGAGCCGACGTTGTCGCGCTCGGCCGCCTCGTTCGTCTTCGCCTTGCGGTACAGGTGCACGCCGGTCGCGATGGCCTCGAGCACCGACTCGGTCGCGACGATGGTGACGTCGACCTTGCCGTCGTCGGCGAGCAGGTGCGACGGCCCGTGCGCGAGCACGGTGCGCGGCGGCGCCAGGTTCGCGACGGCGAGCGCGGTCGCCTGGGACTCGACGACGAGGTTGCCCGTGTCGAGCTGGATCGCGAACGGCTCGTAGCCCGCGAGCTTGGAGATGGCCGTGCCGAGGTACGCGAGCGCGCCCCAGCGGCGCTTCGCCTCGGGCTTCGTCTCCGCGATGGTCTCGGCGTGGAAGCCGACCATGCAGTGAAGCACCATCGCGGTGCGCTCTCGGCCGCCGCCGCTGACCCAGGCGAGATCGACGGGGCGCGGAGACAGCGTCACGAGCTGCTTCAGCGCCTCGTTCACATCGAGCGAGATGCCGAGCGCCGAAGCGAACGAGTTCGACGTGCCGAGCGGCAGCACTCCGAGCGGCGTGCCGGTGCCCGCGAGCACGCCGGCCACGCCCGAGACGGTGCCGTCTCCACCCGCGGCGACGATGCGGTCCGCTCCCGCGGCGAGCGCCTTCCGCGCGCAGGCGCGGCAGTCGTTCGACGCGCTCACGCACTCGAGCAGCACCTCGGCGCCGAGCTCGCCGAGCGCGCGCGTCACGTCGTCGAGCGAGATGCCCTTGGCGCTGCCGGCTTGGTCATTCCAGACGAGAGCGATCTTCACTGCCCTCTCGTCGGATAGCGTCGCACCCGCGACTTCGCACGCCTGGATGGGGAACCGATCCACTGGCGCGCACCGCCGTGTCTGACAGACTCGAGCTCCCCCACATGACCGTCCGACTGCTGTGTGCCCTGTGCGCCCTGGGCATCGCGTGCCAGCCCTTCGCTCCCGAGGAGGAGCTCGGAGTCGCTCGCAACGCGGTGACGGGTACTCCCCTCAAGCTGCGCGACATCAACCCGCCCGTCACGTCCATGAACGGGCACTCCCAGCCGCGACTGTTCACGCCGCTCGGCAACCAGACGATGTTCTGGGCGGTCACCTCGACCGAAGGGTGGGAGCCGTGGCGCACCGACGGCACGACCGCCGGCACCTACCTCTTGCGCGACATCGTGCCCGGCACGGGCAGCTCGAACTCGAGCGGCGGCCCGTTCGTCGAGTACGGCGGGGGGCTCTACTTCCTGGTCGACGCCGTGCTGGAGAGCGAGCTGTGGCGTACCGACGGCACCACCGCCGGCACCGTGCTCGCCGCCGACCCCCGCGCGGACATCGCGGGCGGCGTCAGCAACCTTCCGGTCATCAACAACGGCCTGCTGTACTTCGTCGGCCAGGTGAACGGCGGCCAGCGCTTCCTGTTCGCGACCGACGGAGGGCCAGCGCTCGCGAACTTCGGCGCTGTGCCCGGCTCGCCCTCGTCCATGGCGGCCGCGAACGGCCGCGTGTTCTTCAACCCGACACCCGCCGGCGTCCCGTCGGACGTGGAGCCGTGGGTCGGCGGCACCGGTGCGCCGGCGAAGCTGCTCGACATCGCGCCCGGCACGGGCAGCTCGTACCCCGTTCACTTCACGGCGATCGGGAACACGATGTACTTCTTCGCGTACAGCAGCACGGGCACCGAACCGCGCTGGCTGTGGAAGTCCGACGGCACGGCGGCCGGCACGACGCAGGTGGCTCCCCTGCCGACGGGCTCGAGCCTGCTCACGCCGCCCGTCGTCTCGGGCGGCCTGCTCTACTTCGTCGTCTACATCGGCGGCGTGAACGCCTCGAACACGCTGTGGGTGAGCGACGGCACGGCGTCGGGCACGCGACCGCTGGTCGACGCGACGGCGACGGAGGCGTTGGCGCCGCTGGCTCCGAGCTCGGTGGTGTTCCGTGGGTTCAACGGACAGGCGTGGGTCAGCGACGGCACCGACGCTGGCACGCGCGCGCTCACCAGCGGTGGGTTCCAGAACCAGGCGTCCGACTTCGCCGCAGGGTACGGCCGTGTCTGGTTTCTGGCCGGCTCGTCACCGTGGTTCACCGACGGGACTGACGCGGGGACGCAGCGCCTCGGGTTCACCGGCTCGCAGACCGACGCGCTCGCCGCCGGCGGAGGAGGCTTCGTCTATTTCGCCTCGGCAGGTGCCTTCGGACAGGAGCCTCACGTCATCGACGTGAACGACGGTGGTGTGCGGCTGCTGGCGGACATCGAGGCGGCGCGCTCGCACTCGGATCCGCAGTACTTCGTCTCGATGGGCGGCCGCGCGTACTTCAGCGCGCACGCGACGAACATCACCGGCACCGAGCTGTGGCGCACCGACGGTACGCCCGCGGGCACGCAGGTGGTGCACGACCTCTATGCGCCGAACAACTTCTCGAGCGCGCCGCGCGACCTCGCGGTGGCGCAGGGCCGCGTGTACTTCCTCGCGTTCACACCGGCGACGGGCACCGACGTCTTCCGCACCGACGGCAGCGACGGAGGCATCGAGGCGCTCAACGCGGTGCCCGGCACCGCCGGCATCACGGGGCTCGTGGCGTATGCGGGAACCGACAACGGCTTCTACGCGACGTTGCCGAGCGGCTCGTCGTGGGACGTCGTGGCGTGGCCCCGCCCCGATGCGGGCATGTCGAGGCTGGCGAGCTTCCCGACGGGCATGGTGGCGCCGCCGTCGGGGTTCACGGCGGTCGGTGAGACCGTGTACTTCGCCGCGCACACGCCGGACTCGGGCTATCAGGTGTGGCGGAGCAACGGCTACGTCGCGACCCCGGCGACCGCGCTCACCGGGCTCGAGGCGCAGCGCGTCGACAACCTCGTCGCGTACCGGAACCGGCTCGTCTGGGCGAACGCGACCACCCGGCTGCGGCAGCTCGAGTGCGATGGCACGGCGAGCGACGTGCTGGCGTCGCAGCCGACGCTGGGCGGCTCGGGGTTCCTGGCGGTCGGCGACACGCTCTTCTTCGCCGGCATCGACGCGGTGGGGCCGCACGGCGTCGAGCTGTACAGGCTGCAGGGCGGGACCGCGTCGCTCGTGGCGAACATCGGAGACGGCGGCGCGAGCTCGGCGCCGGGCGCGCTGCAGGCGTGGGGTGACGGCGTCGCGTTCCTGGCGACGGGAACGAATGGGCGGCGGCTGTGGGTGAGCGACGGGACGATGGTCGGGACGCGGCCGGTGACGACGACGATGTCGCTGCCCACGCCTCCGGCGTTCTTCGCGGTGCCGGGGGGTGAGCTGTTCTTTGCGGCGTCGACGGACTCGACCGGCATGGAGCTCTGGCAGTACTCGCGCGACGGCGGAACGTCGCTCGTGGGAGAGATCGCTCAGGGCCAGCGCGGCAGCAACCCGCGGCACTTCGCGCTCGCCGGCTCGCGGCTCGTGTTCCAGGCGGACGACACGACCGGGACGGATCCCTGGGCCGTCGACGTCGACATGGGGAGCCCCGCGACGGGCACCGGCCCCGCACCGTGTGAGTGGACGGATTGGCCTGACGCCGGACCGAGCGGCGCCGGCGGAGGAAGTGGAGCTGGCGGCGGCGCCGGAGGCAGCGGCGGCGGCATGTCCGGCACCGGCGGCGGAGTGTCCGGCACCGGCGGCGGCGCCGGAGGCAGCGGCGGCGGCATGTCCGGCACCGGCGGCGGCATGTCCGGCACCGGCGGCGGGGTGTCCGGCACCGG
>CALJKW010000037.1 GCA_937980205.1 uncultured Myxococcales bacterium | reverse complement strand
CCGGCCTGATGGCGCTGCGCGCCGAGTACAAGGGCAAGCAGCCGCTCAAGGGCGCGCGCATCGCGGGCTGCCTGCACATGACGATCGAGACGGCGATTCTCATCGAGACGCTGAAGGAGCTCGGCGCCGAGGTCACCTGGACGAGCTGCAACATCTTCTCGACGCAGGACCACGCCGCCGCGGCGATCGCGAAGGCCGGCATCCCCGTGTTCGCGTGGAAGGGCGAGTCGCTGCAGGAGTACGACTGGTGCCTCGAGCAGCAGATCTTCGCGTTCGAGGGCGGCAAGGGCCCGAACATGATCCTGGACGACGGCGGCGACCTCACCATCTGGATTCACCAGAAGCACCCCGAGCTGTTCAGCGGCAAGGACCCGATCCGCGGCCTGTCTGAAGAGACGACCACGGGCGTGCACCGCCTCTACGAGATGGCGCGCGAGGGCAAGCTGAAGTGCGCGGCCATCAACGTGAACGACTCGGTCACGAAGTCGAAGTTCGACAACCTGTACGGCTGCCGCGAGTCGCTGATGGACGGCATCAAGCGCGCGACGGACATCATGATCGCCGGCAAGGTCGTCGTCATCGCGGGCTTCGGAGACGTCGGCAAGGGCTGCGCGGACGCGGCCCGGGGTCTGGGCGCCCGCGTGCAGGTGACCGAGGTCGACCCGATCTGCGCGCTGCAGGCGGCGATGCAGGGCTACCAGGTCGTCACGATGGACGACGCGGCGTCGTACGCGGACATCTTCGTCACCGCGACGGGCTGCAGCGACGTCATCACCGGCAAGCACATGCAGGCGATGAAGGACGGCGCGATTCTCGCCAACATCGGTCACTTCGACTCGGAGATTCAGGTCGCGTGGCTGGAGAAGAACCCGGAAGTGCGCGAAGAGAACGTGAAGCCGCAGGTCGACCAGTTCATCTTCCCCGACGGCAAGCGCATCACCCTGCTCGCCCGCGGCCGCCTGGTGAACCTCGGCTGCGCGAACGGCCACCCGAGCTTCGTGATGTCGAACTCGTTCACGAACCAGGTGCTCGCGCAGCTCGCGCTCTGGGGCGCCATCGACGCCGGCTTCAAGCCGGAGGTCGGCAAGGTCAACGTGCTGCCCAAGCGGCTCGATGAACACGTGGCGCGGCTGCACCTCGGCAAGGTCGGCGCGAAGCTGACCACGCTGACCGCGGATCAGGCCAAGTACCTCGGTGTGCCCGTGCAGGGCCCGTTCAAGCCGGATCACTACCGGTACTGAGAGCGTTTCGGTTTCCCCCGAAGTCAGCGACGCCGCCTGGAGCCTTTCGCAGCTTCAGGCGGCGTTCGTGTTTCCAACGCGTAGCGAGCAGGACGAGAACGGCATCGGTGTCGGGGTTGTGAAATAGTGCGCGAGCTCTTCGGAGGTGTCTCGTGCGTCGGCTGTGCGCGCTCCTGCTGCTCGCCTTGTCCTGCTCATCGCCCCCCTCTCCGTGCGAGGGCGTGACCTGCGGCAACGGTCGCTGCGTGCTCGATGAAGGCAAGGCCGCGTGTCTCTGCGACGTCGGCTTCACGGCCGAAGGACTCAGCTGCCGGCCGTTGGACCCGTGCGCGAGCAACCCCTGTATGGGGGCCAACACCGAGTGCAGGGTTGCCGGCGTGCGAGCAATCTGCGGCTGCAAGCCGGGACATGTCGAAGTCTCGGGCAGCTGCGTGCTGGCGGGCCCGTGCACTCCCAACCCCTGCACCGCGCCGAATCAAACCACGTGCGTCGTCTTGGGAACCTCGCGCCGCTGCGACTGCAACGAGGGGTACGCCCCGGAAGACGGCGGGTGCAGCGCCGAGCGCTTCTGGGACTGCTCGAAGCAACACACCGGAGACGACGACTTCGAGCCCGACGAGTGCCCCATGCTGGCGAAGCGCATCGCCCTGGGTCCGCCGGGACAGATCCACTTCCTGGTGCCGGCGGGAGACGAAGACTGGCTGCGCGTCGCGACCGCGGCGGGCCACGTGCTGACCATCACCGTCTCGAGCGGCACGGTCCCCGTCATCCTCGACGTCGTGCGACCCGACGGCGTCACGCCGGTGGCGACCGATCGCCGTGGCGTGCCGAGCCCGACGCTCACGTTTCTCTCTCCAGCCTCCGGAGACCTCCTCGTGCGCGTGAAGGCCGCGCGCTCGACCGACATCGGGCAGTACACCGTGCGCATCGACGACGTCGGCATCGACGACTACCCGAACGAGCTCGACCAGGCGACCTCGGTGCAGCCCGGCGCGGCGTTCAATGGCTCGCTCCAGTATCCCGGCGACGTCGACACGGTGGCGCTCGAGGTGCTCACCGGACGCTCGTACCGGGTCGCGTTCTCCGGCACGGCCACGGCAGCCTCGATCGTGGTGGACATCGTCGGAGTCGACGGCACGCCGCAGCTCGCGACGCTGCTGCCGATGCCGCCTTCGCGCAGCACCGTCACCCTGCACCCGGTCGTCGACGGCCGCTACAAGCTGCGCGCGCAAAGCACGAGTGGCACGGTAGGCGCGTTCACGCTGACCACTGCGGATCTCGGCCCCGATGATCACGGAGACATCGACAGGGAGGCGACTCCGCTGTTCTTCGGCACGTCGCCCCAGCCTGCGAGCTTCGAGCGGTCGTCAGACGTCGACGTGTTCTCGTTCCCCGTCACCGCGGGCCAGCTCTACGCCTTTCGCTGCAACTTCGGCGGGAGCATTCCGACGCGCTGCCGCGTCATCCTTCGCGATCACGCCGGTGTGGTCGTCGGCGACAGCTACCTGACTGGCTTCAGCGAGGCGGGCGCACGGGCGACGGTCAGCGGAACGTGGACCGCGACGCTCTCGATGCACGGAACCTCGCTGCCCATGAGCGCTCCATATTCGTGGCAGTTCATCGAGCTCGGCGCCGATGACTTCGGCGACGACCGCAGCTCGGCCCACCCGCTCACCTTCGCGACGCCGGTGACCGGAGAAATCCAGGCCGGGTTCGAGCGCGACTGGTTCTCGTTCACTGCCGTCGCGATGCACGCCTACCGCGTGACCGTCGACTGCATGAACGGCTGCAACGCCGCGATCCACGACCCGAGCGGAGCTCAGCTCAACACGGCGGGGCAGTACTCGCCGTACTCGTTCCGCGTCACCGTCGGCGGGACGTATTACGTGTCGATCGGCGCCTGCTGCAGCGGCCCCACCTACACGGTGCGGGTCGAAGACCTCGGGCTCGACGATCATCCGGACACCGCAGCGAACGCGACGATGCTCACGCTCGGCGCGGCCACGAACGGCGACATCCAGTTCGTCGGCGATCACGACGTCTTCGCTTTCATGGTCACCACGCCGCACCTCTACGAAGCGCGCTGTACCGCTTTGAGCGGAGGTGTCTGCGAGCTGCTCGTGCTCAACGCGTCGGGAAGCAACGTCGGCAGCGCCTCATCCGGGACGTCGACGCTCGCCTCGTTCAAGGCGCTCGCGAGCGGCCGGTACACCGTCAGGGTCAGCGGCAACGCGTCGGTCGGCACCGGCGCGTACGTTCTCACCGTGACGGACGTGGGCGTCGACGACGTCGGAGACACCCCCGGCCAGGCGATGCCGATCACCGTGGGCGCTCCGCTGGCGAGCGCGTCGATCCAGTTCCGATACGACGCCGACGTCTTCTCCTTCCCCACCGTCGCGACGCACGTCTTTCGCTTCGTCTGCGTGCCGTCGGGAAACTACGGCTGCCAGCTGATCGCGCGCGATCAGAACGGCGTGCAGGTCGGCATGACGTACGCGGGCTCTGCGGCGAATTCGCTGTCGTTCCTCGCGACCAGCGCTGGGCCATACACGGTCGAGGTCAACGGCGGGAACAGCGGCCTCGCCACCGGAACCTTCGACTACCGCGTGCTCGACGACGGGCCGGACGATCACGGCGAGACGGCCGCGACGGGAACGCCGGTGAGCCTCGGAGTGCCCGTGACGGGCCACATTCAGCTGCCGGCTGACAACGACGTCTTCACGTTCGCGGCCACTGCGGGGCAGCTGCTGCGCTTCACCTGCACCAGCACGAGCAACACGTGCCACATCTCGGTGCACAACCCGTCGGGAGCCCTCGTCGACAGCGGCTCAGTTTCGGGGATGATCACGCGCGCTTCGTTCCGCGCCGCGGTGACCGGGACGTATTCGTTCGCCGTCACCGGGTCGCCGCACGGAAGCTACGTGCCGTACTCGGTCACGATGTCGGAGATCGTCGACGATCACGGCGACGGGTTCTCGACTGCAACAGCGATGACCGTCGGCGTCACGACGGTCGGCGCGCTCGACTACACCGGCGACGTCGATTGGTTCGCCGTCGACCTCAACCCGTCGACGACGTACACGGTGTCGAGGACCGGCTACAGCGTCTTGATGAGACTGTTCGACTCGAGCGGCTCGACGCAGCTTGGTGTGAACGCAAGCCAGATCACCTTCACGACCAGCGCCACTGCGAGGCGGTACTACGTCCGGGTAGAGAGCTTCGGCGGCCTCGGCAGCTACGACCTCGTCATCCAGTGACGCCGCAGCCCGATGCCGCCCGGAGCCCTCTTGAGCTTCAGGCGGCGTTCGTGCCTCGACGCACTACCAGCACTCGATCCACACGCCGGTCGTCGCGCACCCCGACGTCATCGTGCAGCTCGTCTGCCCGATGCAGCCGCCCAGCCAGCTGATCGCCTGGCCGCACACGAACGTCTCGCTCCTGCTCGTATGCGGCATGCCGTGGAACCCGAACGCCATCTTGACGACGGTGCCGCTGGGGCACGTGGCCGCCGAGCTGTTCCCGTTGTTGTAGCCGGTGATCACCGAGCTCGGCGCCCGGCGGCCGGGAGGAATCGACGTGCGCGACACGACGTGGTCGTTCAGGTCGAGCCCGCCGTTGTTGTTGAACACCGCCGCGGCCGCCCCGCCGGGCAGGCTGTTGATCGCGACCTGGTTCCGCGAGCCGTAGTTCAGGAACATCGGCCCCGCCGGCGACTCGATCACGAAGTTGCCGCCGGAGCCCGCGCCCATGAGCCCGTTCGGCACCACCAGCGTCCCTCCGTCGAGCACGACGAGCCGCGGCGTCACCACCGCGCTCGTGCCGACCGGCCCCGCCTTCGTCTCCATCCACTCCTTCACCTGCGAGAAGTTGTGGTTCACCTCCGACGCCAGCGCCGGCGTGTTCTCCTGAAAGCAGAACGGCAGCCCGTTCGGGCACGCGCCGTTCGCCGCTGATGCCGTGCCGGCGACGACCGCGCCGGTCACCGCGAGCGCGGCGGCGATCAACCGGAACCTCCTCCTCGACTTCGGCGCAGCGCGCGCACGCTCGAGCTCCGTGATGCGGGTGCGCAGCGCCTCCAGCTCCTGCGACAGATCGTTCGGGTTCATGCGGAACAAGGTACCGGAAACTTCCCTCGCGAAAGTCACCGCAACCCCGCCGTGAAACCGGGCTGAAATTGTTCGGCCCCTCGCCGTCGAGTTCCATGCGCGCTGCAACGACAGACGCAAAGAACGCGGCCGGAGGGCGGGACACCCATGAAACATCCGACGATCGAAGACCTGGCGGTCGAGCTCACCGCGCTGCGCGCAGAGCTCGCGCAGCAGCGCAACGCCACGCGCAGAACGAAGCGGCTCGCCCTGTCGTTCGTGCTCGCGGGGCTCGTCGCCGCGACCGGCGCGGGAGTCGCGAACGCCGCCAGCCGCGGCTGCCCGAGCTCCTTCCCCGTCTGCTTCACGCCCGACAGCCCGGCGCTCGCGGGCGACGTGAACGAGAACTTCACCACCGCGCAGGACTGGCTCGAGCAGAAGGTCGGCCCGGTGCGCGACGCCGGCGTGCTGATCCACGGCGAGGTGCTGATCAACCGCGGCGGCAACCCGGCGGCCGCCACCGCCGCGGCCGGCAAGCCGCTGTTCGTCTCCGCGCTCAGCGTCGGCGGCGCCGGCCCCATCGCCGAGTTCCGTCACGACAACCTGAGCCAGGGCATCGGCATCGGCTTCAACACCATCTACGCGACCGGCGCGAACACGAACCAGGACTTGAACCTGACTCCGCAGCCCGCCGGCCGCGTCATCGTCAACGGCGACCTCAACGTCACCGGCAACGTCTGGAGCAGCGGCCCTTCGCCCAGCCCGCTGACCGGCGGCCGCGCCAACGCCAACAACACCAACTCGTTCGTCGCGCGCTGCCCCAACGGCCAGTTCGTCTGCGGCTTCTTCTTCGGCCCCGCCTACAACCTCAACTGGTGGCAGGAGCCGTTCGCCGTGGAGTGCTGCGGCCTATGAGCTCCCGACTCCTCGTCATCGCGCTGTTCGTCTCCACCACCGCGCTCGCCCAGGGCGCCGCCGGAGTCTCGGACGAGCGCGTCTCGCTGCCCGGCGCCCCCGGCTCGCTCGACGGGCTGGGCTCGAACGCCGAGTCCGAGGGCAACCAGGGCGCCCTCACCTACCAGGTGAAGATCGAGGTCCCGCAAGGCTTCGCCGGCGTCACGCCCGACCTGGCGCTCTCGTACAGCTCGAGCTCCGGCAGCGGCCTGCTCGGCGCGGGCTGGGACCTCGACTCGTTCTCCATCGAGCGCATGACCTCGAAGGGCCTGCAGCAGTACGGCGTCGATGACCGCTTCGTCGGCGGCAGCTCGAGCGAATTGCTCCGCGTCGCGCAGACCGCCGACAGCGCCACCTACCGCGCGCGCTTCGAGGGCGGCTTCATCCGCTACACCTGGCGCGACCGCGGCACCGGAGAGAACGGCTGGTGGCTCGCCGAGCTGCCCGACGGCCGCAAGGCCTACTACGGCGCCGACGCCTCGGGCGCCGCCGTGCCCACCGCGCAGGTGCAGGTGCCGGGCAGCGCTCCGGCGCGCGTCTTCCGCTGGCACCTCGTGCTGATGGTCGACCCGCACGGCAACGAGCTGCGCTTCAACTGGACGAAGACCGCCGGCGGCTACCCGCTGCTCGAGCGCGTCGACTACGTGTTCGAGGCCGGCACGCCGCGCCACTCGGTGCGCTTCACCTACGAGGCGCGCAACGACCGGCTCTCCGACGCGCGGCCCGGCTTCGAGCTCTTGCTCGACCAGCGCCTCAGAGACGTGCGCGTGCTGTCGGGCGCCGAGGTCATCCGCGCGTACGTGATGACGTACGAGGCCGAGTCCGCCTCCGACGGCGCCACGCGCCTCTCGCGCGTCACCCGCTTCGGGCGCAACAACGCGCAGTACCCCATCGCGTTCTCGTTCGCGTACACGCAGACGCTGGGCGGCAGCTGCGGCACGGGCTGCGACAAGCCGTTCGTGCGCGACATGGGCACCATCGCGGGCGTCGACTTCTCCACCGGCCGCGCGACGCTCGTCGACATCAACGGAGACGCACTGCCCGACGTGCTCGTCTCCGACGTGAACGGCCAGCACCGCTTCCACTACGCGCGGCTCGACTCCGAGGGGCGCACCAGCTTCTCGATGACGCCGGTGATGAGCCAGAAGACGCTCTCCGGCAGCGCCTTCCTCATCGGAGACCCGCGCACGCAGCTGCTCGACCTCGACGGCAACGGCTTCGTCGACCTCGCCCAGGCGACCACCAGCAGCGTGCTGTGCAACGACGGCTCGGGCGACTGGGTCGACGCGGCGGCCTGCACCGGCGGCACCATCAACATGCCCGCGAGCGCGATGGCCGACGACACCGACACCACCCAGGCCGACCCCCGCTACATCCGCTTCTTCGACTACGACGCGGACCGCCGCATCGACTGGCTGCGCACCTTCTCGGGCTCCACCGCCACCGAGGTGCTCGCCAACACGCCCACCGGCTTCCAGACGGTGGCGGTCTCGAACATCGGCGCGACGTTCGACGAAGACGCGCTGCAGCTCGCCGACATGAACGGCGACGGCCTGCAGGACCCGGTGCAGCTCATCGTCGCCGGCACCGCGGTGCAGGCCCAGTACCGGCTCAACTACGGCCGGGGCGAGTGGAGCGCTTGGAAGACCATCACCCTCTCCGGCCTCGACGCGACCCAGGCCGCGAGCGCCGAGCTGCAGGACGTCAACGGAGACGGGCTCGCCGACGTCGTCGCCGTCACCGGCAGCGAGGTGCGGCTCGCGCTGAACCGCAACGGCGAGCGCTTCGACCCGGTGCGCGTGCTGACGACCGCCGACCTCGCCACCGGCAGCACGATGCCCACGCGCGTCACCGGCACCACCGTGGTGTTCGCCGACATGAACGGCAACGGCTCGGACGACGTGGTGTGGATTCAGCAGAACGGCAAGGTCGAGTACCTCGAGCTGTTCCCGGTGCGGCCGAACCTCATCACCCGCATCGACAACGGCGTCGGCGGGGTGCAGCTCGTCACGTACGGCAGCTCCATCAGCGAGCAGGCGCGCGACACCGCGGCGGCGGCGCCGTGGCGCAACCGCGTGCCGCACGCGGCCATCGTGGTGAAGAGCATCACGTCGTACGTCACGCTCACCGGCACCGAGAGCTCGGGCCTGCGCGAGCTGACGTCGATGGACTACCACTCGGGCTTCTACGACGGCGTCGAGAAGCAGTTCCGCGGCTACGAGCAGGTGGTGCGGACGCTCGCGGCAGACATGTCGCGCGACGCGCAGGAGCCCGGCGTCATCGAGACCGACTTCGACGTCGGCAAGATGGACCCGGCGCTCGCCGGCGTGCCGCTCGTGCGCCGCGTCTTCTCGACGGTGCCCGGCACGCGCGTGCTGCTGAGCGAGTCACGCAACCTCTACTCGGCGTGCCCGGTGGCCGGCTCCTCCAACTCGAAGTTCGCCTGCCTGCGCGCCATCACCACCGTGCAGGTCGAGCGCACGCCCGCCGAGGCCGTCACCACCCGCACCGAGCTCGACTGGGACGGCTACGGCAACACCATCGCGCGGCGCGAGCTCGGCGTGGTGAACCTGGGCACTCCCGAGGCGCCGATGCCCTGCGGCGCGTGCTCCGCGTCCGGCGTCTTCGGAGCGCCCTGCGGCGCGATGTGCACCGGCGACGAGCTGTACGAGGCCACCGAATACGTGGTGCCGGGCGCCGACACCGCCGACGCGTGGCTCGTGAACCTGGCCACGCGCGCGACCAAGAGCGCGGTCGCCTCGATGACCGGCGACGAGACGCTCACCTTCTACGACGGCCCCGACTTCATGGGCCTGCCGCAGGGCCGGGCGACCCGCGGGCTCGTCACCCGCGTGATGTCGCGCGTCGGCCCCGGAGCGAACGACTTCGTCGCCGACACGCGGGCCCGCTTCGACCCGAAGGGGCAGCTCGCCGAGCTCGTCACGCCGCTCGGCGCCCCCGGCGGCGCCGGCCGCCACGTCTACACCTACGACGCCTCGGGCCTGAACCTCACCCGCGTCGAGATGACGCTCGGCGGCGCGGTCTCGTCGCTGCGCAAGGACGTCGTCTACGACACCGCGTGGGAGCTGCTCTCGCAGTCCTCCAACTGGTACCCGGTGGTGAACGGCACCGCGGCGCAGGCGCCGCAGCTCACCCGCTTCCGGTGGGACGACCACGGCCGCCTCGCGCGCATCATCGAGCCGGGCGACAGCGACGCGTCGCCGTCGCAGGAGTTCCGCTACGCGCTCGGCGCTCCCTCGTCGCGCATCGAGGTGCTCGAGCGCAGCACCGCCGCCGGCCCGCAGGACCTCGTCACCGCGCGCTGCTTCGACGGCCGCGGCCGCGTGTACCAGGTGCGCAACCAGCTCTCGTCCGGCCGCTGGCAGGTCAGCGGCTTCACCGAGTTCGACGCCCGCGGCGCCGCGGTTCGCCGCTACCACCCGTGGGTCTCGACGTCCGCCGCCTGCGACGCCGCCCCGCCGAGCGGCGCGCCGTTCGCCCGCTTCACCTACGACCCGCAGGGCCGCATGCTCACCGAGGTCGAGCACGACGGCGCGCAGCGCAGCATGGTGTACCAGCCGCTGAGACTGCAGAAGCTCGACGAGCACGACACCGACGCGCAGGCGAGCTTCACCGCGACGCCCAACATCGAGCGCTTCGACGGCCTCGGCCGGCTCGTGGCCGTGCAGCGGCTGGAGCAGCGGCTGGGCATGGGCACGCCCGCGGAGAGCCGCTACGAATACGACGCGCTCGGCAACGTCGCCGTCGCGCGCGACGCGCTCGGCAACCTGCACACGCAGGTGTGGTCTGCGGGCGGCCGCCTCATGCGGGTCACCAACCCCAACTCGGGCACTACGCAGCTCGAGTACGACGGCGCGGGCAACGTCTCTCGCCGCGTCGACGCGCGCAACGCCGCCACGCGCAGCACGTACGACGCGCTGAACCGCCTGCTCGAGCGCTGGAACGAGGCGGACCGGGCCGGCACCCTCACCACGTGGGAGTGGGACCTCTCGTCCACCGCCTGCGCCGAGTGCACCAACACCGGAGGCCAGCTCGCGAGCCGCACCTGGTCGGGCGCGCTGCCCGGGCGCGACCTCACCGGCTACGACGCCAAGGGCAACGTCACGTACTCCGAGCGCCGCACGATGGGCGCTGCGTGGGTGACGCGCCGCCGCTACGACGCCGCCGACCGGCTCGTCTCCGTCACCTGGCCCGGCGGCCTCTCGCAGGACGTGCGCTACGACGGCAACAACCGCTTCGTCGCCATGCCCGGCCTCGTCGAGAGCATCGACTACGACGACAAGGGAGACCCGTCGAAGGTGACGTTCACCAACGGCACGCGCACCGAATACGGCTACGACGCGCGCCGGCGGCTGACGTCGCTCAAGACCTTCGGGGCGGCGGACGCTGCGCTGCTCGACCTCGGCTACACGTGGAGCCCGCGCGGAGATCTGCTGGCGCTCACCGACGGCGCGCGCGCCGGCCGCGCCCGGCACTCGGGCACGTTCGGCTACGACGCGTGGCGGCGGCTCACCTCGGCCTCGCTCGGCCGCGACGGCGAGGACGAGGTGCTGACGTTCGCGTACGACGCCATCGACAACATCACGTCGAAGACCTCGAGCCTCGGAGCGCAGAGCCGCGCGCACGTCGGCACGTACACCTACGACGCCGCGCGGAAGAACGCCGTCACGCAGGCCGGCTCGAGCACGTACCAGTACGACGAGGCGGGCCAGCTGCGCGCGAAGAACGACGTGACGCTCACGCGCGACGCGGAAGGGCACATCGTGTCGGCGACGAAGGGCGGCGCGCCGTCCGGCACGTACGTCTGGGCGAGCGACGACCGGGTCGCGAAGCAGGAGTCGGGCTTCACCACGTTCTACCTGGAGGGTGACTTCGAGGTGCGCGACGGCATCGGCGTCGCCTACCCGCGCCTGTTCGGAGAGCGCGTCGCGCGGCTCGAGACCGCCTCGCTCGCCGCGACGCTCTACAGCGACCTCGCGCCGGCCTCGGGCTCGGGCACGCAGCTGACGGTGACCGGAGACTCGACCATCGACGTCGCCGACGCGTGGCTCTCGCAGGCGGCCTCGCTGTCGCTGGTGAGCCTGAGCGGCGGGCCCGCTCCGTCGCCGGTCGACGACCTGCTGCGCTCGGCGGCGCGGCGCCTGCTGGTCACCGACGTGACGTGGCTGCACGGCGACCACCTGCAGTCGCAGGTGCTCGCGACCGACGCGACCGGCGCGGTGCGCGGCGAGCAGTCGTTCTACCCGACGGGCGAGCTGCGCTCGTCGAGCGGCTTCGTCGACCGCTACGGCTTCACCGGGCAGGAGGTCGACGAGGGCACCGGGCTCACCCACTTCCGCTACCGCGACTACGACCCCCAGAGCGGCCGGTGGGACTCGGTCGACCCCGCGTTCGAGCGCGTGACCGAAGAGGGCGCGCGCAGCCTGGGCCAGGTGGGCGTCGGCTACGCGTACACCGGCAACATGATGATGAACGCGAACGACCCGACCGGCCTCGGGCTGACCGCGCGCATCTCGGCCAAGGTCGCGCAGTGGGGGAAGTACTGGTCGCAGAAGAAGATCTTCGGAGGCGCGAAGCACCAGGCGATGAACCGCGCCATCGGCAGCGCGACCTCCACGATCGGCCAGAAGGCCGCCTACGCGGCGTGGAAGGTGGGCCAGGCCATCAAGTCGAACCCGACCGCGGCGCTCAAGATGCTGTTCACCGTCACCGGCTTCATCTTGAACGCGGTGGCGCGCAGCATCGAGTCGGACGCGGCGGACAAGGCCGCGGCCGACCCGAACACCAGCGCGCAGGACTACCTCGAGAGCACCGAGACCGCGCGCGACCTGCGCACGACCACGATGGTGTTGAGCGGCGTCAACCTGCTCATCACCGCGCGCGACCTCTACAAGAGGACCACCGCGCGGCCGCAGCGGGGAATGGCCGCGCTGCCGCAGGCCGCCACGGTGGCGGCGCCCGACGACACGAAGCCGCCCAAGCTCCAGCGCGTCGACACCGACGCGATGATTCAGCGCGAGCCGGCGCCCGCGGTGGCCGTGCCGCGGCAGCAGGCGCCGCAGCCCTCCCTCGAAGAGTCGCAGCAGCCCGCCTACCGCTCGGAGGACAAACGATGAGCTCGCGCAACAATGGGGACAGGCTGCTGCTTCGCGCAGCCTGGGCCGGCGCTTTCGCTGAAGAACCGTCGCGCAGAAGAGCAGCCTGTCCCCTTCTCTGCGCAGCGCTGTCGGTGCTCCTGCTCTGCCTCTCCTCCTGCTCGTGCGGCCCGAAGCCGTGCTCCGAGGGCGAGGCAGGCTGCGCGTGCCGGGCCGGCAACACCTGCGACGACGGCCTCGCCTGCGGCAGCGACGGCAAGTGCGGAGCGGTCGAGGTGCGGGGCGTACACGTCTCGGACGCCGCGGCGCGCGGCTGCGAGGTGGTGCTCGGCGAGCAGGCCGGCACGACGGTGACGGGCGTCGTGTTCAAGAACGGCCTGAAAGGGGCGTTCGTGCGCGAGGCCCCGAGGGTCGCGGTGACGTTCGTCGCGGGCGGTGACCAGGCCATCGCGGCCGGCTCCGTCGAGGTGCGGCTTTCGGGCAGCGCGCCGTCGGTGACGCTCGCCTCGGGCTCCTGCGTCGACTCGAAGGGCGCCCGCCTCGGCGGCGCACCGGTGAGCGTGCGATGAGAAGGTTCGCGATGCTGGCGGTGGTGGGCGGGGTGCTCGGCTGCGGGCAGCCTCCCGTGGGCCCCGTCGACGGCGGCGGCCGCGAGTGCGAGCCCGGCACCGAGGGCTGCGCGTGCGCCTCGCAGGGCCGCTGCGCCACGCGCTCGACCGGAGAGCAGCTCGTGTGCACGGGCGGCACGTGCGAGGCGATGAGCTGCCCCGTCGGCTCGACCGCGTGCGTGTGCCGCGGCGGCGTCACCTGCGACGACCCGAACGACGCGTGCACGAGCGGCTTCTGCATCAAGCGCGACTGCGCCGCGGGCTCGTTGGGCTGCGCCTGCGTCGCGGGCACCTGCGACGTCGGGCTCACCTGCATGTCCGACGCGGTGTGCATCGACTCGACCGGCCACGAGGGCGGCGCGTGCTTCGCCGACGGCCGCTGCTCGCGGGGCAACCGCTGCGACGTCTCGACGGGCCGCTGCGTGTACTGCGAGCTGGGGTCGGCGATGTGCCAGTGCACCACGAACCGCGGCTGCAACGTGGGCCTCGTGTGCGCCGCGGAGCAGTGCGTGCCCGCGAGCCAGCTGCCGCCCGCGAACCCCGTCTGCTACACGCCGTGCCGCGCGGACCAGGTCACCGACGCCGGCGTCACGGTGTGCCCGACCGACCAGGTGCTCGACGGCTGCCTGCCCGGCCAGACCTGCACGCAGGGCAGCTGCCTTGCTCAAGGAGAGAGCAAGCCCACGTGCGTCGGCGACGTCGACTGCCCCTTCTTCCAGGTCTGCCTGCGCGGCGGCTGCTACTCGAACTGCACGGTGAACGCCGACTGCCCGAGCGGCAGCGGCTGCTTCAAGCGCGCGTGCCGGCCGACGTGCCAGGTCGCGAAGGGCGCGGCGCCGTGCGCGAGCGGCTACGCGTGCACCGCGGACGACGGGCAGAACGGCTTCTGCACTCCGCTCCCGCGGCCCGGGGCGATGCCCGCGCCGCTGCCGCAAGGCGGCCTGCGGCTGCCGGTTCAGCACCTCGCGCTGTCGAACGTGAAGCCGATCGACCGCTTCATCGTCGTGCCGCGCGCCGCCATCGTGCAGGACGTGACGGTGCGCAAGCTGTGGCACCAGGTGACGCGCGCCGACGGCACCACCGAGCGCGTCGACGCGCCGCTCGACACGACGGGCCAGCTCCGGCCGTGCAACGCGGCGATGAACGAGTGCCCGCTGCCGTGGCTCGAGCTCACGCCTCCCGGCGGCGCCGCGGTGCGCGCAGAAGCGGTGACGTACCGCCTCGCTCCCGGGTGCCTCGACGACGTCTCCGCGGCGATCGACGCGGGGGTCAGCCAGGTGGCCTGCGGCAAGGTGACGGTCGGCAACGCCGGCGGCGGCAGCGGCGTGCGGTGGGAGGGTGCGCTCGAGATCTCCACCCGCGACGCCCGCGCCACCGTGACGCTCTCGTACGTGCAGCGGCCCGAGGGCCAGTGGGCGGGCGAGATGCACTACTTCGGCACCTTCAACAAGACCGGCCTGCAGGCGTGGATCGACGCGCCCACCAAGTCGGTGGGGCCGGGCGTCGAGAACGGGCTCTTGCAGCGGTGGGGCGCGCTGCGCGCCGGAGCGCTGCAGGGCTGGGACGAGTTCACCGCGGTGCTCACCTCGACGCGCACCGAGAGCTGGAAGCTCGGCGAGGTGCAGGCGAAGTGCCGCGCGCTGAACGGCGGCTCGCTCGACGCCGACTGCTACCCGTACACGAACACCGCCGGCGTGCGCACGTACGTGTCGAACCGCAACGTCGCGCCGATCCCCTCGGGGGTGAGCCAGCTGCCGTTCGCGGTGAACCTGAAGGTCGGCGCGAGCCCGACGGTGTTCGAGGGCCGCATCGAGTCTTCCATCGCGATGCACTACCCCGGCCGCCCCACCCTGAAGGTCGAGCTCGCGGCCGACCCGGCGCTGGCCACCTCGTGCTTCACCGGCGGCGGCGCCGACTGCCTCGTGTTCCTGAAGAACCTCGACACCTCGGGCGCGAGCGGCACGAACCAGCTCGCCATGACCGTCGGCGGCCGCTACCTGCCGGGCGGGAGCACGTGCGCGACCGGCTACGGCCCGGCCGACGTGCCGTGGCTCATCCCCGAGGTGCAGGCGAACGTGACGACGCGGCCGAACGGCGAGCGCGTGCGCACCGAGTGCCGGGAGCAGCAGCTGCCGTTCGACACGGTGGCGGGCGGCCAGGCCGTCGCCGACCTGAACCGCAACCTGAGCATCGGCAACCCGGTGCCGGACGGCGCGCCGCGCCGGCGCTCGCTGCGCTTCCTCGACGGCGCGCTGGTGAACCAGAGCCAGCTCTTCCTCATCTTCGAGGAGAAGTACGAGAGCTTCATCCCCGGCCAGGTCGGCGCCTCGGCGTACGGCTACATCCTGCTGAAGCGCACGCAGGCGGAGCTCGGACCGGGCGACTACTCCGGCACCGCGGTGGCGACGGGCATCACGCGGGTGCCGCCCACGCGCCCCGGCGCGAGCTGTTCGCCCGCGATGATCGCGGCGATCAACAACGGCGCCGACCCGCAGACGCGCGCGAACGTGCTGCTCAACGGCACGTCGGTCTCGAACGTGTTCACGCCGCTGAGCGGCAACGCCACCGTCCACTACCTCTGCCAGGACCTCGGCACGTTCGACAACACGGACCGCGCGATCCCCAGCTCGACCGACGGCGGCACGCTGCGGGGCCGCTGTCCCGAGGGCAGCAAGGTGAGCTGGTTCCTCATCAACCGCACCGACGCGCAGATGCGCGACGAGCCGTGCAACCGGCAGTTCACCGTGTCGGACGGGGGCGTCGCGTCGCCGTCGAGCTGCCAGGCGGTGCTCAACACCTGGCGGGCGAACGGCCTGCTCATCGAAGAGAACCCGACGTACCGGTGCACCGCGCCGAACACCGTGTACTGCGACGACGACCGGCTCGACCTGCGCAACGGCAAGCAGTTCTACCAGCGCACCGGCGGCACCTCGACGACGCGCGCCTTCAACGCGCTGCAGCCGCTCATCGACTCGGCGTTCCGCTACAAGACGCGCTTCCGCAGCTCGACCGGCGGCCAGGTCGGCTTCGCGCCGAAGCGGTGCGTGCCGAACTCGGACCAGGTGCCGTACTGCTACGACCCGGCGGAGATCGAAGAGGCGCGCGACCGCATCGACTGCCTGCTCGCCATCTACGGCGACGCGCCGACGCTCGCCTCGCTCAGCCCGGCCTTGCGCGATCAGCTGCAGCAGTTCTTGAAGCAGACGTTCAGCCGGTACCCGGCGCCGGGCGGGCGCACCTACGAGGGCTTCGCGCGGCTCGACGCCGAGCTGAGCATCATGCTCGGAGACGACGCCCTCACCGCCGCCTACGCCTCGCGCTTCGACCTCGCGGCCGCGGGCGGCGCCACCTTCAAGGGCAGCCAGTTCGAGAAGGGCGGCATCGACCTCACCGGCGTCGCCGGCGCGGAGATGTACCAGCTGTACCAGGCGACGCAGTACTACGCGCTCGCGCTCGACCGGCTCTACGCGCTCGGCCCCGACTTCGCGGTGGCGCTCAGCCGCGGGCCGGTCGGCAGCGACCTCGACTTCGTCAGCCCCGAGACGGTCACCGAGTACCTCGAGCGGCTGGTGCGCGCGGCGGCGCAGAAGGCGCGGGCGTGGGCCGAGATCTCGCGCCGCTACCAGAGCTTCAACCGCCCCGACCTCGCGCGCCTGGTCATCGAGCGCGCGTACGTGAACGCGTACCTCGAGAGCGCGCTGCTCTCGAGCCTGATGTTCGACATCGACGACCGCTCGAGCGCCACGGTGCGGCCTCAGCTGCGCATCGTCATCGAGAAGATGCAGCGCACCTTCCGCATCGCGATGGTCGACATGCGCGAGGTTTACCAGCAGATCACCGAGCGGGTGGACTGGTTCGGCCTCGCGCCCGACTACATCCCCTTCCCCGCGCTCGATCAGCAGACGGCGGTGAACGCGTACGAGTCGATCTCGAACGTCACGCGCCAGCGCCTCGACCTCGCCCGCATCCGCGAGCAGACCGCGCTGCAGGGCGGCCGGCAGGGCAAGGCCGACGCGGTGCAGTTCCAGTCCGAGCTGACGAACGTGCGCAACACGTACGAGAACCAGCTCGCCCAGACGTGCGGCACCTTCCAGGCGCAGGGCCGCGCGTGGCCGGCGGTCTCGAAGTACGCCGCGCTCGACCCGACGGCGGTGCTGATGGGCGACCCGTGCGGCCGCATGGGCAACGGCGAGCTGCACAACGCGATGGTCAACGTCTCGGACTCGCAGCTCAAGCTCGAGGGCGCCGTGCTGCGGCACTCGAACCTGATGAAGGACATTCAGATCGAAGACGCGCGCTCGCAGGCGCAGTGCAACATCGCCGTCGCGCAGGGTGACTACCAGTTCACCCGCGCCGGCCAGGTGGCGACGATGCAGACCGAGCTCGCCAAGCAGCGGGCGCTCATCGGCTTCATCATGGGCAGCATCAACGCGGTGATGGAGGGCGTGAAGACCGCCGACTGCGAGCTGCAGTGCGCGAGCTCGGCGGTCAACGGAGTCGCGGTCGCCGAGCTCGGCATCCTCTCCGCGGAGATGCAGTACCTCAACGAGCTGCGCACGGCCGACGCGGAGCACAACATCCGCACGTTCGAGGCGCAGAGCTTCAAGAAGCTCGCCGAGTTCGACTGCCAGCGCATCACCATCGACTCGACGGCCCGCATCGCGGCCCTCTACAACGACACGCTCGAGGCGCAGCTCGAGGTGCTGCGCGCCGAATACGCGCTGCGGCTCGCCATCAGCGAGGTGAAGCGCCACGCGAGCCTCGCGCAGCGGCTGCAGCTGCAGCAGGCCGAGGCCGAGCAGCTCGCGATCGACGTGCAGGCGGCGCAGAACGACCCGAACGTCCGCATCTACCAGAACGACGCCGTCATCAACGCGGACCTCTCGTTCCGCGACGCGCTGCAGATGGCGTACCGGCAGACGCGGGTGTTCGAGTACTACACGAGCCAGAGCTACGCGAAGAAGGAGCAGCTCTTCCTCATCCGCATGGTGCAGGCGGGGCAGTACAACCTCGACAACTACCTGCTCGAGCTCGACAACGCCTTCCAGCAGTTCGAGGAGGAGTTCGGCAACCCGGACCTGCGCGTGCTCGCGCTCTCGCTGCGCGACGACGTGATGCAGATTCCGTACGTCGGCATCGACAAGCAGCCGCTCAGCGAAGCGCAGCGCATCAAGATGATGACCGACCGGCTGAAGGACGTGAGCCTCGTCGACGCGCGCGGCTACCTCACGCTGCCGTTCTCGACGCAGCTCAAGGCGCTCTCGCCGCTCACGCGCAACCACAAGATTCACCACGTCGAGGCCGACCTGCAGGGCGGGCGCATGGGAGACCACGTCGCGCGCGTGTACCTGCGCATGTCGGGCACCGGCCAGGTGCGCAACGTGAACGACGACGTCGACTTCTACGTCTTCCCCGAGCGCACCGCGGTGGTGAACGCGTCCATCCTCGGCAACAAGCTCTTCGACCCCGAGGTCTACCGGAACTTCCGCTTCCGCGACCGGCCGCTCGTCAACACGCAGTGGGAGCTCGTCATCAACCAGCGCGACGAGCTCGCGAACAAGGACATCGACCTGCAGTCGCTCGCCGACGTCCGAGTGCTCATCTACTACACCGACTTCACGACGTTCTGAGGGCTGCGCCATGACGACCTCTCGCTTGTCGTTCCTCGCCGTCCTCTGCGCGCTCGCTCTGTGCGCGTGCCCGAAGCCTCCTCCGGTCGAGGAAGACGCGGGCGTCGACGCCGGCTGCGACGGCCTGGTCGGCTGCGCGTGCGTGAACGGCGCGTGCACCACCGGCGAGTGCCTCGGAGGCACCTGCACCGCCTGCACGCGCGGCGAGAGCGCGTGCATCTGCCGCAGCAACGGCACCTGCAACGCGGGCCTGCGCTGCACCGGCGGCCGCTGCGAGACGTGCCCCGCCGGCACGAACGGCTGCCCCTGCACCGCGGCGAGCGCCTGCGACAACGGCCTCGTCTGCTCGAGCGGCACGTGCGTGCCGCAGACGTGTGTCGACGGGACGAACGGGTGCCCGTGCCGCGCCGACGCTCCGCGGTGCGACGGCACGCAGTACTGCGACTCGACGATGCGCTGCCAGACCTGCTCGCCCGACGTCGCCGGCTGCCCGTGCGCGGGCGGCGCGTGCCAGGGCGGCCTGCAGTGCGACACGGGGACGACGACGTGCCGCGCCGCGAAGACCTGCTCGGACCTCTACGACGCCGGCACCTGCCCGACGAACCAGCGGTGCGACCAGACGCCGGGCTCCGACGCGATGTGCCTCTCCGGCATGTGCGTGATGGGCTTCAAGTGGAACCCGAGCACGATGGCGTGCGTCGCGTGCAGCTCGCCCGACTGCGCGAACGAGCCCGACTGCGCCCCCGACGGAGGCCTCGCCACCGCCTGCGCCGCGCAGCACCGCGAGTGCACGATGATGGGCCAGGTCTCCGCGTGCGGCGCGTGCCTGCCCGGCTATGCGATGGACAGCGCGATGAACTGCGTGCCGACTCCGCGCTGCGGCGGCACGACCTGCACGCTCGCCCAGTTCTGCGACGTCTCGACGGGGACGCCGACGTGCGTGCCGCTGCTCTGCCCGCCCGGCCAGGCGCGCGACTCGAGCAACACGTGCACGAGCTGCGGCGCGCTCACCTGCAGCGGA
Source organism: uncultured Myxococcales bacterium (assembly GCA_937980205.1). Taxonomy (GTDB): domain Bacteria; phylum Myxococcota; class Myxococcia; order Myxococcales; family Myxococcaceae; genus Xiheicaenimonas. The sequence continues at coordinate 39,574 of CALJKW010000037.1, read as the reverse complement.
GACGGCCTGTCGGGCCGCATCTGGAGCCGCAAGACGCTCTCCGACGTGTGCGTCTGCGAGACGCTCGACGGCTGGTGGGTGCGGCCGGGCGGCAGCTCGGTCGCCGAGCCGTGCGACTCGGACGACGACGGCTGGGTCATCGACGACGCCGACGCGCCGAGCGTCACCATCGACCCCGCGCTCGTCGCGAACCGCCGCTGCACGATTCGGAAGATCGACCGCGTGCGGCTGACCGACGAGTACGGAGTCTTCCGCGACGTGATGAGCTGCGCCGCGGGCCTCACCGTGTTCGAGGACGGCGGCACCTGCGCGGCGATCGCTCCACTTCGGCTGCTCGAGCCCAAGCGCAACGACGTGCCCGGCGAGGCGAACGCGTCTTCGCGCGCGCCGGAGTACGCGGGCGACGCCGGCCGGCTCTTGCACGCGAGCGAGCTCAACGCGCTGACGAAGGGCTGCGTGTCGCTGGTGGCCGACTACAACGCGGACCTCGCCGACGACATCTCGCAGGTGCAGAGCAAGACGCCGGTCTCCGAGCTCGAGCGGCTGCGCTCGTTCGCGTACTTCATGGAGCTCTACACCTCCTGGTACGAGCCGCAGGGCGGCACGAACGGGCGGCTCGTCATCAAGGAGCGCCCGCGCTGCTCCGCCGACTTCCCGCTGCGCTACGACCCGAGCGTCACGAACCCGGCGAGCCCGACGGACCTGTACTCGCGCGACGCCGGCTCGACGTACTGGCGCAGCTGCGGCCGCGCGAACGACCCGGGGTACGCGCCGACGCTGCCCGGCTTCGACTTCGCGCAGTACACGTGCGCGCAGCCGCCGTGCGGCGTCGTCGACCCGCCGCACCCGACGCTGAGCGCGCCGACCGACCCGGCGACGGCGCTGATGCGCGGCCACGGCCTGTGCGAGCTCGGCACGTCGCTGCCCGCCGACGGCCGCTGGCGCGGCATGCTGCACCACAGCCAGTTCAAGTGCGTCAACGTCACGAGCGGGACGGCGAGCGGCTACGGCACCGCGCAGAAGCTGCAGACGCTGAACCGCTGCTGGGCCGACACGTGCGACGCAGGCCCGTGCTCGACGTTGCCGGCGGGCGACGCAGGCCTCACCCAGACCCGCGTGCCGAAGCTGTCGTGCGTCGCCCAGCCGAGCGCGACGGCCGGGCAGGTCGGCTTCGCGGCCGCGAACTTCTGGCCCTACGGCACGCAGGCCGATGCGGGGTACACCGAGCAGCAGTACCAGCGCGGCTGCGTGAACGAGGACACGCACTTCGCGAGCTACCTGTGCCCCAGGCCCGAGTTCCGGCCGTTCCGCGACGACACCTCGTTCGGCCGGTACAGCTGCTTCGGGCAGCGGCCGAGCTTCCTGTGGTGCGGGTCGCCGTGCGTGCCGCAGCGGTCGACGCTCTTCTGGGGCGGCGGCGCGGACGCCGGAATGTGGAGGTGAGCGCTCGCGCGCGTTGACCTCCCATGGCGAGCCTGTTCAGGTTCCGCCCCGTGAAGGGGTGGATTCGTGATGGCGCCGGGGTCCGCACCCCGCTGAGCACGAAGGGCGTGCTCATCGGCCGCAGCCCGTCGTGCACGGTCGTGCTCGACGACCCGGCCATCAGCCGGCACCACGTGCTCATCCTCCCGCTCGCGGACAGCGCGCTGGTGCTGCCGCTGGGCCGCAAGCCGGTCACGCTCCGCGGAGCGCCCTGCTCCGCTGCGACCCACGCGAAGCACGGCGATGCGCTCGGCGTCGGCGGCGCGCAGTTTCAGCTCGAGCTCGAGGTCGAGGCGCCGGCCGCTCCGTGGCTGCTCTCGGTCAACGGGGTCCGCTACCCGGTCGTGAAGCCGGTCTTCACGCTCGGCGGCGCGGCGGATGACGACCTCGTCATCTCCGGCTGGCCTGAGCGCACGTGCACGCTGCACACCGTCACCGGAGCCCTCTTCCTCGACGTCTCCGAGGCCTGCGACGTGCACGGCGCTACGCCGCAGGGCGAGGGCCACCTGCTCAAGCGCGGCTCGCGCATCAGCCGCCAGGGCGTCGACGTGGAGATCGCCGAGGCGCCCGCGAGCACCGACACGTTCGACGAGGCGGCGCTGCCCACCGAGGTGGTGCTCGAGTTCGTGCCCGACGGCGCGCTGCTCCGCCTGCGGCAGCACGGAGAGTTCACCATCTACCTGCCGCAGAAGCGCGCCGACCTGGTCGCGGCGCTGCTCAAGCCGAAGCCGGGCACGGTGCCCGGCGAGTGGGTCGACGACGAGGCGCTGTCGAAGCGCATCTGGGGCAACCAGCCGACGTCGCGCAGCCAGGTGAACCTGCTCATTCACCGCACGCGGAGCTCGCTGACCGAGGCCGGGCTCAACGGGCCGGCGCTGATCGAGCGGGCGCCGGGCGGAGGCGCGACGCGGTTCCGGGTCGCGTCTCCCGAGCGCGTCACGGTGCTCTGACGCTCGGGCCACCACGTTTACAGCGCAAACCTCCGATGCTACGGCAGGCGCATGAACGCAAAGGCGCTCAACCTGACCTCCGTCACGACCGCGGTGCTGGTCGCCGGGCGGACCTGCATGTTCGACCGCCGGGCGAAGGAGCTCGTGATGGTGTGCGAGCGGGTCGATGCGCTCGCCGCGGAGCTCGGCGTTCCGCTGGTGGTGGTGTTCTGCACCGACCTCCCCACCAGCTGCGACAACCCCGACCCTTCCCCCTGCTCGGCGATCGTCGGGCTGCTGGTCGCCGCCGCAGCGCACCCCGAGCCGAAGCCGGTCGACGCCGCCGCGCTGGAGACCGCGCTCAGCCGCGCCGACGCGCTGCGGTGGCAGGAGATCCGAGGGGTGCTCGGCGAGCTGGACGGCGACCTCGACACTGAGTCACACCTCTACCTCTGCGCCACGGGTCCGCTCGCCGGCGGCGTGCTCGCCTACGGAGTGCCCGGTTCCGCCGACGACGAGCGCCACAGTGCACAGGGGGTCCTCGAGTTCTGCTCCGGCAAAGACTCGGAGCAGGACTGGCTCACCGAGGGAGTCTGGGGAATGAAGATCGAGTACGTGGGCGACTGGGGGTACGACTGGAGCAACGTGGAGCGGGCCGTTCGTGACGAAGGCCTGCGCCAGCTCCTCCCGGAGGGCGCGGGCTTTCATCTGATGGCCGCGTACGACTGAACGTCGCGCTCAGGCCAGCGCCCAGGCTGTAAGGCCGGAGTCGCCGGCCTTACAGCCACAGCCCACACCACCGGGGCCGCCGACGCCGAGGCCGCCGTCGACGTCCGAGCCGCCGCCTACCCGAGGGCGCCGGCGGCTCGACCCACGCCGCCGGCGCCCTCCTCCCCTTCAGGGGCTCACTGCCACGTGAACGCGTACGGCCGCGCGCCGAGCCACGGGTTCCACCGGCCGGCGTCGTCGAGCGCGTAGACGTACAGCTGGTGCGGGCGCCCATCGCGCAGCGACGGGGCGAGCTGCACCTCGAACCCGTGCGGCCCGCTGAGCCCGTACTGCGCGTGCGCGGCGTTCACGTCGGGCCGCGACACGCTCGTGGCCGTCGCCGCCACGAGCTGCCCCACGCCGGGAGGCCCGTCGACGTACACGTGGATCAGCAGCTGCTGGCCCGGCACGTCACCGTCGAACGCCCAGCCGCGCACGAGGCCGTTCGTGCCGCCGACCTCGACGTCTCCGGCGGGCAGGTGCGCGAGGGCCGCAACGGCGGTGCTCGGCAGCGCGACCACCTTCGACAGCTCCCACCCCATGCGCTGCGCGTAGCCGGGGTCAGGCACGTAGAAGCGGCCGCCGTTGAACACCGCGAACACGCGCCCATCGAGCTCCGTGCGGTAGAGCGTGCCGTCGCGCGGCACGTTCGGGATCGCGGCGATCGCCTGCTCGGGCAGCGTGGTGACGCGGTCGAGCTCGAAGCCGAGCTGCGCGAGCTGCTGCAGGCTGGCGATGTGGAGCTTCGCTCCCGCGTGCACCACGTAGATCGCGCCGGTGATGCGATCGCGAATCAGCGCCCCGTCGCGCGGCACGTCGGGCAGCGCCGCGACCGCGCCCGGGGGCAGCGCGCGCACCTTCGCCCAGTCGTAGCCGAACTCGGCGAACTGCTGAGCGCTCGAGATGTAGAACTTCGCGCCGGCGTGAACGACGTAGACGCGGCCGGTCGCGAGGTCGTGCACCAGCGTGCCGTCGCGCGGAGCTCCGTTCGGGAAGCGGCTCAGCTCGCGCATCGACGCGTCGCGGACCGCGCCGTGGTCGAGGCCGAGCTGGTCGAACACCTCCATCGAGGGAATGAGGAACTTCGCGCCGCCGTGCACGAGCCAGATGCCGTGCGAGATCGGGTCACGCAGCAGCGTGCCGTCGGGAGCCAGCTCCGGCGTCACCGCTCTCACGCTCTCGAGCAGGCGCTGCGCCATCATCTGGTAGCCGACGACGTTCGGGTGCGCGGTGCCCATCGTCGCCATCTCGTTGCCCTTCGGCCCCTGGAAGTTCGAGCCGTCGTGCGCGGTGTTGATCCACCGGTCGTACCAGGGCACGCAGTAGCCGTGGCCCATCGACGAGCGGCCGCGGCCGGCGAAGTCGTCGCCGATGCCGGTCACGTACGTCCACAGGTGCTCGACCGACTTCGCGCGCATCGTCTGCAGCAGCGGCTGGTACGCGTAGCCGTCGAGCTCGAGGAGCTCCTGCCGCGTCACCTCGGTGAAGACGAAGCGGTTCGTGTCCTTGAGGATCGAGTCGCAGAAGTCACCGTCGCGATCGCGGGCGAGCTCGGGGTACTCCATGAGCTGCAGCGAGCGGATGACGAGGCCGTGGTCGTCGAGCCCGGCGGCGAGCGCGTCGTAGCTGTACGGCAGCTGGTTCTTCAGCGGGTCGGCGCGGCGGCGCAGGCCGGCGCCGTCGTCACCCCACGTGCACTGCGCGTGGATGGTGCAGTACCGGAGGATGTCCGAGAAGCCGATGTCGTTGCCGCCGCCGCTGAGCACCAGGGCGTCGATGGGCCGGCTGCCGACGAGGTCGGTGAGCGCGTCGAGCTGCGTCGGCAGCGGCGGCGCGTTCTCGTCCTCGGGGGGAACGCCGCCGATGTAGCCGAGCAGCACGCCGGCGCCACGCCAGCGGCCGTCGCTCGGGCCGGGGAAGCCGTCGAACGGCTCACCGGACCAGTCGTGCTCCCAGGTGACGCGGGCGATCGTCGCACCCGAGCAGGCGAGCGAGAGGTACGTGACCGAGCTGTGCGGGTCGCTCTCTTCGAGCTGGCGCGCGGCCACCGCGGCCGGCGAGTTGAACGAGCGGTGGCACCGCTCGTTCGCCCACCGCGCGTGCTGGTCGAGGTCCCAGTTCGCCCGCACGTCAGGAGCGCCCTCGCCCGCTCCGAACGAGTCGCCGAGCGAGACGATGAGGTAGTCCCGCACCACCGGGTCCACCACGTACGTGCGGCTCTGGTTCGTGTCGGTGCGGAAGACGCGCAGCTTCACCTCGTGGCGGCCCGCCGACAGCGGCACCTGCAGCCGGCACGTCGTCTCCGCGCGCACCTGCCCGTCGACGCGCCACTCCAGCCGCCGGAGCGGGTCGCCCGCGATCGCCGGGCACCCGTCGAACGTGACGTGGAAGGCCGTCGGCTGTGCGTACGTCGTGTCGTGCTGCTCGTTGCGCACGCCGTCACCGTCCGGGTCGCCCGGGAAGCGGTCCTGCATCCACCACTGCAATCCCCCCGGCAGCGGGTCGAAGTCCCCCAGCGCCTGCGCGACGCTCTCGACCACGGGGCCCGACACGTCATCTCCCACGGTCACCCGGCCGCACGCGGCGATCCACAGCGCCGCCACCCACCACCACTTCGCCTCTCTCTTCATGGTTGTTTCCCTCTCTTCGGTTGCGCACGCGTCTCGTGCGTGGGCGAAGAGATAGAGGGGCCGGCGTGACCCCCCCGTGACGGGAGTCGCGGGGTGCATGTCACGGCGCGAGCCCCGCGTTTCCGCAGAGTTGCAGCGCCGCCGCGGCCGGCGTGACGGACCTTTCGTGCTAGAGAATGACGGCAGCCTTGTCTGCGCCCGTCCGCTCCGCGCTGCTCCTCCTCGGCCCTCCCCGCTGCCGCAGCTCGAGCGGCGAGGAGCGCACGCTCGAGCGGCGGCCCGCGCTGATGCTCGCGTACGTGGCAGTGACGGGGCCGATGCCGCGGGAGCGGATCGCAGCGCTCTTGTGGCCCGACGCCCCCGAGGAGTCGGCGCGCGCGAACCTCCGCCAGCTGCTGAAGCGCCTGCGCGAGAAGGCGCCCGAGCTGCTCAGCAACACCCCCGAGCGCATCGAGCTGTCCAGCGAGCTCGAGGTCGACGTGCACCAGGTCCTCGCCGGAGCCCCGCCCGGCGACGACCTCTCCCGCGGCGAGCTGCTCGCCGGCTACGCGTACGACGACGTCGGAGAGCTCGCCGAGTGGCTGCAGGGCGCGCGCGCGCAGCTCGTCGCGAAGCAGGTCGCGCTGTGGACGTCTGCTTCGGACCAGGCCGAGCGCGCCGGGAGGCTCGACGACGCGCTCGCGGCCGCGCAGTCGGCGATCGACGCGAACCGGCTCTCGGAAGAAGCGTGGCGGAGGCTGATGCGGCTGCACCACTCGCGGGGCGATCGCGGCGCCGCGATGGGCGCATACGAGCGCTGCCGCCTCGCCCTCGAGCAGGAGCTCGGCGTCGCCCCCTCGGCGGAGACGCGCGAGCTCGCCACGCGGATCTCCGCGGCGGAGGCCCCGCGGGCGGCCACCGGGCGCGCCGCGGCGGCCCGCCCGCTGCCTCCGTCGGTGCCGTTCCTGGTGGGGCGCGAGCGCGAGTGGGCGCTGATGGAGGACGCCTGGGCGCAGGGCAAGAACATCATCATCTCGGGCGCCGCCGGCATGGGGAAGTCGCGGCTGCTGCACGAGTTCGTGCGCGCGAAGGCGGCGTCGCTCGTGTACTGCGGCCGCCCGTCGGACCGCGCGATCCCGTACGGCACGCACGCGCGCACGTTCCGCCAGATGGTGCAGGTGGTCGGCGAGGAGAAGCTGCCGGCGTGGGTGAAGAACGAGCTCGCCCGCATCATCCCCGGCCTCGGCCGCTCCCCGGGGCCGCTGCGCACGCCGGAAGACCGGCTGCGGTTCTTCATGGCGAAGGTCGAGGTGAACCGGCCGGCGATCGCAATGGGCTACGACTCGCTCGCGTTCGACGACGTGCAGTACGTCGACGACGCCAGCATGGACGCCGGCTTCTTCGTCATGCAGCACGTGCAGGGCGAGATGCGCACCGTGCACGCGTACCGATCGGAGGAGGTGCCCGAGAAGCTGGTGGCGATCGTCGAGCAGGGCGTGAAGGCCGGAGTCTTCTGCCACCTCGAGCTCCAGCCGCTCTCGCTGGAGGACACCGAGCGGCTCCTCGCCGCCACCGGAGTTCCGGGCGCAGGCCGCTACGCCGAGGAGCTCTTCGGCCTCGCCGCCGGCAACCCGATGCTGACGCTGGAGGCGCTGAAGGCGCGGCTGCAGCCCGGCGAGGCCGCGGCGCCCGGGCCTGGCGAGGCGGAGGCGCGCGGGCCGGGTCAGCCGATCTTGCGCGCCCGGCTGTCGAAGCTGTCGGCGCCGGCGCTGCAGCTCGCGCGGGCGATCGCCGTGCTGGGCACGTACTTCTCCCTCGAGCGGACGCGGCGGATGCTCGAGGCGCGCGCCGTCGAGGTCGCGACCTGGTGGAGCGAGCTCGAGGCCGCGCAGATCGTCCGCGGCAACGCCCTGGCGCACGACCTCATCTGCGAGGAGCTGCTCCGCTCGCTGCCGCGCGCGCTGTCTGATCTGCTGCACCGCCGGGCCGCGGAGGTGCTCTCCGAGCAGGGCGCCCCACCGGGCATCGTCGCGCAGCACTGGCTCGAGGCCGGCGACCACGATGCCGCCGCCGTGTTCGTCGCCGAGGCCGCGCGCGCGGCCCGCGATGCGATGGTGGCTCCGGCTCCGTGAGGGGCGGCGCGACGCGGTTTCCGGGTCGCGTCTGCCGAGCGCGTCACGGTGCTCTGACGCTCTTGAGGTGCCGCCAGGCGTAGCCGAGGGCGGCGAACGCGAGCGCGGTGGCTCCACCGAAGATCTCGTAGACGCCCGCCGGGAACGCGAGCAGCACGAGCGCCCCGACGCCGTAGGTGATCGCCACGACCGAGGCGCGCCAGTCGAGCGCGACGGCGAAGACGCCCCACCCCATCGTGAGCGCGACCATGAACAGCAGCACCGCCGAGGGGAACGGCACGCCGACGTGCCAGGCGCCGATCCAGAACGCGACCATGCCCGCCATGCCGACCATGTTCGCGTTCAGCGCGCGGCGGCCGGCGAGGTTCAAGATGGGCCGGAGCCTGCGGTCGATGATCGCGAGGTGCACGAACGAGAACAGGGCGAGGCCGATGAGCGTCTCGCGGTGCGCGAACGTGAACAGGCCGCGGCGGTGCAGCTCGCCGAGCACGATGCCGAAGAGGCCGAGCACGACGCCCTGCACGATCGAGAGGATGCCGCGCGTCGTCACCGCGCGATCGAGGTCGATGTCGCGCTCGAGCGAGTCGAGGCGCGTCTGGCGCTCGGCGAGCTTCGCCTCGACGGCCGCGATGTCGGCCTCGAGCTTCGGGTCGCGCACCGCCAGCTGCCCGAGCAGCGCGCGCGCCGCGGCGATGCGCTCGCCCTTCAGCTCGTGGCGCGCCATCAGCACCGTCACCTCGTCGCGGCCGGCGAGCGCGGCCTCGTACTTCGGCCAGATGCGCAGCGCCTGCGAGTAGCCGAAGCGCGCCTCGGAGAACGCGGTGTGCACGGCCACGTCGTCCGGCGGGCTCGAAGACGCGAGGAGCGTCGCGAGCGCGGCGGCGCGCGCCTTCGCCTCGGCGGCGAGCGTCACCGCGTCCTTGTGGCGCAGGAACTCGACGACCGCGGCGCGCAGGGCCTCGACAGAAGGGAAGCGCTCGGCGGGAGCAGCAGCCATCGCGCGACGGACGACGGGGCGCAGGCCCTCTGGCAGCGCGGCGGTCTCGGGCGGGCCGCTCCAGCGCCAGGCGAGCTCGAGGGTATTGAGCGGGCTGTCGCCGACGTGGGGCGGGCGGCCGACGAGCACCTCGTAGAGCATCGCGCCGAGGAGGAAGACGTCGCTGTGGACGCCGAGCGCCTTGCCGTCGCCGGCCGCCATCTCGGGCGCCATGTACGCGGGCGTGCCGGTGACGGTGGTGACGTCGGCGGCGAGCGGCAGGCCGGCCTCGCGGGTGAGGCCGACGGCGATGCCCCAGTCGAGCACGTAGACCTCGCCGAACGCGCCGACCATCACGTTGTCGGGCTTCAGGTCGCGGTGGAGAACGCCTCGGCTGTGCGCGAACGCGACGGCGTCGCAGACGGCGAGGAAGACGTCGAGGTGCATCGCGAGCGGGTCTTGGGTCTCGCGGCCGACGGCGGCGAGCGCGGCGGGGTCCCTCAGCAGCTTGCGCCAGGGGATGCCCTCGATGCGCTTCATCACGAAGAACGGCTCGCCTTCCTGCGAGACGGCGAGCATGTGCACGGGGACGATGTTCGGGTGCTCGAGGCGGCCGGTGACGAGCGCCTCGCGCAGCAGCTCGCCGGTGGCGTCCTGCGGGGCGTGCGGGTTCAGGCGCTTGAGCGCGACCTCGCGGCCGAGCGCTCGCTGGGTGGCGAGCATGACCTCTCCCATGCCGCCGGTGCCGAGCGTCTTGAGGACGGTCAGGTCTGACGGCTCGGAGCTCGACGCGCTCACCGTCACGCGGGGCAGCGCGTCGGCCTGCTCACGCGCCGCGGGAGCCGCGAGGCCGCCGCGGGTGTCGAGCTTCAGCGTCTGGGGGTCGAGGCCCAGGCGCTTCAGGTGGACCGAGTAGTCGGCTTCGGGCGCGTCCGGCATGGCTTGCGTCGAGCTCGACGACGATGACGCGCGGCCGAGTCTAGGTCAGCGGGCGGGAGAATGGAGCCTCGAGGGGGGAAGGCCTCTCGTCGGGCGCAGCCCTTCGCGGCCTCGACGTCGCGAAGGCGCCCGCCGCTCGCGCTACTTCTTCGGCGTCGGCATGTTGAGCCGCGACATGTAGTCGACGACGGCGACGATCTCTTTGTCGGTGTACGGCTTGATCACCTTCACCATGTCGGGGTTCGCGTTCTTGCGCCGCCCGTCGCGAATGTCCGTCGCCTGCCGCAGCATGTACGGGTAGTGCTGGCCCGCGAGCACCGGGAAGAACTTCGCCGCGTCGCCCTCGCCGCGCTGGCCGTGGCACACCTTGCAGTCGCGGTCGTACAGCTTCATCGCGGCGCCGAGCTCGTTGCCCGGCCCGATGCCGTTGTCGTGCGGCACCGGCAGCGACGCGATGTACGCGGCGACGTCGGCGAGCTTCGTGTCGGTGAGCGTGATGGCGAACGGGTGCATCACCGGGTTGTCTCGAACGCCCGCGCGCATGTCGGCGAGCTGCTTCACCAGCACGGTGGAGTGCTGGCCCGCGAGCTGCGGAAACGTCCCGTCGATCTTCCCGGCACCCGAGGGCAGGTGACAGCCGGCGCAGACCTCGTACGTGGCCGCTCCCGCCTTGGCGTTGCCGCTCTTCGCCAGCGCGGAGATCTGCCTGGCGTCGAGCGCGGTGAACTTCGGCGGCGTCTGCGCGAGCGCCGCGGTGGCCCACATCATCGTGAACGTCACGAGCCGCTTCATGCCGGTCCCTCTACTTCACCTCCGCGCGCGATCAAGCCTCACCTCGCGGAAGGCCTGGCGCCTCTCACCGCCGGCGCTGCTCGAGCCCGAAGACTGAACAGTTCAGCGTTCAGAAGCAGGCCGCGCCCGCGACGGCGAATCCTGCACCCAAGGCGCGCGCGCAGCGGAAGGTTCACGTCGGGAGGTCGCCGGCGGCGCCCCCGCCGGGTCGTCACCGCGCGCTGTCCGCGGCGGCGAGCGCGGCGGTCAGCGGGGCCTCGCTCGCCGCCCCTTCGCCGAGCCGCTTCAGCGCGCGGAAGTGGGAGGCGAGGGCGGCGCTCCAGGTGGGGAAGGTGAGGTAGCGCAGGCCGTGCGCCGCCGCCGCGTCGGCGACCACCGCCGCGGCCGCGGGCAGCTGGAGGTGCGGCACGCCCGGGAACAGGTGGTGCACCGCGTGAATGTTGAGGCCGCCGGCGAGCCACGTCACCCAGCGGCTCGTCACCGCGAAGTCCGCGGCGGTGGCGAGCACGTGCGCGTCGAAGCTCGTCGCCATTTGGCCGGCCGGGTCCGGCCGCGGCCACGCGACGAGCTCGTTCGTGTGGGTGGGCTGGAAGATGGCGCCCATCAAGAGCCCGTTGCACACGTGGCCGAGCAGGTAGCCGGCGACGACCGGCGCGACCTTGCCGGTGACGGCGAGCGGAATCACCAGGGTGAACAGAATCGACCACGCCTTGAAGAGCACCATGCGCGCGAGCGTGGCGGCCGAGTGCTGCGGAGGCAGGTACGCGTCGGCGCGGGTGCGGCCAATGGCGAGGAAGTCGCCGAGGTAGACCTTGTAGAGGCTCGCGGTCGCGTAGATGAGCGGCGCGTACAGGTGCTGGAAGCGGTGCCAGGGCCGGTGCGGCGAGTGCGGGTCGAGGCGAATGGGGCCCCAGCCGTACAGGTTCGCGTCGTAGCGCGAGACGTTGGGCGTGGTGTGGTGCGCGACCACGTGGTCGAAGTGCCAGACGTAGCCGTTAACGCCGACGAGGTCGAAGACGAAGGCGCCGAGGCGGTTGAGGCGGCTGAGCGCTCCGTGGCTCGCGTCGTGCGCGAGGCCCAGCGCGGCGAGCAGGCAGAGCACCACCACCAGCGCCTCGAGGAGCACGGTGCACGCGCCGCCGAGCAGCAGCGCGTAGACGGCGGCGATGAGCGCGGGCAGCAGCCAGGCCTTGTGGCCGGTGAAGCGGCCGGGCGGCGGGAGCCGCTTCACCACGTCGGCCCGGAACGCCGCGTGGCTCGGCTGGTAGCGGATGGGAGGAAGGGTCGGTCGGAGCATGGCGCCAGCACACCGCAACCCGGCGCGGGGTGCATGTGCCGGAAGTCACGGTGTGCCGCTCGGAAGCAGAAGAGCAGCCCTGGGAGAGCCACGCTGCTTCGGCGCAGCCTGCGTCGGGGGTGTGCCGCGCGGACGCCAGCTCCTCGTTACAAGTCGAAGCCCCGCTGCTTGCCAGTGTGTCTCGTGAGGCTCTTCCAGATTTGCGTGCCGAGCTTGCTCTTCGACGCGAACATCAGGTGGTAGAGCAGCCCCCCCTTCGTGTTCTCGATAGGCATCGAGCGAACGCGTTCGCTGTCGTAGCCGAGGTGCACCAGGCGTTCGCGCAGAATCTCGATCAACGTCACCACTTCGCCGTGCGAACGAACGCGTTCTCGCCATGCGTCCGTGCCCACGAGTTGGTCGATCACGTCATCGAAGTCGCGGATGCTCTTGTTGAGGAAGTTGCGCTTGATGGCATTGGTTGGAAAGTGAACGAGAAGGTCCATTCGCCTGAAGCGGGCGAGCTTCGCGACCGTCTCCCACTTCAGCGGTCGCGCTCCAAACGGGTCGATCAGCGCGATGTTGAGCCCCTCAACAGGGATCTCTGCGACCACGTCGTCGATGCGCTCGTTGCAGTCGCCCTCGAGGACAACGACGCGCTGATCGCCCGCAGTTCGCCTCCTGAGCGACTCCACATTCTCAGGATCGATGTCGCAGAGAATGATCTTGGAGAATGGGGTCTTGTCGTGCCCCACGGCGAGCAGGGCGCTGCCGTCTTGCGTCTTCTCACGGTTGCGAACACGCAACCGACCCGGGCGGCAAAGAGGTCGATGAATGCCGCGCCGCCCCGCCCGACGAACTTCGAGCGAACGGCGTGCGTCGCGTCGAAGTACCGGGCCAGCTGATCGTGCTTTTCGTCTGCCCACGGGCCAACGGATTGAACGGCTGAGCCGTCCAGGTCAGGACGCTCGCAGTTCCCGTTCGGCTTCCTCGCCCCGCCGAACTTGCAGACGTCGGCTCCGCTCATCCCGCCCCCGCGGCATCTCGTTGTACTCGCGACCGTCCAGCAGCCGACCGGTCGCGCTCTTTCTCACACCGCCCCATTGCTTGAAAAAGAAGGGTACACCCGAGGTCCGACATCGGCGGCGAATGTCCCGAACCCATTCGGCCTTCATGGGGCGTGCGTTGGGGCCCGACTCACCCCCGACGATGACCCAATCGATCTGGTGAAGACTCAGGCTCGGAAGCGCGGTGAGCAGCGGCTCCAGCGAAAGAAACTTCACGGCTGCCGGCGTTCCGCGAAGGCGATCGATTCTCCACGTGTATTGATCGGACTCGACGGAGACGCCCATCCAGACGTTCTCCGGCCAGTCGAGCTTTGGCCCAATCTCCGCGAGGCGGTCGGCGCGCTTCGTCAGGATCTGAAAGCGGTGTTGGCGCGCCTCCTTCATGGTCCAAAAGATTGCCTTGATGAACGCGTCTGGGACGTCGTCGTGAAAGAGGTCAGACATCGAGTTGACGAAAACGAGTCGTGGTTCTCGCCAAGAAAGTGGAGCGGAGACCGCTTCCGGCACGAGGGTCATCCGACCCGTCCAACGCGGCCCCCCGGATGTACGGCGTGTCAGGCCCTCATAGGGCATCCCGGCCCCAGAGAATCGATGCGCCATGCGCTCGGCGTAGCAGTTCATGCATCCGGGAGAGACACGCGCGCAGCCGCGAACCGGATTCCACGTCGTCTCCGTCCATTCGATCGAGGTCGCGGTGGCCATGTCCTGCATGTTGATCCGCGCGGATCTGACGGTCAACGGTGAGAACGGACGCGCCCGCCGACGACGCCGACGTCGCGTGGCACTGACGGCACGAGAGGAACCGCTCGCACTTTGCCGCCTGTGCTCGAGCGATCGCCGCCGAGGGTCACGCGATGACGTACGCTCCACTCGATGTCACGAGCCCGCGGCAAGACGACGAAGAAGAAGCAGCCGGGCAAGCTCCGCTTGGCCATCGCCGAGTACAGCCGAGCGAACGGCTACGTCGCCGAACACTTCGCCGACGCCGTGTGTGCCTGTGGTGCCCGGCAGTTCATGGTGAGGCTCGACGACGCTGCGGGTGTCGCGATCCGCACCTGCACGTCGTGCGGCCAGGAGCACCCCATCGGCGACAGCGGGGACTACCTCGATGAGGCGGAGCTCGATGAAGCGGCGTGCCCATGCGGGAACGAGCAGTTCGAGGTCACCGTGGGGGTCTCGCTCTACGCTGGAGGCGAGGACGTGCGCTGGTTGTACCTCGGCTGCAGTTGCCCAAACTGCGGGCTCGCCGCCGTGTACGGAGACTGGAAGAACGAGTTCGAAGACTATCAGGAGCTCCTGAGGCGGGTCTGATGCGGCGACGCAGATTCCCCGCGATGGGGGTGAAGGCGCGGCTTGAGGCGCATCGCAGTGCGGCGCGCATCTGCGTCCCGCCCGCGGGCGACGATGCGAAGGCACTCGAGCAGGCCGCGCAGCTCGTGCGCGACGCCGGGCAGGAGCCACCGGTGCTGGCCAGCGTCGCCGCCGCGTCGGCGAAGAACGAGAGCGCGCGGGTGAGGCCCTGATGGGCGCGTAGAGGGCGTCAGCGCGACTTCAGAACGTGCTGTACGGCCTGCTCCGTCCGAGTGCGGTGAAATCAATGGAGCCACTCAACCGCCGCGATCGGCCCGTCGCGGTCGTCGATGGCGTACATCGCGACCATGAGCCCGCCTTGCATGGAGCTGATGTCCGGCGCGCGGCGTCCGCGCGGACACACGAGGGGCGCCAAGTCTGGGGCGAAGGTGTTCGTCGATGCGGTGACGGGCAACCCCAGACGGCGGAACGCTTCCAGCGACCGCCCGTCGCGCGTCAGGTGGCCGCAGACCACGACGAGCTCGGGCCTCGTCGCCGCCGCCTCTCGGCGCAGCTTCGCGTCCTCGCACTGGTAGCTCGACAGAATGCAGACGTGGCGCTGTCCGAGCGCCAGCACCCGTGGGCTCGGCGAGCGCTCATCCCAGATCGCCGCCTCCTTCATCCCGGGAGCCCAGGCGACGAGGCCGGCGTGCCGGGTCCAGTCGATGCCGAAGATGATGGCCATGTTCCGAGCGCGAGCAGCGCGAATGAGCGGTGGCACCTTCGCGCGGGCCTCCTGTTCGGAGGTGCCGAGCTGGAAGCTGCCAGGGAATGCGACCAGGTCGCACTCGAAGTGCTCGGCGAAGTCGAGGACTCGTTCGGCGTCGGCTGCTTTGCTCGCGCTGTCGCGCGGGACGTCCATGGAAACGGTCGTGACGCAGACACGCAATTCTTGTTCGTTCATGAGGCCCCCCTTTTCGTGGCCGAGGCCACTGTAGAGGTGGGGTCTGACATTCTTCGTTCGCGCCACGATGAGGCACTGCAGCCTTCTTCTCCAGAGAGCCTTGCGCTTGCACGACGAGCGCGGTGTCTTCAGCTCGTGCGTACCTTCGTTCTACTGGCCGTGCTCGCTGCGGGCTGCAGCTCGACCTCGTCGACCCCGTGCACCACCGAGTTCTGCGCCGGCTGCTGCGACCCCCAGGGCATCTGTCAGTCGGGCACCACGCCCAATGCCTGCGGCACCGGCGGCTTCGCGTGCAACGTGTGCAACAGCACCGACTCCTGCTCGGCCGGAGCGTGCGTGCCTGAAGCCGGCGGTGGCGGCACGGGCGGCGGCGGCGGCAGCGGCGGCAGCGGCGGCAGCGGCGGCAGCGGCGGCACCGGCGGCGGCAGCAGCTTGGGGACGCGGGCCTTCATCCTCCCGGCGACGGTCGTCTCGCTGGGCAGCGACTCGTTCGCGCAGCAGCTCCAGATGGCAGGCGCTACCGCCGTCGACGTCAGCGGCACCACACCTGCCACCTTCGACGCCTATCGGCTGGTCGCGATCCTCCCGACGGGAATTGTCTCGGCGAGCCTCGTCGACGGCCTGCGCGCCTTTCACGCGAAGGGGGGCCGCATCGTCATCGTGGCCGAGCGCGCGTTCGTCGGCGGGGCAGACGGCGCAAACCAGCTGCTCGCCGGGCTCAACCTCACCACCCGGGTCGAACCCGACGACCTGGCGCCGGGCTGCAACGCTGCGACCGCGTCGGGCGTGCACCCGCTCGTCACGGGCGCGCCGATGCTGCCGTACTCGTGGGGCTCCACCGTCAATGGCGGTACCGAGCTGTACCGCCTGGACGGTCGGACCGTCGTGGCCGTCGAAGAGAACGTCATCGTCGCCGGCGACAGCGGCCCCTTCCTCGACGGCAGTGGCTGTGACCTGAGCGAGGGCTTCGCGTTCCTGCGAAACCTGTGGGCGCGGTGACGAGCCTTGTCCTACGCGGGCGGACTCTTCGGCGCGTAGGCCTTCAGCAGCGCGGCCTTGTAGTGTTGGTGGTAGAGCGTCGACAGCGCCATGAACAGGGCGACGATCAGCGGCCCGTAGATGAGGCCGAGCACGCCGAAGAGCGCGATGCCGCCCAGCACGGAGACGAAGATGAGCAGCGAGGGCAGGCGCACGTGTGAGCCGATGAGGCGCGTCTTCACCACGTTCTCGACGAACAGGCCCTGCACCACGTTGAACGCGAGGAACAGGGCGGCGGCGAGCCACCGCTCCTGCAGGGCGAGCACCGCCGTCGCCGGTATCGTCACCAGCGAGATGCCCACCAGCGGCAGGAAGGCGAGCACGGTCATCACCGAGCCCCACAACACGGGCGAGGGCAGCCCGACCACCGCGAGCGAAACTCCGCCCAGCACGCCTTGAATGAGGCTGCCGATGCCGTTGCCGAGCACGGTCGCGCGCGCGACGTCACCGAACGTCTTCACCAGCAGCACCTCCTGGTTGTCGGGCAGCGGAGATGTGGCGTAGGCCCAACGCAGCAGCGCATCGCCCTCGAGCAGCATGGTGAAGACGATGAACAGCATCAGCACGAAGTGCAGCGCGGCGGCGAGCAGGTTCGAGACGAGCAGGTTCACCTGGCCCGAGACGAAGGTGGCGACCGCCCCCGAGCCGCGCGAGAGCCACCGGGTGAGCGCGTCGGGCTCCCAGTCGACGCCGAGCATCGTCGCCGCATCGCGCGCGCGCAGCGCGACCCAGCCCTCGCCGAAGAGCCAGGCGTCGAGCTGCTCGCGGCTGAAGCCCTTCAAGGTGCTCTCGTAGAACGAGGCGGCCTGGGCCGACAGGCTGCCGCCGAGGAACGAGACCGGCGCGAGCACCACCACCGCGACGACCGCGGTCACGACCCCCGCCGCCAGGCGCGGTCGCTTCTTCCACCGGGCCGCGAGGCGCCGGTACATCGGGCCGAACAGGCTCGCGAACATCCACCCGAGCACGAAGTCGCCGAAGAAGGGCGAGAGCACCCACAACAGCGCCGCGAACGCGATGAGGTACACCACCACGAAGAAGCGGACCGCGTTGGGCGGCGGGACGGAGTCGGGCATGGCGCTTGGCCTTCTGCGCCTACCACGGCCCGTGGGGCCGCGGCGCGCGCAGTGGAGCTCAGCGCCGCCGCGACGAGCGCCGGCTCAACGGCCGCAGCAGCCCGAGCAGGCCGAGCGCCAGGGCCGGAACCACCGCGCAGCCGCAGCCCGTGCGCGGCGAAGGGTCCGGCTGCGGCGGCTCCATCGGCGGGAACGGCGTCGCGTCGCAGGCGTCTCCCTCGCCGTCGCCGTCGGCGTCGCTCTGGTCGGGGTTCGCGGTCGAGGGGCAGTTGTCGCCGGCGATGGCTCCGTCGCCGTCGTCGTCGTCGTCACACGCGTCGTCGAAGCCGTCGCCGTCGAGGTCGCGCTCCTGGCCGGCCACCGTCAGCGGGCAGGTCAAGACCGCGTCGATCTCGCCGAGCAGCGCGTCGGGCACGACGAGCCGGTTGTGATCGAGGTTCGCCGCGAACCCCGGCAGGTCGCCGATGGCGAAGACGCGGTCGAAGGGAGTGCCTTTGCTCGCGACGATGGCGCCGAGGTCGCCCTCGACGGTGCTCGCCGGCAAGCCGAGCGCGCTGCGCGTCGGCACGAACGGAATGGCGCTTCCGGTCGCTGCCCGGTGCATGGGCTCGTGGAACTCGCTCGCGGCGGCGCGGGCGGCGGCAGCCATCTCCGCGGCATAGTCGAGCGTGCCGCCCGAGAGGTGGTCGTACGCCAGCAAGTCGGCGCGCGCGCGCGCGTCTTTGCGGCCACCGTCGTGATCTCGCAGCAGCCCGTCGTAGTACACGTGCGAGCGGAAGCAGATCTGTCCGGGCGCGTCGGTGTACACCTCGAAGGTGCCGCGCACCGAAGCCGCCGAGTTCCCCTTCGCCCCGGTGAAGTAGAAGAGCTCACCGCCGGGGCTGACCGACTGCACGTTGCCGACGCCGCGCGTGTTGCCGTTCGAGACGGCGATCTTCCGAACCGAAGGGAAGCCCGTCTGCGCGAGCAGCGTCATGAACGCCGGGTATTCGCCGGGCAGCGCCACGCCTTGCATCGTCATCTGCTGGGCCTGGACGGTGATGGGGTCGGGGAAGCTGCGGCCGTTCGAGAGGTTCAGCCCGCCGGAGAGGCCGGTCAGCGCGGCGAGGCTGAAGACGCCGCTCCAGCCCGGGTCGATGGCCACGAAGTCCGCCTCGGTCATCGCGGCCCACTCGTCGAGCTTGAGCTTCAGGTACTGCATGCCCTGCGGAACGTTGACGCCCGAGTGAGGCGAGTCGTACGAGATGTACAGCGCGACGGGGTGGGTGCCGCCGTCGGCCTCCATCCGCGCCAGCGCGATGCGAGCCATCAGGCCCCCCATGCTGTGGCCGAACAGGACCAGCGGGAGCGCCGCCGGCCCTCGCTGGCCCTCGAGCAGCTCGAGGGCCCGGCGCAGCGCCTCGGCGTCATCCTGGACCCGGTCTTGCGCGGAGGTGCCGGGCGCGAGCACGACGATGCTGACCCCCTGGGCCTGCAGGCGGCTGAAGACCCCGGGCGCGTCGCGCTCGTCGAAGACCTCGGGCAGCGCGGTGCTCCGCACGCCGTAGCCGGCGGCGAAGACGACGGCGCGGTTGAGGGCGTCGCGAATCCACTGCGGGTTGGCGCGCGAGATGGTCGGCGCCACGTGGATCCGCACCGCGAAGTCGGTGTTGCCCGCCACCACGGTGCACCCGCTCACCAGCTCTCGCGGGTCCGCGCCGGTGCAGGGCTCAGCGGCGGCGATGCCCGGGAGCAGGAGCACCGCGAGGAGCGCGCCGCCAACGAGGGGGTACCGTGGCGAGCTCCGGCGCACACCCCGAGGATACGCCCGGGCGGGTCCCGACGGACAGCGCGCAGGCCGGTGGGCGGCGACGGGGGCCTCGAGCCTCACCAACTGAACAGGCGGCCCATGCGGCCGAGGGTGAGCACTCCGTCGTCGCCGAGCTGGCCTTCGTGCGTCGCGGTGGGCAGCGTGACGGTGACGCGATCTCCCTGCACGCTCCACTGTCCGGTCGGCGCCGGCGGCGGCTCATCGAACTCACGGCAGCGGCAGTGGCGCAGGGCTCCGCCAGGGAGGAACTGCAGCCGGTCACCGTCGCGCGAGCGCCAGGTGAGGGCCTGCAGAATCTCGGCGGCGTTCTTCTTCGGAGTCCGACCGAGCAGGCGCTGGCCGCGGAGCGTGTTGCTCACCGCCGGCAGCTCGGCCTCGGCGCGCGTCTTCAAGCCGGGGTCGAGCTTGAGCGCCTGCTCGGCGGCGTCGAGCACGGACTTCTTCGACGGCCTGGCGCCGGTGCGCTTCGCCTCGCGGCGCAGGCCGGCCATCGCGAGCGCCTGGTTGAAGAACACGGTCGCGCGACGGGGGCTCAGCTCGGCCGCGCGCCGCAACACGCGCAGCGCTTCGCCGTACTCGCCGCGCGCCAGCAGCGCCTCGGCGGTGGCGTCCAGCTCCGCCCCGCTTTGGCAAAGCAGCAGAGCCGTGAGCGCGACGAGCATGCGGACGAAGATAGCCGCACTCACCTGCGGCCAAATCGTTGGGACCTCGTACAACCCAGAGCGTTCCCGCCAACGTCCCCGACGCCGTACCGCTGAACGAACCCGGGCCCGTCGAAGCGTCCACGGCCACGTGAACGAAACCCGTCAGCCGGCTTCTGCCAGCGGTCAGGTCTCGACGACGGCAGACATGAACCCGGCGAGCTCGCCGGTCTTCGTCTGCCCGACCAGCATCATGGTGATGTTCGTCTCGCCGAACCGGATCACCTTCACGTCGGTGAGCTCGCTCTTCACCAGCTTCGCGAGGTTCTGCCACCGCGCGGCCTCGGCGACGGCGGCCGGATCATCCGGATCCGAGACCTCGCCCTGCCCTTCGATCCACGCGTAGCCGTTCATCTCCTGCACCTGCGCGCGGTCGGCGAGCTTCACGAAGTTGGGGTCGAGCGACCCGTAGAGGGTGGGCCCCAGCGCGTCGTGCGTCTTGCCGAACACGCGCTTCACCAGCTCCGCCGTCGTCGCGCCCGCGACGCCCGCCGACGAGGCGATGAACTTCAGCTGCGCGTCGCTCTCGCTCATCAGCCACATGCCGTTCATCGCGCTCTCGAACCGCGCGCGCAGGTCGGACATGGTCGACTTCTGCGGCACCGGCCCGACGTCGTACCAACCGACCAGGCCCGTGCCGGTCTGGTTCGACGAGCGCGACACGTAGACGCGGCCGTCCGCCACGTACGCCGACAGCCGCGTGTTCGACGGAGCGTGTGGCAATTGCTCGACCACCGGCTTGCGGCCCTTCACGATCGCCGGCGGGCCCGACAGCTTCCGCGCCGTGCCGTTGTCGAACGCGCGCAAGATGAAGTCCGTCACGTCCGTCTTCAGCTGCTGCGGAGTCGGCTGCACCGCCTCGACCGTCTTGCCGCGCAGGAAGAGGAAGTCGTCGCGCAGGTCCGGCCGCAGCTTCTGGCCGTCCGCGAACGAGAGCCTGCCGTCCGCGCCCGCCGCCGACTGCGCCGACGCCTGCGCGTACGCGCGGCCCGACTGCACGAGCTTCGAGACGCTCACCGACTTCTGCTTCGTCGCGTTCAGGTACCCGACCGCGTTGTCGCTGAAGTGCTGGCCGCCGTCGACGCGCTCGGCGATGCGGCGCGCCTCGGTCACGCTCAGCCGGCCGTCCTTACCCGCCGCAGTGCGGACGGTCTCTTCGAACTTCTTCGTCCACGCATCGGTGAAGGTCTTGACGGAGGGGACGTTGGGGAGGATGGCAGCCATGTAGGATTGTCACCCACTGGCTGCCAAAGTTGCGGACCTGCTGGGTTTTTCTCAGCCGATGGGAAAACGGCTCAGTCGACGACCGTGTGGCCCAGGCGAATGACCTGACCGCCCTGGATGCGGCGGGCGAGGTCGGCGGCCTTCTGCAGGTCGGTGAAGCTCTCCATCTTGAACTGCGCAGGGTCATTCACCTCGACCCACGTCGCGGTGCCCGCACGCGGCCCCGGAATCGCCATCGTCACCTGCGGGGGCGTGCCGTTGTTCACGTTCACCTCTCCGCGCCAGCCGGCGTTCTGCGAGTCCATCATCACGTGCGCGGGTGTGCCGGTCGACAGCCCGGCGCCACCGCTCGGGCCGGTCATCGAGTCGGCGTGCTGGTTGCCGACCGTCGTGGTCCAGTGGTTCGCGCCGCCCAAGCCCGGGCTCTGCGCGGCGTGGAAGGTGACGTTCGGCTCCTGCGCGAAGGCTCCGTTGGCGCGGAGCATCGTGGTCGCGAACGCCATCTCACCCGGGGCGGCGAGCGGAGTGTTCAGCATCGGGTCGGCGTACTTCACCACGCGGTACGAGAGCTGCTGCAGGTGCGCGAGGTCGGTCGGGCTCATCTTCCCCGACTCGAGCGCCTTGAGCGCGGCCTCCTCTTCCTTGCGCGGAGGGATGCCGAGGCTGTTGGCGGTCTGGCGCAGCGCGGCCGCGTTCTGCTTCGCCGCCTCGGGAGTCTTCGCGGTGAGCACGAGCGCGTTCGCGACGGCGGCGCCGCTGCAGACGACGTCGGAGTTGCCGTTCGCGTTCGAGACCGGGTTCACCTGGCTCGAGCCTTCGATGAGCGCCTTCTTCCCCGCGGGGCTGTTGATGTCGACCTTCTGCGTCGGCGCGGCGGGGCCGGACGCGGTCGCCGACGGCACGAACTGGCTGCGCGTCGAGTGGCCCAGCGACGGCGCCTGCTGCTGCGGCCGAGCGGCCTGCTGCTGAACCTGCGCGACGACGGAGGAAGCGGTCTGGGCGACGCTGCGAACCGCCGACGAGAGGGAGGAGAGGAAGCTCATGCGCGGTCTTTTCCCCGCGGCGCGCAGGGGCGTTGCTCCCACCGGCCCGGCGTCGCACGCGCGCTGTGACTGGCGGTCCACAGGCGCACCTGGGCCCACAGCTTTTTGGTAGATGCGCACTCCCATGGCGGGCGGCGGAGGCGAAGGCAGCGGGTGGATCAAGATGCTCGTCGGCGGCGGAGCCGTCGTCGCCGTCGGCACCTTCCTCGTCCCCCACGAGCTCGCCTGGGGCCGCGGCGCCGCGCTCGGCCTGGGAGGCCTCGCCGTCGTCTTCGGCAGCTGCGAGGCGATGATCAAGAGCGTCAACGGCATCGGCGCCCGCGTCGGCTGGAACCCGTTCGTGGCGGGAACCATGGCGGGCCTCGCCTCGAACATCCCCGAGCTCGTGATGCTCGGCTTCGTGCTCGCCGCCGAGCCGCGCGTGGGCTTCATCGTCACCTGCCTCACGCTGCACATCGGCGCGCTGGTGTTCGGGCTCTACAGCGGCTTTCTGCCGCGCGACAAGACCGGCCACGCGCGCCTGCCCGAGCCGCTGGTGAAGGTGAACACCGATCTCTTCGCTGCCGCGGCGGGCGTCTTCCTCGGCACCGGCCTCATCATGCTGCTCATGCGCGTGTTCCGCGCCGGCACGCACCAGGGCGAGGGGCTCGGGGTCGCCGATCTCTCGGTGCTCGGCGTGCTGCTGTTGTTCGTGCAGGTGGTCGCGACCATCGAGCTGGTGCGGCGCTTCAGCGGTGGGCCGGAAGAGAAGAGCGCCGAGCCGAAGGCGCCCGCTCCCAGCATCGGCGCCATCGCCGGCTTCGGGGCCATCGGCCTCGCCGCCTCGGTCGTCGGCGGTCACGCCGTCGGCGACTTCGCGGACATTCTCGTCTCGGGCCTGGCCAAGCGCGGAGTGCCGGAGATGGTCGGCGCGCTGCTGCTCAGCCTCTTCGCCTCGTCCGGCGCGCTGGCGATGATCATCACGTCGCACACGAAGAAGCTCTACGACGTCGCGCTCGCGTCGGCCGCGGGGCAGGTCAGCCAGGTGCCGTTCGTGGTGCTGCCCGTCGCGATGCTGCTGCTCGCGGTGATGGCGAAGCTCGGCGTCATCGCCACCGGCGCCAGCGGTGCGGTGCTGCCGATCGATCTCGAGACGACGAGCGTGATGCTGCTCGCGTTCCCGCCGATGCTGCTCTTGTTCAAGGCCGTGCAGGACGACGGGCTGGTGAGCTGGGTCGAGACGGCCGCGATGATCTGCGTGTTCGCCGTGGTGCTGTACCTGCTCGCGCTGCACGGGTGAGCCCTCCTCCGTTCACGCTGAGCGGAGGCCGAAGGCCGAAGTCGAAGCGGGCCGCGAGTCGGCGTCGTCCCTCGACGTCAGTACGGCCCCACGAAGTACTGCTGCAGCATCGCCTCGACCGCCCGTGCCTTCGCGCGCACGGCCTTGAACCGCACATCGTCCGGCTCCGTGGCCTCGAGCTGCTGCGCGCGCTGCAGCGTGCTGCGCACGTCGCCCGCCTCCCGCGCCCCGAGCAGCGACTCCAGCTCCTCGAGCTCGCGCTTCGCCTCGGCGATGATGGCGAGCGCCGCGTCGACGGGCCGCTCGCGGCGCTCGACCGCCTTGCCCAGCTCGCACACGTACTCGCGGCACCGCGCGGGCCGCTGCTCATAGGCGCCGCAGCGCGTGCCGGCCAGCACCGCGCACGGCAACAGCAGCGCGGTGCGGCCGTCGCGGCGCGCCTCGGTCCGCACGCCGAGCGGCACGAGGCGCTCGGCCTCGGCCGCGGTCACGGGCAGAAACGTGAACAGCGCCCCGCTGCAGCACAGGCCGCAGCTCTGGCACAGCGACGAGAGCACCTACCAACGCACGAAGTCGGGCACCGACGTGCGCGAGACTCCGAACGCCGTCGGGAAGCCGAGCTTGCCGTAGTCGGTCGAGCCCCAGCACCACGTCACGCGCGCGGTCGGCTGGTAGGCGCACGAGTGGAAGCCGCCGGAGACGAACAGCGACACGTTCGCGGTCGTCGCGGGAACCGGCGAGAGGTAGATCGGCCCGCCCGGAGTGAACGCCGCGCTGTCGCCGCACTGGCCGCGGCCGTTGCGCCCCCAGCACAACAGGCCGTTCGCCGCGGTGCGCGCGAGCGTGTGATCATTGCCCGCCTCGATCGACGTGATGGCCGTCGTCGTGTCGATCGGCACCGCGACCAGGCTCTGGTCGATGCTGCCGTTGCCGACCTGCTGGCTGAAGCCCCAGCACGAGACGCCGGCCGCGCGCTTCGCGCACCCGTGGGCTCCGCCGGCGGTGATCTCCGTCACGTCGGTGATGCCGGCGTCGCCGGGCCCGAGCACCGAGACCGGCACGCGCGAGGTGTTCTGGTCGCCGGTGCCGAGCGCGCCCGCGGCGCCGTTGCCCCAGCAGAACGGAGTGCCGTTCATGCGCACGCCGCACACGTGAATCGCGGTCGACTCGCCGGAGTTCGGCGCCACCGACAGCTGCGCCACGTTCGACAGGTTCGGCACCTGGCGCGGTACCAGCGACTCGGTGACCATCCCGTCGCCGAGCTCTCCGCCGCGGCCCCAGCAGGACACGTTCCCGTTGGTGTGCCGCGCGCAGGTGATGGAGACGCCCGCGTGAATCGACGCCACTCCCGTCAGGCCCATCACCGTGACGGGCATGGTGCTCTCCATCTTCGAGTTGTTGCCGAGCTGGCCGTTCACGTTCGAGCCCCAGCAGCGCGCCGTGCCGTCGGTCAGCACCGCGCACGCGTGCTCGTAGCCGACGGAGATCTGCTCGACCGTCGTGAGGCCGGACACCAGCACCGGCGTCGTGCTGTCCATCTTGTTGCCGTTGCCGAGCTGGCCGGCGTTGTTGCGACCCCAGCACTTGGCCGTCTTGTCCGCGAGGACCGCGCACGTGCTCTCTTCGCCGGCCGCGAGGCCGATGATCTCGGTCGGCACCGGCATCTCCATCATGCCGCCGCCGGAGCCGCCCGAGCCGCCCGAGCCGCCGGTGCTGCCACCGGTGCCGCTCGTGCCTCCGCCGGTGCCGCTGCTGCCGCCGGTGCCGCTCGAGCCGCCGCCAGTGGAGCCGCTGCCTCCGCCGGTGCCGCCGTTTCCTCCGCCACCACAGCCGATGAGCACCAGCGCAACGAACGCCGTCAGTCGAAAGTTCATGTTTGGGTCCTCTCCCGGACAGGCACCCTAGCGTGGCGCCACGACCGACGTCAGCGCCGGTTTCTCTGAAAGCGCCGCCTCCGTGAGCTCACGGCCCGTCGGGCGGAGGCGTCGTCGTGCTCGGAGCCGGCGGCGTGTCCGCAGCCGCCGTCGCCGGAGCTTTGAGGAAGTACCCGCTCGCGAGGAAGAGGTCCTTCTCGTCGACCTCGCGCTCGACGACGAGCGCGACGTCGCCGCCGGCAGCGACCGTCGCGGCGCGGATGAAGCCCTCGGCCTCCGCGAGCGGCAGCTTGGCGCGCACCACGCACGGCCACGCGGGGGGCAAGAGCTGCCACACCAGCGCGGTGGCCCAGGTGAGCACCGTGTTCGCCCCGCACGCGACGCGGACCGCCGTGCTGTCGTACTCCGCGAACTCGAGCGTGGTCGCGCCGCGCGGCTCG
Source organism: uncultured Myxococcales bacterium (assembly GCA_937980205.1). Classification (GTDB taxonomy): domain Bacteria; phylum Myxococcota; class Myxococcia; order Myxococcales; family Myxococcaceae; genus Xiheicaenimonas. The sequence continues at coordinate 13,865 of CALJKW010000037.1, read as the reverse complement.
AAGTGGAACTTGCCGAGCACGGTGTAGCCGGACTCCGGCGTGGCGAGGACGAGGCCGTTGCTCGCGACGGTGACCCCGTCGGGGAGCGCGTGGTTGAAGACCTTCACCTCGGGAGCGCTGCTCGCGGCGTCGCCGGGCGCCTTGGTCGCGAAGCCGTCGGCCAGGTCCTGGTGGAACTTCTCGGTGCGCTGCTGCGCGACGCTCGACTCGCCGAACGCGTCGAGCCGGAAGTTCTTCGCGTGCGCGACCGGGTGCATCGTCGCGCAGCCGGTCGTCGACGCCACAGCAGCCAGGAGAAGAAGTCGGAGGTTCATGGGAAGTAGAAGATGAGCCGCGCGCCGTACTGCAGCTGGCCGGCGTCGAAGGCGCCCGCGCTGCCGCCGAAGCCGGCGAACAACCGCAGCATGAACGCGTCGCACGGAGACCAGCCGAAGAACCCGTTCGCCACCAGCGGGAAGGGCAGGTCGCCGGGCCAGATGCTGGAGAGGCTCACGTCGAGGTGCGCGCCGACGACGAGCCGCGTGTTCCAGTGCCGCACCTTCGCGACCGCGAGGAAGCCCTCGAGGAAGACGTTCGCGATGAACTGCGGCTCGGGGCCGAGCCACGTGTGCACGCTGATCGGCATGATGCTCGCGATGCCGCCGTAGCGGGCTCCGAACGCGAACGTCATCACGTCGTCGTGACCGAGCTTCTTCGTGCGCGCCTGGAACTCGACGTAGGCCTGCAGGCCCGTGCTCGCGATCGGCAGCCACCGCGCGTCGTCGGCCGCGCCGCTCGTCAGCGTCGCGGACAGCGCCAGCGACTGAGCGCTCGGCAGGTTGTCGCGGCTCGTCTGCCAGGCGGGCACCACGCGGAAGCCGGCCTCGATGAGGAAGTTGCGGTGGTCGGAGATGTGGCGCACGCCGAGCGCGAACGTCGCGCCCTGGATGGCGTAGGCGCCGATGTCGAGCGCCGCGTCGAAGCCGAGGCCCACGCGGCCGACCACGCTGAGCTGGAAGCGGGGGATCTTCACCGCGAGCCCGACCTCGAGACGCTCGGTGAGCACCTGCTCTTCACCGAACGCCGTCTCGGACATGATCTCCCAGGTCCGGCGGTCGGAGCCGATGCCGTCGAGGTACGAGAAGGTCGTGTCGATCGCGGTGCCGCCGTCGGGCAGCACGCCGGCGTCGGCGTCGCGGAAGTGATCGAGCGGGTGCGCGGCGAAGGCGGGGAGCGAGAGGAGAAGTACGAAGAGGCCTCCGCTCAGTGTGAACGGTGGTCGTTTCACAGGCCACCATCACATGCGAAGTCGCGCACCGGCAGCGGCGGCCGCGGCGGCGCGGTGGGGTCGACGATCTTCTCCCACGCACGAATCGTCCGCTCGGCCGACAGCATCAACGAGTCGCGCACGTCCGCGCCGCAGCCCGGGTACGCCGACGCCAGCGCGACGAAGTCCTGCAGCAGCCCGTACGTCGCCAGGCCGCGCTGGTCGATGCGCACCTCGTCTCCCAGCGAGCCGTCGTCCTCGCGGAACCGCAGCGGCGCGACGCCCTGCGGCCCGGCCGCCACCGCCGAGCACGTGGCCGGCAGCGTCGCCGACGCCGGCACCGGGTACTCGGAGATGTCCATCAGCCCGTTGAGCCCGTTGAAGTCGGTGCCGAGCGCGAGCACGCCGAGCTCGCCTGCACCGACGTGCCGCGCGAGCTCCGCGTACCGGCGCACCCAGTGCGCCATCGGGTCCTCCGCGGCGTCGATGCGCACCGAGTCGATGGTGAGCGGCGCGCTGTCCTTCGGCCAATCGAGGACCGCGACGTCGAGCCCGCAGACGTCGGACTCCGGCACCGCCGAGCGCACGAACGTGTACAGCGTGACGCCCGGGTGCCAGGCGCCGCGCTGGTTGAGCGACGTCCAGCCCGCGGGGCACTCGGTGGCTCCGGCCGCCGGCGGCGCGAGCCCGTCACACGCCGCGCCGCTGCGCGTCCGCACCGCGATGCACACGTCGGCGCCGACGGCCTGCGGGCTCGAGCCGAGCAGCACCGCGCCCGACGCGCCGGCCGTCAGCGTCACCTTGAGCAGCCGCCCGCTCGCGCGCACGTCGGCGCCGGCGCTCGGGCGATCTTCCCGCGTGTAGACGACGAGCTCTCCGCTCCCGCTGCCGAGCGTCGCGAGCGGGCTGCTGGTGCGCGGCCCGAGCGTCACCAGCGTCTGCGCGCCCGACGCGTTCTCGGCGCCGAGCGTCACCGCGTCGATCGGCCACTGCGGAGCCCCCTTCACGTCCGTCGTGCTCGCGCACTGCCGCTCGCCGGAGAAGTACACCCACTCGAGCGTCACGCTCTCGAGCTCGTCGAACGTGTACGGCGCCGTGCCGCACGACGCGCCGCTGCACGACACGGCCGTGCACGCGAGCGCGGGCGGCGAGAGCGGCTCTTCCCGCGTGCCGACGTCGACGGTCGCCGAGCACGCCTGGGGAGAGCACGCGAGCGGCTTCATCACGATGCGCCGCTGGTACTCGCCGGCGTCGACCGGGTCGCGCAGCTCGACGCGCACGTACGGCTGCGCCGCCACCGAGCTCGGCAGCACGCCGCCCGACGTCGTCACCGTCAGCCGCTCGATCGGCAGCCCCGCATCGGCGCCCTCGAAGCTCGGCACGCTCTCGCAGCCCGCCGCGTTCGCCACGCACGCGTGCGCGCTCGACGGCACCAGCTTCAGCAGCGGAGACCCACGCGCCACCAGCACCGCCCGCGTGTCGTAGTTGCCGTTCCCCGTCCCGAAGCCGATGACGCCGCCTTCGGAGACGACCTTCCGCGCCTGCTCGGCGTCGATGTTCCGCTCGGACTCCGGCGCGCGCATCGAGTCGGAGCACGGCGGCAGCGTCGGGCTGCCGCGGCACAGGTGCACGACGTCGGTGTGCGAGGCGATGAGCGGGTAGCCAGGCCACAGCGCGGTCGTCTCCTCCACCGAGCGCGCGCCCATGTGCGAGACGTCGATGAGCCAGCCGCCGTCCATCATCGAGCGGATGGTGTCGGCGCCGGGGCGGCCGCCGTCGAGGCACTCCTCCTTCGTGCGGCACAGGCCGCGGAGGTTCATCTGGCCGAAGCCGGCGTACGTCGCGGCGACCGCGCTGCCGCCCTCGCAGAACGGCAGCGGCTCGTAGCAGAGCGTCGCGTACGTCGCGTACGGCACGTCCTTCAGATCCGCGTAGACGGGCGCTTCGCCCAGCGTCGCGAAGCGGCTCGGCCGCCCCATCACCGGCGGGTAGTCGCGCGTCGGGATGAGGTCCATGTACTGCATCGGCTGCTTGTCGGGCCGGTACAGCGAGCTCACCGCGGCTCCCGACGAGTTGAAGAGCGCCCCGAGCGCCGCAGTGCCGCCGTTCTCGTTGTCGATGAGGTGCACCGGGAAGAAGTGGCGCACGCCGTAGTCGGTCGCGAGGCGCTCGGGCTCGCCCGGCAAGAGCCCGTTCATCTCGAGCGAGAGGACGATCGCGAGCTTGCCGGAGTTGATGATGCGGCGCGCATCGGTGGGCGTGCGCGCCACCTCCATCCAGTCCGAGCCCTCTCCGACGATCTCGCGGATGAGGTCGAGCTGCCGGCGCGCCGAGTCGTAGTCGGAGCTCGGCTTCGGCTGAAACGCGTTCACGAAGTGCGGGCCGGTGAGCAGCGCGGCGATGACCTGGTCGTCGGTCGTCGACGCGAACAAGAGCCTCAAGCCGCCCTCGTACGCGCGGCGCAGCGAGCCCAGGTTCATCTGCTGGTGAATGAGGTCTCGCGCGTTCGGCCACGCCGGCGTCTCGCGCAGGCCGAGGCTGTTCACCGGCGCGTGCGCGAAGCCCGAGATGCCCGAGAGCTGCGGGAAGAGCTGCCCGCCGATCGCGCGATCGATCGCCGTCATGCCCGGCTGCGTGTGCGTCTCGACCGGGCAGCCGGCGATGCGCGGCAGCTCCAGCGGGCTCGGCGGCACGTCGTCGAGGGCGGCGCCCCAGACGAGACGGCCGCTGAACGCGCGCTCGATCGCCGGGTGCGCGTGCAGGTCGGCGAAGCCGTAGACCGTGTCGGCCGGAAGCCCGGCGTCGCTCAAGCCCGGTATCGGCTGACACGCCTGCAGCGGCGGAGGCGTCACCGGGTTGCAGTTGCACCCGGCGAGCAGCGCGCAACCGAGCAGCGCGGCGGCGCGCCTCACTCGTACCCCCAGCTTCCGCCGATGGAGAAGTTCCACCGGTAGACGGTCGAGAGGTTCGCGGGCGTGTCGAGCGCCGCGCGCAGCACGAGCGTGAAGCGGCGCTCGGAGCCGATGGGAATCTCGAGGTCGACGTAGTTGTGCAGCGCGGGACGGATGAGCCAGTAGATCTCCGGCTCCGGCAGCTCGGGGCGATCCATCTCCGAGCGGCTGACGTCGAGGCCGATGCGCGAGCCGAGCTGAACGCGGAACGGGAAGTGCGCAGGTGGGTGGACGGCCCAGAGCCCGGACAGGAAGAGGTACGTGAGGTCGAGCTGCACGAAGACGCCGAGGGCTCCGAGCGACCACACGCGGTGGAAGTCCGCGGCGACGGAGAACGAGGTGCCGGTCGAGAACGCTCCGTCGAACGGGTGCAGGCCCCAGTCGACGGTGTGGATGAAGTACGCGCCGGAGTAGAGCGGCACGCCGCCGGCCCCCGCGAACGCGGTGATCGACTTCGGGTAGCTGTACGGGCCCGCCGCGCTCGCGACCGAGCAGCTCAGCACCGCCGCCAGGAACACCGCTCTCATGCGAGCCTCGCGCGAATGAAGGCCATGACCCCGAGCGCGAACGCCGCCTTCCAGTGCGGAGCGTCGGCGGCGCCGCCGGTCGACGCGATGCCGTCGACGCCGAAGAACGTTCGCACGCCGAGCTCGAGCCGGCCGAAGCGGGTGCCGTGATCGAAGTTGAGCTGAACGCCCGGCACCGGCCGGTTGAACGCGAACGCGACGCGCACCTGCGGCCCGGCGCGCATGAAGAAGCGCTCGGTGAAGTCGTAGCCCAGGCCCCACCGCATCGCGAGGTAGAGCGGCCCACCCGAGCGGCGCTCGACGCCGTAGCCCGAGTCGCCCGAGTGCCGCGACGGGAAGAAGCCCACGCCGAGCTCGGTGTTGAGCGTCCACCGCGACGCGAAGCGCAGATCGAAGCCGACGTACGCCTCGCCGCAGAACGAGACCGCCGAGAGGTCGACGTCGTCGCGCCGGCACGAGCCGAGGGCGCGGCCCTCGTAGAAGTGCACGGTGCCGACGGCCTCGTGCGGCAGCTCGCCGCTCGTCGTCACCTGTGCGGACGACGACAGCACGCCGACCGCGATGATGAACAGCGCGCCCGAGGTCCCCACTCCGGTTCGAGGGATATCACCCGCAACTCTCGCGTCGAGTTTCCAGGCTGTGGTGTCTTTCGAGCATGACCGCCGACGAACGCATCCACACCTTCGAGCAGAGCGTGCTGTTGCCTGCGCTCGACGAGATCGCCGCCTCGCCCGCGCTCGGGCGCGACTTCGCTCCCACCGTCGTGAAGGCCCGGCCCGCCGCGGACGCCGGCGTCGAAGAGCTGCTCGCCTCGCTCGCCTCGGCGCTGCGCCGCCGCGCCGGCCCCTCCATCGCGCTCGTCGATCGCAAGGTGCGGCCCAACGTCCCGGCCGTCGCGGGCCGCTACGTCGTCACCACGTTCTACGAGATCGCCGGAGACGACGCGTACGCCTCACCCGGCGTCATGTTCTGGATGAAGTTCAACAACAAGCTGCACGCGTTCGCGCACCGCTACGACAACGCCGTCGCTCGGCACCGCGTCGAGGACATTCAACGCACGCAGGTGCTGAACCACGTGCTCAACAGCCTCACGTTCTACAAGCTGTACGCCGGGTCCGACGCGCCCTTCCCCGGATACCGATGAGGAGCGCCGCGGCCGCGAGCACCGTGAGCCCGTCGAGCGCGCTGCAGCCGCAGCCGACGTCCAGCCCCCGCGGCGACATCGGCTGCTGCTGACCGCCGGCGTCGGGCGCCTCGCCTGCGTCCGGCACGGCGCCGGCGTCGGGAGCGCCCGCGTCAGGGCCCACGAACCTCAGCATCTGCTTGAGCTTCACGACGGGCTCGGGCTGCATGATGCGCCGCACACGCAGGTCGTCGAGGAACGCGTCCCTGCCTCCATCCGGGAACGGCATGCCGTAGTGCACGCGGCCGAGCCCGACCGCTCCGCCGTCCGAGCGGAAGCCCGCATCGCGGAAGCCCGCATCGACCGGGTCGCAGACGCCGTCGACGCAGCCGCGCACGCCGCCGCCGAGCGCGGCGTACGTGACGCGAACCCACTGCGTCGGCTCGGCCTGAATGGTCGGCACGCCCTCGAGCCGGGTGTAGCTGCGCACCTCTCTCCAGCCGTGCCGCCAGCCGAACGGGACCGCGAAGTCCTCCGGGCCGAAGTTGAGGCCGTTGTCGACCTCGGCGTTGAAGTGCAGCAGGAAGGCGAAGCCCAGCTGGCGGTAGCTCTCGGCGCGCCACCAGGCCTCGAGCTCGATGTCGGGGGGGAAGCCTCCGTCGATGGCGAGCTGGCGTCCGATGAGCGACATGTTCGCTTCGGTGAGGCGCCAGCGCAGCGCGTACGCCCCGCTGTGCGCGCCGGCGTCGACGACGTCGAGGCTCTCGGCGGTGTAGCGGAAGCGCAGGTCCCACCACTTGTCGAGGGTGCTGCCCGACTCGAAGCCGTCGTGAAAGAGGAACACGCGCTCGGGGTCGTCGAGCGGGCGCGTCGCGGCGTTGCCCATGAACAGCGCGAAGAAGCGGTCGTCGCCCGCCGGCAGCGCGGGGCTCGCGAACCAGATGCGCGTGTTCGGCTTGCCCCACCCCGAGCCCGTGTCGAGCACGCGATCGACCTCGGTGAAGCGCACCCCATCCCACCTCGCGAGCTGCACGTCCGAGCCGTCGGCGCGCGAGCGGCCAGCGGCCACCTCGGCGGCGTGATCGAAAGTGAACGACAGCGAGTACCCCGCGGGCACGCCGAGCGGCGCCTGGACCTCGAGGTCCCAGCGGTGGGGTTGCTCTCCCAGCCAAGCCTGCACGGGAGCTTGCGCCTGTACGGCGAGTACGAGGACGAACAGCACGAGCCCCCGAACTCTAACGCCTGTCACATGACACGGCCCCAAACTGTGCCGCCAAGCGCCCGTTTCGGCGGCAGGAGCGGGCGGCATCAGCCTTGCGATGGGGGGTGTGCGTGATCTCGGTGAAAACCTTCCCCGCCATCAGGCAGCTGGATGCGCACAGCGGCGTGTTCGCGGAGGTGAAGCGGCGCTTCGGCTTCACGGACCTCGCGGCCTTCGCTGCGTGCCGCGAGCTCGGCCTCCTGCCCGGCTCCATCTCCGGCGAGACGATGACGCAGGCGATCATGGCCGGCGCGCACGACAAAGACCGTCGCGCCACCGCGAGCGAGCTGCGCGAGTTTCAGCGGTTCGCGAAGGTGCACCGCGAGAAGCTGACGCCCGAGGCCCTCGAGGTGCTCTCGCTCTACGAGCAGGCGGTCGCCTGGGCCGAGCAGCGCGGTCGCCCCGCCGTCTCCGACGCCGAGTTCCGCGACCTCGTCGCTCGCATGCGCGCCGTCACCGAGGGGCCGGCCGAGCGCGCGCTGGGAGAGCTCGACCGCATGACCGGGCCGATCAGCGCCGCCGCGATGACGCGCGCGGTGCTCACCGGCATTCGAGACCGGCACGGCAACGCGACGGGCGACGAGCTGCAGTGCTTCGAGGCGTGGGCGGAAAAGAATGACGCCCGCCTGAGCCCCGGCGCGCGGAAGGTGCTCGACCTCTACCGCACCGCCGCCGCTGCGAGCCTGCAGCGCGGCAACCGCGGCTTGAGCAGCACGGAGTTCGCCTACCTCGCGATGAGGATTCGGGCGGTGAAGTAGCCGCCCGCGCAGCAAGGCCTCCGCGAAAGGAGCCCGAGGGTTGAGGGACCGTTCGGGACGCTTCCGCGGAGGATTGGAGCAAGAGGGCCGCACGGTCGAGTGGGCACTCGGCCGTGCGGCTCGTTTCATTTCGAACGTAAGCTCGCGCGCCTCGTGTCCAAGAGAGCGCTGTTCGCGAAAGCCCGCGCCCCACACCCCGAGGTCCAGCTCGGCGAGGCCGACTTCTGGGACGGCCTGGGGGCTCGCGAGCTCGACGATCTGCACCTCTCCGATCTGTACCTCGCCATCGCGTGCGCCCGTGGAGACCGCGCCGCGCTCGGCAAGCTCGACGCGATGCTGCGCCCGCTCGTCGCCGATGCCGTCGGCCGCGCGCTGAACAAGGACTCGACGCTCGTCGAAGAGGTGCGCCAGGCGATGGCCGAGCGCCTGCTCGTCGGGCCGCGCCCGCGGCTGCTCGACTACGAGGGCAAGGGGCCGTTGAGCTCGTGGCTGCGCTCGACCGCCGTGCGCACCGCGCTCAACCTGCAGAAGAGCGCGCGGCGCGACGCGTCGCTCGATGACGCCGTCGAGGCGAACCTCGGCGGCGCCGGAGACGACCCGGAGATCGAGCTGCTCAAGCAGCGGTGCAGGAAGGAGCTCAAGGGCGCGTTTGAGGCCGCGGTCGACCGCCTCGATGAGGCCGAGCGCCAGCTGCTCAAGTGGAACCTCGTCGGCGGAGAGAGCATCGACAAGCTGGCGGAGCGCTTGAGCGTGTCGCGTGCGACCGCGGCGCGGAAGCTGGCGGCGGCTCGCGCGCAGCTGCTCGAGCTGACGAAGGAGCAGCTGCGCGTGAGGTTGAAGTGGACGAGCCGCGAGCTGGACTCGGTGGTGGGGCTGGTGCGGAGCCAGCTCGACTTGAGCCTGCAGCGCTGGCTGAGGTGAGGAAGAGGAGAGGAAGAGGAGAGGAAGTCACCACCGCTCACGCTGAGCGGAAGGCCGCAGGCCTGAAGTCGAAGCGGGCGTCGAGTCGGCTGCGGGCCCCCTTCGACTGCGCAGCCCTTCGGGCTGCTCCGCTCAGGGCGAACGGAGGAGCACCCAGTCCTTGAGGGCCTGCACCGCCGCGTCCTTCGGCGCCCGCTTCTCCACCTTCGCCAGCACCGCCTTCGCCTTCGGCAGCGCCTTCGCGCGAACTCCGGCCTTCGCCTCGACGAGCGCGGCCTGCGCGACGAGACCGGGCGGCGAGGCCTCGACGTCGACGGCCGCCTTCCGCACCGTCACCAGCGCGGCGGCCTTGTCTCCCGACTCCAGCTGCAGCGCCGCGAGCTGCACGTACGCGACGGCGACCGAGGGGTGCGTCGCCGGCAGCGCCGCGAGATACGACGTCAGCGCCGCTCCGGCCTCGGCCACCGCCTGCGCGCTCTTGCCGGCCGCGCTCAGAATCCGCGCCAGCTCCGCGTGCGCCCCGCCCGACAGCACGCCGTCCTTCAACCCGCCGAGCGCCGCGCGCTGCTCGGTCTCCGCGCGCGGAAGGTCGCCCCTGGCGAACAGCGCCGAGGCCAGCGCCTGCCGGGCGCTCGCGACGTCGGGGTGCTCGGCGCCGAGCGCCTTCTGCTGCAGCGCGACCGCGTTCTCGAGGTGCTGCACCGCCTCGTCCAGCTTGCCCTGCTCGTGCAGCGTGCGCCCGAACGCCTGCATGCTGGCGGCGGCGACGTACGAGTCGGCGCCGAACGCCTTCTTCCTCAAGTCCAGGCACCGGCCGAAGTGCGCGGTCGCGTCCTCCGGCCGGCCGAGGGAGTGAAACACGAGCGCGAGGACGTGGTGCAGGCGGGCCTGCACGGCGTCGTCTCCGCCGGCGCGGGCGAGCGCGGCGTTGGCCACCTGGCCCCAGGCGAGCGACTCCGTGGCGCGGCCCTCCTTGAAGACCGAGAGCGACAGCTCGGTGAGCGCCTTCGCGCGGAGGTCGTCGCGCTTCGCCGCGTCGGCGGCGAGCACGGCGGAGAGCTGCTCGGCCTCGGCAGCGGCGTCGTCTCCCGCCTTCGCCTTGAGCTCGGCGACGACCAGCCGCGCCTCGGCGACGGCGGCGTCCTGGCCGCTCTTCTGCGCGAGCTGCAGCGCCTCCTGCGCGAGGGCGAGCGCGGCGGTGGGCTCGAGCGCCGCGCCGGCCGCCTTCGCCGCGGCGAGCTTCGCGTACGCGGCGTCGAGGTCCGCCTTCGCCTGCGCGTCGAGCTTCGGCGGCTCGGCGCCGAGCGCGCGGGCGTCGGAGCACTCCGCCAGCGAACCCAGGCCCTGCACCGCGGGCACCGCGCGGTCGACGATCTTCACGTCCGGTCTCGCGAACAGGTCGAGCAGCGCGCTCACCTCGCCGAGCTTGCGGTCCAGGCACTGGATTCTCAGGTCGAGCAGCCGCTCGCTCTGCTCTCCGCGCACGCGCGTGGCCTCGCACGCGTCGGTCCGCATCTTCACCCACGCGGCGGTGTAGCCGTCGAGCAGGCTCGTCGCGGTCGAGAACACGGACGGCGCGTACGGAATCCCCGTCTCGATGAACGCCTTCATCAGCGCGCCCTTGCGCTCGCTGTCCCACGCGCCGGCGAGGCGCGACTCGGCGCCCGTGCACAGCGTGCGCTGCTGCCTGCCGGACCAGACGCTGAAGGCGACGGCGGCCCCGATGACCGAGAGCACGGCGACGCCCGCGGCGGCCCGCCGCACCTTCGCTCCGGGGTCTCGCCGCAGCTCGGCGAGCAGCACGGTCATCGTGGGGAAGCGATCGTCCGGCTTCGCCGCGAGCCCGCGCTTCAAGATGCGGAAGAAGCGCGACGGCACCTTCGAGCCGCGCGGCGGGGGCTGCACCTGGCCGGCGGCGATGGCGTCCACCAACTCCTGCACCGTCTCGCCCGCGAACGGCCGCGTGCCGTACAGCGCCTCGTACAGCGACACGCAGAACGCGAACTGATCCGTGCGCGCGTCGATGACTCCCGCCGAGAACTGCTCCGGAGACATGTACGCCGGCGTCCCCAGCACCAGGTCGCTCTGCGTCAGCGGAGTCTCCAGGAGCGGCCGCCCCGACGGAGACCTCGACGACGCCGGCACCTCCACCGCGCCCGGCACCGGCGCCTGCGGAGGCTCGCTCTGCCCCGATGGCCGCGCGAGGCCGAAGTCGAGCACGCGCACCTGGCCGTCGTTCGACACGAGCACGTTCTGCGGCTTGAAGTCCCGGTGGATGAGGCCCGCCGCGTGCGCCGCCGCGAGGCCCGCGCCCGCCTGCAGGTGCGCGTCGATGGCCGGCCGCCAGCCCTCCTGCGCGCGCAGGTACTGGGAGAGCGTCTTGCCCTCGACGAACTCCATCGCCACGAAGACCTGCCCGTCGACGGTGCCGACGTCGTAGACGGGGATGACGTTGGGGTGAGACAGGCGCGCCATCGCCTGCGCCTCGCGCAGGAGGCGGTTCTCGAGGTCCCCGGCGCGCGACGCGGCGACGTCCGAGCGCATCAGCTTGATGGCGACCTTGCGATCGAGCTCGGGGTCGTACGCGGCGTAGACGACGCCCATGCCGCCCTCTCCGACGCGCTGGAGCACGACGAAGCGGCCGATGGTGTCGCCGGGCTCGTGCGGCTCCATCGGCCGCGGCTTGGAGATCGCGGTGGAGCGGATGTCCTGCGTCTCGGGGAACGCGAGGTCGGCCGAGGGCGGCATCGGCGCGCGAGAGACCCGCGCGGGCGCGGGCGGCGCAGGCGCTCCGGCGAAGCCCGGCGGGTAGCCCACCGAGGTGGGGCCCTCGTTGCCCGGCTCGGGAGCGAACCGATCGTGCGCCTGCTGCGTGTGCTCGTCTTCGGCGAACGGGTTGGGCCCCGGCGGCAGCGTGCGGCGCGCGGACAGCGGCACCGGCTTCATCGCCGCGCTGGTGCGCAGCCGCTCGACGCGCACGCGGCAGGTCTCACACCCGGCGACGTGCGCCCGCGCGGACGCATCGGCCCCGCCGCGCATCCAGCGCTCGAGCTCGGCAGCGGGCGGGCAGGCGCTCATGGGGTGTAGGGCATACGGAAGACAACTCGAACCGCTTCCGGTCTCAAAAATGGGGACAGGCTGCTTTTCGCGCGCGTGATCCCATCGGAGGGCCAAGCCCGCGTCAACACTGGGCGCCGGGCCGGGCGCCGCAAAAAGCAGCCTGTCCCCATTCTTGCGCAACGGTTGACGATTCTCGGCGTGGGGCCGTATGGCCAACCCGCGTGTCGAGAATCGTCGCCCTGGCGCTGGTCCTATCGTCAACCGCTTGGAGCCAGGATCGGACACTGCTCTACGTGAACCCCGCGCCGCTGGTGACGGCCAGCCGGCTCGCGGCCCTCGGCGGCGCGTCGGTCGGCCTGGCCGAGAACTCCGAGAGCCTGCCGTTCAACTACGCCGCCGTCGCGCACCGGCACCCCCGCCGCTCGCGCGGCTTCGACTGGGACCTCACCGCCTCGGTGCTGTTCTCGCCCTTCCCGTCGCTGCGCGACACCGACAACGAGGGCTTCGCGCCCGACACCGTCGCCCCCGTCGAGTCGCAGCTCGGCGGCCTCATCCAGTTCAGCCGCTTCGGCATCGGCGCCTACCTGCGCGGCGCGCGGAAGAGCGTCTGCGTCACCAACCCGTGCATCACGTCGAACGCCGCGCAGGGCTCGATCGTCTTCGGCTTCAACGCGCTGCGCGACCAGCTCGTGTTCGGCGTCGGCCTCTTCCTCGCCATCGCGGACTTCCGCGTGATGGACAAGACGTACGAGTACTTCGGCTACAACCTCGGCGGCGGCATGTTGTGGCGGCCGAGCTTCTGGCCCTTCCGCATCGGCATCCACGGCATCAGCGAGACGCGCGGCTCGCCGCGGTTCGACCCGATGATGGTGCAGCCGCTCGTGCCGGGCCGCACCGTGTTCACCGGAGTCGTTTCGCCGGCCCGGCTCTCGATCGGCGCCGCCATTCGCATGGGCGAGGGAGCCTGGCGCTTCAACCGCCTCTCCGCCTCGGCGCTCAAAGAGCTGCCCGACGACTTCAACTTCGCGAACGCGCCGCACGACCTCGACCCCGACGACCCGCGCCCGCCCGGCCGCTTCCTCGTCACCGTCGCGCTCGACATCATCTTCCCCGTGCGCGGGGCGACCACGCTCACTCCGTTTCTGCTCGGCACGACGCCGATCGCCGCCGGCGAAGGCCTGTACCTCGTGCCGCGCCTGGGCTTCGAGGCCGAGGCCATCGACCACCGCCTGCGCCTGCGCTCGGGCGGCTACCTGGAGCCCGGCTTCGTCGAGGGCTCGTCGATTCGCCCGCACGGCACCGCCGGCTTCGAGGTGTTCCTGTTCAACTTCCTCGCCGACTGGAGCATCTCGGCGTCGGTGGACTTCGCCGCGCGGTACCTCTCGATGTCGTTCGGCGTCGGCTGGTGGACCTGAGCGATTCGCGGGCGCCGGCCTACCTCCGTTCACACTGAGCGGAGCGCCGCAGGCGCGGAGTCGTAGTGGGCCTCGCGCCGGCGCCGGCCCCCGGCCTTCGCATCAAGCCCCGACGCGCTTCTCGAAGCGCTTGAACAACTGCTCCTCGCGCTTCACCCACCGCGCGCGCGCCTTGGCGATCTCACCTTCGCGCGTCCGCGGCGTCCCGCGCTTGGGCAGGCGCTTGAGCAGCCGCGTGGTCTCTTCCGCGACCACCTCGGCGGCGTGCTCGAGCAGGTGGAGCTCGTCGTGGTTCGGCTTCTGCAGCCCGCTGACCTTGCGGACGAACTGCAGCGCGGCGGCGTGAATCTCCGCCTTGGTCGCGGGCGGCTTGAAGTTGTGAAGGACTCGAATGTTTCGGCACATAAAGAAGAGGCCCGGTCGCTCGAAGGAGCGCCGGGCCTCGACTGCCTAACACGGCGGTGTGGCCTGACGAGGCGCTTACGCCGCGCGCTTCATCGGGGTGCCCTTGAGGGCCGCCTCGACGTACTTGATGCCGTTCGGGGTGATCTGCGGCCCGAGCTTGGTGCGGCGCGCGTAGCCGACGTGCTCGCGCAGCGCCTT
>CALJKW010000036.1 GCA_937980205.1 uncultured Myxococcales bacterium | reverse complement strand
AGGCGCGGCGGGCGGTGGAGCCGGAGGCGCGACGGGCGGAGGAGCCGGAGGCGCGGCGGGCGGTGGAGCCGGAGGCGCGGCGGGCGGTGGAGCCGGAGGCGAAGCGGGCGGTGGAGCCGGCGGAGGCACGAGCGGCGCTGGCGGCGGGACCGAGCCGATGAGCAGCGGCTGCGGCTGCGGCGCGACGGGCGCCGAAGCATGGTTCCTGCTCGGAGCCCTCGCGGTGGTCACTCGGCGTCGGCGTGCGACGCGGCAGAGAGGCTGAGACCGCGGGCGTCCTAAAAGACGTCGCGCCGGCGCGGCCCTCAGTGGGCCGAGTGCCGCAGCACGACCATCGATCGCGCTTCGAGCTTGATCTTCCCGCGCGGCGGAATCGTCGGCCGACCGTCTTTGCCCTTCGACAGCGCGGTGTCGAGCTCGACGGTCGAGGGCTTGTCGTGCGCGACGGTGAACTCGAGCGGCTCGTGGTGCGCGTTGAACAGCAGCGTGAAGTCGTCGTCGAGGATGCGGTCGCCGTGGCTGCCGACGCTCGCGATCGCGTGCCCGTTCAAGAACACCTGGAACGACTTCGCGAAGCCGTTGTGCCAGTCGGACTCGCTCATCTCGGCGCCCGAGGGCATCAGCCACTTGATGTCCGACTCGGCGCCCCAGATGGGTCGGCCCTCGAAGAAGCGGCGGCGGCGGAACGTGGGGTGCTGCTTGCGCAGGTTGATCACCAGCTGGGTGAAGGCGAGCAGCTCGTGGTCCGCCTGCACCCAGTCGAGCCACGACAGCTCGTTGTCCTGGCAGTACGCGTTGTTGTTGCCCTTCTGCGTTCGGCCGAGCTCGTCGCCGGCGACCAGCATCGGCACGCCCTGCGACAAGAGCAGCGTCGCGAGGAAGTTGCGCTGCTGCCGCTTGCGCAGCTCGTTCACGTCCTGCCGGTCGGTGGGTCCCTCGGCGCCGCAGTTCCACGAGCGGTTGTGGCTCTCGCCGTCGCGGTTGTCTTCCTTGTTCGCCTCGTTGTGCTTGTCGTTGTACGAGACGAGGTCGCGCAGCGTGAACCCGTCGTGCGCGGTGACGAGGTTGATGCTCGCGTACGGGCGGCGACCGGTCGACTGGTAGAGGTCCGACGAGCCCGTGAGCCGCGAGGCGAACTGCGGCATCGCGGTGTTCTCTCCGCGCCAGTAGTCGCGAACGGCGTCGCGGAACTTGCCGTTCCACTCCGTCCACAGCGGCGGGAAGTTGCCGACCTGGTAGCCGCCCGGGCCGACGTCCCACGGCTCGGCGATGAGCTTGCAGTCGCGGCACACCGGGTCCTGGTGGATGAGGTCGAAGAACGCGGCGAGCTTGTCGACGCTGTGCAGCTCGCGCGCGAGCACCGGCGCGAGATCGAAGCGGAAGCCGTCGACGCGCATCTCGGTCGCCCAGTACCGCAGCGAGTCCATGATCAGCTGCAGCACGTGCGCGTTGCGGACGTTGAACGAGTTTCCGGTGCCCGTGTAGTCCGTGTAGTAGCGCGCGTCCTTCTCGAGCCGGTAGTACGACGCGTTGTCGAGGCCCTTGAAGCTCAGCGTGGGGCCCAGGTGATTTCCCTCGGCCGTGTGGTTGTAGACGACGTCGAGGATGACCTCGATGCCGGCCGCGTGCAGCTCACGCACCATCTTCTTGAACTCCTGCACCTGGCCGCCCGCCGCGCCGCTCGCCGAGTACGCGTAGTGCGGAGCGAAGAAGCCGATGGTGTTGTAGCCCCAGTAGTTCGACAGCCCGTTCTTCTGCAGGTGGTCGTCGTTGACGAAGTGGTGCACCGGCATCAGCTCGATGGCGGTGATGCCGAGCTTCTTCAGGTAGCGGATGGCCGCGGGGTGGGCGAGCCCGGCGTAGGTGCCGCGCAGGTTCTCCGGCACTTCCTTCATCAGGCGCGTGAACCCCTTCGTGTGCGCCTCGTAGATGATGGTGTCGTGCCACGGAGTGTGCGGGCGCCGGTCGTTCGACCAGTCGAAGTATGGGTTGATGACGATCGACCTCGGCACGAACGGCGCGCTGTCCGCGTCGTTGAGCGCGTTCTCGTCGGAGAACTTGTGGTCGAAGACGGCCTCGTTCCACTTCACGTCGCCTTCGATCGCGCGCGCGTACGGGTCGATCAGCAGCTTGCTCGGATGGCAGCGCTGCCCTTCGGCCGGGTTGTACGGCCCGTGAACGCGGAAGCCGTAGCGCTGGCCGGGGCCGACGCTCGGCAGGTAGCCGTGCCAAACGAACGCGGTCGACTCGGGAAGCGGGATTCGCGTCTCGGCGCCCTTCTCGTCGAAGAGGCACAGCTCCACCGAAGTCGCGACCTCGGAGAAGACGGCGAAGTTGGTTCCGGCGCCATCGTAGACGGCGCCGAGCGGATAGGGACGGCCGGGCCAGACCTCGAGCGATCGCATCGCGCGCTGCGTTGCACACCCGGGGCCACACGCCATCACTCTGAGGTAGGAGGTCCACAGAGAGGCAATTCGTCACGCTCGCGCACGGACGACACACCCTCGTGGCGAAGTGACCCCACGCGACCGTCGAGGCGTTACCGCTTCGTGTCGTTCGCTCGGGCCGGGCGCTCAGCTCGCCGCCACGACACGCCGGGCGCACGCGAGCGCCACCGCCATGATCGAGATCTGCGGGTTGACGCCGGTGTTCGAGGGGAACGCGCTCGAGTCCGCCACGTACAGCCCGCGGGCGTCCGGGTGCTGAAAGTCGAAGCCGAGCACGCGACCGAGCGGCGCCGTCGAGAAGAGGTGCGTCATCGACATCGAGTACGCGCGCGCATCGCGCGGCAGCTCGCCGAGCTGCGCGACGTCGCGCACCACCTTCGGCGCTCCGGGCACCATCGGGTACACCTCACGCGCGCCGGCCGCGAGGAACAGCTCGACGAGCAGCCGCACCCCGCGCGCCGCCTTCTGCACGTCGGCGCGCGTGAGCGCGTAGCGGACGTACGCGCGGCCACCGAGCCCGCGCACGGTGCCTCTCGCCTCGGCCTTCAGCGCCGCGCCCCACGCCGCGTGGTGCGACAGCTGCTCGAGCGCGCGGGCGAAGGCGCGGCCCGTGCCGGGGACCCGGCTCGCGAGGATGGACAGGTCGAAGCCCAGCGCCTCGACCTTGATGCCCTCGCGCCGCAGGCCAATCACCTCGTGGCCCTGGGTCGCGCCGAGGTGGTTGTCGACGGGCGCGTCGAAGAAGCCGGTGACCGAGACGCCGGGGTGCGCCATCAGGCCGTCTCCCGGCGCGCCCCGGTGAAGGCCGCTCTGCCGCAGCAGCAGCGGCGTCTGAATCGCGCTCGCCGCCAGCACCACCGCCCTGCGCGCGCGCACGTGCACCGGCCCGCCCGCCGCCGCGCGCGCGCGCACCGCCACGGCGCGGCCGTGCTCGAGCTCGACCCGCTGCGCGGTGACGCCCGAGAAGATGCGCGCGCCGCTCGCCACCGCGTCGGTGAGGAAGGTGCGGTCGACCGACAGCTTCGCGCCGTGCGGGCAGCCCTGAAGGCACCGCCCCGAGCCCACGCAGCCCTTCACGTTGCGGCGAATGGGCCGGTGCTCGAGGCCGAGCGCCTCGGCGGCCCTGGCGAGCAGCAGGTTCTTCGTGCCCGCCACGTCGGCGCCCGTCGGGGCCACGTTCAGGCGTCGCTCGACCAGCTCTTCGGCGGCGGTGAGCTCCTCGAACGGCAGCGCGTCGGCGAGGCGCGGCTCGGCGGCGACCCAACCCTCCCAGACGTCGCGCGGCAGCCGCCAGCTGATGGCGCCGTTGACGACCGAGGTGCCTCCGACCGCTCGCCCCTGCAGGAACGGAATCGGCGCCGGCCCGAACGCGATGGACGTGCCCATGTCGCGGTAGAGCTTCGCCATCGACTCGAGGCCGCCCGGCACGAAGTCTCGTGGCTGGGCCGGGTGGCCCTCTTCGAGCACGATGACCGAGGCGCCCGCGGAGGCGCAGGCGCGCGCGACGGCGGCTCCGGCCGGACCGCTGCCGACGACGACCACGTCGGCCTCGGCGCCGAGCGCAGCGCCGACCGCGCGCCCGTCGACCGCGATGGAGGCGCTCACGTCCGCCCCCGCCCGTCCGCGAAGAGCGCGAAGCAGCCGATGACCTTCAGCGTCGACACCATCTGCCGCACCAGCAGCCGCTCGTCGTCGTCGAGGCGCGCCGCGTAGTCGAGGCGCTGCTCGGCGCTCAGCGCGAACACCGGCCGGCGCAGCGCGGGCAGGCTGACGGGGAGGAACGTGAGCGCGTGCACCGCCGCCCGCAGCCCCGGAGCGAAGTACGGCGGAGGCGCCGAGCCGAGCGTGCGCCAGAAGGCGTCGAGGTCCTCCGGCAACGGCGTGCCCAGCAGCGCCGCGAAGAGCAGCTCGGCCCACCGGCGCTCGAAGCCCAGCAGCGGTCCGCCGCCCCCGGCGCGCTCGAGCACGCACGCGGGCACGTGGTCGACGGGGTGCTCGCGCTCGAGCAGGAAATACGTCGGCGTGTCGAGCGGCCCGAGCCGGCTGACGCCGAGCAGCACGTCCGCGTCGCCGGGCTCGAGCGAGACGAGGGGGTCCTTCACCAGGCGGATGGTGTCGAACGGCGGGTTGGGCCCGCGGCTGTAGTCGATGACGAGCCCGTCGCCGGTCGAGCAGACCTCGAAGAACCACGTGGTCCACGGAGCGCCGCGCCGCTGCCGGGGCCGGCTCGGAGCCGTGACGCCGTCCTGCTCGAGCCGCACGTTCCATCCGAGCAGCCGCCCCGACTCGGGCTCGCGCCAGAACACCTTCTGAAACGTCTTCCAGGTGAGGCGCTCGACCGCGCGCGGCAGGCCCAGGCTGATGCCGCGGTACGCCCAGCCCTCGATCGCTCTCGGGTCGACGGGGTGACCGCGCCCCAAGCGCTGCTTCAGCTCGCGGCGCGAGGCGCAGAGCAGCGCCTCGCGGAGGTGGGGCGTGAGGTTCATCGTCTGCTCCTCTTCTTCCTCTTGGGGCTCAGCGCCTTCAGCGCGGCGGCGTCGACCTGCTCGAGGGTCTCGCGCACCAGGGTGCGCGCCTGCGCCGCGTCGCGCGCCCTGAGCAGCGCCACCGTGGCCGCATAGCCGGCGAGCGAGCGCTGCCGATCGCCGACGAGCGCGCGCTGGAGCTCGGGGTGAGCCGCGTAGACCGGCGCGAGCGCGTTGAACAGCAGCAGCGCCGCGAACGACTGCGACGCCTCCAGCACCGCGCGCGCGAACTCGACGTCACGCCGCGCGTAGCGCGCGTCGTCGGTCTCGGCGGCCTGCTCGGCGGCGAGCCGCTCGAGCGCGTCGACGGCCTCGTCGCTCGCCCGCTCGCACGCCAGCGCCACCGCCTCGGCGGCCACCGCGCGGCGCAGCTCGAGGAACGAGCGCACGACGTCGGGGCGGGCCGAGAGGTTCATGTGGGCGAGCACGCCGAGCGAGGCGTGCTCGGTGAGGTCGAGCACGCGCACCCCGTCGCCCTGCCGCGCGCGCACCAGGCCCTCGGCCTCGAGCCGCGACAGCCCCGCCCGCAGCGTGAGCCGGCTCACCCCGAGCTGTTGCGCCAGCGTCCGCTCGGGCGGCAGGTGCGCCCCCGCGGCGAACTCGCCCGAGAGAATGCCGTCGCGCAGCCGGGCCACCACGGCGTCGACCGGGCGCAGCGCGCGGGGCAGGGGCTCGAGCAGGCTCATTGGTTTAACCACTAAACCAATTCGCCGCGGCCGCGCAAGCCCCGCCCCGTGGGCCTTCTTCAGGTGCGGCGGTCGGAGCGCACGCGGCCGTCGACGAGCTCGACCACGCGCTCGCACCGGGCGGCGATTCGCGGGTCGTGGGTGACGACGAGCACGGTCGTCCCCAGCTCCCGGTTGAAGCGGCGCATCAGCGCGAAGACCTCGTCGGAGGACTCGGTGTCGAGGTTGCCGGTCGGCTCGTCGGCGAGCACCACGCGCGGGCGGTGAACCAGCGCGCGGGCGATGGCGACGCGCTGCTGCTGGCCTCCCGAGAGGTTGGTGACGCGGTAGCCGAGGCGCTCGCCCAGCCCGACCTCGCGCAGCATCTGCTCGCTGGCCGCGCGCAGCGCGTCGCTGGGGTAGCCCCGGTCACCCCACGCCGGCAGCATCACGTTCTCGAGCGCGGTGAAGGCGGGCAGCAGGTGGTGGAACTGGAAGACGAAGCCCAGCGCGCGGGCCCGCAGCGACGCCAGGCCGCGCTCGTCGAGCGTCGAGGTGTCGACGCCGTCGAGCAGCACGCGGCCCTCGGTCGGCCGGTCGAGCAGGCCGATGATGTTGAGCAGCGTGCTCTTGCCCGAGCCCGACGGCCCGATGAGCGCGGCGAGCTCGGCCTGCGCCTTCTCGAGGTTGGTCTCGGCCTGGCGCAGCGACTGGGTCGCCACCACCGCGCCCACGCGGGTGAGCTGCTCGACGCGCGCCTGGGCCTGCTTCACGGCCGCCTCCGCCGAGGCGACCGCCGCGCGCTCGGCGCTGTCGTCGAGCTGCGCGAGCACGTCGCCGGCCTTCACGCGCTGGCCCGCAACCGCCCCGACCGAGAGGACTCGCCCCGGCACCTGCGCCGCGAGCTGAACCCGGCTCGGCACGCGCACGCGGCCGCTCGACACGATGTGCTGCTCGAGGTCCTGCCGCCGGGGCTCCACCGTTTGCACCAGCGGACCCCGCGCGCGCTGGGCGAGCACCGCCGCGGCCGTGAGGACCAACCCCGCCACGACCCACACCCCCGGGCGCTTCAGAAGCCGGCGCATCGTGTGTGCCAGATAGCCCATCCGCACCGCGGAGACGAAGCCGGCCTCAGAGCCCCGCCGAAGGGTGCGCCTCGCGAGCGCGTCGTTCGGCCTCGACCCTCGGGCAAAGGGCCCGCTCGGCAGCGGCGTCGGCCGCACCGCACGGCCGCTGCGCCTCGTTGGGGCTCTTCATGTCGCGCGCGGCGGAATCGGCTACGGTGGCGCCATGTCACGCATCTCCAAGAGTGATGTGAACGCGGCGTTCGAGCTGGCGGCGAAGGCGATCATCGAGGCCGGCGGCGCCGACGGCCGCGTCAGCCGCGCGGACGTGAGCAAGGCGCTGCCGAAGCTTCCGCCGGCGCAGCGCGCGCTCGTCGACGTCTTCTTCCGCTTCATCGACGCGCGCGATGCGGGCAAGGGCAAGCAGGTGACGGGCGCCGACGTCGCCAAGGCCGTCGCCTACGCGAAGGAGAAGCTCGTCGCGAAGTACGACTTGAACGGCAACGGGCTGTCGAAGGACGAGATCGCCCGCATGTCCGTCACCGGCAAGCGCGCGGTCGACCTGGCGAAGGCGCTGAAGGCGGCGCCGCCGCTCGAGCCGCTCGCGCCGCCGCGCATGGACGAGGGCTTGAGCGAGCCGGACGAGATCCTCGCGGCCGGGCAGGTGCCGCGCGACTGGGCCGCGGCCGCCGTCGTCGATCGCGGGACGCTTCAGCACGACGGCACGAAGCTGACGGGCTTCGAGACGACCGTGGCGCTCACCGCCGACCAGCACGAGGTCGCGACGGCCGCGTTCGCGTTCTTGTGGGACCAGACGTTCAAGTACCGCGTCGAGGGGCCGGCGCCGCTTCAGCTCGGGCCGACGCGCCAGGGCTCGCTCAAGCTGGGCGAGTTCGTCCGCAGCGACGATGGGCAGAAGTACCTCGTCGCCGACTGGCGCGACATCGACGACGCGAGCTTCACGCTCTACTTCCAGCGCGTGAGCGACGGCCGGCTGCGGCTGGCCATCGCCCAGTTCAACAACTGAGGCGGCTCACTCGAAGAAGTCGGGCTCGCAGGCGAGCTGCTCGCACGCGTTCGGCGCCGCGGAGAAGCGGGTCTCCCGGTACCCCTTCGCGCAGGTGCGCTCGACGAACCACTCGGGGCACGGGCCCTCTTCGACGCACGCGTCGAAGTAGAGGCAGCGGTCTTCCCGGTAGAACGTCGCGACCTTCTTGCCGCACGGCGGCGGGCGGATCTGCGGGCAGCTCACGCGCTCGGGCAGGCGGATGTAGACCACGCTCGCGTCGAACTTGAGGTTCTTGGCCTCGGTGCCGGCGAGCAGCGTGCGGCCGGCGTGGATGCGCGCCTGCAGCACGGCCTCCTCGACGAACGGCGCGAGCGTGAGGTTGACGCTCTCGATGCCCAGCTGGCCGCTCGCGTCGAGACGCGTGAGCTCGAGCGTCGGGCAGGGGTCGGCGAGGCAGTTGATGTTCAATGGGCTCGCCGCGTACAGGCCGTCGCCCTTGCCGGGCGCCTGGCCGGGCAGCGCACGCCACGCGCCGAAGACGAGGAAGCGGCCGCGCGGCGCGGTGCGCCCGTAGAGAATGACGTCGGCGGGCGCTTCGAAGACGCGCTTGAAGCCTTCGGCGTCGAGCTCGGGGTCCGAGTTCTCGAAGCTGACGGCCTGCGCGGCGCCGCCCCACACCGGGGTGACGGTCGCGCCATCCGTCCGGTAGTAGCCGGGAAAAGCGAACGCGAGGTCCTGCGTGCCGGTCTCCTGCGCGTCGGCGGGGTCCGGTGCGGGTTGGACTCCACAGGCAACGACCAAGACGAAGGGAAAGAGGAGGGGCTTTTTCATGCGCCGAGGACGTACGGCGCTGCCGAGATGTGCGGGCGCTGCGATGATTTCTGACCAGGCTGGCGCGGGGGAGAGCGCTGCCGACCCGACCTGCTCACTTCGTCGAGTACGTGACGATCTCCAGCCCTTCGAAGTTCTCCTTCACCACTTCGGCGTGAGCGGCGACCTCGACCGCGACGTCGCGGCTCACCTCTTCCCAGCTCGAGACCTTCGCCGCGCTCTCCGGAGTGAGCTTCATCACCAGCACCAGCTGGTTCTGCTTCGCGCCCAGCTTGAGGTACTTCTGCACGCCGACGGCCTTCATCGGCAGGCTGCGCAGCTTCGCCGCGCGCAGCACGCACAGCATGTCGGCGACCGCTTCGATCTTGAACTTCTCCCGGGTCGCCTCGAGGGTCGAGCCGGCGCCCAGCGCCATCGCCTCGGAGTACAGCACCGCCGCGTGTCCGTCGGCCCCCTTCATGACGTCGGGCTTGTGCAGCTGCAGCGTCGTGCACGCCGCGGCGATGCCGGCGAGCGCGTCCTTCTCGCTCAGCGACGCCTTGCGGGCGACCTCGTTGGCCGCCTCCTGTCGCTTGGCGAGGAGGTCCGGGCTGCAGGCGGACGAGACGACCACGAAGAGGGACACGATGAGCAGAGGGCGCACGGCGGGACAACCCGGCGCACGCCCCTGGGGTGCAGCGGAAAGCGCCTCGATCACCATCCGCGCCAACTGGACGCTGCCCGTGGCGCGATGGGTCTTCCCGTCGAGGCCCTCTCCACTAGTACCCGTTCGGGTTGCCGCTCTGCCAACGCCACGAGTCGGCGCACATCGCGTCGAGCCCGAGCTCGGCCTTCCAGCCGAGCAGCTCTTTGGCGCGCGACACGTCTGCGTACGTGACCGCGACGTCACCGGGCCGCCGCGCCACGAGCTCGTACTTCAGCTCCCGGCCGACCGTCTTCGACAGCGCCTTCACCATCTCGAGCACGGAGACGCCCTTGCCGGTGCCGAGGTTGATGGGCACGCAGCCCCCCAGGGAATCGAGCTTGTCGAGCGCGGCGAGGTGCCCCTTCGCGAGGTCGACCACGTGAATGTAGTCGCGCACGCCGGTGCCGTCGGGCGTCGGGTAGTCGCTGCCGAAGACCTGCAGGAAAGGCCGCCGGCCGACCGCGACCTGCAACAGGTACGGCATGAGGTTGTTCGGAACTCCGCGCGGGTCCTCGCCGATGGTGCCGCTCTCGTGCGCGCCGACCGGGTTGAAGTAGCGCAAGAGCGCGATGCGCCACGACGGGTCCGAGCGGTGCACGTCGCGGCACAGCTCCTCGATGATCAGCTTCGAGCGCCCGTACGGGTTCGTCGCCGACAGGGGCATGTCTTCGGTCACCGGCACCTTCGCCGGGTCGCCGTAGACGGTCGCCGACGACGAGAACACCAGCCGCTTCACGCCGTGCCGCTGCATGCAGTCGAGCAGGTTCACCGTGCCCGCGACGTTGTTCGCGTAGTACTTCAGCGGCTGCGCCACCGACTCGCCGACGGCCTTGAGGCCCGCGAAGTGGATGACGGCGTCGAACTTCGCCTCGCGGAACACGCGGTCGAGCGCGCCGGCGTCGAGCAGGTCGACCTCGTGGAGCGGAGCCTTCTTGCCGGTGATCCGCTCGACGCGCTCGAGCGCCGTACGGCTCGAGTTCGAGAGGTTGTCGAGCACCACCAGGTCGTGCCCCGCGGTGAGCAGCTCGACGCAGGTGTGGCTGCCGATGTAGCCGGCTCCGCCGGTGACGAGAATCATGCCGCCTGCTCCTTCGGGCGATGAGCGCGCCAGTGGTCGAGGTAGCTCGCGAGCGCGTCTTCGAACGGCCGCATGCGCTCGCCGAGCGCGGTGCCGAGCACGCTCCAGCGGGGGCGCAGCGCCTCGTAGACCTCTTGCGACGGAACGCCGACGACGCGCGACGTGGGCACTCGGATGGCCGCCGCGAGCGCGCGGGCGAAGTCGGCCCAGCTGACCTGGCCGGTGTTGGCGAGGTGCCAGACGCCGCTCGCGCCGTCGATGAGCAGGTCCATCACCACGCGGCACAGGTCGGGCACGAACGTCGGGGCCATGACGTGGTCGTTGGCGACGCGCAGGGTCTCTCCGCGCTGCAGCGCCGCGAGCGCCCAGCCGGCGAAGTCGCGGTGGTCGGGCAGGCCGAAGAGCGAGCTGGTGCGGACGACGAGCGCGCGCGGGTGGTCGCGCAGCACGTGCCGCTCGCCCGCCGCTTTGCTGCGCCCGTAGACCGACAAGGGGTTCATCGCGTCGGTCTCCACATACGCCCGACGCGAGCGGCCGTCGAACACCAGATCGGTCGAGAACGTCACGAGCTCGAGGTCGAGTCGCGCGCACGCGGCGGCGAGCAGCGCGGGGCCGATGGCGTTCTCGCGGTGGCAGCGCGACGGCTCGCGCTCGCCCTTGTCGACGTGCACGTAGCCGGCCGCGTTCACCACGCCCCACGGCCTCACCTCGTCGAAGAAGTTCTCGACCGCGTCGGAGTCGGCGACGTCGAGCTCGGCGCGCGACGTCAGCACGGTGTGAATGCCGCGGATGGCGCACTCGCGGGCGAGGGCCTGGCCGAGCAGCCCCTTCGCGCCGGTGATGAGCAGCGGGCGCCCGGTGCGCCGCCACCCGCGGACCATCTTCGGGTGCAGGCGCAGGTCGCCCGGCGTGAGCGTCGGGACGGGCGGGTAGAAGAGGCGCTCTTCGCGGCGCCACCAGCCGGGCTCCTCGAGCACCGGGTGCTGCGCCGGCTCGTTGCTCACCAGCGAGCGCGCGAGCGTGGCGAGGGCCGTCTCGCGCGGCGCGGGGCCGCGGACGTCGAACACGCCCGGCTCGTAGAAGCCGGTGTCGCGCGTGACGAGCGTGTTCCAGTCGACCGCGCCGAACATCGACCAGAGCGTGAGCGCGCGCGTGTCGATGCCCTCGGTGCGCGCCTGGTGCAGCGCGCGCCACGCCTCGTCGACCCAGCGCAGCTGCTCTTCGCGCGAGCAGCCGAGGTGCACTTCGGTGAACGCCAGCGGCAGCTGGTAGCGGTGCCACGCGGCGCGCAGCGCTCCGAGGTGACCGACGAGGCCCTCGGTGACGGCGCGCACGGCCTCGACGTCGGCGTAGCGGTGCAGCGCGTTTCCGCCGTGGAAGTCTCGGGGGTAGCGCTCGACGCGCTCGTCGAGCAGCCGCTCGGACGTGAGGTAGTAGTTGAGGCCGACCACGTCGGGCGGGCAGGGGTTCTCGCGGAAGAACTGGAGCTGCTCGTCGGTCACGATGCCGCGCACCCGGTAGCTGCCGATCGCGCCGTTGTTGTCCACGCGCCCGGTGAGCAGGTCGAGGCTCAGCCAGCGCCGCTCGTTCTCGTGGTCGGCCTGGTACTGCAGGAGCGGCGTCGCGTGGATGTGCGCGAAGTCTTCGGTCTGAACGAGCTGCGCCTCGGGGTTCACCTCGCGAATCGCCTGCATCGCCAGCACCGTGGCGCGCATCTCGTTGAAGAGCGCAGCGGTGAACGACGTCTCGTCCTTCGCGTGCGGGTACCAGAGCCCGTACAGCGCCGAGAAGCGCGCGGTCGTCAGCGGCTCGTTCACCGGCGTCCAGTGCGTGACCCACGGGTAGCGCCCGGCCGCCGCGCGCGCGAACTCGGCGAGGCCCGTCGCGAACGACGGGTCTACCAGCGACGTGTGGCGCGGCCCGCTGCCGTGATGGCACAGCGTGACGATGGGCGTGATGCCGAGCGCGCGGAGCCTCGAGAGGCGCGCGTCCGTCCAGCTCCAGTCCGCCTCCTGCAGGCCGTTCGGAGCGACGCGCTCCCACAGCACCGGGTACCGCAGCGTGCGGATGCCCAGCGCCGCGATGCGATCGAGGTCGAGGATGCGGTCGTGGTGACCGGTGAGCTTCGTCTGGTCGCGGTACACCTCGTCGACACGGTTCACCGTGCACTCGACGCCGCCCCAGAGTTCGATGGGAGAAGTCATGGTTGTGAGTCTCAGTCGTCGAGGAGTTGCTGGCGGCGCCGCGAGGCCCGCTGCGACTGCGCGCTTCGCGCTCCGGTCAGCGTGAACGGAGTCACTTGCGGGCCTCCGGCACCAGCACCTGCCCGCCGAGCGCTCGAGTCACCTTCGCGCCGATCTCCGCAGCGTCGCCCGCCGGACCCACGAGCGCGACGACCGAGCCGCCGAACCCGCCACCGGTCAGCCGCGCGCCCAGCACGCCGCGCTCTCTGCGCAGAGCGTCCTGCAGCGCGTCGACCTTCGGCACCGAGCACGCGTAGTCGTCGCGCTGCGAGGCATGGCTCTCGTCGAACAGCGCGCCGAGCCTCGCGAGGTCGCCGCTCTTCATCGCCTGGACTCCCGCGTGGACGCGCGCGTTCTCGGAGAGCACGTGGCGCGCGCGCCGGTCGAGCGGCGAAGGCAACATCTTCAGCGTCTCGAGGCTCTGCACCTCGCGCAGGCTCGCGACGCCGAGCAGCCGCGCCGCCTCGTCGCACTCGGCCTTGCGCGTCTTGTAGTCGCCGGTCGCGTGCTGGTGCGCGACGCCCGAGTCGACCACGAGCAGCTGCGCCTTCGGCGGAAGCGGCACGCGGCTGAACGCCAGCGTCTGCGTGTCGAGGAACAGCGCCTCGTTCGTCGACGCGAGGCTCGCGGCCATCTGGTCCATCACGCCGACCGGGGCGCCGACGAAGCCGTTCTCCGCCCTGCGGCCGAGCAGCGCCAGCTCGACGTCGTCGAGGCCGAGCTTCAGCTCCGCCCTCAAGGCGCGCAAGAGCGCGAGCTCGAGCGCCGCGCTCGACGACAGCCCGCTGCCGACCGGCACGTCCGAGCGGATCTTCAGGTCGAAGCCGGGCACCTCGATGCCCTTCTCCCCGAGCGCCCAGGTGACGCCCTGCACGTAGTCGCTCCAGTCGCCGCGCGGCTTCTCCTGGCCGACGACGTATTCGCTCATGCCGGCGCTGGCGCTCCACAGGTGCGCGAGGCGGTCGGGGCGCAGCTTCACCTCGACCCACGTGCGCTGCGGAATCGCGACCGGCAGCACCCAGCCGCCGTTGTAGTCGGTGTGCTCGCCGAGCAGGTTCACCCGGCCCGGAGCGCTGCTCGAGCTCACAACGTCACCTCCACGGCCTGCAGCTCCTTCACCTTCTCTTCGGGCAGCGTGTCGGCGGTGAAGACGCCGGCGCCCAGCTCGCTGCCGGCGAGGAACTTCAGCCGCCCCTGCATGCGGTACGCGGGGTAGAGCTGGAAGTGCACGTGCGCCTCGGGGTGCTCTTTCCCGTCGGTCGGGCGCTGGTGCAGCGCGAGGATGTACGG
Organism: uncultured Myxococcales bacterium; assembly: GCA_937980205.1. Classification (GTDB taxonomy): domain Bacteria; phylum Myxococcota; class Myxococcia; order Myxococcales; family Myxococcaceae; genus Xiheicaenimonas. Next base: position 45,026 of record CALJKW010000036.1, on the reverse strand, counting down.
CATCGGCCGCTGCCACAGGCCGTCGTACTTGAGCAGCGTGACCTTGAGCGCGCGCGCGAGGTCGACGCGCTCGGCCGGCGTGAGCATCGACAGCGCGCCGGCGCCGCGCTTCGGAGCCACCCACACCTCGTACGGGTACCGCGCGCACACCGGCATGAACGCGACGGCCTGCTCGCCGCGGTAGAGCAGGCGGCGTCCGTCGGCGAGCTCCTCGTGCACCAGGTGCTCGAAGAGGCCGCGGTGGTGCTCTCTCCAGTAGCGGCGCATCTGCTCGAGCTGCCGCGCGGCGATGGGCGGCACGAACGGGTACGCGTAGATCTGCCCGTGCGGGTGGTGCAGGGTGACGCCCACCTCGACGCCGCGGTTCTCGAACGGGAAGACGTACTCGACGTCGTCGCGCGCGCCGAGCTCGAGCGTGCGGTCGGCCCAGACCTCGAGCAGCAGCTCGAGCTGGAAGAGCGGCAGCTGGCCGAGCGACGTCTTCGGGTCCTGCGTGAAGACGACGACCTCACACGCGCCCTTGCCCGGCCGGGTGTCGACCGACGACGCCGGCGCCGTCGACGCCGTGCGCGAGAGGGTGGGGAAGCGGTTCTCGAACACCGCCACCTCCCACGGGCCGCTCGGCACCTCGGTGGGGTTGTCGGGGTCGACGGTCGGCGCGAGCGGGTTCCACTCCGGCGGAGGCAGGAACGTGCGGTTCTGCCGGTAGCCGGCGTACGCGACCCACTCGCCGCGCAGCGGGTGCCACCGCAGGTGCGGGTTCGGCGCGACGGGAGACTCGCCGTGCGGCATCGGCGCCGGCATGCCCTCGGGCAGCGGGTCGCGCGCGTAGAGCCACAGGCCTCGGCCGTCGGGCTTCACCAGCGACTTGCGGTGAAAGCCGCTCACGCCGACTCCTTCTTCTTCGAAGCCGCGTTCGCCAGCTCGGAGTCCTCGTTCGCGGGCACGCCGGGCTCCATCGGCATGAAGTCGCCGCGGGTGGCCTTCGCCATCTCGTCCAGGGGGAACTTCGGCTCACGGTCCATCGTGAGCAGGCCGTTCGCTTCCTGGTACGTGTCGGTGAGCTGCGTGTAGCAGAAGCCCGAGAACGTCTCGAGCGAGCGCACCGCCTCCATCAGCTTCGCGTAGCGCTGGCCGAGCTCTTCGCGGCTCTTCACCTTCGAGTAGCCCCAGTCGCCTTCCTTCGTCGACTCGCTGATGCCGCCGAACTCGGAGAGCACGATGGGGTGCTCGCGGTCCTGCCGGTGCTCGAGGACGAGGATGCGGCCGCCCGGGCGCTCGTGACGGAACAGGCGCGCGGTGGCGTCGCGCTGCGAGTAGCGACGGCGGAGGCGCTCGGGGTCCCAGTCGTAGTCGTGGATGCCGATGATGTCGGTCGCGACCGACTCCCACCCGTCGTTGCCGATGACGAGCCGCGTGGGGTCGAGCGTGTGCGTGAGGTGGTACAGCGCCTGGACCCAGTGCCGCTCCTCCAGCGACTCGGGCAGGTTCGGCACGCCCCAGCTCTCGTTGAACGGGACCCACGCGATGATGCACGGGTGGCTCCTGTCGCGGTGGATGGCGTCCATCCACTCGCGGGTGAGGCGGCCGATCGCCTCCTGCGTGTAGCGGTAGCAGCTCGGCATCTCTTCCCAGACGAGCAGGCCGAGGCGGTCGGCCCAGTAGAGGAAGCGCGGGTCTTCGAGCTTCTGGTGCTTGCGCACGCCGTTGAAGCCCATCGCCTTCACCAGCTCGACGTCGCGCCGAAGCGCCGCGTCGTCGGGCGCGGTGAGGCCCGTCTTCGGCCAGTAGCCCTGGTCGAGCACCAGGCGCAGCGGGTACGGCCGGCCGTTGAGCACGATGCGATCGCCCTGCGCGTCGATCGAGCGCAGCGCGGTGTAGCTGTAGACGTGGTCGAGCTTCTCGCCGCGACCGCCCCACAGCTCGATGCTCGCCTCGATGAGCGTCGGCCGCTCGGGAGACCACAAGAGCTCGTTGCGGAAGTCGTCGATGCCGGGGTCCGACAGCGCGAGGCGGCGGTGTACCTCGCCGTTGGCGACCGCGTAGGTGTCGTCGGTGAGCAGCGCGTCGCCGGCCTTCAGCTTGACCGAGACGCGCAGCACCTCGTCGGTCTGCCCGCTGATGCGCAGGTCGAGCGCGATCTCCCAGCGGTGCAGGCTCGTGCGCCACGTGAGGTCGGAGATGCGCGTGGTCGGAACGGCCTCGAGCCACACGGTCTGCCAGATGCCCGACGTGCGCGGGTACCAGATGGAGTGCGGCTCGAGCTTCCAGTCCTGCTTGCCGCGCGGCTTGGCGAGGTCGAGCGGGTCGTCTTCGGCGCGCACGACGATCTCCTGCTCGTAGTCGCCGTGCAGGTGCGGGGTGATGTCGGCGCGGAACGGCGTGTAGCCGCCGTCGTGGCGGGCGACGAGGTGGCCGTTCACCCAGACCGAGGCGGCGTAGTCGACGGCGCCGAAGTTCAAGATGAGCCGCTCGCCGTGCTGCAGCGGCGGCTTCACGAAGGTGCGCCGGTACCAGAACGCGTTGCAGAAGCCGGTGTCGCCGATGCCGCTCGCCTGCGTCTCGGGCGCGAACGGCACGAGAATCTTCTCCTTCCACGGCACGGTCTCGCGCGTGAGCCGGGCTTCGGGGTCTTTGGCGAACTGCCACTCGCCGTCGAGCGAGACCCAGCTCGCCCGCCGCAAGAGCGGCCGCGGGTGCCCGCGTCCGTGCTGGAGCGGGTCGTCCCACGGGTAGCCCTTCACGTCGCCTCTCGCGCTCCAGCCGAGCTTCGCCATCGCGTCAGGCCGCCTTCTTGATGGCGGCGCCCTCGGTGAGCTCGTCGAACAGCGCGAGCGCCTGTCCGACGCACTGGTCCATGTTGTAGTAGCGGTACGTGCCGAGGCGGCCGCAGAAGTGGACGCCCGGCGTCTTGTCGGCGAGCGCCTTGTAGAGCCGGTAGCGCTCGGCGTTCTCGGGCCGCGGCACCGGGTAGTACGGGTCGCCGTCGTCGGTCGGGTACTCGTAGACGACGGTGGTGTTCGGGTGCTTCTGGCCGGTGAGGTACTTGAACTCGGTGATGCGCGTGTACGCGTGCTCGTTCGGGTAGTTCACGACCGCGCCGGGCTGGAAGACCTCCTGCTCGTGCGACTTGAAGTCGAAGCGAATCGAGCGGTACGGCAGCTTGCCGTAGCAGTAGTCGAAGTACTCATCGACGGGCCCGGTGAAGATGACCTCGCGCGCCTGAACCTCTTCGCGCACGTCGCGGTAGTCGGCGCCCAACACCACGTGGATGTTGGGGTGCGAGAGCATCGCCTCGAACAGCTTCGTGTAGCCGTTGAGCGGCATGAGCTGGAACCTGTCGAGGAAGTAGCGGTCGTCGCGATCGAGCCGCGCGGGCACGCGGGCGGCGACGGCGGCGTCGAGCTGGCTCGCGTCGATGCCCCACTGCTTGCGCGTGTAGTTCTTGAAGAACTTCTCGTAGAGCTCGCGGCCGACCTTCGAGACGACGGCCTCCTCGCTCGTCTTCGGGTGGGGAATGTGCTCGGCCTTGTCTTTCAAGAACTGCTCGAGCTGCTCCGAGGTGAGCTCGAGGCCGTAGAGGCGGTTCACCGTGTCGAGGTTGATGGGGAAGGGCAGCAGCTTGCCGTCGACGTGGGCGATGACGCGGTGCTCGTACGGGCGCCACCTCGTGAACTGCGAGAGGTACGCGAAGATCCGCTCGGAGTTCGTGTGGAAGATGTGCGGGCCGTACTTGTGGATGAGGACGCCGGCCTCGTCGTAGTAGTCGTACGCGTTGCCGGCGATGTGGTTGCGCTTGTCGCAGACGAGCACGCGCTTGTCGCACTGGGTCGCGAGGCGCTCGGCGAGGACGGCGCCGGAGAAGCCGGCGCCCACGATCAAATAGTCGTACATCGTTCGAGTCCTTCTTCTCTGGTGTCTGATCAGGCTGCCTGGCTCTTCACGGAGGCGAGGCGGCGCTCGCGGGCCTCTTGCATCGCGGTGCTCATGCGGTGCCACGTCATGTCCCACGACATCGCCGCGAGGAACGCGTCGGAGCGCCTGATGTGCTGCCGGCGGTCATCTGCGAGCGCGGCCTTCACCGCGGCCCGGAAGCCCTCTGCGTCGTCGGCGATGCGGACGAGGTCGAGCTCTCCGTAGGGCTTCACCACGTCGGTGATGCTGGTCGAGACGACGGGGCGGCCGGCGGCGAGGAACTCGGGTGTCTTCGTCGGGCTGATGAACTTCGTCGAGTCGTTCAGCGCGAACGGCATGATCGCGACGTCCCAGCCGGAGATGTAGTCGGGCAGCTGGTCGTACTTCTTGCCGCCGAGCCAGTGGATGTTGGGGCGCCTGGGCAGGTGGGCCGGGTCGATCTTCACGACGGGGCCGACCATCACGAGCTGCCAGTCGGGCTGCAGCGTCGCGAGCGCCTCGACGAGCTCGAGGTCCATGCGCTCGTCGATGACTCCGAAGAAGCCCAGGCGCGCGTGGGGGATGTTCGCCTGGTCTTCGGGGTCGGTCTTCTGCGTGCGGGCGCGCACGAAGTGCGGCACGTCGACGCTCGAGGGGAACGCGTGGACGTCGCGGTGCAGGTGCTTCTTCGCCTGGTAGAGGCTCTCGCCGCCGGTGAAGACGACGTCGGCGAGCTGGTACAGCTCCCGCTCGAAGGTGAGCAGCTCGGGCGGCGCGAACTTGAAGTTCTTGAGCTCGTCCATCACGTCGTAGACGACGAGCTGGGGCTCGAGGTGGCGCGTGAACGGCAGCGCCATCGGCGTGTAGTACCAGAGGTCGTAACGGCGGATGTTCTGGGTGGTGAGCAGCGTGTCGATCATCTTCTTCAGCTGCAGCGAAACATCCGGCGTGCCGTGGGGAAGCTTCGGCACGACGCGCTGAACGCGGTGCTCGGTCTGCGTCACCTCGAGCTCAGCGGCGCCGTGGTGAAACAGGGGCTCCTCGAAGAAGAACACGCGCCGGTCCTTCGCGCAGCGCGACATCAGGTGGTTCGGGCGCTGGAAGACGAAGTCCCAGCGAAGATGCGAAAGACAGAGGAGATCTGCTGCGTCGCTTCGTTGGTTCATGGCGCGGGACAGGTCCAAGACATGTGCCACCCGGGCGCACAGCCGCGGGCGGTGACTCTGCGCAGGTACGGGCGGTTACGCGCCCGTTTGGTGACTTGGAGTCCTGGGAGGTTCTGGGCTGGCACGGGTTTGGGCTCGGACTTCGGAGCGAGTGGAGAGGCTTCGTGCGCTGCAGGTTCGTCACGCAAACCGGTCACAGGTGGGCGTGCAGACGACGGGGACGAAACAAGACGGATCACGGGGTACGTGAACGACTCGACGGGCCCGGGTGCGTTCATGGCGACGTGATGGGGAACGAGAACGTGAACGCGAAAGCGTCCCCGCCAACGTCCCCGCCAACGTGTCCCTGAACGAACCCGGGCCCGTCGAGTCGTGGACGTCCCCGGCTTCTCCGACTCCAGCTACGCAGCGCGAAGCAGCGGCGGCGTGAGCCTCCGCGCCCGCGCCTCTTCCACGAGAGTCCTCATCCGGGACCACGTGGTGTCCCAGCTCATCGCAGACAGAAACGCATCAGCGCGCTGCTGCCTCATCGACCGCTCCTCGGCGAGCGCAGCCTTCACCGCCACCATGAAGCCCTCGGCCGTTCGCGCGGTCCGCACCAGCTTCACCTTCTCGTACGGGTTCACGACGTCGGTGAGCGGCGTCGACACCAGCGCGCGCCCGGCGGCCAGCATCCCCGCGGGGTGGGCCGGCGTGAGGAACTTCGTCGTCTCGTTGATCAACACCGGCAGAATTCCGACGTCCCAGCCGGCGATGTACTCGGGCAGCTCGTCGTACGTCTTCGCTCCGAGCCAGTGCAGGTTCGGCCGCTTCGGCAGCGACGCAGGGTCTGCCGAGGGGCCGAGCATGACGAGCTGCCATTCGGGGCACAGCTCCGCGAGCTTCTTCACCAGCTCGAGATCGACGCGGCCGTCGATGGGCCCCCAGTACCCCAGCCGCGGGCGCGGCAGCGAGGCCTGATCCGCCGGCTCGACGAGGTCGATGCGCGCCGTCATGAAGTGCGGCACGTCCACCGCCGAGGGGAACGCGTGCACGTCGCGGCGCTGAAGGCGCAGCGCCTGGTACATGCTCTCGCCGCCGGTGAACACCAGGTCGGCGCGCGGCAACAGCTCGCGCTCGAGCATCAGCGCGTTCGGCGTCGCGGGCCGCTGCGTCACGTCGTAGACGGTGAGCGACGCGTGCGGCAGCAGGTGCCGGGTGTACTGCAGCGCCTCGACGTCGTCGTACCAGAGCTCGACCCGCTCGATGCCCTCGCGCACGAGGAACGTGTCGAGGTAGCGCGCGAGCTGGCGGTACGCCGCGCCCGCGTCGACGTCGAGCGACAGCTTCGGCACCAGCCGCTCGATGCCGCGCTCCATGCGGTACACCTCGAGCCGCGCGTAACCGTGATGAAACACCGGCGGCTCGCAGAACAGCACGCGCGTTTCGGCCGCGCAGCGCCACATCAGCTCCTTCGTTCGATGTGACCCCTCCTCCCAGCTTCGGCTCGAGAGGCACAGCAGCGCAGTGTCGTTTCGATTCTTCATGTGCGGCCCCGACGGTTCCAAGACGCGTGCCAGTGACCTTCCCCTCGGGGAGCGTCCTCGAGCCGCGCGGCAGAACGCCTCACTTCCGTTCACCCGGTGCGGAAAACGCGCAGGCGCGCCGTTAGCCCTTGGCCGCATGCTCAGCCGAGTTCAGGAGGTGGGTGCAGTCGCTTTGGGTGACGGCCGCGTGAAGTTCACCGTGTGGGCCCCCAAGCGGCAGCAGGTCGACGTCGTCATCGACGGCCGCGAGTACCCGCTCGAGAAGAAGGACCGCGGCTACTTCTCCGCCGTCCACCGCGCCGACGTCGGCGCGCTCTACAAGCTGCGCGTCGACAAGGGCGACGCCTTCGCCGACCCGTGCTCGCGCTTCCAGCCGGAAGGGCCGCACGGCCCGTCGATGATCATCGACCCGACGAAGTACTCCTGGGAGGACGAGGACTGGCGCGGCGTCGGCCGCTCCGGCCACGTCATCTACGAGCTCCACGTCGGCACGTTCACGCGCGAGGGCACGTTCGCCGCGCTCACCGAGAAGCTCCCCTACCTGAAGGACCTCGGCGTCACGCTCGTCGAGCTGATGCCGCTGAACGACTTCAACGGCGGCTTCAACTGGGGCTACGACGGCGTGAACCTCTTCGCGCCCACGCGCAACTACGGCACGCCCGACGACCTGCGCCGCTTCGTCGACCGCGCGCACCGCCTGGGCCTCGGCGTCATCCTCGACGTCGTCTACAACCACTTCGGCCCCGACGGGAATTACCTCGGCCAGTTCGCCGAGTACCACACCGACAAGTACCCGGCCGAGTGGGGCGCCGCCGTCGACTTCGACGGCCCCAACGCCCACGGCGTGCGCGAGTTCGTCTGCGCCAACGCCGCGATGTGGGTGAGCGAATACCACTTCGACGGCCTGCGCCTCGACGCCACCCAGAACCTCTTCGACGCGTCGCCCGAGCACATCGTCGCGAGCATCTCGAAGGCGGCGCGCGCGGCAGCCGGCGGCCGCGGCATCTTCCTCGTCGGAGAGAGCGAGCGGCAGGACGAGAAGCTCCTGCGCGACGGGCTCGACGCCATCTGGGTCGACGACTACCACCACGTCAACCGCATCATCGCGTCGGGCGCCGCCGAAGGGTACATGTCCGACTACGAGGGCAACGTGCGCGAGCTCGTCGCGTGCGTGCTGCGCAACAGCATCTACCAGGGGCAGTACTTCGCCTGGCAGAAGATGCGCCGCGGCACCAACCTGCGCGGCGTCGACCACGAGCGCATCGTGTTCGCGCTGCAGAACCACGATCAGGTCGCGAACAGCCTCGACGGCACGCGCCTTCACCGCGTCGGCGGCGAGAGCCTCACGCGCGCGCTCACCACGTTCTTCATGCTCGCGCCGCAGACCCCGATGCTGTTCATGGGGCAGGAGTACTTCGCGCCGCAGCCGTTCATGTACTTCGTCGACCACAACGAAGAGCTGATGAAGGCCATCATCAAGGGCCGCACCGAGTTCCTCGCCCAGATGAAGTGCGCGAAGAGCGCGATCGAAGAAGAGGGCAGCAAGCCCGTCATCGGGCGCGACGCCTTCGAGGCCTGCGTCCTCGACCTCTCGAAGCCCGACCCCAAGGCGCTCGCGTTCCACAAAGAGCTGATCGCGCTGCGCAAGAAGGTCGTCACCAGGGAAGGCCCCGTCGACGCGGCGGTGCTCGGCGCGACCTCGTGCTGCCTGCGCTGGCCCGACCATCTGCTCATCCTCGACTTCGGCGAAGACCGCGAGGTGCGCGTGCCCTCCGAGCCCCTGCTCGCGCCGCCGCCGGGCAAGACGTGGAAGCTCGTCTTCTCGTCCGAGCTCAGCCGCTTCGGAGGCCGCGGCGGCATCGCGAGCGACGGCACCGGTCCCTGGTGCATTCAGGGCCGCGCCGCCAACGTGCTGGAGGCCGTGTGAGCTTCGAGCTGCCGCTCATCGAGTGGTCGCGGCCGAAGCACGGCGCCGCCGCCGAAGCACTGTCGGAAGAGTGGCTCGTCACCAACGGCCTCGGCGGCTACGCGTCCGGCACCATCGCGATGTGCAACACGCGCAAGTACCACGGGCTCTTCGTGCCCTCGCTGCCCGTGCACGGCCGCACCGTGCTGCTCTCGCGGCTCGACGACAGCCTCGTGCTCAACGACCACGTGCACCACCTCGCCGGCGCCGAGCGGCCCGGCGGCGAGCTGTCGCTGCCCGCGCTCGAGTTCATCGACAAGTTCACGCTGCGCGGTCTCGTCCCCGAGTGGGAGCTGTCCGTCGGCCCGGTGCGCCTGAAGAAGACCATCGTCTTCGTGCACGACGAGAGCACCGTCTACGTCGTCTACACCCACCACGGCGGCCCGTCGGTGAAGCTGCGCCTGCGGCCGTACCCCACGTTCCGGCCGCACGACGTCTCGCCGACCGACGACCCCTCGCGCTACGGAGTTCGGCTCGAGGACCAGGGCCTGCTCGTCTCGCTGCGCGACGACGTGCCGCCGATGCGGCTCAAGCTCGTCAGCGACTGCGTCGAGCCGTTCGTCGCGCTGTCCGAGCGCACGCGCAAGCTGCACTACCGCGTCGAGGCCGCGCGTGGCTACCCGGCGACCGAGGTGCTGCAGAGCCCCGGCTACTTCGAGTGCACGCTCGAGCCGACGAAGTCGCTCGCGTTCTGCGCCTCGCTGCACGACTGGCCGAGCCTGTCGCGCTCGCCGCAGGACGTGCTCGTCTGGGAGCAGGAGCGCGAAGCGAAGCTGCTCGAGCGCTGCGGAGCGAAGGCCCGCGACCCCGTCGCCGCCCGGCTGGGCCTCGCGGCGGATCAGTTCATCATCAAGCCGCGGCACCGCGCGCCCGACGCCGCCTGGGCCAACGCGACGGGGCAAGACCTGCGCTCGGTCATCGCCGGCTACCCGTGGTTCACCGACTGGGGCCGCGACACGATGATCTCCCTCGAGGGCCTGGCGCTGTGCACCGGCCGCACCCGCGAGGCCGCGGCGATCTTGCGCACGTTCCAGCACCACGTGCGCGACGGCCTCGTGCCGAACTACTTCCCCGAGGGCGAGCAGAGCGGCGTCTACCACACGGCCGACGCGACCCTGTGGTTCTTCCACGCCGTCGAGCGGTACCTCGAGTACACGCAGGACCTCGGCCTGGTGCGCGACCTCTGGCCGACGCTCGCCGACATCATCGCGAAGCACCTTCAGGGCACGCGTTTCGGCATCGGAGTGGATCCGAAGGACGGGCTGCTCCGCCAGGGCGAGAGCGGCTTCCAGCTCACGTGGATGGACGCGAAGGTCGACGACTGGGTCGTGACGCCGCGCAGAGGCAAGGCGGTGGAGATCAACGCGCTGTGGTTCAACGCGCTCGAGCTGATGAAGGTCTGGGCGGGAGCGCTCGGTGAGAACCCCGCGCCCTACGCCGAGGCTGCCGGCCGCGCGTACACCGCGTTCAACGCGCGCTTCTGGAACGAGAGCGCCGGCTGCCTCTTCGACATCCTCGACGGAGAGCACGGAGACGACCCCAGCATCCGGCCGAACCAGGTCTTCTCCATCTCGCTCACGCACCCGGTGCTCGCGCGCGAGCGCTGGTCGCCGGTGATGAGCGTCGTTCGCCGCGAGCTGCTCACGCCGGTGGGTCTGCGGACGCTGTCTCCGAAGCACCCCGACTTCAAGCCGACGTACGACGGCGACCTGCGCTCGCGCGACGCCGCGTACCACCAGGGCACGGTGTGGCCGTGGCTGCTCGGGCATTACGTCGACGCCGTGCTCAAGCTGTCGAAGGGCGACAGCGGCGAGGCGATGGGCGTGCTCGAGGGCGTGCTCGAGCACCTGAGCGGCGCGACGCTGGGGCAGATCAGCGAGATCTTCGACGCCACCCCGCCGTACCACTCGCGCGGTTGCATGGCGCAGGCGTGGAGCGTGGCGGAAACACTGCGCGTCTGGCTGAAAGTGGCTGCTTTGCGGGGCGCCCGTTAGTCGATCTCCATGACGTCCAAGAAAAAACACACCGAGCAGAAGAAGAAGGTCGCCGAGAAGAAGCACGAGCAGGACGTGCTCGACGCCGCGCTCGAAGACAGCTTCCCCGCCAGCGACCCCGTCTCGCTGACCGAGCCGGCGCCGAAGAAGGAAGAGGACCAGCCTTCGTACCCGAATGAGCAGCCTGCTCCGGGTCCCTGACTCTCTTCTGCATGAAGCGCCGTGCGACCAGCACGCGCCGCGGCTCATCGAAGCGCCGCAGTCCCGCCCGAGCACGTAAGCTCGGGGCCGTGGCCGAGCCGCGCGCGCCGAACGACATCGAGAGACGGGCCTACGAGAAGCTCGCCGAGTACCGCAAGAAGCGCGACTTCTCCATCACGCCCGAGCCCGCGAGCGGGAAGCCCAGCGAGACCGGCTACTCGTTCGTGGTTCAGAAGCACCACGCGTCTCACCTGCACTACGACTTCCGCCTCGAGCTCGACGGCGTGCTGCTCTCGTGGGCCGTGCCGAAGGGCGTCAGCATGCGGCCCGCCGACAAGCGCTTCGCCGCCCGCACCGAGGACCACCCGCTCGACTACGGAGACTTCGAGGGCATCATCCCCAAAGGCGAATACGGCGGCGGCACCGTGATGCTGTGGGACCACGGCACCTGGGAGCCGTACCTTCCCGAGGGCGACCCGCGCGAGACGTTGAAGCGCGGCAAGCTGGTGTTCGACCTGCACGGCGAGAAGCTCAAAGGGCGCTTCCACATGGTGCGGACGAAGTCGCCCGGTGGAAGAGAGCAGTGGCTCATCTTCAAGAGCAAGGACCCCTACGCGACCGAAGAGGACATCACGCTCAAGGACAAGAGCGTGACGACCGGCCGCTCGATGGAGGAGATCGCCGGAGCGCCCGACCGCATCTGGCACAGCAACAAGAGCGGCCCCACCATCGTCGACCTGGTGAAGCAGATCCCCACGCAGGTGAAGTTCACCAACCTCGACAAGGTGCTGTACCCGGAGAACGGGCTCACCAAGGCCGCGTTGATTGCGTACTACGCGACGATGGCCGACCGGCTGCTCGAGCACATCGCTGGCCGCCCGCTCGCGCTGCTGCGCTGCCCCGACGGCCGCACGAAGTGCTTCTTCCAGAAGCACGCCACCGTGCCGCTGCCGCCGCAGGTGAAGCACGGCGACGAGTGGGTCCGCGTCGACGACTTCGAGGGCGTCATGGCGCTCGCGCAATCGGGCGCGCTCGAGCTGCACGCGTGGGGCTCGCTGGAGAAGAAGCTCGAGAAGCCCGACCGCATGGTCATCGACTTCGACCCCGACGTGGAGCTCGACTGGCAGAAGGTCGTCGACGCCGCGCTCGAGCTGCGCGAGCGCCTGAAGGGCATGAAGCTCGAGTCGTTCGTGAAGACGACCGGCGGCAAGGGCCTGCACGTCGTGATTCCCTGCGCGCCGAAGCTCGGCTGGGACGAGTTCAAGGACTGGTCGAAGCGGCTCGCCGAGGCGATGGAGAAAGACTCGCCCGACCGCTTCACCACCAACGTGAGGAAGAGCGCGCGCGGCGGGAAGATGTTCGTCGACTACCTGCGCAACGGCCGCGGCGCGACCGCCGTCGCCGCGTACTCGACGCGCGCGCGCGAGGGCGCGACCGTCTCGTGCCCCGTCACGTGGGACGAGGTGAAGACGGTGAAGCCGAAGGAGCTCACCATCCTCACCGTGCCGGGCCGCAAGGGCGACCCGTGGCCGGGCTGGGCCGAGGCGCAGAAGCAGACGCTGCCGAAGAAGATTCGCTAGCGCCAACGCACGCGGAGGACGCCGGCGTCCACTCGGGTGGCGACCGTCGTCGAGCTCGCGCTCACGATGGGCCCCCAGTACTCGTAGCCGAGCGCGCTTGGGCTCGCGACGGCGAGGTACTCGCGGCCACCGATCTCGACGCGCGGCGCCGAGGTGCCCGAGACGGCCGCCCCTCGCGGCACCGCGAGGCCGCGCAGCGCGGCGCCGTCGTAGCGGTCGAGCCCACCGAGCCCGAAGGTGCGACTGAGCCAGAGCCCCAGGTCGTCGCCGCCGAGGTAGTGACCCGGTATCTGCCCCGCGCTGCAGCCGCTGTCCCGCGTGCCGGTGACGTCGGTGAGGCAGGTGCCCATCGGGCTCACCGCGAGGAACTTGCCGCCCAGCCGATGCGTCCAGCCGCCGTAGACGGTGAGCTGAATGGAGTGAGCGCTCCACGCTCCGCCGTCCGTCCGCGCGTAGCCGACCGAGTTGCCGTACGTGCCCATGATGTCGTCGCGCGTCGGGTAGGTGAAGTCGCCGAACATGACGAGCTTCGCCGCCGGCGTCGCCTCGAGGGTCAGCCCGCCGTCGCTCTGCGGAGTCGCCACGAAGCGCCAGACGTCCCGGCCGTCTCTCGCCCACACGACGTCGCCGATGACGCGAACGGGCCCCGAGAAGGCCCGAAGGGCGACGGGCGCGCCCTGGTCGACGCGGTAGACCGTCGCTCCCGCAACGAGGACGCCGGCATCGCCCAGCTCGAGGTCGGTCGCGTCGGCGAGCGCGAGGTCGAGGCCGGGCTCGCCGCTGCGGTCGCGCGCGACGTCGATGTCCAGCTGCACGGTGCCGCGGTTCGGCTGAAAGCGCGCCGTGACGTGGTGGGAGCCGGAGGTCGTCGGAGTGAACTTCACCGTCGCGACGTACGCCGACAGCGTGGCCGTCGAAGGTACGACGCGGTTCTCGGCGTCGAGCACGCTCGCCTCGATGGCGGTGGGCGGGTCGCACTCGGTGCCGAACGACACCTCCAGGGTCCACGGGTCGCCGGTCAGCACCAGGGTGGGCGTGCTGGGCGGAATCATCGGCGAGTTGCAGCGAACCGGCGGTGGCAGCGGCGGGGGTCCACATCCCCACAGCAGCGCGCCGGCAAGGACGAGCGCGGGTCTCATGGCAGGTCTGTCTGCAACAGCTCCTCGAACACGACGCCGGCCGCGAGCTCGAACAGTCTACCTCCAGCGACGAGGCCTCCGCAGTGCTTCGGCTCGCGCGCGAAGGTGAGCGCCAGGCACTTCGAGAGCGCGGCTTCCCAGAACCGCTCGCTGCCGCGGGGCAGCACGTGGTCGCGGATGAGCTCCTTCGACCACGGGACGACGGTGGTCGGGTCGGCGTCGCTGGGGCTGGTGAAGCAGTCGAGGTCGAAGTCGAGCACCGTGGCCGGCGCGGCCTCGAGCAGCGGCATCACGTCGTCGCGCTGCAGCAGCGCATCGAGCGTGGGCGCGGTGACGTACGGCTCGGTCACGGCGCCGGGCGGCCGCGCGCGCGCGACGAGCACTGCTCCCGACAGCACGCCGGCCTGCACCGCGGCGGGGATGTGGTCGAAGTTGCGCGGGTCGAGCTCGTCGCGCGCGTACCGCTCGAGGTCGGCGTGCGGCGGCGCGCGCGGCGGCACCGTGTCGAAGTGACGGTCGAAGCTGATCAGCAGCGCTCCGCGGGCGCCGGCCTTCGCCCAGCACGGCAACGCGAGGCGGTGCTCGTCGAAGACGAACGCGCGCTTCGGGCCGCGGCCGCCGAGTGAGAGCTCCGTGATGCCGGTCAGGCCCATGCGCGGCCGCTCACTCCAGCGGCTTCGGCTCGAAGCTGCAGCCGCTCGGGCTCGCGCACTCGAGGTTGAGCCCGGACTCGCCCTTGTCGTCCTTGAGCCACATGACCATCTTGCCGATGCCCGAGGCGTACTCCTGCCGAAACTGCCAGGACTCGCTGGACGGCTCGAAGTCCCGGTCGCCGGTGCAGTCGCGCCAGCGCCCGTCGGTGAGCTCGACGGTGAGCGTCTGCCCGCTCACGGACCAGGTGCCCGTCAGGTCGCCTTCGAGCTTGCACGTGCTGCTGCCGTATTTTCCGCTCCAGTAGTAGCGGAACCAGCGCCTGGCCGTGCCGTCGGGGAACAGCGCGAGCTTGTGCGCGGCGCCGGACCAGAAGCCGACGAGCTCCTTCGGGTGGTCTCCAGCTGGCGCCGTCGCCGGCGCCGCAGGGCTCGCGGTGGCCGGCTCGTCTTCGGCGGCGAAGCCGAGCACCATGACGGCTCCGCCCAACAGGCAGCACGAGGCCGAGAGCACCGCCAGCACGATGAGCACCGTCTTGGTCATGGGCTCCCCCTACTTATGGTACGGCTCGCCGCGGATCAGCGTGAAGGCCCGGTAGAGCTGCTCGAGCAGCACGAGCCGCGCGAGCCGGTGCGGCAGCGTCAGCTTCGAGAGGCTGAGCACGAGCGTCGCCTTCTCGCGCACCGCCGGCGCCAGCCCCTCGTCTCCGCCGATCGCGAACGCGAGGTCCTTGCCCGTCTGCTGCTGCTTCGCGATCCACTGCGAGAGCTCGACCGACGACAGCGACTTGCCGCGCTCGTCGAGGGCGACGAGCAGCTCGCGGTCCGAGAGCTTCGCCAGCGTCGCCTCGCCTTCGTGGCTCAGGTTCTTCGATTCGGGCAGCTCGACGAGCGTCGTCTTCGCGTAGTGCTGCAGCCGCTCGGTGTACTCGGTCACCCCCGGCGCGAAGAGCCCCGCACGGTCCCGCCCGATGGAGATGACTTTCAGCTTCACGCGCCGACGGATTCTTTGGGCGCGTCCGCCCACATTCCCTCGAGGTCGTAGAACGACCGGGTCGCGGCGTCGAAGAAGTGCGCGACGACGTCTCCGTAGTCGAGGAGCACCCAGCTCGCGCCGGCCTCGCCCTCGCTGGAGATGGGGCGAATGCCCTGCGGCTTCAGCTTCTCGTGGACGCCGTCGGCCATCGCGCGCAGCTGCACGTCGCTCTCGCCGGACGCCACCACGATGTAGTCGGCGTACGAGGCGCGGCCCCGCACGTCGAGGATGACGACGTCGGTGGCCTTCTTGTCGGTGACGACCGCGGCGATCTCCCGCGCGAGCTCGAGCGCCTTCTCGTTCGCGACCGGCGCCCGGTCCGCCGCTCTCGGCGCACGAACCTTCTTCTTCCGCGGAGCCGCGGGCCGCCGCGCGCGCTTCGGAGCCGCGGCCTTCTTCTTCGACGACGTGGTCTTGGAAACGGCTCGTTTCGAAGCAGGCTTCTTCTTCGTGGGCTTGCGGGTCGCCATCTGAGCGCGCTCTTACCTGACCTGCCCGTTTCCCTCGACCACGAATTTCTGCGCGGTCAGCTCTTCGAGCCCCATCGGCCCGAAGGCGTGCAGGCGCGAGGTGGAGATGCCGACCTCGGTGCCGAGGCCGAGCTCTCCGCCGTCGTTGAAGCGGGTCGACGCGTTCCACATCACCGCCGACGCGGTGACCTCGCGCTCGAACCGCTCGGCGGCCGACTTCGACTTCGTGACGATCGCCTCGGTGTGCTCGCTGCCGTATTGCGCGATGTGCTCGAGCGCCTGGTCGATGCCGTCCACCACGCGCACCGCGAGCTTGAGCTCGAGGAACTCGCGGCCCCAGTCGTCGGGCTGCGCCGGGATCGCGCGAGGCACCAGCTTCAGCGTGCGCTCGTCGCCGCGCAGCTCGACACCGCGCGCGAGCAGCGCCTCTGCCGCGGCGGGCAGAAACTTCGGAGCCACCTTCGCGTCGACCAGCAGGCACTCGGCCGCGTTGCAGACGCCGGGCCTCGACGTCTTCGCGTTCACGATGATGTCGGTCGCCTTCTTCAGGTCCGCCTGCGCGTGCACGTAGACGTGGCACACGCCCTTGTAGTGCTTCACCACCGGCACGCGCGCGTTCTCGGCGACGAAGCGGATGAGGCCCTCACCGCCGCGGGGGATGCAGAGGTCGATGAGGCCGTCGAGCTTCAAGAGCTCGAGCAGCGACTCGCGGTCGGCGGTCGGCACGAGCTGCACCGAGTCCTCCGGCAGCGCTCCGCCGAGGCCGCGCCGCACCGCCTGGAGCAGCGCCGTGTTCGTGCGCAGCGACTCCTTGCCGCCGCGCAAGATGACCGCGTTGCCCGACTTCAGCGCCAGCGCGGCGGCGTCGGTCGTCACGTTCGGCCGCGACTCGTAGATCATCAAGAGCACGCCCAGCGGCAGCCGCACCTTCTTGATGCGCAGGCCGTTGGGCCGCTTCCAGGTTCGGGTGACCTTGCCCACCGGGTCGTCGAGCTTCGCGACCGCCTTCACCGCCTCCGCGCAGGCGGCGACGTTCACCTCGAGGCGTTCGAGGAACGCGGCGTTCTTGCCGGCGGAGTCCTGCAGGTCGAGCGCGTTCGCCGCTTCGATCTCTTCGCGGGCCCCGAGCAGCTCCTTCGCGATGCGCGCGAGCGCGGCGTTCTTCTCCTTCGTCGACGCGTGGCCGAGGCGGCGCGCCGCGCGCTTTGCATTCTCTGCGAGCGCTCTCATCTCCGTTCACCCCGAGCGGAGCAGCCCGAAGGGCTGCGCAGTCGAAGGGGGCCCGAAGCCGGCGCGCGCCGCTTCGACGGCCGCCGCTCGGCGTGAACGGAGCTCACTTCGCGGGCTCCTCGAACGGCTTTACGCTCGCCTTGCCCGCCAGCGAGAACCCGCCCGGCTGCGCCGTGCAATCCGGAGACGCCGCCTCGATGGCGATGCCCTGCTTCAACCGCCACGCGGCGCCGCGAATCTTCCGGCAGGTCGCCGTCGTGCGCGCCGCACCCGCGAACGCCGGAAACGAGCACCGCGCGTCGTCGAACTTCAGCCGCTCTCCGTCCTGCGTCGCGTACAGCTCACACGCCGACTTCGCGTCGTTGTAGTCCTCGAGGCGCAGCGTCACGCCGCCGACCGAGTTCGGGTGCGCCGACACCTTGAAGTACGCGTCGCCGTCGAGCTTCACGCCGAGCTGCTGCAGCGCGGTCGACGACAGCGCGTCCTTCGCCTCGCCGTGCGCGAGCACGTGCGCGCGCTCGCCGTCGAAGTCCCAGCCGGAGGAGGGCACCGCGGAGGACGACACCTCGACCGCTTTCACGAACGCCATGCCGTCGGGCTCTTTGCCCGCGGTCAGCGTGCCGAGCGTCTTCCACGCCTCGAGGTCGACGACGTGAACCACGTCGGAGCCGCTGCTCGCCACCCACGCGCGCTTGCTGTCCGACGAGACGACGACGCCGATGGGCTCCTTGCCCAGCGTCAGCCGCCGCGCGACGGAGAGCTTGCCGAGGTCGACCTCCGCCATGTCTGCGCCCTCGATGTTCGGCACCAGCGCCCGCTTCGCGTCGGGCAGCGCGCGCACGCGGTACGGCCCCTTGCCGACGGGAATCGTCTTCACCGGCACGAGCTTCGCCGAGTCGATGACGGTCAGCGTGCCCGCGCCGCCGTTGCTGACCAGCACGTACTTGCCGTCGTTGGTCGAGTCGATGCCCTCGGCGCCCTTGCCGCACGGCACCTTCTTCACGATGGAGGCCTTCTCGGTGTCGATGACCACGAGCTTCCCCGCGTCGATGCTCGTCGCGTAGGCGCGCCGGTTCTTCTCGTCGAGCGCGATGAGGTGGGTCGGCGCGTCGCCCGTGTCGATGGTCGCTTCGATCTTCCGCGTCTCGATGGAGATCTTCAGCACCGTCGACGAGCCCTCGCACGTGACCCACAGCCACTTCCCGTCCGAGCTCACCGCGATGCCGTGCGGCTTCGAGTTCGGCGACAGCTCGATGACGCCCGCCTGCTCGAGCTTCACCAGGTCCACCACGGTGACGGTGTGACCCGGCGGCTTGCCCCGCCCGTCGTAGTCGCTGGTGAAGGCCCACTTCGAGTCCGGCGTGACGGCCACCTCGTGCGGAGCTTTGCCCACCGGAATCACCGCCACCGACTTGCCGCTGTCGCGCTCGAGCACGCTCAACGTCGAGTCGGTCTTGTTCACCACCACGAGCCGATCTGCGGCCGCGGCCAACACCACCAGAAAGAAGGCATTCATCGCGTGCCTTTGGATACTGTCCCGCCCCGTGACGGAACGCGAAGCAATGTTTCGACAGATGGTCGCCGAGTTCCCCGACTCGCCGATGGGGCACTTCTCGCTCGGCAAGTACTACCTCGAACAGAAGCGCTGGGCCGAGAGCGCCGCGGCCCTCGAGAAGGCGGTCGCGCTCGACCCCGGCTACGCCGCCGCGTGGGTCGCGCTCGGAGACGCGCACGCCGGCGCCGGCAACCCCGACAAGGCGAGAGAGACGTGGCAGCGGGCGCTGGAGACCCCGCACGGCAAGCGCGACGCCAGCCTGCAGGCCGATCTCGAGCAGCGCATCAACGAGCTCTAGCCCAGGCGCGCGTCGAAGAAGCGGAAGGCCTCGGCCTCGGCGAAGAACTGAAGACCGGGTCCCACCCAGCCGCAGTGCCCGCCCTGCGGAGTCACCAGCCGCGTCAGCGCCGGGTTCTCGACCTGCGGCATGAGCGAGGCCGGCGCGAGCGGGTCGTCCTCCGCGCTGATCAGCAGCGTCGGAGTCCGGATGCGCGAGAGCAGCGGCCCGCTCGACGCCCACGCGTAGTAGTCGGCGGCGGACGCGTGGCCGTAGAGCGGCGCCGTCACCGCGTCGTCGAAGCCGATGATGCCGCGGCTCTTCGTGATGCGGGCCGGGTCGAGCGTGCCGGGGTGCCTGGCCGCCGCCGCGAGCGCCTTCGCGCGCAGGGTGCGCAGGAACCGCACCTGGTACACGCGCATCATCACGCCGGGGCCGTCGAGCGCGCGGGCGCAGGCGTGCAGGTCGAAGGGGACGCTGACCGCGACCGCCGCGCCGACGCCCGCGTCGTCGTGCCGCTCCGCCAGCATCTTGAGCAGCACGTTGCCGCCGAGAGAGAAGCCGATGGCGAACCGCGGCGCGCGCATGCGCTGCAGCGCGAACACGGCGTCGAGGTAGTCGCCCGAGCAGTACGAGCGGGCGTTGCGGTTGGGCTCTCCGGAGCAGCCGCGGAAGTTCAGCGCCACCGCGCCCCAGCCGCGGGCGGCGGCGAGGCGCAGGCACTCGACGACGTAGCCCGACTTCGACGAGCCCTCGAGGCCGTGCAGCACGAGGACCGTCGCGGGGCCTCCGTCGAGGAGGTCGACGTCGATGAAGTCGCCGTCCGGAGTGTCCCATCGCTCGCGCCGCAGCTTCGGCGCGCGGGGCCGGCGCAGCAGGTTCGCCGCGATGGTCTGCGCGTGAGGAGACGAGAGAAGGCGGGCCGGGCGGAACGACGTGGCTCGAGCTCCGAAGCTCAGCGGCCCCCGCGAACGCAGCGCGCGCGATAGTCATCGAACGACGACGACGCGAGCGCCGCGGTGGGCGAGAGGGTGCCGTACGTGAGGCCGTCTCCGAGGCGGACCGCGGTGACGCCCACACCGAGGTACGTGGAGGTGACGTAGGCGCTGGCGGCGGTCTCTCCGAACACGGCGTGCTTCATCACGAGGGTCTGCGCCTCCATGAAGTCGGGCAGCCGCCAGTCGGTGAAGCCGCCGTACGTCGACCCCTCGCAGTAGGCGAGCATGTTCGCCCACGTCGTCATGTTCGCCACGGCGGCGAACGAGGCCCCGCCTTGCCACTGCAGACCGGTCAGGTTGTCGACGAACGTCGGCACTCCGCTGGCCATGACGGTGGAGAACCGGCCGGCGGCGTCGGCGTCCCACTCCGGCCCGCGCACGCAGCGGATGCGGTACGACCATTGCGGCGAACACGCGCCTCCGGTGTCGAACGCGTTGAACCCGGCGGCCGCGAAGAAGGTGTTGGACGCGCCGCAGCCGACCTGCGAGTTCGAGGTCGAGGAGTAGTAGCGCTCCGGCATTCCGGCGGGCAGGTCGAACGAAGAGTCGATGAACGGGGTGCTCGCGAGCTTGAAGAGCCCGTAGAGCTCGAACTGGCGCGGCAGGCGCCAGCCCGTCTCGCCGCCGAGCGTGAGACCGGAGCAGGTGGTGATCCCGGCCTGCGCCGTCATCGGAGCCAGCGGAGTCTTCATCCAGGTGAGCCCGGTGCGGGAGTCGGTGACGAGCGTGTCGGCTCCGACCGTCGAGGTCGAGAACGTGCGGGTGCGCTGCGGGTACTGGAAGTCCTGGCCGCAGAGCGGCGTCATCGCGCACGCGGGAGTGCCCGGGGTCCCCACGCAGCCGCCGTAGCAGGACGTGACGCCGGTCGGCGGTAGGCGCGAGAGGCAGGTGCCACCGTCGCCGAGGAGCCCGGGCGGGCAGTCGCACGAGAAGCTGCCCAGGGTGTTCGTGCACCTCGCGAGCGGGCTGCACCCGGCGCTGCCGGCGGTGCATTCGTCGACGTCGGCGCAGGCGCCGCCGTCTCCGGTGAAGCCCGCCTTGCACGCGCAGGTGAAGCTGCCGGGCGTGTTGACGCACGTCGCGTTCGCCGAGCATGTCGAGGCGCCGGTGGAGCACTCGTCGACGTCGGTGCACGTCCTGCCGTCGCCGGTGAACCCCGCGCGGCAGGTGCACGTGAAGCTGCCGGGCGTGTTGGTGCAGGTCGCGTCCGGCGAGCAGCTCGCGGTGCCGCCGCTGCACTCGTCGACGTCCGTGCACGCGCCCATGTTCGTGGCGAAGCCGTTGCCGCAGGTGCAGTTCACTCCGCCGGTGAAGGCGCTGCAGGTGGCGTTCGTCGAGCACCCGCCGTTGCTGGTGGCGCACTTGTCGGTCGCCGTACACGCGTCGAGGTTGGCGGTCGGCAGCTGCGCGCAGGTGCACGTGCACATCGCGCCGGTGCAGGGCGCGTTCACCTCGCACGAGGCCTTCGCGTCGGAGACGGCGTTCGCCGGCGCCCCGCAGACGGAGAGCCTCGACTGCGACTGCGAGCCGGCGCACACCACCGAGCACGAGCAGTCGCTGCGCGTCGCTTCGTCGACCGATTGCCTGCACGAACCGAGCGAGACCACCGCTGCGGCGAGGAGCACGATGGCTGGTTGGCGCATGAGTCCGCCAGCCTAGCTCAAGCGCCGCGCGTGTCCCTCGCCGCACTCGAGGCTATAGATGTCGTCAGTGAGCGGCGGTCAGTACACGGTGTTCCGCGTCATCAGCGGCGTGTTGCTCGCCGCGGCCTTCGTGCGCGCGCCGCTGCCCTACGGCGTCGCCGGCGTCGCCTTGAGCGCCCTGTTCGTCCTCGGCTTCTTCCACCGGGCCGCGGCCGTCGGTCTCGCGCTGCTGCTGGGTGCCCTCACGCCCGGCGCCCCGTCCGCGGACCGCCTGCTCGCGCTGACCGTCCTCGCGCTGCACGCCGCGCTGCCGCCGAAGCCCTACGGCACGCTCGCGATGCGCGGAGACGTCGACCCCGGCAGCACGTGGGCGCTGCCCGACGTGGCGCGGCTCCCGCTGTGGGCGGCGCTCGGCCTCACCGCCGCCGTGCAGCTGCACTGGACCCTCGGCGCGCTCACCCTGCTCGCGCTGATGCCTCGCATCAGGCCGCTCGTGTGGGTTGCCTTGATCGCCGTCGGCGTCGCGCGCATGGTGATGCATGGGCCCGGAGACGTGCCGGGTTGGTGGCTGGCGCTGATGCTGACGTTCGAGACCGACTTCGTGAGAGGAAAAGAAGCCGCCGCGCAGGAGATCATCTTCTACGACGGCTCGTGCGGCCTCTGTCACGGCTTCATCCGCTTCGTGCTGAGCGAGGACCACGCCGGCGTGTTTCACTTCGCGCCCCTGCAGAGCGAGACGTTCACCGCGCGCGTGCCGGAGGACGTTCGCAAGACGCTGCCGGACAGCGTCATCGTGGCGACCGCCGACGGGCGGATTCTGTCTCGCAGCGCCGCCGTCGCGCACGTGATGCAGCGGCTCGGCGGGCTGTGGGGCCTGAGCGGCAGGCTCGGCGCCATGCTGCCTTCGAAGCCGCTCGACGCCGTCTACGACCGCATCGCCGCCGTGAGGCACCGGTTCTTCAAGCGGCCGACCGAGGCCTGCCCGATGATGCCGAAGGACCTGCGCGCGCGGTTTCTGTACTGAGGAAGAGGTACCGGAGGTGGAGCCCACCTCTTCAGTAGACGAACAGCACCATCGACGTCACCGCGAGCGCCGCGGCGCCGATGCCCGTCGCCATCGACGCGGTGTACTTCGTGTTCGCCGAGTCGATCAGCCGCTCCGCCTCGGGCCTGGGATGAGCCGCCAGGCCCGGCGCGACGGTGCGGTTCGCCTCGGCCGACTCACCGGACGCCAGGGCGAGCAGAATCACCGCCGCGACTCCGACCGCGACCGCGCCGACGCCGACGGCGATCGCCGGCGCGCGCGAGTGCTCGGGCCGCTCGACGACGAGCTCGGGCGGCGGCTCGGCGGTCTTTGGCGGCGGCACCAGCTTCGTCTCCTTCGGCGTGTCGTCCTTCGCCACGACGGCGGGCGGGGCCTCGAGCTCTCTGCGCACGGCTTGCGCGAACGCGCGTGCCTCCTGCGGCAGCTTCGTGTCCGACGCCTTCAGCGTGAAGGTCTGCTGGGCGAGCTGCTTCCCCGCCGCGTCCAGTGCCTCGAGGCTCACGATGGTGTCTTTGCTCAGCGGAGCGAACGACATCGAGACCACCGCCGCGGTCCCCAGCTCCTTCGCGGTGGCCAGCAGGCACGCGGGGTCTTCGCACGGCAGCTTCGACTCGAGGGGCTCGAGCTTCTCGGCCTTCAGCACCTCGAGCAGCAGCCGCGACACATCGGCGACGCGCTTCGCCGAGACGCCGAGGTTCGAGCCGTGAACGACGGCGATCTTCTGCGGCGCCTGGGCGAGCGCGGCGCACATCACGAGCGTGAGCACGGGGCGGCAACTCTACTTCAGCTGCTCGACGAACCGGTCCAGCTCGGCCCACGCCTCGTCCGGCGTGACCTGCCCCTTGTCGAGGCGGCGCTTCAGCTCGGCCATGAAGCCGTCGGTGAGCCCCGGGTGGCGCTTCTTGCCCTCTTCGGCGACGTCGACCATCCGCTCGTCGACCTCCGCGCGGGTGTGCGGCCTCACCGCCTTCTTCGCGGGGTGAGCCGGCGGCGGCGCAGCCCGCTCGTGCTTCTTCGCCGCGATCTGCTGCGCGCCCTCCTTCGGCGCAGGCTGAGGCGGAGCAGGCTGGGCCTGGCCGGAAGCTGCGACGGCTTCCTTCTCATCTTCCTCTTTCGAAGGAGCCGGCGAGGTCTCCCCGCGCGGCTTCGGCAGCTCCTTCGGGGGCGGCGGCGCCACGACGTCGTCGGCCGGCTTCGAGCGGAACAGCATCACGTACCCGAACGCGAGCAGGCTCACGAGCGCAGCGCCGATCAGCGCCGGCACGAGCCACGGCTTCACCGACGCGCCGGTCGGGTCGGTCGAGGCCACCGTGCGGTCGGTCTGCGGCCGCTCGTCGAGCAGCTTCTCGTCGACCGGCGCCATCACGTCGGTCGTGTCGAAGCGCTTGGCCCCTGAAGGCAGGTCGAGCTGCACGCTCGGCGGCAGCGGCGACAGCTTCGGCGCGACAGCCGCCGGCGCCGGCGCGGCGACCACCGCCGGCGGAGGCCCCCCGGTGCCCGACAGGTCGGGCAGCGCGGGCTCGGTGCCGTTCGCGGGCACCGCGCGCACCGCGACCTGCGTCTCGGCGTTGGTGAGGTGCCGCTTGATGCGCAGAAGCTCGCGCTTCACCTCGGAAGCAGAAGCCGGCCGGTCCTCCGGCTTCTTCGCGAGCATGCGCATCACCAGCTTCTCGAGCTGCTCGGGGATGCTGGGCTCGAGCTCGCTCGGCGCCTTCGGCACCACGTCGAGCTGCATCATCAACGTCTCGACGGCCGACTCGCAGCTGAAGGGCACGTCTCCGGTGAGCAGCTCGTACGCGACGATGCCCATCGCGTAGACGTCGGTGCGCGGCGAGATGTCGTGCGCGCGCGCCTGCTCGGGCGCCATGTACTCGGGCGTGCCGACGACGACGTTCATCGTCTGCGGCGTGCTGCCGTACGCGGCGGCGCCGAGCTTCGCGAGGCCGAAGTCGAGCAGCTTCACCAGGTGCGTGTGGTCGGGCAGGTCGACGAGGAAGATGTTCGAGGGCTTCAGGTCGCGGTGGATGACGCCCGCGCTGTGCGCCGCGTCGAGCGCGGAGAGCGCGCCCTCGAGAATCGGCACGGCCTCCCACGCCTTCAGGCGGCCGCGCGCGTGGAGCAGCGCCTCGAGCGACTGGCCCTCGAGCAGGTCCATCACGAAGTACTTCGCGCCCTCGGGCGTCTCGCCGAAGGAGAAGATGTTGATGAGGCCGGGGTGGTGCACCGCGTTCACCGCGCGCGCCTCGTCGACCAGGCGCTGCACCTGGCGCGGGTCGTTGGCGAGCTCGGGGCGGAGCACCTTGATGGCGACCTGCTTGCCGATCAACGGCTGCTCTCCGCGGTAGACGATGCCCATGCCGCCGGCGCCGAGCTGCTCGAGCACGGTGTACTCGCCCAGGCGCACGCCGATCAGCGGGTCCTTCGGGTCGCTCGGCGGGCCGACCTGCGTCTTGGGCGTGTCGTGGGTGCGCTTGAGCGTGTCGGTGCTGTCTTCCCACGGGTTCTTGGCGCCCGGAGGCGGGACGGCGACCGGCAGCGGCTGCAGCAGCGGAGCAGGCTTCGGTCCGCTCGGCCGCGGTGCCGCGCGCGGGGCGCTGGGCCGGGGGCGCGCCGTCTCGTGCTCTGGTCGCTCGGCCACCGGCGGACTCTCGTCCGCCTGCTCCGCGACGTTCAGACTGCGCCCGTCGCTACGCGCCGAGCTCCTGGCGACGGCTCCCCCCATGACGCGGTTCACCTGCGGGGCGAGCGAGCCGCCGGCGCGCTGAACCGGAGCCGGCGCGAGCACCGGCGCCGGCGGAAGCGAGCCGGGCTTCTGCGCGGGTGGCGCAGAGGCGACGCCGGTAGGTCGTGCGCCGACCGGCACGTGCTGGCGGCCGCCGGACCTGGGCTCGGGCGGCAGCGAGCCGGGGCCCTTGTACTCGGGGGCGGGGTG
Source organism: uncultured Myxococcales bacterium (assembly GCA_937980205.1). Classification (GTDB taxonomy): domain Bacteria; phylum Myxococcota; class Myxococcia; order Myxococcales; family Myxococcaceae; genus Xiheicaenimonas. The sequence goes on along the minus strand of CALJKW010000036.1, from coordinate 19,724 downwards.
CTCGACACGGCGGGGCGGGGGCTGCGGCGTGAAGGAGGGCCTGGGCTCGTAGACCGCCGGGGCTTCCGTGGTGGTCGGTGGGGCGACGGCGTCACCCAGCGCAGCGGCAGTGGGTTCACCGAAGCCCGTGGGCTCGCCGCCGCGCAGGGTGCTGAGCGCGTCTTCGGGGAGGTGCGCCTCGGTGAGCACCGTCTGCACCGCGTGTCGGCCGGTGTCCCCGCTGAGGCGGGTGCCGTCCTTCGGGCAGGTGGGAGTTCCCGGACTCCACTCCTGCCCACACGTCGGGCAGCGGATCATTCGAGGCGCATCACTATAGCCGGCAGGAGGAGACTTGCCGCCTAAGTGGATTCACCCTCGGGAGGCCGGCTTGCGTGAAAAAGAATCTGGGTGAGAATGAAGTCCTGCCTCGGATGTTCGAGGTCGGAAAGGAGGTGGTGCCGTGCACAAACGTAATTCGGCGACCACCTCCGCGACGCTCGCTTGAGCGGAAGCGGAGGAAGGTCCAAGAAGCCGCTGCGGTCCCGCACACAAAAGGGACTCAGCGGCTTCTCTTTTTTGCCCCGCGGTCGACTGCGTCCCGGGCGCGTAGCTGACCTGCGATCAGCGCTCGCCCTGCTGCCCCGCTCACCGGTCCGCCGGCGCCCATCGCTCGCGGGCACCCCTGGCAATTGGCACATGGAAGTGAGACGACCTCCCGAATGAGTGAAGCGGGGGCATGCCCGACCGACGAGAGCCTCGTCGCGCTGGCTGCCGGGCTGCTACCAGCGGCAGAGCGGCCCGGGGTCGAGCACCACGTCTCCGCGTGCGGCATCTGCCGCGCCGTGCTCGCCGACGCGCTTTGCGGGCACGATACGCTGCCTGCTCACCGCTCCGCCCGGGCCCGCGTGGCGCGCGGCTCGACCGTCGGCCGATACCTGCTGCTCGAGGCCGTGGGCAGCGGCGGAATGGGCGTCGTCTACGCCGCCTATGACCCCGAGCTCGACCGCCGCGTCGCGCTCAAGATGTTGCACTCCACGACTGAGCGGTCGAGCGAGCGGCTGCTCGGCGAGGCCCGCGCGATGGCGAAGCTCGGCCACGACAACGTGCTGCCGGTCTACGACACCGGCACGTGGGCCGGTCGCGTCTTCATCACGATGGAGTTCGTCGTCGGTCAGACCCTGCGCAGCTGGCTCGGCGCGCCACGCACGGTCGCCGAGATCTGCTCGGCGTACGCCGCCGCCGGCGCCGGGCTGCTCGCCGCTCACCGCGCCGGCATCGTGCACCGCGACTTCAAGCCCGAGAACGTGATGGTCGGCGACGATGGGCGCGTGCGCGTGCTCGACTTCGGGCTCGCGCGCGCGACGCGCTCCGAGCCGCTGCTGCCCGAGACCGTCGAGCACGCCGGGCTCGCCGACTCGCGCTCGACCCACACCGGCACGCTGCTGGGCACGCCGCGCTACATGGCGCCCGAGCAGCGCGCCGGGCTCGCGGTCGACGCCCGCGTCGACCAGTACAGCTTCTGCCTCGCGCTCTCGGAGTCGCTCGCGGACGCCGTGCCCCGGCACTTGAGGCCGGTGCTGGCGCGCGGCACCCGCCCGAACCCCGACGACCGCTTCCCCTCGCTCGAGCCCGTGCTCGAGGCGCTGGCCGTGAACCCGCTGGCGCGGCGCCGCCGGCTGCTCTCGATGGCGGCCATCGCGTGCCTCGTGGCGGGCGCGGCGGGGGTCGGTACGATCGGGCACTGGCGTCGCGCTCACGCCTGCGACGCGGTCGACGGCGGCGTCGGAGCCGTGTGGCACGCCGACCGGCGCGCCGAGATCTCGAAGCAGTTCGCCGCCCTCGGCAAGCCCTTCGCCACGCTCGCGGCCGAGCGGTCGCTCGCGACGCTCGACGGCTACGCCCGGGCCATCTCGGCCGGCGCGCGGGAGCTGTGCCGCGCGCGGCTCGAGGACGAGGTCGGGCCGGCGCTCGCCGACCGCCGTGAGCGCTGCTTCGGGGCCCGCCGCGACGCGCTGGGCGCGCTCACCGAGGTCCTGGTGCACGCCGATGAGCAGGTCGCCGGCGAGGCGATCGTCGCGGCGGCCTCGCTGCCTCCGCTCTCCACCTGCCTCGGCGCTGCCCTGGACGAGCTCGCGCCGTCTGCCGGCCGCCTCGCGCTCGCGCGCGCCAGCAGCCTGTACGCCGCCGCCCGCTACCGCGACGCGAGCGCGGCGGCGAAGGAGCTCGAGGCGAGCACCGACCCTCGCGCCTCGCCCGCGATCGCCGCCGAGGCCGCCCTGATCTCCGGCCGCGCCGCCCTCGCGCAGCGGCTGTACGGCGAGGCGCGCAGCGCACTCGAGCGCACCCTCATCGCCGCCGAGCGGGCGCGCCGCGGTGACTTGAAGGCGCTCGCGCACCTCGAGCTCGCCGAGCTCGAGGGCGTCCACCTCATCAACTTCTCCGCGGGCTCACTGCACCTCCGCCTCGCCGAGGCAGCGCTCGACGGCATCGACAGCGGGACGGCGTTTCGAGATCAGCTGCTCATCGGGCAGGCGCTGCACTTCCTGGCCGTGGGCGATGGGCCGAGGGCGGTCGCCGCGGCGACCGAGGCGATCGCGCTGCGCCGAACGGAGCGCGGGCCCGAGCACCCCAGCCTCTTGTCTCCGATGGTGGCCCTGGCCGACGCGCACGAGGCCTCGCTGGCGCACGGCGAGGCCGAGACCGCGGCGCGCGCGGCGCTCGCCTTCGCCCGGCGGGTGTTCGGCCCCGACGACGCGCGAGTCACCCGGGCGCTGGTGGCGCTGGCGCTGATTCACGAGGGCATGGGGCGCTTCGACGAGGCGCGCGCCGAGTCTGACGAGGTCGAGGCACGGACGCGGCGGCAGTACGGCGACGGCGCTGACGCGCTGCTGCCGGTGTGGCTTCGCCGCATCTACCTCGAGCGCGCCGCCGGCAGCGTCGAGGGCGCGCGGGCGGCGCTCGAGCGCTACCGCGCCGGAGTCGAGCGGTCGGCCAACCCCTCGCTGTGGGCGGTCAACCTCGACATGCAGGAGGGGCTCAATCTCCTCGCGGCCGGAGCGCCGGCCGAAGCGTGGCCGCTGCTCGAGTCGGGCGTGCGGCAGCTCGAGCAGCAGAGCCAGAGCTCCGGGGCCGACATGGTGCAGGTCTACGCCCCGCTGGCGACGGCCGCGCTGCGCTCGGGGCGCACCGCGAGGGCCCGTGAGGTCATCGACCGCTGCTTCGCGGCGATCGCTGCGAGCACGCTGCCGGCCAGCGGGCTGGTGCAGATCGACTGGCTCACCGCCGAGGTGTCGCTCGAGGCGGGCCATCGCACCGCCGAGGGCTGGGCCTGCGCGGAGCGCGCTCACTCGGCGTCGAAGGCCGCGGGTGACGCGCGCGGGATCGCGCGCTGGGAAGAGCTGCTGCGCAGATACCCGCGGCCGAAGTAGGGTGCCGGAACCCGTGGGGGACGAACCCAGAGCGACGTGGCCCGGCGTCGACGTGCCCGACGACGCGTTTCGCGCCTGGCTCGTAGAGCGAGACGCCACCCAGCTCGATGCGGCCCGCCGCTCGGAGCTGTACTTCACCTGCGCGTGCGCGCGCGGCGACGCGGCGGCGTTGAAGCTGTTCGAGACCCAGTTCATGCCGCTCATCGAGCTCGCTGTCTCGCGCTATGGCGAGCGCGCGTTCGTCGAAGATGTCTGCCAGCAGGTGCGGCAGCGGCTCTTGATGGCCGACGGGGCGACGCCGCCGCGCATCGGCGCCTTCCGGGGCCGCGGCGACCTCGGCAGCTTCTTGCGGGCGGTCTCGGTGCGCACCGCGCTCAATCAGCTGGAAGCGGCGGGCGCGCGCTCTCACGCCGGCACCGACGAAGAGCTGCTCGACGTGCCCGCTCCCGCCGACGACCCGGAGCTGGCGGCGATGAAGGTGAAATATCGCGACGACTTCAAGCGCGCGTTCGTCGACGCGATGGCGAGCCTCGATGATCAGACGCGCACGGTGCTGCGCCTCTACTACCTCGACGGAGTCGGCCTCTCCGAGCTCGGCCGTCTCTACGGGTTCTCGGTGCCCACCGCGTCGCGCCGCCTCGCCGCCGCGCGCGCCGCGGTGGCCGACGCGACCCGCCAGCGCATGAGCGAGCGGCTCTCGCTCACTCCGCAGGAGCTCGAGAGCGTGCTGAGGCTCATCGACAGCCACCTGTCGGCCGGCGGCGTCAGCGAAGCCTGAAGGCGCTCACTCGCCGTGCGGCCGTGCGGTGCGTCGTGACGCCGCAGCTGCCCAGCCGCTGCGGTCCCTCACACGAGAAAGGGCCTCAGCGGCTTTTCTGCTTTCCCGGCCCGCTACGGCGAGTACGCGTACCGGTACGCAGTGTTCGCAGCGATCCCCGGCGTCGGCTCGATGCTGATCGCCAGCGCCCAGCGGCCGTTGTAGTCCTCGAGCCACGAGGTCGTCGTGGTGCCGAGGTGCTCGGTGCCGACGGTCGTCGCCGGGTTCATCGCGCCGTAGTGGTACTCGATGTTGCCGTTCGCGAAGAACTTCACCTCGAAGTTGAGGTCCATGCCCACGTACGAGCTGCCGTAGATCTTCCAGTGCTCCCAGGAGACGATCGTGTACTCGTCTCCGGTGCCCGGCATCATGTCGGGGTCCTTCTGCAGCCAGTACATGCCCACGTTCGTGCCGGCGGACTCCTCGAGGTCGCCCCAGAACGGCGCGATGCTGCCGCGCGGGTTCGCCGTCGACGGCGTGGTGCGGTTCACGCGGTTGAAGTCGGTGGTCGACGTCGTCGTGATCCACCCGTTGCTCGACACGTACAGCGTCGAGACGTTCGCGCCGTTGTAGCTGATCGGCGTCGGCAGATTGACCACGAACACGTCGTCGTCCGTCGCCGCGGAGATCAGCGTTCCGCTCACCGCGCTCTCGAAGCTCGACGTCGGCAGCGCCGTCATCACGTACGGCACGCAGGGCGGCGCCGCAGCACCGGGCGTGCCCGTCTGCGTTCCGTAGGTGCCGGTTCCCGTGCTGGCGCAGGCGAGCGAGCCGACGGCCAGGCCCTCGGCGGGCGGGCGATCCGCGCGCACCGAGACGCCCGCGCCCGGCACCGAGGCCGAGTCCCAGCTGATGCGGGTGTACGGCACCTGCAGGTCGAGCGACAGCGTCCCGCTCGTGTCGGGCATCGCCAGCGTCGCGGGGTACACGTAGGTCGCCGTGATGCCCGCCGCGGGCTCGCCGAGGTCCATCGACTGCGCGAGCAGCGCGCGCCCCATCGCCGGCACGAAGACGTCGGTGGTGATGGTGTGCTGGTTGGTGCCGCCGAAGTTGATGGTCCAGCCGTTGAGGTTCTGCGGCACCGACGTGTAGTTCGTCACCTCGAACCACTCGCCGTTCGTGATGCCCGTCCCAGGGCGCGGGTTCGCTTCCGAGATTCCGAACAGCCCCGGCGTCAGCCGGCCATCGGCCTCGACCTGCACGAAGCCGTTGCCCACCGCGACGCGCGCCACGTAGGGCGTGCTCTCGATGGCCAGCGTGACCGGCAGGGTCGCGGCCGACGCGAAGAAGGTGAACGTGCGGCCGACCGCGGGCGGCGCCGGCGCGACGACGGCTCCCGCCTCAGAGGCAGAGGTGACACCCACCGACGGCGCGATGGTCGCGACGCCGTCGAGCTTGCCGTACGCGAACACGACCTTCCCCGACGCGAACACCTGCGCCTGGAACTTCAGCTCGCTGCCGATGAACGCGTCGTCTTCGACGTTGTCCCACTGCACGATGAGCCGGCGGTCACCGTTGACGTCGTCGAGCCGGTAGTAAATCTCCGAGGCCGCCGTGTCGTAGAGGTCCTCCCAGTACGGAGCGATGGCCAGCGGCTCGAAGCTCGAGCTCGGCAGGGCGACGTTGTCGTCGGGTCCCGTCACGGTAGAGCCGCTGAAGATGAACCAGCCGTTGATCGACACCGAGAGCGAGCTCGAGCTGATGCGCCGGCCGTAGAGCACGGTGCTGAACGTCTCCGGGAGGGTGACGAGCTTCGCGCTGGTGTCGGGGCCGAGGTACGCGATGCTGACGCCCCCGTTGCCTACGATGTCGATGAACTGCTCGCCCGGCCTGTCCTGCTCGACCGTCGGCAGGCCCCAGATCGCGGTGCCGCCGACGACGGTGTGCCCCGTGACCTGGCCCGTGGCGCCGACCGGCAGCAGCTGCGCGAACGTCAGCGTGCCCACGTTCGTGACGGTGACCGTGACGGTCTGAGGCGTGATCGCCTGGCCGGCGCCGTTGTTCGCCTCGAGCGTGAAGACGGACGACGCGCGGTTCGGGTACACGGTGACCGACCCGGTGTCGACGAGCCCGCTCGTCGTGTGCACGACGCCGACGCCGGTCTGGACGATGCGGACGTCGCGCGCGTTGTCGACGTTCCACGACAGGACGACCGGCTCGCCGCCGTTGGTGATGCCGGTGCGGTCGGCGGTGAAGCTGTTGAACGTCGGGGGCCCGACCACCGCGACGGTGCGCTCGAGTGAGACGACGCCGCCGCGGTCGTTGCGCGCCAGGAGCCGAACGCGCTGCGAGCCCGAGCTCAACGCCGGCAGCGGCGTGCTTCCGGCAGCCGCGATCGCCGCGGTGGGGGCGACGAACACCGTCTGATCATCGGTCTGCAGCTCGACGTGCGTCGCGCCGGTGGTCGCCCAGCTGACGGGAACCGCGAACCCCGGTCGAACCCACGCCGGCACCACGAACGACGTGATGCGCACGCCGCCGGCGATGCGAAGGGTCAGCACCGCGGTGGTCTTGTTCGCGCCGTCCTCGAGCTCGAGGCGATAGATGAGCTGGCCCTCGGGCGGGAGCGTCGGCGGCATGTCGGTGAAGTTGCCCTGCGCGATGCGCGCGGCCATCGTCTCGACGAGCAGCGGCGCCGCCGCCCCGTCGCGCGTCAGCGTCAGCTTCGCCCCGCCGCCGGTGGTCCACGTGAGCGTGACCGGCGCGCCGGGGTCGGGCGACGGGGTCCCCGTGAACGAGAAGACGACGGGCAGCACCACGACGTCGACGGTCGCGGTCGTCGCGCCGGCGGTCAGCGTGTACTGCGTGTTGCGCGCGGGGTTCACGAGCACCGAGCCGGCAGCGCCCTGGCCGCGGAGGTCGAGGTTGCCGCCGGTGGACGCAGCGATGGTGACCGAGGTGGCGCCCGGCACGTTCCACACCAGCGTCGTCGAGCCGCCGAGCTCGATGCGACGGGGCGCCGCGTCGAAGAGCACGCCTCCGCCGCTGCCGGTCAGCGTGACGCTCTGCACGGCAGAGTCGGTGCCACCCTCACCCTGCGCGGTCAGCACGAACGTCGAGTCGGCGGCGATGGCGACGTCGACCGACCCGGTGGCGGCGGTCGCGTCGATGGCGACGGGGCCCTTGCCGACGTGCTCGAGCGTCACCTTGCGGGCGTGCTGGGTCTCCCAGCGCAGCGAGACGCTGGTGCCCGGCGTCATGACGGTGTTGCTGCTCGCCGTGAAGCTGGTGACGACGGCCGCCGGAGGAGGCTGCACCGGGTCGGGCTTGCCCGGGCACGCCGTGAGCGCGAAGAGAAACAGTCCTGCGATGCGAGAGGTCTTCATGGAGTTCCTCACGGGGTGAAGCGGATCGCCGTGTTCTGGCGGTTGACCTGTTGGTTGACGCTGGAGACGAGCGCGGCGCCACCGTCGGGCGAGTCGAGCCACACCGTCGCGCCGCCGCCGAGCCCGTAGTTGCTCGACGTGTTACTGATCATGTTCGCGTAGTGGTACTCGATGACCCCGGTGTCGAAGAGCTTGATCTGGAAGTTGTAGTCATCCGACTGGCTCGAGTTGTGGGCCCAGTGGTGCCACTGGATGATCCAGTGCCCGCCCGGGTTGTTCGGGTCGGTGCCCGGTGCCACGCGCGCCGAGTAGACGTCGTCGATGATGCCCGCCGACGTGTTGGTGTCGAGATCGTCCCAGAAGATGGCGAGCGTGCCGCCCGCCGGCTGCGTGGTGCTCGGCACCGTCTTGTTCGTCAGGTTGCTCGAGCCCGTGTACGGCCGGAGGATGATCCACCCGTTCGTCGACACCACGATGGTGCTCACCGGCGCGCCGGCGTAGGGGAACGGCGCCGTGCCGATGTTGACGGTCGCGATGCTGTCGTCGCGGTTCGACGCGCTCGCGAACAGCGCCGTGCCCATGCCGCTGACGTCGAAGTAGCTCACCGGAATCGACGTCATCGTGAACAGGCACGGCGCGAAGGTGCCGGGCGAGCCGAGCTGCTGCGGCACCTGGGCGCCGAACGGCTGCCGCGAGCTGCACGAGATGCCGTGCGGCGGCGTGGTGCTCGTGTCGCCCACGACGAGGTGAGGCTGCGTGTCGGTGACGACCGAGACGCCCTGGCCGCCCAGGCCCGTGCCCCACGTCAGCTGGCTGCGGTAGCCGCCGTTGGCCAGCGCGAGCGTGCCGGTGGCGTCGCTCATCGCGAACTGCGGGCCGTACGCGAACGTGACGGGGACGTCGTCGTTGCCCGCGTCGCGCTCGATCTGCCCGAGCAGCACCCGGCTGCCCGGCGGCACCGTGACGCCGGCGTCGATGGTGAACGAAGCGTTGCCCACGTTGTCGACGGTCCACCCGCCGAGGTCGATGGACACGCTCGAGTTGTTCGTCACCTCGAACCACTCACCCGTCGCGGCGATGGCGGGGCTGGGGTTGAACATCACCTCGGTGAGCGACACCTGGCCGTCGAGCACGAACGCGCCCGGGGTGAACTCGGGCCGCAGGTAGCCGTTGCTCAGCTTGAGGAAGCCGGACACCGGCTCGGCGGCCTGCAGCGTCACGCTCAGCGGCGAGGTCGTCGGCCCGAAGAACGTCGTTCGGCTGCCGGCGGAGGGCAGCGGGCCGACCACCGCGCGCCCCGGCGGGCCCTGCACGCCGACGAGCGGCATCAGCGAGCCCACGTTCGCGAGCGTCTTGTACTCGTACGTCACGACGCCGGTCTGGTGCACCTTCACCTCGAAGACGAGGTCGGCCATCGGCTCGGACACGGCGCGCAGGTGGTCGAACTGCACCACGAGCGTCCGCTCGGGGGCCTCGCCGATGACCTGCCAGTAGACGGCGCTGTCCGGCCCGAAGACGAGGTTCGCCCAGAACGCCGCGAGGAAGTTGCGCTCGAGGGTGGTGTTCGGCATCGCGGTGGTCGTGGGGCGGGTCGCCGCGCTGGGGCCCAGCACGACGAAGCCGTTCGTCGACACCGTGTACGGCCCCGCGACGCGCGTGCCCCACATGAACGTCTCGAAGTCTTCAGGCGTGAAGCTCAGCGTCGCGTCGTTCGCCGCCGCCGCGAACGGCAGCCGGGTGCCGCCGTCGCTGATGTCGACGAAGCCCGTCGAGCCGGCCTGCACGTCGACCATCGGCACGGGGAAGCCCTGAAGCGGTGCGGGGCCGCCGATCGACCACGAGACCTGGAACGGGTTGTTCGCGAACAGCGTGCCCGGCGCGCCGAAGCTCGCGGGCGTGGTGACGACGACGCCGGCGTCGGCCGTGAGCGGCGCATCGACCGTGTTGTCCGCCGTGAGCGTGTAGGTGGTGTCGCCGTTGGGGTACGCGGTGCCGGTGCCCGTCTCGGCCGTCGGGCCGCGCGCCGTGGCGACGGTGTGGCCATCGCCGTCGATGACGTGCACGCGCCGCGCGTTCGGCACGTTCCAGCTGATGGTGACCGGGTCTCCGCCGTTCGCGAGGGTGTTCGGAGTGACGGTGAACGAAGCGATGGTGGCGGCGCCGACGACTTCCTGCGTGCGCGTCGCGGTCACGCGCACGTTCGCGGCGGTGCTTAGCGCGGCGAGGGTGTACGTCGTCGTCGCCGCCGGCGTGTCGAGCTCGAGGCTGCCCGAGGCGGCCTCGGCGGGCGTGACCGAGCGGTAGAACGTCACCGACCCGGTCGACAGCTCGATGGCGTCGGCGTTCAGCGTGGTCCAGCTCAGGCGGAAGCGCGCGCCGAGCTTCGCGTAGTCGGGGCCGGTGAACGACGTGATGGCCGGCTGGTTGCCCACCACGACGCGCACCGTCTCGCTCACCGTCGGGCCTGCGCCCTCGACGAGCAGCTGGTACGGCACGACGGTGCCGAGCGCATACGGCGGCAGCACGTCGGTGACGGAGCCGTTCGCCATGCCGCCGTCGGCCGACGAGAACAGCGCGCCGCGGCCCGGCTGGTTCAGGGTGACCTTCGTGGCGTTCGTCGTCTGCCACGAGAGCGTCACCGACTGGCCCGCGTCCGCGAGCGTCGTCGAGGCCGTGAACGAGGTGATGGCCTGGGTGACGGCGACGTCGACGACCTGGCTCCTTCCGTCGGCGGTCAGCGTGAAGCGCGTCGTCACCGCCGGTGAGACCTCGACGCTGCCCGTCTCGACCTGTCCGCGGATGTCGAGCGCGGTCCCGCCCTCGGGCGTGACGGTCACGACGCGCGCGCCCGGCGCCGTCCACACGAGGGTGGTGGGCTCGCCCGGGTCGACGACGGCGGGCAGCGCGGCGAACATGATCTGCTGCGCGGCTCCTTCGACGGCGACCGTGGCGATCGCGGTCGTCTTCACGCCGCGAGAGTTCGACGCGTTCAAGACGAACAGCGACTGCTCGTTGACGGTGACGGAGACCGAGCCGGTGGCCTTGTTCTCGACGCCGGCCACGGGGCCGACTCCGACCTGGATGATCTGAACCTGGGTCGCGTCGGCGGTACCCCACTCGAGGGTGACCATGCCGCCGCGCGCGACGGTCGCCGGCGTCGCCGTGAAGCGGTCGATGACCGGAGGGTTGGGCAGGACGAGCTTCGGCGCCGACGGGCACCCGGCGACGGCGAGAGCGATGAGGAGGTAGCGAAGGGTCTTCATGTTCATTGGCCTCGTCACGGCTTCGGCGTGAAGCGGTACGCCGAGTTGGGCGTCAGCAGGGGTTGGTTGATGAAGATGGGCAGCGCCGAGCCGCCGTCGGGCGCCTCGAGCCAGGCGGTGGCCGAGCTGCCGAGCGCGCGGTTTTGATCGCTCGGCTCGACCATGTCTGCGTAGTGGAACTCGATGGCGCCGTCGTCGAACAGCTTCACCTCGAAGTCGAGCAGCGCGGTGCGCGCCGACCAGATGGAGGCCTTCTGGAACTGCACCGTGGTGTGGTTGCCCACGCGCGCGATGTACGCGTTGCTGCCGACGCCGGTGAGCGCCGAGTTCTGCGCGAGGTCGTCCCAGAACGGCGCGATGGCGCCGACCGGAGTGGTCGACGGGCTCGGCGTCGCCTTGTTGCCGGTGCCGATGGCCGACTCACCGGGCCGCGTCGACACGAAGCCGTTCGCGCTGATGAACAGCGAGGTCGCCGGCACGCCGAAGTAGGAGAACGGCGCGTCGAGCGTGCGGTTCACGGTGTTGCTGTCCCACGAAGTCGTCGGGAACAGCGGCCCGGCTCCCGGAACGCCGCTGATGTCTTCGAACGCGACCGGGACGCTGCTCAGCGTGTACGGGAAGCAGGTCTCGTTGGCGGCCTTCGGCGTGCCGAACTGCATGTCGGTGCCGAACATCTGCGTGCGCACGCAGCTCGCGACCGCAGGACCAATCGCCTGCTGCGTCTGCGCCGACGTCCCCGGAACGCCCGCGTCCCAGGAGAACTGGGTCACCGTGAACGGCACGGCGGGCATGCCGCCGTCAGGCAGCAGCGTGTTGAGCACGCGGACGAAGGCGGTGTCGTTCGCCGCGAGCGGCAGGCCGGCGCCGTACGAGACGTCGACCGTGGCGCCGCCGTTGTTCGCGGCCACGTTCGACTGACCGACCACCAGGTAGCTGCCGCTCGCCACCTCTGTCCCGGCCGGAATCACGAACGGCATCATCGGCGCCGACACCGTCGACAGCTCGAGGCCGCCGAAGTCGATGTCCATGCCGGTGTTGTTGGCCAGCTCGATCCACTGGCCCTCGGGCACGCTCGCCGCCGGCGAGTGCATCACCTCGTTGATGGCGACGCTGTTCGGAGCGAACACGCGCACCGTCACCGGCACCCAGACGTAGGCGTTCTGCACCGTCCGGTAGAAGAAGCCCAACGACAAGCTCTGGGTCCCCACGACGATGTTGCGAACGCCCGAGGCCGGGCCGTTCGTGAACCACTGCAGCTCGAGGCCATCGGTCAGCGTCGCAGCGTTGAACGAGTGCTGGCCGACGAACACCGCCGGCGAGAGCCAGATGCCCACCGTGGCGCTCGTGCCCTGCGCGTTCATGCCGACGAGCGTCAGGTACTCGAACCGAATCTCACCGGTCTCGTAGAGCTGGACCTGGAAGGTCATGTCGGTCTGCGGGTCTCCGGCGATGTGCACCTTGCTCCACTGCACGATGAGCCGGCGGGGGAAGGCGGTGCCGTCGACGAGCCAGTGCACCGAGCCGGTGTTCAAGAGGTCGAGGTCGTCCCAGAACGGCGCGAGGAACTGCGCGCTCGCCGGCGGCAGGTTCATGTTGCCCTTCAAATCGACGTTCGTCGCCGGGCCGAACGGCGCCGTGCCGAGCGACAGCGTGCCGTTCGTCGACACCGCGAACGACGAGACGTGGCGGCCGACGACGGGGACGGAGAAGCCGAAGCCGGTCGTGAACGACGCCGTCGCGTCGTTGGTCTGCGAGAAGCTCACCTTCGTCGCGGCCGGGTTCGTCTCGATGTCGAAGAAGCCGGTCGAGCCGGGCGTCGCCACCGGAGGCTCGGCGGGGATGCCGATGACGTCGGCGGGGTTCGCAGCGCCGACGTCCCAGGTCACCTGCACCAGCGAGTTCGACGAGGTCGGGTCCGGCGTCACCGAGGTGGTCACCGGCGTGGTGACGTTCACGGTGCGCTCGAGCACGTCGCGGTCGCCGGCGGCGTTGTACGCCTCGAGCACGTACGTCGTGGTGCGGGCGGGGCGCAGCGCGGTCATGCCCGCGCTCACCATCGCCGCCAGCGACGTCTCGAACTCGGCCGGGCCGTTCTTCTGGCGGATGACGACGAGCGTCGCGTTCGTCGTCGTCCACATCGCGGTCACCGGCGAGCCGCCGGCCGCCACGTTCATCGGCACCACGAACGTGTTCACCTTCGGCGCCCCCGCGACCCTCACCGTCTTCGTCTGCCGCACGGCGAGGCCGTTGAAGTCGTAGACGACCAGCGTCACGCTCACGTCGGCGGTCAGCGTGGGAATCGTGAACGTGCCGTCGGCCGTCGCGGGAGGCAGGGTCGCGAGCACGGTCGCTCCGTCGAGCTGCAGCTCGGCGCGGTGCGCTGCGCTGGTGGTCCAGCGGATGACCACGGGCTTGAGCTCGGTGACGAACGCCGGCGCCTCGAACGTGGTGATGGCCGGCCCGTCGCGCACGAACGTCTGCAGCTGCGCGGTGGCCGACTGCTGCGGCATCGCGGTCTGCGCGGTCAGGGTGAACGACAAGGGGTAGTTGTCGGGCACCGGGCGCGGCGGAGCCATGCCGCCGTCCGGCAGCGGGCCGGCGTCGGCGTTGAAGTCGAGCGGCACGGTGAAGTCGAACGTGCCGTCGTCGACGATCGCCTGCGAGCTGATGGTGACGATCTCTCCGAGCGTCGACTCCGTCAGGCGCACCGAGTCGGCGCCCCCCGTCTTCCACGCGAGCGTCAGCGTCTGGCCCTGCCGGGCCGCGGGCGGAGTCGCCGTGAAGCTCTTCACCACCGGCCGCACCTTCACCGGTGCGCTCGCGGTGAGCGGACCCAACAGGCCCGTCGCGCGCAGCTCGTACGTCGTGCTCTTCGACGGCTGCAGGTCGAGCGTCCCCGACTCGGCCATGCTCAGCGTCGTGCCCGAGGCGTCGCGCAGCGAGATGCCGCTGCCGCCCAGCGCCGACCACGCCACGGTCACCGTCTGTCCGGCCTCAATCTCCGCAGGCACCGCGACGAGGAAGACCTGCTTCAAGCCCTCGTTGACGGCGACCTGCACGAACGCGCTGTCCCGCCCGCCGGCGCCGCTGGCGCGCAACACGTAGAACGACGTGACGGTGGGATTGACCGTGGCCTCTCCGGCGTTGGCGTCTCCCGAGAGCGTGATGCGGTTGCCCGCCTGGTCGAGCAGCTCGACCTCGCTCGCCCGCTCTGCGGTGAACGACAGCTTCACCGCGGCGCCCGCCGTCACCTGGGTCTTGTCGGCGGTGAACGACGTGATGACCGGAGGAACTTCAGGCGGAGTCGGAGCAGGCGCCGGACAGGCAGACAGAACCGTGGCGACCGCGGCGATCGCCACGCGCTGGACGAGGTTGTTGCGCATGCGAGCGCTCATACGGGCTCGCCGCGGGTTCGTCTACGGAGTCGATGTACGTGTCTAGGCGATGCGACGCCTGTCGCCATCGACGCCGCGCCGACCTTACGGACTACAAAGTGATCGCGGTGTGCGGGTTCGGGCCGAACGGCGCGTCCGGCACGCGGCACAGCGACGCGAGGTACGCCCAGAACTCGCGGTTGCTGGGCGTGCCCGACGGCAGGCCGACGTTGCTCGAGACCTTGCCGGTGGTGCCGACGCGCACGTTCTTGCCGATGACGGTCGCGGTGAGGTTGCCCTGGTGGTCCGAGCCGGGCAGCGAGCGCGCGAAGTCGCCGACGATGGCGACGATGACGTTGCGGCCGGTCGTCTCGAGGTTGCGGTTCATGAACGTGTTCAGCGGCGGCAGAATGCGGTCGTTCATCATGCCGCGCACCGTGTTGCCGTTCGTGTCGCCGTGCGTGTCCCAGCCGCCGTCTTCGGCGAACACCACGTTCGCGCCCGCCTGAATCATCAGGTCGGCCGCCATCATCTGCGTGCGGAAGTTGGTGACGCCGGTGGTGCCGGTGGGGACTCCGTAGGCGCTGCAGAGCGCCGGGTAGTCGAGCGCGAGGCCCTGCTTGCGCAGCGTCTCGACGCCCGTGCTGTAGCCGTCGCGCACCGACATGAGCGACTTCGGGCTGCGGATGAGGCGCTTCTTCGACATCGTGGTCGAGCCGAGCAGCGAGTTCGTCGCGATCTCCCGGTTCGGCACGGTGGGGTCGATGTCTCCGCCGAGCGCGGCGATGGTCGCGCGCATGTCGGTGATGCCCTGCAGGTTGACGTCGCCCTCGGCGGGGCGCGGTCCGGCGGGGCCGCCGCCGCCGACGATCGCCGCCTTGATGGCCGCGTCGCCGCCGATCGACCGGGCGAGCTGCAGCATGTAGCTGCGCCCGTTGCCGCTCATCACCTGCTCCTGCGCGGCGCCGTGGTCGGTGAGGCCGTGGCGAATGCCGACCGACGACATGTGCGTCTTCGCGAACGCCGGCATCGTGCCGTACGTCGGGGCGTCGACGATGAGGCCGTTGCCTAAGTCGAGCGCGTTGCCGGGGCTGCAGCCGAAGCTGCCCGCTCCGTGGAAGGAGTCGTGGCTGTTGAACAGCGAGTTGAAGCCGCCGTTCAGGAACACGACGAGCACCGCGGCCTTGTCGGTCACGGCCGACTGCGCGAACGCGGGAGCGACCCTGCCGAGCGTCGCCGCACCGGCGAGACCTGCGGCACCCTTGAGGAGCGAACGGCGAGAGAAGAAGGAGGACATGGCGGAAGCTCCGGGGTTTAGAACGTGAGGAAGGGGGCGCTGGAGAGGACGGACGCGCAGGCGTAGGCCCACTTGCGGCGGGCGAGCGGCTCTTTGCCGGTGCCGGTCACGACGAGGTCGGCGCACGCCTGGACCTCGTCGGCCTCGGGCGAGCGGCTCCAGAAGCGGCGGGCGAAGCCGGCGCACTTGGCGGGGGCGTTGGCGGCGTCGGGCATCGCGTCGTAGTCGGCGTTGTTGGTGAGCTCGAGGCAGCCGACGAAGGCGACGCGGGTGGCGCTGTAGAGCGAGACGGCGGTGGCCTCGGACTCGACGAACCAGCGCGCGGGCTCGAGGCCGAACGTGCTGGAGAGCTGCTGCAGCAGCTGCGGCGACGACGGCTTGCCGAAGACGCGGGCGTACTCGCCGAGCAGCGCAGAGTACGGCTTCACGCGGTCGCGGTCGGTGCCGACCTCTTCGTCGGCGCGGCCGGCCTCGAGGCGGGTGCCGCCGAAGCCCTCGTACGAGTAGCCGAAGTCGCACGCGCCGAGGTCGTCGGGCAGCGGGTTGTCCGGGTTCATCGTGGGGTCGATGATGTCCGGCGTGGTGTCGGTCATCGACTTGTAGTCGAGCGTGGCGCCGCCGGTGCAGCCGACGAGGAGCGAGAGGCTGAAGAGGCTGAAGGTCGAGGTCTTCATGGCTTGGTTCCTCACTGGCAGAACGCCGGGTCCTTGACGATGGCGGCGACCGCGCTCTGCAGCGTCCCGTTGTTGCGGAACTCCTTCATGCAGCGGTCGAAGGCGTGGGCCTCGCAGCGGTTCTCGTTGCGGCCGAAGAGGTAGTTGAAGGCCATGCGGCAGGTGTTGAAGCGGAAGGACTCGCTCTCGACGAGGGTGGTGACGAACTCGCGCTCGCTGGTCATCGTGTGGCCGCCCATCAGCGTCACGGTGGGCGGAGTCGCCGGGGGCTCGAACGTCATCGTCGCGGCGTCGGTGCCCATGCGCTTGGGCAAGAGGCTCGCGGCGAGGTCGAGCGCGTACATGCCGTCGTAGTGGCAGCCGCGGCAGCCGACCGCCGAGCGGCCCGTCGCGCTGATGTCGGCGTCCGGAGCGTTCGTCGACGGGGTCAGCTTGAGGCCGATGGTGTTGTTCATGATGCGGTAGGCGCGCGAGAGCTGGATGCCGCTCGGCTCGTTGCCGGCGTAGCGCTTCATCCACGCCGGGCTGTTGAAGTAGCCGAGGCCGTTCGCGTCGGGCTCGATCTTGATCTGGTCGTTGACCTTCACGACCTTGTACGCGCCGAGGAACATCTCCTTCCACGGCTTGCGCTCCTGCAGAATCTTCCAGGCGAGGTGGAACGGGGCGTCTTCTTCCGAGGTGGCGCCCGGCGTGCGGTTCCACTTCATGTTCACGAAGCGCGCGTAGCGGTCGATGAAGTCGGTGGTGTCGAGCAGCGCGTCGGCGCGCGCCTGCGGGTCGAGGCTCGCGAGCATGTCGGCCGACGGCGCCTTGCCGGTGATGGCGATCGACACGCGGACAGCGCAGCGCTCCCGCCGCTCGAGCTCTTCGTTGGACTGCGCCTGCGCCGCCGCAGCGGCCAGCACGACGATGATGGGGATGATCCGGCTCATGGCGTCTCCTCGCGGGGAGAGGCCCTGAGCATTTGCGGTGCCACGGGGCCAAGTTGCCGACACCACAGTGTGGTGTGCCCTCGCGTGGTCAGGGGTGCACTATTTCAGGCGCAATGCTGCGCTTGTTGCGCAGGCGCATGCCTGCACCAGGGTCGCGTAAGGGTGCGGCGCGGCTTCTTACAAATCGAGACGCAACCCGATTTGGCCAAGGTTTTTTACGGCACCTTCAGGCTGTCAAGGGACGCGAACCTGGCAGTCCGGGAAGTACTTCTGGAGGATCTGCTTCCGGTTGAGGCCCTTGAGGGCCATCGCCTTCGCGCCGTGCTGGCAGAAGCCGACGCCGTGGCCGATGCCTGATCCGGAGAAGCGGATCAGCTTGTCGACCTCCTGGGCGGAGACCTTCATCGAGCGGATGCTCTGCCAGCCGAAGGCGCGGCCCATCGCGCTCATGAACTCGTTGCCGCGGTAGCGCTTGCCGAAGGCCTTGAGCTCGAGGACACGGCCCGCGGCATCGCGGCGCAGCGGTTCGAACGCGGTGCCCTCGGGGGGCGCGTTGAGGCCGCGTGCCATGTCCGAGCGCTCGACCTCGAAGGTCCACTTGAAGTCGGGGGCCTCTTTGCACGCAGGGCCCTCTTTGCCAGTGTCGGAGATGCCGGGGCCGACGCCCTCGGCGCCCTCGCCGAAGACGTCGGCGGCCTTGCTGGTGTGGCCTCCGCAGGAGGCGTGGAAGAAGGCAGGCTTGAGGCCGATGCCGCCCCAGAGGAGCACCTCGGCGCGCGTGCGCTTGCTGGCGTCGTCGGCGGCTTGGGTGACTTCGTCGGAGCCCCGGTAGAGCTGGCAGTGCGTGAGGTCGCAGAGGTCGTAGCCGTCGTCCTTGTGGCGGCCGCGGGAGGCGAGCGCGAAGGTGCGGCTGACGATGGCCTGGGCCTCGAGGGCAGCGGGCGGGAACCCGTCGGCCTCTTTGCTCACCACGCTCGGGAGGTAGTCCTCGACCTCGACCTCGTCGATGAAGCGGATGAAGGCGCCCTCGGCGACGGCGGTGAGCTTGCCGGGGTAGTGGTGGACCTTCTTGTCGACGGTGACGGAGATGCTGCCCTCGGCGAGCACGGTGTCGCAGAGCTGATCAGCCGCCTGGATGCGGCGGTCTTTGAGCGAGAGCGGGACGGTGGCGTCGCTGATGGGCTTGCCGTCGCAGGTGACGGTGGCGGCCTCGAGCGTGGCTTCGTAGGGCTTGTCGCGCTGGAGGACGCGGACCTTGAGCGGAGCAGGCAGCGCGACGGTGAGCGCGGCGAGGACGAGGACGAGCAATCGGTACGGAAGTTACTACGAGACCGGCGGTGGGCTGGGCGTCTCTTCGGGATTCAGCGTCGCTTCGGGTTTCGGCGCGGGGCCCGCGAGGGCGACGTAGGTCTCTTCGCGGAGACGG
This sequence comes from uncultured Myxococcales bacterium, assembly GCA_937980205.1. GTDB lineage: Bacteria > Myxococcota > Myxococcia > Myxococcales > Myxococcaceae > Xiheicaenimonas. The sequence goes on along the minus strand of CALJKW010000036.1, from coordinate 1,208 downwards.
CAGATCTCGTCGAGGAGCTCGGAGAGGCGATTGGGGTCGTCGGCCGCGGTGCCCAGCCGGTCGAAGAGGGCGAGCTGGGGGTCGAGCTCCTCGTCGCGGGGCGCGTAGCTGGCGAGCTGGGCGAGGTAGCGGCGGATGGACTGTGTGAGGAGGATGACCGGGACGCTGCCGGTCTTCTCGGCCAGGGTGCAGAGGTAGCCTTCTTCGCCGTTGAGGCGCGGCTCGATCTCGCGCCAGCCGCGGCCGACCGGCGTGTGGCAGCGGATCCATCCTGCGGAGCCGAGGTGCGTGGCAGTGGACTCGTCGGTGAGCGGTAGGAGCTGCGGGAGGTGTACGTAGACGATGCGGCGGAGCCAGAGCAGCTGGCGAAGAAGCGTCGCGCCTTCGGTCGTCTCGCGACGGAGGTGGATGAGGTAGCGGAGCAGGTCGAAGCTGCCCTCGCGCAGCCAGTCGCGGCCGACGGTGTCCTTGCCGCGGCGGATTCGCAGGAGGCCTTCGTTCGAGAGGCGGACGATGGCTTCGCGGATCGTGTTGCGGCCGACGCCGAGCGCCACTGCGAGCCTGCTCTCGGGCGGGATCGGTTGGTCGGGCTTGAGATGTCCATCGAGGATCTTGCTGCGCAGCGTGAGTGCGATTTTGAAGCTCATGCGGGTGAGTAGAGCGTGCGGGTCTGACGTTCCTGGCCTCGCTTGGTTTTCGCGCCATGAGGGAAGTGGAGTGGGGCAGCTCCAGGGCCTGCTTCGTTGCCGCGGAGCGATGCCCGGAGAGGGGCTGTTGATGGGACGGCGGTCCGTCGTGCCGCGCGGTGTTTTCTGAGCGATCTGGGTGGTGTTGATCAGGCCCGGGGCAGACGGTGCGCCATGGTTCTGCGCGCGAGTGCGCGAGTGCGCGACTGCGTGGCCCGTAGCTCCGCGACTCCGCGACTCCGCGACCCCAGTGGCTCTGGGACGCTGCGACTTCACGACACGCATAGCGCGCGGTAGCTCGCTCGGCGAGCCGCGGACCCTGGGCGGTTCTGGCGCAGCCCGCGCATCGCCCTCCGAGGGCGTGGGAGGCCGGGACCGCTCCCCCATTTGGGACATCCGACGTCGGATGTCTCGAATATGGGGCGGGTCCCCGCCTCGGCGGTTCTCGCGCAGCTCGCGCGTCGCGATCCGAGGGCGTGGGAGGCCGGGACCGCTCCCCCATTTGGGACATCCGACGTCGGA
>CALJKW010000035.1 GCA_937980205.1 uncultured Myxococcales bacterium | reverse complement strand
CGGGCTCGAGCGACTGGTAAATCTCGTCGGGCCAGAAGATGCCGTCGTCGGTGAACGCCCAGTACAGCCGGGCGATGGCGCCGACCGCGAGCGCCGCAGCGAGGACTCCGAGCCCTGCTCTGCGTTCAGCCTGTTCCACCCGCCCTCAGCCTCTAGCGCGAAAGAAAAACGACGCGCGGAACAAAAAGCGGAGCCGACACCCCCACACATCCGGCGAAAGGGAGAACAATCGCCATGAATCGCGTCCTTACCGGTCTTGCCGTCGCATTCAGCCTCACCGCCTGCGGTCCCGCCTGGAGCGGGAAGGTGTCGGGCTACTCGCTGGAGCAGCGCGAGGCGCTGTTCACGCCGCTCACGGACGGCAAGGGAGCGCCGACGGGCGGCCTCATCGTGCTCGGCGACGCGACGGGCCTGTGCGCGCAGCTGGCCGCGACGCGCGCGCCGAGCGACGCGACGCTCGTGGCGTTTCACTTCTCGCGGCAGGCCGACGGCAAGCCGCTGTCGCCGGACACCGGCGATTACGTCATCGGCGCGTCCAGCCAGGCCGCCGCGTCGGCGGTCGGCGTGTTCATCAAGACGGACGCGAACGGCACGAGCTCGGTGCCGCGGTCGAACCGCATGGCGTCGAGCGGCCTGCTCGAGGTCACGCAGCTGTCGCTGTCCGAGGGGACGCTGACCGGTCACTTCGACGGCAAGTTCGGGGTGCAGAACGACGCGGTGTTCGTGTCGTTCCGCGCGAGCCGGTGCCAGATCGACCCGACGACCATCGGCCGCGGCTTCCTCTCCGAGGCCTTCGGGGCCGTCGCGTCGCCGCCTTCGTCGTCCTCCGGCACCGGGGGGCAGTCTGCCGAGTGCGCGCAGTTCGTCGCCTGCGCGGACGGGGTGGGAAACGCCGGGCAGTACGACAGCACCTACGGGCCGAACGGCTCGTGCTGGAGGAGCGCGTCGGAGGCGAGCGGCTGCACCCAGTCGTGCGCGAGCGCGCTGCAGAGCCTGCGCAGCGCCGGCTACTGCAACTGAAGCCGCCGTCGGCCCGTCGAGCAGCTAAGCTCGTTCGGGCTCCATGACGACGAGCGTCACCAGCATCCCCGTCTCTCGCCTGCTCGAGGAGAGCCTCTTCGACCTCCGCCTCACGCTCATCACCGGGCAGCAGGGCTTAGGCCACCGCATCTCTTCGGCGCGGATTCAGAAGCCCGGCCTCGCGCTGACGGGCTTCACCGAGCACCTGCACCCCGAGCGGATGCAGGTGTTCGGCAACACCGAGCTGTCGTACCTGCGCACGCTGCCGGAGGACCAGCAGCGCGAAGTGCTCAAGAAGCTCTTCGAGTCCGAGCTCGCGTGCGTCGTCGTCACGAAGGACCTCGACGTCCCGAAGACGCTGGTCGAGGGCTGCGAGCGGGCGAAGCTGGCGCTGATGAAGACGACGCTCAGCTCGAGCGCGTTCATCTCGCAGGTGCAGGCGTTCTTGGAAGAGGCGCTGACCAGCACCGGCACGCTGCACGGCGTGCTGGTCGACGTCTACGGCGTCGGAGTGCTCTTGATGGGCAAGTCAGGCATCGGCAAGTCGGAGATCGCCCTGGACCTCGTGATGCACGGCCACCGCCTGGTCGCCGACGACGTGGTGAACCTGGTGCGGCGGAAGGAAGGGCACGTCACCGGCCACGGTACGGAGATCATCCGCCACCACATGGAGATCCGCGGCCTGGGCATCATCAACATCAAGG
>CALJKW010000034.1 GCA_937980205.1 uncultured Myxococcales bacterium | reverse complement strand
CAGCAGCGGCACGGGCGGCAGCAGCGGCACCGGCGGCAGCAGCGGCACGGGCGGCAGCAGCGGCACCGGCGGCAGCAGCGGCACGGGCGGCGCCGGCGGCGCGCCGGGCTGCGCGATGGTCGCGATGTCGACCAACAGCCTCTTCGGTGAGTACGACATTCGCCTGGCCGACGGTGGTCTCGACGTGCGCACGCTCCCCGACGGTGGCACCCTCGTGGCCAGCACCACGGTCGTCTACAACCTGCTCCCGGCGACCACGAACCTGGCGAACAACTCGCTGCTCACGCTCGAGCTCTACGGCGCTCAGGGCCAGGAGCCCGCGGCGCCGTACACGATCGACCTGGCTGCCGATCTCGCGGCCGGCTCGAGCTTCGCTCAGTGCCTCGACTGCGTGCAGGTCTATGAGGGCGTGAACTTCCAGACGGGCCAGTACCAGCGCCTGTACTTCGGCACCCAGGGAACGGTGAACCTGACGCAGACGAACTACGTCGAGATGGGCGGCGCGCTGCGCGGCAACATCTCGAACCTGCGCCTCGTCGAGTGGAACTTCGCCGTCAGCGGCGGAATGATCACCGCCGACATGGCCGTCCCGAACGGCCGCTGCATCCAGGTCGCCAGCGGCGCCTTCGACGGCGGCTGGTAATCCTCGCGGTCAGCGGTGGCGGAGCACCACGGTGTACTCCGCCACCCGCGCGACCTCGAGCGTCGTACCCGGCTGTTGCTGTAAGCGGTTGAGGAGATCGTCGAGAGAGACCTCGGGCTGCTGTGACTGATGCACGAGGTACGCGACGATCTCCTCCCGTTCGAAGCTCTCCCCCCAGGGCTGGTAGCGAGCGCCGTCGAGCGGCGTGACGATGGGGTTCTCCTGGAACAGGAACGTGAGGCGGTAGGCGAGCCAGTACGGCGCGGCCGCGTAGCGGATGTTCCTGGCTCGCAGGAACGCGGCGAGCTCGTCTTCCTCGTGATGCGCGGGCGGCAGCGCGAGGCGCTTGACGCCCCAGGCGCGGAGCCCCGAGACGGCCTGGACGCTGAGGTACGGCACGAGCACCGCGACCGTGAGCCCGCGCAGCGTGAGCGCGTGCGCGAGCGGAGCCAGCGCGAACGGCGCGAAGAAGACGATGCCGACCAGGTACCGCGCCGCCCAGAGGTCCTGCGGGCTGCCCGAGGGCAGGAACGCGACGAGCGCGAGCAGCGCGGCGCCGGCGCCGAGCAGGCCGAGGCGGCGCAGCTCCCAGGGGATGCGGCTCTTCGCGAGCGCGAGCGGCGCGGCGGCGGCGACGCTCAGCGTGAACACGCCAGCCCCGAGCCACTGCCACGCTCGCCAGACTGCGGGAGGCTCCCAGCGATCCGGATCCCACACCTGCAGCCCGAGGATCATCGGCAGGCAGTTCTCGAGGAGCAGCTTCCCGTTCTTCGGCACGTTCGAGAGCGCCATGCCGCCCGGCGTGGCAAAGACGCGCGCTCCGGTGCGTAAGAAGACGACCGCGGCGATGCCGGCGCCGAGGCCGAGCGCGAGCGCCAGCGCGTGGCGGCGGCTGGTGAGGCACAGGCACGCGAAGATCAGCACCGGGATCATCAGCTGCATCGCGAAGAGATCGGCCCACAGCGACAAGAGCCCCACGAACATGCCCGCCGCGAGCGCGAGCGGCGTCGCCAGGTCGATGAGGAACACCGAGAGGAACACGAGCGCGATGCACCAGATGCGCGGCTGCGGCACCCAGGCCATGTGGTTGATGGCCTGCGGCGTGAACACGAGCACCAGCGACAGCGCGAACGCCTTCGCCGGCTCGAGGCGACGCAGCAGCAGGCGCCAGCCGAGCAGCACGACGACGAGGTGCCCCGTCAGCGCCGAGAGCGCGAGCATCAGCGGCGTCGGCCCGCCCGCGGCGAAGAACAGCGCGGTGATGCCCGGCTCGAGCGTGCCCTGGTACGAGGCTCCCCAGAGCAGGCGGGAAAATTCGCCGCGCAGCAGGTGCATCGCTTGAAGGGCGACGACGGCCGCGTCCGAGTGCACGTCGTGCGCGTGCAGCAGACCCGGCAGGCGGTAGACGACGTTCGTGACGACGAGGACTGCCGCGAACCACAGGTTCTTCGCGCTCGCCTCTCCCCTACGAGGGGAGAGGGACGTCATAGGTTTCTCCGCTTGAGCTCGGCGACGGCGTGGTCGCACGCGCGCGCGGTGATCGCCATCTCGGTGTGCGTGGGGTTCTGCCAGCCGGACGAGACCCAGCACGCGCCGTCGGTGACGTAGACGTTCGGCACGTCCCACAGGCGGCAGTACGCGCTCGTCACCGAGGTCTTCGGATCGAGCCCCATGCGCGCGCCGCCGACCTCGTGCACGAAGAGGCCCGGCGTCGTCATGCGCCACTCGGCTTCCATCTGCTTGAAGAAGTCGCCGATGAACGGCGTGTGAATGAGGTCGGTCAGCGGAGTCACCACGCCGCCCGCCGCCTCGATCATCTCGCGCGCGTCTTCGGTCATCGCCTTCGCGAGCGCGACGTCGTTGTCGGTCCACTTGCACGAGATGAACGGCGCCGGCAGCCCCCACGCGTCCTTCAGCTGCTCGTCGAGGCGCACGAGGTTGTCGTCGGTCGGCAGCGTCTCGCCCATCGCCGCGTAGAAGCCGAACGCGATGCCGCGCTCGCGCCGCAGCGGCAGGTGCAGCCGGTTGATGCCACCCCAGTACCCGAAGCCGCGCAGGTACGGCGCGCGCGGGGCGCCGTCTAAGTTCTGGTAGCGGGGGATCATCGAGCCGTCGCTGCCGAGCAGCTCCCAGCCGGGCTGGTCCTTCAGCTTCGGCATGCGGAAGTACGTGTTCACGACGATGTGATCCATCAGGCCGCGCCCGAGCAGCCCGCTCGAGTTGCCGACGCCGCTCATGAAGAGGATGCGCAGGCTCTCGATGGTGGAGGCGCAGAGGAAGACGACGCGCGCGTGCGCCCCTCGGGTCTGGCGGGTGCGGGCGTCGATCCACTCGACGCCGTGGGCGCGGCCGTCGCGCGTGAGCAGCCGCGCCGCGATGGCCTCGCTCTGCAGCGTGAGGTTGCCGGTGCGCTGCGCGGCGAGCAGCGTCGAGCCCGACGAAGACAGCCGGGAGAACTGCTCGCCCGTCGCGGCCGAGCGGCCGGCGCGGATGCCGCGGCTCGCGATGAAGGGCCTTCGGAACTTCGCCTCGACGAGCTCTTTGAAGTGCCGCTCTCCGGGAGAGAACGGGCGCGCGCCGACGAAGTCTCCGTCGGGCAGCTGGGCGAGGCCGTCGCGTCCGCCCCAGGCGGAGAAGAAGCGCTCGAGCAGCGCGTAGTACGGCGACAGCTCGGCGGTGGAGATGGGCCAGTCGTGGCCCCAGCCGTCGCGGCTCGCCGCCTTGAACTCGTAGTCGGAGAAGCGCAGCAGCACGCCGCCCCACGTGTGCGAGCGGCCCCCGACCTGGCGGCCGCGGATCCACCGGTATGGCCGGTCGGCCGGCGTCGCGTACGGGTTCTTCCGATCGTCGGTGTAGAGCTCGGGGTTGGTCTCCCAGTAGCCGCCGTGGCGCTCCTGCACGTGCTGCGTGCCGGTGACCCAGCGCTGCTTGAGCTGCCGGAAGAGGTTCGTCGCCGGAGTGCCGTACGCCGACGGCCCTTTGAGCGCCGGGCCGGCCTCGAGCACGAGCACCTTGAGGCCCGCTTCGCAGAGCTGCTTGGCGGCGACGCCGCCGGTCGCTCCGGATCCCACCACGATGGCGTCGAACTCGGTCTCCAACTTGTCCCGCGCGACGGTAACTCAGTCGCACGGGCCGACGGCCGGAATCGTGGTGCTGCGCAGCCACTTCTCGGCGCACGCGTGCGGGTCGAAGCCGGTGACGGTGTGGATGACGGCGAGCAGCTGTTCCATCGTGGCGGCCTTGCCGGCGTAGGCGCCGTAGAAGGCGGAGAGCGCGAGGTCGAGCGCGGGGGCTCCGATGCGCAGGCTCACGGCGCGGAAGAAGAAGGCGCCGCGGATGTACGGGGCGCGAGAGAACAGGCCGGCGAGGATGTCGATGGAGTTGCAGCCGCTCGGCCACACCGGCGCCATCGGGTTGATGCCGGCGAGCGCCTGGGTGTTCGCGGCCCAGGCGTCGGCTCCGCGCTGCGAAGAGACGGCCTCGAGCGCGCGCGCGGCGAGGTACGTGACGGTGCCTTCGGAGAGCACGAAGTCTTCCCAGCAGGCGAGGCGGACGGCGTCGCCGTACCAGCCGTGGGCGGCCTCGTGCGCGTGGGTGTCGGGGTTCGTCAGCGCGGGGCCGCCAAGGTGCCAGTAGGGGTGGTGCTCCATGCCGCCGTTGACCAGGCCCCAGTTCGCGGAGACCGGGCCGGCTCTGGGGCCGAAGCGGTACGGCCCGAGGTTCTCTTCGAGCCACTCGAAGGTGGGGACGAGCACGGCGGTGCCCTCGCGCATCTGCTGGGCCTGGCCGGGCAGGTGCCACGCGACGAGCTCGGTGCCGGCGTCGGTGCGGCCGAGCGGGAGCTCGGTGTACTCGCCGATGGTCCAGGCGAGCTGGTAGGCGGGGGCCTCGGTCGCGATGCGCGCGGGGAAGACGGCGGTGCTGCCCGCGGGGATGCCGCTGAGCGCGAGCGAGAACGTGGTGCCGTCGTTCGGGGTCGCGTGGCAGGGAAAGACGTTGCCGCAGAAGTACGGCCACGTGAGCGTGTAGCCGCCCGAGGAGGCCCCGCTGAAGCCTTCGTGGTGCGACCAGCGGTAGCGGATCTCGACGGGGAGCTTGTCGGTGCTGGCGGGGAGCCCGAGCGTGAGCGTCTTGTCGGCGCGCGCGAGCTCGAGCGGCACGCCGTTGAGCGTGACGGCGTCGATGACGAGGTCGCCGACCTCGAGCGTGGCGCCGGCGTCGGGGCTCGGCTCGAAGGTGATGACGGCGGTCGCGGTGCGCGCGGAGAGATCGAAGGAGAGCGCGGTGTCGTCGATGCCGCGCGACGGGTTCGAAGTGGCTTCCGGAAGCGGGACCGCGGCGTCGGGGACCTCGCCGGCGTCGGGAGGCGGAGGAAGTGGCTCGATGCAGGCGGCGGAGAAGGTGAGGACTCCGAGCAGCCCCAAGGCGCGCATGAACGTCGGGGAGTGTAGCCCAGCTCGGGGAACGACCGGGTTCGCGTGCGCGTTCGCGTTCGGGGCCGACTGCGCAGTTCCGAACGCGAACGCGAACGCGAACCCGGCAGTTGTCGGACGCCGTCTCAGCCGCGGTAGTGGTGGACAGCCAGGACCGGATCATCCGGGGGCCTTGGCCCCCGCCCCGCCGGAGGCGTCTTCTCAGCCCCGGTAGTGGTGGACAGCCAGGACCGGATCGTCCGGGGGCCTTGGCCCCCGCCCCGCCGGAGGCGTCTTCTCAGCCCCGGTAGTGGTGGACAGCCAGGACCGGATCGTCCGGGGGCCTTGGCCCCCGCCCCGCCGGAGGCGTCTTCTCAGCCC
>CALJKW010000033.1 GCA_937980205.1 uncultured Myxococcales bacterium | reverse complement strand
AACGGCCTGCTCGGCTACGGCCCGAACTCGGTCGACCCCGAGACCGCCGAGATCGTGTCCGCCAACGCGAACACGTACACCTGGGGCATCGAGTCCGAGGCGCAGAACCTCCTCGACCTGATGGACCTCATCACCGGCGACAAGCAGGCGATCGACTTCATCAAGGGCGACGTGGTGAAGAACTACATCCTCGACAACCCGATCTACTCGGTGAAGCGCCTGCCCCGCGGCGACTCGTCGCAGAGCGCGCTGCTCTCGACCGAGACCGCGATTCGCCAGACCGGCGAGCCCTCGCTCGGCGCCTTCCAGCGCCCCAGCGTGAAGAGCCTCGAGCTCATCGCGCAGATGCGCGCGAACGGCGGCCTGCCCAAGATCTCGTCTGACCCGGTCAAGGCCGCGGCCGAGAAGATCGCCGAGAACCCCGACCTCGAGTCCGCGATCCTCGACAACCCGGACTTCGCGAACGACATCGAGAGCCTGCTGCCGGCGCCGCTCGCCGAGCAGGCCGGCAAGGATCCCGCGTTCCGCCGCAAGATGGCGCGCAACGTCCTCATGAACGCCCGCTCGCTCGCGAACCTCGAGCGCGCCCGCCTCGACGCGCTCACCTCGAAGGAGTGCCACTACATGGCGGAGTTCAACGACCGCACGATGATGACGGTCGCCTTCCGCGAGGCGCAGCTGCGCACCGACCGCATCAACCAGCTGACGCAGTCGGGCGTCGACCCGAAGGCGGCCCGCGCCACGGCCAACGAGGAGATCAAGGCCCGCTTCAAGCAGAACATCTGGCAGGCGACCTCCGAGCACGAGGTCGGCCACACCCTCAACCTGGTGCACAACTTCCAGGGCAGCTTCGACGCGGTCAACTACTTCGACGAGTACTGGAACCTGCGCAAGCAGAGCCTCCTCGTCGAGGACGGCTCGACCGGCAACAAGCTCATCCCCCGCACGGTGAAGGACATGCGCATCACCGCCGACGGCACGTTCGAGCAGCTCAGCCAGGGCATGTACGACTACGAGTACAGCTCGATCATGGACTACTCGGGTACGCGCACCGGCGACTGGAAGGGCGTCGGCCGGTACGACGAGGCCGCGATCATCTTCGCGTACTCCGGTGACTCGAAGCCCGGCTACGTCGAGGTGTTCGACAAGCTCCGCGCGACCGAGAAGACGTTCAACGGCTCAGACGGCAAGACCATCACGGTGACGGGCGCGGCGTACGACCTGCCGCTCATCAACGCGCAGCACTACAACGTCAACAACCGCAACTACACCGAGCAGTTCCACTACACGATGGTTCCGCTCCACTTCGGTGAGGGCAACACCATCGAAGAGGTGATGAACGACGGTCTTTCGAAGCTGAAGCAGCGTCACCTCGTGAAGTGGAGCGACGCCGAGGCTGCCCGCAAGCGCGTTCGCGACGAGCTCGAGAAGAAGAACGGCGCGCCGCTCACCGAGGCCGAGATGCAGGCCCTCAACCCGGTCTGGGAAGTTCCGTACGCGAACTGCTCTGACCCGCACAAGGCGAAGGTGCTCTCGTGCAACTGGTTCGACCGTGGTCCGGACTACTACGAGATCACGCGCACCAAGCTCGAGAACTACTGGAACTACTACATCCTCTCGCACTTCCGCCGCGGCCGCTCGAACTTCTCCGGCTTCTCGTCGTTCTACTCGGCCTACTCGCTCTTCGTGGACGTCAGCGACGTCTACAAGCAGTGGGTGCTGTTCATGTACGGCAAGCCTGCGGCGAACCAGCAGGTGCTCGCGCAGTACAGCTTCGACCCCCAGTTCCAGGACTTCTGGACCATGGCGGTGCTCGACGGCATCAACCAGCACCTCAACGTGATGAGCGTGCCGCCCGCGGGCTTCTTCATGTACCGCAACTTCACCACGCCCATCCCGGGTGGTGACGGCCGTCCCATCTCGTGCACCAACGACGAGACCTGCCCGTACGGTCTGTGCTCGAACGGCCAGTGCCGCATCGGCCCCCGCTGGGACCTCATCTCCGAGGGTGACGACTACGACACGCTCAACGCGCAGGGTCGCCAGGTCCTCAAGGACTACTACTCGAGCACCGGCCGCTTCGGCTCGTCGGCTGCGTCGGGCTTCGCCGACCTGCCCCGCGGCCTCGGCCGCCGCATGTACAGCCGCTACGACTTCAAGAGCGGCTACGGCTTCTTCAGCCGCATGCTCGAGGCCGGTCACTACAACGACCAGGCCGGCGCGATGTTCGCCGCCATCGACTACCAGACGCTGCTCTACGACGTGGACTACCAGTCGGATGCGAACCGCTTCCGCATCCCGTACTACACGGTCTTCAAGGACGAGCTGACCAAGACCTTCGGCGCGCTCTGGGGCGCGAACGAAGACCTCATCCGCCCGTTCGCGTACCTCAAGCTCGACGAGGCCGGTCACGTCATCCCCGAGTCGATGGGTCTCGCGCAGCGTCGCTTCGTCGCCGGCGAGTCGTACGTGAAGGACTTCAAGTACCCGTACGAGCTCATCGAGCGCCCGGTGCAGTGCACCGCGACCCGCACGACCGACTGCTTCAAGGTCTCGGGTCAGGACGACCAGAAGGCCGCGCCCATCAACATCTCGATGACGTGGACGGCCCGCATCTACGCCCTCTGGCTCGGTCAGGCGGCGTTCCGCGTGAACTTCGATCTCGACTACCCGAAGGCCAACCAGGTCTACAAGCTCGGCGGCGGTGAGCAGATCACCGTCGCGCCCGGCTACCACACGGTCGAGGTCGAGGACATTCTCACCGGCTCGCGCTACGCGGCCATCGAGAAGGACGGCACGGTGTACCCGTACTCGACTCCGGCCCTGCGCGTCGTGCGCGAGACGGCCGACTACCTCGAGATGGTCCGCAACCCCGCCCAGTGCCCGCTGCCCGGCACGCTGCGCATCTACGGTTGCATGTCGGCCGCCGACGCGAACAACCCGGTGCAGATCGAGATCCAGAGGAAGAACTGGCTCGAGAGCTACAAGTACAACCTCCGCGACCTGGACCTGATGCGCGGCTTCTACCGCGTCTTCGGGACGGCCTTCTGACCATGAGCGCGAACACTACGAAACGGAATCAGGAGACTCTCATGAACAGCAAAATCCTCCTCACCGGCGCTCTGGCAGTTCTGGCGATCGGATGCTCCAACCCGGGCGTCGTCGACCGCACGCAGCCGAACTACACGAAGAAGTCCGACCTGCTGGAAGGCCAGTGGTACTACAAGAACACGATCGTCGGGGCGCCCAACTCGGCGACCGTGACGCGCGTCGCGTTCGGCGGCCAGCTCGAGAAGATCCGGTGGGAAGTCCAGGAGAAGCTCCTGGTCGGCTACCGGACCTACGAAGTGGTGCCGGGCCGCGACCCGCGCATCGACATGGAGAACTCGAGGATCGGCGACGTCCGCTTCAAGGACGGCCGCCCGTACAAGGGCACTCCGGTCGTCGCGTACGCCATCGAGAGCCACTTCGATCGCGAGCGCGTCTACAACCCGGCCACGGGTGAGCAGACCAACGTGCTCATCGAGAACACCCAGGATCGCCCCTGGTACCAGCGCGAGTTCATGCGCGTCGACTGGGCGCACAACCAGCTCGTCAACTTCGACCAGTGCGACGGCCTGGTGAGCTGCTACGGCACCAACTCGCTGAACATGCGCTTCATCACCAAGGAAGACGCGGTTCAGAACGACAACGCCCCCGTCGAGGAGCGCGACGTCGAAGGCAAGCTGAAGTACTTCGACTTCACCGTGCAGGCCATCGGCGACCCGCCGCGCCTCTACTACCCGGGCTACGGCTACATCCCGTACTGCTGGCTGAACCCGACGTTCGACTGCGAGAGCTCGAACTTCTACATGCGCACGTCGATCATGCGCGTCGACGAAGAGCGCGTGAAGGACTACGAGCCGCTCGTTTACGACGACCACCTGATGGTGAAGTTCGGCATGTTCCGCACCCAGACGTGGGCCTACGACAAGGGCTACACGTTCACGGACCAGGGCCGCATCCTGTACGCGTCGCGCCACAACATCTGGCGCCGCGCCCACAGCCCCGACGAGATCACGAACGAGAACCCGCTGGGCAAGATCCCCGTGCAGCGCCGTGAGCTGCGCCCGATCGCGTACCACCTGACGGGCCACTTCCCGTCCGAGCTCCTCGCGGCCGCGGTCGGCCCGAACTCGCTCGAGTCGTCGTGGGACTACGCGTTCCGCCGCGCGGTCGCGGTTCCCCGCGGCCTCGAGGTCGACCAGGTCCCGCAGATGTTCTTCGTCTGCGAGAACCCGGTGCCCGACTACACGAAGAAAGAGGGCATGGCTCCGGCCGAGGCCGAGGGTCGTCAGCGCGCGTGCGGCGCGCCCGGCACCTACGTGCGCATGGGCGACATCCGCTACCACCAGCTCACGTACATCGACCAGCTCGCGGGCGGCCTGCTCGGCTACGGCCCGTCGGCGACCGACCCCGAGACCGGCGAGGTCGTCTGGGCCACGGCGAACCAGTACGGCAAGACGCTCGACACCTGGGCGGCGAGCTCGATGCAGGTGATCGACGTGCTGAACGGCGAGATCTCGCTGTCGCAGCTCATCAAGGGCGAAGACATCAAGGACTTCGTCAACGCGAACCTGAACCCGACGGACCCGCGCCGCAAGGCGGCCGGCCCGAACGACGGCACGGGCGGCCTCACGTCCGACGTCACGCGGCCGATGGGCACGCTGTCGCGCCTGGTGCCGGACTTCAAGGGCGAGATGCTCGCGTACAAGGCTCAGGGGCACCTGCCGCTGCGCACGCAAGATCGCCGCGCCGTCGTCGCGGAGCTGATCGCCAAGAACCCCGAGCTCGAGCAGACGCTCACGTCGCTGCCCGAGGTGAAGGCTGCGGTCATGGGCATGGTGGCGCACCCTGAGTTCCAGCGCCGCCTCGAGAGCGACCCGGCCTTCTACAACAAGGTCGCGCGCGAGGTGATGATGGGCGTCGACCCGATCACGCTCGGCAAGAAGCAGCTGCACGAGCAGCTCCTCAAGCGCAACGAGAAGGAAGGCTGCATCTACGACCTCGACTACAACGACCCCGACTACGTCGGCGTCGCGAAGCAGAAGTCTCGCAAGATCGCCGCGCGCATCACCGAGCTTCAGAACCAGGGCAAGTCGCCCGAGGTCGCGAAGGCTCAGGCGAAGAAGGAGATCTTCGACGAGATCCGTCGCGAGGCGTGGCGCTCGGTCGCGGAGCACGAGGTCGGTCACACGCTGGGCCTGCGTCACAACTTCATCGGCTCGGCCGACGCGATGAACTACCAGGACGGCTACTGGGATCTGCGCAAGGAGACCATCGGCGTGATGGTCGCCGGCCAGCGCGTGCTGCCGGTCACTCCGCAGAACATGGTCGACGCGGCGCAGCTGAACCAGAAGCAGATCGACAACGGCCTCTACGAGTACACGTACTCGTCGATCATGGACTACGGCGCGCGCGTCACGGCCCAGAACAAGGGCATCGGCAAGTACGACCGCGCGGCGATCCTCTTCGCGTACTCGGGCGGTGACGAGCCGGGCTACGTCGAGGTCTTCAACAACCTGCGCAACGACTACGACCAGCCGAACTACGCGGTCGCGACCGACAACGTCTCGAAGACGATGATGGTTCGCAACGCGCGGCTCGAGTTCCCGATGCTGCAGGTCGAGCACTACACGCCCGTCAACACGTACATCCAGGACAAGTTCCACTACACGACGGTGCCGTTCATGTTCGCCGAGAAGAACCTTCCGTTCGAGAAGGCGCTCGATGAAGGCATCGCGCGCATGAACGACCGCTCGTTCCGCAAGTGGAGCGAGATGAAGGGCTGGTACACGCGCATCGAGCAGGAGCTGAAGGACTACAACCTCTCGGCCCGCTGGTTCGGCAACAACGACTGGGAGCGCGCGCGGGAGATCGTCGGTCGCGTCGGCCGCGGCATGCCGGTCGAGGTTCCGTACTGGTTCTGCTCCGACTCCGAGGTCGGCGCGAACATGATGTGCAACCTGCAGGATCAGGGCGCTGACACGTACGAGATGACCTCGAAGTGGATCGAGCGCTTCGACCAGAACTACGCGTTCATGAACTTCCGTCGTGACCGGCTGATGTACAGCCCGAACACGGTCTTCGCGGGCAAGTTCATCCGCTACCTGCAGAACATCCCGAACGTCTACCAGCAGTGGCTCTTCAACATTTACTACCTGCAGCGCTACTACTACCTGACGGCGGAGCAGCTCGACGAGTTCTACGGCCTGGGTGACCCCATCTGGCAGAACTACTGGACGATGTCGGTCATCGACTCGACCAACCTGCTGCTGCAGCAGCTGGCGACTCCCTCGGCCGGCTACCACGGCAAGGAAGCGATCAGCGGCCGCTGGGTCTACGTGCCGGACAACGCGCCGGACAACCTGCGCATCCAGAGCCCGTCGGCCGAGGCCACGTTCATCGCCACGGTGAAGCAGAAGTACAACTACACCGACGTGGCCTACGTGCCGCGCGGTCCGGGCCGCAGCATGTTCACGCAGTTCAGCAAGGTCGGCTGGGACTTCTACACGAAGGTCGACGAGGTCGGTCACTTCTGGGACCAGGCGGCTGCGCTCGCGGCGCTCACCACCAGCGAGACGAACTTCCTCGGTGTCGACCGTGGCTCCGACGCGCTTCGCTACTCGCTGCCGTACTACCTGACCTTCGACAAGGAGATGGCTCCGCTGTTCGGCGCCGTCTGGACCGAGGACAAGGCCGCGTACGCGGACAGCCTGGTGAAGCTCGGCGACGGCACGGCCCGCGTGATGCCGCGCGTCTTCGTCCGTGGCGAGAACTACATCGACAACTTCGACTACCCGCCGCCGCAGCAGGTGCCGGTGGACAACAACGGCAACGCGATGCCGA
The DNA here is from genome assembly GCA_937980205.1 of uncultured Myxococcales bacterium. Lineage (GTDB taxonomy): Bacteria > Myxococcota > Myxococcia > Myxococcales > Myxococcaceae > Xiheicaenimonas. The sequence continues at coordinate 77,535 of CALJKW010000033.1, read as the reverse complement.
TGGACAAGGTCGAGTCGAACATGCCGTGGGGCACGCGCTTCTACGCCGAGCTCCTGTCGATGGCGTACTTCACCGAGAACTTCAATCAGGAGTACGCGATGTTCAACCAGATCTACCGGTTGGGCTCGGGTGAGGCGCTGACGCCGGCGACCGGCTTCACGGTCGTCACGGTCGATGATCCGTTCGGCGGCGGCTACGTCTACGCGGCGCTCAAGCGCACGTTCAACCCGAACGGCGTCGCGCTGGCCGGTCAGGACGCGGCGGCTCAGAAGATGATCGAGCGCACTCGCACGAACACCCAGAAGTGGAATGACGCGAAGGGCGTGAACAAGGACGACCCGTCGGACGACGTCCTCATCAACGACGAGCGGAACATTCCGCGCAACTCGGCCTACTGGGAAGGCCGCGTGCGTGAGGACGTTCGCAACCTCGAGATGATGCGCGGCCTGTACGAGATCTTCGGCCGCGCGATCTAAAGCACGCTGAAGAATGACTTCGCGCCCGGGCGACCTCTGCGGTCGTGCCGGGCGCAGTCGTTTTCAGGTGGTGGCTTCATCGTGGACGTGGACGTGGACGTGGACGTGGACGTCCTTGATGGGCGCTGCTCAATGACGTCCACGTCCACGTCCACGTCCACGTCCACGTGAAAGCCAGCGTGACCAGTCCCTGCGCCAGGTGCCCGGCTGTGCTCACGGCCTCGTGCTGCGAAGTGAAGCCGCACGAGCGCCTCGCGACGCTGACCTGGTCCGACGCCGACCGCGTCACCGCCGCCACCGGCCTTCCGCTCTCCGCCTTCGCGGAGTGGGAGTGGATGGACGCCGATCACACGCAAGCCTGGCTCGACGTTCATCCCGCTTACGCGAGCTACCTCGGCCCGAAGTCGCGCCGCCTCGGCCTCAAAGCCGTCGGGGGCGCGTGCGTGCTGCTCGAGCGCGGCAAGGGCTGCAGGCTCAGCGAAGCGGCGCGGCCGATCTCCTGCCGCCTGTATCCGTTCGACGTCGGCGAGGGGCTCTTGCAGGTCGAGCGCTTCGGAGACGTCGCCGAAGCGCGGCGGCTCGTCGAGAGTGGCGCGGCGCACGCGTGCCTCGCGATCGAAGAGGCGAAGAGCCCCTCGCAGCTGATGCGCGCGTTCGGCACGAGCCGGCGGAAGGTGAGGGCGCTGGTCGAGCAGCTTCGCGCGGAGATCCGCGCACACGCGGCCCGGGAAAGGCAGCGCTGACCCCTTCCCTTTGGATCTCGGGCGGCGCTTAGATGCTGCCGTACATGAGCGGAGGGACGCAGCAGCTCGAGCTCTTCATCGCCGGCAACACGGCGCTCGCCGTTCAGCCTGCTTCGACGGTACAGGCCGGGCACTTACCGTACCCTCCGCGCGAAGAGCGGCTGGTGATGGCCGACGCGCTGGCCCGCCGCATCTCGCGGCACGCGGGAGTCCCGGTTCGGCTCGCGGTCACCGACAACCGCTCGACGATGGTGAGCTACCAGCGTCAGGAGCGCGTGCTCGCGCTGCGGCTGCACCACATGTTCCTCGACGCGCCGGACCACGTCGTCGAGGCGCTCGCGCACTACGCGGGGAAGGGCAGCCGCGCAGCCGGCCGGGTCATCGACGGCTTCATCGACGAGCGTGACGGGAAGATCCGCCGCGCCCGGCGGGCCGGCGAGCAGCTGCAGGTGCGCGGCCGGTACTTCGACCTGCAGGTCATCTTCGAGGAGCTCAACCGCGAGTTCTTCCAGGGCGGCATCCGCGCGCGCATCGGGTGGGCGAGGGCGCCGAAGGGCCGCCGGCGGAAGACGATTCGCCTCGGCGTCTACGAGCACCAGACGCGCGAGATTCGCATTCACCCGTCACTCGACGGGCCCGACGTGCCCAGGTTCTTCATCGAGTACATCGTGTTCCACGAGATGCTCCATCAGCTGTTCCCGAACGCTCATCACCCGAAGGCGTTCCGCGACCGCGAGAAGGCGTTCCCGAAGTACGCCGAGGCGATCGCCTGGGAGAAGCAGCACCTGAAGCGGTTGCTCAGGCGGTGAGGGGAGTAGGTCTGGCCCCGGCCCGCAGCTGCGCTGAAGCTCACCTCAGGCTGAGGAACTTCTTCCCTCGCGGGCTGAGCTCGTAGCCGACCTCGAAGCTCATCGTGAGCCCGAGCTTCTTGAGCTTGCGCACGTCGACCTTGAACGGCGCGGTCTCGCGCCCGAGCTTCTTCGCGAGCTTCGACGCCGCGACCCTGGGGTTCCTGGCGATGAGCCGCATCACCTTCTTCACCCAGGGCCCAGCTCTCTCCAGCCGGGCGACGCGCTTCTTCAAGTCTGCGAGCGCCTCGGGGGTCAGGTTGTCGTCGGTGGCGATCTCGACGCGATCTCCGTCTCCGGCGTGGTGCAGCGCGACGCGGTAGAGCGGGTCGGGGCCCGGCCTCATCCACTGCTTCATCTCGTCGAGCGAGACGAAGCCGCTGGCGCGGGCGTCGGCCTCGGTGATCTCGGAGTCGTCGACGATGGAGACGGCGTCGACCATGACGACGCCGATGGGGTGGACCCGGTAGCGGCCTTGGGGCTTTACGTGGGGCTTCTTCCAGCGCCGGAAGGTCAGCGTGATGCCGCCGTTAACGAGGCCCTGGTGAAACCGCTTCTGGAAGAGCAACACGAGGTCTGTATAAGACAGGCCACTCCATGCGACGCGCGAAGATCGTTTGTACGTTGGGCCCGGCGAGCACGAGCCAGGAGATGATGGAGAAGCTCCTCGCGGCGGGCATGGATGTGGCCCGCCTGAACTTCTCCCACGGCAGCCACGAGCAGCACAAAGAGGTCATCGACCGCATCCGCGCGGCGTCGCTGAAGGTGCGCAAGGGCGTCGGAATTCTGCAGGACCTCCAGGGCCCGAAGATCCGCACCGGCAAGGTCGAGAACAACGGCATCGAGCTGGTCGAGGGCGCGGAGATCGAGATCACCACCGAGGAGGCGGTGCTCGGCACGCCCCAGCTCATCTCGACGACGTACCAGTACCTCGCCCAGGACGTGAACCCGGGCGACCGCATCCTGCTCGACGACGGCCTGCTCGAGCTCAAGGTGCTGACCACGGACAAGAAAGAGCGCGTGCGCGCCGAGATCGTCCACGGCGGCATCTTGAAGAACAACAAGGGCATCAACCTGCCGGGAGTCGCGCTGCAGACCGAGGCGATGTCCGCGAAGGACAAAGAGGACCTGCTGTTCGGCATCAAGAACGGCATCGACTACGTCGGCCTCTCGTTCGTGCGCACGCCGCAGGACCTCGACCAGTGCCGGGCGGTGATGGCGCAGGCGGGGCGGCAGGTGCCGATCATCTCGAAGCTCGAGAAGCCCGAGGCGATCGCGCGGCTCGACGCGATCCTCGACAAGAGCGACGGCGTGATGGTCGCGCGAGGAGACCTGGGGGTCGAGATCCCGCCCGAAGAGGTGCCGGCGATTCAGAAGGACATCATCCGCCGCGCGAACGCGAGGGCGCTGCCGGTCATCGTCGCGACGCAGATGCTCAACTCGATGATCGAGCACCCGCGGCCGACGCGCGCCGAGGCGAGCGACGTCGCGAACGCGATCTTCGACGGCACCGACGCCGTGATGCTCAGCGGCGAGACCGCGAGCGGCAAGTACCCCGTCGAGTCGGTGGAGATGATGGACCGCATCGTCCGCTCCGCGGAGTCGTCGATGCGGCAGACCTTCCCGCGCATCGGCAGCGGCGAGCCCGCGAAGATCCCCGCCGACTTCCCGGACGTGACCTGCGGCGTGGCGTGCCGCGCGGCGCGCGAGTGCGGAGCGCGGCTCATCGTCGCGTTCACGCTGACCGGCACCACCGCGCGCCTGCTCTCGCATTACCGGCCGACGGTGCCGATCGTCGCGTTCAGCCCGAACCAGGAAGTGCGGCGGCGCCTGTCGCTGCTCTGGGGCGTGGTGCCGCGCGTGCTCGAGCCGTTGAACGAGACCGAGGCGATGGTGCGCAGAGTCGAGGAAGAGCTGCTGGCGCGAGGACTCGCGAAGGCGGCCGACCGGATCGTGATCGTGTTCGGCGCGCCGATCGGTCAGCCGGGGCGCATCAACTCGATGCGCCTGGCGACGATCTCGATGTAGTTCACGTGGACGTGGACGTGGACGTGGACGTCTTTTGTGAGCGCCGCTTACTGACGTCCACGTCCACGTCCACGTCCACGTCCACGTAGAAAGCGATCAGCCCAGCGCGTCCAGCGCTCCGTCGATCTCTTCCGTCGCAATATTGTCCAGCTCGTGCACCCGCTTCACCGCGCGCGTGCGGCGGCGAACAGGCGGGACGATGCGATCAGCGGCCGGAAGCCGGGACGGCCCGAGGTGAAACACCGCCGCGAAGTACCTCGCCTGCGCCTCAGACGCGTACGAGTACTCCAGGCTCAGCCCCCCGGGAGTCTTCACCTTCAGCTGCCACCCATCGCCCGTCGGGGCGAGCTCCGTCACGTAGGAGTCATTCATGGTTCGTGCAGGGTACAGACCTGTAGCGACCTGTCTCTTTTTCGACCGATCGAATTTCATCAATCCCCCAAAGGTGACGGCTCAGTGCACCTGTGCGTCGCCGAGGTAACGCTCGAGGCCTTCGGGGCCCTCGAGGCTGCTCTTCGCGACGTCGGCGGAAGTCTGCGTCATGGCGTCGGGCACGAGCGCCTCGAAGCCCTGCTCCTGCAGCTCTTCGAAGCGCGCCTTCATGCGCGACCCGAGAGCGGCGAGCTCGTCCTCGTCGATCTTCTTCTCGACGCGGGGGAAGAGGTCGTCCTCTTCCTCCTCGATGTGGTGTTCCAGAATTTCCCGCAGCGCCACGACGCGGGGGCGAAATGCCTCACTGTCGGGCTCGGTCGCGCGCAGGCGCTTGAGGGCGAGCTCGGCGATCGAGTGCTCCTCGAACGACTCGAGGATCATGTCCTCGTCGACCTCGCGGATGGCCGGGTAGAAGATCTCCTGCTCGATCGCCATGTGGGCCGCGAGATCGTTGGAGATCTCTTCGAGCAGCTCCGTGCGAAGGGCCTTCTTGCCCTTCTCCATCTTCTTGAGCGCGGTGATTACCTTTCGGTGCTGCTGCTTCAAAAGAGTCGTCGGCTTCATGATGCCGCGACTTGTGAGCACTGACTGTGCCAGCAGCTGCCTGTCTTACGTCAGCGGCCGCGCAGCGCCTTCTTGGCGACCTCGGCCTCCACGAAGATCTTGAACAGCTCGGCGTCGAGCTGTCCCGAATCCGACTCCTTCTTCAGGATGTCGAGCGCCAGCTCGTGGGGCACGGCCTTCTTGTACGGGCGATCCGACGCGGTGAGCGCGTCGTAGATGTCGCTGATCGCCATCATCTTCGACTGCACCGGAATCCGCTCTGCCGGCACCGAGCGCGGGTACCCCTTGCCGTCGAGCTTCTCGTGGTGCGCGTAGGCGATCTCCGGCACGCGGCGCAGGTCGCGCGTCCACGGGATCTGCGAGAGGAAGCGGAAGGTGTGCGTGACGTGGCTCTCGATCTCGCGCCGCTCGACGACGGAGAGCGAGCCGCGCGGAATCGAGAGCACCTGCACCTCTTGCGCAGAGAGCAGCTGCTGCGGGCGATCGTGCGAGTCGTTGAACGCGAGCTGGCTCAGCGTCGACAGCCGCTCGAAGCCGCCCTGCGCGAGCACCGTCGGCTTGTTGCACTGGAGGATGAACTCGAGCGCCTCGTCGAGCTCCTTCAGCTCGCGGCTCAGCCGCGCGTCTTCTTCCTGCGTGATGGCGGCGGCCTCTTTCTCGCCGCGCATCCGCAGCAGATCGTTGCGGCGCTGCCAGCTCGCGACCTGCCGGTCTTTGCGCGCGAGCTCGAAGCGGGCGCGCAGCACGTCGAGCTCCGAGGGGTAGAGCTTCTCGGCCTTCACCAGCACGTTCTCGCGTACGCCGACCTTGCCGAAGTCGTGCAACAGCGACGCGTAGCGGATCTCGCGAATGTCGCTCGGCGAGAACTTCACGCCCGCGTAGCGGCCGCGGCTGTACGCCTCGGTCGCCTGCGCGAGACTGACGGTGAGCGAGGCGACGCGGCCCGAGTGACCGGCGGTGGTCGGGTCGCGAGACTCGATCGCGACCACGCTCGCCTGCACGAAGCCTTCGAAGAGGTTGTTGATCTCCTCGTTGAGCAGCGCGTTCTCGATGGCCGAGGCCGCCTGGCCGCCGAGCGCGAGCAGCAGCTCTTCGTCTTCCGAGTCGAACTCGCCGTCGACGGCGTTGAGCGCCTGGATGACGCCGGTGACGTCTCCGCGGGCGTCGCGCATCGGCACACCGAGGATCGAGCGGGTGCGGTAGTTGTTCGAGACGTCGAAGCTGCGGTTGAAGCGCGGGTCTTCGTACGCGTCGCGGATGTTCACGACCTGGCCGGTCTGCGCGACGTGGCCGACGATGCCGGAGCCGACCGGCACCCGGATCTCGGTGGCGGTGCCCTGCGCGATGCGGCTCCACAGCTCGTTCTTCTCGCGATCGAGGATGAAGAGGGAGCAGCGATCGGCCTCGACGACGCGGGCGGCCTCCTTGAGAATGAGCGGCAGCAGCGTCTCGAGATCGCGCTGCACGGTCATGGCCTTCGCCACTTCGAGGATCGAGTTCAGCTTGTCGACGCGCCGTAAGGCCACCTGCAGCGGCGACAGCGAAGGGTCGGTCGCGGGCGGTTGCACGGGCAGCGAGCGTAGGCCACGTCAGCCATGGTGCGCACTGCTCTTGGGTGTGTTGTTTTTCTCTACAGGGTGCGGGGTCTCGATGTTCCTGCACGTGAAGCGGGAGGTGCTCGACGAGCGGCTGCGCGTGCTGCTCGGCGGCGGCGGCAACTCGCTCGTGTTCGCGCACGGCCGTGACGCGTTCGTCACCGACCCCAAGATGGGCGACTACGCGCTGCGCGTGAAGAGAGAGGTCGAAGACGAGCTCGGCCGCGAGGTCCAGCGCGTCATGCTGACCCACGCGCACTTCGACCACGCCGCGGGGCTGAAGGTGTTTCCCAGCGTGCCGGTCGTGCTCGTTCACCCGGCGGCCCGCGACCGGCTCGAGAGCAAGGGCGTGCGCGCCCGCTTCGTCGAGGTCGAGCAGGAGGTGCAGCTCAACCTCGGCGGCGAGGTGGTGAAGGTGCTGAACCTCGGCAGCGGCCACACCGACGGCGACCTCGTCGCGTACCTGCCGGGCCGGAAGCTGCTCGTGACCGGAGACCTCTTCGTCGGCCTCGACGGCGTGCACGTCGTCCCCGGTGACGGCGGCGACATCTCGCGGCTCGCCGACACGCTGCAGCGGCTCGTCGAGCTCGACGTCGAGCGCGTCGTGCCGGGCCACGGAGCGCTGACCGACAAGAGGGCGCTCGAGCGCGTCGCCGCGTTCCTCGCCGAGCTGAAGCGCCAGGTGGCCGAGGCGCGCGCGGCGGGGCTGTCGGAAGACGAGACGGCGGCGCGTGTCACCCTCGCGGACTACGCGGACATCGGCGACTTCTACGGGTTGGATTCGAGAGAGAAGAACGTGCGGCGGATGTACAAGTCTCTAGGAGGCACTGGCACACGATGAAGATCGCTCCTTCGATTCTCTCCGCCGACTTCGGGCGGCTCGCCGACGAGGTGAAGGCCATCGAGGCCGCGGGCGCCGACTACGTGCACGTCGACGTGATGGACGGGCGCTTCGTGCCGAACATCACCATCGGGCCGGTCGTCGTCGAGGCGGTGCGCGAGGCGACGAAGCTGCCGCTCGACGTGCACCTGATGATCGTGGAGCCCGAGAAGTACATCGAGGACTTCGTGAAGGCGGGCGCGTCGATCGTGACGGTGCACGTCGAGACGTGCCCGCACCTGCACCGGACGCTGCACCAGATCCGCAACGCCGGCGCGAAGCCGAGCGTGGTGCTGAACCCGTCGACGCCGCTGTCGGCCATCGAGGAGATCCTCGGCGAGGTGACCCAGGTGCTGGTGATGAGCGTGAACCCGGGCTTCGGCGGCCAGTCGTTCATTCCGTTCGCGGTCGACAAGGTGGCTCGGCTGAAGGGCATGCTCGAGGCGCGGGGCCTGGGCTCGAAGGTCGACATCGAGGTCGACGGCGGCATCAACGCGACGACGGCGAAGCAGGTCGTCTCCGCCGGAGCGACGGTGCTCGTCGCCGGCAACGCCGTCTTCAAGGAGAAGGACTACCGCGCCGCGATCCAGGCGCTGCGAGGCTGAGTGGCGAAGCCGGTGCCCTGGCTGCAGCCGGCGGTGATCGCAGGGGCGGCGATTCCCGCGGGGCTCATCGTAGTGCGGGCGTCTCGCGGCGAGCTCGGCGCCAACCCCATCTCGGCGGCGCTGAACCAGCTCGGGCTGCTCGGGTTCGTGTTCCTCCTCGCGTCGCTCGCGTGCACGCCGCTGCAGAACCTCTTCAAGTGGACGTGGCCGGCCCGCATCCGCCGGACGCTCGGGCTCATCGCGTTCAGCTACGTGACCTGCCACTTCCTCACGTACCTCGGCCTCGATCTGCAGCTCGACTTCGCGACGCTGGGGAAAGATCTCGCCAAGCGCCCGTTCATCACCGTCGGCTTCCTCGCCTGGGTGCTGCTCGTGCCGCTCGCGGTCACCTCCACCGACGCGATGGTGCGCCGCTTGGGCTACGAGAGGTGGAAGCGGCTGCACCGGCTCGCCTACGTCTGCGGCGCCCTGGGCGCGCTGCACTTCTGGTGGCGCGTGAAGAGCGACGTCACCGAGCCGGCCATCTACGCGGCGGTGCTCGCGGCGCTCCTGCTCCTGCGCTTCGTGAAGAAGAAGAAGCGCGCCGAGATTTAACGGCTGAGCACGACGCTGACCGGCCGCGACGGATCGTGCCGCGCATCCCGCGTGCGCAGCTCGAGCACGTGCTTGCCGTCGAGCATGAGCCGCGGGTGCTCGACCTCGAGCCAGCCGGTGGTGGAGGGCTTCTTCCACTCGCTCCACAGGCCGCCGGGCACGCGCCACGAGTACTCCTGGTCGCGGCTCGTCACGTCGAGGAGCGCCTTCGGGCCCTTCTCGAGCCGGCTCTCGCGCACCTCGGCGACGTCCATCTGCATCGCGATGCAGACCTGTGAGGCGGGCAACAGCTGCGCGTAGATGCCGAGGTGGTTGTAGGCGCGCGTGCCGGCGATGTTGCCGACGCCCTGAATGGAGAGCAGCTTCACCTGGAAGTCGCCGAACGCCGGCAGCGTGAAGCCCATCAGGCCGCCCGAGAGCGCCGGCTCGGCGAAGCTGATCAGCGCCGGCACCAGGCCTTCGACCGCGGTCAGCGGCTCGGCGAGGATCTCGCTGTCGATCGCGTGCACGTCGGAGATGGCGCCCATCAGGTTGCCGATGACCGGCGTCACCGTCGCGCAGCCGTCGATGGAGAGCTTGATCGGCAGCGCGATGTCGAACGTCACGCTGAACAGGCGCGTGAAGCGATCTTCGAGCTGCGCGTAGACGTCGACCTGCGCGTCGTTCCAGTTGATGGTGATGAGCGGCTCGTCCATCTGGCCCGAGCCGAAGCCGGCGGTCGGGGCGTTGATGGGCCGCACCACGACGCGCATCGGCACCGTCTGCCCGTGGGTGAGCTTGTTCAGCGACGGCAGGAGCGTGCCGACGAGCGACGAGTCGAGCAGCGAGACGGTCTCGTTGCCGACCTCGAGGCAGAGCGCTCCGGACTGCTGCGCGTGCAGGAGCAGGCGCGACATCATCTGGTGCGAGACGGAGATGCCGACGTCGTACGCGCCCGGGGCTTCGCGATCGAAGTCGGGCAGCGGGAGCATCGGGTAGTTCGGCTCGGTCAGCGGCTTCACGCAGGTGGCGGTGGTGAGCTCTTTCGCGCCGCCGGTGAAGCCCAGGGTGAAGCCGGCGTCGCTCGCGCTGGCAGCTCCGCCCGCGGCGATGGAGACGTCGAGCGCGGAGGCCTGCGTGCCGAGGAAGCTGGCGACGTCGATGCGGTTCTCGACGCCGAGCACTCCGGGGACGCAGCGGTCTGCCACCGGATCCCAGCACTCGCCGGCGTCGGGCGTGCCGCCGTCGTCGACCTTGCAGAAGCTGGTCGCGGTGCCGTTCGCCGGGCACATGCCCTGGTCGTCGCAGGTGCGGCAGTTCGCTCCGGAGAGCGCCTGCTCGATCTGCTTCTGCAGCGTCGAGGTGAGCTGGCCGAGGATGAGATCTTTGATGGCGTTGATGTTCGCGACGTTGCCGATCCACCCCGAGCAGCCGTTCTCGGAGTCGATGATCATGTCTGCGGCGTCGATGCACGCGGGCGACGGGCTCGCGCCGGAAGAGCCGCACGCCTTCGTGCCGTCGAGCGTGGCGACCTCGAAGGCGAGCAGGCGCCACCAGCGCGTGTCGACGGTGAAGCGGATGCCCGCGGCGATGGCGAGGTTGGTGGGCGCCGCGCGCTGCGTGTCGAGATCGACGCTGAGCTTGATCTGATCGCTCAGCAGGCAGAGCAGGTGGTTGTTCGGCGACGACATCATGATCTTGCCGTTCGTCGTCAGCGTGATGTCGGCGCGCGCCTCGACCTGATCCGGACCCTTCGGGTGCAGGCTGAAGGTGTTGAAGTGGATGGAGATGGTCTTCGGCACGTCCGCCGCAGTGCAGCGCCCGTCGAGCTGGCCGCAGGACTCGGAGGTGCAGGTGATGGCGCCCTCGTCCGCGATGACGAGCTGGCCGAGCAGCGAGGCGTTCTGCACGCTGCACGACAGGGGGACCGTCATGTTGCCGCCGGGGGCGATCTGCTCGAGCAGCAGCGGCGCGTTGACGTTCAAGACGTCGAAGCCCGAGCGGGTGAGGCGGGCGGCGGCGGCGCTGTCTCCGCGGGTGCCGGTGAACGGGCCGGGGAGGGGACCGACGCCCATGCAGCCGCCGCAGCTGGGCGTCTGGCCGCAGGCGAACACGAACAGCAAGGAGAAGAAGGCGTGAGGGCGCCGGAGCACGCGTCGAGTCGTATACCTGTCCCCTCGACGTGACCGCAAACCGTGATTACTTGTGGGCCATGGGGTCCTCGCGCATCCGCCTCGAGGGGCGGCTCGAGAAGGTCGAGCGCGCCGTCTCCCAGCTCGAGGGCGGGCTCGAGGCCGCCCGGCGCGACGACTTCGGTCCGCTCGCGGCGGCGATCGCGGTGCAGGAGTCCGCCGACGTCCGCGAGGCGTGCGAGCACGTCCAGAAGATGAGCGCCGAGGACCCGTCGCTGGGCCGGGTGCTCGACCGGCTGTGGAAGCTGGTGCGCGCGGCGGACAAGAGGGTGATCGCCCGCAGCGTGAAGCTGCGCATGAGGCCGGCGCCGCTCGCGCAGGCGGCGCGCCAGCTCGCGGACGAGCCGGTGCTGTTCGGCGGCCGGCCCGACCGCCGGTGGATCGTCGCCGCCGTGATGGTCGTCAGCATGGTCAGCGTGATGCTGTGGAGCACGCGCGGCGGGATGTTGCCCTTCATCTTCGTGCTGCTCGCGCGCAGCGTGCGGCTGCAGGCGATCGACGTGGTGGTGACGACGCGCCGCGCGCTGTTCGGCGACGAGATGGTGGACCTCGCCGACGTGAAGCGCGCCGAATTCCGCGACCGGACGCTGACGTTCGAGCTCTACGACGGCGTGCGCAAGGAGCACCCGGTGCCGGAGGCCGCCCCCGCGCTGGTCGATGCGCTGAAGACCGCGGGCGTCGAGGTTGATATCAGCGTCGGCCGATGAGAGCGCTCGTGGCGGTGTTCCTCTGCGCTGCACCAGACGTCTCCGTGGACGGCTTCACGCTCGGCAAGGCGGCCCTCCCCGATGCGGGCTGCGTGATGAAGGTCGACGACGTCGTGCTGTCGCGCGCCGCGGCGTGCTCGGTCGCTCCGCTGAAGGAGAAGTACCCGGTCGGCGCGATCGGAGAGGCGACGTTCGTCGCGCGCAGCGAAGCGGCGTACGCGGGGAAGCTGACGCTCAACGGCGGCGCCGAGGTGAAGGCGCACCAGCACGACACGTCGGTGGAGATCGTCGTCATCACCGCGGGCCGGGGCACGTTCATGCTCGACGGCGGCACGCGCGAGGTCGCGGCCGGCGACACCATCGTGATTCCGAAGGCCGCGCAGCACGCGTTCTTCGCGGGGCCCGCGCCGGTGAAGGCGGTGCAGTTCTACGTACCGCCCGGGCCCGAGGAGCGCTTTCGCCCGAAGGAGAAGAAGCCATGAGCCGCGTCTTCATTCTCACCGGCGCCGCGAGCGGCATCGGCCGCCACCTCTGCGGAGTCCTCGCGGGCCTGGGCGACAAGCTGCTCGCGACGGACGTCAACGTCGAGGCGCTGCGCAAGGCCGCGGCGGACGATCGTTGGCCCGAGGCGCAGGTGAAGTGGCAGGGCCTCGACGTGCGCGACCGCACGCAGTGGAAGACGGTGCTCGACGCGGCGGTCGCGGCGTTCGGGCGCGTCGACGTGCTGCTCAACGTGGCGGGCTACTTGAGGCCCGGCAACTGCTGGGAGCTCGAGAACGGCGACGTCGATCGCCACTTCGACATCAACGTCAAAGGGCTCGCGCACGGCACCAGCGTCATCGGCGCGTACTTCGTGCAGCAGAAGGCGGGGCACGTGGTGAACATCGGGTCGCTGGCGTCGCTGGCGGCGGCTCCGGGGCTCGCGCTGTACAGCGCGTCGAAGTTCGCGGTGCGCGGCTTCTCGATCGCCTGCGCGCAGGAGCTCGCGCCCCACGGCGTCGCCGTCTCGCTGGTGATGCCCGACGCGGTGAAGACGCCGATGCTGGAGCTGCAGGTCGACTACCCGCAGGCCGCGCTGACGTTCTCGGGAGACAGGGCGCTGACGGTGGAGGACATCTCCAGGGTGATCGTCGAGCACGTGCTGCCCGAGCGGCCGCTCGAGGTGACGGTGCCGCTGGGCCGCGGAGTCCTCGCGAGGTTCGCCGATGCGATGCCCGGCCTCGCGATGAAGCTGGGGCCGATGCTGACGAAGAAGGGGTTGAAGGCGCAGGAGAAGCTGAAGCAGGGGCGCTGAGAAACCGGGTTCGGGTGCGCGTGCGCGTTCGGGGTCGCTCACACCGAACGCGAACGCGAACGCGAACCCGGCAGTTGATCAGCGCTTCTTCTTCGCCTTCGCGGCCGTCTTCTTCTTCGGCGCCGCGGCCTTCTTCTTCGGCTTGGCGGCCGCTTTCTTCTTCTTCGGCGCAGCAGCCTTCTTCTTCGCCTTCGGCTTCGCCCTCGCCGCCTGCAGCCTCTTCTTCGCCGTGTTCACCAGCTTCTTCACCGTGCTCGCCGCCTTCTTCGCGGTCTGCTGCACCTGGCGGGCGGCCTTCTGCGCGCCCTCGCCGACGTGCTCCATGGTGTCGGCCATCTGGGCGGCGGCGTGCTGGACGACCTCCTGGGCCTCGTGGGCGGCGGTGGCGATGACCTCTCCGGCGTCTTTGAGCTTCGAGCGCGGGCTCTGGAAGTACTGGGTCATGGGCTCGAAGTAGTGCTCCTCCCAGCCCTGGCGGTAGCTCTCGCCCTGACCGTCGGGGATGTCGGTGTGCTTCAAGGTGAGCTTCGTGCCCTCACCGTCGGGCTCGAGCACCACCTCGAGCCGTGAATCGGGCGCGCCCTCGGGGAACTCCGTCGAACGCCACGTCTGAATGATGCGCTCGTGAGGTTTGCTCTCGAGCGTGCGGCCCGAGATGTACCCGTCGTACGCCGTGTAGCTCCCGTCTTCGTTCACCGTGGCCGTTTCGCCACCCGTCATCAGCGAGTGCTCGCTGGCGTCCAGCCACGCGTTGAAGACGCGCTCAGGCCGCGCGGGAATCAACCTTGACAGCTCGATCGTTTCACTCATCGCCCCTCCAGGGTCTTTTAAAAGCCGGCGAACTCTACCCATAATCCTCATCGATGATCGCGTTCGTCGTTTCCTGCGCGCTGCTCGCAGCGCCCGTCGGCTCGGTAAGCCGCGCAGACGAGAGGAAGTCTCTCGAGCGCGCCCTCATGTCGGTCATCGAGCGGTCTCCGCTCAAGAATGCCCGCATCACGGTTCAGATCCGCAGCCTCGACGACGGCTCGGTCGTCTTCGCGCAGCACGCCGACGAGCTGCTCAACCCCGCCTCGAACGTGAAGCTGTTCACGGCCGCCGCGGCGCTCGCGCGCCTGGGGCCCGACTACCGCTTCGACACCGAGTTCCTCACCGACTTCGAGTCGCGAGACTCGATCCTCAAAGACGGCAAGGTGAAGGTGCTCTACGTGCGCGGGAAGGGCGACCCGACGCTGACCACCGAGCGCCTGTACAACGCGGTGTCCGATCTCCTGCACTTCGGCCTCAAGGAGATCTCGGGCGACATCGTGCTCGACGAGTCGTACTTCGACCTCGAGCGCGAGCCGCCCGGCTACGACCAGGAGCGCGGAGATCGCGCGTACCTCTCTCCCACGGGGGCGCTGTCGCTGAACTGGAACGCGGTCGGCGTCTACCTGCGGCCCGGCCCCCACATCGGAGCGCCCGCCGTCGCCGAGATGGAGCCCCCGAGCGACTACTTCGTCGTCGAGAACGACCTCGTCACCGGCAACAAGACGCAGCGCCGCTTCAACGTGACCAGCGCGCTCGACAAGGACCGCGTCCACCAGAAGATCGAGGTCGACGGCTACGTGCCGTTCGAGAAGGGCAGCTGGTCGGTCTACAAGCGCATCGACTCTCCGCCGCTCTACTTCGGGCACACCTTGAAGGCGATGCTCCAGCAGCGCGGCGTGAAGGTGAAGGGCCGCATCCGCCTCGCGCAGGCGCCGCCGAACGCGAAGCTGCTCACCGTCTACCAGAGCGACACGCTCGACATCGTGCTCAAGCGGCTCAACAAGCACTCGAGCAACTTCGTCGCCGAGCAGCTCATCAAGGTCCTCGGCGCCGAAGGCAAGGGCGTGCCCGGCACCCATGCCAACGGCATCGCCGTCGTCGAGGAGTTCCTCGAGCGCGAGGTCGGCATCCGCCGCGGCACGTACGTGATGCGCAACGGCTCGGGCCTCAACGACACGAACCGGTTCAGCGCGGCGCAGGTCAACGTGCTGCTCAAGTACATGTGGGAGCGCTTCCCCCTCGCCCCCGAGTACCTCTCGGCGCTCGGCATCGCGGGCAAGGACGGCACCATCAAGTACCGCTTCGAAGGCACCGACGCGGTGTGGCGCCTGCGCGCGAAGACCGGCACGCTCGAGAACGTGTCGGCGCTCGCCGGCTACGTGCAGGCGGTCGGCGGCGAGAAGTTCGTGTTCTCGGTGATGGCGAACGACTTCCCCGGCCGCGCGTCGACGGTGGTCGCGCACATCGATGCGCTCGGCGCGGCGGTGGCGGCGGTCGGCGCCACGGGGGGCCCGTCCGCGGTGGTGGCGGCGATGACTCCGCCGTCGGTGATCGGGCCGCAGGAAGAGCTCGAGGTCCGCATGCGGACGTACACCGAGCTCGCGGCGAAGGCCGAGAAGCGGAACGCTCCGTTCCTGCGCACCGCGTGGCGCTCGGAGAAAGACCCCGCGATTCGCGCGGCGATCGCCGACGCGCTGTACCTGTCGGACCCCCGCGAGTGGGCGAGCGCGCGCATCCTGCTCGACTCGGTGGCTGCGAGCGAAGAGGTGTTCGGCCGCCTGCGCCGGGCGGCGCGGAAGATGGGGCTCGAGGCGGTGCCGACGGTCGGGCCGATCATCGAGCTCGCCGCGACCGGCAACGCCGAGTCGCTGCAGCGCCTGTTCGAGCTCGTGCGCGTCGCGGAGCCCACCAACGACCAGAAGCTGGAAGACGAGCTGGCCGACGCCCTCGCCGCCATCGCGAACGAGGCGCCGAACGAGATGCTGTACGCGTTCCGCGTGGCGCAGCCGCGCGAAGGTGAGGCCGCCATCGACGCCCTGGCGCGAGGCCTCGTGCGCGCCGCGCAGCCCGACGCGCCGTGGTGGGCGGGGCTCAAGGCCGCCCAGGGCTCGCTCGATCCGCGCACCGTCGAGGTCGCCCGGCAGGTCGAAACCGCACTCTCCATGAAAATCGCCGAAGCGAAGGCCGTGGTGGTCCCCGACGCCGGAGCCCCAGCCTCGCTGGCCCCGGCCAAAGAAGGCGCGCAACCTGGCGCACTTCCTGGGGGTTGACGCCGTTGGCGTGCGTGTAGGGAACCTGGTGGTTACATCGCACCTGCTGTCGAAACCGCGAGCCGACTCGCGCATCTAGCAGGCAGCGAGACCACGACATGGAGTCCATCGATACCGACATGGGGGCGCTTGCCCTCGAGCATGACCACGAACACGACGACGGCGTGTCTGCCGAACGGTCTGCGGCCGAGACCCGCGACCAGGCAGTCCGAGATCGGGAGCGCGAGCTCTCCGCCGCCATCGGCACCGGCCTGCACCGTTTTTTCGAGGTGCTGGTCGACTTCGACCCGGCGTTCGAACGGGTCATGGAATTGGGCCGCAAGCTGAAGGCGGGTGAGCTGCGGCTGCGCAGCGTGCTCGACGTCAGCGGCGACTTCGGCGACGCCGAAGAGGGCGAGGGCGAAGAGCCCGGCGTCCGCCGCGCGCTGGCCGGCTTCGACCGGCTGCAGAAGCTGCGGCAGAGCTACGCGCGCCTGAGTGAGGGCCCCAGGCGGGTCCGCCGGCGCGCCGAGGTGGTGAAGGCGCTGGAAGAGCTGTCGCTGCACCCCCACCAGCTTCGGGCGATCGACGAGGAGCTCGGCGCGAAGGTGGCCGATCTCGACGCCGCGCGGCGCGCGCTGGCGACGACGCTGAAGGCCCCGGCGCCCGAGTCGCTCAAGGCGTGGAAGGCGCTGGCCAAGAAGCGGCTGAACGGCGCGACGAAGACGCCGCGCGCGAAGGCGGTGGCCCAGGGCCTCGCCGAGCTGCAGCGCCTCGAGGCCGACGTCGGAGAGCCGCTGCCCGCGTTCCGCCGCAAGGCGACCGAGCTGCACGCGGCGCACGCGCAGGTCGACGAGGCGAAGACGGCGATGGTGCGCGCGTACCTGCACCTCGTCGAGCGCATGGCCGCGCGCTATGCGGGCCGCGGGCTCGACCTGGGCGACCTCGTACAGGAAGGCGCGGTGGGGCTGATGCGCGGCGTCGAGCGGTTCGATCACCGCCGCGGCCTCAAGTTCGCGACCTACGCGCACTGGTGGATCCGCCAGGCCTTCACGCGCGCGCTCGCCGAGCACAGCCGCACGGTGCGGCTGCCGGTGAACGTGAACGAGCAGCTGCTTCGCCTGAAGCAGGTGACGGCGGAGCTGTCGCAGAAGTTCGGCCGCGATCCCACCATCGAAGAGGCGGCGAAGGTCGCCGGCATCCCCGTGGAGCGCGCGACGCACGTGCTGCAGAGCCAGCGCCCGGTGCTGTCGCTCGACGAAGAGCTCGACGACGACGGCGAGGCCACCTGGCTCGACCGCCTCGCGGATCCGCAGGCCGTGGACCCGACCGAAGAGCGCGAGCGCGACGAGCTCGGCGCGGTGCTGAAGTCGGTGATGGCCGAGCTGTCGCCGAAGGAGCAGGAGGTGTTGAAGCTCCGCTTCGGCTTCGGCGGGAAGGATCACCAGACGCTGGAGGAGATCGGCTCGTCGATGGGCGTCTCCCGCGAGCGCGTGCGGCAGATCGAAGCGCGCGCGCTCAAGACGCTGCGGAAGCGGTCGGGCGCGCTCGACCTCGAGGCGTGGCTGCACTGAGGCGCGTTGGCGCAGAAACGCCGTAGCGGAACTTCGACGTCGGTCACGGCTCTTTGCGGGGGTCACCGCGCTCCTGCCGTCAGCTCGCGTCGAGCACCTGCCGCACCTTCTGCAGCAGCGACAGCGGCGTGACCGGCTTCGCGAGGAAGTTCACGGTCGCCTCCATCACGCCGTGCCGCACCACCTGGTCGTCGGTGTAGCCCGACATGAACAGCACCTTCATTCCGGTGCGGGACTTCACCAGGCGCTCGGCGAGCTGGCGCCCGCTCATCAGCGGCATCACCACGTCGGTGAGCAGCAGGTGAATCTGCTGCGTGTACTGCTCGCTCAGGATGAGCGCGTCCCCCGCCGTCTGCGCCTCGAGCACCTCGTAGCCGCTGCGCCGCAGAATCGTCGACACCACGCCGCGCGCCGGCGCGTCGTCCTCCACCAGGAGCACCGTCTCTGAGCCCTTGAGCTCGCCCGGCAGCGGCGCCGGGGCCGCCGTGTCGGCCACCGTGTCCGCCACCGCCTTGAAGTACACGGTGAACGTCGTCCCCACGCCGAGCGTGCTGTCGACCCAGATGGTCGCCTGGCTCTGCTGCACGATGCCCAGCACCGTCGACAGTCCCAGCCCCGTTCCCTTGCCCGGCTCCTTGGTGGTGAAGAACGGGTCGAACATGCGCGCCTGAGTCGCCGCGTCCATGCCGGTGCCCGTGTCGCTCACCGCGAGCAGCACGTGCGGGCCCGGCGTGACGCCGACGTGCGAACGCGCGAACGCTTCGTCGAGCTGCACCGCCGCCGTCTTCACGATCAGCGTGCCGCCTTTCGGCATCGCGTCTCGAGCATTCACCACCAGGTTCATCACCACCTGTTCGAGCTGGCTGGGGTCGACCTTCACGCGAGCCCCGCCCGTGCCCGTCATGACGCTGAGCTGAATCTCCTCGCCGATCAGCCGCCGCAGCAGCCTCTCCATGCGCGCGAGCACCTCGTCGAGATCGAGCACCCGCGGCTGCAGCACCTGCCGGCGGCTGAACGCGAGCAGCTGCCCCGTCAGCGCCGCCGCCCGCTCGCCCGCGCGGTGAATCTCGCGCAGATCTCCCCGAAGCGGGTGGTCCTCGGGCAGCTCGCCGTGCGCCATCAGCGAGTAGCTCAAGATCACCGTCAGCAGGTTGTTGAAGTCGTGCGCGATGCCGCCGGCCAGGCTGCCGATCGCCTCGAGCTTCTGCGCCTGCCGCAGCTGCTCCTGGCTGCGGTGCAGCTCTGCTTCGGCGCGCCGCCGCTCCGAGACGTCGGCGGTGAAGCCGATGACGTTCGTGTCGTCGAGCATCGCCACACCCATCAGCACCGGCACGCGATGGCCGTCCCGGTGCAGCAGCTCTTTCTCCCAGGGGCGGGCGGCTCCGGTGGTCTGAAGCGAGAGAATCGCCTGCTCGTCGGCGGTCGTGGTCTCGGCGGGGACCAGCGTGTTCCAGGGAATGCTCCCGCTCGCCAGGTCGGCCCGGGTGTACCCCAGCGTCGAGAGGAACGCGTCGTTCGCGTCGTGGACCTTTCCCGTGAGGTCGGCGAGCACGATGCCGACCACCCCGGACTCCGACAGGCGCTGGAACCGCGCCTCGCTCAGCTTGAGCGCACGCTCGGCCCGGCGCGCCGACGCCCGCGCTTTTTCCTGCTCGAGCTCGCGCTCGACCGCCGGCGCCAGCCGCGCGAGCTTGCCCTTGGCGATGAAGTCGCGCGCCCCGGCGCGCATCGCCTCGACGGCCACGTCTTCGCCGACGGTGCCGGACACGATGATGAACGGCGTCTCCAGCCCCGCCTCCTTCAGCGCGACGAGCGCCTCGCGCGCGGAGAAGTGGGGCATGCTCCAGTCGCTGACCACGAGGTCCCACGGGCCCTCCGCGAGGGCCTGTTGCATCGCCTGCCGGGTGTCGACGCGCCGCCACTCGAGCTGGCGGCCCTTGCTCAGCTCGCGCACCACCAGCTTCGCGTCGACCTCGTTGTCCTCGACCAGCAAGAGTCGCAGCGTCGTCATGGGCCCGCTGCCGGAGGCGGCACCTCGTTGTAGAGCAGCCAGAACAGCCCGAGCACCCGGGCGGCCTCGATGAACGCGGCGAAGTCGACCGGCTTGCGCACGTAGGCGTTGGCGCCGAGCGAGTAGCTCTTCACCAGGTCTTCGTCCTGACCCGAGCTGGTGAGAATGACGACCGGCAACAGCCGCGTGCGGGGGTCGGCGCGCAGCCGCCGCAGGACCTCGAGCCCGTCGAAGCCGGGCAGGTTCAGGTCGAGCAGCACCAGCGCCGGCTGGGTCGACGCGTCGCGGCCCTCATGAGCGCCGGTGCAGAAGAGGTAGTCGACCGCCTCGGGCCCCGAGCGCACCACCACGACCTCGTTGATGAGGTTCCCCTTCTTGAACGCCCGCAGGGTGAGCTTCTCGTCCGACGCGTTGTCTTCGACCAGCAGCACCACCCGGTTCATCCGGCCTCCTTGGGGAGCGTGAAGTAGAAGGTCGCGCCGACGCCGGGGTCCCCCTTCGCCCAGATGCGGCCCCCGTGACGGTGCGCGATGCGCTGCGCGGTCGCCAGCCCGATGCCGGTGCCGGGAAACTCGTGCGCCGAGTGCATGCGTTGAAATGGCGTGAAGAGCCGCGCGGCGCGCGACTCGTCGAAGCCCGCCCCGTTGTCCTTCACGAAGAACGTCACGCCCCCGTCTCGTGGCTCTGCGCCGATCTCGACGCGCGCGGCGGGCTGCCGGCGGGTGAACTTCCACGCGTTCGAGATGAGGTTCTCGAGCAGCGCGCGCAGCAGCGCCGGGTCGGCCGACGCCGACATGCCCTCGTGAACCACGATCTCGACGCCGCGCTCGGGCTCGGCGGCCGCGCAGCGGCTCGCGATGGCGCGCGCCATCGCCGAGACGTCGATCTCCTCGCGGCGCAGCTCGCTGCGCGCCACCTTCGACAGCGACAAGAGCGCGTCGATCTGTTCGCCCATGCGCGCCGCGTTGGTGCGGATCTCGGTGAGCGCGTCGAGGCCGTCGGCGTCGAGCTTGCTCGCGTAGTCCTCGTAGAGCACCTGCGCGAAGCCGCTCATGCCCCTCAGCGGCGCCCGCAGGTCGTGGGCGATGGAGTAGCTGAACGACTCGAGCTCTTTGTACGCCACCTTCAGCGCGCGCTCGATCTCGCGGCGGCGGGTGACGTCGCGGATCGCGCTCGAGACCAGCGTGCCCTCTTCGGTCTCGAGCGGGCTGAGCGAGATCTCCACCGGGAAGCGGCTGCCGTCCTTCCGCACCGCCTCGAGCTCGAGGCCGGTGCCCATCGCGCGTGGGCGCGGCGCGGCGAAGTAGCTCTCCCGGTGGGCGACGTGCCCGCCGCGGTACGAGTCGGGCACGAGCAGCTCGACCGGCTGGCCGATGAGCTCGGCGCGGCTGTAGCCGAACAGCCGCTCGGCCTGCGCGTTCGCGAGCACGATGCGCCCGGTGCGATCGACGATGACGATCGCGTCGGGTGCGGCCTCGAGGAGCCCGCGGAACTTCTCCTCGACCCGGCGCCGCCGGGTGACGTCGCGAATCGCCGCGCTCGTGAAGGTGCCCTCGGGCACGGTGACCTGGCTCAAGCTGATCTCGGCGGGGAACTCGGTGCCGTCCTTGCGCAGCGCAGACAGATCGAGGCCCGCTGCCATCGGGCGGGTCTTGGGGTCGGCGGCGTACGCGGCGCGGTGCCCGGGGTGGGTGGCGCGAAAGCGCTTCGGCACCAGCGTGTCGATGCTCTGACCGACGAGCTCATCGCGGTGGTAGCCGAACAGGCGCTCGGCCTCGCGGTTCACCAGCACCACCCGACCGTCGACGTTCACCAGCACCATCGCGTCGGGCACCGCGTCGAGCAGGCCCCGGAAGCGCGACTCGACCACCGCCGCCTCGCGCCGGTACTTGATCTGCGAGACGTCCTTCGTGCTGATCGCCACGTGGCGCGCGGCGCCCGCCGGGCCCGGCACCGCCTGCATCGACACGTCGACCGAGAGGCTGGTGCCGTCACTGCGGCGGCGAACGGCTTCGTAGACCACCCGGCGGCCCTCGAGCGCCTGCTGGAAGTAGAGCTCCTCTTCGGCGCGGCGCTCGGGCGGCACGAGGAGCTCGATCATCGGGCAACCGACGGCCTCGGCTCGCGGGTGGCCGAACAGCTCTTCGGCGCCGCGGCTCCAGAACATGATGATCCCCCCTGGAGTCACCGCGATGAGGGCGTCGGCGAACTGGTGGAGCAACTCGTCCGCGGTCATCGTCGTTATGGCTCGCGAGTTGGAGCTCAAGCGTCCCCCGAGCGCAATCGGGGAAGCCCCGACCCCCCTTGGCGATGGCCAGGGCCTGAACGCGCGCTGCAGCCTCGCGGCTACTCGTGCGGAGAGACGAGGCCCGCTCTGATGGCGTACCGGGTCAGGCCCGCGACGTGCCGAATGTCGAGGCGCTCCATGATCTGGGCGCGATGGGTCTCGACGGTCTTGACGCTGACCCCGAGCCGTCTGGCGATCTGCTTCGTCGACTGCCCCTCGGAGATGAGCTGCAACACCTCGCGCTGGCGGGGGCTCAGCTCACTGCGGGGCGCCCCCTTGAGCCCCCGCATCAGCTCTTCGCGCGCGGAGGGCCCCATCGCCGAAGACAGCCACAGCTCGCCGCGGCCGACCGCCGCGATCGCGTCAGCGAGCTCCGACGGGTCGGCGCTCTTCATCAGGTAGCCCGCCGCGCCCGCGGCGAGCGCCTGCCGCACGTACTCCCGGTCGGAGTGCATCGAGACGACGATCACCTTCAGCCGCGGCTGCTCGGCCACCGCGCGGCGCAGCGCCTCGAGGCCGCTGAACCCGGGCATCGAGAGGTCCATCAGCACCACGTCGGGGGCGAGCGCGGCGATGCGCTCGAGCGCCTCGCGCCCGTCTGAGGCCTCGCCCACGACCACGATGCCGTGCTGCTCGAGCATGGCCTTGAGGCCTGCGCGCACCAGGCCGTGGTCATCGACGAGGAGGACGCGGGGCCGGGCCACCTCAAGCCTCCTCGGCCAGCGGCAGGGTCGCCACCAGCGTGGTGCCCGCGCCGGCCCCGGACGTCAGCTTCATGGTGCCGCCGGCGGCGGTGACCTGCTCTCGGATGCTGATGAGGCCGAGGCTGTCGCCCGCCCTGGCGCGGCGCCAGGCGGCAGCGGTGTCGAAGCCGCGGCCGTCGTCCGACACCGAGAGCTCGACGACCTTGGGGTGCAGGGTGAGGCGGACGACCGCCTGCTTCGCCGCGGCGTGGCGCACCACGTTCGTCAGCGCGGTCTGCGCGACCCGGAAGCACGCCGCCTCGAGGTGGGGCGCGAGGCGGCCCACGTCGTCGAGCTCGACGCGCACGTCGACCCCGGACCATTGGGTCTGGCGCTCGGCGAGCCAGCGCAGCGCGGAGGGCAGCCCGAGGTCGTCGAGGATCGTCGGCCACAGCTCGAGCGCCACGTCGCGGATCTGCTGGGTGGCCTGGTCGACCAGCTTCTGCGCTTCGGCGAGCTTCTCGGTGAGCGCGGGGCCCTGCGCCTGCTGCGCGGCGAGCAGGGTGTGACGCAGCGCCGTCAGCAGCTGGCCGAACTCGTCGTGCAGGCTCCGCGCGATCTTGCGACGCTCGATCTCCTGCGCCGCGAGGACGCGGGCGGCGAGGGTGTTGGTGGGGCGGCGCGGCAGCTCGCGCGCCAGCACCGAGCTCAGGCGCGAGATCTCACCCTTGGGAATGCACTCCACGGCGCCGGCGCTTCTGACCTTCACTTCGAGATCGGGGGTGAGCTGGCCCGACACCACGAGGAACGGCACTCCGGGAGAGAGCTCGTTCACCGCCTCGACGGCCTTCATCGCGTCGATCTGCGGCCCTCTCGAGTCGCAGATCACCACCTGCCAGTGCCGCCGCTGCAGCGCGTTGCGCAGATCGACGAGGGTCTCGACGCGCTCCCAGTTCGGCGCATAGCCGACGCGCCGGAGCTCCCGCACGACGAGCTTCGCGTCGGATTCGGAGTCCTCGACGAGCAGCACATCCAGATCGGTGATGACGTGCGCCACGTTCAGCACCAGAAGAACTACCGGTTTTCATGAGCGCCGCCATCGGGGAAATCCCGAGGAGCCGCTGACATGCACCTAACCTGTTACCAGAAGTGGCTCAAGGCCAACCCCAGCGCCGCGGCAAGATTGTGCCCAGGGACTTCCTCGAGGCTCGGAAGGTTCTCAGGCGAAGAAGACGGGCTCTTTCCGCTCGAACCAGCTCGCGACCTGGGGCGAGTACTTCGCCTCGATGGCGGCGCGCTTGAGCTTGAGCGTCGGCGTGAGCATGCCGTTGTCGATGGTCCACTCGTCGTTCGTGATCACGATCTTCTCGAGCTGCTCGTAGCCGCTGAGCTTCGCGTTGAGCTCGTCGCGCAGCGCGGTCAGCGCGGGCAGCACGTCGGTGCCCTTCGCGGCCGGCGCGAGCACGACGACGGCGAACGGCTGCGGCATGCCGCTGCCCGCGACGCAGGCCTGCTCGAGCAGCGGGTTCGCGAGCAGCATGTTCTCGATGGGCGCGGGCGCGACGTATTTGCCCTTGCTGGTCTTGAAGAGCTCCTTCACGCGGCCGGTGATGCGCAGGCGGCCGTGGGCGTCGAGCTCGCCGCGATCTCCGGTGTGGATGAAGCCCTCGGCGTCGAGCATCTCGGCCGTGCCTTGAGGGTTCTTGTAGTAGCCGAGCATGTTGCCCGGGCTCTTCACCAGCACCTCTCCCTGGTCGGTGAGCTTCACCACGACGTCTGCGACGGCGGGGCCGATCCACCCCGGGTGGAACTCGCCGACGGTGGTCGCGTGCGAGATCGCCCAGTTCTCGGTCATGCCGTAGATCTCGCCGATCTGAAGGCCGAGCGACGCGTACCAGCGCAACAGCGAGTCGGGCACCGGCGCCGAGCCGCAGATGGCGACGCGCACCGCGTCGAGGCCCAGGCCCTTGAGCACCTTCTTCGCGACGAGGCCGCGCACGATCGGCAGCTTGAGCAGCGTCGACAGCTTCTTCTCCGGCATCTTCGAGAAGACGCCGCTCTGGAACTTGAGCCAGAGCCTCGGCACGCTGCCGAAGATGGTCGGGCGGGCGCGCTGCAGATCCTGCACGAAGGTGTCGAGCGACTCGGCGAAGAAGACGCGGAAGCCGACGTAGAAGTTGGGGATCTCGAGCACGCCGCGCTCGGCCACGTGCGCGAGCGGCAGGTACGAGAGCGCGCGGTCGTCGAGGGTCAGCCCGACGTGCTTGAGCCAGTACTGCGCCGAGTCCATCGTGGCGAAGCTGTGCATCACGCCCTTCGCCATGCCGGTGGTGCCGGACGTGTAGACGATGGTCGCGAGGTCTGAAGGCTCGCGGCGCGGCGAGTCGCGCAGCGGCTCGGTGGCGCGGATGATGTCTTCCCACGGCTCTCCGGCGGCGCCGGCGGGGGCGAGCGGCATCTTCACGCGATCGATCTGCGCGCCGATGCCGGGCTCCAGCGCGGCGTAGCCGTCGAGCTTGCCGACGAAGATGAGCTTCGCCTCGCTGTGCTCGAGGATCTGCCGAATGCCCTCGGCGTTGAGCGTCGGGTAGATGGGCACCGTGACGTGGCCCGCCATCCAGATCGCGAGGTCGGCGATGAGCCAGTACGCGGTGTTCTTCGACAGGAGCGCGATGCGGCTGCCGGGCGGGTAGCCCTTCTTGCCGAGCCAGGCTGCCATGCGCCGGGCTTCGCCGACGGCCTCGGCGAAGGTGAGGTCGACGATGCGGCCGCCCCCCATCGGCTGGGTGAACCAGATGCGTGAGGCCTTGTCCTTCTCGTGTCCGTAGACGGCGTCGAGGTGCGTTTGCATGGTGGTCATCTCCAGGTTCCTTCGTAGCGGCAGCGATCATCGCCCTTGAGCCGGCACTTCACCTCGCGGACGACGATCGACTTCGCGCCGCCGGCTTCGAGGCACGCGTAGACCCAGCCCTCGAGCGTCACGCACAGCGCCTGGTGCGGCGTGCCGAACTCGAAGACCTGAAACGCGATGGAGCCTTTGCCCTGCGGGGTGGCCTCGGTCTCGGCGCGGCCGGTGTCGTGGTGCATCGACCACAGGCGCGCGGCCTTGCCGAAGACGAACTCGGGCGAGCCGAAGCGGATGAAGATGCGAAGGAAGGTGGAGAGGTTCGCAGTCGCTGCGTGGTGCCCGAGCTTGCGGACGAGGCTCAGGTCTCCGGCGCCGGCGAGCCGGTCGGCGGTCTCGATGAGGTCCACGAACTGCTCGAACGGGTACCAGCCGGTGGCGAGCGGGTTGAGCTCGAGCGTCTCGCGCGTGTCTGGCCGCAGCGCGGCGAGGATCGCCGGCCAGGCTTCGGCGTGGTTCGCCTTCAGGTAGGCGATGCGCGGTATGAGGGCGCTCCCCCGGACGTTGCCCATCGGGAGGGATCATACGCCTTCGCGAGGCGTCTGCTTCAGAGCGCGACGCTGACGCCTGCCATCATCATCTGGATGAAGCTGTCCGTCCCCCCGTTCGGCTCCGCGCCCGGGACCCAGTGCGTGGCGGTCTCGACCATCACCGCGACGCGGCGGCCGAAGAAGAGGCGGACGGCAGGCGCGATCGAGACGGGCACGTACAACACCCGCGCGGCTCCCGTGCGGAACACCTCCGATGCTGTGCCGAACGGCGAGGACGGCATGGCGCGGTAGGCGAAGACCACCGCGCCTCCCGTTCCCACGCTCGCGAGGAGCTCGAGCCGTCCCCAAGTGCCCAGCGTGAGCCGCAACGGCACGATGACCGCGTCGATCCCAAAGAGCCCCTCGGTCACCATGGTCGTACCCGTCACGTTCAGGTACGGGCGGCGGCCATTGAGCAGCATCCACGAAGCGCGCGCGCGCGCGCCAACCCATTCGTTGAACCGCCAGCCCGCCGCCAGCGCCGCGCCGGACTGGATGACGTAGTAGCCGCCTCCCCCGGCGATGGGCATTGCCCAGCCACCCGAGATCTCCAGCCCGCTCAGGTCCTCTTCAGGCTGCTTCGCGGCGACCAGCGGCTTCCCGACGAGCGTCAGGCTCTGCTCACCGACGTCCATCGACTGCCCCGCTTCGACGTCGACGTCGCGGGCGAAGACGCCTGTCGGCCTCTCTCTCCGCACCAGGTAGCGACCTGGCTCGACCGCGAGCTTCACGCGCTGCTCGCCCGCCGGGAGCTCGAGCAAGGTTGCTCCGGACTTCAAGTCGACGACCTGCAGCGGGCCTTCGGTCTGTGCGAGCTCGAGGTGGGCCTCACCGGCGCCGACCTGCGCGAGGACGACATCGGTTCGCCCGCGAAGGTTGAGATCGAAGCTCGGATGCTGAGCCTCCCCGGCATAGAGCGCGCTGTCGCGCACGGTGTGCTGCTCGGCGTAGCGGAAGGCCGCCTGCAGCGTGATCTCGCCGGCCGCCGTCTGCTCGGCCGCTCCGCGCAACGCGGCCACGAGGTGGTGCGTGAAGAACGACCCCTGCACGGAATCGGACTCGTGCGCTCGCTCGAGGCCGCTGCTCGATGCGAGCAGCGCCGAGCCCTCGCTGGAGACGACCTTCACTCGCGGCGGTTCGCTGAGCGTGACGAGGCCCTTGGCGCGCGTCCATCCTCCGCCGTGACACGCGTCCAGGATGCCGAGCTTCAGGGCGGCCGGGGCGCGCTCGAGGCGCCGTTTCACCTCGGTCAGCAGGAGCGGCTTTCCCGCCGTGTACAAGGCCTGCGGATCGGCGTGGCCGGAGAAGTAGAAGAGCACGACGCCGGTGCCGCCGCTCAGGCGCGCGTCCAGCTCACGGAGCACGTCCTCCGGCTGTGGATCATTGAGCACGTGGACGTCGCCGGGAGCAAAGCCCGAGACGGACACCAGGGCCGCTGCGAGACGGGCAGCGTCGCGGTGCGCGAAGCGAAGCTCGCTGCGGCCGTCGATCGCTTCGTTGGCGCCGACGAGCACCGCGACCTTCCTCGGAGGCTCCGCGGCGGGGCGGCGAGCAGACAGATGAGCAGCGGTGTCATGGGCCCTCCTTCGGCAGCGTGATTGCCACGGTCCAGATCATCTCGTCACGGCGATTGCGAGCGACGGCGTCGAACAGGGTCGCGTCGTCGAGCGGAGCTTCGCTCAACACCAGCCAGACCGGCTCGGCGGTTCGGTTCGGGGAGAAGCCGACGACGAGCGGCAGCTCTTCGCGGGTTCCGGCGACGAGTCGGTGATCGAACACCCGGCGCGGGCCGTCGTCGACGATGGAGACGTGCCGGTGAGGGCCCGCGAAGACCTCGAAGCGCACCGCGTCGTCCCGGTGGAAGGGGGTTGTCCCGTCCCAAACGGTCCAGCGGTCGTCGATGCGCGCGTGGACGAGGACGGCCGGCGGGCTCTTCGCGCGGACGCCCGAGGGCAGCGCGACCACCACCGCGAGCGACGCGGCGACTGCGAGACCGGCGACCGCTGCCAGCGGCAGGTGCCACCGGGGCCGCCGGACGCGCGCGAGCCACGCAGGCACCTCGACCGGTGCGGAGAGCCTGCCGACGTACGCGCGGCACTCGCTGCAGTCGGCGACGTGGCCCGCCACCTGCGGCTGCACGTCGCCGAGGTGAAGCGCGTCGAGATCGATGAACGACGGGTGGCTCACGTCATCACCTCTTCGCGAAAGCGCGCGATGCGCTCGTCGAGCGTGACCAGCAGGCGGCGCAGTGTGCGCTCGGAGATGCCCATCGCGTGCGCCGCTTCTGGCTGCGTCAGCCCGTCGACGCGGTGGAGCACGCCGGCCTCGAGGGCATCGGGGGGAACGCGCCGCGCGAGCTCTTCGAGCAACTCGCGATTCGAGAGCGCCTCGTCTGCGGAAAACGTCGCCACCCTCGCGGGCTGCGCAGCCCGCACGGCGCGGCGCCGCAGGCGGTCGATGGCCAGGTGCACCGCAGTCCGGTGAATCCACGCGGCCGCCTCGCGCGCGGGACGACCGGCCTGTGCGCTGCGCCAGAAGCGGATAAAGGTCTCCTGTGCCACGTCCTCTGCCTCCTCGGGACTCGTGAGGGCGCGGCGGCACCGCTCCCGGATGACGGGAAAGAACCGCCGGTAGACCTCTTCGAGGCTCGTCGCTGTCACGTCACGTCGATTCAGCGCCGCGTACGACGCAGGCCGGTCTGCGGTCCGGCCAGGAAAGCGCACCGTGAGGGCACGCCGATCCGGTGATCGGTTGATCCGGTGTCAGACCCTCCTGCTATAGGCCTGTCTCATCCGACTCCGTGGTGGATCGGAACTACGAAAGGCAGAACGTCATGGCAGGTGGAGTGAACAAGGCGATCCTCATCGGCAACCTCGGCGCAGATCCTGAGGTGCGATTCACGGCGGGGGGGCAAGCGGTCGCCAACTTCCGAATCGCGACGAGCGAGAGCTGGAAGGACAAGAACGGGCAGCAGCAGGAGCGCACCGAGTGGCACCGCATCGTGGTCTGGGGAAAGCTCGCCGAGCTCTGCGGCGAGTACCTGAAGAAGGGCCGCCAGTGCTACGTCGAGGGCCGGCTGCAGACCCGCGAGTGGACGAACAAGGACAACCAGAAGCAGTACACCACCGAGGTCGTCGCGCAGACCGTGACCTTCCTCGGCGGGCGGCCTGAGGGAGCGGGTTCTGCGTCCGGCGCCCGCTCGTCCGGTGGCTACAACCAGCCCAGCTCGCAGGCCGACTACGGTCCTCCTCCGATGGAAGACCCGGGCCCGATGCCCAGCGGGGGAGATGACATTCCCTTCTGATCGGTTGTAGGGTTCTTTTGAAAGCGAGGCCGGTCGCTTCTCCTTGGAGGCGACCGGCCGTTTTCTTTTCCGCCGGCTGCAGATGCGTCGCTCGACAAGCCCCGCAGTTGACTTCCACCACTGCTTCAGAGAGTTTGCGCACCCTTTGTAGGTTCGGGTGGTCAAAGAGGAGAGGTTCCCACAATGAATTTCAAAGCATTGGCAGTCGGGGTGGCGGTCGGCTTCCTCGCTGCAGTGGTTCCGGCGTGCAGCAGCGGCGGCAATGGTGGAACGGGCGGCGGTAGCGGTACCGGCGGCACCGGCAACACGGGCGGCGGCACCGGCACCGGCGGCGGCACCGGCGGCAGCGGCGGCGGCACGACTTCGAGCTGTACTCCCCAGAACTGCCCGAACGGGTGCTGTTCCGGCAACCAGTGCATCCCGCCGAACAACCAGAACCGCACCAACTGCGGCAGCGCCGGCATGGCGTGCGCTTCGTGCGGCACGGGCCAGGCCTGCGTGATGGGCACCTGCACGATGACGGGCCAGCTGCCGAAGATCGGCGACTCGTGCGCCAACGACGCTGACTGCGCAGCCCTCGGCGCCGGCCACAAGTGCAAGCTGACCACGACGCGCGGCGACGGCGTCTACCAGGGCGGCTACTGCACCAAGATCTGCACCATGGACACGGAGTGCGTGAACAACCTCATCGACGGCGGCACGGAGCCGAACGCCGGTTGGTGCATCGGGCTTTCGCCCGCCTACGGCGAGCAGGATCAGTTCTGCTGGGATCGGTGTGGGAACACCGCGGCGCTGGGTGGGCCCTGCCGGCCCGACTACGCCTGCTACACCCTGGGTCAGACGAGCACCGGCGCGCCGGTGAGCGGCTGCTGGCTCGACCCCATCCCCACGCCGGACGCCGGCCCGCCGTCGGACAAGATCGGCAACCCCTGCACCGGCGTGACCGAGTGCTCGAACCCGCCCGACCCGACCTACGCGGTCTGCCTGCTCGGCTTCTTCCGCCTGACGGACGGCGGCACCAGCACCGAGCCGACGGGCTTCACCGGCGGCTACTGCACGGCGAACTGCGGGGCCGATGACGCCATCTGCGGCGCTGACGGCATCTGCCTCAGCAACTTCCCGTCGACCGGCACCACGCGCTGCGCGAAGGTCTGCAACGCTCCGAACATGGGTCAGGCGAACTGCCGGGCGGAATACGTCTGCCAGGGCTACTTCGTGGGCCTCGAGGACGGCGGCCAGGCGCCCTCGACCGACGGCTTCTGCAACCCGAGCTGCTCGGCGCCGGGCCGCGGCTGCAACGCTGATGCTGGCTTCACGTGCGACGGCGGTTATTGCGTCCGCTAGCATATGGGTAACTGAGGGCACGTCACGGCCGATGACGTGCCCCTTCTTGGAGCAGTCCGATGATTCACCCAGAAGTCGATCGCCGCGAGCGCCGGTTGGCCGGCCCCGCGTCGTGGGTGCTCGGACTGCTCTTCGTGTCTTCGGCGGTGCTGCTGCCGCCCTCGTGCGGTAAGTCGATTCCGGAGCCGTGTTCGAGCACGTGCGCGGGCTGCTGCAACGCGGCCGGCGAGTGCGTGAACAACGAGACCGACACGCAGTGCGGCAGGGGCGGCGCGATGTGCTCGAACTGCTCCTCGATGGGCTCGAAGTGCGACCCGACGGCGCACCAGTGCCTGGGGCCCGCCGACGGCGGCTCGTGCGGCGCGTCGTGCCCCGGCTGCTGCTTCAACGGCATCTGCCTTCCGTTCAGCGCGCAGGTGCGGATGAGCTGCGGCACCGGCGGAGAGGCGTGCCGCTCGTGCTCGACCGGCGAGAAGTGCGCGATGGGCATGTGCGTGCCCGAGCCGCCGAGCGTGACGGGCAACCCGTGCATGAGCGACGGCGAGTGCGGGTCGCTCGGCGATGGCGGCGAGTGCCGCAAGCTGACGTCGACGCAGCGGTACGCGTACCCGGGCGGCTACTGCACGAAGCCGTGCATGTCGTCGACGGCGTGCGCGCACGACGCGATCTGCGTTCGCGTGAACGGCGAAGAGTCTGACGCGCTGTGCATGCCGCAGTGCTCGGAGCCGAACACGTTCTCCACGTGCCGCGAGGGCTACCTGTGCGTCGGCTTCACGGTCGGCGCGGGCGGCGCGTGCTGGTTGCTGGAGCCGTTCCTGCCCGACGCCGGGCCTCCGCTCGAGAAGACCGGGCAGTCGTGCATGACGAGCATGATGTGCAACTCGGCGGCGACGCCGAACGGGGCGGGGTTCTGCATTCCCGAGATCCTGCGCGACGGCGGGCCGTCGGGGTTCACCGGCGGCTACTGCACCGGCGACTGCTCGATGGATCCGCGCGTGTGCAGCAGCGACGGCGGCGCGGTCTGCGTGCCGGCGGGGTCGTCGAGCTACCTCTGCGAGAAGAGCTGCTCGGGCCCTCAGCAGGGGCAGAGCGACTGCCGCCCGGGCTACGTCTGCTACGGCTACTCGGTGCGCACGCCGGACGGCGGCTCGCGGCCCTCGCCGACGGGCGTGTGCCAGCCGAACTGCAACGTGATGGGCGGCCTCTTCGCGTGTGCGCCCGGCGCATATTGTGACGCCGGCTACTGCGTGCAATGACGCGCTCGTCATGAGCGACAGTCTCGTTCGTGGAGTCGTTCCCGGTCCGAACCTCAAGTGGGCGGCGTGCCTCACGGCCGGCCTGCGCTCCGAGGCCGCGCAGATGCACGGCCTCGCTTCGGGGTCGGCCGACATCCTGGGAGAGGCGCTCAACGCCGCGGTGCTCCTCGCCGCGCTGCAGAAGGGCAGCACGCGCATCAACCTGCAGGTCGAGTGCGATGGGCCGCTGCGCGGGCTGTTCGTCGACGCCTCGGCCGACGGCCAGGTGCGCGGCTACGTGAAAGAGACGCAGCTGCACGGCACCGCTGCGGTGCTCGGGCGCTCGGGCTTCCTGTCGGTGCTGCGCGACCTGGGGCAGGGCGAGCACTACCGCTCGTCGGTCGAGCTGTCGGCGATGGAGCTCTCGACCGATCTCGAGCGCTACTTCGCGACGTCGGACCAGGTGCCCACGCGCGTCGCGCTGCACCCGACGGGCGGCGTGCTGCTGCAGTGCCTGCCGGGCGCCGACCCCGCCGAGCTCGAGCGCGTCGCCACGCGGCTCGGTGACCGGCTGCGCGCGGCGGTGGGGAAGGCCGCCGGCTCGACGGCGGTCGCCGCGAAGGAGCTCTTCGGCGACGAGCCGTTCGAGGTGCTCGCGACGTACCCGCTCGCGTGGAAGTGCACCTGCTCCAAGGATCGCGTCATGCGCGCGCTCGCGACGGTCGGCGCCGAAGAGCTCACCGACATGATCGAGAGAGACGGCAAGGCCTCGGCGAAGTGCCAGTTCTGCGGGCGCGCGTACGAGGTGTCTGCCGACGAGCTGCGCGGGCTCTTGCCGAAGGCCTAGTCCCGCGCTCACTCGATCTGGATGCACGCGCGGCGCGCTGCGTGAGAGTCGACCGCAGAGCCGAACGGTGGCGGCGCGCGCCACGCCGCATCCAATCAAGTGAGGCCGGTGTCAGCTGCCCTTCTCGACCTTCTGCAGCTCCTCGAAGCCGGGGAGCGTGGAGAGGTCGGGCACGATCGTGATCTCGATGCGGCGGTTGAGCGCGCGGCCCTCGGGCATGTCGTTCACGCCGACCGGCTTGGTGTCCGCGTAGCTCGCGGCGCTGATGCGCTCTTTCGGCATGCCGGCGTCGATCATCGCCTTGACGACGTTGGTGCCGCGGAAGGCGGCGAGCTCCCAGTTGCTGGGGAACTGCGCGTTCGAGATGGGCACGTTGTCGGTGTGGCCCTCGACCTGGAAGTTGCGGTTGGGGATCGACGCGAGCACCTGCGCGACCTCGGCGATGGCGGCCTTGCCGTCCTTCGAGAGCGAGGCCGAGCCCGGCGCGAAGAGGATGTCGGTCGCGAGCACGACGACCATGCGGCCCTCGACGATGCGGACCTTGAGCTTGCCGGCGTCGATGAGCGTCTTGAAGCGCGCGAGCAGGCTCTTGAACTCGTTCACGCGCGCCTCGGCCTGCGCGCGGCGCTTCTCGAGGTCGGCAAGCGCGGCCGTCATCTGCTCGACGTCGGCCTTCAGCTTCGCGGCGTCTTTGAGGTTCTTCGAGCTGTCGCTCAGCGCCTTGTTGAGGCGGGCGTCGAGATCGGCCTTCTGCGCGGTGAGATCCGCCAGCTGCCCCTCGAGCTTCGCGCGGTGCTCGTCGGCCGACGTGATCTTCTTGTTCGCCTCTTCGAGGGACTTGTTCTTCTTGGCGAGCTCTTCTTCGAGGTTGTCCCGGTCGGCCTTGAGCAGGTCGTAGGTGCCCTGGGTGACGCACCCTGCAGTGAACGAAGCTGAAGC
Source organism: uncultured Myxococcales bacterium (assembly GCA_937980205.1). Classification (GTDB taxonomy): domain Bacteria; phylum Myxococcota; class Myxococcia; order Myxococcales; family Myxococcaceae; genus Xiheicaenimonas. Next base: position 43,880 of record CALJKW010000033.1, on the reverse strand, counting down.
GAAGAGGGCCGCGAGCAGGCTCAAAGTCGTCGTCCGCATGTGGGCGCTCATACTACGGTGCGCCGCCGATGGACCCGCTCAAACGCATCGTGGAGCTGCTGGAGGACGAATCTCCGCGCAAACGCATCGCCGCGGCCGTGGTGCTCGGCGAGCTGAAGGTGAAGGACGCCGCGGTCGTGTCGCGCCTGGTGGAGATGGCGAGAGATCCGGTCGACGGCTACGCCGAGGCGGCGGTCGAGGCCCTCGGCGCGATGGGCGCGATGAAGGCGCTGCCGGTGCTGCTCGAGGCGCTCGGCCGCAAGGGGCTGGCGCCGCTGGCGTCGAAGGCCATCGCGGCGCTCGGCGAAGACGCGCTGCCTCAGATCAAGGCGCGGCTCGACGACGCGACCCCCGAGCTGCGCGCGCAGCTGTCGCAGCTGCTGCCCGCCGTCGGCACGAGCAAGAGCTTCGAGATGGCGCTCGAGGGCATGCGCGGGCAGCCGTGGGAGACGATCAACAAGGTCGCGCTCTCGGTGCGCGCCGAGGCGAAGAGCGGCTCGGAGGCGGACCGGCGCGTGATGCGCACGCAGGTCGAGAAGTTCCTCGACAAGAAGAAGACGGTCGAGGACGTCGACGTGCTGCGCGGCGCGATCAAGGTGCTCGGCTTCCTCGAGCTGCCCGAGGCCGAGAAGACGCTGCTCGAGTTCGCGGGCCGGAAGTACCCGCCGCTCGTGCGCGTCGAGGCGGCGACCGCGCTGCGGTTCGCGATGGGCGCGGACCCGACGAAGAAGTCGATTCGGGCGCTGATGGATCTGCTCGAGGAGCCAGACTCGTTCGTGGCGCGCGCGGCGCGCGACTCGCTGACGGTGATGAGGGTCGGGCCCGAGTTCGCCGAAGAGCTCGCCGAGCTGTGCAGCTCGCGCTCGGTGGACCTGTCGCTGTGGGCGATCGGCGTGCTCGGCGGAATGGCCGAGGCGAAGCCGAAGCTCGTGGCGAAGACGCTCGCGCCCGTCGCGCGCGGCGGAGATCGCACCCGGGCCGAGGCGGCCGCCAAGGTGCTCATCGCGCTGCCGGGCGGGCTCGACATCATCGTGGACGCGCTCGCGGACGCGGAGGAGGACGTCGGCGCCCAGGTGCTCGCCGAGGTGGTGAACCCGCGCTCGAGCGAGCTCTCCAAGAAGCACGTGAAGGCGCTGCTCGCGGCGGCCGAGAAGCAGCTCGGCAAGACGTTCGCGGTGGCGAAGCGTCAGCTCGAGCCGGTGCGCAACGCGGACCCTCAAGGTTGGGCGGAGCTGTTGCGCGACAAGGCGAAGGCGCTGGCGAAGAAAGACCCCGCGCGCGCCGACATGATCGCCCAGCTGCTCGGCAGCTCGACGGTCGCCACCGAGCAGGACAAGTACGGCTTCGCGGTCGCGCAGCTGCAGCACCACTCGCTGGACCCCCACCCGCGGGCGCGGCAGCGGGACCCCGTGCTGGCCGCGCTCGAGAAGCTGCACGCCGAGGGCTTCAAGGTCGCCGAGACGATCTCCAAGGACAAGAAGCTGAGCGACGAGGCGAAGTACTACGTCGGCGTGCACTTCGCCGAGAAGCCGCAGTTCGAGCTCAAGAGCGTCGGCGCCGAGATCCTCGAGGCGCTCGCCGAGAGCGGCCGCGGGAAGATGGCGAAGGCGGCGAAGAACAAGATGAAGCTGCTGGAGCTGTGAGGCGGCGAGGGCGTGACCGCCTTCGGTAAGGGCTAGCTGAAGCGATCTTCCAGCTGCTTCCGGACGTTGCGCCACAGCGTCTCGCGCCGCAGGCGCTCGGTGAGCTGCTCGGCGACGCGCTGGGGCACATCGGTCGGGGTGAGATCATTGCGCTCGCCGGCGGCGTAGCGGCGGAAGACGAGCCGGGCGGGCGGGACGAGCAGCACGACGGACCACGTGGTGCCGTCTTCGCTCCACTGAACTTCTTCGGTGATCTGCAGCGCCGACAGCTCGGCCTCGCGCATGAGCTCCATCACCTGGGCGGCGTCGGCCGAATCGAGGAAACGTTCGAGCATGGGATGAGAGGAAGAACAACGCCTCTCCCGGCATCAAAGAAGTGCGAGCTCGGGAGAAACCGGGAGAGGCACGCGCCCCTTGTGCAGCCTGCGTGCCGACCCCTTTTGCACGCTGTTTCGCGGACCTGAACGCGCGGTCCGGTTTCAGCGGTGCAAGCGCAATTTCAAGAATGAAAGGGCGCGTGTGAGCGAAACGGTCACCGGGGCAAATTCGACCCTCAGTACCGCTGCAGGCTGCACTTCATCAGCGCGCCGAGCAGCGACTTCGCCTCGTGGATGAACGCCTCGCCCTTCACGGTGTCGCCGATCTTCGAGACGAGCTTCATCTCGGGCGTCAGCCGCATGCTGCCGCGCGACTTCTGGACGAGGCCCGCGAGCCGTGACGGATCGAGCGCGGCGTCGTTGCCGAGCGTGACGACGAGCCGGCCCGGGCCCGCGTCGAGCGAGCGCAGGCGCAGGCGCCGCAGGTCCATCTTCAAGAGCATCAGCTCGCAGAGGTTGTCGACCTCGGGCGGCGCGTCGCCGAAGCGGTCGATGAGCTCGGCGCGGAGGTCGTTCAGCTCTTCCGGCGTCATCGCGCTCGAGAAGCGCTTGTAGAGCACCAGCCGCTGCTGCACGTCGGGCACGTAGTCGTCGGGCAACAGCGCCTCGAGCGGCAGGTTCACGTCGGGCTCGACCTCGGTGCGCGGCGGCTGGCCGCGCATCTCGGAGACGGCCTCCTCGAGCATCTGCGCGTAGAGATCGAAGCCGACCGCCTCGATCGAGCCCGACTGCTCGCCGCCGAGCAGGTTGCCGGCGCCGCGGATCTCGAGATCGTGCGAGGCGATCGAGAAGCCCGCGCCGAGCTCGGTGAACGCCTGCAGCACCTCGAGGCGGCGCTCGGCGTCCTTCGTGATGCCGCGCTCGGAGGGCACCAGCAGGTACGCGTACGCGCGCTCCTTGCTGCGGCCGACGCGGCCGCGGAGCTGGTACAGCGCCGCGAGGCCGAACATGTCGGCGCGGTCGACGATGAGGGTGTTCGCCGACGAGATGTCGAGGCCGCTCTCGATGATGCTGGTGCACAAGAGCACCTGCAGCCGCTTCTCGACGAAGTCGAGCATCACCTGCTCGAGCTTGCCCTCGGGCATCTGCCCGTGCGCGACGCCGAGGCTCACGTTCGGCACGAGCTCGCGCAGCTGCTTCTCGATGCCACCGAGCGAGGCGATGCGATCGTGCACGAAGAAGACCTGCCCGCCGCGCTGCACCTCGCGCAAGATCGCCTCCTTCACCTGCTGCGCGTCGTAGCGGTTCACGAACGTGCGGATGGCGCGGCGGTCGACCGGCGGGGTGGTGATGAGCGACATGTCGCGCAGGCCGCTCATCGCCATGTTCAGGGTGCGCGGAATCGGGGTCGCGCTGAGCGTCAGCGTGTCGACCTGGGCCTTCAGCTTCTTGAGCTGCTCCTTCTGCTTCACGCCGAAGCGCTGCTCCTCGTCGATGACGAGCAGGCCGAGGTCCCTGAAGCCGACCTCGCTGCCGAGCAGCTTGTGCGTGCCGATGAGAATGTCGACGCGGCCCTCGCGCGCCCGGCGCAGGATCTCGCGCGACTCGGGCCCCTTCTGCAGGCCGCTGACGACCTCGATGGTGACGGGGTAGCCGGTGAAGCGCTTCTTGAACGTCGCGTGGTGCTGGTGCGCGAGCAGCGTGGTCGGCACGAGCACGGCGACCTGCTTGCGATCGAGCACGGCCTTGAACGCGGCGCGCATCGCGACCTCGGTCTTGCCGTAGCCGACGTCGCCGCAGACGAGCCGGTCCATCGCTTCGGGCTTCTGCATGTCGGCGAGGACGTCGTCGATGGCCTTCTTCTGATCGGGCGTCTCCTCGAACTCGAAGTCGGCCTCGAACTGGCGGAAGTAGCGGTCGGGGGCGGTGAAGGCGTGGCCTCCGTGGGCCTTGCGCTGGGCGTAGAGCTTGAGGAGCTCGGCGGCCATCTTGAGCAGGTTCTCTTTGACGCGGGCCTTGGTGCGCTCCCAGCTGCCCGAGCCGAGCTTGTCGAGCTGGACCTTCTCGGGGTCTCCGCCGGTGAAGCGCGAGATCAGCCGCATGCGGCTGACGGGCAGGTAGACCTTGTCCTTCCCGGCGAACTGGAGAACGAGCAGCTCGGCGCGCACGCCGTGCACCTGCATCGAGGTCATGCCGGCGTAGCGCGCGACTCCGAACTCGGAGTGGACGACGAGATCGCCCTCTTTGAGATCCTGAAAGCTCGCGAAGCCGGCGTCGCCGCGTCGGCGTGAGCGGCGGTGCACGCGGGTGCCGAAGATCTCCTCGTCGGCGAGCACGGCGAGGCCGCCGGCGGGGTCGACGAAGCCGGCGCTCGCGTCGGCGACGAAGAGGTGCGCGAAGATGCCCGGGTCGTAGAGCTGCTTCGGCTTCGGCACCGGGCCCGGGTGCGCGCGTGACGTGACGCCGCGATCGTCGAGCAGGCGCTTCAAGCGATCGACCTGGCCGCGGCTGCCGCACGCGATGACCGTCGAGAGCCCCTCGTCGCGCCACTTGGTGAGCCGCTCCACCAGCGGGGCGAGCGCGCCCTCTTCGCCGTGATGCGAGCGAATGGCCTCGCGCAGGTCGCGCGTCTCCTGCAGGTGGAACGTGATGGGCTGCGCGGCGCCGGCGTCGAGCGAGAGGCCTCCGCCTTCGAGGGTGGGGAAGCGCTCGAGCTGCTGCTTCAGCTCGCCGGGGGTGAGGAAGTGCGCCGAGGGTGGCAGCGTGAGCTCTTCGCGCTCGACGGCGCCGCGGTGGCTGCGCTCGGCTTCGCCGTGCAGCTCTTCGAGGGCGCGCTCCTGCGTGACGGGCTCGTCGACCCAGATGATCGGCGCAGCCTTCGACCAGAACGGCAGGTAGTCGAAGACGGTGGAGAGGCCTCGTTCGAAGAAGCCGGGGAGCAAGCCCTCGAGCCCGGCGGCGGAGATGCCCTCTTTGATCTGCTCGAGGCGCTCGCGGACGCGCGACGTCGGAATCGTGCTGACCTCGGCGGCGTCGCGGACGGCCTTCTCGGCGGCGGCGCGCGTCTGGGCGCTGAAGAAGAGCTCGCGCGCGGGGAAGAGCTCGACCCTGGAGACGTCTCTCTGCGTGCGCTGCGACTGCGGGTCGAAGCTGCGCATCGACTCGACCTCGTCGCCGAAGAACTCGAGGCGCACCGGGTTCTGCTCGAGAGGGGGGAAGACGTCGAGGATGTCTCCGCGCATCGAGAACGTGCCGACGTCTTCGACGAGCGGCACGTTGCGGTAGCCCATGTCCGCGAGCCTTCGCGCCAGCGCGTCGCGGCCGGTGTCGAGCTTCGGAGTGATGGTGAAGCGCAAGGAGCCCATCACGTCCGGCGGGAGCACCTTGCGGCTCGCCGCGCGGACGGAGAGGACGACCGCCTTCGGGTCTTCGAAGCGCAGGTGGAAGAGGGCCGCCAGGCGCTCGGTGACGATGCCGGTGTCGGGGATGAGCTCGTCCCACGGCATCGACTCTTCGGCGGGCAGCCGGAGCACGCCGTCGCCGAGGAAGAGCGCGAGGTCGCCGGCGAGCCGGTCGGCTTCGTCTTCGTCGGCGGCGATCGCGAGGATGGGGGCTTTCAGCTGCGAGAGCACCCAGCCGCGCGCCGCGTGCTTGACCCCCACGACGCGGGCGCGGCGGGCGGAGGTGAGCGCTTGCTGAAGTGCTTCGAGGGGTGACGTCACGGCGGGAGGACTCATGTATGTCGCGCGACGCCGTTCCGCACCCGTCACCACTCGCCTTTTCGATCTCTCTTCTTCTGCGCGTGCCGCTTCTTGTTCTCGAGCCGCCGCCGCTTCTGCGACCTCGTCACCTTCGTCGGCACGCGCGGCGCCTGCACGACGGTCATCGCGGCGAGCCGGGCCCGCAGCCGCTCGAGCGCCTCGCCGCGATTCATCGCCTGGCTGCGGCGCTCGGTGGCGGTCACCGTCACGCCCGTCGGCGGGTGCGTCAGCCGCACGGCGGTCTCGGCCTTGTTCTGGTGCTGGCCGCCGGGGCCGCCGGCGTTGAAGAACTGCTCCACGCACTCGGCCATCAGCGCGGCGTCGTCGAGCGCGAGCGCGCGCCTCGCGGCCGAACGGCGGCCTTCGTCGATCTCACTCATCGTGGCTCCATGAAGACTCTAGAGTGCGCACCCGATGTCCGAGCCGTCGTTCGCAGGCAACAAGCGCTACTCGCCGACCCGCGTCCTCGGCGCCGGCAGCTGGGGGCGCGTCTACCAGGCGTACGACGCCGAGCGGAATGCGTTCGTCGCGGTGAAGGTGCTGCAGCGCGCGAGCCCCGACTCGCTCATGCGCTTCAAGCGCGAGTTCCGATCTCTGCAAGACCTCGTTCATCCCAACCTCGTGACGTTGTACGAGCTCATGTCCGACGGCGACCAGTGGTTCTTCACCATGGAGCTGGTCGACGGGAAGAACTTCCTCGAGCACGTTCGCGGCGTTCCGGTGCCCGGCCCTGCCGGCGGCGGCGTCTCGTCGAGCGGCGCGCCCACCATCAACGAGCGCGCTCCCGCGCCGCTGCTCGACGCCACGACCGCCACCGTCGAGCAGCCGAAGGGCGGAGACTCGGCGGCGCCGCCGCACGCTCCGCCGGCCAAGAAGCGGCCTCCGCCGTCACCGGAGCTCGTCGCGCGGCTGCGTGAAGCGCTCGGCCAGCTCGTCGACGGGCTCTCTGCGCTGCACGCGGCCGGCAAGCTGCACCGCGACGTGAAGCCGTCGAACGTGCTCGTCGCGAAGGACGGCCGCGTGGTGCTGCTCGACTTCGGCCTCGTGCACGAGCTCTCCGAGGTCGACGAGAAGCTCGCGAAGGGGCTCGTGGTCGGGACGCCCGCGTACATGTCTCCGGAGCAGGCGGGCGGCATGCAGCTCGACGAGGCGTCGGACTGGTACGCGGTCGGCGTGCTGTTGTTCGAGGCGCTCACCGGGCAGGTGCCGTTCGAGGGCCCGACGACGCAGATGCTGAAGGCGCGCCGCACGCAGGACCCGGGGCCGCCGAGCGCGTACACCGAAGGGGTCCCCGCCGATCTCGACGCGCTCTGCTACGCGCTGCTCGCCCGCGAGCCGTGGCAGCGGCCGAAGGGCCACGAGCTGCTCGCGCGGCTGCAGCGCCCGGGGCCGAAGGCGCGGCCTCCGGCGGCGCCGCACCTGTTCGGCCGCGACGCGGAGCTCGACGCCTTGCGGTCGGCGCACCGGTGGGTGAGGGAGCGCAAGGCTCCGGCGCTGGTCTTCGTCGAGGCGCCGGCGAGCCTCGGCAAGAGCGCGCTCGTCGACGCGTTCCTCGCCGAGGTGAAGCGCAGCGATCCCACCGCGCTGGTGCTCTACGCGCAGTGCGGCGAGCGTGAGTCGGTGCCCTTCAAGGCGTTCGACGGCGCGATCGACGCGCTCGTGTCGCAGCTCGGGGCGCTGCCGCTGGCGGCGCTGAGGCCCCTGATGCCGCGCGACGTGCGCTCGTTGATGCGGCTGTTCCCGGTGGCGAAGCGGCTCGAGCCCGCGGTGCCGCCCGAGGCCGCGCAGGTGCCCACCGACCCGCTCGAGATCCGCCGGCGAGGCTTCGCGGCGCTGCGGCAGCTCTTGCTCGTGCTCGCGAAGCAGCGGACGGTCGTGCTCGCGCTCGACGATCTGCAGTTCAGCGACGACGACAGCGCGGCGCTGCTGGCGAAGGTGCTGGACTCTCCGTCGCTGCCGCCGGTGCTGGTGGTGGCCGCCTTCGAGAGCCGCGGCAAGGAGCCGGAGGGCGCGGTGCGCGCGCTCGAGGACGCGGCGTTCGCGGCGGCCGGCGCGCGCGACGTGCAGCTCACGCGGCTGGTGCTGGCTCCGCTTCGGGAACAGACGGCGCGAGCGCTGGCGCTGGCCCACGGCGCGCCCGAGGCGCAGGTCGAGGCGGTGGTGCGCGAGGCCGAAGGCAACCCGCTGCTCGTGGCGCGGCTGTCGGCGCTCGCCGAGGAGGGGAAGAGCACGCTCGCCGAGTGGGCGGCGGCGCACCTCGCGGCGCTGGCTCCTGGGGCGCGCCGGCTGCTCGAGGTCGTGGCGGTGGCGCAGCGCCCCGTCGATCGCCTCGTCGCGTGGCACGCGGCGAAGCTCGACGCCGTCGCCGCGGATCCCTCGATGCAGCTGCTGGCCTCGCGGCTGCTCGCCAGCGACGGAGCGCGGCTCGTGCCGTACCAGCGCGAGCTCGGCCGTGCGGTGCGCGACGCGCTGCCGGAGGCGGAGCGCAGCCGGCTGCTGCTCGCGCTCGCCGATGCGCTCGCTGCCGCGCCGGATGGAGACTTCGAGGCCGTCGCCGACTGGGCGGCCGAGGCCGGGCAGGTGCTGCGCGCCTCCGTCGCCGCCGAGAAGGCGGCCGAGAAGGCCGAGGCGGTGCTCGCGTTCGATCGCGCGGCGCGGCTGTACGAGCGCGCGCTGAAGGGCCGCGCGCCGGAGGACGTCGACCGGCTGCAGCGCCGGCGCGCCGCGGCGCTCGCCGGGGCGGGGCGCGGCAAGGCCGCTGCCGCCGTGTACCTGCAGGCCGCCGCGAGCGCGCCGCGCGAAGAGGCGATCCCCCTGCGCCTGCGCGCGGGCGAGCAGCTCTTGTACAGCGGGCACATCGACGCCGGGCTCGCCGTGATGAGCGAGGTGCTCATCGCGCTCGGCTCGGCGGTGCCGAAGGCGGGCGAGGCGGGGACCCCGCTCGCGCCGCGCAGCCGCGTCGAGCTCGAGCGCATCGAGGTCAAGCCGAAGGAGGCCTGGGAGGCGGGCGCCCTGCTGCGCACCGACGCGTTCTGGGCGGCGGCGAAGGGCTTCTCGCTGGTCGACCCCGCGCTCGGCGCGAGCTTCCAGGCCGCGCACTTCCGCCACGCGCTCGAGTGCGGAGACCCGTACCGCATCGCCCGCGCGCTCGCGCTCGAGGCGGGCTTCCACGGGCTCGTCGGGCTCGCGCACCGCGACGCCTGCCTCGCTGCCCTCGAGCGGCTGTCGGCGGTGCTGAAGGATCACCCGAGCGATCACGCCGAGGGGCTGGCCGCGCTGATGACCGGGTGCGCCTCGCTGGGCAGCGGGCAGCTGCGCGAGGCCGCGCGGCACTTCGAGTACGCGGTCTCGCTGCTCGAGGAGAAGCGGCCCGACCTCACCTGGGAGATCGTGAGCTCGCAGCAGTACCTCGCGTGGGCGTGGTTCAACCTCGGCGAATACGCGCGCGTGAAGCAGCAGGTCGATGCGGTGCGCGAGCAGGCGCAGGCGAGGGGAGACGCGTACGCGCTCACGAACTTCCGTGTCCGGGTCGGCGGGCTCGTGCGGCTCATCGAGGGAGATGCGCACGGGGCGCTGAAAGAGATCGGCGCCGCGCTGCAGGGCTTCTCGAAGGCCGGCTACTTCGCGCAGCACCTGTGGGGATACCTCGGAGAGCTCGCCGCGCTGCTGTACGAGGGCCGCCACGCCGAGGCCGTGGCGCGCGAGAAGGCCGAGTGGCCGAAGATCCGCGAGTCGGGGATGTTGCGCATTCAGCTCACCCGCGTGCTCGTCGGGTATGTGCGCGGGCAGCTCGCGGCGCTCGACCCCACGCTGCCGTCCCACGAGACGGCGAAGCTCGCGCGGCTGCTCGAGGGCGAGGGCCTCGGCTGGGCGACCGGGCTTGCGCGCCTGTTGCAGGGCGCCGCCGCCGCGCGCGATGGGCAGACGGCCCAGGCGCTCGAGCAGCTCGACGAGGGGGCCCGGCTGCTGGACGCGGCCGGTGCGGTCACGCACGCCGTCGCCGCCCGGCGCGCGGCAGGGCAGCTCCGCGGCGCGCTCGTTCAGTCGGATGACGCCGAGGTGTGGCTGCGCGAGCGCGGCGTGCGCGACCCGGAGAAGTTCGCGCGCGCGTTCTTCACGCTGCCACACCCTCGGGCTTCGGTCCGCTGAGGCCCGGTCCGGTCTCACCCCGGTGTCGGCGCCGACCCACGTCGCGGTGACTCCCCCTCAGAGGAGAAGTGTGGGTGGTCCGAGCCTTGAAGTCGGGTGCCCCATTCATGCGAAAGCTCAGCCTCGCCCTCTGCACCGCCGTCGCAGTCGCCGCCTGCCAGCGCGATGTCGCACCTGCGGAGACGCAGACCCCACCCGAGGTGCGCCGCGACGCCGTCTTCGTCAACGGCGACTTCGAGGACGGGGGCCTCACCGGCTGGACGGTGAGCACGTTTCAGAACCGCGGCATCACGTACCCGCCCGCCTCGCGGAGCGACCTCAAGCTGCTCGCGGGCGGCACCAACCGCACGAAGGTGGTCACCGGCCCGACGGAGAGCATCATCCCCGCCGGCCTCACCTCCGCCGCGTCGCTGCGCGTGCCGAAGTACGGCCAGAACGCCGTCGTCGTGAACGAGCTCGGCACCGGCTACAACGTGAACACGCTGGTGCAGCAGTTCACGGTCGGGCCCGCGGACGTGGACCCCTCCGACGACAAGGTGCACGTGCGCTTCGCGCTGGCTCCGGTGCTCAACAGCGGCGGCCACGGCCCGGCGGATCAGCCGTACTTCTGGGTGATGCTCACGAACGTCACGAAGAACGCGACGCTCTTCGGCACGTTCAACTTCGCGAACCAGTCGGGCGTGCCCTGGCAGATCCAGGGCACCAACTACTTCACCGACTGGCAGTCGTTCGACATCGCGCCGGGCAACGTCGCGCTCGCCGTCGGCGACACGGTTCGGCTCGAGGTCATCGGCGCCGGCTGCTCGCAGTCGGGCCACTGGGGCGAGGTCTACGTCGACGGCTTCGGCCCGTTTCTCCCCGGCCTGCAGGTCGCGGCGAGCGCTCCGCAGTCGGCGAACGCGGGCAGCAACATCACGTACACGCTCAGCTACCAGAACCGCGGCGCCGGGGCGGCGAACAACACGACGGTGACGTTCAACCTGCCGGTGAACACCAGCTTCCAGTCGATCTCCGCGCCGGGCGCGACGTGCACGACCCCGGCGGTCGGCGCGACGACGGGCCAGGTCGTCTGCAACGTCGGCACGGTCAACCCGAGCGCGAGCGGCTCGTTCACCGTCACCGTTCAGATCGCCGCGGGCGCGAGCGGGAAGATCTCGGCCGGCAACTACTCGGTGCGCGCGGACGGCGTCTCGGCGCTGCTCGGGCCGCTGGTGGAGACGGCCGTCACCGCGAACGTCCAGTACGCGGACCTGCGCGCGCAGCTCGACGACACGGTCGCGGCCGTCGCGTGGGGCCAGGCGTACGCCTTCACCGTCGTCGTGACGAACGCGGGCCCGACCGCTGCGAACGGAGCCACGGTGACGTGGAACATGCCGGCGCAGCTCGCCTCGGCGAGCTGGACGTGCAGCGGCGCCGGCTGCGGTGCGGCGAGCGGCACCGGCTCGATCTCGCAGGCCGTGAACCTCGCCTCCGGAGCGAGCGTGACGTTCTCGGTGAACGGCACGCTCACGGCAGGCGCGATGAGCGGCTCGATGACGAACCTCGTCGCGGTGAGCGCGCCCGCGGGCATCACCGACAACGACACGACGAACAACCAGGACATCGACACGAACGCCATCGGCACGCTGCGGACGGTGACGTTCGCGAAGGCGGGCACCGGCACCGGCCGCGTCGTCACGAGCCCGTCGGCGATCGACTGCGCCGCGGGCTGTTCGAGCGCGTCGACCTCGTTCATCGACGGCACCGTGGTCAGCGTGACCGCGACCGCGACGACCGGCCACACGTTCTCCGGTTGGAGCGGCGCCTGCGCCGGCACCGCGAACCCGTGCACCTTCACGGTGTCGGGCGATGCGACGCTGACCGCGGCGTTTGCTCCTCCCAGCTTCACCATCACGGCGTCGGCCGGCAGCGGCGGGTCGATCTCGCCGGCCGGCTCGACGCCCGTGGTGCAGGGCGGCAGCCAGACGTTCACCATCACGCCGGCCACCGGCCGTCACATCGACGACGTGCGGGTCGACGGCGTCTCCGTCGGAGCCGTCACCTCGTACACCTTCTCGAACGTCACCGCGCCGCACACCATCGCCGCGTCGTTCGCGCTCGACACGTTCCTCATCGCCTCGTCCGCGGGCGCGAACGGCAGCATCTCGGGCTCGCAGACGGTCGCGTGGGGGGCCTCGGCGACGTTCGCCATCACGCCGGCGGCGAATCACCACGTCGCGGACGTGCTCGTCGACGGCGTCTCGGTCGGAGCGGTGAGCTCGTACACGTTCTCGAACGTGACGGCGCCGCACACCATCGCGGCGACGTTCGCCATCGACACCTTCCTCATCACGTCGTCCGCGGGCGCGAACGGCAGCATCTCCGGCTCGCAGACGGTCGCGTGGGGGGCCTCGGCGACGTTCACCCTCGCGCCGGCCGCGAACCACCACGTCGCCGACGTGCTCGTCGACGGCGTCTCGGTCGGAGCGGTGAGCTCGTACACGTTCTCCAGCGTGACGGCGCCGCACACCATCGCGGCGACGTTCGCCATCGACACCTACGCGGTCACCGCCTCGGCCGGGCCGAACGGCTCGGTCTCCCCGCAGGGGACGCAGCACGTCGCGCACGGCTCGTCGCTCACCGTGAACATCGCCGCCGCCGCGAACCACCACATCGCCGACGTCCTCGTCGACGGCGCCTCGGTCGGAGCGGTCGCCTCGTACACGTTCTCGAACGTCACCGCGGCGCACGCGCTGTCGGCCTCGTTCGCCATCGACACCTTCGGCGTCGTCGGCCAGGCGGACGCGAACGGCTCGGTGACCTGCTCGTCGCCGGTGCCGTATGGCGGCAGCTCGACGTGCACCATCGCGCCGGCTCCCGGCTACGAGCTCGTGTCGCTCGTCGACGGCCCGACGCCGGTCTCGGCGACGAACGGCAGCTACGTCGCGACGAACGTCACCGGCGCCCGCACCGTCACCGCGAGCTTCAAGAGGTCGAACGGCGGCGCCTGCGCCGCGGCCGGCGAGTGCGCGAGCGGCACCTGCGCCGACGGCTTCTGCTGCAACGCGGCCTGCAACGGCCAGTGCGAAGCGTGCGACGTGGCGGGCAGCGAGGGCACGTGCTCTCCGGTCGCCGGAGCGCCGCACGGCTCGCGCACGTCGTGCGACAGCGACGGCACGGTCTGCGGCGGAACCTGCGACGGCACCGCGCGCAACGCGTGCAGCTACCCCGGCGCGGCGCAGAGCTGCCGCTCGGCTTCGTGCGCGACGGGCGTCGCGACGCTCGCGGCGGCGTGTGACGGCCAGGGGCACTGCCCGGCGGTGCAGACCGAGAGCTGCGCTCCGTACCTCTGCGGCGCGACGGCGTGCGCGGGCAACTGCGCGGCCGACTCGGACTGCGCGGCGGGCAACTGGTGCTCGGGCGGTGTGTGCGAGCCGAAGAAGCTGCCCGGCCTCGCGTGTGGAGCGGACAACCAGTGCGGCAGCGGCTTCTGCACCGACGGGGTGTGCTGCGACGTGGCGTGCGGCGGCCAGTGTGAGGCCTGCGACGTCGCGGGCAGCGTCGGAACCTGCTCGCCGGTCGCGGGCGCTCCGCACGCCGGCCGCGCTCCGTGCACGACGGACGAGGGCGTCTGCGGCGGCACGTGCAACGGCACGCTGAGGGACTCGTGCGAGTACCCGACGGCGTCGACCCAGTGCCGCGCGCCGTCGTGCACCGCGGGCGTGGCCACGCTCGGCGCCTCGTGCAACGGCGCGGGCATGTGCCCGGCGGAGCAGCAGGTGGCGTGCGCTCCGTTCGTCTGCGGCGCAAACGCGTGCCTCGGCGACTGTCAGGCCGACTCGGACTGCGAGGCGGGCAACTGGTGCGCGGCGGGCATCTGCGTGCCGACGAAGGAGCCGGGCGCGTCGTGCGCGGCGAACAACCAGTGCGGCAGCGGCTTCTGCACCGACGGCGTCTGCTGCAACGCCGCGTGCAACGGCCAGTGCCAGGCGTGCGACGTCGCGGGCAAGGTCGGCACGTGCTCCCCGGTCGTCGGAGCGCCGCACGGCTCGCGGTCTGCCTGCGAGAGCGACGGCACCGCGTGCGGCGGCCAGTGCAACGGTGAAGACGTGACGGCGTGCGCGTACCCCCAGGCGGAGTGCCGGGCGGCCTCGTGCTCCGGCGGCGTCGCGGTGATGGCGGCGACGTGCAGCGCCGGCCACTGCCCGGCGAAGCAGGAGCAGGCGTGCGGCGCGTTCGCGTGCGGCGCCTCCGCCTGCAACGGCGGGTGCTCCGCCGACGCAGACTGCGCGGCGGGCAACTGGTGCTCTGCCGGAGTCTGCGTGGCGAAGCGGCCTCCCGCGGCGTCGTGCTCCGCGAGCAACCAGTGCGGCAGCGGCAGCTGCGTCGACGGCGTGTGCTGCAACACCGCGTGCGACGGCCAGTGTGAGGCGTGCGACGTGGCGGGCAGCGTCGGCACCTGCACGGCGGTCAGCGGAGCTCCGCACGGCGCGCGGCAGGACTGCGCGAGCGACGGCACGATGTGCGGCGGAGCCTGCGACGGAGTGCGCCGCGATGCGTGCACCTACGCGGGCGGCGAGGTGCAGTGCGTGGCGGCCTCGTGCTCGAGCGGCCGCGAGACGCAGGCCAGCGCCTGCAACGGAGCGGGCCGCTGCGCGCAGCCCGTCACCGCGCTCTGCGGCACGTACGCGTGCGGCGACACGGCGTGCCGGACCAACTGCTCGAGCGACGCCGAGTGCGGCGCCGACGGCTTCTGCGCCGGCGGACAGTGCCTCGCGAAGGGTGACAAGAGCCAGTGGCGCGTGCAGGGCGGCGTCGGGCTCGGCTGCCAGGCGTCGGGAGGCGATCTCGGCGTGCTCGGCCTCGCGCTCGCGGTGCTCGCGCTGCTGCGCCGCCGGCGTGCGGTGGGCGTCGCCGCGGCGGTGCTCGTCAGCGCGACCGCCGCGCAGGCACAGGACGTCAGTCGCACGTTCCTGCTCGAGCGGTTCCAGCCGCAAGCCGGAGCGGGCGACGTGCTCGGCGTGCAGTCGGCCGCGGTCTCTCCGCACCTGATGCCGCAGATCCTCGTCTACGCGAGCTACGCGGACGTGCCGCTGCGCGCGGTGACCGTCACCGACGAGGGCGTGCGCCAGACGCTCGCCGCGAGCCAGACGACGATGACCGTCAGCGGCGCCATCGGCTTGTTCAACCGCGTCGAGGTCGGGCTCGCGGTCCCCGTCGTCATCACGCAGGCCGTCGGCGCCGGAGTCGTCGATCCCGGTCTGTCCGCCGGCGGGAGCCAGGTCGCCCTCGCCGACCTCCGCGTGCAGGCGAAGGTGCGGCTTCTCGACGTCGGGCCGTTCTCGTTCGCGGCGTCGCTGCCGGTGACGCTGCCGACCGCCGGCGGGGCGGCGTACGCCGGCTACGCGGGCCCGACGGCGACCCCGACGGTGATCGGCCAGTGGAACGGCCCGCGCCGCTCCGCGGTGCTGCTCGATCTCGGCGTCGCGATTCGCCAGCAGCAGCAGCTGCTCAACCTCACCGTCGGCAGCGCGTTCACCTGGGCCGTCGCGGGGAAGATCGATCTCGTGCCGAAGTACGACGTGTCGGCGATGGCCAGCGTCGGTGGTGAGCTCGGGTTCGCCGGCGCGGGCGCGGTGCAGGCCCCGCTCGAGGCGATCGTCGCGGTGCGGTGGATGCCCATCAAGGGGCTCGCGCTCACGCTCGGCGCCGGGCCGGGGCTGTCGCCGGGTTACGGGACTCCGCGGTTCCGCGTCGTGGCGTCGCTGGGCTGGGTGCCGAGCGACGACGCCGAGTCGCGGCCTGGCGTGGTGGTGCCTGCGCAGGTTGCGCCGCCTCCTGCGGCGCCCGAGCCTGCGCCAGCCGCGGCGCCCGTCGCGATCGAGGAGCCCGCGCCCGAGCCGGTCGTCGCCGCCGATCGCGTCGAATGACTCGGCCGAGGGCCGCGGCGCGAACCGGCGCGTCGAGTTCGTCGTCGTCGACCAGCTCGGGCGCCGGCACGTCGTCGCGGGCCCGTCACCGGTGCGCGAACAGCTGCATCTTGAGCGCACCGCCCACGCTCCACTCGTTCTGCTGCAGCGCCCCCGCGTCCATGAACGCGCCTGCCGCGCGCAGCTGCACCGAGATCGGCTGATCGTTGACCGCGACCAGCACGCGCTCGAGCGTGAGCTCTCCGCGCGTGCGGAACACGGCGCCCGACTGGAACGCGGCCGCGTCGAACGTCCACCCGGCGTGGCCGGCCGCGCGGAAGACCCACAGCCCGTTTTCGCTCTCGAGGTTGACGAACACCTGCACCGCGGTCAGCGGCGTCAGCTCGTGGCGCAGCTGCGTGCCGTCGAAGCGCATCGAGTGCGCGAGCGACGGCCCGATGCCGAGATGAAACCGGCCCGACGCCGAGCGCAGCGGGTCGAACATCATCCCCACGCGCACGGTGTCGAGCCGCCAGGCGTAGCCCTCTTCGACGCGCCGCTCGTAGCGCGCGACCGCCGCGTAGAGCCCGACGTCGAGCGGGAAGGGCAGGCGGATCGGCGGGTTCGTCGGCAGCACCAGCGAGCCGTCGTCGACGTGGCGGCGCGCGATGCCCTCGTAGGCCATCAGCGTGAGGTTGCGCTGCTCGAAAGACCAGCGCGCTCCGACGATGGCCGCGCGGTGCGCGTGCAGCCACGAGGTGCCGGCCTTGCTGCGGCTGTCGCGGTCTCCGCGGATGCGGACGGAGAGGCCCAGATCCAGCCCTCCGTTCAGCGCGCGCGCGCCGCCGCCGGCGTAGAGCTCGAGCCCGCGGCCGGGGTCGAAGCAGGTCCGGAAGCGCCGGCCGCCCTCCTCGTCCCAGCACGGGTCGCCCGACTGCGCGACGAGCGCGGCGATGACGAGCGCGATCACCTCACCCCCGCCGCAGCACCGGAACCGCGGTGCGCCGCTGCGGGGCCCAGAAGCTGAAGCGCAGGCCGGCGTCGAGGCCGAAGTCCCAGCCCGGCGCCACGTTCGGCAGATCGTCGCGCCACATCGCGCGCGCATCGACGACGAGCGTCAGCGGGTAGTCGTTGATCGCCAGCAGGATCAGCTCGTAGCCGAGCCGCGCGCGCAGGCGCTGCGGGTTCACGCGCCGCCCCGGAATCGGCTGCTCGAAGAACAGCTTCTCTCCGATGACGGCGCCGGTGAGGTGGTGAAAGCCGTCGGGGTCGAGCGTGAAGTCTCCCTCGATGGCGACCTCGGGCCGGAAGCCGACGCTGCGCGTCTGCAGGTCGAGCTCGCCCGCCGGGCCCAGCCGCACGCGCAGGTACGACTGCAGATCCTTCGAGTGCCAGAGATCGATCGCCGCGTTCGCGGTCGCGAGCGTGAGGTAGCTCTTGTCGGAGATCAGCTCGAAGCGCAGCGTCTCGAACCAGCCGCTCAGGTTGAGGTCGAGATCGATTCGGCGCGGCCGGCCCACGAACGTCGTCAGCCACAGGGGAGGAGAGAGTCTCCGCGAGCTCCAGTCGTACCGCACCGCGGTGGCGAGGATGCGCGTCTCGTTTCCTCCCAGCCAGGCCGAGCCCTCGAGGATGTGTAGCCGATGCAGGTCGCGGCGCTGCTCGTCGGCGAGCTCGATCTCGATGCCGAAGTCCGCGCGGCCACGCGCGAGCGCGCCGCCCGCCTGCGAGAAGTCGCTCGCCGGCCCGGGGCGGAACAGCGGCGCGTACGCCCCTCCGAAGTACACGCGGCGGTGAAGGTCGAAGTTCACCTGGATGATTCGCCCCTGCTCGTCGCGGAACCAGCCGTCGGGCGCTTCGGCGACCGCCTCGACGAACCGGTACGCGCCGGCGTGCCGCTCGAGGTCCGCTGCCGAGAGGTGCGAGCAGAGCGACGTGCGCTGCAGCTCTTCTTCGGTCTCGACGCCGTCGCGCAGCACGCGGTCGGGCGCCGCGAAGCACGTCTGGGACGGCTCGTCGCACTGGACCCGGTACTTGCCCGACTTCACGCGCTCCGAGGGCTTGAGCTCGACGCACCACACCTCTTTGTTGAACTGCAGGTGGGGCCGGTCGCCTTCGGGTTGCTCGACGGCGATGTCGGACGCGGGACGTCTCTTGCGCGTCAACAGCTCGCGCGCGATCTGCTCGGCCTTGCGGAGGTTCTCGTCATCGATGGGATCGGCGGACGGCTCCGCCGACTGGCTCAGCGCCAGGGTCACCAGGAGTAGGAGCATGACGCGCTGCGCTTCACGGCGTGTGCCTCTCGTCACAGCCGCGAGGCTTGAGCCGGTGGGCGCCGAGGCTTGAGCAGCGGATTGCGCACTGCGCTGCTATGAAGCGGCCCGACATGCGGCCTGATCTCGTTGAGTGGCAGTGGAAGGGCTACCGGGACTTCCACGGCAGCCGACTGAACCTCCTCATCCACATCATCGCGGTGCCGGCGTTCATCCTCGCGACGCTGAACGTGGTCTGGGCGCTGCTCCACGCGGAGTGGTTCTTCGCGTCGTTCGGCCTGGGCTCGATGATGATCGCGTTCATGGCCCAGGCCGTCGGCCACGCCGCCGAGAAGAACCCGGCGATCCCCTTCGACGGCCCGCTCGACGCCGTCAGCCGAATCTTCGTCGAGCAGTTCTTCAACTTCCCCCGCTTCGTCGTCAGCGGGCAGTGGTTGAAGGCGTTCCGCGCGGCGCCTGAAGAGCCCGGCTCGCCGGTCTGAGCTGGGGCTCCGCCTGGCTGCCGCCGCCGCGCCGCGAGAGTGACGCAGAACAGGTCAACCGTTTGTAAAGGTGCTAGAGGCCCGCGCCATGACGACGGAAGCTCAGACGCGGGAGCCCGATACCCTGACCGAGGCAGTCCTCGGCAAGGAGTTCATCGAGTCGAAGAACGTCAAATCGTTCACGAAGTACCCGGCGCCGCTGCGCGCGGGAATCATCGCCGCCGCCTTTGCCGGCCTCGTGCTGCTGCCGTACCTCGGCGCCGTCGGCCTCTGGGATCCCTGGGAGACCCACTACGGCGAGGTCGCGCGCGAGATGATTCAGCGCAACGACTACGTGCACCCCTACTGGGAGAACGCGTGGTTCTTCTCGAAGCCCGCCTTCTCGATGTGGATGATGGCGCTCGGCATGCAGATCCTCGGCACGGGGATCGCGGCGCCCCCGAACTCGAGCAACGACCCGCTCGTTCCGTCTGACGCGCTCGGCCTGTACACCGAGTGGGGCTTCCGCCTGCCGTTTGCGCTCTTCTCGATCCTCGGCGTGGCGCTGCTCGCGTACGCGCTCGCCCGCGTGACGTCGTCGCGCGTCGGCCTCGCCACCGCGTTCGTGCTCGTGACGATGCCGCTCTACTTCCTGATCTCGCGGCAGGCCGTCACCGACACTCCGATGATCGCGGCGAACCTGTGCGCGATGGCGTGCGCCATCATCGCGCTCGTCGACAAGACGCTCACGCAGAGCAGGCGCGACGCGTGGTGGGTCGGGTTCTGGGTCTTCGTCTCGTTCGGCACGCTCGCGAAGGAGTCGCTCGGCATCGCGCCCATCGCCGTCGTCGTCGTCTACATGATCCTCATGCACCTCCCGACGAAGCAGCGGGAGTGGCAGGACCACATCCGCTGGGTGCTCGACAAGGCGCTCAACCCGCTGCTCGTCGGCGGAGCGGCCGGCGTCGTCGTCGGAGGCGCCTTCGCCGCCGTCTTCGGCGACCCGCCGAACCCCATCGGCCGAATGGTCGGGCTCATGCCCGGCCTCTTCGCCTTCGTGCTCGGCTTCACGCTCGCGCTCGACCGCGTGGTGAAGAACGACCGCGAGATCCCCTCGCTGTTCGCCGAGCTCTACCGCATGCGCGTGGGCACCGGCCTGCTGGTGTTCCTGGGTGTCGCCATCCCCTGGTACTGGGTGATGTTCTCGTTCCCCCAGGTGGACGACGAAGGGAAGCTGTTCTGGTTCCGCGTCCTCGTGCACGACAACTTCGGCCGGCTCGCCAGCGGCGTGCACACCACCACGCCCGGCGGCACGTTCACCTACTTCATCGAGCAGGGCGGCTTCGCCACCTTCCCCTGGTCGGCCTGCGTCCCCGGAGCCCTCGCCGTCGTCGCCCGCCTCACCATTCGCGGCGAAGATCCCCACGACAAGGTCGGCGTCATCGCCGCCGCCTGGCTCGCCGGCACGTTCGCCGTCATCGGCGCCTCGGCCACGAAGTTCCACCACTACGTGCTGCCGATGCTCCCGTCGCTCGCGATTCTCATCGGCCTCTTCCTCGACAAGCTCTGGAGCGAGGGCATCGCGAAGCACGGCCTCTCGCTGTTGCTCGGCGTCCCGTTCTTCGTGCTCGTCGGCAAAGATCTCGCCGGCAACCCGAAGAACTTCACCGATCTGTTCGTCTACAACTACGACCGCCCGTACCCGTTCGACATGGTGCAGAACCAGGTCAACGCGTTCGCGACGCGCCCGCTGTGGCTGAACGACCTGCTCGCCATCGCGCTGCTCGGCGTCGGCGGCTACCTCTTCTTCGAGGCGACCAGCGCCAAGCGGCCTGCTCCGCTCAAGGGGCTCGCGGTGACGCTGGCGGCCCTGGGCCTCGGCGCGCTGCTCGTGTCGGCGACCGACGCGCGCACCTCGCCGATGGTGTACTTCGGCCTCGGCTTCGGCGCCGGAGCGGCCTGGTTCTTCTACGAGGCCACCCGGGCCGCGAAGTCGAAGGAAGGCAACGACTACGTGCTGTACGCGTGCGCGGGCCTCGCCGGCATTCCGGCGCTCGCGCTGCTCTCGCGCGGCATTCAGATCGAGACGGCGCGCGGCAACCCGCAGGCGGCGCGCGTGGAGGACTTTCTCCAGCCGCTCGTCACCGACGCGGCGAGCATCAAAGAGGTGATGGGCTTCTCGTTCGTCGCGGGCGGCGTCATCATCTTCTGCATGGCGATCGCGCGCGCGCGCGTCGCGATGTTCTCGACGGCCATCGCGCTCGTGACGGCCTGGGTGCTCTGGTTCAACTGGTCGCACTGGGTGCAGCTCACCCACCACTGGACGCAGCGCGATCAGTTCTGGCGCTACTTCGCGCAGCGCCGGCCGGGAGAGCCCATCACCGCCTTCCTCATGAACTGGCGCGGAGAGACGTTCTACTCGCGGAACACGGTGAAGCAGATCAAGGACAACAACCTGCTCTACCAGTACGCCCAGCAGCCGGGCCGCGAGTGGGCGCTCGTCGAGCACAACCGCCTCGGCATCCTCAAAGGCGCGGTCGGCCCCGACAAGCAGGTCACGCTCATCGAGAAAGACCTGAACAACAAGTTCGTCCTCGTCACCATCGAGTAGGTGATCTCGGTTCAAAACCTGGCGAGGCGGTTCGGCGATCGCACCGCGGTCGAGGGCCTCACCTTCGACGTCCAGCCCGGTGAGGTCTTCGGGCTGCTCGGCCCGAACGGCGCGGGCAAGACGACGACGGTGCGCAT
The DNA here is from genome assembly GCA_937980205.1 of uncultured Myxococcales bacterium. GTDB lineage: Bacteria > Myxococcota > Myxococcia > Myxococcales > Myxococcaceae > Xiheicaenimonas. The sequence goes on along the minus strand of CALJKW010000033.1, from coordinate 22,601 downwards.
GCTCACCGGGCTCATCACGCCGAGCGAGGGGCGCGGCTCGGTGTGCGGCTACGCGCTGGCGGACCCCGCGCTGCGCCGGAAGGTGGGCCTGCTCACCGAGCAGCCGGGCCTCTACGACCGGCTGAGCGCGCGCGAGAACCTCACCTTCTACATGCGCCTCAACGAGGTCGACGAGAAGGCGGCGTGGTCGCGCGCCGAGAAGTACCTCGAGCGCTTCGGCCTCGGCGGCCGCGCCGACGAGCCGGTGGGCGGCTTCAGCAAGGGCATGCGGCAGAAGCTCGCGATCGTCCGCACGCTCGTGCACGAGCCGAGCGTCGTCTTCCTCGACGAGCCCACCAGCGGCCTCGACCCCGAGAGCGCGCGCACGGTGCGCGACGCGGTCGCCGAGCTCGCCGCCGAGGGGCGCACGCTGATTCTGTGCAGCCACAACCTCGCCGAGGTCGAGCGGCTGTGCACCCGCGTCGCCGTCATCAAGAACCGCCTGCGCCGCGTCGCCTCGCTCACCGAGCTGCGCCGCGAAGGCCTCGCGCTCGAGGTGAAGGTGGAAGGGGAAGCGGCCGCGTGGCTGCCCGCGCTCGAGCGGCTGCGCTTCAAGCCGCAAGGCCTCGCCGAGGGCTCGAAGCTCACCGTGCTCTTGTCCACCGAGCACCAGGCGCCCGACGTCGTCACCGAGCTGGCCGCGGCGGGCGCCCGCATCTTCTCGGTGACGCGCGCGGCGCGCCCGCTCGAAGAGGCGTACCTCGAGCTCGTGCGCGAAGAGGGAGGCGTCTGAGGCATGAGCCTGCCGTTCTCGTGGGGCCGGGCGCGGGCCGTCTTCTGGAAGGACTTCCTCGACCTGCGGAAGAACCGGGGCCTGCTCGCGTCGATGACGGCGCTGCCGATCATGCTGGTGCTGGTGCCGGCCGGTGTCGTCTGGGCGTACGCGCGCCAGCCCGATGATCCGAACCTGCAGGTGATCGCGCGCTACTACGAGGCGAACGTCGCCGGCGCCGACGCGGTGCGGTTCCTCATCGACAAGGTGCTCGTCGACTGGTTCGCCGTGTACCTGATCATGCCGGTGTTCGTGCCGATCCTCGTCTCGTCGTTCGCGATCGCGGGCGAAAAAGAGCGGAGGACGCTGGAGCCGCTGCTGGCGTCTCCGGTGAGCGGGCTCGAGCTGTTGATCGGCAAGTCGCTGGCGTCGCTGGTGCCGGCGATCGTCATCTGCATCGCGGCGTTCGGGCTGTTGTGCGTCACCGTCGACGTCGCGGCGGGCGCGGCGGTGCTGCCGACCCCGATGTGGACGTTCGGGGTCTTCGTCATCGCGCCGCTGTTCGCGTTCTTCGGCAACGGGGTGGCGGTGGTCATCTCCGGCCGCGTCGGCGACTCGCGCCTCGCGCAGCAGCTCGCCGGCATGACCGTGCTGCCGCTCGTGGGGCTCGCCGCGGGCCAGTTCGGCGGGTTCCTGAAGGCCGGGTTCTCGTATTATCTGCTCATCACGGCGTTCGTGCTGGTGCTCGACGTGGCGCTGCTCGTGGCGGCCACGCGGCTGTTCGATCGCGAGCGGCTGATGACGAAGTGGGGTTGAACGGTAGACGTCGCCGGACCTTCCAAGTCGCGTTCCGGAAAGGGAGTTCGCGTTTGGGGGCCGAAATCGGCGGCGCGGGGGCCCCGACAACCCCGCATGATCTCGACGCGAAAGGGGATTCCGGTCCTGCGGGTGGTCCCGACCTTGCCGGCGGAGCCGTCGTTCGACCTCGACGAGCTGGAGGTCGACGGGCGGGGCGCGCACTTCGGCAGCATCCAGGACGCCGAGCTCGTCTGGTACCTCGGCTCGTCGGTGCCGGTGGGCGCCCGCGCGACGACGGTGCCGCTCGAGCCGGGGCGGGCCCGACACGTCTTCTACCTGGCGGGGAAGGGCGGCTGGGTCGAGGTGACCGTCGAGGGGAAGCAGCGCCGCGCGCGGCCGGCGCCGCCCTCGGTCGACGGCTCGGGCATCGGCTTCAGCGAGAGCGCGTTCTATTGCCGCGAGGCGTGCGTCATCGGCTACGACCAGGCGCTGCTGACGGTGAGCCACCCGGTCGGAGGCGCCGTCCGCCGCATCGACCTCGACGTCGACGTGGTGCGCGGCTGCTTCGATACGAGCCCGTACCTCGGGTTGTCGGCGGGCGACCGGGTGAAGCTCGAGCTCGGCGGTGCCGGCGGCGGCTACGTCCGCGACTTCGTGTTCCCGAAAGCGCCGGACCCGTGGACCATCTGGTCATTGAGCTCCCTCTCCCCTCGTCGGGGAGAGGGTTAGGCTGAGGGGCTGCCGTTCCGGCGAAGGGAGCCCCTTTTTTCATTCGTAGGTGAGCTTCGCGGCGCCGGAGGTGTCGGCGCGGGCGACCTTCGGGTGGCCCTTCACCTTGAGCTGCACGCCGCCCGAGAGGTCGGCGTCGAGGGCGTCGGCGACGGCGAGGCCTCCGTTCACTCCGCCGGAGGCGCGGATCTTCGCCTGGCTCACGGCGAGCGAGCGCGTCTCGAGCTGGACGCCTCCGCTGGCGTCGAGGTCGAGCGACTTCGCGGTGCCGGCGAGCTTCACGCCCGCTCCGCCCGAGGCCTCCAGCCCGAGCGCCTCGCACGCCATGCCGTCGAGCTCGACCTGCACGCCGCCGGAGAGATCGATCGCGCACCGCTTCCCCTCCAGCCCCAGCCCCTTCACCACCACGCCGCCGCTCGCCTCGAGGCTGTCCAGCGACGTCACCGTGATCTCCGCCGTCACGTGACCCACGCGCCACGCGCTCTGCTTCGGGCCGACCACCAGCTTCCCGCCCTTCACCGCCGAGTCGATCTTCGCGAGGTCCTCGGGCTCGCCGGTGAGCTTGAGCCCCGGCTTCGCGCCCTTCTTCACGGTGGCCTCGATGCCCCCGGACAGCGACAGCGCGTGAAACGACTCGACGGGCCGGTCCTGCGAGACGAGACCGGCAGCAAGCACCGCGGCGATGAGGTTGAGCATGCGGCGCTGTACGCAGGGTGCCGCCATCGATTGCAGGCTACGCCGTCGCTTCGACGAACACCTCGGCCCACGCCACCGGTTGCCACGCCGGCCCCACGTCGACGCGCGCGTCGGAGAAGCCGACCTCGAGGAGCATCTGCGTCCACTCGTTCACCGAGAAGATGCGGACCTCTTTGAGGCCGAACACCACGTTCTCCGCAAAGTCGATCGCGAGCCGCCCGAAGGGATGATCCTTCCGCGGATCCACCAGCACGAGCAGCCCGCCGGGCCGGAGCACGCGCCGCATCTCGCGCAGCGAGCCCACGTGATCCGGGTAGTGATGAAACGAGTTCGTGCAGATGATCTTGTCGAACGCGCCGTCGCGGAACGGCAGCCGCCCGGCGTCTCCGCGCACGAGCCGGCCGGTGTTGTTCGCGTCCCTGCGCGCCGTCTCGAGCATGCCGTCGGAGTAGTCGAGGCCGATGGCGTGGGCGCCGCGCGCGTTGAGCAGGGAGGCCCCGTCGCCGGGCCCGCACCCCAGGTCGAGCACGCGCTGGCCGGGCACGACGCGCAGGCGCTCGAGCGCGTTGCGCTGAATGCGCCTCAGCTCGAGACCGAACAACGTGCGCCGGTAGAAATTGCTCCAGACGTCGAAGAACCGGCCGTGCTTGTGGAGAGGATCATCTGCCATGCGGCGCTTGCCTGTGAGGGCAGGTGTTCATACCTTCGGAGAGGGGTCCCTTCCACCAGGAGCACCGCACATGGGAATTTTCGACAGCATCAAAGGCGAAGCGCAGCGCAACTTCATCGCGCGCGCCGATGCCGCGAAGGACCACATCATCTACAAGTATCCGGAGCAGAACGTCCGGATGTTGACGCAGCTGACGGTCGCTGCGGACGAGGTCGCGCTGTTCGTGAAAGACGGCCAGGTCGTCGGCCAGCTCGGGCCCGGCCGCCACCAGCTCGACACCAACAACGTCCCCTTCCTCGGCGCGCTGCTCGAGAAGTTCACCGGCGGCAACCTGTTCGTCGCCGAGATCTACTTCGTCACGATGCGCGAGTTCCCGTCGATCAAGTTCGGCGGGCCGATCGGCGAGATGCGCGATCCCGACTCGGGCCTCGGCATCGGCACGATGGTCTACGGCGACTTCTCGCTGAAGGTCACCGAGCCCCAGAAGCTCGTCGTCGGCCTCGTCGGCATGCGCAAGGCGAGCAACGACGACTTCCTCGGCTGGTTCAAGAACCAGGTGCTCAAGGTGACGCGCGACCGCATCGCCGAGCTCATCGTGAAGAAGAAGTGGCCGCTGCTCGACGTGACGTCGGGCGCGTACACCGAGGAGATCGAGGTCGAGGTCGTCGCCGGCTGCAAGCCGCACGTCGACCCGTACGGGCTCACCATCATCCGCTTCGGCAACTTCACCATCAGCATCAAGCCGGAAGACGAGGCGACGCTGAAGAAGCTCACCAAGGACGTCGCGTACTCGCGGCTCGCCGGTGGCTTCCAGCAGTACGCGCAGGGCCAGGCGATGCTCGGCGCCGCCGAAGGCATGGCCAAGGGCGGAGGCGAGGGCGCCGGCGGAGCGCTTCAGGGCATGGGCATGGGCATGGGCTTCGGCATGGCCAACATGTTCGCGAACCAGCAGCAGCAGAACAACGCGCAGGCGCAGGCGGCGGCCCAGCAGCAGGCGCAGTCGGGCGCGGGCCGCTCGGTGCTCGATCGCCTCAAAGAGCTCAACGAGCTCAAGACGGCCGGCCTCATCACCGAGGAAGAGTTCGCGGCGAAGAAGGCCGAGCTGATGAAGCAGGTGTAGTCTCCCGACGCGTGGATTGTCCGCGCTGTTACCTGCCGCTGTACGAGACGACCGTCGGTCAGGGCGTGAACGCCCGCGCACTGCAGTGCACGAAGTGCGAGGGCCACTGGCTCAGCCAGGCCGTGCTCGACGAGGTCTCGCGGCACGTCGACGTGAAGTGGCGCGAGAAGCGCCACCTGCCGAGCGAAGAGCTGCAGCGCGCGCCGATGCGCTGCCCGTCGTGCGGCATTCCGACGGTGATGCGCAAGGTGAAGAGCCCGCGCGATCGAAAGGTCGACTACGACATCTGCCCGTCGTGCCACGGCATCTGGCTCGACGGCGGCGAGCTGACCGCGATCCGCGAGATGAGCGCGTTCACGGCGCTGGCGGATCTGCTGCGGTTCTTTCTGAAGTAGCGCCGAGGGCGGCCAGCACGGCGTCCCCGCTCGTGGCGGCCGCGCGCGCGCTTTCAGGCAGCTCGCCGGTCTTCCAGAACGCGCGCAGCGCCTCGGCCGCCGCGGGGCTCGACCACCACTTCGCGCCCAGGGCCTGCGCGAGGGCGAAGGCCTGCGCGCTCGCGCGCAGCGTGTCGACTCCGGCGAAGAGCGGCTCGATGTCGAGGCGCGTGCGGGCGGGATCGTCGGGGAGCGTGTACGCGCGATCGAGATCTCTCATCAGGCCGCCGGCGGCGCGGCGGAGCTGAAGGAGCAGCGTGTCGGCCCCGAGCTCGGCGGCCTGCGCCACGACGGCGGCCGGCACCTGCTGCTCCTCGAGCCAGGCGCGGTTCCACGTGAGCGCGGCGAACAGAGCGGCGGTCGTCTCGAGGGTGAGGCGCGACGCGTCCGGCGCGTGGCGCAGGGCGAGCGCGCGGCCGAGCTCGGCGAGCAGGGCCTGCTGATCCTTCCACCCGCCGCGCGGCTTGAACGACACGCGCACGCCGGAGACGGTCAGCGGCAGCGGCTGCTTCCGCGGGCTGTCGGTGAGATCGAGCGTGAGGTCGGAGACGCCGTAGAGGCCGAGGCCCGCGAGCACCTGCGTGCCGCGCTCGGCGATGCGCGCCTTCGGAAACGCGGCGTCGAGCTGCCCCGACGGCTTGAGCCACGCGGGAAGATCTGCGCGCGACGAGATGCGCTGCGCCGAGATGCGCGCCTTCCACCGCACCTCCGTCGAGTTGAGGAAGCGGTCGGCCCACGCGCGCGCGGCGTCGAGGTCGCCGCGGCCGAGCAGCGCGGCGAACGACTCGCGCGTGTGGCCGAGCTGGGCGAGCGCCTCGGTGCGGGCCTCGACGCGGCGGGCGAGCGCGGCGTCGAGCTGCTTCACCGCGGGCAGCGACGCCGCCCAGATGGCCTGGCGCCGCTGCGCGTTCTTCTCGGCGGCGAGCGCGGCGCCCAGCTCGCGGTACAGCACGTCGCGGCCCTCGAAGGTGAAGCGCACCGTCGCCTCGAGGTTGGCCACCTGCGTCTCGACCTCGCGCATCGCGCGGCCGACGCGCTCGCCGACGACGAGCGCCTCGAGGCGGTCGAGCCTGGCGGGCTCACCGACCTTCAGCTCTCGCGCGCGGCGAATCGTCTTCAGCGCCTCGCCGTCGAGCAGGAGCTCGTGGCCGGCCCACGGGTCGGTCGCGCCGGGAGCTCCGCCGAGCCAGAAGGCCCAGACCGCGTCGTCGCGGGCGGCCTCGACGGCGACGGCGTGCGGCTCGAGCTCGGCGAGCCGCTTTGCGACGGTCTCGGACTCGGGCGGCGCAGGCGTCGCCGCCGGCTGCACCGGGGCCGGCGCCGGCGCGACGGTCGCGCAGGCCGCGAGCACCACCAGCGCGAGCGGCCTGAGCGTCACCGAACGTACAGCTCGAGGTTCTCGGGCGCGGCGTTGTTCTGCCAGAGGCTGGCGTCGTTCAGCCAGTGGAGGCCGGAGCCGTTTCCACACGCGTGGTACACGCTCGGCCACGAGCGCGGCGCGATCGCGCAGACGCGGGTCAGCACGCTCGGCATGACGGTCGTGATCGGCCCCTGGTAGTCGTTGATGCTGAACGGGTCGATGTTGAGCATCTGCGCGAGGCGCAGGTTCACGATCGGCGTCGAGCCGGCGATGGTCGTGAACGAGCGGGTGTTCGCCTGCCCCTGCGTTCGCAGGTGCACGCGCGTGGCGTCGGCCGCGATGAGCCGCATCAGCCCGGTGGGGATGTGGCGGGTGCCGGCTCCGCTCAGCACGGGGACGGCCTCTTCCGACGCCCCGGCTCCCAGCGTGGCGCTCGCGTTCAAGAGCGCCCAGCCGCCGCCGTCGAACGCGAGATCGCACGCGAGCGGGAAGGCCGGCATCTCGGGCAGCGAGACCGCGAAGGCGGCGTTGTCGGTCGCCATGGGGTAGGCGGTCTTCACGGCCATGCAGCTCGCGCGCGGCGCGAAGTACTCGAGCTCGTGCTCGCGCGCCGGGAAGACGCGGTTGACGTTGTCGCCGCAGAAGCCGCCGCCGGTGATGTTCGCGACCTGGCGGTCGAAGGAGAAGGTGGAGGTCCCTGATGGGCTGGCGCCACTCAGTGTCCACGCATTCGCCGTGGTCAACCGGAACGGAGTGCCACGGAGGTCGAGGTTCGCCCTGCCGTCGGGCTGGCCGAACTCGCACGCGGTGGCGACACCCCAGTCGATGCGATCGATGCGGGTGATCGGGCCGCCACCGCCCGCTTGCACCTGACCCTGAAGAACGCCCTGCGACGTGGAGAAGGTGTGGTCGCTCGGGAAAACGCGGTGGGTCGAGGGATCGAACCGGACCCTCTGAAACCGCGTGCGCACCGTCGTGCCCTGGCTGCAATTGGGGCAGCCGACGTTGGCCCACCGCGAGCCGACGGTGAAGCTCTCGTTCGATGCACCGGTCTGGTTCGGCAGCGTGAGGTACATGCCGCCGGAGGTCGCTCCGAGGACGTGGCAGTACGCGAGGTACGGCCGGCTCGCGTCACCGTCGTAGGCGAACAGGTACTCACCGTCGCCCATCGCAGGGTCGACGTCGTTGCACGAGACGGGCAGCGGCAGCACGCGGCCGGGCGAGCCGGCGCCGCCGTTGGTGTTGAACGCAGTGCCGTTGCCGCCGACGCCTCCGCGCCCGCCGCCCCAGCGCACGCGCGCCTTGCCGCTGAAGCTGAGCGCCGAGGTGTAGAACGAGCCGCCCGCGCCTCCGCCGCCGGTGCCGGAGAAGTCCCAGCACGAGGTCGTCGACGTCGACATCGTGGCGCAGCCGCCGGGTCCGTCGCCTTCACCCGCCGCGCCGCTGACGTCGACGCGGCCGGTGACCGTCACCGTCGGAGCGAGCAGCATGACGATGCCGCCGCCGCGCCCGCCGGCGCCTCCGGGTGGGTTGTTCATGAGCTCGTTGTCGGCGCCGCCGGCCGCTCCGCCGCTGCCGAGGAGGATGCGCGAGAGCAGGTGCGTGCCGACGGGGGCGCCGCCGCGCCCGACGCAGGCGTGGGTCGCTCCGCGGGCGCCGGGGAAGAGGTGTCCCGCGCCGCCGCCTCCGTAGCCGAAGGTGTTGTTGGGGCCGCAGTTGGTGTTCTCGCCGCGACCGCCGCCGCCGGCTCCGAAGAAGTTGCGATCGTCGGCGCTGCCGCGGCCGCCGATGGACTCGCCCTGCTGGCCGGTGGTGTTCACCGTCGTCGTGCGCGGCCCACCCGCGTAGCCCTTGCCGGCCATGTCGACGACGCCCGCGACCGTGATGCGCTCGGTGGCGCGCACCGCGAAGACGCCGCCGCCGGTGCCGTCCCACGCGTCGGCGGTGAGGGTGCCGCCCACCTGCGTGAACGTGGTGAACGCCGGCACGCGCTGCAGCGTGACGCGCTGGTCCGTCGCGGCCGTGCCGAGGCCGTCGTCCATCATCGCGGTCGCGCCATAGAACTTCGTCTTCGCGGCGGCCAACATCACGACGTCGTTGGCGACGGAGAAGACCCTGAGCAGCTCCCAGTTGCCGACGTTCGCGTTCGCGGTCGCGGTGCCCTGCTGGTTGATGAGCAGGACCTCGTCTCCCGGCGAGAGGCAGCCTGCCGCCGGGGCAGGCGTGACGGTCACCATCGTCGAGCTCAGCGCGGTGACCGAGTAGCGCACCATCTCGCCGCCCTGCGCGCAGCTGCGCGAGCCGAGGTTGGTGAGGGAGAGGTTGATGGGCGCGATGCCTCCGTCCATGCCGGCGTCGGGCGCCATGACGTTCACCGCGCCGCCGAGGCACTGGCCGTCGGAGCACACGCCGGCCGCGCAGGTGATGCCGCAGCCGCCGCAGTTCGCCGGGTCGTTCGCGAGCTGCGCGCAGACGGTGGAGCCGCCCGCGCCGGGGCACGCCGCCGTCCCCGCACCGCACACGTCGCGGCAGGTGCCGGTCACGCAGCGCTGCGTCGCGGTGCACGCCATGCCGCACATGCCGCAGTTCGACGAGTCGGTCTGCACATTCACGCAGCCGCCGCTGCAGATCTGCGTGCCCATCGGGCACACGCTCGTGCACAGGCCCATCGAGCACGTCTCGTTGGCCTGGCACGTGGTGCCGCAGCCGCCGCAGTTCATCGGGTCGACCTGCGTGTTCACGCAGCGGTCCGTGCACGCCGTGAGGCCGGAGCCGCAGGAGAGTCCGCACTTACCTTCGCGGCACACCGAGCCGGCGGCGCAGGCGGTGCCGCACGCCCCGCAGTTGCGGGAGTCGGTCTGCAGGTCCACGCACTTGCCGTCGCAGTCCGTGCAGGGGACCGGAGGCGAGCCGACACACGCGCACGCGAGGAAGAGAATCACGATGAAGAGGCGCATTGGCGCGGAGTATCCACGAACCACAAACCGCTGTATCTGCGAAAAACCGATGCCGACGGAGCTGCAATGGTCGAACGCGCGCGCCCGCGCGAAGCTGTACGCCGCGCTGCGGGGCTGGTTCGCGTCGAGCGGCTTCCTCGAGGTCGAGACGCCGGCGATGGTGCCGCTGCCGGGCCTCGAGCCGCACATCGACCCGTTCAAGCTGGATGGGCACGCGCGCTACCTGCACACGAGCCCCGAGTACGCGATGAAGCGGCTGCTCGCGGACGCCGGCTGCCCGCCGATCTTCCAGCTCTGCAAGGTGTTCCGCGACGAGCCCGCGTCGAGCACGCACAACCCCGAGTTCACGATGCTCGAGCTGTACCGGCCGGGCGCGACGTACGAGCAGATCATGAAGGACACCGAGGGCGCGCTCGCGGCCGCCGGCGGCCTGTTCGCGGCCGAGGCTCCGTTCGAGCGGCTGACGGTGCGCGAGGCGATGCTGCGGCACGCCGGCGTCGACTGGACGAAGCACGCGGACGCGGCGTCGTTCGCGAAGGCCGCGGCCGTCCGCGCGCGCGACGACGACACGTGGGACGACGTCTTCTTCCGAATCTTCCTCGACCGCGTGGAGCCGAAGCTTCTTCGCCCCACCTTCATCACCGAGTACCCGGCGTCGATGGCGTCGCTCGCGCGCGTCCGGGGCGACGTCGCCGAGCGGGTGGAGCTCTACGCGCGCGGCGTGGAGCTCGCGAACGGCTTCTCGGAGCTCAACGACGCGGCCGAGCAGCGCCGCCGGTTCGAGGACGAGCAGCGGCAGCGGCGCGCGGCCGGCCGGCCGGCGTTTCCCATCGACGAGAGGTTCCTCGAGGCGGTGGGGCGCATGCCGCAGTGCTCGGGCATCGCGGTCGGCGTCGATCGGGTGTTGATGTTGCTCGTGGGAGCGGCGAGCATCGCCGACGTCCTCCTCTTCCCCGCGAAGGACTTTTAGAAAGACCGTGGATCTCCGCTCACTCATCGCCGGACCCGCAGCCGCAGGCCTCACCGGCTTCTTCTCTCCGGTGGTGATGGGGCTGTCGCTGTACGACGAGAACGCGGCGGACAAGGCGCTGTTCGCGTGGGCGTCGTCGATCTTGAAGGTCGCTGGCGTGAAGACCATCGCGCGCGGCGTCGAGAAGCTGCCGCCCGGCAACTTCGTGCTCGCGGTGAACCACCAGTCGCACTTCGACTCGCTCGTCATCTTCCGGCACGTGCGGCGGCACATGCGCTTCGTGGCGAAGAAGGAGCTCACGAAGATCCCCATCTTCGGCCAGGCGATGCGCATCGCCGGCAACGTCATCGTCGATCGCAGCGGAGGCGAGCACGACAAGAAGCTGCTCGCCGAGGCGGTCGAGGCGGTGCGCACGCGCGTGTCGATCGTCTTCTACGCGGAAGGGACGCGCTCGGACGACGGCGTGCTCCGGCCGTTCAAGAAGGGCGCGGCGATCTTCGCCATCGACGCGCAGGTGCCGCTGGTGCCCGCCGCGCTCGCCGGCACGCACGAGATCCTGCCGAAGGGCACGCTCGCGGTGCGGCCGAGGCCCGCCGCGCTCGTCATCGGAGATCCGATCGACACCACCGGCCTGACGCACGCCGATCGCGACACGCTCACCCAGCGGGCGCACGCGGCGGTGGAGCGCCAGCTGGAAGAGGCGAAGGCGCTGCTCCCTCTGGCGGAGTAGGGCTCTTCCAGCGCTGGTGCATCCACACCCACTGTGCGGGGGCTTCGCGGATCTTCGCCTCGATGAGCTGCGTGAGCTTCGCAGTGAGCTGGTGCGCGTCGAGGCCGTCGGTGGGCACCTCGACCATCGAGAGCCGGTAGCGTGGGCCGTCGGCGACGCGCGCGCAGAAGCCGAGGACGACGGCTGAGCCGAGGCGCAGCGCGAGATCGGCGGCGGCGCGCGGCGTCTTCGCCGGGTGGCCGAAGAAGTCGACCCAGACGCTCTGCACGTCGGTGTCCTGATCGATGAGCAGGCCGAGAATGCCGTTGCCCTTGAGCACGCGGAGCATCGCGCGGGCGGCGCCCTCGCGGCCTCGCCAGATGCTCTGCAGCTTCGCCGAGGCGCGGAAGCGCTCGACGAGCGCGGTGGTGCGCGGGTCGGTGGTCTCCTTGGCGATGGTGTGGCACGGGTAGCCGGCGTGCGAGACGCGGCGGGCGAGCAGCTCCCAGTTGCCGAGGTGGGCGCTGACGAAGACGACTCCACGCCCGCGGTCGAGCGCGGCGTCGAGGACGGCGCGGTCTGGGGCCGGCCACTCGACGACCTCGTCGAAGCGGCGATCGATCTGCGCGATGCACGCGAGCTCGAAGGCGGCGCGGCCGAGGTGCTCGAAGCAGGCGCGCGCGGTCTCGGCCGGCAGCCCGGCGCGCGCGAGCGAGGCGAGGGCCTTCCTGCGCTCCTTGCCCGCGACTGCGAAGGCGAGGCGGCCGAACCACGCGCCGAGCGACGAGGCGAGCCGCAGCGGGAGCAGCGACACGAGCGCGAGCGCGGCGCGCACGAGGCCGTAGCGGACGAAGCGCTTGATGCGTTTGTGCAGCGGCGGGACCACGCTCGGGAAGCTCATACAAAAAAAAGGGGACAGGCCCCATTTCTGCGCAGCCCAGTCGTTTCGAGCGTTTGAGAAAATGGGGCCTGTCCCCTTTTTGGCGCACTACGCTGCGGCCTCGTGCTGCTCCTCGTGCTGCTCGCCGCGACCGCACCGTCCACGCCACGACTTGCCGCAGCAGGCTTCAGCGGGGTTGGCGTGGAGCCCAGCCGCGCGGAGTTCTTCTCCGACTACTTCGCCGACCAGCTCAACGCGATCGGCGCCGTGCGCGTCGTCACGCAGTCCGAGATGGCCGCCATGCTCGGCGCCGAGCGGCAGCGGCAGCTGCTCGGGTGCAGCGCCGAAGGGTCGAGCTGCCTCGCCGAGCTCGCGGGAGCCCTCGACGTCGCCGGCATCGTGCTGGGCAGCGTCGCCAAGGTCGGCGACGAGCTCGCGGTGCAGGTGAAGATCGTCGGCTCCGACAGCCGGCTGCTCGGGCTCTACTCGGCGCGCGTCAAGACCGAGCCCGAGGTGCTCGACTTTCTCTCGGGTGCGGCGAGCAACCTGTCCGAGAAGCTCGCGCCGACGGCGAAGGCGAAGTCTTCGAAGGCCTGGCTCGTGCCCGCCATCGCGGGAGGCGCCCTGCTCGTCGCGGGCATCGTCTGCTACGTGCTCGCCGGAACGACGCACTCGCGCATTCAGTCGGGCATGCCGCGCTTCGAGAGCTACGACCAGCTCGTCGCCGCGCGAGGGACTGCGCAGACGCAGAACGTGCTCGGCATCGTGTTCCTCGGCGTCGGCCTCGCGGCGATCGCCGGCGGCGCGATCATCGGGTTCACCGGGGTGTTCGATTGAAGCGGGTAGCCCTCGTCGCGTTGGCGCTGAGCGCGTGCTTCGACTTCGACGCAGCGGAGCGCGCGTACTGCGTGAACAACCCGGATCAGTGCCCCGACGCCGGCGCCGGAGGAGGCGCGACCGGCGGAGGCAGCGCCAACGGTGGCGGCGTGGCGACCGGCGGCGGTGTCTCGACTGGCGGCGGTGTCTCGAACGGCGGCGGCGACGCGACCGGCGGCGGCTCCAGCGCGACGTCCAAGGTGGTGCCCGACGCCGGGCCGAGCGTCTCAGGCTTCCCGCAGGTCGGGCAGCCGTTCACTGCGGACGCGGGCGTCTGGATCAACGCGGTGAGCTTCCAGTACTTCTGGCAGGCGGTCAGCGCAGATGGCGGCGCACGTCCCGTCGGCGCGGGACCGCAGTACGTGCCGGTCGCTCGAGACGTCGGAGAGCTGCTGCGCGTCGACGTCACCGCGGTCGATGACGCGGGCCTCGGTCTGCAGTTGAGGTCGCCGGCGATCGGTCCGATCCGCAACCGGCCGAGCCCGGACTTCGTCACGGGCTTCGAGCAGCGCGACTTCACCATCGGGGACCGGACTCCGGTGAACGCGAACTACACGTCGGGGACGGCGGGCATCGAGAGCAGTCCTCTCGGGCGCAACGGCAGCGCGGCGCTGCGCCTCACGACCGCCATGACGGGCGCGGAGGTGTACTGGGAGGTCGTGCCGACTCCTCCGGCGCAGGTGATCGTCGCGCGCTTCTACGTGCTCGTCGAGAGCGTCGGCGCGCTGACGAACATCATGTCGTTCGAGACCGACGCAGGCGTGTTCAGCGTCTCGGCGGACGTCTCACAGATGACCTACCGGCTCGGCTCGAATCTCTCGACGCTGCGCAACTACACCGTCGGTCAATGGCACCGCATCGACCTGTTGCTCGACCTCACGGTCCCCGTCGCACGCTGGATGTTCGACGGCGTGGACAGCAGCACCGTCAACCTCGCGCAGGGGCCGGGCGGCCGCGTCCATGCGGTTCGCCTCGGCCGCGGAGCGACCGGCTTCAACGGCGCGTTCACCGCGCGCTACGACGACCTCGCCTTCTCGACGAACGCCGCCGACTACCCCATCGGGCCGGGACGCGTGAGGCGCCTGCCGCTCGCCGGCCGCGGGCAGCACGTCAACCCGGCGGCGTTCACCTGCCAGATGGGCACGGCGCCGCCCTGCGGCCCGGCCACCGACTTCTCCGCGCAGCTGAATGACTGGCCGCCCGACAACCAGGCCTGGATCATCCAGAGAGCCGGAGACGTCGGCGCGTACCTGAGTCACGTGCTCGTCGACGCGGGCGTGCCGCCGGAACCTCAGCCGAACGCCATCCGCTATGTCATGCAGGTGAAGGCGAGCGCGGGTGAGCCGGTGCCGGGCTTCACGCCGGCGACCACGTACGCGATGCCGAGCGGCCCACAGGACGTCCGCTTCTCGCTCACGAATGCGTGGACCCCGGGGACCTCGCTCGCGAGCGTGCCGGTTCAGGTCGGGTTCCAGGCCGACGGCGGCGTCACGCAGGTGCACGCGATTCTCGTCGAGGCCGACTTCTCGGAGTGACGATCAGCGGGTGACCCGCCGCGCGGCGGCATCTCCCTTTTTCGGGCTCGGCGCGCTCACTCGCGCACGAGGCGCGGGGTCAGGCGGGTGTTGAGCGCCGGCACCCCGAGCTGGGCGAGGAAGTTGTCACCCCAGCAGGCGAGCCTGCCCGACTGGAGCAGCGCGCAGGTGTAGCCGGCGCCCGCCGCGATGCTCTGCACCGCCTCCGGCATCGGCACGGTGACCGCAGAGACGCTGCGCGGCCCGTCGCGCCCGAGCTGGCCATTGCTGCCGTCGCCCCAGCACTGCACCACGTTGACGCCGCCGAGCGCGCAGACGTGGCTGGCGCCACACGCGAGCCCGCGGACGACGGGCCAGGCGCCCAGCGGCACCCGCGGGGTGGGCGAGCCGGAACACGGCCCCCAGCACTGCAGCGTGCCGCCGTCGAGCAGCGCGCACCCGCCTCCGGACGAGAGATCGCCGAGGCAGAGCTCTTTCACCGCCCCGAGCGACTCGGGCTCGGCCGCCGAGCCGGCGAGGCCGTCGCAGCGCACCGCGCCGTCGTGCAGCACCGCGCAGACGCCGCGGCCGAACGGGGCGCGCAGCAGCCTGACCTGGCCGCCGGCGTCCCACGCGCCGACCTCCACGGCTCCGCCGTCCGCGCGCGCGTAGCACCGCACCAGGGCTCCGGCGCCGACGCAGGTCGAGCCGCCGGAGGGCGACACGACGGCGGCGCACGCCTCGGGCAGACCGCCCGGCAGCGGCCCCACGCCCGCGCAGAACACGCCGGCGTCGCGCGCGTCACAGCGGCACCCTGCGGCATAACCTGCGCGCGGCCCCGGCAGCGTGCGCGGCGTCGAGGTGAGCACCGTGGCGCCGGCGTCGTTGGCGACGGTGGTGGCCGAGTCGAGCGCGCGCACCGCTCCGCCCGCCTCGTACAGCACGTCGCGCTCGGCGGTGCCGAGCCAGGTGGCCTGGGCGTCGCGCAGCTGCACGCCCAGGGGCTGGTTGCTGCGGTCTCCGAGCTGTCCGCTGGTGTTCGTGCCCCAGCACGCGACCTGGCCGTCCTCCAGCAGCGCGCACGCGTGCATGCCCCCGATGGAGACGGCCACCGCGGGCGCGGGCATGGCCGCCTGGATGGCGACGAGGTTGTCGCCGGCGCACTCGATGCGGCTGCCTCGCGCCAGGCAGACGGCGGGAGCGCCGAACAGCCGCCCGGGGTTGCAGGCGAGCGCGGCCACGCCGGCGTCGCCGTCGGAGGGGAGACCGGCGTCGGCGAGCGCGCCCCAGCACCAGGCGCGGTCGCCGACCAGCGCGCAGCCGGTGCCGCGACCGGCGGTGGCGACCGAGGTCGCCGGGCCGGGCGTTGAGAGGTGCACGAGCGTGCCGCCGTCACCGCAGCTGACTCCGCCGTCGCCGAAGACGACGCACAGCTCGCCGGGCGCGGAGAGCCCGCGGGGCTCGGCCATCGCGAGCGCGACCACGCCCTGCGCCAGCTCGACGACGCCCGAGTCCTCTGCGCCGCAGCGCACCGCGCCGCGCTCGAGGCCGCACACCTGGTTGCCGAGGCCGGTGGCGAGCGCGGACGCGTCGATGGGCAGGACGGTCGGGCCGTTCGTCTGTGCCACTTCGCCGGGCTCGCGCGAGACCCAGACGGTGCGGGCGCTCGCGGCCACGCTCCGCACGGCGGAGAGCCCTGACGCGAGGCCGGGAGGAGCCACGTCCTGGCTGAAGCCGCGAGCGAGCTGGTCTCGACCATTTTCTCCCCAGCACCGCACCTCGCGGCCGCGCGTCACAGCGCAGGTGTGTTGCGGCCCGGCCGACAGCGCCGTGTAGCGGCAGTCGAGCAGGGCGTTGGGACGCATGCGGAACTGGCACTTTCCGCCGAGGCAGATGTTCGCGCCCTCGCAGAGGGCCTCGCCGCATGGGGTGCCGTCGCTGACGGGCGTCGAGCCGCAGCCGGTGGCGACGTCGCAGAAGACGGACTGGCAGGGGTCGTCGACGGGGCACTGGACGTCGGGGTGAAAGCAGCCTCCGTCGAGGCCGCAGGCGTCGAGCGTGCACGCGTTGCCGTCGACGCAGCTGGTGGCGTTGCCGGTGCAGTAGCCGCCGCGGCACGTGCCCTGTCCCGACAGGCAGGGAGCGGAGCAGGCGGAGCCCTCGGCGGCCGGAGCCTCGACGCAGGAGCGGGTGGTGAGGTCGAACTGCGCGGCGCGGCAGACCTGAGACGGCTGGCAGGGAGCGACGCCCTCGCCGGTGAGCGGCACGGTGGGCAGCCCGTCTCCGAGCGAGAGCGTGCCGGAGGCCGCGCCGAGCGCGCGAGGAGCGAAGGTGATCGAGACGGTGACGGAGCTTCCACCGCCGATCTCGGTGGGAGGCGGCGCGCCGAGCGCGAAGGGGCCGTCGACCTTCAACGCGAGCGGTGCGGGCGCGCGGCCGGAGTTTCGCAGCTCGAGGTCGAGCGACAGCTCTGCTCCGACCGGGAGCGGGCCGAAGGCGAGCGAGCCGGGCGCGGCCGACACCTCGGAGGTCGCGGTCATCACGCCGCCGTTGCGGCAGCCGGCGAGCAGCAGGAGCACGACGGGAGCAGCGCGGAGCAGGGGCATGCAGGCGACCCATCACCTCATCTCGTCGAGGCCGTCAACACGCGAGGCGGGCGGTGACGCGCGGCGGCGGCGCCTGAAGGGCGCTGCTGCTAGAGAGTCGGGAGCGATGAACCCGATCGACGAGCTCGCGACGATCTTGCGTCCGCCAGGCGGAGGCATCTTCCTCTTCTCCACCGGCAGGGCGCAGCAGCTCGCGCTGCAGCGCCAGCTGTACGGGGTGAAGACGGAGGAAGAGGTGCAGGCGAAGTTCCGCGAGCGCCTCTCGCAGATCTCCCAGGCGAAGGCCGTGCTGCTCGGGATCCCGAGCGACGTCGGCGCCGGCTTCCGCCGCGGCTCGAACCTGGGGCCCCAGGCGATCCGCCTCGCGCTGCTCGAGAGGGGCAAGCTGCACCCCGGCCTGTTGGATCTCGGCGACGTGTTCGTGGTGCCGCAGCTGCTGCACGACGAGATGCTGTCGCAAGAGCAGCTCGCCGAGGTGCGCGCGGCGATCTATCCCGGCATCGTCGAGCCGCTGCCGGTGTCTCCGCTGTCGATCGCCGAGCGCGCGTGGGAGCTCATCTTCTCGCTCAACCCTCAGGTGAAGCCGTTCGCGCTCGGCGGAGATCACTCGACCGCGCTCCCGGGCGTGATGGCGCTGGCGCGGCGGAAGCAGATCAGCGTGGTGCAGCCCGACGCGCACACCGACCTGCTCGAGAAGCGGCTGGGCATCAAGTACTGCTTCGCGACGTGGAGCTGGCACGCGAACGAGGCCATCGGCCGCCGGAAGCGGCTCGTGCAGCTCGGCATCCGCGCCTCCGGCAAGACGAAGGAGCACTGGGAGTCGACCTGCGACGTCCGCCAGTTCTGGGCCGAGGAGGTCCTCGCGAACCCGGCGAAGGCGCTCGACGACGTGGTGGCGCACGTGAAATCGCTGGGCGTCAGCGGCGTCTACTTCTCGAATGACGTGGACGGGACGGACGAAGCGTGGGCGGACGCGACGGGGACTCCGGAGCCGAAGGGGCTCACGCCCGAGTGGCTGCTGGAGCTCATCGGGCGCCTGGGGCCGAGCATCATCGGCGGCGACGTGATGGAGGTGGCGCCGACGATCACTCCGAAGCCGGACAGCGTGGAGCGCACCGTGGGCCTCGCCGCGCGCTACTTCGAGGCGACGGTGATGGCGGCGTTGAGCTGACTCTGGCAAGGTGCCGCGCCGCTCATGCGTCTGCTCGTGCTCATCGTCGCTGCGCTCTCCCTCGCGGGGTGCAAGAGCGCCTGCCGCCAGCTCTCCGAGAAGCTGTGCGACTGCGCGATCAACTCGGTCGAGCGCGACGCGTGCCTGCGCACCGCCTCGGCCGCCGAGGGCAGCAACCCGCCGTCGATGGAGCAGGACGAGTACTGCAACGACCTGCTCAAGCCGATGGACGGCGGCATCGGCTGCGACTGCCGCCTCATCGACACCAAGGCCGGGAAGATCCGCTGCGGGCTCGCGAAGCCCGACGAGCCGATGATGTCGCTGCCCGACGGCGGGCCGTAGTCGAAGTGTCGAAGCGCCGCCGTTAACGCTGAGCGGAGCGCGAAGCGCGGAGTCGAAGCGGGCAGGTGGACACCCGATGGGCGGCCTCTCGAGCCCGGCGTCCTTCGCGTCCTATTCGGGCAGCGAGCCGAGAATCTCCCGCAGCTTCTCCGCAGCGCGCTCAGCCTTCCGCAGAGCCGCGAGCTGCTTCCGCCTCAGCGTCACGAGCGTCCCGCCACAGTGCGGACACGTCTTCCCACCGGCGTAGATGTACTGGCCGCACTCTCCGCCGGGGCAGCGCACGAGCCGCGGAGGCAGGCGGCCCTTGATGCGAGCGTGCCGCCAGTCGACGCGCTTCTCGGGCAGCCGCGGCATCAGGTCACCACGGGCAGCCGCAGCGCGCGGCCGCGCGGAGCGGGCAGGGTGCTCGGCACCTCGGCCGGCAGCGGAGCGTCGAGGTCCTCGACGACGAGCTCGAACAGGCCTTGATCGAACGGCAGCCCCGGAGCGGGCTTCGTGCGCACGACGCGCTCGCGCTTGCCCTCTTTGGCGAGCTGCAGCGCGCGGTAGTGGCAGTAGGGGTTGTTGCCGGGCTTGCCGAACAGCACGGTCGTCGTCCACGAGCAGCCGCCGCGGCAGACGTCGGCGTAGTAGCAGGAGCCGCACCGCCCCCAGACGTCCTTGACGGTGCGGTCTCGCGTGAAGTTGAGCTCGGGGGCGTTGACCCAGATCTCCTCGAGGGAGAGGTCGCGGATGTTGCCGCCGGCGTAGCCCTTGGTGGGCAGTGAGGGGCAGCCCTTGATGGTGCCGTCGGCTTCGAGGCCGATGGTGTTCTGGCCGGCGTTGCAGCCGAGCCAGTGGTTGTCGCGGTTGGGGCCACCGCGCCAGAGGTGCTCGTAGGGGCCGAAGTAGCCGATGTTGTTTCCGGGGACCATGAGCAGGCCGCGCTCGAGGCCCTCGATGTAGAGCTGCGCGAGCATCGGGTACATCTCGAGCAGCTGGTACGGCTGGAGCAGCAGCTCGGGATGATCGACCGCGTTGCCCATCGCGACGGTGAGCTGCGTCTGCCAGTGGGTGGCGCCGGCCTGGATGATGGTCTCCATCACCTGCGGCAGCTCGCGCCAGGAGAGCGCGTTGATCTGCGTGTTGCAGCCGACGGTGATGCCGTGGCGCTTGAGGCGCTCGATGGCGGCGAGCGCGTTCTTGAACGAGCCCTGCACGCCGCGGATGCGATCGTGCGTCTGCTCGAGGCCGTCGATGGAGATGGAGACGCCCTGCAGCCCGGCTTCGGCGGCGGCGGCGACGCGCTCCTCGGTGAGGTTCTTGCCGCCGGAGGTCATCGTCGACTGCATGCCGTGCGCGCGGATGGCGCGGATGATCTCGGTCCAGTCCTTACGGAGGTAGGCCTCGCCGCCGATGATGGTGACCTCGCGGCAGCCGAGCCTGGCGAGCTGGGCGACGACGTCGAGGCACTCTTCGGTGGAGAGCTCTTTGGTCCTCGCCCGCCCGGCGCGGGAGCCGCAGTGGTTGCAGGCGAGGTCGCACTTCAGGGTGATCTCCCAGACGGCGTAGACCGGCCTGCACGCGCGCAGGTCATCGTCGGACACTGCGCGCGCGAGGACGTAGTCGTTGGGGTCTGGGGTTCCGAACACGGGCTGCGGTCGGCTACCAGGTGGCGGTGCCGAGGGCCTTGAGCGCGGAGTTGAGGTTCTTGATGGCCTTCTGGGCCTCGGTCTTGGCGGCGCCGGCGAGCTGACCGCCGTCGATGGCGGCCTGGATCTTCTCGATGTCGGAGGAGATGCCGCGGCGGTACTTGGTGAGGTCGTCGGCGAGGACGACGCCGTAGAGGGCGACGAACTGTCCGCCGCCGGGGCGGCCGAGCGCGTTGCGGCCGGCGTTCAGGTTGGCAGCAGGGAGGGTGTCACCGAAGACGGGCTTGAGCTGCTTGATGGCCTTGTCGACGGCGACGGCGGCCTTCTTCGCCTTGGTGAGCTCGGAGCCCTGGAGGATTCCGTCGCGCGGAATCGCCTTCTTGCCGGGCTGGCCTTCCTTGATGCCCGTCTTGAGGTCGCTCAGCGTGACGTTGAGCATGTTGCGGTACTGCGCGACCTGGTCGCGGATGAAGACGCCGTACATCGGGCGGATGACGTTGGCGCCACCGACGCTGCCGGTACCACCGGTTCTCTGAACGGCCATGTGCGTTGCTCCCCTCGGATCAAGAACTGCGGTTTGTGACTGCGGAGTTCGATCGATACGGCGGCGCGGACCCTAGAGGGATCAACGCGGCGAGGCAAACCGCGGACGGAGTCGCGGAGACTCTTAGTGGCGCGCGCGTGACAGGGGGAGGCCAGATGCTCTGAGCAGCAGAGGCGCGCGTCGTCAGCCTTGACCGGGGTGCCCGTCACGTCTTAGAGGACGGAACAGAAATCGGGGAGTGGCTCAGCCTGGTAGAGCACTTGGTTCGGGACCAAGGGGTCGCAGGTTCAAATCCTGTCTCCCCGACTCAAAGAAGCCCGTAGCCCTCAAGGTTTACCGAGAGGGCTACGGGCTTTGTCTTGTCCGGGTGGGCCGGGTAGCAGCGAGGCAGCAGCAAACGGAGCCCGAAACAGGAGGGACTGAATGGGCACCTTGCCGACACCGCATGTGTTCATCGACGCCGAAATGATTCGAGACGGTGGGTCGCTCTCGATGACCTTTGAAGACCAGCATCAGCAGCGGTTCATTCTCTTCGTGAAGATCGTGATGCCCTCGCTGAAGTCCGACGACATCAGGGTCCTTCAGCGTGCTGCATCCTATGAAGCGCCAGTGCTCATTGAGCCCGCCAAGCGACCTCCAGATACCGAGACCGTGCGCTACAGCGAGCTTTCGGGGGAGGCTTCACAGCTTTCATGGGAAGAAGCTTCGAGTCTCATGACCGTCGTCGCTCCGTGGGTCAGCAAGCTGAGCGCCTTGAGATTGGAGTGGTTCAACAACTTGAACGACGTCATTGCTCGACATGGGAAACCGCCTACTGCGTAGTCGCAACGAGCTTCACGACGGGCAACGTGTCCACCGCGGCGGGGAGGTCTTCGACCTCCAAGTGACCGTAGGCGGCGAGGCGGTTCCCCGCGTGCCGGAAAGCGAGAGGGTCATGCCGACTGTGAAGGTTGATTCGTCGAAGGAGAAAATCGGCAAGGACCTTGCGTACCCGCTCGCGACAAGCGACCTGGTGGCCGCGCTCGAATCGGCAATCTCCGCCGATATTCATCTGTCGATTCGCTTCTCGTCGAAGCAGGCGTACTGGCAAGAACAGCGCGACGCCGTGGATGAGCGCGGGACCTATCGCGTGACGAAGCTCCACTATTCGCCGTCTCGGCCGCAGTCGGAGTTTGAGAAGGACAGGCCGTGGGGGGGCGGAGGAATGGGCCCCAGGTTGTGGACGCAGAAGTCACCGCTGTCCCGCGAAAGACGCTTCCGAGCGGGATTGGGCTTCGGCGACCGGCGGCGCAGTTGCTGAGGAAAGCTCTGGAGACCGCGGCCGCAGACGGGCTCCCCTCGCCGGACAGGCATCCGCGAAGAGGCTGGATACTCGACCTTGAATACGACGCTCCGGCTCGAACGCTCCGAGCGCTCGAAAGACGGTGGAACGGGGGCGAGTACGCTGTTTTGCATCGACTCGAAGTGAGGCTCGGCGACGAGAGTGGCAGCGACGAGTGAGGTTCGACCTCCGCCTGGTGCCAAGTGCCCTCGAACTCCCTCTTCGATGGAGGGCGGGGCGGCTGATCTTCGTGAACAGCATGTCCGATCTCTTCCATGAGCACGTTCCCGACGGCTACGTGGACCGCGTGTTCGACGTGATGCAGCGGGCGACGCAGCACCAGTTTCAGGTGTTGACGAAGCGCGCCGAACGAATGGCGCACTACGCACGGCGGCGGGGCGTCCCGTCGAACGTCTGGATGGGAGTGAGTGTCGAGAACGCCGAGTACGTTTGGCGGGTGAGCCACCTGAGCATGAGCGCGCTTCTTGATGGTGCACCGGTCACGGTAGTTGAGGGCCGTTC
>CALJKW010000032.1 GCA_937980205.1 uncultured Myxococcales bacterium | reverse complement strand
CTGCTGGCGGTGGCGCTGCTGGCGGTGGCGCTGCTGGCGGTGGCGCTGCTGGCGGCGGCGCTGCAGGCGGTGGCGCTGGCGGCGGCGCTGCAGGCGGTGGCGCTGGCGGCGGCGCCGCAGGCGGCTCATCCTCGGCACCTCTGCTCGTCCTGGCGACGCCCAGCGAAGGAGAAGTCACCTCGGCCACCAACGTCTCGGTGAGCGGCACCATCCAGGGAGGCCAGCCTCCGTTCACCCTCACCGTCGACGGCATCCCGGTGAGCCCGTCGGGCTTGAGCTTCACGTACGCAGCGGCACTGCCCGAGGGCCGGCACCGCTTCGAGGTCGAAGTCGTCGACGCGCTGGGCAGAAGCGCGCGAGCGAGCCGCACGGTCGACATCGATCGCACGCCGCCGACGCTGACGCTCTTGCGCCCGCTCGCGAACCCGGCGACGGCAACCCAGACGCCGCTGCTCATCGAAGGCCTGGCCGGCGACCTCAACCTCTCTCGCGTCGAGGTGGCGGGCACGCCGGTGCCAGTGCTGGCAGGGCGCTTCACCACGGCCGTCCCGCTGGTCGCGGGCACGCAAACCATCCGCATCATCGCGTACGACGCGGCGCTCAACACCTCGACGGTGGATCTCGTCGTCGAGGTCTCCGGCCTCCCGCCGAGCGTGGCCATCCTCGAGCCCCTCGACGGCAGCGAGGCGCCCTCGAGCACCGTCACCGTGGTGGCCCAGGTGAACGCCACCACCACGCTCGACGAGGTGCGGATCGGCACGGGCCTCGGCGTCAGCGACGGCAACGGCCGGTACCGCGGAGTCGTGGCGCTGGCCTTAGGCGACAACGTCATCACCGTCACCGCAAAGGACGCGCTGGGCCGCGTCGGCACCGACAGCGTCAGCGTCCACTACCGCGACGCAGCGACCGAGCCGCTGCGCGTCATCGCCGTAAGCCCCAGCGCAGCAGCCTTGGGCGTCGAGCCCGACAGCCTCGTCACCATCACCTTCAACAAGCCCGTCGAGCCACAGAGCCTGCAGAGCCACTTCACGCTCACGTCGGGCGGCCAAAGCGTCGAGGGCGGCTTCTCCACGCTGAAGGGAAGCAGGACAGTCTCCTTCGTGGCCCGCGCCCCGCTGCCCCAGGGCGACGTGCGCGTCCGGGTCGACGGAGTGCTGCCCCTCGTCGGCCCCGGCCTCGCCGCACCCTTCACCTCGCAATTCTCCGTCCGCGCGCCCCTCACCGAACTGTCCGGCGACGTCATCGACGAAGACGGCATCTCACTCAAAGGCCTCCGCATCGAAGTCGAGGGCCACCCCGGCCTGACCACCCTCACCGCCCCCAACGGCAACTACAGCCTGCTGCTCCCCGGCGCCGGCACGTACACCTTGCGCTTCACCGGCGGCGTCGACTCCAGGGGCCGCGCGCTGCCCACCGTGCGCAGGAAGCACTTCGCCCAGAGCGAGCACGAAAACCTCCTCCCCACTCTCATCCTCACCCCCGTCGACACGACCTCCGCGCAGAGCCTCGACGGCGCGCTGGAAACCACCCTCACCTTCCAGGGCCAGCACCCCGGACTCTCCATCACGCTGCCCGCCGGAGCCCTGACCTTCGAAGACGGGACGAGCCGCGGCACCGTCACCCTCACCCGACTCTCCTCCGCCTTCCTGCCCGTGCCCACCGGCCAGCGCGAGGGCCCGCAGCACCTGTGGCACCTGCAGCCCGCCGCCACCCGCCTCACCGCGCAACCCACGCTCAAGCTCCCCAACCTCGAGGACGCCCCGCCGGGCAGCTACGCCCTGGTGTACGGCTTCGACGCCGACGCCTTGAGCCTCGTCCGGGCCGCCGTCGCCAGAGTCGACGAAGACGGCCTGACGCTCTCTTTGAGGACGCCCTTCCAGGCCTCCTCCCTCGAATTCTTCGGCTACTCGCAGCTGCCCTCAGACAGCATCCCCCAGCTCGCCCAGCTCCTCGGCGAGACACCTCCTCCCAGCGGCGGCGGCGATGGCGGCGACAGCGACGTCGACGGAGGCCTGGGCCTGCGCCTTGGGCCACAGCCTTCGCTCTTCGAGCGCCTGATGGAGAGCCTCTACGCGACGGCCTGGGCGCAGACCTTCGGCCTCGCCGCGGGCATCTTCACCTTCATGGACACGATGCTCTCGTCCTCCGCGCCCGCCATCATCCAGGGCACGGTGAAGGCAGAGAGCGACGAGCCCCTCCTCCTCACCCTCCTCCAGCCCCCGCTCGACGGAGGCTTCACGCTGCGCATCCCCGTCGGCCAGCCCGCCTCCATTCCGCTGGTGGCCCAGGGCACGCTGCCTTCAGGCGTGGCCGCGCCCGGCACGTCCGCCCCCACCGTCGCCGTCTCCTTGAGCGCCTCACACCTCGAGCCCGACGGCGGCGCGAGCGCGGTGAGCCCCGGCGCCGGCGCACAGTGGCTCGCCGAAGGCGCAGGCCTCGCGACGCTCTCCACCACCGTGGAGATGCTGCCCTTCTCCACCGAGGCGCTCGTCACCGTCTCCACCACCGACTCGTCCCGCGCCCTGCGCCTTGCCGCCTACGTCGTCCCCGACAGCGGCTTCGACGGCAGCTACGAGGTGTCCGTCCGCCTCGTCGCCGACTCCTTCGGCGTCCCCGATGCAGGCGCCAGCAACCCCCTCTTCGCCACGGGCCTCGACGGCGGCATCGAGCCGCTGGTGCGCTTCGGCAATACGGGCGTGCAGCTGACTGGCGTCGCGACGTCCGGCGCCACCACCAACTCCGCCGGCGTCTACAGCGCCGCGCTGCCGCTGCTCATGACGGGCAAGGGCTCCGAAATCGCCTGCACCCAGGTGCCGCTCGCCGCGCGCACCGTCGTCTTCGAGACGCCCGGAGCGCCCAAGCGCTACGAGACGCGGCAGCAAGTCTTCTCCGCCTGCAGCGCGCCCGTCACCGTCACCTCGGGCTTCACCTCTACCGCCAACGTCACCGTCGACGTCCGCATGCTGTACGGGGCGTTGCGCTTCGTCGACAAGTGGGGCGCTCCGCTGCCGCTCCAGTGCCCCGGCGCCGGGCCGCTGCCTCAAGACGGCGGCCCCTTCGTAGGTTTCACTCCCGACGACGTCGACGCCACCGAGGTGCACTTCTTCCGCGAAGACGACTTGTCCATCCCCATCGCTCGCTTCACCACCGGCGCCTTCAACACGGGCGCCTGCGACGACGGGCTGCCCACAGGACAGAAGCCCGGCAGCTACGGCTTGATGCGCATCGGCCCGCGCGACAACCTGAAGCGGACGGTGCAGGCCCGCTGCCGCAGCATCGAGGCGGCTGGGAAAGCCAACGCCGGAGACTCCGACGTCGACGGCCGCTTCTACAACGCCGAGTGCCGCGAAAACCGCTCCAACTTCCTGAGGCTCAGGCCGGGAGACCGCTTGGTCGCCTTCGCCATCAGCCACTCGAGCGGCTTCGCCGGCCTGGCGCGCGTGACGGTACCGCCCATCAACCGCCGCACCCAAGGCTGCGTCGACAGCCCTCAGTCGGCGGTGCGCGTCGTCGAGAACGGCCAGGTGCGCACCATCAGCTCGTGTCTGACGCAGGAGCTCGGCATCCCGCTGGACATCGACTTGTACCCGCCTGAAGTCGAGGTGCGCGTGGCCCGCCGCTTCCTGGAGGAAGGAATCCCCCAGGCCTCAGGCCCCACCCTGGTGCGCACCGGCGGAGCCGCCACCAGCCGCGACGGCTACCTCGCCGTCTCCACCCACTGGCGCGTCCGCACCGCGCCGCTGCCGCCCTTCGACGTGAATCTCCTCGACGGAGGCCAGCTGTGTCTGCACGACGGAGGCTCGAGCGCCGACGCGGGCTGCCGGCCTTCGCCGTTGCGAGACGTGGGCACCAAAGGGCTACCGCTGGAGGTGTACTGCAGTCAGCTGCCTCAAGACGCAGGCGCGGACTTCCTGGCCGCGTGCGTGCGCGACGAGGAGCTTTTGGACGTGCCTGCTGGCGTGCCTCCGCTGGGCGCCCGGGTGGCGCTGGTGTCGAGCGGCCTGGCGACGCCTGCGGGCATGAGTCCCTCCTTCCTGGTGGAGGGCGGGCGGCGCACGCACTGGGCGGAGGTGGCCTTCGTGGGGGCGTCGGGCACCACCACCAGCCTGAGCGGCGGCAACTACTACGTGCACGTGGTGGGGCGGCGGGTGTCCGAGCGCGACGGCAAGTGCCCTGCCGGCGTCACCCCCTGCAACAAGGTGGCGGACGGAGTGCTGCAAGACGACGAGCGCGACAGCCCGCCGCCGGACTTCACCGACGGCGTCTTGGGCCCTCAGGGCCTGCCCGCCAAGGCCATTACCTTGAAGAACGTGTACCGCAGCCTGGAGAGCCAGGGGCGGCTCGAGCGCTACGACTACGCGAGGGAGCACGAGTTTCGGCTGCTCGAGCTCGACACGCCCGACGAGCGGCGTGTGTACGCGCAAGGCACCGACGGCACGGAGCGCGACTTGCGGGATGCGGGCAGCCGGCCGTCTGCGCAGGAAGGCGACGTCTCGTACACGCTGCTCACGTACCTGCTCGAGCCGAGCGAGCCCTCGCGCGCAGGGACGTTGTCGGGGCAGTACGTGGTGCGGCTGGGCAGTGACGACTTCGGCATCGACTGCGGCGTGACGGTGGATGCGACGACGCATCGGCTCTCCGGCACGTGCGGCGGCGAGGACATCGAGGAGGTGCTCTCGGCGGGCGACATCCTCTACCTGGAGCTGTACCTCTCGGGGAATGCCGAGAATGTGCTGTACCGCTTCAACTTCGAGGGGCTGAAGCCGCGGCTCGATTATGTGGCGGCGACGAGCTCGTGGACGAGCGCGGCGTCGACGGCGAAAGAGACAGTCGGCCAACCGCCGGCGCCAGGGCGGCCAGTGGCGCAGTTGCCGCAGGCGATCTGCACCATCTCCCCGATCGACATGCGCGACGGCGTGCTGAAGGTGTGCACCACCAGCGCGTGCGCCGGCGCAGACGTGGTGCGCGAAGCGCAAGTCACGTACGCGAACGGTGTCTATGCCGCGACGACGCTGAGCGGCGGGATGATCTCAGAGGAGTTCATCAACGACGGGCCCACCGGCGTCGAGGGCGCCTACCGCTTCCGCTTGAAGCTGCCCTCGCACATCGCCGAAATGCGCAACGTCCCACTCTCGACTGCGACGCCGGAGGGCGTGTGGTGTCGGCTCGAGCCGCTGGAGCCGGACAAGCAGACGCTGACGAAGGCGCTGGGGCTGCCCAAGGGCGCCTACGAAGGCGCCCACCCCTTCGCGGCCGGCCAGACGACGGCGGACGGCCTCAACGTCACCGACGGCCACCTCGCCTTTACGCACGTCGACTTCGCGGTGCCGCACCTGGTTGGCCAATGGGCCTTCGCGCGCACGTACAACAACCAGTCCAGGGACGTGGCCCCAGTGGGCCTGGGCTGGCACCACAACTTCGAAGGGGAGCTGATTCAAGAGCGGAACGGCCGTTACGTGATGCTGCTGCAGGGACAGGCGTATCCCTTCGTCGACTGTCCTTCTCCCGACATTGCACAGAACCCCACTGGCACCTGCTCGAAGACAGACGGTACGCACGGCCACGAGCTGCACTTCAAGTTCGAAGGGACGCAGCTCGTCTTCACGGTGCAGAGCCTCACCGGCGTGAGGTACCGGTTCGCGAAGAATGCCGAACGCCAGAGCGGCATCCGCGTCGACAAGTGGCTCCTCACCGGTATTGCCGACGGCCACGAGTCGACCGAGCCGATGCTGCCGCAGACTTGCGCGGATGAGTGGATTTGCCTCGAGTACCTGCCCGGCTCAAGCCTGCTCGCCACGGTGTGGCGGCAGCCCGGGACGCTCCACCTCGAATTCAGCTACGAGGCCACACCGCTGGACGCGCCGGGCCAGGTGCAGGGCCTGGCACGGAGTGAGAACTTCAAGCGCCTCGCCTCGGTGGAGCTGCGCGAAGGGGCCACGCGCACCACGCCAGCGGGGCCGCGCGTGCAGGGCGTCGCGCTGAAGCACTCCTTCGTGGGCGGCTTCAACCTCGTTGAAGTCGCAACGCTCGACGGCGCGCCGGTGAAGTCCTGGGCATACAGCTACCGAGGACCGCAGCAGTCGCTGTCCGCGGGGGACGTGAGATGGGCGCTCACCAATGAGCTCACCAAAGCCGAGCAATCCTACGGCGGCGCAGTGGTGTGGCGTGGCGAATGGCCAGACCGACTGAGTGACATCGCCGGTGCTTCGGTCCCCGGCTACGACCTGGTGCTCGCCGGTCAGGTGGTGACGAGTGAAGTGCTGCCGGGGCAGAACAAGAAGCCCACCAAGGTGGACTTCACGGCGCCGCGCGTGCTGCGCCGCCACGACGGCACGGACTTCACGCTCACCTTGAACGCCTACGGCAGCGTCACGAAGGCAGTCGGCCCACGCAGCGACTCGTCGACGGACTTCGTCAACGACAACCCCGAGGAGCCAGTGGAGTGGCAGAAGCGTACCGAGAAGACGGGGCGCGAGGTGACGCGCAGCTTCTCTCCCAGCAACCCGCACCTCGTCGACAGCACGACGCTCACCCAGCTGCGGCAGGGCTCGATGCCGGTGGACGGCATCGACGTCGGCAAGGCTTTCTCGACCGTGACCGCGCGCGCCCCGCGCTTCAACACGCCCACCACTGGGACGACGCCCTTCGACAAGACGGGCCAGGCCACGCGCTCGCGCGACGTGGACCCCCACGGGAACGTGACGCGCGTCGCCGCCACGCACTTAGGCACCGACGTCTTCTTCGGCGGCGCCGCCTACGACAGCTCGGGGAGGCTGCAGAGCTACATCGATGAGGAGGGCCGCACCCACACCTTCACGTACGACTCCAGCAACCGCTACGGGCTGCCCTCCGCCGAGCGCATCGAGCTTGCGGGCGCGGTCGGCCTTGCCGCGGTGGACAGGACGCTCCAGTACGACAACCTGGGGCGGCTCGCCGACGTGCAGGAGAGCCCCACGGGGCATCACAGCCACGTCGACTACGATGCGGCCGGCCGGATGCTGAGGCGCACCGTCGACGGCACACCGGGCGTCGATTGCACCTACGCCTACGCGCACGGCGACAACGTCGTCACCATCACCGAGGAGTGCGGAGAGCCGGGTACGCCCGCGGATGCCCGGCAGCGCCGGACGAAGACACTCGAGGACGGGCAGCTCAAGGCCGAGACGCGGGTGACGGCGGAGGCCTTCGCGGCGAGCGGCGGCGTGCTGCTCGTCGGGCAGCAGGTCGGCCAGAACTACACGTACGTCGACGGGCTGCTCGACACCGCCACCGACACGAGGGGTGTGACGCGCAAGTACCACTACGACGCGGAGAAGCGTCTTCAGAGCGTCGAGGTGAGCGTCGGCAGCATGGCGCGTGTCGAGGTGGAGTATGTGCGCGATGACGACGGCAACGTCGAGTCAGTGAAAGATCATCTCGGTCGCGTCACCACCATCGCGCGCGACGGCCTGGGACGGGCGGTGAAGTACGACTACGGCCCGGCGGCTGGCGACAACGCCGCCCTTCGCGACGCCGTGGTGACAGAGCGGGACATGAGCGGAGGCCTGCTCGCAAAGACGGTCGGCAAGGGTCACCGCTACCTCGCTACCGTCGACGGCCTGGGCCGGGTGCGCTCACTAAAGTCCAATGACGGGACCGTGGACGAGAGACGCAGCTACGACAGCGCAAGCCGGGTGACGCTCGTCGAAGACTTGGCCACCGGGGCCACCGAGAGCTTCGAATACAAGGACGTGCTGGGACGGATGACGAAACTTACTCGCGTCGTCACCTCGCCGACCTCCGCGCCGCTCACCCTTACGGAAAGCTTCACCTACGACGACACCGTCAGCCCGCGCACGGTGACGGTGGGCCGGAGCATCGACACCGGCTTCGGCCAGCGGCAGGAGGCCGTCACCTACACCGTCGACGCACTGGGCAGACGACTGAGCCAGAAGCGGTCCGTCTCACAGGCGGCCATCACCTCCACCGACTTCACCTACAACTGGCGCGGGCAGCTGCTCACCGTGACGAAGCCGTCGGGCGGACAGACAAGCAACACCTACGACAACGAAGGCCGGCTGGTGGCCATCCAGGACGAGCGCAAACGCATGACGCTCCGCCACTACGATGGCGAAGGATTGCTCGTTCGGCAGAGCGGACCCCATCCACAGGCCCTGAAGAGCTACGCGTACGATGCCTTCGAAGAGCTGACGTCCTACAGCGAGCGAAACGAGGCGGGCGGCACCACAACGCACACCTTCGCCGAGACGCCCCTCACCCAGGAGAAGGCGGGCTGGGTGGAGACGGACAGCGTTACCACCCGCTCCACCACCCGGCTCTTCAACGCGCGCGGGCGACTGCTCAACCGGACGCTCCAGGACGGCAACCAGCAATTCACCCAGACGCTCGAGTACGACGGGGACGACGTCGCCGCCCGCCTGTCCGCCGAAGGCATCTGGCAGAGCTCCGTCACTCGCACCTTCGACGACCGGGGGCGGCCGAAGACGGAAGCGGAGGCCTGGAGCCGCGGCAGCCTCGGCTACGCGTACTCGGACACGCTCACCTGGACGAGCAACCCCGGCGAGCGCGCCACGCACCAGCTCAGCTGGAGCGCGCCCGGGGCGGTGGCGCCTACCGGCGTCACGACGGAGCTCGACTCGCTTGGGAACGTGGTGACGTCCGGCGTGGGACAGCTCGTCGACAGCTGGCGCTTCGACGCGGCCGGCGCGCTCATCGACGAGAAGCTCTCCGGTAAGCCGTCGCGGCGGCTCGCCTATGACGGCTCTGGCTTCCCGCGCTCCTCGACGTACGCGCCGGGTACCGGCAACGAGGTGACGTCCTTCGAGTTCGACGGCGACGGCCGGCCCACTCGCGTCCTCGAGCCCTCGGGCAGAGAGCGAAGCTTCACCTACGCCTACGGCGCTCAGGGCGGAGAGACTGTGACCGAGATGTACGGAGAGCTGTCGTCGAGCTTCGACATCACGCAGACCGCATTCGACGCCACGGACGAGGTGATGCGGGTCACGCGCGCGGCGGGCACCGGCGACGACGCGGTTTGGCAGTACGCGCGAGGGCCGCGCGGGCTGCTCACCGCGGTGACACAGCCCACCGGAGGTGTCTTCTCGTACGGCTGGGACGGGCTGGGGCGGCTGTCGAGCATGACGCCGCCCGCGGGCAGCGGGATGAAGGGCGAGACGTACGGCTATGACTTCCTGGATCGGCTCTCCCGCAGGACGCGCGGGACGTCGACGTGGAGCATGCCGTGGACTGCGGGCCAACGAGACGACTCGATTCCCGAGAGCGGCGTGCGGAAAGCCGTCATCGACGGGCGTGGACGAGAGGCCTTCGTGCAGTACCAGCCGGGCGGGCGCGACGCGGTGACGGAGCTCACCGCGATGACGACGTCCTACGATGGCTGGAATGCACAGGTGAGGCTGGACGAGACGCGCAGCGACGGCAACCAGACCACGTCGTGGCTGTATGACGAAAGCCACCTCCTACAGAGCGTCACGCGCGGCGCGGACGTGGTGGGCTACGGCTACGCGCCACCGAGCCGCGAGCGGCGGAGCATCACCTCGCCGGGCGGCGGCGCCAGTTTCGAGTACGACGCCGTCTTCGAGCGGCTGCAGCGGGTGACGGACGCGCACGGGCAGACGACGGTGACGTGGGAGCCAGGCGGCGAGCGACTGCTCGAACTGAACGACGGAGTCATCAAACAGACGCACTGCTACGACGAGCGCGGGCGGCTGTCCCAGGCGGTGGCCGGCAACGCCGTCATCTTCACCTGCGGCTCGATGCTGCCCTCGAATGCCCTGACCGCCTTCGAGTGGACGTACGACGAGCGCGGCAACCGCGTGACGCAACTGCGGCAGGAAGGCCAGAGCTTCAGCGAGTCGCGCGCGTGGGGCTACGACCTGTCCGACCGGCTCACCTCTGACTTGAAGAGCGACGGCAGCGGGCTGTCGCTTCAGCTCAACCCAGACGGCACGCGGCACGTGGCGATTCGCCGTGGCGCCGGCGGCGCCGCGCTCGAGGAGCTGGAGTACCTCTACGACGCCCAGGGCGCGCTGAGCGCCCTGAGGCACGTCGCCACCCACGCGCCTGCTGCCTCGTTCGACGTCGACGGCGCTGGCCGGCGCCGCGGAGAGACGCGCGGCGCCGTGACGAAGACGTACGGCTTCGACACCGGTGGGAGACTCGTGGACGGGACGGTGACAGGCCCGACCGGTGGGGCGCAGGCGCACTTTCGGTACGACGGTGTCGGCCGCCGCCGCAGGGCGGAGGTGACGCTCAACCCGCCCACTGGGCCGCCCGACAGCTTCGTGAGCTCCTGGGTCTTCGGCGGCGAGTCTGGCGAGGAGCTCGCGAGCGAGAGCCCGCGCGGTGTGCCTCAGCACTACGTGTCGGTGGCAGGCCTCCCGCTCTCTTCAGGGCCCACGCGCTTTGCCACCGACGCCCTCGGCTCCGTGGTGGCGCGCCACGCGCCGGGCGTCTCGGAGGTGACGCGCTACTCCGCGGCGGGCGAGCTGGAGGCCGGCGCACCATCGACGGCGCAGTCTTCGATGGCCTTCGCGGGCGGACAGCTCGACATCGCGCTGGGGATGCAGCACCACGGCCAGCGCTGGCTCGACACGGCCACCAACTCGTGGCTCAGCGAAGAGCCTAAAGCCCCCGGCCTCGAAGACGTCACCGCGCGGCCGCCTTTCCTCTACGCGTCGGGTGCGCCGTCGCGCCTCGTCGACGTCGATGGGCGCGAGGCTGACGAGCAGAGCCAGTGGCAGACGTGTCTCAAGCAGGCGCAGGCGCATCGGGGCGGCTTCCCCGAAACGACGTGCATGCGGCAGCAGCAGGCGCAAGAGCTCGAGCCGCTGTGGGGCACGGCGAAGTTTCGACTGCCGCCGCCGGTGGAGAGCTCGCGGTGGCAGGAGCACCTGCTCGGTGTAGCAACGGCGGGCGGCTGGGCGCTGGGCGAGTCGCTCGCCAACACCTGGAACGAGGCCGACGACAACGGCTACGGGGCGCTGGCGGCGACGTTGTACGCGCCGGTGCTGACCGTCGGGGAGATGACGGGCCTGCGCGGCAGCGCCGAAGTCATTCTCGAGCGCGACATTGTCAGCGGCCGTGCGCTGTCGCTCGATGAGGCTGCCGATCGAGGCCTCTCGGGTGGTCTGTCGGGGCTCACCTTCGTCGCAAGCGCGGTCGCCTTCGAGTTCGTCGCGAGCGGCATGCCAGGCCTCAAGAAGGCGGCGTTCGCGCGGCGGGACTTCGAGCTGGAGCTGGATGCGGCCCTGATGCGCCAGCGCATGGCTCGCGAAATCAGCGGGCTGCGCGCCTCGCCATTCAACGAGGTGACGCTCGAGCAGCAGGCACTGCTCAAGCAACAGATGCTCGAAATCGGGGGCGACCCTGCGTTGCTCAGATTCAACGAGGGGTCGACGGGCTTCCTGCGCGGCGCCCGCCCCGCTCAAGATGTGATCTCCGTCGGCGGCGATGTCTTCCCAGCGTCGCACGAGGTGCACCCGAGGTCGGTGATGAGCTCGCGCGCGGTGCTGGCCCACGAGTTCCACGGCCACCGCGCGATGAGAAACACCACGCTCCCTAGGGATGCTTGGAATGATGAGTTCCGAGCCAGCTACCTGGCAGCGACCCGCAGCCCGAGCCTTACCGTCGAAGAGCGGGCCCATCTGATTGCCGACGCCCTCTCTCGGGCCAATGAGGCGGGCCAACCCATCAAGCCCAACGCACTAATGAGGTACCTCTTGTACGGGATTCGGGAGAAGGGCGCCGGCCTGGGCCGGTGGACTCCACCCGCCGGGTTCACGCCGCCGCGTCCGATGTTCGGCGGGCCCTGACGCGCGTGTCAGGACCGCATGTCGACGATTTCGAAGGCGACGTGCCGCCGCGGGCAGAACCACTGACGGCCAGCCCCGCCACTCAACGGCCGATAGGGAGTCGTCGAACTCACCTTGTCCAATTCAGAGACGCCGTACCACCGGGCGCACTTGGCACAGAGCGCGCGACCTGAGCCGGCCTCGAGCAGTCTTGCGGCGTAAAGAACGAACGTCGCCTCCTCGCGGTAGGGGAGGCTCATTTCTGCCGGAGACGCTGTCAGTGCCGCGAGCATCTGGACCTGCTCGGGCGATGCTTCCGGTCCCCACTCCTTTACTTCGGCTTGCAGCAACTGCGTGACTTTCGCAGTCTCGAACTCGAGCTCGAACTTCCTCGCCGGAAGAACGAAGCGGGTGACGGCAGTCACGGCGCCCTCCTGGCACCGCGCCCACCGCTGGATGTCGTGATCGCCCAATCGCGAGGCCGAAAAAAGTGAGACGATGACGCGTCCACCGCGATGAAAAAACGCTCTCCAGGACGCGCGAGAGGCACACGGGTGGTACTCGCCGCGCTGGCGCTCTTCGTCGCAGCCGAGTGGAAAAGAGCGGAGGGCGCCGGACCGACAGCTCGCCGGCGCCCACCTTCAACCAAAGCGGTGGGCGAGCAACAGCCCGTCGAACAGCTCCACCTCCCCGAGCGGCACGGCCGAAACTTCCCCCCGAAACACCTCGTCGGGAGTGAGACCCCAGCACGAGGCGTGCGGCCGGCAGTGGTTGTAGTAGCGCACGAAGTCGTCGCAAAACCCCACCAGCTGGCGCCGCGAGAAGAAGACGACACCGAGCCGCCGGCGCAGCTGCTTGAAGGTGCCGAACAGCCGCTCGATGCGACCATTCGTCCACGGGTAAGCAGGCTTCGTCCGCACGTGCGCAACGCCGCGAGCGGCGAGCAATTCGCCGACG
>CALJKW010000031.1 GCA_937980205.1 uncultured Myxococcales bacterium | reverse complement strand
GAACCCGAACCCGAACCCGAACCCGAACCCGAACCCGAACCCGAACCCGAACCCGGTAGTTCCCGTACCGGCTACAGCCACGACAGCTCCCCCTTCCTGTGCCCCCCGACGAGCTCGAGGAACAGTCCCTCCAGCGTCGCGTGGGTGCGCTTCACCTCGTCGAGCGGGCCGAAGCCGACGAGGCGGCCCTTCTCGATGATGGCGACGCGGGGGCACAGCCGCTCGACGATCTCCAGCACGTGTGTGGTGAGCACCACCGTGACGCCGCGCGCCTGCAGCAGGGCGATGAGGTCCTTGATGGTCCGCGACGTCACCGTGTCGATGCCTTCGAAGGGCTCGTCGAGGACGACGAGCTTCGGCGAGTGGATGAGCGCGGCCGACAGCGCGATCTTCTTCTTCATGCCGAAGCTGTAGTCGGCGATCACGGTGCCGGCCGGCGGCTGCAGCTCGAGGCGGTCCATCAGCTCCGCGGCGCGGGCGTCGGCGACCGCGGTGGAGAGGCCGTACATGCGCGCGACGAAGCGCAGGTACTGCGGCCCGCTCAGCATCTCGAGCAGCGCCATCTCTTCCGGCATCGCGCCGACGTCGCGCTTCGTCTCGAGCGGGAACTTCGTGACGTCGCGGCCGAGCACCTCGATGCGGCCGGCGCTGGGCTTCAAGAGGCCGGCGATCATCTTGAGCGTCGTCGACTTCCCGGCGCCGTTGCGGCCGAGCAACCCGATGAGCGAGCCGGGCTCGAGCGCGAAGGTGACCTCGTGCACCGCGCGCACGGGGCCGAAGTCTTTCGTGACGCCGAACAGCTCCAGCGCGTTCAAGCGCCGGGGTTCATAGCGCGCCGGTGAACGGAGCGCCCGCGCCTTCGCCCAGCAGCGCCTCGAGCGAAGACCTCGCCGAGTCGCGCAGCGCGTCGATCGCCGGCGACTCGCGCAGGGCGTGCACCGCCTCGGCGCTCAGCGTCCGCACCGACGAGCGGCCGTACGCGCAGCGCGCCGAGTAGCCGAACACGACGGGCCCCAGCCCCACCATCAGCACCGTCCCGCCGCCGCCGTGCGGAGCCGCCGTCTTGCACAGGCTGGTGAGGCCCGGCGCGACGGCGAGGAACGTGTCGCGCGAGACGAGGCCGCGCACGTCGAGCTTCCCCGACTCGAACGACACCGACAGGTACTCGGGCGCCAGCGTGGGCCAGGTGCGGAGCTCCTCGAGCACGGCTTCGATGCTGCGAGGCAGCGTCGTCACGGCGTCCAGCGGAAACCCCGGCAGCACCGCCTCGCGCGTCTGGGCGCAGAGGAAGTCGTCGATGCACAGGTCGGGCACCTTCACTTCACCGAACAGAGCGACGTCGCAGAGCATGATCGCTACCAGTCTGTCGCAGCCTGTGGCGGAGGCTAATTTTCGGCCGGCCAGAAAACGGTCACGGTCGTGCCGTCGCCCACGGTGCTCGACAGGCTCACCCGACCGCCGTGCTCGTGCACCAGGAACTGCACCGTCGACAGCCCCATGCCGGTCCCGCGGTCGCCCTTCGTCGTGAAGTAGGGCTGAAAGACGGCGTCGAGGTGCTCCTTCGGAATGCCGACGCCGGTGTCGATGACCTCGAGCTTGGTGAAGCGCTCGTCGTGGACGCGCAGCCGGACGACGACCGGGCCTCCGTCGGGCATCGCGTCACGCGCGTTGAACACGAGGTTGAGCAGCACCTGCTCGAGCTGAACCGCGTCGGCCCACATCTGTGCGGCGTCGTCCACGTCGAGCACGAGCGACCACGGCGCCTTCACCACGGCGCCGAGCAGGCTGCTCCAGCTCTCTTTGAGGTGGGCGCCGACGAGCAGCTGCCGGTTCTCCGAGCTCGAGGCCCCGCGGGTCAGCCGCGTGAGCTGCCGAGACAGCGCGGTGCCGTGGGTGGTCGCCTCGCGCAGCATCTTCAGGACCTCGGCGTTCGCCTGGCCCTGCCGCTCGAGCACCTCGAGCCCGGTGGTGACGATGGTGAGCAGGTTGCCGAGGTCGTGCGCGATGCCGGCGGCGAAGCGGGACACGGTCTCGATGCGCTGCGAGTCCTTCAGCTGGACCTCGAGCTTGTGCACCTGGCGCTCGAGATCGAGGCGGCGGTCGGCCTCGAGCAGGTACGCGACGACGTCGGCGACCGAGGTGGCGAAGTCGCGCTCGCTCTCCTTGAACTCGCGGGCGGGGCCGGTGCGCTCGTGGCAGACGACTCCGACGACCTCGCCCTGGCGGTAGATGGCGGCGTCGAGCATCGAGCGAATGTCGTGCGCGCGCAGGTACGAGAGCACCTCGGTGGTGTGCGGATCCTGCTGGGCGTCGGCCGTCGCGATGAAGCGCTGCTCGCGGATCGCGCTCACGTAGCCGGGGATCGCCGACATCGGCAGCGGCGACGGCAGCGGCTGATCATCTCTCGTGTAGAGGCAGACGCAGCGAAGCAGGTCCTGCTCGGCATCGAACAGCCACACGCCGACGCGCGGCGTCTCGAGCGCCTGCGCGGAGATCTTGCACGCCTGGCGCAGCGCCTTGCCGATCGGCTCGACCGGAAGGCGCGACAGCGCGAGCCTGGCCGAGGTCAGGTTCAGCTCGGTGATCGCGCTCTGCTCCCCCATGGCGAGAGCACCCTAGCTCACTCCCGCCGCGGACCGCGTCGACTGCCCACTCCAGTTAACAGCCCTACATTGCTCGGGTTCTTCGCGCACCGTACTCTCGCGGCTCGTTTCAAAACCCACGGTCGAGGTGACGCATGTCCCGACATGGAACCCTGCTTCGGGCTCCCCTGCTGGCACTCACGCTGATCGTCGCCGGCTGCGAGGGCAGCATCGTCGAGACGCCCCGCGGCATCCCGCCGAAGCCGGACGAGCCGATCGTCCCGCTTCCCACAGGAGCGCCCGTTCTCACCGCGACGCTCGAAGCCCCGCAGCGCGCCGGCGTCGGGCAGCAGCTCGCGGTGCGCCTGGTCGTTCGCAACAGCGGCGACGCCGACGCCATCGACGTCACCGCCGCCGCGCCGAAGCTCTCGGGCGCCGCAGCGGCCGATCGCCTCGGCGAGCTCCCCGCGCCGGTCGCGGTGCTCCCGCCGGGCGAGGCGGCGACGTTCACGTTCCAGTACTCGGCGACGAGCGCCGGGCCGCTGATCATCGAGGCGAGCGGCACCGCGCGCGCTGCCTCGAGCCCGGCGGAGATCACCATCGGGCCGATCGCGGCGACCGTCCTCGTCGAGCTTCCTCCCGAGCTCACGATCACCAGTCTCGCCGCGCCGAGCCAGGCCGAGGTCGGCGACGAGATCACGCTCACCATGACCGTCGCCAACGGCGGTGAG
This sequence comes from uncultured Myxococcales bacterium, assembly GCA_937980205.1. Taxonomy (GTDB): domain Bacteria; phylum Myxococcota; class Myxococcia; order Myxococcales; family Myxococcaceae; genus Xiheicaenimonas. Next base: position 6,187 of record CALJKW010000031.1, on the reverse strand, counting down.
GCGGCTGCTGACGAGGTCGCCCCCGACGCGCTCGTTCAGAGCGGCACCGGCAGCGCCACGCTCGTCTCGGGTCCGGTGCCCGCTCGCGCGGTCATCACGGCCGGACAGAGCCAGTCGTTCCGCTGGACGTACCGCATCGCGACGCCCGGCACGCTCACCTTCACGGGCGCCGCGGCAGGGCTCGACGCGCACACGCGGCGGGCCGTCACCGCGAGCGCGGTGAGCTCGTCCGCCATCGAGCTGCACACGCCCGCGGTCCTCGAGGTTCAGCTGTCGGCGCCGACCAGCGTCACCGCGGGCCAGAGCTTCGGCGTCACGCTCGTCGTCCGAAACACCGGCACTGCGCTCGCGACGATGGTCGGCCCCGACGTCGCGGTGCCCATGGCCACCACCGCCTCGGGCAGCGCCACCGCGACCACGACGTCCCCGGCGGCGATGCCGATCGATCTCCCCGGAGGAGCCTCGGTGAGCTTCGTCTGGACGTACGTCGCCGCGGGCACCGGCGCCGTCTCGCTGTCGGTGGGTGCGCGCGGGGTTCGGGCCTCCGGCGCGCAGCTGTCGGCGGCTCCAGCGAGCGCGACCACCAACGTCGTCGCGGCCGGCATGCTCAACATCACCTCGCTCACCTCACCCGGCACCGTTCAGCGCGGGCAGACCTTCACCGTGTCGATGACGGTCCGGAACAGCGGAGGCTCCACGCTCGCCGGCGTGCTCCCCTCGCCGCTACGCCCCACCCTCACCGTCATGGGCGGCGCGGCGGCGACGACGACCTCGACGCCCACCGCGCAGACGCTGGCGCCCGGCGCGAGCACCACCTTCTCGTGGGCGTTCGTCGAGTCGGGTACGGCGTCCGGCTCGCTCACCTTCAACGCCGGAGCGACCGCGACCGACGGCGTCGGAGGTCCGGTGGTCACCGCTCCGGTGACGCAGTCGAACCTCACCGTGGTGGTCGCGCCCGCGGCGCTGGTCGTCGAGACGGTCGCCGTGCCGGTCAGGGTGTCCCGCGGCCAGACCTTCAACGTCGCGGTGACGGTGCGCAACAGCGGCGGCGCGCCCGCGAACGGCGTGCTGCCGGCGGTCACTCCGATGGGAACCGGCGGCCCCAACGCGTCGAGCTCGACCATGCCTGCCGCGGTCAACCTCGCGCCCGGCGCGCGGCAGACGTTCACCTACTCCTTCACCGAGAACGGCACCGCTGCCGGCACCTTGCGCTTCACCGCGACCGCGAGCGCGGGAACGGTGACCGCGCCGGCGGTCACCTCCAACGCCATCACGGTCGACGCTCCCGCGCGGCTGCAGATCACGTCCATCACGCTGCCGGCGGTCGTCGAGCGCGGCCAGAGCTTCGTGCTCAGCGTCACCGTCGCCAACCAGGGCCAGGCCTCCGCGAGCGGCGTGCTGCCGCAGCCGTCGCCGCCGACGCGCACCACGACCGGAGCCGCCTCGGCCACCACCGCCGCCACCGTCACCGCGGCCACCATCGCGGGCGGCGCGAACCGCACCTTCAACTGGCTCTACACCGAGAACGGCACCGGCACCGGCACGCTGTCGTTCTCCACCGGGGCCACCGGCGCCGACGTGAACACCGGCCTGACCGTCACCGCGATGGCGCAGGCCAGCAACACCGCGACCGTCGCCGCGCCGTGCGACCCGGCCCTCTACCCGGGGCTGACCCTCGCGCAGGTGCAGGCCGACTTCGCGACCCAGGTCTATCCGCTGCTGACGCGCACCACGAGCGCGGGCTGCGTGAACTGCCACGCGGCGGCGAACCAGCGGCTGTTCACCGTCAGCGCCAGCGCGGCCGACACCTTCGCGAGCGCGCGCGCCGCCGGCCTGCTCACCGAGGCGCCGAGCGCCATCCTCACGCGCCTCAAGAGCACCGACGCGGCGATTCGCATGCCGAAGAACCTGCCGGCGTGGCCGGCCGCTGAGGTTGCGGCCGTGGCCGGAGTCGTCTGCAAGCTGAAGGCGTACGAGGCCTCGCCCGCGGGACCGCCTGCGTCGGCGCCCACGCCGCGCCTCTACCGCCTCACGCACACGCAGTGGACGCTCGCGGTGCAGGACCTGCTCGAGCTCTCGGCGCCTCCGACGGGCGCTGCGGGCTTCCGCCCCGACCCCGTCCAGGGCGGCTACCTCTTCGACAACAACGCGCTCGCGATGGCCGTCGACTCTTCGCTGTGGGAGAGCTACCGCGTCGAGGCCGAGGCGCTCGCCGCGCAGGTCGCCGGCGATTCCGCCAAGGTGCTCGCGCTGGCGCCGGCGGTGAGCGGCACCTCGGACGATCGCGCGCGGGCCTTCATCGCGAGCTTCGGCAAGAAGGCGCACCGCCGCCCGCTCACCATGACCGAGGTGAACGAGTACTTCTCCGTGTACCGCGTCGGCGCCGCGGTCGACGGCGGCCCCGACAACTTCGCCAACGGCTTCCGGCTGCTGGTCCAGGCGTTCCTGCAGTCGCCGCGGTTCCTCAACCGGGTGGAGACCAGCACCACGCAGACCGGCAACACCATCCCGCTCGACAACTACGAGCTCGCGAGCAAGCTGTCGTTCACGCTGTGGAACTCGAGCCCCGACTCCACGCTGATGGCCGCGGCCGAGTCGGGAGCGCTGCAGAACCCGATGCAGCTCCGTGCGCAGGTCGACCGCCTGCTCGCGCACCCACGCGCCGAGGAGACGGTGAAGCGCTTCCACGACCTGTTGCTCGACGTCTCGAAGTACGACGGCGTGACTCCGGCGGCGAGCGTCTACTCGGGCAGCGCCGCGCAGCTGAGGACCTCGCTGCGCCGCGAGACCGAGCTGTTCGTCCGTAACCTGTGGACGTCGGACCAGGGAGTCGCCCAGCTGCTCAGCTCGAGCCAGACGTTCGTCGACTCGACGCTGGCGCCGCTCTACGGCCTCTCCGGCACGTTCTCGTCGACCTTCGTGCCGGTCACGTTGAACGCCACCCAGCGCCGCGGCGTGCTCACGCAGCTCGGCTTCCTCGCGCTCAACGCGACCTCGGCCGACCCCGACCCGATTCACCGCGGCGTCTTCTTGAGCCGCCGCATCGTCTGCAACTTCATCGCGGCGCCGCCCGGCAACATTCCACCGCTGCCGCCGCTGATGCCGAACAGCACGAACCGGCAGCGCGTCGAGGCCCACACCGAGGCCCCGGGCAGCGTCTGCGCGAGCTGCCACGGCCAGAGCATCAACCCCTTCGGCTTCCCGTTCGAGCAGTACGACGCCGTCGGCCGCCACCGCACGACCGACAACAGCCTGCCGGTGAACACCGCGGCGACGGTGTGGATCGACGGGGCGCCGCTCTCGGTGCAGGACGGGCCGCAGCTCGCGCTGGCGCTCTCGGCGAGCCGCTCGGTGCACCGCTGCTACGGGCGCCACCTGTCGGCCTGGGCGCTCGGCCGGCCCACCATGCTCGAGGACGAGAACACCGAGCGGTGGCTGGGCGCGCAGTCGCAGTCCGGCGTGTCGCTGCGCGAGCTGCTCGCGCGGCTCGTCACGAGTCCCGCCTTCACGGCGCGAAGCCTCCAGGAGCTCCCATGAAGATCTCCCGTCGAATCGTCCTCAAGGGCCTGGGCGGCGCCACGCTCGGGCTGCCGCTGCTCGAGAGCTTCGCCCACAGCGGGCCCGCGTTCGCGCAGACCGTGCCCGCCGCGAGCACGTTCGCGATCTTCTTCCGCCAGGCCAACGGCGTGGCGCGCGCCTCGGGAACCGACCCCGAGCGCTTCTGGCCGACCACGAAGGGCGCCCTCACCACGGGCACCGTGACCGGCAGGGCCATCGAAGAGCTGCAGGCGCACCTGCCGAAGCTGCTCGTGCTGGGGAACGTGCGCATGCAGGGCTTCCCCTACGGCGACGGCCACGCCGCCGGAGCGCTGCAGGCGCTGACGGCGCGCGGCCCGACCGTCGACAACGCCGCCGGCAACTCGGAGGCCGCGGGAGAATCGGTCGACCACCGCATCGGCCGCGAGCTGAACCCCGGCGGGCGCGACTCGCTGTTCCTCTACGCCGGCGCGGGCAGCGGGTGGTTGGGCGGGCCGTGCATCTCGTACCGCGGACCCGCGCAGCGCCGCAGCGCCACGTTCAACCCGATGACGGCGTTTCAGCAGGTGACCGGCACCGCCGGCATGGGCGGGGCGCAGACCGACGCCGCGGTGAAGCGCAAGAGCGTCAACGACCTGGTGCGCGCGCAGCTGACGGCGCTCCGCACGCACCCGCGCCTGTCTCAGGGCGACAAAGACCGCCTCGACCTGCACATGTCGAGCGTGCGCGATCTCGAGGTCGCCCTCACCTGCAGCCTCACGCAGGCCGAGCAGACGATGCTGCAGAGCATGAGCACCGGCTACGGCAGCACCGACGGAGACCTCGTGCTCAACGCGGCGCGCGCGCACATGCGCGTCGCGGCCCTCGCGGTCGCCTGCGGCTACACGCGCTCGGTGGCGGTTCAGGTCGGCGTGGGCAACGACGGGAACACGCGGTACCGGCGGCTCGACAACGGGCAGTTGATGGAGAACTACCACTACATCTCGCACCGCGTGCAGTCGCACGGCTCGAGCGGGACCGCGATTCCCGACGCGCACCTCTTGCACGGCATGGTCGATCGCCAGTTCGCGCGCGTGTTCAAGTACCTGCTCGACACGCTGGCGGCGTACCCGACCGCCGACGGCCAGACGATGCTCGACAAGGGCGTGTGCTGCTGGTTCAACGACAACAGCGACGGGCCGCCGCACGCCATCACCCAGGTGCCGTGGGTGCTCGGCGGCAGCTGCAGCGGCTACTTCAAGCAGGGGCAGTACCTCGACGTGCAGACCGGCACCACGGTGAACCACAGCAAGCTGCTCAACACGCTGCTCACCGCCGTCGGCGTTCGAAAGCCGGGCAACCTGCCGGTCGACAACTTCGGCGACCCGACGCTGCCGACGGGGCTGTTGCCCGCCATCGCGGCCTGAACGCCGTGGTCGCGGCGGTCGGTCACCAGAGGGTATCGAACGGCGCCGGCGCGGCGCCGGGCGAGCGGCCGAGGAGGCTCGCGCGGCCCCAGCCGTAGAGCACGCCCGAAGCGCTGCGGGCGAACGAGTTGTCTTCACCCACCGTCACGCTCACCATCGGCGGCAGCCCGGGCACGTGGACCGGCGTCGGCGCGTCGGCCCCCACGCCGAGCTGATCGTTGTTGTTCGACCCCCACGCGAGCACGCCGCCGTCGGCCTGCAGCGCGAGCGCGTGGAGCCAGCTCGCGTCGATGGTGACGACGCCCGAAGCGCCCAGCACCGGCAGCGGTTGAGGCACGTCGGCTCCGACGCCGGCATCGACCCCGAGGAAGCCGCCGAAGTTCTGGCCCCACGCCCACGCGACGCCGTCGCTCGTCACCGCGAAGGACCTCGAGCCGCCCGCGCCGATGGCCACCACTCCGCTCAACCCGGGCACCACGGCGGGAGGTAGCGACATGAAGCTCGCCATGCCGTTGCCGAGCTGCCCGTGCCGGTTGCGCCCCCAAGCCCAGACCTGGCCGCCGTCGGTGAGCGCCAGGACGTGCTCCTGGCCGGCCGCCACGCGCACCACGTTCGAAGGGCCCATGACCTGCGCTGGCTGCAGCAGGGACGAAACCGCGGGGCTCCCCAGCTCGCCGTACAGGCCGACGCCCCACGCCCACACCGTGCCGTCGCGCTTGACCGCGATGACGTGCGCGTTGGCGGCCGAGAGGTCGACCACGTCGGCGATGTTCGCCGGCGCCGGTGCGCCGCGAGAGGTGAGCGCGCCGTCTCCCAGCCACGATTCACCCGGGGAAGGGCCGAAGGCGCCCCACGACCAGACGCCGCCGTCGCGGCCGACCGCGAACGAGGCGACGGAGAGCTGCTCGACCAGCGCGACGTTGCTCAGCCCGACCGCCGCCCCCGCGTCGTACCGCACCAGCGAAGGGTTGGCCCCGGCCGCCGGCGGCCTGCCGTCGCCGAGCTGGCCGAAGTCGCTGCGCCCCCGCGCCCACACCGTGCCGTCGCCGCGCAGCGCCAGCAGGTGAAAGCTGCTCGCGGTGGCGTAGAGCGGGGTCTCACCGGCGCCTCCGCCGACGCCGCCCGCGCTCCCGCCCGCGGCGCCACCCCCGCTGCCGCCCGCGGCGCCACCGCCGCTGCCGCCCGCGACGCCGCCGCCGCTGCCGCCCGCGACGCCACCGCCGCTGCCGCCCGCGACGCCACCG
>CALJKW010000030.1 GCA_937980205.1 uncultured Myxococcales bacterium | reverse complement strand
GCGGGGCGGGGGTCAAGACCCCCGGTGAGTGATGCCCTGGCCGTCACTTCCCTCAAAGAGGGCAGCTCGTCTCCGGCGAGGCGGGGGTCAAGCCCCCCGGTGAGTCGTGCCCTGGCCGTCACTTTCCCCTTCAGTACGTCGGTCGATTGGAGAAGTCGTCGACCTGTGGCGCCTTCGGCGCCGGGGGATCGCGCCCCCACAGCACTGCGCGCCCGTCCTGGAGAAGAACTTTGAAGCCCGCCGCCGAGAGCTCGGCGTCGTAGTGATGGTCGTAGTTGATCGCCCGGTTGAAGCGCGGGTCGCCGACGATGTGCTGGAACTGCTGCGGGAAGTCGCACGTGAACCAGGGGATGTTCTTGCCCAGCCAGAAGTAGCCGCCCGCGCCCCACGTGCCCTCCGGGATGATGAAGAACCCCGTCGCGTGGGGCCACGCGCGCGCCGTGAGGCGGAACTGATCCGGCCGCTCGGGCTTCAGCGGCGTCTCGAACCAGAAGAACGCCAGGCTCGCCACGGCCGCCAGGCCCGTGAGCGCCGGCCCGCGGCGTGAGAGCAGCTCGAGCGCTCCGCCCGCCGCCGCCACGCTCAGGATGATCAGCGCCGGGTAGATGAAGCGCGGCTCTTTGTGCGCGGTGATGAAGATCGCCAGCAGGTACGCGACGCCGGCGGCGATGAAGATCCCCGGCGGCCTCTTGAGGAAGCCGAGCCACGCCCACGGCGCCAGCATCGCCACGTACGGCAGGTAGACCCAGAACGGGTCTCTGCCGAACTGCGCCGCCGCTCGGCCGCTGAACACGTTGAAGTCGAGGTACGCACGCAGCGAGTGGAACGGCGCGCCCCACGTCGCCCAGTCGAGCCCGCCGAGCGCCAGCGCCACGATGAGGCCTCCGAGGCTGGCGTCGATGACGGCTCGCCAGCGCTTGCGCGCCGCGAGGAACAGCATCGCTCCGATCACTGCGGCGGCGGAGCCGTAACGCGCGACGACGGAGAGGCCGAGCACCGCGCCTCCGAACAGCGCCGACTGCCCCCTCTCCCCTGCTTGGGGAGAGGACGTGCGGTCTAGAAGCTCCAGGCCGATCACCAGGAACGCGGCGCTGAAGCTCTCTCCCAGCGTTCTTCCCGCGAACGTGAGCACCGGCATGTAGAGCCCGACGAGCGGAATCGCCCAGCGCGCGAGGCTCTCGTTCACGCGGCGCGCGGCGAGGCGCCAGGCGGCCCAGAGCATCCACCCGTGCAGCGCCACCTGCGGCAGCTCGAGCACGGCGCGGCGCTTCCACGGATCGTCGATGCCGACCGCGGCGCAGAGCTTCAGCAGCAGCGCGAAGATGCCCGGCACCGCCCAGTTCCTCAGGCCACCGCCGGGCTGCCACTCCCACGCGAGGATGCCGTAGCCGAACGCGCGCCAGTTCGCGGGCTCGAGGTACTGGTACACCTCGTCGGGGTGCAGGCGCCCGAGCTGAAGCACGGCGAGGATGCCGGGGATCGGCGCGATGAGCAGAAGCCAGCGCCACGGTGGTGAGCGGGTCTCGATGGGCGCGCACCATAGACTTCCGCGGAGCCGCCGGGGTGGCATTCGCGCGCCCGCGAATGTAGAGCGGGCGTCCCGTCATGCCGAAGCCCACTCCGTTCCACGATCGGCTGGCTTCCCTGAACCAGGCCTACGCCTGGAAGGAGTGGTCCGGGTACTACGCCCCGTGCCGCTTCGAGACGAATCACATCTACGAGTACACGGCCTTCCGCCGCTCGGCCGGCCTGCTCGATGTCACCCCGCTCTTCAAGTACGACGTCCGCGGGCCCGACGCCGCGCGCTTCCTCTCCTTCGTCACGGTCCGCGACGCCACGAAGCTCAAGGTGAACCGCGTCACGTACACCTGCTGGTGCGACGAGCGCGGGAAGATCATCGACGACGGCACCATCACGCGGCTCGGCGACGACTCCTTCCTGCTCACCGCCGCCGAGCCGACCTGGCGCTGGCTCATGCACCTCTCACGCGGCTTCGACGTGAAGGTCGAAGACGTCACCGATCGCATCGCCGTGCTCGCTTGCCAAGGGCCGAAGTCGCGCGACGTGCTGAAGGCCTGCACGCAGGGCATCGACTTCGAGAAGCTGACGTTCTTCGGCTCGGCGAACGGAAGGCTCGGCGCCGCGCCGGTTCGCGTCTCGCGCACCGGCTACACCGGAGATCTCGGCTACGAGATCTGGTGCGACAACGAGCACGCCCTGCCCGTCTTCGACGCAATCGTCGAGGCCGGCAAGTCGTATGCCCTGCGCGTGTGCGGCCTCGATGCGCTGGACATGACGCGCGTGGAGGCGGGGTTCATTCTGCTCGGCATCGACTACTTCTCCGCTCCGCACTGCGTGCGCGACGAGCGCAGGTCGACCCCGTTCGAGGTGGGGCTCGGGTGGACGGTGCAGCTCGAGCGCGGGCCGTTCATGGGCAGCGACGCGCTGGAGGCCGAGAAGAAGAACGGCTCGAAGTGGGAGCTCGTCGGCCTCGAGACCGACTGGGAAGATCTCGAGCGGCTGTACGACGCGTACGGGCTGCCCCCTGCGCTGCCGGGCCAGGCCTCGCGCGTCGCCGTGCCGGTGTACCTCGAGGGACATCGCGTGGGGCAGGCGACGAGCCACACGTGGTCTCCGATGCTGAAGCGGTTCCTGTCGCTGGCGACGGTGCGGGCCGACGTCGCGAAGCTGGGCACGGAGCTGAAGATCGAGCACACCGTCGAGTACGACCGCCGATCGGTGAAGGCGCGCGTCGTGAAGAGGCCGTTCTACGACCCCGAGCACAAGAGGAAGCCGTGACCAGGAAGTACGACGCGATCATCGTGGGCGCGGGCCACAACGGCATGACCTGCGCGGCCTACCTCGCGAAGGCGGGCCGCAAGGTGCTCGTGCTCGAGCGGCGGCACCTGCTCGGCGGCGCCGCCGTCAGCGAGCAGATCTTCCCCGGCTTCACGTTCTCGGCCTGCAGCTACGTCGTGTCGCTGCTGCGGCCGAAGATCATCCGCGACCTCGAGCTGACGAAGCACGGCCTGCACATCCTGCCGCTCGAGACGACGTTCAACCCGTACCTCGACGGCACGTACCTGCTGCGCGGCGTCGACGCGGCGACCACGCGGCGCGAGATCGCGAAGTTCAGCAAGCGCGACGCCGAGGTCGCCCCGCTGTTCAGCCAGGCGATGGCCGAGCTGTCGCGGCTCATCAAGCCGATCATCGACTCCCCTGCCCCGGACCTGGGCTCGCTCAAGCCGAAGAACCTCTTCGAGCTCTTGCGCATGGGGCGGCTGCTCAAGGACGCCGGCGACGACTGGGTCGCCGCGAACCTGAAGATGATGACGATGAGCGCGGTCGACTTCCTGCAGGAGTGGTTCGAGAGCGAGAAGCTCATCGCGCCGATGTCGGCCTCGGGGATCATCGGCACGTTCCTCGGCGTCCGCAGCCCCGGCACCGCGTACGTGCTCTTGCACCACTACATGGGCGAGATCGACGGCAGCTTCCGCGCGTGGGGCCTGCCGAAGGGCGGCACCGGCGCGATCTCGAACGCGATCGCCTCTTCTGCGCGCAGCCTCGGCGTCGAGATCCGCACGCAGGCGGCGGTGAAGCACATCCTCATCAAGAACGGCGAAGCGAAGGGCGTGGTGCTCGAGAACGGCGACGAGCTGCTCTCGGACGTGGTCGTGAGCGGCGCCGACCCGCACCGCACGTTCCTGAAGCTCGTCGGAGAGAAAGAGCTCGAGCCCGACTTCGTCACCCAGATCAAGCGCTTCCGCATGCGCGGCTCGAGCGGCAAGGTGAACCTCGCGCTCGACCGGCTGCCGAGCTTCAAGTGCCTGCCCGGCAACGGCCTGCACCTGCAGGGCGACATCACCGTGGCGCCGGGCATCGACTACCTCGAGCGCGCGTACGACGACGCGAAGTACGGCGAGTTCTCGAAGAAGCCGTTCATGAACATCGTGCTGCCGTCGGTGACGGATCCCGACGTGGCTCCGCCGGGCAAACACGTGATGAGCGTGTTCGTGCAGTACGCGCCGTACCACCTGAAGGAAGGCCCCGACGCCTGGCCGTCGAAGCGCGAGGCCTTCGGCGACGCGGTCTGCGACGTGATCGAAGAGCTCGCGCCCGGCTTCAAGTCGTCGATCCTCCACCGGCACATCCTGACTCCCTGGGATCTCGAGAAGGAGTACGGCCTCACCGAGGGCAACATCTTCCACGGAGAGCTCAGCGTCGAGCAGCTCGCCTTCCTGCGGCCGGCGGCGGGCTGGGCGCGGTACCGGACGCCGGTGTCGAAGCTGTGGATGTGCGGTTCAGGGACTCACCCCGGGGGTGGCGTGATGGGGACGCCGGGGGCGTTGTGCGCTCAGCTCATGCTGGCTGAGGGGGCGGTATGACAACGGCCGGGATCGGGATCGGGATCGCGATCGGGTTCGGGGAGCCAGCTTGAGCTTCGACGCCATCATCGTCGGCGGTGGTCACAACGGGCTCGCGGCCGCCATCACCCTGCAGAAGCGCGGCCGGAAGGTGCTCGTCCTCGAGGCCCGAGAGGTCCTCGGCGGCCTCTGTGCCCCGCGCGAGTTTCACACCGGCTTCACGGTGCCGGGCGTGTTCCACGACACGTTCGAGGTGCGCGCTCCGCTGCTCGACGCGCTCGGGCTCTCGCAGCACGGCCTGTCGCTGCGCGACGCCGAGGTTCCCGTTCACGCGCCCTCGACGAAGGACAAGGGCCTCATCCTCGCGAACGATCCCGAGAAGTCGGAGCTGGGCGCCGACCTCGACGGCTACAGAGAGCTGTGCCGGCTCGTCGACGCGGCGCGCGGGCCGCTGACGGCGGTGATGAACGCGGCGCCTCCGCCGATGATCCCCGGCGCGGTGTCTGACTTCTTCGACTTCGCGAAGCTCGGGCTCGGCCTGCGCGCGCTGGGCGCGAAGGACCTCTACGCGTTCCTGCGCATGCTGCCGATGTGCATCGCGGATCTGACGCGCGATCACTTCAAGTCCGAGAGCGTGATGGCCGCGGTCGCCGGCCAGGCGCTGCTGTGCGAGTACGCCGGCCCGTGGAGCGCCGGCACCACGGCGCGGTGGATTCTCCTGCGCGCCGTCGCCGGCCGCGAGATCGCCGGAGGTCCCGCCGCCCTCGTGCGCGCCCTCGACAAATCGCTCGCCTCGTGCGGCGGCAGCGTGCGCACCGACGCCCGCGTCGCTCAGCTGCTCATCGAGAAGGGCAAGATCGCCGGCGTGAAGCTGCAGTCCGGCGAGGAGCTGAAGGCGCCGCTGGTCGGCGTCTCGATTCCTCCGCGCGCGCTCATCCCCATGCTGCCGCCCCACGCGTTCGCGCTGAAGCTGTTCGACGAGCTGCAGGCGGTGCGCTCGCGCGGGACGTCGGCGAAGGTGCACCTCGCGCTGTCCGCTCCGATCGAGACGCGCGGCGGCCGGCACGAGCGGATCCGCATGGGCGACTCGCTCGACGATCTCGAGCGGGCGTTCGACGCGGTGAAGTACCGGCAGCTCTCGGCGGCGCCCGCGCTCGACATCCGCCAGCCGACCATGGCGGATCTCTCGCTCGCGCCGCGCGATCAACACGTGGCGTCGATCTGGGTGAACTTCGCTCCGTACGACGTCGAGGGCGGGTGGAACGACGAGCGGCGCAAGGCCGTGCTCGACGCCGTCATCTCGCGCATCGAGCGGTACGACGCCGGCATCCGCTCGAAGATGCTCGGCGCCGAGGTGCTCGACCCGAAGACGCTCGAGGCCGAGTACGGGCTGCCGTTCGGCAACGTGCACCACGCGGAGATGTCGCTCGATCAGCTGCTGTTCATGCGGCCGACGCTGCGGCTGGCGCACTACCGCACTCCGGTCGAGGGGCTGTTCCTCTGCGGCAGCGGCTCGCACCCCGGCGGCGGAGTGACGATGGCGCCGGGCTGGCTGGGCGCGAAGGCCGCGCTCGAGGGCTGGAGCAGCTGATGTCCTGCCGGCACTGCGGCTCGGAGCACGCCGTCGGGACCACCCAGTGTCCCAAGACCGGCGAGCGCATGGACGCTCCCGGCCTCATCGGCACGCGCATCGATCGCTACGAGGTGCTGCGGCTGCTCGGCAGCGGCGGCTTCGGGTCGGTCTATCGCGCGCGGCACGTGCACACCGACGCCGAGGTCGCGCTGAAGGTGCTCAAGCGGCAGCTCAACGCCGACCAGCAGATGATCGAGCGCTTCCTGCGCGAGGCGAAGGCGGCCGCGGCGGTCGGCAGCGATCACATCGTGCGCGTGCTCGACGCCGGAGTCGCCGCTGACGGCACCGCGTTCCTCGCGATGGAGCTGCTCGACGGCTGGGACCTCAAGGAGCTCGTCACGCGCGAGGGGCCGCAGAACCCGCGGCGGCTGGTGGCGATCATCCTCCAGGTGCTCGACGGTCTGGCCGCCGCGCACGCGAAGGGCATCGTCCACCGCGACATGAAGCCGGCGAACGTCTTCGTGACGCGGAAGGTGGACTCGAGCGGCGTGGAGCACGACTTCGTGAAGCTGCTCGACTTCGGCATCTCGAAGATGCACGCCAGCGGAGACGTCGCCGGCCTCACCATGACCGGCGTGGCGATGGGGACGCCGGCGTACATGGCTCCGGAGCAGTTCTTCGACGCGCGCAGCGTGGACGGCCGGGCGGACCTCTACTCCGTCGCCGCGATGCTGTTCGAGCTGCTCGCGAACCGGCTGCCGTTCGAGGCGCAGAGCTACGCCGAGCTGATCGTCAAGGTGAAGACCGAGGTGCCGCCGCCGCTCGCGTCGATTCAGCCGCAGCTGCCGGCGGGCATCGCCGCGGCGGTCGACCGCGGACTCTCGAAGGACAAGGACCAGCGCTGGCCGAACGCGAAGGAGCTCGCCGCGGCGCTGCGCGCGTCCGTTGGCGTCACGTCCGAGGCTCCGATGGCGCGGCCGGCCGACACCGGGGCCCCGCGGCCCGGCACGGTCGACTCGCTCATGTTCGGCGCGACGTCGACGCCGAAGCCGGCGACTCCGGTCTCGGGGAACACCGGCTGGGTGGTGCCGACGTCGAACGTGGTGTCTCAGCCGCCGGCGCCGGCGCCCGCGGTGGCGACGCCTGCTGCGCCTGTGGCGCCTGTGGCGCCTGTGGCGAAGAGCAGCACCGGGAAGACGGTCGCGATCGTGGTCGGCGGCCTGGTCGCGGCGCTCTTCGCCTGCTGCATCATCGGCAACATCCTCCAGGCGATCTCGAACAACTGAGCCGCGCCGGGTCAGAGCGCCACGCCGTACAACGCGGAGTACTTCGCGCGCAGGTACGCGATGAAGTCTTCGTCGGTGAGCCCGCGGCCGGTGACGCGCGTGACGAGATCTTCGGCGAAGTAGCGGAAGCCCTCGCGGTGCACCTTCGCGCGCAGCCAGTCGCGCAGCGGCAGCAGGTCGCCGCGCGCGATGGAGTCGACGAGCCCGGGCACCTGCGCCGTCGCCGCCTTGAACAGCGAGGCCGAGTACAGGTTGCCGAGCGCGTAGGTCGGGAAGTAGCCGAACTCGCCCCACGCCCAGTGGATGTCCTGCAGCACGCCGAGCGTCGGGTTCGGCGGCACGATGCCGAGCATCGACTTCATCTTCGCGTTCCACGCCTCGGGCAGCTCGGCGACGGGCAGCGCGCCGCGCAGGAGCTCGAGCTCGAGCTCGTACCGCAGCACGACGTGGAGGTTGTAGGTCACCTCGTCCGCCTCGACGCGGGTGAAGCTGCGCTCGACGCGGTTCACCGCGCGGTGGAGCTCGTCGAGAGACACCGCGCCGAGCTCCGACGGGAAGAGCTTCTGCAGCCGGGGGAAGAACGAGGTCCAGAACTCGCGCGAGCGGCCGACGACGTTCTCCCAGAGGCGCGACTGAGACTCGTGCAGGCCCATCGACGGAGCCGCGGCGATCGGCGTGCGGTGGTGCTCGTCCGCGAAGCCCTGCTCGTAGAGGCCGTGGCCGCCCTCGTGGATGGCGCCGAACAGCGCGGGCAGCGGCGTGTCGAGCTGGAAGCGCGTGGTGAGCCGCACGTCGCGCGGGTGCGTGCCGCCGGTGAACGGGTGCACGCTCTTGTCCTGCCGGCCCGCCTCGAGGTCGAAGCCCATGCCGGACAGCAGCTCGAGGGTGAACTTCCACTGGGCGTCGACGTCGAACTTCTTCCCGGCGAAGACGTCTTTCGGCGGCGGGGCGGCGGCGAGCGTCTCGACGATGGGGGTCAGCTTCGTGCGCAGCTGCTGCAGCACCGGAGTGAGCCGCGCGACCTTCATGCCCGGCTCGTAGTTGTCGAGCAGCGCGTCGTAGCGCTCTCCGCCGTGGCCGATGGCGTCGGCCTGCTCGCGGCGCAGGGCGAGCAGCCGCTCGAGGTGCGGCCGAAACGGGGCGAAGTCGTTCTTCTCGCGGGCTTCCTTCCAGGCGGAGATGGCGTGCGACTGCGCCTCGGCGAGCTCCTTCACGAGCCGCGCGGGCACCTTCACCGCGCGGTCGCGCTCGTGGGCGAGCACGCGGACCATCGCCTGCTCGTCGGCGGGCAGCCCGCGAGCGGCGGAGAGCCAATCGCCCAGCGCGGGCTCGACGAGGCGCTCGTGGTACAGGCCCTGAAGCGTCGCGAGCTGCGACGCCCGCGCGGCGTCGGCCTTCCGCGGCATGTACGTCTCCTGATCCCACGTGGCGAGCCCGATGACGCCCGAGAGGTCCCGAAGCTCCTGCATCCGCTGAAGAAGTCGCTGATCCATCGCGCATGACGATTCCTATCAAAAAGGCGCAGCGGCCACCCCACTACAGCGGGCATGAAGACGCTCTCGATGGCAGTGCTCGCAGTGATCGCGGTCGGCTGTGCCCACGGAAAGTCCGGCGAGGCGGCGGCGCCCGAAGGCAAGCCGAACCCGCAGGTGCTGCAGAAGCTGAAGGCGATCGCTCCGCACAGCCCGGACAGCGGCGTCGTCGTGCTCTACCGCAACACGCGCTTCGGCTCGCTGTTCGGCCCGCTGTCGTTCAACGGCACGCTCTGGCTGAACGACCAGGCCGCCGGCGACGTGCAGGACGACAAGTACAACGTCATCGAGCTGCCCGCCGGGCGGCACTCGTTCCGCGTGCTCGGCACGGCGCCCGGCATCGTGGTGCCGCTGCAGACGACGACCATCGTCACCGTGGCGCCGGGAGAGACGAAGTTCCTCGAGCTCAACTCGGTGCAGGAGTTCAACAACGTGACGCTGAAGTTCAGGCCCGGCGCCGCGCCCGAGGAGATCGCGATCGACTGCACCGAGGGCTTCGAGCTGAACCTGGCCTCGCCGGCCGCGCCCACGGCGGCCCCCGCGTCCACCCGGATGTAGTAAGCGCCGGCCCCACGTGGCCAACCAGATCCTGCTGTTCATGAACGAGGACGACGAGCGGGCCCTGCTGCACTGGCTCGAGCGGTTCGTCCTCGAGGTCTACCCGCGGCGGGTGCCGCCCGATTGGCAGACGTTTCGGGCGCGCGGCGCCGAGCACGAGCGGCTCCCGCCCGAAGAGCTGTACCTGGTCGCGAGCGAGATCGGCGCGGCGACCGTCGACAAGGTGAAGCGCGGCCCCGACAAGGGGTACTGGCGCATCGACGAGGTGCGGTCTCCGGTCATCTTCTGGAAGCGGTGCGTGCGGAACGACGAGGGCGAGCTGCTCTCCGGCCAGCTCTGGGCCGAGCTCGACATCACGCAGCAGACCGGCCGCAAGAGCGCCGCGCCGGATCGGTTCCGTGGCCTGTTCGTCGAGCTCGAGCAGCACCTCGCGAAGACGTTCCGAAAGGGGCGCCCCAAGCCGTGGCTGGTCGGCCCGTCGACGGCGCGCGCGGTGAAGGAGGGGCTCGTGCTGCGGGTCGATGAGCACCGCGGCGGGACCGTCGAAGTGCACCGCTGAGCGGGCAGAAGAGCCCTCGTGCCTCGAATGCAGTCCCCGTTGACATGAAGCCCCGTCGGCTTTCCGACGCTGCCTGTTCTGCGCGCCGACGCTCGTGGCGCTCAACCGCCGGGATCGGCGTCGCACGCGGCGGTGGCCGCGCGCTTGCTCATGGGGCCAGGCATGAACCCAAAACACCTCGCAGCGATTGCGTTGCTGTCCGGTTGCGGCGTCTCGACGGCGCACCTCGGCGGCAGCGAAGACGAAGAGCTCGGCTCGTCCGAGCATCTCCTCAAGGCACAGCTCGAGCAGCACTTCGGGCCGGGGGCGCGCATTCAGCGCATGTTCAGCGGGCAGCTCATCGGCGTCACGACCGAGCCGGTGACTCCCGACAGCGACGTCGTCCCGTCGATCGCGCTCGCGCGCGTCGAGGCCGAGAAGGTGACGCCGATCGAGACCGCGCAGCGCTTCCGCGAGGGCCTCATCGTCGGCGCCGACACGGCCACGGTCGACGAAGAGGGCCTGCTCACCTTCGCCGGCCGGCAGCTCGCGACCGGCGTTCGCGGCGACGTCTGTGCGACTCCCGACGCGCGCGCCCTGCTCTTCACGAAAGATCCGGCGAACGAGGAGGCTCCGACGACGATCGCGGTGGCCGACGTCGACGGCGCCTCGCGCACCATCGCCGACGACGGAGATCGCCCGAGCGTCTCTCCGGACGGCAAGACGGTGGTGTTCGTCTCGGCGCGCACGGGCGTCGCGTCGCTGTACCGCACCACGCTGGCCGGCGCAGAGGCCGTGCAGCTCACCAACAAGGGCCTCGAGACGCTGGCGCGCGCCGAGGGCGACGAGAGCGACCCGCCCGGCTTCGTGCCGGTGCCGGTCGCGCACGACCGGCTCACCTGGAAGGACGCGACGCACGTTCGGTTCGACGCCGGCGGCGGCCAGTACTGGGTGGTCGACGTCACCGATGGCTCGGCGGTGAAGGAGGTGACGCCATGAAGCGCCTCGCTCTGGCCGTCACGTTCGCCGTCGTGCTCGGAGTCGGAGGGGCCGACGCCGCGGTGAAGTTCCGCGTGCCGCTCTCGCTGCTCGACACGCAGTGCAACAACGGCCGCTGCTACCCGACCGCGTACTACGACACCAACCGCAGCCTCTCGTGGCGGCGCGACTGGGCGTGCAACGCGAAGACGTACAACCAGCACGACGGCGTCGACCTCGGCATCGGCGGCTTCTCGGCGATGGACCAGGGCCGCTGGGTGATGAGCGCCGCGGCCGGCACCGTCATCGAGGCGCACGACGGTGAATACGACCGCTGCACGAGCGGGAACTGCGGCGTCGCGAACTACATGAAGATCCGCCACGCCGACGGCAGCATCACCTTCTACTGGCACCTCAAGAAGTGGTCGCTGCGCTACAAGCGCGGCGACTACGTGCCGTGCGGCGTGTACATCGCCAAGGTCGGCTCGTCGGGGCACTCGACCGGCCCGCACCTGCACTTCGGGCTGTGGCGGCCGAACATGGGGGTCATCGACCCCTACGGCGCGACGTCTTCGAGCTGCGGCCGCACCGGCTCGTACTGGACGTCGCAGGGCCGCTGGGGCGGGCTGCCCGGGCTCACCTGCCAGTAGGGCCTTCCAAAGAAAAATTCGTAAATGCGCGCCCGGGTTTCGGCCCGGGCGCGTCGTTTTTCCGACGCCGATGATGGGGCATGGAACTGCTCGGCGACAGCCCCTCGATGCGGGAGCTCAAGAAGACCCTCGAGCGCGTGGGCCCGTCGGATGCGACCGTGCTCGTCACCGGCGAGACCGGCACCGGCAAAGAGCTCATCGCGCGGGCGCTGCACGCCTGCTCACCGCGCGCCGGCGGCCCCTTCGTCGCGCTGAACTGCGCGGCGCTGAACGACGAGCTGCTCATCTCGGAGCTGTTCGGCCACGAGCGCGGCGCCTTCACCGGAGCGGTCGAGCGCAAGCCGGGCCACTTCGAGCGCGCGCAGGGCGGCACGCTGTTCCTCGACGAGATCGGAGAGATGAGCCTGCGCGGCCAGGCGGCGCTGCTGCGCGCGCTGCAGGAGCGAGCCTTCGAGCGCGTCGGCGGCGGCCGCGTCTCGTGCGACGTCCGCGTGGTCGCGGCCACGAACGTCGACCTCGAAGAGGCGGTGCGCGCGAAGACGTTCCGGCTCGATCTCTTCTACCGGCTGAAGGGCATTCACCTCGAGGTGCCGGCGCTGCGCACGCGGGGCCACGACGTGTTGCTGCTGGCGAGGCACTTCCTCGGCGGGCGGATGCTGACCCCGGACGCGGAGCTGCTGCTGCTGGGCCACTCGTGGCCGGGCAACGTCCGCGAGCTCGAGAACGCGATGCAGGCCGCCGCGCTGCTGTGCGACGGAGACATCGACGCCGGCCGCCTCGAGCCGCTGCTGCAGGCGCGCCGGCCGCGCGCCGCCGAGGCGCCGCTCTCGCTCGGAGGGCTGACGCTCAAGGAGTACCTGCGCTCGGTTCAGCAGACGCTCATCGCGCAGGCGCTGGAGCGCAACGGCGGGGTCATCGCGTGCGCCGCCGCCGAGCTGGGCATGTCCCGGTCGCGACTGTCGGAGGTGGTGCACCGGGAGCTAAAAGGAACTTTCTCCAGGGCCGCGCGTTGAAACCGGGACCCTGGTACACGAAAGGGACCTCATGTCCTGGCTCGACACGCTGGATGCGATTCGCACCAAGGATTTTTCGAAGGCTCCGCTCAAGGAACGAGACAAGGCGGCGCGCGACGTCGTGAACCTGTGCAGCTACGGGTGCGCGGTGGTGGCGGTGTCTCCGATTCCGTTCAGCGACGCGATCGTGATGCTGCCGATCCAGTCGGCGATGGTGATGACGGTCGGGCACATCTACGGCCGCAAGGTGACGACGGCCGACGCGAAGGACCTCGTCGTCGAGCTCGGCGCGACGGCGGGCTTCGGCATGCTGGCGCGGCAGGGCATCAAGGCGCTCTTGCCGGTGGTCGGCGCGCTCTTGACGATTCCGGCGGCGTTCGCGGCGAACTGGGCGATCGGCCACGTGGCGATGGAGTACTTCCGCGCGCCGGGCGCGTCGAAAGATCGCCTGAAGCAGGTGTACGCAGAGGCGAAGGCCGAGGCCGCGTCGCTGTTCTCGAAGGAGAAGTTCGAGAAGTTCCGCAAAGGTGGTGCTGCGGCGGGTCGGCCGGCCGCGTCGCGGTCTCCGAAGAAGAAGACGGCGAAGAAGCGGACGAGCGCGAAGAAGGTGAAGGCTCCGACGGTGGCGAGCATCGTGGAGGAGGACTTCGCCGAGCGCGTCGCGGCACACCCCGAGGTGGCGGAGGCGGTCAACGGCGTCATCCACCTCGACATCGGCGGCAAAGGCGGCGGGAAGTGGACGGTGGATCTCTCGAAGGCGCCGGGCAGCATCTCGCGGGGCCACGAGGGGACTCCGAAGATGACGGTGCGCGCGAGCGCGGATGACTTCATCGCGCTGGTCGAGCGGGAGAAGGACGCGCAGTCGGCGGTGCTCTCGGGAGAGCTGCAGCTCGAGCCGATGGATCTCTCGATCGCGAGCGAGCTCGGCCGGCTGTTCGGCTGATCAGGCCGCCGGGCGCCACGCCTTGCCGACGGTCTCGACGTGCGGCCAGAGCGCGTCGGCCCAGCGGTCGTAGCCCTTGGCCGAGGGGTGAAAGCCGTCGGAGCCGAACAGCTCGGAGAACTGCGAGCCGAGCTCGACGCTGACGCTGAAGAGGTCGACGACGGTGAAGTTCGGCCGGGCTCTCAGCTTCGCGATGGTGGCGTTGAAGTCGACGATGCGGGCGACGAGCACGGCGCGGGGGATCTGGATCGCGTCGAGCATCGAGGCGATGGGCGCGCGGGAGAGGTCGATGATGTTGCTGACGACGACGTGGGCGCCGGTCGACTGCAGCTTGTCGGCGATGTGCTCGAGGTTGAGCGCGAAGCCGCTGACGGGGACCATGCGCCAGAGATCGTTCGAGCCGATGCCGAGCGTGACGAGCGCGGGCCTCACCTCGACGGCCTTGGCGAGCTGGCCGTGAATGAGCTCGGAGGTGGTGGCGCCGCTCTGGCCGAGGTTCATGATGCCGGCTTTGACGCCGGCGCCCTTGAGGCGCTGGTAGAGGCGCTCGGGGTAGCCGCCGTCGAAGTTCGAGCCGACTCCAACGGCGGTGGAGTCGCCGAGGGCGACGTAGCGGAACAGAGACGGAGGCACCGGCTCTACTTAACCAGCCTCGCGGCGCTGATCAGCGGCAGACCTCGAGGCCGTCGATGGCGTGCACGTTGCGGCCGACGACGCCGTGCGGGTTCATCCACTGCAGGCCGGCGGACTCGAAGGTCTCGCCGCCGGCGCGCACCACGAACGAGACCGAGCCCGTCGCGGTGGCGCGGAAGCCGATGAGCTCCTGGGCGTCGGCGTCCTTCGCCATCCACTCGGTGAACTGGACCTTGACGCCGTCGACCTCGACGGTGAGCGGCAGGGCGCCGATGGAGTGGACCTTCACGCAGTGCGCGGCCGCAGCCGGGGGGGCCTCGAGCTTCTCGACCGAGGTGCCGGACACCACGAGGGAGCCGAAGAGGGAGACGAAGAGCGCGCGCATGGTCACGCTGAGGTTGCACTCCACAAGCCAGCCCGAGCGCTGACCGAAAGCCGCGATCCGCCACGTCGTTCCGCGGACTTGGCTTTCATGCCGCGCGGCGACGTGGAGTCACGTTGCTCCACGCCCACGCGCCATGCGCACTCCAGTGATCGGCCGAAAAGGGGGACATTTATGTGTACGCCCAGGCCCAGGCGATGAAGACGGCCTGGAAGGGCAGCCGGGCCCAGGTGACCCACAATGGGGCAGTGCCGAAGGGGATCTTTCTCAGCGCCTGAGAGACGTTCGCGGGGAAGACGGCGATGAAGAGCGCGATGAGGCCCCAGGCGGCGAGCGACTGCGTGCGCGGGAAGAGGAGCGCGACGCCGAGCGCGGCCTCGGCGACTCCGCTGACGTAGACGATGGCGCGCTTCATCGGCAGCACGCGCGGCACGATGCGCTCGTACATCTTCGGCACGAGGAAGTGCGCGACGCCGGCGACGATCATGACGACGGCGAGCGCGATCTTCCCGATCATGACGGCGCGGAGATGATGGCCCCGGCGCGCAGCTGCGGAGCCGACGCGAGGAACTTGAGGTCGGGGTGCTTCTCTTCGGCGTGCTGCAGCGCCCAGTCGTCGCGGAAGAGCACGAGCGGCTGGCCGTCGCGGTCCTGCACGGTCTGGCGGTTGCCTTCCCAGTCGAACGACTTCGGGTCGAAGCCCTTGCCGACGACCCAGCGCGCGTGGGTGAACGGCAGGCGGTCGATGATGATGTTGGCGCCGTACTCGTGCTCGATGCGGTACTGGAGGACCTCGAACTGCAGCGCGCCGACGACTCCGACGACGGGGTCCTTCATGCCCATCTGCAGCTGCTGGAAGATCTGAATCGTGCCTTCCTCGGCGAGCTGCTCGAGGCCCTTCTCCATCTGCTTGCGGCGCAGCGGGTCCTTCGCGCGCACGACGGCGAAGTGCTCGGGCGAGAAGCGGGGCACGCCCTCGAACATGACGAGCTCGCCCTCGGCGAGTGAGTCGCCGATGCGGTACTGGCCGGGGTCGAAGAGGCCGATGACGTCGCCGGGGTAGGCGTCGTCGATGGCGGTGCGCTCCTGGGCCATGAACTGGGTGGGCTTGGCGAGGCGAACCTCTTTGCCGAGGCGCGAGTGCATGGCGCTCATGCCTTTGACGTACTTGCCGCTGACGACGCGCAGGAAGGCGACGCGGTCGCGGTGAGCGGGATCCATGTTCGCCTGGATCTTGAAGACGAAGCCGCTGAACTTCGATCGGGTGGGTGCGATGAAGCCGACGTCGGCCTGGCGGCCGGCGGGCAGCGGCGCGAGCTCGAGGAAGGCGTCGAGGAAGGGGCGGACGCCGAAGTTGGTCATGGCGCTGCCGAAGAACATCGGAGAGAGCTGACCCGACTTCACCTTCTCGAGGTTGAACTCGTCGCCGCCGATGTCGAGCAGCTCGATGCTCTCCTGCAGCTTCTCGCGCTCCTGCTCGGAGAGGTTCGCCTGGTCGAGCGGGACGACGCGCTCTTCGACCTCGGTCTCGCCGTGCGACTCGTTGGAGAGGAAGAGGTGAACGTTCTTGCTGCGCCGGTCGTAGACGCCGCGGAAGTCGGGGCCGCTTCCGATGGGCCAGTTCATCGGCCAGGCGCGGATGCCTAAGACCTTCTCGAGCTCGTCCATCAGCTCGAGCGGCTCGCGGCTGTAGCGGTCGAGCTTGTTGCAGAACGTGAAGATGGGGATCCCGCGCATGCGGCAGACCTTGAACAGCTTGATGGTCTGCGGCTCGACGCCCTTGGCGGCGTCGATGAGCATGACGGCGGAGTCGGCGGCGGCGAGCGTGCGGTAGGTGTCTTCGCTGAAGTCCTGGTGGCCCGGAGTGTCGAGCAGGTTCACCGCGTGGCCGCGGTAGGGGAACTGGAGGACGGAGCTGGTGACGGAGATGCCGCGCTCTTTCTCGAGCTCCATCCAGTCGGAGGTGGCGTGGCGTCTGGCGCGGCGGGCTTTGACGCTGCCGGCGAGGTGGATGGCGCCGCCGTAGAGCAGGAGCTTTTCGGTGAGCGTCGTCTTGCCGGCGTCGGGGTGGGAGATGATGGCGAAGGTGCGGCGGCGGGCGACTTCGCGTTCGATTTCTGCGGAGGAGGACATCTTGTGGGCGCGCTTAGCATGTCAGGGGTGGGTGGTACTCGAATGGGATGGCGGAGATTGAGGATGAGGCTGAGGGTGGTTTGAGCGCTGATGGTCCGGGCCGGGGCACGGCGAAAGGACGTGGACTGACCGCAGCAATTCGAGATCATGCGCAACGCGCGTGCGCCCCATCTGCAAACCGCTGGCCTCAAAACACCACGCGGAGCTGCAGACCCTCTGCGACAAAGCAGCAGCGCGCTTCGCCGACCTCGCAGCAATCGAAGAGGCTCTTCGCACCCCGACCCGAGACGACGTCGCCGACGCCGCCTTCGCCTGGGCGCGGCTGGTGATGTCACTCGGCGGCTGGGGCTGGTGGTCGGTCTCCGCTGACGGAAAGCTGAACCCGGCTCTGGTCTCCTGGAACAAGGCCTGGTTCGTCATCCCGCTCGACTGCGTCGTCCGCGGTCACGCCACCGCGCTGTTCGACCGCATCCGAGCGCTGCCGCAAGGTGCTGCCGGCTCCCTGCAAGAGGTGCTAGTCGAGCCGCCATGAAAGAGTTCCTCCAGGTCATGACCGAGCGCGGCTACCTGCATCAGTGCACCGATGCAGAAGGCCTCTCGAAGGTCACCGGCCCGGTGACGGCGTACGTCGGCTACGACTGCACGGCTCCGTCGCTGCACGTCGGCTCGCTGGTCAGCATCATGATGCTGCGCTGGCTGCAGAAGCTCGGGCACAAGCCGATCGTGCTGATGGGTGGAGGCACCACGAAGGTCGGCGACCCCAGCGGCAAGGACAAGTCGCGCCAGCTGCTCACGCCGCAGACGATCGCCGAGAACATGGCGGGCATCCGCACCGTCTTCGCGCGCTTCCTCTCCGAGCCGTTCACGATGGTGAACAACGCCGACTGGCTCGAGCGGCTGAACTACATCGACTTCCTTCGCGACTACGGGCCTCACTTCACCATCAACCGGATGATGACGTTCGACAGCGTGAAGCTGCGCCTCGAGCGCGAGCAGCCGCTGACGTTCCTCGAGTTCAATTACATGATCCTCCAGGCCTACGACTTCCTGGAGCTCTCGCGCCGCCACGGCTGCACGCTGCAGATGGGCGGCTCGGACCAGTGGGGCAACATCGTCAACGGCATCGAGCTCGCGCGCAAAGTCGATCAGCGAGAGCTCTTCGGGCTCACCACCGCGCTCATCACGACCTCCTCCGGCGCGAAGATGGGCAAGACCGCCGACGGCGCCGTCTGGCTCAACGAGAACCAGTTCAAGCCGTACGACTACTGGCAGTACTGGCGGAACACCGAGGACGCCGACGTCGAGCGCTTCTTGAAGCTGTTCACCGAGCTGCCGATGGACGAGATCCACCGGCTCGCTGCGCTCAAGGGCGCCGAGATCAACGAGGCGAAGAAGCGGCTCGCCACTGAGGCCACGACGCTGCTGCACGGCCGCGCCGCCGCCGAAGCCGCCGCGGCCACCGCCCAGCAGACCTTCGAGCAGGGCATGACCTCCGAAGGCCTGCCGCAGCACATCGTGCCGGAGCTCAAAGAAGGTCTGGCGATCTTCGCGCTCGTCGCGAAGGTCGGCCTCGCCGAGAGCAACAGCGAGGCGCGCAAGCTCGTCCGCGGCAAGGGCGTGCGCATCGACGACGCCGTCGTCGAAGACGAGAAGCACGTCGTGAAGCTCGAGGCCGGTCAGCAGCTCAAGCTGAGCGTCGGCAAGAAGCGGCACGTGCTCGTGCGCGCCGCCTGACCTCGGGCCGTCATTCACGGCACCGTTTCACGCTGGGCCATCTACACTGGCGGTCCGATGGCTCCACCACCGCCTCCCCCGCACCACCACCGCGCCTCCGCTGCGGGCCTGCAGAAGTTCGTCGACCGCGCCCGGCTCGACCGCCTGCTCGCGCCCTGGGTACCCGACGCCGCCGACCGCGCGTTCGTGCTCCGCTGCCTGCTCGACGAGGGCCCCGCCCACCACCGCGGCGCGAACTGGGTGCTGCTCGTGCTCCTCGGCGAGGCGCTCGGTCAGCGACCGGCGGCGCCCGCGGCGGGCGAGCGCGTCGAGGTCGCGATGCGCCTGCCGCCGCACCTCGCGCGCGAGGTGAAAGAAGGCAACTACCCGCTGGGCTTCCCCGTCGAGGTGCTCGACCGGCTCGCGCCGCGCGGCTCTCCCGAGCAGACGGCGATGATCGAGTGCCTGACCGACGGCCCGCCCCAGCACGCGCTCGCGAACGCGGCCATGGTGTGCCTTCTCTCGGCGCTGCTCGCCGCGAAGGAGCCCCCCGCGTGAGCCGCATCGCCGCGACCGTGTACGAGGCCTTCAGCGTCGCGGTCGCGGAGCTCGGAGTGCTCACCGCCGCGCGGCTGTTCGTCCGCGAGGTGGCGGAAGAGGGCGGCGACGCCCTGGTCGAGGAGCTCGCGACCACGCTGGGCCTCGAGTACGCGGTGCTCGAGGCGGTCGCCCGGCAGTGGCTCGCCGGCTCGCGGCGCGCCGAGTCCGACGCGTCGGCCACGCTCGACGCCTGCGCCGGGGCCGCACAGCTCGTCATCGTGGGCCTCGAGGCCGATTGCCTCGACGCGCTGGTGCCGAAGCTCGGCGACACGCGCGCGGTGCTGGTGCGCACGCCGGGCCTGGCGACCGACTACGAGCGGCTCGCGGCAGGGTACGGCGGGCGGCTGGAGACCACGGAGCTCGGCGAGCTTCAGCGCTTCGCCGGCAGAAAGAGCGCGCTGCTCACGTTTCTCTACGGCACGCGCGGCGAGGCGACGTGGGTCGACCCGCTGTGGATGCGCGTGAGCGGCACCGACGTGCGCACCCAGTTCCGGACCCTCATCGGCTGGGAGGTGCTCGGCGGCCCGATGGACCTGTACCCCCGCTGGCTCGTCGAGACGACGGCCGCCGAGTTCTCGCACGTGGTGGGGGGCTGATGGCGGCGGCGCTGCTGGTGCTCATCCTCGCGGTGACGGTGGTGGCCCAGGCGCTGCTGCCTCGGCAGCGGCTGCTCGTCGTGCTGGGAGGAGCCGCGCTGTCGTGCCTGGTGGCCGGCGTGCTCGGCGTGGCGACCACCCGAGCCATCTTCGGGGACGTGCCGTGGGACGTGCTGGTCATCCTCGTCTCGCTGGGGCTGCTCACCGAGCTGTTCGTGGCGACGCGGGTCTTCGGCGTCATGGCCGCGCTCGTGACGCGCATCAGCGCCGGCAGGCCGCGGCGCATCATGCTGCTGTTCACCGTGACGATGTACGTGACGTCGGGCCTGGTGAACAACCTCACGGCGCTGCTGCTCGTGCTGCCGATCCTGCTCATCCTGCTCAAGCTGCTCGGCGTGGGGCAGCGCTACGTCGCGTGGACGCTGGGAGCGATGCTGGTGGCCTGCAACCTGGGCGGCGCGGCGACGCCGATCGGCGACTTCCCCGCGATCTTGCTCCTCGGGCGCGGGGTGATGACCTTCACCGGCTATCTCGCCGCCGCGGCGCCGCCGACGGCGTTCGCGCTGCTGGTGCTGCTCGGCTGGGTCGTCGTGAAGGTACGGCCCGACGTGGACGTGGTGCGAGACCCGGTGTCGACGCGCCTGTCGCTCGCGGTGATGGCGAGGCTGTACCGGCGCGTGCGCCTCGACTGGAAGCTCTTCCTCCCGTCGGCAGGCTGCCTGGCGGCGATGCTGGCCGCGTGGATCCTGGTTCCGCCGTCGAGCGGCGTGGGGCCCGAGCTCATCGCGTGGATCGGCGTCGGCGCCGCGCTGCTCGTGAGGCCACGCACCGGCGAAGACGTCGTGCGCAAGCGGGTCGACGTCGAGGCCGTGCTGTTCCTGCTCGCGCTGTTCGTGATGGTGGCCGCGGTGCGGCAGAGCGGCGTCTTCACGGCAGCGGGGAAGGGGCTGGCCGGGCTGCCGATCCCGGCGACGATGCAGCTCGTGCTGTTCCTGCTCGCGGCGGGTGTGCTCACCGGGCTGTTCTCGGCGGGCCCCAGCATGGCCGCGCTGCTCGACGTGGCAGAGGCGCTGGCGCAGCGGCTGCCGGCGGGCGCGGTCTACGTGGGCCTGGCGCTCTCGGTGTGCGCGGGCAGCTCGCTGCTGCTGACCGCCGCGACCTCGGGGCCGATGACGCAGATCCTCACCGAGCGCGCGCAGCTCAAGGACGAACGCGGCCGGCCCGTCACCTTCGGGTTCTTCGACTTCCTGCCCGTCGGCATCGTCGGCTTCACCATCATCCAGTCGGTCGGCGTGGTGTACGCGCTGGTGCTGGCGGCGGTGCTGTAGCGTCGGTCGGGCGACGCTGCGGCGTGGCCGCGCGACCACGGCCACTCCAGCAACCGCCCGGAACCCCTTTCGGCACGCGGGTCGCAATGTCCGTCGCGGCAAGGGAAACCCCTCCCGACCCACGAAGGACACACGATGAAGAAGAAGATCCTCTCCGCGCTCGTCGCCCTGCTCGCCGTCGCGGGCTGCGAAGAGCCCCAGAAGGTAGTGCTGCGCCCGCCTCCGCAGAAGAAGGAGCAGCCGGTCGAGCTCGCCGCGAAGCCTTCGCCGAAGCCCGATGCCGGGCAGCTCACCCAGGCCGAGCCGGTGCCGGAAGTCCCCACCGACAAGCTCGCGATCGCGCACGACCAACCGAAGGTCGATCACTTCGCGCGCGCCGAGGAGCTGAAGGGCATCGGCGACTTCGGCGGAGCGCTCACCGAGGCCCGCCGCGCGCTGTACACCGACCCCTCCGACGAAGACGTGCTTAGGTTCATCGCGAAGATCGCCCCGCGCGTCGGCAAGTCCGACCTCGCCGCCGAGGCGTTCGGCCGCATCGCCGCAGAGCACCCCGATGACGCCGTGCCGCTCATCGCGCAGACGCGCGCGCTGATCACCGCGAGGGACTACAAGGCCGCGATGAGCACCGGCCGCGCCGCGGTGAAGCTCGACGCCGAGAACGTCGAGGCCTGGCAGGCGCTCGGCCGCGCGCACCTGTCGGCCGGAGATCTCCAGAGCGCGATCGTCGCGTTCGAGAAGGCCGTCGAGATCGACCCTCGCCATGGGTACGCGCTGAACAACCTCGGCCTCGCGTACCTGCGCGCGAACGAGAACGCGGCGGCCGCCCAGGTCCTCGAGCGCGCGGTGGAGGTTCTTCCGCACGTCGCGTACGCGCACAACAACCTCGGCGTCGCCTACGAGCGGCTCGGTCACGTCGACGAGGCGAAAGAAGCCTACAGCCGCGCCACCGCGCTCTCGCCGAAGTACGTGAAGGCGAAGGTCAACTCGGCGCGCGTCGCGAAGGTGCAGCTCACCGACGAGCAGGTCGACGCCGACCCGCTGCCGGAAGACGTGAACGCGATGCCTGAAGCTCCGATCCCCTGAAGCAGCGACGTCGAGACGCGGCCAGCGGGCGGACCTCGTGGATCCGCCCGCTGGCCTCGTGCCGTCTGCACCCGCTGCGCCGTCGCGCGCGCCGCGCGCTGTCTTTGCGCCGCACACCTCCGCGCAACCCTGCTGAACACGTGCTGGCCCAATCCGTGAACCCGCGCGCTGCTCGAAGAGGCACTCGCGAAAGGCACGCGCATGTCAGCCATCGAGTTCTGGCTCAAGACCAGCCGGGTCGCGAAGTCGATGGAGAGGTCCGACGAGCTCGAAGCCGCCGAGCGCCGCTTCGGAATTCCCCGCCGCGACTTCCTGAAGTTCGCCGCGACGCTCGTCACCGCGATGGGGCTGCCGTCCTCGGCGCTCGGCGCGGTGGTGAACGCGATGACGCAGTCGAAGCGACCGAGCGTCATCTGGCTCCAGTTCCAGGAGTGCACCGGCTGCACCGAGAGCCTGCTGCGCGCGGAGCACCCCACGCTCGAGAAGCTCATCCTCGAGCTCGTCAGCCTCGACTACCACGAGACGTTGATGGCCGCGGCCGGCCACCAGGTCGAAGAGGCGCGCAAGGCGGCCATGGCCGCCAACAAGGGCAAATACATCCTCGTCGTCGAGGGCGCGATCCCCACGAAGGAGAACGGCATCTACTGCAAGGTCGGCGGGCAGACGGCCGTCGACATGGTGAAGGAGGTCGCCGCCGACGCCGCTGCCGTCATCTCGATCGGCAGCTGCGCGTCGTGGGGCGGCATGCCGGCGACGGCTCCGAACCCGACGGGCGCGAGCTCGGCGGCGACGGTGCTCGGCAAGCCGGTCGTGTCGATCCCCGGCTGCCCGCCCAACCCGTACAACTTCCTCTCGACCGTCGTGCACTTCCTCACCTTCGGCGCGCTGCCCGAGCTCGACGCGAAGGGCCGGCCGAAGTTCGCGTACGGGCGCCTCATTCACGAGAACTGCGAGCGCCGCGCGCACTTCGACGCCGGCCGCTTCGCGCTGCAGTTCGGCGACGAGGGCCACCGCCAGGGCTGGTGCCTCTACAAGCTCGGCTGCAAGGGGCCCGAGACCTACGCGAACTGCCCCCAGCTGCTCTTCAACGACTGCGGCGCGGGCGCCTGGCCGGTCGGCACCGGGCACCCGTGCATCGGCTGCACCGAAGAGGGCGTCGGCTTCACCAAGCCCATTCACGCGCTGGCCGAGCTCAAGACGGTGACGCCGCCGGTGCAGTTCGCGCGGCCCGCAGAGCCCCAGGGCGTGGGCGCCAACGCGGTCACCGCCGGCACGGCGGCGGTGCTCGGCGGCCTCGCCATCGGCGCCGGCCTCAAGCTCGCCGACAAGCTGGGGAAGAAGGACGAAGAGGCCTCCTCGAAGAAGGGGCCGCAATGACCATCGACCGTCGCGACTTCTTCAAGCTCGCGGCGAAGACGGCCGCGTGCGCCGCCGTCGTGGGCGCGTCTTCCGCCCATGCGCGCGAGAGCAAGAAGGTGCCGGAGGAGGCGCTGGGCCTGCTCTTCGACGGCACGCTCTGCATCGGCTGCCGCGCGTGCATGCCGGCGTGCAAGGAAGCGAACGGAATGCCGGCGGAGCGGCTGCCGCTCGAGGCGAACGGCCAGGTGAGCGCGCTGTGGGACGCGCCGCTCGACATCTCGGGGCAGACGCTGAACGTCATCAAGGCGTACCGCGACGGCACGGGCCTCAACAAAGACGCGGTCACCGACGGCTACGCCTTCACGAAGCAGAGCTGCTACCACTGCGCCGACCCGTCGTGCGTCTCGGCGTGCCCGGTCTCCGCGATGACGAAGGACCCGGTGAACGGGATCGTCTCGTACAACGCCGAGGCGTGCATCGGGTGCCGCTACTGCGTCGCCGCGTGCCCGTTCGGGGTGCCGCGCTTCACCTACGACACTCCGAAGCCGGTCATCTCGAAGTGCCAGCTGTGCAAGCACCGCCTCGAGCAGGGCGGGTTCGCCGCGTGCGCGACGGTGTGCCCGACCGGCGCGACCCTGTTCGGCAAGGTGAAGGACCTGAAGAAGGAGATCGACCGGCGCAAGACGCTGACGCCGGGCACGACGACGCGCTTCCCGCGCGGGCGCCTGGGCGGCAACGACTTCTACGTCGGCAAGGTCGGCCGCTACGTGAAGCGCGTCTACGGAGAGAAGGAGATCGGCGGCACTCAGGTGCTGCACCTCTCCGGCGTGCCTTTCGAGCTGCTCGACAAGCCGGAGCTGCCCGACGTCGCGCCCGCGGCGCTGTCGGAGACGATCCAGCACGGCCTGTATTACGGCCTCCTCGCGCCGGCGACGTTCCTCGGCATCCTGGTCGCGGCGGCGCGGCGGAACATGCTCGCGGCGGGGACGCAGCTCGCGCGCAGCGACGGGCGCAGCCCGACCGTCGCGGAGCAGGGGCGCGAGCCGCGCCCCGTGAGCGAGCTGCCGGAGCATGACCCGGACGCGAAGCCTCGGGAGGAGAAGCCGTGAGCGCGCACGCGGCGGCGGCTCCGGTCGGCGGCAGGCTCGTCACGAAGACGACGGTGGTGCTGGCCGGCCTCATGGTGGCGATGGGCGCCGTGCTCGTGCTGCGCCTGGTCTACGGGCTCGGCGCGGTCACGAACCTGAACAACGGCTACCCGTGGGGCCTGTGGATCGCGTGGGACGTCACGATCGGCACGGCGCTGGCCGGCGGCGGCTTCTCGACCGCGCTGCTCGTCTACATCTTGAACCGCGGGCAGTACCACCCGCTCATCCGCCCCGCCCTGCTCGCCGCGCTGCTCGGCTACCTGCAGGCCGGCTTCTCGGTGTTCGTCGACCTCGGCCGCTGGTGGGACTTCTGGCACATCTTCTGGCCGACGTACGCGCAGCCCAACTCGGTGCTGTTCGAGGTGGCGGTCTGCATCATGGCGTACATCGTCATCTTGATGATCGAGCTGCTCCCCGTCGTGCTGGAGCGGCTGCACTGGCAGAACGCCCGCCGCCGGCTCGAGCGCGTGCTGTTCGTCTTCGTCGCGATCGGCGTGCTGCTCCCCACGATGCACCAGTCGTCGCTCGGCACGCTGCTCGTCGTGTTCGGGCCGCAGGTGCACCCGCTCTACCAGTCGCACATCTTGCCGCTGCTCTTCCTCACCTCGACCATCGGCATGGGCTACGCCGCGGTCACCATCGAGGCCGCGGTGTCGTCGGTCGGCCTGCGCCGGCCGTTCGAGAAGGAGATCCTCTCGAAGCTCCTCGCCATCGGCCGCGTGCTGATGGGCGCGTTCCTCGCCGTGCGCCTGGCCGACGTCGCCTACCGCGGCGCGCTCCGCGAGGCGCTCACGCCTTCGCTGCCGATGCTCACGTTCTGGCTCGAGAACGCGCTGTTCTCGGTGCCGCTGTGGCTGCTCGCGTCGAAGAAGAACGCGGCGAAAGCGAAGTACCTCTTCCTCTCGGCGATGGCGATGGCGCTGGGCGGCATCGTGTACCGGCTCTCGGCGTTCCTCATCGCGTACCAGACCGGAGCCGGCTGGTCGTACTTCCCCTCGCTCGGCGAGCTGATCGTCACGGTGGGCCTCATCTCGTTCGAGGTGCTGGGGATCATCGTCGCGGTGCGCCTGTTGCCCATCCTGCCCGCGGCAGAGAGGACGTGAAGCCATGAGCAAGCGGATCACCATCGACCCCATCACGCGCATCGAAGGGCACCTGCGCATCGACTGCGAGGTCGGCGCGGACAACAAGGTCAGCGCCGCGTGGGCCTCGGGCACGATGTGGCGCGGCGTCGAGCAGATCCTGCTGGGGCGCGACCCGCGTGACGCGTGGGCCATCACGCAGCGGTTCTGCGGCGTCTGCACCACGGTTCACGCGATCGCGTCGGTGCGCGCGGTCGAGAACGCGCTCGACCTGCCGGTGCCGAAGAACGCCCAGTACATCCGCAACCTGATGATCGCGGCGCACGCGGTGCACGACGAGATCGTGCACTTCTACCACCTGAGCGCGCTCGACTGGGTCGACGTGGTCAGCGCGCTGAAGGCGGACCCGGTGAAGACCTCGCAGCTCGGCGAGAGCCTCTCGAGCTGGCCCGGCAACGGCGTCAACGAGATGAAGGCGGTGCACGAGCGGCTGAAGGGGCTCGTCGCGTCGGGCCAGCTCGGCATCTTCGCGAACGGCTACTGGGGCCACCCGGCGATGAAGCTGCCGCCCGAGGTGAACCTGCTCGCCGTCGCGCACTACCTGCAGGCGCTCGACGTGCAGCGCAAGGCGAACAAGATCGTCGCGATCCTCGGCAGCAAGACGCCGCACATCCAGAACGTCGCCGTCGGCGGCGTCGCGAACGCGATCGCGCTCAACAGCCAGTCGGTGCTCAGCGTCGAGCGGCTGCTCGCCATCAAGGAGTACATCGACGCGGTGAAGGCGTTCGTGAACGACGTCTACTTCGTCGACGTCGCCGCGGTGGCCGCCTTCTACCCGGAGTGGACGACCTACGGGAAAGGCGTCACCAACTACCTCGCGTGCCCCGACTTCCCGCTCGACGAGCAGGGCACGCAGTTCGAGACGCCGGGCGGCTTCATCGCGGGCGGGAAGCTCGAGACGTTCAAGCCGATCGTGAAGTTCGGCGACCCGTACCTGCGCGAGAGCGTCGCCGAGAGCGTGAAGCACTCGTGGTACCAGGGCGGCAAGGGCCCGCTGCACCCGTACCGCGGCGAGACGAACGCGCAGTACACGGACTTCCAGGCCGACGGGAAATACTCGTGGGTGAAGAGCCCCACGTTCGGCGGAGAGCCCGCGCAGGTCGGCCCGCTCGCGCGCGTGCTCGCCGCGGTCGCCGCGAAGGACGTGCCCATCACGCGGCACCTCGAGAAGCTGCTCGCGCTCGTCGAGGCGGTCGGCAAGGTGAAGGTGCCGCTCGAGGGGCTGCACTCGACGCTGGGGCGCCACGGCGCGCGCGCGGTGATGTGCCAGCGCAACGTCGAGGTGCTGGAGTCGCAGTGGAAGCTGCTGCTCGACAACATCTCGAAGGGCGACGTCGCGACGTTCAACGCGCCGAGCTTCCCCAAGGGCGAGGTGCAGGGCTTCGGCTTCCACGAGGCGCCGCGCGGCCTGCTCTCGCACTGGATCGTCATCGAGAACGGCGTCATCAAGAACTACCAGGCCGTGGTGCCGACGACGTGGAACGCGGCGCCGCGCAACGAGAGCGACCAGGCGGGGCCGTACGAGGCGTCGCTGGTGGGCACGCCGCTGGCGGACCCCGAGCGCCCGCTCGAGGTGCTGCGCACGATCCACTCGTTCGACCCGTGCCTCGCGTGCGCGGTGCACCTCACCGACGTGACGAAGCGGCCCATCGTCAAGGTGAGGGCGCTGTGAGCGGAGTCGTCGTCCTCGGCGTCGGCAACGTGCTGATGAGCGACGAGGGCGTCGGCGTGCACGCGATCGCGGAGCTGGAGCGGCGGTGGACGTTCCCCGACGGCGTGCGGCTGGTCGACGGAGGGACGTCGACCCAGGAGCTGCTCGGCGACCTGGAGGACCTCGATCACCTCATCGTCATCGACGCGGTGACGGCCGGCCGCGAGCCCGCCGCGCTCGTGCGCCTCGAGGGCGCCGCGGTGCCGTCGGCGTTCACCACGAAGCTGTCGCCGCACCAGGTGGGCATCTCCGACCTGCTCGCGACGCTGACGCTGCTCGGCCGGGCGCCGAAGCACGTGGTGCTCTACGGCGTCGAGCCGGCCAGGCTCACCCTCGACCTCACGCTCTCGCCCGAGGTCGCCGCCCGGCTGCCCGAGCTGTGCGAGCAGGTCGTCGCCGAGCTCGTCGCGCAAAAATGGGGACAGTCCCCATTTCCGCGCAACGGTGGCGCCTGAAATGGGGACTGTCCCCTTTTCTGCGCAACGCCCGAGCGGGTGGCACACGGCGTGAAACGGCGGTAGGGCCCGTGCCTCCGCTCGACCTGGCCCCGCTGCTGCTGCGCCACCGCCGCGACCCGACCCGGCTCGTGCAGCTGCTCCGCGACGTCCACGCTGCCCAAGGCTGCATCTCGCCCGAGGTCATCACCGAGCTCGCGCGCCGCCTCTCGCTGCCGCGCGCGCGCGTCGAAGGCGTCGCCACGTTCTACGCCTTCCTCGGCGTCCGGCCCCAGAGCGACTACCAGGTGCTGTTCGCCGACAACGTCATCGAGCGCTTCTGCGGCGGGCCCGAGCTGCGCGCCCGGCTGTGCGCCACGCTCGGCCTCCCGCGCGCCGGCGGCCGCGTCACCGTCGGCACCACGTCGTGCATCGGCCTGGCCGATCAGCCGCCCTCGCTGCTGGTGAACGGCCTCGCGATTGCCCGCCTCACGCCGCAGCGCATCGACGCCGTCGCCGCGCTCATCGCCCAGGGCGCGCCGCTCGACCGCTGGCCGGCCGAGCTGTTCCACGTCGACGAGCCCATTCAGCGGGCCGGCCTGCTCCTCGGCGCGCGGCTCGAGCCGGGCGCCGCCGTGCGCGCCGCCCTCGCGCGGACCCCGGGCGAGATGCTCCACGAGCTCAAGCTGTCGAAGCTCCGCGGCCGGGGCGGCGCCGGCTTCTCGACGCACGACAAGTGGCGCGCCGCGCACGACGCTCCCGGCCCCACGCGCTTCGTCGTCTGCAACGCCGACGAGGGCGAGCCGGGGACGTTCAAGGACCGCACCCTGCTCCGGCGCCAGCTCGACGCGGTGCTCGACGGCATGACCGTCGCGGCCTGGACCATCGGCGCGCAGCACGGCTTCATCTACCTGCGCGGCGAGTACCTCTTCCTCGCGCCGGCCATCGACGCCGCGCTCGCCGAGCGCCGCGCACGCCACCTGCTCGGGCGCGACGTGCTCGGCCGCACCGGCTTCGACTTCGACGTCGAGGTGCACCTCGGCGCCGGCGCCTACGTCTGCGGCGAGGAGTCTGCGCTGCTCGAGTCGCTCGAGGGCCGCCGCGGCATCCCGCGCAACCGGCCGCCCTACCCGGTCACGCACGGCTACCTGCAGCGGCCGACCGTGGTGAACAACGTCGAGACGTTCGCCTCGGTCGCGCACGTCGCGCTCCTCGGCGGGGCCCGCTTCGCCGAGGTCGGCACGCCCGCCTCCACCGGCACCCGCGTGCACTCGGTGTCGGGCGACTGCGAGCGGCCGGGCCTCTACGAGCTGCCGATGGGCGCCACGGTCCGCGAGCTGCTCGACGCGTGCGGCGCGGTCAGCCCCGTTCAGGCGGTGCAGGTCGGCGGCCCCTCGGGCACGCTGCTCGCGCCGCGGGAGCTCGAGCGCCGGCTCTGCTTCGAGGACCTGCCGACCGCCGGGGCCTTCATGGTGTTCGGCCCCGACCGCGACCTGCTCGACGTGGTCGCGGGCTTCACGCAGTTCTTCGCGCACGAGAGCTGCGGCTTCTGCACGCCCTGCCGCGTCGGCACCACGCAGCTGAAGGCCGCGGTCGACGCGCTCGCCGCGGGGCGCGGCACGCGGCGCGACGTGCGGCTCGCGCTGCGCCTGTGCGCGCTGATGCGCGACGCCAGCCACTGCGGGCTCGGCGCCACGGCGGGCCGGCCGTTCCTGCAGCTGCACGAGAAGTTCAAGCCGACGCTCGAGCGGAAGCTGTCGTCGCTCGAGTTCCGGCCGACGTTCGAGCTCGACGAGGCGCTGGCGCCGGCGCGCGAGCTCACCGGCCGCGACGACGAGCACGCCCACCTGGAGGACCCATGAGCCGCACGTTCCTGCTCGACGGCGCCGACGTCCCCTTCCGCGAGGGGCAGACCGTCTTGCAGGCCGCGCTCGACGCGGGCCGCTACATCCCCCACCTGTGCGCGCACCCGCGGTTCGAGCCGCACGGCAGCTGCCGCGTCTGCACGGTGAAGGCGGGCGGGCGCATGGCCGCGTCGTGCACGCTGCCGGCGCGCGAGGGCCTCGAGGTCGAGAGCGAGACGGCGGAGGTGCGCGAGCTGCGCCAGGGCCTCGTGCAGCTGCTGTTCGTCGAGGGCAACCACTTCTGCCCCTCGTGCGAGAAGAGCGGAGACTGCAAGCTGCAGGCGGTCGGCTACGCGCTCGAGGTGCGGTCGCTCGACTTCCCTCAGCTGTTCCCCGACCGGCCGCTCGACGCCTCGCACCCCGAGGTGCTGCTCGACTTCAACCGCTGCATCCTCTGCGAGCTCTGCGTGCGCGCCTCCGCGGAGATCGACGGCAAGCACGTCTTCGCGCTCGGCGGCCGCGGCATCGGGAAGCACCTCATCGTGAGCTCCGAGTCGGGCCGGCTCGCCGACACGCCGCTCGCGGCGACCGACGCCGCGGTGGGCGTCTGCCCGGTCGGCGTCATCTTGAAGAAGGGCCGGGGCTTCGTGGTGCCGATCGGCCAGCGCACCTACGACCGCGCGCCGATCGACGCGCCGCCGAAGAAGAAGGCGGGCGAGCCATGAAGAAGCTGAAGGTCGCCACCGTGTCGCTGGCGGGCTGCTTCGGCTGCCACATGTCGCTGCTCGACATCGACGAGCGGCTCTTCACGCTGCTGGAGCGCGTCGAGCTCGAACGCTCGCCGCTGACGGATCACAAGCGCTGGACGCCGTGCGATCTCGGCCTCGTCGAGGGAGGCCTGTGCAACGCCGAGAACGTCGAGGTGCTCCGCGCGATGAGGAAGAGCTGCAAGGTGCTCGTCGCGGTCGGCGCCTGCGCCATCAACGGCGGGCTGCCCGCGCAGCGCAACCACCTCGACGTCCGCGAGTGCCTGACGTCGGTGTACTCCACCGTGCCGAACGACCCCGAGCTGCCGCTGCCGCTCGACCAGGTGCACGCCATCAGCGACGTGGTGAAGGTCGACTACTTCCTGCCGGGCTGCCCGCCGAGCGCCGAGGCGCTGTGGAGCTTCCTCGACGATCTCCTGCACGGCCGCACGCCGCACCTCGAGCACGGGACGATCTCCTATGACTGACGCGCCCGCCGCCACCCGCCGCGTCGCCATCGACCCGCTCACGCGGGTGGAGGGGCACGGCAAGATCACGCTGCGGCTCGGGGCCGACGGCAAGGTCGTGCAGGCGCGCCTGCACATCGTCGAGTTCCGCGGCTTCGAGCGCTTCATCGAGGGCCGGCCGTACTGGGAGGTGCCGGTGATGGTGCAACGCCTGTGCGGCATCTGCCCCGTCAGCCACCACCTCGCCGCGTCGAAGGCGCTCGACGCCGTGCTCGGCGCGACGCCCACGCCCACCGCGACGGCGGTGAGGCGGCTGATGCACTACGGGCAGATCCTCCAGTCGCACGCGCTGCACTTCTTTCACCTCGCCTCGCCCGACCTCTTGTTCGGCTTCGACAGCGACGCCGCCCGGCGCAACCTGCAGGGCGTCGCGGCCGAGCACCCGGAGCTCGCACGCAGAGGCGTGCTGCTGCGCCGGTTCGGGCAGGAGATCATCCGCATCACCGCCGGCAAGCGCGTGCACGGCACCGGCTCGCTGCCCGGCGGCGTGAACAAGGCCGTGACGCCCGCGGAGCGCGCCGAGCTGAAGGCCGGGCTGCCCGACGTGCTCGCGTGGGCGCGGCAGGGCCTCGCGGTGGTGAAGCGGCTGCACCGCGACGAGTGGGACCTGTACGAGTCGTTCGGCGCGGCGCCCAGCGGCCTCTTGTCGCTGGTCGGCCGCGACGGGCGCCTCGAGCTCTACGACGGCGTGCTGCGCGCGCGGTCCGCCGCCGGCGACGTGCTGCTCGACGGCGTGGACCCGCGGCAGTACCGCACCCACGTCGCGGAGGAGGTGAAGCCGTGGTCGTACATGAAGTTCCCGTACCTCGTGGCGCTCGGCCCCGAGCGCGGCACCTACAAGGTCGGGCCGCTCGCGCGGCTGCAGAACTGCGACTTCATTCACACGCCGCTCGCGGAGGCCGAGCGCGCCGAGTTCCGCGCCGCGCATCACGGCGAGCTGACGCACGCGCCGCTGGCGTACCACTGGGCGCGGCTCGTCGAGCTCCTGCACGCCGCCGAGGTCATCGCCGAGCTGCTCGACGCGCCGGAGCTGCTCGACGGAGAGCTGCTCGCCCGCGGCGAGCGCACCGGCGAGGGCGTCGGCGTCATCGAGGCGCCGCGCGGCACGCTGATTCACCACTACCGCGTCGGCGCCGACGATCTCGTGACGGCGTGCAACCTCATCGTGAGCACGACCCACAACAACCAGGCGATGAACGACGCCGTGGCGGCCGTCGCGCGGCAGTACCTCGACGGCGTCGAGCCGACGGAGCCGCTGCTCAACCACCTCGAGGTCGCGATCCGCGCGTTCGACCCGTGCCTGTCGTGCGCGACGCACGCGCTGGGGAAGATGCCGCTCGAGGTGGTGGTCGAAGACGCCGCCGGCCGCGAGCTCGGCCGCGCGCGGAAGCGAGGGGGCTGACGTGGTGGCCCCGGTGCTCGTGCTCGCGTGCGGCAACCCCTCGCGCGGAGACGACGGCCTCGGGCCGGAGCTGGCCGCGGCGCTGGAGCGCGACCAGGCCTTTGCCATCGCCCGCGGCGAGCTCGAGGTGCTGACGGACTTTCAGCTGTCGGTCGAGCACGCGCTCGAGCTGCCCGGCCGGCGCCGCGTGATCTTCGTCGACGCCGCCGCGAGCGGGCCGGAGGTGGTGCTCGAGGCGCTCGAGCCGCGCCGGGACGACAGCTTCACCACGCACCGGCTCTCGCCGCCGGCGCTACTGCAGGTGTACCGGGACATCGAGGCCGCGCCGCTGCCGGAGTGCCGGCTGCTCGCCGTGCGCGGCGAGCGCTTCGAGCTCGGCGAGGGGCTGTCGGCGCGCGCGCAGGCGAACCTGCGGCGCGCGCTGGAGGTGCTCGAGGCGGAGCTGCGCTAGCGAGAGAGGCGGCTGCAAGGCGCCGACTCCGTTCACGTTGAGCGGAGGCCTGCGAAGCAGCCGCAGTCGAAACGGGCCCGAAGCCGTCCATCGGCCCGCTTCGACTCCAGCGCCTGCGGGGCCTGCGCTCAGAGGGTCGATCAAAATACGCGGCGAGTGCGTCCTCTCGATAACGCTGAGCGGAGGCACGCGAAGCGGGCCGCAGTCGAAGCGCGCTCGAAGCCGTCCATGGGCCCGCTTCGACTACGGCCTTCGGCCTCCGCTCAGCGTGAACGGCGGTCGGCCCATGCGGCGTATTCTGATCGACCCCTCTCAGCGTGAACGGCGTCGGTGACGAAGTCGACCGCCTGCCGTTTCCCGAACACTTCGCCGCAGATTCTGCGCGGCAGCCCCTTCCCGCGCGCGATCTGCGCACCTGGCGGACCGGAGCACCGCTCCACGACGCGCGGCGCGGGACTTGAACTGGCCCGGCCCCCGATGTCCTCCGCGCCAATCATCGGACGTCGCATCGCCGTGCAAGGCACCGTGCAGGGAGTGGGCTTTCGGCCGTGGGTGTACACCCTGGCGCACCAGCTCCACCTCCGCGGCACGGTGAAGAACGGCCCCGAGGGCGTCAGCATCGACGCCTTCGGCGACCCCGGCGTGCTGGACCAACTGCTCGTCCGCCTCGAAGCCGAGCTGCCGCCGGCGGCGCGCATCGATCGCCTGGCGTGGGCCCCGCTCGAGAGCGAACCGCCGACGGACTTCACCATCATCGCGAGCGACCACCACGGCGCCGCGCGCGCGAGCATCCCCGCGGACCTCGCGATGTGCGACGCCTGCCGCGCCGAGATCCACGACCCGCGCTGCCGCCGCTTCCACTACCCGTTCACCAACTGCACGCACTGCGGCCCGCGGTTCTCGATCGCGACCGCCATCCCCTACGACCGGCCGAACACCACCATGGCGCGCTTTGCGATGTGCGCCGACTGCCTCGCCGAGTACGAGGACCCGCTCGACCGCCGCTTCCACGCGCAGCCGATCGCCTGCCCGGCCTGTGGACCGCGGCTGTCGTGGCGCGACGCGAACGGCACGCTGCTCGACGTCCCCGACGTGCTCGAGCGCGCGGCCCACCGCCTGCTCGAGGGAGACCTCGTCGCGCTGCGTGGCCTCGGCGGCTTCCACCTCGCCTGCGACGCGCTGAACGACGCGGCGGTGAAGACGCTGCGGCTGCGCAAGCGGCGCGACGAGAAGCCGTTCGCGGTGATGGTGCCGGACCTCGCCGCGGCGCTGCGCTTCGCCGAGCTCGGCGCGCGCGACGTCGAGCTGCTCACCTCTGCTGCCCGCCCCATCGTGCTGGCCCCGCTGCGACCCGGCCTGGCGCCGTCCATCGCCCCGGGGCTCGAGCAGGTCGGCCTCTTCCTGCCGTACACGCCGATGCACGAGCTGCTGATGCACCGCGTGCAGCGGCCGCTGGTGATGACCTCGGGCAACCGCTCGGACGAGCCGATGGCCGTCGACAACGACGACGCGCTCGAGCGGCTCTCCGGCATCGCCGACGGCTTCGTCACGCACGACCGGCCGATCGCGACGCGCGCCGACGACTCGGTCGCGCGCGTGGTCGCCGGAGCGCCGATGGTGTTGCGGCGCGCGCGCGGCTGGGTGCCCGAGTCGCTGAAGTCGCCCGTGCCCTTCGACGCGCCGGTGCTCGCCGTGGGCGGCCAGCTCAAGAACACGTTCTGCGTCGGCAAGGGCGACCGGCTCACGCTGGGGCCTCACGTCGGCGATCTCGACGACTGCGCGACGTTCGCCGACTTCGAGCGCATGACCGACCGCGTGCTGCGCTTCCTCGACGCGGACCCGCGCGTCATCGCCCACGACCGGCACCCCGACTACCAGACCACCGCGTACGCGCTCGCGCGGCCGGCCTCGACGCGCGTGGCCGTGCAGCACCACCACGCCCACGTGGCGGCGGTGATGGCGGAGCACGGGCTCACCGGCGCGGTGCTGGGCGTCGCCTTCGACGGCACCGGCTGGGGTGACGACGGCAGCGCGTGGGGCGGAGAGATCCTCCGCGCCCGCTACGAGGGCTTCGAGCGGCTCGCGACGTTCCGGCCGATTCTCCTCGCGGGTGGAGAGCAGGCGATTCGCCACCCGTGGCGGCTCGCGCTCGCGGTGCTCGACGACGCCTTCGACGGCGCGCCCCCGCTCGAGCGGCTGCGGTTGTTCCAGCGCGTGCCGGCGCAGGACGTCGCGAACGTGCGGCGCGTTCTCGAGACGAGGCTGCAGGTGGTGCCGGCCCACGGCGTCGGCCGCCTCTTCGACGCAGCCGCGGCGCTCGTGCTGCGGCGGCCCGACGCGGCCTTCGAGGCCCAGCTCGCGATGATGTTGGAGGGCGCGGCGGCCGGCGACGCCGAGCCCTTCCCGTTCGAGGTCGACAAGTCCCGCGTGCCGTGGAGCATCGACTTGAGGCCCATGTGGCGCGCGCTCGTCGAGGCGCTGCTGCAGGGCGTGCCGGCCGCGCTGGTCTCGGCGCGGTTCCACGCGACGCTCGCGGCGGCGACGTCGGCGGTGGTCGGCGAGCTGCTCGAGCGCGACGGCGCGCGGCGGGTGGTGCTCTCCGGCGGCTGCTTCGCGAACGACCGCCTCGCGAAGGGCGTGCTCGAGCGCCTGGGCCGCTTCGACGTCTACCTGCCGCGGCGCGTGCCGCCCGGCGACGGCGGGCTCGCGCTCGGCCAGGCGGTGATCGCGGCCGCCTCCACGAAAGGAGCACGCTGATGTGCCTCGGGGTCCCCGGCCGCGTCGTGTCCGTCGACGGCTTCACCGCGACGGTCGACTTCTGGGGCGTGCAGAAGCAGGTGATGCTGCACCTCGTCGACGAGCCGGTGCAGCCGGGCGACTACGTGCTGAACCACGTGGGCTACGCGATCCGGAAGATCCCCACCGCCGACATCGAGGCGACGCTCGCGCTCTACGACGAGCTGTTGCAGGGCAGCCCCGGCGACCTGATGCGGGCCGACGTCGAGGGCGAGCTCGGCGCGGCGAAGGGGCCTGGCCGATGACCGCGCTCTTGCCCCGAAAGCTCGAGTTCCGCGACCCGCTGAAGGCGAAGCAGCTGACGGCGCGCCTCCACCAGGTCGTCGCCGAGATCGGCCGCGACCCCGTCTCGGTGATGCACGTCTGCGGCAGCCACGAGCAGGCGATCGCGCGCTTCGGCCTGCGCTCCGCGTTCCCCAGGGCGCTCGACGTCGTGATGGGCCCGGGGTGCCCGGTCTGCATCACCGACGTGCCGGAGGTCGACGAGGCCGTCGCGCTCGCGCTGCAGGGCGTGCGCATCGCGACGTACGGCGACATGGTGCGCGTGCCGGGCACGGTGAAGTCGCTCGCCGACGTGCGCGCCGACGGCGCCACCGTCGAGGTCGTCTACAGCATCGACCAGGCGCTCGACCTCGCGCGGCAAGACCCTTCCCGCGAGCTCGTCTTCTTCGGCACCGGCTTCGAGACGACCGCCGTCGCGACCGCCGCGGCGCTGCTCAACGGCCCGCCGCCCAACTTCTCGGTGCTGTCGGCGCACAAGTACATCCCCCCGGTGATGGAGATCGTCACCGAGATGCCCGGCTCGCGCATCGAGGGCTTCATCGCGGCGGGGCACGCGGCCACCATCACCGGCGCGGGCGTCTTCGAGGCCTTCGTGCGCGACCACGGCGTGCCGGTCGTCGTCGCGGGCTTCGAGCCGCTCGACATCCTCGCGGCGCTGGTGCGGCTCGTCGAGCTCGTGCGCGACGGCCTCCGCGAGGTCGTGAACATGTTTCCCCGCTGCGTCACGCGCGAGGGCAACCGGGTGGCGCAGGAGCAGCTGTGGAAGGTGTTCTCGCCCATCGGCGGGCGGTGGCGCGGCATCGCGCACGTGCCGAACGGCAACCTGCGGCTCACCGACGCCTGGGCCGCGTTCGACGCGCGCAAGCGGCACCACATCGACCCGAGCCGGCTGTGGGACTTCGCGCCGCCGAAGCTGCTCGGCCAGTGCGTGTGCGGCGAGATCATGTCCGGCTCCAAGAGCCCGAACGACTGCGCGCTCTTCGGCAAGCAGTGCGTGCCCGAGAACCCGGTCGGCGCCTGCATGGTGTCGAGCGAGGGCACGTGCCGCATCTGGCACCAGTACGGCGGTCACCTCGACCTGAGGAGCGTCGCATGACGAAATTTCCCTCGCTCGTCCCTTCGAACCCGCGCATCGCGATGCGGCACGGCGGCGGCGGCCGCGCGAT
Source organism: uncultured Myxococcales bacterium (assembly GCA_937980205.1). GTDB lineage: Bacteria > Myxococcota > Myxococcia > Myxococcales > Myxococcaceae > Xiheicaenimonas. The sequence continues at coordinate 167,192 of CALJKW010000030.1, read as the reverse complement.
GCGCATGCTCATCGAAGAGATCTTCCTGCGCGGCGCAGACGACTTCCCCATCGACGGCGTCGGCCTCGCCGCGATGGACGACGGCGCCGCGCTGCGCCTGGGCGACCAGTACCTCGTCGTCACCACCGACTCGCACGTCATCCACCCCATCGTCTTCCCCGGCGGAGACATCGGCCGGCTCTCGATCGCCGGCACGGTGAACGACCTGTCGATGATGGGCGCGACGAAGCTGCTCGGGCTCACCTGCGGCGTCATCATCGAAGAGGGCTTCGAGCGCGCGCTGCTCGAGCGCGTGCAGGAGTCGATGCGCGCGTGCTGCCGCGAGGCCGGCGTGCCGATCGTCACCGGCGACACCAAGGTGATGGGCAAAGGCGAGCTCGACGGCCTGGTCGTCAACACCAGCGGCTTCGCGCTCGCCCCGCGCGTGGTGCGCGACGACGGCCTGAAGCCCGGCGATCGCCTCATCGTCACCGGCACCGTCGGAGACCATGGCCTCGCCGTCATGGCCGCGCGCAACCGCCTCGAGCTCGCGGGGGAGCTGAAGAGCGACGTCGCCCCGCTGTTCGACCTCGTGCAGCGGGCCCTCGCTGCCGGCGGCGACGGCGTGGTGGCGATGAAGGACCCGACGCGCGGCGGCGTGGCGAGCGCGCTGCACGAGATGGCGAGCAAGGCGGGCGTCGGCGTGCTGCTCGACGAGGCCGCGGTGCCGGTGAGCGCTCCGGCGCGCGCCGCGAGCGAGCTGCTCGGCATCGACCCGCTGCACGTCGCGAACGAGGGCAAGGCGCTCATCGGCGTACGGCCCGCCGTCGCCGACGCCGTGCTCGCGGCGCTGCGCGCGCACCCGCTCGGCAAGGACGCCGCGATCATCGGCGCCGCGATCTCCGAGCCGAAAGGGAAGCTGGTGCTCGACACCGGCTTCGGCCGCCGCCTGCTCGCCGAGCCCGAAGGTGAACCCCTACCGAGGATCTGCTGATGAGCACACCCGTCAAAGTCTGCCTCGCCACGTACGCGCTGGTCGTCGCCTTCCTCGTCGGCTCGGCCCTGGGAGCCTGGTGATGGACTCCAAACACGTCACCGTCTCGCAGGAAGGCGGCGTCGGCTTCCTCACGCTCTCCCGCCGCGAGCGCTTCAACAGCCTCGACGTGCAGACGGCGCGCGAGCTGCGCAAGGCCGGCCTCGCGCTCGCGCGCGACGAGGCGGTGCGCTGCATCGTCTTCCGCGGCGCCGGGGGCATCTTCTGCAGCGGGGCGGACCTCAAGTACATCCGCTCTGGCGGCGACCGCGACGTCGCGTACCTCACCGAGTCGCGCGGCGCGCCCGCCGGCTACGGCGCCATCTTCAAGCAGATCCTCGAGTACCTGCACTCGACCATCTCGGAGCTGCGGCGCGCGCCGAAGCCCGTCATCGCCGCCGTCGACGGAGTCGCCGCCGCCGGCGGCCTCGGCCTCGCGATGGCGTGCGATCTCGTCGTCGCCTCCGAGCGCTCCACGTTCGAGTACGCGTACTTCAAGACCGCCCTCACCGGCGCCGAGAGCTCGACGTTCTTCCTGCCGAAGCTCATGGGCTTGAGGCGCGCGCTCGACCTCGCCTTCTTGAACCCGCGCCTGTCTGCCCGCGACGCGCACGCCGCCGGCCTCGTGAGCCTCGTCTTCCCCGACGCCAGCTTCGAGGAACAGACGCTGAAGCTCGCGCTCCGCCTCGCCGAAGGCCCGACCGCCTCGTACGCCGCGGCGAAGCAGCTGATGAACGAGGCCGCCGGCGTCGACCGCCTCGACTACCACCTCGACCGCGAGCTCGAGGCGCTCGCCCGCTCCGCCGACACGCGCGACTTCGGCGAAGGCATCACCGCGTTCTTCGAGAAGCGCGCTCCGAAGTTCGAGGGACGGTGAAATGCACGAGTACTCCATCGTCGGCGCGCTGCTGGGAGAGGTCGAGGCGAGGGCGCGCCAGGCCGGCGCCACGCACGTCGCGCTCGTCTGCATCCGCCTCGGCGAGCTCTCCGGCGTGGACGCGCGACTGTTGGCCACTGCGTTCGAGACGTTCGGCGCGCGCGACCTGTGCGAGGGCGCCGAGCTCGAGATCGAAGAGGTGCCCGCCGCGTGGGCCTGCCCGCGATGCCACGCCGAGCGCCCGCCCGGCGGCCCGCTGCGCTGCGACGCGTGCGAGCGGCCGCTCGAGCTCGTCCGCGGCGACGAGATCGTCCTCACCCACCTGGAGCTGGAGGTGCCTGACCATGTGTACTGACTGCGGCTGCGGCGACACCCACCTCGTGCCGGTCGACGTGCACGAGAAGATCCTCGCCAAGAACGACCGCGACGCGCGCCACAACCGCGAGCACTTCGTCGAGGCCGGCGTGCTGGCGATCAACCTCATGGGCTCGCCCGGCTCCGGCAAGACCGCGCTGCTCGAGGCCACCGCGCACGCCGCGCGCACCCTGCGGCTCGGCGCCGTCAGCGGAGATCTCGCCACCGATAACGACGCCCGGCGCCTCGAGCGCGCCGGCATCCCCGCCAAGGCCATCACCACCGGCAACGCCTGCCACCTCGACGCCGAGATGGTGCACGAGGCGCTCCACGGCATGCGCTGGCGCGAGACCGACGTCTTCTTCATCGAGAACGTCGGCAACCTCGTGTGCCCCGCCGTCTACGACCTCGGCCAGGCCGCCAACGTCGTCGCGCTCGCCGTCACGGAAGGAGAAGACAAGCCCCTCAAGTACCCCACCATGTTCCGCGGCGCGGACCTGGTCGTGCTCACCAAGATCGACCTGCTGCCGCACCTCGGAGACTTCTCGGTCGCCGCGCTGAAGGAAGGGCTTCAGCGCGTGATGCCCGACCCGAAGGTCCTCGAGGTCTCGGCGCGCACCGGCGAAGGCATCGAGCAGTGGGTGAAGTGGCTCGAGGCGCGGCGCCCCCAGCGCGGAAAGGCGGTGGCTCATCACCATGAGCACGCTCACCACCACCACTAGCGGGCTGCTGCTCGGCCTCGCCGCGAGCGTCGCGATCGTGCACACCGCGATCGGCGTCGATCACGCGCTGCCGTTCGTCGTGCTCTCGCGCGTGCAGGGCTGGTCCTTCCGGCGCACGATGGCCATCACGGCGCTGTGCGGCCTGGGCCACATCGCGTCGGCCGTCATCATCGGGCTCGGCGCCGTCGCCCTGGGCGTCGCCGTCGAGCAGTGGGTGTCACTCGAAGAGGCGCGCGGCCAGCTCGGCCTCGGCCTGCTCACCGCGTTCGGGCTCGGCTACGCGGCGCTCGGCGCGGTGCGACTGTGGAGACGGCAGCCGCACTCGCACGCCGACGCGCTCGACCGCCGCCGGCTGGTCACCGCGTGGACGCTGTTCGTCGTGCTCGCGTTCGGACCGTGCGAGGCGCTCGTGCCGCTGCTGCTCGCTCCGGGGGTGCTGCACGACTACGCGCTGCTCAGCTCGCTCATCGTCGTGTTCGGCAGCCTCACCGTCGTCACCATGCTGGTGCTGGTCGCTGCCGGGCTGCTCGGCACGCGGCTGCTGCGTCCCGAGCGGCTGCTCGGCCCCCGCCTCGCCGGAGCCAGCGACGTCTTCGCAGGGCTCGCCATCGCCGTCACAGGAGTCACCGTCCATGCCCTCGGCCTCTAACTCCTCACACGACGAGCAGTCGGCAGCAACCCGCGCACGCGCAATCTTTGCGCTTCTCAATCACAGCGCACTGTGTTTCGTCGCATCACCCTGGGGAGACCATCCATGAACGGCCGCATCGCTGCAGTCGCTACGCTTGTGTTGTTTCTCGCATCGTCGTGCACCGGGCCGAGCGGGCAAGATGGCCAGCCCTGCACGGTCAAAGACAACACAGACGGCACAGCCACCATCACGTGTCCTGACGGCACCACCGTGACCATCACGCCGAAGCCCGGCATGAACGGCACGAACGGGACCAACGGGTCCAACGGCACCAACGGTACGAACGGCACCAACGGCACGAACGGCATGAACGGCACCTCGTGCACGGTCACCGCCAACCCCGACGCCGGCACGAAGACCATCTCGTGCACCGACGGCACGAGCGTGACGGTGACGGACGGCAAGAACGGCGTCGACGCGAACGCGATCGTCGACTTCACCACGCTGACCCCGTTCGACCTGCAGCAGGACGACTTCCGCGTGCAGGTGCAGAGCGTCTCGAACACACCGCGCCCGGTGGTCCGCTTCACCGTCAAGACGGCGAAGGGTCAGGGCGTGAAGCGCATCCCCACGAGCCACTTCGCCGGCATCTCGCTGCTGCAGCTCGTCGTCTACGTGCCGACGCCGGGCGTCGACGGTGGCGGCCCCGACCGGTGGATCTCGCACATCTCCAACTGCGCGACCTGCACCGCGAGCACCGAGAGCGCCTCGGCCTCGACGCTCGTCGACAATGGCGACGGCAGCTACGCGTACACGTTCGCGAAGGACGTGGTGAACCCCGTCGCCTACGACGGCGGAACGGCGGTGGCCGGCGTCGCGTACGACGCCAACGCGGTTCACCGCTTCGCGCTGCGGCTGTCGGACCCCGCGAACGACATCGTCGGTCAGCGCGTCAACTCGTACCGGCCGATCGACGTGACGTACGACTACATCCCCGCGACCGGGGTGAACGTCGACGGCCAGAACGACAAGGTGAACGGCGCCAACTGCCTCACCTGCCACACCCAGTGGCGCGCCGGAGCCCTCAACGTCGGCGGTCTCACCCCCTTCCACGGCGGGCAGCGCTACGACGTGCGCTACTGCGTCGTCTGCCACAACACGCAGCGCAAGTATTCGGGCAGCAACATCGCCGGCAACCCCGTCATCCCCGAGCCGACGATCGTCGGCAACGTGATGACTCCTCCTCCGGGCCGCAGCAGCGTCGCCGTGCTGAGGGGCGAGGCCATCATCGACATGCCGGTGTTCATCCACAAGATCCACGCCGGTGAGCACCTGACCCTGCGCGGCCCGTACGCCGGCCTCGGCACGGAGATCAACGAGTTCAACTTCCCGCAGGACCTCCGCAACTGCACCAAGTGCCACAGCAACGCGGCCCAGGCCGACAACTGGAAGCAGAACCCCAGCCGGCGCGTCTGCGGCGCGTGCCACGACCGCGTGAACTTCGAGACCGGCCAGAACCACGGCCCGCTCAACCTGGCCATGCAGCACGACGGCCTGTGCACGCTGTGCCACGACGAGGCGTTCAACGAGAGGGCGCACCGCCCCGTCGCGAAGCCCGACCCGGCGAACTCGCTCGCGACCCCCGGCGGCAGCTCCAACACGCACGCGTCGTGGATCGGCAACCCCGACAACGCTCCCCCCGGCGCCCGCGCGATCACGTACGACCTCGCGTCGGTGAGCGTGACCGACGGCGGCACGGCCGGCGTCTTCCCCGTCGTCCGCTTCCGGTTCAAGGAAGGTGACGCCGGCGTGGTGTTCAACACGCCCGGCCCCGGCGTCGAGCTCATGACCGACTTCGTCGGCAGCCCGAGCGTCTACTGCGTCTTCGCCGTGCCGCAGGACGGCGTCGCGCAGCCCGCCGACTTCAACGCGTCGATGAGCGGCTACCTGAAGAACCTCTGGAACGGCACCGCCACCGGGACCGGAGCAGGCACCCTCGCCGGCCCCGACTCGCAGGGTTACTACACGGCCACGCTCACCGGCGGGCGCGTGCCGCCGGCGGCGACGATGCTGACCTGCGGCCTCGGCTACAGCTACTCGCTGAGCAACGCGCTGCCGCTCACGCAGACGAACCTGGCCGCCTACCCGTACAACACGGCGAACCGCAGCGGCGGTCTGTCGCTGCCGGCGCGCAACGTGTGGAAGGTGGCGACCGGCTACACCGGCCGGCGCGGCGCGACCGACGTGGCGAACCCGACCGGGCAGATCGTGACGAGCGCGAAGTGCGGCGACTGCCACAACCGACTCGGCGTGACGCCGAACTACCACGCGGGCCAGCGCAACGACGGCGCGACCTGCGCGTTCTGCCACACCCAGAACCGCACCAGCAGCGGGTGGACGGCGGGCTCCGAGAGCTTCATCCACGCGATCCACGCGGCGAAGAAGCGCACCGTGCCGTTCAACTGGCACGCGGTCGGCGCGACGGAGGATCACCCGTTCGCGACCGGCTTCTGGGGCGTCGAGTACCCCGGGCGCCTCAACAACTGCCAGACGTGCCACACGCCGGGCTCGTACGACTTCAGCGGCAGCTGGTACACGCCCGCCAACATGGAGCGCCGGCTGATGCAGACGGTCGCGACCGGCACCTACGACGCGGTCACTCCGCTGGCCGACGGCGGCACGCCGGCGCTCGCGCTCAGCGTCTCGCCGTTCGTGGTGTCGGACGGCGGCGTCAACTACGGCTCGGGCTTCAGCTACAACGTCTCGTCGCAGGCGACCACGCAGGCGGCGCAGACGACGCTCGTCATCTCGCCGATCGCAAACACCTGCTACGGCTGCCACGACAGCTCGCTCGCGAAGCTGCACATGGTGAGCAACGGCGCCACCATCTACGGCACCCGCGCGCAGGCCCAGTCCACGCTCGAGCAGTGCATGATCTGCCACGGGCCCGGCCGCAGCGCGGCGATCAGCACCGTGCACGCGCGCTGAGTGCACCGACACTCCCTCTCCCTTCTTCGGGGAGAGGGGGCGACGGGGAGCGCAGCTCTTGCACCGTGCGCTCGGGCATGAACCGTCGATCACCGCTCGCTCTTCCGAAGTGCGGCAGCCCCCGCGCGGCGCGACGTCCACGCGCCACGACGGCGTGGGCACCGGCCCGCATTGCGGGTGTCGGTGGCGTCTGATGGGCACCAGACCTCGCCTACAAGTGTCCGACTGGACTGGACCCAAGGGTGCAGACGTTTCAACTAAGGTCCCCCGTTCGATGAAGAAGTGGCTCAAGCGCATCGCCGTCAGCGTCGTGGTGCTCGTCGCCCTGGGCGTCGGCGCGTTCGCGGGCAGCTACTGGTACTTCTCGCAGGACCTCCCCTCGGTCGAAGACCTGCGCACCTGGCGCCCGCCGCAGGGCACCAAGGTCACGTGCAAAGGCGGGGTCGTCTGCGCCGAGTTCTACAAAGAGCGCCGCACCTGGGTGGACGTCACCAAGCTGCCCGAGCACGTGAAGTTCAGCTTCCTCGCCGCCGAGGACGCCGGCTTCTACCAGCACGGCGGCCTCGACTACCTCGGCATGGCCCGCGCGCTGCTCAAGGCGCTGCGGCCCGGCTCGCGCGCCGGCGGCGCCTCGACCATCTCGCAGCAGGCCTGCCGCAACATCCTCCTGAGCCAGGAGCGCACGTTCGGCCGCAAGATGCGCGAGTGGATCCTCACTCCGCGCATGGAGAAGTCGCTGACGAAGGACGAGATCCTCAACCTCTACGTCAACACCATCAACTTCGGCCACGCGCGCTACGGCGTCGAAGAGGCCGCGCTGTTCTACTTCGGCAAGCACGCGTCGCAGCTCTCGCTCGGTGAGGCCGCGGTGCTCGCCGGCACCGTGCAGCTCCCGCACCGCATCAACCCGCTCACCAACGTCGTGAAGGCGAAGAAGCGGCAGCGGTACGTGCTCGGCCAGCTCGCGCGCCACGGCTTCGTGAAGCAGGCCGTCATCGACGCCGAGCTGGAGAAGCCCATCCTCCTCGGCCCGCGCCCCCCGCCCGAGGTCGGCCAGTACTACGCCGAGGACGTGCGCAAGCGCCTCGTCAGGCAGTTCGGAGAGGCCGCCGTCGCGCGCCTCGCCGACCCGCCGCGCGACGCGAAGGAGCGCGCCGAGAAAGTCACCGAGCTCGGAGAGAAGGCGATCAACGAGGGCGGCTACCGCATCGAGATCGCGATGGACGTGAAGCTGCAGGCCGCCGCCGAGGCTTCGGTGAAGGCCGGCCTCGAGGCGGTCGATCGCCGCCAGGGCTACCGCGGCCCGCTCGGCTCGGTGGACCCGGCCCGCTACAAGTCGCTCGAGCCGCTGTTGCAGGCGCGCGTCGCAGAGGCCGGCCGCCGCAAGCCCGACGAGATCCTCGTCGCCGACCTCGGCGTGCTGAAGGACATGAAGCCCCCCGAGGAGCCGGAGCCCGAGACCGACGCCGTCGATCCCGACGAGCCCATCCCCTCGGAGGATCAGAAGCTCGCGCGTGCCGTCGCGGTGCGCGCGCTGGCCGAGGGGCTCGAGACCGTCGGCTGGGTGTCGGACGTCGACGACGCGAAGGGCACGGCGGTGGTCGACCTCGTCAGCCAGAAGGCGCAGCTGTCGTTTCCTTCGCTGACGTGGGCGCGGCCGCGCGACGAGAAGGGCCGGCTGGGCTCCGCGCCGCAGAAGATCTCGCAGGTCGTGAAGCAGGGAGACCTCGTGCGCATTCGCCTCGGCAAGGCGCTGCCCGCTTCGACGACGTACGAGGCGACGCTGGCGCAGATCCCCGCGGTGCAGGGCGCGCTGCTCGCGATCGACCCGACCGACCGCAGCGTCGTCGCGATGGTCGGCGGCTATGACTTCGGGACTTCGGCGTTCAACCGCGCCACGCAGGCGAAGCGGCAGCCGGGCTCGTCGTTCAAGCCGTTCCTCTACGCGGCGGCGATGGCGTCGGGGAAGTTCACCACGCTGTCCATCGTGAACGACGCGCCGTTCACTGTGCCGAACCCGGATCCGCGCAAGGGGCCCTGGAAGCCGCAGAACTACGAGAAGGGCGGCTACGACGGGCCGATGACGCTGCGGCAGGCGCTCACCGAGTCGAAGAACACGGTGTCGGTGCGGCTCATCGAGGCGCTCACGCCCGCGGCCGTGATCGAGTTCGCGCGGCGCGCGGGCATTCAGAGCGAGCTGCCCGAGAACCTCACGCTCGCGCTCGGCACCGGCGAGGTCACGATGCAGGAGATCGCCAACGCGTACACCACGCTGCAGACCGGCGGGCTGTACTCCGAGGCGATCACGCTGGTGAAGGTGACGGACGTTCACGGGAAGGTGATCGAAGAGCACCGCGCCGCCCCCGAGCCGGCGATCACCCCTGCGGTCGCGTACCTGATCACGTCGCTCATGCGCAGCGTCGTCGAGCAGGGCACGGCGATGGCGGTGCGCGAGCTGAACCGGCCGGCCGCGGGAAAGACCGGCACCGCGAGCGAGTACCGCGACGCGTGGTTCAGCGGCTACACGATGGACTACGTGGCCTCGGCGTGGGTCGGCTTCGACGATCACTCGATCCTCGGGCCGGGCGAGACCGGCGGCCGCGCGGCGCTGCCGCTGTGGCTCGGCTTCATGAAGGCCGCGCACGAGGGCAAGCCGGCGCGCGACTTCGAAGCACCCGAGGGCGTCACGCTCGCACGCGTGGATCCGCAGACGGGGCTGCTCGCCGGCAACGCGATGCCCGGCCGCATCGAGCCGTTCCTCGAGGGCACGGCGCCGACGGCTGAGGCTCCGCGGCCGGGCGCGGTGACGCCGGACCAGTTCCTGCTGCAGGACGGGAGGCGCGGCCGGCCGTGATCGCCGCGCTGGTGGGGGGCCTGCTCGCGGCTGCGGCGGCGAAGCCCGCCGCGTTGACGCGCCCCGCGATCGAAGAGCTCGCGCTGCGCATCGTCGAGCAGGCGGAAGCTGCGAAGCCCGAGGCACCGGTCGGTGTCTTCGTCGAGGGCTCTCCCCCGGTGCTCGCGCGCGCGTTCGCGTCGGCGGTCTCGTCGCAGCTCGCCGCTCGCAAGCGCGGACCCACCGTGCTCGACGCGTCGTCGGCCGCGGAGGCCGAGTCGCTCTGCCGCACGCATGACGTGCGCACACTGCTGCGCCTGGTCGTGCAGCTCGACGGCACCAAGCTCGTCGCGCGCGGCGATGCCATTCATACGTGGGTCAGCTTCTGGGCGGGCGCTGCTGCTCGCCGTGATGGGCCGACGGTCGCCCTGGCCGCCACCGTCGAGGCCGACGCTCAGGCGCTGTCGCTCGCAGCTCCGATGCAGGTTCCGGCGGCGCCTGCCGGGCCGCTCAAGGTCGCGATGACCTCCTTCGCGCGCCTCAGCGGCGTGCCCGCCGCGCTCGCGTTCGGCGACGTCGACGGCGATGGGAAGCCCGAGCTCGCGGTGCTGCAGGAGGATGCGGTCGTCGTGCTGGACACTGACGGCAAGCCGCGCTGGCGGCACGAGCTGCGCGAGGTGCCGGCGGCGCCAAGTCCCTCGCGCGAGCCGTTCGGAGCGCTCGCGGTGCTTCCGTCGCCCGCGCGCATCGTCGTGGCCTCGACGCGGAAGGCGCGTGTCTTTGCGCTCTTCTTCCGCGGGGGCCGCCTCGAGCTCGGAACTGCGGATGCGCCGGTGATGGCTGACGGCGTCGGAGTGAAGCCGGTCGCCGGCATGAACGTCTTCGAGCGCACCGCAGTCGTGGGGGGACGAACCGTCGAGCTGCCGGCTCCGTTCACCACCGCATCCTCACGTGGAGCCAACACGCTCGTCGTGTTTCCCGATGGCGTCGCGACGCTGGTCGACTCTCCCGCCCGCATCACCGGCGCCGGCGCTGCCGCGGCGCTCGCCGATCTCGACGGTGATGGCACGCCCGAGGCCTTCTTGAGCTCGGCGCGCTACGCCGTCGACGGCGACGAGGTGAAGGTGGTGGCGCTGGCGCAGCTCGGGTCCGCGCCGCTGTGGCAGGGCTCGACGCCTCGCGGCCGCGCCATCGTCGCGCTCGGCGCGGATCTCGACGGCGACAAGGCAGAGGAGATCGTCGTCGGCGTGTGGTTGCCGGATGGGACGGGTGAGCTGCTCGTGGCGAGGGCGATCAAGTGAGCTCCGTTCACCCTGAGCGGAGGCACGCGAAGCGGGCCGCAGTCGAAGGGCGCCGCAAAGCCGTCCATCGGCCCGCTTCGACTCCGCGCCTGCGGCGCTCCGCTCAGCGTGAACGGTGGGTGGTTCTCGCGCTCTTGCTGTCGGCAACCGCCTTCGCCGCCTCCCGCGCCCGCTACGGCGGTTCCCTGCAGCTCGCCTACGCCGGCAAGCCGGCCGAGGCCGAGGCGCTCTACGCCGACACGCCCGCAGAAGCCGCGCTGCTCTCGCTCACCAGCCGCTCGCTCTGCGCGACGCCCTTCACCATCACGCGCCAGGGCCCGCTGGCCGTGCGGCTGGAGACCCAGAAGCCCGCCGACGTCGCCGCAGCACTCCGCCGCGTTCAATCGGAGCCAACCCCGTACCGAGCGCTGCTCGCCCCCGTCAGCCAGATCACCACCACCGCGACCACCGTCGAGCTCAAGCTCTCGCACCCGTGGCCGGACCTCGAGTCGGCGCTCTGCCACCCGGCCCTCTCCATCCCCGGGGCCGGCCCGTTCAAGCTCGGCCTCAACGCGCCCGGCCGCTACGCCGCGGACGTCTCGTTCCCCGGCGGCCGTCCGTACCTCGACGAGCTCGTGGTCACCTCGACCGACGATCGCGGCGCCGAGCGGCTCTTCTCCCAGCGCAAGGTGCAGGCCGCGATGGGCCTCAACCCCCGCGACGGAGAGAAGGCGCCGCTCCCGTACGCGACCGCCCTGCTCTTCTCTCCGTCGCTGCCGCTCACCTTCCGCAACGCGTTCGAGTCCAGCGTCGATCGCGGAGACCTCGTCCGCTTCTTCGTCCGCCCGCCCGCCGCCGCGCTGCCGGCCGGCACGGCTCCGCCGAGGCCCCCCACCATCTCGCCGCCGCGCGAGGTCACGCTGCTGTTCGATGCCTCGCTCGACGATCAGCGCGCCGTCGCCGCTCGCCTGCAGGTGCGCCTGAACCCGCTCGGCTACCGCGTGGCGCTCAAAGCCCTGCCCCGCCGCGAGCTGCGCGCCCGCTGGGCGAAGGGCGACTACGAGCTGATGCTCTTCTCGATGCTGCTCCCCACGAAGCAGGCGAGCACCCTCGCGCTCGCGCTCGAGACCGCCCGCGCGTCCGAGCTCGCCGCCAAGCACCTGCCCCAGCTCGGCGCCATCACCGACGACGAAGCCCGAGAAGAGAAGGCGCGCGAGCTGTTGCAGCAGCTCGCTCCGCAGCTGCCGGCGCTGCCGCTCTACGTGCAGGGGCTGTCGCTGCAGGTGTCTCCCCAGGTGCAGAACCTCAAGAGCGACGCGTGGGGCCTACCGAAGCTCGACGACGTCTTTCTGGGGGCGGAGTGAGGCTCCGCACCACGCTCGCGCTGGCCTTCCTCGCGCTCAGCCTCGTGCAGGTCGCCACGGTCGTCCCGTTCGCGCTGCGCAACCTCGCCACGCTGCTCACGGACCAGGAGACCCAGCGCCTCGACCGCGTGATGCTCGCCGTCGAGGCCAGCATGCAGCGGCGGCGCGACGCCGCGAAGGCGGCGATGGACGAGCTGGCGCAGAGCCGCGAGCTCGAAGAGGTCGCGAAGGACGCCGACCCACGGCACCTGCCTCCGCCCGCCTCGCTCACCACGGCGGCCGCGCGGCTCATGGTCCCGCGCGGGCTGCAGGTCCTGAGCCTGCTCGACGGCGGAGGCCGCACCATCTCCTCCGGTCACCTGCCCGCGCTGCTCGGCGACATCGACGAGAACCTGCACGCCGTCACGAAGCAGCCGGCCGGCGCCCTGGTGCCCGTGCTCGTCGAGCTCTCCGACGCGAGCGGCTTGAGAAAAGCCCCCGCGCTCGTCACCGCGCGCCCCGTCGACTACGGCGACGCCCGGCTCTGGGCCGTCGGCGGAGTCCTGCTCGACGACACCTTCGCCTCCGAGCTCGCGCGGCTGACCGGCGCGACCGTCGAGGTCCGCGCGGGCGAAGAGCTCGTCGCCTCCACCGGAGCACGCCCCGGCCGCGCCGCGGTGCGCACGGTCAGCTTCGCGCCGGTCGCCGAGGTGCGGCTGTGGTTCTCGCACGCGGAGATGCTCGCGACGCAGGCCGAGGTGCTCCGTGCGTTCCTCGCCTTCGCCTCGCTCGGCCTCGCGCTCGCGCTGCTCATCGGCGTCGTCGTCAGCCGCCGCATCACGCGCCCGCTCGAGGCGCTCACCGACGCCTCGCGCCGCATCGCCGCCGGAGAGCTCGACGTCAAAGTGAACCTCCCCGCGCAGGGCGAGCTGCGCACGCTCATCGACACGTTCAACCGCATGATGGGCGACCTCAAAGACACGACCGAGAAGCTGGTGGCCAGCGAGCGCATCGCGGCCTGGCAGGAGGTCGCGCGCCGCCTGGCACACGAGATCAAGAACCCGCTGACGCCGATCAAGATGTCGCTCGAGACGCTCATCGCGCTCGGCCGCCGCGGCGATCCGCGGTTCAACACCATGTTCCAGGAGAGCGCCGGCGCCGTGCTCGAAGAGGTCGAGCGCCTGCGCCGCACGGTCGACGAGTTCAGCCAGTTCGCGCGGCTGCCGCGGCCGAAGCTCGCCAGGGTGAACCTCTCGGAGCTCGCGACGCAGGTGCTCGCGCTCTACGCGCCCGGCAAGGTCACGTACCGCTCCGAGCTCACCCAGGACGTCGTCGTCGACGCCGATCGCGATCAGCTCACGCAGGTCCTGGTGAACCTGGTGAAGAACGCCGAGGAGTCGATGAGCGAGACCGGCGGCGAGGTCACCGTCCGCGTCGCGCGCGACCTGAAGCACGCCTGGCTCGAGGTCGAGGATCAGGGCCCGGGAGTACCCGCGGATCAGCGCACGCGCATCTTCGAGCCCTACGTCACGACGAAGTCCGGCGGCACGGGCTTAGGGCTCCCGATCGCCGCGCGCATCGCGCAAGAGCACGGCGGCAGGCTGGAGCTGCTCGACTCCGTGAGGGGTGCGCGGTTCAGGTTCTCGCTGCCCGTGGGGCCTTGAAGCGCCGAGGACCTCAGCGCCAGTCTTCGACCGCGAGGCCATCGATGCGCCGATACTCCCTGGCGTTGCCGGTGACTACGGTCATTCCGCGCGAGAGCGCGGTTCCGGTAATCATGACGTCGTACGCGCCGATCGAACGTCCGCGTTCGTCGAGCACCGCGCGACACTGAGCTGCAGCCCTGGCGTCGGTTTCGAGAAACGGCAGCACCTGGACCTGCGAAAGCAGAGGTCGCAGGAAGGCTTCGACACGGGGGCGCTTCTCGGGCTGGCGCGCAAGGCCGTATTCGAGCTCCATCAACGTGATGACCGAAACGGAGATGGACGATGGATGGGCGCGCGCCAGGCGTTCGAGCACCCGTGGAATCCGTCGAACGACGAACGAGAGGGTATCGGCGTCGAGCAGGTAAGGCATCAGAAGACGCGGCGACGCGGCGGCTTCAGGTTGCTGCGGTCGACGCGCAGATCGACTGCCTCGCCGCCCTCGAGCCACGCCCGCATCTCCTTCGACCAGCCCGGCCCAGCGGAGGAGTGGATCGGCACGAGCATCACCGCTGGCTCCCCGTTTCGGGAGATGACGACGGTCTCTCCGCGTTCCGCGGCGTCGACCAGCGCTGAGAGGCGCGTCTTTGCCTCGTGCATGTTGACGTTCATGGCTCTAGCTAAGCTAGCTAGGCAACGCCGTGCGATCAACTCGCGTTGGAACCGGTGCGCGGGTGCCCGGACTTACTTCATTCCGGGCATGCCCTCGGGGAAGCCCCCCGGAGGCAGAGGCGGGGTCTCGAACGGATTGTCGATCGGGTAGACGATGTCGGTCGGCGCCGGCTGCTGCCAGGGCACCGGATCAGTCGGCAGCGACTGGATGCCCGGGTTCGACGGGCCGTTGCCCGCCGGAGCCCCCTGCTGGGTGCCGTCACCCGACGGAGCGGGCGTGCCGTCGAGACCGACGAGCGCCTGATCCGAGTGTGCGGCGGCCTGCTGCTGCCCATAGGCGGCCTGCTGGCCGTCGAGGTCGTCGACGCCGACACCGCAGCCGGTGAAGCCGAACACCGCCAACAAACCGACAGTCAGGACTACGAAACGCATACCGTGCCCCAGGCTCTGCAACCGCGATGCCTCACTCGTCGTCGCCATGGGCCACCTCCTTGAGCTCTCCCTCGGCGTTGACGATCTGTGACAGTCGGGAGCGTTTCATTCGTAGCAACCGGGCAGCTTCGCTGATGTTTCCCTTGGCTTCCAGCAACGCGCGCTTGATGCACTGCATCTCCACCTCGTGCCGGAGCTCCTTGAGCGAGATGCCTCGCGCCCGGGCCAGCTCGAAGTAATCGATGTTGCCATCCGGCGCTGCAGTCAGAGTGGGCGCCGATTCGGCGGCGATCGGCAGCGCGCTGGCAACCGGCTCTGCAGCCACCGGCGCGGCCACGACCGGGGCCGGGCGCACCGCCGGGACCTGAACGGGCGTAGCCCCGGTCTGAAGCGCGCGCAGCTCGGCGACGTGGCTGAAGGCGTCGGGCTGAATGACGTCGCCCTCGGCGAAGATGGCCGCGGCCGAGAGCACGTTCTCGAGCTCACGCACGTTGCCCGGCCAGGTGTGCCGCGCGAGCAGCTGCACCGAGGCGTCGGAGAGGCGCCTCACCGGCTCGCCGCGCTCCTTCGCGACGCGCTCGAGGAAGTGCGAGCAGAGCAGCGGCAGATCTTCCGGGCGCTCGCGCAAGCTCGGCAGCTCGAGCATCACGCCCTTCAAGCGGTAGTAGAGGTCGGCGCGGAAGCGGCCCTGGGCGATGAGCGCCTCGAGGTCGCGGTTGGTGGCGCAGATGACGCGGACGTCGACCTTGATGGTCTTCGTGCCGCCGACGCGCTCGAGCTCGCGCTCCTGCAGAACGCGCAGCAGCGCGACCTGGCACTTCGGCGAGATGTCGCCGATCTCGTCGAGAAACAGTGTGCCGCCGTCGGCGAGCTCGAAGCGGCCCTTCCGCTCGCGAATGGCGCCGGTGAACGCGCCCTTCTCGTGACCGAACAGCTCGGAGAGCAAGAGCTCCTCGACCATCGCCGCGCAGTTCACCTTCACCAGCGGCATCGCGCGCCGCGGAGAGAGCTGGTGGAGCGCGTCGGCGAGCAGCTCCTTGCCGGTGCCGCTCTCGCCGCGGATGAGGACGGTGGTGTTGCTCTTCCCGATGGGCTCGAGCTGTTTGACGATGCGCTGCAGCGCCGGCGCGCGGCCGACGAGACCGAGCTTCTTGTCGGGGATGACCTGGGCCGCCGCGACGCTGCGCGGGAGCTTGAGCTCGGGCTCGACGGCGGCGAGCAGCTCGGCCCGGCGCGGGACGGAGAGGAACGCGGTGCGCCGCACGGGCGGAACGCGCTGGAGCAGCTCCTCGAGCATGCGCCACGCGCGGGCGAGCTCGCCCTGCGCTCCGGCGTCGCCGGCCTGGCGCTTGAGCTTCGCCATGAGCAGGTAGACGCGGAACGGGCCCTCGAGGTCCGGGCTCGAGAGCAGCGCGTCCTTCGCGCGAGCGGCGGCGCGGCCGGCGCCGTGGAGATCCGACAGGCCGAGCGCGAGCTCGCCGCGGGTGAGCTCGACCTCGACGGCGGCGGCGGGCAGCGTGGCCGCGCCCCGGTCGACGCAGCGGCGCAACAGCTCGGCTTCGCTCTGCGCGCGCTCGCCCATCATCAGGTGGGCGCGGGCCTTGAGCGCCGCAGCGAGCGCCGCGAAGCCGTCGTTGCCGACGGTCTCGAGCTTCGAGCGCGCCGAGTCGAGCGAGCGGACGGCCTCGCCGTAGTCCTTCTTGTCGAGCGCGACGGAGCCGAGGTTCAGCAGCGCCTGGCCCTCGAGGTAGACGTCGCCGAGCTGGCCGGCGAGCGCGAGGGCGTGCTCGGCGAGCTCGGACGCGCGGTCGAAGTCGCCGAGGAAGTGGTGCAGGCGCGAGAGGTTGGTCGCGACGTGCGCGGTCTCCTTCGGGCCGACGTGGCGCGTGACCATCTGCAGCGCGCGGGACATGCAGTCGAGCGCGAGCTCGAAGTCACCGGAGTCGAAGTACAGCGCGCCGAGGTTCGCGAGCGCCCAGTGGCGGCCCTGACCGTGACCCTGCGCGGCCTGGTAGCAGGCGATGGCGGTCTCGCGATCGCCGAGCTTCTGCGCGGCGACGCCGCGGTTGAGGCGGGCCTGGGCGACGAGATCTTTGAGGCCCGCTTCCTCGGCGACCGAGGCGTTGAGCCCGAACAGCTCGGCGGCCTCGCGCGCATCGTTCTTCGCGAGCAGCGCGCGGCCCATCACGTTGCGCAGCGCGATCGAGGCGGTGAGCCCGACGCTCGACTGCTGCAGGGCAGCGCGCGCGAGCTCGAGGGTCTTCGCCGGGTTGCCGCGCACGAGGTGCAGCTCGGCGCGCACGGCCTCGGCGTCGAAGCGCGACGAGGCCTCGGCCAGCGGAGCGCCGAGGCACGCCTCGGCGAGGCGGGTGCGGCCGGCGCGCAAGAGGTGGCGGGCGGCAGCGAGGGACTTCGCGGGCGAGGCGGCGAGGCGGTTCGACTCGAGCAGCGCGCGGGCGGCCTTCTTGAAGTCGCCCTGGGCGGCGAGCACCTGGCCCATGCGCTCGAGCACGCGGGCGCGCTCGGCGCCTGCGAGCGCCGTCAGCGCGCGGGCGTAGAGCTCGGCGGCGTCTTCGTGAGCGCCGCGGGCGGACAGCTCGTCGCCGGCGCGGGCGCACAGCTCGACGGCGTCGGGGCTCGCGCCGAGCTCGAAGAGCATCGTGGCGGCGGAGACGATCTCTCCCGACGCAGCGAGCGCCTTCGCGACGTCGCGCTGAACGGCGTTGCGGCGAGCCTCGGGCATGGCCTCGAGCCAGGCGAGGCGGTCGTTCTCGCGCGCGAGGCGGTAGACGGGCTGGCCGTCGACGACGCGGGCGGTGAGGTAGCGGCCCTGCACGAGCTGATCGAGCAGCGGCGCGACGTCGCTCGACTTGAGCGCCGCGCGCAGGGTCGGCAGCGCGAGCGCGTCGGTGGAGACGGACAGCGCATCGAGGACGCTGCGCTGCGCGGGCTCGAGGCGCTCGGCGCGCTTCACGAAGAGATCGACGGCGGGGACGGCCTTCTGCTCGAGCAGCGCGTTGAGGGCCTCGGGGTTGCCGCCGGTCGCCTCGAGCAGCTTCTGCGCGACGTCCTGCCGGGAGAGGTAGGCGCGGATGCCCTCGACGTCGAGGCCGGACAGCGGAACGGAGCGCGCGGGGACCTTCGCGAGCACCTCGGGCAGCGGAGCGGGAAGGCCGGCGTCGTCGCGCAGGGAGCCGACGAAGAGGCCGCCGGCCTTGGCGCCGGGGGTCGTGGTGACGGCAGCGAGGTAGCGGAACAGCTCGAGCGAGGCGCGGTCGGCGACGTCGAGATCAGGGAAGAGGAAGACGGGGGTCGAGCGGCCGGCGAGCGAGAAGAGCTCGCACACGGCGTCGTAGAGCTCGACGCGGCGGTTCTCCATCACGTCCTTCGCGGTGGCCTTGGTGAGGGGCCCGAGCAGGCGGGCGAGCTCGGCGAGGCGGGCGGCGGGGACGCCGTCCTGGCCTAAGTGCTGGAGCAGCTCGGAGACGATGGGAGAGAAGAGGCCGAAGGTGCGGCGGGCGTCGCGGGCGGAGCCGCCCTCGAAGACGGGAGCGCTGCGGCGGGAAGCGGCGGCGCGGAGCAGGCCGAACAGGTGGCTCTTGCCGACCCCGGCGGGGCCCTTCAGGAAGACGAAGCGGGCGCGCTCGGACGACTTTGCGTCGTCGTGCTCGCGCAGCAGCATGGACAGCTCGGCGTCACGGCCGGAGGCGACGGAGTCTTCATTCGCTCTCCCCCTCCACAGCTGAAGCACTTCGGTCGACATCACTCGGCTCCTGTGCGCGACCCCTTTTGCGCGTTAGACAGCGACGCGCGTTGAGCAACGGATGTGCCACGATTCTGGCGGGGTTACGCGGGCGGGAGTCTCGCTGATCCGGGAGGTTGGATTCGACCCTACATCTGGGGCTGTAAAGACGAGCAGGGATCGCGACATTGCCGTCAGTGTCAGGGGGCGTCTGTAGGCTCCAGGCCATGGAAAACAATGGGGGTGGGAGGAGTGAGAAGCCGGGGACGTTGCCCGTGGATGTGAATGTCGTGGATGTGAACGTCGTGGACGTGAACGTCGTGGACGTGAACGTCGTGGACGTGAACGACTCGACGGGCCCGGGTTCGTTCACCGGGACGTTGGGGGGAACGGGTACTGGCACCGGCACGCCGGTCTTGATGGATCACGAGAAGCTCGAGGTCTTCCAGGTGACGAGCCAGTTCCTCGACATGCTCGAGCCGTGGCTGAAGCGGAAAATGCCTGCCGAGCTGCACAAGCAGCTCGAGAACTCATCGATGAGCATCCTGTCGAACATCGCTGAGGGCGCCGGCAAGACTGCGCGTGCCGACAAGCGACGCTTCTACGAAATGGCGCGCGGCAGCGCGACGGAGAGTGCTGCGCACCTCCACCTGCTGCGCATCAAGCAAGTCGTCACCCGGCCTGAGTACGACCAGGGGCGGAACCTCGTGGTGCGAATCGTTCAGATGCTCAGCAGGCTGGCCGGGCCACCGCGAACGACGTGAGCTGCGTTCCCGATCACGTCCCCGGCAACGTACCTCTGAACGAACCCGGGCCCGTCGAGTCGTTCACGTTCACGTCTACGTCCACGTCCACGTCCACGTCCACGTCCACGTCCACGTCGGTCCACGGGACAACGTCCCCGGCTTCTCCCGCCGCCGCGCTCAGTCCTTCACGGGGGTAGCCTTCAACGCCGCCTTCCCATCCTTGACGTACACCTGAAACTTCACCGTCCGACAGTTGTACTTCGCAACGAGCTGCTCCTTGTTCTTCCGCAGCTTCGCCGCAAACTTGTCGTACGTCATTCCGTCGTTCGGCTCCCCGCACTTCTGCCGCGTCGCAAGGAAGTCCCTGAACGTCTCCTGAAAGTGCGACTCCTCATCAGACCCGCCACCGACCGACTGAATCTTCGGAGCCGCGACAGGCGGCGCCCTGAACGCCGGGTTCTGCTGCGTCGGCCCAGTGTCTCTGCGCGACGACGCCTTCAACAGCTCGGGCGGAATCGCCGCAACCCGCGTCGCATCGGGGTTGAAGCCGGCCTCGCCAGAGGGCTCCTCGCCCGCCTGCGCCGCCGCCATCGCGAACGGGTCGAGCGCGTTGTGCGAGTCGGTCGTTCCGCCGGCCCCCATCGCGCCCGCCATGCCGGGCATCTTGTGCGCCGGGTACGCGGTCGTCCGCTGGTTCTCGAAGTCGTCGTCCGCGAGGCTCATCGGCGGAGGCGCAGCCGCCACCTTCGGCATCGGAGGAGGCACCGCCACCGGCGGCGGCGGCCCCGCGGCCGCGAACGGATCCTCCATCGGCCCGTCGAACGGGGTCTGCTGCGTGCTGGTGATCGGCGTCGGCTCGGTCTTCGCCGGCATCGGCGGCGGCGGCGCCGGCGGGAAGTTGAAGTCGTCGGGGCTCGCCTCGGGCGCCGGCGGCAGATCGGGCGCCGCGGCCAGCGAGCCCGGCAGCGGCTCGATCTTCGACGTCCCCGTCACCGCCGGCGGCGCCGACGGCACCTGCGCCTTCTTCAGCGCCGGAACGTCCTCTTCCTCTTCCGCGGCGCCGCCCGACGACACCAGCAGCGTGAAGACGATGCCCGCGAGCAGCAACCCGGCGAGCATGAACAGCGCCGTCTTCTGCGCCCCGGCGAGCGTCTCCATGAACGGGCGCACCGTGCGGACCGCGACCACCTCGAACGGCGTGCCGGGAATGTCGCGCCGCGCCGCCACGTCGAGCGCGTTCGACGCGCCCACGAACATCGGCAGCTGCAGCGGCCCGATCGCCGTCACCGGCCCCTGCTCGACCGTCGCCGTCGCCCCGGGCTTCGCCTGCTTGAACGCGTTCTCGAGCGACTCTTTCTTCCCGCTCTTGCCGACGAGCTTGCCCTTCATCCACAGGCCCAGGCCCGTGAGCCCGAGATCCTTCGCGACCGCGTCGGCGAGCTGATCCGCGCTCGCTCCCCACAGCGGCCCGCCGAGCATCACCGAGCCGTTCGGCTTCACCTCGCCGGCCGACACCGTCAGCACCGGCACCGAGAAGAAGAGACACGGCACGCCGTTGAGCTCGAGCAGCACGCCGTCTCCGCCGCCCGCGCTCGCGCCCTTCACGTCGAACCCCTCGGGAGGCGCCGCCGGCTCTGCCGGCCCTTGCGCCATCATCGCGCCCGCCTCGTTCGACACCACCACGAACGTCGTGGCCTTCGCCGCCTCGGAGAGCCCCTCGAACGCCGCCGTTCGCACCGCGTTGAAGCGGTCGGCCGACGGAGGCTCGACCTTGCCGAGCTTCACGTAGAGCACCGGGTTGCTCGCGAGCTTCACCGCCGCGCCCTGCAACTCCGAGCGCGCCTGCTCGATGCGCTGCGCGACCGCGCCCGGCGCGCCGAGCAGCGGAGCCGACGCCTCTTCCACCGCCTTCGAGGCCAGCGCGGGAGACGTCATCGTGAGGTGGGCCGCCCAGAGACCGACAGCGACGAGGGCGAACACCAACACCTTCAGGCGGTTCATTACGCCCGGTTTTAACAACCCTCACAGGACTCGGGTAGTTTCTACCGTCATGGCAGACAAGGCCCCTCCGAAGACGTTCACCGTCGTCGCGACCGTCGATGATCCGCTCACCGCCGACCGCCTCGTCGACGGCCTCGTCGCGCTCGAGCTCGACGCCTTCCACCGCGGCCGCGCCGGCGCCTCCACCGACACCTTCGGCGCCATCTCCAGAGGCTACTGGGAGGTCCTCGTCCCCAGCGAAGCGCTCGCCAGGGCCGAAGCCGCCGTGCGCGAAGAGCTCGAGCAGATCGCCAAAGAGGCCGACGAGAACGCCAAGGCCGCCGAGGAAGAGGCCATGTCCGGCGAGAACCCCGTCGAGTCGTAGCCGCCCGCTGAAAACGGCTGCACGGGCCGATCTCTTCGTTGGCGGCTGCGGTCCGTGCTCATGAACAAGACGACGTTCACTCCGCGCGGTCCTCGCCGCCGCCTCGACCTCGGCCCGTTCGCGCGTTTCAGCTACGGCGCTGGCGCAGCCGGCGCCTGCACCTCGAACAGCGCGAACCCCTCGACCGTCCACTTCGCGTAGCCGAGGTTCCGCTGCAGGTAGGTCGCGAGGTCTTCGTCCACCACGCGGCCGAACGTGCGCGACGCGTGGCGCATGAAGACGCCCTTCTTCTTGTGCAGGAGAAACCCGACGTGCGTGATGCGCGTCACCAGCCGCGGGCGATCTGCGCGCACCACGACGACGACCGTCCCCTCGGGCGCGCTCTTCAGCTTTTCGAGCGCCGCCTTCGCGGGGATGACGTCGAGCCCGAACTCTCCGCGCGCCTGGTGCTCGCGCTCGAGCCCGAGCTCCTTGCCCGACTTCGCGTTCCACTGCTCGTCGCCGATCACCTTCGTGACGTGCACCACCGCGTCGCCGCCGTATTGCTTCGTCACGTCCTTCAAGAACCCCTTCTCGATGTTGCGCGGCAGCCACTGCGCCTCCATCACGTGGTTGCGCTCGCCGTAGGAGATCGTGTCGCCCTCGTAGCGGATGCGATCGAGCACGTCCTGCGGCTTCTCCGGCGCGAGCGTCATCGCCATCGCCGTCTCCACGAACGTGAGGCAGTCGAACGCGTCGGTGCGCAGCCGCGGGTCGGGGTCCTTCCCCTCGCCCTCACCGAGCGGTGAGACGACGTACTTCGCTCCGAGGAACTTCTCGGAGGCCGGCACCGGGTTGATCGCGAGCGTGAGCAGCAACAGCGACGTCACTTGATGCCCGCCTTCGCCAGAATCGACTTCCGCTGGTCGTCAGCGAGCCGCAGCAGCTCGAGCTCCTTCTCGTACGCGAGCTTCTCGTCGCCGTTCGACTGGAAGCTCTTCAGCACCAGCCAGTCGAGCATCTTCGCGTCTCCGCCCTGGTAGAGGATCCGCGCCGCCATCGCCGCGACCGCGCGGTCCTTGTCCTCCACCATCGGCGCCAGCACCGAGCTCACGTCCTTCGCGCGCGCCCCCTCGAAGAGCTTCAGGCCGTCGATGCGCTCGTAGCGGTCGGCGCTCGCGAGCTTCTTCTTCGCGAAGTCGAAGCCCTTCTTGTTGCCGAGCAGGCACAGCCCCTGCGCCGCCGCGAAGCGCGCGCTCTCGGACGAGTCGTCGAGGAAGCTCTCGAGACCGGCCGCCTGCTTCTTGTCGCCCACGGCTCCGACGGCGACGAGCATCTCGGCGCGCACGTCGATCTCTCCTTCGACCTTCGCCGCCTTCATCAGCGCCCCGCCCGCCTTCGCGTAGCGCATCAGCCCGAGCGCCTTCGCCGCTTCCTTCCGCACGCCCAGCGACTTGTCGCCCAGCAGCGCCTGCACGCGCGCGCCGGCGTTCTGGCTCTTCATCCGGCCCAGCCCCTGCGCCGCGTACATCCGCACCACGCTGTCCTCGTGGCCGAGCATCCAGACGAGGCCGGGCTCTCCGTTGGGGTGCGCGAGGGTCGCCAGCGCCTGCGCGATGCGGCGCGTCTGCTGATCGTCTCCGCTCCGCCGCGCGACCTCGTTCAGCTCGAAGCACACATTGCCCTCCTGCCCGAGGTACTGGACGCGGCTGAGCGTGGCGTTGAGGTTGCCCTCTCCCTTCAAGATGGCGTCGACGGCGTCCTGCGCCTCGAGGCGCGCGGCGAGCTGCTTCTGCCCGGCCTTCGATCCAGCCCACACGGGTGCTGCGAGCATGCAGAGCACCAACGCCGGAACCCGCTTCGTCATTCGAACCGAAAGGCTAGCATCGGCCCTGCGTGTTCGCCCTGCTCCTCACCCTGCTCGCGGCCCGCCCCGGCGAGACCTGCAAAGAGGCGTGCAATCGCTGGGTCACCGAGCCGCGCGCCCGCGCCAACGTCTGCGGCCGCTGCTTCACCGACGCCGACCGCGCCGCCTGGGCCGTCGCGCTCGCCGACCTGACCCAGGTGCCGGACTCGCAGCTTCAGAAGATCCTCGCCGACCCCGACTGGGCCGTGCGCTGGGGCGCCCTGCGCGCGCTCGCCAGGCGCAAGGCCGTCACCGACGTGCGCATGCTCGCCGACTGGGTGGCGGCGAAGCCCGACGACGCCTGCGCCACCGCCGTACACGTCGCCGGCGCGAAGAAGCAGACGCCCGCCACGCTGCTTCCTCCCACGGGCGCCGCCCTGTGCTGGGAGCGCCGCGTCGCGCTCACCAGGCAGCTCGAGGTCGACCTGTACTCCGAGGCGCAGACCACCCGGCTCGAGGCCCTCACCCACCTCGCTTCCTTCCTCGAGCGCCCGCACACCCGCATCGTCCTCGACGCGATGAAGACGCGCGCGCCCGAGACCGACGAGCTCTCCGCCGGTCTGCTCGTCGAGGCCTCGCGCCTCGGCACCACGCCCGCCGGCAAGGCGCTGCTCGACGTCGGCAAAGCGAAGTCAGACGAGGAGCTCGTCAACCGCCTGCTCGGGGTCTGGTCGAAGCGCATCGACGCGCAGCGGCCGCTGCTCGCCGCCGAGGACAAGCACCGCCGGCGAGAGGCCATCAACGCCCTCGCCGAGCTGGCCCCGCTGTCGGCGCCGGAGCTCGAGGGCGCCCTCGACGACGGCGACCCCGCCAACCGCCGCGCCGCCGCGAAGGCGCTCGCCGCCGGAGAGGGCACCTCGCTCGCGACGTTCGCGCGCAAGAAGCTCGACCCCGCCGCGCAGGTGCCCCTGCCGTCGCGCCTGAAGTGGGTCGCCGCCACCGGCACCTCGGGAGATCCCGCCTGCTCGGACACCTTGCGCGCCGTGCTGGGCGACGAGCGGCACGACGACGCGGTGCGCGCTGCGGCGCTCACCGCGCTCGCCGACTGCGCCGGGCCGAAGGCCCTCGACGCGATCTCGAAGGCGCAGGCGTCTCCCAAGCCCTCGCTCCGCGCCGGAGCCGCCCTCGCGCTGGGCAGCCTGCCGCGCCAGGCCGAGGTGCCTCGGCGGCTCGAGGCCGCGCTCAGAGACGCCGACGCCCTCGTGCTCGCCGCCGGCGCGCACGCTGCAGGGGTGTTGCGCCAGCGCTCCGTCACGCAGCGCCTCGTCGAGCTCGCCGATCACGCCGACGCCGACGTCCGCCGCGAGGCCGTCGTGGCGCTCGCCGCGCTGGAGACGCCCGCAGCCATCCCCCGCCTCATCCGCTCTCTGACCGACGACACGGCTGCGCCGGTGCGCGAGGCGGCGGCGCGCGCCCTCGGCGACGTCGGCGGCTCGACCGCGGTCCCCGCGCTCATCTCGGCGTCCGAGCACGATCACGACGAGAAGGTAAAATTCGTCGCGGCGGAAAGTCTGCGTAAGCTCGGGTTCACGCGTTCATCCGGGAGCATGAGCCCATGAAATACCGCCTCGCCGCGGTGCTCGAACCGAAAGACCCCAAGTGGAAGCAGATCAGCGAGTCGCTGAAGAAGGCGGGGCTCAGGGTCAGCGCCGCGCGCACCGCTGACGCGCTCGAGCGCGAGCAGCTCGTCGTCATCGGCCCGTCCGTGTCCTCCGCGTCCAAGGTGAGCGCCGCCGCGCGCAAGGCCGCGCCCAACGCCATGGTGCTCGCCGCGATGGCGAAGGGCTTCAAGGCCGCCTGGGCCGACGCCGTGCTGCCCCTGCCGGTCTCGGTGAACGATCTCAAGGTGCGCCTCACCGACTTCGAGCGCCGCGATCAGGCGATGGCCCCGCCCATCGCTCCGCAGGCCGGCGAGGGGATCATGGATCCCCTCACCAACTTCTACACCTTCGCCCACTTCAAAGAGGTGCTGTTCGTCGAGGTGAAGCGCGCCCGCCGCTACGGCTTCCCGCTCGCCATCGCCCTCATCGGCTTCGACCCGCTCAAGGCGAAGCCCTCGCCCGCCCTGCAGGAGCAGCTCATGGGCGGCCTCGCCCTCGCGATCCGCCGCTCGCTGCGCGACACCGACTACCCGGTGCAGCAGAGCAACGACCGCGTGCTGCTGCTCATGCCGCACACCGATCTCGCCGGCTCGCTCATCGTCGCCCGCCGCATCTGCGAGCGCGTGGCCCGCGCGACGCTGCAGCACGGCGACGAGGTGCTCTCGCCGACCATCTCCGTCGGCGTCGCCGCCGGAGAGCCCGGCCGCGAGTACGGGTTCTCCGATCTCGTGCGGCAGGCTCAAGACGGGCTGCAGGCGGCGCAGGCGCGCGGCGGAAACCGCGTCGAGTTCTTCGATGCCACCGCCTACAAGGCAGTGGCCGAGCAGACCGGCACGGCGACTCCTCCTTCGGGCAGCCGCGCCGTCGCTCGGAGCTGACCGCGCTACTGACCGGTCGGCTTCACGGGCGACCCACTCCGCCCGTCGCTTCGCGCCGACCGGCGCTCAGGCAACCCGGCGCGGCAGAATCCGCTCCGACCACTTCGGCGGCCGGCGCACGCGCGGGCTCGCATCACGCATGCGGCTGCGCCGCACGGGGTTCGCAGTGGTGGTACGGGCCGCAGTCCGAGGCCACGTCAGCTGTGCAATCATGGTGGTCGTCATCGCCTCGCTCCCTTCGCCAGCCGGTCGAGCTGGAGGTTGTTCTTGAAATAGCCCTTGCGCGTCGACTTCCGGGAGGGGCGCTTGCCCATCGTCTCCTCGGCGACGACCATCGCGTTCTTGTCCGCGTGACGCGACAGGTTGCGCGCGCCCGCATCCGGCGTGGGCCGGCGCTTCAGCTTGTTCAGCGCGCGCGGCGTCCGCGCAGGCTTGTTGTTCCGCTCATCCTCGTACCGCTGCCGCTCGCCCTTGGTCGCCATGGTGTTTCCTCTTCAGGGGTTCATGCTGACGGGGACCGACGCCTCACCGACGAAGATGCGGCGCGCCTGCTCCTGCAGCTGCCGCGTCACCTCGGGCGAGTCGCCGTGCAGCGCGATGACCTTCGGGCCGGCCATCTTGATGCTCATGCCCTTCACGAACAGCGGGCAGGTCGGCTGGTCGAAGCCGATCGTCTTCGCGTACGCGAGGTGGCACTGCAGCCGCTTCTCGATCTCGGAAGCGTCCGCGCTCTCTTTGATCGTGAGCCGAATGCCCTTCCCGTCGTTCTGCACCAGCTTCACCTGCGAGGCGAGCAGCGGGCACGCGGCGCGCTGCTCCTTCGGCAGCGACTGGCACGCGACGTCCTCGAACGCCTCGAGCTTCGCCGCCTGCTTGCTGTGCTCCGCGGCGCGCCTGAGCTCGCGGTCCGCCGCGGTCAGGTGCGAGGCCGTCGGGTTGTACTCGGTGACCACGCTGTCCGGCAGGTTCGAGAACGGAGACCGCGCGATCGGGCCGCGCGTCTTCGACGGGTCGAACTTCGCGCGCTCGGCTTCGGCGCGGGCCTCGTGCAGCTCGGCGAGCTGGCGGTGCTCCGCTGCCGTCAGCGCTTTATCTTCTGCATGTGAACAGGCGGTGACGATCAGCACCGCAGCCAGAAGGCGGGTCATGCGCGCCACGTGTGCAGCGACCGTGCCTCACTCCAGAGCCAGTGCTTTCGCGGTCTCGCTGCGGCAGCGGAATACTTGCGCGCCTCACTGAGGCACAAACGACGTCACGCGGGGTTCGCGCAGCGCGGGGTGCGATTTCCAAGAGGTAACGGCGCCCGGCGGGGCACGCTAGAGGCCCGTGCAGCCGCTTCACGGCCCGCCAGCGGTCACGTGAAAACGAGCGAACGGGCGGAGGTCGAGGCGGCGGCGAGGACCGCGCGGAGTGAACGTCGTTTGTTCATGAGCACGGACCGCAAGCCGCCAACGAAGAGATCCGCCCGTGCAGCCGTTTTCACGGACCGCTGATCTGCATCGCGTCGACCCGGTTCCTGCCTCCCCGCTTGGCGCGGTAGAGGTACTTGTCGGCGGCGGCGATGAGGTCTTCGGGCTGCGCGAAGTCGGAGTCGAACAGCGTCGCCACGCCCAGCGAGATGGTCACCTTGATCGGCGTGCCGTTGAACGTGAAGTCGGCGGAGTCGACCGCCTTGCGGCAGCGCTCGGCGCACCGCAGCGCCTTGTCGACGGCGGACTCGCGGAGCATCAGCGCGAACTCCTCGCCGCCGTAGCGCGCGAAGAGGTCCTCCTGCCGGACGGTCTCGTTCACCTTGGCGGCGATGCGGGTGAGCACGTAGTCGCCCGCCGGGTGCCCGTAGGTGTCGTTGATCTTCTTGAAGTGGTCGACGTCGAACATCACCAGCGAGAGGGGGACGCGGTGCCTCAGGCAGTACGCGAACTCCTTGCGGATGGTGTCCATGAAGTACTTCTTGTTGAAGATGCGCGTGAGGCCGTCGCGGGTCGCCGACTCGTAGATGCTCTTCTGGTACTGCTCTTCCAGCGCGTCCTGGATGCTGAACTTCAGCACCGTGTTGGAGCCGATCTGAATCTTGTCGCCGTCGGCCAGGGTCGCGACGCTGACCTTGATGCCGTTGAGGTAGGTGCCGTTGGTGGAGCCCAGGTCCATCAGCTGGAAGTGACCCTGCGGCGAGAGCAGCACCTTGGCGTGCTTGCGCGAGACCCCGTCGTCTTCAATCTGCAGCTGGGTCTCGGCCGACCTGCCCATCACGACCTCGGACTTGTCGAGCTTGATCATCTTCCCGATGGCCGCGGGCGTCTTCGCGGAGATGACAATGAGGTAGGCGGACTGCCCCTTCGCCTTCCCCAGGAGGTCCGCAATCGTATGGACTGAAGTTTTGTCCTCGGACATCGGAAATGCCCTACCGGGGCCTGAGCATACAGTGATCGGAAGCCTTCATCCCGTTCGTTCGCCAGCGACGTTGCGCTCAATGTAGGACCGAAGTGCCCGCTTCTCCAGCTTTGAAAGCCCGTGCATCAGCTTCACGGCGGCCGCCGGGGTCGTCATGTCGCCGCCGCTCATCGCGCCCTCGTCGAGCGCCGCCTGCCCCGCCTCGTACAGAGAGAGATCGACCCCGTTTCGGGGCGCCTGGCTGATGACGACGACCGCGATGTCCTGCCTGCGCGCCTCGTGCAGCACGGGCTTGAGCGACCGCGCTCCTTTCAGCGGGAAGTTGCCCGAGCCATGCGCCTCGACGACCAGCCCGCGCACGTGCGGCAGCATCGGCAGCACCACCTTGGGGTCCAATCCTGGGAAAACTTTCAAAACAAACACACGAGGGTCTACCTGTGGATCGAGCGAATATTTGCCTTTCCGCTCCAGCCCCTTCTCGAAGCGGGCGTCGACGCCCAGCGTGCCGAGCGGCGGGCAGTTCGGGCTGTCGAAGGCGTCGTATTCGCCGGCGCTGACCTTGAGCACGCGGTTGCCGCGGTAGAGGTGCGAGTCGAAGCAGACCGTGACCTCGGTGGGCCCCTGCAGCGCGCTGGTCACCGCGTCGATGAGGTTCAGCCGCGCGTCGGTGCGCACCTCGGCGAGCGGCCGCTGAGCGCCGGTGAGCACCACCGGCTTCTTCAGGTTCGGCAGCATGAAGCTCAGCGCGCTCGCGGTCCACGCGAGGGTGTCGGTGCCGTGCGTGACCACCACCCCGTCGAACTTCGGCAGCCGTCGATCAATCAGCCTCGCGAGCTCGGACCAGTCTTCGGGCTGCAGCTCGCTCGAGTCGACGTTCGAGAACAGCTCGAGCTCGATGTGCGCGAGATCGAACAGCTCGGGGACGCGCGTCTTCAGGGTCGAGAGGAAGGCACCGGGCTTGAGCGCGTGGGGTCTGCGCCCCCGCATGCCGAGCGTGCCGCCGGTGTGAATGAGGAGCACCCGCTTCATGTCGATGGTGGCGATGCGTTCCTTTACAAGCCGGGAGGGGGTCGCTACAACGCGCCGCATCGTGAAGCGCGCGTTTTTTCTCCTCGCGTTCGTGGTCTCTGCCGCCGCTCTCGCCGGTGAGCGGGTCCTCGAAGGTCTGCCCGGCCTCGACTTCTCGAAGCTCGGCGCGCCGGCGCAGAAAGAGCTCGCCACCGTCTTCACCGACGAGTTCGACTACTGCGGCCGCCCGCTCACGCTCGCCGCGAGCCTGAAGAAGGGCGACGCCTGCAAGCACACCAAACGCATGGCGGCGCTCGCCGCCGGCTACGCCAACGAGGGCCAGCCCGCGCAGGAGATCATCAACCAGCTCGCCCGCTACAACACCTCGTTCTCGTCGAA
Organism: uncultured Myxococcales bacterium; assembly: GCA_937980205.1. Lineage (GTDB taxonomy): Bacteria > Myxococcota > Myxococcia > Myxococcales > Myxococcaceae > Xiheicaenimonas. Next base: position 137,390 of record CALJKW010000030.1, on the reverse strand, counting down.
GCGCCACCCGTTCAAGATCGACGACCGCATGTGCAAGGGCGCTAAAGACGGCGGCGCGAAGGTCACCGTCGTCGAGTTCGCCGACTTCGAGTGCCCCTACTGCGCCGCCGCGCGGCCGATGTTGAACGAGCTGGTGAAGTCGAAGCAGAACGTGCGCGTCTGCTACGTGCCCTTCCCGCTCTCGGCGCACGCCAACGCGGTGCCCGCCGGCCAGGCGGCGCTGTTCGCGCGCGACCACGGCAAGTTCTGGCAGATGCACGACGCCCTGTTCGACAACCAGATGGCGCTCAGCGACGGCGTCATCAAGGAGATCGCGAAGAAGTTGGGGCTCGACGCCGAGGCGATGAGCAAGGCCATGGCGGCCGGCAAGTACAAGGACGAGCTCGAGGCGGGCAAAGAGGCCGGCAAGGCCGCGGGCGTCGACTCGACTCCGTCGATCTACGTGAACGGCCGCAAGCTCACGCTGGGCATTTCGATGGACTCTCTGTCGGCGACCGTGGACGATGAGCTCGATTGGGTCCAGGGCAGCGGGGCCTGGGCCTCGAACTAAAAGCTCAACCTGGTGGAAACGCGCTTCATCGTCGACGGCAAAGGTCACCTGAGCCCGCAGGAGGGCCACGCCGCGTCCGCGATGGCCCAACGCCAGGGCATGTGGGCGCTCGCCGAGACGTCACCCGACATCATGGTGCTCGTGCGCGTGCCTCCGCAGGGCGGCGTGCTCGAGAAGCGCCCCCGCGTCGTGCTCGCGGGTGACTGCGGCAGCTTCCCGCTCTCCGATCTCATCGCGTTCCTCGGCCAGTCGCGCTGGAGCGGCCTGCTCAAAGTGAACACGCCTGCCGGCGAGCGCACGCTCACGCTCAAAGACGGCGAGGTGCGCGCGGCGCACTCCGACTCTCCGGCCGACCGCATCGGCGAGGTGATGGTTCGCCTGGGCTACGTGACGAAGCTGCAGCTCGAGCAGGTGCTGCAAGACACTCCGCCCTCGCGCATCGGCAAGGCGATGGTCGAGAAGGGCCTCTTGCAGGCGCACGATCTCTTCAAGTGCCTCACCGAGCAGGTCTCCGAGATCTTCCACACGATGATGCTCGCGCGCGAAGGGGCGTTCGTGCTCGTCGACCAGGAGCTCGACGACAAGCCCGCGCACACCGTCAACGTCTCGATGCAGTCGCTGCTGATGGACTCGATCCGGAAGATCGACGAGATGGCGCACTTCCGGAAGCGCATCGCCCACGGCCGCCTGTACGTGCAGAAGAAGAAGCCGTCCGACGGCACCCTCGAGCCGGAAGAGGACCACGTGCTCGGCCTCATCAACGGCCAGCGCACGGTGCTCGACCTCGGGCAGGCCGCGAAGCTCTCCGAGTTCGACGCCACGCGCGTCGTGTACCGGCTGCTCGAGGGCGGCTTCGCGTCGGTGATGAAAGAAGCGGTCGCTCCGGTGCCCGAGCCGGTGCCACAGCCTCGCGCGGCGGCTGCGGTCGTTCAGCAGCCCGGCGGGTTCGCCAAGCCCGACGAGGCGGTGCGCGTCATCGGCGTCTTCAACGTCATCTTCCGCGAGGTGCGCAACGAGGTCGCGCGCCGCGGCCGGCTCGAGACGTTCCTCGCCCAGGCGAACGCCGCCATGCAGGCGAACACGCTCACGCAGGTGCCGGTGCTGTTCGGCCTCACCTTCGCCGAAGACGGCACGCTCAACGCCGACAAGCTGCACGCCCAGTACGAGTCGATGAAGAGCCAGCTCGGCACCGAGCCGCTCGCGTCGCTGCGCATGGCGCTGTCGGACGTCATGTTCTTCCTGCTGTTCCAGGCGGGCGAGCTGCTCGAGCAGCGCGCGGATGAAGATCTCGCGCGGCGCGTGAAAGAGCTGCTCGCCACGCTCGACAACCGCTGATCTTGAACGGGGTCTTCAAGCAGTCGCCGGAGGACTTCGAGGTCGAGGAGCTCCCCGCCTACCTGCCCTCGGGCGAGGCCGGCGCCGAGCACCTCTTTCTCTGGGTCGAGAAGCGCGGGGTCTCGACGCCGGACGCCGCGAAGCGGCTGTGCCGCGCGCTCGGCCTCAAGGAGCGCGACATCTCGTGGGCCGGCCTGAAGGACAAGCAGGCCGTGACGCGACAGTTCTTCTGCATCTCTTCGAAGGTCGACGTCTCGGCGTTCTCCGACCCCGACGTGCGGATCCTCGAGGCGAAGCGGCATCGCAACAAGCTCAAGAACGGCCACCTGCGCGGGAACAGGTTCAAGCTGGTCGTGCGGCAGGTCGCGGATGCGGCGGCGTTTCGCGCGGCGTTCGACCGGCTGGTCGCCGAGGGTGTCCCGAACTTCTTCGGAGAGCAGCGCTTCGGCTCCCGGAACGCAGAGGTCGGCAAGAAGCTGCTGCTCGAGGGCGGTCGCCTGCCGCGCTTCGAGCGGAAGCTGATGCTATCGGCGTATCAGTCGCTCCTGTTCAACCGCGCGCTGGAGCGGCGCATCGCGGCCGGCACGCTGTCGACGGCGCTGAAGGGCGACGTCTTGAAGAAGCACGAGACCGGCGGAGAGTTCGTCTGCGCGGAGCCGGCGGTCGATCAGCCCCGCGTCGCCGCGTTCGAGGTCTCGCCGACCGGGCCGATGTTCGGGCCCGAGATGCGCCGCGCCGAAGGAGACGTCGGCGCTGCCGAGCAGGCCCTGCTCGACGAGGAGGGCATCACGCTGAAGACGTTCGAGGCCGGCGGTGACGAGACGCGAGGCACGCGGCGGCTCTTCCGCGTGCAGCTCGGCGAGCCGTCGCTGTCGATCGAGGGCGACGTCGCCCGGCTGGCCTTCTCGCTGCCCTCGGGCAGCTACGCGACCGTCGTGCTCGACGTGCTCACGAGGTGACGTTCGTTCCAGTGGCCTTGGCGACCCGACCGGCTTAGAGCCTGCCGCGTGAAAACCTCGACCTCGATTGTGGTCCTCGCGCTGCTGTCGACCGGCTGCGCGACGTTGTTTCCGCAGGCCGCTCCGGTGGAGCGCGCCGTCGCCCAGGCGCTCATCACCGACCAGCAGGAGGCGCAGCTGGGCTTGCAGGTTCACGAGCAGCTCCAGAAGGAGCAGGCGAAGTTCAACACCAACCCCAAGGTGCAGGCGTACGTCGACGGCATCGCGCGGCGAATCGTGGGCGCCGCAGATCGCGATCGTCCCGGCGTCGGGTGGAAGCTGTTCGTCATCGACGAGGGCAAGACGGCGAACGCCTTCGCCACTCCGGGCGGCCGCATCTACGTCTACACGGGGCTGCTGCTCGCGGCGCGCAACGAGGCGGAGATCGCCGGCGTGCTCGGCCACGAGATGGGGCACGTGGTCGCGCGCCACACCGCCCGCCAGCTCGTCGCGGCCAAGGGCCTCGAGGTGGTGGCCGGCATGGCCCTGGGCCAGCAGCCGAACCAGATCGCCGCGCTGACGGCGGCGCTGGCCGGCAAGGGCACGATGCTGGCGTACGGCCGCGAGATGGAGCGCGAGTCGGACAACTACGGCGTGAAGTACGCGGCGGCCGCGGGCTACGACCCCGACGCGCTCGCGACGTTCTTCGAGATGCTGCAGAGCAAGGGCGACGTGCCCGAGCTGCTCGCGTTCCTCTCCACGCACCCGCCGAGCGCCGAGCGCGTGCGGAACATCCGGCAGACCATCGCGCAGACCGGCGCCAAGGGCAGCGACCTCGGCGCCGACCGGCTCGCCGCGATTCGCGCCGAGCTGGGCCCCTGACCTTGGCACGCCGGCCCCCCGGGCAGGTGCTCAACGGTGGTCCGGTTCTCCACCTTTCATCGGGAAACTTCGAATAAGAAACGGTGGCACGCCATCAACGTACGCGCCATCTATCGGCGGCCGTTTTTCATCCACAAGGAGACAGCACGTGAAAAAGACAGCAGCACTCGCTGCATCGGTTCTTCTCGCGGCATGCGGAGAGTTGCCGAACCTGTTCGACAGCGGGTCGGGAGGTTGCTCGGCCTGCACCTCGAGCCAGGTGTGTCACCCGGTGACGAACCGCTGCGTCGACACCTGCACCAGCGCCTCGATGTGCCCCTCCGCCGCCTTGAGCTGCACGGACCTTGCGGGCACCACGTCGAAGGTCTGCACCTGCACCAGCGACGGCATGTGCGGGCTGACCGAGGTCTGCCAGGGCTGGGGCCAGTGCGGCGCGAAGTGCACGGGCGCCGCCGACTGCCCGAGCGGGTACAGCTGCAACAGCTCCACCGGAACGTGCAGCCTGCCCGGCGGCAACGACGCCGGGATGGACGCCGGCACGTCGTGCAACTCGAGCAACGCGCAGCCTGACAACTGCGGCTACGGCAACGTCTGCCAGACGAGCGGGGCCTGCCAGGAGGCACAGAAGGGCACGTGCTCGAACTTCGCCTCCAGCCACTCGACCTCGACCTGGACCCCGGCCAGCGGCACGGGCCCTGTCATCTACTCGCACGTCGACGTCTCGCCCGACAACGCGGCGGCGTGCGGGGCAGGCACTGCCTACACCGTGACGTTGAGCGCTTACACGAGCGGTACCTTCCCGGCGAACGAGTCGAATTTGCCCGGGTTCAAGTACGTCACGACGACCGGCACGGAGATCGACATTCCCGCGATGCTCCTGCTGCAGTCTGGCTACACGGTGAGCAGCGACATGAAGAATGCGACGATGACGTTCACGCTGTGCTCGACCACGGCGCCGACCTCCATCGTGGCTGGCTTCTACTTCACCGGCGGCAACCCCTACTGCGCGACTCTGACGCACCAGTGAAAGGAAACCCATCATGACCTCAGCGATCCTCACCCTCGCCATTCTCGCCGGCGCGCCGGCACCCATCGTCACCAAGGACACCAAGCTCAATTGCCCGGTCGGCACCGTACAGTTCGGTAGCCCGAAGGCAGGGAAGCTCAGCTGCGCCGAGGGCACGCGCGAAGGCATGCGCGCGTACCACGGGCCGATGATCTCGTTCTACGCGAGCGGGAAGGTCGAGGCCGTCGGCCAGACCGAGCACGGCATGCGCACCGGCAAGTGGTCGTTCTACGACGAGGCAGGCGTGCTCGTCGGCGAGACCGAGTTCAAGAACGGCGACTTCCACGGCCGCCGCGTCTTCTACTTCCCCGACGGCCGCGTGAAGACCGAGGAGCGGTGGGTCGCCGGCGTGCAGCAGCCGCTCGCGCGCGCTCCGGCCTCGGCCCCGGCCACGACGACGACGCGGCCGTAAGCGCCTCGGCAGCGGCACGGCTCGGCGCAGATCGTCGCGAGGCGGTCTGCGCCGGCGCCCTTCAACGGGCGCTGCGCCGCTGCAGCAGGCCTCGTCAGTGTGTCTTGTCAGGGAAAACGGCGGCCGATAGATGACTGCGCCGCCGCGTCCCGCCCGTGTTCTCGAACCTTCTTGAAGGAGCCCCCATGAGAGCCCTCATCTGTGCCGTGGTCGTCATCTGTGCCGCAGCCTGCGCTCACAAGTCGCAGATCACCGGAAACCCCGAGGTCGTCACGCACGAGGACGACCTGCGCAAGCAGGCCGCCTTCGAGCTCGGCTGCAACGAGCAGCGCCTCGACGTCATGAGCCTGAACCCCGACACGGCCGCGGTGACCGGCTGCGACCAGAAGGCGACTTACAAGTGGGGCGGCAGCAGCTGGACGCAGGCGAGCAAAGAGAGCACCAAGCCGGCGCAGTGAGCTTCAGCCGATTCCGATCTTCCGCAGCGCCTCGGCGCTCGCCTTCCCCGTGGCGAGCAGCGTCTCGAGCATCGTCCGCGCTGCGCCGGTGAGCGACGCCAGCAGCTTCAGCGACTTCAGCGCGTGCCGCATCTCGGGCGTGCTCGGGGCCGACTCGAGCCGTGCGATCGCCGCCTTGATGATCTCCTGCGTGCGGGCGATCAGCGGCAGCTCGCGCTGGCGGAACACGTTGTTCACCATGTTCCACACGTCGCGCTCGGCGCGGTACGTCTGTGCGCGGCGCGTGCGCTTCCCGATGGTGATGTCCTCGTGCACGACGCCCCAGCGCTTGAGCTCGGTGATGGCGAGCGAGATCGCCGACGCCGAGAGGTCGAGCTCGTCGCCGAGCTCCGCCGCGGTCAGCGGGTGATCCGACAGGTAGAGCACCGTCCAGATGCGGCCGAGCGCGCGCTTGAAGCCCCAGAACTCCATCAGCGCGCCGACCTGCTCGGCGACCTGCAGCTTCGCCTCGAGCAGAGGCGTCAGCTTCTTCGGTGCTGGCCCTTCAGCTGCCACGAAGCCCCATTGCTGCGCAGACGGACAAGAGTGTGTCGCGGGCGACGGACTCGGGCAGCGACGCGATCGTGTGCGTCACCGGAGCGAGCTCTTTCTCGACGACCTCGAGCGACCGCGCGACCGCGTTGCTGCGCAAGAGCGCGTGCTGCACGAGCTTGCCCAGGCGCGCCTCGCCGGCCTTCTGGCAGAACGCCGCCGCGAGCGCCTTCCTGTGCAGCGGCGTGCTGTCGAGCGCCATCGCCACCGGAAAGCTGATCGTTCCTTGCGTCACGTCTTTTCCGACCGCCTTGCCGACGGTCGCCTCGTCTCCCGTGAGGTCCAATAGATCATCAACGACCTGGAACGCCACACCGAGTCCCTCGAAGACCTCGCCAAGCTTCACCGCTTCCTCCATCGACTTGCCGGCGGTGAGCGCGCCGAGCTCGGCGCACAGGCGCATCAGCGCGCCCGTCTTCAGCGTCGCGACCTCGCGCGCGCGCGCGGCGGTGATGGTGGTGTCGCCGCGATCCTTGAGCTGCACGAGCTCGCCGGTGATGAGGCGGTGCAGCGCGTACAGCGTGCGATCGAGCGGGCCGGTGCCCTGCTGGTGTGCCGCGGCGATGGCGCGGACGACGAGCGCGTCGCCCCCGAGCACGGCGGCGGCGTTGCCGACCGCGAACGCCGCCGACGGAGCGCCGCGCCGCATCGTCGCCTCGTCGATGACGTCGTCGTGCAGCAGCGTCGAGAGGTGAATCACCTCGACGAGCGCGGCGGCGTCGGCGCACGCGCGGCCTCCCGCGCCGCCGAGCGCGCGGTGCACGAGACCGACGAGCAGCGGCCGCACCATCTTGCCCGGGCGCTCGACCATCAGGCGCGCCGCGGCGCCGCCGGGTCCGGGGATGTCGGCGGCGGCGATCTCCACGCCGCGTCGCACCGCCACGATCTCGTCGGACAAGAACGACAGCGCCGCCTGGTGGGCTGCGGAGAAGTTGGCCATGGTCATGTTGCCTCCGGGGAAAGGAGTTGGGTGATGCGCTCCGGCAGGGGCACCGAGCGCTTCGAGGTCTTCGAGATCGCGATGTGCACCGTCTTCAGACGCGCGCACGGCTCGCCGCCGCTGAGCACGGTGTGCTCGAGCGTGAACGTCTTCGCCTTCAGCTCGGCGACGCGGATCTCGACGGTGAGCTCGGCGCCGTGCGGCAGCGGCCTGACGAAGTCGGCGCTCGCGTGGCCGAGCGGCAGGCCGAGGTCGCCGAGGTCGTGCAGCGGCACCCCGCCCTCGCGCATCAGCTCTTCGTACGCGTCGTGGCAGTACGTGAAGATGCGGCCGAAGAACGTGATGCCGGCCGGGTCGGCGTCGTGGAAGCGGACGCGCGTGGAGTATCGGTAGGGGAACTTCACGGTCGGCCTCCTCCCATCGCCGGGCTCGGCGCGTAGCCGCCGGCGAAGTCTGCCGGTGGCGAAGCAGGCGGCGCTTGCGCCGCCGTGGGCCGAGCCCCACCCAATGCCGCGAGGGCGCGGCGATCGAGCTTGCCCATCGCGTTGCGCGGCAGCGCGTCGACCGGGCGGAAGTGCGCCGGCACCTTGAACGCCGCGAGGCGCGTCTTGCACCAGTCGCGCAGCGCCGCCTCGTCGAGCTTGCCGTCGCGCGTGACGACGAGCGCGAGCGGCACCTGGCCCCAGCGCTCGTCGTCGAGGGCGAGGACTCCGGCGTCGCGGACGGTGGGGTGCTGCAGCAGCGCCGCTTCGATCTCCGCGGGGTAGACGTTCTCGCCGCCGCTGATGAGGAGATCGTTCCGGCGGCCGAGCACCGTCAGCCGGCCCTGCGCGTCGAGGCTGCCGAAGTCGCCGGTGTGCAGCCAGCCGTCGGGCTTCGCCGCCTTCGTCGCGCGCTCGTCGAACAGGTAGCAGAGGAACAGCGTGGGGCCGCGGACGAGGATCTCGCCCTCGGGAGACAGCTTCACCTCGGTGCCGTCGAGCGGAGTGCCGGCGTCGTAGCCCCCGGCGCTCGGCTGCGTCGTCACCTGCGAGCAGGCCTCGGTGAGCCCGTACGTCAGCCGCACCGGCAGGCCGCACGTGCGCGCGGCGTCGACCAGCCGCTGCGGCGTCGGGCCGCCGCCGACGAGCACGGCCTCGAGGTACGGCAGCGGAGGCACGCCGCACGCGAGCACCCGCTGCAGCGTCGCCGCGACGAGGCTCGCGTGCGTGATGCGCTCGCGCGCGAGCGTCTCGAGGAACGCGTGCTCGTCGAAGCGCTCGTGCAGCACGAGCGTCGAGCCGTCGTGCACGCAGCGCCACAGCATCGCGAGCCCGCCGACGTGGAAGAGCGGCAGCGTGCAGAGCCAGCGGCCCCGGCCCAGCCGCTGCGTCGACGCGCGCGCCGACGCCTCGAACGCCTTCCAGCGCAGCAGCGCCGCCTTCGGGACCCCGGTGGTGCCCGAGGTGAAGAGGATGGCTCCGGCGGAGGGGTGGATGTCGAGAAGCTCCCTCTCCCCTCGCAGGGGAGAGGGCTGGGGTGAGGGGGATTCCAGCGCGAGGACGCGGCGGGGCCTCAGCCGCTCCAGCAACGCGGCCGTCTCGTGCTCCGTCAGCCGCGCGTTGAGCATCACCGCGCGCGCGCCGAGGCGCGGCAGCGCGAGCAGGTGCAGCACCAACGCGAGCGAGTTGTGCGACTGAAGCGCGATGCAGTCGCCGGCGGCGATCCCTTCGGCCGCCAGCCTGCCGGCGAGGCTCGTCACGCGCGCGTCGAGCTCGGCCCAGCTCAGGCGCGCCTCTGCGCACACGATGGCCTCGTCGTTCGGGCGTTCGAGCGCGCGGATGTGAACGGGGCAGGTCGTCATGCGCGCACCTCGACGCCGAGACCCGGCGCGGAAGGAAGGGTGATGAGGCCGCCGCGAACGGGAGCCGGATCTTCGGCGTGGTCCGCCGTGAGCAGGTCGGCCGTGGCGAGCCCCGCGGCGTGGGGCGACTTCACCGCAGCGGCGAGGTGCAGGGCGGCGAGCCGGCCGACGACACCTTCGAGCATGGTGGTGATGACGACGGACATGCCGCGCAGGCGCGCCTCATGGGCGAGCTCCTGGGCGCGGAGCAGGCCGCCGACGACGGCGGGCTTGATGACGAGCACGTCGGCGATGCGGCGCTCGAAGAGCTGCGCCGGCCGAGCCATCCAGGCATCGGCCGCGATGGGAACCTTCGTGTGCGCGCGCAGCTTCGGAGCGTCCGAAGGGTCTGCGACCGGGTCTTCGCAATACGAGGGCCGCAGCGGCTCGAGCGCGCGCAGCATCTCGATCGCCGTCGGCAGGCTCCACGCGCCGTTCGCGTCGAGGCGCAGCTCGGCGTCGGAGCCGATGCGCTCGCGCAGCCTCTTCGCGCGCTCGAGATCGTGCGGCGTGCCGACCTTGAGCTTGTACGACGAGAACCCGGGCGGGACCTCGTCGTCGTGCACGACCGCGTTCACCGGCACGGCGCTGCGCGGCGCGGCGTCGAGCAGGGCCGCGACCGGCACGCCGCGCTGCTTCGCTTCGGCGTCGAGGAAGGCCGTCTCGACCGCGAACCGCGCGCAGGGCGCGTTCGTGTGATCGCCGCTCTGGAGCGCCGCGCGGCACTCTTCGAGCGTCTCGGTTCCCGCGCTCGGCAGCGGCATCGCCTCGCCGACCCCGTCGCCGATGAAGACGAGGAAGCCCTCGCGGACGGTGATGGTGCCCGCGCCGGTGGCGAAGGCTCGTTTCAGCGGGAGTCGAACGGGCACGATCTTCACGAAGCCCCCCGACGAAGCCGTTCACCCTGAGCGGAGCGCGGCCGCGACAGCGGACCGCGCGCAGTCGAACGGGTCCGGGCGTTGATGGCGCCGAATCCGAGACGACTCCGCTCCGGTTGAACGGTGGTGCTCACGCCCAGCTCCTCCACAACGCGACGGCGAGCAGGACGCCTGTCACCGCGTGCAGCCGCGCCGTCTGCGCCAGCGCGCCGTTGAGCGCCACGCCGTTCGAGCCCATCACCGTCTTCCACGGCCCGAACGCGAGCGGCAGCGCGAGCCACATCACCAGCGCCGCCGGAGTCCGCGCCGCGACCGCGAGCAGCACCGGCCACGCGAACGAGACGACGAGCAGCCCCGCGTACTGCGCGCGCGTGAACCGCTCGCCGAGCTTCACCGCGAGCGTGCGCTTGCCCGCGACCGTATCGGTGGGAATGTCGCGCAGGTTGTTCACCACCAGCAGCGCGGACGCGAGCAGCCCGACCGGCACCGACGCGAGCACGGGCAGCACGTCGACCGAGCCGGCCTGCACCCAATACGTGCCGACGACCGCGACGGGGCCGAAGAACACGAAGACGAACGGGTCTCCGAGGCCGTGGTACGCGAGCGGGTACGGCCCGCCGGTGTACAGGTAGCCGCACGCGAGCGAGCAGACGCCGACGATGACGATCGGCCAGCCGCCGACGGCGATGAGGTGCACTCCGCACAGCACCGCGAGCGCGAAGCTGAAGAGGGCTGCGCCGAGCACGACGCGCGGCTTGATGAGCCCCATCGCCGTGACGCGCGAGGGGCCCAGCCGCTTCTCGTTATCGGCCCCCTTCACGAAGTCGTAGTAGTCGTTCGTGAGGTTCGTCCCGACCTGGATGAACAGCGCGCCGAAGAGGGCAGCGAGCGCGGTGAGGGGCTCGAAGTGCCCCGTCCGCGCGGCGCACGCCGTGCCGACCGCGACGGGCACCGCCGCCGCAGTCAGCGTCTTCGGCCGCGTGGCCATGAGCCAGGCCTTCAGGCTCACGGCAGCCTCTTGAACTTCTTGAAGTCGGGCTTGCGGCGCGCGAGGAAGGCCTCCTTCCCCTCCTTCGCCTCTTCCGTCATGTAGTAGAGCAGCGTCGCGTTGCCGGCGAGCTCCTGCACGCCCGCCTGGCCGTCGAGGCCCGCGTTGAAGCTCGACTTGAGCATGCGCAGCGCGAGCGGGCTCATGCTCAGCATCTCGTGGCACCACTTCAGCGTCTCTTCCTCGAGCTTCTCGAGCGGGACGACGGCGTTCACGAGGCCCATCTGCAGCGCGGCCTGCGCGTCGTACTGGCGGCAGAGGAACCAGATCTCGCGCGCCTTCTTCTGACCGACGATCGACGCGAGGAACGACGCGCCGAAGCCGCCGTCGAAGCTGCCGACCTTGGGGCCGGTCTGGCCGAAGCGGGCGTTGTCCGCGGCGATGGTGAGATCGCACACGACATGCAGCACGTGGCCGCCGCCGATCGCGTAGCCGGCGACCATCGCGACGACCGGCTTCGGCAGCGAGCGGATCTGCTTCTGCAGGTCGAGGACGTTGAGACGGGGCACTCCGTCGTCGCCGACGTAGCCCGCGGTGCCGCGCACGCGCTGGTCACCGCCCGAGCAGAACGCGTGCTGCCCCTCGCCGGTGAGCACGATGACGCCGGTCTCGGGGTCCTCGCGGGCCGCCTCGAATGCCGCCTTCAGCTCGTGCAGCGTCTGCGGGCGGAACGCGTTGCGGACCTCGGGGCGGTTGATCGTGATCTTCGCGATGCCGTCCCACCGCTCGTGGCGGATGTCGGTGTACTTCTGAACCTGCTTCCAATCGGGCTTCATGCGGTTGCCTCCAGTGGGTGGTCTTCGAGAAACGAGCGGGCGCACGCGCGCCACGCGGCGGGCGCCTCGAGGTGCACGGCGTGATGGCCGGGCAGCGAGCAGCGAATCGCGTGCGGGATCGCCTCGGCGACGCGGGCGGCTTCGCCGAGCCCGCGGGTGTCACGGTCGCCGTTGATGAGCAGCACCGGGCAGCGGACGTTGCGGGCGCCGTCTCCGAGCCAGGGCATGGCGCCCTTGCCGAGGCACTCGAGCGCCGCGGCGAGCGCGAAGGGATCGTGGGCCCGGCGATCGTCCGTGCGCGGCGCGTTGCCGAAGATCGGCTGCGCCGCCCACTCGGCGGCGAAGGCCTCGATGCCGCGCGTGCGGAGCAGCTCGGTCCACCTCGCGTCGGCGTCGCGGCGCGCGGCGCGCTCGGCCTCGGTCTCGAGCCCCAGGGAAGCGCCGTCGAGCACCAGCCATGCGACGCGCGCGGGGAAACGAATCGCGAGCGACAGCGCGAGGCGCGCACCCATCGAGTAGCCGATGACGCCGAACGGCGCCTTGACGAAGCCGGCCAGCGCGTCGACGACGTCCTCGAACGTGCCCGTCGGAGCGGGCGTGCCCGCGTGGCCCGGCAGATCCGGCGCGATGCCCGTCGCGAGCGGAGCCCACATGCGGCCGTCACGCGAGAAGCCGTGGAGGAGCAGCGTCTTCATTGCACCGCCCCCGCGACCGCGGCCCACGCCCGGCGGTGGTCTTCCGAGAGATCGCGGCCGCGCGCGTCGACCTCGACGAGGTGCACTCCGCCTTCGAGCGCCTCGCGCACCGCCGAGCCGAGGTGACCGGCGTCACGCACGTCGTGGTACGTCGCGCCGGCGAGCGCCGCGGCGTGCTTGAGCTCGACCTGGGGAGGCATCACGAACAGCTCGCCGAGCCGTGGCGTCGACTGCGCGACCGGGAGCAGCTCGAAGATGCGCCCGCCCGCGTTGTTCAGGGTGACGACGCAGAGCGGAATCTTCAGCCGCGAGCCCCAGACGAGGCCGCCGACGTCGTGCAAGAGCGCGGTGTCTCCGACCAGCAGCGCGGTCTTCTTCCCCGTCGCCGCGGCGATGCCGAACGCGGTCGAGGTGATGCCGTCGATGCCGCTCGCCCCGCGCGACGCGAACACCTCGAGCGCTCGGGCCGAGCGCGAGGCGAAGGCGTCGACCTCGCGGATCGGCATGCTGTTCGACAGCATGAGGTTCGCACCCGCGGGGAGCGCCGCGACCAGGGAGCGCGCGAAGGCCGGCTCGCCGGAGAGCTGCTGCTCGAACGCGGCCGCCGCGCGCGCGTCGAGCTCCTGCCAGCGCGCGAGCCACTTCGGGTCGGGGCTCGTGGCTGCGAGCGTCGCGGCGGTGAGGCCCGGGTCGCCCTCGAGCACGACGCCCGCGGAGTGGTTCGGGTCGCAGACGCGCCCGGGCTCGGCGATGGCGACGACGCTGTGCGCGTCGACGAACGCCTGCATCGTGCGCGTGGTCAGCGGCCCGCCGACGCGGATGACGAGCTCCGGCCTCAGCTCGGAGCGCAGCGGCTCGACCCGCAGCAGCGCGTCGTAGTGCGCGACGGCGTGCGACGCGTGGGCGCCGTAGCGGAAACCCGACGAAGCCTCCGCGAGGATCGGCGCCTGCAGGCGCTCGGCGAGGCCCGCAATGGCCTCGCGCTGCGCCGGGGAGAAGCGCGCGGGACCGGCGACGATGACGGTCCGCGCCGGCACCCGGACGTCGGCGTGCGCCGCGCCGGGACGCGCGGCCTCGAAGCGCTCGTGCCCCTCGAACGCCGCCGGCAGCCGGGCGCCGGGAGCCAGCGCGAGCGGCTCGCGGAACGGCACGTCGAGGTGGACGACGGTCGCCGTGCTGAGCGCGCGCGCGATCGTGGCGCGCAGGTGCTTCGCGGTGCCGGCCTCGGGCACACCGAGCGGCACGAACTCGGCGTACGAGCCGAACAGGCGATGCTGCTCGATGGTCTGCAGCGCCCCGAAGCCGTGCAGCTCGGGCGGGCGGTTCGCGGTGACGACGACGAGCGGCACGTTCGACAGCGAGGCCTCGATGACCGCGGGGTACGCGTTCGCGCCGGCGGTGCCCGAGGTGACGACCAGCGCCGCGGGCGTGCCGGTCGCCATGCCGACGCCGAGCGCGAAGAAGCCTGCGCTGCGCTCGTCGGGGATCGGCCAGACGGTGAGCTCCGTGCGCTCGGCGAAGGCCAGCGCGAGCGGCGCCGAGCGCGAGCCGGGGCTGAGCGCGATGTGCTTCACGCCGCGGCGAACCAGAACGTCCGCGATCGTGGCGGCCCAGGCGAAGTTGAGCTCGCCGGTGCTCACGCAGCACCTCCGTTCACGCTGAGCGAAGTCGAAGCGGGCTCGAGCAGGCGATCCGCGGCGACGTTCGCCTGAGCGCGCGAGATGGCCCGCCGAGCCGGCAACATCTTGCGCGCCGTCTCCTCCCACTCGGCTTGGGGGTCCGACCCCGCGACGATCCCCGCGCCAGCGAACAGCCGCGCCCTGCCCTGCTCCACCAGCAGGCAGCGCAGCGCGACGGCGAGATCGGCCTCGCCGAGCCCGATGCAGCCGACCGCACCGGAGTACCAGCCGCGGTCCAACCCCTCATGCTCGGCGATGAACTCGAGCGCCCTCTCGCGGGGAGCACCGGCGACCGCAGAGGTGGGGAACAGCCGCGCGAGCAGCGGCCCCAAGTCGCTCGTCCGCGCGCGCACGGGCGTGTGCAGGTGACGCACGTACGGCAGCTCCATCACCGAGGGCTCGGCCGGCCGCTGAACGTCGAGGCCCTCGAGCGCGCGGAGAACGTCGCGAACGACGAAGTCGTGCTCGCGGTACTCCTTCTCTCCGAAGTCGACGCCGGGCCGCGCCGACCCCGCGAGCGCGTCGATCTCCACGATCCCGTCGCGCCAGCGCACGAGCGTCTCCGGCGTCGCGCCCATGAACACGCTTGCGCCAGAGCGGATGAAGAAGTGTCGCGCGGCGGGAAGGGCACAGAGCGCTTCGAAGATGTCCCACGGCGTCGCGGCCACGTCGACCGTGACGGACCGCGCGAGCACCACCTTCTCGAGCCCCCGTGTGCTCACCGCGCGCTGCACGACCGCGCGCCACGGCTCGCTCATCGCGCCGATGACCTCGTCTACTGCCGCATCTCCTCGCGCCGGAGCGAGCCGCCGCCGCTCGACGCGCTCGGGCCGCACGAAGCGCGCCGCGGGGAAGCCCGGCCAGCTGCGCCCCGCGGGGAAGGCGAGACCGCCGAACCAGACGTCCGCGCTGCTCGAGAGCTCCGCGGCGAGCGCCACCGCCTCGGAGAGCGACGAAGCCGTCCGCTCCTCCGCGACGCCGAAACCGATCCGAGCCTCGCCGCCGACCACCCACGCCACGCACGGCTCGATCGCGTTCCGCATGACCACCTGGTTATCGTCTGGTTGCAGATATTTTTCAAGTGTGCAAAAGATTCGAACCATGAGACCGACGGTAACGCGCAAGGTGAGGGTCGGCGACGTGACGTTCGGAGGCGGAGGCCTGGTGGTGATCGCCGGCCCCTGCGCGGTGGAGACGCGCGAGCAGCTCGAGCTCGCCGCCGCCGCGGTGAAGGCCTCTGGGGCCCATCTCCTGCGCGGAGGCGCGCACAAGCCGCGCACGAGCCCGCGCTCGTTCCAGGGGCTCGGCGCTCAGGGCGTCGAGCTGCTCTGTGAGGCGGGCCGCCGGCACGGCCTGCCGATCGTCGCCGAGGTGATGGACGCCTCGCAGATCCCCCACATGGCCGAGCGCGTCGATCTCCTGCAGGTCGGCGCCCGCAACATGCAGAACTTCTCGCTGCTCAAGGAGCTCGGCCGCATCCGCCGCCCGGTGCTGCTCAAGCGCGGGCTCTCGGCGACCATCGACGAGTGGCTGCACGCGGCCGAGTACCTGCTCGAGGGCGGCAACGAGAACGTCGTGCTCTGCGAGCGCGGCATCCGCACCTTCGGCAACGAGACGCGCTTCACGCTCGATCTCGCCGCCGTCGCCTACCTGCGCACGCGCACCGATCTCCCGGTGATCGTCGACCCGAGCCACGCGACCGGCATTCGCGAGCTCGTCACCCCGATGGCGCTCGCCGCCGCTGCTGCCGGCGCCGACGGCGTCATGATCGAGGTCCACCCGCACCCCGAGGAGGCGCTCTGCGACGGGCCGCAGGCCCTCACGCCCGTCGGCTTCGAGGCGCTGATGCAGCGGCTCGCTCCGGTGGCGGTGGCGGTCGGCCGCACCCTCTCCTTCCCGCCGCGCGCCGCGGCGACTGCCCGCGTGGAGGCACGATGAGCCAGCAGGTCCAGGCGATGTTCAGCGAGATCGCTCCCCGCTACGACCTCGCCAACGGTGTCCTCTCTCTCGGCACGCACCAGCTCTGGCGCCGCGCCGCGGTTCGCGCTTCGGGCGCAGCACCCGGCACCAAGGTGCTCGACTGCGCCACCGGCACCGGAGACCTCGCGCTCGCCTTCAAGCGCACCGTCGGCCCCGCCGGCCGCGTCGTCGGCACCGACTTCTGCGCCGAGATGCTCGAGCGCGCCCCCGCCAAGGCCGCCGCTGCCGGGCTCGAGGTCGAGTTCGCGCAGGCCGACGCGCAGGCCCTGCCCTACGCGGATCGCACGTTCGACGTCGCCTCGATCGCGTTCGGCATCCGCAACGTCGACGACCCGGTGAAGTGCCTGCGCGAGATGGCGCGCGTCGTGCGCCCCGGCGGCCGCGTCGTCGTGCTCGAGTTCGGCCAGCCGCGCGGCGTCTTCGGAGCGCTCTTCCGCATCTACAGCTCGTACGTGCTGCCGTTCGTGGGAGGGCTCATCAGCGGCCGCCCTGCCGCGTACAAGTACCTCGACCGCACCGCCGCGGCCTTCCCCAGCGGCGACGCGTTCACGGCGCTGATGAAGCAGGCCGGGGTGTTCAGCGACATCGCCGACCGCTCCCTCACCTTCGGGACGGTGCATGTCTACACCGGCGTCGTCGCCTGATTACCCCGGGCACGTCGTGCTCGTGGGCCATCGCGGGGCCGGGAAGACGTCCGTGCTGCACGCGCTCGCGGAGCGACTCGCCCGGCCGGCGGTCGACCTCGACGCGCTGATCGCCGAGCGCGAAGGCGTGGCGGTGCGCGCGCTGTTCAAGCGCTCGGAGGCCGAGTTCCGCGCTGCCGAGCGGCGCGCGTTCTCGTCGGTGCCCGGTCGCGCGGTGATCGCCGCCGGCGGCGGCTTCCTCGCGCACCACGCCGATCTGCTCGCCGGCCACACGCCGGTGCTGGTGCCGATCGACTTCGAGACGTACCGGGCTCGGCTGCTCGCCGACACGGCGCGCCCGCGCCTCAAGCCCGAGCTCAGCCTCGAGCAGGAGATCGCCACCGTCTTCGCCGAGCGCGAGGCGCTGCACGCGCGGGTGAAGACGGTGCCGCTCGCGGAGGTGCTGCGGTGACGGTGCGCGTCGTCACGCTGCCGCGCGGAGCCGACGCGCTCGCGTTCGCCACGCGCGCGAAGCGGCGCGGCGCCGACGCGCTCGAGGTCCGAGACGACCTCACCGAGGCGTTCGACGTGGCGGTGCCACTCCCCCTGCTGCTCGCGCACCGCGGCGGCCGTGGCTTCTCCAAAGCGCTGCGCCCGCAGTGGGTCGACGGCCCCGGAGGAGACATCGCGTCCCAGCACTTCGATCGGCCGCTCACGCCGGACGAAGCGCTGAAGCACTGGTCCGGCTGCACCGCCCCCTTCATCAAGCACGTCGAGCCGCAGCCCGACGCCCGCCTGCTCGAGACGCAGCGCCGGCTCATCGAGAAGCACGGCGAGGGCCGCGTGACCGTCCTCGGCGTCGGTGACTGCGCCCTGCCCTGGCGCGCCGTCCTCGCGCGCCGCAACGCCTTCGACTACCTCGCCCTCGATGCGGCTTCGGCCTCCGCGCCCGGTCAGCGGCTGCTCGCCGATGCCGTTCGCGCCGATCGCAGCACTGGCCCGCGCCTCGCGATCATCGGCCACCGCATCGAGCACGCGCGCTCTCCGCGCATCCACCGCCAGCCGTTCGATCGCTGGGACCTGCCTCCCGAGGCGCCGATCGAGCAGCTCGTCGAGCAGCTGCGCGATCACTACGCCGGCTTCGCGGTCACCTCGCCGTTCAAGGGCCGCTTCCGCGACGCCGCCGTCAACACGCTCGTGCGCTCGCCGTTCGGCTGGCGCGCCTACAACACCGACGTCGACGGTGCCCGCACCGTGCTCGAGCGACACCGCGTGCAGGCCTTCACCATCTTGGGAGACGGCGGCGCCGCGTGGGCGCTCCGCAAGGCAGCGCGCGCCGAGACGGTCACCGTGAAAGCCCGAGAGGCGCGTGCGGTCGGCGGCGACGTCTTCTGGACCTGGCCCGAGCACCTGCCGGCGCCACCCGGCCTGCGCCTCGACGGCGCCCGCGTCTTCGTCATCACCTACGGCGCCGCGGCGAACCGCCTCGCGCGCCGCATCACCGAGCTCGGGGGCGCGCCCGTGAAGGCGGGCGCCACCTGGTTCGTCGCCCAGGCGCGGGCCCAGCGCCGCTTGTGGCTGGAGGCCGCATGAACACGTTCGGCACGCTCTTCCGCGTCACCACGTTCGGCGAGAGCCACGGCCCCGCGCTGGGCGCCGTCATCGACGGCTGCCCGGCGGGCGTCGCGCTCGACGTCGCGAGCATCCAGGCCGCGCTCGATCGCCGCAAGCCCGGCCAGTCGTCCCTCACCACGCCGCGAAAGGAGCCCGACCAGGTCGAGGTGCTCTCGGGAGTGTACGAGGGCAAGACGCTCGGCACGCCGATCGCGCTGCTCGTGCGCAACGTCGATGCGCGCTCGCAGGACTACCAGGCGCTGCGTATGGAAGATCGGCCCGGCCACGCCGACTTCACCTGGCGCACGCGGTTCAAGCACCGCGACCCGCGCGGCGGCGGCCGCACCTCGGCGCGCGAGACGGTCAGCCGCGTGATGGCCGCCGCGGTCGCCGAGGCGCTGCTCGCGCGTGAGCTGCCCGAGGTCCGCACCGTCGCGTGGGTCGCCAGGGTCGGCGACCTCGAGGGCGCGCCACCGGCGCAGCTCACGCGGGCAGACGTCGACGCCCACCCGACGCGCTGCCCCGACCCTCGCGCCGCCGCGCTGATGGCCGACGCCATCACAAAAGCCAAGGAGGCCGGCGACTCGCTCGGAGGAGCCGTCGACGTCCGCGTCACCGGCCTGCCCGTCGGCCTCGGCGAGCCGGTCTTCGGCAAGCTCAAGGCCACGCTCACCGGCGCGCTGGCGAGCATCCCCGCCGTCGCGGGCGTCACGCTCGGCGCCGTCGAGCGGCTCGAGCAGCCGGGCTCGCTCTTCCACGCCGACGCCAGCGCCTGGGGCGGCATCAACGGCGGCCTCTCGAACGGCCAGCCCATCGAGCTGCGCGTGCTGTTCAAGCCGCCCTCGACGCTGCGGGAGCACGCGCTGAACGGCCGCCACGATCCCTGCGTGCTGCCGCGTGCGGTGCCGATCGTCGAAGCGATGGTCTCGCTCACGCTCGCCGACGCCTGGCTCTCGTTCCTGGCGCACCCGCACCGCCCATGAACCCGCCCGGAGCCCATCGCCCGTGCGAAGACGTCTGGGGCCCGTTCGAGCGCTGCGCCCGCGACCTCGACCGCAACGTGCTCGTGCTCGCAGACGCGCGCGTGCTCGCGCTGCACCCGCACGTGCGCCGCGCGCTGCCGAAGCAGAAGATCGTCGCGCTGAAGGCCGGCGAGCGGACGAAGTCGACCGCACGGCTGACCGCGCTCTCCAACGACGCTCCGCGCGCGTGCAGCGGCGTGCTCGTCATCGGCGGCGGCACCCTCGGCGATCTCGGCACCGTCCTCGCCCACCTCATTCGCCGCGGCGTGCCGCTCATCCACGTGCCCACCACGCTGCTCGCGGCCGTCGACTCGAGCGTCGGAGGCAAAGGCGCCGTCCACGCGCGCTCCGGCGGCGGCTGGGTGAAGAACGCGTGGGGCGTCTTCCACTACCCCGAGGCCGGCTGGCTCTGCCCCGAGCTCTGGCAGACCCTGAGCCCCGCGCAGCGCCGCCAGGGCGAGATCGAGGCGCTGAAGATGGACGTCACGCTCGACGCGCGCGGCCTCGCGCGGTGGAGCGACGGCGTGCCCGAAGATCTCGTGAAGCGCGCCCGGGCGCTGAAGGCCCGGGTCTGCGCCGGAGATCCCTACGACGCGCTCGGCCCGCGGCGCGTGCTGAACTTCGGCCACACGTTCGGCCACGCCTTCGAAGCGGTGACGAACTTCCGCCTCGCCCACGGAGACGCCGTCGGCCTCGGCATGCGCCGCGCGCTCGAGCTCGGCGCCGAGCTCGGCGTCACGCCGCGCGCGCTCGCCGAGAAGCTCGAGGTCACGCTCGACCGTGTCGGAGCCCCGGGCCGCGCACGACTGGAGCAGCTGCTGCGCCGCCGCCGCGAGGTGCACCAGGCGATCGCCGGCGACAAGAAGGGCGCCTCGGAGCGCGGCGCGAACATGGTGCTGCTCGAGCGCGAGGGTCGCGCCACCGTCCGCTGGGTGGAGTGGCGGTGATCGTCGACGCCACGCAGCTGAAGCCCGCGCGCCTCGAGGCGCCACCGTCGAAGTCCGACGCGCACCGGGCTTTCGTGCTCGCGTGGATGCTGAAGCTGCCCCAGCCGCAGCTCACCGCGTGGCCGACCGACGTGCGCCGCATCGCGGAGGGGCTTCGGAAGCTCGGCAGCGGAGAGCTCATCGACTGCGGCGACGGCGCCGCGCCGTTCCGCATTCTGCTGGCGCTCGCGGCGACGACGCCCGGCCGGTCCGCGTTCACCGGCACCGCGCGCCTCGCCGAGCGACCGCACGCGCCGCTGTTTCGCGCGCTCGGCCTTCAGCAGGCAGGCTGGCCGCTCGTCGTCGAAGGCAGGCCGCCGCCGGACCACCTCGAGGTCGACTGCACGACCAGCAGCCAGTACGCGAGCGCGCTGCTGCTCGCCGCCTGTCGCGCGCACCTCGAGCACGGGCGCCCGGTGCACCTCGCCTTGACCGGCACCGTCGCGAGCCGCGGCTACCTCGACCTCACCACGCGCTGGGCGCGCGACGCGGGCTTCCACCTCGACGAGACGGTGACGCGCATCAGCGTGGTCGGTCACGTGCGGCCAGCGGCGCTGCCGCCTGTTCCGCCGGACTGGTCGTCGCTCGGGTACCTGCTGCTCATCTCGCTCGCGAGCAGCAGCGAGGTCGACGCGCGCGGCGCCGGTGAGCACCCCGACCGCACGCTGCTCCAGTTTCTGGACGTCGAGGATCGGGGCGGCCTGCTGCGCGTTCGCGCCGCGAAGCGCGACCTCGACGCCGACGTGGCGCTCGCGCCGGACCTCGCTCCCACGCTCGCAGCGCTGGCGCTCGGCACCGGCGCGACTGCGGTGCTGCGAAACGTCTCCATCCTCCGTCACAAGGAGAGCGACCGCCTCGCGGCGATCCTCGACCTCGCGCGCGGCCACGGCGAGCTCGACGGAGAGACGCTGCGGCTGCGGCCCGCGCGACCCGAGCCGTTCTCGCTCGACTGCCGCAACGATCATCGCCTCACGCTGGCCGCCGTGAGCCTCGCGTGCCTGTGGAGCTGCCGCGCAGAGCTGCACCGCACCGACGGCGTCGACAAGAGCTTCCCCGGCTTCTTCGAGCAGGCGGCGCGGGCTGGAGCTCGCTGCAACAGTCCGAGTCATCTCCGCTCGCCCTGAGCGCAGCAGCCCGACGGGCTGCGGAGTCGAACGGGCCCCCGAAGCCGACGCGCGGGCCGCTTCGACTGCGGCCTTCGGCCTCTCAGATCCGAAGCTGACAGGAAATCACGAAGGCGTGCGCCCTGAGCCGCCGAGGCCGCGAAGCGGACCTCGGCGAGTCGAACGGGCTCGGGCGCAGCAAGTGTTGCCTTCGAGAAGGCTCTGCCCAGATCGCCTGGACCCTTCGACTTCGCCGCTGGACGCGCTGCGTCCGCGGCTCCGCTCAGGGAGCCCGGTTTCTTGGTTCCTCTCAGCCTGAGCGGAGCGAGCTCCGACTCCCTAGCTCGCCTTGCTCGTGAGCTCGGGCTCGGGCACCGGCGTCGGCCCCTTGGCCGCAGCGGCCTCGGCGGCCTCGGCGGCTCCGCGCCGGCCGAGGTGGTAGGTCTGCTCGACGGCGCTCCAGTCGACGATGAGGTCGCCGCCCTTGCTCTTGCACTGCTCCTCCCAGGTCTTGAGGAGCTCGAGCGTGGCGTGATCGAGGTGATCGAGATCATCGAGCCGCACGTGCAGCTCGCGATCGGCGGGGACGCTCTCGAGCGCCTCGGCGATGTCGGGCAGGCGCAGGAACGTGGCCGACCCCTTCAGGTGCAGCACGGTCTTCTTGGCCTTCGCGTCGTCCTCGACCGTGATCTCCAGCTGCGACATGCGCAGCAGCATCTTGCCGACCGCGATGCCGAGGCCGATGAGCACGCCCTTCAGCAGGTCGGTAGCGACGATCGCGAACACCGTGACGAGGTAGATGAGCACCTCGCTCTTGCCGTACTTGCGCAGCTGCTTGATGACCGCCGGGTTCACGAGCTTGTAGCCGGTGAAGACGAGCACCGCGGCGAGGCTCGAGACCGGCACGAGGCGCAGCACCTGCGGCAGCGCGGCGACGAGCAGCAGCAGCCACGCGCCGTGCAGCACGCTGGAGAGCCGCGTCTTCGCGCCGGCCTGCACGTTCGCCGTCGAGCGGACGATGACGCCGGTCATCGGCAGCCCGCCGAAGAAGCCGGCGAGCGAGTTGCCGACGCCCTGGCCGAACAGCTCCCGGTTGAAGTTCGTGCGCGCTCCCGAGTGCATCTTGTCGACGGCCGCCGCCGACAGCAGCGTCTCGGCGCTGGCGACGATGGCGAGCACCGCGACCGAGCCCCACGCCGCCGGCTGCAGCAGCAGCTTGAAGTCCTCGAGCGACGGCGTCTTCAGCACCGCGAGCAGCGAGTCCGGGACGTTGACGTGAGCGATCGGGAACCCGGCGACGTTCGCGACGAGCGTGCCGACGATGACGCCGACGAGCGGCGCCGGCACCACCTTCAGCTTCTTCGGCGCCTTGTTCCACAGCACCAGCACGATGATGGTGAGCACGCCGATCAGGGCGGCTTCCTCGTGCGGCAGATCCTCCTGCGGCCTGATGCCCTTCCAGATCGCCTCGGGGATCGAGATGAGGTTCAGCAAGCCGCTCGAGCGCGGCTTGTCGTCGACCATGACGTGAATCTGGCTCGCGAAGATCAGCACGCCGATGCCGCCGAGCATGCCGTTGATCACCGAGGGCGGTACGGCGCGGAACCACCGGCCGCCCCTCGCGACGCCGGCGATCATCTGCAGACCGCCGGCGGCCACGATCAGCACCGACAGGCCGTTGAGCCCGTGGCGCTGGATGAGGTCGAACACGATGACTGCCAGCCCCGCTGCGGGGCCGCTGACCTGCAGGGCCGAGCCCTGGATCGCTCCGACGATCAATCCGCCGACGATGCCGGTGATGAGGCCCGCCGCGGGCGGTGCGCCCGAGGCGATGGCGATACCCATACAGAGCGGCAGCGCGACGAGAAAGACGACGATCGACGAGAGCGCGTCAGCGCCCACAGTGGAGGGAATCTTCATGGGTCAGATCGCGCGCAGCTGCTTCGGTTCGCCGTCCGCGGTCGGCACGGGCGTCCGCACCGCGGTGAGAGGCAGGAACTGCCGCTCGCGCGGGTCGTAGGAGAACACGTCACCCGTCTCGATCTTGTAGACCCACGCGTGCAGCCGCAGCGTGCCGGCCGACAGCCCGGCGGCCACGGACGGCTGCGTCCGCAGGTGCTCGATCTGCGTGAGCACGTTCTCCTGCACCGCGGCGTTGAGCAGCGCGGGGCCGGTGAGGTGCTTGTAGTTCTGCAGCATCACGCGCCGGGTCGTCTCGGCGTGGTTGAGCCACTGCGAGACCTTCGGCAGCCCCTCGAGCTTCGACGGGTTCATCAGGCCGTCGACGGCGCCGCAGTGCGTGTGGCCGCAGACGATGATCTCGCGGACCTTCAGCGCCGCGACGGCATACTCGATGGTGGCGGTCTCACCGCCGACCGGCGCGCCGTCCGTCGGCACGATGTTGCCGGCGTTGCGGATGATGAAGAGCTCTCCGGGCTCGGTCTGGGTGATCAGGTTGGGGTTGATGCGGGAGTCCGAGCACGTGATGAACAGCGTCTCGGGGCTCTGGCCTTTGGCCATCTTGCCGAAGAACTCGCGCTTGGGTGCGACGACGTCGGTCTGAAACTTGTGAATTCCATCGATGAGCTTCTGCATGGGGCAGCAAACCTCTGAGGTGGTTGTAACGTTGGCGGGATGACGCGCAGCGGGAGCGCTGCGCGCAAAAAAGGATCAGGAACGGACTGCTGATCCCACTCGCCACGGAGGGAACCGGACGTCGGCGGAGTGATCCCGCGCGAAGAACGATTCCTCTGCCTGATGTGCCACCACGACGTTCACGCCGGCAGTGACGACGGCTTCCTGCGCCACCCAGTCGTCAGCCGAGTCATCATCCGAGTCGTCGTCGAACTCGACCTTCAACGAGTCGGCCACCTTCGCCGTCTCGGTCTCGCTGGGCTCTGGAGACATGGACTGATCCATCGCGGCAATCGCGACGATCATCCCGGTCAGCAGGCCGGCGAGGCGGGTTTTCATTGGGGGGCTGAACAAAATAGTGATCGAGACCAGGAACTGTCAAACGCCGAGAGCTCGTTCAATGTCGGCAAATCGGAGCTTCGGACAGCACGCGTGCGCGCCTGCGACCTTCAGCGCGGCGTTTCCCTCGTCGTGCGAGGAGATCGCCACGATGCGACCGCTGAACGAGGCGGCGACGAGCTCTCGAACGAGGACCTCGCCCTTCCCGTCATCGAGGTCGTAGTCGACGAGCACGGCGTCGAATCCCTTCGCGAGTGCGGCGCGCGCCGTCGCAAGCGAAGGCACGATGGTGACCTCGTGAGCCGCGAGGAACTGCGATGCCACGGTCGAGGCAAACGTCGCGTGATTCTCCACCATGAGGATGCGCATCACCGCTCACGCGGCGCGTATGCCTCTTCGCCCACCAGCACCGCCGCCTCGGGGAAGGCCCCACCCTCGAGCGCAGCGGCGAGCACCTTCGCGTCGTCGGGCGTCGCGCCGCGTCCGAGCGTGATGTTCGCGCGTCCTCCGCGAATCCGCTCGCGCACCACCGGAGCAGACAGCACGTTCCCGTCGACGATGATCGCGAGCCGGCGGTCGACGCCGCGCGCGGTGGCGTCCGCGAACTGCGCCTTCCCCGTGTCGTCGAACGCGATGGCGACGGCGATGCTGCCGAGGTTCTCGTCGTTGAGCGCCTTCGCCTCGACCAGGTGGTCCCCCGTCACCGCAGGCGGAGCCTCGACCACCCACGTCCGGTAGCCCTCGGTGTCGTCCTCCGACACGAGCAGGCGCCCCTTCGGCATCACCGCGTGCCCGAGCGCCGCCTCGACGGCCTCGCGCGTCCGGCCCGCCAGGAACGTGCCTCCGTGCGGCGAGTCCCTCTTGAGCGCCACGTCCCCAAGCTCCGTCGCCTTCACCTCGCCCTCGACGACGAAGGCCAGCTCGAGACGCCCCGGCATGCTCAGGTTCCGGCGCACGTCTTCGTGCCGGCGACCGCCCGGCAGGAACACGCTCACCCGCGCGCCGTCGCTCTGGGCCCAGGCGCCCTTCACGCCGAGCACGTCGAGGCGCTTCTGCACCGCGCCGAGCGACGCCTTCTCGTACGTCAGCTTCACGCCGCCCTCCGGCTTCGCGCACGCGAGGCCGACCAGGCACAGCGAGAGAAACCTACGCACGGTTGTTCAGGTAGAGCGCGGCCTGGTGAGCGAGATACGAGAGGATGCCGATCTCGTGATCCGCGAACGTGTGCGAGCCCTTCTTGTTGATGAGCTGCACGCACCCGAAGCTGCGGCCGTGCGTCATCATCGGAGCGCAGGCCAGCGACGTGATGTCGTAGTCGACCTTGTCGACGACGGCGCGGTAGTGCCGCGGGTCCTTGTCGACGTCGCTGATCGCGAGTGAGACGCCTTCCATCGTGCAGAAGCCGGCGATGCCGCTGCCCGCGGGGACGACGATCTTCGCGGACAAGAGCTCCTTCGCCTTCGGGCCGCGCGCGACCGCGAACGAGAGATCTCCGGTCGCGTAGTCGGCGACGAACACCGAGCCCGACTCTGCGGGGACCTTCGCCAGCGCGAGATCGAGCACGAACGCGAGCGCCTCGTCGGCGGTCGCCTTGCCGTGAATCTCCTGCACGCGCTCGAACACCTCGGCGAGCACGTCCTCGATGCTGACGCGAGGCACCGCCTGAATGCCGGCGCTCGACTTGGGGCGGCCGATCTGCCCCTTCACGGGGTTCACCGGCTTCTGCAGCTCGTCGATCTGCAGCTGGTTCACGTCGATGCGCGGAGAGCTCTTGTTCCCCGGCTTCGTCGGCGGCCGCGACGGCCCGCCCGGCTTGCGCGCGGGCTCGGTGATGGCGTCGAGCGGGCTCTTGCCCGACGGCATCGGCTGCGTCGCCCGGTCGCGCTCGGCGACGCTCGGCTGCGTCTTCGCCTCGCGAGCATCGCCCGCCGGAGGCTTGTACGCCGGCATCGCGGGCTCGGTCTTCGGCTGCTGCACCTGGCGGATCTGCGAGGGCCGCTTGATGGGCGCCTTCGCCGCCTCTTCTTCCGTCAGCTCCTTGATGCGGAAGACGCGGTTGTCCTTCGGCTCGGTGACGTGGATGGTGTTGTCGTCCTGGATGTCGACGAGCACGTTCTGAATCGTCGAGCCCTGTTCGCCGAGCTTCTGCAAGCCGGCCTTGAGTGCGGCCATCCAGTTTGCGGCGTCGACCTTGAGCGTCATGTCGAAGCCACCCGCTTCTGCAGCGGGGATGAACACCTCGAATTTCGCCATGAGGGAAATGGCTACCAGACAAGGCCGTAACGAGAAAGAGAGAAGTCCTGACCCAAGACGCGCCGCATCGGTTTGGTCGCGAACGAATCGGCCGGCCCTGCTATACGCGGCCCGACATGTCCGAGAACGAGAAGGGGTTCGGCTCGAAGCTGAAGGGGCTCTTCTTCGAAAGCGAAGAGAAACCGTCGGACGAGGCGAAGTCGCCGGCAGATCTCGTCGCCGAGCTCGCCGCGCAGTCCGGCGCGAAGCCTGAGGCGCAGCGGCCACCCGAGCCGCCGCCTCCGAACCTGAACACGCAGAAGATGGCGACCGCGACCGGCGCGCCGACCGACTTCGACGCCATCTTCAAAGACGCCGGCATGGACGTCGCCGAGCTCGACCGCGTGAAGAAGGCCGAGGAGCTGCTCAAGGGGCTGCCCGAGTCGACGCCGCAAGACGTGAAGCGGCAGATCGTCGAGGCCTCGCTCAAGGCGTTCGGCTTCGAGCTCGAGAAGATCGTCGCGGCCGCCAACAACCAGAAGCGCGCGCTCGACACCTACGTGCGCGTCAACGAGCAGGTGACCGCGAAGGCGATCACCGAGGCGGAGGGCCAGATCAAAGGCCTGCACGAGAAGATCGCGGCGCTGAAGGCCGACATCGAGAAGCGCACGAAGCACCTCGCGTCGCTCTCGGAGGCCGCGACGACTCGCAAGGCACAGGTTCAGAAGGTCCTCGAATTTTTCGAACGACCCGGCAGCGGCCCCGTGGCGCCGAAGCCGTGACGTTCATACCCACCCTCCACAAGGAGAAACGATGAAGCTGACTCCGTTCGGGAAGTTCTTTCTGCTCCTCATCATCGTCGGTGTGGTGGGCTTCATCGCCTACAAGCGCTACGGCGATCAGCTCAAGGGCTGGTCCGGCGTGAAGGACGGCTCGACGAACGAGCCCGTCACCGGCGACGACTTCAAGGACATCAAGAGCATCAACGCCGAGGTGAAGGACCCGCCGAAGCAGGGCGAGGTCCCGCTCAACGCGAACGCGAACAAGAACACGACGGTCAGCGGCGGGAAGCTCGACCGCCCGCTCGTCGTCGGCATCAACACCTGGGCCGGCCACGCTCCGGGCATCGTCGCCAACGGAGGCCTCGACCCCGGCAGCGCCTCGTCGCTCTACAAGAAGAAGTACGGCCTCGACGTGAAGTTCGTGCTGCTCGAAGACCCGACCGTGAAGCTCACCGCCTTCATGAAGGGCGAGATCGACATCATGTGGGACACGGTCGACAGCTTCGCGCGCGAGGCCAGCGTGCTCGCCGAGAAGAACATCCAGGCGAAGTCGATCATCCAGGAAGACTGGAGCCGCGGCGGCGACGGCATCGTCTCGCTCAACAGCATCAAGTCGGTCGAAGACCTCAAGGGCAAGAAGATCGCCACCACGAAGTTCACGCCGTCGCACTGGCTGTTGCTCTTCCTGCTCTCGCAGTCGGGCCTCTCGCCGGACGACCGCAACGCCATCGAGAAGAACCTGGTGTTCACCGCCGAGGCTCCGCAGGCCGCGGCCGCGTTCAAGGCGAAGCAGGTCGACGCCGCGGTGACCTGGGAGCCCGACCTCTCGGGCGCCGTCGCCGCGCGCGAGGGCGAGGCGCACATCCTCGTCAGCACCACCGCCGCGACCAACGTCATCGCCGACACCCTCGTCGCGCGCCAGGACCTCATCGACAAGGCGCCGCAGACGGTGAAGGACTTCGTGAACGGCTGGTTCGACGCCATCAGCGTGATGAAGGAAGACCCGCAGAGCACGAACCACCTCGTCGGCACCGCGCTGAAGCTCTCCGACGACGACGTGTCGGGCATGCTCTCGGGCCTCAAGCTGACGGCGTTCGCCGACAACGCGGCGTTCTTCGGCATGAGCGGCCCGAAGTCGTACTTCGACTCGCTCTTCAACGGAGCCTTCGTCATCTGGCGCAAGAAGGGCGTCGTCACCAAGGTCGTCGACGCGAAGGACTGGAGCGACAGCCGCTTCGTCGCTTCGCTCGCGGATCAGTACAAGAGCCAGAAGGTCGAAGAGAGCTTCGCGTTCAAGGACAAGCCGAAGGTGACAGACCGCGCGATCGTGAACAAGAGCCTGTCGATTCACTTCACCACCGGCTCCGACGAGATCATGCCGGGCAGCTACTTCACGCTCGACTCGCTCGGCGAGACGATGCTCGCGTTCGGCAACACGTACCTCGACGTCGAGGGCAACACCGACTCGCGCGGCAACGCGGCGGCGAACAAGACGCTCTCGCAGAAGCGCGCCGAGGCCGTGAAGGCGTACCTGGTGCAGAACTTCCAGATTCCTCCCGAGCGCTTCATCACCGTCGGCAAGGGCAGCACGAACCCGGTGGCGGACAACGCGACTGAAGATGGCCGCGCGCTCAACCGCCGCACGGACATCAAGGTCGTGCTGAATGCACAGTAGCGCGGGCCGGGTGAAACTCCCGTTCACGCTGAGCCGAGGCGCCGAAGGCGCCGCAGTCGAAGCGGGCCCCGCGCCAGCTTTGGGCCCCATCGCGCTCGAGGCCGTCGAACGAGAGCTGAGGACGACGCTTGGCGCCTAAGACCAAAGCGGCGCCACCGCCGCTCTTCGGAGTCCGCACCCGCATCGCCTCGGGCACGGGCCGCGCGATCTCCATCGGCTCGGTGATGCTGCTGTTCGTCGCGTGGTTCGTCACCACGCTCGGCGAGAAGCCGCTCATCGACCCGCTGAAGCTGCCTCCTCCGAACGAGGTGCTGCGGGCGCTGGTGCAGCTCTTGTTCACCGACCTCGGCCCCGAGCTCGGAGTCAGCGCGCTGCGCGTGTCGATCGCCTTCGTGCTCTGCATCGCCGTGTCGCTGCCGCTGGGCGTGCTGATGGGCAGCTTCGAGGCCATCAACCGGTGGATCGACCCGGTCATCGCGCCGCTGCGCTTCACTCCGATGAACGCGTTCGTGCCGCTGTTCATCATGTGGTTCGGCATCGACGAGACCGAGAAGATCGCGTTCCTCTTCTTCGCGACCGTCGTGTTCCTGCTGCCGATCGTCGTCGACGCCATCCGCTCGGTGCCCGAGGAGCTGGTGCAGACCGCGCAGACGCTCGGGGCGTCGAAGTGGCAGCTGGTCTCGACGGTGCTCGTACCCGCCGCGCTGCCGCAGATCTTCGACAGCTTCCGCGTCATGAACGGCATCGCGTGGGGCTACATCCTCCTCGCGGAGATGGTGAACAGCCGCCACGGCATCGGCCACCTCTTCGACGCCGCGTGGCGCGCGAACCGGTCAGACCAGATCCTCGCGCTCATCCTCGTCGTCGGCGTCGTCGGCCTCATCTCCGACCTCGCGATCCGCACCGTGAACGGTCTGCTCTTCCGCTGGAGGGAAGCCGATGCCTGACGAAACTCCGGCAGTCCCGGCCGAGCCCGCAGCACCCGCTCCTGCGCCGGGAACCGGGCCGCTGCCCCCGAAGCTCGACGTGAAGAACCTGTTCATCAGCTACACCGACCGCAAGGGCAACACGGTGCAGGCGGTGCAGGACGTGAGCTTCGAGCTCGCCAACAAGCCGGGCGTCGGCGAGCTCGCCGTCTTCCTCGGCCCCAGCGGCTGCGGCAAGAGCACGGTGCTCAAGGCCATCGCCGGCCTCATCAAGCCCGACCTGGGGAAGATCCTCATCGACGGCCAGCCGCTGCCCGAGGGCACGAGCGCCGACCGCGGCATGGTGTTCCAGAGCTACACGAGCTTCGGCTGGCGCACGGTGCGGCAGAACGTCGAGTACGGCCTCGAGCTCAAAGGGGTCCCCGCCGACGAGCGCACGAAGCTCGCGCTCGAGATCATCGCGCAGGTGGGCCTCAAGGACTTCGCCGAGGCGCTGCCGAAGCAGCTCTCGGGCGGCATGAAGCAGCGCGTGGCCATCGCGCGCACGCTCATCAACAAGCCGCGCATCGTGCTGATGGACGAGCCGTTCGGCGCCCTCGACCCGCAGACGCGCTGGGGCATGCAGACGCTCATCCTCGACATCTTGAAGAAGCAGGACAACACCGTCCTCTTCGTCACGCACGACATCAGCGAGGCCGTGTTCCTCGCCGACGTCATCTTCGTGCTCTCGCACCGCCCCGCGCGCGTGCTGCACCGCATCGAGGTGCCCTACTTCGAGTCGCGCGAGGCCTCGGTGAAGCAGTCGGCCGAGTTCAAGAGGCTCGAGAACCACCTGCTCGACGTGCTGCACGAGTCGAAGGTGCAGGGAAACGTACGCGTCGGGCTATAAGGCGCAAACGGTCATGGCCCCCGAAGGACGAGCCAAGAGTTACCTGCGCTCGGCGTTCCTCAACATCTACAACCTCTCGCTGCTCGGCGGCGCGCTCGTCGCCTCGGCCGCGACGGGAGAGTACGTGCTCGGCGCCGCCGCCGTCGGCCTCGAGGCCGTCTGGCTGCTCTTCGGCCCCGACTTCAAGCCGTTCCGCCGCGCCGTCGACAAGGCCGACCGCGAAGAGCGCGAGAAGGCCGACCGCGCCCGCGTCGACAAGCTGATGGAGTCGCTGCCCGAGCGCGACTGGCAGCGCGCCAAGGCCCTCGACGAGCTGCGCCGCGAGATCGAGCGCGACATGCAGCAGAACCCTTCCTTCCAGGCGATTCTCCTGCAGAGCGAGCTCGACAAGCTCTCGCAGCTGCACCAGAGCTTCGTGCACCTCGCGAACGCCTGCGCGCGCGCCGAGACGTATCTCTCCGCGCTCGACCCGCGCGAGCTCGAGCGGCAGCTCAAGGCGCAAGAGGCCATCACGCAGAAGATGACCGACCCGCAGGTGCGTGAGCTGGCGCAGAAGAACATCGACGTCATCAGGAAGCGCCAGACCACCATCACCGAGATCGAGAACTTCCTCGCGCGGGCCCGCGGCCAGATGAACCTCATCGAGAACTCGGTGCGCCTGCTGCGCGACCAGGCGCTCACGATGACGAGCCCCAACCAGCTCGGCGAGCAGCTCGACGATCTCCTCACCGGCGTCGAGGCGCTGCAGGCCTCGACCAAGGAGACCGAGGCCATCTTCTCGGGGACCGCGGGCATCGCGCCGATCTCGCCCATCTCCTCGGAGCAGGTCAGCGCAGGCCCCTCGGGTTCCCGCGTCCGCGGCTGAGCGCGGCTCGAAGCCCCGAGCACTCGGATTCGGCCACCCGCGATTGACCTGGGGGCACGTGTCTTGCTGAAGGAGCGCCCCGATGCTGCCTGCGCTCCTGGTCGTCGTCCCCCTCGTCGCCGCTCAGGCGCAGGTGCCGCTGCCGTTCGCCGGAGAGCGCCGCGCCTGGAAAGAGCGCATCGCCCTCGAGCGCGCGCTCGAGCGCCTGCAGCCGGCGTCGTTCAACCCCACGACGCCGCCGGCGCTCGACTTCAAGACCTTCGACGTCGACCTGACGTGGGACTTCCGCACCGGCGCGGTGCAGGGCACCGGGACGCTGGTCGTGCGCGCCGCAACTCCCCAGAGGCAGGTGCCGCTGATGATGGACAGCGGGCTGACCCTGTCGGCGACCGGCCCGGCCGGCGCCCTCACGGTCGCCCGTCAGTCTTTTGGCAACGGGCTCGATTACCTGGTCATCGATGTCGCGGTCGGCAGCGCCGACCTCACGCTGCAGCTGAGCTGGTCCGGCACGCTGCAGTGTGGGCCGGGCTTCGGGTACCCGCGCTGCACGAAGGGCGCCGTCCCGTTCGCGTGGCTCGACATCGGCGCGGGGATCCCGCTGCCGATGGACTCGGTGTCGGGCTTCTCCGTCGATCGCGCGCAGCTGTCGTGGACGCTGCACACGCCCGCGGGCTTCACGGTGCAGGTCGCCGGCGATCTCATCTCAGAAACCGAGGACGCCACGACGCGCACCTCGCGGTGGAGCATGCAGCAGCCCTGCTCGCTGGCGCTCGCCTCGTGGGTCCTCACCGGCACGGGGCTCACGCGCACCGCCTCTCCGCTGATGGACTCGCC
The DNA here is from genome assembly GCA_937980205.1 of uncultured Myxococcales bacterium. Classification (GTDB taxonomy): domain Bacteria; phylum Myxococcota; class Myxococcia; order Myxococcales; family Myxococcaceae; genus Xiheicaenimonas. The sequence continues at coordinate 104,756 of CALJKW010000030.1, read as the reverse complement.
GGTGGTTCACGCGAGCAGCGCGCAGGCGCCGGCGCTGACCGCGTGGCTGCAGACGATTCTCCCGCGCGAGGTCGACCGCTTCGGGCCGCGCCTGTCGAAGGGCGTCGCGCAGACCATCATTCCGCGCGCGACCGACTTCATCGGCACCGCGAGCTACGGCATGTCGCTCGTCAACGAGCTCTACGACGGCCTGGGCCCCGTCGCGCACGAAGAGATCTGGGCGCACGAGAACATTCACCAGCACTTCGCGGTGCGCGGCTACCCGACGGACATCACCGTCAGCTCGTTCATGACCGAGGGCATCACCACGCTGCTGCAGCTCGACTACACGACGCGCGCGCTCACCGGCCTCGAGCGCGACCTCGCCCTCGCCGGCCGCCTGCGCGAGCCCTACCTGCAGATCGACTACAAGTTCCCCGCGGTGCAGACGATTCCGCTCGGGCTCTCGCGGCCGGGCGACGCGCCGCAAGAGGCGTACGCGCACAGCGCCTGGGCGTACTTCAAGGGCGCGGCCACGCACGAGCTCTTGCGCCTCTGGGTCGGCGAGGCCGTGTTCCTGGACGGGCTCAAGCGCTACCTCGCCGCCTGCGACGCCGCTCCGTGTGACAACGACGCATACCGCGACGCGATGGCCGCCGCGTCCGGCAAGCCGATGGGTCCGTTCTTCGATCGCTTCGTGTTCGGAGGCACCCGTCCGGTCGCCACGATCGGCTTCACGCCCGGCGACACGGTGAGCGTCGTCGTCGATCAAGGCGCTGCCGGGCCCCTGCCGCTCGAGCTGTGGATCGAAGGCTACGCCGACGAGCTGAGGCGCGAGCCCGTGCTGGTCGAGCAGGCGAAGCAGACGTTCACCTTCACGCCCGGGTTCGGCGCCCGGTCGATTCGCGCCAACCCGCGCGCCGAGGGGCTCGTGAAGCTCGACTCGGCCGTGACCGGAGACGTCGACTTCGACGGAGAGGTCGACGGCTTCGACGTCATCGCCTGCGCGCGCCTCGTCGGGCACACGCTCTCGTCCCCGACCGTGAAGCCGACCGTGTGGCGCACGAACATCGACTTCGACCGCCGCTGCGATCCGAACCACGACGGGAAGATCACCGCCGAAGACGTCGCCGCCCTGCCGTTCGGAAGCCTGAGGACCGCCCAATGAAGCGCCTGCTCGCCCTGCTGCTCCTGACGGCCTGTGGCACCGCGACGGTGCCGGGCATCGAGCTCGGCGGCTCGGGCGCGCTGCCGACCGGGCCCCGCCTCGCCGTCGAGCCTCCCGCGAAGCCCGGCCTCACCTGGGGCAACCTCCGCGCCGACGGAGACCTGCTCGCCATCGACGTCACCGCCACCGAGAGCCTGAGCGGCGTCTACGGCATCGCGCTGCGCCTGAAGCTCGAGGGCGCGACGTTCGAGCGCGCCGAGGCCGCCGAGAGCTGGGACATCTTCCGCGCCGCCCACGGAGCCCTCGTCTTCAGCGCCCAGGGCACCGCGATGGAGCGCACCGTCAACGGCCGGCTCGCGACCGTCTGGCTGCGGCCCAGCGCCGAGCTCGGGCGCATCGACGTCGACGCGCTGCGATCGGCGGTGATCGGCGCCGATGGGAAGCGGCGGCCCGACGTCGGCTTCGGGGCCGTCCGCTTCGCCCGCTGACCGCGCTCAGGGCGTCTGCGGCTGGCCGTTGTTCCTCGTCGCCAGGCCCACCGCGAGCCCCACCGCCACCGCCGTGACCACCGTGCCGGCGACACCGGTCAGCACGATCCACTTGCCCTTGCCTCTGCCGCCGCTGCAGCCGCCGTGAGCTCCGCACCAGCGCGCGTTCTCGACGGCGGGCTGCGGCTGCGACGCGTTCGGCTCGGCGTTGGGCGTCAGCTGCGGGTCCGCCGCCGTCGGCTGGTCGGCGGCCGGTCCGGGATCCTGCGCGAACGCAGAGGTGGGGAGGATGAGGCAGAGAGACAGGGCGATGGCTCGCAGCACGTGGACGACCTCCGGTGAGTGATGGCCGTCAGTGTCTAGCGGTGGCGCCTCAGCCGGGAAGGTCCCGCAACACTTCTTCACGCTTCTTCACCCGTGCGGTCAGAGCTGCTCGGAGCTTCCGCCGGGCGCGAGCCGCTTCTTCGGCGACGGGCGCGGCGCCTCGAGCGTCTCGCGCGTCACGCCCGCCTCGTCGAGCACGCGCCGCGCCGTGAAGATCGGCGCGTTGCACCTGAGCGCCAGGGCGATCGAGTCCGACGGGCGCGCGTCGATCTCGAGCGTCTTGCCGTTCTGCAGCACGAAGATCTTCGCGAGGAAGGTCTCGCGCTTGAGGTCGTCGATGTACACGCGCGTCACCTTGCCGCCGAGCGTGCGGATCATCGTGTCGAGCAGATCGTGGGTGAGCGGCCGCGGCGGAGTCCTCCGCTCGAGCTTCATGCGAATCGCGTTGCCCTCGGCGGGGCCGACGAAGATCGGCAGCACGACCTCCTCCGCTGCGGGAGCGAGCAGCACCGCCTCCATCCCCTCGCGCGTGGGGACGACGTCGCGGACCAGGACTTCGACTTCGGCCGGGGCGGCCGCCAGCACCAACAACGCGAGGCTGATCATGCGAACCAGTCTACTTCCGCGCGCGGTCCCGCTCTGCAGGGGTGCCCGTCAGCGGCACGAACCGCACCGGAATCGAGCGCTCGATCTTCCCGTCGGCGCGGACGATCTGCAGCGAGAGCTCCTCCTGTTCTCCGGCCGGAATCACCATGCGGCCGTTCTTCTTCTCGAGCTGCTGCACCAGCGGCTGCGGGATCTTCGCGGCGCCGGCGCCGACGGTGATGCCGTCGAACGGCGCCGCCTCGGGCCAGCCCTGGTAGCCGTCGCCGGCCTTCACGTGCGCGTTCTTCACGCCCTGCTGCGCGAGCCGCTGCTTCGCGCGCTCGGCGAGCGGCGCGACGATCTCGATGCTGTAGACCTCGCGGCACATGTGCGCGAGCAGCGCGGTCTGGTACCCGGACCCGGTGCCGATCTCGAGCACCTTGCAGTCCTTCGGCAGCTGCAGCTGCTGGATCATCATCGCGATGAGCGACGGCTGCGACGTCGTCTGGCCGTCGCCGATCGGCAGCGGCCGGTCCTCCATCTCGCGCGCCTTCATGTCCTCCGGCAGGTAGTCGGCGCGGCGCACCGCATCGAAGGCCGCGAGCACGCGCGGGTCGGTGATGCCCTGTGCCTGCAGCGTCTTCGTCCAGGGCCCCGCCTCGACCGAGAACGCAACCAGGAATGCGGTGAGCCCGGCTATCCTCATGAGCGATGACTAACATCGTCGCTCTCGCGGTGGTGCTCGCGGCGGCCGTCGACGTCGAGCTCACCGTGAAGAAACCGCTTCGGGTCGCACGCGACGGCGAGCTCAAGGGCACGCTGGCGGTGAAGGTAACGAACCGCGGTACGGAGCCGGTCACGCTGCAGCACCGCGACGTACACGGCTTTCGCTTCACGAAGGACTCCGGCGAGCCGGCCCCGCAGCGAATCTTCCACTCGTGCGAGTGCGGCTTCGAGCAGGGGCTGCAGCCTCCGCCGGCCTCTCGGACGTTCACGCTCGCGGCCGGAGAGACGAAGACGCTCACCTTCGACGACTTCACTTGCGGCGGAGGCCCCTTCAGCGCGCCGGCTGCCGGGCGCTACCAGGTGACGTACTCGCTCGGAGAGCCTCAACCGCCGCGGCGAAAGACCGCCCTCGACCTGAAGACGTGCGAGGCCGAGGTGCGGGCGCGCGCTCCCGGGCCGTTCGAGTCGAAGCCGATCGCGGTCGAGGTGAAGAAGTAGGGCCGGCCCGTTTTTCCAGGCCGGCCCTCTCCTCACGGCGCGAAGTCGTAGCGCGCGTGCCGCATCGTCACGCTGCCTCGCCCTTCGCTGCGGCTGCGCAGCGCATCGACGTAGCCGAACAGCTCGGCCAGCGGCACGAACGCCGATACCACCATGTCCTGGCCGCGCGGGCTCATCGCCTGGACGCGCCCGCGGCGCTGCCCGAGGTCCCCGAGCACCGAGCCCACGAAGGCCTCGGGCACCACGACCTCGACCGCCATCACCGGCTCGAGCAGCGCCGGCTCGGCGGACCTCAGCGCTTCCTGTACGCACAGCGAGCCGGCGAGCTCGAACGCCATCGCGCTCGAGTCGTTGTCGTGCATCTCGCCGTCGAGCAGTCGGACCTCGACGTCGACGACGGGGTGGCCTCCGACGGGGCCGCGGGTCAGCGCTCCGCGGACACCCTTGTCCACGCCGTTCGCGTACTCGGCCTTCACGGCTCCACCGCGGGTGAGGTCGACGAAGCGATAACCCCCGTCGCGCTGCAGCGGAGCCACCTCGAGCGTCACCACCGCGAACATGCCCGGCCCGCCTCCCTGCTTCTTGAAGCGGTACGTCGCCCGAGCCGTGCGGCGCACCGTCTCGCGGTACGCCACGCGCGGAGCCGACGCCTTCACGCGAAGGCCCTGCCCCTCGAGCTTCTCGCGGCAGATCTGCAGGTGGAGCTCGCCCATGCCGCGCAAGACCACCCGGCCGGTCTCGGCCTCGGTGCCTGTCTTCAGAGTCGGGTCCTCCTCGGTCATCCGCTTGAGCGCGGCCGCCAGCGCCTGCTGCGCGCCGCGAGAGCTCGCCTCGAGCGCGAGCTCGACGATGGGCTCCGAGAAGCTCATCTCTTCGAGCTGCACGGGCTTGGACGGATCGCACATCGTGTCGCCGGTGCGGACGTCGTGGAGGCCCATGACGGCGCACAGGCCTCCGGCGCCGACGCGCTCGACGTCGGTGCCCTCGTTCGCGTGCACCTCGAGCACGCGGCCCACGCGCTGGCGATCGCCGGTGCGCGGGTTCAAGACGATGCCGCCGCTGGTCAGCACGCCCGAGTACACGCGCACCCACGCCGTGCGGCCCTGGAGCTTGAACACCAGGGCAGCGAGGCTTCCGTCGCCCTTCGCGGGCTCGGGGAGGTACGCGACGACTGCATCGAGCAGCTGTTGAACGCCGCGGTTCTTGTAGGCCGAGCCGCACAGCACGGGGACCCGCGCGCCCTTCAGCGTCGCGGTGCGCACTGCGCGGTGCAGCGCCGCGCCTTCAGGCTCGGCGCCGCTGAGGAACGCTGCCAGCACCTCGTCGTCGTGCTCGGCGCAGGCCTCGACGAGCGCGCGCCGGTGGGGCTCGTGCGCGTCGGGCATGGGCGCCGTGTGGAAGCGACCGTCGGCGTCGAACGTCACCGCCTCGCGGCGGAGCAGATCGACGTGGCCCTGCTCGAGCGGCCGCTGCAGCGCGAGGGGCGTGCAGCCCAGGCGCGTTCGCAGCTGCTCGAGGCAGGCGTCGAAGGAGGCCCCGACGCGGTCCATCTTGTTGACGAAGACGAGGCGCGGGGTGCCGCGCGCGTCGGCGCGACGCCAGACCGCCTCGGTCTGCGGCTCGACGCCGCTCACGGCATCGAGGACGACGACGGCGCCGTCGAGCACGCGCAACGAGCGCTCGACCTCGACGGAGAAGTCGATGTGTCCGGGCGTGTCGATCAGGTTGATCGCATGGCCCGCCCACGCGACCGTGGTGGCCGCGGCGGTGATGGTGATGCCGTGCTTCTTCTCTTCCGGGGTCCAGTCGAGCTCGGTGTCTCCGTCGTGGACCTCGCCGGCGGCGCGGATGCGACCGGTGAAGAAGAGGATGCGTTCGGACAGCGTGGTCTTGCCTGCGTCGACGTGCGCGATGATGCCGATGTTGCGGAGCTTGTTCGTGAGCATGAGTGCTCTCCAGGAACTGCGAGGGTGGTTGGAGAGGCCGGGCGGACGAGTGCCGCGCCCGGCGTCAGGGCAGCTCGAGGAGGATCTCGCGCTGACGAGTCATGCGAGGCGGCGTGACGTGCGGGGTCGACGCGCCTGACACGCGCCGGCTACGGTCGCCGCGTGCCGCAGCTCGAGCGACTCGGCCAGGTAACGATCCCCTCCGGCCGCCTGCTCGTGGTCGACACGGGCCTGCTCAACCTCTGGTGCCACGACGAAGCACCGCTGCTGCCGGAGGGCGAGCTGTCGTCGCCGGAAGCGACCGAAGCCGCCAATCGCTCGCAGGACTTCCGCATCGAAGGGCGCGACGCCGCGCGCGCCGCCGAGCTGTTCGATCGGCAGCCGCAGCGGCGATGGCTCTTCGACATTCCGCCGCACGGCGTCGCCACCATCGAGCGGGCCTTCGCCGACCTCGTGCGGCAGCACGGCCTCGACGCCCGGCTGGTCCCCGCGTCTCCACGGCTGACCCATCTGCGCCGGGCCCGCGAGGCGATCACAGATGGCCCGGGCGGCTTCCTCATGCATGGAGTGCCGCTCGTCGCGTGTGGAGGCCTGCCCGCGCACTCGCTCGACGTCGTCGGCGAACGTCGCGGCGCGGAGCCGTGGCCGAATTGCTGGAGCTGGGTCGGCGTGCAGGTCTGCGACCACGCCGTCGCGATGGAGCAGCGGGTCGGCGACGTCGGTGTCGACTGGGCGCGGCTCATGTTCGTGGATGTCGAGGCGCTCGCTCATTGGAACCACCACGACCCGTTGGACGGCCGCGCCGACTTCGTCTTCTGGGGCAGAGACGCGGCTGCGGCCGCGAAGCGCTTCGGCGCACAGCCGCTCGAGGAAGGCCACTTCGGCTTCGTCGACCTGCCCATCGACGACGTCATCGCCCGCTGCATGCCCATCGAAGAGGCGCGCGAGCGCGGCGAGTACCGGATGGCGACCGACTTCCGCCCCCACACGCAGCACTACCGGCTGCTCGAGCAGATGCGGCCGAGCCCGACCGAATCCGGGACCCTCGCCCTCGGTGCTTCGCAGTGCTGCGCGTTCTTCACGACCTGGGGCGACGGCATCTTCCCCGTGTTTCGCGATGTCGACGCCGAGGGCCGGCTCGTCCGCATCCGCGTTCAGCTCGGCACAGCCCTCGCGATCCGGAACATGGACCGCGTCAACGGCATCACTGCTCGATGATGTTGAACTCGGTGCGCCGGTTCTCGGCCTTGCCGGCGGCGGTCGCGTTCGACGCGATCGGCCGGGTCTCTCCGTAGCCGACCGCTTCCATCCGGCCCGGATCGACGCCGAGCTTGATCAGCGCCGACATCACCGTGTTCGCGCGGTTCTGCGACAGCTTCAGGTTGGCCGCGTCATTGCCGACCGAGTCGGTGTGCCCTTCAACGCGCAGGTGCTTGATCTGCGGGTTGTCGCGCATGGCCTGCGACACCTCGTCGAGGATCTGCTTCGACACCGCGTCCTTCGGGTCGATGGTGGCCTTGCCCGAGACGAACTTGATCTGCTTCTTGATCTCGATCTTGTCCTTGGTGACGACCACCAGCGAGTACTTCTTCGGGCAGCCCTTCTCTTCAGGCGGGCCCGGCTGATCGGGGCACGCGTCGACCTTGTCGGCGATGCCGTCCTTGTCGCGATCCGGGCAGCCCTTGAGCTCGGCGGGGCCAGCCTCCATCGGGCACTCGTCCTGGATGTCCGGCAGGCCGTCCTTGTCGTTGTCGAGATCCGGGCAGCCGTCTTCGTCCTCGAAGCCGTCTTTGTCTTCGGCCTCGTTGGGGCACTTGTCCTGGTCGTCGTTGATGCCGTCGCCGTCGCGATCGCGAATCGGGCACCCGATGTTCTCGATCGGGCCCGGCTCGTTCGGGCACTTGTCCGCCTGGTCGAGCACTCCGTCGTTGTCGTTGTCCGGCTCGGGGCAACCGTCTTCGTCCTGCCAGCCGTCCCGGTCTTCGGGCGTGTCGGGGCACTTGTCGACGTTGTCGAGGATGCCGTCTCCGTCTTTGTCCTTCGGAGCTTCGACGGGGCAGCCCTGGTTGTCCGGCGGGCCGGGCAGGTTCGGACACTTGTCGTCCTTGTCGAGGACGCCGTCTCCGTCTTTGTCGGTGGTCTCGATCTTCACCACCAGCGGCGTCTCTTTGATCGTCACCTGCTTCGGGCCGCAGTCCTTCGAGAGGACGATGGCCTTCTTCACCGCGGCCTCGGCGTCCCTGATGTGCTCGTCGCCGCGCGCCGACGTGCCTTCGGCGAGCTCTCCGTACGCGAAGTCGAGGTTCGCCTCGGCCGTCGCCAGCTCGCGCGGAGCGCACCGCATCGCGCCCGACCGCCGCGCCCGCTCGATGTCGCTCTTGATCACCTCGGCCTTCGCGCGCACCGACTGACCGGTCACGCAGCCGGTCGCGGCCAGCACAACGAAGAGCAGCGCGCGCGTCGTCCTCACGTTCGTCACGGAGCCTTCGGCGAAGCCGGCTCTTCCTTGCGGGTCGCCTTCATGGCGTTCTCACGCGCCTGCACCGCGAACTTCTGCGCCTTCTGCGCGAAGTCGACGGCCTGCTCGAAGTCCGAGTACCCGACCTCTTCCTTCGACTTCCGGTAGTAGAGGTTCGCCGCCGTCCACTCGTACGGCGCGTAGCGCTCGGCCTGCGCGGTGCGCGCCGCTTCGATCTGGACCTCGGCGTCCATCAAGAGCGCCGTGGACTGCACCGGGCCGCAGCCTGAAACCGTCGCGGCAACGGCGCCGGCAGCGAGGAGAGCGCGCGCGATCTTCACTCAGGCGGAAGCTCCCACGGCATACCGGGACCGTCAATCTTTCACGAGGGTTGGGAACGGTTGGGGCGCCGGCTTTCCTTCGCTTTTCGGCGTCGGTAGATTGACCCTCATGGCGCATCCCAAACCCACCGGAAGTGCTCCCGGCGCCGACGGTCGTCCTCGGGCCCAGGTCTCTTACGAAGGCGAAGACGAGTTCTCCGCCATGTCGCTCGACCCCTCTCGCCGCCGCAAGCACGCCGTCGACATCGAGGCCTCGAGCCCGGGTACGAAGGCGGCTCCCGAGATCGACGACCTCAAGCCTCCCAAGCGCGGCGTGGTCGGCTTCTTCCGCAAGATCTTCGCCAAGTGACCGCGAAGCGCCTCGAGACGTTCGAAGAGTTCTGGCCGTTCTACCTGGGTGAGCACAGCCTCCCCGCCACGCGGTGGATGCACTTCTTCGGCTCCTCGGCGGCGCTCGGCCTGCTGGCCTCGGGCCTCATCACCGGCTCGTGGACGATGTTCCCCGCCGCGCTCGTCTGCGGCTACGCCTTCGCGTGGGTGAGCCACTTCTTCATCGAGAAGAACAGGCCCGCCACGTTCACGTACCCGCTGTGGAGCTTCATCGCCGATTGGAAGATGTGGTTCTTCATGGCGACCGGCCGCCTCAACGCCGAGCTCAACCGCCTCAAGATTCAGACGACCGGTCAGAAGCTGCCGGTCAGCCCGACGTAGGCGCCGTTCGGCGTCACCAGCGCCGTCGGCTGCGGCGCGTCCTTCGGAGCCAGCACGAAGAACAGCACCGCTCCCGTCGCGGCCAGCGCTGCGCCCGTGATGCCCAGCGCGAGCGACGTCGTCTTGTTCGACTGGATGCGCTGATCGAGGAACGCGGCGTTCTCGGCGTCGGCGGGATCTTTCACCTGGCCGTTGGCGTCGAGCGCGCCCGCGAGCGCGGCGCGTTCTGCGCTGCCGGTGGCGTAGACGATGAGGCCGGTGACTCCGAGCACGACGCCGACTCCGGCGACCGCGAGGGGGATGAAGCGCGGCACGCCGCCGCCGCCGCTCGTGCTCGACGCGGCGACCTCTTCTGCAGGAGCCGATGACGGCTCGGCCGCCGGCGTGTCATTCACGACGACGGGGGCGGGCGGAGGCGCTGCCTCGGTCTTCACCGGCGCGGCCTCGGCCGCGGGCTTCGCCATCGCGCTCGACAGCGCGAGCGTCGCCGGCTGGCCGGTCAGCACGAACGACGCGAGATCGGAGTAGCCGTTGCGCTGGCGCGCCGCCGCGACCTTCATCCCGCCTTCGCGCACGCGCATTCCCTTGGCGACGTCGTAGAGCACCGCCTGCACCCAGCCCGGCTCGTTGTTGCGCGACTCGACGCGCAAGAGCAGCGCCTGATCCGCCGCGGCCCGCTGCGCGAGCTTCAGCGCGTCGATGTCGGTGCCCGAGACGCAGAGCGGCAGCTGCGGCCGCAGCGAGCCTTCGAACTTGAGGTCGACGACGAGATCGACCGGCGCGCTGTCGAGCTTCACGTCGTAGACGAACGACTGCAGCTCCCCCTGCGTCACCGTCACGCGGTAGACGCCGGGGATGAAGGCGGCGCCCTTGAGCGGCGTCTTTCCCGCCGGCGTGCCGTCGACGAAGACCGCGGCGCCTGCCGGATTGGAGCTGACGTTGAGCTGCACCTTCTTCGTCTTCGCGAGGTCCTTCTTCAGCTGATCGAACTGCTGAATGGCCGCGGGCGTGTGGAAGTCGGGGTCGAGCTTGTAGTCGGGCTGCACGCGCAGCACGCGCCTCCACGCCTCGAGCTGCTCGTTCTTGCGGTTGAGCGCCTTGAGGATGAGGCCCTCGAGCACGCGGGCCACGACGAGCTGCTTCGTCACCGCTTCCGAGGGGCTGAGGCGCTCGAGCGACTTCACCGCGCTGCGCACCACCTCGAGCGAGGGCTCGAGCTGGCCCGAGTAGAACGCCGACTGCGCGCCGTCGAGCTGGCGCTGCACGTCGTCGAGCCCGGCGTTGGGGCGCGGGCGCAGCCGCTCGAGCAGCGCGGCGGCGTCGACCGCGTCGGTCTTCACCAGGCCGGAGACGGCGTCGGCGAAGGCGGTGCCTCCGTTGAGGAGCTCGGGATCTCTGCAGTCACCGACTGCGATGGCGATCGATCTCGGCCCGGCCATCGCGGACGACGCCCAGATGCCCACGGCCACTGCGCTTGCGACGAGAACGCCCCCTCGAGTTGCCATCGATTTCTCCCCGTGCCCTGCGACACCTACTAGAGTTTTTCACGAGTTGCTTCTCTCGGGCGCAAAGATCGGCCGATACGTGGTGAAGCGAAAGCTCGCCGAGGGCGGTATGGCCGAGATCTACCTCTGCGCGGCCGTCGGCCCCGAGGGCTTCGAGAAGGAGGTCGCGATCAAGGTCGTGCGCAGCTTTCTCGCGCGCGACGACGGCTTCATGAAGATGTTCGTCGACGAGGCGCGGCTGGCCTCGCGGCTGAACCACGCGAACGTGGTGCAGATCTTCGACTTCGCGAAGCACGAGGACTCGTACTTCATCGCGATGGAGTACGTGCGCGGCGTCTCGCTGTGGGACCTGCGCCGCCGCTGCCGCGAGCTGGGCATCGGGTTCCCCGTCACGCTGGCGGCGGAGATCGGCGTCCACGTCGCGCGCGGCCTGCACTATGCGCACTCGCTGACCGAGCGCGGCAAGCCGATCGGGCTCGTGCATCGCGATGTGACTCCGCACAACGTGCTCATCTCGTTCGACGGGGCGATCAAGCTCACCGACTTCGGCATCGCGAAGGCGTCGGGCAACCAGGCGTCGACAGCGGCGGGCATGCTGAAGGGCAAGTTCGCGTACATGAGCCCGGAGCAGGCGCGCGGCGAGAAGATCGACGCGCGCACCGACGTGTTCGCGCTGGGCATCGTGCTGTGGGAGATGCTGACGGGGGGGCGGCTGTTCGAGGGCGACAGCGACGTGGCGGTGTTGCGGGCGGTGCAGATGAGCTACATCTCTCCGCCGCAGCGGCTGAACCCCGACGTGCCGCCGGAGCTGGACAACGCCGTGATGCGGGCGCTGGAGCGCGACGAGTCGAAGCGGTTCCAGAGCGCGCAGGAGCTCGAGCGGGCGCTGGCGAACTTCGTGCTGCGGCACGCGAAGTCGGTGGAGGACACGAACGTGGGGATCTTCGTGTCGCAGATGTTCCGCGACGAGCTCGAGGAGATGCGGGAAGCCGAGTACGCCGAGCGCACCGGCACGCACTCGACGGCGAAGGAGCCGGTCGACTCCATCGGCCACGGCCCGACCGCGGTCGTACAGCGCGACCACTCCAAGCCCCGCGAGTCCGCGCCGCGTTCCCCACCCTCCGAGAAACCAAGAACCGCCCTCATGCCCGGCATCCGGCCCCGCCACGACCCCCCGGTGCCGGGCATCGCGCCCCGCGACGAGGCCCCGGTGCCCGGCACCAAGGGCCTGGTGCCGGGCATCAAGACCACGGTGCCGGGCAACCGACCCCGTGGCCCCCTCGAGGACGAGGATGACGCGTCGCAGCAGCGCACGGACCAGATGCGGGGGCTCACCGAGGAAGAGGCCAAGCCCGCAACTCCGGGACAGCCCGGCGTCGTCCTCAAGCCCTCGTTCGCCAAGGAGGTCGCCGAGGCCTCCCGCCAGCTGCGCGAGGAAGAAGAGGGGCGCCACCAGACCGACCCGAGCGCCCCTCGCACCTCGGGCCCCAAGGAGCAGCTCCCCGCTTCCGACACCGTCCCCGCCGCCCGGCCCAGGAAGAGCGTCGTCCCCTACGCCCTCGTCTCGCTGGTCGCCGCCGGCTTCATCGGCGGCCTCGGGTACATGTGGATGTTCAAGGAGAGGGACCAAGCGCCCGTCCCCATCGTCACCGCCCCCCCGCCGCCGCTGCCTGCGCCTGCTCCCCTCGCGGAGCCGAAGCCCGAACCGCCCAAGGTGGCTACGCCCACGCCCACGCCAGCCCCGACGGACGCCGCCCCCACCCCCGACGCAAAGCCACCCGAAGCCAAGCCGCCGGAGCAGCCGAAGCCCCCCGAGCCGCCCAAGCCCGCCCCGGTCGTGAACGGCTACCTCGTGGTGGATGCAGTTCCCTTCGCGACCCTCATCGTCGACAACCGCGCGCACGAAGTCGTCGGCACCAAGAAGCTGGCGCTCAAGCCCGGCTCCTACGTCGTGAAGCTCGAGCACCCGAAGCGGCTCAAGTCCCAGCTCGTCAACATCAGCGCCAACAAGACGGTGACGCTGAAGTTCCGCCCGCTCGAGACCGAGTAGCGCGTCTCAGACGGCCATCTAGAGCTTCTGCCACTTCGGGTCCCAGGGGGTCCCGCTGATGCGCGGCGGCCCGATCGAGAGGATGTACTGCGCCCGCCGGTTCTGTGGCTCGTCAGTCTCGTCGGGGCGAGCCACCTTCGGCGACTCCTCGCCGAAGCCTTCGTAGAAGAACTTCGCCCTGAGGCCCCGCTTGCGCAGGTACGTGGCGATCGACTTCGCGCGCGAGAGCGACAGGGTGCGGTTGTAGTCTTTCGGCCCGACCGAGTCGGTGTGCCCGATGATGTAGATGCTGAGCTCCAGGTCCGGGATCTGCGCGTACTTGACGAGCTCGGCGTTGATGTCCTTGTACGACTTCTCGAGCTTCTGGGCCTCGCCCTCGCGGATCTCGGACTTCCCCGTCTCGAACTCGATGTCGTCGTGGGGAATGTCGATCCACCAGTCCCAGAACTCGGCGCCTACGAAGTGGCCCGAGTCGTCGTAGACCTTGAGCCACATCATCATCACCTTGCCCGGCGCCTCGGGCCACGTCACCGAGAGCTGCTCGCCCGCCTTGTTCGGCTTGAGCTCGATCTCGTCGTTGAACGCGTAGCGGCCCGTGTCCATCAGCACCTCCAGCTTCGCCTTCGTCACCGGCCGATTCGTGGTGAACGGCCACTTGCGGTTCGCCAGGTCGACGTCTTCCTTCTTCGTCTTCAGCTGAAGCTGGCCCCACACCGCGGTGTCGAACTCCAGCGGCATCACCCCGCTCTGCCCGTTCGTGTAGTTGATCGACAGCTCACCGCTCCACGTGAACGCCCCCTCCGGCTGCACGAGCTCGATGACGCGCTTCTGGCCCGGCTTGCCGCCCCCCTTCACGTCGACCTTCTTGCCGTCGCTGCGCTGAAGCTGCAGCCGAAAGCCCGCGATGGGCTCCAAGATGGTGATGTTCACCGAGGGCATCTCACCCTTCCGATACGGAGACCGGGTGATCGAGACGTCGACGACGTCCGTCAGCATCGTGGCGACCAGCAGCGAGAGGACCATGACGTTCAAAACCCTTTCATGACCGGCAGCGCAATGCGCGTGATGCGGCGGTTGTGTTTACTGGCGAACGGGAGCTCGGCGCGCGCGAACAGATCTCCCTCGTTGATCCACGCGAGCTCCTGCGAGAGCACGTCGTACAGCTGGTACGCGCGGCTCTTGCCGCTCACCTGCACCTGCAGAAACAGGGCGAGGCGGCGGTCCTGGCCGGGGTTCGGGCCGAGCGCCACCGGCACCGGAAGCCCCCGCTGCAGCGCCGACAGCGCCTGCGTCATCACCTCTTCCAGCTTCAGCTGACCGACGCCGTCGACGGCCTGCTCGCGGTACGTCACTCCCAGCGGGTGCAGCGCGTCGTTGAGCAGGTCCTGCGCGACGACCGGGCCCGAGCCCGCCGGCGCGACGGCAGCGTGCTTACCCGACGCCGGCTTCACCACCGGCGCAGCATCCGGGCTCGCGCCGAGCTCGCGCGACGCCGCCGCGGCCGTCTTCTTGAGCGCTCCGTCGTCCCTCGCGTCGAAGCCCCCCGAGCGCCGCACCCGCACGCCGGGGTCCGTGGTCTCGTCGAACTTCGGAGGCCCTCGCGGCCCCGGCGCCGACGGCCGCACGTACGGCAGCATGCTGTCCGGCACCTTCGGCACCATGTCCGACGGCGAGATCTCTCCGCCCTTGAGCGTGAACGCGAACAGCGGGTCGGCCTCGGCCTGCAACAGCTGCACGACCGAGTGGTCGGGCGTGACGTCGCGATCGACGGTGCACTTCTCGAACACCTCGGCGTCGGGCAGCCCGCGCAGCGCGTCGGCGAACGCGTGCACCTCGGCCGCGGTGTGGCCGGCGGCGACCGCCCGGTTCAACAGCTCCCGCTGGAGATCGCTCGTCGCGTCCTCGAGCAGCTCGGTGAAGAGGTCGCGCGAGCGCTCCGTCCACGCGTCGACCCGCGCGCGCGCCTCGGCGCTGACGAGGTCGAAGCCGGCCGCCGCCTTCTTCTTCACCCACGCCCACCTTTCGGAAGCCGCTCGCAGGCGCGGCGCAGCGCCGACAGCGCGCCGTTCACCAGCGCGAGCCGCTCGAAGTGGCCGAGCAGCAGCGGCACGTCGACGTCGGTCTTCAAGCGGTGCGCCCAACGCACGAGCAGGCCCGCCATCGCCGGCTGTTGCGCGAAGCGCGCCTGCGCGAGGTGCTTGATGCGCTGCGCGGCCTCGGTGGCGCGGACTCCGGAGAGCTCGCGCAGGCCCGACACGCAGTCGACGAGCTGGCGCTGGTGCACCTGGGCCGAGCGCAGCTCGTACAGCTCCTCGAGCAGAACCTCTCCGTTGAGCTCGCGGTTCGCGAACGGAGGCGCCGGGAGGGCTTTCGGCGGCGGCTGCTGCGGCATCGACGGTGGACCTTATATGCCCACCACGCTGATGCCGAAGCGCTCCGCGAGCCGGAACATGTCCGCCGCGCCGAGGAGCACCGTGCGCCCCGCCTCGACCGCGAGCACGCGCGCGTGCACCTCGCGCATCACCTCGAGCGTCACCGGCCCAGCGGCCGGGAGATCGAACCGCAGGTCCTGCCCCGGCTTCACGCGCTTCACCACGACGGCGCCCTTTCCGCCCAGGCGCCCGCCGCGGCGAATCGCCTCGTCGGTGCCTTCGACGGCCTCCACCGCGACGATCGCCCCGTCTTTGACGACGACCGTCTGCCCGACGTCGGCCTTGCCCAAGGACGCGGCGACCTCGCGGCCGAGCTCCACGTCGCGCTGTTCGTTGGCCTTCAGCTTCGGGCCCGCGAGGTGGCCGGCAGGAGCGAGCACCTCGCTCACGTAGTCGGTCGGCGCGACGATCTGCACGCCGCCCTCCTCGAAGTAGGCGGCGATGGCGCGCAACAGCTCGTCGTCGCGGAAGCCGCGGAGCCGGCGGGCGATCTTCAGGGCTCCGGCGTCGGGCCACGCCTGGGTGAGGCTCCTGGCGCGGCCCAGGCCTCCGGCCATGACGGCCTTGTCGACGCCGGCGCGCTTGAGCGCGGTGAGAATTCCCTTCGCCTGGCCGAGCTTCACCCAGGTCAGGCTGTCGACCTCGTTCTGCAGCGCGGGGTCGGCTTCCCCCTTGTGCGCGACCGCGTGCACGGCGAGGCCTTGCGCGCGCGCGGCCTTCGCGAAGATGAAGGGGAAGGCGCCGCTGCCGGCGATGAGCCCGATCGAGCTCACGGCTCAGCGCGTGACGCCCCGCTTGGAGCCGTTCAAGAACTCGATCAGGTGATCGATCTCCGAGTGCCCGCCGTGCTCGGCCTTGAGCTTCGAGAGGGCCTCGTTGAGCCCCATCTTCGAGCGGAAGAGAATCTTGTAGGCGTCCTTCACGCGGGCGATCTGATCGTCGGTGAAGCCGTGGCGCGAGAGCCCGACGGTGTTCAGGCCGACGAGCTCGGCGCGATCTCCCTGGGCGGTGCAGTACGGGGGCACGTCCATCGCCACCATCGCTCCGCCGGCGATGAAGGCGTGCTTGCCGATGCGGGTGAACTGATGCACCGCGGTCAGCCCGCCCATGATCACGTGATCGCCGAGCTCGACGTGGCCCGCGAGCGCCGCGGAGTTCGCGAGCACGCAGCCGTTGCCGACGACGCAGTCGTGCGCGACGTGGCTGTAGGCCATGAAGAGGTTCTTGTTGCCGATGCGGGTGACTCCGCCGCCGCCGGCGGTGCCGATGTGCAGGGTGGTGAACTCGCGAATCAGGTTGTCGTCGCCGATGACGAGCCGGGTGGCCTCGCCGGCGTACTTCAGATCCTGCGGGTCGGCTCCGACGCTCGCGAACTGGAAGATGCGGTTGCGGGCGCCGATGGTGGTGTCGCCCTCGATGACGGCGTGCGGGCCGATGCGGGTGCCGGCGCCGACCTTCACCTTGGCGCCGATGACGGCGTACGGCCCGACCTCGACGGAGACGTCGAGCTGGGCCTCGGGATGAACGATGGCGGTCGCGTGAACGCTCACGCCTTGTCCCTCTCGACGACGGTGGCCAGGAACTCGGCCTCGGCGACGAGGGCGCCGTCGACGGTGGCCTCTCCGCGCTGCTTCCAGATCTGGCCCTTCTGCTTGATGACCTTGGCGGTCAGCGTGAGGCGGTCTCCGGGGACGACGGGCTTTCTGAACTTCGCGCCGTCGATCGACATCAGGTAGACGACGAGCTTCGACGGCTCGAGCTTCTCGGTCTTGTAGGCGAGCAGCGCGCAGGCCTGGGCGAGGGCCTCGAGGATGAGGACTCCGGGCATGACGGGGTGGCCGGGGAAGTGGCCGCCGAAGAACGGCTCGTTGAGCGTGACGTTCTTGTAGCCGACGAGCTGCTCTCCGGGCGTGTACTCGACGACGCGGTCGACGAGCAGAAACGGGTACCGGTGCGGGAGGAGCTTCTGAATCTCGATGACGTCCATCACGGCTTCTTGTCCCCTTTCTTCTCCAGCTCTTCGATGCGCTTCTTGAGGCTGCGGACCTCTTTGAGCAGGTCGGGCAGCTGCTGTGTGACGACGGAGGCGCGCTTCCAGGTGCCGGCGTCGTAGGCGGGAGAGCCGCCGAGCACGGCGCCGTCCTCGACGTCGTGGCCGACTCCGGCCTGGGCGGCGATCATGACGCGGTCGCCGATCTCGAGGTGGCCGGCGATGCCGACCTGGCCGCCGAGCACGACGCCGGCGCCGAGCTCGGTGGAGCCGGAGATGCCGGCCTGGGCGCAGAGGATGGAGAGGGGGCCGATCTTCACGTTGTGGGCGATCTGCACGAGGTTGTCGATCTTGGTGCCGCGGCCGACGACGGTCTCGCCGAGGGTGGCGCGATCGACGCAGGAGCAGGCGCCGAGCTCGACGTCGTCTTCGAGGCGTGCGATGCCGGCCTGGGGGATCTTCACGTGCTCGAGGGCGTCGGGGTCGAGCGCAAAGCCGAAGCCGTCGGCGCCGACGACGCTGTTCGCGTGCAGGGTGCAGCGGTCGCCGACGATGCAGCGCTCGTAGACGGCGACGTTCGCGTGCAGGACGCAGGCCTCACCGATGCGCGCACCCTCGCCGACGTACACGCCCGGATACAGCACCGTCCGCGCCCCAACACTCGCGCCCCGATCCACCACGGTGCCGGGCATCACGGTGGCGGACTCGTGCACTGTGGCCTCGGGGTGCACAGTGGCGGCAGGGTGGATTCCGGCCAGGTGCACGCGGCGTTGGTGGAACAGCTGAGACAGTCGCGCGAACGCAAGCTGCGGGTTCTTCACCCTCACCAGCGTGGTGCCGTTGTGCCGTTGAGTGCCCTCGGTCACCAACACCGCGGATGCCTTGGTCGTCTCGAAGTCGCGCTTGTAGCGGCGATTGGAGAAGAAGGACAGATGCCCGGCACCGGCTTCTGACAGCGGTGCGAGGCCGCTGATGAGGACAGAGCCGTCGCCGTCGATGGTGCCGCCGACGTGCGCCGCGAGCTCTGACAGTGCCTTGGGCAAATTCCGTGCTTTTGAGAAACCGGCTACTTCGCGGCCGCGGCCGGCGCGTCTTTCTTCGGAGCCTCGGTCTTCGGAGCCGCCCCGTCCTTCTTGTCCTTCGCGGGGGCTCCACCGGCCTTCGGGTACTTGTCGTTGTACGTGCGAACGAGCTCGTTCGTGTAGTCGAGGCTCGCGGGCGCGTAGACCAGCCCCGAGTCCGTCTTCTCGAACATCATCGTCAGCCCGTCGCGCTGCGCGAAGCCCGCGATGATCGGGTCCATCTTCTCGAAGATCTTCTTGAGCTCCTTCTGCTCGCTCTGGGCCATCTCCATCTGCAGCTTTTCGGCCTTCTGCGTGAGATCGAACAGCCGCTTCTGGAGCTCCGCGAACTTCTGGTTGCGGACCTCTTCGCTCATCATTGGACCCTGCTTGTCGAGGACCTCTTTGTCGGAGCGGAGCTTGTTCTGCTCCTGCTCGAACTCGGTCTTCCTCTTGTCGAGCTCGGCCTTGAGCTTGGCCTTGGCAGCGATGCCTTCGTGCACCTCGGTGAGGGCGCGCTGCAGATCGACGTAGCCGACCTTCAGATCGGCGAAGGCCGGTGCGGACACGAGCAGCGCGGCGGACACGAAAACGGAACGGAACATGGGCGGCCCCTTTAGGCACCGGCACTCTGGCAGGTCAAGTGACGCGGGCGTATACCGCCCGTATGTCCAAGTACGTCTTTGGCGTGGCGATATTTCTCACGTTGCCTGCGCTTGCCGACTCGGCGGGCGGGTTGTCGTGGACTCCGCCGTCCAGCTGGAAGGTCGGAGCTCAGCGGCCGATGCGCGCGGCGACCTACCTGATCCCCGCGGCGAAGGGCGATTCCGAGGAAGCCGAGCTCGGCGTCTTCTATTTCGGCCAGGGCCAAGGCGGCAGCGTCGACATGAACGTGCAGCGCTGGGTCGGCCAGTTCGAGGGAGCGAAGGCTCCGCCGACGAAGAAAGAGAAGGTCGGCAGCTTCGACATGACGACGGTAGAGGTCGACGGTACGTACACCGGCGGCGGCGGCATGATGGGGCCGAAGGTCTCGAAGCCCGGCTACAAGCTGCTCGGCGCGATCGTGGAAGGGCCCGAGGGCGCGGTCTTCTTCAAGCTCACCGGCCCCGCGAAGACGGTCGAGGCGGCGCGCGCGGACTTCATGAAGATGGTGAAGGCGATCAAGAAGTAGTCTGTTAAGACGCGAGCCCCGTGACCGAGCGCAGGAGAATTCTCCTCATCGACGACAGCGAGATCACCCTCGCGATGGAAAAGTCCGTGCTCGAGAGCCGCGGTTACGAGGTGAAGGCGACGTCGACGCTCGTCGAGTTCGAGAAGACGCTCGAGACGTTCAAGCCGGATCTGATCCTCACCGACCTGCACATGCCCGACGCGAAGGGCACCGACATCTGCCGGACGCTGAAGAACGAGTTCAAGACGCAGGACATCCCGATCGTGATCTTCAGCTCGCTCGATGACGAGCAGCTCGGAAAGCTCGCGCAACAGGTCGGCGCCGACGGCTTTCTCTCGAAGGCGAACGGGCTCGAGGCGCTCGGTGAGAAGATCGACGAGCTGGTGGAGTCCATCCTCTGGTGAGAAGTTTCGTGCTCGCGGCGGTCGTGCTCGCCGCTTGCCCCAGCACGGGTGTGAAGCCTGACCCGGCTGCTGCCGGCGCGCCCGACGCGACGATCGTCATCTCCGCCGAGCTGCGCGGCTACCTGGGCCCCTGCGGCTGCAGCGAGAACATGCGCGGCGGCATCGCGCGCGCGGCGGCTCAGCTCGAGAAGGTGCGCGCCGAGGGTCGGCCGACGTTCTTCATCGACAGCGGCGAGGCGTTGTTCGGCGCGCCGTCGATCCCCGAAGAGGCCGTCGCGCAGCAGGAGCGCAAGGCGACGGCCCTCGCCGCGGCCTTCAAGGAGATGAAGCTCGACGCGCGCATCGCCGGGCCGCTCGACGACGTCCGCGGTGCGGACTTCCGCAAGAAGCAGGCGCTGCCGGAGCTCAACGGCCCGCGCGTGCTGGAGCGTGGAGGCTTCAAGGTCGGCGTCGTGTCGGGTTCGACGAGCTCCGAGCTCGCTGCTGCCGCGGGCCAGGTGCGGTCGAAGGGTGCCCGCCTGGTCCTCGGCCTGTTTCCCGGTCCGCTCGACAAGGCCGCAGAAGCAGCGCCGGGGTCGGGCGTCGACCTCCTCGTCGCCGCCCGTGCGAAGGACGAGATCGCCGGCGAGCAGAGCCGGCTGTTCCGCACCGACCCGCCAGTCGCGCAGGTGCAGAGCAAGGGCCGCTCGATGATCCGCGTCGACGTCTGGGACGGCACCGGCGACAAGGTCGAGTTGCTCATGGGCGCGTCCGACAAGGAGCGTGAGCTGCAGGCGCTCGACGAGCGCATCGAGATGCTGAGGGCACAGACGAACGACCCGACGCTGCAGCCGGCGCGCAAGGAGCTCTTGCAGCAGAAGCTCGTCGAGCTCGAGTCACGGCGCGCGGCGGCCGCTTCGGAGCCACCGCCCTCTCCGCAGGGGAAGCGGTCGCTCTCCGTGCGCTTTCTGCCGCTGGAGTCGAGCTTCCCGCAAGACCCTGCGGTGAAGGCAATCGTCGACGCGTACGACAAAGACGTCGGCCAGCTGAACCTCGAGTACGCGCGGACGAAGGGGAAGGACTGCCCGCAGCCGGCGAAGGACGAAGCCGGGTTCGTCGGCAACGAGGCGTGCCGCGACTGCCACAAAGAGGCGTTTCCGATCTGGGAGGCGAGCAAGCACGCGCACGGCCTCGAGACGCTGGTGAAGGAGAACAAGCAGTTCCACCTCGACTGCGTCGGGTGCCACGTGACGGGCTGGCAGCGCGCCGGCGGCGTGTGCCGCATCGACAAGACCGCCGGCCGCGAGGGCATCGGCTGCGAGAGCTGCCACGGGCCGGGGTCGATTCACTCCGACGAGCCGACGCTCACGAACATCGGGAAGGGAAACGACCCGAAGATGTGCGTCAGCTGCCACGACCGCGAGAACTCGCCGCACTTCGACTTCGAGAAGTATGTGACGCAGATCCTCGGCAAGGGTCACGGCACGAAGTAGCGCGTGGGCATCGCAGATTGCTTCGATCGTGTCCGACTCCGGTGCCGGGCATTCAGTCGACATCGGTGCCGAGGTTCAGCTGGATATCGGGACGGACGTCGGTGCCGGGCATTCAGTCGACCTCGGTGCCTGCGTTCATCTGAGGGGTACGCGATACGGGATACGGTGCCGGGCATCTGACGCCAGTCGGCAGTCGGGCAGTCGTGACGGCAGTCGAGTGTGACGCCCGTGACCTCGACTGTGGTCGCACAATCGAGGTGCCAGGCATTCATCGATCCATCGGCGGCGCTCACAGTGACCGATCGGGCAGCGGCCGCTCGGCGCTCGCGCATCCGTCCCGAACGACTCTCAGCTCGCAAGAAAGCGCTTTGAGGCGGCCATTTGGCTGGGCGCAGACTTTGCTCGACTTCCCGCGAATGGGTCGGATTCCACGTCACCAGCTTGTCGCGCACAACACGACGAATCACATCACCTTTCGAAGCCACAACGGGATGATGTTGTTCAACGAGCCGGCGGTGGCGGACCACTTCCTGAATCTTCTGTCTTCCAACAAGCAGAAGTACGGCATCCGCATTCACTCCTTCTGCCTGATGGGAACGCACCCGCATCTCGTCGTCACCGCCACCGCAGGACAGAAGGCGTTCAGCGACTTCTGGAAGGTCGTCAACCACGGACTCGCGCTCTTTGTGAACCGCCGTCTCGGGCGAAAAGGGCAGGTCATCATGGAGCGCATGCGCAGCCCCACCATCAAGCCCGACGGCCGGCACCTTCTCACCGTCATGCGCTACGGGGACCTCAACCCCGTACGCGCTGGGTTGTGCCGAAGCCCTTCGAAGTGGAAGTACTCCAGCCACAACCACTACGCCTACGGCCAGAGGCACCCGCTCATCGACGACGCGCCGGACTACGTCGCGCTCGCGCAGTCTCCTGCGCGGAGACGGTTGGCCTACCGGGACCTGTTGCGGCAGCAGCTGGTCGCCGATCTGATGAAGCGCCGGCCGGACCTGGTCAATGCGCCATTCATCGGCGACCGCGAATGGATGAACGCGAAGCGGTCGGAAGTTGGGTTGGCTCCGCTTCCTGACGGTTGATGCCAGTCGGCGCAGAACCGGCACGAGACTTCGGCCTCGCCGCAGCTTCCCTGTGCGCGCGCGAGCCCAGAGCACCCTTCACTCCAGCCGGGCCCGTCGCAGTATCCTCACGGTGCCCCGACCGGACGCACGCACCTGCTAAGTGCAGGCGAGATTGTGGCCACGGATCACGCAGCGCGAGTCGGTGTGCACGCGCGCGGAACCGGCACCCTTCACGCTGAGAGTGCATCCGCTCGACAAGGGCGCGAGTTCCTGTGCGGAGACTCGTCCATGCTCCATGGATGCCCGGCACTCGAGGACGTAGTCGTAGCGGCGGTCATCGCGGTTCGACAGCGTCGGCCGCGCGAGCGCGGGCACTGCAAGCAGCACGATGAGGGCCAGGAATCGCTTCATGCCACCCACTGACCCTGTGGCTCTCTGGCGAGTGCAATGTGGGTGATGTGCCGCGAGGTGGGAGGGGGAAGAGTCGAAGCGCGACGCACGTTTGGTAGAGTGCGTGCGCCTCCCCATGCTTCTTTTCCTCGTCTCGGCAGTCGCGCTCGGCGCGGGCCCGAATGAAGTCCCTTTGCCCCCGCCCCCTCCGGGGATGCAACTCCTCGAGCCCCAGCCGGCTGCGCCTGCCGACGCAGAAGGCGACGACGCCGACGTCGGCCCCAGCGAGCTCGACGAGCTGCGCGCGCTCGAAGAGGTCACGCTCGAGCCCGCGGCGAAGTCCGACGCCGAGCTGCGCGAGCAGGTGCAGCGATTGGGGCTCGGCAACGCGCTCCGCGAGCGGCTCGAGCAGGCGCTCGACGAGGCAGAGACCTCCGGAGATCCCCTCCCCTTCGTGCTCGACCCGGTCACCGACGTCGCCAGCTTCGACGTCTCCCTCGTCAAAGACCGCTACGACATTCCGGTCGAGATGCAGCCGCTCGTCGCGCAATACGTCCACTTCTTCCAGAACCAGGGTCGCAAGTGGTTCCGCAAGTGGATGAGCCGCTCGACCCGCTACATCCCGCTGATGCAGCCGATCCTCGTCGAGGCGGGGCTGCCGAAAGACACCGTCTACCTCGCGATGATCGAGTCCGGCTTCTCGACGCAGGCGCGCTCGTGGGCTGCCGCGGTCGGGCCGTGGCAGTTCATCGCCGGCACGGCGGACATGTTTCACCTCAAGCGCGACTTCTGGATGGACGAGCGCTCCGACTTCATCAAGGCGACGAAGGCCGCGGCCGCGTACCTCTCGCAGCTCTACGCGAACCACGGCCACTGGTACCTCGCGTGGGCCGGCTACAACACCGGCGGAGGTCGCGTCAGGTGGATCACCAACCGCTACGGCACGCGCGACTTCTGGCAGCTCTCCGAGAAGAAGCCCGGCTTCGCGAAGGAGACGAAGCACTACGTGCCCAAGCTCATCGCTGCCGCGCTCATCGCGAAGCACCCCGAGGCGTTCGGCTTCGCGCAGGAAGAGTTCGACTACGAGAAGCCTCTCGAATGGGAGGACGTGGCGCTCGACACGCAAGTCGACCTCGACGTGCTCGCGCGCATCACCGGCACCACGACGGAAGAGCTGAAGGTGCTCAACCCCGAGATCAAGCGCTGGTGCACTCCGCCGGCGTCGGCGAGCCAGCCGTACGTCATCCGGGTTCCGAAGGGCACGGCGCAGACGACGACGGAGCAGGTGGCGAAGTTGGGCCCCTCCGAGCGGCTCAACTTCAAGATCCACAGGGTCGCGCGCGGGGACACGCTGTCGGGCATCGCGGTGCGCTACGCGAGCGCTGCGGAGGCCATCATGCGCGTGAACAACATCAAGTCGGTCAAGGCGCTGCGCATGGGCGCGGAGCTGCTCATCCCCGTGCCGAGCGCGGCCTCACTCAAGGCCGGCAAGCTGGACCCCGTCATCGAGCGGCAGGTCGCGCGCGCGCGCCGCAGCGGCCTCGCAGCCCGGCCCGAGCAAGAGATCCCCGCCGGCAGCGGCACGAGCCCGGTCGCATCGGCTCCCTCGGGCACGCTCGCGACGGCGACCGTCGACGGCAAGACGCGCGTCACCTACGGCATCGCCCAGGGCGACTCGCTGTGGAGCATCGCGCAGCGCTTCGACGTGAGCGTCAGCGACCTGAAGAGCTGGAACGCGTCTCTGCCGAAGAGCGCGCACGGGCTGCGCGTGGGCACGGCGCTCACGGTGTGGCCGGGGCCGAAGGCGAACCTCGCCAGCGGCGGAGGCAAGTAGCGGCGGTCAGGGCAGCGGCTGCGAGCGCGACGACGGCGCCGCGTGCATCACGGGCCAGCCGTTCTCGAAGGTGACGCGCTCGACGAGCACCTGCCGGCCCGGCGCCTGCCCGACGGAGCCCGCGACCCACGAGTGGAAGACGTGGACCCAATCTCCGCGCGGGCCCTTGAGCACCGAGCCATGGCCGGGACCCGCCCAGGCGCCCTTCGTCACGAGGATGGGGTTCGGCAACTTCGTGAACGGTCCCGTCGGAGACGATGCGCGCGCCACGCCGACCGCGTACGCGGTGCTGGCGTAGCCGTTCGCGCTGTAGAAGAGGTAGTAGGTGCCGCCCTCGTGGATCATCCACGGTCCTTCGACGACGGCGCCCTCCCACGGGCGATCGTTGGTGAGGAGATCGACGGTGCCGCCGACGCGGGTGACTCCGTCGGGGCCGAGCTGTTGAATTCGAATCGGGGTCGCCTGCCCGACCGCGTTGCCGTCGCGCTTCCACAGCAGCCAGCGCTTGCCGTCGGGGGACTGGAAGACGTGAACGTCGATGACGCCGGGGCCGGACTCAGTGACGAGTGGAGTCGCCTGCGCGGTGAACGGGCCGAGGGCGGTGGGGGCGGTGGCGGCGCCGACGGCGAGTGAGCCGTTCGTGTGGCGCGCGCTGAAGTAGAGCACCCAGCCGGTGGCTGCGCGGTGAAGCTCGGGCGCCCAGAAGTCTCCGGTCGCCCAGGGCGGCTTCGTGGCTTGAGTCATCGCCGGGCCGCGAAAGGTCCACCGCACCAGGTCGGGAGAGGTGCGGATGGGAAATCCGGGCCCGCCGGAGGTGCAGACCATGACGTAGCCTGCGTCGGGGTCGTGCGTGACGCCGGGGTCGGGACAGTCGTTCGCGACGACGGGATTCGAGAAGAGCGGCCCGCATTGCGTGTAGCGGATCGCGTGCTCGCACGGTCCGTTGAACGTCGGCCGCCAGCCCGGCGAAAGCGTGACGGCGCTGTTCTGACAGACCCCATCGGAGGTGAGGATGCCGTTGACGTCATCGTAGCGAGCAGGGTGGTTGGGCGGTGCCAACCATCCGGAGCCATAGGCGATGCGCGTCGCACAGGTGCCGGGCATGCAGGTCGTGTCTAGCGACATGACACAGCCCATTCGACCGGCGAACACAGGCCGCCAACCATTGGACAATTCGGCGACGCAGTTGCCGGCAGCGTCGATGGTGAAGCCGCCGTCCCATGTCACGAGCCCGTTGACCTCATCGAAGTCAGTGGGGTGCCCGGACGGCTTGATCCATGTGCTCCCATAGGTGATGCGTGTCCTGCACGGAGCCGGGCCGGCATCTGGCGTGCCTGAATCGAGGACAGTGCCTGCGTCACCGCCGGCATCGCCCATCTCCATGCCCGGCACCGACCCATCCGGCACCGCCCCATCCGAACCATCCATGCCTGGCACCGACCCATCCACGGCCGATACCGAGCCATCGACCGAGCCGTCGATGCCCGGCACCAGGTCGTCAATGCTGCCGCAGGCGATGAGCAACAGGGGCGCGAGCCGTCGCACCGGGGCACCTTCGCCGAAGTCACGGGGGCCTGGCGAACGGGCGGGGCCTCGACCGTCACCCCCGCGCTTCGCATGGTAGGGTCCGCGCGCGCCATGCGCTGGGCCCTGCTCCTCCTCGCCGTCACTGCCTGCGGCGGTAACTCCGTCACCGTCGCGATGCTGCAGCAGAACAACTCCGGCCAGGACGGCACTGCCACGCTCACCGAGACCGCCGACGGCGTGCGCGTTCGCGTCGTCGTCAAGCGCTCGAGCGTCGAGGGCTCTCAGACCTCACACGTGCACGACGGCCGCTGTGACAACGTCGGCGGCATCACCGCGGGACTGGCGCCGATCTCCGACAAGACCGAGGCCCCCGAGCTCGACGGCGATCAGATCGTCTTCGAGAACGTGCTCACCGCCCGCAAGCTCTCCGACCTGCGCGACGGCAACCACGTCATCAACGTGCATGACGCCCGCGACAACTCACTGTACGTGTCGTGCGGAGAGATCGACTGATGGAATACCAGAACGCCCTCGTCACCGGCGCCTCGAGCGGCATCGGCCGCGGCCTCGCCACCTGGCTCGCCCGGCGCGGCATCCGCGTCTACGCAGTCGCGCGCCGCCTCGAGAACCTCGAGGCCCTCAAAGCCGAAGCCGGCGACAAGATCATCCCCATCAAGCTCGACTGCTCGGACGGCGACGCCACCGAGGCGCGCGTCCGCGAGCTCGACGCGCAGAGCGGAGGCCTCGACCTCGTCGTCGCCAACGCCGGCATCGCCGAAGAGAGCATCGGCAAGCGCATCGCCTGGAAGCCGATCGAGCAGATGCTCAAGGTGAACGTGCTCGGCGCCACGGCCACGCTCTGCGGCGCCCTGCCCGGCATGGTCGAGCGCAAGCGCGGCCACCTCGTCGGCATCAGCTCGATCGCGGCCTACGGCGGCCTGCCGCGGCTGGGCGCCTACAGCGGCACCAAGGCCTACCTCGCCACGTTTCTGCAGGGGCTGCGCCTCGACGTGCAGAAGCTGGGCATCACGGTCTCCTGCATCCACCCCGGCTACGTGAAGTCGGAGATGACGACGGACCTGAAGAACCCGCCCTTCCTGATGGAGACCGCGGACGCCGTCGAGCACATCGGCCGCGCCATCCTGCGCGGGGCGGAGAGCTACACCTTCCCGTGGCAGATGGGTGTGGGGATGAAGACGCTGGCCTCGCTGCCGCGCCCGCTGTTCGAAGCTGCGCTCAAGAAGATGCGCTAAGGTATTCGGCCTCATGCCCGACGAAGTCGACAGAGGGGGCAAAGACAAACCGGTCGATCAAGAGCGGCACGTCGAGACGGTGATCCGTCCGGCGGACGGCGAAGAGATCCGCAACGCCGATTCGCTGGCGATCACCGGCGGCCAGCGCTCTGAGCCCGTGCTCGCGGCGCTCGCGGGCGGCGCCACGGGGCAGGCCGGCGCGGGCGGCTCGTCGTCGGTCGCGTTCGGCAACAACACGGTGAAAGACGCGGTCATCGGCACGACCGTGAACGGCTACGTGGTGCGCGGGAAGCTGGGAGCCGGCGGCATGGGCATCGTGTACTCGGGCGATCACCCGGTCATCGGCAAGCGCGCCGCGATCAAGGTGCTGCGGCCGGAGATCGCCGAGAACGAAGAGCAGGTGAAGCGCCTCGTGTCCGAGGCGCGCGCGGTGAACGCGGTCGGCCACCGCGGCATCGTCGACGTATTCGGCTACGACACGCTGCCCGACGGCCGGCAGTGCATCGTCATGGAGTACCTCGACGGCGAGCCGCTCGCCGACATGCTCGCGCGCAACCGCAAAGAGAAGCGCGTGATGCCGATCCCCCAGGTGATGGTCATCCTCGAGGAGATGTTGTCGGCGCTCGGCGCCGCGCACTCGGCGGGCGTCATTCACCGCGACCTCAAGCCGTCGAACATCTTCCTCTGCAAGCAGCGCGACGGCATGAGCTACGTGAAGCTGCTCGACTTCGGCATCGCGAAGCTGGGCGTGCTCGGTTCGACGCCGCAGACGCGGGCTTCGATGCTGGTCGGTACGCCGTCGTACATGGCTCCGGAGCAGGCGCGCGGCGGCGCGGTCTCGCCGGCGATGGACCTCTACGCCGTCGGCATCATCGCGTTCGAGATGCTGACCGGCGAGCTGCCGTTCACCGGTGAGTCGGTGGTCGAGGTGCTGATGAAGCACGCGGAGGAGCCCCCTCCGAAGCCGTCGTCGCTGTTGATGAGCATCCCCGACGACCTCGACGAGCTCGTCGTGAAGCTGCTCGCGAAAGAGCCGAAGGACCGCTACCAGAGCGCCGACGAGGTGCGCGAGTTCGTCACGCGCATCCGCAAGTCGCTCTCCGAGTCGACGGCGCGGTCGATCGGCCTGTCCATCGGACGCAGCATTCCGCAGTCCGGCTCGCACGCCGCGGTGGCTCCATCGGGCGTACCGCTCGAGCGCCCGCCGCCGGCGCCCTCGACCGCGACGCCGATTCCGCAGCAGCCGACGCGGCTCGCTCCGGTCACGTCCGAGGTCGCGCGCACGAACGAGGCGGGCAAGAAGCTCCCGCCCGAGATGGTGGCCGCGACGGTCGCGGTGCCCGAGGCGATGCGTCCGAAGCCGCCGGCCGCGCCGCCGCGCTCGTCGCGCGGGCTCGTGCTCGGGGTCATCGGCCTGTTGCTGGGGCTCGCGGCGCTGGCGATCGCCTATGCCAGCAAGCCGGCTCCGGTGGTGGTGCAGCAGCCGGCGCCGACTCCGCCGCCGAAGGAGGAGCCGAAGACGGAGCAGGCGCCAACTCCCGCGCCGGCTCCTCCGACGCCGGCGCCGGTCGAGCCGCAGCCCGAGGTGGCGAAGACTCCGGAGCCGACTCCGGCGCCCACGCCCGAGCAGCCGAAGCCTGAGCAGCCCGCGCCGGTGGTGAAGCAGCCGGCGCCCGCTCCGGCGCCGACGCCGAAGGCGCCGGCCCCGGCCCCGGTCCCGAAGGCGGCGAAGGGCGACAAGCTGCTCGCGCGGTTCCTGGCGCTCGAGAAGCAGAGCGCGGCGAAGCCCGACGCGCTCTCGACGGTCGACAAGAAGATCCTCGGCAAGTACATCGAGGCGCTCAAGGCTGGCACGGTGAAGCCCGAGCAGCGCGACCAGGCCGAGGGCTTCGCGAACAAGATCGAAGCGGACCTCAAGGGTCAGTAGAGCTAAGTTCGAGCCCATGCTCGCTTTGACGCTCGCTGTCTCGCTGCAGCTCGGCGCCGCCGAAATCCGTCCGGAGGCATGGGTCGTGGTGACACGCCGCTCGGGCGTCGCGAAGCCGCAGGCCCTCGAGCTCGCGCGCACGCTGGCGTCGGCGCTGAACGAGCGCGGCGTACCCACGCCGACGCCCGTCGACGACGCGACGAATTGCGCCGCGAAGGTGCCGTGCCTGGTCGACCTCGCGCAGAAGAAGGGAGCGGCGGTGTTGATCGCAGTCGAGGCCGGCAGCGCGCTCGACGACGTGGTGCTGCACGTCGAGGCGCTGAGCGTCGAGGAGTTCGGAAAGAAGCTCGCGACGTTCGATTTCACCGGCCCCGCGAACGACTTCAAGACCGGGCTCAAGGAGAAGGTCGAGGAGTTCTTCGCGCCTGCGGTGCGCAACGTCCTCGGGCTGGGGACACCGGTCGCCGAGGCGAAGAAGCCTCCGCCAGAGGAGAAGAAGCCGGAGGCCGCGCCGGTGACGCCGCCGCCGCCCGCCGACGAGAAGAAGCCCGAGCCCGCGCCCGCGGCCGTGGCCGAAGCGACGGCTCCGGCGCCGGAGGGCAGCAGCGGGATGACGCCGCTCAAGATCGTCGGCATCGCCGGAATGGGAGCCGGCGCGGTGCTGCTCATCACGTCGGGAGTGCTCGGCATCCAGACGATGAGCCTCACCAGCCAGCGCCGCCAGCTGTGCCCCGACGGCATGCAGTGCGCCGACCCGAAGGCCTTCGATCTCTACCAGTCCGCCGGCGGCCTGCAGAACGCGGGGGTCGTCCTGATGGCCACCGGTCTGGTGCTGGCCGCGGCGGGCGCCGTGCTGTTCTTCCTCGACATCGGCGGAGGCTCGGACCGCGTCGATCCGGGCGGCCCGGGCGAGAACCCGGGGCTGTCGCTGGCGCCGTCGGTGTCGCCCGACGGTGCGGGCATGACGTTGCTGGGCCGCTTCTAGCTCGGCGATCGGCTCATCGTGCCGTAGCGAGGCAGCCGTCGGCCGGCACCGAGGAGGACGCAGCGCAGGCGGGCCGGTGCCCCGTCGGCAGCGCGCACTGACGTGGCCGTCCGCAAGCAGGCAGGCCTGGCTGCCGCAGCGCGCAGGGGTGGCGGTTCGCCTGTCTCGACCGCTCGGGTCCTGGCGAGCAGCGGCGACGGCTACAGCGCGGCGACGTCCTGCCGGGTCAGCACGACGAAGCGCCCGAGCAGCGCGAGCGCCACGGCGATGAGGCCCGCGCACAGCCCCCACCACAACCCGACGACGCCGAGCTGCAGCTTCACGCCGAGGAAGAGCGAGACCGGCAGCCCGACGGCGTAGTGACCGACGAGGTTCGCCCAGAACGCGAAGCGCGTGTCCCCTGCTCCGCGCAGCGCGCCGGCGGCGACGGCCTGGATGCCGTCGAAGACCTGGAAGACGGCGCAGACGCCGAACAGCGCGACGACGGCTGCGAGCACGTCGGGGCGATCGCTCATCACGCGTGCAGGCAGCATCGGGAACGAGAAGAAGAACAGCGCCGAGGTCGACATGACGGCGACGCCGAGCCCGATGGCGGCGAGCCCCGAGCGCCGCGCCGCGGGAGTGTCGCGCGCTCCGACGGCCCAGCCGACGCGGACGGCGCTGGCAGCTCCGACGCCGACGGCGAGGCAGAACGTGAAGCTGGCCCAGGTGATGGCGATCTGATGCGCGGCGACGCTGACCTCGTTCATGGTGCCGGCGATGACGCCGGCCGCGGAGAAGACGCCGACCTCGGCGACCATCTGCAGGCCGATGGGCAGGCCCACGCGGAAGGTCTTCTGCATCGCGGCGACGTCGGCCTCGCGGCGCGTGCCGGCAGGAGCCGGCCCGAAGAAGAAGAGCACGACGCCCACCTGGGCGGCGGCGCTGAGCACCGTGGCCACGGCGGCGCCCGCGACGCCGTAGCCGAGCTCGAGCACGAAGAGCCAGTCGAGGGCGAAGTTGAGGAGGTTCGCGACGAGCGCGGCGACCAGCACGACGTGCGAGCGCGCGACGGCCTGGAGCCAGGCGCGGCAGACGACGAAGAGGAACAGGCCCGGCAGGTGCGGCAGCCGCCACACCACGTAGTGCCACGTCTGGTCGGCGAGGCCCGGGTCGACCCCGAACGCGGGCAGCACGAGGGGAAACAGCGCGATGGGGACCGCGAGCACCACGCTCGCGACGAACGAGAGCCAGACGCCCTGCCAGTACAGCGACCGCGCCTTCGCGGGCTCGCCGGCGCCGATGGCCTGCGAGACGAGCGGGTCGAGCGCCATCATGATGCCGATGCCCAGGCAGGCGAAGCCGAAGAAGACGGCGTTGCCGAGGCCGACGGCGCCCTGGGCCTGGGCGCTGACGCGACCGACGATGGCGGTGTCGACGACGCCGAACAGCGCCTGGCCGGCTTGAGCGAGGGCGAGCGGCCAGCCGAGCTTGAGCAGCTCGCGAGCCTCGGCGCCGAAGGTGGAGGTGCGAACGGGCTCGACGGCTCCGGGGCTGACAGCAGCGGCTTCCATGCGGCGCTGTGACGCTTAGCGGGTTGGCTGCCGGACAGGAAGACGTGGTCTGCTCGACGCGATGCGGCTCGGGATCCTGCTCGCAGCCACGATCGTCGAAGGCTGTTGCTGCCGCGCCATCGACGTTCGCCGGGTCGACGGCACCGGCTGCTGGATCGACACGTACAACTGCCAGGTCTCGGCGCTCACGCGGATCGGCTCGACGCCCTGCCCGCCCGACGTGGTCTGCGAGCTCACGACGTGCACGAGCCACGGAGACTGCGCCGATGCCGGAGCTTCGTGCGGCGCCGCGCTCATGTGCGGCGGAGGCACCGTGTTCGGCGGCGGCACGGTCGCGTGCTCGGTGACGGATGGCGGCGGCGGCGGAACGTGCGTCCTCACGCAGGGAAGCCCGGGCTGTTGAGGCGCCGGGCGGGGCAGCGCCATACGCCAACCTGCGCCTCGAGGTTGTCGCGCGGCGGGCCACAGCGACCAGCACGCTGCAGGCCTCATGCCAGGACGTTGAAGGCGAACGACCGACCGCCGCCGGCGCCGCCGACACCGCCGATGCCCGGCACCGCCACGGCACCGCCACCGATGCCCGGCACCGCCATCCCCGACGCGGCACCGCCATCCCCGATGCCCGGCACCGCCACCGATGCCCGGCACCGCCACCGATGCCCGGCACCGCCGGCGCCGATGCCCGGCACCGCCCGCTGCGGCACCGCCCGCTGGGGATCAGCTGTTCGTCGACCATCTACGCGCCGCGCAGCGCACTCGCCGAAGGCTGACGCTTCCGCCGCTTTCTGGCGCGGCTACTGCGTCATCATGAACTGGTCCGTGCCGACGGAGCCCTTCTCCTGGCCGCGCTCTTTCGGCTCGGTGTCGCGCTTGAACCACATGTCCTTCACGTTCTTGCCGCCGCCCATGGCGATCTTCCCGCTCTTCTCGTCGATGCGGAGCCGCACGAGATCCAGCCCGGCGGGCGGAGCGAACTCGGGCTGCGCCCGGCCGTCGAGCGCGCCCTTCATGTACGCGAGCCAGATGGGCAGCGCGGCCTTGCCGCCCGTCTCGGCGCGGTTGAGCGGGTGCTGGTTCAGGTCGTAGCCGACCCACGCGGTGGTCACGAGGTCCTTGGTGAAGCCGGTGAACCAGGCGTCATACGAGTCGTTGGTGGTGCCGGTCTTTCCGGCGGCGGGCTTGCCGAGGCGGCCGGCGGCCGCGCCGGTGCCCTCGCGGACGACTCCGCGCATGAGGTCGGTGACGATGAAGGCGGTCTCCTTCTCCATCACCTGCTCGCCGGGCTCGTAGAGGCGCGCGTAGCCGGCGGCGACGCGATCTTGCAGCGAGGCCCACGGGTCGTCGTACGCGGTGTGGTCTTCGATGACGCGCCCGTACCGGTCGGCGATCTTGCGGATGAAGTACGTCGGCCGCTTCTCGCCGAGGCGGTTGATGGTCGCGTACACCTGCGCGAGCTCGTACGGGTAGACGCACGATGAGCCGAGCGCCGTCGAGAAGTCGGGGTTCAGCGGCGTGTTGATGCCGAGGTTCTTGATGTACTCGCCCATCAGCTTGATGCCGAGCGGCTCGTTCTTCTTGCCGAGGAAGCGGGTGAGCTCGATGTACGTCTTCACCGCGGGGATGTTCATCGAGTTGACGAGCGCGGTGCGCAACAGCACGTCGCCGACGTACCCTTCGGTGTAGTTCTCCGGCTTCCAGCGGTTCTGGTTCTCCGGGTCGTCGTAGACGATCGGCGCGTCGACGAGCACGGTCGCCTCGGTCCACCCCATCTTCTCGATGGCAGCGGAGTAGACGAGCGGCTTGAAGCCCGAGCCGGGCTGGCGGCAGGCCTGAAACGCGCGGTTGAACTCGTTCGCGTCGAAGTCGTAGCCGCCGACCATCGCCACCAGGTACTGGCGGTGCGGGTCGATCGAGACGAGCGCGCTCTGCAGCTCGGGGTCCTGCTCGAGGCGGACGAGCGGCACGCCCTCGGGCACCTCCTTCTCGAGCGCCGAGCTGTACTGCTCCTTGTCGTCCCACAGGCCGCGGGCGTCGGCGACCACGCGGACGGGGATGAGGTCTCCGACGTTGATGGCGCCCTTGAGCGAGCTCACCATCGCGCCCGAGTTGTAGTACCGCTCGGAGTTGACCGGCCGCGTCCACCGCGCGCCGAGCGCCGGCAGCTTCGCCACCTGGCCGCCGATGTTCACGTCGGCGGTGAGCCCGTCGGCCGCGACGGCGGTGACGAGCCCGACGTAGAAGCGGCCGGGCGTGAGCTTCTCGTCGCCCATCGCGACCTTGGCTCTGGCGATGAAGGCGTCGCGGTCTTTCGGCTTGTCGAGCTTCATCAGCGCGCCGCGGTAGCCCTGGCGCTTGTCGACGGCGAGCAGGCCGGCGAGCACGCTGTCCTGCGCGGCGCGCTGCTTCTCGCTGTCCATCGTCGTGTAGATCTGCAGGCCCTCTTCGAGCGCCGCGACGTTGCCGTAGCGATCGACGACCGACTTGCGGACCTCTTCGGTGAAGTACGGCGAGAGCTCGTGGAAGACGTCTTCGACCGGGTAGACGTGGATCTCTTCCTTGTCGGCGGCGTCGTGCTCGGCCTGGCTGATCATGCCCTTGTCGAGCATCTGCCCCAGCACGTAGTGGCGGCGCTTCTTCGCCTTCTCCGGCGCCTTGAACGGCGAGAACGACGACGGCGCCTGGGGAAGGCCGGCGATGAGGGCCATCTCGGCGAGCGTGAGGTCCTTCACGTCCTTGCGGTAGTAGTTCTCGGCCGCCGACTGCACGCCGTACGCGTGGTGACCGAGGTAGACGTTGTTCAGGTAGAGGTAGAGGATCTCTTCCTTCGTCAGCGACGCCTCGAGGCGGCGGGCGAGAATGGCCTCGCGGATCTTGCGCTTCGGGCTCTTCTCGGTCGCCTTCTTGAACGCCTCGCGCGCGGCCTCTTCGGTCTCGCGGGTGAGCTTGCCGGCGAGGCCGCGCGACTCGAGCACCTTGCGGCGCGCGTCGCTGACGAGGATGGCCTTCGCGGTCTGCTGCGTGAGCGTCGAGCCGCCCTGCACGCTGCCCTTGCCGGTGACCTTCTTGATGATGGTCTTGGTGACGGCGCGCATGGTGCCGACGATGTCGACGCCGCCGTGATCGAAGAAGCTGGCGTCTTCGGCGGCGATGAACGCCTGCACGAGGCGCTTGGGAATGCGCTCGTACGGCACGACCTTGCGCCGCTCGTTGTAGAGCTCGCCGGCGAGCACGGCGTCCTGGCTCCAGATCTCGGTGAGCAGCGGCGGGTGGTACATGTCGACCTGGGGAATGGCCGGCAGGTCGGAGCCGAACTTGAGGTAGGCGCCCAAGCCCGCGAGCACGCCGAGGCCCGCGAGGGTGAGGATGCCGAAGCCGATGACCTTGAGGACGCGCTTCCACCACTTGGGCTTCGGCACGTCGACGAGGACGAGCTTCTTGTCGGTGGGAGGAGCGCTCATGGTGTGACTCCGGCTGCTTTCAGGACCTCCGTGAGCTCCGCTGGCAACTTCGACTCCATCACCATGCGGCGGTTGTCCTCGGGGTGGGGAAATTCGAGATGCGCGGCGTGGAGGAACAGGCGGTCGAGCTTCCACTGCGCCTTCGCTTCTCGGTTGAACGCAAAATCACCGTGCTTCTTGTCTCCCGCGAGGGGGTGCCCGACGGCGGCGAAGTGTCTCCGAATCTGGTGCGTTCGGCCAGTCTCGATCACGCATTCGACATAAGCGGCAGCCCCGCCCTGTGCCAGCAGACGCCACCGCGTCACGGCCGGTTGCATGTTGATACCGCGCCGTGACTTCGAGAGGGCCGTCTGCTGGTGCTCCGCGAGGGGGAGATCGATGACGCCGCTGGGCCGGTGCATCTTCCCCTTCGCGAGCGCGAGGTACTTCTTCTTCGCCTTGTGGTGGGTGAAGACGTCGGTGAAGTGGACCATCGCGGGCCGACGCTTGGCGACGACGAGCAGGCCGCTCGTCTCGCGATCGAGCCGGTGCGCGGGGCTCGCGCCGAACTCGTTGCGGAACGCCTTCGGACCCAGGTACTCGCGGACGAGATCGACGACGGTGCCGGTGTGAATGCCGCTGCCGGGGTGGACGGCGAGGCCCGAGGGCTTGTCGATGACCATCATCCAGTCGTCTTCGAAGAGCACTTTGAGCTGGGTGAGATCGAGCGGCGGAGCCTTGCGCTCTTCTTGTGGGACATGCGCGGTGAGCTGCTTCTCGTCACCGCGAACGGTGATCACGTCCTCGGGTTGCAGGAGTTGTTCCGGCTGCGCTCTGCGGCCGTTCACCCGCACCTTCTTGGTGCGGATCATCTTGAACAGGTGCGAAACGGGCACCGACGGGAGCTTCTTCCTCAGGAACTTGTCCAGGCGGACGTTCTGGAAGTCGGCGCCGGCGGTGTACTGGAGCATCGAAGAGTTCTGGAACCAACACGGGCCGTGGCGTAAAGCAAGCGCCCCATGCCGAAGCCTGCCATCGAAAGTCTCCTCAAGAACGGCTCCAAGGAGTGGAACAACCTCCGCAAAGACGGGAAGGTCCCGCTGGATCACACGGGCGCCACCTTCGCGCAGCTGTTCTCAGCGAACGCGGACTTCTCCGGCCTCATCCTGATCGGGAGTGAGTGGGAGAAGTGCGATCTCTCGAAGATCAACTTCCGCGAAACCGACCTGTCGAACGCCTACTTCCACGGAGGCCGCCTGCAGGACTGCGACTTCCGCGGCGCGAACCTCGAAGGCGCGACGTTCGAGAAGCTGAAGCTCTTGCGCTGTGATTTCACCGGCTGCACCGGCCTCGACGCGCTGGAGCTCGAGGACGTCGACATGGATCGCGTGGTGGGGCTGAACGGAGAGGAAGCGCCTCCGCCGCCGCCTCCGCCGGCCGTCGGCATCACGTCGTTCACGCGCGAGCAGCGGACCGCTGCGCTGGCGGCGCAGTCTCCGCCGGAGAGCGATCTGCCGCCGTTCCGCCCGCACGATCCGCCGGGCACCCTGCTGTTCCGTGGCCTCAAGAACGTGGGCAACCCGCCGCTGTGGGTGCTCGACGTACCGGGGCTTCGTCCTCCCCTGCCCACGCGCATGATGCCGGGCACCTCGTTCGAGTCGCTGTACCGCGAGGCGGTGAAGACGCGCATGGAGAACCGCCGGCCCGTCGGCGACAACCAGGCGATCGAGAAGGCGAAGGGCGTCGTGCAGCAGGGCGGCAACGACGTCGCCGTCGCGGTCATGTACATGCGCGAGGTCGGCGTGGAGCCTGTGCCCAGCGAGGCCGCGGTCGAGACGCTGAACGCGGCGCTGCGCAACGAGGTCGAGGTGGAAGATCTCACCGCCACCGTCGACCCCCGCATCACCGGCGCGCTGCTCGAGCTCAAAGCGTACGCCGAGCCGCTCGAGCACATCGGTGAGCTGCGGCAGCGGCTCGCGGCGTGCCAGCTGTTCATGTCGCTGCTCGAGGCCGGGTTCACGCCGGAGAACAACTGGGAAGAGGCGCTCGACTCGCAGGAGTCCGCGCTCGACCTCGCCCACCAGGCCACGGCCGGAAATCGCGACCTGCTGAAAGAGGCGTTCAACGCGTTCTTCGGGCTGCCCGAAGAAGTGCGGCTCAAGCGCCTGGCGTACCTCGCCGAGGCCACCGCCCATGTCGAGGCGATGGTCGGCGGAGGCGCAGCCGTAGCCTGAGTCCGCGGTAAGCTCGGCGCCCGATGCTCACTGCCGGCCTGGTGGTATTGGGCGCGAGCCTCGCGTCTCCCGCGTGGACTTGCGTCGACGTCGAGCCGAATCGCTGCACGTTCCTCTCCGAGTATTTCGCGCAGCAGCTCGCGCAGAGCGGCGAGGTGCAGGTGACGACGGCCGCACAGATGGCGGCGCTGCTGGGCATGGAGCGCCAACGCCAGCTGATGGCCTGCGACGCCAATTCGTCCTCGAGCTGCCTCGCCGAGCTCGCCGGAGCGCTGGGAGCCGACGGGATCATCACCGCGAACGTCGCGAAGGTTGGTGACGGGTTCGCGGCGACGGTGCGCGTGGTGCGCTCGAACGGGACTCCGATCGCCGGGTACACGGGGCGCGCCGCCAACGACGGCGAGCTGCTCGACTTCCTGTCGCGCTCGGCCGCGGACCTGCGCGAGAAGATGGAGCCTCCGCCTCCACCGGTGAGCCTGCGGTCCCGCGCGTGGATTCCCGCCGTCGGTGGCGCGGTGCTCGTCATCGTCGGAGCGTCCTGCGTCACCACCGCCGGCACGTACGCCACGCGGCTTCAGTCCGGAGATCCGACGCTGATGAGCCAGGCCGACGTCGACGCGCTCGCCTCGAGCGGGAGCCTGATGCGCGGCCTCGGCATCGGGCTCCTCGCAGCGGGAGGCGTCGCCCTCGCCGTCGCCGGAGCGATGGCGCTCTTCGGCGGCCCCGTGTCGGCGGCCGCGGTCGTGACGCCCGGCGGCGGCGGAGTCTCTCTCAGCGTGAGGTGGCCGTGAGGCGCATCGCTCTCGCGCTGCTGCTCACCGGCTGCTGGAACTTCGACGAGCTCGGCACCGGCTTCTGCGCGCGCAGCGATGCGGGCTGGTGCCGTGATGGCGGCACCGGCGGCGGCAACACCGGCGGCGGCAACACCGGCGGCGGCAACACCGGCGGCGGCAGCACCGGCGGCGGCAACACCGGCGGCGGCAACACGGGCGGCGGCAGCGCGGGCGGCGGCAGCGCGGGCGGCGGCAGCACCGGCGGCGGCAGCGAGGCTCACGACGGCGGGCGCGCTCCAGCCGACGGCGGAGCGTTCCTCATCAGCGGCACCGCCACGCCCTCCTCGCAGCCCGTGGTGGCCTACGGTGGGGACCAGTTCCTCGTCGCGTGGCGGTGCGGCTCGACGATCTGCCTGCAGCGCCTCGCGGCCGATGGCTCGCTGCTCGGTGCGCACGTCTCGCTCGCTGGCAATGGCCTCTCACAGCCCGCGGTGACGTTCGCGGGCGACCGCTTCTTCGTCGTGTGGACCGATCCCACCGCGGTCGGCCCGCGGTCTTTCATCCAAGGCTGCGGCGTGCACCTCGACGGCGGGATCCTGGTCGGCCCGCCGATTCTCCAGAACGCCGCTTACGACTACAGCGCGCCGGCGGTCGCCGCGAGCGGAGCCACCGCGCTCGTCGTAGCGACAGAAGATCATGCCGGCGACCGCGCGATCGTCGGCGTCCTGCTCACGGGCGGAGCGCCCTCGCCGTTTACGATCGCAGACCCATCTGTCGATCGTACGGCTCCGTCCGTGGCGGCGCGCACGATGGACTTCGTCGTCGCGTGGCAGCAGAACACCTCGCCATTGCACGTCGCCGCGGCGCGCGTGCCGTTCGACGGTGGAACCACGAACCCGAACGGCCTCGAGCCGTGCGGCGGCAGTGCGACCAACCTGTCCCCGAAGATCGCCGCGCGAGGCGATGCGCTCGTCTACACGTGGCTCGACGGTCAGTCGATGCCGGTGGTGGCTGCCCAGAACGGCCCCATGCTGCAGCCGACCTGCGGCATGTCGGCCGGACAGGTCGGGGCAGCGAACCCGATGGTCGCTGCGGGCGACCGCGCGTACCTCACTGCATGGGACATCGACGTCTCCGGAACCCGCCAGGTGTGGGGACAGCACCTGGATGCCGCGGGCGGCCTCGCCGGTTCTGCGGTGCGGCTCTCGCCGCTGGGAGAGCCGGCGGTCGGAGCAGCGGGCGCAGGGAACGCCACGCACTTCCTCGTCGTGTGGACGAGCGGGACGGCCATCAAGGGCGCGTTGATCAACGCTCCCTGAGCGCGGTCTCCATCCGGCTGCACGCCTGCGGGTCGCCCGACTCGAGGCCCTTCTTGAACGCAGCCTCGCGCTGCGCCGACGAGCCGTGGGTAAACGTCTCGGGCCGCACGGTGCCGGTCTGCATCTTCTGCAGCCGGTCGTCGCCGATCGCCTGCGTGGCGGTGAAGGCCTCCTGGAGATCGCCGGTCTCGAGCAGCTGCCGCTGGTTCGTGCTGTGCGCCCAGACGCCGGCGTAGCAGTCGGCCTGCAGCTCGGTCGCCACGCTGCCGCCGCCGCGCAGCGCGCCCACCTGGTGCTGCACGTGGTGGCCGATCTCGTGCGCGATGACGTACGCCTGCGCGAAGTCGCCGCCGGCGCCGAGCTTCGACTCGAGCGTCCGGAAGAACGAAAGGTCGATGTACACGTTCTGATCCCGCGGGCAGTAGAACGGCCCCGTCGCGCGGTCGCCGTAGCCGCAGCCGGTGTTCGTCGAGCCGTCGAAGAGCACGAGCTTCGCGCGCTCGTAGCCGCTCACGTGCTTCTCCCAGGTGTTCTGCACGTCATCGAGCACGAACGAGATGAACTGGACCTTCTCTTCCGCCGCCACAGAGCGCTGCGCGCTCGGGTCCACCGCCGTCGAGGTGCCGCCGCCGAGGCCGCCGCCGACGAACTGGAAGGCGAGGAACGCGAGGGCCGCGAGCACCGCGGCGCCGATGCCGTAGCGCGAGCCGACCATCGCGAGCAGGCCGACGGGCAGCCCGCGGCCTCCGCCGAAGCCTCCGCCCATGCCCCGCCGATCTTCCACGTCATCGCTTCGATAGCCGCGCGTCCATTTCATGGACGTGACGTGCTGCAAGGCGGGTTCCGCGACGGCGTCACGGAGGTTGCCGACAGACAGTGAGGCGAAACGCTACAGCGCCAGCTCGGGCTGGGCGACCTGCTGCGCGAGCGGCAGCTCCATCTGCACCATCTGGGTGACGGCGCGGGCGAAGATGCCTTCCTGGTTGAGCGCCTTCGCGAGCTCCTTCGCGAAGCCGTGCACGGTGATGACCTCGCGCGCGCCGCTCTGCTTCGCGCAGCGCATGAGCGCGGGGAAGTCGGCGTGGTCGCTCAGCGGGAACGCGATGTCTGCGCCGTAGCGGCGCGCGGCCCACGACTCGAGCGCCCAGCCGGTGAGCACGGCGGTCGTCTTCGGGTGAATCTCCTTCAGCGCGGGCGAGCGGCCGAACGGGGGGAAGACGCCGATCTCTCCGTCGTGGAGCTCGCCGTCGAAGCGGCGGACGTTCATCTGAACGCCGAGCTCCGTGTAGAGCATCGAGACGTCGTGGATGCTGGGATGCGCGCAGACCGGCAGGCCGCGGGCGTGGAGCTGGTGGATGATCTCCTGTCCCTTGCCGAGCGAGTACGCGTAGAGGATGGGGCGAACGCCGCGGCTGAGCGCGCGCCTCGCCCACTGCTCGATCTCGTCGACGACCTTCTCCTTCGGCGGGAAGCGGAAGCGCGGCATGCCGAACGTCGACTCGAGCACGAGCGTGTCGCACTCGGGGATGCTCGCGGGCTCGGCGGTCGACGACGGCTCGAAGCCGATGTCTCCGGTGTAGACGATGCGGTGGCCGTCGGGGCGCGTGACGCGGATCTGCGCGCTGCCGAGCACGTGGCCGGCGGGGAGCAGCTCGACGTCGAGATCTCCCAGCTTGAACGGCCGGTGATACGGGACCGGGAGCTTCGACGGCAGCTCGCCGAGGCGGTGCTCCATGATGCGCAGCGTGGCGGCGGTCGCGATGACGCGCTCGTGCCGCGCGATGTGATCGGTGTGCGCGTGGGAGACGAACGACAGCTCGCTCTTCCTCCGGGCGTCGAGCCACAGCGGAGTGCCGGAGACGTGCAGGCCACCCTTGCGAAGCTCGACAGGCATCGCGGCCTTCTACCACGGCCCGCTGACCGCAAACGGCCACCGGCTCACTGGCAGTTTCCGCTCACGCAGCTCGTCGTCCCCGGGCACACCCGGCCGCAGCCTCCGCAGTTGTTGCGATCGGTGCGCGTGTCGAGGCACGCGCTCGAGCAGCACTGGCCGGTGCCGTTGGCGCGATGACACACGGCGCCCTGGTCCGCCGGCGTGCACTGGTCGAGCCCACAGCGGCCGCTGGTGCACGACTCGCCGGTGACGCACGCGCGCCCACATTGGCCGCAGTTGAGCGGGTCGCGCGAGCGGTTCACGCAGGCTCCGGAGCAGCAGTTGCCGGCGACTCCCGCGTCGGCGTCGCTGCACGCGACGGGCTGCGTCTGCCCCGCGCAGGTGAGCGCGACGCACGCGCCTTCGACACAGGTGAGCCCGCTGCCGCACACCACGCCGCAGCGGCCGCAGTTCCTCGCGTCGGTCTGCAAGCTCACGCAGCCGCCGCCCGGGCAGCACACGTGCGAGGTCCCCGCGTCGAGGTTGCAGAACTGGCCGAGGTGACCCGCGGTGCACGGCGCGGCGATGTTGCTGCACACGCCGTTGTTGCAGGTGGCGCCGGCGCCGCAGGCGATTCCGCAGCCACCGCAGTGCTGCACGTCGCTCTTCGGGTTCACGCAGACCGAGCCGAACCCCTGCGGGCAGCACATGCCGGCTTCGCTCGCGGAGGTCTGGCACGTGCCGCCCGAGAACCCGCTCGTGCAGCTCCTCTGCACGCAGCGGCCGCCGGCGCAGAAGGTGTCTCCGGTGCACCCGCCGAAGCCGCAGTTCGACGACGCGGGCGTGTAGCAGGCTCCGCCGCCGGGGATGCCGAACGGGCCACCCTGCACGCACAGCCCCGACGCGCAGCTCGCGCCGCAGGTGGCGCAGTTCAGCGGGTCCTGCGCGAGGTCGACGCAGCTGCCGTTGCAGCAACGGCCGGTGATCGCCTGATACGCGTTCGAGCCGACGCCGACGCCGAAGCCGCAGACCTCTCCGGTCGAGCCCGGCGCGCACGAGGTCTTCAGGCACTTGTTGCCGTCGCAGAACGTGCCGGCGGGGCACTCGCCCGCGCAGCCGCCGGCGTAGCCCGCGTCGGGCAGCGTGCAGTTGCCCTGCGTGCAGACGTCTCCAGGGGCACACGAGGCGCCGCACGCGCCGCAGTTCTGCGCGTTCGTCGTGCGGTTCACGCACTGGCCTCCGCAGCACTGGCCGACGCCTCCGGTAGCCAGCGGGCAGTTGGCGCCCGAGTTTGCGGGGCCGCACGTCGGCGTCGGCCGGCAGACGCCGTAGTCGCAGAACTGGCCCGCGGCGCACGCGCTGCCGCAGACGTTGCAGTTGTTCGGATCCGAGTAGAGGTCGACGCACGCGTTGCCGCAGCAGACGGCGTTGCCGGCGCCCTTGCACGGAGCGCCGAACGACGAGGCGCTGCACGTCTGCGTCACGCAGCGCGCGCTGTTCGTGGAGCACGACGTGCCCGGCGCGCACATCGTCGCCGGGTCCGCGTGGCAGCCGCCGCTCCAGCCGCCGTCGGGACGGGTGCACTGCCCGCTGGCGCAGACGTCTCCGAGCGGACACCTCATGCCGCAGCCGCCGCAGTTCTCGCGATCGCCGCGCGTGTCGAGCGCGACGCACTGGCCGCCGCAGCACTGGCCGTAGCCGCCGTCGAGGATGCAG
Source organism: uncultured Myxococcales bacterium (assembly GCA_937980205.1). GTDB lineage: Bacteria > Myxococcota > Myxococcia > Myxococcales > Myxococcaceae > Xiheicaenimonas. Next base: position 61,553 of record CALJKW010000030.1, on the reverse strand, counting down.
CCCGAGTTCGCTGGAGCCGTCGCGCAGTTCGCGCCGGCGAAGCACGAGCCGTTGATGCAGGTCTCGCCCGTGGGGCAGCGGTTTCCGCAGTAGCCGCAGTTGCTCTCGTCGGTGAGGACGTCGAGGCAGGTCGGCCCGCAGCAGCGGCCGGTGTACGCGCCGCCGCGCGCGCAGAAGCTCTGGTTCGGCAGCGCCGCGCACTGCGTCGGGAAGCAGGCCTGCGTCGAGTAGAGGTTCGTCGCGCACTGCGTGCCGCCAGGGCACATGCCGGCGTCGCAGCTGCTGCTGCAGCGGCCCTGCGAGCACGTGGCGCCGGCCGCGCACTGCACCCCGCAGCCGCCGCAGTTCTGCGCGTCGTTCAGCGAGCGGCACACGCCCGAGCAGCAGAGCCCCTGGCCCGCTCCTCCGCCGAGGGGGCACGAGTTGCCGTTGGTGCAGCTCGTCGTGGTGCCGCCGCCGGAGCCGCCCGAGCCGCCGGCGCCTCCAGCACGGCCGCCGCCGCTGCCGCCGCTGCCGCCTGTCGCGACGCCACCTGCGGCGCCGCCCGCGACTCCACCGCCTGCGCTTCCTCCTCCGCCGCCGATGCCAAGGCCGCCGCCCTCCCCTCCTCCTCCTCCTCCGCTGCCGGCGTCTTCGGCACAGGGGCCGCAGAAGCCTTCAGCGGTGCAACAGCCCGAGCACCAGTCGGGGGAGCACGTCGGTTCGGGGCTGCATGACAGAAGACTGACCGCGACTACGGCGAGGGGAAGTCGCATGACGGGCGCTTTGTGCGAGCACCCGTGCGCGACATTCACGGCTCTTTCGGTTTCAAGGCCTCGGCGACGACGACGCCGCAGAGGATGAGGGCTCCGCCGGCGACGCCGCGGGGGTCGAACGCCTCGCGGCCGCGCCAGAGGCTCCACGCGGTGGCGAACACGGGCTCGAGCGCGATGATGAGCGCGACGCGAAGGGCGGCGGTGCGCCGCTGCGCCCAGGTCTGCACGATGATCCCGGCCGCGGTGGAGATGAGGCCCATCGCGACGACCGCGGAGACGAAGCCGGTGCTGAAGACGACGCGCTGCTCGCCCAGCGCGCCGGCGATGCACGCGAGACCGGCGACGACGATGATCTCGACCGAGGTCAGCGGAACCGGCGCGAGCGACTTCGCCCAGTGACCGGTGAGGACGATCTGCACCGCGTACGAGATCGCGCAGAGCACGGTGAGCCAGTCGCCCTTCGAGAGGCCTCCGCCGAACGAAGCCCCGGAGAGCAGATAGGTGCCGCAGATGGCCAGCGCCGAGCCGGCGAGCGCCGAGCGGGCCGGAGCCTTCCGGAACATCGCCAGCTCGACGATCGGCACGAAGACCACGAACAGGCTGGTGAGGAAGGCCGAGCGCGACGGCGTCGTCGTCGCGAGGCCCCACGTCTGGAAGAGGAAGCCGCCGAAGAGGAACAGGCCCAGCCACGCGCCGGGGCGCCAGAGCGCGCGGTCGAGCAGCGCGCCGCGGGAGATCGCGATGCACGCGGCGGCCGCGACGAGAAAGCGCAGGCACAGGAAGCTGAAGGGGTCTGCCTCGTCGAGCGCGTCCTTCACGATGACGAAGGAGACGCCCCAGAACGCCGTCATGGCGAGCAGCGCCAGCTCCGGACCTGCCGCGGACTTCCTCGGAGTCACAGCGCGAGTTCGAGACGCGAGTGATGCGAGGCGGCCGCGAGCACGCATCGCAGCGGCCAACGAAGCGGCGCGAAGCGGGTCGGACTCGCGCTCACGGGATGTAGAAGAACGCGACTGCCAGGATGGCGTAGACGCCCAGCAGCATGACGCCCTCGAGCCAGTTGGACTCGCCGTCCATGCCGATGAGGGTGGCGGCGCCGACCCCGACGGCCATGCCGACGACCTCCATGTGGCTGAACTCGAGCGTGAGGTTGGCGCCGAGCGGAATGGAGATGAGGACGAGCACCGGCGCGACGAACAGCGCGATCTGCTTGCTCGACTCGAGCGCGATGTTGAACGCGAGGTCCATCTTGTTCTTGAGCGCCATCATCACGGCGGTCGAGTGCTCGGCGGCGTTGCCGACGATCGCGATGACGACGACGCCGATGAACGTGTGCGTGAGCCCGAACGCCTCGATCGCCGGCTCGATGGCGTGGACGAGGAACTCGGCGGCGACGACGACTCCACCGGTCGCGGCGAGGAGCGTGACGATGGCGCGGCCCTGGCTCCACGGCGGGACCTCTTCTTCGGTGCCGGCGTCCTCTCCGGCGTACAGGTGCTTGTGCGTGCGCAGCGCGAACAGCAGCGAGAGCCCGTAGATCACGAGCAGCACGAGCGAGATGCCGATCGACATCGGCCGCAGCACGGCGTTCGCCTCGTCGCCGCGCGCGAGGTGAAAGAGATCGGGCACCGCCATCGCGGTGACGGCGAGGAACATGAGGCTCGAGCCCGAGAGCGCGGCGGTGGCGTTGAAGGTCTGCTTCTCGCGGCCGATGCCTCCGGCGAGCACGGCGGCGCCGAGCACGAGCAGCACGTTGCCGAGGATCGCGCCGGTGATGCTGGCCTTCACGATCTCGACGTGCCCGCTGCGCAGCGCGGCGATCGCGATGATGAGCTCGGCGGCGTTGCCGAAGCTCGCGTTCATGAAGCCGCCCCAGCCCGAGCCGAGCTTGTGCGCGATGACCTCGGTCGCCGTGCCCATCAGCCGCGCGAGCGGGATGATGGCGAGGCAGCAGAAGATGAACGTGAGCGTGCCGCTGAAGAAGAACCGCGACGCGACCGCGAGCGGGAAGAAGACGACGAGCGCGATGAAGAAGATTCGATCAGCGTTCAGCCACGTGCGATCGGAGACCGGGGCGGCAGACGCAGGTGCGGTGGAGCTCACGGGCTGCGCGGGTCTATCAGAAGGAAGCGCGCGAACGCCGCGCGAACGTCATCGGGCACCCTCATGCCCTTGAACGTGTCCATGTCGACCGGCGCCGTGACGATCTTCAGCACGGCGCACGCCGTACCTTTCGTCGAGAGGCGATAGCGAGACGTGATGGACCGCTCTCCCACCGCATCGGTGGACATCTCGATGCGAACGACGTCGCCGAAGCGCAAGGGGTATTTGAAGTCGGCCTCGCAGTGGACGCTGGGGTAGCCGACCTTCCGCTCTTGCAGCATGCGCGCGTACGGCACGCCCACCTCGGCGGCGAAGAAGTCCTCGAAGACCTGGTGGGCGTAGTCGAAGAAGCGCGGGTAGTAGACGACGCGCGCGAAGTCGACGTCGGGGAAGCGCACCAGGAGCTCGCGGACGAAAGGCATGCGCCACGTCTACCTCAGCTGAGGTAAAACCCGTGGCGGGAGGCTCACCAGAACTCATGCGCGCACTCACGATCTCGTTGCTCGTGTTCGTCGTCGGCTGTGGTGGAGGCGGAAACGGCGGCACCGGCGGCGGCAGCGGCGGCAGCGGCGGCTCGGGCACCGGCGGCAGCGCAGGCAGCGGGACCGGTGGGACGGGCGGCGCGGGTGGTGCCGGCGGCTCGGCGACCGGCGGCGGCACGGGCGGCACGGGCGGCACAGGCGGCACGGGCGGCAACGCCGCCGAGGCCGTCGCGGCGTACTGCGCACAGTTCGCCGACGCGCGGTGCATGCGCGACTCGCGCTGCAGCGTCATCGACTCGTCGAACATCGGCCTGTGCCGTTCGGTCTTGTTGTCCCAGTGCCTGGCCAACGTGTACGCGGTCGACGCCGGCGTGACCGGCTTCGACTCGGCGAAGGCGGCGCAGTGCGTGAGCATGCTCGGCAGCTACCCGTGCATCCGCACCGGCGTGACGACGCCTCAGGTGTGTCAGGAGATCTTCCCGCCGGCCGGAACTCCGGGCGGGCCGTGTGTCGGTACGGGCCTCGGCGCCGGCACGTGCGCTCAGGGCCACTGCACGACGGGCTCGAACGCCTGCGGCACCTGCGTCGGCTACCAGAACGTCGGGCAGGCCTGTAACGGCATTCGCTTCGGCAGCGCGACGCAGAAGTGTGATCCCGCGACGAGCTGGTGCCCGCTCGATGCCGGAGTCGGGCCGCGGCTGTGCCAGGCGCACAAGGCGACCGGAGCTGCGTGCGACGTCGGCCCCATCTTCAGCTTCGCCGACGGCCAGTGCGCGGACGTCTGCGCCGAGCGCGCCGACGGCGGCTTCCGCTGCGGCTATCTCCCGCTGGGCGAGACGTGCGTGTCCGAGTCCTGCGGGCCGAACGCGTTCTGCAAGGACCTGCGGCTGAGCTGCTTCATCACGTGCACGGTTCTCCGCGCCGGCGTGTGCACGGCGCGCATTCCGCTCACCGGCGCCTGCACCAACCAGGCGGGGGCCGATGACGGCTGCGTCGCCGGCGGAACCTGCCTCGGCGGCACGTGCGTGCCCGAACCGTTCTTCACCCGCACCAACGGCGAGGAGTGCGACTCGAACACCCAGTGCGTCGAGGGCTCGTACTGCCGCGACCTGCGCAGCGACCCGCCGGATGGTGGCCGCGCCGGCGTCTGCACCGCCCGCATCAGCGCGGGCTCGTCGTGCATGAACGTGGTTTCGACGGACAACCCGTGCGTGCTCGGCGCGTACTGCCCGAGCGGCGGTCCGAACTGCGTCGCGATCGGCTCGGCCGGCGCTTCGTGCGGCGGCGCAAACTCGACGCCCTGCAAGCAGTACCTCGACTGCTTCAAGCGCGACGGCGGCACGAACGACACGGGCGTCTGCCGGCTGCCGGCCGATGCGGGCCAGGCGTGCGGCGCGGCCGTTCCGCTCGGCGTCTCGCACGGCATCTCGTGCACCAGCGAGAGCTTCCCGAGCTACTTCTGCGCACGCGACGGCGGCTCGTTCGTGAGCTCGGGCACCTGCACTGCCCCGAAGGCTGACGGTGCGCCGTGCGAGAGCGGCACCGAGTGCGCGTCTGGCCGCTGCAGCACCATGGCGCCGCGCACGTGCCAGCCGCGCTGCTTCTAGAGACGGGTCAGCCGCCGAACGCGTCGAGGCCGGTGATGGCCTTGCCGAGGATGAGGGTGTGCACCTCGTGCGTACCCTCGTACGTGAAGACGCTCTCGAGGTTCAGCGCGTGGCGGATCGGCGGGTACTCGTCGGTCACGCCGTTGGCGCCGTAGATGCTGCGCGCGACGCGGGCGATCTCGAGCGCGACCTTCACGTTGTTCCGCTTGCACAGCGACACCTGCGCGGGGTCGACCTTGCCGTGCTCGTCCTTCATGCGCGCGAGGCGCAAGGCGAGCAGCTGCCCTTTGACGATCTCCTGCAGCATGTCGGCGAGCTTCTCCTGCGTGAGCTGGAAGCCGGCGATGGGCCGCCCGAACGCCTTGCGTGACAGCGCGTAGTCGCGCGCGCCCTCGAAGCACGCGACCGCGGCGCCCATCACCGCGAACGAGATGCCCATGCGCGCGTTGTTGAGGCACGAGAGCGGGCCGCGCAGGCCCTGCACTCCGGGGAGCATGTTCTTCGCCGGAACGCGGACGTCGTCGAACGCGAGCTCGCTCGTGTACGAGGCGCGCAGGCTGAACTTCCCGTGGATCTCGCGGGCGGTGAAGCCGGGCATCCCCTTCTCGACCAGGAAGCCGCGAATCGACTCCGCGCCGCCGCCGTCGACCTTCGCCCAGACGACGGCGACGTCGGCGATCGAGCCGTTCGTGATCCACATCTTGGATCCATTGAGCACGTACGAATCGCCGTCCTTCTTCGCGCGCGTCAGCATGCCGGCCGGGTCGGAGCCGTAGTCCGGCTCGGTCAGCCCGAAGCAGCCGATGAGCTTGCCCTTGGCCATGCCGGGCAGCCACCGCTCCTTCTGCTCCTCGGAGCCGTACTGGTAGATCGGCCACATCGACAGGCTCGACTGCACCGAGGCGAAGCTCCGCAGGCCGCTGTCGCCGCGCTCGAGCTCCTGCAGGGCCAGCGCGTACATCGTGTTCGACATGCCGGCGCAGCCGTAGCCTTTGAGCGGCGCGCCGAAGACACCGAGCTCGGCGATGCGCGGCACGACCTCCATCGGGAAGGTGCCGTTGCGGAAGTGCTTCCCGACGATGGGGAGGTATTCCTTGTCGACGAACTGGGCGACGGCGTCGCGGGCGGCGCGCTCCTCGGGCTGGAGGAGATCGTCGATGCGGTAGAGGTCGGTGATCGCGGCTCGAGACATGGCCCGACGCGTACCGGCAACTTGATGCCTGAGTCAACGAAGCAGGTTCGAGATGACGTCGAACGGTGTGTCGTCGTGAGGGATGAGCACCGACTCTCCCACCGCAGGCAGCGTGAGGTGCCTCAAGCGCCGGTCGCGCCAGTGCATCAGCGCGACGTCCTCGGTGAGGTCGGCGCGGATCTTCGTGGGGCGACCGTCGGTCGCCTCGAGGAGCGTGACGGTGAGCCCGGAGAGCTTCGAGGTGAAGCCGGGCGCCAGCGGGAAGCGCGGGTGCCGCATGAGCTGCTCCATCGTGGTCTCGAGCATGGAGCCTCCGACGACCTCGAGCTCGAAGGCGTTCTCGGCGACGCGCGTGAGCCGGTGATCGTACGGAGCGAACGACAACGTGACCCAGCTCTTCGACGCGGGCAGTCCCTGCAGGATCCGCGAGAAGCCTCCGTACAGCGAGGCGACGGGATCCGGCCCCGCGACGACCACGACGCGTCCCGCGAGCTTCTGCGAGTCGAGGTCTCCGTGATTCACCGCCCGCGCGACGTAGTCGCTCCCGACGGCGAAGAAGTACGGGCTCACGATCCACGGAGGCAGCGGAGCGACCGCGTGCGCCACGATGAGCCACGCCTTCGCGACGCGCGCCATGGCGGAGCGGTCTCTCCACAGCGCGTGCAGCAGGCAGCCGACGATCGCCGCGGCGCCGATCGACGGCATCATGAGCAGGCGCTCCATCGGAAACGTCGACGCGACGGGAATCAGGCCCAGCACGGCGCTCACCATCAGCCAGCGCAGGCGCGCCCACTCGTCGTCGGTCCACGCGCCGCGCGCGCGCCGGAGCCAGAGCGCGAAGAGCACGACACCGAGCACTCCGCCGGTCGCGAGCAGAAAGCGTCCGCGGTCGAGGAACATCCAGGTGTCCGTCGAAACGCCGAGCGTGAGGCTGCCGAGCATCCCCAGGATGCGCAGCGGAGCGACGCGCAGGTACTCGAGCGGCTCTCCGACGGGGTCGATGTAGATCGCCGAGCCGTGCGCGCCGTAGCCGAGCGCGCGGTACACCACGGCCCACGCGAGCACGACGACGAAGAGCGGAAGCACGGCGAGCGCGCGGCGGCCGAGCGGCTCACGCCGGACATCGAGCAGCTCGTACGTGACGACGTAGGCGAGGGCTCCGAGGGCGGACTCTCCACCGCAGAGCGCCGCGGCGTACGCGAGCAGCGAGAGCGGCAGGCCCGGCCTCCAGCCCTTCTCGCGCCACTGCAGATGCAGCAGCAGTCCTGCGACCGCGGGCACCGCCGCGACGAGCGCGTTCCGGTTCGCGAGCCAGCCCGCGGGCATCCAGTGCGCGTCGTCGATGGCGAAGAACAGCAGCGCGAGCTCGCCGGCGCCGACTCTCGGCCGCGCGTCCGACGGCGGGCTCGGCCCGCCAGCTCCGCGACGCGTGGGGTCGGGCAGGACGCGGCGGTACAGCATCAGCACCAGCGCGAGGAGCGCGAGGTACCAGGCGATCGAGTGCAGGTGCCACAGCCAGACGTGATCTCCGATCACGTTGACGTCGAAGAGAATGAGCGCCGAGGAGAGCGGCCTGAAGAAGCCGACACGCATCTCGCGATAGGTCCACCACGGGAAGGGCCCGTCTTCGATCGTGCGCTCGAAGGCTTCCCGGCTCTCGCCGGTGAAGCGGTAGAGGTCCCAGCTGGCGCCTCCGAAGTGCGGCAGCTGGCCGCGCGCCCGAAGCACCTGGCCCCAGTCGTCGACGGCGAGCCCCATCTGCAGCGTGCACAGCGAGAGCGCGAGGGCCGCCCCGAACGCGATCGCCGAAATGGGGACTGTCCCCTTTTTCGTCATCAGGTGACGACGCGCGGGTACACCGGCGTGTCGGGCCGCACCGCTTCGGGACCGTTGAACGCGTGATCGATGAGCACCGCCGGAACCGAGGGGATGCCCTTCTGGATCGTCGCGATGTCCCGCTTCGACTCGGTGATGAAGAACGCGAGGTGCCAGCCGTCGGCGGCGCTCTGCGCGAGCCACTCGGTCTTGAACTGCGGAGTCCGGTGCGCCTGCGACGGCTTGCCCACCACCGTCTTCTCGTTCGCGTCGGTGAGCCCGAACTTCTGCAGCTGCTGAATCGTGAACGGGCTGCGCGCGGCGAGCCGGCCGGTCAGGTAAACGACCTCGGCGCCGGCGGCCTTCGCCTGCTTCGCGAGCTGGAGGATGTCCGGAATCGGGCCGTCGTCGGCGAAGCGCTCGCCCTGGAGGAAGTTCTCGTCCCAGAACTTCATGAACGAGAGCTCCGAGTCCCACGGCAGGTCCATGACGCGCGCGGTGTCTTTCGCGTCGAACGCGACCTGCTGCAGCGTGAGCTTGTCGAAGTAGTGCGTGCCGTTCTTCCGGTCCCAGTCGCGCGCGAGCGCCAGCGTGCGGCCGCGCGTGTCGACGAGCGTGTCGTCGATGTCGAAGACGGCGCGGACCTTCTCTCCGCGAGCGACGCGGGCGGCGATGTCTTTGAGCGCCGCGGCGACGAAGGCCTTGCCGTCGACGCGGTTGCCGCCGCCGAAGTCGGCCGCGTCGGGGCCACGCACCGCCGCCTGCTGCTTGCGCTTCGGCAGCTGCACCTGCCGCTGGGGCAACAGCTTCTGCGCGAGGGAGCCCAGGACGCGTGGCATCAGACGGCCCTCGGGTAGATCGGAGTGTCTGCCTTCACGCCCTCGGTGCCGCCGAACGGGCTGTCGAGCAGTACGCTCGGCGCGTCGACGGCAGCCGCCTGGATGCCGGCGATGTCGCGGCGCGACTCGGTGAAGAAGAACGCCACGGGCTTGCCGTCGGCGACGCTCTTCGCGAGCCACTCGGCCTTGAACGGCACGGTGCGGGTCTTCAGGTTCGGCTTGCTGACGACGCTCTTGTGGCTCGCCTCGAGGCCGAAGCGCTTCAGCTGGGCGATGGTGTACGTCTCGCGGTCCTGCACGCGGCCGGTGAGGTAGACGACGTCGGCGCCGAGCTCCTTCGCCTGCTTCGCGAGCGCGACGATGTCGGGGATGGGGGCGTCGTGCACGAAGTTCGCGCCGTCCCAGAACGCGGTCTCCCAGTGCTCGGCGAACGCCTTCTCGGCGGCCCACGGCAGGCCGAGCGCGCGGGCGGTGCCCAAGCCGGTGTGCGCGACCTGCGCGACGGTGAGGCGGTCGAAGTACTTCGTGCCGTTCGCCTGGTCCCACGCCTTGGCGATCTTCAGCGTCCGCGCGCGGGTGTCGGCGAGCGTGTCGTCGATGTCGAAGACCACGCGAACCTTCTCGCCGCGGGCGACACGGGCGGAGATGTCGGCGAACGCCTTCGCCACGAACGCCTTGCCGTCGGTGCCGCCGGTCGGCACCTCGACGTGGTCGACGCGCTTCGGCGTGGTGACGGTGCGCTCGGCAGCCGGTCTGGGCGCGGCGCGAGGCTTCAACAGCTGGGCTGTGTCGCTGCGCGAGATCCTGGCCAACGTGCGCGGCACTGTACCAGATGCTCCGGCCATTCCGGCCGCGAGCTTCTTTGAATCGAATTCCGTGGGGACCGTCTGTGGCGCGCTTCAAGCTGCCGCGGAGGGGCCGATGCGCACGACGCTGAAGATGGGAATTGGCTTGGTGATGGTCACGGGGTGCGCCGGCGAGCCGATCGAGCTGTGCGAGCCGTCGGAGACCGAGACCCAGCTCGTCATCGATGCAGGCGTGGCGTGCCTCGGCAGCGGGCCGTGCGCGGGCGCCACTTCGCTTCGCGCCGGGCAACCGGACCCGCGCAAGGCGCTCGACCTCGTGTTCGTCGCCGAGGGCTTTCGAGCCGACGAGCTTCCGCGCTTTCGCGCCCACGTCGAGGAGCTGCTGGAGAGCGCGACGCAGGATCACGACGGCCTGGTCGCGCGCGCCGCCCCTCAGGTGAACGCCTTCCTCATCGAGCTCGAGTCGCAGACCAACGAGGTCACCGATGCCGAAACCCGCGACACCGCGCTGGGCGGTTGCCTGGTCGCCGACGAGCTCTCCCCTGCCGGCACCCCCATGCTGACGACGCGGGAGCGCGACCTTCCGGCGCGCCTGGCCGCCGCGCTCGTCCCGCAGGCGGACGCCGTCGTCGTCATCATCAACTCCGGGCATGGCCGCGCGAACGCCACCTTTGACGGTTCGATCTTCATGAACATGGCCGACGACGGCCGGACGCTGAGCCACGAGCTCGGCCATGCGGTGCTGGGCCTGGGCGACGAATATTCGGACACCGAGCGGTCTCACGACGGCGGCGTCTGGACGGCGTTCCGATTCAGGTATCCCGGCGTCGCCGACGTGCCGCAGCCGAATCTCAGCGTCGACCCGTCAGGTGCCAGGTGGCGCGGCCTCGTCGACTCCGCCGTGGAAGGTGGAGCGCGGTACAAGCGCGGGATCTTTCACCCCACCGAACGCTGCCGGATGAACCGTTCGAGTGACCCGTTCTGCCCGGTGTGTGCGGCCGAAGCGGCGGCGTTCGTCCTGCCGTTTCGGGGCCTGAACGACGGCCCGCCCCGCTGCCATCTCGAGAGCACCGCGTCGCTCAGCCCATTTCACGCTCCGCTCGCGTTCCTTCAGGTTCCCTGCACCGACGCAAACGGCTTCAGCGCGATGACCGTGTCGCTCGATGGTCGCACGATGTGGACGCTGGCCCCGTTCCTCGCGACGGGCTTTCCGGATCCGACCGGCAAGTCCCGCAGCTGGACGGGGAGCATCACCATCGGCTTCGAGCCCCCGGAAGAGGGCTCGGTGCCCCTCGACGCCGGCGAACACACCGTCACGGTGATCGCCGAGGACACTCTGGGGGCGAAGACCACGTTCGAGCACCGCTTCGTGGCCGGCCGCCCCTGAAGCACGGGGCTCCGCGCAAAGCTTGCCAACGAGCGCGGCCCTGTACGAGATGGCTTCCCGTGGGACTGGGGCTCTACCTGCATGGAGACTGCGACCGCCAGCGCGACGCGCTGCTGGAGGAGATCCGCGAGCACGTGCGGCAGACCCACTCGGAGATCCTGCTGTCCTCCCGCATCGGCCTCAACGAGGCGGGGCATCGCGCGCTGTGGCTCTCGCTGCACCCGGCGGAGGAAGAGGTCGAGCTCTCGGCCCTCGGCCTCTCGCGGCTGGTCGCGTCGGCCCGCACGTCGGGCGCCGGCCCCGGCTACCACGCGTTCGTCTGCGACCTGCTCGACGAGCTCGGCAAGAAGTTCTCGGTGCGCTGGCAGGGCATCGACCCCACCGGCGAGACCGGAGACGAGACCGGCTACTTCCACGACCGCGACCGCGCGAAGCTCGAAGCCGAGATGCGCGGGTGGCTGCGGGGTGTGGCGCAGACGCTCGCGGGCTCCGACCTCGTGGGCGTCGCGATGTCGATGCCCGTCGACGCGCCGGTCTACGAGGTGCCCGGAGTCGTCACCGCGCTCGGGCCGCGAGACTGCGCGTGGTGGAAGCGGGTGGCGGACGACGACGCCGCCGCGCGAGAGTTCTTCGCGTGGTGGGAGCCCGGCACCGGCGCCGGCTACTACCTCGGCCGCGCAATGTGCCGCATGTGGTGCGACGTCTGCTGGCGCGAGCCGCGCACCGACGAGGAGCGCGAGGTGCACGAAGAGGTGCTGGAGCTGCTCCGCCGGGCGCACGAGCTCGAGCCGCAGCGGCCGTTGCCGGTGAGCGCGTGGGCCGAGCTGCTCGCGCTGCGGAGTGAGGCGACGCCCGAGGGCCTCGTCGACGCCGGGACGGGGACGATCGGCTACCGCCGCGGCTCGATGCTCGCGCACCCGTTCCCCGGCGCGACCATCCGCATCCCGGGGCCCTTCTCCACCGCGTACGACAAGAAGGGCAACTGGAGCGCGTGGGAAGACGGCCGCACGGTGTGGGCCTCGCTCGTCACCGCGACGAAGCTCAAAGAAGGCGGGGCCGTGCCGCAGGACGAGCCCGAGCCGAGGCACGAGACGACCGAAGAAGACGGCGACGTCATGCACAAGGTGTTCGGCAAGCGCGTGCGCCGCGACGGCGAGATGATGCGCGCGCTGTTCGTCAGCATCGTGTTCACGTCGAAGCAGCACGTCGAGTGGGCGAAAGAGACGTACCGCAGCGCGGTGCTCGAGTGAGACGCTCTGGCCGCTCTCTCACCAGCCGGCGGTGAGGCACGACGACAGCACCCAGCTCACCATCACCAGCGACACGATGATGCCGATGACCGTGCGCACCGCGCTGGAAGCCACCATCGTGTCGAGCCGGTTCTTCGGCAGTGGCTTGTTGAGCTCGTGATCCAGCTTCGCCTGCAGCGCGGCGAGCTCGCGGTCCTCGTCGGACATGCACGGGATGATATCTCTTGGCGCCCGTGCGCCGCCTGAGCGCTGTGCTCCTCTTCGCCGGCTGCGCGCTGCTCGGCCCAAAGGTCGCGCGCTGGGCCGACCCGCCGGCGCGAAAGCGCAGCGCCCCGGTGCTCCCGCGCCGCGACGACTGCCTCAAGCCCCCCTTCACGCTGCCGCCGGGGCAGTCGCTCTCGTCGCACGGCTTCGCCATCGCGCCGCGCGGCGACGGTGCCCGCGAGCTCACCTTCACCTCCGCGCCGGGCGCCGCGTTCGAGCCCGACGAGCTCTTCGAGCTGCTGCAACGAAACGAAGCGACGCTGAAGGCCATCGACGGCGTCGAGCACGTCGGCATGAGCGGGTGCCCCGGCGCCGCGGGCCGGCCGGTGCCGTGCGTCTCGCTCTCGCTGCAGCTCTGCAGCGAGCCGCTCGACGCGCTCGCCGAGGTGCTCGCGGGCATCGCCGACGAGAGCCGGGGCCGGCAGCTCGTCTTCCACGTCGCGCTCGTCGGCGCCGTCGGGCCGCGCTGCGAGGCCGACGACGCGCGCTGCCGCCCCGAGCCGTACGGGTCGGCGTCGTACCGGCCCGGCGACCGGCGCGGGCTGCTGGTCGCTCCACCGGCGGACGCGGACGACGCGCAGTGCAACGGCGACGGCGAGTGCGCGAAGTCGTCGTGCGGAGGCGACTGCCTGCCGTGGACGATCGCGCACCAGCCGGGCCGCTGCACCGCCGACGCGAAGCTGCGCGACGCGCTGTGCGGCTGCGTCGAGCACCGGTGCACGTGGTTCGTGCAGTGACGCTCGGCGCTCGGCCACATCGCGCTACGCGAGCAGCACGGATCGCCTACTATGCCGCCCCATGATCCGCTCGCTCGTGGTGGCCTCGGTCACGTTCGCAGTCGCAGCGCTCGCGCAGGGGAAGACGACGGCAAGCCCGCCGACGGTGAAGCAGCCGAACGAAGGCCCGGTGCGGATCTACCTGGCGACTCCGGAAGAGACGTACACGTCGGCGGTGCGCACCGCCGAGGAGTTCGGCCTCGACGTCGCGAAGGCGCCGGACGGCACCATCTTCATCGCGAGCCCCGGCCCGTGGACGCGGCCGTACAAGAACGTGAGCTTCACGCGCACGTTCATCGTTCGCGCGCGCCTGCTGAACCCGAAGGAGTCGGAGCTCGCGATCGAGGAAGAGAACAAGGACGGGTCGACGCTCGAGCGCATCAACGCGTTTCACGAGCGCGTCGCGCAGCTGTTGTCGGAGTCGCGCGCGAAGAAGCCGGTCACTCCGCGGCACCCGCAGGAGGCGTCGGTCGAGCCGACGGTCATCAAGCCGATCGACCTCGCGGCGATGCGGCCCTACGAAGACAAAGACGAGCTGCGCGTCTGGAACCTCGGGTTCGATCGCCAGAAGCCGGTGAACACCGCGCTGTGGCGGCTGTCGGGGCACGTGCCGCTGCACTTCACGCCGGCGAGCGAGCGGCGGTTCATGGTCACCGAGGGCAGCGTGAAGATGACGATCGGGAATCGGACCGTGTGGCTGAGCTCCGGTGACTTCGCGGTGGTGCCGAAGGCCGTGCGCATGCAGATCGACATGGAGCCGAACGCGCGCGCGAGCCTGTACGTGGTCGAGACGCCGCCGGTCGACGACTCGAAGACGGTGTGGCTCGAGCAGAAGACGGCGAGCACCAGCAACTGATCGCTCGGCGATGGCGGCTGAGCGGATCGGCGCCTTCACGGTCGAAACGCAGAACGGCGGTGCGAAGCACGTTCGCGGAGTGGGCAGCCCAGGTGCACGGCGGACGGTGACGCGAGGCCGTCAGGCGCTCGCCGCGGCGAGGGCCTGCCGGAGCAGCGCGTGCGCCGACGGATCGACCTTCTCGCCGTACATCGCCAGCGCGAGGCGAATGCCGGCCTTCTGCTGCGGCGAGGGCGCTCCGAGGCGCATCAGCCACACCATCGTGGAGAGGCCGTCGAGGTGCCCGCTGACCTCGAGCTCGGACTCGACGAACTGCAGCACCGTCACGTCCGGAGTGGGCGGTCCCACAATTTGAGAAACCGGCAGGCTCACTGGAGAAAATCCTCGATGGGTCGGGCACATTGTCGGGGGCCTTGGAGGGAAGTTTCGGCTACGGTGCCGCGCCGTCATGAAGACCGCCGCTGTCACCGGAGCGAGTCGCGGTATCGGACGCGAGGTCGCCCTCAAGTTCCTGAAAGAGGGCTGGAAGGTCCACGCCGTCGCGAGGGACGTCGCGAAGCTCAAAGAGCTCGGCGACGGCGTCATCGCGCACGAGGCCGACCTCTCGGACGCCGGCGCCACCGCCCGGGTCGCCGAGGCCCTGGCCAAGGCCGACGTCGACGTGCTGGTGAACAACGCCGGCATCGCGATGTCGGCGCCGATTCACAAGACCTCCGACGCCGAATACGCGCGCGTGATGGCCATCAACGTGACCGCGCCGTTCGTGCTGAGCCGGGCGCTCTTGCCGGTGCTCGCGCAGCGCGGCGGCGGCCGCGTCATCAACGTCGCGTCGACCGCGGCGCTGAAGGGGTTCAAGTACACCTCGGTCTACTGCGCGTCGAAGCACGCGGTGCTCGGCCTGACCCGCGCGCTCGCGCTCGAGTGGGCGCACAAGAACATCACGGTGAACGCGGTGTGCCCCGGGTGGACGGACACCGACATGTTCACCGCTTCGGCGAACACGGTGTCGAAGACGACGGGCCGCAGCCACGACGAGGCGCGCGCGGCGCTGGCGAAGCTGATCCCCAGCGGGCGCCCGACGCGCCCCGACGAGGTCGCCGAGCTCGTGTGGTTCCTGGCGTCGAGCCCCGCGGCGGCCGCGGTCACCGGCTCGGCGTACTCGATGGACGGAGGGGAAACGGCATGAGCGACATCATTCAACCGAAGGGCTGGGCGAAGCCGCGCGGCTACGCGAACGGCATGACCGCGACCGGCCGCTTCCTCTTCATCG
This sequence comes from uncultured Myxococcales bacterium, assembly GCA_937980205.1. GTDB lineage: Bacteria > Myxococcota > Myxococcia > Myxococcales > Myxococcaceae > Xiheicaenimonas. Next base: position 46,151 of record CALJKW010000030.1, on the reverse strand, counting down.
CGGGCCAGGTCGGGTGGGATCCGTTCAACTCGGTGCCCACCTTCCCCGCGACGTTCGCCGAGCAGTTCGACCGCGCGCTCGCCAACGTCGTCGCCGTGCTCGTCGAGGGCGGCGGCAAACCGGAGCACCTCACCAACATGACCGTCTACGTGACGAACAAGCACGAATACATCGACGCGCTCGCCGAGGTCGGCGCCGCGTGGCGCAAGCACGTCGGCAAGCACTACCCCGCGATGGCGCTGGTGCAGGTCGCAGCCCTGCTCGACGATCGCGCGAAGGTCGAGATCCAGGCGCAGGCGGTGCTGCCGTGAAGACCCCGACCTCGTTTCGCTGGGAGCTCAAAGGCAACGTCGGCGTCGTGACCTTCAACCGGCCCGAAACGATGAACTCGCTCACCTTCGAGGTGTACCGCGAGCTCACCGATCTCTTCTTCGAGCTGGAGAAAGAGCCTCAGGTGAAGGCCGTCGTCGTCACCGGAGAGAGCAAGGGTTTCTGCTCCGGCGGCGACGTGAACTCGATCATCGGCGAGCTGTTCAGCCGCGACCTGCCCGGCCTCGTCGACTTCACGCGCATGACCTGCGAGCTGATCGCCAACATGCGCCGGCTGCACAAGCCGATCATCGCGGCGCTCAACGGCACCGCGGCCGGCGCCGGCGCGGTCATCGCGCTCGCGTCCGATCTCCGCATCGCGTCGGAGAAGGCGAAGATCGCCTTCCTGTTCGTGAAGGTCGGGCTCGCCGGGGCCGACATGGGCGCCGCGCACCTGTTGCCGCGGCTCGTCGGCCTCTCGCGCGCCACCGAGCTGCTCTACTTCGGCGACGCCATCGACGCGCCGACGGCCGAGAAGTACGGCCTGTTCAACAAGGTCGTCCCACCCGAGAAGGTGCTCGACGAGGCGCTCGCCTGGGCCACGCGGCTCGCGTCGGGGCCGACGTTCGCCATCGGCATGACGAAGGAGCTGCTCGACGAAGAGGCGACCCAGGACCTGCGCGCCGCGCTGGCGAACGAGGCCCGCGCGCAGGCCGCGTGCATGCTCACGAAGGACTTCCGCGAGGCGTACGACGCGTTCGTCGCGAAGCGGCCGGCGAAGTTCACCGGGCGATGATCTCCTCGGCGCTGAACAAGGAGCACCTCGACCTCATCGAGCGCGCCCGCGCCCGGTACGCCGCAATGGAGCCGCGCGGCGACGAGCACGTCAGCGACTCAGAGCTCGCGGCGCGCGTCGCTGCGCTCGGCGACTACAAGCACCTCGTGCCCGCGGCCTACGGCGGCTGGAGCGAGCGCGTCGACGTCCGCAGCATCTGCGTCTTGCGCGAAGAGCTCGCGTACCGCAGCGCCGCGGCCGACTCGCTCTTCGCGGTGCAGGGGCTCGGCTCGCACCCGCTGGTGCTGATGGGCTCGGAGACGCAGCGGCGCGAGCTGCTCACGCGCGTCGCCGAGGGCAGCGCGCTGTTCGCCTTCGCGTTGACCGAGCCCGAGGCGGGCAGCGACGTCGCGGCGCTCGCGACGAAGGCGACGCGCGAGGGCGACGGCTACACGCTCGAAGGCAAGAAGCGCTTCATCTCGAACGCCGGAGTCGCCACCCACTACACGGTCTTCGCGCGCACCGGCGAGGGGCCGCGCGGCATCTCGGCGTTCCTGGTGCCGGCGAACACGCCGGGGCTGGCGGTGACTCCGATGCAGCTGATGGGCGAGCACCCGATCGGTGAGGTGAGCTTCCACGACTGCCACGTGCGGCTCGACGCGCGCATCGGAGAGGAAGGCGCGGGCATGAAGCTCGCGCTCGCCACGCTCGACGTGTTCCGCAGCACGGTGGGCGCCGCCGCGATCGGCATGGCGCGCCGCGCGCTGGACGAGGCGCTCAGCTACGCGCAGTCGCGCAAGCAGTTCGGCGCGCCGCTGTCCGAGCTGCACGCGGTGCAGGCGCTGCTGGCGGATTCTGCCGTCGAGCTCGAAGCATCGCGCCTGCTGGTGCACGAGGCCGCGGCGAAGAAGGACTCGGGCGCCGGCCGCATCACGTACGAGGCCGCCGTCGCGAAGCTGTTCGCGACCGAGGCCGCGCAGCGCATCATCGACCGCTCCCTGCAGATTCACGGCGGCAACGGGGTCGTGAAGGGCGCCGTCGTCGAGCGGCTGTACCGGGACATCCGGGCGCTACGGATCTACGAGGGCGCGAGCGAGGTGCAGCGCCTGGTGATCGCCCGGCACCTGTTGCAGCGCTGAACAGCCGGGTTCGCGTTCGCGGTCTTGCGTGCGGGTGTGACGAGCGTCGCACGCGACCCCGAACGCGCACGCGAACCCGGCTTTTTCTGCGACTTCTCGGCGCCCGAAGACTCCTCAACGGCCGTGAGGCCCCTTTTCGCCCTTCTCCTCCTCGCTTGCGGCAACGAAGCCCGCCTCATCTCCACCATCGAGCCGGACAGACCGGTCGACGCCGGCACCCCGCCGACGCCGACGCCGACGCCGGACGCCGGCGCCATCGAAGAGGTCCCCGACGCGGGCGGCCCTCCGCCGGGGGCGCAGTGCTCGGCCGACGGCTGGTGCAAAGACGCGCTGCTGCCCGACGGCGGCCCCATCACCACGCGCCACCTGCGCGCCGTCTTCTCGCGCGGCCCGAACGAGGCCTACGTCGTGGGTGACCAGGGCACCCTGCTCGTCTGGAACGGCGCCGAGTGGCGCACGCCGATCGGCATCCGCCCCGCGGACGATCTCTTCGCCGTCTGGGCGAGCGGGCCGACCGACGTCTGGGTCGCCGGCACCTTGGGAGACCCCGAAGCTCCGCAAGGCATGTTCGCCCACTTCGACGGCACGCAGTTCGACCAGATCATCAAGCCGCTCGCGAAGCGCCCCGAGGGCCTGTTCGGCTTCGACAAGAACGACGTCTGGTCCGTCGGCACCGGCGGCGAGCTGCGGCACTGGAACGGGCAGGCGTGGACGACCTCCGCCGGCCCGACCACCGAGGCGCTCACCGACGTCGCAGGCACCGGCGGCCGCCTCTGGGCCGTCGGCGCGAGCGGCACGATCGTCGAGCACGACGGAACGCAGTGGCGCTCGATGGCCGCTCCGCCGCAGACGCTCGGGGGCCTCGCCGCCATCGCCGCCTTCAGCCCCACCAGGCTCATCGCCGCCGGCGGCGCCGAGTGGCTCGAGTACGACGGCGCGCAGTGGACGGCGAAGAAGTGGCCCGCCTGGCTCGACCTCCAGATCCTCGGGCTCTGGGGCAAGACGCCCGCGCGCCTGTGGGCGGTCGGCCCCGGCGGCAGCGCGTGGAAGCTCGAGAACGGCACCGGCGCGCGCTCCGACACCGGCACGACGGCGCTCTTGCGCGACGTTCACGGCTGGGACGACGCGCACGTCTGGGCGGTCGGCTTCGACGGAACCGTATTGAGGCGCTACGGCCCGTGACGAAGTAAACCTCTGCCAAGAGTGGAGGAATTCGAACCCTACGTCTCGTACGCGCTCGCGCTGTTCGCGGGCCTGCTCATCGGCCTCGAGCGCGAGCACTCGAACGCGCCGAGCGGCCGCGCGCACTTCATCGGCGGCATCCGCACGTTCCCGATCTTCGCGCTCGCCGGCGCGGTCTCGAGCTCGCTCGCCAGGTCGCTCGGCCCGTGGCCGTTCATCGCCGCCGCCGTGGCGATGCTGGCGTTCACGATCGCCGGCAGAAAGGACGAGCCCTCCGACGAGCCGCAGGGCATCACGTCGGAAGGGGCGTTCCTCCTCACGTTCCTGCTCGGCGTGCTCGCGGGCACGACCGACGTCTTCCGCCACACGACGCAGAAGATCTTCGCCGTCGCGTCGGTGACCGTCGTCACCACGATGCTGCTGTCGGCGAAGTCGTACCTCCACACGGTGACGCAGAAGATCTCGCGCGACGACGTCATCGCGACGGTGAAGTTCCTGCTGATCGCGGTGGTGGTGCTGCCGCTGTTGCCCAACGAGCCGCTCGGTCCCTACGGCGTCCTCAACCCGTGGAAGATCGGCCTCAACGTCGTGCTGATCGCCGGCGTCAGCTTCGTCGGGTACGCGGCCTCGCGCATCTTGGGGCCGGGTCGTGGCCTGCTCATCACCGGCGTCGTCGGCGGCCTCGCGTCGTCGACGGCGGTGACGCTCGCGGCGTCGCGGCACACCCGGCAGACGCCGACGCTCGCCGACGCTTCGGCGCTCTCCATCACCGCCGCCTCTTCGGTGAAGGCCCTGCGCGTGCTCGTGCTCGTCGCCGCGGCCGGCCGCGAGGTGCTGCCCCGGCTGCTCGCGCCCTTCATCGCGATGGCCGTCGCCGGCGCGCTGTGCAGCGTGGTGCTCTACGTGCGCAGCCGGAAGGAGGCCGCGAAGGGCAACGAGCCTGCGCTCAAGAACCCGTTCGAGCTCTCCGAGTCGCTCAAGTTCGGCGCGGCGATCATCGGCGTGATGCTGGTCTCGCGTTGGGCGCAGGATCAGTTCGGTGACGTCGCCCTGTACGTCACGTCGCTGACCGCCGGCCTCGCCGACGTCGACGCCATCACGCTCAGCGTCGCGGGCATGGCGCAGCGCAACGAGATCGCCGCGCAGGTCGCGGTCATCGCCGTCTTCATCGCGGTGCTCGCGAACACGCTCACGAAGCAGGGCATCACGATGGCGATCGGAACGCGCGGGCTGTCCGCGCGCGTCGGCCTGACCTCGGCGCTGATGCTCGCCGCGGGCGGCGCGGCGATCGCCGTTCAGTCCATCGTCTGACCGGTCGCCCTCGACCAGATCACGTCGGAGAGCGCGTCGGCCGGCCGCGACAGCGCCTCGGGCATCCACATGCTCAGCACGTCGAGCGGCGCGAGCTTCTGCGACAGCGCCTGCCACTGCGCGTCCTGCTGGTCCAAAGGCAGCGCTTCGACGGCGCTGCGCTCGGCCTCGATCGCCTTGCGGGTCGCATCGAAGCGCCCCTCGACGAGCCCCCCGAGCGCCGCGCGCGCCGTGTCGTAGGTCTGGATGCGCTGGTCGAGATCGCCCTTCACCTCGGCGGCGACCGTCGCGAGCTCCCCTCGCGGGGCGAACTGCGCCGGGAGCTGCGTGAACGCGCGCAGGAGCTCTTCCTGGTCCTCGGTCAGCACGGCGCCAGCGGACACCGAAGCCGAGATCTCGTCGACCGCCTTCTGGCGCGCGTCGAGGTCGCGGCGCGTGACGTCGACCAGCAGCTTCTGCGCGGCGAGCCGCTGCTCGGGCGTCGCGTTCGGCGCGAGGCTCAGGCGCGCCGCGGTGTCGCCGAGGTTCCGGGTGCCCTCGAGGTTCTGCCGGAACAACAGCTGGGCCTCGGAGATCTGCGCCGCGAACGCCGCCGCCCAGACGGCCGGCTTCAGCGCTTCGATGCGCGCCTTCGCCGACTGGTATTCGGCGAGCGACAGCGGCGCGACCGGGTTCTTCGCCGCCGCGCGCCGCTTCGCGAGCTCGGCGTCGTCGGCCAGCGGCTTGCCGAACGGCGGAATCAACAGCTCGAGCGAGAACAGCTTCAGGTTCACCTCGGAGAGCAGCGCGCCGGCGAAGTTGCCCCCGCCCTCCTTCACCGCCTTCTCGACGGCATCGAGCCGCTGCTTCAGCCCCGCCGCGTCGAGCTGCGACTCGTCGAAGGACAAGAGCTTCGCGCGCTCGACCATCGGGAAGCCGCCGTTGTCGACCCCGATGAGATCGAGCCGGTTCTGGCGGACCATCTCCGCGTGCAGCTGGAGCTTCGCGCGGGCCTCCTTCACCGGCCCGGCCAGGCCAGGCACCGCCGCGTACAGGTCGTCCGCGAGCCGCCCGAACTGCTCGTTCTCGGCCTTGCCGCTGCCGCGCGCGGCCGAAGCGGCGTAGCGCGTGCGCTCTTCGAGCGTCTCGAACGTCTGCGCGTTCGGGGTCGCCTGCGCAGCCGCGAGCCACCCTTCGAGGGCCCCGCCGAGCTCGCCGAGGTAGTCGAGGTACGTCGCCATGAAGCCGCGCTGAACGTCGGCCTTCAGGTCCGCCGGCAGCTCGAGCGTGCCGTCTCCCGCGCGGTACAGCGCGTCGGCCAGCCGGTCGAGCACCTGGCTGAGCTTTCCGTACGCCGAGGCGCCACTGCCGCTGATGAGCCGCTGCGCGATCTGCAGGTCGGACTTGAAGCGGTCGACGGCCGGGCCACCGCCGAGCATCGCCGCCGAGGCCCTCAGGTTCGCGAGCAGGGTCTGCGCGCGATCGACGGAGGTCGCGCCCACCGGACCGGACTTCAGCTCGGGCGGCTGTGCTCCGCCGGCTGCGGGCGGACCGAACGAGCTGTCGGGCCTCTTCGCGGCGGGCGGCTTCGCGACCTCGAGGGAAGCGGCAGTCTGCGGCGTCGACGTGACGACCTTCGGAGTGATCTTCATCGGCATGCTGGACCTCTCACTGGTGAGTGACTTCCTGCCACGTGCCCTTTCGGGCGTACGCCTTCTCGAGCTGCTCGTCGAGGGCAGCGATGAGCTTCGTGTTGCCGTCCTGAGAGTAGCCCTTCAGCGCCTCCTGGCACTTCGGGACGCGAGAGAGGAACTCCTTGAGCACGTCGCCGTCCAACGCCTTCGCGTACATGCCGTAGCCTAAGCGCTCGAGGTACAGCGCGTTCAGGACCTGCTCGAACTGGCCCTCGACGGGCAGTGAGAGCATCGGCTTGCGCAGGTAGACGGCCTCGCTCATCAGCGTGTAGCCGCCGCCGGCGACGACGGCGCGCGCGGTGCGCAGGTCGTCGATGAAGCCCTTCTCGCTGAACGGCATGAACGTGAGGTTGCCCTCGACCTCGGGCGCGGTGATCTCGCGGCGCATGCCGTAGACCCGGCACGGCAGGCTGCTCGCCTCGAGCCCCGCGACGAGCGCCTGGTTCGTGGTGGACGTCTGGTACACGAGCAGGTGCTCGCCGGGCTCGCTCTTCGCCGAGAGAATGTCGGGGCGGAGAATCGACGGCGCGAGCGTCGTCCGGTCCTTGCGGACCTCCGGGTAGAAGAACGTCGAGATGATGTAGTGGAAGGCGCCGGGCAGCTTCGACTTCACGATCGAGCGCGTCATCTCGAACGCGTCTTCGTGACCGGCCAGCAGCGACGGGTCGTGCTTGCACCGGTTGATGATCTGCATGTTGTCGACGCTGATGACCGGCAGGAAGTGGTTCTTCGCGAACAGGTAGCTGAACGTCTCGAAGTCGCTGATGACGACGTCGGGGTGAAACTCGTCGACCAGCTCGAAGTACTTCTTCACGTTCTGCGGCCAGCCCGTCACAGCGCCCGAGAGGTTCTTGAGCACCGTCTGCCACTTCTTCACCGAGTTCCCTTCGTATTGAATGGTGAAGCCCCAGATGTTGTGGACGTTCTCGAAGTGCTTCGCGAGGTAGTCGCGCGCGCGGCCCGAGACGACGATGTGCACGTCGTGGTGCTTCGTCAGGTGATCGAGGATCACGCGGGAGCGCGTGGCGTGACCCATGCCTTCGCCCACCACTCCGTAGAGGATTTTCATCGGCGGATCAGTCTACAAGCTCGTGCGTTCGATGAAGCGCGTGATCATCGGCAGCCTCGCGGCCTCCCTGCTCATCGCAGCGGTGTACCTCGGCGTGTCGTCGATCTCGTACATGCGCGTGAAGTGTGAAGACGGAGGCCACGCCGAGTGCGCGTTCACCGAGCAGACCGCGCACGAGGTCGGCCGCCTGCAGGCCCTCGCCGCGACCGGCTGCGCCCTCGTCGGCGCCGGCGCGCTGTTGTTCCTGCGCTCGAAAGCCAAGGAGACGTCATGACGGAGCTCGACCCGTTCAACCTGCCCGAGCAGCTCAACCTCGCCGAGGTCTTCCTGTACCGGAAGGCGCGCGAGCAGCCGAACGCCCCGGCCATCTTCTTCGAGGACGAGATCATCACCTACGGCGAGCTCGCCGACGCGACCAACCGCGCGACCGCCGTCTACAAGGCGCACGACCTCGAGCTCGAGCAGCGCGTGCTCCTGATGCTGCCCGACATCCCCCAGTTCGCGAGCGCCTGGCTCGGAGCGGTGAAGGCCGGCGGCGTCGTCAGCGCGGTCAACCCGGACATCAAGGCCGACGAGGCCCGCTACTACCTGAACTACACGCGCGCGAAGATCCTCGTCGCGGACCAGACGGCGATGCCGGTCGTCGAGTCGGTGTGGAAGGACTGCCCCCACCTCAAGCACGTGCTCGTCGCGGGCGGCACGTACGACGCGGCGCTGAAGGTGGCGACGCCGGATCACTCGTTCGCGCCGACGCACCGCGATGATCCGGCGGTGTGGCTCTACACGTCGGGCTCGACCGGCTTTCCGAAGGCGGCGGTGCACAAGCACCACGACTTCGTCTTCAACGCGCTCTTGTATGCGCTGAAGGTCATCGGCTACTCGCCGAACGACAAGACGTTCAGCGTTCCACGGCTCGCGTTCGGCTACGCGCTCGGCTCGAACCTGCTCTTCCCGCTCATCGCCGGAGGCAGCTGCGTGCTGTTCCGCGAGAAGGGCTCGCCCGAGATGTTGTTCGAGGTCATTCAGCGGCACCGGCCGACGATGCTCATCACCGTGCCGACCTCGCTCAACCAGGTCGTCTCGGCGCCGCAGGTCGACAAGATCGACTTCTCCAGCATTCGCCTCGCGGTGAGCGCGGGCGAGGCGCTGCCGGCCGAGCTGTACCAGAAGTGGAAGAAGACGACCGGCGTCGAGGTGCTCGACGGCATCGGGTCGGCTGAGATGTTCCACATCTTCATCACCAACCGGCTGGTAGACGTGAAGCTCGGCTCGCTGGGAAAGATCGTCGAGGGCTACCGCGCGAAGGTCTGCGACGACGAGGGGCGCGAGCTGCCGCGCGGCGAGGTCGGCACGCTGTGGGTGAACGGCGACTCGATGGCGCTCGAGTACTGGCAGCAGCACGAGAAGTCGAAGCAGACCTTCCGGGGCGACTGGTGCGTCAGCGCCGATAAGTTCCAGCAGGACGAAGAGGGCTACTTCTATTTCTGCGGCCGCGGCGACGACATGCTCAAGGTCGGCGGCAAGTGGCTCTCGCCCGTCGAGGTCGAGAACGCGCTCTTGCAGCACCCCGCGGTGCGCGAGGCCGCCGTCGTCGGCTTCAAGGACAAGGACGGGCTCGACAAGCCGAGGGCGTTCGTCGCGCTGCACGCGGGGAAGACCGGTGGCGACGCGCTCGCGGAGGAGCTGAAGGCGCACGTGCGCGACAAGCTGGCCCCGTTCAAGGCGCCTCGCGATGTCGTGTTCATCGACGCGCTGCCGCGCAGCGATCGCGGCAAGGTGCTGAAGACGGAGCTGCGGAAGTGAGACAGAGCTCGAAGCGACCTCCGTTCGCGCTGAGCGGAGGCCGAAGGCCGGAGTCGAAGCGGGCCCGAGGTGCCTCTGCGGGCCCCCTTCGACTCCGCGCTGCGCGCTCCGCTCAGGGTGAACGGTGGTGGGTATGACTCATGTCGCCGCTACGTTGTCCTGGCCTCGCGTCAAAGCCCTCGCCGACTCGGGCGCCATCGCGCTGCTGCCGGTCGGCTCGACCGAAGCCCACGGCCCGCACCTGCCCCTGAGCGTCGACGTCGTCATCGCCGAAGAGGTCTGCCGCCGCGTCGGCGCGCGCCTCTCGCAGAAGAGCCGCGAGACCGTCATCTTCCCGGCCATCGCCTACGGCCTCACCGACTTCGCCTCCGCCTTCGCCGGCACGGTGAGCCTCTCCGCCGACGCCACGCGCGGCCTCATCTGTGGCGTCCTCGAGGGCATCGCGCGTCACGGCTTCAAGCGCATCGGCGTCATCAACCACCACCTCGAGCCGGCCCACTTCGCCGTCGTGCACGAAGCCGCGAAGCTCACGCGCGAGAAGACGGGCGCGGTCATCGTCGTCCCCGACCACCGCAAGAAACCCCACGGGCCGCGGCTCGGCACCGAGTTCACGCACGGCGGCAGCCACGCCGGCCTGTACGAGACGGCGCTGATGATGGCGGCGGCTCCGCAGCTCGTCGACGAGGCGACGCGCAAGAGCCTGCCCGAGCTCGCGGTCGATCTCCCCGCGAAGATCAAAGCCGGCGCGAAGAACTTCCAGGAGTGCGGAGGCCCCGACGCCTACTTCGGCGCCCCCGCCGCGGCGACGGCCGAAGAAGGCCACCGCCTGCTCGACATCCTCGCCGAGGTCTCCGAAGGCGCCATCGTGGAGGCGACGTGATCTACGCCCTGCTGCTCGCCGTCACCGTCGGCGCAAAACACCCGTCCCGACCGAAGCCTCCTCCGCCGCCTCCCCCGCCCGCCGAGGAAACCGTCGACGCGCCCGACGAGCCGGTCGACCCCGACGAGCCCGACCTGCCCGAGGACGTCCTCCGCGAGGAAGAGGTCATCGCGCCGAAGTACACGCGCAAGACCACCGGTCAGCCGGAGCTCACCGAGCAGCAGCTCCAGGCGATCGGCGCGGGCAGCCTCTGCTGCTGCTTCCTCTTCGCCGTCGCCCTCGTCGCGTTCGTCGTCTGGCTGGTGCGCCGCGCGACCAGGCCCGCGAAGCAAGAAGCGCAGGCGCCGCCACCTCCCGCGCAGGCGCCGCCTCATCCGGGCCAGGCGCCGGTGCAGCAGCGCCTGCCGTTCCACCTCTCGGTGGTCGCCGTCGGCATGCACGCCACCGCGCGGCAGCTCGTCGCGCAGCAGCTCATCCTCGCCGGAGTCCAGGCCGACCCCGCCACCGCGCCCGAGCGCGCACAGCTCGTGCGCGAGCTCTCGAAAGCCGTGCGCGGCCTCGAGACCGAGTGGACGCACTTCGGCTACGGCGAGCGCCTCGACCTCGCCGACGAGCTCGCCGCCCAGCAGAGCTACCAGCGCGCGGTCGAAGACTTCGGGCGCCGCAGCGCCGAGCCCGGCTCGGGCGAGAGCGCGTACGTGGTGATGACGCTCGTCCTCTGCACGCGGCGCCAGCTGCGCGGGGTCAGCGCCCTCGACGACCGCGCGCAGATCCGCGCGCTGCTCGAGGAGCGCGCCGCCCTGGCCGAGACCGATCTGATGGGCGCGTACATCGCGTGGTCCTCTCCGCTCGGAGGCCACGAGGTGCTGACCCGCTTCCCCGAGATGCACGCCGTCCGCTGACGTGAAGCCCGGCTTCTTCACGAAAGAGCGGCTCGTCGCGAGCGAAGGGACGTCGCGGTGGTGGGTCGCTCCGGCGGCGCTCGCGATCCACCTCTCGATCGGGCAGGCGTACGCGTTCAGCGTCTTCAACCTGCCGCTGTCGCAAGCGGGCGGCTGGAAGCTGTCCGAGCTCGGGTGGATCTTCACCTGCGCGATCGGCTCGCTCGGCGTCTCGGCGGCGCTGTTCGGGCAGTGGCTCGAGCGCGTCGGCCCGCGCGTCTCGGGGCTCGTCGCCGCGGCGTGCTTCTCGAGCGGGCTCTTCATCGCCGCGCTCGGCGTCGAGCTGAGGGCGCTGCCGCTGCTCATCGCCGGCTACGGCGTCGTCGGCGGCATCGGCCTGGGTCTCGGCTACATCACGCCCGTCTCGACGCTCATCAAGTGGTTCCCCGATCGCCGCGGCATGGCGACGGGCATCGCGATCATGGGCTTCGGCGGAGGCGCCATCATCGCCGCGCCGCTCTCCCGCCTGCTGATGAAGCACCTGCCGCTGTCCGGCACGTTCGCGGTGCTCGGCCTGCTCTACCTCGTGCTCATGGTCGCCGGCGCGCTCGGCTTCCGCACGCCGCCGCCCTCGTTCGCGCCCGCGGGCTCGGCGCCCGCAGCGGCGCAGGCCGAAGGCTTCACGCCCGCCGAGGCCGTGCGCACGCGCCAGTTCTGGCTGTTGTGGATCGTGCTCTGCATGAACGTCACCGCCGGCATCGGCGTGCTCGGCCAGGCCTCCGCGATGATCCAGGAGGTCTTCAAGGGCGGCATCGACGCCGACGCGGCCGCGACGTTCGTGTCGGCGCTCTCGGCCTCGAACATGATCGGCCGCTTCGTCTGGGCCTCGCTGTCCGACCGGCTCGGCCGCAAGCTGACGTACGGGATCTTCTTCTCGCTCGGCCCCATCCTCTACTTCGCGGTGCCGCTCGCCGGAGCCGCGCAGAGCGTGACCGCGTTCGTCGCGTGCTTCTGCGTCATCCTCACGATGTACGGCGGCGGGTTCGCGACGATCCCCGCGTACCTCTCGGATCTCTTCGGGACCCGGTTCGTGAGCGCGATTCACGGGCGGCTGCTCACCGCGTGGTCGGTCGCCGGCGTGCTCGGGCCGGTCCTCGTGAACTACCTGCGCGAGCAGCAGATCGCGAGCGGCGTTCCGAAGGCCGACGCCTACGACGTGACCATGAGATTGATGGCCGTGCTGCTCCTGGTGGGGTTCACGGCGAACCTGATCGTTCGAAAGCCTTCACGAGACTTTTCGCGCCCCGATGGCATAGTGCCGGCATGAATCACCGCGGTCTTCTCTTGCTGCTCGCGCTCGCGGCTGCGGGCTGCGATCCGGGACGCCTCAAAGATCCCGATCGCTTCAAGATGCCGGCCTGCACCCTGAACGTCGAGACCCAGATCTTCACGCCGAAGTGCGGCTCGGTCGGCTGCCATGCAGCGACGTCTCCTCAAGGTGCGCTCGACCTCGTCTCGGCCGGCGTGGCCATGCGCCTCGCCACCGGCACCAGCATGTGCCAGGGCAAGCCGCTGCGAACCTTCACCGCCGAGAAGCTCGACGACAACCCCGCCTGCGGCTCTCCGATGCCGCTGGGTGAGCCGCTGACCATGGAAGAGGAAAAATGCGTGCGCGATTACCTCGCCGCGCTCAGCGCCGACGGAGGTACCTGATGCGGCTGTCACTGCTGCTCGCTCTCGTCCCCGCCGTGGCGCTGGGTGCGAAGCCGAAGGTCGTGCTCGACGCTCCGAAGCAGGTCGGGCCCGCGATCGAGAAGGCGCTCAAGGCGAAGTACCAGGTCGTCAAGAAGGACGTGCCCGACGAGCCGACCGCCGGTGACGTGAAGACCGCCTGCCGCGAAGCCGGCGGAGCCATCGCCGTCATCACGGCCCGCCCCGGCGGAGATCTCTTCACCGTCATGGTGCTCAACGGCGCCGACGGCAGCCCGCTCGCCACGTTCCGCGTGAAGGGCGGCAAGAAGCCGGTGAAGGCGCTCCCGAAGCCGGACACGAAGCGGCTGATGGAGGGCCTGTCGGGCGCGAAGGCGCCGAAGAAGGAAGACGCCCCGAAGCCGCCGCCGGAAGAGACGAAGCCGCCGCCCGAGGAGAAGAAGCCCGAGGACCCCAAGGTGGCCGAGAAGCCGGCTGAAGAGGCCCCGAAGAAGAAAGAGCGCCCGCCGCCGAGCGAGCCCCCGCCTCCTCCCGCCGAGGAGACCCGCGTCACCGACCGCGAGCCCGCGCCCCGGCCGAAAGACGAGAAGAAGGCGACGGCGGTGCGGTTCGGCGTCGGCTTCAAGATGTTCGATCGCCGCTTCGGGTACACCGACGACCTCTTCGACCGGCTGTCGACGTACTACCTGCCGCGCGGGCCCGCGCTCGCGGTCGACGTCGAGCTGTTCCCCGGCGCGTTCGCGAGCAACGGCCCTGCGTCGTGGGTCGGCATCATCGGGAACTTCGACTACGCGCTCGGTATCGCCTCGCGCGCGCAGGACGGCACGAAGTACGGCACCGAGGCCATCACCTTCCGCGCCGCGCTCGCCGGGAGAATCCCGGTCAGCATCCTCACGATTCAGCCGTTCTTCGGCTTCGCGCGGCAGACCTTCTCGATCAAGTCCGACACGGGCATGAAGCCCAACATCCCGAGCGTCGGGTACAACGGCCTGCGCGGCGGGTTGAACCTGCGCGTGGCGATCTTCGGGCCCGTCGCGTTTCAGGCCGGCGTCGCCGGCACGGCGCTGCTGTCCACCGGAGAGATCGGCGCCTTCTTCCCCCGCTCGCGCGCGGGAGCCATGGACGCGAACGCGGCGCTCAGCGCGACCATGCTCGACCTCATCGAGATCCGGCTCGGCGGCGAGTACCAGCGCTACTGGTTCTCGATGAACCCCGAGCCCGGTGACGAGAACATCGCCGGCGGCGCGCTCGACATCTACCTGTCGGGCAAGCTGACCGTGAGCATCGTGCTCTGATCTCCCTCTCCCCTACGAGGGCAGCGGGGACACGATCTTGAGCGCTGCAGATCTCGCCGCGCCGATCGCCTTCGAGGCTTCTTCGCGCTCGAGCCGCAGCTTCGCGAGCTCTTCTTCGACCGCGAGCAGCTTTCGCCCGAGCTCTTCGGCGACCCTGGTGGCGCCGCCCTTCCCCGCCGCGGCGAGGTTGTCGCGCAGCCGGCCACTGTCGGCCTCGAGCTGCTTGAGCTGTGCGTCGATCTTGCCGACCCGCTCGGCGGCGGCCTCCGCGCGCGCCACCTCGGCGCGAAGGCCCCCGAGCGTGGTTCGCACGTCGGCGCCGATCTTCTGGGCGAGCAGGCGATCGAGCCGCTGCGTGGTGAGGCCCTCGAGGGTGACGCGCTCGACGACGGCGCCCTCCTCGCGCACGTCGACGGTGCGCTTCTGCTTGGGTTCGAGCGTGAGCCGCGCGTAGCGGGGCTGCCCGGGTGAGCGGACGTCCTCTTCCGCTCCGTCGACGACGCGGTAGCCGTTGCCGGTGCCGAGCTCGAACAAGAGCGTGCGCTTCTTGTCGGCGCGCGAGGTGAGGTCGAGCGTGTGCTTTCGGACGTCGACGCGGTGCAGCTCGACGGTCGTTCCGTTCCGCCGCACGGCCTTCACCGGCCCCTCGATGGTCTCCTGCCGCCGCGAGTGCTCGAGATCGAGATCTTCTCCGTGCCGCACGACGCGCACCTCGTTCGGCTTCACGCGATCGATCTGCGCCTCACCGGCGTAGGCGCCGTCGGTGAAGATCGCGACCGTGCCGCCCTCGAGCGTGAGCGGCGTCGAGTTGGTGAGGCGCACCGCGAGCCAGGCCTCGGCGCCGGAGATGACGGTGACGGCTTCGGCGCTCACGCCGCGATCGATGATGGGCAACAGCGCGCTCTTCCGGGCGCCGAGGAAGACGGGCTCGGCGACGGTGTAGAGGAAGAGCTCTCCGGCCTCGCTGACGGCCGCGGGCTCGAGGGGCGTCGGCCCGTCGGTGAGCAACGTCGAGACGCCGACGCCGGGCGCTCCGACGCCGCGCCCGCCGAGCGAGATGCTGCCGTGGCCGCTGCCGTAGCCGCCGCCGGAGCCGTGACCGATGGTGCCGATGCCGCCGACGCCGACCGTGCCGCCGACGATCGTTCCGCGCAGGTGCTCGCGCGCCTCGGCCGTGGCGAGCTGCGGCGCGGCGTCGAGGCCGTCCTCCGGAGACACCATCTCCCGCCGCCCGTACCGCGGGCCCGCGAGCGGAAAGAGGAACGACGTCGGCCGGCCTGAGGCGAGCGTGACGCGCACGCCCTCCCACGGCTCGTCGCTGTCGTTGTGCACGAGCGCGAAGCCCTGCAGGCGCTGCGATCCTGAGCCGGTCGAAGGACCGAGCACGAGCCGGTACGTGGTGCGCCAGACCGGCGCCTCGGTCGTGTAACCGACGGCCACGGTTCCGGCGCCCGCGCCGCCGCGGACCTTGAGGCTCTGCCGCTCGGGCTGCGTGGCGGTGGAGCCGGTCGCGCGGTCCCACGCGAGCTGCACCGCGGCGTCGACGGGCCGCACCGACGCCAGGTCGTCGAGGCGGATGCGCTGCAGGCCCGCGTCGCCGAACAGCAGCAGCGTGGGCTTGGGGATGGGGTTGCCCTTGTGATCGTGCTCCTGCTCTTCGACGACGTCGACGACGCGGCCGCGCGCGGCGGCGCCTTCGATTCGCGCGACCTTCACGTCGACGCCCTGCAGCGAGCGCAAGAGCGCCGCCAGGTCGAGCTGCTCGGCGGGCTCGGGCATCCCGGCCATGGCGCGCGCGGCTTCTGCAGCGAGCGGCGGCGCGAACTCGACCGAGGCGACTCCCTTGTCGGAGACGATCACCATCGACTTCAAGGCGTCGTCGAGCTGCCCGGGCTCGAGCGGGATCTCCGCGACCGTGCCTTTGGTGAGCGGGCCCTTTCGTTCGAAGTAGCCGACTCCGTTCTCGTAGAGGGTCAGCGACTTCAAGGGCAGCTTCGGCGGCACCGGGGCCGCCGCGAGGAGGAGCAGCGCGAGCATGCGCGCACCGACAACGTGGGCGCGTGGCGGGTTCCGCTACAGCGTCTCGACGAAGCGAATCTCGAGCTCGACCGGATCGCGCACCGTCGACGCCTTCAGCTGGTCGCACAGCGCGCCGAGGAACTCGATGCTCGGCGACGTGGCATTGTCGCGGTATTCCCACGTCTGCGGCCCACGCTGCGTCGCCACCCCGTCGACGATCACGCTGATGTAGTCGGGATTCGACGGCGGATTGGCCAACACCTGCAGGCAGACCGGGCAGCGCACCGAGTCGCGAATCGCCTGCAGGACGCGCGCGAGCTCGGCGGCGTTGCCTGCCTGGAAGTAGCTCTGACCGCACGTGCTCGCGGGGCGCCCGCAGGGATCGACGCCCCCGGGCGAGCAACGATCGCCGGCGTTGCAGTCGGAGTCTTGCGTGCACGGCCGCGTGAAGCCGCCTGCAGTCGCCATCTTCGCCAGCGCAGCCGCACCGGTCGGGTTGGCGACATCCGTGCCGAAGCCGATGACGATCGTGCGGATGCCTTTGGCGTTCAACAGCCCGATGGCCGCCGCGGAGTTGTCGTCATCGAGACACTGGTTGTACGTGACCCCGTTTGACGGCGCGCTGCAGGGCGAAGTCGGCGTGGGCTTCGACGGCAGCGTGCAGGAGCACGTCGTCGACACGGTGTCGTTGGCGGAGTTGCAGTTCGGGAGTCCGTCGGTGAGCAACACGGCGAAACGATCACGATCCCTCGCGAGCAGCGGTGCGTACGTGGCGAGGGCCTGCATCGTCGCCTCCGTCGGAGTGCCGCCGGCGGGCTGCAGCGCGTCGATCTTCGATCTCACCGTCATCGCGACCTGCGCGAGTCGCGCGCTGTCTTCGTCGCCCTCGTCGAGCGGCACGCCCTGGACGTGAACGTTCGCCAGATCGCCGCCGGCGCACACGTTGGCGTCGCCCGGGAACGGCAGCATGCCGAGGTGCGCTTCGCCGCCGGCCTGCGTGAGGAAGGTACCCATGGCGCTCTTCATCGCCGCCATGCGCGAGACGCCCGGCGAGACGTCGACCGCCATCGAGCCGGACTTGTCGACCACGAGCATGAGCGCCGGCTTCAGCGGCTCGGCTGCGATGGTCACCGGTTTCACGGTCTGCGCGATCGCCACGGTCGGCTGCGGGATGAAGTCGTACGTCTGACACCCAACGGCAGCGAGCACCCCGACCCAGAGAATCCGTCTCATGCCGTAGCGATTCAGAGCCCCGTCCCGACGGCTCACAACTTGCGCTAATGGCACCACGTCGATAGGTTAGCCATCGCCATGCAACTCGAATCGCTGCGAATGTTCTGTGACGTCGTCGAGACCGGGAGCTTCTCGCGAGCCGCCCAGCTCAACCACGTCACGCAGTCTGCGGTCAGCCAGCAGATCCGCGCGCTGGAGACCCGGTACGAGCAGCGACTGCTCTCGCGCAGCGCGCGGCAGGTCACCCCGACGCCGGCCGGCGAGCGCCTCTTCCGCGGCTGCAAGGAGATCCTCTCCCGCTTCGCCGAGGTCGAGCTCGAGATCCGCGAGCAGGCGTCCGAGGTCTCGGGCGCGTGCAACGTGTCGACGATCTACTCCGTGGGTCTGCACGAGCTGCAGAACCTGCAGCGGCAGCTGCTCAAGACCCACCCGAAGGTGAACCTGCGCCTCAACTACCGCCGCTCGGATCAGGTCTACGACGACGTCATCCTCGGCGCCGCCGACCTCGGCCTCGTCGCCTACCCCGCGCCGCGCGCGGGCGTCGACGTCATCCCCTTCCGCGAAGACAAGCTCGCGGTCGTCTTCCCCCCGAACCACCCGCTCGCCACGAAGCAGAAGATCTCGATGGCAGCGGTCGCCGGCAGCCCGTTCATCGGCTTCGACCGCGAGGCGCCGAGCCGCAAGGGCATCGACAAGCTGTTCCGCGACAAGGGCCTCGAGCTGAACCCCACGATGGAGATGGACAACGTCGAGACCATCAAGCGCGCCGTCGAGCTCGGCCTCGGCATCTCCGTGCTGCCGCTGCCGACCGTGAAGCCCGAGCTCGCGCTCGGCACGCTCGTCACGCGCCCGTTCTCCGAAGGGACGTTCACGCGCCCCATCGGCATCCTGGTCCGCAAGGGCAAGTACCTCGCCCGCGCCGCGCAGGCCGTGCTCGACGCCTTCAAGGTGGCGGCGCACGACGAGTAGGTCGCCCCTCCGTTCACGCCGAGCGGAGGCCGCAGGCCGGAGTCGAAGCGCTCCGGAGGGCACCCAGCCGGCTCACCGCGCCTGCGCCTGGTTCGCGAACACCTGCAGCCGATCGTCCTCGCGCGCGAGCACGTAGCCCGCCGCCACCAGCGCCGCGTTCACCGCCTGTGCCTCGGCCCCCTTCACGCGCCAGCGATCCACCACCGCGAGCGGAGGCCGCGGCCCCTGCGACGTGAACCACGCCGCGGCCCCGTCGGGGGGAGCGATCCACCCGTGCAGCCCGAGCTGGCACATCAGCGTGGGGTCGACCGCGGAGAACAGCACCGCGCGCGGTGGCCGGTGAGCGGCGTCGAGCTTCAGCGCCTCGGCCCGCGCGGCGAGCACCGGCTCGCGCGCGCTCGGCGGAGCCACCCAGTGCCACGTCCGCTTCACCGTCCACGCGAGCGACGTCACGGCCAGGACGCCGGCGAGCCACGTCGCGCGCTTTCCCGTCGCCTCGACGCCCTCGGCCGCCAGGATCGCGAGCGCCGGCGCCGCCATGACGCCGTAGTACAGGTGATGCGCCGCGGGATGACCGCCGATGAGGAAGAACGCGAGCGTCGCGGCCGCCATCGAGAGCGCGAGCGCGGACAGCCTGCGCCGCAGCAGCACGAGCGCGAGCACCGCGGCCACCGCGGCCGGCGGCGCCAGGTACACGTCGAAGAGGTGCTGCACGAAGATGCTCTTCCAGAAGAACGGCTGCATCAGCTCTTCGAGAAGCTGGCCCGGCGAGCGCGAGAGCGTGAAGACGGTCAGGCCGCTCGACGCCTGCAGCTGCCTCGCGTGGTGGTACCAGAGCGCCGCCGGAGCGACTGCGGCCACGAGAGTCACCCACGGCGCCGCCCGCCGCCGCTCGCTCGCGAGCAGCACCGCCGCCGGCAGCAGGAACACCACCGCCGGCAGCTTCACCAGCAGCGCCAGCGCGAACGCGACCGCCGCAGCCGGCAACCACCGCCTCGCGACGAGCCACAGCCCGAGCAGCGCGAGGCTCAGCGCCGGGACGTCGGGCTGAAACGACCGCCCGTAGTAGAAGACCAGCGGCGAGAACGCGTACAGCGGCGTCGCCACCGCCGCGTGCCGCGCCGAGAGCACCCGGCAGCACAGCGCCCACAGCGCGACGATGCCCAGCACCGAGAACACGAGCACCGTCACCCGCCCCACGAGCTCGAACGCGGCGAGCTCTTCCGCGTCGCCAAGCGCACAGGCCACGAGCGCGACCCAGCGGTTGAGCAGCGGGAGCTCCATGCCCGTGGCTCCATCGGTGTCGCCGCGCTGGCTGACGCGCGGAGAGAGAAACGGCGCGCCCTCGCGGCAGTAGTTCTGCGCGACCATCAGCCCGTCTGCTTCCCGCCAGCTGTCGCGGCCGAGCGCCGGGGCGTCGAGCCGCGGCGCGTGCAGCCCGACGTAGATGAGCAACGTCGCCGCCAACGCCCAGCGCTCGATCCTCATCAGGGATCAGCGGGCTCTTCGTCGGGAATCAGCCCGCCCTTGTTCTCGAGCAGCTGCTTGTAGATGCGCAGGAAGTGCCGCTCGGCGTCCGTCGCGACCCCGGCGACCTGCGGCTGGCACTCGCAGCTCACGCGGCCGGTGCGAAGGTCCTGCGCGAACGCGCACGTGCCCGGGCACTCGGGCAGCGCGCCGTCCTCGAACATCGCGAGCTCGACGCTGCTCGCGTCCTTCAGCGCGCTCGCGCACGCGGGCATCACCTGCTCGAGCTGCTCCCACGGCAGCTCGTGCTGCGTGCTCTCGCCGCGGTCGGTCGGGCTGAACGTGAGCCCCATGCGGCACGGCGACGAGATGCGGCCCTTCGCGGACACGAAGTCGAAGTGCAGCCGCCCGCCCTCGGGCAGCGCGCGCCACACGGTGCCCGTGGCGACGAGCGCGGCCTTCGTCTTGCCGACCTGCAGCTCGAAGCACGACTCCTCGTCGGTGCGGCCGTCGCGGTCGCAGCGCTGGTGCGCGCCCGAGACGAGCACGCGCGGCCGCTGCAGCAACAGCACGTTCGCGCCGACGTCGATGACGGCGTCGAAGCGCCCCCACAGGTCACAGCCGAGCACGCCGGAGGCGCCGCTCTGGCGGCCGTCTCCGGGCAGCGCGCGCAGGGCGCCCTCGCGGATGCCGACGCCCGGCGCCAGCTCGACGGCGTCGAACATGATGCCCTTGAAGGTCTCGAGCTCGGGCGGAACCTGGACACCGTCGGGCAGCTCGATGCCCTCGAGCAGCTCGAAGCCGGTGCGCAGGCCGCTGGCGCGCGCGGCGTCGGCGGAGATCTGGCTCTGCGGCTCTCCGGTCGAGAGCACGAACGGGCCGACGAGCTCGGCGCCTCCTTGCGTGACGCGCACCGGCAACAGCGGCCAGTCGGTGCGGGGATCTCGCGTCAGCTCGAGCAGGTGCGACTCGAAGCCCGCGCGGGCCCTCGGGGGCTCGACGGCCTGCTCGCGCCAGTGCTCGAGGGTCTTCGACCCAGAGAACGTCACCGTGCGCCGCGCGACGTCCACCGACAGCGCCCAGTGCACCAGCACCTCGTTGCCGATGGTGACGATGCACTTGTCCTTCGCCTCGAGCCCGGCGAGCAGCGGGCGAAACCGGTGCGCGCCGATGGAGAGGCCGTGCACCAGCACCTCGTTCACCGAGTCCGTCTCTCCGTCGGGGCGAGGGATGCGCACGGTGCCGCCGGTGGTCGGCGGGTCGTCGTCGAAGCACCCGCGCGTCGCGCGGCTCAGCGGAGAGGCCACGTCGAAGACGACCTCGGCGCGCGCGCCCTGCACCGCTCCGTCGACCGACAGCTTGAGGCCCGGGCTCGACTTGAGCGGGAGCGTGAGGCCGCTCAAGTCACCGCTGCCTGCAGGGCCGGCGCCACGCGACAGGCACGCCGCGAGCGCGAAGAACGAGCACAGCAGGAGGCGGGGCATCTCCCGCCAGATACTACCTGCCGCCGTCGGTCGTAGGGACGATGCGAACACCGCTCGTGAGGTCGACGATCTGCGTGCTCTTGGGCACCTCGATCTTGAACGCCTCGTTCGACAAGCCGGTGTTCGTCTTCAGGTTCGAGAACGTGATGACGTTCTCGCTGCCGTCGGGGTCCACCACAGTGCTCTTGAGCACGCTGGCCGTCTTCGGGTCGACCTCGAGGCGCACCTGCTTGAAGCGCGGGTCGGGGCGCAGCGGGTTCAGCTCCAGCAGCACGCCGGTGCACTTCGCGCAGTCTTTCTGCGTGATGGAGAATTCGCTCGCGAGCTTGCCCTGACCCCAGAGGAACGAGACCGAGGCCGACAGCTTGTCCGTCGACATCGCGCTCACGGTGAGCGTCATCGCCGCGGGGTCGTAGAGGCGGACCCGGTCCTGCGCGAGCACGAAGCTCTTGGCTTCCGGCTTCTCGTAGTCCCACCGCATCTGCGGGCCCTTGTCGCCGCGCTTGTAGATGACCTTGCCGGTGCTGGTCGTGGTCCGCTTGAACGCCTTGTACGTGTACTCCTGCTTGAAGTCGGCGCTGAAGTCGCTCGCCTGCTCGTAGAAAGCCTGCAGGCGATCGACCAGCACGGTCGTCTCTTTCGACGGGGTCGGCGGCGGCGCCGCGACGCCGGCATCCGGTGCAGCGCCCAGCATCGTCCACAGCAGGAAGATCATCATTTGTAGAGCCTCTTGTGCTGTTTGACGGACAGGCGCTGAAAACGTTCTCTCAGGCTCTGCAGCTCGGCCTCGGAAAGATCGCCCTCTTTGCCGAGCCTTGCGCGGGTGACGCACGCCGAGGCCGCCGCGGAAATATTCAAGCTCTGGGAGAACCCGCGCATGGGGATCCAGAAGTAACCGTCGCACTGATCGATGACTTCCTGGCGAACTCCGAAGCGCTCGTTCCCGAGGATGAGCGCGACCTTTCCGTCGAACGAGATGTCCGCGAGGCTCTGCGCGCCCTCACGCGCCGCGGAGGCGAGGATGCGGAAGCCCGGCAGCGCCGCGCGGCACGACGCGAAGTCCTTGTGGTGGTGCAGGTCGAGCCACTTGTCGCACCCCTGCGTCACCGTCGCGTTCGGCTTGAACGGCACGTTCGGGTTCTCGATCACGTGCACGTCCTGCACGCCGAACGCCTCGCACGTGCGGAGCACCGCCGCCATGTTGAACGCGTCTTCCAGCTGATCGAGCACGAGCGTGAAGTTGCGCGTGCGCCCCTTGAGCACCTGCTCGATGCGATCGAGGCGCGGCTGGAGCAGCAGCGAGTCGGGAGCCGGCACGTCCTCGCGCGGCTCGTAGCGCGGGCCGCCGCCAGTCACGAACGCGCCCCGGAGAAGACTCCGTTCACGCTGAGCGGAGCGCGCAGCGCGGAGTCGAAGCGGGCCGCGAGTCGGCGTCCGGCGCCCTTCGACTCCGCTGCCCTTCGGGCAGCTCCGCTCAGGGTGAACGTCATCGCTTCGGCTTCTTCGCCTTCTTCGCCGGCGCCTTCTTCTTCGCGGGCGCCTTCTTCTTCTTCACCGGCTTGGGCTCAGCAGCAGCCACCGGCGCCGGCTTCGGCTTCGCGAACAGCACGCGCGCGACGGCGTCGAGCACCTTCGGAATCCCCTCGCCGGTGGCGCCGGACATCGTCAGCAGCTTGATGCCCTTCTTGGCGAGCTTCGCCTCGAGCTTCGGCAGCGCCTCGCGCGCGTGCGGCAGGTCGAGCTTGTTCGCGACGACGACCTGCGGCCGCAGCGACAGCTCCTTGCTGTACCGGGCGAGCTCCTTGTTGAGGACCTGGAAGTCCTTGAACGGATCGCGCCCCTCGGCGACGGCGCCGAGATCGAGCAGGTGGATCAGCACGCGGCAGCGCTCGACGTGCCTCAAGAACTGCAGGCCCAGGCCGACGCCCTCGCTCGCGCCCTCGATGAGGCCGGGGATGTCGGCCATCACGAAGGACAGCCCGTCCTTGTACTGAACGACGCCGAGGTTCGGGACGAGCGTGGTGAACGGGTAGTCGGCGACCTTCGGACGCGCGCGGCTGACGCGGGAGATCAGCGTCGACTTCCCGGCGTTCGGGTACCCGAGCAGCCCGACGTCGGCGAGCAGCTTCAGCTCGAGCTGCAGGATCTTCAGCTCGCCCTTCGTGCCGTCCTGCGCGAAGCGCGGCGTCTGGCGCGTCGACGTCGCGAAGTTCATGTTGCCCAGGCCCCCGCGGCCGCCCTTGGCGACGACGACGGTCTGACCGGGCTCAGAGAGATCGGCGAGCACTTCCCCGCTCTGCTCGTCGCGCACCAGCGTGCCGACGGGGACGCGCAGGGTGAGATCTTCTCCCGCCTTGCCGTTGCAGTCGCTGCCCATGCCGTGCTCTCCGGCGGGCGCGCGGTGGTGTTGCTGGTAGCGGTAGTCGAGCAGCGTGGTCAGCTGGGGATCGGCGACGAAGATCACCGAGCCGCCGTTGCCGCCGTCGCCGCCCGAGGGGCCGCCCTTGTCGACGTACTTCTCGCGTCGGAACGCGACGGCTCCGTTGCCGCCGTCGCCGGCCTTCACTTCGATGCGGACCTCGTCGACGAACTTCACGGCTGCAGCTCGGTGTGCAGCCGGTTCAGCCGAGGAGAATCAGGCCTGCGCCTGGGGAGCCTGGGCATCGGGGTACACCGACACCTTCTTCTTGTCCTTGCCCTTGCGCTCGTACTTCACGACGCCGTCGGCGGTCGCGAAGAGCGTGAAGTCGCGACCGAGCTTCACGTTGACGCCGGGGTGGATCACGGTGCCGAGCTGGCGAACGAGGATGCTGCCCGCGGTGACCTTCTCGCCACCGTAGACCTTCACGCCGCGCCGCTGCGCATTGCTGTCACGCCCGTTGCGCGAAGAGCCCTGACCTTTTTTGTGTGCCATGTCTGTGTGCCTCGAACTTTCGAAAAGAAGACGGCCGATCAGCCGATCTTGATGACCTTCACCTCGGTGAAGGGCTGACGGTGACCGCGACGGCGCGTCCAGCCTTCCTTCTCCTTGCGGAAGTGGAGCACGCGACGCTCCTTGTCCTGCCGCAGGATCTTGCCGGTGACCGTGGCGCCCGAGACGGTGGGACGGCCGATCTTCGGGGCGTCGCCTCCGAGCATCAGCACTTCCTCGAACTTCACGTCAGCACCCGCATCGCCTTTGATCTTCTCGATGCGCAGCACGTCGCCCTCGGCGACCCGATACTGCTTTCCACCCGTTCGAATGACGGCGTACATCGGTCGTTTGCCTCTAGCTTAAAAAGGGGCCCATGGCCCAAAAGGGCGAGTCGGATACGGAAGATCAGAAGGGAAGTCAAGCCGGGCTCACCCGCCTGAGCGCCTTTCTGGGTTTTACCGGCGTCGCGTGCGGCGCGCTCGGCGCTCACGCGGTGAAGGCGCTGGGGCCCGAATCGCTCGACTGGTGGAACACCGGCGCGAAATACCACCTGATCCACGCGCTTGCGGTCGGCCTCGTCGCCGCGCTGCTGCCCAGGCGCCCCTGGCTCGTCGCAGGGCTGTTCTCGGCCGGCGCCCTGTTGTTCTCCGGCTCGCTGTACGTCCTCGCGCTGACGCACGTGCGCGCGCTGGGCATGGTGACGCCGTTCGGAGGCCTGTGCTTCCTCGCCGGCTGGGTGCTGCTCGGCCTGGGGGCGAAGCGATGAGGCGGCTGCTCTGGCTGCAGCTCGTCATCCTCCTCGCCGGCGGCGTGCTCGGCGCGATCGCCTGGCGCACCCACGACCGCGAGACCTGGGTCGCCACCGCGCTGTGCTGCGTGGCGTGCATCGTGACCGGCGTCGTCCTCATCATCGCGTCCATCGTCGAGAAGCGCGTGCTGTTCGCCGTCGGCGGCCTCTTCCTCGGAGCCGTCGCCTTCGCCGGAGCCTGGTTTGCGCTGTTCTTCGGCTTCGCGACGTCGGATCCCGAAGGGCGGCCGCTGCACGTCCGCGGCCCGCGGCGCAAGGGCGCGCGCTGGGCGAGCGGGCCGATGCCCGACGTCACTCCAGACGCCGCCGAGGGCGCGCGCTGGCTCGCGGCGGCCCGCGCCGAGCACGCCTCGGTGCCCGCCTTCGCCAGGCTGGCGTGGCAGCTGTGGGCGCACGGCGCTCCGCCCGAGCTCATCGCGCGCGCGCACCAGGCGGCGCTCGACGAGATCCGCCACGCGCAAGCCTGCTTCGCGATGGCCGAAGCGCACCTGCAGGCGCCGCAGCACGCCGACGCGCTGCCGCTGCCCGAGCTCGAGCCCGGCACGAAGCTGCAGCTCGCGACCGAGAGCCTGAACGACGGCGTCTACGGCGAGGGCCGCGCGGCCGAGCGGCTGGAGCGGCGCGCGCGCGCAGCGACGGATCCAACACTGCGTGCGCTGCTCGAACAGATCGCGCGCGACGAGCGCGGCCATGCGCGGCTCGCCGCGGACATCGTGGAGTGGCTGCGCACTCGCCGTTCGTGAACGCGCGTGGGACAGTGACGGGGTGACGCCGCAGCATCTGAACCTCGTAGGCTGGCTCACCCTGATTGCCGTCACGGCGTTCGCGTGGTGGGTGCTGCGGCCGTCGCCCGCGCCAGCCCCTGGCGTCCTCGCGTACTCGAAGAACGTGAGAGCCGCCTCGACGGCCTTCGCCCTTTTCGCCTTCGCCGCTCCGATGCCGTTGGTGTACTGGCTCGTGCGCGACGGGCTTCTGCTCCGGAACCTTCACGGCCTCGTCGTGTCGTACGGGGTCATCGCGGCCCTGACGCTGCCGCTCCAGCTCGAGTTCTCGAGGGTACGGCACGTGTTCGACGACGACGGGCTGAGGTACTCCACGCCCTGGAGCCGAACGCGACGCCTTCTCTGGGCGGACGTCAAAGAGGTTCGATTCCGCCCGGCGGCTCAGTGGCTCGACGTGACGACCGCCACCGGCGCGGTGCACCACTTCTCCACGATGCTCGGCGGCCGCCAGGAGCTGGCGCTGACGATGCTGCGGCGGGTACCCGATGCGGCACTGCGCGCCGATGCGCTCACCCTGCAGGTCCTCGAGCGCATGGCCGAAGGGGCCTTCTGAGCTGGCGCGCTCGGTCGGCCGGCGCGCTACTGGCTCAGCTTCTTGGTCAAGAGCTCGTTGATGACCTTCGGGTTCGCCTTCCCCTTCATCGACTTCATCACCTTGCCGACGAAGAACCCGAGCAGCTGCGTCTTGCCCGCCTTGTAACCGGCCACCTCGGACGGTGAAGCGGCGAGCACGGCGTCGACGGCCGCCTCGATCGCGCCGGTGTCGCTCACCTGCTCGAGGCCCTTCGCGGCGATGACCTCGTCGACGCCGCGACCGGTCTTGTAGACCTCGCCGAGCACGTCCTTGCCCGCGTTCGCCGAGATGCGCCCCGAGTCCACCGCTTTCAGCAGCGCCGCGAGCAGGGCCGGCGTCAGCCGCGACGGCTCGCTCGACTCGTTCTGCAGGCGCGAGACCTCGCCGATGATCCAGTTCGCGACCTTCTTGGCCTCGCCGCCGTACGCCTTGAGCGTCTCTTCGAACAGCGACGAGAACGCGCCGCTGAGCAGCCCGGCGTCGTAGGCCGACAGCTTCAGCTCCGACTGGTAGCGCTCGCGCTTCGCGGCGGGCAGCTCGGGCAGCGTGCGCCGCACGCGCTCGAGCAGCTGCTCCGTCACGATGCAGGGCGGAAGATCCGGCTCGGGGAAGTACCGGTAGTCGTGCGCGTCTTCCTTGCTGCGCATCGCGCGCGTCTCGTTGCGAACGGTGTCGTAGAGCCGCGTCTCCTGCTCGACCGCGCCGCCGCCCTCGATGAGCTCGACCTGCCGCGCGGCCTCGGCCTCGATGGCCAGCTTGATGAAGCGGAACGAGTTGAGGTTCTTCAGCTCGCAGCGCGTGCCGAGCTCGGCGGCGCCCTTCTTCATCACCGACACGTTCGCGTCGCAGCGAAACGAGCCCTCTTCGAGGTTCCCGTCGTTCACGCCGACGGCCATGAGGATCTCGCGCAGCGCCTTGAGGTACTCGACCGCTTCGTCGGCCGAGCGCAGGTCGGGCTCGCTGACGATCTCGAGCAGCGGAGTGCCCGCGCGGTTCAGATCGACCAGCGAGCGCGTGGCA
This sequence comes from uncultured Myxococcales bacterium, assembly GCA_937980205.1. Classification (GTDB taxonomy): domain Bacteria; phylum Myxococcota; class Myxococcia; order Myxococcales; family Myxococcaceae; genus Xiheicaenimonas. The sequence continues at coordinate 18,854 of CALJKW010000030.1, read as the reverse complement.
TCGGCGTCGTGCACGCTCTTGCCGGCGTCCTCCTCCATGTGAATGCGGCGGATGCGGACGTTGCCGACCTTGCCGTGCTCGCAGATCGGCTGGTCGTACTGCGTGATCTGATAGCCCTTCGGCAGGTCCGGGTAGAAGTAGTGCTTGCGGCTCCAGACGCTGATGGGGCGGATCTCGCAGCCCAGCGCCAGGCCCGCGCGCACCGCCATCTCGACGACCGCCTCGTTGAGCACCGGCAGCGTGCCGGGCATGCCGAGACACACCGGGTGCACCGACGCGTTCGGCTCGGCGCCGAACGACGTGGCCACCGGCGAGAAGATCTTCGTCGCGGTGAGCAGCTGCGCATGGACCTCCAGGCCGACGACGATCTGGAAGTCGGCGAGGCTCACGCCGCGGCCTTCGGCAGCACGATGACGAAGCGCGTCCCGTCGGAGGTGCTGGTCACGTCGATCGTGCCCTTGTGCGCGACGACGACCTCCCGCGCGATCCACAGCCCCAGCGCGGTGCGCTGGCCGCGCACGAACACCTGCGCGAGATCCTCCGGGTCCATCTGCGGGCCGTGATCGGCGACGACGATCTGCACCTCGCTGCCCTGCGCGGTCACCTGGAGATCGACCGGCTTGCCGGCGCCGTGCTTGAACGCGTTCGCGAGCAGCGTGGCGAGCACCTCTTCGAGCCGCACGCGGTCCCACCGGCCGTGCAGGTCGCCCTTCGCCTCGAGGCGGACCTCGCAGCCGTTGTCCGCCGCGGTGTGCTTGAGGCGGTCGACGGCGTGCTTCGCGACGGCGCCGAGCTCGAAGTCGGTGATGTCGAGCTTCCACCGACCGCTGTCGATGCGCGAGACGTCGACCAGCATGTTGATGGTGTCCGCCATGCGCATCGACTGCTCGATCGCCGACGCGGTGCACTTCTCCATCCACGCGCGGTCCGAGTTGCCGCGCTGAATGCCGCGCAGCTGCGCGCCGAGGTGAATCTGCAGCGCCGCCAGCGGAGTCTTGAGCTTGTGCGACGCCACCGAGAGCATCTCGTTGATGCCCTCCTCGCCTTTGCGCGCGATGCCGACGACGCCGCCGTTCGCCGCGGGAGAGAACGAGAGCGTGAAGGGCCGCTGCTCGAGCTCGGAGAAGAGCTCTTCGCGCAGCTTGCCGCGCGCCGCCTCGGCGGTGACGCCGGTCAGGCGCTCGAGGGCCGCGTTCCAGTGCGTGCAGCGATGATCGCGGTCGAAGACGCAGACGCCATCGATGCTGGCCTTGAGGACGTCGTCGAGCAGGTCTGCCACGGGCGAACTCATAATACGGGCCCACGCTCGTGCCACGGGTGCTCGCGCTCGTAGGCCCGCCCGATCGCGAACAGCTCGCTCTCCTGGAAGGGCTTGCCGATGAGCTGCAGCCCGATCGGCAGCCCGCCGGCGGTGAAGCCGCCCGGCAGCGCCAGCGCCGGCAGCCCGGCCAGCGCGCTGGGAATGGTGAACACGTCCATCAGGTAGAGCTGCATCGGCGTCTTCGCCGCTCCGAGCTCGAACGGCGGCACCGGCGAGACCGGCCCGAGCAGCACGTCGCACTGCTCGAACGCGCGGTCGAAGTCGCGCCGCACCAGCGTGCGCACGCGCTGCGCCTTCACGTAGTACGCGTCGTAGTAGCCCGCGCTGAGCGCGAAGGTGCCGAGCATGATGCGGCGCTTCACCTCGGCTCCGAAGCCTTCGGCGCGCGTCTTGCCGTACAGCTCGCTCAGCCCCTTCGCGCCGGCGGCGCGGTGGCCGTAGCGGACGCCGTCGTAGCGGGCGAGGTTGCTCGAGGCCTCGCTCGGCGCGAGCAGGTAATACGTCGCGAGCGCGTGCTTCGTGTGCGGCAGCGAGACCTCGACGAGCTTCGCGCCGAGCTTCTCGTAGTGCGCCGCCGCAGCGCGCACCGCCGCGTCGACCTCGCCGTCGACCCCCGCGCCGAAGTACTCGCGCGGCAGGCCGATGCGCAGGCGCTTGAGGTCGAGCGCTTCCATCGGCGGCGGCACGTGCTCGGCAGAGCAGGTCGCGTCGCGCGGATCGGGGCCGGCGATCACCTGGTACACGCGCTCGCAGACGTCGAGCGTGCGCGCCAGCGGGCCGATCTGATCCAGCGAGCTCGCGAACGCCACCGCGCCCCACCGCGACACCCGGCCCCAGGTCGGCCGCAGGCCGGCGAGGTTGCAGAACGCAGCGGGCAGGCGAATCGAGCCGCCGGTGTCGGTGCCGAGCGACGCCGTGCACATGCCGGCGGCGACGGCGGCCGAGCTGCCCCCCGAGCTGCCGCCGGGCGTCCGAGAGAGGTCGTACGGGTTCCGCGTCGCGCCGAACGCGCTGTTCTCGGTGCTCGAGCCCATGCCGAACTCGTCGCAGTTCACCTTGCCGACGATCACGGCTCCGGCGGCCTTGAGCCGCTCGACGACGGTGGCGCTGAACGGCGGCAGGAAGCGCCCGAGGATCTTCGAGCCCGCGGTCGTCGGCATGCCCTCGACGTGAATGAGGTCCTTGATGGCGATGGGCATGCCGGCGAGGGGGCCTCCGCTGCCGGCGGGCTTCGCGTCTTCGTCGACGTGGAGGAAGGCGTGAACCTTCGGGTCGAGCGCGCGGATGCGCGCCAGCGCCTGATCGAGCTCGTTCACTCGATCACCTTCGGGACGGCGAAGCTGGTGCCGACGCGATCGGGCGCGTTGGCGAGCGCCCGGTCGACGGGCAGCGGCTCGACCGGCACGTCCCTGCGCAGCGGGGCGGCGGTGAGGTTGACCTGCGCGGTCGGCGGCACGTCTTCCAGCGACAGCGCGGCGAGCTCCCCGAAGGCGTCGAGCACGGCCTGCAGCTCGGCGCGGTACTGCTCTTCTTCGGCGGGCGTGAGCTGCAGGCGCGAGAGCCTGGCGACGTGGCGGACCTGTTCGAGCGACAGCTTCACGGCGGCCGCCTCTACTTCAATCGGTCGATGTTTGCTCGCGCGACGCCCGCCTCGGGGCCGTTCGGGAAGGTGTCGAGGTACCGCTGGTACATCGAGATCGCCTTCTCCTTCTTGCCCTGGAAGCGGAAGCTCTCGGCGAGGCCCATGATGGCGGGCGCGTAGCGGGGGTTCAGCTTGAGCGCGTGCTCGAGCACCGGCTCGGCCTGCAGCGGCTTCGCCATGTCGAGGAAGCAGAGGCCCTGGCCGGTGAGCGCCTCGACGTTCTCGGGGTTGATGTCGAGCGCCTTGCCGTAGGCGTCGAGCGCGGCTTCGGCGCGCTCTTTGTCACGCAAGCGATCGCCCTGGCTGATCCAGTAGTCGGCGCTGCGCTTCGGCGCGGGCTTGTCGGGGGTCTCGGCGCCGTCGGCACCGGGGCCCTTCTTCGCGACGGCGGCGCCGGCGTCGGGCACCGCGGCCGCGGCCTTGGCGGCCTCTTCTTCCTTCCGCTTCTTCTCGGCCTCGGCAGCGGCGGCGGCCTCGGCCTTCTTCTTCTCTTCCTCGAGGCGCTCGACTTCCTTGCGCGCCTGCTCTTCCTTGATCCGCGCTTCGGCGTCGGTCTTGGCCTTTTCCTCGAGCGCCTTCAGCTCGGCGGCGCGCTGCTGCTCGGGGAGCATGACGACGAAGTAGTAGCCGGCGGCCCCGCCCAGGCCGGCGAGGACGAGGAGCAGGCCGATGACCATGCCGGCGCCTCCGCCCTTCTTCGGCGGGCGAATGGTCTCGGCCTCGACGTCGGGAAGGATCTCGCGGCGCTGCTGAATCGGCAGCGGCGGCGGCTGGTAGATGGGGCGCTCCTCGGGCGGCGGCTTCGGCGGCAGCGTCGTGAAGCCGGGCTCGCGCAGCGTCTCGGTGAGCTTCCTGCGGACCTCTTCGGCTGCCGAGCGCGGAGGCTCGGGCGGCTGCGTGCGCGCCTCGTGCGGCCTCGCGGGGGGCGGCGCCTCGGGCGGCGGCGGCGGCGGAGCGGCGCGCGGCGGCTCGTCGGGCGGCGGCGCCGGCGGAGCCACCGGGTTGGTCGAGAGCTTGTCCTTCATCTGCTGAAGGGCCTCGAGCTCGTGCACCTTCTTCGCGTCGTCGACGATCTGGAAGAAGCTGGCGAGCTCGGCGATGTTGCCGAGCCGCTTCCACGCCTCGCCGGTCAGCGAGATCTCGTCGTCGCGGCTCACCTTCCGCTCGACGATCCACTTCTGCAGCGTGGTGAGCTCTTTGAACGAGAAGATGTTCCCGCTGGGCTGGCGCACCTTCCACTCGCGGGTGAGCTGGGGCGCCTGGGGAGATCTCGCCGGAATCGTCTCGTCGCCGACCCTGCCCTGCGGCGGCTGCGGGGGCGGCGCCGCGGGCGGAGGAGCGACCAGCGCCGGCATCGACGAGGTGAGCGTCGGCGCCGACTTCTTGCGCACGCGGAAGACGTGATTGCACGAGGTGCACTTCACGGTCACGCCGCTGTCGGGCACTCGCGCGTCGTCGAACTCGTACTCGGTTTTGCAGCGCGGGCAGCTGACGTCCATGAGCGGTTCGAAAAGCTACACCCACTTGGGGCCGCGGGCCGGAAAATTGACCGCTTGTCGCCCAGCCCTACGCTCGCCGCGGATCAGCTCACTACAGGGGTGTTGCTCATGACCGCGAAGCGGAAGGGGGAGAAAACGGTCCTCTCCCGGCAGGACATTCAGACGCGCAAGAAGGCGCTCACGCAGCAGCGCATGGCCGTCGCCGGCATCGGAGCCCGTGCGATCGGCGCCGTGCTGCTCGTGGCGGTGGCGGTGCTCGCCTTCCTCTCGGTGGCGACCTTCGACCCTCACGATCGGCTGGGGCCCGGCTTCCGCAACGCGATCGGCCCCGTCGGCCACGCGCTCGCCGAGACGCTGCGCGGGTTCTTCGGCATCGGCGCGTTCGTGCTGCCGATCGCCGGCGCGTACCTCGCGGTGCTGATCGTCGCGGACGAGAAGGGCAGGCGGCGCTGGCCGCAGGTGCTGTGCCTCGCGCTGCTCCTGGTCTGCGGCTCGGTGCTCGCGCAGCTCGTGTTCGGAGACGAGCGCGGCTGGGCGCACGCGCCGGGGGGCCTGCTCGGGCGCACCGTGGGCGGCGCGCTGACCGGCCTGTTCTCGACCGTCGGCACGGTGGTGCTGGTGAGCGCGCTGGCGTCGGTCGCGCTGATCGTCGGCACGCAGTTCTACTTCTTGAAGGCCTGCTCGCTCGCGTGGGAGGGCCTCGAGTGGCTGGGCGCGAAGGCGCACGCGTGGGGCGTGCAGTTCGTCGCGGCGCAGAAGAAGCGGCTGGCCGAGCGCCGCGCGCTGGCGGAGGAAGAGGCCCAGGCCGAGGCCGAGTTCCTCGCGCAGCTCGACGAGCAGGAGGCCGAGCTCGATCAGCTCGAGGCCGCCGCGGAAGAGGCCGAGGCGATCGCCGAAGAGAACGCGCGCCTGCAGAAGGAGAGCGAGGAGTCGCGCCTGCACCGCCTCGCGCAGAAGGAAGCGGAGCGGCAGCTCAAGGAAGCCGAGCGCCAGCAGCGGGAGATCGAGCGGCTCGCGAAGCAGCTGGTGAAGGAGACGCGCGCCGAGGCGAAGGCCCGCGCGCAGGCGATGGCGCCGGTGCCGCAGGTGACGGCGGCCCCGGTGGATCCGCTGGAGGTCGATCCCGACGTGCTGGCTCCGACGAACGGAGATCCGGCGTGGGCGATGACGCTGGCGTCTCCGGCGCGGCGCGCTCCGGAGATCGAAGTGCTGGCGCAGTCGATCCCCTCGGATGCACCGCCGACGAAGATGACGCGGCGAGCGCCGAACATCGTGGAAGCGCCGATCGCTCCGATGATGCCGCCGCCTCCTCCCCCCGAGGCCCTTGCGTCGCTGCCCCCGATGCCCGCTGCGGCCCTGGCCGATCCCCAGGCCGCTACCCCAGTCCCTGCCCCGGCCCCAGTCCCTGCCCCGGCCCAAGCCCCGGCCCCGGGCTCGGCGCTGGCGCGCATGCCGGTGATCGTCGAGCCGAAGGCTCCGCCGAAGCCGACGGCCAAGAAGCAGGAGCAGTTCGAGTTCGTCGGCGACCGCAAATCCTTCGTGCAGCCGGGCATCGACATCCTGGAGATGAACAAGAAGGAGAAGAACGCGCTCGACAAGGAGGCGTTCCTCACCACGGCGGAGAAGCTGCGCGCGAAGCTGGCCGACTTCGGCATCGTGGGCGAGGTCGTCGAGATCCGCCCGGGCCCGGTCGTCACGATGTACGAGTTCCTGCCGGGGCCGGGCATCAAGGTGTCGAAGATCGCGGCGCTCGCTGACGACCTCGCGATGGCGATGGAGGCGATGCGCGTGCGCATCGTGGCCCCGATCCCCGGCAAGGGCGTGGTCGGCATCGAGGTCCCGAACAAGGATCGCGAGACGGTGTTCTTGAAGGAGGTCGCGGAGCAGGACGCGTTCCAGAAGTCGGCGTCGCGCCTGACGATGTGCCTGGGCAAGGACATCGAGGGCATGCCGTACGTGCTCGACCTCGCGAAGGCGCCTCACCTGCTGATCGCCGGTACGACCGGCTCCGGCAAGTCGGTGAGCGTGAACGCGATGATCATGAGCATCCTGCTCAAGAGCACGCCGGAAGAGGTCCGCTTCATCATGGTGGACCCGAAGATGCTCGAGCTCTCGGTGTACGAGGGCATCCCGCACCTGCTGTTGCCGGTCGTGACGGATCCGCGGAAGGCGGCGATCGCGCTGCAGTGGGCGGTGGACGAGATGACGCGCCGGTACAAGCTGCTCGCCGAGGCGGGCGTGCGGAACATCGCCGGCTACAACGCGATGGTGGCGGCGGAGGCGGCGAAGAAGAGCCCGCCTCCTCCGAAGCCGGTGGTCATCGACGTGAAGCCGGTCGAGCAGCCGAAGCCGGCGCCGGTGGCCGAAGCGGCGCCCGTGCCGCCTCCGGCGGCCGCGCCGGTCGTGGCCGAGCCGCCGAAGAAGAAGCGGAAGCTGCTCATCGTCGACGTCGGCGAAGGCGCGTCGGAGAACACGCCGCCGCCGTCCGAGCCGATGGCGGCCGCGCCGGTGGTGCCGGTCGAGGTGGGCGTGCCGGCGCCGGTGGAGTCGGCTCCGGAGAACCCCATCACGCCGGCGGTGATCGAAGCCGAGGTGAAGGCGGCCGAGAAGGAAGGCGAGATCCGCGTCGAGGAGACGGCGGAGGAGTCGGCCGCGCTCGCGCTCGCGAACGTGGCGGCTGCCGAGGCCCAGGCTGCGGCCGACGCCGCGGCCGCGGAGACGGAGAAGAAGAAGCTGCCGTACATCGTGGTGATCATCGACGAGCTCGCGGACCTGATGATGGTGGCGAGCAAGGAAGTCGAGACGAGCGTGGCGCGGCTCGCGCAGATGGCGCGTGCGGCCGGCATTCACCTGATGGTGGCGACGCAGCGTCCCTCGACGGACGTGGTGACGGGCGTGATCAAGGCGAACTTCCCGACGCGCATCTCGTTCATGCTGCGCAGCAAGCCGGACTCGATGACGGTGCTCGGCACGGTGGGCGCCGAGGCGCTGCTCGGCATGGGCGACATGCTCATCCTCCCGCCGACGAGCGCGCACCTGCAGCGCGTGCACGGCTGCTTCGTGAGCGAGGCCGAGATCAAGCGCGCGGTCGATCACCTCAAGGCGCAGGGCAAGCCGGTCTACGACGAGAGCATCCTGAAGCCGCGGGACGAAGAGGGCGGCGAGATGGAGGAGGAGGACGATCTCTCGGACGAGCTGTACGACCAGGCCGTCGCGATCGTCAGCGAGATGCGGCAGGTCAGCATCTCGATGCTCCAGCGCAAGATGCGCATCGGGTACAACCGCTCGGCGCGAATGATCGAGCGCATGGAGCGGGACGGCATCGTCGGGCCCGCCGACGGCGCGAAGCCGCGCGAGGTGCTGATCAAGTCGGTCGGCCAGATGCCCGGCGCGGGGGCGATGTAGCCGCGGGGCTCATTCCGCTGCGCGGCCCGCAAGCCAGGCGCGCAGCGGAGCGAGGACGCGAAGCTGGCGGGCGCGTTCTTCGAGCGCGTCGCGGTCGAACGGTCGGTCGAAGACCTTCTTCAGTGCAGCATCGACCGCGTCGGCGCCGATCTTCCTGCGATGACGGATGCACTCGAGCACCGCGCGGGTGACGCCCTGGGCGCGCACCTTGATTCCGGAGCCGAAGTCGCCCTCTTCAACGTCCTCGGTCGCCCACGATGAGCGAATGAAGCGCGCGCGGCGCGACGGCAGCGTCGGCACGCGATCGCGGATTCCGATGATCCACCAGTCGCATTCCGGCCGGAGGATGTAGTCGTGGATCCACAGAGCGCTCAGCGCCCCCATCGCCAGGCGCGGGTACTTCCGAGCGAGCAAGAGCGCCTCGTCCGGCCTGGCCAGGGGATGGCAGAACAGACCGGGGCCGACCTGCTCGAGCTCCAGGCATTTGAGGCTGTAGAGCCAGCTCGACGCGACCCCCGCCGCCTCGAAGTCGCGCGGACGGACGATCTGCCGGTCTCGAATGATCTCGTAGGCGTACGCCGCCGCGTCGTACCAGGACATGCGTCCCATTCTGCGGGGTGGGTCTGACGTCGATGGCTCCCAGGAGCCGCGGGGGCGTGGGGTCGCACCCCACTACGAGAATTCGTCGGTACTTCTTGGCCGAGATGTACCGACGAATTCTCGTAGTGCCCCGCATACCCGCAGGCAGGCCGGGGTCAGCAACGTGCCCGGGACGCGTCGGCTAGCATCCGCGCATGGTCGACACGAGTCAGCACCTCCGCCGGCTCGAGCGCTCCCTCGACGGCCTCTCCGTCGGCGACGCGTTCGGTGAGCGCTTCTTCGGCCCGCCTGGGACGATGACGGCGCACATCGAAGCGCGCCAGCTTCCGGAAGCCCCGTGGCGCTGGACCGATGACACCGCGATGGCGCTCGGCATCCGCGACGTCCTGCGCCAGCACGGCCACATCGACCAGGACGCGCTCGCCGAGATCTTCGCGCGCCGCTTCCGCGAGGACCGCTTCCGCGGCTACGGCGCGAAGGCGCAGGAGATCCTCGAGGCCATCTACTCCGGTACCTCGTGGAAGGTGGCGACGTACTACCCGTACAAAGAGGGCTCGAAGGGCAACGGCGGCGCGATGCGTGTCGGGCCGCTGGGCGCCTACTTCGCCGGCGACATGGCGCGCGTCGTCGAGGAAGCACGCAAGTCGGCCGCGGTGACGCACGCGCACCCGGAAGGCCAGGCCGGCGCGATCGCCGTCGCCGCCGCCGCCGCGTCGGCGTGCGCGCCCGGCGGTTCGCTCTTCGACGCCGTGCTCCGCGTGTTGCCCGAGTCCGAGACCCGGCGCCGCTGCGAGGTCGCCGCGAAGTTCGACGGGCCCGTCTGGCAGATCGCCACGCGCGTCGGCGCCGGCGAGAACGTCATGGCCGAAGACACGGTGCCGTTCGCGCTGTGGTGCGCAGATCGGTTCATCGACTCGTACGAAGAGGCGCTCTGGGCGACGGTCTCTGCGCTCGGAGATCGCGACACGACCTGCGCGATCGTCGGCAGCATCGTCGCACTTCGATCTCCCATCCCGTCAGCGTGGCTGGCCGCGCGTGAGCCCCTGTAGGTCTGCGACGACGTTCTCCGGCTGCAACGTCTTCTGCAGCCGCGCCGTCTCGTAGCCCTGCTCGCGCAACCGCTGCACGATTCCGTCGTAGGTGGCGGCATCCATCGTCGACGAGCGGCTCAGGATCCACAGGTACTCGCGGCCGGGATGCCCGACGACGGCGTACTCGTATTCGGGCCCGACCTCGACGATCCAGTACTCGCCCCAGAACGGCTTGAAGAAGGTCACCTTCAGCTTGGCGTTGGTCGAAGGCTCGGTGACGACCGCGTGGCCGCGCGCGACCTTCTCGGGGCCGTCGAGCGCGTGCAGGCGGCAGCGGTTGACGACGTCGATGTCCCCGTCGGGGCGCAGCGCGTACGTCGCGGTCGTCCCCGTGCAGCCCTTCTGAAACCGCTGCGGGAAGCTCGCGATCTCGAACCAGGTCCCGAGGTAGCGCGGCAGCTCGACGCGCTCTTCGGTCTTCAGGTCGGGCAGCCCGAGGCGCTCGGTCGTCGTCGCGCAGGCCGCCAGCACCAGCATCGTGCACAGCAGAGTCTTCATACAGAGATCAACGCGGGCGCCGTTGACGTGTTTCAGCCGCGGGCGGCCGTTATAGCCATTCCAAGTGCGCATCCTCGTCGTCGACATCGGCGGGTCCAACGTCAAGCTGAAGCTCCAAGGCAAGGACCCGCTGAAGTTCCGCAGTGGCAAGCGCCTCACACCGGAGCTGTTCGTCCGCGAGATTCAGCTGCTCACCGACACGTGGAGGTACGACCGTGTGAGCATCGGCTTCCCCGGCGTCGTGAAGAACAACCAGGTGCTCATCGAGCCGGTGAACCTGGGCCCGGGCTGGGTCGGCTTCGACTTCGCGAAGGCGCTCAAAAAGCGCGTGCGCGTCATCAACGACGCCGCGATGCAGGCGCTCGGCTCGGCGCGGAAGCCGGGCATCACCCTCTTCCTCGGGCTCGGCACCGGCCTCGGAGTCTCGCTCGTCGTCGAAGGTCACGTCGTGCCGACCGAGCTCGGCGAGGCGCACGTGAACATGGTGAGCAAGGCGGCGCTCAAGCGCGACGGCCGCCGGAAGTGGACGGCGAACGTGAAGGCCACCATCGAGGACTTCTACCGGAACCTCCACCCCGACGAGATCGTGATCGGCGGCGGCAACGTCGAGCTGCTCAAGCCGTTCCGGAAGCACTTCCCGCACCGCTCGATCCGCGCCGGAGGCAACGACCGCGCGTTCCTCGGCGGCATCCGGCTCTGGTCGCGCATCGTCCACCGCTGAAACGAACCTGCTCACGGCGCCGAGCTGGGGTGTAGTGGGGTCATGCGCTTCTGGGCCGTCTTCCTCCTCCTCGTCTCCTGCAGCACCGCGACGTCGACCGGAACGGAGCAGTGCTCGAACGGACGCGACGACGACGGCGACTCGAAGACCGACTGCGCCGACCCCGACTGCTTCCCCGAGCCCACCTGCTGCGTCGACCAGTGCGAGGACGGCGTCTTGCTCTGCGACGACATGGGCGTGCGGACGTGCCAGCGCAACGCCGTCACCGGCTGCCGGGAGCTGTCGAGCCCGGCCGCGTGCTCCGGCGGCCAGGTGTGCTCGGGCGGCGCGTGCGTCGTCACGTGCACGAACCGCTGCGCGCTCGGCGAGCGCCAGTGCGTCGGAGCCGGCGCTTCAGCGCAGTGCCAGACGCTCGCGAGCGGCTGCCGGGACTGGGTCGTCTCGGCGGTCTGCGCGAACGACATGCTGTGCAGCGCGGGAAGCTGCGCGGCGATCGCGAGCTGCACGTCCGTCTGCACGGCGGGCGATCAGCGGTGCACCGCAGCCGGGCTGCAGCAGACGTGCGTCGTCCGCGGCAACGGCTGCACCGACTGGGCGTTCCCCAGCGGACCGTGCACCACCGGCGCAGGCGGCGGCTCGGGAGGATCGTCCGGCGGTGGCGCGGGCGGTGCGGGCGGCAGTGGTGGCGGCGCCGGCGGGACGGGCGGCGGCACAGGCGGCACAGGCGGCACCGGCGGCGGGACGGGCGGCGGCACCGGCGGCGGGACGGGAGGCGGCACAGGCGGCACCGGCGGAGGCTTCGTCATCCCACCCGGCACGTGGGTCGTGCCCGCCGGCGGCCTGAGCGCCGACGAAGGCATTCACCTCGCGCTCACGAGCGACTACCGCGTCGCGGTGACCGGCACGTACTCCTCGGCGACGGCGACGTTCGGCCGCCTGACGCCGACGGAGAAGTCGCTGTCGTCGTCGGCGAACGGCTACGCGCAGCTCTTCCTCGCCTACTACCAGCTCGACGGCGGCTTCATCGACGCGCGCGGGTACCCGGACCAGTCCTTCGGCAGCACGCCGTCCGGCGTCGCCCCGCTCGGCGGTGGAGACGTCGCGCTGCTCGGCACGTTCGCCCGCGGCGTCACGCTCGCTCCCGGCCTCACGCTCGACGCGGGGGTCGGGGCGGACCTCTTCGTCGCGCGCCTGCGCTCCGACGGCGGCGTCGCGTGGGTCCGCACGGGCGGCTCGACGACGTACACCATCGACGCGCGCTCGCCTCCGTGGGCGCACGCGGGCGGCGTTTCGATCTGCGCTGACGGCTCGGGCTACATGCAGGTGGGCCACGGCCTGCCGAACGAGCTCGCGTTCGACGCCGGCAACGGCCGCGTGCCGTACGCGGCGCGCTTCAGCGACACGGGAGACCTCGTCTTCGGCCGCAGCACCGTTCCGTCGGCCACCGGGAACGCGAGCGCGTGCGCGGGTGACTCGACCGGCGCCGTGTACATCGGCGGCACGTTCAGCGGCACGCTCCGCTTCTACACCCCGACCGGCGGCCTCTTCCCGCTCACCACGCAGGCGCTCGGCTACGCCGGCTTCATCGCGAAGCTCGACGCGCAGGGCCACGTCGTCTGGGCGCAGAGCGTGGAGCCGGTCGGCAGCGCGACGGTCACGCAGCTCGCGGTCACTCCGAGCGGCAAGCTCATCGTCGCCGGCTACTACGCCAGCACCACGGTGATCGGCGGCCGCACGCTGCCGGACCCGAGCGGCACCAGCAACGACGAGAACTACGTCGCCCAGTTCGACTCCAACGGCACGCTCGAGTGGGTGGTGACGCTGATCGGCACCATCGACGACTACGTGCGCAGCGTCTCCGTCGGCCCGCAGGGAGACGTCGCCGTCGGCGGCTGGTTCGACAGCCAGTCCCTGAGCTTCGGCACCACGAGCGGAGACGGTGGCGTGCTCTCGAAGTCGGGCACCGAGCCCGCCGGCTTCGTCGCTGCGTACTCGTCCACCGGCCAGTTCCGCTGGGCGCGCCGCATCGTCGGCGCAGAGGCCGCGGACGTGCGCGGCGTGCTCATGATCGACGACGGCTCGGTGATCGCGACCGGAGCCTTCCGCGGGACGGCCACGTTCCAGCTCACGCAGTCGACGACGCGAATGCTCACGACGACGTCAGGCGCTGGGACCGTGCCGGACATCTTCGTGGGCCGCTTCGGGCCATGAGCTGAGCCGCTGCGACGACGAGCGATCCCCACCGGGCCGAACAGCCGCCAACCGTGGGGTGACATCGGAGTCGCACCATGACCAAGCACCTGAAAGCACTCATCAGCGTTTCCAGTTCGGAAACAATCATTTCCCGAAGCCCACTTGGTTGCGGGCGCTGTGCGGCGTAGTAAGTCCGCCCGCCGGCACAGCAGCAAAGGGGCCGAGCCGGCCCAGAGAGGTGTTCCCATGAAGAGGTTTACGCTGCTGCTGGTCGTCGTCGTCGCCGGCTGCGCTGCGTTTGTGGGCTGCGCCACGGAGCCCGGAGGCGGCGGCGGCGTCACGCCCGACGGCAACCACCTCCCCGAGGCCCTGTCCTTCTCGTGCTCGCCGGCCACCGGCGTGGCTCCGCTCGAGACCCTCTGCTCGTACCAGCTGCGCGACGTCGACAACGATCGCATCCAGTGCCAGTTCGACGTCGGCGGCGACGGGACGCCCGAGCAGACCATCGAAGACTGCCCGCTCGAGGGCAGCGTCGTGTTCACCGTGAAGAAGCCGGGCCTCACGCCCGTGCGCCTGTTCCTCACCGACTGGCGCCTCGCGACGTCTTCGGCCGAGACCGCGCTCAACGTGCTCGCTCCGCCGAACACCGCGCCGGTGATCGACAGCTTCGACGTCGACCCGAAGCTCGGCGGCGCGCCGCTCACCATCACCGCGACCTTCGGAGTCTCCGACGCCGACGGCGACGCGCTGCTGTGCCGCCTGCTCGACGGAGAGCAGGTGCTCGCCGAGCCGAAGAGCTGCGGCACCTCCGAGACGTGGACGGCGAGCGTCACGAAGACCGGCTCGCGCAACGTCACGCTCGAGGTCACCGACGACAAGGGCGGCATCGCGACGCGCGACGTGACGATTCAGGTCACCGAGCTGCCGCAGGTCGGCGATCTGCGCGTGTCGCGCGTCGAGTGGGGCCAGTCGGTCATCAGCGCCAACCCCCGACTCGTCGCCGACAAAGACGCGCTGCTGCGCGCCTACGTGCTGAGCGAGCGCTCGGGCATCCAGGGCGTCGTGGTGAAGGTCGTCGGCACGCGCGGCGGCCAGCCGGTCGGCGAGCTCACGATGAGCGGCCCGCTCATCGTCCCGACGTCCGAGGTCGCCAGCGACATGAACCAGCAGTGGCGCGCCACCATCCCCGCCGCGTGGCTGCAGGCCGGCCTCGAGCTGCGCGTGCGCGTCGACCCCGCGAACGCGCTGGGCGAGACCAACGAGACGAACAACGAGCTCGCCATCACCCCGACCATCGGCGCCGGCAACGTGTTCGTGATGACGAACGTGCCGATCGTGCAGTCGGGGCTCACGGGCCGCATCTTCAGCATCGAGCAGCCGATGAAGCAGGTGTGGCCGGTGAAGCGCGTCTCCGGGAAGGACCGCGCCGCGTACACGTTCAGCGGGACGATCGCCGCGAACGGAGGCGGCTGGGGCACGCTGCTCAACCAGCTCGCGCAGCTGCGCCAGGCCGACGGCAGCCGCCGCTACTACCTCGGGTGGATCCGCGTGAACTTCGGCAGCGGCGTCGCCGGCCTCGCCACCCTGGGCTACGGCACGGCGCTCACCCGCGACGACTCGATCAGCACCGCGATCCACGAGCTCGGCCACACCATGAACCGCGAGCACTCGCCGTGCGGCGGCGCGCAGGGCACCGACCCCGCGTACCCCGTCGCGAACGCGCGCCTCGACGTGCCTGGCTACGACTTCGTCTCCGGCCGCATGGTGCCGACGTCGCAGTTCTTCGACGTCATGAGCTACTGCGACCCGCCGTGGATCTCGAACCACAACTACAAGGGCGCTCAGCAGTGGCTCGAGAGCCGCCCGGTCGCCGAGACCGCCGCGTACGTCACCTCGCCGCGCATCATCGTCGGCGGCCGCCTGCACCGCGGCAAGTTCACGCTGAACCCCGTCTCGCTCATCGAAGGCCCCGCTGAGCCCGAGGCCGTCGAGGCCGGCGACTACACCGTCACGCTCCACGGCGAGAAAGACGTCACCGTCCCCTTCAAGATGATCCGCGTCGAGGACAGCGGCGAAGAGGAAGGCCAGTTCTCGATGGTGCTGCCGCCGGTCGCGGGCCTCTACGCGGTCAGCGTCTCGCACCAGGGCAAGCTCGTCGCGATGAACGTCGCGGGCCCGGCGCGCCCGGCGCAGCGCGCGCTGGTCAAGCCGGTCCCCGGCGGCGTCGAGGTCAGCTGGGACGCCACGGCGTTCCCGTTCATGTCGCTCGCGCACCTCGGCACGGACGAGCACACCACGCTCACGCTCTTCGCCGAGGGCGGCAAGGCGTTCGTGTCCACCATGGGCCTCGTCGACGGAGGCGCGTGGGAGGTCTCGCTCTCCGACGGCGTCCAGAGCCAGCGGCTCGTCGTCGCCCGCTAACGCTGCGTCACCCGCTAACGCTGCGTCGCGCGCTGATGCGATGCCTGCGCCATCGGCGTGGGCATCACGCCTTCTTTCTCGAGCTCGCGGCGCACCGCCTTCAGCGTCGCGTCGACGAGCGCGCGCGTGCTCTTCGGGTTCACCGTCTCGCTCGTGGCGGAGAACAAGAGCTCCTCGCCCTCGACTTCGTACATGCTCGTCTCGACCTGAACGCGGGTGACGGTCGTGTAGTAGCCGGGGTCGTACATCGGCCAGAAGCCGAACCCGAGGCCGTAGTAGCCGTAGCCGTAGCCGTAGGCGCCCGAGTACGTGCCCGGCACCCAGCGGGTCTCGCGGTCGACGTCGACGATTCGAATGGCGATCGCTCCGTCGATGCCGGACTCCTCGAGCCGCGCCTTCAGCACCTCGCGCTCGATGGGGCCAGGCTGCAACGTGTACGACGCGACCGCCCGGCCGCGGCCGATCTCCGCGACGAGGCGATCTTCGATGTTCCGCCGGGTGGCCGCGTCGCTGAACGCCGCGATCACCGCCACCCGCCGGAAGTCGATGCGCTCGATTCCGGGCTTCTTCCACGACGAGACGATCGTGGCGCCGCAGGCGCTCAGCAGCAGCAGCAAGACGGCGATGCGCTTCAGGGACGAGATCCTCATGAAGCGGTCTGCTGCAAGAGGGGCTCCGCCGGCCAGGGCGGCACCGGGCGGTGTCATCTAAGCGCCGAGCTCAGGTTTCCATCTGGACCACGGCCTGCGCGACCTCGCGAAGCGTCTGGTGCGCGCGCTGCGTCACCCGATCGACGTCGACCGCGAGGATGAGATCGAACGACACGTCCCAGCCCTGCACGGGCACCTCGACGAGGCGCCTGCGCTCGACGAACGGCTTCGCCGCGAGCGCGGGCCCGAAGATGAGCTGCCCGGTCTCGGCAGCCAGCTCGAGCGCGAGCGAGATGGTCTGCGCCTCGTGCCCCGCCTTGCGCTCGCTGGGCGCCAGCGGGCAGCCATCCTGCACCGGCGTCCACTGACCTGCGTTGAACGAGACCGGCGTCACGAACGGCATCGGCAGCAGCTGCGCCACGGTCACCGGGCGCTTGAGCATCTTCGCCACGGCCGGCGTCGCATAGAGCGAGCTGTGCATGCGGCCGATGCGGTCGGCGTGCCAGTTGCCGGGCAGCGGCACCGTCGCGGTGAGCAGCCCCA
The DNA here is from genome assembly GCA_937980205.1 of uncultured Myxococcales bacterium. GTDB lineage: Bacteria > Myxococcota > Myxococcia > Myxococcales > Myxococcaceae > Xiheicaenimonas. The sequence continues at coordinate 2,270 of CALJKW010000030.1, read as the reverse complement.
CCTCGAACTGATCCAGCGAGAGCGACGCCGCCAGCGCCGCCTGCGAGAGCTGCAGCGCGCGGCATCGCACCGGAGCCAGCGCCTGCGCCATGCGCGGCAGCATCGCCGACAACAGGTACGATGGAGCGGCCACGGTGAGCTCGAGCGGCGCATCGACTCCGCGGCGCGCGCGCCTCAAGGACTCGAGCGCTGCCTCGAACAGCGGCGTCGCCCGAATCGCCGAGGGCGTGAGCGTGACGCCGCGAGATCCGCGCGCGAGCAGGCGCCACCGCAGCGCGCGCTCGAGCCGCGAGATCGCCTTGCTCACCTGCGAGGGAGTCACCGAGAGCTCTCGCGCGGCGGCCGTCACCGTCCCCTGCCGCCGCACGGCGAGGAACGTCATCAGGTCGGCGAGTCGAACGTCGTAGAACGCCTCCAGCACCGGCATGGGCGACGTTTTAGACGCCGCCACCACGCCTTTGAAGTAGCCTTCCGGACCCGGGTGCCCAAGGACATCAAGCAGACGATGGAGTTCCACGACGGGCCGGGGACTCGCATCAACAAGCCGGTGAAGGGAGTTCGCGTGCGGCCGCGCCGCGCCCACGCGATCGAGATCACCGGTGGCCCGCTGCCGCTCTCGCGAATTCCCCTCGATCGCGATCGCCTCACCATCGGCCGCTCGCAGGGCGTGGGCCTTCAGCTCGACAGCGACGAGGTCTCACGCAACCACGCGCAGCTCACGCGCCTCGACGACGAGTACACCATCGAAGATCTGCAGAGCCGCAACGGCATCTACCTGAACGGGCTCAAGGTGCACGCCGCGGTGCTGCGCGACGGCGACGAGCTGCAGCTCGGAGACGTCTTCCTCCTCTACCACGAGGGCAGCTGATGGCCTTCTACGTGCGCTTCTGGGGCGTGCGCGGGAGCATCCCCACTCCCGGACCGAAGACGCGCCGCTACGGCGGCAACACGTCGTGCGTCGAGATCCGCAACGAGGACACGCTGATCGTCTGCGACGCCGGCACCGGCCTGCGCGAGCTCGGAGTCCACCTGATGCGCATCCCGCAGAAGGGGGGCCTCACGGTGCACCTGTTCCTCTCGCACCCGCATTGGGATCACATCCAGGGCTTCCCGTTCTTCGGCCCCGCGTACCACGAGACCACGACGCTCTACATCTACTGCCCCGCCGGCGATCAGCAGAACTACCGCCTGCTCTCCGGGCAGATGTCGAACGCCTACTTCCCCGTCGGCTTCTCGGATCTCGGCGCGAAGATCCTCCCCCGCAACTTCGAGAGCGACACGGTGAAGGCCGGCTCGTTCACGGTGAAGTGCTTCCAGCAGAAGCACCCCGGCGGCTCGCTCGGGTTCCGCTTCGAGCACAAGGGCAACTCCGTCGTGTACGCGACCGACGCGGAGCTCGATCAGATCATCGATCGGCCGCAGTCGGTGATCGAGCACCCCGGCGCGCAGCGAAAGATGCCTTCTGACCTGGTGAAGGCCGTGAAGGGCGCCGACCTCTTGATCGCCGACGCCCAGTACCTCGACGAGGAGTACGTGCAGAAGACCGGCTGGGGCCACCCGCGCGCCACCACCTGCGTCGACCTCGCCGGCCAGGCCAAGGTGAAGCAGCTCGCCCTCACCCACCACGACCCGATGCACTCGGACATGCAGGTCGACTTGAAGGTCGCGGCCTGCTCTGAGCGCGCGGAGTCACTGGGGTTTCCGGTTCAGGTGTTCGGCGCCCGCGAGGGCATCGAGCTGAAGATCGGCGACTGATCCGTCGTTTCGCTTCAAACGAAAGAATGTCGTGATCTTTGACGCTGCGACGGAGCATGAATGTCGCGGCGTACGAGTCATATTGCTTGCGGGCGCAGGCTCCTCTATGTGACGCGGCCGTTCATGTAGTTGGCCGGTCCACACTCACCCAAGCGCCCCAATGAAAAAATTCTCCACGTTGTCCGCGTTGCTGTTCGGTCTGATGTTCGGCGTGTTCCTCTCGTTCGCCTCGTGCGGCGGCGGCGGAGGCAAGTGCTCGAAGACGAACTGCGGCGGTTGCTGTGACTCTGCCGGTATGTGCCAGCTCGGCACGTCGGCGTCGGCCTGCGGTGCGGCCGGCAACACCTGCTCGATGTGCCCGACGGGCCAGACCTGCTCGCTCGGCACCTGCCGCGCGGGTGGCACGGGTGGCAGCACCGGCACGGGCGGCAGCAGCGGCACCGGCGGCAGCAGCGGCACGGGCGGCAGCAGCGGCACGGGCGGCAGCAGCGGCACCGGCGGCAGCAGCGGCACGG
>CALJKW010000029.1 GCA_937980205.1 uncultured Myxococcales bacterium | reverse complement strand
GCACAATCCCCGGGGAGCCTGCTCCCCGCCCCGCCGGAGGCGCTCTCCCTCACGGAAAAGGCAGGTTCAGCACAATCCCCGGGGAGCCTGCTCCCCGCCCCGCCGGAGGCGCTCTCCCTCACGGGAATGGGAGATTCAGCACGAAGTAATACGAGTCGTAATAGACCTGATACGCGTCGAGGAAGAGCTCGATCACGTTGCGCCGCAGCGTGCCGGTGCTCGCGCCCGGAAAGACGCGCGCCGTCGACACCAGGCACAGCATCATGATCAGCACGAAGTTGATCACCGAGTACTCGACCATGGCTTGTCCGCGGGACTTCCGCCGCCGAATGGGAGCTTTCAAGGTCGTCTCCTTCCGCACACGTGGGACCGTAGCGTAACTCACTTCGCCCCCTCCATCCGTATTGTGGCCGCGCCCGGCTCGGGGGGGACCATCTGCGGCTTCGCGTCGAGGCCCCAGTCCCGCACCTCCATCGCGTGCTGAATCGCGGGCAGCTCGATCTTCGCGAGCCTCAAGATCGGCACCGCGTCGCTCAACCAGAACCGCTTCAGCACCGTGTCGCGCAGCTTCACCTCCACCGGAGTCGCCGTCACCGTCCCGCCGAGCGTGAAGAGCCGCGTCGGCGCTCCCTTCGTCACCTTCACGTCCGCCCCCGGGGGCGCGGCAGCCCTCGCCGGCTCGCGCCCCATCAGCTTCGGCAGCTCCGCCGGCTCGACCTCGCGGGCGCGCTCGACTCCGAACGCGGAGTACATGCGCGTCACGCCCTGCGCCGACATGCCCTGCGCGCGCGAGGCGAGCACCTTCATCTGCGCGATCGGCGCCTTCATCGCGTGGTGCGTGCCGAGGTCGAGCTCCACCCAGACGGCGGGCCGGCCCTTCGCGTCGGTGTCCTCGCCGACCACGGCGATCCTCCAGAAGTACTCGCGGCCCGCGCCGTCGTCGAAGCGGTAGGTCACCCACTCCCCCACCTTCGCGTCCGAGAGCACGTTCGGCAGGTGCTCGGAGAGGACCTGGCCTCCGGGCAGCGGCACAGCCGCGAGCAGCAGGAGCGCGATCACCGCTTCTTCACTCCGACCCAGGTCTCGTCGATGGCGCTCGTCTTCGCGTCGACGTCGACGAGGGTGACGATGGCCTGCTCCGACCCGCGCACGTACTCGAGCACCCGCTGCGTGCGCCCGTCGTCCTCGCGCTTCACGCGGGTCTCGCGCACGCGCTGCCAGCCCGCGCCCGACCACGCGGCGTCACGGCCGTCGCGCGCCTGCTGCACCGGCTGCGCGACGACCGCGCTGCGGTGCTGCGTCGCGCCCTCCTCTCCCCTCGCGACGAGATCGCTCGCGTACAGCGCGCCCTCGAGCTTCGGCAGCCGATCCGCCGAGGCAGCGGCCGGCTTCGCCCACGCGTCCTTCAGCACCGAGAAGCCGAGCGTGCGGCCGTCGTGGCGCCGGAGCACGATCGATCGAATGAGCCCCTGCCGCGTGAAGAACGCCGAGACGACCCGCTCGTCGCCCTCGCCCGCGGTCGTCACGGGGTAGCCGGCCTCCTTCCATTCCTTCTCGAAGTGCGCGGCGACCTTCGCCACCGCGTCGTCGGTGAGGAAGTACGCGATGCGGTAGAGCTCCTGCCCGATGAGGAGATCGTTCCCGATGCGCGTGCTCGGAGCGCCCGGGTACGTCGCGAGCGGCTGCTCGGCGGCGACGACGAGCAGCAGCACGAGCGGCGCGGTCACGGGCCCTGCCCTCCGCACTCGATCTTGCGGCGGTTGAAGTCTCCGCGCCCCCACGGAGATCGCGCCGCATGCGAAGGGTCATCGGCCTGCGCGTTGAGGCAACCCATGAAGTGCTGGCCGCGGTTCACGTATTGCTGCACGGACAGCGACTCGTCGTAGTCCGACGTGTCGCGGAACGGGACCGTGTCGTAGCACTTGCGGTACGGCACATCGAGCTCCGACGCCACCCAGAGGTTGTTCATGCCGCTCGGCTCGGGGTGCGAAGGGTCCGCGTTGCCGCGCCCCGAGGTGCAGCCGCGGTCGATGGCGTTCGGCAGCCCGTAGTTGTGCGAGACGACGAACGTCGAGGTGTACGGGTGCGGCAGGAGGAAGCTCGCGACGTCGATGGACTTCAGGCCGACCAGATCCGTCTCGGCCTGACGCACGCCGAGGTGGGCCATGCGGTTCACCTGCAGCCACAGCGCGTGCGTCGAGTCTCCCCGGTGCAGGCCGGCGACGCGGCCGCCGCGCGCCTCGTCCTTCTGCATGATCGCGTCGGCGCCGTCGGGCAGGTTCCACCCGCTCGCGATCATCGTGAAGCGGCTCCTGAGCGTGAGCGACTGCAGGTTCCGCCCGCCCCACTGGTCCGCCACGAAGAACCCGCGCCGGTCGTTCAAGAAGTTCTTCGGCAGGATGCGGTTGTCGAGCTTCACGCTGACCTCCGCCTGCACCTTGCCGCGCGTGTTGAAGCCGAAGAGCTGGTGCACCTGCGACGCGTTGCCGGTGAGATCGCGCGGAGGCAGCGGCATGCTCCGCGGCGGCACCGGCGAGAACGACGCCTCGAGCGGCGCGCTCTGGTTCTCGAGCGTCGTCGTGAAGCCCGAGTAGCCGGCGATGAAGCCGCTCGACGGCCGCTGCGCGACGGAGTCGAGGTCGGCGAAGCGCCTGCCCGCCTCCGCCACCGTCTTCGACTGCGCCTCGGCGAACGCGCGCTCGTGGCGATTCACCGCCGCGCCGCCGTAGTCGTCGAGCACGTAGCTCGTCAGCTCCCACGCGGCGAAGCGCGACGCCTCGAGCAGCTTCAGCTTCGCGCGCACGAGCTCGGAGAAGTACATGCCGAAGAAGAAGATCGTGACGAGCACCGGCACGATGAGCGCCAGCTCCGTCACTGCGGCTCCGCGCGGCGCCTTCATCAGTGCGTGATCGCTTTCTGCGGCATCGACAAGAGCGGCTCGGGCAGCTGGCGCACGAAGCCGTCGACGAGCGGGTTCGCGTAGTTGCCCTGCAGCACGGCCGCGAGGCGCGGGCGCCAGTACGGGTTGAAGAAGTTCGGCTGCTCGTGCCAGTTGCCGGGCCGGTGGTAGTAGGCCTGCGCGCGCGACATGGCGTGCAGCCCCTTGCCGTTCATGAACGTCATTCGCGTGTCGTCGAGCACGAGCGGGCGCGCGGCGCGCGAGAAGGCGAAGTTGAGCGCGCCTCGCGAGTTGAGCAGGGCCGGGCGCGAGGTGCCGGCGCCGGTGCGATCTCCGCGGTTCTGCTGCTGGTCGGCGTCCTTCGTCAGCAACGCGAACGTGGACGGCTGGTTGAACTCGTTGTGCCGCAGCGACGGCGTGCGCCCCGAGACCGGCCCCGTCGCGTACGGATCGTTTCGGCACGCGCGCGCGTACTGCCCGGGCTCGAAGTGGGGGAACGGGGCGACGCCGTGCCACGGATGGTTGCCGTCGGCGACCGGCCGCACGTTGGCGACGTACTTGTGCAGCGTGACGCCGACCCCCCAGGGGCCCCAGCCCGCGGTGACGTTGATCTCGACGTCCGAGAGCCCGAACCGCGAGAGCTCGTTGTTCGGGTCGTAGCGCAGCGGCAGCTCGGCACCGGGAGCGTTCGGGTAGGGCCGCCCGTTCGGCACCGAGACGAGCCGGTAGTGCAGCGCCAGCGGGCGCGACTGCGTGGCCCAGATGCTCGTCTTGAGCATCTTCTTCGTCGTGAGGTTCTTCGGGTCGCGCGAGTCGTAGCGCGCGTCGCCCCAGCACTCGAGCGGAGGATCTTCAGGGCGGCACGCGAGGAAGTGCTTGTTGTTGATGCCCGCGCCGAGGATGGGGTCCGACCACCGCGCGTTCCAGTCGCCGATGTTGATGCGGTAGAGATCGTCGGAGCCGAGGTCGTCGCCCTGGGCCATCGCTCCGAACGGCGCGTCGAGCGGATCTTCCCAGTGGCGGATGGTGTTGGTGTGGCCCGGCACGGGCACGTGCGTGAGCATCTTCGTCTGCCCCCACTTGCCGAGGTGCAGGTCCCCCGGCGCGTCGGGGTCGTCCACGTACTTCACGATGAGATCGTGCAGGTCGCGGAAGTTCGCCGGGAAGTCGACGAGGTCGGCGAGCTTGCGGCTCGTGGTCCACCCCGGGCCCGCCATGTCGCCGGTGCCGTTGTTGTTGCGGTCGAGCGCGAACCGCGTGGCGTTGCTGACGGCGCCCATCGAGCGCTTCGCGCGAGAGATCTTGTCGACGTCACGCGTCGCGCTCGGGTCGAGCGCGGAGAAGTGCGCCCTGCCCCACGGCACGCTGCTGTTCTCGGTGTGCCACGACTCGCGCATGTGCGCGCGCGACAGCATGCAGGCCGAGAGCAGGCCCATCGCGAAGCGCGACGAGGTCACGTCGACGTTGCGATCGTTCGCGAGCACGACGTCGGCCGAGGTCGACTGCACCTGCTGCAGCGTGGCCTCGAGCGTCGCTTCGGCCGAGCCGGTGAGCAGCCCGTTCATCACGTAGTACGTGGGAATGATGCGCCTGCCGATCGAGGCGTCGGGGTCGGCGGTTCGCAGGTACGAGAGCACTCCGCGGACGAGCTGTTTGTAGGCCACCAGCGTCGACGCGATGAAGCGCTGGATCGTGGCGACGATGGGCACGAAGTCGTCGACGATCTTGCAGACCTGCTCGACGATGCCGTGCTGGCCCTCACAGTTGAGCGTGACCATCACGCCCAGCACGTCGACGATCATCGCCTCGACGAAGTAGATGAACGAGAGCACCGACTGCCACACCATCGCGGTGACGTAGTGCGAGACGTGGGTGCGGTTGACGAACGCGTAGAAGTTGAACGCGCGCGCCTCGAGCGCCGCCATCGAGTAGGCGGCGGAGTCGGCGGTGTTCTGCAGCCGCTGCCGCTCGTAGATCGAGTGGCCGAGGTTCACCGTCGAGATCACGGCGATGGAGATGACGAGGATCATCAGGCACGCGAGCACGAGCGCCTGGCCCTCTTCACGCTTGCTGGCTTCACGGAACGCGCGCGTGATCATCAGTGCACCAGCCACTTCCGGTAGAAGTTCGACTGCAGGCGCATCGCATGTGTGGCCTGCAGCGGCAGGAAGAAGCGCCGCTCTGCGCCCATCACCGGCAGCGCCCCCGTCGCGATGTCCCAGAGCACGACCATCTCGCTCGGCAGCACCGGCGTGAAGCCGCGCCCCGACGGGTCCCACAGGCCGCGCGCGGTGCCGCGCAGCGAGCGCGTGTCGGCGCTTCGGCCCAGCATGTTCTGCTTCTGCGTGCTCGAGCGCTCGATGGCGCCGTAGAGCGCGGTGTCGGCGTTCGCGGCGTACCAGGCGAGGAAGATGACCTGGTTCGCGAAGGGGATGCGCAGCTCGTACCAGTAGCGCAGGCGGATCTCGAGCAGCGTCGCCTCGCGGAAGCGATCCTCTTCGGGGTCGGCGCGCGGGAGGTCGAACAGCTTCTGCACGTGCGACTCGAGCGCGGGCACCTCCGGGTAGGTCTCGGGGCCGTCGAAGTCGAGCTCCAGCCAGGTGGAGCCGGCGGCGAGCTTCCAGATCGCGTACGAGCTCTGGGTGAGGTTCGGGCCGATGGTGTCGATGCGCACCTGGCCGGTGAGGCTCTGGCCGTTGACGTGTGTGCGGCCGACGCCCCAGGGCAGCGGCTTCAGGTCACGGTCGTAGTCGCGGTGGCGTTGCCAGGTCTCGGCGAGCTTCGCCCACGAGTCGGTGCGGCCCATGGTGGGCAGCAGCGCCATCACGGCGGCGTCGTGCATGCGCTCGTTGTTGCCGTTCCAGACGATGCCGGCGCGCGCGGCCTGGTAGGTCGCGTACTCGGTCATCAGCCGCGCCTGCTGCACCATGGCGAGCTGCACGATGCCGAGCGTGAGGAAGACCATGAGCGGCAGCACGAGCGCCGACTCGAGTGCGACCTGTCCCCTTTTCGCCCGCGCCACGAATCGGATTATCGGTCGACACCGAAGTCAGCGCATCCGTCATGCGGCGGCGCCTCTGCGTAATTCGAGACGAAATTCCCCGCGCAAATGCCCCGCACTTGTCAGCAGCACTGACAGGATAAATGGGGCCTGTCCCCATTTTCGGCGCCGGCGCGGGAAATTGGGGACAGGCCTCGACTCGGCGTTCTCTCACGAGGCAGGAAGTGGAGTGCACGAGCGCCTTGCGCCTCCGCACCTTTGCCGGCGGAGCGCGCCTCGCGACGTTTCGAGCGCTGAGAAATGGAGCGCAAGAAGCGGGGAGGCCTGTCCCTGATTTCTGCGCGTTCGCGCCCGAAAATGGGGACAGTCCCCGATTTACTTCGCCTGCGTGGGTGCAGACGCGGGCTCCGCAGCTGCGGGCGGGCGGCGCTCGGCCTCGTCGTCGAACTGGTACTCCTGCGACTTCGATCGCTTCGCGGCCGGGCGCTGGATGCGGCTCTGGCGCTCGACCCACTCGCGCGCGACGGCGGAGTTGGGGAACTCGTTCACCAGCATCTGGCAGTACGGCGCCGCCTGCTGCAAGAGGCCGAGCGTCTGCAGCCCGTTGCAGATCCCGTTGAGCGCCTCGAGCCGCGCGCTGCCCGTCGCGTGCCCTTCGAGCACGTCTTTGAGGATTCGCACCTCGGTCTCGTAGTCGCGGCTCTGCTTCGCCGCCCGCGCCTGCTTGAGCAGCTCGTCCACCCGCGAGCGCATCTCGGCCGGCTTCGCCGCCGCCGCCGGAGCCTCACCCCGCGCGCCGCCCTGGTCGTAGCCCGACTCGCGCTCCGACAGCCCACCCGTCGCCGGAGGCCCCATCACCTGCCGCTGCGACTGCTGGCCGTACGCGTTGCTGCTGCCGACGCCGAGCCCGAACGAGCCCGAGCTCGACGACCCCGCGCCGCCGAGCTGCGTGCGGCTCTCGGCCATCTGCTGCTGCTCCAGCGCCGGAGGCGGAGGCGCCGACGGCCTCGGCTCTGCCTGAACCTGCGCGCGCGGCATCGCACCGCCCGCGTTGCCCGGGGCCTGCTGCGCCACCACCCGGGCGGGCGCCGCCGCCTCTTCCTTCAGGTCCTTCGCGGCGACGCTCTTGTCCGCCATCGGCGCGTCGTCGTTCGAGTCGACGGCGCGGCCCTTCTTGCCGCCACCGCGCCGCGGGATCTCGTTCGACACCGCGTCGTACTCGCCGTAGCCGTAGTCGAGGTCCGCCTTCGCAACGGCCTTCTTCTTCGACTCCGACTGCTTCGCCTTCGCGAGCATGTCGCCGAGGCCCTCGCCGCCCGAACCGGAGGACATCTTCCGCGGCGCCTCGACGTCGGCGGGCTTCGTGGCGACCTTCGCGCTCTTCTCCTCGGCCTCGGGCACGTTCTTCTCGCTCTCGACCGCCCAGCCCTGCGGCTGCGCAGCGGGAGCCGGCGCCGGCGCTTCGGCGGCCGTCGCGACGGGCGCCGCGTTGAGTGACTCCTTCTGCAGCTTGTCCTGGCGGGTCGCGATCTCCTCGCGCGTGGCGAGCGGCTCGCCGACGTCGCGCGACTGGTAGGCGACGATGCCGATGACGCTGAGCGCTCCCGCCGCCATCAGGGGCGCCATCAGCTTGCGCCACCACGTCGCGGTCGGAGCGGGCCCCGCGGCGTTCCGGCGCGCGGCCTGATCGGCGTACGCGAACAGCGACTCGAGGCCGGTGTCGGGAACCGGTTCCATGGGAAGTTGTCCCATGGTCGAGCGGACGGCGCGGATCTCGGACAGCGCCTCGGTGCACCTCGAGCACGAGCGGACGTGTGACTCGACCGCGCTCGCCTCGTTGGGCGGAAGCTCGCCGTACGCGAGCTCGAGGAGCTTGTCCTCGTATTGGTGCACCGCGGGTTTCATGACCTTTACGCCACTGTCCTTCCGTCCGTGACGAGCTCTCCGTCGACTCCGAGCTCCGATAACCGCTTCCTCAAACCTTCGAGCGCATACCGCATGCGGCTCTTCACCGTGTTCTCGTTCACTCCAGTCACCTCGGCGATCTCCTTGAAGGAGATGCCGTGGTACTCGCGCAAGAGGAACACCTCGCGCTGCTCTTCCGGGAGCGAGGACAGCGCCTTCGTCAGCAGCGGCCGCAGCCGCGAGTTGTGCGCCGCGCGCTCGGGCCCGGCCGCGACCTCGTCGCCGATCGACTCGCCCATCGCGCGCCCGTCCTCCGCCTCGCCGCGCGCCGGCGCGTCGAGCGAGTCGGTCTGCCGGTACGTCTCTTTGCGCGCGCTGTCCACGCAGAGGTTCCTCGCGATCGTGTACACCCAGGTGGTGAACCGGGCTTTCGGCTCGTATTCGCTGCTGCTCCGCACAACCTTCAACCACGTCTCCTGCAAGAGGTCCTCGGCCCTGGCCTTGTGACCCGTGTAACGGAGAATGAAGTTGAAGACCGGCCCCCGGTGGCGCTGCACGAGCACACGAAATGCCCGGGCATCGCCCGACTTGAACGCCAGCATGAGCTGTTCGTCCGAAGTCTCCGGTCCCAACTGCTTGAACTCCGCTTTCTGTCCCTTCGCTTCTAAGTCGTTGAACGCGCGAGGGAGCCTGAGGATCTATCCGCCGCGCCGGCGGCGATAAGTCGCGAGAATGACAGGGCCAGCGACCGCTGTCACGAGGGCCGCCTGCGCCAACAGGGCGGGAGGAAGAGGCTTCTGGACGTGGACGAACAGCGTCCGCCCCAGCGCCAATCCCAACGCGATTCCGGTCAAGGTGCGGATGAGGTTGGTGCCGCTCTGAGGTCTGAAGCGCCCATAGGCCCAGTCGGCCAGCGCGGGGAGCGTGAGCGCGAGCACCAGCGGCACGTCGAGCGGGTGGCTGAGCGGGGCCTTGAGCGCGAACTGCGCGGCCATCGCGGCGAACAGCACCGGGTACGTGCCGAGGCAGCGCGCGCAGACGTAGACGCCGCCCAGGCGGTAGCAGCGGTTGAGCTCGTCGTCGTGGTGGTGGCTCAGCCAGAAGGGCATGTTCAGAGCGCCATCTTCGCCGCCGCGTCGAGCAGCGTCTTCGTGTACGCGTGCTGCGGGGTGACGATCACCTGCTCCGCGGGCCCCAGCTCGACGATGCGGCCTTCGTGCATGACGGCGATGCGGGACGCGACGTGCGAGACGACGGCGAGATCGTGCGAGATGAAGAGGTACGTGAGGCCGCGGCTCTTCTGCAGCTCGAGCAGCAGGTTCAGCACCTGCGCCTGCACGCTGACGTCGAGCGCGCTCACCGGCTCGTCGAGAATGAGCAGCGTCGGCTCGACCGCGAGCGCGCGGGCGATGTTCACCCGCTGGCGCTGACCGGCGGAGAGCTGGCGCGGCAGCCGATCGAGCAGCTCGGGGCCGAGGCCCACCGCGTCGAGCAGCTGCGGCGCGCGGGCCTTCGGCAGCTTCGAGATGACGAGCGGCTCTTCGAGCGCCTGGCAGATCGTCATGCGCGGGTCGAGCGCGGCCTGCGGATCCTGGAAGACGAGCTGCAGCTTGCGGCGGTCGGCGTCGGCGAACGTCACCGAGCCCTTGCTCGGCTTCACCAGCTTCACCAGGGCCCGCGCGAGCGACGTCTTGCCGCAGCCCGACTCGCCCACCAGCCCGAGGGTCTCGCCGCGCGCGATCTCGAAGCTGACGCCGCGGACGGCGTGGATGGGGCCGAAGTGGACCTCGAGGGAATCGACGGAGAGGTGCGCGGTCATCGCCGGCCGCCGGGAGCGGAACAAAACCGAGCAGGGTGAGCCTGTCGAACCCTCCTGGCGATCTGGGCACAGCCTTCTCGGAGGCGTCGCCATCTGCGCCCGGACCCGTTCGACGACGCGCGGTCTCGCTGGCGCGAGCCGCGCTGCTCAGGGTGCACGCCTTCGTGAAAACGGCACGTCATTTTCCCGCCCCCACCGGGTTGTGGCACTCGTGGTAGCGCCCGCCCTCGGCCACGTGCGGCACGCTGCGCGCGCACGGCTCGATCGCGCGGGGGCACCTCGGCCGGAACCTGCAGCCCTCCACGCGCGCGGCGGCGCCCGGCACGCTCCCCGGCAACACCTCGAGCGGCCCTCCGCGGCTCGCGAGAGAAGGCCGGGCCTTGAGCAGCGCCGCCGTGTACGGGTGCCGCGGGCTCGAGAACACCTCGGCGACCGGCCCCTGCTCGACGATGCGGCCCGAGTACATCACCGCGACGTCGTCGCAGGCCGCGGCCACCGCGCCGAGGTCATGGGTGATCAACAGCAGCGCGAGGCCGCGCTCGCGCTGCAGCCCCTCGAGCAGCTCGAGGATCTGCGCCTGCACGGTGACGTCGAGCGCCGTCGTCGGCTCGTCGGCGATCAGCACCTTCGGCTCGCACGCGAGCGCCGCGGCGATCAACGCCCGCTGCCGCATGCCGCCCGAGAGCTGGTGCGGATACGCCCTCGCCTTCTCTTCGGCGTTCGGAATGCCGACGCTGCCGAGCAGCTCGATCGCCTTCCGGGCCGCGTCGGCCTTCTTCATCCGCGCGTGCACCTCGAGCCCTTCGGCGATCTGACTGCCGACGGTGAGCACCGGGTTCAGCGCCGAGAGCGGCTCCTGAAAGACCATCGCGATCCGGGCGCCGCGCAGCTCGTTGATGCGCGCCTCGGGGGCCTCGAGCAGGGACTCTCCGTCGAGGCGAACGCTGCCGCGGGCGACGGCGCCGTCGGGCAGCAGCCGCATGATCGCGAGCGCGGCGCTGGTCTTGCCGCAGCCGGACTCTCCGACGAGGCCGAGCGCGCGGCCGGGAGACAGCGTGAAGCTCACCTCGTCGACGGGCCGTGCTCCGCCGGGCAGCTCGGCGGAGAGCCGCTCGACCTCCAGGAGCGCGGTCACTGCTTCTTCAGCTCCTCGAGCAGCTCGGCCTCGGTGATGAGGCCCTTGTCGATGAGCAGCCGCACGACGCGCTCGAGCGCGAGCGGCGAGGCGAGGGCCGCGGCGAGCGTCTCGGGAGGCGCAGCGGCTTCACGCATCCACGCGGGCAGCTCGATCGACGGCGCCGACGGCGGCGGCGGTGGGGGCGCCTCGACGGCCGCCACGGGAGTCCCTTCCGGCGGGGTCGTCACGCGCGGCGTACCCGCCGGTGGAGTCGCCGGCGGCGGCTCGGGCTCGACGACGGGCGTGCCTTCGGGAGGCGTCGCGGCGCGCTCGGGCTTCGGAGGCTCGATCGGCGCCACGCCGGGCGTACCGCTCGGCGGCGTCGCCGGCGGAACCGTCGGCGGAGCGAGCTCCGGCGCATCGGGCCGCGACGGCGGCGCGGGCCGCGGGCGCAGCGGCCGCGGAGCCGACTCGGCGGGCGGGACGAACTCGAGCGACTCGGTGCGCTTCGGCGGCGCGGGCGGCTCTTCGATGGGCGGGACGAACTCGAGCGACTCGGTTCGCTTCGGCGGCGCGGGCGCCGGCTCGGACGGCCACGCGGGATCCGTCTTCACCGGTGCGCGCGGCGAGGGCTTCGCCTCGGCGTCCGTCGGCAGCTCGGTGGTGCGGATCGACAAGGGCTTCGGCGCGAACTCGAGCTGGGTCTCGACGCGCTTGTCGCGCCCGGAAGGCACCGGCTGCGGCGCCGGAGCCGACGGCGTCAGCGGCGCGCTGATGGTGTCGTCGAGGCTCGGCATCGGCGACGCCGCGGGCGGAGGCGGCTCGGCCGCAAGCTCGGGGCCGAACAGCGACGCCTCGAGCGACTCGTTGTGCGCCGGCGAGGCAGCGAACATCTCCGCGTCGGTCGCCGGCGGAGGCAGATCGACGTGCTGCGGGTACGCGAGCAGCGTCTGCGCCGGAGAGAACAGCTCGGCCGTCGGAGGCTGCGCGGGAGGGTACGCCTGCAGCGTCTGCACCGCTCCGCGCGCAGACGGCGGCGGCTCGGCGAAGTCGACCGGCAGCGGGTTGGCCGGAACGGTGACCGACGGCTCCTGCACGTCGGCGTCGAGCACGGGCGGCAGCGGCTCGACGGCGGGCGTCGGCGGAGGCGGCTTCGCTGCGAGCTCCCCCTCGAGCGGCTCGGGGGTGACGGGCCTTGCGGGGTCGGTCCACTCCGGCGCGAGGTCGGCAGCACCCGCCGTCGCTGCCGGCTTCGCCCCGTCGGTCCACTCGGAGGCCACCGCAGCGGGTGCGTCCTCGGCGACGCCGTCGAACCACTGCACGGAGTCCTCGGGCGGCCGGTCGCCCTGCGCCGTCTGACCGGTGCCGGCGGAGGGCGGCGCAGGCACCTCGACCTTGCGCCGCGAGCCGGTCGGCGGAGGCGGCGTCAGCGCGAGCGGCGCGGGATCGATCGCGAGCTTCGACGGCCGCGCGACCTTCGTGGCCTCGAGCTCGGGCCCGCGCAGCGTGTCGGAGAGATCGGGGTCGGCGTCGAGCGCGCTGAGCGGCGGCACGTAGTCGCGTGGCCCGCCGATCTGCTCGGTCGGCATCGCCGAGAACGGGTCGAGCGCGGGCATCGGCTTCGACGGAGCCTTGGGGATCGCGGCGGCGGCGGGCCGCACCGCCCAGTCGTCTTTCTTCGGGGGCTCGACCGGCGTCAGCATCGGCGGCGGCGGCGGCGCCACGGGAGGAGGCCGCTTCGCGCGGCGGGGCAGCTCGATGGCGGCCGCGACCGGCGAGGCCGGGGTCACCGCCACGCGCTTGAGCGCCACCTTCCCCAGCGCCTGCGGAGACCTCACCGGCGCCGGCACCGGCGGGTCGTCCTCGATGATCGCGCCCTCGAGCACGTCGCCCTGCAGCGCCGCGTGAACGGACTCGATCTCGTCGCGCGCGGCGATCGAGATCTTCAGGCTGCGCCCGACCTGGAACTCGAGATCGGCCAGCACGTCGCGTGTCGTCGGGTCGGCGACGGCGACGTGAATCGCCTTCCGCGGGCCGTCTTCCTTGAACGGCACGAGGCAGTGCTCGCGCTGGATGGCGATGGGCACGAGCGCCGCCACCTCGGGAGAGACCTGCTCGAGCTGCACGAACGGCAGCCCGCTCTGCTCGCACAGGGCCTTCGCGAGCTGCAGCGGCGTCACCTTGCCGGAGGCGAGCAGCAGGTCGCCGATGCGGGCGGGGTCTCCGCTGCTCTGCTGTTCGAGGACGGCGTCCACGTCACCGGGCGCGACGGCGCCCTGCGCGACCAGGATCTCGCCGAGCTTCTTCCTCATCGCTTGAGCCGCGCGAGGTACTCCTCGCGGGTGAAGACACCCTTCTCGATGAGCATCTCGACCATGGCCTTGAGCGCGGCGACCTCCTTGCGCTGCGCGTTCTCCAGGGCGTTGATCATGTCGGTCGGGCTCTGGGCGCCGTTCGCCGCCGGGGCGGCACTGGCAGCGGGCACGTCGGTGAGCGAGCTGCGACCGAAGTTCTGCGTCGTGCGCGGAATCGGCGGCGGCGGCTTCTTGGCGCTCAGGTCCTCGGTGTTGCGGATGACGGTGTTGCCCGAGGCGTCGACCACCTTGAAGCTGCCCTCGAGGTCCGAGGCATCGCCCTCGCCCTCGTAGAAGCGGCCGTAGGCGCGCGCGATGGCGGTGCGCCCGGCGACCTGCACGACGACGCGGCACCGCGCGACCGAGCGGATGGTGTCGACGTGCTCGATGTTCTGCGGCTCGGCCATCGCGACCACCAGCGTCTTGCCGTCGTCGCGCAGCTGCACGGGCAGCGCGGCGAAGTCCTTCGCCATCTGCGCGGGGATCTTCGCGCGCACGTGCGGCGGCACGCCCTGCACCGAGTCGAGGTTCACCGCCGGCACGGCGAGCTGCTTCGACAGCGCCTTCACCAGCATCTCCTCGGAGAGGATGTTCATCCGCACGAGGATCTCTCCGAGGCGCCCTCCCCACTTCTGCTGCTCGGACAGCGCAGACTTCAGCTGGAGATCGGTGATCGCACGGGCCTTGAGGAGCAGGTCACCGAGTTTGATGGGAGGCATGAGGGGCTAGCGCGATTGTAGGTCCTGGAGCGCCTGCCCCACCAGATTCATGGTGAGCACCGTTCCAGCCACGGCAAGGCCTGGGAACACTGCCAACCACCAGGCGCCGGGGTGCACGAGGTACCGGTGGCCCTGAATGAGCAGCTCGCCCCAGCTCGCAGTGGGCGGGGGAACTCCGATGCCGAGGAACGCGAGCGCGCTCTCGAGGAGGATGGCGCTGGCGACGCCGAAGGTGGCGGCGACGAGCACCGGGGGCAGCGCGTTCGGCACGACGTGCTTCACCAGCAGGCGCGGGCTCGAGGCGCCGAGGACGCGCGCGGCGAGCACGAAGTCGAGCTCCTTGAGCTTGAGCGTCTCGGCGCGCACGAGGCGGGCGATGTCCGTCCACCGCGTCAGCCCCATCACGATCACGAGCGGCAGCACGGTGGTGAAGCGGATCATCGCGGCGAGCGCGATGAAGAAGAAGAACGTGGGAAACGTGAACGTGATCTCGGTGAGCCGCGAGATGGTCGCGTCGAGGAGGCCGCCGTACCAGCCCGCGATGACGCCGAGGAACAGGCCGACGAGCACCGCGATCAGCACCGCGCCGAAGCCGATGGCGAGGCTCACGCGCGCTCCGTGAATGAGGCGCGCCAGCACGTCGCGGCCGAGCTCGTCGGTGCCGAGCAGGTGCTCGCCGTCGGGGGCCCACGGCGCCTGCTCGCTGCGGCTCAGCGCGGTGGCGAAGGTGTGGTTCGGCCCGAACGGGATCGGAGCGGCCAACATCCACTCGGCGCGCGCCGCCAACATGGCGTGCGTCGCGTCGCGCAACTCGGGCGGCTGCGTGACGGCGGGCAGCACGAACGTGGCGCCGTCGACGCGAACGGCGAGCGGGAGGTCGGACGCGAGCAGATCGGCGAACACGGCGGTGCACAGCAGCAGCGCCAGGGCGGTGAAGGCGAGGCGGCGCTTCATCGGGCCTCACCTCCCCCGACGCGGATGCGCGGGTCGGCGACGGCGTAGAGCAGATCGGCCGCGAGCACCGCGAACATGGTGACGACGGCGCTCAGCGTCGCGACCGCCATCACGACCGGGTAGTCGCGCATGCCGATGGCGTCGAAGGCGAGCGAGCCCATGCCGGGAATGCCGAACGCGCGCTCGACGACGATCGAGCCGCCGATGAGGTACGGCAGCGAGAACGACAGCATCGTGATGACCGGCAAGAGCGAGTTGCGCAGCGCGTGGCGGAACAGAATCGAGCGCCGGCCGATGCCGCGGGCGCGCGCGGCCTTCACGTAGTCCTGCGCGAGCGCCTCGATCATCGACGACTTCACCTGCCGCGACACGACGGCGAGCGTCGCGTACGAGAGGCACGCCACCGGCAGCACGAGGTGCCACGCGGTGTCGGCGAGCCAGCCGAGCGTCGAGTACGTGTCGGCGTCCTTCGAGTGCAGGCCCTCGAACGGAAACGCATCGAAGCCGCGGCTGCCGGCGAGGAACATGAGCATCAGCACCGCGACCCAGAACGACGGCACCGAGTACGCGACGAACAGCACCACCGACAGCGCGCGCGAGGCGAGCGAGCGCGGGCGCGCGGCCTGGTAGACGCCGAGCGGAATCGCGACGCCGTACGCGAGCAGGAGCGCGAGAAGCGAGAGCAGCATCGTGCGCGGCAGCGCCTCGGCGAGCTTCTCGCCCACCGGCCGCTGGTCGGACAGCGAGCGCCCGAAGTCGAACCGCACCACGCGCGAGAGCCAGGTGAGGTACTGCACCGGCAGCGGGTCGTCGGGGCGCTCGGTGCGCACCGCCATCGCGCGCGAGGACTCGAGGTCGAGCTGCAGCGGGTCTCCCGGAGCGAGGTGCGCGATCGCGAACGTCAGCATGGTGATGCCGAGGAACGTGGGCACCATCTGCAAGAGGCGCCTGACGACGTACCGCCGCATCACTTCGCGCGCCAGACTCTGCGCAGGTCGTACCAGGACAACGAGGGCTTCATGCCCATGACGCCGACCTTCACGGCGTCGAGCATCGGCCGGTTGGTGAGCCAGAGGTAGACCTGATCTTCGTAGACGGCGCGGTGCAGCTGCCGCTCGAGCTCGGTGCGCTTCGCCACGTCGTACTCCTCGCGGATCTGCTCGAGCAGCCGATCGACCTCGGGGTTCTTGTACGAGACGAAGTTCGAGCCGTTCTTGCCCGCCTGGCTCGAGTGGAAGATGGGGTAGTTGTCCTGCGCGGGGTCGGCGTTGCTCCAGGTGAGCGAGCACGCGTCGAAGTCGGTGTCGCGCAGCCGCTTGATGTAGCCGGCGGCCTCGACCTTCTCGATGTCCATCGCGACGCCGGCCTTGCGCAGCTCTTCCTGCAGCAGCGGCGCGAGCTTGCCGAGCTTCACCGAGTACGCGTTCACCGCGAGCGTGAACTTGAACGGCACGCCGTCCTTGTCGCGCACGCCGTCCTGGTTGGTGTCCTTCCAGCCGGCCTCGTCGAGCAGCGCGGCGGCCTTCTTCGGGTCATACGCGAGCGGCTTCACCGAAGGGTCACACGACGGAGACTCGCTGAAGTACGGGCACGTCGTCGGCGTCTCGAGATCGAGGTCGATGTTCTTCGCGACCTTCTCGGCCGGGTACAGGTGCGCGAGCGCCTGGCGGACGCGGCGATCGGCGAAGAACGGCCGAAGCTCGTTCCACCCCATCCACCCGTAGTTGTTCTCGCTGAAGCGGATGCGGTGGTAGCCGCGAATGGCCCACGCGTTCGAGCTGTCGGGCTTCTCGATCGACCGCCACACCGCGGGCGCGATGCGGGTCATCAGGTCGAACTCGCCCTTCTCCCAGAGCTGCGCGGCGACGGTCTCGTCCTTCACGAAGCGGATGACGATCTGATCGAGGTAGACCGGCGTCCCCCAGTAGCCGGGGAAGCGCTCGAAGGTGATGGCGCGGCCGGTCTCCCAGCTCTTGAACTTCCACGGGCCGGTGCCGATGGGGGCGCGGTTGACCGCGAGCGTGTCGAAGTCTCCCTCGAGCGCCTTCGCAGGGATCATCGGCAGCGTGGTGAGAAAGTTCCGGTTCGCGAGGTAGTACGGCTTCTTCCACGTGACGACGACCGTGCCCTCGTCCGGAGTCGTCACCGACTCGATGTCCTGGAAGTAGCTCGCGAGCGCCTTCGTCGCGTTCTTCGGGTTCATGACGGCGTCGACGACCGCCTTCACGTCTTTGCTCGAGAAGCTGCTGCCGTCGTGGAAGCGGACGCCCTTGCGCAGGTGAATGGTGAGCGTCTTGTGGTCGGCGCTCTCTTCCCACTTTTCGGCGAGCAGGCCTTTGAGCTCGTAGCGGGGGTGCGTGTCGCGATCGAGCTCGGCGAGCGTCTCGTAGAGCGGGCCGACGGTGTAGCGGACCATCGTGCCCTCGGCCATCTGGTCGTGCAGGCGGTTCAGGCCCGCGGGCTCGACGTGGACGCGGATGGTGAGCGTGCCGCCGTCTCGCGGAGCGCCCTCGAGGGCCGAGGCCGGCAGCTTGCCGTCGAGCCACTCGCGCGTCGGGGTGAGCGCCTGCTGCGCGGTGGCGCCGCCGGCGTCGGGCGTGTCCTTCTTCGGGCACGCGGTGAAGAGCAGCAGTGCGAGCGCGAGCCGTCGCATGGGCCGCTTCTGAACGTATGCTAGTTTTCCGAACGTGGAGCCGGAAATCCCAGCGCCGTCGATCGAGGACGTGGACGTCGAGCTGCTGGAGTATCTCCAGACGCTGACACCGAACGAGCGCCTCGAGCTGCACCAACGGGCGCTCGAGATGGTCGAGGCCGTCCAGGCGGCAGGCCGAGAGTTCTATCGTGACTCAGAGTCCCCAGCTCCTGAAGCTGCTCGTTGACGGCGGCGTCGACTTCGTCGTCGTCGGCGGCATCGCCGCGATCTTCCATGGCGCGCAGCTCGTGACCTTCGACCTGGACGTTTGCGTGCGCTTCGATGCCGACACGTGCGGACGCCTCATCCGCGTGCTCGCGCCGTTGGACCCGCGACACCGAATGAGGCCGGACCGCTTGCCGCTCTCGCCAGACCCAGAATCGATCGTGGGATATCGGAACCTGTACGTGTCTTGCACGCTGGGCATCATCGACTTCCTCGGCGAGATCACCGGCGTGGGCAGCTTCGACGTCATCCGTCCCGCATCCGTCGAAGGACGAATCGCAGACGTCCCCGTTCGCTTCATGTCCCTCGATCAGCTCCTCGCGTCGAAGCGAGCGATGGCGCGCCCCAAAGACCTGCGCGTCGCCCAGGAGCTCGAGCTCATCCGTGCCAGGCGGCGCACATGATCTCCCCCCAACAGATTCGAGCCTGGTGGTGGAAGCGGCAGGGCCTCGACGGCTCGCTCGAAGGAGCATCACCGGAAGACGTGCTCAGCAAGACCGGCTGGGCCCGCTCGGTCGGCGGAGCCGGCCCGTACCTCACGTTCTTCTCCCGCGCGCGCCTGAGCCGCGAGGCCGTCGACGCCGCGGTCGCGAGCGCCGACATCCACGAGCTGCCCGCCGCGCGCGGCTGCACCTACGTGGTGCCGAAGGCCGACTACGTGCTCGCGCTCACCTGCGCCCAGGGCTACGCGGACGCTCCGCTCAAGCAGGCGATGAAGTTCGGCGTCACGCAGAAGGAGATGGACAAGCTGCAGGCCGCCGTCGTGAAGGCGCTCAGAGGCGGCCCGCTCGACCCCGACGGAATCCGCGACGCCGTCGGCGGGGCCGCGCGCTCGCTCGGGAAGGAAGCGCAGAAGAAGGGCATCTCCACCACGCTGCCGATCGCGCTCGGCCTGTTGCAGACCGCCGGAGAGATCCGCCGGCTGCCCACCAACGGCCGCCTCGACAACCAGCGCTACCGCTACGCGCTGTGGTCCCCCAACCCGCTGTCGACGTCGAAGCTCTCGCGGGAAGAGGCGCTCGTCGAGCTCGCGCGCCGGTACTTCACCTGGGTCGGCCCGGCGGCGCTCGCGCACTTCGCGTGGTTCGCCGGCATCGGGGTGAAGGCCGCGAAGGCCGCGGTCGACCCGCTGAAGCTCGCGGGGCACGGCGATCGCCTCATGTTCGCGGAGGACCTCGACGCGCTGCAGTCGCTGCAGCCTGCGAAGAACCCCGAGTACGCGCTCGTGAGCACGCTCGACTCGATCACCGCGCACCGGCGCAGCGTCACCGAGCTCGTCGACGAGAAAGATCTCAAGCGCAAGGTCACGCAGGACACGTCGCTGATCACGCTCGGCCTGCTGGCGGACCTGCCGAGCCACGCCATCCTCGACCGCGGCCGGCTCGTCGGCCTGTGGGAGTACGACCTCGACGCCAACGCGATCGCGTGGGGCACCTGGTCGAAGAAGGACAACGCGCTCGAGGCCGCCGTCGCCCAGACCGAGGCGTTCGTCCGCTCGCAGCTCGGTGACGCCCGCTCGTTCAGCCTCGACAGCCCGAAGAGCCGCGCCCCGCGCATCGCCTCTCTGAGAAAGTTGGCCGCCTGATGCTCGCCCTGCTCGTCACGCTGTCGCTCGCCCAGAACCCGCCGCCCCCGCCGCCCTCGTACAGCCCGGCCCAGGAGCGCGAGATCACCATCAAGGCCCTGCGCGAAGAGGTCGAGGAGCTCAAAGACCAGAAGTCCGGCATCGGCTACGTCTTCCCCACGCTCTGCATCGGCGCCGGCGCGGCGCTCATCGCGACCGGCCTGCTCGTGCGCGTCGACGCCTCGTGGTTCCGGCCCACGATGCTCATCGGCGGCACGGCGATCGCCACGCTGTCGACGCTCTGGCTCATCATCCGCATCGCCCGCAGCATCTCGCTGGGCAACCAGATCGGCGACAAGGAAGACCAGATCCGCAAGCTCGAGGATCAGCGCCTGCAGGCGCGCCTCATGGTCTGGCTGTAGAGACCTCGGCGCCCCGCGCGTCGACCTCGACCACCGGCACCCCTTCCGGCGGCGCCATGTCGAACATCGAGTCCTCGGGCGGCACGTTGAGCTCGACGTCCTTCCACGACAGCTCCATGCGCGCGCCGTTCGCGCTCAGCACGGCGTGCTTGGGGAACGTGACGCCCGAGAGCTCCTCGATGGCGCTCATCTCGACGTCGTAGCCCCCGGGGATGGAGCTCTGCACCACGCGGTACGACGGCGGCTCGATCTCCACGCGCTGGCGGCCGAACGTCGCGATCCACCGGCCCTTCTCGCGGTCGAGCGTCACCTGCGGGTCCGCCTCGATGCGCGGCACGCGGCCGAGCAGCAGCGCCGCGAGATCCGAAGGAGGCAGGATCACCGGCAGCACCCGCGCCAGGTTCGCGGCGGTCGCCGGGCCCTTGAAGAACTTGCCGGCCTGCGCATCGTAGAGGCCGAACGTCGCCCCGTCGGTGATGAGCTGGGCCTGGGGCCGGCCGAAGAAGTCGAGCGCCTGCAGGTGAATGCTGGCGGGCTCCTTCACGGCGACGAAGAGGCCCGCGGAGCCGCTGCCGCGGTCGGTGGCGGCCTTCAGCTTCGCCTCGCCCTTCACCGAGGTCACCGACAGCTCGGCGGCCCGCACCCGCTGCATCAGGTCGGCATCCGACTTCGGCTCACCGTCCTTCCCGAAGTCCAGCGGGCGCTTGGGACACCCCGTGAGCACGAGGAAAAGAACGGAGCATGCGGCGGTTCTCACACCCTGCTATTACCTCAGGTCAGCCCGATGGGATTCGACGAGCTCATGCACCTGGTGCGGCAAGGCGGTCTCACGACGGCGGTGATCCTGCTCGCCTCCGTCTTCGCGCTGGGGGTCGCCATCGAGCGGCTGCTGGCGCTCTGGGGCGTGCGCACGCAGACGCGCGCGCTCGGCGAGACCATCGCCCGTCACCTGCTCCGAGGAGACATCGCCTCGGCGCGCGTCGCCGCCGAGCGCAGCCAGGCGCTCGCCGCCGACATCTTCATCGCGGGCTTCGAGCGCGCGGCGAAGACGACGGGCCCCGGCCTCGACGCCGCGGTCGACCGCGAGCGCATGCAGGCCATGCTGAAGCTGAGGAGCAAGCTGTGGATCCTCGGCACCATCGGCGCGTCGACCCCGTTCGTCGGCCTGTTCGGCACCGTCGTCGGCATCTTGAAGAGCTTCCGCGACCTCGGCCTCGACGTTCAGGGCGGCGGCACGGGCGGCCCGAGCGCCGTCATGACCGGCATCTCCGAGGCGCTCGTCGCGACGGCCGCCGGCATCATCGTCGCCGTCGAGGCGGTCATCTTCTACAACTTCTTCCAGTCGCGGCTCGCGCGCCTGTCGGTCGAGCTCAAGCTCATCTCCGACGAGTTCGTCGAGCTGTTGCGCGAGCGCGCGGTGAACGGCGTCGTGCCGTCGACGGGGTCGAAGGGCGAGACCGGCGCGAGCGCTCCGGTGACGACGCCGGCGCCGGGAGGGGCGTGACGCATGGCCCTCGGTCAGGTGCCCGGCATGGGCGGAGACGACGGCGGCGGCGACGAAGGCGTCTTCGCCGACATCAACATCACGCCGCTGACCGACATCTTCCTCGTGCTGCTCATCATCTTCATGGTGACCAGCTCGGTCATCGTGAACGCCGGCAACAACGGCGCGAAGACGGGCCTCAAGGTGAACCTGCCGAAGGGCGGCGCCGCCGACGTGCAGGTGCAGCAGCAGGACCTCTCGCTCGCGATCCTCACCGACGGGCGCGTGCTGCTGGCCGGCACCGTCGTCACCATGGAAGAGCTCAAGAAAGAGCTCGACGCGGTGAAGGCGAAGAACCCCGAGACGCTGGTGGTGGTGCAGGCCGACGAGGGCGTGAGCCACGGCAAGGTCGTCGAGGTGATGGAGCTCGCCAAGGGCGCCGGCCTCTCGCAGCTCGCCATCGGCGTGCGCGAAGCGCAGAAGTAGCCGCGCGTCACGCACAGACGCGGCAGCGCAGCTCCTGGCTGCTCATCACCGAGCAGCTCTCGCAGACGTCGTGCCCGCAATACGCGCACCGCTCGAGCCGAAGGCCGTCACGGTCGCACCGGAAGCACACGCCGTCCGGCTCGAGGTGCATGCCGTCGACGTCGAGGGGCTGATCCTCGAGGCCCTCTTCCGGGTTCCGCTCGAGGCCGTCTTCTTCGAGCTCGACGGGCGTCTCGGCCATGACCTCGGACCACTGGGGGTCACCCCGCTCTTCGGGCCCCGGTTCGTACGCTTCGTGGGCTTCGACCTCTTCCTGCTCGGCCGGCACCTCGACGAGCACCGGCTGGGGTGGAGCGTCCACGTGCGGCGTCTCTTCGAGGTGCTCTTCATCGGCAGGGAGCTGCTCGCTCCACCAATCGGGGAGCGGCTCGTCGAGGTCGTACGGGTCGTCGTACTCGTCGTACTCGCGCGGGTCGTAGGTGGGCTCGAGGGGCGTGGCGCACGGCCATTCTCCGCGCAGCGTCTGCGTGGCCTCGCCCCGGGCGCGCCGCGGCAGCTCGGCGTCGAGGGCCTCGCAGACGAGATCGAGGGTGCGGCCGGGATCGAAGCCCAGCGCGTGATCGATGCCGGCGCGCCAGACGTCTTCGCGCGTGCGGTACGGGCCCATCGCCAGCGGCTCGGGCTTCTCGCCGCGCCAGGCGCGCAACAGCATGTCGCCGTTGCTGCTCGACGCGGCCACCTCGATGGTGAGCGCGCGGCGGCCGAGCGCGGGCAGGAAGTTCGGCAGCAGGATCTTCCGCGGCTGCGGGATGCGCAGCTCGACGGCGAGCAGCTTCAGCGGCCCCACCGGCACGGCGACGGCGCGCAGCACGTAGCCGGACGTCAGCAGATGCTCGACCTCATCGAACGCGTCGTCGAGCTGGGGCGCCGTCGCGAAGGTCAAGAGCAGCGCGCGCTCGCCGGCGACGCCCCAGCCTCCGCGCGAGACGGCGCACATGCCTGCCTGGGCCTCCCAGTGGGTGCGGCCGGCGTCCCACTCGTGAATCGAGCGGGCAGCGTCGGCGACGGGCAGGTCGTTCCACGCCTGACCGAGGAGGCGGAACAGGCGCAGGCCCTCGGGCAGCTCCTCGACCTGCGGCGTCTGGTCGCCGTCGCCGAGCGTGAGCAGCTCGAGCTTCGGCGCGACTTCGCGGGTGAGGTTCTGAAACCCGATGGTGAGGCGCAGCCTCTCGAGCTGGGGCAGCTGCAGTCCCTCGAAGTCGACGTCCGGCCCGCCCCACAGCTCGAGGGAGCCGAGCGGCGGCAGCGCCTCGAGGAGGGGCTCCCACTGCAGGTCCGAGCTCGACAGGCCGAGGTGCTGAAGCTTCCCGGGCAACGCGCCGAGCAGCGGGTCGGCGCTCTCGGGCCGCACCAGCCGGACGTCGAGCCGCTCGAGCAGCGCGAACGCAGGGAGCTGCAGCGCCTCGACCAGCGCGTCGACCTGCTCGCGCACGCAGGTGAGGTGCAGCTCCCGCACGAAGCCGAGCCGCCACGCCACCGCGAGCTTGTCGTAGCTGGCGAGCGGCCCCAGGAGCTCGGCGCGGTGCTCCTCGAGCAGCTGCTGCTCCTGCAGCTTGAGCAGCCGGCGCCGACGCTCGTCGGCGGCCTTGAGCCGCTGCTGCTGCAAGGTGATGAGCGCACCGCGGGGATCGCCGCGGGTCTGCAGCGCGTCGGCGTAGACCGTGAGCACGGAGGTGTCGTCGGGCTGCTCGAGCACGGCCTGCAGCAGGCGGTCGCTTTTCGCCACGGCTTCGGTGTAGAGCAGCGGCCCCATGGACGCCACTCACCTGGAGAAGACGACCAAGGAGTTCATCACCAGCCTCCTCGGGTCGAAGAACCGCCACACCTTGTGCCTCAACATCGCGGAGCCGGGCTTCGCGGCCGAGGACGTGGTGAAGGCGCACCTCGAGGGCCAGCAGCCGGTCGAGCTGCACAACGAGCCCGACGTGGTGAAGTTCCAGGAGCTCACCAAGAACCTCGCCGGCAAGGTGACGGTCGTGACGTACGCGGACCTCGATCACCACCCGAAGGTGCTGGGCGCGCTGCTCGAGCACGTGAAGAACCCGAACCCCGGCGGCAAGCTGATCGTGGTCAGCAAGCACTGGAACTCGGACAACACCGAGCGCGAGCGCGAGCTGCGCAAGAGCTGCCTGTTCTACCAGCAGAACCTCGCCAAGCCCCCGAAAGAAGGGAAGTAGGCAACTTCGGCTTCTCAGCCTGCGAGAACATTTCTGCCCAAATGGCAGAACTGCTCCCGCCCATCTCCCTCCGAGGGACCACCTATTCGTCTGTCCAACCGTCGACGCCGGCTGCGGAGGACGTAGCTCCGCGCGAGGTCGACCCCGCCGTCGCGCAGGTGCAGGCCACCGACGCGGTCGAGGCTGCGCGGCTGCGCGCCGCCGAGAGCGCCGTCATCGGCCAGCTCACGCCGCGGCAGCTCGGCGTGCAGGCCGCGCGCACGCTCGACGAGGTCCGCGTCGGCATCGACACGCGGAACATGCGGCTGCACGCCGCGAACCGCGAGGTCGAGCGGCTCGAGACGCGGCTCGCCGAGCAGCTGATGAACCTGTCTCCGTCGATGTCGCAGGACGAGCGGCAGGCGTACGCCGACGCCTACCGCGCGCGGAGCTCGGGCGCGTACGGAGAGGCGCGCGACGCCGCGCAGGATCTCGCCGACTACCTGCGCGACAACGCCGCGCGCGTCGAGCAGGCGGCGATCGATCTCGCCGGCCACCCCATCCCGAACGCCGTCGCCGGCATGGTCAACGGCGTGACGCAGTCGATGCAGAACGCGATGGGCGTGCTGGACACTGCGGTGCGCCAATCGCCGACGGGCAGCGCAGAGCTGCAGCGCTCGCTCGAGGCGCTCGGCCGCGACTTCTCGCAGATCGCCGAGCGCGCGGCGCTGCGCCACGGAGCCCCCGACAACCGCCAGGGCGCCGGCCTCGACGTCACGCGCCCCGCGATCGGCGGCCTCGGCGTGGCGATCGGCCAGCTCTCGCGCCAGGTCGGCTCGCTCGCCCAGCGCGCCGCCGGAAAGTTCGGAGTCGTCGGCGGCACGCTCGGCGCCGTCGACGCCGCTGGCCGCATCGCCGGCGGCACGGCCCGCACCGAGCACTACGCCGGCGCAGCGGCAGGTGTGGCGCAGGTCGTCGGCGGAGTCCTCCGCATCGGAGGCGTCGCCGTCGGCGGCCCCGTCAGCCTCGTCGCCGGCGGAGCCTCGATCCTCTTCACCGCCGCGAGCGCCGTTCGCGACCGCGGCGAGTACGTGCGCGACGTCACGGCCACGCTGCAGGCCGCGGGCATCGCGAACGGGGCCGATGCCGAGGCCCTCGCGCGGTCGAACCCCGAGTCGCTGCGGCTGCTCGAGGCCGCACGCTTCGGGCCGCAGCAGATCCGCGACCTCGTCTCTGCTGCGCCGCAGTCGGTGCGCATGCACGAGAGCACGATCGCGGACCTGCTTCGTGGCGCGCAGCAGTTCGGGCTCTCGCCTGCGCACGTCGTCGACATGCTGCGGCAGCTCGGCCCCGTCGAGGCCGACGTGGCGATCAACGGGTTCACCCGCGCGCAGAGCAGCATGGGCTCGCTCGGCAACGAGCGCGTGCTGCAGGAGATGAGGACGGGCTTCTGGGCGAGCGAGGCGTCGCGGCGGCTGGCGGAGATGATCGCCCGGGCTCGCTGAGCGGTTTCCTGCTGGATCGGGCCGGGGCCGGCGCAGGGTCGGCTTCGGTCAGGGGCTTGGCGGGATCAGGGCGGCACCGCGGGCGCTGGGGAGCTTATGAAGGCGCGCACCGCCTCCACGACCTCGGCGCGGTCCCACAGATCGTTGTGGTGCCCGCCAGGCACCGTCATCAGCCGGCCGTTCGGGAACAGCGGCGCGAGCTGCTGGCCGAGCTCGTGGGGGATGACCTCGTCCTCATCGCCGTGCACGACGAGCACGGGGATCGTGATGCCCGGCGCCTTCGAGGCCGAGTCGAAGCGATCGCGCACCAGCCAGCGCGCCGGCAGCCACGGCATCACCCGCTGCGCCGCGTCCGGCACCGACGTGAACGGCGTCAGCAGCACGAGCTTGCTGCCCCACCCGCGCTTCGCCAGCTCGACGGCCGGCCCGGTTCCGAGCGACTGGCCGACCAGGACCACGTCCCTCGGCAGGCCTTTCAGCTGCCGCTCGGCCGCCTCGTAGATCGACTCCTCCGTCGGTGAGCCGGGCTCGTTGCCGTAGCCGGGATACTCGATCGCGAGGAAGCCGCCCGGCAGCTGCGCCGCGATGTCGTCGACCTCTCCAGCCGCCATCGCGTTGCCGTGGAAGTAGACGACCATCGGCGCGCCGGCGCGGTGCACGGGCGCCTTCTTCGACGCCGGCGGGAAGTAGAGGAACTTCCGCTGCTGCGTGTACATGACGACGCACACGACGACGTACGCCGTCAGGAATGTCACCGCCGCGACGATCAGCAAGCGTCTCAAGTAACCCTGCCCATGGAACCGCTCATCATCGACGGCAGTCAAGGCGAAGGCGGAGGCCAGATCCTCCGCACGTCGCTGTCGCTCAGCATGATCACCGGGCGCCCCGTGGTGATCGAGAAGGTCCGCGCGAAGCGCAAGAAGCCCGGCCTGCAGCCGCAGCACCTCACCGCGGTGAACGCCGCCCGCACGCTCTGCAACGGCACGGTGCAGGGCGCCGAGCTGCGGTCGGGCTGGCTGCGCTTCGTGCCAGGGCCGGTGAGCGCGGGCACCTACCACTTCCCCATCGGCACCGCGGGCGCGTCGACCCTGGTGATGCAGACCGTGCTGCCGGCGCTGCTGCTACAAGGCTCACCGTCTCGCGCGACGTTCGAGGGCGGCACGCTCAACCCGATGGCGCCGCCGTTCGACTTCGTCGAGCGCGTCTTCGTGCCTGCCCTGCGGCTGATGGGCGCAAAGCTGTCGCTCAGGCTCGAGCGCCACGGTTTCTACCCGCAGGGCGGAGGCCGCTGGCACCTCGAGGTGCAGCCCGCGCCGCTCGAGCGCCTCGAGCTGCTCGAGGCCGGTGCGCTCAAGCGCCGAACGGCGCGCGCCGTGCTATCGAAGCTGGGCGATCACATCGGCAACCGCGAGCTCAGGGTCGTGCGCGAGCGCCTGGGCTTCGGGCCCCACGAGTGCCGCATCGAGCACGTCGAGGCGCTGAGCCCGGGCAACGCCGTGCTGCTCGAGCTCGAGCGCGAGCCGCTGGCAGAGCTTGCGTCCTCCATCGGTGAGCGCGGCAAGCCGGCCGAGCAGGTCGCGGGCGACGCCGTGGCGGAGCTCCAGCAGCTGATGAGCGTGCCGGTCGGGCCGCACCTGGCCGATCAGCTGCTGCTCCCGATGGCGATCGGCGCGGGCGGCACGTTCCGCACGGTGGCGCTGACTCCGCACTCGCTCACCAACATCGCGGTGATCGAAGCGTTCGGGGTGGCGAGCTTCGAAGTCGCTAGAGCGTCGGGCAATACGACAGTGACCGTCAGTGCTTCGAGCCGAACACCGCGTCCTCGAGCCGCTTGACGCGCAGCTCCAGGGTCTTGTCGATGCCCAGCTGCTTCAGCCCTGCGGTCATGGCGTTGGTGAGGGCCGTCTGCGTCTTCTGAATCTGCTTCACCGACGCCGCGATCTCGTCGAGCACCTCGCCGTGCTCGGCCAACACCTCGCCATGCTCGGCCAACATCTCGCCGTGCTCGGCCAACATCTCGCCGTGCTCGGCCAACATCTCGCCGTGCTCGTCGAGCGTCTTGCGTTGTTCACCGACGTCCGCGGCGAGCTTCCTCACCGCGGCTTCGAGCTTCTCGAGGGGGTCAGCAGCCATGACACCCCAACCCTAACACCGACCTCAGGGCGCGCCGAACGCGGCGTCGGACATGTCGAACGGGGTCGTGTCTTCGAGCGTCGCCATGCGGCCGAGCGCCTCGACCTGCGGCACGATGTTGCGCGCGTAGAACTTCGCGCTCGCCACCTTGCCCTCGTAGAACGCGGCGTCCTCGCTCTTGCCCTTCGTGGCGTGGGCCTTGATGCCCGAGTCCAGCGACAGCCAGCCGACCGCGAGGATCGACATCATGGTGAGGAAGCGGTTCGCGTTCAGCGGCACCAGATGGGTCTTGTCGCTCTGGCTCCAGCCGAGCATGCCCATCGCGAGCTGCATGACGCTCTCGGAGGCCTGGGCGAGCAGCTCGACCTCCTTCGCGAAGACGGGGTGCGAGCGGTGGGCCTCGACGAACGACGAGACGTCGCTCATGAAGGCCTGGAAGTTCGCGCCGCCGTTCTGGCCGAGCTTGCGGCCGACGAGGTCCATCGCCTGGATGTGGTTGGTGCCCTCGTAGATGGAGAAGATCTTCGCGTCGCGCGTGTACTGCTCGGCCGGCCAGTCCTTGAGGAAGCCGGCGCCGCCGTACACCTGAATCGCCTGCGCGCAGAGCCGGAACGACTCGTCCGAGCCGTACGACTTCACCAGCGGCGTGAGCAGGTCGACCTGGCCGCGGTGGTACGCCGACTTCTCGTCGTCCTTCCCGGCGTACACCTGCGAGAAGTCGTAGTGCATCGCGAGCTTCACCACGAGCGAGCGGATGCCCTCGGTGACCGCCTTCATCTCGAGCAGCATGCGGCGCACGTCGGGGTGCTCGATGATCGGCACGCGCGGCTTCGACGGATCTTTCCAGAACTTGAAGTTCGCGCCCTGGCGGCGATCCTTCGCGTACTCGAGGGCGTTCTGGTACGCGCTCGACGCGACGGACAGCGACTGCAGGCCGACCGCGATGCGCGCGCCGTTCATCATGCGGAACATCTGGCTCATGCCGACGTTTTCGGCGGTGCCGACGAGCTCGCCGTAGCACTCGTTGTTGTCGCCGAACGCGAGCTGCGCCGTCGCCGAGCCGTTGATGCCCATCTTGTGCTCGAGCCCCGTGCAGACCACGTCGTTGGGCTTGCCGTCCTCGAGCCGCAGCTTCGGCACGATGAAGAGCGACAGGCCCTTGGTGCCAGCCGGCGCGCCTTCGACGCGCGCGAGCACGAGGTGGATGATGTTCTCGGTGAGATCGTGATCTCCGCCGGAGATGAAGATCTTGTTGCCGGTGATCTTGTACCGGCCGTCCGGCTGCTTCACGGCCTTCGTCTTCGCGGAGCCGACGTCGGAGCCCGCGTGCGGCTCGGTGAGGCACATCGTGCCGCCCCACGTGCCGTTGAGCATCTTCTCGACGTACTTCTTCCGCTGGCCTTCCGTGCCGCACTCGATGATGAGCTCGGCCGCTCCGCGCGCGAGGCCGGGGTAGATGTTGAACGCGACGTTCGCGCCGCTCAGCATCTCCTCGATCAGCACGAACAGCATGAGCGGCGCGCCCTGCCCCCCGTCTTCCTGCTTCACCGAGACGAGCTGGAAGCCGTTCTCGGCGGCGCCCTTCCACGCCTCTTTGAAGCCCTTCGGCGTGATGACGTTGCCGTCGACCAGCTTGCAGCCTTCGCGATCGCCGACCGCGTTCGTCGGGCCGAGCACCTCGCGGCAGAAGCGGTACGTCGCTTCCAACATCGCCTTCGCTTCTTCAGCGCCCCACGCTTTGTAGCGCTCGGCGCTCACCAGGTCGGCGAAGGGGAACTGCTCGAGCAGCACGAACTGCAGCTCTCGGAGATCGGCTTTGTAGCGGTTGACGGTGAGAGACATGCCGCCACCTTAACGCCATGCGTCAAGAAAAGCACGAGCGTTCGTTCAAGGCCGAAGATGGGGACAGGCCCCATTTCCTCAGCGCTTCTTCTTCTTCGCCTTCGGCTTCGGTTTCGCCTTGGGTTTCGAGGCCTTCTTGGGCTTCGACGCCTTCGCGGGCTTGGCCGACTTCTTCGCGGGCTTCGCGGGCTTCGCGGCCTTCGCGGCCTTGGCGGCCTTGCCGCCCTTCTTCGGCGGCTCGGCTGCCATCACCAGGATGTTCTCGCGCGGCACGTTGACGACGACGGGCGCCTGGCCGGCCTTCTGCCGGTTCTCGTCTTCGCTCGAGTAGTAGACGCCGAGGGTCGCGGCGCCCTTGAGCACGAGCTCGCCCTTCTGGTTCTCGGCCCAGACGTCGAGCTCGATGTTGTACCTGCCGTTCTCGCCGTGGCGATCGCTCACGCGGCCTTTGCACACGAGCGTGTCGCCCGGCCAGATGAGCCGAATGAACTTGGTCGAGAACTTCTTGATCTGCGCGCCGCGCGCCCAGTCGGTGATGAGCTGGCCCAGAAAGCCCTGGCCGAGCGGCGACGGCGCGTAGACCGACGGCATGCCGAGCGAGCGCGCGTAGGCCTCGTCGACGTGCAGCGGGTGGAAGTCGCCGGTCGCTCCGGCGTAACGCGCGAGCTGCACGCGATCGACCGGCGCCTTCGCCATCGCGGGGATCTCGTCTCCGACGCGGACGTTCTCGAAGTAGAGCTTCCGGGGCGGCATCAGCCGTGCTCCTTCTGGCCGCGAACCACCAGCGTGCGCTTCATGCGGTACACGAGCCTTCCCTCTTCGTCGCGGCCCTCGTCTTCGATGACCGCGACCTCGACGCGGCCGGTCGCTCCCGGCCGCTCACTGACCTCGGAGATCTTCGACGTCACGAGCAGGCGGTCGCCCGCGCAGATGGGCCGCTCGTACTCGAACGTGCACTCGGCGTTGATGAGCGAGCGAAGCGGCACCCCGAGGGCCTCGCGCAGGTCGGAGCCGGTGTGGAACGAGAGCGGGAACGTCGGCGGAGCGACGACGCTCGGCAGCCCGCTCGCGCGTGCGTAGTCGGCGTCGAAGTACACCGGGTTTCCGTCGCCCATCGCCTCGGCGAAGCGGCGAATCGCGCCGCGCTCGACTTCATTGAGCGTCGGTGCCGAGGTCTTTCCCAATGCGGAGCGGTCGAGCAAAAAGTTTCCCCCTTCAGCGGCCGGCAGGTAGCTCCAGGACGGTGAGCAGGCCCGGCTCGGCCGCGCTCACCCGCGGTGCTGCATTCACCATGAGGTTCGCGGTGGCGCGGTCTCCCGCGACGCCGCCTTCGACACGAAGCTTGAGTGGCGGGTTGCCCTCGATCTCGATGACGTCGCCGGCGTCGTCGGCGCCGAGCGCGATGGTGAGCTCGAGGCGCACCTTCTCCTGCCCTTCGGCGAGCCCGACGGCGGACTGGAAGATGCCGGCGACCTGGCCCTTCTTCACGGGGAAGGCGCCGCCGGTGATGTCTTCGTCGGCGATGACGGGCAGGATCTCTTCTTCGAAGTCGTCGCAGTCGAGGCCGCAGCCGAGCGCGGTGAGCGCGCACGATTCCATCAGGCCGACGTGGCCGAGCTTCTCGGCGTCGACCAGCTTCATGAACTCGTCTTCGGTGAGGCCTCCGCCGACCTTGCGCTGCAGCGCCTCGCGACGGGTGCGGGCGTCGACGATGCGCGTCGCCTTCACGCGGTGGACGACGCCGGTCGCCTGCGCGAGCGTGGCGACGAAGCGATCGAGCACGAAGCCGGGGTTCACGCCGGTGCCGAGCACGCTGACCTTGGCCTTCGTCGCGGCCCTCTCGAGCTTCTCGGCGAGCTCGCTGTGCTTGAGCCACGGGAAGCTCAGCTCCTCGCAGCTCGAGACGACCGACAGCCCCATCGCGCACGCCTGGGTGAGCTGCTCCATCACCTGCGGCAGGCGCGAGCCGGTCGAGTGCAGCAGCACGACGCCCTCGCGCGCGCCGACCGCGTCTTCGAGCTTCTTGGCGATCTTGAAGGTGCCCGCCGGGATCTTCAGCACGTCGGAGAGCTTCTTCCCCGTGAGGTGCGGCGAGACGTCGACGGCTCCGATGAGCTCGACTTCTTCGGACGACAGAGCGGCGCGCGCGACTTCCTGACCGATGAAGCCCAGACCCATCACCACCACAGGCACCGGCGCGCCCTTCTGGGGCTTTGCCATTTCGAACCGAGACCTTAGACGAGCCCTGGCCCCGCGCCAGATAAATAAGGTATCGACCGCGAAACTGTGCAAGGCTGCCGGGCCCCCATAAAACCCCTGGAGTTCCGCAGCGATGGCCAAGATTCTCGTGGTCGATGACGACGCCTTGATCTGTCAGGCCTTGTCCAAGGTCCTCGAGATGGAAGGGCACACGGTTCTGGCGTACACGGACCCGCGTAAAGCCCTGGAAGAAAAGGAATTTTCGGTCGTCATCAGCGACTTCATGATGCCGCACGTCAACGGCATCGAGCTGCTCTCGCAGGTCCGAAAGGACCATCCGCGGGCGGTGAGGCTGCTGTTGACGGCGGCGGCCGACTTCAAGGTCGCGGTCGACGCGGTGAACCGGGGCGAGGTGTTCCGCCTGGTGGCGAAGCCGTGGTCGCTCGCCGAGTTGCAGGCGGTGATCCGCCAGGCGATCGAGCACTACCACCTGGTCGAAGACAACCGGCGGCTGACCGAGGCGCTGAAGGTCTCGAACGAAGAGCTGACGGTGATGAACCGCGACCTCGAGCAGAAGGTCGTCGAGCGCACGAACGGGCTGCTCGAGGGCATGGTCGCGGCGCTCGACTACCGCGACACCGAGACGCAGTGGCACAGCCGGCGCGTCTCGCTCTACACGCGCGCGATCGCCGAGGCCTCGGGCATTCACGGCGCCGAGCTCAAGAGCATCGAGCAGGGCGCGCTGCTGCACGACATCGGCAAGATCGGCGTGCGCGACTCGATCTTGCTCAAGCCCGGGCCGCTGACTCCTGACGAGTGGGTCGAGATGAAGATGCACCCGGACATCGGCTTCCGGATGCTGTCGAACATCCCCTACCTGAAGGACGCCTCGATGGTCGTCCACCAGCACCAGGAGAAGTTCAACGGCGAGGGCTACCCGAACAAGCTCGGCGGCCAGAACATCGTGCTGGGCTCGCGCATGTTCGTCATCGCCGACACGCTCGACGCGATCACGTCCGACCGGCCGTACCGCAAGGGTCGGCCGCTCGAGGTGGCGAAGGCGGAGATCGAGCGCTGCTCGGGGACCCAGTTCGACCCCGAGCTCGTGAAGCTGTTCCTCTCGCTGCCCGACGAGACCTGGCTCTCGGTTCGCCGGCACGTCGAGCAGCTCGAGGCCGACGACGCGAAGAAGTGGGAAGGCCGTCCGATCTTGAACATCGCGCGGCCCCCTCATTCTTCCAGCTGAAGTGCTGCTGCCCTCGCGGTAACGCAGCCAGCGCGTCACCTCTCCTTCCGTTACCGATTTGGAAAGGAAGGAGGCTGCCGCACATGGCCCATCATTTGTCCCCGCGAGATGTCGTCCCCCCACTTCGAGAAGATCTGAGGGCGGGCCCGCCAACCCCCTCTGGCGCCGGCGCCGAGGTGATCACCGTCGCTCCCCACGAAGGCGGCGCGATGCGCATGCACGGCTTCGAGTTTCAGGTCGCGCGCATGCTCGACGGCAGGCGCACCGCGGAGGACGTGATCGTCAACTGCAGGCGCCTCGGTCTGCCGGTGAACCTCGACGCGCTCGAAGACTTTCTCTACCAGCTCAAGACGCACGGCCTGCTCGGCGACCGCCCGCTGGGCGATCGGCCCGGCTCGACCTGGTCGGGCAGCGTGCGCGATCTCTACCGCAACGCGCTGAAGGCGGTTCGTGAAGGCGAGTTCGATCGGGCGCGCGTGTACCTCGACACGATCCTCACCGAGGCGCCCGGCACCATCGAGGCCGTGCGCCTGCGCGATTGGATCGACTCGCACCCCGACCCGCACGTCGCCGGCCGTACGTTCGGAGAGGTGTTCCGCCGCACGCTCGACGCCTGGGCCGACGATCGGCCGAAGCACCTCGGCGCAGAGCTGCGCGACAGCGTGCGCCGCTCGGCGTGGCCGATCGTGGCGGTGCTGACCGCCCTGGGCTTCCTGATCGCGTACGCGCTGCTGCCGAACAACCACCGCGTGAACACGAGCGCGCAGGTGGCGGCGGCGAGCCCGGTCGCGCTCGCGGCCCCGGTCGCGGGGACGATCGACGAGGTGATGGTGAAGGAGGGCGATCGCGTCGAGGCAGGCGCCCCGCTCTTCTCGTACGGCGGCGCCGAGCTGCAGGCCGCGCTGTCGGATCTCACCGTGAAGCTCGACGCCGCGCGGGCGCCGCTGCGGCAGCAGCTCGCGGACACGCCCGAGGGCCAGGCGGTGAAGGCCGCCGAAGACGCCCTCGCCCGCGCGCAGTCGGAGCTCTTGCGCGAGCAGCAGGAGGCCGCCGGCGCTTCTCCCGGCGAGACGACCCGCGGAGCCCAGGAGCAGTACGCCGCCGCGCTCGACGCGCTGAACACCGCGCGCGCGCAGCTCGACCTGAAGATCCCCGCCGACGCGGAAGGCGCCGCGGAGATCCAGACCATGACGAAGGAGATGCAGGTCCTCACCGATCAGATCCAGAGCCAGACGGTGAAGGCTCCGTCGGCGGGCGTGGTGACGAAGCTGTTCGTTCGGCCGGGCCAGACGGTGACGGAGGGTCAGTCGGCGATACAGCTCGAAGACCTGAGCCGGCTGCGCATGGTGGCGACGATCGCTCCGAAGCACGCGAAGGTCGCGCAGGTCGGGACTCCGATTCGCGTGAAGATCGGCCAGGACCGGATCGACACGAAGATCGAGGCGGTCTCGGGCAACGAGATCGCGTTCGAGATTCCCAACCCGGACGGCAAGCTGCGGCCCGGCACGGTCAAGGTGGCGATCGACATCCCGCCGTCGACGCGGTCTGACGCGCCGAGGTCCTGAGGCGCAGAGCTGCCGGGAGCGGGCTCGGGATCCCGCCTTCAGGGCAGCGCCGTGACCTTGAGCATGCGATCGCCCTCGAGCAGGGCGTCGACGTGCTCCATGCCGCTCTTCACCTGCCCGAACGCGGTGTACCGGCCGTCGAGGTGCGGCGTCGCGGTGTGGGTGATGAAGAACTGGCTGCCCCCGGTGTCCTTGCCGGAGAGCGCCATGCCGACGGTGCCGCGCACGAACGGCCTGCGCCCGATCTCGCAGCGGATCATGTAGCCGGGGCCGCCTTCGCCGTCGCCGCGGGGGTCTCCGCCCTGGGCGACGAAGTCGGGGACGATGCGGTGGAAGGTGAGCCCGTCGAAGTAGCCGCGCTTCGCGAGCG
Source organism: uncultured Myxococcales bacterium (assembly GCA_937980205.1). Classification (GTDB taxonomy): domain Bacteria; phylum Myxococcota; class Myxococcia; order Myxococcales; family Myxococcaceae; genus Xiheicaenimonas. The sequence continues at coordinate 169,085 of CALJKW010000029.1, read as the reverse complement.
ACCAGAGGTTGCCGGCGGTGCGCGGGTGCTCGTCGTTCCACAGCTCGATCTCGACGTCGCCGCGCTCGGTGGTGATGACGAGCTTGGAGCCCGTCTGCGGCAGCGGGTCGGCCTCGGCGAGCGCGACCTCGGGCGCCGTGACCTTCGAGCCGGTGAGCTTCGTCAGCGCGGCGGCAGCGGAGTGCCGCACCGTCGCGTTGCGGCTGGCGAGCCAGGCGGTGAGCTCGGGCACGGCCTCCTTCGCGTCGAGCTCGGCCAGCGCGTCCGCGACGGACGGCGCGATGTCCTCGTGCGCGAGGACCGACCGGGCCAGCGCGCGGATGGCGGGAATGGCCTCGCGGTCGCCGAGCTTCGCGAGCGCGACGGCGGCTCCGGCGGCGACGATGTGATCTTCCGACTCGACGAGCGGCCGCACCTTGGGCGCGAGGTGGGCGGCCTTCGAGGCCCCGACGGCGTCGAGCGCGCCGAGCAGCTCGGCTGACGACGTGCTGGAGAGCTTCTCCTCGGGGGGAGCGGCGCCGACCTCGTGCAGCGCGAGCGGGCCGCAGCCGAGCGACTCGTCGAGCTTGCCGGCCTTCTTGTCTCGCGCGATGGCCATGCGGCACTTCAGCTTCGGGTCGTCGGTCTCGACGGCGACGCCGGCCTGGGCGGCGGCGAGCAACAGCTGGGGGCGGCCATCGAGCTTCGGCAGCGGCTCGACCTTCAGCTTGATGAGCGCGCGAGCGGCTTCGACGGCGACGCGGACGTCTCCGTCTTCGAGGGCGCGGGTGAGCTTGTCCTTCGCCGGCTCGACGGCGCCGGCGTCGCCGAGGCCCTTGGCGGCGAGGGCGCGGATCTCGGCGTCTCCGTCTTCGGCGGCGACGAGCAGCGCGGGGACGGCGGCGGGACGCTTGAGCATCGCGAGCAGGTACGTGGCCGAGTAGCGGGCGTCGCGCTCGTTGCCGTGCGCGACCAGCGGCTCGACCAGGGCGATGACCGGGTCGTCGACCTTCGCGCCGCGCTTCACGGCGATGCCGAGCGCGAGCGCGGCGAGCGGATCATCGCGCAAGAGCTCGGTGAGCTTCGCGACCGCGGCGGGGGTGCCGAGGCGGCCGAGCGCCTGCGTGACGCGCGGGTGGTACTCGGCCTTCACCAGCGCGGAGACGAGCTGGTCCTTCGCGGCGTCGTCGAGGGGCTGCCACGAGAGCCCGAGCAGCCCGGCGGCGAACGCGGCCTCCCCCACGACCTCGCGATCGGCGAGCGCGGTGACCAGCACCGGCACGCTGCGGGGATCCTGAGTGCGACCGACGGCGAGCAGCGCGCGGCGGCGGACCTCGGGGTCGGAGCTCGAGACGAACGCGGCGACCTCTTCACCGGCGCGGCGATCTTCGAGCTCGATCACCTGCTTCAGCGCGGAGGTGCAGCCGGTCAGGCACAGGAACAGCGCTAGGGGTCTGCACATGCGAGGCCCGAGCGGATACTTCGCGTTGACGGCGCAGTCGAGCGCCCCGACAATCATCTTCGAATGCTCTGTCCGAGCTGCAACACCGAAGTCGCCGACGACGCGGCCGTCTGCCCGAAGTGCGACCACATCCTCGACCCCTCGCTGTTCTCGGACGAGCCGCCGCCGGAGCCGAAGCCTAAAGCCGTGAAGAAGGCGACGGGCGTGAACCCCGCGGTGAAGAAGAAGCCCGCGACGGGCACGAGCCCGGCGGTGAAGAAGAAGCCCGCCAGCGGCGGCTCGGCGCCGCCGAAGCGAATGATGCCCGATGCCCCGGGCCGCAGAATCCGCACGCCGCCCGAGCAGCGGGCGCCGGTGGAAGACTGGCACGAGGCGCCGAGGCCGCGCGTCGACCCGGCGATGATGCAGGCGCCTCCGTCGCAGGTGCTCGACCCCGAAGAGGCGATGGCCGACGCCCGCAACTTCATGGTGTCGCTGACGTTCTCGGACAAGCTCGCGTTCTGGGGCGCCATCGCGACGCTGTTCGCCTGCTTCCTGCCGTGGAAAGAGACCGTCGAGGACGGCGAGTCGATCGGGCTGCTCTCTCTCGGCGCGCTGGTGTTCGCGGCGAACGTCGGCCTGCTCGGCGCCATCGTCATCCGCACGCGGAAGGTGATGCCGAAGCTGCACGCGCTCGTGCCGTGGCTGCTGCAGTTCGGCGCGGCGTCGTTCTCGATCGTGTGGTGCCTGGTGCTCATCAAGCTCGCGGTGAACACCCAGAAGGCGCGCGCGCTGTACGGCAACGAAGAGGTGTGGATGTCGAAGCCCGGCGCCGGCGTCATCCTCGCGGTGCTGACGTCGATCGTCGCGCTCGGTGGAACGCTGATGGGACTGCGAGAGAAGCCCGACTGATGCCCACGCCGCTGGAGCGGTTGACCGGGGCACTCTCGAGCGCGGTCCTCGGCCAGGAGCGGGTCGTCGCCGATCTCGTCACCGCGTTCCTCGCGCGCGGCCACGTGCTGCTCGAGGGCGTACCCGGCGTCGCGAAGACGCTCGCCGCGCGCTCGGTCGCGTCGGCGCTCGGGCTGTCGTTCGGGCGCATTCAGTTCACTCCGGACCTGATGCCGAGCGACGTCGTGGGCACGAGCGTGTTCCACCCCGGGACGGGCACGTTCCAGACGGTGAAGGGGCCGATCTTCTGCGACGTGCTGGTGGCGGACGAGATCAACCGGACTCCGCCGAAGACACAGGCGGCGCTGCTCGAGGCGATGGAGGAGCGGCAGGTGACGCTCGACGGCAAGACGCACGCGCTGCCGCGCTCGTTCTTCGTGGTGGCGACGCAGAACCCGATCGAGCTCGAGGGCACGTACCCGCTGCCCGAGGCGCAGCTCGACCGGTTCCTGATGCGCGTGCGCGTGGGCTACCCCGATGCCGCTGCAGAGACCGCGATGCTGAAGCGGTTTCACGAGCGGCAGGGCGCGCCGCCCGAGGTGCAGCGGGTCCTCACCTCCGAGGATCTCGTGGGGCTCGTGGGCGCGGCGTCGGCCGTTCGCTGCGACCCGAGCGTGCTCGACTACGTGGTGCGGCTGACGCGGGCGACGCGCGAGAGCCCCAGGCTCAAGCTCGGCGCCTCTCCCCGGTCGTCGCAGAGCCTGCTCGCCGCGGCGAAGGCCCGGGCCTCGCTGAACGGCCGCGACTTCTGCACGCCGGACGACGTGAAGGACGTGGCCGGCAGCGTGCTGAATCACCGGCTCATCGTGAAGGCCGAAGCCGAGGTCGAGGGCGTCACCGCGGACGACGTCATCCGGCAGACGCTGGAGCGCGTCGAAGTGCCGCGGTGAGCGATGACGAAAACGCGATGAGGGAGCCGCGCAGAGGCTCCGCGGCCCCCCGGGGCGTGCACCCGTTCACGCTGAGAGGGTCGGCCAGAACAACCAGCGCATTGCCGACCTCCGTTCACGCTGAGCGGAGGCGCCGCAGGCGCCGCAGTCGAAGCGGGCCCGAAGCCGACGCGTGGCCCGCTTCGACTCCGCCTTCGGCTCCGCTCAGCGTAAACGGCGCGGTAAACGGGCGACGTATTCTGATCGACCCTCTGAGCGCAGGCCGAAGGCCGGAGTCGAAGCGGGCCGAAAGTCGGCTGCGAGCCCCCTTCGACCGCGCAGCCCATCGGGCTGCTCCGCCAAGGGTGGACGGTGCACGCTGATGCGCGCGCGTCCCGTCCCCACGCCGCTGTTCTTCAAGCTCACCCTGCTCGGCTTCCTGCCTGCGGTGCTGGCGGTAGCGGCCCCTCCCCTGCTCTGGGTGACGGTGGCGTTCGACGCAGCGCTGCTGGTGCTGTGTGTCGTGGACTTCTTCCTCGCGCCTCAGACCTTGCGAGTCGAGCGCGAGGTGGAGCCCGTGATCTCGGGTGGCCTGCCGGCCCGCGTCACGCTGCGCCTCGAAGGCCATGCGCGCGGCGAGCTGCGCGACACGGCGTCGAGCGGCCCCGAGCTCGCCGGCAACCGCCAGACGTTCTCGGTGAACGGTCGCTCGAGCCTCACGTACACGGTGACACCGAAGCACCGCGGCGACCTGGCCCTCGGCCCGCTGGCGCTGCGCCTGTACGGCCCGCTCGGTCTCTGCGCGCGGCAGCAGAACGTGCCGCTGACGCAGACGGTGAAGGTCTTTCCCGATCTCGTGGCGCTGAGCCGCGACGCGCTGAAGCTCGCGCAGGCGCACGCCGAAGCCAGTAAGCGCGTCATCCGTCGCCCCGCGGAAGGGCGCGAGTTCGAGAGCTTGCGCGAGTACCGGCTCGGCGACGACCGCCGCACGCTCGACTGGAAGGCGACGGCCCGGCGCGGCAAGCCGATGGTGCGCGTGCACCAGCCGGAGAAGAACCAGACGGTGCTGCTGCTGCTCGACTGCGGCCGCCACATGGCCGGAGAGATCCACGGCCGCCGCAAGCTCGAGCACGCGGTCGACGCGGCGCTGCGGCTCGCGAAGGTCTCGCTCGACCAGGGCGACCAGGTCGGCATGCTGGCCTTCGCGTCGACGATTCAGTCGTGGCTGCCGCCGCGCAAGGGGCTCGACCAGCTGCGCGCGATCGCCGGGGCGCTCTACCGCGCCCAGGCCACGCTCGAAGAGAGTGACTACGGCGCCGCGCTGGACCGGGCGTTCTCGCGGGGCCAGCGCCGCGCGCTCGTGGTCGTGCTCACCGATCTCCTCGACCTCGACACGTCTGCCGCGCTGGTGAAGCGGACGCTCATGCTCGTGCCACGGCACCTGCCGCTGGTGGCCAGCCTGCTCGACGACGAGCTGCAGAAGCGGGCCCAGGCAGTGCCGGCGTCGACGGAGCAGGCCTACGAGCGCCACGTCGCCGCGCGGCTCGAAGACGAGTACCGGCTCACCGCGGCACGCCTGCGCGACGCCGGCGCCCGCGTGATCCGCGCGAGCGCGCGCGACTTCGGGCCGGCGGCGGTGAACGAGTACCTCGAGCTCAAGGCGAAGGGGGCGCTGTGAACGTCACGCCCCATCGGCGCATGAACACCCCGTCGCACTCGCCGGGACCGTCGGCGAAGAACATCTCCGGGTCCCAGCAGTCGATCTGCGTGATGCCGAAGTCCCTCGTCAGCTGAGGCTTCGCGCGCTCGCAGCGCAGCGAGCATTCGCCCGGCGGCTGCACCTGCTGCGATGACGAAGCACTCCCCTGCCCGCAGGCCATCAAGGCCAGCAGCAACCCTCTGCGCATGGTTGAAACCCCTAGTTCAGCGTCTCGGTCGGCGGCGTGGGCCGTTCGACCTTCCTGGCCGTCTTCTTCTTCGCTTTCGGCTTCCGCTTCGAAGCCGACGAGGCCGTAGTGCCGCTTCGGGTTTCTTCCTTCATCAAATCGCGCCGGGTCTTCAGATCGCGCACGCAGCGGTCGCCGACCTTCTGGGTCAACACCTTGTTCAAGCCCGCGCCGATGCCGATGCCGAGCACGGGGATGGCCTTCAGGAACCCGCGCCAGATGTAGAGGCCCGCCAGCGTGGCGAGCACGCGCACCACGAACCGCGCGACGTGCCGGGGCGCGTAGTTCCAGATCGCCGTGCCCTCCATCTGCAGCACGTCGAGGAAGAAGTTGCGGCCCGTGGCGTCGTACGTCCCGACGGAGGCCATCAGGAACGAGAGCTGCCGCTCGGCGGGCTTGTCGATGTCGAAGCCGTAGAGGCTCGAGAGCGACAGCGCCATCTCGACCTCCCACTTGAGCAGCAGCGTGAGCTCGGCGAACGTGCCGCCGACCGCTGCGACGAGCGAGCCCCAGCCGGGGATGAGGGCGGGCAGCGCAGAGGCTCCGCCGGCGATCGCCGCCCGGTCGCTGTAGTGCTTCACCAGGTGCGCCGCGACGGCGTCACGCAGCTCAGCGCCCTTGAGCTCGGGCTGCAGCGACTTCACGTGTGTGCTGGCAACTCCGACGGTCGCCTTGATGGATGCCGTCGACGCCAGGATGCGCTCGACCGCGGTCAGCAGCTTGCGGCCCTGCTCGTCGTCGTCGGGCTTTTCCATATCCGTAGAAAGTCCATGACTGAACCACTGTCAGTCAAGGAAAGTTCCCGTTGCACGCGAGGCTCGCCTCACTCCCCGCCGGAAGGCGCAAAAACCGTCTGCGGTCGCAGCGTCCGAGATTGACCCATGGCTGACCCGAAGAAGCCTCCCCTCCCCGAGAAGCAGATGGGCCCGGCCGAGAAGCTGCTCGACCTGGTCCTCTCGTCGTCCGCGCACCTCTGGCACAACCGCCCGGGCTACGACGTCAAGGGCACGTGGCACCCGCCGGTGAAGAAGGGCGCGCCGGCTCCGAAGAACGGAGTGCCGGTGAAGCCCGGCCTGCACGCGCCGGCCGCGGTCGAGCTCTACGAGCGCCTGCTCGAGATCTACGAGCTCAACGCAGAGCTGTTCGCGCACTTCGCCTCGTACGCGCTCACGCAGACCGACTGGCGCGACCTCAAGGTCGCGTGCGCCGCGCTCATGCTCGTGCAGAAGAAGTCGGGCCAGCCGGTGAAGGAGGACGACGGGAAGGTCGCCTTCCACGACGACGACTTCCGCGCGATCGGCGAGGCGATGCTGCTGCACTACGAGAAGAAGTCGGCGCGCATGATGACGCCCAAGGGCGTGCTGCGCGTCGCCGAGCTGCTCGAGCACGAGGAGATCGCGAAGCTCAACCGCAAGGCCGGCTTCGCAGACCCCGCGTCGAAGAAGCCTCCGCTCGGCCGCTGGAAGCGCGCCGCCGAGAAGTGGCTGCGCCAGCGCGAGAAGAACCCCGCCATGCTGCAGGGCCTGGTGAAGGCCGGCTTCAAGGAGACGCTCAAGGCGCTCTCGCGCAAGGCCGGCTTCAAGCCCGAGAGCCAGGCGTTCTTCGAGGTGCTGGGCTGGAAGCAGAAGCAGGCCGCGGGCGGCCACCGCACGGTCGGCCTCACCGAGCTCAAGCTGCAGAAGAGCGACCGCTTCGACGGTCTGACCGAGGCCGAGATCTGCGAGGCGATCGAGAACCAGAGGCTCACCTACAAGGAGGTCGTCGGCCGCCTGCCCAAGGACGTGGGGCTGACGCCCGCGATCATGGTGGCGCTGCTGCCGACGCTGTCGGACAAGGACCTGCGCATCATGACGCCGACGCTCGAGGAGCTCGGCCTCATGGCGGAGCCCGAGGTGCGTGCGCGCTGGGAGGCCGCGATCGCCACGGCGACCGATCAGCGCGCGCTGAACATCGCCAAGAACGTCCGCTCGAAGGAGATCCGCGAGAAGCTCGAGGAGGCCGCCGACGTCGCCGCCAAGAAGGCGGTCGCCGAGGCGACCGAGGAGCTCGACGTCCGCGTCATGTTCCTCGTCGACAAGTCCGGCTCGATGGAGGGCGCGATCGAGAAGTCGAAGGACGCGCTCTCGAAGATCCTCGCCGGCTTCCCGCTCGAGAAGCTGCACGTCGCCACGTTCGACACCATCGGCACGGTGCTTCGCCCCAAGGCGGCGTCGCGCGCGGCGGTGCAGCACATGCTGGGCGGCGTGAAGGCCGGCGGCGGCACCACGCACGCGGCGGCGGTGCGCGCGCTCTACAACGACGGAGTGCGGGTGCCGGCGGCGGCGCGCCTCGTGGTGATCGTGGTCGGCGACGAGGCCGGAGAGGCAGGCGACCAGTTCGCGCGCGTGTTCCGCGAGTGCGGCTACGACGTCGCGGCGATGGCGCTGCTCGTGTCGGTCGCGGGCAACGCCGCGCGCGGCCAGTCGGTGCGCTCGTGCGCGGGGCAGCTGCGCGTCCCGTTCAGCGAGGTCGACGTGACCCACTTCGATGATCCGTACCAGGTGCCGCGCGTGCTCAAGGCGCTGCTCGATGCTCCCGTCGCGGCGGGGCCGGCGGCGGCGGGCGCGCAGCACGGGTGGGTCGAGAAGGTGATGAAGACTCCGCTGCTGCAGGTGAAGGCATGAGCGACGGCGACCTGGTGCTGCTGTTCGAAGCCGATGAGCAGCACGAACTCGCGCTCGTTCGCAGCCTGCTGGAGTCCGAGGGCATCCAGTACGTGGTCCAGGGAGAGCTGCACTCGGCGATGATCGCCGGCGTGATGGGCAACCCGGCGATCAAGCCGCGCGTGCTGGTGCTGGGCAGCGATCTGCAGAAGGCACAGGAGCTGCTCGCGGCGTCGCCGATCGCCGAGCCTCCGCAGGCGGACGCGACCGCTTCCCTCGAGGGCGCGCTGTGCCCGGTGCACGAGAAGCCGGCGACGACGACGTGCAAGCGGTGCGGGACCTTCCTCTGCGCCGAGTGCAAGTCGGCACCAGGGCCGGCCATGTGCGAAGACTGCGCGGCGCTCGACGACAAGGAGCTGCAGGCGGGCAGCGACCGTGTGCGCAACAAGCGCCGCACGCTCGTTCTCGTCGTGCTCGGGGCGCTCGCGCTGTTCATGCTGCTCCCCTGGCTGCGCGAGCTGTTCTGAATGGACTACCGGAAGTTCCTCGGCCGTGAGGAAGAGCGGGTGCTGCCGTGGTTCGGCGGCGGCACGGTCGAGGGCAAAGACCGGCGCCTGCGGCTCGCCGAGCGGCCCGCGGCGCCCGGCTGGTACGCCTTCACCGTGAAGGGCCGGCAGGCGACCCCGAAGGCCGCGGTCGATGCTCCGCCGCTCGACGAGCTTCCGGCGGTCCGCGGGCACTTCCTCTCCGGCCGGCTCGTGCGCGACGGCGGCGTGGCCGAGGCGCTCGCGTTCATGCCGGCGGAGGAGCCGCCCCGCTTCGCGCCGCTCAAAGCGCGGCGGTGGCACTCGGGCGAGCTGCTCTTCGGCGAGCTCGAGTTCGAGAGCGAGGCCGAGAACGCCGTGCGCGAGGCGCTGGCCGAGGGTCGGCCGCTGTCGACGGTGAAGGGCGCCGGAGCCACGCTGCGCGCGGCCTACGCGTACGCGCTGCTCGAGGCGGCGTCGCGCCGCAGTGGGGTTCAGTTCGCGCCCCACGAGGTGCGGCCGTCGCTCGGCGCCGTCGCGGACAAAGGCCCGCCCGAGGCAGAGGCCGTCCTGCAGCGGCTGCACGCCGAGCGCGAGCAGGCGCGGCGCGAGCTGGCGGAGCTGGAGCGCCGGCTCGCCGCCCAACGCGCGGCGCAGGAGCTGCGGGAGCAGCGCGAGAAGCGGCTCGAAGAGGCGCGGCGCGTTCAGCGTGACGAGCCGCAAAAGTGGCGCGAAGTGGTCCACGAGAAGGCCGAGCTCGCGCTCGCCGCGGCCGGCGCCCGACTCGAGCAGTCGCGCCTGCTCGCGAACGGAGAGCTCGAGGTCATCTTCCGCTTCATGGGCGAGCGCTTCATCTCGATCGTCAACCCGCTCACGTTCCGCGTGATCGACTCGGGCATCTGCCTCGGCCACCCGCCGCGGGACGATCTCGTCACGCTCGAGTCGCTGTGCGCCGTCATCAAAGAGGCCATCGACACCGGCGCGCTCGTCATCCTGAGGTTCCCGTGAGCCGCGAGGTCTGCCTGCTCATCTCGAAGGCCGGGCACATCCTCTGGAGCGACGCCTCGACGTCTCCCCTCGCCCTGCCCGACTCTCGCGCGCGGTGGGAGGCGATCTGGGAGCACCGCGAGCAGCTCGCCGAGATCGTCCACTCGCACCCGCTCGGCCCGCGCGGCTTCTCGACCGAGGACGAGACCACGATGCAGGCGCTCGACGCGGCGCTCGGCCGGCCGCTTCGGTACAGCGTGCTGGCGCCTTCCGGCCTGTACGTGCGCGACGCCGGAAACGACTTCGCCAGCAACGAGAGCCCGTGGTGGGTCCCGTTGCTGGCGGCCGCTTCCGGCATGGAGCTCACTCGAAGCTGAAGGCCTGCTTGCCGCCCTGCGCCTTCGCGGACTCGAGCAGCGCCGCGTCCATCGTCTTCGGGCCCTGATCGGCGCGCTTCTTCATCTCGGCCTGCACGAACTTCTCGCGCTCGGTGTTCAGCGCCTGGATCTTCGCCTGAAGCTCGGCGCGCTCCTTCGCCTTCTGCTCGACGAAGGCATCGCGCTCGGCGGGCTTCATGGCCTTCAGCTCGGCGGGCATCTCGGCCTCCTCGACCTTCTTGCCCTTCTTCTTCGCGTCGACGATGTCCCAGTCGGCGTTGTCGTACATGGCCGACGACTTCGAGACCGCGCGAGCGGTGGCGCTGCCCAGCGAGAGACCGCCGGCGTTCTTGTCCTGCGCCTCCTGGCGGGCGGCGGCCTCGGGGGCCGAGCGGCCGTAGCCGACGTAGGTCTTGTTCAGCTCGGCGCCGAGGCGGGCGATCTCCTTGTCTTGCGGCGCCTCGACGTAGGCGACGGCGCGGTTCTGGTCGATGGTGAGGAAGTTGCCGTCGGCGAGCATGGCCGCGTCCTTCCAGCCGCCGTTGATGCCGGTGCGCTCGTCGCCGCAGTGGATCGTGTTCACGACGACGCCGCGCTCGATCGCCGCCTTGACCGACTTCTTGTAGTCGACCGGCCCCTGGGTGAACGGCTCGTTGCCGGCGATGTAGATGAGCTTGAGGTCGTGCGGATCTTTCGACCACTCGAGCTGGTCGAGCGCCTTGGCGATGACCTGGCCGCAGTACTCGCTGCCGCCGTTGGTCTTCAGCGCGAAGAGCTTCTCGGAGATCGCGTCGAGGTTCGTCGTCAGCGGCGAGACCTGGCGGATGTAGCCGCTCTCGGCCGACAGCGTGTCGTTGCCGTACTCGTACAGCGCGATCTCGAGGCGGGGGCGCTTGCCCTCCTTCTTCGCGGTCGCGAACGTGTTCACGATCTTCCAGAGCTGTTCCTTCGTCTGGTTGATGAGGCCGTCCATCGAGCTCGAGGTGTCGAGCAGGATGGCGAGCTGGATCTTGGGTTCGGGGGCCTTCTCGCCGGCGAAGCCGACCGAGGCAGCCAACAGCGCGGAAAGAGCGAGGATTCGGGTCATGGTCCGGAGTGAAACGGCCGGACCGGCCGAACGATCTACCCGCCGCGCCCCGTTGCCCCGCCGCCCATTACGCGACCTTGTCCTCGTTCGCGGCGACCGCTTCCTTGATCTTCACGGTCACCAGCTTCGAGATGCCCGGCTCTTCCATCGTCACGCCGTAGAGGTTGTCGACGATCTCCATCGTGCGCTTGTTGTGCGTGATGAGGATGAACTGCGACTGCTTGCTCATCTCGCGCACCATGTCGTTGTAGCGGCCGACGTTGGCCTCATCGAGCGGCGCGTCGACCTCGTCGAGCAGACAGAACGGCGTCGGCTTGATGAGGAAGATGGCGAAGATCATGCCGACCGCGGTGAGCGCCTTCTCGCCGCCGGAGAACAGCTGCACGCTCTGCAGCTTCTTGCCCGGAGGCTGCGCGACGATCTCGACGCCGGCCTCCATGCCCGGCGCCTCTTCGGTGAGCACGAGGCTCGCGCGGCCGCCGCCGAACAGGCGCGGGAAGATCTTCTGGAAGCGCTCGTTCACCGCGTCGAACGTCTGCGCGAAGCGCTCGCGGCTGGTCGCGTCGATCTTCTTGATCGCCGCCTTGAGCTGCTCGATCGAGTTCTCGAGATCGGCCTTCTGCTGCTCGAGGAACGCGTAGCGCTCGGAGACCTCTTTGAGCTCGTCGATCGCGGCGACGTTCACCTCGCCCATGCGCTCGACCTGGCCGCGCAGCTCCTTGAGCTGGGTCTGGCCGACCTCGTCGAGGGCCCGCTCGAGATGGAACTCGCCGACGGCCTGGCCGATGGGAATCTGCCAGCGCTCGAGGACCTGGGCCTCGAGGTGCTGCAGCTCGATGGCCGACTCGCGCTCCTGGATGGAGAGCTGCGAGAGGCCCTGCGTCGCCTCGTCGAGCTGGCTGCGCAGCGCCTTGAGCTCGGACTCCTGCTCGCGCACCGACTGCTGGGCCGCGGCGTGGTCCGCGCGGCGCTGGGTGAGCGACGCCTGCAGCGCCTCGAGCGTCTCGGAGCGCGCCTTCGTCTCGGCGGTGACCGTCGCGATGCGGTCGGTGAGGCCCGCGAGGTGGAGCTTCGCCTCTTCGAGCGCAGCGTTCGACCGCTCGATGCGGGCCTCGAGCTCGGCGATGCGGGTGCGGGCGGCCTCGGCAGCGGATCGAGCCGCTTCGATCTTCTGCACCGTGCCGGCGACCTTCACCTTGAGCGCGGTCTGCTGCTCGCGCTGCTCGGCGGCGCGCGCCTCGAGCGTCTCGATCTCGGAGGACAGCAGGCGCACGCGCTCGTCGCGCGCCGCGCGGTCGGCCTCGGCGTGGAGCAGCTCGCCGCGGGCGGCCTCTCCCTCGGTGGAGAGCGTCTCGAGCACGCGCGTGGCGGCCTCGAGCTCGTGGCGAACGGACGTGACCCGCTCTTCGAGCTTCGCGAGCGCGGCAGCCGCGGCAGAGAGATCTTTCTCGTGCGCGGCGAGCGAGAGCTCTTCGGCGTGCGCGTGGCGCGAGAGCCCCTTGAGCACGCCCTCGGAGTGCCCCATCTGCTTCTGCAGGGCGTAGTGCTTCGTGACGATCTCGTTGTAGCGGCCCTCGATGTCCTGCACCTCGAGGCGCAGCGCTTCGATCTCGCGGCGCTTGTGCAGCGCGCCGACGCCGGCGCCCTCGAGCACGCCGCCCGTCGCCACGGTGCCGGGGCGGATGACCTCACCGGCGAGCGTGACGTACGTCTGGTGCGGAGCCGCTTCGGCCTGCGCGCGCGCGGTGCCGAGATCGGTGACGAAGACGACGCCGTCGAGGAGCACCGAGAGCAGGTTCTTCGCCTCGGGCCGCGTCGGGAGCACCACGTCGAGCGCGGCGACGGGCAGGCGGATCTCGACGGGGATCGACGGGGTAGGCTCGGCAACCGGCGCCTCCGCCGGCACAGCCGCTTCCGGCTGCGGCGCGGCGGCCTCGAGCCCCTTCGACTCCGCGACGACTGCGTCGTCGCTCCGCTCAGGGTGAACGGTCGCCGTGTCGGTCGCGACGATTTCCGGAGCGACGGGCTGCTCCGTGGCGACGGGCTGCTCCGCCACGACCGGCTGCTCTGCGGCGACCGGCTGCTCGACGACCGGCGCGGGGACCTCTTCCACCACTCCCGCATCGGGCCCGAGCGGGATGAACGTCGCCCGGCCCTCACCGCGCGCGCCGAGCTGCTCGATCCACTCCCACGCGACCTTCGGCGACTGGACGACGACGTGCTGCATCCGCTCGGCGAGCACGGCCTCGAGGGCCTTCTCGAGCGACGGCGGCGTCGACAGCAGATCCGACAACAGCCCGACGACGCCGCGCGCGGCGGGGTCGTCACCGGCCTGCTGCATGACCGCGCGAACGCCGCGATCGTAGCCTTCGTAGTTCTTCGCGATCTCCTCGAGCGAGTGCAGGCGGCTGCGCTTGTCGGCGAGCTCCTCGCGCAGGCAGATGACCTGGATCTCGTTCTCGGCGAAGGCCTCGCGCGCCTTCTCGAGCGACGACTCTTCCTCGCCGCGGCGGGCCTGCAGCTCGGCGTGCGCCTGGCGCGACTGCCCGACGCGCGCGATGACGTCGGCCTTGCTCTTCTCGACCGCGGCGCGCTCGGCGTCGAGGCCCTCGAGCTCTCCCTGCAGCCGCGCGCTGGCGGCCTCGGCGTCGGCCTTGCGCTGGGCGAACGCGGCCTGCGAGCTCTCGAGGTTCGCGACGCGCTTCGAGGCCTCGACCAGCTCCGAGCGATCGCGACCGAGGCGCTCGTTCACCTGCACCTGCAGCTCGGCGGTGCGGCGGAGCTCTTCCGCCAGCACGTTCGCGGCGACCTCGTCTTCCTTGCCGGCGATCTCGAGCGCCTCGCCCTCGGCGCGGCGCGCGGCCTCTTCTTCGGTCGCGGTGCGCACCCCGTCGGCGAGCTCGACGAGCTCTTTCTCGAGCTGCTCGATGCGCCCGCGCGTCGACGTCTCGTCTTTCGTCCAGTGCTCGAGGTTCTGCGCGTCGAGCTTCACCTGCGCGCTGAGCGCGTGCGCCTCGGAGGCGATCTGCTCGAGCTGGGCCTGCTCCTGCTCGAGGCCCTCGCGCTGCGCGGAGATCGCCGCTTCCTTCGCCTGCACGGCCTCGAACGAGCCGCGCTCGGCCGCGCCCAGCTGCTCGAGGCGGGCCTCCACGACCTTGCGCAGCGCCTGCAGCTCGAGCCAGCGGTGCGAGGCGTGGTGCAGCTCGATGCGCCGCATTTCGGCCTTGAGCTGGCGGTACTTCTCGGCCTTCTTCGCCTGGCGCTGCAGCGAGTCGTGCCGCGTCTTCAGCTCGGCGACGACGTCGTTGACGCGCAGCAGGTTGTTGGCCGCGTGCTCCATCTTCCGCTCGGCGGCCTTCTTGCGCGCCTTGTAGCGGGTGACGCCGGCCGCCTCTTCGATGAAGGTGCGGCGATCTTCGGGGCGCGACGAGACGATCTGCCCGACGCGGCCCTGCTCGATGATGCTGTATGCGCGCGTGCCGACGCCGGTGCCCAGAAACAGCTCGGTGATGTCGAGCAGGCGGCAGCGCGTGCGGTTGAGCTCGTATTCGCTGTCGCCGCTGCGGAACAGGCGCCGCGTCACCGAGACCTCGGGCAGCCCCGCAAGCTGCGGCGGCAGCGTGTCTTCGGGCTCGACCTGCAGCGTGAGCGTCACCTCGGCCATCGACAGCGGCGCCTGCGACTCGCTGCCGTTGAAGATCACGTCCTCCATACCGCGGCCGCGGAGGTTCTTCGCGCTCTGCTCGCCCATCACCCAGCGGATGGCGTCGACGACGTTCGACTTGCCGCAGCCGTTCGGCCCGACCACGCCCGTGATGCCGTCGTGGAACGAGAAAACGCTGCGGTCCATGAAGGACTTGAACCCACAGATGTCGAGGCGCTTGATCCGCATTCGTTTTTTGGTCGGGGGAACCGGCCAACTAGCATGACAATACGTGTCTTGTCACGCGCTCCAAGGCCGATAAATCGGCTCGGGAGCGATTCTAGCAAACCTGCGGATCAGCTCGCGGCGGGGGCCGTGAGCAGCAGCGGACGCGCGACCAACTGCCCGTTCTGCACCGTCATCGACAGCGTCGCGACCAGCCGGGTGACCGGGTGCATGGCTGTCGAGAACGCAGCTGTCGCGAACGCAGCCTCTTTGGAGGTGGAGCGGTGGGTGGAGGGCGCAGCGTTCATGGCGATGGCGTCAGACAGCAAGTCTGCTGCCAGCATTCAACGCGACCGGCGGCCGAAAGGTTTCGCCGCGTTGGACCGCCGGCAATCCGACATGGTTCAGGCGCGCACCACCCGGTGACGGATCGGGATGCGCACCCTGTCTGAAAACAGGCCGAATTCTCGGCCTATGGGATTTCGAGAGCTTTCAGCGAGCGGCCTTCGCCGCCCGGAGAGACCACGCGCAGCAGCAGCACGGTGCCCGGCTTCGCCTCGCTGATCGCCTTCACCAGATCATCGCGGCCCTGCACCGGCTTCTTGTTCGCCTCGATCACCACCATGCCCCGGCGCAGGTTCGCGCGCTCCGCGACGCTGCCGACGCCGACCTCGACGATGAGCGCTCCGCTCGTGGGCAGCCCGGTGCTCTGCGACAGGCGCGGGTCCATGTCCTGGAACGAGAGGCCCAGGCGTGAGGGCTTCGCCGGCTCCTCGGCCTTGCCGAAGCTGCGCTTGGGCGCGTTGCCGCCGACGTGCTCGAGGTCGGGCCGCGTGCCGAGCTTCACCTTCAGGTCGACGGGCTTGCCCTCGCGGTACGCGGTGAGCACCACGGTCGAGTCGGGCCGCTTGAGCGCGACGACCCGGCGGAACGCGTCGGCCGACTGCACCTTCTCGCCGTCGATGGCGGTGACGGCGTCGTCTTCACGCACGCCGGCCTTCTTCGCGGGCGAGCCTTCGTTGACGGTGGTGATCACCGCGCCGTCGGGCACCGGCACGCTCATCGCCTTCGCGAGCTCGGGGGTCAGATCCTGAATGCCGACGCCGAGCCAGCCGCGGGTGACCGCGCCTTCCTTCTCGAGCTGCGGGACGAGCGCCTTGATCAGGTTCGACGGCACCGCGAAGCCGATGCCGATGTTGCCGCCGCCGCCCATCGTGGGGCTCGAGAAGATCGCCGTGTTCATGCCGACGACCTCGCCCTTCAAGTTGAACAGCGGGCCGCCCGAGTTACCGGGGTTGATCGCCGCGTCCGTCTGCAGGAACTGGTCGTACGGGCCCGCGCCGATCTTCCGCTCGGTGGCGGAGATGATGCCCATCGACACGCTCGACGCCAGGCCGAACGGGTTGCCGATCGCCACCACCCAGTCGCCGACGCGCATCTGCGCCGAGTCGCCGAGCTTCACGAACGGCAGCGCGGTGTCGGCCTTCATCTTGATCTTGAGCAGCGCGACGTCGACCAGCGGATCGCGCCCGACCACGTCGGCGTCGAAGGTGCGGCCGTCGTCGAAGCGCACGCGCAGCGTGACCGCCGAGTCGATGACGTGGTTGTTGGTGAGCACGAGCCCTTTGGGGTCGATGACGAAGCCCGAGCCGGCGCCCTGCATGATGTGCCCGCGGCCCTGCGGCGGCCGGCGCATGCCGAAGAAGCGCTCGAGCATCTCTTCGTCGACCTCGCCTCCGCCGCTCTCGCGCTTCTGGACGTCGACGTTCACGACGGCCGACTTCACGCTGTCGACCAGCGGCGCGAGCGAGGGAATCGCCACGTCCTTGGGGATCTGGACCTGGGCGAATGCGAGAGCGGGAAACAGCAGCAGGGCGAGGGGCAGTTGGCGTCGCATCAAGGCCTACCGTTAACCAGAATTCGGCTCCCTGCCACCAACGTTCCACTTCCGCTGCGATTCCCGGTATAGAGGGACGCGTCTTTCGAGCCGGGCCGAAGGAAGGATCTCCCCACACATGCGCAGCGCGAGACACATGCGCAGGTTGAGCTGGCTGCTGTTGCTGACCCCTGCCCTCTTCGCGTGCCCGTCGGTCTCGACGACCGACGGTGGCAGCTTCCTCGTCGGCCCCGACGGTACGGGCACGACCATCGTGATCGACACGATGTACGGCGTCGGCATCAGCGTCCCGAAGGGCGCGCTGAGCGAAGAGACGCTCATCTCCATCACGATGATCGACACCGGCATCCCCGAGGTGCCGATGCGCAAGCGCATCAGCTACGGGTACCGGCTCTCGCCCTCGTCGCTGAAGTTCAACGCGCCGATCAAGCTGTACCTGCCGTGGGTCGAAGACCGGCTGGTGAACGGCGTCGACCCCGGCACCTTCGACATGCGGCGGCAGACGCCGATGGACCCGTACCTCGCGCTGCCCGGCACGCAGACCATCACGCAGGCGAAGAGCGTCGAGGCGCAGACCGATCGGCTCGGGTTGTTCTGGCTGACGTCTCCGCAGAACGCGAACGTCGCGACGCTGACGCTCGAGCCCGAAGAGGTGACGCTCAACGTCGGCGACACCCAGCAGTTCAAGGCCGAGGTGAAAGACCCGACGGGGACTCCGATCGAGGTCGACCTGAGGTGGAGCGCGGTCGCTCCGCGCATCGGTACCATCACCGACGGCAACGACGGCGGCTTCTACACCGCGAAAGATCCCGGCATCGCGACCGTGACGGTGCGGGCCGGCTCGCAGGCGGCGCAGGCCACGGTGCGCGTGCGCGGCGCGACCCCGGGCCCCTCGACGTTCATTCACGAGAACCCCTTCCCCACCGGCAACGATCTGTGGGGCGGCACGGTCGGCCCCATAGGCACCGCGTTCGTCGGCGCCAACGGCACCGTCCTGGTGCGCCAGGCGAACGGCACGTACACGCGCGCGTTCTCGTCGCCCGGCCTCACCCTCAAAGGGCTCGCCGGCACCTCGCTACAGAACGCCGTCGCCGTCGGCTCGTTCGGCACGAACGGAGTGCTCGTCGAGTTCACCAACATGCAGCCGAAGGTCTCGACGTTCATGTCGGCGAACCCGCAGCACCTCTGGTTCGACGGCACGTACGGCATGGCGGTCGGCACCGGCAACGACGTCATCGTCCGCCGCGGCAACGCGTGGGTGCGCGAGTACAACCCGTCGTTCGAGCCGCTGCTGTCCGTCGTCGGAGACGGCGCGGGCAGCTTCGTCGTCCTCGGCGGCCAGGGCTCCATCTACAAGTACGACCCGATGACGATGCGCTGGAACTCGCTGTTCCAGACGCAGCTCGCGGTGCTGCTCACCGCGGGCGCGCTGGTGAACGCGAGCGGCACCGAGGCCTGGGCCTGCGGCGGCAACAAGCTGTGGCACTTCCAGAACGATCTGTGGACGTCGATCAACCTGCCGGCGACGCCCTACCTCACCGAGGCCACGGCGCTCGGGCTCGTCGACGGGAAGATCGTCATCGGCGGCCGCGTGAACAAGACCGGCTACGCGCTGGTGTTCGACGCTGCCGCGATGCCGACGACCGACGGCGGCACGCCCGAAGACGGCGGCATGACGCCCGAGGTCGGGTGGACGGTGGTGCCGATGCGCGGCCCGCAGATTCCCCGCGGCTTCTTCGGTGAGGGCACCGGCTCGCAGGTGGGCTGGCTCGTCGGAGACTACGGCTCGGTGTGGCGGTACGAGAACGGCACGCTCGTCGAAGAGTCGCGCGGCTTCTACGGAGACGTCAGCGTCGTCGTCGCCGCCGGCACCGACGTGATCGCCGCCGCGAACGAGTGCGCGAACTCGAGCTGCACGGCGTTCACGCCGCAGGTGTACCAGCGCGACGCCGCCGGAGTGTTCACCCTCGTCGGCGGCAGCCAGCCCTTCGGCGGCCGCGTCTGGGCGATGGCCGCGCGCT
Source organism: uncultured Myxococcales bacterium (assembly GCA_937980205.1). Classification (GTDB taxonomy): domain Bacteria; phylum Myxococcota; class Myxococcia; order Myxococcales; family Myxococcaceae; genus Xiheicaenimonas. Next base: position 150,496 of record CALJKW010000029.1, on the reverse strand, counting down.
CGAAGAACGACGTCGTCGTCTCGATCGCCGGCGCCGACGGCAGCGCGCCGGCCGTCTGGTTCTACAACGGCATGTCGTGGAGCCCCGCCGTCATCACCGGCGGCCTCGGCGGAGTCATCCTCGCGCTCAAGTACTGCGGCACCACGCTGTACGGCGCCGGAGCCAACGGCGCGTGGTACCGCGGCGGCGCGACCCAGCTCACGCGGCAGCCCGCGCTCGGCATGGATCACCTGTGGGCCCTCGACTGCCCCGTCGACAACGAGCAGTGGCTCGGCGGAGACGGCGTGCTGTTCTCGCGCGTCGGCTCTGGGGCCTTCGGCGCGCGCGACTCGATGGCCGTCGCGCACGCGCCGTACCGCGCCGTCTGGTCGCCCGGGCCCGGTGAGGCCTTCGCGTTCGGAGACGCTTCCTTCGGCACGTACTGGAACACGCAGGACCTGGTGCTGATCCAGGGCCCCGGCGGCACGCAGCCGGACGTCATCAACGGCCTGTGGGGCTCGTCGCCCGACAACCTGTACGCGGTAGGCCTGACCCAGCTGCCCGTGCCGTTCGGTCTCGGCGTCCGCTTCGACGGAGCCGAGTGGCGCCTCGTCGACATGGGCAGCCAGCGCGCGGTGAGCTCCATCGACGGCACCACGAACACGAACGTGTTCATCGGTACGCGCGGCGGCGGAGTTCTGCGCGGCGTCCCGCCTCCCTGACGTGAAAAAGGGGACAGGCTGCTTTTCGGCTGGCGCCCGCGCAACCGCGCTCTGCCCTTTCCGGTACCTCCTGGTGAAAGGAGGCGCCGCCCATGGTCGCCGCCCGCCGCGAGCTGTTGCTGCACGCTGCACGTCTGGTCGGGGCCTTCGGGCTCGTGGTGGCGGCACGGGGGAACCCGGCCCTGGCGCTGATCGCCTGCCTCGCGCTCTTCCTGGCGGCGTTCGCGTTCAACCACGACGTGCTGCACGGGGCGCTGAAGTTGCCGCGCGCGGCGAACGAGGCGCTGCTCAGCGCGCTCGCGCTGCTCATGGGCTGGAGCGGCCACGCCGTGCGCCGCCTGCACCTGCGGCACCACGCGCGCCCGCTCGCCGCCGACGACGTCGAGGGCCACGGCGCGACGCTGAGCTTCTGGGGAGCGGTCGCCGCCGGGCCGATGAACGCGGCGCGGTACCGGGTCGCCGCGTTCGAGCGCGAGCGGGCCGTGCAGGCGGTGGAGACGCTCGCCGCGGTCGGGTTCACCGTGCTCGCGCTCGCGAGCCGAACGGTGATCGGCGCGGCGTGGGTGGTCGTCAACGTGACGATGCAGCTGACCGCGACGGTGTGGGCGAGCTGGCTGCCGCACCGCCCGCCGGCCTGGGCCCGTGCGCTGGCCCGGCGCCTCGCGTGGACGCACAGCGCCGCGGTCGCGAGCTTCGCGTTTCATGACGAGCACCACGCGAGGCCCAAGGTGCCGTGCGGAGAGCTGGCCCGGGCCGCGTGACAGGGTTCGTCAGCGAATGTGCCGCTGATGGATCCGGCCACGCGCGCGAGCATCCCCCGCCACACGACTGCGCCTGCCGCTGCAGGTGATCGCCGCGACGCGCGAAGGCGCGCGGTCTTCCCCAGCAGCCACGCTTCGAATCCCGGCACGTCGCCGCGCGCGGAGAGCACCGGCCGCTCGCCGCCGCCCGGTCGCTCGCGCGCGGCAAGCCCCGAACGTCGGCACTGTTCCCTCCGCAGCGGCTGCGCTCAATCGACCTGCGCGACGCGAGACCGCTCGTCCAGGAAGCCCTTGACCCCTTCGGCGATCGCGTCGGCGATGTCGGACTGGTACGCGTCGGAGGCGAGCAGGCGCTCCTCGTTCGCGTTCGAGAGGAAGGACGTCTCGACGAGGATCGCGGGCATCTTGGCGCCGAGGAGGACGAAGAACAGGGCCTCCTTGTGGCCGAGGTCGCGGACCAACGGGTTCTTGTCCTTGAGGCCCGTGACGAGCTCGCGCTGGACGCGGTCGGCGAGGCGGCTGGACTCCTCGGTGTTCGCCTTGGTGGCGAGGTCGGCGAGGATGAGCTGGAGGTCTCCGACGCCGCGCTCGGCGTGGGCGTTCTCGCGGGCGGCGAGGCGGATGTTGTAGCGATCGGACGAGGTGTTGAGCGTGTACGTCTCGACGCCTCCGAGGTTGCGCGTCGGCGCGGAGTTGCAGTGCACCGAGATGAACAGGTCGCCCTTGTTCTTGTTGGCGAACGCGGTGCGATCTTCGAGGCGCACGAACGTGTCGTCGTCGCGGGTGAGCAGCACCTCGAGGCCGGCCTCGGAGAGCAGCTTCGCGAGCTTGAGCGAGATCTTGAGCGCGACGTCTTTCTCCTGCGTGCCGCCCTTGCCGATGGCGCCGGTGTCGTGGCCGCCGTGGCCGGCGTCGATGATGACGCGCTTCACCTTGAGGCCGAGCTGCTCGGCGAGGCTCAGCTCGGGGTCGGCTGCGGCGCCGCGCATCGACTTCACCTCGCGCTCTCCGACGCGCACGTCACGCAGCTTCTCGGCGAGCTCCTCCATCGACGGCACGTGCAGCGACGAGCTCTCGGCCACGGGCGCGGCCTCTTCGGCGACGGCCTCTTTCGGAGCGACCGGCAGCTCGAGCTTCTTGAACGCCTCGGCGATGCGCGACACCTGGACCTCGGCCGGCTTCTTCGGCTTCTTCGCCGCGGCAGCAGCGACCGGCGCCGAGGCACGGCCCTTCGCCTTCGCAGCCGAGGCGGGCTTCGCCTTCGCGTAGAGCTTGCGCGCGGCGTCGGCGTCTTCCTGGTTCGCCGAGAGCTTCGAGAGCTCTTCGTACGTCTGCGCGGCGGCGAGCAGCGCCTCGGCGGCGCGCGGGCTCTTCGGGTACTTCGCGGCGACCGCCTCGAGCTTCTTCGCGACGTTCTGCCAGTGGTGGCGGAACTTCTTCTTCTTCTCGTCGGCCTTGAGGTCGGCTCGGGCGGTCTTCGCGGCGGTCCAGGCGGCCTCTGCCGGATCGGCGCCCTTCGCGGCGCTCGCGGTCACGGCCACAGAAACCAGGAGGGCGAAGAGCGTCATTCGGCTACAGGTTTGTGTGATGTGAGCACGACACTTACATGGGGGCAAAATTTCCGCCTCGGCCTAGACTGGCGCCCTTCCAAATGGCCGGAGACCCGAAGCAACAGCGCGAGCGGCAGACCGGGACGGTGAAGCCGCCGGAGCGCGAGCGGACGACGTCGTCGAAGTCGCTGGCCGGTCGCGAGCGCGAGGAGACTTCGTTCGACGGCCCCGCCCCGCGCGAGCGGGTGACCGGCACGCAGCCGACGGCGCGGCCGTCAGCGCCGCCCGAGCGCGAGCGGGTGACTCAGAAGATGGGCGAGGTGAGGCCGCGGAACACGGGCTCGTTCACGGCGCCGAACACGCAGCCGGGAGCCGTCACGCAGCCGAAGGCGATGACGACGCACCAGAAGCAGATGCTGTCGTCGGCGTTCCAGGACGCGGCGCGCATGCAGGCGCTCAAGTCGGTGGTGGGGAACACGGGAGAGTCCCGGCGGGATGACGACGACGACGAGGCGACGACGCTGGGCGCGAGGTTCGACGGCACGACGCCGGCGCCCGAGCTGACCGCGAGAGATCTCTTCAAGGCGGTGCAGGCGCCGGTGCAGAGCCGCGAGGGGCGCCGCAGCAAGAACCTCTACCAGCAGGTGATCCTGCAGTTCGCGATCGGCCACAACCCGCGCTACGAGCCGGACGGCCCGGGCCAGCCGCGCGGCCACATCTACGTCTGGGACGTCAGCCGCGCGATGAACTGCGAGGTGCCGCACTTCGTCGGCACGAAGGAGCTGACGCTCGCGCAGACCTGCGACTGGATCCGCCACGAGGGCCCTGCGCGCGGGTGGCGGCGGGCGGCGGCCGAAGACGCAGTGAAGGCCGCTCACGCCGGTCAGCTCGTGCTGGTGCTGCCGAAAGAAGTGCGGCTCAAGCAGGTGGGCGTGGTGCTGCCGTCGGCTCCCGATGCCGACGGCCGGCCGCGCGTCGCGGCGGCGGCGGTGAAGATGGGCGGGAACCTGTCGGTGTACGAGGCGCTCGGCGTGTTCGCGGCCGAGTACTTCGTGCACGCGTGAGCGTCGTCGTCACGCGCCGGTGACGCGCCGCTTTCCCCGTGCACCGCACCGCTGCGGCCGGTAGCTGGTGAGCGCATGGAGATCGCCCTCGTCCTGGCCGGGATCGTCGCCGCCCTCACGCTGCCCTTCGCCGCGATCGCGGCGAGCACGTCGCCCGAGCATCGCTGACCGCCCGAAGACGGGGACCGGCGACATTTCCCGAAGCGGGGTCAGCCGAACCAGCCGAGGGTGCGCGCGAGATCTTCGTCGATGACGCGCACCCAGGTGGGCTTCGAGGGGACGACGGCGGCGAGCACCTTCTGCCCGTTCTTGACCGGCGCCCTGCCCGGCCGCGCCCGCGCGCGGACCTCGTGCTTCACGTCGGCCTGGAAGTAGTGCGCGGCGAACGTGGTCTCGCTGCGCGTGTCGGGCAGGCCGCCCTCGCAGGTGAGCCAGACGAGCATGCCGTTCTTGAGCGGGGCGAGCTCCGAGCGCACGGCGCGGCGCAGCTCGAGGCCGACGAGCAGCAGCGCGACGAGCAGCCCGAGGCCCACGCCGATGGGCGCGAAGCGGGTGAGGCCGAAGCTCTCGCGCGCGTGCTGCGCCTCGCGAGGCCGCTCGGGATCGTTGGGGTCGACGAGCAGCGTGACGTCGGCGCCCAACCCCAGGCCCTCGCCACGCTCGGCGGAGACGAGCACTCCGCTCGCGCTGATCTGGCGGTCTGCGAACGTGTAGAGGACGGTGAGCTTCGCCGGCTTGGAGACGCGCTCTTCCCACTTCGGCAACGCCACGGAGCTGACCTTGCCCGGCACCTCGACGGCGCGGGTGAAGAAGTCGGCCTCGCCGCCGAGCCAGCGGCCGGCCTGGAGACCCACGAACGCGATGCCGGCCGCGACGGCCGCGGCGAGCGCCGCGACGACGGCGAGGCGCTGTACGGCGCCCGGCACCTGCGAGAGCCGCACCTTCCGCGGCGCCTTGGGGATCTGAAGCTGCATCGCGCGGGCGGAAGCCTACCCCGCAAAGTCGAACGGGCTTCGAGCGCCCTCACGCTCGAAGCCCGTCCTGGAGGTTTCACAGCACAACGCTCGTCGCCCCCCTGCCCTGTGGGGGGCGCGGCGTACATGCTTCATTGTCCCTTGCGCCCCAAGCGCGTTGCCGCGGCCGCCTGTAAGCGCTTTTTACTGGCCCTTGCCGAGCAGTTTCTTCCACGCGGCGAGGGTGTTGAGGGCCTCGAGGGGCGTGGTGCCGTCGATGGAGAGCTCGCGCAGCGCCTGCAGCACGGGGTGCTGATCGGCGGGCTGCCCGAAGAGGGCGAGCTGATCGTCTGCCTTTCTCTTCTTGGCGAGCCGGGCGTGGCCGGCCTCGTCGAGCTCTTGCGACTCGAGGTTCACGAGCAGCTCGCGGGCGCGCGAGAGCACCTCGCCGGGCAGGCCGGCGAGCCGGGCGACCTCGATGCCGTAGCTCTTGGACGCCGCGCCGGCGACGAGCTTGCGCAGGAACGTGACGCGGCCGTCTTTCTCTTTGACGGCGATGCAGCAGTTCTTCACCTTGGGCCGCTCGCGCGCGAGGTCGGTGAGCTCGTGGTAGTGCGTCGCGAACAGCGTGCGCGCGCCGATGACGTCGTGCAGGTGCTCGGCGACGGCCCACGCGATCGACAGGCCGTCGAACGTCGAGGTGCCGCGGCCGATCTCGTCGAGCACGACGAGGCTCTTCTTCGTCGCGTGGTGGAGGATGTTCGCGGTCTCGGTCATCTCGACCATGAACGTCGACTGCCCGCGCGCGAGGTTGTCGGAGGCGCCGACGCGCGTGAACACGCGATCGCACAGGCCGACGTGCGCGGCCTTCGCGGGCACGAAGCAGCCGGCCTGGGCCATGACGACGGCGAGCGCGGTCTGCCGCATGACGGTCGACTTGCCGGCCATGTTGGGCCCGGTGATGACGAGCAGCTGGTTCTCGTCGCGGTCGAGCAGCGTGTCGTTGGGCACGAAGGTGCCGCCGTCGAGCGAGAGCTCGACGACCGGGTGGCGGGCCTCGACGAGGCGAATGACCTCGGACTCGTCGAGCGTGGGCCGGCAGTAGCCGCGCTCGGCCGAGATGGTGGCGAAGCTGCACAGGGCGTCGAGGGCGGCGACGGCGGCGGCGGCCCCGCGCAGCTGCGTGGCGCGCGAGACGACGAGCGCGCGCAGCTCTTCGAACAGCCGCTGCTCGAGCGCGATGCGCTTCTCGTCGGCGGTGAGGACCTTCTCTTCGTAGCCCTTGAGCTCTTCGGTGACGTACCGCTCGCCGCCGACCATCGTCTGCTTGCGCACCCAGTCTTTGGGCACGAGGTGCAGGTTCGCCTTGGTGACCTCGAGGTAGTAGCCGAAGACCTTGTTGTAGCGGACCTTGAGGCTCTGAATGCCGGTGCGCTCGCGCTCGCGGGCCTCGAGCTCGAGCAGCGTGGTCTTCCCCGAGGTGGAGAGCGTCAGGTACTCGTCGAGCTGCTGGTCGTAGCCCTGGCGAATGAAGCCCCCGTCGGCGATGACGGCGGGCGGCTCGTCGACGAGGGCGGACTGCAGCGTCTCACCCAGGGTGACCACGGCCTCTGCCGTCAGCGGCGCCTGCAACAGCGACAGGAGCCCCGACGAGGCCGAGCCGGCGAGCGTGCCGAGCTTCGGCAGCTGCGCGAGCGAGGCGCCCAGCGCCTTCAGGTCGCGGGGCGTGCCGGTCTTGAGCGAGAGCCGGCCGCAGAGCCGCTCGAGATCCTGCACGCCCTTGAGCGCGTCGACGACCTCGGCGCGGAAGGAGGCGCGGGCCACGAGCTCTTGGACGGCGTCGAGGCGGGCGGTGATGGCCGGCACGCTGTACAGCGGCGCGACGAGCCAGCCGGCGAGCTTGCGGGCGCCGAGCGGAGTGACGGTGCGATCGAGCACCGAGAGCAGCGTGCCGGAGCGGCTGCCGTCTTTGAGGCTCCTGGTGAGCTCGAGGTGAGCGCGGGTCGACTCGTCGAGCACGAGGTAGCCGCCGCGCGGCTGCAGGGAGAGTCGATCGACGTGGCCGCCGTCGCTCTTCTGGGTGTCTTTGAGGTACCGCAGCGCCGCGCCGGCGGCGCCGACGGAGGCGCTGTGCTCCTGCAGGCCGAAGCTCTCGAGCGACTGGACCTGGAAGTGCCCGAGCAGGAACGCGCGGGCGCGCGAGGCCTGGAAGGCGTCGGCCTCGAGCCGGGCGAACGCGGGCCGCTTGCCGAAGCCCGAGAGCAGGTGATCGAGCGCCGAGGGAGCGAGGCCCTCGGGGACGAGCACCTCGCCGACGTTGACGCGCAGCAGGTCGGGGGTGAGATCGGCCAGCGCGCCGGGCTGCAGGGCGACGAACTCACCGGTCGAGGCGTCGAGCAGCGCGGCGCCCCAGTTGCCGCCTTCGGCGTCGGGCGGCTTGAGCGCGGCGAGGAAGTTGTTCTGGGCGGGCTCGAGCAGGTTCTCGTCGAGCACCATGCCGGGCGTGACGATGCGCACGACCTCGCGCTTGACGATGTTCGGGCCGCCGGCCTCTTCGACCTGCTCGCAGATGGCGACGCGGTGGCCGAGGTCGACGAGGCGGCCGATGTAGCGGCGGGCGGCGTGGTACGGGACGCCGCACATGGGGACGCGCTCGTCTCCCTTGGCGCGGGAGGTGAGCGTGATGTGCAGGGCCTCGGCGGCCTTGAGCGCATCGTCGAAGAACATCTCGTAGAAGTCGCCGAGCCTGAAGAAGAGGATCGCGTCGCCGACCTGGGCCTTGGTGTCGACGTACTGCTGCATCATCGGCGTGAGCTTCTCGGGAAGCTGCGGAGGAGCCACCGGCGCCTGCGCGGCGGCCGCCGCGGGCAGCTGAGCGAGATGTTCCACGACCGAGGCTTTCACCGACGAAACAGCTTTCACCGACGAAACAGCCTTGGCCTTGGCCGACGTACGCCCGTTCGCCATGGTCATGCGCTTACCACCTCCCCCAAACCGCTCAATCGGAACCCGTCACGAGACCGAGCAGGTCTCCTTGCGCATCGGAGCTCTTCACCTTGCGGGTGCGCATCTCGTCGGCGCCGAGCAGGCGCGGCGTGAGCTCGATGGGGGCAAGCTCGGGCAGCGGCTGGTCTGGCGTGGCGGCGGAGAGCTCGACGAACTTGCGCGCGCCGGAGAGGACGCGCGACTCGAGCGAGCCGATCGTCTTGTTGTAGCTGTTGACGGCGCTCTGCAAACGCTGGCCGACGTCGGAGAAGTGCTCGGCCATGAGGCGGACGCGCGTGTAGAGCTCTTGCCCCAGCGCGCGGATGTCTTCGGCGTTCTTGGCGATGCGCTCTTGCCGCCAGCCGTAGGCGATGGCCTTGAGCAGCGCGACGAGCGTGAGCGGGCTGGCGATGACGACGTTCTTGGAGACGCCGAACTCGATGAGGGCGGGGTCGTCTTGCAGCGCGGTCGACATGAGCGACTCGGCGGGGACGAACATGATGACGAGCTCGGGCGTGGGCGAGAGCGCTTCCCAGTAGGCGCGGGAGGAGAGCTTGTTCACGTGGTCGCGCACCTGGACGGTGTGGGCCTTGAGGGCCTGGGCGCGGGTGGCGTCGTCCTGGGCCTCGACCATGGCGAGGTAGCGGTCGAGGGGGACCTTGGCGTCGACGACGACGCGGCGGCCTCCGGGCATGTTGACGATGAGGTCGGGGCGCAGGCGACCGTCGTCGCTGTCGACGGTCTGCTGCTCGACGAAGTCGCAGTGGTTGACCATCTGGGCCATCTCGACGACGCGCCGCAACGTCTGCTCGCCCCAGCGGCCGCGCACGTAGGGGGTGCGCAGGGCCTTCACGAGGTTCGCGGTCTCGGTGCCGAGCATCTTGACCTGGCTGAAGAGCTGGGCGCTCTCGACGCGCGAGCGCTCGAGCGACTCGCCGACCTTCTTCAAGCTCTCGTCGACGGGCTTCATGCTGAGCTCGATGGCCTTCTGGCGGGCCTCGAGGTCGAGCTTGGCCTTCTCGGACTCGCGGTTGAGCTCGGCCTTGGCGAGATCGATGAGCTGCTTGCCGGAGGTCTGCAGCGTGGCGGTGGCGAGCGACGAGAAGGTCTCGCGCATGCGGGCGTCGAGCTTGTCTTGCAGGGCCTTCACCTCGTGGAGCTTCTGGTCGGCGGCCTTTCGCTCGGCGTCGAGGGTGGCGAAGGCGGAGGCGTGCTCGAGCCTCAAGCGGTCGAGCTCGACGCGGGCGGCGTCACGCTCTTTGGCGAGCTCGTGGGAGCGGGCGACGGCGGCCCGCTGTTCGGCGGTGGCGGCGGCGCGATCGGCCGAGGCCTGAGCCAGCTTTCGTTGCAGCCACGCGAAGGTGCCCCCTGCCCCGGCGATCGCCCCGAGGGCGGCGAGCGCCACGTCCGTGAAAGTCATGGGAGCCCAATACACCAGGGGTCTGACACTCAGGGCAGCAGCACGAAGAGGCTGGCGCCGAAGTACACGACCTTCTGCAGCGACGGATCCCAGACCATCGACGCGCTGAACTGGTCGGGCGGAGCGCTGACGACGGGCTTGAGGGCCCAGTCGTTGCCGTCCCATTCCCAGGTGTCGCCCAGCGAGGTGAAGCCGGTGTACCCGCCGTGCAGCACGACGCGGCGGCGGACGGGGTCGTAGGCCATGGCGTGATGCGAGCGGGCGGACGGCGAGGTGGCCGGGGAGCGCAGGATCCACGTGGTGCCGTCGAGCTCCCAGGTGTCGCCGAAGCCGGTGGTGCTCCCGCGGCCTCCGAAGAAGACGAGGCGTTGCCGGGCCGAGTCGTACGCAGCGGCGTAGGCGCCTCGCGGCGAAGGCCCCTGGCCGGTCGAGCGGCGCAGCCAGGCGCTACCGGCCCACTCGAACGCGGTCACGCCGGCGTCGGTGACGCCCAGGCCGACGACGCGGCCGGCGTCGGTGTCCCAGTCGCAAGCGCCGAACGGGCCGCCGGCGTCGAAGCGCGTCCAGGCCGCGCCGTCCCACTCCCAGGTGTCGGAGCCGGCCGCGAGCACGGTGCGCGCGCGCGCGACGTCGAACGCCATGGCGGCGCCGTACGTGTGCGGCGGCGAGACGGGCGGCATGGCGCGAGACCAGCCGGCGTCGGCCCACTCCCACGTGTCGGAGATGCGGGCGTGGGAGCTGTCGGAGACCTGGCCGGAGAACAGCACGAGCCTCGAGCGCGCGGCGTCGTACGCCATCGACTGGCCGGTGCGCGGGGCCGGGCCGTCGGTTCGGGCGGCGAGCGCCCACGTGGTGCCGTCGAAGCGCCAGGTGTCGGCGAGCAGCAGGCCGAGGGGCGAGAGCCCTGCGACGGCCAGCACCTGGCCGCTCGCGCCGTCCCAGACGAGCGCGGGGAACTGGCGCGCCGGGGGCGAAGCGACGGTCGTGCGCTGCGCCCAGCCGGCGCTCGTCCACTCGTAGGTGAGCGACGGCGTACCGACGTCTCCGGCCCGCAGGAGCACCAGCTTCTGCCGCACCGGGTCGAACGCGATGGAGACGCGCTGTGCGCCCGGCGCCGGGAACGTCGGCTGGAGCTGAAGCCACTCGGTGCCGTCCCATTCCCAGGTGTCGGTCAGCACGGCGCCTCCGGCCGCGGCGCCGCCGACGAGCACGACGCGCCCGCGCGCAGCGTCGTACGCCATGGCCGCCGCGCCGCGCGGCGAGGGGCTGGTCGCGGGCGAGCGCGAGGCCCAGGTCGTGCCGTTCCACTCCCACGTCTCGGCGGCCATCGTCACCGGGTTGCGCCCGAAGAGGACGACGCGCTGCCGCGCCTCGTCGTAGGCCAACGAGGGCCACGACATCACCGGCGGAGACACCGGCGGCGACCGCCGCAGCCAGGTCGTGCCGTCCCACTCCCAGGTGTCGGAGAGGGACAGGTTGCCGTCGTAGCCGCCGAACAGCACGGTGCGGCGGCGGGCGGCGTCGAAGACCATCCCCACGCCGTGGCGGGCGGAGGGCGCGTCGAGCGGGAGCTTGAGCTCCCAGCGGGCGCCGTCCCACTCCCAGGTGTCGCCGAGCACGGTGAGGCCCTGGCTCTGCGCGCCGCCGAACAGCACGACGCGCCGGCGGACCGAGTCCCAGGAGAGGCCGTGCACGTAGCGCGGCGGCAACGTGAGCGGCACCCAGCGGTTCTGGCACCGCGCGCTGGGCGGTCTGGGCTTCGTCGTGCACACGCCGGACAGGCAGACGTCGACCTGGGCCGCGAGGCAGTCGTCGGGGCCGCACAGCGTGCCGTCGAGCACGTCTTCGACGACGCAGCCGGCCTGGGGGTCGCAGCGCGCGGTCTGGCAGGCCGTCGGCGGCGCGGGGCACTGCACCGGCGGGTGCGCGCAGCCGTCCTGCTCGCTGCAGGCGTCGACCGTGCAGCGATCTCCGTCGTCGCACGACGCCGCCTGGCCGAGGCAGGTGCCGCCCTGGCAGGAGCCCGCGGTGACGCAGCGGGTGGAGCAGGCCGTGTCGTTCTGAAGCGGGCGCTCGATGCACGCGCCGGCGTCGAGGTCGAAGCCGACGGCGTGGCACGTGCGCGGCGCCATGCACGCGGGGACCTCGAGGCCGTCACCCTGCACCGCGACCTCTAGCGGGCCGACGCGCAGCGTCGCCTCGAAGTGACCGGGCGCGGCGGGCGCGAAGGTGACGGTGAGCGCGCGCGAGTCGCCGCGCGAGAGCTTCAGCTGCACGGGCTCGACCCGGAACGGCGCAGCGACGTCGGGGAAGAGGTCGACGGTCGCTCCGCCGCGGTTCGAGAGGGCGAGCTCGAGCGCGCGCTGGCCCCCCACGTACGTGGCGGGGAACGCGAGCGAAGCCGGGACGACCGTCAGCTCTTCGGGGCCGATGGGCCTCAGGCCGTCGCGACAGGTGCACGAGGCGACCGCGAGGTACAGCGCGACGGCGGTACGGCGAAGGCTCACAGCTGCCCGAGCAGATCGGCCTTCTTCTTCTCGAACTCGGCGTCGGTGATGACGCCCTTCTTCTTCAGCTCGCCGAGCTTCTCGAGCTTCTCGAAGGTGTCCTTCGCGCCCTTGTTCTCGCTGGCCGACTTGGCGACCTTCTTGCCCTCTTCGTATTCGCCGGCGTAGCGGCGCTTCGCCTCGTCGACGTCGAGGTTGCTCATCGTGCCGCCGTTGGAGAGGTGCCGCGCGATGACCTTGCCGACCGCATAGGTCGAGGCGCCCGAGGCGATGGACATGGACAGGCCGCCAATCAAAGAGCCGACGCCGGGGATGGCCTTGATGGCGGAGGCGCCGATGCGCGCGACGGCTCCTCCGGTCAGCGCGCCGACCCAGACCTTGCCGGTGCCCTCTTCGTAGGAGACGCCGTGCAGCGTGCAGAGCTGGCGGATGAGATCGAGCTGAATGGCGGTGACGGCGACGAAGTCGACGATCGGGACCGGGACGAGGCCGGCGCCGCACGACCAGATGACGTGCTCACGAATGAGCTGCTCGGCGGTCGCGGACTTGTCGGACATGTTCAGGCTTCTATCACCAGGCGAACGTCGGTGTCGGCGCGCTGGAGCACGCGCTTGAGGTGACGGACACCGGCGAGCGCTCCGGCGGTTCCGGCGACGATGACGAGCACGGCGGCGGCGGGCGCGCTGTGCACCGCGAGACCTCCGGCCGCGGCGGTCAGCACCGCGACGAGCACGCCCAGCCCGGCTGCCTCGCGCCGCACGCGGCGCAGCGCAGCGGGGCCGCGCGCCTGACACCGGGGGCACTCGGCGAGGCGCACGAGCCACCGGGCCTCGCGCGACGCTCCACGAAAGGCCGCCCACCAGGCGTCGTCCTTCGCCGCGGCGGCGTCGCGTTGAAACGGCGTGTACGCGAACTCGGACGCCATGCCGCGAACCTCGGCGCGACAGATCGCTCCACACCTCGAGCAGACGTGCGGGCGCTCGGTCTGAAGTTTGATCCACGCATGTCCGACGGCGCCGACGTGCACGTTCACGGGTGGGTCCTCGACTTATCGCAGCTGCCCACTGCAGTTCACAGGTCGCACACGAGAGGGCCGTAATCACGATCGTGGTGGCGCCTCCGTCACCCGGGTGCGACTCTTGCCTCCCGCCGGCCACGATGCGACGCGCCCTCGTCTTCGCACTGCTTCTCATGTCGGCCTGCACCGGCGACATTCTCCTGCCCAAGGCGGGCGGGGGCGGCTCACTGCCGATCGACCCGACGAACCCGAACGTCCCGGTCGACCCGAACAACCCGAACCCGATGCAGCCCGAGCCGCCGGCGACGCCCGCGGTCGTCGAGCTGCGCCGGCTCACGCGCGCCGAGCTCGATCTCACGCTGCAGGACCTCGTCGGAGACCTGAGCCACGCGGCCATCACCCTGATGCCCGGCGAAGAGCTCACGCCGTTCGACAACGACTACTCGAAGCAGCAGGCCTCGGCCGTCTGGGTCGAGGCGGCCGAGGCGCTCGCCGAGCGCGTCACCGCCGAGACGCTCGCCTCGCCTTCGCGCAAGGCCCGCATCCTCCCCTGCACGCCGACCGGCAACACCGATCTCGGCTGCCTCGAGCAGTTCGTGCGCACGTTCGGCCGCCGCGCGCTGCACCGGCCGCTCGCCGACGACGAGGTCACCGAGCTGATGAGCCTGCACCCGCTCGCGCTGCAGCGGGGCAACTTCGACACGTCGCTCTCGCTCGTGATGCGGCGGCTGTTGCTCGACCCCGAGTTCCTCTTCCGCGTCGAGACCTCGGACACCCTGAACGCCTACGAGCTGGCGGCGCGCCTGTCGTTCTTCCTGCTCGGCCGGGCGCCCGACGACGCGCTGCTCGACGCCGCCGCGGCCGGCGCGCTGTCGACGCCCGACGGCGTCCGCACCGTCGCGCGCGCGATGCTCACCTCGCCCGAAGGCCGCGCCCACACCGAGACCTTCCACGCGATGTGGCTCGGCTACGCCAGCCTGCCGCACGACGCCGCCTTCAACGCGCGGCTGGTGAACGAGACCACCTCGCTCGTCCGCAAGGTGGTGTTCGAAGATCTCGCCGACTACCGCGCGCTGTTCACGTCGACGAAGACGTACGTCGACGACGCGCTGGCGGCGCACTACGGGCTGCCGCCGCCGGGCGCTCCGGGCTGGGTGGAGTACGGGGCCACCGGGCGGCAGGGCATCCTCTCGCACGCGAGCCTGCTGTCGAACGGCGTGAAGCAGACCGACACCAGCCCGACGCTGCGCGGAAAGTGGATCCGCAATCGGCTCTTCTGCCAGGAGATCCCCCCTCCTCCGCCGAACGTCACCGCCGACGAGCCGCCGCCGGCGACGAACGGAGCGGTCTGCAAGAAGGACCGCTACCGCGTGCACGACGAGGTCACCTCGTGCGCGGGCTGCCACCTGCAGATGGACCCGATCGGCTTCGGCCTCGAGCAGTACGACCGCACCGGCAAGTTCCGCACGGCCGAGGCGGCACACCCCGAGTGCATGATCACCGGCGAGGGCTCGCTCGCCGGCGTCGGCACGTTCGTGGGGCCCAAGGGCCTCGCGGATCTCCTGATCCAGACCGACACCATCGACGCGTGCCTGACGAAGCAGCTCTTCCGCTTCGGCACGGGCCGCCGCGAGGGCGCCGCCGACTGGCCGCTCTTGCGCGACCTCTCCCGCGCGTTCGCCGCCAACGGCCACCGCTTCGACGAGCTGCTCCTCGCCTACGTGAGCCACCCCACCTTCGCTCAGCGAAAGGAGGCGCCGTGATGAAGCCCCTCTCCCGGCGTGCGCTGCTCCGCGGTGCCGGCGGGTTCGCGCTCGGCCTGCCGCTGCTCGAGGCGATGCTCGACAACAAGGCGTTCGCGCAGGCCGCCGCACCGAAGCGGTACCTGCTCGGCTTCGCGGGCTGCTCGCTCGGCGGCTACGACGGCAACATCGCCCAGACCTTCGTGCCGACGACGGTCGGCGCCAACTACGACCTCAAGGCCGCGCTCACCAACCTGATGCCGGTCAAAGAGAACGTGACCGTCGTCACCGGCCTGCGGCTGCCGTGGGCGGTGAACGGCGTCGTGCCCGCCGGCGGGCGGGCGGTGCAGTTCCACTACTACCAGGTGGCTCCGCTGCTCACCGGGCAGCGCTCGACGAACGGCAACTTCCTGGCGCCGACGACCGAGCACCTCGCCGGCGAGCTGCTCGGCGCCAACACCACGTTCCGCACGCTCGTCACCCGCGTGCAGGTGTCGAGCTACATCGACGCCGCGCAGCCGGGCACCGGGCAGGCGATCTCGTACCGCGCGAACGGCACCGGAGTGCAGCAGGTGCCGCCGCGGTACAGCCCGCAGGCGCTGTTCCAGGCGCTGTTCTCGAACTTCCAGTCGTCGGGCCTCACGCCCGACCAGGTGGCGGATCAGCGGTGGCGCGTCGATCAGCGCAAGAGCGTGCTCGACTCGGTCGGCGCGCGCATGACGAAGCTGAAGACGCGGCTCGGCGTCGCGGATCAGAAGCGCGTCGACGCCCACCTGCAGGAGTTCCGCGAGCTCGAGATGCGCGTCGCGGCGATCCCTCCGCCGATGGTGGGCACGTGCCTCAAGCCGATGGACCCCGGCGCGGACCCGGCGGTCGGCGGCAACCAGCAGACGAACTCTGAAGGCAACATCACCTACACGCAGAACCTCGGCTACAGCGGAGAGGACGCGCGCGCGAAGGTGATGTGCGATCTCATTCACATGGCCATCGCGTGCGACCTCACGCGCAGCGTGCTGCTGCAGTTCACGAACTCGCAGTCGTTCATGAACATGGCTACCGTGACGAACCAGCGCTCGGACCTGCACGAGCTCAGCCACGGCGGCTTCGGCAACCTCACCGACGGAGACACCACCCAGGCGCTCGCCAAGGGCATCAACTGGCACATGAAGCACTGGGCGTACCTGCTCGGGAAGCTCAAGGCCACGCCCGAGGCCGGCGGCAACGTGCTCGACAACATGGCTGCCGTGTTCTCGTTCGAGGGCGGCCACGGCTTCGACCCGGCCGACAACCGCATGGTCAGCGCCCACAGCACCGACAACATGGCCATGCTGGTGTCCGGCGGGGCCGGCGGCTTGAAGCAGGGGCTGCACTTGAGGGCGCCCGGGGCGCACCCTGCGCAGGTGCTGCTCACGGCGCTGAGGGCGGTCGGGTACGCGTCGAACACGCTCGGTGAGGTCAGCGGCGAGATCCCTGGCCTGCGCTGAGGCGGCCTGCCGGGGACGTCTGACGCGGACCGGAACGTGAACGACTCGACGGGCCGGGGTGCGTTCAGAGGGAACGTTCACCGGGACCGGTAGGGGAACGCGCGGTAGTCTGCGCTGATGCTGACCGCACTGGTCGTCGCCGTGCTCGGAGCTCAGCCGCTCTCCATCTACCTCGAGACCGTCAAGACGAGCCCCAGGTACGCGGCCGAGGCCCACGTGTGGACCGAGGCGCTCGCCGGAGAGCTGCGCCGCTACGGGTTTCGCGTCACCACGCAGGACGATCTCACCGAGCTGCTCAGCGGCCAGAAGCAGCGCCAGCGCATGGGCTGCGATGACTCGGACTGCGGCCTCGACCGGAACATCATGACCACGGGTGACGCCCGCATCAGCGCCCTCGCCGCCGGCGAAGAGGGCTTCCTCGTCAGCATCAACGTCTACCGGCTCAAGCCGAGCGGGAAGTGGGCCTCCGCCGCCGGGGAGAAGTCGTACTCCGAGGCGATGGACGGCCTGCGCGAGCAGCTGAGCGTCGTCCTCGACCAGATGCGCGCCGGCGCCGAGCCGGGGCAGATCCCCGAGGCGCCCGGGTCGAACGCCTCGGAGCCGAAGGGCGCGACGAAGAAGGGCTGCTCGGTCGCGGGGGCGGCGCCGATCGTCCTGCTCGCGCTGCTGCCGGGCCGGCGGCGTTGGCGCAGGGCGTCGTGGCGCTGACGGCTTTCGTCCGGGTAGATCTGGCTTCCCCTTGAGAGCCCTCGTTCCCCTCGCAGTGTTGGCGGCCGCTTGCGGCCCGAAGTCACAGCCCGGCATCACCGTGCTCGCGACCTCCGACGTCGAGCCGCTGATGACCCAGAGCCTCGAGTTCGTCGGCGGCGAAAAGCGCGTCGAGACCTCGTCCGACCCCGCGCGGGAGCTCAGCGCCCGCGGCGGCTTCGTCATCGCCGTCGTCGCGCGCACCGACTGCACCGAGTGCTACCGGCTCGAGGGCTCGGGCTCGAAGCTCACCGTGCACGGCGGGCTGCCGCTCGGCGTGCAGTACGGCCTCGCCCACGCGCTCGAGCTGTTCGGCTATCGCTTCTTCCACCCGTGGAAGGGCGTCGTCCCCACCACGCCGCAAGAGGCCGCGAACGTCCCCACGAACGAGCACGCCCCCGAGGTCGACCAGCGCCGCGGCCTGCACCTGCACACGCTGCACCCCATCGAGGCCTATTACGACTTCTGGGAGAGCGGCGAGGCCAACCTCGAAGGCGCCCGCCGCACCATCGACTTCGCGATCAAGAACCGCGGCAACTACGTGCAGTGGCTCGCGCTCGACGACGTGCTCACCCGGGGCGTCGACAACAAGGCGCACCAGAAGGCCATCGTCGACTACGCGCACTCGCGCGGCATCAAGACCGGCATCGGCATTCAGCTGTTCGGCAAGTCGAACCTGCAGAACGCGTTCGACCTCATCGACGACGACCCCGACCCGGCCGCCGAGATGCGGCGGCGCCTGCACCTGTTGCTCGACGGCGTGGAGCACGACTCGATCAGCCTCTCGTACGGCGAGTTCTTCGGGGCCGAGCCCGCCGTCTTCGTGCAGAGCGTCGACGACGCCTGGAACGCGATTCAGGAAGTGGCGCCCGGCACCGAGGTGAACTCACCCATTCACCTCGGCGACCAGGAGGACCTCAAGGTCACCTACATGGGCGAGCAGCTGCTCTATTACTTCCTCATCAAGTTCGCGAAGTCGCCGGTGACTCCGTGGGTGCACACGGTGATGTTCTACAACCTGTTCGAAGACGCCGGCGGCGCGTACTTCCACGACGAGTTCGACGAGCACCGCGCGTTCATTCAACAGAAGCTCGCGGCCGGCCAGACCGTCGGCTACCAGCCCGAGTCCGCCTACTGGATCGCGTTCGACAACTCGATCCCCGTCTACCTGCCGCTCTACGTGCGCTCGCGCTGGCTCGACCTGAAGATGCTCAAGAGCTCGGGCCGGCTGCGCGATCACGTGCTGTTCTCGTCGGGCTGGGAGTGGTCGTACTGGCAGACCGACGCCGCCACGCTGCGCATGACGTACACGCTGCCCGAGACCTGGGACCAGCCGGTGAAGGACTTCTTCGGCGACGACGTCGGCGAGCTCATCCGCCGCTTCGGAGAGGCCCAGCACGACGCGCTCATCGTCAAGCGGCTCGCCCCGTACCTCGCCGGCCGCGACCAGCTCATCGACGCCGGAGAGAAGCTCGGCATCGTCAGCCAGCCCGATCGCATCGAGTTCCACGAGATCGCGATGTCGCCCGACTTCCGCACCCGCGTGCTGCAGCCGCTGCAGGCCTTCGCCGCCGAGCTCACCGCCATCGACGCCGACCGCGCCGCGAAGAGCCTCTCGAACGACGACCCGTTCCTCGCCGAGCTCAACGACTCGTTCGAGATCACCGCGCGCCGCGCCCGCTTCGCCGCCGCGGTCAACCTCGCCGCCGCCGACATGGACCCAAGCCAGATCACCAAGGCCCAGGCCGAGCTCGCCGCCGCGAAGGAGATCACCTCGCGCCGCCGCAAGGGCATGCACGACCCCGACGTGAAGCCGATCTTGCGCAACACGCCGAACGCGACCTTCTACCAGTACGGCTACCTGCGCGAGGCCGACACGCTGTGCTTCTGGGAGCGCGAGCTCGCGCAGGTGCGGCGCGTCGTGCTGCGCACCGCCGACCTCGTGCCCGGCTGCGTCCTCTAGCAGCGCTGGTATGCTGCCGCCGTGCTCACACCCCTGCTGTTCGCAGTGGTGGCCCAAGTCCAGACACCGAAGCTGATCGTCGTTCCAGCGGCCAACTTAGGAGTCCACGAAGTCCGCGCTGCCGAGCTGCTCGACTCGGTCGCCGAGCTCGCCCGGCTCGACGGGTTCGACGCGACCGTCTCGCCCAGGAGCTGCGGCGATCGCGCCTGCCTGCTCGAGGTCGGCCGCGAGGCCCAAGCACACGCGGTGGTGTCGGCCGGCTTCGCTGCCGTCGGCCACGACGCGGTGATGGATCTCGAGGGCGTCGACGTGACCCGCGCCGCGACGCTCTCGCGGCTGACGTTCACCGTGCGCTCGACGACGCGGTCGGACCTGGTGATGGAGCCCATTCGCTTCTTGCGGACGCTCAAGGTCGCGCTGCTCGAGACGCCCGAGCTGCCTCCGGCCGCGAAGGTCGAGCCCAAGCCGGTGGAGTGCCCGGCTCCGCAGCTCATCGTGAAGGAGCCAGAGCCGCCCCACCCGCTCGCGAAGCTGCCCTTCGTCACCGGCGCCTTCGGCCTCGCGGCGGCGGTCTCCGGCGGAGTGCTGCTCTCGATCAACGCCGTCGAAGCCGAGAGCCTCTCGCGCGCGATGGTGAACGGGCTCGTGCCCTACGGCCGCGTCGAGCAGGCAGTGGCCATCGACGAGCGCAACCAGGCGGCGCTCGGCCTGTTCATCGGCTCGGCGGCGACGTTCACGCTCACCGCGATCATCGCCTGGCTGGTGCGGTCATGAGGCTCGTCTGGGGCCTGCTGATGGTCCTCGCCGTCTCGTGCAACCCCGGCACGCGCTGCTCGAAGGCCACCGACTGCCCCGTCGGCGCCACCTGCAGCGGAGGCTTCTGCGCCGACTACCACGTGCCCGGCGCCTACCCGGGAGAGGTCACCGACTCCGACGCCGACGCGGGCGCAGTCGACGCCGGAGTGACGCCCGATGGCGGCCCGCTCGACGACGGCCGGTGACCAAATTGCCGTCGGGCCCCGCGCGTGGGAGCTTACCGGCCGGCCTTGATCCGCGAAGCGCTACAGGATCTGAACCGCGTGCGGCAGATCGCCGTGATCGCCGCGCGCCACGGCTTCGGAGAGCTCGCCGACCGCAGCGGCCTGTGGGCCAGGCTCGGCCGCAAGGAGAACGTCGAGGTCTCGGCCGAGGCGCGCACCGAGTCCGGCGCCCGCCGCTTCCGCGCCATGCTCAACGAGCTGGGGCCGACGTACATCAAGCTCGGCCAGGTGCTCTCGACGCGCGGCGACCTCTTGCCCGCCGTCGTCATCGACGAGCTCTCGACGCTGCAGGACCGCGTGCCGCCCTTCCCGATGGAGCAGGTGCGCGAGCAGATCAAGACCGCCTTCGGCCGCCCGCTCGAAGAGCTGTTCCAGTCGTTCGAGCCCGAGCCCATCGCCGCCGCCTCGATCGCGCAGGTGCACCGCGCCGTCACGAAGGCCGGCGAGCAGGTCGTCGTGAAGGTCCAGCGCCCGGGCATCGCCGAGACGATTCGCGCCGATCTCTCGGTGCTGCACTACGTCGCGCGCGCCCTCGAGGCCGTCATCGAGGAGATGGGCATCTACAGCCCCACCATCGCCGTCGAGGAGTTCGACCGCGCGATCCACGAAGAGCTCGACTTCCTCAACGAGGCCGCGAACACGCGCGCGATGTACAAGAACCACGAGGGTCGCGAGTACGTGCGCATCCCCCGCGTGCACGACGAGCTCACCACGCGCACGGTGCTCACGCTCGAGTACCTCGAGGGCAAGAAGCTCAAAGACGCGAACCTGAACCGCGAGGAGAGCCAGACCCTGGCGCGCAACATCCTCGAGGGCGCGTTCCGCCAGCTGTTCGAGGACGGCCTGTTCCACGGCGACCCGCACCCGGGGAACTTCCTGGTTCAGCCGGGGCCGGTCATGGCGCTGCTCGACTTCGGCCTCGTCGGCCGCGTCACGCGCCAGATGCAGGAGACGCTGATCCAGCTCATCCTCGCCGTCGCCCTCAAAGACTCGGGCTCGGTGGCGAAGCTGTTGTACCGGGTGGGGACTCCGGACAGCCGGGCGAACCTCATCGGGTTCAAGAACGACATCGACGCGATCATCGGCCAGTACCTGCCGAAAGAGCTCAAAGACGTGAACGCGGCGAGCCTCTTGCGCGACCTGCTCGATCTCGTCGTGAAGTACCGCATCCGCGTGCCGCGCGAGTACGCGATCCTCGCGCGCGCGGCGGTGCAGACCGAAGGCCTGCTGCGGTCGCTGTGGCCGGACATGAACATCGGCGAGATCGCCCTGCCCTACGCGAAGCGCATGCTCGCCGACCGGTACGACCCCGACCAGCTGCAGGGCGGGCTCATGAAGACGCTCTTGCAGCTGCAGAACGTGGCGAGCGATCTGCCGATGCAGCTCTCGCAGATCCTGCTCGACCTCGAGGCCGGGAAGTTCTCGGTCACGGTGAAGGCCGAGCAGATGAACGAGCTCAACCGCAACCTGCGCGCCCTCGCCGTCGTCGCGTTCTCGGGCCTGTGCGCCTGCGGCTTCATCGTCGGCGCGTTCATCTCGTTCGCCGGTACGGGCTGGAACATCGGGGGTGTTCCAGCCCTCGGCATGCTCGGCATCATCGCCGCCGGCTTCCTCTTCGGCACCGCCATGACCTGGTACGCGTTCGGCGGGCGAATCGGGAAGATCTCGCTGAAGCGCTTCAGGAAGAAATGAACACCCTCTCCCCTCGTAGGGGAGAGGGCTGGGGTGAGGGGCCCTGCTCACTGCACGTCGAAGCTCCCCGTCACCGATCCACCGCCGGTGAGCGAGACCGAGAACGTGCCGGTGTAGCGCAGCCCCACCGAGGTGAACGTGATCGTCCCGGTGCCCTCGCGGATCGCGACGAGCGTCACGCCCGGGCCGGCGTTCACCTGCGAGTACAGCTGCACCGGGCTGACCGCGACGGCGCCGCTGGCCGCCGGGCACGCGGAGAGCGGCAGCACCAGCCCGTTCGAGCCAGCCCCCGGGTCGAACACGAACAGCGCGAGCTGGCCGTTCTCGTCCTCACCGAAGCCGGCGATGCCGCTGTTGAGCGACAGCGCGCCGGTGCCGAGCGCCGAGCACGTCGCGGTCGAGCCCGCGCTGCCCGAGTACGCGCCCGTGCCCTGACCGGTGCAGCTGCCCGTGATCGGCGCCGGCACGCACTGGCCTGCCGAGCACACCTCGCGCGCCGAGCAGTCGGCGTCCGTCTGGCACGCCGGCGGCGGAGTCGACGTCACGCACTGCCCGTTCGAGCACACCTGGCCTGCGGCGCACTGCGCGCTCGAGGTGCACCCGGGCGGAGTCGAGGTCACGCACTGCCCGTTCGTACACACCTGGCCCGCGGCGCACTGCGCATTCGTCGTGCACATCGGAGGAATCGGCGCCGTCACGCACTGCCCCGCCGAGCAGACCTCGCCGGCAGCGCAGTCCGCGTTGCTGCGGCACCCCGGCGGCGGAGTCCCCTGCACGTCCTCGAGCGTCCCGTTGAAGCTGCCGGTGATGGTCGCTCCCGCGGCAGAGATCACCAGCGTGCCGCCGGTCGCGAGCGCGATCGGGTTCCCGGTCGCGCTGTCGAAGATGCCGGCGAACGTCGAGACGTTGTCGACGAGCCGCGTGCCCACGGTGAAGGCCGTGAGCGAGACGATGCCGAAGAACGACGACGAGCCGGAGCTCAAACCGCCGATCATCACGTAGTGAATCGCCTGCGACGGATCCGAGAAGTCATCGGCCGCGATGGACTGATTGCCCCCCGAGCGCGGCGGAGTCGACTGCGCGCTCCACGTGCCGGTGCCGATCGGCGAGCCGCTCCAGGTGGCGGGATCGACGAGGGGCGCGCTGAACGTCGCCGTGCCGGGGTAGCCGGTGCCGGTGAGCGCCTGCTGCGAAGCGCCCGGCGTAGGTGGCTTCGGCCGCGCGAGCTGAACCGAGGTACCGCTCTGACATGCTGCGA
The DNA here is from genome assembly GCA_937980205.1 of uncultured Myxococcales bacterium. GTDB lineage: Bacteria > Myxococcota > Myxococcia > Myxococcales > Myxococcaceae > Xiheicaenimonas. The sequence continues at coordinate 127,611 of CALJKW010000029.1, read as the reverse complement.
GGAACACGACGGCCCCTAGGGCCGCCGCCCGTGACAGGAACATGGCAACACTCCGTTGGCGTTTGGACGCTGCCCGGCCCACTCCCGACCACGTTTCAGCCAGCGTCCGCCGCCTCAGTGTTCCTGCGCTGCGCTCACATTCACGAGTTCACGGCGATGAGCCGAAGTCCCTCGGTTAGAGGGGGCAGACGATATCAATCGCCGAGTCGCGGCCGACATAGAGGTTGCCGGTCTTGGGGTCGACGGCGATGGGCTCGACGTTGTCGGCGCCGCCGAAGCCGAACTGCGCGAGCGGCGTGCCGGTGCGCTGGAACTTCTGGATGCGCGAGCCCAGGGGGTCGTTGACGTAGAGGTCTCCGCGCGCGTCGAAGGCGATGTCGGTCGGGCCGCTGTGGACCTGGGTGTTGCCGTCGAACTTGCCGAGCTCGGCGCCGTGGCCGCCGAACTTCGAGCGGCGGTCGCCCGAGACCGGGTCGAACTCCTCGACGGTGCGCTCGCTCGGGTCGGTCGCCCAGAGCATGCCGCGCGAGTCGAACGCGACGCCCTGGTAGTGGGGGATCTGCGGGTTCTTCGAGCCGAACGTGTTGAGCACCATGCCGCTCGTGTTGAACCGGGCGAGGCGGCCGACGGAGATGTACAGCGCGCCGTCGGGGCCCAGCGCGAGGCCGCCGACCTCGTCGACCGTGATGAGGAAGCTCGAGAGCTTCGCCCCGGCGGATGAGACGTGCACGACCTCGGCGACGTCTTCCTGCAGCACCCAGAACGAGCCGTCCTTGTCGCGCGCGAAGTCGATGCCGTCGCGCAGCACGTCGCGACCGACGACCGCCTTCGGCTCGTGCTCCGGCGACGGGCCGAACACCGCGATCCACGAGGCGGCCGAGGTGCGGTTGAGCACGTAGAGGTTGCCTTCGGCGTCGAACGACAGGGCGTTGACGTTCGAGAACAGCGCCGAGGGCGGGTCGACCACGCGGTTGCCGTCGTTCGCGTCGAGGTTGCAGCCCATCGCGGTGCCGATGGTGCCTCCGTCGGGCAGCCGCCGGCCTCCCGAGCGCAGGCCGCAGGCGGTGACGAGCAGGAGCAACAGGATGCAACGGGTCGGCATCACGAGGCCGCTTACCCTCGCAGACGCGCCCATCGCAAACCGGCGGGCCTTTGGATTTGAGGGTAGCTTCGCGCGCGAAACGTGGATCTGAAGCTCGAGTCGGTGTCGGTGCGCTTCGGAGCGCTGGAGGCGCTCCGCGACGTCACGGCCACCTTCCCCGCCGGCACCCGCCGCGTCGTCTGCGGGCGCGCGGGCTGCGGGAAGACGACGCTGCTCAAGACGCTCGCCGGGCTCGTGCGGCCGACCGAGGGGCGCGTGCTGTGGGGAGAGACGGACGCGTCGGCCCTCGACCTCGCCGCGCGGCGGAAGGCTCAAGGAGCCTTCGGGATGGTGTTCCAGACCGACGCGCTCTTCGACTCGATGACGGTGCGCGCGAACGTGATGCTGCCGCTGGTGAAGCGCGGAGTACCGGAGGCCGAGGCGCGGGGGCGTTGCGACGAGGCGCTGGCGCGCGTCGGCCTGTCGGCGGCGGCAGAGAAGCGGCCCGAGCACCTGTCGGGCGGCATGCGCAAGCGCACGGGCATCGCGCGGGCGATCGTGGCGCGGCCCGAGGTGCTGTTCGCGGACGACCCCTTCGCCGGGCTGGATCCCGACACCGAGAGATCGATCGCCGAGCTGCTGCTCGAGGTGAGTGAGGGGCGCACGCTGATCAGCGCCCTGCCCGACCCGTACGAGACGCTCGGCCAGACGATCGTGATGCGGGAGGGGCGGTTCCAGTGACCGGCGCCCTCGCCTTGCCGCTGCGGTGGGTGGGCATCGCGTCGCTGTCCTCGGCGCGCGGCATCGGAGCCCTCGCGCTCGTGATGGGCCGCACGCTGTGGCACCTGCCGAGGCTCGACCTGCGGGAGACGGCTCGGGCGTTGGTCCTGTTCGGGTACCGCTCGCTGCCGCTGACGTTCGGCATCGCCACGCTGACCGGCATGACGGTCGTGTTTCAGGCCGGCGTCTACGCAGAGAAGTTCGGAGCACGGCTGTACGCCGGGTGGGCGGGCGCGTACGCCGTGCTGTGGGAGTTCGGGCCGATTCTGCTCGGGATGCTGATGGCGGCCCGCATCGGGGCGCGGAACGCCGCGGAGCTCGCGCTGCTCAAAGTGAACGGTCAGATCGAGGGCCTGCGCGGGATCTCGCTGGATCCGTTCGGCCTGCTGGTGGCCCCGCGCGTCGTCGCGAGCGCGGTCGCCGTCTCGTGCCTCGCGAGCCTCACGTTCGTGATCGCGATCGTCTGGGAGGCGATCGCCGCGTACTTCACGCTGTCGCTGCCACCGCGCGTCTTCCTGGGCGCGGTGTCCGAGATGATTCACGCGTCCGATTTTCTGGGCGGCCTCATCAAGGCGACCGCGTTCGGCGTCGCGATCTCGATCGTGTCGACGGCGGTGGGGCTGTCCGCGGAGGGCGGCGCGCGCGGCGTCGGCCGGGCTGCGGCGAAGGCCGTGGTCGGGAGCTCGGCGGCGATCTTCGCGTTGGACTTCGCGCTGACGGGGCCCCTGGCGAGGTGGCTGGCGTGACGGGCGAGCGAAACACGAAGCCGTGCAGGCTGAGCGGAGGCGCGCAGCGCCGAAGTCGAAGCCTCCGGGCGATCTGGGCAGATCCCTCTCGAAGGCGATGCTCGCGTCGCCCGGACCCATTCGACTTCGCGTCCGCTTCGCGGCCGCTCCGCTCAGGGTGCACGCCTTCTTGTTTTCCTCGTGCTGACGGGAGGCGGTTCGTATGACCTTCCTCTCCACCGCCGGCGCCCCGTTCATCCTCCTCGCGCGCACGCTCGCCGCCGTGCGCCGCTCGGGCCTGGCCGCCCGCGAGTGCGCCGTGCAGTTCGTCGAGCTCGGCACCCGCTCGAGCTGGCTCGTCGGCGGAGGCCTCGCCTTCCTCGGCGCCGTGCTGGTCAGCATCGCGTGGGCGCAGGCGCGCAAGTACACCGGCAACATCACGGTCGTCGGCCCGGCCTACTTCGAGCTGATGATCCGCGAGTTCTGCCCGCTGACCGCGGCGATCCTCTGCGCCTCGCGGGCCGGCGCCGGCACCAGCGCCGAGCTCGCGGCGATGAGCGTCAACGAGCAGGTCGAGGCCCTCGAGCTGTCCGCCGCCGACCCGCTCGCCGAGCTCGTCGCGCCGCGCGTGGTCGCCTCGGTCCTCGCGGTGCCGCTGCTCACCATCGTCGGCATCGTGGCCGCGAGCTTCAGCGCCGCCGCCTGCGTGACGTTCATCTACGCCGCCGACGGCACGGCCTTCATCGACCCGCGGTTCGTCGACGGCGGAGACGTCTCCTGCGCGGCGCTCAAGTCCGTCCTCTGCGGCCTGTTCATTCCGCTGGCCACCTGCCGCCGCGGCCTCCTCGCCAAAGGCGGAGCCCAGGCCGTCGGCGCCGCCGTCACCGAGGGTGTCGTCGACGCCGCCATGGGCTGCCTGCTCATCGACTTCGCCGTCACCGCCGCCTTCTTCCTGCTGAAGCTGTGAGCACCCTGCGCTTTCAGGCCGTCACCAAGCGGTTCGAGCCGGGCGCCCCGCCGGTGCTGAACGGCCTGTCCGCCGAGGTCCCGCTCAAAGGCCTCACGTTCGTCATCGGCAAGTCCGGCAGCGGGAAGAGCGTGCTCTGCCGGCTGGCGGTCGGCCTGCTCAAGCCCGACGAGGGCGCGGTCACGCTGCTCGACGAGCGCGTGGACCAGCTCGCCGAGCGCCAGCTGCGCCCGCTGCGCGCCCGGGTCCCTTACCTGGTGCAGGGGCCGGCGCTGCTCGACTGGCTGACGGTGCTCGACAACGTGATGTTGGCCGCGAGCGGCAGCAAGGCCGAGAAGCGCAAGAAGGCCCTCGAGGCGCTCGGCCGGGTGGGCCTCACCGAGCTGGCCGGCCGCTTCCCGCCGCAGCTGGGGCCCGGGGTGAAGAAGCGCACGGCCATCGCCCGGGCGCTGGTGCTCGAGCCCACCTTCCTGCTGCTCGACGAGCCGACGACGGGGCTCGACCGGGAAGCGGCGTCGCAGGTGAACGACACCCTGCTCGAGCTCAAGCGCCAGGGACTTGGCGCGATGATCGTCTCGCATGATCATGCCGCGGTGAAGGCGCTCGCCGATCGGGTGCTAGAGGTGTCTGAAGGGAAAGGCGTTCTGAGAGCCCATGGATGAGTCGAAGCTCGAGCTGAAGGTCGGCGCGCTGGTGCTGCTCGCGGTGGCGGGCGCGCTCGCCCTGCTCTTCCTCATGGGCGAGCTGTCGTTCGGGAAGAAGCAGACGCTCGTCATCGACCTCTCGCACACCGGCAACGTCGTGAAGGGAGCGCCGGTGAAGCTCGGCGGCGTGCAGGTCGGCAAGGTGGACTCGATCGAGCTCGACCCGAAGCGGCGGGACGACCTGGGCGACCCGCTGCCGGTGTCGCTGCACGTGTCGCTGTCTCCCGAGGCCATCGCGTCTTTGAAGCGCGACGCCGCGGTGACGATCTCGAGCCAGGGCCCGCTCGGCGAGCCGTACCTGGAGATCAACCCGGGATCTTCGGACGTCGCGTTGGATCTCACGAAGCACCTGCGCGGCACGGACGCGCCGCGCATCGACATCGTCTCGAACCGGCTGGCGAAGTTCCTCGAGGTGGTCGGCGGCGCGCTCGAGAAGGACCCCGACGCGCTGCAGCGGCTCATCGGCGGCGTCTCTGGCCTCACGAAGACGGTCGACGGCGTGCTCACCGAGAACCGCGAGGAGATCCGCCAGATCGCTCAGGAGATGAGCGAAGCCGCGAAAGATCTGCGCGTGCTGTCCGCCGCGATGCGGACGCAGATCGAGCCGGGCGGCAAAGCGGCGGGCCTGCTGGACGACGCGTCCGCGACCGCGAAGGCGCTGCGCGCGGACTACCCCGTGCTCTCGAAGCAGGCGAAGGACGCGCTCGGCGGCGTCTCGAACGTGGCCGGCCAGTTCACCGAGGAAGACGGCAAGCAGCTGCGCGCGGCGATGCTCAAGTACGCGGCGCTCTCCGACAAGCTCGACGCGATGGCGGTGAAGGGCGACCGCATCTTCAAGAAGCTCGAGGCGGGCGAAGGCACCATGGGCGCGCTGATTCAGGACAAGCAGGTGTACGACGATCTCAAGTCGCTGCTCGCGGACCTGAAGAAGCACCCGTGGAAGTTCCTCTGGAAGGAATGACCCCGGCAGTCACGGACAGACCGTCACCGTCACGGCGGAGATCGTCGGCGTCTGGAACCCGCACGCGAAGTGCCCCTCCAGCCGCAGCCGCCCCAGGCCGCCGCCGCCGGCGCCGCACCCTTCCATGTCGCCCGCGACGTTGACGCAGAACGGCTGCATCACCGTGCCTGCATCGGCGCTCGCCGAGGCGCCGTTCGCGCCGTCGCCACCGCCGCTCGTGCCGCCGGCGCCGCCCGCAGCCGGCACCCCGGAGTCGACCGCGCCGTTCCCCCCGGGCAGCCCGGGGATCCCGGTGCCGCTGCCCTCGCCGCCGCCGCCGCCGTTGCAGGTGAGCGCGGCTCCGTCGTGAAGCCCGAGCTGGCCTGCCTCGAGCAGCAGGCCTCCGCCGCTGCCGCCGCCTCCGCCGCCGGCGAGCCCGCTCAGCCCCGGCCGCCCGCCGGCGCCGGACGCCGAGACGACGCCCAACACGTCCATGCGTCCGGTGACCGAGATCTGCAGCGCCCCGCCGCCGTTTCCTCCGCGGCCTCCGTTCGTCGCCGTCGCGGCGCCACCGTTGCCGCCCGGGCAGCCTCCGCGCAGCGGCCTGACCGCGTTCGTGTTGAGCGCGCCGCCGACGCCGGCGACCGCCGCGCTCACGCCGGCGCCGTTGCTGCCGCGGGTCGCGAAGCTGCCGCCGCCGCCACCACCGCCGCGCATCGACGAGCCGTCGACCCCGCCGCTGCCGCCGACGGAGGTGCCGCACCCGGCCCAGTTCGCGCCCGCCCCCAGCGTCGTCCCGTCGGACGTCGCGAGCACCGTGCCGGCCAGCCACGCATCTCCCGCGATGGCGAGCGCGACCGGCCGGGTGCCGACGAGCCGCAGCCTCGAGCCGACGTTCATCACCAGTCCCTGCATCGGCAGCAGCATCACGTCGGGTCCGCCGTCTTGACGTGCGAGCACCGGCGTCGGTCGTGGCCCGCACCAGCCCGTGAACCCTCCGTCCGTCGAGTCGAACACCGCGTCGCAGCCGGCATCGAAGAACACGACGTCCGAGTACCCGCCGTCGGGGATCGCGCTCGGCGCGAAGTTCGCCGGAGCGAACGGCCACAGCGGCTTCACGCAGACGCCGACGCCATCACAGCGACCCGTGCCGTCGCACGAGGTCCCCTCCGGCTTCGGCGCGTAGCCGCAGCCGCCGTCGCCGGCGCAGAACGCCACCTCGCAGTCCCGATCGACGCAGGTGTACGGCATGCCGAGGCACATCCCGGCGGCGCACAGATCGCCGGACGTGCACGGGTCCGTGTCGTCACACGCGGTGCCGGTCAGCGCAGGGCCGGTGCAGCCGCCGTCGCCCTCGCAGGTGCCTCCGCCGAAGCACGATGTCGGGCCGCTGCAGGCATACGTGCGCCCGCTGCACCCGCCGTCGTCCAGGCAGACGTCCGAGTGCGTGCACGAAACGCCGTCGTCGCACGCGGCTCCGACGTTGACGAAGTACTCGCAGCCGCCGTCGAGCAGGCACGCGCCCATCTCGGCCCAGCACCGCCCCGGAGGCGCATTGCAGGCGATGACCCCCTGGCAGCCGACGTCGGCCATGCAGACGTCTCCCGTGGTGCAGGCGAGCCCGTCGCTGCAGCGCGCGAAGTTGCAGTCGAGGTCGTCGGCGCAGTCCGTGAGCTGATCTCCGTCGTCGTCGATGCCGTTGGTGCAGCTCCACTCGCGGCCGGCGGGAATGCACTCTGCCGTCTCGCGGCACTGGCCTCCGTCGCAGAAGCCGCCGGGAACGACGCGCAGGTCACAGCCTCCGTCGGCGGCGCACCCGAACGACTGCGTGCACTCGTTGGGAGCGGGGCACGCGACGTCTCCCCGACACTGCCCGGCCAGGCATCGATCCGACGCCGTGCAGCCGCGGCCGTCGTCGCACGAGACGCCGTCGCACTTCGTGTCCGCGCAGTCGGCGACGCCGCTGCAGTCGTTGTCGAGCCCGTCACCGCACTGCTCGGCCAGCCCCGGCGCGGCGAGCGGAGAGCCGTCGTCGCAGTCGACTCCGCCGGCGTCGCGCGAGCGGAAGCCGTCGCCGTCGGTGTCGTCGAGGGCGCCGTCGATGGTGAGGGTGACCTGGCGGACCTCTCCGGCCACGAAGGCCTCGACGTGCGAGCCGGTCGAGGCGTTGAGCGTGCGCGCGCCGCTGCAGTCTCCGAGGAACGCACGAGCCTCGAGGCGCACCTCGCCGGAGATCCCCTCGCCCTCGGCGACCGCGAAGACCAGCTCGGGCTTGCGGGAGACGACGTCGGTCATCTTCTCCACGCCGCCCGAACGCACCCACAGGCCGACACAGTCCGCCTTCACCTGCGCCTTCACGACGACATGCACCTCGAGGCCGCCGGTCGAGGGCTTCTTCGAGCACGCCAGCAGAAGAAGCGCGACCGCCGCGAGACGCCGCATCCCGCGCGAGCTTATCGGTTTTGGTGCAGCACTGATCCACCCTGGATCAGTGTGGCCCGCCAGACACCACTCGGACGCACGGTTAGCGGGTGGCCGACCGCTTGCTCTGGTTGTCGGTCGTTCCCCTCACCGACCGGAGGAAGACGAAGTCTTCCGGAGGCAGGGTCCCACGCCAGTGGGTAACCAAAAAGGAGTTGGCCGATGAACATCCGCTTTTGGGGCGTCCGTGGAAGTGTCGCAGTGAGCGGGCCTCACGTTGCGAAGGTCGGGGGCAACACGTCGTGCATCGAGGTGACGAGCCAGGGTGAGCGGCTCATCCTCGACGCCGGCACGGGGCTGCGCGCGCTGGGCGACGAGCTCGGCAAGTCCGGCCCGGCGAAGGCGACGTTCCTCTTCTCGCACCTGCACTGGGATCACGTGCAGGGCTTCCCGTTCTTCGGGCCGGCGTGGCACCCGTCGTCGAAGTTCACGCTCTACGGGCCGGGCGAAGGCGGCGATCAGGCGCTGCGCGACGTGCTGTCGAAGCAGATGTCTCCGCCGAACTTCCCGGTGCCGCTGTCGGCGATGCGCTCGTCGCTGTCGTTCGGCGCCGCGAAGCACGACCGCCGCATCGAGGCCGGCCCGTTCGTGGTGACGCCGTTCGAGCTGCCGCACCCGCAGGGCTGCCTGGGCTACCGCGTCGAGGCCGACGGAGCCTCGTTCGTCTACATGACCGACGTCGAGCTGAAGCCCGATGCGCTGCCGTCGCTGGGCCGCTGGGTCGAGGGCGCCGACGCGCTCGTGCTCGACGCGCAGTACACGCCCGACGAGTACGCCGGAAAGGTCGGCCCGCCGAAGGCCGGCTGGGGCCACTCGACGATGATCGACGCCGCGACGCTCGCCCGCGACGCGCGCGTGAAGCGCCTCTTCCTCTTCCACCACGATCCCGCGCACAACGACGACTTCGTCGCCGGCATGGAGGCCGAGGCGAAGAACGTGTTCGAGGCGGCGGAGCTCGCCCGCGAAGGGCTCGTGCTCGAGGTGGCATGAATTCCCTTGAAGGCGCGGCTGCACTGGAGTGGCGTCTCCCGCCGCTCTTGAGATCGGTGCCTTTGAAAGACGCCCCCGAGGTCCTGCTCGCGGTCGGCGGCATGGTCGGGCAAGAGGTCAACCTCGACGAGTTCCTGCACACGCTCGTCGACCGCGTCGCGCGGTCGATGCAGGCGGACCGCGGGACGCTGTGGCTGATGGATCACTCGCGCGGCGAGCTCTTCAGCCGCGCCGCCCACCTGCCCGAGGTGAAGCAGATCCGCGTGAAGGTCGGCCAGGGCGTCGCGGGCTTCGTCGCCGAGACGGGCAGCCCGGTGAACATTCCCGCGGCCGTCGAGGAGACCCGCTTCCACGGGGCCATCGACAAGCTCACCGGGTACAAGACGAAGACGCTGCTCGCGGTGCCGCTGAAAGACGCTGACGGCCGCGTGTTCGGCGTGCTGCAGGTGCTGAACCGCCTCGGCGGAGCGCACTTCTCCGACGACGACCAGGCCCGGCTCACCGAGCTCGCGCAGCAGATCTCGACGGCGCTGCAGTCGACGTCGCTGTACGTGGAGCTCGAGCGGGCGCGGGCGGCTCCGCAGACGCCGGTCGGGTACTTCTTCAACAAGGTCATCGGCGAGTCGGCGCCGATGCGGGCCATCTACAAGGTGGTGCAGAAGGCCGCACAGACGTCGGCGACCGTGCTCATCCGCGGAGAGTCGGGCACCGGCAAAGAGCTGTTCGCCCGCGCGGTGCACGTGAACAGCAAGCGGCGCGGCAAGCCGTTCGTGAAGGTCGACTGCGCCGCCCTGCCCGCCTCGCTCATCGAGAACGAGCTGTTCGGGCACGAGAAGGGCGCGTTCACCGGCGCCGAGGGCCGGCAGCCCGGCAAGTTCGAGGTCGCCGACGGCGGCACCGTCTTCATCGACGAGCTCGGCGAGCTGCCGCTGTCGGTGCAGGGCAAGCTGTTGCGCGTGCTGCAGGACCGCGAGCTCGAGCGGCTCGGCGGCAACCAGACCGTCTCGGTCGACGTGCGCATCGTCGCGGCGACGAACCGCGACCTGAAGAAGATGGTCGCCGACGGCGCGTTCCGCGAAGATCTGTACTACCGCATCAAGGTCGTCGAGCTGGTGCTGCCGCCCTTGCGCGACCGCGGCGCCGACGATCTCGAGCGGCTGGTGCGGCACTTCGTGGCAGCGGCGGCGAAGCGGCACCACCTCGAGCCGGCTCCGGCGCTGTCGGGGTCGGCGCTCGAGCGGCTGAAGGCCTACCACTGGCCGGGCAACGTTCGGGAGCTCGAGAACTGCGTCGAGAGCGCGGTGGTGCTGTGCGAGGGAGAGATTCTGCCCGAGCACCTGCCGCTGCCCGAGGGCCAGCGCATGGTGACGGTGTCGTCGTCGATGCCCGACGAGAAGGTGCCGACGCTGGCCGAAGTCGAGAAGCGGCACATCCTCGCCGTGCTCGAGCGCACGAAGGGCAACCGCACCGCTGCCGCGAAGATGCTGGCCATCGGGCGCAACACCCTGGGCCGCAAGCTCAAGGAGTTCGGGCTGGACCCGGAGTAGCCGACGAGCAGCTGACGTTCCACAGCAGTACGTCGCCCTGCGCGAGCGGCGCGGCCAGCGTGGTGTTGACGATCTTCGGCACCGCGTCGGGCGGGACCATGTCGTCGGTGACGAACTGCTCCGGCAGCGAGCGCTGGCTGATGACGTCGAAGACGATCGGCTGGCCGGGGGTGAGATCGACTGCGGCGACGACGACGGGGACGAGGTTCCACCCGCGGCGCGCTTCCATCTCGCGGCCCCGGAGTGACGAGTAGTGGAAGACGCCGAGGCCTGCGGCCACGAGCGTGCCCATGCCGGCGAAGGCGAGCACGACGAGGACGAGCTTGCCGCCGCCGATGGGGATCGCCCGGCGCCCGACGAGCGCGATGCCGGCGCCGAGCAGAGCACCGCCGAGCAGCCAGAGCACGAGCACGATGAGGAGCATCATGGGGCCTCGGCTCCGCAGGCGGCGCGTGTGGTCTCGAGGGCCGCGACGTGAATCGGCGTGCCCTTCGAGATGGCGCCGAAGATGGGCTTGCCTTCCAGGGGGCGCGTGTCGGTGAAGAGCGAGGCCGTCGCGAACTGCTCGGGGATGTCGGCGGCCGCGAGATCTTCGCGCTTGAGCACGGTGCCGTGCGTGAGATCTCTCGCGGCGACGATGACCTTCTTCATGACCCAGCCGCGGCGGACGGCGGCGCGCTTGTCTTCGACGGCGCGGTCACCGAGGACGTAGGCGCCTCCCACGGCGGTCAGGCCGAGGAGGATGAGGAGAATGCCAACGGGGGCGCTGCCCTTGGGCATGAGCGGTCGCTTATCACGTACGGAAGAGCGCGGCTCGGAGTGCGGCTTCGTCCTCCTCGACGAGGTGGCCGAGAAGGCCTCTCGCGTTTGTCTGAATCACCACGCCCCAACAAGCGCGAGCCACCTCCCCCCCGAACTGAGCGTGGGTCGCGAGTCGCACGATGCAGGAGTCGCAGAGCCTGCCGAGTGGACTATCGGCTCCGCGGTTTGCGCGGTGGGCGCAGAAGACACAGCGTTTCAACTGAGCTTCGCCTTCCATGCGCGGCCCACGCTGAGTGCGGCGCCTCTCGCACGGCGCGTTCGTAAGCTCGCTTCGCTTCGTCCTCGCGACCGAGAGCCCGCAGCCCATCGCCGAGGTGAAGCGCGCGGCATGCCTGGAGCATCGGCCCGTCCGCCGCGTAGTCGCTCATCACACGCTCGAGCATCGGAGCGCCCTCCTCGGCACGCCCCGCGAGGATGAGCCCGATGGCGTACGTTCCGCGACAGGCGCCCGCGAACGGCAGCCGGGCAGCTTCGGCGTCTCCAATCGCCTTCCATGCGAGCGGCAGTCCTCGATCGACCATGCCGAGCTGCAAGAACTCCCAGGCCAGATTGTTCTCGATGAGGGTTCGCCAGCCGACCATGTGCGGTGCATCGAGGTGCCGCTCGAGCTCACGCGCGGCGCGCGCATGGTTTCCCTGCAGAGAAGCGACGTGAGCGATGTTCAGGTCGATCGTGCCGATCATCGTAGGGCGTCCAGATGCGTATTCGCGCAGATCTTTCAACAGGCTCGTCGCCCCATCGAGATCAGCGAGCGCGAGCTTCTCGCTCAGCCGGCGCTGGGCGCGCTCGAAGAGCTTTCGCTCGGCGAACTGCTGGCTCAGTATCGCCACGACGATCGCCACGACCGCCCACCTCAAGTCGATGAGCTTCAACACGCTCGCCGTGACGAGGATCGCGGCCACGCCCGCCAAGAGGCACAGTCGAAGCGTCCAGATGGCCCTCGAGAACCCCACTGTGCACGCAAGCTTGCCCGAATGCCCCCCGCCCCGTTCAAGAAGCTCGCGCTCGCCGGCGCCGAGAAGCACTCGCACATGGGCCAGCCGGGCTTCCGGGCTGCCGAAGAAGGGCCACATCTTCGTCTCGCTGCTGCCCCAGGAACCCTGGGCTCTAAGGGTCCCGTCGCATGATGACGCGTGAAGTCTCTGGACTGAAGGTTTTCGACCTCGCCAAGCTCGCGGAGGAAGATCTCATCGCATTCGAGAACGGCGCGCTCGCGTCCGAAGCCGCCGCCGCTCGATGCGCGCATGTCTTCGGCGTGCGCGTGGACGACTCCTCCAGGGCGAGGCGGAGAGCGCCGCTCCTGTTCAAGCCAACCGAGCAACCGCCCCCCCGCCCGTTCAGCCGAGCGCTCTATGATGCCGGTGGTGCACGGCCCGAACGGCCCATGGTGGAGCCCGCATGCGAAGCAGTTGCACGTCCAACCGAACCCGGACTCCCTCGAGGTTGTGCTGGGTGCTGCAGGCTGCCGCGCTGTTTCTGCTGAGCTGTAACCACCGCGCTGTCGCGGCACGCGCATCGCTCGGCTGCACGCAGATCAGCGAGCTCGAGCTTTCAGAAGGCTGGTACGTGTCCGGCTGCGGGCGCGACGCGTTGTGCACCGTGTCTGCGGGGCGAGAGAAAACGGACCTGACGCGCGCTCGCACGCGTACGAACGCCGTCTGGAGCTGCCAGGCGCTCTCGCCTGCGCGCGGACGCGCGATTCGTCAGTTCACCGTCGAGACGCGCTGTGCCGGTACGCAACAGCTGATCCGCGAAGCGCCCGCGGACGCTGGCGGTGGCCTCTTTCGGATCGAAGGCTGCGGGTACCGGTATGAGTGCGCCGAAGACGATCGCGCCTCAGAGCCGTGCACGCGGCTGCCTTGAGCTCACCGGCTCGTACGGCTTCTCGAAGACCGTCGCCGCCGGCTTCCTCGCCTGTGGAGCCCGATCCGGTCAAGTGATTGGAGCTCGCCGACAAAGGCGCGTTGCGCAGGCGCCCAAGCTGCGCTTTGTCACCCGCGTGTGGAGAAGCGAGAGCGATGAGCCGGCGCCGGCGCGGCTGACCGAGGTCGACGACCGGCTGAAGGCCGACGAGGCGCTGCGGCGGGTGAAGCGGGGCGAGTACCTGCTCTACACGGGCGACTTTCACAACGCGCGGCAGCTGCTCCAGGCGATGGGCCGCAGGCTCGAGGCGCCGTCGCGCGCGAAGTCCGCGCTGCAGGCCTTCCGCGAGGAGCGACAGGCGCGGCTGCTCGAGCACGAGACGCTCTCCCGCGTGGTGGTGTCCTTGGACCCCGACTACCGGCTCGGACTTCGCCGGGCTCCCGACGTGCGGCAGGCCTGCCGCGAGGTCTGGGGCGACAGCCGGGGTGAGACCACGCACGTCGCGCTCAAGACGCTGCTCGGCATGATCGGCGCTGCGCAGTGGCGCCAGAAGGGCCTGCAGGTGCCCGGCCTCAAGGGCACGCTGCGGCCGCACTACGGGGTCTTCACTCCCACGCGCACGGAGTACGTCGAGCTGCTCACGCACGTGCCGCAGCCGCGCCTCGCGGGAGCCCGGGTGTTCGACATCGGCACCGGCTCGGGCGTGCTCGCGTTCGTGCTCCTCCAGCGCGGAGCCGCCAGCGCCGTCGGCACCGACCTCGACCCGCGCGCCGTCGAGTGCGCGCAGAGCAACGCGCGGGCCCTCGGGCTCGAGAAGCGCTTCACCGCCATGGAGACCGACCTGTTCCCCGACGGCAAGGCCGACCTGGTCGTCTGCAACCCGCCGTGGATCCCCGAGCCACCGAAGAACCGCATCGACCGCGCCGTGTACGACGAGGACGGCGCCATGCTCCGGCGCTTTCTCACGGAGCTGCCCCGCCACCTGACGCGCGGTGGAGAGGGCCTGTTGCTCCTGTCGGATCTGCCGGTGCTGCTCGGGCTGCGCCCCGCCGAGTGGCTCGACGCCGAGCTCGCGAGTGCCGGGCTGACCGTCGCTTGGAAGAAGTCGACCTCGGCCCACCACACCAAGGCGAAGGTTCGCCTCGATCAGCTTCACTCGACCCGCGCGCGTGAGGTGACGACGCTGTACGGGCTCGTCCCGTCGCGGGCCGGCACGGCCCCCGGCCCGTAGCGCGCTGCGCGAGCGGGTGAAGGTGTTAGGGAGCACCTGGCCTCGCTCACCATGACCCTCCTCCGCGCCTTCGACGTCTCGCTCTCTTTCGGCAGCCGCACGCTGTTCTCTCACGTGGAGCTGGTGATCGAAGCGGGCGAGCGGGTCGGGCTGGTCGGCGTCAACGGCAGCGGGAAGTCGACCCTGATGAAGATCCTCGCGGGGCAGGTGAAGCCCGACTCCGGCACCCTGCAGCTGCAGCGCGGCGCGCGCGTCACCTTCCTTCCGCAGGAGCCCGAGTTTCCACCCGGGGCGACGGTGAAGAGCGAGCTCGAGGTGGCGCAAGCGCCGCTGCGCGCAGCCCTCGCCGCCCATGAAGCGCTGGCGAACGAGATGACCGGCACCGATGAAGAGCTCAAGCGCCTCTCCGGCCTCGCCGACGCCATCGAGCACCTCGGCGGCTGGGACACGGCGCACGAGGCGAAGACGCTGCTCGACCGCCTCGGCGTCGACGAGTGGGAGCGGCCGGTCGCCGAGCTCTCCGGCGGCCTCAAGAAGCGCGTCGCCATCGCGAAGGCGCTGCTCGCCCGGCCCGACCTGCTGATGCTCGACGAGCCCACGAACCACCTCGACGCGCAGACCGTCGAGTGGCTCGAGGAGGAGCTCGACAACCGCGACGGCGCCCTGCTGCTCGTCACGCACGACCGCTACTTCCTCGACGGGCTGGTCGAGCGCATGATCGAGGTCGAGCCGCCGTACTCCGAGCGGCAGCCCGGCGGCCTCGTCAGCTACCCGGGGAACTACGAGGCGTGGCTCGAGCAGAAGCTCCAGCTGCAAGAGACGCAGGCGACGCAGCAGCACAAACGCGAGCGGTGGATCGCGCAAGAGGTCGCGTGGCTGCGGCGCGGGCCGCAGGCGCGACGCACCAAGTCGAAGGCGCGCATCGACCGCGCGCGAAAGCTGCTCGCCGAGCGCGGCTTCGTGCGGCCGAAGGTGCCGGAGCTGCAGATCGCGAAGGCTCCGCGGCTGTCGCAGATCGTCATCGAGGCGAAGAAGGTCGGCAAATCGTTCGACGGGCTGCCCGTGTTCCGGGACGTCAGCTTCATCATGCAGCCGGGCGAGCGCGTATGCCTGATGGGCAAGAACGGCGCGGGGAAGACGACGCTGCTGAAGGTGCTGCTCGGCGAGCTTCAGCCCGACTCCGGCACGGTGGTGATCGGCGCCCGCACCAAGGTGGCGTGGTTCGATCAGCACCGCGAGGCGCTCGACCCCGACCTCACGGTCTACGACAGCGCGCTCGGGCCCGACGGCAGCGACTGGGTGACCCTCGGAGAGAAGAAGCTCCGGCTCGCGGAGTACCTCGACGATCTCCTCTTCCCGGTGCCGATGCAGCGGCAGAAAGTCTCGGCGCTGTCGGGCGGCGAGCGCAACCGCCTGCTGCTCGCGAAGCTCTTCCTCGAAGGGGCCAACGTGCTCGTGCTCGACGAGCCGACGAACGACCTCGATCTCGTCACGCTCACGGTGCTCGAGCGGCTGCTGGTTCAGTTCACGGGCTCGGTGCTGCTCGTCACCCACGACCGCGCATTCCTCGACAAGGTCGCGACCAGCCTGCTCGTCTTCGAGGGCGACGGACGCGTCGTGCGGTACGAGGGGAACTTCGACACGTGGCGGCGGCTGACGCGCCGATAACGCCCTCCTCTCCAATGACCCCCGCACAATTCAAGAAGCTCGCGCTCGCCATCCCCGGCGCCGAAGAGCACTCGCACCTGGGCCACCCCGACTTCCGGCTGCCGAAGAAGGGCCGCATCTTCGCCTCGCTGCAGCCCGACAAGGGCATCGCGATGATCGTCCTCGATCGCGAGCACCAGGCCGCCCTCGTCGAGAAGGATCCCGACACCTTCATCCTCTTCGGCGGCTGGTCGAAGAACGGCTCGACCGGCATCCGCTTGAAATCCGCCAAGGTGGCCGTAGTGAAAGACCTGCTGGCCGAAGCATTTCGAGTGGTCTCGGCGCGACGCTGACTGCAACATTGTTGTAACGGCCTCACGGACAGGACCCGATTCATGCCAGAACGAGGTTCGAAAGAACGCGCCCAACCCGTGGAGACACCCACCTCCTCGCTTTCCGATCGGAACCTGTTCATCAACCGCGAGATCAGCTGGCTCGCGTTCAATGATCGCGTTCTCTCCGAGGCCCGGAACCCGTCGCTGCCGATGCTCGAGCGGCTGAAGTTCCTCGCGATCTCCGCCGGCAACCTCGACGAGTTCTTCATGGTCCGCGTCGCCGGCCTCAAGCAGCAGCTCACCGGCGGAGTCGTCGAGCTCCCGGCTGACGGCATGCTGCCCGCCGAGTCGCTCGCCGCGATCTCGCAGGTCGCCCACCAGATGGTCGCCGAGCAGGCGCGCATCTGGCAGCGCGAGCTGCTCCCGCTCCTCGCCGCGAACGGCCTGCACGTGCTCGAGCGCACGCAGCTCTCCGCCGAGCAGAAGGCCGCCGCGAAGTCGCACTTCCAGTCCTCCGTCTTCCCCGCGCTCACGCCGCTCGCGGTCGACCCGGGCCACCCCTTCCCCCACCTGCGCAACAAGTCGCTGAACCTCGTCCTGGCGCTGCGCCGCGACAAGGAAGGCGGCCGCCGCCGCAAGAAGGACGTCGGCCCCGCGACCGAGACCTCGATGGCCGTCGTGCAGGTGCCGGGCGTGCTCTCGCGCCTCGTGCCGCTGCCGTCGTCGGGCGGGCACGCGTTCCTCCTGCTCGAAGAGCTCATCGCCGCCCACGTCGGAGACCTCTTCCCGGGCTACACCGTCGACCAGGTCTGGTCGTTCCGCCTCACCCGCAACTGGGACCTCAACGTCGACGAAGAGGAGTCGGAAGATCTCCTCGCCTCGATTCAGCAGGAGCTGCGCCGCCGCGACCGCGGCACCGCCGTGCGCCTCGAGATCGACGCCGGCATCCGCCCCGATCTCGAGTCGCAGATCACCGCCGCGCTCAAGCTGACGTCGCAGGACGTCTACAAGGTCACCGGCCCGCTGCAGCTGACCGATCTCACGCAGCTCGCCGAGCACGACGCGCGGCCCGAGAACCGCGTCGAGCCGTTCCAGCCGGCGGTGCCGTACGCGCTGCGCGACATCGACTCGATGATCGAGGCGGTCGGCAAGCGCGACATCCTGCTGCACCACCCGTACGAGTCGTTCGACCCGGTCGTGCGCTTCATCGAAGAGGCCGCCGACGACCCGAACGTGCTCGCGATCAAGCAGACGCTCTACCGCACCACCGGCGATAGCCCAATCGGCCGAGCCCTCGTGCGCGCCTCGGAGAACGGCAAGCAGGTCGCCGTGCTCGTCGAGCTCAAGGCCCGCCTCGACGAGGCCAACAACATCGCCTGGGCCCGCCGCATGGAGGACAACGGCGTCCACGTCGTCTACGGCCTCATCGGCCTCAAGACGCACTGCAAGGTCACGCTCGTCGTGCGCCGCGAGGGCAACGGCATTCGCCGCTACGTGCACCTCGGCACCGGCAACTACAACCCGGCGACCGCGCGCCTCTACACCGACGTGTCGCTGTTCACCGCGCGGCCCGAGATCGCCGACGACGCCACGGCGCTGTTCAACCTGCTCACCGGCTACTCGAACCCGCCCCAGTGGAAGCGGCTCGCGGTCGCCCCGATGTCGCTGCAGCAGAAGGTGCTCGCGCTCATCGAGGAGCAGGCGAACAAGGCGAAGAAGGGCGAGCCCGCGCGGATCCTCGCGAAGCTGAACGCGCTGGTGGATCCCTCCGTCATCCGCGCGCTGTACGCGGCGAGCCAGGCGGGCGTCGACATCGAGCTGCAGGTGCGCGGCATCTGCTGCCTGCGCCCCGGCATCCCCGGAGTCTCCGAGCGCATCCGCGTCGTCAGCGTCGTCGACCGCTTCCTCGAGCACAGCCGCGCGATGGCCTTCGGCGTCGGCGACAAGACCGAGGTGTACCTCTCGAGCGCCGACTGGATGCCGCGAAACTTCCAGCGCCGCATCGAGGTGATGTTCCCGGTCGAAGAGCCGGCGCTCAAGGCGCGCGTGCTCGACGAGGTGCTCGGCCTGGGGCTGAAGGACAACGTGAAGGCCCGGCAGCTGATGGCCGACGGCACGTACAACCCGGTGCCGCTGCAGCTCGACGGGCAGACCATTCGCAGCCAGATGCTGCTGCTCGAGCTCGCCCGCCGCGGCGCCGAGCCGAAGGCGACCGAGCCGGTGCTGCGGCACGTGGCGTCTCCGGTGGCGACGGCGCCGGTCGAGGCGGTGCGCACGCCGCCCGGCACCGGCACGACGGGCTGAAGGCGCGTAAGCGCAACTGCGCGACGCCGTTGAGACGAGACGTCTCGTATCAGGCGGACCCACCCTCGTGAGACTGAGATGAGACGTCTCGTCTCACGCCGGCCGAGCTCCGGGTCTGAGACGGGACGTCTCGTCTCACGCCGGCCGAACCTCCGAGGCTGAGACGGGACGTCTCGTCTCACGCCGGCCGAACCTCCGAGGCTGAGACGGGACGTCTCGTCTCACGCCGGCCGAGCCTCGGAGGGCTGATACGGGACGTCTCGTCTCAACGGCGACGCGGGCTTGCGAACGGGTCTTCAGGCCGCCTTCTCGGCGATCCACGCGTCGAGCATGTGCTTGGGCATCGCCCCGCTCTTCCGGTCGAGCTCGCGGCCGCCCTTGTAGACGATGAACGTCGGAATGGCGGCGACGCCGAGCTGCGGCATCGGCTGCTCGTCGGAGTTGAGCTTGAGCACCACGATCTTCCCGGCGCGCTCGTGGGCGATCTGGTCGAGCACCGGACTGACCGCGCGGCACGGCGGACACCACGGAGCCCAGACGTCGACGACGACCGGCACCGGGCTGGCCGCCGCGGCCCGCTCGAGCTCTTCGGCGGTCACGGCCTGCGGCGCGCCGGAGGTGTCGAGCTCGGCCTTGCACCGGCCGCACACGGGGGTGCCGGAATGGGCTTCAGGGACTCGGTTGAAGGCGCCACAAGACCTGCATCGGTACATGAACTTCGAGTAACCATGGGTCTGAGGTAGCGCCAGCTACCGAACCTGCCTACAATCCCCCGATGCGTATGGGCACTCAAGAGCTGATCATCGTCTTCCTGATCGTCTTCCTGCTGTTCGGGGCGTCTCGCCTTCCGCAGCTGGGCAGCTCGTTGGGCTCCGCGATTCGGAACTTCAAGAAGGGCTTCGGCGGCGAAGAGGACAAGTCCGCCGACAAGAAGAACGACGACAAGCCGGCCATCGCTCAAGGCGGAGACGTGAACAAGACGGGCGACGGCGAGAAGGTGAAGCAGAGCTGAAACACTGTCGTCTCGCGTTGACAGGCGAGCCCCGCCTACCCCCGCTGGATCGTTGAGAACGAGGCTGGTCATCCGGTTGCAGTGCGACGGGCCATGCCCCTCGCCGCACCGAACGCGATCCAGCAGACCGGCGCGCTGAAGCGCCTCATCGACGCCCGTTCTGCCGACGGAGTCGTCAACCTCCCCGACGTTCAGGCCATCCTCGCGCAGGCGAAGAAGGAGCACGTCCAGGTCGGAGAGCTCGGCCTGCTCCGCGCAGTCGGCTCGAGCAAGGCGCTCACCCAGGCGGCGAAGGACTGGTTCGTGCCGCGCGCCGATCAGCTCGTCCCCGCCGGAGCCCCCACCGCGCAGATGGCGGCCATCATCTTCCGGCTGAACCCGGACACCGGCCGCAAGCAGCTGCTGTCGCTGCTCGACAACGCGAAGAACCCGGTCGCCGGCGGGCCGAAGACGTACGTGATCAACGGGCTCGGCCGGCCGTACCTCGCCGCCATCACCACCGGGCAGACCATCATGGGCCTCACGAAGTTCATGGACGGCGCCTCGCCGGCGCAGGCCACGAAGATCCGCGGGTACCTCAGGCAGCAGCTGCAGGTGCTGCAGAAGCCGCTCTCGCAGGGCGGTCTCGCCGTGCCTGCCGTGAAGGGCTCGAACGGCATCGCGCTCGCGGTCGACTCGCGCGTCCCCGGCGTCACCGCCGTGAACCAGAACGCGATCGTGCTGCGCGCGCTGGAGAAGATCGCCGTGCTGCCCGGGCCCCAGAACGCGAAGCTCGCGGCCGAGGCGAAGGCCGTCGGCACGAAGCTCGCGCGCGATCTCAAAGCGCAGCTCGACATCTGCTACCCGACGAACGGCCGGCTCGCGTACGGGCTGCGCATGCGCAACGGCCGGCCCGAGCCGGTGCAGAGCGAAGACGGAGATCACCTCAAGACGACCTACGACGCGCTGAAGTCGCTCAAGGTCTTCGGCGAGCGGTTCGAGCCCGTCATCGCCCGCCTCGACCGCCGCCTGCCCGAGCTCAAGCACGCGGGCGCGGAGGATCTCGATGGGCGCCCGGGCAAGGTCTACACGGACGGCTTCAACGCGTTTCGGCTGAAGTACCGGTCGGTGATCGCCGACGGCACGGCGACGGCGGGCGAGCTGAAGGCGCTCGACACGATGGCGAAGCGCGACGGCCTGCTCTCCCCCGGAGAGAAGAAGCTCATCGCGTTGGCGCAACGAATCTAAAGAACTTCAGCGCGCCCCCGACCCGCTGATCCGAAACGGGATGGTGAAGGTCACTGTCTTCTTCGGCCTCGGGAACACCCACCGGAGCACCTCGTCCCGGACGCAGTTCTTCACCGCCGGTGCTTGATCGTCAGGTCCAATGACGACGGCCGACGCCTTGCCGTCGAGCTTGACGATGAAGCTCAAGTCGATCTCGCCGCGCAACCCGGGCTGTTTCATCAGCTCGCGCTCGAAGCAGTACCGCACTGCAGTCCGGTGCTTGTCGACGACCTTGCGGACCTCTGTTTGGTCGTCCAGGTCGGCGCCATCGACGGCGGCACTGCTGCCGCCGTCTGCAGCAAGGGCGGTCGCCAGCAGGAAGCCGATCAATCGACCCGCTTCTCGTCGTACAGCCCGTCGAGAATGGACTGGTACTTCTGCGTGCAGAACTTGCGCTTCACCTTGAGCGTCGGCGTCAGCTCACCGGTCTCCTGGGTGAAGTCGTGGTCCATCAGCGCGAAGCGCTTGAGCGTGTTGTACGGCGGCTGATCCGAGTTCACCGAATCGATCGCCTTCTGCACGGCCTCTTTGATCTCCGGCCGCGCGACGACCTCGGCGTACGAGCCGACGTTCACGCCCTTCTCGGCGAGCAGCTTCTTCCCCGCCTCCTCGTTCACGCAGATCAGCACCGTGAGGTACGCGCGCTTGTCGCCGTAGACCATCGCGCTGGAGACGATCGGGTACGTCTTCAGCTGATTCTCGAGGTTCTGCGGCGCCACGTTCTTGCCGCCGGCCGTGACGATGATGTCCTTCTTGCGGTCCGTGATCCGCACGTACCCGTCCGAGTCGATCTCGCCGATGTCGCCCGAGTGGAACCAGCCGTCCGCCTCGAGCACCTCGGCCGTCGCCTCCGGGTTCTTGTAGTAGCCCTTCATCACGCCCGGGCCCTTGATGAGGATCTCGCCGTCCGAGGCGATCTTCACGATCGTGCCCGGCACCGAGACGCCGACCGTGCCGATCTTCGCCTTGCCGGGGCGGTTCACCGTGGTCGCGGCAGACGTCTCCGTCAGCCCGAAGCCCTCGAGCACCTGGAAGCCGAGCAGGTCGAAGAAGTACGCGATCTTCGGCGACAGCGGCGCCCCGCCGGAGATGAACAGCCGCATCTTGCCGCCCAGCTTCGCGTCGAGGCCGGCCTTCACCTTCGAGAACACCAGCTTCTTCGCCAGCGACCAACCGAGCGAGTCGTACTCGCGGCCCATCTTCTTCGCGTCGACGTACTCGTCGAACAGGCGGAACGCCCAGCGGCCGAGCTTGCCCTTCATGCCCGGCGCGCTCATCACGTTGCCCTGCACGCCGGCGAACACCTTCTCGAACACGCGCGGCACCGCCGGGAGAATCGACGGCTGCGTCTCGGGCAGGTTCGCGATCAGCTTGTCGATCGACTCGGCGAAGATCAGCCGGAAGCCGAGGCCGAGCCACGACGCCTTGATCACCTGCGCGAAGCTGTGCGCGAGCGGCAGGAACAGCATCACCGAGTCGCCCTGCTCCATCAGCGCGATGCCGCGCGTCGCCGTCGCCTCGTACGCCCAGTTCGCCTGCGTCAGCATCACGCCCTTCGGGTTCCCGGTCGTGCCCGACGTGTAGATGAAGTGGCACAGGTCGTCCGGCGCGAGCGCCTTCACGCGGGCGTCGAACACGTCGGGCGCCTCGGCCTTGCCGCCGTCGACCAGCGCCTGCAGCGTGAGCTCGCGCTCTCCACCGGCGGCGCCCTCGAACACGACGATCTTCTTCACCTCGGGGCACGAGGCGATCTTCGCGCGCACGCGCGACAGCCGGCCCGGCTGCTTGCCGTCGCCGACGTCGTTGTCGACGAAGAGCAGCGTCGCGCCCGAGTTCTGGAGGATGTACTCGACCTCGTCCGGCGTGTTCGACGCGTAGATCGGCACGCAGACCGCGCGTGACGCCGAGATCGCCAGGTCGCAGACGACCCAGGTGAGCGTCGTGCCGCCGAAGATCGCGACGCGATCTCCGGGCTGCACGCCCGCCGCGACGAGCCCGGCGGAGACCTTGCGGACCTCCTCGAGCACCGACGCCCAGCTGACGTCCGTCCACTTGCCGTCGACCTTGTGGGTCACGGCCGGACCGCGGCTCTCTCTCACTCGCGTGAGCAACAGCTCGACCAGGTTGCGTTCACTTCCCCCAGCGACCTCTGACGGAACTTTCTCGGCAGCAGTCATGCGGCGCCAATAGCACGCCCTCGCCGCGGAAACGAACGGGGCCGCGAATTTCTCCGCGGCCCCGCGCACGACGTTTCGAATTTCCGAACGGCGCCTTTCAGGCGGCCTTCGTCGCGCCGTTCTCTTCGCGGTCGTCGTTGAACGCGGCGAGGTAGCGGGCGAGGAAGTTGCGGGTGCGCAGCTCGACCTGGCGAACGCGCTCGCGGCTGACGCCCCAGCGCTGGCCGAGCTCCTCGAGGGTGCGCGGCTTCTCCTGCGTGAGCCGCTCCTGGAGAATGTCCCAGCCCAGATCGCCCAGGCGCTTCTTCACGCGGGTGAGCGCCTCGCTGACCTCGGCGTCACGCTCGCTGCGCAGGAAGGCCTCGTCCTGCGTCTGCGCGTTGTCCTCGAGGCGCTCCAGGTACGTCGTCTCGGAGTCGTCTTCGATCGGAGTGTCGAGCGAGAAGTCGCTCATCGACACGCGCTCGGCCTCGCCGCCGCGAACCTGGCTGCGGTTGTCCTTCAGGTAGCGGGTGATGTACGCGCGGATCCACCACACCGCGTACGTGGCGAAGCGGACGTTCTTCCGCGAGTCGAAGTGCTCGATCGCCTTCATCAGGCCGACGTTGCCCTCCTGAACCAGGTCGTCGAGGCGAGCGCCGCGGTTCTGGAACTTCCTCGCGACAGCCACCACGAACGGCAGGTTGCACTCCGCCAGAATCCTTCTCGCCTCAGCGTCACCCTTGTGAGCCCGAGCCGAAAGCTCGTACTCGTCCTCGCGGGTCAGCTGCCGGTGCCCTCCCAGGCTCCGAAGATAGTGCGAGATCCCTTCGGTCTCGTTGCGCGCCTTGAATGCCATCTTCGCCTCCGTTGGTCCTTCGTTTACGGTTTCGCGGCGGTAACAACCGCTTCGAAACATTCAACAAAGAGACGCGAGGCACTCGTCCGCGTTTCGCGAAGAATTTCGATCCTTCACGCTTCTTCACGCGGATTTTTCGACCCGCCCCGCAAGTGAGCGAATCAAGAAATCTTTTCCGGCGGGAAAATCTTGCCGGGGTTGAAGAGGCCGTCCGGATCGAACAGCGACTTGATACTCATCTGTAACGAGATCACCGCCGGGCGCTGCTCAAAAGAGAGAAAATTCCTCTTCGCAAATCCGACCCCGTGTTCGCCGGTGATGGTCCCGCCCAACGAAACGGTAACGCGCATCATCTCTTCGACGACCGCGTCGACCTTCGCGCGCTCGTGGGGCCCGTCGTAGAGGACGTTCGCGTGCAGGTTGCCGTCGCCGGCGTGCCCATAAGTCGCGACCGTCAGACCCAGTCGTGCACCTGATGCCTTGAAGCGCTCGATCGCCTCGGGGATCTTCGAGCGCGGCACCGCGATGTCCTCGGAGATCTTGTGGCGCTTCATCGCGCGTAACGAAGTCGAGACGATGCGCCGCGCGGCCCACAGCTTCTCGCGCTGCGCGTCGTCCTGCGCCATCAGCGTCTCGAGCGCGCCGGCCTTCTCGAAGATCTCGCCCATGCGCGCGAGCTCCTGCAGGAGCCCGTCTTCGACGTTGCCGTCGACCTCGGCGATGACGGCGGCGCCGGCGCCGCGCGGGAAGTTGAAGCCGCGCCCGTCGATCGCGCGGATGCTGACGTCGTCGAGCAGCTCGAGCGTTCGCGGCAGAACCCCGGCCGCGAGCACCGCGCTCACCGCGCGCGCCGCCTGCAGCACGTCGGTGAAGATGACCAGCGCGGTCATCACCCGCTGCGGCTTGGGGATGAGCTGCAGCGTGATGCGCGTCGCGATGCCGAGCGTGCCCTCGCTGCCGACCAGCAGCCCGCACAGGTCGTAGCCCGCGACGCCCTTGATGGTGCGCCGGCCGACGTCGAGCACGTCTCCGTTCGGCATCACCCACTCGAGGCCGAGCACGTAGTCGCGGGTGACTCCGTACTTCAGCGCTCGCGGGCCGCCGGCGTTCTCGGCGATGTTGCCGCCCAGCGTGCACATCGACTGCGAGTTGGGGTCCGGCGGGTAGAAGAGGCCCTTCTCGTCGACCGCCTTCATGAACGTCTCGAGGATGACGCCCGGCTCGGCGACCGCGGTGAGATCTTCCGTGTTGATCTCGAGGATGCGGTTCATGCGCTCGAGGCTGAGCGAGACGCCACCCTCGAGCGGCAGCGAGCCGCCCGACTTGCCGCTGCGCGCCGCCACCGGAGTCACCGGCACCTTGTGCTTCATGCACGCCTTCACCACGCGCGAGACCTCTTCCGTCGTGCGCGCGAAGACGACGAGATCGGGCAGGAAGTCGGCGGTGTCGCTCTCGTCGTGGCCGTAGACGGCGCGGGTGTCGGCGTCGTCTTTGGTGGGGATGTCGGTGAGCTCGGATCGGACCGCTTCGAGAGGGCTCATCCGAACATTTCTACCCTGGCTCCGCGCATGGCGTCCGGCGCCTGCAGCACCAGGTAGCGGATGACGGCGGCGACCTCGTCGGCGCTCATCGCGGGATCGAAGCCGCTGCCTTTCAGCATGTCGGTGTCCACCGAGCCCGGAGACAACCCGGCGACGAACACGCCGGTGCCGCGCAGCTCTTCTGCCAGCGAGCGCGTCATCGCATCGAGCCCGGCCTTCGCGGCGGCGTAGCCCATCGCCTTCGGCGAGCCCAAGGTCGCGCTGATCGACGAGACGTTGATGATGCGCCCGTAGCCGCGCCGCACCATCTGCGGCACCAGGCGCCGCACCAGGTAGAACGGGCCCGACAGGTTCACCTTGAGCACGAGATCGAAGTCGTCGTCGCTCATCTTCTCGAGCGGCCGGCGCACCACGATGCCGGCGTTGTTCACCAGCACGTCGACGCGCCCCAGCTCGGCCATCGTGGCCATCACCAGCGCGTCGGCGCTCTGGCGCGAGCTCGCCTCGTAGACGAACTCGAGCACGCGACGGCCGTTGTCACGCACGCGCCGGGCGATCTCCGCGGTGCCGCCCTTCATCGTCGAGGTCACGACCACGTCCATGCCCGCGCGCGCGAGCGCTTCGGCGGTGGAGAACCCGATGCCGCGCGACGCCCCGGTCACGATCGCGACGCGCGTCTCGCCGCCGAGCTGCTCGGTGCCGGTGAGCGTGTCGCTCAGCTTCGCCTTGTTCGCAGACTTCCTGCTCACTTGCGACCGCCCCCGATGCGGGCCCACAGCTCGCTGCGCAGCGCGGCGTCCTTCTTCAGCACGCCCTCGTAGGCCTCGGCGTGGGTGACCGCGTCGCGCTGGTGGCCGCCGCGCAGGCGCAGGCACGTCTGCTCGGCCTCGAGGACGCAGGCGGCGCCCGGCGACTTCAGCTCTTCAGCGAGGGTGCGCGCGACGTTGCGGGCGATCTCCTCCTGCAGCGTCAGCCGGTGCGAGAACGTCTCGAGAATGGCGTTGAGCCGGCCGAAGCCGACGACCTCGCGGCCCGGCAGGTACGCGACGTGCGCGACGCCCGTGTACGGCAAGAGGTGATGCGGGCACATCGAGTGGAAGCGCAGGTGCGTGATGACGACGAGCTGGCGGCGCGCCGTCTTGCCGGCGGGGAAGCGCTCTTCGAGCAGGCTCGAGGGCTTCATCTCGTAGCCGTCGATGAACTCCTCCAGCCAGGCATCGACGACGCGCTGCGGAGTCTGCTTGAGGTTCGGATCTTTGTGCCGGTCGACGCCGCAGGCATCGAGGAAGTCGGCGACGGCTCGCTCCATGCGGGCGCGGTCGGGCTTCTTCATTTTGCCGGGCGTCGGTACGTCACGCAGTACTCGGGGGTCTCCCAGAGCTGCAGCTCGACGAGGCCCTGCACCTGCGGCTCGATGCGATCCCACATCCACACGACCATGTTCTCGGCCGTGGGGTTGTCCATGATGTCGTTCAGGTTGTGGTGATCGCAGGCGACGAGGCAGGTCTCCCAGACCTTCTTCTTCACCTCGTCGAAGTCGCGGATCATGCCGTCCTTCGGAGACGGCCGGCCCGTCAGCGTCAACCGCAGCTGGTAGTTGTGACCGTGCAGGCGCTTGCAGGGCCCGTCGTAGTAAGGGAGCTGGTGGGCCGCCGAGAAGTGGAAGTCGACTGAGAGGAACATCTCCATGACGTCACGCGCATGTAACACGGCCGCCCTCGGAGTGCTGCTGCTGGTGGCGTGTTCCGGCAGCCCAGGTGTCGACGGCGGCGTCGACGCAGGCGATGCCGAGGCCTGCCCTTCGCAGTGCGGCACCCGCAGCACCTGCACCATGAACGAGGGCGACGGGCCGTGCATGCAGCGCTGCCGGTGCACGTACGGGCAGCTCACCGAGTGCGTCAGCATGTGCCCGCAAGCGCAGAACTGCGTCGAGGGCGCGTTCTGCGACCGCGGCAGCCGAACGGCGTGCGGCACCACCGACGCTGGCTGCGCGATCGAGTGCAGCTGCTACAGCCACTTCGTCATGCGCTACGCGAGGTGCGCGACGCGCTGCGGCGGGCAGCAGTTCGACTGTGCCCGGGAGCTCAACCCGACCGATGCCGGCTGTGCCGACGTCACGACGTGCACGTACGCGAGCGGCTCCTGCCAGTGCGCGCCCGACGCCGGATGGTCGTGCACGCCATGAGCAGCAGCGGCCCGGCAGCGATCGCCTGACAGCCCGTCGGCGCCGCCGGCGCCTCGAGCGTCGACGGCCGCAGCACGACGTTCTTCGCGACGCAGATGCGGGGGAAGCTCTCGCGGCAGAACCAGTTCTTCGGGCAGTCGAGCTGCGACGTGCAGAGCGCAGTGCAGACGCCGTCGATGCACTGCGAGAACTCGCGGCACAGGTTCACGCCGTCCGTGCACGCGCCGCCGTTGTCCACGTACGGCAGCTGCTGCTTGATGCAGACGCCCCGCATCGCGTCGCACTCGAAGCCCACCGGACACAGCCCGGCGACGCACTGCTGCGTGCAGTACTTGTTCGGGTTCTGCGGGTCGTTCACGCACTCGCGGCCCGGGCACTGCGCCGGTCGCAGGCACCCCTGCCCCGGCTCGTTGCAGTCCTCGTCGCGCAGCGCGCAGGGCCCCAGGCTGCACAGGCCGTCGGGCTTGCAGAACGGTGAGCAGTCCGGATCGTCGAGATCGATGCAGTCGGCGCTGCAGACCCCGTCGGCGACGCAGGCGCAGTCCTGGTCGACCGGCGTACAGCCCGCGACGCAGCGGTCGTCACGCGAGCAGCCGGCGTCTTCGTGCGTTCGCATCCAGTCTTCGATGAAGCGGCGGTCGGGCGGCAGCACCGTCGAGAAGCCCCACGGGCACTCGCGGCGCTGCAGCAGCGTGTGCACGCCGAGCACCGACTCGACTCCGCCGTCCTCGGGGACGAGCAGCGCCGGGCCGCCCGAGTCGCCGAAGCAGATGCCGTGCTCCGCGTCGCCCGTGAGGATGCCGAGGCCGTCGATTGGAGTCTCACGCGTCCCGTCGAGCGGCACCGTCACCTGCAGGCGGGTCCCCGACGAGCCCGTCTCGGTGAGGCCGTAGCCGACGTGCCGGATGCGATCGCGGCCCGGCTCGTAGCGCCGCTTCCACCAGTTCCACGGAATCGGCTTCACCGGGGCCGGCGCGGAGAGGAACAGCAGCGCGAGGTCGTGATCGCTGCCGCCGTCGGTGTACTCGAACACGGTCAGCGTCTCGATGACGTCGACACGTGCCGTGTTGGGGAGATTCAGCGCTGCGTAGGGCGGCCCGTCGAGACAGTGGCGTGCCGACAGCAGCGTCCGCGGAGCGATCAACGTCGCCGTGCACGACGAGCTCGGGTTCTCGAGGTTGAAGACGGCCTCGTCGTTCAACGACGGGGTTCCGCCCCAGATCGGCTGCTGCGCGCGCTCGGAGGACGCAGGCGCTTCCGGCCCGGCGCACGCCACACAGATGACCACACCGAGCGTCCCCAGAGCCCTCATTCGGGCCGCAGGTGCCGCGACCTTCAAAAACCTTCAAATCGAGATCGAGCCCTCGCGGAAGTCGGTCTTCTGCAGGTGCACGTTGATGCAGACCGGCTTGCCCTGGTGGGCCAGGCGCTTCGCCTCGTCGAGGGTCCAGTCGATCTTCTTCGGGTCGTCGAGCAGCAGCCCCACTCCGCCGTAGCCCTCGGCGACCTTCTCGTACGAGGTCTTGATGAGCGTCGTGCCGACGTCCGAGCCCAGGATGGTGACCTGGTCGCGGGCGATCTGCCCCCAGCTCGCGTCGGTGCCGACCACGGCGATGGGAGCCATGCCGTGCCGCACGAAGGTGTCGAACTCGTTGAGCGAGTACGCGCTCGAGCCGTCGCCGTAGATGATCCACACCTCGGCCTTCTTGCGGACGGCGGCGGCGCCGACCGCGAAGCCTCCGCCGACGCCGAGGGTGCCGAAGACGCCGGGGTCGAGCCAGGAGAGCGGCTTGCGCGGCTTCAAGATGTACGCGGCCGTCGCGACGAAGTCGCCGCCGTCGACGACGAGCACGCTGTCGTCGGCGAGCTTCTCTTCCATGCGCAGGAACAGCTGGATCGGGTCGACCAGCGGCCCCGTCGCCTTCGCCTTCGAGCGGATCTCGGCGTCGCGCGCGGCCTCGCGCTTCTTGCACTCCTCCAGCCAGGCGCCCCAGTTGCCGCTGACGCCCCGCTGCGCGAGCTTGATGAGGAAGTCGGCCGCGGGCATCTGCAGCGCGTAGTCCGGCCGGCGGTTCTTGGTGAGCTCGCGCGCCGAGAGGTTCGCGGAGATCAGCGTGCCTTTGCGGTTGAAGCCCAGGCCGTACTTCATGCGGAAGTCGAACGGGAAGCCGCACACGATCGCCGTGTCGGCTTCTTTGAGCGCCTTGCCGCGCGCGTGACGGAACTGGATCGGAGAGTCCCGCCCCAGCAGGCCGCGGCTCGTGCCGCCCAGCCACACCGGAATGCCCAGCGCGCTGACCGCGCGCGCCAGCGGCTCGGGGTCTTCGCAGTTCACCATCGTCTGGCTGCCGAGCACGAGCGCGGGCCGCTCGGACTTCTTGAGCACGGCGGCCACCTGGTCGATGTCGCGGTCGCTGCTCATCGACGGCAGCTGCGACGTCACCTGGTCGACCTTCGACTTCACGTCGACGTACGGCATGTGGAACTGCCGGTAGAGGTGGCCTTTGAGGTACAGGCCGATCGCCTTCTGCGAGAGCGTCTCGCCCTTCGCCGCGCCGGACTCCTTCATGAACATGTCGCGGACGGTGTCCTCGGGGTACAGCACGTCGACGGGGACCTCGATGAAGACGGGTCCGGGGACCCCGGACTTGGCCTCGTTGAGCGCGCGCTCGAGCGTCGGCTCGAGCTGGCTCACCATCGTGCAGCGCGCCATCCACTTCACCGCGCTCTTCACCAGGCTCGTCTGATCGATGTCCTGCAGCGCGCCGCGGCCCTTGAGCACCGTCGCCGTCGCGCCGCCGAAGAGCACCATTGGCGTCTGCGCGAGCTGCGCGTTCTTGAGCGCGGTGAGCGCGTTGGTGACGCCGGGGCCGGCGGTGACGGCGGCGACTCCGGGAATGCCCGTCATGCGCGCCACCGCGTCGGCGGCGAAGACGGCGTTGCGCTCGTCGCGGCAGTCGATCACCTTGATGCCGTGGTCCTTCGCGCCGACGAGGATCGGCGAGATGTGACCGCCGCACAGCGTGAAGACGTAGGGGACTCGCCAGCGGGAGAGAACCGAGGCGATGATGTCGCCGCCGTGGCGGGGTTCCGAGCGTGGGCGCATGAGTCACGCTCCTAGCACGACCGACAACGGCCGGGTTCGGGTTCGCGTTCGGGTTCGGGGTCGATCAGCTCACTCGGACGCAGTGCTCCGCCGTCGGCCACAGCGCCACCTCGATGAGCTGCGGCAGCTTCGGCTTCAGCTCGGCGAAGAACCACTTCGCCACGTTCGCCGCGCTCGGCTCGGGGATGACGTCGTTGAGCATGTGGTGATCGGCTCGCTCGAGCGCGGCCTCGCGCACCGTCTGGCGGACCATCGCCTCGTCGACCTCGCCGTCGAGAATGACCTGCAGCCGGTAGTTGTGGCCGTGCAGGTGCTTCTTCGCTCCGGTCGCGCCGGGCAGCCGCACCGCGGCCGAGAACATGAACTCGAACGCGCTCGTCACCTTCATGGCCAGCTCAACCGGTAGGCGGTCTTCTGCGGAGAGCTCTCGAGCAGCTCGGCCTTGAAGCCCGGCACCTTGAACCAGTGACGGAACGCCCGCTCGAAGACGCCGACGTTGATCGCCGGGTGCGGCTGCGTGTCGTTCACCTCGAGCACCGCCTCGTTCTGCCCCGTCCAGCGGATCGTCGCCTTCACGTGGTTGTTCCCGCGCTGCAGCGTCTGCGGCAGCCGCTCGACGATCTTGCGGAAGCCGATGAGCTTGAACACGTTCGCCATCGCCTTGCCGATCACGGTGTCGAAGAAGCCGTCGATCACCGCCTCGCCGATCGCGCGGTACGCCGCGGCGTCGTCGACGATGTGCCCGTACACGGTGCGGCGCAGCATGCGCGTGCCCTGGTGCAGCACCTCGTTCTCGTACTGCGGCTTGAGCGGGCGATCGAGGTCGATGCCGAAGCGGCGCAGCTCGCCTTTGAGCTGCGGCGTGAGGTGCTTGCGGTGTGCCTTGAGCCACATCGACTCGACGGCGCTGTCCTCGAACACGGCCGCTACGGTACCGCGATCCAGATTCCGCCGTCGCGCTCCTGCACGTCGAAGCGCCGCACGCGGATGCCTTGCGGGAAGAAGCCCTCGCCCGTCCGCACGTCGAAGCACCACGCGTGCTGCGGGCAGTAGAGGTGGTGGCCCTGCAGGTCGCCCAGGCCCAGCTCTCCTCCGCGGTGCGGGCAGACGTTGTCGATGGCGTGCACGACGCCGTCGACACGCACGACGGCCACCTTCCACGGCCCGGCCTCCACCACCGCGCGCGCGCCTTCGGGCAGCGCAACCGAGTCGAGCACGCGGATCACGGCGTGAGCGCCGACCCGGCCGCGACCGTGCGCGAGCTGACCGCGTGAATGCGCACCGGCTCGGCCCGACCCTTCACCTTCTCCTCGCCGCACGGCTGGCCGACGAAGCGCGCGCCGAGGCGGCTCCACGTATGGTCGCTCACGAGGATGTCGACCTGGTGCTGCTTGGTGAGCCCCTCGATGCGCGAGGCGAGGTTCACGCTGTCGCCGATGACCGTGTACTCGTGCAGGCCCTCGCCCTTGCCGCCGAGCTCGCCCGCGGCGACGGGGCCGGTGTGGATGCCGACCCCGATCTTCACCGGCGGCTCGCCCGCCTGCGCCCGCTCGCGGTTCAGCTCCTCGACGACGGCGCGCATGTCGAGCGCGGCCTGCACCGCGTGCTCGGCGTGGGCGTCGTCCTCTTCGGGGACGCCCCAGTAGCAGAGCATGCCGTCTCCGATGAACTTGCCGACGGTGCCGCCGCGCGCCTGCACGACGGCCGACATGCGCCCGAAGTAGTCGTCGAGGAACTTCATCACCGCCGACGGATCCATCGTCTCGCTCGTCGCGGTGAAGTCGCGGATGTCCGAGAACAGCACGGTCACCTCGCGCTTCACCGGGTCGAGCGCGCGCATGTTCGACTTCTCGACGCGATCGGCGACCTGCTTCGGCAGGAAGCGGCGCAGGTTGTCGCGCGTGCGCAGCGTCTGGAACATCTGCCGCACCCGGTCGGACAGCACGAGCACGAGCCACGTCGTCACCGCGAACGTCACGAACGTGAAGACGACCGGCAGCGCACGCACCTCTTCGCCGTTCGCGTTGTCGCGCCACGTGATGACGCCGTAGACGACGAACGAGAGCAGGCTCGACCACAGCACGTGCAGCCGCCGCAGGCGCAGCGCCGCGAAGCCCAGCAGCACCATGCAGCAGATCGCCGCGATGACGCCCTGCGGGCCTTCGTCGAACTCCGGAGTCGTCATGCCCATCGCGAAGATGAACCCGTAGTCCGCCGTGATCATCAGCAGCGGCATCCACTTCGCGCGGCCCGCCTTCGCCTTCACGGTGCGCACGCGCCAGACCGTGCCGATGCACAGCGCGGTGTAGCCCAGGACGAAGAACGGCCGCGGCGAGATGGCCGGCAGCATGCCGATGTACCCCGAGGCCGCCGCCGTCACGCCGAACGCGATGACGCGCGCGGCCTGCAGCACCAGCCGCAGCACCGAGATGACCTTCTCCGCCTCGAGCCCGTGCTCGGCGAGGAGCTGCTCCTCCTCGTCACGCAGCGCGCGAATCGAAGTGAGCGTCGGCTGCGTCACTTGCGCAAAAAGGGGGACAGGCTGCTTTTCCGTGCGCTCGAACCCAGGCCGCCTGTCCCCATCTTCACTTCACCGCCGCGGAGACGGCCTTGAACTGCGGCCCCCCGGCCTTGCCGAGCGCGTCGAACAGCGCGGTCTCGACGGTCGTCATCACCGCGCCCGCGTCGCGGCACAGCTGCAGCCCGACGTCATGATCCGCCGCGCTGCGCGAGATGACGGCGTCGGTCGCGAGGTACGGGCTCAGCCCGGACGCGGCCAGATCGCGCACGGTCTGAAAGACACAGACGTGGCTCTCCATGCCGGTGACGAGCACCTGCGGCCGGGCCGCGAGCTTCTCGCGCACCAGCGGCACCAGCGCCGAGAACTCGATCTTCTCGACCGGCGCGAAGCCCTCGATGCGCTCGCGGATCTCTTTGATCGTGGGCCCCAGGCCCTTCGGGTACTGCTCGGTGACGACGATGGGCAGGCCGAGGGCCTTCGCTCCGTCGATGGCGGCGAGCGTGCGGTTGACGACCCGGGCGAGCGCGTCGGGGCGCATCGCGGCGCACAGGCGCTCCTGTACGTCGATGACGAGCAGCGCGGCGGACTCCTGGCGGAAGCGGTGGATCATGAGGTCAACGCCTTCTCTACGAACAACAACCGATCATTGCCGACGAACATCTCGTCGCGCTCGACGAAGAACGTCGGCACGCCGAAGGCGCCGCGGCTCACCGCCTCTTCGGTGTTGGCCTTGAGCTTCGCGCGGATCTCTTCGCTCTGGCCGCGCTCGAGCGTCTTCTCGACGTCGAGGCCGACCTGGGTGAGCGCCTCGCGCAGCGTCGCGTCGTCGTTCGCGTTGCGGCGCTCGGCCCAGATCTTCTTGAACAGCGCCAGCGCGAGCTCCGGGCCCTTCCCCTGCTCTTCCGCCGCGAGGCACAGCCTCAAGCCCTGCGCCGCCTGGAACGGGAACTCGTCGGGCAGCAGGATCTCGGGCAACCCGTAGTGCTTCGCCCAGTCGTTGATGTCCTTGAAGACGTACACGCCCTTCGGCGGAACTTCCGTCGGGCCGCGGTTGCCGACCGCGCGCATGATGCCCGGCAGGTAGACCGGCACCCACTTCACGCTCGCCTTCGTGCGCGCCGAAAGATCGTGCAGGCGCGTCGCCGCGAGATAGGAGTACGGGCTCATCAGATCGAATAGAAATTCGAGGTTCTTGCCCATGAACGCCTCCGAGCTTCTAACAGCCCTGCGAAGTGACGCGAAGCACTTCGGGCCGCTGCTCGCCGAACGCGCGTACACGAAGGGCCTCGCCGTCACGAACCGGGCCGACGGCGCCACGAAGCCGATTCCGATCACCGCGACTGCGGTGATCGTGGCGAAGGCCGAGCTCGATCGGCGCCTGAAGCTGTCCGCGCTGCTCTCGTCGGCCGCCGCGAAGGTCGCGCACGCCGTGCTCGCCGGGCCGGCGAAGGCGATGCTGCTCGACGGCATGTCGCCGCTCGAGAAGCGGCTCGCGACGGCGACGTTCGTGCGGGCGCTCAAGCTCGTCACCACGCGCGTCGACTTCTTCGTGGGCGCGAAGGTCGAGGCGCTCGAGGTGAACGCCACCATCCCCGCGATGCAGGGCTACTCGGACATCGCCGCGCACACGCTCCTCGACGTGGTCGGCCGCCACTGGGGCGCTTCGCCCGAGCACGTCGCGAAGCTGCAGGCGCAGAACGGCTCGAACGCGCTGGCGCTCTACCGCGCGCTGCTCGCCGGCTACGCGCAGGTTCGGCCGGGCAAGACGCCCGCGACCATCGCCCTGCTCTGCCGCCGCAACGACGCGCAGCTCACCGAGCAGCGCTACCTCTGCGAGCGCTTCCGCGACTTCGGAGCCGACGCCGACGTCGTCCACCCCGACCAGCTCTCCGGCGACGACGCCGTCCGCGCCAACGGCAAGACCTACGAGCTGGTCTACCGCCACCTCTTCGTCCGCCGCCTCGAGGAGCCGGACATGGCCGGCGCCGACTACGTCACCAAGCTGCTCGAAGAGCCCCAAGGCCGCCGCGCCGTCGTCCTCAACCCGCCGGCCTCCCAGGTCGAGGCGAAGCTCGTCTTCGCGCTGATGTCGCAGGCGCTCGAAGAGGGCCAGCTCGCGCGCGACTCCGGGCTGTCGAAGGCCGAGCTCGACGCCATCGCCGAGTCGGTGCCGTGGACGCGGCCGTTCTTCGACGCGGCGCTGGCGCGCAAGGTCGCCGCCGACCCGGACCGCTACGTGCTCAAGCGCAGCTGGGACTACGGGGGCCGCGCGGTCTTCGTCGGCCGCACCCGCTCGGAGCCCTCGTACGACGAGCGCGTGCGCGCCGCCTACGGAACATCGCTCGACTGGCCCGCGTTGTGTGAGCGCGCCCTGCACGACAAGACCGGAGGAGGCTTCGTGGTCCAGCAGATCGTCGAGACGAAGGCGGAACCGCACCTGCTCTGCAGCGGCAAGGAGCAGCGCGAGGCCGACCTCTACGTCGACTTCTCCTCGTATGCATCCGTCGGCCTGGACGCCACCCCCGCCTGGGGAGGCGTCTGCAGGGGCTCGATTTCACACATCGTCAACATCGTCGGCGGCGGGGGCGTCATCCCCTTGCTGACCGAGGAGGTGGCCACCTCCTTGACGAATGTGTACCGTGCACGCATCAGGTAGATCCAAAGGAGACCAACACACATGGCCTGGGAAACTCCCGGAGCAGTTTCCGGAGACGTCGGTTCAAATAACGGCGCGGCATCGCAGATCCTCGCGCAGGAGTCGGCCAACGCCTTCATGGCGAAGGTCTACCGGTGGATGTTCGCCGGCCTCGCGCTGACCGGCGTGACGGCGTACGTCGTCGCCGCCTCGCCGTCGCTGCTCGAAGCGGTGATGCCCCTGTGGATGCCGCTGATCATCGCCGAGTTCGTGATGGTGCTCGCGTTCACGTGGCTCGCCTCGCGGGTCAGCACGCCGGTGGCCGCAGGCATGTTCCTGCTCTACGCGTTCATGAACGGCCTGACGTTCTCCGTGCTGTTCATCGTCTACACCGCGACGTCGATCTACGCGGTGTTCGGCATCACGGCGGCCATGTTCGGCGCGATGAGCGTCTACGGGACGGTCACGAAGAAAGACCTGTCGAGCTGGGGCGGGTTCCTCTTCATGGGCCTCATCGGCCTCATCATCGCGGGCCTGGTGAACATCTTCCTGCAGAGCCCGGCGATCAGCTGGGTCGCGAGCCTCGTCGGCGTCGTCGTCTTCACCGGCCTGACCGCCTACGACACGCAGAAGCTCCGCCAGATCCACGCGAACAGCGGGTACTCGAGCGCCGGCTCGCTCGCCGTCATGGGCGCGCTGGTGCTGTACCTCGATTTCGTGAACCTGATGCTGTACCTGCTGCGGCTCTTCGGCCGCCGCCGCTGAACGGCGTTTCGACTCACGTCGAACGGGCTCGCTCTCAACCGAGGGCGGGCCCGTTTCGTTTCGGCCGAAGGTAACAACGCCGGAAACACCTGCGCTGCCGAAAAGTACCCATTAGCCAGCAGGTTGATGACACCGACCCGGGGTCTCCTCTTCTGGCCACTGCTGCTCGTCGCGCTGCCCGTCGCCGCACAGACCCGCGAAGAAGCCGCCGCCGTCTGCTCCATCCCCCGCGAGGGCAACAAGGAGAACCCCGCCGACTGGGTGAAGCGCGCCGCGGCGCTCCCCTTCTTCAAGGGCCCCGACGTCGAGTCGGTGCCGCTCAACGAGCGCCCCGGCTTCCTGCGCAAGCGCGCCGACGCCGCCTGCCCGCTCGCCGACGCCTGGGAGTGGGGCGTCATCCTCAGTCAGCCCGTCGAGTCGTCCGGAGCGGGCGTCACGCTGCGCCTCGAAGAGCTCGTCGGCGGCCCGCTGATGACGCGCTTCGAGGTGGTGAAGAAGAACACGCCAGGGAAGCCCGGACGCATCGTGACGGCGCCGTGCACGCACCCGCTGGTGGCTCCGAAGGTCGAGTACGCGTGCTTCGACGTCGAGCTCGAGGCGCCGCCGCCTGCCGGCTTTCGCGACGCGCTGTCGGGCAAGAAGCTGAAGCTCGTCGACTCGTGGCCGACGGGTCGCCCGAAGGACGCCGCCGGCACCGCCGCGATGAAGGCGTTCTGCGCGCGGCTGTCGTCGATCGCGCAAGCCAAGGGCCTGACACCCGCGCAGGTGCTGGCGCAGGCCGAGAAGGGCTACGTGCCCGAGTGGCCCGTCGACGCGCTGCTGCGCGACGTCCGCGAGAAGCCGGCCGAGGAGAAGCCGGCGATCATCGCCGCCACCGCGGAGCAGTACGGCGTCATCGGCTGCAAGCCGTAAAAAATGGGGACAGGCCCCATTTTACGGCGGTGCCACCGGCGCGAACCGCAGGCGGAAGAACGCCGGCGTCCCCGCCCGGTCGTAGTACCCGTCGATCTTCAGCTTGAAGTACCCCGCGCGATCGCTGCGCACGACGTAGACGATGGGCCGCGGCGTGAGCGAGTGGAAGACGCCCTCGTACTCGTACCAGACCTCGGCTTTGTCCAAGACGGTGTCGAGGTCCATGTTCTCGTCGGGCCCGTCGGGCAGATCTTGAAGCCACGGCCCGTTCGGAGCCTGCTGCACCGCCGCGTAGCCCGCATCGTAGATGGCCGTGACGGCCACGCCGCCGTCGCCGCTGGCGCCTCCGCGGGCGCGGATGTGGAAGCGCGAGAACGCGAGATCCCAGCCGTCGCCCTCGAACGGCACCTCGGCCGGAGCGTCGAGGTCGACCGACGCCCAGCGCGTCGAGTCCATCGCGTCGACGGTGACGGCCCAGCCGCCTCCATCGGGAGTGAACGTCACGTACCTGCGCCCTGCATCG
Source organism: uncultured Myxococcales bacterium (assembly GCA_937980205.1). GTDB lineage: Bacteria > Myxococcota > Myxococcia > Myxococcales > Myxococcaceae > Xiheicaenimonas. The sequence continues at coordinate 89,713 of CALJKW010000029.1, read as the reverse complement.
ACGCCCGCGTCCGAGACGAAGCCCGCATCGCGCTGGCCCCACCCCTCCGGCAGCGCCGGCTCGCACGCGGCCACGAGCAGCACGAGCACGAGCCGCCGCATCAGTCCCTCACCGTCACTCCGCCCATGATGGAGATCGGCGGAATCGGCAGGTCGGTGCCTCCGGCCGCGGCCAGGTTCATACCGGCCGCGTACACCTCGACGTGCTTCCCGAACGTCTTCGCCACGCGAGCGTCGAGGATGCCAAATGGCGAGACCCACTGCACGGCGGTGCCCGTGTCGTCGAGGAACGGCCGCTCTCCGGTGACGCTGAAGCGCAGCGTCGCGGTCAGGCCCCACTCGCGCAGCCGCAGCCGCGCCTGCCCGAACCAGCGGTGAATCGCCTGGCCCTCGAGCGGCAGCCCCGTGCTCAGGTTGCGCGCGTCGGTGAGCGTGTAGCCCGCCTCGACGGACAGCGGCTCGATGAGCGCCGCCCCGGCAGAGACCTCGAGGCCGCGAGAGCGCGCCCGCTCGACGTTGCCGTAGCTGAACTCGCCCGGGCCGCCGACGATCGCGATCATGTTCCACAGCTCGTTCCAGAACAGGTTCAACGAGAAGAGGAACCGCCCCGGCGACCACTGCGCGCCGAGGTTCGTGCCGAACGAGCGCTCGGGCGAAAGCTTCGGATCGCCGCGGATGAGGTAGCCCGCCGAGGGGTTCTCGAAGTCGATGTAGAGCTCTTGAAAGCTCGGCGCGCGGAAGCCCAGGCCCGTGCTCAGCCGCACGTTGAGGTTCTGCAGGGGATCGAACCGCACCGCGAGCCGCGGCGTCGCCGCCGAACCGAACAGCGAGTCGTAGTCGACGCGAACGCCTCCCGCGATCGCCAGGCGCTTCGACAGCTGCGGAGTCCACTCGTCCTGCACGAACGCCGCGCCGCGCACCCGCTGGCCGTGGCCTCCCTCGATGCGCGGGCTGTCGAACAGCTCGACGAGCGCCTGGCCTCCGGCGAGCAGCGTGTGCGTCTCGAAGAGCGTCTGGCTCGCCTGCGCGTCGAGCTGCGCGACCGTGTCCTTCGTGTCCTCGACCGCGTCGAGGTTCGTCGAGTTGCGCTGGTCGACGACGACGCGCCGATCGAAGTGCGACGCCGACGCCGCGACGTCGATGAGCCCGTTGCCGACCGGCACGCGGAGGCCGAGCCGGCCCTGGTAGATGTTGTCGCGGGTCGCGCGGTCGAGGAACAGGTTCTCGCCGCCTTCGTCGACGCCGTGCTGCACCCGCCGCGTGACGTCGAAGCGGGCGTCGAGCCGCGGGTCTTCCTTCGAGCGGCCGCCGAACGTCGCCTTCACCGCGCCCTGCCCCTGGTCGAACGAGCTGCCGTTCGTGCCCGCGTCCGAGCGGTCGTAGTCGTACGCGTCGCGCCGCTCGTAGCCGCCGCTGACGATGACGCCCCACTTCTCGCCGCTCGCCTCGGCGGCCCCGGTCGCGGAGACCTGGTTGAGCGTGCCGTAGCTGACGGTGGCGTTGCCGCCGAGCGGCTTCGTCGCGTTGCGCGTGATGATGTTGATGGTGCCGGCCAGCGCGTCGGCACCCCACAGCACCGACGACGGACCCTTCACGATCTCGATCTGCTCGATGTTCTCGATGCTGATGCGGCGCAGGTCGACTCCGCCGTTGATGCGGCCGGAGACGCGCTGCCCGTCGACCATGATCAGGTTGTAGGCCGGGCCCAGGCCGCCCATGCGCACGCCCGCCTGGCCGACGTTGGGGAGCACCTCGATGCCGGGCCGCCCCTGGAGGATCTCGCTCACGTCGCGAGCGCCGGACTCCTGGATCTGCCGCCGCGAGATGACCTCGACGGCGACGGTGGAGTCTTTGAGCTGCTGCGGGAGCCGGCCGCCGGTGACGACCGTGGTGAGCCCCGGCGGCTCGGAGGTGGGCGTCTTGAGCGTTCCGGCGTCCTGCGCCGCGGCTGGCAACGCCACGAGCAGCACGACGGCGAACCTCACGCCCGCAGCCTCGACCGGCGCACGAGCATGAGCCCGAGCGCCAGCAGCAGCGGCGCGCCGCCCGTGCCGCAGCCACAGCTGCCCGGCGGAGGAGGAGGCTCGACGCCGCCGTCCGTCACGACGCCGGCGTCCTCTTCGACCATCAGCCCCGCATCGGGCACGCCGGCATCGGGCACCGGCCTGCAGCCCTGCACGAACGACGGAGCCCCGACGCACACCTGCACCGGCACGCTCGGCCCGCTCGTGGCGACGTTCGAGATGAGGACGAAGGCCGACGTCGCGCTCACCGGCACGACGGTGTCGGGCATCACGGCCTGAAGCTGCTGCGGCTCTCCGGGCGTGAAGCGGACGCGGATCGAGGCCACGCCGCCGTCGGGCGCGTCGTCGGCCGGCCTCCACCACAGCACGGCGTCCGAGGGCAGCCCCGTCGCCTGGTAGTACCGGGTCGAGGCGCGGAACATGCGCGCGCGCGGCACGCTCAGCGAGCCCGACGACGGAGTCACCATCGCGAGCCCGAGCCGCTCGGCGCGCGCGTGGCCGTAGCCGGCGCGGGCGCGGCCGCCGGTGAACAGGTTGTAGTCGGCGCAGCGCTCGAGGATGGTGGCGATCGAGCCGCCGTCCTCGGCGACGTTGCGCTCGAGCGTGCCGAGCCAGCCGGCGCCGCCGTCGATGCGCTCCCAGAGATCTTTCACCGCGTCCTGCCCGCGCTGCGCGGTGAGGCACTCGAAGAACAGCGCCAGGCCGTAGGCGTAGCTGTCGACCGGGCCCGCGGGCTCCTGGTCGAGCGAGCGCTCGGGCTGCATCAGGTACGCGTTCGCGAAGCCCTCGAGGTCGTTGAGCGCCGGGCGGAACTGCTCCGACGCCCAGACCGCCGTGCCTTCGGTGATGTTGACGCCCTGCACCGAGCTGTACCCCGCCTGCACGGCGTGGAAGTACTCGTGGCTCGAGACGGTGACGATGCCGTCGAGCACCGTCGGGTAGCCGAAGCCTGCGAAGTCGTTCTCCTGCACCATGTAGCCGGTGCAGCGAATCGGGTCGGAGGCGAGGCACTCCTTGCGGTACGCGCCGTCGGCGCTGGTGCCGAAGTTGACCAGGTACACGTCGAACCGCGCGTCGCCGCCGTTGTCGCCGGGGATGAGCGCGTCGTCGGGCGGGCGCCGGAAGCCCAGCGCCTCGTAGCGATCGAGCACGGCGGCGTAGGTGGCGCCGACGCTCTCGACGAAGTCGGGGATGCCGCTGTCGTTGGTGTCGGCCGGCGGGACGCGGTGCGAGCCGGCGCGCGTGAAGTGCACCGCGACCGAGGCGTCGGGCACGAGGTAGTCCTCGACCACGTCGCCGGGCGCGAAGCTCGGCGGAGGCTCGGTCGTGTTCGGCGAGTCGGGCCGCAGCTCGTCGGAGCGCGAGGCCGTCGGCCGAGGCTCGGTGCCGTCGACGAAGGCCTCGCAGCCGCTCAGCGAGGCGACGGCGACGGCGACGGCGACGGCGATGTCACGGAGGCGGCGGAGCAATGAACCCCCACCGCACTCTCAGGACCGCAGACATCGGATCTCCCGGGTGCCCCTGCGTACTGCCCGTGGCGTTGCAGATCATCTGCGCGCCAGGGTCGTAATAGGACAGCACCTGGAACTTCACGTACTGGCCGTTGCGCGTGTGGATGACGTAGACGTTGTTCGTCACCTGCACGCACTGCTGGTAGGTCCAGTAGCTCGAGAGCGCGGTGCCCGGGCCGCCGGGCAGACCGCTCGGATCCGGCACGAAGCTGCAGCCCGGCGTCGTGAAGTACTCCTCGGTGCGCCACGAGAGGCCGGCGGGCGCCTGCGCCAGCGCGTCGAAGTCCGTGTTCGGAGCGGTGCGCGCGACCGCGGTGCAGCCGGGGCCGGAGACTCCGGCGTTGACGCGGATGACGTAGCGGCGGAACGCGATCTCCCAGTCCATCGACGTGAACGCGGTGTCGTCGTCGATCATCACCTTCTGCATGCCCGTCGGCGTGAAGCGCAGGTACTGGTAGCTGCTCTGCGGGTTGAGGCCACCGGCGCGCGCGTCGATGCGCGTCTTGAAGTTCGGCGCCGAGCCCTCTTCGACGACCTCGTCGGTGTTCACGACGGTGCGCAGCGCGAGCTGCATCGTCGACTCGTCCTGACACGGAACGGTCGTCGGCATCGTGCAGCGCGGCTGGCCGGCGTCGACCTCGCCGCCGCCGCCCATGCCTCCCGCGGAGCCGCCGCCGCCGCCCGTGCCGTCTTTCACGCACGTGCCGGCGCCGCAGATCTCGCCCGCGGCGCACTGGGTGCAGGCGGTGCCGCCGATGCCGCACTGCAGCGCGGTGCCCTCGACGCACTCGCCCATCGCGGTGCAGCAGCCTCCGACGCAGTTCGTGGGCCCGCACGTGCGGTTGCTGCAGGCGGTGAGCAGCAGCGCAGCGACGTTGACGAGCAGCAGCGGATACCGTCTCATGCCGGCGGTGCTATTGGCTCTGATCCTCGCTGTCAATCCGGTGGCGGTGGGTCCCCACGCCATCGTGGCCTTCGAGCCCGACGCCGACCCGGTGCTCGTCATGCACGAAGCCCGCGTCGCCCCGGTGCGCGAGATCTTCCCCACGCGCCGCATGTGGCTCGTCACCGACGCGCTCGGCTTCCGCGACGGAGCCGATCTCGCGCGCGAGCTCGCCCGCCGGCCGGGCGTCACGTTCGCCGAAGCCGACCTGCTGGTGCAGCGCACGCGGACGTCGATCCCCATTCCTCCGAACGACCCGCGGTATTCCGACCAGTGGTACCTCAAGAAGATCGGCATCGAGGGCGCGTGGGCGCTCAGCAGCGGCTCCTCGAGCGTCACCATCCAGGTGATCGACAACGGCTGCGACATGAGCCACCCCGATCTCGCGCCGCACATCCTGCAGGGCCGCGACGTCGTCGATCAGGACGATGATCCCTCCGTCACCGAGACCGGCAACGGCTCGGGCCACGGCACCGCCTGCGCCGGCATCGTGGGCGCGGTCGGCAACAACAACCTCGGCATCGCCGGCGTCTGCCCCGAGTGCATGGTCCGCTGCGTGCGCATGCTCGACAAGACCACGCCCGTCCCGATCTCCGCCGACGTCGAGGCGATGCGCTTCGCGCTGCAGCACCCCGACATCGCGGTCGTCTCGAACAGCTGGGGCTTCACCACCAGCATCCCGGTGCCGACCTCGCTGAAGATGGCGATCGAAGACGTCTCGCGCGATGGCCACGGCGGCAAAGGCGCGCTCGTCGTGTTCGCGGCGGGCAACGAGAACCGCCAGCTGCAGCCCGGCGAGCTCTACTCGCTGCCCGAGGTGCTCACCGTCGGCGCCATCAACAACTTCGACGAGGCCGCCTCGTTCTCGAATTACGGCGCCGAGGTCGACCTCACCGCGCCGACCGGCTCGAACACGCTCGACCCCGTCGGAGACGCCGGCGAGAACCCGACCGACTACACCCAGCTCTTCGGCGGCACGTCGGCCGCGTGCCCCGTCGTCGCCGGAGTCGCCGGCCTGCTCTTCGCCGCCAAGCCCGACGCCAGCGCGAGCGAGGTCCGCGAGGCGATCGTCAAGACGGTGCGGCCGGCTCCGTTCGCGGTGCCGGATCAGAACGGCCACGACCGCTACTACGGCTACGGCATCGTGAACCCGAAGGCCGCGCTGCAGCGACTCCTCGGCATCGATGCCGGCACGCCGGACGCGGGCTCTTCACCGCCGGACGCAGGCGCGCAGCCGCCCGACGCCGGCGCCACCGCGGACGCGGGAGTCGACCCCGTCGACCCGCCGAAGGGCTGCGGCTGCAGCGGCGCCGAAGGGCTCATCGTCGTGGCGCTCGTGGCGCTGCTGGCCCGGCGGCGTCGCGCAGCGCCCCACTGACGCCCCGCCATCGTCCCGTCGTTGCGTGAGGGCACAGGCCCTGCAGTCCCAGGTGGTCGCAATGCGACTCGAGACTCTGTCTGCGCTCGCGGCGAGGGTGCCGCGCCGTGCCCCGATCGGAGCTCGCCGCCTACGACCTGGAGGACGCACGATGAAGCCCCTGATCGCGCTGATCGCGCTGACCGCCGCGGCGCTGCTCGCCGCCTGCGGCAACGGCGAACCGCAGCGCCGCAACAGCGACTACTACGGCCAGAACGGCGGCCAGGGCGCGGGCGGCGCCTTCAACGACAGCACGAGCAGCTCGGGCTCGAACGGCTTCGGCGGAGACTCGGGCGGGGGCGGCTTCGGCAGCGGCGGAGACTCGGGCGGTGGCGGTGGCGGCTCGAGCAGCTCGGGCCTGCTGTCGACCGCTGACGGCCGGTGGTCGTTCGAGCTCGAAAGCGACAGCGTCGTCATCTTCGATCGCGGCCTCGCGTTCGACGCCGTCGCGATCCCCGCGGGTGCGCGCGAGCTCACGATCGAGCTGCCCGACCGCGCGATCGCCATCGACCTGGGAGTCGCGCCGTGAGAGCGCTGCTGATCATCGCGGCAGCGTGGCTCTTGACGTGCGGCGCGGGCCCGGAGGACGGCGACGACTCCGGCGGGCTGCTCGACGTCACCGCGCAGAACGACGGCCCCGGCAACCCGGGCAGCTTCGGCGGCGGCACCGGCGGCAACGGCGCCGAGGGCGGCGACACGGGCCTGCCGGCCAACATGCGGCCGATGACGGCTCCATGACGTGCGGTGCTTCCCACCGGTAACGGACTGGTGCGCGGTGGCCCAAAGGTCGCCGCGTGCCCCAGGTTCAGGGCCTGCGAGACCGCATCACCGCGTCGCGTCGTACGGGCACGACCGATGCACCATCCCACACCATGCGACTGGTCAAGATCGTACTTCAGGCCATGATCTCCCGCGTCCTGACGCGGACGCCGACGCCGGCGTGGACGGCTACGGTGCCGAAGCCCCGCGGCAGGAGCCGCCTTTCGCGTCGGCGCAGAGCTTCGCGATGACGTCGTCGGCGAGCCGCCGCTGCGCCTGCGAGTCGGGATGACCGACGCAGCCGCCTCCGGGGATCTCGCCGACCTCGATGAGCTGTAGAGCAGCAGCCGTCCGCAGCACCTGCGCCCTCGGACCCGTCGTCACCGAAACGATCGGCACTCCCGGATACGCGCGCTGCACGCGCTCGACGAACGAGAGGTAGGCCGCCAGGAACTTCGGGCCCGGGTCTCCGTTCCACCAGTCATTCGCGCCGAGCGCGATGAACACCGCGTCGGGCCTGGGCTCCGCGGGCGCCCAGAGGTCGGGCACCGTCGGTCCCTCGCGGTCGCGCCAGTTGCGGATGACGCCGCGCCCGGACCAGCCGACGACGCGGATGTCGGCGCCGAGCGCCTCACCGACCAGCCAGGGCCACGCGGCGGTGATGGCCTGCGTCTTCGACGAGAAGGGACACGGATCTTTCCCCTCGTCGCCGAAGCCGACGGTGATGGAGTCTCCGACGAACTCGAACAGGCGCTGCGGCTGCCACGGCTCGAGCTTCGCGCCGGGCGGCAGCTCGAGCTCGACGAGCCGGGCCTCGCCGATGAGGGCCTCGCTCTGGCGCAGCATCGTGAAGCGATGTCGGCCCGGGGGCGCGACGGCCTCGAACTCGATGAGCCCGCGCTCGTCGGCGAAGACGTCCTTCGGCGCGCCGTCGAGCACGAAGCGCATGCGCAGCGGCTGGGCGGGGCCCTCGTCCGAGGCCGGGTTCGTCAGCTGGCGAAACACCGCCCTCACCTTCCCGCTGCCGTCGAAGCGAAGGGAGAAGCGCGTGGCGGACCACACGAAGCGCCCGTCGGGCTCGAAGCGGCCGACGCGGTACAGCTCGGGGGCGTCGAACGGCACGCGCACGGGCGCGCAGGCGACGAGCAAGAGCACGGCCGACAGCCACCGCATCAGGGCCGGACCTTAACGGCGCCGAGGCACGTGAGCGAAAGATTCCGAACGGTTACGTCACTGCGAGCACAGAAAAAGAAAAGGCCGGCCATTACGAAGGCGGTGCATGCAGCCATTTGTTCTCCAGCGGGAGCTGATGGTCCACCAGCAGCTCGAGAAGCGTGGTGTTGCGGACGCGCGCGTGCTCACCGCGATGCGCCTGGTGCCCCGTGAGCACTTCGTCGAGCCCGACTACGTCGACAAGGCGTACGCCGACGAGTCGGTGCCGATGGGCGAGGACCAGTGGGTGACCCAGCCGTACGTGGTCGCGCGCATGCTCGAGGCGGCGATGATTCACCCCGGCGACCGCGTGCTCGAGATCGGCACCGGCTCCGGCTACATGACGGCCTGCTGCTCGCTGCTGGCGCAGGACGTGTTCACCATCGAGCGCCACGAGACGCTCGCCCGGCTCGCCGAAGAGCGCCTCATCCGCCTCGAGTACCAGAACGCCTTCGTCCGCCACGGAGATGGCGTGTTCGGCTGGCCGGCCATCGCGCCCTTCGACGTCATCCTGGTGCCCGCCGCGCCGGCGAAGCTGCCCTACGGGCTGCTCGACCAGCTCTCGCTCGGCGGCCGGCTCATCATCCCCGTCGGGCCGAAGTCCCACCAGAAGCTGCTGCGCATCGTGCGGAAGGACCGAGCCGAGTTCGAGCAGCAGACGCTGGAGACGGTGTACTTCGTGCCGTTAGTGCCTGGCGTGACCTACGCCCAGGCGGCTTGAGTTGGCTGGGCAAGGGCAGACTCACTTCTTCGGGTAAGGCTCCATCTTCAACCGCTCGACGGGCTGCCCGTTCTTCAAGTGGCTCTCGACGATCTCGTCGACGTCCGAAGCGGTGACCTTCCCGTACCAGACGCCCTCCGGGTAGACGACGACCGCGCACCCGCGCTCGCACGCATCCAGGCACTGCGCCTTGTTGATGCGCACGTCCTTCACGCCCTTCGCGTCCGCGGCGCGCTTGAACAGCGGCGGCAGCTCCTCGGCGCCCTTCGCCGCGCAGCTCCCCTTCGGAGAATCATCGGGCCTTCGGTTGATGCAGACGAACACGTGTCGCGCGTACGGAGGCGGCATTTTTTCTCAACTCCTCTGGCGTCCTCTTACCGTCGGTGCGGGAGAGTGCAAAACGGATCCGCGAGCCGATTTAGAGGGACGTTGCGGCCTGCTCCCTGGGGAAATTGATCAGTTCTCGACTCGCACTCTCAGTCAATTGCACTCCAGCCGAAACTGCAGGGTCATGTATCGTCACGACGATATGGTGCATCATGTTTTGAACGGATATTGCCCTACATGTACCCTGTAAACGCGCTGAGGCCGATTTTTCGGCCTGGAATCAATATCCGAGCAGCCCGCACCCCACCGAGACACGCTAAATGTTGGGTATCGGTCGAAAATTTGACACTACATCTGGGGGCTTTAGGGTTGACACCGCGATGTTGCTTTCGGTACAAGCCCGTCACTGTTTCGGAGGGGTAACCGCGTAGCGCCCTGAACCAAGCGGTAAGGGGATCACAAAACACACAGTTTCGCACTTTGTCGCCCTCCCGAGCATCTATCAGGAGGGGCAGCACCCGTTTCGTCTCGCAACGAGCTGTACCCACACCGTTAGTAAACACTGGTTCCCGTCGAGGAACCGCTCTGGAGAGAAAAGATGGAGAAAGAGCTGACCCAGAAAGCCGCCGTCACCCCTGCCCCCTCGGCGCCGACTGCTGCAAAGCAGAGCAAGGCGAAGAAGCGGGTCAGCGGTCTGACTGTGCCGCGCTATTTCACGACCGCGGGCGTCGACCCGGCCGATGAGATCGCCTGGGAGCTCCGTTCCTCCGCCATCACCGGTGAAGACGGCAAGGTCGTCTTCGAGCAGAAGAACATCGAGGTCCCCAAGTCGTGGTCGATGCTCGCCACGAACGTCGTCGCGTCGAAGTACTTCCGCGGCACGCCGGGCACTCCCGAGCGCGAGGGCTCGGTGCGCAAGCTCGTCGCGCGCGTGGTCGACACCATCACCCGCTGGGGCCAGACCGGCGGCTACTTCGCCACTGAAGCCGACCGCGCCGCCTTCCACGCCGAGCTCACCCACCTGCTGCTCCACCAGAAGGTCGCCTTCAACTCGCCCGTCTGGTTCAACGTCGGCGTCGAAGAGCACCCGCAGTGCAGCGCCTGCTTCATCAACTCCGTCGAAGACTCGATGGACAGCATCCTCACCCTCGCCAAGACCGAGGGCATGCTCTTCAAGTACGGCTCGGGCACCGGCTCGAACCTCTCCACCATCCGCTCCTCGAAAGAGCTGCTCGCCGGCGGCGGCACCGCCTCGGGCCCCGTCTCGTTCATGAAGGGCTTCGACGCGTTCGCCGGCGTCATCAAGTCGGGCGGCAAGACCCGCCGCGCGGCGAAGATGGTCATCCTCAACGCCGAGCACCCCGACATCCTCGAGTTCGTGCGCTGCAAGGTGAACGAAGAGAAGAAGGCCTGGGCGCTCATCGACGCCGGCTACGACTCGTCGTTCAACGGCGAGGCCTACTCGTCGATCTTCTTCCAGAACTCGAACAACTCGGTGCGCGTCACCGACGACTTCATGAAGGCCGTCGTCGACGACAAGCCGTTCAGCACCAAGGCCGTTCGCGACGGCGCCGTGATGGACACGATGCCCGCGCGCCAGCTGTTCCGCGACATCTCCGAGGCCGCCTGGCAGTGCGGTGACCCGGGCCTGCAGTTCGACACCACCGTCAACTACTGGCACACCTGCGCCAACACCGCGCGCATCAACGCCTCGAACCCGTGCTCCGAGTACATGTTCCTCGACGACACGGCCTGCAACCTGGCGTCGCTCAACCTGATGAAGTTCCGCCACGCGCTCGACGGCGAGTTCGACATCGAGGCCTTCCGCCACGCCGTCGACGTCACCCTGCTCGGCATGGAGATCATCGTCGGCTTCTCGAAGTACCCCACCGAGAAGATCACCAAGAACTCGTTCGACTACCGCCCGCTCGGCCTGGGCTACGCCAACCTCGGCGCCCTGCTCATGGCCTCGGGTCTGCCGTACGACTCCGACGAGGGCCGCCACTACGCCGGCGCCATCACCTCGCTCATGGCCGGCCAGGCCTACCTGCAGAGCTCGCGCATCGCCGAGCGCATGGGCCCCTTCGCCGGCTACACCAAGAACGAAGAGCCGATGCTCGGAGTCATCCGCAAGCACCGCAAGGCCGCCTACCAGCTGCCCGCGACCGGCGTCTCCGAGAAGCTCTTCGAGGCGCAGAAGCAGGTCTGGGACGGCGCCCTCGAGTGGGGCGAGTCGCACGGCTTCCGCAACAGCCAGGTCACCGTCCTCGCGCCGACCGGCACCATCGGCTTCATGATGGACTGCGACACCACCGGCATCGAGCCGGACATCGCGCTCATCAAGTACAAGAAGCTCGTCGGCGGCGGCATGCTGAAGATCGTCAACAACACGGTCCCGGCGGCGCTCACCCGCCTCGGCTACAGCTCGACCCAGGTCGCGGACATCATCCAGCACCTCGACAAGGCCGAGACCATCGAGGGCGCTCCGCACCTCAAGGCCGAGCACCTGCCGGTCTTCGACTGCGCGTTCAAGCCGGCCAAGGGCACCCGCTCGATCCACTACATGGGTCACCTGCGCATGATGGGCGCGGCGCAGCCGTTCCTCTCCGGCGCGATCTCGAAGACGGTCAACCTGCCGACCGACGCCACCGTCGAGGACATCGAGGCCGCGTACCTCGAGGCGTGGAAGCTCGGCCTCAAGGCCGTCGCCGTCTACCGCGACGGCTGCAAGCGGTCGCAGCCGCTCAACACCTCGAAGGCGAAGAAGGCTGACGTCGCGGCGGTCGTCGAGGCGCCTCCTCCGCAGATCGTCGTCGAGCGCATCGCTCGCCGCCGCCTGCCCGACGAGCGCGAGGCCATCACGCACAAGTTCAGCGTGGCCGGCCACGAGGGCTACCTCACCGTCGGCAAGTACGAAGACGGCTCGCCCGGTGAGCTCTTCATCACCATGTCGAAGGAAGGCTCGACCGTCTCCGGCCTGATGGACTCCTTCGCCTGCGCCATCTCGCTCTCGCTGCAGTACGGCGTCCCGCTGCAGGTGCTCGTCGACAAGTTCAGCCACATGCGCTTCGAGCCGAGCGGCTTCACCGGCAACCCCGACCTCCCCATCGCCAAGTCGATCAGCGACTACATCTTCCGCTGGCTCGCGCTGAAGTTCCTGCCCCGCCAGGAAGCGCTCGACCTCGGCATGGAGCCCAAGGAAGGTTCCGAGGGCGTCACCGAGACTTCGGACATGAAGCTCAAGCACGCCCCGACGCCCACGCCGCCGCCCGTCGCGGCGCCGGCTTCGTCGTCCGCGCGCCAGGCGTTCTTGAACCAGGCTGACGCTCCGCCCTGCCACGTCTGCGGCACCATCACCGTGCGCAACGGCGCTTGCTACAAGTGCCACAACTGCGGCGCGACCAGCGGCTGCAGCTGAAGCTTCTGACTTCCGACGCGGACCCCGAAGCGCCGTCAGGCGCCTGGCGGGCGTCAGCCCGGGAGGGTCCGCGGCCGAATTGAAGTGCGGCTTTTGGGTCGGAGGGGCGCTGTGACAGGCCCAGACGGGGAATGCACCTAGAGCGATCCCTGTCGCTCCACCCGAGTAAAGGCCTGAGGGAGGGGGAAACGGCTCCGTCCAGCAATGGCCGGGGCCGTTTCTTTTCTCAGCTCGCGCTGCCCCCTTCCGCGGCGCGCGCCCGCGCAGCGGCCGAGCAGAGCCAGGCGCCCACCGCCAGCGCGACCGCGAGCGCGCTGAAGACGAGCCGGTAGCTCGCGACGTGGTGGCCCAGCTCGACGACGAGAGGCGCCACCGCGCGCGCGATGCTCGTCGCGAATGAGAGCTGCCCCTGACGCGCACCGAAGCTTCTGCGGCCGTACCACTCGACGAGCACGGTCACTCGCTCGAGCGTCATCATCCCGCTCGCCCCGCCGAAGACGAGCGCGCTGGCAGTGGCGACGCCTGAAGGCCCGAGCACCACACCGGCGAGCGAGCTCGCCTGCACGACGAGCAGCAACGGCAAGAACACCGCGCCACCGATCGCCCGGCGAAGGGGCACCGCGGCGACCCGCCCCGGCACCTGCGCGGCGCCCGCCAGGCCTGCGATGCCCGCCGCCGTCGCCGGCGGCGTGCCACGCTCGACGAGGTGCCACAAGAGGTAGACGGACACGCCCGTCGCCGCGAACGACTGAATCGAGACTCCGGCCTCGAGCAGCCGCGAGGACCGTGACGAGGGCGCGCGAGGCGACGGCGACGGCGGCGCGCGGCGACGCTCCGAGAGCGGAAGACCGTACCGAACGGGCAGCAGCACCAGCGCGAGCCCCACCGCGAGGAGCACCACCGTCAATCGCCAGCCGTGCTGTCCGACCAATGCCCCGGTCAGCGGCAGAAAGAGCGTGCTCGCGAGCCCTGCCACGCACGTGAGCGCCAGCATCGCGCGCGCGCGGGCGCGCGGTCTCGGGTACCAGTCGACGAGCGTGCGGAACGCGGGCTCGTACAGCGACAGCGACTGCACGGCGCCGAGCAGCACGAACGCGACCACCAGCGAGACCTCGCCGCGGACGAGCGCGAGGCCCGCGAACGCCGGCGGCGCGAGCAGCGCCCCCAGCCTGAGCGTGCCGCGCGTGCCGCGCTCGTCGAGGGCCGCTCCGACCCGCTGGCCCGCCCAGCCGGCGGTGAGCAGGCAGACCGAGAACGCGCCGGCGACGTAGAGCGGCGCCACGCCGAGGTCCGCGGCGATCGGCCGCGAGAGCACGGTGTACGCGTAATACAGCACCCCCCAGGCGACGAGCTGATCGACCGACAGCGCGAGGACGGGGGCCGCGCCCCTCAGCAGCACGCCGACTGGCGCTTCGCCGAGGGCTCCGAGGCGGGCCCGCAGCACGCGCCTGCGCTGTCGCCGGTGACGCCGCGGCTGGTGCACACGCCCGTCTCGGGCAGGTCGAGCTCCACGCGCGCAGCCGCCTCGACGTCGCCCGCGAGCATCGCGGCGACCGACCGCGCTTGTTCGTAGCCGGTCGCCAGGAGGAAGGTGGGCGCCCGGCCGTAGCTCTTGCTGCCGATGACGTAGAACCCGGGCTCCGGGTGCGCAAGCTCACGGGCGCCGTGTGGGCGCACGGTGCCGCAGCTGTGCTCGTTCGGGTCGATCAGCGGCCCGAGCGCGGCCACGCACTCGAGCGCCGGGTCCAGCGACAGCCGCAGCTCGCGGGTCGGCGCGAGGTCCGGCCGCTGGCCCGTCGCGACCACGATGCCGTCGAGGCCTGCCAGCGTGAAGGGCTCACCCGCGCGCAGCCCCGAGACCTCCAGCTTCCCCGTGACCTCGCGGACCGCGCCGATCTGCAAGCGCTGGATCATGGTCAGCGCTCCGGCGTTCGCGAGCGCGCGCAGCTCCAGGCCGAGCTTGCCGCGGGCCGGCAGCCCGTCGGCGTCGCCGCCGCCGAACACCCGCGTCAGGTTCGCGCTGCGCGTCGCCCAGTGAATCGCCGTCCCCGGGCTCGACCGCGAAAGCTCTGCGAGCGCGAGGATGCTGTTCGCCGCAGAGTGCCCCGCACCGACGACGAGCGTCGTCTTGCCGGCGTAGCGCTCCCGGTGCGCGCCCAGGACGTCGGGGATGCCGTAGTGAATGCGCGCCGCGACGGCCGGCGACTCTTCGCCGAGCGCCGGCACGCCGGCGGCGCCGAGCGGGTTGGGCCGCCACCACGTGCCCGAGGCGTCGATGACGGCGCGGGCCACCAGCTCTTCCGTGGCGCCGCCCAGGGTCGACGCGCGCACCACGAACGGCACGTTCTGCCGGCCCGCCGTCTGCGTCTTGTCGACGTGCAGCCGGGTGATGCTCTGCACCCGGCGGCCGGTGCGAATGCGGTCGCGAAGGCCCTTCAGGCTCGCGAGCGGGCGCAGGTACTGCCGGTAGAGCTCCTCGCCCGTCGGGAGCTCGTCGGGCGGTGGCGACGACCAGCCTTCGCGCTCGAGCAGACGCACCGCCGTCTTGTCGACGTCGTACCGCCACGGCGAGAACAGCCGCACGTGGCCCCAGTCACGGACGCTGGCGCCGACCTGGGCCCCGGCCTCCAGCACGACCACGTCGAGGCCGCGCTCGAGCAGCTGCACCGCGGCCGACAGACCGACGGGTCCCGCGCCGATGACGGCGACGGGGAGCTCCTGGTGGGCCGACATCAGCAGCAGCCCTTCTTCGGGCTCTCCACCTTCGACGCGGCAGGCCCCGTCGCCGCGTTGCAGCCGCAGCCCGTGCCACCGGTCGACTTCACCTCGGCGTCCAGCGCGCAGCACGCCGAGGCGCCCTCGGGCGCTGGACCGCCGCAGCAGCCGCTCGCGGCGGGTTGGGTGGTGTTCTGCAGCGACTCTTGTCTGGCTTCGAGTTGGGTTGTCATGCTCATGGAGTCGCTCGCGCCCGCGAATGGACGCACGCTCTGACAACAACCCATCACGCGCCCGCGCGCGTCGAGCTCGATCTCGCAGCACGCGAGCAGCATCTGCTTGAGCTGATCGCGGCCGCGCTGCACGCGCGACTTCATGCCCGAGATCGACAGCCCGGCCCGCCGCGCGGCCTCGACCTGCGTGACGCCCTGGAGCTCGGTCTGCGCCAGCGCGTCCCGATAGGCCTCGGGGAGCCTCTCGATCATCGGAGCGATGCACGGAGTCAGCTCGGAGGCACCGCCGGCATCGTCGTCGTTCACCGGCGACTCGGAGAGCTCGAAGGCCGCGCGCTCGGTGAGCGCCTCGCGGCGCCGCCGCGAACGGAACGAGTCGGCGAGCACGTTGCGCGCGATCTGGAAGATCCACGCATCGAGCCGCTCGCTGTCACGCAGCTCGGGCAGCCGCTCGTGGATGCGCAGGAAGATGTCCTGCACGAGGTCGTCCGGCTCCACGCCGGCCGGCGCCCGCCGGGCCACGAAGGCACGCAAAGGGGTAGCGAAGTCTAGGGCTTGCATCGATTTCGTGGAGACGCCGCTGCCGGCCAATGGACGCAGAAAATCGTACGACGGCTCGCCGAGCTCGGCTCTTCGGGGTAGCCCGTCATCGCACCCTCCGAAAGCACGGCAGCCTGCGAACGCTCGCCCAACCCTCGGGCAGCGAGGCCCCCTCGAACCAGTCGTTCGGCGCGGTCGCGAGCAGCTCGCGCACCGGCCCCTCGCTGAACGACGCGTTGAGCTCGCTGCCGGGGTGGACGATGACGCGCCGCCGCTGGTGGCTGAAGCGCACCCACCAGCTGGTCGGTTCGAAGGTCATCGGCGTGAGCTGCAGCTCCGGAACCCGCGTCTCGAGCAGCTCGAGGCCGTTCAGCAACGTCGCCAGGTCCAGCCAGCCGGTTTGCAGCACGAGCCGCTGCAGTCGACCGCAGAGCGCGGTACGGAACAGCCACCCGAGGTCGGAGAGCCCGAGCGGCTGCTGCCGTGTCTCGTCGACGTCGGGGAAGCCCAGCCGCAGCTCGCGAACGGACTCGACGCTCGGGGACTCGAACGCCCGCGCCAGCTCGCCCGGCGAGCGAACCACCACGCCGATCGTCGACAGCCGGCCGATGCCGCGGCCCCGCTGTGCGAGGCCCGTGATCGTCGCCTCGTCGAGCTCGGTGAGCTCTTCGATCACCGGGCAGCGCTCGATGAGCTCGAGCGGGGCCCCCGACAGCCGCCGCACCGTTCCCCAGGCCGGGTGAGACAGCGACGCAGTGAGCGCCGACTGCGAGCGCACCGACACCCGCGCTGCCGCGAAGACGCCCTTCTCGAAGACGATCGACGACGGCACGAGGTTGATGAGCACCTCGTCCGGCAGCCAGCTGCGCACGTTGGCCTTCAGCAGCAGCGCCTCGCGCGAGAGATCTTCGTCGGTGCGGTGGCTCTTCAGCTGCAGCGCCATCAGCTCACCGCGCGGATCTCCCCGCTCGAGCAGCCAATCCGCGAACACCGCCTTCAAGGCGTCGTCGTCGGGTTTGCGCCCGATCTCGACCAGGAAGTCGTCCGCGGTGCGTGTCACGGCGACTGAAAGCTTAACGGAACCGGCGCCGGCCGCCCGGTGTCGAGTCGCCCGTGAAGCTCGTGCTGGCCGGCAGCGCGGTGTGCCTCGTCGCGGCGATGACGTTCGCGCTGGCGCCGGCCGAGGCCCTGCCGCCGGCAGCCGTCGAGCCCATCGCGGTGGCCGCCGCCGCTCCGGCGACGCCCGACGCCCCGGACCTCGTGCAGGCCGCGCACCTCGACCCCAGCGAGCTCCCCGAGCCGCTCCTCACGATCGACGACATCCCCCTCGCCTCGGAAGAGGCGTGGCTCTCGGGCCGCGTGACGCCCTCCAGCGGCGCCCAGCCCGACGTCCAGCTCGTCTTCGAGTCCGACGATGGCCAGGTGTTCGAGGCCGACGCCGACCCCACCACCGGCGAGTTCGCGCTTCAGCTCCCGCCGGGCACGTGGCGCATCGTCGCGCGCTCCGACGGCTACCTGCCCGCCTACGAAGAGGGCTTCGTCGTCTCGCCGGGCGAAGAGCTCGCCGACCTCGTCATGACCCTCGAGCGCGGAGAGCGCATCACCGGCTCCGTCGTCGCCGATGAGCAGCCCGTCGAGGGCGTGCTCGTGAGCGCCGAGAACGGCGACTGGGTGCGCACCGCGCTCACCGACGGCTCCGGTCGCTTCACCCTCGAGGGCCTGCCCCGCGGCACCTTCACCGTCCGCGCGTACGCCGCCGGCACCGGAGGCGACGAGCAGCAGGCCGCCGGCGGCTCCTCGGTGCACCTGGCGCTCGGCCACCGCCAGAAGATCCGCGGCCGGGTGCTCGACACGCGCGGCTTGCCCGTCGAGGGCGCTGAGGTCTTCACCGACTACACGCCCATCGACGTCGTCGACGCAGACCCCTACCCCTCGGTCGGCGTCGCCGTCGGCGGCCTCGGCGCCCACGGCTGCGGCCCCGCGCCGCTGTGCTACCACCGCATGACCACCGGCGCCGACGGCCGCTTCGAGGTCGACACCGCGCCGGGCCAGACGCTCAGCATCGGCGCGAGGCGCGGCGACGCCTTCGCGCACGTGCTCGATCGCGCCGCGGGCGACGACTTCGACCTCGTCCTCGAGCCGGGCGTGCGGGTCCAGGT
The DNA here is from genome assembly GCA_937980205.1 of uncultured Myxococcales bacterium. Taxonomy (GTDB): domain Bacteria; phylum Myxococcota; class Myxococcia; order Myxococcales; family Myxococcaceae; genus Xiheicaenimonas. The sequence continues at coordinate 71,735 of CALJKW010000029.1, read as the reverse complement.
CGTCGACGCCAGCCGAACACCGGTCGCCGGCGCGGAGCTCGTCGCTGCCCCGCTGCCGCCGTTCTTCGCCCGCCAGCTGCTGACCGACGCCGACGGCTGGGTCACGCTGCCCGGCCGGCGCTTCGCGCAGGTCGCGGCCGGCCCCGAGCTGCTCGTGCTCGGCGACGTGCCCGTTCAGCCGTGGCGCATCAAAGAGCCGCTCGACCTCGAGATCATCTACTGACTCGCCTGCAGCACTTCCTTCGCGTCGGCGTTCTTCGGGTCCATCTGCAGCACGCGCTCGGCCGCCCTCTTCGCCGCCGCCTTGTCGCCGGCCTGCAGCGCGATGCGCGCGGCGGCGATCGGCTCTTCGATGTACCGCTGGAGCACCGGCTTCGTCAGCTTGCCCGGCTCCTTCGGCGAGATGAGCCGGTCCCACTCGAGGTACGACTTCACCTCGGCGGGCGTGAGCTGATCGCTGCGCCGGATCAGCGCCTCGTACTCGACCAGCGCGCGGTACATCGCCTCGCACTTCTTCTTCTCGATCTTGAGGCAGTTCCTGCCCGCGTCGATCGCGCGCGAGAGATCGCCGGCGAGGAAGTACAGCTGCGCCATCTCCCGCGGCGTCGGCGCCGGGGGCAGCTTTCCGGCATCAGGAGCGCCGGCCAGGAGGACGAGCAGAGCAAGCATCAGTACGCGTTCTTCGACAGAAACCCACCGAACGCAGTGCGCAGCACGATCTTCAAGTCGAGCAGCAGCGACCAGTTCTCGATGTAATAGAGGTCGTACTCGATGCGCTTCTGGATCGAGGTCTGGCCGCGCAGGCCGTTGACCTGGGCCCAGCCCGTCAGCCCCGCCTTCACCATGTGCCGCAGGTGGTAGCGGGGGATCTGCTTCTTGAACTCCTCGATGAAGACCGGCCGCTCGGGGCGCGGGCCCACGAGCGACATGTCTCCGAGCAGCACGTTGAACAGCTGCGGCAGCTCGTCGAGCGAGAAGCGCCGCAGGAAGGCGCCGATGGGCGTGCGGCGCGGATCTTCCGGGCTCGCCATCTGCGCGCCGAGCTCCTCCGCGTCGATGCGCATGGTGCGGAACTTGAGCATCTGGAAGATGCGCCCATCCATGCCCATGCGCTCTTGCCGGAACAGCACCGGGCCGCGCGAGGTGAGCTTCACGGCGAGCGCGACGAGCAGCATCACCGGCGCCGTGAGCAGCAGCGCGAACAGCGAGAACCCGAAGTCGAACGTCCGCTTCAGCACCACGTTCCACCCGTGCAACGGAGCGCCCTGCAGCGAGATGATCGGCAGGCCTCCGAACTCTTCGAGCCCCGAGCGCAGCGTGCGGTATTGGTACAGGTCCGGAACCACCTTCACGTCGACGGTGCGCTGGGCGAGCTTCTCCATCAGCGGCTTCACCAGCGGCTGATCGTCGATGGGCAGCGCGATGATCACCTGGTCCACCGCCTGGGCGTCGAGCACCTCGTCGACCTGCGAGATGAGGCCGACGACCTTCGCGCCCTTCACGAGCGTGCCGACCTTCTCCGGCTTCCGCGTGAGCACGCCGGTGACGGTGAAGCCGAGCTCGCGGTGCTGGTCGATGGTCTCGATCACCCGCGCGCCCAGCTCGCCGGCGCCGACGACGAGAATCGTCTTCAGGTTGAAGCCGCGGCGGCGAAGCGCGTTGAACGCGGCGCGGAACGCGAGCCGCACGCCCGACACGCCGAGGAACGCGTAGACCATGAAGATGGCGATGGTCATTCGCGAGTACCGCTCGGACGTGAAGTAGCGCAGCGCGACCAGCAGCAGCGTCGCGAACAGCGTGGCCTTGAAGATCTCGAAGACCTCGCCGATGTGCGTGCGCGCGCGGTTCGTCGTGTAGAGGTTCGCCTGGCGGAAGGCGATCGGGAACACGACCAACACCATGAGCAGCGAGGTCAGCGTGTCCTGCATCGGGGGGATCGACTCGTGCGGCAGCCCCGACTGAAACCGCGTCCACCAGGCAGCCCAGAACGCGGCCTGCAGCACCGCCAGATCGGCGAGGAGCTTGATGGAGTTGTAGAAGCCCTGGAAACGGCTGAACACGGTCGCCTTGAACCTCTAGCACAGGCCGGCCCGACCTCTATTCTGCCCACCCCGGCGCCACCTCGTCGAGCTGCCGCCGCATGCCCCCGAAGAACGCCTCTCTCGAGAACCTGAGCGCGTTCTGTCGCGCGTCGCCAGGGTCGAGCCGGCCCTCGAGCTCGTCAGCGAACCGGCGAACCGCCGCCGCGAGCGCCTCGGGCTGTTGCGGGTAGAAGAACAGCCCGGTCTTCTCGTGCGTCACGGTCTCGAGCGCCCCGCCCTTGCCGAAGGCGATCACCGGCCGCCCGCACGCCTGCGCCTCGATGGGCGTGATGCCGAAGTCCTCTTCCCCGGGGAACACCAGCGCGCGGGCGCTCTTGAACAGGTGCGGCAGCTGCGCGTCGTCGACGGGCCCGAGCCACTTCACGTTCCGTGGCAGGTCGCGCTTGAGCCGCCGCTCCATCTGCCCGGAGCCGGCGATCCACAGCGGCAGGCCGTTCTTCCGAAACGCCTCGATGGCGAGGTCGAGGCGCTTGTAGGGGGCGAGCGCTCCGAAGCAGAGAAAGGCCTCGCCTGGGCCGGAGGGCAGCGGCTCGCGCGTGAAGCGCTCGAGCTCGACCGGGGGGTGCACCACCGCCGCCCGCTCGCCGTAGCGCTGGGCGATCTGCCGGGCCACGTGCGCGCTGTTCGCGACGAAGCGATCGATGCCGGCGCTCGTCTTCACGTCCCACGAGCGCATGAACGGCCGCATCGCGAGCGCCGCGGCCCGCACCGGCAGGCTCGCCTGCCCGGGCCCGAAGTAGTCGTCGAAGCGGTCCCAGAAGTACCGCAGCGGCGCGTGCACGTACGACAGGTGCTTCGCGCCCGGGGCGCGCGCCGCCTTCGCGACGCAGTGGCTCGAGCTCACCACGAGGTCGTACCCCCGAAGGTCGAGGCTCTTCACCGCCAGCGGCAGGAGCGGCAACAGCTGCCGGTGCATGCGCCGGGCGTAGGGAAGCCGATCGACGAACGCGGTGTGCACCGTGCGCCGGTTGATCGAGGCGGGCATCGCGTTCGGCTCGTGGAAGAGCGTGAACAGGTCGGCCCTGGGGCACAGCTCGAGCAGCGCCTCGAGGACCTTCTCTCCCCCGCGCCAGGTGATGAGCCAGTCGTGGACGAGGGCGATGCGCATCGCTACCTTCCTACTAGACGTGCCCAGGGTACTGATCGATTTGCGGATGGTGCGCGGCTCGCTGCACGGCATCGCGCGCTATGCGTTGGAGCTCGCACGCCGCCTGCCGCAGCTCGAGCCGGGCTGGCAGTTCATCGGCCTCGTCGGCCCCGACGGGCTCCCCGACGATCTCGGCGACCTCGTGCCGAGGATCCCGCTCGAGAAGTGCCTGGGCGGCTTCCTCTCGCCCATCGAGCAGCCCACCCTGCTCGCCTCGCTGGTGAAGGTGCGGCCCGATCTCTTTCACGCGACGTCGTTCTCGCTGCCCGCGATGTGGCCCGGCCGGCTCGTCGCGACGCTGCACGACGCGACCCACCTCGCCCTGCCGGAAGACCAGACCCCGGTGCAGGCCGCCTACTACCGCGTCATCGTGGCGCCGCGCGCACGCCGGGCCGCCGCGCTGCTCACCGTCTCCGAGTTCTCGCGCCGGGAAATCTCGCGCCACCTCGGCCTCTCCGAGTACCGGCTGCAGGTCATCCCCAACGGAGTGGACGCGCTCTTCCGCGCCTCGTCGCCGTCCGAGCTCGACGACTTCCGCCGCCGCCGCGGCCTGCCGCCGCGCTACTTCGCCGCCGTCGGCAACCCCAAGCCGCACAAGAACCTGCTCCTGCTGTTGCCGATCATCGACGACCTGCCCGCGCCCATCGCCCTGCTCGCCGGCCGCGGAGCCCGCCGCGCGCTCGGCCTGCCCGAGTCCGTCATCGAGATCTCCCCGCTCAGCGACACCGATCTCGCGCTGTTCTACGGCGGGGCCGTCGCGGTCATGGTGCCCTCCCGCTACGAGGGCTTCGGGCTGCCCGCGCTCGAGGCCCTCGCCTGCGGCGCCCCCGTCATCGCCTCGAACGCCGGCGCTCACCCCGAGACCACCGGCTCGGCCGCGCTGCTCGTCGACCCCGACGATCCGAAGGCCTGGCTCGAGGCCGCCCAGCGCCTCTTCCGCGACGAGGACCTGCGGCGCAAGCTCGGCGAGGCCGGGAAAGAGCGCGCCGCCCTGTACAGCTGGGACGACTGCGCCAGACGCACGCTCGAGGTCTACCGCCGGGCGCTCGCTTGAGGCCGGGATCGGGATCGGGATCGGCGCCGCGCTCGGCGATCCCGATCGCGATCCCGATCCCGGCAGTCAGCGGGCGACCATGAACTTGCCGATGTCCCGGCGGAACTGCATGCCCTCGAACTTCACCTTCGCGACCTCGGCGTAGGCGAGATCTCTCGCCGCCTCGAACGTGTCCCCGCGCGCGCAGACGGTCAGCACGCGCCCGCCGGCGGTCACGACGCGGTCGCCGTCCCGCCGCGTCCCCGCGTGAAACACCTGCGCCCGCGTCACCTCGCCCAGGCCCTCGATGGGCGCCCCCGTCACGGGCGAGTCCGGGTACCCCTTCGCCGCGAGCACGACCCCCACGGACACGCCGGGGTGCACCTTCAGCCGCCGGGCCTCGAGCGCGCCGCGCGCGCATGACAGGCACAGGTCCAGCAGATCCTCGTCGAGCTGCATCATGAGCGGCTGCGTCTCGGGGTCTCCCAGCCGCGCGTTGAACTCGAGCACCCTGGGGCCGTCGGGCGTCAGCATCAGCCCCGCGTACAGCACCCCCGAGAACCGAGCCCCCGCCGCCGCCATCACCCGCAGCACCGGCTCCATCACGCTGCGCCCCACCTCGTCGAGCCCCGCCGAGTCGAGCACCGGCGCCGGAGCGTACGCGCCCATGCCGCCGGTGTTCGGCCCCTCGTCACCGTCGAGCAGGCGCTTGTGATCCTGCGACGCGGGCAACAGCGCGTACCGCTCGCCGTCGCAGAACGCCATCACCGAGACCTCGGGCCCGGTGAGCTTCTCCTCGAGCACGATGCGCTTGCCCGCCGGCAGCCGCCCGAGCGAGCGCACCGCGACCTCCGCCTCGGCGCCGTCGGCCGCCACCACGACGCCCTTGCCGGCCGCGAGCCCGTCGGCCTTCACCACCACCGCGCCCCACTCGCGCGCGCGCCGCGCGCACGCCTCGGCGTCGTCGAAGACCTCCCAGCGCGCCGTGGGGACCCTGGCCTTCTCCATCACCTCTTTCGCGAACGCCTTGCTGCCCTCGAGCCGCGCGGCCGCCGCCGACGGCCCGAACACGAGAAAGCCCGCGGCGCGCAGCTCATCCGACACGCCGGCGACGAGCGGCGCCTCGGGGCCGATGACCACCAGCTCGGCGCCGAGCTCGCGCGCGAGGCTCACCGCCGCCTCGGGCTTCACGACGTCGAGCGGCCGGCACTCCCACGTCGCGGCCATGCCGGCGTTGCCGGGCGCGCACACGAGCTTCGTCAGCTTCCCGCTCTGCGCGAGCTTCCACGCGAGCGCGTGCTCGCGCGCGCCGCTGCCGATGAGCAGCACCTTCATCAAGGCACCCCGTACAGCACGCGCTTCGCCTCGGCGTACGTCGGGTCCGAGAGCAGCACCTGCGTCATCGCCGCCTTCGCCTCTGCGACCTTGCGCACCTTGATGTCCGCCTCTGCGAGCTTCGCCCTGGCGAGGAACAGGTTCGGCGCGAGCTCGACGGCCTTCTGCAGCGACTTGCGCGCGGCCTCGGCCTTGTTCGTCATCAAGAGCGACCAGCCCATCGCGAGGTGCGCGACCCCGCTGGTGCGGTCGCTCGCCACGGCCTTCGCCGCGTGCTTGCCGCCGTTCACCGCGTCCTTCCGGCGCAGCGCCACCAGCGCCCGGTACGCCAGCGCCTGCGCGTTCGTCGGGTCCGCCGAGATCACCTTCACGAACGCCGCGTCCGCCGCGGTCAGATCTCCCAGGTGCCACGCGATGAGCCCCTCCGCGAGGCTCGGGTTCGGGTCCTCCTTGTCCTTCGCGAGCGGCGCAAAGGTGCCGCGCGCCGGCGCGAGGAAGTCGGAGCGGCTGATGAACACCGGCGCCATCGGGGACCTGGGCCCGCTCTGCAGCGGGTCGGCCTTGTAGCCCTTCGCGAGCACCCACTCCCAACCCTTCGGCTCGTTCTTCGCCTTCACCGCCGCCGCCCCCGCGAGCAGCGTCGCGTCGGTGCGCCGCGGGTCGAGCTCGACCGCCTTCTTCAGCTTGTCGAACGCGTCGCCGAACTTCCCCTCGCCCATCAGCACGCGCGCCTCGAAGGCCGCCTCGAGCCCCGGCTCGCCGAGCTTGAGGTGCTGCAGCTGCGCCCGCGCCTCGGCCGCGTTGCCCGCCGCGAGCGACGCGAACAGCTTCTGCACGTGCGCGTTCGGGTCGTCGCTGCGCAGCGCGATCGCCGCGTCCGCGCTCGCCATCGCGCCTTGAGCATCGCCCTGCAGCCGCGCCACCGCCGCGCGGTGACCGAGCGCCTCGACCTGCAGCGACCTGTCGTTCTCGTCCTTCCGCGCCGCCAGGCCGTCGAGCAGCGACGCCGCGGCGCCGAGGTCACCCTCGTGCTGGTACGCCAGCACCGCGAGCGCCAGCTTCGGCCGCCCCGACGAAGGAGCCGCCTGCGCCGCGCGCTGGTACGTCTTCTTCGCCAGCGCCGGCTCGCCCACGTCGAGGTACAGCTTCGCGAGCAGGTCGGCGGCCTCGAACTGATCCGGGTCGTCTTGCAGCCGCTTCTCGAGCGCCTGAACCGCGGCGCGGTACTCGCCCTGCGAGACCATGAACCGCACCTGGTAGAGGTATGCGCGCTTCAGCTTCGGGTCGGCCTTCACCGCCTTCGCGAAGTTGTCTTCGGCGCTCTTCGGGTTCTTGTTGAGGTACGCCTGCCCGAGCGCGAGGTACGCGAGCGCCTTGTCCTTGTCCGACGGGCTCTGCGTCCCGCGCTCCGCGAGGATCTGGATGTCGTTCAGGTTCGCGCTGCGCACCAGCAACAGGTGCGCGTGGGCGACGTAGACGCGCGCATCGCCGCCGCGCTGCTCGGCCGCCACCAGCATCTGCTCGGCCATCTTCTGGGTGTCGCCGTCGACCTTGTCGCCCCTGCCGAACGCGAGCGCGAGCGCCCAGCCCGCCACGGCGCGGTCGTTGCTCTTGTCGAGCACCAGCGCCTTCTGGAACTCCCGCTCGGCCTCGGCGTACGCGCTCGAGGTGTCGAGCGCGAGCTTCTCTTCGCCGGCCGCCGCGTGCTCGGCCGCCGACCCGGTGAGCTCGGGGTACTGCGCACGCCAGCGATCGACCATCGCGTCGATCGGCCGCGCCGACGAGATGGGCAGCTTCTGCGCCAGCGGCGGCGGCTTCTTCACCCACGGCTTCTTGATGAACAGGTACGCGCCGCCCGCCCCGAACACCGCGAGCAGCAGCACCGCCATCGCGACCACCTTGCCCGAGCCGCCTTGCGGCTCTTCGCCCTCGCGGTACGCCGTGGCCACCGCGCGCCTGGGCTGCGACGGCCGCACCTGCTTCTTCTCCGGCTCCGCCGTCTCGAGCGCCGGTCCCGCATCGGCCGAGAAGCCGTTCGACGCCGGCGGCGCCGCCGCCTTCGACACGCCCGAGCTGCTCTTCGCCCGCCCCGACGCCTCGCCCGGAGACGACAGCCCGCTGATGCCGCTCGGCTGCGCGTTGCGGCAGTCGTCGCAGATGCCCAGCGCCTGATCGAACGGGTCCGTCAGCACCTTCCCGCACGACTTGCACTTCACCTGCGGAGCCGCCAGCGCGCCCGGCCCCGCCGCCGGAGACGACGGCGGCTTCGACGGAGGAGGAGGCGGCGGCTGCGAGTCTTCCTTCGGCTTGAGCCGCAGGCCCGGCGACGTCCCCTGCTTGTGCAGCGGAGCGGCCGGCCCCGGCGGCGGCTCGCCGAACGAGAAGTCGCCCGAGAAGTCGAACGGCGCCGACGACTGCGGCATCGGAGACGCCGCCGCGGGAGCCGCCGGCGGCATCGGCTTCGGCGCCGACGGCGAAGGCCCCTTCTTCAGCGCGCTCGGCAACGGAGCCAGCGCGCGCGGGCTCGTCGCCGGCTCGGGCGGCGGGCCCCCCAGGTCGCTGAAGTCGAGCATGTCGCCGCCGGCGTCGAACGCCGGCGGCGCCGGCGCCGGAGGAGGAGGAGCCGGCGGCGGCGGCGCGAACCCCGGCGTCGTCGGCTTCGAGTTGCCCGACGGCCCCGGAGGAGGCGGCGGCCCGCTGAAGTCGAAGAACAGATCGGCGTCACCGCCCGCGGGCGCAGCGGCAGGCTGCGCCGCGGCAGCCGACGGCAGCGGCGGCGGCGGGCCGGAGATCGAGAACGGCGCGGGCACCGCCGGCTCCGTCACCGCCGGCTGATCGGACTTCACCAGCTGCAGGTGACGGCAGCGCGGGCACTGCGCGCGGATACCCTTCGGCGTGACGAGCTTGTCGTCGATCGCGTACGCCGCCGAGCACTTCTGACAGACGATGCGCATTCGCTAGTGGCGGAAGTGTCTCACGCCCGTGAACACCATCGCTATTCCATGTTCGTCCGCAGCCGCGATGACCTCGGCGTCGCGAACGGACCCCCCGGGCTGCACCACGCAGCGAGCGCCGGCGGCCGCCACCGCGTCGAGGCCGTCCCGGAACGGGAAGAAGGCGTCGGAGGCGACCGCGCTGCCCTTGAGCTTGTCCCCGCCGCGAAGGCTCGCGATGCGCACCGAGTCGACGCGGTTCGTCTGACCGCCGCCCTGCGCCAGCAGCTCGGTCGAGCTCGCGAAGACGATGGCGTTGCTCTTGACGTGCTTGCAGACGCGCCAGGCGAACTTCAGCGCCGCCAGCTCCTGCTCGGTGGGCGCCTTCTTGGTGACGACCTTCCACTCGGTCGAGGGCTCGACGGCGTCGCGATCCATCACCAGCATGCCGCCCGAGATGCTGCGGGCGTCGAGCTGCGCGCGGGGCTTCGCGTCCTTCGCGGCGAGCGCCGCGCCTGCCTCGAGCAGCCGCAGGTTCTTCTTTCCTTCGAGCGCCGCGCGCGCCTCCTTCGAGTACGAGGGCGCGATGACCGCCTCGAGGAACGTCTCGGCGAGCGCCTTGCCGGTCGCCTCGTCGACCTCGCGGTTGAGCGCGACGATGCCTCCGAACGCCGAGACCTCGTCGGCCGCGCGCGCCTGCCGGTACGCCTTCTCGAGGCTGTCGTTCAGGGCCACCCCGCACGGCGTGTTGTGCTTGATGACGACGGCGCACGGCGAGTGCGGAAACTCGAGGACGAGGCCGAGCGCCGCGTCGAGATCGAGCAGGTTGTTGTACGAGAGCTCCTTGCCCTGCAGCACCTTCGAGAACGCGACCGTCGGCTCCTTCGGCTCGCGGCCCTCGCGGTAGAACGCCGCGCGCTGGTGCGGGTTCTCGCCGTAGCGCAGCTCGAACACCTTCTGCACCGAGAGCGAGAGCTCCTGGGGGAACGTGTCCTGCTCGGTCTCCGACAGCCACTGCGAGATCGCCGCGTCGTAGGCCGCCGTGTGCGCGAACGCCTTGCGCATCAGCTTCCGCCGCGTCGCCTCGCTCACCGCCTCGTGCTTCTCGAGCTCCTCGAGCAGCGGCCCGTAGTCGTTCGGGTCGACGACGATGGCCACGTGGGCCGAGTTCTTCGCCGACGCGCGCACCATCGCCGGCCCGCCGATGTCGATCTGCTCGATCGCCTCGTCGCGTGACGCGCCCTTCGCCACCGTCTCGCGGAACGGGTACAGGTTCACCGCCACGATGGAGATGGGCTCGATGCCATGCTGCTTCATCTGCGCGGCGTCGTCGGGCAGCGTCGGCCGGCCGAGGATGCCGCCGTGAATCTTCGGGTGCAGCGTCTTCACGCGCCCGCCGAGGATCTCGGGGCTGCCGGTGTGCTCGGAGACCTTGGTCGCCTTCACCCCGGCGGCCTTCAGCGCCTCGAGGGTGCCGCCCGTCGAGAGAATGGAATAGCCGAGGCGGACGAGCCCTTCAGCGAAGGGCACCAGTCCGCGCTTGTCGGAGACGCTCAGAAGCGCGAGCACGTGAGTCGAACCTCGGTCGAAAAGGAGGGAGGGGAACGACCGAGGGTGTAGCAACTTCAGCGAACGAGATCAGCGCCGAACTTCAGCCGCGCTTCGGCTCGGCTTCGGTCGCCTCACGCAGCTTCAACAGGCCGCGGGTCTCGACCTGGCGAATGCGCTCGCGGGTGAGGTTCATGATCTCGCCGACCTCCTCGAGCGTGATGCCGCCCTTCTCCGCGACGTCGAGCGCGCAGGTGTACGGCAGCTCGGAGATCTCCTTGTCCGGGAAGTTGAGCTTGATCGAGCCCGTCTCCGGGTTCACGTCGAGGTAGAGGTTGTGCTTGCACGAGACGAACATGCACGGCCGCGGGCCGTTGACGCAGTCGGCGCGCGTCTTCGGGCGGTTGCTCTCGATCTCGCGGAGCACCGACTCCTCTTCCGGGTCGACCTGGCCCTGCAGGCGGCGGCGGCGCAGGTCGCGCGCCATCTCCTTGCGCGACATCGTCTTGCTGCGGCGGCGCTCCTCCGCGATCACCGGGTCTTCAGCCTTCAGCAGCGGCAGCTCCTCTTTCGCCTCGTTCATGCGTCCCTCCATTGAATACCGGCTCCCCCGCCGGTCCTAAAAAACTGCTCCACTTTCTTGCTTCTGGTCCTCGCCTCGTCTTGCCGCCTGGCCTTCTTGCGCGTCGCGATCGCGACGCGCGGTCACAGCACTGCCGAACTTCGAGACCGCCTTGACCAGGGCCTCGGCCTTCTGCCGCAGCTGCGACAGCTGGCTCGCGAGCGCGCGCTTGTGCTTGTCGCCGAACGCGCGGCCTGAGAGCTCGCTCTCGAAGCCCGCGAAGACCTCGTCGAGATCGCGCTCGACGCAGTCGATCTGGTTCTTGAAGAAGACGAACGAGCGGCGGATCTCTTCGAGCGTGTGCCCCTGCGCCATCATCTTCTTGATGGCGTTGATTCGGCGCACCGAGTCGACCGGGTAGAGGCCCGTGCTGCCGCGGTGCTTGCCCTTGCGGCCGACGCGCTTGCTGCGCGGCAGCAGGCCCGCCTGCACGTACTTGCGGAAGGTCGCCTCGGAGAGCCGCACGCCGTGCGGCTTGAAGATCTCGAGGATGACGCGCGCCGGAAGCCCCGTCGCGTAGTCGCGCTCGATGCGCGCGAGCTCTTCAGGTTTGAGCAGATCCACGATGCGTGTGCCCTCTCCCAACACTCAATGCAGAACATTGAGTGGCGGATTATGAGTACCAGATATTGAATGGATCCGTCAAGGCGGGTTCGAGACAGCTCCGCCCTGTTTCCGAGCAGAAACGTCACCGCTGCGTGACGGCTGTCGCGCAAGCGGACAGCGCGCTGCGTCCTCGAATCGATCGATTTTCGGACGGCAGATCAGCGCGAGCTGAAAAACCCGATCGCGATCGCGCACTTGGACGCGCGCGCTGATCGCGAACCCCGCGAGGTGCGATCTGATCGCACCTTCACCCGCATGGACTGCGGGTGCTCCACGCGTGGCTCGACGCCCTCACTTCGACCGAATGTGACTCGTCGTTCACGTAGGTGGGCTCGACGCCCTCCCCTGCCGTCGCGGCCGACGAGCGCTCGGGCCGCCGTACCCACGCCGCCGGGTTCCGCACTATCGTCGAAGGCCGACTCGAGGGGAGGCCACGACGATCGGGGAAGCCGGCATGTTGCGCTTCGCGCTGCCACCGTCACTCGGTACCACCGAGGCGTTGTCGCGCGCGAAGGGCTTCTCCGAGCAGCTGAGCGCGCGCGTCGGAGCCCCGGTGAAGCTGTTGGTCGCGCCCGACTACAACACGCTGCAGAAGATGGTGACCGACGGCATCGTCGACGTCGCCTGGGCGCCGCCGTTCATCTGCGCGCGGCTCGAGCTCAAAGGCCTGCGCGTCGCGCTGCGCGGAAGCCGCGACGGCGCCGCGACGTACCGCGCGGCGATCGTGTGCCGCAGCTGGGAGAAGTACGAGCTCACCGCCGCGAGCCTGAAGGGCGTGCGCGCGGCGTGGGTCGACCGCGACTCCGTCGGCGGCTACATGCTCGCGGCGGCGCTGCTCAAGTCGTCGGGGCTCGAGCCCGCGGCGCTGTTCTCGCAGGAGCGCTTCGTCGGCAGCTACCGCGAGGCGCTCAAGGCCGTGGCGGAAGAGCGCGCGGACCTGACGTCGATCTTCGCAGCGCCGGGAGGCACCTACGAGACCGGCGTGAAAGACGTGCTGCCCGCCCAGGTGAAGGCGTTCGGGCTCGTCGCGTACACGCAGGAATCGCCGAACGACGGCGTGGTGCTGTCGGCGAGCCTCGACCGCAGCGTCGCGGCGCGGGTGACGGAGGCGCTGCTGCAGCTCCACGCGACCGACGAAGGCCGCGAGGCGCTCGGCAAGACCTTCCGCATCGAGCGCTTCGAGCCGTCGCCGTCGGGAGGCTACCGCTCGCTGTACCGGCTCGCGCTCGCGGCCCCCTGAACGGCCCCCATGAAAACGAAACGGGCTCCCACCAATCTTCGGTGGGAGCCCGGTTTCAGCGCCGACGTGGCGCCGCGTGCGTCACGCCATCAGTTCGAGCGGAACTCGGCGTCGACGACGTCGTCTTTCTTCGGCGTGGCCTGCGAGCCCGGAGCGGCACCGCCGGCGCCGGCGCCCGGCTGCCCGCCCGGAGGCGGCGCGCCCGCGGCCCCCGCCGCACCGGCCGCCTTGTACATCTCCTCGGCGGCCTTGTGGCTCGCGGCCTCGAGCTTCTGGACGGCGGCCTCGATGGCGGCCTTGTCGGTGCCCTCGCGAACCTTGTTGAGCTCGGCGACGGCGTCCTCGACCGCCTTGGCGGTGTCGGCCGACATCTTGTCCTTGTTCTCCTTGATGAGCTTGTCCATCTGGTAGCTCATCTGCTCGGCCTTGTTCTTGAGGTCGACCAGGCCGCGGCGCTCCTTGTCGGCGGCCTCGTTGGCCTGCGCGTCTTTGACCATCTTCTCGACCTCGTCCTTCGCGAGACCGGACGAGTGCGTGATGGTGACCTTGGCTTCCTTGTTCGTCGCCTTGTCCTTCGCGGTGACGTTCAAGATGCCGTTCGCGTCGATGTCGAAGACGACCTCGATCTGCGGGACGCCGCGGGGCGCGGGCATGATGCCCTGCAGGTGGAAGCGGCCGAGGCTCTTGTTGTCGGCAGCCATCTCGCGCTCGCCCTGCAGCACGTGGATCTCGACCTGCGTCTGGTTGTCGGCCGCGGTCGAGAACACCTCGCTCTTGCGGGTGGGGATCGTGGTGTTGCGCTCGATGAGCTTGGTGGCCACGCCGCCGAGCGTCTCGACGCCGAGCGACAGCGGCGTCACGTCGAGGAGGAGAATGTCCTTCACCTCGCCGCCGAGCACGCCGGCCTGCACCGCGGCGCCGAGCGCCACGACCTCGTCCGGGTTGACCGAGCGGTTGGGCTCTTTGCCGAACAGCTTCTTCACCGCGTCCTGAACCTTCGGGATGCGGGTCGAGCCGCCGACGAGCACGACCTCGTCGATCTTCGCCACGTCGAGGCCCGAGTCCTTGATGCACTTGCGGGTCGGCTCGAGCGAGCGCTCGACGAACTTGTCGATCATCTGCTCGAACTTCGCGCGCGAGAGCTTGAGCTGCATGTGCTTCGGGCCGCTCGCGTCCGCGGTGAGGAACGGCAGGTTGATCTCGGTCTCCGTCGCGGACGACAGCTCGATCTTCGCCTTCTCAGCCGCTTCCTTGAGGCGCTGCAGCACCATCTTGTCCTTCGACAGATCGATGCCGTTGTCCTTTTTGAACTCGGCGATCAGCCACTGCATGATCTCCTGGTCGATGTTGTCGCCGCCCAGGTGCGTGTCGCCGTTGGTCGCGAGCACCTCGACCGCGCCCTCGCCCATGTCGAGGATCGAGATGTCGAACGTGCCGCCGCCGAAGTCGTAGACGGCGATCTTCTCGTTCTTCTTCTTGTCGAGGCCGTACGCGAGCGCGGCCGCGGTGGGCTCGTTGACGATGCGGCGGACGTTGAGGCCCGCGATCTCGCCGGCGTCCTTCGTGGCCTGGCGCTGCGCGTCGTTGAAGTACGCGGGCACGGTGATGACCGCGTCGGTCACCTTCTCGCCGAGGTAGTTCTCGGCGGCGCGCTTGAGCTTGAGCAGCACCTGCGCCGAGATCTCGGGCGCGGAGAACTGCTTGCCGTCGACGTCGACGCGCGCGTCGCCGTTCTGGCCGCGGACGACCTTGTACGGCACCAGCTTCGCCTCTTCGGTCGTCTCTTCGTAGCGACGGCCCATGAAGCGCTTGATCGAGTAGACCGTGCGCTCGGGGTTGGTGATGGCCTGGCGCTTCGCGACCTGACCGACCAGCCGCTCGCCGTCTTTCGTGTACGCCACGACTGACGGAGTCAGCCGGTGGCCCTCTTCATTGACGATCACCTTCGGCTCGCGACCCTCCATGATGGCCACGACGCTGTTGGTGGTTCCCAGGTCGATTCCGATGATCTTGGACATGTGTGTGACTCTCCCGTTCCTGCTCGCCAACCTAAGAGCAGACCCCTGTAGGTCAAGTGGGCGCGCTGCATAACTCACTTCGCAGGACCGCCACCGCCTCTTTGCAACCAGCCCGTAACAAGTGATCTCAACCCCGCGTAGTCCTTGGGGATGACGCGTCACAGCAACGTGGCAGGGTTCGTGCTGTGAGGCCCGCTCGCAGTCCCCCTACACCACCAAAGGCCGAGAACATGTGGGTCCAGCCCTTCCGCAACGCTGAGCTCGAAGTCGTACCGCAGAAAGCCCGCGAAGAAGCGAAAGTGGCCGTGCTCCTCAACGCGAACGCGCGCAAGGTCTCTGACCGCGTCGTGCGCACGCTCTCGCACGCGGTGCCCGAGGGCGACCTCTTCCTCTCCCGCTCGGAGCTCGACGCGCGGCGCATCGCGCAGACGGTGCTCGATCGCCGCTACCACACCGTCTTCCTCGGCGGCGGCGACGGCACGTTCATGGGGTTCGTGAACGAGATCATGAACCAGGTCGAGATGCGCAGGCGCCACCACGCGACGCAGCCGGCGCCCCGGTTCGGCATCTTGAAGCTGGGCACGGGCAACTCGGTCGCGACGCTGGTGAAGGCGTCGTCGGCGCGCAACGACGGCATCCTCGACGACGTGCTGCGCGCGCGGGCGGGCGAGGTGCCGGGCTACCGCACCCTCGACCTCTTGATGATCGAGGGCAAGCGCGCGCAGTTCGCGGGGCTGGGCCTCGATGGCAAGCTTCTCAACGACTACATCTGGGTGAAGGAGCGCCTCGGCAAGGGCCTCTTGCAGCCGCTGATGAGCGGCGGCGCGGGCTACTTCACGTCGGTCGCGTTCAAGACGGTGCCCTACTACTTCACGCACTCGACGTACGTGGACGCCGAGATCGTGAACGAGGGCGTCACCGCCTACAAGTGCGGCCCCGACGGCCTGCCGGTCGGCCGCTCGTGGGGCAAAGGCGAGACGATCTTCAAGGGCCCGCTGATGATGGCGGCGGCCGCGACCATCCCGTTCTACGGGTACGAGCTGAAGATGTTCCCGTTCGCGTGCAAGCGCCGCGGCATGATGAACCTGCGCTTCGGCGCGCTGCCGCCGGCGGGCATCCTCGCGAACCTCAAGGGCCTGTGGGCGGGAACCTGGCACCCCGAGGGCATGCACGACGTGCTGTGCAGCGACGTGCGGATCAAGTTTCAGAAGCCGATGGCCTTCCAGGTCGCCGGTGACGCCGAGGGCTACCGCGAGGAAGTGCGCTTCACCGTCGCGCAAGAGCCGATCGAGGTCGTCGACTTCACCGGCGCGGTGAACTGAAGCCTCAGCGGGCCAGGTCAACCCACGGCGGCGGGTCGTTGTACGGCCCCTCGTACGGTTCGCCCGCGTAGTGCGTGAGCGTCGGCGGCGGCTTGCCGTCGAGCTTCACCGTCGGCGTGTCACCGCACTTCACGGTGATCGGCTCGCTCTTGGCGCCGTTGGGCTCCCACGCGAACAGCTTGTGCTTCTCGTCTGGCTTCACGTGCGGGATGTGAAAGCGCCCCTCGTCGTTCACGACCAGGTCGTACGCCCGGCCCTTCACGACCAGAACGTCCGAGCGCATCCACCCGTGGATGTCGCATTGGATTCGGGTGTGGCCCTCCACGTGGAGCACGGGCTGATCGGTGACCTCGCCTTTCGACAGCGGGCTCGGCGGGATGTGGTTCACGAACTCGGCGTTCGCCTTCGCGAAGATGTTGTGCGGCTGCTTGTCTTCGTTGCGCACGATGACCTTCGTTCGGCGCTGCACGACCATCACGTGCCGGTCGAAGTCCATGTTCACCTGCTTCAGCTCGACCGGCATTCGAGGAGGATCGTCGCGCTGATCGAGGTAGACGACGACGCGGCCCTTCGGCGACATCGGCTCTCCCGCACGCGTGAACTTCACCGTCCCCTCGATGACACAACCCGTCTCGGGCGGCGGAGGATCTCCATTCAGAACCAAAGCGAGGCTCAGCGCATGGGCGATCATGGTCAGTATTTTACGACGAGGGAGCTGGTGAAGACGTCATTGGGAAAGGCGGGGCCGGCGAGCTCGTGGTTCACCGTGTACTCGGCCTTCACGATGACGTGCAGGCCGAACATGAGCCGCACGCCCGCCGTCGCGCGGACCACGTCTCCGATGTACGCGAACTGATCTCCAGAGCGGTGCCGCGACGTCCTGAAGTCTGCGCGAACGTACGGCTGAAGCACGCTCGTCGCGCGGTACGCCACGAGGCCGTACGCCGCCCGGTACTGCAGGCACTGCGCGGCGCCACACTTCACCTCGTAGCCGCGCGTCGTGTCCGACTTGCCCTGGGCCTCGCCCATGACGGCCTCGGCGACGACGTCGAAGTCGCCGGCCTGCAGCTGCGCCGCCACGCCGGCGTGCCACTGCAGCACCGCGTCGTCGCTCTGGCGATCTTGCGGGCCGATCGACCCGTTCACGTTCAGCTCGAGCCCACGCCCCAACGGGAAGCGGTACCCCACCCGCCCCGTCACGGTCTTGAAGCGGTTGAAGTCCTGCTCGTTCTGGAACACGAACCAGTCGGCCTGGTGCGAGCCGTTGGTCAAGGCGAGCGCGAGCTCGGCGCGCTTGTTGGCGAAGCGCGCGATGCCGCGCAGGCCGACCGGGCGGCCGCAGGTGTACCGGCACACGACGCTCGGGGTGACGGTGATGCGGTCGGGCGCCTCCTGGTTGCGGTACTCGATGCCGAGCAGCGAGTCGACCTTGCCGACGTCGAGCTGCACGGCGAACGGGCCAAGCGTGGCCTGGTAGCGGACGAACGCGAGCTTGAGATCGAAGAGGTCTCCCAGCGCATTCGGGCTCGAGATGTCGCGATCGCGAGGCAGAAAGTCGAGCAGCGCGTGCAGCGACAGCGAGTCTCCCAGCGTGACCGACATCCCGAGGTTCAGCGCGTTCACCAGGAAGCTCGGCCGGCCGCCGGCGTGCACCGGGTCGAACCGGATCGCGCGCGCGTCTCCGACGTCGGCGACGTCGCCGCGGCTGTTGATGCTCGTCGACAGGGGATCTCCGACCAGCACCCATGAGCCCAGAAGCTGGCCCTCGAGCTCGGGTGCCACGGTGTGCCCCGTGTCAGGTCGCACGCCCGACCCGTTGCCCGCAACCCAGAAGAAGCCGAAGTCCAGATAACCCGAGAACCGCACCGCGACTTTCGAGAGAAAGTCCTGCCGGCTCTGGGCCTCTTGCAGCTTCCGCTCGAGCGCTTCGAGCCGATCTTCGAGCTCGTCGACACGCTCCTTCTCGACGTACTCGTCGACCGCTTCCTCCTCCTCCTCGTCGGGCGACACGACGGGTGCTTCTGCCTGGGCCAGCACCGATGCGATCAGCCACCACGCGATCATCGGGGCCCCCTGCACGTCAAAGTGTCCGGCCGCGTCGCCGAGATGTCGCAGCGCAGCTCGTCGGGCACCGATACGCCGGTGAGCGACTCGAGAAAGCGGACGAGCTGGCGCTCTTCGTCGTCAGTGAGGCCCAACGGCTGCACGAGGCGATCGCGCTCACCCGAGTAACCCGACGGGTCCCCGCCGACGTTGTAGAAGTGCACCACGTCCGCGAGCGTCGCGAGCTGCCCCGCGTGCATGTACGGAGCGCTCTGCGCGACGTTGCGCAGTGCCTTGATGCGGAAGCGGCCGACGTCGTCGGGGCTGGCGACCAGGCCGGCGACGCGATTGAAGCCTGCATCGAGGCCGTCGTTGTAGATGCCCGCCGTGTTGTAGATGCCGGGCCCGGTGCCGAGCAGCACCTCGAGCCCCTCGGCCCGCCCCTTGTCGACGGTGGCCACGCGCTCGCCGCGCTGGGCCACGCCGACGGAGTGAAAGAAGTCGTCCTGCCGTCGGGCCGATGCGGTCCCGTTGAACGCCGGGCCATTGTGGCACTCGACGCAGCCCGCCTTGCCGATGAAGAGCTTGAGCCCCTTCTGGGCCTCGAGGCTCAGCGCGCCGTGCTCTCCCTCCGCGAAGCGATCGAACGGCGAGCGGGCGCTGCTGAGCTTCGCGAGGTACGCCGCCAGCGCCTTGTACGCATACGACGCTCCGCGATCGGTCGAGAACCCGCGCGGAATGCCCGCCCGGACAGCGAGATCGCCGTAGCTGTCGAAGAGGCGCTGCGCGATGCGCTCGCGCTGCCCGGCCATCGTGGCCCCGGCCTCGTACGCGACGGCGCACTGCATCCACAGCGAGTCGCTGCGGCCGTCCCAACCCCACCAGCGGTAGTGCGCGACGTTGACGAGCGACGGCGAGTTCCGCTTCGTCACGCGCGGTGCCGTCGCTCCGGCGGGCACCACGACCGACACCGTCTTCGGCGGGCTCGCGGTGTCGATGAACCACGCGCTCGGGTCGTGGCAGGTGGCGCAGGAGATGCCGGCGGGCTCGGACAGCGCGGTGTCGAAGAAGAGCGCCTGGCCGAGCCTGGCCGCGGCATCGTTCATCGACCAGCTGTTGCTCGGGTCGAGCGGGGGATCCTCGCTCAACACCATGCTCTGAATCAGCCGCAGGTCGGCTTCGGTGAACCCTTCCGGTTGGGTCCACTCGCCGCACGCGGCGGTCGACACCAGGAACAGCGCCGCGAGGTAGCGCATGATCAATAGCCTCCGCACAGATCCACCAGCTCGCTCTTCGGGAAGGTCGGGGTGAAGAGATCGATCGATTCGAGGAAGGCCACGAGGTCCGAGATCTCCTGCGGCGTGGGCGCCCAGCCGGGGGCCCCGGCCTGGTAGTGCCGGACATACGGCGGCGCGAAGACGTCCTCGAGCGACCGGGCCTCGCCGTGGTGAAAGTACGGCGCCGAGGTCGCGAGCCCGAACAGCGACGGCGGGTTGAAGCCCAGCGCGCCTTGCGCCGTCGTGCCGTCGGCCTTGCGCTCGAGCGGGTTCGTCGCTTCGAACGTTCCCACGTCGCGCAGCACGCACGTGATGCGCTCGGGGCCGACGATCATCGTGAGGCCGCCATCGTCGATGGCCACCCGCTCGACGTCGACCTTGAAGGTGTCGTGGTTCACGCCGGGCCAGGTGCCGCCGTCGCGCAGCTCGGTGCGCAGGCCCGTCGGGAACACGGGCAGGTTGTTGTCCCCGGGCAGCGAGCCGTTCTTCTCGGGCGAGGGCTCGTACGGCACGCGGCTCACCGTCCACTTCGGGCCACCGTGGCACTTCGCGCACCCGGCCTGCCCGAAGACGGCGCGCCCCCGCAGTGCTGCGCCCGGAGAGGAGACCCAGACCGGCGCGCGGTTGGGGCGCACGCTCATGGAATACGCCTCGACCTCGACCCAGTCGTGAATCGCCGACAGCGCGTCGTTGACCGCCTTCGTGCTGCCCGACAGACCGTCGTTGCGGTGGTGCACGCCGCCGTCGAGCGTGATGCCGGACGACAGCGAGATCGGCGCGTCGGTCGGCGTCACCAGCGCGCCGCGGCCGCCGAGCACGTTCCGGATGACGCCTTCGACGTCGTAGACCTCGTCGAAGATCGCCGTCCAGTTCTGCGCGCGATGGTCGGTCGGGTCGCCCTTCGCGAAGGTGCCGTCCAGCGAGGGCGTCTGCCGGGGGCCGCTGCCGAAGATCCACGTCACGTTGTCCGTCAGGCCGTCGGGGTGACAGCTGCCGCAGCTGCCGACGTCGCGATCGGACCACCGGCCCAGGCCGGTGAAGAAGAACTTCTTGCCCATGAGCTCGAGCCGCTCGCGGGAAGCGCCGGGCGGCAGCTGGGCGTACCGCCGCGAGGTCACCCGACCGTCGAAGAACACGTCGATCGTCTGGCGCCCGGTCCAGTCGTTGGCCAGGGCGGCTCCCTCTCCGACGAGCACGACGCCGATGGGCACGCCGTCGGGCAGACCTCCGTCGAACGGCTCGCTGCCGCCGTCGAAGCACGGGTTCTGGTACGCACAGGGCCCGTTGCCGAACAGCGACAAGCTCATCTGCATGCCGGGGACGGCCGGCACCGGGGGGCGCCCGGCCTCACCATGAGCGGCACCACGCGGTTCGCGGCCTGAGACAAGACCACGAGCATCGTGCCTTGCGGGTTGACGTCGAGGTCGATCGGGACGCCGAGCAGCGAAGCCGTCGGGGGGCCCATCAGGCCCACGATCCGACCGAGGGTCGTGCTCTCCTGGGTGAGCTCGGTGCCCGAGGCGAGATCGATCACCGAGATGCCCGAGCCGACGGAGAGGAACTTGTGCAGCGGCGCCTGGGGCGCGACGCAGCTGTGACTGACCCACGCCCGGCCGTTGGCTACAGCGATGGCGTGCAGCTGGTTCGGAGCACACGGAGGCGGCGGCCCCGGCGCGACCGGCCCGGCCACGAGCTGCGCGAGCGGGGCGAGGTCGATGGTGCGACGCACCTGGGCCGAGCCGAGATCGATCTCCACGACACGCCCTACGCGCCCGACATCCGACCCCTCTTGAAGCGGGATGCCGAAGAACAGCGGGACGTAGGCGCGCTCGTCGGCGTCGTCGAGATCTCCGTCGTTGGTGACGGCGACGGCCCGCGCGACGCCGCTCAGCGGCACGCCGCGCACGTCGCGGGTCGCGGTGTCGACGAACACGGCCACGTCGTCGCCGAGGCACGCGACGACCGCGGTGCGACCACTCGGAGAGACGGCGACCCCCGCCGGTTCGGAGCACACGCGCACGCGCCACGAGACGGTCGGGGCGCTGGGCAGGCCGCTCACGTACGCCAGCTCTTGCGCGTGGCGCAGCGTGACGACGAGGTCTCCGTTGGGCAGGCCCGCGAGCGCGCTGGGCTCGGACGACGACGGGAAGATGGGGAAGGTCGTGCCCTCGACCGCGAGCCCCGGCAGGTCCGGGTTCACGCTGACCCGAAGGCCGCGGAGCATCGCGATCGACGACGAGCGGCTCGCGCGGACGCCCAAGCCGGCATCGGGCGGCCCCCCTCCCTGCCCCGCGGTGCCGCCACCGCCCGCTCCCGAGCCGCCCGGGCCGCCCCCCATGTGGCCTCCGGCGGCGCCGCCGCCCGCGCCGCCGCCGAGGCGCCCCGCATCACCGCTGGTTCGGGGCCCGCCGCCGAAGAACTCCGGCGACGAAAGGCACGAAGGCAGCGCGGTCAGCGCCGCGACGGCGACACACAGCCCCCTGACGTGAAGCATGGCTCCTCCCCAGCACGTGAACGATGCACCAAGACAGAGCAACGTGCGTGCCCAAAGAGATCGGACGCGACAGCGCCCGAACGCACTGGGGACGACGCGTGCTTGACGCATTGCTGGAGCGACACGTGACGACACGTGTCGCTCGGCGTGCAGGCGAGCGCGTGGCGTTCGCCGACCGGGAGTCGTTCTTCGCTCGTGCCCAGCACGAGCGAGCCGCGGCGCACGGGCGCGGCCAACCCTCCTAATTCGGCGCATGTCGATGGGGCGGTCACCCGGCCGTCAGACGGCAGGCGACCGCAGGACGGTCATGTGAGCTCTCTTCTTCGCGTTCGTTTCGCGAGGAGGAGGCACGGCTTTCCGCGAGCGGGAAGCCATGCCGTCACCCCGGGACACGAACAGGCGGCCGGGCCACGTGAGGGCCCGGCCGCCGTTCTCGAGTCCGCTGCGTCCGCTTCAGCGCGAGGCCACCTGCTGCCCGTCGAGCGACACCTCGCGCTGCGCGGGCAGGTCGGGCGTCTCGACGGTCTCGACCTTCACCATGCCGCGCTCGAGCGCCTCGGCCTCGCCGAACGGCAGCTTGGTGGTGCTGTCGAAGCGGGCGCCGGTGACGTTGACCTTGAGCAGCTGCGCGCGGCTCTTGAACTCGGCGCCGCGCAGATCCGCGCCCGACAGGTCGGCCTGGTACAGGTAGGCGCCGCTGAGCTTGGCCCCGCGGAGGTCCGCGTTCTTGAGGTTCGCGTGGCCGAGCTGCGTCTTGTTCAGGTTGGCGCCGCGCAGGTCCACGCGCTCGAGCTGCGCATTGAACAGGTACGCGCCGCGGAGATCCTTGCCCTGCGCCGCCGCCACCGTCGCCACCGTCATCGCCATCAGGATCATCGTCTTCATGGGTTGCTCCCACCTTGTTCGAGTTCGGGAGGGCCCAGAGCAGCGCTCGTGCCAGCCGTCCGCGGCGCCCTGCGATGCGCGCAAGGCGGCGAAAAGCCGCGCGCGACACCGCGACACGCGGTGACACACCGGTGTCAGAGGTCGCGGATCTCGTCTTTGAGCGGCTCGACCTCGGCTGGCGGCCGGTAGGTGTCGGTGAGCAGCTTGATGAGCAGCTCGAGCGCCCGGCGGCGCTCGGTAGCCGGCGCATTGCCCGCCTTCAGATTGGCGATGGCGAGCCGCAGCAGGGCGATCGCGTCGTCGAGGCGCGCGAGGCACACCTTCGCTTCGGCGAGCGCGCGCTGCTCGATGCCGAGCCGGGCGGCGTCGGTGCCCGCTTGCCAGACCGCGAGGGCGCTCGAATAGCGCTGGCTGGCCTCGGCGCAGCGCTTCACCCGCAGCAGCGCCTCTCCCAGGTTGTGGTACGCGCCCGCC
Source organism: uncultured Myxococcales bacterium (assembly GCA_937980205.1). GTDB lineage: Bacteria > Myxococcota > Myxococcia > Myxococcales > Myxococcaceae > Xiheicaenimonas. The sequence goes on along the minus strand of CALJKW010000029.1, from coordinate 48,656 downwards.
GTCTCGGGGTGGCCCTCGCCGAAGAGCTTGCGGCGCACCTCGAGCGTCGACTCCAGCACCGGCACGCGCCGGTCGTCGGGCAGCGTCCACGCGAGGTTGTTGAGAGATCGGGCGATGAGCGGGTGATCTTTCGGCAGGTGCGCTTCGCGCAGCTGGAGCGCCTCGCGGAAGGCCTTCTCGGCGGTCTCGAGATCTCGCCGGCCGAACGCGATGAGCCCCGCGGCGTTGAGGCGCGACGCCTCGAGCAGGGGCGGCCTGCCCAGGCGCTCGACGACGGTGTCGGCCATTCGGGCCGCGAAGGCGGCGTCGCACGCAGCCTCGAGGCAGGTGGGCATCATCGCGATCCACGCGCGGGCGCGCAGCTCGTCGTTGCCGAGCGCCTCGCCGAGCGCGAGCGCGCTCTCGAGGTAGCCCTTGGCCTCGGCGTGCCGCAGCTGCGAGTGGATCTCTCCCGCGAGGAGCTGGGCCTCGGCCTCGACGAGAGGCAGCTGCTCGTCCGCCGCCTCGTCCAGCACCTCGAGCGCCTGCGTCAGCGCCTCGTCGAACTTTCCGGCGGTCTTGAGCACGCGCGCGCGGGCCAGCCCCGACCGCATGCGCTCGTCGGCCTCCGAGTCGACCGGCGCCGCGCGACCGTGACGGGCGATGCCCATTCGGCAGGTCTCCGAGGGCTGCACCTCGAGCATGAGCGTGTTCGGCGCGTCGGTGACCACCTGTGCATCGGCCGTCGCGAACAGGTCCGACAGGCTGTGCAGCGTCTTGCGGCGCTCTTCGAGGCATGCGGTCCACCGCCGGCGCTCGGGAGTTCCCAGCGCGAGCCGGCAGGCCGCGCTCGCGTCCCCACGCCAGACCGCGACCTCGCGGTCGAGGCGCTCTCCGATGCGGGTGAAGAGGTCGTCTCCCTTCGCCGCGGAGAAGGCCGCCTTGACCGCCGCTCGCCGTTGCTGGCCCCACATCTGCTCGGCCTGCGTGGCCACGCGCTCGACACATTCGCGGCGCCCGCGCTCGTCCGGGGTTTCGCGGGTGAGCAGCCAGCCGATGACAGCCGCCGCGGCGACGCCCGTGACGGCCGCCGCCGCCACGAGCTGCTGCCGTCGGCGCCTCAGCTCGGGGTCGTCGGCGAGCGCCGCGAGCAGCGCGCTCATCGACGAGAAGCGCGCGTCGGGGTTCTCGGCGAGCCCCTTGAAGAGCACGCGCCGCACCGACGTGGGGACGTGCCGGCCGCCGCGCTCGAGGTCGAGCATCGGCAGCGGCCGCTGCAGATCGCGCGGGCTGGGGAAGGGCCGGCGCCCGTAGAGCGCCTCGTACAGCGAGACGCAGAAGCTGAACTGGTCGGCGCGCTCGTCGACCGTCGCCCCGCGCGCCTGCTCGGGCGCCATGTAGTCCGGCGTGCCCGCGCGCCCCTTCGCCTGGCTCGCGCTGGTGGCGAGGCCGAAGTCGCTCACGCGCGGCCGGCCGTCGTCACCGATGAGCACGTTCTCGGGCTTGAAGTCGCGGTGGACGAGGCCCTTCGCGTGGGCGGCGGCGAGGCCCTGGCCCGCGTGCAGGAACATGCGCACGATCTCTCGCGGGCTGCGCGCCCGCTCGTGGAGCCAGCCGCGCAGGTCCATGCGCATGAGCTCCATCGCGATGAAGACCTGGTCCATGAACTGCCCGACGTCGTGCACGGCGACGACGTTGGGGTGCTGCAGCTTCGCGAGGTTCTGCGCTTCGCCGAGCAGGCGGTTCGAGCCGCCGCGATCACCGCGCACGAGCTTGAGCGCCAGCGGGCGATCGAGCGTCGAGTCCCTCGCTGCGTAGACGACGCCCATGCCCCCCTGGCCGATCTTGGCGACGACCGCGTAGCGCCTCACCAACGTGCCCGGCGGCAGCTCGTAGGTGAGGATCGGCGTGACGGTCGCGCCGTCACCAGACTCGCTCGCGGTGGATTGACTCATCGGGGAATCAGCGACTGCAGCATTTCTCCAAATGGCGACCGGCGCCAACTCGGCGGCAGCAAGTCGCGTGCCCTGGCCGGTCGCGACCTGGCCGGCCCCGTGCATCCCGCGGCGCTGCCAACGGCGCGGGTGACACAGCCCGTGTCTGTCCGATAGGAGGCCGTGTCAGTGGCGGGGTCCACGCAGGGAGAGAGCCGAGTCGACGTTCCGGAGCGCCAGGGGCCGGTGCCGGGGGCCGTACTCGTCTTCTCGGGCAACGCGCCGCAGCTGCGCGCGTTTCCGATCTCCACCGGCCCGCTGGTGATCGATCGCGATCAGCTGAAGGTGCCGGACGCGAAGATGTCGCGGCCGCACGCGACGATCTCGTTCGACGGGCCCGGCTGGACGGTGAAGGACCTCGGCAGCAAGAACGGCACTGCCGTACAGGGGAAGAAGCTCGAGCCGAACGGCGAGTGGCGCGCGGCGAGCGGCAACGTGGTGCGCGCGGGCGCGTCGCTCTTCCTGCTCTTCAACGACGTGCGCCGCTTTCTCGTCGGCGAGGGCGTCACGGCAGAGGGCAGCGTCATCGTCGGGCCGACCCTGCGCGCCGAGCTCGACAAGGTGGCGATCGCCGCGCGGTCTGACCGCACCGTGCTGGTCGGCGGTGAGAACGGCTCGGGCAAGGAGATCGCGGCGCGGACGTTTCACGAGGCGGCAGGGCGAAGAGGGCCCTTCGTCGCGAAGAACTGCGCCGAGCTCGTCGAGACGCTCGCCGAGGCGCAGCTGTTCGGCATCGTCCAGGACATTCTGGGCAACCGCAAAGGCGGCGAACGACAGGGCCTCGTTCAGGCCGCCGACGGCGGCACGCTGTTCCTCGACGAGGTCGGAGAGCTGCACCCCGAGGTTCAGGCGAAGCTGCTCCGCGTGCTCGAGAAGCGTGTCGTGATGCCGGTCGGCGCGAACGAGGAGACCCCGGTCGACGTTCGCGTGGTGGCGGCGACGAACCGCGACCTGAGACGGGCCGTCGCCGCCGGCGAGTTCAGACAGGACCTCTTCTATCGACTCGCGCAGGTGGAGGTGCGCGTGCCGCCGCTGCGTGAGCGCCGCGAAGAGATCCCCTGGCTCATCGACGCGCGCCTGCGCGACGAGAAGGTCCGCGTCGCGCACGTCTCGCTCGTCGAGGCGGCGGTGATGCGCCCCTGGCCCGGCAACGTGCGCGAGCTGCGAGACCACGTGAAGCTCGCAGCGGTGAAGGCCGACGTCGCGAAGAGCGAGACCGTGCGCGCCGAGCACCTCGAGGAGCAGGCCGGAGAAGGTGTCGTCGCCGCGGCCCCGCGCCCCCCGGAGCCCGCGCCGGCCGCCTCGAGCTACTCGAAGCAGCCGTCGTGCGAAGCAGCGAAGGCGATGCTCGTCGAGACCGACTGGAACGTCGCCGAGGCGGCGCGGCGGCTGAACCTGCACCGCAACCAGCTCAACCGCATCATCAAGCGCTGCGGCCTCGAGCGCCCCGACGGGCAGAGCGCGGCCGAAGACGACGAGGGCTAGATCGGCGAACCGGGCAGTCGGGGCGCGGCTTCCGGCGCATCGGGGTCATCAAGCCCCCCCTCGAGCCCGCGCACTTCGCGCAGGTGCACCCCCGCTGCGCCCGCCGCGCGCTGCGAGCCACGCGACGAGGAGCAGGAACGGCCCGAGGCCGCCCGCGCTGCCGCAGCCGCAGCCGCCAGAGCTCAGCTCGCCGCCACCGCCGGTCGCCGCTCCGCCTGCGGCGCCCTGTGCCCCCCCGCCGGAGCCACCGCTCTCGCCACCGCCACCGCCTGTCGCGTCGCCACCGCCGGTCGCGTCGCCGCCGCCCGAGGCCGAGCCACCGCCCGCTCCGCCGCCCGTGCCGCTCGAGGTGCCTCCGAACCCCGCGAGCGACACGCGCAGATCCGCGACGCCCGCGTCCGCGACGAAGAAGCCGAGCTCTGAGGAATGCGGGCCGCCGTCCGTGGGCTGGAAGGTCACGTCGAGCTCCCGGAAGCCGGCCGCGGGCACCGTGAGGCCCGCCGACACCGAGAGCGAGAACGGCGGCGCCGCGCCGGAGATCGCCGTCACCGCCACGGGCTCCGTCGAGAGGTTGTTCACCCGCAGCCGCAGCTGGCTCTGGCCGCCCACCGGCACCGGGCCGAAGTCGAGCATCGAAGGCGTCGCGCTCAGGTAGCGGTCGGTGCCCGTCGCGAGCAGCTGCACCACCGTCGGGCCCGCATCGAAGGCGTCGCCGAGCAGCGTCAGCGTGTCCATCACGGGGCCGGGCGCCACGACGTTGGCGGTGACGCCGAGGGCGTAGCTCTGCCCGACGGGGATGGTGCGCGGCAGCGACGCCGTGACGGCGAAGACACCTCCGTCGGGGACGCCGAGCTGCGCGCTGAGCAGCCGCAGCGGCCACGCGCCGCCGTTGCTGACGGTGAGCGTCGACGTGCGCGGAACTCCTGGGCGCACGAGGCCGACGTCGTGGGTCGCGGGAGCCACCAGCGCCCCGGTCTCCGCGCGCCCGCACAGCGGCAGCCGCGCGGGAATGGGAGCGCTCGCGAGCTCGAGCGTCGCGGCGTGCGCGCCCACCTCGGTGGGCTGGTAGCGGAGCAGCAGGTTGCGGGTCGCTCCAGCGGCGACGGTGAAGCTGGTGGCGCTCGCGTAGCCGAACTGCGCGGCGTCGCCACCGAGGATCGTCGCGCCCGTGACGGTCAGCGTCTGGTTGCCGGTGTTCGTGAGCACGACGGTGCGGGTGACGAGCGAGCCTGGCGTGATGACTCCGGCGTCGACGTCGGCGGGGGCGAACGACGCGCCCGGCCCCGACCCGTTGCCGCGCACCGTGGTGCTGTAGATGCCCGGCGCGTCGTACGCGACGCGCAGCGTGTCGGTGAGCGAGCCGGGGGCGAGCGGCGCGAAGCGCATGCCGACCGTCCCCGACGCCAGCGGAGCGATCGTGATGGGGAACCCGGCGTCGACGGCGAAGTGCGTGCCGGTGACGAGCGTCGCGCCGGAGAGGATCGCCGGGAGCTCGCCGTCGTTCCGCAGCGTCACGCCGACGTCGACCGAGCCGCCGACCGGAGCGTTCCACGTGGTGGGGAGCGGCGTCGAGAGCGAGGGCCCGACGCCGCGACCGGCGAGCGGGGCGCCGGTGCCCGCTCCGTTGGAGGTGATCACGAGGTTCGCCTGCCTCACGCCGCGCATCGAAGGCGTGAAGTCGATGGAGAGCGGCTGCACGGCTCCCGGCTGCACCGTGACCGGGAGCGCGATCGGCACGAGGGCGTAGTTCGCTGCGGCGGCCCCCGTCACCGACAGGGCGGTGATCGACAGCGGCGCCTCGCCGACGTTCCACAGGCCGACGGTGTGCCGCGCGGTCGTGGCGACGCGGACGTCGCCGAACGCGGCGCCGGCGTCGGTGACGAGCACCTCGGCTCCCACGCCGTTGCCGGAGAAGGAGACCGTGCTCGGCGGCAGCCCGCCGTCGAGCACGAACGTGGCGGTCGCCGCGTGCACGCCGCGGCGGCCCGGGCGGAAGCTCGCCGTCGGCATGAGCACCTGCTGCGGCTGCAGCGTGATCGGCAGCGGCGGCAGTCCGAGCGTGAAGCCGGCGTCGGACAGCGAGAAGGACAGGATCTGCAGCTCCCAGTCGCCGGTGTTGCGCAGCGACCACGGCGCGGTCGCGGTCGTGTTCAGCGCGGTGTCGGGGAACGCCACCGGGTTCGGAGTCGCGGTGAGCTGCCCGAAGCGCGCGGTGCCGAACAGCGGCACGCTGAGCGGGCCCGCGGCGGTGGTGAGCGCGAGCGAGCCCGACTGAGACCCGGTCGCGGTGGGCCGGTACCAGACGTCGAGGCTCACCGACGCGTCGGGCTGCATCACGAGGGCGGTAGGGTTCGTGCCGTACGGCCCCGTCGTCGAGGCAGAGAGCAGGTGCGTCGGATAGGGCCCGGGGTTGGTCAAGACGACGGACTGCGGCGCCGAGCTCGTGCCCACCGGCTGGGGCGCGAAGGTGAGCGACGCGGGGCTCACGAGCGGCAGCGTGGACTCCGTCCAGTGCACGGTGATGGTGACCGAGCGCACGCAGAAGGACTCGGGCTGTGGCGCCCCCGAAGCGAGCAGCCAGAGCTCGTTCACGCCTCCGCGCACCCAGCCGGGGATGACGTACGGCGACGGGGTCACCGTGGTGGTGTGGGTCAAGCACGCGGTGCCCGAGCAGGAGAAGAACTGCGAGAGGTCGCTCCAGAGATCGTACGAGAAGCCGTTGAGCAGCACCTGCGTGGAGATCCGCGCCGACATGTACGTGATCGTCACGTTGACCTGCGTGATGTGCGTGCCCGGCGGCGCGGGGTCCATGAAGGTGCGCCTGCCGTCGCTCCAGTTGCCGATGCCGTTGCACGCCCAGTCGCCGCCGCAGCGCGGGCAGCCCAGCGCGGCGACGCCTCCGTCGAAGGTGATGGTCACCGAGCTCGAGCCGGCCGCCTGGCGGAGCGTCTCGACGGCAGGCGCGTCGGAGCCAGCGGGCGGCGGCTCCGCGCACGAGAGCGCGAAGGTGAGCACGAGCAACCCCAGCGCAGGACGGTTGGGCATGCCGCAGAGCGTAGCGCGGCGAGGAGATGGTCGAGCTCGCTTCAAGCGAGGCACCGGACGTGACAGCCGGCGCCGTATTCGGCGGTCACATCGCCGCACCCCGCTCTTCAGTCGACGGGACGGGGCCGTCGGCTCGTTCTTCCGGGGCCTGGTCTAGCCGCCGTCGCGCGCCGCGGGCGGCCGCTCGCCCGGCTCTTTTCGCCGCGCGACGAGCAGCGCGAGCGTGACGCCGGTCTTGCCGCCGGCGTCTTTGTGCAGGTCGAGCTCGGCCTTGAGCAACGCAGCCTTGTCGGGCGGCGCCTTCGGGAGCGCGGCCTCGATGCTGCGGTAGTAGTCGTCGAGCTCGGCCTCGCTCGGAGTCTCGATCGTCTCCGGCTCGTAGCCGTGCTTCTCGACCGACATCAGGCACTCGCGGGGGCTCTTGAGCGGCGCGCCGATCTTCTTCTCCCAGAACTCGAGCGCGGCCTTGTTGGGCCGCAGGCCCACGCGCACCGGCCAGGTCATCACCAGCCGGCCGCGCAGCGCGAGGAACCGGCGCAGCTTCGGAGCCGCCTCGTCGAGCGGAGCCAGGAGCCGCCCCAGCACGAGCACGCCGTCCTGGCTGCCCTCGGGGAACGAGAGCGACGAGAACGAGACCTTCGAGACCTTCACCCGGTCGGAGACGCCGGCCGCCTGCACCCGCTGCTCCAGCGCCTTCACGATCGCGTCTTCGCCCTCGGCGAGCGTGACGTCGCAGCCTAGGTCCTTCGCCAGCGCGATGCCCGCCGACGAGCCGTAGAGCTCGAGCACCCGCGCGGTGTTCGTCCAGTGCGCGGTCAGCGCGACGCGGCGCGCGACCCCGTCCGACGTGAACAGCCGGCGTGCCTCGGTGGGCAGGTAGAAGGGGAAGCTGTCGGCCATGAAAGTCGCAGTGCGCCTACCATCGGCGCCGTAACCTCACAAGTAGTAGAGGACGCGCCGCTCCTTGTGCAGCGAGCCGTAGATCATCTGCCGCTGCTCCTCTGACAGCAGGTACACCGAGACGGTCACCGAGACGTATTTCCCCTGGCGGCTGGGCTGCTCGCTGATCGAGTCCTGGCTCACGTCGGTGCCCAAAAGCCGCTTGAAGAGCTGCCGCACGTACTCGGTGAAGCCGTGCTCCTGCCTGCCCATCACCTTGAAGGCGTAGACCGTCGGGTACTCGATGCGGACGGGCGGTTGCTGCTCCACGCCTATTCCTCGACCTCTGGCTTAGAGAAGGTTCGTCGCGAGCTCGGCCAGGACGCTGCGCTCGCCCTTGTTCATCGTGATGTGGCCCGCGATGCGCTCGTTCTTGAAGCGGTTCACGACGTGAACGAGGCCGTTGTTCGTCGAGTCGACGTACGGGTTGTCGATCTGGAACGGGTCTCCGGTGAGCACGATCTTCGTGTTGTCGCCGACGCGCGTGATGATCGTCTTCACCTCGTGCGGCGTCAGGTTCTGCGCCTCGTCGACGATGATGTACTGGTTCGGAATCGAGCGGCCGCGGATGTACGTCAAAGGCTCGATCTCGATGATGCCGAGGTCCATCAGCTCGTGGTGCCCCCGCCCGGCCTTCTTGTCGGCGCGCGACAGGTTCATCAGGAACTCGACGTTGTCGAAGATGGGCTGCATCCACGGGTTCAGCTTCTGCTCGACGTCGCCGGGCAGGTAGCCGATGTCGCGACCGAGGGGGAAGATGGGCCGGCTCACCAGCAGCTTCTGGTACACGCTCTCTTCGGTCACCTTGTGCAGGCCGCACGCGATCGCGAGCAGCGTCTTGCCGGTGCCGGCCTTGCCGACGACGGTGACGAGCTTCACCTCGTCGTTGAGCAAGAGGTCGAGCAGGTAGGTCTGCTCCATGTTGCGCGCGCGCACGCCCCAGACGCCGTCTTTGCCGGTGCGGACGAGCGGGACGATCTTGTTCTTCGCCGAGTTGAGTCGCCCCATCGCGGTGTGCGACGGGTTCGCGGCGTCTTTGAGGAGCACGAACTGGTTCGGAGCCAGCGTGTCCTGCCCGGGCACCTCGACCTCGGCGCTCGGCTTGTACATCTGGTCGACGATCTCGGCGGGCACCGAGATCTCGGCGAAGCCCGAGTAGAGCTCGCTGATCTCGACCCGCTCGGGCTCGAAGTCCTGCGCCTCGAGGCCCAGGGCGTCGGCGCGGATGCGCAGGTTCGTGTCCTTCGTGATGAAGAACGTCGGCGTGGACGGGTCGCGGATCTTCGCGTCGATGGCGACGGCGAGGATGCGGTTGTCCATCAGCTGCCCGTCGGCCATCGACTTCGGCAGCTCGTGGTCCGTGAACGAGACCTTCAAGACGCCGTTGTTCGGCAGCGCGACGCCCTCGGCGAGCGGCCCTTCGGCGCGGAACGAGTCGAGGTACCGGGCCACCATGCGGGCGTTTCGCCCGAGCTCGCTCATGTCCTTCTTGAACTGATCGAGCTCCTCGATCACGTAGATCGGGATGATGACGGTGTTGTCGTCGAACGAATAGATGGAGCGGGGGTCGTGCAGCAGAACGTTGGTGTCGAGGACGAAGTTCTTGCGCGCCAATGGTTCCCCGGTCTTCGGTGGTGGGACTTCAGTATAGACGCATCAGACGTACTTGATGCCGACGATCGTGAGCTCGATCTCGCCTTTGGGTCGCATCACCAACACGGTGTCGCCCTTGTTTCTGCCCAGTAACGCCTTGCCGATGGGCGACTCGACGCTGATCTTGCCGCCCTTGGTGTCGGTCTCGTCGGGGCCGACGAGCTGGTAGGTCGACTTCGTGCCGTCTTCTTCGTTCTCGAGCGTGACGGTGGCTCCGAAGAAGACCTTGCTCGTGTCCTTCTGCTCGGTCGGGTCGACGACGTTGAGCACGCGCAGCCGCTTCTGGAGGAAGTGCATGCGGCGGTCGATCTCGCGCAGGCGCTTCTTGCCGTAGATGTACTCGGCGTTCTCGCTGCGGTCGCCCTGGGCGGCGGCCGCGCTGACCTCGGCGGTCACCTTGGGGCGCTCGACGTTGAGCAGCTGCTTGAGCTCGGCGTGCATCTTCGCGGCGCCGTCCTTGGTGATGTACTGCTTGCCCCTGGGAGCGTCGTCTTCTTCCGGCGCGGCGAAGTCGAGCGGCTCGTCGTCGGCGGGCTCTTCGTTCGACTTGAATGCCTTGCTCACGGGGACTTTCTACCGTATCTCGCGCGCCTCCGATGCGACGCCTCTTTCTCTCCTGTCTGGTGCTGCTGGTCGCGGCTGCATGCGACAAGATCGACTACATCGAGATCGACCCGCAGGAGGTCGTCTTGCGGCAGCCGAACAACGAGGTCTGGCTGGTCGCGCACGGGAAGAGCCGTCAGGGGCGCGCCGGGATCCGCGTCGTCGTCGGGTGGTCCAGCGCCGATTCCTCCATCGCGACCGTCGACAACACCGGAAAGGTGAAGCCGGTGAAGAGCGGCCACACCGAGATCATCGCGAAGTACGGTGACGCCGAGGCCCGCGTGCCGGTCGACGTGCTGTACGTCGAGAAGGTCTCCGTCGAGCCCACCGAGCTCAAGCTGGTTCAGGACGGCGAGTCGGTCGAGCTCAAGGCCAAGGCCTACGACTGGCGCGGCAAGGAGATCAAAGACCGCACGCCGACGTTCAACGGCTCCGATCCGAAGGTGATCTCGGTGGCGCAGAACGCGGTCTTCGGAATGGGACCTGGATCTGCGACCGTGACCGTTCAGATTGATGGCGTGAAAACGACGGTCCCGGTAACCGTAGAGCCCGCAAAGGGAGCGAAAAAGTAGGAGTCGATAGCTCAGTTGGTAGAGCACCGGCCTTTTAAGCCGAGGGTCGGGGGTTCAAATCCCCCTCGACTCATGAGGTAGATGACATAGCTGTTGCCGCAAGCAGTATTGCTTCAAGCAGTATTGCCTCAAGCAGTAGGCCCCATCGTCTAGCGGCCCAGGACATTGCCCTTTCACGGCAAGAACAGGAGTTCGAATCTCCTTGGGGTCAAAGCAGCACTTACTGGTGAGCTCGACGCCTCCTGTGGGGGGCTGCGGGGTTGGCCGACACCCGCATTAGATCTCCTGCTGTTTAAAAGTCCAATCGTTCTCGATCTTTCCGAGTCCGCGAGGTGCATGTACCTCTCGGTCGTGCTGATCGAGACGTGGCCGGCGAGCGCCTTGATCGCGACGGTCGACGCTCCCCGCATCGCGAGGTGGCTGCAGAACGTGTGACGCAGAACGTGCAGGTTTCCGGCTGCCTCGAGGCCGGCGGCGCGCTGCGCTCGCTCCATGAGCGTTCTGATCCGCTGCACCGTGAGAGGCTCGCCGGCGGCTCGAGCCTGCCGATCGCCGAGCACCGTCTGCAGAACCCGCGCGTCGCTTCGCTGGCTGGTGAGACGGCCGAGCAGCACGCGCAGCACGTCGACGAGTAGGTCCGTCATGGGGACGTGGCGGCCGCGGCCGCCCTTGGGCGCGACGAGCTCGCCGTTGGAGTCGGACCGCCGGACGTGGATCTGTCGGTTGACCAGGTCGACGTCGCCGCGCTGCAGGCCGAGCTGCTCGCCCATGCGCAGACCGGCGTCGCCGCCGAGCAGCACGACGGCGAGTTCGCGCAGTCCGACCTTGGAGGCCGCCACGACGAGCTGCTCGTAGACCGCGAAGTCGTAGTACTCGAAGTCGGGCCGCGTCTCCTTCACCGGCACGATCGGGCACGGCAGCCGCTCGAGCTCGCCGCGCTGAACGCTCAGCCGAAGCGCCTTGCGCAGCACCGACAGCAGCGTGTTGACTCGCTTCGCGCTCAGCTCGCGCAGCTCGGACTTGAGCTGTTCGACGTCGGCGAGCTGCAGCTCGTCGGCGCGCTTCGAGGCAAGCCGCGCCTCGAGGTGGCAGCGCCAGAGCGATTCCTTTGTGAACAGCGTCGACGGCTTCTGCCGGTTCGCGCGCGACCAGGTCATGAAGCGTTCGAACAACTCGCCGATCGTCGGCGCCGGCGGCCGCGGCGGCCCCGCCAGCTGCAGCTTCAGCTGGGCGAGCTGCTCCGGCTCGAGCCGAACGACGTAGCTCGATACCCTGCCCCGTGCTTTGCGCATGGCTCAGTCCTTCGTGGCCTGCAGCGTCTGTTCGAGCCGCGCGTTGCTGTAGTCCGCCTGCTGCGTGCAGACCGCGTCCTGCTCTCCCGTGCGCCGCATCTCAAGAATCGACCCCTGCAGCGTGATCGTCCCGCCAGCGGCCCAATCCGTGTGGATGCTGCAATCGGCGACGCTGTCCATCTCGTAGCGCGAGTCTGTTTCGAAGACGCCGCGCATCGATGTCGACTCGTTGCCGGCCGCGATCTCGCGCGCGTTGAGTGAGAGCTTGATGCCTTTGAACTCGCGCTTGGTGACGACCACCTTCATGCCGTTCCCCGCGAGCGACGTCGTGTCCGTCTTGCCGGCGATCGTGATCCTGTTCGTCAGCCCCGTGACTGAATAGGTGCCGACGAGGGCGTCCTCAGCGCCGCAACCCGCGAGGGCAAGCGCACAGCACAGCAACATTCGCATGTTGGTTCTCTCCCAGAGGTGAAACCGGGTGGCCGACGAAACCGATTACGCACGCCACCTCTGCCGAATTCAAGCGCGGGTCGTGACGCTTCGGATTGCACCGAGCGATTGAGCTCGACCAACCCCCTGGAGCACACGTGCCGAACTGGAAAGAAATTGCGAAGACCGCCGCGATCTGCGTCGGTGTTCTCGCGGCGTACCACAACGGAATCCTGAACTTCGTGCCGGTCTTCGCCGGCTCGAAGAAGTGAGAGGTGCCGCGATGAACCGAGACGACTACGCGGCCGCCCTCATGCAGGACTCTGCCGGCTACGACGACGACGGCCCGCAGGACGAGATCTTCGGCGTCGACGACCCCGTGAAGCGCGCGGGCCTCTCGACGCTCACGATCCAGCTCACGATCGCGAACGCCCAGACGCTGGGCAACGCCGCGACCGGCGTGAACCTCTTCGACGCCACCGACGTCGACGCGGCCGCGCTCCCCACCGGCGTCGCTGCTCCGACGCTCGCCAACTACAAGCTGATCGTGAAGTACCTGCTCGCCTCGCCGGCGCTGCTGCAGTCGATCAGCTTCACTTCGAGCGAGACCGCGAGCTCGGGAGCCCCGCTGCTCTCGTCGCTCATCCTCACGCCTCAGCGCGTGACGCCGTTCGGTCTGCAGAACGCGAACCAGATCCAGCTGCAGGCGTACCAGACGACGCAGGACTTCCAGGTCCAGCGCAGCACGGTTCCGCTGCGCACGATCCTCGACGGCTTCAGCCGCCTCAACCTCACGTCGGCGACGAACGCGAGCGGCGGCACCGTCACGATCAACTGCGTCTTCTTCATCGGCAAGCGCGTCGAGGCGCGGCGGCAGATCAAGGGCGGGCCCGCGATGGCCATGCGCCCCGGCGGCCGCGGCCCCGTCCCCGTTCGGATGAAGAAGTAAGGGCGCTCGAGCCGTGCCGCCTGTGATGCCAAGAGCCGGGGGCGCGTCCCCCGGCCTCGAGGCCGAGCCGCGCGGGTTCGTCGCCGGCGAGCGCTCGCTCGAGCTGCTCGGCGGCAACGGCCCGCGTCTCCCGGCTGCAGAGACCAAGACCGTCGGCGACCTCACCGGCGGCGACTGGCACAAGCTCCCGCAGAACTGGGGCACCGGCGGCACTCGCGGCGGGACTCCCGTCGTGAACGACGACGGCACGATCGGCGGCGTTCCGGGCTTCGGCAGCTCGAGCGGCCAGGCCGGCCTGGCGGGCAAGCTCGCGTCGTACGCCAACGCCGGCGACGCGGGCCTGCTCGGCGGCTTCGCAGACGCGGCCGCGAAGGGCGCCGCGCTCAACATCAACGTCGCGCCGGCGCCGCCGGCGGCGGACGAGTGGGCCGACCCGTTCGGAATGGGCATGCCGCCGATGCCTCCGCCCACTCCCGAACCCGAACCGAGCTCGCCGAGCTCGGCGCCGGCGACGTCGCCGGCGAAGTCCAACACCGGCGCACTCATCGCCGGCGCGGCGCTGCTCGCCGCGCTTCTCTTTCTCTGAGGTTCCCGTGTCCTCTCCCCAGTCCTCACCCCAGGCGATCATCCAGGCGGCGGCGATGACGCCGTCGTTCACCGGCGCGTACAGGTCGGCGCCTCGCTCGATTCGGGTCAACGGCAAGACCTACGAGCGCGACGCGGCGCGGAACGCGAGCGAGCGCGTTTGGTACCTCGCCGCCTGCGCGATGCAGAACCCCAAGGCCGTCTACGAAGTCGGCCGCCAGGGCGCGACGGAGATGGCGCTCGCGTTCGACGAGACGGAGGTCGAGCTCGATTCGAAGGTCGTCGCGGCCAGGTCTGCGATCGACACTGCCCGGCAGAAGGTCGCGACGGTCGAGAAGGACGTCGACGACGCGCGCCGAGCTCGCGACGCCGCCAAGACCAAGGCATCCGGCATTCAGCAGAAGATCGACGCCGGCGAGGCAGAGATTCGCCGGCTCGAGGCACAGATCGCTGACGTCGGTCGCGTGAAGGACGTCGGCGACGGCCTCCTCGCGGGGCTCACGATGGGCGCCACGAAGCTCGGTCCGTGGGCAGACCTGAACATCCGCCTCGAGCAGATGAAGAAGCACGTCGCGCAGGAGCGACAGAACCTGGCCGACGTTCCGAGCGTGCCGGCCGCCGAGACGGCGCTGAAGGCCGCGCAGCGTCGGCTCGCGGCCGCAAAGAAAGAGCTCACCGCGGCGGAAACCGCGGCGACGGCTGCCGAGGACGCGGTGCGGAAGCGCTTGCGCGACGCCGAAGAGAAGCAGCGCCAGGAAGAGGCGCGCAAGAAGAGTGAAGAGGCGGCCGAGGAAGCGCGCCGAGCCGCCGAGGAACGGCAGCGCCAAGCTGACGAGGCGTACAACGCCTGGCTCGCGAGCGGCGGCGACGGCGGCTACGGCGGCGGCGACCCGTGGGGCGACTACTACGGCAGCGCCGGCGGCGAGTACATCGAGCCCGAGTGGCACTCCGACGACTGGGCGACGACCGACGAGGACGCCGAGCTCGGCGACGTCGAGTGGCTCGACGAGTCCCTCGAGGAACAGGCCGACCTGTACGGCGACGAGGACTACGCGATTCAGATGGCCGAGCTCACCGGCGAGCCGATCATCGGCGTCAACACGCGCGTCTCGCCGTACTCCATCGACGGCTACTACGAGGGCTACGACCTCGAGCGGGACGAAGTCTTCGGCAACGACACCGCGGCCCTGGTCGGCGGCATCGTCGCCGGCGTGCTCGCGATGGCGCCGGCGATCATCAACGCCGTCGCGCCGCCTCCCTCGAAGGATTCGACGTCGGCCGACACGAACGTCGGCGCCGCGAAGCTCAGCGACCCGAACGAACCCGGTTACAAGCCGCCGCCGGCGCCGGCGAGCTCGAGCTCGAGCACGTTCAACATCGACACCTTCCTCGAGAAGATCGGGCTGAAGAAGACGATCAACGACGCGGCCGCGGCCGCCGGCGGCAGCGCCGGCAAGCAGGGCGGCCAGGAAGTCACCGGCACCGTCACCGGCTACCTGGCCGTCGCGGCCGTCGTCGGCCTCGCGTTCTACGTCGCCTCGAGGTGAACCGCGCATGAGCTCTCTCGCACAGCTCGAGCTCGAGCGCGCCGGGTTCCCCTCGGCTACGCGGCATCTCGTCTTCGCGGTGCCCGTCGAGCAGCTCGCCGGCGACGCGGCCGAGTTCGACCTCACGGTGCGCGTCGACGGCGTCGACGGCGAGGCCGCCATGTCGGTGGGCTACCTGCCAGGCGGTCCGGTCACTGCAGGGCAGCAGCGCATCAAAGACGGCGAGACGCGCACGCTGCGAAAGCAGCTGGCGAAGCCCGGCGGCGTGCTCGTCGTGGCTCTCAGTCAGCCCGCGCGCGTCGACGTGAGTGTCGCCGGCGCTCGAGGTTTCGACGAGGACGCGCAGCTCGAGGCGCTCGCCGGCGAGGACACCGTCGAAGAGATGCCGCTCGGCGCCGACGACAAGGTCGTGCAGGCGATCGGCGCGGCCGCGGCCGAGCAGGCGGACCGCGCGGCCGTCATGAACGGCACGCTGCAGCGCCTCGAGAAGCTCTACGCGACCGCGCAGCGCGAACGCTCCGCGTCGTTCCTCATCGCGACGGGCAAGAGCGTCGACGAGCAGCTCAAGAGCTGCCGCAACAACATCGACTACCTTGCCGGGCCCGGCTTCGCGCGCGTCGTCGCCGGCGAGCTCAAGCTCACGTCCGGCAACCCCGACGCGCCGGCCTGGCTCGAGCTCGCGAACGACGTCGGCAAGAGCCTGCAGGCGATCGCCGGCGACGTCGAGAAGTGGGACCTGGGTGGCGTCGTCAGCGACGCGGCGCCGCGCGTCGCGCAGACGATGCAGGACGCCGCGAAGGAAGGCGTGAGCCTGATTCACTGGGCCGTGGTCGGCCTCGGGCTGTGGCTGCTCATCAAGGTGGCTCCATGAGCGGCTGCAAGTGTGAACCCCCCTGCACCTTCCGCGAGGTGCCGCTCGACGAGATCGAAGTCGGCTGGGATGGGCCCGCGCTCGGCAAGAAGGCGCAGGCGTTCCCGAAGCGGAAAGCGATCTTCATCGACCGCGCATTCTGGCGCTCGATCCCGACCGTCGTCGGCCGCGCCGGCCTGCTCGCGCACGAGCGCGGACACATCGAGGGCGCGCGGTGCGAGCCGTGCGCCGATCGCCGCGGCGGCGAGATCCTCAAGCGCGAGGGATGGCCGACCGCGCGCGACGCTCAGGTTGCAGCGCTGGCGAAGCTCGAGAACCGCTCGCCGGCGGCCGCGGCCGACGCGCTCGGCGAGGGCTTCGGCGCCGACGGCTTCCTGCAGCACCGTGAGCGCGCCGACGGAGTCGTCGACGAGCTGCAGGCGTTCCTCGACGTGGTCGCCGCCGGCGGCGTCCAGTACGGCGGCCGCACCTGGTCGGCGATGGTCGGCGTCGACGGCGGCGTGCGCACTGACGCGCGACAGTTCGAGCTGTATCAGAAGGGCCGAGCTCCGAAGCCCGGCACCGACGCGAGCGACCCGAAGAACTGGGTTGTCGTCGACCCGGGCCAGGTGGTCACCAACGCCTGGAGCTCGAAGAACGGCAAGCACGGCAAGCGCGAGGCCGTCGACCTGTGGATCGTCGGCGTCGACGGTCAGCCGCTCCTGTACCCGAAGGACTGGCAACGCGCCGGGCTCGCGAAACGCGAAGACTTCGACGGCGTCTACGCCGCGCTCGGCAAGCTCGGGAAGGACATGGGGCTCAAGTGGGGCGGCGACTTCAAGAGCCTCATCGACCGCCCGCACTTCGAAACGCAGAGCGTGACCTCGAGGTTGCTCGCGTTTCTCGCGCTCGACGTCGGCGGCGACGACGAACCGCCGAGCGCGCCGCCGCTCGTCGACGCCGGCGACGGCAACGCCGGCGGGCCCGCGCTCGCGATCGCCGCTCTCGCACTCTTGCTGTTCCTCGCAGTCTGAAAGGTCACGTCATGCAGTCCTCTGATTCGAAACTCACCCTGGTCGCGTCGCCGAGCTCGAGCAGCTCGACGTCGGCCGAAGTCGTCGCGCGCGCGGCCGCGCGGTGGGGCATCGCCGTCGACGGCTGCAAGCTGCTCGGCTGGATGTTCGCCGGGGGCACGGTCGGCGAGATCGCCCTGCTCGTGCTGCAGGCGCTCGGGGTGTTCCCTTGACCGCGCCGAGCTCGCCGAGCTGGTGGCAGCGCTGCTGGGCGAACCGTGGGCCCATCGCCGGCGTCATCACAGCTGTTCTCGTCGTCGCCTGCCCGCTCCTCCCCGCGCAGGCGCAGATTCCCTGCAGGGCCGCGCAGCAGGGCCTGCAGCTCGTCATCAAGGTCGCCGGCGACGGCTCGAGCTCGAGCTCGAGCAGCTCGTCGACGTCGGCGCCGGCGGACGGATGTGAGTCAGGCAAGACCCGTTCGCTTCCTCACTTCTGCGCCTGCGTCGACGGGACCTGGCGCGACTACTTCGACCGCGACGCGGGCTGTCCGGAGAACTGAACCATGAGCCGATCACGTGACATTGCTTACGCCGGCGTCGCCGTCGACGCGTTCAACGCGGCGAACAGCGACCCCATCGATAAGCCCGTGGTCGGCTATCGCATCATTCCGGTTCTCGCCGCCGGCGCGACGCAGCAAGACCTGGTCAACGCCTACGCGTCGCTGCAGGTGCGCGTCACGAAGTCGTCGACGAACTTCCCCACCGGCGTGCAGGAAACGCAGATGGTCGCCGGGCCCGACTGGCAGACGTGTGTCGGCGTCGGGCGAATCGAGATCATCGGCGGACTCAACCCGACGACCTACCGCGTGTGGCTCGCGACCGACTGCAAGGAAATGCAGTTCGTCGAGACGCCGATCATGAACGGCTTCGCGGCCGCCGGCGCTTCGCCTGGTGGCAGCAACACCGCGAGCAACGAGACGCAGAACCTCACGGCCGCCGCGCCGAGCGCCGCCGGCGACGGCGTCGACATCACCGGCGCGAAGGCGATTCGCCTCTCGTACAAGGCGGCAAACGCCGGCGCGACGCTCAACGCGGCCGGGAGCGCGCTCGCCTACGGCTACTCGAGCACACTCGGCCGCTGGATCCGCATGCCCGAGCTCGACGTGAACTTCGCAGCGCTCGGCGCGGCCGTCGTCGAGCCGATGGCCGTCGGCCCCGCGCCCTACCCGATCGTCTTCAACGCGAGCATCACGCGCCTGCAGCACGTCGCGAGCGGCATGACCGTTTCGGCGGGAACGCAGGTGATTCGCTCACTCGAGGTGCAACGATGAAAACGCTGCCTCTGCTGCTCGTGCTCGTCGCCGGCGTCGCCGGCGCACAGCCGGGCCCGACCAACTGCCGCTCTGCGGCGCACGCCTGCAACGTCTACAGCCTCACCGTGTGGGGCGGAACGGCCATGTTCAACGGACCGCTCGTCTCGCGCACCAACTCGGTCAACGTCTCGATCGGGACCGCCTCCAACGAGTTCTTCGGCGTCACGGGGTCGGCGGTCAACGTCGGCGTCGGCGGAGTCGGCATCACGCTCAACACCGCCGCGGCGAGCAACGCGATCACGATCACCAACGCGGGCGCCTGGCTCGACTTCGGTGGCAGCGTCCGCATGAAGGGCGACGGGACGAACATCCTGCTGGAAGACCCGACGATGCCGGTAAGCGACGACGCCGTGAACCTCGGTGGCGCCGGCAACCAGTGGCAACGCGCGTTCGTCAGCCGCGGCATCGTGCTCGGCACGGGCCGCACCTGGTCGACGTTCCCGCTCACCGACAACACGCAGAGCTCGAGCCAGCTGCTCTACAACGCGAGCAGCGGCGCCTTGAGCTACCGCAACGGCTCGCGCTCCAACAACGAAGTCGGCGGCGAAAAGGATTGGGCATTCGAGAAGCGCGCCCTTCGGCTCGACGTCGGCATGAGCAACACGAACTGCCCCGTTGGAGCTCCGAGCATCCGGGGCACTGGCGCGGCCGCCGTCACCATCGCCTGCACCGACGCGGCCGCGGCGACGTCGGCGACGGTAGACAACGAGCCGATGCGCGCGATGAACACGACTGCGGTCGACCTCGCCGTGAGCCTCATCAACCTGTCGGGCGACGTGACGCAACTGCAGTTCGGGCCGCGCCTCAAGCAGCACGTCTACGTGCCCACCGGCTCGACGAGCAACGTGCGGCACTGGGTTGCTCTCGTCCCTACCGCGACGTCGCTGACGGGCGTCGACACCGGCGCGATCTCCGTCATGGGGTTTCGCTACTCGACTGCCGCCGGCGATGCGACCTGGAAGGCCTGCACCGGCAACGGCGCCGCCGTGACTTGCGTCGACACCGGCCAGAACATCACGACGAACCGCGATATCGAGCTCGAGGTCGACTGCCGCGAGGTGATCGCCTGCAGGTTCCTCATCGACGGCTCGCTCGTCGCGAGCCAAACGACGCCCGCGAACCTCCCGACGACGACGACGACGCTCGGAATGCGCCTGCTCGTACAGGCCGCCGGCGCCGCCGCTGCAAAGACGCTCGGCGTCGGCCGCGGAGCGCTGGAAACAAACTGACGTCTTCGGAGAAACAAACATGAAACGTACAGCTGCAGCTCTTGCTCTCATCGTCGCCGGCGTCGCCGCTGCTCAGCGCGTCGACGTGTTCGACGCCGACCAGGTACCGCCCCGCGGCCGCGTCGCCGTGCTTGCCGAACTCGAGGACGGTGGATGCGCGCTTGCTGAGGTTTGCGCGCGCCTCCCCTCAACGGACGCCGGCTCGATGCTCTCGAGCTGCAAGCAGCCGCGGCTCGAGCTCCGCGGCGCGAACCGCACCACGTGCCTGAACGTGCTCGACAAGGCCGGCACCTGGTGGGCGAACCAAGAGAACGCCACGCGCGCCGACTCCGGGCTCTGATCCTCAGAGGATCAGACGATCGTCTAAGGATCGTCCGCGTCGACCTGGTCGTCGAGCTGCTCGTCGACGTCGTCGCCGGCGTCCGCCTCGAGCACCGGCACGCCGGCGTCGCGCATGAGCTCGAGCCGCGATGCCTGCTCGAGCCGCTTCGACTTGCCGCCGGCGAAGACGTCGACGTCGAACATCTGCCGCTCACGCACGAGCACCCGCAGGAAGTGTCCCGGTTTCGTCGGCAGCGCGTGCGCGCCGTCAGCGAACAGCGGCGCGAGCTGCGGAATGCGCGCGAGGTAATCGAGCGCGTGCGGTTCGTCCTGCAGGCCGAGCCAGAGCTCTTGCGCCGCGGCGATCATCTCCTTCGGAATCCCCTGCGGGCGGTGCGCGCTCGCGACGACGTCGAGGCCGAGGTGTCGATTGGCCATCCAGAGATCGGCCCAGCTGCGCACGTTGCCGGCGGTCAGGTAGCGATCGGCGTCGTCGAGCACGAGCAGCCCCGGGCCCCAGCCGCCGGCGGGCGGGCCCTCGCCGCACGCCGTCAGGTCGTCGATCCACTCGTCGGTGAGCCCGCGGCCAGGCCACTGGCAGACGAGCGGCCCCAGGTCGGCGAAGTTTCGCGCGGGGTCGAGGATGCGCACGCTGTCAGGCCCGTTCGCCTGCAGGTAGCGCGTGACGAGCGGGCGCGTGATGCCTTCCGTCTTGCCGGCGCCAGGCGCGGCCAGAATCACCACGATCTTTCGCTGTCGCTGCAGCGTCACGCCGGCGAGCTCGGCGCCGCCGGCGCGGCCGCCGCTTCCTTCCGCTTCAGGTGCTCCTGGTAGGCGCGCTCGACGTTCATGAGCGCCGCGCGCTTCACGGCCAGGTCGGTCAGGAACATCGCGCCGAAGGTCATCCACCACGGCATTTCGACGCCCTGCTCGACGAACCCCTCGCCGAGACACTCGCTCATCGCCTTGAGCTGCTCGGGGGAGTACTTCAGGCCGGCGCAGAGTTGCTCGAGGCTCGCGGGGTCGAGGATCTCGCCGTAGCGGCTCCTCACGTTGCCTACCTGCCAGCCCTCGTAGAACTGCAGCACGCGGCGCGCGGAGGCCTCCGCCTTCATCCTCTGAACGACCGCAGGGTCGACGCCTGGAGGCGCTGCAGGGCCTGCAGCGGCCGCCGGCGGCGGTGGAGCCTTCTTGCCCCCGCCCCGCCTCGCTTTCGCGCTCTGAGCGGCCTTCTTGCGCGCCTCGTTCGGCTTCGCGGTGGCGTTCGGGGCATCCTTCACCGGGCCGTCGAACACGCTGAAGGCCTCGCCGGCGCCGGCGGGCTCGAGCTTCGCCTCTCGAGGCGGCGGCGGCGGCGGCTTCGGGCCCTCGGAAACGACCTCGGCGTCGGTGATCGGCTGCTCTCGCATCACCTACATGCTGGCGACCTCGAGGCGGCCCGTAACGACTTGCGCCGAGTAACCGGTTTCCGTCACCATCCAGTTACAGCAGCGGACCTGGTTGACAGACTTCGCAGCATCAACCTCTCGCCCCAGGAGCTCTGCCGATGAAGTCGACCTCGTACACGCTGACCACGCCCAACGAGCACAAGGAGATCGAGCCGCTGCTCGAGCAGCTCGACGTCGGCAGCATCGACAAGGACGTGCGCGCAGAGGCGATGCTGCACGCCGGTGTCGACCGCTACGTCGGCGGCGTCGGTTTCTTCCGGCTGCAGAAGCCCTGGCGCGGTCACGCGAAGGACAGCCTGGTTGTCCGCCACATCAACAGCGGCGGCATGCAGGTGACCGTCTGCGAGTCGAGCGCGGCGACGTCGACGCCGGCGGCCGACGCGGAGGCGGCCGCGGCGGCCGCGGCGGCCGCGGCGGCCGAGCTCGAGGCGCAGCGCCAGGCGCAGCAACAGAAGGACGCGCCGCCGGCGCCACCGGCGAACGACAACGCTGAACCGACGCCGGCGCCGGCGAGCTCGCCCACGAACAGCTGATGCAGCTCGAGACGTTCAACCTCTACCCGGCACTCGTGCTGAGGGTTCTGCTCGCCCTCAAGAAGCTCGAGGACCGGATGCAGCTCGCCACGTACAACGGCCTCGCGTACGTGCTCGGCGACAAAGACGGCCCGCTCGCGCGGCAGTCGGTCGTCCAGGCCGTGCGCGCGGCGCGTCGCTTCGGCCTGGTCGAAGTCGTCGAGCAGAGCACCGGCGGCCGCGGTCAAAAGACCGTGTTCGGCCTCACCGAGAAAGGCCGAGAGTCGCTGCGTGGATAAACCGGTTTGGCAGGAAGAGGGGTTCGTCGTCGGCGCGCTCGGCGGTCTGCTCGCGGGAGCGGGACTCGTTCTGTTGCTCGGCGTCGGCCCGCTCGAGCGCGAGCGCGACGTCGCGCAGCTCGAGCTCGAGCGCGTGCGCATCCGCCTCGAGGAAGCGCGCTCGCTGTGTAAGGTGAAGGAAGCGCGGTTCGACCCGTGAAGCGACCTGGTCGACGTCACCTGGCTGTCGCGCGCGTGAAGGCGGCGCGGCAAGATCCCCGGCTGCAGGACAGCAGCCCAGACCTGGCCGACGCGCTCGAGCGCGCGGCCGAGAAGTACGGAGCGCGCATGATCGAGATGCCGAAAGTGAAGTACACGAACTGCCTGTGCGGAACGCTCGTGCGCTGCGGGCTGATGCCGGAGACCCCGGAGTCGTCGGCCGCCGGCGTCACCGGTTTCGGGGCGCTGTGTCCGGCGTGCAAGCGACCGGTGCAGGTTCTCTTCCAGCGCCCGCAGACGACGGTGCAGCTCGCGCAGCCCGGCGACGTTCCGCCGGCGCCGACGTCCCCGCACTGATGAAGCGTCGGCCGACAGCGCTCGAGCTCGCCGCGGCCGACCTGGTCGCCGCCGAGCAGCTCGGCGCCGGCCGCAGTCAGCTCGCGCGCGGCCGCGAGCTGCTCGACGTGCTCGAGCGCGTTCGCCGGCGGCCGCACGGCGGCGTCGACGGACTGGTCTTCTTCGAGCTCGACGAACTGCCCGAGACCGAGGACGACGCCGGCGGCGTCGTCGCAGGCGACGAGCTGGGGCTCGCGTCGTGATGCGCTTCGCACTCGAGCTGTGCCTCGCTCTCGCGCTGCGCGAGCTCGTGCTGCAGCCAGCTCGCCGACGTCGACGAAAAGGGGGTACCCGAGCCCGCCCCCACCTCGAGATCGTGCGTCCTGCGCCAAATGCGGCGGCCGATTTCGAGCCGAAGATGTCAGATCCGAGGGTCGGGCACCTTAAGCTGGTCGCGGGAGTGTCAGCCCCACGTGGTACGCGCCGGCGATGAAAGTCGCGCTCTACGTTCGGGTTTCGACCGAAGACCAAGACCTCAAGCAGCAGCGCGCCGCGCTCGAGCGCGAGGCACGCCGGCGCAGGTGGAAGATCGTCGAGACGTACGAAGAGAAGGTCAGCGGCGCCGCGAAGAAGCGGCCCGAACTCGAGCGCCTTCGGCATCACGCCGCGCTGAAGCGCTTCAAGGCGGTGCTGATCTGGTCGACGTCGCGTCTCGGCCGCGACCTGGTCGAAACGCTCGTCATCGCGCGCGAGCTGTTCCTCGAGCGCGGCGTCGCGCTCGTCAGCTACACGCAACCGGCGATCGACATGAGCACGCCGCACGGCAATCTCGTGTTCAACGTCTTCGCCGCGGTCGCCGAAGCCCAGCGGCAGGAGATCGTCGCGTCGACCAAACGCGGCCTGGCTGCAGCTCGAGCTCGAGGCGTGCGGCTCGGCCGACCTCCGAAGAAGCTCGACGCCGGCCAGGTCGCCTGGATCGTTCAGCACAACTCGGCGGCGTTCGCTGCGAAGGCTTTCGGCTGCTCGAGGGCAACGATTCAGCGCGTGATGGCGCGACGGCCGCGGCCGCGGCCGCCACCTGGTGAGCACGAAAACCCGTTGCTCAAAAAGGCACAGCCGAAAACGGAGTGAGCTCCCCTCGAAACCGGGTGCCTTCTACGTCCCTGTTCAAAAACGTTCCTTTTCGTTTCAGTCGCGAGGCAGTCGACGCATGACGCCGGTTTCTTGCTCGACGTCGACGGTCCCCTCTTGCAGCCAGTAGTCGATCACCACGCGACACGTCGGGCAGTCGACCAGCTGCAGCTGCACGGCGAGCTTCACGTAGTAGCAGCCTTCATCGAACTGCACGGTGCCGAAGCCCTGCAGCTCGCAGAGCGCGACGTCGAGCGTGTGTGACGAGTTCGCCTGCCCGCGATGCGAAAGGCAGCTCCCGCAGGCGTGAACCGTCACTGCGTCATCGCCCTGTGCAGCGCAGCTCGAGCTCGCGTCTCGACGGCGAACGAACGCCGGCGACAGAACGCGCCGGCGCGCGGGAGCTCGCAGTACTCGAACAGCTTCGCGAGACTCATCCAGCCGCCGGACGCGCGGAACAGCTCGCGCACCTGGTGCTCGTCGACGAGCTCGGCGTCGTCGGGTTCGTCGAAACGCTTCACCTCGAGGATTCGTTGAGCGCGCCGGTACCACGCGCGCCACTCTTCATCGATCAGCACCCTAGCCGTGAACATGTTTCCTCCCGCGCGGCCGCCGTGACCTGGGCTGCAGCTCGCCGGCGGCCCGCTGGGCGCGCTGCACCTTCTTGAGCTCCTCGATCGCGAACACCGGCGCCGGCACCCACTCCCCGCGCCGCCACAGCACGGCGTGCGAGTGGTACCGCCGGCGCTTCTCCGCCTCGCTCGGCTCGCGGCGCTCGAGCTCGTCGAGCCGCGCCGCGTCCTCGGCGTCTCGCCGCTGCTGCACCCAGCGCTCGGCCGCCGTCGACTCCCGCACGAACCAGGTGGTGAGCTCGCGGCGGTAGAGCGCGTCGAACTGGCGCTCGAGCCAGCGGCGGAACGGGCGATCTCCGTTCCAGTACAAATCTGGCCACGCCTGCGGGGCGCTGAGGGCCCTGTGAGCCTTCAAACGCTCGAATTCGACCTGAACCCATTCCCTCGATGCCGCACGCCTCCGGACGTCAGGCGGTGCCTCAGCGTTCGTGCGGGACGGTGGGCCTGTGGCCGCTGTTGAGGAAACAGCCGCGCGGCCCTTGCCGCGCGTTCCTTCAACTGGTTCTTCCTCTCGCTGAGTAGTTCCCCGAAGGGGAGGGGTCTCGATTTCGTGCGCGCCAGCGAAACGACGAGCTAGCAGGCGCAAAACCGCTCCACAGGCCTTGAGCAGGTAGGCGCGCAGGCCTCCGACGAGCACGACGCGCGCCCGCTGGGGCCCGACGCTCACCACCTTGCGCCGGCTCTCGCCGAGCTCGCGCAGGCGCTCGAGGCCGCGAGCCGTGATGTACGTCTTCGACCAGACCGTCGCCTCGATGTGCCGGCGGCCGAGCGCGTCGACCCACTCGACTTCGCGCCGCTGCTCGAAGCGCTCGATGAGGCCGAGCGCGATCAGCCGCGCGTTGGACGCCTGCACCGTGCTCTCGCCGGCGCCGAGCAGCTTCTGCTCGGCACGCACCGGCACCTGCAGCGCCGCGCCGGCGCCGGGCTTGAGGCCGTTGAACAGCGCGAGCAGCTGCAGCCGCATGACGTCGATCGGCGTGAGCTCGCCGGGCACGCGCCGGCGCAGCAGCTCGCGCTTGTGCTCGGCGATCAGCCCGCGCGGCAGGTCGACCAGGTCGAGCCATGTGACGTTCGCTTTGCTGCAGCGCTCGTGAAGCGGGAGGCCTGGCCGGCCTCGAGGCGGCGCGCCGAGCTCCTCACGCCGGCGCTTCGCGCGGCGGACCTTGGCGGCTTGCTGGTGACTGCGGAGACTGAGAACCGGCAACGTTTCTTCCCTCCCTCAGCGCCGGGCCCCGACGTCGGGCCCGGCGCACTCCCCGGAGAACTTCAGAGCTGCGGATGGCCGTGCAGGTGCAGCAGCCGCGCGAGCCGAAGCGCTCGAGCGGCGACGTCGCGCTTCTGGCGAGCGCGCTCGATGCGCTTCAGTTGTTCCTTCCGTTCAGTCGCCGGCGTCGACGCGAGCCAACCGATCTCGCGGCCGAGCTCGCTCGACGTCGACGCGAGCTGCTCGAGCAGCTGCTCGAAGGTGGCGGGCATCATGCCGTCACCCCACTCGCCGGCGCGAAGCGTGCGACGGCGCCGGCGTGCCCGGCCCTGGCCTGCTCCTGCGAGTCGTACGCCGCGATCATCAACGCGGACGCGAGCTCGCCGACGCGGCCGCGCTTGCGCGTGCGCACGTCGAACACCATCGTTTCGAACGGCGACCAGGGCGCCGACTTCGCCCCCGTCGCGTTCAGAAACGTGTCGAGCCCCAGCGTGTCGAGCGAGCTCTCGACGGTGGAGATCTCGAAGCGCCCGACGCGCGTCAGCAGACACCAGCGCCCGTTCACCACGCGCTCGATGGTCATGCTCACTTGCCGGCTCCCTTCGGCTTCGCCGGCGGCCGCGGCTTCGGCACCTTGTCGAAGCTCCCGTCAGGGTTCAGGCCGGCGAAGTCGCGCGCGTGCCGCAACACCGCCTTGAGCTCGAGCTGCAGCAGCCGCCCTTGCGCTTCGTGCGCGGGCACCTGGTTGTCCTTCAGCTCGAGCTCGAGCAGCTCGTCGACGAGCGCGAGGTTGTTCGCGATCCAAAGTCGCAGGTCTTTGTCAGCCACGGCGACCTCCGATCAGCGCGCTGGCGAGCTGCAGGCCGGCCGCGACGGTCGCGTCGTCGCCTTCGACCTCGAGCTCGAGGAACGTCATCGACAGCTGGCGCGGGTCGGACTCCGGCGCCGGCGGCAGCTCGAGCGCCCGCGGGTCGGGATCGAGCGCATGCAGGCGATCGAGGCGGCCGGCGGCCGCGCGGCGGATCTCGCTGCGCACTCCCTTGCCGCGACGCAGGTGCGGGTTCTTGAGCTCAGCCACGGGGCACCCCCGGGAGCACGAGCGGCAGTTGTCGACGAGCGACGCCGATGTGCTTCTCGATCGTCGGCCAGAGCCGTTCGCGATCGCCCCAGTCCATCGCGTAGGCGATCAGCTCGCGCGCGAGCGGCCGCGTGCTGCCCTGCATCTCGCCGGCGAGCAGCGCGACGGCAACGAGCACGTTCTCGCGGCCGCAGTACGAGTACAGGGTCAGCGCGTCGGCGATCGCCGCGAGCGCCTTGTGGTCAGTGCCAGTGAGCGGCGCCAGGTCGTGGCCGTTCGCTCGGAGAAACTCCAGGTGCTGGGGGACGTCGTCTTTCGCTTCCATGCCGGGGCCTCTTTCGTGCGCGAAAACGCGAGGCCGGCCCGACGCCGCACCATGCGGACGCCGAGCCGGCCTCTTGCCGACGGCCCCGGCAGGAGCTGTCGCGCGAGCAGCTCAGCCGGGGGTGAAGGGGTTCAGAAAGACACGCAGCGCCAGGGGCGCCACGTGCTCCCGCGGCGCGTGAGCGCGCACGGGGTCCCGGCGCGCCATCGGCCAAGAAGGGCGCGCTGCAGGAGCCGGTTTCGACGGGGGTGGGGTTCAGCTACTCACGGCGAGCCGATGAGCTGCTCGAGCCAGGCGATCTGGTCCCGTTCCCCAAGGAGTTCGAATCTCCTTGGGGTCATTTCAAACGCTTCTGCCTGCGAATTGGCAGGCGCCAAGGCCGTAGGTATAGGCGCCCCATGATCTCCATCGCACTTGCCCTCACGCTGACCGCCGCTCCCCCGAAGTCCCAGGCTCTCCTCGACAAGGGCAAGCAGTCGTTCATGACGAACTGCATGGCCTGTCACGGCGAGAAGGGCGCCGGCGACGGCCCCGGCGCTGCCGCGCTGAACCCCAAGCCCCGCAACTACGCGAAGGACCCCTTCAAGCAGGGCGACAAGCCCGAAGAGCTCTTCAACACGCTGACCAAGGGCGTTCCCAACACGCCGATGGTCGCGTTCGCGCACATCCCCGAGGAGGAGCGCTGGGCCCTCGTCTACTGGGTGCTCGAGCTGAAGAACGCCGGGAACCCCGCGCCCGCCACCGTCGATGCGGGCTCGCCGTCGAAGAGCGCGCAGCCGCCTCCCGCGAAGAAGAAGTAACGGCGCCCGCCGGGGTCGCGTTCGGGTTCAGCGAAGCACGGCGCACAGCTTCACCGGATCTCCGGTGACGCGATACGCGCCGCGCGCGCCGAGCGAGACCACCACGTGGGAGCACAGCGCCCACGCGAAGCCCTCGTCGCACGCGAGCCCCGAGCGCCAGAACGCCGACAAGCCGGGCGGCTTGAAGTCGACCGCGCACACGCGCCGCACGTCGGCGTCGGCGTGGTTCCACCGGAACACGAACTCCTTCGGGTCGTAGGCGCCGAGCTCGAGCATGCGGGCGCCCTGCTCCACCTTCAGGCCCTCCTGAAGCTGCGCGAACGCCTTCTCGGTGCCGAGCAGCGCGTCGAGCAGCTCGTCGGTCACGAGCAGCTCGTCACGCTCGGCCTTCATCAGCCGCGAGAGCCACACCACCCGCTCACCGTCGAACAGCTCGAGGTCGGTGTGCTCGGGCCCGCGCCGAACGCGCGCCGTGCCGCCGTGCCAGTGCTTGCCCTCGTGGTGCAGCAGGTGCCCGAGCTCGTCGAACGCCTCGGAGAGCCGCTGCGCCTCGTGCTCCTTCGGGATGCCGAGGTTCGGCGAAGCCTTGGGCACCTTCGCGCCCTCGCCGCGGGTCGAGAGCGCCGCCACGCGCAGCCCTTGCGCCGTCGGCCTCACCTCGATCTCGAGGCTCGTCCACCCGCCGGGCGCGAGCACCATCAGCGAGTCGTGCAGCGAGTAGGTGATCGCCTTGAGCGGGTCCTGGGTCACGCCCGCTCCCTTATCAAGAAGAGCCGTTACTGGATGACCGGCACGCACGTGCAGGCACCCGTCACGCCGCACGGGGCCCCGGTCGACGCGAGGCACGAGAGGCCGGTGCAGCAGCCGCTCGCCTGGGTGCAGGCCTGCCCGACCGAGACGCAGGTCGACGGCTGGCACGTGCCGGTCATCGTGCCGGGCGCCATCGCGCAGGTCGTGCCGGTGCAGCAGTCGGCGGTCGCGGTGCACACGCCGCCGAGCGGCTGGCACACGCGGCCCGGGCCGCACATGCCGTTGGTGCAGACCAGCGAGCAGCACTGCGCAGACGAGGTGCAGGTCGCCAGGTTCGCGAGGCACTGGCCCGCGTCGCCGGGGCCTCCGTCGACGCCGCCCTCCGAGAGCCGGCACGCGCCGGCCGAGCACGCGAGCGGAGCGCAGCAGCCGCCCGAGCCTCCGTCTTCGGTGCAGCTGCCGCCCGGCGGCACGCACGTGGGCACGACGCACTGCACGCCGCCGTCGGCGCCGGGAACGCACGCCGCGCCGTTGCAGCACTGATCGCGGAACTGGCAGAGGTTGCCGGCCTCGATGCAGCACGGCGCCTGGCCCGTGTAGCCCGTCGGGCACATGACCGAGCCGCCGCCGAAGCAGCGCGGGATGCCCGAGCCGTCGAGCTTGCAGACGTCTTTCATGCCGTTGCAGCAGTTCTGGCTCGCGTTGATGCTCCCGCCGCCCGGCAGCACCGGCGCGCCGCAGATGTTGCCGACCGGGTTGCAGGACTGGCCGTTGTCGCAGCGGTTGCCGTCGCACTGCACGCTGCCGTTGGGGTTCGTGCCGCCGCCGCAGCACGCTTGTGCGTTCGCGCAGAACTGCCCCGTGAGCGAGCAGCCGCCCGCCGCGAGACACACCGTCTGGCCCGAGCCGGGGTTCGCGCAGATCCGCGAGCAGCAGGTGCTGCCGCCGGCGCAGGGCTCACCGGCCTGCACGCAGCCGCCGGGCGGCACGATGCACCGGCCCGCGCCGCCGTCGTTCACCGTGCACAGGCCGCTGCAGCAGTCGCTGCCGCGCTGGCAGACGTCGCCGCCGGCCTGGCACGAGAAAGCACGCGTGCAGACGCCGCCGCCGCACAGCCGCGAGCAGCAGTCGTTGCCGGTCGTGCACGCCTGGCCCACGACGCGGCAGCTGCCGCCGCCGAGCTGCGCGCACTGGCCGTTCGCTCCGCAGCTCTGCGTGCAGCACGACGCGCCGGCGTCGCAGCTCTGGCCGACGTCGCGGCACGCGTCGACGGAGCAGCTGCCGTTCACGCACGAGTTGCTGCAGCAGTCGGAGCTCGAGGCGCAGGTCGCTCCGGTTGCGCGGCAGAACGACGAGGCTCCGCAGCGCCCGTTGATGCACAGGCCGCCGCAGCACGAGTTGGCCGACGTGCACAGCGTGCCGGTCGGCGTGCACGAGCCGCCGTCGGGCAGCACGTGGCCTCCGTCGCCGCCGGTTCCGCTCGCGCCGCCGGTGCCGCTGGTGCCTCCGGTACCGCTGGAGCCGCCCGTTCCGCTGCTTCCGCCGGTGCCGCTCGTTCCACCGGTGCCGGAGCCGCCGCCGGCGCCTCCGTCGATGTCGACGTTCGGGCCAGGGCAGTTACAGCCGACTGCGAGCGAGACGACGGCACAGGCGATCAGACGGTTCATGGCTTTCGAGGGGACCTGCAGGTTCGCGTTTCGGCCACGCGTGGGTCCAGCCGAACAGTATGCTCCGCGGCCTCATGCGCCACATTTCCGACGTCGCGAAGGATCTCGGCCTCAGCAGCGAAGACATTCTTCCGTTCGGGCATCACCTCGCGAAGGTGTCGTTCCCGACGTTCGAGCGGCTGCGCACGGCTCCTCCGCGCGGGAAGCTGGTGCTCGTCACCGCGATGACGCCGACGAAGTACGGAGAGGGAAAGACGACCACGACGGTCGGCCTGACGCAGGGCCTCGTGCGCCGCGGGCACAAGGCGGTGGCGGCGCTGCGCGAGCCGTCGCTCGGCCCCATCTTCGGCGCCAAGGGCGGAGGCACCGGCGGCGGCAAGGCCACCATGGAGCCCTCGACGCGCATCAACATGCACTGCACCGGCGACCTGCACGCGATCGGCGCCGCGAACAACGTGCTCTCGGCGCTCGCGGACAACGCGCTCAACTTCGGCAGCACGCCGCTCAAGCACATCACCTGGCGGCGGTGCATCGACATGAACGACCGCTTCCTGCGCAACGCGGTCATCGGCCTCGGCGGCTCGGCGCACGGAGTGCCGCGCGAAGACGGCTTCGACATCACCGCGGCCTCGCAGGTGATGGCGACGCTGTGCATGAGCGACGGGATCGACGATCTCAAGCAGCGCCTCGGGCGGCTGATCGTGGGCACGGCGCCGGGCGGCGCGCCGGTGACGGCGGCCGACGTGAAGGCGGTCGGCGCGATGTCGGCGCTGCTGCACGACGCGATCCTGCCGAACATCGCGCAGACGACCGAGGGGTCTCCGGTGCTGCTGCACGGCGGGCCGTTCGCGAACATCGCGCACGGCTGCAACAGCGTCGTCGCGACGAAGTGCGCGCTGGGGCTCGCGGACATCGTGTGCACCGAGGCCGGCTTCGCGTTCGACTTAGGGGGCGAGAAGTTCCTCGACCTCAAGTGCCGCCTGCACGGCCTGTGGCCGAGCGCCGTGGTGCTGGTGGTCACCGCTCGCGCGCTGCGTGCGCACGGCGGAGATCAGCCGGGGCTGCAGTCGATCGAGCGCGGCTTCGCGAACGCCGAGCGGCACGTCCAGAGCATCCGCTCGTACGGGCTCACGCCGATCGTGGCGATCAACCAGTTCCCCACCGACACCGCCGAAGAGCACGCGCTCATCGCGAAGCTGTGCGCCGCGCGCGAGGTGCAGTCGGCGGTGTGCGAAGGCTTCGCGAAGGGCGGCGCGGGAGCCGAGGCGCTCGCCGACCTCGTCGCGGCCGCGGTGAAGAAGCCGGGCAACCCGCCTCGCCATCCGTACGCGATGGAGGCGCCGGCCGAGGAGAAGATCCGCTCCATCGCCAAGACCATCTACGGCGCGGCGGACATCGAGCTCACCGCCGAGGCGAAGAAAGATCTCGAGCGCGCGCGCACGTGGGGCTTCGGGAATCTGCCGATCTGCATGGCGAAGACGCACATGTCTCTGTCGGATGATCCGACGCTGCCGGGCGCGCCTTCGGGGTTCACCGTGACGGTGCGCGAGATCCGCGTGTCGGCCGGCGCCGGCTTCCTGCTCGCGCTGACCGGCGAGATCCTCACCATGCCGGGCCTGCCGAAGGCGCCCGCTGCGTTCTCGCTCGACCTGCAGGCCGACGACACGGTCACCGGCGTGCACTGAACCGCAGCGCGGCGCGACGCGGCGGGCGCGGTCTGCCCGTCCGCGGAGCAGGGCGACGCGTCGCCCGTCGAGCCGCGCGACCAGGCGACGTCAGACCCTGACTGTACGCTCGTTCAGCATGAAGCTGACGGGCTACCAGAAGACGCTCACCGACGTCGCGCAGCTGCTCGCCGCGGCGCGGTCGGCCGCCGCGCGCTCGGTGAACGCGGTGATGACGACGACGTATTTCCTCATCGGGCGGCGCATCGTCGAGGAAGAGCAGCGCGGTCGGGCGCGAGCTGGCTACGGCGAGGCGCTGATCGATCGGCTGTCGGCGGATCTCACCGCTCGCTTCGGAAGAGGTTTCGGCCGCAGCAACCTGATGGCGATGAAGAGCTTCTTCTTGGCCTACCGCGACATTGTCCAGACGCCATCTGGACAATCTTTCCCACTGCCGTGGAGCCACTACGTGCGACTGCTCACCGTGAAGGCCGACGAGGCACGCCGCTTCTACGAGCGCGAGGCGCTCAAGGGCGGCTGGACGTTCAAGCAGCTCGATCGGCAGGTGCAGAGCCAGTTCTACGAGCGCACAGTGCTCTCGCGAAAGCGGCTCAAGGCCAACGCCGGGGAGCCGGAATCACCGAAGGATCTCTTCAAGGATCCACTGATGCTCGAGTTCCTCGACCTGAAGGACGAGTATTCGGAGAACGACCTCGAGGAAGCGCTCGTGACGAGGCTCGAGCACTTCCTTCTGGAGCTCGGATCCGACCTCGCCTTCATCGGGCGCCAGAAGCGCCTGCGCATCGGTGAAGATTGGTATCGCATCGACCTGCTGCTCTTTCACCGGCGCCTGCGCTGCCTCGTGGTCGTCGACCTGAAGCTCGGCAAGTTCACCCACGCCGACGCCGGCCAGATGCACGTGTACCTGAACTACGCCCGCGAGCACTGGACTCTCGAGCACGAGAACCCGCCGGTCGGTCTCATCCTCTGCGCGCAAGGCGATCGCGCCCTCGCCCACTACGCGCTCGAGGGGCTCGGCAACACGGTGCTCGCGGCCGAATACCGCACCGTTCTGCCCTCGGAGGCGGTGCTCACTTCTCACCTCGAGAAGCTGCTCTTGCCGTCCCAACATTTACGTTGATGCCCCCTGCCCCGATCCCTATAACCGCGCGAAATGAGCCAGTGGGCGCTGGACCAGCTTCAATCGAAGATCCCCGATGCCATCGAGGAGCGGTACGTCGACCGCGCCGGTGGCCACTGGGGCGTCATTCGTCGCGAGAAGATCGCCGACGTCGCGAAGTCCCTCAAAGAAGACCTCGACTTCAAGCTCTTCGTCTCGATCGACGCCGTCGATCGGCTGCTGCTCCCCGAGAGCACGCCGCGCTTCGAGGTCGTGTACTTCTTCTACTCGCTCTCCCGAAACGAGCACATCCGGCTCAAGGTGCGCGTCTCGGAAGACGACCCGGAGATCCCCACCATTCGTCACGTGTACCAGGGAGCGAACTGGTCCGAGCGGCTGACGTGGGACTTCTACGGCATCCGCTTCAAGGGGCACGGCGATCTGCGCCGCATGCTCCTGTACGAAGAGTTCAAGGGTCACCCGCTTCGCAAAGACTACGCGATGCGCGATCGCCAGCCGCTCGTGCCCGAGCGGCCCATCAAGGACATCTTCCGCGGCCCCGGTACGAACGGAGCAACATGAGCAGCGCCGACGAATACGATCCGTCCCCCTCGAACGACGAGCTCGAGGCCCACCTCCAGACCCGCAACATGGTCGTGAACCTCGGGCCGTCGCATCCCGCGATGCACGGCACGGTGCGCATGAAGGTCGAGCTCGACGGCGAGACCATCGTCAAGGTCGACACCGAGATCGGCTTTTTGCACCGCGGCTTCCAGAAGAGCTGCGAGAACGTCACGTGGACGCAGTGCATCCCCTACACCGATCGCCTCAACTACGTGTCGGCGCTCGGCAACAACTTCGGGTTCCTGCACGCCGTCGAGCAGCTCATGGGGCTCGAGATCCCCGAGCGCGCCAAGTACATCCGCACCATCGGCGCAGAGATCCACCGGATCTGCGATCACCTCACCGCCACCGGCGCGCTCGGCCTCGAGCTCGGCGCCTTCGCCGCGTTCCTCTACGGCGTCGAGGCCCGCGAGCTGCTCTGGGATCGCGTCACCGAGCTCACCGGCGCGCGCCTCACCACGAACTTCGGCCGCATCGGCGGGCTGAACCGCGACATGCCGCCGACCTGGCCCGAGCTCGTCGAGAAGACGCTCAAGAAGACCGAAGAGCTCGCCGGCGAGGTCGACCAGCTGCTCACCCGCAACCGCATCTTCGTCGACCGCACGCGCGGCACCGGCATCATCACCACGCAAGACGCGCTCGACTTCGGCTTCACCGGCCCCTGCCTGCGCGCGAACGGTGTGAAGTACGACGTCCGCAAGGCGAAGCCGTACTGGGCCTACGACAAGGTCGACTTCGAGGTCCCCGTCGGCATCAACGGCGACAACTACGACCGGTACCTGTGCCGCGTCGAAGAGATCAAGCAGTCGATGCGCATCATTCGCCAGTGCTTCAAGGACATGCCCGACGGCCCGGTCATCGTCGACGACTGGCGCATCGCGCTGCCGCCGAAGACCGAGGTGTACAGCACCATCGAAGGCGTCATGGCGCACTTCAAGCTCGTCATGGAGGGCGTGCAGGTGCCCGCCGGCGAGGTCTACTCGTGCACCGAGGGCGCGAACGGAGAGCTCGGCTGGTACCTGCGCTCCGACGGCAGCGGCCGGCCGTACAAGGTCCACGTCCGCGCGCCGGGGTTCCACATCCTCTCCGGCGTCAACAAGATGATCGAGGGCCGCATGCTCGCGGACCTCGTCCCCACCTTCGATACGATCAACATGATTGGCGGAGAGGTCGAGCAATGAGTGACGACAAGAAGCCGGCGGCGCCGCCGCCGCTGCCGTCCGCGGTGCCGTCCGCGGCGTCGGGAGCATCGATGCCTCCGCCGGCCAAGGCGGCGCCGGCAGCTCCTGCGCCGGCCGCCGGTGGGCCGCCGCCGAAGCCGCCGCCGAAGAACCCCGGCTTCGTGACCTTCACCGTCGACGGGAAGGAAGTCGTCGCGAAGCCCGGCACGAACATGATCGAGGCCGCGAAGACCGTCGGCGTCGAGATCCCCTACTACTGCTACCACCCGCGCCTCTCCATCGCGGCGAACTGCCGCATGTGCCTCGTCGAGTCGTCGACGTCGCCGAAGATGGTGCCGGCCTGCCAGACGGCGATCGTCGAGGGCATGAACGTCAAGGTCGAGACCTCGGCCAAGACGAAGGAGCAGCAGCGCGCGGTGATGGAGTTCCTGCTGCTCAACCACCCGGTCGACTGCTCCATCTGCGACCAGGCCGGTGAGTGCAAGCTGCAGGACTACTACATGCGCTACGACCACCGCCCGTCGCGGCTCGAGCGCGTGGCGCAGCTGCCCGACGGCCCGGGCATGAAGGTGCTGCGCAACAAGCGCCGGGTGCTCGGCCCGACGGTCGTCCTCGACCAGGAGCGCTGCGTGCTCTGCACCCGCTGCGTGCGCTTCATGGACGAGGTCGCGAAAGAGCCGCAGCTCGGCGTCTTCGGCCGCGGCTCGCACGAGCGCATCGACGTGCACCCGCAGTTCGGCGAGCTCAAGTCGAACTACTCGGGCAACACGGTCGACATCTGCCCCGTCGGCGCCCTGCTCAACCGCGACTTCCGGTTCCGCGCGCGCGCGTGGTTCCTCTCGGCCGCGCCGAGCGTCTGCACCGGCTGCTCGCGCGGCTGCTCGACGTTCGCGGACTTCATGGGCCAGGACACGTACCGCTACCGGCCCCGCGAGAACGAGCAGATCAACAAGAGCTGGATGTGCGATCAGGGCCGGCTCACCTACAAGGGCCTCAACAAGGGCCGCGTGCTGCAGGCCGTGATCGGTCGCGGCGCCGACGCCCGCGAGGCCGGCCGGCAGGAAGCCGTGAAGTACGCCGCGGCGAAGCTCAAGCCGCTGATCGGGAGGCCGCAGGCCAGCGGTGACGCGCAACCGTCACAGCCGGCGGCAGACCGGGAACTGGCCGGCGGCCGACCAGAAATCGGTTCCGTCGCGGTGATGGCGTCGCCGGTCGCGTCGAACGAAGACCTGATGGCGGGCCTCTCGTTCGCGCGCGACGTGCTGCAGGCGAAGACCGTCTACGTCGCCGGCCGCCCGAACGGCGCCGCCGATCACTTCCTGATGATGGCGGACAAGAACCCGAACCGGCGCGGCCTCGAGTGGATCGCGAAGGGCCTGGGCCTGACCGTGCAGCCGTTCGACGCGCTGTCGAAGGCCGTCGATGCGGGCAGCGTGAAGGCGCTGTACGCGATCGGCGCCGAGGTGCCGGACGAGGCGTTCGCGCAGGTGGCCGGGCGCCTCGAGCTGTTCGTGCTGCAGGCGACGAACGAGAGCGCGCTCACCGCGCAGGCGCACGTGCTGTTGCCCGCGGCGGTGCACGTGGAAGACGAGGGCACGTTCACGCAGGCCGACGGCATCACTCAGCGCTTCCGCCGCGCGTACCCGCCTCGGCAGGACGCGCAGCCCCACTGGAAGTGGGCGGTCGAGCTCGCGAAGGAGCTCGGCGGCACGCTCGCGTGGATGAACTCGCGCGAGGTGTTCCGCACGGTCGCGCCGTCGATTCCGGAGCTTGCGACGTACGAGTGGGACAAGCAGGCCCCGATGGCGGGCAAGAAGGGCATCAACGTTCCGTCGGCGGCGGCAGACGGCCGCCCGCCCGGCTGGCGCGAGTTCGGCGCTCCGCGCGTGAGGGGAATCTAAGGACATGGCGACTGCACACGCTCACGCTCCGGCTGACATGGCGGCACGGTCCGCTCGCGGGCCCATTCGCCTGCGGTGGAACGTCATCATCGGGTCGCTGACGATCATCCCCGGCCTCATCTTCGGAGGCGTCGCCACCGGCTACCTGCTCGGCGGCCTCGCCGAGAAGCACCTGTTCAAGGGCGCGCACCACCTCGTCAACGTCGTGCTGCTCTTGCTGGTGTTCGTGATGGTGATCGCCACCGCGCTCACGCTCGCCGAGCGCAAGTGGAGCGCCATGATGCAGAACCGCATCGGCCCCAACCGCGCGCGGCTGCCCGGCCTGAACAGCCCGCTCGCCGGCGTGCCTCACGTCATCACCGACGTGCTCAAGCTCTTGACGAAGGAAGACTTCGTCCCGAAGGCGGCGAGCCCGGTGCTCTTCAACCTGGGGCCCATGCTCGCGTTCGCGCCGGTGTTCGCGCTGTTCGCGATCGTGCCGGCCGGCCCGACGGTCGAGGTGTTCGGCCAGCAGGTGTCGATGGTCGCGGCGAACCCGGACTTCGGCCTGCTCTACCTCTTCGCCATCGCGTCGCTCGCGGTGTACGGCACGTCGCTCGCCGGCTGGAGCAGCAACAACAAGTTCGCGCTGCTCGGCGGCGTGCGCGCGTCGTCGCAGATGATCTCGTACGAGGTCGCGCTGGGCTTGGGGCTCGTCGGCATGATGATCGCGTTCTCGACCGTGAGGCTCGCGGGCGCGGACGGCATGTCGGATCTGCAGTCGCACTACCTGCCCGGCTGGTCGACGCGCATCGGCTCGTTCGACATCGGAGTGCCGCAGTGGGGCATCTTCCTGCAGCCGATCGGCTTCATCCTCTTCTTCGCGGCGGCGTTCGCGGAGACGAAGCGCGCGCCGTTCGACGTGCCGGAAGGCGAGAGCGAGATCATCGGCTACTTCGTCGAGTACTCGGGCATGAAGTTCGGCCTGTTCATGATCGCGGAGTTCGTCGAGGTCGTCGTGCTCTCCGGCGTGCTCATCGCGATCTTCTTCGGCGGGCCGTACCTGCCGTTCGGCAACGAGTGGCTCAAGAGCCTGTTCAGCGCGGACTGGCAGTGGCTCTACGGCTCGATCCTCGGCACGGTGTTCTGGCTGAAGGTCGTGCTGCTCTGCTACCTGCAGCTCGCGATCCGGTGGACGTTCCCCCGCTTCCGGTACGATCAGATCCAGTCGCTCGGCTGGAAGATCCTGCTGCCGCTGGGCCTTGCGAACGTGTTCATCTCGGGCGCGCTGATCCTCTGGGATCCTTCGCTGCGCTGGCTGGCGATCGCCGGCGGCCTCGAGATCCTCGTGCTCGTCGCGCTGACGCTGACTCCGGCGCCGGCGAACGCGCGCATCGACGCTCACATCATCAAGCGGGAGCCGGAAGACGGCCACGCCGCGCACGCGGGGCACCACTGACATGGCTCACGATCACGGCCACCACGACCACGGCGAGGAGCACAAGCCGGCCGACTTCCGCGAGCGGCTCTTCCTCCCCGAGCTGATCCGCGGCCTCGCGATCTCGACGCGGAAGTTCCTCGCCAACCTGTTCGGCGAGCGCGACCCGAACCCGCAGGTCGTCGACCGCACCGGTCTGTCGCTCGTCACCACGGTGCAGTACCCGGAAGAGAAGCCGATCTACCCGCCCGGGTATCGCGGCCTGCACCGGCTCGTGCCCCGCGAGGACGGCAAGCCCCGCTGCGTCGCCTGCTACATGTGCGCGACGATCTGCCCGGCGCAGTGCATCTACATCGAGGCCGGCGAGTACTCCGACGAAGATCACGCGGCCGAGTCGCGCGTGATCGAGAAGTTCCCCACCCAGTTCGTCATCGACGAGCTGCGGTGCATCGTCTGCGGCCTGTGCGTCGACGCGTGCCCGAAAGACGCGATCCGCATGGACACGTACACGCACACGCCGGCGGAAGAGACGCGGCAGGGCTTCGTCTACGACATCCCCCGGCTGCTGCGCGGCCCGCCGGTCACGCACCCCTCCGACCCCTGGTACAAGCGCGGCTCGTCGGAAGAGCCGGATCACGTTCACAAGGAAGCCCACACGCGAATCGGTGAGGGGCTGGTGCCGCTCAAGCTGCCCGGTGGGCATCGCGTGGAAGTGGATACGAGCAATCCCGTCGCGGTGACGAAGTTCATCAAGTAGGCGTCCGGGAAAAGCCGGGGACGTGAACGACTCGACGGGCCCGGGCTCGTTCACGTTGGCGGGGACGTCGACGGCTGCGGGGACGTGCACGTTCCTGCGCGTTCCTGCGCGTTCCTGTCCCCCTTCCCGACCACGTTCCGGTGAACGAACCCGGGCCCGTCGAGTCGTTCACGTCCAGCTCCACGTCAAACGTCCCCGGCCTTTGACGCCGCCGCCCCCGTCGAGTCGTTCACGTCCAGCTCCACGTCAAACGTCCCCGGCTTTTGACGCCACCGCGCTAACGTGCGCGCGCTTTGTCGGAAGCGACTCCTCCCTTGAGCGCCGAGCAGCACGCCGCGGTGAAGCGCCGCATCATGCCGCTCGCGCTGCTGCAGATCTCCTCCGGCATGCCGTACGGCTTCCTCATCACCGGAGCCTTCGTCACCTTCCTCCGCACCTCGGACGTGAAGCTGACGGACATCGGCCTGCTCTCGCTCGTCTCGCTGCCGTGGAACATCAAGTTCCTCTGGGCGCCGTTCGTCGATCGCTACGCCATCAACTGGCCCGACCGCCGCCGCAGCTGGGTGCTCATCAGCCAGGTCGCCCTCGCCATCGGCTTCATCGCCATCGCCGCCCTCGTCTGGTCGGTCACCAGGGGCAGCGGAGTCCTCGATCCCGGCACGCTCTGGCTCCTCGCCATCATCGCGTTCTTCATCGCGCTCGCCGCCGCCACCCAGGACATCGCCGTCGACGCCTTCGCGGTCGAGTACCTGCGCCCCGAAGAGCAGGGCCCCGCCAGCGGCCTGCGCACGCTGTGGTGGCGCGTCGGCTTCCTGCTCTGCAGCGGCGTCGCCATCGCCGCCGCCGACCCCGAGCTGTGGGCGAAGGCCGGTCACCCCATCGGCAAGAACGACGCGTGGCCGTGGGTCTTCTTCGCCATCGCGATCCTCTTCCTGCCGCTGCTGGCGCTCACCATCTTCTGCCCGCCCGCCGAGAAGCCCGCCGCCCCGCCCCGCTCGCTCGGCAGCGCCGTCATCGACCCCTTGCGCAGCTACTTCAAGCGGCCCGACGCCGTCGTTTGCGCGCTGTTCCTCATCTTCTACAAGTTCGGCGACAACCTCGCCTCGAGCATGTGGATCCCCTTCATGGTCGACAAGGGCATCACGCGCGTCGAGATCGGCCTGCTCAACAAGACGATCGGCACCGTCGCCGTGCTCGCCGGCGTCGGCATCGGCGCTGCCCTCGTGCCGAAGATCGGCCTCGGCCGCGCGCTGTGGATCTTCGGCATCGTGCAGGGGCTCTCCAGCGCCTTCTACGGCGTCTCCGCCCTCGCCGACGGCGCCCGCTGGTCGGTCTACACCGCCATCGCCGGAGAGAACCTCGCCATCGGCCTCGGCACGCCGGCGATGCTCACGCTCTGCTTGCGCCTCTGCGAGAAGAAGTACGGCGCCACGCAGTACGCGCTGATGTCGAGCCTCTTCGCGCTCGGCCGCTGGGCGACCGGCCCGCCCGCCGGCTTCATCGCCGAGAAGACGAGCTACACGTTCCTCTTCTTCTTCGCGATCCTCGCCGCCGTCCCGGGCCTCCTCCTGCTGCAGATCATCGCGCCGATTCACCAGCGCGAGGTGACGTCACAGGCCATTCCACGCGAGGCCTGAGGGACGCTAACCTCGTGCGACGAAGTGACCCGCTACCGCATGGCCGTCTGCAAGGGCCCCGACTGCACGCTCAACGGCTCGGACGCCGTGTTCGAGAAGGCCCGCCAGCTCGCTCCGCGCAACTGTGAGGTCTACCGCGGCGGCTGCTACGGCCTGTGCCACCTGGGCCCCAACGTCGTGCTGCGCGAGGACCGCGGCCAGAAGCGCGACCCGTTCTCGCGGGAGGACTTCCAGCTCATGAACACTCCGGGCGAGACGTACTACTGGCACATGTCGCCCGAGAAGATCGTGCGCGTGCTCGAGCGCCACGTCGGCAGCGACCAGAAGCAGACCGACCTGGTGGGAGACCCGGCCCGCGAGGCCGACTTCCGGAACAAAACTTAACGGTAGATCGTTCGCCGCCCCGCCAAGACTGTCCCCACATGCCGCCGCTGCTACGCATCGTCTCCGGAGTCCTCTTCCTCGTCTTTGCGCTGGGCCTGCACTGGTACCTGTACCGGCGGCTCATCAAGGACGTGACGCCGCACCGCAAGGTCCGGCTCGGCGCCATGAGCGCGTTCGGCGCCGTCGCCGCGACGTCGATCTTCGGCTTCTCGCGCTTCCGCACCAGCGAGCCGGGCACGCTCACGGCGCTCTTGCCGATGTGGTTCGGGCTCGTCATCTACGTGCTGCTCGCGCTCATCGTCATCGACCTCTTGCGGCTCGTCTTCCGACGAAGGCTCGAGGCGCAGCCGACCTCTCCCGAGCGGCGGCTCTTCCTGTCGCGCGCGGTGGCGACCACGAGCATCATCGCGGGCTCCGGCCTCGCGTCGTTCGGGGCGTTCCGCGCCTTCTCTCCCCCGCGCATCACCGAGGTGCCGCTCAAGCTCGCGCGGCTGCCGAAGGCGCTCGACGGCTTCACGCTCGTGCAGCTCTCCGACGTGCACATCGGCCCGGTGCTGCACCGCAAGTGGCTCGAGGAGCTCGTCGCGCGCGCCAACGCCGCGAAGCCGGACCTCGTCGCCATCACCGGAGATCTCGTCGACGGCAAGCCGCAGTACATCGGCTCGGCGGTCGAGGCGCTCACGGGCCTCGAGAGCCGCTACGGCACGTACTTCGTCACCGGCAACCACGACTACTACTCGGGCGCCGACGAGTGGGTGGCCACGCTGCAGGGCTGGGGCATCAACGTGCTGCGCAACCGGCGCGTCGAGGTGGGCGACGCGGGCGCGTCGTTCGATCTGGTCGGGGTCGACGACTGGGGCGCCTCGGGTGCGCGCGGCATCATCGCGCCGCGAGAGTACGATCTCGACAAGGCCATCGCCGGCCGCGCGCCCGACCGCGCGTCGGTGCTGCTCGCGCACCAGCCGGCGAACTTCGACGTCGTCGCCGAGACCGGCCTCGACCTGCAGCTGTCCGGGCACACCCACGGCGGCCAGACCTTCCCCGGCACGAGTGTCGCGCAGCTCATCTGGGGAGACCGCACCGCGGGCCTCTCGAAGACGAAGGACACGTACCTCTACGTGAGCCGCGGCTGCGGCTTCGTCGGGCCGCCGACGCGCTTGGGCAGCCCGCCCGAGGTGGTGAAGGTGATACTGACCGCCGCGTGAGCCAGCAGCGCGTCGACCAGCTGATCGCCACCTGTGGCCGGCCCGTCGCCGGCCACCTGCTCACCCAGGCGCAGCTCACGCGTGCCACGCACGAAGACCGCGTGCTGGAGATTCGCCTGAGCTCCACTCCGGTCGGGGACGCGGCGTCGGTCGCCTTCACGCGCAGCTGGGCGCTCACGCGCGCCGGCGAGATCCTGCCGGCGTACCTCGTCTTTCCCCGGCCGATTCCGCCGCAGCTTCGGCGCGAGAGCGGGCCCTCGTGGCAGGCGGTGGACAGCGTCTTCGCCGCGTTCGGCGTCGAGACGCGGCCGGTGCCGCTCCACGCGCGGTACCCCGCACTCGTCAGCGCGGTCGTCGCCGCGCGCGACGACGACGCACCGCGCCGCGTGCTCGCCGACGCCCTGCTCGAGGCCGGCGACCCGCGCGGAGAGCTGATCGCCCTTCAGCTCAAGGGCGACTCACCCGAGCTCGAGCATCGCCTGCTGACGGATCACGGCGCCCGCTGGCGCGCCGAGCTCGGCCTCGAGTCTTCGGCCTGCGAGTTCCGCCGCGGGTTCATCGAGCAGGTGACGGTCGCCTCGGAGGCCGAGCCGCTCGCCGCGGCGTGGCAGCACACTCCGATTCGGCGGCTGGTGCTCGTGTCCGACGACGCGCTGGAGGCGGTGCTGCCGCTCGAGCTCGCGCGCCTCGAGGGCCTCTCCGTCGAGGGCTGCGCGGTGAGCCCGAAGCTCGCCATGCGCCTCGCGGTGCATCCCGCGGCCGACGGGGTTCGGCGGCTGTCGTTCATCGCCGTCAGCGGGCTGAGCGAGTGCGTGCTGCCGCTCGCGTCCGGGCGGTGGCCGAAGCTCGAGCGACTGGTGATCGCCCGCTGCGGCCTGTCAGGGACCGAGCTCGACGTGCTGGGGCAGAGGTTCGGGGCGGCGCTGCAGCACTCGGCGGTTTGAGGCACTCGTTCACACTGAGCGGAGGCACGCGAAGCGGGCCCAAAGCCGTCCATCGGCCCGCTTCGACTCCGCCTTCGGCTCCGCTCAGCGTGAACGGGAGCTCGTTCTGGCGCGGCCTATCTGTTCGAAGCGCCGATCGTGAACGTGATCGTGCAGCCCTCGAAG
Source organism: uncultured Myxococcales bacterium (assembly GCA_937980205.1). Taxonomy (GTDB): domain Bacteria; phylum Myxococcota; class Myxococcia; order Myxococcales; family Myxococcaceae; genus Xiheicaenimonas. The sequence continues at coordinate 5,420 of CALJKW010000029.1, read as the reverse complement.
CCCTTCCCGTTCGGAGCCCGCGCCTTCGCGTTCGCCTCGAGCTGCGCGCAGATGGTCGGATCGTCGACGAGCTGCAGCGTGTCGGAGATCTGCACGTCGAGCGTGGTCAGCTTGTCCGTCACGATCCACGACTGCGTGTCGAGGATCTTGCACATGCCCGAGCCGGTATCCGTCTTCACCTCGGTCGCGTACGTCATCTCGGCGCCGGCGACGTCGAAGACCACGCCGCTGTCCGCCGGAGTGCACGTCGCGGGATCCAGCATCGTGCACTTCATCAGCGTCGCCTTCTTCCCGTCCTCGGAGCCCTTGTAGACGATGTAGCTGTCTCCATCGAGGCGACCGTTGCCGTTCACGTCCTCGCCGGGGTCGAGCCTGCCGTTGCCGTTCACGTCCTCGTTGGTGCTGAACTTCAAGGGGCCGTTCGCCGAGCGGAACGCCGGCTCGTCGGAGCAGTTGTCGTTGAACTCGACGCCCGACGACGTGACGCGCCAGAAGTACGTCTGCCCCGGCTGAGGTCCAGGCTTCCCCGGGCCGCAGGCCCCGAGAACCAGGCCACTGGCGGCGAGCAGCAAGACGGCAAAGGGCGAGAGGCGCATCGGCAAACCACCTTATCAGGCCAGTGCTTCGAGCTCTTTCTGGGCGGCCTCCCAGCGCGTCAGCGCTGCCTCGAGCTCTTCGGCGGCGTCGCGGTGAGCATCCATCACCGGCTTGGCGCGTGCAAAGTCCTTCGCGAAGTCGGGGTCGACGAGCTGGGCCTCGCGCTCTCTCTGGGCCTTCTCGAGCTCGGCGATGCGCAGCTCGAGCGTGGCGATCTCCTTCTTCAAGGGGCCCGTCTTCGCGCTCTTCGCCTGCCGCGCTTCGGCCTCGAGGCGCTTCTTGTCCTTCGACTTCTCCGGCGCGGCGCCCGGCGACGCCGGCGCCCCGCCCTTCTCCTTGCGGGCGTTCTCGAGCTCGAGGTGCTCGAGGTACTCGGCGAGGTTGCCGGGGAACGGCACGACGGTGCGGTCGCGCACGTCCCACACGTGCGTCGCGATGCGGTCGAGGAACGAGCGGTTGTGGGTGACGAAGATGAGCGTGCCGCCGTAGCCCTCGAGCGCGTCGATGAGCGCCTCGGACGAGTCGAGATCGAGGTGGTTCGTAGGCTCGTCCATCACCAGCAGGTTGGCCGGCTTCACCAGCAGGCGGGCGAGCGCGACGCGGGCCTTCTCTCCGCCGGAGAGCACGCCGATGCGCTTCTCGACGTCGTCTCCCGAGAAGAGGAACGAGCCCAGCACCGACCGCACCCAGCTCTGCGCCTTGTCCGGGGCGAGCGACCAGATCTCGTCGAGGATGGTGCTCTTCGCGTCCAGCGTGTCGGCGTGGTGCTGCGCGTAGTAGCCGGGCACCACGCCGTGGCCGAGCTTGATCTCCCCCGCCTCGGCCTTCAGCTCCCCGGAGAGCAGCTTGAGCAGCGTCGTCTTGCCGGCGCCGTTCAAGCCCACGACCGCCACGCGCTGGCCGCGCAGCAGCGTCGCGTCGAGCCGGTCGTAGACGCGGTTCGGCCCGTACGCGAACGACACGCCCTTGAACGTCGCGACCTCGCGGCCCGATGACGGCACCTCGGGGAAGCGGAACGAGACGACGTCGCGCTCCTCGAGCGTCTGCACCTCTTTGAGCTTCTCCAGCGTCTTGATGCGGCTCTGCACCTGCCGCGCCTTCGACGCCTTGTAGCGGAAGCGCTCGATGAACTTCTTGAGGTGCTCCTTCTGGTGCTCCTGCTTCACCGCGGCGTTCATCAGCACCTCGGCCTCGACGGCGCGGGCCTTCTGGTACGCCTCGTAGTTGCCGGGCCAGGTCTTGATGCCCTCGATCTCGAGCGAGACGATGCGGTTCACCTGCCGGTCGAGGAACGCGCGGTCGTGGCAGATGAGCACGCGGGCCTTGTTGCTGCGCCTCAAGAACGCGTCGAGCCACGTCAGCGTCGGCAGGTCGAGGTGGTTCGTCGGCTCGTCGAGCAGCAGCAGGTCGGGGTCCTGCAGCAGCAGGCCGGCGAGCGCCGCGCGCATGCGCCAGCCGCCGCTGAAGGTGGAGAGCGGGTCTGAGAGCTGCTCGGGCCTGAAGCCCAGGCCGACGAGGATGGTCTCGGCGCGGTGCGCTCCGTAGTGCTCGTCGAAGTGGTCGAGCTCTTCGTGGAGGTCGGCGAGCGACTGGGCGAGCTCGAGCTGCTCGGCCTCTTCCTTCGCCTCGGCGAGCGCGGCCTCGGTGGAGTGCAGGCGATCGGAGAGCGCGTCGCGCCCGGGCACCGCGCGCATCACGTTGTCGAGCACGCTGCCCTCGTACGAGCCGACGAGATCCTGCGGCAGGTACCCTAAGCGCGCCTTGCGGCGAAAGATGAGCTCGCCGCCGTCGGGCTTGATGAGGCCCATCAGCACCTTGAGCAGGGTGGACTTGCCGGTGCCGTTGGCGCCGACGAGGCCGATGCGGTCGGTGGGACCGATGGTGAACGATTGGTTGTCGAACAGGCTGCGCGCTCCGTAGCTGAGCGACAGGCCCTTCACGATGACGAGACTCAAGGGTGCTCCCTATAGCGTAGACTTCCGCGCCTCTCCCATGGCCGCCGACGCACCCGAGAAGTTCGACCCGACCGAGATGATCGGAAAGGTGCTCGACGGCCGGTACCGCCTCGAGGCGCTGCTCGGCCACGGCGGCATGGGCATGGTGTTCCGCGCGACGCAGACCACCGTGGGCCGCGAGGTGGCGATCAAGACGCTCAACCCCTCGCTCGCGATGGAGCCTGCGTTCTTCGAGCGCTTCAAGCGCGAGGCCGAGGTCGCCAGCCGCCTGAAGCACCCGAACATCGTCACCATCTTCGACTTCGGCCGGACGCCCGAGGGCCTCTGCTACATCTCGATGGAGCTGCTCGAGGGCGAGTCCCTGCGCCAGCACGTGCGAAAGAGCGGCGCGATGTCGCTGCGGCGCGCGACCGCCGTCGTCGAGCAGATCGCGCTCGGGCTGCAGCACGCGCACAAGGCCAACGTCATTCACCGCGACATGAAGCCGCACAACGTCATGGTGACGAGCGTCGACGGCCACGAGTACGTGAAGGTCCTCGACTTCGGCCTGGTGAAGGCGACCGAGACCGAAGACGAAGAGCAGCTCACCTCGACGGGCCAGGTGCTGGGCACGCCGCAGTACATGCCTCCCGAGCAGGCGAGCGGAGAGCCCGTCGACGCGCGCTCCGACCTCTACTCGCTCGGCGCGGTGCTGCACTTCTGCCTCACCGGCAGCTCGCCGTACGGGGCGAACTCGGTGCGCAAGGCGCTGACCGCGGCGCTGACGCAGCCGGTGCCGAGCGTGGCGAGCAAGCGCAAGGGCGCTCCGGTGCCGCACGCCATCGAGAACTTCATCCGCAAGGCGCTCGCGAAGGACCCGAAGGACCGCTACCAGAGCGTCGACGAGTTCCTGGCCGATCTCGAGGCGTCGCTGCAGGGCATCTCGGACGCCGAGCTCGACGCCCTGCCCGAGCGCCCCACCGGTGAGGGCGGCAAAGAGGTCGGCTCGCAGTCGGGCGCGAGCCCGAAGGCCACCCCGGCGTCGAAGTCGAGCAAGTCGCGCGCGCGCCCGCTGCCGAAGGTCGTGCCCGACGAGAAGGTGGTGCCCGTCGACCGGCGCGTCACGGCCCCGGAGATTCCCTCGCTGAAAGAGGCGCAGCCCCGAGGCGGCGTGCCGGTGGCGGTGAAGCTCGCGCTCGTCATCCTGCCCATCGCCGCCCTCATCGGCGGAGGCGTCGCGTTTCTGCTCAAGCCCGCCGAGGTGCAGCCGCCGCCGATCATCGTGAGGGACGAGCCGGCGGGTAAGAAGCTGCCTACTCCGCCGCCTCCCGCTGCCGAGGAGGTGACGGTGACGCTGCGCAGCGTGCCCGCCGGCGCCGCGGTGCTCGAAGACGGCGTCATCATCGGCAAGACCCCGCTGGAGCAGCACTGGACGCGGAACACGGTGAAGACCGTCACGTTCCAGCTCGCCGGGTACAAAGATCTGCAGAAGGCGTTCAAGCTGCAGAACGACGAGACGATCGACGTCGAGCTCGAGCCCGCGACGAAGAAGTCCGGCAAGACGATCGGCAAGAAGGACAAGCCGGACCCGAGCATCTCCGCCTTCGAATGATCGCGCGCGCCTGAGGCGGCGATCTGCGGGTGCGCGGGGTGTTCCAAAGGCTTACATTCCTACTGCGTCGCCCAAACGAGACGAGTTGTTACAGGGGGTTGAGAGCACTCGCCAGCACCTCCTTCACGGATCCGTGCCAGCGGGTAATGTTGGAAGGCGATGACCGCAGCAGTCGCCACCCCCACTGTTTTCCGCGAGAAGACGTCCGAGCTCCACTTCGGAGACGGGCTCCCCGCCGACAGCGCGGCGCTGCTGCAAGCGCGCATCAAGGACCTTCGGCTGCACCTCTCGGGCACGGTGCTCGAGCGGCTCATCGGTCAGCTCTACGCCGAGCTCGAGGCCAAGGGCATCTCGATGAAGCCCGAGTGCTACCTCTCGGATCAGTGGGGCTGCCCGTCGGGCGTGCCGGTCATCGGCATTCCGTTCTACCTGGCGGACCCGCACCTGCACTCGATCGAGGAAGCGCTCGGAGCCGGCGCAGAGACCGAGCGCGACATCATGATGTACCTCCGCCACGAGGCGGGGCACTGCTTCAACTACGCGTACAAGCTCTACGAGACCGAAGAGTGGCGGAAGCTGTTCGGCGACTACTCGAAGCCGTACCACGACGACTACAAGCCGCAGCCGTTCTCGAAGAAGTACGTGGTGCACATCTCCGGCTGGTACGCCCAGAAGCACCCCGACGAGGACTTCGCCGAGACGTTCGCGGTGTGGCTGACGCCCGGCTCCGACTGGGAGAAACGATACAAGGGCTGGGGTGCGCTGAAGAAGCTGCAGTACATGCAGGCGTCGGTCGAGAAGCTCGGCCGCGCGGCCCCCGCCGTCGCCGGCCTCGAGCACGATGTCGACGTCGACGAGATGGAAGAGACGGTGCTCGACCACTACCGCGAGCGAAACCTCGCGGAGAAGGTCGACCTGCAGCTCGGCGAGCACCTCGATCTCGATCTCGCGCACCTGTTCGAGTCGCCCGACGCCTCGCCGGTTCGCGCCGACACGCTGCTGCGCGCCGAGAAGCAGACCCTGATCGCGTCGGTGACGCAGTACTCGGGCGTCTCGCGCGCGGTGGTTCGCTCGGTGCTCGAGCACCTGCAGGAGCGGACCTCGACGCTGAACCTCACCGTGCACCGCGAGAAGGCGCACGAGTACATGACCAAGCTCACCGCGCTGCTGACCACGCTCGCGATGAACTACCTGTACACGAACAAGTTCTTCGAGCTCGATTAGTCGGCGCCTCCCGGCGGGGGGCGGGGCAAGCCCCGCGCGGCTGTTCTTCGAGC
>CALJKW010000028.1 GCA_937980205.1 uncultured Myxococcales bacterium | reverse complement strand
ATTATGTGGCGGCGACGAGCTCGTGGACGAGCGCGGCGTCGACGGCGAAAGAGACCGTCGGCCAACCGCCGGCGCCAGGGCGGCCAGTGGCGCAGTCGCGGCCCGAGCCCGGTAAGCCGGCGCCAGCTCCGATACGTGTTGGTGGGCACGTGAACGTCAAGTTCCAGTTCGGACCCGATGACGAGTTCAACTTCCACTTCTACTACGGGGAGTAGAGTGCGGCCGTCGTGGCATCGGCCTTCTTCAGCGCCTCGACTGCAGCAGTGAACGGCCTTCCTCTCAGCCGCTCGAGCAGGTCCCGCGTGCGCTGCCACGTTTGAGAATATTGGGTGGAGAACTGCTCGCCAGTGAGCGCACTCGTCACCGTCACCTTGTAGTCGTTCTCGCCGACAGGTTTCCCTGGTGGACCACGACGCGAATCGACGAACCAGGGGTGAAGCTCCCGAGCCATCGGCGTCACGGTGATCTCAACCTCATCCACCGGTACGTGGGCGCCGCGATAGACGACCGGATGCCCTTGTGGACATTGTTTTTCCGAGTCTCTGAGATCCAAGCCCTCCGGATGAATCTCCTCCCATCGGTGGCCATAGTCGCAGCCGAAATGCCAGATGACTCTCACAGCGCCCTGCTCCGAGCGATGCTCGGTGTCGTGATCGCCCAACCGCGGGGCTGAAAAAAGTGAGACGATGACGCGTCTGCTGCGATGAAAAACCGCTCCCCAGGACCCGCGCGAGACACACGGGTGGTACTCGCCGCGCTGGCGCTCTTTGTCGTGATCGCCCAATCGCGGGGCCGAAAAAAGTGAGACGATGACGCGTCCACCGCGATGAAAAACCGCTCCCCAGGACGCGCGAGAGGCACACGGGTGGCGCTCACCGCGCTGGCGCTCTTCGTCGCAGCGGAGTGGAAAAGAGTGGAGGGCGCCGGACCGACAGCTCGCCGGCGCCCACCTTCAGCCGAAGCGGTGGGCGAGCAGCAGCCCGTCCAACAGCTCCACCTCCCCGAGCGGCGCGGGCGAGACTTCGCCCCGAAACACCTCGTCGGGCGTGAGGCCCCAGCACGAGGCGTGCGGCCGGCAGTGGTTGTAGTAGCGCACGAAGTCGTCGCAAAACCCCACCAGCTGGCGCCGCGAGAAGAAGACGACACCGAGCCGCCGGCGCAGCTGCTTGAAGGTGCCGAACAGCCGCTCGATGCGACCATTCGTCCACGGGTGAGCAGGCTTCGTCCGCACGTGCGCGACGCCGCGAGCGCCGAGCAACTCGGCGAACGCGGAGGCGGTGAACACCCGCCCCGTTGTCGGAGAACAGCCGCGCAGGCACGCCGTGCTCGTCGAAGAGCGCACGAAGGACTACTACCACGGAGGCCGTGGAGCGCGGGCACGGGCTTGAGCGCGAGCAGCCGGCTGCCGTCGTAGTAGTCGACGACGCCGAGCAGCCTGTCACCCATCTTCCCGGCCGCCCATGAGAGACTTCTTCAGCCCGGGGGCCCTACCTCTTGAGAACCGACACCATCCTCCACGAGGTCCGCCATCTTCGGCAGTTCAACAAGCGCGGAGGGAGTCGGCGGGCATTCTTGGCGCTGGGTGTAGATGCAAACAGACGTTTCGCAACCGCGACCAATGTTTGGCAGGGGCGCCTGCTGGGCCTGTCGCTAGAGGACCAAGAAATCTTCGAGCAGTACTACTGGTGGGCCTGCGGACGATGAAGTCGCCACGCTTCGCGCTGACGCTTCACTTCGTTGAGGACCATGAGCCGCACGAGGGTGTGAGTGCGCTCCCGATAGTCATCTGCATTCGCCCGTCAAGCCGGGCGATCGTCTCGACAACCGCGCACGTATTCAGTCTCTCGCTAGAGCGTCTTGATGAGCCGGATGAGTCTAAGGACTACGGCTATGCCAAGACCGCCTGGCTTCCGTCAGAAAACACCGTCGAGGTGACAGCCTTGAAGCCGCTCTTTCTCGTTAGAGAATTGATGGAATTAGAGAACGGGCGCGTGCTCGCGACTGGGCACTATGCCCTCGAAGCCACCGTCGTGGTGTCCGAGCGGGTACACGAGCATTTCGTGCGACATGAACTGAAGGCCCGCCGTGAAATCCTCGTGGCGCCGAAACCGTAGCGGGTCAGCACTCGAATCGCCGTCAGTAGTGATCGGCCAATCGCCGGACCGGAAAGAAAGTGAGACGATGACGCATCCACCGCGATGAGAACCGCTTCCCAGGACGCGCGCGAGCCACACTGATCGCGATCGCCCCAGTAGTGCTCTTCGTCGCAGCGGAGTTGAAGAGAGCGGAGGGCACTGGACCCACCTCTCCGGCCGAACAGCCGCTCGATGCGCCACCCATTCGTCCACGGGTGAGCAGGCTTCGTCTGCACCTGCGCAACGCCGCGAGCGCCGAGCAGTTCGGCGACAGTGGAGGCGGTGAACTCCCGCCCGTTGTCGGAGAGCAGACGCGTAGGCACGCCGTGCTCGTCGAATGTCGCGGCCGCGCGCTACCTGCTCAGGGCGCCAGTCGCAGGACGAACCCGTCGCGGCCGCCGGCGTTCGGCCCGGCCAGCGGGCCGGTGGTGAAGCCGCCGACGAAGGCCTGCCCGCAGGCGTCGACCGTAAGGCTGGTCACGACGTCGTCGCCCGGGGTCCCGCGCTGGACCATGTCGGTGACGCGCCCCGCACCGTCGAAGCGCACGACGAACACGTCTTCTCCGCCGGCGTGGGCGGGCCCGTTCTCGAACGCGCCGAGGGTGCGGCCCGCCACGACGGGGTGACCCGCGGAGTCGAAGGCGATCGCCGACGCGCGAACGAGGTTCGAGCTCACGAGCCGCGTCGACCAGACCTCGGCGCCCTGCGCGTCGCGTTCGGACACGAAGAGGCCCGGCACGAGCGGGCCGCCGGGCGTCTGAGCCGAGAGGACTCCTCCGGCGATCACGAGGTGGCCGTTGGGCGCGAGGGCCAGCGTGTCGGCCTGCCCGCCGAAGGTGTCCGCGACCTGCGTCCACTCCGGAGCGCCGCGCGCGTCGAGCTTGCGCACGAACGTGCCGCCGCCGTTCTCGAAGCCGGCGATAAAGATGCCGCCGGCGCCGTCGACCGCCAGCCCGGTGAAGCGATCTCCGATCGGAGACTCGGCGTGGTGGGCCCAGCCCACGCTCGCCGGCTCCGCCTCGAGCTCGAGCGCGAGCACGAAGCCGTCGTCGTCGGCGAGCACGGTGCTGTTGTGCACGAACAGGTCTTCGTAGCCCGCGACCACCACGCCACCGTCGGGCCGCAGGGAGAGCTGCGTCGGGTGCTCCGGCTGCGGGCCGCCCGTCTGCATGAGGCGCGACACGGCGCCCGTCGCGTCGAGCCGCGCGACGAAGAGATCGAACTGGCCGGCGTTCGCCGCCGCCGTGAGCTGGCCGGTCGTGCGGCCGGCGACCGTCACCTCGTCCTGCCCGGGACCGATGGCGAGCGCCTCGACCGTGTCGGTGCCGGCCGTCGCGAAGCGGCGCTCCCACGCCCGCTCCCCGCTCGCCGCGAGGGCCACCACGTAGCCGCTCGCGTCTCCGGTCGGCTGCACGTTGGTCACCCCCGTGATGCCGCCTTCGTAGCCCGCGATGATGAGCCGGCCCCGCCCGTCGAGCGCGACCGCCAGCACCTCGTCGTCGGCCCCGGCGCCGAGCTGCAGGTCGACCCAGCCCGACTGCGCGCAGGCCGCTCCTCCAGCTTCGCCGCCGCCACCTGCGGCACCACCTCCGCCTGCTGCACCGCCGCCGCCTGCTGCACCGCCGCCGCCTGCTGCACCGCCGCCGCCTGCTGCACCGCCGCCGTTTCCTCCCCCGACCGCTGTGCCGCCGGCGCCGCCGCCGCCATCGGCAACGGTCTCCACGGCGGGGACGCATGCGAACGACATGGACACGACCAGCACTGCGAAGCGGCTCGAGGTCATGCGGCCAAGGTGCCTGACCGGCGAAGAGCCGTTCCCTAAATGTTCGCTAAGAATTCCCTACCGGCCTGCCGGCGGGCGCTTGCCCGGCCCGACCGTTGTCGCAACATGGCAGCAATGGACGGCGACTGGGGCAAGGCGTGGCGACCGATCTTCCTCATCGGACTGGTCGGCGCCGGGCTGTGGTTCGCCTGGCCGCGCCTGATGGGCCGGCTCTCGTGGGAGCGCGTCGGGCCAAAGCCCGCCGCCGCGCGCCAGGCTGTCGTGCTGCTGCACGGCTTCGGCGCTCCGTCGAACGATCTCGTCGGGCTCGCCGAGGAGCTCGCTCCGCAGCTCCCCCAGACGACCTTCGCCGTTCCGGCCGGGCCCCACTCCGCCGGCCTCGGCGGCCGCGCGTGGGTCCCCGACTTCGTCGCGCCGTCGCGCGAAGAGTACGTGCAGCGCCTCGCGGTCGAGATCGACGCCACGAGCAAGAAGCTCTGGAAGCTCGTCGACGCGCTGCGCTCGAGCGGCCTTGGCTGCGAGAACATCTACCTCGGCGGCTTCTCGCAGGGCGGGCGCATGGCCGCCGAAGCCGCGCTGCGCGCGCCGGAAGGCTGCAACCTCGGCGGCCTCATCGTCATGTCGGGCGGCGGCTTCAACGACGCCGAGCTGCCCGCCGGCAACGGCGCCCCCATGCGCGTGCTCGTCGCGCACGGAGATCGAGACAGCGTCGTCAGCTCGGGCGCCGGCATGTCACTCGCGCGGACGCTCGCCGCCGGCGGGCACACGGTGCGCTGGCTGTCGTTTCAGGGCGCCCACCAGATTCCGCCCGAGGTGCGCACCGCCCTGCCCGCCTTCCTCAACGGAGAGGACGTCGGCGCCGCCCTGCCGTGAGCATCAGCGCTTCTTCGTGCGCGGGAAGACGATCACCCGCGAGTCGGGGCCGGTCGTGACGAGCACCGCCTTCCCCTTCGCCGAGAGCTCGAGCGCCGGCTTGAACCACGGCTCCTTCAGCAGGTCCTCGTCCTTCTCGACGTACTCGGGGACCAGGAGATCGAGCTCGAGGTAGCGGCCGTTCGTCTCGCGCTTGAGCGCCGGGCCGAACGTGACGCCCTCGAAGCCCTCGGCGGGCTGCAGATCGTTGTGCAGCGCGCCGCCGTAGATGACGACCGCGCCCTCGCCCTTCTCGCGCGCCTCGATCGTCTTCTCCTCGAGCTTGTTCTTCACGAGCGTGAGGCTCTTCTCGCCGTCGAGCTCTCCGTCGTCGCCGAGCATCGATTTGTACTCGTCGCAGCTGATGAGGAGGATGTGGTTCTTCAGGCCGAGCTCGTAGGACCGGTTCAGCAGCGTCTCGAGCTCGTTCTCCGTCGACTTGGGGCGCTGCGTGGTCTTCGCGACGGCGGCGGTGGCGGCCTTCTCGACCTCTCCGCACCGGCCCGTCGTCATCCACGTCTCGACGATGAGCGCGCCGGCGCGGCCCTTCAGCGACGGCAACAGCTCGGTGGTGAAGCGCTTGAGCGCGCTCTTCACCTTCGGGGCTGCGCCGTCGATCTCGTGGTACTCGCCGATGGCCAGCACCTCGGGCTTCGAGGCGATGGCGTCGGCGAACGCGCGCTTCGCGTCGGGGTAGCTGGCGATGCCGCCGTCGGCGGCGGTGAGCGCGGCGAAGAGGACGAGTGAGGTCACGCCTCACACTCAGACGGCGAGTCGGCCCACCGGGTTCCGTCGAGCTCGAGGCCGGTGTCCGTCACCTGCCCCTCGGTCTTCGTGCCGGCGCCCCAGTCGATGGTGAGCTTGCGACCGTCGAGCTTCCACCTGCCCCTCGTCGCCTTCGGCGGCATTGGGCGGCCGTCGGCGCTCATCATCTTGCGCTTCGACTCGCAGGTGCCGTCGGCCTTGAAGGTGAGCTCCTGCGTCGAGCCGTAGGCGCCCTCTCCCGGGCTCCACCACCGCACGCGCGGAAGCAGCGCGGGGAGATCGCCGTCGCGCGAGATGGAGAGGCCGAGCAGGCTCTGAAAGCCCAGCGTGTCGCGGACGGCGGCGAGGTCGGGATCTCTCGTCGCGCGATCGAGCCGCGACGGGTCGTACTTCACCGACTCGTGCAGGTGCTTCACGATCACGCTGCGGTAGTTGTCGGTGACGCAGACCTGCCCCTTGGCGCGCAGCAGCGCCTGCGCACACGCGAGGTTGTGGTGGATGAGCGCCCGCAGCTTCGCGCGCTCGACCTGCTCCTTCACCGAGGGGCCGGCGGTCTTCTCCTCCGGGTCCTCCTCGAGCGCCTTCCTGAACTGCTCGACGGCCTGCTCGAGCTGCTTCGCGCGGTACGCCTTCATGCCCGCGTCGTTGAGCTCTCTCGGGCTCGCGAGCAGCACCAAGGCGAGGGCGAGCGCGCTCACGCCGCGTACTCCAGGATCTTCTTCGCCAGCCGGGTCTCGAGCCAGACGCTCTTGCCGCGCAGCGCGGAGAGGATCTGCTTCGCCTCTTCGCGGTAGGCGGCGCGCTTCTCGGCGCTCCAGTGCGCCGGCGCCGGCTCGAGGTTGGTGATGCGGTCGGCGAGCTTCACCATGGCGATCTCCTTCGGCTGGGCGGCGATGCGCTCGAGGCTGTCGCGCATGCGGTCGTCCTTCGGCACGGACTCGCGCTTCGTCAGCGCGTCGACTCCGTCGGCGACGCTCTGGCCGAACTCGGCGGCGAGCTGTTCTTTGGTGATGCCTGCGTCCTCGATGCTGTCGTGGAGCAGCGCACAGGTGACGGCGAGCGTGGCGTCGATGGCGGGCTCGTACGCGCTGGCGAGCATGACCTCGGCGGCGACCTTCGTGAGGTGGACGATGTACGGAAGATCGCTGCCCTGCATCGTCTGCGACTTGTGCGCGCGCGCGGCGAAGTCGAGGGCGCGCTTGTAGACGTCCGCATCCCACATGGCGCGGGCGAATCTGCCTGAACGCACGTGCGGTTCCCACGAAAACCGGCTCGGGGAACCAACGTGGGTCGTGAGAGATCGATACCTGGTGACCTCCTCCTGTCCGTCCTCCCTCGCGCTCGAGCGGTTCGCCTCGGGCGAGACGTCGCGCGCCGACTTGAAGGCGCACGTCGCGGGCTGCGCGAAGTGCTCGGCGCGGCTCGACGCGATGGAGCGGCAGCTTCAGGACTTCTCCCAGTCCACGGCCTCACTCGACGCGCGCGCGGCGTTCCGGCGCGCCGATGCCCGCTGGAAGAGGAGAGCCACCATGATCGCCCTGATCCCCGTCGCCGCCGCCGCGGCGATCGCCGCGCTGCCGTTCGTGTTGCCGTCGTCGTCGCCTGCCCCGGCGGTGCCGGTGGCGTCCGTGCAGTCTCCGACGAGGCCGGTGCAGGCGCGGGCGGCGCTGCCGAACGACGTGCTGGAGCCGCGGGGCACTCCGCCTCCGTCGCGGCTGCGCGAGCTGTCGGTGCGCGGCCGTTCGCTCGCGTTCGGAGAGGGCGCGCTCGAGGCGGCAGCGGCCGATGACGGTCCGACGAAGCCGTTCGTGCTGCGCCACACCGACGTTCGCGCCGACATCACCGGCTTCGTCTCGTCGGTCACCGTCACCCAGGAGTTCGAGAACCCGTTCTCTTCGCCGGTCGAGGCCGTGTACGTCTTCCCGCTGCCCGAGGACGCGGCCGTCGACGAGCTGACGCTCACGGCCGGCTCGCGCGTCATCCGCGCCACGATTCAGAAGCGCGCCGAGGCGCGGCGCATGTACGAGCAGGCGAAGGCCGAGGGCCGCCGCGCCGCCCTGCTCGACCAGGAGCGCCCGAACATCTTCACGCAGACCGTCGCGAACCTGTTGCCCGGCGAGCGCGTGAAGGTGTCGCTCAAGTACGTCGCGCCGCTGAAGTACGACGACGGTCAGTACACGTTCAACTTCCCGATGACGGTCGCGCCGCGCTTCGCGGACCGCGACGGGGTCTCGCCGCCGCAGGCCGAGCGAAGCGGCCGCGACATCGCGGTGGCCGTGCACCTCGTCGCCGGCGCGCCCGTCACGGAGCTCTCGTCGGTCTCGCACCGCATGCACGTCGCGCGTGGAGACGGGTTCGCGGACATCACGCTCGACGCCGCCGACCGCGTGCCGAACAAGGACTTCATCCTGCGGTGGCGGGTGACCGGCGAGGCGAAGCGCGCGGCCGTGATCTCGAGCGGAGGCAGCGGCGGCACGTTCGCGCTGATGGTGCTGCCCCAGTCGCCGGACGTGCACGTCGCGCCGGTGCCGAAGGAGCTGGTGTTCGTGATCGACACGTCGTGCTCGATGGCGGGGCCGCCGCTCGCGGCGGCGAAGCGCGCGATGCGCTCGGCGATGGAGCAGATGAACCCCGACGACACGTTCATGCTCATCGACTTCGCGGACCGGGCGTCGTCGTTCCACGACACTCCGCTGCCGAACACGCCGGAGCACGTCGGCCGGGCGATCGCGTACCTCGCGGCGCTGCCGGCGTCGGGCGGCACGAACCAGCTGGCCGGCCTCGGGCGCGCGTTGATGCTGCCGCAGAAGCCGGGCTACCTGCGCGAGGTGCTGCTGATGACCGACGGGTTCATCGGCAACGAGACCGAGATCCTCGCCGCGGCCGAGCGGCACCTCGGCGGCGCGCGCATCTTCGGCTTCGGAGTCGGCTCGAGCGTCAACCACTACCTGCTCTCTCGGCTCTCGCAGGTTGGCCGGGGCTTCTACCAGTACGTGCGGCCCGACGAAGATCCGGAAGCCGCGGTCGAGCGCTTCGTGCGCCGCATCGAGAAGCCGCTGCTGACGGATCTGTCGCTGCAGTGGAGCGGCGTCGAGGTCGTCGACGTGCTGCCGCGCAAGGTGCCCGACCTGTTCGACGCGCAGCCGGTGGTGCTCATCGGCAGGTACCGCGAGCCCGGCCGCGGCCGGTTGACGCTGAGCGGGCTGCGCAACGGCGGAGAAGAGCGGCTCGACGTCGCGTTCGAGATCCCTGCCGCGGCCGGCTCGGCCCCGGGCCTCACGTCACTGTGGGCGCGCGCGCGCATCGAGGAGCTCGACATGATGCAGCACGCCGGCGAGCGCGAGGACGTCGTCCGCGAGATCACCACGCTCGGCCTCGAGCACCACCTCGTCACCAAGTACACGTCGTTCGTCGCCGTCGACACCGAGCGGGTGACGGCGACTCCCGGGGCGCGCGTCGACGTGCCGGCCGAGACTGCGGACCAGACGAGGACCGTGGCGACGGGGAAGATCTCGCAGGGTCCGGCGAAGCCCGTGCCGCCCGACGCGGTCCAAGTGCTGCGCGCGTTCCAGGCGGTGCCCGCCGGATCCGATGACGAGTTCGAGGCGGCGTTCGGGGGCTCGACGATCGCGCACGGCCAGAACGGCGCTGTCGCCACGGGCTCGTTCACCGCCCAGCCGGGCAAGACCGTCTACGTCCCGCCTGCGCCCGGTGCGGCAGGCAACGCCATCCCCGACACTCTCGGCTACGCCGAGATCATGGAGGTGGTGAGGTCGAACCTCCCGGCCATCAAGGTGTGCGTCGACGAGCAGAAGCGGCTGGAGCCCGGCAGCACCGGGAACATCGTGATGCGGTGGGTGGTGCTGCCGAACGGCACGGTCTCGAAGGTCGAGCTCGTCGGCGGCGACGCCAAGCACCTCTCCGCCTGCCTCGTCCGCCTCATCAAGACCTGGCGCTTCCCGCGGCACGCCGTGCAAAGCGAACCCGTCGTCTTCCCGTTCAAGTTCTGAATGCTCGACGCAGGCGCCCTCTTCGAGCGGTACCACGGCGTCGTCTACCGGCGCTGCGTGGCGCTCTTGCGCAACGACGACGACGCCGCCGAGGCGGTGCAGGACGTGTTCGAGAAGGCACTGGCGGGCCTGGGCCGCTTCCGCCTGCACGCGGCGCCGCTGACGTGGCTCTACGCGATCGCGACGCGGCACTGCCTGCAGGTGCTCCGCAACCGGTCGGTGCACGAGCTCAAGGCGGTGCTGCTCGTCGAGCCGGGCACGTACGAGATCTCGGAGACCGGCCGCGCCGACCTCACCCGCGTCTTCGAGCAGCTGTCCCTCGAGGAGCTCGAGCTGGTGGCCCACGCGTACCGGGACGGGCTGACGCAGGACGAGATCTCCGACGTCACCCGGCAGTCGCGGAAGACGGTCGGCAAGAAGCTGAAGGCGCTGGCGGCCAAGCTGCAGCTGAAGCTCGAGGCCGGCGAAGCGCGGTACGCCTTGAGCCGCGCGGTGGGGTAAGAGTCGCTGCCTGAAATGGCAGACGAGTTCGACTTCATCGACGACGAGACCGGCGGGCGCTTCGTGCCGGTCGGCGGTCCCATGGGCCAGCTGCGCACGATGGTCCAGCGCGGAGACCTCGACGGCGCGGTCAAGCTCTACGAAGAGTCCGGCGGCGTCGCCCGCGAGTCGATTCTCGAAGAGGCCCGCGACGCCTCGTTCGAGACGAAGAAGGCGTGGGCCCAGGTGCTGCGCCGCGCCCGCGACTTCGGCGCGGCCGGCCAGGTCTACGAGAGCGCGAAGCTCGAGCACGACGCCGCCGCCTGCCACGAGCAGGCCGGAGACTTCGCCGCCGCCGGCGCCGCCTATGCGCGCGCGGGCGAGCTGCTCAAGGCGGCCGCCAGCTACGAGCGCGCCGGCAAGGGCCTCGAGGCCGTCGAGCTGTACCGCTCGGCCGGCGCCAAGGACGCCCTCGCCGAGTGCCTCGCCCGGCAGCTGCGCTACGAAGAGGCCGCCGAGGTCTTCCGCTCGCTCAACAACACGCACGCCGAGGTCGAGGTGCTGCGCGCCTCGCTGCGCGAGCGGCCCGGCAACGTCGCCTCCGCCTGCCGCCTCGTCGAGATCATGGTGCTGTACGGCCACGCCCGGCAGGCGACCGATCTCTTGATGGAGACCGCGCGCCGCTCGCCGAGCGCCCGCTCGGATCCGCGGCTGCTCGACTACCTCGCGCGGCTGCTCGAAGGCATCGGGGCGCACGCGGCGGCCGAGAAGGTCCGCGCGCGGCTGAAGACGCTGGGGCGCGCGGCGCCGGCGGGCAACCTCGCGGCGGCGGCGGATGCGAAGGTGACTCCGACGGAGGGGTACGGGTTCTTGAAGGCCCTGCCGATGTTCGGTGACCTCTCGTTGCCGGAGATGAAGGCGCTGTACCGCATCTGCAGCGGCGTGAGCTTCTCGCCGGGTCAGGCGCTCATCGAGCCGGGCCAGCCGGGCCGCGGCCTGTACGTGATCGTCGACGGCCAGGTCGAGGTCTACGGCGGGCCGTCAGACAGCTCTCGGCTGCTCAACACGCTCGGCGTGGGCTCGTACGTGGGCGAGATCTCGCTGGTCCGCGACTCGCCGACCTCGGCGCGGGTGACGGCGCGAACTCCGGTGCGGGCGCTGTTCGTTGCGCGCGACGCCTTCGAGAAGTACCTGTACGGAAACCCCTCTGCCGCCCTGGCCATCTATCGTCTCTTCACCTTGAACCTCGCAGAGCGGGTGCGCGTCTTGAGCGCGGCCCAGTAGAGTCCACCGGAAGATGTCGGAGAACTACGACGAGCTCGGCGAGAAGCTGTCCATGACGGAGATCATCCGTCTGCAGGACATGCTGTCGAAGGCGCTGGTGCGGAGGTTCGAGAAGAAGCTGGCGCTCGCGTTCAGCGACGTCGCGGGCTCGACCGCCTACTTCTCGAAGTACGGCGACGAGGCGGGCCGGAAGCTGCAGCAGCGCCACATCGATCTCATCCAGCGCGTGCTGCCGAAGGCTGAAGGCCGCATCGTGGACACCGCCGGCGACGGCGCCTTCCTCTGCTTCCCCGCGCTGAACGGCGCCGCCAGGGCGATGGTCGAGCTGCAGCGCCAGATCTCGATCGACAACGACAGCCGGCCCCCCGAGCACCGGCTGCAGGTGCGCATCGGGCTGCACTTCGGGCCGGCCCTCACCGACGGGACGCTCGTGTCCGGCGACTCGGTGAACTTCAGCGCGCGGGTGGCGTCGTCGGCGGCGCTCTCGGAGATCCGGCTGAGCATCGCCGCCTACCACGAGCTCTCGGACGTGGCGCTGCGCCTGCGGTGCCGCCGGCAGAAGGCGGTGTCGCTCAAGGGCATCGACGGCCCGGTCGAGCTGTACGTGCTCGACTGGCTGGACCCGACGATCTTCCCCTCGAGCGTGCGCATCGACGACGGCTCCGAGGTGAAGCTGCCGGCGCGCGACGTCATCCGCTTCGGCCGCCTGCGCGAGCAGGACGGAGAGGCCGCGAACGACGTCATCCTCGAGGCCTCCGACGCGTCTTCGTCGAACCGCATCAGCCGCTGGCACTTCGAGCTGCACCGGAAGTCGACGGGCTTCACCTTGCGCTCCGTGTCGAGCTCGCTCACCGACGTCGACGGGACTCCGGTTCAGAAAGGCGCCGAGGCGCCGATTCGTCCCGGCTCGAAGGTGCGGGTCGGCGGCGTGATGACGCTCGAGTTCCTCGGCGATCGCTGGGCGTCCCACGACGCCACGCTGATGCCGGATCAGTGACTTCTCCCCGGCGGAAGCGCCCCCGAGCCTGCAGGTCTCACGGGGGTGAAAAAGAGAAGAAGCGCGAATCGCGGTTACTCACTTTGAGCCCGCCAACGCCGCGAGATCACGTCGCGCGAACCGCGAATCGCGATTCGCGCTTCTTCTCTTTTTCACCCCCATGGGACCTGCGCGGCTGCGCGGCCTCGGCAGTGCTCGGCGGCTGAGAAATGGTGCCGGCGCAGTCCGGTCGTGCGAGAGGTTCCCGCGCCTCGATGGCGAGAGGCTGCGCTTCCGGAAAGAGGCAAAGGGGGTTCGGCCCGCGTGCGGCCGCGACCGGCGAGCCACCGACGGTGCGTGCCCGGTGCGGAGGCGGACGCCTCAGGCGCCGCGCCACCAGAGTCCGCGCCACCAGAAGAAGCGCCCGCGCTCAGTAGCCGACGCTGCGAACGATGAACGGGTAGCTGACCTGCGCGGCGCCGCGCATGGCCGGAAACCGCCACGTCTTGAGGCGGCCGAGCACGCAGGCGCCGAAGGCCTCGTTGCGGATGTCCGTGTTCTTCACGCGGGCGCTCTGCACGGTGCCCGGCGCGGCGATGGTCCACTCGAGCAGCATGCGGCCGCCGAACGAGCCGCCGTGCAGCATGGCCTGCTCGTAGCAGCGGCTGACCTCCGCGAGGTGCTCGTTGATGACCTTCGCGATGGCGTCGCGATCTGCGTGGACGTCCGCGCGGACCTCGCGCGCGCTCGGCGCGCCCAGGGCGCCGCCGACGACGCCCCTGCCGAAGTCGCGGGTGTTGAAGCCACCGGCGCCCTTCAAGCCGCTCGCGCCGATGCCCGCACCGTCGGAGCGCAGGCCGAGTCCCGACGCCGACGGCAGCGGGCTCGTGCCGAGACCGGCGAGCACCGGGCTCGTGCCGCGGGACTTGCCTCCCGCGGCCGGCGGGCCGAGCCGATCGAGGGCGGCGACGATGCCGTTCACCGCGCCGAGCGGCGGCAGCTTCACGCGCCCACCGCGCGCGGGCGGCGTCACGGGTCGCGCGGGCGACTCGTGCTGCCGCGGAGTCCGGACGTTCGCGCTGACGGCGCGCGGCTTGGGCTTCACCGGCGCGACCATGTGCACGACTGCGCCGGGAATCGGCTTCGGCACGAACGTGTCGTGATCGAGGCCGGCGCCGTAGAGGCCGAGCGCGAGGACTCCGGCGTAGAGGACGGCCGCGAGCGAGATGACCGTCCACGGCCACTGGCGCACCGGACCGCGGCGAATGGCGTGCGCGCGGGTGACGGTCTCGGCGACGCAGACGAGGTGGCCGACGTGGAAGCGCTGCAGCTCGCCGTGGGCGACGCGCAGGCCGTCGAGCATCCAGCCGCCGTCGATCGGCAGCACCTCGGTGATCCCGAAGTCCGTCAGATCCGCCGGCGCGTCGAGCACGCGCACCTCGAGCAGCGTGTCGCCCCAGTACAGGCTCAGCTTCAGAGCGGCAGGCGCCACCTTCGCCTCGGCCACCTCGGCCTCGTCGCGGACCACGTGAAGCTGCGGCCGCGCCCAGCGCTCGGCGATGACGCGGGTGCGCAGCACGTACGGGCCGACGGCGACCTCGTCGATCGGCCGCAGCTCGCACGACCCGACGCGGAAGCCGTTGACGAAGACCTGGCCGCCCGCGGCCTCGAGGGCGACGCGCTCTCCACGCAGCGAGAGGGCGGCGTGCACGGTCGCGACGTCGTCGAGCTTGAGCGCGCAGCTCGACGCAGCGCCGACGGTGTACCGGCCGGCGGTGAAGACCTCGGTGCCGACGAGCAGCCCGTCGCGCAAGATGATCACCTGCAGCACCGCGGCGTGCTCGGGCGGCAACACCGGCGGCGGCGGTCTCGGCAGCGGCGGCAGCGGCGCCTCGGGCTTCGGCGCCGGCGTGTTGCCATACAGGCTGCGGAGCGCCTGAAAGCGGGCCGCGCACCCGGTGCACTCGCGGACGTGCTGCTCGAGGCGGCGGCCCTCGTCGGAGCCGGGCAGCTCTCCGAGCAGCCACCGATCCATCGAGAGGTCGGAAGCGCAGCCGTCGTCGCGGCGGGCGAGCGCGGCGCTCATGAGCTCGCCTTCCTCCCGATGCGCTCGGCGGCGTCGCGCGCAGCGGCGTGGAACTCGACGAGCCGGTTGCCGACGGTGCGCCGCGAGGTGCCGGTGAGCTTCGCGATCTCCTCGTGGCTCAGCTGATCGAGATAGTAATAGACGGCGATCTCGCGCAGCGCGGCGGGCACGCGGTCGAGCACCGCGCGCAACGTGAGGCGCTCGTCGAGGCCGGCGGGCGCGTGGCCGACGGCGGCGTGGCCGAGCTGGTCGAGGGCGGCGCTGTGGCGGGCTCCGTCGCGCAGCGCGTTGAGGCAGTGGTTGGTGGTGGCGCGGTAGAGCCACGTGACCGGCGACGAGTCGGCGCGGAAGTCGGCCCACGAGGCGAGGACGCGGGTGAAGATCTCCTGCGTGGCGTCGCGGGCGGCCTGCTCGTCCGAGAGCATCGCGCGCGCCCGCCGCAGCACCATGGCACCGTACTTCGCGTACAGCTCCTCGACGGACGGGGCGGGCGTCACAGGTCCCTTGGACACCCGCGCGAAGAAAACGGGCATTCCGATGGATTTCGAAGGCTTGCACCGGGGATTTTTCCCTGATTTTCCTCGCCGCCATGGCCTGGAAGAAGTCCTCCCCCAAAGCGGTGGGTCTGTCGCCTACAGCCGCTGAGAACGCGAAGACATGACGCCCACCCTGCTGCTCAGCTTCGCGCTCGCGCAGGCCGACGCCGGCGCCGCGAAGAACCTGCTCACGGGCCTTGCGCCCAAGGCCGAGAAGGTCGCGAACGTCGAGCGCATGACCGACGGCAAGGCCGCCGACCCCGGCGACTCGTGGCAGACGGTTCTCACGTCCGTGATCGAGAAAGACGGCCACGTCACGTGGGACCTCGGCAGCACGCGCGAGTGGGAGGGCGCGTGGATTCAGGCCGACAACAACGACGTCTACATCCTGTCGACCTCGGACGACGGCGAGCACTTCACCATCGCGTGGGAATCGTCGACCATCGACAACGCCGGCATGCAGACGCGCACGTCGACGACGGCGCGCGGACGTGGCCGCTTCCTCAAGCTCACCGCGCGCGGTGGAGACTCGCTGTTCAGCGTCGGCGAGATCGCCGTCTTCGCGAGCGGGCCCGAGGCGAAGGCGTTCACGCCGTCTTACGTGCGCACCGGGCCCGAGCCGCAGCCGGTCGACGGGAACTGGCTCGTCATCGCCGTGGTGCTCGCGGGGCTCGCATCGCTCGTGAAGTGGATGAAGCAGCCTCGCGAGGCCGCCGCGGCGGCCGAGGCGCCGAAGGACGAGAAGAAGGAAGCTCCGCCCGCCGCGAAGACCTGATGGAGTGCCCCGACCCCGAGGAGCTCGCGCGCTACGCCGACGGGCTCGTGACGGGTGAGCTGCGCGACCGCATCGCCGCCCACGTCGACGGGTGCCCGTCGTGCCGCGAGGTGCTGGTGACGCTGATCCGCTCGTCGGCGCCAGACGCCCCGGCGATCGTGGGGCCGGTGCCCGAAGGAGAGCAGCCCAAGCGCGGCGACGTCATCGGCCGCTACGTGGTGCTCGACGCGCGCGGCGCCGGAGGCATGGGGCTCGTCGTGTCGGCGCACGACAACCAGCTCGACCGCAAGGTGGCGCTCAAGCTCGTGCGCCCGGACCTCGAGCAGAAGGGCGGCGCCGAGCACACGCGCGCGCGCCTGTTGCGCGAGGCGCAGCTGATGGCCCGCGTGCGGCACCCGAACGTCGTCACCGTCTACGACGTCGGCACGCTCGGCGAGCGCATCTTCATCGCGATGGAGCTCGTCGACGGCGTCACGCTGCGCACCTGGCTGAAAGAGAGGCCGCGCAGCGTCGACGAGATCCTCGCCGTCTTCACGCAGGCGGGGCGGGGGCTCGCGGCCGCGCACGCCGCCGGCGTCGTGCACCGCGACTTCAAGCCCGACAACGTGCTCGTCGATGCGCAGGGCGCAGCGCACGTGATGGACTTCGGCATCGCCTCGTCCCAGGCGCACCCCGAGGTCTCCGGCGAGGGCGTGACCGGGACGCCGGCGTACATGTCCGCGGAGCAGCTGACCGGCGCGGCGATCGACGCGCGCACCGACCAGTTCGCGTTCTGCGTCGCGCTGTACGAAGCGCTCGCGGGGCGGCGGCCCTTCGAAGGGCTGCAGCGCGCGGCGCCCGCGCCGATCGGGCGAAAGGTGCCGGCGCGCGTCGAGGCGGCGCTGCGCCGCGGGCTCGAGCTGCAGCCGGCAGCTCGGTTCCCCGACATGCCGTCGCTGCTCGAACCGCTGCAGCCGCGCTCGCGGCGCGGGCTGTGGCTCGGCCTGGCCGCCTCGCTCGCTGCCGTCGCGGCGGCCGGCGGCACCTTCGCGCTCACGCGGCCGCAGTCGGACTGCGAGGCAGCGCCGGCGCGCCTGCAGGGCGTGTGGGACGCCGAGCGGCGCGCGCAGGTGCGCACGGCGTTCGAAGCCACCAGCGCGAGCTTCGCCACCACGGCGTTCGAGTCTGCAGCGGCCGCGCTCGACCGCCGTGCCGACGAATGGCAGCGCGCCTTCCGCGCGTCGTGCGATCAACCCGCCACCGACGAGGTGCGGTCGCGGCAGCGCGTGTGCCTCGACGCGCGGCTCGCCGAGCTGCGCGCCTTGACCGAGCTGTTCGCTCGCGCCGATGCGAGCGTCGTCGAGCACGCGGCGCTCGCGGCGCAGCGCGTTCGCGGACCGCAGGGCTGTCTCGAAGGCGAGGCGCTCGCGACGCTGCCGCTGCCGGACGACCCGTCTCGCCGCGCGGCCATCGCGCAGGTGCGGCTCAAGCTCGCGCAGAGCGACGCCGAGCACCAGGCCGGCCACCTGCAGAAGGCGATCGACGCGGCGCGCGCAGCCATCGAGCTCGCGAAGCGGACGAAGTATCCGCCCGTCGAGGCCGAGGCCTGGCTGCAGCTCGTCGAGCCGCTGCGCGACGACGGGCAATACGACGAGGCCCGGCGCGCCCTGGAAGACGCGGCGACGGCTGCCGAAGCAGGCCGGCACTTCGAGGCGCTGCTGCTGGTCTCGGTGAAGCACGTGCGCGTCGTCGACGCCACACACACCGAAACCGCAGACATCCACATCAAGCGGGCCGAAGCCGCGTTGCAGCAGACGCCGCGCCCCGACGTGCAGGCACAGCTCGACTCGGTCGTCGCGCAGCTGAGGCTCGCCCAGCGAAGAACGTCGGAAGCGGTGGCGCGCTCGGCGTCGGCCCGCAGGTACTACGAGACCGTCGGCCGCGAGGCCGAGGCCCTCGGAGAGCGCCACATCACCGCCCTCGCCCAGCGCGCGCGCGGAGACCCGGCCGAGGCCGCTCGCGAGCTGCTCGCCGTGCTCGGCGACTACGAGCGGGTGCTGGGCCCCTCGCACCCGCTGACGCTGCACGTGCGCGTGCACATCGCCGAGGCGAAGCTCGATCTCGGTGAGGCCCAGGACGTGCTCGACCGGCTCGCCGACCCCATCTTCGACGGCCCCGATCGCCTCACCCCCTCGTGGCAGACGATGCGCGCCATCTTGCAGGGCGACGCGCACCGAATGCTCGGCAGCTGGGACGCGGCGCTCGAGGCGCACCGGCGCGCGGCCGGGGCTTCGGCGACCGGCGGGGCGCGGAACACCGGCGCTGCGCGCCTGCACCTCGCCGCGACGCTCAGGGAGCTCGAGCGCCTCGACGAGGCCGAGCCCGTCGTGAAGGCGGCGATCGAGCAGATCGAGAAGACGTCGTCGGCGACGTCGCTGGCGCCGCACGTGGCGCAGCTGGAGCTCGCCGAGCTGAGCCTGGCTCGCGGCCAGCCCGCCGCGGCCGTCGAGCTCGCCGAGGCCTCGCTGAAACGGCTGAGCGCGGTGGTCGAGGACGCGGCGGCTCCCGAGCGGGTGCACGCGCTGCTCGTCGCCTCGAGCGCCGCGGCCGCCGTGAAGGACGGGGCGCGGGCGCGGCTGCTCGCGGATGAGGCGCTGCAGCTCGCGCCCGAGGGCTCGGTGCTCGCGGCGCGGGCGCGGCTGCGGGCCGGCTCGCTCGCCGAGGGGTTCGAGGTGCTCAGCGCCGCGGGAGTCTTTCCGCTCGAGCAGCTGCTGGCGGCGGACGTGGTCGGCTGCGAGAGGCTCTCGCGCCTCGAGGCGCTGCGGCTGCCCCCCGGCGCGGCGAAGGTGCTGGTGAAGCGCTGCCCGAAGTAGGCTCGAGGTCACGGTGAAGCGCCGCACCTGGGTGCAGCTCTGGAAGGACGCGGGCCGAAAGGTGAGCGGCGACGCCGAGGCTCTCGAGCGGTCGCTCGACGGCGCGTGGGCCGCCGGCTCGCGAGCGCACCCGCTCGAGCTCGACCGCGAAGCGTTCGTCGAGCACCTCGCGAAGGTCTCGCCGTTCGATTCGGCCACCGAGCTCGACACGCTCTCGGCCGAGGGGCTCTTCCTCGCGGCGGCGTGCGTCACGGGAGCACCGGGCGCCAGCGCGCGGTTCGAGGCCGAGGTCTTCCCACAGCTGCAGCGGACGATCGCGAAGATGGACGAGGGCTCGACGTTCGCCGACGAGGTGCTGCAGCACCTGCGCGTCAAGCTGTTCGCGAGCCCCGACAAGTCGCTGCTGCTGACGTATTCGGGGCGCGGGTCGGTCGCCGCCTGGCTGAAGGTCGTCGCCGTGCGCGATGCGCAGCGCATGCGAAAGAAGAACGCGCCGGCGACGGAGCGCGAGTCGGACGAGGGCCTGTCGCGCCTGCCCTCCCCCGCCGCGGATCCCGAGCTCGCGTTCCTGAACCTGCAGCACCGGCAGGACTTCAAGGACGCGTTCGCCGAGGCGATGGCCACGCTCGACCAGCGGCAGAAGAACGTGCTGCAGATGAACCTCGTGCAGGGGCTGTCGATCGACGAGGTGGGCCGCGTGTACCAGGTGCACCGGGCAACCGCGGCGCGCTGGGTGTCGGCCGCGCGCGAGCAGCTCGTCTCGGAGACGCGCAGGCGGCTGGCGTCGAAGCTCAACCTGCAGTCGAGCGAGCTCGACAGCCTGATGGGCGCGGTGCGGTCGAACCTGTCGGTGAGCCTCGGCGGGCTCGAGCTTCAGGGCAGCTCGCGCTCGAAGTAGACGTCGACGTCCCGCTCCACGCGATGCTCGGGCGGTTCGAGCCGGCGGTGCCGCTCACCCCTGGTGAGAGTGGGGACAGGCCCCATTTCACTCGATCCAGGGCCTCGGGTTCTCGAGCGGCGCCTTCTGCGCGGCGGCGATCGACGCCCGCTCCTGCTCTGAGCGCGCGCGCGACAGGGCCTCTTCTGCTTCGGCCACCGCCACCTGCTTCTTCTCCAGCTTCGCCTCGCAGGCCGTCGCGCGGTCGGCGAGATCGTTGGCCTCGGCTTCGTCGGCGCCGTTGACCTTGAACTTCACCTCGGCGCGCGAGCGCGTCGCGACGTAGCGGCGCTCGGCGCACACCGCGGCGGCGTCGAGCAGCTCGAGCAGGCGCTCCTCGCGCGTGAGCTGCGCCTGCGCCACCTTCACCTGCGCCTTCGCCTCGCCGGCGAGCGGAGACTCGCGCAGATTGTCGAACCGGTCCTCCGCGGCGCCGACGGCCTTCTTCGCCGTGTGCACCTCGCGCCACTGCTGATCGGCGCGCGCCTTCGCGGTCATCAGGTCTTCCTCGGCGTCGAGCAGGTACACCTTCGCCTCGTACGGCAGGCGACGGCCGAAGCGCGGCCCCACCGTCGCGCAGCTCGAGAAGAAGAACAGCGCGAGCGCGACCAGCAAGAGCCCCTTCATCGCACCACCTCCGCCTCGAACGGGCCGAACACCGCGCGGCCCGAGCCGAGCACGTTGCCCTGCACGAAGGTCAGCGACACCTCGCCCTTCACCACCGCGGCCTTCGTCAGATCTCCGTCGACGCGGAACAGGCCGCGCGACAGCCGCGGGAACGTCGTGTTCTCGGGCTCGGCGAGCACGTTGCGACCGGCAGAGCCGCGCTGCCCACCCATCGCCATCTCCTCGGCGAGGTCGTACTGCACCGGGTGCGCCGGGATCGCGCCGTCGGTGATGACGCCGACGCGAAGGACGGTGTCCTCGACCTCACCGCGCTTCTGCAGGAAGCGCAGCGTGACGTAGCCGCTGGTCGCGACCAGCGTCGCGCGATCGTACGAAAAGTCGAGCACCGCCGTGAGCGAGCCGTCGAGCGGCTGCGGGCCCTGCGGGCCGCACGCGCTGCACGCGAACACCACCACCGAGACGAGGACGAGAGTACGCATCATGGTCATCTCCTGCTGTAGGCCTCGACGCAGCCCTTCCACGCGGAGTCCGCCGCCGGCCCGCTGAGCTGCGACTTGTCGGAAACCTGCTCGAGCTCGGCGCGCGCGCCCTGCGCATCGCCGAAGCGGCACTTCAGCGCGGCGAGGTTGCCGCGGGCGAGCGCGTTGGACGGCTCCATCTGCAGCGCCTCGCGGTAGGCCGCCGCGGCGGCGCTCGGCTCGCCGAGCAGCAAGAGCGAGTAGCCCAGGCCGGTCTGCGCGGTCGCGTTGTCCTTCTTCACCTCGAGCGCCCGCGCGAACACCAGCCGCGCCATCGCCGGGTTGCCCTTCTCGAGCCAGAGGTTCGCGATCGACTGGAGCGCGACGCCGTCCTTCGTGAGGTCGACCTTGCGCTGCACGTCGGCGGGGACGCTGACCTTCTCGCTGCGCGGCTTCACGCGGAACGACGCGATCTTCACGTCGTCGGTCTTCTGCCGGCAGCCGACGGCCGCCTCGGTGAACACGCCCTGCTCTTCCGCCTTCTGCACGCACAGCGCGAACGTGGCTTCGGCGCGCTCGCGCAGCGGAGCCGCCTGCTCTTCCGCCGCCTGCCGCCACTCGTTCTTGTCGACGTCCTTCGGAGCCGGCACCTCGAGCAGCGTCTCCGCGAGATCCATGTAGCCGAGGCCCATGCGCCACAGCGACGCGACCGTCCACTCGGGCGCGCCCTGCTGGATGATCTGCGCGTACGTCTGCTCGAGGTCCTGCCACGCGGCGACCTTCTGCTCGAGCTCCTTCGCGGGCATGCCGTAGAAGTCGTCGAACGGCCCTTCCGTCACGTGCCAGAGGCCGCGCGCCGCCGGCTCGCCCTCGGACACCGCGAGCGTCTCGGCCGGAGCCCCGATCTCGCCCGTCGCGGCCTGCGCCAGCACCGCCGCCGCGCGCGAGCTGTTCGCGTCGGCCTGGAACGCCTTCTTCGCGTACCCCTCGGCGCGCTTCTGGTCGCCGGCGAGCAGGAAGCCCTCGGCGAGCTCGGCGTAGAGGTCGGCCTTCTCCGACTTCGGAGCCTTCGCGGCGATCTGCTCCATCACCTTCGAGCCCTTCTCGAGCTCGCCCATCGCCAGGTACAGGCTGGCCGCCGAGCGCAGCGCGTCGGTCGCCTTCCTCCCGTCGAGCACCTCGCTGGCCTTCTCGAACCACTCGGCGGCGTCGACGAACCGCGCGGTGTCGATCGCGCGGCGGGCGAGGTGCAGCTCGAGGTCCTCGCTCTCCTTCGCGTCGGGGAACTTGTCCATCAGGCGCTCGGCGAGCTCGACCTCTTTGTTCCAGTCGCCCTTCTCGCGCGCGGCGAGCATCGCGCCGTGCAGCGCCTTGACGGCGAGCGGCGAGTCCTTCGAGTCGTTCGCGATCTGCTCGAGGCCCTGAACGACGTCGCCGGTCTTCTCGGCCGACGCGAGCGCCATCTCGGTGAGCGCCTCGCCCTCGACGCCCTGCAGCACCTTCCGCGCCTCGTTCTTGAACGAGTCGGGCAGCTTCGAGGCGAGCAGCTGGTTGCCCATCTCGGCGAACCGCTTGAAGTCGCGCGTCTTGTAGGTCGCGTCGAGCGCGAGGTGGCCGGCGACCGCGGCGTCCTTGTGGCTCGGGTACGCGAGCGCGAACGCGACGAACTTGTCGGCGGCCTGCCTGTACTCGCCGTCGTCGAAGTGGGCGCGCGCGATGTTGAACCGCACCTCGGGGACGTTTTCGTTCTTGGGGAACCGCTTCGCGAACACGGTGCCCACGCGCTTGATGGCCTGGCGCGCGTCGACGATCTGGAAGCGCGAGAGGTGATCGAGCTTCTCGCCGGCGACGGCCGCGCGCCACGCGACGAGCGCGCCGTAGGCGGCCTCTTCGTACAGCTTGTCGTCGCTGCCGTCGGTCGCCTTCGCGAGCTGCTCGAACTGCTTCGCCGCCTCGATGTACCGGTTCGCCGCGTAGAGCGAGTCGGCGCGGTTCTTCATCACGTCCTTCACGTGCTGCGCGGGGCGGAACAGCACCAGGTACTCGGCGTAGGCCGCGCTCGCCTCGACGTAGAGGCGCTTGTCGTCCTTCTTCTGCGCCAGCAGGTGCAGCTTCGTCGCGAGGTCGCGCGAGGTCTGCTCGAGCGCCGCGAGCCGCTGCGCCTTCTCTTCGGGGGTCGGCCCGACGCTCTTGCGCAGCTGCACCGCGGCGCGGACGAGGAACGAGATGTCCTGCGCGGTCGGCTGCACCTTGCCGGCGGTGTCCTTGATGGCGTCGTACAGCGCGAGCGCCCGGTCCTCGTCGCGCTCGGGGTCGGCGCGCAGGGCGAGCAGCTTGCGGAACACCGGCACCGCGTCCTGCGGCTGCGTCTTCACCAGGTACCGGTTGGCGAGCTTGTCGAGCACGAGCGCGTAGGTCGCGGCCGAGTCCGACAGGCGCTCGAAGTACTGCAGCGCGCCGGCCGGCTTCTTCACCTCGGTGTAGCTGTAGACGAGGTCGATGAGGGCCTCGCGGCGGACGTCGAGGATCTTCTTCGACGCGGGCTCGTCGGACTTCTTGCCGGAGCGGCCGGTGACGACCGCCTCGAAGTAGGTGATCGCCTTCTCGTGATCGCCGCGGTTCACCTCGATCCACCCGAGCTTGTAGCGGGCGAGATCGTGCGTCGGGTTCACCGGCCGCTTCAGCACCGACTTGTAGTGCTTCTCGGCCTCGTCGTTGTCGTTCTTGTCGAAGAAGTGATCGCCCAGGATGAGCTCGGCCTCCTGCGCGAGCGGGCTCTTGCCGTGCTTCTTCACGAGCAGCTCGAGCGTCGCGACCATCTCGTCGAACTGGCCGAGCTCGCGCTGCTCGTGCGCGAGGTAGAAGCGGACCTTGTCGTTGCCCGAGAACTTCGGGAACTCGCGCAAGAGCCGCGAGTACATGCCGACCGCCTTCTCTTTGAGCAGCCGCACCTCCGGGCTCACCACCGAGCCCAAGTTGTCCGGCGTCTCGGCGGCCTTGAGGCCATAGAGGATGCGGCTCTTCTCGACGGTGAGCTCGCAGAGGCGGAAGCGCAGCTCGGGGACGTACTTCGCGGTCGGCGTCTTCTGCAGCAGGTTCTCGGTCTCTTCGATCGAGCGGTCGACGCGCGCGAGGTTGTCCCTCAGCTGCTCGACGTCGATGGAGGCGCCAAGGGCCGAAGCGAGGATGAGAGCGATCACGTCTTGCCTCCCTGCTGGCAGCGATCTTCGAGATCGATGCGAATGTCGCGGAGCTCGTCGTTCCAGTACTCGCCCGAGAAGTTGTACGAGACGTCTTCGGGGCCCATCGCGTCCTGGCTCTCGGGCACGAGCTCGTCCGGGTGGGCGCTGGCGCGGGCGTTGAGCTTGAGGCCCACCTCGTACTCGACCAGGCGCACCTGCTCGGCCGCGTCGAGCAGCCGGTTCGCCTCGCCCTCGAGCGCGCGCTCGAGCTTCAGGTCGCGGATGCGCGTCGCCTCGGCGTAGATGGTGCCGTAGACGGCCTTGAGGTGGTCGTTGAGCGCCTTGCCCAGGTCGTCGCCGTCCTTCGCCAGCAGGTCGCGCTCGCCGTTCACCAGGGCCCAGAGGGCCTGCGCCTTCTGCGCAGGGCCCTTCGCGAGTGCCGCCTTCGACAACACCGCCTGCTCGGCGAGCGGAGCACGAGCTTCGATCGCGTCCAACGTGCCCGCGAAGCGACGCAAGAGCTGACGCGCTGCACGCCGCGCCGGCAGGTAGTGGCACTTCTCCATGTAGATCTGCGCCCGCAGCAGGTACTTGTCGGGCAGGAACGCGTCGTCGAACGACGGCGCGTCCAACGTCACCAGCACCGCCATCGCCGCCTGGTGCTGACCCAGGCGGTACTTCGTCCACGCCTCCTCGAGGTAGAGCGCCGGGCGACCCGGGTCGAGCAGCGGCAGCTTCACCTCGCGGTACGACGAGAGCGCGCTGTCGAACTCCTTCGACTCGTACTGCAGCCGCGCGACGGCGAGCTGGGCCTCGAGCTTCACCGGCGCCGGCACCGACTGATCGGTGGCGAGCGCCTGGAAGGCCGGCAAGAGCTTCGGCGCCGACTCACCGCGCTTCACGCGGGTGACGAGCACGGCGTGGCGCGCGAGCGCCTGCTCGGCCGAGCCGTTGGGCAGCTGGTTGAACTGCGCCTTCGCCCACTGATCGCGGCCGGCCTTGAGGTCGAGCAGCCCTTGAGTGAAGCGGACGCGCGCGGCGATCTTCGTGGGCAGCGAGGCGACGTCGAGCACTCCGAGCACCTGGGTCTCGAGCGCCTCGTCGTGCGGGCCCTCGAAGATCTCGAGCAGCGTGGCGAGCGCCTCGGGCACCGCTTCCGGATCGGTGCGCTCGGTGATGACGCGCGAGAGCCAGACGGCGGCGGCCTGCGTGTAGCCGAGCTTCTTCAGAGACTGGCCGAGGTAGAGCTGCGCGCGGCCGTACATCGGGTGCGTCGGGTCGGCCTTCACGATGAAGCCGTACAGCTTGCTGGCGTGACGGTCGGGGTTGAGGCGCTCCTCGCCCTTGAAGATCCGCTCGGCGACGCTCGGCGCCCAGGCAGCCCCCTCGGCGGGAGCAGCCTCGGTCGCGGCCTCGGCCGCGAGCGTCACGAAGGCGATGGCAGCGAGTGCGACCACGTTCACCCTCCGAGGTTCGCGGCGAGCGCGAGCTGCAGGTCGACGACGTTGAACTGCTTCTTGCCGACGACGAAGTGGTTGGTCGCCTCGACCTTCATCGACAGCCACTCGGTGAGGAAGAAGCGGATGCCGCCGCCGAAGTTCACCGCGGGCAGCACCTCGGTCTGGGTCTTCACGGCGTCTCCGCCGAGCACCAGGTAGAGCGACAGGTGCAGCACCAGCGCGTTCATGAACGCCGTCTTGCCGTACAGCGCGTTCCAGATGAGGTCGGAGCCCGCCATCCACTGCACCTGCGGGTAGTCGGTGGTCAGCACTCCGAACTGCTGCTGCAGCTGCTTCTTGAGGCCGGTGTCGATCACGGCGTCGTACGTGCCGCGCGCCACCCGCCAGGCGAAGTGGTCGTTGAAGTGGAACGTGTACGACACGTTCGCGGTGACGCCCTTGTAGAAGGCGTCGAGCGGGAGGAAGCCGCCGGAGACCGAGATCTCGTGGCGCAGCGTGTACTGGCGGCGCTGGATCACCGAGACGCGGGCCGGCGACTCGTCGTCGGCGGCGAACGCGCTGAATGAAGACAGACAGGTAGCGACTGCAAGCAGCAGGGAGCGCATCGAACGGTCTCCAGGTGAGGCGGGCGGATGGGGGCACTACAGGAAGCGTGCCGCCCGAGCGTTCGACGGACTGAAGAGATCTCGCGGGTTCAGCCGGTTCGCTTGAAGCGCAAGCCGCTGAAGTGGAGCATACAGGCGTTCACTACAAGCGCTTCGAGGCTCCTTTTGCGCAAGTCGCGCAGAACTGTTTCCGACGCGGTCACGCACACTTGTGCGTGCAGGTGGCCCGGGCACGCTTGAAGCAGAGGAGCGTCCGCTTATGACGCCCTACTCTTGTGGCCGCGCGATCCCACGGCTGAGCTGCGCTCACCCTGCTCCGCCCCGGGCAGTGCCCGGTGCTCCGCGACGCGCGGCGTTGCACCTCCTCGCTGCGGCGGTGCTGGCGATCGGCTGCACCGACGTGGACATTCTTCTCCCCGAGGTCGAGCCCCCGCCTCCGCCGGAGCAGAAGCCGAACGCGCTGGTCGGCCAGGTCTGCACCGAGGACCCGCAGACGATCGTGTTCCCGGTGAAGGTGTGGCTGGTGATCGACGACTCGGGCTCGATGCAGATGAATGACCCGAACCAGGGCCGCTACAACGCCGCGATCCAGCTCGCGATGCGGCTGAACGCTCCGGGCCGGGTGTTCTTCGGCGGCCAGGTGTTCGCGGGAGATCAGACGCGCCGCTTCACGAACCCGCGCTTCAACGACAACACGGCGCAGTTCATCCAGCAGGTGCAGGCGCAGTCGAACGCGGGGAACGGCCAGACGCCGTACCTCGGCGCGCTGAACCTCGCGATCTCGGAGATCGACGCGGACATCCGCGAGAGCGGCGCGGTGGCCAAGCGCACCCGCTACGTCGTCATCTTCCTCTCCGACGGCGTGCCGACCGACAGCCAGCCGCCGGACATCTACGCGGCGGTGAATCAGATGATGACGCTGAAAGAGCGGTGCGGCGGGCTGACGCTGAACACCGTGTACCTGGGCGGCGCCGGCGGCCCCGCGGGCCTGCTGCAGGAGATGGCTCGCCTCGGCGAGGGCAAGTACAAGTCCTTCCCGAACGGCGACTCGCTCGACTTCACCGACTTCGACTTCCAGGCGATTCGCCGCAGCTACGTCGACCGCTTCTTCCTCGTCACCAACCGCACCATGGTGCCGGACGGGAAGACGCAGCTCGTCGACAGCGACATGGACTCGATGCCCGACGAAGAGGAGCTCAAGCTCGGCCTCGACCCGCTCTCTCGGGACACCGACGCCGACGGCTGCAACGACTCGCTCGAGATGCTGCTCGGGTGGGATCCGAAGTCGAAGAAGGCCGGCGAGTGCGTGTGCAAGCCGGAGGAGCTGACCGCCGACCCGGACAACGACGGCTTGAGCTCGTGCGAAGAGGGCTGGCTGGGCACGCTCAAGTCCGACCCCGACTCCGACATCGGCAAGCTCTCGCCCACCGACGGAGATCTCGTCATCGACGGCCTCGACTTCTTCATCCTGAAGGACGCGACGTTCCCGAACGTCAGCACCGATCGCGATCTCGACGGCGTGCTCGACATCGAAGAGCTGCGCGAGCACACCGCCGTGACCGTCAACGACGTCGACCGCGCGCGGTTCAAGTACAACTACACCCTGTTCGCGAAGAACGCGGCCAACGAGCGCTGCTTCGACTTCGAGGTGAACAACATGATGCTCGGGCGCACCGCCGCGACGGCCGAGCACGCCGCCGACGAGAACATCATCGAGCTGCACTTCGCGCAGTCGGCGCAGGACAACCCGCACAACGACCGCATCTTCCGCGTCGCGCGCATCAAGGTGCCGTACGCCGAGGCGAACGCGGTCATCAAGGTGACGCCGGATCAGTTCAAGGCGGTCATGCCGCAGTGACCTGACGCCCGGTCGTCCCGAGCAGCGCGCGACACACTTGGCCAAAGAGTCGCGGCGTGCGCCTCCCCACCGAGCGCGGGACTAAGATGGCCCTTCGTGGGCGTCACGTTCATCGGCTGCACCTGCTACCCGGCCAAGGCGGCGATCGCCGTGCTGGCCGGGGCGATCGAAGAACACCCTGCCCTCGCCGCCGTCACCGTCCGCCTGGCGCGGAACCTGGGCGAGCTGCGTGAGGAGCTGCCGCTGGCGCTCGCCCGCGGCGATCGCACCATCGTGGCGTTCAGCTTCTACTCGCCGAGCTTTCCCGAGGCCGTCGCGATGCTGCGCGCGCTGCGCTCCGAGCACCCGACCGGGTGGACCGCCATCGCCGGCGGCGTCCACGCCACCGCGGAGACGCAAGCCGTGCTCGACGCCGGCTTCGACCTCGTCTGCGTCGGAGAGGGCGAGCGCGCCATCCTCTCGCTCCTGCAGCGGGCGCTCGACCAGGAGCCGCTCGAGGGCGCAGCCGGGTTCGCGTGGCGAGGCGGTCGCGCGCCGAAGCCGGCTCCTGTCGCGCTCGACGAGTTCCCGCCGTTCGCGCCGAAGACGGGGCTGTACGGTGCCATCGAGATCACCCGCGGCTGCATCTACGCGTGCCGGTTCTGCCAGACGCCGTTCATGAGCAAGGCGAAGTTCCGCCACCGCAGCGTCGAGAACGTGCGCCACTGGATCCGCGTCATGGTCGCCTCGGGCCGCCGCGACGCGCGGTTCATCTCGCCCACCAGCTTGTCGTACGGCTCGGCCGACGCGAGCGTGAACCTCGAGGCCGTCGAGGCGCTGCTGGCCGCCTGCCGGGAAGAGCTGGGCCCGTCGCGCCGGCTGTTCTTCGGCACGTTTCCTTCCGAGGTGCGGCCCGAGCACGTGTCGCCCGAGGCGCTGCGCGTGCTGAAGAAGTACGTCGACAACGACAACCTCATCATCGGCGGCCAGTCGGGCTCGGACGCGGTGCTCGCAGAGAGCAGGCGCGGCCACGACGTCGAGGCGATCGTGCGCGCCGCCCGCATCTGCGTCGAGAACGGCTTCGTGCCGAACATCGACTTCATCCTCGGGCTGCCCGGCGAGGCGGAAGACGACATGCGCGCGACGCTCGCGCTGATGGAGAAGCTCGCCGGCATGGGCGCGAAGGTGCACGGGCACACGTTCATGCCGTTGCCGGGGACTCCGTTTCGAGAGGCAGCGCCGGGCGACGTGCCGGAGGACGCGAAGACCAGGCTCGACTACCTGGCCTCGCAGGGGAAGCTGTACGGCCACTGGCGCGCGCAGATCGCCACCGCGCGCGAGCTCGCCGACCGCCGGAACCGGGCGGGCGGCGGCGGCGTCTGAGGGGGTCGTGCTCTTCGCGCTGATCCTCGCCGCCGCTCCGTTCGACGCCGATCCCGCGGCCGCGGCGATCGTGCAGAGCCTTGCCGAGAAGTACGGCGACGCCATTGGGCCGCTCGACGGCGAGGAGGACATGAACGGCGGCTACCGGGGGACGATTCACCTCGTGCCGGTGCTGCCGGTCGGCCCCCACCGCCCTCACCTCGAGCGCGTCGCCGCGGCGCTCGCCGAGCACGACGCCTTCTTCGCCGCCCTCGAAAAGGAGGCCGGCGCTGCGCCGCGGTACCGGTGGAAAGACCTCACCTTCAAGTTCTTCGCGAGCGTGAAGCGCAAGACGCCGGCCGCGTTCGCTCAAGGGTGGACCATCTCGTACAACGTGAACGGCACGCTGAACGGCTCGGACAAGCAGGTGCGCGACCTGCTCTTCCACGAGCTGTTTCACCTGAACGACGCCGATCACGGCGACTGGACGGCGAAGAACCTGGCGTTCACGCACAAGTCGATCCGCGTGCGCTGCGGCACGAAGACCGAGTGCCTGAAGCCGTTCGCGCCCGACCCGCTCATCGTGCGTGGCGGCACGTACTACTCGTTCATGCCCGGCAACGACGAGCGCGAGTACGGCGCCGACCTCGCGCTGCGCTACTGGCGCGAGCAACGCGCGGCGCTCGCCGGCGAGAAGGTGAAGAGCCCGTTCAAGTGCGGCCCGCCCGAGAACGCGCGCGTGTGGAAGGCGCTCGTCGACGAGTTCTTCGCCGGCGTCGACCGGGTGCCGGCCTGCCCGTAGTTACGGCACCGGCTGGGTCACCGCGCCCTGCGCGCAGGTGAGCACGATGATCTCGGGGCCGCTGGGCGGCCTGAACAGCCCGGCGCGCACCGAGTCGCCCGCGCGGGCCTTGAGCGTGCCTTGAAAGAAGTGCGTGCCGTTCGCCTTGATGAGATCGCACTGCGTCCAGTCGCGGTCGCTCTCGTTGAACAAGCGGATGCCGCCGCCGCGACCGCCTTCAGCGCGGCCGACGAGCGCCTTCGGCTTCGCGGGCTGGCCGTAGACGAACTCGGCCTCTCCCTCGGCGCAGCGCACGAGCAGCGCCTCGTCGCCGACGTCCGGCGCGGGTCGGATCTTGTTGTACCCGACGAGGATCTTGGTGCGCGCGGGCACGTTGTCGGCCGGCGCCGTGCGGCGGTCGGGGAACCTGAGCTCGCAGCCGGTCAGCTCGACGTCGGAATCGTTGCGGATCGTGATGGCCGCGCCCTCGCGACCCAGGACCGCCTTCAGCGGAGGAGGTGGTGGCGGAGGACCGTTCCCCGCCGGCACAGCCTCGGCGACCGGCGCGGGCGCCACCGGCGCGGGTGCCAACGGCGGAGCCGGAGGGGGCGGCGGCGCGACGGCGACGGTGGGCTGGACCGCGACGCTCGCCCCGACGCGCACGTACTTCGCCTGGGCCCGGTTCGCCTCGTCGTCCAACGTGACGCGCGCGAGCTGGCCGAGCACCTCCATCACGATCACCTTGCCGGCGCCCTTCGCGCCGCTGGAGTCGCTGAACGCGGCGAGCTCGGCGCCGGGCTGAAGGCCCACGGCCTTCTCCGATCGGAAGTACGTCTTGCCCTGATCGACGAAGAGCTTCGCGAGGTCCTGCGCGTGAGCGGCCGGAGCAGCGAGCACGAGCAGCAGGAAGGCGGTCGTTCTCATGGCCGCCTTACTACCCCACCGCCCGCTGTGCTGGGCACCCCACAAGTGTCCTCCCGGACGGGGTGGGGCAGCCCCACGGCATCAGGCCAGGATGATCCTGGGCCCCTGGAGCGCCTGGCGAACCGGGACGAGCGCGAGATCGGAGGCGGCCTCGGCCTCGGTGAGCCGCCGCACGACGACCATCTGCCCGCTGGCGACGACCTTCTTGAGCTCACCGAGAACGGCGAGCGCGGCCTCGAGCATCTCCTGCGCCTGGGGCTGGGTCTTCGGAGCGGCGCCGAGCTTCGCCTCGACGTGCTTCGAGAAGCGGGCGATCGCATCTTTCGTCTTCGCGGCGTCGAACTTCTCGAGCGGCTCTTTGAGCACGTCGGTGCCGACCTTCACGAGCCGCGGCTGCGGAGCGGCCGCCAGCGCGGGGTGCGGCAGCTCGAGCGAGTCGGCCGGGAACGCGCCCATCAGCCCTTCCTCGACGGCCTTGAACTGGTACGGCGTGATCTCGAGGAACAGCACGAACGGGTCGATGCCCTGCTTCGCGAGCTCGAGCTCTTCGCCGTCGAGGTCGGGGAACTTCTCGGGCGCGCCGACGAACAGCAGCGGGAAGACGACGTCCGTCCACAGCTCTTCGGGGGCCGAGCCCGACGTCGCGGTCGCTCCGAACAGGTGCGTCACCAGCTCTCCGAGCCGCGGAGCCTTCGGCACCTGCTCGAGCATCGGCTTGCCGCGCTCGAGGCGGCCGAGCGACCCGACGAGCTGCGTCTCGAGCTGCTTCTTCGCCTGGTCCGGCAACTGGCGCGCGCGCGTGAGCGCCTCGCGGATGTCGATCGACAGCCGGTCGGGCGAGAGCGCGAACGCCGCGTCGACCTTCGCCTTGTCGATCGCGAGCACCTGCACGTAGCCGGGGTCGAAGAGGCTCTGGTAGTCGAGCGGCCCGAGCCGCTGCGCGCCCTGGCCGGAGAACTTCACCTGCGCGAGGCTGTTGCGGATCTCCTTCGCGATCTCGTCGAGGCGCTCGAGCTTCGCGACCGACAGCGCCTCGAGCACGGCGGAGAACGGCGAGAGCATCACGAGCGCGTCGGGGAAGCCGAGCGCCGCGCCCTCGGGGGCCTCGCGCGACGGGAACCAGAACGCGCCGCTGTCCTTCGCGAGCCGCGCGCCGAACGCCGCAGCGAGGCCGAGGGCGACCATCTGGTGCTCGGGCACGTTGCCGCGGAAGGGGCCACCAAGCAGGTGCATGACGGCCTTCTCGATCTCCGCCCACGGCGCGCCGATCAGGTCGACCTTCTTCTTCTCGACCTGCTCGATGATCTGCTCGAGCTGCGCCAACGCGCCAGCGAGATGCGGAGGTGTCGGCAAGGGCGTGCTCATGGCGGAGTCCTCTACTAGCGTGCCGCGGCCATGGCCACACTGACTTTCCTCGGGGCGGCAGAGACGGTGACCGGGTCGCGGTTCCTGCTCGAGCACGAGGGGCAGAAGGTGCTCGTCGACTGCGGTCTCTTCCAGGGCAGCAAGCCGCTGCGCCTGCGCAACTGGGAGCCGCTGCCGATCGACCCCAAGACCATCGACGCGATCGTCCTGACGCACGCGCACATCGATCACACCGGAGGGCTGCCGCGGGTGGTGCGCCAGGGCTACCGCGGCCCGGTGCACTGCACGAGCGGCACGCGCGAGCTCGCCGGCCTCTTGTTGCCGGACTCGGCGCAGATTCAGGAAGAAGAGG
The DNA here is from genome assembly GCA_937980205.1 of uncultured Myxococcales bacterium. Classification (GTDB taxonomy): domain Bacteria; phylum Myxococcota; class Myxococcia; order Myxococcales; family Myxococcaceae; genus Xiheicaenimonas. The sequence continues at coordinate 6,877 of CALJKW010000028.1, read as the reverse complement.
CGCGGTTCGCGAACAAGCACCGCTACAGCAAGCACTCGCCGGCGCTGCCGCTCTACACCGAGGAAGACGCGTGGGCCGCGCTGAAGCTGTTCGAGAGCTTCGGCTACGACCGGCGGCGGCAGATCCTCCCGGGCATCTGGCTCACGTTCAAGCGCGCGGGCCACATCCTGGGCTCGGCGATCTGCGTCTTCGAGCTGGAGAGCACGAAGCAGCGCGTCGTCTTCACCGGAGACCTCGGCCGCTACAACGCGCCCATCTTGAAAGACCCCGACGCGATCCCCGCGGCGACCACGCTCGTCGTCGAGAGCACCTACGGAGACCGCACCCACGGCGACCACCGCCCCGTCGACGCGCTCGCCGACGCCGTGAACACCGCGGTGAAGCTCGGCGGCGTGGTCGTGGTGCCCGCCTTCGCCATCGGGCGCACGCAGGAGGTGCTGTACCACCTGCGCAACCTCGAAGAGGCCGGGCGCGTGCCCGAGCTGCCGGTGTTCGTCGACTCACCGATGGCGTGCGACGCGACGCCGATCTACCTCGCGCACCGCGAGGACCACGACATCGACTTCACCGGCGTCGAGGAGCGCGGCGGCACTCCGCTGGCCACGAAGCGGACGCAGTTCGTCCGCTCGGCGAAGCAGAGCAAGGAGCTCAACTCGTTCAAGGGCCCCGGCATCATCATCTCGGCGAGCGGCATGGCGACGGGCGGCCGCGTCCTCCATCACCTCAAGTACCGGCTGCCGAAGCCGCAGAACACGATCATGTTCGTGGGCTACCAGGCCGTCGGCACGCGCGGGCGGCGCATCCTCGAGGGCGAGAAGGAGATCCGCATTCACGGCGAGATGGTGCCGATCAACGCGCAGCTGGTGCAGGTGACGGGGTTCTCGGCGCACGCCGACTGGCAGGAGACGCTCCGGTGGATGGACGGCTTTACCGGCGCCCCGAAGCAGACGCTGATGGTGCACGGCGAGCCGTCCGCGCTGAAGGCGCTCGCCGATCGCGTGGCGCAGCGCGGCTGGAACACCTACGTTCCACGACATCTCGAGACCGTCGAGCTGGCGAGACCCTGACGGCCGAAAGGTGGTACGGTGGCTCCCGCCATGAAGCTCCGCTCCGCACTGCCAATGGTCCTCGGTGCTGCACTCCTCGTCGGTGGCGCCGCCTACGCGAAGAAGCCGACGGACTTTCAGGCCCCGCAGCAGATGACGGAAGAAGAGCTCGCCGCGGCGAAAGAGCGCAGCAAGAACAAGCTCAACGGCTTCGACGAGAAGATGGAAGAGAAGCCGAAGCCGTTCCCGTGGATGGCCGTCGGCCTCGCCGCGATCGCGTTCCTCGTCGCCGCGCCGTTCGGGCTGCGCGCGTTCAAGCAGACGAGCAAAGAGATCACCGGCGCCGAGTCGTCGCTCGGCCCGAACTCGCCGGCGGAGTAACCGTCCGACGGTCGAAGCCGCGCCGTTGACGCTGAGCGGAGGCCGAAGGCCCGGGTCGAAGCTACAGCGGGTCTTCTTCTTCCGGCGGCCGCTTGTTCTTCTGCGGCTGCACCGTGTCTTCGCCCTCGCGGATCTCCTGCGCGCCCTCTTTGAGCGGAGCGCCTCCGCGGCGATCGGGCGGGTTCAGATCCTGCGCGAAGACGTCGGCGACGGCCTTGAGCAGCTGGCTCATCTGCTCGCGGAACAGCGTCGTGTCCTTCGCGACCTTGAACGGGTCGAGGTGCGGCTGCTTCGAGTCGACCTGGTCGGCGCGGAAGCTGCGGTACCAGATGTTCCCGCCTCCATCGAGCATGAACATGCGGCCGTAGCCGACGACGTAGCAGCCGGCGGTGCCGCCCTCGCTGCGCATGCCGTACTCCTCGACGACGAACTCGACGACGGCGTCGACGCCGAGCGGGCGCAGCAGCTCGTAGTCGGGCGGGTTCGCCGGCACCTCTTCGACGAGGAAGCTCTGCAGCGCGGCGGCGACGTCGCCGGGGCGGGCGGTGTTCGTCCAGGGGCGCTCCTTCGGCAGCTTCGAGAGCGTGTGCGAGCGCAGCGTGTCGGCCACCTGGAAGCGGTTGATGGTGAGCTTCTTGTTGCCCTCGGCGTCCTCCGAGCCGCCGGCGAGCTTCACGGCGAGGCGGCGGTCGGCCTCTTTCTCGGAGAGCTTCTTCAGCTTGTCGCCGTACGAGCCGTCGCTGCGAAAGACGTACGACTTGGGGCCGGCTTGATCCTCGATCCGGGAGACGAACGCCGGCTTGATGACGCGATCGAGGTCTCTCCCCGAGAGCGGCTTGTGCGCACATCCAACACCCAGGAGAAGCACGACCGGCAGGAGCCTCATCGTGCGCGCGTCTTACCCCGAAGATTGTAGACCTTGAAGCAGTGTCGGAGTACGCAACCGGGTCCAAATGAACCGCATCCTGCCTGTGCTGGGTCTGGCTGTTCTTTTGTCCGCTTGTCCCGAGAAGAAGGCCGAACCGCCGCCGAAGCCGGTCGAGCCCGCGAAGCCGACGCCCCCGCCGCAGCCGCCCGCCGAGGCTCAGCCGCGCGCCGACAAGGAGTGCGCCGCGCCCCTCGACCCGGGTCCCACGACCGACCTGACGATCGGCACGCGCGCCGCGAAGGCGTCGGGCAGCAGGCTGACCTTCGCGGACAAGGACGCGGACGGCGCGCTGACGCTCGGTGTGCTCGGCCCGATGAACGAGGACTCGGGCGAGAACATGCTCGCGCTGAAGAAGTACCTGAAGTTCTTCGCCGACGAGAAGGTCGACGCGATCGTGCTGCCCGGTGATGTCGGCGAGGTCGCCGACGGCATCGCGCGCGTGCTGAAGGCCGCCGCGACCGAGTCGAAGGTCCCGGTGTTCGTGCTCATCGGCAACAGCGAGTGCCGCGCCGAGTACACCGACGGCGTCGACGCCGCGAAGAAGGACGCGCCGAACATCGTGAACCTCAACGCGTACCGCGTCGTCGAGTTCCCCGAGGCGACGCTGGTCTCGCTGCCCGGCTACCACGACCCGAACTTCATGCGCTGCCAGACGGGCTGCCGCTACTTCAAGTCGACGATCGACGAGGTGGTGCAGGCGTCGAAGGCGAGCAAGGCGCCGGTCGTTCTGATCGCGCACGGCCCGCCGCACGGCACGGGCAACGCGGCGCTCGACTTCTCGTCCGCGGGCGACATCAACGCCGGCGACGCCGAGGTCAACCGCGCCATCAAGGAAGGCAACATCCCCTTCGGCGTCTTCTCCAACATCAAGGAGTCGGGCGGCCGCGCGACGGCCGAGGCCGAGGCCACCACGCAGATCAAGGAAGGCGCGATGTCGAAGACGCTCTTCCTCGCCGCGGGTCCTGCCGACACCATGAAGTGGAGCATGAACGACGGCACCACCAGCTTCGGCATGGCGCAGATCATCTCCGTGAAAGACGGCCAGGCGTCGTTCAAGGTGCTGCGCAACAAGCAGATGACCGCGGCGGAGAAGGCCGAGGCCGCGAAGCTGGCGCCGCCGAAGCGCGACGAGCCGGCGCCCGAGGTGGCGCAGCCCGAGAAGGCGCCCGAGAAGGCTCCCGAGAAGAAGTGACGGCGGCTTCGAGCAAGCGACGCCGGCTGGGAGAGCTGCTCATCGAGGCCGGCGTCCTCGACCCGACGCAGCTCCAGGCGGCACTGGCAGAGCAGAAGAAGTGGGGCGGCAAGCTGGGCCGCACCCTCGTCGAGATGGGGTTCGTCGACGAGGACTCGATGGTGCGCGCGCTCTCGCGGCAGCTGAAGCTGCCGGTCGTCGATCTCGACAAGACGAAGCTCCCGTCGACGGTGACGCACATCCTGACGGTGGATCTGTGTGAGCGGTACGGCGTGTTTCCGCTCGGCGTCGACCTGAAGGGCAAGCAGGTGCAGCTCGCGACGTCCGACCCGACGAACGTCGACGCGCTGAACGACATCACGTTCAAGACTGGCTACAAGGTGCAGACCGCCGTCGCGACCGGGTCTTCGATCGATCGCGCGGTGCGGCGCATGTACTACGGCGAGCAGGCGGCGCCGTCGCGCGGCCCCACGCCGCGGCGCTTCGACGTACAGGAGCCGACGTTCGGGGAAGAGGAGATCTCCGAGGCGAAGCCGGCGCCGAAGCGCTCGGCGCCGAAAGCGCCGCGCCCGGTGGATCCGATGGCCGAGATCGAGGCCGCGGCGCGCGAGGCCGAGATCGCCCGGCTCAAAGATCGGATCGCTGCGCTGGAGAAGAGATCCGAGACGCAGGTGCACGCGCTGCGGGCGCTGGTGGAATTGCTCGTCGAGAGCGGCCTCGTGTCGCGCGACGAGTACCTGGCGAAGGCGAACCGGCAGAAGTAGCGCAGCTTCGATTCGCTGCCGTTGACGCTGAGCGGACGCCGCAGGCCGTAGTCGAAGCGGGCCACGCGTCGGCTTCGCCCCCCCTTCGACTCCGCGCTGCGCGCTCCGCTGAGGGGTGAACGAGAGGACGCCCGGGGCTACACCATCGGCGTGACGTCGCCGCCGGCCTTCGGAGCCCGCGACGCCAGCGCGGCGTTCTGCTTCGTGCGCTCGTCGGTGAGCTCGCTGACGAGCACGAGGATCTGCGGGTGCGAGAGCACGAGCTGATCGAAGTCCTCGCGCGGCAGCCGCAAGAGCGACGTATGTCGCGCCGCAGCGCAGGTCGCGGTCGCTGGCGCCTTCGTGAGCAGCGACATCTCGCCGAAGATGTCGCCCTCTTTGAGTGAGGCGACCGAGCGCGCGCCCAGACGCACCTCGATCTCTCCGGAGAGCACGATGTACATGCCGTCGGAGCGCTGGCCTTCCTTGATCAGCACATGGCCCTTCTGGACGTCGCGCGCGCGGAAGCGCTCGACGAGCTGGCGGCGCTCGTTGCGGCTGAACGGAGCGAACAGCGCCGAGCTGCTCATCACGTTCGTGAGCAGGCGCTGGCGGCAGAACTTCTTCAGCGCCGTCGCGACGGTCGGGTACTTGTGCGACAGCTCGGTGAGGATCGGCGCGGAGATCTCGAGCAACTGCGTGTCCTCGCTCGAGGCCTCGACCGACGCCGTGCGCGCCGCGCCGGAGAGCAGCGCCATCTCGCCGAAGAACGCGCCCTCGGAGAGCGTGGCGATGTCGCGGCGGACCTCTCCGTCGGTGCGATAGACCTTCACCGAGCCGGCGCAGATGACGAAGAACGAGTCGCCGAGCGAGCCCTGCGCGATGACGAGATCCGTCGGCTCGAAGCGGCGCAGCGGGCAGCGCTCGAAGAGCGCGATGAACGCGTCCTCGGGGAGATCGGAGAACAGCGGGATCTTCGGCAGCGCGCCCGGCTCGAGCTTCGGCTCCTCGGGGGCCTCCATGCGCTCTTCCGCGGCGGACGGCTCGGTCGCCTGGCCGCGCTGCTCGAGCCCGATGTTCGCGGCGGCCTCGACCGCGTGGAGCAGCGAGTCGCCCTCGAGCTCGAGCTCGGTGAAGGTGTGCCCCATCGACTTCGGCGGCGCCGGCGGCGCCTCGGCGGGCGGCTCGATGATCTGAATCTCGTCCTCGAACTTGGAGAACGCCTCGAGGCTGCGCTCGAGATCCGTCTTCGGGCCTCCGCGCGTCGGCGTCGTCATGCGGCGCGCGGCCGACTGCTCGGACGACGGCGCGGCGACGACGTTGTTCGGGAACCACAGGCGCGAGTCGGCCGGCTTCGAAGGCTCGGGCGGCGGCGGCGGCGCAGCTTCCGCCTTCTTCGGACGCAGGCCCGGCGGCCCCTGGCTGGCTTCTCCCGCCGGAGCAGGAGCGGCGAGCTCGGCGACCAGCCTGGCCTCGTCGATCTGCGGCGCGGGCGCCTTCGGCTGCGTCAGCTCGATCGGCTGCTCGTCGCCGGGCGCGTCGTCGAGGTCGAGCTCGTACGCGCCCGAGTTCGTCCGCTTGAACCGGCCCGACTCTTCGGCGAGCTGGAGCTGCGACTTCTCGGGCGTCCCCTCGACCGTCGCCGGCTCGTCGAGCTGCAGCTCGTAAGAGCCCGACGTCGTGCGCTTGAACCGGCCCGTCTCTTCGCCCGCCGGCGCGGCCGCGGGAGCCGGCGGCGGCTCGGGCACGTCGAGCTCGTACACCGGCGTCGCGGCAGCAGCAGGCGGAGGCGGAGGCGCAGACGGCGCCGGCGAGAGCTCCACCTCGATGGAGGCCACCTCGATCTTCTCCGACGGAGGCGGCGGCGGCAGCTCGACCTCGATCGTCGCGACCTCGACCTTCTCCGAGGGAGGCGGCAGCGGCGGCACTCCCCCACCCGTCACCGACACGTCGAGCTCGATCTCCGCGGCCGGCGGCGGCGGCGCCGAGCTGCGCTCCACCTCGATGGGCACCTCGGTGACCGGAGCGGCGGCGGCGGCCGGCGGAGGCTCTTCCTTCTTCTTCGCCTGGAAGGACCGGCTCTCTTCGATCTCGAGCGGGACGTCGTCGGTCTTCGGCAGCTCGATGGGCGCGTGCTTGTTGTTCGTGCCGAGCGGCGTCGCCGTCTTCGGCCGCGACGAGGCCGCCGGCCCGCTCTTTCGCGCGTACAGCTCGGCGAGCATCTTCTGGACGCCCTTGTGCGCGGGATCCAGCTCGAGGATGAGCTTGCTCGCGGCGATCGCGCGCGGAAGAAAGCCCTCCTTCGCGAAGCCCTCGGCGGCGAACTGGTAGGCGCCGATGGCCTTCTCCTTCTGCCCGGCCTTCGCCCACGCGTCGCCCATGCGCAGGCGGGCCTGCAGATCTTTCGGGTCGGCGGCGCAGTAGTCGGCGTACGCCTCGGCGGCCTTCGCGAACTTCCCCTTCGAGAACGCTTCGGTTGCCTTCTCTTTGAGCTTCCGCGCGTCCATTCTTAAGGAGCGGGCTCAGGCTGCTGCCCGAGGGCCAGCATCGCCGCCTCGCGCACCTTCCGGTAGTAATCGACCTTCAG
>CALJKW010000027.1 GCA_937980205.1 uncultured Myxococcales bacterium | reverse complement strand
CGCCTGTACCGAAAGTTCGGCCCCGCCATCTATTCGAGATGTCGGCGCCTCCTAAAGGATGACGCGCTCGCGGAAGACGCGACGCAGGAGGTTTTTGTGAGGGTGATGCGCCACATCGAATCGGCTCCCGACGATGCCTCGGCGCTGGCGTGGATCTACCGAATCTCGACCAACTACTGCCTGAACCTCATCCGTGACCGGGGTCGGCAGGCCGAGCCGGTGGCCGAGATTCCAGAGTCCGCGTCGGATCACCCCGAGCCCGAAATGCTCGATCGCGATCTCGCGATGCAACTCGTGTCCCGCGCGCCGGAGAATCTGCGCGCTCCAGCAGTGCTCTATTACATCGACGGTCTCGAGCAGGAGCAGGTCGCCAAGACGCTCGGCATCTCTCGACGGACCGTCATCAACCGGCTGGCTGAATTCACCAGTCGCTCCCGGAAGTTCATCGTCCGGGGAGGTGCAGCATGAATGCACGTGGTCATCTTTCATCGGAAACCATCGATCTCCTCTTGATGTCGGCGCTCTCCGGTCAGCGCGAGACCGAAGCGAAGGCCCACCTCGACGGCTGCCCGCTCTGCCAGAAGCGCTGGACGGAGCTGAACGAGGACAAGGCCCGCTTCGAACAGTTCGTCTTCCCCCGCACGCTCGCGAAGCTCGAGGCGCGGCTCCAGGCCCCGTCGTTGATGGACCGCCTGCGCGCCGGCTGGAAGATGCTCGTCCCTGCGGCGGCGGGCGTCATCGCGGCCTCGCTGGCGATGGCCATCTGGGCCGGCGGTAAAGACCGCACGCAGACCGAGGACGACGTCTACATCGGCATCAAGGGCTCGGCGTCGCTCGAGGTCGTGGCGCACCGCCCCGAGACGGGCCAGTTCCCGGTCAAGCCGGGCACCGTGCTCAAGCCGAAGGACAAGATCCGCTTCGTGGTGAACACCGGCGGCGCGAAGTACCTGCTCATCGCCTCGCGCGACGGCGCAGGTGCGTTCACCGTCTACCACCCGTTCGGAGCGGCCCAGAGCGGCCAGGTCTCTCCGGGGCGCGTCGAGATCCCCAACTCGGTCGAGCTGGACGAGGTCACCGGAAACGAGCGCCTCGTCGCGGTATTCTCCGACGCCCCGGTCCCGGCCGAGAAGGTGAAGGCCGCGCTCGAGTCGAGCCCGACGGACCCGAAGATCGAGAACGCCAAGGTGGTGTCGTGGGAGTTCGTGAAAGCCAAGTGAGCCGGCTGCAAAGGGGGCTGGTTCTCGCCATCGCGCTCGCGGCGGTCACGGCCTCGGCCGAGACGCGCCGCGTCGCCATCGTCGTCGGCAACAACGCCGGCAGCGGCTCGATGCCGCCGCTGCGCTACGCCGAGAGCGACGCGGGCAAGTTCGCCCGCGTGATGGTCGAGCTCGGAGACGTCTCGCCCGACGACGTCCTGCTCCTGCAGGGCCGTCGCGTCGCCGACGTCGAGCGCGCGATCGCCGACGCCAAGGAGCGCATCGCCGCGTTCAAGCGAGTCCCCGACACGCGCGCGGTGCTGCTGTTCTACTTCTCGGGGCACTCCGACGGAGAGTCGATCGAGCTCAGCGGAGAGAACCTCCCCTACGCGCGCCTCAAGACGATGCTGCTCGGCACGGGCGCCGACCTGCGCGTCGCGATCATCGACGCCTGCAAGAGCGGCGCGGGCTTCCGCGAGAAGGGCGGCAAGCCGGCCGAGTCGTTCGTCATCAAGCTGACCGACACGCTCGTCGCCAGCGGCGAGGCGTTCATCCTCTCGTCCGCGGCCGACGAGTCGGCGCTCGAGTCGAACGAGGTGATGGGCAGCTACTTCACCCACAACTTCATCTCCGGCCTTCGCGGCGCGGCGGACACGTCGGGCGACCGGCTCGTCACGCTCGCCGAGGCGTACCGGTTCGCGTACGACCGCACGGTCTCGGCGACGTCGGTGTTGCCCGTCGGAGTGCAGCACCCCTCGTACGACTTCCGGCTCTCGGGCCAGGGCGAGCTGGTGCTCGCGTCGCTGGTGAAGCCGTCGGCCACGCTGGTGATGCCCGAGGGCTCCGAGCGCTCGCTCGTCACGGACGTGATGCGCGACCAGGTGATCGTCGAGCTGCCGCCGGGGCCGATCCGCGAGGTGGCGCTGTCTCCGGGGCAGTACGGCCTGAGGCTCATGAAGGGCGGGCAGTCGTTCGGCGGGCGCGTGGTGCTCGCGGACGGCATGCGGCGCATCGTGAAGTGGGACGAGCTCACGGCGCAGTCGAGCAGCGTCGTCGTCGCGCGCAAGGGCGAGGGCGGGCCGGAGTACGAGATCGCGCAGACGACGCCGGAGAAGAAGCCGCAGGGCTCGGCGCCGATGGTGCTGTCGGTCGGCATCGGCGTGACGAGAGATCTCTCCGATCTGCTGCTCGGCGGCTCGATGGGCGCGGCCGGTGCCCTGCGCGTCGGCTTCGAGCCCACGGCGTCGCACGGCCTGAGCTTCGCGCTGTGGGGACAGATTCCGTCGATGATTGGTGCTTCGACGATCGCCGGTGGCGGCTTGAACGTCGGCGGCGTGCAGGGCCGCATCGGCTACCGCTGGGCGTTTGCGCTCGATCGCTTCTGGTTCGGCGTCGGCCCCGAGGCCGGCGGCGGCGTGTGGTTCGAGACGGGCCTGCTCACCAATCCGCAGACCGGCGACATCGAGCTGAGGACGGAGGCCGCGGCGTCTCCGCTGCTCGGCCTGCGCGGCACCGCGCGGCTCAAGCTCTTCAGCATCGTGTCGATGTGCCTGGACCTGGACTTCGCGGCCGGCTTCCTCGCCGTGAACGGGCAGCTGCAGTTCCTGCCGCTGCCGACGGGCACGCTGGGGCTCGCGCTCGACTTGTGAGCTGTCGACACGCCACATAGGCCTCAGTATCTGCCGCACGCGAATCGAACGACACCTCCATCTCCACAGCCTTTGGGCCAAAGTAGCGCGGGACTACGAAAGCGGATGAGGTCCGGCGAGCGCCTCCTTCAGCGACTTCCACCAAGTTGGGCGACCGATGCCGGTATGCGGGTTTTCCCAGGGACGCAAGCGCTCGACGGCCGTTGCCTCACTCAACAGTCCGTCTTTCACGAGCACGACGACAAGCTCTCCAATATCGAGCGTTTGAAGGTGCAGCTCTTTCCCCAACTTCGGTACTGCCTTGTCGCATGAAACAATGATGGCCGTGGGCGCGTTCTTCGCGGCCCACGCCGCGAGTTCACTCTCCCCCTTGTCGTAGCGCTCCAGAAGCTCCCGAAAGAGCTTGAATGCGGGGCTGCTGGCCGCGAGCTGCGCCACCTTTAGCGTGCCGTCCTTCTCCAATTCCTCGACCAGCGACTGAAGCGACTGCAGCTCAAATCGAGCGACGTACCGCGTCGTATGCAGCGTGAGTTTTGGCGGTTTCAGTCGCGCGAGCGCGATGAGATCGTCGAGAAGCCCTAGCTTGCGAAGAAAATTGAAAGCATCCGCATCGAGGACGAGCTGCATCCCCCGTCAGCCGAGGCCGACGCTGCGAGTCATGGCCAAGAGATCTGCCGTGGCGTCAACACGGAGCAGCTCGCGAGCGCGGCCGGTGGACAACTGGCCCTTGGCGTGCGCCTGAAGAACGAGCCGCGCAAGTTCGCCGCGGCGAGAGAGAGGAACGACTTTCAACGGCGAGCGCTCTGCCTCGAGTTCTTCGCGGTTACGAACGTGAAGCGGCGCCGTCGGATCTACGTTTGGGACTCGCTTCGCCATCACCTCATCCGTGAGGCCAAGCAGGTTCTTCACGTACAGATACAGAGCGCGATAGTGGATTCCCCACGTCTCCATCACGTCGCGGAAGGAAACCGGCAAGAGAAGCTTGTCCCCGAGCTTCTCGACGTCGCCGCTCAGCAACATATGAATTGCGAACGCGTTTGCGCGCGTTTCCACGTCTATCTGTTGCTGTGAGTCGATGAGGCACGCAAACCCGCTACCGCCCTGCGCGGGCTTGTCGGATATGGCGTGGCCTAGTTCATGCGCCAAGGTGAAGCGCCGAACCAAGAGATTCTCGTGCTTACCGTCGACGTTGAGGACGATTGCCACGCGGCCTCCAGGCGCGAACACTGTGAATGCATCGGGACCTGACTGCCCGAGGCGCGCTGCAATCAGTGGAATGCGAAGGTGGAGGGTGATCAGATCGCGCAAAGATTCGACGGGCTTCTTGCCCAGCGCCAGGAGACTCCGGACCTCTTTCGCCTGCCGACGGCCCAACTTGTGGAGCGGTTCGCCGGGCACCTTCGGCAAATTCAGCTTCGGCAGAGCAGGGCGCGGAACAGTAAGCCTTTCGTGAAGCTCAAGTAGATCGAGCGCGGCCCGCGCAGCATCGAGCATCTCAAGTCGGGTGTACGGCGGTGGAGAGAGCGCTTCCGCGCTTTTGAACAAAACGCGCAGGACGTCGCCCGCAGCGCCCGGCTTGACGTCCGCGTCGTATAGATACTCGGCTCGGAGACCCAGCGCCCTCGAGATGGCCTCGAGTTCATCGACGGTGGGGTCATGTGACCCGAGTTCGATTTGCTCGAGCGTAACCTCCGAGATCTGGGTCTTGTCGGCGACATCCCGAAGGGACAGGGCAAGATCCTTGCGCCAACTCCGAATGAAATCGCTCCGAAGCATTTGGGGTGTTCCTACCGGGACCTTTCCGCGCCAGCCACTGTTCTGACGGCTTAGCAACGTTGACCCCGACCCTGAATGTCAAGTGCGCTTAGCGAACCTGGTGGCTGACGGCCTTGTGCATTGTTGATGGCCCGGCAGGACCGATCGCTTGGTGGAGGCAACGCTGTGCTGCGCATGCCAGAAACGGTGGAGCGCGCCGCTGACTCACGGGCTCGCAGCGACTGGCTGGGGGCCACGGTCCGGAACCGACTGCGCCTCGACGTAGTTCGCGAAGCTGCGATCCATCGCGCCGGCGCTGGTGAACGAGAAGTGGTGGTACTTCATCGCGAGCGCGCGCGCGGCCTCTTCGGCGCTCTTGTCGTCGAGCGCGTAGAGGTACAGCGCCGACGCGAGGCCCGTGCGGTCGGCGCCCGCCCAGCAGTGGATGAGCAGCGGCTTCGGGGCCGCGCGCATGATGCGGATCAGCTCGTCGGCCTGCTCGGGCGGAACCTCGCGCTTCGACGAGAGCGCGAAGTCGATGTGCTCGACGTTGTTCTGGTGCGCGGTGGCGCGCTCGTCGTCGTACCAGGCCTCTCCGGGGCTGGCGCCGCGCAGGTTCAGCACCGAGCGGATGCCGTGCTGGTCGATGAGCTGCGTGAGCCGCTCACGGCCGAGCTGGGCCGAGCGGAAGACTTTGCCCGGCACGACCTCGTGCACGTTCTGGATGAACCGGGGCGCGTAGGCGCAGGCCGAGGAGAGGAGAATCAGGACGGCGACGACGACGGCGAGCTGCGACTGCATGGACCCCGCGTAACCGCCCGCGACCCGTAGCTATTCCCCTCTCGGAATTTGTTTGCACACTCACGGGGCGGCTCGGGTCCTTACGACCACAACGGCCGCTGGGGCCGTCCCTCTTCACAACTTTCACTGATCGACTGGAGCACCAGTATGGGCATTCTCTTACTCATCGTCGGACTTGCGGCACTCGGGTTCGGTTTCATGCAGCACCTCAAGGGCAAGCGCATCCTGGCGGCCCCGTTCAAGAAGACCGGCGACATCGCCCGCGACCCGACGTCGTCGGATCCGAAGGGCGCGATCAGCACCGAGGGCAAGGTTCAGGCTCCCGCGCAGGCGCTCCTGTCGCCGTGCTCGAAGACTCCGTGCCTCTACTACGAAGTGAAGATCGAGCGGCTGTACGAGAAGGAAGAGAAGACGCAGGACGGCTGGAAGACGGTGAAGGGCTCGAGCACGCTCGACACGCTCAAGGGCGGCACCGTCGCGGCGGTCGATGACGGCTCCGGCGCGGTCCCGGTCGACTTCTCGAAGGGCGGCGACTTCGACAACTTCAAGGCCGGCTACAAGAAGGAGCTCAACGGCCGCGGCTGGTCGTCGAACATCCAGTTCGGCGAGCTCTCGTACGACATCCCCGTGATCTCGTCGTCGGACGGCCACACGATCGGCTTCAAGGCGACCGAGCGCTACATCCCGGTCGAGGGCAACCTGTTCGTGCTCGGCAAGATCGAGGGCGGCAAGATCATCAAGCCGGGCTGGCGCTCGATGATGGTCTCGAACAAGGGCCGCGACGGGCTGCTCGCGTCGACGGCGAAGAAGAAGAAGTTCTCGCTCATCGGCGGCGGCATCGGCGCGGTGGCTTCGATCCCGCTGATGATCTTCGGCCCGAAGGCGGACCCGGCGGCGGACACCTCGTGCCACAGCCAGATCGCCAGCGTGCAGAAGCTCTGTGACGACAACGTCAGCAGCACCTACGGCAACGACTACACGTGGACGGTCGACAAGGACGGCAAGTTCGACATCAGCGTGACGCCTCCGTCGGGCAAGAAGTACCCGCTCGATGCGCAGATCGTCGTGAAGAACGCGGCGGGCGAGATCGTGGCCGACCAGTCGGCTCCGGCGCCGGGCGCGAAGGCGGTCGCGTCGGTCGACGTGAAGGCCGGCACGTACACGGTGACGGTGAAGGACCTCGGCGGTGACTCGGTCAAGGGCGGCTTCGACTACAAGCTCGAGATCGCGTCGCTGACGAAGCAGGCGGACGCGAAGGCGGACAGCGCCCAGGCGCAGGCCGATGCTCCGGCGGCGGCGGACGAGGGCTCGGGCGCGACGGTGCAGATCGACGCGGCGAAGCTCGCGGCCGAGCTGATGACCAAGCAGGCGGCGTACGACGGCAAGACGCTCGAGGTGAAGGGCTTCATCGAGGACGTCGAGAACGACGTCGACGGCACCATCATCGTCTTCAAGACCCCGGAGTCGCCGAACGGTGAGGCGATCGGCGTCAGCGCCGCGCTCCCCGCGAAGGCCAAGGTGAAGAAGGGCCAGCAGGTCGTCATCCGCGGCGTCGCCACCCAGGACGACGGCATCGTGGTGCTCGCTTCCGCCGAGCTCGTGAATGGCAAGCAGGTCGCTGCCGCGCCGAAGGGCGGCAAGGCTCCTGCGGCGAAGAAGAAGGCTCAGCCCCGCAACTCGAAGAAGTAGTCCGAGCTGTCGCTGACATGGGAATGGAGCGCGACGCTTGGACCGGGCGCGCGTTCCGCGAATGGGCCTGCGACCGATGAGGACGCGGGCCCTTCGTGTTTTTTTGGAGTCGATTCGTGAACAGCCGGGTTCGGGTTCGGGTTCGCGTTCGGGTTCGACAGATTGGGCGGCGGTGGGCGAATGAGGCTCGGCTTCGTTGAGGAGCCGGGCCCTTCGTGTTTTGACCCTCTCACGTGAAGAAGTGGCCCAGAGCCATCGGCATGGCCTTGCTGCTCTCCGTCGGAGGCGCCTACGCCCTCGCCAGTTGGGACTGGTGCCCTCGCGCCGACGGTCCCTCGCCGAAGATCGTCTCGCGCCTGCAGGCCGCCGGACCGCTGAGCGCCGGCGCCGGCAGCGCAGCGCTCGAGGTCCCCTACCCCATCGTCGCTGCCGGCTACGGCCCCACCCGCCCCGAGGTCTCCACCGCCACGCAGCCGCTCATGGCGCGCGCCACGGTGTTGCGCGCTGGAGACGTCACGTTCGGGCTCGTCACCTTGGATCTCCTGCTCGTCCCCGACGACGTCGCTGCCGAAGTACGCAGCAAGGCCGGGTTGTCCGACGTCTGGGTCGCCGCCACGCACTCGCACAGCTCCATGGGCGGCTACGACTCGCGGCTCATCGCCCAGCTCGCCGGCACCGGCCGCTTCCGCGCCGACGCTCGCGCTGCCGTCGTCGACGCCGCGCTCGCCGCGCTGAAGGCGGCTTCTGCGCAGCTCGTGCCGGTCACGATCGCCGAGGGTCACTCCGACGCCGCGCTCGCCACCGCGCGCACCGGCGACGCCGTCGACGCGCGCATCACGAAGCTGCAGCTCGGGGACGTCGCGCAGTGGCTCATGCTCGCCGCGCACCCCACGACCGTCGCGCGGCCCGCCACCGCGCTCGACCCCGATTGGCCCGGCAGCCTCGCCTCGGCCTCCGATGCCGGCGTCACGCTCGTGCTGCAGACCGCCGTCGGCAACGCGCGCGCTCGAGGCGACACGCCCGGCGAGGTCGCCGCGCAGGCCGGCGCCGCGTTCGACGCCCTCACGCTGCAGGCCGTCGAGGTGCCGGCGATGAAGGTGACGCGCGTGCAGCTCACGCCGCCGGCGCCCGATGCGACGCGCCTGGTGCCGCGGCTGTTCGCGATGCCGGGCCACAACTTCCTCTGCGCGTCGGCTCCGCGGCAGGCGGAGGTCGGCATCCTCGAGCTCGGTCCGCTGCTGCTCGTGGCGGTGCCGGCCGAGGTCACGCACGCGTCGGCGCAGTCGCTCGGCGTGCCGATCATCTCGCTCGCGAACGGGTACCTCGGGTACGTCGAGCCGGCCGAAGTCGTGGAGCGCTCCGAGGGCGAAGCGCGCCGGCAGTACTACGACAAGAGCCTGCTCGACGCGTTTCGGGCGGCGATCGCAGCCGGGCGGTAAGGTCGGCCCGTGGTCGACGCTCCGCTCGACAGCGACTGGGAGAAGACGCTCACGCGCGATCTCGCGGTCGGTCGAACCGTCGGTGAGTACGTCATCCGCCGGCGCATCGGCGAAGGCGGCATGGGCATCGTCTACGAGGCCGAGCACCCGCAGATCGGCCGGCGCGTCGCGATCAAGATCATCCGCCCCGACCGCGAGGTGACGCGCGACCTGCTCATGGAGGCGCGCGCCGTCAGCCTCATCCGCCACCGGCACATCATCGACGTGTTCGGCTTCGGTCACCTCGAGGGGCTCGGCCAGTACCTGGTGATGGACTTCCTCGAGGGCAACCCGCTCGACGAGGAGATCCGCGGGCGCGCGCCGCTCAGCCCCACCGAGGTCATCGGCATCCTCGACGACACGCTCGCCGCCCTGAGCGCGGCGCACGCGAAGAACGTCATTCACCGCGACTTGAAGCCGGGCAACCTCTTCTTCGTCCGCGAGTCGAACGGCACGCGCTACGTGAAGGTGCTCGACTTCGGGCTCGCGAAGCCGCCGCCGGCCTCGGTGCCTCCCGAGCGGCAAACGCAGGAAGGCATCGCGATGGGCACGCCGGAGTACATGGCTCCGGAGCAGGCGCAGGCGAAGGCGGTCGACGGCCGCACCGATCTCTACGCGCTCGGAGTCATCGCGTTCGAGCTGCTCACCGGCAGGCTGCCGTTCAGCGGCGCCGGCCCGCTCGAGACGGCGATGATGCAGGTGAGCGACCCGCCGCCGCGCCCGCGGTCGGTGAACCCGTCGATTCCGACGCAGCTCGAAGACCTCGTGCTGCAGCTGCTGGCGAAGGACCCGAACGCGCGGCCTCCCAGCGCGGACGCCGTGCGCGGTGAGCTCAAGCGCATTCGGCGCGACCTCGCCTCCGAGCCGACGCCCATCGGCAAGGCGCTGCCTCCCGAGGCGTTCGACCTTCCTCCGACCGAAGTTCACGCGCAGGAGGCCGCCCCGACGATCGACGCCGCAGCGCGCGTGCCGGACACGGAGCCCCCGGAGCTGACGGCGCCGCGGCCGAAGCTGGTGCTGCCGCTCGCGCTCGGCACCGGCGCGCTGCTCGTCGCAGGTCTCGCCGCGTTCCTCTGGGTACGCCAGCAGAGGCCGCCGGTCGACGCGCCGCCGGTGATCGTGCCGCCGCCGCCGGCCGAGAGCGTCCCCGTCGCCGCTCCTCCGTCGCCGCCGACGCAGCCGGAGGTCCAGGACATGCCGCCGCAGGGTCCGACGGAAGAGCCCCAGAAGGTGCCGGTGAAGCGGCCTGCTCCGCCGCCGGCGCGGAAGCCGGGGCAGCTGCAGGTCATCGCGCACACGTGCAGCGTCGAGGTGTTCGTCGACGGAAAGTCCGTGGGCCACACGCCGATGGCCGTGCTGACGCTCAGCGCGGGCGAGCACTCGGTGAAGATGGTGAACGCGCTCTGCACGCCGGTGGTCGACGAGCGCGTGCGCATCACGCCCGGCGCGACGTTTCGCCTCGAGCGGGACTTCGTGAAGAAGTAGGGGCGTTACCTGACGGTAATCATCGGGGCTTGCGGGTTTTTCGTGAGCGCGCTCCGAAAGCAGTAGGCTCCGCCCCGCGATGGCGCTCGTGCTCATTCTGAGCCTCCTCGCCGCGCGAGATGGGCGGCTCGCTGCGGCGGTAGAGCGCTATGAGTCGGCGCGCTTCGTCCAGGCGCGCGACGCGCTGCTCGAGCTGGTCGACGACGGCGAGCTGTCGACGGCGGAGCGCATCGAGGCGCGCACGTACCTCGCGGCCTGCTACCTCGCGCTCAAAGATCGCGGCAGCGCCCGCTTGCAGCTGCGCGAGCTCGCCCGCCAGCACCCCGAGGCGATGCCGTCGCCCGCGAGCTTCACCCCCGAGCTCGTCGCGCTCGCGGACGACGTCTGGGACGAGGTGCAGAAGCGAAAGCCGCCGCAGCCGACGCCGACGCCCCCGCCGGATCCGGCGCCTCCGGCTCCCCTCGAGCCGCCGGAGCCGCCGCCCTCGCCGTCGTCCGGCCCCAGCCGCGCGTTCGCGTTCATTCCCTTCGGTGGCGGTCACTTCGCTCGAGGCGACACGGGCGTCGGTGCCGCGTGGTTCGCCGCGACGCTCGTCCCCTTCGTGCTGTCGCTCGTCGGCTTCGCGCGCCTCGAAGACCTGAAGGTGAGCGGCGAGGTCGGACAGAACGGCGTCATTCGCCGGCCCGACTTCGGCGAAGCGACCGCGTGGAACTCCATCTATCCGATCGCGTTCTTCACCGGCGTCGCGGCCCTCGTGCTGAACGTGATCGTCGCGAACCTCACCTGGCCTGACGGGGGCGGATCATGAAGCGGCTCTTCGTCGCGCTGCTCGCGTGCAGCTGCCAGGTGCTGACGCCGCTCGATGAAGACGGCGGCAGCGGAGGCGGCGGCGCGGCGGGCGGCGGCGGTGGAGCCGCCGGTGCAGGTGGCGCAGCCGGCGGCGGCCTCGCGACCGGAGGCGGCACGGGCGGAGGCGGAGGCACCGGCGGAGGCGGCGGCACCGGCGGAGGAGCAACCGGCGGGGGCACTGGCGGTAGCGGGGGTGGCTGCATGCCCTGCAGCGCCACGAGCTGCGGCGTCGGCTGCGGCGGGGACCTGTGCCGCGACACCGCGGTCGTCGTCTGCGACGGCGGCCTGTGCACGTTCAATCGCCCGGCGCTCGCGACCGGCGACTTCACGCGTCTTTGGGGCACGAGCCCGAACGACATCTGGGCGATGCAGGACTCCGAGCGCGCCTTCCACTGGAACGGGACCGCGTGGGGCTGCCTGCCGGCGTACGCGGCGAACAGCGACGTGTGGGCAACGCCCGGCGAGGCCTGGTTCGCGGGGTCGGGACAACGCCCGGTGATGCGTTTTCGGTGGGACGGCGGCGGCACGACGACCTTCGACGGCCTCGATGCGGGCTCGGTGCTGACCACCGTCGATGCCCTGTGGGGCGACGGCGCAGGCCGCGTCTGGGCTCTGGCGGCGGGCGAGGCGGTCGTCTTCTCCGCGACGCAGTCGACCCGTGAGGCCGTCACGCCGCCGAACGTGGCGTTCGATCTCAAGGGGGCTCCGGGCGGCCCGCCCCTGCTGGCCGGCACCGTTGGCGGCAACGTCTACAGCCGAGCGCCAAACGGTACCTGGACCCGAGACCCGCTCAGCGGCCAGCAGATCCGCGGCGTGTTCCCGCATCCGAGCGGCGACTCGTTCGCGGTCGACAACAACGCGCAGGTCTTCCGGCGCGTCACCACCACGTGGATGCCCGACGGCCCCGAGCTGCCGGGCAGCGCGAACGCCATCCACGGTGGGAGCACAGAGCTCTACGTCGCCGGCGATCTCGGCAGCACCGGGGCGTTGTACCGGCGCGATCCCACGCTCGGGTGGCAGGAGATCGTGCGCACGAGCCGTGCGCTGCGCGACGTCTGGGTGGCCCCCGACGGTGGCGTCTTCGCGGTCGCGAACACGGCTCTGCTGTACCGCTACGATCCGCCCACCTGCCCATACGCGACGCTGCCGCTCGCAGACGAGTTCAACACGCCGCTCGATGCCGGCCGCTGGCGCAGGTACGGCGTGGGCGCGTGGACGGTGACCAGCGGCCGCCTCGAAGGCGGCGCGAACACCGGGGACGACGAGAGCAGCGGCATGGAGGCCGTGCTCGCGACTCCGGGGTTCGACGAGACGAGCGTCTCGGTCGAGGTCGTGCAGCGCGCGTCGTACGGCGGAAGCAACGCGGTCATCGGAACGCTGTTTCTGCTCGAGGGGCCGGCGCCGGCCACCGAGACGCTCAAGTTCGAGCTCAGCAACAACCTGCTCAAGCTCTTCTCGGGCCAGAACAACATGGACGTCATGACGACGTCGGTGCCGCTCGGCCTGCGCTTCCTGCGCTTTCGCGAGGCGGGCAACACGCTCTACTTCGAGTACGCGCCGGGCCCTGACGGCGGCTACGAGACGCTGCGCGAGCAGACGCCGAGCCCCGCGTACCTCGCCAACCTGAACCAGGTGCAGCTCGGCGTGTACAAGGCTTCGGGAGGTTCGGGCACGTTCGCCCCGGCGGTGTTCGACAACCTCAACCGCTGTCCCAGATAGTGCCGGCGGACGTGAGCGTCGTCATCGACGATCCCTGGGAGAAAACGGTCCTGCGAGACGTCGCGGTCGGACGGACCGTCGGGGAGTACGTCATCCGCCGCCGCGTCGGCGAAGGCGGCATGGGCATCGTCTACGAGGCCGAGCACCCGCAGATCGGCCGGCGCGTCGCGATCAAGATCATCCGCCCCGACGGCATGAGCCGCGACCTGCTCGGCGAGGCCCGAGCCGCGAGCGCCATTCGCCACCGGCACATCATCGACGTGTTCGGCTTCGGCGAGCTCGAGGGGCTCGGGCAGTACCTGATCATGGATTTCCTCGACGGCGTGCCGCTCGATCAGGAGATCCTCACCAAGGCGCCGATGACCGCGGACCAGGTCATCCCGATCCTCGACGACACACTGGCGGCGCTGTCGGCAGCGCACGCGAAGGGCATCGTCCACCGCGACTTGAAGCCCGGCAACCTCTTCCTCGTCCAGGAGTCGAGCGGCACGCGCTACGTGAAGGTGCTCGACTTCGGCCTCG
This sequence comes from uncultured Myxococcales bacterium, assembly GCA_937980205.1. Classification (GTDB taxonomy): domain Bacteria; phylum Myxococcota; class Myxococcia; order Myxococcales; family Myxococcaceae; genus Xiheicaenimonas. Next base: position 26,284 of record CALJKW010000027.1, on the reverse strand, counting down.
CGAAGGCGACGGCCGGCAGCCCGGTCGGCACGAAGCGCGAGACGCGCGAGGGCGTCGCCGTCGGCACTCCCGAGTACATGGCGCCGGAGCAGGCGCAGGCGAAGCCCGTCGACGCGCGCACCGATCTCTATGCGCTGGGCGTCATCGCGTACGAGATGCTCACCGGGCGCGTGCCGTTCACCGCCGCGACTCCGCTCGCGGTGGCGATGCTCCAGGTGACCGACGCGCCCGCGCCGCCGCGCTCGATCGAGCAGTCGATTCCGACGCCGCTCGAAGCGCTCGTGCTCGAGCTGATGTCGAAGAACCCCGCCGATCGCCCCCCGACGGCCGAGGCGGTTCGCGCGGAGCTGAAGAAGATCCGCCGCATGTTGATGCAGGACCAGACGGTCGCGGTGCCTGCGCCGGTCGCGGAGCCTCCGCGGCCGCTGGTGACGCCGATCGACAACGCGAAGGCCAGGCCGCCGAGGGACACCGAGCGCACCCCGATCGAGCCGCCCAAACGGCGGCCGCCGGCGATCGCCTTCGCGCTCGGCGCGGTGCTGCTGCTCATCGGCGCCGGAGTCGCATACGTCGTGACGCGGCCGCCCGCGGAGCCGGTGCAGGCCCAGCCGAAGCCGGAGCCCAAGCCCGTCGTGCCCCCGCCGCTGCCGGCGAAGGTGGCCGATCCGGCGCCGCCCGCTCCGACGCCGCCTGTGGCGAAGCCCGCGCCGCCGCCCTCGACCGTGCCGGACGCGGTCCCGATCGTGGTGCCGCCTCCGAAGCCGAAGCCGAAGAAGGGCAGCGGGACGCTGCGGGTCGTGGCGCGCGGCTGCTCGATGGAGATCGCCGTCGACGGCAAGTCGCTGGGGCACACGCCGCACGAGCCGTTCACCCTGCCGGCGGGAGAGCACGCCGTTCGGCTCACGAACGCGCTGTGTGCGCCGGACAAGTTCGAGAGGCGCGTGACGGTGAAGCCGGGAGAAGAGGTGCTGGTCGAGGAGAGCGCGAAGCCGAGGTAGGGCTCGGTGTCCGCTGCGCACGCGCCGGGCTCGGCTTCCGGGCCGGGCTAGAGCTTGTCGAACTTCGACTTCTTCGCGCGCTTGCGGAAGAAGAGGACGGTCTTGCCGAGCTCCTGCGCGATGACGGAGCTGGTGGCGTCGGCGAGCTGCTTCGCGGCGGCGGCGCGCCCTTCCCGCTCGTCGGCGATCTGCACCTTCACCAGCTCGTGGCGCTCGAGCGCCTCGTCGAGCGCGTCGATGACCGGCTCGGTGACGCCGTGCTGCCCGACCTGCACGATGACGGCGAGGTGATGCCCGAGCGCGCGCAGCTCGCGGCGCTGCTTGCCGGTGAGCTCGCCCTGCTTCTTGCGCTGAGGCCGCGGCTTCCGATCGTCGATGACGTCGGTCACGACACACCTCGGGGTGTCGTGGCCGAGCCTGCCCTGTGCGAAGTCGAATGGGTCACTTCATCATCCTCAGCTCGCGCTGCGCGTCGATGTGGTTGGGATCCAGCCTCACGGTTTCCTGAAAGTGGCGCTTCGCCGAGGAGAGATCGCCGAGCAGCTTCGACATCATTCCCTGGAAGTACCAGACACTGGCGCAGCGTGGGTTCTTCTTCAGACACACGTTGATGTCTTTCATCGCCTCGCCGTAGGAGGCCTTCTTGTCGGCGGCGAGGAAGAACTTCGCGTAGCCGCGGTACGAGTAGAACTCGCCTTCCTCCGGGTTCGCCTTGATCGCTTCGTCGAGCATCTTCACGGCCTCGGGGAACTTGCGCGCCTTCACGAGGATCTGACCCTTCTGGAACATCTCCTCGGCCGCGAGGATCTGCGCGACGTCGACCTTCTCTCCGCCGCCGCCGGCCTCGAGCTCCGCGATGTACTCGAGCCGGGTCTTCTCATCGACGAGCGTCCGGTTCGCCTCGCCGATGCGCGCGAAGATGTCCGCTTTCGCTTTCGCGAGCGCCTCGGGAGCACCCGGCGGCACGGTGTCCGGGTGGTAGACCTTCGCGAGCTTGAAGTAGGCCATCTTGATCGCGCCGGGGTCCGCCTTCGGCGTCAGGCCGAAGATCTCGAAGTGGTTCTGGCCCTTCATCTTCTTGATGAGCTCCTGCAGCTGGCGGATCTCGCCGTCGAACTCGCCCGAGTGCGCGGTCGGCTTCGCCACCGGCGCCGGTGGAGGAGGTGCCGCCGGCGGCTTCGGCGCGGCGGCAGCAGCAGGCGCGGCGGCAGCAGCAGGCGCGGCGGCAGCAGCAGGCGCGGCGGCCTGCGGGTGCATCACCGGAGGAGGACGAGCAGGGGGCGCGCCGGGAGCTCCTTGAGGCCGCGGCGGACCGCCCACCGGCTGCGCCGGGCTCAGCTTCGGTGGAGGCGGCCTCGCGGCAGCGGGCGCAGCGGGCGCAGCGGGCGGCGGTGGCGCTACCGGCGCGGGTGGCGGCGGTGCGGCGATCGGAGCCGGCGCCGGCTCCGGCTCGACCGTCGCGTCGAGCAGCGGCTCTTCCTCCGGCGCTGCAGCAGGCGGCGGGGGCGCCAGCTTCACTGCCGCGAAGGACACCATCTCGAGGTCCTTCAGCATCCACGCGACGCGGAAGAGGTGGTCTGTCTCCTGCGGGTGCGCGGCCGCGAGCTGCGCGAGGCTGCGCACTCCGTCGAAGTACGAGAGCGCACGCGCCTCGTGCGGAGTCAGGCGCAGCTGATCGAAGCCCACGCGGCCGCCCGACTTCATCACCGGGTTGTCCGCGACGCCGGTCATGCGCCGCCTGATCTCCGCGATCGGAATGCGTCGCGCCTGCTCGGCCAGCACCGACCAGCGGTTCCCCAGCGGCATCGCCTTGTGCGGTGGCAGCTCCTTGGGGTCGAACGTGAAGGTGCCCTGCTCGGCCGCGAACGCGCGCATCAGGATGCCGTTCGCGCGCGTGGCCAGGTGAGTGAAGGCCGTCGACGGGTGGAGGATGCCGAGGCCGAAGAGCGCTCCGATCAGCTCGCCGCCGAACTTGGCCTTCTCCGCTTCCGCACGGCCGAGCTGCTCGAAGCTCGCCAGCTGCGCCCGGACCAGGAACGTCGCGACCGCGTCGTCCGCGTGCGTCGAGTCGACGAACTCGGGGTTGCCCTTGCGGAAGTGGATGTCGATCTTCCGGTCCGGCAGGTTGAGCGTGAGCAGGCCCGTGCGGTCGGTGGACGCCACCAGGTAGTAGAGGTGGAGGACCGGGATCTTCGAGAGATCCCCGGAGGGGGGCATCGTCCCGTCGCTCGTCGGCATGGAGACCGCGGGATGGGCAGACGCGGGCGCTGCGGCCGGGGCCCGGGCCGGGGCTGGCGCAGCGGCTTGGGCTGGCGCAGCGGCCGGGGCTTGGGGTTGCGGGACCTGGGCGTGGGGGCCTTGGGGCGCTGGCCCCGTCGGCGTCATCACCGGCGGCGGTGGGCGCTGCACCGGTTGCCCCAGGTTCGGCGCTGGGCGCCGGTCGATCGTCTGTCGCGTTCCGGGGCCGGCCATCGGCGCTGCCGCTCGCGCCGCGGCGTTCGCGACTGCGCCCGGCCCTGCCCGCAGCGCGCCGGGCCCCGCCATCGGCGCGCCGGCCGCCGGCGCCGCGGCCGGAGCACCCGGCACTCCCGCTCCTGGAATCGGCGGAGGCGGCGGCGGGTGCTGCAGATCGTCTCCCGGCACCACCTGATCGCCCCACAGCTCGCGCGGGATGAACGTGCGCACGTTCGGCAGCCGGCCCGGGAACACGTAGTTCGAGCCGTCCAACGACACCTGAACCCGGCCCTGGATGATGCCGTTGTCGAACAACAGCTCGACGCTCGCCGGAGTCAGCGGCCCCCAGACCTTGCCCTTGTCGTTCCGGACGAAGACCTGGAGGGGCTGGACCTCTTCCATGCGAAGGCCGGAAGGCTACAGCACGACGCTCTCTTTGTGCTCTCCGAAGACGGAGCGAAGCGCGTCGGAGATCTCCCCCAGCGACCCTTCCGCCTTCACCGCGTCGTAGATGAGCGGGATGAGGTTCTCGTCCGTCGACGCGCTCTTCTTGAGCGCATCGAGCGCGCGCGTGACCGCCGCGTTGTCGCGCGTCTTGCGCAGGTCGCCGAGCGCCTCGCGCTGCTCGCGCTCGACCGACTCGTCGACGCGCAAGAGCCCTTCGGGCGGCTTCTCCTGCTGCTCGAACTTGTTCACGCCGACGACGACCGAGTCGCCCGACTCCATCGCGCGCTGCGCGCGGTACGCGGCGTCCTGAATCTCGCCCTGCGGGTAGCCCTTCTCGATCGCGCGCACCATGCCGCCGAGCTCGTCGATCTTCGTGAGATACGCCTGCGCCTTCGCCTCGAGCTGATCGGTGAGCGACTCGAGGTGATGGCTGCCGCCGAGCGCGTCGATGGTGTCGGCGACGCCGGTCTCGTACGCGATGATCTGCTGCGTGCGCAGCGCCAGCGTGGCCGCGCTCTCGGACGGCAGCGCGAGCGCCTCGTCCCACGAGTTCGTGTGCAGGCTCTGGCAGCCGCCGAGCACCGCCGCCATCGCCTGCAGGCTCACGCGCACGACGTTGTTGAGCGGCTGCTGCGCCGTCAGCGTCGAGCCGGCCGTCTGCGCGTGGAAGCGCAACATCATCGAGCGGGGATCTTTCGCCTGGAACCGCTCCTTCATGATGCGCGCCCAGAGGCGGCGCGCGGCGCGGAACTTGGCGATCTCCTCGAGGAAGTCGTTGTGCACGTTGAAGAAGAACGACAGGCGCCCGGCGAACGCGTCGACCTCGAGCCCCGCGGCCTTCGCCGACTCGACGTACGCGATGCCGTCGGCGAGCGTGAACGCGATCTCCTGCGCGGCCGTCGAGCCCGCCTCGCGAATGTGGTACCCGCTGATGGAGATCGGGTTCCACTTCGGCACCTTCTTGCTGCAGAACGCGATCAGGTTGCTGATCAGCCGCAAGCTCGGCCCCGGCGGGTAGATGTACGTGCCGCGCGCGATGTACTCCTTGAGCACGTCGTTCTGCACGGTGCCCTGCAGCTCGCTCATCGCGACGCCGTTCTTCTCGGCGACCGCGGCGTAGAGGCACAAGAGCACCGGCGCGGTCGCGTTGATCGTCATCGACGTCGACACCTCGCCCAGCGGCAGGCCGTCGAGCAGCACCGCCATGTCGCGCACCGAGCCGATGCTGACGCCGACCTTGCCGACCTCGCCGCGCGCGCGCGGAGAGTCGGCGTCGTAGCCCATCTGCGTCGGCAGATCGAAAGCGACCGAGAGCCCCGTCTGCCCGCTCTTGAGCAGGTAGTGGTAGCGCTGGTTCGCGTCCCGCGCCGAGCCGAAGCCGGCGTACTGCCGCATCGTCCAGAAGCGGCCGCGGTACATCGTCGACTGCACGCCGCGCGTGAACGGAAACTCGCCGGGGAAGCCGAGCCGCTCCGGGTACTCGTCGTTCTCAGGCGGCGAGAGCGGCGGGCGCTCGATTCCGCTCGTCGTCTCGAATCGCGGCTTTCGCTCCGCGTTCTTCGCGCGGGCCTTCTCGTAGCTTGAGAACCACCTCGAATGATTGGCTTTATAGCTCGGCATGTGTGGGTGTCGGGGACACCTTTGACGACCCCGACGCGATAACCCATCTACCATGTCCCTCGAGCGCATTCGCCAGAGCCTCCCTCAGCTCATGGGCCCCGGCGGGAAGGTCGACACCCAGAAGCTCGACGCGCTGATGCTGGAGGCGCGCGACGCCGGCGGTCTCGACGAAGCCGAGCGGGCCGAGCTGCTCGCCGCGGCCGACAGCTTCGACGACGCCGCGAAGCAGCGGCTCATGAAGCACCTGTCCGTGCTCGGCCAGCGCAACGCGTTCGTGAACGTCGAAGCGCGCTCGAGCCTGCGCGACGTGCAGGGCCGCTACGGCACGCTGTCGACGGACGTGAAGGGCATCACCGTGCGCGTCGGGCTGTTCGACAACACGTTCGCGGTCAGCGGCACCGCGCGCAGCGGCGGCGTGCTCAAGCTGAACGTCGAGGGCAAGGAGATCTCCGTCGCGGTTCGCGAGGGCGATCGGCCCGCGCAGATCCTCGAGGCGATCCGCGCGCAGCTGCCCGCCGAGGTCACCGGCGCGGTCATCGCCGGCGACGCGCGGCTGCACGAGGTCGAGACGTTCCAGGGCCGGCAGGCGACGCGCAGAGATCAGGCCGCGCACCTCGTGCTCTACAAGCCGGCGGCGCTGGGCCTGTTGCCCGGCGAGAAGCCCTTGCGCGTCGTCGTCACCGGCTACGGCGCGTTCATGGGCCTCACGAACAACCCGTCCTCCGCGCTCGCGCAGCAGCTCGCCGAGGCCGGCATGCCCGGAGCGATCATCGAGTACCGCCGCCTCGACGTCACCCACGGCGCGGTCGACCGCTTCATGGAGGAGATGCGGAGGAACCCGCCCGACGTCATCCTCTCGATGGGCGTCAGCAGCCACTCGCAGGTCGAGGAGCGGCCCGAGAACGTCGTCGGCGCCTCGGAAGACGGCGAGGGCCGGCCGATCGCCGCCGGAGAGGTGCGGCCCGGCGCCCCGCGCGAGCTGCGCACGGATCTGCCGGTCGATCGCATCACGCGCGCGCTGCAGCGCTTCGGCGAGTCGCGGCAGATCGGCACGTCCGAGAATGATCCGTCGTATTCGCCCGACCGCAGCGCCTACCTGTGCAACTACCTCGGCTTCAACCTGGCCAACACGTTCGGCACCGTCGACAGCACCACCGCGGGCTTCATGCACGTGACGGCACAGACGCCGCCCGAGCAGGCCCAGGCGGTGCTCGAGGCCATCGTCTCCCGGCAGCTCGAGTGGCGGCGCAGCCAGCCCGCAGGCGTTCGACCGGCCGCCTGATCTAGGATTCGTCCCGCCATGGGGCGAACGCGGTTCGGCAAGTACGAGCTGGTCGCCCGCCTCGCGAAGGGCGGCATGGGCGAGACGTTCCGCGCCGAGCTCGTCGCCGCCGCCGGCGTCACCAAGCAGGTCGTGATCAAGAAGATGCTGCCGTACCTCGTGAGCGACGCGGCGCTCGTCGAGGCGTTCGTGCAGGAAGCCCGGCTCTCGGCGAGCCTGAGCCACGCGAACCTCGCGCAGGTCTTCGACTTCGGCGAGGTCGACGGCGAGTACTTCATCGCGATGGAGTACGTGGACGGCCGGTCGCTCGAGAAGGTCCTCGAACGCGCGCGAAGCGCGGGCTGGGCGCGGCTGCCGTTCCAGCTCTCGGCGTTCATCGTCCTCGAGGTGCTCAAAGGGCTCGTCTACGCGCACGGGCGCAACGGGCCCGACGGCGCGCCGCTGAACCTCGTCCACCGCGACATCTCGCCCGACAACGTGCTGCTCGGGTTCGAGGGAGAGGTGAAGCTCGTCGACTTCGGCGTCGCGAAGGCCACGATGGCCGGACGGCCGGAGACCGAGCCCGGCCTCGTGAAGGGCAAGTTCCGCTACGTCTCGCCGGAGCAGGCGATGGCGCAGCCGCTCGACGCGCGCAGCGATCTCTTCACCGTCGGCGTCGTGCTGTACCAGCTGCTCACCGGCGAGCTGCCGTACGCCGGCCAGCAGCACACCGTGATGCAGGCGATCGTCGAGGGCCAGTACGTGCGCCCGCGCGTGCGCTGCGGCGACATTCCCGAGCCGCTCGCCGACGTCGTGCGGCGGGCGATGGAGACGCGGCGCGAAGATCGCTTCGCCTCCGCGCGCGCGATGATGGAGCCGCTGTCGCGCTGGCTGTACGGCCAGGAGCCGGACTTCTCGGGCGAGGTGCTGCGCGAGCTGATGGGCAACCTGTTCGACGCCGAGCTGCTCGCCGACGGGCGGCTGTTCGTCTCGCACCCCGGCGCGCGCGCGAAGCTGTTGTCGCTGCCTCCGTCGCGCCGGGTCGACGCGGTCACGCAGCGGGCGCCCAAGGTGCCGCGGCCCGAGGTCGCGACGACGCCGGGCACGTCCGCGGTCGAGGCGCCGGTCGTGGCGCACCGTCCCGCGCTGCGCCTGGCGCTCGCCGGCGTCGGGCTGTCGCTGTTCGGCGCGGCGGCCGGCCTGGTGGCGCTCGACGTCACGCGGTCGCAGGACGAGCCGTCCACCCAGCAGGCCGTCCACGAGCCGCCCTCGCCGCCGAAGGCGAAGCCGAAGACTGCGGCTCCGAAGGTCGAGGTGGTGGATGCGCCGCCCCCGGTCCAGCCGGCCGTGGCCACCGCGCCCGAGGTCGCGTTCGATGCCGAGGCCGCGCCGGTCACCATCCGGCTCACCGAGGCGCACCAGCTCGTCGTGCCGCAGCGGAACTGCATCCCCGCGGAGCGGAAGTGGGTCCTCACGCCGGGCCGCAGCCCGCGCGTGCTGCCGACGCCGACGCTCCCGCCCAAGTCGATGAGCTGGTCCGGGCCGGGCCGCTTCAACCAGCCGGTGCCGCCGCAGTCGTTCAACTCCGACCGCACGCTGGCGGTGCTGGCGCTGTTCGCTCCGGTGGCGGGCCCCGTGCAGACGTGGCTGCTCGATCGCTCGGTGAGCGGCGCGGGGCCGGGGCAATTGTGCGCGTTCTCTCCGAGCGACCGCAGCCTCGAGCAGGAGTCGCAGCCGGGCAGCTTCAAGGTGAACGGCGTCGAGAAGAAGCTGCCGCGGACGCTGATCAACGTCGAGCCGGACGACCGCTTCGCGGTGCGCGCCTTTGCTCCGGGGAAGCGGTGGGTGGTGCGGGTGAACGACGTCTCTCCGCCGTGGCCGGTGCTCGTCGTGCACGAGGGGCGCGACGTCGTGTACGTGCTGGATCAGCACGAGACGGTCCTGGACCACCCGGCGTCGGCGTGGCTCACCGTGCCGGTGCTCGAGCGAAGAGGGCCCTACTCGAGAGAGGTCGCGATTCAGCTGGCGCCCGGCGAGACGCTCAACGAGTCGGCGCCGGACCTCGAGCGGCTGGCGCTCGGCGCGCTCGAGCGGGGCAGCGTGGGTGAGGCGGCCCGCGTCCTCGATCGCTGCATCAACGCGTACCCGACCTACGCGCCCTGCCACCGCCTGCTCGGCGACGCCTTCTCGAGGCTCGGCTACCGGGACGAGGCGCGCGCCCGGTACCTCGAGTTCCTGCGGCTGGCGCCGAAAGATCCACTCGCCGCCGAGGTTCAGAAGCTCGTCGGCGCGCCCTGAAGGTCAGCGCATCAGGTTGCCGAGCCGGTCCTTCAAGAGCGCCCGAATCGACGGCTCCGGAGACTTCGCGATCGCCTCTTCGAGGCCGACCAGCATCCGCAGCGGGCGCGTGCGCAGCGCGACGAGCGCCTCTTCGATGGGCGCGGGCTTCTGCGCCCGCTCGAACGAGGGGCCGCCGGCCACGAGCGCGGCGGGGAACACCGACGCGAGCCGGGCGAAGAGCACGGCCTCGGCGGCGGGAGCTCCGCGCGGCAGCGCAAGCGCGAACGGCCCGAGGCGGTCGCGGTCCACCACGTACGCGCAGCAGTCGACGGCGCCGCGCTCGAGCGCCTCGAGCGGCGAGACGGCCGACTCGATGGCCCACGCGCTGACGCCGCGCTGCAGCGCCTGCACGAGGCGGGCGAAGTGGTCGCGCGTCAGCGTGTCTCCGGGCATCAGCAGCGCGAGGTACTGCCCGCGCGCCGCCTCGATGGAGTCGACCACCTCGAGCGGCTTCTGCGACTGGCGCTCGAGGGCCGCGAGCGTCGCGGCGCGGCTTTGGCCCTCGAACACGACCGCCGAGAGCAGCCCGGGCACCCGCGGCTCGACCTTGCGCGCCGCGCGGCGGCACAGCCAGAGCCAGCGATCGGCCGCGGCCTCGGGGTTGAGCTGCTCCAGCAGCGCGCGCAGCGCGGCTTCGGCGTCGAGGGCGAGGCCGCTGGGCTGGAACGGCACCACCACGCGATCGCACGCGGCGACCTCGTAGCCGGCGGCCGAGAGCCACGCGCGGACCTGCTGCTCGCTCTGCCCCTTGGGCGCTTCGCGGCCGATGACGCTCGCGATGATCGACGAGGCGGCGCCCGCATTGGCGCACGAGAAGACGAGCTCGGCCTCGGGCACGGCCTGGGCGAGCATGGCGAACGCCTGGGGCTCCGCGATGCCGTCGAACCCCACCACCACGTCGGGGCGAAAGGCGCGCAGCGCGTCGGGGCCTTCCGGATCGACCAGCAACGTGCAGCCGTTCGCCTCGATCGCGCGCGCGGTGGAGGCGTCGCTCGACAACAGCGCGACGCGGCGCCCCTGCCCCGCGCGGCGGACGACGAGCGACCGCAGGTCGTGGGCGGTCTGGCCGTTCACACGAGCTCGGCGAACTCTTCGCGGCGCCGCTCGAAGACGATCGCGCCGATGAGCAGCAGCGTGAGCGAGATGAGCGTCACGGCGATGAGCGGGTTCGGGTTCGGCACCTGCTGCACCACGAAGATGTCGCGGTAGCTGCGGATCAGCGCCGCCATCGGGTTGACGTAGAAGTACCAGCGCGGCGCGTGCGAGCCGTCCCACACGATCGGCGTGCCGAAGAACGCGAGCTGCATCAGGTTGCCGACGATGTGCTGCAGATCGCGGAAGGCGACGTTGAGCGACGACAGCGTGTACGCGACCGCGAGCGTGAACAGCGTCTGCACCAGGATGATGGGGATGACGAGCACGTAGTGCCACGACGGGATGACGCCGAACCACAGCCCCAGCGCGAGCAAGAGCGGCAGCGACAGCACGTAGTTCACGAGGTTCGTCAGCACGACCGTCGCCGGCAGCACCTGCGCGGGGAAGCGGACCTTGGTGAGCAGATCGCGCCGATCGCTCACCGACGTCGTGCCGCCCGTGACCGACGAGGAGAAGTAGATCCACGGCAAGAGGCCCACGAAGATGATGTACGGGTACTTCGGGTCCGCGGCCTGCAGCACGACGCCGAACACGAGCGCGTAGACGGCCATCTGCAGCGTCGGGTTCAGGAACGTCCACAGGAACCCGAGCACCGAGGCGCGGTACCGGGCGCGGAGCTCCCGCACCGTGAGGCTCCAGAGGAGCGCACGGTACTGGTAGAGCTCGCGCAGGTTCCGAATCACGAGAAGTGCCAGCTGAAGTTGAGCCAGGGCAACACGCCCGGCACGGCGCTCTGAATCAGGAACTGCGTCGGCATCACGAGGATGCCGAGGTCGACGGCCCAGCGCTCACCGAAGAAGCGCGCGGCGAGCGCGTCGGCGATGAACCAGCGATCGGTGTTGTCGGTCGGATCCGCGTCGGGGATGAACCAGTTCTCGGTGAGCAGGCCGACGTTGTTCGCGACGCGCACGAACGCGCTGAACGTGAACAGCGGCAGGCCCACCGTGCGCCCCTCGGGCCGGGTGAGCTGCGACAGGTGAATCGGGGGACCCGCCGACACCGTGACGTTGAGGTCCTCGTTGCCGAACGTGAGCGCGACGTCGGCGAGCGCGGTGGCGGGGACGCCGCTCGCGCCGGGGCCGCCGAGGCGGGCGAGCGCTCCGACGACGAGCAGCTTCAGCTCGAGCGCGATGTGCAGCCACCGGAAGAACGAGCTGCCGGCCTTCACGCCCGCGTAGGCGTTCACTCCGTCGGCGCCGAGGAAGTACGCAGGCAGCGCGCCGCCGAGCTGGAACGAGAAGTGCTCCGCGACGCCGACCTCGAAGATGGTGGCGAGGACCTGGACCTGGGTGACGGTGACCTGGCCGACGTCGGGCATCAGCGCGCTTCCGGCGAACAGGTAGCGCGAGCGGTTCTTGTTGCCGAGCGGCTCCTGGTAGCGCTTCACCTCTTCGGCGTCGATGTGCACCGGCTGCCCGTCTTCGGTCTCGACGAGCATCTGCAGGTCGTCGCGCATCAGCAGCTTGCCCGAGACGACGCGGCCGTCGTTGAGCTCGATGCGCACGGCGCGCGGCGTCTCTTCTTCGAAGGCCTTGTCGATCTCCGCGGCGCGCGCGGCCGGCGGCTGGGAGGCCTCGGCGGGCTCGGCGGGCTGCTCGGCTTCAGCGGGCTGCTGCGACAGCACGAGACACAAAGCGAAGGCGATCATTTCGTCTTCCTCTTCCCAGATGGAGCGGGCTTTTCGAGCGCATCCAGCCGCTCGCGAAGCCGGATGACCTCGGCGGAGAGCTGCGCGTACGAGTCGCGCACGTGGCCGTTGAACCGCTTCTGCCGCGCGAGCGTCTCGTTGATGAACAACTGGCCGCCGGCGCGGAACAGCCACTTCGCGAGCAGCACGGCGCGGCCCAGGCCGGCGCGGTGCGTCTCGAGCGGCAGGGCGCGGGTCGGGTCGGCGTGCTCGGACAGCGCCTCGAGGTTGAACGCCAGCGGGTCGACGCGCGGCTCGTGGCCGTCGAAGCGGATCGGCCCCTGCTCCGCTGCGCTCTCGAGGCCCCGCGCCTGCAGGCGAGCGCGAATCTCGCCGAGGAGCTTGTCTGAGGAGATGTCTCTGCCGAGGAGCTTCATGCCTTGCGAATGCGTTCGATCTCTTCGAGGTACGCCTCTACCACCTTCGGCCAGCGGAACCTCTTTGCATAGGCCCGCGCCTTCTTCGACAGGGCCGCGCGGTCGGCCTGCACCCGCCTCACGGCGTCGACATAGCCCTTACCGTCCGAAAAGGCGAAGCCCGCGCCGCTGCGCTCGAGGTGCCCGGAGACGACCTCGGACTCTGCGTTGCCGATGACGGGCGTGCCCGACGCGAACGCCTCGAGCGCCAGCAGCGACAGGCTCTCGTAGCGCGAAGGGACGACCACCGCGTCGGCCTGGTGGAGCGCGTCGTACTTCTGCTGCTCGGTGATGCGCCCCACGCGCAGCACGTTCGGAGCGTCCGCGCGCAGCTCTCCCGAGCCGGCGAGCACCAGCGTCGGCCCGGAGGCGCCGAGGTTCCGGTGCAGCTCGAGCAGCTCCTTGAGGCCCTTCCCGCCTTCGAGGCGGCCGACGTACAGAAGGTACGGGCCGGGCACCGGGCGCCACGGCGCCTTCTTCGAGAGCGGGAGCGGGTCGACACCGACGCCCACGATTCGCGCGCGGGCCGCGTTCGGGAAGCGGTGGCCGATGAGGGTGGCCTCCTCCGGCGTGTTGCACAGCAGCGCGCGCGGCAGCTCGAAGGCGTCGGCGTAGAGGTCGAACTGCAGCGGCGGCTCGTCGTGCGCCGTCGGCACGAGCACGGCCTTGTCCGCGACGAGCGGCAGGCCCAGCACCGTCGGCGCGTAGAGGTACGTGAAGAAGACGAAGGCGTCGTAGTCCGAGCGGTGGTCGGCGAGGTGCTGGAGCAGCTCCGGCGCCCGCGGCCCCTGCTCCGCCAGCCAGTGCTCTTCGAGGACGCGCGACTGGGCCTCGGTGAAGCGGCCCGAGGACAGCCGGTTGAACGCGCGCATCTCGCGCTTGCCGCCGCAGCGGAAGCGGCGGACCACCACCGGGCCGTCGCGCTCTTCGGCCTCGGGCAGCACGTCGTCCCAGGTCAGGTGATCGACCGCGCACGTCGTGAGCACGGTGACGTCCGCGTGCGGAGCGAGCCGGTGCGCGACCTGGCGCGCGTGGGCCTCGGCGCCTCCGGTGATGGCCTCTCCGAAGCGCTGCACGACGATGCCGACGCGCGGCTTCTTGCGCCGACTGGCGCGCCGCTTCGGCTTGACGAGCCGGAGACTCTCGAGCGCGGTCTGCAGGGCGCGCTGGCTGGCGTCGGGTGAGAGCTCGTCGACGCGCACCCGCTGGCCGTCGACGAGCTTCTCCTTGAGCGCGACGTCGGCGCGCAGCGTGGTCACCAGCTCGGCGAGCGCGGCGAAGTGCTTCTCGTCGAACGCGATGCCGCGGCCGCCGAGCGTCTCGGGCACCGCGGCGGCGGCGAACGCGAGCACGGGGACGTCGCAGGCCATCGCCTCGATCAGCGGCACGCCGAAGCCCTCGTGCTCGCTCATGCTCACGTAGACGTCGGCGGCCCGGTACGCGGCGACGAGCTCGGCGTGGCTCACGGCGCCGGCGAAGGTGACGCCGGGCAGCTTGTTCAGCGAGCGGAAGTAGGCGCTGCCCTTCGCGTAGGGGCCGACGACGAGCAGCCGGCTCTCGGGGCTCAAGCGCCGCAGCTCGGCGTGCAGCGCGAGCAGATCTTCGACGCGCTTGTGCGGCACGACGCGGCTCACGCTGACGACGAGCGGGGTCTCCCGGTCTTTGAACGCGCGCGTGAAGTCGGGGTCGGCGGCCTCGGCGTCGAAGCGCTCGGGCTCGATGAACAGCGGAACGGTGTGGACGTTCTCGTGCCCCGCGCCGCGCAGCTCGGCGGCGTTGAACTGCGAGACGCCGATGCTCAGGTGGCAAGCGGCCGCCAGCGCGACCAGCTGCGCGCGCCCGGCGTTCAGCGGCTCTTCGAGGCTCGTCCCCCGGTAGAAGCGGGCGGGGGTGATGTTGTGGAAGACGACTCCGCGGCGGCACGGCAGGTGGAGCAGGAAGGACGAGAGCTCGCTCGCGATGCCGTGGTGGTAGAGGACGAGGTCGTCCTCCTCGACGCGGAGCTTCGCGGCGGGCTGGACGAGGCTCGCGTAGCCCGGAGCGATCTCGGCCGCGTGCACCGCGCCGAACCAGCCGAGCCGGCGCAACAGCCACTGGAAGCCGATCGCCGCCTGCGACATCGCGTCGTGCGGGGAGAAGACGGGCAGCAGCTGGTGGATGCGCGGCACTGGCTGAGGCCGCGCGCCTTAGCACTCTTACGGTCACCGTTTGCGGCTGCGTTTTGCGCGCGCTGCGGCGCTGCCGGCGCGGTAGCCGCGCCAGTGCCCCAGCTCGCGGCTGGGGCCCTCGAGGAAGTCCTCGAAGCGCTGGTGCTTGCGCCGCACCGGCGCAGGCTCTTCCTTCTTCTTCCAGCTCGGGTGCTCCGACGGCTTGCCGTCGACCTCGCGCTGCAGCGCGATCGCGTCGTACGGCGCGCGGCCGTGCTTGTCGTTGTCGAAGTAGGCGTAGACGTCCGCCGACCTCGCCCAGCGGCGCAGCTTCCGGGCCCAGCGGGCGAGCGAGTCGGGCGCGTAGCCTCCGCCGTAGAGCTCGGTCTCTCCGTGGAGGCGCAGGTAGACGATGCCGGCGGTCACCTCCTCTGCGCAGGGGAAGCGGCCGGCGGTGTCGGCGATGACGAGGCCGATGTCGTGCTCGCGGAGCACGTCGAGGAAGGTGGGATCGCAGACGGTGCGGACCTCGACGGTGTGCCGCAGTTGCTTCGGGTGCGGGCTCTTCAGCGCGCTGCGGCCGCTGACGCGCGCGTCGTGCTTCCTGGCGAGCTTCGAGGCCTCGTCGGTGTCGCGCGGCAGGAGGTCGAAGAAGCGCGCGAAGCGCTCGGGGTCGAGCGGCATGTTCTCGGGGAACTGCCAGAGCACCGGCCCCAGCTTCTGGCCGAGCGCGAGCGGGCCCGAGGCGAAGAAGTTCGCGAGCGGCACCTGCACGTCGCGCAGCTTCTTCATGTGCGTGATGAAGCGGCTGCCCTTGAGCGCGAAGAGGAAGTCGTCGGGGGTCTGGTCGGCCCAGCGGCGGTAGTACTCCGGCCGCTGCAGGGAATAGAACGAGCCGTTGATCTCGACCGAGTTGACGCGCTCGGCGAGGTACTCGAGCTCGCGCCGCTGCGGCAGCCCCTTCGGGTAGAAGTCTTGCCGCCACTCGGGGTAACGCCAGCCCGAAGTGCCGATGCGAATCATCCGCTCAAGGATGTAACGGCTTGAGCCTCGGCGAGCAGTGGAGGTCGGTCGGCAGCACCCGCTCGGTGGGCCGGCCCCGGTCGACGTCGAGCACCGTCTGGGGGTGGCAGAGCGTGATGCCGGCGCCGAGCTTCACCGCGCGCGCGATGAGCTCGTTCGAGTCGTAGCCGGCGGCCCGCAGGTTCTTGACCTCGTTCGTCACGCTCTTGGCGTGCGCGCGCAGCTCTTCGTCGAAGCGGTAGACGGTGACCGGCCCCGCCCGCGCGACCCACTTCGCCAGCGGCGTCACGCCCAGGCCGTCCCAGACCACGCGCTCGCCGTCTTCTTCGAGCACGATGCCGGTGCGGCCGGAGCGCTGCTCGAGGAGGTCGAGCGGCTCGAGGCGGGTCTGGTGCTCGAGGCGGGCCAGCAGCCGGTCGGGCTCGCCTTTTGCCCAGAGGGCGAAGCCCGCCGCGGCGGCGAAGCTGGCGAGAAGACAGGCCGCGAAGAGGCGCACGGCCCGCTGACAACGGGGGAGGTTTTCGGGTTCCATGCTAACGCCAGGGCCGTGCGCATCGCCCTCGACGGCACGCTCTTTGGCCGGCCCACGACGGGCATCTCGCTGTACGCGAAGTGTCTGATGCGGGCGCTGCGCGAGCTCGGCGCCGACGTCGAGCCCTGGTCGCAGTCGAAGGGCCGCAGCGCCTCGCTGTTCGCGCTGCGCGATGTGCCCCGGCGCATCGAGGAGGAGCGGCCCGACGTCTTCCACGCGGTCTGCAACTTCAACCTGCCGCTCACCCGCGCCCCCGGCACCCGGTTCGTGCTCACGGTGCACGACCTCATCCCGCTCCTGCTGCCCGACACCGTCAGCTCCGCGTACCGGTGGCAGTTCCGCCTGTGGCTCGCGCGCTCGCTGCGCGTCGCCGACGCCGTCATCTGCGTCAGCGAGACCACCCGCCGCGCGCTGCTCGAGCGGTTCGAGGTGCCCTGCCCCGTGCACGTCGTTCACCACGGCGTCGATCACGTCGATCGCGTGCCGGCGCCCGACGCCATCTCGGTGAAGTGGCTCGACGCCCTCGGCCTGCAGGACTTCGTGCTCTACGCCGGCGCCCTCGATGCCCGGAAGAACGTCGAGCTCGCGGTCGATGCCTGCGTGCAGCTCGGCGCCACCCTCGTGCTCGCCGGGCAGAGGTGGTTCGGCGGCAGCGCCATCGAGAAGAAGATCGAGCGCGAGCGCGAGCGCGGCGCCGACATCCGCCACCTCGGGTACCTCGAGGACTCCGTCTTCTATGCGCTGATGCGGCGCGCCCGGTGCTTCGTGTTCCCGTCACGCTACGAGGGCTTCGGGCTGCCTCCGCTCGAGGCCATGCGGCTCGGCGTGCCGACCATCGTCTCGACGGCCGGCGCGCTGCCGGAGGTGTGCGGCGACGGCGCCGTGCAGGTGCCGCCCGACGATGCCGGCGCGCTCGCGCGGGCGATCGCGGAGGCCGACGCGCGGCTGGGAGAGAGAGGCCGCGCGCGGGCGGCGGGGTTCCAGTGGGCGAAGTGCGCGCGGGCGACCCTCGACGCCTATGCCGCCGATCGTTCACGCTGAGCGGAGCCTCACCGGGCCACCGTGACGGCTCGCACCGTGCGGTCGCTGCCGGCGATGACCAGGTGCTCGTCGTCGACGAAGCGGATCAGCGTCACGTCACCGGCCTCGACCGGCAGCACGTGCGTGAGCCGGCGCGCCGAGTCCCAGACGTAGGCCTGGCCGTCGTCGCTGCCGGCGGCGAGCCGCTCGCCGTCGGCGGAGAACGACAGCGTCCGCATCGGCTCGCTCGGCCCGCTGAGCGCGCCGAGCTCCTTCAGCCCCGGCACGTCGAGCACCAGCCCGCCGCGGTCGAGCCCCACCGCGAGCTGCTGCGCGCCGAAGACCACGCTCAGCGGGGCGCTCTTCACCTCGGCATCGGCGACCTCTTTACCGGTCGCGGCGTCCAGCAGCACCACGTGACGGTCGGCCCTCGCCACCGCGATGAAGCGGTCGTCGCGGCTGAACGCGAGCGCCTGCACCACGGCGCCGCGCCCGCTCGCGACCTCGCGATCCAGCGAGAGCTCCCAGAGGACCCACGAGCCCTCGTCCCACGCCCAGACGCCGCGCGTGCCGTCCGCCGAGATCGCGAGCGCGGTCACCGGCCGGCCGTCGCGGCGGGCCAGCTCGCGGCCCTTCTCGCCGAGCTCGCGCACGACGCCGTCGTCGCCGCCGACGAGGACGACGCCCTTCGCTCCGGTGAGCGCGCGGATGCGCGTCAGCGGCCCCTCGAGCAGCGTCTGGCCGGCGGCGTTGGTGACGCGCCCCTTCCGGTCTCCGAGCAGCAGCGCCGCGCGGGCGCTGGCCGCTCCCGCCTCCCAGCCCCACGCGACCGCGGGCTCGTCGAGCCACAGCCGCGAGTCGATGGGCATCGCGTACGACTGCAGGCTCTTGCCGCGCGACGCGACGACGAGCACGCGGCCCGCCGAGTCGCCGTGATCGACCGCGAGCGCGCGCACGCCGCGATCGACGCCGGAGAGCTGCCACGCCAGCGTGCGCCGCGCGTCGAACGCGCGCACGCGGCCGCGGCCGTCTCCGACGAGCAGGCTCGCGACCTCGGAGCTCGTCACCGCCGTCACCTCGTCGGTCGCGCTCACCGCCGCCGGCACCGCGTCGTCTTTCTCGAGCGAGAACACCTCGCGCTCGACGCCGAGCAAGAGGCCGCGCTCGCCCTGCCCCAGCACCTGCGCGGGGACGTCGAGCGTCACGCGCGGGCCGGGCGACTTCGCCTCGAGGCTCCAGAGGCGGAAGCCGTCGGGGCCCGAGCTCGCCAGCTCGTCGCTCTTCGTGAACGCGAGCGCGCGGACCGGCCCCTTGTGCTTCGCGAGCACGCGCGAGGTGCCGGTGGTGGCCTCCCAGAGGCGGACCTCTCCGTCGAGGGAGCCGGTGGCGACCGTGCCGCCCCGCACCGCGATGGAGAGCACCGGCGCCTGGTGACCCGACCACTTCGCGAGCTCGCTGCCGTCGTTCGAGTCCCAGACGTGGACGAGGCGATCGTCCCCCACCGAGAGCAGCGTGCCGTCGTTCATGAACAGCGCGGCGTGCTGCCAGCCGGTCGGGCCGGTCGAGAGCGTGCGCAGCACCTCGCCGTCTTCGAGGTTGCGCAGCTCGACGGCGCCGAACGTGGGGCACGCGACCATGCCGCGCTCGGTGGTGACGCCGGAGCAGCCCTGCGTCGACCGCTCCCAGCGCAGCACGGGCCGCGCGCCGCCCTCGACCAGCGCGATGATGCCGCGGGCGAGCGGGTCGTCCGCGCTGCGCGACGCGGCCAGCGCCTGGCGGGCGAGCGCCTCGGCCTTCGCGAAGTCCTTCTTCTCCAGCTCCTCGCGGGCGAGCCGGGCCAGCAGCGAGCTCTCGGTGCGGGCGGCGGCGGCGTGCTTGTCCTCGGCGAACGCGCGCGCCTCCTCGGCGTCGGTCTGCGCGGACATCAGCCCGGCGAGCGCGAGCAGCAGCGCGATGACGGCGCCGCCGAAGGCGAGCAGCGGCCCGACCGGGCGGCCCGCCACGGTCGGCTTGCGCAGCGCGAACTCGAGGGCCTCGGCCATCTCGACGGCCGAGGAGAAGCGCCGCGCGGGGTCGCGGTGCAGCGCGCGGTCGGCGACGTCGGCGAGCGCCTTGGGCGCCTCGGGCTCGACCTGGCGCACCTTGCGGACCGGCGCCGCCTTCACGGCCTCGAGCATTCCGGCGACGTCTTCGGCCTCGAACAGCTGCTGGCCGGTGAGCGCCTCGAACAGCATCGCGCCGAGGCACCACACGTCGCTGCGCTCGTCGACCGAGGCGTTGTTGCCGGCGGCCTGCTCGGGAGACATGTACGCCGGCGTCCCGAGCAGCTGCCCCGCCATCGTCGACGACGTCGCCGCGCCGCTCGGCAGCGCCTCACCGGTGGGCGACACGTCGTTCACGCCGCGCACGCGCGCGAGGCCCCAGTCGAGCACCTGGGTCTCGCCGAACTGGCCGACCATCACGTTGGCGGGCTTCAGGTCGCGGTGGATGACTCCGTGGCTGTGCGCGTAGGCGAGCGTCTGCACCACGTCGAGCAGGTGCTGCATCAAGGTGAGCCGGTCGGCGAGCGACGAGCACGCCTCGAGCGCCTGCTCGAGCGTGCGGCCGCGCACGCGCTTCATCGCGTAGTAGAGCGAGCCGTCGGGGCGGCGGCCGAGCTCGTACACCGGCACGATGCCGGGGTGCTCGAGCCGCGCCGTGACCTTCGCCTCGGTGAGGAACCGCTCGGCGATGTCGCGCGCCTCGCTGCCGCGGGCGGGCTGGAACTCGGGCAGCAGCTCTTTGACGGCGACCTGCCGACCTAAGAGTACATCGGTCCGCAGGACGACCCGGCCGATGCCGCCGCGGCCGAGCTCGACCTCCTCGTCCCCGTAACGGCCGGGGGTTTCGAAGGGTAAGTCCTCTCCGGTCGCGGGCTTGTACGCCTGCCCCTTGGGGTTGGTCGGCAGCGTGTCGTCCACGGGCGCGATTTATCAGATCGTCTTCGCGGCTGGCCCGTTGAAGGCGGCCATGAACCGAACGACCGCTTTTCTGGTGACGGCCTGCACGCTCGGCCTCATCGCCCTGGTGGTGAAGGCGCCCGGCCCGTCGACGACTCCGCAGCCTCCGCCTCCTCCTCCGACGCCGGTCGTGGTTCCGGTTCCGATGCCCGCGCCTCCGCCGGTGAAGGACGCGCCGGTCGCGAAGCCGGGGTCGCTGTCGCTGACCGGCAAGCTCTCGCACCCGTACGTCGTGCCGGGCACGAACGACGTCTTCGCGACGCTCGAGGTCTCGGCGATCGACGTGCCGGGCTCGCGCCGCGCGCCGGTGAACATGGCGCTCGTCATCGACCGCTCGGGCTCGATGTCCGGCGCCAAGCTGCAGAACGCGAAGCGCGCCGCGAAGGAGCTGCTCGACCGCCTCGACGAGCGCGACTCGCTCGCGATCGTCCACTACGGCAGCGACGTGAAGGGGCTGCCGTCGCGGAAGGTGACGAACGAGAACCGCGACGCGATGCGCCGGTACATCGAGCGGCTCATCGACGACGGCGGCACCAACATCGGCGCCGGCCTGTCGACCGGGCAGCAGTACATCGCGTCCGGCGCGGCGAGCTGCGAGGGCTGCGTGAAGCGGCTCGTGCTGCTGTCCGACGGCCAGCCGACCGAGGGCATCCAGTCGGTGCGGGGGCTCACCAACATGGCGGCGCGCATGCACGAGCTGGGCATCTCGGTGACCGCGCTCGGCATCGGCTACGACTTCAACGAAGACCTGATGACGCAGGTCGCGATGGTCGGCGGCGGCAGCTACGGCTACCTGAAAGACTCGGCGGCGCTCGCGGCGATCATCCAGCGCGATCTGCAGCAGGCCGGCACGCTGGTCGCGCGCGACGTGCGGCTGTCGGTGCGGATGCCGGCGGGCGTCATGTTCGGCGAGGTGCTCGGCCGCCCGTTCACGCGCTCGGGCGATGTCGTGACGGTGACGCTGCCCGACTTCTCGGCGCGCCAGGTCGAGAAGCTCGTGGTGCGGCTGTCGAGCAGCGCGCCCGCGAAGGACGGAGTCGCCATCGACGTCGGAGACTTCTCGCTCGACTACCAGGACGTGCTCGCCGATCGCGCCGCCGACTCGAAGCTCAAGCTCGCCGCGATGGTGACGACGGATCGCACCCTCGCGGACTCGCGGCGGGATCAGGATGCCGTCGTCGTCGCCACCCGCGCCCGCGCTTCGGTGAACTACAAGCGCGCCGCCGAGGCCGTCGCGCGCGGCCGGTACGAGGAGGCCCGCCAGGCCGTCGAGGACAACAAGGCGCTGTTCTTCGAGGCCGAGCAGGTCGCCGGAGAGAAGGCCGTCGCCGCCGACAAGGCCGACAACATGCAGGTGTTCGGGTTGATCCAGGCGGCTCCCGCCGCGCCGGCGCGGCAGATGGACGCGGTCAAGTCCATGAAGGTGCAGAGCCAGCGCGCGGCCGGTGCAGGCGATTCGCTGTACTGACGGCGGCGCAGCTGCCGGGTGCGGGTTCGCGTTCGCGTTCGCGTTCGCTCAGCGCAGCTCTCGGGTGCTGTAGCTGCGCGGGGGCCCGCCGGTCGTGGTCAGCGTGCCCGCAGCATCGAGGGTGTACGTCGTCCCGTCCCGCTCGGTGAACGCGCCTGCGGCTCCCGGCACCACGAGCACCTCTCTCGCCGCCGGCAGCGCTCCCAGCAGCGTCTGCACTCCGGCAGGCAACATCGGGATCACCGCTCCTTCCGGGAGCCAGATGGGCGAGCTGCCGTCGTCCATCACCGTCGTCGGGCCTTCGACCCGCGTGCCGTCGAGCTTCACCCAGCGCCCCGGGGGAATCACGACCGCGCGCATCGACTCGGCCGTCGTCAGCGGAGCCACCAGCATCGACGGCCCCAGCAGGTACTCGTCGGCGAGGTCCCAGCTCATCGACGGGTAGACCAGCGGCAGCGCGCGCATCAGCGGCAGGCCCTTCTGCTCCGCCTCGACCGATGCTCCGTCGAGGTACGGGAAGAGGCGGATGTGGAACTCCGCCCACCGCTTGAAGTGGGCGATCGTCTCGTCGTCGGAGTCCCATCTCCAGTTCTGCCGCGCCGACAGCCCGTGGTGCGTGCGCATCACCGGAGACAGCGCGCCCAACACCGTCCACCGGAAGAAGACCTGCTTCGTCGACGGCACCGTGCCCGTCGAGTTGTAGCCGGCGATGTCGTGGCCGTACGTCGAGACTCCCGCGAGCCCCAGGCCCAGGCCCATCGGGACGATCGTCGGCATGCCGTCGTCGCGCTGGAAGTCGGTGCGCTGATCTCCAGCCCACACCACCGGGCTGTACGCGTTCGAGCCGAACCAGCCGCTGCGGGAGAAGAAGACGCGGTCCGGCCCCAGGACCTCGGCGTTCAGCTTCGCCCACTCGAGCGGGTACCGGTTGTGCGCGAGCATCGGGTCTTCGCCGCTCGCGAGCACCGCGTCGTGCGGCAGCCACTCGGCGAAGTCGGCCATCCAGCCCACGAAGCCGTCGTCGAGCGCGCGGCGCTCGTACGACTTCACCCACTCGCGCGTCTGGGGCCGCGAGAGATCGGCGAGCCCGCTCGGCTTGAACGTCACGCCGGTGAACAGGTACGGCGCTCCGCCGTCGGTGGTGACGAAGTGGCCCCCGTCGCGCGCCTCGTTGAACACGCGCGTGTCCACGACGAGGAAGGTGTTGAAGTACGCGTGCCACTCGAAGCCCATCGCGGCGAGCTCGCGCGAGAAGCCTCCGGCGTCCGGGTAGAGCGAGGTGTCGGTGTCCCACTCCTCGTCGAGGCGGTAGCCCATCGAGGTGTCGCGGCCGCCGCGGAAGTCTTCGGTCCACAGCACCGACGAGGGCACGCCGGCATCCCGCAGCCCTCGAGCGACCGCGCGCACGCTGTCGACTCCGTAGATGGCGTCGTTCCACGGGGCGAACGCGACGGGGGGCGGCCGCTTCGGCCGTCCCAGGATTCCAGCGGTCGCGCGCTCGAGCGACTCGGCGGGCGTCGCGCCCGTGTAGAAGCGCAGCGTCACCTTGTTGCTCCACGCCTCGGCGCGCACGCGGTCGGGCGCCGAGGCGGTGCACAGCTCGAAGATGCTGCGCCCGTCGAAGTCGAGCGCCGCGAGGTACCCGCGGTTCGACAGCCAGGTGGGCAGGCCGTAGCTCGACGCGTGCCGGGTGCCGACGAGGTACCAGAGATCGTCGATGGGATCGTCGGCGTCGTACTTCCCGATGCCCGGCTCGCTCGTCCAGATGGGGACCTTGTGGCCGCGGTGGTTGAGGCCGTCGGCGTGGGCTCCGAAGCCGAGGAAGGCGTCGTCCGCGCTGCACGCCCACGCGAGCAGGAGCCGGTTCGCGTCCGCCGCGGCCGCTTCGAGCTCCAGCGCGACCACGCCCGCCGCCGGAGACGTCGCCCGCACCGTCGCCACCATCGCGCCGGCCGTGGAGCGCAGCTCGATGTGATCCGACGCCACCGAAGCCGTCACGCCCTCCGTCCACGGCGGCGCCGCCGGCTCCGAGAACTTGAAGCTGCCGAACTGCAGCTCGATGCGGGCGCGCGCGCGCCGCGTGGAGACGGTGGCGTCGGAGATGAGCACTCCGCCGTCGGGGGCGGTCAGCGTGAAGCCGGTCTTCGTGGCGGTGAGCCGGAAGTTTCCCGCTCTGACGGCGGGTTCGCTGCACGCGGTGGCGACGACGAGCAACAGGGCGCGGCGCAAGGGAGCCGCACTGTACCCAACCGCGCCGTGACGAGCTGCGTCAGAAGCGCAACGCATGTTACCGGTCAGCGACCGTTGAAGACTGATGGCAGCCATCAGCCCTTCGCGCTTGCGAGGTTTTCAGCAGCGGGGCATGTACTTGCGCCATGAACAAGAACCTCGAGTCGTGGGTGAAGGAAATGCAGGCGATGTGTCAGCCCGACTCGGTCGTGTGGTGTGACGGTAGCGAGGACGAGAAGAAGCGGCTGACCGAGTACGCGGTCTCGAAGGGGATCCTGATCCCGCTCAACCCGAAGGCGCACCCCGGCAGCTACCTGCACCGCTCGAACCCGAACGACGTCGCGCGCGTCGAGCACCTCACGTTCATCTGCACGCCGAAGAAGGAAGACGCGGGCCCCACCAACAACTGGATGAGCCCCGACGAGGCGTACGCGAAGCTCAAAGGGCTGTTCACCGGCTCGATGAAGGGCCGCACGATGTACGTGGTGCCGTACTGCATGGGCCCGCTCGGGTCCGAGCACTCGAAGATCGGCATCGAGCTGACCGACTCGGTCTACGTCGCGCTGAACATGGGCATCATGACGCGCATGGGGAAGCCGGCGCTCGACATGCTCGGCGACTCGAACGACTTCAACCGCGGCCTGCACTGCACGGGCGACTTGAACCCCGAGCGCCGGTTCATCTGCCACTTCCCGCAGGACAACGCGATCTGGAGCTTCGGCTCGGGCTACGGCGGCAACGCGCTGCTCGGCAAGAAGTGCCTCGCGCTCCGCATCGGCAGCTACCTCGGCAAGAAGGAAGGCTGGATGGCCGAGCACATGCTGATCCTCGGCGTGCAGAACCCCGAGGGGCAGACGACCTACGTGGCGGCGGCGTTCCCGTCGGCGTGCGGCAAGACGAACTTCGCGATGATGATCCCGCCGCAGCGGTTCAACGGCTGGAAGGTCTACACCGTCGGCGACGACATCGCGTGGCTCCGCGTCGGCCAGGACGGGCGGCTGTGGGCGGTGAACCCCGAGAACGGCTACTTCGGCGTCGCGCCGGGCACGAACTTCTCGTCGAACCCGAACGCGATGAAGTGCATCGAGAAGAACACCATCTTCACCAACGTCGCGGTGACGAAGGACATGCGCGTCTGGTGGGAAGGTCTCGATGGCGAGGTGCCGGACGAGCTGACCGACTGGCAGGGCCGCCCGTGGAAGAAGGGCTCGGCCGAGAAGGCCGCGCACCCGAACTCGCGCTTCACCGCCCCGGCGTCGAACAACCCGATGCTGTCGTCGCACGTGAATGATCCGGGGGGCGTGCCGATCAGCGCGATCATCTTCGGCGGCCGCCGCTCGAACACGGTTCCGCTCGTGATGCAGTCGTTCAACTGGGCGCACGGCGTGTTCCTCGGCGCGACGCTCGCGTCCGAGACCACGGCGGCCGCGACCGGCAAGCAGGGCGTCGTCCGCCGCGACCCGATGGCGATGCTGCCGTTCGCCGGGTACAACATGGGCGATTACTTCGCGCACTGGCTGTCGATGCAGAAGCGCATGCACTACCCGCCGAAGATCTTCCTGGTGAACTGGTTCCGGAAGGACTCGAACGGGAAGTTCCTCTGGCCCGGCTACGGCGAGAACATGCGCGTGCTGAAGTGGATCGTGGATCGCGCGCACGGCAGCGTCGGTGCGCAGGAGACGCTCTTCGGCTGGGTGCCCAAGGCCGGCCACATCGATCTCTCCGGGCTCGACATCTCGCCCGACAAGGTCGACGAGGCCGCTTCGATCGTCGAGTCCGAGTGGAAGACCGAGCTCGAGTCCCAGGCCGAGTTCTTCGGACAGTTCGGCGAACGGCTGCCCAAGACGCTCGAGCTGATGCGGCAGTATCTGCTGTCGCGGATCGGGAGCTGAGCGGGCGTCGAGGCTGGTGCTGGGCGGTGCCCGCCAAAACCGCGCGGGTTGCACCCGTCGCTGTCGCGCCCACCTCCGCGGCGGGTCGCGCAGCGGAGTCGACGAACGCGCGCTCGCGATTCTCCCGGCGCGGAAACCGCTGACTCGCGCTGGCGTTTCCGTGAAGCAGCTTCGGCGCCCTCTGCCGGAGTGTTGCAGCCCCTCGTCTTGGCATTGAGGGAGCGGCGGGGCTTTGCGACCGAGGTGCCGTTGCGCCCTGGCGCCCTGCGCGTGCCGGGCGCTGCGAACCGGTGCAGTTCGACGCCTGGCGGCCTTTCGTCAGGAGCGTGCGTCGAAGGCTGCCCTGCTCGTCCCGCCGACGCGCGTTCTCGGCGCGCACGTCGGCTCGAATCGCGATGAGCGCGGGGGCCTCTCGCAGTCCGCGAGCGACGGCCTCGCACCGCGTTGGCGGCGCCGCCGGGCGCTGCTGGCGCCAGCGCGAAGGCCTTGGGGGGGTCTCAGGCTTGTTGGTTTCGTTCGGCGATACCCGTCGAAAGAGGCCGCCGACGATTTACTGCGCTGACCGCTTGCGAGGCCGGATCGGACCGATGATCAGT
>CALJKW010000026.1 GCA_937980205.1 uncultured Myxococcales bacterium | reverse complement strand
GAGATCATCCGCCACCACATGGAGATCCGCGGCCTGGGCATCATCAACATCAAGGACCTCTTCGGCGTCGCGTCGGTGCGCGAGCAGAAGAAGATCGAGCTCGTGGTCGAGCTGGTCGAGTGGGAGGGCCGCAAGGAATACGACCGGCTCGGCATGGACATGGGGCAGATGAACATCGTCGGCGTCGAGGTTCCGCACTCGGTGGTGCCGGTGCGACCGGGCCGCAACATGACGACCATCATCGAGGTCGCCGCGCGCAATCACCTGCTCAAGCTGCAGGGCCACCACTCGGCGCAGGAGTTCGCGGATCGGCTCTCCGAGAAGATCGCGCGGGCGAGACCCGCGTCCGGCACGCCCCGCGACGACGAAGAGGTGTCGCACGTCATCGCGGAGGAGGACGTCGAGTGAGCGCGCCTGCTGCGGCGATGAAGCAGATCGTGGTCATCACCGGCATGTCCGGCTCGGGCAAGTCGACCGCGGTGCGCGCGCTCGAGGACGCGGGGTGGTTCTGCATCGACAACCTGCCGGCGCCGCTCTTGCTCAAGGTGACGGAGCTCGGCGGAGAGAACCAGCGCCTCGCGTTCGTGATGGACGTGCGCGAGGGGAACTTCCTGCGTGACGCTCCGCGCGTGCTCGACGAGGCGAAGCGCGCCGGGCACCACGTCGAGGTGCTGTTCCTCGACGCGTCGGACGAGTCGCTGTTGCGGCGCTACTCCGAGACGCGCCGCAAGCACCCGCTGTCGATGAAGGGCACCGCGAGCGAGGGCATCGCGAAGGAACGCGAGGCGCTCAAGGAGCTGCGCGAGCAGAGCCAGCACGTGCTCGACACGTCGTCGATGACGGTGCACGAGCTCAAGCGCCAGGTGCAGAGCCGCTTCGGTGAGGCGTCGTCGACTTCGCTCGCGGTGACGTTCATGTCGTTCGGCTTCAAGTACGGCGTGCCGAGCCAGGCCGACCTCGTGTTCGACGTGCGGTTCCTGCCGAACCCGTACTTCGTGCCGGACCTGAAGCCGCTCACCGGCCGCGACGAGAAGGTCGCCGCGTACGTGCTCGACCGGCCCGAGACGCACACGTTCATTCAGAAGACGACCGACCTGCTCGAGTTCCTGCTGCCGAACTACGTGCGCGAGGGGAAGGCGTACCTGACCGTGGCGATCGGCTGCACCGGCGGCAAGCACCGCAGCGTGGCGATCGCCACGCGCATCGCGCGGCACTTCTCGAAGAACGCCGGCGTGGCCCCGCACATCTTCGATCGCGACATCGACAAGGAATGAGGCTGGCCGTCGCAGCGGTCCTCGCCTGCTGCGCCTGCTCGCCGCCGTGCGTCCGCGAATTTCCCGCGCCGACAGCGCAGCCACTCGGAGGCCCGTGCCTTTCGAAGAGCGAGTGCGCCTCCGCGCTGTTGTGTCAGGCGACCCCGATGTCTCCGACTGGGCCGCAGAACACGCCCGGTAGCATCGAGGTGCGCGCGGCGAGCGCGTGCGTCGTGGACTGTGCCGACGCGGGGTGCCCGACCGGAAGCGCATGCGTGACGGGCGGCATCGGCCGCTGCCCGGCATCGTGCAGTCAGGGCGCATGCGGTGAGCCCTGCGTACCGAGCATGGAGTCGACGTCGCGCATCTGTCTACCGACCTGCAGCTCGTCCACCGAGTGCGAGCAGTCACTGCGCGCCGGGCGCTGTGCGGCGGTAGACGGTGCGGGCCCGAGCGTCTGTGTGCCGATCGTCTGCATGGGCCCCGTCGACTGCCCCGAGGGCTACTTCTGCGACCTGGCGGGAGGAACCTGCGGCACGAGCAGCGGAGCGCTCACCCCGTCGTGGTGCCGGCGCCGTTGACGTAAACGCATGATTTACGCTTCTGCGTAGTAAATATAGCCAATCGACACGATGTCCCGGGCGTATGTTGGCCTCATGAAACGCTCGTTGCTGCTGGCGCTGATGCTGTTCGGTTGTGGGCGGACTCCGACGATCGAGGGTCCGCAGACCCCGCAGACGATGCAGCAGCCCCTGCGCGGCTGCGACGGTCAGGCGGTGGTGATGCTCGAGGGCGGCCGCACGCTCACGAAGCTCGCCTCCGACGGCACCAAGACCGCGCTGTTCACCTTCGGCGTGGGGTCGCCGCACGACGAGATCCACGTCTCGCACTGGAACTCGGTGAACGGCATGACGTTCGGCGCGGCGATGATTCGCGCGCGGGCTCCCAACGACTACGTCTGGGAGTACGCGCTCATCGGCCCCGACGGGGACGTCCGCTTCACGGCCCGCAGGGACGAGCCGCACAGCCCGGCCGCGTTCCTCGGCGACGATGGCTCGCTCGCCGTCGCGGCGAAGACCGGCTGGCTGGTGCGTCCCGACGGCAGCGTCACCGACCTCGGGCCGCTGCTGCCGATGACTCCGCTGCTGCCTTCGGGCGAGCTCGTCGTGTCGAACGGCGAGCCGTGGAAGGAGACGTCTCCGAAGAGCATCTGGAGGGACGGCGCGCTGCAGCCCATCACGCTGTCGCCGTACGCAGCGCTGCACGTCGTCGGCTCACGGGTGGTGACGCTGGACGGCGGCGCGGTGCTCTCCGTCCTCGACGGCAGGCGCATCACGCTGCCCGGCACGCAGTTCGACGTCGCCGCGCACGCCGCGGGCCGCTGGGTGCTGCTCGCGAGCTCCGACGCCGCGGTGCTCGTCGACCTCGACGCCGGCACGGCGCGCAAGCTCTCCAGCGCGCTCGACGCGCAGCAGCGGTACACCGCCTGGAACGCGGGCCTGATGGCCGACGGTTCGGTGCTCGGTCAGACGCCGCGCGGCGAGGCGCTGCAGCTGCAGCGCACGACCGACCTCGGCGCCACGTGGACCGACGTCGGCCAGCCCATGGCGATGGGCGAAGACTTCGGCCTCGGCCGCTGGCTGCTGACCCTCGAGCGCAGCGGCACCGTGATGACGCTGTCGATGTCGACCGGCTACGGGCACTACGTGAACGGGCTGCAGCTCACGTCCGCGCGCGGCACGCAGACGCTGGCGACGGGCCAGGTCTACGTGAACGGCGACCTGGCTCCCGGCGCGGCGGACCTCTCGCCCGACGGCCAGTGCGCGGCGGCGTGGGCGCACGAGGACGAAGAGACGCTGAAGCTGGTGTTCATCGACTCCGCGGGAGTGAAGCGGACCACGGCCGTCGGCGGAACGCGCTTCCTGCTCGGGTGGTTCAAGTTCCTGCCGTGAGCGGTAGCATCGGCGCGCGATGCGCGTTGGTGCCTACACGCTGATCAGCCGGCTCTCCATCGGCGGCATGATGGAGACGTGGCTCGCGCACAGGGCGGGCGGCGACCTGGTCGTGCTGAAGCGGCTGCTGCCGCACTTGAGCGGGGACGCCGAGCTCGTCCGGATGCTCCTGGACGAGCTGCAGTGCGTATTCCGGCGATGCCGAACAGCTATTCCGGCCGAAGCCGAACACCGATTCCGGAGCCATGCCGAACACCCGGCCTGCGCCTGACAACGCTGGTGGTTGGCTACTTCGTCGTCTTCTTCCCGTTGGTCAAGCCCTGCGTCTTCCTGATCGACTCGCCGCCGAGCTTCAGCTTGTGGGCGTTGTGCACGAGTCGGTCGCAGATCGAGTCGGCGACCGTCGCGTCGCCGATGACCGCGTGCCAGTTCTCGGTGTCGAGCTGACTGGTCACGATCGTCGAGCCGATTTTGTACCGGTCCTCGACGACCTCGAGCAGATCGCGCCGCTGCGCCGGCGTCAGCGGCTCGAGACCGAAGTCATCGAGGATGAGGACCTGCGACTTCGCCAGGCGGCGCAGCAGATGCGGGTGCGTTCCGTCTGCGCGCGCTTGCGCCATCTCGTCGAAGAGCCGAGGCACGCGCCGGTACGCGACCGAGAAGCCGTCGCGGCAGGCCTTCTGCCCGAGCGCGCACGCGAGCCAGCTCTTCCCGAGCCCGGTCGGGCCCACGAGAATGATGTTCTGGTGGCCCTGCACCCAGCGCGAGCTGGCGAGGTCGAGCATCACCGGCTTCGAGAGCCCGCGCGGGTGCGCGTAGTCGATGTCCTCGACGCAGGCCTGCTGCTTGAACTTCGCGTTCTGCAGCCGCAACTCGAGCCGGCGGTTCTCGCGGTACACCCACTCGGCGTCGACGAGCAACCCGACCAGGTCGGCCGGCGTCATCGCCTTCTCCTTCGGCTGGCTCATCCACTGCCGCAGGTACTTCGCCATCCCAAACAGCTTCATCGCGTCCAACTTCTCCAGCGTCGGTTCCATCAGCACTGCGTTCTCCCTTCGTGGTTGTTGATGGCCTCGACTCTCGAGAGGCGCGCCGAGCACGGCGTCAGCCGCGCGCAGGCGCGCCCATCTGTGAGCCGCCCGAGGCCGATGAGCGGCTCTCAAGGCTCGTCAGTGGTAGTAGCTCGCGCCCCGTACGTTTTCGTGAAGCGGCAGCGACGCTTGCGGTGACTCGTCCTCGAGCGGCTGCCCGTCGAGGTTGTTCCGAAGAATCGCCTTCACGCTCTTGCACGAGTACGCGCGCATGTTCAGCGCGCGGGTGCACGCCGCCTCGATCCGAGCCGGCTGGTAGTCGCGGTTGAGGTGCAGGATGCCCAGGCATGCCTTGAAGCCCTGCTGCGGGTGCACCTTCCGGCTCATGATCTCTTCGACCAATTTCGCCGTACCCGGGCCGGTCTTCTTCGCCCACTCGATGAGTCGTGCTGGCGTCCACTCCGCCTGCGCCCGATGCGCCTTGGGCATGTGCTCGGTCTTCGTGACGTACTTCCCCTTCTCGTAGCTGCGCGCGTGCGAGGTGAGGACCTTCAGCCCGCGCAGAATCTCGACCGTCGTATCCGTCGCGCGCAGGTCGAGCACCTGCCCGACGAGCTGGTACGGGGCGCTGTAGTAGTTGTCGTCGAACTCAACGTGGTAGTCGATGTGGACCTTCGGCTGCGCCCATCGCGCGAATTCGTACGGCGAGCGCGGCAGTGGTTTGAGCGCCGCGCGCTCGAGCTGCTCGAAGACCTCGCGCCGCGATTTCTTCAGCTTCCGCATCTGCCGGTTGTTCAGCTTCTCGACCAGCGGCTTGATGGCCTCGCGCACCTCTTCGAGCGAGAAGAAGGTGCGGTTCCGCAGCGCCGCGATGATCCACCGCTCGGCGAGCAGCACGCCCTGTTCGACCTTCGCCTTGTCTCGAGGCTTGCGCACTCTCGTCGGGATGACGGCCGCGTCGTAGTGGCGAGCGAGCTCGGCGTACGTCGGGTTGATGTCCGGCTCGTAGCGGTTGGGCTTCTTCACGCCCGCCTTCAGGTTGTCGGGCACCCAGATCTCGGCGACGCCGCCGAAGTAGTCGAGCGCGCGCACGTGACCGCCCGTCCAGCTGCGCAGGTCCTCGTTGAGGGTCGGCTCGACGTAGGTGAGATTGCTCGCGCCGAGCACCGCGATGAACAGCTTCGCGACCGAGACCTCGCCCGTTTTCGGGTCGACGACGTTGATGCCGTCGCCGCTGAAGTCGATGAACATCTTCTCGCCGGCGCGGTGTTCTTGCCTCATCACCACGTTCACGTGCACCGCCCAGCGCGCGTACCGCTCGCAGAACTGGCTGTACTGGTAGCCGTCCGGCTGCGCGCTCTTGTACTCCTCCCAGAGCAGCGCCTTGGTGACGTGCTTCTTCCTCAGCTCGAGGTGCACCGCCGCCCAGTCAGGCTCGGGCCGGTGCGCCTGCGGTCGGTTCTCGTCGGGGAACAGCAGCGCGGTCAGCGCCGCGTCGTCGTCGAGCTCGGGCGGCAGCGGCCACGTGAGCTTCGCGACCTTCGCGCGGCCCACGTAGCCGTTCACCGTGCTCGGCGACACTTTGCAGCTCTCGGCGATCTTCCGCTGTGACGCGTGCACCGCCAGGTACAGCCTCAACACTTCTCTCAACATCCGCATGGACAGCCTTTCTGCCGACAACGTTCGCCTCCTTGGTGGGGGCGGCGTGCTCGGCGGTCTGTCCAGCGTCGTCAACCGCTACGTCAGCTCAGCTGGATGCCCATTCCGGGGCGTTCGGTACGGCCGGAATGGGTGTTCGGCTTCGCCCGGAACGGGTGTTCGGCATGCTCCGGAATCGGCGTTCGGCTTGGTCCGGAATGGGTGTTCGCCATGGGCCGGAGCACGCACTGCAGCTCGTCGCGCGGCTGCGGCACGCGAAGCTGGTGCAGCTCCACGAGGTCACGCAGCTGGACGGGGCACACTGCGTCGTCGTGGAGCACGTCTGGGGCGCCGATCTCAGCCAGGTGCTGCGCCGGGCGCGACAGCGCCGGCGCCGCGTACCGCTCGCCGCGGCGCTGCGAATCGGCGTCGAGGTCTGCGAGGCGCTCGAGTACGTGCATTCGGCCGGCCTGGTGTGCGCCGACCTTCGGCCCGAGCACGTGCGGGTGCGTCTCGACGGCGTGGTGAAGCTGCGCGACCTCGGGCTGTTCCGCGTGGAGAACGCAGTGACCCACGTTCGTGGCGGCATGCTGAGGCACAGGACGGGCTGCATGTCGCCGGAGCAGCTCTCCGGCAGGCCGCTCGACGCGCGGACGGACCTCTTCGCCCTCGGCGCCATGCTGTACGAGCTGCTCACCGGAACGCGGCCGTTCGTTCGCGACAGCGACCTCGAGACGCTCCGCGCGATTCAGCAGGTCGACGTCAGGCCGCCGGCCAGCCTCAACCCCGAGCTGTCGGCGTCGCTGAACGACGTCGTGTTGCGCGCGCTCGCGCGAGAGCCGGCCGACCGGTTCCCCGATGCGACTGCGCTTCGGCACGCGCTGGAGCAGCAGCAGCCTGTGGCGAGCTCCGCCGAGGGCGTGCTGGACCCGGAGGACCACGAAATCGTCCTGCGCCGGCTGGAGGGCGCCGAGCACGTCCGTGGCGTGCTGCGCGACGACGGCACCGTCACGCTCGAGAACGAGACGACGGGCGCGCGCTACTTCGTCGCGCGAGACGACGTCCTCATCGTGAGCAACCGCAGGCTCGAGATCGCAGGCCGCGAGATGGGCACGCAGCTGGTGGCCAACGGTGGAATGGAGCTGGTTCAGCTCGCCGAACGTGTTGCCGCGGCGGCCCACTGTCGCGTACGGCAGCTTCCGTGAAGACGCTCACGTGCGCAGGGGTGAAGACCGAGGTCCACGAGGCCGGCTCCGGCCCGCCGCTGCTGTTCCTGCACGGCAACCCGGACACCCACCACGCGTGGGAGCCGGTCATCGAGCAGCTGAAGGACTCCTTCACCTGCTACGCGCCGGACCTGCCCGGCTTCGGCGGTTCGGATGCGCCGCTCGACGTGACCTTCGAGGCGCAGGTCCGTTGGGTGCGCGAGCTCATCACCGGGCTCGGCCTGCAGCGACCGCACCTCGTCATCCACGACGTCGGCGGGACGTACGGGCTGCTCTTCGCCGCCTCGCACCCCGAGCTCATCTCGCGGCTCACCCTCTTCAACGCGAACTTCTTCCCCGACTACCGCTGGCACTTCTGGGGCCGCGTGTGGCGCAGGCCCGTGCTCGGTGAGCTGACGATGGCGCTCGCGGGGCGCAGCCTGTTCGTCAGCCAGGTGCTGAAGGCGGCGCCGAAGATGCCGCGCGCGTACGCCGAGCGCGCGTACGACCACTACGGCAAGAAGACGCGGCAGATGGTGCTGCGCTACTACCGCCACCTCGACTCGTCGCGGCTGGCCGGCTGGCCCGAGAAGCTCGCGGCGGCGACGAAGCAGGTGCCGCTGCAGGTCATCTGGGGCGACCAGGACCCGTACATTCCCTCGAGCTACGCAGACCGCTTCGGCGGCGAGGTGCACCACCTGAGCGACGTGAGCCACTGGGCGATGATGGAAGCGCCGGAGCGCGTCGCGCCGTTGATCAGAGCCTTCGCGCTGCGTGCTGCTTAGGACTCGCGGAGGATCGACGCGTACTTCACGTCGTCTTCCGGCGCGCGCCGCAGCGTGAGCAGCGCGAGCTCGGGCTCGGAGTCGATGCGCGGGTGGCGGCCGCCGCGACCGAAGCCCAGGCCGCGGTTCACGTACAGCTGGTTGCCGTTCACCTCGTAGTGGCCGCGCAGGTACGGCTGGCCGAAGCGGCGGAAGATGGCGGCGGTGATGCCGGCGACGTGCATCTGACCGCCGTGGGTGTGGCCGCTCAGGCAGAGCAGGTCGTTCCACGGCGGCAGCTTGCGGACACCGGTGGGCGTGTGCGTGAGCACGAGGCGCGAGCCGCGCGTCGGGGCCCCCTTGAACGTGTCCGCCACGTCGTCGCTCTTCGTGGTGGTGTCGTCGAGGCCGAGCACGGTGAAGTCGGCGCCCTTCACGCGCACCGTCGAGTGCGTGTTGCGCAGCACGCTGATGCCCTTCTTCTCCAGCGACTGCTCGACCTCGCCCGCGTGCGTCCAGTGGTCGTGGTTGCCGAGCACCGCGAACGTCTGCACCTCGAGCTTGCCGAGCAGCTCGCCGACGAGGCTGCGCGGGTCGGACTTGACGGTGACGAAGTCGCCGGTGAGCACCGCGATGTCCGGCTTGAGCTCGTTCATCGCTTCGACGGCGCCGACGATGCGCGCGTCCGGCGTCGCGGAGCCGACGTGCAGGTCTGACAGCTGCCCGATGGTCATGCCCTCGTGCGCGGGGTCGAGGCCGCGGATGTAGATGTCGCTGCGGCTGACGTCGAAGTAGCCGAGGCCCTTCGTGGCGGAGCGCGCGACCCTGGGCAGCAGCGCCGCCCCCACCAGCGCGGAGACGACTCCGCGGCGAGAGAAGCGACGACGACGTGCCATGTCAAAAAGCTCCAGTTGCTGAGGGGATTCTACGGGGGGGACAACGCCGCTCATGGTAGCGGCTCGGCCAACACTGCCGCCAGGGGGCCTATTTCCGTCTCGCGAGCGGAACGACGTACTTCTCTGCCGACAGAGTCTCCGAAAATCCCACCACTTTGACGTCGACGAGGCCGGCAGCTTTGCCCGCGGCCATCGTCTCCCTCTCGCCCACTGGGGCGTTCTTGCCTTTCGGGCGCAGCAGCCAGAGGGCTCCGTCGCCGGTGATTTTCGGCAGGCGCTTCAGATCAGCCGCGTCGCGGACCTGCAGGAAGACGACGTCGGCCCTATCGTCGGTGAGCACCGCGCCGGTCGCTTCGAGCTCGGTCGCGAGCGATGGATCAGCGACGTTGATCAACTTCACCCGCTGGCCCGGCTTCACGCCCAGCTTCTGCAGCACCGACTTCGGGTTCTTGATCTTCTCGAGCCACTTCTTCGCCGCGCCTGCGCCGAGCTCGAGCTCGAGGTCCTTGCCGAGCTTCAGCCACGCGCCGCTGACGGTGGCGGTCTTGCGCACTTCGTCGAGCCGCACGACGCAGCGCTGCGCGCCGCGGAAGACGAGCTCGTGTGTCTCGAGCAGCGCGTGACCCTGGTCGGGCTTGCCGAGCACCTTCGCCTTGACGGTTGCTTCGGCGCCCATCGCGGTCAGGTCGCGCCGTAGACGGGCACGACGGCGCCGGACGTCAGCACGTTGTCCTTCGACGCGAGCCAGAGAATCGCGCGCGCGACGTCGTCGGTCTTCGGCCACTTCGAGGGGTCGGCGTCGGGCATCGACTTCCGATTCGCCGGAGTGTCCATCAGCGACGGCGCCACCGCGTTCACGAGCACGCCCTTCGGCTCGAGCTCCTCGGCGAGCGAGCGCGTCATCATCACCAGCGCCGCCTTCGACGCCGCGTACGCGATGCTGCCGGGGCCCGGCTCGAGCGCCAGCCGCGACGCCACGTTCACGATGCGCTGCGCGCCCTTCTTCACCGCCTCGCGGCAGCACAGAAACGCCGTCACGAAGTTGATGTCGAGCTGCTGGCGCACCTGGGCGAGCGACGTGTCCACGAACGGCGCCATCACGAAGCCGCCGGCGAGGTGCACGCTCGCCCACAGCTGCGGCAGCCCGGCGAAGTACTTCACGACCGCCGCCTCGTCGGTGAGGTTCAGCTCGCGGCTGCTCGGCGTGTAGAGCGTGCAGCCGGCCTTCTCGAACGCGGCGCGGACGCTGGTGCCGAGGGCGCCGCCGGCTCCGGTGATGAGGACGTTCACTTGGAGAGCACGTCGCCGATGCTCGGGTCCTTGTCGAACTCCGCCTTCGCGTAGGGGCAGACGGGGATGATCTTCAGCTGGTCCTTGCGCGCCCAGGCGACCGCGGCGTCGAGCAGCTGCCGCGCGACGCCCTGCCCGCGCAGCTCTTCGGACACCCAGGTGTGGTCGATCATCGCCTTGCCGGTGCCGGCCATCGAGTAGGTCATCTCGGCGATGCGCTTGCCGTCCTTCGTGCGAACGAAGGCGCCGCGGTGGTCTCCGTCTTTCGAATGTTCGATGGTGCTCATGTCGTCACGTTGAAGCGGAAGTGCATGCAGTCGCCGTCCTTCACCACGTACTCCTTACCTTCCATGCGCAACAGGCCCTTGTCGCGCGCCGCGGCCTCGGAGCCGAGGCGGATGAGGTCTTCCCACCAGAGGACCTCGGCCTTGATGAAGCCCTTCTCGAAGTCGGTGTGGATGACGCCGGCGGCCTGCGGCGCCTTCCAGCCCTTGCGGATGGTCCAGGCGCGGCACTCCTTGGGGCCGACGGTGAAGTAGGTCTGCAGGCCGAGCAGCGTGTAGCCGGCGCGCACGATCTTGTTGAGGCCGGGCTCCTTGAGCCCCGCGGACTCGAGGAAGGCGGGCCGCTCTTCGATGGGGAGCTGCTGAATCTCGGCCTCGAGCGCGGCGGCGACGACGACGTACGGCGCGTTCTCCTTCGCCGCGATGGCCTTCACCTTCTGCACGAGCGGGTCGCTCTCGGCGTTGGCCAGCTGCGACTCGGCGACGTTCGCGACGTAGAGCACCGGCTTGTTGGTGAGGAAGAAGAGGTCGCGGATGGACTCCTGCTCGTCCTCGGTGAGGCCCTGCGCGCGGACGGGGACTCCGTCGTCGAGCTTCGCCTTGATCTTCTCGAGCACCGCGAGCTCGGCCTTCGCGAGCTCGCCTTCCTTGCCGGGCGCCTTCGCCGACTTGCTCGTCTTGTCGCGCCGCTTCTCGAGCGTCTCGAGGTCCTTGAGGCACAGCTCCGTGTCGACGGTGTCCTTGTCGCGCTGCGGGTCGACGCTGCCTTCGACGTGCGTGATGTTGTCGTCGATGAAGCAGCGCAGCACGTAGAGCACCGCGTCGACCTGGCGGATGTTCGCGAGGAACTGGTTGCCGAGGCCTTCGCCCTTGCTCGCGCCGCGCACGAGGCCGGCGATGTCCACGAACTCGAGCGAGGTGGGAATGGTCTTCTCCGGCTTGATCAGCGCGGAGAGCTTGTCGAGCCGCTCGTCGGGGACAGGCACCACGCCGATGTTCGGCTCGATGGTCGCGAACGGGTAGTTAGCCGCGAGAGCGCCCGCGTTCGAGAGCGCGTTGAAGAGGGTCGACTTGCCGACGTTCGGCAGACCGACGATTCCGATGGAGAGACCCATACGGGCCGCTATTAGCAGGGATGGCGAGCGATGTTGCGCTCTGTGAAGAGGGGCGCTCTGCCGAAGGGACAGGCACCTTCTTCGCGTGACGGCTCTGCAGCAGACGGACTTCTGCGCCGCGAAAAAGGAGCCAGGCCCTACTAGATGACCGGCAGCTTCACGCTCATGTCGGCGATCGACTCGGGCAGGTACGGCACCACGCTGTCGCCGGTCTCGACGTGCGGGTCGCCGTAGCCGGGCACCTTCCCGCCGCGCGAGGCGAACTTCGTGGCGTACGCGGTGTCGTT
Source organism: uncultured Myxococcales bacterium (assembly GCA_937980205.1). Classification (GTDB taxonomy): domain Bacteria; phylum Myxococcota; class Myxococcia; order Myxococcales; family Myxococcaceae; genus Xiheicaenimonas. Next base: position 122,720 of record CALJKW010000026.1, on the reverse strand, counting down.
GAGCTCGTACTCGGCAGGCGTCAGGCCCATCGCCTGCGCGATGTTCGCCAGCAGCCGGTTCTGCGGCAGGCCGGCCAGCCACATGTCCCCGTAGCGGCCGCGAATCGAGCGCGCGCGGTTCGTGTAGTCGACGTAGTGGCCCGTCGAGAAGTAGCCGCCGGCGCGGCCCGCCAGAATCGTCGGCAGGCACTTCGCGTTGTGCGTCGACGGCCCGCTCTCGGAGCCCCAGTACACCAGCGCCTGGTCGAGCATCGTGACGCCCGGCACCACCTGCGTCGCCTCGAGCCGCGACACGAGGTCCGTGAACCCGTACTGAAAGAAGAACCGCTGGCTGCGCATCATGTGGCGCTGCCGGTCCTCCAGGAAGTGGTTGTGGAAGGTCATGCCGTGCGCGTCGGTGCGCGACGTCTCGAACATGCTCGGCGTGTTGTAGATGGTCGGGTCCCACTGGTCGCGCAGCGAGCTCAGCTGCCGCACCACGATGCGCGTGCTGCCGCACGAGAACGCGTGCACCAGCAGCATGTTGTAGAGCTCGAGCGACTGGCGCTGATCTTCCACGCGCTGCTGGGCCGTCGCGGCCGCGCCCGTCCACTCCCAGTCGGCCTCGCCCTCGCGCGTGCGCAGCCCGCGCTGCGCCGCCGTCACCGACGGCACCGTGCAGCCCGCCGACTGCATCGCGCGCATCCGCTCGCCGATGGTCGACAGGTTCGACATGTACTCCTCGAGCCGAACGCGGTCGTCGCGGCTGATGCGCCTTCCCGGCCCGTTCGCTCCACGCGCGACACGCACGTAGTCCTGGTGCACGCGGTCGACGAGCGACGCGCGCGGGTCGACCTGGCCCGGCGTGCTGTTCACGCCGTTGAACAAGAGGTCGAACACCTCGCCGATGGTGCGCGCGCCGTACGGGTTCTGCGCGACGCCGGTGCCCGAGCGCGCCGACGACAGGTGCGTCCACGTCGACGACAGCGCCGGAGCCTTCAGCAGCGCCCGCTCGCCCGCGGTGTAGAAGCTCGGAGACGCCGCGATGACCTGGTCGATGGTCGGCACAGGCACGTTCGCCAGGCCGTTGTCGCTGCCGCCGTCGCGGTTCACGAAGTTGCCGAGGTACCCGCGCGTGTGCCCGCCCCAGTGCAGGAAGTCGATGCCGCGCAGCACGTTCATCTTCTGCAGCAGCGCGTCCGTCACGAAGCTGCCGATGAGCGGAGACACCCGTGCCGCGCCCGCGTCGTGGTCCTCGATGTTCTGCGTCCGCGCCGCCGCCGTCGCCGCGTGCGTGCGCTTGCACTCGACGAGGCGCGCCGTCTTTCCGACGTGGCCGGGATACAGCGGCACGTCCTGCAGCGTGACGGTCGAGTCGATGGGGTACGTGTTGTCGACGCTGATGCCGCCGTGGCCGACCCACATCGACACGAAGAACTTCGGCAGCCGCATCGCCTGCGCCTCGGCGCGGCTCATCAGCGAGGGCAACAGCGGCAGGGCGAGCGCGAAGCCCCCCAAGCCCTGCAGGAAGTGACGACGGCTGAAGGGGTCGAACTTCATGGCTGCACCTCCGCCGGGAGCTTTCTCGAGGTGAAGTGAGGAGAGCGCACGAGCGCGCGCAGCACGTCTTTGATGCTGCCGCTCGACGAGGCCTGCTGCATCGACCGCAGCACGCAGCCGTCCTGCGTCTCTTGCACGTCGCGCGGCGCGACCTCGTGACGACCGGTGACGAAGCGGAAGGCGTGGCGCGCGAAGCAGGCGTGGAAGCGCTCGGAGCTCGCGAGGCGCTGCGAGAGCTCGAGCGCTCCGTCGACGGGCGTGTCCAGGTTGTCGCGGTCGATGTTCGGCTTGATGAGGGCGTCGACGCTCTCCCAGCGCTGCACGTTGCCCATCGCGTCGGAGATGGGCTCGCGGTTGCGGAAGCGGCCGAACGCGTCGTACCGCTCGAACGGGAAGCCGAGCGGGTTGATGCTCACCGCGTGGCAGCCGCGGCAGGGCGTGCCGAACATCTCCGTCTTCGCGACGGTGAGGTTGCGGACGGTCGGCACGGCGGGCGCGACGTAGCCCATCGGAGTCGAGATGTCGGCGGGCGGCTCGAGCTGGTCGCAGAGGTATTCGACGCGCAGGCGGGCTCCGCGAATGATGGGGTTGCTGTCGGGGTAGCCGGAGATGAGGTAGCCGGCGCGTGTGAACAGGCCGCTGCGCTGGCCGGCGGGGAAGCGCGGCACGGCTTCGACGTCGCCGTTCCACACCGGCACGCCGTAGATGCTGGCGAGCGCGGGCGTGCGCGCGAACGAGAGGTCGGAGGTCAGCACGTCGCGCAGCGAGCCGCGCTGGCCGAAGTGGTCGAGCAGCGCGACCATCTCCTCGATGGCGTCTTCGCGCAGCTTGGGGAGATCGAGGCTGAGCGACAGCGCCTGCGCGGGGCCGTTGGGGTCGACGATGCCGAGGCTCGGCACCGCCGAGGGGTTGAACGCGTGCACGCGGTCGGGCCGCACCCACTGGCGGAAGAAGCGCTCGAGGTGCGCCCGCGCCCGCGGAGTCGCGATGAGCCGCTCGGCCTGCGCCTCGAGCGCGGCGGCGTCGAGGCCGGCGGCCGCCGCGGTGAGCAGCGGCTCGTCGGGCATCGAGCCGGTCAGCGTGTACGAGAGGCGCGCGGCGAGCTCGTACGAGGTGAGGCGCTGAAGGCCCTCGGCTTCGTCGGCGCCGCGCAGCTCGGAGCGGAAGAGGAAGTCCGGCGCGAGCAGGAAGCTCGCGATGAGGCCGCGCCAGCCGCCGTACGTCGTGGCGTCGTAGGCGGCGCGGTAGAACGCGAAGTCGCCGTCGGCGTCGGAGAGCGGTCGGCGCAGCGCGCGCAGCCCGAAGCCGCGCACGGTCGCGTCGATGCACTGGGCCTGCGTGGGCGTGGTGCACTGACCGAACGCGTTCGTGAACGCGGAGAGGCGCGCGGCGTCGGCAGCAATCCACTCGGCGATGGCGGTCGCCGCGTCGACCTGCGGCTGCACGAGCAGCGTGCTGATGCGCTGGTCTTCGGTGTCGTAGACGAGGTCCTTGCCGCCCGTGCCGTCGTTGGGCAGCGCGGCCAGCGTCGCGGCCAGCGCCTGTGCTTGGAAGAGCGTGTTGAGCTGCGCCGGCGAGTACGCGCGGCCGAGCAGGTCTTCCAGCGTCGCGAGGTACTGCGAGCGGCTGAGCCGGTGCAGCACCGACGGGCTCGGCTGCGCCGCCGGCTCGCACGAGAAGAGCGGTGGCTTCACCGTGGGCTCGACGACTCCGCCGCCGGTGCCGCCGTTCGGGGTGCCGCCGGGTAGGACGATGTCGCCGGTGCAGCCGGCCAGCAGGGCGAGGAGGGCGATGCGGCGCATGCGGGGAAGTAAGAGGCGTGGCGCCGCGCGGAAGCTCAAGGGCAGTGAATTCGGTGTGTTGCACTCGTTCGCCCTGAGCGGAGACCTGCGAAGCAGGTCGCAGTCGAAGGCGCCGGTCCGGGTGTCCATCGGCCCGCTTCGACGGAGTCCTGAGCCTTCGAAGGACGGCCTCCGCTCATCAGCGTGAGCGGTCGTGTCTACGACCTCACAGCGTGAGGTCGACGTTGTACGTGCCGCCGCCGGACTTCGCGGTGCCGGTCACCTTCACGGTGCCCGCCTTGCGCTGCGTGCCGCCGTCGGCGGTCGCTTCGAGCTGCCCCATCATCGCGAGGTTCAGCGTCACCTCACCCTCGAGGTCGCCGGTCATGTTGAACGAGCCGACGAGCGTGCCTTCGAGTGTGCCGTTGGGGATGTTCTTCAGCTGCACGTCGAGGTCGGGCAGCGCGCCCGCGTCGGTCGAGTAGGTGATGGCGAGCGGAGTCCCTCCGTCGGGCACCACGTCTCCGTCGGAGTACGTCGCCATCGCCACGTTCAACCGCATGCTCTTGTTCGCCGACGCGCCCTGATCGACCTGGCCCGTCACGGTGAGCGTGCCGCTCTTGTCGCCCGTCGTGCTCTGCGGCGCGATGTTCGCGCTCGAAGCGGAGTTGAACCCCGCGAACCCCAGGTTGAGGCACTTGCCGATCGCCTTGTCGAGGCCGAGATACGCGCGCCGCGCCTGCTCGTCCGACGTCACCGCCGGAGCGCCGCACGCGAACACGACTGCCACCATCAGAATGAGTGAAGACCGCTTCATGAGACTCCCTCCTCGTTGTCCGGCCTGCCGCTTACGGACAAGACCCCGACAAGAGGGCCGTGGCCACGCCCGCGTGTAGTCAGATTCCCTCGGCCGGAGCCACCACCGAGGCGCGCGTCTTGCGCCGCCGCGCGAGCCACTTCTGCAGCGGCTCGTCGATCAGCGTGTCGAACAGCCACGCGACGCCGATCGCCGCCGGAACCGACGCGGCCCACAGCGCCCAGCGCAGGCTCTCGCTCAGCTCGACCTGCCGCTCGAGCAGCTCGAGCGCGCCGAAGAAGGCCATGCCGGTGATGGAGTGCGTGACGAACAGCGCGAACGACAGCTTCGCCGCGCGCTCGGCGAGCCGCGACGGATGCACGACGGGCAGGCGGCCGAGCGCGAGCACCATCGCGGCGATGCAGATCATGCTCGCCAGGTCCCACCGGCCGAGGAGCTGCTGCCCCACGAGCAGGACGATGGATGCCACGGCGAGCGCCTTCGCCGAAGCCACGCTCGGCTGCTCGAGCTCGACGATGCGCGCGAGGCAGGCGCCGAGGAAGAACAGCGGCAGCGCGCGAACGACGCCGAACGTGAGCGGGAGGTCGTAGAGCCGGTGCTTCAGCGCGAGCATGCAGACGACGTCCGCCGCGACGACGGCGTTCACTCCGAGCACGAGCAGGTTGAGCGAGCTCGTCATGCGGCTCACCGTGCGCCAGATGAACGGGAACGCCGCGTAGCAGACGACGAGCGCCGACAGCGACCAGCTCGGCTCGTTCCAGCCTTCGCCGCCGGGCACGCCCCACCCTTGAACGAGCAGCGCCTGCATCACCAACGACTGCGCCGAGTAGTTCTCCGGGTGCCGCGGCGTGGCGCCGGCGGCGGTCGCGGCGAGGTACATCGCGACGAGGCCGAGCAGCACGACGAGCTGCCCGGGCCACACGCGCTCGACGCGCTTGCGGAAGAACGCAGGCACGGAGATTTTTCCGCCGAGCACCTGGTGCCCGTACGCGCGGCCGAGCACGAAGCCGGACAACATCAGAAAGAAGTTCGTGGCGAGGAAGCCGCGCGCGAAGAGCTCGGAGAGGGACTCGAGCGGAGTCGGCGCCTCGGCGCCGTAGTGGTAGAGCACGATGAGCAGCGCGGCCGCGAAGCGCATGGCATCGAGCGCGCCGCCGCGCACGGGTGTCGGAGCTGAGATGACCCTCACGCTCGAGGGAGATTTCAACTGCCGCGCCAGCACGACGCCGTGCGTTGACGGACGTTTCCGCGATCGATCGTCCGCGGGAGTGTGGCGAAGTGGCGCGCGCCACCGCTCCGTAACGTCAGGCGCCGTTCGCAGGAGGAAGCGGCGGCGGAGGCGGCGGCGGAGCCACGTCGTCGGGCCATTCCTGCGGAGGAGGCTGGCGCTGCGGGGGCCGCGCAGGCGGCTGGTCGTCCCAGCTCTCGGGCGCGGGCTCGGGCGGAGGCTCGGCCGCGCGCGGGCCGCCGACCTTGCCGAACACGCAGGCGACGCCCGCGGTGAGCTGAAAGCTGCCGATGCCCAGGGTCGAAACCGGGCCGTAGCGCGTCTGCGCGGTCTGCCAGACGGGCACCTGCGCGGCGATCTCCGGGATCATCATGAAGCTCGTACCGAAGCGAAGCGCGATGCCGGCGCTGGCTCCGAAGAGCATCGAGTACGCGACGTAGTTCTGCGCGTTGGCGAAGCTCTCTTTGTAGATGACGATCTGGTTCACCTGGCGGACGCCGAAGACGAGCTCGTGAGCTCCGAGGCGAATGCCGACGAGCACGGGCAGCGGGATGCTGAGCATGCCGAACTGGTTCGTCGACGTACCCATGCCGTCGTTGATGGAGGGGAAGTAGAAGCCCTGCAGCTGCGGAGCGAGCGAGACGATGAGCTTCGCGCCAGGCTCGGTGAACATGAACTTCGACTGCAGCTCGAGGCCGTTGAGGCCGATGCGAGCACCGAGGTCGACGCGGTCGGAGACGCCGACGCGCAGCACTCCGCTGACGGAGGGCAGCACGTTGAGCGTGCTGACGCCGAGGGCGGTGGCGGTGCGCTGGTCCGGCACGACGACACTCCACAGCGAGCCTTCGACGCCGCCGACGAAGTTGCCCCGGCCGAGGGTGCTCGCGGGTTGAGCGCTGCCGACGGTGATGCAGCCCGAGGCGGTGACGAGCAGGACGAGCGCGCTACGGAGCATGCGCGCCCCCCTCGAGCTGCGCGATGCGCGCCCGCAGCGCATCGCTGACGGGCACCTTGGTCTGCTTCGCGTAGTCGAACATCACGACGACGCCCTCACCTTGGCCGACGACGGCGCCGAGCTTCTCGCTGTACACCTGGTACAGCATCGTGAACGAGGAGTTGCCGACCTTCGCGACCCGCGCGCGCGCCGTGACGCGGTCGGGGAACGTGACGGGCTTGAGGAAGTCGACGGTGGCGCGCGCGAGGATGGGCCCCGGCTCAGCGCCGTCTGCAGAAGCAGTGGTGCCGGCTCCCGTCGGCATGCCCACTTTCTCGAAGTAGGCGATGCGGGCGCTCTCGAACCACCGCAGGAAGACGGTGTTGTTGACGTGCTGGAACGCGTCCATGTCGCCCCATTGGACGATGAGGGCGACTTCGACCGGCCAGCTTTCGCTCAAGCGCGAGGCTGCTGCTGCTGCTTCTGCAGGTCCTGCACGAACTGCTCGGCGAGCGCGCGGTGCTTGCCGTCGTCGAGCTTCTCGGCGAGCAGCTTCTCGGCGATCTGGATGGCGAGGGTGACCGCCTCGTTCTTGATGTCGGCGATGGCCTTGCTCTTCTCGGCCTCGATGGTGCGGCGGGCGTCGGCCTTGAGCTCCTCGGCCTCGCGCTTCGACCTGGCCATCAGGTCCTCACGCAGCTTCTCCATGTCGGACTGCGTCTTGCGCAGCTGCTCGGCGGCCTCGCTGCGCGCGGCGGCGATGGCGGACTTCTGCTCGGAGAGCAGCTTCTCGGCCTCGGCGCGCTCTTTCTTCGCCGCGTCGATGGAGCTCTGAATCTGCTTCTCACGCTCGTTGACCGCCTGCAGCAGCGGCCCCCACGCCACCCGGCGCAGCACGAAGGCCACGATGATGAAGGTGATGAGGGTCCAGAAGACGAGGCCGGGCTGGACGTCGGTGATGCTTCCACCCGAGGCGAGGACGAGCATGTTCGGCATGATTCAGAGCTCCTTGTTTCTCGCGAAGGGCCGCGGCCACTTCCGGCTGTCGCCGCCAGGCCGGACTTCGTCCGGCTTCGGTGGCCGCGTCCCTCGCGGTCTGGCGTGGTTGCTTAAGCCTTCAGTGTCAAAAGAATGCAGATGACGAGGGCGAAGAGGCCTGCACCTTCGACGAGGCCGGCGGCCACGAGCATGGTGGCGCGCAGGTCGCCGGTGGCAGACGGCTGGCGCGCGATGCCTTCGAGCGCGGCGGTGGCGAGCTTACCGATGCCCATGCCGATGCCGATGATGGTGAGACCGGCGCCGATGCCGGCAGAGAGGAACGCGAGAGCAATGCTGGTCATGTTTCGTACTTCCTTCGTTTGTCAGTGACTCACTTCTCGGGGGAGTCGGTTGTGTTTCCCATCGGGTGCTACCTCCGGCGTTGCCGGGTCCTTTTTCGAACTTTTCAGTGCGCGTGTTCCTTGGCGTGACCATGCGGTTCATGGGCATGGTCATCGCCGTGGCCGTGGTGGCCCATCGCGACGCTCTGGCCGATGAACAGCGCGGACAGCAGCGTGAAGATGTACGCCTGCAGGATGCCGACGAAGATCTCGAGCAGGTAGATGACCGAGGCCAGCGGCACGCTGACGATGGCCATCGCCGGGTGCAGCATGAAGATGAGGCCCAGGATGAAGAAGAGGACGAGGTGGCCGCCGAGCATGTTCGCGAAGAGACGAATCATCAGCGCGAAGGGCTTGGTGAAGAGGCCGAGGAACTCGACCGGGATCATGATGATCCACAGCGCCGGGGGAGTGCCGCCGGTGAGGTGGCCGAGATAGCCGCCGATTCCGGCGCTGCGAATGCCGGCGATCTGCGTGAGCACGAACGTGATGCTCGCGAGCACGAGCGTGACGGAGAGCTGACCCGTCGCGCTGCCGAAGTTGGGGATGAGGCCCAACCAGTTCATGAAGAGGACGAAGAAGAAGACGCTCGCGAGGTGCGGGACGTAGCGGTCGCCGTCCTGCTTGCCGATGTTCTTGTAGGCGATCTCGTCGCGGACGAAGAGCAGCAGCACCTCGATGACGTTGGCGCCGACGCCCTTGGGCACGAGCTTCGTCTTGTCGCGGTTCGCGAACAGCAGCGCGAAGAGGATGAGCAGCGCGGCGGCGAGCCACATCATGAAGGTGGCCTTGGTGGGGCGGAAGTCGCGGCAGCCCTCGAAGAAGCGGCCGAGCGACGGCATCGCGGAGAGCGGGCCGTGGATCTCGGCGGAGCAGGCGCCGGGCTTCTCCTCCCAGCGCAGCGAGTGGAAGATCTCGCCGAGGTGCAGCGTCGGGTGGTGCTGGACGCCGGGGATGGGGAGCTCGAACTCGTACTCGTCGGAGTCGGAGACGTGGTGGAGGATGAACGTCGGCGCGTCGAGCGTCTCTTTGTGTTCGGGGCCGTGACCGGGCTCGACGGTGCCGTGGTCGGGTGAGCTCGCGAGCGAGAGGGCGACGAGGAGGCTGATCATGTGGCGGGGACTCCGGTTTTCTTCTTCGATTCGGCGACGACCCAGGTGAGCTCGAGGGTCTGCTGGATGAAGTAGACGGCGAAGAAGCCGGCGACGAAGGCGAGCTCGACGCCGTCTCCACGGACGACGAAGGTGAGGCCGAGCGCGAGCAGCGCGCCGCGGACGAAGAACATGAAGGTGAGCGCGCCGAGGACGGCGGTGAGGCCGTTGCGGGTGAGGGCGCGGCGCTTGACGACGAGGGCGATGCCGCCCGAGGCGCCGGAGAGCGCGACGCCGAGCAGCGTGGTCGAGCGGGCGGAGTCGTCGAGCGGCAGAGCCATGACGATCGCGACGGCGGCGGTGCAGGCCGCGGCGGACAGCAGCGCGATGTTGGCGAACTTCGTCATTTCTTCTCTGCGTCCTTCTTCGCGTCGGACTTCTTCGTCATCCGCAGCACGTCAGTGATGAATCCCACGAACCCCAACGTCATCCCGATCATCGCGCCGATCAGCACTCCCCACGGCGCGCTGCCCTTCTTGCTGTCTATCCACCACCCAATCGCCACTCCGAGTGCCGGTGCGGAGGTGAGCTTCGCGCTCGCATTCATCCACGGGGCTGCGGCCCTGTAGGCCTTTGCAAAGCCCGATAGCTCATCGCCCGGACCAGTCACTTTGGGCTGCGCCTCTAGCAGCGGTGCTTTGGGGGTCCAAGGGAAAACCGGCCGCGCATGGAGCTGGCCTGATGCGCACGATGAGACGCCTTTTGACGCACGTTTGGCGCCGAAGGACCCGGGATTTGCTGCGCGTCGCCCGGTGGGCGAGGGTCTGACCGGTCGTGACCACCCTCGCAGAGAGCCTGCAGAAGCTGGAGACGCCGTCGTTCACGCAGTACCGCGCGGCGCTCGTGCGGTGCGCGCGGAGCTCGAGCGCGAGAAGCAGCCGACGTCCGACGACGAGCTGCGGCTGATCATGCGGCCGTTCTACTGGTACCTGCACAGCCCCGGCTTTCAAGACGTCTATGACGCGGCGTGGTCGGCGATGGAGGTGCTCCAGGCGCACCGCGCCCGCTTCGAGCGCTTTCCGACCGAGCTGCTCGGGCTCGCCACCCTGCTCGGCCGCTACTGCGACGACGCCGTGCTCGACGCCACCGGCTTCGAGGGCCCCTTCGGCCTCTTCGGCCCCGTCGAGATCGCCGGCCAGCTCGCCGCCGCGGACCTCGCGCAGGCGCTGGCGCCTCACGACGAAGCCGCTGCGCAGAAGCTCGAGGCCGTCTCGTCGCTGCTCCAGGACCTGCACGGCGCGAAGCACGACGCGTACTTCTGCCTGCGCGTCATCGGCGGAGACCACCTGCCGTCGCTCGCCACCTGGCTCTCCGCGGTCGGAGGCGACGCCCCCGGCTTCATCCTCCACGCGCTCGACGCGTTCCCGAGCCGCGAGGTGGTCGCCATCTACGAGCAGTACATCGCCGGCGTGAAAGAGAGCGCCAACAGCGAGCGCGCGAAGAAGGCGCTGGTCGAGGAGGCGCGGAAGTACCTGGACCGCGTGCTCGAGCGGCTGCGCAGCGAACAGCGGCTCTGACGCGGCTTCAGTGCTTGAGCAGCTGGTGGCTCTGCTGCTGCTCCATGCCGTGAGACATCAGCACGTGCGCGACGGTGTACGTCTCTTCCTTCGGGCCGCCGATGAGCTCGAAGAGCCAGTAGCCCTGCGCGGCGCTCTCGACGTCGACGCTCGCCTGGACGAAGAGCACGTCGCGGCGCTGGATGATCAGCTCGGCGACCAGCGCCTTGCCCTTCACGAGCTGCACGACGACGTTGCCTTCCTCTTCCTCGAGGAAGTCCCAGTGGAAGTCGTCGTGGTCCAGCAGCGTGCAGTCGTCGCTGCCCGCCCGGATGACGCAGTTCGGGTGGTCGAGCAGCCAGCGCCAGAAACGTTCGAAGGTGAGCGGCGGAGCGGTCTCGGTCTTCGTCGTCATCGGCCCGGCTCATAGCATTTTTCTTCGCGGTGTCGGCCATGGCACCATGCCTCGCATGCGCCCGCTGCTCGCGGTGATGATCGTGGTCTGTGGATGCGGATCCGGCGCGGGCTCGGTGCAGATCTACGGAGCCAACCCGCTCGACTTCGGCGCGCTGCGCGTCGGTCTGCACAAGACGTTGTCCGTGACGCTCGCGAACCCCGGTTCGCGAGACGTCGACATCTCCGGGTTCGAGAACAGCTCGACCGTCTTCCACCTCGACACCGTGCCGGCGTTCATCCCTGCGCAGGGCACGCGAACGGTGAACGTGACGTTCTCTCCGACCACGGCCGGCGACCAGAGCGCCGCGCTGGTGTTCCGCTGGGGGAGCGAGGCCGCAACGCTGAACGTGACCGGCATCGCGACTGCGCCCGAGTGCGTCACCGTCACGGCGATCGACTTCGGGAAGGTGATGCTCGACGACACCGTCGTCCGCCGCCTCGAGGGCGTCACCATCGACGGCGTGGAGGGCGACGGGTTCTCCGTGCCGGTCGACGCGACGGGTGTCGCGTTCAAGCCGACGAGCCAGAAGGCGTACGCGGGCTCGCTCAGGCTCCGCGGCGGCGAGGGGTGCCCACTCGTCACGGTGCCGCTGTCGGGAAGCGGAGTGCAGGCGCTCGTCACCTGCGAGCCGGCGGTGCTCGACTTCGGCTTCATCGCGCCGGGCCTCACGAAGACGGCGTCGCTGCGCGTGCGGAACCACGGCATCGCCCCCGTGGTGCTGAGCAACCTGCAGACGCGAATCGGGGCGAGCCCCTCGACCGAGTACCGCATCGTCGGCGGCGCCACGACCGTGACCGCACCGGCCGAGGGCACCGTCGAGATTCCCTTGAGCTTCACGCCAGCGAACCTCGGCCTGCGCAACGGAGCGCTCGTGATGACGACGCCGATCTCCACGCAGCCGGTGCTGTCGTGCCCGCTGCGTGGCACGGGCGGTGGCCCCGACATCGACGTCCGGCCGACGAGCCTCGACTTCGGCCGCGTTCCCATCTTCGCGGGCAGCGGCGTCACCCGGAAGGTCACCCTCCGCAACCTGGGCACGCGCCCGCAGCCGCCCGATGCCTCTGGCAACCTGCACCTTCAGCGGTGGGACGTCATCCCCAAGAACATGGCGTCGGTCGCTGCGGACATCTGCGTGGGAACCTGGTCTGCCGGCCAGTGCAGCAGCTCGCTCGCTGCGTACGACCCCGCGGTCGGCATCGTCGCGATCTCGACGGCCTTCCTCGACGTGCCGATTCGCGTGATGCCGTCGCGCGCGGGGAATCTCGAGTGGGACGTCATCTTCCACTCGAACGACCCCGACGAGCCTGCGGTCACCGTGAACGTGAAGGCGGTGGGGGTCTCGCTGCCGCCGTGCGACTACGTGGTGACGCCGCCGGCGCTGTCGTTCGGCCTGCTCGCTTCGGGCAAGTCGCTCACGCTGCCGTTTCAGATCACGAACATCGGCCAGAACGACTGCCTGATCACCTCGCTCGACCTCGACCCGAACACTCCGTCCATCTTCAGCCTGCCTGGCGGCCCGCTGACCGGCGTCGACCTGGTCGCTGGCCAGTCGATGCTCGTGCTGGTGAAGGCGCAGCCGCTGGGGCTCGCGCCGACGGCGGTCCAGACGCACATGGGCTCACTCAGCATCTACGCGAGCTCACCCGCGGCGCCGCGCACGCAGGTGCAGCTGTCGGCGCAGGTTGGCCCTCCGTGCCTGCGCGTGACGAGCGCGCTCGACTTCGGCACGGTGAAGACCGGCTGCGCGTCGTCCACGAAAACAGTCGTGCTGTACAACGGGTGCGCGAACGCCGTGCACCTGCAGGGCGCGTCGCTCCTGCAGACGAGCGAGTTCTCCATCGCAGCGGGCCCGACGACGATGTCTCTCGTGCCCGGAACGCACGCGACGTACACGCTCGAGTACGAGCCGCAGAACGTGGGCAGCGACGTCTCGGCGCTGCTGCTGAAGGTCGACGAGTCCGGCGTCATCGTCGATCTGGTGGTGCGGTTGACCGGCGCCGGAAGCACGACGGGCATTCACACCGACGTGTGGAACGTGCCGACGCAGCCGAAGCTCGACGTGCTGTTCGTCGTCGACAACTCACCCTCGATGTTCGACGAGCAGGCGCAGCTGATGGGCGCCATGGGGAACGCGCTGGGCACCTTCGTGCGGCAGCTGGGGTTCAACTTCGACGTGCACGTCGCGGTGACCACCGGAGAGCTGACCGGAGCTGCCGTCGGTGCGCTGCTCGGCTCGCCGGGCACGCTGACGGCTCAGACGCCGAACATCGAAGCAGTCCTGCGGCAGCGGCTGGTCGTCGGGACGAACGGCAGCGGCACGCGCGGCATCGCGGAGCCGGCGTGGCGCGCGGTGACGAACCGAGCGAACGGCTTCCTGCGCGACGACGCCGCGCTCGTCATCATCGGCATCACCGACGGGCCCGATGGCTCACCGGCCGGGGCCGCGGTCTACGAGCAGCTCTTCATCGACCTGAAGGGCGGGCGCCGCGAGAACGTCTTGTTCAGCGTCATCGGTCCTTCGTGGCCGGCGCGCGCGGGCTGCAACACCGACGACCCGTGGCCGAACGTCTCGAAGCTGCGTCAGCTCACGCTCGCGTTCAATGGCGGGCACACGCAGATCTGCGACGCCGACTGGCTGGCTGGGCAGCGCGTGTATCCGGCGCCGATGTTCACGCTCACCGGCGAGCCCGACGTCGCGTCCGGAATGACCATCACGCTCAAGCTCGACGGCAACGACGTCTCGCCCGTGAGCCCGACCGGCGCGCCGGTCTGGGCGTTCCTGGCTTCGAAGAACGCCGTGAGCTTCGAGCAGCTCTACGCACCTGCGCCGGGACAGCAACTGACGGCGACGTACGCGACCGTCTGCCACTGAGCAGAAGAGTCGAAGCGCGCCGAAGTCGAGAAGCCACTGTCTGGGTGTCCACCGGCCCGCTTCGACTCCGCGCTGCGCGCTCCGCTCAGCGTGAACGGAGGGCCTTTCGGCTCAGGGCACGCAGAAGCCGGCGTCGCGCACCGCGGCGGTGACGACGCAGCGCCGCCCCGCGGGGCACTGCAGCGTGTTCGGGTCGCACGCCTCGCGGCAGCGGCCGACCGGCACGGTGTTCGTGAGCCCCACACAGTGCAGCGGCTGGCCGTCGAAGCACTGCGTCGGCCGAATGCACTCTTCCCCTTCCGCGAGCAGGCCGCTGGGGAACGCGCAGTACGCCGCGCCGCGCAGCGCGCGCGTGTCGATGAAGCAGGACTGGTCGGTCGGGCAAACTCCGCCGAGCGCGGCGCACGCGAGCCGGCACGCGTACTGGCCGGGCGACGAGATGCACAGCTCTCCGGCCGCGCACGGCAGGCCGCCGCGACCGCCGCACTTGCAGGTGTCGTCGTCGGGGTCGCACGACTGGCCGCCCTCGCACTGCTGCGTGCAGGTGCCGCCCGAGCACTGCGGAGGGAACGCCGCGCCGCAGAACTGCATCTCGCCACACACCGGGCCCGCCGGGCCGGGGCACTTGCACAGGCCGTCGGCGAGGTCGCACGACGTGCCGTTCATGCACGTGCGGCCGTCGCAGCGCGTCGACGTCACGCAGATGCGCTCGCTCGGCGCGCAGCCGGGCATCGCCTGCGGGCACTCGCACGTCTCACCCGCGGTGCAGATGGCTCCGTTGCAGCGGCACTCGCCGTCTTCGATGGAGCAGGTGGTGTCGCCGACGCAGGCGACGGAGAGGCAGCGGAGCGTGCCAGCGTCGGGCAGCGTGCCCGCATCGCGCGGGCCGGCGTCGGGAGTCCCCGAGTCGACGGGGCCCGCATCCTGCGGGCCGGCATCCGCCAGCCCCGCATCGGGTGGACCTGCGTCTTCGCGGCCGGCGTCGGGCGTGCCCGAGTCCTCCGGCGACGGACCCGGACACGAGCACGCGCTCGCAACACCGAAGAGCACCGGGAGGAGGACGCGACGCATCACGCGCCCTCTCCTTATCAGCGTCGCGCCTGCTTCGGCGGCGGCTTCGCGGGCTTCAGCGGCGAGAGCACGAGCTCCTCATCGAGGAGCCGCGAGACGTCCTCGGCCTGGTTCCGGTACGCGATGTACTCGTTCGCGCCGATGCGCTCGCAGAGGAAGCGGCCGCGCAGCTCGGCGACGACCTTGTTCCCCTGCACCTGCAGCTTCCGCGAGAACGTCATGCACGGCGCCTTCACCTCGGCATCGGGGGGCACGCGAGAGAGAGCGAAGCCGTCGGGCAGCTCCAGCGTCACCACCGTCACGCTCTCGTTCGGCACGCCGAGCACGAGCGGGTGCCGCCGCGACGCCATCGAGAAGGTGCTGCGCACCGCGAAGTCGCTCGGCACCTTGAGCCGCAGGTCCCCGCCCTCGACGCGCGCCAGCGTCTTCGTCGACAGCTTCGTCGACAGCTGCGCTGGAACCCGAAGGTCCTTCACCGAGTCGAGCCCCAGCTCGCTCGCCGACGCGCCGGGGAGCAGGCGCTGCACCTGCCGCTGCATCAGCTGCGCCGTCTGCTCGAGGTTGCGCGAGGTGCGGCGCAAGAGCGAACCGGTGCGCCCCGTCGCCGCGATGGCGACCGAGCCGGTGCCCGCGCCGTCCTTCTCGAGCTTCAGGTCCAGCTTCCACCGCTCGGCGTTCGCCTCGTACGTCTGGTACGGAACCTCGCGCCACGCGTGCTGGCCGGTCGTCGGGTCGAACACCAGGCTCTTGGTGCCCACGTCGTCGCTGCGGACCGAGTCGACGTCCAGCGCGTCGGCGGTGGGGTCGAAGAAGCGCCCCTCGGCGAAGCCCTCCTGCTTCGGCACGTAGACGATGGCGTGGTTGAACTGCTGCATCGGCACGTCCGAGTCGATGGGCCCCGCATCGCGCGTGCGCACGAGCGCGAAGTGAGCGTCGAGCCCGAGCTTCTTCGCGAGCGTGATGAACAGCACCGCCTTGTCCTTGCAGTCGCCGTACTTGCGCTCGAGCACCATCGGAGCGGGGTGCGGCTTCACGCCGGCGATGAAGCTCTCGTAGTCCTGCTGGTAGCGAATCTCCTCCATCACGAACTCGTGAATGCGGCGCGCCTTCTCGAGCGCGTCGGGCGAGCCCTTCGCGAGCCGGTCGGCGACGGCGTCGACCTCGGGCGAAGAGCGGAAGGCGCCGACGAGCAGCGCCTTCTCCCACGAGAGCCAGGTGTCCCAGTCGGGCACGGTGGAGACGCGGATGTTCGCGGCGAGCTCCTGCACCGTCGGCATCGCCGGCTCGAACACGAGCGGAGAGGCCTCGAGCAGGTGCCAGTCGATGCGCAGCTGCTCTCCGCGGCGCGACTCGCTGCGCTTCACCGGGCCGACCGTCGTCTCGTGCAGCTTCGTGGTCAGCGGCGTCCACAGCACGAACTCGGCGCGCACGCGCTGATCCGACAGCCCCTGGAAGAGCCAGCTCTTGGTGAGGTGCCGCGAGAGGTAGCCCTTCGCGGGCTCGTCGTTGCGGTACTGCAGCACCACGGTCGAGCCGATCTGCAGGTTGCGGAAGAACACCTGCCCGCTGCGCTCGCTCGACGCCTCGGTGCGATTGCCCGCGGGGTCGATGGCGTACGCATGCAGCATGCGCAGCCGCCCGGCGGTCGAGACGGTCTGCCGCGTCAGGCGATCGCGGCCGGCGGCGTTGAACGCGTGCATCACCAGCGTCACCACGTTCTGCGTGCTGCCGTCGGAGGCGAGCTGCGTCACCTCGTGGTCGAGCAGGTACGCGACGTCGGCGCCGGCGAGCGGCCTCACCTTCCCGCGCAGCGCGATGGCCTGGGCGATGGCGTCTTCTCCCGGGACGTCGTCGGCCCACGGCGCGCGGCTGGCCGGCGCGATGAAGTCGAGGCGGTTCGCGAGCCGCTCGTCCTCGGGGTTGAGCGCCAGCGCCTCGCGCCAGAGCGCGACGGCGGCGTCGCGGTCTGCGCTCTCGTAGGCGAGCTGCGCGCGCGCGGCGTAGACGGTGGCCCAGTCGGGCGAGAGGTAGAGCGCGTGCTTGAGCGCCTCGTCGGCCATCGGGCGCGCGCCCTTGCGGCGGTAGATCTCGGCGAGCCCGACCCAGCCGTTCAAGTCGGTCGGCCACACGCGCAGGCGCCACAGCGTGCGGCGCTCGGCCTCGTCGAGGTCTCCGGCCTCGAGCGCGAGATCGGCGAGGCGGCGAATCGTCTCGAGGTGGCCGGGCAGCTCGTTGAGCAGCTCCTCGAGCATGAGCTTGCCCTGCTGGACGCGCCCGTCGCGCATCACCGTGCGGATGTGCTCGAAGCGCTCGCTCGCCGTCGGAGAGAACTGCTGCAGGTTCTTCCGCTCGAGCTGCAGCTCGTCTTCGAGCCAGCCTTCCTGCTGGTAGATGTCGGCGAGCAGGTACTGCGCCTCGCGGACACCCGGGTCGCGCTTGATGAAGTCGAGCAGCCGCTGGCGGGCCTTCAGCTTGAGGCCCTGCTGGAGCTGGAAGCGAATCGCGCGCAGGCGCAGGAACGGCACCTGCTCT
Source organism: uncultured Myxococcales bacterium (assembly GCA_937980205.1). GTDB lineage: Bacteria > Myxococcota > Myxococcia > Myxococcales > Myxococcaceae > Xiheicaenimonas. The sequence continues at coordinate 105,463 of CALJKW010000026.1, read as the reverse complement.
CCGGCCTCGGCGTCGAGCGCGAGGAGGATGTCGGCGGTACGCCCGCGCTCCTGGTTGAACCAGAGCGCGTCGACGAGCGCGATGCGCGTGAGCAGGCCCTGCGGGTTGCTGCGCGCCCACGCGTCGGCCGCAGAGACCGCCCACAGGCCGCCGGCCGCGGTGCGCGACCACTGGACGAGGTGCGCGGCGCGCCGCTCGGCGCCCTCGATGTTGCGCACGCGCCACTCGAGCAGGCCCTTCATGCCGTCGAAGCGCGTGGGGAACTCGCCGTCTCGCGCGCGCGTGGCGCGCAGAGAGAGCTGCCAGCTGCCCTCCCGCTGCGCGCTCTTCACGAGCACCGTGTGCCGTCCCGCCGCGACGTCGACGGGGACGACCACGTTCTCGAACACGCTGTCGTCGAGCTGCACGGCGGAGAACACGAGCTTCCCGTCGACCCACACCTTGAGCGGGTCGGTCGTGGTGATGCGCAGCGCGTAGGTGCCGGGGCTCGCGGCCTCGAACGTGCCCTGCGCGTACGCGACCACCCAGCGGTTCGGCTGCAACAGCCCGCCGAGGTCGTAGAGCCCGCGCGGGTTCAGCGGAATGTCGCGGCGCCACACCAGCGGGCGCGCGCGGCCGCTGTACTTCTGGTCGAGGCCCGAGCGGGTCTCGGGCGCGAGCTCTTCTTCGAAGCCCTTGCCCTGCTCGTTGTCCCAGGTGCCGACCAGCGCGAGCGGGACCCGGTCGGGGATGGAGCTGATCAGCGCATCGCGCTTCTCCAGCTCTCCGAGCAGGCTGAGCTGGTGCGCGGCGTAGTAGGTCGCGGCGGCGCGCACGTCGGCGTCGGGGTGCGCTTGCGCCAGCGCGAGCATGAGCTGCAGCGCGGGGCCGCGGTGCGCCTGCGTCCACGCCTGCCCACCGAGCAGGTGCACGTGCAGCAGCGCCGCGTCGTCGTTGGTGTCCGCGACGGCGGCCATCAGCTCTTCGAAGGCGAGGTCCTCTTTCCCGTCGAGGGTGGCGAGGTGCGCAGCGAGCTCGTGCGCGTGCGCGGAGTGCGGGCTCGCCTTCATCGCGTCGCCGGCGAACTCGCGCAGCGCGCGAGGGTCGTGCGCGGCGTAGTAGCCCTCGGTGGCGTCGAGCCCGGGCTTCGCCTGCGGGGCCAGGCTCGGATGTGGGACCGTCGCGCACGCCGAGGCCAGCGCGAGGAGAACTGCGGTGCTGCGGGGGAGCATCAGGGTCGGACAGTGTGGCACGAACGGGCCAGAGAACGCGCGCCCTCGGGCCCGTGTTCCTCAGTCGGCCGCGAGGAGCGCCTTCGCCGTGCCGCCCGCGTCGTTGAGCTGCTTCGCGAGCTTCTCGGCCGCCTCTTTCGAGAGCCCGTGCTTGACGTCGACGGGGGCGCGCTCGACGAGCTCCTTCGCGTCTTTGAGGCCGAGGCCGAGGTTGTCCTTCACGACCTTGATGCAGGAGATCTTCGCCTGGCCGAACGACTCCAGCCGCACGGAGTACTTGCCCTCGACGGCTCCGGTCGCAGGAGCCGGCGCTGCGCTGGCGCCTTCGCTGCGCACTTCGGCGGAGGCGCCAGCCGCGGTGAGCTTCGCCACCAGCGCGTCGGCGTCGGCGCGGCTCAGGCCCGCCTTCACCTGCTTCGGCGCGGCCTCGACGAGGTCCTTCGCGTCTTTGAGCCCGAGACCGGTCGCCTCGCGGACCTCTTTGATGACGGAGATCTTCTTGTCGCCGACCTTCGTCAGCCAGACCGAGTCGGCGGCTGCGGGGAACGCGACGAGCAGCGTCAGCAGGAACGTGCGCATGGGCACGTCTTACAAGCAGCAGCGGAAGCCGGTCGAATAATCCCAATGGGACGTGGTGTGCGCGGTGGTGACGTAGAGGCAGCCGTTCCCGTTGATGACGGTGTCCACGTAGAAACCGCCGCGGAACGTGCCCGCCGGATCCGCCGTCCACTCGTGGAGGTTGCCCATCATGTCGTGCAGCCCCTCCGCGGTGAGGCAGCCGCTCTTCGCCGCCGTCGGCAACAGGCCCGCGTCGAGCTGGTTCAGGCACGGGCTGTCGATGTGGCTGTAGATCCACGACGCGCTCGTGCCGTACAGCTCGATCGCCGGGTGCACGCTGCGCGCGTCGTTGCACACGCCGGGCATGCGCGTGCTGCCGTACGGGTAGGTGAGCGCGCCCGGGCCGCGGCAGGCGCGCAGCCACTCCGCGTCGGTGCACAGGCGCTTGCCGGCCTCGAGGCACGCGTCCGCGGCCTGCAGACCCGAGATGTAGCCCTGCGGAGTCGCGCCACGCAGCGACCGCGCGCGCACCCGCGTGGTGCCCGGGTTGTGGAACGGAGACCACGGCCGCGTCCCGCCGTCTTGCAGCACCTCGTCGAGCGAGGCCTCGTAGCGGTCGATGCAGAACGTCGACACCTGCACCATGCCGCCCGGGCACCCGCTGTCCGGCGCGTCTTCGGTGAGCCCCGCGTTCGGCTCGGGGCGCACGTTCGGGTCGCAGCTGTTCGCGTACCGCGGCGTGCAGCACTGGATGTTCGCCGGGCCGGGACAGAGGCCGGGCGTCGGCTGCCGCGTGCCGGTGCAGACCGAGACGTCGAGGCACGTGCCGGGGATGCCGTTCGCGGTGCACGTCGGCGGCGGTGGGCCCGCGTCGGGGATGCCGGCGTCGGGGATGCCGGCGTCGGGGATGCCGGCGTCGGGGATGCCGGCGTCGGGGATGCCGGCGTCTGCGGTGCCGCTGTCTGCGGGGCCCGCGTCGATGCTGCCGGAGTCGGGCGCGCCCGCGTCGTGCTCACCCGCATCGCGCTCACCGGCGTCGAGACCGCCCGCGTCGACGTCTTCCATCCCAGCGTCCTCCACGCCGGGCGGAGTCCCACAGGAAAGCAACAGCACCAGCACCGGCAGTCGCTTCATCGTGGGACGCTCCTCAGCTCTCCGGGCTTGGCCGGCAGCTTCCTGCCGTGCGCCACCGCGGTGACGATGGCGAGCAGCTGCGCGACGCCGTCGGTGAGCGCCGCGGGGCCGGGCTGCAGAATCATCGCGCTCTTCACCTCGTAGAGCTGATCATCCCGGACCGCGGTGACGTTCGCCCAGCCGGGGCGCGAGACGATCTTCTCCCGCTTCGCCTTCCGCCCGCACCAGCTGGCGACGACGAGCTCGGGGTCCCGGCGCGCGACCTCCTCCGGCGCGTAGATGCGGCCCTTCGCGCCCTGGTGCGCGCGGCTCTCGGCGCAGACGTCGTCGGCGCCGGCGAGCTCGAGCAGCTCGCTGCACCAGCGGATGCCGCTGATCAACGGCTCGTGCCACTCCTCGAAGAAGGCGCGGGGACGCCGCGGCAACCGGGCCGCCTGCTCGCGGACGCGGTCGAGCCCGGCGCGCAGCTCGGCGCACAGCTTCTCTCCGGCCTCACCGCGCCCGACCATCGCGCAGGTCAGCAGCACCGACTGCAGCACCTGCTCGATGGAGCGCTGGTTGAACAGGTGCACCGGCACTCCGCGGCGGCAGAGCTCGGCGCCGAGGTCCGCCTGCAGGTCGGAGAACCCGAGCACGAGGTCCGGCTTCAGCTCGAGGATGCGCTCGAAGTTGGCGTCGAGGAACGAGCTGACCTTCGGCTTCTTGCGCGCCTCGGGCGGGCGCACGGTGAAGCCGCTGACGCCGACGACGAGGTCGCCCGCTCCGATGCGGTAGAGCGTCTCGGTCGTTTCTTCCGTCAGGCAGACGACGCGCGTGGGCCAGGCCATCGCGCGCGGCGTATCACGCTGCGGCGGCGATCAGCTCTTCTACGTCGCCCAGCGGCACCTCGATGCCGCGCTCGGCGAGCGGGCCGACCACGTCGTCGCGCACGGCGCGGCGGAACGTCGGGTCGAAGTGAGAGCAGTCGAGCCGGCCGAGCCCCGCCTCGGCGGAGCACTCGCCGGCGAAGATGACGGAGAACGACTTCAGCGTGTCCCCGGCGACGCGGCCGAGGTGCATGCGGTCTCCTTCCGAGAGGTCGGCCCAGTCGAGGAACCACCAGCCGAGCTGCGCGTGCTGGGACTCGTCGCGCAGGATGCGGGTGATGACCGCCTCGATGGTCTTCGAGCCGGCCACGCGCCGCGACGTGTTGAGCACCGGAACGGTCAACGCCTCGCCGACGCAGCAGGTGCGCACCACGAGCTCCGCGGCGCGCAGCAGCGGCTCGCGGGAAGACGGGGGCCGCACGAGCCGGGAGAGGTCGACGTCGAGCGGCACCGCTCCGCCGAGCGCCATCGCGACGCGGCCGGCGAGCTCGGCGTGGAACATCTCGTCGGCGATGAACTCGCCGGCGGCGGCGATGAGGTCGATGGGGGCCTTCGCCGCCGCGAGCGCAGAGGCGATCTCGGCGAAGCTGGCGCCGCTCGCGTATTCGCTGAACGCGGTGTGCGTCCAGACCTCGCGCGCGGTGGCGACGAGCGACTCAGAAGCCTCGCCCGCGATGCCGTGCCAGTCGATCTCGAGGCTCGCGTGGCGTGCGGCGAGCCGGCGCGCCCACGGACCGCCGAGCAGGTCGAGCGAGAAGAGGCTCACCGGTCGTGGCCGCCGCGCGTCGACCGGCAGAAGTCGCTGGCGGTGGTGCCGCCCTTCGTGGCGAGGTTGCCGACCAGCGGGTAGCCCGCCTCGTCGCACAGCGGCTTGAAGTGCTCGCGGCGGCTCAGCGCGGTGCGGAGGTCCGTCGTCGCCAGCTCTTCGTTGAGCTGGTTGATGTCCGGCTGCGGCTGCGGCGTACGCAGGTCCGGGCCACAGGCGGTGGACAGCATGACGGCGAGAGCGGAGAGGGTCGGTCGTCGCATGGGTGGGGGTATGCCGGGGCCTGCGAAAGGGGACAAAAAGCCGGGTTCGGGTTCGCGTTCGGGTGCGGTTTCGTCCGTGTTGGGGCGCTCGTGCACGGCCGCGGCACCGCGCGTCGCGGCCTTGCGCGTGTGGCACCGTGAATGCACATCGCCCCCGTGCAATGTCCGTCGTTGCAGTAACGGGAGCATCCAGCGGCATCGGACGCGCCATCGCTCGTGCGTTCGGTGCCCGGGGAGACAAGGTCGCGCTGCTCGCCCGTGGGCGCGAGGGCCTCGAAGCCGCCGCCCGTGAGATCCGCCGCGCCGGGGGCGATGCGCTCGCGCTGCCCGTCGACGTCACCGACCGCGTGATGGTGGACTCGCTCGCGGATCAGATCGTCGCGCACTACGGAGCGCTCGACGTCTGGGTGAACGACGCCATGGTCTCCGTGCTCGGGCCCACCGAGGAGCTCACCGCCGAAGAGCTCGAGCAGGTGATGCGCGTCAACTACCTCGGCACGGTCTACGGCACGCTCGCGGCGCTGCGGCACATGCGCAAGAAGAACCGCGGAGTCATCGTGCAGGTCGGCTCGCTGCTCGCCTACCGCTCCATTCCGATGCAGGCGGCGTACTGCGCGTCGAAGGCCGCAGTGCGCGCGTTCACCGACTCGCTGCGCTCGGAGCTCGTCGACGAGAAGTGTGACGTGAAGCTGTGCCACCTGCTGGTGCCGGCGACGAACACTCCGCAGTTCGACGTGATGAAGAACAAGCTCGGCGCGCACGCGCACCCGATGGGCGGCGTCATCTACCAACCCGAGGTGATCGCCGACGCGTGCCTGTACGTCGTCGACAACCCGTGCCGCGAGCTGGCCATCGGCCCGAAGACGCTGCAGGCGCTGATCGGCCAGAAGCTGGCGCCGGGGCTGCTCGACCGCTGGCTCGCCCGGCGGGCGAAGGTCGCGCAGGTCACCCACGCGCTGCCGCCGCCGAAGAAGAACAACCTGCTCGCTCCGCTGCCCGGAGACCGCGGCGCCCACGGCTCGTTCGACGACGAGGCGCGCGCGTCGAGCGTGCAGCTCTGGGCGCGAATGCACCTCAAGGGCCTCGCTGCCGGTGTGCTCTCCGCGGTCACCGCGGGGCTGCTCTTCCGGCGGTGGAGAAAGCAGTGAGCGGCGTTCAGCCTGGCGAGCGAGCAACGCGGACCGAGCGGAGTTGCGCGTCCGCTTCAGGCGGCTCAATTGCGCGGTGCGCACTCCGGCGTCGGTGCTGCGGGAGCACGCGGTGTACGCCGCGCTGCTCGGGCTTTTCTATCTGCCGCACCGGCGACTGACCCGGCGCCGCCGGCCTCGGCGAGGATCGCGCGCAGCTGCTCGTTCGCGCGGAAGGCGCGCGTGCGCACCGCCTCTTCGGAGACACCGAGCACCCACGCCGTCTCGGCAACGGAGAAGCCGTCGACGACGCGGAGCATGAAGACGTCTTTGTAGTTCTCGGGCAGCGCCTCGACGGCCTTCTCGAGCAGCTCGCCGAGCTGGCGCGAAGCAGCGACGTCTTCGGGGCCGGCGTCGCGGCCGGAGAGGTCCATGCCGCTGACGTCGACCTGCTCGACCGCGCGGCGCTTGCGCATCACGGCTTCGTTGACGGCGATGCGCGTGAGCCACGAGGCGAACTTCGAGTTGCCCTGGAAGTCGGCGAGGTGCGCGAAGGCGCGGAGGAAGGTCTCCTGCAGCACGTCGTCGACCTGCGCGTCGTCTTTCAAGACCGAGCGAACCACGCGCCGCAGCCGCTCGGTGTGGCGCTGCATCAACAGGTCGAACATCGCCGGCCGACCGCCGAGCACGTGCTCGACCAGCTCTTCGTCGGAGACGTTGCCCATCGTCATCGTGTTCGGTTGTCCAACGCCCAGCCGGTGCGATGCAAGGCGCAAGTTCGCGTGTTCCCAAGTGGTGACGTGCCAGGCGAGCCGTCGTGCCGGTGAGCGACGACGCCGGCGCGACGCGAGACCTCGTCCGCAGCGTGTCGTTGGACGCGGTACTCAGAGCGCGGAGCAGGCGGCGCGCGAGCGAGGGCTGCCGCTCGAAGACTGAGCCAGGTCACATGAGCCCGGCAAGCGCCGTCGCCTCGATCGAGTCCGTGGTGTCGGCACCTCCGCCCAGCATGACCCAAGCGATCTCACGCAGCTGCGTGCGCTCTTCCTCGGTGAGCTTGGGGTTACCGGCGATTCTGATCAGCGCCCAGCACGCGTGGATGGCTGCGGGCGAGCTGCGACACCAGTGGCGGAACGCGCGAAGCCGCACGAGCTCGAATTCCTCGAGCGCGTGGGTGCCGCAGTGGAGTGCAGCGAGCGCGCGCATCGCCAGGATCCCGCGTCCGAGCGGGGAGCTGAACAGCGCCGTCATGCGTGCCCACCACGACTCCAGGTCGACTCGGCGGTCGGACTCACGGTCTGGAAACTGGCCGTCGACCCACTCGAGCATGGCCTCGTAGCCGAACATGACCATCTGCGGCCAGCTGCCGAATTGCCGGTAGAGCCCGGCACGCGATGAGCCCAGGCGTCGAGCGACATGGTCCACCGACATCTCGATGGCCCCGTGCTCCGCGATGCATTCCACGAACGCGCGCACGACGCGCTCGTTGTCTACGTCGAAGTACATGTGCTTCCCCCTTTTCTGACGCCGACCCTGGCATGCGGGTCTGACACAAGTGTGCGTCTCGGGTGGCCGACGGGTCTGAGGTAATTCGGCGGCCGCAGATCACGGAATGGCCGCTGAGGCCCATCAGATGCTGTCGGGCGGCACTTTACTGATCGGGTCCGACATTCCGGTGGCCGGTTGCGCTTTGGGTTCTCGACACCTGCACCCAGGGCGTGATCTGTGCCGCCACATGACCCGTAAGAAGAGCCTGCAGGACTTCACCGCTGACGACTTGATGGACGAGATGGCCCGCCGGCACGCCGAGCAGAACTACGTGCCCGGGATGACGATGTCGCAGATGGAGCTGTCGGTCTGGCGAGCATTCGGGGCCGGCGCTCAGGCACAGCTGGCGATGGCGCGGCTGCTGTCGCGAATGAAGTCGGAGAAGACGACGGGGAAGCCATGTCCCAAGTGCGGGAGGCGCACGCCGGTGAAGGCGGCCCAGCGAGAGCGGACGTTGAAAAGCCTGATTGGTCCGCTCACGCTCATGCGCAACTATCACTACTGCGATGGCTGCCAGTTCGGCTTCTATCCGCTCGACCGACTGCTCGAGCTTCCGGAGGAAGGGGAACTCACTTCGGAGCTGTTTCGAAGCGTGGTGAGCCGGGTCGGCGCGCAGTGCGAGGAAGCCGACCAAGGACGACTGCAGGAACAGCTCAAGGCCCCAAGCGACACGCCACCCGACCTGCTCGTCGTCATGACCGACGGCAGCATGGTCCCCATCTGCGGTGATGAGCCATGGAAGGAAGCGAAGGTCGGGGTCGTCTACCGCCACGACGCCGATAAGAACGAAGCCGTCGCGGAAACCGAGCGCTACACCGCCGTGGTCGGTGGCATGAGCGAATTCGCGCCCGTGCTCGAGGAGGCGCTCGAGCTTGAACGCATCGACGAAGCGGGCGTGGTCGTCTGGGTCGGTGATGGCGCTCCGTGCAACTGGACCCTGGCCGATCAGCTTGCGCCCGACGCAGTGCAGATCCTCGACTGGTACCACGCCGTCGAGAACGCGATGAAGTGCGGGAAGCTCGTGCTCGGCGACGAAAGCCCGTACCTGTCTCTATGGAAGGAGAGGATAGAGGCGCTGCTGATGGGCGGCGACCCGGAGCTCGTGCTGGCCGAGGTGATGGCTTGCATCCCAGAAGCTGAACGGCAACGAAGGGGCAAGCACGACGCGCTGGCGGCCCTCGACGACCTCGCCCGCTACTACCGAGCGAACGCCAGCCGCATGAAGTACGCGATGTATCGCGAGCACGGGTTTCCCATTGGAACCGGCGCTGTCGAAAGCGCGCACCGCCACGTGCTCCAGGTCCGAATGAAAAGAGCCGGCCAGCGGTGGGCGATGCGCACCGCCCGGCGAATGTGCCGCCTGCGTGCCGCATACCGCACCGGCGGAGCGCAGCACTTCCACGCAGCGATTCAGCGCGCCCATCGCGATACGACCAGGCTCGGCCCGCTGCGTCGCGAGCGCCGGCGAAATTTTCGCTACGCCCGGTACGGTCAGCGGGACCTCGACAACGCCCGCTCGACCGCCTCAAAGTGATCTGTCACCTAGCGGGCGCGATTGATCAAGTGTGCGTCCGCGCTGAGACGAGATGTCTCGTATCAGCCGGGCAGGACCTCGCAGGGCCGAGATGAGACGTCTCATCTCAAGCGCTACGGCCGCTTGTCCGCCGATGGATTCCTGCCCTGGCGCCGACACCTGTGGAGCCCCGTCACAACCGAGCCTCGTGCTTCGCGGATGCACTCGCCTGCGGTTGACGCCCGCCTGGCGAGGCACTGCGCCAACCCGGCGTCGCGCCTGAGACGAGATGTCTCGTCTCAGCCTCACGACACCCTCCCCGGCCGATACGAGACGTCTCATCTCAAGCGGCACGGCCGCTTGGCGCCGCCAGACTCATTGTGCGGCTTGCCACGCCTACGGCGGCGGCCACGGCGCGACGCCCGCGAACTCGCCGCTCCAGTGGTCCACGCACGCGCGCGGATCCTCCAGCTCTCTGAGCTGAGCATCCGCCTCGCTCGCCACGACTCCGGCGGCCTCGAGGGCGTCGAGCCTCTGCTCGAACCCGAGCAGCGCGCCGTCGAGGCAGTCTCGCTCGCGCTGCGCCAGCCGCGTCGACTGCTGCCGCATGTCGCGCGTGAAGCACGAGCCGAGCGCGGCATCTCTCCACCGCTGCACGTACGCTTCGGCCACCGAGGTCGCCCGCGGCCCCCAGCGCGCGCTGGTGCGGATCACGCGCTCGGGCGCCCAGACCTCGAGCGACGCGTACACCGCCCTGCCCCGGCAGCTGCCGACCAGCGTGTTCATCGCGTACCGCGTCAGCGCGTAGCCCACGAACGCGAGGTAGGTCGGAATCAGAAACGCCGCCGCCGCGATGCGAATCGCCCACCGCGTCTTCGACGCCGCCGGCGGAGGCTGCAGCGCCTGGCAGAACGCCTTCACGTCGGGAAACCGGCGCGCTGGATCTCCGCGCAAGGCTCGCAGCAGCACCTTCCGAAGCCGCCGCGGAATCCGCGACGCCTCGCGCGCCGGCAGCGCATCCTCCGCCATCTTCCGCGCGCACGTCTCGTCGACGACCTGCAGGAACGGCAGCACGCCGGTCAACAGCTGCCACGCGGTCACCGCCAGCGAGAACTGATCGGCCGCCGGGGTCGCCAGCGCGCCGTACAGCGTCTCCGGCGCGATGTAGCCGACCGTGCCGACCACGCGCCCCGACGCCGTCTCGTCGCCGACCGGGCCCTTCAGCGTGGTCGGGGTGTCGCCCTCCACAGCGCCGACGCGGGCGACTCCGAAGTCGGTGATGCGCGCGCGGCCGTCACGATCGACCAGCACGTTCGCCGGCTTCACGTCGCGGTGCACGATGCCGGCGGCGTGGGCGGCGTGCAGCGCGGCGCCGACCTGGCACAGCAGGTCGACGACCTCGTGCGGAGCGCGCGGCTTCTGCTCCGCCCAGACCTTCAAGTTCGTGCCGTCGACGAGCTCCATCGCGAGGAAGACGCGGCCCTCCCACGTGCCGACGTCGTAGACGGGCACGACGCCGGGGTGCTTGAGCTGGGCCATCGCCTGCGCCTCGCGCAGCAGCATCTCCTGCTCGGTGCCGCTGCGGATGCGGCCGACGAACTTCAGCGCGACGGGCCGCGAGAGCTCGGGGTCCCACGCGGAGACGACCGTACCCATGCCTCCCGAGCCGAGCGGCTCGCGGACCTCGTAGCGTCCGACGCGCGTGCCCTTCGTCGGCGGAGACCAGCGCGCGCGCACCGGCGTCTGCGTGCCGGTGACGGTGCTCTCCGGCTGCGTGCTCTCGGGCGGGCGCTCGTCGACGGTGCGCTTGGGGTCCAACGCGCACGCGACTCTACTCGACGCGCGCGACGCTCCAGCCTGAGCCGCTCACCTGAGCCTCGCGCGCTTGGTACCGGTGATGGTGGTGCCCCGGCCGGGAGCCGTCTGGATGTCGAGCGTGTCGAGCAGGCCTGGCCCCAGGACGCGCGCGACCCGAGGTGACGCATGACCCGGTGGCGCGCGACGTGTGCTGGGGGGGCCGACCGCGAAGTCACGGCTCGAGCGCCGCGCGCGTCTGCTCGTCGACGCCGCCGCTGAACTGCACCGAGCGCGACTCCTTCAGCACCGCCTTCGCGCGCCTGAAGGTCTCCGCGTCGTGGGGAATCGACGCGTACCCGGGGTGCGTCGAGCGCTGCGTCACCGGCGGCTCCACCCTCACGTCCCAGCCGTCGCTCGCCCGCGCGAAGACGAAGCGCGCGGTCATGCCGCCCATCGTCTCGATGACGACGCGCTCCACCGGGGCCGGGAGGGAGTCGACCAGCTCCCAGCTCCAGTCGTGGAACGCATCGCCGGCGTAGACCTGCACCACGCCGATGGCGCGCAGCTGCTTCATCAGCGGCAGCCGCGCAGCCGCGCGGAGCGTGCGCTCCGGCATGCCCGGCTCGATGAAGTACAGCTCCCGCAGCGCGCCGAGGCCGCCCAGGCCCTCGAGGTGGCCGGGCCCGCCGTCGACGGTCAGCACCTCGAGCTTCAGGTCCGGCGCTCGCTTGAGCGCCGCGGCCAACGACTCGGCCTGCAGCCCGTGCGCCTCGCGCAGCGCCTTCAGGTTCGGCGTCAGCGTCGCGTCGCGCACGAACACCACGCGCTCGAGCGTGGAGAGCTCGGGCCTCGAGAGAATCGCCGCCACGCGCGTCACACCCTTCACCTTCACCGTGGCGGAGACCGGGAACCCGCGCTCGATGACGACCTCGTCGAGCACGCTCTTCTTCGCGCCGCCGAGCGAGCCGAGGATTCGCGGCCGCAGCTCCTTGAGCAGCTTGCGCTCGCGCGCCGTCATCGTCGCCTGAGCGTCGCGCGCGCGGTGCTGCTGAAGCGCGATGAGCTCGCCCCACGGGTCGCCGCGCTCGAGCAACCAGTCGCGCAGCACCTCGCGGCACGACACGTCGTCCGGAGCCGCGCGCACGCGCTCGAGCAGCACCGCCTCGCCGGCCTCCGTCACCTTCGGCAGCGGAGCCTTCGCCGCCTCGAGCCCCAGCTCGATGATGCGCCCGCGCAGATCCGCGTCGAGCGGCTTCAGCGACGCCGCCTTCCGCTTCAGCGTGTTCACCACGGGCTTGAACCAGCCGCCCCCCGTCTGGTTCGCGAGCCGGTCGAGCGCCTCGAGGTCGCGCGGGCTGGCCTGCCGCCACAGCATCGATATGGTCTGCTTCAACGACGGGACCGGATGGCCGATTCGCGAGAGCACGAACGCTCCGATGCGTGGGTCCGCCGGCGCCGCCGCGACGGCGTCGAAGCACGGCTTCGCGAAGCGCGGCAGCCGCGTGCCGGCGACGTGCTCGAGGTGCGCGAGCAGCGCCGGCAGGTCGAGCGGCCCTGCCCGTCCCCAGGCCTCGAGCCACGCGTTCATCTCCGCGGTCGGCGTCCCTTCCTCGGGCTGAAAGGGTCGCTTGGGGAAGCGCTCCAGCGCCGCGGCGAGCTCCGCGTAGGGCGCCTCGCGCCAGGCGCGCAGCAGCTCGGCCGCGGCCGCGTCCGTCTCCCCGCGCTGCAGCGCCGCTGCGGACGCGTCGAGGACCTGCGAAAGGCTCACTGCCCGGCTTGCGCGGGCACGAGCGACTCGACGGCGCCCATCAGGCCGCCCGGGTGCGTCTCGGCCATCGAGGTGAGCTTCTCGGCGAGGAACTCCTGCGCGAGCGACTCGGGCATCGGCATGCCCGGCTTCCAGCCGGCGGCCTTCGCGAACTCGAGGAACTCGGCGTTGTCCATCAGCGCCTCGGAGCGCCAGCCGCGCGCCATCGCGAGCAGCATCGCGACGTACAGCTCGCTCGGGTCGTACTGGCGGCGGCCGGGGCGCGACGCGTACGAGCGCACCATGCGCGAGCTCTCGGGGTCGCTGCCGTCGTAGCGGCTGCCCTGCGCCATCTCGTAGCGGCTGCTCCGCTCGGTCGACGGAATCGGAGTGTCGCCCGTCGCGAGCGGACCGCCGGCGAGGCCTCCGCCGAGGGCCGAGCGCGCCGCGGCGAAGTACTGCTGCCGGTCGGCCATGCCGTTGAAGCCGCCGTTGATGCGGCGGGTGATTTCACTGAAGTTGCCCTGGTCGGCGAGCCCGTTGAGACCGCGCGTGCTCCAGTACCAGCCGGCGATGCGGAAGCCGACGTCGGGGCGCGCGGCGAGCTCGGGGTTGTTCACCAGGTCGAGGCCGAGCGCGCGGCCCGCGGCCTCGTAGTTCGCGCGGCCGGTGAGCTGAATCGGGCCGCGTCCCTTGAAGCGAACGCCGTCGCCGGGCTGCGTGTTGCCGAGGTCTCGGCGGCCTTCGTACGCGCGGCCGCTGGCGAGCTCTTCGAAGTACCGCAGCTGCCCCGACTCGTGCGCGAGCTGCGCGATGAACGCGGACGCGCGCTCGGGCGTGTTGATGTTGAACTCGCGCATCGCGCGGTTGAGGTGCGGCAGCATCGCGGCGGCCCGCTCTTCAGACAGCTGCGGCATCACGCGGCGAAGCTGCGCGGTCGACAGGCCCGTCGCAGAGAACGACTCGCCGTCACCGACGCGCGCGGGCGCCTGCACCTCTTCGCCGCCGCCGACGCGCCGAGCGCCGCCGCTCTGCGGCACCCAGCCCGGGTTCGGAGCCTGCGTCTCCGTCGACTGCTGAACCGGCTGCTGCCGCGTGTCGTTGTCGACGCGCGGGACGTGAACGGGGTTGATGCCGCTGCCGACTCGCGCCACGCGTCACCTCGCCTCGACGGCCTGGGACCGCCGCTCGGGCGGCAGGTACTGCAGCGGCACGTCCTCGAACACGGTGTTCGAGGTGGTGCCCGCGACGAGCCGCTGCTGCGGCTGCGCCGGGTGAAGCGGAATCTTCTCGAGCTGCGTCGCGACCGAGACGCCCTCGTGCGTGAAGTGCGTGCGCGCGCGCAAGAGCGACGGCAGGTTCTTCAAGAGGTGCCACAGCGTCCAGCGGTGCTCCCAGAGGCGCTTGCGGAACCGCTTCTGGTACGACTTCGACTGGTAGAAGCGCTGGACGTGCCAGTTGTAGAGGCCCTCCATCTCCTCGCGCGATTTGAACGCCTTGGGGATGTAGACGAAGTTGAGGCAGTTCATCAGGCGCCAGTCTTCGTGGAAGTCGCCCTCGACGCCCTGGTTCTGGATGATCTCGTGCCACATCGGGGCGCCGTAGAACGGGGTGAACTTGGTCATGTTCATCTCGTCCAGGTCGAGCTCCATGATGTAGTCGCTCGTCTTCTTGAACGTCTCCGGCGTCTCGCCGGGCAGGCCCATGATGAACAGGCCCTTCGCGCGAAGGCCGGCCTCGTGGATGCGCTTGACGCCCTCTTTGACCTCCTCGAGCTTCAGGCCGGTCTTGTGGCGCTCCATCATCTCGGGGTCGGCGCTCTCGATGCCCATCGACACCTGCAGGCAGCCGGCCTTCTTCATCAGCTGAAAGAGCTCGAGGTCGTCGTTGTGGCCGATGCGGATGGCGCAGTTCCAGTCCATGCCGAGCGGCTTTTTGATCAGCACCTCCATCAGCTCGAGGATGCGCTTGCGCGAGGCGGTGAAGAGGTCGTCGTAGAAGTTGATGTGGTGGACGCCGTACTTGTCGCGGAGCATCTTCATGTGCTCCCAGACGTACTCGGCGGAGTTGTAGCGGTACTTGCGCTCGTAGACGGTGCGGTCGCAGTAGCTGCAGGTGAACGGGCAGCCGCGGCTGGTGATCATCGTCGCGCCCCACCGCTTGCGGTACGCGAACAGCGGCAGGTGGTAGCCCTTCGGGAACCCTTCCAGCTTGTCGTAGTCGGGGAAGGGGATGTCATCCATGTTGTTGATGCGGCCGCGGCGCTGGTTGTTGTTGATGCGCCCCGCATCGTCACGCCACACCAGGTTCGGAATCTCTTTGATCGGCTTGCCGTCGGCGAGGTCCTGGATGCAGCCCTCGCCCTCTCCGATGCAGAGGAAGTCGATGTCGGGGAACCAGTCGAGCAGCTGGCCGCCGATGGAAGACGCGTGCACCGCGCCGAAGATGTTTTTGATGTGCGGAGCCTTGCGCCGGATGATCTGCGCGATGTCGTAGCCCTCGAGGAACGCGCTCGTCGTGCAGGTGAAGCCGACGATGTCCGCCTTCCAGTCGACGACGCGCTGCGCGCACTCTTCGGCCGACTTCGGGGGCCTGGGCCCCAGGCAGTCGATGATCATCGTCTGGTGGCCGTGCTTCTCGAGCCAGGCCGACAGACAGAGGATTCCGATGGGCGCCATCCGATTGGCGAGGAGCGTGAGGTCAGGCTGCCCGGGGCAGAAGTTGTAGCCAGCCGGGTGGACGAAGGCGACGCGCATAGAAGTCGAGTCGTAGCCGGCATTTAGGGGAGCCGGCAAGTACCCGCCTCATTAGAAGGAGCGCCTGCGCCATGAAGCTTCTCCCGACCCGCATCGAAGTCATCTACCCGCGAGCCAGAGGCCAGGACATCGGCCTGCGCGGCAGCCTGCCGCCGCTGTCGTGGGAGAAGAGCCTGCCCCCCGAGCGCGTCAGCAAAGACGCCTCGCTGTTCACCGTGCCCATCCCCGAGGGCGAAATCCTCGAGCTGAAGGTCTCGCGCGGCGAAGACTGGCAGCTCGGCCTCAACTACCTCGTGCACGCCGGAGAGCACCTGCACCTCGAGCCCGCGTTCGATCAGCGCACCACGCGGCTGGAGGAGGGGCTCGACGTCGAGGGCCTGCGCGTCGACGTGCTGCTCCCCGTCGGCTACGACGAGCACCCCGAAGAGACGTATTCGGTCGTCTACGCCGTCGACGGCCAGTCGCTGTGGTCGCACTCGCAGGACTCGTTCGGCACCTGGAACCTCGACACCACGCTGACCAGCCTCGCCCACGTCGGAGCGACGGAGGACGTCATCCTCGTCGGCGTCCACACCGCCCAGGACAGGCTCACCCTCCTCTCCCCGGTGCCCGACGGTACGCACGGCGGCGGCGGCGGGCCCGCGTTCCTCGAGCGCCTCATCGGCCGGGTGAAGCCGTTCATCGAGAAGCGCTACCGCACCAAGCAGGGGCCCGAGCACACCGGGGTCCTCGGCTCGTCGATGGGCGGCGTCTTCGCGTTCTGGGCGGCGTGGTCCCGCCCCGACGTGTTCGGCAAGGCCGCGTGCCTGTCGAGCTCGTTCTTCTGGGGCAACCGCTGGCTCGTGCGCATGGTGAAGGAGACGAAGACGCCCTCGCCGCGCCCGCTCATCTACCTCGACTCGGGAGCGACGCCGAACGAGGGCGAGCAGAAGTCGCGCGACAACTACCACCACACCCGCTCGATGCTGAACGCGCTCACCTCGCTCGGCTTCGAGGCGGGCAAGGACCTGCACCGCCTCGTCTTCCCCGGCCACGAGCACAACGCGGGCTCGTGGGCCTCGCGCATCGCGCTGCCGATGCAGCTGTTGTTTCCGCGCGTGCCGAAGCCGTTCGACGAGGCGCGCTGGCGCTGATCAGCGGACGCTGAACGGCCGGACCAGCGTCTGCGCCACCGAGTAGTCGGCGCCGGGCTTGAGCGGCACTGCGGGGTCGTACGGGTCGGCGCGAATCGCCGAGAGCCGCAGGCCATACTCCCCCGGCGCGAGCTTCGGCAGCGTGAGCGACGTCGAGCTGGCCGGCAGCCAGAAGCTCGCGGCAGGCACGAGCTCGGTCTGAACGCCGACGGCGACGATGCGCACCACCTCGACGCGGTACTGCGTCTCGGCGCCCGGCGGGTTGTTCCACTGCAGGAAGATGGGCTGGGGGAGCAGGCCGAGGTAGTCGAGCTGCTCGATGGACGTACCGTTCACCCGCACCGCGAGCGGCGGGCGGGGGAAGCCGAGCGTGCCGGCGTCGGTCGTGCGCTGGCGCACCACGCGCTGGCTGACGACGCGGATGAGGCGCGTCGCGGTCGCTCCGTCGCCGGCGAGCCACTGCGTCTGCGCGGACGCGGTGGCAGCGACGGCCACCGGGCCGGGGAAGGGCGTGCCGTACGCGAAGCTCACCGAGAACGCGCCGGCGTCGGCGTCGACCGCGGCGAGCAGCGGCGCCGACTCGACCCAGCCCGCATCGTGCGGGTCTGCCCACAGGTCGACGCGGTACATCGTGCGGCCGAGGAAGCCGAGCACGCCGCGGATGCCCGCGTCGTAGCCGGCGTCGTAGGCGTTGAGCTGGTACCTCAAGTCGGCGCTGATGGTGTTCCAGTTGAGCGACACGTCGCGGTCTTGCGCCACGGCGCGCAGCGGCCCCGCATCGACGATGTAGTCGCCCGCGTCGCCGGTGCTCACCAGGCCGGCGGTGTACTGCACCGTCGAGCACGTTCGCGGCCCGCTGCGCGCGCAGCGCAGCAGGTGCACGACGTCGCCCTCGCTCGCCTCGACGCGCGCTGCGGTGCTCACGTCGAACACCATGCGGCCGCCGTCGCGCAGGCCGGCGGGCAGCTCAGGCTCGACCCACGCGGAGAGCGCGGCCCCGTGTGACGAGAGCGCGAAGTGCTCGGCGATTCCGCCGTCGTCGCCGCCCCAGCCCGGCGTCAGCGTCCCCAGCCGCCGGAAGTCGAAGCCGATCAGCGCCGGCTGCTGCACGAGGTTCGGCCGGCCGCGCACCCAGCGGCTCACGTCGACGGCGCGCTCGCGGGTCTGCACGTAGAAGTCGGTGCCGATGCGCACCAGCAAGAGGCCCGCGTCGGGCACGCCCTCGACGCAGAAGACGCCCGCGTCTTCGGCCACGCCCGGCCAGCTCGCATAGCCGCCGTCACCTTCGGACACGAGCGCCGCGAGCGGACCTGTGCTCGGCACGTCGACGACCGCTGGGCCGTCGACGAGATGGTGCGTGAACGCGGTGACGCGCAGCGTGCAGGCCGGTGCGCTGCCTCCGCCGCTGCCGCCCGCGCCGCCTCCTGCGCCGCCCGCGCCGCCAGCGTCGCCACCCGCCGCGCCTCCGCCCTCGCCTCCGCTGCCGCCGCCGACGTCGCCGCCGCCTCCTCCGCCGGCCATGCTCGCGTCGAGGCAGCGGCCGCTGCGGTAACACTCGGCGAGCGCTGCGTCGAAGTCGCTGCAGCGCGCGAGCGCGAGCCCGAGTGCAACCACCAGCAGCGCCCGAGCGGTGCTCATTCGCGCCGCGGTCTACCTCCTTTTGGTGACGCGGTGCAGGGGTGGGCATGCGAGCCGTTGCGCGTGCGCAACACAAGAAACCGAGCCTTCGTGATTCGCTCTCAGCGCTTCGGCTTGAAGTTCTCGGTGAGCCGCGTCTTCCGGCCCGGGGCGATGGTCACCCTCACCGTCTTGTGCAGGTCGAGCTCCGCGTTCACCAGCAGCACCTTGTGCGTGCCCGGCGCGAGCTCGATCGGCTTGAGCGGCGTCGTGCCCACCAGCTTGCCGTCGACGAACACGTCCGCGTACGGGCTCACGCGCACGTCGAGCAGGCCGCGGCGAACCGCGCGGCGCGGCGTCGCGGGTCGGGGCTCGGTCGTCGTCTCCGGAGCAGGCTCCACCTCTTCGGGCAGCGCCAAGGCTTCGGGGTCGGGCTCCGGGTCGGGGAGCACCGCGGGCTCCTCTGCCGGCGCTGCCGCGACCTCCACCGGCGGCGGCGCCTCGCGGGGCCAGAGGAAGAACGCCGCTGCCCCGGCCGCGGCGAGCACGAGCAGCAGCATGGCGAGCCGCCACTTCCCCTTCGCGAGCGTGTCGAACAGCGCCGTCTGCACGTTGTCGGCGTGCGGCTCCGGCGGCGGCTGTGGCCGGTCGACCACCGTCGGGCCGGCGTCGAGCGGGCCCGAGCCCGGCGGCGGCCGCAGCGGAGCCCCCGGCTCGGCCGGCCGCGCTCCCCCGCCCTGGGCCGTGAACACGCGCGGCGGGCACACCGAGGTCAGCCAGCGGCCGAGGTCGGCCCGGCGCGCGTCGCTGCTCTCGGGGATGAGCGCGACGAGGTCGCCGGCGCTGGGCCGCTTCGCCGGGTCCTTGCCGAACGCGCGGTCGCACCACTCGGCGATCGGCTTCGGCACGTCGGCGCGCGCCGCGGCGATCGACGGCGTCGGCCCGAACATCAGGCTGCGCAAGAGCTCACCGTCGTTGTTGCCCTTGTACGCGAACTGGCCCGTGAGCACGCGGAACACCGTCGCCGCGAGCGAGAACACGTCGGAGGCCGGCGACGGCGGCGCGCCCTCCACCAGCTCGGGCGCCAGGTAGCCGACCTTGCCGCGCACGGCCCCGGTGCGCGTGAAGCGGGTGTGCCCCACCAGCCACGCGATGCCGAAGTCGGTCACCTTCGCGAAGCCGTCGTAGCCGACGAGCACGTTCTCGGGAGTGATGTCGCGGTGCACCAGGCCGCGCCCCGCCTCGTGCACCAGCCCGTGCGCGTACGCGATGCCCGCGGCGACGTCGCGGCAGATGGAGAGCCCGTGCTCCAACGCGATCGGCGTCCCGCGCCTGGCGCACGCGCGGATCAGCTCGGCGACCGTCGCGCCCGCGACGTACTCGAGCGCGAGGTACGGCCCGCTCGCGTCGTCGCCCACTGCCTTGAGCTGCACGATGGCCGGGTGGTTGAGCAGCTTGCACAGCTCGGCCTCGCGCTGAAACATCGGCCACACATCGGCGCAGTCGCTCATCGACGCGCGGATCCGCTTCAAGGCAACGGCCTGCACGCGCCCGCCGATGTCGGCGTTCGCCAGGAAAACGTCGGCCATGCCACCGACGCCGAGTTTTCCGAGGATCTCGAACATGCCGCCTGAGGGGATGCGCGCTACATCATAATCCGCGCGCCACGACGCATGTTGCGAACGGCGTCATTCGCGCTGCGCCAGGACGATCACCGCCACCGTCGCGAGGGCAAACAGCGCCGCAGCCAGCCCCAGCCACTGCGCCGCGGACTGCAGCGTCCGGCCCGACGCGTAGAGCCCGTCCGCCTCGGCCGGGAGCAGCGGCCGCGTGCCCTGCGCGAGCTCGCGGTAGCGATCGTCCGACAGCTTCCACGTGACGCCGACGAACACCAGTGAGAGCACCGCGCCGCCCGCCGGCAGCGCCGACCACCACAGGCGCGAGGGCTCCACCGCCACCACCTCGGCCGGAGCGGGCACGACCGGCGCGGGCGTCACCACCGTCGTCGGCGGCGGGGGTTGAAGCGCGGGCTCCGCCGGCTGCGGTGCGGGCTCGGGTTGCTGAGGCGACTCGACCGGCTCGGCGATGGTTCCGCCCGCGCGCTTCCACCAGTCCTGCACCTTCGGCGCGGTGTCTGGAGGCAGGGTGAGCGAGCGGTCGAGCTTGAGCGCGGTGGTGAACGCTTCGATCGCGCGCTGGTCATACGCCGCTTCCGCCCACGCGAGCCCGAGCAGCTGGTAGAGCTGGCCGAGCAGCAGCCGATCATCGGCCGCGTACGGCAGCGCGCGCTCGATGGTCTTGCGGGCGGCGACGTCGTCGTGGCGTGAGAGCTGCTCCTTCGCGGTCTCGAGCAGGCCGAGCGCCGGGTTGGCGGCGCCGAGCGCGAGGGCGAGGGCGAACGTCACGAGCACGGCCGCCCTCGTACCGCGGCGCGGCTGATCACTCCAGTAGGCACCCGAAGGGTGACCGTTGCGGCGCTGCAACACCGGATGCGCGACGGCGCTCCACAACGGCTGATCCACGCCACGCGGGCTCGTTCTCCCAGGGCGAAAGGCGCGCTTCGTGGGCTGGCACCTCGGGTGCACCACGGGCGGCCATGCGCTCCCTCGCCTTCTTTGCGCTCCTCGCTCCCGCGGCCGCCTTCGCCACCAGCGGCGGCGTCGTCGGCTACTCCGGCAAGGGTGGAATCTTCTGCACCTCCTGCCACGGCGTCGGCGCCGGCACGGTGCCGACCGTCGCGATCGAAGGCCCCGCCTCGCTCGCCACCGGCGAGGTCGCGACGTACACCGTGCGCATCACCGGCGGCCCCGGCGTCCGCGGAGGCACCAACGTCGCCGCCAGCACCGCCGCCGTCGGCCTCGCCGCCGGCCCGGGCCTCGTGCTCGAGGGTGGCGAGCTGCGCCACACGGCCCCGAAGGCCTTCGCCTCGGGCAACACCTCGTGGACCTTCTTCGTCACCGCGCCGCCGACTGCGGGCACCTTCACGCTCTACGCCGCGGGCAACTCGTGCAACGGCATGGGCAGCGGCGGAGACCGCAGCGCCACCACCACGCGCGCCATCACCGTCACCGCCTCCAACCAGCCGCCCGTCATCTCGGTCGCGCCGTCGGCCGCCGTGACCAGCCCCACCACGCGCACGCTCACCGTGACGGCCACCGACGACGGCCCGGCCACCGCGCTCACGTACACGTGGGAGGCCACCACCGCGCCGCAGCCGGTGACGTTCTCGGTGAACGGCACCAACGCCGCGCGCACCACCGTCGCGACGTTCACGCGCGCAGGCGCCTACTCGTTCGTGCTCACCGTGCGCGACGCGGCCGGCGCGTCGGCGGTGCGCGCGTTCGACGTCACCGTCGCCGCGGCGGTGACGAGCGCGAGCGTGCAGCCCGCGTCGGCGGGTGTGCCCGCGAGCGGCACGCAGCAGTTCACCGCGTCGGCGACCGACCAGTTCGGCGCGACCATCACGCCTCCGCCCGCGTTCACGTGGATGGTGTCGGGCGGCGGCACCGTCAGCGCGACCGGCCTCTTCACCGCCGGGGCCACGCTCGGCGGCCCGCATACCATCACCGCGACGGCTTCGGGCCGGATGGCGACGGCGCAGGTCACCGTCGCCAACGGCACGCCGCCGGTCATCGCCGGCATGCCGTCGGTCACGCCGCGTCCGGTCACCGGCCGCACCGCTGCGCTGGCCGTCACCGCGACCGACGACGGCGGCGAAGGCGCGCTCGGCTACACGTGGAGCGCGAGCGGCCCGGCGCCGGTCACGTTCACTCCGAACGGCAGCAACGCCGCGAGAGCGTCGACCGCCACCTTCGCGCGCGCCGGCACGTACCTGCTCGTCGTCGTCGCGCGCGACGCCGCGGGACTCACCGACTCGGCGAGCATCTCGGTCACCGTCGACGCGACGCCGACCACGGTCAGCATCACGCCCGCGATGGTGACCGTGCCGCGCGGCGGCCGCGTGGAGCTCACCGGCGCCGTGGTCGACCAGTTCGACCAGCCGGTCATGCCCGCGCCGGCGCTGACGTGGACGCTCTCCGGAGGCGGCACCATCAATGCGATGGGCCAGCTCATCGCGGGGGCGGTCACCGGCGGGCCCCACACCATCACCGCCACCGCCGGAGGCTTGAGCGGCACGGCGACGCTGTTCGTCTCGTCGGGCGGGCCGCCGTCGCTCACGCGCATGCCGGTCGCCTCGCCCGCGGTGGTGCTGGGCCGCACCGCGCTGCTCAACGTGCTCGCGGCCGACGACACCGGCGAGGCGAACCTCGTCTACCACTGGCAGGGCACAGGCCCCGCCGAGGTGCTGTTCTCGGACAACGGCACGAACGCGGGGAAGAGCAGCGTCGCGACGTTCACGCGGGCCGGCAGCTACGAGCTCGAGGTCACGGTCGAGGACCCGTCGAAGGCGTCGGTGAAGGCCACGCTGCAGGTCGAGGTGATGCAGAGCCTCACCGGCGTCTCCATCACGCCGGGCGCGGTGGTGGTGCCGCCGTCGGGCACGCACCAGTTCACCGCGAAGACGTTCGACCAGTTCGGCAGCCCCCAGCCCTCGCCGGTCGAGTGGTCGGTGAGCGGCGGCGGGCAGATCGACGCGAACGGCCTGTTCACCGCCTCGGGCGAGGCGAGCGGGCCGTGGGCGGTGCGCGCGGTGTCGATGACGGGCCTGCGCAGCAGCGCCGAGGTGGTGGTCGGCACGCCGGGCGGCGAGCCCGAGCCGCTGGAGCCCCAGGTCGAGCAGCCGAAGGCCGGCCAGGTCATCGGCGAGTACACCGGCTGCAGCACGACCGGCGGCCACACCGCGCTGATCGCGGCAATGGTGCTCACGTTCTGGCTGCTGCGTCGCCGCAACGGTTGGCACGCGCGCATGCTCCACCTCTCGGTGGGCGCGCCTCTTTCGCCCTCCAGGTCCGCGACTTCGTTGGGCGCTCCTCGCGACGACGCTGGCACCCCCGCTGCACAACGCGCCCCCGCACGCGCAACCCCACAGGTGAACCTCATGGTGAAACGAGCGCTCCTTCTTTCCTACTTCGCCGCCGCGGCGACGGTGCTGGTGTCGTCGACGGCCTCTGCCCAGATGACCGCCGAGGCGCGCGCCCGGTGCGCGACCCGCCTCTCGGCCGCGCTGCTCGCGCAGCCGCCCTCGACGGCGCTGCTCGGCGCGATGAACCCGCAGGACAACGTCGACACGATGCTGACCACGGCGGTCTTCCGCGAGCGCTTCGCGCGCTTCATCAACGCGAAGTTCAACGGCGAGCCCGGGGCGACGCCGGCCGAAGACGCGAGCTACTACCTCGCGCGCTACGTGCTCGAGAACAACCGGCCGTGGCGCGAGCTGTTCAACGGCCAGTACCGCGTGCAGCCCGGCGCGACGGCGACCGCCGACGCGGTGGTGGTCGCGGACCCGAACGGCCTGGGCTACTTCCGCAGCCGCCCGTGGATGATTCGCTACGCGGGCAACGAGATCGACGGCTACCGCATCGTCGCCGCGTACCGCATCATGAACAACGTCCTCGGCCTGAAGCTCGTGGCCGCGGTCAACACCGACGGCATCGACGCCGCGGGCCGCATGTCGTCGCAGTGCTCGGGCTGCCACTACAACACCACGTTCGGCCTCGACTACGCGGCGAAGATTCTGTCGCGGAAGTTCGGCGAGGGCGACGCGATGACGTTCGGCGCTCCGAACGAGGGCCCGCAGCCGCTGCTCGGCGGCCAGATGATCTCGAACGACGCGCAGCTGGTGAACGCCATGGTCGCGTCGACGGACTTCCGCTTCAACGTCTGCCGCACCGCGATGGAGTTCCTCTACGCCCGCGCCGAGTTCAAGTGTGAGGGCCCGGTCTTCGACGCGTGCATGACCGCCTTCCAGTCCGCCGGAACCATGACGTCGGCCCTGGCCGCCATCGCGAAGGCCCCGGGCTTCTGCCAGTGAACTCTTCCGCCTTCAGAAACGAGAACGCCATGACCACGACGCTCAAGAACAGTCTGATGGTGGCCCTCGCCGCGGCGGCGATCGGCTGCACCTCCAAGGTCGGCGGCCCCGACCCCATCAAGGACCCGGACCCGAAGCCCGTCGAGCAGACCCCCGCGCTGCTGGGCGTCACCGCGTTCGCCACGCCCGCCGTCGTCAGCGTGGGCCAGCGCATCACCGTCACCGTCACGGTGACGAACTCGGGCGAGGCGCGCGCCACGCAGGTCGTGCCCGTCACGCCGGTGCTCAAGGGCCTGGGCTTCGCCGTGCTCGAGGAGTCGCCGAACCCCGTCGACCTCGAAGGCGCCGGCGCTCAGGACTACACGTTCACGTACCTCGCCACCGACTCGGGCCCGCTCACCTTCGAGGTGAGCGCCGAAGGCCTCGACACCGCGCACGACCTCGAATTGCGCGCCGGCCCCACCACCGCGAGCGTCGTCGTCGAGAGCGCCGCGCTGCTCATGGTCGAGTCGCTGCAGGTGCCGGCCGCAGGCACGGTCGACGAGGAGCTCATCGTGAAGATGGTGATCGCGAACGGCGGCCACGCCCGCGCCCTGAACGTCACGCCCGACGCGCTCGTCCTCACCGGCACCGGCGCGGCGTCGCTCGTGGTCGGCCCCGAGCCGGTCAGCGCCGACATCGGCCAGGGCGAGACCGCGACGTTCACCTTCCGCTACAAAGGCACCGCCGCCGGCAGCGTGACGTTCAGCGGCGGAGCGCGCGGCACCGACGCGAACAGCGGCTCGCTCGTCGCCGCCGAGTCGATGACGTCGGCCACCGTCTCGCTCGAGACGCCCGCGAAGCTCGAGGCCACCGCGTTCATCCCCGCGCAGGCGCAGCGCGGCCAGACCGTCGTCGCCACCGTGCTGGTGAAGAACACCGGCACCGCGCTCGCGCGCCGCGTGGTGGCGAGCCCGGGCCAGCCTTCGTCGCTCTCCGTCAGCGGCGACGCGGCCTTGACGTTCACCTCGACGCCGGTGCCCGTCGACGTGCCCGGCGGCGCGACCGTCGCGATGACGTGGAACGCCACGGTCGGCGGCACCGGCGCGGCGGCGTTCACCGCGCGCGTGCGCGGCACCGACGCCGCCAGCGGCCTCGAGGTCGAGTCGGCGCCGGCGCGCTCGAACGACGCGCAGGTGACGGCGCCGTCCGGCCTCGCCATCACGTCGCTGCGCATGCCGACCACCATCAACCGCGGCGCGCTCTTCGACGTCACCCTGGTGGTGCGCAACACCACTACCGGCGCGCTGACCCAGGTGCGGCCGGTGCCTGCCGCGACGCCCTTCGACACCACCGGCGGCGCCGCCGCGACGGCGCAGGGCACGGTCGCCGCGCAGGACGTGGCCGCGGGGGCGACCGCGACGTTCGTCATGAGCTACCGCGAGAGCGGCGCGCAGCCCGGCACGCTCGTGTTCAACGGCGGCGCGCGCGGCACCGCGGCGGGGGGAGCCGTCGTCAACGCGAGCGCCGTCGAGTCGAACCTCGGGCTCGTGGTGATGCCGCCCGCGCTCGTCGTCGAGTCCATCACCGTCCCGGCGCGCATCTCGCAGGGGCAGACGTTCAACGCGGTGGCGGTGGTGCGCAACTCGGGCGGCGCGATGGCCACGCAGGTGAGCCCGACGCTCGACGTGGTCGGCAGCGCCGCGGGCGCGACCACCACCACGACGCAGGTGCCGGTCGACCTGACCGCCGGCGCGCGCGCGACGTTCACCTGGGCGCTGACCGAAGACGGCACGGGCCCGGGGAACCTGCGGCTCACCGTGAACGCGGCGGCGACCGACGAGCAGACCGGCGAGACGGTCTATTCGCCGCAGCGGGTCTCTCCGGTCATCCCGGTGCAGACGCCCGCCGAGCTCAGCATCACCGCGTTCACCGTGCCCGCGGCGCTGACGCGCGGCAACACGTTCGCGCTCTCGATGACGGTCGCGAACACCGGGCAGGCGAGCGCGATGGCGGTGGTGTCGGACCCGGCGCCGCCGCAGGCGACGCTGACCGGCGGCGTGCGCCTCACCGCGCCCGCGGCCGTGGCTCCGCTCATCATCCCCGGCGGAGAGAACCGCACCCTCACCTGGGTGTTCACCGAGAACGGCACCGCGCCGGGCACGGTGGCGTTCAGCGCGGGCGTGACGGGCCGCGACCAGAACAGCAACGCGGTCATCACCGTCGCCTCGCGCACGTCGAACTCGGCAGCGGTCGCGACGCCGATGGGCTGCAACGGCAGCCAGCTCTACTCGGGCTTCGGCGGCCGCAGCCTCGACGTCGACCGGCTCGACCGGGTGGTGAACACCGACCGGCGCCGCGTGAAGCCGTACGAGATGCTGCCGGGCGAGTTCCAGCGCGTGCTGAACGTGACGCCGGCCTCCATCCAGGGCCAGGCCGCGACGTTCAACGCGCAGCCGGCGCGCTGGTTCGAGGAGCAGCAGCTCAGCGCGGTCAGCGTGTACCAGCTGTTCACCGCGGCCTTCCAGGGCTGCCTTCAGCTGACGGCGACGGGCACCCAGTACGGCGCGAACCCGACGATGGCGACGGCGTCGACCGAGTGCACCAACTTCCAGCGGCGCTTCTGGAGCCGCACGCCGACGGCGGCCGAGACCCAGGCCTGCGTGACGTTCGCGACGGGCGCGGCCAACAACGACACGAGCGCGCGCCGGCGCTGGGCCTACACGTGCGCCGCGGTGCTCACGTCGACCGGCTTCGTCACGCACTGAAGACTTCGAACTTTCAAAAGGAACCGAACGTCATGACCAAACGCAACCTCTCCCGTCGCGCAGTGCTTCAGGGCGCAGCCGGAATCGCCGGCGCCGCGGCGCTCAACGGCGGCCTCATCTCGAGCGCGAACGCGCAGACCGCCGAGAAGTCGGCGGTGCTCATCGTGAACCTCATCGGCGGCTACAACGCGCTGTTCTCGAGCGCCGACTCGTTCCTCGGAGTGAACATCACCATCAACCGCCAGCAGCAGCCCGGCGGCGCGCCCGCGGTGGTGTACAGCGGCCCCGCGTTCGGCGTGCAGTCGGCGCGGGTGAAGTCGCTCGGCAACGGGCTGTTCATCGACCTGCCGACGTTCGGCACCAACCTGCCGGCGGTGGCGCAGGCGAACATGGCGGCGCTCGGCGTGAGCCACGGCATCACCGCGCACGACCCGGCGCGCCTCGCGCTGATGAGCAACGGCACGCGCAGCTACGCGCTGATGCTGGCGAACGCGATGGGCGGCAACGCGGCGATCAAGTGCGCGGTGGTCGGCGCGCGAATGCCCGACGGCCCGCGGCCGGCCGAGGGCGGCGTGTCGATGCAGCAGATCACGAGCGTGACGAGCACCATCGCGGCGCTCGGCGGCGGCCCGACGGACCCGCAGATTCCGAACCGCGCCACCGCGGCGGCCGCGCTCACCGCGACGCGCGCGATGTCGGCCCCGCAGCTGACCGAAAACGCCGTCTCGCTGGCCTCGGTGCGCAACGCGATCGACACGGCGATTCTGGCGCAGCAGACGGCTCCGCCGACGTTCAACGCCGGCAACATCGCGATGGCCTACGGCCTGCCGGCGACCACCACGAACGTGAACTCGTTCGCGCAGCAGATGTTCGCGGCGGAGCTGATGATTCTGTCGGGCACCAACGTGGTCATCGCGAACAGCACCGCGGGCTGGGACACCCACTCGGACTCCGACGGCACGCGGGTTCGGAACACCATGAACCAGGTCATCCTGCCGTCCCTGCGCGTCTTCCTGCAGCGCATGATGACGGCCACCGGGCGCAACGTGACGACCATCATCACCGGAGACTTCGCGCGCAGCCTGCCCGGCTCCGACCACGCCCGCGCGCTCAACGTCACCGCCATCGGCAAGCGCGTGCGCATCGGCACCACCGGCAAGGTGTCGGCGAGCGTGCAACTGCCGGTGGGCGCTCCGGGCGTGCCGCAGATGTGGTCGTACCTGGCCGCCGCGTCGCGCGTCGCGAGCAACCCGTTCGGAGCGAACCCGCACAGCTCGCTGCTGCTGCCGTGAGGCCGGGGCGGCTGCTCAAGGCCCCGCGGCGCACCGGTGATACGGTGGGCGCGCTGATGAGCCAATGGGTCGCACGGCCGACCGAGCCGATCTCCGCCGAGCCCGCACCGCCGGTCGAGCTGGTGGTGGTCGTCGTCTCGGGCCCCGACGCCGGACGCGAGCTCGAGCTCACCTCGGGCACGCACGCGGTCGGCACGCAGCCCGACTGCGCGCTGGTGCTCACCGACACCAGCGTCTCGCGCGTGCACCTGTGGTTCGAGGCGAGCCACCGCGGCGTCACCGTCCACGACCAGGGCAGCAAGAACGGCTCGTTCTGCCGCGGCATCCGCCTCGAGAAGGCCGACGCGGGGCCAGGCATGCTCATCCGCATCGGGCGCACCGAGCTGTTGCTCGTGCCGGCGCAGCTGCGCCGCTCGGGCATCGGGCTCTCGACGGCGAGCCGCTTCGGCGGGCTGGTCGGCAGCAGCATCGCGATGCGCCACGCGTTCGCGCTGCTCGAGCGCGCGGCGCCCACCGACATTCCGATTCTCATCGGCGGCGAGACCGGCACCGGCAAAGAAGAGTGCGCGCGCGCCATTCACCAGCACAGCCCCCGCGCGGCGAAGCCGTTCGTGGTGTGCGACCTGAGCTGCGTGGCGCCGAGCCTCTTCGAGAGCGAGCTGTTCGGGCACGAGCGCGGCGCGTTCACCGGCGCGGTGGCGTCGCGGGCGGGCGTGTTCGAGCGCGCGAACGGGGGCACGCTGTTCCTCGACGAGCTGGGCGCGGTGCCGCTCGAGCTGCAGCCGAGGCTGTTGCGCGCCGTCGAGAGCCGCGAGGTGAAGCGGCTCGGCGCGAACCGCGCGGTCGAGGTCGACGTGCGCATCGTCGCCGCCACGCACCTGTCGCTCGAAGAGGAGATCGCGGCGAAGCGCTTCCGCGCCGACCTGTACCACCGCTTCGCGGTCGTGAAGGTCGAGCTGCCGCCCCTGCGCTCGCGGCTGGAGGACCTGCCGGGCCTGTGCGACTCGATCCTCGAGAGCATGGGCCAGGGCCGCTCGGTGTTGCCGGCCGACGCGATGAGCCTGCTCTCGGGCTACGCGTGGCCGGGCAACGTGCGCGAGCTGCGCAACGTGCTCGAGCGCGTGGTGAACGTGGGCCCCGAGACGCTGCTCGAGCGCTTCGCCGAACAGCGCGCGGCCGCCGCCGAGCGCGGGCCGTTCAAAGAGGCGCGGCAGCGCGTCGTCGACGCGTTCGAGCGCGAGTACCTGGTCGACCTGATGAAGCGCAACGGCGACAACGTGACCCACGCGGCGAAGGCGGCCGGCATCGACCGCGTGTCGTTGTACCGGCTGCTCAAGAAGCACGCGCTCTCGTCCGGCGAGTCGCCGGAGTGAGCGGCTCGTGGCCGGGTCGAGCACGCTCGAGCAGCGCTCGTTCGTTTTCGGCGCGTCAGAAGCGCGCTTCCACGCGGACGCCGAGATGCAGGTGCACCGCGGTTTCTTCGCCGAGAGGCACGACGGCGCGCAGGACGGCTCCGAGCTGGAGCCACGGCCACTGCGGGTTCTGCACCGAGACGCCGAGCGTCGGCGTGATGACGCCCACGTCCGCGTAGATGTCGACGAGGTAGGAGCAGGTTTCGCGGCACACGCGCCCGGCCTGACGGTGAATCCATGCGGGGCCCGCGGCCAGCCCGGCCGAGATCTCGACGAGCCCGATGGGGACGAGGCTCTCGAGACCGGCCATGCCGCCGACGATGCCGCTCTGACCGCCGTCGACCAGCGACGTGTTGTTCTCGTGCAACACTCCGAAGCCGATGGCGAGGACACGCACCCAGGGAATCGGACGAAAACCGAGCTCGAGCGACCCACCCGCACTGATCAGCGTGCGCGTCTTGTCGGTGGCGAAGCGCCCATCGTCGATCACCGTGACGCCGACGTGCGGCGTGAGCGCGACGCTCCACGGGCGCTCAGGAAGACTGAAGCCAAGCATCAGAACCGCGACTGATGCGAGCACGCCGCGACTGTACTCCGGGTTTGCAACGACAGCGGGCGAAGGAGCTGGGTGCATCGGGCCGGCGCGTGGGCGGCGCGGCTTGTGGACGTCGCGGTCCCCGAGAAGGTGACGCGCATTTCGGCGTTTCGACCCAACGACGGCCGCTACTTTTTCTTCGACGCAAGGACGGCATTATCGTTCCGACAGAGCAACGACGAGTACCGCTGAGCACGCGATGCCGACCCCGATGTCCGCGATCGAAGAACTCTCATCCGCCGATGAAAGCCCGGAGGACTTCGAGCGCCGACTCGAGCGTGAGGCGGTCGCTGAGCGCGAGCGCATCGCGGGTCTTGGCGACGGCGCGCCGCTGTAGTTCAGAGGTCGAGGCCGCGGGGTGGGAGCGACTTCCCGGCAGAGCTGGCCGGCCCCCTCCTCGGAGACAAGCAGCGCTGCAGGTCTTCGAGGCCCTGGATGACGCGGTACGCGGGAAGACGCCGGCCGACGCGCCAGATGTCCGGGCCATCGATACTGAGCTCCGAGCGCGCCCAGCACCAATCGAGCCCTGCGACGTCCAGACGCCGGCGTATCTCCGGCTCCGCCCAGGGGAGGACGAGACCCAGCGTCTCGAGGAGCTGGCTGTCGGTCACCTGGACTGGCTGCTCATCACCGAACAGCGCAGCCGGCAGCCGCTCCGATCTGTCGTGGGCGAGAAAGAGCAGACCCCCGTGCCAGCACAGCAGCAGCCCGGGCGAAGAGCCGCGATCGTCGGCGGCGAAGCGGAAGACCTCGACGACGGTGAAGGGACCTGGCTCGACCAACGGCGCACCGGACAGGTTCAGCTCCCGACGCAGCCGCGAGAGCAGGCCGGGCAACGGCGACCGCAACAGCGGGTCGTCGGGGGCCAGAGCTCCGCAGCGGTCGTCGGTCTCCACGAGCTCTCGTGACTGCGTCATCGTCAGCAGACCACCGGAGACCTTGCGTTGCATGAGCACCCGCTCGCCGCTTTCGAGCACCAGCGGCTGCGCCAGGAGGACGAGTCGATCGACTTTCTCGTGCAGCGTGCCGCCGCGAGTGTCCCCGCACCGGGCGAGCGCCTTGTCCGCCGACGCCTCGAGGGAGCGCTCTGCCGCCTGAACGCGGGCGAGCAGCGCCTGCACCTCGCGATGCTGGCCCAACGCCGCGCAGGAGCTGCGTGCGCGGCTGACGCCCGCCTGCGCTTCGGCAAACTGCACGGCGACGGTCGAGTTGCGGAGCGGCGCGCGCCAGCCGCGACCGAGCAGCTTTCTCAGGCGCTCGCACACCGCGGCGTACGCATCGAGCACCTCATCGGCGCCCTCGAGACGAATGCGCAGGCCCGGTTCCATGAGGTGGAGCGTAGATCGGCTGTTCGCGGCGGATGCAACGAGCGCACTCTCGACAGCCGCTCAGGCTCCTCGCCTGTTCGAAGCGCCGCGCGCGAGCGCGCCAGTAGCGTGGAGCTTTGCTCCGACGCGCACAGAGGACTTCACACCGTCAAGGCAGCCCGAGAACCACGAAACCCGACCAGCCAAGGCCGCCTGCGAGCAGCGCAGCGAGGAGCACGACGGCGACCGAGGAGCGGCGGTTGACGCGCCGTTGGTGAGGTGGAGGCCGCGAGGAGGAATGAGCGCGATGAACCTCTTCACCAACTGCTCCGCGGTGAGCGCCAAGGTGACTCCCTTCTTCGTCTCGTACGCGTACCGACCGTCTTCGCGCCGTGACAACCTCGATTCGGCCAGCGGGCCGCGGGCGCCATACCTCACCAAGCGCAGCAAGCCCTCTCGGTCGTTGGCTGTGACGGCGGTGTCGGCGTGCAAGCTGACCCCATCATCACCGCGAGCCGACCCCTGCGAGGAGACACCGCGTCATCGTCGAGGGGGAGGCGCAGCTGTGCCGACTTCGCCTGTAACGCCTCGTACTCGTCTTCCGGGCCCGTCACCTCCGTCGATTCGAAGTCCGGCAACACCTCGGCAAGGCACCGCTCAAGCACGCCCTCGACGTCCTCGGGCGACGGCGGCGGCAGCACCATGAAGACGCCGTCACTCCACACGCCCTCGGCCACCAGCGCGTGGAGGTGCGGCAGAAGTCGGCGCCTCTTCGGCGCCGCGGCGCAGCGCCTCGGTGCGCACCTCGGCAGCCGGGAGCACGACGATCGGAGATCCTCGCCACTCCCCGTCGTGACGCCGGATCCGCTGGGCCGCAGGGTCGATCGCCAGCATGGGAGGTGTGGGGCGGTCGCGGAGAGCGGTCGGTCGCCGCTTACCGGAGTGGCGAGGATGACTACAGCGGCTCGTGCGCCGAGGCGTCCTCGCCAGGCCCGAGCGACTGCCGTCAGTCTTCCGGGTCCATCCCGAAGAGCTCGTCGACGCGCAATTCGACGGCGTCGAAGGGCTCGGCGCGCACGGTCTGCCCCCGCTTGGCAGTGAGCACGAGCGCGTAGGCGAGCTCGGTGTGGCGGTACACCTCGAGGACACGCTCCACCGGGTCGGCGATCCAATAGTGGGGAACTCCCGACGAGAAATAGGACTGCATCTTGTCAACGCGGTCGCGATCGACGTCTGACGGCGAGAGCACCTCGCAGATCCAATCGGGCCTGAGGATGATCGGCCGGCCGTGAAGTCCCTCGGGACAACGCTCGCGGCGCCAGCCCGAGATGTCGGGTCGAAACAGCTCCTTGCCGAGCGCGACATCGACCTCGGTGAAGAGCCACCACCCCCCAGGCCAGCCGCCTCCGGGCCGCCGCCCGAATCGGTGCTTGAGGAGGCTGCCCGCGGACAACTGCGTGCTGCCATGCTCGGCCGTCGGCGCGGCCTTGGGAGTCAAGGTTCCGCGGATCAGCTCCACGCGCTCGTGCTCGGGGCGCGCCAGCGCTTCATCCATCGTCGCCACCGTTCGCTTGGGCGCCGTCGGCATGCGTCAACTATACGCGCCGCCCCGGTGCCGGGCACGCGGCCGACGCCTGCCGGTGGGTCACTTCTCGCGAGCCGTCTGCCGTGGTGACCGAGCTCGTCCGGCGAATCACCAGAGTGAGCTGAGCAGCCACGCGGCGCAGCCGAGCACCGCGGCACCACCCAGCAGCGCGGCAGCGAGCAGCGCAGGCGAAAGCCCTGCCCTTCGCCGCGGAGGAGCCGTCGTCGCGGTGGCCGGCTCATCGCGCAGCGCAGCGCGGAGCTCCTCGGGGCTCTTGAGGTGGTTGGTCGCGGGGGCCGGCTCATCGTGCAGCGCGGCGCGAATCTCCTCGGGCGACTTCAAGTCGGTGGTCGCGGCCTCGGGCTCGGCGCCCAGCGCGGGCGACCTGATGTCCTTCGTCGTGGCGCGCCGGTCGGACGGCGGCGGCGGGCCCGCTGAGAGCGCGGCCCGAATCTGCTCGGGCGAGACCAGCTCGGTGCGGCGGTCGGCGTCGAGCGGCCGCGCGCCGGGCGCGGACACCTCGTCGGGCGCGAGCTTCGCGACGAGCGCCTCCATCGCGGCGCGCTCGGCTTCGAACTCCGCTTTGAGGAAGTCGGAGATGGCCTCGGCCTCCCACATCAGCTCGCCGCAGGCGCGGCTGAGCTCGCGCGAGAAGTCGCGGGCGGTGAGCGTGCGCTGCGCGCGGTCGGGGTGCAGCGCGTGCGCGAGCACGGCGTCGAGCGCCTTCGGCAGCCCCGGCGCGCGGCTCGAGATGGGAGGCAGCGCCGGGCGCTGGGCCGGCGGCGTCGGGTCGGCCGGCGTCGTGATGGGCGCGCGCGCGAGCAGCTCGTAGAGCATCACGCCGAGCGAGAAGACGTCGCTGCGCCCGTCGAGGGGCTCACCGCGCAGCTGCTCGGGGGACATGAAGTCGACGGTGCCCTTCACCAGGCCCTCGCGCGTCATCGACGGCTGGCCGAGCCGCTTCACCAGCCCGAAGTCGAGCAGCTTCGTCACGCCGTCCCACCGCAGCATCACGTTCTTGTGCGCGACGTCGCGGTGGATGACGGCCTGCCGCCGGCCCGACGGCGTCATGAAGGTGTGCGCGTAGTGCAGCGCCTCGGCGACGTCGCGCGCGACCGAGAGGCTCAGCCCCGGAGGGACGCCCTCGCCGCCGTGCTCGCTGGTGCGCTGGAGCAGCTCGATGAGCGTGACGCCGGGCACGAACTCCATCGCGAGGTAGTACGCGCCGTCGTGCTGCTCGAGGTCGTAGACCTGCGCGATGTTCGAGTGCACGAAGCCGGCGGTGAGCCGCGCCTCGCGGATGAGCATCTGCCGGGCGGTGTCGTGGTCGAACGCGGTCTGTGACGCGACGCGCTTGAGCACCACCAGCTTGCGGAAGCCGGCGTCGCCCACCTGCTGGCCGAGCAGCACGTCGGCGACTCCGCCGCGGGTGAGCTGGTGCAGCAGCTCGTATCGCCCGAGCTTCTGGGGCCGTTCCGTTCCCGACACTCGCGTCGTCTTTACCGTGTCCCCAGGCGAGAGGGCACCTGCGCCGAGCGCTGAAGTCACTCCAGCGGCACGAGCTCGATCTCCATCCGCGTGCTCTTGTGCTCCGCGACGGCGACCGGGACCGTCACCGGCTCGAGGCCGGGCCGTTCGATTCCGATGACGTGAGCGCCGGGGCTCAGCGTCTTGAAGATGGGGCTGGGCCCGACACGCTTCCCGTCGACGCTCACGTCGCTTGCGACCTGCTGCCCGCCGTAGAGCACGATGACCTGCAGCTCTCCAAAGCGCCCCGTGCCACCGAGGAACTCGGCCACCTGCCGGCGCGACTGGGTCGTCACCTTGCGACCCTTTCCCGACCTGGCCGAGTCGCCGTACGTCTTCTCGAACGTCTTCTGCCGGTCGAGCACGGTCTCCGGCGTCACGCGCTCGTCGAGAATCGCCTCGGCTTTGCGCGCCTCCTCCGACCGCTCATCGCGCGGCGCCAGCGCCTGCACCTTCAGCGGCTCGAGCGGCTTCGCGCGCTCCCAGGTGAGCGCGACGACGACGGCAGCCACGACCAGCGCGATGACGCCGGCGACGACCGCGTCCGTCTTCTGCAGCCCGCTCGGAGCCTTCGGCAGCGCGCGCCCCGCCGCTTCGCGCGCCGCCGCCAGCGCCACGTCGTCGAGCGCGGTCATCTGCCGCGTCCGCTTCTCCTCGGCGCGCACCGGCGGCGCCGGCGCGACCGGAGCGCTCGGCACCGTCGGCAGCTCTCTCGCGCGCCCAGGCGCCGCCTCCACCACCGGCGGAGCCACCAGCGTCGGCAGGTCGTGTCCGCGCGCGGGCGGAGCGCTCGGCCTCGCCCCCGGAACGGGCGCCTGCACCTCGACCGGCCGCGGAGCACTCGACCGGGCCGGCGCAGCAGGCGGCGCTGCCGCCTCCGGCACGAACCGCGCCGCCGTCGAAGCGAGCGCCGCCTGCAGCTCCTCCGCCGAAGCGAAGCGCTCAGCCACCGCATCTCGCGTCGCGCGCGCCACGGCCGCGGCGAAGTCGTCGGTCTGCTCCAGCAACGGCACGGGCTCGGCGAGCAGGCCGCGCTGCGGAGCCGCGCCGTTCACCAGCTCCCACGCCACGCAGCCCAACATGAACACGTCGGACGCGACGGTCGCCGCGGCGCCCCGCAGCACCTCCGGCGCGAGCCAGGCGAGGCGCTCGGTGTGCTGCGTCGTCGCGTCGGCGCTCTCGGCCGCATCGCCGCCGACGCGAACGTCGAGCAACGTCACGCGCGCCTCGCGGTCGGAGACGAACACCGCGCGCGGCTTGAGCGCCCCCTGCGGCCCCGCCTCGCGGTGCACCGCGGCGAAGCCCTCGGCGAGCTGCGCGACGATGTGCGCGGCCTCGGCGGCAGCGACCCGGCCGCCGCGCGCGTGCAGGTGCTCGGCGAGCGAGCGGCCTTCCGCCTGCCGCATCGCCACGAACGGCACGCCGCCGTGCCGCCCGAGCGAGAGCACCGCGACGACGTTCTTGTGGTCCACCCGCGCCAGGCCGCGCGCGTTCTTCTCGAAGCGCTCGACCGCCGCGGCGTCGCTCACCGACGCCTCGTCGAGCAGCTTCACCACCACGCGGCGATCGAACGGCACGTCGTGCGCGAGCCAGACCGTCGACCGCTTGCCGCGACCGAGCGGACTCACCAGCCGCCACCGCTGCTCGAGCAGCGCGTCCTTCACGCCGGTGCCGAGCTGCGTCTGCACCGAGCCGGTGGGCTCGTGGTGCTCGTCGACCAGCCGGCCGCACCCGAGGCAGCCCAGCGCGCCCTGCACGAGCGAAGCTCCACAGTGCCGGCAGGTCTGAAGCTTCATCGCGCGCCCCGAAGCCTACCCCCGCGCGGGCGCGACCGCTGTCCACTGCAGGCGACAGCAACATCGAGGGCACACCGTTTGTCGAGCAACGTGAGGGCGTTGTGCGCGGAGGCGTTCGTGCACCAGCGACGCGGTACCATCCCTCGTGCGTCATGCTCGCTACCCTCTTCCTCTTGCTGGCTGCCGCGGGCGTCCCAGACGCAGGCCCCACGGGGGTCTCGCCGTCGAAGTTCAGGTTCGAGGTGCCAGGGGCGCTCGATGAGGCCGACGTGCCGGGGATGCTCCAGGCGAACGGGCTGCCGCTGAAGCTGCGCGCGGTGCGCTCGAAGCTGTCGCTGCGCGAGCTCACCGACCACTTCACCGCCACGTTCGAGAAGGCGGGGCTCTACCTTCCGCCGGCCGAGGACCTCACCGCGCCGGGTCCTCACGTCACCGGCTACGACCCCAAGAAGCACATCTCCTACACGGCGCTCTTCCAGCCGAACACC
Organism: uncultured Myxococcales bacterium; assembly: GCA_937980205.1. Lineage (GTDB taxonomy): Bacteria > Myxococcota > Myxococcia > Myxococcales > Myxococcaceae > Xiheicaenimonas. Next base: position 68,749 of record CALJKW010000026.1, on the reverse strand, counting down.
GACGGGACGGTGACGGTCATCCTCTCCGAGGTCTACGTGCACGCCCGGCAGGAGCCCGCGCCGTTCGTGCCCGTCTTCCCCGGAGCGAGCGCGCCGCTCGACACCCAGGCGGAGGGCTCGAAGTCGCTGCAGTACACGACGGGCGCTCCCGCGAAAGACGTCACCGCCTTCTACCGGGACGTGATGGGGAAGACCGGCTGCCGCGAGGAGGAGCCGCTCTCGTTCCGCTGCGGCCTCAAGCTCAACCGCGTGTGGGTCCGGGAACGACCCGGCCAGCCGACGTCGGTCACCGTGCAGCAGACCGAGGCGCCGCCGTGAGGGCCAGTCATCCGATGATCCGCCGCTCTCGCGTGTCTCATCGTTCGACCGTGAGCCGGCTCTGCGACTCTGGTCAGGCCGCGGTCGAAGCAGCGCTGACGCTGCCGCTCACGCTGTTCCTCGTTCTCGGCACGCTGCAGCTGTTCATGACGCTGCAGGCGCGCGTGCTCGCCCACTACGCCGTCGCGCGCGCGACGCGGGCAGGCAGCGTCGACCACGCGTACTGCACCCCGATGAGCCAGGTCGCGCTCGCCGCGCTCTTGCCCTCGTTCGCGCGCACCGACAGCCCCGCCGCCCTCGGCGAGGCGTACCGCCGCCGCAACACGGGCCGCTTCAACGCGACGTTCGACGCGGGGCGCGACGAAGACATCTTCTGGCTCACGCGCCTCGGGCCGGCAGGGCCCACCGCGAACGAAGAAGAGGACTTCGACCTTCAGGGCCGCACGACCTTCCAGGGCCGCGACGCCGAGCGCAGCCTCGAGATGGAGCTCGTGTTCTGGTACCCGCTGCGCATCCCCTTCGCGAACTGGGTGATGGCGATGCTGACGGTCGCGCAGTACGGCCTTCGCAACGTGGGCGGTGCGAACCCGCTGATGGTCACCCAGCGCAGCCCGGACTGGCGCGCGAACCGGTCGCGCCCGCAGGCCCGCGGCGGTGACGTCGCCGCGGAGCTGCTCGCGCGCACCAACGCCGGCCACTACGTGCTGCCCATCAAGGCCACGTACGCGGTGCGCATGATGACGCCGGTGCGGGGCCGCGCGGGGCCGTGCACTCCGATGGGAGCTCGACCGTGAAGGCTCCGCGCGGCCAGGCGATGGTGCTGTTCGCGCTCACCATGCTTCTGGTGGTGGTCATGGCCTGCATCACCGTCTCCATCGCGGTGAAGACGCGCGAGCGGCTCGAGCAGCAGACGCTCGCCGACACCATCGCGTACTCGAACGCCGTCGCCGCGGCGCGCACGTACAACACGCTCTCGCTGATCAACCGCACCGCCGTCGCGCACTGGGTCTCGCTGATGGCGGTGCAGGCGAACGTGTCGTGGGCGACGCTGCACAAGATCTGGTTCGAGGCGATCGCCGACGCGCTGGGCAGGTTCGACCCGCCGGGCGCTCCGCAGAACGCGTGCGCGGCGCAGCGGCAGCGAGAGCTTCGAGCCGCGCGCCACAGCCTGTTTCACGCGGCGCTGAGCTCGTACAACAGCGGCGCGGCGAGCAGCGACGACGTGCACCTCGGCCGCGGCCACGACCCCGGCTGTACCCTGTTCGACGAGCGCACCCGGGATCCGCGCGTCCGCAACTTCGGCGCCAGCGACGAAGAGGTCGCGCAGGAGACCCGCCGCATCTACGGCGCCATCCGCGACCTCACCGAGATTCAGAACGAGGTCTACGACGAGCTCGAGCGCCGCGTGCGCGACGGACGGATGGCGCGCGACCTCGTCATGCTCGCGCGCGGCAAGCCCTCGCTCGGCCCGTACCGCTTCCTCAAGGGCGCGCCGAACGGTGACGGCCCCGCGTGGCAGCACGTCAGCAACGCCGTCGGCCGCGGGGTCCCCGAGCAGGTGCGCCGCGACGCCCTCGTGCCGCTCGCGCACGCAGCGATGGGCTCGAGACCGAGCGGCTACCTGGTGGGCGGCAGCGACGAGACGCCTCCGCCGCCCGGGCCCAATCGCCTCAAGCCGCCGTGGACGATCGACACGATGAAGGCCATCGAGGACGACCTGAACGGCCACTACGGAGCGGGCAGCTTCCGCTTCACCGTCGAGCACTTCGCGGTGCGCACGTGGCTCGGCGCGGACCCCGAGACGCCCGGCGGCAATGGCCGCGTGCACGCGGGCCGGGACCTCGGCTTCGGCAACGTCGCCGGCGGCGCGTGGGCACGCATTCGGGTCGACTACGTCGGCCCGTGCGGCAACCCGTTCTCGCTGCTCGTCGAGCCGGGCGCGGAGCTGATGCTGAACCGCCGCGGCACGAGCCGGCACCAGTGGGGCGACCTGCACGCCGCGAACGCGCAGCTGACAGATGCCCACCGCCGCGGCGGGAACTTCTGCCACCCCGGCCACCGGCGCTGGGGAGACATGAGCCGCGACGATCACTTCCTGCAGGGGGGACCGAACGACTCCATCTGGCCGAACGGCTTCGGCTTCGTGTTCCCTCAGAGCAGGGCCGAAGAGGCTCGCTTCCCCGTCTACGGGCAGCCGGTCATGCCGCTGTTCCTCGCGCGCAGCTACCGCCCGAACGACTCGCCGCCCGACCCGTGGAACCTGACGTTCCGGCTCGACGTCACCGGCGCCGGCTCGGGCATCGACACGCGCGCGGGCCGCGTCTTCGACGACCAGCTCTCGTTGTCGACCGCGGTCCTGTACTACCACCGCCGCCGTCCGCCGGGCGCAGGCAACGGGCACGCGGATCAGATCGCCAACAACGGCTGGCACGAGACTCCGAACCTGCTCAACCCGTACTGGCACGCGACGCTCGTGCGCAGCGACCTGGGCGAGCGCGGCACGCGAACTGCTCCCGCGGTGGACGACCCGCGGCTGCGGCTCGAGCACCAGATGTTGCAGGCCGAGGGCTTCTTGCGGGCGGCGGAGGCGTACCGCGAGCTCCACGCAGCGGGGTTCAGGTCATGGCAATGAGCCCGCGCGGACAGGGAACCGTCGAGCTCGCGCTCGGTGCGGTGGCGCTCGTCTCCACCGTGCTGCTCTCCGTCTACCTGGCCGAGGTCGGCTTCCTCTCGCTCAAGGTCCAGGAGGCCGCCAACTTCGCCGCGCTCGAAGGAACCGGCAAGCGCGTGCACGACTTCGCCACGCCGCTCACCGGCGGCAACTACCAGCCGCTCAGCGGCATCGGCGCCGCGCTCTCTTCGGCGGCGAGCACGCGGTACGGCGACTTCGACGGCAGCACGCCCGGCGCAGGAGCTCAGTCCCTCACGCAGGTCTTCACGCGCGCCGACAGGCTGTCGGTCACGTGTCAGCAGACCGGAGCGAACGGGCCCGAGTTCCCGTTTCCGAGCGGCGCCGACCGGACCCACCGGCTGCTGGGCGACTGGTACCAGAACCGCGGCGGCGTCTCGTGCGTCGCGCGCGCCCGGCTGTCGGCGCTGCCGCGCCTGCCGACCCGCTACCTCGATGGCCCGGGCGGCCTGCACCAGGAGCGGCTGCAGAGCTTCGCGGCGATGACCGTCTGCGGCGCCGGGCGCGCGGTCGGCGGCAACTGCCGCGGCCGGTACTCCGTGCTGCTCGGAGACTGGTCGCTCGACGGCCCCCGCGACCACGCGCTGAGCGGCGACCTCCCGTTCGCGCGCCCGCGTGCGAACGACTACGGCACGTACGACGGCCCCCTGAAAGATTTGTACGAGCCCGCCAACCTCAACGAGACCCGGAACTGGCCGTACCGGCAGATGGCCAAGGAGCTCTTCATCAAGAGCGGCGCCGACTACAACGCCGGTCAGCCGGGCATCTCGACCTCGATGCGCTTCGCGCTCTCGATGGAGCCGCTGCGGCGCGTCGCGATGAAGGAGTTCCTGTACAACGAGAAGCAGCCCGATCCCGATGCGCTCGGCCGCGCGCGCCGAGGCGAGGACTTCGCGTTCAGCTACGCCGGCCCCGAGCGGGGCAGCCACGACGTCTTCGAGACCTCGTGCCCGCCCTGCCACTTCAACACCAACGGCACCGCGACCGTCGACGGTCCGCTCGAGAGCCGGCCGCTGCCGCTGCGAAAGCAGTGGAACAGGGACGTGCGCACCGACTGCTTCCTGGGCCTCGCCGGCTGCGAGTGATGCGGCGGCCCGAGCGCCCCGCCCGTGAGGTCACTGCCTCGAACGCAGCGCGCGGAAGTGTCGAATCAGCCCCGCGCGCGAGCGCAGGCCCAGCTTCCGCGCCGCGCGCATCAGGTGCGTCGCGACGGTGCTCTCGGAGAGGCCCATCTCGTACGCGATGAGCTTGTTCGAGTGGCCCAGCGCCGCGAAGCCGGCGATCTGCAGCTCGCGCAGCGTCAGCGCGCCGGGCTCGACGCGCGGGTCGTTGCGCCGCGCGACGAAGTAGCGCCGGCCGTCGCGCTCGAAGTGGTCGACCAGCGACCAGCGCCCGTTGACCAGCCCCTTCCAGCCCTCGACGGCGTCATCCGCGTCCCGCCCCGCGCGCGTGCGCAGCCGGTCGATGGCGACCGCCGCGCTGCGCAGCGCCTCGCGCGCCCCGGCGTCCCTCGCTTCGCCCTCGGCGTGCTGCAGCCCACCGTCGGGGTCGAGCACCGCCTCGGCGCCCTCGAGCAGCGACGGCGTCGCGGCCTCGAGCTGCCGGCGCAGCCGATGCGCCGCCGCGACGTGCGCCACGACGCGCGACCACCGCGCGCGGAAGCCCGGCGTCGTGCTGCGCGGGTCGGCGATGGGCACCGACAGCATGCAGCCGCGCAGCGTGGGGTCCATCGCGTTCATGCCGATGGAATCGCCGACGCCGAACGTCTCCTTCACCGCGCGCGCGATGGGGTTGTTGCGGCGGAACGACGGGCCGAGGTTCTCCGACAGCGTGCCGCAGGTGCCGTTCACGAAGGTCTTCTCGACCGTGCGCGCGCTCAGCGTCTCGGCGCCGCCTTTGAGCAGCTCCTGGTGCAGCGGGTCGATCTGATGAAACGCCATGTGCTCGAACTTGAGGTTCGCGGCGTCGCGCGCGTCGTAGAGCACGGCCCAGACGCCGAGGCCCTCGCCGGTGGCGTCGGCGAGGTTCTCGAGCACGCCGCCGAGCCAGGCGTCGAGCGGGCGATCCACCGCGTACGCCGCCTCGATGATGGACAGCGGGTCTTTCTTCAACCGGCGACTCCCATCGCGATGAGCTCGGCGCGAGAGCCGACCGAGAGCTTCTTGAAGATGCTCGCCAGCTGGTTCGCCACGGTGCGCGCCGACGTCCGCCGCGCGCGGGCGATCTGCGCGTTGGTCTTCCCTTCGATGAGCAGCGCGACCACCTGCCGCTCCGCCGGCGTCAGGGGGAAGCCCACCCGAGGCGCGCCCGACGGCACGCTCATCGTCAGGAACTGGGTACCACCCATCCGGAAGCGCGTGACCCGCGCGCTCTTTGGCACGGCGCGGCACCTTAGCAGCCGCGGGAACCCCGACAGGGGTGCGTTAGTCTCATACCCGTTGGCCACCCTCACCATCTGCAAAGCCTGCGGCGCCGAGTCGCCGAGCTGGACCGGCAGCTGCCCGCAGTGCGGAGGGCGCGAGGCGGTGTCGGTCGCTCCGCAGTCGGACCCGTTCCTCGGCCGCACCGTGAAGGGCCGCTTCGTGGTGAAGCGGAAGCTCGGCCAGGGCGGCATGGGCGCCGTCTACGAGGCCGATGACGCGAAGCTGGGCCTGCGCGCCGCGGTGAAGTTCTTGAACCCCGAGCTCGGCCGCGACGTCGAGCTCGCGCGCCGCTTCCTCTCCGAGGCGCGCACCTACGCGCGCGTGAACCACCCCGGCGCCGTCACGCTGCACGACTTCGGGCAGGACGACGACGGCACGCTCTACATCGCGATGGAGCTCGTCGAGGGGCAGAACCTCAAGGAGCTGCTCGACGCGCGCCGCCGGCTGCCGGTGAGCGAGGCCGCCGACATCGTGCTGCAGGTCGCCAACGTGCTCGAGGCCGCGCACGAGAAGGGCGTCGTCCACCGCGACCTGAAGCCCGAGAACGTGATGGTCCGCAAAGGCCTGCACGGGTACCACGTGAAGGTCCTCGACTTCGGCATCGCGCGGCGCGTCTACGACGGCGCGACGCGCCTGACCGCTCACGGCGCCATCGCCGGCACGCCGCGGTACATGGCCCCCGAGCAGGCGCGCGGAGAAGAGGTCGACGCCCGCGTCGACATCTACGCGCTCGGCCTGCTCGCGTTCGAGCTCCTCACCGGCAGCCCGGCCATCGACGCGCCCGACCTGCAGGGCGTGCTCGCCCAGCAGCAGCGCGGCGGAGTCCGCGCCCTGGGCTCGGTCGACCCGTCGCTGCACCACCCGCTGCTCGACGCGGTGCTCGACCGCGCCACGCACAAGGAGCGCGACAAGCGCTACGGCACCATGGCCGAGCTCGCCGCGGCGTTCAGCGCGGCGGCGCGAAAGAGCGGCTCGCCGCAGCCTCCGGTGCCGGCCGCTCCGTCGGACCCGACGTACGTGCCGCCGAAGCCGATTCCGCTCGCGACGCCGTATCGGCCGCAGCCTCCAGCTCCGGCTCCAGCGTCAGCGCCGCAGCCGCCGAAGCGGCGCAGCGTCGTGCCGCTCGCGCTGCTGGCGATGCTGCTCACCGGAGGCCTCGGCGCGGGCATCGGCTACCTCAAGCGGCCGGGCGCGTCGCTCGTCGTCGTGACGCCGCCGCCCGCGAGCGCGTGCCCCGGGCAGGACCTCTACACGAAGGAGCTGCGCGAGCTGCCCACCGCCGAGCTCGAGCGGCGCGTCGCGAACCTGCCCATCTACCGCCCGAGCGACGCGCGCAAGCAGCTCGAGACCTTGAAAATCACCGCCGAGTCGTACGCTCCGGAGCAGCGCGAGTGCATGTACCGCTCGATGCTGCTCGGCTCGGTGACGAGCGCGCAGACGGTGCTGCGCACCACGCCGGCCCTGTGGGGCCACACCCGCGAGCTCGGGCGGCTGCGCTCGCTGTTCCTCGAGCTGCCGCTCAAGCAGAACTGGAGCCCCGCCCAGCGCGAGCGGATTCTCGACACCATCGAGAGCCTGTTCATCGCGAACCTCGACGCGAAGGACGAGGCCGACAAGGACTTCTGGCGCCGCCAGTACTACGGCATCGAGCTGCTCTGCGAAGTCACGGACGAGGCGCTGGCCGAGCTGCACACGCAGCGGCCGGACTCGTGCCTGAACCTGAGCCCGTAATCTTTACGCTCGGCCGACGGGAGACTGCGTCTCCCTGCTCCGCGGCGGGCACACTCCGCCCGCCGCTTCGCGCCGAGCGCCGGAATCTTCCCGCTACATCGACGGGCAGCTCGGCGGGCCCGCGTCGCCGTTGTCCATCAGGCACTTGCTCTGAATGCAGACGAAGCGGCTGTCCTGACACGGCATGTTCGCGGAGCAGAGGTCGCGGCACTTCGTCGCCGGCCCGCAGGCCGAAGCGAGCACCGCGAAGGCGACCACGAGGACTCTGAGCATGAAGCGATTCTTTATCACGGCTTGAACCCCGTGCTGTTGTTGAACGTGATGGTGAAGCTGGGGACCATCGGCGCCGAGCTGGGCTCGACGATGACCTCGACGCGCTTCACCTGGGTGAGGTCGGCGCCGGGCTGGGCGAGCAGCCAGCCGTTGCCGCCGGCCAGCGGCATGTCGGTGTTGACGCTCACCGTCGCGCTCGTCATCAGCGTCGCGGGGTTCGGCCGGTAGCGCGAGAACTTCGTCGGGTCCGCGTTGCACAAGAGCACCACCGGCTGGTTGAACGTGTTCCACGGCGTGGTGGTGTTCTGCCGCAGCATCGACGTCGTGAACTGCAGGTGAAGCTTGAGGCCGACCTTCGAGAGGTCCCACGTGCCGTTGTTCGGCGCCTCGGCGTACCAGACGTGGAAGCTGTCCGAAGAGCCGGACCACTGCGGCGGCGCCCAGGTCTCGCCCGTGCCGACGGTGCGGCCGAAGCACTGCGTCGGCATCGCCTGCGACTGGGCGTTCGAGCCGGTGTCTCGCGCGCCGGTCACCGCGGCGTTCACCGCGAGCAGCATGTCGGGGCCGCCGCAGTCGGGCTGCTCGTCGACCATGCCGTCGCAGTCGTCGTCGAGCGTGTTGCAGATGTCGCGCGACGGAGTCTTCGTCGGCCGGCACGAGATGGCGCCGCCCACGCACTGCAGCGTGCCCGCGGCGCACTCGCCCATGCCTGCGTCGGAGCACGTCCCGCCGACGCCGACGCTGACGTTGTCGTCGCGCACGCCGTCGCAGTCGTCGTCTTCGTTGTTGCAGACCTCGGTCGCGCCGGGGAAGCGCGTGTTGTCCATCGGCGCGCAGTCTCCGGAGCTCGGCGCGTAGCCGGGCGGCGTCGCGCAGGCCATCAGCGTGTCCGAGGCCTCGCCCGAGCCGTCTCCGTCGAGGTCGCGGAAGTACTGCATCTGCGGAACGAGCCCTTCGTCGATGGCGCCGTCGCAGTCGTTGTCGCGGCCGTCGCAGCTCTCGGTGCCGCCGGGCGCCGCCGCCGCGGAGCCGTCGTCGCAGTCGTCGTCGTTCTCCACCCACTGCTCGAGCACGGGCCGGCCGCAGGTCGCGCGCTGCTCGGCCGGGTTGCCGTAACCGTCGAGGTCGCGGTCGCGGTACAGCGTCTTCGGCAGCGAGCCGTCGGCGCAGCGCCCCGACGGAGGCACGCGCGTCGGGCACTGCGGCGAGCCGTTGTCGCGGCAGCAGACTCCGTCGTCGCACTCCATGCCCTCGGGGCAGCCGCCGCCGCAGAGGTAGAGGCCGTCCGCCTTCCACGCCTGGAAGCAGCTCGACACCAGCAAGGCCATCAGCGCCAGTCGCTTCATCGCAGCACGTCGAACGTGAACAGACCGGCTCCGGCCACGCTGAAGACGAGCCCCAGGGCCAACAGGACGTTGGCGGTCGAAGCATACCCCGCCGCCTGCCGCTGCCGCTCCATCGCCTCGCTCAAGGTGGAGCACTCGCGCGTGTCCGGCTGGCAGGGGCTCTGGCCCACCGCCGTCTGGCGGCCCACGAACGCGACGATGAAGGCGGAGAGCAGCGTGGCGGTGCCGACCATCCACGCCGAGTAGCTGACGAGGCGCAGGCTCGAGAAGCTCGAGGTCGCCGCTCCGGTGGCGACCCCTGCCGGCGGCTCGACGTCGACGCGGGTGCGGCTGCCCTCGGCGACCTCCACGCGCTGCAGCACCGCGCGGCCGTCGGGGAAGACGAGGTCGAGCTGGTGCGCGCCGGCGGTGAGCGGAATCACGCCGTCCCTGCGGTCTTTCGCGGGCAGCACGCGGCCGTCGACCTTCACCACGCTGCCTCGAGCCGGCTCGTCGGAGAGCCGGATCGCGCCCCAGCCCTTCTTCATCCACGCGGGGACGAGGCCGTCGAAGAGCGTGCGCGCGGCGACGTCGGGCGCATCGCCGAGCTCGACGTCGCGCGACGGCGGAACGCGGTCGCCGTCGAGGAAGAGGACTCCGGTGAGCTTGCTGCTGGTGACCCAGAGCGCGATGGCGGCGGGGGTGCCGGCGGCCTTCACCTTGTCGCGCTGGCAGCCGAGGTCGGTCTCGGCGCACGCCCGCTTGGGGCCCTTCCAGTCGTACGCGTCGGAGACGGGGACCGCGACGAGGCCCTTGAGCTGCTCGAGCGCGGCGCGGTGCAGCTTGCGCACGCTCGCGTCGCTCAGGTCTCTGGCGTCCATCACCGTCACGGCGAGCGACGGACTCGAAGGAACCTGGGCGCTCGCAGCGAGACTTACGACGAGGACGCCGAAGAAGACGAGGCGCACCGGTGCAGTGTTAGCACCGATGCGCCAGCGTCATCACAAAACGACCGTCAGGGGGTTGGCCGAGGGGTGTCGTCGCTCGGCGGCGGCATGCCCGGGTCGCGCCCGTTGGGCAGCGGGGCGAGCGTGCTGTCGTCGGGGTTCTCGACCGGCGGGACGTCTGCGGGGGGAACCGCGCGGTCGTCGGCCGGAACGCCCTGCACTTCGCTCGGGCGGTCGAGGTTGCGGTCGAGCGGCCGTCCGCCCGGGCGCACGGTGCTGTCATCCACCGGCCGGCGGCCCATTCCGCTGGGCGTGCCGCGTGTCGCTTCGGTGCGATCTTTCCCACCGAACGCGAGGAACAGCACGAGCGCCACGGCTGCAGCGGCGATCGCGAGCCACAGGCCCATGCGACGCTTCGGCGGCGGGCTGTAGATGCCCGATCTTCTTGTACCCAGGTTTGGTTCGTTCATTCTTCTCTCCTTTCCCTCTGGGAGTGCAGGAGAGAGGCCACGGATCAGCGCGGCAGCTCGACCGTGAACGTCGAGCCTGCGCCGGCGCGGCTCTGCACGGAAATATTCCCGCCGTGTGCTTCGACGACCTGGCGCGCGAGCCACAGCCCGATGCCCAGGCCTCCGTAGTGCACCTCCGGCACCGCGCGCTCGAAGCGGTCGAAGATGCGCGCCTGGTCCTCCTGGGCGATGCCGATACCGCGGTCCGATACCTCGAGCCGCGCGCGCGCACCGGCGTCCTCGACGCGCACCTCGATGGCGTTGCCCTGGCCGAACTTGAGCGCGTTCGACATCAGGTTCTCGACGACGGTGGCGAGGCGCTCTTTGTCCCAGTGGCCGATGACGGCGCCGTTCGCGTGCAGCGTGACCTTCGAGCCGCTGTGCTCGATGGAGGTGCTCGCGCGCTGCAGGTACGTCGATACCAGCGCGGTGAGGTCGATCTGCGCCCGGTCGAGCGTGAGCTTGCCCGACGAGAGCTTCGTGACGTCGAGCAGCGCGCCGACGAGCGAGGTGAGCCGGTCGGCCTGGCGCTTGAGGATGTCGACCTTGCGCGCGAGATCGGCCGGCGAGAGCGCGCCCTTTTGCCGGGTCATGCTCTCGAGCTGCAGCTTGAGTGAGGTGAGGGGCGTCTTGAGCTCGTGGGACGCGATGGAGAGGAACTCGTCGCGCGCGGAGATCGCCGCCTTCAGCTCGTCGACGAAGCGCTTGCGCTCGGTGGCGTCGCGCAGCACGACGGCGAAGCCGAGCACGCGCTCTTTGTCGCGGACGAGCTCGAGGTCGCGCTCGGCCCAGAAGCGGCCGCCGTCCTTGCGGACCGCGAAGCCCTCGTCGTGGGCGAGGCCGTGGGTGCGGGCGCGCTCGAGGTGCGCGAAGGCGTTCTCGTGGAACAGCGACAGCGGCTTGCCGACGGCTTCGCTCTCTTCGTAGCCGAAGATGCGGCGGGCGCCTGCGCTCCAGGTGGCGACGCGGCCGACCTCGTCGAGGAAGAAGATGGCGTAGTCGCGGACGTGCTGGACGACGAGGCGGTAGCGCTCTTCGGACTGGCGGAGCTTCTGCACCGTGGCGGCGCGCTCGCGGCGGACGGTGGCCTCCTTCACCTCGCGCTCGATGGCGGCGGGCAGCCGCGTGAGGCTCGACTTCGAGAAGAAGTCGTGGGCGCCGGCCTTCATCGCGTCGACCGCGACGCTCTCGCCGATGCTGCCGGAGACGATGATGAACGGCAGGTCCTTGCCGCTGAGCTTGAGCAGCTCGAGCGCCTTGCGCGCGCTGAAGCGCGGGAGCGTGAAGTCGGAGACGACGATGTCCCAGTCTTCCTGCGCGAGGACGGCGGCGTACTCCTCGGGAGTCCAGACGCGGCGGTAGCGCGGGTCGTAGCCGCCGCGGCGCAGCTCGGCGAGCAGGAGCTCGAGGTCGTCCTCGTTGTCCTCGACGACCAGGACCTTCAAGGGGCGGCTCTCGGCGGCGCGCAGGTTCGAGGCAACGGGGATGCCTGGCATGGGCCCTTGGTCCAACAAGGTAACGGTGTGCCCCGGCCGATGCTGCCCTCAAAAACGACGACGCCCCCCGTGAGACTTCACGGGAGGCGCCGCCGACTGCGGAAGGCTCTCTGAGGGGGGGGCTCAGTAGCCCGTGCAGGTATCCGTGTTGTTGTCCGGGTTGATGGGCGTCGTGCTGTCGTCGATCGAGTTGATGAACGCCTCGAGCTGGCGCGCCTGCGTCGCGTCGAGCGTGCAGTTCGCCGCGCCCGCCGCGAGGTGCGCCGCGTACGCCGGGTTCGTCAGCAGGTCGTTCAGCGTCCGCGCCTTGCCTGCGTGGAAGTACGGCGCCGACGTGTACATGCCGAGCAGTGACGGCGGATTGAAGCCGTGGATGCCCTGGGCCTGGCTGTTGTCGGCCTTCTTCTCAATCGGGTCGTTGATGTCGAACGTGCCGACGCGGCGCAGCGCGCAGGTGATGCGCTCCGGGCCGACGACGCCGCCGTCCGGCAGGCCGCGCTCGACCGCGACCTTGTTCGCGTCGATGTTCGTGTTGTTCGGAGCCGGCAACGCGCTCGCGGTGAGCGTGAGCGGCTCGATGCGCAGGCCGGACGCGCCGACCATCATGCCCAAGGTATTGGTGGCAGGCGCCGTACCGTTCTTGGCGCCGGAGGGCGTGTACGAGACGCGGCTCACCGTCCACTTCGCGCCACCGTGACAGTTCTGGCACTTGCAACTGGTGAAGATGCCCTGGCCGGCGGTGACATCGGCCGCCACGAGGTTCGTCGGCTTCTTGTTCGCGCGGATGGTCTTCGAGAAGTCGTTGATCTCGTCCCAGTCCTGAATCGCCGACCGGAAGAGCATCAGCTGACGAGCCGCACCCGAGAGGTTGTCGTGACGAACCGGGTTGAAAATGCCGCCGTCGGGGTTCTGCGCCACCACCATATCCAATCGCTCACCCGCATCCGGCACCGTCGACCGCACGAGCGCACCGACGCCGCCAGCGGTACCGCGGGTGTTGAGCTCGAAGTCGTGGACCTCGTCGAAGATCGCCGTCCAGTTCAGCGCGCGCTGCTCGCCGTCGACCTTCGAGAACGTCCCGTCCATCGGGGTGGTCTGGCGCGGGCCGGCCGCGAAGATCCACGTGAGGTTGTCGGACAGGCCGTCGGGGTGGCAGCTGCCGCAGCTGTTCACTCCGCGGGTCGACCAGCGGCCGGTGCCGGTGAAGTAGAACTTCTTGCCCTGGTGCTCGCGGAGCGCGAGGCCCGTCGTCGGGCGCGGCTCGCTCTCGATGACCGTGTCGACCTGCTGGTTGTTGAGGTCGATGATCGTGATGGACCGATCAATCCAGTTGTTCACGTACATCACCTGCTGGGTCCGCGCGGTGACGCCGCCGATCGGAACCTTGGCGCGGTTCGCCCCGCCCGCCGCGCCGTTGCCGATGATGTTGATCTGCGCGAACGCCCCCGCCGTGCCGAGCCTGATCGGCGGAGTCCCACCGAACTGGATGCGCTGCACCACGTCGGCCGCCTGCGAGACGACGTAGGCGACGCCCGCCGCCTTGAAGTCGATCGAGATCGGCACGCCCAGCAGCGAGCCGCTGCCGGCCGGCATCTCCTGCGCCGCGATCAAACGCGACAGCGCAACCGAGCCGGTCGTCGACGTGTCCTCCATGTTGCTCGACAGGTTGATGACCGACAGGCCGGCGAACAGGTTCGTCAGCGGGTTCACCGGGCCCTGCGGCGCGGCGCAGACGTGCGTCACGTACGCCTTGCCCTGATCAATCGCGATGCCGAAGAGCTGGTTCGGCGAGCACGCGACGTTGCTGCCACCGCCGACCGCGAACCCGGTATCGAGAATCGGAGCGAGCGAGATCGCCGCCCCCGGAGTCCGCGTGCCCATCGGAATCGGCACCACCTTGCCGGTGCGGCCGGTGTCCGACGCCTCCGCGGTCGGCGTTCCGTAGAAGAGCGTCACGTACGCCGTCTCGTCCGAATCATCTCCATCGAGGTCGTTCGTGATCGCCAGCGCGCGCGGGTTCGCACCGACCACCGCGTGCGTGACGGCCATCGTCGCCGTATCCACGAAGCTCACCCGGTCTTCGCCGAAGTTCGCCACGACCGCGGTCGCGCCCGACGGAGTCAGCGCCACGCCCGTCGGCTCCGAGCCGACCGCCGCGCGCGTCGCGTCGACCTGCGGGTTGATGGTGTTGATGCCGGTGATCTTGATGAGCTCCTGGCTCCGCCGCAGCGCCACGAACGCCACCGTGTTGTTCGGGTGAATCGACACGGAGACCGGCTGCGAGCCCGCGCCGGTGTTGACCGTCGCCGTCTTCATGCGATTCGCCGTGTTGAAGATCGACACGGTGTCGTTGTCCGGGTTCACCGAGACGAGGATGGCGTCGTCGGTCGTCAGCGCGATCGGCGTCGAGCGGTCGGGCCGCTGCAGCACGGGCCCGGCGCTTCCGCCACCAGCCCCGCCAGCGCCGCCGGTGCCACCGCTGCCGCCCGCGCCGCCGCTCCCTCCATTCCCGCCGCCGACGGCGTCGCCGCCGCCTGCGCCTCCACCCGCGCTGCCGCCTCCGGCGCCTCCGTCAGGGTTGTTGCCTCCACCTCCGCAGCCCGAGAGGGCGGCGAGACAGAGCACTCCGATGACCACTGCAATCGAACGTCTCATGGGTGAAACCCCCTCGAGTGGGTTGGGACCGGCCGGAAAAGCGAGGGCGCACAATGACAGACCCGTGCGCGAGGTCATTTCTTTTCCCGGACTGCTTCTGCAATCGACCGGCCGCGATCAGCCGTGGGACACAGCAGCGGATCTGTCGGGATCGCCCCGCGAGTTGTCGGGTGCAGCCCACAGGCGCTGGCCAACGACTCCACCTTGATTTCAGAATCGGCCGCGCGCACTGTGCCTCACATGAAGGCGACGCGCGACGAGCTGATGAAGACCGGCCGCTGGTACTCGCCGTGGGTGCACCTCGCGATACCGAGCAGCGTCGGCGTCGCGGCGATGGCGGGGGCCGTCTACTTCATGCACGCGCTCACCGCGTGGGAGGTCGCGTTCGGCGTCGCGCTCTTCATCCTCGCCAACGCGACGGAGTGGAGAATCCACAAGTCGTTCCTCCACGAGCGCAGGAAGGGCGTCGCGTTCCTCTACGACCGGCACACGCCGCAGCACCACCTGGTCTTCACCACCGACGACATGGCGATCCGCGAGCCGCGCGAGTTCAAGCTCGTGCTGCTGCCGGCGTTCGCGGTCGCCGCGCTCGCGCTGGGGCTCTCACCGGTCATCGCGGCGCTGTGGCTCTCGGGCCAGCACAACCTCGCGTGCGTCTTCACCTTCGTCACGATGGGCTACGTCGTGAGCTACGAGTGGCTGCACCTGAGCTACCACCTGCCGCCGGACTCGTTCATCGGGCGCCTCGGCGTCATCCGCTTCATGCGGCGGCACCACGCGCTGCACCATGACCCCACGCTGATGCAGCAGTGGAACTTCAACGTGAGCCTCCCGCTGTGGGACCTCGTTCGCCGCACCTACGCCCGCGAGCAGAGATTCGATCGACGCAGCGCAACGCGGTTGCTACATCGCTGACCCTCAACCTCGTGGAGGGAAACATGCGCATCGCTCTTCTGACGCTGTTCGTCGCAGTTCCGGCGTTCGCCGCCGGCAAGTTCACGCTCACGTCCACCGACGTGAAGCCGAACGCCACGCTCACCGAGAAGCACGTGTTCAACGACATGGGCTGCACGGGCGAGAACCTCTCGCCGCACCTCGCGTGGACGGATGCACCGAAGGACACCAAGAGCTTCGTCGTCACGGTCTATGACCCGGACGCGCCGACGGGCTCGGGCTGGTGGCACTGGGTCGTCTACAACCTCCCCGCCGACACCAAGGAGCTGCCGCAGGGCGCGGGCTCCGGCAAGGCCGACCTGCCGGCGGGCGCCGCGCAGGGCAAGACCGACTTCGGCAAGGAAGGCTACGGCGGCGCCTGCCCGCCCGAAGGCGACAAGCCGCACCGCTACATCTTCACCGTCTACGCGCTGAAGGTTGAGAAGCTCGAAGTCCCGAACGACGCCTCGCCCGCGATGATCGGCTTCATGACCCACGCGAACAAGCTCGGCTCCGCGACGTTCACGGCGAAGTACAGCCGCCCGAAGGCGAAGAAGTAAGCGGGCGGGATCGGCACCCGGGTTCGGAACGACCGAACCCGGACCCGGACCCGAACCCGAACCCGGCCTCTAGGGCCGAGCCGACAGCGGAATCTCGACGCGAAAGTGCGCGCCAGGCACCTGCACCGGCTCGAGCTCCACCGAGCCGCCGTGGCTCTCGGCGATCCGCTTCACCACCGCGAGCCCCAGGCCGGTCCCCGTCGCCTTGGTGGTGAAGAACGGGGCGAAGACGCGCTCGCGCAGGTGCGGCGGAACTCCGGGGCCGTTGTCGCTCACGTACAGGCTGAGCGCGTCGTCGGTGCGCTCGGTGCGAATCTGCAGCTTCCCTCCGACGGGCGGCATCGCCTGGGCGGCGTTCTCGAACAGGTTGATCAGCAGCTGCCGCACGAGGCGGCCGTCCATCGGCAGCTGATCAACCTCGTTCGTCAGCTGCAGCTGCACGTCGATGCCGCGGCTGCTGAGGTCGACCGACGAGAGCGCCTGGTGAATCACCTTGGTGATGCTCTCGCCCGAGAAGCGTGGCTCGCACGGCCGCGCGAAGTCGAGCAGGTCGCCGACGATGCGGTTGAGCCGGTCGGACTCCTCGGTCATCACGTCGAGCAGCGGGTGCCGCATCTCGCGCCGGAGCATGTTGAGCGCGTTGAAGATGGCGCCGAGCGGGTTTCGAATCTCGTGCGCGACCGCGGCGCTCAGCTCGCCGACCGCGGCGAGGCGCTCGGACGCGACCAGCATGCGCTGCGCGTCTTCGAGCTGCTTGAGCCGCTCGGCCGCCGCCAGCTCCGAGCGCCGCAGCGCGGTGATGTCCTGCACCGTGCCGACCCACTCGCGCACCTTGTGCTCCCCGTCGAACAGCGGCAGGCCGCGGGAGATGACGTTCGCGTACGCGCCATCGGTGCGCCGGAGCCGGTACTCCGCCTCGTACGGAATCTCGTGCTTCACCGAGTACAGCCAGCGCTCGAGCGTCTTCGCGCGATCATCGGGGTGCAGCGCGTCGAGCCAACCGAAGCCCGAGTGCTCGACTTCCGTCTGCCCGGTGTAGCTCGACCACGTCTCACTGCCGCTGGTCGCGCTGCCGTCGGGGCGCGCGCCCCACAACACCGCGGTCGTGGTCTCCACGAGGACCCGGTAGTGCTCGGCCTCGCGGCGCAAGGCCTGGTGGGCCTTTTCCAGCTCCGCGAGCCGACGCGGCGCAGTGATGAGGCGTCGGAGGCGTTTCAACATGAATTGTCGAGCGGCGTCCTACCCCGCAGGCGGCCCGCGGAGCAAACCGCGGTAGCATCTTCGACCCATGACGCTGCTTGCGGGTGTCGTGCTGCTGGGGGCAGTTCACGTCGAGGCCCTCGCCCACGAGCCGCGCACCGACCGCCCCGCCGCCGAAGGCCCCGGAGCCGTCGCGCACCTCGAGCCGAGAAGCGCGCTGCCGACGTTCATCTGGGGCGAAGACGGCCCGTCGCTTCGCCCGCTCACTCCGGAGCAGGCCGCGCGCCGCCACCTGTGGACGTACGCGCCGCGCTACCGCGTGCAGCCCGCCGAGCTCTCCGCCGCTCCGCTGGGCGGAGTCCACGACACCGGCAGCGGCGCCATCATCGTCTCGTTCCGCCGCCCCGACGTCTTCCGCGAGACGCTGAGCGTGGTGATGGACCGCGAGCTGCGCGCGGTGGCGCTCACCGGCTACCTCTCTCCGGGTCCGCTGCCGTCGCGAGACGACGCGCGCCTCACGCTCGCGACGGCGGTGTCCGTGGCGGTGCAGCACGCGACGGGGCGCTGGGTCGAGCTCGCGCTCCAGCCCCTCGCCGAGCGCGGGCGCTGGACACGCTACGCCGCGGCCGAGCACGCCGGGCTCACCGGCGCGTGGCGCGCGCGGCCGCTCTTCTACGCGCTGCCCGGCCGCTTCGAGCCGGCCTGGGACCTCGAGCTCACCGTCGACGCGGAGCCGTACCGCGCCGTCATCTCTTCCCGCGACGGCCGCGTGCTGCACTTCAGCTCGCAGCGCTCCGAGGCCGCACACGGCTACCGCGTGTTCGCCGACGGCGTCGCGCCGTTCACGCCGTGGGAGGGGCCGACCGGCACCGCGGCGCTTCCCCACCCGACCGCGCTGCCCGATGCGTTCAGCCCGGCGTACGTCGCGCCGCAGGTCGTGACGCTGGACCATGCGGGCCTGCCGACGATGGACCCGTGGCTGCCCGCCGGGGCCACCGCGCTCGACGGCAACAACGCCATCGCCTACGCAGATCGCACCGCGCCCGACGGCCTGTTCCTCGCGGACGGCGGCGCCACCAGCGACACGCCCGCCCCGACGAGCTCCGCGGGCGCGTTCGACTGGGCCTACGACCTCACGCGCGAGCCGAACGCGACGGCGTCGCAGCGCAACGCGTCCGCGACGCACGCCTTCTACGTCGTCAACTGGCTGCACGACGTCTTCTACCCGTTGGGCTTCGACGAGCCCTCGGGCGTCGCGCAGGCCTCGAGCTACGGCCGCGGCGGCCTCGAAGGCGACCCGCTGCTCGTCGAGGTGCAGGACTACCGCGGCATGAACAACGCGGCGATGACCTGCCCGGCCGACGGAGAGAGCCCGCGCCTCGAGCTGTTCCCCTTTCGCGACGACTCGCCGGCCATCGTGCAGGTCAGCGGCTCGCTCGACGCCGGCTACGTCGTGGGCACCTCCTACGGCCCGGCGGTCTACGACGTCTCTGGTCCGCTCGTCGTCGGCCGCGCCGCCGACGGGGGCACCGACGGCTGCCGCGGCCCGTTCATGAACGCCGCGCAGACGAGCGGCGCGGTGGTGCTCCTGTCGAACAACGGCGGCCGCTGCCAGCCCCAGGCGCAGCTCGACAACGCCACCGACGCGGGCGCCGTCGGCGTCGTGCTGACGACGACCGGAAACTTCTACACGAACTACGTGGGCCTCGGGCCGACCGCGCGGCCGACGGTCAACATGCGCGCCCCCGACTCGGCGGCGTTGATGTCGCTGTTGGGAAGCGGCGGCAGCTTGAACGCGCGCCTCGTGCGCGAGGCGCTGCCCGACCGTGACAGCGCGCTCGACACCAGCATCGTCGTGCACGAGTGGGCGCACTACCTCTCCCAGCGCCTCATCGGCGACGGCGCCGGCCTCGAGACGACCGTCGGCGGCGCCCTCGGCGAGGGCTACAGCGACTTCGCCGCGCTGCTCGTCCTCATTCAACCCTCGGACGCCGCCGTCGCGACGAACGCCATGTGGCGCGGCGCGTGGAGCATCGGCGCGTTCGCCCTGGCCCCGCCCACGCTGCCGGACGGCATCTGGTACTACGGCTTTCGCCGCTTCCCGTACTCCATCGACCGCGCGAAGAACGACCTCACCTTCCGCCACGTGCAGGACAACGAGCCGCTGCCGACGACGCCTCAGAAAGGCGGGCAGGTGGGCCCGAACTCGTCGGTGCACAACTCGGGCGAGGTCTGGGCGACGGCGCTGCTCGAGCTCTACGCCTCGCTGCTGTCGGACGCGCGGCTGCCGTTCGCCGAGGCGCAGCGGCGCATGCGCGGGTACCTCGTGGCCGCGCTGAAGGCGACGCCTCCGAACCCGAGCTTCCTCGAGGCGCGCGATGCGCTCATCGCGGTCGCGCAGGCGAGCGACCCGGCGGACCGCGTGGCGTTCATCCAGGCGTTCGCGCGGCGCGGCTTCGGCCCGAGCGCGACGGGGCCCGACCGCTTCGCCGCCGACGGCCGCCCCGTCGTCGAGGACTTCACCGACACCGTCACGCAGGCGCGCATCGCCTCGGTCACCCTCGACGACGGCGCCGGCGCGCTGTTCTGCGACAAAGACTCGGTGCTCGACGTCGGCGAGCAGGCCGAGGTCGTCGTTCGCCTGTTCAACCACGGCACGACGCCGCTGCCGGCGTCGACGGGCATCGTGACGTCTCCCACCGCGGGAGTCAGCCTGCCCGGCGGCGGAGCGCTTTCGTTCGCTGCGGTTCAACCCTTCGCGGTGGTGACGGCGCGCGCGCCCATCGCGTACGCGGGGCCCCGCGGGCCGGTGCGGCTCGAGCTGCGGGCGACCGCGATGAACCCGATGCTGGCGACCTCGCCGTCGCTGCTCGTCTCGATGGTCGCCGACTACGACGAGGTGCCGTCCGACACCGAGACGTTCGAGGCCGACGCGCGCGGGTGGACCCCGCTGTGGGAGAGCCCGGTCGCCCGCCTCGGCTACGAGCAGGCCTTCCGGTTGAGGCGAACCCTGGTGACCGACACCGTGCTGTGGGGCCCGATTCCCCGGCAGGCGGCGGCCACGTATTTCACCTCGCCGACGCTCGTCGTCGGCACGACCGACCCGCTGCGCATCCGGTTCCGACACCGGTACCAGTTCCGCGCCGGCGGCGCCGACGGGGCGCTGCTGCTCATCTCTCCCGACGACGGCGTCACCTGGGACCGCGTGGTCGCCTCGGCGATGACGCCCGCGTACCCCGGCACGCTGCTCAACGGAGGCTCGAACCCGCTGCGCGGCGGCAACGCTCCGGCGTGGACCGGCGCGAGCCCGTCGTACCCCACGCTGCAGCAGCAGGACGTCGACCTCGGGCTCGCGTACGCGGGCAAGCGCATCAAAATCTCCTTCGCGCTCGGCGTGGACAACGGCGCCACCGGCAACGGCTGGGAGCTCGACAACGTCCGAATCACCGGCCTCGCTCCGGGCTTCGAGACGCCGTTCGTCGACGAGGGGCCCGAGGGTGGCGCGTGCCTCAACCGTCCGCCCGTCGCGCGCGCGGGCGCAGACTTCGCGGCCGACGAGCGCACGATGGTGCGCCTCGACGCCTCGGCCTCGACCGACGCCGACGGCCAGACGCTGTCGTTCGGGTGGACGCAGACGGGCGGGCCCGCCGTGACGCTCGCCGCAGATGCGTTCGTCGCGCCCGAGGTGACCGCCGACACCGCGCTCACGTTCCAGCTCACCGCGAGCGACGGCACCGCGATGGCCACCGACGACGTCGTCGTCACGGTGAGGAACGTGAACCGGCCGCCGGCGGTGACGGTCGACGCGCCCGCGAGCGTCGACGAGGGCGCCGAGCTGCGCCTGGTCGCCACGGGAGTCGACCCCGACGGCGACGCGCTCACCTACGCGTGGACGCAGACCAGCGGACCGGCGGTGACGCTCGCCGCCGGCGCGACGCAGACCTTCTCGGCGCCCGCGGGTCAGCTCGGCTTCTCCGTCACGGTGAGCGACGGCGTCGAGACGTCGGCGCCCGCGACGGTCAGCGTGAACGTGGTGCCGAAGCCGCCCGAGACGAAGAAGGGCTGCGGCTGCGGAGCGACCGAGGGCCTGCTCGGGCTCGTCGGCGTGCTCGCTCTGCGACGGCGGCGCAGGTCGTGAGCCGACCCCGAGCGCTCAGCGTCCAGCCCGTGTGGCAGGAGGAAGCGGCGCTCGCGTGACGTGCTCTTCGCCGTGATGGTGCCGGTGCTCGTGCGCGCGGCGCGCGAGCGGCACGACCCACCAGCAGACGATCGCGGCGAGGGCGATCGCGGCCGTGGTCAGCACCGCGACCTGGTGGCCGAAGAGGAAGTCGATGACGAGGAACATCGAGGAGATCATCGCGAGCGTGAGGAAGACTCCGCCGACGATGGCCATCACGTTGATGGTCTTGAGCATCTCGTTCTTCGCCTGCACGTCCCGCCGCCAGTGCACGCGGTGGTACATCGCCGGCGCGATGAGGAAGATCGACGACAGCGCCGTGCACACGAGGTCGACGCCGTAGACGCTGCGCTGCAGCTGCGTCGTTTGATCGAACCGCTGCGCGAACGGAATCGTCAGCAGGAACGCGAAGAGCATCTGCATGCCGGGCAGCGCGACGCGCAGCTCCTGCAACATCACCTTCAGCTCGTCGTTCAGCTTCTCTTCGTTCACGGGCGCAGGACCACCTTCACGCAGTCGTCGCTCTTTCGGTTGAACAGCTCGTACGCCTTCGCTCCGTCTTCGAGCGGCATGCGGTGGCTGATGACGTCGTCGAGCTTCACGCGGCCGTCGATGACGTACTCGAGCAGCCGATCGATGACCGCGTGCACCGGCGCCTGGCCCATCTTGAGGCCGATGCCTTTGTCGAACAGTTGCCCGAGCGGGAAGTTGTCGTACGGCGCGCCGTAGACGCCGACGATGGAGATGGTGCCGCCGCGCCGCACCGTTCGAATCGCGGTGCGCACCGCGTCCATCGAGCCGGCCTGCAGGTGCATCACGTTCGAGAGCTTCTGCAGCGGAGTCCGGTGTGCCTCGAGGCCGACGGCGTCGATGACGACGTCGGCGCCGCGGCCGCCGGTCATGTCGCGTACGACCTCGGCGACGTCGTCGACGTCGAGGTTCAGCACCTCGGCCTTCGCGGCCTCCGACGCGCGCTGCAGGCGGTAGCCCTCGCGATCGACGCCGATGACGCGCCCGGCGCCGCGCAGCCACGCCGACTTCATCGCCATGATGCCGACCGGCCCGCAGCCGAGCACCACCACGCAGTCGCCGTCCTTCGGCTTCGCCCAGTCGACGGCGAGGTAGCCCGTCGGGAAGATGTCGGAGAGGAACAGCACCTGCTCGTCGGTGAGGTTCTCGGGAACCTTGCGCGGCCCGAAGTCGGCGAACGGCACGCGCACGTACTGCGCCTGGCCGCCCGGGTAGCCGCCGTACATGTCCGTGTAGCCGAACAGGCCGCCGCCCTTCTGCGTGAGCAGCCCGCCCTCGGGGCCGTAGTTCGCGCGGTTCGTCGTCTCGCAGTGCGGAGTCAGGTCGTGCTCGCAGAACCAGCACCGGCCGCACGCGATGCAGAACGGCACCACCACGCGATCTCCCGGCTTCAAGGCCTTCACGTCCTTGCCGACCTCGAGCACCACGCCCATGAACTCGTGGCCCATGACGAGCGGCTGCCGCTGCGGGAAGAAGCCGTTGTAGATGTGCAGGTCCGAGCCGCAGATGCTCGTCGACGTCACGCGGATGAGCGCGTCGGTCGTCGCCTCGAGCCGCGGGTCGGGAACATTGTCGACGCTGATCTTCTTGGGTGCGTGAAAGACGAGGGCCTTCATGAACGGCCAGCACTGCACCGTGGGTGCCACCTCTGCATGTGCGCGGCGCGCGGAGGCGAAGTGAGGCGAACTGTCACCCACCGGGGCGCGCGAGCGGGGAAAAGCCGGGGACGCGGACGATTCGACGGGCCCGGGTGCGTTCAGGGGAACGTTCACCCGAAGGGGGACGAGAACGCGCACGTGGGCGTTCCCATCCCTGTACCTGTGAACGTTCCGGTGAACGAACCCGGGCCCGTCGAGTCGTCCCCCTCAACGTCCCCGCAGTGCCGTCCCCGGCTTTCTCCGCTCTACGGCTGGTAGTTCGCCCAGAGCCACACCCCGAGGAACCCGAGCCCCACGGCCGCGAGGAACACGCCGATGGCGACGACCACGAAGCTCGACTTCCGGTTGTCGTACGGGTGCGTGACGTACTCGGGGCCGGACTCTTCGTCCGACGTCGGGTCGATCTCCTGAACGATGGAGCGCTCGATGATCGGATCGTGCGCGCCGTCGAACGTCACGCCGAACGCGCGCCGCGTGGCCCACGGTGTGTCCGCGCCGAGCGCACGCTCCTGCGTCGTCGTCTTCGTCTTCTTCTTCGTGAGCTCGATGGGCTCGCGCCGCGGCGTCGGCGTGCCTTCCGGCGGGCCCTCGCCGAGCGTGACGCGGCCCGGGTCGGTGAGCTCGTCTTCGCTCGGCACGTCTTCGGCGAGCACCGCGGTGTGCTCGAACGCGAGCGCCGTCGGAGGCACCACCGCCGTCACCCGCCGCTTCTTGTCGGTGGGGATGTCGTTGATGGTCGGCTGGCCGAGCGTCTCGGCGAGCACCGCGTCCTCGGCCGCCTTCTCGCGCGCGAACGCCTTCGACAAGAGCGCGCCGAGCTCGGCCTCTCCGTAGTTGGGAGCGAGCCGCTGCCGCATCTCGCGCAGGCTCGCGCCGAGCTCCGCGGCCGACTTGAAGCGGGCGTCGGGGTCTTTGCGCAGCGCGCGCAGCACGAGCGCGTCGATCTCCGGCGGCACGTTGGGGTTGTGCACGGACGGCGCGTCCCAGTGCGGGTTCGCGGCCTTGCGCCAGCGCTCGATGGGGTCGCCCTTCTGCGGCAGCGCGAACCACGAGAGCAGCTCCCAGAGCATGACGCCCGTCGAGTAGACGTCGGCGCGGCGATCGACGAACTGCTTCTTCGCCTGCTCCGGCGCCATGTACGTGAGGTTGCCGATGACCACGCGCGGGGCCGTCTGCTCTTCCTTGAGCGTCGACTGCGCGGCGCCGAAGTCGATGATCTTCACCTCGCCGCGATAGCTGATGCACACGTTCGCGGGAGACAGGTCGCGGTGCACGAGGTGCAGCGGCTCGCCGCGCTCGTCGACGGCGTCGTGCGCGTACTGCAGCCCGGTGCACACGCGCTCGCCGATGAGGAGGATGGCGCCCAGCGGCATGTGCTGCTTGCGGTCGCGCAGGCGCTTGGTGAAGCGCGAGACCGTCTTCCCCTGCACGTACTCCATGGTGAGGAAGTACTCGCCGTCGGCCTCGCCCATCGCGTAGACGCGCGCGACGTTGTTGTGGTTGAGCCGCACCACGACCTTCGCTTCGTCGAGGAAGCGGCCGACGAACGCGCGGTTCGCCTGCAGCGACGGCAGCACCTTCTTCACCACGCAGGCGCGGACGTCCTGCCCCCGCTTCTCGCGCGCGAGGAAGACCTCGCCCATTCCGCCAGCGCCGATGCGGCGGATCAGCTCGTACGCACCGAACGGGACCGGCGCGTCGGGCGTCGGCTCCTGGAACATCGCTGCCACGGCGGGACTCTCGCGCGGGGGCGCGCCTGCTACCAGCTTTTCAGTGAGCCTGCGGACCTTCGACGCAGGCGGCGTCACCCGCGGCAACTGCGGCAGGCTCTGCCGCGGAACTTCTTTCGGAGTCGGCGCGGACGGCGTCGGCGGCGGCGCCGAAAGCCTGGGCGGCGGAGCCGAAGGCGTCGGCGACTTCAGCGAGCCAGAAGACACGACGACCTCGAGCGAGTCGTCGCTCCGGGTCTGCCGCTGTCCTGGCTGCTCCACCACGCGTCCCTCAACGCACTGCCCTTTGTAGGGAATTGTCGCACGCGCCCGCCGGGAGTTGCTTACTGCGCGACGAAAAGCTGCTTCCCGAAGGAAGCGCCGTCGGGCCGCAGGCGCATGAGGCCGGTCCACCCGGCGACCCAGACGTCGCCGTTCTCGTCGAGCAGCAGGTCCCGCATGAACTCGAGCTCGGGCAGCTTGAAGGTGGTGACCGGGCCCTGATCCGGCTTGAGCACGAGGCCGTCGGTGTAGTGCAACAGCACGAACCGCCCGCGCGCCTCGTCCCGCGCGATGCCCGACGCCTTCGCGTCGAGGCCGCTGACCTTCGAGAACGTCTTCGTCGCGTCGTCGTAGCGGAACAGGCCCGACTCGAAGTCCTCGACCCACAGCACGCCCTGCGCGTCTTCGCGGAAGCGGCGCGGGTCGGAGCCCGGGTACTGCGCGCTCTTCCTCGCGATGGTCTTGCCGTCGACGACCAGCGCGTCGAGGAAGTCGATGCTCCACACCTCGCCGTTCGCGCGCACCAGCGCGTCGTACGCGTCGCCGTTCCACGGCGGAGCCAGCTGCTGAAACCGGTCGGTGCTGGCGTCGTAGAACCACAGCCGCGACCCGAGCCGAACCCACAGCGCCGAGCCCTTGCCGCGCATCGGCTGGTAGTAGGTCGCGCTGCTCTTGCCCTGCGTGCGCTTGAGGTACGACTTGAACGACCGGCCGTCCCACCGCAGCACCTCGGCCTCGCAGCCCACCCAGACCGCGCCCGAGTGCGTGAGGCCGTTGCAGATGAAGCCGTCGCGCTTCGCGACGGGCGCCGGTGGAGAACCGCAGTCTGGTTCTCCGGAGGCAGGGGCCCCGCGCCGCGGGGAGCAACGCGTGGCTTCTGGCTCCCAGACGACGACGCCGCCCTGCGTGCCGGTGACGACCTGACGCCCAAGCTTCGACACCGAGTAGATCTGGTTGAGCTCGAGCTTCGCCTTCTGCGTGGCGGCCTCCGAGCCTTTGCACTCCTCCGAGTAGCCGCGCAGGTAGCCGTCGGCGGCCTCGAGCGCGGCGGCGCGCAGGTTGCGCTTCGCGGGAGGGAAGCGCTTCTTCACCGCCTCGGGGATGCGGAAGACGTCGCACCACGACTTGTCCATCGCGGCTTGCGCCTGCACGAGCGCGCGCGCGTACTGCACCGCGAAGTCGTCGGGCAGCGCGGCCGCGGCGGCGTCGAGCAGCTGCTGCGCGGTCTTGCGCTCGAGGCCGCGCTTCTTCAGCGCGAGGTAGTCGTCCATCGCGAGCAGGTAGCCGGCGACGAAGCGATCGGAGGCGGAGACGTCTCCGGGCCGCTGCCGCTGCAGCGCCTCGACGAAGGCCTCGGCGTTCGCGCCGTTCTCCCAGCCGAGCGCCGTCATCACCGCGAGCTTCTGATCGTTGGGCGCGTCCTGCCTCGCGAGGAACGCGAGCCGGCTCTCGCGCGAGCCCGTCGCGATGACCGGCACGTCCTTGTACGCGTCGTGAAAGACGATGGAGGTGAGCGGCGAGTCGGCCCAGCTGACCGCGGGGAGCACGACGAGCGCGAGCGCGATCCGCACGCTCGAGGTTCTACTACGCCGCGACGGCGCAAGACCCGTGACGCCGCGCGCGAGTGAAAAATATTGACGTTGTCGGAGAATCTGCACGCACGCGGCGGCGCGCGGCGCAATTTTCGCTTTCAACTCGCCACGGAAAAAGTAGAACGCGCGCCATGACCAAAATGCGCTTGGTTGTGTCCTTCGCAGTCCTTTCCCTGTCATCTGCCTGCAGCCTCTTCGGCGGCGGCGGACTCGGTCTCCCCGGCGGTATCGGTGGGCCGAAGGTTCCGCCCGTGTACGGCCCGTACGAGGTGAAGGGTGGAGATCTGATCAAGATCGGCCTCGGTGAGCGCGAGGTGAACCTCCAGAACTCCATCCAGGTGCCGCCCGAGCGCGGCACGGTGAACGTTCGCATCAACGCGCACGGCTCGAGCTTCGACTCGGCCGCCGCGCAGATGCAGAAGGCGTTCGCTGACCTGAAGAAGATCGGCCAGACGTCCGGCTGCGGCTTCCAGATCAACCACTACGTCGTCCCCGGCTCGTCGGACAACCTCAAGTGGTTCACCGGCGGCAACGTCGACATCTACGCCGACGTCACCGGCAAGGATCCGGACGCCCGCATCACGCAGGCGAACACCTGCTTCAAGCCGCTGCGCGAGTACATCCTCGGCCTCCCGAAGTACGACAAGGGCACCGAGTCGGGCTACGAGATGAAGGAAGCGATGCTCGGCCCCTCCGAGGTGTGGAGCGTCGAGAAGCTCGACAAGCACCGCGACGAGCTCGTGAAGCAGGCGAACGACCGCCTCAAGCAGGTCGAGTCGGCGAACTCGAAGCTCTGGGACCACGCGGACGTGCAGTGCACGTCGGTCGGCGAGATCCAGGTCGCGAACTCGTCGTCGCACCACGTCACGCTCGTGCTCGAGATGCTGTGCCCGGTTGCCCCGGCCGAGACGGCCGTCGGTCACCAGGTTCACAAGGGCTAAGCAGCTCGCTCAAGACCTGAGTTGAAGAAGGCCCGGTGCCCGCGAGGGTGCCGGGCCTTCGTGTTTTCGGCCGCTGCCTGCGTCTTCGGACGCCAGGGACTCACGGCGGAGGTCGGCGAAGTCGGCGCCGCCGAGCGCTCGCGGCTCAGCGCTTGAGCACCTGCAGCAGCGCCATCAGCTGCGACGCCGCGGACTGCTGCTTCGCGGAGTGCAGCTGCTCGATCATCTTCACCAGCGCTGCCATCGCGAGGTCGCGCTCGGCGCCGTCGACCTTGCGAAGCCCTTCGGCGAGCGCCGCCTGATCAGCCGCATCGAGCCCCAGCGCGCCCGCAGGCGCCTTCTCGAGCGATGCCGTGACGGCGCCGACGAAGGTCTCGACGAACCGTTTGTTTGTCTCTTCCATCAGGGGCCGCTCATGTCCAGCGGGGACAGCTTCGTCCAGACAGCGGACATGAACTGCTGGAGCGGGTTCCGGGTGACGGCGTCGAGCGCCCACCCGCCACCCTGCGACGCCATCCACAAGCGCGCCTCGCGCTGCTCGTTCGCGTTGAGGTCGCGCTTGAACATGCCGCGCACGGTGGTCTGCGCCTCGTGGATGCCAGCCCGGTCCCACCCCCGGAGGTTCTTGCCCTGCAGCGTCACCAGCTTCTCGAACGCCTGCAGCGCGGGGCTGCTCATCGGGGTCTCAGCGCCGCCGAACACGTCGCGCTGGGCGTGCGGTTGAACGGCCCCGGCGGTGAGGTCGCCCTGCAGCATCCGCTCGCTCTTCGGATTCGCGACGTCCCCGAAGCCGGACTTCTGCAGCTCGCTCACCGTCTGGCGGACGAGGTCGGGCGTCAGCGCGAGCTCGCGCGCGGCCTGCTCGACCTGTTGCGGCGAGAGGTCGGCGAGCTTCTTGACGTCTTGCTGCGCCGCCCAGGATTGAACGCGCGCCTGGTTGGTGGTCAGTTTGGCCGTGGTCATGTGTGAGGGTCCCCTGGTTGGCGGGCAACATGCCCGACCTCGGTTTCCCCGCGCAAGTTGGGAACGCGGGTATGTCAGCCTCCACGCCCCCGACTTCTTCACGCATCCGTTTTTCACCGCTTCGTGATGCCGAGCCCCGGAGTCTCCGGCAACTGCAGCACCGCGCCGTGCGCCTCGTAGCCGCCCTCGAACGGGTTCTCGGTGAGAAGAAACGCAGTGTCGAGGTCCGCGAAGTCGGCGCCGCCGAGCGAGGCGGCCAGGTGCGCGGCGGCCGTCATGCCGAGCTTCGTCTCCACCATGCCGCCGACCATCACCTTCATGCCGCGGCGCTTCGCGGCGAGCCCAATCTCGCGCGCAGCGAGCATGCCGCCCGACTTCGCGATCTTGAGGTTCACTCCGCCGATGGCGTCGAGGTGGTCGAGGTCCTGCACCTGCTTCACCGACTCGTCGGCGATGATGGGCACGCTCGTCTGCCGGGCGAGCTCGCGCAGCTCGGCGGCCGTCGCGCACGGCTGCTCGAAGCAGATGAACGGCAGGCCGGTGTCGAGGTAGCGCAGCGCCTCGTCGACGGTGAAGCCCCCGTTGGCGTCGGGCTGAAACTGCGCGAACGGGACAGCCGCCTTGATGGCGTGCAGCCGCTCGAGGTCGGCCTTGAGGTCGTGGCCCGCCTTCACCTTGAACTTCCTGAAGCCTTGGGCCCACCAGTGGGCGGCGAGCTCCGCCATGCGCTCGGGGGTGAGAATCGGCAGCGTGATGTCGGTCTCCAGCTTCGGCGCCTCGGCCGTTTCGCCGCCGAGGAAGCGCCACAGCGGCTGACCGGCCTTCCGCGCCCTGGCGTCGAGGATGGCCATCTCGAGGGCGGCGCGCGCGACGGGGAACTCGGCGAGGTCGTCGAGGTTCGGGTGCCGCTCGAGGGCGGCGAGCGCGTCGGGCTGGTCCTCTTTCGTGACCGGCGGCAGGCACGAGCCTTCGCCGAGGCCTTCGACGCCGTCGAGCGTGACGCGCACGAGCACGCTGCGCGTCGCGTGAACGCGGCCGGAGGCGATGACGAAGGGATCGAGGGTCGGAACGGAGAGCGGCTCGACTTGGACTTCCACGGCCCGGGCCCGTAGCACAGAAGCCCGCGCCACTTGGCGCGAGCCACCGGTCCATGCAATACGCCCCCTCCGTGGTTCAGGTCACCGATCCCATGGCCGCGCCGGTCTACGCGCCGACGCGTTTCCAGCGCTTCATCGAGGGGCTGCTCTACGACCCGCGCGACGCCGTCTTCGTGCGGCTGACGCTCAAGGTCCTGCTCGTCCTCGTCCCGTTCATCGTCGCGCTGTACCTCTGGTTCAGCTGGCCGCTCGCGCTGGCGTTCTGGGCGGTGCAGCTCGGCTGGTTCGGGCCGCCGGTCATCCTGATGCTGCACAACACGATGCACCGGCCGTTCTTCAAGCGCCGCCCGTTTCTGACGCGCGCGCACCCGTACGCGATGTCGCTCATCTTCGGCATCCCGACCGGGTACATGGAGCACCACGTCGGCATGCACCACGTGGAGAACAACCTCCCGCCCGACCTGTCGTCGACGATGCGGTTCAAGCGGGACAGCTTTCTCCACTTCCTCGTCTACTTCTCCCGCTTCTTCTTCCTCATCATCTTCGAGCTCACCGACTACCTCGCGAAGAAGAAGCGCCGCGGGCTGATGAAGTCGGCGCTCTACAGCACGCTGGTGCACTGGGCGGTCATGGGCGCGCTCATGTCCGTGAACTGGCGCGCGACGCTCGTGGCGTTCGTGCTGCCGTGGGTCACCGTGCACTTCATGATGATGATGGGCAACTGGGGCCAGCACGCGTTCATCGACGAGCGGCGCCCCGGCGACAGCTACGTGAACTCCATCACGTGCATCAACAGCGGCTACAACCAGCGCGCGTTCAACGACGGCTACCACATCGGCCATCACGTGAAGGCCAACCGTCACTGGACGGAGATGCCGAAAGACTTCCTCGACAACGCCGAGCGCTACGCGCGCGAGGGCTGCATCGTGTTCGAGAAGGTCGACTTCTTCATGGTGTCGATGCTGCTCTTCTTCAAGCAGTACGACTTCCTCGCGAAGCGGTTCGTGAGGCTGCCCGGCGACACGCGCTCGCACGAGGAGGTCGTCGCGTTCTTGAAGTCTCGGACGCGGCCCATCGGCGACGTCGAAGGTGTCCCCGCGGCCGCTGCGTGAGCGCTGCGCTCCTCGTGACCGCCGCCGCGCTGCTCGGCGCCGAGGAGGTGCCGGCGCAGGAGCCCACGCCCGCTCCCGCTGCGACGCCCGCGCCGCCGGTCGCCGAGCCGCTGCCCGACTGGTCGGTGGGCGCCGGAGTCGGCTTCACCGTGGTGAGCACGTTCGCCAGCGCCAGCGTGGGGCCTTCCTCGTCGTTGAGCGCTCCGCGCAGCGACGCGCCGACGGCGAGCCTCGTGCTCGAGCGCAGGGTCGCCCGGCGCACGTGGCTGCTCATGCTCTTGCGTGGCGGCTACTCCGAGAACGCGTCCGCGCCCGAGAACGACCCGGGGTCGATGGCATCGCTCGTCGTGCGCAACTCGACCCAGAGCGTGTTGGCCGCGCTCGGCGCGCGCCAGAGCCTCTTGGGCGACCGCGCCCCGGTCGACGTCTCCGCCATCGCCATCCTCTCGTTCGGCTACCAGCGCGTCGTGCGGGACACGACGCTGACGCAGCCGGTACCGCTCGGGGAGCCGATGGTGACCAGCACCCGCGGCGTCGCGAACCTCGGCACGGTGGCGCTGGGGCTCGGCGTCGCCGCCGAGCGGATGCTCATCGAGAACCTCGCCCTGCGCCTCACGCTCGGCCTGGTGAAGGTCTCGTACTCCGAAGGCCGAGAGGTGAGCCCGTTCTTCGGCGCCGGCACCGTCACCGACAACGCGCGCCGCGTGTCGTTCATCTCGGCGGGCCTCGTCCTCGAGCCCGGCCTCGAGCTGCGCTTCTACTTCTGATGGCCACGCGCTACGTCGCCCTGCTCCGCGGCATCAACGTCGGAGGCTCGAACATCATCAAGATGACGGACCTGAAGGCCTGCTTCGAGTCGCTCGGAGCCCGAGACGTCTCGACCTTCATCGCGAGCGGCAACGTGCTGTTCACCGCGCCAGGCCGCAGCACCGCCGAGAAGCTCACCAAGAAGCTCGAGGCGGGCCTCACCAGGCGGTTCGAGTACGAGGCGAGGCTGATGCTGCGCTCGCCGGCGGAGCTGGAGACCATCGTCGAGAAGCGCCCGAAGGGCTTCGGCGACGAGGCGGCGAAGTACCGTTACGACGTCTTCTTCCTGAAGGGCGTCGAGGCCGACGAGGTCATCGCGCAGCTCGAGCCGAAGGAGGGCGTCGATCGGCTGTGGGCGGGAGCCGGCGTCATGTACTCGTCGCGGCTCATCGCGAAGGCGACGTCGAGCCGCCTCAACCGCGTGGCGATGCTTCCGGCCTACCAGCAGATGACCATCCGCAACTGGAACACGACGCGGAAGCTCGCCGAGCTGCTCCGTTCAGCCTGACGCGGGTCTCCGCCGCCGCGCGCGGGAGAGCAGCAACACGACGAGCGCGAGCGACGCGCCTGCGCCGGTCGCGCTGCAGGCCTTCGCCGCGGGCCGCTCGGTGGCCGTCGCCTCGAGCACCGCGGTGCCCTGGCAGTAGCTGACGCCGAGCGCTCCGCCGACACACTTCATCGAGCCGGGGCACGCTCCGGCGAGGCCGCAGGAGGGACGACACGTCGCGGTCGACTCCGACTGGCCGCCGCAGACGCCGCCGCTGCAGTGGGTCTGGCCGATGACGCAAGGCTCTCCCATCGTGGCGAGCGGCAACACCGGATACCGGCAGACGCCGAAGCTGCAGCGCATGCCGCCACCACAGTCGGTGTTCGCGTGACAGCTGCGGCTGCAGTACGAACCCTCGCGCTGGGCGTCGGAGAGGCACTGGTGGCCCGAGCACGTGTCGGCGCTCGAGCACGGCTCGCCGTCTTCGTTGCAGTCGGGGTCCCTCACGCCGCAGACGCCGAACGCGCAGATGCCGTCGTCGAGGCAGTTCTTAGGGCAGTCCCGGTCGGTGTCGGGCAGCGGGCAGCGGCCGTCACACGTGCCGTCGGTGCCGCAGAAGCAGTCGAGGTCCTGCTGCGGACAGTTCGCGACGCAGGCGCCGTCGGTGGCGCAGGTCGGAGCCTTGTCGCGCGTCCACTGGTCGATGAAGTCGGCGATGGCGTCGACACGCACGTCTCCGCCGCCGTTGCACGCAGCGCTGTTCGCAAACGAGTGCACGCCGACCACGCGCTCGACGCCGTCGGTGCCCTGGTGCATCGAGGGGCCGCCGGAGTCTCCGAAGCAGGTCGACGATTCGCCCTCGCCGCCGATGTAGAGGACGTTCGGTGACAGGCCCGTCACGCGCACCATCGCCTGGTAGCGCACGCCCGAGCCTCCCGTGGTGTGCGTCTCGCCGAAGCCGAGCGCGCGAACCTCGGGCACCATCGCCATCGTCAGCGGCACGCGGTTCCACGCCTTCGGGCTGACGCCGTCGGGTGCGTGCTGCAAGAGCACCAGGCCGACGTCCCAGGCGGTGTCGCCGCCTTTCCACTTCGGGTGCACGCGCTTGTCGACGATGGGAATCGCGTCGGAGGGCCAGCCCTTCACGTCGGTGCGGTTGCTCGCGGAGATGGGCGTCGTTTGATCGAGACAGTGCGCCGCGGTCAGCAGCGTGCGGTCACCGATGAGCGTCGCGGTGCAGAACGGCGCGCTGTCGCCGAGCGCGAACACCTGCGCGTCGTCGACCGACAGCGTGCCGCCGATGATGGGCTGCCGCGTGCTGTGCGTCGCGTCGGAGAGAGACGTCGGGCCGCACCCGGCGATCACTCCCACCAGTCCGCAGATCCACCGACGCACCCGCACCTCCCTCGACCCGCAAGAGTAATGGGTTCGTCATGTCGATCGCCAACCGTGGCCGTGCGGTAACGACCGTCTGGTACAACGGCGCGCCTTCACCCAAGGGAGCGGGACGGAGTCGCGCAGGATGCGGTTGCAGTTGCAGTTGATGTGCACGTTGTTCGCAGTCGGTTGTGCCGAAGTCGACGCGCTCGAAGACGGTCTCGATGGAGTCGCCGAAGCGGGGCGGCCGGCAGACCCCTCGACCCGGAGCTTCGAAGGCTCGCCGCAGCGCTGGAAGACGTCGGGCGGCGTGATGGCGCCCGGCGGGTCGAGCGTGCGGCCGCACGACGTCGCGCAGTCGCTCGAGGGGCGGCTCACCGGCTCGAGGGGCACGCCGGACGCCGCGGTCGCCGTGCCGCCGGTGACGGTGGTCGACGCGGGGACGGTGCCGGTGCCGATCGGCAGCAACTCGCTGCGCGTGGTCGGCAACCGCATCGTGAAGGCTGACGGCACGCGGTGGCACGGACGCGGCGCGAACCTGAACGACATGCGCTCGTGCAACGCGTGCACCGCGGGGGCGCCGAGCGTCGCCGAGGTGAAGCGGCGCATCGACGAGCTGGTGGACGTGTGGAAGGTGAACTTCATCCGCCTCGACCTCGAGTCGTACGCGCAGAGCGACGGCTACCGTCACGCGTCGAACTACCAGAGCGTGCTGTACGACCCGCAGTACCTCGCCGACGTGCGCGAGCTGGTGCGCTACATCGGCACGAAGCCCGGCGTGCAGGTGCTGGTGTCGCTGTGGCACGACCCGTCCATCGACGCGCTGGGCCGCCCGACCATCAACTCGACCGTCGGCACCGACGCGACGTGGAGGAAGCTGGCGCAGGCCCTCGCGGATCAGCCGCACGCGATGTTCGGCATCATCAACGAGCCGCAGGCGAACTACGACGGCTCGGCCGACGCGCTCGTGCACTCGCTGATGAGCCAGGTCGTGCGCGCCATCCGCGAGACGGAGGAGGCGGCGAACGTCCCGTACCACATCGTCACCGTGCAGGGGACCGGCGGCTGGGCGCGCCGGCTCGACTACTACGCGACGCACCCCATCACCGAGCGCGGCGGCGCGAACGTCGCGTACGAGGTCCACGTCTACGACCCCGTCGCGAACTTCAACACGCTGTTCGAGCGCTTCGCCTCGACGCTGCCCATCATCATCGGAGAGTTCGGCCCGATGACCGGCTCGATGACGCAGGCCGACTGCACGACGCTGATGGACCGCGCGCAGGCGCTCGAGATTCCGCACCTCGCGTGGACGTTCCACATGCGCTGCGCTCCGAGCCTGTTCGTGGACACCACCAACGGAGGCTGCGGCCTCGGCACGCCGCTCACGCCGACGGCGTGGGGGAATCAGCTCAAGGCCCGGCTCGCGACGCCGTGGTGAGCCGCGGAGCTGGTCCGAGCCAACGTCAGTCAGGCGTCGTGGGTCGGCGGCGGCAGCCGGTCTTCGATGGCTCGCGCGAGCTCTTCGAACAGCTCCCGCGAGCCGAAGAGGTGCCGCGGCACGAGGATGCGGCGGTTGTTGCCGATGAACAGCACGAGCGTGTCGCGCCCGCTGCCGCCGCGGCGCATCTCCCTCACCGAGCTCCACGGGACTTCGAAGACGCCCTCGATGGGCTTCGAGACCCGCAGCACCGTCGCGTCGAGCTTCACGCCCCAGCCCTCGCGCGGCGCCAGCTTCCACAGCACGTACGCCATCGCGAGCTGCAGGCCGAGGCACAGGCCGGCGCGCGCCATCTCGATGGGGGCCCCGCTGCGCACCGCGGACGAGAGCGCCCACGCGAGCAACACGACGCACATCACGCTCGCGGTCACCAGGACGGCCCGCAGCTTGAGCGGGTGGTAGGGATAGAAGTCGCGCGGCTTGTCCATGCCGGTGGCGACACAGTGTGACACGTGTGACGACACACGTGTCATCGATTCCCTCGGAGCGCTGATCCACCAGGCGTCGATTTCGACCGTGGCACGGCCGGTGCTGTGCAGCGCGCAAAAACCTGGAGGGTCACGTGTCTCTGCGTCGCGCGCTGCTCGCGGTGTTGATCATCGGCTGTGGTGCCCCGTCTTCGCCCGATGGAGGAAGCGGAGGAGGCGCCGGCACCGCCGGAGGCTCCGGCGGCGGCTCGACGGGAGGAAGCGGCGGAGGCTCCACCGGCGGCTCCGGCGGCTCCGGCGGCTCGGGCGGTTCCGGCGGCGCCGGCGGAGGCGACCTCCGCGGGTTGGTCGCGACGCACTCTCCGCTGCCGGCGGTGCCGGCCGACCCGACGAACGCGTACGCCGACAACGCCGCGGCGGCCACGCTCGGCCAGATGCTCTACTTCGACAAGTCGTACAGCGGCACGCTCAACCACAGCGCCGACGGCGGCAACGGCTCGCTCGGCCTCGCCGGAGAGGCCGGCAAGGTCTCGTGTTTCTCGTGCCACGCCTCGGCGTCGGGCGACGACAACCGCAGCATCCCGAACAACGTCTCGCTCGGCACCGACTACGGCACGCGCAACGCGCTCGGCGTCGTGAACTCGTCCTTCTACCAGTGGACGAACTGGGGCGGCCGCTTCGACACGCAGTGGTCGCTGCCGCTCGCGGTCGCGGAGAACCGCGCGCTGATGAAGTCGGGCCGCCTCGACATCGCGCACCTGATGTTCGAGAAGTACCGCGCCGAGTACGACGCGGTGTTCCCGACGCCGCTCGACCCGTCGCTGTCCGGCGATGCAGGCGATGCCTCGCGGTTCCCGCTCACCGGGCGGCCGAAGCAGGGCACCGAGCCCGACGGCGCGTGGGAGGCGATGACCGCCGGCGACCGCGCCATCATCAACCGCATCTACGCGAACTACGGCAAGGCCATCGCCGCGTACATGCGCAAGCTCGTCAGCCGCAACGCGCCGTTCGATCGCTTCATGGCCGGCCAGGACGACGCCATCAGCGACTCCGCGAAGCGCGGCATCCTCGTGTTCGTCAACAAGGGCGACTGCGCGGGCTGCCACAGCGGCCCGAACTTCTCGGATGATCAGTTCCACGCCATCGGCGTCCCGCAGACGGGCCCGCGCGTGCCCGCGGTCGACAACGGCCGCTTCGCCGACGTGCCGGCGCTGCTCTCCAGCCCGTTCAACTCGGCCGGTGCGTTCAGCGACAAGCCCGACGCCGGCAAGCTCGACGGGCTCGTGCTGTCGACGAGCATGATTGGCCAGTTCCGCACCAAGAGCCTGCGCGGGCTCGGGCAGTCCGCGCCGTACATGCACTCGGGCCAGCACGCCACCATCGAGGCCGTCATCGACTTCTACGACCAGGGCGGCGGAGCGGTGCCCGACGGCGGCATGAAGGACCCGCGCGTGCGCCCGCTCGGGCTGACGGCGCAGGAGAAAGCAGACCTCGCCGCGTTCCTGCGCACGCTCGACGGTGAGCCGGTGCCGGCGGCGCTGCTGATGGACACGTCGAAGCCGTAGAGGCTCTCCTCGTGGCATCACGGCGGCGCCATCGGCTGCACCTCTCCACCCTCGACGTGCAGCCACACCGTGCCCTCGCCTGCCGCGCGCCGCACCAGCAGCGGGTCGGTCGTGGTGAGCAACGTCTGCGCGCCGCTGTCGTGCAGGTAGGCCATCAAGAACGCGTTGCGGTCGGGGTCGAGCTCGCTCGAGACGTCGTCGAGCAACAGGAGCGGCAGCACGCCGCTCGCGGCCTGCAGGTTCTCGATCTCCGCCACCTTCCACGCGAGCACGAGCGCGCGCGCCTGGCCCTGGCTGGCGAAGGCGCGGGCCTCCTGCTCTCCGAGCGAGAGCTCGAGGTCGTCGACGTGGGGGCCGACCGACGTGTGCCCGCGCTCCAGGTCTCGCTGCACGCGCTTCTCGAGGGCGGCGCGCAGCGCCTCGGCGAGCGTCTCCTCGCTCGCCGTCGCGAAGTCGACCTCGTCGAGCCGCGACGCCGCGTACGCGTACACCGCCGGCGCCGCGGTGCGGCCGATGCGCTGAAACGCCGCCGCCGCCCGATCGCGAACCTCTCCCATCAGCGCGCGGCGCCGGACCCACAGCCGGGCGCCGCTCTTCGCCAGCGTCTCGTCCCACGCGACGAGGTGCGCCGCCGGGGCCTGGTCCTTGAGCAGCCGGTTCCGGCTCTTGAGCGCCTTCGCGTACGCGCGCGACTCGGCGAGGTACGCGGGGAACCGGTTGAACACGGCGCGGTCGAGGAACTGCCTCCGCCCGTCGGGGGAGCCCTTCACCACCTGCAGGTCGTCGGGCGTGAACGCGACGACCGAGACTCCGCCGAAGTAGTCGTCGAACGACGCGGCGCGCTTGCCGTCGACGAACGCGGCGCGCGTGCCTTGCGAGATCTCCACCGACAGCTCGCGCTCGGCGCCCTTGAGCAGGAAGCGCCCCACCACGCGCGCCATCGGCTCGCCGTGCGTCACCAGCTCCGACAGCTTCGACGCGCGCAGGGCCTTCAGCGTCGCGAGGTAGTACAGCGCCTCGAGCAGGTTCGTCTTGCCCGCGCCGTTGTGCCCGACCGCGACGGTCGCGCGCTGCGACGGCAGCAGCTCGACGCGCTTGAGGTTCCTGAAGTGCTCGCAGCGTAGAGAGAGGAGCTTCACCGCCGCACGAGCGTACCGACTTCGATGACCTGCTCGTCGGTGTACACGAGCAGGCGGAACACCCTCGCGCGCGCCGGCGCGGGAGGCCGCAAGATGCCGCTGCTCTCGTCATACGGCTCGACGGCCTGCGTGACGTGCAGGCGGGAGGGGCGGCCGAGCCAGGGCTCTGTGCCGTCGGGCAGCGTGACGCGGCGCCAGCTCATCGCGCGGTTGATGCCGCCGTCCTCGAAGCGGTTCTTCAGCTTGAAGTCGACGACGTCGTAGTGCGCCTCGAACAGGCCGTTGCTCGTCATCGCGACCGGCCAGCCGCCGAGGTTCTCGTAGTCGAGCACCTGCGGCGGATTCGTGCCCGCGTCGCGCGGCAGCTCGTTCACGAGCAGGAAGCCGCCGGGCAGCGTGAACACCTGGCCGTCGCGGTAGCCGACGCGCCCCAGGCCGCCGAGCGGGTGGTCCATCCACGCCTCGAGCGGCTCGCCGCCCTGCAGCACGAGGGGAGTCGCCGACCACCGCGGCGGAGTGCCCGAGAGCTGCACCAGGAACAGCGAGCGCCCCGCCACCGCGTAGCCGCGCACGCGCGTGACGCCGTCGGTGCCCACCGCGCTGCGCTCGAGCGTGAAGCTGCGAATCGGAGAGGACGGCGCGGGCGTCAGCTGAGGCGTGAGCGGGTCGAGCACATTCGGCGCCAGCGTCGTCGCGCCGGGCTGCGGAGCCGGCGTGAAGTACAGCGAGTCGTCCGCGGTGAGGACGAACGAGACGAGCCCGCCGTCGGTGCGCGTCACCGCCTCGCCGAAGAACGGCCCGCGCGCCGGCTGGCCCCGCGCGTCGAGCAGCCGCGGCCCGAAGGTGAGCGAGGCTCCACCGTCGGCCGTCGAGGGGTCGATGAGCAGCAGGTCGCCGGAGCTCGCGATGCCCCAGCCGAGCGCCTGGCCGACGAACGCGCTGCCGACCGCGCCCTCGGGCAGCTGGCCGCCCGCTTCGCTCAAGTCGAGCACCTCGTAGCCGAGCGCCGGCGTGCGCGGCGCCGCGAGGTAGCGGTCGGTGAGCACCGCGGTGAGGCGGCCGCCATCGGGAGCGGGAATCTCTCCGAACGCCTGCGGCACCCGCTCGAGGAACAGCGGCAGCGAGCGGCTGAACGAGCGGCCCACCCAGAGCTGGCCGCGGCGGCCGCCGAGCGCGACGCCGGAGCCGAACCCCTCGTCGAACACGGCGGTCGGCTTCACGCCCTCGGCCGCGCGGCGACCGCGGGAGACTTCGTTCACCTGCGCGAGCAGGAAGGGAGCCTCGAGCTGCTCGACGGTGCACGCCTGCACCTCGTCGGCCGCGGCGCTGCCGGTGACGCGCAGGAGCGTGAGCAGCGAGCGACCTCCGCCGCCGGGCAGCGCGCAGAGGACCTCGACGAACGGCGCGCCGAGCTCCAGCACCGGAGCGAACGCCATGACGCGCCCCTGGGCACCGCACGGCGAGCAGTCGGGCCACGCGCGCACCGCCGACGCCGGCGAGCGGCGGTCGAGCCGCCACGTCGAGAGCACGCGGGCCTCTCCGTCGTCGTACGTGGTGAAGGCGGCGGTGGTGGCGTTCTGGTCGTGCCTCAGGTCCGTGCGCGGGCGGGGCTTGCTGGTGAGCACGAGCGGCATCGCCTCGTCGCGCGCCGAGAGCCGCTGCACGACGCGCAGGTGCGAGAGGAAGAGGCCTTCGCGCGTGAGCAGCAGCTCGTCGGGGCCGGCGTCGACCGGGAAGCCCCCGGGCAGGTACCGCACGTCGAGCACGCGCTGCGCAGAGAGGCCGCCGTCGGGCAGCGTCTCGTCGAAGTCGAGCTCGCGCGGCTGCGCGGGTCCGCCGGGGAGGACCTCGAACGCGCCCGGGCCCATCGGGTCCAGCCGGACGACGGCGATGCGGCTCGGCCCGCTGCGCAGGCGGTCGCCCTCGAGGAGCGGCAGCGGCTGCCCCGCGTCGAGGTCGAGCGAGGTGAAGACGGCGCCGGCGTTGACGCCTCCGTTGCGGAACAGCGCGACCACGAACGCATCGCGCGTCGTCGGCGCGTTGGAGACGGCGACCGAGGTCAGCAAGCCGGGAGGAATGGGCGAAGCCGTCGCGCGGACGCCGGTGATCGCGCCCGAGACCTCGACGGCGAGCGCCGTTCCCTGCTGCAGCGTTCCGACCACCGCGAGCGCGTGCTGGCTGTCGCGCTGCGTGACGCCGCGCGTGACCACCAGCACCGGCTCGGACACCAGCAGCGGGTGCTTCACCGCGGCGGCGTCGAAGCGCGGCGCCGAGGCGCCGTTGTCGAACTGCGGCCCCTCGTAGCGGTACCGCCGGCAGCGGTTGTCGACGCCGCAGACGTCTCCGGGAGAGCAGACCTGGTCGCGCACGCCTTCGGGCTGCGAGAAGTCGCAGGGAAAGTCGTTGCCCTTGCCGGTGTTGAGGCCGCCGGGGCAGGCGGTGAGCAGCGCCGCGAGCGCTGCGAGCGTGGCGCGCCTCAAAACGCCCCCGCGATGGAGACGCCGTTCAGCGCCGGCACGAGCGACACGCGAACGCCCTGCGTGTCGGTCGGAGGCCAGAGGACGACGCCGACGACGGCGACCGCGGCTCCGGCGAGCAGCAGCGCGAGCGCGACGGTCTTCTGCGTGCCGATCTCCCTGTCCTGCTGCAGGTAGAACTCGCGCGGCCGCAGCGAGACACCTTCGCAGCGCTGCAGCGGGTCGACGCCGGTCGGGCAGAGCTCTGAGTTCAGCACCGACTGCCGCGAGAGCGCGAGCATGCCGAGCACGGCGCCAGCGAGGAACGACGCGCTGCCCGCGCCGATGAGGATGAGCGGCAGCACCTTCGACGGGGGAGGCGGCAGCGGCGAGCCCGTCGCCTCCGCCGCCGCGTA
The DNA here is from genome assembly GCA_937980205.1 of uncultured Myxococcales bacterium. GTDB lineage: Bacteria > Myxococcota > Myxococcia > Myxococcales > Myxococcaceae > Xiheicaenimonas. Next base: position 27,956 of record CALJKW010000026.1, on the reverse strand, counting down.
CGGGACGAGCGCGTTCAGCTTCGCGAGGTCGTCCGAGACGCGCAGCGAGCGCGCGACCGGCTGGCCCTTCTGCGTGTCCACCATCTGCAGCGAGAGCTGGTACAGGTTGCCGAGCTTCGACAGCTGACCCGAGAGCACGAAGCGCGCGGTGATGGCGTCGGCGGCGTTCTGCGAGCAGGCGGCCGCGTCGTTCTCGCAGATGCCCAGCAGCTGCTTCTGCCGCTCGGCGCCGAGCAGCGTCTCGAGGTCCTTCGTCGAGACGACGTCGTAGAGCTTGCGGACGGTCAGCGCGTCGACGACCGCGTCGGTCATCCCGCGCGCGAGCTCGGCGTCGACGCCTTGCGCGGTCAGCGCGGTCACGAACAGGCGCGGCTTCTCCGGCTCGGCGGCGGCGGCGGCGAGGAGCAGCAGGACGGGCGCAAGCGTCATGCGAGGGGGGGCACCATACAGGAAACTCGAAGCCGGTCACCCTGAGCCGCCGAGGCCGCGAAGCGGACCTCGGCGAGTCGAATGGGTCCGGGCGCAGATGGCATCGCCTTCGAGAAGGCTCCGGCCAGCTTCCTCAGCGCGAACGGGAGGCGCTTCGGCGCCGCCGCAATCCCGCCAGCGCCAGCAGCAGCAGCGCACCTTCTCCCGAGCTGCAGCCGCAGCCGCCGGGACCTTCTTCTTCTCCGCCGCCGGTGCCGCTGCTGCCACCCGCCGTCCCGGAGCCGCCGCCCGTGCCGCCGCTGCCTCCGGCCGTCGCAGAGCCGCCACCGTTCGCAGTGCCCCCCCCCGTCGCGGAGCCGCCACCGTTCGCGGAGCCTCCCCCCGTCGCGGACCCTCCACCCGTCGCCGCGCCACCGCCGGCTCCGGAGCCGCCTCCGGTCCCACCCATGCCCGCATCTCGCGGCGCCGCCTTGAACCCCGCATCGATTCCGCCGCCGGGGTTTCCGGTGGCCGCGAACTGGTAGGCGCCCACCGTCACGGGCAGCCCGCGCGGCGTGCCGTTGAAGTCGTCGGCGACCATCGCCGTCGGGTCTCCCGCATCGACGAGGGCGCCGCCGAGCTTCGGGTAGACGTCGTTCGGCAGCGTGCCCGACGCGCTCGCCGCCACGAAGTCGTTCGCGAGGCTCCCCATCGTGACGTTCCCGCGCAGCACCGCGTTGGCGCCGGACAGGTTGTTCACCGGCGTGGTGCTGTACACGGCGTTGTTCACGATGAGCACCGGCGAGATGGCGTTGCGAATCGCGATGCCGGCGCTGCCCGTGCCGAGGACGGTGTTGTGCAGCACCTGCACGTTGCCGCTGCCGGCGTCGACCTGCGCGTGGCCGCGCACCGAGATGCCCTCGACGGCCGCGCTGAGCACGATGTTGTTGCGGATGACGGCGTCGCGGCTGACCTGCAGGCCGTGGTCTCCGCAGTGCCACATCACGTTGCGCTCGACGAGGTTCGGCTGCGCGCCGAACGGCGACGCGCTGTAGAGCGTGATGCACGGGTAGTTCACGTCGTGAATCACGTTGTCGCGGATGACGTTGCCGTACGAGCCCTCTTTGAGCTCGATGCCGTCGCCCTGCACCGCGTTCACCGTGTCGTGGACCCAGTTGCGCTCGATGACGCCGTTCACGAAGCGGCACGCCGCGTTGTTGCAGCCCAGGTAGAAGCCCTCGGCCGTGCCAGACATGTGGTGGACATGGTTTCCGATGAAGCGGAAGCCGTCGTACGTCGCGCCGGTGTCGTTCGCCGCGATCGCGACGTCCGCGGTGCCGTGCACCTCGCACCCTTCGACGGTGATGAAGCTCGCGCCGCTCTGAAACCGCAGGCCGCGCGAGCCGCCGGAGAACTCGAGGTCCTTGAACACCAGGTAGCGGCCGCTGATGTTGACGATGTTCTGCGTGGTCGAGGCGAGGCGGTAGTGCGCGCGCTCTCCGGTCTTGCTGCGGATGGTGATGGGCTGCGCCGCGGTGCCGCTCACCGAGATGAGCCAGAAGCCGGTGCCGTTGTAGGTGCCGCCCTGCAAGATCAGCTCGTCGCCCGGCTGAAGCTGCGCGACCTCGTTGGGCAGGTTCGCGGTGGGACCGATCTCTTTGGACACGCCGAGCAGGACGAAGAGGACGAGGGAGGTCATCTGCGCCGCTTCATACGATGCGCTAGCGTCCGGGACGAGTGTCGTCCGAAGACGCGTCCTACCGCGTGCGCCTCGAAGGCCGCGCCGAGCTGCTCGACAAGACGCGCCTGCGCTACCGAGCCCTGAAGGAGATGCTCGGCACGCTGCTCTGGCGGCGCAAGCTGCGCCGCAACGGCCCGCTGTTGCGCGAGATCATCTCCGTGCAGCCGCGCGTCGACGAGGCGCTCGGCGTCGTCGAGCGCAAGGTCGCCACCGAGGGCTGGCTGCCGTCGTCCGCCATCGTGAAGACGGCGCGCGAGGTCGACGAGCTGAAGAACGCCGTCTACCGGCAGATGGGCAAGAAGCTCAAAGGCACCGCCGGCCACACCTTCAGCCAGCGCCTCGAGCAGCTCGAGCGCCTCGCCGTCGCCGGCCCGCGGCGCGTCTACCCGGGCGAGCGGTGGAAGGCCGCGCTCGAGGCGCTGCCCGCCTGGCTGCCCGAGCTGCAGCAGCTGCGCGCGTTCGGCGAGCTGCTCGAAGCGCTCTTCAAGCGGCCGTACCTCTCGAGCCAGCGCCTGCCGTTCACGCCGGACGAGCTGTCGCGCCTGCAGACGCTGTGGCCCGAGGGCGAGGCGGCGCTGGCCTCCGCGTGGGAGCGCGTCTGTGTCGTCGACACCACCGACGGGGTCGAGCGCATGCTGCGCAAGCGCGCGCGACGTGCGCCGATGAAGAAGCCCTCGAGCGGACCCGAGCTCATGCTGCGCGCCGAGTTCTGGAAGACGCTCGCGCTCGCCAAGCTGCGCGAGATCGCCCAGGAGCAGGTCGCGCCCATTCAGCTCGCCGACGCCGAGCTGTTGCCCGTCGTGCGCTGGCTCTCGGAGCGCGAGCGCAACCGCCACGCCGCGCTCGACGGCCTCGAGCCGGCGCGCGCCGCGCTGATCCAACTCTCCGCCGAGTTCTGGCTCGCCACGAAGGCGAACGGCTCGGACCCCACCTTCTGGGAGCGCCTCTACGCGCGCGCCCAGGCCGCTGATCAGTCGCTCGGAGACGACGCCGACTTCGGCCGCCTGCGCGACAACGTGCGGCTGTTCCTCGCCGTCGCGAGCGGGACGCCGGCGCGGAGGCCGGTGCGGAAGCCTCCGCCGCATCGGCCGGTGCCGAATTCGCTCGCGGGGATGGTGGCGGAGATGCGGGCGCGGCTGCTCGAGCAGGTGTCGTAGCGGATGGGGCCAGCGTCGAAAGGCGGAGGTTCGGGTGTCCATCGGCCCCGCTTCGACTGCGCGCTTCGCGCTCCGCTGTAGCGTGAACGGTGCCGCCTACGCGGCGGCGTAGACGGCGTCGAAGACCTGAGCTCCCGCGCTCTCGTCCTCGAACTTCACGCGGTGAATGAAGCGCCCGGACTTCTCGCCGACCTGCAGCACGGTCGCGCGGGCGGCGATGTCTCCGGCGAGCACCTCGACCTCGCGGCCGACGTCGGCATCGGCCGTGAACATCGCGCCGCCGGCAGAGATGTCCCCGTATGTGGGAACGAGCCCTCCGCCCGGCACGCGGATCATGAAACCGCACTTCACGCGAACGTGACGACGCGCTTCCATGCGGGGCCTATTCCCCCACCGCCCTGCGAAACTCAAGCGAATGTTACGGAGTCGTGACGGCGTACGTCCGGCTTGAATTGGATCATCGGCGAGAGAATCTTTTCTGCTCGCGATGCACCCCCAGGCTTCCGAGTCTCCGCACATCGTGCAGTTCTACGAGCATGAAGACTTCCTCCACGGAGTCGTCGCGGACTTCCTCGAGCCGGGCTTCGACGGCAAGGTGCCGATGGTGGTCATCGCCACGGCCGCGCACCGCCGCGCGTTCCTGCTGGCGCTCGCGTCGCGCGGCCACGACGTCGTCTCGGCTCAGGTGTCGGGCCTGCTCACGATGCTCGACGCGCGCGAGACGCTCTCGAAGCTCATGGTGGCCGGGCGCCCCGACCCCGACCTCTTCCGCCAGCACGTCGGCAGCGTGGTGAGGGCCGCGGTCGCGAAGAGCCCCACCGGCTCGGTGCGCGCCTACGGAGAGATGGTCGACCTGCTATGGCGCGACGAGAACGGCACCGCCGCGGTGCAGCTCGAAGACCTGTGGAACGCGCTCGGCCGCGAGCACGCCTTCACGCTGCTGTGCGCGTACGGCATCAGCGGCTTCGAGCGCGCCGAGGCGACCGCGGGCTTCCGCTCCGTCTGCGACGTGCACTCGCACGTGCGGCCGACCGAGCGCTGCCAGGCGCGCGGTGAGAGCCAGCCGCGGCTGCGCGAGCTGACGCTGCTCGAGCAGCGCACCCGCGCGCTCGAGAACGAGCTCGAGGCTCACCGGAAGACGGTCGCCGAGCTGCAAGAGGTGCAGCGGCAGCTCGAAGAGCGCAACCGCGAGCTCGCCGCGAGCGTGCGCTCGGCGGACCAGTTCGTGAACATCCTCGGCCACGACCTGCGCAACCCGCTGTCGGCCATCATGACCGCCGCGGGGCTGATGCGCCGGCGCAGCACCGACGAGAACGTCACCAAGCCCTCCGAGCGCATCTTGAGCAGCGCCGACCGCATGGCGCGCATGGTCGATCAGCTGCTCGACTTCGCGCGCTCGCGCCTCGGCAAGGGGCTGCAGCTCGACAAGGGCCCCTCCGACCTCGCGGAGGTCTGCCGCATGGTGCTCGACGAGCACGGCTCCGACCGCATCACGCTCGAGGTCCGCGGCGACGCGACCGGCGTCTGGGACGTCGACCGCCTCGCGCAGCTCGTGCGCACGCTCGTCGGCAACGCGCTCACGCACGGCCGCGGCGACACGAAGGTCACCCTCGACGTCGACGGGACTGCCGAGCGGAACGTGCAGCTGACCATCGCGAACCGCGGCACGATTCCCGCCGAGCTGTTGCCGGCGCTGTTCGAGCCACGCGACGGGAAGCGAGACGGCTCGAAGGCGCTCGGCCTCGGCCTCTACATCTGCCGGCAGATCGCGCTCGAGCACCGTGGCTCGCTCGATGTCGCCTCCGGTGAAGAGCTCGGCACGCGCTTCACGCTGACGCTGCCGCGCAAGGCGTGAGCCGAGAGGCCTCTACAGCCGGAATGCAAATCGTATTCCTTCGCGTGTGCGACCTTGACAGGTGCGCTGAGCAGTTTTACCGCTCGCGCCCATATGCCTCCCATGATCCAGATTGCGGGGCTCAAGAAGCGCTTCGGCGAGTACGAAGCGCTCAAGGGGCTCTCGTTCGAGGTACCGAAGGGACAGGTCGTCGGCTTCTTGGGGCCGAACGGCGCCGGCAAGACCACGACGATGCGCATCCTCGCCGGGTACTCGACGCCGACGTCGGGCACCGCGATGGTGGGCGGAATCGACGTCACGCAGGACACCGTCGCCGCGCGGCGCCTCATCGGCTACCTGCCCGAGTCGAACCCTCTCTACGAAGAGATGATGGTCATCGACTTCCTGCGCTTCACCGCGGAGGTCCGCGAGGTGCCCGCCGACCAGCGCACCGCCCGCATCAAGCGCGCCGTCGAGCGCTGCGGCCTGGGCCAGGTGCTGGGCAAGGACATCAACCAGCTCTCGAAGGGCTACCGGCAGCGCGTCGGTCTGGCGCAGGCGATTCTGCACGAGCCCGAGCTGCTCATCCTCGACGAGCCGACCAGCGGCCTCGACCCGAACCAGATCGTCGAGATCCGCTCGCTGATCAAGGAGCTCGGCCAGGAGAAGACGGTCATCCTGTCGACGCACATCCTCTCCGAGGTGCAGAGCACCTGCTCGCGCGTGCTGATCATCAACGAGGGCAAGCTCGTCGCCGACGACGCTCCCGAGCGGCTGCAGCAGTCCGAGGGCGGCTCGCTGCACGTGGTGCTCGGCTCCCGCTCGGGCGCGAAGCTCGACCAGGCCGCCGTTCGCCTCACGCTCGGCGCGGTGCCCGGAGTCACGAGCGTCGAGCCCGCCGACGGTGAGGGAGACAACACCTTCGGCTTCAAGCTGCGCTTCGGCAACGAAGACCCGCGCCGCGCGCTGTTCGAGGCCGCGGTGAAGAACGACTGGGTGCTGCTCTCGCTCGAGCGCGTGCAGGTCTCGCTCGAAGAGACGTTCCGCAAGCTCACCGCTGCGGAGAGGAGGGCGGCATGAGCTCGGTGATGGCCGTCGCGCGACGCGAGCTGAAGACGTTCTTCTCCTCGCCCATCGCGTACATCGTGCTCGGCGCGTTCCTGCTGCTCGCCGGGTGGCTGTATTTTTCCACGCTGTTCCTCGCGGGTCAGGCGTCGCTGCGCGGGTTCTTCTCCGTCGCCCCGCTGTTGTTCGTGGTGCTGGTGCCCGCCATCACCATGCGCTCCATCGCGGAGGAGCGGAAGACCGGCACGCTCGAGCTGCTGCTCACCATGCCGCTGGAGAACTGGCAGCTCGTCGCGGGCAAGTTCGTCGCCGCGCTGGGCATGGTGGCCGCGGGCCTCGTCTTCACGCTGCCGTACGCGGTGACGGTGAGCTCGCTGACGGCGCCGGGGGCTCCGTTCGACTGGGGGCCGGTGATCGCCGGCTACGTGGGGCTGCTGCTGCTGGCGTCGACGTTCATCGCGCTGGGCCTGTGGGCGAGCGCGCTGTCGAAGAACCAGATCGTCGGCTTCGTGATCGGGCTCATCATCTGCTTCGCGTTCTACATCGTCGACAAGTTCGCGCTGCTCTTGCCCGAGTCGCTCGCCGGAGTCCTCGAGTACCTGTCGGTCGACTACCACTTCGAGAACATCGCGCGCGGCGTGCTCGATACGCGCGACCTGCTCTTCTACGTGTCGCTGACGGCCGCAGGCCTCGTGCTCACGACGCAGATCATCTCGAACATCCGCCTCGAGCTGTCGACGAAGTCGGTGGCGAGCCCGACGGTGTTCACGCTCGCGGTCATCGGCTCACTCGTGCTCGTCAACGTGCTGTCGCTGCGCGCGTTCGCCCGCTTCGACATCACGGCGGACAAGGCCTACACGCTCTCCGCCGCCACGAAGGAGACGCTGTCCGGCCTCGACGACAACGTCACCATCACCGCGTACTTCACGCAGGAGCTGCCGGCGCCCTACTCCTCTGCCTCGCGCTACGTGCGCGACGTGCTCGAGGAGTTCCGCGCCGCCTCGAAGGGCAAGGTCAGCTTCGAGTTCATCGACCCCGCCGAGAACGACAAGGACACGAAGCGCGAGGTGAAGCGCGACATCTTCGGCCGCCAGTTCTACGACCAGACGCAGCAGGAGAAGGACCTCGCGGCCATGGGCATTCAGCCGGTCGAGATTCGCGTCGTCGCGCAGGACCAGGCGCAGACGAAGCGCGCGTACCTCGGCATCGTCATCCGCCACCACGAGAAGAAGGAGGTCATCCCCGTGGTGCAGAACCTGAACCAGCTCGAGTACGACCTCACCTCGCTGGTGCGGAAGCTCACGCGCCCGAAGACGCCGGTCATCGCGCTTCTGCAGGGCCACGACGAGCCGGGCCTGCGCGACAAGCTGCGGAACCTGCAGGCGGCGCTCTCGCAGACGTACGAGGTTCGGCCGGTCGAGCTGCAGGGGAAGGACCGCTTCGACGCCGACGTCGACGGCCTGATGGTCATTGGCCCTCAGAAGCCGCTGCAGCCGAACGAGCTCAAGGCCATCGACCAGCTGCTGATGGAGGGCAAGCCCGTCGCGATGTTCCTCGACACCGTCCACTTCGACATGCGTCAGAACGACCAGAAGCCGGCGGACCACGGCCTCTCGACGCTGCTCGGCGCGTACGGCATCACGGTCGGAGACCAGATGGTGGCCGATGTCTCGTCCGGCATGCTCACCATGAGCGAGCAGCGTGGCTTCATGATGGTGCAGCAGCAGGTGCCGTACCCGTTCATGCCGCTGGTGAAGCGCCTGGAGGGCGACAGCCCGGTGTCGAAGGGCCTCGGCGAGATCGTGTTCCCCTTCGCGTCCAAGGTCACGGCGACCGGCGGCGACGGGAAGACGGTCACCGTGCTCGCGCGCTCGACGCAGAAGAGCTGGACGGAGGGGAAGCCGCAGAACCTCGACCCCCGCCGCGACTGGCGCTCGGAGACCGTGTCGTTCACCGGCCCGCACGACCTGATGGTGCAGGTGACGGGCAAGCTGAAGAGCGCGTACGCGGCGGAGGCTCCGCCGGTATCGGGTGCTCCGGCGCTGCTGACGGAGAGCAAGACCGAGTCGCGGCTCATCGTCGCCGGCACCTCGCACCTGCTGTGGGACGACTACCTGCAGCGACCGAACATCCCGCTCATCATGAACGTCGCCGACTGGCTCGTGCTCGACCCCGCGCTGCTCGCGATGCGCACGCGCGGCCTGCAGCTCGCGTCGCTGAAGACGGACCTGACGGACGCGACGCGCAACGCCGCCAAGTTCGGCAACGCGTTCGGGCTGCCGCTCGCGCTGGCAGCGCTCGGTCTCATCCGCTGGCGGATGCGCGAGGCCCGCCGCACGAGGGTCGCGCTGTGAAGAAAGGGACGCTGATTGCAGCCGGAGTGTTCGCGCTCCTCCTCGTCGCGGTGCTGGCGACGCGCGAAGACAAGGTGAACCAGGGCGTGCCGAAGCTGTCGCTGCCGAGCTTGAGCGGCGACGTCACCGCCATCGAGCTCAAGGACGCGAAGCTCACCAACGAGGGCGGAAGCTGGAAGGTGAACGGCAACGCCGCCGAGGAGTCGCAGGTGAAGGGCCTCGTCGACGCGCTGAAGGACTTCCGCGCGACCGACTTCGTGACCGACAAGGTCGAGAAGCACGCCGAGCTCGAGGTCGACGACGCGAAGGGCCAGAAGCTGGTGGTCTCCACCGCGGCCGGACCGCAGTGGTCGCTCGTGTTCGGCAAGATGGCGAAGGCCGGCGGCATGTACGTGCGCGAGGCGAAGTCGAACGCGGTGTTCACCACGACGAGCCCGGTCGGCTGGCAGGCGAAGAAGAAGGCGAGCGACTGGCGCAAGAAGGCGATCGCCACCGCGCAGTACGGAGACGTGAAGAAGGTCACCGTCACGCGGCCGGCCTCGGCGTTCACGCTCGAGCTCGGCGAGGGCGACACGTGGACGATGCAGCCTCCTCCGCCGGCCGGCTTCCGCTACGACCCCGAGGCCGCGAAGCGGCTGGTGCAGAGCGCGACGAGCCTGCAGGCGCAGGACTTCGGCGACGCGCTCGGCGAGCAGCAGGCGTCGCTCGAGCTCGAGCTCAAAGACGGCAAGAAGGTGGCCTTGAAGCTCGGCGCGAAGAGGCCCGAGGGCACCGTGCCGCTGAGCGTCGACGGCGACCCGCAGGTGTACCTGCTCGCCGACTGGACGGCGCAGAACCTGCTCAAGGCTCCGGAGGACTTCCGCGACACCACGCTGCTCGCGTCGTTCGAGCCGGAGAAGGTCTCGAAGCTCAGCATCACCGCCGGCGGCAAGACGACGACGCTCGCGAAGAGCGGCGCGGAGTGGAAGGTGCTCGAGCCCAAGAAGCTGCCCGACGGCTTCGAGCTCGACCCCGCGATGGTGATGTCGACGCTGCAGCGCTTCAAGTCGATGCGGGCCACGAAGGCCGAGACCGGGGTCGCCGAGAACGCCGCCGGCCTCGCGAAGCCGACCGCGCAGGTCGAGCTGCAGCTCGAGGGCGGCGGCAAGCAGGTGGTGAAGTTCGGCGCCGAGACCGCCGCGAAGGACGCCGTCTACGTGAAGGGCACCGCCGACGCGCTCACCTACTCGATCCCCGTCGGGCAGAAGACCTCGCTCGAGCAGGGCCTCGAGCTGTTCAAGAAGCGGCCGCCGCCGGACATGAACCAGATTCGCGGGCTCGATCAGCTCCCGCCCGAAGTGCGGCGGCAGCTCGAGATGCAGCTGAAGCAACAGCGGATGTAGAGCGGCGCGAAAGCCACCGTTCACCCTGAGCGGCGGCGGAATCCGATCAGCTGATCAGCGCGCGATGCCGGCGCGCAGGTACCAGCGCTCCTTCAGCTCCGCGCGGTTGAACGCCGTCGCGGCGCTGATGAAGTGGCACACCCAGCCGAGCAGGCCGCCGGAGCCGATCCACAGGCCCGGGGTGATGATCAGCCAGAACAGGCCTCTTAGGATGTCGCCGTTGTAGATCTGCCCCACTCCGGGGATGAGCAGCGAAAGCACCGCGGCAATTCCAGGACGTGACATGCTCTGAATACGCGTGGAGCGGCGGGCGATTGCACGCCGAAGCACCTGCCCGCGAGGCCGCTACGAGAATGTACGTAGAGGTCATCGCATGTCGCATCCCGCCCTGAATTACCGCCGTGGTTTGAAGGCCTTGCTGGTGCTCAACGCGCTCGACGCGGTCTTCACGAGCTGGTGGGTCGCGGCGGGCTGGGCGACCGAGGCGAACCCCGTCATGGCGCAGGTGCTCGAGCACGGCCTCGCGGCGTTCATCGCGGTGAAGCTCGGGCTGGGCATGCTGGTCGCGCTGATCCTCCGCCCGCACGCGCACCGCCTCATCGCGCGCGTCGGAGTCACCGCCGCCGTCCTCGCCTACGTCGCCGTCCTCTTCATTCACCTGCACGCGAGCGCGTCGCAGGTCGTCGACGGCACGCTGCTGACCATCGCGTCGCGCTGACGCCGTCTCAGCCCTCTTTGCGCCGCGCGAGGCGCGTGCACAGCTCGAGCAGCTTCTCGATGTCCACCGGCTTCGGCAGCTGCGCGACCACCTGCGGAGACTGCACCGACTTCTGACCGCTGCAGACGATGACGGGAATCTCGGCGAGCCGGCCCTCGAGCTTGCCGAGCAGCTCGCGCCCGTCCATCTGGGGCATCGCGAGGTCGAGCAGAATCATGCACGGCGGCTCGTGCAGCTCGCGCAGCACGGTCAGCGCTTCCTTGCCGTTTTTGGCGAGGAGGATTTCACCGAGGCCCTCGCCCTCGAGCAGCTCGGCCATGCTGGTCGCGTAGTCCTCGTCGTCGTCGACGAGCAGGATCTTGCTGTCGGCCATTGCCCGCCTCATGTGTTCCGCGGCGACGGCGATTTCGCAAGCCAATCCGTCGTAGTAGGCGCCGCTCTGCCTTGGCGCCGCTCCTGCTCATCCTCCTCGCGCAAACGGGAGCGCCGGCGGTCTTCGACCCGCCTTCACCCGACCAGCGGCTGAAGCTGGTCGCGCCTCGCGCCGCGCAGCCGCCCGTGCTCGACGGCCGGCTCGACGACGCCGCCTGGGCCCACGACGGCACCGGTGACTTCGTGCAGTTCGAGCCGCACCAGGGCGAGAAGGCCACGCACGCCAGCACCGTCTGGGTCGCCTGGGACGACGACGCGCTCTACGTCGCCGCCCGCCTCGAGCAGCCCGGTGGCTGGCTCGCCTTCAACCAGCGCGACCTGCGCCGCGACTGGGCGACGACCGAGACCGACGCGTTCAACGTCATCCTCGACACGTTCGGCGACGGCCGCAACGCGTTCACCTTCGCCATCAACCCGTACGGCGCGCAGCGCGACGAGCAGGTCATCGACGACACGCTCTTCGAGCCGAACTGGGACACGGTGTGGGCTTCCGCGACCGCGCGCGACGAGCAGGGCTGGACGCTCGAGCTCGCCATCCCGTGGAAGAGCCTGCGCTACGGGCCGCCCGGCACGCAGTGGGGCATTCAGTTCTTCCGCCGCGAGCGCGGCCGCAACGAGGACACCGCATGGAGCCCCGTGCCGCGCACCTTCTCCGCGTGGCGCATGACGTACGCCGGCCGGCTCGAGGGCATCGAGCCTCCGCCGCCGCGGCTCGTCGCGCTGCAGGTGCGGCCCTACGCGAGCCTGCGCGCCGAGCGCGTCGACGAGGGCGGCCCGCACTTCGTGCCGAGCGCCGGCGGCGAGGTGACGTGGACGCCGCGCAGCGACACCGTCGTCGACCTCACCGTCAACACCGACTTCGCGGAGACCGACGTCGACCGCCGCGTCGTGAACCTCACCCGCTTCTCGGTCTTCTTCCCCGAGCGGCGGCAGTTCTTCCTCGAGTCCGCCGGAGTCTTCAGCGTCGGCGACGAGGGCTTCATCCAGCCGTACTTCTCGCGGCGCATCGGGCTCGAGAACGGCCAGCCGGTTCCCATCGCGGTCGGAGTCCGCGCCGTGCACCGGACTCCCGAGCGCAGCGCGGGCGCGCTGTTCGTGCAGACGCTCGCCGCGCGCGGAGCGGCTCCGGCGCTGTTCGGCGTCGGCCGCTACACGCAGCACGTCGGACAGCAGAGCCGGCTCGGCGGCCTGGTCGCGCTGCGCCACGACTTCGCGTGGAACGGAGGCGACGCCACGACGAACGTGGTGCCCTCCGTCGACGGGCTGTGGCGCTCGAGCGGAGGCGGCGTCACGCTCCGCGCCTCGGCGATGGGCTCGGGCACGTGGACCGGCGCGCGCTCGCGCTACGGCGCCGCCGGCTACGCCGAGGCGGAGCTCGACTCGAACCTGGGCGGCATCACGTTCTGGGGCGCGGGCGTCACGCCCGACTTCGAGGCGCGCACCGGCTTCGTCGGTCGCGAGAACATGGTCGGAGTCGGCACCGAAGGCTGGCTCGACTGGAGGCCTCCGACGCTGCCGTCGTTCCTGCGCAACATCGGCTCCTCCTTCGAGGGCTGGGTGCTGTGGAGCGCCGACCGCGGCGAGTTTCAGGAGGCCTCGCTCTGGTACGCGCCGCTCACGTTCCTGTTCGCCGGCGGAGACGACGTCTTCCTCATCACCGACTCCTCGGTGCAGCAGCTGTACGAAGACTTCGCGCCGGTGCCGGGCGTGTCGTTCGCTCCGGGGCGGTACGCGTACACGCGGCTGGGCGTCTACGCCGCGAGCCAGGCGAGCCGCCGCGTGCAGCTCACCGCCGAGGTGACGGGCGGCCGCTATTACACTTCCGACACGGTGCGCTCGGTGGTCGGCGCGTCGGTGCAGCCGATTCCGCACGTTCAGGTCTACGGCGCGTGGGAGTACAACCGCTTCTGGGGCGAAGGCGTGCGCGCCGGCGTCGCCGAGGCGCACCTGCTGCGCATCGAGACGCGGCTCGCGGTGAGCCCGAAGCTGCAGCTCATCGGCAGCTACCAGCGCGACACCGCGGGCAACGGCTCCATCTTGAACGCACGCCTCGCGTGGGAGTTCCTGCCGCTGTCGTTTCTCTACGTCGTCTTCACCGACACGCGGGCGCTGTTCCCGTGGGACGGCGCGCTGCCGCCGGAGCAGCGCCTCGTCGCGAAGGTGGCGTTCACGTGGAGGCCGTGAGGCCCCTATAGTTGCCGCGTGAGGTCGCACCGGGACGCAGAGCTGCGGAGTATCGCGTTGCACCGCGCCGTCGCCGAGCGCCTCGATGCGTCTCTCGTCGGTGTGGCGCAGGCCAGGGTTGCGCGCTGGCTCGAGGACGAGAGCGTCGCGCGCCCCTGGGCCGAAGCCTGGCGCGACCTGCTCGCCGGGTCGCAGGAGCTGCTCCGCCGGCGACTGGTCGAAGACAGCGAGGGCATGCGCGACCTCCGGCAGTGCAGCCCGTTCGCCGGTGCGTTGAGCCCCAAGGAACGCTGGCAGGTGCTGGCCCAGGCGACCGGCGATGAAGCGCGCTGACCTCGAGCACGTCATTCGCGCAGCGGAGCTCGCGACGAGCGCACCGCTCATGCTTCAGCGAATCGCCGCCGACTTCGCCGCGCTGGCCCCCCGTACGTGATGCGACGCGTGCTCGCCGTCGCGCTGGTGTTCTGCGCCTGCGACGAGGCGTCGCTCATCGTGCACGTCTCGAGGCCGCGCGCGGGCGACGACGTCACGCTGAAGGCCTGCGAGACCTGCGCGACGGTGCGGCCCTTCGCGGATGCGCCCGGAGCGCTCGAGCGGTCGGTCGGCGTCTTCGTGAAGAGCGCGCAGTCGCTGCGAATGGAGTGGACCATCGCTTCCCGGTGCGATGCCTTCGTCGTGCCGTACGACGGCGCCCGCTCGACGTTCGACGTCTCGTTGGATCCATCTCGCCCGCCGCACGTGACCGGCTGCTCGTCGTGCGGAACACCCGCGCCGTGCGCCAGCAGCGGAGGCGGAGCAGGCGGCGGTGCCGGCGGAGGCCTCGGCGGAGGCACTGCAGGTGGCTCAACCGGCGGCGGCATGGCAGGCGGCTCCGCTGGCGGCGGCTCCGCAGGTGGTTCCGGTGGCGGTGGCACGGCAGGCGGTTCAGGCGGAGCCGGAGGCACCGGCGGCTCCGGCGGCGGCACCGTCGTCGCCACCAGCGACGGCGGCGCGCTCACCTGGACCCCGACGGCGACCCCCGCCGGCGTGCGGCTCGTCGCCGCCGTCCGCGCGTTCTCACCGAACGACGCGTGGGCCGCCGCGCGCTCGAACACGAACCCCGTCAACGTCATCTTGCACTCCGACGGAGGCGCCGCGTGGGCGCCGGTGGTCGGCGACGGCACGAGCGAGTCCTTCGACGACCTCGAGCTCACGCGCGCGCCGCGCCGCATCGCGGTGCTGCAGGCCTCACAGGTCTACGAGTGTGACCTCGGCTCCAGCAACTGCTTCACGGCCGCGAGCTGGCAGGCGTTCCCCGTCGCGAACCCCGGCGGCGACCGGCTCACGCGCCTGTGCACCGACGGCGCTCGCTTCTTCGCCAGCGGAAACAACGCCGCGCTCGACGGCACGCTCTACGCCCGCACCGGCAGCACGTGGACCGCCGTCGCGAGCGCTCCCGGCACCGGCACGCTCTTCGACTGCGCGGTGCTCGCCGACGGCACCGTCGTCGCCGGCGGCTTCGGGCGACTCGCGCGCTTCTTCCCGGACGGCGGCGCCGACGCCCTCGTGGTCTCGGGCCCGGGCTTCAACGGCAGCATCACGAACTGGGCGGCGGTGCACACCGCCGGCGGCCGCACGTTCATCGCCGGCGACGGGAGGAGAATCGCCGAGTACCTGCCCGACGCCGGCTTCGCGCTGCGCTACGACCAGACCCCGTCGCCGAAGCTGCGCACCATCGGCGGCGACGACCTCGGCGAGCTCTACGCGATGGGCGATGACGCGATGGCGTTCGCCACGCTGCGCTTCGACGGCGGCAGCTGGGGCGCTCTTCCCGCCGTCGCGCCCTTCTTCAACGTCTACGACGTGACGGCCGCCGACCCGAACACGTGGCTCGCGGCCGGGCAGCAGCTCAACTCGAGCGGCGGCATCGTCGGAGGCCTCATCGTCCGCGGGCGCCGCTGATCAGCGCAGCGCCCGCTCGAGGCTCACGTCGAGCTGACTCACGATGGCGCGCAGCACCGAGCTGAGCTCCTCTCGCCGCGCGTTCGCGACCTCGGCGACCTCGTCCTTCACCTGCTCGAGCAGCTTCGTGCGCACGCGCGCGATCAGCCGCGAGACCGTCGACTTGTGCACGCCGCGCAGCCTGGCGATCTGATCCACCGTCAGCCCGTCGACGAAGTAGAAGCGCAGCACGTTGCGGTCGTCGACCTCGAGGTGCTTCAGCGCCGACTCGACCGCCCCCTTCATCGCCTTCCCGTAGCGGCGCCGGACGTGCGCGAGCTCGGGGTCCGAACCTCCGCGGCTCGCCACCGCCAGGTTCGCGTCCAGGCTCGACTGCGACTTCAGCGCCTCGAGCATGTTGAGCGCCGTGCGCACCGCCGCCGCTCGCAGCCACGCCTCGAGCGTGCCTCGGCCGGAGTACGTCTCGATCTTCGGCCGGTCTCCCTCGCTCGCGACGAGCAGCTTCGAGAGCAGCTGCTGGCTCACGTCCTGCGTGAACGCCTGATCCTGGCTCAGCCGCCGCACCGCGTGCTGCACCTGCCCCTCCACCAGGCGCGACAGCTCGCGAATCGCCGGAGGGTCTGCGCCCTGGCACGCGTGGGCGAGGTACAGGTCCGCCGCGTTCGGCAGCGCCCGGGCCCCCGCCGCAGCCAGCCGGGCCCGGAATTCCGCGCGGTTCACCGCGAGCTTCGGCCACTTCGCCCGCGCCGCTTCCATGGCGGCGTCCAAGTCCGCGCTCACGGGTTCGAAGCTACCTCGAAACCTGCACCTGCTGGCCTGCTCCGGGGTCAGGCACGAGAGTCCCTCGTCATGGTCGAGCAGTGCCTTCAAGAAGAGCTCGCCTTCGAGCTGGCCACCGGCCGGCTCTCCGGCGGCGAGGCGAAGGCCGCGCACGCGCACCTCGACAGCTGCGAGAGGTGCCGCAAGTGGGTCGGCGCGCTCGCCCAGGCCGAGGCCGACTCCCGCGAGGCCTCGACCGAGACTCCCGAGACCCTCGCCGAAGGCGACCGCGGCATGACCCTCGCGCCCGGCCAGGTGCTCGGACAGTTCGAGGTGCTGAGACACATCGGCAGCGGCGGCATGAGCCTCGTGTACGCCGCGCGCGACCGCCAGCTCGGCCGCAACGTGGCGCTGAAAGTCCTGCGCCGCACCGGTGGAGCGATGAAGCAGCGGCTGCTCCGCGAGGCGCGCGCGATGGCGCGGCTCTCTCACGTCAACGTGCTGCCCATCTACGAAGCGCGCGAGCTCGACGGAGTCATCTTCCTCGCCATGGAGCTCGTCGAGGGCACCACGCTGCGCAAGTGGGCCTCCGCGGAGCTGCGCAGCTGGCGCGAGGTGCTCGAGCCCTTTCGCGCCGCGGCGCGCGGCCTCGCAGCGGCGCACGCGGCCGGCATCGTTCACCGCGACTTCAAGCCGGACAACGTGCTCATCGGCGACGACGGCCGCGTGCGCGTGACGGACTTCGGCCTCGCGCGCTGGACCGAGACCTCTGCGTCTCAGGCCGATGGCTCGCTCACGCAGAGCGGCACCTTCGTGGGGACGCCGGTGTACATGTCTCCGGAGCACGCGTCGGGAGAGGTCGACGCGCGGTCGGATCAGTTCAGCTTCTGCGTCTCGCTGTACGAGGCGCTCTACGGCGTGCGGCCGTTCGCCGGCGCCAACGTGCGCGAGCTCTCCGAGGCGATGCTCAAGGGCGCGGTGCTGGCTCCCGTCTCGGGCCGCCGCGTGCCCTCGTGGCTGCGGCGCGTCGTGCTGCGCGGCCTGAGCCCGAAGCCGGCCGACCGCTTCGCTTCGATGCACGCGCTGCTGGCGGCGCTGGAGGACGGCGAGCGCGCGCACCGGCGGACGAGGCTCCTCGCGCGCGTGGGCGCCGTCGCGCTCACCGCGGCTGCCGCGGTGCTCGCGTGGAACGCGCAGCCGGTGCCGGCTCCGGCGATGGCCGCTCCACCGCCGGCGGTCGTCGTCGTCGCCGAGCCGCCGAAGCCTGCACCACCGCCGCCGCCCGAGCCCGTCGTCGTCGCAGAGACCGAGCCACGTCCGTCGCCAGCGCCCACGCCGAAGCCGAAGCCGGTCGTGGAGAAGAAGCCCGGCCTCTCGCTCGACGCCGAGAGCCCGTACGGGAAGTGAGCACCTCGACCCCATCAGAAAGAAGGAAAGTGTCCGGCTACCGGACCAGATGCTTCTTTCTGATGTCGATCACGGCACGTCGACGCGCACGTCGTAGCCCGGGCGCTTCGCAGCAATCGCGACCGCGGTGACGCTCCCAGCGGCGACGACGCCGACGACGGTCCACACGTACCAGCGCTGGTACCAGGGCTTCGCGACCTCGACGATGGGCGGCGGAACAACGACCACCGGCTCGGGCTCCGCCTTGGCCGGCTCCGGCACGAGGACCACCGGCTTCGACGGCTCCTCGACGACGGCAGGCGCCGCCGGCACCACCAACGCCACCACCACGCGGTCGCCCTTGTGCACCTCGACCTCGGCGCGCGCCTCCTGCCCGTCCCGCCGCGCGACCACCGCGTGCCGCCCGGGCAGCACGTACAGCGGCGTGCGCTCGCGGACGAGGCCGTCGACCTCGACGACCGCGGCCGTGCCCTCGACCCGCACCACCAGCTCGCCGACCTCGCGGCGCAGCGTGGAGAGCTCCTGCTCGACCACCTTGGCCTTCTCGCGCGGGACCTTCGGCCCGCCCTGATCCAGGTACGCCTCGAAGGCCTCGAGGGCGGCGACGGGCTCGCCGAGCTTCTCGCGCACGACCCCGAGGTTGAACAGCACCTGCCACGCGGGAGCGAGCCGGTACGCCTCCTCGAACTCGACCAGGGCCGCGCGGTAGTCGCCTCGCCCGGCGAGCGCGACGCCGCGGTTGAAGTGGGCGTCGGCGGCCCGCTCGACCTCCGTCGCCGCCAGCGCCACCGCGAGAAGAACCCCGAGCATCCGGCCGAAAAGCCTAGCCGAAGAAAATCGACACGGGGCCGCGCAACAAATCGCCCGAGGCCTGTCTTGCCCGCACCCGATGCCTCGCCCCGCCCTCTTCGCCGCGCTGCTGTGCGCCGCAGCCTGCTCCACCAACATGGGGCCTCCGGACGCCGGCCCCCTGCCGCAGGCGGTCTTCTGCGCCCCCGCGCAGTGCTGCAGCGACGCCGACTGCGGCGCCGGGACCTGCTGCGCCGCCGACAAGACCTGCCAGCCGTGCTGCCGCTCGAGCGCCGACTGTCGCGCCGGCGAGTGCTGCGGCACCGACAAGCGCTGCAAGCCCTGCGCGTGCACCAACAACAACGACTGCCGCGCGGGAGAGTGCTGCAACGGCGGCACCTGCGGAGCGTGCGCGTGCACGAGCAACGACTCCTGCCTCGCGGGCCAGTGCTGTGTCGGCGGCAAGTGCGGAGAGTGCGGCTGCACCTCGAGCTCCGACTGCAGCGCGGGGCAGTGCTGCGGCGCCGACGGCAAGTGCGGCCCGTGCAAGTGCCAGGGCCCCGGCGACTGCCGCGCGGGCGAGTGCTGTGGAGTCGACGGCGCCTGCGGCCCCTGCGGCTGCACCAGCAACACGCAGTGCACCGCAGGCCAGTGCTGCGGCCCCGGCGGAGTCTGCGGCCCGTGCGCCTGCACCGGCCCGGGCGACTGCAGCGCCGGTCAGTGCTGCGGCGCCGACGGCAAGTGCGGCGCCTGCAAGTGCCAGGGCCCGGGCGACTGCCTCGCCGGCCAGTGCTGCGGCGCCGACGGCAAGTGCGGCGAGTGCAAGTGCACGAGCCGCAACGACTGCACCGCCGGCAAGTGCTGCCACCCGGACGGGAAGTGCGGCGAGTGCGCGTGCACCGGCAACGCCCAGTGCATGGCGGGCCAGTGCTGCCTCGCCGACGGGAGCTGCGGCGCCTGCGCGTGCATGCGCAACGCCGACTGCACCGCGGGCCAGTGCTGCCTGCCGAACGGCACCTGCGGCAAGTGCCCGTGCGCGGGCGCGAACGACTGCACCGCGGGTGAGTGCTGCAACGCCGGCGTCTGCGGCGAATGCGCGTGTCAGAGCAACGCCGACTGCCGGCTCGGCTCTTTGTGCTGCAAGTGAGGGAGAACGCAATGTCTCGTTTGAAGGCGCTGGGTTGTCTGGGTTGGCTCGTGGTCGCGGCGTGCTCGGGAGGGAGCAGCTCCACCGACGGAGGCTCCGGCGGCGAGGGCGGCGGCATGGGTGGCACGGGGGGCGGAACCACCGGCCCCATCTCGGGGCAGCTCGGCGCGCCGTGCACGCGCAACTCGGACTGCAACTCGAGCTTCTGCCTCGCCTCGGGCGTCTGTACCCAGGCCTGCACCTCGCAGGCGTCGTGTCCCGCCGCGTGGGCGTGTGACGCGGTTCCCGGGGCGGGCACGCTGTGCACCTGCACGAAGGACTCGAGCGCCGTCGAGACGTGCGACGGCCGCGACAACGACTGCGACGGCGTCGTCGACGAGCAGGCGACCTGCGACAACGACTTCGTCTGCCAGAGCGGCCAGTGCCGCTGCCCCGAGGCCCGCCGCTGCGGCGGAGACGGCGGCACCTGCATCGACTTCCAGACCGACCCGAACAACTGCGGCGCCTGCGGCGTGGCGTGCGGCATGAACAAGGCGTGCCAGAACGGCCAGTGCGTCACCGACTGCGTGAACCCGCCGATGAACTGCGGCGGCGCCTGCGTCGACACGCAGACGAACAACGCCCACTGCGGCGCGTGCAACAACGCGTGCAGCGGCGGCAAGACGTGCTCCTCGGGCGGCTGCACGTGCCCCGCGGGCACGGTGGACTGCAACGGCCAGTGCGTCGACACGAAGACGTCGACCGCGCACTGCGGCGCCTGCAACAACGCCTGCGGCGGCGGCCGCACCTGCGTGAACAGCCAGTGCGCCTGCGCCGGCAACACGTTCGAGTGCGGCGGCGCGTGCGTCGACCGCCAGACGAACAACATGCACTGCGGTGCGTGCAACAACGCGTGCGCCAGCGGCATGAGCTGCCTCAACGGCATGTGCCAGGCGAACTGCCCGTCGGGCCAACAGCGCTGCAACGGCACCTGCACCAACACGCAGACCGACAAGAACAACTGCGGCGCGTGCGGCACGGTGTGCCCGGGGACGCAGACGTGCACGAACGGCGCGTGCGCCGCGGCGCCGGTGAACCCGGGCGGCACGTGCGTGAACGACGCCGACTGCGGAGCGGGCGGCCACTGCCGCACCGCCGGCTCCGGCTGGCCCGGCGGCTACTGCTACTACGGCGCGATGGCGAGCTCGTGCGCGGCGAGCTGCCCCGCGGGCTCGGCGTGCAGCCAGGACGCGATGTCTCCGTTCCTCGTCGCGAACGTCGGCCTCGCATACGTGTGCATGAAGAGCTGCACGACGAACTCGCAGTGCCGGCAGGGCTACGTGTGCAACACCGCGGGCGGCCCCGGCAAGGGCGTGTGCGTGCCCGACTGCTACGACAACCCGTCGGTCTGCGCGCCCGACAAGTGCGACACGTTCAGCGGCTGGTGCCAGCCGAACTGCCTCGCGGCGGGCGGCTGCGCGACGGGCTTCACCTGCCACCCGACGCAGGGCTACTGCTACTGCACGGGAAGCTCGACGTGCCCGAGCGGCAGCGCGTGCCACGGCAACTCGGGCCTCTGCGGCTGCTCGAGCTCCGGCTCGTTCTGCCCGGGCGGCACGACGTGCCACACCGCGAGCGGAGAGTGCCGGTGAGCGCCTCGAACCCGTCAGGCGAGCGCCTCGCTACTGCGTCGGCCAGCTCACGCGGATGAGCCTGCCCGCCTCTGCCGCGAGCAGCTCGCGCACCGCCGGCTCGAGCGGCGCGTCGCTCGACACCTCGAGCGTCTCGAGGCCGCGCGGCACCATGCGCAGCGGCGCGCCGAACGTCGACACGAGCCGCTTGCTCCTCGGTCCGCGCCAGTGCGCCGTGCCGCTGGTGAACGGCCCCTTCGGGTGCAGGCGCTTGAAGGTGAAGTGCCAGCCGTCAGCCGCGAGCCAGCCGGGCACGACGTCGAGCTGCATCGCGGCGCTCTTGGGAAGCACCGCCATCCACGCCGTCAGCGGCCCTGCGTCGGGGAGCCAGAGCGACAGGCTCTTCGCCGAGTCGAGGACGCCGCGGGTCTGCGCCCAGGTGAGCGCGGCCGGCTCGGTGACGAGGCCGACCCAGCGGGCGGCGCTCCAGTCGAGGGCCTTGCGCTTCTTCACCCGCGTCTGGAGGAACGCGAGGCCGAGGCCGCGGTGCTTGAGCACCTGCTCGTCTTGATCGCTGTCGAGCTCGACGATGGCCGCGCCGCGGCGCAGCCTCGCCGCGAGCAGCTCGATGCGAACCTGCCGCGGGTTGTTCGTCGGCATCGCGAGGCGCTCGAGCGTCGACCACGCGGGGTCCGCGAGCGCGCTCGGAGGCAGCGCCGTGCTCACCAGCCGCGCCTCGGCGAGGAAGCCGCGGCGGAACACCCGCGGGTGGACCTCGAGCCACGGGTCCAGCGAGCCCGACCAGGCGCGCGTGTTCTCCGCGAGCAGCGCGCGCTCGCGGGCCGCCGACGTCGCGGACCGCGGAGAGAGCTGCAGCGCGATGAGCTCGCCGCGGGGGTCGCCCTTCTCCATCAACCAGTCGGCGTAGCTCGACCGCCGCGCATCGTCGGCGGGGTCCTCGTACACGGCACGGAGCAGCGCGTCAGTCACGGCGTGCCCGGTACTTAACGCCTCAGGGGTCCTGGCAGCGGGTCCCGGCGTCGCCCATCGGCCGGCAGCGCTTCCCCGTGCAGCAGTTGCCTCGCTGGTCGAACGCGTAGCACTCGGACATCAGCGGAGGGCACACGCGCACCGAGCGCGATGGTGGCGAGGCCGAAGCGGAGCACCGCGGACGAGCCTGGCTCACTGCGGCGGGCACCACGCCTCGTTCGCGCCGACGGCGCCGAGGCCCTCGCGAATCGCGCCGACGGGGAAGAAGGCGACGCCGTCGATGGTGGCTCCGCCGGTGCCGTGGCGCTCCGTGGGCCAGCTCGGCATCGAGGTCCACGAGTCGGTCACCAGGTCGTACGCCTCGACCTCGGGGAAGATGCCGTCGGCACGCGCGAGGTTGCCTTCGCCGCCCGCGACGATGACGACGTTGCCGACCTGCGCGGCCGCGGCGCCCGCGCGCGGCGTCAGCATGGCGGTCTTGCTGACCCAGGCGGTCTCTCCGAGGGTGAGCGCATCGACGCGTCCGTCGATGGGGCCGCGGCGGCCACCGATGGCGAAGAACGTGTTGCCGAGCACTCCGGCGACGAGGTGGTCGCGCGCGGCGGGCAGCTGCGGCAGCGGCGTCCACATGTCGGTCGCCGGGTCGTACATCGAGACGTCACGGACGGCGCCGAAGCGGTAGCCGCCGGCGACGACGAGCTTGCCGTTGACGATGCCGACGCCCGAGCCGCCGCGCTCGGTGCCCATCGGCATGTTGCTGAGGCCGTCCCACTGGTCGGTCGCCGGGTCATAGCGCCAGGTGTCGGGCAGGGCGCGGAAGCTCGGGTCGAGCGAGCCGAGCCCCCACAGCTTGCCGTCGTACGCGAACACGTTGAGGTGCGAGACGGGGCGGGGAAGCCGCATGCGCGGGCGCCAGGTGTTGGTCTGCCACGAGTACGCCTGCACGGTGTCGACGACCAGGTTCCGCGAGTCGTAGCCGCCGAGGACGTAGACCTCGCCGTTGAGCGCGGCGACCGCGACCTCGGAGCGCGGGCCGGGCATCGGCGCGAGATGAACCCAGCCTCCGTCGCGCGGACAGATGGCGCGCGCGCCGGCGTCGGGCGGGCCGGCGTCGACGACCTCCATGCCGGCGTCGAGGCCCGCGTCCTCTTCCGTCGTGCCGCTGTCCGGCACCTCGACGATGGGACTGCTGCAGGCAGCGATGAGGGCGAAGAGCAGGGTCGGGCGGAGGGTCACGGCCGGCGCCGTGTAGCTGAAACCGCACGCGACGAACAACCTCGGGCGGCCGAGTCTCGCGTTGACAGCCGGGGCCCCGTGGCTAGAAGGACCGCCATGACCATGCGCCTGCTGCTGTGCGCCCTCGTCGTGTCCCTCGTCGCCTGTGACGACCGCAACAAGGCCGCTGCTCCGGCCCAGCCCACGCCGGCGGCGCCGCCTCCGCAGGCTGCGAAGCCTGCTGAGCCGGCCGCGGCCGACGGCGAGATCGACGAAGGCATGCTCGGCGCGTTCAAGCCTGCGCTGCCCGAGGTCGTCGAGAACAAGGACAACCCGCTGACCGAGGAGAAGATCGTCCTCGGCCGCGCGCTCTACTACGACACGCGCCTGTCGGCCTCGAACGAGATCTCGTGCAACACGTGCCACCGCCTCGAGGTGGACGGAGCAGATGGCCGCAAGTCCTCCGTGGGGCACAAGCAGCAGACGGGCAAGCGCAACTCGCCGACGGTCTACAACTCGGCCGGCCACTTCGTGCAGTTCTGGGACGGCCGCGCGAAGGACCTCGAGGAGCAGGCGAAGGGCCCCATCACCAACCCCATCGAGATGGGCATGGCCGGCGACGCGGACGCGGTGAAGGAGATCGCCAAGGTCGCGTGGTACCGGGACCAGTTCGCGAAGGTGTTCCCCGACGAGAAGAGCCCCATCACGCTGAACAACGTCGCGAAGGCGATCGCCGCGTTCGAGCGCAAGCTGATGACTCCGTCGCGCTGGGACAAGTTCCTCGCGGGCGACAAGACGGCGCTCACCGCGGAAGAGAAGGCCGGCTTCAAGGAGTTCGTGAACACCGGCTGCACCGCGTGCCACATGGGCACCTACGTCGGCGGCTCGATGTACCAGAAGGCGGGCCTCGTCACGCCCTGGCCGAACCAGGAAGACCAGGGCCGCTTCGAGGTCACGAAGCAGGAGGCCGACAAGATGATGTTCAAGGTCCCCAGCCTGCGAATGGTGGAGAAGACCGCGCCGTACTTCCACGACGGCTCGGCGGCGACGCTCGAGGAAGCGGTGAAGGTGATGGCCAAGCACCAGCTCGGCAAGACGCTCACCGACGCGCAGGTGACCTCCATCATCACGTGGCTGAAGACGCTGACCGGCGAAATTCCGAAGGACTACGTCGCGCAGTTCAAGGTGCCCGACGCCATCCCGCCGGCGCCGAAGCCGACCAAGAAGGGCAAGTAGGTCAGAAGACGACGAACAGGGCCGCGCCGCCGCCCTGCGTGGTGACGAGGGGCACCAGCCGCAGCTGCGGGCTCTCCTCGACGCGGTCGAGCTTGGCCGGCTGGGTGAAGAGGTTGAGCTCGCCGATGGCGGTGCCGACGAGGCCGCTGATCAGCGCCGCCTGCCAGTGGTTGTAGCCGAGGCCGAGGATGAGCGCGATGCCGACGTTCACCAGCACGTTGCCGGCGTGCGCGATCCACGACTTGCCGAGGCGCTGCTCGGAGGCGACCTTCGTGCGCACCGCCTCGGCCCGCGCGAGCAGCGCGCAGCGGTCGGGGTTGTCCCAGTCCTTGCGGACGCTCTTCAGCGGCAGCGTGAACCGCAGCGGCGCGACCCAGAACGTGAGGCTGCCGACGCCCGCGGAGACGGCGCCGACGATGAGGTCCGTGCGCGCGGGGTCGTCGGGCTTGAGCTGCGTGGTGATGATGGCCTGTGTGAGCGAGGCCGCCGTGTAGATGCTGCCCCACGAGTAGGACCAGATCTCGAGCCCGCGGATCTGATCATCGAACGCGTCGCGCAGCACTTCGAGACGCTCTTCGACGTCCTCACGACAGCCCGCGGGGGCTTCCTCCGCAGAGGCGAACGCCGGCGCCGCGAGGAACGCGACCGCCAGCGCTGCGACCTTCCACGTCACCCTCAATGCATAATCGCGAACACGCCATGATGCCGCCATGACGAAGGGTCTGATGGCGCTGGCGGTAACACTCCTTGGATGTGCGACCACGCGCAGCCTCGAGTGTGCCGCGCATGGTGGCGTCGAGTGGCTCGAGGTGCGTACCGACACGTTCCGCGTCAAGACCAACCTCTCGACGACCGACGCCCAGAGTCTCGCGCTTGACCTCGAGCGGGCACTGGGAGTCATTCGCTGGACGCTCGGTGATGACGAGCCGCTCGAGCCGATCGAGGTCGTGGCCGTCGACCGCGGGCAGCTCGCTCATTTCGGGGTGTCCCGAAAGTCGGCGTGGCCCGCCGGTCACCCACTGCTGCTGGAACGCACTCCGGATCCGCGGTCAGGCCATCAGCTTCCCACTCGCGCGATCTTCCTGCTCGCAGACCACGTGCTGGAGCAGCACTACCCGCTCGCTCCGTGGTGGTTGTCCCGAGGGCTCGCCCAATACGTCGAGGGGATGTCGTTTTCGGGAACGGCGACCGCAGCGTTGCCCATGGGCGACCGCAGCTCGGAGCTGGCGTTGCTGGGCGACAATCCTCCCGCGCTCGAGCAATTGCTCGACTGGGGCCCAGGCCGCAAGCACTCCGGCAACGCACGGGTGTGGTGGGCGGGCTCGTGGCTGCTCGTGAACCATCTGTACACGCATGAACGAGATCGCGTGCTGTCGATGCTCGCGGCAGCGCGCAAGGGTGAACCCGTCTCCGGGGTCGAGGGCATTCAGCTCGGGTCGCTCGCGCGCGGCGACGACTTCAAGGTCCTGATTCTGAAGTTCTTGTCGCCAGGGGCGATTGCGTCGATTCGTCCTGCGCCTCCTGTCGACGTCCACCTCGCGCGCGGAAGCTTATGGTTCGCTGGCGGGGCCGCGGACGTCGTCGAAAGGAAGCACGGTGCCCGCGACGAGCTACAACGGCTCATCGCACTCGGGGGACTGAATGAACCAGAGGGCGCGCTCGCCGCAGTCCGTCACGCTCTGCTGGGGGTCCGTGAGCTCGCAGAGCGGTTCCCCGACGATCCGCGGGTCCGACGACACGTGGCGCTGCTGCAGCCCATCGGTCGTTCTTCATCCGCTGCGCGCCTCCGCGAAGCTCTCGACTAGAATCCCGGCGACGACCTTCTGGCGGCGAGGCTGGACCTCGAGAACGAGCAAGCCGAGCATCGCCCGGTGGCCGAGGATTCAGAGGCTGCCATGGTCACCATCCTCTCGGCAGTGAGCCGCGGAGACTGCGTTCGAGCGCGAGGTCTCGTCGAAGAGCTGCGTGAACGTCTCGCGCGGCCGACGGATCGTCGCTGGCAAGCGTCGGTGCGGATGCTCATCCAGGCGTGCGCGCAGATTCCGCCGCCGCCGGAGTCTCCTCCCTGCGCACCCGCTACCAACGGGCTCTCAAAGGACGCCATCTACAGGCAGATGCGGGTGGCGCAGCCCGTCATGAAGACCTTCTATGAGGTGTTGCTGCTGTTCGATGCAGAGCAAGCGACGACGGTGACGGCGCTGCTCGAGATCGGGCCCGATGGCGCGGTGCAGAAGGTGCAAACGTCGTCAGAGCCGGAGGCGACGGTACTTGCCCGAGGCATCGGGGCCATCATCCGAAGAATCTCGTTCCCGCCCCCCTGCGGAGGAGGCGTCGTCGCCGTGACGTTCCCTTTCGTACTGAAGCCAGCGAAATGAACGTCAGCGGGGCCGCTTGGCCTTCTTGGCCGCCTTCCCCACACTCTTCTTGGGCGGCACGAGCGCATGTGCCCGTTTCGCCCAGGCCTGAAACGTCTCCAGGTCGTCGTAGAAGCCCTCGGGCACCACAATCCACTGCTTCATCGTGGTCTTGCCCTCGTACACCCAGGGAGCGCCGCCGAGGCCGCACAGCTCGTTCCGGGCGGTGTCGTCCGCGAGCTTGAACACGACCTGGTCGTCGGTCACGACGGCCGCGAACATGCCGCCGTTGGGCGCGAAGAAGCCGTGCCCGCCGAACATCGCGCGCACGCGGTGCGGCAACGCCTCACACGCCTCGGTCAACAGCTCGAGCGACCGGCTCACACGCGCATCGGCATCACGACGGCGGTGTAGCTCTTGTCGCCCGGAGCGTGCAGCACGCCCGGCGAGTGCTCGTCGCCGAGCTCGATGATGACGTCGTCGCTCTCGGTCACGGTGAGCACGTCGATGAGGTAGCGCGCGTTGAAGCCGACGGTGAGCGCCGCGCCCTTGTAGCCGACCTCGATGTCGTCCTTCGCTTCGCCGAGGTCGGGGTTGTTGGCGGTGATGCGCACCTGCGAGTCGGCGAGCGAGAGCTTCACCGCGTTCGACTTGTCGGCCGAGAGCAGCGCGATGCGCTTGAGCGCGTCGAACAGGCGGGCGCGCGAGATCTGCACCTGCTTCTCGCCCTCCTTCGGAATCACGCGCTGGTACTCGGGGAACTGGCCGTCGATGAGCCGCATCACCATCGAGAGGCCCGGCTTCTTGAACAGCGCGCTCGACTCGGCGAACCCGAGCGAGCACTCGGCGTCCGGCGCTTCCTCGAGCAGGCGCTTGAGCTCGAAGAGGCCCTTGCGGGGGACGATGACGCCGCCCTTGAGCTTGAAGTCTCCCTGCAGCTCGCGCTCGATGAGGCAGAGGCGGTGGCCGTCGGTGGCGACCATGCGGACCTTGCCGCCGTCGCGCGGCTCGAAGAACACGCCGTTCAGGATGTACCGCGTCTCGTCGCTGGAGATCGCGAACTGCGTCTTCTTGATCATCTCGAGCAGCGTGTTGCCGCTCACGCGCACGAGCGGAGCGTTCTCTTCCTTCGGCAGCTTCGGGAACTCTTCGCTCGCCATGCCGACGATGCGGTACGAGGCGCTGCCGCAGGTAATCTCGGCGTAGTTGTTCGGCAGCTTCTTCACGTTGAGC
>CALJKW010000025.1 GCA_937980205.1 uncultured Myxococcales bacterium | reverse complement strand
GGCGCTGCCGCAGGTAATCTCGGCGTAGTTGTTCGGCAGCTTCTTCACGTTGAGCTGCGGCTCGGGAAGGTTGCTGACGATGTCGAAGAGCGTCTTCGCCGAGAGCGTCACGGAGCCGGGCTTCATCACCTCGGCCGGGTGCTCGCTCACGATGCCGATGTCCAGGTCGAACGCCGTGACCGTCACGCCGCCCTTCGTCGCGTTGACGAGCACGTTCGCGAGAATCGGCATCGTGGTCTTGCGCTCGACGATTCCCTGCGCGCGGTGAAGCGCCTTCTTCAGCTCATCGGCAGCGATTCTGAATTCCATGGCGTGGGCGGTCCTAGCCCGCAAGCGACCGCAAGGAAAGGCCGATTCGTCGCGGCTTTACCGCGACTCGAGCCAGTCCAAAGTCCGCAGAAACGCTTCGACTTCCGACACGCGCGGGTCCTCGGCGCACTCGGAGAGGAAGTCTCTGCCGACGTCTCCGGCCTCGCCCAGCCGACCCTGCGCGACGAGCGCCTTGATGAGCGCCATCCGCACTTCGGGGTGCAGGACTCCGCGCGGGAAGCGGCGCAGCGACTCGCGCAGCGTGAGCTCGGCGCCCGCGGCGCGCCCCGCCTTCGCCTGCAGGTACGCCGCCTCGTAGAGCGCGGCCTGCGCGCGCAGGCCGACGCCGCGGCCCTCGTTCGACAGGCACGCGACGCGCTGCTCGAGCGAGTACCGCGCGCACGCCGGAGACGACACCGCCGGCGGCACCACGTCGAGCGCGCTCGGCGCAGGGCCGGTGCGGAACGTGCGCTCTTCTCCGGCGGAGAGCGTCACGCGGTCGCGGCCGTTGAAGACCTCGACGTCGCCTTCGAACACGCGCACCGTCGTGCCCACCTCCGTCACGTCCGCCGCGTAGCGCGCGTTCGTCGACGACAGCGTCACCTCGGGGGTCGTCACCGTGTACGGCTGCGCGTGCGGCTTCACCTCGACGCGGCCCAGGTCGAGCTCGAGCGCGTTCGGCGACGGCGACGACCACATCGCGCCGGAGGCGACCACGACGCCCTCGGGACCCACAAACGGCGCGGGCGCCTCGACCTCGGGCTCCGGCTCGGGCTCGGCCACCGCGACGCGCAAAGCCGCCTGCTTCTTCGGAGCAGGCGCCGGCTCCACCACCGCGACCGGCGCGGGCGGCTTCGAGCCCTCGATGCACATCAGCGGGCCTTCGCACTCGGGAGGAGCGACGTTCGCCACCACGGGCGCCGGCGCAGGCGCCGGGCGCGAGCCCCCGAACGGCCACTGCACGCTGACCCACGCGAGCAGCACAGCGGCCGCCGCGGCGGCGAACCAGAGCGCGCGCGAGCTCTTCGGACGCGCGACGCGCTCGATGACCGAGTCCCACCCCTTGCCGACGTCGATCGCACGCGGAGGAATGCCAGCGACGAGCCGCACGAGCTCGGCGGCCCGGTCCTGCTCGGCGCTCTCTTTCCAGGGCTTCACCGGCGGCTGATCAGCCATGGCGCGCCCCCTTCGCCTCGAGCCGCTTCACCGCGGCCTGCAGCGCCTTGCGCGCGTGGAACAGCCGCGTCCACACGGTGGCGACGGGAATGTCGAGCGCCGCGGCGACCTCGTCTCCGGTGAGGCCCTGCAGCTCGAACAGCACCAGCACGTCGCGCTTCGCGGCGGGGAGCGCGTCGAGCGCCTGCTGCAGGAGCTTCGACGCCTCTTTCTGCTCGAGCGTCCGCGCCGGAGACTCCGCGCTCGTCAGCTCGGGCGCGTCGTCGAGGCCGAGCCAGCTGCGGATGCGGTGGCGGCGGCGCTGGCCGGCGGCGAGCTTCACCGCGACGCCGTACAGCCACGCCTTCTCGGAGCGCGCGAGCGCGAGGTCCGACATCTTGCGGATGGCGACGACGAAGACCTCCTGGAGCAGGTCGTCGCAGTCGACTCCGTTGCCGGCGAGGCGGTTGAGCGCGAGGCGGAGCTCGGGTGCGTGCGTCGAGTACAACCGACGCACGTCGGCGAGGGACCCCTTTGCATCCCCGACGATGTCGAGCTCAGCCAACCACACGTCCTTCCAGGTGCCAGGACCTCCGGAAACCTTCTAAGGAATCAGCGTCTGCCGGCGTCGCGGGTGGACGTCGGGGAAAGCACCGGCATCTTCGCGTGGATCCACGAGTGGATCAGCACGACTACGAGCCGTTCGACGGTCGGACAGTCTTCGCGTCCCGCCTCGACGTTGCGCTCGAACACCTTGCCATCAGACGCCCGGCGCGCGGTCAGGGACAAGCCCTCCGGGGTGGGTTTCATGCTCACCTCGAAGGCAGGAGGCGCCACGATGACATCTGTCGCAGGCGCGTTCGGCGGCTTCACCGACAGCCCCACCCGCGCCAGGCGGTCGGAGAGCGACGCGTGGGTCGGGCACTTCAGCTCGATGTCGAGCTTCAGGCTGATGACGGGCGCCGCGGCGAGGAGCGTGAGCAGGGCGAACGGCATGCGCGGGTCCGCATGCTATGGCCGTTTTCATCGTGGCGCGAAGGGCGAGGACACCGAAGTGGCTGGCGGCGGCGCGCGAGTCGGGCCGCACCGGAAGCGACTGGCTCTCGCGCGCGCTCGGCCGCGCCGGCGCGGTGCCGCCGGAGGAGATCGAGTCCGCCATCGCGAGCGGGCGCGTGCGCGTCGACGGCCGCGTGGCGACGAAGCCGTTCACGCCGGTGACCGAGTCGTCGAAGGTGACGGTAGACGGAGCGCCGGTCTCGATGGAGCGCGTCACGCGCGTGCTGATGCTGCACAAGCCGGCGGGCGTGCTGGCCGAGGGCTCGGGCCGCGACACGCGGCCGACCGTGCTCGACGTGCTGCAGCCGCTGCTGCCGGAAACGCTGCGCGGCTTCACCTGGCTCGCGGTCGGCCGGCTCGACGTCGACACGACGGGGCTGCTGTTGTTCACCAACGACGAGCGCTTCGTCGCGCACGCGACGTCGCCGGAGACGCACCTGCCGAAGCGGTACGTGGCGTCGGTGTCGGAGAAGGCGACCGAGGAGCAGCTCGAGCCGCTGCGCCGCGGCGTCACGCTCGACGACGGGCCGGCGCGGCCGGCGACGGCGCGGCTGCGCGCGCCCGGCGTCGTGGAGCTGACGCTGACGGAGGGAAGGAATCACCAGGTCAAGCGCATGCTCGCGGCGGTCGGGCTGCCGGTGCTGAAGCTGCACCGCGAGGCGGTGGGCTCGCTGGTGTGTGACGTCGATGAAGGAGCGATGCGCGAAGTTTCGTCTGAGGAGCTCGCGAGCCGACTCTCGTTCACGCTGAGCGGAGCGCGAAGCGCGTAGGCGAAGCGGGCCGGATCTCTCCTCGCCTACTCGAACATCGGCAACAGGCACGGCTCGGTGATGGCCTCCGCGGCCGCAGCGAGCGACACCCTCGCCACGCGCGGCGCCGGCGTCGACGGCGTCGGCTCGAACAGCCCGGCCATCGCGCGGCGCACGGACAGGTCGCGCGGCGCGAGCTTCATCGCGACGTTGAGCGCCGCACGCGCCTGGGGCACGCGGCCGCTCGCGCTGAACAGGTGCGCGGCCACGCGGTACGACGCGACGGCCGCCTCCACGCGCTTGAGCCGCGCGCACACCTCTGCGTGCCGCAGGCGGTAGAGCGGCTCGCGACCGTTCATGCAGATGAGGGCCTTGAGCGCCTCCAGCGCAGGCTCGAGCGCTCCGCGCGAGAGGTACGCAGAGGCCTTGTCTTTGAGGTCACGCTCGGTGAGGGCAGCCACGGCTCATCCCGACAGCAATCCGCGCACCGCGTGAACGGCTCCGTGATTCTGCGGCCGTGGAAGGGCGGACCCTGCCCACTGGAGTGGGCACGTGGCCTGACGATCGTCCAACCTCAGCCGCGGAAGAACAGCGACTTCACCCACCCCAGGCCGCTGGCCATCGACTGCGCGGGCACCAGGTGCCGCGAGAGCTCGAGCTCGGTGACGAGGCCGAGGTAGCGCTCGCCGTCGGCGACCACCACGTACGGAGACACCGTCTCGTTCATCTTCTGCCGCGCCTCTTCGAGCGTCGCGGTCGAGCTGATCATCGGGAAGTGCCGCTGCATCGCTCCGGCGACGTACGCTGCCGGGCCCTCGACGCCCGCGGCGCGGAGCAGGGCGTCGCGCGCGACGACTCCGAGCAGACGGCCGTAGTGCATCACCGCGAACGCGCTCTGGCCGCTCTGCACCATCGCCTTCACCGCCTCTCCGACGGGAGTCGAAGGGCCGAGCACGAGCGCGTGCGGGTTGACGGCTCCGCCGGCGCGGACCGCGGCGAGCGACTCGCCGACCTTCTGATCCGCCGCCTCGCGGCCGGCGCCGAAGAACACCACCAGCGCGATGATGCCGAGCATCACGTGGCCGAAGACCACCGCGGCCGCGAACATCGCGACCGAGATGACGCGCGCGACGTTCGCCGCGATGGCGGTCGCCTTCGAGTGCCCCAGCCGGAACGACAGCAGCGCGCGCAGCACGCGGCCGCCGTCCATCGGCAGGGCGGGAAGCAGGTTGAACACCGCGAGCACCACGTTGCTGCCGAGCATCAGCGCGAGCAGCGTCACCGTCGTGGGCGAAGAGCGGCCGATGTCGGCCATCGCGGCCTCGAGGCCCGACAGCCCCAGCCACAGGAAGCCTCCGACGAAGAACAGCACGGCGAGCACGACGTTGACCGCCGGGCCCGCGATGGAGATGAGCAGCTCCTCCTTCGGGTTCTTCGGCTTCGCGCCGAGCTGGGCCACGCCGCCGAACGGCCAGAGCGTGATCTCCTTCACCGGAATGCCGTAGGCCTTGGCGACCAACGAGTGCCCGAGCTCGTGCAAGAGCACGCAGCTGAAGAGCAGCACCGTCGAGAACACTCCGAACACGGCGCCGCGCGGACCGAAGGCCGCGCCCCACTGCATTCCACCGAACGCGAGGATCAACGCGAACGACACGTGAACCTTGATGTCGATGCCCGCCACCCGACCCATCCGCAACGAAGTCAACATGACGAATTTTGTTTAACCAGTCGGTCTCTGAACGACAGAGGCGTTACCGCTTCGTTTTTTCGATGTGTCGTAGAGAGAAGGTAACGGGCTCAGCTCCCGCTGAGAGGGCGGGCCGTTCGCGAGGTTAGAGAGCGAGAGAGCGAGCCGCGTCACCTCCAACGGACGCGGATCAGAGCTACCTCCTCCGCTTGAGCCCACCCTTGTCGTCGAGCGCGAGCTCGCCGTCTCTGGTCTTCACGGTGACGAAGCCGTTGAAGTCGACCACCTCACTGACGGCGTACTGCTTTCCGCCCGCCGAAATCGTCTCGGACGTGAACAGCGTGAACACCTGGGGACCCGCGCGGACCAGCGCCGTCTTCGGCTGAAGCGTCATGCCCCGCACGGTTGCGCTGAGAGGCTCTTTCGACCCGAGCTCCGTGTGTGCGTTCCAACGTCGCGCGAATGCGCCCGCAGGAACCGAGAGCTTGATGGGGCCGGAGCCGAGGGTCGCAGGCTCGGCATACGTGAAGTGCTCCGGCCCTGCGTCGCGGAAGGTCACGTAGCCCTTGGCGACGGCGGGCCCCAGGTCGCGGTGTTCGATCGCGGTCGGCCGTGCCAGCATCGCCCCGGCCACGCGCGCCGACGGAAGAAGCTCGAGCTCGACCCGCTGGTGCGCCGCGAGCGGGTACTCCCGATCGCCAAGCTTCAGGCTCGTCTCGGCTGCCAGGGTTCCGACGAGGGTGCCGTTGCTGAACCAGACGATGGGCCCAGGCTCGAGCTGCAGCTTGAAGCCAGGGCCTTCGATGGTGACAGGCTCGAGCAGGTTGCCGTTGCGCCTCGCGTTGGTGCTCGTGACCCCGTCGACCTTGAGCGACACGCTGCCGACGGTGACCGTCTGAGCGTCGGCGGCGACGAGGACACACGCTGCGAACGCGAGGGGAAGGGTCACGCGGTGGAGTGTAGCCGAACGGCCCTTCACCTGGAGCAGGCTGTTAGACGGACGAACCGCTGATCAGAGCGCGAGATACCGCTCGACCTCGGCCTGCACGTCGACCGGCTTGCGCACCGGATTTCGCTCGAGCGACTGGTTCTCGCGCTGCCGCGTCTTGAGGTCGATCGGCAGCGCCGCGCCCTGAAAGAGCTCGAGCACGACGTTCAGCGCCGCCATCGCGCGCGGGTCCTTCGGCGCATTCTGGCTGAGCCAGTCGATGGTCTCGGGGCTGGGTACGTACTTCGCGAGGTCGATGGCCTCGCGAATCACCTTGTCGGTGCCGAAGTACGACTTGTTCCAGTAGTCGAAGCAGAGGCCGCCGAACTGGCCCTTCTCGGAGCGGAAGCCGCCGGTCGCGCCCATGAACCAGGCGAGCTGGCCCGCGGTCATCTTCCCCTCGGCGTTGATGTCCTTCGCGCTGTCGGGGTTGGTGATGAAGACGAGCGCGTTCACGGTCTGACCGTCTTCGGTCTTCACCTCGCGCAGCACCGGCTTGTACATCGCCTGCGGCTTGTCGCCGACGAGGTCGTCTTCGGCGAAGTACTCGCGGTGGAAGATGATGCCGAGCAGCTCTTCGGCGCGGTGGAGGGGGACCTTCAAGATGGTGCCGGGCGTCGAGGCGCCCTGCTCCGCCGACAGGCCCGCGACGACGCCGGGGTGCGTGGGCGTGCCGCGGTAGATGGTGCTGGCGACGACGCCGATGTCGTGGTCGGGCAGGTGGGCCTCCTGCGTGTGCACGCCCGCGACGACGTCGGACTGCGAGGCCAGGCCCAGCTCGCGGTGATTGTCTTTTCTGAGCGAGAGGTAGCCGAACACCGGCACGTACGAGAGCTTCTGCTTCTCGACAGACTCTTTGAGCTCGGCGACGACGGAGTGGATGAGGTCCTTCTCCTGCGGGCTCAAGCGGTCGCGGTCCCTGGCCGGCATCGCGTTGAGCACGTTCCACGACTCGAAGGACATGCTGCGCGACGGCACGAAGCTGGCCGAGGTGCCCTCGAGCGCGTTGCTCTTGCGAGTCGTGACCCCGAACGCGTCGTTCTTCTTCGGCGTCGGCGTAGAGACGGTCCCCAGCGTCTCGCGCGCCTGCTCGAGCTTCTGGACCTGAACCTTCGGCTGCCGGAGGACTTTCACGTTGAGCAGAAAATGGGGACAGGCTGCTTTTCCCGCGGAACGCAGTCGTGACGCAAGTTTAGCCCCGGCTGCCGGAAAAGCAGCCTGTCCCCATTTTCAGCCGAAGAGCTCGTTGCGGGCGGACTCGGCGACGGCGACGACGGCGGGGTGGCGGAGGCGGCGCTCGACGCTGATGGCGTAGAAGCGCTCCTTCACCTCGTCGGTGCGGCCGATGACGGTGACGTCGTACTGCTTGATGACCTGCTGCTCGATGGCGCTGGGAGCGACGAAGAAGCCGAGGCCGCGGTGGCCGAACGTCTGCGCGAGCGCGCTGTCGTCGAACTCGCCGATGACGTGGGGGTGGACTCCGACCTTGTCGAACCACTGCTCGAGCTGGCGCCGCACGCTCGTCGACTGCGAGGGCAGCAGCGCCGGCGCTCCCTCGAGCGACTTCGGGAAGCCGCGCTTGAGCGCCTGCGCCTTGTCTTCGCGGGCGAAGAACGTGGCGCCAGACTCTCCGAGCGCGTGGCTGAAGGCCCGGACCTTGATGTCGCTGCCCGCCGGCACGTCGGAGAGCACCACGTCGAGCTCGTGCAGCGCGAGCTGGCCGAGCAGCTGCGGCAGCGGGCCTTCGTGCACCTGCAGCTGCAGGTCGGGCACCTGCTCGAACGCGGGCTGCAAGAGCCGCTCGGCGATGAGCTTGGGAATCACGTCGGCGACGCCGACGGTGAAGCGCACGTGCTTGCCCAGCTGGCCGCGGGTGACGGCCTCCTGCAGCTCGCGGCCGAGGCGGAAGATCTCGTCGGAGTACTTGAACGCCGTGCGCCCGAGCTCGGTGAGCACCAGCTTGCGGCCCTGGCGGGCGAAGAGCTTGATGCCCAGCGAGTCCTCGAGCGTCTTGAGCTGCGTCGAGATGGTCGGCTGCGAGAGGTGCAGCTCCTTGCTCGCGGCGGCGATGGTGCCGCTGCGCGCCACCGTCCAGAAGTAGAGGAGGTGGTGGTAGTTGAGCCAGGCCATCGTTCGAGCTGCGCCTCTTACTGCACTTCTCTCCGCGAGGCGGGGTCATTGCACCGGGCGGGGGACCGGGCTACGAAGCGCGTCGCTCGTTCCCGGGGAAAGGGGCCGGAGTTTCGTTTCGGAGGTACGGCATGCATCCTCGGCAATGGTTCGCGCTAGCGCTCGCCGCCTGCGTGAGCGCTTGTAACTGCGCGAACACCGCGACGACCGGCCCGACGGGCGGCGGCTCGGGCACTGCGGGCGGAACGAACGGCACCGACGGAGGCGTCGCCGGCACCGGCGGCGGCACCACCGGCACCGGCGGCGGCACCACCGGCACCGGCGGCGGCACGACCGGCACCGGCGGCGGCACCACCGGCACGGGCGGCGGCACCACCGGCACCGGCGGCGGCATGACCGGCACCGGCGGCGGCATGACTGGCGCTGGCGGCGGCATGACCGGCACTGGCGGCGGCATGACCGGGACGGGCGGCGGCATGACCGGCGCCGGCGGCGGCACGACGGGCACTGGTGGCGGCACCACGGGAACCGGCGGAGGAATCGTCGGCCCGGTGCCGGCTCCGGTCGCGGACCTGCGCGTCGACTCGAACCGCGACGGCGTGGTCGACGTGGTGGGCTCGACGGACGAGACCGACGAAGAGCAGTGGAACACGACGCGCGGCGCGATTCTGCTGCCGAACATGGACGACGACAGCCAGCGCTGCTCCACGAGCACGCAGGTGTCTGACCTCGACATGCCGCGGTGCCACGACGCTGCGGACACCATCATCAACGGTCCGAACGACCTGCTCGACCTCGCGACGGTGAGAGTTCTTCCGTGGCCGACGGCTCCCGACTCGGCGCGCGCGCGGCTCTCGGTGCCGGACGGTGGCCAGAACATGCGCCTGTTCTGGGCGCAGCCCGACGGCGGCTTCGCGCACTTCGACCACAACGCGTTCGTCTTCGGCGGAGCCACGCTGCGCAACGGCGTCGAACTGCGCATGGAGGCGACGAACATCGTGCGCGACCGCGCGGTGTGGAACGGCTACTTCGACCTGACGCTGACCATCACGACTCCGAAGGCGAACGGTCAGCCCGGCACCCCCGGCCCGTGGGACGGCGGCGCGCTGTACGAGGAGATTCTGGTGAGCGACGTCGTTCGCATGCGCGTCGCTCCGGTGATGACGTTCAGTCACATCACGCCGGTCGAGACGGCGTACGCGACGGGCATCAACGATCAAGACTCGATCGACTTCCGCACCGACCTTCAGACGGCCCTGACGGCAGCAGGGATTGCGACGCCGCTCGTGAGCATGTCGGTGCCCAACGACGACCAGTGGACGCAGGACTTCTTCGAAACCGGGTACGCCAATGCGCCGGGCCCGAACGGCACGGTGCGGACGATGCGCGTCGCGATCCGCTCCGCGAACCTCTACAACCCGCTGTCGTCCACGAATCCGCTGCGGCGCGCCGGTAAGGTCGTGTTCACTCAGTTCCGCGGCCCCAACGTGGCCGGCATCCAGCAGTTCCAGTCGGGGAGCTCGAGCGACGCGACGCTCGACTCGTTCGGCAACCTCGAGACGATTCCGCCGTATACGCACAACGGCGTCGCCTACCCGCTCGGCCGCATCCTGCGCGGCAGCGTTGCGTCGTACCACCCGGACAACTCGTTCTTGAAGATGATGGAGGGTCAGGCCGTTCAACCTCCCGTGTACGTCGACACGTCGTGGCTGCTGGTCGGGCACGTCGACGAGACGATCAGCTTCCTGCCGGCGAACACCCCACGCGGGTGGATCATGCTGGTCAACGACCCGGTGCTCGCGCGCACGATGCTCCAGCAGCAGGTGCAGGCGGGCAACGGCACGGCGATCGTCTTCCCCGGCATGCTCACGTACAACTCGTCAGGTACGGCGTTCGTGAGCGCGGAGCGCACCATCTCGCAGGTGCTCGCGGACACCGACGTGATGCAAGAGAGCGCGGCAGCAGCCGTCGAGATCGACGCGCAGGTGAACATCATCAAGATGGCCACGGGCATCACCGACATGGAGATCGTTCGTGTGCCGTTCCTGCACGAGCCGGTGGACACGCCGGACGGCACTTTTTCGCTGGCCTATACGCCTGGCACCGTCAACGGCGTCGCCATCAGCTCGACGACGTTCGCATCGCCCGATCCGCACGGACCCGTCATCGGCGGACAGGACATCTTCAAGGCGCAGCTTCAGGCCGCGCTGATGCCGTACGGCTACACCGTCCGGTGGGTCGAAGATTGGTACCTGTACCATCTCAACGCCGGCGAAGTTCACTGCGGCTCGAACGTGACGCGCACGATTCCAGCAGCGAAGTGGTGGGAGAGCGGCCGATGAACGCACTGCTGGCAGTGATGATGATGACGGCAGCTCCGGTCGAGCTCGCAGCGGAGATCGCCGCGGCACGCAAGGCACACCCCGAAGCGTTCGCGCAGGTCGCGGCGATTCGACGCGATGCCGATGCGCTGTACGCGAAGCGGCGTGGCGGTGGAGTCGCGCCCATGGGACGCACCTTCAAGCAGCTCGGCCCCAACGCGTTGATGCCGATGCTCGACGCGCTGCTGAATCCCGAAGCCGAGGGAGGGCCGGTCACCGAAGGCGGCCGGTTGTCGCTCACCATCGGGCTGCTCGACGCAGTCGGCACGCTCCGCGACCCCCGCGCGCTTCCCGTCCTGGAGGCGTTGCTCGATTCGAGGACCGAGTCGCCAGGCGTCACGCGGGCGGCGGCCGACGCTTACGGGTTCATGCAGACGGATGCGGTCGCGGCCCGGTTGGTCGCGCTGTCGCGCGGCGGTGATGCCCGCGCGCGTGCAGTGCGCGAAGGCATGGGCAGCTGCCGGCGCGTGGTCGTCGCCCAGGCGCTCGCGGCGGCGGTGCCGGAGGTCGGCGAGGTCCGCGAGCAGGTCGAGCTGGCGCGCACGCTCGGCGACGTCGGCAACGCCTGGGCGTGGAAGACGCCTTCCGTCGTGACGCGCGGCGAGGAGAACGAGGTGCGGCTCATCGCAGCGCGCGCGTTGGTCGACGCGTTCCTGCGCTGGGACGGCGATGCCCGTCAGGCGGCCTCGAACGCGCTGCTCGTCGTCGACGCCCGCGACACCGTGGCGCTGATCAAGAACGCAACGGCGAAGGCGACACCCGAGCAACGGGCGGCGCTCGAACGGTTGGAGGCGCGGCTTGCCACAACTCCGCTCCGTTGAATTGTACGGTCAGCGAGCGAGCTGACGCGCGACGGCGGACGACTTTGCTGTCGAAGCAGAGGCTCGGGCTGGAGGTAAAGCCAAGGCGCACCTACGGAGGCCTGCAGTCGCAGACTACCGTCGCACCGCAGACGACCACCTCCTCCCCGCACTTGACCGTTGCGTCGTGAAAACCATGGACGTCAATCATCTGATTTGGTTCACCTACGTCATAGTCGCGATCGGACGGGAGGACGCGCCGATGCACGTCCAAGCCCGACTCAACGATGCAGCCGGCGTCCACGACGGAGACGTGCCAGGAACACGTACCGCCTGAGCGTAGGTCCTTCTGCGCCGTGACGGGTTGGGGGTGTCGACACGCAATGACGAGGATCAACGCAACTACACTCACCTTCAAGGCGTTGAATACGGTACGCGTCATTTTGTGCACTCATCTGCGATGCTCTTGGCGCTGCACTCCCCGCCCCCCTCCGTGATGTTGCCGCCTCCGATCGCCTTGCAGTGATGAGCAGATTCGTGGATGAGAGTGTTGGCGAACTTGTCGAGCAGCGCTGGGTCGTCACAGAACCTCCGATCGAAGTCCAACTGCCCCTTTCCAGCGGTGGTGACGCCCGAGCACCCCCATGATGGTTTACCCGCGCATTGAAGATCGGCCACAGCGAATGTCGGCGTGGTGTAGCTGTCGTCCAAGAGCTTGCAAATGTCGCAGGCTTGACAGTCCTTCAGCTTCTTCTGACAACGGTTGTTGCTGACCCCACACATCTCGCCTTCTGCCGTAGCCATGCAGCCAGCCTTTTGGCGCGCTCGTTTGACCCCCTCTGCCCAGTACTTGCACGGAGTTGTTGGCGCCTTAAAGCGCCCGTCAGCATCGATGTACACAACCGGATTGCTGCCAGCATACGAGTAGGTGGCCTCGTTAGCTGCCGCAACACTCCTTACCGGGTCAGGCTGGAGGTAGCGGCGCAGCGATATCCGTGGCGTTGGCTCAGTGCATCACTCCGGGCGTACGACACAGGTGCAGTCCACCTTCTGGCCACAAATGACGCGCGCTGAATCGCAGGAGACCAGTTCAACGTAGTCAGAAACTTCGAGCACTAGGCCATCGCGAGCCGTCATGGTCACTCCATACTGTGCCAAGCACCCGCCGTCGCGTGGCGACAACAAGGCTCCGCAGCGCCCACCGTCAAAGGTCTGGCGCAGCACAGCGTGGTCTTCGTTCATCAGAACTTCCGGAGCAGCCGATGAACGTACGCACGCGATACCTGGGACGGTTGCCGGTAGGACGAAGACCGCACATACGAAAAATAGGCGCTTACTCGATTCCATATTCCCATGGCACTGTGCTGTGGTCGGCCGCGCACGCAAGTCCTTCACGCGACTGCATTGCGCTGCAGCTTCGGGCCCGCGACTCGGCAGACGGACGGTCAGAGAAAAAGAGCCGCTGAGCTCCCTGGTTGTGTTCCGGACCGCGGCGCCACACGCAGTCGTCAAAGAGAACCGGCGCCGACGCCTCTGCGCGGTCGTCCCATCTCCGAGGACGTCAGCGGGAAGCAGACCCGTGCAAGCAGCCACCAGGCAGATGAGCGACAATCCGCGGCGTGAGCGCGCTCCTGCTCAACCTGCTGCTCGCAGCCGACAGCGGCGCGTCGCTGCAAGAGCGCGTCACGCACCGCGCGGGCCGCCTCGAGCTGGCGCCATCCATCGCGGTCTCCGTCAACGACGCCTTCTTCACGCGCCTCGGTGGAACGCTGCGCGCGGCGTTCCACGTGACCGAGACGTTCGCCGTCGCGCTGCGCGGCGGGGGCTTCGCCGCCATCCCCACCGACGACCTGGCCGTGGCGCGCCGCGAGCTCGGCTCCGTGCAGCGCCCGCTCAACGCCTGGCTCGCGATGGCGGACGTGGAGTGGGCGCCGATCTACGGCAAGGCCGCCATCGAAGACGCCATCGTCCACTTCGACGTCGTCGCCATCACCGGCCTCGGCGTGGCGCTCGCGCGGCCTGCGTTCGACGTCGGAGCCGCCGCGCGCGTGACGCTCCGCCAGGCGGTCTCGCTCACGGTCTCGCTGATCGACACGGCCTACGTCGAGCCGGCAGGCCTGCAGCACGCGCTGATGCTCGGCGTCGGCTTGTCGGTGCTGCTGCCGCTTCGATCGTAGATTTTCCCAACTCGGGTTGTTATCCGCGGCCGCATGCCTGAGACCCTCTATCTCTACGCGGCGGGCGCCTTCGTGGCCGGCTTCATCATCGCAGCCGTCATCTTCCGCGCGCGGAAGGCACCGGCGCCGGCGCTGCCCGAGGCCGAGCCGCAGCAGAAGCTCGAGGCTCCCAAGCCCGTCGAGAGGCCGGCCGCCGAGATCCACGCGTCGGGCCTCTTTCTCCTCGGCATGCTGCAGCGCGAGGGCCGCTTCGTCGACTTCCTGCAGGAGGACATCGCGGGCTACTCCGACGAGCAGGTCGGCGCCGCCTCCCGCGTCGTGCACGAGGGCTGCCGCAAGGTCGTGAAGCAGTACCTGAACATCGAGCCTGTGCTGCCGCAGCAGGAAGGTGACTCGGTCGACGTGCCCGCCGGCTTCGACGCGAGCCGCATCCGCCTCACCGGCAACGTCGCCGGCAATCCCCCGTTCAAGGGCGCGCTGAAGCACCACGGCTGGGCGGCGAAGGACGTGAAGCTGCCGCCGCCTCCGTCGGCGATGGACCCGAAGATTCTCGCTCCTGCCGAAGTGGAACTGCCGTGAGCTCCGCGAAATACGCGCTGGGCATCGACCTCGGCACCACGCACAGCGCGCTGTCGTACTTCGCGCTCGGCGAGGCGAAGGCGCGCGGCGCGGGACAGCCGATGCTGCCGGTGCCGCAGCTCACCGCGCCCGGCACCGTCGAGCCGAAGCAGCTGCTCCCGTCGTTCCTCTACCTCCCGAACGCGAACGAGTTCCCCGACGGGGCGCTCGCGCTGCCGTGGGACAAGAAGGCCCGCGACATCACCGGCGAGCTCGCGCGCTCGCACGGCGCGAAGGTGCCCACGCGGCTCGTCAGCTCGGCGAAGTCGTGGCTCTGTCACCCGGGCGTCGACCGCCGCGCCGCGATTCTTCCCTGGCAAGCGCCCGAAGAGGTGCAGCGCATCAGCCCGCTCGACGCGAGCGCGCGCTACCTCGAGCACCTGCGCGACGCGTGGGACCACGCGTTCAAGAAGGACCCGCTCGAGAACCAGAGCGTCATCGTCACGGTGCCCGCGTCGTTCGACGCCGCCGCGCGCGACCTCACGCTCGAGGCCGCGAAGAAGGCGGGCCTGGGAGACGTCACGCTGCTCGAAGAGCCGCAGGCCGCGCTCTACGCGTGGATCGAGGCGCAGGGCGACAACTGGCGCAAGCTGGTGAAGCCTTCAGAGGTCATCCTCGTCGTCGACGTCGGCGGCGGCACGAGCGACTTCTCGCTCATCTCCGTCGGTGAGAAGGGCGGAGAGCTGTACCTCGAGCGCCTCGCCGTCGGAGACCACATCCTCCTCGGCGGCGACAACATGGACCTCGCGCTCGCGCACGCCGCGGCGCAGAAGCTCGGCAAGAAGCTCGACGCCTGGCAGATGAACGGGCTCACCTACGCCTGCCGCTCGGCGAAGGAGCTGTTGTTCGCCGACGCGAAGCTCGACTCCGCGCCCATCACGGTCGCGAGCCGCGGCTCGTCGCTGATGGGCGGCACGCTGAAGACGACGCTCGAGCGCGCGGAGCTCACGAAGCTGCTCACCGACGGCTTCTTCCCGAAGACGCGCGTCGACGAGCTGCCGGCCACTGCGCGCCGCACCGGCCTCGCGCAGATGGCGCTGCCGTACGCGGCGGACCCGGCGGTCACGAAGCACCTCGCCGCGTTCCTCACGCGCCAGGCGGCGCTCGCGAAGAACGGCGAGTCGTTCGTGCGGCCGACGGCGGTGCTGTTCAACGGCGGCGTCTTCAAGGCGTCGGCGCTCAAAGACCGCGTGCTCGACGTGCTCGGCGCGTGGATGGGCGAGAAGCCGAAGGAGCTGCCCGGCGCCGACCTCGACCTCGCCGTCGCGCGCGGCGCCGCGTACTACGGCTGGGTCCGCCAGGGACACGGCATCCGCATCCGCGGCGGCACGGCGCGCGCGTATTACGTCGGCGTCGAGTCGGCGATGCCGGCGGTGCCGGGCATGGAGCCTCCGGTGAAGGCGCTGTGCGTGGCGCCGTTCGGCATGGAGGAGGGCACGCAGGCCGACGTTCCTCCGCAGCAGTTCGGGTTGGTCGTCGGCGAGCCGACGCGCTTCCGCTTCTTCGCCTCGTCGGTGCGGCGCGAGGACAAGGTCGGCACGATGCTCGAGGACCCCGATGAGCTCGAAGAGGTCGCGCCCATCGAGACCACGCTCGAGGGCCGGCAGGCCGGGCAGCTGGTGCCGGTGAACCTGCAGGCGGCGGTGACCGAGCTCGGCTCGCTGGAGCTGAGGTGCCTGGAGAAGGGCGGCGGCGGGAAGTGGAAGCTCGAGCTCAACGTGAGGCAGAAGGACGCGTGATCGCCACCGTTCACCCTGAGCGGAGCCGAAGGCGGAGTCGAAGGGCGCCCGGACAGGCGATGCGAGCCCACTTCGACTGCGGCGCCTGCGGCGCCTCCGCTCAGTGTGAACGGAGCTTCGAATGATCGTCGGCATCGACCTCGGCACCTCGAACTGCGCGCTCGCGTACGTCGACCCGTCTCAGGGCGCTGGCGCGAAGGTGCACGACTTCGCG
The DNA here is from genome assembly GCA_937980205.1 of uncultured Myxococcales bacterium. Classification (GTDB taxonomy): domain Bacteria; phylum Myxococcota; class Myxococcia; order Myxococcales; family Myxococcaceae; genus Xiheicaenimonas. The sequence continues at coordinate 118,966 of CALJKW010000025.1, read as the reverse complement.
GTGAAGCAGCAGGTGCGTCCCGGCGAGGTCTCCGAGCGGCCGCTGCTGCCTTCGTGCATCTACCTCGAAGCAGATGCGCCGCTGGTCGGAGAGGCGGCGCGCTGGCTCGGCACGAAGTCCTCGACCCGGCTCGTCGCCTCCGCGAAGTCGTGGCTGTGCCACCCGGGCGTCGACCGGCAGGCGCCGATTCTGCCGTGGGGCTCTCCGCCGGACGTGCCGAAGCTCTCGCCCGTCGACGCCAGCGCGAAGCTGCTCGAGACGCTCGCGGCGGCGTGGAACGAGCAACACCCGTCGGCGCCGCTCAAAGACCAGGAAGTCGTCATCACCGTCCCCGCATCCTTCGACGAGGTCGCGCGCGGCCTCACCGTGAACGCGGCGCGCAAAGCCGGGCTCGAGAAGTTCACGCTGCTCGAAGAGCCGCAGGCGGCGTTCTACGACTTCACCGCGCGGCACCGCGCCTCGCTCGGCAAGGCGCTCGAGGGAATCCACCGTGTGCTCGTCGTCGACGTCGGCGGCGGCACCACCGACTTCACGCTCGTGGCCGTCGAGGCGCTGCCGGAAGGACCGGCGATGAAGCGCGTCGCGGTCGGAGACCACCTCATGCTCGGCGGCGACAACATGGACGCCGCGCTCGCGCGAAGGGTCGAGGAGAAGCTCGGCGGCAAGAAGCTCTCCGCGCAGCAGTGGACGCAGCTGACGCAGTCGGCGCGCGTGGCGAAGGAGGCGCTGCTCGGGGTGTCTCCTCCCGAGAAGCAGGCGCTCGCTGTGGCGTCGCAGGGCTCGAAGCTGATCGGCGGCACGGTGTCCTCCGAGCTGACGCGCGAAGAGGTCGAGCAGCTCGTGGTCGACGGCTTCTTCCCGCGCGTGCGCCTCGACGAGCAGCCGGCGAAGGCGGCGCGCTCGGCCGCGCTGCAGGAGCTGGGTCTCCCCTACGCCGCGGACCCCGCCATCACGCGCCACCTCGCGGCGTTCCTCTCCGCCCACGGCGGCGCGCGGCCCGACGCCATCCTGCTCAACGGCGGCGTCTTCAACTCGCCGCGCCTCACGCAGGCGCTGCAGGACGCGGTCTCCGCGTGGTGGCCGCAAGCGCCGAAGATTCCGCTGCTCGAGCACGAGTCGCTCGACCTCGCGGTCGCGCGCGGCGCCGCGTACTACGGCCTCGCCCGCCGCGGCCTCGGCCGGCGCATCGGCGGCGGAGCAGCCCGCGCCTACTACGTCGAAGTCCAGGGCAACCAGGCCGTGTGCCTCATCCCCCGCGGCTTCGAAGAGGGCGACACCGTCACGCTCAAGGACCGCGACTTCGCGCTCACGCTCGGGAAGCCGGTGCAGTTCGAGCTGCACTCGACGAGCGCCGACCGCGTCGACCCGCCGGGCGCGGTGGTCCCGCTCGACGAGAGCTTCAAGCCGCTGCCTCCGATTCACACGGTGCTGAAGGGCTCGACGCAGGGCGCGGTGAAGGTGCACCTCGTGGCGGGACTCACCGAGATTGGCACCGTCGAGCTCTCGTGCGTCGCGAACGACCGCGACGAGCGCTGGCGGCTCGAGTTCGAGGTCCGCGGCTCGCACGGAAAGCGCCAGCTCACCGTCACCGAGTCGATGCCCGCGCGCTTCGCCGAGGCCGTCGAGCAGGTGCAGAAGGTGTTCGGCCACAAACCGCTGCCCGTCGGCCCGAAGGACGTGAAGAACCTGTCGCGCACGCTGGAGAAGACGCTCGGGCCTCGCGACACGTGGCGCTTGCCGGTGCTGCGCGAGCTGTGGGGCGCGCTGTACGCGGGGGCGGGCAAGCGGCGCCGCAGCGAGGACCACGAGCGCGTCTTCTTCCAGCTGCTCGGCTACACGCTGCGCCCCGGGTTCGGCTACCCGCTCGACGAGTGGCGCGCGGAGCAGACGTTCAAGCTCTTCAAGGAGCTCGTCACGCACCACCAGCAAAAGCCCGTGTGGATCGAGTTCTGGGTGATGTGGAGGCGCTGCGCCGGCGGGCTCGACGAAGCCGCGCAGCGCGAGCTGTTCGCGTACCTGCTGCCGCACCTCGAGCCGGCTCCTCCGGGGCCGCCGAAGAAGAAGAAGGGCATCGTGCCGGAAGGGCTCGACGAGATGGTGCGCGCCGCGGCGTCGCTCGAGCACGTCGAGCCGTTCGAGAAGGCGAAGCTCGGTGAGCTCGTGCTCGCGCGGCTGCAGGACCCCGCCACGCGCGGCGGTCCGTGGGCCTGGTCGCTCGGGCGCCTGGGCGCGCGGCAGCCGCTCTACGCGAGCGGGCACCGCGTCGTGGCGCCGGAGACGGCGGAGAAGTGGGTCGAGGCCTTGCTCTCGCGCCCGCTCGGCGACGACGTGCCGTTCGCGCTGGCGCAGATCGCGCGGCTGACCGGAGACCGGACGCGTGACCTGGACGACGAGGTCCGCGCGAAGGCAGCCGCGGCGCTGAAGGCGGCGAAGGTGCCCGAGCACTGGGTGCAGATGGTCACCGAGGTGGTGCAGCTCTCGGCGGCCGACGAAGCCCGCGCGCTCGGCGACACGCTGCCGCAGGGGCTGAGCCTCTGACGAAGCCGTGCACCCTGAGCGGACCGTGGCGAAGTCGAATGGGTCCGGGCGCTGATGGCGTCGACTCCGAGGAGCCACCGCTACCTCAGACGCTCGTTGTTGATCATGTGAAACAGCGCCATCACCGAGTCGAAGGCGAGCAGCCACAACGCCTGCACCATCGAACCTGCCGCGAAGCCGTGAATGCGTGAGTCCTTGAAGCCGGTGAACGCGAGCGCCGAGGCAGCGATGTACCCGACGTCGAGCGCGGCGTTCCAAGAGTAGGTGAACTGCGTGTTCTGCCCGTCGGCGAGGGCGCCGGCGCGGTCTTCGCGGGTCGCTCCAGGGCGCAGCCCCAGGTACAGGCCGACGACCGCGAAGCCGATGTTGATGACGCCCCACGCGATGTTCGCGATGTGGGCCCCCTGCCAGGTCGGGTCGTTGGTGGTCGCCAGGCCGATGGAGCCGGTGACGGTCGAGGCGAGCGCCCAGGCGCCGAGGACGCCGAGGCCGATGTTGTTCCCGGTCTGGCGGGTCGCGTTGTAGTCCTCGGTCGAGGTCGCGAGCGACGCGGCGAGCACGAGGGCGAGCATGATTCGGCCGTTATAGGGCATGCTGCGCCGCCGTTCGTGACGCTCCTCGTCCTCGTTCTCCTCTCCCAGACCACCGATGCCGGCGCCGCTGATGCCGTCGCGCCGTTCGTCTCGAAGCCGACCGCGCGCAAGCCGCTCTCCCGCAAGGTCGACGAAGAGCGCGTGCAGCGCGTCTTCGATTCGCTGTCCGTCCGTGAGCGCGCCGCGCAGCTCGTGCTCGCGTATCCGCAGATCGGCAAGTCGACGCCCGTCGAGGTCGGCGGAGTGCTCTTCGTCGGCAACTCGCTGCGCAACATCGCCGCCGCGAAGCAGCGCATCTCGAGCTCGCTGCAGCGCGCGAAGGTGCCTCCGTTCTTCGCGGTCGACATGGAGGGCGGGCCGACGAACCGTCTCAAGTCGCTCAAGTCGCTGCGCGAGCTGCCGACCGCGCGCGAGATGGCCGAGATGGACGACGCCGCGGTGATGAAGTGGGGGCGCACCGTCGGCGAGGCGATGCGCTCCATCGGGCTGAACCTGAACCTCGCGCCCGTGTTCGACGTCGCCGAGTCGGGGCACATGGCCGACAACCGCCGCAGCTTCAGCGGAGACCCCGACGTCGTCGTCGCCAAGGCCACCGCCTACGCGCGCGGCCTGCTCGAGGCAGGGGTCGTCCCCATCGGCAAGCACTACCCCGGCTACGGCTCGCTCTCCGGCGACTCGGACCACGCGCTCGTCACCGCCGACTGGAAGCCGGCCGAGGTCGCGAAGCAGATCTCCGTCTTCGAGCGCGCTCACGAGGTGCTCGGCGGCGTGATGCTCGCGAACGTCGTGTACTCCGCGCACGGGGCGAAGCCGGCCATCGTCACCGCCTCGCTCGTCGAGAAGACGCACGAGAAAGAATGGATCGCGGTGACGGACGACATCTCCATCAAGCTGCTCGCCGACGCCATCGGCGGCACCAGCGAGGACGTGCTCGTCGAGTCGTTCATGGCGGGCAACGACTTGCTGCTCACTACGGCTCCGCCCGACTGGGACAAGGGCCTCGATTACATCGGTGTGCTCGCAAAGAAGGCCGAGTCCGACCCGGCGGCGATGGAGAAGCTCAACGCCGCGTGCAAGCGCGTGCTGCGGCTGAAGGACAAGATGCGGCTGCTCGACGGCCTGTAGCCGCTCGTCCCACATCTCGCGGAATTGGAAGGGAAAATCCGGGCTGGGTCCTCGGCAGCATGCGAATCGATCCTTCCCCGTCCGTCCGCGTCCGCACCTCCCTTCCCACCCTTCGCGAGCCGCGCACGCTGCGGCAGCCGATGTCCGGCGACGACGTCCGGCAGCTGCAGCGCGAGCTCGCCGAAGCGGGCTTCGACCCGGGTCCCATCGACGGCAAGTTCGGCCCGCAGACCGAGGCCGCCGTCCGCGCGTACCAGCGCGCGCGCGGGCTCGACGTCGACGGAGTCGTGGGGCCGCAGACGCGCGGCGCGCTGAGACAGGAAGACGACTTCACGCCGGCGCCGAGGCCTCCGGTGTCGCTCGACCCGACGCCGCGGCCTCCGGTCGTCTCGGGCAGCGAGGCCGAGCAGCGCCAGCGCATCCTCGAGCTCGCGCAGGGAGAGGTCGGCACGCTCGAGACCGGCGACAACGGCGGCGACGTCCTGAAGTACCCCAACTACTTCGGCCGCGGCCGCGAGAAGTACTGCGCCGACTTCGTCTCGTGGGTCTTCTCGCAGGCCGGCATTCCGCTCGACCAGTACAACTGCGAGAGCTTGAAGAACCACCTCATCCAGAACGGCCAGTGGAAGGGCCGCAGCAACCCGCAGCCGGGAGACCTCGTGCTCTTCGACTTCAACGGCGACGGCACCGCGGACCACGTCGGCATCGTGAAGTCGGTGAACGCCGACGGCACCATCACCACCATCGAAGGCAACACCAGCGGCGAAGGAGGCCAGGGCGTGCACGAGAAGCGCCGCGCAATGGACCACGTCGTCGGCTTCGGCTACCCGGGCTGACCGCTGCTCTTGCCGCCCAGCTGCAGCGACAGGTCCATCCGGCTGCCCATCGCGCGCACGAGGCTGTCGAGCTCGCCGTCGCTCAGGTCGAGCGACTCGGCGAGCCGGCGCTTCGTGCTCTCGAGCAGCTTCTGCCGCGCGCGCGTGAGCCAGAACGCGACCGTCGAGCGCGGCGCGCCGACGTGCCGGCCGATCTCCTCGTGCGAGCTCCCCTCGAGGTGAAATCGCACCAGAAGGTCGCGGTCCTTCGCGTCGAGCTGCTTCAGCGCGGCGCGCAGCGCGGCGACGACCTGGGCCTGCGCGAGGCGCTTGCCGAGCTGCAGCTCCGGGCTCTGGGCGATGAGGGCGGCGACGGACGCTGCTCCGGCGCGCTGCACGTCGGGCTCGTCGAGCAGCGCCTCGCGCTGGGCGCCGCGGCCGGCGTTCATCGCGGCGCGGCGCACCACGAGCCTGAGCCACACGAGCAGCGCGCCCTGCCCCGAGTACTCGAGCAGCCGCGGCTTCGGCCCCAAGAGCAGCTTCTCGAGCACGAGCTGCCGCACCTCGTCGCGTCCGGCGGGCTTCACCGCACGCAGCGCACGCTCGAGCGCGCCCTTGCTGAACGCCTCGAGCGCGCGCGGCTGGGCGTCGAGGCACGCGGCGCAGAGGAAGAGGTCTGCGGCGTTGAGCGAGCTCAGCGCGTACGGCAGCCCGCTGCGTCTCAACATGCGACCGAGCTGGCGGACGAACGCGACCGGCTCGAGCTCCAGGTCGGGCCACGCAGAGACCCCGCGCGCGTAGAGCGCGGCGAGCGAGCCTTCTCCGACGTCCTGCGCGAGCGAGAGCGCCTTCGGGTGCGCGACGCGCGAGAGCACCGCAGTCAGTGGAGAGCCACTTTCTGATGCCACACCCCCAAGGTAGCATCGCGTCGAATCACGAAGAGGGAGACGTGCCGGGCTGCCCCACTGAAGCCGAGCTGCTCGACGCGATCGAAGGGCGGCTGAGCGAGCTCGACAGCCGGCGCATCAACGAGCACCTTCAGTCGTGCGAGTCGTGCCGCGACCTCATCGAGGGGCTCGCCGAAGAACCGGTGACCGGCTCCGACCCGCTCATCGGCGCGCGGCTGGGCGAGTACGTCGTCGAGGAGCGCATCGGCCAGGGCGGCATGGGCGTCGTCTACCGCGCGCGGCAGCCGCTCATCGGCAAGCAGGTGGCGGTGAAGCTGCTGCGCGGCTCGCTGTCGAAGGACCCGGCCGCGGTGCAGCGGCTCATCACCGAGGCGCAGGTCGTCAACGCCATCGGCCACCGCGGCATCATCGACATCTTCTCCTTCGGAGAGCTGCCCGACGGCCGCCGCTACTTCCTCATGGAGTACCTCGTCGGCACGCCGCTCAACGACTACCTGCGCGCGACCGGCCAGCTGACGCCGTACCAGGCGCTGCAGCTGCTCGACGACATTCTCGGGTCGCTCGCCGCCGCGCACGGCGCCGGCATCCTTCATCGTGACCTCAAGCCGTCGAACCTCTTCCTCGTCTCGCAGCCGGACGGCACGACGTTCGTGAAGGTGCTCGACTTCGGGCTGTCGCGCACGATGCACGAGCGCGACGACACGACGCGACAGCTGCTGCTGGGGACGCCGGCGTACATGGCTCCCGAGCTCATCCGGGGCGAGGAGCTCGGCGCGTGGACCGACCTGTACGCCGTCGGAGTCCTCGCGTGGCAGATGCTCGCCGGCCGCAAGCCGTTCGAGGACTCGAGCGTCCGGTCGATGCTGAAGAAGCAGCTCGACAGCCCGGTGCCGGCGCTGTCGGGCATGGTGAAGGGCATCCCCGCTCCGCTCGAGGCGTGGGTGATGTCGCTGCTCGCGAAGGACTGGAAGAAGCGACCGCGCTCGGCGGCCGATGCGCGGCAGCAGGTGCGGCGAATGCTGCACGCGCTCAGCACGGAGAAGACCGTGCGCGCCGACGAGCGCGAGCTGCCGACGTCTGCCGCGTCTGTGCGCGGCGTCGACCCTGCGGCGGCGCAGCGGCTGCCACACCCGTCCGTCGCGCTGCCCGCGTCCGGTCCGAGCACCGAGCCCGACCTGCCCGCGCAGGGCGTGACGCCGCTCGCGAACTCCGCGTTCACGCGCGACACGCTGCCCGAGCTGCCCAGGACGCTCATCGGCAGGCTGTTCGCGAGGCTGCGCCGGAAGTTCTGACGCTCACTCCACCGGCACGAGCCTGGGGATGTGCGCAGGGCAGTTCGCGTCCCACGCGGTGACGTGCACCAGAATCACCTGATCGGCGCGGGCGCCCTTCGGCGTGAGCATCGCGATGAGCGACGGGTCCTCGCTCACCTTCGCGGTGCCCCAGAGCTTCACGCGCTGGCCGTGCTCGTAGTCCATGAGGATGAGCGCGACCTTCGGGTTCTCGGCGAGGTTGCTCAAGCTGAGGTACTGCCGATTCCCGCGCAGGTCCGCGAACGCCACCGTGCTCTCGTCGAGCACGTGCAGGAAGCCTGGCGGCCCGCCGCGGTGCTGCACGTACGGCTGGCCGTCGGCGCTCGCCGTCGCCAGGAACGCGGTGCGCACCGACTCGATGAACGCCGTGACGTCCTCCGTCAGCTCGGCCCTCAAACGGGGCGCAACGCGTGCCGGCCTCACGTCACGCCGCCTCTCTGCGCCCGACGACGGGGAAGTCGACCTCGGTCTTCGCGACCTCGTTCACGTAGTTGGTGAGCGTGTTCAGCGCGACGTGCAGGACGATCTCCAGCACCGCCGCGTCGCTGTAGCCGGCGGCCTTCACCCCGCGCACGTCCGAGTCGCTCACGTGGCCGCGCGCCTCGACCACGCGCCGCGCGAAGACGAGCGCCGCCTCGGCCTTCGGGTCGCTCGAGCGCGCGCCGCGGTTCGCGGTCAGCTCTTCGGCCGACAGCTTCGCCAGGTTCAGCCCCAGGTACGTGTGCGCCGAGAGGCAGTACGTGCAGCCGTTCGTCTCGGCGACGACCATCGCGAGGCGGTTGCGCGTGCGCAGGTCGAGCTCGCCCTTGCCGAGCGCTCCGGAGAGCCCGAGGTAGCCCTCGAGCGCCGCCGGGCTGATGCCGAGCGTGCGGAAGAGGTTCGGCGCCGAGCCGAGCTGCTTCTTCACGGCCTCCAGCATCGGGCGCGACGGGGTGGGACTGGCTTCGATGGACGGGGGAGTGGGGAGTCGGTTCATGATGCCCATCAATAGCCTTGCGCGAGACATCGGTAATGCCGGCAGGTAGCAAGACACTGTTACGCTCCACGCAATGGACCGGTTCGCCGCCATGCACACGTTCGTCGCCGTCGCCGACGCGAACGGCTTCACCGCGGCCGCGAAGAAGCTGAAGCTCTCGACGCCCGCCGTCACCCGACAGGTCGCGGCGCTGGAGAGCCAGCTCGGCCTGCGGCTGCTCCACCGCACCACCCGCAAGGTGACGCTCACCGACGCGGGCCGCCGCTACCTCGAGCAGGCGCGGCGCATTCTCCACGACGTCGAGCAGGCGGAGGCCGCGGCGCAGGCCGAGCGCGTGTCTCCGGCAGGCCGCTTCGTGGTCACCGCGCCGACGCTGTTCGGCCGGCTGCACGTCGCGCCGCTGGTGAGCCAGCTGGTGCTGCGCTTCCCTGCCGTCCGCGCCGAGCTGTTGCTCACCGACGCGGTGCTGCCGCTGGTCGACGACGGCATCGACCTCGCCGTGCGCATCGGCCACCTCGCGGACTCGTCGCTGGTCGCGAAACGGCTCGGCGCGACGCGGCGTCTGCGGGTGTGCGCTCCCAAGTACCTGTCGGGCAGGAAGCGTCCGCGCACGCTCGCCGACCTCGCGAAGCACGAGCTCATCCACCTCGCCGCGCTCGAGCCCAAGGCCCCCTTCCCTGCCCGCTTCACGACGAACAGCCCCGACGCGGCCATCGCGCACGCGCTGCGCGGCGGAGGCATCACCGTCGCGCTCGGCTACCAGGTCGCGGAGCACGTCGCCGCCGGCCGCCTCGTCACCGTGCTCGAGGAGCTCGAGCCGCAAGCCGTGCCGATTCAGCTCGTCTACCCGTCGGCGCGGCAGCTCTCGGCGAACGTGCGCGCGTTCTTCGAGCTGGTCGACTCCGCGAAGCGCGACCTCGTGGCGCTTTGACTATGCTGCCGCGCGCATGATGGCGCGCTGGCTGGTGCGGGTGGTCGCGAGCATCGTCGGCGTCGCCGCGCTCGCCGCGGTCGCGTTCCTCGTGCACCGCTACGCGCTGAAGGACGCCAGGCGCGAGATGTTCCGTGACGGCATCGCCGCGAGCGCAGCCATCCGGCAGGAGACCGGCCGCGACACCAACGTCCGCGTCGACCTCGCGCCCGGCAGCGACGAGCAGGTCATCGTGACGGTGCAGTTTCCTGATCCGCCCGCTGACCCGGCAACCCGCCGAGAGCTCATCCGCAACGTGAACATCCTCGCGAGGCGGCACGTGCACCACGTGAAGTCGGTGCAGGTGCTGTTCGACGACAACCCCGAGGTGCTGCCCTCCTGGGATGGAGGCGTCGCCGTCGCGGGCACTCCCGAGCCCATCGGCGTGAACATCCCGCCCGCGATTCCGAGCAACGCGCCGGTGCCGCAGCCGCCAGCGCCGCCTGCTGCCGCAGCAGCGGATGCGGGGACGACGGCGAAGGCGCCGACGAAGCCGAAGACCGGCACCGTCACGCTCGTCACCTTTCCCGAGGCCGACGTGTTCCGTGGCAATCAGAAGGTCGGGCGCACGCCGCTGTTCAATGCGGAGCTGCCCGTCGGCACGCACCTGCTCACGCTCGTCGGCGACGACGGCAAGCGCCGCCGGCTTTCCGTGCCGGTCAAGGTGGGGAAGAACAAGCCGCTGAAGATGAACCTGACCGACCTGCCGGCACGGTGACGGCCGTCACTCCAACCACGAGTCGACGGACCCGAGCACCGCCTCCGTCGCAGGCACGAGGCCGTCCATCGCAGCGCCCGAGCGCAAGCCCTCGCGCGCGTGCTCGGCGTCGGGGTCGGTGAAGACGCGCTCCATCGCGCCGAGCAGGGCCATGCGCTGCGGCTCGCCCATCGAGGCGCGCGTGACGAGCACCGCGTTCGGCAGCTTGTTGAAGCGCTTGAGCACCTGCACCTTCACGTCGGGGTTCCTCTCGAGGAACACCTTCAGCCCCGACTCGAACGTGGCGGCGACGTCGACGCGGTCCTTCGCGAGCAGCGACACGGCCTGGTTGTGATTCGAAGCGAAGACGACCTCTCCGAAGTCTTGCAGCTTCACGCCCTGCCGCTCGAGCCACCACACGGGCGCGAGGTAGCCCGACAGCGAGTCCAGCTGCCCCAGCGCGATGCGCGCGCCGCGCAGGCCCTCGGGCGTCGGCTGCACGTCGGCGCGCGCCACCAGCAGCCCGTTGTAGGTCGCGCTGCCGCCGTACGTCGTCTGCGCGATGACGTGCACCTTCGTCCGCTTGAGCAGCGCGTGCGCCGACGCCGCAGGCAAGAACGCAGCGTCGAGCTTCTCGTGCTCGAGCGCGATGGCGAGCGCGCCGTACGAGTCTGCTCTCCACACGCGCACGTCCTCGGCGAGCTTGCCGTTGAGCGCCTCGCGCAGCCCTGCGTAGGTCTTCTGCGTCACCTCGGACGACGTCTCCGTCGGCACGCCGAGGTAGAACTGCCCCGATCGCGCCGCGGGCGAGAGCGTCGCCGCCGGCAGCTCGTCCAGCGTGCCGATGCGCGGAGGCACGCTCGACGACACGAACCCCACCGACACCCACGCGCCGACGAACACCGCGAACCCCGCCACCGCGACGGCCTTCCGCGAGCCCGTCGAGGCCGCCGTGCCGCCCTCGCTGCTGCGCCGCTCTTCCGCCGAGAGCGGTACGAGCCGCGCCGCGCGCTCCTTCTCCACCTGCGAGACGTGGGCCTCGGGGAACCACTTCGACAGCCACGGCCGGAACGCGACCGCGACGCCGCGCCAGACGAGGAAGCCGAGCAGGCCGCCGAGCGAGGCGAACATCGCGTACGTGTGGAAGTACGACGGCGGCAGCACGATGAAGCCGATGAAGGCGCCGGTGAGCGCGCCGACTCCGGTGAGGAAGTAGCGGGGCAGGTCCGACGCCTTCGTCTGCAGCGCCGCGAGGTAGCCGACGACGCGCCCCGTGTCGGCGGCCTTCTTGCGCAAGCTGTAGACGATGGTCTCGTTCGGGCACGTGTTCACGCACTGCATGCACGACACGCAGCCCGACGACACGACGCGGTCGAACAGGTGCACCTCTTCGAACACGTTGATGCCCTGCGGGCAGATGTTGCTGCAGCGCTGGCACGACAGGCACGTGTCGCGCTCGAAGCCCTCGTTGCGGCGCACGCGACCGAACGCGTAGCGGGAGGTGAGGTCGAACAGGTACCCGGTCTCGCAGACCATCTTGCAGTACGGCCTCGGCCCGAAGAAGTACGGCAGCACCAGGCCGACGACGGTGAAGAGCAGGAGCAGGTCGAGCGTGAACAGGCCGGCGCGGAACGGGAAGCCGAGCAGCCACGGCTCGCGGAAGAGCCAGTCGAACTGCCACACGCGCACCGGCATCGCGAGCACCGGCATCACCACGAAGTGCCCGAGCACGAGCGCGCTCATGCCGAAGCGCACCGCGTTCGACTGTCGCATGGGCTTGGGCAGCTGCACCTTCAGCGCCTTGAGCACCTTCTCGCCGGCGTCCTGCAAAAAGCCGATGGGGCACAGCCAACCGCACGCGAAGCGGCCGAAGATGAACACCGCGAGGAACAGCGTCGCCCACACCACCAGCGTCGAAGACACGACCATGTGGCCGAGCGAGTCGTACGCCATGAACGGCAGCATCGAGCCGAACGGCTTGAACGACGCCGCGTAGAACAGCACCGCCTGCGCGAGGAAGCCGGAGAAGATGAGCGCCTGAATCGCGAAGCGCACCTTCTGCATCTTGGGAGTGCCCTGCTTCACCTGAAACGGCTTGCTCGACAGCACCGGCAGCGGGACCGCCGCGCCCGGAGCAGCGGCCGGCGCCACCTTCGGCGGAGGCGCCGGGATGAACGCGTCCGCGAAGATGTCGTCGAGCGACGCGCCGAGCTTGTAGATGAGCGCGCGCACGTCGCGGACCATCTTCGGGCTGCCGCAGAGGAAGGCGCGGAACCCGGCGAGCGAGGGGAACTGCTGCGTGAGCACGCGGTCGACGTGGCCTTTCGGCACGCCGGGCAGCTCGACGTCTCCCGAGAGCACGGGCAGATAGCGGAAGTTCGGGTGCTGCCGCGCGAGCTTGCGCAGCTCGGCGTCGAGGTACAGGTCCGGCGGAGTGCGGCCGCCGTGAATCAGCGTGATGGAGCCGCGGTGGTTCCTGGCCAGCGCGTCGCGCGCGACGCCGACGAGCGGCGCGAGGCCGGTGCCGGTGCCGACGAGCACGAGCGGCTGATCAGGCCGGCCCTCGGCGTAGAAGCAGTCTCCGGTGGGGCCGCGCAGCGAGACCTCCTGGCCCTCGCGCAGCTCCGAGTGCACCCACTGCGACATCTTCCCGTTCGGCACCACGCGCACGTGCAGCTCGACGTGACCGTCGGTCTCGATGCTCGCCACCGAATACGAGCGCGTGAGCCCGTCGCGCGGACGCGTGAGGTTCACGAACTGGCCGGCCCGCACCGCGAACGCGGCGTCGGTGCGCAGGTGCAGCCGCACCACGTCGCGCCCGAGGTGGTGCTTCGCCACGACGCGCGCCTTCACCTGCACGCTCGTGTCGCTCGGCGCCACCGTCACGTCCGCGTGCTCGGTGCTCACGCACGACATGCACAGGTTCTGCTGCTTCCACGTCTCTTTGAGGCCGAGCTGCGCGACGGGAGAGATGGGGCCTTCGACGACCTTCACCAGGCACGAGTGGCACGCGCCGCTGCGACACGACGACGGCACGTCCACGCCGTTGCGCTCGAGGCAGTCGAGCAACGACTCGCCGCTCGCCCATTCGAACGATTTGTCTCCGTACCGGACCTGCGCCATCGAGAGGGCGCGCAGTATATGTGCTGCGCGCCGCTCTCGTTGGAGAGGGTCGACCCTGACCTACTTCGTCGTGAAGTCGCGCGAGCTGCACTGTGCGATGCGGACGTCGGCGCCGTCGGTGGTGAGTGCGGCATAGGGGTGGTCCGTGGCGACCATCGCCTCGACGGTGCGCGCAGCGCCCAACCCGCCCGTCACCCCCCAGGTCGCGTTCAGGCCGGAAGCGATGGTCCCCAGGCCGAGCTCCGCGGTCGATGGAAGGCGCGCGCTCGTCCCTTCGGTGAAGACCGAGACGTGGATGCGGTGATCGATCTTGACCCAGAGGATGTAGACGCCCGCCGCGCCCATCGGGGACCAGCTGAAGTCCTGGCTCGCGAGGTCGATGCCGGACGCCGCGTCGACAGGCATGAGCTGTGTCGGCGGCTCCACGAAGTCGAAGGTGACGGTCGAAGACGCTCCCAGGCCGCCCTTCGCGAGCAAGGTCGATCGCAGCTCCCACTGCCCCTGTCCCGGCGCTAGAGCGAGCACCGTCGCGCGAAAGGACGCGCCGGGGAAGGCGGGGGTGTCATAGACGAAGGCTGTCGTGTGGCCGCTCTCTCCGCTGAGGAAGACGGGGTCCTCGTCGAGCATGAGTTCGAGCGCCGTCCTGTCGACCCTGAAACCGGCCGGGAGGTTGATGGTGCCGCTGAGCTGCCGCGTCGGGACGGGCGAGAGCACGATGTCCTTCATCGTGGCAGTGTTGTCACGCGCGACGAGCACGTCATCACGCCGGCCGTAGCCAACGAACGTCTTGCGCCCGATGCCGTCCCACTGCAGCGCGTGCAGCGTCCCCGTCGTGGTGTCGGGCCCGTCCCACCCGACGCCGACCGAGTACGGACGCGCGTACGGCCTGGCTTGCCCGCGCCCGCGGTCGGGGCTCGTGAACGCCACGAACGTGCTCCGGTTCCCCGAGACTGGTGAGGGGAAGTCGGCGCTGCCACGGAGCTCTCCGCTGACACTCGCGACGTGCTGTCGGCCGCGCACCGGCCCCGACGCGTACAGGCGCGGGTCGGCGCGCCTCAAGCCGGTGTACGCCGTGACGTAGGCGGACTGTCCTACGGACTGGAGCACGGAGATGTCGTATGGCGCCTCGACGTCCGCGACGGCGAAGCGCCCATCGGCGTCCGTCGTGGTCGGCGACTTTCCGCGGACGATGACGGTTGCCCCCGACATCGGCCTTCCCGCGTCGTCGAGGACTCGGCCAACGACGGTCAGCAGGTCACCGACAGGGTCACTCGGAGATGGCGAGCAGGCAATGCAAAGCAACGCGCCTGCGAAGAGCAGGTGGGTTCGCGAGGTCTTCATCGATTGTCTTCCTCGGTTCCCCGAACTTCGGCCGCTCGCATACCGGCGCGCGCGCTGCGCCGTCCAGGGGGTGCGAGCTTCCGCGTCACCGACGCGTTTCACTTTGCCTGCCTCACACCGGTCGCGGCCGTTCGCACCAAGGACACCCGCGTCGTGGCTGCCACCGATCACGCCGGGCTCGGGCTACGCGCTGTTCCCCTCGGTGGAGACGAACGGCGGCATCGACGACCAAACCGTTCGACATATACGGCTCGACGGCCTCGACGGACGCGTTCGTCGGCCGCATCGCGCCCTTACGAAAAGCCTACTCCGGGTCCCAGCGCGGCGGCTTCCACGCGCCCTGCGGCGCGTCGTACAGCTCGTCGGGGTTCACCAGCAGCTTCTCGAACGGCGCGCGGTCGAAGTGAATGCGCGACAGCGCGGGCGGCTGGCCTTTGCCCTTGTCGTCGACGGCCACCAGGTTCGTGTGCCCGCGGACGGCGAGCTTGCCGGTCGTCAGGTTGTCGACGCGGTAATGGAAGTCGCACGCGACGCGGCCGAGCTTGGTGAGGGCGACGCGAATCGAGAGCTGGTCCTCGTAGCCCAGGAAGCTGTCGTAGCGGACGTTGAGCTGCCGCACCGCGAGCAGCCAGCCTTTGCGGTACAGCTCGACGGCCGGCACGCCGAAGCGGCGGAAGAACGCCTCGCGCGCCTGCTCGAACCAGACGACGACGCAGCGGTGGTGCGCGAAGCCGAGGCCGTCGGTCTCGGAGAAGGTGATGCGGTGCTCGACGTGAGCGGTGACGTCGTCCCAGCGGCCCATCAGTTCCCGTTGAGCGCGTCCGTAATCTGGCCCATCGCCGCGCCCTGGTCGCGCTGCAGCTTCTCGGCCTGCTGCCGCTGCACGGTCTGGCGCTTCTTCTCTTCTTCCTTCTCGGCTTGCAGCTTCTCCTCGCGCTCGTCGAGGTCCTTCTGCTTCTTCTCGAGGTCCTGCGCGCGCGCGTCGACCGCCTTCTCTTTCTCCTCGAGCGCCTTCTCTTTCGCGGCGAGCTCGGCGGCGGCCTTGTCGTCCCGGCTCTGCGACGTCTCGGCAGGTGCGACCACAGCGGGCCTTTTCTTCTTCGTGCCGCCCTTGATGATCTCCACCCGTCCCTGGGTCAGCGCGAGCGAGATGATCACCGTCAGCCACATGCGCAACACATTACCGCGCATGCGGTACCTCGCGCTCTTCATGATGTGTGGTTGTGCGAGCGCCCCGGTGAGAGACGAGGTCGCCGTCACCGAGCTGACCGTCTCCGCCGACGTCATCGACGACGGAGACCGCATCGCCGACCACGCCGACGCGCTCGTCGGCCTTCAGTCCCTCAAAGCCGTCACGAAGCTGCCCGACGACTGCACCGGCCTGGCGCGCTACGCGTACGGCCGCGCCGGCCACGAGCTGATGCCGGCCGACGGCACGCGTGGCACCAACGGAGTCACCGCCATCTGGTACGCCGCGAAGCAGAAGAAGGCGCTGCACAAGCGGACTCCCGAGCCCGGCGACCTCGTCTTCTTCAAAGAGACCTACGACCGCGACCGCGACGGCCGCCGCGACGACGGCCTCACGCACATCGGTGTCGTCGAGAGCATCGAGGCCGACGGTACCGTCGTCTTCGTCCACCGCAGCGGCCGCGGCGTCACGAAGGAGCGGCTCAACCCGCGCCGACCGAAAGACAAGACCGTCAACGACTGGCTGCGCATGCGCTCTCGCGCGGGGCCGGCGGCGCTCACCGGCGAGCTCTTCGCCGGCTACGCGTCGTGGGACGTTATACTCGGCGGTAGATGACGACCGCGCGGCGGCTTCACTACAGCTACGAGCAGTACCTGATGGCGCTCGAGGACAGCGACCTCAAGCTCGAGTACTGCCACGGCGAGATTTACGCGATGGCTGGCGGCACGCCGCAACACGCTGCGCTGGCAGTCGCGACGGCCGCGCTGCTTCGTGACCAGCTGAAGGGCCGCTGCATCGTCTACAGCTCAGATCTGAAGGTTCGCATCGAGAACACCGACCTCACGACGTATCCCGACGCCACCGTGGTGTGCGGCGGCTTGCAGCCAGCGAAGATCGACGCGAACGCCGCGACCAATCCGTCGATCCTCGTCGAGGTCACCAGCGACTCGACCGAGGACTACGACCGCGGCGAGAAGCTGCGGCACTACAAGCAGCTCGGGACGCTCCGCGCCGTCCTCTTCATCTCGCACCGGCAGAAGCAGGTGACGCTGGTCTGGCGTACGCAAGCCGGTTGGGATGAGAAGAGCTTCGTCGCCGGAGAGCGCGTCACCCTCGATGATCCGAAGCTCGAGCTCTCGGTGGACGAGCTCTACGCCGGCATCGACCTCTAACAGCCTGCTAAGGCGGCAGCGGCGGGCAATTCTGCTGCTGAAAGTACTGCGCCGCCGCGGGCGTCATCATCCGCATCGTGTACGTCTGCGAGATGGGAAACACGTACTCGCGCCGGTCGGCCCGCCGCTTCATCTCGTCCTTGATCATCGCCTGCGGGTTGAACGAGCTGGTCTTCTGCCACTTCGCCCCGCGCGGGACCATGTACGGGCTCTGCGCCGCGTAATCGAGCAGGCCCCACTGGGCGAGCCACGCGCGGGTCATCACCCAGTCCGCGAACGGCACCCGCATCGGGAACCAGTACACCATGCGCACCTCGAGCCGCATCGGGCGCCCCGGCTCGTCGAAGTTCAGGTCCTGCCCGCCCGCGAACGCGATCACCTGCGAGGCGATCGGCTGCTCGCGGAAGAGCCACACGATGTCGCCGTTGTACCCGGTGTCGGGCGAGCCATCGCGCGGCGTCCCCGTGCCGGCGTACTTGTTCCCGCGCCGCGCCGCGAACGCGTTGGCGAGCTTCTCCGACGGGCTCGCGCCCGGCGTCGCCGAGCCCAGGTAGTTGTGGAAGCTCGGCATCAGCGTGAGGATCGCCGCGTCCGTCATCCGCGCGCAGTTGCCGAACGACGTGACCCCCGCGTGCACCGCGCGGCCCGCGGCGTACTGCGCGATGAGCCGCGCCTGCATGAGCAGGAACAGCTGCAGCGTCCCCAGGACGAGGAAGACCACCAGCGGCAGCGACAGCGCCGTCTCGACGACGGCCTGACCCTGTTCCCGATGTCCCACGGGCTGCACGATGACAAAATCTCTCGCCGCGCGCTCGTCTTCCATCCGATCATCTGCCTGACGTGCAATTCGGCAAGTACGAGCTCACCCGGAAGATCGCCACCGGCGGCATGGCCGAGACGTGGCTGGGCTCGTTCACGGGCGCAGCCGGCGTCACCAAGACCGTCGTCGTGAAGCGGATCCGCCCCGAGCTCGCCGACGACCCCGAGTTCGTGCGCATGTTCGTCAACGAGGCGCGCATCGCCGCGTCCTTCAGCCACGGCAACATCGCCCAGGTCTTCGACTTCGGTGAGGTCGACGGCGAGTACTTCCTCGCGATGGAGTTCGTCGACGGCCCCACGCTGAGCAAGGTGCTCAAGCGCGGCGCCCAGGCCGGCCTCCCCGCGCTGCCGATTCCCTTCGCGCTCTACGTGGCGGTGCGCATGTGCGAGGGGCTCCACTACGCGCACACGCGCACCGGGCCCGACGGCAAGCGGCTCGCCTTCATCCACCGCGACGTGTCGCCGCAGAACGTCATCGTGGGCTTCGAGGGCGAGGTGAAGCTCATCGACTTCGGCATCGCGAAGGCGGTGACCGACACGCGCGACTTCACCCAGCCGGGCGTGTGGAAGGGCAAGCTGCTCTACGCCTCGCCCGAGCAGATGAAGATCGACCCGCTCGACGCGCGGACCGACGTCTACTCCACCGGCATCGTGCTGTACGAGATGCTGTGCGGCGCGCTGCCGTTCGGCGGCCAGCACGCCGGCGAGGTGCTCGTCCGCATCGAGAAGGGCGATTTCAAGCGGCCGCTCGAGGTGAACTCCGACATCCCCAAGCCGGTCGAGGACGCGGTGCTCGTCGCGATGGCGCCCAACCGCGACGACCGCTTCCCCGACGCGCACGCGATGCAGGACGCCCTGCAGCGCCTGCTGTACGGCATCGCGCCGGGCTTCAACGCCGCGACGATGGGTCAGCTCATGGGCTGGCTGTACGCCGACGACCTGAAGAAGCGCGGCAGCCGCGTCGACCTGCCCCAGGGCTTCGTCGATCAGCTCTCGATGTGGCGGCGCGCCGCGACCTCGCGCAACACCGGAGAGGTCGAGCGCACCGACCCGCGCACCGTCGCCGAGCGCTCGAAGCACCGCACCCGCGCTCCGACCTACCAGCAGCTCACGAAGGCGACGGATCAGCAGACGAAGGCGCCGCGCGCCATGATCCTCATCGCCGTCGCCGTCGTCATCGCGCTCGCCGCCATCTTCACCACCGGCGCGTGGGTGCAGATGTCGAAGGCGAGGCTGCAGGTGACGTCCGACCCTCCGGGCGCGAAGGTGGCCATCGGCGGCGTGCCGCAGCCGGGGGTGACGCCCATCGACGTGAAGGTCGCTCCGAACGAGGCGCTCGACGTCGAGGTGACGCTCGAGGGCTACCGGCCGTTCAAGGACACGCGCGTGGTGCAGTCGGGCTCGCGCGCGCTGCTCGAGGCGAAGCTGGTGCCGCTGCCGCCTCCGAAGCCGCCGGTCGAGGCGGAGGACCCTCCGCCCGAGCCGCAGGTCGAGCCGCGCGTGGTCGAAACCGTGACGACGAAGCGCGAGGCCATCTACCCGGTGGACACCTCGTTCGAGCTGACGCCGCAGGCACACGGCTTCAACGTGGCGAGCCATCCCGGGGTGCAGAAGATCGACTTGGACCCGAAGCTCCGCTACCAGGTGAGCGCCGACGGCGCGTTCACGTTCGCGTACGGCTGGCGGCGCGCGCAGGACATGGAGCTCGTCACGGTGAACGTCGACACGGTGCCGTTCGTGCTCGACGCGAAGGAGCCGCGCTTCGGCGAGCTGGGCAGGAAGCCCATCGACATCAGCGGAGCGAACGCGCTCTACGTCTTCCTGCTCGACAACGGCGCGATGCAGCGGCGCGGCGCGGTGCACGTGAGGGTGAAGAGCAACAAGGACAAGCGGCCGATGACCATCGCGCTCGACCCTCGCGTGAACGCCATCACCATCGACGCCGAGCACAAGCTCGTCATCCGCAAGCTCGACCACCGCGTGGTGTACCGCCTCTCGTTCGAGCCCCCGGCAGGCGCCAAGGGAGGTCGCGCCCTGTGCGCCCAGCGCATCGCGGGCCGGCCGCTCGCGGACCCGGCGCTTCAACCCGAGGTGCAGCGCGTCGTCGAGGCCGGCAAGCCGGTCACCATCGCGCGCGCCGCGGAGCTCGAGTGCTTCCTGCCGATCGTGCCCGGAGCGCCGCCTCCGCCCGCGCTGCGCGGCGAGGTGCTCTCGCTCGGCGTGCCGAAAGAGAACCTCGACGACGCCTTCGGCGAGCTCAGCTCCGCGGGCCGCGTCTCACTGCGCGGCATCGGCTTCGAGACCGGCAGCGCCAAGCTGCTCTCCGACTCGGAGCGCGCGCTCAAAGCCGTGAAGGAGATGCTCGAGAGGGACCGGGCCTTGAGCCTCGTCATCGAGGGCCACACCGACGACGTCGGCTCGGAGGGCGACAACAAGAAGCTCTCGCAGGCGCGCGCCGAGGCGGTGATGGAGTGGCTCGTCTCGCACGGCGTCTCGGCCAAGCGCCTCGAGGCGGTGGGCTTCGGTGAAGAGCGGCCGATCGCGGACAACACCATCGAAGAGGGCCGCGCGCTCAACCGCCGCGTCGACCTGGTGAAGCGGTGAAGACCGACATGTGGGGCGCGCGGTTCCGTGGAGCACTCGCGCGTGCGCTTCGAGCGCAGAGCGTCTGAAACAAAGCTGATCGCGGCCGATCGTCGTATCTGCAAAGCGTCGCAAAACCTACGCAGCCAAAGGTAAAATCCGGCACGTTTCTGGCTGTCGCGGAACTCGAAGGTCTTTGCCTGTGCCCCGCCCCGCCCTCATCCGCCCTCGTCCGAGGGCGCAGACGCTCGTCCTCTTCGCGCTGACGCTGCTGCTCCTCTGCGTCATGGTGCTGATGACGCTCAGCATCGGCTCGAAGATCATCGAGAAGAATGACCTGAATCACATGGCGGATGTCGCGGCCTACAACCAGGCCGTGGTGATGGCGCGCACGTTCAACGGCATCTCGCTGATCAACCGCACCACCGTCAGCCACATGGTCGGCCTCGCCGGAGTGCAGAGCCTGATCAGCTGGACCAGCGCCTACCGCGGCACGCTCAACCTGCTGCGCGGCAACTTCGGCAAGAAGAAGGAGCCCGAGAAAGAGGAGTGCGACAAGGAGGCCGGCAAGGGCGCGAGCAAGAAGCAGCGCCAGGAGAGCCGCGAGTGCGGCTGCATGAAGCAGATGGAGGTCGAGAACCTCATCGAGATGCCGCTCAACATCGAGGCGGCGCGCGTCGACGCCTCGTGGGAGGTCCTCGACGAGGCCGCAGCGCAGCAGGCGCGCGCGATTCACCTCGAAGCGCAGATCATGTACGCCGAGCAGCTCGGCCTGTACCGCGGCGAGATGCTCAAGCAGTTCGGCGCCAACGCGATCGCCAACGAGACGGTGACGGGCTCGAAGGCCGGGCAGACGGTGCCCGAAGAGCTGTCGGCGCCGAACGTGACGACGGAGATCGCGCTGCGCGAGCTCGGCATCGCCACCGAGTGCGGCAAGGGCGGCACTCCCCCGAAGGGCGTCGCGTGCATTCCGAACGGGCCCAACGCGCACGCGGTGTGGGCCGCGATGGGAACGCGAGGCTGGGCGTTCACCACGAGCCGCGCGAACCAGGCCGTGCCGTTCATGCAGCGGCTCGCGCAGATTCTTCCGCCGAACGTGACGGTCTCGGTGTCGCTGCTCGGCGGCGCGTACTTCGCGGACGACCAGCTGCACGGCATGGCCTCGAAGTCGAACCAGTGGGCGTGGGCCGACGACCACCTCGGCGTGTCGGCGAGCTACACGCTGCAGCCCGCCGCTCCGGCGTGCACCAAGAAGGGCGGCTTCAGCTCACAGGGCGACGCGTGGGTGCGCTCGGCCGCGGGCGGCGAGGAGCACGTCTGGCCGGCGTACAACCAAGACGACCCGCCGGGCTCCGTGCCGGTGGGCGAGCGGCCGGCGACGCGCCACGTGGTCGGCCAGATGTGGCCCCCGTTCCTCGACTACAACCCGGCGGCGCTCGCGCGCGTCGAAGACGGCTACGGCCAGCCAAAGACGTACGCGCTGTTCGCGCGCGACTACGGAGTCCGCGAGCGCAAGCAGCCGTGGGAGCGGCTGTTCAAGGTCGGCTTCACGCGCGGCGGCGCGGCGCCGGCGAAGCTCGACCTGCGCAGCAACGGCGAGCACGTCGGCGACGCGAACGTTCAGACCTCCATCGCCGCGGGCATCGCGTACTACCACCGGCCCGGACACTGGAAAGAGCCGCCCAACTTCTTCAACCCGTTCTGGCGCGCGACCATCATGGCGAGCGACCTGCTCGACCGGCAGTCGCTGACCGACGTGCCGGCTTCGCTCGACGCGGCGGGCGCGAAGGAGTCGGCGAAGACGTTCACGGCGCTCTACAACGCAGGCTACCGGGGCTTTTAGAGATGCGCGAGCGCACGCCCAACGCGCCGCGCGGCGCAGCAGTCGTGGAGACGGCGCTCGGCATCACCGTGCTCGTCACCGTCATCCTCTTCGGCGTGCACTTCTCCGAGGTGATGTGGATCTCGATGAAGGCGCAGGAAGCGATGGCCGCCGCCAAGTGGGACGCGACGTCGCTGCGCATTCACAACCTGCCGGGCGACTACAAGCCGGTGCAGTCGGTGCCCGAGAACACCGCGAAGGCCGCCACCGAGCGCTATCGCGACTACGACGGCCGCAGCTCGACGCGGCGCAGCGGCCAGACCGGCCTCAAGCTGTCGAACACGCAGGCCGGCGAGCTCGAGGTGACGTGCGAGCTCGCGACCGACGTGCGCTACCCGCTCGGCCCGCTGCCTCCGCGCCTCGGCGCCGTCTACCAGGACGCCGGCGGCATCAAGTGCAAGGCGCAGGCGGACGCGTGGCTCATCCGCATCCCCGAGCGCTTCGCCGACGCGAGCGGCAGCCTCTTCAAAGAGAAGCACGTCACCGGCAAGAACCAGGGCCAGTACCGCGCCTGCAGCTTCGGCAAGCCGTTCGCGAAGGACTGCCCCGAAGGCCCGACCCTGATGCTCGGAGACTGGGGCCTCGCCGGCTACGACGAAGGCCAGGAGTGCTGGCTCTCCGCGATGGAGGACTGCCCGAACATGGCCTACTACCGCTCGGTGCAGAAGGCGTACGAGGTCGGCGGCAAGGCGAAGGGCACCGCGGCGATGGTGCTCGCGCGCTCGGTGGTCGGTCAGGTGCCCATCGACCCGAACCAGTTCTGGTTCAGCTTCCGCGGCGAGGAGAGCCAGTTCCTCGAGTGCACTCCGCCGACGATGGGGCACGGCCCGAACAAGTTCGAGACGTCTCCCGGCCTCAACAGCCAGGTCCCCGAGTACGACGAGTCGTACAAGATGCGCGGCAACTGCGCGATGGGCTGGCCGGCGGGTCCCACCGGTCAGTGCCCCGAGCGCGGCTGGTAGACGTAGACTGACCCCTCGCCGTGTCGAGACCGGATCAGACGCTCCCTGGGGAGGACGAGGCCGTCACCGGTCCGAATGCGCCCGCGCGCCCCGGCGACACCGTCGTGGGCGACGACCTCGCCGTCGGTGACGCGCCCGTCGAAGCCACGCAGCAGCGGCCTCCGCTGACCGAGTCGCCGACGATGGTGCCGCCGGCCGCTCTGCCGCCGGTCGCGCGCCGGCCGACGCTCGACGGCGCGGTCCCGAAGCAGCCGCTGCCGACCTCGCTGGTGCCGGCGAACCCGTCAGCATCGAAGGACCTGCTCGAGCCTCCCACCTCGATGTTCCCGGCGAACCCGGGCGCGCCCGAGCCGAAGAAGCGACCGACGCAGGAGCTGTCCGCTGCCGCGCCGCCCGTGCCTCCTGCAGCGCTCGACGCGCGCCGCCGGGCTTCGCTCCCCGAGACGCCGGTCGTCGCGCCGCCGCCGCTGCCTCCTCCTCCCGCGGCCGGGCCCGCGGCGACGGTGCTCGGAGACGCAGACCCCGACACGACGAGCCGCCGCGTGCCGTCGCTCGAGGACGTACGCGAGGGCGCTCCGCAGGAGAGCACGCGGCTTCGCCCGATGCTGACCGGTTCGACGCAGCCGCTGGAGCCGGTCGACACGGCGGCCGAGCCCACGCGCGAGCGCGTCGCGCTGCACGCGCCGCAGGACCCGGCGCCCGAGCATCCGCCGGCGGACCCCGGCATGCCGTGGTGGGCCGCGGCGCTGATGGGCGGCATCGTGCTCGCCGGAATCGGAGCGTGGGCGCTCGTCAACGTCGACGCCGAGCCGGTGAAGACGGAGTCGCGACGGCCGGCGCCTCCTCCGCCGCCGCAGCTGACGCCGAGAGAGCCGCCGAAGCCGGTCGACACTCCACGCGAGCGGCCGCCGCAGGTGGTGATGCCGTCGAAGCCTCCGCCGCCGGGCGTGGTGAAGGTGTCGTCCGAGCCGCCGGCGCGCGTCATCTTCGACGGGCACGACTACGGGCCGCAGCCGGTGACACTGAAGCTCCCCGCGGGTCGCAACACGCTGCTGCTGCAGAACGACGAGCTGCAGCTCAAGCGCGTGGTCATCATCGAGGTGAAGCCCGCGAGCGAAGCCGAGGAGCACTTCACGTTCTCGAAGGGCTGGCTGCGCGTCGCGGCGCCGCGCCAGGCGAAGCTCACCCTCGACGGCCGCCCGCTGAAGGGAGACCGTCCCGTCGAGGTGTGGGAGGGCAACCACCGCGTCGACATCATCCACGCGGACAAGGCCGCGACCCACGACAGCCAGGTGGCGGTCGTCGTCGCAGGTCAGACGACGGGCATCTACTTCGAGCCGCCGCGCGAGCGCTCGCACGGGCGGTGAGCTGAAATCTTGAGCAGGTAGCTGACCGCCTGTACAGTCCACCGCCGTGGAGGGTGAGTTCCAGCGCGCGCGGGTCGTGCCGTGGCAGCGGGCGGCGGGCCTGAGCTCGCAGCTCGAGCGCTGGCGGCAGGACAAGACGGTGTGGCCGAACCTCGTGCTCGACCACACGCTGCCGGCGCGCGGCGCCGAGGTGGTGCCGATTCCGCCGTCGCTCGACGCCGCCGTCTCCGCAGCGCTGGAGAAGCGCGGCATCGAGACGCTCTACTCGCACCAGGCGCGGGCGTTCGAGCTCGCCCTGGCTTCAGACGTCGTGGTGGCGACGCCGACCGCGTCGGGCAAGAGCCTGTGCTTCAACCTGCCGGTGCTCGACACGCTCGCGCGCGAGCCGTCGGCGTGTGCGCTGTACCTGTTCCCGACGAAGGCGCTCTCACGGGACCAGGAGGAGTCGCTGCGCGGCCTGCTGACGGACTCGGGCCTCAGGCACGGCGCCATCACCTTCGACGGAGACACTCCGCAGGACGCGCGCCGCGCCGCCCGCGAGCGGGCGGGCATCATCCTCACGAACCCGGACATGCTGCACAGCGGCGTGCTGCCGCACCACACCGGCTGGGCGCGGGTGTTCGCGAACCTGCGCTACGTGGTCATCGACGAGCTGCACACGTACCGCGGCGTGTTCGGCTCGCACCTGGCGAACGTGCTGCGGCGGCTCGAGCGCGTCGCGGCGTTTCACGGCTCGAAGCCCCGCTTCATCTTCGCGTCGGCGACCATCGGCAACCCGCGCGAGCACGCCGGCCGCATGCTCGGGCGCGAGGTTGCGCTGGTGGACGAGTCGGGCGCTCCGCGCGGCGAGCGCACGGTGATGATCTACAACCCGCCGGTGCTGAACCCGGAGCTCGGCGTTCGGCAGTCGTACGTGAAGGCGACGGCGCGGCTGTCCGCCGACCTCGTCCGCTCGGGAGTGACCACGCTCGTCTTCGGCCAGTCCCGCAACGTCGTCGAGGTGATGCTCAAGTACCTGCGCGACGCGCTGACCGCCGAGCGCATTCCGTTGGACACGCTGCTCGCGTACCGCGGCGGCTACCTGCCGCAGACCCGGCGCGACATCGAGGCGCGGCTGCGTCGCGGAGAGATTCGCTGCGTCGTCGCCACCAACGCCCTCGAGCTCGGCATCGACATCGGCGCGCTCGACGCGGTGGTGTGCGCCGGGTACCCGGGCAACCTCGCCGCCCTGTGGCAGCGCTTCGGCCGCGCCGGCCGCCGGCAGGAAGCCTCGCTCGCGCTGCTCGTCGCCTCGAGCGCCGCGCTCGACCAGTACGTCGCGAGCGACGCCGAGTTCGTGCTTCGCGCTCCGGTCGAGCAGGCGCGCATCGACCCCGACAACGTCGAGATTCTGGTGCAGCACCTCAAGTGCGCGGCGTTCGAGCTGCCGTTCACCCGCGGAGAGGCGTTTCGCGAGGTCGCCGCGGAGCAGACCGCCGAGGCGCTCGACTTCCTCTCGGGGCACCGCGTGCTGCACAAAGATGACCGCACCTGGCACTGGGCGGCCGACGCGTACCCGGCGGCGAACGTGAGCTTACGGAGCGTCGGCTGGGACAACGTCGTCATCATCGAGCGGCCGATGGAGAAGACCATCGCCGAGCTCGACTGGCGCTCGGCGCACACGATGCTGCACGAGCAGGCCATCTACCAGCACGACGCCGAGCAGTATCAGGTCGAGCGGCTCGACCTGCCCAACCGCAAGGCGTTCGTGCGCAAGGTCGAGCCCGACTACTTCACGACGGCGATGAAGCAGACGCGGGTCGAGGTGCTCTCCGAGGCGAAGCGCGCCGCGATGTTCGGCACCGGAGAGGTCTCGGTCATCGAGAAGGTCGTCGGCTTCAAGAAGGTGAAGTTCCACACGCACGAGAACGTGGGCTACGGCGAGGTGGCGCTGCCCGAGCTGCAGATGCACAGCGCCGCGTGCTGGGTGACGCTGCCGGAAGACGTCGCCGGGTCGCTCTCGGCTCCGCGGGTGGAGGTGGTCGACGCGATGCGCGCGCTCGGCCACGCGATGCACTCGGTGGCGTGCGTGGGGCTGATGATCGACCCGCGCGACCTGGGGCGCACGCTCGGCTCGCGCGTCGGCCAGCCGCTGATGGAGCCGACGCTGTACTTCTACGACGAGATTCCCGGAGGCGTCGGGCTGTCGCCGCGGCTGTTCGAAGAGCGGGTCGAATTGCTCGCCCGCGCGAAGCGGCTCGTCGAGGCGTGCGTCTGCGAGGACGGCTGCCCCGCGTGCATCGGGCTGGACGTGGGCATCTCGGCGCCGCGACTGCACGGACGGAAGCGGCTCGCGCTGCAGGTGCTGGAGCGGATTCAGGCGTGAGCTTGTTGTCCGCGAAGCTCGCCCGCCTCACCTCGGTTCACGCTGAGCGGAGCCCGAAGGGCGGAGTCGAAGCGCGCCCGGACCACCTGCACGCGACGGTCTCGCCCACAGCGCTGCGGCTGGAGGACCGTCTGCACGGCCCCGGTTTTCGCCAGGGCCGCGTCCCCGTCGGTGACGCCCGCATCGCTCGAGCGGCGACGGTCGCGAAGCTGGCGCTCGACGAAGCGCTGCACGGCGTCGACACGACGCGCATGCTGCTCGTCGACACCGAGACGACGGGCCTGCACGGCGGCTCGGGCACCCTGCCCTTCGTCATCGGCCTCGCGTGGTTCGAAGGCGAGTCGCTGCTGGTGCGGCAGCTGTTCGTCCCGCGCCCGGGCCAGGAGCGCCCCTTCCTCACCCGCCTCGCCGAGCGGCTGCACGCCTCGTCGCTGCTGGTGACGTTCAACGGCAAGTGCTTCGACTGGCCGCTCCTGCGCACGCGCTTCGCGATGAACCGCATCGCGCTGCCGCCGCCGCTGCCGCACCTCGACCTGTTGCACTGCGCGCGGCGGGTCTTCAAGCGCCGGCTCGGAGCGACGCGGCTGCAGGACCTCGAGGCCCAGGTGCTCGACTTCCACCGGCGCGACGACATCTCCGGCGCGGAGATTCCCGCGGTGTACTTCGACTGGCTGCGCAGCGGCCGGCCCGCCGCCATCGAGCGGGTGCTCGAGCACAACGCGCAGGACCTCATCAGCATGGCCGCGGTGCTGGCCGAGCTGTGCCGGCGCTTCGACGCTCCGAGCGAAGAGGACGCGGCAGAAGACTGCCTCGGCCTCGCGCGCGTCGCGGACCGGTGCGGAGATTCGGCGCGAGCGGCGTCGTTCGCGCGGGCGGCGGTCGAGCGGTCCGACGACGCGGAGGTCTCGTTCGAGGCCTGCGCGCTGCTCGCGCGGCTGGGCGTGCGCGCGAAGGCGTGGGACGAGGCCATCGGCTGGCTGGAGCGGGCGGCGGCGCTGCCGAGCGACCATGCGGCGTCTGCGCACCTCGTGCTCGCGCGCGTGCTCGAGCACGGGAAGAAAGACTTCGTGCGCGCGCTGCACCACGCGAAGGCGGGCGCGGCAGCAGAAGGCCACGAGGCCAGTGACAGGAGGCTCGCACGTCTCGCCCGTCGTGCTGCGTTGTGCGCGCTGACGTCAAAACGTTGAAGTTGCATCATGGCTGCAGCCGCAAAGCCCCGACCGACGACCGTCTACCTGGACCCGGAATTGGCGCGGGCGATCAAGATCAAAGCCGCGATGACCGAGCGCTCCGTCTCACAGCTCATCAACGAGGCCCTTCGCGCCCAGAGGCGGCTCGACGAAGCCGAGGCCGTCGTCACGGTCGTCCGTGTCGCGGCAACCGCTCCGAGCTGAGTGACCTCACGCGGCGTGCTTCAGCGCCTTCAGCACCGCGAGCGCTTCCTGCACGTGCTTCGCGGGAGCGATCTGCGAGTTGAAGACGTGCTGCACCTTGCCGCTGCCGTCGATGACGTACGTCTCGCGCCCTTCGATGAGCCCGAACAGCGAGGGCTTCACGCCGAACTGGTCGCGCACCCGGCCTCCCTCGTCGGCGACCAGCGTGAACGGCAGCCGGTGCTTCTCGGCGAAGCCCTTCTTCGACTCGACGCCCTGCGACGAGATGCCGACGACCGAGGCTCCCGCGGAGACGAAGTCTTCGTAGGAGTCGCGGAACGAGCAGACCTCGGCGGTGCAGCCGGCCGTGAAGTCCTTCGGGTAGAAGAAGAGCACCACGGGGCCGCGCTTCCACAGCGCGCTCAGGGTGACGGGGCTGCCGTGCTGATCCGGCAGCGTGAAGTCCGGCGCGGCGTCTCCGACTTTCAGGCTCATTTGCACCTACAGATGCCCGAGCCGCCCGGCCGTTTCACGTGTTTCGCGGCTCGACTGAGTCGAACACCTGCGCGCACGCTTCGTGAGGGTCGCCCGCTGAGGCAAGAAGCCTGCCGCGTGCACGCCGTGTTCAACTCCGCCGAGCGACAAGTCAGAAGACATACGAGTAGCTGAGCATCAGCAGCGTGATGTTGCTGCTCAAGCCGACGCTGGTGGCGAGCATGGGCTGCGCCATCCAGAAACGCACCTCGTGCTGGCCCAGGTCCCCGAAGCGGAAGATGGCGGGCGAGATCGACGGGCCGACGAGGAAGTCGACCCGCGGCGAGATGACGACCGCGCCATAGAGGCCCACGCCGAGCGAGTAGAAGCGGGCGAAGTTGATGCGCAGCTGCGGGTTGAGCCCGAGGAAGAACGCCTTCGTCGCCCCGCGGAAGTAGCCCATCGGCATGAGCTCGGCCTGCAGGTCGAGCCAGCCGAAGCCCCAGCGAATGGCCGGCACCGCGCCGACGAAGAACGTCGGGTTGAACGTGCTCGAGCTGCCAGTGCTGGTGAGGCCGGGGTCGATCATTCCGCCGGCACCGATGCTCCAGTGGAAGCCTCTGCGCTCGGTGCGCCAGTCCGCGACGGTCGGCTCTTCGGGCTCCTCCGGCTCAGGCGCATCGGGCGCCGGAGGAGGCGGCGTCCCCGGCTCGGGCGGCGGCATCGGAGGAGGAGGCGGCGGCGGCGCGACCGCGGGCTCGCCGGCGGGCACCATGTCCAGAATCTCCGCGAACGGCACGAGCTGCTCGGAGCCGTCGCTCGCGCGCAGCGTGTAGCCGGTCTGGGACTCGGCGGTGATGACGCCGCGCAGCTCGCGGCCGTCCCGGGTGTGGATGACCTGCTCTCCCTGCGGAGGCTCGGCGTGCACCACGCCGGCGCCGAGGAGGACAGCGAGCATCACGACGCGGAACATTCTTCGAAGGGTAGACGATTGCACGGCGTGCATCCGGCCAGGCACCGCTGGTGCTAACACCGCTCTTCGATGAGAGCCATGATGATGGCCGCGTGTCTTGCGCTGCTCGCCTGCAAGCAGCCCGCAAGGCCCGCGAGCACCGAGGAGCGCGCACCCGACGGCGGCACGCTGCTGGAGATCGACGCCGACTGCCCCGAGGTCGTCGTCGACGACGCGCCGTGGCCGGCTCCGAAGGGGGTTCCCGCGCCGGTGAAGCCGGGCAAGCACCGCGTGAGGTGCGGCGACAAGGCCGTCGAGGTCGAGGTGCACGACGGGACGCTCTTTCACTTCTGGGGGCTGGGGTACTGACGACGGTCCGAACCCTGCGCCGCTCACGCTGAGCGGAGGCCGCAGGCCGAAGTCGAAGCGGGCCGCGCGTCGGCTACGGGCCCCCTTCGACTGCGCTGCCCTTCGGGCAGCTCCGCTCAGGGTGAACGGAGGCGCTTACGACCTTCGTCTCTTCAGTCCCTGCGCTCGACCTTGAACCGGCGCGTCACCTCGGTGAGCGCCGCGACGGCCTGCTGCAGGTCCTGCGCGATGCGCGTGGTGCGCCCGGTGGCATCGACGCCCTGCTTCACGAGGTCGGCGACGTTGCGCGCGCCCTGGACGGCCTGCTCGCTCGACTGGCGCTGCTGCCGCGTCGCGACGGAGATCTGCTGCGCCGCTTCTTTCGTGCCGCGCGAGAGCTCGACGATCTGCTCGAACACGGTCGACGCGCGCTCGGCCACCTGCACGCCCTTGTCGCTCGCGGTGACGCCCTCGCGCGCCTTGTTCACGGCCTGGTCGCCGGACTGCTGCACGCTCTCGACGAGGCGGCCGATGTCGCGCGCCGAGCCGGCCACGTTCTCGGCGAGCTTGCGCATCTCGGCGGCGACGAGGCTGAAGCCGCGGCCGACCTCTCCGGCCTTGGTGCCCTCGAGCGCGGCGTTGAGCGCGAGCAGGTCCGACCGATCGGCGACCTGCTTGATGACCTGGGCGATGCGCGAGACCTGCTGCAGGTCGACGTTGAGCTTGCCGATGGAGTCCGCGACCTCTTTCGACTCGCGGCGAATCTCGCTGATGCCGCCGACCATCTCGCTGACGACGGCGCGGGCCTCGTCGACCGCGGAGGCGGTGCGGATGGCGGCCTGCTCGACGACGTCGGTGGAGGCGGTGATCATCTCTGCCGTCCGGCTGAGCTCTTCGAACGTGGCGGCGATCTGCTGCGCGTAGGCGGACTGCTGCGACGTCACGTGCTCTTGATCGGCGCTCGCGGCCTGCAGGCCCTTCGCGGCGCCGGTGAGCCGCTCGGACAGCGAGACCATCTGCGTGACGAGGCCGCGCAGCGACGCGAGCATCTCGTTGACGGACGAGGCCATGCTGCGGACCTCGCCGACGCCTCCGACGGTGACCTGCGGGACGGTGACGTCGCCGGCGGCGACCTCGCGGGCGACGCGGGTGACGACGCCCATCGGGCCGGCGAGGGCTCCGGAGAAGACGAACGCGAGCGTGAGGCCGACGCCGATCGCGACGAGCAGCACCCAGAGGCCGACGGTCTGGTTCTCGCGCTCGGCCTCCTGCAGCTGGCGCAGAGAGACCGAGATGACCATCAGCGCCTCGTAGTCCTGGTCCTTCTGCGAGCAGCGGACGGTGAGGCCCTGGCCGCGGTCGATCTCGCAGGTGCCGGCGGCGGGGACGGAGTAGCGGCCGGGCTTCAGGTCGCCCTCCATCATCACCTTCTTCTCGCCGGCGACGATGTCGACGAAGCGGCGCTCGCCCTCCTTCTTGATGGTCTCGGCGCTGACCACGAGCGCGCCCATCGACTCGACGTTGCCCGAGGCGCGGACGCCGTCGAAGACGGTCTTGAGCTCTTCGGGGTTGGCGAGGCCGTCGCGGATGAGGCGCATCGTCGGCGCGGCGTTGGCCACCGCGAGGCGGCCGACGGACTCGATCTGCTGCTCGAGCGCGCGCGCCGCCTGCTCGTTCAAGCGCCGCGGGAAGTAGACGGACGCGAACGCGGCGACGACCACGCACGGGAGAACGACGGCCAGCGCGGCCTGGGTGCGGAGGCTGAAGCGGCTGAAGAAGCTGTCCATCTTTGGCGCGGGCTGGTGCGTACCAGAACTGCGCCTGAAGGTCGCGGTTCGCGCGCTGAGACGAGCACCGCCCCGGTTCAGTGCAGCTTCACGGGCAGCTCGCGCCAGGCGTCGCCGTCGCCGAGCTGACCGGACGAGTTCCGGCCCCAGGAGAACAGCCGGCCGTCGCTGGCCCGCGCCAGCGCGAAGGCCGCGCCGGCGGAGACGAACTCGAACGCGACGTCGGACGCGACGCGGGTGGGCGGCACCTGCGACGCGGCGATCAGCGACAGCCCGGTTCCCGCCTCACCGTGGATGTTCGAGCCCCAGCACCAGACCGACTTGTCCGTCTTCGTCGCGCAGGTGAAGGTGTCGCCGCTCGCGACCTGCACCCAGTCGCTGGCCGTGCCGACGCGCGTCGGGGTGTTCGTGCTGCCGGACAGCTCCACGCCCAGCCTCCGCTGCCCGTTGTCGCCCCAGCACCACAGCGAGCCGTCGGTGCGCGTGCCGCAGGTGTGCTGGTCGCCCGCGGAGAGCTGACGCCACACCGCGCCGCCGGGAATTGCTCCGGGTGCGGTCAGCTCGGACGTGGCGAGCTCGGCGCCGGACTGGCCATCCGAGTTGTCCCCCCAGCAGAACGCGGAGCCGTTCGTCTTCAGCGCGCAGTTGTGATCGCCGCCGCTGGTCACCTCGGCCCAATCCGTGTCCGTCCCGACCTGCGTCGGCGTGCGGCGGTCCATCGACGTGCCGTCGCCGACCTGGCCGTCACGGTTGTTCCCCCAGCACCACAGCGTGCCGTTCGCACGGACGCCGCACGTATGCTCCCTGCCCGTCGCGAAGCGGCTCCACGCCTCGGCTCCGAGCTGCGTGGGGTCCGCCCGGACGTTGTCGGCGCCGACCCCGAGCGCGCCGCTGTTGCTCAGGCCCCAGCACCACAGGGTCTGGTCCGAGCGAAGGGCGCAGCGGTGCGAATGCCCCACGTCCACCCGAGCCCAGTTCGAATCGACGCCGATCCGCGCCGGCGTCCGCGCGCGCGATCCGAAGGCGCTCTGCGAACCCGCTTGCAGCCCCCAGCACCAGAGCGAGCCGTCGGCCTTCACTGCGCACGCGGCCTCCAGGTCACCGGCGGCGGCCGTCGACCAGGGGCCCGCCTCCCGCACCTCGACCGGCGTGCGCTTGCTGCCGACCATCCCCAGGCCGAGCTGCCCCTGGCCGTTCTGGCCCCAGCACCACCGCGTCCCGTCGTCCCGAACGCCGCAGGTGTGAGCGCCGCCCGTGGAGATCCCTGCCCAATCGGACGCGGCACCGACCTGCGAGAACTGGACCCTGGTCCCGGCCACGCCATCGCCGACCTGACCGAAGTTGTTGTTGCCGATGCACCACGCCGTTCCGTCCGGCTTCACCGCGCACAGGTGGGTGTTGACGTCGAGCGATTCGAACACCTCGCCCGGGGCGATCTCCGTGGGCATGCCGTTGAAGACGACCGGTGAGAACGCCCAGCACCAGAGCGAGCCGCTGGTCTTGAGCCCGCATGCGGACGTTTCCCCGGCGGCGATCAGCTTCCAGT
Organism: uncultured Myxococcales bacterium; assembly: GCA_937980205.1. Classification (GTDB taxonomy): domain Bacteria; phylum Myxococcota; class Myxococcia; order Myxococcales; family Myxococcaceae; genus Xiheicaenimonas. The sequence goes on along the minus strand of CALJKW010000025.1, from coordinate 85,748 downwards.
CCGAGGCGGTTCCGATCCGAACGGGGATGTCGCTGCCGAAGCCGCCATCCGCGCTGACGAAGGCGGTGCTCGCGCCCCAGCACCACAGCGACCCGTCCTTCTTGACGCCGCACGCGAACGCTCCCGCCGCGTCGACCTGCGCCCACTCGCCGGGCGTGCCCACGGTGAAGGTGCCGTCGGCGGCCGTCACGTTGCTGCCCAGCTGACCCCGCATGCCCGCGCCGAAGCACGAGAGGGTCCCGTCGGTCCGCAGTCCGCATGCGAACCCGCGGGACGTCGCCCCTCCGCCGCTCGAGACGAAGGCCCAGTTGGTGTCGCTGCCGATCTGCTGCGGGCGGGTCACCAGCACCTGGGCGTCGCCCCACATCCCCCAGCACCACAGCGTGCCATCCCGCGCCACCGCGCAGGTGCTCGGGCCGCCCGCGCTGACCTGCTTCCAGGCCTCCGCCGAGGGGACCCGGGTGGGCACGCCGGTCTCGATCTGCGGGTTGGTCTCGAAGGACCCGAGCTGCCCCTGGTTGCCCCACCCCCAGCACCAGATCGAGTCGTCGGTGCGCAGCTCGCAGGTGTGAAGGGTGCCGGAGGAGATCTGCGACGCGAAGCCGGGGCCGCCGGTCGTTCCGCCGGTGCCGCCGCCGGCTCCCTGTGAGCCACCACTCCCGCCGCCGCCATCCATCCCGGGATCGACGGGGGTGTCACACCCGGCGCACGCGACGCCGAGCACGGCGGCCATCAGCAGCGCTGCCCAGGTCATGCCAACGGACCACTGCGAAGTCATAGGTGCCCCTCGACGCGCCGGCCGGTCGGGCCAACAACGTGTTCGGGCGTAACGTATTCAATCGGGGCCGTGGCGCGAGTTCTCGGATGTACGCGAGCCGCGCACCGAGTGCGTCAGCGTGTCTCGAGGTACGCGAGCAGCGCGGCACCTCGGGTCGCGTCGCGCTACGGCTTCAGCTCGGGCAGCGCGTCGAAGAACGACTTGTCGGCCTCGGCGATCTCGAGGCCCAGCTCCTCGTACTCACCGATGACCTCGGCGCGCGCGACGCGCACCTTGATGCGCACCTGGCGCCCGTCCTCGAACGTGAGCGCTCCGCCGAGCAACCGGGAGCTCGCCTCGACGGTGCCGCCCCTCACGCGCAGGCGAAGGCCGACCGCCGAGAGGTCGAGCACGTCGCCCTTGAAGCCTTCGTCGGCAGTGAAGACCAGCCGCCGGTTCCAACGCGGCGCTTTGCGCTGAGGGTCCAAGCTACCGGCCCTGTAGCTTCTTGGGGTCGATGGTGTCACGCAGGCTGCGCGGAATTCTGAACTGCGCCTGCTTCCAGCCGCGCTGCTGCAGCACCACGAACTCCATCATCTCGTGCGTCAGCTTCGCGAAGATGCGTGAGGCCGGGTCGTTCACGTCGTCGTCGTCGAAGGCCTCGCGCAGGAACGCGGCGCCATCGACGAGCGCGCGCGTCCAGTCGGCGTCGGGCAGCCCGAGGATGTCGCCGCAGTGGTCTCCGGCGAGGAAGCGCACCAGCGCCGTCGGCACTCCGTCGAACGTCTTGCCGATGAAGTAGCCCTCCATCATGGCGATGAGCGGCTTGATCAGCCGCTTCCCCTGCGGAGACTGCGCCCACTGGCGATCGCGAATCGCGTCCATCAAGAGCTGCCCGTCCGGCACGTCGCGCGGCATCAGCCCCTCTTCGAGCCCGAGCAGGTGGCCCACCACCTTCCAGTAGTGCAGCCACGCCTCTCCTTCAGCCGGCGTCACGTCGACGCCGAGCTTCTCGAGCCCCTCGAGCACCACGATGGAGAACGTCATCAGCGTGCCGACGAGGTCCTCCTGGTTGATGGGAGCGCCGAGCTCGGCCTCGTCCCACTTCACGTCCGGCGAGGTGCGGATGTAGTGCCGCACCGCCGCGTGCATCAGCCGCACCTTCTGAATGGTGCGCACGCCGCGCTGCCCCGGGTCGAGCGCCTTCTCGTCGATGGCGTCGAACAAGAACTGCGCGGTCTCGAAGATGCGCTGCCTGGTGTTCTTGGTGAGCGCGTGCGTCGCGTCGATGACGCGGGCCCCCTTCGCGGCGGCGTACGCCTGCGGCAGCGAAGAGCAGAAGAGCGCGGCGGCGATCTCCCAGCCGGCGCGCGTGAACAGCCGCTGCGCGGCGGCCATCTTCGTCTGGTCGGCCCAGGCCGGCAGCGCCTCGTGGTCGGTGAAGTACTTCTTCGCGAGGTCCGGCAGCGCGCGCGGAATCGGGTCGTCCGTGCGCAGAATCATCATCAACAGCTCGTTGACCTCTTTGACGTGGCCGCCGTCGATGACGGCCTTCACCACGGCGTCGGCGACGGGGTCCTGCCGCTTGCGCGCGGCGTCGAGCTGCGGGTCGCCCCAGCGCTCTTCGCGCGGAGGCGTCGGCTTCGCGAGGTACTGCTCGTACTTGCCGAGCGCCTCGATGGGGTAGAACTTCGCGGCCTCGGGGTAGAGGTAGAACGTCTCGGGCGGGATGTTGGTGTGCAGGTACTTGCCGTTCGGGAACGAGCCGTCCGCGCTCTGGGACTTCAGCAGGTACTCGACGGCCTTCTCGCACTCGGGGCTGCCGCCCTCTCCGACGTCGATGAGCGCCTGCACGACCAGCGCGGTGAGCGGAGGCAGCGAGCGCCCCTTCCCCGCCCACGCCTCGTCGGCGTAGGACTTCGGCCCTTCGCCGTAGCCGCCGTCCGGGTTCTGGCGCGACTTCATCCAGCGAATGGCCCTCTGAATCCACGCCTCCTCCAGGTTGGCGCCGACGGCCTTGAGGCCCATCAGCACGAACGCGGTCGACGAGAGGTAGTTCACCACCCAGCGGCCCCACCACGCGCCGCTGTCGCACTGCTGCACGCGCAGGAACTCGACCGCCTTCGCGATGCGCGGGTCGGAGATGTTGTAGCCGGTGTGACCGAGGCCGTGCAGCACGCGCGAGGTGAGGTCCTCGGTCGAGGGGTCTCCCGCATTGCCCGCAGGGTCGAGGTACAGGCTGATGAGGTCGAACGGGTTCATCATGTTCATGCGCCGCGGGTCCTTCATGATGGGCCCGGGCTTCTTCCCCGGCAGACCCCACACGAACGCCGACCAGCCGCCGTCGGGGTTCTGCATGCCGAAGACCCAGCTCTGACCGTGCGCGACGCTGCGACGAATCTTCGCCTCGAGCGCGGGCTCCAGGCCCCCCTGCGCGAGCGCCTGGCCGAGCGCGGTGAGCACGACGCCCGCGTCGTCCGAGTCGGGCAGCGTGTGGTTCGTGCGCTGGAACGCCCAGCCGCCGTCGAGCTGCGCGCCGGGCTGGCGGTTGTCGATGGCCGGCATCGGAATGGTGAGCTGCGCGTCGCAGAGCCAACCTAAGGCGCGCTGCACGTCGACGTCCGAGGCGGGCACGCCGCTCGCCATCAGCGCGCGCAGGTCGAACGCGGTCGACCACACCTCGGTGCCGAAGCCGTCGTAGTGCAGCCCTTTGTCGTCGCGCTTGCGCTGCGCGAGCATCCACTGCACGCCGCGCGCGAGCTGCGGGTCGTTGAGCGTGAGGCCCGCGGCTTTGAGCGCCGGCAGCACGCCGACGCTGATGACGGCGCTGTCGTTCCAGCTGCCGTTCTGGTTCTGGAACTCGGCCATCTCCTCGATGCAGCCCTTCGCGACGATGCGCTTGAGCGCGTTCTGCAGGAAGCCGCCGCGCAGGGTGCGGATGATGACCTCGAGCTCGAGCGCCGCCATGAAGACGCCGCCGTGGAAGCGCTTCGCGAGGAACCGCTTCACCGGGTCGATGAGCACCGGCGCCGAGATGGGGCACGTGAGCTTGTGCGGGTCGAGCAGGCCGGCGATGGCGACGAACAGCGGCGCGAGGTCGCCGTAGTTCTGGCGGTCGATGACGGCCTTGATTCCGCCGTTCGCGTCGATCCACCGCTTCGCTGCCGCGGCGGCCGCGACGTTCTCGGCGCCGCCGCAGACGTGCAGCGCGGCCCAGCAGCAGGCGGTCGAGCCGATCTCTCCCTTGTTCGCGAAGGGGTGCAGGGGAAACGAGCCGCTCCGGCGCTGCTGCCCGCGCAGCCAGCGGCCGGTGTCGGCGGCGTCTTCGTCGCTCAGCGCTCCGACGTACTTCAGCGCGATGGTGACCTGCGCGGTGACCCAGGGCCCCAAGTCTCCCGGCATGTCCCAGGAGCCGTCGGGCTTCTGGGTCTGCCAGAGCATGCGATGGGCTTTGTCGAGGGCACGGCGGACGCGAGCGACGTCGGGCGGGGCCATGCCCGGGAGCATGAAGCCTCGTCCTTCCCTGCCAAAGCGCAAAATCGCGAAAGCTGAAGATGTGCTTCGAGCGGGGCGCGCTCCGATGAAGAGCCAGTCGCCGATGACGCAGAACACGCAGTGCTGTTGCACGTGTCGCCGAATCTCGATGTCTGCGCGGCGAGAGCTCCATTGTACGCTGCGCGCAAATGAGCATGTCCTTCCGCACCGAGGGCGGTCCGTTGATCATCACCAGCGCGACAGCGGCGAAGGCGTGGCGTGGTGCGAGCGGAGGCTCCGGCGAGACGCGGCTCGTCTACGGCGGCCATGGCGTCGAGACGCTCCCAAAACACCTGCGGCCGAACAAGAAGGGCAAGCAAGAGCTCGAGTTCGCGACCGCTGCCGAAGCCGAAGTCGTGATCGCCGAGCTCACGAAACACTTTCTGAAGGCCAACCCCGAGGCCAGGCGGCTGCCTCAGCACCCCGACCACACGTTCTGGTACGTGGGCGAAACGCGCAGCTGGGGGTACGAGCTGATGAATGCGACCGACCTCACGCTCGCGCTCGCGGCCACGAAGAAGGGCGCAGCGACGAAGGGCGGCCAGCTGTTCGTTCCCGTTGAGCCCGGTGAGGTGCGGCTCGAGCTCGCAGACCGAAGGCTCGTGCTGACCACAGAGGCCTCGTCGAAGAAGCCGAAGCTCAAGAAGCTCAAGCCCATCGCGCATGACCGGGGCGAGGTGTGGATTTTCCCCGCGGCGCTTACGACCGGCCAGCTGCGGCGCGAGAAGAACGGCGCGCTCCACGTTCCTGATCAGGGTCCGCCCGGTGGCGCGTGGTTCGTCGGCGACGCGAAGCAGCTCGGCGTGAGCGTGAGCGAGGGGTTCGTTGAGCTGACGTGGTGAGCGGTCTCGAACGGTCGTTCGGAATTTGTGGGCAGTTGGCCAGGGGCCCCGAAGGCGCAAAGAATCACGCCGCGAGGCGATGTGGGCCCAGCACGGTGGAGAGGCTCTCCACGACCCGGCTCACGTCGACGGGCTTGGCGAGCACCATCCACGCGCGGCTGTGAAAGAACGCGGCGTACGGGTTCGCGGTGAGCAGCACGCGCGGAATGCGCCACAGCTCCGAGTCGCGATCGCACGTCTCGCAGAAGGTCCGCCCGTCCATCAGCGGCATGTCGAGGTCGACGAGCATGGCGTGCGGTCGCGCGCCACGGCGCAACAGCTCGAGCGCCTCGAGGCCGTTCGCCGCGGTGGTGACCACGCAGCCGGCCTGGGCCAGCGCGTCGGCGATCGCCTCGCGAACGTCTTTGTCGTCATCGACCAGAAGAATGGTCTGCCCCTCCAACGTACTGCCCGTTGCCATGGCTTTTTTCTATGCGGGCGGGCCGCTGCGCGCAGTGCGTCGTGGAGGCGTCTGCGGCTGGTAACCAAAGTTCCCACTGAAACCCGAAGGCGTCTGCGCCTGTGTCCTACGTGAAAAAGGCCTGACAACACTGCGGTGCGCCTGTGCCGTGTGTGCTGTCCCATTTGAAATCAAATCGACGATCGCACCGGGTAGCGCCCCCTCTGATCAACGTGCTGGCGCGAAGGATGCGTTGCGAACGCCCCGCAAGAGCGGGCGTCGAGTGAGTCGCCCGCGTTTCACTTCAACCGAGGCGACAATGACTTCCAGATTCGCAGTGGTGATTCTGTTGTGCAGCTGCGGCGACGCGGCGCTGACGGTGAGCGACGGCGACGATGTCGAGAGCGGAGGCGAAGTCTCCACCGAGGCCGCGCTGCGCGCCGCGCCGACGTACGACAAGGAGTTCGAGCAGGCCGGCGAGCGCTTCGCGATTCCTCCCGCGCTGCTCAAGTCCATCGCGTGGGCCGAGACGCGCTACGAGATGGTTCAGGGAGAGCCCGAGCACGAAGGGCAGCCCGCGCGCTTCGGCCTGATGGCGCTGTGGGGCGACGCGCTCACCAAGGGCGCCGAGCTCGCCGGGGTCACCGAGGAGCAGGCGAAGACCGAGGCGCTGCCGAACGTGCTCGCCGGCGCCGCGTACCTCGACTCGCTCGCGCGCGCCCGCGGCATCGACCGCACGGACGCCGAGGCGTGGTCGACGGTGCTCGAAGACTACGCGCGCCTCGACGACGTCCCCGAGGCGAAGGCCGAGTACGCGCGCCAGGAGGTGTTCGGCACCTTGAAGCTCGGCGTCGGTGAGCTCTCCGCGAAGCTCGAGCGCCTGAGCGTCAAGCCGTTCGCGCTGCGCGAGACGGCCGGCGACCTCGCGACGGCCGAGCAGCGCCTGTCGGCCGGCCCGGACTACGCGCCGGCGCTGTGGCGTCCGTCTCCGAACTTCAACTCGCGCGGCGGCGTCGCGCCGAAGATGGTCATCATCCACACGTGCGAAGGCGCGTACAGCGGCTGCTGGGGCTGGCTGACGCGCACGGTGGCGGGCGCCTCGGCGCACTACGTGGTGTCGACCGGGACCGAGATCTCGCAGCTGGTTCGCGAGTCGGACCGCGCGTGGCACATCGCGGCGACCTACAACTGCAACCTGAACAACAAGACCGACTGCTTCCGCAACGGGACGTCGAGCAACAACTTCACCATCGGCATCGAGCACGCCGGCTTCGCGTCGCAGACGTCGTTCCCCGCGGCGCAGCTCGACGCCTCGGCGCGCCTGGTCTGCAACATCACGAAGGACCGCGGCATCGTTCGCGACCGCTTCCACATCGTGGGTCACGGCCAGCTGCAGCCGTACAACCGGACCGACCCGGGCAAGAACTGGCCGTGGACGTCGTACCTGTCGAAGATCAACTCGTTCTGCGGCGCCTCGACGCCGACGCCGACGCCGACCCCCACGCCGACTCCGACTCCGACGGGCGCCATCGTCGTCGACAGCAACAACGCGCGGAACAACCAGGCCGTCGGCTACATCCAGGTGTCGTCGAACTGGATCAGCACGTCGTCGACCGCCGGCTACTACGGCACGGGCTACTGGTACGCGGCGACCGCGCCGGTGAGCGACGGGGCGTCGTTCTGGTTCAAGCTGAACGCTCCGGCCCGTAAGACCATCGACGCGTGGTGGACGGCGGGGACCAACCGCTCGAACGCGGCTCCGTTCGTGGCGTTCAACGCGGCGGGCCAGAAGGTCGGCCAGGCGACGATGAACCAGACCGTCAACGGCGGCGCGTGGCGCACGGTCGGCACGTTCGACTTCTCTGCCGGCTGGAACCGCATCGTGCTGTCGCGCTGGGCGGCCGAAGGCAAGGTCGTCATCGCGGACGCGGTGCGAATCCGCTAAGCGGGCTCGCGCGTGCGTCGCGCGGTCATCGCAATCGGTGTCGTCATGGCGGCCGGCGCGGCTCTGTTCTTCCTCAGAGCTCCGCCGGCCGACGTGCCTTCTGGGCTGGTGTTCGTCTCCGAGGGCCAGGTGCACCGGCTGCTCCCCGACGGAGGCGACGAGCGGCTGACGAGCGGTCCCCGCCAGCACTTCCCCGCCGCGTGGCTCGGCGACCGGTTGATTGTCGTCGAGTCGGTCGGCGACGGCGACGACCACGTCGAGCGCCTGTTGTTCCTCGACGGCGCCGAGCTGCACGCGGACGCTCGCCGCGCGCGCTCTCCGGCGGTCGGAGACGGCTTCGTCATCGTGGAGTCCTCCCGAAGCGGCTTCTCGGACCTGTGGCTCCTGCAGCTCGACGGCGGCGCGCAGCAGCTCACCCAGGACGGAGAGGCCGGCAGCTTCGAGCCCCAGCTCTCGGGCGGCGAGGTCTTCTTCGCCTCCAGCCGCGATTCAGACCCCGAGCTCTACGCGATGCCCCTCGACGGCGGCGTCGCGCGGCGGCTCACCGTCGACCCCTCGGAGGACGTGACCCCGCGCGTGCGTGACGAGCGCGTCGTGTTCGTCTCGAGCCGCGGCGGCTCCGACGCGCTGTACGTGCTGCCGCGCGAGGGAGGCACGCCGAAGCCGCTGCACGTCGAGCCGCTCGAGCCGGGGCCGAAGGCGCCCGAGGCGCGCGAGGACGTCGAGCGGGATGCGGTGTTCACTCCCGACGGCCGCGAGGTGGTGTTCGCGGCGCGGCGCGGCGGCGGCCGGCTGCGACTGTGGGCGGTGGAGCTCGCGAGCGGCAAGGCGCGCGCGCTGACCGACGGCACGCACGACGATGACCAGCCGGCGGTGTCTCCCGACGGAAAGCGGGTGGCGTTCGTGCGCGGAGACGCGGCGCGCCCCGAGGTGTGGGTGATGCCGCTGCAGGGCGGAAAAGCGACGCGCGTCGCGAGCGGCTGGCTGCCTCGGTGGCCGCCGAACTCGGAAAACCCGTGAAAACCGCACGGCGCTTGCCGTAGGGTGTCGCGCGCACCCATGGCAGAGCCGGCCAAGCAGAAGCTCATCTTCGCGTCCTCCATCGAGGCGCTGCTCAAGGCCGCCGAGGGCAACATCAAGCCCGAGACCGAGAAGCAGCTCGGCGAGCTGCGCATGTACTTCCGCAAGCCGGTCGACCCGGCCTACCCCGCCGAGCACTGGGCGCAGGCGGTGCGGCTGGTGTCCAGAGACATGTGGCCCGGCGAGAGCCCCGAGGAGCAGCACAAGCACCTCGGAGAGCGGACGGTGCGCCAGTTCGCCGAGACGTTCATGGGCAAGGCGATGTTCGCCGCCGCGAAGGTGATGGGCGTCACGCGCTCGCTGCAGCGCATGACGAACAACCTGCGCACCGGGGCGAACTTCATCGAGACGAAGCTGACCACGCTCGACGAGCGCAGCCACGAGCTGTGGATCAGCGACGTGAGCGACGTGCCCGGCTTCTACGCCGGCCTCATCGAGGCGGGGAAAGACTTCATGCCCGGGTGGACGGACGAGATGCGCATCAAGCAGCGCGACGGCGTCGCCTGCACGTACACGCTCAAGCGCACGAAGTGAGCAGGTGAACCGCGGCACCGTCTTCGCGCTCGTCTTCGGGGCCGTGGTGCTGCTCGGCACCGCGGGCGCGGTCTCGCGCTTCGTCGGCCGCAAAGAGCGTCCGAAGGCGTACGAGTGCAAGGTGGTGCTGCGCGACATCCTCTGGGCGCAGCGCGCGCACCGCGAGCAGCACGGCGCGTACGCGAAAGAGCTCAGCGAGCTGCGCGTCAAGGTTCCGGAGAAGGCCGTGTACACGTACTCGCTGCGAGACGCCGGCGCCGACGACTTCACCGCGGTGTGCGAGTGGAACGGAGACGTGTGGACCGTGTCTCCTGCGAGCGGTGAGCCGGTGCACGAGCAAGCGCCATGACGTACAGTCCGCGCCCTTCATGCCGACAGTCTCCATCATCATGGGCAGCGCCTCGGACTTCGAAACGATGCGCGCGGCGGCAGAGATTCTCGAGCAGTTCGGCATCGCGCACGAGGTGAAGGTGGTGTCGGCGCACCGCACGCCCGAGGCGATGTTCGAGTTCGCGAAGGCGGCGGCGGCGCGCGGAGTCCGCATCATCATCGCGGGCGCCGGCGGGGCTGCTCACCTGCCGGGCATGGTGTCGTCGCTCACCACGCTGCCGGTGCTCGGAGTCCCGGTGCAGTCGAAGGCGCTCTCGGGCGTCGACAGCCTGTACAGCATCGTGCAGATGCCCGCGGGCGTGCCGACGGCGACGTTCGCCATCGGCCAGGCGGGCGCGACGAACGCGGCGCTGTTCGCGGTGCGCATGCTCGCCGTCGACGACGCGAAGCTGAGGAAGAAGCTCGTCGCGTACCGGGACGCGGCGGCGAAGAAGTCGATGGAGTCGACGGCGATGCTCGGTGAAGCCGGCAAGAAGCGATGAGCCCGCGCATCGGAATCCTGGGCGGGGGCCAGCTCGGGCTCATGCTCGCCGAGTCGCTGCACCACCTCGGCGCCGACGTGACGGTGCTGGAGAAGGACCCCGACGCTCCGTGCGCGCGTCGGCTCGCCGGCGTGCTCGAGGCCGCGTACGACGACGCCGAGGCGCTCGAGGAGCTGTTCGGCCGCTGCGACGCGGTGACGTTCGACTCGGAGAACGTGCCGTCGGCGCCGCTGGCGGCCTACGCGTCGAAGCTCAAGCCGTCGCTCGAGGTGCTGCGCACGTCCCAGCACCGCGCGCTGGAGAAGAAGTTCCTCGCGGACCACGGCTTTCGCACCGTGAAGCACCGCGCGGTGGCGCCGGGCGAGGAGATTCGCGCCGCCGCGATGGAGGTCGGCTTCCCCTGCATCGTGAAGAGCGTGCTCGGCGGCTACGACGGCAAGGGCCAGTCGGTGCTGCGCAGCCCCGACGACGCGACCGGCGTCGGCCCCGCGGTGCTCGAGGAGAAGCTCGACCTGCAGACCGAGGTGTCGTGCATCGTCGCGCGCGGCGCTGGCCAGGAGCAGGTGTTCGACGTCTTCGAGAACCTGCACCACGAGCACGTGCTCGACTTCACGCTGCTGCCGGCGCGCATCGACGCGGAGCTGGCGAAGAAGGCGAAACAGACCGCGCTCGGCATCGCGCGGAAGCTGAACGTCGAGGGGCTGCTCACCGTCGAGTTCTTCGTGGCCGGCGGCGAGCTGTACGTGAACGAGCTGGCGCCGCGGACCCACAACTCCGGCCACGTGACGCGCGAGGCGTGCAGCACGAGCCAGTTCGACGCGCTGGCGCGGGTGCTGTGCGGGCTGCCGCCTCCGGTGCCGGCGATGAACCCGGGCGCGTGGGTGATGGGGCAGCTGCTCGGCGACGTGTGGCTTTCGCAGGGTCGCAACGGCGGCGCGCTCGACCTGTCGTGCCTGCGCGACTTCCCCGAGGTCGTCGAGGTCTACACGTACGGCAAGCGCGAGGCGCGCGCGAAGCGGAAGATGGGCCACTTCGTGGTGCGGGCCGACGACATCGAGCGGGCGCTGCAGCGCGCCAAGCAGTTCAGGGCCGCGCTTCAGCGATGAATGCCGGCGACTCGATCCCACGCCGGCTGCAACGGCCCGGTGAAGCGCCTCTCGCGAAGATGCTCTGACGCGAAGCCATGTATGCCCACATTGGACGCTTGAATATCACCCCGTCGCTCAGGCTTAGTCCTAACGTTCTCATGCGCCAGTTCGAACGTGCTGAAATTGACGACGCTGCGTCGATGGCCCCTGGACAAGTATCCTGGGCGATTCGGCACCGGAATCTCTTTCCTCATGGGAGCTACGGGTGAATTGTTCGCCGGCAGATCGTTTGTTTTCCAAGTTAATCGCTGGGCAGAGCTTGGATTCTTCTGCGGGCACACTCGTGGACGGACGTCTCGATTTGCGCAATTCCGTCGCGCCTTCCGGCGACAGACACAAGCGGTCCTCGTCTGTGTCGACTGTCGACTGTGTCATTATAGACAATGCGCAATGGCGCGATCTGGATCTCAGCCAGAGCCGACTGCGCTCATTCAGGCTGCATGGGATGCGGATAGAGAATTGTAAATTTGTGGGGGCGGACTGCCGCGACTGGCGGCTCTGGGGTACGCGGATCTTCAACACATCATTTGTTGAAGCCGACCTGCGCACTGCCGCTTTGGGCGCGGTCGAAGTTGGGGGCCGCCGGAATGTCTTTGAGAACGTCGACTTCACGCGTGCAGACTTGCGCGGGTCGAACTATCTATCCGCCGAGTTTCGAGGCTGCCTATTTGACCACGCGCGGCTTAACGGCGTCGACTTTCAGGGGAGTGCTTTTGTCGACTGTGTCTTTGTGGGCCCGCTTTCGGACGTGATGTTCTACCGTAGTGGCTTTCGCGGAGAGACGCTGCCGCCGAATGAGATGACGCGCGTAGATTTCAGTCGTGCGGACTTGCGGTACGTTGAGTTCCGGGGGCTCGACATGACGACGATAGTCTGGCCGGCGAGTGACAGCCATATTGTACTCCGGAACTACGCTCGGACTCTTGACGCCTTGGTTTCTCATCTCAGCGATCGGAAGGACAGTGCATCTAAGTCTCTACTTGCGATCGTCGAGATGCTCCGAAAGTGGCGAGGCTCAAACCAAGTAGTTGGAGTCATACACAAGGAAGACATTTCTAGCTGTGGTGACGAGGGTCTGGTGGATGTCGTCGCCCGCATTGCGGAAGCAATGCGTCACTAGAGGCCGAAACACCACGATGGTGTCTACGCGACGCTGCTGTGGGGTACGCCGTCGACGCAGAGACCCCTCCTAGGAGACCCCTCTGTGGTAACCGCAGCGCGCCTAGGACATCGATCGGGTTGAATCAGTAGCCGAGTCGATCACTTAGGGCGATCGACCGCTGGAGCGCGTCGTGATCTGTTCGCGCAGCTGGTTTGCGCGGGAGGACTCTTGGCCATCGAGCGGTGGAAGCCGAGAGTGGAACTCTCAAAGCAGGAGCAGGTCATCGTCCGGCACCTGAAGCGGGTGCGGACCCTGCTGGTCTTTCTTCGAGTGCATCGTCACGAGATCGTCGACGACCGTCTCCAAGACGAGCTGGCGGCGCTCTATCGGGACACGGGGGCGGGCAAAGCGCCTATCGCGCCGGGGCTGATGGCGATCGCGACGCTGGTGCAGGGGTACCTGAACGTGTCGGATGCGGAAATGGTGCGGCTGACTGCGCTCGATGCGAGCGTCCAGATGGTCCTCGACTGCGTCGGCGCCACCGAGAACGTTTTCTCTCAAGGTGCCTTCGCTGACTTCAGGCAGCGGTTCGTGCGCGCGGACATGGATCGCCGGCTACTCGAGCGCACGATCGAGATCGCTAAAGCGACGAAGGAGTTCGACTGGAAGAAGCTGCCGAAGAATCTTCGCGTGGCGATGGACTCGGCACCTCTCGAAGGAGCCGGCCGCGTCGAAGACACTTTCAATCTTCTGGCTCATGCTGCGCGCAAGGTCGCCGAATGCGCTGCTGGACTCTTGAAGTGGCCTTTGGAGCGAATCTGCGACAAGGCTGGGTGCTCGCTTTTGCTCGAGTCGAGCGTGAAGAAGGCTCTCGACATCGATTGGGGAGACGACGACTCGAAGCATGAAGCGCTCAATCGTCTGCTGAAGCAGCTCGATGCACTGAGTGCTTGGCTGAAGCGAGAGTTGCCAGAAGAGCTCAAGAAACCGCCACTCGATGTGCATGTCGAAACGCTCGCGAAGATCCGCGAGCAGAACCTCGAGCCGGATCCTGACGGTGGCGGTCAACGCATCCGAGAAGGAGTCGCGCCCGATCGCCGCGTCTCGGTGGAGGACCCCGACATGCGGCATGGGCGAAAGAACCGGAACAAGCTCTTCAACGGTTACAAACAGCACCTTTCGACGGACCTCGACACCGACCTCATCCTCTCAGCGGCACTGGTGCCAGCGAACCGGCAAGAGGCGACCGCAGCCGAGCCGTTGCTGCAGGACATCGAGAATCAGGGCTTCACGATCGGAGAGATGTACGTGGACCGTGGCTACGTGACGAGCGAAGCCATCAGGCAGCGCAACGCTGCGGGCGCGGCCATCTTCTGCAAGCCGCACGATCGGGCGAATGGCAACCGCTTCTCGAAGTCTGACTTCGACATCGACATGAGAGCCAGAACCATCAGCTGTCCGGGTGGGCCAGACGAAGAGCTTCTTCCTGGGCCCAGAAGGTCTGCTTCGACGTCGACATCTGCGCGAAGTGCCCAGTACGCACGATGTGCACGTCGTCGAAACAAGGGCGCTACGTCGCGATCGCGCTCGACGAGCCGCTGCAACATCGCCTTCGTAAGCAGCTACGAACGCCAGCCGGCCGAGCGAAACTTCGGCAGCGAACAAAGGTCGAGCACCGCTTGGCGCATCTCGTTCGCCGCACCGGTCGACGGGCTCGCTACATCGGGCTTCGGAAAAACCTGTTCGCGGTGCGCCGAGCTGCGGCAATCCAGAACCTGGAGACGATCCGCCGCAAACAAGCGGCCTAACCGGGCGCGATCAGATCGCCTTCAAACCGATTGATGTCCTAGCGATCGCTCTTGGAGCGCAGATGACTTCATCGACGCCGAGGCGTACGCGCTCGCCACCGCGGTCCCGTCGCTCAGAATCGTCCTGTCAGTGACGCGCTGGCGGCGACTCCACCACCCGGCATCGGCATCACCGCCACCGAGGGCAGGAACTGCGGGTCCGTCGCGCGGGTGTGCGAGATGTTCGCGCTCGCGGAGATGAACCAGATGCCGGCGACCGACACGAGCACCGACCACATCGTGGTGAACGTGTTCACCACGCGGCCGACCACCATGGCCGTGTTCTCGATGTTCCGGTTCCCGCCGCTGATGGTGCCCCAGTTGAAGTTCGCCTGCTCCCCGATCCACCCCCACAGCCGGCCGATCGCGAAGCTCGAGATGAGGCCGACGGCGCCGTAGATGGTCATCACCCAGCCGATGACGCGGAACAGGCGCGGCCGGAGCGTCAGCTCGTCGTTCGCGAGCGTCGCAGAGCGGCTGCCGAACGTCGGCACCAGCGCCACCAGCGGCGCCGACACGCCGGCGGCCACCTGCAGCCAGTCCTGCGCGGTCTGGTTGCCCGCCCACATCGCCACCACCGAGGCGACCCCGAGGCCGAACGGCACCGCCGAGAGCGCGAAGCCGGCGACGGCGCCCTCCTTCGCCCAGCCCGGGTCCACCCGCACCGCCGAGGGAGCCTGCACCGCCTCGGCCGGGGCCTCCTGGGGAGCCGCCTGCGCCGGGGGCTCGCCCTCTTCCACGGGGGCCGAGGGGGCCTCGGGCGCCTGACACACGACCAACCACGCCACCATCACAAGTGTCATACCTGCGTATGGTATAGCGGCGTCGTGGCGCGCTCCCTCGTCCTCATCGCCCTCCTCGGGGGCGTGTCCTGTACCGGTAACGGCCAGATGATGATGCCGAAGGAGGTCTGTGGGGACTCCAAGGACAACGACGGCGACGGAAAGACCGACTGCGCCGACCCCGACTGCTTCAACGACCGCTTCTGCATCCAAATCTTCGAGAACTGCACCAACGGCGTCGACGACAACAGCAACGGCAAGATCGACTGCGCCGACAGCGACTGTGCGTCGGACACGGCGTGCATCAAGGTCGAGACCTGCGACAACGGCGTCGACGATGATCTGGATCAGAAGGTCGACTGCCAGGACGAAGACTGCCACGGCCGCCCGCACTGCGGAGACGGCGGCGCCGAGGCCGGCAACTGCGCCGACGGCATCGACAACGACCTGAACGGGAAGATCGACTGCCCCGACATCGCCAACTGCCTCGGCCAGGCCTGCGGCACCGGCTGCTCGTGCACCGACGGCGGCACCAAGGCCGAGACCTCGTGCGGAGACGGCGCCGACAACGACGGCGACGGCCCCTCAGACTGCATGGACCCCGACTGCGAGGGGCTCATCTGCGGCAACGGCTGCGCGTGCCGCAACGGCATGCGCGGCGAGGGCCCCTGCGGAGACGGCGTCGACAACGACAGCGACGGCAGCGCCGACTGCCTCGACACCGACTGCAACATGCAGTCGTGCGGCACCGGCTGCACCTGCATCTCGATGATGAAGGCCGAGACGCTGTGCTCCGACGGAGCCGACAACGACGGCGACGGTCTGTCCGACTGCGGCGACTCGAACTGCAACATGCTGCCCTGCGGCACCGGCTGCCAGTGCGTGACGCCGAACAAGCGAGAGACGCTCTGCGACGACGGCCAGGACAACGACATGGACGGCCAGTCGGACTGCAACGACACCGACTGCTCGGGCACCTCGTGCGGCAACGGCTGCGTCTGCATGGGCGGCAGGAGAGAGACCCTCTGCAACGACCGCCTCGACAACGACGGCGACGGCCTCAAAGACTGCGCCGACACCGCCGACTGCAACGGCGCCGCCCAGGGCTGCGGCAACGGCTCGCCCGAGGCGCCTTCGAACTGCAACGACAACATCGACAACGACAACGACGGTGACCGCGACTGCTTCGACCCCGACTGCACCGGCCAGGCGTGCGGCGCCGGGTGTGCGTGCCTCGCGAACGGCGGCAAGCGCGAGACGGTCTGCACCGACGGCCTCGACAACGACGGAGACGGCGCGCGCGACTGCGCCGACTCCGACTGCACCGGCGCGGGCACCGAGATCTGCGGCAACGGCATCGACGACAACTGCAACCGCGCGGTCGACTGCAACGACTCGGCGTGCAGCGGCACGCCCGGCTGCACGAACCTGCCGAACGGCTCGGCGTGCAACAGCGCGGCGCAGTGTGCGGGCGGCCACTGCGTCGTCGAGGCCAGCGGCCCGCCGAACGGCTACTGCACGAACTCGGGGGCGTGCAGTCGCGACAGCAACGGAGTCAGCACCGGATGCACGGCCGGCAGCACGTGCGTCAACGATGAGTTCGGCAACTTCTGTCGCCGTGAGTGCTCGGGGTCGTCCGGTTGCCGGAGCGGCCAGGCATGCGACGACGATGGCCGAAGGAGCTCGTGCAAGCCGCTCTGCAACTCGGACGCGGATTGCGCCACCACCGGCGGCAACGTGGGCTGCAATCTGTGGAGCCGCAAGTGCGAGAACAGGGACAAGGGCCGCTCGAAGACCAGCGCCGCCTGCACCTCGGACAGTAACTGCGAGTCCGGAAACTGCGAGAAGCAGAACTTCCTCGGGAGCAGTGGTTTCTGCTTCACGGCATGCAACCGCTTCGATCGCACGTGCCCAATGGGAGAGACTTGTGGCGAGTTCGCCAACGATGCGACGGGCAGGTGCTTCAAGACGTGCTCTGGGGCCGCCGATTGCACCGGGCGGTTCCAGTGCAGGATGCCTCCCGGCACCACGCAGAACGCATGCTATTGCGTAAGCGTCGAGAGCTTGGCGTCGTGCAGCTCCGCGGCCGACTGCTGCTTCACGGGCAACGGCAGCTGCGCGTTCGGGGCCTGCCTGCCGACGTTCTGATAGAGGGGCGGGCATGCGCTTCCTGGCCCTTCTTCTTCTCTGCGCCTGCGCGACTGCAGGCAGCGGTCGGGACACCGACACCGCCGAGCGCGGCATCCAGTTCATCGAGGACGACTACGACGCGGCGCTCAAAGCCGCGCGCGAGCGGGGCGTGCCGCTGTTCGTCGACGCGTGGGCGCCGTGGTGCCACAGCTGCGTGTTCCTGCGCGAGCACGTGATGAAGTCGCCCGAGCTGCAGCACAACGAGAAGCGCTACGTCTTCCTCTCCATCGACACGGAGAAGGAGAAGAACGCCGGCTTCCTCGAGAAGTACCCGGTCGAGGTGTGGCCGACGCTGTTCGTCGTCGACGCCTCGAAAGAGCAGGCGGTGCTCAAGTGGCTCGGCACCGGCACCGTCGAGCAGCTCGAGAAGCTGTTCGACGACGGCGAGCGCACGGTGAAGGCGAACGTGGCGGCGGAGGACCCGCTCGCCCTGCTCGCCGAGGCCGACCGGCTGTACGCCGAGCGCAAGGACTCTCTGGCCGCGTACCAGGCGGCGGTGCGGGCGCTGCCCGACGGGCACCCGCGCCGGCCGCGCGCCATCGAGTCGTTGATCAACGCCGCCTACGGAGCGCGCAACCTCTCGCTCTGCGCCGCCACCGGAGTCGAGCGCGCGCCGAAGCTGCCGCGCGGCCCCTCGTTCGCGAACGCCGTCGCGCTGTCGCTCTCGTGCGCCGCGATGGCCGACCCGGCCGAGCCTTGGCGCTCCGACGCCGTCGCCATCCTCGAGCCGCTCGCCAACGAGGCGGTGAAGCTCGACGGCATCCTCGCCGACGACAAGAGCGGCCTGTACGAGCTGCTCGTGGGCCTGCGCGAAGAGCGAAAGGACGAGGCCGCCACGAAGGAGCTCGCGCGCGAGTGGCTCAGCTTCCTCGAGGGCGAGGCGGCGAAGGCGGCGACTCCGGCCGCGCGCGCCGTCTTCGACCCGCACCGCGTGAGCGCCGCGCTCGCCGCGAAGGAGCCGCTGCGCGCGGAGGGCGCTCTGCTGCAGAGCGAGAAGGACCTGCCCGACGACTACAACCCGCCCGCGCGGCTCGCCATCATCTACCGCGAGGCCGGCCGCCTCGACGACGGCCTCAAAGCCATCGAGCGCGCGTTCGCGAAGGCGTACGGCCCGCGCAAGCTGCGCCTCTACGAGGTGAAGGCGTCGCTGCTCGAGAAGAAGGGCGACGCGGCGGGCCAGCGCGCGACGCTCGCCGAGGCGGTCTCGTACGGGAAGTCGCTGCCGGCCGCGCAGCGCGCCGAGAAGTCGGTCGCGCGCATCGAGGCCACGCTCAAGAAGCTCGAGGCGAAGTAGGTTCGCCGCACGGTTCGCCGCATGATTTGCGGCGAACGACTCGACGGCACGCGGCGAATGTCGTTAGATTCACCGCAGACAATGCGGCGAATCACGTACCTCTGGCAGAGCGGCGACTGGCCCGACTTCGTCTGGGACGCGGGCGAGCTGCTCGCGCCTCTGGCTGCGGCCGCCCGGAAGCAGGGGGTGCTGCTGGGCAAGATGGCGCAGCTGGGCCTCGACCTTCAGGGCGCCGCGCGGGTGCAGGCGGTCGCGGAGGAGGCGTCGAAGAGCTCCTCCATCGAGGGCGAGGAGCTCGACTGGGCGAGCGTGCGGTCCTCCGTGGCACGGCGGCTCGGCGTGAAGCTCGCCGGGCTCACCGAGAAGGTCGACCAGAAGGCCGACGGGGTCGTGGCGATGACGCTCGACGCGACGCTCGGGCACGCGAAGCCGCTGACGCTCGAGCGGCTCATCGGCTGGCAGGTTCAGCTGCAGACCGGCGCGCCGCCAGGCCTGCGGACGGACGCGCTCGGACCCATGCAGGTCGTTTCCGGCCCCATCGGCAAAGAGCGGGTGCACTTCGAGGCCCCTCCCGCGAAGCAGTTGGCGCGGGAGGTGAAGCAGTTCCTCGCCTGGTTCAACGCGCCGCCGAAGCTCGACGGAGTCCTCCGGGCCGGGCTCGCGCACCTCTGGTTCGTGACGATTCACCCGTTCGACGACGGCAACGGCCGGGTGGCGCGGGCCATCACCGACATGGCGCTCGCTCAGCTCGAGGGAAAGCCCGAGCGCTTCTACAGCCTGTCGAGCCAGCTTCGAAGAGACCGCAAGCGGTACTACGACATGCTCGAGCACACGCAGAAGGGCCCGCTCGACGTGACGCCGTGGCTGCTCTGGTTCACCGAGACCTTCGCGAAGGCGGTGGACTCGGCGGACGACATCCTCGCCGAGGTGCTGGGCCGAGCAGAGCTGGCGAAGCGGCTCGCCTCGAAGGCGCTCAACGAGCGGCAGCGGCTGATGATGAGCAAGCTGCTCGCCGGCCTCGAAGGAAAGCTCACCTCCGGCCGCTGGGCCGCGCTGACGAAGACCTCGGTCGACACCGCGCAGCGCGACCTCAAGGAGCTGCTCGAGCTGAAGCTGCTCGTGAAGAACCCCGGCGGCAGCAAGAACACGAGCTACGCGCTCAGCACTTATCGCCGATGAACTGACCGACGCAGACGCCCTCCTCGCAGGTCAGCTTGTGCCGGAGCCAGAAGAGGTTCTTCCCGCAGTCGCCGCGGGGAAGCTTGTGGCCCTTCTTCGACTTCGGGCGGGCGATGGGCTTGCCGTCTTCGTCGAGCCAGCACTCCGCGACGGTCTTGCACGCGACGTCGGACTTCACCGGGTCGGCGGCCAGGAGCCACAGCACCAGCAGGCTCACCGCATCACCTCGCGCAGCACGGCGGGGAGGTCGGTCATGACGCCGGCGGCTCCGTCGGCGAGCAGCTGGCGGATTTCATCGGGCTCATCGACCACCCAGACGAAGACCGGCACCGAGATCTTCTCGCAGGCGTCGAAGAACGGCTTCGTCGTCACCACCTCGCCACCGAAGATGCGCGGCACCTCGAGCACGTCGTAGCGGGCATCGGCCTGAAGCTCCTGCGCGCCCCAGATGCCCATCGCGACCTGCAGCGCGGCGCCGGCCGGGTAGAAGCGGCACACCTCGGGCTGAAGCTCGGCGAGCTTTGCGGCGACGCCGTCGTGCTCGCTGCCGATGCAGACGCGCTCGAGCGCCGCGTGCTTGCCGAGCACGTCGAGCAACTGGGCCTCGGGGCCCGCGTGCTTGAGCTCGATGTTGAGCCGCGCCTTCGGGAAGGCGGTCAGCACCTCCTCGAGCGTGGGGATGGTGACGCCCTTGCCCTTCCACTCGGGGAAGCGGGCGCCGGCGTCGAGCGCTTTGAGCTCGGCGAGCGTGAAGGAGCCGACGGGGCCGCGACCGTCGGTGCAGCGGTCGACCTCGGCGTCGTGGTGGACGACGAGCACTCCGTCGCGGGTGGTGTGGACGTCGAGCTCGAGCACGTCCATCTGGTGCTCGTTCAGCGCGCGCTCGAAGGCCACCAGCGTGTTCTCCGGGTACGCGCGTGCACCACCCCGGTGGGCGATGGCGGCAGGACGGCGGAGACCGGCGAGGAAGGGCTTCAAACCGGCGCGACGGTAACACGCTCGCTTCGCGTAGACTTTGGCCGTGGCGAGCGGCGCGTGCCCGCATTGTGGTGCCCCCGTGAGCAGCGGGGAGAGGTGTCCGAAGTGCGGCAAGCCGCTGCACGCCGCGACGGACCGCGTGGTCGCTCCGTTTCCGCTCGAGGCCGGAGCGCCGACGGCGCTGGTGCAGTCGCCGACGGCCGACAGCGCGCCGGGCCTGCCGACGGCGCTCGTTCAGTCGCCGACGGCCGACAGCGCGCCGGGCCTGCCGACGGCGCTCGTTCAGTCGCCGACCGCGCAGACGACCCCCGAGCTGTCGACGGCGCTCGTCCAGCCGCCCACCGCCGAGGCCGTGCCGCAGCCCACGGAGCTCGTGGCGTCTCCGAACCACGGCCGGGTGACGGAGCCGACTCCGCGCGCGAGGGTGCTGGCGCCGCCGCCGCAGCTGCACGACGACGAGAAGACGACGCGCGCGCGCGGAGCAATTCGGCCGGCGCCGGCTGCCGTCACGCGGGAGGCGCCCAGGCCGGACACGCTGGACGAGGATGCTTCGGCGACCGGGCGCGTCGTCGCGCCGTACCGCAAGGCGCAGCCCGACGCCGACACCGGCAAGGTGGCGGTGCCGTTCCGCGCCGTCGAGGCGCCCTTCGCGGTCGAGGACGACCCCGAGCCGGAGCCGCCGTCCAAGCCGTCGGTGCCGATGGCGGTCGCGAAGAAGAAGGGCGCGACGCAGACGTACGACGAGGAGGTCGAGGTGGTGCAGGCGGTCGTGGCGCCGTTCCCCGTCGGCGCGGACCCGGCGCCGCCGAAGCGGGCTGCTCCGCCAGCTCTCGGGTTCGGGCTCAAGCACGTCGTCGCGCTGTTGCTCGTCGCCGTGGCGGTGGGCGTCACCACGTTCGCGGCGCTCGGCCGGCACGCGAAGTCGGCTCCGCGCGCCCCCATCGTCCGCGACGTCAGCGCGCAGTACCGCATGCGGCCGGGCTACGTGCGCGTCGAGGCGACGTGCGCGGGCAAGGCGGTGACGGCGCGCATCTCGGCGAACGGCGCCGACCGCGGAGCGACGCCCGCGGAGGTCCCGCTGCCGACGTCGCTGCCGGCCGGCGACCACGCGCTCGACCTGCACCTCGTCGCCCCGGTGGGCGCCGCGACCGACGTGCAGTTCCCGTTCTCGCTGCCGCTGGTGATGGGCAAGCCGGGCAGCGCCATCGAGGTGGAGCTTACCGGGTGCGCCGCAGCGCCCGAGCTCGGGAAGTAGGCCTCAGCGCAGCAGCGCTTCGACCTGGTCCTTCCACTGCTTCGCCTTCGCGTCGCTCAGCCCGGCGTACAGCCTCACGTCCGGCAGCCCGCTGGCCACCACACACGGGTAGGTGCGGTACTTCCGGCCGGTGAGCACGCGCACGTTCTTCACCTCGAGCGCGCCGACCTCGCTGAACGGCACGGTGCGCTTCGGCCCGCCGAGCGACAGCGTGAGCGTGCGGGCGTCGGTGTCGAGCTCGACCCAGTACGCCGGGTGCTTGACGCGCCACGCGCCCCAGAGGGCGATGGCGGTCCCGACGACGACCATCACCACCGCCGCGGAGAGGTCTCCCGGCTTGTACGTGTGCAACAGCTCCCAGCGCCGGTACTCGAACCACAGGCCATACATCCCGAACAGGGCCGGGCCGCCGCCGAGCACGACGCGCAGCCAGGGAAACGAGTTCCCCGCCGCGTTCAACCGCGTCTTCATCAGAAGCCCCGTCCCTGACCGCCGTCGACGACGACGGTGGTGCCGGTCATCCACGACGCCTTCGCGCTGGCGACGAAGGTGACGACCTCGGCGATCTCCTCGGGCTTGCCGAAGCGGCCCCACGGCAGGTCGTGCTTCAGCATGTGCTGCACGACGTCGGGCTTCTCCTTCGCGCGGCGGTCCCACGAGCCGCCGGGGAACATCACCGAGCCGGGCGCGACGCCGACGACGCGGACGCCGTGCTTCGCGAGGTCGATGCCCATCTCCTTCGTCAGGCCGGTGAGCGCCGCCTTCGCCGCGGTGTACGGGCCGCTGCTGCAGTACTCGAGCCCGCAGATGCTGTTGACGTGCACGATGGCGCCGCCGCCTCCGGCCTTGAACACCTCGAGCGCGGCCTGGCTGCACCACACCGCGCTGTTGAGGTTCGAGTCGAGCACGCTCGCCCACTGCTCGGCGGTGGCCTTGTCGAAGCCGCCCGAGCCCATGCTGCCGCCGACGTTGTTCACGAGAATGTCGAGGCCTCCGAGCGCGGCGACGGCGGCGGCGACCGCCTTTCCGGCTCCGTCGCGGGTGGCGACGTCGAAGGCCTCGCCGGCGGCGCCGAGCTCGCGCTTCGTCTCGGCGAGCGTGTCTTCTCCGCGGGCGGTGATGAACACGCGCGCGCCCTCGCGCATGAGGCAGCGCGCAATCTCACGGCCGATGCCGCGGCTGCCTCCGGTCACCAGCGCCCGCTTCTGCGACAAACCCAGGTCCATGCGGCGCGGGAAGGTAGCGTAGCCTTCGGCGCGTGAGTGAGCCTTCCGCTTCCACCGACCCCACGCCGAAGTTCATCCGCGACCTCGAGACGATGGTCCGCGCGCGGTACCCGCTCATCTACCTGGTGAGCCACGAAGAGCAGCGCATCGACGCCGTCGTCGCCGAGGTCGCCGAGCGCCACGGCAAGACGCTCTGGGAGTGGAGCATCACGCGCGGCCTGCGCTCGGCGAAGTACAAGCAGGAAGGGCCCGAGGACACGCGCAACCCGGTCACCGCGCTGCAGGGCATCGCCGAGCTGAAGGACTCGAACCTCGTCGTGCTGAAGGACTTCCACCGCTACCTCGACGACGCCTCGGTGGTGCGCGCGCTGCGCGAGCTCGGCCACGCGCTGAAAGTCGGGCTCACCAGCGTGCTGCTCGTCTCGCCGACGCTGACGATTCCACCCGAGCTGGAGAAGGACGTGAGCGTCGTCGACGTGCCGCTGCCGACTCCGAACGAGCTGCTTCAGCTGCTCAAGGACATCTTCAACATCTTGAAGAAGAGCAACCGCTCGGAGGTGCACCTCACGCGCGACGACGCCGAGGCGCTGGTGAAGGCGGCGCACGGGCTCACGCTCGCCGAGGCCGAGAACGCGTTCGCGAAGGCCATCGCCATCGACAACCGGCTCGACGTCTCGGACGTGCGCGTCATCCTCGAGGAGAAGCGCCAGGTCGTCCGCAAGAGCGGCCTGCTCGAGTACTTCCCTTCCGACGAGTCGCTGGCGGCGGTCGGCGGCCTCGAGCAGCTCAAGCGCTGGCTCGACCGGCGCAAGAACGCGTTCGGTCACGCGGCGCGCGAGTTCGGGCTGCCCGAGCCGAAGGGGCTGTTGCTGCTCGGCGTGCAGGGCTGCGGCAAGTCGCTCACCGCGAAGGCCATCGCCGCGCAGTGGAAGCTGCCGCTGCTGCGGCTCGACATGGGCAAGATCTTCTCCGGCCTCATCGGCTCGTCGGAGGAGAACGTGCGCAAGGCCATCAAGAGCGCCGAGGGCCTCGCGCCGGTGGTGCTGTGGGTCGACGAGATCGAGAAGGGCCTGGCCGGCAGCGGCGGCGGAGCCAACGACACCGGCGTCGCCGCCCGCGTCTTCGGCACGCTGCTCACCTGGCTGCAGGAGAAGACGGCGCCCGTGTTCGTCGTCGCCACCGCGAACCGCATCGACGGGCTGCCGCCCGAGCTGCTGCGCAAAGGGCGCTTCGACGAGATCTTCTTCATCGACCTGCCGACCGCGAGCGAGCGCGAGGAGATCTTCCGCATTCACCTCGCCAAGCGCCACCGGGCGCCCGAGGCGTTCGAGGTCGCGAAGCTCGCCGCGACGGCAGAGGGGTTCTCCGGCGCGGAGATCGAGCAGGCCATCGTCAGCGCCCTGTACGACGCGTTCGCCGACGGCGTGGAGCTGTCGACGCCGCTCATCGAGCGCGCGCTGACCGAGACGGTGCCGCTCTCGCGCACCATGGTGGAGGAGATCGCCCGGCTGCGCGACTGGGCGAAGCTGCGCACGAGGCGAGCGACCTGATGGGCCTCGAGCAGCGCGTCACGGCCATTCTCGCCGCCGCGAAGCCGGGCGCGGCGCCGCAGGTGCGGACGTCGGCGGCGTTCGCGGCGCGGTTCCAGGCCGAGGCGCGGCGGTCGGGCCTCGTCATCGACGTGGCGGAGAAGCGGCCCGAGCAGATGTTCCGGCTGTGCCCCGTGTGCGGCGCGCAGAACTCGAGCTACGCGGACGCCTGCTACAACTGCCAGACGGAGCTCGGGGCTCCGGCACCGGCGCCGGTCGAGCCGCGCAAGTCGTCGCACCTCGAGGAGCGGTGGCGGCTCATCATGGCGAGCCCGCGGACCTCGCGGCTGCCGCTGCTGAAGGTGGCGCTTCAGCAGGCGCGGTTCGCTCCGCCGCCGGCGGCGGCCATCAGCGGCACGCAGGTGCTCAGCCGGTTCCTGTCCGTCTTCGTGGAGCGCGAGCCGGAGCCGCGCAAGAGCGTCGCGCGCTTCGACGAGCGGACAATGTTCGACAAGTTCCTCTCGGTGTTCGTGGAACGGAAATGAGAGGAGCAAAACCGCGCGGGGTGAGCTCGTCGCCCCCCAGGCGAGGTGACCGGACCCGTTCGAGTCGCCGAGGTCCGCTTTGCGGCCTCGGCAGCTCAGGGTGCGCGCCTTCGTGATGCCTCACTTCGGGTTGAACAGAATCGTGTCGCGCCCGACGGCCCAGGTGCCGGCGTCGGTGGCGGCGACGGACATGATCGCGGCGTTGGCGCCGGTGTAGATGCGCGTGTACTGCACGCCGTCCCAGCGGAACGCGTCTCCGTCGGTGCAGAAGAAGTAGACGTCGTCCGGCCCGCGGCCCCAGACGGTGCGGACGTTCGTCGACGGGCTGTCGACCTCGTCCCAGCGCGAGCCGTTGAAGCGGAAGACGAGGCCGTTGCCTGCCGTCCAGCAGCGCGAGCGGGACGCGCACCAGATGCTCGTCGCCGGTCGGGGCAGCTGCTTGAAGCTCGCCCACCGCGCACCGTCCCAGCGGAAGATGTTCGAGCCGGCGAGCCAGACGTCGTCGCGCGCGGTGCCGTGAATCGCGTTGATGACGCTCGGCCGGATGGGCAGCGCGGTGGGCTGCCAGCTCGTGCCGTCCCAGTGCGCCACCTGCTGATCACTCGCGACCCAGACGTCGTTCGAGGTGATGCCCCACACGGTGTTCAGCTCGGAGAGGCCGGCCGCGGTGGTGGTGGGCGGGCTCCACGAGCCGCCGTCCCAGTGCGAGACGAGGCCGTTGGCTCCCGCGGCCCACGCGTCATCGCGCGAGATCGCCCAGAGGGAGCTCGCGAGGATCGGCGGGCTCGCGGCCGACCGCCAGCCGCGCCCGTCGTAGCGGTAGACCTCGCTCGCCGCGCTGTTGGACTTCAGCGCCCAGACGTCGTCGCGCGCGGTGGCGACCACCTGGGTGAGCTGGTCGCCGGACAGCGCGAACGGCAGCAACTGCGGCTCGACCGTCGAGTCGAGTCGCACCAGGGTGCCCGAGCGACCGCCCGCGAGCACCGCGGTGGAGCCCGGCACGCCGGTGATGGACGACAGCGGTGGCATGCCGGTGGCGACGGGCACGAGAGAACCGCCGGTCCACCGCATCACCGCGCCGTCGACCGTGCCGAGGAACACGTCGTCAGGCCCACGCGCCCAGAGCGCGGTGAAGCCCATTCCCGCGTCAGCGAGGAGTCGCTCCCAGCCGCCATCGGATGTCGAGCGCGCGAACACGCTTCCGAGCGAGTACACGGTCCCACCTGCACCGGAGAGCGCACGCACCTGCACGGGGCCGACGAACGTGTCGTGCCAGCCGGCGTCGTCGAGGTGCCGCACGCGGCCGTTCAGGGGGAACGGAGACTCCGCGACCCAGACGTCGTGGTCCGAGCCGGCCCAGACCGCAGTCACGTTCGTGAAGCTCGGCGCATCAACGGGAGTCCAGACACCGCTGCCGTCGGTGCGCATCAGCGGACCGTTGTTGCCCACCGCCCACGCCTCGTTCGCCGAGACCGCGTGCAGCGCCGCGACGTTCGTGATGCCGTTCGTCTCACGGCTCAGGCCGCCGTCGCGGTTCGACAGAATGACTCCGCCGGCTCCCGCAAGCCATACGCGTCCTCCCGCTGCGGAGGCGGCGCCCAACGGACCGGTGCCGGTGAAGTGCGGCTTCCAGACTCCGCCCTCGAGGTGCAGCACCGCGCGCCCTGCAACGGCCCAGGCCTCGCTCGGCGACAGGGCCGCGATGGACGTCACGTCGCCGATGGGCAGCGACGACATGATGTTCCAGCCGCTCGCGTCGCGGTGCAGCAGCACCGAGCCCGCCGCCATCCACACGTCATCGGGTCCACTCGCCCAGACGGCGGACACGTCGCCCTGGATGCCGAGGTCGACGTCGGTCCACTGCGTGCCGTCCCAGTGCGCGGCGCGGCCTTGGGCGCCTCCGACCCAGACGTCGTCGCGCGCGATGGCCCAGACGCGGCGCATCGGCGCGCGCGTGTACGAGATGGTCCAGGTGGAGCCGTCGAAGTGGCGCACGGTCGTGACGTCGACCGCCCAGACGTCGTCGGCTGCGGTGCCGTGCACGTCGGTGACGCGCAGGCCGAGCTGCGGCACCGTCGTCCACAACGCGCCGTCCCAGTGCTGCGTGATGGTGCCCGCCACCCAGACGTCGTTCGGCGACGAGGCCCACACGTCTTCGAACACGGCGCTCCCGCCCATCTGCCGCGTGGTCCACGCGCCGTTGACCTTGTGGAGGATGACGGCGCTCGCGCCCACGGCCCACACCTGGTCTCCCGCGCCCCAGACGCCCTGCAGCGCCTCGAGCGTCGGCACCGTCTCGGGAGCCCACGCGGCGCCGTCCCAGTGCAACAGCTGCGCGCCGAGGTGGTTCGTGACCGCGTAGATGTCGTCGGCCGAGCGGGCCCACGCGTTGCGGGGAACTGCGCGCGCCCGGCTCGGCGCACCGACGACGCCCGACGGAGTCCACCGCGAGAACGTGCCCCCGCCGCCGAAGAGCCACAGGTCGGAGGCCACGCCGGCGAGCGCTCCGATGGGGCCGCCGGTGGGCCGGGGGTTGTCCCAGCACCAGCACGAGACGGAGCAGACGCGGCCGCCTGTGTCTCGGCAGGCGCCGCAGACGTTGTCGTAGCCGCCGCCTCCGCAGGTGCCGGCATCGGGGCCGCACGTGCCGCACTCGAGCATGTCGCCGCAGCCGTTCGGGGTGGGGCCGCAGTTCTTGTGCAGGTCGGCGCACGTGCGCGGCATGCAGCCGCAGCGGTTGGGCTCCCCACCTCCGCCGCAGGTTTCGAACGGCTCGAGGCAGGCGGCGTCGCACTCGACGAAGCCGCCGCAGTCGTCGGGCACGCTCATGCCGCAGACGACGCCGCAGCTGGCGCGGACGCACGAGGGGCCTCCGCAGACGTTTGGGGTGCCGTTGCGGCCGCAGTCGGTGGGCCGCAGGCAGCGGCCGCAGTCGAGGATGCGCGAGCAGCCGTCGGAGACGAGGTCGCAGTTCTTTCCGAGCTCGAGGCACGTCTTGGCGTCGCAGGTGCCGGCGCCGCACTGGTTGGGCGTACCGCCGCCTCCGCAGGTCTGACCGGACGGGCAGCCGCCGCAGCGGATGATGCCGCCGCAGTTGTCGAGGAGCTCTCCGCAGTCGCTCGCCTGGCACTCGCGGCGGATGCAGCCCGGCGGAGGCATCGGGGTGGCGGGAGGACACGAGCAGCCGACGACCGACAGCGCGAGGGCGGCGAGCGTCAGCTTGCGCATTGGCGCACTCTACAAAAAGGCGACGGGCTGTCCGTGGCACCATGCCTCGGACAGCCCATCGGTGACTCTCACTTCAGGCCGAGTGAAGTGAGCTTCGTTTTCTCTTTGCCGGCGCCCTGCTCCGCGTCGGGCAGACTCCGCCCGACGCTGCGCGCAGGAGCTCAGTATTCGCTGTAGCGGTCGAACTGAACCGTCGCGATGGGAGCGTTGAGCGCGACGATGTTCGCCACGCGGATGCCGGCGTCGCTGATGGCGTAGACGAAGTCGTCCGCCATCACGCTGCGGCGAACCGCGGGCTGCCACCAGTACGTCCAGCCCCAGTAGTTGTGCACCTTGTAGAGGTCGCTCATCGAGACGGCGCCCTTGAGCTTGAAGCCGGTCGTCGGGTCGACCTCGAAGACGCGCAGGTCGGAGATGAACGTGCTCCAGTAGTCGCCGCTCGAGCCGCCCCAGTTCCAGTCGCTGAACGGGAACGCGAGGAGCTTCTTCGCCGCGAAGTAATTGAACGCCTTGTGGTTGTGCTGGGCCTCGCTGTAGCTCGACGCGTCGCCGACCGTGGTGGTGTGAGCGAGCGTGGGCTTCGCGCGGTTGCGCACGTCGAAGATGGACAGCTGGATGCGGCGGCCCTGCCAGTTCTGCATGTCTTCGGGGATGTACGTGCCGATGGTCAGCAGGTAGTCCTGGCCGAGCGGGTGGATGTAGCTCGAGAAGCCGGGCACCTTGAGCTCGCCGACCATCTTCGGCTTCGTCGGGTCGGAGAGGTCGAACGTGAACAGCGGGTCGATGTTGCGGAAGGTGACGACGTAGCCCGTGTCACCGACGAAGCGGCTCGACATCACGCGCTCGCCCTTCGCGAGCTCTTCGCTCTGACCGATGACCTCGAGCACGCCGCCCTTCTCGGCGAGGACGCTGACCTGGTTCGACGTCTCGACGGTGCCGAACCAGTTGTTCGGGTTCTGCGTGTCGGTGACGCGGCGGGTGAGCGTGGTCGCGATGCGGAAGTAGCCCTTGTCGTTCTCGTCCATGCTGAACTGATCGACGATGGTGCCGGGCGCGGTGCCCGAGGCGACGTACTTGGCCTGGTTCGGATCCGAGATGTCGAACTTGTGCAGGTACGTCACGTCCTTCTGGCCCGGAGCCGGCCACCACCACCAGTGGCGCGTCGCCACGTAGAGGTTGTTCGCCGACGCGTAGACCTCGCCGGTCTCGGCGAGCACGTTGGTGCGGTTGATGGTGCCCGGGTTCTTCAGGTTCAGCGTCGCGACCGACAGCTGGCCCATGCGGACCGGAGCGTTCACCTTGCTGAACGCCGAGCAGTCGGGCGGGAGAATCGTGGTCTTGCCACCCTGAACGAGGCGGCCCGCCGGAACCCACTGCGCGAGCGTGGTGTCGCGGATCAGCTTCTCGTTCTTCGCGATGAGGTCGTTGAAGGCGCGGTCGCGCTTCTCTTTGTCCTGCGGGAGGCAGGGGCCGCCCCAGCCGCCGCAGCCCGAGCCGATGTCGCCTTCCGGCCACCAGCGCACCGCGGGCGGGAAGTTCAGGTCGTCGCTCATCACGACGCGGACGGAGTCGCCGATGCGGCGGCTGTTCGAGTACGAGCCGGGCAGGAAGTACTCGGAGTCGACCTTGAGGTTGCCGAGGTCGCTCGCGTCGACGACGGTGATCTTCACCGAGTTCGCGTACGAGTAGCCGCAGTCGAGGCCGCGGCAGTTCACGCCGTCGGTCGCGCTGAGCGGCAGCGCCTGCCAGATGCTGGAGAAGACGACGAGCTTGTTGTTGTCGGCGAGGAACATCTCGCGCGGCCAGCCTTCAATCTTCAGCTTGCCCTGCAGCGAGAGGTTGGTGGCCGGCCACGAGAGCGACGCGTAGAGCTTGTCACCCGAGAGCACGAAGATGCGCGTGCCGTCGTTCTTCACGAAGTCGGCTTCGTCGACGCCCTGCACCTGCGTGTTGGTCGTCGTGTAGTCCTTCGGTGGAGGAGCCGAGGCCTTGTTCTCGGCCGCGCCCGCGGACGGAGCTGCAGCGGCGTCGAACTCGAGGCCACCGCGGAAGCCGAAGCCGCCCCACCAGCCCCACGAGGGGACGCCGTCGCGAGACGCTTCAATCTGCGTCCGCATCATGCGGACCGCGTTGTCCTCGAGGTACGTCTCGAGGTCACGGCACGCGTTCGTGCCGTTGAAAGCCGTGAGTGAAACCCGGTCCTGAATCGCGGGAGGATTCTGGTCGGGGTTCGTCCCCTGACCGCACCCTGCGACCGCAAGTCCTGCTGCTCCTGCTGCCAAACCCCGCCACCGCTTCAGAATCCCGCGCCAGCTCATGTGTTCGTCCCTCGTTTCTGATCGGCCTGGAAGACTTCCCGGAAGGCGCCCGGCTGCGAGGCGTGGGCCAGGGTGGGCATACGTGGATCCAACGGGTTGCGCGTAGGCACACTGCGGGAAACCCGTCGTCGTTTCAGGAATCTGAGGCGGCTTCCGAAGGTCAAATCCGGAATGGACGCGCGCCTTTTAGGCGCTATTGTGCGCGAGCGAAATGAGTGACGCACGGGAGATCAGCCTCCCCCAGCAGCTCTGGGACACACTCGACACGATGGCGAAAGAGATGGGCGTCGCTCGCGACAGCCTCGTCTCTCAGGCGGTCTTCACGCTCGCGCGCCTCAACGGCTACGTGATTCCGGGCAAGGTCGTGCTCGGCGCCGGCGTGTCTGCGCCCGCGAACGGAGCTCCCGCGGTCACCGCCAAGCCTCAGCCTGCGGCGAAGCCGGCGACCCAGCCGCCGGCGCCCGCTGCGCCCGCGCCTGCCGCGGCGAAGGGCGGCAAGGGTCGCCCGATGCCGGAGCCCGAGCCCGAGCCCGAGGAGCCGCAGGAGGAAGAAGAGGCTCCGCCCGAGGAAGAGGGCAACCCGTTCGACCAGGAGCAGATGGAGGAGGAGGCTCCTCAGGAAGAGGAAGCTCCGCCCGAAGACGAGGCTCCGCCGGAGGAAGAGGAAGCGCCTCCCGAGGAAGAGCCGGTCGAAGAGGAAGAGCCGGCTCCGCCTCCGCCGAAGAAGGGCGGCGCGATGTCGCTCACCGTCGTCATGGCGGGCCGCGAGCCGTTCAAGCTCGCCGCCGAGTCGATGCTCGTCGGGCGCGGCAAGCACTGCGACTTCGTCATCGAGTCGAACCGGGTGTCGCGCGAGCACGCGCGCATCTCGAGAGACGGCGCCGACTTCGTGCTGGAAGACTTGAACTCGTCGAACGGGACGTTCTTCGGGGCCGCGAAGGAGAAGGTGACGCGGCCGAAGAAGATCAAAGACGGCGACGAGTTCACGTTCGGCACGGAGAAGGTGAAGTTCCGCATCGGGCGCTGAGCAGGTCTCAGCGCTTCCACCCGTCTTCGAGCATCGCCTCACGCGACACGTCGCGCGGCTCGCCTTCGAGCCCGGTGAAGCCGGTCTGACCGCAGCCCCACGGCCTGCCCTCTTCCAGCTTCAGCGCGTCGCCCTCGACGCGCGCGCGGACGAGGAAGACGGTCGACTCGCGCGGCGCGCACTCGGGTCCGCGCAGCAGCACGGTGAAGCCCTCGGGCCCGTCGCTGAAGGTCGCCATAGGCGCCGCGGCCCGCGACAGCCCGAGCGTCGCCTCTCGCGCCGTGGAGAACGTCGCGGCCCGAACGCGCAGCCGGCGCTCCTCGACGGACAGCTCCAGCTTCCACCGCGCGCTCTTCGATGCGCCCTCGCGCACCGGAGTCACCTCGAAGCCCGCCACCATCCACGACGGCACCAGCGCGCCGCGCTTTCCGCTCGTCGGATACGCGAGCCGCTCGCCGTCACAGCGCGGGCTCTTGAGGTGCTCGGTGGTGTAGCCGCGCTCGCTGACGCTCACCACCTTGCCCGAGCTCACCCAGCGGAAGGCGCGGCGCCGCTCCGCGCCCGTCTGCGCGTCGACGCGTCCGCGGCCCATGCCGTCGGGACCGTCGGGCTTCTCGTCGTGCGCGCTGCACGGCACGGGGAAGCGCGCGCGGCCGTCGTCGATCGGGTACAGCGGCCCGTCCCACGAGAGCGAGCGGCGCTTCGCGGCCACCCAGCCCTTGCGCGCGAGGTAGAGCGTCTCGGCGTTGCGCTGCGCGGCCGCGAAGCGCTCGATGACGTCGAGGTCCGACGGCGCCAGCGCGGCCGCCTGCTCGAGCGCCTGGCGCTCCAGCAGCTCGGCGAGGACCGGCGGCTGCTTCCCGAGCGCGGTCGAGCTCACGAAGCCGCGCGTGCCGTCGAGCGCCTCGAGCTCGACCGCGGCCCCCGACTCGCGCAGCACGCGAACCTCGACGCCGATCGGCAGCGTCGCGCGCACCGCGCTCTTCGCGTCGGCGGCCACGCGCACCTTCGCGACGCTCGCGTGCACCCAGCGGATGTCGGCCGGAGCGGCGTGGATTGCGAGGGCGAGAAGAACGCAGAGCACTCGAGAGAGTGTCTTACATCCGCGCGGGGAGCGGCATCCCCGCGCAGTCGGCAACGAGGCGACGGAGGTAAACGCTGCGTGAAGAAGTGCGAAGCGGCGCCACGCGCTTCGCGGCCGGAGCATCTCCTTGTGCACAGGAGGGAGTGCACCATGGAAATCCAGGGCAAGGTCGTGGTCATCACCGGCGCCACCAGCGGTCTGGGGCAGGCGTTCGCCGTCGCGGTCGCGAAGCAGGGCGCACGCGTCATCCTCGTCGGGCGCGACGCCGCTCGTGCGAAGGAGACCGCCGACGAGATTCAGCGCGACGGAGGTAGCGTCGACGTCATCCTGGGCGACGTCTCTACGCTCAAGGGCGCGCGCGAGGTCGCCGCCGCCATCAAAGCGAAGAGCCCGCGCATCGACGTGCTCGTCAACAACGCCGGCGGCCAGTTCAAGTCGCTGTCGAAGACCTCGGACGGCGTCGAGACCACCTTCGCGCTCAACACGCTCGGCGCCTTCGTGCTCGAGAAAGAGCTGCACGGCGCGCTGAAGGCGGCGAAGGGCCGCGTCGTGAACGTCGCCACCGGCTTCCTCGACAGCTTCCCGGTCGACCCGGATCAGCTCGTCGAGCCGCAGAAGTTCGCGAGCCTGGGCGCCTACGGCCGCGCCAAGCAGGCCTCGGTGATGATGACCGTCGAGCAGTCGAAGCGCTTCGCCGACGACGGCGTCACCGCCGTCTCCATTCACCCCGGCGTCATCCTCGGCACGCGCTTCGGAGGCGGGCAGCCGAAGCTCATGCAGGTGCTCGCCGGCCCGCTCATGCGCGGCATCGGCTTCGCCTGCACGCTCGAGGAAGCGGTGCGCCGCTTCACCGTCGCCGCCTTCGGCGAGGTGCCGAGCGGCGCGTACGTGGTGAAGGGGAAGCCCGCCGCGCTGCCGAAGCAGGTGACCGACGCCGCGGTGCGCGAGAAGGTCTACGGGCTGCTCGAAGGGCTGGCCGCGCGCGCCTGATCAGGGCGACGCCCGCCTCAGAGCGGGTTCTCGATCTCCAGCTCGGGGAACAGCGAGAAGTCGCGGTCTCGCGAGAGAAGCACCTCGACTCCGTGAGCGAGGCAGATCGCGGCGACCCGCGCGTCGTGGACGATGGGTCCGCGCACACGAGGTCGCCTCAGCAGTCCCTCGAGCACCTCGGTGAAGCCCTCCGTCTCGCCGAGCAGGACCACGCCTGGCGCCGCGGTCCAGGCCGCAATCTGGCTCCAGGCCTGGTCCGGCGTGCTGGCGGCGCCCTTCCAGATCTTCGGGTTCGTCACCACGCTGAAGAACTCGTAGACGCAGGGCCACGGAATGCCCCACGCGGCTGGCCCCTCGGCGAGTCGCTTGATTCGTTCGAAGGCAGCGACGTGCTCGGGAGCCGCCGCGCGGTGCGCGTACACGAGGATGTTGGTGTCCACGGCGACCACTCAGCGGCCTCCGTAGATCTCGTCGCGCAGGTCCTGCCAGCTCAGCTCCTCGAGTGGATTCGGGTCTCCGGCTTTTCCGACGCTCCGGTCCGGCAGCCGATAGCGCGGGCGCGGCTTGCTCTCGTTCTGCAGCGCCAGGCGCAGGCCCTCTTCGACCAGCGCGCGCAGCGGTCGTCCCGTCCGTTGGGCGTGCCGCTTCGCCCGCTTGAGCAGCTCGTCGGAGAGGTCGAGCGTCGTCTTCATGTGTACATCCTAGCCAGAACGTCGAGTATGGGACACCCATATGCGGCCAACACGAGCCTCGAATGGTCGCCGCCGGCCCGCTGCCCTCGAAGCGCGCCTTGCGCTTGATGCGCAGCGCGGTTGACGGCAACTCCGCGGACCAAAAGCAGCGGCGGCTGGCCCGCATCTTGGAAGCCACACGCGGGTGGGCTTCCTCTCCTTCTCCTTCGTCGATGGCGTCCTCTCGCTGAAGCTCGACTTCTTCTTCTTCAAGCCGCGGCCGAAGAAGAAGACCGTCACCGGGACCGGGAAGCTCAAGGGCCTCAAGCCGGCGCCGCCGCCGTTCCCGCTTCCGCCGCTTCGGACCGCGACCCCGGCTCCTCTCGAGGTCCTCATCTCCGCGCCGGCGCTCAAAGACCCCGCCGTCGCCGACGGCCACGGCTACTCGCTGCTCGAGGTGCTCGCCGGCGAAGCGCAGGTCGCGTCCGAGCCCACGCGCGCGGCGCCAGAGACCACGCTGCTCGACGAAGAGTTGACGTACGCGCCGGTGAAGACGAACTACGCGCAGCAGCGGCGCGAGGTCCGCAAGGCGTTGCGCGCGACGTTGAAATGAATCTCGCGGCGCCTGCGGGCACTGACCGCCGGCATGCGCCCCTCACCCCGACTCGTCGGTGTGCTGTTGCTGCTCGGCTGCGGCAGCCCTGATGACGGCTGGACCTGGGTCCCCGTCGAAGGCACGCGCTGCGCGAACGGCACCACCACGGGCATGGGCATGCGCACGCGCGAAGGCTCGAAGGACCTGCTCATCTACCTGATGGGCGGAGGCGCCTGCTGGGACGCCGGCACCTGCTACGGCCTCTCGCTCGCGTGGAACGTCACCACCGGCTACAGCGGAGACCTCTTCGCGCTCGAGCGCCTGCGCGGCGCCGGCATCTTCGACGTCTTCCCCGACGCGACGCAGGTCTTCGTCCCCTACTGCACCGGAGACCTCCACTCCGGCACCCTGGACCGCGAGCACATCCCGGGCACGAAGACGCGGCACCTCGGCGCCAACAACCTCGACGCGCTGCTCGCCGAGCTGCCCCGGCCCCAAGGCCGCGTG
The DNA here is from genome assembly GCA_937980205.1 of uncultured Myxococcales bacterium. Taxonomy (GTDB): domain Bacteria; phylum Myxococcota; class Myxococcia; order Myxococcales; family Myxococcaceae; genus Xiheicaenimonas. The sequence goes on along the minus strand of CALJKW010000025.1, from coordinate 50,250 downwards.
TTCGTCGTCGGCACCTCGGCCGGGGGCTACGGCGCGCAGCTCAACGCCGAGCGCTTCGCCGCGGCGTTCCCGAACAACGAGGTGCACGTGATGGCCGACTCGGCGCCGATGGTGGCGCTCGACGAGAAGCTCACCGGCTGGGGCGAGGTCTGGGGCACCACGTCGCGGACCGCGCTGCCGGCCGGCTCTCGACGCGGGCTCGTGGCGTCGAAGCGCGATTGGTTGATCAGCATCTTCTCCGGCCTCTCGCCTGAAGAGCTGGAGAAGCGGACGCTCGAGCTCCCCGGCCCGAACCTCATCCTCGACGGCAACCAGCATGTATTTTTTGACGCAAAGGATCTGCCCGGGGTGAAGGAATACGTGGAGGCCTGGCGCGACGGGAGGGCTCCATTCGAGTAGAACCCGGCAGCTCATGCTCCCCGCACTCGTGTGCGCCGCGGTCCTCGCGCAGACCGCAGATGCTGCGAAGATCAAGGTCGCGGTCCCTGCCCTGACCGTCGTCAACCTCGATGACAAGCTCGGCGAGTTCTACGCGAGCCACCTCGCCCAGCAGCTGTCGTACCGGGGCGTGGGCACCATCACCACCAGCGAGATCGCCGCGCTGCTCGGCTTCGAGCGCCAGCGGCAGCTGCTCGGCTGCCCCGACGACTCGTGCAAGGCCGACGTGCTGAACCGCCTCGGCGTCGACGGCCTGCTCGTCGGGCGCGTCACCAAGCTCGACAAGAGCTACCAGCTCGACGTGCGCATCATCGCTCCCGGCGACGCGCGGCCCCTCGCGGCGGCGAGCGCCAACACCGAAGACCAGGACCGCCTCGTCGGCGTCTTCACCGTCGTCGCCGCCCAGCTCGCCAACGAGCTCGCTCAGAAGCTCAACCGGCAGCTGGGTCCGCAGGGCGGCGTCGAGGTCGTGCTGCAGCCGTCGAAGGTGAAGCGCCGCTCGTGGGCTCCGCTGGTGGCCGGCGTCGTCTCGTTCGGCGTGGCCGGCGCCCTGCTCGGCCTCGCGCGCGCCGCGTACGACGACCTGCTCACGCCGCGCACGTTCGACATGGCCTACGACCAGGCCACCGCCGACGCCATCGCCTCGCGCGGGCAGACGTACCAGACCGTCGGCTGGGTGATGGTCGGCGTCGGGGGCGCGTGCCTGGTGGCCGCGGCCGCGATGTTCCTGCTCGGCGGGAACGACACCGTGCAGGCCGGCGTGGCGCTCACGCCTTCCGGCGGGAGCATCGCGGTGAGCGGGAGGTGGCCGTGAATTCCAGCACCGTTCACGCCGAGCGGAGGGGCTTCGGGCTCGGCGTCCTGCTCGTCCTGCCTCTCCTCTCTGGCTGCCTCGACTTCACCGCGGCGAAGCTCGCCTGCTTCGACGCCGGCGGGTGCAAGGGCGAAAGCCTCGACCCGCCCTCCGTCATCACGACGGTCCCCACGAACGCGAAGATGAACGTGGGCGTGAACGACGCGCTGGTCATCACCTTCTCGCGCGAGATGGACCCGTCGACGGTCACCGTGCAGCTGACCCCGCCCGACGGCCTCGCGGCCGCGGAGTTCGACGACACGAAGACGACGGCGCTGTTCGTGCCCGCGGCGCCGCTGCGCTACGCGACACAGTACACGGCGCGCGTGAACGGCTCCGACGCGCAGATGCGCACCGCGATGAAGGAGCACATCTTCAGCTTCACCACGCAAGGCGCGCCGGACATGACGGCGCCGACGCTGGTGAGCTCGCTGCCCACGAGCGGCGCGATGAACGTCCCCGTCACGGCGACGCTGCAGCTCGACTTCTCGGAGGCGATGGACCGCGAGTCGCTCATCATCATCAGCAACCCGCCGCGCGACTTCGGCGCCCCCACGTGGATGGGCAACAGCCAGACGGTGCGCTTCCTCGACGCGGGCACTCCGCTCGACCCGCTGACGGACTACACGCTCGGCATCGACGCGCGCGACGTCGCGGGCAACCCGCTCGCGGGCAGCGGCACCATCGTCTTCACCACCGCGGCGCCGCCGGACACGAGCCCGCCCATCGTGGTGTCGATGTCTCCGCCCGCGGGCTCGACCGGCATCAGCCCGAACACCGACCTGTCGTTCAGCTTCTCCGAGCCGGTGAAGGCGATGGCGACGTCGGCGCTCAGCGTGTCGCCGCCGATTGCGAACCTCACCTGCGCGCTCGACTTCGCCGGCGTGCTGATGACCTGCAACCCGCCGGTCGACCTCGCCGGCGACGCCGGCTACACCGTGCGCGTGCGCTCCGGCGCCGACGGCGGCACCGGCCGCGTCGAGGACCTCGCCGGCAACGTGATGGCGCAGGACTTCGTCGCGACGTTCGTCACCAGCGCGGTGCCCGACACGACGCGCCCCACCGTGGTGAGCTTCTACCCTGACGCGGGCCAGCTCGGGCTGCCCTACACCCCGTTGATGCGCGTCACCTTCAGCGAGCCGATGGACAAGGCGGCGACGCAGGCCGCGCTTCAAGTCTCGAGCCCGAACGGCGTGACCGGCTCGTACTCGTGGGACGTGAGCGGGAGGACGGTGACGTTCACTCCGACGCCGCCGCAGGGCGGCTTCCCGCACAGCACGAACTTCGCGTGGCAGGTCGGCACCGGAGCGAGGGACCTCGCGGGCAACACGCTGATGACGACGCAGCAGTACACCTTCCGCGTGCGGCGCCAGGTGACGACGACGATGACGTCGCTGGCCGCCGACGGCTACCTGCGCGAGACCGGCGTGACGCGCACCGCCTACCCCTCGTTCGCGTACACGTACGTCGGGGACAACTTCAGCAACGACGCCTTCAAGACGTTCTTCTACTTCGACTTCGCCGTGTCGGGGGGCATCCCGACGAACGTCCTCGGCATCGTCACCGCCCAGCTCGAGCTCGACATCTACGCCCGCGTCGGAGACCCGCGCGGCTCGCTCGGCACCCTCGTCGCCGAGAGCCTGCCCTGGGCGTCGCCGTTCGGCGCCTCGCAGTGGAGCTCGGCCGCCATTCAGGTGCCCTCGTGCGGCTTCTTCTGCTTGAACGGCTACTTTCTCGACGACTCGGTCGGCCGCAAGACGACGTACGTGACGAACCACGTCACCCAGGCGCTGCCCGCAAGGCGCATCATGTTCCGCCTGCAGTACACCAAGGACGAGGACAACCAGTCCGACAGCGACTACGTCGCCATCCGCGCTTCGGAGTACACGACTGCCTCGCAGCGGCCGCAGCTGCAGGTCACCTACGAGGTCCCGTGAAACGACTTCTCTTCTCCACGCTGCTCGCCGCCTGCTCGGGCCCTGCGATGATGCCCGGCACGGCGCCGAAGATTCTCACCACCACTCCCCCGGCGATGGGCGCCGACGTCTCGGTGACGACGTCCATCGTCATCGAGTTCTCCGCCGCGATGGACGTCGCGACGGTCGGCGTGTCGCTGTCGCCGAACGTGCCGCTGCAGGCCGCCGCGTGGAACGAGGCGCGCACCCAGGGCACGTTCACCCCCGAGGCGCCCCTCGCCTTCGCGACGCAGTACACCGTGCGCGTGCAGGGCAGCGACCCGGAAGGGCGCAAGCTCAGCGGCGACACCGTGTTCGCGTTCACCACCGCCGAGGCGCCCGAGACGACGGCGCCGACGCTGGTGTCGTCCACTCCCGCGAACGGCGCGATGGGCGTGGCGGTGACGTCGACGCTGCAGCTCGTCTTCTCCGAGAAGATGGACACGGCGTCGGTCTCCATCGCCACCGCGCCTGCGGTCGACTGGGGCGCTGCGACCTGGTCGGCGGGCGACACGACGGCGACGTTCACGCCGGTGCAGGCGCTGGCGGCCTCCACCGCCTACCAGCTCAGCGTCAGCGGAGCGGACCTCGCCGGCAACCCGCTCTCCGGAGCCGACGTGAGCTTCACCACCGGCTCCGTCGCCGACACGACCGCGCCGACGGTGTCGAGCACGTCGCCGGCTCCCGACGCGACGGGCGTGAGCACGACCGCGCAGCCGTCCGTGTCCTTCTCGGAAGCCATGGCGGCCGGCACCGTGACGGCGATGACGGTGAGCCCGGACGCCGGCTGCACGCCCACGCTCGACGGCACCGGCACGCTGCTGACGTGCACCACCGCGGCGCCGCTCGCGCCGTCGACGCAGTACACGGTGACCATCGCCGCATCGCAGGCGCGCGACCTCGCGATGAACCCGATGGCCGCGCCGTTCTCGTTCAGCTTCACCACCGGCGCGACGGCCGACATGACGCCTCCCACCGTGGTGTCGATGCGGCCGAGCGATGGAGGGCAGCCGCTCAACCCGACGATGGTCGCCGTCTTCAGCGAGCCGATGGACAAGTCGAGCACTCAAGGCGCGGTGAGCACGACGCCGGCGCGGCAGCTCTTCTTCGCGTGGAACGGCGCCGGCGACACGCTCAGCGTCACCGCCGACGGCGGCTTCCCCTACGGGCAGGCGGTGAGCTGGTCGGTGTCGACGGCCGCGCGCGACCTCGCCGGCAACGCCCTCGCCGCCGCCGGCAGCGGAGCCTTCACCGTGCGCCGCGTCTGCAACGCCACCCTTCGCTCGGACAGCGCGATCGACGGCACCGCGTTCGCGACGAGCCTCGGGGCCGGCAAGCCGTCGTTCTCGTACGTGCCCACGCAGAACCGCGCGCGCGTGGGCCGCAGCGCGTCGATGACGTCCGAGACGCTCTCCCGCGGCATGTACGTCTTCCCGGTGGGCAACGCCTCAGGGTGCTCGCCCACCGGCATCTCGCGAGACGCGCTGGGCCTGACGCAGGCGACGCTGCGCGCGGCGCAGACGTCGGTGACCGGCAGCCCCTACGGCACCGTCATGCGCACCGGCCAGGTGGCGGTCGACTGGCTGCCGTTCGACGGCGACGCCGGAGTCGTCTTCGCCGGCATGAGCCCCTGTCGGGCCACCAGCTGCACGCGGGTGCTCTCGAGCAACGGCGTGGTCGGGCACAAGAGCGCCGACGTCACCGCCATGGTCGAGGCCGCGCTCGACGCCCGCCGTGGCACCACCTACGCCGTCACGCTGCGGCTGGTGAACCTGTACGCCGAGGGGCTCACCACGAGCTCGTCCGACTACAGCGACTTCACCGACGGCTTCGCGACCGACGGCGGCGCCGCGCTGGATGTGACGTACGAGGTGCCCTGAGGGCAGCTCCGACGGCCGGGTTCGGGTTCGGGTTCGCGGACTGGCGGGATAATGTCGGTCCGTCTTGGCGGACTCCCGCATCTCTCTGGGCAGCGCGCGCGCGGGCTTCCTCGCGGTGGTGGTGCTGTTGACGAGCAGCGCGGCGTTCTCGCTGATCAACGAGCTGCGCACCGCGGACCGCATCAACGAGCGCGTGAGCCGCTCGCTCGAGTCCGAGCGGCTCATCGGCCTGATGCGCCTCGACGCCGAGCAGCTCTCCGAGGCGGCGGACGACCACATCAACGCCACCGACGACGAGGGCCGAAAGCGCGCCGACGACGCGATGGCGGTCATCCTCCAGGAGATTCACACCATCTCCGCGACCGCCGCCAACGAGGTGCCGCGCACCGACGCGGACATGTGGAAGCGCCTCGTCGCCGTCTCCGACAAGCTGGTGAAGACCGTCGACGTCACGGTGAAGTACTCGAACCGCAAAGAGGCCGAGCTCGCCCGCAAGCACCTCATCGAGGAGGTGAAGCCGATCAACTTCGAGCTCGACGAGCTCGCCGGCGCGCTGGCGAAGCAGACCGCCGACGGCACGAAGCGCCGCCTCGCCGAGCTCGAGGCGCTGCGCCTGCGCACCACGGTCGTCTCCGCGGTGGTCGTCTCGTTCGCCGCGCTCATCTCACTCATCGTGATGTGGCAGGTGACGCGGCTGCTCAGGAACCAGCAGCGCACGATTCTCGAGCAGCTTACCGAGCTGAACCGCCGCAACGCCGAGCTCGACGCCTTCGCGTCACGCGTCGCGCACGACCTCGTCGCGCCGCTGTCTCCGCTGCGTGGCTACCTCACGCTCGCGCGCCGCTCGACCGACAAGCCCGAGGTGAAGGAGCTGCTCGCGAACTGCGAGTCCTCCGCCGCGCGCGTGTCGGACCTCGTCGAGGCGCTGCTGCGCTTCTGCCGCGCGGGCTCGACCACCGACCGCAGCGCCGGCGAGCTCGACACGGCCGTCACCACCATTCTCCTCGAGGTGAGCCAGGCCGCGGCCGCCGCGAACGTTCGGCTCGAGCGCCACCTCGACTCGCGCATCGCCGTGCAGTGCCCCTCGCAGCTCTTGCAGAGCATCGCGCACAACATCCTCTCGAACGCGGTGAAGTACACGACCGGCCGGCCCGACGCGAACGTCGTCGTGCGCGTGTACCGCGACAAGGGAGAGGCCGTGCTCGAGGTGACCGACAACGGGCCCGGCATGAGCGAGGAGTCGCAGCGCTCGCTGTACCAGCCGTTCTTCCGCGCTCCCGAGGCGCGCGCGCTGCCCGGCCACGGGCTGGGCATGGCCACCACGAAGCGCCTCGTCGAGGCCTACGCCGGCAGCATTCTCGTGCGCAGCCAGCTCGGCGTCGGCACGCAGGTGACGGTGCGGCTGCCGCTGGCCGACCGCCCCGCCGACGCCCAGCGGCCTGCCTCGGCGGTGGCGCAGGCGTGAGCGTCGAGCTCTTGAAGCGCCACGCTCCTCACGAGGAGCAGGAGGTGCTCGACGCGCCGCCCGACACGAAGCGGGCGCCGCCGAAGGACCCGTACCAGGGCATTCGCTGCCCGAAGTGCTTCTGGCGCCCCGTCGCGAGCTCGCGGTGGATGTGCCGGCAGCCCTGCTTCCACGTGTGGAACACCTTCGACACGCGGGGGAAGTGCCCGGCGTGCCAGTACCAGTGGCAGGACACGCAGTGCCTCGCGTGCAGCCGGATGAGCCCGCACGAGGACTGGTACGAGAAGCCGCGCGGCGAAGACGCCTGAACGCGCGCTCGGGGCGCAGGCGTTCAGAGGCCCCGCTCGGCGCGCAGCGCGTCGGCAGCTCCGCGGCACCCGTGGTCCGAGCCGGGGAACTCGTCGGCGAGCAGCTCGAGCGTCAGGCGCGCGCGTGTGGGCTCGGCGGTGCGGGCCTCGTCCAGGAACTCGTTGCACAGCCGGTCGAGGACGTCGCGAGCCGCGTCGAGCTTCTGCCGCACGTCGGCGCGCTTCGCGCTGTGCGCGGCCGCCAGCATCACCGCCGCATCGCGCAGCGCGACGAAGGCGTGGTAGCGACGCGCGCTGAGCTCGCTCTCCAGCAGCTGCGCGGCGTGGGCCTCGCGCTCGGCAGCCTCGGCGATGAGCGACTCCGCCGCTGCGCCGCGCACCGGCACGCGGGTGAGCTTCAGCGACGAGACGGCCCAGCCGCCGCGCCCCCTGATGTGCAGCGTGTTCTTGCCCGGCACCAGGACCTCGGGAGGGATGACGACCTCGTTCCGGTAGAGCTCCAGCGGGCGGCCGTTCACGTCGACCTCGACGGCTCCGGAGACGACCTGCTGCAGCAGCAGCGCCACGCTGCCCGCCGACGCCGGGAGCTCGATGGTGAAGGTCTTGTCTGCGGCGTGTTGAAACTGCGCGGCGGGCAACGAGCCGAACGAGCCGGCGAGCTCGGGGGCTCCGGGGACGAGCGTGTCCGGCTCGGAGTCGAACGCCGGCAGCCTCACCATGCCCGCCGTCGTCCCCGTCACCAGGCCGATCGCGAACGCGGCGACGACGGGCAGCCCGACGAGCGCGGCCTTCGGCCTCATCGCCTTCCAGGCCTCGGCGCGGCGCGACGCCTCGGCGCGGCGGTGCGCCTCCGCGGCTTCCGTCACCAGCCGTCGCCGCTCGGCCTCGTCGGCCGTCTGGGTCGAGGCCTCGCGGACGATGCGCTCGGCGACGGCCGAGTCCTTCGTCAGCTCGAGGGCGTACTGGAGCAGCTCTTCCATGCGGCGGTGGCCATCATGGACCGACGAACCCCTGCGCGAGCAAGCCCTGGGCGGCGAGGGCGTCGACCTGCGCGCCGTCGTGGCCGGCGACGACGCCGAGCCTGGGCTCCTGCTGCAAGAGCGCCTTCACCGCGGCGAGCTGCTGCAGCACGTTCGCGCGGTTCTCGCTCATCATCATCGTCACGATGCGGGCGCGCTCGCGGACGCGCTCGACGTTCTCCATCATCCAGGCGACGTCGCCCAGGAAGAGCAGCTCGCGGCCGTCTTTGCGCAGCACGTAGACGAGCTGCGAGCCGGGCGTGTGCCCCGGCGTGCGCACCAGCACCACGCCCGGCGCGACCGCGTGCAGGCCCTGGTAGTCGACGACCTGCTTCGGCTTCTTCGCCGGGTAGGTGAGCGGCTGCAGGTTCTCGGGGTGCTCGAGCTGCGCGGGGTTCACCACCGTCTTGTCCCAGACGTCGGCGTCGAGCGTGGCGCCGCCGAGGTGGTCGTAGTGCTCGTGCGTGGCGACGACGAGCTCGGCCGCCTTCAGCGCCGACTGGACGCGGGCCCAGGCCGCGGCGTCGTACTCCTTGACCGGCAGCTCGCTGCGCGCGGTCTTCTCGTCCATCGCGGCGTCGACGACCGCGGTGCGGCCGTCGGCGTACACGAGCTGGTACGAGAAGCACGTCATCAGCCGCTCGCTCCAGCCGGAGCCGGCGACCATCGCGGTCGACGGAAACGCGAACGTGGTGACCTTCTCGAAGCGGACGTCGGCCGGCAGCTCTCCCTCGATGGAGCGCGCCGCCTTGCGCAGCTCGTTCAGCTCGAGGGGCCAGCGGCCTTCTGCCTCTTCCGCCGAGACGAAGAGCCACCAGTACGCGGGGACGCAGAGCACGACGAGCACCAGCGCGGCGATGCCAAGTCGTCGTTTCATCGGGCGCGCGAGTGTATGGTGCCGACCCGTTGAAAGCCCGCATCCTCGTCGTCGACGATGACCCGCACGCGCGCGACCTGTTGCGCCGCCTGCTGGAGACGTTCGGCAGCGTCGACGAGGCGAAGGACGCGCCCGACGCGCTCGCGAAGCTCCAGCAGGGCGCCGGCACCGACCTCGTCTTCACCGACATGGCGATGCCCGACCCGTCGGACGGCCTCAAGGTCCTCAACGCGAGCAAAGAGGCGCACCCGGACACTCCGGTCATCGTGCTGACCGCGTACGGCAACATCGAGCATGCGCTCGACACGATTCAGAAAGGGGCGTTCGACTACGTCTCGAAGCCGTTCGACGTCGACTCCATCGTGCGCCTCGCGCGCCGCGCGCTCGATCAGAAGCGGCTCGTCGAAGAGAACAAGCACCTGCGCCAGCAGGTGAAGCAGTCGGCGCTCGTCGGCCGCAGCCCGGCGCTGCTCGAGGTCTACAAGCAGGTCGCCCGCGCCGCGCAGAGCAACGTCCCCGTGCTCATCACCGGAGAGACCGGCACCGGCAAGGAGATGGTCGCCCGCTCGCTGCACCAGCGCTCGGGCCGCGCGTCGGGGCCGTTCATCCCCGTCGACTGCGGCGCCATCGCCGAGTCGCTGATGGAGAGCGAGCTGTTCGGCCACGCGAAGGGCTCGTTCACCGGAGCGCAGAGCGCGCGGCGCGGCCTGTTCGAAGAGGCGAGCGGCGGCACGCTCTTCCTCGACGAGATTGGAGACGTCGGCCTGCGCGTCCAGTCGCAGCTGTTGCGCGCGCTGCAGGAAGGCGAGATCCGCCGCGTCGGCGAGAGCACCGCGGTGAAGGTCGACGTCCGCGTCGTCGCCGCGACGAACAAGGACCTCAAGGCGCTGGTGGAGGAGGAGCGGTTCCGCGAGGACCTGCTCTACCGGCTCGACGTGGTGCACCTGCACCTGCCCCCGCTGCGCGAGCGCACGGAGGACATTCCGGCGCTCGTCGACCACTTCGCGCAGACCCACGCGCGCGGCGGAGCGGCTCCGCTGGTGACGAAGGAGGCGATGGAGCGCCTCGCCGCCTACGACTGGCCGGGCAACGTGCGGCAGCTCGAGAACGTCGTGGCGCGCGCGATGGCGCTGTCGACCACCGGCGTCATCGGGCCCGGAGACATCCCCGCGCCCATCGGCGACGCGACGGTGAAACCCACGAACTTCGCGGCAGATCTGCCCACGCTCGCCGAGCTGAACCGGCGCTACGCGGCGCACGTGCTGCAGCACACCGGCGGCAACAAGAGCGAAGCGGCGCGCCTGCTCGGCGTCGACCGCAAGACGCTCTACAAGCTGATCGGCCCGTCCGAAGCCGACGACGCGTGAGCTGAGGGCGTTACCGCCCTGTCACGTGGTTTGACCCTGCGGCAGGAAACAAGTCTCATGCCGCCCGCGAGGATTCCCTACATGCACTCGAGTCGCCTGTTTGCCGCGTCGTTGGCCGTCGCTTTCGTCTCCGGTTGCGCGGATTGTGGCGGAGGGAAGACGCCGCCTCCGAGTTATGGCGAGGTCGCGGTCATCTACGACGTCGACGGCACCCAGATCACCTCGCGGGACGGCACCTACGACTTCGGCCGGGTGCCGATGGGCACCTCGAAGACGCTGAAGGTCACGGTGCAGAACCGCGGCCTGCGCGCCCTCGACCTGGACCGCGTCACCAAGGAGAGCGGCGCGAACGTGAAGCTCGGCGACACGCTCGACGAGCTGCCGGCCGTCTTCAAGCTCGCCTTCACCCGCACCACGCTCGGCGCCGGCGAGAGCGTCACCTACGACCTCACGTTCGACGCGCCGCTCGAGACCGACGCCACCGTCGTCACGAAGGACTGGGAGTCGAAGGTTCAGCTGCACGTGCTCAACGTCGCGCCGGGCAGCGAAGTCTCCACCCTCACCTTCAAGGGCACGGCCATCGCGGGCTCCTGCGTGCTGCCGGCGACCATCGACTTCGGCGCGGTGATGCTCGACGACCAGGCGAAACACGTCGAGCCGGTGCGCAACACGTCGCCGCTCGACGCCACCGCGACCATCGGCGCCATCACCTCGAACTCGGGCGACGACACCGCGTTCGGCTTCGCTCCCGAGTCCATCACCGGCACCGTCACCATCCCCGCGGCGGGCTCGCGCGACCTCGTCTTCACGTTCAAGCCGACCGACGCGCGCGACTACCTCGCGCTGGTGAAGGCGCGCGCGGCCGAGGCGTGCCCCGAGCTGACCATCAAGCTCGTCGGCACCGGCGTGAGCCAGGTGCTCGCGTGCGCTCCGAGCCCGGTCGACTTCGGCTACGTGACGCCGGGCCTCACCGTGCAGCGCGAGCTGATGCTGCAGAACCTGAGCAACAAGGCCATCACGGTCACCAACCTCGCGACGCGCATCGGCAGCGCGCCGTCGAGCGAGTACCGCCTGCTGGGCGCCGACACGGTCACGATTCCCGCCGCCGTGCGCACCAACGGCGCGCTGACCGCCGGCGCCGCGCCGGTGCAGCTGACCTTCACTCCCGCGAACCTCGGCGTCCGCAACGGCGCGCTGGTGGGCGCCACGACGCTCGCGAAGCAGCCCATGTTCGCCTGCCCGCTGCGCGGCGTCGGCGGAGGCCCCGACATCGACCTCAAGCCGGCGGCGCTCAACTTCGGCCGCGTGCCGTTCTTCATGAACGCGACGACGCCGTTCTTCGTCGAGCGGAAGATCACCATCCGCAACGTCGGCACCGACCCGAACCCGCCCGACGTCTCCGCCCACCTGCACCTCGGCCGACCGAACGAGCCGTTCCGCGTCACGCCGAAGAACGGCAGCTCTCCGCTGACGGACATCTGCGTCGGCGTCTACGACCCGGTGAACTACCCGGCGCAGCCGTGCCGCAACGAGCTGCCGGCGTCGTACAACGCGCAGGTCGGCCTGCGGGCGCTCGCGACCCAGTTCCTCGACGTGCCGGTCCGCGTTCAGCCGAGCGGCGTGAACCTCAACCAGGAGTGGGACGTCACGTTCTTCTCGAACGACCCCGACGAGCCGGAGGTCACGGTGAACGTGAAGGCGCAGTCGGTCGACGTGCCTCCCTGCAACGCCGCCATCACGCCGACGTCGCTGAACTTCGGCCTCGTCACGCCGCCGCAGTACCGCGAGCTGTCGTTCCAGATTCGCAACCTCGGCACGAACCCGAATGAGACGTGCCTCATCACCGCGCTCGACATGAAGGCCGGCTCCGACCCGGTGTTCTCGCTGCCCGCGGGCGCCATCGATCAGCTCGAGCTCATGCCCGGCGAGGTCAAGAACGTCACCGTCCGCGCGTGGCCGCAGGGCGCGACGACGGGCCAGGTGCAGCAGGTGCTGGGCGCGGTGCAGTTCGGCATCAGCCGCATCAACGACCCGCAGCAGGAGATCTCGCTCAGCGCCTCGATCGCGACCGCGTGCCTCACCATCACGCCGCACGATCTCGACTTCGGCACGGTGCAGAAGAACTGCAACTCGCCGCGCCGCACGTTCAGCATCTACAACACGTGCACGAACCCGGTGACGGTCATCAGCTACGGCATGCTGAGCGCGGCGGGCGCGCCGCCGGGCACGATGTACTGCACCGGCACGACGGTGTGCCCCGAGTTCCACATCGACGGGACGCCGAGCTTCGGCAACGGCACGCAGATCACGAGCGGCTCGATGCCGCAGACGTTCGCCATTCGCTACAAGCCGCTCGACGACGGAGCGGACACCGGCGCCTTCCTGCTCAAGGTGAACCAGAACGGCTCGGTGGTCGACTACGTCGTCACGCTGCGCGGCAAGGGCGACGCGTTCGGCCTCAACACCGACGTGTTCCGCCAGGACTCGCGGCCGAAGGCGGACATCCTGCTCGTCATCGACGACTCGGGCTCGATGTCGAACAAGCAGATGAGCCTCGCGGCGAACTTCAGCTCGTTCATCAGCTTCGCGACGCAGCAGAACATCGACTACCACATCGGCGTCACCAACACGGAGATGTCGGGGTCGACGGCCGCCATGGCCGGCTACCTGCACGGCACGCCGACGAACCCGAAGGTGCTGACGCCGACGACGCCGGACGTGCAGAACCTCTTCCGCCAGAAGGTGCAGGTCGGGACCACCGGCTATGACGAAGGCATCTCGTGCATCGCGGTGAAGGCGCTGACGTCGCCGCTCGTCACGAACGAGAACGCCGGGTTCCTGCGGCACGACGCCGTGCTCGCGGTGGTCGGCGTGACCGACGCTCCGGATCAGTGCCCGGCGGCCGCGGTCGTGTACGAGAACCAGCTGCGCAACATCAAGGGCGCGCAGAACCCGAACATGTTCTCGTACAACATCATCGGCCCCTTCCTGCCGCAGGCCCCGGCGGGCTGCACCTACGACGGCCCGCCGCAAGACCCGAAGCACATCTACCTGACCACCGCGCTCGGGGGTCTGCGCGAGGAGATCTGCACGCAGAACTGGGCCACCGCGCTCGAGAACCTGTCGAAGCGCGCGTTCGGCTACCGGACCAACTTCTTCCTCACCGCGGAGCCCGACCTCACCGCCGGCAACCAGATCACCATCACCATCGATCAGGGCCAGGGCGCCGAGCAGGTGCTGCCCACCGACCCGCGCGGCGCGCCGGTCTGGCACTACGACTCGGTCAGCAACGCGGTCATCTTCGAGCCGCTGTTCGTGCCGGGCGCCGGCGCGGTCATGACGGTGACGTACCGCGTGGCGTGCCTCTAGAGAGCTAGACCTCGCGCGCGAGGCAGTTATCTTGCGCGCCCATGAGCGCATGGAATTCGGGGGTGGCGCTCGTCGCGGCGTTGCTCGCGGCGAGCTGTTCGAGCGGCAGCGGTCCCATCGGAGGCGTCGGTGGCGGCTCGAGCACCGGCGGAGGAGAGGCGACCGGCGGAGGCAGCGGAGCCGGCGGCAGCGGCGGAGGCGTGGCGCTGGTGGCGCCGCCTCCGCAGTGGGCGCCGCAGGGCACGCGCGTCACGTGGAACGGCGTCTCGTTCATCGTTCCGCCCGGGATGACCGGGACGGATCAGACGAGCCGCTACGACCTCATCGACATGGGCAGCGGCGGCATCAACACGTGCGGCATCACCATCAACGCGCCGGTGGCGGCATCGGGCGACCTCGCCCAGCAGGCCAACGACATCCTCGTGCAGGGCTACATGGCGCAGGGCTACCAGGTGCTCGACGACAACTACGGCACGAACCTCATCGGCAACCGCACGCAGGGCCGCTCGCCGAAGGGCTGGGACTGGGTCGAGCTGCGCGCCGAGCTGCGGAAGACGGGGCCGAGCCCGGAGCGCGGCCACATCCTGCTCGTCGGACTGGGCTCGCAGGTGGTGCCCATCCTCGGCTACTCGCCGGAGAACGACGGCTGCACGCAGCTCGCCCACGACAACACCGCCGGCATCATCGGAGAGCTGCGCTGGCGGCAGCTCGCCTACAGCCTGGACTTCAGCGGGCTCACCGCGTCAGCGGTCTCGGTCGTCGGCCAGTGGTCGCTGTTCCAGGCGAACAGCGGCCAGGAGTACGTGTTCGCGGCCAACGGGCGCTACCAGCACTGGGGCGGGCTCACCACCGCGCATCAGATCTCCTCCACGGAGATCGAGCTGGTGACGTCGAGCTTCACCGGCGACGGCGCGTGGAAGGTCGAGGGCGACGTGCTCGCGCTGTTCCCCGACGGGCGCGCGCCGGAGGCGTACCTGTTCCGCGTGTTCGAGCACCACTCCATCTCGGCGACCGGCGTCGTGCGGAAGGACGTGAAGCTGGGGCTGATGAAGCAGGACGTCGCGGGGCCGTACGAGCTCGCGGTCATCAAGCACTGAGGTCCCCGAGACCGGCCTACGCGTCGAGCTCGACCCAGACTTCGTTCCGCCGCAGCGCGGGCAGAATCGACGGGGCGTCGTACCCGGCGAACACCGGAGCGCTGCGTGCCTTGAGGCCCTTCGCGGACACGAGCTGCATGAGCTCGCGCTCGGCGCGCTGCACGCGGTCGCCGCAGTACCTCCCGCGGAAGACGAGCGCCGCGATGACGCGGCCGGGCTGCTCGCGCACCTGGATGCGCGGGTCGTACGGCTGCGGCAGCTCGGACAGCTGCTTCCCCGGCGGCATCACGAACGAGACCGTGCGCAGCCCCGCCTGGCTCTCGCCCGCGGTGACGGGCGCGGTCATCGACAGCCGCTCGCTCTCGTACGGCTGGTTCGCGCGCGAGTTGTCTCCGTAGATGAACGCGGCGAGCCGCGAGAAGCCCTCGTCGAGCGCCTCATCGAAGCCCCCTTCGACCTCGGTCTCCGCGAGCACCATCGCCTCGTAGCGGCGAACCTCGAGGCGACCCAGCCGCGCGAGCACCTCGTACTTCGGCTTCGGCGTGAAGTGCCGCTTCATCTGCCACCGCGCGAGGTTGAGCGCGGTCAGCGTCGTCGCGGCGGCGAGCGCCCAGCGCATCGGCTTCGACCAGGCCTTGGGTCGCGCGGCAAAATGCACCAGCGCACCACCGACTGGGACAAGAGGCACCAGCGGCGAGAACTGGAGCAGCTCCAAGGGGTCGAAACCGCGGGAGCCGTTACGCGATGCGGAAGCCATACCTTCGGACGAGGCAACGCTCGTGCCGGTGGCTATGGGGCGGATGTGCGCTCGTTCAGCGCGCGGCCAGCGAGACGCCGCGGCGCTTCTTCTTGAACGACTTCTTCGCCTTCGCGACCTTCGTCTTCTTCTTCGTGTACTTGGCGCGGAGCTGATCAGCGTCTTCGTCGAACGCCTCGTCGGCGGCGGACTTCGCGGGCTCGGCGACGACCGGAGCGGGAGCCGGCGCGGGCTTCTTCTCGACCACCGCCGGCGCGGCCTCGACCTCGAGGTCGACGCGGTTCCTCTCGCGCTCGAGCGTGGCGGCGAGCTCGGTGCAGCCGAGCTGCCGGCGCTTCCACTCCTGCGCGTTCGGGCCGTAGACGAGGTCGGGGTCCTTGCGGAACGCCTCGTCGAAGCGCGCGGCGCTCTCTCTCGCGTCGGAGATGGCGTCCTGGTACCGCGCGAGGCGCTCGCTCTTCTTCTGGCTGCGGTCGCGGGCGAGCTGCACCTCGGGCGCCGTCTCGCGGCAGCGCAGCTCGCCGAGGTCCTCGTTCGAGTCGACGACGACGTCGGTCATGCCGTCGAGGCGCTGCTCGTTCGTGACGGTGTGCGCGCAGGCCGATGCCATGAGCCCTGCGACAGCGGCGGCCAGAACGAGGCGCATTCTGGGGCTCAGCGTCAGCAAGAGGCATGCGCCGGGTCACCAGCAGTCTTTCCGCGAGGTTCCCGAAGCGCGCGAAGCGCAACTGGAGTACCCAGGCACCAGCCCTGTCGACTGCGAGGATCAGGTAAGAAGCCCCCTACATCGTGACGATGCACCTCAACGGCCTGTTCTCCGAGCTCGTGCTCGCCTCGACCTCTCCGAGTCGCCGGGCCCTGCTCACCTCGCTCGGCATGCCCTTCCGCGCGGAGACTCCGGGCGTGGAGGAGACGGTTCCTCCGGGGACGTCGACGCGCGCGGCCGTCGCGATGCTCGCCGAGCGCAAGGCGCGCGCGGTGCTGGGCCGCTGGCCGCAGGCGCTCATCATCGGCGCTGATCAGCTCGTCGACCTCGACGGCAAGGCGCTCGGGAAGCCGCCGAACGCGGCCGCCGCGCGCAAGCAGCTCGAGTCGCTCTCGGGCCGCACGCACGAGATTCTCACCGGCGTCTGCGTCGTCGGGCCCGGCTACTTTCACTGCGAGGTCGACGTCGCGAAGCTGACGGTGTTCCCGCTGCACCGCGACGAGATCGACCGGTACGTCGCGCTCGGCGAGTGGGAGGGCTGCGCCGGCGCCTACCGCATCGAGGGCCGCGGCCAGGCGCTGTTCTCGGCCGTCGACGGAGACCGCACCTCGGTGCAGGGGCTGCCGATGTCGCTGCTGATCAGGCTGCTGCGCGATGCCGGGCTGAGCTTCTTCCATTGAGCGGAAGATTCATCGCGCCGCCGTTCACGCTGAGCGGAGGCGCCGCAGGCGCCGCAGTCGAAGCGGGCCGATGGACGGCTTTGGGCCCGCTTCGACTCCGGCCCGCTTCGCGTGCCTCCGCTCAGCGTGAACGTCGCAGAGAGACGGACTCTGACTAAAGACGACACGTGAACGCCCTGCCCAAAGGCCCCGCACTCCTCGCCGTGGCGAGCTTCTTCTTCGCCATCATGGCGACGCTCGTCGCCGCGCTGCACGGCGCGGTCTCCGCGGCGCAGCTCGTCGCGGTGCGCTTCGCGTTCGGAGCCCTCGCGATGGGCGCGTTCTTCCTCGCGCGCGGACGGCGGCCGCAGCTCGAGCGGTGGCCGCTGCTGTTGCTGCGCGCGTTCCTGGGCTGCGGCGCGGTGTACCTGTACTTCTTCGCCATCGGGCAGATCGGCCCGGGCCCGGCGACGATGCTGAACTTCCTCTCGCCCTGCTACACGGCGGTGCTCGCGCCGCTGTTCCTCGAGGAGAAGTCGGGCCGCTACGTGCTGGTCGGCCTGGTCATCGCGACGGCGGGCGCCGCGCTCGTCGCGCTCGGAGCCGGCGACGCCGGCCGCCCCATCACCGCGCTCGGCATCGGGGCCGGCGTGCTCTCGGGCCTGATGAGCGGCGCGGCGACGACGTCGGTGCGCGGCCTGCGCCAGTCGACCGACGCGTTCACGGTGTACTTCGCGTTCTGCCTCTTCGGCTTCCTGCTCACGGCACCACTCGCCGCGGCGCAGTGGACGGCGCCCGACGGGCGGGCGTGGCTGATCATCGCGGCGATGGCGGTGGTGAGCCTCATCGCGCAGCTGCTCTACACGTACGCGATGGGCTACACGAAGACGGTGACGGCGGGCATCGCGAACCAGCTCGCGCCGGTGTTCTCGTTCGGCCTGGCGGTGCTGTTCTTGGGCGACCGACCAGCGGCTACGACCCTGGTAGGAGCCGCGCTCTGCATCGCTGGCGTCCTCGTGGGCTTACGGGAGAGTGCGGTGTAAGCTTCGGGACCTCAGGTCCCCTTGATGTCCGCACAGCCCTACTTGCGGCCCACGTCGGCGCTCGATCGCCGAACGATGGGGAAGTACGACGTTCTGTGCCGCCTCTCGACCGGCGGCATGTCCGAGATCTTCCTCGCGTACCAAAAAGGGCTCGCGGGGTTCCGCAAGATTGTGGTGCTGAAGTCGATTCTGCCGGACATCCGCGGCGAGGAAGAGTTCGTGCGGATGTTCCTCGACGAGGCGAAGACGACGGCGCTCTTCAACCACCCGAACATCGCGCAGGTGTTCGACCTCGACGTCGACGGCGAGACGCTGTTCCTCGCGATGGAGTTCGTGCAGGGCTGCACGCTGGTCGAGATGGCGCGCGCGTGCCGCCAGGCGAAGGAGCCGATTCCCATCGGCTTCACCCTGCTCGCGGTGCGCGACACGGCGCTGGCGCTTCACTACGCGCACACGTTCACCGACCCGCGCGGGCGCAAGCAGGTGGTGATTCACCGCGACGTCGCCGAGAAGAACATCATGGTGACGTACGAGGGCACGACGAAGCTCCTCGACTTCGGCATCGCGAAGGCGCTCGGCAAGGCGAACGGCCGCACCACCGTCGGCATGGTGAAGGGCACGAGCGGCTACATGAGCCCGGAGCAGATTCGCGGCGAGCCGCTCGACGCGCGCTCGGACGTGTTCTCGCTGGGCGTGGTGCTGCACGAGTGCCTCACCGGCATGCGGCTGTTCCACGGCAAGACGCCGGAAGAGGGCATGCTCTCGGCGCTGCGCGAGGAGATTCCGCCGCCGTCGCGCCTGAACCCCGACGTCTCGCCGGCCATCGACGCGGTGGTGCTGAAGTCGCTGATGCGCGACCGCGACAGCCGCTTCACGACGTCGCTCGAGTTCGCGCGCGCCATCGAGAAGGCGGCGAACGGGCAGATCTGGCACCCCGAGCAGAGCGGCGAGCTGGTGCTGCGCCACTTCCAGGACCGCGTGAAGCAGACGCGCGACCTCATCGAGTCGACGCAGGGGATGAGCGGGGAGCACACCGGCGAGCTGAAGGTCGGCAAGCTCCTGCAGGAGCTGCAGGCCGCGCGCGAGACCGGCCAGGCGGTCGACCGCGACAAGGTTCGCACGGACCCAGGCGAGCGCGCGGTGACGCCGCCGGCGGCGTCGCCCGCGAACGGAGCGGAGCGCATGCGGCCGCCCGCGGTGACGTCTCCGCCGCCCCGCGCGAGAGGCCCGGAGAGCCGCGTGTCGCGGCCGCCACCGCCGGTGGTGGGGCGCAACGAGGTGACCAGCACCGGCGAGACGCGCGAGGTGACGGACCCGGCGGCGGCGCCTCCTCCGCCGCCGATGCCGCCGCCGCGCATGTCGCTGTCGTCGATGCCGGTGGTGACACCGTCGCCGGTCATCACCGCGCCGAGCGGGCTGCCGGGCAACCCGGGCTACGACGACGACGACGTCGGCGCGAAGACGATTCCCGCAGCGATTCTGCCGGGCGGCCTGTTCGCTCCTCCGGACCAGGTGGCCGCGGCGCAGACGCGCAAGCCGAACCCGCTGCCGCCGCCGGTGCCGGCTCCGGCGCCGACGCCGCCGGTGCCTCCGCCTCCGCCTCCGGCGCAGGCGTTCACGCGCTCTTCGGAGGAGACGACGACGTCGGGCCACGTCGGCAAGCCTTCTCCGCTGCAGAAGGGCAACGGCTGGGAGACCTACGACGACGAGGACGACGACCCGGGCGTGAAGACCACCATCGCGCGGCCGTTCGACGAGCCGGCGAAGACGGCGGACCGCGACGAGGATGCACCGCCTTCGACGAGCAAGCTGCCGCTGTTCATCGCAGGTGGAGTCGGCGTGGGCCTGGTGGCGCTCGCCGGCATCATGTTCGCGCTGGAGCTCGGGCCGTTTTCGCAGCCAGTCGGACCGCAGCCGGCGAGCAAGCTGAACGGAACGCCGGAGCCGGCGCCCGCGCCCGAGCCGGAGAAGGTAGAGAAGAAGGACGAGGTCGCCGTCGCGCCGACGCCGGCGCCTGCTCCGGCGCCTGTGGCGAAGGTCGAGGCGGCGCCCGAGCCGGAGAAGAAGTCGAAGACGCCGACGCGCCCGAAGCGGACGAAGCGGACGACGGCGTCACAGAAGCCCGAAGAGCCGGAGGAGGTCGAAGAGGAGAAGAAGCCGGTGGCCGCGGCTCCGGCTCCGGCTCCGACGGGGACGCTCACGCTGGTGATGGAGCAGACCGGGCTCCTGGTGACGCTCAACGGCCAGGAGCTCGGCACCACGCCGCTGTTCACCAAGCCGGTGCCCGTGGGGCGGCAGGTGTTCAAGGTCTACGGCCCGAACGGCGAGGTGCGCTCGCTCGTCATCGACATCAAGCCGGGAGCGAACTCGAGCCGGCAGGACTTCGATTCGCTGGGGAAGTAGAGCGCTCGAGCGGCTCTCCGCGCCGGGGCGAGCTCGCACGCGCCCGTGTTGCAGTTAGACGAACAGCGGCCGCTCACGGGAGCGAAGCGAGCGCAGCGTCGACGTGAAAGTAGCCTTCCCCGTCGGCCCGGTCAGGCGCCCACCGCACGTCGGCCACCACCCGCGCGGGCGAGGCCTCCTCGATGCGCAGCCGCACGTTGCGGGCGCCCGACAGCGCGACCAGGAACGCGCTCGAGCCGCCGTAGACCTCTGCGTACCCCGGCGTCGCGAGGAGCGGGTGCTCGCGCACCACCACCGTCGCACGCCCCTTGCGGTCGAACAGCTCTACCTCCATTCGCCCCGTGTCGCGCCACCACCGCCACAGCCCCGCCGCGCGGTCGAGCAGCCGGCGCGGGCCCGCGACGCGGGCGAGAAAGCGCTGGGCGCGGTTGACGTGGTAGTGGCCGATGGCGACTCCGAGGCGAAACCCGCCCTCGCGGCCGAGCTGCCCGCAGACCCACTGGCACAGCCGGGCCTGAATGTCCTCGTCGTACCAGCGCCCCGGAAGGAACCCGGCCTCGAGCTCCGCGCGCTGGGCCGCAGTGAGCGCGGTGGCGAACTGCGCGACCATCGCATCTCCGTAGAGACGGCGCAGCACCGCGACGTCGTTCACCAGCGCGAGGCCGCGCACCAGGCTCACGCCGGGCTCCGCTGTGAGCGCACGCGAAACACCCGGGGTGAGACACCGAAGCGGTTCTTGAACATGGTGAAGAAGTGCGGGAGCGAGGCGTAGCCGACCTCGGCCGCGATGGCGCTCACCTTCTGCTCGCTGCGGCGCAGCCGGCTGGCGGCGAGCTCGAGCCGCACGTCGAGCCGCTCGTCAGCGAACGTGGTCGCCGCGCTCGAGAGCGCCCGCTGCAGCGTGCGCGGCGCCACCGACAGCCGCCGGGCCGCCCCCCTCAGTGAGACGCCCGGCTCCTCCCCGATGACCGCGCGCACCCGCGACACCAGGCCGAGCGGCGTCAGCTCGCTGTGCACGGCGCCGAGCAGCTCGCTCGTCCAGCTCGCGCGCGGCTGCAGCCGCCGCAGCGCAGCGTCGAGGCTCGGGTGCAGCTCGACGGCGAACGGCGGGCGCGCGAGCACCACGCTGCCCGCGATGGCGCTCTGCGCCAGGCCGTCGCCGGCCACGACCAGCAGCCGGCTGACCCGCGTGGGGTGCTCGAGCAGCGGCGAGAGCACGCCGCGGCGGAACGCGGCGAGCGTCGCGCCGTCGAGCCCCTCGCTCTCGAGGCGCGAGGCATCGAGCACGAGCTCGCGCGGGCCGCGGCGCTCCCGGGCCAACCGGTCGATGCTCGCCACCAGGGGGGCGAGCGCCTCCTGGCTGAGCCTGCGGGGCAGCGTGAAGCCCAGCACCCCGCGCACCGGGTGCCAGCCCATCATGTCCGCGTCGGACCACAGGCTGCCGGCGCGCGAGGCGTCGAGCAGGCGGGAGAGCGGCACGCGGAGCACGCGGCGACGCTACCGCCCTGGCGCGGCACAGAACAACACTGGCGCCTGAACGAACGTCAGGGCTGCGTACCCTGGCGCTCGACATGGAGCTCGCCTTGGTCCCGCATCGCCTCGCTGACGCCGCCGCCCGCCACCGGCTCTCGGTGATGTTCGCGGCCAACGCCGACGCCGTCTGGCGCGTGCTGCGGCGCTGCGGGCTCGAGCCCGCGCTGGCCGACGACGGGCTGCAGCAGGTCTTCGTCGTGGCCCAGCAGCGGCTCGCCGACATCCAACCGGACCGGGAGGTCGCGTTCCTGATGCGCGTCGCGCTCCGCGTCGGCGCGCGGCTCAACGAGAGCTCGCGACGAGAGGAGCTCGGCGACGCGCTGCCGGAGGTGGCCGACTCGCTGCCCGGCGCCGACGAGCTCGTCGAGCGCCGGCGGAGCCTCGCGCTGCTCGACCGCCTCCTCGCGCGCCTGCCCGGCGAGCTGCGCGAGGTGCTCGTGCTGGCCGAGCTCGAAGGCCTCACCAAGCGCGAGACCGCCGAGGCCCTCCAGATTCCCGAGGGCACCGCCGCGTCGCGGCTGCGTCGCGCGCGCGAGGCGCTCTCCCGCGAGCTCCAGCGGCTGCACGGCCCGCCGCACCAGCTCGAAGCGCGCCTGCGCCCTTTGTCGCAAGCGCTGTGACGGCTCGCCGCCGTCGTCGGTGAGGGTGATGGGCAGCTGCTCGGCGACACGCACCGACATGTGGTCGTGCGCGCGCAGCCCATGGGTGCGCCGCGGCGGCCGAGGGAGAAAATCCACCTGTCTGGGGCGTGCGTACGGACGAGACCATGGCCTCCACGGTCTCCCGCCGTCAGCTCCCGCCGCCTCCTCCCCGCTCGAACGCCTCGTCGCGCCTGACGGTCGTCCCCGAGAGCGCCCTCTCGCCGCGAATTCGCGCCGCGCGTGCGGCAATACGCGCCAACAGTCAGCAGCGCCGCGCCAACGTCGAGCTGCTCACCCGGCACATCGGCCGTCCCGACTTCTACGAGCAGATGGCGCGCATCGACCCGCGCTCCGCCGGGGAGTGGCGGCGCATGGTCGGCATGCAGGCCCAGTTTCAGCGCGGAGAGTCGGGCTACGACCGCAACACCCGCACCTACAGCGAGTCGATGCGCGAGTCGCTGCACCGCGCCGCCATCGACCTCTACCGCCGCCAGCCGCCCGGCGACGTCTTCCGCCACTTCATCGGCATTCACGGCGCGCTGTTCCGCGAGAACGGCGCCTACAGCAGCTTCAACCGCCTGGCCGTGCTCGGTCACACGAACTACACCGAGGTCGGCCGCAACCTCATGGACCTCGGCGGCGGCATTCTCGGCACCAACAACTACGGCCCCATCGCCCGCCAGGCCGCCGAAGAGACCCGCATCTCGCGCGAGCGCCGCGGTCTGCCCATCACGCCGCGTTGAAGGTGCCGCACGCAGCCGACGCTGACCGGCGGAGTTGCGGGGACTGGCCCCGGCGTTCCCGACGCGTTGAACGCGCAGGTCATCGCCGAACGCCTCACCCCGACGCCGAGGTTGTCTCGTTCGATCTCAGCTCTGCGCGAGGACATCCGCGGACCGGTTCGAGCCGAAGTACGAGGTCGCAGTCGCGCCTCGACCGCGCGGTCGATGGAGCGGCTGCGAGACCGGCGTTTTCACTGAACCGCGCGACGCGCTCGTCGCGTGCGCCCGTGCCGGAGCGCGGCTTGCAACCGCCTCCCGTCGCGTCACCTCGCGAAAGGAGACACGCATGCGAAGGACGAGATGGATACTGCTGGCGGCGCTCGCGGCGTCGGCCGCGTTGGCCCAGACGGCGGATCAGCCGGAGCAGGGAGCAGCGGCCGAGGAAGAGGGCGTCATCGACCCGAGGGCTGACACGCAGCTCAAGAGGATGAGCGACTACCTCGGGCGCTTGAAGACGTTCCGCGTCCAGGCGGTGGTGGTGGACGAGCTGGTCACCACCGAAGGCCAGAAGGTGCAGGAGCTCAAGCAGCAGCAGCTCACCGTGGCCCGACCCAACAAGCTGCGCATCGACCGCCGGGGCCCGAACGGTCGCGCCACCCTCGCCTCCGACGGCGAGAGCGTCGTGCTCATCAACCACGACAAGAACGCCTACGCGAAGGGCACCGCGCCCAAGACGCTCGACGCGCTCGTCGACAGGGTGCGCGACACGTTGGAAGTCGACGCGCCCGGTGGCGACTTCCTCGTCGCCAGCCCGTACGAGGAGCTCATCGACGGCCTGCAGACCGGCCGCTACATCGGGCTCGAGCCGATCGGCGACGTGATGGCGCATCATCTGGCCATCAACGAGAAGGACCTCGACTGGCAGATCTGGATCCAGGACGGCGAGCAGCCCGTGCCGCTGCGGTACGTCATCACCAGCAAAGACATGCCCGGGCACCCGCAGTTCACCCTCGAGCTCAGCAGGTGGGAGCCGTCGGTGAAGCTCTCGGCCGAGACGTTCACCGTGAAGGTGCCGCCGAACGCCAAGCGCATCGAGCGCGCCACGAAGACCACCTCCCTCACCCCTGCCGCGCCGTCACAGGCGCGCGCCCCGCACCGGAGCTCGCCATGACTCGCTTCGCCATCAACACCACCCTCACCGTCTCGATGCTGTTCGCCGCCGCGGCGACGGCGCTGCCGATTCCGTGGTCCGTCACGAGCGAAGTGCCCGCCGTGGTCGGCCGGCCGATGACGCCGGTCAGCTACGCGGGCGTCGCGCGGCGCACCACGCGACGCGCGGTGGTCGCGACGAGCGCGGCACAGTCCGCCTACTGGTGAGCGCAGCTGTGACGGGTGGCCCTCAGCGGCCACGCGCCGCTGCGGCTGCCCGACACTCCAGAAGGTCGGCCCCCGAACGCCGCTACGGCGCGAGCAGCTTCGCGCGCACCGGCGCCCAGTCGGGCTCGGGTGTCACGTCTCCCGCCTTCCGCATGGGCATCGCGCCGTGGTCGGGCAGGTTGAGCTGCAGCTTGCCGCGCAGGCCGTCGAGGCAGCCCACGCGCGTCACCTGGTCGTAGTCGACGCTGCGCTTCGCGGCGTCGTAGCGGACCTTGGGCTCGACCTTCTTTTTGCCGCAGCCCACCTCGAGCCGGGTCGCGCTCATCGACTTCACCCGTGCGGCGGCGCGCGCCCAGGCGGCCAGCTCGGCGCCGTCGAGCACCTGCTTCCACCCGCCGTCGGCGCCGCGCGCGAGGGCGCTGCCGAGCAGCACGCTGCCCGGCGGCGTGCCCGAGGCGCAGCGCGTCGCAGGGTCCGACATGCCGCCGCCGAACCACGCGACCGTCGGCGCCCAGCGCTCGGGGCTCAGGCCGGCGTTGCGCACCAGCGTGCCGAGGTCGTCGCGCGCGGTGCTCTCGTCGGGCCCGAACAGCTTCTCCCAGCCGGCGAAGCGCCTCGACGCGAGCCGCGCCTTCGCCTCGGCGGCGCGGGCCGGAGTGAAGATTCGCTTCAGGCTCGCGGCCCGCGTGAGCTCGTCGTCCACGTCCTGCAGCACCTGCTCGACGGCGAACGTGAGGCTGCTGTCCTTCGAAAGCGTGCCGAGGAACTCGGCCAGTCTGGCGCGCCCGGCGGCCTTCAGCTCGAGCAGCTCGTCGACCGCGGCAGGCTCGACGGTCGCGAGCGCGCGGAGCATCAGCTCGCCTTCCTCGTCGACGTAGCTGCGTTCGGCGGCGGCCGGCAGCGGCGCGCGGACCGCGGCCAGCTGCTTGTCGAGCCGGTCGACGCGGGCGCACGCCTCGGGGTCGGCAGCGGCGAGCACCGTGAAGATGAGCAGCACGCCCCTGATGTTACGCCGCGAACGGGCTCCGACGTGCGCGTCGAGACCTCGACAGGTTCCGCTCAACTGCCCGCGAGCTGCGCCACGGTGAGATGCGCGACGGAGAAGTAGATGAAGAGGCCGCTCGCGTCGACCAGCGTCGTGATGAGCGGCGCCGAGACGACGGTCGGGTCGATGCCGACCTTCTGCGCGAACATCGGCACCAGCGAGCCGACGGTGTTCGCCCAGAGGACGACGACCACGATGGTGAGCGCGACGCACAGGGCGAGGTCGGGGCCGACGCCCCACAACATCGCGCGCCCGTAGGCGATCAGCCCGAGCAACAGGCCCAGCAAGAGCCCCGCGGTCATCTCGCGTCCCATCACGCGCAGCACGTCGCCCACCCGCACCTCGGCGAGCGCCAGGGCGCGGATGACGGTCGAGACCGTCTGCGCCCCCGCGTTGCCGCCCGTCCCGATGAGCAGCGGCACGAAGAACGACAGCGCCACCACCTTCGCCAGCTCGTCTTCGAAGGCGCGCAGCACCGTGCCGGTCGCGGTCTCCGCGACGAACAGCAGCACCAGCCACGTCAGCCGGCTGCGCACCACCTTCCACAGCGGCACGAGGAAGTACGGCGTCGAGCCGACCACGTTGCCCGAGACGCCGCCCTGGTTGAGCGTGCCCGTCGACAGCTTCGACAGCGCGGTGTCGAGCAGGTCGTCGACGCGAACGGCGCCGAGCAGCGCGCCGTCGCTGCCCACCACCGGCAGCGAGAGAAAGTCGTGCGTCTGGATGATCTCCGCCGCGTCGGAGCGGCTCGAGTCTTCCCGCACCGCGATGACGTCCCTCGTCATCAGGTCGTCGACCAGCCGCGTCGCGTCCGCGATGGCCAGCTCGCGCAGCGGCACCACGCCCACCAGCTTCCCGTCGCGCGTGACGTAGCAGTTCACCGCCACCTCGATGTCCGCGCTCGCGGCGCGCAGCCGCGCCATCGCGTCGCCGGCGGTCGCGCCCGCGGGGCAGGTCCAGATCTTCGGCGTCATCAGGCGCCCGACCGCGAACTCGTCGAACGCGAGGCTCCGCTCGACCGCCGCCCGCTCGTCCGGCGCGAGCGCGCTCTCGATGCGCGCGCGCAGCTCTGCGTCCAGGAGCGCCAGAACCGCCACTTGCTGCTCCGTCGGCAGGAAGGCGAGCACGCGCGCCGACCGCTGCGGGTCGAACGCCTGCAGCGCGCGCGCCGCGGCCGTCGGGTTCGCGGCGCGCAAGATGGCCGCGGCCCGCCGCTCGTCGACGGACTCGAGAATGCGCGCCGCCTTCTCCGGCGTGCGCCGCGCGAGGTCTCGCCCGACATCGGCGGGCCTGACCTTCCGCAACGCCTCGCGCAGGCGCTCTCCGCCGCGCCGGAGCGCGCGGTCGACCTCGGTGAGGTCGGCGATGGGCACTGCGCTCTTCGGCGGAGCTTCCTCCGTGGTGGCGCTCATCCGGTCTCCTTTCGCGGGCGGCACCTGACTAAAGCTGCGCGTCGCGTACCAGCGTCTTGTTGCGCCTGCCGCCGCAAAGGCGCGACTCGAAGGCGAAGGCAGGGCATCTTCTCGCCCGAGCGACCATGGCCGCCGACGCGTGGACCTTCACCTTCGTCTTCCAGCTGCCCGAGGGCGGCTTCTGCGAGGAGACGCTTCGCTACACCGGCGAGCTCGCGGCCGCCGCCGCCTTCGCCCGCCGGGACGCGCGCGCGCTGGAGCTCGGCCGCACCTTCATGGGCTTCTCGGCCGTGTCGCCTGCGCCGGACACGACCCCGCTCCTCCGCCGACCGCTGGTGCGGCGCGACGGCGACTCCTCGCGGCCGCTGCCGCTGCTGCTCGAGCCCTACGGCGCGAAGGACGACGGCCGCGACGCTCCCGAGCCGCCGCGCCACCCGGTCAACCTCCCGGGGCTCTTGCAGGTGCGCTGGTGGGAGCTGGAGGACGCGCTGGGCTCCGCCGCACCGCTCGCGCTCGCGCTCGGGCGGTGCGCCGCCACCGAGCCCGGCGTCGCGGCGCGCGCCGCGGAAGAGGTCTCCGAGCGCATCGCGCTCAACAAGAGCCTGTGCGACGCGACGCCGGTGGCGCTGCCCTTCGTCGTCGAGCTGCTCTCGCACCCCGAGGTGACGTGCCGGCCCACGCTCGCGCACCTGGTGGGGACCGTGGCGAGGAGCGCCCGCGAGGCGAACGACACCATGTCGAACCTGCTCGCGCGCACCGCGCGGCTCGTGGCGCGCGACATGGCCGAGGCGATGGCGACGCACCAGCGCTCGGCGCGGGCGTCGGCCGAGGTGCTGTCGCGGCTCGAGCCGAAGCTCGGGGCCCTCGCCACCGACCCCGTCGTCGGAGAGACGGTGCGAGAGCTCATCGAGCACCTCTGACGCCCAGCTGAAGTAAGTCTCTTCATCGCAGATGGAAGCTCCCCCTCGGCGGCGGCTCGGCCGCATCGTCCTGCGCGTCGCCCTCGGCGCGGTCGGTCTGCTGCTGCTCGCCGTGCTGGCGGCGGTGGTCGTGCTGACGAACCTCGACCACCCGTGGGTGAAGGCCCGCGTCCGCGCCGCGAGCGGCTACGAGCAGCTCGACTACCGCGTCGCGAAGCTGCGCGGGCTCTCGGGTCTGCGCGTCGAGGGCTTCGTCATCCCCGAGCTCGTCCGCCTCGAGAACCTCGACGTCACCTGGTCGCTGTTCGACCTGCCCCGAATCGAGGCGGTGACGGCCCGCGGCGTCGCCGTCACCATCGTCCCGAAGCCCGCTGCCGAGCCCGAGCCGCCGACGTCCGGCCTCTCCCGGCAGCTCGCCGACCTGATGCACGGCCCGGCCCCCGTCTCTCGCGTCGAGGTGACGGACGTCTCGGTCGACATGCCGCGCGAGAAGACTTCGGTCGCCGGGCTCTCGCTCACCGCGCAGACCGACGCTGACGGGCCCAACTGGAAGGTGCACGTCACGCTCGGCCCCGGTGAGCTGAAGCTCGCGCGCGCCGAGCAGCAGGCCACGGTGAAGCTGCTGCTCGACGCCGACCTCACCTCGACCGAGGCCGTGGTGTCCCTCGAGGCCGACGCGGTCGACCTGCCGGCGTTGCCGGTGAAAGACCTGCTCCGCGCCAAGGCCCGCGCCCGGTTCGAGCCTGATCAGCACCGCGTGCTCGTCGACGTCGAGCCCTCGCGCCTCGCCGGCGTCGCGAACCTCGAAGGCGCGCTGGTGCTGCCCGACGACCCGAACGTTCCGCCGGTGCTCACGCGCGGCACCGCCGACGCGCGCCTGGCCCCCGTGCTCGCGCTGCTGCCCGCGGGCACCGTCCCGTTCACGCTCGAAGACGGCGAGCTGCACCTCGCCGGCGAGAACGTGACGCTCACCGCAGTGCCGACCGGCACGCTGAAGGCGAACGTGACGGCGACGCAGGTGAAGCTCGCTCCGTACGAGGTGGGGAGCGTGAAGCTCGACCTCACCGCGCAGCCGCAAGTCATCGACGCGACCCTCGGCTTCGAGCGCGCCGTGACGCCGGACGTGCGGCTGCCCTCGGGCGAGCTCGAGCTTCACGGGCGCAAGCTCGTGCCCGCGCCGGCCTCGCTCGCCCGCGTCGCCGGCGACGTGCAGGCGAAGCTGACGCTCGCCTCGGTCACCGCGGCCGCCGCCTCGGCCGAGACCGTCCACCTCGACCTCACCGCGCCGCTGCCCCAGCGCGGGCCGTTCTCGTTCACCGCGGGCCTCACCGCCGGAAGGCTCCGCGTGCCGAAGCGGCTGGACGCGCCGCTGAAGCTGGAGCTCTCGGTCCACGACGCCGACCCCACGCAGAAGACGGGCTCCGCGAAGGCCGAGGTCGACCTCGGCAAGCTGCACCTCACCCTCGACGCGACGAAGGGGGTCGACGAGGTCGGCTACACGTACCACCTCGACGCTCCGGAGCTGGGCATCATCGGCCCCGCGTGGGCACCGCTCGCGGCCGTCGCCGACTCCACGGGCCGTGTCACCCGGCTCGGGTCCGACTTCCCTCACGTCGAGCACCGCACGACGCTCGCGATGCCGCGCATCAGCCTCGACCCGCTCGAGGGCAGGGACCTCACGCTCACCGTGCACTCGAAGGGTGACGTGCTGCAGCACGAAGGCGAAGCCGAGCTGAAGCTGTCCGGGCTGCGCACGGCCGAGAAGGACCTCGGCGCGCAGCACGTCTCGGCGACCGCGATGGTGAACCGGCGGAAGCTCATGATGAACGCGAGCGTCTCCACGAAGGCGGGCCCGAAGCTGTCGCTCACCACGGCGCTCGCGTGGGACGGTAAGAAGCGCGTGCTCGCCACGAAGCTCGAGGGCTCGGTGAAGGACGCCGAGGGCGCCGGGCCGCTGCTCGCCGCGCTGAAGGTCTCTCCCGCGCTCGACACCTCGAAGCTGCAGGGCACGTTCCTCATCGACGGCGTGCTGAGCGGCGTCGTCGAAGGCGTCACCAGCGCCGGCGAGCTGCGCCTCGCGAAGGCTCCCGAAGAGACGGGCGGCTTCGACGGCACCGCGGCGCTCGACCTCTCCGGCTTCCGCTGGAACGCGGACGGCCGCGGCGCCGTGGTGCCGCAGCTCAAGTGGCGCGCCGAGCTGAAGACCGACGGCCCGAGGCGCAGCGTCCACAGCACGCTCGAGCTCGAGCGGCTCGTGCTGCTGCTCGGCGAGAAGCGCGTCATCGCCACGAACGTCGCGCAGGACCTCACGGCGAGCCTGAACGGCGGAGCCCTCACGCTCGCGCAGCGGCTCGACGCGGCGACCCTCGAGCAGCGGCCCGCCCCTCTGCCGGTGCCGGTGAAGAACGTGACGCTGTCGCTCTCTGGCGATGGTCGTCTGGGCGGCGTCGTCAAGCTCACGAACGTCGAGCTGACGAGCCCCGAGACGAAGACCACGCTCGCGCTCAGGGGCAACCTCGACCTCACCAACCAGCGCCGGCAGCTCGCGCTGCGCGGCAACTTCAAGCAGGACCTGGGCGCCCTGAAGCTGCCCGACCTCTACGAAGGGCGCGGCGAGGTCGACCTCGCGTTCCGCGTCGCGTCGCCGGACCTCGAGATGTTCCGCACGCGGTCGAAGCTGAGGCTCAAAGGCGTCTCCGTGAAGCTGCCCGACAGCGACGTCGAGGTCGAGAACCTGGAGGGCGAGGTGGTCATCAACGAGAGCGTCGAGCTCGGCGACGACGGCCTGAGGCTCACACGGGAGATCGACGCGAACCCGTACTCGATGCTGCGCTACGCGGACCAGCACCCGCTGCTGTCCCAGAACAGCTTCATCACCGCGGAGCGCATCTCGACCGAGTACGGCGTCATCGCGCCGTTCGCGGGCAACCTCGCCATCGAGCAGAACGTGGTGGCGCTGAGCCAGCTCGAGCTCGGAATTCGCGGCGGCCGCGTGACCGGCCAGTGCATGCTCGACCTGCAGGGAAAGGCGACGACGCTCGAGGCGCACGTGCGCGCGACCGGCGTGCAGTCGTCGCGCGGCGAGCCGTTCGACGGCAACGCGGCGCTCGTCATCTCGGCGAAGGACCGCAGCGTGAACGGCCGCGCCGAGATCCTGCGCATCGGCACGCAGCACCTGCGCGACCTGCTCGACATCCAGGACCCGCAGCACCTCGACCCCTCGCTCAACCGCATCCGCAACGCGCTGACCATCGGCTACCCCGACCACCTGCGCCTGGTGTTCGACCACGGCTTCGCGAGCATGAAGATCTCCTTCGGCGGAGCCGCGCGCCTGCTGAAAGTGGATGACGTGCGCGGCATCCCCGTCGGCCCGCTGGTGAGCCGCGCGCTGTCGTCGGTCTCGCTGCCGGAGTGAGCGAGGCGTGGCAGACTGCGCGGCCCCGTGCGCTGGTTCCTGCTCCTGCTCTTCGCCGCCTGCATCCGTGCTCCGGAGATCGTCATGGTCGACCGCGCGACGGCGCTCGAAGAGCAGGCCGCCGGCGACTTCGAGGAGCTCGAGCGGCGGCTGTACCGCGCGGGCATGACGCCGGCGCCGGTGCCGCTGACGCCTGATCAGCTCGAGGCGCTGGGGGTGCGGCCGCCTCCGCTGGTCGAGAACCTCGACGCGACGCCCGCCGATCGCATCGACGACCTGTTGCGCCGGCACTGCATCGGAGAGGGCCTCGACGGCCTGCTCGCCGAGACGAAGGAGTGCCGCCGCGGCCTGCGGCAGGACGACCAGGCGCTCGTCGACCGCGTGAACAAGGCGCGGCTCGGCCTGTGGGCGTGGATGCGGCAGCAGAAGCCCAACGCCGACGCAGAGGCCCTCAGGCGCGAGTGGCACAAGCGGCACCTCTTGGGAGTCGTCTGCGGCGGCTGGGTGCAGCGCGAGGACGGCACGTGGGGTGAGAAGAAGTGCTGAAGCGGCTCGCCCTCCTCGCGCTGATCGCCACGACCGCCTTCGCGCAGGAAGACGATCAGGACGGCGTGCGCCGCCCCCAGCGGCTCACCGTCGGCGTCGGAGACCAGTTCCTCGGCCAGGTCGAGCCCGACGGGAAGTCGCTCATCTTCGTCTCGAACCGCTTCGTGGCGACGGAGATCTACCGGCAGGACATCGAGCAGGGCCGCGAGCGGCTGCTCTTCGACGAGGGCGCCGACGTCACCTGGCCGCGCATCAGCCCCGACGGGAAGTGGCTCCTGTACATCTCGTTCCGCGAGCGGGCGAGCGGCCAGCTCTGCATTCGCGACCTGCCCGCCGCCGCCGAGCGCCGCTGCCTCGAGGACGACGACAGCGCGCTGCAGGCCGAGTGGATGGATGCGAGCAACATCGCGCTCGTGGTGCGGCCGTCCATCGAGAGCGACCTGAGGCTCATGAAGGTGACCCTGGGCAAGAAGCTCACCGCGCGGAAGTTCCTCGAGCGCAACCTCACCGGACCATCGCTGTCTCCGGACGGGCGGTGGCTCGTGTACGTGCCGACCGAGCGCGCCGCCCAGAACGTCGGACCCGGCTTCGCGGCGCGCGCGGCCAAGCGCCTCGAAGCGATTCGGCTCGACGTGCTGAACGCGCAGCCGGTGCCGCTCGACGTCCAGCTGCCGGGCCTCACCGGACAGCCGCAGCTCTCGCGCGACGGCAAGTGGCTCTACGTGGTGCAGTTCTTCACCGACTCGAGCGGAGACGGCACCATCGACGCCAGCGACCGCGGAGTCCTCTTCCGCGTCCCCTTCCCCAGCGCGCAGGACGACGCGCCGGCCGTGGCGACCGCGTCGATTCCGCAGCAGCTCACCAGCGAGCGCTTCAGCTGCCAGTACCCCGCGCCGGGCACGACGGCGCTCGTGACGACGTGCCAGCGGGGCCAGTCGCTCGACGTCTACCAGCTGCCGCTCGACGGCCAGGTGCCCTCGGAGTGGGACGCGAAGCGCCTCAACGCCGAGATCGCCACCGCGGGCTCGAGGGCCGACCGGCTCTTGCTCTACCAGCAGCGCCTGCAGCGCGAGGCGCGGCCGCGCGCGCGGCGCATGGTGATGATGCGGCTCGCGCAGCTGCACCTGGGCTTCGAGGAGTACGAGGCAGCGCGCTTCTACGCAGAGGGAATGCGCGCGGTGGACGAGCCGGGCACCGAAGGCCTCGCCGAGCCGCTCGTCACGCTCACCGCGCACCGCAAGGCGATGCGCGAGCGCGAGCGCGGCCGCATGTCCGACGACTTTCGCGACGCGGTGAAGAGGCGCATCGACGCGCTGAGCAAGCCCGGGCCGAGCCACGGCGCCGAGGTGATGCGGCACATCGTGAAGAGCGAGCTGCTCGAGGCCGAGAGCGACTACGGCGGCGCGCGGGCCGAGCTCGAGGCCGCGCGCGCGGACATCGCCGCGGCCGAGCGCACCCCGCGGGCGGTGCTCGAGGCGTTCTACGAGCGCGCGGACGGGCTGTATCGCCAGCTCGACGACCGCGACGCGCTGGTCGACGTCGCGCGCACGCTGTCGAAGAGCCCCGCCTTCCCGCCGGAAGACCAGCTCGACTTCGCGCGGGCGGCGGTGCGCACGCTGCTGCGCGGGCGCCCCGTCGCCGAGGCCGACGCGGCGGCCGCGAAGGCGCTCGAGAGCGAGCCGCCGGACTCGGAGTACGCGTTCGCGCTGCAGCTCGGGCGAAAGCTCAACGCCATCAACGAAGAGCGGCCGCCGCGCGAGCTGCGCGACGCGGTCATCGCGTTCTACGAAGAGCAGACGCTGCCCAGGCGCCGCCAGGCGGTGGTGCAGGACGGCGTGGAGCACGCCGCGGAGCTCGGCGCCGACGGCCTGCTCGAGCGGCTCGCGAACGCCTACATCGACGACGTGCCGCGCGGCTCGGAGGAATATCGCCGGGCCGAGCGGCTCTACCGCCGCGCGCTGCTGGGCCGCGCGTACCGGCGCAGGGCGCGGCAGCGGCGCGACGCCGCGCGGGCCGACTTCGACGCGGTGGTGAAGCGCACCGGCTCGCTCGAGGCGGCCATCGAGGCGATGAACATGCGCATCCGGGCGGACGTGGACCCCGAGGCGGCCGCCCGCGAAATCACCACCGACGCGAAGGACAAGGCCGAGCTGCTCAGGCGCTTCGTGACGGCGTACGCGCTGGCGCGGAAGCTGCCGACGCTGACGGGCGAAGAGCACGCGCAGACCGCGAGGGCCGCGATCCAGGAGCTGCGCGCCGAATGGCCGAAGCTCAAGGGCCGAACCGAGGCGCAGGCCCTCTACGGAGCCATTCAGCACGAGAGGTTCCTGCAGAGCGCCGACCGCGCGGCGGCAGAGCGCGCGAACCGGTACTACCGCGTGGCGCTGGAGCTCGCCGGCCGCAACGTGCGTTACGAGGCGATGCTGCACGGCGCGCTGGGGCTGCTGCAGACGCAGGTCGGCAACTATCACCTCGCCCTGGCCTCGCTCGAGGCGCGCGACCGGCTGCCCTACGTCGACAACGCCGCGGGGCTCGCGGTGTCGCTGGCCCGCGCGCGGTCGCTCCTGCACGTGGGGCGCGAGCAGGACGCGGTGAAGGCGGCGGACGCGGCGCTGGCGATGGTGCCGGCGAAGCCGTGGCTCGAGAAGTACCGCCCGCTGGTGCTCGACCGCGCGGCGCTGTGCAACCTGGCGGCAGGCAACTTCGAGCGGGCGCTCGAGCTGTACGGGCAGGTGCCGGGAGAGCAGCCGGTGCTGCACCTGGCGAGGGCGGCGTCGGCGCTCGGGGCGAAGCAGCCGCAGCGGGCGCTGGAGGAGCTCGAGCGGTTCGAGCCGAAAGAGATTCACAACGCCTGGGCGCACCACACGCCCGAGCAGACGCAGCGGGGCTACCGGCTCATCGAAGCGGGGCTGCGAGCGAACGCGGAGCTCATGCTGGGAAGACCGGAGGCCGCCAGGCCTTCGCTGGAGCTGCGGCACTCGCTCATCGCCGAGCAGCTGGCAGAGCTGCAGAGCGATGCGGACCTCAAGGCGCTGGCGCTGTCGGAGCTGAGGCTGGCGGAGAACGCGGTCGAGCGAAGAGACCCCAAGGAAGCGGCGCGCTGGCTGGGCGAGGCGCTCGAGCACGCCGACGAATACGTGGGAAAGACGCACGCAGACATCGACGTGAGCCAGCTCGACACCCTGCTCTTCGCCGCGCAGCTGAACGCGCCGCTGCCGTTCGAGCTCGAGCCTCGGCTCGTGCAGGCGCACGAGGTGCTGCTGAAGAAGCCGAGAGGGCCGTGGCGAGCGTACGTGACGTGGCTCGAGGTCTACCTGGGTATGGCAGCGGCGGCGGCGCCTGCCGCGAGCGCGTCCCAGTCCCCGTCCCGCTGAACGTTCCAGTGAACGAACCCGGGCCCGTCGAGCCGTTCACGTCGAGCCGT
Organism: uncultured Myxococcales bacterium; assembly: GCA_937980205.1. Classification (GTDB taxonomy): domain Bacteria; phylum Myxococcota; class Myxococcia; order Myxococcales; family Myxococcaceae; genus Xiheicaenimonas. Next base: position 15,019 of record CALJKW010000025.1, on the reverse strand, counting down.
TCACGTCGAGCCGTTTCACGTCAACGCTGCACGTACCCGGCTTTTCCCGACTACTGCTTCCCCGGCGGAGGCACGGTGCTCTGAATGAGCACCTCCTCGCGGTGGTCGTGCCCGGGGCCACCGAACGTCCCGAGCCACGGCTCGTTCGCCGGCGAAATCAACGGCAGCGGGAACGTGTGAAACGCGGCGTACGAGCTGGCGAACGGCGGGTCGCACTTGCCGCAGGCGTCGGAGCCCTCCATCAGCGACATCGAGCCCTCGCTGATCTCGACGAGCTGGGGAGCGCTGCGCCCGTGCAGCTCGAGCGGGCACGAGAACGCCTCGCTGCCGTCGCGGGTGTCGATGGCCTTGAGGTAGGCGTTGCCGAGCGCCTGGGTGAAGGTGAGCGCGACGGTGCGCTGGCCATTGCGCACGGTCCACTGGGCGAGGCGAATCTGATCGGACCAGAACGACTCACCGACGCCCAGGCTGTGCGTCCAGCGCTGCGAGGGCGTGCCGGCCTCGTAGCCCTTGAGCCAGGTCTGCCCGACGCTCGGCGCCGGAATGCCGCGCTCCTTCGTGACGACGAGGCGGCCGAACGGCTCGGCGAGCGAATACGCGGTGGCGCCGGTGGCCGCCATGATCGCGATGGAGCTGTTCTCCGGATAGAGCAGGCCGGTGGCGACGGCGAGCTCTCCGCCGACGAGCTGCGGATCGTTGAACTTCCAGCGGAAGACGCCGTCGCGCGTGAAGCTCATCACGGTGGTGTTGCGGCCCGGCACGAGCGGCGCCGGCTGGCCGACGGTGCCGGAGAACGAGATGAAGAGGTTGCCGACGGAGTCCGCGGCGAAGCCGTACGGGTGCGGGTGATTGCACTGGTCGAGCACCGGGTCCTCGAGCTTCTGCGCCGAGACGAGGCCGCCCGACGCGTTGAGCACCACGAGGAAGTACTGCCGGCAGTTGCTGGTCGCGTTGGGGTTGTTGCTGCGCGGGTACGCCTCGAACAGCGCCGCGAGGCGATCGCTGCCCTGCACGCCCATGCGCGCCATGAAGATGGTCTGCGTCAGCGCGGCGAGATCGGGCCGCGCGACGCGAACGTCGAACGTCCACACCGTCTCACCGGTGGCCAGGTTGAGCGCGGAGATCTTCCCGTTCACCGCGGCCGGGTAGTCGGCGCAGATGAGCCGGTTGTTCCAGAGCATGCAGCGGCGCGACGGGCCTTCGACTCCGTCGACCGCGTTGGTGGTGTTCGCGCGCAGGCGCGGCGGCGCCTGGAAGAAGCCCATCAGCGAGATCTGCCCCTGCGGCTCGAGCACGAAGTCGTGGTACTGCATCGGCGGCGCGCCGCCATCGGGGCTGAGCATCGAGTCGAAGTCCCAGCTCGACTCGAGCGGCACCGGCGGCGGCCGCAGGCACGTCGACGCCACGCAGCGGCCCTCGCCCTGGCACGGGGACGCCTGGGCGCACACGTAGCCGTCCGGTGGGTCGCGCATCACGCACTGCCCCTGCATGCAGACCTGCGCCTGGTCGCACGTCTGGACCGGGCCGCAGGCCTCTCCGTCGTCCATCGGCTCGAAGCCGCAGCCGCTCGCCGGGTTGCAGACGCCCTTCATGCACGCGCCGTCACCGGGGCACGGAGGCGCCGGCAGGTGCTCGCAGCCGTTCACCGCGTTGCACACGTCGACGGTGCACGCGTTGCCGTCGTCGCACGACACCGGAGTGCCGACGCAGCGACCCGCCTGGCACGTGCCGCCCATCACGCAGACGCTCTGGGCGTCGCAGGTCGAGCCGTCGGGCAGCGGGCTCGTCTCGCACAGACCGGTGACGGGGTTGAACGTCGAGGCCATGCAGCTGTCGGTCTGCGGGCACTGCGGCGCGGCCCGGCCGCGAACGACGAGCTCGCTCTTCTGCTCGACGCCGTCCATCGTGGTGAAGGTGAGGAACGCGCGCTGGGTCTCGGTGCTCGTCGGCCGCGCGCGGATGAGCACCTGGTTGCTGCCGCTCTGCGCCTCGAGCGGGACGAGCACGACCTCGAACGGAGCGTCGACGGCCTTCCATTCGAGCGGAATCGAAGCGCGGCCACTGTTGCGCACGGTGAGCTGCGCTTCGAGCGAATCGCCGATGATCGCCGAGCCGAAGTCGACGACCCTCGGCTCGAGCTGAACGTCTCCCATCGAGCTCTTGAGCTCGGGCCCTTTGCACGCTGCCGCGAGCAAGAGGACGACCGCCAGAGTGAGCTTCGAGCTGCTCACCACCACCCAACCCTCCCTGCGCACCGACTGCCTCATCGTGGCACCCGCCCGTGTAGGTCGGAAAGAACCTGCCAATTGCGTGCGAGCGGGCACTCGTCAGTGTCGTTGCGACGGTTCCGTAACGGGACCAGCGCAATCGCCTTCCACTTCTACGAGTGATTGAAGAGATCTGATCTTCAGAAGCGGTAGAAGCAGGGCCTGTGAAGTTGTGGAGAACGTCGAAACCGAAGCGAACTTCAGCACCTGGCGGTAACGGGGCTGTGGAGTAGGTGAGGCGTTTTCAACAAGGTCACACAGCGTCGCTGTGCGTGTGTGTCGTTCGCACAGTCGGTCGCCTGGACGCACAGGGCTTTCCACAGCCTGCCAACAGGGCGGCGCTGCTAACCTGCCGCCGCCAGAAATGAGACATGCAACGGGAGAAGCCGCGATCAGCGACGACCCGTACCGGGGGATGAAGATCGGCCGGTACGAGGTGCTCTCGCAGCTGACGTCCGGCGGCATGGCCGAGCTGTTCCTCGGGTACACGGCCGGCCCGGGCGGTTTTCGGAAGTACGTCGTGATCAAGCGCATCCTTCCCGATGCGAAGTCCAACGATCAGTTCGTGAAGATGTTCCTGGACGAGGCGCGCGTGACCGCCGCGTTCAGCCACCCGAACATCGCCGCCGTCTTCGAGCTCGGCACCGATGATCAGGACCTGTTCCTCGCGATGGAGTTCATCTCGGGCCAGAACCTCAACCAGGTCACCGCCGTCTGCGCGAAGAAGCGCGCGGTGCTGCCGATCGGCTTCTCGGTCAGCGTCGCGCACGACATCGCGCTCGCGCTGCACTACGCGCACGGCTTCAAGGCGCCCGACGGCAACCCGCTGCCCGTCATCCACCGTGACGTCGCCCAGAAGAACATCATGGTGACGTACGAGGGCGTGGTGAAGCTGCTCGACTTCGGCATCGCCAAGGCGCGCGGCTCGCTCGGCCGCACCCACGTCGGCACGGTGAAGGGCACCACCGGGTACATGAGCCCCGAGCAGGTGCGCGGAGACCCGCTCGACGGGCGCAGCGACGTCTTCGGCCTCGGCGTCGTCGTGTTCGAGATGATCACCGGCCGCCGCCTCTTCGCCGCGGACAACGAGATCGAAGAGATGAAGATGATCCTGACGGCGCCGATTCCGCGGCCGTCGTCGCTGGTGCCGGTCATCCCCGAGCCGCTCTCCGACATCGTGCTGCGCGCGCTGGCGCGCGAGAAGGCCGACCGCTGGGCGAGCGCGAAAGACTTCGCGAAGGCGCTGCAGACGCAGTGCGCGAACCTGCTGTTCGATCAAGAGCAGCGCGCCGCGTTCATGCGCGAGCACTTCGAAGATCAGATGAAGGCCACCGCCGCGCTGCTCGGCTCGGTGAACGACGCCCCCGAGAAGGGCAACGCCGTGGTCGCCAAGGCGGTGAAGGCCATTCGCGGAGACGGCGGCGCGCTCTCCAACGCGAAGCCGATGTCGAAGGACGAGGCGAAGAAGGCGAAGTTCAAGAAGCAGAAGGACGCGGCGCCCACCGAGGAGGAGACCGACCTCAAGCTCGCGATGCTGCGCGCCCAGGCCGAGGGCTTGGGCGCGAGCGGGCCGGCGACTCCCGTCTCTGCGCTGCCGCCGGTGTCGGGGCCGCCGACGAACGCGGACCCGCCGAGGTCTCCGATGATGTCGCTCGTGCTCGGCGGGCTGCTCGCCGGCCTGCTGCTGCTCGGCTTCGCGCTCTACAAGGTGGCGTTCAGCGACGCGCCGCCCGAGCCCGAGCCGGACCTGACGAACTTCAACGCGCCGGTGCCGATTCAGCAGTTCCCCGAGCCGGGCAGTGAGGCTCCTGCCCCGGCGCCGGTCGCGGCCGCCGCCGGGCAGCCGCCCCCGACGGGGGCGCAGGGTCAGCCGCCGAAGCCCGACGACAAGAAGGCCGCGCGGCCCTCGGGGCGCACCGGGCAAATCACCCTCGTCACCTTCCCCAACGCGAAGGTGTTCCGCGGCAAGACCGAGCTGGGCACCACGCCGCTGTTCAACGCCGAGCTGCCGCTGGGCACGCACCTGCTCACGCTGGTCGGCCCGGACAACGAGCGGCACGTGCTCTCGGTGCGCATCGCCGACGGGAAGAACACGCCCATCAAGGTGAAGCTCGACGAGCTGCCGACGCGGTAGCGCTCAGCCGGTGGCGATCGGCAGCTTGAACGAGAACGTCGTGCCTTCGCCGAGCTTCGAGCTCACCCAGATTCTTCCGCCGTGTGCTTCGACGAGCTGCTTGCAGACCGCGAGGCCGACTCCGAAGCCGCGGGCGGTCGAGGCGCTGCCGGGCGCGCGGTAGAAGCGGTCGAAGACGTGCGGCAGCGCTTCGGGAGAGATGCCGGGCCCGCGGTCGATGATCGAGATCTGCACCTCGCCGTCGACCTGCTCGATGCGCAGCGTCACCTCGTGGCCGTGCGCGTACTTGAACGCGTTCGACAGCAGGTTGCGGATGACCTGGCAGATGCGGTCGCCGTCGCAGCGCACCGGGAGCTTCTGCGGCGCCTCGAGCTGCACGCTGCGGTCGGTGCCGTCGAGCTCTTCGAGGCAGCTTCGGGTGAGCGTGACGAGGTCCTGGTCCTCCGGCTGCAGCTGCAGGCGCCCCCGCTCGAGCTGGTGCGCCTCGAGCATGTCGCCGACGAGCCGGTCGAGCTGCTTCGTCTGGCGGATGATGCGGTCGAGCACCTTCACATGCTCAGGGCCCACCCGCTTCTTCATCACGCCGGCGGCGAGGTTGATGGCGCCCAGCGGGTTTCGAAGCTCGTGCGCGATGGTGCCGATGAAGTCCTGCCGCAGCTGCTCGAGGCGGTGACGGTCCGAGACGTCGCGCATCGACGAGACGAACAGGTCTCCGCTCGGCACCTTGACGCGCGTGATGCGCGTCTCGACCGGAATGTGCGTGCCGTCTTTGCGCTGCAAGAGCGCCTCGCCGCTCCACCCGCCGGGGGTGTTTCGCGCGTGCCAGCCGGTCGCGAACCGCTCGGCGTGCTCTGGCGAGATGGAGCCCACGCGGAATGAGCGCAGCTCTTCGAGCGACCAGCCGGTGAGCGCCGAGGCCGCGTCGTTCGCGTCGGCGAAGCGGCCCTCTTCGTCGAGGACGATGACCGCCTCGGCCGTGCCGCGGAAGATGGCCTCGAAGCGCGCGACCGCGTTCTGCGCGTCGTCCCACAGCCTTCGGCGCTCGACGATGAGCCCGACGCTGCGCTCGGAGGCGCTGATCAGCTCGAGGTCCCTCGGTCGCGGCGCGCGCGGCTCGCGGTAGTACACCGCGAAGGTGCCCAGCATCTTGCCCCGCGTGTCGTAGAACGGCGTCGACCAGCACGCGCGCAGCGAGTGCCGCGCCGCGAGGTCCTCGTAGCCCTTCCACAGCGGGCTCGTCATGATGTCGTCGACCGCGACCATCGACTTGCGCGCCGCCGCGGTGCCGCACGAGCCCATGCCCTCGGCGATGGCGACCGGCTCGATGGCGGTGAGGTAGTCGCGCGAGAGGCTCGGCGCCGCTCCCGTCACCAGCGCGTTCTTCTCGTCGTCGACGACGAGCACCGAGGCGAGCGCTCCGGGCATCAGGCGCTCGAGGCCGCGCAGCAGCCCGTCGAGGACCTCGGCGAGCGGGACGTCCCGGGCGCTCTGCGAGAGCGCCTCGTGCTCGAGCTTGAGCAGCTCCCCCAAGGTCTGGTCCGCGGTCTCCCCCATCGGGGGAGCTGTCTACCGTTTCCACTCCCGGTGAGCCAAGTACGCCCCTTGGGATTTTCCGGGCGCCGGGTCGGCCTCGAGCCGCTCGGCGAGCCACTGAAACCACTCGGCGAACATCGGCCCGAGCGTGCCGCGGCGGGTCTCGACGTAGGGCATGAGGCGCTTCCAGGCGCCGCGCACGTAGCCTCCGACGAGGTGGTCGACGAGGTGCAGCGGCAGCAGGCGGTGGAAGACGAGCACGCCGAGGCTCTCGAAGCCGTGGCTGACCACGTGAATCGCGTGGAGGAGCTCGGGAGTCGCCGCTGCGTCGAGCGCGCTCGAGGGCGCGGCGCCGGGCTTGGCGGGCAGCGGCTTCACCGGCACCGGCAGCTCCATGATGCGCGCGATGGCGCGGGTGAACTCGGGCGTGAGCACCAGGCGCACCATCTCTGCGGCGGCGGAGAGGTAGCGCGTGCGCTGCCACTGGCGAATGGTGAGCGTGCCGAACACGAGCGCGACGACGACGGCCAGCGCGCTCGTGATGGCGGGGAGCGTGGCGAGGCTCAAAGCTGAGACAGCATCGTCTCGGCGTTCGAGACCTCGAACTTGCTCGGCTGCTCGACATTGAGCTTCTTCACCACGCCGTCCTCGACGAGCATCGAGTAGCGCTGCGAGCGAACGCCCATGCCGTGCTTGCTGATGTCGGTCTCGAGGCCGAGCTTCTTGGTGAGCTCGGCGCTGCCGTCACCGAGGAAGCGAATCTTGCCGAGCGCCTTCTGCTCTTTGCCCCACGCGGCCATCACGTAGCCGTCGTTCACCGAGAGGCACCAGATCTCGTCGACCTTCTTCTCTTTGAGCTTGTCGAAGCTCGCGAGGTAGCCGGGCACGTGCTTCGCCGAGCACGTCGGCGTGTACGCGCCGGGCAGCGCGAAGATGACCACGCGCTTGCCCTTGGTCGCCTCGACCGTATTGACGGGGTTGGGGTTCAGCGGGCACGCCTCGCCGAAACCGGTGGACTCGTACAACGTCGCCTCGGGAATCTTGTCGCCGACCTTGATCATGGTCCGCGCGAAATAGCCCGTCAGCTGCCGGTCCGCCACAAGACCTTGCCGGTCGCCGCATCCACCGTGGTGATGCCGTCCCGGCCCACCACGACGAGCGTCGAAGGCGCGGCGAGCAGCACGCGCTGAATCTGCGTCGACTTGCCCAAGGCCACCGTCCACTTCGTCGCCTTCGCGCCGATGCGCGTCACCTGCAGCCGGCGGTCTTCTCCGAGCTGATGGCGGTGCACGAGGAAGAAGTCGCCCTCGACCGAGAGGGGCAGCCCGTCCTCGCCGACCGCGAGCTGCGGCTCGAGGAACGTGGCGTCTCCGCCCAGCGGCGCCTTCGCGAAGGTGAGGCGCTGCCGCTGGCTGTTGCCGTCGCGCTCGGCGCGCAGGTCTCCGCTCGAGCTCGTCAGCGGCGAGGGCCGCGACGACGAGCTGCAGCGCACCTCGCGCTCGGGCACCGTCTTGCCCTCGTAGAGGTCCACGACCACGTAGTGCCCGTCGACCAGCGACATGCGCGCGAAGCGGCCGTCGGTGCAGACGCTCGAGTCCGACAGCTTCACGCCGCCCAGGTCCTTCACGCTCACCTGCGTCGAGAGGTCCTTCACGCTCCACGCCTCGAGCCCAAAGTCGCGCGTGCCGTGCAGCCACAGGCGGCCGTTGACCACGAACATCGCCTCGAGGTCGCCCGGGCCGCGCTCGGTGAGGCGCTTGCCCGTCTTCGGCTCGTGCAGCACGAAGCGCGGGTACGAGCCCTCTTCGCCCTCGCGGAACTCCTCGACGAGCACGGAGTCTCCGGCGAGCCACGCGTCGTGGGCGCCGTCCGGGCCGCGGAAGTGCATCCACGCGAACATGAGGCCCACGACGCCGACGGTGGCGACGACGCCGAAGATGAGCGCGCCCCGCCCGCTGTTCTCGTCCTTCGCGTCGCTCAAGCCGCGCCGAGCTTCTCGTTGAGCTCTTCGAGCTCTTTCTTCAGCTGCGCGTCGGCGGCTTTCTGCTGCTCGATGTTGCGCACGCTGGTGAGCACGGTGGTGTGGTGCTTGCCGCCGAACTTCTCGCCGATGACGGGGAACGATGCGTCGGTGAGCGTGCGGCACAGGTACATCGCGACCTGCCGCGCCTGGCTCACGTGTTTGGTGCGCCGCTCGCCCTTGAGCTCTTCGACCGCGACCTTGTAGTAGCGCGCGACCTCGCGCTGAATCGCCTCGACGTCGACGGCGCGGCGCGCGGGCAGGATGTCTTTGAGCACCTGCGCGGCCAGCTCTTCGGTGATGGGCTGCTTCGAGAGGCTGTGCACCGCGGACAGCTTGATGAGCGCGCCCTCGAGCTCGCGGACGTTCTTCTGCACGTGGCGCGCGATGAAGTGGGCGACGCTGTCGGGCAGGTCGACCTGGTCGGCGTCGGCCTTCTTCTTCAAGATGGCGACGCGCATCTCGAAGTCGGGCTCCTGCACGTCGGTGATGAGGCCCATCGCGAAGCGGCTGCGCAGCCGGTCTTCGAGGCCGGGGATCTCGGCGGGCACCGTGTCGGAGGTGAGGACGACCGCCTTCGAGGTCTGGTGGAGCGCGTTGAACGTGTAGAAGAACTCGTTCTGCGTCTCCTGCTTCTTGCCGAGGAACTGGATGTCGTCGATGAGCAGCACGTCGCACTCGTCGCGGAAGCGCCGGCGGAACTCGGTCATGCGGCCGTCGCGCACGCTCTCGATGAACTGGTTCGTGAACTCTTCGCTCGACAGGTAGACGACGCGCGCGGCCGGGTTGCGCTGCAGCACGCGGTTGCCGACGGCGTGCAGCAGGTGCGTCTTGCCCAGGCCCGTGCCGCCGTAGATGAACAGCGGGTTGTACGCGCGGCCCGGGTTCTCGGCGACGGCGTGGGCGGCCGCGGCGGGCAGCTGGTTCGAGTCGGCGACCACGTAGGTCGCGAACGTGAACTTGTCGTTGAGCTTCGCCTGCACGCGGACCTCGCTCACCTTCGGCTGCGGCGGCGACTCTTTCGCGGGAGGCGGCGTGTCCACGATCTCGAACTCGACCTGCGACGGAGCTCCCGTCGTCGAAGCCAGCGCGTCTTCCAGCAGGCCTCGGTAGTGCTCGTCAACCCAGTCCCGAAAGAACCGGTCCTGCACGCCCAGTCGGAAGCGACCTTGCGCGAAGTCCAGGGGAGTCAGTCGCTCGAGCTGGGAGACTGCGTACGCAGCTCCCTTCGAGCGAAGTGACGAAAGCGCGTCGGCCCACACGTTGTCGGCACTCTTTTGGAGCACGGGACGGCCAGAAATACCGTCGCGTCGCCGCGCCTCTCAAGCTTGATTGTCAAACGCGCGTAACGAAACGGTGATGCGCACCGCTTCGGCCTGTGAGTTCTCCGGAGGCGGAAGATCGGCCTCGTTTCGCACCAGGGCTGTGGCTTCAGTTTGCTGCCAGTGCGTGTAGACGCAAGATGCGCTGACGGGTTTCCACAGCCTGTGTTCTCACACTTCGCACAGGCGACGGGAGCCGCGTTCTCCACAGTTTCCACAGCGTTTTCCACAGCGTCTTTCCACAGGACACAGAGTCCTGATCCGGACCCTGCCGGGCTTCGCCCGCCAGGCGCCCCGGTGGCGCTTCGGGGTCCGCGCCGAGCTCGGGCCTTCCAGCGGGCGGCGGGGCCCCGAACTCAGTTTGACTTCGATGTAGGTGGTGGATAAACGCGCCGGCTCGTTTCCCTCTCATCTTCAAGAAGGAGCAGGTCGTGGCTAAGCGTGTCCCCACGTATCAACCGTCGAAGGTAAAGCGCAACCGGGCGCACGGCTTCCGCAAGCGCAACGCGACGAAGGCCGGTCGGGCCGTGCTGAAGCGGCGCCGCGACAAGGGCCGCAAGCGCCTCGTCGTCCGCGCGTACCAGAAGTAGCGCTCCTCATGCCGCGCTTCCCGAAGAGCGCGCGCCTGCGCACGCGTCGGGAGTTCCTCAAGGTCCAGGACGGCAAAGACAGCGTGCAGGTCTCGGCGGCGTGCCTGCTCGGGCTCGCACTTCCGAATGGAACACCCCAGGCACGTTTGGGGTTGACGGTTTCATCCAAGGTGGGAAATGCAGTGACGCGCAACCGCATCCGCAGGCAGTTGCGCGAGTGGTTCCGCACCCACATAGAAGAGCTTCCGAAGGGACACGACGTGGTCATCATCGCGCGCAGCTCGGCAGCGTCAGCGACGGCTCATGAGCTGGCCGCCGCGTTCGCGCGCGTCGCGCAGCTGCTCTCGCGCAAGGTGGGTTCCTCGCGAGGCGTCGCGTGAGCTTCATCTCACGGGCGGTCGTCTTCGCGCTGCTCGTGCCGATTCGGCTGTACCGCGCGCTGTTGTCTCCCCTGCTGCCGAGGCTGTGCCGATTTCACCCGTCGTGCAGCGTCTACGCGATGGGCGCGCTGCAGGTTCACGGCCCCTTGAAGGGCTCGTGGCTCGCCGTCCGCCGGCTGTCGCGCTGTCACCCCTTTCATCCCGGCGGGCTCGACCCCGTTCCGCCGGCCCTGGTCGAGAATCCGCGCCCGGACGTGCTCGCAGCCGAGCCGAGCGCACAGAAAGCGAGCTGAACCGCCGTGGAGAAGATGGATCAACGCCAACGGCTGCTCCTGATCAGCGCGCTGTCGATCGCGTTCATGCTCGGGCTGCAGATGTTCTTCGGCAAGCCCGACCAGCCGACGACGTCGGTCGACGGCGCCGACGGTGGAGCCGCGGTCGCGACGGTGAGCGCCGGTGATGGTGGAGCCGTCGCCGCGGCCCCGCCGGTGGTCGACGCCGACGGCGGAGTCGCCGTCATCGCCGCCGCCGGCACGCCCGAGCCGGCGAAGAAGGACCTGCCCTTCCGCGAGCTCGAGCGCACGCGCGCGATGATGAACCTGAAGTTCTCGAGCGAGGGCGGCTCGGTCGTCAGCGCGCTGCTCACCGGGCCGCGCGAGCGCGAGCAGCAGAAGGTCGGCATCGCCGAGGGCTACCAGAAGCTGTTCGGCAAGACGTTCCCCCCGACGCCGCAGATGGACATGGCGGTGCCCGCCGAGGGCCAGCCCAACCCGCTCGCCGTCGCCGTCAACGGCGGCGCCGCGCCGCTGCCTGGCACCGTCCGCTACGAGGTCGTCGAAGAAGGTGAGCAATCGCTCACCTTCCGCGCCTCGAACGCGTCGTGGCAGGTGGACAAGACGTACAGCTGGGAGAAGGAAGGCTTCAACCTCGCGCTCGCGGTGACGGTGAAGAACCTGGCCGCGGCGCCGCAGTCGGGCGCGCTGACGCTGGTGGTGCCGCGGAAGATCGACCCGCGCTCCGAGGAGAAGTCGTCGCTGTTCGGCGGCATCGGCAACGAGGCGAAGGTGCACTGCCTGGTCGGCGACGAGCTCGGCACGCACCCGCCGTCGGACGACCCGATCGAGGACGCGAAGGGCGCGGTGAAGCTCGCCGCCATCGACCAGCAGTACTTCCTCGCCGGCGTGTTCCCGACCGGCGGCGGCCTCGAGGGCACCTGCTCGGTCGTCGCGCTGCCCACGGTGCGCGTCGCGTCGATCTCGACGCCGCTGCAGCTCTCCGCCGGCGAGTCGAAGACGTTCGAGTTCGGCGCGTTCATGGGCCCGAAGGACTTCGAGCTGCTCAAGGCGCAGGGTCACTCCCTCGAGCGCACCGTCGACTTCGGCTGGTGGGCGGTCATCTGCAAGGTGCTGCTCGCGGTGCTGCAGTTCTTCCACCGCCTCGTCGGCAACTGGGGCTGGGCCATCATCCTGCTCACCGTCTCGGTGAAGGTGCTGCTGCTGCCGCTGACGCACAAGGCGATGGTCTCGGCGGAGGCGATGAAGCGCCTTCAGCCGAAGATGGAGGAGATCAAGAAGAAGTTCCCCGACGACCGCGAGCGCCAGAACGTCGAGGTGATGAAGCTGTACCAGGAGGCGAAGGTGAACCCGCTGGGCGGGTGCCTGCCGCTGCTCCTGCAGCTGCCCATCTGGGCCGCGCTCTTCACCACCTTGCGGACGTCGTACGACCTCTACGGCGAGCCGTTCATCGGCCCGGTGTGGACGGACCTCACCTTCAAAGACCCGACCTACCTGCTGCCGCTCGCGCTCGGCATCACGATGATCATCACGCAGCGCCTGCAGCCGCAGATGATGGACAAGCAGCAGGCGTTCATCTTCACGTGGATCATGCCGGTGTTCTTCACCGCGCTGATGATGAACTACCCGGCCGGCCTCTCCCTCTACATCTTCACGAACAACCTTCTGTCGATTCTCCAGCAGTTCCTTTTGAGGAAATATCTGGAAAAGAAGGGAATCGCTGCTCCTCGCACTCCGCCGGGCGGCGGCGGAGGCGGTAAGGGCAAGCAGCTCAAGGAGTCGGCCTCGTGAGTGAACCCGCAGTCGCCGCTGCCGTCGTGCCGCCCCTCGCGGGCGCGGCCGACAAGCGCGCCCAGGTCGAGCAGCTGCTCGCCGACATCCTCCGCCTCGCCGAGTGGCCGGCGCGCGTCGAGCTGCGCGACGGAGCCGACGGCGGCATCGCCGTCGCCGTGCACTTCGACGGCGAGGTGCCGGGCGTCACCGCGGGCAAGAAGAGCTACCTCGTCGACTCGCTGCAGTTCCTCGTCAACAAGGTGGTGAACCGCCCCGGCGTCGAGAAGCGCTGGGTGACGCTCGCGGTCGGCGGCTTCCCCGAGCCCAAGGCGCCGCAGCCGTCGGCGCCGCCGGCTCCCGCGCCGAAGGCGTCTGCGCCGAAGGGCCAGGGCGCGCAGGGCGGTAAGGCTCCCAAGCCGGTCACCGCGGCGAAGCCCGCGCCCGCGCCGCGTGACGAAGAGGCCGCAGACGTCGCCGTGGCGCCCGAGTGGAGCGCGCTCGGCGCGCTGCTCTCGGGCAAGTCGGTGAAGCACGGCAGGCAGTATGCGGTGATGATGTTGGGCGGCTCCGAGCGCGCGCAGCTGGTGAAGGCCGGCCAGGCGGGCGGAGTGAAGGTCCGCGTCGAGGGCGAGGGCCACTTCAAGCGCGTCGCGTTCACGCCGGACAAAGCGACGCCGATGCCGCGCAAGATGCAGTTTCCGGACGACGACGGCGACGACGACGAGGGGTGAGCCGTGGGCAAACCGAAGAGCCTCAAAGACAAGCTGTGGGGCGCGGCAGTGCTCAAGATGTCGTTCCGCCTGCGCGACGCGGAAGACTCGCCTGCGTGCAAGGCCATCTACCCCGGCGTGCTGCGCGACCTCGGCGTCGAGGACGCTGACGTCGAGAAGTACATCGTCGAGCACCGCGAGGCCGTCGAGAAGGCGGCGCGCGGGTCGGCCGGCGCTGCCGGCGCCGACGTCGGTGACGACACCGACGACGACGATTGAGTGTTCCACGTGGAACAGTCGACCATCGCGGCGATCGCCACGGGGCCGGCTGCAGGAGGCGTGGGCATCATCCGCCTCTCCGGCCCCGCCGCCCTGGAGGCGGCGCGGCGCGTGGTCCCTGCCCTGCCCGCGTCGCCCGTCGCGCGCCACGCGTACTTCGCGCGCATCGGTGAGCTCGATGAGGGCGTGGTGGTGTTCTTCGCCGCGCCGCACTCGTACACGGGCGAGGACGTGGTCGAGCTCATGCCGCACGGCTCGCCGCGGCTGCTCTCGCTGCTGCTGGGCAGGCTGCTCGAGCACCCGGGCGTGCGGCTCGCCGAGCCGGGTGAGTTCACCCGTCGCGCATTCTTGAGCGGGCGCATCGATCTCGCCCGGGCGGAGGCCGTCGCCGACCTCGTCGCCGCGCAGTCCGAGGCCGCGGTGCGGTCGGCCGCCGCCCAGCTCTCCGGAGAGCTCAGCCGCCGCATCGACGCCTTGAAGGCGCGGCTCGTGCCGCTGCACGCCGACCTCGAGGCCGCGCTCGACTTCCCCGAGGAGGCCGAAGGAGCCGAGGAAGGCGCCGCCGAGCGGCTCGACGCCGTGCTGGGCGAGCTTCAGGGGCTCGCCGCGCAGGGCGCCGCGGGCGCCCTCGCCCGCCGCGGCGCCCACGTCGTGCTGTTCGGCCCGGTCAACGCCGGGAAGTCGACGCTGTTCAACGCTCTCGTGGGGGCGCCGCGCGCGCTGGTGGACGCCGACCCCGGCACGACCCGCGACGTGCTCGAGGCCGTGGTGGAGCTCCACGGGCTTGCGGTGACGTTCGTGGACACCGCCGGCCTGCGAGAGGGCGCCGGCCGGGTCGAGGCGATGGGCATCGAGCGGACGAAGGCCGCGCTGCGAGGGGCCGACCTCGCGCTGCTGGTCGTGCCGCCCGACGCTGCCGCGGCCGAGGTCGAGCCGTGGCGGCGCGAAGCGGGGGCGGCCGAGGTGTTGCTCGTCGCCGCCAAGAGCGACCTGGGCCGCCGCGCCGAGGGGCTCGCGGTGAGCGCGCTGTCCGGCGCTGGCGTCGACGCGCTGCGGGCCGAGGTCGCGCGGCGCCTGGGCGCCGACCGGATGCAGGCCGTCGCGCTGGCGAGCGAGCGGCACCGCGACGCGGTGAGGCGCGCGCTCGAGGCGCTCGGCCGGGCCCGTGCGGCGGTGGATTCGAGCACCCTCGAGGTCGTCGCCGGGGAGACCGGCCTCGCGCTCGCCGCGCTGGATGAGATCGTCGGCGCCGACGCGCGAACCGAGCTGCTCGACGCCATCTTCAAGCGGTTCTGCATCGGGAAGTAGGGGCCGCGCCCCGGGGGCGCATCGCCGAGGCTCCAGCGCCCCAGGGCGCGCGGTCCTGGTCGGGAGGGCAGCTGCCGACGATGCGGTTGGGCGCGCGAGGAGCGGCCGTCCCCGAGGGCTTTTGAGGCTGCATTGGCGCCTGCCCGCCCGGCGGTCGCATCGCAGAGCCGCCGGCGCCCGAAGGGGCGCGCAGTTCTCGACGGGAGGACAGCTGCCCGACGATGCGGTTGGGTGCGCAAGGAGCGGTCGTCCCCGAGGGCTTGAGGCTGCATTGGCGCCTGCCCGCCCGGCGGTCGCATCGCAGAGCCGCCGGCGCCCGAAGGGGCGCGCAGTTCTCGACGGGAGGACAGCTGCCCGACGATGCGGTTGGGTGCGCGAGGAGCGGCCGTCCCCGAGGGCTTGAGGCTGCA
>CALJKW010000024.1 GCA_937980205.1 uncultured Myxococcales bacterium | reverse complement strand
GTCTCGCGCATCCTCTCGTTCGACTACCTCGGCGCGCTGTTCGCCTCGCTGCTCTTCCCCATCGTCCTCGTCCCGAAGCTCGGGCTCGTGCGCACGTCGCTGCTCTTCGGCCTGCTCAACGCCGTCGTCGGCCTGTGGAGCACGTTCCTGCTCGCCGAGCAGCTCGGCTCGGTCACGCGCCTGCGCGTCAAGGGCGTCTTGTGCTGCGTGGTGCTCGTCACCGGCTTCGTCCTCGGCGACCGCATGACGCTGCTCTTCGAGGAGCAGCTGTACCACGACGAAGTCGTCCACGCGCAGTCGAGCCCGTACCAGCGCATCGTCGTCACCCGCAGCCAGCGCGGCTTCTCGCTGTTCTTGAACGGCAACCTGCAGTTCTCGAGCGTCGACGAGTACCGCTACCACGAGGCGCTCGTGCACCCGGCGATGCAGGCCGCGTCGTCGCGCCGCCGCGTGCTCATCCTCGGAGGAGGCGACGGCCTCGCCGCCCGCGAGGTCCTGCGCTGGAGAGACGTCGAGTCCGTCACGCTCGTCGACCTCGACCCGGCGATGACCTCGCTCGCCACGCAATACTCCGAGCTGCACGCGCTCAACGGCGGCTCGCTCGAGGACCCGCGGCTGAAGCTGGTCAACGACGACGCGCTTCGCTTCCTCGCCGAGCGCGCGCCCGACGCGCGGTGGGACGTCGCCATCGTCGACTTCCCCGACCCGAACAACTTCTCGCTCGGCAAGCTCTACACCACGCGCTTCTACGCGCTGCTGAAGTCCGCGCTCGCCGAGCAGGGCGTGGTGGTGGTGCAGAGCACCTCGCCGCTGTTCGCGCGGCAGAGCTTCTGGTGCGTGAACCACACCCTGCAGGCGGCCGGCTTCTCGACGCGCGCGTACCACGCCTGGGTGCCCAGCTTCGGCGAGTGGGGCTACGTGCTCGCCGGCAGCGGAGACCTGCAGGCCCGCGAGCCGCTGCCCGAGGGCCTGCGCTTCCTCGACGACGCCACGCTGCCGACGCTCTTCCAGTTCCCCAAGGACATGGCCGAGGTGCCGTCCGAGGTGAACCGGCTCAACAACCAGGTGCTCGTCCACTACTACGAAGACGAGTGGAGGCGCTGGAACTGATGGGCCGCCCGCTCACGGGCATGGAGCGCGGGTTGTTCAAGACGGACCTCGCCGCGCCGCTCAACTTCACCACCGTGGCGCGCGTCAGCGGTCCGCTCGACGACGGCGCCCTGCGGGCCGCGCTGCCGGCGCTGCGCGCGAGGCACCCGCACCTGCGCGAGCGCATCGAGCACGGAGAGCTCGTCGACGACGACGTCCCTCCGCTCACGCTGCGCATCGGCAGCGACGACTGGGTTCACGAGCTGGAGCACGAGATCAACACGCCTGTCGGCGCCCCGCTCGCGCGGTTCGTGCGGTGCGCAGACCGCCTGCTCGTCACGCTCCACCACGTCGTCGGCGACGGCTGGTCGGGCGTCTACCTGATGCGCGACTGGCTCCGCGCCGCGGCCGGCGAGGCGCTGGAGCCGCTCACCGACCCCGGCGGAGTCGACTCGCTGATCCGCGGCGCCCCGGGCGTGTCGAACCACGCCCGCTTCCTCGGCCGCGAGCTGGTGATGACGCGGCACGGCTGGCCGGTGAAGGTGCGGCGCGAGGTGCAGGCCTTCGCCTACGAGCGGCGGGCGCGGGTGAGGCACGTGGTGCTCGACGCCGAGCCCATCGCCGCGCGGGCGCGCGCGGAGAAGACGACCGTGCACGGCGCGCTGTCGGCGGCGATGCTGCTCGCCATCCTGAACGACGCGGGCCGCTCGAAGGCGAGCGTGAACTTCGGCAGCCCGGTGAACGTGCGCGGCGCGGCGGGCGTCGGCGAGGAGCTCGGCTTCTACGTCTCGATGCTGAGCCTGCGCGCCGTGCTGCGCGCCGATGCGCCGTTCTGGGACGTCGCGCGCACCGTGCGCCGCAGCCTCGAGGCCGACCTGCAGCGGAAGCTGCAGCTGTCGTTGATCAGCCTGATGCCCACGCTGTGGAACGTCATCGGCGCGGACGAGGTCGAGCCGAAGACGCTGGCGAGGGCGTTCGAGCTCGCGGTGCCGACCACCAGCGGCCTCACCAACCTGGGGCGCCTCGACGTGCAGACGCGCTTCGGCGCGCTGACGCTCGAGGAGTGCCACTTCGCGCCGAACCCCTCCGCGCTCGGCGACTTCGTGGGCACCGCGACGTCGCTCAACGGGCGGCTGTTCTGGAACCTGGTGTGGACGGACCCGGTGATGAGCGCGGCGCACGCCGACGCGCTCGTGGCGGACATGGTGGCGAGGCTGAGCGGTTCCCTCTCGGACTCGCGCTGACTGCCCCCTCACCACGAGGTCAGTTCTTCGGCCCCTTGAGCGCCTTCTCGATGACGGCGGTCAGCGTCGAATCTCCGAGCGCGATCGCGGCCAGCGAGATGACCTGCGTGGTCGCGCGCCGCGAGCTGGGCATCTGCTTGAGCCGCGTCGCGGTCGCGATCAGCGCGGAGGCGAGCTCCTGCCGATCTTTCGGCGGGGTCTCAGTAATCCTCCGCCCGATGCTCAGCATCAGCGGCTCGGGCATCGCGAGCACGCCGTTGTCGACCACCAGCCCACCTACGATCTCCCGCTGCAGCACGTCGGCGTTCATTGGAACTCTCCCAGCTTGTTCTCGTAGCTGCGTGCGTCGAGTCGCGCCTGCAGGTCCAGCATGAAGCCCTGATCCGCGCGCCGCCGGGCGATCTCCTCGGCCAGCTCGCCGACCACGTTCGCGTTCGGGTTCCCGTTCCGGTCGAGCTTCTTCGCCAGCTCGCGCGCGTCGTCGAGCTCCTTCTGCGAGAAGCCCTTCAACGAAGTCAGCTCCACCAGCTCGGAGAGCGCGGCCGGAGTCAGCACCCCGCCTTCGCCGACCTTGCGCGTATCCGAGAGCGCGAGGAACAGGTTGTCCGAGAGGGTGTTGCTGCCGGACTGCTTCACCTGCAGCTTCACCTCCCACGGCGAGAACCCGTTCGCCTTCGCGTCCTCGCGCTTCGCCGTCTCGATCATCTCGTCGGCGGCCTTCTCCGAGACCATGAGGATCGCCGACTGGATGAACGAGCCCATGTTCGCGCGGAACACGCTGGCGTCGGAGATGCGCACGCCCTTCACTCCGATGAGCCGCAGGTCCTTGTCGACGACGGCCTGCGGGTCGCTCGGGTCGCCGATCTGCATCGTGCCGTTCGGGTGGTGGTCCCACGCGTTCTCGATGACCGCTTTCGAGAGGTCGGCGTCGCTCTGCACCGAGTCGCCGGGCCACTCTTCCCGCTCGATCATCTCGGCGTAGCCCTTCGTCAGGTCGCGGACGATCTTGATGCCATTGACGATGGCCATCTCGTCGCCCTTGCGCTCGTCCTGGAAGAACTTCTGGTTCACCTTCAGCTTGCCGTTGATGTCGTCGGGGTTGAGGCGGACGCTGCCCTTCTCGTCACCCTTGTTCTCATCGAGGATGACCCAGGTGATCAGGTTCGGGTCCTGCGTCGCTTCCTTCGAGTAGCCCGGCTTGTAGCCGTCGAACTTGCCCGGCACGCCGAACACGTAGAGGTCCGGCTCGGTCTTCGACGGGTCGCTCTTCACGCGGAACGCGGCCACGATGCCGTTCGTCGCGAACAGGCCTTTGCCCGTCTCGAGCCACTTCTTGTACGCCGGGTTGTCGGGCTCGGCGCTGAGCTCGATCTCGGTGAGCACCGGCAGCGGCTCCTTCAGCCGCTGCACCACGCCGACCTCGTAGCGGCCTTTGAGGTGCTCGCCCGCTCCCTCGCGGATCACCTTCGGCTCGATGCCGTTCTTCTTCAGCGCCTCGATGTCGGCGGGGTTCGTGTACCCGGAGCGCGCCGCGATGCCGTAGGTCTCGAACGCTCCGGCAGACAGCACGAGCTCGCGCTTGAACGGCTCGACGTGCAGCTTGCCGTCGGGCGTGCGGTAGCGCACCGCGGTCGCCTCGTTCTCGTCGTTCAGCACGAAGTCCTGCACCCGCGCGCCGGAGATGATGGTCAGGTTCTCGGGGTGCTTCGCCTGCACGTCGAGCAGGCGATCGCGCGGGCCATTGCGGCGGCCCTCGCTGGTGACGGTGAGCGGCGTCATCACCATGCCCTCGACGTTGTTCGCCCGATCGTGGTTCGGGTCGAACAGCGTCGACAGCATCTTCAGCCGGTCCATCACCGTGCCGACCTTGGTGAAGTTGTACTTCATCGTCTCGACGACGAGCTTGCCGAGCTGCGGGTTGTCCTTGATGGTCTTGAGGATCGACGCGTCGAGCGGCCGGTTCACCTCGAGCCAGCCCTCGAAGCCGTGACCGCCGGGGTTCTGCATCGCCTCGATGCCCAGGCCCTTGCCGATCATGTGCATCATGCGCAGCACGGGCTGGTAGCCGACGTTTTCGATCTTCTGGAAGTACTGCTTCATCTCCGCGGCGCTCCAGCTCGGGTCGCCGACGGCCTTCGCGATGTTGTCCCAGTCGACGTCGTCGGGCCGCACGAAGATGCCGGCGTTCATGCGCGCGCTGCCGCCGATGCCCTCGCCGCGCGGCACGAAGATGCCGTCCTTCTCGTGCACGAACTTCGGATCCTTGAGGTTGTCTTCCCGCTTGGTGAAGTGGTGGATGAACTCGCCCTCGCCGCGCGTGAGCAGGTCCTTCGCCTCGGAGCTCACCGCGTGCAGGCCCAGCGGCGCCGACTCCTTCACGTCCTTGTCGACGCCCGCTTCGAGGACGAGCACCTTGTAGCCGGCCTCGGCGAGGCGCGCGGCGGCGGGGCCTCCGCCCGGGCCCGAGCCGACGACGATGAAGTCGTACTTCGCCTGCGCCCGGTCGACCTCATGGTTCTGCACGGTCTCGACCGCGGCCGCGATGTTCCGCTGCGGGGGCTGCGTCTTGAAGCCGTCGTTGATCACTCCGACCTGCACCTCGGTCGTGGTCACCGTGCCCGGCGTCGTGTTGTTCTCGACCTTCGGCTGCTCTTTCGCAAGACCGCGTGGACCGCTGAGGCCATCGTTCCTGAGGAGCTTGGGCATTTGGGCGCGCACCTTACCGGCGGGGCTGCCGGTCGTAAAAGTCGGGATGACTTTTGTGTCAACACCTCGGCGGGGGTGAAAGCGCAGTAGGGTGCTCTGCATGGCACGGATCGAGGCGGGGGCGCCCCAGGTCACCCGGCAGTCGACGACTTCCACGCCGTCCGAGCGGACGCCCGCGACCCCCGGCGGCGAGCATACGGTCGTGGCCGGCGACACGCTGGCGAAGCTCGCGAAAGAGGCCTACGGCGACGCGTCGAAGTGGACGCTGATCCGCGACGCGAACGCCTCGAAGGTGAAGATGCGCGGCGACACGCCGATCATCCAGGTCGGGGCGAAGCTGACGATTCCCGAGCCTCCGTCGGGGTGGGCCGCGCGGCCGTCGGGGCAGCGCAGGGCCGGCGCGACCGAGCAGCCGGCTCCGGCGCAGCAGCCGGCCTCGACCGCCGCGACGTCGGGCCAGGTCTTCGCCAACGCGCGCCAGAACCTGCAGGCCATGGAGTTCCAGCTGCAGGGCCTGCCCCAGCACCAGCGCGAGCAGTTCATGCAGTCGCTCGCCAGAGGCGAGGCGCCGCCGCAGGGCACCGAGCGCGCCGCGCAGGCCACCTCGAAGTTCGTGAACGACCTGCGGGAGCAGGCGAGCCGGCTGCCGGCGGATCAGCAGACGAACCTGCAGCAGCTGCTCGAGCAGGAGCAGAGCCGCTTTCCCCACTCGAGCCGCGCCATCGACGCGATGGGCACGGCGGTGGAGGCCGACGCGCAGCTCACGGCGGCGACTCCGAAGCTGTCCGCGGCGGTCGAGGCGGCGTCGAGAGACGGCCTGCTCGAGGTCCGCGAGCTCGGCACGGTGGTGCGCGCGCTCGCCGAGGACGTGAAGGCGGCGCAGACGCCCGAGCAGCAGGAGGCGACGAGCCAGGCCGCCGTGCAGCGCTTCGAGCAGCTCTTGCGGTCGAGCTCGGTGCCGGAGGAGCAGCGGCCCGCGTTCCTGCAGGCGTTCGGCATGTTGTCCGAGCTGGCCGCGGCCGACGCCCCGCCGGAGCACTTCGAGCAGCTCGGACGACAGCTCGAGTCGCTGCCGCCGATGGTCGGGCAGGGCGCCGAGAGCGTGCCCCAGTCGCCCGAGGCGCCGAACGTGCAGCGCGCCGTGACCGAGTCGATTCGCGACGGCGAGCTGAACCTGCGCGAGTTCGCGTCGGTGATTCGCGCGCTGTCCACGGACTCGCAGCAAGCCCGCGGAGACGAGACGCGCACGCGCCAGACGCAGGAGCAGGCGAACCAGCTGATGATGTACCTGTTCCAGAACGTACGGCTCGCTCCGGGCCAGGAGCAGGACTTCGCCGTCGCCGCGCAGGCGCTCGGTGAGCTGGTGCAGCGCGGGAACGCGTCGGCCAGAGACATCGAGCGGCTCGCGTTCCAGATCGAGCAGGGGACGCTGCCGCGTTGAAGCAGTTCGCGGATCTGCTGACTCCCCGCGGGCGCCGCGTGCTCGACGGCCGCACCGGGCTCACCGGCATCTTGAAGACGGGCCGCCGCTTCATCGCCGAAGCGGGGCTGCTCGACCGCGCGAAGTGTCGCGCCCTGCTCGCGAGGCTCGAGGACGAGGTCGCCCCGAAGCTGCGCGTCTTCGAGCGCGGCATTCCGCCGCAGAGCATCTGGGGGCTGACCCGCAACTACGAGGAGCTGCTGCCCAAGACGGTCCGCTGCCGCACCGCTGCGGCGACCTCGAAGGCGCTCGCGTTCATGCGCTCGGACACGTTCGGCCGCTTCGCCGAGGTCGTCAGCGGCCGCAAGGTGCGCAGGCGCTGGGGCACGCAGGTGCTCGCGTACGGCCCGGGCGACTACGCGGGGCCGCACCACGACCACCACCCGGAAGAGCCGCTCGCGCGCGACGGCTACACCGACGTGCACCTGTCGCTGTGCACCGCCGGCGTGCAGGCGCAGACGCTGGTGTACGCGCCGTACGAGCACTTCACCGAGCAGGCGTCGGTGGCGACCTCGGGGATGGTGACGGCGTACCGGCTGCCGTTCTGGCACTACACCACGCCGCTCTTGGGGCGGCCGGGCTCGCGGCGCTGGGTGTTGCTCGGCACGTTCCTCGACGAGGCGGACTGAAGCTCGATCTTCTCTCCGCACATGCCGCAGTGGTCCGGCACGGGGATGCCCTCGGCGGCGCGTTCTTTCCGCAACACAATCACCCCGCAGTGCGGGCACCGGAGGTCTTCGTCGAGCGACATGCCCAACGGTAGCGGCGGCGCGCTGCTGCTGCCGGTGGTGATGGTTCGGTAACGTTCCCGCTGCGCACCTGCTGGGGGCCGGGTGTAGGGTCCGGTGCATGCCTCCTCCCATTGGCGACCGGAAGCTCTCCGACCTCTACAAGTCGTACGAGACGTCGAACGCGAAGATCGACGACGCGAAGGCGCTCGAGCTGCTGGCGCACGTCGCCGACGGCCGCGGGTACAGCGGCGCCGTGGCGCACACGAAGCTGAAGGGCTTCTCGTCGCGCGACACCGCGCTCGAGTTCATCAAGGGCGGGATGACGGCGAACGAGAAGAAGGACCTCATCGCCATCCTCGACTCCGGCAAGCTGCAGATGGACCCGAGCGCACGCGCCCTCATCGAGGCCGCGGTGGGGCGGGCGCCGGTGACGCCGCCGGCTCCCCCGGTCGAGCCGCAGCCGATCGGCGGGCCCATCACGCTCATCGGCTCGCAGGCGAACGGCCTCGCCGGCATCGCGAAGCCGGGAGATCGGATCGAGGCGATCAACATCACCGCGGCTCCCGCCGGGCGCCTGCACATGGACGAGACGACGGTCGTCGCGACCGCCGGCGCCGACGGGAAGTTCTCCGCGGGCAAGCTCACCGGAGATCAGGCGATCAAAGAGGGCGACCTCATTCGCATGCGCGCGCGCCACGCCGACGGCACGGTCAGCGACTGGGTGACGGTGAAGGCGACCGGCATCGCGCCGAAGGACACGCGCAACGCCGAGGTCGCGGTGTTCCGCATCGGCCTCTCCGACGCCGGCGGCGGCAAGGTGAACGTCGCGAACATCAACGCGAGCCGGCAGATCTCCGAGCCGGGCGCGAAGCTGCAGTTCACCAACGACCGCACCGGAGAGAAGGCGCTCGTCACCATCGGCGCGAACGGCTCGTTCCCCGAAGGCTTCCAGCTCAACGGCAAGCCCGGCGACAGCTTCTCGGTCGCCGCGACCGACGGCGTGAACAACGTCGACTTCGCGATCTCGGTGGGGAAGGTGCAGGTCGCGGGGCTGGGCGAGGCGGTGGATCTGATCAAGGACCCCGCGCTGCACCGCGACGAGATGGTGAACGGCAAGCCCGGCTTCGGGAAGAAGCGCTTCGAGGGGCCGCTGTTCAAGGACGACGTCTCGGTGCACGACGCCGTGCAGGGGCAGATCGGCAACTGCTACTTCCCGGCGGCGATCTCGGCGATCGCGAACCACAACCCGGACGTGCTCAAGAACATGGTGAAGGACAACGGCGACGGCACGTACACCGTCACGTTCAAGGAGCGCGACTTCCGGACGCTGAAGTACCGCGACGTGAAGATCGACGTCGACGGAGACCTCTACGTCCGCTCGTGGGGCGGCCCGCTCTACGGCAGCTCGAAGGGCGACAAGGGCGAGAAGACGATGGAGCTCTGGTACCCGCTCGTCGAGAAGGCCTACGCCCAGTGGAAGGGCAGCTACGACACCATCGGCAGCGGCGGCCTCGCGAACCGCGTGATGGAAGACATCATGGGCAAGCCCGCGCGCCAGGACTGGGTGAACGAGAGCAACCAGGCCCAGACGTGGGCGACCATCAAGCGCTCCATCGACGCCAAGCAGCCCATCGCCGCAGGCACGCACGATCCCGACGAGCGGTACACCAACACCGGCGTCTACGGCGACCACGCGTACACCGTGCTCGGCTACGAGGAAGTGAACGGCGAGAAGTACGTGCAGCTGCGGAACCCGTGGGGCGAGAGCGAGCCGGCGGGCAACGGGCCGAACGACGGCGTGTTCAAGCTGAAGCTCAGCGAGTTCTCGAAGCTGTACCAGACGCTGATGTACACGAACGGATGATCACGAAGCCGCGCACACTGAGCCGTCGCGGCCGCGCAGCGGACCGCGACGAGTCGAACGTGTCCGGGCGCAGCAAGCATCGCCTCCGAGAAGCCTCTGCCCAGATCGCCCGGACCCTTCGACTGCGCGCTTCGCGCTCCGCTCAGGGTGCGCGCCTTCTTGGGGCGCTCCTGCTTCTCCTCGTCACCGCCTGCGGCACAAGCGACGGCGGCGCCTGTCCGCCGAACCGGGTCGACCGCATGTACTGCGTCCGCTGCGGCCCGACGGATGGCTGCGAGCAGACCGAGCGCACGTGCGTGCCGGTCTGCGCCACGAACGCCCAGTGCGACGACGGCCGCACCTGCATCAACGGCGGGTGCGTGCCGATTCCCTGCGGCTAGGTAGCAGGTCGCTGAGACCGAGCGAACGGCCCGAGGTCGAGGCGCCGGTGAGGACCGCGCGGAGCGTACGTCGTCTGGTACGTGAGCACGGACCGGAGCCGGCAACGAAGAGATCGGGCCGTGCAGCCGTTCTCAGCGGCCTGCTAGACCAGCTTCCAGACTTTCTTGAGCGCCTTCCGCGCGGCGGCCGGGAACTCGCCGGCCTTGAACAGCTTCGCGACCTTCACCTGCGCCTTCACGACGGCGCGCTCGTGGCTGAAGGCCTTGAAGCCGAAGATGCCGTGGGCGTTCCCGATGCCCGAGTTGTTCACGCCGCCGAACGGCAGGTGCGCGTGCAGGTACTGCACGAGGGCGTGGTTCACGACGGCGCCGCCGGACGACGTCTCGTCGATGACCTTCCGCGCGACGTCCTCGTCCTTCGCGTAGACGTACAGCGCGAGCGGCTTCGGGTCGGCGTTGATCTTCGCGATCACCTCGCGGATGTCGTCGAACGGGATGATGGGCAGGAGCGGCCCGAAGATCTCCTCCTGCATGATGCGCGCGTCCTTCGGAGCCCCTTCGATCAGCGTCGGCGCCACGAAGCAGTCCTTCTCCGAGACCCGGTCGCCGACGAGCACCTTCGCGCCCTTCGCCTTCGCGTCGTCGAGCAGGCCCTTCACGCGCGCCGTGTGCCGCGCGTTCACGATGCGGGCGTAGTGCGGGCTCATCTCGTCTTTCCCGTACGCCTTCTCGAGCTCCAGGCGGCAGCGCTCGACGAAGCGGTCCTTCACCTTCGCGTGCACGTAGACGTGATCCGGCGCGATGCAGGTCTGGCCCGCGTTCGCGCACTTGCCCCACATCACGTTCTGCGCGGCGAGGCCGACGTCGGCGGACTGGTCGACGATGGTCGGGCTCTTGCCGCCGAGCTCGAGCGTGACCGACGCGAGGTGCTTCGCCGCCGCCGCCATCACGACCTTCCCGATCGCGGGGCTGCCGGTGAAGAAGATGTGATCGAACGGCAGCTCGAGCAGGGCCTCGGCGACCTTGGCGTCTCCCTCGAAGAGCGCGACCTCGTCCTCGCTGAAGACGTCGCGCACCAGCTTCGCCATCGCCGCCGACAGGTTCGGAGTCATCTCCGACGGCTTCAAGATGGCCGTGTTCCCCGCGGCGATCGCCGAGACGAGCGGGCAGAACGTCAGGTTCACCGGGTAGTTCCACGGCGACATGATCAGGCAGCGGCCCTTGGGCTCGTATTTGATCTGCCCGCTGGTGCCGGCCATCACGAGCGTGGAGGGCACCTTCACCGGCTTCATCCACTTCGAGAGGTTCGCGATGGCGTCGTTGAGCTCGATGGCGAGCGGCAACAGCTCGGCGAGGTCCACTTCAGCCGGTGGCTTCTTGAAGTCGGCGTGGCCGGCCGCGTACCACTCGTCGACGCGACCGAAGACGGCGTCGCGCAGCTTCTTCAGCTTCGCGATGCGCTGCGCGGCGGTGGACGTGCGCAGCTCGAGCGCCTTGTCTCGCTGCCGCTCGAAGACTTCGCGCATGCGCGACTGCTGCACTCCGGGGAGGACGGTGACGGTGGCGGTGGACATGGCCACCGAACACTAACGCTCACTTGTTCTGAATGTCGTCCTGGTTGTCCGCGATGCCGTCCGGGCCGGCCGAGTACAGCTGCGCGTCCCCTGCGGACAGGCGGTAGACGACCGGGCGGCCCCACTGGTCCTTCGGCACCTCGGGGAGCAGCTTCTTCTCCACCAGCACGTCGAGGCTGGCCGGATACGCGCCGGCCTCGGCCTTGTGCTTCGCAAGGACCTTCGCCGTCTCTGCGAGGGTGTGCCGCGTGGGCTGCACGCGCTGCAGCGCGATCATGTGCAGCACGATGGTGCCCACGATGCCGAGCACGGCCACGATGACCATGAACTCGATGAGGGTGAAGCCCTGTCTCTTCATGATGGGTGCTTCTTTGGCATCGCTTCGAAGCGCCTTCAAGTGAAGCGCGGCGGCGAGTAAGCAGGCCGCGTGCTCGCCCGCACCGCGCTCGCGCTTTTCCTGCTCGCAGCAGCCACCGCGCGCGCGCAGGACGCCGGCGTCGAGGTGAAGCCGCCCGAGCAGCTCGGCGAGCTGCAGGCCCCGCTGCCGGCCGGGGTGCTGCAGCCGGGCGAGCGCGCCGACGTCGCGTACCTCATCACCATCGACGAGCGCGGCGCCGTCACCGCCGCCGAGCTCGAGGGCGAAGCGGCGCCCGCGCTCGCCGCCGCCGCGAAGCAGGCCCTCGAGCGCCTCACGTTCAAGCCGGCCACGCTCGAGGGCAGGCCGGTCTCGGTGCAGGTCCGCTACGTCGTGCACTACGAAGGCCCGGTCGCGGCCGCCGTCCCCGACGCCGGCTACAAGGCGCGCCTGTTCGGCAAGGTCATGTCGAAGGGCACGCGCGACGCCGTCGCCGCCGCGAGCCTCTTCGTCGACGACGCCGGCACGCCCGCCGCCGAGTCCGGCCCCGAGGGAGACTTCGAGCTCTGGCTCGACCCCGGCCCGCACCGCATCGAGGTCCGCGCGGCGGCGCACCGGCCCGGCGAGTTCGAGGAGACGCTTCAGCCCAACGAGGCCCTCGAGGTCCGCTACCGCATCGTCCGCAACATCCAGAACCCGTACGAGACCGTCGTCCGCGACCGAGCCGACCGCGCCGAGCAGGCGCGCGTGTCGCTCTCCGGCCCCGAGCTGCGCGAGGTCGCGGGCACGCAGGGCGAGCCGCTGCGCGTCGTCATGCTGTTGCCCGGAGTCACCACGCCGCTCTCCGGCATCTCGTACCCCATCGTCCGCGGCGCCTCGCCGGCGGCCACCGGCTTCTTCCTCGATGACGTGCAGATTCCGCAGCTCTACCACCTGCTGCTCGGCCCTTCGGTCATCTACCCGGACTTCATCGAGCGGGTGGACTTCTATTCGTCGAACGCTCCGGTGCGGTACGGCCGCGTCACCGCCGGAGTCGTCGCCGCGCAGGCCGCGAAGTCCCGCGACGACCGCGCGCACGTCAGCGCGTACATCGACGTGCTCAACGCCGGCGCGTTCGTCGAGCTGCCCATCGCGAAGACCGGCACCAACATCGCCGTCGCCGGCCGCTACAGCTACACCGGCGCCGTGCTCGGCCTCGTCGGGCGCGCGCTCGCGCAGGGCGCCACGCCCGTCGCCGACTTCTGGGACTACCAGGCGCGCATCGAGCAGAAGGCCGGCCCCGTCACGCTGCGGCTGCTCGCGTTCGGCAGCTCGGACCTCATCGGCTCGCGCGCCGACGACCCGATGGACCCGTCGTCGTACGTCACCTCGCGCTTCCACCGCGCCGACCTGCGCGCCCTCATGCCGCTCGGCCCCGGAGTGCTCGAGGCCGGAGTCACCGTCGGCGCCGAGACGCAGGGCCTCTACACCGAGCGCAACGCCCAGACGCAGGCGAGCTTCCTGATGAACCGCGTCACCGTCGCTGGCCGCCTGCGCTACCGCGTCGAGGCCGGCCCGCTGCAGGTCAAGACGGGAGCCGACATCGAGCGGCAGCAGTCGGACATCGGCCTCGAGGTGGCGATGTCGGCTTCTCCGTTCCAGGTGCCGCGCACGCTCGGCGTGTTCGGAGGCGCCTTCCTCGAGGTCGCCCTGACCGAAGGTCCGCTCACCGCCATCGCCGGCGTGCGCGGAGACAGCTACCTGCTCGCTCCGTCGACGTGGCAGTTCAGCGTCGACCCGCGGCTCGACCTGAGGCTGCAGCTCACCGACTGGCTGCAGGCGCACGCGGGCGCGGGGCTGTTTCACCAGGCGCCGCTCTTGCTGATCAACCTGCCGGTCACTGACGCCGCGGCGCTGGCCGACGGGCTGCACACGGTGGTGCAGACGAGCGTCGGCGTGCAGGTGAAGCTGCCGTTCGACCTCGAGCTGCACCTCGACGGCTTCTACAACTCCATCATCGCGGCGCGGGAGCGCAGCCTCACGCAGTTCGCGACGGGGCTCACCACGCTCGACGACCGGCTCGCGGCGTCGCGCACCGGCCGGGCGTACGGGCTCGAGGTGATGCTGAGGGCTCCGGCGAAGGGGCGGCTGTTCGGGTGGATCTCGTACAGCCTGATGCGCAGCGAGCGGCAGCGGCGCTTCGGCGTGTACACCTTCGACCAGACGCTCGCGGGGCAGCGCGAGGCGATGCTGCCGTTCGTCTTCGACCAGACGCACGTGCTCAACCTCGTCGCCGGCTACCAGCTGCCGTTCGGGTTCAAGGTGTCCGCCACGTTCCACGTCAACTCCGGCCGACCCGAGACGGGCGAGTTCAGCTCGCGCACGCAGCGGCTGGTTCGGCAGGAGAACGGGCTGTACCGCTGGCAGGTGGTGCCGCTCGACCAGGTCGACCGGCTGCCTCCGTTCTGGCGGCTGGACCTGCGCGTGTCGAAGACGTTCCTGCTCAGCGTGGTGACGCTCGAGCTGTACCTCGACGTGCTCAACATCGCCGCGCGGCAGGAGGTGGTGACGTACTCGTATTCCTACGAGCAGCTGCCGGGCCTCGGGCAGTTCGGCGGCATCGTGCCGGTGAAGACGCCCCAGGGCATTCCGCTGCTGTACCCGTCGCTGGGAATCAAAGGCACGTGGTGAACAGCCGAGAAGCGGCGGGGCTGTTGAGCGCCGTGCTCGCCGCGGGGCTCTGCACCTGCGGCCAGAGCCCAGACGACCTCTTCGTCCTGGGAGGCCGAACCGTCAGCGACACGGGAGCCCCACTAGACGGCATCCCAATCCGAGCCACGCGCAAGTACGGCGGCTCGTGCAACGACGGCGCTCGTCTCAAAGAGACGACCTCCGCCGACGGAGGCCTCTTCTCCTTCGACTTCGTGCGGGTCGAGGTGCAGTCGCTCTCCGAAGCGACCACGACGTGCGTGCGCGTCGGCGCCGAGTTCGAGAGCGGCGCGCAGGCGTGGACGGACATTTACTTCTTCCCGAACCGCCTGGTGCTGCCCGACTTCAGCGACTGGCGCGGAGGGCTGAGCATCGACGATGCGGGCGTCCCGCGGTTCACCCCGGTGCTGCCGGAGTCGGCGCCGATGAAGAGGTGCGAGGGCAACTTCCCGATGCGGGAAGAGCGCATTCACGGCGTGGTCGCGCGCATCGACGGCGGCAGCGTCTGGGAGACGAGCGACCGGGTACTTCGTTTCGGCGTCGACGATGCAGGCGTGGTGATCGGCGAGACGTACGAGCCGTACCCCATGCAGCTCACGCCCGAGGTGCTCGAGGACTTCGACGTCGACGTCTCGCTGCAGGCGAAGCGGCTCGGCTGCGTCGAGGTCTCTGGCGGTGGCTCGCTCGGCATGCCCGGCCCGTTCGTGACGCACACGCGCTGGGCGTCGGCCGGCACGTTGCGAGCGAGAGGCACGAAGCGGCCGGTCAGCCGCGGCGCGCGGTGCGACGAGCTGGCCGGAGACTGTCCGCTGACCGACGGCAGCGTCCTGGCCGTAGAGCTGCCGCGGCCGATGAACCAGTTCCGCATCCGCCTCGTGCGCCCGGCGAGCATCTCGGCGGTGGTGATTCGCAACGGCCTCACCGACACCGGCGTCGTCGCGAATCCCCAGCTGTCCATCCGCGTGGGCACCGACTCGCTCACCGTCCCGCTCGAAGGGCTGCCCGACGTGCTGGATCAGATCCAGTTCCTCGAAGACGGCAGCTCCGTGCGGCGCACGTGGCTCTACGTGCCGCTGCCGCGCCCGGTCGGAGACGGCGTCACCGTCGAGCTCGAGCTCGACCGCGTCTTCTTCCGGCTGGGTGAAATCTCACTGTTCGAGTGACGCTCGCCACGGCGGCCCGACCAGTAGGTACCGCGCTCCGCTGCTTGCCATCCCAGCGGGCTGCGCCTACCGAATCGGCCCGCGAAGATGATGCAGGGCACGGCGACCTTCGCGACCGAACCCGGACGCTGGACTGCGGAGGTCCAGGTTCAGTTGGAGTGCGGCGCACAGAACCGTCAGCTCACCTTCGAGGCCGTCGCAGCCGAGCTCGTGGACGCCGGAGCCCGGTGACTGCCAGCGCTCGGCGCTCACCAATCGGTCGGTGCGTAGTCCTTGAAGAACTTCCCGAACACGTACTCGCCGGTGTTCTCCGCGACGAAGACGGGGTCGACGACGCGCGCGGCTCCGTCGACGATGTCGAGCGGCGGGTGGAAGTCGAGCTCGGCCTGCTTGCGCTCGGCGTGCTGCAGCGGGTCCTCGTCGGTCACCCAGCCGGTGTCGACCGCGTTCATGAAGATGTGGCTCTTCGCGTAGTCGGGCGCCGACGTCAGCGTCATCATGTTCAGCGCCGCCTTCGCCATGTTGGTGTGCGGGTGCTTGTCGGTCTTCGTGCCGCGCGAGAACGAGCCTTCCATCGCCGACACGTTCACGATGTGCCCGGGGTACTCGCGGTGCCGCACCATCAGCGGCTTGAGCTTCCCGCACAGAATGAACGGCGCCACCGCGTTCACCAGGTGCACCTCGAGCATCTCGGCCGTCTGCACCTCGCCGAGCGTCAGCCGCCAGCTGTTCACGAGCCGCTTGTCGACCTGCTGCAGGTCGGCGTCGAGCTTCCCCGCGGGGAAGAAGTGCTCGACGTCCTGCTCCATCTCGTACGGCAAGAGCGACAGCGCGGCCGAGTGGTGAATGCCGACCGCCGCGTCCGACGAGCGCCACGTCGCGAGCGCGTCGCGCGGCGCTTCGAGCTTTTCCAGCAGCGCCGCGCGCGCCTGCAGCAGCGGCCGCTGCGGGTCCGGCAGCTCCGAGAAGCGGCGGCTCTCGGACTCGAGCAGGTGCCGGTAGAAGCCGGGAGGCCTGCGCACCGTCTGCGCCGCGTTGTTGATCAGGATGTCGAGCCGCTCGTGCGTGGCCTCGATGTGCCGCGCGAAGACCTCGACGCTCGGCGCGTGCCGCAGGTCGAGCCCGTGGATCTCGAGCCGGTGGGACCACTTCGGGAAGTCGGCCTCGCGCGCGTAGCGCTCCGCGGCGTCGAGCGGGAAGCGCGTCGTCGCGATGACCTGCGCTCCACTGCGCAGCAGCATCAGCGACGCCTGGTAGCCGATCTTCACGCGCGCGCCGGTGATCAGCGCGACCTTCCCTTCGAGCGGAGCCGTCTGGAACCGCTTCGCGTGGTTCAGGTCTCCGCACTCGGTGCACATCGTGTCGTAGAAGAAGTGCAGCTTCCGGTACTCGGCCTTGCAGACGTAGCAGTGGCGCGGGTTCTCGAGCTCGCGCTCGGGCGGGCGCGGAGTCCCGGCCGGCAGCGCCGGCGCCTGGTACACGGACTGCGCGCGCACCGCGCGGATCTGCGTCTCGGCGCGCGTGGCGCGGTCTCGCTCGCGCTTCTCGGCCTTCTGCTCCTGGCTCTTCTTCCGGCGCACCGCCTTCGCGAGCCGGTTCTGCACGTCCCGCTCGGGGATGGCGACGCGGCCCACCGCGCGCAAGAACGCCTTGCGCGCCTCTTCCGGGAAGTCCGAGAGCAGCGTGCGGTCGGCGTCGAGCTGCTCGAGCAGCTCGGTCGCTTTCTGGAGGTCTTCGGGAGAGAGCTTCTTCAACGCGGCCCGGAAAAAGGGGACAGGCAGCTTTTCCCATGGAGCGCCGCGAAGTGTCGAGCGCTCCGCTGCCGGGAAAAGCAGCCTGTCCCCATTTTCCTACGGTCTCCCCCTGTTACTCGACCGCGAGCGCCGCTTCGCGCTTGTCCTTCAGCAGCCGGTCGACGCTGAGCAGCCCCGCGCCGTTCGCGATGAGCCCGAACAGCGCCCCGGCGATGCCCAGGTTCGCGAGCGCGAAGACGCGGTTCACCTCGAGGCTCAGGTCGCCGTGGAAGAAGATGAGCCCGACGCCGAGCCACACCAGCATCACGATGGCGGCCTTGCGCGTGTAGAGCCCGACGCCGATGAGCGCGCCGCAGACGAGCTCGAGCACGATGGTGCTCCAGAAGACTCCGCCGAGGCGGCCGGCCGTCTCGGGGTCGAACGCGACCGCCTTCACGATGGCGCTGACGATGAACACGGCCGAGAGGATGAGCCGACCCGCGAGGTGCAGCGCCTCGCGCTGGGCGGCGCGCTTCTCCTGCTCGGTGATGCGTTCCTGCTCGGCATCCTCGAGCGCGCGCTCGGCGGCCTCGGGGTCGCGGTGTGTCTGGAATCGCCGGTGGGGCAGAGCTGAGCTGTGCATCGCTCGGCCACCATCAGCAAGAGCCGCGCCGCAGTGTGGCGGTCTGGTGTAAGCGCGCCGCGTGAGACCGTCTCGCCGCGACGTCATCGCGTCGTTCCTCTCGGTGGCCGCCGCCAACGCCGCGTGCCGCCGCGGAAAACCTCCGCCGCTCGCCGGCGAGCTCGTCGACGCCACGTTGCTGTCCGGCCACCGTCTGAGGGGCGGTCCGTTACCGCGGGGAAGCAACGCGCGGCCGCTCGACGTGCTCATCGTGGGCGCCGGTGCGGCAGGCTTGTCAGCCGCGTGGCGTTTGCGCGGCGCCGGCCTCGACGACTTCGCGGTGTGCGAGCTCGATCCCGAGGTGGGAGGAACTGCGCGGTCCGGCCGCAACGCCCACACCGCCTACCCGTGGGGAGCGCACTACCTGCCCGCTCCGCTGTCGACGAAGGGCCCGGTGTCGCGGCTGCTCCGCGAGCTCGGCGTGATGAGCGCCGAGGGCACCTTCTCGGAGGCCGCGCTCATCCGCGAGCCCGAGGAGCGCGTCTACTACCGCGGCACCTGGTACGAGGGCCTCTACCTGCGCGCGGGAGCGAGCCCCGACGACCTCGCCCAGCTCGAGCGCTTCGAGAAGAAGATGGAAGCGCTCGCCGCCGCGCGCGACGCGAAGGGCCGCCGCGCCTTCACCGTGCCGGTCGCCGCGTGCAGCGACGACGCCGAGTGGACGCAGCTCGATCAGCTCTCGATGGCGCAGTGGCTCGAGCGCGAAGGCTTCACCAGCCAGCGGCTGCTGTGGCTCGTCGACTACGCGTGCCGCGACGACTACGGAGCGACCGCCGCCGGCACCAGCGCCTGGGCCGGCCTCTGGTACTTCACCGCGCGCCTGCACCACGCGGGCTTTCTCTCGTGGCCCGAAGGCAACGGGCGCCTCATCGCGCAGCTCGCCTCGAGCGCGGGCGCCGAGCGGTTGCTGCGCGGCCTGCTCGTTCACGCGCTCGAGCGCAACGACTCGGGCTGGCTCGTTCACGCGGTGAACGGGCGCGGCGAGCCGACCGCGTTCCAGGCGCGGCAGGTCGTGCTCGCGTGCCCGCGCTTCGTCGCGGCGCGGCTGGTCGACGGCGTGTCCGCCACCGCGTTCCGCTACTCGCCGTGGGTGGTGGCGAACCTGTCGCTCAAGGGCCTGCCGCGCAGCCGCGGCTTCCCGCTCGCGTGGGACAACGTGCTCTACGGCTCGAAGTCGCTCGGCTACGTGGTCGCGACGCACCAGCGCGCGCGGGCCTCCGACGCGGGGCCGACCGTCTTCACCTGGTACTACCCGCTCACCGGAGACGACCCGCGCTACGAGCGCGAGCGCCTGCTCGCCACGACGCGCGACGACTGGGAGGCGGTGGTGCGCGCCGACCTGTGGCCCGCGCACCAGGACCTGGGCGACCTCGTCGAGCGCCTCGACGTGATGCGCTGGGGGCACGCGATGGTGCGGCCGTACCCGGGCTTCATCTGGGGGCCCGAGCGCCGGGCCGCCGCCGAGCCGCGGTTCGGCTCGCTGCACTTCGCGCACTCGGACTTGGGGGGCCTCGCGCTGTTCGAGGAGGCCTGCCACCACGGCGTGCGCGCCGCGGAGGCCGCGCTGGGCGGGTTGGGCCGGACCGCCGAGTCGTGGCTAGAGTCGTGAGGTGATGGACGCTTCGTCGAGAGAGCGGGTGCTGAAGGCCGGCGCCGCCGCCTACGCGGAGGCGTTCTCGCGCGTGCCGCCGAAGGACCGCGTCGATCTCGAGGCCGAGCTCGAGGACGTCGCGACGGAGCTGCGCAACGCCATCACCGCGGCGCTGTGGTCGCACCCGTACGACGTGTTCGTGGACGCGGTTCGCAGGCAGCTGGTGAAACCGGTATAGGGGCCCTTCTGTGAAAGTCGACTCGAGAGCGCTGCAGCAGGTCTACGCGCAGTTCCCTTCGCTGAAGGTCAACGCCGACAAGGGCGCGCTCGAGGCGGCGGCGACGAAGGTGCTCGGCGCCGAGGGCGCGAAGGCGCTGCTCGCCACGCTCGCCGACAAGGACACGTACCTCGCGACGCGCTCGGCGGCGCTCGACGCGCTGCTGAAAGCCCCCGAGGGAGCGGCGCTGCAGCAGCCGAAGCGCGCGGTCGTGTCGGGCTTGTCGGCGGGCGGGCTGCTCTCGGCCGCCGTGCTCGCGAAGGCCGGCTACCAGGTCGACGCGGTCGAGCTGCGCGAGGGCTACACGCGGCAGATGCAGTTCAGCTCGCGGCAGGCGCTCGTCGACGAGCTTTCGTCGATCGACCCGAAGCTCGCGGACAAGTTCCTCGAGATCGCCGGGCACCTGACCAAGGGCTTCGTGTCGACGCTGAACGGCTCGCAGCGGATCATCGCGCGCGACGAGCCGCTCACTGGCGACCCGACCCGCGTGCCGCGCACCGGCGAGCAGATGCTCTCGGACGTGCCGATCATGCTCGTCGAGTGCAGGTGCTTCGAGCAGGTGCTGTTCGACTGGCTCAAAGAGCAGCCGAACGTGCGCGTGCACTCGAACATGCAGATCTCGCTGTCCGAGCCGGACGAGCAGGGTCGCTACTCGGTGAGCGTCGCGCCGCGGAAGGGCGGGACGGCGGTGGCGCTGGGGACTCCCGACCTCGTGGTGGTGAGCGAGGGGGCGAACAGCGCGACGCGCAAAGCGCTGGGCATCGAGACGGCGGCGACGTCTCCCGAGGAGCGGATCATCGGCGGCGTCGTCGGCGCCAGCAGCGGCGGGCGCGCGGCGCTGAAGTACGACGACACGAAGCGCGACGACGGCTCGACCGAGCGGATTCTGTCGATGGCGCTCGGCAGCGCGAAGAGCGACAAGACGTGGGTGCTCGTCGAGGCGCCTCAGAGCGAGCTGTTCGACCCCGGACCCGAGCTCGACCCGACGTCGCCGGAGTACCGCGAGGCGCAGCAGGAGCTCATCGAGAAGCACTTCCGCTCCGAGGCCGCGCTGGTGATGGAGCAGGACGTCAGCGACGCGACGCTCGAGGGCCCGATGGTCGGCACGCGGCCGACGCTGTTCACGCTGCAGCAGCGCATGAGCAGCCGCGCGACGGCGGGCGCGAACGTGGTGGGCCTGGGCGACTTCGTCGGCAACGCACACTTCATCGTCGGCGGCGGCATGGCGACCTCGGCGGTGAGCCACGTCGAGCGGTTGAAGGACCTGGTGTTCGATCTCGAGATGGGCGTCGACAAGGGCGCCGCGATGTCGAAGTACAACCAGGGCGCGCTCGCCGACACGCTCGCGTGGGGCAAGCGCGGGATTCACGAGTTCTACCCGGACGTGGATCGCAAGGTGATCCCCGAGGCGTACGCGAAGGCCGTCAGCGAGTGGCTCGCCGGGAAGAACAAGGACCCGCTCGCGGCGCTGGAGAAGCTGATCGCGCCGGTGAGCGAGGCGATGCCGCCGATCGGAAAACCTTCGAGCGCCGCGTAAGCGAGGTCATCGATGTCGCGTCAGGAAACTGTCACGAGCCGCATTTCGCGGATCTGCGCGCGGGCCCGGCCGATGCAGTGCCGGCGGTGCCATGAAACGCCTGCTCGCTCTGCTGGTGCTGTGCAGCTGTGCCTCCGCGCCGGTCGTCGCTGACGAGCCCGCGGTCACCGCCGAGGCCGTCGAGGTCAGCGGCCACGTGGTGAGCGCGTGCGGCCCGTCGGAGCCGCTGCAGCGCGAGCCGGTCGCCATCCGCGCGGCGGGAGAGCTCGAGGTGCTCGACTCGACGGAGACCGACGCGCACGGCGCCTTCACCTTTCGCGTGTCGCAGAAGCCCCCGCTGTTCATCGAGGCGCGCGGAGTGAAGGCGATCGCGAAGCCCGCGCGCCGCGGGCTGGTGGCGGAGCTCGTGCTCCCGTGTACGGGCGGGTAACACGCTTGAAACGGCCTGCGCTTCGGCGCAGGGTGGCGGTGTGAGCAGCTCCGAGGAACCGAAGGCCCCGCTCGAGGGTGCCTCCGAAAGCGACATCAACCGGCTCGTCGACGACGTGCTCCGGTCGGGCAAACACCTGACGATGCCGGATGCTCAGGCAGATTCTCGGCCCGAGCGGTACCACGCGCGGGCGCTCGCAGGGCAGATGCAGCGGCTCGCCGAGCAGCTCACGGCGTCGGGTCCGGGGCCGCGGCCAGAGGCGCCCGACGACGTCGACGAGTGGTGGTTCGAGGTTCACGGCAAGCGCCTCGGGCCGATCAGCCTGCACAAGATTCGCCTGCTCTGGGAGGACGGCGAGCTGACTCCCGACTCGCTCTGCTGGCACCAGGGCTTTCCGAAGTGGGTGTCGCTGTTCAAGGTGTCCGAGCTCGCGGAGGCGCTGACGCCGAAGCTCGACATGAACGTGAAGCTCGACTCCTCGGGGGAGTGGGCCTCGCCGGCGGCCTCCGCGATGGAGGCGGCGAACCGCAAGAAGCTCGAGCAGTCGCAGAAGAAGGTCGACCCGCTGCCGCTGTCGACGCCGGTGGACTTCTCGAACGAGCGCGCGGCGACGTACACCGCGCTGCACTCGGTGCCGGTGTCCGACGAGGCCGATGAAGAGCAGCCGCGGTCGCTGCTGCCTCAGGCGCTCATCAGCGGCGTCATCGCCGGCGTCATCGCGGCGAGCACGGTGGTGGCGCTGCGGGTGCTGTGGCCGGTGGTGGTTCCGCCGCCGATCGTGATCACGATGAGCGGAGTCCCCGCCCCGGCGCCAGCACCCGCCGCGGCGCCAGAGGCCCCCAAACCCGCCGCCCCGCAGGCCCAGCCGCAGCCGCAGCCCCAGCCCCAACCCCAGCCCGTGGCCGCTGCGCCTGTGCCTGCCCCGGCCCCGGCCCCAGCAGCGCCCGCGAAAGCAGCACCGCAAGCACCGGCGCCGGCGCCCGCGCCGGAAGAGCCGAAGAAGCCGGCGACGGTGGAAGAGGCCTTCGCGAAAGCGTTCGCCGAAGCTCCACCGGACGAGCTGACGATCGGCGAGGTGATGGAAGTGGTGAAGAGCCACAAGCCGGCAGTCGACGCCTGCGCGGAAGCGGCGCGAGCGGCGAACCCGGACGCGCCGTCCGGCCGCATCGTCATGAAGTGGACGGTCGAGCCCGACGGTCACGTGACCGACGTCGTGGCGCCGGAAGGGCCGTTCGCAGAGTGCCTCGCGAAGGAGATCCCCAAGTGGACCTTCCCGAAGCACGCGCTGCAGCACCCGCCGGTGGAGATCCCGTTCAAGTTCTGACGGGGCCGGTCCACCCCAGCCGCTCGGCGACCTGGGGGTTCTCTCGTCCTCTCCAGACGAACGCGTCGAGCACGTAGTGGGTCATCTGCGGCAGCGCGAGCAACGGGACGAGGAGCGCGAGCACGGGCGCAGCGAGCTCGAGAGCTCCGTCGCCGAACAAGGTCGCGCGCTCGTGCCAGACGAGGCGGTCCCAGAGCAGCTCCTCGAGGAAGGCGAGGGCGAAGAGGACGCCGAGGAACGACTTGAGCGACCAGCCGCGCGAGTAGCGGTAGGTGAGGACGAAGTAGGGGACTCCGTGGAGGACGACGTTCATCGCGGTGAAGGCGAAGTCGCTGCGCGCGAGGACGATGCCGCCGAACCAGGCGATCCAGGTGGCGGCGAGCAGCAGCAGCTTCCCGACGTGCCGCTCTCTCAGCCAGGCGCCGAGCCAGACGGTGACGACGACGGCGTGGGCGGCGAGCGCGGCGGTGCCGCACCAGCGGGGCAGGCCGCTGACGAAGTCGCCCTCCACGAACCACCAGAACGCGCGCGGCAGGTTCGCGTGCCACCAGACGACGGGGCCGAGCGTGACGGCGTAGATGGCCGCGGCGTCGAGCTTCAGGCGCCACGCCGGAGAGCCGGCGCGGCGGCCGTAGAGCGTCATCCAGCCGACCTGCTGGCGGATGAAGTGCCACGCGGCGAGGTAGGCCAGCGCGCGCCAGAAGATGCCGGCCTCGTACGCGAGGACTCCGGCGAGCCAGCAGCCGACGGGAGCGGCGAAGTAGAGCAGTGGGCGGCGGCGAAGCTCGCTGCGGTCGAAGTAGACGCGGAAGAGCGTGCTCCAGACGTGCGCGACGTCGATGCAGAGCACGAGGGCTACCCACGCCCAGAGCGGAGTCTCTCCGTCGGCGAGGAGCGAGACGGAGGACACGGCGGCGACGCCGAAGAAGACGGCGACGTCGGTGCGCGGAGAGAAGAGCCAGCGACTCAAGAGAGCGCGCACCCTGAGCGGAGCCGCGCAGCGGCGAAGTCGAAGGGTCCGGGCGATCTGGGCAGAGACTTCTCGAAGGCGACAGCCATCTGCGCCCGGACCCGTTCGACTCGTCGCGGTCCGCTGCGCGGCCGCGACGGCTCAGGGTGCACGCCCTCGTCGACGCTCATCACTCGAAGCTGACCCTCGACCTCTTGTAGTCGATCGTCACCTTGAACTTCCGCATGAAGTCGTTGCCGACGACGCCGTCGAGGCGCTTGGTGAGCTTGGTGACGTGCGAGACGTCGACGATGGCGACGGTGAGGTTCCGCACCTCCGCGGAGCCCACGGCCAGCGACTCGATCTTCGTCAGCGCGAGCGACATCTCTCCGCCGGCGCCGAGCGCATCGGCTTTGCCGTGGTCACCGAGCTCGAGCTTCTGCACCACGTGGGGCGTCACGCACGAGTGAGACGCCCCGGTGTCGAGCAGGAAGCGGAACCGGCCGCGGCCGTTCACCTTGGCGGTCAGCACGATGAGCGGGGCGTGCGGATTCACCTTCGCGAACTTCACGCTGGCGCGCTTCACGGACACCGACACTACCGCTACCGTGCGAGCCGGACGTGAAAAAGCCCACCGACGCGCTCTACCAGTCGATCGCCGCGGCGCTGCAGCGCGGCGAGGGGCCGCAGCTGCTCGACGCCGCGTCGCAGCTCCTCGAGCAGGAAGGTCCGACCGAGCGCGCGGTCGTCGCGTGCGCGGTGGTGCTCATGCGCAGCGGCAAGCTGGACGCCGCGCGCGCCGGCCTCGAGAGCTTCCTGAAGAGCAGCGGCGAGACGCCGGCGGTGCTCACGAACCTCGCGAAGGTGGCGGCCGAGCAGGGCGACGAGGCGCGCGCGCTCGCCCTCGCGCGCCGCGCGCTCGAGCTCGACCCGGACTACGACGGCGCCGTCCGCTGGTGGGCCGCGCTGCTGCGCAAGCGCAGCCAGGACGCGGAGTACCGCACGGCGCTCGAGGGGCTCGGCGGCTGGCGCGCGAAGCTGCTGCTCGCCGACGAGGCCTGGCGCATGGGCCACGACGCGCAGGCCGAGGTGCTGCTCGAGCAGGCCGTCGCGGTCGGCAAGGGCCCGGCGATGGTCGCCGCCGCGCAGAAGCTCGAGGAGCGCGGCCTGAACGAAGAGGTCGTCGAGCTGCTGAAGAGCTGGGAGCCGAAGCAGCACGGCCACGACGCCGGCGCCGCGCTCGCCCGCGCGCAGCTCGCGCTCGGTCGCCTGGTGGATGCGCGCGCCACCATCGGCCGGCTGCCCGGCCGGGCGCACGGGCTCGAGCAGAAGCTCATCGAGGCCGAGCTGCTCGCGAAGGGGCCGGGCGAGGTGCGCGCGGTGCCGATCTTCGCGCCGCTCTGGGCGTCGGTGCTGCCCGAGGCCGAGCTGCCGCCGCTCTCCGCCGAGCCGCGCGTGGCGCTGATGGTGTTCACCGACCCGCGCGGCAGCGAGCTGTGCCGCTCGTTCCCGCTGGCGATGTCCGACGCCATCCGCGCGACGGGGGTCGAGAGCTACGTGGTGCTGCCGGTGGTGAAGGGGCAGGGGCTCGTCGCGACGACGGCGGAGTGGACGTTCGAGCGGACGCTGCGCTTCCTGCCGCCGCGCCACCTGCCGAAGTCGCTCGTGCTCGGGCGCTTCGTGAGCGGCCTCGCGGGAGAGCGGCAGCTCGAGCTCGACGTCTACGACCTGGCGTCGCCCGGCGCGCCGGCGTCGCTGCGCGCGTTCGGCAAGCGCACCGAGGCCGAGCTGCTCGGCAGCGGGCTCAAGCAGCTCGCGAAACAGCTGAAGCTGCCGATGAGCCCGCACGCGCGCGGCGACGATGACTGGCTGCGCGCGCTGGCGGCGGCGCTGCCGGTGTTCCTCGTCGGCGCGGGCTCCATCGAGGGGCAGTACGTGTGGCACGCGACGCGCGGGCTGGAGATGGCGCTCGGCGCGTGCGTGGGGAACGCGGACCCCGAGCCGCGGCTGCTCGCGATCTCGCTGTACGTGAGCGGCATGCGGATGGGGCTGCCGGGCTTCGACGACTTCCGCGAGGCCGTGTTGCAGCTCGTGGTCGAGCCGAGGTCTCCGCCGACGGTGCAGCGGCTCGAGGAGCTGGTGCGGAAGGCTTGATGCGTCCTCCCGGTCAGCGTGAACGGAGTCAGCTTCCAGAGCTCTCCTGGATATCTAGAGCTGCAGCTGCTGCTCTTCGGGCGACGGCGCCTCGATCAGCGGCGGGTCGGAGTCGCTCGGGTCCTCCGGCTCCTCCGGGTCAATCGCGGGCTGCGGCGCATCCCGCGTCTGCAGGAAGACCACCGCGAGCGAGAACATCGGAAACAGCTGCAGGTTTCCGCGCACCACCGGCACGGTCAGCGAGCCGGTCAGGGCGACGTTCTCGTTCAGCGTGAGCCGTGCGCCCGCGATGACGCCGATGAGCCCGTCGTAGTTGTCGTTCGGCGCATCACAGAACAAGCAGCTGGCGGGCACGATGACTTTTTGGAGCTTTGGCGCAGGCACCGTCATCGCCGACACGCCAGCGAAGACACGCACGCGCTCGGTCTCGTACGCCGGCGTCACGCTGCCGCCGATGGCCGGCAGCACCATGTACGCAGTTCGCGTCGTGAAGCTCGAGGTCCACGGTGCGACGTCGAGGCCGGGCTCCAAGGAGCCGAGCAGCAGGAACTTCGGGTGGCCGAGCTCGAACCGGAACCCGACGCGCACACGACCGCCGACGAGCACGCCGGAGGTCACGTTCAGCTGCGCCGCGTTCGAGCGCTCCGCCCAGTCGCTGTGCGCCATGTGCAGCGAGGCCCCGATGAGCAGGTGCTTCTTCGCGACGAGGAACAACGCCCCCAGCTCGGGCTGCGCCTTCGGAATCTGCACGGCGCTCGTGCCGCTCGGGTCGCGCGCGTTCACCGTCGCCGCCTGCGCACCTGCCCAGATGCTCATCCAATCGGTCGGCGCCATCTGCGCCGTCGGCGGGATGGGCAGCGGAGACACCATCGAGCGCGTCACGCTCACCGGCGTCGCCGAGCACCCGGCACAGCAGAGCACCGCCACGATTCCCGCCCTCATGGGCGGGAGCGCATCGCAAGGAGCGGGCCGGGCGGATCAGCCGCGGCGGTCCGGAGTGGAGCGCTCGTGTCCCTGCGCAACGCTGCGCAGGTGCGACGCGGCTGTCAGGCTGGACGAGGGCGTCCGCTTCGGGCCCCTTCGACTTCGGAGCCCTCTGGGCTCCTGCGCTCAGGGTGAACGGCGCCGTCGGCGGAGCAGCGCGACGAGCGCGAGCACGCCGAAGCCCGCCGCGCCCGAGTCGCACTTGCAGCCCTGCCTGGTCGACGTGCCGCCGCCGGTTCCCGCGTCCATCTCCGACCCACCGCCGCCGCCTGCGCCGGCATCCACCACCGGCGGCTCGCCGACGGTGAACAGGCACTCGCTCCACGCTGACGCTCCGTGGTTGTCGACCGCGCGCGCGACGAAGCGGTGCTGCACCTTCTCGGGCACGACGGCGGTGCTGGTGTCGAACTCGGTGAACCCGTTCGTCTGCAGCTGCGTCCGCTCGAACGCCGGAGTCGCCGTCATCGGATCTTCGCTCGCCAGGAACACCCTCAGCTGAATGCGAATCTGGTCGCCCTCGGTGTCCATCGCGTTGCCGATCTGCACCGACAGCGGCTTCGACGGCAGGTAGCCGCCGTTGCACACGTCCGTGCCCGGCTCGAGGAAGGGCGGCACCGTCGGCGGCGTGTTCGCGCGCACGCTGAACATGGTCACGTTGCTGTACGCGCTCTTCCCGTTGCGGACGTCGACCGCCCACGCGCGCGCGAAGTACTGCGTGCCCCAGTCGAGGTCGCGATCCACGGTCCACATCGTGGTCGCGCCGGGACCTACCGGCACCCCGGGCGACGTGAGCGTGCTCATCGTGAACATCGAGTCGCGCGCCACCTCGAAGAACAGCGAGTACGCGTCGCCCTCGGGGTCGACGGGCGGCACCGCCGCGAGCGTGGGCCGGATGACCAGCACCGTCTCTCCGTCGGCGGGCTTCTCGAGCACCGGCGCGAGCGGCGGGTCGTTCATCACGTCGACCACGAACCACTCGTACGCCGACCACGGGCTGTGGCCGTTGGCGGCGGTGCCGTCGAACGCGCGCGCCCTCCAGCGCACCATCGTGTTCTCCGGAATCGCCAGGGTCGTGAACTGCACCGGCGGCGCCGCGCCGGCGTCGGGCTTCCAGCCGCCGTCGACTCCGACGACCGTGCCGGTCTCGACGGCCATGCCCGCATCGCCGTACCAGACCTCGAAATCGTAGCTCAGCGTCTCCTCGTCGACGTCGTAGGCCTCGGCGCAGACCAACGTCGGCGTGAGCGACGCGACGTGACCGCCGTCCGTCGGAGACAAGAGCACCGGCACCGACGGCGCCAGGTTCACCGCGCCGACGATGATGGTGACCGTGATGGTGCGGAAGAGCTCGCCGTCACCGACGCGAATGGTGAGCACGTACGGGCTGTCGCGCGCGGCCGCCTGGGGCGCCGTCCAGCTGAACGTGCCGCTCGGCTGCGTGGTGTTGAACGAGCCGGCCGAGTGAATGGCCATCGACGCTCCGGCGAGGCTCCACGTGGCCGAGAGGTTGTCGTTCTCCGGGTCCGTCCACGCGACGTCGATGGTGACGGTGTCGCCTTCGTTGATCATCAGCACCGACGGCAGCGGCATGCCGCCCACCGTCGGCGTCACGACGGGGCCGCGATTGCCGTAGGTCACC
The DNA here is from genome assembly GCA_937980205.1 of uncultured Myxococcales bacterium. GTDB lineage: Bacteria > Myxococcota > Myxococcia > Myxococcales > Myxococcaceae > Xiheicaenimonas. Next base: position 103,034 of record CALJKW010000024.1, on the reverse strand, counting down.
GTCAGCCGGTAGGTGCCGGCCGAGCCCTGGCTCGTGCCGTTGTACGCCGTGTCTCCGTAGGTGGAGATCGCGAAGCACACCGGGCCGGCGGTGAGCTCGCCGGTGTCGAGCTGCGCGCCGAGCGTGTCGGGCGCCGAGTCGTCGTCCTCGGAGAGCTTCATGCCGCCCCGGTAGAACGCGACGACGGGGTCCACCCACGGGCTCTCGTGCGTCACGCCGCCCTCGACGGTGACGACCCCCTCGACGCGCGCGATGAAGCGCTCTCCGGCGGCGGCGGTGGTGCAGTACCAGTCGACGTCGCCGGTGTTGCGCGGGCCGATGCGCGCGCCCGCCGGGCTCACGTACGGAGTCATTCGCGTCGCGGTGAACATCGTCGCCGTCGCGCTCGTGTTGTTCGGCTCGGTCGGATCAGCCGGCGCGGCCACGAGGTTCAGCGAGCCCAGCGCGTGGGTCATGCCGGCGGTGAGGGTGAACGGCGCGCCGGTGACCGCGTCTGCGTTCGCGCCGGTCGGGTCGTGCACGATGGTGCGGTACTGGGCCGGCGGCAGCTGCCGCATGTAGAAGTTGCCCTGGTGCGGGGTCGGCTTGCTGTCCTCGTTGTGGTGCGCGCGGAAGTCGCTCACCAGCTCGGTGCGCACCTGCAGGCCGGCGGCGAGCGCGCCGTTGACGCGCGCGTTGCCGTCGACGCCGGCGCTCGACTCGACCTCGATGTCGACGCCGGTGCGCACCTGCGTCGCGGTGAGCGTCAGCACGTCGGCGCCGTCCGGGGTGTAGCCGTTGCCGTCCGCGTCGTACCAGCGGTCCGCGTGCAGCCCGCCGCCGGGCCGAACGTCGACCTTGTAGTCGCCGGCCGGCACGCCCGAGAAGGTGAAGGTGCCGTCGGCCGCGGCGGCCATCACCCGCCCCGCGCTGGCGGTGAACGAGAAGCCCTTGGCGGTGCGTGCCCAGAGGCGGACCTCGCCGCCCGCGACGCCGGCGCCGCCGGGGTTCGTGATGCGGCCCGAGACGGTGGCCGCGAAGGCAGAGAAACACCACAGCGTCAGGGCAATGGAGGGAAGTGGGCGCACCGGGCCCGCCCATCTTACCGCGTGGTAGGGTGTCTTTCGATGACCCGACCGGTCGAGCCCAACACCGGGCCGTCGAAGGCCACCGAAGTCCCCGTCGCCAAGAAGCCAGGCCACGGAGATCATCTCAAGCCGAAGACGGCCGCCGAGTCCGAGTTCCAGACCCAGTTCACGCCCGGCGCCGTGCGCGGCACGCCCGTCAAGCTCGGCGCGAAGGAGTACGACGCCGACCTGTGGGACAGCCCGATGATGCGCACGCTGAAGCGCTCCATTACGGGCTGGGCGGTGCCTCCTGCGGGCGGCGGGAAGCCGCTCTCCGAGGTGCTGAAGGCCGATGATCTGCGGCTGGTCCCGACGGATCAGCGCCCGGGCCGAGAGGCGTGGCGCTCGGCGATGCAGCAGCTCGTCGTCTCGGCTGGCGCGGTGCAGGCGAAGCCGACCGCGTACTTCCTCGCCGGCCCGATGGGCGTCGGGAAGATCGCCATCGCGAACAAGCTCTACGCCGACGGCGTGCTGCCGAGCGCCGTGGTGAAGGCCGACGCCGACTACCTGCACGGCCTGGTGCCCGAGCGCAGCGAGCTGCTCGCGCTCGGCGACGGCCGCGCCGACGGCGTCGTGCACGAAGAGGCCTCGACCATCGGCCGCAACGCGTTTCAGCAGGCGCTCGGCGAGAAGCGCGACGTCGTGCACAACACGATGCTCGGCAGCCCGGCCCAGCTCGAGCGCCTGCAGAAGGCGAAGGACGCCGGCTTCAAGCGCGTGGTGCTCGCGATCGTGTCGTCGCTCGAGACCGCGCGCGGCCGCGCCGGCGCCGACGGAGCGACCATTCCCGAAGACGTGCTCGTGGGCTCGCATCGCGACTTCGCGAAGAACTTCGACGCCGTCGTGAAGGGCGCCGACGAGCTCGTGCTGCTGTTCAACAACGGCACCCGGCTCGAGGTCATCGCGCAGGGCAAGAACGGAGAGCTCGCGGTGAAGAACCCGTCCGCCTACGCGCAGTTCCGCGCCCTGGGGCAGCAGGCGTGAGCGACGAGCTCGCGAAGTTCTCGAAGCTGTTCTCGGCGCTCGACGAGCCCGCGCGCAAGAAGCTGATGGCGCTGTCGAACAAGAAGTCGTTCGCGAAGGACTCGGTCATCTGTCGCGAGGGCGACGCCGGCGGAGAGTTCTTCGTCATCACCCGGGGCCGCGTGAAGGTCAGCGGAGCCGACCTGCTCGGCCGCACCTTCGAGCTCGCCAGCCTCGGCCCCGGAGAGTTCTTCGGCGAGCTCGCTGCGCTCAGCGGGCAGCGGCGCCAGGCCAGCGTCACCGCCGTCGAAGACGTCGAGGTCATCTGCTTCCCGCCCGCTGCCGTCGGCGAGGTGGTGAAGGCGTCTCCCGCCGCGCTCGAGGTCATGCAGAAGGCCGCGCTCGAGCGCACCGAAGACACGATGAAGAAGATGATGGAGTAGAGGTCGGCGCTCGCATGGCCGACGACCGGCAGCTGCGCGACGAGCTCGAGAAGGTGCAGGGAGAGGTGGCGCGCCTTCGCCGCGCGCTCGCCCAGCCCGACAACCTGCACGGCGACGTCCGCGCGCGCATCGAGACGCTCAGGCGCAGCAAGGCGACGCAAGTCGAGAAGCTCGACGAGGCGCAGGCCGAGCTCGAGCGGCTCGAGGGCGAGGTCCGCGCGGTGATGGCGGCGAACGAGCGGCTGCAGACCGAGCTCGATGGCCTCGCCATCACCGAGCGCTCGCTCATCGGGATGACCGTGCATCACCTCAACCCCGGGGCGCCGCCGAACAGCGGCTGTCTCACCGCGCTCGCGCTCGCCGCGCTGGTGCTCGCCGCGGGGGCGTGCTGGTGAGCCTCTCCGACGCCATCGCCGCTGCCCGCGCCGAGCTCGAGCAGCTCAAGCTGAAGGAGACCGAGCAGCTCGAGCGCTCGGGCCTGCGCGACACGGTGCAGCGGTTGACGGCCGAGAACCAGGCCCTGAGCGATCGGCGCACCGAGGTGCGCGAGCGGATCGAAGAGGCGAAGCGTGCGATCGCTGCGGCGCGCGCGCATGGCGCCGAGCTCGAGCTGCAGATCAAGGGGGCCCGCGCGCGCGTGGCGAAGCTGCAGGCGGCCATCGGAGCCCGGCGGTGATTCTGCTGATGACGCTGCTGATGGTGGCGCTGGTCGGCGGCTCCGTCATCTGGACGGTGCGCGCGAGAGAGCTGCGGCGGGATGCGTGGAAGCGCTTCGCGACCTCGCGCCAGCTCGGCTACGCAGATGGTCGCATCGCGGGAGTCGTGAGCGGCTTCACCGTGGCGTTGTTCACCGAGTCGCGGGACGCCGGCAAGAGCAGCCGCGACTACACGGTGGTGCGCTGCGCGCTCAATGGAGCGCTGCCCGAGGGCTTCAAGCTCGCGCGCGAGACGCTCGGCGACAAGCTCTCCCAGATGATCGGCAAGCCCGACCACCAGCTCGGCGTGCAGGAGATGGACTCGACGTTCCTGCTCGACCGCCTCGACGACGACGCGCGCCGCGTGCTGTCGCACCGGCCCGTGCAGGAGCGCCTGCTGGTGCTCGTTCAGAAGTACCCCGGCCTGCGCATCGGCAACGCCGTGCTTCAGCTCGAGACGGAGAAGTTCCTGCAGACGGAGGAAGGGCTCGCGGAGATGCTCGGTGATGCCGTGTCGCTGGCCATCACCATGGAGCGGGCGAAGAGCCGGTCACGCTGAGCGGAGGAGGGGCTGCCGCTTCTCGACCACCATCGACTCCTCCTCGTGCGAGAGCGAGGCGCCCCAGTACTTCTCGAGCGTCGTCCCGTCGTCGGTGCGCTGGTCGCGGAAGAGCCAGCCGAACAGCTCGTGCGGCCAGACGCGCCGGCCCATCTGCGTGTACCAGCGCTGGGCGTGACGCAGCCCCCGGTCGCGGAAGAACAACCGCTTCAGCGCCTTCGGCCGCGCCTGCAGCACGAGCTCGGTCAGCTTCGACCACAGCAGCACCTGCCACGGCTTCAGCGCCTTCGTCTTCAGCACCTGGTGCTTGTAGTCCCACTTGCTCTGGTCCTTCTGAATCACCTCGCGGCCGCGGGCGAGATCGAAGAACGGCGTCCACCGGTGCGGAGTCACGTAGAGCATCTGCAGCTGGTCCGGGTCGTACGAGAGCAGCTGCTTCAATCCGCGCCAGTAGTCCTGGTGCGTCTCCTCCTCGAAGCCGACGACCCAGGTGGCCATCGAGAGGATGCCGGCTTTGCGCAGCAGCCGAATCGCCTCGCGGTCCTTCTGCACGGTGCCGTTCTTCTTGATGAGCTTCAGCGTCTGTTCGTCGGTGTTCTCCATGCCGAGCAGCCAGCGCTGCACGCCCGCCTTCTTGTAGAGGTGCAAGAGGTCGGCGTCGCGCACGATGTCGTCGGCGCGCGTGCTGCCGACGAGGATGACGTCGGGCACGTTCTGGGCGATCAGCGCCTCGCAGAATTCCTTCCACCGCGCCCGTGAAGACGTCGGGTTCTCGTCGGCGAAGTTGAAGACGATGACGCCGTGCTCGCGGTGGAGCCGGGCGATCTCCTTCGCCAGCTTCACCGGGTCGCGGTGGCGCCAGCGCGTCCAGAACCCGCGCTGCCCGCAGTAGTTGCACGGGTGCGGACAGCCGCGGCTGAACTGGATGACGACCGCGCGCAGGCCGCCCCAGTACGAGTAGTCGGCGTGGTCGATGAGCTCCCAGCCGACGCGGCAGTCGTCGAGGCACTGAATCACCGCCGCGGCTCCCGTCGCGAACGGGGCCCCGAGCTTGCGGAACGCGATGCCGCGCACGGAGTCGAGCGGCTCGCCGTGCTCCAGCGCGCGCATCAGGTTCACGGCCGTCACCTCGCCCTCGCCGCGCACGATGACGTCGATCTGCGGCTCGTCGCGCAGCACGTCGCGCCAGTGGTACGTCGGGAACACGCCGCCGTAGACGATGCGCAGCGTCGGCTCCTCGGTCTTCAAGAGGCGCGTCAGCGCGCGGACGCACGGGTGCGCGGACGTCGAGCCCGAGTGGCCGATGAGCACGGCGTCGGGCTTCCACGCGAGCGCGCGGCGGCAGAGCTCTCCGAGCGGCAGGTCGAGCCGGTCGGCGTCGAGCAGCTTCACGTCGTGGCCCGCGTCGAGGAGCGGGCCTCCGATGCTGAGCAGGCCCAGCGGAGGCAGGTGGTCGTCGGGGATGCGGCTACCGATGGCGGGGTGCGGCGGGTTCACCAGGAGGATGCGCATGCCGGGAGAAGACCCCGACGATGCGCTCCGTCATCCGGTGCTCCCCGCGAGCGGTCGGAACGCGACCGCGAACGGTCACTGCCCCGTGCAGGTGCCGCTGTCGCCCAGGCCCACGATGCCGAGCAGGCGCTTCTCGAACACGGTGATGAGGTTGCCCTGCGTCATGCCGTAGTGCGCCGGCGGCAGCGTCGACGTCATGATGGTCTGCGCCTCGGTGTTCACGACGACGGTGTCGACCGGCGCGGTGTCGGCGAGCGCCCACGCCTCGAAGCGCATCTTGCCGGCGTCGTCGTGGAACACGCGCTGCGCGTGGACGCGGAAGTCGAGCGTCGCCGTCCCGTTCGCGGCCACGGTCGCGCTCGGCATGCAGCCCGAGAACGTGACGGCCTTCGACGAGCCGAGCTGGAAGGTGCGCATCGTCGACTGCTTCGACGCGGTGCCCTCGACGTAGAACGGCCGCTGGCCCATGCGGTTGAGCACGTCCGCGGGCACGTTCACGTTCTCGTCGCCGGTCGCGCGGCCGAGCGCCAGCGCCACGGTGTCGTAGGCCTTCGGAGTCGCCATCGCGTTCGACACCAGGTCGACGCCCTCGCCGACGACGAGGTCGACGACCTTCGGCTTCGCGAGACCGGCGGGGAAGCCGACGTCCTCTCCGCCCTTCGCGGAGACGCCGCTGATGGCGATCACGACGTGGGTGAAGTTCAGCGTCCAGCCGTCTTCGGTGGTGAAGGTGGTGGCGAGCGCAGGGTCACGCGACACCTTCGATGACAGCGTGCCGGTGGGAGGTGGACCGCATGCAACGATGAAGGTGCAGAGGATGAGGAGCTGACGCATGGGCCCGCGACCCTACCGCAACTTCCGGTGCACTCGGTGTTCGCGCCGCGGGTCAGGCCAGACATGAAAAGACTCCTCGCTGGTGTGCTCCTGGCTGCTGCGGTGGCGGTGCCGTTCTCCGCCGAGGCGAAGTGCTACTCGTTCGACAAGGTGAAGGGCCTCAACGTCTGCGTGAAGGGCGACAGCTTCGCCGACCGCGACAAGGCGAAGAACATCTGCAAGAGCGCGAAGGGCACCGACTGCGGCAACGTGTCGAGCTACTCCTCGTCGTGCAACGGCGAGTGCTACGACGAGAACGGCAAGAAGAACCAGTCGCTGAGCGGTTACGACTGAGCCGGGGCGAGGGGGCCGTCGAGCTGCGGCTCAGCCGCCGGCGTCCGGAGTCTCCACAGGCGCCGCCGGAGCATCCATCGGCGGCGCCACCTTCTCCGCGGCCTTCTTCAGGTCCGCGGTGAAGCCATTGAAGTCGGTGGTGAAGTCCGGGAGCGAGCCTTCGATCATCGGCAGCATGCGCCCCGAGAAGGTCTCGTTCATCGCAAACCGGGTCCCGCCGCTCGGCGTCGGCTTGAGCGTGAACGTGCGCACGCCGGCGAACGCCTTGCCGCCGTCTTCCCAGATCATCCGCTCGTTCTTGATGAGCTCGCTGACGCGCAGGTCGAACGTGCGGTCGGGAGCGACCTTCGCCACGAGGTGAATCGTCTCGGTCTTGGCGATGTTGCCGTCGATCTTCACGATGGTGCTGTTCCACTCCGGGTACGCCTTCGCGTTGGTGAGCAGCGCCCAGACGATGGGCACCGGCGCGGCGATGTCGACGGCCACGCTGTAGTCGAGCGCATCGTCGGTGCGCGTCTTCACCGTCACGCCGTCGGCCTTCAGCTCGTCGTGTGACTTGAGCTGGCGAACGACCGTCGCCGTCTGAATGGCGATGAACATCCCGACCCCCACCACGAAGCCCAGGCCGAGCAGCACCATCAGGACTTTCTTCATGACGCGCGTCATAGCGTAGAAGGAGGGACGTGCGCCGACTTCTCCTGCTGCCGCTGCTCGCTGCGTGCTCTTCCAACAACGAGGTGTCGCTCTCCAACGAGCAGGTGCGCGTGAAGGTGACGCTGCGGCCCTACGCGCTCGAGATCTCCCGCGGCTCCTCAGACGTCGTGCTGCGCTCGAGCGGCGGTCCGCGCGCGACGCGCGACACGCCGGAGTTCGCCTCGCAGCTCATCCCCGGCTGGGACGGCTACCGGGCGAAGGAGGGGCCGTGGACCCAGGCGACCGACGCCACGCTCGTCGAGCAGACCCCGACGTCGGTGAAGCTCACCTTCGCGGAGGGCTTCACCCTCGACATCTCGCTGAGCGGCCAGCGCGTGAAGCTCGTCGCGACGACCACCGCGAGCGGCCTCAACAAGAGCGCGCTGCCGTTCGTGCTCGGCGCCGACGAGCACGTGTTCGGCCTGGGCGAGCGGTACGCGTCGTTCGACCACCGGGGCTTGTCGCTCTACAGCTGGGCCGAGGAGGCCGGCCTGGGCGGCGGCGAGGCGCCCGGCATCCGCCCCGACAATCCGTTCCCGAACGGGCCGTCGATGACCTACTTCCCCGTGCCGTTCTTCCACTCGAGCGCGCTCTTCGCGGCGTCGATCGACACCACGCGCCGCACCGAGCTCGACTTCGGCGCGACCGACCCGGCGACCTGGCGCGCGGTGGTGAACGGCACGCAGGTGCCCGTGACGCTCTACCTCGGCGACCCGGTGCAGAACCTGGCGATGTGGACGGAGGACACCGGCCGCGCGCCGATTCCCGCCCCGTGGGTGTGGGGCCCGCGCCGGCGCATCGGCCGCAACGCGATGGTGAACGGAGCTCCCGAGTGGGCCGTGATGCGCGACGCCGGCCTGCCGCTGACCGCCATCGACGACGCGATGCACTTCCTGCCCGCGCTCTCGCACGTCGGCATCGAGAACGAGCTGCGCGCGTGGACCGCGCTGCAGCACGCGAACGGCTTCAAGGCCATCGGCTACAACAACCCGTACGTCGCGGCCGACCACCCGAGGGCCGCCGCCGACTACGCGTTCGGCCGCGACGCCGGCTTCTTCGAGAAGCAGCCGAACGGCGAGCCGGCGACGACGTTCTTCATCTCCGGCGCTCCGCTGAACATCTCGGCGGTCGACCTCACCAACCCCGCGGCGGTGAAGTGGTACGAGACGCTGCTCCAGCGCGGCGTCGACCTCGGCTACGACGGCTGGATGCACGACTTCGGCGAGTACGTCGCCCGCTCGTCGCGCTTTCACGACGGCCGCCGCGGAGACGAGGTGCACAACGAGTTCCCCGTGCTGTCCGCGAAGGCCGCGCACGACTTCTTCGAGCGCGTGAAGCCCAACGACTACCTGTTCTTCGTTCGCAGCGGGTACACCGGCACGCAGCGGTGGGTGCCGGCCGTGTGGAGCGGGGACCCCGAGGCGACGTTCGACGACTCTCAAGGGCTGCCGGCGCAGCTGCGCGGAGGCCTGGGCCTCGCGCTCGCCGGAGTGCCGTACTGGGGCAGCGACGTCGGCGGCTTCAAGTGCATCACCGACGCGCCGCGCGACAAGGAGGTGCTCGTGCGCTGGTACGCGCTCGGAGCGCTCTCGCCGATCATGATGGACCAGGACGCCTGCGTGAACCCGGTCGGCGGGCCGAAGACGAAGTGGACGCTGTGGAGCGACCAGCAGACGCAGGACATCTACCGGGTGATGGCGTCGCTGCACACGCGGCTCGCTCCTTACTTCCGGTTGCTCGCGAAGGAAGCGCACGAGACCGGCATGCCGATGATGAGGCCTCCGTTTCTGCTGCACCCGCGCGCGCCCGAGACGTGGAAGAGCGAGGACACCTATTTCCTCGGGCCGGCGCTGTTCGCGGCGCCGGTCGTGCGCCGCGGCGTCACGACGCGCACGTTCTGGCTGCCGCCGGGCGAATACGTCGAGTGGTTCAGCCTGCGGTCGTACAGCGGCGACCGCACGGTCGACATCGAGGCCCCGTTCGACCGCGTGCCGCTGTTCCTGCAGACGGGACACATCGTTCCGCTGCTCGACCCCGCCGTGCAGACGCTCGCGCCGGCGACGGAGCCCGGCGTCGTGACCGAGGCCTCGCGCGCCGACGTCCTCGACCTGCGCGTCGCGCTCGAGGCGGGCCGCACCGCAGAGCTCACCCTCGAGGACGGCACCCGCCTGCGCGCCGTGCGCGACACGGGCGGAAGCTCTGCGGCCCCGCTGCGCGTGGAGACCTCCAGCATGAAGGTCGAGGACGTGACGCTCTCCGTGAGCGGCGGGCCCGCGTCGCGACGCTATCGATGGGAAGTGTTGCGCCCCTGAACGCGCGTATCATGCGGCGCCCATGAGCGACGCAGCACCACAGCAGCACCAGTCATCGCCCCTGTGGATGGTCTCGCAGGCTCCGGCGCTGAACGAGCTCGTGGTGAAGCTGCAGCAGGCGCGCAGCGGCATCGAGTCGGGGACGTCGGGCCGCATCGAGCTGTCGCGCTCGCACGTGGCGCAGGCGCGCGCCGAGTTCTCCGAGATGATTCGCCGCGGAGAGCGCGAGCTCCACATGCTCGCCGGCCTGCTCGCCGACAAGCTGCTCGGCCCGCACCAGCTGCGCTCGGTCGTCATCGGCGAGGTCGAGAAGTCGCGCGAGCGCTTCACGCTCATCGTCGACGTGTCGCGCGAAGAGGTGGTGCGGAGCACCGACCTCGACCTGGGCAACCGGGTGCTGGCTCGGCTCGCCATCGCCGAGGCCCGCGACTGGCGCCGCGTGCAGCTCGTCTCGAACGTCGTCGAGTACGAGCCCGAGGCTCCGAACCCGCTCTCGGTCTACCGCATCCTCACGCGCATCAAGGCCGAGCAGGAGATCTGGAACAAGGTCACCGACGAAATCTTCGACCTCGACGCGATCGTGCTGCGCGACAAGCAGCTGCGCCACCTCGGCCGCTACGTGAAGGACGTCTTCGGCATCAAGGTCGTCGTCGGCACGATGGAAGACTGCTACCGCGTGCAGGAGACCCTCACGACGCTGGAAGAGAAGCTCGTGTTCGTCGAGGTGAAGGACTACCTCGAGCGCCCCTCGCGCAAGCAGTCGGGCTGGTCGGCGCTGAAGAGCGTCGTCAGCTGGAACGGGCGAACGTTCGAGATTCAGATTCAGCCGCTGTCGAACTTCTTGCACGAGCGCGAGCGCCTCACCCGCGAGAGCCACCAGGGCTTCAAGACGACGCGCGAGCGCGTGCGCGACGAGGTCGCCGCGAAGTTCCCGCTGTTCGGGTTCTATCGATCGCTGCTGCGGTGGCTGTTGCTCGACCCCAGCGGAGACCCGCCGCAGCACGAGGGCGTCGAGGTGTTCCTCGTCGAATGAGCGCGCTGCTGGAGGCGGTCTGCGCGCGCAGGCAGCGAAGGGCGCCCACGCGTCACTCGGAGCAGCAGTCACTCGAAGAGCTGCGTCGCGGTGACACGTACGCTCACGAGGAGTGGGTTCGCGTCGCGGAACAGCGCATGGGCTGGGCGCCGCACCGCACGTCATACGGCTACTTCTCGACGGGGCTCGCTTTCAAGGCGATCCGCTCCGCGAACGACGAGCTTCAGAACGAGGGTTTTCGCCTCATCCGATACGCATGCATCGAGGCTGCGTTCGACGGCTACGCGTTGGCGTGCGAGCTGTCGGGCAAGGGCGGCGACGGGTCGGGCCGTGCCTTTGAGCGCGGAGCCGACGCCTCCCGCTTCGAGTCTCGCGCGGTGCAAGCCGGGACTGCGCTAGACGGCTGGGCTCACGCCGACGTCGCGCGCGAGCTCATTGCGGAGTGGACCGCCGCGTGCCCCGAGGACCTGCGCACGGACGGTGCGGTCGCCGTTCGCAACGCCTTCGCGGCGGGTGTGATGCTGCACCTCTACGAGCACCCGGACTCGCACGAAGACCTCGTCGCCCTCGAGAAGGCGAAGCCCAGGAAGCCGAAGAAGCCGCCCGACCCCGCACCGGCTCCGATGAAACAGAACGCGGCGCTGCTCGACGCCATCCTGGCCGCGCCCGACGACGACAAGCCGCGCCTCGTCTACGCCGACTGGCTGCAGGAGCAGGGCGACCTGCGCGCCGAGCTCATCCTCGTACAGTGCAAGCTCGGCCGAACGCTGCTGGCGGCTGGCGCCCGCTATGGGACGTCGACCGGCAAACGCCCCGAAGACGTGCAGGAGCTCAAAGAGCGCGGAGTCGAGCTCATCAAACGCAACGAGAAGGCATGGCTCGCGAGCATTCGCCCGTTCATCCGGCAGTGGGCCTGGCGGCGTGGCTTCCTGACGCACGTCATCGGCGACGCCGCGAAGATCGTCGAGGGGCTGCCGGCGCTCGCGAAGGAGCCGATCGAGAGCATGCAGCTGACCGGCTACAAGCCGAAGCTGCTCGCCGCGTTCCGCAAGGCGCAGCCGCACCCGACGGTGCAGCGCATCGAGCTGTCGCAGTGCCGGTTGAAGGGCTCTGCCTACGAGGTCCTCGACGCACCGATGTTCTCGAAGGTGCAGAAGCTCGATCTGTGGGGCAACGAGTTGAGCGACGCCTCACGACTCGCGAAGTGCGCCCTCCCGGCCGTTCAGTGGCTCAACCTCGACATGACGAAGCTCAACGAAGACAGCGTCGCCCAGCTCGCGAAGGCGCCATTCTTCTCGCGGCTCACGCACCTGTCGTTCGACTTCAATGAGGACCTGCGGTCACTGAAGGCACTGCAGGCGGCGACCGCGCTGAAGTGGCTCGCCATCCGCAATCCGGGCGAGCTCGTCAGTGAGCTCCAGCCGCTCGTCGCGAAGGGCGTGCGCATCAGCTACCCGCCCCATCAGCGGATCGCCGCGCTCGGCGAACCCGCCCCCGACTGGCGGCAGTTGATCTGGTGAGACGAGAATCTCGTCTCCAGGGGGTGCTGCTCGAAGGGGTGCGACAAGAATCTCGTCTCACGGCCAAAGTGAGGCGCGCGGACGCGAATGTTCGCATCTGGTCAGAGGGCGCCCGCGTGAATCGCCAGTTGTTCTCGAATTGAGACGAGAATCTTGTCGCACCCCTGCGAGGGGGACCCCCCGGCGACGAGATTCTCATCTCACTCAGGCGAGTCCCTTCGGCACGACGGCGCCGCCGATGGTGAACGCGAACGTCGCGCCCTGACCCGGCGCGCTCTCGGCGCGAATCGTTCCACCGTGCCGCGCGATGACGCGCGCGACGGTCGCGAGGCCGATGCCGGTGCCCTCGAACTCCTCCTGCGTGTGCAGCCGCTGGAAGGCGCCGAACAGCTTGTCCGCGTACTTCATGTCGAAGCCCGCGCCGTTGTCGCGGACGAAGTACTCGACGGTGTCGCCGGCGGGGCGCGAGCCGACCTCGATGTGCGGCGCGGCGGCCTTCCGCGAGAACTTCCACGCGTTGCCGATGAGGTTCGTGAGCGCGACGCGCAAGAGCGCCGGGTCGCCTTCGCAGATCATCGCCTCCTGCACGGAGGCCGAGGCGCCGAGATCTGCCGCTACCTCGTGGGCCATCGCAGACAGATCGACGCGCTGGAGCCTGAGCGGCGCCTGGCTGAGCCTCGCGAGGCCGAGCAGCGCCTCGATGAGCTCGCCCATGCGGCCCGCGGCGGCGACGACGCGGCCGAGCGCCTTCTTCGAGTCGGTGCTCACCTTGTCGCCGTCGTCCTCGAGCACCTGCTGCGAGAAGCCGGTGATGGCCCTCAGCGGCGCGCGCAGGTCGTGCGAGACCGAATACGAGAACTTCTCCAGCTCGCGGTTCACCGCCTCGAGCTGCGCGGTGCGCTCGCGCACGCGGCGCTCGAGGTCGGCGACGAGCTCGACGTTCTCGAGCGCGATCGACGTGCTGTCGGCGAGCGCCTGCAACAGCTGCAGCTGCTCCGGCGGCATCGTGCGGTTGCGGGCCCAGTACGTGCCGATGGCGCCGATCGGATTGGCGCGGCGAATCGGCACCATCACGAGGCTCTTCACGAACGTCGGCCGGTACGCGTCGTGCGGGATGCGCGAGTCCTGGTAGATGTCCTCGATGTTGACGTGCTGGCGGTTCAGCATCGCCCACCCGCTGATGCACACCTGCAGCGGGAAGCGCCTGCCCTTCCACAGCGGAGAGATGGCGTCCTCGTCGGCGTAGTAGCAGGAGTCTCCGTCGCGCAGGACGAAGGTCGCGCCGTCGGCGCCGGTGAGCTGCCGCGCCGCGGTGCGGACGATGGCCATCACCTGCGGAAGAGAGCGAGCGAGGGACAGCTCCTGCACGACTTCGATGAGATGGTTCGAAGGGCTCACGCACCCGAAGGATAACAGCGCGCGGTGCGGATCACCGGGGTCAGTGCACGACCTCTCGTGCACGTTTTCACCATCGAAACACTCACCTTCACCATCGCCCGGCCCCCGGCCCGCCCTTACTTTGCGCGCACCATGAACGCACTGCTCACCGCCGCCATCCTTGCTGCCGCCCCGCTGAAGGTCACGCCGATCGTCGGGACCCCGCAAGGCTTCTTCGTCACCTCGACGCTCGTCACCGGCGAGAGAGAGGCCGTCCTCATCGACGCAGCCTTCACGCTCGCCGACGCCCACCGCGTCGCTGCCGCGGTCCTCGACTCCGGAAAGACGCTCACCACCGTCTACGTGACGCACGCGCACCCCGACCACTACTTCGGCCTCACCGCGCTGAAGGCCGCCTTCCCGAACGCGAAGTTCGTCGCGAAGCCGGACACCATCGCGGAGATCAACAAGACCTCGAAGCCGAAGCTCGATCAGTGGAAGCCGATGTACGGCGCCAACCTCACCGACGCGCCCGTGGTGCCCGAGCCGCTCACCGGCGACACCATCACGCTCGAGGGCGAGAAGCTGCAGATCACCGGCGGAGTCCAGGGCGACGACGGCCACAACTCCTTCGTGTGGATCCCGTCCATCAAGGCCGTCATCGGTGGCGACACGCTCTACAACGGCGTGCACGTGTGGACAGCGGAGACGAAGGCGCCGACCCGCAAGGCGTGGCTCGCGACGCTCGACAAGCTCGAGAAGCTCAAGCCGGAGATCGTCGTCGCCGGCCACAAGACGCCGGACGCGAAGGACGACGTCTCGGCCATCTCGTTCACCCGCGACTACCTCAAGGCGTTCGACGCCGCGGTGACCGGCTCGAAGACCGCGGCCGAGGTGCAGGAGAAGCTGAAGGCGAAGTACCCGAACGCGGCGCTGGATATCATCGCCAAGCTTGGGTCCGAGGCGCAGTTCGCCGCAGCGTCGAAGTAGCGGCGACATCGTCGAGCTGAAGTACCAGCCGAGCGCGAGGCCGGAGCTCGGCTTCGAGATCATGAAGTTCTCGGAGCTGCTCCGGCGTCCGCTCTCGCACCCGCTCGACGCGCTGACGCGGCCCTCGTTCTTCATCGTCTACTACGGGCTCGCGGGCCGCTCGCGGCAGACCATCGACTTCGAGCGCTGCGCCATCGCCAGGCACGACGTCGCCGTCGTCGCCCCCGGCCGCGTGCAGGCGTTCGACCCGAGCCCGGGCAACGACATGTGGATGGTGCTGTTCACCCCCGAGTTCCTCGACGTGCCGCTGCGCGGAGCTCGCGTGCTGTCGCCGTTCTGGACGCCGCCGGTGCTGCGCGTGCCCGAGCGCGAGCGCGCAGACCTGCTCGGCCTCGTGGAGCAGCTGCGCTCGGAGTACGCGCGCGACGCCGACGCGGTTCAGGTGCCGCTGCTCTCCTCGCTGCTGCGCGCGTTCCTGCTGCGCCTCGAGCGGCTGGCCGGCGCCGCGACCACCAGGGCCCCGCGCGAGCTCGAGGCCTTCCGCGCCGCGCTCGAGCAGGACCACGCCGCCACGCGCTCGGTCGAGCACTACGCGCGCGTCGCGGGAGTCGCTCCGCGGACGCTGAACGCCCTCACGCAGCGGCACTTCGGCGCCACCGCGAAGGAGACCATCGACGCGCGCGTCGTCCTCGAGCTCAAGCGCCTGCTCGCGTACACCGACCTCACGGTCAAGGAGCTCTCGGGCCGCTTCGGCTTCGACGAGCCGACGAACCTGGTGAAGTTCTTCCGGCATCACACCGGACAGACGCCGCTCCGCTTTCGCGAGAAATTCGGGTAATCACCACCGGCGCATGCTCGTCGCCGCGCTCATCGCTGCGGGCGTCCTCTCGGCGGCGCCGCCGGCGAAGGCTGTGCCGCTCAAAGACGGCCAGCCCAGAGATGTGCTGCGCATGGTGCTCACGCCGTACCGCGCGACCGACGAGCTCATCGCGCGCTACCGCGGCCTCGCCGATCGCTTGAGCGCCGCAGCCGGCAAGCCCGTCGACATCGTCGTGGCTCCGGACTTCGGCACGGCGGCCGACATGCTCGTCGACGGTCGCGCCGACTTCGGAGAGCTCACCCCGTACGCGTTCGTCAGCGGCATGCAGCGCGCCAAGCTGCATGCGCTCGCCGCCGACGCGATGGTCGGCCGTCCCGGCACGGGCCTCATCATCACGCGCAACACCTCGCGCGTCTCCACGCTCGAGCAGCTCAAAGGCAAACAGTTCGGCTTCGTCGACCGCTTCTCGTCGACCGGCTTCCTCGGCCCGTGGGCCAACCTGCAGTCGAAGGGCTTCGATCCGGCGACGCTGTTCAGCTACCGCTTCCTCGGCAGCCACGACGCCGTCATCAAGGCCGTCCTCTCCGGTGACGTCGACGCCGGCGCCGTCAGCCGGCACGCCTACGACGGGTGGGCCGCCGAACACGCCGACGGCGGGACGCCGCTGCGCATCCTCACCGAGACCTCGCGCATGCCGGGAGACGTCTTCGCCGCCAGCGCCCAGCTCCCCGCCGCGACGGTGAAGGCGCTCACCAGCGCGCTGCTCGCGCTGAGCTGGGACTCTTCCGACGACAAGAAGGTGCTCGACCCCATCAACCGCAAGGCGTTTCAGGCGGTCGACGTGAAGGAGTACGCGTGGCTCTTGCGGGTGGCGGGCTCCATCAAGGGTCCTTAGACAGACCTTCGCAGTGCAGCAGCAGAGCCTCTTCTCCTCCCCGCCCGAAGACCTTCGTCGCATCCAGCTCGATGCCACGTCGTGGTGGACTTCGCGCGCGGCTGGGCGAGCGAGCCCGACGCGCTCTTCCGCCACCTCTACGACGCGCGCGACTGGGGCCAGCGCACGCGGCGCCTCTACGACAAGGAGGTCCTCCAGCCGCGCCTCACCTCTCGCTGGGTGAAGGGCGAGCCGCTCGCGCCGCGGCTGCAGTTGCTGCTCGAGAAGCTCAACGCGCGGAAAAGCGCACCTGGCTGCACTCGATTCCGAAGGCAAAGCACGCCGAGCCGAGAATCCCGCTCGCGTTCCGGTACGGGCTGCACCCGAATGCGTACGGACCGCTGGCGGCGGAAACCGACTCGCGTTCACGCTGAACGGAGGCGGGTTCAGTGCAGCAGGCCCACCCTCACCATCAGCTTGTCCCCGCCGATGTGCTTCGCCGCCGCGCGCGCCGCGTCTTCGAACTTGTCCTCGAAGTCGTCGTCCGCGAGCTGCTGCGTCGACTTGTCCGGCATCCCGCGCAGCTTCACGCCGCCGCCGACGGTGTCGGCGTTCACGAAGCGAAACGGCGTCTCGCACGCGAGCTTGCCGGTCGACAGCTCGACGACGCTCATCCAGCCCTCGAACTCGCCCATGATGAAGCTGTTGCCGGTGCCCTTCGGCTGCTCCTTCACCTCTTCGGACTGGAAGACGATGACGTACCGGTCGGCATAGAGCCCGTCGATGGCGGCGGCCCGGTCCTTCAGCTCGGCGTTGTCGTCGAGCGCCTTCGCGAAGCTCGCGTGGGTGAGCAGCTTCCACGGCCGCTGTGCGTTCTTCGCTCCCGGCAGCCGGTCGTAGTCGACGTACGCCGCCTTCACGTCGCGCTCGAGCTTGCAGCTCTTCTGCTCGTGCTCGACCTCGGTCGCGGCGCGCACCTTCGCGATGTCCTGCTCGAAAGAAGCGATGAGCTTCTTCGCGCGCGCCTCGGCGGCGACCTTGCGGAGCAGGTCCTCCTCCTGGTCGAGCGACGCCGACGCCTTCGACGGCACGGGCGGCGCGCTCTCCGGGCACTTCCCGTCGCCCGGCACCATCAGCACGTACCAGCGGTGCGCGCGCGCGAAGCAGAACACGCGGTGCTCCGGGGCGCGGACCGCCTTCGCCGTCACCTCGAGCCGCGCGACGGCGCCCGGCGTCCACTCGCCCGCGCACGTGACGCTCTCGTAGAGCTGGTCCTTGAGCAGGTGCTGCTCGGCGAGCTCGCAGGCGATCTCCCGCTCGAGCTCCGCGCCGTCGAGGTGGCCCTCGAGCTTCTTCGTCACCGCTTCTCGCTTCGCCTCGCGCTCGGCGTTGAGCTTCATGCCGTAGACGAACAGACCGAAGTTCGTGAACAGCGACAACCCGCCGAGCACCATGCACACCACCGCCAGCGGAGGAGGCGGCCGGTTCTGCCCGCGCGCCGCGAAGAACGCGAGCGTCCCCCAGACGGCGGCGACGAGGCCCAATGGCAGACAGCACAGCCCGACCAGCCCCAGCAGCAGCGGCGGCACCAGGTTGTCGCGGTTCATTCGCTCGCAGGCTACTGAAAAACGGCTGCACGGCCCGATCTCATCGTTGCCGGCTCCGGTCCGTGCTCACGTACCAGACGACGTACGCTCCGAGCGGTCCTCGCCGGCGCCTCGACCTCGTGCCGTTCGCGCGTTTTCAGCAGCCTGCTACAGAATGACACCACCGCGCTGGCTTGCCTCCAACGTTCCGCACGCCGCGCCGATGTCCTTGCCGCCCGAGTAGCGCCTCGCGATGGGCGCCTTCACCACCTGCAGGAAGTCGCGGAACCGCGAGAGCTCTTCCGCGTCCGGCGGCTCGTACTTGCCGGTCGGGTCGGTCACGTCGATGAGGTCGATCTTCACCGGCACGCCCTCGAACGTCTTCGCCAGCGCCTCGGCGTCTTCGCGACCCGTGTTGAAGCCCTTGATGACGACGTACGCGAGCATCGCGCGCTCTTTGCGCGTGAGCGCGTACTGGCGAATCTCGTCGACGAGCAGCGGCAGCGGCCACGTCTTCTCCACCGGCAGCACCGCGGCGCGCTTCTCCGGAATCGCCGACGTGATGCTGAACGCGAGCCGGTACGGCAGCCCCTCGCGCAGGTAGCGGCGGATGCCCGGCACCCAGCCCGCGGTCGAGAACGTGATGGCCTTGCCGCTGATGGCGAGGCCCGCCGGGTGACAGAGGATGCGCGCCGCCCGCGTCGTGTTCTCGTAGTTGAGCAGCGGCTCGCCCATGCCCATGAAGACGGCGCCGCGCACCGGGCGGTCGGCCTCGGCCTTGATGGCGAGCACCTGGTCGACCATCTCCCAGGTCTCGAGGTTGCGCTGGAAGCCCATGCGCCCCGTCGCGCAGAAGTCGCACGCGAGCGCGCAGCCGACCTGGCTCGAGATGCAGATGACGTACTTCTCGTCGAACAGCGGAATCCGCACCGCCTCGAAGCGGCCGCCCAGCGGCGACGCGAACAGGTACTTCACGAAGCCGTCGTCCGCCTTGCGCCGCTCGACCACCTCGAGCTTCGGCAGGCACCCGTGCTGCTGCACCCAGTCGCGCACGCTCGCCGGCACCATCCGCGCGTTCTTCACGTCGTCCATCGACGACGCTCCGTGCGCGAACACGCTCGCGAACAGCTTCAGCGCCGCGGTGCGCGACGCGTTCACGACGCTCAGCACCTTCGACAGCCCGTCGAAGTCGAGGTTCTTCAGGTTGAGGGGTTGCACTTCAGGACAGGTTCTTGCGCAGGAAAGCCTTCAGCGAGTCTGCCAGGTCCTTCGGCATCGTCGTCTGCAGCGCCTTCTTGCACAGGTCCGGCGTCCGTCGATACGTCGCCATGAACTCGACGCACGGAGTGCACGCGCCGAGGTGCTCTTCCAGCGCCTTCTGCTGCGCGGCCGGCAGGTCACCGTCGAGGTACGCGAGCAGCAGGTCGATGGCGTCCTTACAGGTGTGCATCTGCGGCCTCAGTATAGATGCCCTTCCCCGTAGCGCGTTTCATTCGGCGCTGCCCTTCTCGGCATAGAAGCGGTCGATGGCTGCACGCATGGCCAGTCGTGCCCGGTGCAGCCGGCTCTTCAGCGCCGGAATCGAATCTTTCGTGATCTCGCTGATCTGCTGGTAGTCGAGCCCCTCGACGTCGTGCAGCAGGAACACCTGCTTCGCCGGGTCCGGCAGCCCCTCCGCCGCCTGTGCGATGGCCCCCCTCAGCTCGGCGTCGATGGCCGCCCCCTCTCCGGTCGGGGCCCAGTCCGCCACTGTCTCCACCAGCGAGCCGCGCGCGTTGAACTGCGGAGACTCCATGCTCTCTTCGAACTGGTTCGCCACCTTCTGGTGACGCAGCTTCATCAGCGACCGGTTCGCGGCGATGCGCGCGACCCAGTGCGAGAACTGGTTACCCGTGAGCTGATCGAGCGAGCGCCACGCCGCGAGGAACGTCTCCTGCGCGACTTCGGCCGCTTCCGCCTCGCTGTGGAGAATTCGTAACGCGATGCCGAACACGCGGTCGCGGTTTCGCGCCACGAGCTCCTCGAACGCGGGCACGTCGGCGTTTCGAGCGCGTTGCAACAGCTCGTCGTCGGAAGCGGGACTCACGCGCTCGCGTTTAGCCCGTTAGAAAAGAGCGGAGAAGAAGAGAGGTGGGGTGATGCTGGTTACCCAGTCGCCACAGGGACGGACGTTGAGGAGGTGGGTGGATCTCGCGCTGGCAGATGAGGCCGAGCGTGACGACGCCCTCGATGCACTGCGCGTGGATTTGAAGTCGCTTCGCTCGGGAGAGCACTGCGCCCACGCCATTCACGAGCTGCTCGCAGATCCGCGGCTCGTTCACCTGCGCGATCGCCACGGCCGCAACATGCGCGCCCTCGCCGTCGCCGCGCTCGTGCGCATGGGCTACCCGTGGGCGCTGCGCGTCTCGCCGGAGGACCTCGAGCTGCTTCGCATCGAGCAGACCTCCGCCAAGGCGAAGATGCTGCGCTTCGTGAACGCGGTGCTCGCGCTCGGGCCGCTGCTCGTCATGATCATCGGCGGCGCCTCGCTGCTCATGTTCCCGCCGAACATGTTGACCGGCGCCGTGCTGCTCGTCGTGTTCTGCTCCGCCGCGATGGTGGTCGGAATGCTCGGAGCCATCTTGCGCCGCCACGCGCGACACGGCTTTCAGTCCGCCTCGCTCATCGGGTGCGCCGTCTGCCTCGTGATGTGGTTGCTCGGTATGCTGTTCGCGCCGCTCGACCTCATGGTCGTCTGCTCGCTGCCCGCCGCCATCTGCGCGCTGGTGGCGGGAGCGTCGGGCATCGTCACGCCGTCGCCGATCGACGCCTGAGGAGACTGGCTGCTTCTTCCGCCGCTGCGGCGTGACGCGTGACGCTGCAGCGTTGGTGCGGAAAAAGATGCCTAGACGCTCACGTGCTCGTTGCCGGTCTCCCAGAACCGGTACGGCTTGGCCGCCCAGTGCCGCGCGTAGTCGACTCCAATCCGCGGCCCGCGCGACACCGTCTTCACCGGCGCGCCCGCCACCAGCCACAGCGGCGGAGCATCGAGCTTGAGGCCGTTGTGCTCGCGCGTGATGCCGAGCGCCGCCGTCAACCGCCCCGGTCCGTCGGTGCGCTTCAGCACGCCCTTCACCGGCTCGAGCGCTCTGATCAGCACCGCGGCTCCGCGGCCGGTCGTCACGTTGAAGCAGTGGTGCATGCCGTAGACGAGGAACACGTACGAGTGCCCGGGTGGGCCGAACATCACCTCGTTCCTCGCGGTGCGCCCCTTCGACGTGTGGCAGGCGAGGTCGTGCGGCCCGACGTACGCCTCCGTCTCCACGATGCGGCCCACCTTCTCGCCCATCACCAGCAGCTGCCCGAGCAGCGCGCGCGCCACCCGTAGCGTGGAGCGGACGAAAAACGACGGCGGCAACGTTTCCAAAACACCACACTCTTAAAACTCCACAGGCCGGCCGCGACGTTTTTCTGCACGGCCGCGGACGCTCTGCTATTTCCCGCCGTCGATGTCGCTCCCTCAGGGTCGTACGTCCGGAATCATGCTCCCGCTCTTCTCCTTCCGGAGCCAGAGCGACGCCGGCATCGGTGACTTCGGCAGCTTCGGGGGAATGTTCGAGTGGCTGCGCGCCGCGAAGCAGCGGCTGCTGATGATCCTCCCGCTGTTGCCCACCGCTCCCGGCGATCCGAGCCCATACTCCACGCGCAGCGCGTTCGGCTTGAACCCGCTGTTCATCGACCTCTCGCAGCTTCCCGGCGCCAACGACTTCACCCCCGAAGAGCGCGCCTCGCTCGAGGCCGCCCGCGCCTCGGCCCGCGTCGAGTACGGCCGCGTCTTCCCGTTGAAGGCCGCCGCCCTCGAGCGCGCCTTCGCCTGGTTCGAGAAGAAGGGCCACGCCGGCCCCTTCGACACCTTCCGCAAAGAGCAGCGCGACTGGCTCGAGACGTTCGCGCTCTTTGCCTCCATCTCCGAGGCGCAGCAGCACAGGCCCTGGTGGGAGTGGCCCGAAGGGCTCGCGAAGCGCCACCCCAAGGCGCTCGAAGAGGCGACGAAGCAGTTCGAGCGCCGCATCCGCTTTCACGCGTGGCTGCAGTGGGTCGCCGACACCCAGTGGAAGAAGGTTCGCCAGCAGGCCAAGGCCAGCGGCGTGCTGCTCTGCGGCGACGAGCCGTTCATCATCGGCAAAGACAGCGCCGACGCCTGGGCCTACCCGCACCTGCTCCGCTGCGACGGCCGCCTCGGAGTTCCCCCCGACGACTTCTCCGCCGACGGCCAGGACTGGGGCCTGCCCTGGTTCGACTTCGACGCGATGGAGCGCGAGGGCTACCGCTGGCTGCGCACCCGCGCGAAGACCGCCGCCGCGTACTTCGACGTTCGCCGCGTCGACCACGCCATCGGCTACTTCCGCCAGTACATCCGCGACGAGCAGACGCCGCGCGGCCGCTTCATCCCCCAGGGCGAAGAGCAGCAGCGCGCGCTCGGCGAGAAGCACTTCCGCCTGCTCAGCGAGGGCGCCGGCATCGTCGCCGAGGACCTCGGCGTCATGACGCCGTTCGTGCGCAAGACGCTCGACGAGCTGCAGCTGCCCGGCTACCGCGTCATGCGCTGGGCCCGCGAGGACGGCGTCTACGCGAACCCGCGCCAGTACCCCGCCGTCTCGCTCGTCACCACCGGCACGCACGACACCGAGACGATGCGCGAGTGGTGGCAGAACGCCCAACAGTGGGAGCGCGAGGCCGTCTGCCGCACGTTCCCCGAGCTGCACCGCTTCTCTCCGCCCGGCGCCGGCTGGAGCAACGAGCTGCAGGAAGCGCTCCTCGCCGCCGCCGAGAACGCCTCGTCGAACCTCTGCATCATCCCCTGGGGCGACCTCTTCGGAGAGACCACCCGCGTCAACCTCCCCGGCACCATGGGCGACCACAACTGGAGCTACCGCATGCGCACCAGCGTCGAGTCGCTGCTGAGCGAAACCGAGACACGCCAGGCGGCCGAGCAGCTCGCGAGGCTCACCGTCGCGGGCGGCCGCGGCTAAGCTCCGCGCCGTCTTTATGACGGACCCGCGACCCACCGACCTCGACGTCGGCGAGGTGCTCAACAACACCTATCGGCTCGACCAGCTCATCGGCGCGGGCGGCATGGGGCGCGTCTTCTCGGCCACCGACTTGAAGCTTGAGCGCAAGGTCGCCGTGAAGGCGCTGCTCGCCTCGAGCCTCGACACCGAGACCGTGCGCCGCTTCGACCGCGAGACGCAGGTGATGGGCCAGCTCGACCACCCCGGCGTCGTCACGCTGTACTCCTTCGGCCGCACCCGCGGAGTGCCCTGGCTCGCGATGCGCCTGCTCGACGGCGCCGATCTCTGGGGCACGCTCGCCGCCGCCGGCGGCCGCATGACGCCCACGCAGCTGTTGCCCGTCGCGCGCCAGGTGCTCGCCGCGCTGCAGTACCTGCACGGCCGCGGCCTGCTGCACCGCGACTTGAAGCCCAGCAACATCCACGTCGGCAAGAACGGCAAGGTCACGCTCTGCGACTTCGGCCTCGCGCGCGGCCACACCAGCTCGCTCACCCGCACCGGCGTCGTCTGGGGCACGCCCGAGTACATGGCGCCCGAGCAGATTCTGGGAGAGCGCGAGCTCGACGGCCGCGCCGACCTCTACTCGCTCGCCGTCGTCCTCTTTCGCATGCTCGCCGGCCAGCCCCTGTTCGCCGAGAAAGAGGACCAGGAGC
Source organism: uncultured Myxococcales bacterium (assembly GCA_937980205.1). Taxonomy (GTDB): domain Bacteria; phylum Myxococcota; class Myxococcia; order Myxococcales; family Myxococcaceae; genus Xiheicaenimonas. Next base: position 79,680 of record CALJKW010000024.1, on the reverse strand, counting down.
TGCTGCGCGCCCACCTCACGCGCCCGCGCCCCGACATCTGCCGCCTCGTCCCCGGCCTCTCGCCCATGGTCGGCGCCGCGATGCAGAAGGGCCTCGCCATTCACGCCGAGGACCGGTTTCAATCTGCCACCGAGATGCTGCAGGCGCTCGAGATGGTCTTCGCGCTGCCCGTCACCGTCTCGCCGGTGAAGTCGATCATCGCTCCCGCGCTGCCGGTGAAGCGCGCCGAGGGCACGAAGGTCTCCGCCGCTCCCGCGCGGCCCGCGCTGCAGGAGGACGACGACGAGCCGAGCTCCGAAGACGCCACGCGCCCCGAGGGCTTCAAGGCCTTCGAGCCGCTCAACGACGCGAGCAGCGCCGAGACTCCGGCCGCCGGCTTCTCCGAGGTGACGAGCCCGAGCGGAACTCCGACGCCCACGGTCGGTGACGCGCCGACGCGCGAAGCGGGGCGCGTGCCGTGGAGCGACGTGCAGACCGAAGCCGCGCTGCCCGCCGTTCCTCCGCCCAGCCAGGAGCAGCTGCCGGTCCACGCCGCCGCCGAGCTCACGCGCCCGGAGCGCAAGGCGACTCCCGCCGGAAAGCTGTCGCTGATGGACTCGGTCGACGAGGAGCATCCCGCCGAGCGCACCGAGGGCATGCCTGCGCTGCCCGCTGCCGCGCCTTCCGCCGCGCCGGCGTCGTCGCTGCCGCCTGCGGTGCTGATCATCGGCGCCGTCGGCTTGTTCCTCTTCGGCCTCATCGTCGCGAAGCTGCTGCTGTGAAGGGAACGGCGATCGCGCGCTCGGCTCTTCGAGCGCCCAAGCTGGCGACCCCGTCCCCGCGCGCGAGCGCGTGTGAGCGCAGCTCAGCGGCTATGCTCGCCGCCGCCTCATGACCGGCGCGACCAAGCCACTCGCCTCCTCGTCGACCTCGAGCTCCGGCCCGCTCCGCTACCAGCTCACGCTCACCACCGGCCCCGACACCGGCCGCACCGTGCCCATCGACGGCCGCATGGTCGTCGGCGCTGGCGAGGGCGCCACCTTCCTGGTCACCGACGAGTCCGTCTCGCGCGCGCACCTCGAGCTCGAGCCCACGCCCGAGGGCCTGCGCGTCAAAGACCTCGGCTCCACCAACGGCACCTTCCTCGGCGGCGCCCGCATCCAGGCGATGACCGTGCGCGAAGAAGCGCTCATCACCATCGGCACCACCGTGCTGCAGCTGCAGCTCGTCACCGGAGACGGCCCCGTCGCGCGCACCTCGTTCGGCCGCGTGCTCGGCCGCAGCGCCGGCATGCAGCTGCTGTTCGCCACGCTCGAGAAGGCCGCCGCGACCGACTCCACGGTGCTCATTCTCGGAGAGACCGGCACCGGCAAAGAGGTCATCGCCCAGAGCCTGCACGACCGCTCGGCGCGCAAGGACAAGCCGTTCGTCGTCGTCGACTGCGGCTCGATGGCCCCCAACCTCATCGAGAGCGAGCTGTTCGGCCACGCCAAGGGCGCGTTCACCGGCGCCGGCCACGAGCGCAAGGGCGCCTTCCTCGAGGCCGACGGCGGCACCATCTTCCTCGACGAGATCGGCGAGCTCCCGCTCGAGCTGCAGCCGCGCCTCTTGCGCGTGCTCGAAAGCGGCACCGTGAAGCGCCTCGGCGAAGACGCCCCGCGCAACGTCGACGTCCGCATCATCGCCGCCACCCACCGCGACCTCGAAGAGTCGGTGAAGAAGGGCTCGTTCCGCCGCGACCTCTGGTTCCGCCTCGCCGTCGTCATCGCCCGCGTGCCTCCGCTGCGCGAGCGGCCCGAGGACATTCCCCTGCTCGTGCGGCAGTTCGTGTCCGCCATGGGCCGCGGAGACTTCGAGCTCTCCGAGGCCCTGCGCCGCAAGCTCGCCGCGCACGACTGGCCCGGCAACGTCCGCGAGCTGCGCAACGTCATCGAGCGCGCGCTCGCCGGCGGCGACGTCGACGTGCAGAGCTCCGGCAAGGGCCGGCCCGCGCGCGCCGCTCCGCAGCCGGGAGAGGACCTCACCGCGCTGCCCTTCAAGGACGCGAAGGAGAAGCTCGTCGACGCCTTCACCCACGACTACATCGTCACGCTGCTCGAGCGGCACGGGAACAACGTCTCCGACACCGCCAAGGCCGCGGGCCTCGCGCGCAACTACGTCCACCGGCTCGTGAACAAGTTCGGCCTGAAGGGCGAGGAGTAGCGCGTGCGCTACTGCCCTACGTGCTCCGCGACGTACCTCTCGATGACGCGCTGCCCGCGCGACGGCTCGCCCGTCTCGCCCGAGGGCGGAGACCCGCTGCTCGGTCAGGTGCTGGGCTCGCGCTACCGCGTCCTCGACCGCATCGCCGCCGGCGGCATGGGGCAGATCTACCGCGCCAGCCACGTCCGCATCGCCTCGCTCTGCGCGGTGAAGGTGCTCTACGGAGACCTCGCCACCGACGGAGAGATGTGCAAGCGCTTCGAGCGCGAGGCCGAGGCCGCCAGCACGCTGCAGAGCCGCTTCATCACCCGCGTGCTCGACTTCGGCGAGTCGCCGGGAGGCCTGCCGTACCTCGCGATGGAGCTGCTCGACGGGCAGACGCTCACCGCCGCCATCGCCCGCGCCGGCGGCCTGCCCGAGGCCCGCGCCGTGCGCATCGCCCGCCGCATCGCGCTGGGGCTCAGTCACGCCCACGAGCGCGGCATCGTTCACCGCGACCTCAAGCCCGACAACGTCATGCTCGTCACCGAGGACGACGAGGACGACGTGCCGAAGATCCTCGACTTCGGCATCGCCCGCGTCCGCGCCTCGCCGGGCATGACCGTCGCCGGGCAGGTGATGGGGACGCCGGCGTACATGGCGCCCGAGCAGTTCTTCGCCTCCGACGTCGACGCGCGCGCCGACCTCTACGCGCTCGGCGTCGTGCTGTTCGAGATGCTCTCGGGCCGGCTGCCGTTCGAGGCGCGCACGCCGTCGCAGGTGCGCGAGCTGCACCTCACCGCGCCTCTGCCTCCGCTGCAGCGCGAGGTCTCGCCGGAGCTCGGCGCGCTGCTCGCCCGCCTGATGGCGAAGCGGGTCGAAGACCGGCCGTCGTCGGCGCGCGACGTCATCGACGCGCTCGAGCCGGCGTCGGCGCGACGCGTCGAGGGGCCCACGAAGCTGTCGCGGAACCCGCTGCTCGAGGCTTCGAGCGCGTCGGTCGTCGACCGCATTCGCGCCACGATTCAGAAGGGCGCCCCGCTCTACAACCAGGGCGACGTTCGCGGCTGCGCGGCGCTGTACCGCTCGACGGCCGAAGAGCTCATGGCGCTGCCGCTCGCCGCTGCGCTGCGCGCGCGGCTGCGGGCGGCCGTCGATCGCGCCGAAGGCAAGGAGTCGTCGCGCGCCGCCTGGGAGCTGCGCTACGCGTTCGATGATCTGCTGTTCGCGCTGTCGCGGCCGGCGGCGAAGCGGGAGCCGGTCGCTGACGCCGCCTCGAGGTTCGCCGCCGGTTGCCCGCAGCGGGCCGAGGTGGTGCAGGCGCTCGATCTCGCCGCGCTGATCGCCGCGCGCCGGTACGAGGCCGGCCACCCCGAGGTGGTCGCCGACTTCTACTGCGTGCTCGCCGACGCGCTGCGCTCGCAGCTCACGGGCGCTGGCTGTTGCTCGGCGCTCGTCGCTCGCCTCGACGAGGCGCTGACTGCGGCCGAGGACACCCGCCGCGGCGCCGACGTCGCTTCGCTGCTCGGCGCCGCGTTCGACGAGGTCCGCTTCGAGGGCGCGGCCGGTGACGAGCTCGAGGTGCCTCCGGCGGAGGCGGCCGTCATCGCGGGGGCAGAGCAGATCGACGAGGTCGCCGACGCGCTCGTGCGCGCCATCGGGACGGGGGCGGCCGCGTACAACGCCGGAGACGTCGAGGGCTGTGCGCGTCTCTACGCTCAGACGTGCGAGCGGCTCGTCGGCGCGCTGAAGGGTGGGCCGCGGAATGCTGCGCTCAAGAAGTTGCTGAGCTCGGCGCTCGAACGTGCCCGCGTCGCCGGCGGTGCCGATGGCGCCGCCTGGGCGCTTCGGCATGCCTTCGATGCCGTCATCGAGGCTCAGCGTGTGGCCCGCACCCCCGCGGTTGTCTCGGCCGTCGGGAGCAAGGTCCGCGCGTAGGCGACTGCTGCGGGGGTGGTGCGGTCGGTGTTGCCTGGGCACTTCGACTTCCCCGGCACCGCTCATTTCCACCGCTACGCGTGAGCCAGCGACACTTCGAGACCGAAGCCGCGCCCACGTTACGCCGCTGCATGCCCACCCATCGCGCCGCCGGGTGGAAGCAAGGTGCTTCAGCCCCTCATCATGGGTTGGCTGGGGAAACTTGCCCCCGCGGGTGGGGGTCGGTTTCCACAGGTAGTCCGAGCGTGTCCCGCAGGTCGCTCAGAAAGGCGGCTCGCTCGAACATGAGACGCCGGTAGGTGACGGGAATGCGAAGCCAGCGAATCGCTGAGAGCTGCCCCTGCTGTCGATGGTCCTTCTCCCAGACGTCGCGGTCCTTGTGGAACTCCCAGCTGTCGACGGCGAGCACCACGCGAGTTTCCGGCCACGCGAAGTCGAAGATGCCGATGAGGCGACCGTACTTGTCGTGCAGCGGATGCTGAGGGCGCGGCAACGGGATGTTGGCGGCGCGCAGCACCTGGCGCGTCTCGTTCTCGAGCCAGCTCTGCGTGCAGCCGTGCTCCTTGCGATTCGCGATCGTCGCGAGCTTGTCGAGGTGCGGACGACCGAGACGAAGGCGGAAGAGCGCTTCGATGACCGCGTTGCGGTTCTGTGGGTATCGGCGAACGACGCAGTCGTAGGCGTGCTCGAGGTCGCCGGCGTTGAGCAGCTCGCAGAGGTCGACGAGCGTGCGAGAGATGCTCGTGACTGGAATTCCGGCGAGGGTGGCGAAGTCTTTCGTGAGCACCAAGGATCGAGTGCGATGAATGCGGATGGTGCGCTGTCGACGGACGCGGCGTTCCCACGGAACGGAGACGTCGATGACGGCCGGTATTTGTTTGCCGAGGCCTTCGAGACGCCAGTGCCACGCGGCAGACAGATGCGACAGCACGGCGCCGCCGCCCGCGAAATGAAGCGCCGCCCAGTACCGCGATTCGCGACATGGGCGAGCGCCGGCCAGCAGATACGCGCCCGCATGCTGGCGTACGAGCAGGCCGCTCTCGATGGCGCGGTCGATGGCGTTGCTGTCTTCGCCAACGGCAACGAGCTGCTCGCGGGAGATGGTGCCGTACTGCTTCGCTGCCAGCTCGGAGATCTTGATCATGTGGCGCATGACGCCTCGCCACGGCAAACCGCTGGCCAACGCAACGCCGTAGAACGAGGCCACTCTCGAAAACTGAGAGCACGACCGGCGAGCCCTGCCGCACCCTCGACAGCCGATGAGCGCGAGTGGAACGCGGTGAGTGCGCCAGGCTCTCTGGCTGCGGAGCACGAGCGCCGGCAGCGTCACGCCCGCAGCGAGCAGCGACGGACGAATCGACGCGGAAGGTGGCATGGTGCCGGCACATGCACGCCCTGCTCATGACGCTGGTGCTGACGAACACGCCGATCATCCGCATCGACATGCGCGACGCGCTTCGCTTCCCGAGCGGCACCGAGACTCCGCCGGGCGACCCGCTCGTCATCTACGTGAAGGCGCCGGCGAGCTGGGTCAGCAAGGGCGCCATCACCGAGGCCGGCAAGAAGGCGGTGCTCGCCCGCCTCTACGGCGGCCCGAACTGGATGAACGGCAACAGCGACGGCTCGACGTACGTCGTGAAGGAGCTCTCGTCGAAGGTGCTCAAGTCCGTCGACGAGGCCACCGACGGCAAGGGCACCTTCTGGTACGAGGTGAAGCCCGACGGCTCGCTCGACAAGCGCGGCCCGGGCTTCGGAGAGCCCGCGGCGATGAAGCAGCCGACCTCGCTCATCGACCAGGCCGAGAAGGGCAGCGTCTTCAAGATCGGCCCCAAGACGAGCGACCCGAAGCTGCTCGAGTGGCTGGGCAAGCAGACCGGCCTCGTGAAGCTGCCGGTCACCCTCAAGCGCGGCCAGGTCGGCTTCACCGGCCGCGGCGCCACCGTCGGCAAGCACGAGATTCACGTCAGCGACACCGCGCTCGGCATCAGCCTCGCCGACCGCGCGCGCCAGCACTGCGGAGACGCCGCGACCTGCGAGCTGCTGCTCATCGGCAAGTGGAAGGGCAACGAGCTCTTCGTCACCAAGGTCGAAGGCAAGGACCTGCCCGGCGAGCTCGCCGGGCATGCCTGGGTCAACGAGCCGAACTGAGCCTCAGGCCGGTTTGATCAGCCGCGAGATGAGGCGCGGCGACATGTTCGACAGGTGCGCGTAGTCGAGGCCCATCGAGTCGAGCAGCGTGGCGTGCACGTCGCAGGGCCGAATCGGGTAGCCGTTGGCCGCGTCGACGGCGCCGGTCGCGTAGTTGAACTTCTGGGCGTTCATGCCGCGGTTCGAGGTGGCGCCGAACACCTGGTTGCCTTTGATGCCTGCGCCGCCGATCAGCATGCTGGAGGCCAGGTGGTGGTCGCGGCCGTCGCGCGCGTTGATCATCGGAGTCCGCGCGAACTCGCTGAACGCCATGATGGTGGTGCACTGCCAGAACGTCTTCGACGTCCCGGGCACGGTCGCGCCCTTGAGCCACTGAATGAGCCGGCCGAGCGCGTCGAAGCCGTCGCGCAGCTGCAGCGACTGCGAGCCGGCCTCGTCGAAGTGGTCGTCGAGGTCGTTCGCGAGCTGCACGGAGACGACGTTCGAGATGCCGGCCGTCATCGCCTGCGCGGCGATCGCCGCCCGGCCACGCGGCGTGAGCAGGTCGGCCGCGGCGTTCAGGTTGAACGCGCCGTACAGCGACGCCAGCGAGCCCGGCGCGGGGAACGTGAAGTTGAACATCGCGGCGGCGCTCGAGCTCGTCATCTGCCGCGCCTGCGCCTTGCTCGCGCGGAAGGCGGAGACGAGGCCGGTCGCGTCGTAGCCGTGGGCCTCGCAGGTGTCGCTCGTGCCCTCGAAGGCGACGAGCGCGGCCTCGCTGCCGGTGAGCAGCTGCGGGTTCACGGCCTGCGGCTGCAGGACGGTGCGCACGTCGGTGGCGCTGTTGACGCGCACCGCGGTCGCGGCCGCCGGGTACGACTCGTTGTACGACTCGGTCTGGATGGCGAGGTTGGGCAGGTCGCCGAGGCCCGGCGTCTGCGCGGCCCACACCGTGTTGAGCGAGCTGCCGTTGGGAGCGAGCCCGCGGGGGAACTTGCCAGTGAGCTGGTAGCGGCGCCCGACCTCGTGGGTGAGCGTGTCCATCGACACGCCGCGGATGATGGCGAGGTCCTGGTAGTGGTCCATCAGCGACGCGGGCACTGCGGGGCCGAAGGTCATCGCGCCGCGCGCCTGGACTCCGGTGCCGGCGGTGGCGGTCATGACGGCCTGGACGAGCGGGTCGCCGGCGGCCATCTCCTGGTAGGCGGGGTAGATGCCAGAGCCGCCGGCGGCGCGCGCGGCGGCGTACTGGTACGCGGCGGCGGTGGCGTCGCGCGGGTCGAGGGCGAGCAGCTGATCCCACCCGCCGCCGAAGTAGGCCATGACGAGGAACTTCGGGTCGGCGGCCTGTGCGTGCGCCGCGTTGCCGAGGAAGGTCTCCCTGAAGAAGAGGCCGCCGCCGAGCAGCGAGGCGATCTCGAGGAAGTTGCGACGGCTGAAGCGATTGGAGCGCATGGTCTTTCCGTCCTCAGTAGAAGTGGTACTCGGGGGCGGTGAGCAGCGCGACGCACACGGCGCGCCAGCCCTCGGTGACGTGGCCCGCATTCGGAGTCCCCGCGCCGGCCGCGGCCTTCACCGTGTCGTCGAAGAGCTTGCGGTACGCCGCGATGCCGGCGTCGTCGGCGTCCGCGACCTTGATGCCGTGGAACTGCAGCCGCAGCGAGCGCAGGTTGCGGTCGACGTTCGCCTTCGCGCTCGCGACGGTGTCGGTGGCGTTGACGAAGCGGGTGAGCACCTTCGCGCTCGGAGCCCGCGCGGCGTCGGCGGTGATGACGCGGTTGCAGCTGTCGCGCGCCATGTCGAACATGAACTTGAGGTAGAGCGGCGACGGCTCGAGGTCGTCGTCGACGCGGTTCAAGTAGTCGGCCTCGCCGAGCGTCGCCGAGCGCGAGTCGAAGCCGACCGCGGCGCCGACGCGCCAGGTGACGGGGTTGCCGCTGCCGTCGGCGCCGAGGATGACGGGCAGCGAGCTGCGCAGCTGCGCGACCGAGAGGCGCTGGGCGCCGCCGCTCGCGACCGTGGGGCCGCCGCCGCCGGTGCCGGAGGTGCCGCCACCGCCGGTGCCCGAGCCGCCAGTGCCGGAGCCGCCTCCTCCGGTGCCGCCGATGACGGGGTGGTCGAAGGGGAGCACGTTGGTGTCGGTCGTGCTGACGGAGGGGCCGGGGCCGGTGGAGCCGGTGGGCGGGACCTCGCAGGCGGCGAGCAACGAAGCGAGCAGCACGCTGACGACGTGACGCCGTTCACGCTGAGCGGAGCCGAAGGCGGAGTCGAAGCGGGCCGCGAGTCGGCTGCGGGCCCCCTTCGACTGCGCGGCGCTGCGCGCCGCTCCGCTCAGGGTGAACGGAGACTGTTCGTGCGTCTTCATCAGCGGACCCTCCGGTACTGCGGGAGCGAGACGACCTGCTCGACGAGCCACGGGAACGAGTAGCCGTTCGTCTTGAAGCCGTCGGACAACTGCGTGAGCAGCTGAAGCTCGTCGGTCGTGGCGCCTTCGACGCGCATGTCGCGCTTGACGAAGTTGCGGAAGACGCGCTTGACGGCGCAGCGGGCGAAGACGCCGTTGTTCACGATCTCCTGGGCGCGCTTGCGAGGCCCGCCGCTCAACGCAGCGCCGATGTCGGTGTGCTGCGCGTCGTCGTACTGGTACGCGAGCAGCGCGCCGGGGTTATCGGCGTCGGTGGCGGTCACGTAGAACCGGTTGCAGAAGGCGCTGTTCGAGCCGACGCAGTTCGGGGCCTTCTTGTAGAACGTGCCGACCGACGAGGTGCCCTGTCCGGGCAGCACGGAGAGGAACGTGGTGCCGGCCTCGGCGAACTGGCCCCAGTGGCTCGCGAGCGGCTCGAGCAGCTGGTGGCAGTAGCGGCAGGTGCAGCGCCTGGTGAGGTCGGTGCCGTCGGCCTGGCAGCCGTTGGTGCCGGGCGCCTCGACGTCGGAGGGCGGCACGAAGCTCTGGCACTCGAAGTCGATGCGGAAGCGGTTGGCGCGGCCGCGGTTCGTCTGGAAGCGCAAGAGGTAGCCGGGCAGCGTGGTGACGCCGGCGTGCATCGGGCCGCGATCGACGTCGGCCCACGTGTTGGTGTCGGTGAACTTGAGCGTGTTCGAGAGCTGCTCGGCGTCATCGGGCAGCGAGTAGACGCGGTTGAGCGAGTAGTTCTGCGAGAACGTCTTCTTCCACTGGTTGATGGGGCCGTTGAGGTCGGCGCGGGTGGAGAGGATGAGGTCGGTGTACGGGCGGCCTCCGGTCGTCACCTTGTCGACCGAGCGGCCGAGCTGCTCGCGCAAGCTGGTGAGCACGACGCGGCTGACGTTCGCCGCCGGCCCGAAGCAGTTGACGAGGCCGGGGCCGCAGCCGCAGGCGGCGTTGTTGAAGCCGGTGGCGTCGTAGCAGGGGACGGTGCGGCCGCCGACGGTGACGCTCGCGGTCTCCTGCGCGTCGTAGGCGCAGACCTTGATGGGGTTCGCGGGGTCCCAGTACGGCGCGACCATGCGCCAGCCTTCCTGCTTGAGGGTCACGCCGCCCTGCGTGGTCGTGTAGACGAACGCGGGATCGGGCCGGAAGCCGCCGCCGGGCAGGAAGTGGGTCTGCTCGTAGTCGCCGCAGGTGCGGCCGTGCATGGCGGTGTCGATGTCGGCGTCTCCGCGCAGCGTGCGTCGGCGGCCCGTGCTCGCGATGGACCAGGCGGGCTCGCCGTTGCGCATGACGAGAATCGAGTTCGTGTTGTTGAGCTGGACGTTGGTGACGTTCGGCCAGAAGAGGTCCTCGTGGTAGCTGCGCATCGCGCGGCGGAAGTCGTCGCTCTGCACGAACGAGCGGATGGTCGACTGCGGCACGCTCTGCTGCGCGTCGAGCGCCTCGTACTCGGCGAGCGTCGGCACGCGGCCGCGCAGGTCGAGCGAGAGACGGCGCAACAGCTGGTAGCGGTCGATCTCGCGCGGTTGATCGCACGAGGCGGGCACCTGGGCCTGCGCGGTCAGGGCCGCGAGACAGGTTGCTGCGAGGACGAGCTGCTTCATGGCTGCTTCCCTCCGGCGACCCACCGCAAGACGACGGCGTAGTCGCTGCTGGTCAACACCTCGACGTCGGACGGCGGCATCGGCGGCTTCCCGTTGGCCGTCAGGCGCTGGATGATCTTGGCGAGGAACGTGCTCTCGCTGACGACGGTGAAGTCGGTGAGATCGAACCGCGGCGAGTAGTTCGCGCCGGTCGTGTGGCAGCTCGTGCAGTGCGCGACCATGAACGGCTTCACGTCGGCGTCGAACGAGACGACGCGCCCGGTGGCGAGCCGCACGAGCGACGTGCCGTCGAGCGCGAAGGTGTCTCCGTTCGAGTCGCGGGTGAGGCCGCGCGCCTTCGCCGCCGTCAGCGTCCCGAACGTCGAGCCGCCCAGCGTGGCGACGGCGCCGCCGGCGACGACGAGCGTCTCTCCGAAGGCGGTGGTGACGTCGGCGACGGCGACGGCTTCGGCTCCGGCCGGAGCGAACGTGTAGAGCGAGACGCCCCCGCTCTTCGCGCGCGCGTAGAGGCCCTGACGTGTGGCGAGGAAGACGGTGCCGTCGTCTCCGCGCGCGACGGCGGAGACGGGCGGCAGGCCCTTCGCCTCCCAGCTCGCGGTCTTCGCGACGAGGTCGACGGAGTAGAGGTTCGAGCCGGCGACGACGAGGCCCTTGTTCTTCTCGACGGCGACGGCGAGGTCCGCGGCGACGGGGCCGTCGTGGTCGAGGCCGACGTGGGTCATGACTCCGCCGCGCACGCGCTCGGCGCCGGTGGCGGTGACGAGCCAGAGCTCTTCGTCGGCGCCCTCGCCGAAGTCGTCGAGCGCGCGGATGTCGGCGGCGGAGATGCTCTGCGAGAGCGGCGAGCGCAAGAGGCGGCCGCTGGCGTCGTGGAAGATGCCGGCCTCGGCGACGACGAAGAGGCCGGGGCCGCGGCGCGCGAGGTGGCGGACCGGGCCGGTGGCCATGGACTCGCCGACGTCTCCGACGGGGACGGCGGAGAAGGTCGAGGTCTCGCGATCGAAGCGGTAGAGGGTCTCGGTGCCGGCGACGGCGAGCGCGCCGCCGAGGAGGCCGAGCTGCTGGCCGGCCTCGGTCATGCCGAGCTCGGCGCGGGCGGCGGGAGCGCCGGCCAGGAGCGCGCCCTCGATGCGCGTCGGAGCTTTGGGCTCGACGGGCGGAACCTTCATGTCGATGGTTCCGTCGCACGCGGCGGCGGCGAGCAGCAGTAGGCATGCGGGACGCATGGGGCCGCGCTACTTCAAGGCCGGGGCCAGCCCTTCAGCGCAGTGCTTTCATGAGCTTGAGCGACGTGGATCAGACGAGCTGGCGTGCCGAAGCGCTGACGCCTGTCCTCTGGGAGAGGACAACAGAAACTTTCGCAAATCCCGCCGGTTCAGCCATGTTGGTGCGGCGATGATCGGCCTCGCTCTCACGCTGCTCGCGGTCGCCAACCCGTACTTCGACGAAGCGAAGCGGCTCGCGGACAAGCTGCAGTTCGCCGAGGCCATCGAGCAGCTGAAGGTGGCGCGGCAGGTGCCGGGCCGCACCGAGGCCGAGCAGGTCGAGGTGCTGGATCTGCTCGCGCGCTGCCTGGCCGCAGAGGGCCGCCGCAGCGAGGCGCAGTCGACGTACGAAGAGCTGCTCGTCATCGCGCCGGCGTTCGCGCCCGACCGCTCGCTGTCCCCGAAGATCCTCGAGGCGTTCGACGCGGCGAAGGCGAAGGTGTTCCCGCCGTCGTACCTCGAGCTGCAGCCGCTGCCGGCGCCGTTCGGGCGGGCGCGGCTGCGCGTCATCGACCCGTGGCAGCGCGCGAGCAGCTTCGAGCTCAACATGCGCGTCGACACGGAGGAGACGTGGACGACGACTCCGTTGACGAATGAAGAGGGCGCGCTGACGATCGAGCTGGTGGGTGCTCCGCTGCGCACGCTGGAGTGGTACGTGAACGCGCTCGACGCGAGCGGCGCGGTCGTCGGGCGCTACGGCTCGGCGCAGGAGCCGAAGCAGCACACCGTTCCGGCGGTGACGCCGGGAGCGCTCGTCGTCACCGACACCCCGCGGATTCAGCGCTGGCCGGCGTGGGTCGCGGTCGGGCTCGGCGTCGCCGCGGCGATCGTCGGCGTGGTGTTCCAGGTGCAGAGCGTGCAGCGCGCGCGGCTGCTGGACGAGCGCTCGATGCCGCCGGGCGACTGGGCGGACACGGCGCGGGCAGAGCACGCCCGGGCGCAGCGCGACGCGACGATCGCGACGGTGCTGTTCGTGGTGGGCGGAGCAGCGGCCGGCGTCGGCACGCTGGTGTTCGCATGGTGAGCCGCGCGCTCGGGTCGTTGCTGCTGCTCACGGCCTGCTTCCCTCCGCCGCTCGACGAGACCGGCCGCCGGTGTGAGCGCGGGCGTCCGTGCGGCGACGGCTTCGTCTGCTTCGACGGCGTCTGCTCGCGGCCGGAGGAGCTCGACGCCGGGCCGGACAACTGGCTTCCGAACGCGAGCTTCGAGCAGATCAACGACGCCGGCGACCCGCTGTTCTGGCGGCCGCTGCCGGCGTCATCGGGCGGAGACCTCACGACCGACACCCGGTTCGTGAAGGACGGGGTGCGCAGCGTGCGGCTGTTCTCGCGCGACGGGGGAGAGCAGCCCGGCGTCCAGCAGACGTTCGCCGCCGAGCTGCGCAACACCACGCGCGGCCAGGTGTGGTGCGCGCGCGCGTGGGTGCGCTCGAACAGCCCCGACGGCGGGCTCGCGGCGCGGCTGTGGATCCGCGAGCGCCCGGCGGACGGCGGCGCCATCATCGGCGAGAACACGCCGAGCGTGGTGCGCGTCGACACGAGCTGGCGCCTGCTCGAGGAGAGCTACTTCGCCGAAGGGGCCGACCGCCTCGACGTCCGCGTGACGTCGAACAACCGCGTGCGCCGGCAAGATCAGTTCTGGGTCGACGACGTGAGGCTCAAGCGGTCCGTCACGCAGCAGTGCACATGGTGAGCGCATGAGAGCGATTCTCTTCGGAGCGACGGGAATGATCGGCCAGGGCGTGCTGCGCGAGCTCCTGCTCGACCCCAAGGTCACGCACGTGACGGCGATCGGCCGCTCGCCGGTGCCGCAGCAGCACGAGAAGCTCTCGAGCCTCGTGCACGCGGACCTCTACGACTACTCGGCGGTGCAGTCGCAGCTCTCGGGCTTCGATGCGTGCTTCTTCTGTCTCGGCGTCTCGTCGGCGGGCATGAGCGAGGCCGACTACACGAAGGTGACGTACGACCTGACGGTGGCCGCCGCGAAGGCGCTGCTCGCGGCGAACCCCGAGCTCACGTTCCTGTTCATCTCCGGAGCGAGCACCGACTCGACGGAGAAGAAGGGCCCGATGTGGGCGCGCGTGAAGGGCAGGGCGGAGAACGCGCTGCTCGCGATGGGGTTCAAGGCGGCGTACATGTTCCGGCCGGGGCTGATCCGCCCGATGCACGGCATCACGTCGCGGACCTTCGCGTACCGGGTCATCTACGCGGTGCTGTGGCCGTTCATGCCGCTGTTCACCGCGCTGGGGTGGGGCACGACGACGGAGAAGCTGGGGCGTGCGATGATCAACGTGGCGTTCAAGGGCTACCGGAAGCCGATTCTCGAGATGAAGGACATCGCGGAGGCGTCGGTTGGCTGACAAAGTCCCCACCACGATGGCGACGCGCGTGCTCGACAAGGCGGGCGTCGCGTACGTGCCGAAGCTCTACAAGTACGAGGCGCGCGGAGGGACGGCGGTGTCGTCGCGCGAGCTCGGCGTCAGCGAGCACGACGTCGTGAAGACGCTCGTGATGGAGACCGAGAAGCACGAGCCGCTCGTGGTGCTGATGCACGGAGACTGCGAGGTGTCGACGAAGTCGCTGGCGCGGATCATCGGCGTGAAGTCGATCTCTCCGTGCAAGCCGGACGTCGCCGAGAAGCACAGCGGGTACCTGGTCGGGGGGACGTCTCCGTTCGGGACGAAGCGGAAGATGCCCGTGTACCTGCAGCAGACCGTGCTCGAGTGCCCGCGCATCTACATCAACGGCGGACACCGGGGCTTCCTGGTCGAGCTGGATCCGAGAGAGCTCGTGCGCGTGCTCGAGCCGACGCTGGTCGATGTCGCGCTGCCGGCGGGGGCTTAGGGAATGCCCCCCATGGCCGACCGCCGCTCACGCTGAGCGGAGGCGCCGCAGGCGCCGAAGTCGAAGCGGGCCACACGTCGGCTTCGCGCCCCCTTCGGCTCCGCCGCCCTTCGGGCAGCTCCGCTCAGGGCGAACGGAGGTTCTCTCACCCCGCGTAGACGATCTCCCACTCGGCGAGCTCGCCCTTGATCATCACCTCGACGGCATCACCGACGCGCCGCCCGAGCAGCGCCTTTCCGATCGGCGACACCGGCGTCACCACGTGCAGGAAGCCGTCACCGTCGGGGCCGGTCAGCTCTTCACCGGCGCCGGCGGGCGCCAGGAACAGCGTCTTGCCGCCCTCGCCGTCTTCGAGCTCCACGATGGCGCCCACGCTGATGGGGGCGCCCTTCGGCAGCGGCTTCGGGTGAAAGCTCGAGACGGCTTCCCACGCGGCGTGCGCGGCCTCGACGCGCCCGCTGGTCGCCTTGTGCAGGTTGACGGCGCGGTTGGCGCCGGTCTTCGCCTCGGTCTTCGTCTCGTCGCTGAACTTCCGCGCCTGATCCACCAGCGCCTTGAGCTTCGCCTCCAACTGTCGCGCGAGCGCGCCTTTGTCCATGCTCATGGCGCGAGACGCTAGGGCGCAACAGGCCTGCAGCAAGTAATCTGCTCGCGCGTGTTGAAGTTCGGACCCTACGAGACGCTGAGCCGCATCGCCGCGGGTGGCATGGGCGAGGTCTTCGTGGCGAAGCGCACCGGCGCCGGCGCGTTCGAGAAGAAGGTCGCGCTGAAGGTGCTGCTGCCGCACCTCGCGCACGACCGCGAGTTCGTCGAGCGGTTCTTCGACGAAGCGCGCCTGGTCGCGCGCATGAATCACCCGAACATCGTGCAGATCTTCGACGTCGGAGAGACCGACGGCCGCCCCTGGCTCGCCATGGCGCTCGTCGAGGCCGTCTCGCTCTCGCGGCTCGAGCACGCGCTCAAAGAGCGCGGCGAGCAGATTCCGCTGCCGCTGGTGCGCCTGATCGCCACGGGCCTGCTCGAGGGCCTCGCGTACGCGCACGCGCTGCGCGGCCCGAAGGGTGAGCCGCTGGGCGTGGTGCACCGGGACATCACTCCGTCGAACCTGCTGGTGAGCACCGACGGCGCGGTGGTGCTCACGGACTTCGGCATCGCGAAGGCGGCCATCAACGTGCACCGCACCCAGCCGGGGCGCCTGCGCGGGAAGCTGTCGTACCTCGCGCCGGAGACGTTCTCGGACGGCGTGGTGGATCAGCGCGCCGACCTCTTCAGCGCGGGCGTGACGTTGTTCCAGCTGCTCACCGGCGTGTCGCCGTTCCTGAAGGACACCGACACCGAGACCATCGACGCCGTGAAGCGGGCGCAGCCGGCGCGGGTGACCGCGCTGCGTGGGGACGTGACGCCGGGCATGGCGGCCGCGCTGCACCGCGCGCTCGCGCGCACGCCGCAGGAGCGGTTCGCCAACGCACGTGAAATGCGCGAGGCGCTGTGCGACGGGCCGGTCGCCGCCGCGCCGGAGCTCGGCGAGTACCTGAAGGCGCGCTGCGGCAAGGGCCTCGGCGCGTTCAAGGAGGCGACGAGCGGGCCGGGCACCTCGTCGCTGCCGGGTCAGCAGCAGCAGGGCTCCATCACCGAGCCGAACCGCCGGGCGCTGTGGCCGTTCGCGGTGGCCGCGGGGCTCGGCACGCTCGCGCTGAGCGTGGGCGCGTGGTGGTCGGTGCAGGCGGAGCCGGTGGTGGTGGCGCCGGCCGCTGCGGTGGTGGTGGAGGCGCCGGCCGTGGAGCAGGCGCCAGTCGAAGTGAAGGCTCCCGATGAGCTCCCGGAAGAGCCGCCCCTCACCCCAACCGTCTCCTCTACGCGCGGAGAGGGAGCCCGCTCGCGCAAGCGCGCGCAGCCTCCGCCCGTCGCGCCGGTGCGCGTCGGCTTCCTGACGGCAGACGCCGCTCCGTGGGCGGACGTGTTCCTCGACGGCAAGGCGCTCGACCGCACGCCGCTCTCGCGGTTCCCGGTGCCGAGCGGCTCGCACACGCTGATGTTCAAGAGCAGCGACGGACGGAAGATCGAACGGCCGGTGACGATCACCGAAGGCCAGGTCGCCGTCGTGCGCGTCGAGTTCTAGCCTCGACGGCGCTGAAGCGCGGCGCGGGCGCGCCGACGTTCAGCGTCACGTCTTGGGGTCGGCGCCGGACACAGCGACGGCGCGACGAATGACGGCGTAGACCTCCGGGCGCTCGAGCAGATCGAGATGGCCCGCGCCGTAGACGATCTCCTCGTGCTGAGCGGGGAAGCCGAGCGCGCTCTCCACCGGGACGAGGCCGTCGCTGCGCAGGCGCTTCGCGGGCGCGGGAGACCGCGTGGCGGCGACGGCGAAGCACTC
Source organism: uncultured Myxococcales bacterium (assembly GCA_937980205.1). Lineage (GTDB taxonomy): Bacteria > Myxococcota > Myxococcia > Myxococcales > Myxococcaceae > Xiheicaenimonas. The sequence goes on along the minus strand of CALJKW010000024.1, from coordinate 62,956 downwards.
GACGCCGCGCAGCGGGGCAAGCGCGTGACGTCGAGCCGGGCCCAGCTCGAAGCGGTCGCACCCCTGCCAGTCCGCGTCGCTGACGTAGCCGAAGCGCAGGTCGGTGACGCCCTCGCTGCGGAGCTTCCCGAGGCGCGCCAGCGGTGCGCTGTAGCGGCTCACGCCGAGCAACGTCTCGAGCCAGTTGCCGCTGCGCTCGAGCGGAGCTCCCTCGTGCGGAGCCCCGAGGGTCACGAGCGCGCGCAAGCGCGTGCGCCAGCGGTGGGCCGAGCGCGTGGCGACGTCGCAGGCGCTGCGGGCGACGAGGCCACCCATGCTGTGGCCGACGAGCGTGAGGCTCTCGACCTCCACCGGCCACACGGCCACGAGCCGCTCGAGCTCCGCGGCGAGGCGCGCTCCGTTCGTGGAGATGTGCAGGCCGCTGTTGTACCGCGCGTAGACGACGCTGCAGCCCATGTCCCGAGCGAGCGCTGCGCCGTGATCGTGGCCGTTGCGCTTCCACTGCAGCTCGTTCATCGCGGAGCCGTGCACGAACACCACGAGCTGCGGGCGGGGCGGAGAACCGCCCACGATCAGCTGCATCGGCTGAGCGAGTGGGTTGCCGGAGCGCTCGAGATGATCGCCGAGCACGCCGTTGAGCACGGCCATGGCGGCGAGCCGCTCGGGGCCGGGCGCTGACTCACCGAGCACCGGAGCCAGCTGCTCGAGCAGCGCGTCGAGGGCGACTCCGACGGCCCGCGTGACTCCGCGGATGCTCGAGTAGACGACCCCCAGCGGGGCGACGAGCGGTCTCATCACGCCGCCGGGGCCGGAGGCGATGGTCCGGTGCAGCTCCTCGACGACGTCGGTCACCCCGTGGGTGGCGTCGACGAGCAGGCGTCCCGCGGCGCGGAGGTCGGCGGCGTGCGGGCGGGGAACCTTCTTCACCTGCGTTTCATAGCTCTTTCGTACCGCCACCGCCGCCGGCGGCTCTCGAACGCGAGGCCCTGCGCGGCAGCTCATCACGTGGAGCGCGGCCTCGACGGTGACGATGGCTCCGATGCGACGACGAGGCGCTTCGTCGGTCGGGTTACAGTGCCGAGCTTCCCGTGATTGACCCAGAAGACGGCCCCCGGACCAGCACGCTCGGCCACACGGCCACGATGTCGCGCGTGCAGCCGGTGCGGCTGCTCGTCATCGACGGGCCGGACCGGGGCACAGAGCACGTCGTCGGTGAAGGCACCGCGACGGTCGGCACCCACGAGGCGTGCGAGCTCAAGCTCACCGACAGCGGCGTCTCGCGGAAGCACCTGAGCGTCGAGTTGCTCGGCTCGCGCGTGCGGGTGCGAGACCTCGGCAGCAAGAACGGCACGCGGTACCTCGGCGCGCGCGTCGAGTCGCTCGAGCTGCCGCTGGGCGCCACCGTGGAGCTCGGCACCAGCCGCGTCGCGCTCTTGCCCGTCCTCGGCTCGAAGACGCTCTCCGAGCGGGAGGAGCTCGCCGGCCTCGTCGGCCGCGCGCCCGCGATGCGGCGGCTGTTCGCGCAGGTGGAGCAGGTGGCCCCGACCGACGCGGCGGTGCTCGTGCACGGCGAGACCGGCAGCGGGAAAGAAGGCGTGGCGCGCGCGATTCATGCGCTGTCTCCGCGCGCGAGCGGGCCGTTCAAGGTCTTCGACTGCGGAGCCGTGCAGGGTGAGCTGTTGCAGAGCGCGCTGTTCGGTCACGTGAAGGGCGCGTTCACCGGAGCGGTGAAGGACCAGGGCGGCGCGCTCGAAGGCGCCAGCGGCGGAGTCCTCTTCCTCGACGAGGTCGCCGAGCTGCCGCTCGAGCTGCAGCCGGCGCTGCTGCGCGCGCTCGAGACGAAGTCGTTCACGCGCGTCGGCGAGGGCAAGCCGCGGAAGTCGGACTTCCGGATCCTCGCCGCGACGAGCGTGGACCTGTTCGCCGCGGCGCAGAAGGGCAGCTTCCGGCTCGACCTCTATTACCGCCTGGCGGCGCTGGTCATCGAGGTGCCCGCGCTGCGCGAGCGCGTCGACGACATCGCGCTGCTCGCGCACCGGTTCGCGGCCGAGGCGGGCGCGAAGGAGCCGCTCTCGGCGTCGACGCTCGCGGCGCTGACGGCGCGCACGTACCCGGGCAACGTGCGCGAGCTGAAGAACGTCGTCGAGCGCACGGTGACGATGGGCGCCGAGTCGGTGCTGCCGGACGCGGCGCCGGCGTCGGCGAAGCAGGACGACTTCCACACCACGCGCGAGAAGGCGATCGCCGCGTTCGAGCGGTCGTACCTGAGCGCGCTGCTCGATCGGCACGGCGGCAACGCGTCGGCGGCGGCGCGCGAGGCCGGCATCGCGCGGAGCTACCTGTACAAGCTGCTCGACGCGCATGGTTTGAAGTGATGACGTGACGCCGGAGCGCTACTCGGGCAGCCAGCCCCAGCGCGGGTTGGGCCCGCCGGCGCCGATGATGACGTCGACGACCTGGCCGTTGGCGAACTGGAGTTTGTCGAGCCGCTCGGGGTGCTGAAGGATGCGCGTGTTCTCGTAGCCCGGCTGCTTGCGAAGCTCTTCGAGCGCCTTGGTGATGCCCTCGTTGGTGGGCGGGAACATGCTGAGCCAGAACTGAACGAAGCCGGCGTCGACTCCGCCGCCGGCGCTGGGGCCGGGGCCGGCCGACTCGGCGAGCCACTGGAGCCGCTGCTCGCCGGGCTGACCGCCCATCGCGTAGATGAAGTCGACGACCTCCTGGCGGCCGTCGGGTCCGGTGATGCGGACCTTGTCCATGCGCTCGTGCTCGATGGGCTCGACGGTGAAGCCGTGCTGGCCGAACTTCTCGGCCATCTCGGCCATCATGGCGCGGGCCTCGGTGTTGTTCGTCGGCGAGGGGCGGCCACCGAAGTAGTGCCAGAAGAGATCGTGCGAGCTGCGCGGGTCGACCGGGCGGCCGAACACCGTCGCGTTGCTCAAGTCGGGCGGGGCCTGAACCGCGCCGCCGCGCTGCAGGTCGCGCAGCGAGACCGCCGGCACGTTCTCGAACGCGGCGCGCGAGCCGTCGCCGACGTTCAGCGCCGGGAACTTGCCGCTCTGGCGCTGGCGCTGGTGCTCGGCGGTCATCGTCTCGGCCTGCGCGAGCGGGTCGAGCCTCGGCGTCTCAACGGAGACATCGGTCCGGGACTGCGACTTCACCTCGGGAGGGGGAACGAACGCGCGCCGGATGCTGGTCATTGCCCAAATCTAAGATCGCCTTGATTCGTCGGTCAACGCGCAGGGGCGATCCAGCACACCTGCTCTTCGGCCAGCCCGCGCGAGGCCGCCCACCGCGAGAGCGCCTCGCGCAGGCGCACCGGGTCGGCGTCCTCGCCGTGCTCGAGCAGGTCCCAGCCCACAGGCGCGCGGCCCGAGTAGCCGTTCACGGTCGGAATGCCCGTCCACAGCGAGGCCCACATCGCGTCGAGGTGCGTCTTCGCGTCGTACCTGGGCTCTGAGCGGGGCACGTAGAAGAAGGACGCGCACGTCGAGGGCACCGCGGCCGCGACGCGCGCGACGTCGGAGCGTGAGCCGCCCTTGGAATACGTGTCCGGCACGCGCTGCAGCTGCTCGGCGAGGCAGAGCGCGACGACGGCCCACCCGAGCTTGCGCGCGCGCGCCGCGAAGCACGCGACCGCGATGCCGGCGGGGAACAGCATCAGCATGCCGATGCGGCCGACGGCGCGAATGCCGGCGGCGCCGGGGACGACCTCCATCACCGCAGCCCACGGGCTCCAGCCGCCGCGGTACATCGTGGAGAGGGCGATGATGCTGAGCGCGGTGAGGCCGAGCGCGCGCAGCCAGCCGCGCTGCCTCAACACCAGCAGCATGACGAGCGTGGTGAGGAAGCCGACTCCGAGGCGCAGCTCGCCCTCGGCGTCGGTCGCCCACCACCGCGCGAGCCAGCCGTAGAGCACGCTGTGCGGGCCCGCGTAGAGCCACGAGTGCAGCCGCGGCACCATGCCGGCCGCTTCGGAGAAGCTGCGCTCGCTGCCGGAGTACCGGAGCGCGAGCGGGGCGAGCAGCGCGCCGGACGCGAGGGTGCCGAGCGCGAGCCAGAGCGCGTGCTTCCGCACCGCCGCCAGCAGCGGCGCGCGCGTCTGGGCGAACGCCAGCGACCAGAGCAGCAGCACCGCGAGCCAGAAGCACGCGAGCCACGCGACGTTGAGGCTCGCCCAGAACTGCAGCACGAGGCCGGCGAAGAGCACCGGCACCCAGCCGCGCGGCCCGCCCTGCACCAGGCGCACGCCGGCGTGCACGGCGACGACGAAGAAGAACACCGGCAAGAGGTGCTGGTGGTTGAGCTGCGCGAGGCGGGAGCTCCCGAACGCGACGACGAAGGCTCCGGCCGCGGCGGGCAGCGGCTCGAACGCCAGCGCGCGGCGGAACAGCGCGTGCGCGGCCACGAAGTTGAGCGCGAGGACGCAGAGCATCCACAGCTGGAAAGACGTGTCCGGCTCGAAGCCGAGCAGCCGCCACGGCGCGTACAGCGGCACGACCGCGAGCATGAGCTCGGTGAAGGCTGCGACGCCGCGCTCGGGGTGGAAGAACGGGGGGCTCCACAGCTCGGCGCGGCCCAGCAGCCAGCGGTAGTCGTGCTCGAGGAGGTAGTTGATGAGGCGGGTGTCGGCGGGGTCGCACTCCATCAGCGCGAAGCCGGAGCTCAGCATCGGCCACGTCGCCGCGAGCATGCCGACGACGAACAGCACGAGAGCGGGGAGGCGCCGCACGGCGATTCGCTTACACCACGCGTGGCGGCTCGAGCCTTTCTTTGCTTCGCTCTGGCACACCATGGCGAACAACGTCGCGACGCTGTGCATCGACATCGGCGGCACGGGCCTGAAGCTGATGGTGGTCTCCTCCGGCGGCAAGGCGCTGACCGAGCGGCTGCGGACCGAGACTCCGAAGCCGGCGACGCCGTCGGCCGTGCTCGGCGCGCTGAAGCGGCTCATCGCGCAGTGCAAGGTCCCGTACGCGCGCGTCTCGGTCGGCTTCCCAGGCGTCGTCGTCGACTCGGTGGTGCAGACCGCTCCGAACCTGCACCTGGCGTTCGCGGGCTTCCCGCTCGGCAGGGCGATCGCGAAGCTCACCGGGCGCCCCACGCGCGTGCTCAACGACGCGGGCGTGCAGGGCCACGGCGTCATCCAGGGCCGCGGCACCGAGCTGTGCGTCACGCTGGGCACCGGCTTCGGCTTCGCGCTCTACGTCGACGGCAGGTACGTGCCGAACCTCGAGATGGCGCACCACCCGTTCAGAGACGGCGTCACCTACGAGCAATACGTCGGCGCGGCGGCGCTCGAAGAGGTCGGCAAGAAGAAGTGGAACAAGCGCGTGCGTCGCGTGGTGCGGCAGCTCGAGCCCATCTTCAACTACCGCGTGCTCTACGTCGGCGGCGGCAACGCGAAGAAGCTCGAGATCGATCTCCCCACCAACGTGAAGCGCGTCGAGAACGTGGCCGGTCTGCTCGGCGGCGTCCGCCTCTGGGAGCACGAGGCCTAGAAACCCGGGGGCCCCGAATCTTCATTCGCGGCCTCCAGGGTCGTAAGGTCGGCCGCAATGCTCCTCGCATTGGCGCTCGCGTCCGTGCTCGCCGCCGAGGAGCCGCAGGCCGCCGTCGAGGAGGAGGAGCTCGACTCCACGCGCTTCAAGCGCGTCGGCTTCACCGCGCTCGGCGGAGCCCTCGGCATCGCCGCGCCCATGCTCCTCGCCTGGGGCTTCGAGGCCTCGCAGCCTCGGCCCTGTCTGACCTGCCCCCCTGCCGCGCGCGACCCTGCCTGGGCCGTCGGCATCGGCGCGCTGCCCTTCACGATGGGCCTCGGCTTCGGCCTGGGCCACGGGCTCACCGGTGGGCGCAGCGGCGTCGGCTTCGGGTTCGCCGGCGCGCTGACCGGCTACACGCTCGCCGGCGGTCTGCTCGCGCTGAGCAGCATCGCCGCCGCGCCGCGCGACTGGACGCAGGCGTACCCGGAAGCCGGCGCGGGCCTGCTCGCCGCCTTCAGCCTCATCGGCGGAGTCCTCGGCATGGAGCTGCGCCACTCCGAGCTCGTCGCCGGTGCGAAGGAGTGGAGCTTCTGGCGTGGCCTCGGGTCCGGGGCCGTCTACGTCGTTCCGTTCGCGCTCGCCGAAGTCGGGCTCATCGCGCTCGTCAGCGGCCTCCGCGACAACACCGCCTCAATCGCCTTGATGACCGTCGGCACCGCGGCGAACGTCTTCCTGAGCTGCGCGGCGGCCTGGGGCGTGAACCGTGCCTTCAACGGTCGGGGCCAGCTCTGGGCCGCCGTCGTCGGCGCGCTCGCCTCGGGCAGCCTGGGCCTCGCGTTCGTGGCCATTCACGCGCACGGACCGCCCCAGGGCGGAATCTTCTCCGGCTTCAGCCCTTCGCTGACGGTGATCCCCATCCTCTCGTTCGGGGCGATCATCGCGGCGTTGGGACCTGCCGTCGGCCTCGAGTGGTCTGGCGCGCGCGACCCCGAGCAGCCCGCGACGCGGCAGACCGCCTCCGACCGCAACTGGCAGGTGCAGCTGGGCCTGACGCCCGGGGGCGGTTCCCTCGGAATCGCGGGCAGGTTTTAGGGCGCGCGAGTAATACCCCCCACCTCAAGATGCGGCGGCTCCTGCTCGCGCTGTTCGCGATTTCCTGCGCTTCGACGGAAGAGCGCCCCGACGGGCCGGTCGTCGACGACTTCAAGATCGAAGGCACCGAGCAGGTGAAGCCGCGCGACCTGAAGAAGAAGGTCCTCACCGGAGAGTCCTTCATCCCCTGGATGCCGTTCTTCGGCCGCACCGAGTACTTCGACCAGAACGCGTGGACGGCGGATCAGCGGCGCATCGAGCGCTACTACCAGGCGCACGGCTTCTACCAGGCGAAGGTCGTCGAGGAAGAGGTCACCCCGACGAAGGAAGGGCACGTCGCGGTGCGGCTCAAGGTGCGCGAGGGCTCGCCGACGCACGTGCGCGAGCTCGAGCTCAAAGGCCTCGAGCCGCTGAGCGACGACCAGCGCGAAGAGGTCTTGAAGAAGCTGCCGCTGAAAGAGGGCAACGTCTTCCTCGAAGAGCAGTGGGCCGAGACGCAGCGGCTGCTCACCGACCGGCTTCAGGCGTTGGGGTACGCGGGCGCGACGCTCAGGGCGCTCGCGCAGGTCGACGTCGCCACGCAGGCGGCGGACCTCGAGATCGAGACGACGCCGGGCCAGCGCTACAAGTTCGGCCGCGTCTACGTCGCGAACCCCGACGGCAAGGTGAACAGCCGCCTCATCGCCGACCAGGTCGAGTCGGTCATCCAGGAAGGGGACTGGTTCTCGCCCGAGGCGCTGCAGGAGGCGCAGGCGCGCGTCTTCAAGATGGGCGTGTTCTCGGCGGTGAAGGTGAACCGCAGCGCGTTGGATCAGCAGACCGGCACGACCCCCGTCACGGTCGACGTGCGCGAGGCGCCGTTCCAGACGTACCGCGCCGGCGGCGGCTTCGGCGGCGACCCGCTGCGCAACGAGGTCCGCGGCACGTTCCTCTACGAGAACCGCAACTTCTTCGGCGGCACGCGGCGGCTCACGCTGCGCGCGCGGCTCGGCTACGCGCTGCTCTCGGGCTCGTCGACGTCGGGCTTCTTCGCGTTCGCGTCCGTCTTCTCGGGGCAGCCCGGCTCGCAGCACGGCCCGTTCGGCCGGCTCACCGCGGAGATCGAGTGGCCGCACTTCGGCCACCGCGCCATCTCGACGCAGCTCACCGTCGAGCCGAGCTACACCATCGAGCCTGCGTACCGCGCCGGCGGCGGCAGCGTGCGGCCCGCGGTCATCTGGCGGCCGACGTCGCACTTCACCGCGTCGTTCTCGTACAACTTCTCCGTCTACCAACTGTCGACGCCGGTGAACCTCGGCGCCTCGACGACCCAGTTCGTCGGCTGCGGCATCACCTGCCTGCTCCACTACGTCGAGCAGAACCTGGTCTGGGACCGGCGCGATGATCCGCTCGAGCCGCACGACGGCTGGTTCATCGCCGCGAGCCTGCAGGAGGGCGGCAACACGCTCGCCGACAACAGCTTCCAGTTCTTCAACTTCATCCGCTTCCTGCCCGAGGCGCGCGGCTACGTGAGCTTCTTCGACAAGGCCTTCACCATCGCGGCGAAGGCGCGCTTCGGAGTGCTGTTCACCCGCTCGGGCACCGCGCCGATTCCGGTCCGCTTCTTCTCCGGCGGCAACGACATGCGCGGGTTCTCGGCGCGCCGGCTCGCTCCGTACGACGTGGTGCCCCGCACCGACTGCGCGTACACCGCGCTCGACGCCGTCGTCAGCCAGCAGGGCGTCTGCCCCGGCAACGGGGAGGTGCTGCCCGTGGGCGGCAACGCGCTCTTCGACTTCAACCTCGAGCTCCGCTGGAATGTCTGGGAGGCGCTGACGATTGCCACCTTCATGGACGCCGGGTACGTCACCGGGAGCGGCGCGATCGGTAACCTCTTCTCCTCGCTCAACATAGCGGTGGGCCTGGGCATTCGTTACCGCACTCCCATCGGACCGATTCGCGTCGACCTGGCCGCGAGGCTGCCTGTGGGCGCTCCGCTCGAGCGGGCGGGAGTGCCACGCCAGAACCTGGTGAACCGCGGCTGCTTCTTCGGCCTCGGCGCGGGCAACAGCGACGTCTACGCCGGCAGCCCCGAGGGGCTGTGCGCCTTCCACGTGTCCGTGGGGGAGGCGTTCTAAGGTGTCGCCGCGGGCGAAGCGGTGGGGTGGACGACTCCTCCGTGCGCTCGTCGTGCTGATCGGCGTGCTGGTGCTCGGCCTCGTCGGCGCGTGGCTGTACCTGACCAGCGGCGCGGGCTCCGAGCGGGTGCGCAAGCTCGCGCTCGACGCCGCCGGTGACGCGCTCGCCGGCAAGCTCGAGGCGAAGACGCTGTCGCTCCAGGGCGGAGTCATCGTCCTCGAGGACGTGAAGCTCTACACGCCCGAGGGCGAGCTCGTCGCGGAGCTCAGGCGCGCCGAGGTCGACGTCGCGCTGCTGAAGCTGGTGTCGCGCGACGTCGTGGTCCGCCGCGCCGAGCTGCAGGGCCTCAGGCTCTACCTCTCGAGCGACGAGCGCGGCTTGAACCTCACCCGCGCGGTCGCCGCGAAGGTGCCGAAGCCCGACGACCCGAACGCGCCGGTCACCGAGCTGCACGTCGACGTGCAGCAGCTCTCGCTTCAGGACGGCTACGTCGACTGGCAGAAGCAGTACACGCTCGACGGCGTCAGCATCGACGGCGCGGTCGAGGTGCGCTCGGGCGAGAAGCTGAAGCTCGACGGCCAGCTCGCGCTGAAGGGCTCGCTGCTCGGTGAGCCATCGCCGCTGCCGCTGCAGCTCGACGCGCTCGCGAAGGGCGAGCAGCTCGGCGTGAAGCTCTCGCTCGGAGACGCGCGCCTCGACGGCGAGCTCTCCCTCGCGGACACCCGCGCGCGCATCGCCGAGCTGTTCGTGCCGCCCGACGTCGCCGAGCGCTTCGCGCAAGGCTTCCCGCTGAAGGTGCCGGTGAAGGCGACGGGCACCGCGTCTCCCCAGGGAGTGGACCTGAAGGTCGAGGCCGGCAAGGCGCGGCTCTCGGCGAAGGCGGTGCTCGCCGGCGCGGCGGTGCCGTCGTTCGAGGTGAAGGCGGACGACGTCGACCTCTCCGAGCTGCTCGGCAAGGGGCGGCCGTCGGACATCTCGGTCGAGGCGCGGGGCGGACTCGCGGACACGAAGCTCGAGTCGCTCGCGGGGTCGCTCGACCTGAAGGCGAAGTGGACGAGCGTCGGCACGCTCACCGTCGACGCGAAGGCCGCGGGTGGAGACTTCACGCTGTCGACGCTCGACCTCGACGTGAAGGGGGCGCGCGTGAAGGCGGCGGGCCGCGGCAACCTGAAGAACGTCGATGTGCGCGCCGACGTCGACGCGGACGACCTGGCCGGGCTGATGAAGGTCGTGGGCGAGGTGACCGGCTCCGTGCCGCCGGCGGTGGCAGGCGCCGGGAAGCTGCAACTGACGGTCGACGGACCGACGAAGGGCCCGCGCCTCGCCGCGAAGGGCGACCTGCAGGTGCTGCACGTCGCGGACCTCGCCCTGCGCGGCGTGACGCTCGACGCCGAGGTCGCGAACGTGCTGCGGCCGCTCGAGGCGCGCCTCGACGCCGAGGTGAAGCGCATCGCGTCGGGCGAGCGGAACTTCGACGACGTGCGCGTTCACCTCGACACGCACGGGCGCGACCTCGACCTGTTGCTCTCGACGAAGGGGCTCGCGGACATGAGCCTCACCGCGAAGGGCACCGTCGACGCCGACGCGAACGGGCTGCAGCTGAACGGGCTGGTCCTCCACTACCCCGAGGCGGACTGGACGCTCGAGGCCCCGGCGCACCTTCGGTTCGGAGACGGCCTCGAGGTCGAGCCGCTCGCGCTCGTGTCGGCGGAGCAGCGCGTCGCGCTGCAGGCGAAGCTGAAGGGCGGGCGCGTCGACGCCAAGGTGGACGCGAAGAACGTCGAGCTGACGCGGCTGCCGCACGCGTTCGTGCCGACGAAGTGGGGCCTGGGCGGCAAGCTCGACCTCACCGCGTCGGCGACCGGGCGCACGTCGGCTCCCTCGGCGGAGGCGTCGGTGACCTGGCGCGACGGCAGCGTGCGCACGCTGCGGCAGCTGCAGCTGAAGCTCGAGGCGCGCTACGCGAAGGACCGCGCGTCGGGCGGCTTCGACGCGACGTCGTCGCTCGGGGTGCTCGAGGGCAGCTTCGACGTGCCGGTGAAGGGGCTCACCAGGGGGACGACCGAAGAGCTCTCCGCCGACGTGACGCTGCAGGACCTCGTGCTCGAGGGGCTGGGGCCGCTCGCGCAGGCGGACATCCCGGCGAAGGGCCGGGCGACGATTCGCGTGACGGCGACCGGCACGGCGGCGAAGCCCCGCGTCACCGCGCGCGTCGAGGCGACCGACGCGGTGTGGGAGCTCAAAGAGCGCGGCGGCGAGCGCTACATCCCCGTCGACAAGCTGGTGCTCGAGGTGAAGCCGGACGAGTCCGGCGCGCTCGGCGCGACGCTGGCGGCGCGGGCCTTCGGAGCGGAGGCCGACGTGAAGCTGCTCACGCCGCTGACGCTCGAGGGCCTTCGCGCGAAGCCGCCGACGGCCGAGTCGCTGCGCGCGACCGAGGTGCAGGTCGACGCGACGGTGCAGCACCTGAAGCTCGAGACGCTGCAGGGCGCGAACCTGGTGATGACGGACCTCAAGGGCGAGGTGGCGCTGTCGCTGTCGGCGAAGGGCACGGTGAATTCGCCGGAAGGAGAGGTGACGGTCACCGTGCAGCAGCTCGACAACAACCGGGTGAAGCCCATCGACGCGTCGCTGAAGGTGGTCGCCGAGCGCGAGCGGACGAAGCTGCAGCTCTCGTCGCGGCGCGGCTCGGTGCGGCTGGTGGAGCTCGAGATGTTCGCCGAGGCTCCGCTCGAGGCGCTCGCCGACCCGAAGCAGCTTCAGGGCGTGCCGCTGCACGGCCACGGAGACGTCGGCCCCTTCACGCTCGAAGAGCTGATGGACCCGAACCCCGACGAGACGCAGCCGCGCGGCACGGTGAAGGCGGGAGTCGCGCTGTCGGGCTCGCTGTCCGACCCGAAGGTCGAGCTGCGCGGCCAGCTCGAGCAGGTCGCGATGGGCAAGGTCGCGCTGGGGAAGGCGAACTTCACCTACGACTACCAGGACGCGCTCTCGACGGTCGCGATGACGCTCTTCACCGGAGCCGGCCAGCTGCGCACGAAGGGCCAGGTGCAGCTCGACATCTCGCTGCCGTCGGTGGAGCGCGGGGTGGACTGGAAGAAGGCTCCGGTGACGGTGGAGCTCACGTCGAACGGGCTCGACCTGTCGTTCCTCTCCGGGACGCTGGAGCTCTTGCCGCGCGTCGAGGGGCGCCTCGACGCGAACGCGAAGGTGTCCGGCACGCTCGGGGTGCCGCGGTTCTCGGGAGACCTGAAGCTCGTGGCCGGCCGCGTCGCGGTGCAGGGGTACGGCGAGTACCGCGACATCGAGCTCATCGCGAAGGGCACCGACGAGCAGTTCACGCTGGAGAAGCTGTTCGCGAAGAGCGGCGGCGGCTGGGCCTCGTTCTATGGCCGCGGCACGCTCAAGAACGACACCTGGAACGTGCACTTCGGCGGCGAGTCCACGAACTTCCCGATCATCACCGACGACCAGCTCAAGGCGAGCGCGTCGGTCGAGAACGTCACCATCGACGGCATCATCACCGCCGACCTCATCGACATCCGCCGCCTCGCGATTCCGCGCGCGGTCATCGAGCTGCCCGAGGTGAAGGGGAAGGACCTGCAGGACCTCGAGCGGCCCGAGACCATCGTGCTGGTGCGCAACGGCGTGCCGGTGAACGCGAAGCAGCGCAAGAAGCTGGCGGAGCTCGAGGGGCGCGACCCGCTCGCGGAGGTGAAGAAGCCGGCGCGCACGATTCGCATCGCCATCGACGCGACGAACAACCTGTGGATCAAGAGCTCGGACGTGAACGCCGAGGCCGGGCTCTCGGAGGGGTTCCGCGTCGAGGTCGGGCAGGGCGCGTCGCTGTTCGGCGAGGTGAAGGTGAAGCGCGGGCGGCTCGACGTCATCGGCCGGCGCTTCGACCTCGACAAGTCGTCGTACGTGCGGTTCAGCGGGCTGCCGACGCGCGCGTACGTGAACGTGACGGCGACCCACCGCAACGAGCGCGAGGGCGTGACGGTGTTCGCGACGGTCGTCGGCCAGCTGCCGCAGTTCAACATCCGGCTGACGTCGAACCCGCCGATGGCCGAGTCCGACATCTTCGCGCTCGTCGCGACCGGGCGGCGCACGCTGAAGCAGGGCGGCTCGGCGGCGATCACGAATGACCAGGTCGCCTCGGTGCTCGGCGCGCTCGCGGCCTCGCAGCTCAAGGGCGCGCTGGGGAAGAAGCTGCCGCTCGACGTGCTCTCGATCGAGACGGGCAGCGAGGGCCTGCGCGGCACGCGCGTCGAGGGCGGCAAGTACCTCACCGACGACGTGTACCTGGGCCTCGAGGCGCGCTACGGCGCCGACCCGCGCAAGGGCGAGAACGACGTCGCGGCGAAGGTCGAATACCAGTTCGTGCCGCACTGGACGGTCGAGGCCTACGGCGGCAACGCGGCGTACGGAGCAGACCTCGTGTGGAGCAGGGAGTTCTGAAGATGCCGAAGGCGCCGAGGGGAAAAGGCATCGAGCCGATGCTCGCGACGCTCGCGGACGGGCCGTTTCATCTGCCGGGCTGGGTGTACGAGGAGAAGTACGACGGCATCCGCGGGCTCGCGGTGCGCGTCGGCGGCAAGGTGCAGCTGTGGTCGCGGAACATGATCGACCGAACGTCGAGCTTCCCGAAGATCGCCGCCGCGCTGGAGAAGCTGAAGGGCGGCGACTTCCTGCTCGACGGAGAGATCGTGGTGTTCGACCCCGAGGGCGTCTCGCGGTTCCAGCTCTGGCAGCAGGGCGATGAGCCCCAGTACGTGGTCTTCGACTGCCTGGTGCGTGACGGCGACAGCATCATGGAGTGGCCGCTCTTCGAGCGCAGGAAGGCCCTCGAGAAGCTCGTGCCCGAGAAGCCGCCGCTCAGGCGCTCGCGCGTGCTCGAGCTCGATGGGATGGCCGCGTACGCGCACGCCGTGGAGCACGGCTGGGAGGGCATCCTCGCGAAGGACGGCGCGTCGGTCTACGAGCCGGGGCGCAGGTCGAAGGCGTGGGTGAAGGTGAAGGTCCGGCGCGAGTCCGAGCTCGTGATCGGCGGCTTCACGGCGCCGAAGGGCTCGCGCGAAGACTTCGGCGCGCTGCTCGTCGGCCTCTACGACGGGCCGGAGCTTCGCTACTGCGGCAAGGTGGGCACCGGCTTCAACTCGAAGACGCTGAGGGAGCTCGGGGCGAAGCTGCGGAAGCTCGAGGTGACGGAGTCTCCCTTCGTCGGTGCGCCGCGGCTTCGCGACGCCACGTGGGTGGCGCCGAAGCTCGTCTGCCAGCTCGCGTTCCACGAGTGGACCGGAGACGGGAAGCTGCGGCACCCGGCGTTCCTGGGCCTGAGGGACGACAAGGCGCCGGAGCAGTGCAGGTGGAGTGAGCGGGAGAAGTAGGTGCGCGGAAGTCGATAGAAGCACCGTTCACCCTGAGCGGAGCTGCCCGAAGGGCAGCGCAGTCGAAGGGGGCCCGAAGCCGACGCGCGGCCCACTTCGACTCCGGCCTGCGGCCTCCGCTCAGTGTGAACGGAGGCGGTTCGTGCTCGACGCACCTCTCGCGCTGACCGAAGCTGCGTCCGCCGCCGATGTCCGAGTCATCTCCTTCGCACGAAGCCTCGACCGCCCTCCGCAACGCGCTGAAGTTGGCCGGCTCGCTGGTGGTCTCCTTCGGCATCACGCTGGCGGTGCGGCACTTCCTGGTGCCGCGCATGCTCGGCGCCGAGCGGTTCGGCGAGCTCAACTTCGCGGACGGCTTCGCGGGCCTGTTCCTCGTCGCCGCCTGGCTGGGCGTCGACATGTGGCTGCGCACCGAGCTCGGCACCACGCTCAAGCGCGCGGACGGCATCTTCGGCGGCATCGTGCTGGTCCGCGCCGGCCTCGGCGCGGTGCTGACGCTCGCGCTCGTCGGCACGCTCATCGCGCTCGGCCGCCCGACGGAGATCATCGTCACCGCCGTCGTCTTCGCCCTCGCGCAGCTGATGGTGATGATGCAGAGCACCGCCTCGGCGCTGCTGCACACGGCGGGCAAGGTCGACGGGCTCTCGGTCGTCAACATCATCACCAAGCTCACCTGGGCCGTGGGCATCGTCTCGGGCCTGTGGCTGGGCGCTTCCATCGTGTGGCTCGCCGCGTCGTTCACCATCTCCGAGGCGATTCGCGCGGGCGGCACGCTGTGGCTCTGCAACCGGCACGTCGGCCTGCGCTTCGAGGTCGACTGGCCGGCGACGAAGGCCGCCATCAAGAAGTCGGTGTCGTGGTGGATCAACGCCATCGCGCTGGCGGGCATGGGGCGCGCGGACGTCGCGGTGCTCGGCTCCATCGCGGCCGCGAAGCTCGGCTCGCAGGCCGCCGCGAACCGCGAGGTCGGCTGGTACACCGCGGTGCTCGGCTTCGGCGGCATCCTCATGGCCGTCGTGCCGGTCATCAGCTGGGTGCTGCTGCCGCCGCTCTCGCGCGCCGCGAAGGAGAGCCCCGAGAAGGCGGCTCCCATCATCCGCCGCGCGATCGAGGCCTGCGTCGTCGTCGGCGCGCCGCTCGCCGTCGGCGCCTACGTGGCCGCCGAGCAGCTCGTGCTGCTGCTCAAGCCCGAGTTCCTGCCGGCGAGCCGCGTGCTCGAGGTCATGGCCGCGACGTACCTGCTCACCTACGTGAACGTCGTCGCGTCGACGTGCCTCGCCGCGCTGAACCGCGGGTGGACGGTGACGCTCGTCTCCATCGCGATGCTCGGCGTCGCGCCCGCGCTCGACTTCATCTTCGTGCCGCTGATGCTCGACTGGTACGGGCCGTCGGGTGGGTCGGTCACGTGCGCGGCGGCGATCGTCGTCACCGAGCTGATCACCACCGGCATCATGCTGCAGCGGCTCGGCCGGCTGGCCGTCGACGCGCGGCTCGTCTCCGTCTGCGTGCGCACCGTGCTCACCGCGATCATCGTGCTCGCCATCGACTACGGGCTGCGCCGCCTGGGCCTGCCCGGCTGGCCGCGCGTCGGCGTCATCGCGGTGTGCTGGTGCATCGTCGCGCTGGCGACGCGCTCGGTGCACGTCGCCGACATCAAGACCTTCGTGAAGATGGTGAAGGCGCAGCGGGCCTCGAAGAACCCCGCCCCGGCGTCAGATCTCTGAGTCGCACCGGTGCGACACGCGCCGTGACTTCGCGAGCTTGGGCGTTGGTCCCTTCCTTGCGAAGGGGTCCCGTCATGAAAAAGCTCGGTGCGCTCCTCCTCCTCGCCCTCGCCTGCGGTCCCATCTCCCAGAACCCGGTCTGGACGAAGCCGTGCGGCGGCGACGTGAAGGTCAGCGTCTCGGCCATCACGCTCGGTGACCCGTGTGGAGGCAGCGGCGCGCAAGCGCTCCGTGACAGCGAGTTCGCCGACTGCGCGGGCGCCGGCTGCGGCTGCCGCCAGTCGAGCCTGCAGCTCGACGTCGTCTCGACGGCGCACTCGCCCGCGAACCTCGAGGTCCGCGCCGTTCGCCTCTACGACTCGAGGACGGGCGCGCTCGTCGACACGCTCACGCCGTCGAACCCGCGGCGCTGGCTCAACAACCAGTACTCGCCGTGGAACGGGCAGGTCGCTCCGAACACGACGGAGAAGGCGATGTACGACCTGAGCGCTCCGACGTACGGGGGCAGCAGCTACCTGCGCATCGGTGCTCCCACCGTCTACAAGACCGAGGTCGACGTGGCAGTCGACGGAGAGCTGCGTACACTCACCGGGCCTGACGCCCAGCGCGAGCCCGAGGTCGTGACCTGATCCGTTTCGTCTCACCCGTCGTCGTGCTGTGCCTCGCGGCGTGCAAGCGCGAGGTCGTACCGGAGCGCGAGCGGTACCTGAACGACCGCGCGTTCCGCCGCGAAGTGCTCGAGGCCTCGCTCGCGAATCACGACAACACCTACTCGCGGCAGCGCCTGAGCTCGTACGCGCTGCCGAGCGGAGGCTGGGACGCGCTGCCCGAGTGGAACCCGGTCGTGCGCGGCGCGCCGCTGTGGGACGGGCAGACCCCCAAGACGCAGGCCGAGTGGGAGGCGCTCGGCCGGCGCGTGTTCTTCGATTACCCGCTGCGCGCCGAGCCGCTCGTCGAGTTCGCCGCCACGCGGCCCGAGCTCTCGGCGCAGGTGGGGCTGCAGCGCGACGCGCGCGGCGACGCTCCCGGAGTCGTCGCGTTCACCGACATCGACGGCAAGTCACGGCTCGGCATCACCTGCGCCCTCTGCCACGCGACCGTCGTCGACGGCGAGGTCGTGCCCGGCCAGGCCCGGCGCACGTTCGACTACGGCACGCTGCGGCTTCAGTTCCACGCCGAGACGAACACGCGCGTCGACGAGCGCCTCGCCGCGCGCATGAAGACGTGGGGCCCCGGTCGCGCCGACGTCACGGAGGACGACGACGAGGACCCGGTCGCGATTCCCGACCTGTGGGGCTTGAGGGAGCAGAGCTTCTTCACCCAGGCCGGGACCATTCGGCACGTGAGCCCCACGGCGCTCGCGATTCGGCAGGAGACGCAGCTCTTGCACTCGAACCACGAGCGCGTGCGGCCTCCGCGCGTGCTCGCGTGGGCGCTCGCGCAGTACCTGTACTCGCTGACGCCCGCGGTGAAGGCGCCGCCTGCGGGGCCGGGCCTCGCGTTGTTCCGCCGCGGCTGCGCCGAGTGTCACTCGAACGCGGTGTACGGCGGAGAGCCCGTCGACGCTGCGCGAATCGGCACCGACCTCGCGCTCGCGAATGGCGCCGCGCGCGGCACGGGGCGATACCGGCCGCCGGCGCTCATTCGCATCGGCGCCGGCGCGCCGTACCTGCACCACGGCGCGGTGGCGACGCTGGAGGAGCTGTTCGACCCGGCGCGGCTCGAGAAGGTGCCGGGCCATGCGTATGGGACCGACTGGCCGGCGGAGGACCGTGCCGCGCTGGTGGCGTGGCTGAAGGCGCTGTGAGCGGGCCTACTTCGCCACCACATCCACCACGCTGCGGAACAGCACCTCCGTGCCCCTTCGCAGGTTGGCGACGGACACGCGCTCATCGCGGCCGTGCATCGTGGCGAGCTCCTCGGGCGTCAGCTCGAACGGAATGAACCCATACGCGCGCGTGCCGAGCGGGCGCGCCAGCAGCGAGTCGGTGTACCCGACCGACACCACCGGCCCGGCCACCGCATCCGTCCTCCCCCGCACCGCGTTGCGCGCGAGCGCGGCGAAGAACGCATCATCCCACGTCGACCCGTTCGCGGTGCTCGCGCTGACGACCTCGAGCGTGACGCCGGGTATGTCCTTGATGCGCGCGTTGAGCTCGGCGAGCAGCGCGACCGGCGGAGTCCCCGGCAGCAGCCGGCAGTCGATCGTCGCGTAGGCCTCCGACGGAATGACGTTGGGCGCGCTGCCGATGCCGCTCCAGCCGGTGACCTGGCACGTGTCCGTGATGCTGGCGCGCGTGGTCGGCTTCGCCAGCAGCTTGCCCTTCACCAACAGGTCGACGAGCGCGGGCCGCTGCATCACGAAGCCGGAGAACCCGCCCTGCTGCTCGCCCGCGCGCCGCAAGAGCTCGTACGTCGCGGGCTGAAGGCGCGGCACCGGCTCGCGCGCCATGAGCGCCGACGCGGCACGCAAGAGCTCCATCGGCGCGCGGCCGGGCATCGGCGTCGAGCCGTGTCCGGCCTCTCCCTTCGCCTTCAGTCGGAGCCACAGCACGCCCTTCTCCGCGACCGAGATGGCGAACACGGTCTGCCCCTCGGTGATGGCGCCCTCGAGCCCCAGGCCGCCCTCGTTGATCAGGTGCGCGCACTCGGGCCACTCGGCCTTCGTGACGTGCTTCATGCCGAGCTCGTCGACCTCTTCGTCGGCGACCGCGAGCAGCACGACGTCGCGCTTGAGCGGCACGCTCTGCCGCTTCAAGAGCAGCAGCGCCTCGAGCTCGACGATGCCCATGCCCTTCATGTCGATGGCGCCGCGGCCCCAGACGTACGGCTCGGAGCCTCCGTCGGGCGGGCCGGCGATGGCGCCGGAGAGCGGCGGGTGCTTCCACATCTGAGCCTCCGCGGGCACCACGTCGATGTGCGAGAGCAGGCACAGCGGCTTCTCGGTCGCCGCGTCCGTCGCCGGCAGCCGCGCGATGAGGTTGCCGCGCCCCGGCGCGCCCTCGACGATGCGGTGCTCGATGCCTTCGCGCTGCAGCACCGCCGCCAGGTACTCGGCGCCGCGCGTCTCGTTGCCCGGCGGGTTGAACGTGTCGACCTGCAGGTAGCCGGACAACAGCTGTGCGGCCTCGTCGCCCGCGGCCTTCCAGTCGACGGCGTCGGCGTACTTCTCCACGCCCGCCGGAGCCGGGTGATCCGGCGGCGCCGAGCCGGCGCAGGCGGCGAGCAGCAGTGGCAGCAGGCGTCGCATGAGCCTTCAGTCCGGCGCCGGCCGCCCGGGAAGACGCAGGCTCGCGTGCGTGGGAGTCCCCGTGCTCTCGACGTAGCGCACCGCGCCCTCGAGCAACGGCACCACGTCGGCGACTCCGTGCAGCCAGGTGATGCGCAGCGTGGGCCGCCCCTTGCCGTAGAGCTCGGCGTTGCACGGCGTGTCGCAGCCGCCGAGACACTTCGTCTCTTTCAGCTTGAGCACGGGCTTGAGGCCGCGGGCCTTGCGCGCCTTCTTGAGCGCGAGGAAGAACGACCACCCGTCCCACTCCTCGTCGGTGCGGCAGCGGCTGCAGATCTCGAGGACGGGGCGTTTCACTTTTCCAAAGCTCGTAGCACGTGCTACCGCCGCCGCGCATGAGGCACGTCCTCGCCATCGACATCGGCGGCACGAAGCTCGCGGCGGGCGTCGTCCGCGAAGACGGCACGCAGCTCAGCCGCGGCCGCGTGCCGACCGACGTCGCGAAGGGGCCGCACGCCGCCGTCGAGCGCCTCGCCGCGCTGTGCAAGGACGTCATCGCGCAGTCAGGCGTCGGCGACGTCGCGCTCATCGGCATCGGGTGTGGAGGCCCGCTCGACCCGCGCACCGGCGTCACGCTGAACCCGCCCAACCTGCCCGGCTGGGAGGACTTCCCGCTCGTCGCGCTCGTCGAGAAGGCCCTGGGCGTGAAGGCGTACCTCGACAACGACGCCAACGCCGCCGTGCTCGGCGAGCACCGCTTCGGCGCCGGCCGCGGTTACCAGCACCTCGTCTACGTGACCCTCTCCACCGGAGTCGGCGGAGGCGTCATCCTCGACGACCGCCTCTACCAGGGCAGCAACGGCAACGCCGCCGAGCTGGGGCACATTCAGGTGAAGTACGACGGCTGGCCGTGCCCCTGCGGAGGCCAGGGCTGCATCGAGGCGTTCTGCTCCGGCACCAACATCGCGCGCCGCGCGCGGGAGACGGCGTCGCCGCGGCTCATCGCGCTGGCCGGCTCGCGCGAGGCCATCACCACCGAGCACGTCGTCGCCGCCGTCCGCGAGGGCGACGCGGCTGCCGTCGCGGTGTGGGACGAGACGGTGCGGGTGCTCAGCGCCGGCGTCGCGAGCATGATCAACGCGTTCAACCCGCAGCGCGTCATCATCGGCGGCGGGGTGACGGCGGCCGGCCCGCTCCTGTTCGAGCCGCTCTCGCGGCTCGCGCTCGGCCGCGCGATGAGCGTGCTCGCCAAGGGCGTCGACGTGGTGCCCGCGCAGCTCGGTGACCAGGTCGGCGTGATGGGCGCGGCCGCGGTGGCGCTGAGCCACCTGTGACGGGCGCCGGCGTCGTCCGCCGCTGAGCGGAACCCCCGTCGAGCTCGCTTGTGCCGAGTTGTCGGCACGGAATGCCAACGTTGATTACGTCTCCCCGCAGTTACCGCGGTCTGCGCCGCCGCGTTCTTGGGGCATGACGACCTTCTCCCGTGCCACGCGCCGCGCCAGCCCGCTGCTCCCCACGCCCACCCGCCTGCCGCCTTCGCGTTCGCCGGCCGAGGTGCGCAGGTCGCGCCTGACCGACGCGTTCGAGACCGCCGCCCGCGGCCGGGCGCCCGTCGCGCTGCTGGTGCCGCTGCCGCCGCCGACGCCGCGGCAGCGCCTCGAAGCCGACCCGGCGTTTCAGGCGTTGAGCCCCGGCGTGCAGCAGGCCGTGCTCGAGACGGTCAGCAACCCGGCGCTCGAGCCCGCCGGAGTCGACACCCTCATCACCGCGGTCACCTCCGACGGCTTCCGGCTGCTCTCGACGGAGCAGGCCGAGGCGTTCCTCGAGTACGCCGGCAACACCATCCCCGGGCACGGCGTCGCCATCCGTGAGGAGATCGCCGAGCACCTCGCGTCGGAAGAGTTCACCGAAGAGCGCCGCATCTTCGGCTCCATCCCCGTGCCGCTCGCCGTCACGCAGCGCTCGGAGCTGCTGCAGATCTCCGGTGGCGCCGAGGCGCTGCCCGGGTCGACTCCGGTCGGTGCGCTGCCTCCGGCCCAGCGCGACGTCGAGGTGAGCGGGCCCGAGGACATCGGCGAGTTCGAGTTCGAGACCGGGAACGTCGACGCCGTGCGCTACACGTTCGAGGTCGACGGGCGCGAGGTCGAGGTCATCTACCCGTCAGACCTCCCCGAGGGCGTGCCCTCGCCCGACGAGCTCGAGGTCCTGCTCGAGTCGCTGCCCGACCTCGCGGCCGACGAGTACCAGCGCGTCATCATCGAGCCGAGGTCGTCCGGCCGCGGCGCGTCGGCGAGCACCAACGGCGAGGGCCAGGTCCGCATCTTCCCCTCCGAGAGCCGGTCGCTCGAGCGGCTGCAGTCGACGCTGGTGCACGAGGCCGCGCACAACCTCTCCGACGTGCTCGGTGAGAACAGCTCCATCGACGAAGACGGCGACCTCGAGGAGCTCTCGGAGGGCTGGCAGGAGTGGGCCGAGGCCATCGAGGCCGACGGCCACTACGTCTCCGGCTACGCGTACGAGTCGGCGACCGGGAACAACGACGACGAGCGCCGCCACTTCGGCGAGGACTTCGCCGAGACCGTCGAGCTCTACTACCAGGTGCGCGGCACCCCGGCCGAGGCCGAGTTCGCGCGCCTCTACCCGAACCGCTACGACATTCTGCGCGACCTGCTCGAGGCGTGACCGGCCCGCGGGCGCTCTGTCACGTGCCACGGCGTCGGCGTCGCGACGTCTGGACGCGCAGGTGGGCGGACCGACTGGGGCGCGAGCTGGCACGAGACGCGCAACCGCTCGCGGCATGAACCTCAAGTCACTCGTCGGCGTCGTCGTCCTGCTCGGAGCGTCGTCGGCGTTCGCGCAGGAGCAGCTGATCCTCGTGCCGATGATGGAGAGCAGCGGCTGCCAGACCCTCGACGGGCGGAAGCTCGCCCGGCTGCGCATCAACCTCGACGGCTCGGTCTCGGTGGACACCGTCGAGTACGTCATCCCCGTCGGGTACGTGTTCGAGATCACCGACTTCCAGTATTCGCTCATCCCCAACGTGCGCTCCGACGCGACGGTGACGTTGTCGGTCTCGAAGCGCAACGTGCCCAGCGGGAACTTCTCGCTCTTCCGCGGCGACGCGGCGCCGCTGCGCCTGTACGAGCTGGGCAGCAACTACACCGAGCCGGTGCAGACCGGCTGGGCGAGGCAGGGCGCGTCGACCAGACACCAGAACTTCAACACGCCGTTTCGGTTCAGCAGCGACGCGCAGCTGTGCGTCACGCCGTGGCCGCGGTGGGGGCTCTCGTTCGCGATGGTGATCGGCCGCCTCGTGCCCTACGTGGCCCCGGCGCCGACGACCCCGACGCTTTCCGTCTTGAAGTGAGCGCGGCGCGACGGGCGTTGCAGGCTCCGGGCGACGGGGCGCGCGGCCACCGCGTTCAGTGCCGCTCCCAGGCGCCGATGTCGGGGCCCGCACCCGCGTCGCGCGGCCGGCCAAAGAGGTCGGTGCCGACGACGGACATGTCGAGCCGGCGTCCCCAGCTGCCGGTGTCGACGCACGGCGCGGCCGGCGCGAGCTCGTAGGTGGGGTGCGGCCTCGACAAGTCGTAGCAGCCGAGCAGGTCGCCCAGCAGGTTGCTGCCGCCGTCGGCGACGATGACGGGCGCGCTGTCGCCGTCGGTGCGCTGGCCCGGGTACGCGTACCAGAAGTAGTTGGCCGACCACGTCGTCCCGGCGCTGGCGCTCTGCACCATCGGGTGAGTTGGGGCGCGGCCCCCGCCGATGAGGTTCGAGACGAAGACGCTGTTGTCCAGGGGAGACCCGATCGACACACCGATCGCCGGCATGACCTGCGAGGGCTCTCCCGCACCCTCGATGGTGTTCGACACCGCCCAGACGTAGGGCACGCCGCCGTCGGCCACGAGGTTGAGGCCGGTCGAGGTGCCGGTCGTGCTGCAGGGGCTGGCCCTCGCGGTCGACACCCCGCCGTAGAGGTAGTTGCTGTACAGCTCCACGGTGCTGCCGCCCTCGATGGTCAGGCCGTGCGCCGAGTTGCCGCGCCGACCGTAGAGCTGGTTTCGCTCGAGCACCGCGGTGGTGTTGAGCAGGTAGGCGCCGTTCGCGATGCCGACGCAGTTCGGCAGGTCGATGCTGTGCAGCACGTTGTCGGTCACCGTGAGCTGCGCGCTGGCCTGCACTCCGCTGGCGAACAGGCCGGCGCTGATGTTCGTGGCGCCGGCTGCGTTGCCGGCGATCGCCGTCGGCGTGACGACGTTGCGCTCGACCCGCACCGGGCCCACCGTGAGGCCGAGCAGCTCGATGAGCCGCGTGCCTCCGCCGGTGTCGCCTCTGGCGAAGGAGTTGTCGGCGATGGTCAGCGGGCCACCCGTGCTGTTGACCTGAATCACCGAGACCATTCCGGTGGTGGACGTGAAGTCGAGGGCCGGCAGGTCGAAGTGGTTGCCGGTGATGCTGCCCGAGCAGTTGGTGAGCGTGACGCCCCGGGCCACCGGGTTGGTGATGCCCACCGTCGTCAGGCCGTCGATGTGGTTGTTGCGAATCACCAGGTCGTTGCAGTTCTTGATGTCGAGCAGCGTGGTGACACCGCTCGGCACCGAGCCGCCCACCGGCCAGCGGAGCCGGCTGTCCTCCAGCGTGAGCCGGTGACTCAGGCAGTTGTCGAAGGCGATGGCGAACGCGTGCCCCGAGCCGGTCCCGCCGCCGTATTCGTAGTCGCGAATGGTCAAGGGTCCGCGCAGCGAGCCCATGTTGATGCCCAGGACTCCGGCCTGGCTCGTCGTCGGCATCACGAGGCCCTCGAGCAGCCCCGACGAGCCGCTCATCGACAACAGCTGGACGCTGCTCTGGTTGCCGTAGGTGATGGTCGGCTGGGTGAGGACGACGTCGCGCATGTGGACCGATTCGCAGCCGCTGCAGGTGTTGGCCACCACGCCGCCGCTGCCGCACGCCGTCGCGATGGTGGCGCGGATGTTCTCGATCTCCTGGTTGCGGGTGAGCGCACTGCGCAGCACCGCCTGACCGCAGACCGCGAAGCCGGTGCTCAGGTGCAGGTTGCGCACGGCGTTCGATTCCAGCGACGCGGTGCTCGTCCCCGTTACCTGGAGCACGGGCGTCGCGGTGTACGAGAGCTGGGTGAGCTGCGCCTCGTCGCGCAGCCAGCCGCGGCCGCCACAGTCGACGTAGCCACCCGCAAGCGTGACCCGGCTCGCGCTGAGGGTGAGGCCCGCGTCCAGGGTGAAGACGTCTCCCGCACGCAGCGCGATGACCGTGCCTGGCGCCGCGTTCGTGACTGCCTGGCGCAGCTCGGAGGTCGGGTCGGCCGGTGTGCCGCCGAGGCCGCCGCCGTCGGCGGTGACGAAGACGGTGGGCAGGCCCTCGAAGCGACAGGCCCCGCGCACGCAGGCCTCGCCCACGCGGCAGTCGCAGGCGGCGGAGCAGGGGAAGACGGGCCCCGCGTCGGTGCCGCCGTCGCCGACCGAGCGAGGCTGACAGACTCCGTTGGGCAGCCCCAGGCAGCGCTGGGTGAGCGGGCAGTCGAGGTCGCTGTCGCACGTGCCGGTCGGGCCGCACTGACCGTTGTGGCAGGTGCTGTGCGGCGCGGGACAGTCGGCGGCCACGCTGCACTGGGGCACGCAGCGATTGGCGGCCGAGCACTTGAGCCCCGGCGGGCAGGGGCTGAACGCATCGCAGGGAAGCCGGCAGACGCCCGCCGCCACGTCGCAGCCGTAGCCGGCCGAGCAGCCGCCGTCGCACGGAGCGATGCACGTGCGCGTGGAGAGGTCGCAGACACGGCTGTGGGTGCAGTCACCCGAGCTCGCGCACTGGGGCACGCACAACCGGTCGTCGCACCACTGCCCCATCGGGCAGTCGAGGTTCATCGCGCACGTGCGCGCTCCTGCGTCTGCCGCACCGGCGTCGGGAGGCCCCGCGTCGGGAGGCCCCGCGTCGGGAGGCCCCGCGTCGGGAGGCCCTGCGTCGGGAGGCCCCGCGTCGGGAGGCCCCGCGTCGGGTGGCCCTGCGTCGGGTGGCCCTGCGTCGCGCGGCAGCTCTCGGCCGGCGTCGAGGTCGACGCTGGCGCCGTCGCTGAGCACGACTTCGCGCAGCACGGTGACCTGGTCCGACCGCACCAGGACGTTGGGGACGAACGCGGTCGAATATCCGGGCCGCTCGACGCTCACGTCGTACACCCCCGGCTGGAGCCCGGCGACGGTGAACGTGCCGTCGGTCGCGGCGTCGACGCGTGTGCCCTGGCCGCCGAGCCTCGTCGCGGTGACCGCCGTACCCACGAACGGCGCCTGGGGAAGGAGCCGCACCGAACCCGCGATGGAGCCCGCGAGCGGCGCACCCGCGGCCGGCAGGAGCACGATGTCCTTGAGCGGGAAGTCTTCTCCCGAGCGCAGCGTCAGCTGCGAGAGCGTGAAGGGCTCGTACCCGTCGCGGAAGACCGAGAGCTGCAGCGGGCCCTCGGGCAGCTCGCTCAACGCGAAGCTGCCGTCGTCGCCGGTGTACGTCGTGGTCGGCCCTTCGGGAACGAAGACGACCGAGTTGAGGTGGCCGCTCTTCTGCTCGAGCAGGTCGCCGCGCAGCGCCCGCCCGTGCAGGGCCGCGCTCTCGACGACACGCACGTCACCGAGGTTGACGACGCGGCCCGGCCCCGCGCCGTGGTCGGCGAGCGACAGGCGCTTGAGCCGGGTGCCGGTCTCGGCGCTGTGGTAGCGGAAGAGCACCGTGCCCTCGCTCGAGGTGATGCCGACGAGCCGGAAGCGGCCGTCGGCGCCCGCCCGGGTCGAGAGGCTGCTCGACGACAGCTGCACCAGCGTGTCCGCCGCCGGCAGCCGGTCGCCGCGGCCAGGGACCGCGACCACCACGCGACCGATGAGCTCTCCGTCGCCCAGCGGCTCGGGGACGCTGAGGTCGCGGCTGCAGCCGACCACGAGCGAGACGAAGCAACACGTCCACCTTCCGAGTCGGGTCACCGCCGAGAACCATGTTCTGGCCCCGCCGCGAGCACGACGACCGATCATTTCAGCGCAGCTCCGTTCCCGGAAGGTGCGAACGACGCTACCGGCTGGCGGACGCGGGCGCTATCCCCCGAATGGGGTAGGCCTCACTCGGAGCGCCTGAGAGAGGTGCAGCAAGAGGCCGCTCCGGCGCCTCCTCCAGCAGCTCCGCCTGCGCTGCTTCGCCCGCCGCACCGGCGTCGTCGGTGCTCGGGTTGGGGCTGCACGCGAGCAGCAGGTACCGCGACGACCTTTCGCATGGGGCGAGCGTAGTTCGCCGGGGCGGCGAATGGCTTTGGGGTCACGGTGACGCGCGCAGCCAGAGCAACCCCCCGACGAGCGCGAGCGCGACCAACGCGCCGGCGTAGGCCGCAAAGGCCCTCAGGAACGCGCTCACCTCGAAGGCTTCGCGGAAGACCGGCATGAAGTACGACCGTCGGGCGAACGCGGTTCTTCGCGCGGCGAGCGCGACGAGCGCCGCGACCCCCAGCAGCGCGAGGGCGACGGCCGCGGCGACCGGCTCGCTCACGCCGGCCGCTTCGAGCAGCTTCCACGGAATCATCGAGAGCACGGTCGCGAAGGCGCCTGCCGCCGTGTGAACCCGAGCCCGCTGCACGGGTGGGGACGATACCGAATCGCGGGGCGACGGCGGGCCCCTGCAGGCTTCAGCGACGCTGACGCTTCTGGGCCTGCTGCAGCGAGAAGATGACGGTCTTGTCGGTCTCGACCCCCAGCCGCTCGGAGATGGCCTTCTTCGCTGCGTCGGTGCGAAGCCCTCCCAGCGCATCGGCGGCGTAGTACCGCACGTCTTTCTCCCGGTCCGAGAGCGCGGCGATGAGCTCGCGCTCTGCCGCGTCGGCCCCGAACACCGACAGCGTCAGCGCGGCCTCGGCCCGGAGCGTGGCCTCGGAGTCGGAGAGCGCCTTCACCACCCGCGGCGTGTAGCGCGGCTCTTTGAGGTACCTCAGCGCCTTGAGCACGTTTCGCCGGGTCTTGATCGGCGTGAAGTCGTCGTCGAGCAGCCTGGGAAAGTCGCGCGTGGCGAGCAGCTCGCGCAGGGCCGACACGGTCGCCTCGCGGACCTTCTCGTCCATCGAGTCGAGCGACGCGCCGAGCTTGTCGACCGCTCCGACCACGTCCTTCGAACTGCCCAGGGCCTCGAGGTCGGCCAGGTGTTTGCTCATATCGTGAGCCAGCAGCGCCAGGACGAGCAGCGCGCTCACCGGTGCGACTGCACCGCGTTCTGCTGGAAGCCGTCGAAGGTGAACTTGTCGTGCATCTCGCCGGGCTTGTTGAAGACGTTGTTGGCGTTCAGCTGGCTCTTGAGCTCGTCGATGCTCTGGCCGCTGGTGAGGCCGCCGGTCACCGCGAGGATGTCGTTCGCGGTGTCGTCCCAGTACAGCACCGTGTTGGTGGCGATGACGTCGAGGTTCTCGGCGTTCTTGCCGCGCGCCTTGCCGCGCAGGTCGTCGAGGTACAGGTTGGTGGTGCAGCCGCGGAAGAACATGAGCTGGTAGTCCTTCGTCATCGAGGTCCGGCTCAGGTCGTTCTGACCCAGCGTGACCTTGCCGCTCTCGTACGGGTCGCCGATGCGGAAGTTGCCCGCCGCGCTGTGCTTGTCGTCGAAGTCGGGGCCCGAGCCGTAGCGCCCGTGGCCGCCGTAGAGCACCACCTCGTCGTTCGCGGTGGCTTCGGCGAACTTCTGCTTCGCGTTCGGGGTGTCCGGCGTGATGAGCCGGGTCACCGCCCGCACGTCCTTCCCGTTGTGCTGGAACGTCTTCACGAAGTAGGCGCTCTCGCGGTCGACCGTGGCGGGGTCGACGCCGAGCCGGGTGCGAATCTCCGCGTCGCTCATCGTGCTCACGTCGACCGACTCGTAGCCTTGCGCGGCGAGGCCTTCGACCATCTTCTTGATCTCCGGCTTCTGCCAGCCGCCCTCGTCGTAGCCGATGCCGATGGTGGTGCGCAGCACGCCGTCGGCGAACAGCTTGTCGTACTCGGGGTACTTCACGCTCTGGGCGGCCCCCGCCTCGAGCTTCACCAGCGTGGCCTGGTCGATGCGCCCGCTCTCGGGCAGGCCGTTCTGCCGCTGGAAGGTCTTCACCGCAGTTTCGGTCACGCCGCCGAAGTCTCCGTCCGCGCCGTACGGCGCGAGCGGGTGGCCGTTCTTCACGAGCAGCTGCTGCGCCTCGGCCACGAACGGACCCTGGGCGCCCTTCGAGAGCACCTGGTTGCCGCTGCGCACGCCGTCGAGGCCGTCCGAGCCCGCCGGTCGCGGGGTCTGGGCCTGCACCGTCGGGCTGCTCTGCTCTTCACCCGCTGCCGGCCGGGTGCCCGTGCCTGGCCGCGCCGCCGGCCCCTGGGGCCGCCAGCCCTGCGTCGTCGTCGTGGTCGTCGTCGTCGTCGTCGTCGCCGGCTGCTGCGCCTGCGCGCGCGGAACCACCAGCCGGTCGCCCGCGCGAATCACGTCTTTGTTGGTGATGTGCGGGTTCGCGTCGAGCAGCTGCTCCACGCTGACCCCGAAGCGCTGGGCCAGCTTCGAGAGCGTGTCATTGCGCTGAATGGTGTAGTCGCCGCGGGGCGAAGAGGACGCGGCGCCGCCGGTGGTACGGGAGACGGGGGTCGTCATGGCAGACAGGTGTAGCGGGTTTTGCGGGCGACGGGAACTCGAAGGCCGTCGGCTTCACCGCGCCGCGGGCGCCACGTCGCCTGCCCCCAGGGCGGTCTCCTCACCCAGCAGCGCCCTGGTGTGCCGCGCGATCATCGCGGCCTCGTCGGTCGAGACGACCCACGCCGCCACGCGGCTCTCTCGCAGGCTGATGCGCTGCGCGCCCGATGCGTTGAGCTCCTCGTCCAGCTCGAGGCCGAGCCAGCGCGCGTCGCGGCACACGCGCTCGCGAATCGGCGCGGCGTTCTCGCCGATGCCGCCGGTGAAGACGAGCGCGTCGAGGCCGCCGAGCGCGGCGGCGAGCGAGCCGAGCTCCCGCGCAACTCGATACACGAACAGGTCGATCGCGGCGGCCGCGGCGGGCTCTTCCTGCCGGGCGAGCAGGTCTCGCATGTCGCTCGAGATGCCGGACACGCCGAGCAGCCCGGACTGCTCGTACAGCAGCTGCTCGAGCGCCCGCGCGTCGAGGCCGTGGCGGTCGATGAGGTAGAGCAGGACGCCGGGGTCGAGGGCGCCGCAGCGGGTGCCCATCACCAGGCCGTCGAGCGCGGTGAAGCCCATGGTCGTGGCGATGCTCCGGCCGCCGCGCAGCGCGCACAGGCTCGCGCCGTTGCCCAGGTGGGCGACGACGGTGCGGCCGCGCGCCGCCGCCGGGGCCAGCCGCGGCAGCAGCGAGGCGACGTACTCGTACGACAGGCCGTGAAAGCCGTAGCGCCGCACGCCCTCGTCGGCGTAGCGGCGCGGCAGCCCGAAGGTCTGCGCGACCGCCGGCTGCGAGCGGTGGAAGGCGGTGTCGAAGCAGGCGACCTGCGGCAGCCCGGGCGCCCGCTTCATCACCGCGCGCACCACGGCGAGGCTCCGCGGCTGGTGCAGCCTCGCCAGCGGGACGAGCGCCTCCAGCTCCGCGAGGGTGGGGTCGTCGATGCGCACCGGGCCGGTGAAGCGGGGGCCTCCGTGGACGATGCGGTGGCCGACCGCGGCGATGGTGTGCTCTCCCAGCACGCCCGCCGCGAGGAGCTGCTCGGCGGCGGCGCCGTGGTCGAGCCGCGTGCCCGGCGGCCACGCCTTGTCGGCGACGACGACGCCCCGCCGCCGCGCGACGAGGCGAGGTCGCGCGCCGAGGCCCTCGAGCTGACCCTCGAGCGCGGCCCGGGGCTCGCCGTCGCCGGTGAAGACGGCGAACTTCAGGCTCGACGAGCCGGCGTTCAGCACCAGCAGCGCGGGGTCCGTCACGCGCGGCTCCGGTCAGTCGGGCCAGACCCAGTCGGCGATCTCCGGCCGATCGGCGCCGTGCTCGTGCGCGTAGCGGAGGTTGTCGATGATCGCGTTCCGCAGCTCTTCCTTGAGGTGGCCGGCCTTCTCCCGCAGCCGGGGCACGCGATCGATCACGTCGATGGCGAGATCGAAGCGCGACGTGCGGTTGAGCAGCGCCAGCTCGAACGGCGTGTTGATGTTGCCGCGCTCGCGGTAGCCGTGAACGTGCAGGTTCGCGTGGTTCGTCATCTTGTACGCGAGCTTGTGAATCAGCGTCGGGTAGCCGTGGAAGCTGAAGATGATGGGCTTGTCGGTGGTGAAGATGCCGTCGAGCTCGCTCGCCGACGAGCCGTTCGGGTGCTCGCCCGCCAGCGCGAGGCGGAACAGGTCGACGACGTTGACGAAGCGCAGCTTCAGGTCGGGCACCCGCAGGCGGAGAATCGACGCGGCCGCGAGCGCCTCTTGCGTGGCGACGTCGCCGCAGCTGGCGAGCACCACGTCGGGCTCTTCGCCGCGATCGGTGCTGGCGCGGGCCCAGATGCCCAGGCCCTTCGCGCAGTGAATGGCCGCCTCGTCGATGGTGCAGAACTGCAGGTGCTTCTGCTTGTCGGCGACGATGACGTTCACGCAGTCGGTGCTGCGCAGGCACTGGTCGGCGACCACGAGCAGCGTGTTCGCGTCGGGCGGCAGGTAGATGCGCGTCACCGCCGGCGCCTTGTTGGTGACGAGGTCGATGAAGCCCGGGTCCTGGTGCGAGAAGCCGTTGTGGTCCTGCCGCCAGACCGTCGACGAGAGGAGAATGTTCTCGGACGCGACCGGCGCGCGCCAGCTCACCTTGCGGCTGATGTCGAGCCACTTCGCGTGCTGGTTGAACATCGAGTCGATGACGTGCGCGAACGCCTCGTAGGTGTGGAAGAAGCCGTGCCGCCCGGTGAGCAGGTAGCCCTCGAGCCAGCCGAGCAGGGTGTGCTCGGAGAGCATCTCCATCACGCGGCCGTCGCGCGCGAGCTCGCCGCCGTCGGAGTCCTCCGGCAGCAGGTCCGCCATCCACGTCTTCTTGCTGACCTCGTAGATCGACTGGAGCCGGTTCGACGCCGTCTCGTCGGGCCCGAAGACGCGGAACGTGGTCATGTTGTTGCGCATCACGTCGCGCAGAAACTCGCCGAGCGGCTTCGTGTTCTCGTGCAGCGAGGTGCCGCGTGTCGTCACCGCCACCGCGTACGCGCGGTAGTCGGGCAGCTTGAGGTCCTTGCGCAGCACCCCGCCGTTCGCGTGCGGGTTCGAGCCCATGCGCCGGTGGTTCTTCGGCGAGAGCGCCTGCAGCTCGGGGATGAGGGTGCCGCGGGCGTCGAACAGCTCCTCGGGCCGGTAGCTGCGCATCCAGTCCTCGAGCACGCGCAGGTGCGCCGGGTTCGTCCGCACGTCGGCGAACGGCACCTGGTGCGAGCGCCAGAAGCCCTCGAGCTTGTGACCGTCGAGCTCCTTCGGGCCCGTCCACCCCTTGGGTGAGCGCAGCACGATCATCGGCCAGCGCGGCCGCTTCGCCGAGCTCGTCTGCCGCGCGGTGCGCTGGAGGGTGCGGATCTCGCCGACGGCGCGCTCCAGCGTCTCGGCCATCTTCTGGTGCATGAGCGGGGGGTCGGAGCCCTCGACGAAGTACGGCTTGTAGCCGTAGCCGATGAACAGCGACTCGAGCTCGTCCTCGCTGATGCGCGAGAGAATGGTCGGGTTGGCGATCTTGTAGCCGTTGAGGTTCAAGATCGGCAGCACCGCGCCGTCGCGGATCGGATTCACGAACTTGTTCGAGTGCCACGCGGTGGCGAGCGGCCCGGTCTCGGCCTCGCCGTCGCCGACGACGCACGCGACGATGAGGTCGGGGTTGTCGAACGCCATGCCGTACGCGTGCGACAGGCTGTAGCCGAGCTCCCCACCCTCGTGGATCGAGCCGGGCGTCTCGGGCGTGACGTGGCTGCCGATGTGGCCGGGGAAGGAGAACTGCTTGAAGAACTTCGTCATGCCCTCCTCGTCCTGGCTCTTGTCCGGGTACACCTCGGAGTAGCTGCCGTCGAGGTACGTGGGGCCGAGCACGCCCGGCGCGCCGTGGCCGGGCCCGGCGACGAAGATGACGTCGAGGTCGTGCTTCACGATGAGGCGGTTGAGGTGCGCCCAGACGAACGACAGCGCCGGGCTCGCGCCCCAGTGGCCGAGCAGCCGGTGCTTGATGTGCTCGACCTCGAGCGGCCGCCGCAAGAGCGCGTTGTCTCGGAGGTAGATCATGCCCACCGCGAGGTAGTTGCAGGCGCGCCACCAGGCGTTGACCAGCTCGAGCTCGCGGGCGCTGAGCGGGCCGGCGGGGCCGTGCTGCTTCTTCTTCTCCGCCGCCGCCCGCCCTCCCTCGGCGCGGGCGGACACCGGGCCTGCTCCGTTGCCGCCATGCGGGAGCCCCGGCTCGCGCGCCACCCGCGGTTCACGATTCAGTGTCTGATTTGCCACGGCCGCTCTCCTGTGTGTGAGTGATTGACTGCGTCATGCCGACGTCGGAAGGCTCTCGGTCACCGCTTCCGTCTCGCTGCCGTACTGGCCGCGCGCGGCGGCAGAGCAGCACCGGGCGCGGTGGAAGAAGGCGCGCTGGGCCGCGGCGACGTTCTCCGGGCGGCCCCGCCACGCCGCCAGCGCCTCGTCCTGCAGCGCGCGGCCGTACGAGTAGCTCAGCGTCCACGGCGCGGAGGGCAAGAGCCGGTTGATGGCGTCGAGGTGCCGGGTGGCGAGCACCGGGCTCTGGCCGCCGGAGAGGAAGACGACCGCGGGCACGGCGGGCGGCACGTGGCGCGAGAGGGTGCGCACCGTCGCGGCGGCGACCTCCTCGACCGAGGCCTGCACCGGCGCGGCGCTGCCGGCGGTCACCATGCTCGGCTTGAGCACCAAGCTCTCCAGCGACACGCGCTGGTCGTCGAGGGCATCGAAGACGACGCGCAGCACGAGCGAGGTGACCTGCTCGCAGCGGCCGAGCGGGTGCGCGCCGACGATCAGCACCTCGGGCTCGACGATGGGAACCAGGCCCTGCTCCTGGCAGAGCGCCGCGTAGCGCGCGAGGGCCTGGGCGTTGGCCAGCACGCAGCGGGCGCTCGGGCGGTCGTCGGCGATGATGAACAGCGCCCGCCACTTCGCGAAGCGGGCGCCGAGGTGGCGGTACTCCTCGAGCCGGGTGCGCAGGCCGTCGAGGCCCTCGGTGATGAGCTCTCCCGGAGCGCCGGCGAGCGGGTGCGTGCCCTCGTCGACCTTGATGCCGGGCACGATGCCGCGCTCCGCGAGCAGCGCGACGAGCGAATGGCCGGTGCTGCTGGGCTGTCGAATCGTCTCGTCCTGGAGGATGACACCGCCGATGAAGGCGCCAATGCCAGACGTACTGAAGAACAGCTCGCGGTAGTCGCGGCGCGAGAAGAACGTCGACTCGATGCCGTGTTTCGCGAGCCGCGTCGTAATCGTCGGAATTGTCTCGTCTGCCGCCAGAATGCCCTTGCCGCCGGCGACCAGCGCCCGCGCAACGGCTGCGGTGCTGCGCTCAGGTATGTCAGACATTGGTGCGGCTCCTCCCCCGTCGCGAATGCGAAGCGCGTGACAACTAATGAGGAGCCCGCGCGCGCGCGATTATTGATCGTGCATGAAGATCGAGCTGGTGATCGCAGACGTGGACGGGACGCTGGTCACGCCGGAGAAGGTGGTGACCGAGGGCACGATCGAGGCGGTCGCGCGGCTGCGCGAGGCCGGCGTGCGGTTCACCGTGACGAGCGGGCGGCCGCCGCGGGGCCTCGCGCGCCTGGTCGAGCTGCTGCGGATCACGGCGCCGGTGGCGGCGTTCAACGGCGGCATGTACGTGAGGCCCGATCTCGAGACGGTGCTGGCGCAGCGAACGGTCGATCCGGAGGTCGCGCGCGAGGCCGTCGACTACCTGCTCGCCGAGGGCCTCGACGTCTGGATCTACCGGGGGCCCGACTGGTTCGTGCGGCGGCTCGACGCGCCGCGGGTGGCGCGCGAGCGCACGGTGGTCGGCTTCGACCCGGTGGTGACCGGCGACCTGCACGGGCTGCTCGACGCGGCGGTCAAGATCGTCGGGGTGAGCGAAGACCGGCGACTGCTGGCGCGCTGCGAGGCCGAGCTGATCGCGCGGCTCGGCTCCGAGGCGTCGGCGGCCCGGTCCGCGTCCGCGTACGTCGACGTGACGCACCCCGAGGCGAACAAGGGCATGGTGGTGCGCGAGGCGTCGCGGCTCACCGGCATTCCCCTCGGGGCGATCGCGACGGTGGGCGACATGCTCAACGACGTGCCGATGCTGAAGGTCGCCGGCATGGGCATCGCGATGGGGAACGCGGCCGCCGAGGTGCAGCGGTTCGCGCGCCACGTGACGCTGTCGAACGAAGACGAGGGGTTCGCCCACGCCGTCGACGCGTACATCCTCGGCGAGCCGCCGCGATCTCGCACGCCGCTGGGCCTGCCGCCGCGCATTCGCGCCTGCCTGTTCCGCCTCGAGGGCGTGCTCACCGAGAGCACCGCGCTGCACGCCGAGACCTGGAAGGAGCTGTTCGACTACTACCTGCGGCGCCGCGCGCGCGAGGCGAACCAGGCGTTCGTGCCGTTCGACGCGATCCGCGACTGGGCGGAGCACTTCGAGGGCCGGTCCCCGCCCGAGGGGGTGGGCGCGTTCCTCGCCTCGCGCGGCATCGAGCTGCCGGCGCAGACCGTCGAGGCGCTGTGCGAGCGGGAGACAGAGCTGTTCCTCGAGCGGCTCGAGCTCGAGGGCGCCGAGCGCTACGAGGGCACCCTGCGCTTCGTCAAGGCGGCGCGGGGCGCCGGCCTCATCACCGGGGTCGTCTCGGCGAGCCGCTTCGTGCGCGCGACGCTCGAGGCGGCCGGGCTCGCCGGCGAGCTCGACGCGGTCTTCGCGGGGCTGACGGTGAGCGACGGCGGGCAGCCGACGCCCGAAGCCTGGGTCGGCGCGGCAGGGGAGCTGGGCTTCGGCCCCGACGAGGTGGCGGTCTTCGAAGCGAGCCCGGCGGGCCTGGCGAGCGCTCGCGCCGCGCACGCCGGCTACCTCGTCGGCGTCGACCGCCTCGAGCAGGAGCAGCAGCTGCGCAGCGCCGGCGCCGACGTGGTGGTGGCGGACCCCATCGACCTTTCGCCGGGACTGGCGACGCGCGGCCGGCCGGCCGAGGAGGTGGACCTTGTCGGCTACTGAGATCAACCCCGCGGCGGTGCGGCGGTTCGTCGCGCCGTACCGCGTCGAGAAGGGCAAGGGCTTCCGCCTCTCCGACTTCGACCCGTCGGACACCGGCGGGCTGGGCTCGAAGCAGAAGCCGAAGGCCAAGGAGCTGCTGGCGCGCGGCGTCCACTGGCTGGCCGCGGCGCAGGACAAGCTCTACGCGCAAGACCGTTGGGCGGTGCTGCTGGTGTTCCAGGCGATGGACGCGGCCGGGAAAGACGGGACGATCAAACACGTGATGTCGGGCGTGAACCCCCAGGGCTGCCAGGTGTTCAACTTCAAGCAGCCTTCGCACGAGGAGCTGGACCACGACTTCTTGTGGCGCTCGATGCGCGCGCTGCCCGAGCGCGGGCGAATCGGCATCTTCAACCGCTCGTACTACGAGGAGGTGCTGGTGGTGCGCGTGCACCCCAGCCTGCTCGAGCACGAGCCGCTGCCGCCCGAGCTGGTGAAGAGCGACATCTGGGATCAGCGGCTCGAGGACATCGCCGCGTTCGAGCGGTACCTGTCGCGAAACGGGGTGCTGATCCTGAAGTTCTTCCTGCACGTGTCGCGCAAGGAGCAGAAGAAGCGCTTCCTCGAGCGCCTCGATCGCCCGGTGAAGAACTGGAAGTTCTCGGCCTCGGACGTGAAAGAGCGCGCGTACTGGAAGGACTACCACCGCGCCTACGACGAGGCGATTCGCAAGACCGCGGCGCCGCACGCGCCGTGGTTCGTGGTGCCGGCGGACAAGAAGTGGTTCACGCGCCTGGTGGTCGCCGCGGCGATCGTCGACGGGCTCCAGCGGCTCGACCTGCACTACCCGAAGGTCGACGCAGAGCAGCGGCGCGCGCTCGCCGACGCGCGCACCGTGCTGTTACGGGAGTGACTCGGCCTGCCGCCGGGCGCGGTCGTCGCGGCTCGTCAGTAGGTGTCATGCCGTCCAGGGGGCGGCGTGGAGAGCTCGGTACAAACCAGACATGGTGCCGCCCGGTCGGCGCCGGCGCTCGTCGTGGTCATGCTGGCCGGCTGCGCGGTCGGCCCCGACTACACGCGGCCCGAGGCGCCGGTGCGCGGGAGCTGGCACCAGAAGGCCGCCGAGCAGCTCGACACGCGCGCGAAGCTCGACGTCGCGTGGTGGCGCACCTTCGACGATCGCGCCCTCGATGCGCTGGTCGACCTGGCCTACCAGCAGAACCTCGACCTGCAGCTCGCCGGCCTGCGCATCATCGAGGCGCGCGCGCAGCTCGGCATCGCCAGCGGGCGGCTGTGGCCGCAGCAGCAGCAGGCGTTCGCGAGCGTTCACGCGACGCGGCTGGGGCCGACGCCGGTGGTGGCCAGCAACATCGGCGGCACGTTCGCGAACTTCCAGGCGGGCTTCGACGCGCTGTGGGAGCTGGACCTGT
This sequence comes from uncultured Myxococcales bacterium, assembly GCA_937980205.1. GTDB lineage: Bacteria > Myxococcota > Myxococcia > Myxococcales > Myxococcaceae > Xiheicaenimonas. The sequence goes on along the minus strand of CALJKW010000024.1, from coordinate 26,352 downwards.
GGGGCAAGTACCGCCGCGGGATCGAGGCGGAGAGCGCGAACGTGGTGGCGTCCGAGGCCTCGTACGAAGACGCGCTCATCTCGCTGACGGCCGAGGTCGCCCGCACGTACGTCACCATCCGCACCTACGAGGTGCTCATCGACCTCGCGCAGCAGAACACGCGCGTGCAGGAAGAGGGGCTGACCATCGCCACCGCGCGCTTCAAGAACGGCGCGACGTCGGAGCTCGACGTCGCGCAGGCGACGGCGCTGCTCGAGACCACGCGGGCGTCGGTGCCTCCGCTGGTGCTGGCGCTGCAGCAGGCGCAGAACGCGCTGAGCACGCTGCTCGGCCAGCCGGTGGGCGTCATCGAGCAGGTGGTGGGCGGGGCGAAGACGATTCCGTCGGCGCCGGCGAAGGTGGGCCTGGGCGTGCCCGCCGAGCTGCTCGAGCGGCGGCCCGACGTGCGCGCGGCCGAGCTGTACGCGGCGGCGCAGTGCGCGCGCATCGGGGTGGCGAAGGCCGACCTGTTCCCGAGCATCTCGCTGTCGGGGACGATCGGGTACCGCGCGACGACGATCACTCCGGTCTCGAGCAACCCGCTCTCGGACATCTTCTTCTCCATCGGCCCGCAGGTGAACTGGCCGTTCCTCAACTACGGGCGGCTGACCAGCGCGGTGCGGGTGCAGGACGCGCGCTTCGAGCAGCTGATCGTCGGCTACCGCAGCGCCGTGCTGCGCGCCGCGCAGGAGGTGGAGGACGCGCTGGTCGGGGTGGGCAACTCGCAGGAGCAGGTCGCGGCCGAGGAGCGCGCGGTGACGGCGGCCCAGCGCTCGGTCGACATCGCGCTCGTGCAGTACCGGGAGGGCGCGGTCGACTACCAGCGCGTGCTCGACGCGCAGCGCACGCTGCTGCAGCGGCAGAACGGGCTCGCGAACGCGCGGTCATCGGTCGCGACGAACCTCATCGCGCTCTACAAGGCGCTCGGCGGCGGCTGGGAAGAGCGGCGTGGCGCGCCGATCGTCGCTCCGGTGGTCGAAGAGGAGATGCACCGCCGCACGAGCTGGGGCGGGCTGATCTCACAGCCGCTGGCGCCGCAACCCACCACCCTGCCGGCGAGGCGTTAGGGGGCCGATTGGCAAAGCTGATCTCGAAGAAGTCTCTCAAGTGGATCCTCCCCATCGTCGCGCTCGCGCTCTTCGGCTTCATCGGCTTCCGCTGGTGGAAGGGGCGGCAGGAGAAGCTGCCCGAGGGCATCGCCTCGGGGAACGGCCGCATCGAGGCGACGCTCGTCGACGTGTCGGCGAAGGAGCCGCTGAAGGTGAAGGAGCTGCTCGTCGACGAGGGCGACCTGGTGCGGCAGGGCCAGGTGCTGGTGCGGCTCGACACCAGCACGCTGGAGGCGGACCTCGCGGCGGCGAGGGCGAACCTCGCCGGAGAGGAGGAGCGCTCGGCGGTGTCGGCGGCGTCGATCCTCAAGCAGCAGAGCGAGATCGCGCTGGCCCAGACCGAGCAGCGCCGCGCGAGGAACCTGGTGTCGGAGGGCGCGGGCTCGCAGCGCGACCTCGACGTGCGCGTGGCCCGGGTGGCGTCGACGAAGGCGGCGCTCGCCGAGGCCGAGGCGATGCAGGCGACCTCGCAGCAGCGCATCGCCGAGGCGAAGGCGAGGGCGGACTCGATTCAGACGCGCATCGACGACGCGACGCTGAAGTCTCCGGTGAACGGCCGCGTGCTGTACCGGCTCGCGGAGCCCGGCGAGGTGCTCGGCGCGGGCGGCAAGGCGCTGACCGTCGTCGACCTCGAGGACGTGTACATGGAGATCTTTCTCCCCTCGGAGCAGGCGGCGGGCCTGAAGATCGGCGCCGAGGCGCGCCTGACGGTCGACTTCGAGCCGGAGCGCGCGCTGCCCGCGACGGTGAGCTTCGTCTCTCCCGAGGCGCAGTTCACCCCGAAGCAGGTCGAGACGCGCAGCGAGCGCGAGAAGCTGATGTTCCGGGTGAAGCTGCAGGTGCCGAAGGAGCTCGCGCGCGAGCACCTCGAGCGCGTCAAGACCGGCATCCGCGGCGTCGGCTACGTGAAGGTGAAGGACGGCGCCGAGTGGCCGAAGCGGCTGCAGAGCGTGGTGCCGGTGCAGCAGCCGCGCGCGTCGGGCGGCGAGGCCGAGCCGCTCGGAGACGGCCGATGACGGCGGACGAGGGGCCGGTCGTCTCGGTCGAGGGCGTCACCCACCGGTACGGCAAGGTGGTGGCGCTCGACGGCATCTCGCTCGACGTCCCCCGCGGCATCATGGTCGGCGTGGTGGGGCCCGACGGCGTCGGCAAGTCGACGCTGATGGCGCTGATGGCCGGCTCGAAGAAGCTGCAGCAGGGGAAGGTGACGGTGCTGGGGGGCGACATGGCCGACGCGCGCCACCGCCGCGCCGTGGGCCCCCGCGTCGCGTACATGCCGCAGGGCCTCGGCAAGAACCTGTACCTGGAGCTGAGCGTTCACGACAACGTCGACTTCATGGCGCAGCTGTTCGGCCTGTCGGCGGCCGAGCGCAAGGTGCGGGTGAAGCAGCTGCTCGACGCGACGGGGCTGGGGCCGTTTCCCGATCGCCCGGCGGGGAAGCTGTCGGGCGGCATGAAGCAGAAGGTCGGCCTGTGCGGCGCGCTGGTGCACGACCCGGACCTGCTCATCCTCGACGAGCCGACGACGGGCGTCGACCCGCTGTCGCGCCGCCAGTTCTGGACGCTGATCGACGACATCCGCGCGGGGCGGCCGGGCATGAGCGTCGTCATCTCGACGGCGTACATGGACGAGGCCGAGCGGTGGGACTGGATCGTGGCGATGGATGCGGGGCAGGTGCTGGCGACCGGCAGCCCGCGCGAGCTCATGCAGCGCACCGGCACGAAGAACCTCGAGCAGTGCTTCATCGAGCTGCTGCCGGAGCAGAAGCGGCGCGGGCACCGGGAGCTCACGATTCCGCCGCGCGCCGCGGGCAAGAAGGAGATCGCGATCGAGGCGCACGGGCTGACGCGGCGCTTCGGCGACTTCGTCGCGGTCGACCACGTCACGCTGTCGATCGAGCGCGGGGAGATCTTCGGGTTCCTGGGCTCCAACGGCTGCGGCAAGTCGACGACGATGAAGATGCTGACCGGGCTGTTGCCGCCCAGCGAGGGCACCGCGACGCTGTTCGGCCACTCGGTCGAGGCGGGCAGCCTCGAGGTGCGCAACAACCTCGGCTACATGACGCAGGCGTTCTCGCTCTACGGCGAGCTGACCGTGCGGCAGAACCTCGCGCTGCACGCGCGGCTGTACCACCTGCCGGTGGACAAGGCGAAGGCGCGCATCGACGACCTGGTGAAGCGGTTCGGGCTGACCGAGCACCTCGACGCGAACGCCGAGGCCTTGCCGATGGGGCTGCGCCAGCGGCTGTCGCTCGCCGTCGCGGTGCTGCACGAGCCGCAGATCCTCATCCTCGACGAGCCGACGTCCGGGGTGGACCCCGTCGCGCGCGACAGCTTCTGGGAGCTGCTCATCGAGCTGTCGCGCGGGCAGGGCGTGACCATCTTCGTGACCACCCACTTCATGAACGAGGGCATGCGGTGCGACCGCATCTCGCTGATGAACGCGGGGCAGGTGCTGGCGGCCGACGCGCCGCAGAAGCTCATCGAGCAGCGCGGCGCGGCGAGCCTCGAAGACGCCTTCATCGGGTACATGGAGGACTCGATCGCCGCCGAGGCGGCGAAGAAGCAGGCGAAGGCGGCCCCGCCCGCTTCGGGCGCGGCGGCGGTAAAGCAGCCGGCGGCGCCGGCTCCTCCTCCGCCCGAGAAGCGCCCCGCGCCTTCGGGCCTCGCGCTGCGCGCGACGCGCCTGCTCGCCTACGCGCGCAACGAGGCGGTGCAGATTCTCCGCGACAAGGTGCGGCTCGCCTTCGCGTTCGTGGGCTCGGCGCTGCTGATGCTCGTGTTCGGGTTCGGCATCACCACGGACGTCGAGCACATCCGCTACGCGACGCTCGACCTCGACCAGTCGCCTGACAGCCGCACGTACCTCGAGCAGTTCGCCGCGTCGCCGCGCTACTTCTCTCAAACGCCGCCGGTGCGCTCGTTCGAAGAGGGGCTCGAGCGGCTGAAGGCCGACCAGGTCTCGGTCGTGGTCGAGGTGCCGCCCGGCTTCGGCCGCGACCTTCGCCGCGGCGCGGCGCCCGAGGTGCTGGCGAGCGTCGACGGCGCGATGACGTTCCGCGGCGACACGGTCGAGCAGTACGTCTACGGCGTCCACTCGGCGCTGTTCACCGGGCCGGGGGCCCGACTCGCCGAGGGCGCGCCGCTCGGCGCGGCGAAGATCGAAGAGCGCTTCATGTACAACCCGACCTTCGAGAGCATCTTCTCGATCGTCCCGAGCATGCCGGCGCTGCTGCTGCTGCTCATCCCCGCGATCCTGATGACGGTCAGCATCGTGCGCGAGAAGGAGCTCGGCTCGATCATCAACTTCTACGTCACGCCCACCGGGCGGCTCGAGTACCTGGTCGGCAAGCAGCTGCCGTACGTGGCGATCGGGATGATGAACTTCTTCATCCTCGCGGGCATGGCGTTCATCGTCTTCGACGTGCCGATGAAGGGCAGCTTCCTGATGTTGACCGTCTGCACGCTGCTCTACGTGATCGCGACCACCGGCCTGGGAATGGTGACGTCGACGTTCACCAGCACGCAGGTCGCGGCGGTCTTCGTCACCGCGATCCTCACCATCGTGCCGACGATTCAGTTCTCGGGGCTGTTGCAGCCGGTGTCGACGCTGCAGGGCAACGCGGCGGTGGTGGGGAAGATCTGGCCGGCGACCTACTACATGCACGCCAGCCTGGGCGCGTACACCAAGGGGCTCTCGCCGGCGCTGATGCTGCGCGACCTGTGGTTCCTCGCCGCGTCGATCGTCGTGCTGCTGGGCATCAGCGTCGCCGGCCTGCGGAAGCAGGAGCGGTGAATGAAGACGCTGCTGAACATCGGGTGGCTGGGGCTGAAGGAGATCCGCAGCCTGGCGAGCGACACGGTGATGGTGGCGTTCGTCGTCTACGCGTTCACCGCGGCCATCTACATCCAGGCGACGGGCACCTCGAGCGAGGTCAACAACGCGTCGATCGCGTTCGTCGACGAAGACGAGTCGTCGCTCTCGAAGGAGCTGCTCAACGCGTTCTACCCGCCGCGCTTCAAGCACCCGCGGCAGATCACCCCGGCCGAGGTCGAGCCGGAGATGGATCGCGGGAACCTGATGTTCGTCGTCGTGATCCCCCCGGGCTTCGAAGAGGACCTGCGCGCCGGCAGGAGCCCGAAGCTGCAGGTGAACATCGACGCGACGGCGATGCAGCAGGCGGGCATCGGGGCGGGCTACATCCGCAACATCATCGACGAGCGCGTGCAGTCGTTCATGCGGCGCACCGACGCGTCGCGCACGCCCCCGGTCGACCTGGTGGTGCGGAAGCTCTTCAACCCGAACGGGCTCTCGTCGTGGTTCAAGAGCGTGGTCGCGATCATCAACCAGATCAGCCTGCTCACCGTGGTGCTCACCGGGGCCGCCGTCATCCGCGAGCGCGAGCACGGCACGCTCGAGCACCTGCTGGTGATGCCGCTGAACGGGTTCGAGATCGCCATGGCGAAGGTGTGGGCGAACGGGCTCGTCATCCTCGTCGCCACCGCGGCGTCGCTGTTCCTCATCGTGCAGGCGGTGCTGAAGGTGCCCTTCGCGGGCTCGCACCTGCTGTGGTTCGCCGGGGTGGTGCTGTACCTCTTCTTCGCCACGGCGCTGGGCATCTTCCTCGGCACCATCTCGCGCTCGATGGCGCAGTTCGCGCTGCTCATCATCCTCGTCATCGTGGTGCTGATGATGCTGTCGGGCGGCAGCACGCCGGTCGAGAGCCAGCCGGGGTGGCTGCAGACGGTCACGTTCCTCTTGCCGGCGCGGCACTTCGTCAGCTTCTCGCAGGTGATCATCTACCGCGGGGGCGGGCTCGGGGCGGTGTGGCTCCAGTTCCTCATGGTCGCCGCCGTGGGGCTCGCCTTCTTCGTCTACAGCCTCTCGCTGTTCCGGAAGTCCATCGCCGTCACCCGATAGGTGAAGACATGCGCGTTGCAATCGGTTCCGACCACGCTGGGTTCGAGCTGAAGTCCGCGGTTCGGGCGTTCCTCGTCGACGGGCAGCACGACGTCGTCGACGTCGGCACCTACGACACCGAGCCCACCGACTACCCCGACTACGCCGAGGCGGTCGGCTCGGCGCTGCGCGAGGCGCGGGCCGAGCGCGGCATCTTGCTCTGCGGCAGCGGCGTCGGCGCGGCGATGGCGGCCAACCGCATCCCCGGCATCCGCGCGGGGCTGTGCCACGACACGTATTCGGCCCACCAGGGCGTCGAGCACGACGGCATGAACGTGCTGGTGCTCGGCGGCCGCGTCATCGGCAGCGAGCTGGCGCGCGAGCTGGTCGGCACCTTCCTGCGCGCGCGGTTCAGCGCCGACGACCGGCACCTCAAGCGGCTCGCGAAGCTGACGGCGCTCGAGAACCCGCTGCGGGCGCTGCAGGTGTTCGGGCAGGCGGTGTGGCTCGACTACATCCGCCACAGCCTGGTGACGAGCGGAGACCTGCGGCGGCTCATCGAGCACGACGGCCTCAAGGGCGTGACGTCGAACCCGAGCATCTTCGAGAAGGCGGTGACCGGCAGCTCGGACTACCGCGACCTGCTCGAGTCTCCCGACGCGCGCGGGGTCGAGGCGAAGGCGCTGTACGAGCGGCTGGCGGTTCGCGACGTGCAGGAAGCCGCCGACGCGCTGCGGCCGATCTACGAGGTGACGGCGGGGCGCGACGGGTACGTGAGCCTCGAGGTGTCTCCGGCGCTGGCGCACGACACCGCGGGGACGCTCGACGAGGCCCGGCGGCTCAAGCGCGCGGTGGGCAGGGACAACCTGATGATCAAGGTGCCGGCGACCCCGGCGGGGATCCGCGCGCTGCACGCGCTGGTGAGCGAGGGCGTGAACGTGAACGCGACGCTGCTGTTCGCGGTCGACGCGTACGAGCAGGTCGCCGAGGCGTACGTCTCGGGCCTGGAGAAGCTGGCGGTCAGCGGCGGCGACGTGCGCCGCGTCGCCAGCGTGGCGAGCTTCTTCGTCAGCCGCATCGACACCGCCGTGGACGAGGTGATCGCGCTCCGGCAGCAGGCCGGAGAGAGCCCGCGCGAGCTGGCGCTGCTGCGCGGCCTGCGCGGGCGGGTGGCGATCGCGAACGCCCGGCTCGCCTACCAGCGGTACCTCGAGCTGTTCTCGGGGGCGAGGTGGCAGCGGCTGGCCGCCGCCGGCGCGAACACGCAGCGGCTCTTGTGGGCCAGCACGGGCACGAAGAACCCGGCGCTGCACGACACGCTGTACGTGGAAGAGCTGATCGGCCCCGACACGGTGACGACGCTGCCGCCGGCCACGCTCGAGGCGTTCCGCGAGCACGGCCGGCCCCGCGCGAGCCTGACCGAAGACGTCGAGGCCGCGACCGACACGATGCAGCTCGCCGCCGCCGCGGGCATCTCGATGAAGCAGCTGACCGACGGCCTGCTCGCCGACGGCGTGCGGCTGTTCGCCGAGGCGTTCCAGCACCTGCTCGAGGCGGTGGACAAGCAGCGGCAGGGGACGCGGGCCGAGCGGTCGCGCCGGCTCTCGTACCGGCTGCCCGAGGCGCTGGCCGCGGACGTCGAGACCACGCTCGGTGAGTGGCGCGCGCACGGCAAGGTGCGGCAGCTGTGGAGCCGCGACGTGTCGCTGTGGACCGGCAAAGACGAGGCGCGCTGGCTCGGCTGGCTCGGCGTCACCAACGGGCAGCTCGCGCACCTCGAGCGGCTGAACCAGGTGCGCGACGCGGCGAAGGCGAGCGGCTTCACGCACGTGCTGCTGCTCGGCATGGGGGGCTCGAGCCTGGGGCCTGAGCTGCTCCAGCGCACGTTCGGGCCGGTCGAGGGCTTCCCGCGGCTGCACGTGCTCGACTCGACGGACCCGGCGCAGGTGAGGCGCCTCGAGTTCGAAGTGGAGCTCGAGCGCACGCTGTTCGTCGTGTCGAGCAAGTCGGGCTCGACGCTCGAGCCGAACGTGTTCGAGCAGTACTTCTTCGACCGCGTCGCGCAGCGCGTCGGGCCGAAAGAGGCCGGGCGCCGGTTCATCGCCATCACGGATCCCGGCTCGAAGCTGCAGCACGTCGCCGAGGCCGAGGGCTTCCGCCGCGTCTTCTTCGGCTGGCCCGACATCGGGGGCCGGTACTCGGTGCTCTCGGACTTCGGGCTGGTGCCCGCCGCGCTGATGGGCGTCGACGTGCCGCGGCTGCTGGAGCGGGCCGAGCAGATGGTCTACGCCTGCATGCCGTCGGTGCCGATCGAGGAGAACGCTGGCGTCGTGCCGGGCGTCATCCTCGGGGTCTCGGCGTGGTTCGGGCGCGACAAGCTGACGATCGTCTGCTCGCCCGGCCTCGCGGCGCTCGGCGCGTGGCTCGAGCAGCTCGTCGCGGAGTCGACCGGCAAGGAGGGCGAGGGCATTCTGCCCATCGCCGGCGAGGTGCTGGGCAGGCCCGACGCGTACGGAAACGACCGGCTGTTTCTCTACCTGCGGCTGGCGACGGCGCCCGACGCGGCGCAGGACGAGGCGGTCGACGCGCTCGAGCGCGCGGGGCACGCGGTCGTGCGCGTGGGGGTGGACGACGTGTACGCGGTCGGCGCCGAGCTGTTCCGCTGGGAGATCGCCACCGCGGTCGCCGGCGCGATCCTCGGGGTTCACCCGTTCGATCAGCCGGACGTCGAGGCGAGCAAGGTGCTCACCCGCAAGCTGCTCGGCGAATACGAGGCTTCCGGCTCCGCGCCGCAGGAGGCGCCGATCTTCCGCGCCGACGGCATCTCGCTGTTCGCGGATCCGAAGAACGCGGCGGTGCTGACCACGGCCGCGGCGGAAGACTCGCTGAAGGGGTACCTCACCGCGCACCTCAATCGCCTCGCCGGCGGCGACTACTTCGCGTTGCTGGCGTACCTCGACATGAACGAGGCGAACGAGCGGACGCTGCAGGCGATGCGGCACGCCGTGCGGGACGGGCGCCGGGTCGCCACGTGCCTGCAGTTCGGCCCGCGGTTCCTGCACTCGACCGGGCAGTTCTACAAGGGTGGCCCCAACACCGGCGTGTTCCTGCAGCTGACCTGCGACGACGCCGCGGAGCTGCCGGTGCCCGGGCAGAAGTACGGGTTCTCCGTGATCAAGGCCGCCCAGGCCAGGGCGGATCTGCAGGTGCTCGCCGACCGGGAGCGGCGCGTGATGCGGGTGCACTTCTCCTCGGACGTCGCCGCCGGGCTCGGCGCGCTGCAGCGCGCGATCGCCGAGGCTTCTGCGTCCGTCGTGCGGTGAGCAGCCGGGCGCTTCTTGAGCGAGAGGGCGTCTTCTCAGTGCAGCGCCCGCGCGACCCTCGTCACCGGCCGCGCGACCTCTCCCGTCCTGCTCACCGAGTCGATGTTCAGCGCGCTCGCGATCAGCGCGAGGTGCGAGAACGCCTGCGGGAAGTTCCCGATCTGCCGCTGCAGCCTCGGCTCGTACTCTTCCGCGAGCAGGCCGAGCGGGTTCCGCAGGCCGAGCAGCCGCTCGAACATCGCCTCCGCCTCGGCGACGCGGCCGGCGTACGCGTAGTTGTCGGCGAGCCAGAAGCTGCAGGCGAGGAAGGCGCCCTCGACTCCGGGCAGGCCGTCTTTCGTGCGGCCGGTGTCGTAGCGGAGCACGAACCCGTCGCGCACCAGGTCGCGCTCGATCGCCTTCACCGTGCCCGCGATGCGCGGATCGCTGCCGGGCAGGAACCCGACGTGCGGCATCAAGAGCACGCTCGCGTCGAGCACCTCGCTGCCGTACGCCTGCGTGAACGCGCCGACGCCGGGGTGGAAGCCGCGCTCGCACACCTCTTCGTGAATGCGCGCGCGCAGCGTGCGCAGGTGCGGCAGAAGCGTTTCTGCCTCGGCGTCACCCATGCCGTGGTGCTCGATGCCGCGGATGGCGCGATCGACGGCGACCCAGGCCATCACCTTCGAGTAGGTGAAGTGCTGGCGGCCGCCGCGCACCTCCCAGATGCCGTCGTCGGGCATCTGCCAGGCGCGCTCGATGAACCTCACCAGCGAGCGCAGCGCGACCGGGCCCTGCGTGTGCGCCGGCATGCCGGCCTCGCGAGCGAGGTCGAGCGCCGAGAGCACCTCGCCGTAGACGTCGAGCTGGAACTGCTCCGACGCCGCGTTGCCGATGCGCACCGGGCGCGAGGCCTCGTAGCCGGGCAGCCACTTCACCTCGTACTCGGTGAGCCGCCGGCCGCCGAACAGGTCGTACATGATCTGCAGGCCCTCGGGCGCGCCGGCGGCCGCGCGCATCACCCAGTCGCGGAACGACTGCGCCTCGTCGAGGTAGCCGCACATCAGCAGGGCGTCGAGCGTCAGGCTCGCGTCGCGCAGCCAGCAGTACCGGTAGTCCCAGTTGCGGACGCCGCCGAGCTCTTCGGGGAGCGACGTGGTCGGCGCCGCGACGATGGCCCCGGTCGGCGCGTAGGTCAGCGCCTTGAGCACCAGCAGCGAGCGCAGCACCGCGTCGCGCCAGCGGCCCTCGTAGGTGCACCGCGAAGCCCATTGCGTCCAGAACGCTTCGGTGCGCTTGAGCTCGGCGTCGACGTCGAGCGCGTCGGGCTCTTCTTCGTGTGAGGGGTAGGCGGTGAGCTGAAACGCGAGCCGCTGGCCCTTCGCGACCTCGACGAGCTCGCCCACTCCGGTGTCGACGCGCCGCGGCTCGCCCTGCGAGCGGAAGACGACCGACTGCGGCCCCGCGGTGAAGCGGAAGCCTCCGGGCGCGTGCAGCACCCAGGGGCGATCGGCGCCGTAGCCGAAGGCGACGTCGAGCCGCACCTCGAGCGACACCTTGCCTTCGACGCCCTCGACGATGCGGACGATGTCGCAGCGGTCGCCGCCGATGGGCATGAAGTCGACGAGGCGGATGACGCCGCCGTCGGCCTCCATCTCCGTCTCGAGGATCATGGTGTCGCCGCGGTACCGCTGGCGCGACCGGTGGAGCGTGCCTGCGGGTCTGAGCGACCAGCGGCCGTGCTCGTCGTAGCCCAGCAGCGAGCTGAAGCACGCGTCCGACGCGAACGTCGGCGCGCAGAACCAGTCGATGGAGCCGACCGCCGAGACGAGCGCCGCAGTGCGGCAGTTTCCGATGAGTCCGTAGTCTTCGATTCTCGAGGCCATGTCTTCTTCCTTCGTTGAGGGGGACGCAAATGCACCCAGCGGTCGAGAGTGATCGCCGCAGCACCGCGCCCGCTCAGCCTCTGGTCCGTGACGAAGACGCCGCGCTGCGGGTGCAGGAGGTGTCCGAGAGACGGTGCTGAAGCGGATCGGGGTGGCATCGGGGTGCGGCTGCTGGTGTGCACGCCGCGAGTCGAGCAAGAGCAGTGCCCGGCGCTGCGGGGCACACGCGATGCACCACTCCACCGCGTCCACCCCCGACGAGAGGTTGAGCCATGAACACGACGCAGCTGAAGGTCGCCAACTCCGTGCGGGGGTGAGCCATGGGTCGCGCGCAGAGGTTGGCGTTGGCGGGTGTGACGGCCGGTGCCGGCGCGCTGGGGGTGTGGGCGGCTCGCGCGCTCAGGCCCCCGCCGCGGCTCTCGGCCGTACCCAGGCACCTCACCACGCGCGCGGTCGTGCCGGGCATTCCCAACGCGCGCTACTGGGTGGCCCTCGACATCGAGCCGTTCGTTCGCGACGTGCTGGCCGCGCGCCGGCGCGAAGCCGAGCACCGCCGCCGCGCGGGCCTCACCGGCGAGCTGCCGCCGGTCGACCTGCTCGCGATCTCCGGCGGCGGCGACAAGGGCGCCTTCGGCTCCGGCCTGCTCAACGGCTGGACGAAGTCCGGCACGCGACCGACCTTCAAGGCCGTGACCGGGATCAGCACCGGGGCCCTCATCGCGCCCGTCGCGTTCCTCGGCCCGAGCTACGACGGCCCGCTTCGCGAAGAGTTCACCGAGGTGTGCGCCGCCGACGTGATGAAGCGGCGCAGCCTGCTGGCGGTCATCGGCGACGACGGCCTCGCGGACAACGAGCCGCTGCTGCGGCTGCTCTCGAAGCACGTCGACGAGGCCATGCTCGCGGCCGTCGCCGAGGAGCACCACCAGGGCCGCATGCTGCTCATCGGCACGACGGCGCTCGACGCGTGCCAGCCGGTGATCTGGAACATGGGCAACATCGCCGCCAGCGGAGCACCCGCAGCGCTCGAGCTGTTCCGGTCGATCATGCTCGCGTCCACCGCGATCCCCGGGGCGTTCCCGCCGGGCATGATCCGCGTCGAGGTCGACGGCGAGCCCCACGACGAGATGCACGTCGACGGCGGCGCGGTGTCGCAGGTGTTCATCTACCCGCCGGGGATGCCGTCCGTCGCGTCGTCGCTGGGCGAGAAGCTCGAGCGCGCGGGGCGCGTCTTCGTCATCCGCAACGGCTCGGTCGCACCGACGTGGCATGCACCAAAGCGCCGGACGATCGACATCGCCGCGCGCGCGGTGGGCGCGATGCTGCAGTCGCAGAGCCACGCCGACCTCTTTCGCATCCACCAGACGGCGCACCGCGATGGCTTCGAGTTCCACCTCGCCTGCATCGGCGCGGACTTCGAGTACGAGGGGGAGCACGAGAACTTCGACCGCGCGCAGATGAACGCGCTCTACGACTACGGCTACCGGCTGGCGCGCGACGGCTTCCCGTGGCTCTCGGCGCCGCCGATGTGGACGGCTCCTCGCGCCCAGCAGCCGGGCGCGGACCTCTGAAGGTCTGATCGACCGTGGGCTCTACGGCGCGTCACCGGGGAGCAGCGCCGTCACCACGTCGAAGTCGTCGAGCTGGTTGCGGCGCGCCATGATCAGCCGCACCGAGCCGTCCGGCAGCCGGAACCCCTGCGGCTTCTCGACCGAGCCGAGCTCGGGCCCCGTCAGGCGCTGCTCCTCACCGAGCGCGCCGGCGCGGGTGAGCTTCCGGCGGAAGGCCGAGAAGCCCGCCTGCTCCTGCCGCAGGTAGTAGAGGTCGACGTCGCCGTCGCTGCGCCGCACCACGAACGCGTCGTGCACGTTCGGGTTCTCGGTGGTCACCGGAACGGGCGGTGTGAAGTTGACCCCGTCCTGGCTGGTGCGCACGAGTGACGTGACGAGGCCCTGGGGGTCGCCGACCTGCGTCGTCACCACCAGCGTGCCGTCGGCGAACGAGCCCAGGTGCGCCAGCGACAGCTCGTCTCGCTGCGTCTGGCCCAGCCAGGCGGTCACCTGGAAGCTCTTCCCGCCGTCGTCGCTCATCGCGAGGTACGGCCCGCGGTGGGGCACCACCGCCGCGAGCGCGATGCGGCCGTCGGGCAGCGCCGTCAGCTGCGGCCAGTGCATGCCCGCGGGCATCGGCGAGACCTCGACCGGTTGCGGCCGGCCGAGGCCCGCCGCGGTCACCGCGCGCCGCACCAGCGAGAGGCCGGTCGCCGTGGGCTCCACCGAGTAGAGGTAGCGGCGGCCTCCGACCGTGACCCCGGCGACCGCGGCCGCGACGAAGGGCTCGCGCCGCGCGGTGGTGAAGGGCGCGTCGCTGCGAAGCACCTCGCCGGTGTCGCCCTTGCTGATGAAGGTGGTCTGAGCGCCGGAGCGCGTGGTGAAGGTCGCCCCCGGCATCGGCAGGCCGCCCTGAACGATCGGCCGCAGCCCCGAAGCGGAGACGAGCGGCGGGTTGTTCCACGTCACCTGAGAACCGGTCTCGACGAAGAAGGCGCGGTCGAGCCGCTCGAGCACCGGCCGCAGCGGCGCGTTCAGTTGGTACTCCAGCGGCGCCACCGCCATGAACTCATCGCGGCGCAGCCGGGCCGGGTTGCCGTCGCGGTTGCCGCCCGGAGCGCGCTGCAGCTGAGCGCCGAGCTCCGCCGCCAGCGGGTCGGTGCGGGCGAGGCGGTTGAGGTCGATGCCGTCGAGAGGTCGCAAGGTCACGCCCGGTTCTCGGCGGTCGGAGCCCCTGCGCTCTACCCGCAGCTGTGAAACGGAGTGACAGAAAGCGACTTATTCGGGCGGGGTACGTCGGGTGCCGGAGCGCCTCGGCGGCCTGGCGCGGCAGCAGGGGGGGAGCCCCCGGCGGAATTCTGAGGCGACATCCGTGCTCCAGCGCCCGCACGGCTCGGAAACGACTGAAGCTCGCGAGTGGGCGCTGCCCTTGCAAACATGCGGCGCCATGCCCATCGACCTCCGCGGCCTGTTCGAGAACGCGCTGAAAGTCTCCCTCGCGACGCCGCTGATCATGTCCTGTGGAGTCGGCGGGGTGGACACGCGCTCGTTCGAAGAGGTGCCGTGCACGAGCAGCGCCTTCTCCATCGCGGGCCTCGAGCCGGCGGCGGCCACCGACTACGCCGAGCTCCGCCGCATCTTCATGGCCGGCGGCAGCTCCGAGTCGCTCGTCAGCGCCTTCGGCACGAAGTGCAAGAACGCCTCGAACGCCGCGAGCTGCGAGTCGGCGCTCACCGCGCTGAAGGCGACGCAGGGCTTCGGCCGCCAGTGCCTGCAGGTCTGCACCGAGTACTACCTCGCCACGCAGCAGGCCGACGCCATCGCGTCGCTCACCACGCTGGAGGCCTTGAAGGGCTTCCTCGGCACCATCGACACGCCGACCGAAGCGCTGCTGCTCGCGCACACGCAGCCGCTGCACTTCGCCTGTGGCGACAAGTCGCGCGGCGCCGTGCGCAAGACCGAGAACGGGTGGGAGGTCATCGGCTACGAAGGCGTCGCCTGCGGCGAGAACACCGCCGTCACCCAGCACCTGCTCAGCATCGGCAACGACGGCAGCATCACCGAGCTGTCGACCGCGGTGCTCGAGCGCGGCAAGCCGGGCTGCGCGATCGGCCGCCGCCCGTGCGGTCTGCGCGCGGCGTACGCGCGCCTGAGCGCCGACCCGCTCGCGCGCCACTTCGTCGCGGCCGCTCACCTCGAGGCCGCCTCGGTGCCGGCGTTCTTGCGCCTGCGCGACGAGCTGGCCCTGCACGGCGCTCCGCTCGCGCTTCAGCTGCGCGCGCAGCTGTCGGCCGCCGACGAGGTCCGGCACGCGCACGCGGTCGGAAAGCTCGCGCGTCGCTTCGGCGGGACTCCGGTGGCCCCGCGCGTCGCCGCGATGCCGCTGCGCGCGCTCGCCGAGGTCGCGCGCGACAACGCCGTCGAGGGCTGCATCCGCGAGACGTACGGAGCGCTCGTCGCCCACCGCCAGGCGCTGAAGGCGAAGGACCCACTCATCAAGCATGAGCTCGAGGCCATCGCCGCCGACGAGACGCGCCACGCCGAGCTGTCGTGGGACATCCACGAGTGGGCGATGCGGCGGCTGCCGCGCCGCGAGCGCGGGGAGATCACCAAAGCGCAACGCGCGGCCCGCGCGCAGCTCACCGCCGAGTGCTCCGAGGCCGTCGCGCCCGAGCTGGTCGAGCAGGCCGGCATGCCGCCGGCGGACGAAGCGGTAACGCTCGTCGGCGTCCTCCCGTCGTAACGCGAGCACCCACGCCGCCACACCGCGCCCCAGGTTGTGGCGCGCGCGCACGCCGGGGCACGACTGATCCGACAGTTAGGCTCCGGCACTCTTCGTGCTCCCCACCTCGCGAGATTTCGAGAGGGAGGAGAAGCACACATGAGGTCGATTCACCGGGTGTGGTTGGCCGCTGGCCTGCTCGCCGTCGCCGCCAACTGCTCGCTGACGCAATCGCTGCCCGAGGCGGAGCTCGCCGTCGCCAAGGTGCTCGTCTCGGACGAGCAGGAGAAGCAGCTCGGGCTCCAGGTTCACCAGGAGCTGGAGCAGGAGGGCGTGAAGCTCTCGAAGGACCCGGTGGTGACGAAGTACGTCGATGGGCTGGTCGCGCAGATCGTCCCGCACGCGAAGAAGGACCGCGACACCGACTACCACGTTCACGTCATCGACGACCCGAAGACGGTGAACGCGTTCGCGACGCCGGGTGGCCACCTCTACGTCTACACGGGGCTGCTGCTCAGCGCCGACAACGAGAGCGAAGTCGTCGGCGTGATGGCGCACGAGGTCGGTCACGTGGTGCGGCGCCACTCGGCGCGGCAGCTCGTCGCGCAGTACGGCCTGCAGACGATCGCCGCGGTGGCGCTCGGCGAGAACCCGAACATGCTCAAGCAGATCGGCGCCGCGATCGTCGCGAACGGCGCGATCCTCGCGCACAGCCGGGCCGACGAGCACGAGGCCGACCTCTACGCCGTGCGCTACGCCGCGAAGGCCGGCTACGACCCGCGCGGCATCGCGATGTTCTTCCGCAAGCTGCCGGCGAAGAGCGGCACGCTGAACAAGGTGCTCACGTACCTGCAGACGCACCCGGCCACGACCGACCGCATCGAGAACGTGAACCAGATCATCGCGCGCGAGCACCTCTCCGGCTCGAAGGTGGGCCAGGCCGAGCTCCAGGCGATCAAGCAGCACCTGCAGATGGGGGCCCCGGTGTCATGGCGGTAAAGAAGCTCGAGCTGGTTCCGCCTGCTGAAGGCCAGGCGGAGTCGGACAAGAAGCCCGCACGCTGGGACCAGGTCCTCATCGCTGCGGCGGGGCGCTACAAGGCGCTCAAGAAGCTCTGTGACGGCGGCACGGCGGAGATCTTCCTCGGCGAGCACGTCGGAGCAGAAGGGTACCGGCGGCTCGTCATCATCAAGCGGCTGCACGCCGCGTTCGCCGGCCGCCCCGACTTCTCGCGCATGCTGGTCGAAGAGGCGGCCGTCGCCTCGAGCCTGCGGCACGGCAACATCGTCGAGGTGCGCGACCTCGGCACCGACCACGGGCGCAGCTTCATCGTGCTCGAGCTGGTCGACGGCTGGTCGCTCGCGCAGCTGCTCGAGCGCGCGCGCCGCAACAAGCTGCCGATGCCACCGCGCGTGGCCGTGCACATCGTGGCGGAGATCGCCCGCGCGCTGCAGTACGCGCACGACCGCGGCATCGTCCACTGCGACATCTGCCCGCACAACATCCTCGTCTCCGAGACGGGCGAGGTGAAGCTCACCGACTTCGGCATCGCGCGCGTGGCGCACCGGCCGGTGCAGCAGGGCGTCATCGCCGGCAAGCCGTCGTACATGTCGCCCGAGCAGGCGAAGGGCGAGGCGCTCGACGCGCGCAGCGACGTGTTCTCGCTGGGCACGGTGCTCTACTACGCGCTCACCGACGTGCTGCCGTTCAAGGGCGCGACGGACGAAGAGACGATCGCGCGCGTCGCGACGGGCGAGTACGAGCTGCCGACGAAGCAGCGCCCCGGCCTGCCGAAGGAGCTCGGCCAGCTGCTCGTCGCCGCGATGCAGCCCGAGCCGTGGGCGCGGTACCAGACGGCGCACGAGCTGCTCGCCGCGTGCGAGCTCGTGCTGCGCTCCGACGCGCGCTCGGAGCTCGAGCGGTGGGTCGCCGCGCTCTACGAGAAAGACAAGCTGGTGCCGCCGACGCGCGAGAAGGGCGGGCGCCTGGTGCCGCTCAAGGTGGTGCGCACGCCCGTCACCAGGCCGATCATCGCGCGCTTCGCGCGGTCGAAGCGGTGGCTGATGGCGGCGGCGATGTTGACGGTGCTCGCGCTCGGCGCGGACCGCGCGTGGAAGTGGGTGGGGAGCGCTGCGGCGGCGACGGCCATGCCCGAAGTGCTGGTGGAAGAGGCAGCACCGCCGGAGGTTCAGCCGGTGCGGCCGTTCGAAGGGGGCGAGGTCGTGGCAGCCGCGGTGGCCGGGGGGGCACCTCAGAAGTCGACGACCTCGGAGCAGCAGGCGGAGGAGCCGGTGGTGATGGGCACGGTGGGAGACGTCGAAGTCATCGTGCAGGAGGAGGACATCACCATCACTCCGGAAGCTGCGCTGCCGGAGCTCAAGGTGAGCGCGAAGGTCGACGGCCTGTACGACCAGGATCGCGCGATGGTGCAGCTCTACAGCGAGCCGTCCGGCGCCGACGTCGTCATCGACGGGCGCGTGCTCGGCACGACCCCGGTGAAGCTCCGCTTCCGCACCGGCATTCCATTCGAGATTCAATACCTGCGCGAGGGCAACGCACCGCTGACGAAGTGGATGACCGTCGAGCGGCCGAAGACGGGCGGGGTGCGCGTGCAGTTCAGCGAGCCGCAGTAGCCCGTCACGTGACGAAGGCCGTCGAGGTCGCTCAAGTGGGCGGATCGAGGGCTCCTGGTGCCGGCACCCGGCTTGCGATGGGTGCCGGCACCATGACCGTCATTCGAGATCACCGCTCTTCTCCCGTCGTCCGTGACCACCGCTCCGAGGGCCCGCAGGTTCGCGACCACCGCACGCAGGGCAGCGCGCCGGCGAACCGCGGCAGCTACGTGTGGAACAAGGACGGGTACTGGCAGCGCACGTCGGCGCAGGCGTCGCTGCTGCCGAGCCGGCCGGCGCTGCCGGCTCCGCCGGTGTCCATCTCGCAGGGGCTGCCGGCGACCGTGGGCTTTCCCGCCTTGAGCGGCGGCAACGTGAACGCTTCGCTGCAGCAGGTCGCGCAGACGATGGGCACGAGCGAGGCCGCCGTCGTCGCGAACATGGGCCCCGGCACGAGGGACATGTACAACCAGCTGCTCAAGGACGACCCGAAGCAGGCGCGGTCGTTTCTGATTCAGGAGATGATGGCGAGCCTCAAGCTGCTCGGCGAGATGCTCTCGAACGTGTCGAAGACGCGGTCGGAGATCTCGATGACGTTCGCGCGCAACGCGAGGGGCTGAGTCAGGGTCGTAGCGCCGCCGCTCAGCGTGAACGCAGTCAGCTCCCGGCGTCGGGCTGGCCTCTCGCCCGCGCCAGCCACGGCTCGAGGTCGCGCGCGTACTCCGGGCGCTGCGCGGCGGCCTCGTCCCACAGCTTCAGCGCGCCGGGCATGTCGTTCTCGATGAAGCGGAGCATGCCGCGGTCCATGAGGTCGTCGTCGGCCTGCTTCACCGCGGACTCGCAGTCGCGGCGCGCCTCGTCGGGCTCGCCGCGGGCGACGTGAACCCAGCAGCGGGTGCCGAGGTAGGCGGCGCTGGCCTCGGAGAGCACGGCCGCGTCGGCCATCTTCAGCGCCTCGTCGAGGTCGCGGTTCAGCCAGACGAGCGCCCACGCGTAGGCGTTCTTCGCGTGTGCCGAGTCGTGGCTCTGCCGCAGGTCCTCGGCGCCGGCCGCGTACTGGCCGAGCATGACCTGCGCCATGCCGCGCAGCTCGCGCATCGTGGGCTCGTTGCGCTTCTCGAGCGCGTGCGTGCTGTGGAGCACGGCGTCGCCCCACCGCTGGTCCTCGAAGGCAGCGATGGCGAGCATCGCCGGCGGCTCCCAGCGCAGCTGCTTGCGGTTGCGCGTGCGCGTCTCCGCGAGCACACCGAGCGCGACGACCGTCGCGAGCACGATGAGCTGCGAGCCCCACGTGGGGCGCTGCGCCTTCTGCTCGAACGCCGAGTCGGTCGCGGTCATGCCGGCGAGCACGCCGACGAGCAGGCCGCCGAGGTGCGCGGCATGATCGAGGAACGGCGTCGTCAGCGCGAAGAGCAGGTTGAACGCGAGCGTCGCGATGATGCTCGAGCGCAGCGACTGGAACGCCTGCGGCGGCAGTCGCGCGCGCGCGCTGAAGGTGAAGCCGACGATGACGCCGAACAGACCGAAGATGGCGCCCGAGGCGCCGGCCGAGACGCCGAGCGGGTGCCACAGCACGCTCGTGAACGAGCCGGCGAGGCCGGTGAGCACGTAGACCGCCGCGTACATCGGCCGCCCGAGCAGCCGCTCGACGAAGCCGCCGACGTTCCACAGCGAGTACATGTTGATGAGCAGGTGCACCGCGCCGATGTGCACGAACATCGAGGTGAACGGCCTCCACCACTGCTGCTCGAGGACGACGAGCACGCCGAAGTTGGCCCCGAAGCCGAGCAGCTGGTCCGAGGTGGGCTGCATCGGCGAGACGCCGCGCGCGACCATCGCGATGAAGACCGCGACGTTCATGCCGATGAGGAACGGCGTGACGCGCAGTCGGTAGGGCGGCAGCCGGGGTTGGGGCTCTTGCGCCGGCGCGGGGTTCACCGCTGATCCACGATCTGCAGCGACGTCTGCATCCCGCCTGGCGCGAGCAGCCGCGCCTTCAGCGAGAAGTCCTGGCCCATGTCGAGCTCGAGCGTCGGGGCGACCTCTTTGCCGACGCGCCACTCCGAGCCGATGTGCACGGTGCCGTAGACCTCGCGATCGGTCGCCGCGGTGTCGAGCGACTCGAAGATGACGAGCGGCACCGGCGCCTCCCACGGAGGCAGGCCCTCGAGCGACAGCTCGGCGCGGCAGGGCACCGGGGTGTTCGCTGCGATGACCTCCTGGGTGCGGCCGCCGGGCATGAGCACCGAGATAGGCATCGGCACGACGTCCTTCAAGCCAATGTCGCGCTTGAAGGCGAGGTTGCGGCCGAGGATGGCGGCCCCGATGGCGACGCCGAGCTCGGGGTTCACCTCTTTGTCCGAGCTGATGTGCTTGAAGCGGTGCAGGCGGTTGCGAATCGCCGGCATGCGCGTCTGGCCGCCGACGAGGACGAGCTCGTCGACCTGCTCGGGCTTCATGCCGGCGCGCTCGAGCACGTCTTCGGTCGCCGACGAGCAGCGCTCGACGAGCCGCGAGACGATGTCGTCCATCTCGGGGCGGGTGAGGCTGTACGAGAAGTCGAGGAAGCTGCCGTCGGGGCGCTGCGCGATGACGGGGACGCGCAGGTCGGCGCGCGTCGCCTTGGAGAGGAAGATCTTCGTGTTCTCGGCGGCGAAGATGAGCCGCTGCATCACGGTGCGGTTCTGCGCGATGTGCACGCTGTGCTGCTTCTCGAAGTGGGCGACGAAGTGGCCGGCGATGGCCTCGTCGAAGTCGGTGCCACCGAGGAAGGCGTCTCCGCCGGTGGCGAGCACGTGCACGACGCGGTTCTTCACGCTCATCAGCGTGGCGTCGAACGTGCCGCCGCCGAGGTCGAAGACGAGCACCGTCTGGTGCGGCGACTTCAGGTTCGCGTAGTAGAGCGCAGCCGCGGTCGGCTCGTTGATGATGGCGCGGACGGTGAGACCGGCCTGCTGCGCGGCGAGGCGCACGGCCTCGCGCTGGCGGACGGTGGCGTGCGCCGGGACGGTGAGCACGCACTCCTGGAACGGAGCGCCCGCGGCCCGGTTCGCCCGCTGCACGATGTCCTTGATGACGAGGTGCGCGACGTGCGTGAGCGGAATCGCCTGGCCGTAGATCAACACCGCGCAGTAGCCGTCGGGCCCCTCGACGATGTCGAAGGCGAACTTGTCTTTGTGCTGCGCGACGAACTCGGAGTTGAAGCGCCGCCCGAGGAAGCGCTTCGCGCCGAAGACCGTGTGCTTCGGGTCGTCGATCACCTGCGTGCGCGCGCCGTGGCCGACGAGCGACTTGTCCGCGCTCGGGAACCAGACCACCGAGGGGAGCATGAAGCTCTTCTCGTTGACCGGCACCAGCTTCAGCTTGCCGGTCTTGTCGAACCACGCGGCCGAGGTGTTCGTCGTGCCGAAGTCGATGCCCAGAATGGGAGTGACGGACGCTGGCGCTGACACGGGGCGCGCGCGAGCGTAGCCGTTTTGAATGGGGGTTTGTGCTACGCGAACGGCCCATGAAGATCACCCGCACGAAAGATGTTGCCTGGGGCGACGCCTTGCAGAAGGGCAGCTTCTGGCAGAGGCGCAAGGAGCTCGGCTCGACCGGGCGCCTGTCCTGCGGACTGTGGGAGTTGCCGCCGGGGAAGAAGTCGTTCCCCTTCCACCTGCACCACCTGACCGAAGAAGCGCTCTACGTCGTCAGCGGCTCGTGCAAGGTGCGCTCGAGCGAGGGGCTGACCGAGGTCTCCGCCGGTGACTGGGTCGGCTTCCCGCCGGGCAAGGCGCACCAGCTCATCAACGACGGCACCGAGCCGTGCGTGTACCTCGCGATGGGCGTGAACCCCGCCGGCGTCGACGTCGTCGAGTACCCGGATTCGGGGAAGATCGCCGGGTCGATTCAATTGCCGGAGACGAAGAAGCGCTTCATCTTCAAGAAGGACACCGAGGTCGGTTACTTCGACGGAGAGAAGGACGCGGACTCATGAGCTACGTGGATGGATTCGTGCTGGCGGTGCCGAAGAAGAACGTGAAGGCGTACGAGAAGGTCGCGAAGACGGCGGCGCGCATCTGGAAGAAGCACGGCGCGCTCGAGTTCCGCGAGTGCATGGCCGACGACCTCGACTCGAAGATGGCGCTCACGTTCAAGAAGATGCTGAAGCTCAAGCCGAGCGAGGTCGCGTTCTTCTCGTACATCACGTTCAAGTCGCGCGCGCACCGCGATGCCGTGAACAAGAAGGTGATGGCGGACCCCGAGACGGAGATGGACCCGAAGGACATACCGTTCGACATGCGGCGCATGGCGTACGGCGGCTTCAAGACGATCGTCTCTCGCTGAGCGTTCTTCGGTACGCTCCGGGGCAATGAGACCGCTCCTCGCGCTGTCGGTCGTCGTGCTCGTCGCGTGCCCTTCGCCTGGCGGTTCCGATGGAGGTGACGACGGCGGCCAGCGCTGCGTCACCACCGAAGAGTGCGGCACGGCCGGCCCGTGCGAGCTGGTGAACTGCACGTTCGGGCGCTGCCGTCGCACGCTCGCTCCCGCGGGCTCGAGCGCCGGCGCGCAGACGCCGGGCGACTGCAAGCGGCTCGTGTGCGACGCGGACGGCAACGTCAGCGCGCAGAACGACGACACCGACGTCCGCAACGACGGCAACGCGTGCACGGTGGACACGTGCTCGGGCGGCAGCCCGGTGGCGACGCCGACGGACGCCGGCACGCCGTGCGGCACCGGCGGGGCCATGCAGTGCAACGCGGCAGGCCAGTGCGTCGGCTGCTCGATGCCCTCCGACTGCTTCGCGGCGACCGAGTGCCGCACGCCGACGTGCGTGAACACCGTCTGCGGCAGCATGAACCAGCCGCAGGGCACGCGGCTGACGGCGCAGGACGCCGGCGACTGCCGCGCGGTGCAGTGCGACGGCATGGGCGGCACCGAGAGCGTGGCCGACGACACGGACCTCCCGAACGACGGCCGCACCTGCACCCGCGACCTCTGCACGAACGGCGTGCCGAGCCATCCACCCGCGCAGTCCGGCACGCCGTGCGCCGACGACGGCGGCACGCTCTGCGACTCCGCGGGAGCCTGCCGGCAGTGCCTCGTCGCGTCCGACTGTCCCGGCGCCGACACCGAGTGCCGCGCGCGCACGTGCGTGAACGGCGTCTGCGGCGCGGCGTTCGCGGATGCGGGCATCGCGGTCTCGTCGCAGACCGCCGGAGACTGCCGCCGCAGCGTCTGCGACGGGGCCGGCGGCGTGACGGCGGCGAACGACGACGCGGACCTGCCGAACGACAACAACGCCTGCACCGCGAACGCGTGCGATGCGGGCGCCGCGTGGTACCCGCCGCTCGACGCCGGCGTCTCGTGCGGCACCAGCTCGGTGTGCAACGCCGTCGGCCAGTGCGTCGGCTGCAACGTGCCGCAGCACTGCGGAGCGAGCGACGCCTGCAAGACCCGCACATGCACGAACGGGACGTGTGGGCTGAACCTCGCTCCCGCGGGGACCGTCGTCTCGAACCCGGTGGCCGGCGACTGCCAGCGCAACGTCTGCGACTCGCAGGGCAACATCGTGACCGCGGCGTTCGACATGGACGTGCCGGCCGACGACGGCAACCCCTGCACCGGCGAGGTCTGCACGAACGGCGTGCCGTCGCACCCGACGCTGCCGACCAACACGGCGTGTGACGCTGGCGTGTGCAACGCGTCGGGGCAGTGCGTGCAGTGCAACGTGGCGGGGCAGTGCGCGGGCGCCGACTCCGACTGCCGCGCGCGGACGTGCGTGAACGGCGCGTGCGGAGTCTTCCTGTTCGACGCCGGCACGGTTGCGGGCACGCAGACGGCGGGCGACTGCCGGCAGAACCGTTGCGATGGAGACGGCGGCGTCGTCTCGGCCGTCTTCGACTCCGACCTGCCGCTCGACGACGGGCAGCAGTGCACGGCCGAGGTCTGTGACGGTGGCGTTCCGAGCCGGCCGCCGCGCCCGCTGAACACCGCGTGCACGAGCGGCGGCATGTACTGCGACGGCTCAGGTGCCTGCGTCGAGTGCAACGTGAACGGCCAGTGCGCGAGCATGATCTGCGCGGTGGCCACGCACACCTGCGCGGCGCCGACGTGCACGGACATGGTGAAGAACGGAGCGGAGACCGACACCGACTGCGGCGGCGGCACGTGCCCGGCGTGTGGGCCGGGGCTCGCGTGCATGGCGAACGGCGACTGCGCGGGTGGCGCGTGTCACCCGACGACGCGCGTCTGTGCGCCGACGTGCAACGACTCGCAGTCGCCGGGCTCGACCTGCACGAGCTACTGCACGTGCATGATGGCGACGTGCAGCGGCAAGTTCGCGAGCATGGCCGCGTGCATCTCGGCGTGTGCGTCGTTCGGAGAGGCGCAGCTGTGCTGCCGCGCGTACCACTGCACTGCGGCGATGGGCGATGCGGTGACGCACTGCCCGCATGCGGCCGGTGAAGCCGTGTGCCCGTAAGCGGCGGGGCTCAACTCCCTCCCGGGTACAGCCACTTCCGAAACAGCCACGTCACGCGCGGCATCAGCACCCACGTCATCAGCGCAATCATCACCACGCACGAGACGAGCGACGGCAGCGGCCACGGCAGCACGCTCAGCCGCGGCGTCACCCACGTGCCGAGCATCACCGACAGCGGGAACACCACCAGGAAGCTCACCACCGCCATCTTGTGCTTCGGCGGAGGCTGCATCCCCGGCTTCGCCGGCACCGCGAACCACGTCTCGAGGCCGGTGAGCGTCGTCTCCTTGAAGCCGTCGAGGACGAGCGGCTTCACCTTCTCGAGCCACTCCTTCCGCACCGGCGACTCGGTCCACCCGCGCAGCGTCGTGTAGCTCGCGAACCTGAAGACGATGACGTACTCGGGGTGCTCGTGCTCGTGCGGCCTCGTGACGCGGCGGCCGAGGTAGCCGGGGAACTTCGCCGCGTCGGCGCCGATGCCTTCGAGCCACGCCTCGAACGCCGCCTCACAGCCGGGCTTCACCCGCCGCGAGGTGACGACAGTGACCGCCTGGTCCTCCACTCAGTGAACGAGGACGAGTGAGAGGCCTCCGCCTCCGTAAGGTGAGAAGACCGGCGCGACCGAGACGTTCACTCCGGCTGGAGCGGTCTCCTTCCACGCGCTCTCGCCGTCCTTCACCAGCACCTGGGTCTTCTTGACGATGCCGAGCAGCGTGAACGTGAGGCCGACCGCCTGGGCGGCGGTGAAGATGATCGTGACGAACAGGTCCACCGCGAACCAGCCGCTCGAGTAGTAGCGCGAGCTCGCCGAGGACGACATCGCGACGCCTTGCCGGAAGAGGGGCCCGAGCACCGGGATGAAGTACAGGAGGTTCCCGCTGCCGGTGTAGAAGCCGCTGTTGACGGTCGCGGTCAACATCCCGATGCCGTAGAGGATGCTGAGCCCGTAGCCGATGCCGAGCGGGACGATGCCGCCGATCATCATGCCGATGCGGCGCTTGCTCTCGTAGTGGTAGCCCGGCGGCGGCGGACCGTCGCCCTCGCGCGGCGCCGGGCGCTCCTCGACGCGCGGCTCTTCACCGACGACACACTGGCCGGTCGACGTGCACAGCTCTCCCGGCCCGCACGGCGGGTTGCACGCCGAGACGCACTGGCCCGCGCTGCAGAAGTAGCCCTGGCGGCACGCCGGGTAGCACTCGGCCGGCCCCGCGACCGGCGGAGGAGGAGGCGGCGGAGGAGGCGGAGGCGGCAACGGCTCTCCCGCCGCGAACGCCAGACTGCCGACCAGAAGCGCGACCCCGAGTCCCCAGCGCATGTGCGTCATGTTGCGGCGAAGATTGCACGGTCACCGCGTGCTGTCGCGTACCCAGTCGAGGTACGGCAGATGTCCCGCGCTGACGTCGAGCTTGACCACCTCGGGCACCTGGTACGGGTGCAGCGCGAGCACGCGCTGGTGCAGCGCATCGAAGCGGTCCGCCGTCGTCTTGCACAGCATCAGCACCTCGGCGGCGTCCTCCACGGCGCCTTCCCACCGGTAGATGCTGCGCAGGCCCGGCACGATGTTCACGCACGCGGCCAGCTTCTCGCCGACCAGCGCGTGCGCGAGCTCCGCCGCTTTCTCCTGCGACGGAGCCGTCACCAGCACCACGCAGACGCCGGTGCTCATTGACGCACGAGCGGGCGGTACTTGATCCGCTTCGGCATCAGCGCGTCCGCGCCGAGCCGCTTCTTCTTGTCCTCTTCGTAGTCCTGGAAGTTGCCCTCGAACC
>CALJKW010000023.1 GCA_937980205.1 uncultured Myxococcales bacterium | reverse complement strand
ATCGGTCCGATCCGGCCTCGCAAGCGGTCAGCGCAGTAAATCGTCGGCAGGCTCAAATCGGCGGGTATCGCCAATCGTTTCGTACAACCCGCAAGCCCCCCCAGGGCACCTGCGGGGTCGCGGAGGGTGACTCTCAGAATCGGACGCGGTGACTGATGCGCCGCTCTCGACCCTGCACCACTCGAGAGCAGACCTGGCCGCCGCGATGGGTCGCCCGGATCTTCTCTCACAACCCCGAAACGGCCCACGACCTCCGGACCGGGCGAAGCGGTCAGCAGGAGCCGCCGCTCCTTCGTCAGCCGCTCGCAAACGCCGGGTGCCGCGGCATCGAAGCAGGCCCAGGGGCTGAGCCACTCTTCTTCCCTCCAGGCCACGAGCTGGGGCGAGGTGGGACCCACTCCAGTCAGTAGCCAACTTGCCACTTCGATCGTACGAAGCATCGCCCTGCGTCTCCTCGTCGCACTCCTCGTCGCCGTCTCCAGCACCGCGTTCGCCCAGACCGACGGTGGCGCCACCGGCGTCCTCACGAAGGCCCCCGAGCTCATCCACCAGGTCGAGGCGCCCTACCCGCCGGAAGAAGCGGACGCGGGAAGAGCCGGCACCGTCGTCATGGAGATCGACCTCGGCGCCGACGGCACCGTCATGGACGCCCGCGTCGTCCAATCGGCGGGGCGCGCGTTCGACGAGAGCGCCATCGGCGCAGTGAAGCAGTTCCGCTTCAGCCCGGCCGAGGTCGACGGCAAGCCGACCGCCGTCCGCCTGCAGTACTCGTACAACTTCTTCCTCCGGCAGGAGGTCGTCGAGGTCGCGCCGACTCCCGACGCGGGCGTGCCCATCACCAACTTCACCGGCCGCCTCATCGAGCGCGGGACGCGCGTGCCCATCGCCGGCGCCGCGATCCTCGTCGACGAGATGGAAGGCTTCTCGGCCGAGGACGGCACGTTCTCCTTCGACGACGTGCCGCCGGGCACGCACAAGGTCGTGGTCTCCTCCTCCGACTACGAGCGGTTCGAGGTCAGCGAAGAGATCGCCCCCGGCAAGAAGACCGAGGTCACCTACCACGTCCGCAAGAAGGTCTACGGCGCCTACGAGACCGTCGTGCGCGGCGCGAAGGAGCGCAAAGAGGTCGCGCAGGTCACGCTCCGCCAGGAGGAGATCCGCCTCATCCCCGGCACGAACGGCGACGCCTTCCGCGTGGTGCAGAACCTGCCGGGCGTCGCGCGCGCGCCGTTCGGCCTCGGCAACCTCGTCGTGCGCGGCTCGAAGGCCTGGGACACGCGCACGTACATCGACGAGACGCTCATCCCGCAGCTGTTCCACTTCGGCGGCCTCTACGCCACGTTCAACTCGAACCTCCTCGAGAGCCTCTCGTTCCAGCCGGGCAACTTCGGCGCCGCGTACGGGCGATCGATCGGCGGGCTCGTCGCCGCCGACGTGCGCACTCCGTCGAAGAACGGCTACCACGGCTTCGTCGACGTCAACCTCGTCGACAGCTCGATTCTCCTCGAGGGGCCGATCGGCGACGACTGGAGCTTCAGCGTCAGCGGCCGGCGCTCGTACATCGACGCGTTGTTGCCCGCGGTCTTCGAGATCGTCGGAGACAGCGCGAAGAACGCGCTGAGCTTCACGGTCGCTCCGCGGTACTACGACTACCAGGTCCGCCTCGAGTACCGGCCGAAGAAGGGCCGCTCGCGCTTCTTCGTCTCGTTCTTCGGCAGCGACGACAAGCTGGCGCTGCTGCTGCCGAACCCCGCGTTCGACCCCGAGGGGCGCGGCACGTTCGGCACGAGCGTCAACTACAACCGCCTCGTCATCGGCTTCGACTACCTGTTCAGCGACAAGCTGCGCCTCGTCAACCGCATCAGCGCCGGCTACGACCGCCTCGACATCAACATCGGCAGCGACATCTACCTCTCCGGCGAGCAGTTCCCCTTCCAGTCGCGCAACACGCTCGAGATCGACGTCGCGAAGTGGCTGACCGTCAACGTCGGCCTCGACTTCTACCTCTTCATCGTCAACGCGCAGTGGCAGAGCCCGCCGTCGAGCGTGTTCAAGCCGAACGCGATCCCCGATCCGTTCGTCTCGCGAAACCTCGTCGCCGAGACGAGCCGCAACGTCTACCCCGAGCCCGGCGTCTGGGCCGAGGCCGTCATCAGGCCGTTCGACAACGTGAAGATCGTCGCCGGCATCCGCGCAGACTACGAGGGCTACATGAAGCGCGGCTGGCTCGACCCGCGCGTCGCGCTGTTCTGGACGCCGTACGAAGACCTCACCGTGAAGGCGGCCGCGGGCCTGTACCACCAGCAACCGGACTACCGCATCGGCCTGCTCTCTCCGACGTTCGGCAACCCGTCGCTGCTGCCCGAGGCCGGCAGCCACTACATGGTCGGCATCGAGAAGCGCTTCTCCGACGCGGTCACGCTCGACGTGCAGGGCTACTACAAGGACCTCTTCCACCAGGTGCGCGCGACGCTGAACCCCGGCGCGACGACCGACGTGAGCTCGCCGAACGCGGACCTGCGGTACACCAACAACGGCCGCGGCCGCGCGTACGGCATGGAGATCCTGCTGCGCCACCAGCTCACGAAGAACTTCTTCGGCTGGCTCGCGTACTCGCTCTCACGCTCCGAGCGGGACCACTTCGGCGGCACCCAGTGGGGCCCCAGCCAGTTCGACCAGCCGCACAACCTCATCCTCATCGCGAGCTACAAGCTGCCCTTCGACTTCATCTTCGGAGCGCGCTTCCGCTACGTCTCCGGCCCGCTCGTCACGCCCGTCGTCGGCGCGATCTACGACGCGAACGGCAACTACTACGTGCCGGTGCCGGGCCCGGTCTTCAGCCGCCGCCTGCCCGACTTCGTCCAGCTCGACCTGCGCCTCGACAAGCGCTTCGTCTTCAAGCACTGGATGCTGTCGGTGTACCTCGACGTTCAGAACGTCACGAACCAGAAGAACGTCGAGCAGCTCGTGCAGAACTACGACTTCACCAAGGAGTCGTACATCACCGGGCTGCCCATTCTTCCGGTGCTCGGCATCAAGGGGGAATGGTGAACACCCGCGCGCTCGCCGCTTCGCTGCTCCTGCTCGGCGCCGCCTGCGATCAGCCGTGGAAGCCGGTGCACGTCATCGACTCGCTGCGCGTCATCGGCGTGCGCGCCGAGCCGCCCGAGGTGCGGCCCGGGCAGACCGCTTCCCTCGAGGCGCTCGTGCTCGACCCCACGCGCCCCGGCGAGCGCACCACGATGATCTGGCTCGGCTGCGAGCCCGACCCGTACGCCCAGAACCGCGGCGCCTGCTCCGACCTCACGCAGGTCGGAGACACGCAGTCGATCGCGAACGCGATGCAGCTGCCGCCGGGCGTGAAGATCCTCGGCATCGGCAACCGCGCCGCCTACTCGACGCAGAGCACGCTGTTCGACGTCCTCGACGCCGGCGACCCGGTCAGAACGAAGGGCACCGTGGGCACCATCCTCAACATCGCCGTCGGCGCCGACGTGCCCATCACCGCCTCGATGGACGAGCTGCGCGCCGTGCTCGAGAAGGTCTCGACGAAGGAGATCGCCTCGCAGGTGACGCTGTTCCGCGTGCGCGTCAGCGAGCACCCCAGCCCGAACGTGAACCCCGTCATCGACGACATCTTCGTCGAAGGCGAGAAGCTGCCCAAGGGCGGGACGCTGCGCTTCCTGCCCACGCTCGAGAGCGAGCTCGACCTCACCGCGCGCGACTTCCAGGACTTCGAAGACCTCTCGCCGACGAACGAGCCTCAGATGAAGACCGAGAGCATCATCGTCGCCTGGTACACGACCGCCGGCCGCTTCGACTACGACCGCACCTCGCTCAAGAGCGACGTGAAGTCGTCGATGGCCGCGCCGGGCGACCCCGCCACCAACGACCCGCTGCCCGACGACCGCCGCGGCCGGCTCTGGGCCGTCATCCGCGACACCCGCGGAGGCCAGGCCTGGGCCGACTGGCCCTGGTACGTCTGCGACCCGGTCGCTCGGCTGCCGGTCGTGCGTTCCGTCGAACGTGGGAGCAACACCCTCACGCTGCGCGGCGATGACCTCGATCAGATTCTGGAGGTCGTGTCGGACAATGCCGTCGTGCGTGGCGCTTACAGTCCCTCCTCCCGCAACTGGGTGGGCGACGCGGCTCCGGGTGCGCTAGAGGTCCGGGCGCGGAATTGTCTGACGGTGCGTGTGCCCTGATAGGTTGGAAATCGTGATGCCGAACAAGAAGCCGACTCCCGGAGAAGCCGTCGCCAAGGTCATCGTCGAGAACCTGAGCGACCCGGATTGGGAGAAGAAGGAAGCCAAGGCGCAGGCCGAGAAGGAAGCCAGGCAGCGTGAGGCGCTGAAGAAGCTCGGCGTGCTCAAGTCGGAGAAGAAGAAATGAGCGTCGGCGGAGCGCGGGGCAAGCGCGACGTCTCTCTGCCCATCCTTCCGAAGACTCAGCCGCAGACGCAGCCGCCGGTCACGAAGACCGAGACGACCGCGCCGGTCACCACGCCCAAGGTCGTCCCCACCACGTTCCAGCAGAACGGGGTCACGACGGGCCCGGTCTCCATCGAGGGCAAGAGCGCGAAGACCGAGCACGTGCGCTCGAGCGGCGGCGGCCTCGGCTTCGACACCGTGTCGAGCGACAGCCCGACGGTGAAGCGGAAAGAGGGCCGGCAGGCGTCGGTCGGCCTCGACACCACGAAGCTGTACCAGAAGGGAGACCGCCTCCCCGTCCTCGAGGGCCTGCCGTCGAAGCTGCACAAGCTGCAGCTCGAGGTGAACGCCGAGTTCGAGGCTGACCCGCAGAAGTTCGTCGACCGCTACCGCGCGATGGTGAACGCGGAAGGTGGCGTGCCGACGTTCGCGGTCGACGACTCGAAGGGCGCGCTGCGGCCCGAGCAGTGGCTCGGCGCCGACGGCCTCACGCCCGAGGTGAAGGAGTTCCGCGCCGGCGGAGCCAACGCCGCGATGCACCAGGCGGCGCACGCGTGCACGCAGATGGCGTTCGTGCAGCGCCTCGACGAGCTCGCGAAGCTGCCCCCCGGCGACCCGAAGCGCAACGTGCTCGTCACCAACGGAGGCTGCGGCGCCGGCAAGGGCTACGCGCTCAAGCAGGGCCTCTCGCCCGACTTCAAGAACCAGTTCGGCGCCATCTGGGACGCCGCCGGCGAGCAGTCGGGCCTCGACAACAAGTGGATCATCCAGGAGGCCGCCAAGCGCGGCATCAAGGTGACGATGGTCTACGTGAACGCGGACCCGGTGAAGGCGTTCGAGCGCGCGGTGACGAAGCGCTTCGACGAAGAGGGCCGCCTGGTGAACACGCGCAGCTTCGCCGAGAGCTACGTCGACGGCGGCGAGAACATGCGCGCGCTGATCCGCGACTTCGACAAGCAGCCCGGCGAGCTCGAGCTCGTCATCGTCGACAACACCGGCCCCAAGCCCACCGCCGAGACGTTCACGAAAGAGAACATCCACGAGGCGCAGGGCGACCTGATGAACATCATCCAGGCCGGCTGGGAAGACGTGCGCCTCTTGCACGAGCAGCTGCAGAAGATGGTGCCGCCGACGATGCCGGACGTCGCGAAGCGCGGCCTCTGCGTGCTCGACTGACCTCCAGCAGCTCGCGGCTCAGCGGGCTCGGGAACCGCGGCGTCACTCCGGTGGCGTTCAGGAACTTCGTCAGCCGCGCGGCCTCGGCGTCGACCTCGCGTGAGCGCTCGGCGCCGACGTCCTCGAGCAGCTTCGTGACGACCTCGCCGTCGGGGCGCACCGCCCAGCCGCCGGCGATGCGGCCGTCGACCCAGATGCTCGGGCCCGCGTTGCCGCTGGTGTCGAACAGCGCGCGCTGGTGAGGCCCCACGTACCAGTCGCGGTCCTTCCACCCCATCACGGTCGGATCCAGCGACGGCAGCAGCGCGACCCACGGCGCGGGCGGTCTCGTGCGCTGGTCGTCCCCGCGCGCGATCCACCCTGCTCCGCCGCCCTCGAGCTCGACCGGCTCGCCGACCTTCGCGAGCGCGGGTCGCACGTCGCGCAGCGGCCAGCCGGTCCACCAGGCGACGTCGTTCTCGGTGCCGGGCCCGAAGCGCTCGAGCCACCGCGCGATGAGCCGCGTGCGCGCGTCCTCGACTGCGATCTCTTCGAGCTCGGCGCCGAGCCAGCGAGCGAGGGCGCTCCAGCGGTACTGGCTCGAGAGCCAGCTGCCGCGCGGGCGGCCGCGCACGACCTTGCCCTCGAGGCCGAGCTGCAGCAGCACGCGACCGGAGAAGCCGATCTCTCCCTCGTACTTCTTGCCGACGTTGACGCGGACCTTCTTCGCCAGCGCGGGGACCTCGCGAGAGAGCTCCTGGGCGGTGGCCTCGCCCTTCTTCTCGAGTGCGACGAGGGCCGCGGCGCACGCGTCGCGGAACCAGCGCGCGGGGTCCTTCACCTTCAGCAGCGCCACGAGCTGCTCGCTGCGCCGCCGCTCGAGCTTCGCGATGGCCTGCGAGGCGCCGGCGTGAAGCAGCGGCGCCTCGTCGATCGGCGTCACGAACATCGTCCGCCGCATCGCGAGCATCCGCAGCAGCGCGCGGTCCTCGTACAGCGCGCGGTCGACCGCCTCGAGCGCGGGCTCCTTCAGCCGCGCCCACGCCGAGAGGTACACGGTCGACGGATCCGTCGCGTGCAGGCACACGACGTCGCGCGCGACGTCCACGACGTGCTCCGCGCGGGCCGCGGCTGTGAGGTGATGGCGGATGGCGAGGCGGGCGCGCCGCTCGGCGAGCGTGATGACCTGCACGCTGCCGGTGTAGCTCAGTCGCGCTGCTTCGGCTTCTCGGACAGCGTCGTGCTGACCGGGGCGTCGTAAGCTCTCGGCGTGGCACGCGTGCTTCGGCTTGCGTTCGTCATTGCCCTCGTCGCCGTCGGCGTCGGAGGTGCATTGGCGAAGCGAGCACAGGACGGGTGGAACATCGCTCGCGAAGAACCGCTGATGCTGAGTTGCCAAGCCGGCTACGCACCCCGCTGTCTCGAAGCAGCGCGGGCGTACCGACTTCGTGGGGCACAGACGGAAGCCGAGACCGCCGCGCGATTTGGCTGTCAGTTGCGTGATGCCGTCTCTTGTCGGGTGAGTGGCTTGCTGCACTGCAAGACCGCACCGGGACAGGCGATCACCGACCTCGCGCAGGCCTGCGAGCAGGGAGATGACCCTTCGTGCGGGACTCTCCGCACGTTCGTGAGCGACGAGCGCTACCGGGCTCTCGTTCCGAACCGTGGTCGCACGAAACAGGCCTGGCTCGGCGCGGCCATGGACGCTTCCTCGCGGGGTGAGCGCGAGCTGTGCGCGAAGCTCCTCGAGGGGAACCCAGAGTCCGCCGCACTCGTGCGGGCTGCGTGGGCGATCGACGACGGCAGCGCTGACGAGATCGCCCGCAGGCTGGAGCAGCTCGACCGCACGGCCATCCGCAACACGCCCGAAGTTTCGATCCTCCATGCGGTAGGGCGGGCACGGATCCGCCACGAACCACTCTGGGACGCGCTCGCTACAGCGTGGAAGGGCGCCGGCGCCCCCGACTTACGCGGGTCCGAGGTTCTGGGGACCTACGGGTCACTGGGCGAGGACCGGCTCTATCCATGCGTGCCGGCTCCCGTCCCGGATTCATCGGGGATCGAGGACGATCTGGCGGTCACCGACGACGCGCCACTCGCGCGACGCCTGCTCGCATACGCGAACCTCGGGGCGGAGTCGGTTCCGTCGGAGTTTGCGTCGCGCGCTGAGGAGGCGCGACGGCGACTGCGCAACTCCGTCGTGCCGCTGCTCGGCAAGGACCTCTTCATCACGATCTGGTTCCTCGGCACCGAGGGGAGGAACGCAGAGCCCCTTTCTGCCGAGCAACTCGAATGGCTCGAACGCGCCAGTGCGCTCCCGTGGGCTCCACCAAAGCGCGCGATCCTCGAACTGGCCGCAACGCCACATATGGACACGGTCGTGGAGGCCGTCCTTCCTCCCGGCTACGAGAACCCGCTGGGACGGCTGTGGCTGACGGAGCAGCGGACTCCATCGGAGAGCAAGCGGATCGGAGCGCTCATGACACGCATCGGAGAGCGTCTACTCGATGGAGGCTGGATCCTCGACCACATGGTCGGTGCGTCGTGGATCCGCATGGCCAGCGTCGTGACGGCGTCACCTGCACTGCGCGCTCGCGCCGACAAGCTCACGCGTCGCGGGTGGTCCCTGATCGGCGAGAGCTCACCATGGACGGCATTCGGACGTTGGCCGCTGGCGTCGCTCGAAGCCGAGACTCTCGCCGCGCTCGATACGGGCGAAGTCGAGTTCCTCGCCCACCTCGTCGACCTCGCAGGAGGCAAGGTTGAACCGGTGCCCTGAGCACGACCTCCCGCTCGGCGCCGCCTGCCGGCGATGCGGAACGCTGAGCTGCCCCTGGTGCCTCGCCAAGGACCGCGAGCGATGGTGCGTCAGTTGTGTGGCGCGCCGCCCGAAAGCCGGCTGGAGCGAGGACGTCGGTTGGCCACGCCGCCTCGCGCGATTCCTGTGGGCGCTCATGGCGGCGCCGCAGGAGACGGGACAGCATCTGCGAACCGCGCCGGCTCTCCGCTGCATCGCTGTGCCGATCGGTGCGCTCCTCTTCATTGCCCTCATCGACATTCCCGCACTCATCGCGCTGCAGGTCGACACTCCGCGCAACGTGGTCGAGATGGTCCTGGGCCTCACCGGCGCATGGCTTGTTCTGTGGACGCTTCCCTTCACTCTCGTCGAGTGGCTGTTGATGACGTTGCTCGGAAGTCGGCCACCGTTGGGGCGGAGCTTCGCAGCGGCATGCCTGTCTTGCGCGCCACTGTTCACGGTCGGCGTACTGCCGGTGCTGGGTCTGCTCGTCGCCCTTCCGTGGATGTTCGCGGCGCGTGCGGCGCTGATGCGGAGCTTCTCCGGCGCGCCGGGGCTCGAGATCGGCATCTCGATCGTGGCGCCAGTCTTGCTCCTCGGCGCGTGGCTCTTCGCGTTGCGCCTCGACGTCATCTTCGCGTTCTGACGTTCAGCGAGATCGCGATTCGAACACGGTGATGCTCGCGGCGACGGGGCTGTGGCCCTCGCTGAACCTGTCCTTCTCGCGGTGCGGCTTCACGTTGAAGCGGATGTTCGGGCTGGTGAGGAAGCCGTCGATGGAGCCGGGCGGCCGATGCCACTCGAGGCCGGTCTTCCGCTCGAGCTCGCGGATGCGCTTGGGGTCGCGCATGTTGATGTCCATGCCGATGACGACGGGGATGCCGTCGCGCCGCGCCTGCTTCGCGAACTGCACCAGGCCGCGGTCGAACTCGGCCCACTCGTCCTTCTCATCACCCGGAGGCCGGTGCGCCGACGCCATGCGCACGTTCACGTCTTTGCCACGGACCTTCAGGTCCGACCAGGTGATGTGCCGGTCCAGCATGTCGTCGTTGCCGTCGGCCTTCGCGAGCAGCTGTTGCCCGCGGCCGGTGACGCGAAACCGATCGTGCTTCCAGTACAGCGCCGAGCCCGCGTGCGCGTCGTCCTCGCGGTTCTGGAAGACGTCGTAGCGGCGCTGGTTCACCGCGCCGTGCACGTTCACGTTCTTCGCTTCCTGAACCATCACCACGCCGCCGTGGACGCGCGGCAGGTCGGTCTTCTTGTCCGTGAAGTCGTCGTTGAACGTGACGATGCGAATCGTCGCGCGGTCGCGCCTGTCCGGCCGCTTGTCGCCCTGCAGCTGCGGCGTGAGGCTCGGCGGAAGAGGGGTTCCCGGGAGGACGCGCATGTGATCCCATTTCTCGCGCGCCTTCCGAGGCTGAATTTGTAAGCGAATTTGCGCGGCATTTCAGGCGCGCTGGGCGGCCTGCTTGGGGGCTCCGCCGTGCAGGCGGCGCTCGGCGGGGTTCGCGACGCCCTGCTCCGGCACTCCGATCAGCCGACGCAGCTCGCCGACGCTCATCGCGCCCAGCTCCGCGCGGTCGCGCCCGAGCACGTACAGCGACGTGGCGCCGCGGGCCGCCTTGAACGCCCGCCACATGCGCGCGGGAGACAGCACCATGCCGACGATCACTGCCGTCAGGTTGATGGCGACCAGGAACGCGTTCGTGCAGCCGGCCCGGAGCTCCCACATGCCGACCTCGGCCTCGCCGACCAGGTCCGTCCCGTAGCCGGTCGCGACGTGATGCATGTCGTGCATCGGAATCGCCTTCTGCCGGTCGGGGCCGTTCTTCATCTTGAAGTGAAACGGGCCGACGCCGAGCTCGACGTACGGCTTCGTGTACTCCTCGACGGTGAACCCGTTCTCGTCGAGGTACTGCTGGACCGCGGCGGAGACATTGAGTGCGTTCATGCCGGGAAGAATGCCGGCCGCGCGCAAACGCTGCGCGACCGCACGCGCCACGGTGGGTTGACCGAATGCGCCGCACGCCAGCTCACGCGCCGGAGTCGAAGCGGCCCGTGCGGGCGATGCGGACGCCTTCGACTGCGCGTCCGCCTCGCGGCCGCTCCGCTCAGGGTGAATGAGAGTCGCTTCGGTGGCGGAGCTCGGATGAGGCGCGGTACTCGGCCGGCGCCTTGCCCGTCCACCTTCGGAACGCACGATCGAACGCGCTGGTCTCCGAGAAGCCGAGCAGGAACGCGACCTCGGTGATGCTGACGTCGTCGCGCCTGAGCTCCTCGAGCGCGGCCTCGCGGCGGGCGGCGTCGACGAGCTCGCGCAGCGAAGTGCCCGCCTCCGACAACCGCCGCTGCAGCGTGCGCGCGGACAGCCCGACCGCCTCGGCGACGTCGGGCAGGTTCGCGTCACCGGCCTCGAGCCGCGCGACGACGGCAGCGCGCACCTCGGAGATCAGCGCCGACGGATCCACCTCGGGAGTCTTCTCCCGCAGCAGCCGCGACAAGGCCGCCTCCGCGTGCGCGGCGACCACGTTGTGCAGCGCGGGGTTCGCCGTCGACAGCGGCGTCGATGCCACCTCGGGCCGGAAGGCGAGCTCGAGCTGCGCGCCTTGGTACCGGACGGGAGCCTTCAACGCGGCCTCCACCTCGTCGGAGAAGCGATCGCGCGCGTACGGCAGCACCACCTCGAGCGGCCGCTCGGCCTTCGTGAACGCCTTGAGCCCCGAGTCGAGCAGCACGTACGCGGTCAGATCGAGCCACGGCCGCGCGAGCTGCACGCCGTTCTTCGGCCGCTGCGTGAACACGAACCGGCCGCCGCGGTGCGCCACCGCCGTCTCGACGGCGTCGTTGATGAGCCCCCAGAACCGGCAGACGTGCTTGAGGCCCGCCTCGACGGTCGGCGCGGACAGCGCGACCACCTGCATCGCCCCGCCGTTGTTCGGAGGCAGCGCCTCGGCGATGCGCAGGCCGAGCGCTCCGTCCTTCGTCTCGCGCACCGCCGCGTTCCACAGCGCGTCGACCTTCGCGCGAGGCACGCGCTCGTCGGCGTCCTCCCAGCCCATCTGCTCGAGGCCGGCCTCGGCGGCGAGCGCCATGGCGTCGACGCCGTTCTGACCGAGCCACCCGAGAACCACGCGCGGCAGCACCGCGAGGACCGTACCGTCCGACATCTCGAACCGAACCCTACTTCAGAAGATGAGGTCGGTGAGGTAGCCGAGCGAGAAGCTCACGATGCCGAAGGGAGACTCCACGCGCAGCGCGAGGTCCGTCGACAGCGGCACCTTCGACAGCATGGTGAACGACGCGCCCGGCTGCGCCGCCGTGTAGACGAACCTGAGGCCTGCCGCGAGGTAGCCGCGCTTCAAGAAGAAGCTCGGCGTGCGCCACAGCGGGAAGTCGTACTCGGTTCCGACGAGCGCGAGCATCCGGTCGTAGCGCGGGTCGGGCGAGAAGTTCATGTCGTAGAGGCGTGGGGTCGCGGCGCCGATCGCGAAGTACGACCAGTCGGCGGCGTAGAACCGCTCGAAGAACGGCGCGTCGCCCTGCACGAGGCCGCCGGCGAAGTCGAGGCGCCACGCGCGCCCTCCGCCCTGCGGAATCCACTGCTCGTACTGCACCATGAAGCGCGCGTACTCGTACGAGCTGCCCATCGCGCGCGAGGAGAGCCGAACCTCGGCCTGCACGCGCGAGCCGCGCGTCGGAAGGAACGTCTCGTTGCGCGCGTCGCGGTCGAACGCGAAGACGACGCCCGAGATGCGCGACTGCCCGCGGTGGATGTACGGCAGCGTCGCGTCGGTCGGCGGCGGCAACAGGCCCTCGCCGACGCGGTCTCTCACGTCCTCGCTGTAGCCGGCGTTGAGGTGCTCGTAGCGGTAGCCGAAGACGAAGCGCTGGTAGCGGCCGAGGCGAAAGCCGAAGTTGAGCTGGCCGCCGAGCCGCACGTAGTCGAGGCGGATGCCCTGCTGCCAGCACGCGACGTCGCCGCACGCGTTCTCGACGTTGCGCTGCCCGAGCACCTGCAGGCCGGCGATGAACGACGTCCGGTTGACGTTGAGGTCCGGCAGGTAGAGGGTGAGGCGGCCGCCGTACCGGTCCGGGCCGCCGTAGATCGCGCCGGTCGAGAACGACACGTTGCTGTTGAGGAAGTCGTGCACCGCGATGCCGGCCGCCGCGTAGAACGGCACCTGCCGCGTCGAGCCGTAGAGCAGGTCGGTGATCACGAACCGGTTCTTCTCCTTCACCGAGAGGGTGACGACCGCGTCGCGACCGTTCTCGGCCGGCTTCACCTCGGCGTCGACGGCCTCGAAGATGCCGAGCTGCATCAGGCGCACGCGAGACAGCTTCACCTTGTCGTCGTCGAGCTCGTCGCCCTCGTGGATCATGAGGTGATCGCGGATATGCACGTCGGTGGCGCTCTCGTTGCCGACGATGTGAATGCGCTCGATGCGCGGAGCGACACGCACGGAGACCTCTTCCGCCTGGCTCTCTGCCTCTTCGACCTTTCCGGCCATCGTGCCGAACGGGTCGTTGTGGCCGGGCTTGTCCGACGGGGCCCCCATCGACGGCTTCGGCGTGCCGGGAGGATTCGCCGAAAGTGACATCAGCACCGCGAGGGCGAGGACCATCTCGTAGGCCCAAGGTTGCAAGCCGCGCGCACGCGACCGACCGAGGGATGACGCGGAGATCGCCGCGGGTGACAGCATCGCCCTCTGGGGCGAGCGTGCGCCGGCGCGACGCAATGCGCCGTTACCTGATCGCGCGCGGTTCCGTCGTGGCACGACCGATGCCTCGTCGGGCGATCAGGAGAGCTGTCATGCCTACTCAAACCATCGATTCTGGAACGTACCGGGCGACCACCGCGCGCGGGCCGGTCATTCCCTCTATTCCCATCAAGTTCAGCTGGGGCGCCGTCTTTGCCGGCGTCGTCTCGGCGCTCGGCATCTGGATCCTCTTGTACGCGCTCGGCCTCGCGCTCGGGCTGTCGACGGTGAACCCCGACTCGCCCGGCTCGGTGAAGGGCTCGGGCATCTTCACCGGCATCTGGAGCCTCATCGTCCCGCTCATCGCGCTCTTCGTCGGCGGCTTCGTCGCCGCGCGCGGTTCGGGCGCCCTCTCGCGCGGCGGCGGCGCGCTGCACGGCCTCGTCGTCTGGGGCCTCGTCACCGTCGCCGGCTTGTGGATGGTCGGCAACTTCTTCGGCGCCGTGTTCTCGGGCGCCGGCAAGGTCGTCGAGGCGGGCACGAAGGCGGTCGGAATGGCCGCTCCCGCCGTCGGCGAGCAGGCGGAGAAGCTGAACCTCGACGCCGATCGGCTGCTGCAGCCGGTGAACGAGCGGCTGCGCGCGGAAGGCAAGCCGGAGATCACCGCGGATCAGCTGCAGGCCACCACGCGCGACATCGCGCAGAGCGTGGCGACGACCGGCAAGGTCGACCGCCAGATGCTCGTCGACTCGCTCACGCGCAACACCGGCATGGAGCAGCAGGACGTCGACGACCTCGCCAACCGCATCGAGGCGCAGGTGAATCAGACCGCGCAGCAGGCGCAGACGACGGCGCTGAAGGCCGCCGATGCGACCGGCAAGGTGTTCTGGGGCGTCTTCGGCGCCTTGCTCCTCGGCCTCATCGCCGCCCAGCTCGGCGGGTTCGTGGGCGCGCCGCGCAAGGCAGAGCGCGTCGTCGCCGTGCAGTGAATCATCGAGTCCCACCGTCCCTCGCGGGCTCCGGCTCCCCGTCCTTCCTCGGCTCGAGCCACAACAGGAACGCGAGAATCTTCGCTCCGTTCTCGTCGTTGATGCCGGACCCCTGCCGCCGCTTCATCTTCTGGACGTAGCGGGCCCAGCCGTCGGGCGGCAGCCTGACGTTGTACGGCTTCGAGAGCGTGTGGCACTTGCTGCACCGCACGCGGAAGACCTCGAAGCTCTCGCGCAGCTCCGCCGGGACCTTGTCGGGGTCGATGTCGGCGCGGGCGGTGAGCGCCGCGAGCAGCACGAACAACGGCAAGCGCCTCACCACATCTGAACTCCCCGCCGCCACTCGACCCGGCTGCGCTCACCGCCTCCCTCGTAGAACTCGAGCCAGCGGCC
Organism: uncultured Myxococcales bacterium; assembly: GCA_937980205.1. Taxonomy (GTDB): domain Bacteria; phylum Myxococcota; class Myxococcia; order Myxococcales; family Myxococcaceae; genus Xiheicaenimonas. The sequence continues at coordinate 83,252 of CALJKW010000023.1, read as the reverse complement.
GTGCTTCTTCCCGCGGCGGAACTCGCCCTGCACGGCCTTCTTGCCGTTCGGCCACAGCCGCAGGTACGGGCCCTCGCGCAGGCCGCCGGCCTCACACCAGATCTCGTGCGTCGAGCCGCGCACCAGGTGCGCCTCCTCGGGACACTCGAGCTCGTAGCCGAAGCTGGGCGGGCTCGCGGGCGCCGGCGCCGGCGCCGCCGCGGCCACCGGCTTCGCCGGCTCGCGCTTCGCCTCCACGACCGGCGGAGGAGGCGGCGGCGCGGGAGGCGGCGCGGGCTTCTCCTCCTCGACCGGCGCCGGCTCGGGCTCCCGCTCGCGCGGCAGCTCGGGCAGATCGATCGACACGCGCGTGTCGCGCCCCGCGACGATGCGCACCTCGCGCTCGACCTGCTGCCGCTTCTGGTGCGTCGCCCGCACCAGGTACGTGCCCGGAGACAGCGACACCTTGTCGATCGGAGACCAGCCCAGCGGCTTGCCGTTGACCTGCACCTGCGCGAGCGGGTCGGTCTCGATGCTCAGCGTGCCCCGCGACGGCGCGGGCTCGCGCACCGCCCGGCGCTGCGGCTGCGGCACCGGCGGAGGCGTCGGCACGACCGGCCCGGGCACCTGCAGAATCACCGGGGGCGTCTCGCGCTCGCGATCGCGCTCCCGCGCCCGCTCGAACGAGGTGGCCTCGAGCAGCAGCGCGGTGGCGCGCGGCTCGTCGAGGTGCTCCGACAGCACGGCGCGCGCGAGCGCGGCGGCCTCGGCGTAGTGCCCCTTGTCGAGCGCCTCGTGCGCCGCGGCGAGCAGCGGCTCGACGTTGCGCCGCGGCACCGGAACGACGGGCCCGACAGGCGCTGGGGGAGGCGCCTGGACGAGGACTCCGGCGTCCGGCACCGCGGGCGCAACCGTGAAGGCGGGAGCCTGTCGCGTCACCGCGATCGCGAGCGCGAACACGGCGATCACCGCGACCGCGGCGACGGCGCCCCACATGGGCGCGCGGCTCTCGCGGCGTGCAGGCAGCTCGACGTCGATCTCCAGCTCGGGCTCGACCGGCGGCGGAGTCGCGGGCGGGTGCCTCGCGGCGCGCATCTCCAACGTCCGCCGCACCACCGACGCGCTCGTCGGCGGCCCGAGGATGTCGTGATCGTCGACGTCGACGTACGCCGTCTTAAGCTGCGTGTCGCCGGTCGCGTCGGGGAAGAGCCCGTCGAGGTACCGCGCGAGCTCGGCCTGCGAGCACGCCTCGCGGTCCGCGTAGTCCTCCAGCGCGAGCTGCAGCGCCCGCGCGTCGGGGCAGCGGTTCGCCGGGTTCGGCGCCATCGCCCAGAGGATCAGCTCCTCGAGGCGCGAGTCGATGAGCGGCACGAGCTCCGACGGCCGCGGGAACTTGCCCGCCGCCGCGTTGCGCATCACGTCGATCTCGGTCTCGCCGCCGTAGGGCAGCTGGTGCGTCATCGCCTCGTAGAGGCAGACGCCCGCCGCGAACACGTCGACCGCCGGCGTGATGCTGCCGCCCGGCACGAACTGCTCCGGCGCCATGAACTTGAGCTTGCCCTTCAGCGCCCCCGCGGTCGTGTGCGCGAGCTGCCCGCGCGCCTTCGCCACGCCGAAGTCGAGCAGCTTCGGCACGCCCTCCATCGAGACGATGATGTTCTGCGGGCTGACGTCGCGATGGACGATGCCGAGCGCGGTGCCCCGCTCGTCGGTCGCGCGGTGGGCGTAGTGCAGCCCCGCGCAGATGCCGGCCATGATCCGAGCGACCGCGCCGCCGCTCCGGTTCCCTCGCTTCCGCTCCTCGCGGTTAATCAGCGAGAGCGTGGGGCCGCGCACGTACTCCATCGCGATGTACGGCAGCCCTTCTGCCTGGTCGATCTCGAACAGCTGCACCACGTTCGGGTGCTGCAGGTTCGCGGCGATGCGCGCCTCGTCGAGGAACATGTGCAGGAAGCTCGGATCGCGGACCAGCTCGGGGCGGATGCGCTTCACCACCACGAGCTTCGAGAAGCCGCCGATGCCCGAGAGCCGGCACTTGAAGACCTCGGCCATGCCGCCGGCGCCGAGCCGGTAGACCACCGAGTACTTTCCGAACTTCTGACTCAAAACATGCCTCCGAGTCCGAAGTGGGCCGAGTGCGACGCGGGGAAGTCGGTGAACCACCAGTACTCGTAGCTGCCCTTCAAGAAGACGGACTCGCCGAGCAGCACCTGCAGCGCGCCGGTGTAGCGGAGGATTCGGCTGTCGTACGTGAGCAGCTGCCCGGGCAGCGGCGCGCCGACGCGGCGGAAGAGATCGAACCGGTACAGCGCGATGACGTACGGGCCGATCGGGTGCTCGAGCTCGGCGTAGAAGCCGCCCTTCTCGAACCACGGGTCGACGAGCTGGTAGCGGTACCCGCGGACGTCGGGGTCGACGTTCATGCGCAGGTACGCGCCCTCGGCACGCAGCGTCACCGGCCCGACGCGCAGCGAGAGGTCGACGCCGAACGCCGAGTACTTCTTCTTCTCCTCCGGGTCGTAGAACCCGTGCATGCCCGAGAAGCCGAGCGTGAGATCCCTGAACGCCGAGCCCGGGTTGCCGGAGATGGTGAGCACCGCGCGGCCGCCTCCGGTCGGCCAGCGGTTGTTGTCGAGGTAGTACGGCGTACGCATCGACACCCAGTCGACGTCGTTGGTGCCCTTGTAGCCGCCGACCGCGTAGGCGCCGTACCAGAGCTGCACGTTCTCGCCGAACCAGACCTGGCCGTAGACGACCGCGCCGGTGTCGACGTACGGCATCGGCACCACGCCGAGGTTGAAGTGGTTCTTGCCGTAGTACGGCATGCGGCCCATCTCGTAGATGAGCGGCTTGCTGACCGTGCGGTGGCTGGTCGGGTCGTAGCGCACCGAAAACTCGCCGAACGGGACGCCGACGCGGCCGAGCTGCACGTTGAAGTACTGGCTCGGCGTGAAGTCGATGTGCGCGCGGTCGATCTCGATGCCGTGACACCCGAAGCACATGCGCGCCGAGAAGGAGACGTTCTCGTGAACGTCGACCTCGATCTTGATGGCCGCCTCGGGAGTGATCGGCTGCAGCGACGCCGCGCGCGCCTCTTCGCTCGAGAGGTACCAGTAGTCGATGTACGCGGAGCCGGACACGGTCGACGTCGCGCCGGCCGAGGCGGCGGTGGCCCAGATGATCCCCGCGATGGCGATGGCCGCGGCGAGCGCTTGACGAAGGCGTGCACCCTGAGCGGAGCGCGGCCGCGAATGCGGACCGCGCGCAGTCGAATGGGTCCGGGCGCTGCTGGCGTCGTCTTCGAGAAGGCTCTGCCCAGATCGCCCGAACCCTTCGACTTCGGCGCCTTTGGCGCCTCCGCTCAGGGTGCGCGCCCCTTTGGACTGCTCAGTCATTCGGCGCGCCCCGTAAGATCCACGCCTCGACCTGCTGAATCAGCTCCTCCGCCACCTCGGGCTTGTTGAGCGGCATCCGCGTCGTGCCGTGCGCGGCCGCGGTGGACGCGCGCATCTTGATGACGACGTAGCTGTTCGCCGGATCCCCGGGCGCCACCCGCTTGAGCATCGGCTTCTGGCTCGAGGCGACGTCGACGATCTCGGCGTACACCTTCGCGTGCTCCATCGACATCGGCGCCGCCGGCGGAGGATCCGGCTTGTGGCAGAACGACGTCGCGCAGCTCGGCTCGAACACCTCGGTGGCGAGCTCCTGGAACGTCATCAGCCGGCCGCCGTCAGGCGAGAGCATCTGCATCTGCTCGTCGCCCACCTCGGGGCCGCGCCAGCAGGCGAGCCCCAGCATCGAAATGAGAATGAGGCGTCTCATCGGAGCGGGAACTGCACGTCGCGGGGATCCGCGGTGGTGAGGGCGCGCGAGAGCTCGACCGTCCAGTAGCCGCCGGCCCAGCGCCCGACGGCGCTGACGTCGTCGCGGTTGGGCGACGCCTTCTGCATCAACCAGCCGGGCAGCCGTGCCGTCGGCAGCGCGCCCGTGCCGTCGAACGGCACGGTGCCCGGCCCCGCGTCCGGCTTCATCAGCCACGGCGGGTTCGCGTTCACACCCATCGCCGACATGAACGCCGGCACGACCAGACCGCCGTCGAGCGTGACCTGGTTCTGCACGATCCAGTCGGCCGTGCCGTCGGCCTTGCGCGAGATCTCGTCGATGTAGCCGTCGTCCGCCGCGCGCATCGGATCGGTCGTCGCCGCGCGCCACGTCCAGATGTCGAGCACCTCGCCCTGCTGGTTCGTGTGCATGCGCGTGCGGTACGCGCGGCCCGCGTCGCTCACGTCGCCGATGCGCTCGTTGAGGTGACACGCGCCCGAGCACCCGATCGCCTGAAACGCCGGAGTGCTCGCGCCGATGTCGAACCCGAGGGTCGCCCGGTCCTCGTTCGCGCGAGAGCGCACCCACGTACCGCCGTCGACGAACCACGTGTCGCGCTCGCGGTTCTCGCTCGGGTCCGCCCACTGCAGCAGGAAGTAGATGCGCTCGCTGTCGTACGCCGCGCGCACCGCGACGGTCGGGATGCCGAAGTCGTAGAGCATCGTACGCCCGTAGAGCGCGGCGCACTCCTGGTCCCACTCGGCCTGGGACATGCCCACCGCTCCGCCGCGCGTGAGCAACGGCACCATGCTCTCGGGAAGCCCGACCCAGTCGCTCGCCACGCCGTCGAGCGTCGGCGGAGTCGCCACGCGCTTCGCGACGACGACCGACGGCCCGTGCACGCCCTGCTCGAACAACAGCCCGACGAGCGGCGCCGACTGCGGAATGCCGCCCGAGTTGTCGAGCACGCCGATGGAGAAGATGGTGTCGAGCGGCTTCGGAGGTCCCGCATCTTCGCTCTGTTCGCCCGCATCGGAGCCCGCGTCCGAGCCGGCGTCGGGCGGACGAATCTTCTCGCCGCCGACGCAGCCCGAGCACGCGAGCGCGATGATCAACGCGCTGCTTCGCATGTCGTTCCTCACCTGGTTGTTGAGTGCTGGTCGCGCAGCGCGTCAGAGCAAGCATGGGACCAACCGGTAACCGGCTGATCACGCGGACCCTGCACGCGCTGAAGCGGTCACTCCCACGTGCACGGTGAAGCGCGGCGACTCAAGTCCGCGATGGCGCGTGCCTCAGTTTCGAGGCGCGGCGCTCACGCGCGAGGCGATCTCGGATATGCCAACGGCCGTGAACCTCGTCGTGTCGTTGCTGCTCACCGCAGGTCACCTGCTGCTGCGCCCGTACACCAGAGGCCGACACAGCCGCGTGTTCGACCCTCACGTGCCGGCGAGCTCGCCGGGTCTCGCGCTGCGCGGAGAGCTGCCTCCGCCGCCGGTGCCTCCGCTGGCCGGCGCGCCGCCGTCACCGCTGCCTCCGGACGTCGCGCCGCCGCCTCCTCCTCCGCCGGCCGTCGCTCCGCCGCCGCCGCCGCCGCCGGCGAAGCGCTGATGTTGTGATGTGTGTGACCTTGCGCCTTCTGTCGTACCGCGTTCGAGGCGTATGAGGCGCAGCAGATGCGTGAAGGAGAGCTGCGAAAGCTCGTGTTCGTGCCGGTCACGACGGCACCGAAGCTCGATGGCTGTTGGTCGGTGAATCTCGCGGAGACGGGCATCGGCCTCATCGCGCGGCCGCCCGAGCGCCAGGCGCCGCACGAGGGTGAGACGATCGACCTGTCGTTCCCGCTGCCGACCGGCGCGCAGATCTACGCGCGCGGCGTGGTGCGCTGGCGCCACGACTCGGATCACGGCGGCGGCGCGTCGCTCGGAATCCGCTTCGAGTCGTTCGAGGACGACAGCCACGTCGAGCTGCTGCGCTTCCTCTCGCAGTACCGCGTGCGCGTCGTCGTCACCGGCGCGACGCCCGCGCTCGCGAAGGCGCTCTCGCAGAGCTTCGGAGAAGAGCTGCAGCTCGAGACGCTCGACGACTCCGCGGGCCTCGAGTCGGCAATCTCGCGCGGAGACGTGTCCGCGCTGCTCGTGCTCGGCGACGAGGCCGAGGCCGTCGATCGCGTCCGCCTCGCGGCGCGCGTCGCCGAGCGCGCGACCGGAGAGCTCGGCCGACCCGCGGAGATTCGCCCGCGCGTCGTGTTCGCCGGCCGGGCGCGGCCCGAGCGCCTCGTCGAGCTGTTCAACCAGGGCCAGGTCGATCACACGCTGCCGCCGGAGACCGACCTGCCCGCGCTGGCCTCGGCGGTGCGCCAGGCCGTCAGCGCCCACGGCCGCCAGCTGCAGCAGCAGCGCATGGCGGTCGAGCTCGAGCGCGTGCTGCGCGACCGCGGCCGGCCGCTGGCGACGGCGATCGAGGCGAACGAGAGCCCCGGCTTCAACAGCGAGGCGATGCGCGAGGTGGTCGGCCAGGTGCGCCAGCTCGCCGGCTACAAGGTGACGGTGCTGCTGCAGGGCGAGACCGGCAGCGGCAAGGAAGTGCTCGCGCGGCGGCTGCACCGGCTCTCGCCGCGCGCGAAGGCCCCGTTCGTGGTGCAGGACTGCGGCGCGCTCGTCGAGACGCTGCTCGACAGCGAGCTGTTCGGCCACGTGAAGGGCGCGTTCACCGGCGCGGTGTCCGACCACCCCGGCCTGTTCGTGCTCGCCGACGGAGGCACCATCTTCCTCGACGAGATCGAGAACACGACGCCGAACCTGCAGGCGAAGCTGTTGCGCGTGCTGGAGACCGGCGAGGTGAGGCCCGTCGGCGGCGCGAGCGTGAAGCGCGTCGACGTGCGCGTCGTCGCCGCGAGCAACGTCGACCTGCACGAGCTCGCGAAGAAGGGCGCGTTCCGCCTCGACCTCTACTACCGGTTGAGCGCGTTCCTCGTCGAGGTGCCGAGCTTGAAGGAGCGCGCCGACGACATCCTCCCGCTCGCGCGCGCGTTCGTGGACGCGTTCAACGCCGCGCACGGGAAGTCGGCGCGCGGCTTCGATGAGCAGGCGGAAGGCGCGCTCTTGAAGTGGGACTGGCCCGGCAACGTCCGCGAGCTGCGAAACGTGCTCGAGCGGGCGGTGCTCTACTCCGGTCCGATGGAGCTGTTGTCGGTGAAGCGGCTGCCGCGCGCGATGCAGGCGGTCGCCACGGCGAGCGGCGGCCCGCGGTCGCTCAAGACCCGGCTCGAGCAGCTCGAGCTGCAGCTGATGCGCGAGGCGCTGCAGCGCAACGGCGGGGTCGTGCGGCGGGCGGCCCGCGAGCTCAACGTCGACGCGCAGACGTTCACGAGAAGAGCGAGGAAGCTGGGGGCGCTGTGATCCGCAGCCTCCTCCGTTCACGCTGAGCGAAGGCCGAAGGCCGAAGTCGAAGCGGGCCGGTGGACACCCAGACGGACCCCTTCGACTCCAGGCCGCTTCGCGGCCTTCCGCTCAGGGCGAACGGAGTCTGCGACCAACGCGGGAATGCGCTTCCCTCCTCAGCAGTTCACCGTGGCTTCCCGATGTCCCTGCGCAGTGTTCCGGTCTTTGCGGTCGTCCTGACCGGTTGTCTGCGCCTGACGTCGGCGCCGCTGCCGATGAAGTCGCTGGCCGACCCGGCGCCGCTGCCGGCGAAGTGCCTGATGGTCTTCCTCCCCGGAGTCGCCGACCGCGACCACACCTTCCGCGACGAGGGCTTCATCGAAGCGCTGCGGAAGCGGAACCTGTCGGTCGACGTCGTCGCGGCCGACGCGACGGTCGGGTACTACATGCGCGGCATCGAGGCGCACGCCATCGACCGTTACGTGGTGAGCCCCGCGATCGCGAACCGCTACGACCAGGTGTGGATGGTCGGCGTGTCGATGGGCGGCTTCGGCACGCTGCACTACGCGGCCAGCTTCCCGTGGCGGCTCGACGGGCTGCTCGTGCTGGCGCCGCACCTGGGCGAAGAGACAGTGCTGCAGCGCATCCGCGATGCGGGCGGCCTCGACCGCTGGGAGCCTCCGCCGCCCGAGCGCTTCCACGGCCGCAACTACACCGAAGACACGTGGCGCTGGCTGCGCGCGCGCACCGTCGACGCGTCGCCGGGCCCCGAGGTGTACCTGGGCTACGGCCGCAGCGACATCGTCACCGGCAAGGCGCAGCTGCTCGCGAAGCGCCTGCCCGCCTCGCACGTGTTCGTCGACGACGGCGGCCACTCGTGGGGCACCTGGCGCCGCCTGTTCGCTCAGTTCCTCGACGCGTCGACCTTCGCGCAGCGCTGCCGCCCCGACCCCGGCGACGTGCTGCAGGCCAAAGCCGGGGCGACCGCCGCCCCGGCGAATTGAGCCGCGCGGCCGAACGGTGCTAGTGACGCGACCCCGAAGAAGGGGCCCTCGGAGTCGCTCGTGTCGCGTCGCCTGCTCGTCGTGCTGCTGCTCGCGGTGGTCCCGGCTGCAGGGTGCGGCGACACCGCGGCTCCGCGTCTGACGGGCACCGTCCGCCGGGAGATCATCGGCGGCGTCACCGACCCCGGCCACTGGTTCGTCGTGATGGTCGGCGACTCGAGCGGCGGCTTCTGCAGCGGCTCACTCATCTCGAAGCGCACCGTCATCACCGCCGGCCACTGCTGGGGCACCGGCACCGACGCCATCACGCGCGTGTACTTCGACCACGGCAACCCGCTGCAGCGCACCTGGGTCGCGGTGCAGAGCAGCGTGCGCCACCCCGGCTACGACGACTTCTCGCTGACGAACGACCTCGCGATGGTGCAGCTCGCCGCGGATGCTCCGGTGCAGCCGGTGCCGCTGTTGCGCGAGACGCTCGGCGCTCCGCACATCGGGCCGAACTTCACGTGGGTCGGCTACGGCGACGTCAACCGCTTCGGCGCCGGCTTCGGCACGCGCCGCGTCGTCACCTTCCCCATTCAGCTCATCGGCCCGCAGTCGAACATCCCCGTGCCGCCGTCGGCGCCGTCGGGCGCGTCGGAGGAGATCGACGCGACGCAGTTCTACTTTCGCGTCTCGAACAAGAACACCTGCACCGGGGACTCGGGCGGCCCCGGCCTCATCGTGCGCAACGGCGTCGAGCGCCACGCGGGCATCACCTCGTTCGGCGACGACGAGTGCGCGTACGACGGCGTCTCGGCGCGCACCGACGCTCCGCGCATGTCGTGGATCCAGCAGAACATCGACGCGTGGGAGCCGAGCGCGCCGTGCCGCTCGGACGGCGTCTGCGGAAACGGCTGCACGTCGACGTCGCCGGCTCCGCTGGGCACCGTCGAAGATCCCGACTGCGCCGACCGGCACTGCGGCGGCGACGGCATCTGCGTCATCTCCTGCTCACCGGTGGACCCCGACTGCGCGAGCCTCGGCATCGACGCGTGCCGCGCGGACGGAGTCTGCAAGCCGGGCTGCGCGACTCCCGACGTCGACTGCACCGGCGGGACAGGCGGAGGAAGTGGAGGCGGCGGCGCGGGCGGCGGAGTGTCCGGCACCGGCGGCGGCGCCGGCGGTGGAGTGTCCGGCACCGGCGGCGGCGCCGGCGGTGGAGTGTCCGGCACCGGCGGCGGCAGCGGCGGTGGAGTGTCCGGCACCGGGGGGAGCGGCGGCGGCGAGGTGTCCGGCACCGGCGGGGGCGGCGGCGGCGAGCGCATGGAAGAACAGCCTCACGGCTGCGCGACCGCCGGCGGCCTGGAGTGGCTCTTCGCCCTCGTAACCATCGGAATTTTAAGCCGGCAACGTAGGTGGGGTGCTGTCCGATAATGTAGGCGTGAGACTGCTTCTCCTGGCGACGCTGTTCCTGGTGCCCGCGACGGCGCAGGCCCAGTACGTCAACTTCGGGAACCTCGACGCGTACAACGCGCAGCTCGCGGCGGTGCAGCGGAACCTGATGATCGACGCGCAGCGCAGCGAGGCCGCGGCGCGCCAGCGCGAGCGTGAGGCGCTCATCTGGCGCGAGCAGTACCTGAAGCGCCAGCGCCTCGAAGAGCAGCGGCGTCGCAACGACGACAACCGCCGACGCATCGCCGACCAGCGCAACTCGGACGAGCGCCGCCGCAACGAAGACGATCGCCGCCGCTTCGAACAGCAGCGCCGCGACGAAGAGATCCGCCGCCAGATGTACGAAGACCAGCGACGCCGCGACGAAGAAGATCGGCGCCGCCGCGACGAGCAGAACCGCCGGCGGTAACCGTGTCGGACGCGCACTCCTGAGGCGCGCTTGAGCCAACCGAAGTGAGGCGCTCGTGCTCCATGCGACGCGCCAAGTCATCGGACTGTCGACGTCCGTCAGCTGGCACTCGCGTTGCTCTGATCCGCGCGATGGCTCTGGAGGACGTACCGCAAGCGGATCCTCGAGAGGGGCGCATCATCGGCCCCAACGAGGTGATCTGCCAACTCTCGAAGCGCGCTCTCGTCGCGTTGCGCGGAGATCAATTCGTCGTGCTGAAACAGCTCGACGTCGAGCCCGCAGGTGTTCGCGATCTTCAGCTGCACGCCGAGGCACTCGCTCAGGTCAACCACCCCAACCTCGCGCGCGTCGTCGCCTGCGACGAGACGCCCGACGGAGTGTTCTGGGTCAGCGAGCTCGTCGGCGGCGCCACGCTGCAGGAGCTCCGCGCCGCGTGCAAGAAGGCCGGCAAGAGCCTCTCGCTCGGCCTCATCTTCAGCGCGATTCACGAGGCCGCGCTCGCGCTCGGCGAGCTGCACGGCCGGCGCCGCGCCCACGGAGACGTCCGCGACTCGAACATCATCGTGTCGTTCGCCGGCACCGCGAAGGTCCTCGAGCCCGGCGTGCTCGACAGCATTCAGCGCCTGCCGCCGGATCCGCAGCTCGACACGTTCGCGCTCGCGCGGCTGTTGTACGAGCTGTTGACCGGAGTCATCCCCGATGGGCCGGCGTTCGCTCCGCCGTCGAGCTTCAACCACGCGCTCGAGAAGCCGGTCGACGAGCTGCTGCAGCGCGCGCTCGGCCCGGACCGCATGCGCCGCTTCAAGAACGGCACCGAGCTCGCGCAGGCGCTGAAGTCCGCCGCGGGCGCGTACATGTGGAAGGTGGCGCAGCGCGCCGAGCTCGTCGCCGGGCTGTTCAAGGAGCGCAAGAAGCGCGAGCAGCAGCTGCGGGCCGGGTCCGTCGCGCGGCTCGCCGAGCTGCGTGCGCTGCGCGCCGCCGAGCAGGCGGCGAAGGAAGAGGCCGCGAAGAAGGCCGCGTTCGTCGCGCAGCAGGCGGTGGCTGCGGCCGCGCCGACGATTCAGGAAGACACGCTCGAAGAAGACGAAGAGCTGCTGCCGCCGGAGAAGACGATCATCCCTCCGGAGATCTACAGCATGCCGCGCAAGGCGATGATGGGCGGCTTCGGAGCCGTCGTCGGCGTCGTCGCGTGCGTGTTCCTGGTGAACGCGCTGTCCGGCGAGTCGGTGCCCGCGGGCGCGACGGCCGCAGTGCTGGCCCCGCCGATTCCGGTGCTCGTCGCGGTGAAGCCGCCCGAGCCGCCGCCGGCTCCCACCGAAGCCACGGCCGCCGCGACGCAGGCGGTCCCCGCGCAGGAAGCGGAGACGAAGGCCGAGGTCGCGGCGTCGGACGAGACGTCGAACCCCGAGGCGGCGCAGCCGAAGCCGAAGAAGGCGCGGAAGAAGAAGCCGTCGCGCAGCAGTCACGACGACGCGCCGCTGCCGCCGTGGCTCGCGAAGTGAGCCTCCGGCGTCGTCGCGCCTCGCGTTCACGCTGAGCGGAACCAAGAAACCGAGCACCCTGAGCGGAGCGCGGCCGCGCCAGCGGACCGCGCGCAGTCGAATGGGTCCGGGCGATCTGGGCAGCGCCTTCTCGAAGGCAACACGTGCTGCGCCCGAACCCGTTCGACTCGCCGACCAGTCGAAGCGTTGCGGGCTACTGTCCGCGCCATGCACGCCCGCTTCGTCCACACGAACGTCATCGCCCGCGACTGGCGCGCGCTCGCCGACTTCTACGTGCGCGTCTTCGGCTGCAAGGTGCTCGCGCCCGAGCGCGACTACCGGAGCCGAGAGCTCGACGCCGGCACCGGCCTGACGGACGCGCACCTCACCGGCGCGCACCTGCAGCTGCCCGGCACCGAGGCCACCCTCGAGGTCTACCAATACGACGCGCTCGAAGATCGCGCGCCGACGCGCATCAACCGGCCCGGCTTCGGCCACATCGCCTTCGAGGTCGACGACGTTCGCAGCGCGCTGGAGGAGCTCAAAGCCAACGGAGGCAGCGCCGTCGGCGAAGTCGTCACCCTCACCACGAAGACGGGCCGCCGCGTGACGTGGGTCTACGCGACGGACCCGGAGGGCAACGTCGTCGAGCTGCAGAGCTGGGCGTAAGGGGCGCTCTCGACCGCCGCGCGTCGGCAGACGTGGCGATCTCGCCGAGCACGAGCGTAAACGTGCCCGGCTCGTCGTCCTTCACGTGGAACGCGACGCCCTTCACGCTGGCTGGGCGTGCGGAGCGCAGACCTGCATTCGTGTTAGGGCAGCGTGCCATGAAACGGGCCGTCCTCTTCGTCGTCGCGTTCATCGTGCTCGTGCTCGTCGTGCCGAGCGTCGTGCTCGCCGCGATGACCTTCGGCGGCATGAAGGAGCTCGTCGACGGCACCGAGCTGCCCGGCGGCGCGCGCCTCGTGAAGGACGGCTACGTCGCGATCGCCGTCATCCCCGCCGGCGACGCAGCCGTCGCCCTCATCGACTGCGGCAACGACCCGAACGGCGTCGCCATCATGACGGAGCTCCAGCGCCGCGGCCTCGCGCCCGACGCGGTGAAGGCGATCTTCCTCTCGCACGGCCACCCCGACCACGTCGCCGGCTGCCACCTGTTCGGCAGCGCCCAGGTCCTCGCGCTCCCGCAGGACATCCCCGTCGCCGAGGGCACCGGGCGCTCGAAGGGCCCGCTGCCGTCGATGTTCGACACGCCCGCCGACAAGCGCACCAAGGTCACCCGCCCCCTCGCCGACGGAGAGACCGTCACCGTCGGCACGCTCTCCGTGAAGATCTTTGCCCTGCCCGGCCACACCGCCGGCAGCGCCGCGTTCCTTGCGAACGAGACCCTCTACCTCGGAGACAGCGCCGCAGCCGGCGACGACGGCAAGCTCGTCCCCGCGCCGTGGGTCTTCAGCGACGACACGAAAGAGAACCGCCGCTCGCTCGAGGCCCTCGGCGCGCGGCTGAAGGCCGAAGACGCGCCGGTGAAGAAGCTCGCGTTCGCGCACTCCGGTCCGCTCGACGGCCTCGACGCGCTCGCCACCTTCAAGGCGCAAGAGTGAACCGCGGCCACACCTACCGCGAGCGGCTGCCCGCGAGCGCCGCCGGCTCGACGCTCGTCGACTGGCTCACGCGGACGTACGAGCACTCGACGGCCGCCGAGTGGCGCGAGCGCATCGACCAGGGCCTCGTGCGCGTGGACGAGACGACCACACACGCCGACGTGCGCCTGCGCCCAGGCCAGCGGCTCGAGTGGTTCCGCCCGCCGTGGGAAGAGCCCGACGTCCCGCTCCACTACGACGTCGTCCACGAGGACGACGACCTGCTCGTCGTCGACAAGCCTGCCGGGCTGCCGACGATGCCGGCCGGCGGCTTCCTCGAGCACACGCTGCTCGCGTTGGTGCGGCAGCGAGATGCGAAGTGGTCCGCGGTGCACCGGCTCGGCCGAGGCACCTCCGGCCTCGTCGTCTTCGCCGCTCCGCACGCAGCCGCCGCGACGCACGCGCTGTTCCGCGAGCGCCGCATCGAGAAGCGCTACCTCGCGCGCGTCACCGGCACGCTCACGCCGCAGACCATCACGGCTCCCATCGGCCGCGTCCCTCACCCGCGCATGAGAGAGCTCTTCGCGGTCACGCCCGGCGGCGCCGCGGCCGAGACCATCGTCGAGCGCGTCGACAAAGACCTCGCCACCGTCCGCATCGTCACCGGCCGGCCGCACCAGATTCGCATCCACCTCGCCCACGTCGGCTGTCCGCTGAAGGACGACCCGCTCTATGGCGCGCACGGAGTGCTGCTCGACGCCACGCCGGGAGACTGCGGCTACTTCCTGCGCGCCTTCGAGCTCGTGCTGCCGACGCTGCGAATCACCGCAGCAATCGATTCAACAGCGACCCGGTCTGCTGCAGCTGCACGTCCTTCCCTCCGTACGGAGCCCCCGGCCCCTTCGGCGAGCAGCGCATCAGCGCGACCGGCTCCGGGCGCACCGGAACCTTGACCTCGCCGCGCGGCTCGGCGCTCAACCCATTCTTCGCCATCGAGAGCCACACCGCGCGCGTGAACACGACGTCGCCGACGGCAGCGTCCTTCGCGACCTCGGTGAGCACCTGGGCGGGCTCGCCGAGCAGCGACTCTCCCGAGATGACGACCTCGCCGAGGTGCACCGTCACCGAGCCCTCGAGCTTCTGCGCCGCGGTCGAGTTCCTGCGCCACAGCGCGTCCTGAATCGCCATCCCGCAGTGCACCGCCTGCGACGGCAGCTCGAACGCCGCGAGCACCTGGTCCTGCCACATGCGCACGACGCGACCGCCCGCCATCTTCAGCACGCCGAGCACCGCGCGGTCGCGCGCCTCGAGCAGCTCGGGGCTGGTGCGCGCCGTGAAGTCCTTCAGCTGCACGAGCACGAGCGCGATGTTGCGGCCGATCATCGTCGTCGCCGGCCGCGGAGTCCGCTGCGCCACCGTGCTCGCCGGCCCGCTCGACGCCCCGGTGAGCTCGGGCGCGGTCGGCACCGCGGACGTGTCGATCGCCGCGAGCGCATGCAAGAGCCCCTTGCCGCCGTCGGGCCGCGCCGCCGGCTGCTTCGCGAGGCACGACATCACCAGCTTCTCGAGCCGCGGGAAGCCCGGCACCATCAGCTGCGGCGGCTCGGCGGAGATGTGCTGCAGCAAAAAGTCGCGCGCCGTCGGGCCCGGAAACGGGTGATGCCCGCTGAGCAGCCGGTACGCGAGGATGCCGAACGCGTAGACGTCGCTGCGCACGTCGAGGCGCTGGCCGGTCGCCTGCTCCGGCGAGATGTACTCGGGCGTGCCGAGCACGATGCCGGCCTGGGTCATCGCCTGCCCGCGCTCTTCGGCTTCCGCGAGCCGCGCGATGCCGAAGTCGAGCAGGCGCGCGCGCTCGCCGCCCGCGGCGGAGGCGAGCAGCACGTTGTCGAGCTTGAGATCGCGGTGGACGATGCCCTTCGCGTGAATCTCCGCGAGCCCCTCGGCGATGTCGCGCAGCACCTTGAGCGCGCGCACCGGCTCGAACGGCCCCTGCCGCACCGCCACGGCGAGGTTCTCTCCCTCGACGTACTCCATCACCAGCACGTAGGTGCCGGCCGCCTCGCCGAAGTCGATGACGCGCACGACGGAGGGGTGGTCGACCGACGACAGCAGCAGCGCCTCGCGCTTGAAGCGGTCGGTCATGCCCGGCTGCGCGGCGAGGTCGTCGCGCAGGGTCTTGAGCGCCACCTTCCGCCCGAGCGACACCTGCTCGGCGAGGTAGACCTCTCCCATGCCGCCCTTGCCGAGCAGCTCGTGCACGCGGAAGCGATCGTTGAGCACCAGCGTCCCGGGCTTGAGGAACGTGGCCTTCGACGCGCTCGTCGGCTCGAGCGGCTCGGTCTGCGGCTCTTCGTGACGGTCGGTGCTCATTTGCGGGGGATGAGCTCGGCGACGCAGCTCGACACGGAAGGTCTGCGCGAGAGCGCGTCGAGCGCCGCGCCCACGCGCTCGTCGGCCGCCTGAAGCGGCACGAGCTTCTGCGCCGCGGCCCGCGCGGCGTCGCACTTCTCGGCCTGGTAGGCGTCGAGCATCAGCGCTCCGACGGGGTCGGGACACTGGCCGCCGAGGTTCTTCAGCGCGTCCTGCGCGTTGCGGCGCACGCGGAGCTGCCAGTCCATGCACGCGCCCTCGAGCGCGCGCACCGCGTCTTCCTTCGGCAGCTTCGTAAGCAGCGCGGTGGTGCGGTGAATCTTGTTCGACGCGAACGTCTGCACGACCGCCGGCCCGAGCCAGGGCTCGCTGCCGAGCTTCGCGTCCGCCGCGAGCGCTGCCTCGAAGCTGTCGAGGGCATCGACTCCGTCGCGGGCGACGATCGCGAGGCGGCCGCGCAGCGCGAGCGCCAGCGGCTCGGCCGAGACCTTGTCCTTCGTACCCATCGCTCTGAGCATCATCAGCGCAGCAGTGGTATCGCCCACGCTGAGCGCGCGCACGACTGCGTCGCGTTCAGCCAGCGACAGGCGCTTGGCGTGCTTCACCATGTCTTCGTCGCCCGGCCGGGCAGACGGCGCGCCGCGCGGGGCGATGAGCAGCCCGATGATGAGGCCGCACAGCACCGAGACGCCGGCGACGAGCCCGGTGCGCGTGCCCGAAGGCAGCTTGCGGAACTCGTGGACCGCGCTGCGGACGAGCATGCGCACGCGCTGCTTGAGCGTGGGGTCGGGCTGCGTGCTCGCGGGGAACGTCTGATCCAACGTCGCGGCCGCCGACGGCGGCTCGGACGACCACTTCGGGTCGACGGGAATCTGCTGGGTCGCGCCCCGCTCCTTCGGACCCTCGACCATCGACGTCACCGTCGTCGGGGCGTTACCGAGCTCGCCATCGTCGGTGTCGTCCGGCATTTCGCCGCGGAGACTACCGCGCCTCGCGGTAGTGTGAGCGCCGCAATGTGGGACGCCGGCGCGACCGTTCTCGATGGCCGTTTTCGGATTGTGCAGGCCGCTGGCCTCACCAGCGGCACGGAGAACTACGTCGCCGAGCAGGTCTCGCTCGGAAGAAAGGTCTCGCTGCGCGTCATCCGCGCCGAGCTGGGCGTCCAGCCCGATGCGGCCGAGCGCTTCGAGCGCGAAGTGCGCAGGCTCGCGGCGGTCGATCACCACGGTGTCGTGCGCGTCATCGACTCGGGCAAGAGCGAGGGGCGCCTCTACATCGTCACCGAGCACGCCGAGGGCACCCTGCTGTCCGACGAGCTGAAGCCGGGCGAGCCGCTGATGCCCGACCGCGCGCTCGAGCTGCTCACGCAGCTCGCCGAGGCGCTCGCCGCGGTTCACGAGAAGAGCCTGGTGCACGGCGAGCTCTCTCCGCGCTCGGTCGTCGTCTCCGGCACCCGCGCCCGGCTGCTCGACTACGGAGTCGCCCGCCTGCTCGACGCCGAGTCTCCGCACGAGCGCGTCACCGTCGTCGCGCGCGCCATCACCTCGCCCGAGTTCCTCTCGCCGCAGCAGCTCAAAGGCCGCGACGCCACGCCTTTGTGCGACGTCTACGCGCTCGGCGTGCTCGCGTACCGCCTGCTCTCGGGAGAGGTCCCCGCGCGCGAGAAGCCGAAGCCCCTCGGCGGCCACCTCGCCGATCAGCCCGGCCTCATCGACCTCGTGGGGCGCATGCTCGCGGACGACGCCGCGAAGCGACCGACCGCGCGCGAGGCCTGGACGAAGCTCGCGAAGCTGCCGCGCCCGCAGGAGCCCACGCTCTTCGTCGAGGCGATGCAGCGGCCGCCCGAGCTGCCGCCGAAGCCCGCGCCGCAGGCCCCAGCGCCACCGAAGCTGCTCGAGTCGGTGCCGATGCTGGCGGTGACGCCGGCGCCGATGCCCGCCGAGCTGCCTCCGCCGCTGCCGCAGAAGCCGGCTGCGAAGTCGCGCGTGCCGCTCGTCCTCGCGGCGGCCGCCGCAGTCGTCGCGATCGTCCTCGCGATCTTCGTGCTCTCCGCCTCGCCGGCGCGCGAGGCGCGCAAGCTCATCGAGAACCGGCAGCCCTCGCAGGCGCTCGAGGTTCTGACGAAGGCCATCCGCAAGAGCCCCACGCCCGAGCTCCACGCGCTGCGCGCCGCGGCGCTGCACCTCACCTCGCAGCACCGGGAGGAAGAGTCGACGTTCCGGGCGCTGCCGCTCGACGCAAAGGAGACGGTCGACCCGCTCGTCCTCTCCGGCATCGTCGAGGACTTCGGAGGAAACGAGTCGACCGACCTGCGCGCCGCGCTGAAGGCGCTGCCGCAGAAGGAGCTGAAAGCGGCGCTGGAGCGCTTCGCGAAGGAGCCGGTCTCCATGAAGCAGTGGGGCGCGCTGCGCTACCTCGACCTCGAGGACCAGGCGAAGGACCTCAAGCGCGTCGAGCTGTACTCCATCTCGCTCGAATCGAATTCGTGCGCCGTCCGCCGCGTGGCGGCGAAACGCCTGCAGGAGCTCGACGACGACTCCGCGGTCGAAGCGCTGCAGCGCCTCAAAGAGACGCCGCGCGAGGGCGCGGAGAAGAGCTGCGGACAGGACGAGGCCGCCGCCGCCCTCGCCGCGCTCAAGAAGCTGAAGTGATCCGGTCGAGCACGAGCCCGAAGAACGACTCCGCTCCGGAGAACGCCCAGCCCAGGTGAGCGCGGCACCGGCCGCAGTGGGCGAACTGCCAGAGGCAGCCGGCGAACCAGACGTGCTCCGACGACGGCGGGCCGCTCACGCTGCAGCCGGGCGCCGCGCGGTAGCAGCCGAAGCGGAACACCACGTTCGCGGGGTTGAGCCGGGTGTGCACGTGGCTGCCCGCGACCTCGATCGCCTCGCGCTCGCTCGTCACCGCGTGACCACAGCGCGCACACGCGACCGGCCGCTCGCCTGCGACGACGCCAATCACCTCGGGCTTCGGCAGCTCGCTCACGGAAAAGAGATATACGGTGCCACGCCATGAAACGCGTGAACGCAGCAGATGCGAAGCGCCTGCAGGACGAAGGGTGGGCGTACGTCGACGTCCGCACGCCCGCCGAGTTCGCCGCGGGCCACCCGCAGGGCGCAATCAACCTCCCCTTCAACGCCCCCGACTTCCCCGAGCAGTTCGCGAAGCGCTTCCCGCAGAAGGACGCGAAGGTCGTGATCGGCTGCCAGGTCGGCGGGCGCTCGATGCGCGCCACCGCGCAGCTCGAGGGACAGGGCTACACGCAGTTGGTCGACAACTCGGCGGGCTTCGACGGCTGGTCCAGCTCGAAGCTCCCCATCGCGAAAGGCACCCCATGAGCCTCAAAGACAAGGTCCTCTTCATCACCGGAGCGAGCCGCGGCATCGGCCTCGCCATCGCCGTCCGCGCCGCGCGCGACGGAGCCAAGGTCGCCATCGCCGCGAAGACGGCCGACCCGCACCCGAAGCTGCCGGGCACCATCTTCACCGCCGCCAAGGAGATCGAAGCCGCCGGCGGCAAGGCGCTGCCGCTGGTCTGCGACATCCGCTACGAGGAGCAGGTCTACGAGGCGGTGAAGAAGACCGCCGACACCTGGGGCGGCATCGACATCTGCGTGAACAACGCGTCGGCCATCAGCTTGACCGACACGCTGTCGACGCCCATGAAGAAGTACGACCTGATGAACGGCATCAACGCGCGCGGAACGTACGTGACCAGCCAGGCGTGCATCCCGCACCTGCTCAAGGCGAAGAACCCGCACATCCTCAACCTCGGGCCGCCGCTCAACATGAAGCCGAAGTGGTTCGGCAGCCACGTCGCGTACACCATCGCCAAGTACGGCATGTCGATGTGCACGCTCGGCATGGCGGAGGAGTTCAAGGGGCAGATCGCGGTCAACTCCCTGTGGCCGCGCACCGTCATCGCGACCGCGGCGGTGCAGAACCTGCTCGGCGGCGACGAGACGGCGCGCCAGAGCCGCACTCCCGACATCATGGGCGACGCGGCCTACGCCATCTTCAACAAGGACTTCCGCACCCACACCGGCCACTTCCTCATCGACGACGACGTCCTCAAAGCCGAGGGGGTGACGGACCTGTCGAAATACAGCTCCACGCCGGGCGTCGATCCCCTGCCGGATTTCTTCATTGAACCCGAGGACTTCGGGGGTTGGACCAAAGGAGCCAGCTGAGCAGGCTGTAGTGCGGATCGTTACGCCTCGGGGTGGCAACCAACCTCGAGGAAATGACGGCGCTTGCACTCGCAATCCCTGGGATGACCGAAGCAGCTACCGCCACGCTGTCGGCAGATCCCCTTCGCGCGCTCGCCGAGGCCGCGCGTGACGGAGAGGCGCGCGCCTTCACCCAGCTCTACGAGCGCACCCGCGAGATGGCGTGGCGCGTGCTCTACCGCGTCGTCGGCAACTCCCCCGACCTCGAGGACCTGCTGCAGGAGTCGTATCTCCAGCTCCTCAAAGCCCTGAAGGGCTACCGCGGCGACGCGCGCACCACGACGTTCCTCCACCGCGTCTGCGTGAACGTCGGCCTGATGCACCTGCGGTCGAAGCGCCGCCGCCCGGAAGATCCGACCGACGAGCTGCCGCACGCCGAGGCGCCGGTCGAGCAGAGCCCCGAGCGCGCCGCGCAGGTTCGCCAGGCCCACACGCTCGCGCAGCGCGCGCTCGCGACGCTGTCCGCCGAGAAGGCCGACGTCTTCGTGTACCACGAGCTGTTGGGCCTCAAGCCCGAGGAGATCTCCGAGCTCGTCGACTGTCCCGTGAACACCGTGCGCAGCCGTCTCAATCGCGCCCGGGTGGACTTCACGGCCGCCGTGGTGAAGCTGAGAGGCAGCGGGCCATGAACACCGGCGAGCACCTCTCAGAAGACGCGCTGTGGGACGCGGCGAAGACTCCGCCGGTCGGAGACGACTACGCGCACCTCCAGCTGTGCCCCGACTGCCGCGCGCAGCTCGAGAACATCAAGCTCGCGCAGAGCGCGCTCGTCGAGCCGCCTCCGCCGCCCGTGCTGTCGGAAGAGTCCGCGCGCCGCATCGGCACGGTGCTGCGCAAGGCCGCCGAGAAAGAAGCCCGCCGCGCGCTGTGGTGGGGCGCCTGGTGGCCGTTCAACTGGAACCCGACCTGGGTGCTCGCGCCCATCGCCGCCGTGTTCCTCGCGTTCGTCGCCTACCGCTTCACGGAGTCGACGGCCGACGCGCCCGGGCCCTCGAAGCTCGCGGTGAAGGACGACGACGTGGCTCCGGCTCCACAGCAGCCGACGCCTCCGCCGATGCCCGAGGCTCCGCGCCCGCTGCCGGTGAAGAAGGTCGTCGCGTCGGTGAAGCGCACGAAGTCGGCGAAGACCGGCAACGCCACCATCAAGAAGTCGCAGGAGCTCACCGAGGGCAGCGTCGTCGCGACCGCGAAGGGCGGCGAGCTGGTCATGGCGCTGCCCGACGGCTCGCAGATTGGCCTGATGAGCAGCTCGCAGGTGCTGCTCGCCAGGCTCGAGGACAAGGCCGTGACGCTCGACGTCGACAAGGGCTCGATGAAGGTCGTCGCTCCGCACGACCCGACGCGCGAGCTGCGCGTGCGCGTCGGCGACCTCGAGGTCTTCGACGTCGGCACCGAGTTCATCGTCTCGCGCGAGGCGGGCCGCACCCTCGTCGCCGTCGAGGAGGGCGAGGTCGAGGTGAAGGCGCTCACCGGAGAGATCGTGCCGCTGAAGGCCGGCCAGGCCGTCGAGTACAAGAACGGCCGCCTCGAGCGGCAGCAGTGGGCGACCGCCGACGAGCTGCCGAAGCCGCGCCCGCCGGCCGCCGCCGCCTCGCGCCCGCGCACCGAGGTCGCCAGCGCGAAGAAGCCGGGCGCCGAAGAGACGCCGGAGATTCCGACCGAGCAAGAGAAGGCCGCTCCTCCGCCGGCGCCCGTGCAGGACCCCGAGCAGCCGACCGCGAAGCAGAACGAGCCCGAGGTCGCGAAGGCGGAAGCCGCGCCCGCCGACGAGTGGGCGACGCCGGAGAACCTCAAAGACGCGCCGGTGCACCAGCCGCCGCCTACGCCTCCGCCCGAGCCCCCGCAGCCGCCGATGGCCGTGGCGCCGCCGCCTCCTCCGCCCGCTCAGCCCGAGGCGAAGAGGCCGTCGCCGAAGAGCGACGACGAGGCCGCCGTGTCGTTCATGGCGAAGCTCGAGGCGATGAAGAACAAGGTCGAGGGCGTGTTCAAGCCGAAGTCCCGGCTGACGCGCGCGAACGAGATCATCTCGCTGGCGGATCAGCAGCGCTGCAACGATGCGGTGCAGCTCGCCAACGCCTGGCTCACCGAGCCCGTGCCGAGCGGTGAGAGCTTCAACCTCCGGCGTGGGGTGCTGTCGGCGAAGCTGCGCTGCCTCGAGGCGCTCGGCCGTACGAGCGACGCCGCTGCGGTGCGCCGCGAGCTGGAAAAGCTGTAGGGAACATCCTCCGTAGGGCCGGCGTTAAGGTGCTGATCCGTGGACGAGCTGCGCGCCCTGGTCCGAGATCTCGCCACCCGCCCCAGCGCGGAGAACGCCGACGTGTTCGTCGCCGAGCTCGCCGCCGTCCCTGCGAGCGCCGAGCTCACGGCGTTCATCACCGAGACCCTCGAGCTCTCCGCGCTGCACCAGGTGAGCGACTCGTCCGGCAAGACGGTGCGCTGGCACCTCATCGATCGCCTGCTGGCCTTGGGCTTCCCGCACGCGCTGCACGTGTCCCCGGACGATCTCGACTACCACCGCGATCGCATCGGCAACGCCGGCGCCATTCCGGCCGCGCTGACGACCGTCGCCTCGCTGCTCACGATGTTCTGGTCGTTCGGCTTCGCGCTGCTCGCCGGGTTCGCCGCGTTCTCTTCCTACGAGCCCTCGCTCAAGGTCGGCGCCGTCGGCATGGGCCTCGCCGGCATCCACGCCGTGCTGGCGTTCGTGAACTCGATTCGTGTCGGGCGCGGAGAGCCGGCCCCGTTGATGCCGTGGCTCGGCTGGGCCTTCATGCTCGGGCCCGTAGTGGCCGCCATCGCCGAGCTCACCGAGCGCCGCGGCGGCACCGTCGCGATCGTGCTCGGAGCCCCCGCGATGCTCACCGCCCTGCTCTGCGCGCTGACCGCCGCGATGGTGGGCACGCGCGCGAAGCCGGCGCCGACGCAGGCCCGCGTCGACGCGCTCGAAGCGCAAGCCACACCGCACGGCGCCCGCGTCGACGTCCGCGGCTGAACGAATTTCGTCCGTTCTGTCAGCCCGATTTACCCGGGCCCGCAGTTACCGGTTTCAGCGCCGTGCACATCCACGGCATGAAAATCCAGAACCGGCTCTTCCGCGCTGCCCGCCCCACGCCGCCTCCGCCTCCTCCTCCCGCCCCGAAGCCGAAGCCCGCGCCGGCGCTGGTGCGCGACGAGATGTCGACCGGCCGCGGGTCGGCCCTCAGGCGCGACGCCGCCGCGATGCTCGGCAACGGCTACGCGGCGCCGGCGGCAGCGCCGGTGGCCCCCGCCGCGAAGGCGCAGGCGGACGGCGGCGAGCACTTCACCGAAGAGCAGCTCGAGCGCATCGCCGGAAACGTCGAGAGCCCCGACGACGCGCTGCTGCTCGCGCAGGGCGTCATCCCCGGCGACATCGGCGAGCTCGAGGCCCAGGGCATCGACTCGGAGTGGATCGACGACCTCCCGCAGGACGCCCAGGACGAGCTCATCGCCGAGGTCTTCCAGCGCCGGCCGCACCTCTTCATCTCGCCCAGCCAGGACGGCGGCCTCTCACCGGATCAGCAGGAAGAGGTGGGCGCCGCGCTCGCCTCGTCGCTCGAGTCCGGCGCGCTGAGCGAGGAGGACGCCATCGCCGTCGCCGGCTCGCTCGGCGAGCACGGCCCGCTGCTGCTCATGCACGCGGTCGCAGCAGAGGCCGACGTCGCCGAGAGCCTCGCCGACGCGATGTTCGAGAGCGACGTCCCCGGCGCGCAGGCCGCCGCCGCCGTCCACTACGTGCAGACGCCCGGGCTGTGGGAGGAGAAGCTCTCCGACAGCGGCGATCAGGCGACGGCGTTCATCGCGCTGAGCCAGGCCATCGAGTCCGGCGCCATCGACCAGGTCGCCGAGCACGACAGCGCGCTGTACTCGGAGCTGTACACCGACCTCGTCGACTCGGCGATGACCGTCTTCACCGAGTCGGAGCCGGGCATGCTGCAGTTGCTCATGAACGAGGAGCTGCACGAGCGCGACCAGGCCGCGGCCCAGGCGTTCTTCGAGAACGTCCTGTTCAACCCCGAGGCGATCTCGGCGCTCGAGAGCGCCGGCTGGTCGGAGGACGACATCCGCACCGGGACCGAGGAGACGATCCGCCGCTTCACCGACGACTCGCTCGCGCTCGCCGGAGTCCCCGGCGGAGAAGCCCAGTACCCGGGCGGCGCCGTCGCCGTCGGGCGGCAGCTCGGGACGCTGTTCGGCCTGCTCGAGAGCGCGGCGGACTCGGCCATCGAGGCCGGTCGCGGCGGCAGCGGCTTCGAGACCTTCGCGAAGGACGTCGCTTTCGGCGCCTCGGCGGCGCTGCTGGCGGCCGTCGTCACCAACCCGGCGTTCGCGGCGGCGGGCGGCATCGTGCTCGGCGCCGTCGGCGCCCAGGTGCCGACCGGCGGCCAGCTCAGCTACGAAGAGGCGAAGCAAGCGCTGCAGGCGCAGCTCGGCGGGGCATCGAACCTCGAGGCCGGCGAGCAGGCGTATCGCCAGCTCACTGCCGGGCTCGGCGCGCTGCTCAACGAGGCCGAGGGCCCGCTGTACGAGGCCGTGAACGGGCTCCTGCACGGCGTCAACATCGGCTCGGATCTCGTCCTCGACTACGGCGACTGAACGGACCCGCGCCTGGCTACTGCTCCCACTGCACGCAGCCGGGCGCGTACGCCTCGATGACCTGCAGCGCGCTCACCGGGCCTCGACCTCGGCCGGCGCCAGCGTCCGGTACTTCGAGTCGATCACCTTCATCAGCTCGAACAGCGACTCCTCGTACTTCGGCCCGCCGACGTGGCTGACGAAGAAGCTGCCGCCGACGCACTCGCGCTCCCAGTCGGAGCGGCCCACGAACGCGACGCCCTGGTCGTCCTCCTCGCGGCAGTCGCGCGCGCCGGTGCCCCTCTGCACGAAACAGCACGCGCCGCTCGGCACCACGATGATCATCGGCCGGAGCTTCACGTCCGAATCCTTCATGAACGTGTCGGCGAGGAACGCGCTCGGCAGAATCTGCCGCGGCGCCCCGGTGTACCCGTGCAGCAGGTACAGCACCGGGTACCGCACCGACGCGTTCTCCTCGAGCTCGTAGCCCGGCGGCACGAACACGCCGTAGTCGCGCTTCGCGCCCAGCGCCTCGGACTGGAACCACTCGATCTTCTCGCGCTCGTCGTACGGCACCCCACCGAACGGCGTCGAAGGCCTCGGCAGCGAGGGCCACTGCTGCGCGACCCAGTTGTAGAGCGTCGCGATGCGGTACACCGCCTGCGTGTTCGAGCCGACGTGATCGCCGTCGCCGATCAGCCGGTCGTCGAGCGTCGGGTTCTCCTTGCCGAACAGCACCTCGAAGCTCTTCGGCGCCCGCCGCCACGGCCCGCCCCACGGCCGGTACGCGCCGGTGCGCGGGTCGGCCATGCCGGGGATCTCCGTCCAGTCGCGGTACGAGACCGCCTCGTCGGGCTTGAGCGCCTTCCACAGCCCGAACACCTGGTGCGAGAAGAGGCCGAAGTTGAAGAGGTCGCGGATGCCTCCGTCGAGCAGCAGGTTGACGCGCTTCAGCTGCGCCGGCGTGAGCTTCGAGAGCGCCGCGCGCGCGTCGTACGAGTAGAGCCGCTTGCGGCCGCTCGTCATGTCGAAGGCGCCGTTGCCTTCGCCGAGGTCTCCGCTGCCCGGCACGCCATCGAGGCCGTCGTCGGAGAACGGCTCGCCGTCGTCGTGCTTCCAGTTCCCCTCGGTGCCCCGCGGGTTCGTGTCGGCGGAGTAGTCGTCGCGGTTCGGGTCTCCGGTCGCGCCGCTCGCGCCGCAGCCGCCCTGCCCGTTCTCCTGCGCGTTCGGGCAGCCGTCGACGCCGACGTCGGAGTACCGCTCCTCGCCGTTGTTGACGATCGGCTCTCCGTAGTCGCGGCGGCCGTTGCCGTTGAAGTCCCACGCGAGCGCGACGAGCACGGGCTCGGTCGCGACGCGGCACGGGTCGAAGCGGCCGCCGGCGCCGAGCATCACCTCGGGGTCCGACTCGCGCGTGGCGACCGATGCGCCGCCCTTCGTCGAGCAGAACGCGCTCGCGAACGCGGCCTCCATCGAGCGCGGCAGCGGCGCCGCGATGTTCGCCGGGTCCGAGCAGAAGTCGACGACCTCCTTCGTGGAGTTGCAGAACCAGGTCTGCGGCTCTCCGTCGCAGAACGTGATCGCGTCCCTCGAGCCGTCGGGGTTGTACTCGAGGTTCTTGAGGCCCTTCACCCGCACCGGCGCACTGCACGCGTTCGGCGGCGGGTGGCGCGCGACCGCCTCGTCGACTCCCGGCGGAGCGAACGTCGACATCGGGTTCTCGGTGAGCAGGTTGCCGAACGCGAGCGTGAGGTCGGTGAACAGCCCCACGTAGCCGGTGCGATCGAACGGCGTGTTCGTCGTGTACCGCCAGTGGTTGAAGTCCTGCACGTGCTCGTACTTCAGCGGCGGCGGGTGCGTGACGCAGCCGGCGGTCTTCGGGTCGTTGAGCGTCGCTACGTTCGCCTCGAGCTCACCGCGCGGGCAGAAGCCGCCGGTGTGAAAGCGGTCGATGGTGCGCAACAGCAGCGCCGCGTCGAGCGGAGCGCCCAGCGCCGCGAACGCGTCGAACTCCTCGCTGTGCCTCAGGCCGATCGCCGCGGTGCCGATGGCGCCCATCGAGAGCCCGCCGATGACGCGGTACTTCGTCGGAATCGTCGGTGGCGGAGGAGGAGCCTGCGGCGGCCCGCACGCGGCGACCACGAGCAGCGCGACGAGACGGCGCACGGCGACTCAGTCTTTCTCGGGGTTCATCGAGTCGATGGTCGACCCGCGCTGCTCGAGCTGCTTCTTGAGCAGGTCACGGCCCAGCTTCGACAGCTCCTCGTCCGACAGCTCGCCGAGGCGCGACAGCTCGATGACCACCTGCTGCACGACCTCTTGAGCCTTCTCGTCGTCCTTCAGGGCGCGCTGGGCGCGAGCAAAGAGGCTCGGACCTACTCGCTTGTACAGTGCCTGGAGGGTACGTGAGGGCATGTGGGGAAACAGATCGCAGGAACCGATCGATAATGCAAAGCCCTCCATGCCAACCGTCAACCGAACCAATCCGACTGCCCCCGCGTCCAACACGACGACCGCAACCCCGCAGAGCTACACCGTTCAGAGCGGTGACACGCTCAGCCGCATCGCCGCGCGCTACGGGGTCAGCGTCGAACAGCTCCAGAACGTGAACCAGGGCCGATACCCCGGCATCACGAACCCGCGCTCGCTGCAGGTCGGCTGGAACCTGACGATTCCGGCGGGCGGGCGCACGCAGCCGGGCGGTACGACGACTCCGACGCCGCCGCAGACGACCACGCAGGGCTGGGCCCCGCGCTCGAACGACAAGGTGCTGTTCGTCGCGGTGAACAACTCCGACGCGCACCGCTCGACGCTCGAGTCCGACGCGCTGCGGAACCGCGGCACGGACATCAGCGTCATCCAAGACTCGCGCGTTCCGGATCAGATCACCACGCGCGACGCGAACGGCCGCTCGACGACGCACGACCTCACCCAGGAGCAGGGCCGCATGAACTTCGCCCTGACCCTCGGCCTGCCGGCGGATCAGACGCGCCGCATCGCCGACGTCATCGGCCGCGCCGGCCCCGACGCGAAAGACGAGATGGCCGCCATCGCGCAGGAGTGGGCGAAGGCCGAGCGCGGCGGGCAGATTCCCTCGCGCCTCGTGCTCTCGGGCCACCACGTCGGCAGCGGCGTCTACGGTGAGAACAACGGCCAGCTCGACTGGCCCGTCGTCGCCGAGCTCGCGCAGGCGATGCCGCGCGCCGCGCGCAGCGTCGAGGACCTGCTCATCGCCGGCTGCTACTCCGGCGGCCACGAGATGATGGAGAAGTACGCGAGCATGTTCCCGAACGTGAAGACCATCACCGCGTACGAGGGCAGCTCGCCCGGCGCGGCGTCCGGCGCGGTCGCGCACCAGCGCGTCTGGGAACAGCAGACCCGCGGAAGCGGCGAGCAGCGCCTGAACGAGAACGCGTACCGCCACATGCGCAAAGGCGAGAACGTCTCGGTGTGGACGCGCTCCGGCGGCATGCAGGGCGAGGCGCCCGCTCCGCTCGAGACGCTGCGCGCGAACATGGAGGCAGGCCGCGCGGCGTACAACGACGCGCTCGCCGGCCGCACCACGATCGCGAACCCGCAGACCGGCCCCATCCGCGAGTTCTACAACCACACGCAGCGCCTGCTGCAGCACCCGAACCTGCCCGCCGACGAGAAGGCGCGCCTGACCGCGCAGCGCGATCAGACGATTCGCCTGCTGTTCCTCCCCGTCGTCTCGCAGCGCTTCCAGCAGACGTACTCCGACCGCATCCAGGGCGCGTACCAGGAGCTCGGGCTGCAGGCGCCCGACTTCTCGCGCCTGTCTCGCGCGCAGCAGCTCGCCGAGATTCAGCGCTTCCAGGAAGCGGCGGCGGCACGCCCGAACGCGGGCCCGAACGTGACGCGCATGGCCCCCATCCTGCGCGACTTCGGCAACCTCGATCCGCGCGTCATCCCCGACACCTGGATCTGAGCCACCGAACTTCGGTATGGGGCGCACCGCCCTCATGCGCCCTGCTCTGCTGACACTGGTCTGCGCCGCCTGCTCCGTCCCCGGAGCAGATGGCTTCGAGCCGTCGACTCCTCTCGGTGAAGTCGTCGTCGGCGCGGCCGGAGGCATGGAGGCCGCCGGCGGCGGCGACCCCTCTGGAGCCGGTGGCGGCAGCGTGAGCGGCGCGGGCGGCGGCTCGGTGTCCGGCACCGGCGGCGGCAGCGTCGGCGGCTCGGGCGGCGGCTCGGTGTCCGGCACCGGCGGCGGCTCGACCTCGGGCACCGGCGGCGGCAGCGGCGGCAGCGGCGGCAGCACCGGCGCGGGCGGCGGCGCGACGCCGGGCGTCGAGCTCAACCCGGGGTGGATCGGCGGGGCCTGCTCGAGCGCTCAGAGCTGCAACGCGCCCGGCTACACGTCGGCCGCGAGCTGCGAGACCAGCGGCTTTCAGAACGGCTTCTGCACGCAGGCGTGCACCGTGTCGGGCACGACGTACGTGTGCCCGGACGCTCCGACCATCGGCGGCACCAGCGGCAACACGGTCTCGCGCTGCGTGAGCGCGAACGGTCTTCCGCGCTGCGTCGCCGAGTGCGACTTCGTTCAGTCGCCCGGCACCGGCTGCCGGCCCGGCTACGCGTGCGTGATGCGCCAGCGGTACAACCAGCCCGATCGCATCTTCAAGGTCTGCATGCCGATGCCGCAGCAGCGCTGGCCCGGCGAGGCGGCCCCCGCGAACGACATCGGCGCGGCGTGCACCACGCAGCAGTCGTGCGCGAACAACGTGTGCATGTCGATGGCGAGCGGCTACTGCACGAAGAGCTTCTGCGACACGACCGGCTGCCCCAGCGGCTCGACCTGCTTCGGCGTCGGCATGGGCCAGACGGCGTGCCTCAAAGACTGCACCAGCGACTCGCAGTGCCGGCAGACCGACGGCTACGTCTGCCACCCGCAGCACCGCGTCTGCCTGCCGGGCGCCTCGATGGGCGGAACGTGGAACCCGTCGGTGGGCGCGTCGGACTGCATGGTCGCGTGGGGCACCGCGGGCAGCGGGCTCTCCGTCTGCGACACGGTGAAGGACGACTACGTCGTGGTTCGGAAGTCGGCGCGCAACCTGGCGCTCTGCAAGAACGGCATGCTGGTGCAGAACTACCGCATGGGCCTCGGGTTCGCGCCCGTCGGCGACAAGAACCAGGAAGGCGACGGGAAGACGCCCGAGGGCGTGTTCTACGCCGCGTCGCTGAACCCGAACTCCTCCTATTACAAGTCGTTCCTGGTCTCGTACCCGGACAGCTCCGACGCGACGCGCGGCTTGTCGACCGGGCTCATCACCCAGGCCGAGAAGAACGCGATCGACTCGGCGCAGGCGAGCTGCGGCGTTCCTCCGCAGACGACGAACCTCGGCAGCTACATCATGGTGCACGGCTACGGCTCGAGCAGCGACTGGACGCTCGGCTGCGTGGCCGTCGAGAACTCGGTGATCGACGTGCTGTGGGCGACCATCGGCGTGCGCGACACCATCGTCATTCTGCCTTGAGCCGTCGAGCGCGGTAGAACGTGGCGCATGCGCCAGCTCTCTCTCGCCGTACTCCTCTTCGCCGGCTCCGCGTCGGCACAGACCTGGAACTCGAACGCCGGGGGCTGGAACACGGGCTACGGCACCGTCTACGGCTCGTTCGGCCAGGCGATGGCGACGCAGAACATCTACAACACCATGCAGCTGAACATGCAGCGCTCGATGATGCGCGCGGCGATGGTGAAGAAGTGGGGCGAGGCGGCGGTCGCGAAGGCTGAGCGCGAGGCCAGGGCCGGCAAGGCGCCCGCGGCGGACGGGCCGCAGATCGCGGCGCCGCCTCCCGCCTCGAAGGGCATCGGCAAGTTCAAGAGCGACAAGTCCGTGAACGTCGGGAAGCTGCTCTCCGACAACCTCGCCGGCACCAAAGAAGAGAAGCAGCTCATCGGGCAGGTCTTCGCCGCGACGAAGCAGGCGTTCGAGAGCGAGCCCGACACGAAGCCGATGCGGAACAACATCGCCGGCGCGCTCGCCTTCTTCATCATCGGCAACGTGACCATCTACCGCGACGCCGAAGAGCCGAGCGACGAGGTCAGCCTCGCCATCTTCCAGGCGCTCGATCAGGGGGTCGACACGACGCCCGAGTTCGCGAAGCTCAGCAACAAAGAGAAGCAGACCCTCTACGACATGCTGCTGGGCTTCACCGGCCTGCCGCTGGCCATCTACGCCGACGCGAAGCAGCGGGGCGACGCCGCGCAGGTGAAGCAGGCGCAGGAGCTCTCGGGACAGCTGCTGCAGCTCGTGCTCAAGGTCGACCCGAGCACCATCCAGCTCACGAACTGAACGGGCCGCGCTCTTCGGCCGTGGCGGATCGGATCTAAGCTTCCGCTCCGTGATGTGGGTCCTCGTCCTCGTCGCGGCAGCTCCCGGCGCGAGCGCCGACGTGTTGTTCACGGGCGACGTGATTCCGCACACGAGCGTGAAGGAGACGGCGAAGAACCACGCGCGCGCCGACGCCAACGGAGCGTCGCTGAACCACGACGGGTGGGATCACGTCTTCGGGCCGCTCTCCGAGGCGTTCCGCCGCGCCGACGTGAGCGTCATCAACCTCGAGACGCCGATCACCTCGCTGAAGTTTCCCGCGCGTGGAGAGCTCGTCTTCAACGCCCCACCGGCGATGGTGCAGGCGCTCGCGGCCGTCGGCGTCACCGTCGCGACGTTCGCGAACAACCACTCGAAGGACCAGGATCTGCGCGGCATCAAAGAGACGCGCAAGCACCTCGCCGAGGCGGGCCTGCTGGCGGCCGGCGCCGGCGCGAACGCGCGCGAGGCGTGGGAGCCGCTGTGCTTCGAGAAGAACGGCCTGCAGCTCTGTTTTCTCGCGTTCACGCGGTTCATGAACGGGCTGCACAACGACGACGACAAGCGGAAGCCTCAGGTGCCCGTCGTCGACTACGACCTCGACCGCAGCACCGGCGGCATCTCCGAGCGGCAGCTGCTGAAGAAGGTCCGCGAGGTCGCGGCGCGGTGCGACGCGCTGTTCGTGACTCCGCACTGGGGCGAGGAGTACTTCCTCGAGCCGCTGCAGTCGGACCGGCGCCTCGCGTGGGCGCTGATCGAAGCGGGCGCGGTCGCCGTCATCGGCAATCACCCTCACGTGCTGCAGACGGTGGAGACGTACGTCCGCCCCGACGGCCGCGAGGCGCTGGTCGCGTATTCGCTCGGCAACCTCGTCTCGTCGCAGGGCTCGGACGACATGGACACGCGGCGCGACGGGCTGCTCTTGCAGCTCACCGTGACGCAGACCGAGCGCGGCGTGAGCGTGTCGAAGGCGAAGGCGCTGCCGGTGTGGACCGACAACCGCGGCGCGAAGGGGATTCAGCCGGTGCTCGCCGACGAGGAGATCTCCGCCATCCGCGAGCGGCTGCGGCTCATCGAGAAGCGCGACGACAACGTGTCGCTCAGCGAGAAGCGCGCGCTGACGAAGCGGCTCGAGAAGGCGTCGACGCGGCGCGAGCGGATCCTCGGCATCGTGCCGGTGGAGATGTACACGCCTGCGCCGGCGACCGAAGTGGCCGAGAGCCGCTGATCAGAACTGCTGGACGATGAGCTGGAAGGGCTGCGCTGTCCCGATGGGGCCACTCACCGCGGGCGGCCGCGGCAAGCGTGTCGATGTCGGTCGACGGGAGCGCTGCCGCCGCTGCAACCGGGCAGCAGCAGCACCACCACCGCGAGCTGCTTCACTTCAGGGAGATGTCGCCGTCGTGAATCGATGCGACGAGCTTGCCCTTCAGGTCGAACAGCGCACCGTACGTGTTGTCGCCGGCGCCGTAGTCGATCGCGAGCAGCTTCTCGCCGGTCGACTTGTCCTTCAGCGTGCGGACGACGAACTCGCCCTGATCGACGGCGTCGAACGCCTCGGCGAGGTTCGTCACGTGGTCGTACGTCGACTGGTGCGTCGCCTCGATGATCATGCGCGCGAGGTCGGCCGAGATCTTCGACGTGTCCGCGACGGTGTAGTCGGTGCGCTTCTCGGTCGTCACGTTCTGGGTCAGCTCGTAGAACGTCGTCCACTTCGAGAGCATGCCCTCGCTGGGCTTGATGCCCGCGTCCTTGAGCGTCTTCGCGAGGTCGACCGCGAGCCGCCCCGACAGCGACATCTTCTTCACTTCGCTCGACGAGAGGCCGTTGTTGTTGAGGTCGTACTTCGCGACCATGTGCTCGCGCGCATACGCGACCGCGCGCTTCACGTCCTTCTCCGTCACCTGCGCCCCCGACTTGAAGTCGCGGTGGTCGATGAACTTGAAGAAGACGTCGACCAGCTTCTTCTCGGTGCCGGTCAGGTTCGCGGTCGCGGCCTTGATGTCGGCCCGGCTCGTGCGCCCGTCGGCGCCACCCGCGGAGATGATGGTCTTGGCGGCGTGGTCCAGCGCTCGGTACACATCGGCTTTGGCGATTCGGGACATGGTGCGGAGTTATCCGACATTCACCGACCGAGTTGCTCTCATCCGCTGAGAATCACTCGTAATAAACGAACGCCCGCATCGCCTTGTGCTGCGAGTAGTTCGGGCCCTGGTCGTTGTAGCCGTCGCGCGAGCGGATGTTGGACGGGCCGTCTCCGCCGGTGGAGCGCACGCTCGAGCGGTGCGCCTCGTCGAACTCGACGACGTTGAAGTGGTCGGTCTTCGCCTTGGCGCCGTCCGAGCGCCGCACGAAGAGGAAGTCGATGCCGGTGAGCCGGTTGGTACAGCCGCGATCTCCATCGCACGCCTCGTAGGCCGGCTCGGTGAAGCCCAAGTTCCGCTCGTTCGCGCACATGCTCTGCGGCACCGAGCGGTTCATCTGGCGGTACCAGCACTTGTAGCTGCCGTCCTTCTCGAACGCCGGCTCGTTGAAGTCGCCCGCGACGATGTGCAGCGCCGACGCCGCGCCGAGCCCCGGGTGCGCGTTCGCCCCCTTCTCGAAGCCGTCGTCGATCTCCATCAGGTTCTTCGTGTTGCACGAGTGCCAGGTCCAGTGCCGCAGCGAGACCGCGACGACGTTCTTCTTCGCGACCTTGTCGAAGAGCTTGAGGCGCAGCGTCTCGTAGCCGGAATGCGGCGAGCGCTCGTCGCACGTCTTCGGCTGCTCGGCGAAGCCCTTGCCCCACGGCATCCACGTGCTCTTGCTCTCGACGTCGAAGCGCGCCGTGCGGAACACGATGCCGGTCGTCACCGTCGGCCGCGGGGTGATCTGATTCTGGAAGCGCTGGTCGGGCGGGTTCGCGCGCGCGACGACGCCCGTGTACGAGACGCCGAGGCGGCGCGACATGAAGCCGGCGAGGCGCTCCATCTCTTCTTTGTCCGTGACCTGCTGAACGGTGACCAGGTCGGGCCGCAGCTCGTCGCGCGCCATGTCGTGAACGAGGTCCTTCCAGTCGAACAGCATGTTCTCGATGTTCACGTTGTAGACGACGAGGCGATCGGGGCGCTGGTTGTTGCGCAGCGCGGCCTCGGACTCGGTCAGCTCGACCTCGTCGGGGTCGACGAGCTCGGCCGGCTCACAGGCACACAGGACGGAGAACGCCGCGACGATTGGAAGGGGACGCATGGCGAAGCATCGTGCCGGCTCGCGCCACGAATTTCCGGCGAAGTGTCAGCTTTGCTTGCCGAGCGAAACCGCGGCGTGACGACACGCCCGGGTGTCACTCACCCGCGCGCCATTGTTGTTGCGCCCGCCCGCGCCGCGCGGCGATTTTCGCCTCGTGGCCGAGTCCTTCACGCTCAAGTCGTTCTTCTCCCCTTCACTCGTGCGCCGCCTCGCCGACAGCATCGCGAACGTGCATCCGCGCTTCCCGTCGGCCGCGTTCGTCAAAGACGCGACACGCGGGCTCGACGCGCTCGAGCTCATCGACCGCGCCAGGCACCTCGGGCGCGCGCTGAAGAAGCACCTCCCGGCCGGCTACCCCGAAGCAGTGGAGCTGCTCGTGCGGTCCGCCGGCCCCGCGCGGCCGAGCGACGAGAACCTCGGCGGCGGCATGGAGCCGTTCTTCTACTACCCGCACCTCTGGTTCGTGGCCGAGTACGGGCTCGACCACTTCGACCTCTCGATGCAGGCGCAGGCCGAGCTCACCAAGCGCTTCACGGCGGAGTTCAGCATTCGCCCCTTCATCGCGCGCGAGCCCGAGCGCACGTTCGGCGTGCTCCGCCGCTGGGCGAGAGACGCGGACGCGCACGTGAGGCGCCTCGTCTCGGAAGGGACGCGCCTGCGACTGCCGTGGGGCACGCGCGTCCCGTGGCTCGATCAGAATCCGCGGCGCATCCTCGAGCTGCTCGAGCTGTTGAAAGACGACCCGTCGACGATGGTGCGCCGCAGCGTCGCGAACAACCTCAACGACCTCGGCAAGGTCCACCCCGGCCTGCTCTACGAGACGTGCGCGGCGTGGCTGAACGACGCGTCGCCCGAGCGCCGCGCGCTCGTCGAGCACGCGCTGCGAAGCGCGGTGAAGCGCGGCGAGCCCGAGGCGCTCGCGCTGCTCGGCTTCGGCGCTCGCCCCGCGGTCACCCTCGAAGACGTGCGCTTCGAGCCCCGGCGCGTGGCGATCGGAGGCCGCGTCGCGATGACGTTCGTGCTGCGCAGCACCTCGTCCCGCGCGCAGGCGCTGCTCGTCGACACCGCGGTGCACTTCGTGAAGCAGAGCGGGCGCCCCGCGCCGAAGGTGTTCAAGCTCGATCGCGTGAGCCTCGCGCCGCGCGCGCGCGCCGCGCTGCGCACGAGCTTCTCGCTGGCGGTGCACACCACGCGCAAGCCGCAGCCCGGCCGGCACGCCGTCGACGTCCTCGTGAACGGCGTCTCGTTCCGCGCGGGGAACTTCGACGTCACGCCTTCGGCAGCCAGACCTCGACGCGCGCGTGCGGCCGCGCGCGCGTGATCTTCAGCCGGCCGCCCTGGCCTTCGAGCAGCAGCCGCGCCGTGGTGAGGCCGAGCCCCAGGCCGAGCGGCTTCGTCGTCACCAGCGGCTCGAACAGCCGCGACTCGATCTCCGGAGGAAAGCCGACCCCCGAGTCCTCGAGCGCCAGCACCACGAAGCTGTCCTGCTCGACGGCTTCGATCTTGAGCACGCCGCCGCCGGACATCGCCTCCCACGCGTTGCGGACCAGGTTCACGAGCGCGCTCATCGTCTGCAGCTCGTCGACGCGCACCTTCATCTCGGGGACGTGGCGCTGGATGACGACTCCGTGCGGCGGGTGGCTCGCGGCGAGCACCTGGTCGACGAGCACGTTCAGCACCACCTCGGCCGGCTGGCTCTTGCGCACGCGCGCGTAGTCGACGAGGTCCGAGATGATCCGGTTCGCCGCCCACGCCTCTTCCTCGAGCATCTTCAGCGCGTCGGCGACCGCCTGCGGCTGCGGGCCCGAGAGGTGGCGCTTGAGCAGCGCCGCCGCGTTGAGCACCGCGCCCAACGGGTTGCGGATCTGGTGCGCCAGGCCGCCGGCGAGGCGGCCCAGCACGGCGAGCCGCTCTTTGCGCAACAGCTCGTCGCGCGCGGCCTCGAGCTCGCGCTGGCTCTGCTGCACCCGCTGCTCGAGCTGCTCGTTCGCGACCTGCAGCGCGTCCTGCGCGAGCTTGAGCCACGTGATGTCCTGGATGATGCCCACGATGTGCGTGGGCGTACCGTCCTTGCCGAGCAGCGGCGCCTTCGTCGTCGCCAGCACGTGCTGCATGCCGCGCGCGTCGGTGAGCGGCTCCTCGGGCGTGTGCACGACCTGAGAGGTGCGGAACAGCTGCTCGTCCATCGCGCGGAAGAACTTCGCCTGCTCTTCGGGGAAGAAGTCGAAGTCCGTCTTCCCCAGCATCGCCTCTCGGTCGATGCCGACCATCTGGCAGAACGCGCGGTTGAGCACGACGAAGCGGAACGCGCGGTCCTTCACGAAGATGGGGTGCGCGAGGTGATCGAAGATCTCGACCACGAGCTCGGTAGGCATCTGCGCCTCGCCCCAGACGACGCTCCCCATGCGCCGCTCTTACCTGCCTTGAAGCGCGCAGTCACCGGGCGTTATACGCAGCGCGTCAATGCCCGAGTCTCCTCCCGGCAGGACCACGACGTTCGGGGAGCTCCGCGCTCCCATGGAGACGACGGTCCTCGGGGGCCGGTTCAAGGTGCTGCGCCACATCGGCGGAGGCGGCATGAGCGAGGTCTACCTCGCGGTGCAGCTCTCGCTGGGGCGGCAGGTGGCGCTGAAGGTCTTGAAGCGCGACCTCGGCAAGCGCCCCGACATGGCCGAGCGCTTCCGCCGCGAGGCGCTGCTGCTGTCGACGGTCGATCACCCCGCCGTCGTCCGCGTCATCGACTTCGAGCCGAGCCCCGAGGCGACGGTGCTCGTGCTCGAGCTCGCCGAGGGCGACACGCTCGAGTCCGTCTTGAAGAGCGGGCCGATGCCCCCGTCGCGCGCGATCCCCATTCTCACGCAGCTCGCCGAGGGCCTCGGCGCCATCCACGAGAAGGGCATCATCCACCGCGACCTGAAGCCGCAGAACGTGGTGCTCACTCCCACGCCGCGCGGAGAGCAGGCGCGGCTGCTCGACTTCGGCATCGCGCGCCTGATGGAGATGGGTGAGGCCGACCTCGCGCTCGTGGGCCTGAACGACAACCCGATGATCAGCCACCCGGGCCAGGTCGTCGGCACGCCCGCGTTCGTCGCCCCCGAGCAGGCGACCGGCAAGCCGCTCGACGCGCGCACCGACGTCTACGCCTTCGGCGTCCTCGCCTACCGGCTGCTGTCCGGCCAGTTCCCCTTCCCCGGCCCGACGTCGAACGACTTCTTGAAGCAGCACATCGGCATGGCGCCGAAGCGCCTCGACGACGCGATGCCCGCGCTCGTCGAGCACGGCGCCCTCGTCGCGCTGGTGATGCAGTGCCTCGAGAAGAACCCCGCGCTGCGGCCGCAGAACGCCCACGCGCTGTACGAGCGGCTGCTCGAGCTGTGGCCCGAGAGCCCGTACGACTCGTCGGTGACGACGCCGGCGCGCAGGGTGCTGGCGCCTTCGGTCGCGACTCCGGTTCCACCGCCGCCGGCGGCGTCGAGCACCACGTCGAGCCGCCTGCCCGAGACCGTCGCGAAGCTGCGCGGCGCCGCCGAGGCGAAGGCGGCCGCGGCGACGCAGGCGCTGCAGCAGGTGGCGACGCGCGCGCAGGGCTTGTCGGCCGAGTGGAAGAAGAGCCTGCTCGTCGTCGGAGGCCTCTGCCTCGCCGCCCCGGCGGTCTGGGCGATGTTGCCTCCGACGAACGCGGAGCGCGCGGCGAAGCTGCTCGAGCAGGGCCGCGGAGAGGCCGCGCTCTCGCTGCTCGACGCGAAGCTGCAGGACGCGACGTGGGAAGCGCCCGAGCTGTACTCGCTCAAGGCCGCCGCGCTGCACCAGCTCAAGCGCGAGCGCGAAGAGCGCGACGTGCTCACCACCAACCCGTACCAGGCGCTCTTGTCCGCGCACCCGCTGCTGCTCGACGCGCTCGCCGAGGACTTCGGCCGCGCCGAGGAGGACGTCGAGCTGCGCGCGCTGCTCAAGATCGTCCCGAGCGACCTGGTCGAGACGCACTTCGACGCGCGCTCCCGCGAGCCCGGCAGCGAGCGGCAGTGGGGGGCGCTGCGCTGGCTCGACACGCTGCGGAAGAAGGAGCAGGCCCGCGAGCTCGGCGCCCGGTACGTCTCGTCGCTGCAGGCCACGAACTGCACGATTCGCGGCGCGGCGGCGCGGCGGCTCGCCGAGCTCGGAGTGAAGAGCTCCATCGACGCGCTGCGCGCGCTGTCGGAGACTCCGAAGGAGAAGACGCCCGACGGCCTGTCGAACTGCGGCCAGGACGAGGCCGCCGAGGCGATTCGGGAGCTCAAGCGCGAATGAAGCGGTTTGCCTTCGTCTTGCTCGCCGCGTGCTCGTCGTCGACGGTGCCGCCCATCGACAACTCGCACGTCGCGAGCTGCACCGACGAGTCGAAGTGCGGCAACGGCATGGAGCCTCCGCCCGGCGGGCCGCACTGCTCTTCCACGCTCGCGTGCCGCGTGTTCACCACGCCGCAGGGCCGGTGCCAGTACCTCCACAACCTCGAGCACGGGCACTTCGTGCTCGCGTACAACTGCCCCGGCGGCTGTGACGACGTCGTGCAGGAGCTGCGCGGCCTTCACGCGGCGGCGCCGACCCCCAAGCGCGTCATCGTGACGCCCGATCCGCTGCTGAAGACGCGCGTCGCCGCGATGGTCTGGGGGCACACCTGGGCGGGCGACACCGTGGACCTGGCGAAGATTCGTGCGGTGCAGGACCAGCAGGACCGTGACGCGCCCGAGGCGGGCCTGGGGTGCGGACAATGAAGCTCTTCGCGATCGGCGACACCCACCTGCCCTCCACGCGCGGCAAGGACATGGAGCGCTTCGGGTGGAAGGGCCACCCCGAGCCGCTGCAGAAGGCGTGGGACGCGAAGGTCGGGCCCGACGACGCGGTCATCCTCGCCGGAGACCTCTCGTGGGCCACGCGGCCCAACGAAGCCGAAGGCGACCTGCGCTGGCTCGACGAGCGCCCGGGCAAGAAGGTGCTGCTCAAGGGCAACCACGACTACTGGTGGGGCGACTCGCGCTCGAAGCTCCAGAAGACGCTCGCTCCGTTCAAGTCGTTCGTCGGCTTCCTGCACAACTGCGCGGTCGAGCTCGGGCCGTGGGTCATCGCCGGCACGCGGCTGTGGACCGCGCCCGAGGCTCCGCCGATGCCAGGCGGAGAGATGGGCGACGAGAAGGTCGACCCCTCGTACATCGAGCGCGAGACGCGGCGGCTCGTCGCCTCGATCGACGACGCGAAGAAGAAGAAGGGCAAGCCCATCTGCGCGGTGCACTTTCCGCCCCGGTACGTGAACGGCGTCGACACCGCGTTCTCCCGCGTCATCGAAGAGTGGAAGCCCGGCATCTGCGTCTACGGCCACCTGCACGGAGAGCTCGGCATCGCCGCCGGCTTCGTCGGAGAGAAGAACGGCGTGCGGTACGTGCTCGCGAGCTGCGACGCGGCGGGCTTCTCACCGGTGCTGCTCGACGAGGCGTGAGGGCGCGAAGGGCGTGCTGCCGAAGCTGAGCCTCACCTGGAAGCCCGACGAGGTGTACCGCCCGCGGACCCCCGACGGCGCGTACATCGCGCTCGGCCGCTACCACCCGCGCGGGCGCCGGCTGTTCGTCGAGCCCGTCGTGCTCGCCCACGGCCTCGGAGCGAACCGCTTCGACCTCGACTTCGACGAGCGGTACTCGCTGGCGCGGTACCTCGCGAAGCGCGGCTTCGAGACGTGGGTGCTCGAGATGCGCGGCCGCGGTCACGCCGGAGCCCACGGCCGGCACACCTCGTTCGACGACCAGGCGGAGCACGACGTCGCCACGGCGCTGAAGGAGATCGGCCAGCGCGTGCTCTGGGTCGGGCACAGCAAGGGCGGCCTCGCGGCGTACGCGCACCTCGCGCGGAACCCGTCGGCCCCCATCGCGGCGATCGTGACGCTCGGCAGTCCCGTCGCGTTTCATGGCCACGACGCCGGCTTGAAGGCGTTCTCGCGGCTGGTGGCTCCGCTGTTCGGGCTGCCGGTGATTCCGATGCGCGCGGCGACGCGGCTCGCCACGCTGACCGGGCTGCCTCCGGACCCCATCGGCAGCTACCTCGTGAACCCGAAGAACCTCGAGCCGCGCGTGGTGCGGCAGGCCATCTACAACGTGTCGGCCGACATCTTCGGCGGCGTCGCGAAGCAGTTCGCGCGCTGGGTCGCGCAGGGCCGCTTCGACGGCAACGACGGGTTCGACTACTTCCGCGGGCTGGCTGCCGTGCGCGCGCCGGTGATGCTCATCGCGGGCAGCGACGACAAGCTCGCTCCGCCCGACGCCGTGCTCGCCGCGAAGCAGACGCTCGGCGGGCCGACGAGCGAGCTGGTCGCGCGCGGCTACGGCCACGGAGACCTGAGCGTGGGGAAGCGCGCGCCGGAGGAGATCTACCCCGAGGTCGCCGCGTTCCTGGCGCAGCACGCCACCCCGGTGTGAGGCCTCACGCGAGGAAGCGCAGCATCCGCTCTCCCAGCCACGCGCGGAACGCGTCGTTCGTCGGAGGGCAGTGCTTCGCGCCTTCGATGAGCTCCGTGTGCTCGACGCGCCTGAACAGCTTGCCCGCGCGATCGAGCAGGGCGCGGCCGGGGAAGCTCACGTCCTGCGCGGCCGCGAGCACCTGCACCGGGGCCTCGAACGCCGCGAGCTCCTCGGGCCGCGCCAGCGCGGGGATGCTCATGCGCCTGAGGTCGTACGTCTTGAACGCCTCGCCGAGGAACGGCACCCAGTCGTCGTCGCGCGTGGTGAGCAGGTGCTCGACCAGCGCCTCGAGCCGCTTCGGGCTCGGCGACATGATGTAGCGCGTCATCGGCCAGCCCAGCTTCACGAACCCGGCCCACTTCGGCCCGGTCACCACGCCCGCCGGCACCAGCAGCGACAGCCGCTCGATGCGCTGCGGCGCGTAGGCCGCGAGCCGAATGGTGACGAAGCCGCCCCAGCTCACGCCGACGACGCGGGCGCGCGCGAGGCCGAGCTGCTCCATCACCTCGTCGAGCCAGCGGCCGTACGAATCGTCGTCGACGCGCAGCCGCGTGTCGGCGCTCTTCACCGACTGGCCGATGACGTCGACCGCGTAGACGCGGAACGCGGTGAGCAGGGGGGCCAGCTCGACCAGCGCGTGCGCCGAGCTCGCCATCGCGCCGTGCAGCAGCACCAGCGGCGGGGCGTCTTCGCGGCCGCCGACGAGCACGTGCGTCTTCCCGTAGCGGGTCTGTACCTCGCGCGTCGCGGTGGCCGCCGGCACCCGCGCGCGGAAGCGGTCGTACCAGCCGAGCAGCGCCGCCTTGCCCTCCGCCGTCTTGAACAGCGAGCTCATCGCAGGCCCTCGAGGTGCTGGCGGGTGAGCGCGTCGACGAGCTGCTCCGGCTTCGGGTGCGCCCCCTGAACCCAGCCGATGAGCCCGAAGTAGAAGAACGCGAGCCACGCGGCGGCCAGCACGCGGGCGTCGGCGGTCTTCCTCAGCTCGCGCCGCTCGACCGCCTTCGCCACCCACCCCTCGAGCGCGGCGTGCACCTCGGCGGTCTGCTCGGTGAACCGCCGCGCCCATTCGCCCTGCGCGAACAGCGACTCCTTGAGCAGGACCCTCGAGAGCTCGGGCCGCTGGCGGTAGCTCTCGAGCACGCGCTTGCCCAGCCGCGAGAGCTGCGACTCGAGCGGGGCGGGCCCCGGCTTCGCGAGCGCCCCGGTGAGCGTGCGCTTGAGCGCGTCGAACAGCACGGCGTACAGCAGCTCGCGCTTGTCGCCGTAGTGGTGCAGCACGGTGCCGGCCGAGACGCCCGCCCTGGCCGCGATGGCCCTGAGGCTCGCGCCCTCGTACCCGGCGGACTCGAACTCGGCCCGCGCGGCCTCGAGCACGCTGCTCGCCGTGGCGTCGCGCTGCTCGGCTCGGCGGGTGCGGCGTGGCGCCGCGGGCAACTCGCTGAACGCGTTCATTGAACACGTTCAATCAAACTCATGCCCGCCTGTCCAGGGGCCGACTTCAGTTCTGTGCGGACACGGCCGCGCGCGGCCGCCCCATCGAGCGGACCTGCTCGATCCACTCGCTCATCGCGAGCTCGCCCTGGCGCCGACCCGTGGTCGAGACCTCCTTCCACCAGCCCGGGTTGCGTGTCTCGGGCGCCTTCCCGTCCTCGTAGTGCTCGCAGTCGCACTGCGCGAGCTCGCGCGAGCAGAACGTGCACGGCGGCGCGATGCCCTTGAAGAACCAGTCGAAGAACCCCTCGAGCTTCGTGCCGAGCAGGTACTCGACCTCGCGCAGGAACAGGTCGTACTCGCGCTTGCGGAAGTAGAACGAGCCCATCTCGAGGTGGTGCAGCACGTTGTTCACGCCGCCGCTCACCTGGTTGTACGGGGTCGTCGCCTTCAAGATGACCTTCAGCACGGTGCGGCGGAACCGCGGCTCGGCGCGAATCTTCCGCGCCACGACCTGCTGGTAGAACTTGTAGTGCCGCAGCTCGTCCTTCGCGAACTGCAGCGCCATCTTCGCGAGGAACGGGTCCTTCGCCTGGCGGCTGAAGCCCGAGTACACGAGGAAGCCGACGAGCTCCTGGTACATGTTCGCGGCGGCGAGCTCCATCGGGTCTCTCGAGTACGGCGTCCACTCGACCCGCGCCACGTCGAGGCCCCGCTGGCTCGGCCACGTCTCGCCCATGCGCGCGAGGTAAAGGTGGTAGCCGATGAAGTGGTTCAGCTCTTCGACGAACCACGTGCCGAAGAACGCGGCGAGCTCGGGGTCGGTGCGGAACGCGTGCAGGAAGCCCGACGCGACCGCCGAGCCGCTGGTCTCGCCCAGCGCGACGGTGTGCATCATCTGCCGCTGCCGCGGGGTCAAGAGCTCGGGCCGCGCCTGCGAGAAGTCCCAGTCCTCGATGAAGTACGTGAGGCGCCGCGAGACGCCGCGGTAGCGGAAGTACAGGTTGCCGGAGAGGTCCGCCGCGTTGAGCCCCTTCGAGAGCGGAATCGAGTCGGGCAAGAGCCGCGCGCAGACGGCCTCGTACAGCGGGTCCATCACGAAGCGGGCGGGGCCCTGGTTCAGCGCGTAGGCGTACTTCGCGATCGAGCGGAAGGTCTGGTCGAGCATTGGGCGCGCACCATGTGCACGCCCGCCAGCGGGGGCAACGTGAAGGCCCGAAGACCGTCCCACGCGGGCGACAGGCCTGCTCGCAGTCGGCGCCTCCAGCTGCGCGTCGAAGCCCTCAAGCGGCGCTGACGCAAAGCCGCCGCCGTCAGGGCGACAGCTCTTTCTCCAGCGACTTCACCGCCTCGGCCGCTGCGCTGTGCCCGCAGTCTCCGCCCTTGCGCGGCGTGTCCTTCAGCCGCTTCAGCGCCTCGACCGCGGTCGGGCTGCGCAGCTCGGCGAGGCGCCCGGCGGCGATCGCGCGCACGCGGCAGTCGCTGACGAACAGGTTTCGCACGTACAGCTCGACCAGCGGCAGGCCCTGCCCCGCGTACTCGAGGTCGACGAAGCGCAGCGAGCCCCACTGGGCCCACGCGGTGCTCGCGCGCAAGGTCGCCTCGCTCGCCTCGGTCGAGCCCTCGGCCGGCCCGACCGCGAGCGCCTGCAGCACCGGCAGCACCTGCGCCTTCGGGTAGTCGACGAGCACCTTGCGCACGGGCGCGGCTTCTTTCGTGCCCTCGCGGCGGCCGAAGTCGTCGGCCAGCGCCTCGATCGCCTGCGGCTCGAGCTCGGTGCCGGCCGGAAGGCCCTTCATCAGCTCGAGCTCCTCGTCGTGCCGATTCACCTGGTGCAGCACAGCGGCCTTGAGCTGGTTCAGCGCGTGATCCGACGCAGGCGGGAGAGGCGTCGCGTCGTCGATGATCTGCAGCGCCTCGCTGCCGCGGCCGACCGCGATGAGCCGCCGCGCGCGTCGCGCCGGCGCGTACCAGAGCAGCGCGCCCGCGACCGCGAGCGCCACGAGCCCCGTCGCCGACAGCCCCGTCCACAGCTTCCACCGCGAGCGCTTGCGCGGCGGCGGCGCCGGCGTCGACTCGGCCGCAGAGGCCGGCATCGAGCCCGACGCGGAGATCGACGCCGCCCACGCCGGATCGACCGGCTTGATGCCCGCCGTCGTCGTCGCGGCGGTGAGCAAGAGCGGCGCCGGAGCATCGGGCATCGTCACCGAGAACCGCGCGAGCTCGGACGCGAGCTGCACCGCCGTCTGCGGCCGCGCCTCGGGCCGCTTCTCGAGACACGACATCACCAGCGAGCACAGCGCCGAGTGAGGGAAGAGGTGCGGAGCGACCTCGAGCAGCTGCTTCGGCGCCTTCGCCGCGTGCTGCATCACGAACTGCTGCAGATCCGGCCCGTCGAACGGAAGCTGCCCGCTCAACATCCGGAACGCGAGGATGCCGAACGCGTAGATGTCGCTGCGCGCGTCGAGCGGCTGGCCGAGCGCCTGCTCGGGAGAGAGGTACTCCGGCGTGCCGAGCACGAGCCCGACCTGCGTGACGTTCCCGGTTCCCGGAGCCGCCGCGTCCGGCTGCGCCAGCCGCGCGATGCCGAAGTCGAGCAGCCGCGCGAGCTCGCCGCCCGGAGACTTCGTCAGCATCACGTTCTCGGGCTTCAAGTCCCGGTGGACGATGCCCTTCTCGTGAATCGCGGCGAGCCCCTGCGCGAGCTGCATCAGCAGCCGCAGGCACCGCTCGGGCGGGAAGTGCTCGCTGCGCAGCGCGGCCTCGAGCGTCTGGCCGTCGGCGTACTCCATGACCAGACACGCCGACGCGCCGTGCATGCCGAAGTCGATGACGCGCACGACCGAGGCGTGGTCGACGCTCGAGAGCAGCAGCGCCTCGCGGCGAAAGCGCTCTCCCATGCCGGACTGCAGGCTCAGGTCCTCGCGCAGCACCTTCACCGCGCACGGCCGCCCGAGCGACACCTGCTCGGCGAGGTAGACGAGGCCCATGCCGCCTTCGCCGAGCAGCTTCGTGAGGCGGAAGCGCCCGTCGAGGATGAGCGTCTCCTCGGGCAGAGGGCGCTGCTTTGCCACGGTGTCGTGCACGGCCGCTGCGCAGCATCGGCCAACGCGGGAATTCGCGCTACGGCTT
This sequence comes from uncultured Myxococcales bacterium, assembly GCA_937980205.1. GTDB lineage: Bacteria > Myxococcota > Myxococcia > Myxococcales > Myxococcaceae > Xiheicaenimonas. The sequence continues at coordinate 38,358 of CALJKW010000023.1, read as the reverse complement.
ATCGGCGCCCTCGCCCAGCCACGCCTGCAGCTCGGGCACCGCGGTCCGCTTCCACGCCGGGCTCGTCCGCACCTTCAGGAACTCCGCCAGCAGCGCGTCGACGCAGCGCCCGAGGCGGCCGACGAGCTCGAGGCGCTCGACGATCTCCTCGCCGGCGTCGCCCTCGTCGAGCAGCTCGGGCAGCTTCGCCGCGCGGAAGTCGAAGCGCTCGGCGTCGAGCGTGACGGCGAACGTGTGCTCGCCGTGCGTGAGGTGCAGGCGCGCCCCGTGCACCAGCAGGCGGTGCTGCAGCGCGAAGCGCACCGACGCGGCGTACGGCGCGGTGACGCCCTTCGCGACCAGCTCGGTCACCTCACCGGTGCCGGCGCGCAGCGTCAGCTTGTCGGCGTAGACCACCGCGAGCGGCAGGCCGTCGACCTTGCACAGCGCCTCGCTCGACTCGCTCTTCATCAAGAGCCAGGTGAGCGCCTCGCGGCCGAGCCACGCGCCGCCGCGGTACAGCGCCTCCTTCGCCTTGGCCGCCTCGACGACGGAGGGGTCGGTCTCCTTCTCCTCGGCGGCGGCGCCGTCGACGCCGGTCTCTCCGCGCAGGAAGCGGGCCTCGGCCCGCGCGCTCGCCCGGCTCATGACGCGCTCCCGAACAGCTCGGGCGTGGGCGAGAGCGACTCGAGCACCTTCGGGTCCAGCAGCGCCTGGGGCGTGCGCGCGAGCAGCCGCGTCTCGAGGCCCTGCTCGAGCGCGCTGAACACCTCGTCGACCACGGCGACCGAGCTGGCCCAGACGAGCACCTCCTTCGACTTCAGGTCGAGGCTGACGTCCGACGTCTTGGTGACCGCGGCGGTCTTCGAGCGCAGGCCGCGGCGGATGAGCTCCTTCTGCTCGTTCTTCTGGCCGCGCGACGGCGGGCGCCCGTTCTTCGCCTCGTACTTCTGGGCGAAGGCCTGCAGCTCGGCGCGCACCGTGGCGCCGGGAATGCGAATCTTGTCGACGCGCCACGAGAACACCGCGTGCTCGCCCTGAAACAGCGTGCCGGCCGCGAAGCCGGTGGCGTTCTCGTCCTCGAGCTCGACGAAGCCGGCGACGCGCTCCTCGTCTCCCTTCGGGTCGATCGGCTCGAACGCGTGGCGCTTGAGCGCGTGCGTGAGCCACTTCTTCACGTCTTTCGGAATGCCGCCTTCGATGACGAAGCGCGAACAGCTGATGGAACCACGGCGAATGGGCATGAGGGCGCGAAGCCATAACACTCAATGCGCCGCGCCGAGCTTCTTCGCGTTCTGGCAGCCGAGCGTGACCCCCGCATCGCACGCGCGGCCGTAGAGCTCGGCGGCGCGAGCCGGGTCTTCGGTCTCCAGCGTCGTGCCGAGGTTGTTGCAGCCCATCGCGTCGTTCAGCTCGCACGCGCGCGCGTACGCCTTCGCCGCGCCGGGCCGGTCGATGCTGGCGCCCTGCCCTCGCGACAGCGCGAAGCCGTAAGACGTGCAGCCCTCTCCGTCTCCGAGCGCGCACGCGCGCTCGTACGCCTGCGTCGCGCCCGACGGGTCGACGTTCACGCGGTGCAGGTAGTCGCCCTCGCGCAAGAGCCGCCCCAGCCTGCGGCACGCCTCGCCGCTGCCGAGCTCGCACGCCTTCTTGCGCGGTGGCAGCACCGGGCCGTCGACCACGCTGAGCGGCTCAGCGTAGAGGTCCGCGAGGCCCGAGCAGCCGTCCGCCTCGTTGCCGTCGCACGCCCTCTTGAACATCGCCTCGGCGTGGCGCGGGTCGGAGCGGAAGAACTTCCGCCCCGAGGTGACGCAGGCGCGCAGGTCTCCCTTCTCGCAGGTGCCGGCGAGCTCGTCGCGGCCGATGCCGGCCCACAGCGCCGAGCCGGAGGCCGCGATGAGCATGAGGCCGCCCGCGGTCGCGAACCGCCAGCGCCGGCGCTCGCGGTCGCGCCGCTGCAGCGCCTTCTGGAGCGACGACTCCTCTTTCTCCACCGCGCGGGCCTGCGCGCCGAAGTCCGCCGAGAGGATGTTCGGGGCCTCGCAGTACGCGCACGCGACGAGCGCGCGGGGCGGCCCCTTCGGCAGCGGGGCGAAGCAGCGCCGGCACGCGAGCCCCTTGGGCTGCTCGCGCGCGCAGAAGCGCACCGTGAGCAGCTCGAGCGCCTGCCGGTCGACCAGGCGGCCGCGCAGGAACGTGAAGAAGCCCAAGATGGAGGCGGCGATGAAGACGAGCAGCGCGGCGCCTCCGCGCAGCGTCGCGACCTCGTGCTCGAAGTTGAGCCACGCGACCCCGCCGGCCACCGGCCACGCCGCGAGCATGAACACCGCGCCGACGGCGAACAGCGCGCCGACGAAGTCCGCGCCCGGCTGGTCGAGCAGCCGCTTCACGGCCGTCGCGTCGCGCGCGAGCACCTTCTCTTGCGCGGCGACCTTGTCCCGCAGCGGCGCGGGCACCTCGTTCGGCGCGCCGCAGAACGAGCACGTCACGCTCGGCTCGGCCGCGGGAGGCACCGGCGCATGGCACTGCCGGCACGCCAGCACCTGCGGCGGAGCGTCCTGCGTCTTCACCTCGAGCGGGTGCGTCGCGATGAGCTGCACCACTTCCTTCAGCGACGCGCGCTCGACGGGGTGGTCGGTGCCGGCGAGCCACACCACGCTCCCTCCGCGCAGCTCGAGCTTGATGCGGTGCAGCCCTTGGGACTCGTCTTCCTTGTCGCCCGCGCGCGGCGCCTCGAGCCGGCACGAGCGGACGTCCTCCCACTTCACGCGCAGGCCGTCGTGCAGGCCGCCGCGGACGGTGAAGCCGCCGCCGTCGAGGTCGAGGTCTGACGGCCGCTGGGCGCGCGCGCGCTTGAGGTGCCTGAGCGCGAAGGCGAGCAGCGTGAGCGGAGGTCCCCCGATGACCGCGAAGATCCACCCGCTGAGCTCGCCCATGTCGGGCAGCTCGACCACGACGAGCCACAGCGCGATCGCGGTCAGCACCGAGGCCGGCGCGAAGAGGGCGGCGGCCCGCGCGAGGCTCATCAGCGCGGCGATCCCGATCTGCAGCGGCATTCGCACGGCATCGGCACTATGTCATCGAGCCTATGGGACTCGACTGGAATCCGATGGGGCGCCCGAAGCCGGGCCATGAGCCGGAGTTCGAAGCCATCTTCCGCGCGCTCGAGCTCGAGCCCGACGCGCCCGACCGCGAGGCGTGGCTGAAGCGGTTCCAGGCCATCTCCGATCCTCCCTACGCCGTGCTCGGAGCGCCGCGCGTCGGAGTCGACGCCGCCGCCGACGAGTGGCTGCGCAAGCACGTCCCGTCCGACTTCGAGCAGGCCAAAGAGAAGCTGAGCGGCATGCACGTGCTCGACCTCTTGCCCGCGAGCGACGGCTTCCCGAAGTACACGAACTACCGCCCGGGCGCCGAAGGGTACGAGCGGTACACCTTCAACGCACAGCTGCTGCACGAGGCCGTCGACGTCATCGGCGAGGAGCTCATCCAGGAGGCGTACGTGAACCGGCTCGCCTCCGGCCTGGCGAAGTACGCCGACGCCCTCGAAGAGAAGCTGCGCGCGAAGCCCGGCACCGACCCCAAGGTCGCCGACATCCTCGACGCCACCATCCGCTGGAGCCGGTACTGGTCCTCCCGCGGCCACGGCGTCGAGCCCTGGTTCTGAGCAGTTACGAAGCGTGGATCACCGAAAAGGGGACCGGCAACACAACGGTCCATGAGCCTTCGCACGCGTCTGCTCGCGGCCTTCGCTGTCGTCTTCACCTCGGCGCCGGCGTTCGCCTGCCACCGACACCTCTTCTTCTGGCACGGCTGCCGCGAGACCCCGCCCCCGGCTCACGTCGCCGTCGCGCCGATGTTCGTCCCGCTGCCGCTGCCGCACGTGGTGCCGGTGCCGGTCGTGGTGGCCGCGCCGGCGCCCCCGCCGCAGGTCGTCTACGTGCAGGCGGAAGAGGCGCCGCTGCCTCCCCCGCCGATGGTGGTCGCGCCGGTCGTCGTGGCTCCCGCGCCGCCGCCGCCGGCTCCGGTCGTCGTGATGCAGCCGCGCCCGGTCGTGGCCGCCGCGCCGGTCGTCGTCGCGCAGCCGCAGCCTCCGCCGGAAGAGCCGGTGAAGCGCATCGCGCTGAAGTACGCGCCGGGCATCTCGGCCGTGCTCGACACCGAGGCGAAGGAGTTCGGGCCCGCCTCGTTCACCAACAGCATCGGCGCCGAGTTCCGCCTCTCGAGGTACTTCGCGCTGCGCGGCGACGTCGAGCTGCGCCAGGGCTCGCGCTCGTGGCAGATCCCCGGGCTCAAGGTCTCGCTGTTCCCGAGCTCGCGCGTGCACCCGTTCGCGTCGGCGAGCCTGATGATCAACCAGGTCGACAACGCCCCGGCGAACCGCGTTTCGCTCGGGCTCATGGCCGCCGCCGGCCTCGACATCACCGTCTTCCGCTGGCTGTTCCTCACCGCCGAGGCCCGCTACCAGGTGCAGCCGGGCAACTGCTGCGCGCTGCCCCGCGTCGCCGGCCTCGTCGGCGTCGGCGTGCAGTTCTTCTAGCGCTCGGTGCAGCTCCCCGACGTCGACTCCCAGAAGTCGACGTCGTCGATGAGCAGGGTCTGCGAGGCCGTGCCGTTCACCATGCGCACGCGCAGGTAGAGCTCGCCGCCCGCGGCGACCGTCACCTTCAGGTTCGTCGACATCGGCGCCTTGAGCCAGCTGCCGCTCATCACCGGCGTGGAGAACGTCTCCATCGTGCCGGCGTTCGGCGCGAGCACCTCGAAGCGCGCGTCGGACACCGTGCCCTTCACCCACGCGGTCACGCAGTACGACTTGCCGCTCGTGGACGCGACGATGGGCGTGGCGATGCCGGCCTGGCCCGCGCCGTTCGCGGTCGCGGTGAGCTGCAGCGCCTTGCCGCTGCGGCCGCCCTCGACGACCGCGAGCGTGCCCTGCTGCGCCGACCAGCCCTGCGTGCCGCACTCGAAGGCGCCGTCGGTCACGAGGTTCGCCGGTGTCTTCGCCGGCTCGCACGTCATGCCGCCGCCGTCGGGCACCATCGTCGGGGGACTGCACGCGAAGCAGAGGAGAGCGAGCACGGGCGCACGTGACATGGGGCGGCACCATAGCCGAGCGACGGCACGCTCGAGGTCCTTCGGAATTCGTGGTCTGACGCTCGACCTCGATGCGCTGTGGCGGTATCTCGGCGCTGACTCTTGAAGCCAAAGCTCCCGCTCGCAGTCCTCCTCCTCGTCACCGCCTGCGACAAGCCGTCGGGCGGCATGGACTTCCACCGCAAAAAGCCCGAGGGCGGAAAGCCCGTCGCGACGTGGAAGGGCGACTCCATCACCGACGCCGAGCTCAAGGCCCGGTTCGCCGAGATGTCTCCCTACCAGCGCGCGCGCTACCAGACGCTCGAGCAGAAGAAGGAGTACGTCGACGGCCTCGCCCGCTTCGAGCTGCTCACCCAGGAGGCGCTCAAGCGCGGCCTGCAGAACGACCCCGAGGTCGTCGAGACCGCGAAGAAGGTCATGGTGCAGCGGCTCTTGAAGGCTGAGCTCGACGAGAAGGCGTTCAACGTCTCGGACGCCCGCATCCAGCAGTACTACGACGAGCACAAGAGCGACTTCGTGAAGCCCGCGATGACCCGCCTCGCGCACGTCTTCTTCAAGAAAGAGAACAAGGCGAAGGCCGACGAGGCGCTCGCCGAGGCGCTCAAGCTGCAGCCGCTCGACTACGCCGGCTTCGCGAAGCTCGCGCGCGAGCGCAGCGAAGAGCCGCGCACGCAGCCCATCGAGGGCGACATGCGCTTCCTCTCCGACGACGAGCTGGGCCAGCAGTTCGGCCCCGAGCTCGTCGAGGCGCAGGCGCAGCTGACCAGCATCGGCATGGTGTACCCGAAGCTCGTCGAGACGAAAGACGGCTACCACGTCATCCGCCTGCAGGGCCGGCAGGTCGCGCTCAACGCCACCGTCGACAAGGTGCGCACGCAGATTCAGCTCACGCTCACCAACGAGGCGAAGCAGGAGCACTACCGCGAGCTGCTCGAGCGCCTGAAGAAAGACAGCGCCTACCAGGTCGACGACAACGCGCTCGGCGCCATCGAGGTCGACGTGAAGGCGCCCGCGGTGGAAGCGAAGAGCGTGCCGCCCGGCTTCGTGCCGCCGCCCGAGCCGAAGAAGGTGGACCGGTGAGGCGCGCGCTCGCGCTGGCCGCCGTCGCGCTCGCCGCCTGCCCCGAGCAGGTGCGGCCCAAGGCCGACGCCAACGCCGTCGCCACCATCAACGGCGAGGTCATCTCCAAGAACGAGTTCGAGGTCGAGCTCTCGCGCGAGCTGCAGGCGATGGAGGGCGTCCCGCCGCGCACGCCCGAGCAGACCGAGCCGTTCAAGCAGGCGCTGCTCGAGACGCTCATCGAGCGCACGCTGCTCTTGCACGCCGCGAAGACCGCGCAGGTCGGCGTCACCCCCGAAGAGGTCGACCGCCGCGTGCTCGCGCTGGCGAGCGAATACCCCGCCGGCAGCTTCGACGCCGCGCTCGCGCAGGGTCAGACCACCCGCAGCGAGCTCGAGCGCAAGACCAAGGAGCAGCTCATCATCGAGAAGCTGTTCGAGAAAGAGGTCTACGCGCGCGTCGCCGTCACCGAAGATCAGATCCGCCGCTACTACGACGAGCACCCGAACGACTTCACCGAGCCCGAGCAGGTGCGCGCGTCGCAGATCGTCGTGAAGGGCCTCGACGACGCGAAGAAGCTCCAGCAGCAGCTGTGGGCCGGCAAGAAGTTCCCCGACCTCGCCCGCCGCTACTCGCTCGGCCCCGAGGCGCGCGTCGGTGGAGACCTCGGCTTCTTCCCGCGCGGCGTGATGCCTCCCCAGATGGAGGAGCAGCTGTTCAAGCTGCCCGTCGGCCAGGTCTCGGAGGTCGTCTCCACCGACTACGGCTTCCACCTGTTCAAGGTGATGGAGAAGAAGCCGGCGCGGAAGCGCGAGCTGCCCGAGGTGCGCTCGGCCATCGAGAAGAAGCTGCTCACCGAGCTGCGCGAGAAGGCGCAGAAGGACTACGTGAAGCAGCTGCGCGCTTCGGCGATGGTCGAGGTGAACAACGAAGCGCTGCAGAGCGTGAACACGCGGCCGACGAGACCCAAAGCCACAGAGCCGTGATGCGCGGAGCGCGGGCGGCGGAGTGCCGGTCGTGCTGCACGACTGCACGAGGTGAGGGCGAGAACGGTCGCGAACTCTGGGCAACCCTCTCGGCGTGAACGGCGAGAGTCAGCTCGAGCGCTGCACCGCGAGCACGTCGGCGAGCACTCCAGCCGCCGTCACCTGCGCGCCGGCGCCGGGCCCCTGAATCCGCATCGGGTAATCCGCGTACCGGCGCGTCGTATACGTGACGAGCGACTCGGTGCCGCGCAGCTGCGCGGCGGGGTGTGAAGCCTCGACCCAGCGCGGCCCGACGCTCAGCGTCTTCGCCTCGACGTCGACGGTCGCGAGGTACCGCAGCGTCCGCCCCTGGGCGGTCTGCGAGCGCACGCGCTCGGCGAACGGGTAGTCGTGCGCCTCGAGCGACGCGAGGAACGCGTCGACGGTCCCGCCCGACTCGAACCGCACGAACGGCTCGACCGCGACGTCGCGGAGCTCGAGCTCGAGCCCCACCTCGCGCGCGAGGATGAGCGCCTTGCGCGCGACGTCGAGCCCGCCGAGGTCCTCGCGCGGATCCGGCTCGGTGAAGCCGAGCTGCTTCGCGCTCAGCACCGCGCGCGAGAGCGGCACGCCGCGCGACAGCTCTCCGCACAGGAAGCCGAGCGTGCCCGAGAACGAGCCCTCGATGCGGCGCACCTCGTCGCCGGTGCGGACCAGGTCCTTCAGCGGCTCGATGACCGGCAGCCCCGCGCCGACGGTCGTCTCGTACCTGAGCTGCGCGCGCTTCGACGCCGCGAGCAGCTCGGCGCGCGCAGCCAGCGACGCGACGAGCGGCTTCTTGTTCGCCGTCACCACGTGCACGCCGCGCGAGAGCGCGTCGAGGTACAGCTTCTCGAAGCCGTCCGCCGCCGTGCAGTCGACCAGCACCGCGCGGGGATGATCTGCCAGCGCCTCGACGAGCCCCTCGGCGCTCAGCGGCGACTTCGTGTCGATGGCCGCCACGAACTTCAGCCCGGCCTCGGGCAACATCGCGAGCAGCTCGCGACCGACGTTGCCGCGACCGACGACGCCCACGCCCAGCCGCAGATCGACGAGCGAGCTCATGCCGCACCGCCCGTCTGCGCCGCGTCCAGCGCGCGCGAGAGGTCGCCGATGATGTCCTCGACGTCTTCGACGCCGACCGACAGGCGCACGAGCTCGTCCTTGATGCCGATGGCGAGCCGCTGCTCGGTCGTCAGCTCGTAGAACGACATCAGCGCCGGCTGCTCGATGAGCGTCTCCACGCCGCCGAGCGACGGGGCGATGCGCGCGAGGCGGCACGCGTCCACCAGCCGCGAGCCGGCGGCGAGGCCGCCCTTCACCTCGAACGTGATGACGCCGCCGAAGCCGGTCATCTGCGCGCGCGCCACCGCGTGATCGGGGTGGCTCTCGAGGCCCGGGTACCAGACGCGCTGCACCGCCGGCTGCTGCTCCAGCCAGCGCGCGATGGTGAGCGCGTTCTCGTTGTGCGCCTTCATCCGCAGGCCGAGCGTCTTGAGGCCGCGCCCGAGCAGGTACGCGGAGTGCGGGTCGAGCACGCCGCCGAGCACTCCGCGCAGGTCGCGGATGGCGTGCACGAGCCCGGCGCGGCCGCTCGCGCTGCCGGCGAGCAGGTCGTTGTGTCCGCCGAGGTACTTCGTCGCCGAGTGCAGGCAGAGGTCTGCGCCGAGCTCGAGCGGGCGCTGGTTCACCGGCGTCGCGAACGTCGAGTCGATGAAGAGCAGCACGCCCTTGTGACGCTCCTTCACCGCGACGAGCTTCTCGAGGTCGGCGACGCGCAGGTACGGGTTCGTCGGCGACTCGCTGACGATGACGCGCGTCTTGCCGGGGCGAATGGCAGCGGAGAGGCCCGCGAAGTCTCCGGGCTCGACGAGCGTCGACTCGACGCCGAGCTTCGCGAGGAACGTGCCGACGAACTGCCGCGTGCGGCGGTAGCAGTCGCTGGTGAGCACGGCGTGGTCTTTGGCCTTGAGGACGGCGAGCAGCGACGTCGTCACGGCGGCCATGCCGCTCGCGAAGAGCGCGGCGTCAGCGGCGCCGTCGAGCGCGGCGAGCTTCTGCTCGACCCCGCGCACCGTCGGGTTGCCGTAGCGCCCGTACTCTTCTCGCTCGAGGTCGCCGTCGAAGTACGCGCACAGCTCCTTCGTCGACTCGAACGCGTAGGTGGAGGTGAAGCTCACCGCCGGAGTCACCGCATCGTGCGCGTGGCGACGCGGACCGGCGTGGACTGCGAGGGTCTGGAGATTCTTCGACGACCGCTTTTCAGAGGACACGGCAGAAGCACCTGTTCTGCCCACCGAACGTCCCGACACTTAGGGTGAGATTTGTAAGGCGCGTCACCCAAGGTGGGCCAAAGTCTCGCGCCGCAGCACCTGCTGCAAATCGATATATGAACGTATATCGATGCCGGCTGTCAAGCCCGCGTTCGGCGCGCAGCGACTGGCGCCGTCTGACCGTCGCGGAGCAGGGCGAGAATCTCGCCCGTGAGCCGAGCGCGAAGAGACGACCGACTCAGCCGAACGTCACGAGGGTGCGTGTCGTCTGGTACGGCCGCCCGGTGCGGGAGACGTAGTCGCTGACGAGCCGGCCGTTCTCCTCGCGGAAGCGGAACTGGCGGCCGGTGGCCGGGTCGTTCGCGAGGTACACCGAGCGGCCCTGCGCGTCGCGCTCGCGGCCGGTGATGGTGACCCAGTGGTCGGTCCCGTTGGCGCCGCCGCGGCTGCCGCGCTTGTAGTCGACGCCGACGACGACCGGCCGCCCGGCGTCGATCTCCTGGTTGATGCGGTCGAGGCTGAAGGCAGGGCGCTGGGCGCTCAAGCCGAACGCGCGCGCCGCGACGTCCCACCGCAGCGCGTCGCCCGAGTACCCGCCGTTGCGATCGAGGTACCGGTCGAGCTCGCCCGGGTTCATCGTGCGGCCGGAGATCTTCGACAGCGCCATCGCCGCCGCCGTCATCGCGCAGCCCGACTGGCTCAGCGTCCAGCGGCGGCCGAGCGTGCGGCCGCCCCACTCGGGGTCGCCCTGGCGGAACAGCGGAGTGCCGTCGGCCGACGCGGGGTACGTGCGGCCGTTCGCCTGAACGCTGGTGACCGGCGCCGGCTCGGAGCGGCGATCGACGAAGCCGTCGCCGTCGGTCGTCCGGCGCGTGGTCTCGGTGAGGCCGCCGTCGAACTGGTCCGGCACCGTCAGCCGCTGCCCGGCCTGAAGCCGGCGCGGGTCGGTGATGCCGTTGAGCTCGGCGAGGTGCTGCCAGGTGGTGCCGTACTGTTGAGCGAGAGCGGAGAGGGTCTGACCGCGGCGGACCGTGATTTCCATGAGGGCAAAGCCATTGTCGCCCCGGAGGCCACAGTCGTTTCTGTGGTTTGGGCGCGCCTCAACACCTACACGTAGGCATCAAGGAAATCCGGCGCCGTCGAGCAGGAAGTGCATGAGCCGGCGCTGCGTGTCGCCGGCGTTGGGCGGCCGGATGGCTTCGGGGCCGATGGTGGAGAACACGACGGTCGACCCTGCATCGGTGCGGTAGCGGGTCGTCACCGCCAGCCCCGAGTCGGGAGTCGTCTCGCGGATCAGCACGTCGGTCGTCGGGCTCGGGTTCAGATACGAGAGCTGCACCGAGTTGAAGCCGCCGTAGGGCACCTCGACGTTGGCGCCGCTGAACTGACGAATGCCGCTCTCGTACGCGTAGTCGGCGCCGATCGCTCCGAGCTGGTCGCGGATGAACGGCCGCGCCACGGTCATCCAGTCGCCCTCCCACCAGTACAGATACGCGACCGAGGAGAAGACGAACCTCCGGCCACCGTCGCCGAGCCACGCGACCAGCGTCTCCTCGTTCTCGGGGCCGAGCGCGGTGGATGAGTAGTCCTCGCCGAGGTACCAGACGACGTTCGAATAGCCGTCGATGACGCCGCGCAGCTCACCGCCGTCCGAGATGGCGGGGAGCACGAAGCGGTCGAAGCCGGCATCGCGCCCGCCGAGCACGTCTCGCCAGGCGACATCTTCGTCCGAGGGGAGCAGCGTCAGCGGTGGGTTCGAGCCGCGCACGTCGTCGTCCACGAGCAGCGTCGGCGAGGGCGCGCGGTGAACGAGCTGCAGCTGCGTCCGCGCCAGCAGAAGCCCCGTGTTCTTGCTGTACGCAGCGACCGAAAACGGGAGCGCTCCCGCATCCCACTGCGACGGAGCCCACACGGTCAGAAAGCTCTCGAAGGCGACGTTGCCGTTGAGCGCGAAGGTGTTCGGCAGCGCGAGGGCGCCGCCGTCGGGGCGCTCGACGAAGAGCTCGACGAGGTCGGACGCACCGATGGGCCTCGTGACCGCCAGCGTCGTTTCCGCAACCGTGCCCGGAGCGGCGAGCAGCACCTGCTCGCCGGGCACCAGCCCCCACACGTTCGGATTCGAAGCCCCTCCTCCGCTGCCGCCCGCGGCTCCGCCGCCGTTCGCGCCACCGCCGAGGCCGCCTCCCGACCCGCCCCCCGCCGAGCCCGCCGAGCCGCCCGCGCCACCGCCCGCGCCACCGCCCGTGGAGCCACCGCCCGTGGAGCCGCCGCCGGTGGAGCCGCCGCCGGTGGAGCCCCCGCCCGCGGAGCCCCCGCCTGCGCCCGCGCTGCCGCCGTCGATGCACACGCCGTTCTCGAAGCAGTCGATGAGCGCCTGGTTGAAGTTCCGGCACCCGGCGAGCGCGAGGACGGCGACGAGCGCGCGCTTCATTCGCGGCTCCCGAACAGCAACAGCCCGACGGCGACCACGAGGGAGATTCCCGCGAGGCCGAGCAGCAGCGTGCCGACGAGCTGAAACGCCTTGCCCTCGTTGGCGACCGCGACCGCGCGCTCGCCGGTGAGGCTGTTCGGCATGCCGGCGGTGAGCTGCCGGTACGAGCCCTCGGACAGGCCGAGCAAGACGCCACCGCCGATGGCGAACGCGCCCGCGAGCGCCGCGGGAATCGGGAAGAAGCGGCGCGTGCCGCCGCTCGCCTCGGGCGCGGGCTGGGCCACGAGCTCGGGAGGCGGCACGAGCCCGCGCGCCACGTAGAACTGCCGCCTCAGGTCGAGGCCCACGCGCGTCAGCGCCTCGAGCAGCTGCTCCTCCGCGTCGACGGTGACGGCCGACGTGGCGAGCGGGCGCCCCCCGACGGGGTCGATGATCCGCGCGTTCACCTGAATCTTCTTCCCGAGGTGGAGCACGTCGCCGAGCAGCACGCCCTGGACGCCGAGCGCGTTGCCCAGCTCGGCGAGGCACTCGCCCGAGTCGCTGCAGCCGAGCAGCTCCTTCTGCCGCTCGAGGCCGAGCAGCGCGGCGATGTCGCGCGGAGTCACCACGCGAATCGGCGCGAACGGGCGCGCCAGCTGATCCGTCAGCGGCGCGGACAGTGACGACTCGAGCCCCGTCACCACGAGCCCGGGAGTCGCGATCTTCAGCTCCTCCGTCGCCTCAGCGGCCGACAGCATGAACGCCACGAGCAGCGCAGCCATGTCGTGGGGTCAACCTTACTCCCAACCGTGGCAACACGCGCCCGCTTCAATGTCGTCTCCGCAGCATCCCCCTCGCGCGGGGGCGTCGGGCCGAAGCCATGGCCGCTGCTCCTCGCTCGAGCTGTGGGAGGCCGCGGTCGGACCTCGCCGCCAGAGCTCGCCGGCGCTACAAGCGCTCGCATGAGCCTGAAGGATCAGGTCGTCGTCATCACCGGCGCCAGCACCGGCATCGGCGCCGCGCTCGCCCGGCGCGTCGCCGCGCGCGGAGGCAGGCCCGTGCTCGCCGCGCGCCGAGAGAGAGAGCTCACCGCCGTCGCCCGCGAGTGCGCAGGGCTCGCCGTCGTCACCGACGTCACGAAGCGCGGCGACGTGAAGGCGCTGCTCGACGCCGCGGTGCAGCAGCACGGCCGCGTCGACGTCTGGGTGAACAACGCCGGCCGCGGCATCTCGCGCACGGTGCTCGAGCTCACCGACGACGACGTCGACGAGATGATGCGCATCAACGTCAAGTCCGCGCTGTACGGCATGCAGGTCGCGGCCGCGCACATGAAGCCGCGGCGCGCCGGGCAGATCGTCAACGTCTCGTCGCTGCTCGGCCGCGTGCCCGAGCTGCCTGTTCGCTCTGCGTACTCCGCCGCGAAGCACGCGCTGAACTCGCTGACGGCGGACCTGCGCGTCGAGCTGAAGGACTCGGGCGTCACGGTCACGCTCGTCTCGCCCGGCATCACCTTCACCGAGTTCGGGCTCAACGCCCTGCACGGCGGCATGGACTCGCGCTCGCTGCCGGGAGGCCAGACCGCCGACGAGGTCGCGGCCGTGATCGCCGACGCCATCGAGACGAAGGCCCTCGACGTCTACACCCGGCCGCAGTTCAAGGACCGCGTGGTGAGCTACTTCTCGGCAATGGCAGGGCTTTAGAATCGTGGTACGTGAACGCCCCGTGAAGCGCGTCATCTTCCTCGCCCTGCTGATCGCCGTTCCGGCGGCCGCCGAGCTCGTCGACCGCATCGCGGCGGTGGTGAACAAGGACATCGTCGCGCTCTCCGAGGTCGAGGCCCGCGCCGCGCCCGAGATGCAGCGCATTCGCGCCGAGCCTGATCCGAAGAAGCGCTCCGAGCTGCGCGCCGCGGCCCTGAAGCGCGCGCTCGACATGCTCATCGGCGAGAAGCTGATGGAGTCGCAGCTGCGCGAGCTCAATATCGACGTCTCCGACGCCGAGGTCGACCTCGGCATCGAAGACGTGAAGAAGCAGAACGGCATCGACGGCGAGCAGTTCGAGAAGCTCCTGATGCAAGAGGGCTACACGATGTCGGGCTACCGCCAGTTCATGAAGAAGCACCTGGCGCGGCTGAAGCTCATCAACCTCAAGGTCCGCAGCAAGGTGAAGGTCTCGGACGAGGACCTGAAGGTCGAGTACGCCAAGCTCGCGAAGATGGAGAGCGAAGACGCCGAGGTCCACGCGCGGCACCTGCTCGTGCAGGTCGCTCCGAAGGCGACGCCGGACCAGGTCGAGGCCGCGCGCAAGAAGGCCGTGGCGCTCGCCGAAGAGGCGCGCCAGCCGGGCACCGACTTCATCGAGCTCGCGAAGAAGAAGAGCGAAGGTCCCTCGGCCGCCGACGGCGGCGACCTCGGCTTCTTCCGCCGCGGCGTCATGGTGCCCGAGTTCGAGAGGGCGGCGTTCACGCTGCCCATCGGCGGCATCTCCGATCCGATTCGCACCAAGTTCGGCTGGCACGTCATCAAGGTCGAAGACCGCCGCGCGGTCGCCGCCAAGGGCTTCGACGAGCTGAAAGATCAGATCCGCGGCCGCATGCTCCAGCAGCAGCTCGAGAAGTACACCGAGCAGTACATCCAGGAGCTGCGCGCGCAGGCCGTCATCGACGAGAAGCTGTGAAGGCCCGCGTCGGCATCTCGCTGGGCTGCCCCTGCGGCATCGGCCCCGAGGTGGTGGAGAAGGCGCTCGCTGACCCGCGCGTGCGCGACGCGCTCGTGCCCGTCGTCTTCGGCAGCACGAAGGGCTTCACGCCCGGCAAGCCGAACGCGAAGGCCGGCCGCGCCCAGCACGGCTTCGTGATGGACGCCATCGAGGCCGCGAAGGACGGTCTCATCGACGCCATCTGCACCGCGCCCGTCTCGAAAGAGCAGATCATCAGGGCCGGCATCGCCTTCACCGGCCACACCGAGCTGCTCGCCGAACAGTTCGGCGTCGACGTGCTGATGCTGATGGCCGGCCCGCGGCTCAACGTCGCCCTCGCGACCAACCACCTGCCGCTCGCGAAGGTGCCCAAGGCGCTGACGAAGAAGAGGCTCGTCGAGCAGCTCGAGCTGCTCGCGCGAACGCACCGCCGCATCGCCGTCTGCGGCCTCAACCCCCACGCGGGCGAGGGCGGCAAGCTGGGCCGCGAGGAGCTCGACGTCATCGCGCCCGCCATCGCCGCGGCGAAGAAGAAGGGCATCGAGGTGGAGGGCCCGTTCCCCGCCGACGGCCTGTTCGCCAAGGCGCAGACGGGCATCGGCTACGACGCGGTGCTCGCGATGTTCCACGACCAGGGCCTGTGCGTCGCGAAGGCGCTCGACTTCCGCACCACGGTGAACGTGACGCTCGGCCTGCCGCTGCCGCGCACCTCGCCCGACCACGGCACGGCCTACGACATCGCCGGCCAGGGGAAGGCCGACCCCGAGCCCATGGTTCAGGCCCTGTTGATGGCGGTGAAACTCACTGGTATCGAGTGACACAGGAGACTCACCATGAAGACCACCCTCTCGCTGATGCTGTGCGCCGTGCTGGTTCCTGCCTCTGTGCTCGCCTGCGATGGCGACATGCAGGCTGAATCTTCCATCAAGACGATCACCGTCGCCGAGCTCGCGAAGAACAAGGCGGCCAAGGTCTTCGACGCGAACAGCGCGAGCTTCCGCCAGAAGAACGGCACGATCCCCGGCGCGGTGCTGCTGACCTCGTCGAGCTCCTACGACCTGAAGGAGCTGCCCGCGAAGAAGGACACCTCGCTCGTCTTCTACTGCGCGAACACGATGTGCTCGGCGTCCGAGACCGCGGCGAAGCGCGCCTCCGAAGCGGGCTACACCAACGTCGCGGTGCTGCCCGAGGGCCTGATGGGCTGGAAGGCCGCGGGCCAGAAGACCGTCGCGGTCAAGCCGAACAGCTGACCCGTTGCTCAAGGCCCAGCCCTTAACGACGTATGCCCGGCAGCACCTGCTGCTGAAGAGCGGCTTCGTCGCGAAGCACCCGCACGCGTGGCTCGTGTGGCTCGCGACCGAGGCGCAGGGCGACGCCTCGGGCGCCGCCGACACGTGGGTACCCGGTCAGACCGCGCCGATCGCCGTCGGAGACCCCTTGTGCTTCGAGCTCGCGGGCGCTCCGCGTCTTCGGCTCGGCTCGGGCAACGACTGCGAGGTGAAGGTGGTCGCTCCGGGCGTCGCGCCGGAGCACTGCGTCCTCACGCAGGAAGGCGGCAGCTGGCACGTCGCCGCCGGCGAGTCGGTGCCGAGCGTGATGGTCTCGGGCAACCCCGTCTCCGCCGGCATCGCCGTGGCGCTCAGCTCGGGAGATCAGCTCGTCGTCGGCGGCGTGCGCCTGTCGTTCCTGACCGCGCAAGGGTTCGCCTCCCGCGTGGCGCAGGCCGCCGCGAAGCTGTGAGCCCCGGCCCCGCGCTCAGTGAATCAGCGCGACCCGCTCGTGCTGCTCGGGGTCTTCGTCGCGATCCGGCCGCTCGCCGGTCACGAGCGCGCGCGCCATCTGGAACGCGTACTTGAGGCCCTTCACGCCCGAGCTGTCCCAGAGCTCGACCTCCTCCGGGTGGAAGATCATGAGGACGAGCTTCGGATCCTCGGGGCCGTCGAACCACACCGAGAACTGCGGCTTCCACAGCGCCTTCGCGCGCTCGACGTCCTTGATGATCTCGAAGTCGCCGACCGCCGAGAGGTAGCGGCGCCGCGACTGGCCGGAGACGTGGCCGCGGCGCGGCGAGAGCGCCTCCTCGACCTTGCCGGTGTCGATGGCCGTGAAGAACACGATGCTCGAGTCCTCCTCGACGTGCGCGACGGCCATGGGGCGCGCGTGCAGCTTCGGCACGTCGCCGGTCTGTTCGTAGGTGCCGACCATCAGCGTGTCGAACTTCGCGAGCAGCTCGTGAACGTGCTCGGGGCCCAGGGTCTTCTTCCGTTTCAGTGAAGGCATGACGCAGGGTGTTTCACGCCGCGTGCCGCGCGCATCCGCACAGAGGAACACGATGGCACCGTGGCGAAATGTCACCCGGTGCGGCCCGCGCGACCCGCCCGTTACTGACAGAGCAAAGGAGCACGAGATGGCAATCAGCGTTGAATCGAGCGGCGAAGGCCGCCACCCGTACGGCCCGGCAATCGACGACCTCACCCAGGAGCGTTACGTCGTGGCGGCTCAGCAGGTGCTCGCGCGGCTCTCCGAGCAGCAGCGTCGCGACCTCGTCCGCACGCTGCGCACGCAGGCGCGCAGACAGGACGTCAACTACCCGGGCCTTCACGAGGTCGGCTCGCTCGACGACCCGCAGGCGCTCGGCGGCCTGTTCGGCCACATGCGCCTCAACTCGCCGGGCCTGCTCGAGCAGCTGCTCGATGACACGCCGTTCTTCGAGCTGGTGTTCGGGGGAATGGCGGATGCGGCGCGGCGCTGAGCAACCTCCGTTCACGCCTGAGCGGAGGCCGAAGGCCGAAGTCGAAGCGGGCCTCGAGTCGGCTTGGGGCCCCGCACTCCTGAGCCTCTCGAAGGACGCAGCCCTTCGGGCTGCTCCGCTCGGGGCGAACGGCGGTGCATCACCCCGCCTGCTTCACACCGCCTTCAGCGTCAGCTCGGCGATCTCACTCGACGGCCCCACGCGAAACGGCGGCCCCCAGTAGCCGGTGCCGCGCGACGTGTACACCGGCACGCCGAACAGCTCGCGGAAGCCGGAGATGACCGGCTGCTGCAGCCGCACCAGGAACATGAACGGAAAAATCTGCCCGCCGTGCGTGTGGCCCGAGAGCATGAGCTGCACGCCCTGCCCTCCGGCGCGCTTCGCGAACAGCGGCTGGTGGGCGAGCAGAATGCGCGGGGCCTCGGCGAGCGGGGGCGCTCCGGCGAACGCAGCCTCGACGCTCGGGGCGTGATTCGCGGAGAAGCGCGCGCCCTCGACGTCGGGCACTCCCCCGAGCACGAGCTTGTCGCCGCCCTGCTCGAGCACGACGTGCGCGTTGAGCAGCGGCTTCAAGCCCAGCCGCTGGAACTCGGCGATCCACGCGGCGGCGCCGTGGTAGTACTCGTGGTTGCCCGTGACGTAGAAGCTGCCGAGCCGGCCGCGCAGCTCTCCGAACCCGGCGACCTCGTCGCGCAGCTTCGTGAGCGGGCCGTCGATGGCGTCTCCGGTCACCACCACGAGGTCCGGCTTCAGCGCGTTCACCTGGTCGACGACGCGCTTCAGGAAGCGGCGGTCGAGCGTCTCGCCGATGTGAATGTCGGTGAGCTGCACGATCTTCAGGCCGTCGAACGCCTTGCCCAGCCCCTTGATGGGAATCGTCGTGCGCTCGACCGGCGGAGTCCTCCGCGCGACCAGGAAGCCCCACACGAGCGCGGGCACCACGAGCACGAGCACCGTCACGGCCTGCGCGCGTCCCCACTCGGGGCCGCGGGGCGCGACGTGACCGGCGAGGAAGAACGCGAGGTCGGTCGCCGCGCTCGTGGTGAACAACAGACCGAACATGCCCATCCAGATGAAGCCCACCCACTGCAGCACGCGCGCGAGGGGACGCGGCAGCAGCCGCCCGCCGAGGAAGCCGGCGAAGATGCTGCCGAACGCGGCCCACAGCAGCATCCACAGCACGGGCTGCACCGCGGCCGGCCACCCGGCGTCACGGATCAGCCTCAGCCCGATGTACCAGTGCGCCGAGACGATGACGCCCGCGACCACGAACAGCAGCGTGATGCCGCGGATGAAGAGCACCACCGGCACCTCTGAGATGCGCGCGGGCTGATGGGTGCGGTCTGGCTGGCCGTCCGACATGAAGCGAAGAGCGTTGAGCGTAACGCCGGCAGCGCGCCTGCGCACCGGGTTACAGACCACCCATGAGGTACCCGCTGCTGCTGTTGCTGCTCCTCGCGCCGGCGGCGCACGCCGCGGAGAAGCTGACCCTCGACGCCGCTCGAAGCGAGCTGGTGGTGAAGACCCACGCGGCCGGCATCGGCAAGGGCTTCGCGCACGACCACGTGGTGAGGGCGACCGAGGTCGCCGGCACCGCCGAGCTCGATCCCTCGAGCCCCGAGTCGCTGCAGGCCTCCCTCACCGTGAAGGCCGCGTCGCTCGAGGTCGACGAGCCGTCGGTGCGCCGCCGCCACGCAGAGACCTCACAGCTCGACGACAAAGACCGCCAGTCGGTGAAGGAGAGCATGCTCGGCGAGAAGCAGCTCGACGCGCGGCGCTTCCCGGTCATCACGTTCACCTCGACGCGCGCGCGGCGCGAAGGCGGCCAGCTGCTGCTCGACGGGAAGCTCACGCTGCACGGCCAGACGCGGGAGCTCACCGTGCCGGTGAAGCTCGCTCAGCGCGACGGGCGGACCACCGCCGAGAGCCGCTTCAGCGTGCGGACGAGCGACTACGGCATCAAGCCGTACAGCGCGGCGCTCGGGACGATCAAGAACGGCGACGAGGTCGACTTCGTGATCCGCCTCGCGTTCACCCGCGCGCGCTAAAGCCCCGGTTACCGGCGGGGAACCGGCCCGCATTCTCCGACGCCGCGAGGCCGGGACGCCCATTACCAAATGGAGGAGAGCCAGTTCCTTCGAGGAGAAGATGATGAAATGGAGCTTCTTGCTGATGGTCGCGTTGATGCTGGGCTGCATGCAGCGCGAGACCCGAGACGATGGTGCCCTCGCGAGGGAGACGTTCACCGAGCAGGCGGCGAAGGGCCGGCAGATCTTCGCGGACAGCTGCTCGCGCTGCCACGGTGATCAGGGCGAAGGCACGAAGAAGGCTCCGCGGCTCATCGGCTCGAGCGAAGGCGCGCTGCCGCTGAACCCGCCGCGGGACGGCAAGGAGCGCCGCGGCCAGTTCCACACCGCGCAGGACGTCGGCATGTACGCGCTCGAGTACATGCCGCCGCTCGAGACCGGCTCGCTCACCGAGGCCGCGTACTGGCGCATCACGGCGTACCTGCTGCAGCAGAACGGCATCGACCTCGGCAACCAGCACCTCGACCGATCCGTCGCACGGACGGTAGCGCTGCCGCGGCCGTCGCTCACGACACAGCGGTGAGGTGTGGCGCGGTGCCCCGGCGGCGCCGACGCAAGCCTGCGTTCTGCGTGCGCCGCCGGCCGGTACGACGGCTGCACTGACCCTGGCCGGAGGTCTTTGATGAACAGAGCGTGGATGCGAACGGTCGTCGTCGTACTGGCATTGGCAGTTCCCGCAGCAGGTTGGGCGCAGCAGGTCACCACCGACGGACAGCAGCTCGACACCACCCACAGCGTGCTGCAGAAGGCTGGCATCGGCACCATCGCGCTCACCGGTGTGACGGGCCTCGCGCTGATGATCAACCGCCCGACGCTGTTCGGCGACGGCCGCTGCAGTGAAGGCAAGGGCCTCTTGGGCGAGTTCGGGTGCGGTCCGGGGCTCACCCTCCTGCACGCCGCGTTCGCCGTGACCTCCGCCGGCCTCTTCATCGCGCAGGAGATCGTCGCGGCCGAGATGAACCCCAGCCCCTACGACGAGGGCAGCGGCCGCCGGCAGAACGTCACCGAAGCCCTGCGCTGGACGAACGTCGGCCTCTTCGCCGTCCAGCCGGTGCTCGGCCTGATCGCCGCGCACCCCGGCCTGGTCGGCGTCCCGCGCGAGTACCACGCGCAGTTCGGCAGGGTGATGCGCACGATTCACTTCGGCGTCGGCCTCGGCCTCGCCACCACGTACACGGTGAACGCCGCGTTCATGTGGTGATTTCCTGCAACGGATTTCGTCGTCGTGACTCTGTAGGGGCGAGATGCAATCGCCCCTTCCGTCCACCCCGCCGACGAACCTCACCGACGAGCAGCTCGTAGAGCAGGTTCGCGGCGGCAAGCCCGAGCTCTTCGAGCTGCTCATGCGCCGTCACAACGCCCGCCTCTACCGCGCGATCCGCGCCGTGCTGAAGGACGAGGCCCAGGTCGAAGAGGTGATGCAGGAGGCCTACTTGAGGTCCTACTCGCACCTCGACCAGTTCGACCTCCGCGCCACCTTCGCCACCTGGCTCACCCGCATCGGAGTCCACGAGGCCATCACCCGCGTCCGCCGCGCCGCCATCGCGCCGGTGCCGTCCGACGTCGCGGTGCTCGCCGCGACGGACCCGCGCAGCACGCCCGACGTCCAGGCCTCGAACCGCGAGCTGGTGCAGGTGCTCGAGCGCGCCGTCGACGCGCTGCCCGACGGCTACCGCGAGGTCTTCGTGCTCCGCCGCATCGACGGCTTCTCCGTCGCCGAGACCGCCGAGGTGCTCGGCCTCTCGGAAGAGGCGGTCAAGACGCGCATGTTCCGCGCGAACGAGCGCCTGCGCGATCGGCTCGATCGAATGCTCGAAGAGTCTTCGGAAGAGCTCTTCGGTTTCCCCGCGACGCGCTGCAACCGCGTCGTCGAAGCAGTGCTGAACCAACTCGAACGGAGCTCACCATGAAGAAGGCCTTCCTCGTCCTCGCGCTCGCCGGCTGCATGCAGCGGGAAGCCCGCGACGAAACGAACACCACCGCGGCGAAGAGCGAGACGTTCACCGAGCAGGCCCAGGCCGGCGCGGCGCTCTACGGCCAGCACTGCGCGAAGTGCCACGGCGACAGCGGCGAGGGCACCGACAAGGCGCCACGTGTGGTCGGGCTCGACCAGGGCGCGCTGCCGCTCGACCCTCCCGCGGAGCGCAAGAAGCGCACGATGCAGTTCAAGACGGTCGCCGACGTCGCGAAGTTCGCGGTGCAGAACATGCCGCCGAAGACGCCGGGCGTGCTGCCCGAGGCCGACTACTGGCGCATCCTCGCGTTCGACCTGAAGGCCAACGGCATCGACCTCGGCGACAAGCACCTCGACATGCCGCTGGCCGAGACGCTCGAGATTCCGCGAGCGACGAAGACCTCCCAGCGGTGAAACGTCGGCCCCCACAAGGGCACGCGGAGCAGTTAAGCTGCTCGCCCTCGTGAACTCGGCGGTCGCCGTCTGCGGCACGGAAAAGCTCTCCGTCGAGTCGGGCGTCGCGCTCGTGCGCGCGGCCGGCAGCTGGAACCCCGTGGCGGTCTTCGACTCGGAGTCGCTCGAGAAGGCGAAGGCCGACGCCACCAGCTACGTGCTCGTGTCGGGCAGCGAGCCGTCGTTCGTGCAGCACGTGGTGGTCTCGCGGCCGCCGGACAAGCCGCTCATCGCCATCGGCAGCGAGCCGGTGCCGGGGGCGACGTGCTGGTTGCCGGCGCAGACGCCTCCCACGCTGCTGTCGGCGGTGCTGGGGCAGCTGGTGGGAGAGCGGCGCGGCTCAGGCGTCAGCTTCCGCCGCAAGGGCGACATGATCATCGGCGGCAGCCCCGCCATCAAACAGCTGCTGACCGACCTGAACCTCGTCACGCCCTCGCCTGCCCCGGTCGTCATCTTCGGAGAGAGCGGCACCGGCAAAGATCTCGTCGCGCAGGCGATTCACTACTGCGGCCCGCGCGCGAAGAACCCGTTCATCGCCATCAACTGCGGCGCGATCCCCGAGTCGCTGTTCGAGGCCGAGCTGTTCGGCTACGTGCGCGGCGCGTTCACCGGCGCGACGACGTCGCGCGCGGGCGCCATCGAGTCGGCGCAGGGCGGCACCCTGTTCCTCGACGAGGTGGGCGAGCTGCCGCTCGCGCTGCAGGTGAAGCTCTTGCGCGTGCTCGAGACGCGCAAGGTGACGCGCCTGGGCTCGAACGAGGAGAAGCCCGTCGACTTCCGGCTCGTCTCGGCGACGAACCGCGACATGGAGGGCGACGTCGCGGCCGGCCGCTTCCGGCAGGACCTGTTCTACCGCCTGCGCGTCTTCACGCTGCGGTTGCCGCCGCTGCGCGAGCGCGCCGAGGACATTCCCGCCATCGTGCTGCACCAGCTCGACCTGATCGCGGAGAAAGAGAAGCGGCCGGTGCCGGTGCTCACGCACGCCGCGCTCCACCGCGTGCTCGCGTACAACTGGCCCGGCAACGTGCGCGAGCTCATCAACGCGCTGCACCGCGCGCTCGTCATCTGCGGCGGCAACGTCATCGACGCGCATCACCTCGACCTGCCCGACAGCAGCGAGCCGTCGATTCCTCCGTACAGCGAGGCGAAGGCGGCGTTCGAGGCGCAGTACTACAGCCGGCTGCTCAAGGCCGCGGCGGGGAACGTGTCGCTCGCGGCCAAGCTCGCGCAGAAGACGCGCAAAGAGGTCTACGACGCGCTGAAGCGCATCGGGCTGTCGGCGGACGGGTTCCGGTAGCTCAGTTCGGCGGGCCGAGCTCGGCGCCGGGCTCGTCGCCGGTCAGCGTCTTCAAGAACTCGACGAGATCTTCCTTCTGCGTGTCCGTGAGCATCAGCGGCTTGAGCTTCTCGTCCTTGATGTACGGGGTCGTGCCGCCGCCGGCGGCGTAGAAGTCGACCACCTCGCGCAGGGTGTTGAACACGCCGTTGTGCTCGTAAGGGGCGGTCGTGGAGCAGCCGCGCAGGTTCTTGGTGCGGAAGGCGCCCTTGTCGCTCTCCTGCTGCACGATGCCCTCGAGCTTCTTCGTGCCCGCTGCGACGTCGTCGCTGAACTGGCTCTTGCCGTTGAGCGGGTTGTTCAGCATGCGCGGGATGTCGTCGAAGCGGCCCGTGTCCGTCGCCGGCACGTTCGGGCCGGTCTGCGGCACGCCGAGGTTGTGGAACGCCTGGTCGGTGAAGTTCGGGCCCTGGTGGCACTGCACGCAGAACGCTTCGCCGATGAACAGCTTGAGGCCGCGCTTGGCGGACGCGGAGATGGCCTGCGTGTCACCCGCCGCGTACTTGTCGAACGGCGCGTTCTTCGTGATGAGCTGCCGTTCGTACGCGGCGATCGCCTTGCCGACGTTCGACATCAGCCGCTGAATCGCGACGCGATCGTCCGCGGTCATCATTTCCCACGGGCCGTCGGGAGCACCCGCGGCCTTCGGGCGGCACGCCGCCGGGAAGCGCGCCGCGTCAGGCGCAGCGGGGTCCAGCGCCGCCGGCAGGTCGTCGTCGAACAGCGCGTTGTACGCCAGCCGGTAGGCCTCGTCGTTCCACAGGAGATGGGCAATTCCGCAGCGGTTGCCGACCATGTCGGGGCTCTCGGTCGCGCTGGCGCCCTGCGTCCACAGCGTGTCGAGGCGGCCGGCCCACGTGTACCACTCGTAGAACCCGACGTTGAGCATCGCGGGTGAGTTGCGCGTGCTGCGGTTCACGCCAATCGACACGTTGTTCGGCTTCGAGCGCGTGTCCGCCCAGTGGGCTTCGGGGAAATGACAGTCGCCGCACGCGACCTTGCCCGTCTCACCGGCGGCGCCGAGGCCTCCGTTCATGCCGTCGTTGGCCACCACGATGGGCCCCGAGTACCTGCGCTCCCAGAAGAAGCGACGACCGAAGGCGATCGCGTCGGGATTGTCGGCGTACTTGTTGGTGGGATCTGCCGGGAGCGCGGGCACCGGGCTCATGCCCTGAATCGTCTCCCACTCGGTGACGGTGAAGCCGTCGGGAGGACCTCCACAAGCGACGCTCAGCGATAGCGCAAGACACAGCGATAGCGCGGCGACTGCCGTGTGGGCCTGGCGCAGGTTCATGGACTTCCCCTTGAAAAGTTACCGGGACGTTACAACAAGCCGCCGCCGGCTAGAAAGAGATGACGAGCGAAGAGGTGAACACATCGTTGGGGAACTGGGGCAGCGGATCGAGCTCGAAGTTGCCCACGTATTCCAGCTTGATGGCGACGTTCGCGAATGGGTCGATGCGCAAGCCCGCGACGACGCGGTGGACGTTGATGAGGTAGACGAATTCCAGACCTTTGAGGTGCACCGCGTGGCGCTGCTCGTAGCGGGCGAGCAGACCGGCCCAGGGGAAGACGCGCACGAAGGCCTCGATGAACCAGGCGCGGAAGTCGAGCCCGTCGGCGTCGTCGACTCCGCCGCCGGCGGCGATGCCGCGCACGAACTCTCCGCGCAGCTCGATGCGCTTCCACTCGAAGAAAGCGTCGAAGCCCCACTGCCACTGGGGAATCGAGCCGTCGGTCTGGCGGCCCTGCACGCCGAACTCTCCGGAGAGGCCGACGTCGAGGTGCGCCCCCGTCCAGAGGGGGATGTCGAACGAGACGCGGCCACTGCCGGTCTTCACGTCGTTGCGATCGACGTCGTCGGAGAAGTTCATCGTCTCGATGAACGAGCTGCCGTTGAGCGCGGCGGCGGCGATGACGAGCCGGCCGTCGAAGAACTTCGCGCGCGCCTTGATGCCGAGCGGCTGCCCGCCGACGTAGCGGAACAACAGCGACGGGACGATGCCGTTGCGGTCCGGCGACTCGCGCATGCGGTACTCGCGGCCGAAGACCGGGTCGATCTTTCCGATGCTGATGGTCAGGTCGATCGAGTCGAACGGAGTCCACTCCGCGTACGCGAAGTCGAGCTCGAAGAAGTCTCCGAGCGAGCCGCGCACGCCGGTGCGCGGCATGAAGTCGAGGCTCGCGAACAGGAACACGCTGGGCCACGGCGTCGCGGAGAAGTCGAGGTTGAGCTCGTTGATGAGGAACGTGAGCGCGCCGTTCGAGGCGACCGGGTTGTGCATGAACGCGAACGAGCCGTCGGTGTCGGCCGGCTCGCCGCGCGAGTTGACGGCGGTCGACCACGGGTCGCCGAGCAGCACCCACGCGGTGCCGGGGAAGCGGCTCGAGTAGCGGCCGCTCGTGTCGAAGATGAAGCCCTTGCCGTTGTTCAGCGCCTTCGAGACGCCGACGTCGACGTAGCCGGTGATGCGAACCGGAGACGACGACGTCTGCGCTGATCCGGCGGTGATCTCCTCTTCTTCGGCTGCGAAGACGACCCCCGACCACAACAGCGCAACGGCCAGGATGTGGCCTTTCACCGCAAACCGGTATAGTCCGTGATTTCGAAGTTCCAAGCGCAGTAGGGAGAATGCGCCATCCATGACGGCTGTCCACTTGCCGGAAGAACCTGTCGCTGGGTTCAAGACGAAGACGAGCGTTGATGGAAAGCAGTTCACCATCGTCTGTACGGGCATGCTCGACGCCCCGGACTCGACCAGCAACCTGCAACCCAGCCTGCTCAAGCTTCACGATGCCCTGCAGGCCGAGAAGTTCACGCTCTGCCGCCTCGACCTCTCGGCGGTGACGTACATGAACTCGAGCGCCATCAAGTGCTTCATGGCCTGGTTCCTCAAGGCCGAGCGCATGAAGGACACGACCTACCAGATCGAGGTCGTCTTCGACCCGCAGGCGACCTGGCAGTACGTGTCGTTCACGACGATGGGGCGCATCGCTCCGCGCGTGCTGAAGATGACCGGTCTCACCAAGGCAGCCTCCGGCGCGTGAACCTCGCCCTCTGTCTCGTCGCCCTCGCTGCTGCCGACGAGGGCACCATCGAAGGCACCGTGAAGTTCGAGGTGAAGGGCCTGCTCGGCGCGAAGACCGTCGAGAAGGCCCAGGCGGTCGCGTTCCTCGAGAAGCTCGACGGCGTCACGCCGAAGCAGACCGACGCTGCGTTGATGCGGCAGAAGAACAAGGCGTTCGAGCCGCGCCTGCTGGTCGTGCAGCAGGGCTCGAAGGTCGACTTCCCCAACGACGACATCATCTTCCACAACGTCTTCTCGCTCTCGAAGGGCAACGAGTTCGACCTCGGCGTCTACCGCGAGGGCACCAGCAAGACGGTGCGCTTCCAGAACCCGGGCGTGGTGGACGTGTTCTGCAACATCCACCCCGAGATGATCGCCTCGATCCTCGTCGTGCAGAACGACCGCTGGGCGTACGTCGGAGAAGACGGCAAGTACACGCTGAAGGCTCCGCCGGGGAAACACACCGTCGTCGTCTACTGGGCGAACGGCGTGCTCGAGCGCAAAGAGGTCTCGGTCGTCGCCGGAGAGAAGGCGCTGCTCGACTTCACCCTCGTCGACCAGGGCCGGGCGAAGCACCTGAACAAGCACGGCCAGCAGTACGGGCGGTACAAGTAGACCGATGCGCCTGGTTCCGGCGTGGCTGCTGCTGGCGCTGACCGCCACCGCCGCCGAGACGCCGCAGGGAAAGCTGTACCCCTCGCGGCGCTGCGGCGAGTGCCACGGGCGCCAGCGCGAAGAGTGGCAGCGCTCGGCGCACGCGCGCGCTGCGTCGGGCGCGTACGTCGCGGCGCTGGCGTCGGTGCCCGAGGGCGCGCGGGCCGCTTGCGCCGGGTGCCACGTTCCGCTCGAGGGCGCAGGCTCGCGGGTCGCCGCCGACGGCGTCGGCTGCGACGCGTGCCACACCGCGACCGCGGCCGGCGACGGCGGCACGGCGCTGACCTTGTCTCCGCAGCTCGCGACGCGCTTCGGGCCGTACAGCGACGCGAAGGACCATCACTTCCACCGCGTGTCGGCCTCGACGTTCGTGACCGGCGGCGGGCTCTGCAACGCGTGCCACGAAGACCTCACGCGCGCGGCGCTGCGCACGTACACGACGGTGAGCGAGTGGCGCGACGTGAAGGGCGCGAAGGCGTGCATCGACTGCCACATGCCCGGCTTCAAGGCCATCGCCGCGAAGGGCGAGAAGGAGCGCCCGGTCTCGCACCACGACTTCGGCCCGCGCGCCGATGCGGTGACGATGAAGGTCATCGCCGCGAAGGGCGCGCTCGACGTGGAGCTCTTGAACTCCGGCGCGGACCACGCGCTGCCGACGGGGCGGCCCGAGCGGCGGCTGTTGCTCGAGGTCGCGTGGCTCGACGCGAAGGGCGAGAAGCTCTCGGCCGAGCAGCGGCGCTTCGGGCGCGTGCTCGTCGACGCGGCCGGCAAGGCGGCCCCGTCGTTCCTCGCGGTGAAGGAGGCGAGCGACAACCGGCTGCTGCCGAAGAAGCCGGCAAAGGAGAGCTTCAAGCCTGTAGCAGGTGCGGTGAAGGCGTGGGTGCGCCTGTGGTGGGAGCCGTTCGACCCGGCGCTGGCAGTGAGCTTCGACGCGACATCTTCCGCGCCTCGGCTAATGTCCGAGCGGAGGGAGGCGCTCAAGTAGATGAGCCAAAGGGGATGAGCCTTCGCGCGAAGCTCTCGCTGGCGTTCGTCGTCGTCGTCGCGCTCGGCGTGGGCGGCGCGCTGGCCGCCGCAGAGCGCTACCTTGCGTGGTCGACGGAGAAGACGGTCGGCACCGAGCTCGTGCACGCGGCGCAGGTGTACGCCACGTTCCTGGGAGAGCGCGGCGCCCGCCGCGCCGCCGAGACGCGCGTGGTCGCCGAAGAGCCGCGCTTGAAAGCCGTCGTGCGCACGCTCGACATCGACCAGGAGACGCTCGAGGACGTCTCCGACGAGCTCAAAGAGGCGTCGCAGGCCGAGCTGTTCGCGCTCACCGACCGCGCGGGAGTGACCGTCGCGGACGTCTCGGAGCCGAAGCTGGGCAACCTCGAGGGCCGGCGCGAGCTGGTGGGCGCGGCGACGAAGGGCGGCGGCGTGAGCATCTGGCCGGTGCAGGGCCGGCTGTACCAGACGGTGGTGCGGCCGCTGCAGTTCGGCGACGAGGTGACCGGCTTCCTGGTGACGGGCTACGCGCTCTCGGACGCGCTGCTCGATGCGGCGCGGCAGCAGACCGGCTGCGAGGTCGCGGTGGTGCTCGACGGGAAGGTCATCGCCGCGGCGTCGCGGCTCGGCGACGCGGTGCGCGGCGCGGCGGTGTCGTCGCTGAAGGACGGCGCCGGCGAGCTGCAGCTCGGCGGCGAGCGCTTCGCTTCGCTGACGGTGCAGCACCCCGGCGAAGCTCCGACGGGCGCGAAGCTGGTGCTGCTCGGCTCGCTCGACCTGGCGCTCGCGGAGCACGGCAAGGTGCGCAGCACGCTCGCGCTCATCGGCGCGCTGGGCCTGGTGCTCGGGCTCATCATGGCGCTGGCGCTGGCGAAGAGCCTCACCGGGCGGCTCGAGCGGCTCGCTTCGGCGGCGGCGCAGGTCGGTCGCGGCGAGCGGCTGGTGAAGGTGGAAACGCAGGGCAGCGACGAGGTCGGCCGGCTATCGTCGGCGTTCAACTCGATGACCGACGAGCTCGAGAGGTCGCGCGACATGCTGGTGAAGAAGGAGCGCCTCGAGAAGGAGCTCCAGATCGCCAAGCAGATTCAGACCGCGCTGCTGCCTCGCGACTTGAAGGTGCCCGGCTACGAGATCGCGGCGGTGATGCAGGCCGCGGACAACGTCGGCGGAGACCTCTACGACGTGCAGGTCGTCGGCGGCGACAACATCTGGATGTGCATCGGCGACGTGACGTCGCACGGCGTGACGCCGGGCCTCATCATGATGATGGTGCAGAGCGCGCTCTCGGCGCTGGTCGACGCGAGCCCGTCGGCGCGGCCGAAGCAGGTGCTCGTGCACCTCAACCGCGTCATCTACAACAACGTCCGCGAGCGGCTCGGCGACGACAACTACCTGACGCTCACCGTGCTGCGCAGCGCCGGGCCGGGCAAGTTCGTCTACTCGGGCGCGCACCTCGATCTGCTGATCCGGCGCAAGTCGGGAAAGGTCGAGCGGCTGCCGACGCCCGGCTTGTGGGTGGGTGTGGTGCCGGACATCAGCAACGACGTCGAGGAGACGGAGCTGTCGCTCGAGGTCGGTGACGCGCTGGTCCTCTACACGGACGGCCTCACCGAGTCGCGCGACGCCGCCGGAAAACAGCTGGATATGGACGGGGTCACCCGCGTGCTCCAGGCGACGGCGGGGGCCGCGGCGATCCGCGACGGGCTGATGAAGGCCGTGACAGCGCACATGGCCCGACAGGACGACGACATCACGGTGATGGTCGTCGAGCGGACCGGCTGATCTCTTTTCAAGCGCTTGCGCCGTGCTAGGCTGGCGTCACCTTGCAGGCCGAAAAAGCCGCGCGCATGGAGCTCGAGTTTCCGCCGGACTGGCGCGTGCTCCGCGACCTGCGGACGTTCGTGAACAAGCTGGTGGTCTCGGTGGTGGACTCCGACGACCTCGCCGCGCGCGTGAGCATGGTGGTGACGGAGCTGGCGGAGAACGCGGTGAAGTACTCCCGCGACTCGCACCAGGTGGTGCGGCTGCGCGTCGAGCCCACCGAGAACGGCATCCGCTGCGAGACCGAGAACACCGCCAGCGCCGAGCACATCTCTTCGCTCGAGGCGACGATGGCCGAGGTGAACGAGGGCGACCCGCTCGACGCGTATGCGCGCGCGCTCGTCGCCGTGTCCGAGAACGACACCTCGAGCCGCATCGGGCTCGCGCGAATCCGGCACGAAGGGCAGATGACGCTGCGGTCTGCGGTGACGGGCTCGCGCGTGCGAATCATCGCCGAGATGCCGCGCGCGGCCTGAGCTTCCTGCGTTCGCCACGGACGACCGCCGTTCACGCTGAGAGGGTCGACCAGAATGCCCCGCATGGCCGACCGCCGCTCACGCTGAGCGGAGGCGCCGCAGGCGCCGCAGTCGAAGCGGGCCACGCGTCGGCTTCGCGCCCCCTTCGACTCCGCAGCCCTTCGGGCTGCTCCGCTCAGGGCGAACGGAGCTGCGAACAGGCCGCGGATTCTGATCGACCCTCTGAGCGGAGGAGCTGCCGGACCGTGCGCGCCCTTCGCCTCAGCACCGGCACCCGCGCACGCATGCTCTGCCCGAGCCGCGCGCGCTGCGGCACTTCGTCGGCGAAGTAGACGAGGCCGATGAGTCTCCACGCGTGGAAGCGGATGAAGGTCGTGACCGGGTCCCGCCTCGCGTGCAGGCAGTAGGTGGTGACGAGCTCGTCTTCCTCTCGCGGAGACAGCATCAGGCCGATCGCCGCGTTCGCGAGCTCCCAGGCGGGGTCGGCGAGGCGCGCGGCTTCGAAGTCGATGAACACGACTCGGCCGCGGACGACGCGCAGGTTCGAGGCCTTGATGTCTCCGTGGCACAGCACGCGCGGCGCCTCCTCCCCCTGCTCGAGCCCGCGCACGTGCGGCAAGAGCCACGGCGCGTTCGCGGCCCGCGCGTAGCGGACGAAGCTCTGCGGAACGTGGCGATACGCGGCGAGCGGCGGCGGAGGCAGCGCGTGGAGCTTCGCCAGCGCGTGCGCGAGCGCGTGCAGCTCGCCGCGGTACGGCTTGCCGATTCGCTCGGTGCGCAGCTCGGTCTCGCTCGCCGCGAGGACCCGGGGTCCGAGGCCTCTCGTCGCTGCGAGTCTCGCGACGGCTGCTTCGACCTCGCACTGCTCGCGCTCGTGCGCCGCGAAGCGCTTCACCGCGACGGCCCGCTCATACTTCACACGGCGCACCGGGGCCCTCCGTCGCGTTGAGCGCCCTACCCAGCTCGCGTCCGCGCAGGCGCACGTGGGTCTGCAGCACGTACTTCCACCGCTCCTGCCCGCGCGTGAGCACGAAGCCCTCGCGCTCGCGAGCGCCGAACGGCGGCTTGCCGCCGAGGCGCTCGAGGGCTCCGCGCACGCGGCCGGCGAACACGACGGGGTTCTGCAGCAGCCCGGCGGCGCGGACGCGGCGCTCCATGTCGACACGCTCCACGAAGCGGCCGCGCGCGTCGGCGACGTCGAAGAAGAGGACGAGGTCGGGCAGCGCGCGGTAGTGCACGCCGATGCGGTGGCCGAGCCACTCTCCGAAGGCGACGTGCTTCGTGCCTTCGCAGAGCAGCCACAGCCGGGGCAGGCGGCGCATCGCCCAGCTCACGAGCGTGGCGAGCTCGGGGCCGACGTCGCGCGGGTCGAGCTCTCCGTGGACGCGGGAGAGGATCTTCAGGCGTCCGGGGCCGCGGAAGCGGAAGCCGACGTTGAGGCCGTCGAGCTTCTCGTAGACGCGGACCGCGCGCTCGAGCACGCGCGCGGTCTCTTCGTCGGTGAGCTGCAGATCTCCCTCCCGCACCGCGCTGCCATGAAGGTGCGGGATGCGGGGATACAGCAACCGTCAGCTCGGGCTGCTGTAGGTGGTGCGGCGGGTGACGGTGCTGCGACCGCCGTAGCCGCTCCAGCT
Organism: uncultured Myxococcales bacterium; assembly: GCA_937980205.1. GTDB lineage: Bacteria > Myxococcota > Myxococcia > Myxococcales > Myxococcaceae > Xiheicaenimonas. The sequence continues at coordinate 6,626 of CALJKW010000023.1, read as the reverse complement.
GGAGACGGAGTTGTTGCTCTTGAGCGTCTTCTGGCGCGTCTTCACGGCGTCGGCGAGGTCCTCTTTCACGAACTCGAGGATGCGCGCCTTCATCGTGTTGTCTGCGGCCTTGTTGCCGAGGACGAGCGAGCGGCGGATGTCGGTCGCCGTCTGCTTGGGGTTGTTCGAGCTGCGGATCTCGGCGAGCGCAGCCTTCTTGATGTTGTTCCACTCCGCCGCGGAGATGGTGTGCAGCTTGCCCGTGCCGAGGCCCTTCAGGATCGCATTGCTGACTGCCGCGTTCGCGCGAATCGTCGCCATGTGTGTTGTTCCTCCCCTTTGGGTTCGGCGGGGACGATACAGTGCGGCCCTCAGGCCGAGATAGAGGTTTTGCGTGTTGCTTCGGATCAGCTGGGTCTCGTCGTTGGTGCTCGTGGCGTGTGGCCCGACGTGCCCCGAGCCGCAGTACGAAGGTCGCGCGAGCGACGAGGCGTGGCGCACGATGATCGACGGCGAGCAGCGCGCGACGGCAGACGCCATGAAGGCCGCCGCGCTGCAGCTCACGGACGGGATGCAGCTTCCGGCGTCTCCGATTCCCACGTTCCGCTGGACGACGACGCTGACCTCGGCTCCGGCGCCGGTGCCGCGCCGCGAGCGGCCGTGGTGGAAGGGCTTACTCATCTCCGAGGCGCACGCGCACCTGCCGCCCGTCACCGGCGTCATCCACTGGTTCAAGTTCGTGGTGCCCGGTGAGAAGTGCCCGGTGGAGGTGCTGTCGACGCGCACCGAGTACACGCCGACCGAGGAGATCTGGACGAAGCTGCGCTCGGGCAGCGGCGCGCGCAGCGTCACCGCGCAGTCGGCGTACCTCACCGAGAACCGGATCACCGAAGGGCCGTTCAAGACGCCGCAGCCCCTCACCTTCACCGTGGCGCCGTGAAGCGGTTCGTTCTCACGCTGCCGTTGCTGGTGCTCGCGGGGTGTCGGCCGAGCTCGGATCCGTCGACTCCCCCGCCCGCGCTCGTGTTCTCGTCGGAGCCGGCGTGGCCGGAGCGGTCGACCTACCCCGGCGTCGGCGCGGGTCGATTGCTGATCACGAACAGCCGCGACGACACCGTGTCACTCTTCGACCTCTCGAAGGTCGGCGAGGCGAGCTTCCCCGAGCTCGCGCGCGTGCCGATCGGGTTGAACCCGGTGGAGATCGAAGCGCCGCACCACGCGGCGATCTCTCCGGACGGGAAGCACTGGTACACGGGGCTGTCGCAGTTCGCGCCGGGCACCGGCAGCGGGCCGCACGGCACGCACGGGACCGGCGCCATCGACGGGCAGGTGCTGAAGCTGTCGACGGCGACGAACCGCGTCGAAGCGGTGGCGCGCGTCGATCGCAACCCCGGCGACCTGGTGGTGAGCCCCGACGGGAAGCTCGTCGCCGTTTCCCACTACGACCTCGTGCGCATCTCGGAGGCGGCGCGCGGCGTGGCTCCGAGCCCCGACTCGCGCATCGCCTTCCTCGACGCGGTGACGCTCGAGCGCGTCGCGATGGTGCCGGTCTGCGCGGCGGCGCACGGCCTCACGTTCTCCGTCGACGGCAAGCGGCTGTACGTCGCGTGCTACTCGGACGAGGTCGCGGTGGTCGACATGGTCGCGAGTGGGTTCCCGGTGACGCGGGTGAAGGTGGCCTCGAATGCGGGCGACGCGTTCACCGCGCGGTACCAACCGTACGGCGTGACGCTGAATCGCGCGACGGGCGACGTCTTCGTCTCGTGCCTCGCGAACGGAGAGGTGCGGGTGCTGAACGGCGCCACGCTGCAGATGGAGCCGGCGCGCACCGCGCTCGTCGGAGGCAGCCCGCTGCTCGGCGACGCGACCGCGGACGGCGCGACGGTCTACATCCCGCACCAGGGCGACGACCGCATCTCCCTCATCGAGGCCGCGACGGGCATGGTGACGCGCTTCATCCCCCTGCCGCGCGCGCAGTGCACGAACGTGCACCAGGTGCTGGTGCTGGAGGCGGGGCGGCTCGCGGTGGTGTGCGAGGGGAATCACTCGGCGCCGGGCGCACTGCTGATCGTCGACGCCGCGAGCGGCGCGGTGCAGAGCGCCACGCCGGTCGGAATCTTCCCGGACTGGGTGGGGGTGATTCGGCCGTGAGGTGGCTCTGCGTGATGTTGGCGGTGGCGGGCTGCTCGCAGTCGGCGAAGCAGTACGGCGAGCAGCTGTACACGGACCCGGCGTTCGCAGGCTCGAAGTTCAACGCGTGGTCATGCGAGACGTGCCACGCGACGAAGGAAGACGACACGCGCCTGCTGTCGGGGCACCCGCTGGGCGGCGTGACGAAGCGGCCGACGTATTGGGGCGGCAAGAGCGAGCGGCTCATCGACGCGGCGTCGTTCTGCTACGTGTACTTCATGCGCGGCCCGAAGGCGTTCGAGGCCGACGAGCCGCGGGCGCGGGCGCTGTACGAGTACCTGGCGTCGCTCGAGGGCTCCGGCGACGCGAAGCCGATCACGTTCGTGCAGAACATCGTCGACGTGCCGCGCGGCGACGTGGCGCGAGGCGAGCAGGTGTACGTCTCTGCGTGCAAGGACTGCCACGGCGAGCTGCACACCGGCGACGGCCGGAGCTCGACGCTCGCGTCGATTCTTCCCGACGTGAAGGACGAGTACGCGCAGCTGTTCCCCGGCGTGCCGCCCGGCGTGGTCTTCATCGAGAAGGTGCGGCACGGGCAGTTCTTCGCGGTCGGCGGGAACATGCCGCCGTTCGGAGTGGAGCGGCTCAGCGACCAGGACCTCGGCGCGCTGCTCGCGTACCTGGGGCTGTGAGCCGGAGCGAGCGCTGCTTCCGCGCGTCGGCGAAGAGTCTCTCGAGGACGCTGAGCTCGTAGACGGCAACTTCACCGCGCTCGTAACGATCCCCTTCCGCGAGTGCCTCCTGCAGCTGCCACTGTTCAGCGCGCTGGAGCTCTTCCTCCAAATGGAGGTCGCGCAATCGGTCCGCGCACAGGATGCGCACCGCGGTCGCGTCGTCCAATCCGCGCGAACCTGAGCAGGAAACTGCACGATCAACTGTCGCGTTCGTGCCGGCCGTGCCATCTCTTGGAGCCTACCGTCATGGTCCCGTCGCCGGCCGCCGCGATCGCGCAGGAGTCGCGTCGCCGGTCGCCCAGCCGCGCGTCGCGATCGACTGCCCCGCGACGAGGAACGCGCGCAGCGTGCCGGGCCCGTCGGTCGTCGGCTGCTCGAGGACGTAGTAGCGGCCGTCGCGCAGCACTCCGGGGCCGGCGTACGGGCCCATGCCCGGCAGCTTGCACGCGAACTGCTGTACGGCGTCGGCGTCGAAGCCGCGCAGCACGGGCAGCTCGCCGGCGCCGCCGCTGACGAGGAGCACGTGGTCGTCTTCGGTGAGCGTGACGTCCTGCGCGACCGAGGTGCCGAGATCGATCGTGCCGCGCGTGCTGCCGTCCGTCGTGCGGAAGACGTCGAGCTTCTTGGCGTCGGGGCTGCGGACTCCGATGTTCGGGCCGACGGCGTACGGGTAGCCGGTGCCGCCGAAGCGGTACGCGAGCTTGCCGTCCGAGACGTTCGCGGCCTCCGCCGAAGAGAACACGCGGCCCATCGAGATGACGTTGACGGTGTCGACCGCCACGGAGAAGCGCAGCTTGCCCGTGCGGTCGCGGGAGAAGACCGGCGCGCCTTTCGGGTCGGCGTAGATGTTGCGCTCTTCGTCGGCGGCGACGGACCAGAGGATGTGCTGCTCGGGCTGCGACCAGTTCAGCCGCCCGGTCACCGCGTCGATGGAGGCGGTGCGCGCCGGCGGAGACGTGCCCGCGGCGAAGGTGAACGGAAACACGACGCTGCCGTCGCCGAGCGAGGCGCCGTGATCGACCCACGCGGTGACGTTCGACGCGACGCCGGCGAGGAGCTTGAGCCGCTGGTCCCAGAGCAGCTGGCCGTCGCTGATGCGGAAGGCGAGCGCGCGGCTGCCGAAGCCGTCGGGGCTCAGCAGCACCGTGTCGCCGACGATCATCGGCGTGAGGTAGCCGTTCGTGCCGACGATGTGGATGAAGCTCCTGCGGTAGCGGACGCTGCCCGACGGCGTCGCGCTGACGAGCGTGACGGTGAAGGGGCCTCCGTTCGGCTCGGACTTCTCGAGCCAGTACAGGTTGCCGGCGTCGTCGGCCGCGAGGCTCAGGTACGGGGTGCCGAGCGCGTCTTGCGTCGGCAGCGACCAGAGCAGCTGCGCGTTGCCGAGCGGGCACGTGGGCCCGATGCACGCGCTGGGGCACTGCGCCGGCGGCGGGCACAAGAGGCTCGCGCTGAGGTTCTGGCAGCCGGCGCCGGCGCTGCAGACGTCGAGCGTGCAGGGATCGTTGTCTTCGCAGCTCTTCCGCTGGCCGCGGCACTCGCCCGAGCGGCAGGAGCTGCTCTCGAGGCACGCGTCGGAGCACGGCGTGCCGTCGGCGACGGCGTCTTCGACGCAGGCGCCCCGCTCGGGATCGAAGCGCGAGGTGCGGCAGCTCGTTCCGCTGGTGCAGGCCGGGCGCGGCACGAGCTTCGCCGAGAGGGTCGCGGTCGCTTCGAGGCCGCAGCCCTTCGCCGAGACGGTGCCGCGGTGCTCTCCGAGGCCGGTCGCGGGCGGGCGCAGGGTGAGCGTCCTGCGCTCTCCCCCGGAGAGGGAGAGCGTCTCGCCCTCGTCGAAGGTGAAGCCCGACGGCAGCGTGAGCTGGATGCTGCTGCACGGCGAGCGGCTCGACAGGACGAGGTCGAGCTCGCCGGCGCGGCGGTGGCCTTCGTAGACGTCTCCCAGCGCGAGGTCGGCGGGCTCGAACGCGAGCGTGCCGTCGACGGGCGTGGACACGTTGGGCCGGCACGCCGAGGCAGCGAGCACGGCGGCGACGAGGGCGGCGGGCCGCATGGGGCGGCTCTACTCCAACCGGCGAGACGCGCGCCAACCGGCGGGCTACGTTCGCGGCGGGTTCACGATGAACAAGCCTGACGCTCTGTGGCGCCGTTGTGCCAATCTCTTCATGGTCGGTTTCGACGGCACCGAAGCGCCGTCGTCGATGCATGCGCTCATCGATGACGGTGTCTTCGGAGCGATCCTCTTCAAGCGGAACGTGTCGTCGCCGGAGCAGGTCGCGGCGCTGGTGCGGTCGCTCAAAGAGCGCGCGGGCCGGCCGTTCGTGCTGGCGGTGGATCAAGAGGGCGGACGCGTGGCGCGGCTGCGCGGGGCGCCGTTCACGGCGTTGCCTCCGATGCGGGAGCTGGGGCGGCGCGGCGACGAGGCGCTGGCGCGGCGCGCCGGCCGGCTGCTCGCGTACGAGCTGCGGGCGCTCGGCTTCGATTGGGACTTCGCGCCGGTGCTCGACGTGGACACGAACCCGGCGAACCCGGTCATCGGGGACCGCTCGTTCGGAGCGGACCCGTCGCTCGTCGCGCGGCTCGGCGTCGCGCTCGGCCAGGGCCTCGAAGACGGCGGAGTCGCCGCGTGCGGCAAGCACTTCCCCGGTCACGGCGACACGGCGAAGGACTCGCACCTGGACCTGCCGACGCTGCCGCACGGGCTCGAGCGGCTGCGCGCGGTCGAGCTGCCTCCGTTCGCCGCGTTCGCGCGCGCCGGGCTGGCGTCGCTGATGACGGCGCACGTGGTGTTCGAGGCGCTGGAGCCGGGAGTGCCGGCGACGATGAGCCGGCGCGTGCTGGAGGAGCTGATGCGGCGCGAGCTCGGCTTCTCGGGAGTGCTGGTGAGCGACGACCTCGAGATGAAGGCGATCGCGCAGCACTACTCGGTGGAGCGCGCGGTCATCGACGGCGTGAACGCGTCGGTGGACCTCTTCCTCGTGTGCCACCACGTCGACGTGCAGCGGCGGGCGATCGACGCGCTCTACGGCGCGGTGCGGGACGGCAGGGTGAGCGAAGCGCGGCTCGACGAGGCCACGGCGCGGCTCGCTGCGCTGGCGCGGCGCTTCGCGCGCGGGCCGGAGGACCGGCTGTCGACGCTCGGCTCGACGGAGCACCGCGCGCTCGCGGCGGGCCTCGATGTGGGCTCGTTCGAGGGACGGGACCCGACGGAGCGATGAGCGAGCCGTTCCCCGACTCGCTCTGTCACCGGTGCGCTTCGCTGCGAAGGGTGAACGGCGCAAACTCGACTTTCCTGATGTGCACGGCTTTGGAGGTGAAGTACCCCCGCCAGCCGGTGGTCAAGTGTCAGGCTTTTGTTCCAGTCAGAAATGATCTGTTGAAACGCGAGGGCTGATCGCGTCTCATCCGCGCACTCATGACATCTTTCAACCGTGTTGGCCTGCTCGCGCTGGCAGGAGTCATCTTCGCTGCGTGTCCGTCCGGAACTGATCAGTGCACGACGAACGCAGACTGCGGCGCCGGCCAGACGTGCAACAACGGCATGTGCGTCGGCGGCACGGGCGGCGGGTCGGGAACGGGCGGCGGCACGGCAACGGGCGGCGGCACGGCAACGGGCGGCGGCACGGCGACCGGCGGCGGCACAGCGACCGGCGGCGGCACGGCGACGGGCGGCGGCACGGCGACGGGCGGCGGCACGGCGACGGGCGGCGGCACGGCGACCGGCGGCGGCACGGCGACCGGCGGCGGCTCGGCGACCGGCGGCGGCTCGGCGACCGGCGGCGGCTC
>CALJKW010000022.1 GCA_937980205.1 uncultured Myxococcales bacterium | reverse complement strand
CTCCTGCGCCTGCAACACGGGCTACACCGGCAACGGCACGACCTGCACCGACGTCGACGAGTGCATGAACGGCACGGCGACGTGCTCGGCGAACGCGACCTGCACCAACACGCCCGGCTCTTTCTCCTGCGCCTGCAACACGGGCTACACCGGCAACGGCACGACCTGCACCGACGTCAACGAGTGCACGAACGGCACGGCGATGTGCTCGCTGAACGCGACCTGCACGAACACGCCCGGCTCTTTCTCCTGCGCCTGCAACACGGGCTACACCGGCAACGGGACGACCTGCACCGACGTCGACGAGTGCATGAACGGTACGGCGATGTGCGGGGCGAACTCGACGTGCGCCAACACGCCCGGCTCGTACACGTGCCCCTGCAACACCGGCTACGTGTTCAACGGCACGGCGTGCGTCGATCGCAACGAGTGCACGAACGGCATGGCGATGTGCTCGCCGAACGCGACCTGCACGAACACGCCGGGCTCGTACACGTGCGCCTGCAACTCCGGCTACACCGGCAACGGCACGACGTGCACCGACGTCAACGAGTGCATGAACGGCACGGCGATGTGCTCGGCGAACGCGACGTGCACGAACACGCCGGGCTCTTTCACCTGCACCTGCAACACGGGCTACACCGGCAACGGCACGACCTGCACCGACGCCGACGAGTGCATGAACGGCACGGCCATGTGCTCGCCGAACGCCACGTGCACGAACATGCCCGGCTCTTTCACCTGCACCTGCAACGCGGGCTACACCGGCAACGGCACGACGTGCACCGACGTCGACGAGTGCGCGAGCCCGACCGCGTGTCCGGCGCCGATGCGCTGCGTGAACACGCCCGGCGCGTTCACCTGCGACTGCTCGCTCGGCTACACCGTGAGCGGCGCCACCTGCGCCGACGTCGACGAGTGCGCGCTCGGCTCGGACGACTGCGATCGCAACGCGAGCTGCACCAACACCCCGGGCGGCTACACCTGCACCTGCAACGCGACCTTCACCGGCAACGGGCGGGTCTGCAGCAGGCTGACGAGCTGCACCACGAACCCTTCGCTGTGCAGCCCCGACGCGACGTGCGTCACCACGGCGAGCGGCCCGGCGTGCGTGTGCAACGCCGGCTTCGACGGAGACGGCCTCACCTGCCGCTCGAACCGCGCATCGCCGGGCTTGAGCCGCGCGATCATCCCGGTGCACCCGTTCTGGAGCCGGCTGGCGTTCGGCGGCGGCCTCGTCGACGTGCAGGTGCAGGCGAGCTTCGTGTACGTCATCAACGACCTCACGCTGACGGTGGTGAACGCCGCGAACCCGAGCGCTCCGGCCGTCGCCGGCGCGTACACCGACCCCGGCCCGGGCACGTTCAGGCGCCTCGCGGTGCGCGGGCGCTACGCCTACGTCTCGGCGGGCTCGCGGATGTTGATCATCGACGTGCTCAACCCGGCGATGCCGGTGAAGGCCGGCGAGTACCCGCTCAGCTTCACCAGCGCGGGTGACCTCGTCGTCTCGCCCGACGGCACGCTCGTCTACCTCAGCACGTTGTCGGGCCAGGGCGTGCACGTCGTCGACGTCACGAACCCGGCTGCGCCCTTCCGCACCGTGCAGCTGCCGCACGCGAACACGACCGAGCCGGTGGCGTACAACGCGTCGTTCACGCACCTCTACGTCGGCAACACCGACGCGAACTTCCCGCCCATCCGCCGCATCTTCACCTACTCGCTCGCGAACCCGCGCGTGCCCACGCAGGTCGGCGTCATCACCACGAACAACCTGCGGCGCTTCCACGTCAGCGGCACCCGCCTCTACTCGACGGCGTTCAACAACGGCTTCAACGTCTTCGACATCTCGAGCGGCCTGCCGTCGCTGCTCACCGCGGTGTCGGCCACCGGCGTCAGCGAAGACATCGCCGCGAGCCCGGACTTCGCGTTCCTCGCGAACGACACCGAAGGGCTCAACGTCTACGACGTGACGGGCTCGGGAGCTCCGGTGCGGATCGCGAACTACGTGACGATCTCCAACGCGAGGGCCGTCGCGTACGCGAACGGCTACGCGTACCTCGCGACCAGCAGCGGCCTGCACGTCATCGACGTGCGCGTGCCCACCGCGCCCGCCGTCGGCACCCGCTACGACCAGATGTACGCGTACGCCGACGTGGTGATCGACGGGTCCCTGGCCTACTGCGCCGGCTCGGGCCTCGACGTGCTGAACGTCAGCGGCGCCTCGCCGGTGCGCGTCGGCGGCTACGTCGGCCCCAACCTCACCAGCGCGGGGAAGCTCGAGAAGATCGGGACGCGCGCGTACCTCACGTACTCGACGCTGTTCTCCGGCGCGTTCAACGGCCTGCAGATCGCCGACGTGAGCAACCCCGCCTTGCCCGTCGTGCTCGGCCACGGGTCCACCGCGGGGGGCGCGGCACACGTGGCGATCTCGGGCAACCGGGCCTTCGTGCCGAACGCCGACCTGAACTCCGGGGGGCTCGGCGGCGTGCGCGTGATGGACATCACCAACCCCGCGTCGATCACGCTGGTGACGGACTACACGCCGCCACAGTCGGCCAGCCACATCGAGCTGAACGGGACGACGGCGTACCTGCTCGACAGCGCCAGCGGGCTCTCCGTCCTCGACGTGTCGACGCCGGCGGCGCCCGTGCAGCTCGGCAGCCTCGCCTCGCCCGGCGCCCGCCGGGCCGTGCGGCGCGGCTCGACGCTGTACATCGCCGACAGCGCCGGCCTCAACATCGTCGACGTGTCGACGCCTGCGGCGCCGGTGAGCGTGGGCACGTACACGTACGGCGAGGGGACCCCGCGCGGGCTGACCCTGAACGGAGACCTCGCCTACGTCACGGCCTCGAACCGCACCTGGTACGTGGTCGACGTGACCGTTCCGTCGGCGGCCGTGCTGACGGCGGTGCAGCCCTCGACGGGCAGCGCGGTGGGCCTCGCCGTCGACGGCACCCGCACCTTCCTGGCCGGATCCAACCCCGACCTGGAGATCACCGACCGGCCGGACACGCTCGTGAGCGTGGCGAAGACGTTCGACCAGGCGCCACCGTCGGCGGTGCTCGGCTACACCGTCAGCTGGGTGGACCGGTACGCCTCCGTGCCCGAAGACGTCGGCTGCTGGGTCTCGGCGGGCACCTGTACCGTCGATGGTGTCGACCAGGTGGCCCGCCAGGCGCGGCTGCGCTGGACGCTGCCCGCTGCGCCCGGCGAGCACGAGATCGCGATCGCCGTCGGCAACTACCACGCGTTCGCCTCGGTGCGAGACCGGGTGCTGGTGCAGTAGCCGGCCGCCCGCGCGGGTGGATCGGCTCTTGCTCGAGGTCCGCCCATGAGCAACTACGACGAGATCGAGCACCGCCGGCTCGAGGGGGCGCTCGCCGAGGTGGTGCAGCTGGCGCAGCGGGGCAACTCGCTGGGGGCGGCGAACGTCTTCGGCGAGTTCCGCCGCGCCCTCGCGTGCCACCTCGACCAGGAAGAGACGTTCACCCTGCCCGAGTTCCGGCGCCGCACCGGCGACCCCTACGGAATGGTGCCGATCATCCAGGCCCAGCACCGCGAGCTCGAGCAGGCCCTCGATCGCGTCAGCGCTGCGATCTCCGCGGCGGATGACGCGCGCTTCTGCGCCGCGCTGCTCGAGCTGGACGCCCGGCTGTCTGCCCATCAAGCGGCCGAAGAGCTGCTGCTCTCTCCGACCGCCGATGCGCCCGCGCCGCCGGCGTGAGCCCGGCGCGCAGCGCAAGGACTGCACCATCGCGACCTCGCGGCGGCAAACGCTGCGCGGGCCTCACTTCACCTGCGCGGAGCGGGTGATCTCTCCGAGCTTGCCGGACTCGTAGTCGGAGAAGGCCTGCAGCAGCTCCTGCCGCGTGTTCATCACGAACGGTCCGTACCGGGCGATGGGCTCGTCGAGCGGCTTGCCGGCGAGCAGCAGCAGCTCACCCTTCCCTTCCGCGCCGCCGAGCTCGATCGCGTCGCCGGGCGAGAGCACCGCGAGCTCGCCCGACTGCAGCCGCCGGCCCGCGACGAGGGCCGCGCCGTCGAACACGTACACCATGCCGCGGAGCTCGGACGCGAGCGGCACCACGACGCGCGCGCCGGGCTGCAGCGTCCAGTGCTGGTAGACGATGGGCGTGTGCGTGTCGATGACCGCGCGCGCGCCCAGCGCCTCGCCGGCGATCACCTTCACCTGCGCCTTGCCGTCAGCGGACACCGCCTTGGGGATCTTCGCGGCGGGGACCTCCTGGTAGCGCGGGCGCGTGAGCTTCAGCGCGCGCGGCAGGTTCACCCAGATCTGGAAGCCGTGCATGCGGCCGCCCTGCTCGCGCATGCGGCGCGACGGCTCTTCGGAGTGCACGATGCCGGCGCCGGCCGTCATCCACTGCACGTCTCCGGGCCCGAGCGAGCCGCGGTGACCGGCCGAGTCTTCGTGCTCGGCCTCGCCCTCGAGCACGTACGTGACGGTCTCGAAGCCGCGGTGCGGGTGATCCGGCGCGCCGACGGCCTCACCGGGCGCGTACTCGACCGGCCCCATCTCGTCGAGGAGCAGGAAGGGATCGATCGCCTCGATCCGCTCGGTGGGGAAAGGACGCCGGACGATGAAGCCAGCGCCTTCGCGCTGGTGGTGGGATTCGATGATGCGCTCGATGGTTCTCATGCCCCCATGATGCGCATGAAGCCCACAGGCGTCGGTGCTGCGGGTGGAACACTGTGTTGCTGCAAGGCCTACGGGTCGTGCAACGCGTCGAGGTAGGCGGCGAGCAGATCGCCGACGAGCCCCTTGAACGGCAGCGACGACGCGAGCCCGTACACCGGCGCCATGCCGCCCTCGACCGGCGCGCCCTTCGCGGCCTCGACCGATGCGCGCAGATCTTCCGCGAAGCGCTCGGCGACCCCGGGCTGGGTGTGGCGCAGCGTCACGCAGAGGTGCACGGCAGCCGGCTTCTGCAGGCCGTTGAGGCTCCACCCGCGGGCGGTCATCTCGTCGAGCACGCGGTAGACGTCGACCTTGCGCGAGCGGAAGGCGATCACCCAGAGCGGGTCGCCGACCACCTCGAGCTCGGGGATGGCGCGAATCGCGTCTCGCACCTTCGCGGCGGTCTCGAGCACGGCGCGGGTCGCGTCGAGGTAGCCCTTCTTCCCCGTCGTGACCAGCGCGGCCCACGCGCTCGCGACGAGCGCCCCGGGACGGCTGCCCGCGAAGCCCGGCGTCGCGTAGAGGCCGCCCGACCAGTCGGGCGTGATGAAGTACTGGCTGCGGCGCAGCGCGCGGCCGCGGTACAGCACCACCGAGCTGCCCTTCGCCGCGTAGCCGAACTTGTGCGTGTCGGCGGACATCGACGTCACGCCCGGCAACGAGAAGTCGAAGCGCGGCACCGGGTAGCCCAGCTCGCGCGCGAACGGCAGCACGAAGCCGCCGAGACACGCGTCGGTGTGAAAGCCGATGCGACGAGCGCGGGCGAGCTCCGACAGCTCTTCGATGGGGTCGATGACGCCGTGCGGGAACGACGGCGCCGAGCCGACCATCGCGATGGTGCTGCGCCGGAGCGCCGCCTTCATCGCCTTCACGTTGGCGCGGCCGTCGCTGCCGACCGGCACGCGGATGACGTCGACCTCCAGCGTGTGCCCCGCCTTGTCGAACGCCGGGTGCGCGGAGGCGGGGACCACGAGGCTCAGGCGGCCGCGGCGGCCCCGGCTGCGCGCGTGCTCGCGGTACGACTTCACGGCGAGCATGATGCTCTCGGTGCCGCCCGACGAGAGCGTGCCGCAGACCACGTTGGCGTCGTCGGTCGAGCGCGGGTCTCCGCCGAGCAGCTGCGCGGTCATCGCGACGATCTCGGACTCGAAGCGCGCCACGCTCGGCCAGACGTCGGCGTGCAGCGGGTTCGTCTGCGAGAACAGCGCGTAGACCTCGTCGAGCAGCCGCAGGTGCGCAGGGTCGCCGTGGTACACGCCTCCCGAGACCTTGCCTTCGCGCCACTTCGGGCTCTCGCGCTCGGTGAGGGCCTTCAGCGTCGAGAGCACGGTGGCGCCGTCGACCGGCTTCTGGGGCAGAGCCGACATGGTGAGCTCTTTGGGGCGCTGCTTCTCGACGCCGTGCTTGAGCTCGAGGGCGATCTTCTTCTTCTCGGCGCGCACCTTCTGGCCGACGCCGGGCACCTTCTCGAGCACGCCCTCGAGCCGCGTCGCGACGCCCGGAGGAATGCGGGCCAGCAGATCCTGCGCCGTCTGAGAGAGCTTCACGGTGACTTCTCCATGGGGCTGAAGCGCCGGGCCATCGCCCGGCGGTGTCGAAACTCGAGCAGCAGCTGCTCGAAGCGCTCGTCGTAGAGCGCGCGGTGCTCGCGCGCCGGCGTGAACGAACGTGCGATGGGGACACGCGAGGGCACCGCGCTCCAGTCGATGAGCTGCAGGCCGACGAGCGCCTGCAGCGCGGCGCCGCGGCAGTTCGCGTGCTGCGGGCCCTCGACCTGGCGCACCTCGCGGTCGAGGACGTCGGCGAGCACCTGGCACCACAGCTCAGAGCGCGCGCCGCCGCCGACGACGGTCACGCGCTGCAGCGGACGGCCCAGGTTCTGCTCGAGGTGCTTCATCAGCCACCGGGCGTTGAGCGCGACGCCCTCGAGCACCGCGCGCACCAGGTGCCCGGCTTCGTGCTCGAGCGAGAGACCGACGAAGCCGCCGCGCACAGCGCGATCGTCGACGGGGCTGCGTTCTCCGTGCAGCCAGGGAAGCCACGAGAGCCCCTTCGCGCCAGCCGGCACGCGCGCCGCTTCGGCGAGCGCGGCGCCGAACGGGTCGGGCCCCTCGAGCCGCAGCCACTTCTCCACCAGCAGCCTCAAGCCCGCGGCGGCGGTCTCCTGCTCGTTCACGAAGAGATATCGACCGGGGATCGCCGCCGGCAGCGACGCCATGTTGTGCGAGAGATCGGTCTTCTTGAACGGCACGTGCGCGAGCAGCCACGACGAGGTGCCGAGGCACAGGTGCGCGTCGAACTCGGCCGTCGTGCCTGCGCCGATCGCGGCCATGTGCATGTCGGCGGCACCGGCGAAGACCTTCACCGACGTCGCGAGCCCGAGCTCTTCGGCCGCCGAGGGCTGCAGCGTCCCGAGCAGCGACGCCGCCGGCACGAGCTCGGGGAGCTTTCGCCGGTCGAGGCCGGTGAGCGCGAGCAGCCCGTCGTCGTACGCGACCTTGTCGATGGCGCGGTTGTCGGTGACCCAGTGCACCGCGATCGAGTCGTAGGACGCGGCGACACGCCCGGTGAGCCGCGCGTTCACCCAGTCCTTCGGCTCGAGAAAGACGCTCGCGGCGTCGTGCGTGGCCGGCTCGTGCTTCTTGAGCCAGGCGATGTGGCCGACGGGATCTTTGCCCGAGAGGCTCGGGGCGCCGCCGGTCTTGCGGATCCAGCTGAGCACCTTGAGCGCGCCATAGCCGTCGATGCTGGGGAAGCCGCCGACGATTCGTCGCGCCTCATCGGCCCCGCGCGCGTCGAGCCAGATGAGCGCGGGGCGCAGCGGCTTCGCGTGCGAGTCGCACGCCACGGTGCCGGCCCACTGCGAGGAGAGCGCGATGCCCTGCACGGCGCCGGGCTCGACGGCGCCGCGCGCGAAGAGGCGCCGGGTGGCGCTGACGATGGCGCTCCACCAGTCTTCGGGGCGCTGCTCGGCGCCGCCGCCCGGCAGCAGCTGCAGGTCGAGGGGCACCACCTCACTGGCCGAGATGCCTCCCGAGGCGGACACCGCCGCGGCCTTGAGGCCCGAGGTGCCGAGATCGAACGCGAGGACGTGCGGCTCAGGCATTGCCGAAGGCGTCTTCTGGCATAAACCGTCCGGTATGCCCATCGACCCCTGGGAACTCGCGCAATGGGACGCCGTCGAGACCCGCAGCCACCTCGAGCGCAAAGACGTCACGACGGCCGAGGTGGTCGAGGCGGCCATCGCGCGCGCGCGTGAGCTGCAGTGGCTCAACGCGATCGTGACGCCGACGTTCGAGCAGGCGCTCGCGGGTGCCGGCGCCGCGAAGGGGCCGTTCGCCGGCGTGCCGTTCTTCTTGAAGGACCTCGTCCGCTCGAAGGGCGTTCGTACGGCGTGGGGCACGGCCGCGACGGGTGACTACATCGCGACGGTCGACGACCCGAGCGTGAAGGCGTTCAACGCGCTCGGCCTGGTGAGCCTCGGCAAGAGCGCGACGCCCGAGCTCGGCCTCACCGCGACCACCGAGCCGCTGGCGTTCGGCCCATGCCACAACCCGTGGGCGCGCGGGCACTCGACGGGCGGCTCTTCCGGCGGAGCCGCCGCGCTCGTCGCGTCGGGCGTCGTCCCCATCGCGCACGCCAGCGACGGCGGCGGGTCGATTCGCATCCCCGCGGCGTGCTGCGGGCTCGTCGGCCTCAAGCCCACCCGCGGCCGCTTCGACATGGAGGGCTCCAACATGCTCCCCGTCAACGTCGCGGTGCACGGCGTGGTCAGCCGCACCGTGCGCGACAGCGTCGAGTTCTGGAAGGCGCTCGAGACGGTGCTGCCGTCGAAGCGCTTCCCTGCGGTGGGCGCCGCGGCGCCGCGCCCGGCGAAGCGGCTGCGCATCGGCATGTTCCTCGGGCTGCCGGTCGAGGTGACGGTCGACCCCGAGGTGCGCGCGGCGACCCAAGAGGCGGCGCGGCTGCTCGAGCAGCTCGGGCACCGCGTGGAAGAGATTCCCTGTCCCGCCTCGCGCGAGGTGCTCGACGACTTCGTCTCGCTGTGGGCGTACATCTCGTGGGTGCAGCCGCGCGCGAGCCGGTTCGTGATCGGCCGCCCGATGGACCTCGAGAAGCTCGAGCCGCTCACGCGTGACTTCGCCGCGCGGTTTCTGTCGCGCAAGTGGGCGACCTTCACCGAGCTCAAGCGGCTGCGGGGTTGGACGCGCGGCTACACCGAGGCCTGTGCCCGGCTCGGGTTCGACGCGTTCCTGTCGCCGACGCTCGCCTCGCTGCCGCCGCCGCACGGGTACCTGAAGCCCGACCTGCCGTTCGACACGCAGATCGAGCGGCTCACCGGGTTCTGCCCGTTCACGGGGCTGTTCAACACCGCCGGCGCTCCGGCGATCTCGCTGCCGCTCGCGCGCGCGGGGAACGGCATGCCGATCGGAGTGCAGCTCGCCGCGCCGCACGGCGCCGACGCGCTCCTGCTCGAGCTCGGCGCCGAGCTCGAAGAGGCGAAGCCCTGGCCGCGCCTGGCGCCCAGACCCGTCGCCGCGGCCTGAGGGCGCGGCGGGCAGTGGGTCACTCTGGTCGCGCTGTGGCCATTTCGCTCGCTCTGACGCCGGAGGTGCCCGACTCGGCGTGGGGCTCGGGACTTGCTGAAGCAGGCCCTCATGGAACAGGCAATCGAACGGGTCGGCCGCGGAACGGTCGCAGGTATCGGAGCGACGACGGCGATGAGCGCGGTGATGCTCGCCGCCCAGCGCGCGGGGCTGGTGGGCAAGCTGCCGCCGGAGCACATCACCGAGCGCTTCCTCGACGCGCTGCACATCTCGCGCACGCGCCCCGAGCAGAAGGCGGTGACGGTGCTCTCGCACTACGGCTACGGGGCCGCGACGGGCGCCCTGTTCGGAATGGTGCAGGGCCGCGTGGCTCCGCGGCACCCCATCCTCGAGGGAATCGCGTTCGGCGGCCTGGTCTGGCTGCTGAGCTACGCAGGCTGGGTGCCCGCCGCGGGCATTCTGCCGGCGCCCTCGAGAGATCGCCGTCCGGGCCGGCAGCTGACGCTCGTGCTCGTACACGTCGTCTTCGGCGGCGTGCTGGGCTGGCTCGCGCGGCGGCGCCGCTGACGAAAAGATCAGCGGCCGACGACCTTGCCCTTCACCACGCGCGCGCGCGCGGTGCGCCCTTGCGTGTCGGTGCCGACGGCCTCGGTGTACTGACCGACGGTCAGGCGATCGAGCCGGCCGTCGACCAGCGCCGCGGGGATGGTGAGCGAGCCGTCGACCGTCGGAGTGCAGATGACGAGCGCGACGCCGGCGTCGAACGTCTCGAGCTCGACCCAGGTCGGCCGACCGGTGGGGCTCCACGTCACGTTGAGATCTCCCGGGCCCGCGTCGGCGAGCGTGGTCGGGGTCACCTGCAGGCCGCCGTCGAACAGCACGGGCGAGGCCGTGACGGCGTCGAGCGCGGCGCCTCCGGTGACGCCGAGCACCGGGTTGTTCGCGGTCAGGTACGTGTCCGTGTCGAGCGTGCTGCCGACCACCGGAATCGGAGCCGCTCCGTTCTTCAGGCAGTAGCGGCCCGCGGTCGTGTTGTTGCACGAGACGGCGCCGGTGAACGCGAGGTTCGAGTACGTGAGCGCGCCGATCGACGGCAGCGCCGGCGCCGTCGCGCCGGTGTAGCGCACGCACCCGGCGTCGGGGATCGCCGCCCACGGCCGCATCAGCAGCGTCGAGCCGATGACGTTCGAGCCGAACACGCTGACCTGCAGATCGCGCACCTCGAGCACCACGACCGGCGGCGCGCTCGCCGAGCCGCCGCCCGTGGCAGAGCCGCCGCCCGTGGCAGTCCCACCGCCAGTGCCCGAGCCGCCGCCCGTCGCGGAGCCGCCGCCCGTTCCCGCGCCACCACCGCCGCCGGTCGCAGCACCGCCGCCCGTCGCCGAGCCGCCGCCGGTTCCGCCATCGGGCCCTCCGTCCATTGCGGGTGAGCACGCGACGAGCAGCAGGAGACCGAGCTTGAGAGAGCGCATGGCGCGCGCGGCGTGCACGCCGAATGCCGCGCGCACGAACGAGAAGACGCACCGTTATGGCGGGGCCGCCATCAGATTCCCGTGAGGGGACGTGCTAAGTCCGCCGGCCATGCCTGCGGTCACCTCGCGCCCCCAGTTCGAAAGCTGGCTGAAGCAGATCGCTCCGCCGGGGACGTCGTCGCAGAAGCTCGACGCGGCCGCGAAGAACCTCGCCGCGCTCGAGACGTTCCCGTCGGGCGCCATCGAGTCGGCGCTGAAGCCGCTCGGCCTCGACGCCGCCGGCCTCACCTCCGCCGTCGCGCGCTTCCGCGACACCTTCGAGACGCTGCTGCGGCCCGACGCGGGCGCGAACTTCTTCGACCCGAAGGAGCAGCTCAAGCAGGGCGCCTGGCACGCGCAGATCAAGCAGACCGCCGTCGACCCGGTCTCGGGCCAGCCGCTGACGCCGCAGGCGGTGGTCGCGGGCGCCAAGATCCCAGCGCCTCCTCCGCTCGCGTTCGACGCGAAAGAGCTCGCGCAGCTGCTCGAGCTGGGGCCGAGCTACCACGACGGCAACTCGGTCGAGCTGAACCCGACGGCGCAGAAGCTCGCCGTGACGCTCGAGGCGAAGGCGCGCGAGGCGCTGGCGGCTCCGTCGTTCGAGCAGCGCAACCTGATCAGCGCCACCGTCATCGCCCAGGAGAGCGCCGTGCTCGCCGCGACCTCGGTCGGCATCAAAGATCCGCAGCAGCTCGATGCGCTGTACCGCCTGTTCTTCGACGCCGCGTTCGAAGCGGGCAACGCGTTCCGCCCGGCGTTCACCGCCGACGGCAAGAAGAGCACCGCGCCGGACGCCGATGCACACCGCGTCGCCGGTCAGACGGCGGCCGGCGGCGTCGCCTACCGCGCGCTGCCGAAGCTGATGGAGCTGCTCGGCATCACCGGCGGCGCCGACGGCGCGCGCGACCTCATCAAGGGTGCCGCGATCGAAGACGTCGCGTCGGTCGCGAGCGCCGACCTGCACCTCAACTACTTCCCGAGCGCGGCGAAGATCGCCGAGACGCTGAAGAACGTCGTCGCGAAGGACGACTACTTCTTCAGCGAGATCGACAAGCTCCAGAACCGCGACGGCGATCACAAGGTGCTCTCGCTCGCGGTGCGGCTCGCGAACACGACGTGGAAGGCCGGCCAGGTGCACCGCGCCGCGTGGGAAGGCACGGACCGCCGCATCAACCCGAAGGCGGGCGACCGGCTCGCGGTCTTCAACCCGTACGACAACCTGAAGGCCGACATGTACAACGCGACGTTCTCGGCCGAGCTGAAGCGCGCCGAAGAAGAAGGCCTGCCGCGCCAGGTCTCGCTGGGCCGTGCTTCCGAGCGGGCGTTCGCGCGCGTCGTGTTCGAGATCTACAAGGACCTCGTCGAGCTGAAGAAGGCCGCCGCGTGAGCGCCCTGCGGCCATGAACCGCCGGCGCTGGCTGCCGGTCCTGCTCATCGCACTGCTCGGCGTCGCAGCCGCGGTCATCTTCTTCCTTCGGACGCCGCAGCCAGCTGTCGAGCCGCCGCTGCTCGACGTGGCGCACGCTCAGCACCCGCCGGCGGGCGCCGCGCGCGCGGGCGACGACACGCACGCGACGAGCCCGCCCGCTCGGCCCGTACGCGAGGAAGCCGCCGGCGCTCCGCAGGGAGAGATCACCGGCCGCGTGCTCTCGACCGAGACGCGCGAAGGCATCGAGGGGGCCGAGGTCACCTGGTCGAGCGCGCGCGGCGCGTTCTCCACCCGCTCGGGCGCAGCAGGGCTGTTCACGTTCCGCCCGCCGGAGGCCGGCGCCTACCAGCTCGCCTCGGCGAAGGCCGACCGCTTCCTCCCGTTCGGGCCCGAGTGGGGCAAGAGCCCGGTCGCGGTGACGTTCCGCCCGGGCCAGCGCGTCAGCGGAGTCACCGTCGAGCTCACGCCGGCCCCCGAGATCCTCGGCCGCGTGGTGGACGCGACGGGCCAGCCGGCGCCGCAGGCGAGCGTGCGCATCCTCGTGCCGCGCAAGGAAGCGCTCTTCCCGATGCGCGACCGCTTCACCACCGACGCGAAGGGCGAGGTCCGCTTCGAAGCTGCGCCTTACGCGGTCGTCGAGGCGTTTCACCCCACGCTCGGCAGCGGCAGCGAGCGCCTCGAGGCCGGGGTCCGCGAGCTCGTCATCACGCTCGAGCCCCACGCCGCCGACGCGGGCACGCGCGTGGCGCTGAAGGGCCGCGTCGTCCACGACGGCGAGCCTGCGCCGGGCGCGCTCGTTCACGCCGCGTCGGCGCTCAGCATCTTCCCGCGGACGTTCGGCAGCTCCGAGGGGTATCGCGAGCTCACCGACGCGGACGGCCGCTTCGAGATCGCCGAGCTGCAGCCGGGCACGTACGACGTCTCGGCCCACCTGCTCGGCACCGCGCCCGCGCACCGCTTCGACGTCGCGGTCCCGGCGAAGGAGGAGCTCGTGCTCGAGCTGGGCTCGGGCCCGAAGCTCTCTGGCCGCGTGACCGACGAGGGCGGCGAGCCGGTGCCGGCGTTCGAGCTCACCGTGCACTGGCGGAAGGCGCCGCTCGAGCGGCTCACCGTCGTCGAGGCGGGCTTCGTCGATCCCGACGGCCGCTACCTCGTCGAGGGCATCGCCGACGGCGACTACGAGCTGGAGCTGCGCAGCGCCGGCTTCGTGACGGCCACCCGGCGCGTGAGCGTGAAGGGCGACACGCGGGCCGACGTCACGCTGATGCGCGGGCTGCGCGTGACCGGCGTCGTGCGCGAGGCGGATTCGCGCCAGCCGATTCCCGGCGCCAAGGTGGCGCTCGAGGGCACCGACCGCGCGACGGTCACCGCCGCAGACGGCACGTTCGTGCTCGAGGGGATGTCGCCCGCCGGGTTCTCGCTGCAGGCCTCGGCGGAGGGGCACAACACCCGCGTCGTCGGCGTCTCGCAGCCGTCGGCGCCGGTGGAGCTCGAGCTGACGAAGGTGGCTCCGGACGCCGGGCCGAAGACCGAGCTCGCCGGCATCGGGCTCGTGCTGCGCGGGCGCGGAGACGCGCTCGTGGTCGGTGAGGTGATGCCCGGCGGTGGCGCCGCGGCCGCGGGCATCGTGACCGGCGACGAGATCACCAGCGTCGACGGGCACGTCGTCGCGGAGCTCGGCTTCGAGCCGGCGATTCGCGCGATCCGCGGGCCGGTGGGCTCTCAGGTGGAGCTGGCGCTGCGGCGCGGGGAGAAGAGCGTGATGGTGGTGGCGGTGCGGAAGAAGATCACGAACTGAGCGCTCGAGGGCCGCTCAGGGGAGCGGCGGACGCTCAGCCTCGATTTCCGACCGCGCGCGCCGACAGCGTCGTCGGCAGCTTCGACATCGCCGCGCAGACCTGCGCCGCGACGGGCTGATCGAGATCCATGATCAGGTACCCGATGTCGGCGTTCGTCGAGAGCAGCTGCGCGTGGATGTTCGCGTTCTGATCCGACACGATTCGGTTCACGTCGCGGAGCACGCCCGGCACGTTCTGGTGCACGTGCACGACGCGCGACGTCCCCGGCGTGGGCGCCAGCTCGACGTGCGGAAAGTTCACGCTGCCGGTGCTCGCGCCGGTCTTCACGAAGCGGACGAGCGAGGCGGCGACCTCGCGGCCGATGGCCTCCTGCGCCTCGATCGTCGAGCCGCCGATGTGCGGCGTGAGGATCACGTTCGGCAGGCCCTGCAGCGGGCTCGAGAACCCCTGATCCACGTTCCCCTCGGGCTCCTCGGGGTACACGTCGACGGCGGCGCCGGCGAGGTGCTTCGACTTGATCGCCGCGGCGAGCGCGTCGAGATCGACGACGGTGCCGCGGCTCAGGTTGAGCAGGCACGCGCCCTTCTTCATCTGCGCAAGCTGCTTCGCGCCGATCATCCCTTGAGTCTGCGGAGTCTCGGGCACGTGCAGCGTCACGAAGTCCGACTGCTCGAGCACCTTCTCGAGCGTCGGCTCGCTCTTCACGTTCCCGAGCGGCAGCTTCGAGGCGACGTCGAAGTACAGCACGCGCATGCCGAAGAACTCGGCGAGCAGCCCGACCTGCGTGCCGATGTGGCCGTAGCCGACGATGCCGAGCGTCTTGCCGCGCACCTCGCGGCTGCCGGTGGCCACCTTCTTCCACGCGCCGGTGTGCACCTCGCGCGAGCGATCGCCGAGCTGGCGCGAGAGCATCACGATCTCCGCGAGCACGAGCTCGGCGACCGAGCGCGTGTTCGAGAACGGAGCGTTGAACACGCAGACGCCGCGCTTGAGCGCCGTGCCGAGCGAGATCTGATTCGTGCCGATGCAGAACGCTCCGATGCCGATGAGGCGCTTCGTGGCCTCCAGCACCTTCGGGGTCACCTTGGTCTTGCTGCGAATGCCGACGAGGTCGAAGTCGCCGATGCGCGCGACGAGCTCGTCTTCCTTCAGCGCGGAGTCGACGCGCTCGACCTGGAAACCCTCCGACTCGAGCAGCTGTTGGCCCACCGGATGAATGTTCTCGAGCAGCAGCACCTTCATGGCGGTTCCGTCCAGTAGCAGGCGTACCGGGCATGTCAACGAAGGGCGACAGCAACCTGCGCGCGACAGGTGGCGGCCCGATAACCGCGCGCAGATTCTCGTAAGGCGAGCGGCAGGGCGTTTGCTGATGCTCCCCGGCGCCATGCACGAGATGCCTTCCGAGCTGCGCGATGCGATCAGCGCAGCGCTCGACCAGTTGAAAGAGCCCGCTCCGCTGCCGAAGATTCGCGCGCGCAGCGTGCGCCGCTTCGAGCGGAAGGTGGCGCTCTCGCGCCGCGCGAAGCAGCAGATGATGGAGCTGCTCAAGCTCGCGTCGCGCGCGGGCCCCGACGAGTCGGTGCAGGACTGGGTGAAGCGGCTCGACCTGCAGCTGCGTGCGCTGCCGATCTCCGACGTGCGCGCGGCGCCTCCGGGCGCGGTGCTGAAGTACGCGGCAGGCACCGAGGCGGTGATGGGCTTCGGCGGGCGGCAGTACCCCGCTGATCCGCGCGACCGCCTGCTCGGCGTCTTCGCACCCACCTGAAAACCGGAAGTGACAGGTGAACCCGCCGTGACAGGTGGGACACGCGCAACCGCGCGGAGCGCCGGCGTTCGGCCGTTGGCAGGGCCCCTGCTCTACCGGAGCGCATCATGACCCTCTCCGTCGCCGCGGCCCGCACCTCGAAGCAGCAGCGCAACAACGACCCCCTCTTGCGCGAGGGCGCGCGCGGTCCCGCGGTGGCGCGGCTGCAGCGGCTGCTCGAGCAGCGCGGCGTTCGTCCCGGCCCGCTCGACGGCATCTTCGGCCCGCTCACCGCGGCGGCGCTCGAGCGCTTCCAGGCCGGCGCGGGCCTCGCGGCCGACGGCGTCGCCGGTCCGCGCACGTGGGAGTCGCTCGAGCGGCCCGGCCGCGGCGCGCCCACGGCGGCGCAGCGCAAGGGCCCGACGTTCACCTCGGGCGACAGACACTCGGCGATTCAGAACGCCGAGCGGAACCTGAAGCTGCTCGGCTACGACCCGGGCACCGTCGACCAGACGATGGACGCGCAGACCGCGGCGGCCATCAAGGCGTTCCGCGCCGACGAGGGCTCGACCGTGAAGGGCGGCGCGCTGACCGCGAGCGTGCGCGCCGCGCTCGAGAAGGCCGTCGACGGCCTGCGCCACAACCCCTACCACTCGCGCGTGAAGCCGACGAAGCAGCACCGCCGCCTCGACGCCGCCACCGCGCAGGCCGTGGCGAAGACGTTCGACGGGCTGCCCGGCGTCGGAGAGGGCGTGAAGGGCCGCGCGGTGAAGAACATTCAGGCGCGGCTGAAGGCCGCCGGCTACGACCCGTCGCGCACCGACGGCACGTTCGACGAGCGCACCGCGGGCGCCGTGCGCGCGTTCCAGCGCCGCTCGGGGCTCGAGGCGACCGGCCGCGTCGACACCGCGACCTGGAGCGCGCTGAAGAAGTCGTACGTGTACGCGAACGGCCCGACGTCGCCGGCGCAGGAGCTCGGCGAGCGCTCGGCCGCGGTGAAGAAGAGCGAGCAGGTGCTGAGGAAGCTCGGCTTCAAGCGCGTGAAGGCCGACGGCACGTTCGACGAGCGCACCGCCCGCGCGGTCCGCGCGTTCGAGAAGAAGCACCGCCTGAAGGTCGACGGGAAGATCGGCGCGCGCGACCTCGAGGTGATGAAGAAGTCGCTCGGCGTTCACGCGTCGCCGTCGATGAAGCGCCTGGTGCGCAACAGCCGCAGCGTCGCGATGAGCATGGGCGGCTTCAACAGCCTCGGCCGCTGCGCCGCCGGCGTCAGCGCGGCGATTCAGCGCACGTACGGCATCTTCGTCGGCGGCAACGGCAACCAGATCGACGACAACCTGCCCCGCTCGAAGTTCAAGCAGGTGCACATGCCGCTGTCGAAGGCGCTGAAGATTCCCGGCCTGATCCTCACCTGGGAGCGGACGTCCACCACGCTCGGCCAGCGCTTCGGTCACACGGCGATCACGTGGGGCGACGGGCACACCACCTCGAGCGACTTCATCGAACGGTTCACGACGAACAATGGGCGCACCGGGCTGAAGATCTTCGTGCCGAAGTAGCCATCGTGAACGTGGACGTGGACGTGGACGTGGACGTCAGTTCGAGCGCTGGTCAAAGACGTTCACGTTCACGTTCACGTTCACGTTCACGTTAAAACCCCATCAGTGCCGTCGATCGCCACGCGCTGCTACGCCCTCGTCGTCGTCTCCCACCAGGATCGCTTCGCGCTGGTCCAGGAGGTCGACACCAGACACTGGTACCTGCCCGCCGGCCGCGTCGAGGCCGGAGAGACCTTCCTCCAGGGCGCCCTTCGCGAGACGAAGGAAGAGGCCGGCCTCGAGGTCGAGCTCACCGGCATCATCCGCGTCGAGCACACCCCGATGCCCGACGGCACGGCGCGGCTGCGCGTCATCTTCGCGGCGCGACCGGCCACGGCGAACGTGGTGCTCAAGCGCGAGGCCGACGAGCACTCGGCGCAGGCGCGCTGGTACACGCTCGACGAAGCACGCGCGCTCTCGCTGCGCGGCAGCGAGGTCGTCGAGGCGCTGCGCTACGTCGCCGACGGCAGGCCCGTGCACCCGCTCACGCTGCTCACCGCCGAAGGAGCTCCGTTTTGAGCCGCCGGGGCCGCAGGAGTACGGCGCCGCGCGCACCCCGCTCTTGGCCGGTGCTGGCGCAGTTCACGACGCGCGCGGAGCGTGTACTCCGGAGGACCCGACCATGAGCACCGACTGGAACGCGGACGTCTACCACCAGATCTCCGAGCCCCAGTTCCGCTGGGGCCTCGACGTGCTGCAGAGCCTCGAGTTGCGCGGCGACGAGACCGTCATCGACGCCGGCTGCGGCAGCGGGCGCCTCACCGCGGTGCTCGCCGAGAGGCTGCCGCGCGGGCGCATCCTCGCGCTCGACGTGAGCCCCGCGATGCTCGAGAAGGCGCGCGAGAACCTCGCGCGGTTCGGCGACCGCATCACGTTCCACCAGGCCGATCTCGGCAACCTCACCCTCGACCACGTCGCAGACGTCGTCTTCAGCACCGCGACCTTCCACTGGGTGAAGGACCACGACGCCCTCTTCCGCGGCGTGTACCGCGCGCTGAAGCCCGGCGGCCGGCTGCACGCGCAGTGCGGCGGCTTCGGCAACCTGAAGAAGCACCTCGAGCTGGCGATGAGCATCCTGAGGCGCGAAGGCGTCGAGTATCCGACCTACTTCGCGACGGCGGAGGGCTCGCTCAAGCGCCTCGCCGCGGCCGGCTTCGCAGAGCCGAAGGCCTGGCTCAAGGACGCGCCGACGCCGTTCCCCGATGCGCAGAGCTTCCGCACGTTCATCGCACACGTGACGCTGCGCACGGTGGCCGATCTTCTCGGTGAAGGGTCTGCGGGGTTCCTCGACGCGGTCACGAAAGCCTCCGCTCCCGGGTACACCCTCGACTACGTTCGGCTGGAGCTACGGGGTATTCGTAGGTAAACGCGGGGGCAGTCTGGTCACCATCGGTCGCTACACCGTCGTGCGAAAGCTCGCTACGGGGGGCATGGCCGAGGTGTACCTCGCGAAGGTCGCGGGCCCGGGCGGCTTCGAGAAGCTCGTCGTCCTGAAGAAGATCCTCCCGCAGCTGGCGGACAACGAGGTCTACGTGAAGATGTTCCTGGCCGAGGCGCGGCTCGCCGCGCAGCTCGACCACCCGAACATCGTGCACGTCTTCGACTTCGGCGAGGCCGACGGCAACTACTTCCTCACCATGGAGTACGTCGAGGGCGCGAACCTTCGGCAGGTGCTGCGCTGGGCGATCCGCTCGGGCAACCCGATCTCGCCGACGCTCGCCGCGCGCATCATCTCGCTCGCGTGCGAGGGCCTCGCCTACGCGCACGAGTTCGTGCCACCGGGCGGCGGAGAGATCACCCGCCTCGTCCACCGCGACGTCAGCCCCGAGAACATCATGCTGTCGCGCATCGGCGGCGTGAAGATGCTCGACTTCGGCGTCGCGAAGGCCACGACCGAGGACAACCGCTCGAAGGTCGGGTCGCTCAAAGGGAAGATCGCGTACATGCCGCCCGAGCAGATCAAAGGGCGGAACATCGACCACCGCGTCGACATCTACGCGCTGGGCGTCGTGCTCTACCAGACGCTCAGCGGCAAGCGGCCCTACGGCCAGGCGACGGACGTCGCGCTGATCACCGCGATCTTGCAGGAAGAGCCGACGCCGCTGCTCAAGCACCGGCTCGATCTGCCCGACAACCTGCTCGACATCGTCTCGAGGGCGATGTCGAAGGACCCGGCGAAGCGCTTCCAGTCGTGCCTCGAGATGCGCGACGCGCTCGAGGCGTACATCACGCACGAGGGAACTCCGGCGACGACGTCGCAGATCGCCGCGCTCGTGGCGGCATACCAGGCCGCGAACCCGGAAGGCGGCGTGCAGCGCGGCGTCGCGTCGGGCGGCGCCTCGGGCCCCGGCAGCAACGACCCCGAGCCGTCGGATCACGGCTCGCGCTCGCCGTCCGGCTCGTCCGCCGACCGCAGCGCGACGACGGGCTCTCGCTCCGACGCGAAGTCGCCGGGCGTCATCGACAAGATGATGACCGAGGCCGCGCGCACGAACCCGCGCCAGCCCGCGGTGACTGCACAGCCCGCCGCGCCGGTGCAGCCCGCGGCGCCGATGCTCTCGCCGCAGCCCGCCATCCCGGTGAAGACGCAGCCCGAGGTGCCGCTGGGGCTGCAGGGCGTGCAGGCCAAGACGCAGCCGCACGCGCAGGTGCCGGTCGCGGTGCCCATCGCGACGGGCGTGCCGGTCGCCGCCGAGCCGCCGCCCGCCGGGCCGCGCGAGCGTCCCTCGTGGTCGCAGCTGCCGGTGCCCGACGCGCGGCCGTCGATGCCGACGTTCCCTCCGGCGCAGCCGGGCAGCGGCCCCACGCCGCCGCCGGGGACCATGGCGCCGGCCGCGGCTCCGCAGGTGCGCACGTGGTCGCAGCAGAACGTCGGCGCCGAGCCGATTCGGCACGCGCTGCGCGAGTCGCTGCGCTCGGACCGCTCGGCGTACCTGTTGCGCAAGCTGCCGGCGGTGATCGGCCGGCTGTGCGACTTCTCGCGCACGCTGCCCTGGTCGGTGACCGAGGCGCTCGCCGGCACGCTCGACGCCGCCGTGCTGTCGGACGATCACCAGGCCATCGCGCGAATCATCGATCGCGCCGAGGCGCGGCCCGGGCGCGAGCACCGCTTCGTCAACGCGGTGACCGCCGAGCTGCACAGCCCGCTGCGCATGGCCTGGCTGGTCGAGCACCTGCGCTCGGGCCTGCCCGGCGACACCGCCGGCCTGCGGTCGTGGCTGGGGCGGCTGGGCCCGCGTGCGGGGCCGATGCTCGCCGACGCGCTCGAGGCCAGCGACCCGGGCCCGGTGCAGGACCTGTTCGCCGAGGCGCTCGCGTACGCGCTGCCGGCCGATCCGTCGATCGTGTGCGTGCGGCTCGAGGGCACTCCGAAGCTGCGCAACGTCGCTGCGCTGTGCTTCGCGCTCGAGAAGAGCCAGGTGAGCGAGCGCACGCGCGTGTTCCAGACGCTCATCGGCAAGCGCGACGTGGCGCTGCAGTGCGAGGTGCTCGCCGGGCGGGCGAAGGCCCGCGGCGTCGACGCGCTCTCGCTGCTCGAGGGCAGCATGGGCGACAAGACCGAAGAGGTCCGCAAGCGCGCCATCGAGCTCGTCGGAGAGCTGGGCGGCCAGCGCGGCTTCGAGCTGTTGCAGCGGCTCATGCACGACCCCGGCTTCGAGGCGAAGCCCGCGGCCGAGCGGTCGCGCTTCTGGTCCGCGCTGCTCGACTGCGGCCGCGAGGCGGCGGTGGCGGAGATCGACAAGGTCCTGCTGCAGAAGCCGTCGCTGCTGAACAAGAAGAAGGTCGTCGACGCGAAGCTGAACGTCGTCGAGGGTCTGTCGCGCTCGCGCAGCGAGGCGGCGCACGCGCTGCTCGAGCGCACGGCGGCCGACAAGTCGCAGGGCGACGAGGTGATCTCCGCGGCGCGCGCGGCGCTCTCGGGCACGCGGCCGGTCTCGGCCGAGCAGCCGGCGTTCGAAGGCAAGGCGGTCGGCGATCGCCGCGTGCACCTCATGGCGCGGCTGTGCCTCGATCTCGCGCTGCTCGCCCGCGCCGCGACGACGGTCGACGTCGGCGGAGGCCTGCTCGACGCGGCCATCGAGCAGTTCCGCGGAGGCATGCGGCAGCTGCTCACCCAGGACGGCCGCGTGCAGCTCGTGGTCGACCCGGTGCCGACCGTCAACGGCACGCCGGTGAGCTTCGCGCCGTTCCACGACGCGGTCGCTCCGGCGGTCACCGCGGCGCTGCAGACGCGGGACCTGAAAGGCTTTCTCGTCGAGGCGTCGCTGCCGCTGGCCGAGTACCGCGCGTTCATCCTGCGCGCGTTCGACCCCGAAGGCCGGCACGAGCGGCTGCCGCACATCAAGGCGCTGACGTGGTCGGGCCAGCCGCTGATGCCGGTGTTCGACGCTCCGGCGCCGGCCGACCCGACGGCGCGCTCGAAGGAGATCTTCGGCTGGCTGGTGCGCTGGCTGCACGCGCAGAAGGAATCGCTCAAGCGCGGCAGCGCGCTGTCGATCTCCTCGGCCGACGCGTCGCTCGAGGAGTGGACGCGCATCGTCTTCGAGGGCCACTCGAAGTTCCTGGGGGTCGCGCGCTGGCAGCCGGGCGACACCGGCACGCTGGTGCACGCGGTGAACACGGCCATCCTGAGCATGGCGTTCGCGCGCGACCTCGGCCTGCCGCGGGCCGCGCTGCGCGAGCTGTGCGAGCTCGCGCTGATGCTCGGCCTCGCCGAGGCGGCCGGCGCTCCCGAGAAGCGGCCGCCGCCGGGAGAGCCCACGTCCGAGGACGAGCGCTTCCACGCCGCGGGGCTCTTGCTCACGAACCGGCTCAACCGCCTCGGCACGGCGGCGGCGGTCGCGGCCGTCGAGGCGGGCCTGCCGGCCGACCCGAACGGCCGCGGCCCGGGCCTGCTCGCGTCGATCAACGCGCTCTGCAAGACCTTCGATCACCTCTCCGCCGGCAGCGGCGCGAGCGCGGGGCCGGCGCTGGAGCAGATGAACGGCCGGCTGCGCATGCGGTTCAGCAACGACCTCATCGGGCTGTTCACGCAGTGGGCGTTCGGGCAGGGCGCGTCGAGCTGAAGCCTGCGTGCTAACGTCAGCCTCGCGTCCGCAACGAGGCTTGGTGAACTTCGAAGACCTTTGGGCGAGGCTGGGCCTCGACTCCCTCGGCGCTACGGCGCTGACCGACACGCTGGGCATCGCGCCGACGCAGCTGACGCCTGCTCCGCCGGTGGCGCCGCCGCAGCGGGACGCGGTGAAGCTGTCTCTCGCGCCGCCGCGGGTGCGCGCGAGCGACGGAGCAGGCGACGAGCTCTCGAGCGCGTCGGAGCTCGTCGTCGTCGGAGAGCTCGGCAAGGGAGGCATGGGCACCGTCCTCCACGCGCGGCAGGCGTCGCTCTCGCGCGACGTCGCGGTGAAGGTGGTGCGCGACGATCGCAGCGGCGTGCTCGCGAACCTGCTCGTCGAAGAGGCGCGGCTGGCCGGCTCGCTCGAGCACCCCGGCATCGTGCCGGTGCACGCCATCGCCTTCGACGGCGCAGGCGCGCCCGCGCTGGTGATGCGCCTGGTCGAGGGCGTCTCGTGGGGCACGCTCCTGCTCGTCAGCGAGAACGTGCTGCAGGCGCGGCTGGGGCGCTCGGCGCCGAACCGGCTCGAGGCGCACCTGCACGTCTTTCTCCAGGTGTGCAACGCGGTGGCGTTCGCGCACGGGCGCGGCGTGCTGCACCGGGACTTGAAGCCGGCGAACGTGCTCATCGGCGAGCTCGGTGAGGTGTACGTCGCCGACTGGGGCGTCGCGCGCAGGAAGGCCGCTCCGCCGGGCCGCTTCGGGCTGAAGGGGACGCCGGCGTACTTCGCTCCGGAGATGTGCACGGGCGACGACCGCGAGATGGACGAGCGCACCGACGTGTTTCTGCTCGGCGCGACGCTGTTCGAGGTGATCGAGGGGAACCCGCCGTATTACCGGGCGGCGGGAATTCGCGGCGCGCTGGCGGCGGCGATGCACGGCGTGATTCCCCCGCTGCCCGAGGACACGCCGGAAGAGCTGGTGAGCGTGGTGAAGCGCGCGATGGCGCTGGAGAAGGCGGCCCGGTTCCAGTCCGTGCTCGAGCTGCGCGACGCGGTGGCGACGTTCCTGCGGCACGCCGCCTCGCACCGCCTCGCGGCCACGGCGCGCGCCAGCCTGCAGAAGCTCGAGACGGCGGTGCGCGAGGGCGGCACGCGGGAGCAGATGACGCCGCTCGTCTCCGCGGCGCGCTTCGGCTTCATGCACTCGCTGTCCGAGTGGTCCGACAACGCCGAGGCGCGCGAGGGGCTCGAGACGACGCTGCGGCTCGGCGCCGAGTACGAGGTCGCAGCGAAGAACGCCGCGGCCGCGCGCAGCCTGCTGCTCGAAATGAAGGCGCCTCCGCCCCAGCTGGTGTCGCGCGTCGAAGCGCTCGAGCGCGAAGACGACGAGGCCTCGAAGGCGGTCAAGCAGCTCAAGAAGATGACGCACGAGCTCGACCCCCACGTGTCGATGCGCCAGCGCGTCGTGTTGTTCTGCAGCCTGGCCGCCGCCGTGACGATCGCGAGCCTCGGGCCTGCGCTGGTCCCCGCCTGGGCCGCGCTGGAGGCGTCGCTCGGCAAGTGGTGGCTGTTCGCGCGAATCGCCCCGTCGGCGCTGGTGTTCACCGTGTGCGCGGTGTCGATGCGGAAGGGCCTGCTCGGGACGCGGCTCAACCGGCGCTTCATGGCGTGCCTCGCGGCGTCGCTGGTCTCGCTCGTCGCGAACCGGCTGCTCTGCGGCGCGCTGGGCATCGCGCCTGGGCACACCATGCTCATCGACATGGTGGTGCTGGCCACGCTCGCAGCGGGTCAGGGCATCCTGCTGCACCTCGGCTTCTTCGTCGGCTGCGCGGTCGCGGCGGTGATGGTGCCGCTCGCGCTCGCGTTCCCCGGTCACGAGCGCGCGTTCTTCTCGGTCGCGGTCGTCACCGCGATGGTCATCAACCTGCTGACCTGGTCGCGGTGGAAGTCGGACGTGGTGCCCGGCAGCGCGCAGCGCACCGTCGCGCCGCCCTGACCGGAGCGCCCGCCGCCCCGGGAGCCCGCCGCTCAGGGCCGCTCGAGGCCGAGCGCGAGCCCGCGCCAGGAGTTCGGGCCGAGCACGCCGTCGACGGGGCCGCCGTAGTCACCGAACCGCTGCGCGTAGACCTGGATCAGCCGGCAGCCGGTGGGGCCGATGACGCCGTCGATCGGGCCGGTGTACCCGACGTTGCGCAGCGTGGTCTGAATGCCCTTGAAGCCGTTCGGGCCGAGCGCGCCGTCGATCGGGCCGAAGTAGCGGCCCTTGAGCCGCAGGCCCGCCTGCACGCGCCGCTGCGTCTGGGCGTCGGGCAGGTTGAGGCACGCGTGGTGGCCGCCGCTGGGAGCCGGCGTGAAGCTGCCGACCGGCGCCGGCATTCCGCCCTGGCCGAGCAGCGCTCGGGCGCGGGCGACGATCCAATCCATGTCGAGGCCGCCCGGGCAGGCCGTCGCGTAGCTGGCGCCGTGGCGCGTGTAGACCTCGCGGTGACCCAGCACGCGGTTGCGGTCGAGCGGAATGCCGTAGCGGCGCGCGAGGTCGGCCACCACCTTCGCCGTCGCCTCGTGCGCCGCGCTGGAGACGGGCCACGAGCCGCCGGTCGCGGAGTTTTCGATCTCGAACGTGATCGACTTCGCGTCCCACGTCGCGCTGGAGAGCGACCACGAGCGCAGGCTCTCCGGCACCACGCCGACCACCTCTCCCTCGTTCGAGATGGCGTAGTTGGCGCTGCCCTGCTTCGAGCCGGTCCTCCACAGCTCCAGCACGCCCGAGAACGACGTGCTCGCCATGTGGTGGAGCACGATGTACTGGATCGCGGCGCCGTTCCGGCTGCTCTTGTTCGGCGTGCTGACGCTGCGCGTCGCGTAGCCGCTGAAGCCGGTCAGCGCGGCCTCGTCGGTGGCGAGCTCCTCGTCGGGCACTCCGTCGTACCCGTAGTCGTGCTCGTCTTCGACCGTGGTGCCGCAGCCACAGAGGAAGGCCAGGACGACGAGCAGCGAACAGAGCGTGGTGCAGGGTTTCGGGTTCATGCCCCTTCGGAGCCCCCTCACCCGCCCGGCTGTCGCATTTCGGCGGAATTTTTCAGCCGCGCGACCGCGGACGTCGCGCGGGAAAGCGTCGCCTGGTCGCCGAACTTCGTGGCCACCGACACCGCGCGCGCGAGCAGGTCGAGGGCCGCCGACGGGCGTCCCAGCGCGTCGAGCGCGGCGGCCTCTTCGACGAGGATGCTGGCGATGACCTGGTGACCTTCGGGCAGGAGCTTGTCGTGCAGGTCTCGCGCGCGGGTCAGCTCGGGCTGCGCGGTCGCCGCGTCTCCGGAGGCGAGCAGCACCTGGCCCAACCCGAAGCGGGCCTCGGCGGCGCGGCGACTCTCGGGCCCGTCCGTCCGCTCGGCGAGCGCGAGCGCGCGGCGGCACAGCGACAGGCCCTCGGTGAACCGGCGCAGCTCTTTGCCCACGATGGGGCAGGCGTTGAGCAGGATCCGGAACGTGCTGGGGTGAGCTGCGCCGCGCACCCGCTCCTGCAGCGCCAGCGCCTCGAGGTACACCTCGGCCGCGCGCGCGTAGTCGGTCTTCATCTCGTACGCCCCCGCGAGCGTCTCGAGCGCCACCGGCACCCGCGGGTGGTCGGGCCCGTAGACCGCGAGCGTCTTTCGATGCGCCGCCTGGGCGTGCCGCAGCCCTTCGTCTTGCCGCCCGACGAAGTTGAGCGCGACGGCGAGGTTTCGCTGCGCCGAGATCGTCTCCGGGTGCTCGCCGCCCAGTGACGCCACGGCCAGGTCGAACGCTCGCTGGCCTCGCGCGACGGCCTGGGCGTAGTCGCCTGCTTTCATCGCGACGTACACCTGCGCGATGGCGTGCCGGGCCTCGAGCTCGGGCGAGCCGCCGATCGCGCGGATCACCGCCTCGGCGCGCTCGCTGACCCGAACGCTCTCCTTCGGCCTCGCCAGGTTCAGGGAGAGCAGGTTCGCGAGCCGGACGAACCCCTCGGCGACCCGGGCGTCGAGGCCGGTGAGCAGCGCGACGTTGATCGCGCGCTCGAAGGTGAGCTCGGCATCCGCCCAGGCGCCGCTCGTCTGCTGCAGCTCTCCCAGCGTCAGCAGCGCGACGGCCTCGGTGCGGGTATCGCCCGAGCGGTGCGCCAGCTCGACCGCGTCACGCGCCAGCGGCAGACCCGCGGCGTAGCGCGCGGCGTACAGCTGCCCGCGGGCGCTCGCCAGCTTCGCGAGCGCGGCGTCCACGTCGGGGTGCACGCGGCGGG
The DNA here is from genome assembly GCA_937980205.1 of uncultured Myxococcales bacterium. Lineage (GTDB taxonomy): Bacteria > Myxococcota > Myxococcia > Myxococcales > Myxococcaceae > Xiheicaenimonas. The sequence continues at coordinate 491,430 of CALJKW010000022.1, read as the reverse complement.
ACGCCGCAGCGCCGCCGTCGAGGCAGCGCGCGGGGGGCGGCAGCGCGTAGGTCGCGGCGACCGACCGCTCGACCAGCGCCGCGTCGGCCTCGACCATCACCGAGAGCAGCGAGGCGAGCTCGGCCGCCTGGCCGTCGAGACAGCCCAGCGCTTCCCGGGGAGCGTCGGCGCGCACCCGCGTCGCCTCGCACGCCGCGCGGCGAACGTCGTGCCACTGCACGGCCCACGCTTCGATGGTCTCGGCGGTGCGGGCGAACGCCGTCTCGGCGTACGTCAGGCCGGTGCTCTTGAAGGCGGCGTGCACCCGAGCGCGTTGGCTCGTCCACGTCGCGCCGGCGAGGTCCGACGCCCCGACACACGCCTGCAGCGCCGAGGCCTGGTGCACCCGGTGCCCCGCGACGCCGGCGACGGCCACCAGCGCCGCCGCAGCGATCGCCACCGGCGGCCTGAGCCACGGGCGGGCAGCGCGGGAGAGCTCGGCCGACAGCGCCGCCATGCTCGGGTAGCGCGCGGCGGGATCCGCGGACAGGCCGCGGCGAAGCACGCGCGCCATCGGGGCGGGGAGCCTTCGCTGCGCGAACGTGCCGGCGCGGATCGCCGCCCCGAGCTCGGCGACGGTCGCACCCGCGAAGGGGCGCTGCGAGCACAGCGCCTCGTACAGCGCGACGCAGAAGCTGAACTGATCCGACCGGGCGTCGGCGGGAGCGCCCGCGGTCACCTCGGGCGCCATGTAGGCCGGCGTGCCGGCGCACGTGCTGCGCAGCGCTTCGTCGCCGGGCTCCGCGGCCGGCGAGCCCGCGCCGAGCACGCGGGCGAGCCCGAAGTCGCCGACCCGCGCGCGCCCTCTTCCGTCGATGAGCACGTTCTCGGGCTTGAAGTCGCGGTGGACGACGCCGGCCTCGTGCGCCGCAGCGAGCGCGTCGGCGGCAGCGGTGAACACCTCGACGATGCGCCGCCACGCAGGCCTGGAGGCGGCGAGCCATTGCCGCAGCGTCTGGCCCTCGACGAGCTCCATGGCGAGGAAGACGCGATCGCCGAACGTGCCGGCGTCGTGCACGGCGACGACGTGCGGGTGCGAGACCCTGGCCATCGCGCGCGCCTCGCGAATCACCGCGGCGCGCTCGGCCTCGGTCGAGTCGACCGCGGTGGGCCGCAGCAGCTTGAGCGCCACCCTGCGATCGAGCACCGAGTCGTAGGCGGCCCAGACGCGCCCCATCGCCCCCGAGCCCAGCGGCTCGAGCAGCAGGTAGCGGCCGACCTCGGCGCCGCGGCGCTCGTGCAGCGGGGTATCGGCCGGCGACTGGGGCGCCTCGCGAGCGAGCTCGGCGATCGCCGCGCGGCAGCCTTCGCACGCCGCGACGTGCTCTTCGACCTCGTCGCGCTCGTGGGGCGCGAGCTCGAGGGCGATCAGCCGCGCGAGCAGGTGTTCATCGAGGCAGCGCATGGGCACGGCCGCTGGCGGCGGTGGGCGCGAGCAGGGTCCTGAAGCTCACGGCGAGCTGGCTCTGCATGGCGTGCAGCACCTGGTCGATCTCGGACAGGCACAGCCGCCCGTCGCCGGCGAGACACCGGCGGGTCGCCAGGTCGAGGCGCCCGCGCACCTGCTCGAGCCAGCGGAACGCCGAAGCCCGGTGCACGCCATACAGGGCGGCGATGCGATCGACGCTCAGCCCGTCGAGCAGGTGCAGCCGCAGCACGTTGCGGTCTCTCGTGGAGAGGGACTCGAACGCGGCGCGAAAGGCCGCGCGAAAGGCGTCGCGGTACTGCGCGCGCAACAGGCCCAGCTCCGGGTCGTCGTCCGCGACGAGCTGCTCGAGGTGCTCTTCGTTCGCGGCTTCAGCGCGGCGCCGCCGCGTCATGCGCAGCGCGAGCCGCACCGCGATGGCCCGGAGCCAGTTCGCGAGCGACCCGAGGCCCACGTAGCTGTCGATGCGCGGCGGCCGGGCGCCGCGCGGCAGGAGCAGCCGGGTGCGCAGCTTCTGCTGCAGGTCGTCGGCGTCGACGGCGGGCTCGAAGCGCTCGAGGGCGGCGCCGAGCTTCGGCATCACCTCGGCGTCGAGCTTCGCGTGGGCGCGGGCGTCTCCCCGGGCGCACGCGATGGCGAGGTAGAGGTCGGCGCCGCGCACGCGGTCGAGCGCGACTTCAGGCACGCGGCCGAGGTGCGTGAAGAACACGTCGCGCGGCACCGCGAGGTCCGGGTGCTCGGCCGACGCCTGCACGTAGAGATCCGAGAGCTCTCGTGTCATCGCGCGGCAGGCTGACAGCTTCTTTGCGCCGGCGACCACCCGCGGCCGCCCCGCGGTGACGCCTCGAGGCGACAGTCAGAGCTTGTCGACGATCGCCGCGAGCTCGTTGAGCGGCCGGTGCGCCTTCGTCGGAGCGCTGACGAAGTCGATGACGCCGATCTTCGTCTCGGTGTCGTACTCGCCGAGCACCGTGTCGAGCACGAGGAACGCGGCGCGATCGACCTGCTCGGCGTTGAGCCGGGTGCGGCCCCTCACGGCGATCTCGAGGTCGATCTTCCCGACGGCCCGGCCCAGCTCGCGAAACGAGAAGTCCGAGAGCTTGAACTTCGCGTCGTCGATCTCGAGCGTGCCGTCGAACGGCCGGCGCGGGCGGAAGGCGATCACCTTCCAGCTCTTGAGCTTCGGCGCCGCGGCCGCGACGCGCTTCACCGCGCCGAACAGGGCGCTGTTGCCGTCGGCGGAGATGACGATGCTGGGCGGCGTCTCGCCGAGCGCGAGCTCGATGACGAGGTCTTCTTCCTCGGCGTCGAGCCTGTCCTGGAGCTCCTTCATCACCGGCACCGGGTCCTTCGCGGCAGCTTCGGCGAGGCGCGCTTCGTTCTTCTGCACCCACTGCCAGAACGTCGGCCTGGCCGGGCCACAGAGCACGAGCGCAATCGCGATGCTGATCATCGCGCGGCACCTTGCCATGCTCGGCCCACGTATGCGACTGACGAAGGACTGACGAATGACCACGCCTGCGCCGTGGAAAGCCTTCGGGATCGTCGCCGGCGCCTACGCGCTCGCTCTGGCCGCGGCCGTGGGGGCCACGCGCGCGCTGCCCGGCGCGCACCCGCTGCTCGTCATCGCGCTCGGCACCGTCGTCGGCACCGCCGTCGTCTTCGGGTTCAGCCGCGCCTTCGACAACACGAGCGTGTACGACCCCTACTGGAGCGTCGCTCCGCTGATCGCCGCAATCTACCTGTTCGCGGGGCCGGGCGCGGGCACGGTGCGCAGCATGCTGGTGCTGGGCCTCATCGGCTTCTGGAGCTGGCGCCTGACGCTGAACTGGGCGCGCTCGTGGCGCGGGCTGCAGCACGAAGACTGGCGCTACGTCGACATCCGCAAGACGACCGGCAGCGCGTACTGGTGGGCGAGCGCGTTCGGGCTGCACCTCTTTCCCACCATCATCGTGTTCCTCGGCCTGCTGCCCACCCACGCGGCGTTCGTGAGCGAGCGCGGCATCAACGTGCTCGACGTGCTCGCGACGTTCGTGACGCTGGGCGCGATCGCGATCGAGACGCTCGCCGACGAGCAGCTCAAGCGCTTCCGGCAGCGGCCGTCGGCGTCGGTGTGCACCGTCGGGCTGTGGCGGTACTCGCGGCACCCGAACTACTTCGGAGAGATCTCGTTCTGGGTCGGGCTGTGGCTGTTCGGGCTCGCCGCGGGAGCGCCCTGGTGGTCGGTGCTCGGGCCGATCGCGATGGTGGTGCTGTTCGTGTCGACGAGCATCCCGCTCATGGAGCGGCACCTCGCCACGCGCCGCGCCGGCTGGGCCGAGCACCGCGCGCGCACGTCGATGCTGATTCCGTGGCCGCCACGGGCCGAAGATTGACGACCTCGCGTTGCCCGAAGCGGCCACGGCCGCGCGTTGGCACGAGTTTTTTTCGGGAAAGGCCGGGCGCGGGCCCGTATAACGCAGCGCCATGCGCCGACCCCTGACCACGCTCGCTGTGGTGTCGTGCCTCTTCCTCGCCGGCTCTGCGCTGGCGAAAGACGACCCACCGCCGCCTCCTCCTCCGCCTCCGCCCCCACCGTCGGACACGACCAGCACGACCGAAGAGAAGAAGGACGACAGCTCTTCGGGCGGCGGGGGCTTCCGCGCGACCGACGCGCTGCTCGACGCCAGCAAGGGCAAGAAGCGGCCGATGATGTTGTCGTTCTTCGCCGGCTTCGCGTACCCGTACTACGTGCCGTACGTGGCGCTGCCGCTGGCGGCGCGCTTCAACATCCCCATCGTGCACGACGGGTTCGTGCCGCAGATCAACGACTCGTTCGACATCGAGTTCGGCATCGACATCGGCATCGCGCCCGGCACGTGCTGCGGCCGCGCGCCGATCTACTTCCTGCCGATCGTCGAGCCCCGCTACACCGTGTACCTGCTGCCGAACCTCGCGGTGTACGCGAAGCCGCTGAACCTGGGCGTCGCGATCTGGCCGGCTCCCGCGGGGCAGTCGGTCGTGTTCTTCCACTACCACTTCGCGGCCGGAGTGATCTTCGAGATCTCGAAGACGATCTACCTGCGCGGTGAGCTGGGAACGAACTCGATTCGCGGCGGCATCGGCATCGCGTTCTAGAAGCTCGTCCTTCCAGCGGGCGGCGGGAATACCCAGCGCGTCGCGGGGATTGCTTCATCCCCCGCGGCGGCGCTTGCTCGTCTGCGCCACCGCGTCATAGGAAGGACTAATGAAAGCAGACGTCATCGTAATTGGAGCCGGCCCGGCCGGGAGCGTTGCGGGCGCCATGCTCGCGCGCCAGGGCCTCCAGGTGCTCACGCTGGAGGCGGGCACTTTCCCTCGGTTCCAGATCGGTGAGTCGCTGCTGCCGCGCTGCATGGACATCCTCACCGAGGCGGGCCTGCTCGAGTGTGTCAACGCGCGCCGGTTCATGCCCAAGCCTGCCGCGCTGTTCCTCGAGGGAGATCAGACCGAGCGCTTCTGCTTCGCGGAGATGTTCCCCGGCCAGGCGCCGCAGGCCCTGCAGGTGACGCGCGCCGACTTCGATCAGGCGCTGTCGACGCAGGCGCGCAAGTACGGCGCGAAGGTGCTCTTCCAGCAGCGCGTCGACGCCGTCGAGTTCGCGCCCGACGGCAGCGGCGCGAAGGTGATGGTGACCGACACCGAGACGAACGCGAAGTACACGGCCGAGGGCCGCTTCGTGCTCGACTGCTCGGGCTACGGCCGCGTGCTGCCGCGGCTGCTCAACCTCGAGGCGAAGCCGGCGCTCGCGCCGCGCATGGCGCTGTTCGCCCACTTCGAGGGCGACGCTCGCCCCGCGGGTGAGGCGGAAGGCGACATCTGGATCGTCATTCACCCGGAGGGCCCGTGGTCTTGGGTCATCCCCTTCTCGAACGGCCGCACCTCGGTCGGCGTCGTGGCCGAGCGGCCGATGTTCGAGAAGCACGGCAAGACCGACCACGAGGCGTTCCACTCGCTGATCAAGGCCGACCCGAACGTGATGAAGCGCGTCGCGAAGGCGACGCCGGTGATGAAGACGACGCGCCTCGAAGGCTGGACGGCGTCGGTCTCGAAGTACCACGGCCCGGGCTGGGCGGTGACGGGCAACGCGTCCGAGTTCCTCGACCCCATCTTCAGCTCGGGCGTGACGCTCGCGCTGGAGTCGTCGAGCCGCGCGGCGAAGATCATCGCGCGCCAGCTCGCCGGGGAGGCGGTCGACTGGACGGCCGAATACGAGCCGCCGATGCGCAAGGCGGTCGGAGTTTTCCGTACCTTCGTCCAGACCTGGTACGACGGCTCGCTGCAGCGGATTTTCATGAATCCGCAGAAGCCCGACAAATTCAAGCGGGCCATCACTTCGGTGCTCGGTGGCTACGTGCTCGACGAACAGAATCCGTTCGTCCGAGATCCCGAGGGCACCGTGAAGAACCTGCAGAAGCTGATATGAGCTTTGCGCTACGCTGTGGAGCACTCCCCCATGACTGAGACTGAACTGAAGACCTCGCTGAAGGCGCTGATCGTCGAATCGCTGCGCCTCGAAGACGTGAAGCCCGAGAACATCAAGGACGACGAGCCGCTGTTCTCTCCGACCGAAGGCCTCGGCCTCGACTCGCTGAGCGCGCTCGAGCTGCTCTCGGCCATCGAGTACAAGTACAACGTCCGCTTCGACGGCGACGGCAGCGCGAAGCAGCACTTCCGCAGCGTGGCGACGCTCGCCGCGTACCTGGCGCCGAAGATCAAGGCCGTCGCGGCGGCCTGAGAGCGCTTCACCTTCTGCACGTGAAAAAGGCCGGGCGCTGATCAGCGACCCGGCCTTTCTTCTGTCCGTCGCGTTCGCCGCTCAGGCGCGCGCGATGTTCTCGGTGCTGGTGATGTCGGCGGGCGGCGGCGGCGGCGTGCCGGCGTCGGCGGGCGGAGGCATCTGGCTCATGGCCTCCATCGCGCGCTTCTGCAGGTCGGCGGGCTTCACGTCCTCGAGGTGCGTGGCGATCTGCCAGACGTTGCCGAACGGATCTTCGAACATGCCCCAGCGGTCGCCCCAGAACATGTCCATCACCGGCATGAGCTGCTTCGCGCCGAGGGAGATGGCCTTCTGGAAGACGGCGTGGGTGTCCTTCACGTAGAGCATGACGCCCGAGCTGCGGCCGGTCGTCGGGCCGGGGTTCATCTGATCCGCGAGGAAGAGCTGCGCGTTGCCGATCTGCAGCGCGGCGTGCGCGATCTTGCCGTCGGGGCCGAGCATCGGCTGGCCTTTGACCTTGGCGCCGAAGACCTGCTGGTAGAACTCGATCGCCTTCTTCGCGTCGGGCACGGAGAAGTACGGGGTGAGCTGCGCGACGTCGGTCGGCACCGGGCTGACCTTCTTCGGCCCGGCCTGCTTCGAAGCGGCCTTCTTCGCTGCCTTCTTCTTCGGAGCTGCCTTCTTTACGGCCTTCTTCTTCGCCATGGAGTTCCTCCCTCGCTTCCTGGGTTCGGCGGACTGTGGATCAAGCATCGGACCCCAACAAGCTGTTTCGGGGCGGCCGAGGGCCCGTTACATCCGCGAAAGCACAGTGGCGATCTGCCGTCCTGCGCGCTAGGTGGCAGTGCGCACCATGAGCAAGCTCGTCCTGGGACAGAAGGTCCGCTACCTCCCCCAGCCGGAGTGGGGCATCGGTCACCTCGCGACGCTCGAAGACGAGGGCATGAAGGCTCAGGTCATCTTCCCTGCACGCGAAGGCGGCCCGATTCTCGTTTCCACGAAGGGCGGCGCGCTCGTACCGACGGCGCTGGATCGAGGCCAGGCCATTCGCACGCACAAGGGAGCCACCGGCAAGGTGGTCGAAGAGGTCGAGGGCGGCCGCGGGCTGCGCCGCTATGTGCTGAAGATGGACGACGGCACCGAGAGCGAGCTGCCCGAGTCCGAGATCCGCGCGCAGGCGCCGCGGCCGGACATGCTGACGATGCTCAAGGAGGGCCGCGTCGGCGACTCGAAGGGCTTCCTGCTGCGCCGCTCGGCGCTCGCGCTCGACGACGAGCGGCGCAACGACGCGCTCGGCGCGCTGCTCGCCTCGCGGGTGATGGTGAAGCCGCACCAGGTCGGCGTGGTGCAGCGCGTGCTCACGAGCCCGCGCCCGCGCTTCGTGCTCGCCGACGAGGTCGGCCTCGGCAAGACGATCGAAGCGGGCATGATCTTCTCGGCGCTGCGGCTCGCCGGCCTCGCGCGCCGCGTGCTCGTGGTCGCGCCGTCGCACCTCACGGTGCAGTGGCTCGTCGAGCTCTTCCACAAGTTCAACCAGCTCTTCACGCTGATGGACACGGAGCGGTACGAGAAGTCGCTCGAGGAGATGCCGGGCGTCTCTCCGTGGACGCGGTTCGACTACGTCGTCACCAGCCTCGAGATGCTGCAGCGCAACCCGAAGTACCGGGAAGAGGCGTCGGCCGAGGGCGCGTTCTGGGACCTCGTCGTGTTCGACGAGGCGCATCACCTCAAGGGCGAGAAGTCGTACGCGGCGGCCGAGGGCATCTCGAAGAACTGCTGGGGGCTGTTGTTGCTCACCGCGACTCCGATGCAGCTCGACCCGGCGGAGTACCAGGCGCTGCTCAAGCTGGTCGACCCGCAGACGGCTCCGACGGTGAAGGGGTTCGAAGAGCGGCTGGCGCGGCAGGAAGAGCTGTCGGGCGCGGTGCGCGCGCTGATCGAAGGCAAGGACGCCGAGAAGGCGGTGAAGAAGCTCGCGCAGCAGTTCCCGAGCGACCCGAACCTGCGGCTGGGCGACGACCCGAAGGCGCTGCTCGATCACCTCGCCGAGACGTACTCGCTCTCCGAGCGGCTGATCCGCAACCGGCGCGCGGTCGTCGGCGGCTTCAACAAGCGCGTGCTGCACCGGCACGAGGTGAAGCTGTCGAAGGAAGAGCAGAAGATCCGCGATCAGGTGCTCGACGCGCTGGCGAAGAGCACGCTCAAAGGGGCTCCGCTCGCGGGCGTGCTGCGGCGCTTCGAGTCGTCGACGGCGGCGCTGTGGTCGGCGGTGAAGAGCACGCAGGCGCTCGAGAACCTGCGGCTGCCTCCGATTCCGGAGCGCGACGCGAAGATGGTGACGTTCTCCAACCTGCTCGAGAGCATCTGGGCGAAGGAGAAAGACGCGAAGGTCCTCGTGTTCACCGAGTCTCGCGAGACGCTCGAGTCGCTGCAGGCGCGCCTGCGCGACGGCGGCGTCGAGGCGCTCGCGTACCACGGCGATCTGCCGCTGGTGGAGCGCGACCGGCAGGTCGCGCGGTTCCGCGACCCCGAGGGGCCGAAGGTGCTCATCTGCACCGAGGTCGGCGGCGAAGGCCGCAACTTCCAGTTCAGCCACCACCTGGTGAACTACGACCTGCCGTGGAGCCCCGCCGTCGCCGAGCAGCGCATCGGCCGCCTCGACCGCATCGGCCAGACGAAGCCGGTCGACATTCACGTGTTCGAGGTGAAGGGCTCGCTGTCGGCCGACGTGCTGTCGGTGCTCGCCGACGCCGTCGGCGTCTTCGGAGAGACGGTGGGCGGTCTCGACGCCGTGCTCGAAGAGGTCGAAGGCAAGCTCACCGAGCTCGCGCTCTCGAAGCCGAAAGATCGCACCGCCTACGTCGAAGAGCTCAAGGCGAAGGTGACCTCGGCGCGCGATCAGGTCCGGCGCGCCTACGACCCGCTGCTCGACCGCCGCAGCTTCGACGAAGAGGCGGTCGCCGCGCTGGTGAAGCGCGCGCACGAGCGCATCGATCACGAGGGCGAGGAAGACGAGTCGCTCGAAGACGGCCTGTGGGGCGTGGCGAGAGATCTCGACGAGCGCCTCGAGGAGACCGTCACCGAGCTCGCGCTCAAGGTCGGCCTCGGCGTCGACACCGATCAGCAGGTCGAGGCGTTTCAGTGCGCGTTCCACTTCGGGCACGCGCTGAACGTCGAGGCGCTGCCGGGGCTCGACATTCAGAAAGAGCGCACGGTGCTCGGCACCTTCTGGCGGGACACCGCGGTCGATCACGAGGAGATCGAGTACTTCGCGACCGGCCACCCCATCGTCGAGGGGTTGTTCGGGTTCCTGCGCGACGGCCCGTTCGGGCGCAATGGCGCGCGGTTCCTCGAGGTGCGCGGGCCGCAGAAGCACCGGGGCCTCGAGGTGCTGTTCCACGTGACGATGCCGGAGCCGCAAGACACCTCGCCGGGCGCCCGCGTGCCGTCGCGGCAGCTGTCCCGGTTCCTGGATCGGCTGCTGATTCACGTCGCGGTCGTCTCCGGAACGGACGGGAAGCCGAAGGTCGAGCCGTCGGTGCTGCAGACGCTGAAGGAGAACGACGGCCGGTCGCTCAAGGGCGACGAGATCCGGGCCGCGTTCGCCAACCTGCAGCAGTTCGTCGAGCCGGCCGTCGCCGCCGCGACCACTGCCGCGAGGGACGAGCTGAAGAAGCGGAACGCGAAGGCGAAGAAGGCCATCGAGGCGGAGCGCGATACGCGCATGCAGCGGCTCAAGCTCGCGCTCGCGCACCAGGGCGTGCCGGATGCCCAGGTGAAGAAGCTCGTCGACGTGGAGAAGCAGCACGCCGAGGCGCTGCTCGAGGCGCTCGAGGGCGTCGGTGTTCAGCTCGACTCGGTCTGCGCGTTCGTGATCAATCGCTGAGCCCGCTCAGCCGTTCGGGAAGAGGACCCGGTGGAAGCCCGAAGGCAGCAGCAGCCGCCATTCGGGCAGGTACTGGCAGAGGTAGCGGGGATACCGGGGATCCGCCAAGGCCGGTGCCGCGGGCATTCGCTCGCGCAGCAGATGGAGCTGAGGCTCTCTCGTGAACATCCGACGCCGATACTGGATGAACAGCCCCACCCTCGCGCACGTCACCCGGTTGCCGAGCTTCACCGCGTAGCGGACCATCTCGGCGCCGTCGGGTGGATCGAAGTTGACGTTGAACGCCTGCCAGAGCGCCTCGAGATCCGGAGAGACGTCCAGTCGGTGCAGGCAGTCGACGAAAGCTCGCTCCGGCGTGCAGACGTCGATGCTCACGCCGAGGCGCTCTTCTCGCCGAACGCCGCCGGTGAAGAGGATGTCCGCATCACGAAGCGCTGGTGGTGGTGGCACGGTGCGGTACGTCGTCCCGGCGAACGAGAGCGGCGGGATCGGTGTCCGAGTCGTCACGACCATCGTTTCCTGCTGCGGCAGCAGCTCATGCCACCAGAGTGCGCTCGCGTGCGAGATCACCGCCCCTCTCGCGACTCGGCTCGCGAGGATGAACGGATCGGGCCTGAGCGCCATGGACTTCCAGAGGTACGTTCCCCGTCGGACCACGACGAGATGGCCCTGCCTCACGTGGTACTCGAGCGACTTGCGCGCAACTTCTCGCTCGCGCCCCGCCATGAACTCCTCGATCCGAAGGCACGGGTTCTGCGCGATGAAGTCCCCAGGGGCCTGCGCCCCCCGCCGCACTCCGAAATCGAGCTGGATGTCCTCTTCGTACGCTTCGACGTCCACCCGTCCCCTCCCAGGACCGCAGCGTAGATCCCACGTCTGACGTCGAACCCGGCGCGCAGGGCTTGGGGGGGCTCACGGGGAAAGTTTTTCGCCCGCGTATCCCCCAAACTTTTAGGGGATGCGCGGGTGAAAAACTTTCCCGCCGTAGGGGTCGCCCCCGCCCGGCCGGCATCCCGCGCATAATGGCGGATCCATGCGCCTGCCTCTCGTCGCCGCGGCGTTGCTCGCAGCTGGATGCGGTAGCTCGGGGTCGCGCTCGCTCGCCGAGGTGCTCCGCTCCGCGCTCGGCAGCCAGGGCCTCATCACCGAGCGAGAGCCCAACGGCGCGACCGCGACGGCGACCGTGCTCACCGGGAACGACGCCGTGGTTCGGGCCTACGTGAAGCCGGGCACCGAGACCGACTACTACCGCTTCACCGCGCCCGCGGGCTCGCGCGTGTATGCGGCGACGATGACGGCGGGCTCGGCGTCGTCTTCGCAAGACACCGTCCTCGATGTCATCTCGACCGACGGCACCACCATCCTCGAGACGGACGACGACAACGGAACCTTCGGAGCCGCGGCGTCGAGCATCGCCGGCACGCAGCTGCCCGGCGCAGGCACCTATTACCTGCGCGTCTCGGGGCCGGTGCAGGTGCGGCCGTACGATCTGCACTTTCGCCTCCAAACCGGGACGCCGGCTCCCGAGGTCGAGCCGAACGACACGACGCTGACGCCTCAAGCACTGCCGGCTTCGGGATGGGTGGCCGGCTCCACCAGCTCGACCAGCGACCTCGACTTCTACTCCGTCACGCTCAACGCGGGTGACACGCTGTTCGCCAGCGTCGATCGGGACCCCGAGCGCGACGCCACGGACACCGCCCTGGCGCTGTTGCTGCTCCAGGGCGCCACGGTGCTGCTCAGCGCGGGCGACGCCGCGGCCTCGGGCCCCGATTCGATCGCGTTGTTCGCGACGGTGAGCACGTCCGGCACGTACCTGCTGCGCGTCGACGGCAACACCGGCACGTACCACCTCAGCGTCGGAGTCCACCCCGCGACGCCGGCGAGCTCCACCTGCGCCACGCACGCGGGCGTCGCGCCGTTGACGATCGGAGATCTCGCGACGACTGCGTCGACCGTGACGGTACCTGGGACGCCCGTGGTGATGGACGTCGACGTCGCGCTCGACCTGTCGCACGCGTCCGCGGCGGACCTCGACCTCTCACTCGTCGCGCCGGGTGGAAACGAGGTGGTGCTCCTCACCGACGTCGGCAGCGAGAACGTGGTGCTCGACCAGCAGGCCGCGCTGCCGCGTTCCTTCCAGGCACGCGGTCAGGTGCAGCCGCCGCCGCGGTACCGGCTGCACTGGTTCGACGGGCAGAACGGCGGAGGCACCTGGACGCTGCGCATCCGCGACGACCAGGCGGGCGGCAGCGGCACCCTCAACAGCTGGTCGCTCACCCTCTGCGAACGTCCGGCGTTCGTCTGCCCGTCGGGCGCGCCGCCGGTTCCGCTCGCGAGCTTCGACTTCGAGTCGGGCGCGGCGGGCTGGACGCACTCGGGCACCGGCGACAGCTGGGCGCTGGGCCTTCCCTCGGCGGCGCCGATCACCACGTGCAACGGCGGCAGCGCGTGCTGGAAGACGAACCTCTCGGGCACGTACGGCGGGCTCACCGCGCAGGACCTGGTGTCGCCGCCGATCGTTCTGCCGGCGACGGGCGCTCCGCTGCGGGTGAGCTGGGCGATGAAGTACCAGCTCGAGTCGGACAGCTTCGATCACGGCCGCGTCGTCATCCGCGAGAGTGGGGGCGGGAACGCGCGCGTGCTCTGGGAGCACCACGACGACACGATGTCCGAGTCGGTCGGCAATCCGGCCGTCACCATCCAGGAGGCCGCCGGCTGGGGCATCTACTCCGCCGACGTGAGCGACTTCGTGGGGCGGACGGTGCAGCTCGTGTTCATCGTCGAGTCGGACCCGACGAACCACTTCGCCGGCATGGCCGTGGACGACGTCTCCGTCACCCGCTGCGCGTGCGGCAACGGCGTCGTCGACGCGCCGGAGCAGTGCGACGAGGGCGCCGCGAACGGCCAGCCCGGGAGCTGCTGCAGCGCGACCTGCACGTTCGTCGCGGCGACGACGACGTGCCGCGCGGCGGCGGGCACCTGCGACGTCGCGGAGCTGTGCACCGGCACGTCCGGCACCTGCCCTGCCGACGCGCAGGCGATGAACGGCACGACGTGCAGCGACGGCGACGCCTGCACCACCACCGACACCTGCCAGGCCGGCCTCTGCGCCGGCGGCGCGCCGGTGACGTGCACCGCGCTCGACCAGTGCCACGACGTCGGCGTCTGCTCGCCGGCGACGGGCGTGTGCTCGAATCCGCCGAAGGCGCCGGGCTCTCCGTGCAACGACGCGGACCTCTGCACGGTGGGAGATGCGTGTCAGGCGGGCGCGTGCACTCCGGGGGTGCCGCGCACGTGCGTCGCGATGGATCAGTGCCACGTCGCCGGCGTCTGTGTTCCCGCGACGGGCCTGTGCACGAACCCGGCGAAGATGAACGGCACCACGTGCGACGACGGAGATGCGTGCACGATGACGGACACCTGCCAGGCCGGCGCGTGCACCGGCGGAAATCCGAAGCAGTGCGTCGCGCTGGACGCGTGCCACGACGTCGGGGTGTGCGACCCGCTCGACGGCCTCTGCTCGGACCCGCTGAAGGCCGACGGCTCGCCGTGCAGCGACGGCGACGGCTGCACCACCAGCGACTCGTGCCAGAACGGCACGTGCAGCGCAGGGACTCCGGTGGTGTGCCAGCCGCTCGACGGCTGCCACGTCGCGGGGCTCTGCGACCCGGCGACGGGCCTGTGCACGAATCCGGCGAAAGGAGACGGAGCCGGCTGCGACGACTCGAACGCCTGCACACGGACGGACACGTGCCAGGCGGGCGCGTGCGTGGGCTCGAACCCGGTCGTGTGTGCCGCGGCCGAGTGCCGCGAGCCGGGGCTGTGCCAGCCCGACGCCGGCACCTGCGTCAGCGTGCCGAAGGGCGACGGCAGCGCCTGCGACGGAGGCACGTGCCTGGCCGGCAGCTGCCAGCAGATGTCCGGCACCGGCGGTGGCGCGGGCGGCGCGGGCGGCGCGGGCGGCAACGCAACGGGCGGAGCGGGCGGCAGCGCAACGGGCGGAGCAGGCGGCAGCGCAACGGGCGGCGCCGGCGGCGGCGCAGGCGGAGGCGGCACGTCGGTGATGCTCTCCGGCTGCGGCTGCGACAGCGCCGCGGGAGCGCCGCTGCTGCTGCTCGTGTTGACGGCCCTGCGGAGGCGTGCGGGGCGGCGAGGCGAATGGGCACCTCGGCGCGGGGTTCCGGAGTCGAAGACATGAAGATCGAGTCGCTCGTGGACGAGGTGCAGCGCCTCGCGTCCGAGGTGAAGCGCCGCACCGGGGCGCCGCTCCCGGTGCAGGGGCCGCCGGCCAGCAGCGGGGAGTTGGAGGCGCTCGAGAAGAAGCTGGGGCCGCTGCCGCCCGCCTACCGCGAGCTCATGCAGAAGGCCGGTGGTTGGTCCGACTTCCACCCCGAGCCGGGGGCGCGGCTGTTCTCCCCCAGCGAGATGCTCGCAGCGCCATACGACGCGTACGTGGCGACGGTGCGCGGCTGGCGCGGCTGGACGAAGGACCCGCTGATGCAGAAGGGGCAGATCGTCGGCGGCGGCTCGAACGCGGCCTTCGTGCTCGAGCGCGAGGTCAACAAGGTCAAGAACGAGCAGGCGCTGCGGGTCGCGGGCTACAAGCCGCGCTCGCTCGGCGGGGGCTTCAGCGTCGCCCAGTTCCTCGAGTTCGCTGCGCAGCAGTGGAGCTACGACCTCGAGGACCTCGACGAGGCCGACGCGGGCCCGCCGGCCGACGGCCTCGAGCGCGCCGCCGAGCTTTACCGCTACCCCAACGAGATGGGCGAAGACGTGCACGACAGCGTCGAAGCCCTGCGGGCCCTGCAGCAGCGGTGGCCCGCCAGGAGCAGCGAGCGCAAGCAGCTCGCCCGCCTCATCCGTGAGCTGTCGAAGGCGTACGGTGGCGGCGATCTCGACTACCGCGATTGCCGGGTCCGGTCGGGGCGCCTGGAGCTCGCGCACGCGCGCACGGGCAAGTGGGAGCCGGCATAGCAGGCTGCTGAAGAACGGCTGCACGGCCCGATCTCATCGTTGCCGGCTCCGGTCCGTGCTCACGTACCAGACGACGTACGCTCCGCGCGGTCCTCGCCGGCGCCTCGACCTCGTGCCGTTCGCTCGTTTTTCAGCAGCCTGCAGGCGCGCGGCCCCGGTGCCGCGGCGAAGCTCACGCCGGCCGCTGGCCGGGCCGGCGCACCTTGTCGACGATCACGAACAGCACCGGCGTGAAGAACAGGTTCAGCACCGTCGACACCAACATCCCGCCGAAGACGGCGGTGCCGAGCGAGCTGCGCGCGGCCGAGCCGGCGCCCTCGCTGAACATCAGCGGCATCACGCCGAGCAGAAACGCGATCGACGTCATGAGAATCGGCCGAAGGCGGAGCTCGCACGCCTCGAGCGCGGCCTGCACCGCGGGCTTGCCCTCGTCGCGCAGGCGGCGCGCCATCTCTACGATGAGGATCGCGTTCTTCGACGCCAGGCCCACCAGCATCACCATGCCGACCTGGCAGAAGACGTCGTTCGGCAGCCCGCGCACCGACTGAAACGCGAGCGCACCGAGGATCGCGAGCGGCACCGAGAGGACGACGACGAACGGCAGCGCGAAGCTCTCGTACTGGGCGGCGAGGACGAGGAACACGAACAACAGGCCGAGCAGGAAGATGATGCCGGTCTGGCCGCCGCTCTCGAGCTCCTCCTGCGAGAGGCCGGACCACTCGTAGCCGAAGCCCTCGGGCAGCGACTCCTTCGCGACGCGCTCCATCGCGGCGAGCGCCTGGCCGGACGAGAAGCCGGGCGCGGCGGAGCCGCTGACCTCGACGCTGCGAAACAGGTTGAAGTGGTTGATGACCTGGGCGCTCGTGGCCGAGCTGACCTTCACGACGCTGTCGAGCGGCACCATCGCGCCGGCCGCGTTGCGCACGTACAGCGTGCCGATGTCCGACGGGTTGTCGCGCGCCGACGCCTCGGCCTGCACGAGCACGCGGTACGCGCGGCTCGCGAAGTCGAAGTCGTTCACGTACGCGGAGCCGAGCGACACCTGCAGCGTGCCGAACACCTGCGCGAGGTCGATGCCCATGGCGCGCGCCTTCTCGCGGTCGACGTCGACGACGACCTGCGGATCATCGGCGGTGAACGTGCTGAACGCGCCGCCGATCTCCTGCGCCGTGCCGACGCGCTCGAGCACCTGCCGCGTCGCCGCGCCGAGCTCGGGCAGCGTCGCCTGAAGCGTGCGGTCTTCGATCTCGAGCTGGAAGCCGCCGAGCGAGCCGACGCCCTCGACGGACGGCGGAGGAAACGCCATCACCATCGCCTCGGTGATCTCGGAGAACGGCCCCTGCAGCCGGCCGAGCACCGCGCCGACGCCGTGCTCCTCTCCGGGGCGCTGGTCCCACGGCTTGAGCTGCACGAAGGCGATGCCGCGGTTGGGGCCGCTGCCGCCGAACGTGAAGCCACCGACGGTGAAGGAGCCCTGAATCTCGGGCTGCTCGCCCAGCACCTTCTGCACCTTGGTGAGCACCTTCGCCGTCTCGGAGAGCGACGCGCCGTCCGGCCCGTTCACCGCGACGATGAACCAGCCCTGGTCCTCCTCGGGGATGAAGCCGCTCGGCACCCGCAGGTACAGCCAGCCCGTCGCGGCGACGAAGGCGAGGAACGCGAGGAAGCCGATCGCCGGGCGCGTGATGAACGGCTTGAGCGCGCGCGCGTAGAGCCGATGTGTGCCCTCGAGCGCGCGGTCGACGAAGCGGAAGAAGCGGCCCTTCTTCTCGCTCACGTGCTTGAGCAGCAGCGCGGACAGCGCCGGCGTCAGCGTCACCGACGCGAACGTCGAGATCGCCACCGAGAACGCGATGGTGAGCGCGAACTGCTGGTAGATGATCCCCGTCGAGCCGGGGAAGAAGCTCACCGGCACGAACACCGCGATCAGCACGAGGGAGATCGCGATGACGGGCGCGACGACCTCGCTCATGCCCTCGATCGCCGCCTGCATCGGAGTCTTCTTGCCGCCGCTCTCCTCGAGGTGGCGGCTGATGTTCTCGATGACGACGATGGCGTCGTCGACGACGAGGCCGGTCGCGAGCGTGAGGCCGAACAGCGTCAGCGTGTTGATCGAGAAGCCCATCAGCTTCACGAACGCGAACGTGCCGACGAGCGAGACGGGGATGACGATCGCCGGAATGAAGGTCGCGCGCAGCCCCTGCAGGAAGACGAGGATGACGAGCACGACGAGCACGATGGCCTCGGCGAGCGTGACGAGCACCTCGCGGATCGACTGGTTCACCGCGAGCGTCGAGTCGAACGCGATCTCGTACTTGAGCCCTTTGGGGAACTGCTTCGACAGGCGCTCCATCTCGGCGCGGACGTTCTCCATCACGTCGAGCGCGTTCGCGTTCGGCAGCTGCATCACGCCGAGGCCGGCGGTGTCGCGGCCGTTGTACTGGAGGAACTGCGCGTAGTCCTCGGCGCCCAGCTCGACGCGCGCGACGTCCTTGAGCCGCACCAGCGCGGCGCCGGCGGCGCCCTGCTTGAGCACGACGTCCTCGAACTCGCGCGGCTCGGACAAGCGCCCGCGCGCGACGACGTTGAACTGGAACGCCTGCGTGTCGGCGACCGGCGGGCGGCCGATCTGCCCCGCGGCCACCTGCACGTTCTGCTCGCGCAGCGCGTTCACGACATCGAGCGGCGTCAGGCCGCGCGAGGCGAGCCGCGCGGGGTCGAGCCAGACGCGCATCGAGAAGCGCCGCGCGCCGAACACCTCGACCGTGCCGACGCCCTTCTGCCGCTTCAGCGCGTCGCGCAGGTAGATCTCGACGTAGTTCGAGACGAACTGCATGTCGTACTGGCCGCTCTCGTCGTAGATGGCGATCGCCGCGACGAAGCTGCCCGCCGTCTTGGTGATCGCGATGCCGTTCTGGCGGACCTCTTGCGGCAGTTGGCCGAGCGCGACCTGCACGCGGTTCTGCACGTCGACCGCGGCGACGTCGACGTTGCGCGTCGGGTCGAAGACGACCGAGATGTTGCTGACGCCGTCGCTGCCGCTGCTCGAGGTGAGGTACTTCATGCCCTCGACGCCGTTGATCTGCTGCTCGAGCGGAGTGGTGACCGCCTTCTCGACCGTCTCCGCGTTCGCGCCCGTGTAGATGCTCATCACGTTGACCTGCGGCAGCGCGAGGCTCGGGTACTGCGAGATCGGCAGCCGGGGGATCGAGATGGCCCCGACGAGGACGATGATCAGCGCGCACACGCTCGAGAGGACCGGGCGCTTGATGAAGAACGAGACGAACACTCTACTTTTCCCCAGCCGGCGGCGAGTCCGGCGTCTCCGGCCTCTGTTCCGGGCGTTGCCCGGAACCGCTCGCCCCCGGCTGGGGCCCCGGCTTTTCCCCAGCCGGCGGCGAGTCCGGCGTCTCCGGCCTCTGTTCCGGGCGTTGCCCGGAACCGCTCGCCCCCGGCTGGGGCCCCGGCTTTTCCCCAGCCGGCGGCGAGTCCGGCGTCTCCGGCCTCTGTTCCGGGCGTTGCCCGGAACCGCTCGCCCCCGGCTGGGGCCCCGGCTTCTCCCCAGCCGGCGGTCCCTCTCCCGCGATCTGCACCGGCGCTCCGTCCTGCACCATCTGCAGTCCCGACGTGACGAGCTTCGCGCCGGCTTCGAGGCCGCTGTTCACCACGTAGTGATTCCCCTGCAGCGCGCCGAGCTCGACGGGCACGCGGCTGGCCTTGCCGCTGCCGTCGACGATGTACGCGAACGTCTGCCCGGCCTGGCGGGTGACGCTGCCGACCGGAATCATGAGCCCCTCGTGCGTCGAGAAGACGATGCGCGCGCGCACCACCTGCCCCGCGCGCAGGCCGCTGAGCGCGTCGAACGCCCCCTTCACCAGCACCAGCTGCGTGCCCGCCTCGGCGCGGGGAGACACGAACGTGACCGGGCTGTCTCCGGCGATGCCGCCGTCGGTGGCGAGCAGGCGGACGCGGCTCTGCGGCCCCAGGCCTCCCGCGCGCTCGACGGGGATCTGCACGTCGGCCTCGAGCCCGCTGTCCTGCGTGACCGAGCTGAGCGGGGTCTGCGGCGTGACGAAGTCGCCGATCTTCACCGGCACGTCGCCGACGACTCCGTCGATGGGCGCGGTGATGGAGAAGAAGCCCAGCCGCGTCCGCTGCGAGGCGATGGTGGCCTCCGAGGCGCGCAGCGCGGCCTCGGCCTGGTCCGCCGCGGTGCGCGCTTCGTCCGCCGTCTGCTGGCTCACGATGCCGTCCTTCCGCAGCGCGACGGCGCGATCCCGGCGCTCACGCGCGAGCGCCGCCGCTGCAGCGAGCGACTCGTGCGTCGCCTGCAGGTTCTGCAGCGAGGTGCCCTCGGCGCCCGGGTCGACCTGCATCAAGAGCGTGCCGGCCTTCACCAGCTGTCCGGCCTTCACCCCGATCGACCGCACGTAGCCCTGCACCTGCGGATAGAGGACGACCGCTCTGCGCGACACCAGCGTGGCGAGGTACTCGGCGCTGTCCTCGATCTGCTGCGGCTGGAGCGTCGTGACGCTGACCCTGGCCGGCGGCGGGCCGCCCTGCCCTTCGGGAGCGCCTCCACCGTTCTTGCTGCACGCCGCGAGGAGGACAGCCAACAGGAAGCGTTTCATGGAGGGCAATCCGCCAGGGCAAAGAGGGCCACGACGCGCGCGCGCACGACGTCGTACTCGCGCAGCGCGAGGTTGAGCTGTTGCTGCCGCAGCGCCGACGCGGCGGTGACGAGCTCGAGGCTCGTGCCCAGGCCGGCGTCGAACGCCTTGCGCGTGAGCTGATCGACCCGCTCCGCCTGCTCGAGCGCTTTGGCCGCGATGACGCGGGCCTGGTTCGCGACCTCGACCTGGCGGCGCGCGCGATCGACGTCGACGCGCCCGACGCGCTCGGTGGCGTCGCGCCGCGCGGCGGCCTGCTGCTCCTGCGCCTTCGCGTCGCGCAGCGCGCCGTAGCGGGAGCCGCCGTCCCAGATCGGCACGGTGAGCACGGCCTGCACGTTCCAGATGTGCAGGTCGGGCCGCTCGTTGGGCATCGGGTTCGGAAGGACGAAGGCGTTGTAGTTCATGCGAACGCCCAGGCTCGGAAGGAACGATGCCTTGACGTCGAGCGTGGCCCTTCGGGCGAGCTCCTCGCGGGCCCGGGCCGCTCTCTGGTCCGCGCGATCCTCCAGGCCTGCGAGGGTGCGGCACCGCCCGAGCACCCGATCAGCGAGACCCTCGAGCTGGAAGTCGGGCGTCAGGCCGACGGGTTCGCTCAAGCCCAGGGCGAGCCCCAGCGCCTCGCGCGCCTGTCGCACCTGCTCATCGGCTTGAACCACCTGGGCGCGCTGCAGCTCGGCGTCCTGCCGGGTTCGACCGAGATCGATCTCGGTCGACGCGCCTGCGCGGGCGGCGCGGTCCGCGAGGGCGAGCCGCGAGAGCGCGTCCTTGAGGCCGACGCGCGAGATCTCGGCGACGCGCTCAGCGGCGACGACGCCGAGCAGCACCTGCGCCAGGTTCAAGAGCAGCAGCCGCCGCGCGTCATCGGCGGTGAGGTTCGCGGCGTCTTCGGCCTCGTAGGCGGTCGCGAGGGCGTTCCACGCCCGGGCGTCGATCAGCGCGAGCTGCGCGACCGCGTTGACGAGAAAGAGCTGCCCGGCGCCGAAGAACGCGGCGGTGAACCCCGAGACGCCCGGCGGCGGCGGCAACAATCCGACCTGGGCCGTGCCGGTGACGCCCGCCTGCGGCAGCAGGGCGGCGAGCGCCTGCCGCTTGCGCCCGCCGGCGCGAACGATGTCCGCGGCTGCGATCTTGAGATCCGGCGACTTCGCCGAGAACAGCTGCACCGCTTCCTCCCAGGACGAGAGGCGTCGCTCGGCTGCCGGTGGCGGCTCCAGCAGCGGGTCCGGTGTCTGCGCGAAGACCTGGAGTGCGAGGAGGGCGAGCATGCGCGGCGCGTTGCGTAGCGCGACGACGAAGATCCCGCCACCTTCTGACGTGCTACGAGCCGCCACATGTGGATCGCACTCGTGTTGCTCGCAGCGCAGCAGCCACCGCTGACCACCGTCGCCGAGCAGTCTGGCTTCGTGAGCACCGGCCGCTACGAAGAGGTCGAGCGCCTCTGCGCCGACTTCCCCAAGCGCTACGCCGGCAAGGTGAAGTGCGAGTCGTTCGGAGTGACCCCGCTCGGCCGGAAGATGCTCTACCTCGTAGCGAGCGCCGACGGCACGTTCACCCCGGAGCAGGCGAAGAAGAAGGCGCGCCCGGTCGTGCTGTTCCAGGGCGGCATTCACGCCGGAGAGATCGACGGCAAGGACGCCGGGTTCTGGCTGCTGCGCGAGCTGCTCGACGGCAAGGCCGGCGCCGGAGCGCTCTTCAAGGTCACGCTCGTGTTCGTGCCCGTCTTCAACGTCGACGGCCACGAGCGGGTCGCGCCGAACAACCGGCCGAACCAGGTGGGCCCGAAGGAGATGGGCTGGCGCGTGACCTCGCAGAACCTCAACCTGAACCGCGACTACGCGAAGGCCGAGGCGCCCGAGATGCAGGCGATGCTCGGCCTGCTCGGTCGGTACGATCCCATCCTCTACGCCGACCTCCACGTCACCGACGGAGCGAAGTTCCAGCCCGACGTCGCGGTGCTCATCGAGCCGCGCAAGAGCGGCAACGAGGCGCTCAAGGGCCTGGGGCATGCGCTGCAGACGAAGGTGTTCGAGGAGCTCAAAGCCAAGGGCCACCAGCCGCTCGACTTCTACCCGTCGTTCTCGAAGGAGGACGATCCGTCGAGCGGGTTCGCGTACGGCGTCCCGCCGCCGCGGCTGTCGAACGGGTACTGGAACCTGAGGAACCGCTTCGTCGCGCTCGTCGAGACGCACAGCTGGAAGACGTACGCCGAGCGGGTGAAGGCGACGTACGACGTGTGCCTCGCGCTGCTTCAGCGCGCCGCGGAAGACGGAGCGACCTGGGCCGAGGCCACGAAGGCGGCGGACCAGAGCGACGAGCAGGCCGCGGGCAAAGACGTGCCGCTGCTGTGGGACAACAACGATCACAAGGTGACGATCGACTTCCCCGGCTACGCGTACGTGCGCGAGGACTCGGCGGTCTCGGGCGCGAAGTGGATCCGCTACGACGACACGAAGCCGCAGGTGTGGAAGGTGCCGCTCTACGACGAGCTCGTGCCGACCGTGTCGATGAAGGCGCCGAAGGGCGGGTACGTGGTGCCGCCTCCGTACGCGGCGCCGGTCGGCGAGAAGCTCAAGCTGCACGGCTTCAAGTTCAGCGTGCTCGACAAGACGACGCCGACCGCGACGGTCGAGTCGTTCCGCGTCGTCGAGGCCCGGTTCAAGGCGCAGCCGTACGAAGGCCGGCAGACCGTGCAGGTGAAAGGCGAGTGGAAGGCGGATCAGCGCGAGGTGCCGAAGGGCTCGCTCTACGTGCCCGCCGGACAGCGCGGAGTCTCGCTGCTGATGAACCTGCTCGAGCCCATCGGCCCCGACTCGCTGATGAGCTGGGGTTGGTTCAACGCGCACCTCGAGCAGAAGGAGTACATGGAGGCGTACGTCGCCGAGGCCGTCGCGCGCGAGATGCTCAAAGATCCGCAGGTGAAGGCCGCCTTCGACGCGCGGCTGAAAGCCGACCCCGCCTTCGCGAAGAGCCCGGACGAGCGGCTCAAGTTCTTCTACCAGCGGCACCCGAGCTGGGACGAGAAGCTCAATCTTTACCCGGTGTTCCGCATCGACAACTCGCCCTGAGCGTGGGCGATAATCCTACATGCTGCTACTTCGCCTGACAGTGCTGCTCTCGCTCTTCGCTGCGTCCGCGGCCCTCGCGCGCGAGCTGCCGCGGGAAGATCAGACCGAAGTCGTCCGCTGAGTCCACTCGCGGTACCGCTCGCGAACCTTCGCGGCGGCGGCTTCGGCGTCGGCGCCGAGCTCCTGCGGCGAGATCGCCTCCATCACCCGCACGCGAATGTGCGCCGTCGGCGACAGCCACGGCCCGTCTTCGAAGATGAGCTGCGGAGTGCCTTCGAGCACGACGGGCGCGATGGGCACGTTCTCCTCGATCGCCAGCACGAACGCGCCGGTCTTGAACGGCAAGAGGTGCCCGTCGCTCGCGTACGTGCCCTCGGGGAAGATCATCACGCTCATGCCGGCGCGCAGCCAGGTGCGGCACGCCTCCATCATGTCGTTCATCGACTTCACCCGGCCGCGCTCGACGCTGACGTAGCGGGCCATCTTCATCAGCCAGCCCAGCACCGGCACGCCGAACAGCGACGCCTTCGAGACGAACTTGAACGGGTAGTAGAGGCCGAGGATCGCGATGATGTCGGCCATCGACTGGTGGTTCGCGATGATGACGCACGGCTCCTTCGGCAGCTTGTCGCGGCCCTCGACGCGCGTGCTCCACAGCGGCCACGCGCGCAGGTACTGGTGGCCCCACGCGCAGATGAGCCAGTGCACCGCGCGGCGCTGGCGATCGAACGGCAGCGTCACGAGCCACAGCAGCGACGCGACGACGATGCCCACCAGGATCGTGCTGGTGAACACGACCCAGTAGTAGATGCTGACGAAGAACCGCATCAGCCCCCGAGCTTCGAGCTCAGGAACATGTGGTAGTTCACGTCCAACCCCCCGTCGACGATGAGGTTGATGCCGTTGACGTACTGCGAGTCGGGCAGGCACAGCCACTCGATGCTCTGCGCGATCTCGTCGGCGCTGGCGATGTAGCCGGCAGGCACGAGCTGCTTCAGCTGCGCGCCGACCTGCTCCCAGCGATCGCCGACGTAGTAACGCGAAGAGTCGGTGTCGATGTACCCGGGGTTCACCGAGTTGACGCGGATGCCGTCGGACGCGAGCTCGGCGGCGAGGTACCGCACCAGCATCTCCATCGCGTACTTCATCGAGCCGAGCATCCCGTGAAACGGCACCGGCATTCGCGTGTCCATGCCGGACACCGCGACGATGCGACCCTTGCGCCCGCGCATCAGCGGCTGCGCGCGCTGGCACCCGATGAGGAAGCTCTTCACCGTGACGTTGAACGTCTTGTCCATCTGGTGGGGCTTCAGATCCATCAGCGGCGAGAACTTCGTCGACGCGGCGTTCGCGACGAAGACGTCGAGGTGGCCCCAGACTCCGGAGACGACGTCGAACACGGCGTTCAGGCTCTCGGGCTCGAGCTGATCGGCGACGACCGTCTCGCAGCGGCGCCCGAGCTTCTCGATCTCGGCCTTCAACGACGCGGCCGCCTCGGTGTCGCGGCGGTACGTGGCGACGACGTCGAAGCCCTTCTTGGCCAGGCGCAGCGACAGCGCACGCCCGACGCCGCGCGTGCCGCCGGTGATGATGGCGACTTGAGTTGACATGCGAGTCGGTTACCACTGCTCGAGCCGCCCGTCAGCTCCCGTCAAAAGCGGATGGGCTCGATCCACTCGAGGCCGAACGCGCCGGGGTGCGTGCGCACCGTGACGAGGCTGCCGGCCTGCGGCTGCTCGTCGCCGCGATCGTGCTTGAAGAACAGGCGCAGCTGCTCGCCGCCCGGGTGCCAGCTCTCGACGATGAGGCGACAGTCGTTCTTGAGCCGCTTGTGCTGCAGCACGACGCGCGGTCGCTCGGTGGCGGCGCTCTCGTCGAGCTTCTGGTTCAGCCAGTGAACGAGGCCTCCGCCGCCGCCGGGAATGCCGAGCATGCCGACGAAGCCACCGACCAGCACGGTGCGCATCGCGTAGCTCTTGCCGCGGACGCCCACCACCAGCGCGATGACGTACAAGAGCCAGGCGAGACCTCCGCCGAACAGGAAGACCAGCACCGACTCGCCGGCGTCGACGGTGCGGGAGACCGCGTCGCTGGTGAGCGCGAGCGCGATGAAGCCGAGGATCCACGAGAACACGAGCGTCAGCCCCAGGCCCAGGCGCCGGCCGCTGCGCGAGGGCTGCAGGCTCACCCCGGCGAACGTCGGCAGCGTGTCGGCGAGCCGGCCCAGCACCGCGATGGCCTCGGCGGCCCTCGAGGCGTCGAGCTTCTCGCGCGCGGACAACAACTGAAACGCCTCGACGCCCTCGTCCGACGTCTGCACCTTGAAGCCGAGCTTCAACAGGTCGCTCATCGCCGCACGCACCGCGGCCGACTCGACGAGCCGCTGCACGTTCTGCTCGGTGTCGACGGTGTCGAGGTACGCGAGGTCGTCGAACTCCTTGTCGCCGCTCTGCACCTCGCGGTTCAGCCCGAGCGCCTTGCCGAGCCGCTCGACGCGGCCCTCGGGGAAGACGGTGACGAAGGGGTACGGCCCGCCCGGCACGCGCAGCGACGCGCGGATGAACGAACGGTTCTGGTAGTACGTGCTGATGATGACGCGGCGGCCGCCGACGTCGTATTCGGTCTCGGCGCCGCGATACAGGGTGGGCTTCTTCGTCTCGCCGATCTGCTTCGCCGCCGGCAGCCCTTCGAGCAGCGCGGCGGTGCGCTTCTTGATGTTCTGGGCCGACCACTTCACGGAGAGCCAGATGACCGCTGCGAGGAAGCCCGCGTACGCGACGACTCCCAGGGCGATGGCGATGGCCATGTGAGAAGGCAGTGTAACTGGAAGCCCGGCGAGGCTCGGTTACATTTCAAAGCCCGATGTCGATCGACTGGAAGTCGCTGTATGCCGCCGCCGACAAGGCGCGCCGCAAGGCCCACGCGCCGTACTCGAAGTTCAAGGTGGGCGTGGCCGTGCTCGCCGACGACGGCTCGCTTCACCTCGGCTGCAACGTCGAGAACGCGAGCTACGGGCTCACCGTGTGCGCCGAGCGCAACGCGCTGGGCCGGGCGGTGGTCGACGGCAAGAAGCCGGTCGCGCTGGCGATCGTGGTGGACAGTCGCAGGCCCACGCCGCCGTGCGGCGCGTGCCGGCAGGTGATGGGAGAGCTGTTGCCCAAGGACGCGCCGGTGGGGACGCGCACCGTGTCCGGCAAGGAGAAGAAGTACACCGTCGCGGAGCTGCTCCCTGACGCGTTCGGTGCCGGCGATCTCTAGAGGCCGGTCGGGCAGCCGGCCCGGTCGAACGGCCACCCCACGGGGGCTCTGCACCTCCCCTCAGCGTGAGCGGAGCTGGTTCGTGGCTAATCCCTGAACGGCTTGACGAGATCGAGCGCGCGCTCCATCGCGGACGTGGCGTCGGCGAGCAGGTCGGGCGCGTCCGATTCCTCGACGAGCTCGCGAAACGCGGTGACGAGCATGAGCGCGTTGGCCATGTCGTGCCGCAGCCGGGCGTCGAGCTGAAGCATGACGTGGTGTGCGGCCGAGAGCGAGCGCAGCTCGAGCTCCAACTGCGCGAGTTGGCGGGTGACGTTGAGGTGCGAGCACATTTTTATGCGGCTCCCAGGGTGGTCGAGCGAGGAGGCGGGCGGAGCAGAAACGCAATGGCCGGCGGCAGCGAGCGGCGCAACGGAGCGAGCGTGACCTCGGCGACGGCCTCTCCGAGCGTCATCAGCACGACGGCGATGTAGGTGAGGGCGAGCTCGCGGCTGGCGCCGGTTCGCACCTGCACGCGCAGCACGAGCTCGTGGAGATCGAACCGCTCGGCGTGCGCGCCGCCGACGAGCGCGTCTGCGAGCGGAGGCGCCAGCGCGGTGGCCACCGCCGACGCTTCTTGGTCCGTGAGCCGCTCGGCGAGAGACCGGAGCACCGCATGGGTGATGCGCAGCGCCGGCAACCACGACAGCTCCGTACGCCGTGCGACCGCCTCTACGAACTGTCTCTCCTCGACTGCCTGATTCATGACTGAACTGCTCTGCGAACCGCGGACCAACGGGTTGCCCTGGGCTTGCCGCGCGGCGCCGCAAAGTCCGCGCCTCAGTGCTGCTCGGGCGCAGGTTCGTCGTCTTCGCCGTCTGGACCGACAGGTGCGTCTCCGGCGTACTCCTTCAAGCGGTACTGAATCTTCCGCACGCTGATGCCGAGCACCTCGGCGGCGCGAGAGGTCGAGCCGCCGACCATCTCCATCGTGCGCAAGATGGCCTCGCGCTCGATCTCGGCCATGGTGGCGCCGGGGATCAGCGAACCGCCCGCGACGTCCTTCGGGCGCGGGCCGCGCAGCGTCGGCGGCAGATCATCGGCGGTGAGCTCGGCGCCCTTGGTGAGCACGACCGCGCGCTCGACGGCGTTCTCGAGCTCGCGGACGTTGCCGGGCCAGCTGTGGGCGAGCAGCGCGTTGAGCGTACCGGGCGCGAGGCCCTTCACCGTCTTGCCGTACGACCTGGCGTACTTCTCGATGAAGTGGCTGACGAGCGCGGGGATGTCGCCCTTGCGCTGGCGCAGCGACGGCAGCGTCACGGCGACGACGTTGAGGCGGTAGTAGAGATCTTCGCGGAAGCGGCCGGCCTTCACCTCGGCGGCGAGGTCCTTGTTGGTCGCGGCGACGAGGCGCACGTCGACCTTCACCGTCTGGGTGCCGCCGACGCGCTCGAACTCGCGGGTCTGCAGCACGCGCAACAGCTTGATCTGCAGCGACGCGGAGATCTCTCCGATCTCGTCGAGGAACAGCGTGCCGCCGTCGGCGAGCTCGAAGCGGCCTTCCTTGCGGCCGATGGCGCCGGTGAACGAGCCCTTCTCGTGACCGAACAGCTCGCTCTCGAGCAGCGACTCGGAGAGCGCCGCGCAGTTCACCTTCACGAACGGCTTGTCCTTGCGCGGCGACTCTTCGTGCAGCGCCTGGGCGACGAGCTCCTTGCCGGTGCCGGACTCTCCGAGGATGAGCACGGTGGCCTTGGTGGGAGCGGCCTGCTTCACCACCTCGAACACCGCCTGCAGCTCGGGCGAGTCGCCGACGATGTTCGGGAAGCTGAAGCGCTCGCGCACGCGGGCGCGCAGCTGCTCGGTGTCCTTGTGCAGGCGGCGCTTCTCGAGCGCCTTCTCGAGGACGACCATCACCGCCTTCACGTCGAGCGGCTTGACCAGGTAGCTCTCGGCGCCGGCCGCCATGGCCTCGACGGCCATCTCGATGCTGCCGAACGCGGTCATGACCACGAAGGTGGCGTCTGACCCGCCCTCGCGCGCCTTCCTGAGGAAGGTGAGGCCGTCCATCTTCGGCATGCGCACGTCGGTGAGCACGGCCGCCGGCGCGAACTCGGCGAGCCTCTGCAGCGCCTCCTCGCCGTCGGACGCCTCGGCGATCTCGAACCCTTCCTCGGAGAGGATGGTCTTGAGCGCCTGCCGCGCGTTCACTTCGTCATCGACGATGAGGACTCGTTCTTTCGCCATGTGGGTGTCCTTAAGCAAACGACGTGCACACCTTGCGCAGCCCTTTTCGACGCAGATTCTGCGTCTAGCGAAGGGTCCGTCTACCGACGCGCATAATCTGCACGCAAGCGGACGGGCTCCGTTCTCCCGGACGGTGGCACCGCGTTCGCAGCGGTGCAACCCTTCATGCACGCGGCAAGGGCGCGCCTCCAACCGCTGGACGTCGAGCTGCGCCGGGGGCGCGTGTACACCCTGCTCCGTCGCACCTGCCTGGCCCTGAGCCTGGCGCTGACCTTCGGGCTGCCGCTGTGGCACCTGCTGAGGCTCGGCGCTGCAACTCCACCGCTCGTCGGCACCGTGGGCGCCGTAGGCCTCTTCGGCGTCGAGCTGCTCGACCCGCTGGCGGTGGGGAGCGTCCTCCTCGGTGGGGGGCTCTCCACCACACTGCTCTTGTCTGCGCTGCCGGGCCTCGTCCTCGTGGCGGTGCTGGGCCGCTTCTTCTGCGGCTGGGTGTGTCCGTACGTGCCGCTGCTGGCCGCGAGCAACGCGACGCGGTGGTGGCTGTCGCGCCTGGGCCTTGCGCTCCCCGACCTGAAGCTGCCGCGCCGCACGTCGTACGGGGTGCTGGTCGCCGTGCTCGCCGCGGGCGCCATCACCGGAGCGCACCTGTGGCCGCTCGTCTACCCGCCCTCGGTCATCGGCCGCGAGGTCTTCCACGCGGTCTACTTCGGAGGCCTCTCTGCCGGCGCACTGCTCGTCGCGTTCGCGTTCGGCTTCGACACGTTCGTCTCGCGCGCCGGCTTCTGCCGCTCGCTGTGCCCGGGGGGCGCGGTGTTCTCGCTCGTCGGCGCGCGCTCGCCGGTGACGGTGAAGCTCGACGCCGCGAAGTGCACCGGCTGCACCGCGTGCGACGTCGTCTGCAACCTCGGCCAGTCGCCGATGACGGGCCGCATCGACGAGGGCTGCGAGCGCTGCGGCAAGTGCGTCGCCTCGTGCCCGACCGATGCGCTGCGGATGGGGCTGAAGCGATGAAGCGCCGCACGTTCATCGCCGCCGTCGCGGCCACCGCCGCCCTGCCCCACGCAGGCTCGCCGGCGCCGCGCATCCGCCCGCCCGGCGCGCTCGCCCGCGGCGCGTTCGAGCGCTCGTGCATCGGCTGCTGGCGCTGCGCCGAGGTCTGCCCGCCGAAGGCGATTCGCTTCGAGCGCGGCCTGCCGGTCATCGACACGCGCGAGACGGCCTGCACGCTGTGCATGAAGTGCCCCGACGTGTGCCCGACCGGCGCGCTGGTGCCGCTGAAGGCCGAGCAGGTCCGCATGGGCACGCCGGTGCTCGACCGCAAGGCCTGCTTCCCCTGGTCGGGCACCGGAGTCTGCCGCCTGTGCCACCAGGTCTGCCCGTACCCCGACAAAGCGGTGGAGCTGGTGGGGCCGCAGGCCGCTCCGCTGTTTCACCCCGAGGCGTGCGTGGGCTGCGGGCTGTGCGAAGAGGCCTGCCCCGATCTCGCGCGCGCCATTCGCATCGAGCCGATCGCATGAAGCGCGTCACGCGAAGAGACCTCTTCAAGGCGGTGCCCGCCGCGGGAGCAGGCGCGGCCGTCGCGGCGCTGAGCCTCTCCGGCCGCACCGAGGCGGCGGTGACGTCGAAGGGCACGTGCCGCTTCTGCCTGCTCCACTGCGGCATCGAGGTGACGACGAAGGGCAGCCGCGTCGTGCGCGTTCAGGGAGACCTCGAGAGCCAGACGCGCGGCTTCATCTGCCAGCACGGCTACGCGCTGCCCGAGGTGGTGCACGGGCGCGACCGCGTGCGCACGCCGCTCGTCCGCCGCGGCGACGAGCTGAAGCGCGCGAGCTGGCCCGAGGCGCTCGCGCTCGTCGCCGAGCGGATGGACCGCGTGAAAGAGAAGTACGGCGCGCAAGCCTTCTTCGTGCAGACCGGCTGGCCGCTGGTGCGGCACCCGCTCGTCGGCCTGCTCCACCGCTTCTGCCGCGCGTTCGGCACGCCGAACCTGGCGACGGTCGCGAGCCTCTGCGAGGCCTCGCTGCGCATGGCCGAGGCGCTCACCGTCGGCTCGAAGTACCCGCACGAGCTGCAGGCCGCGGGCAACGTGGTGATGTGGGGCGCGAACCCGCCGCGCTCGGCGCCCGGGCTTTTGCACCTGCTGCAGCGAACGGCGTACGAGAAGCGGCTCGTGGTCGTCGACCCGACGCGCACCGAGCTCGCGCGCGCCGCCGTCGAGCACCTGCAGGTGCGGCCCGGCACCGACGGCGCGCTCGCGCTGGGGCTTTCGCACCTGCTCATCTCGGAAGGGACTGCGCAGACGACCGACCTGCACGGCTTCGAGGCGTTCGCCGCCTACGTGAAGCAGTTCGACCCGCAGCGCGTGGCGCGGCTGACCTCGGTGAGCGTCGAGCAGCTTCAGCGCGTGGCGCGGCGCCTCGGCGAGCAGAAGCCGGCGCGCATCTGGGCGGGCCTCGGCGTCGAGCAGCACGAGCACGGCGTGCAGACGGTGCGGGCGCTCGTCGCGCTCGAGGCGCTCACCGGCGCGTTCGACGAGCGCTGGGCGCGGCGGCAGCTGACCCCGCCGGGCCCGCGGTTCTCAGAAGAGCCGCTGCCGGCGCTGTACCGGATGGCGACTCCGCGGCCGGTGCCGCCCGAGCCGCGCGCGAAGCCGTTGGGCTACTCGGACTACCCGCTGTTCGAGATCTACAACCGCGAGGCGCAGGGCAACCTGCTCGCTCGCGCGGTGCTGGAAGACCAGCCGTACCCGGTGCGCGCGCTGATGACGGTCGCGTCGAACCCGTTCACGACGGCTCCGGGAGGTGCGGCCTTGAGGCGCGCGGCAGGCAAGCTCGAGCTGCTCGTGTGCGTCGACCCGTTCCTCACCGCGACCGCGCGCCTCGCCGACGTGGTGCTGCCGGCGAGCACGTTCGCCGAGAGCCCGAGCATCGACGACGCGGACGCGGTCTCGAAGTCGATGGTCCCGCTGCAGCACGACACGTGGCCCGACTGGAAGATCGTCTTCGAGCTCGCGCGCGCGCTGGGCCTGGGCGCCTACTTCCCGTGGGCGAGCTTCGACGAGGCGCTCGCCGCCGAGCACGTGCCGTGGATGGAAGACCCGGCGCACCAGCCGCGGCCGCTCGTCGCGGCGTCGTCGCGGTTCTCCACGCCGACGGGGAAGATCGAGCTGCACAGCACGCTGCTCGAGAAGTTCGGCTTCCCGCCGCTGCCGGAGTGGAGCGAGAGCACGCACGCACCGAACGCCGACTACCCGCTGTTGCTGGTGAGCGGCCCGCGCGAAGAGGGCTTCATCAACTCCCAGTTCCGCTCGGCGCCGTCGATTCGCGCGAAGGTGCCGGAGCCGCGCCTGCGCGTGCACCCGTCGCGGGGGTTCTCGGACGGCGCGCGCGTCGCGCTCGTCACCGAGCACGGCCGGCTGGAGCTCGAGGTGAGGGTGGACGACTCCGTGCACCCCGACGCGGTCGTCGCGCCGTTCGGCTGGGACGTCGCGAGCGTGAACGAGGTGACGTCTGCGGACCGGCTCGATGCCATCTCCGGCTTTCCCGCGGTGCGGTCGACCCGTTGCCGGCTCGAATCGTGCAGCCGGTGAGTCACCATGGACACCGTCTCAGAGATCATGACGAAGAAGGTCGTGGCGGTTCACCCCGAGATGCCGATCGAGAGCCTGATCCTCCTGCTCATCGACGAGGCCATTCAGGCGGTGCCGGTCATCGACGCGCAGCACCGGCCGATCGGCATGGCGTCGAAGTCGGATCTCGTGTTCGACGACTACGAGTGGGCGGAGCTGCGAGACGAGACGTTCTGGCTCCAGCGCGTCGCCAAGCTGCCGAAGGGTCTCGAGACCGAGGGAGACCTCTACCTCGAAGAGCTCCTGCGCTCGCACACGGTGAAGGACATCATGTCGACGGAGCCGCTCACCGTTCGGCCCGAGACCCCCATCGTGGAGGCGGCGCAGCTCATGGGTCAGAAGCACATCCACGGCTGCCCCGTGGTCGATGCCAACGGAGTGCTCGTCGGCATCGTCACCTCCATCGACGTCATGAAGTGGGTCGGGCGCAAATTCTGCGTCGACGCGCAAGCTCAGCGCACCACCATGACCGGGCGTTTGCAGATGTGAACGAGGCGGTCGGCGACGCTGCCGAGCAGCATACGGGAGACGGCGCCGCGCCCCTTGTTGCCGACGACCACCAGGTCGAAGCCCTCGTCATTGGCGATGTCGGAGATCAGCTCGGCCGGCGACCCCAGCGAATTCATGGTCTTGACGTCGGTGCGCTCGAGCGCCTTCTGCACGTCCTTGAGGATGCCCGCGCCGCGTGACAGCTCGGCCGCGCGCAGGTCCGGCATGGGCGCGAAGGCGACCTCGCCGGGCATCACCGACGGCGGAGCGACGTGAATGAGCGTCAGCTCGCACTTCATCTTGTCGCAGAGCTCGAGCGCCTTCTTCGCTGCGTGGATGGAGGCGATGGAACCGTCGACTGCAGCGAGGATCTTCTTCATGGTGTGTTTCCTTTCGAGGCTCCTCCATGCACGGCTTGGGCCTTGCAGCTTGAGTGGGCATGAAGCGCACGCTCATCGCCTCGTTGCTCGTCGCGTCGTTCGCCCTGGCCTCTGACGCTCCGCGCGGGCGGCTCAAAGAGCCCGACTACCTGTCACCGCTCGCGCGCCAGGTGCTGCGAACGAAGATGCAGCGCCACGGCGACGACATGCTGCAGTTGGTGATGGCGGTGACGCTGCTGCAGAAGGAGCGCGCGCGGACCATCGCGACGGAGATCGCGACCGAGCCCCGCCTGGTGAAGCCGATCGCGGGAGGGGAAGACGACCTCAACGCCGCGCTGCCGCTGCAGCTGTTCACCCTGCAGGACGAGCTGCGGCTCAAGGCCAAGGCCGTCGCCGCGTCCGCCGAGAAGGGCAGCGACAAGGAGCTCGCGAAGTCGCTGGGCCGGCTGACGGAGACCTGCGTCGCGTGCCACTCGGCGTTCCTGAACCCCGGGGCGAAGGAAGAGCCCTAGTACGTACCAGCTCACAGCTTCGGCAGCGCGACGGTGAAGCGCGCGCCGCCGCCGGGCGCGTCGGTCACGCCGAGCGTGCCGCCGTGCTGCGTGATGATCGCGTGCACGATGGGCAGCCCCAAGCCAGTGCCCTGGGTCTTCGTCGTGAAGAACGGCTCGAAGATGCGCTCGCGCAGCTCTCTCGGCACGCCCTTCCCCGTGTCGTCCACGTGCAGCACCACGTTCGAGCCGGCCTGCGCCACGGTGAGCGCTACGCGCCCGCCGCGCGGCGACGCCTCGAGCGCGTTGAGCGTCAGGTTCATCACCACCTGCCGCAGCCGGCCGTCGTCGGCGTTCACCTTCAGGCCCTCGACCAGCCTGCGCTCGAGCGTGACCCCGCGCCGCTCGGCGTCGGTGCCGAGGAGATCGAGCACGCGGCCGACGATGCCGCCGACGTCGACGGGCTCGCCCTTGAGCTCCCGCGGGCGCGCGAGCTGCAAGAAGTCTTCGAGCAGGTGATCGAGCCGCTTGATCTCGTCGCGCACCAGCCGCAGCGGCTCGAGCAGCGGCCCGCGCTGGTGCTCCTGCAGCTTCTCGATGCGGCGCTCGAGCACCGAGAGCTGCAGCCCGGCCGCGTTCAGCGGGTTGCGGATCTCGTGCGAGAGCCCGGCGGTCATGGTGCCGACGGCCGCGAGCTTCTCGGCCGTCTGGGCGCGGCGCGCGAGCTCGCGCTTCTCGGAGTGCAGGCCGACCTGCCGCCGCGCCTGCTCGACGGTGAGCAACAGCTCGGGAGTCGCGCAGGGCTTGGACAGGTACGCGAACGCGCCGGCGCGCACGGCGGCGGCCGCGGCCTCGACGGTCGAGTAGCCGGTCAGCAGCACGACCGCGGCGTCGGGGTTCATCGCCCGCAGCTCGCCGGCGAGATCGGTGCCCACCCCGTCGGGCAGGCGCATGTCGACGAGCGCGATGTCGAAGCCCTTGCGCGCCTCTTCTCGGGCAGCGGCGCAGCTCGTCGCGGTGAGCACGGTGTGCCCGGCGTCGCTGAGGATCTCGTCCAGGTTGTCGACGAAGCTCGCGTTGTCGTCGACGACGAGCACTCGCGCCGGGGCGTCACTCACCGGGCGAGCCTCCCGTGCAGCGCCTCGAGCTGGCCGAGCAGCTTCGCGGTGTCGAAGGGCTTGAGGAAGACGTGGTCGGGCTTCTCGCCGGCGGGCATCGAGTCGGGGTGGCCGGTGACGATGACCATCGGCAGCCCCGGGTGCAGGGCGCGCAACCTGGCGATGATCTCTCCGCGCGGCGCGTCGGGGAGCTTCAGATCGACGAGCGCCATGAACGGCCGCACACCTCCGAGCCGCTCGGCCTCGAGCGCCGAGCGCGCGGTGAGCGCGGTGAAGCCCTTCTCCCGCAGCGCCTCGGAGAGGTTGTCGGCGAGCCCGGGGTCGTCCTCCACGAGCGCGACGAGGCCGTCGCGGCGCGCGGTGGCGACGAACTGCTCGAGCTGCGGAATCGGCACGGGCTTCGGCAGCACCGCGAGCACGCCCTCGCTGCGCGCGTCGGCCAGGTCCGACTCACCGGTGTAGGCGGTGACGACGACCGCGGCCAGCCCGGGGTCGACGCGGCGGATCTCGTGCACCAGCGCGGCGCCGCTCATCACGGGCATGCGCATGTCGGTGATGAGCAGATCGAAGCGGCCCTGTCTCGCCAGCTCGAGGGCCCGTGGGCCTTCGTTCGCGACCGAGACCTCGGCGCCTCCGTCTCTCAAGATCTCGGCGATGTTCTCGGCGAAGGCCTTGTTGTCGTCGACGAGCAGTACCCGACGCACGGTGGTCATGGCTCCTGGCTGGGAAGGCGGACGACGAAGCGCGCGCCGCCTCCTTCACGGGGCTCGTAGGTGATGCTGCCGTCGTGTCGGTCGACGATGCGCTTGACGAGGGCGAGGCCGAGGCCGACGCCCTTTTCCTTGGTGGTGATGAGCGGCTCGAACAGACGGCGGCGCGTGACCTCGTCGACGCCCGGCCCGGTGTCTTCGACGGCGATGCTCGCGAAACCCTCAAGCGCGACCCCGCGCACGGTGACGGCGCCGTCGGCGCCGCACGCCTGCGTCGCGTTCTCGAGCAGGTTCAAGAACAGCTGCCGAAGCTGGCCGCGGTCTCCGACGATCGGCGGGAGCAGTTCGACGCCCTCGATGGTGTACGTGACTCCGGAAGGAGGCGCGAGCGCCTGCATCGCCGACTCGACGACCTCCTGCACCGAGAGCCGTTCGCGCGCCATCGGCCGGTCGCGGATCATGTCGAGCAGGTCGGAGATGATCTTGTTCGCGACGGTGATCTGCGTGCCGATGCGGTCGACGTGCTTCTTCGCGCGCTCGTCCTCACCGACGCGCCCTTTGAGGATGTGCAGCGACGTCTCCATGACGCCCAGGGGGTTGCGAAGCTCGTGGCCCATCGAGCCGACGAGCTGGCCGAAGGTGGCGAGGCGTTCCTGCCGGGAGCGCTGGGCGAGGTAGTCCTCGCGGTAGGTGTGCAGCATGATCGCGAGCTCGAGGTCGAGGATCTTCCCGACCGCCACACGCGCGTCGTGCAGCCCCTTCGGCTGGCCGAGGTAGTGCTGGTCGATGACGTCGTTGAGCTGCTGGCGGATGACGTTCATCGCCCCGAACATGTAGTGCTGCGGCAGCGCGATGCGTACGTGGATGCGGCCGATGCGGCAGCGCAGCTCGTAGTAGGCCTCGTCCCAGGGGCCCCACAAGAGCTTGTCCATCCACGCCTGCAGCGTGACCTTGAGGTGCCCGACGACGGACTCACCGCCGACGAGCGACTTCTTCGCCCCCTCGTGCTCGAGGATGCGCGCGTAGAAGATCTCGGAGATGTCCTTGAAGCGCGGCTGGGCGAGCGGGTGCAGCGCGCGCAGGGCGTGCTCGTCGTCGGCGCTGAAGCCGACGTAGCGCTTGAGCTCTTCGAACAGCGTCTCTGCCACGCCGCGAAGGTAGCCGCGGCCCTTCAAACCAGCCAAGAGTTTGTTCAAGCGACCCTGGAAGCGATCGCCTCGACCCGATCGAGGTCGGTGGCCACGTCGGCTGCGAACCGGATGAAGTCGCTCTCGGTGAGGATGCCGACGACGGCGCGGCTGGCGTCGATGACGGGCAGGCAGCCGAACTTGCGATCGAAGAGCAGGCGCGCGGCGCGGCGCAGCGGCAGGTGCGCGGTCGCGGTGACGACCTCGGTCTGCATGGCGTCGCGCACCAGCCGGGGCGTCGCGCCCTCGGCGTGGCGGCGCAGAATGTCGCTCTTCGTGAGCAGGCCGACGAGCTTGCCGCCCTCCACGACCGGCAGGTGCCGCATGCGCCCGTTGCGCATCAGGGCCTGGGCCTGCTCGATGGTGTCCTCCGGCTGCACCGTGAGCGGCGCGACGGTCATCGCATCGGCGACGAGGTACATGGTCAGACCTTCGCCTTCTTGAGGATGCGCTCGAAGCTCATGGCCCCGCCGCCGTGCGCGACGATCATGAGCAGCGCGCCGACGAAGGCCATGTTCGCGAGCGCGAACGTGCGGTTGAGCGGCTCGCTGAGGTCGTGGTGCATGAGCAGCGTGACGATGCCGAGCCAGGCGATGAGGACGACGGCGACCCGTTTGGCCTCGACGCCGATGAACAGGAGCACGCCTCCGATCAGCTCGACGATGATGGCGAGCGGGAGGCCGAGTGAGCCGCCGGGGATCGCGGCCTCGACCGCCTGCAGCGTGGCGTCGTAGTCGACGATCTTCGCCGCCGCGCTCACCAGGAACAGCGTCGCGAGGAACATGCGGCCGATGGCGTACAGCGTCACCGACCGGCGCTGCTGCTGCTGGTGCCGGCGGCGCTGCTCGAGCTCGTACACTTCGACGGCCAGCTGCGCGGCCGTGGGGTCGTGGTGCATGGCGGTGGTCATGATGACCATTGCTTCAGCAACGCCCATGCCTCGCGAGAAAGGGGACAGGCCGCTTCTCGGCGCGCAAAAAGGGGGCCTGTCCCCTTTTTCGCGCAACCGTTGCGTGGAACGGGCGTTGCTGCGCAAAGAGGGCATGCTCACCAACATCCTCGTTGCAGTGGACGGGTCGGCCCCCTCTCGGCACGCGGCGCGGTTCGCGCTGGCGCTGGCGCAGCAGACGAAGGCGAAGGTGACGCTGCTCACCGTGCTTCCCCCGCCCGAGGTGGTCCCGCTCGGGCCCGTGTCGGGCTACGCGGTCGTCAGCTCGCCCGTCTCGAACGACGAGGTGAAGAAGGTCGAGGCCCGGCTCGACGAGATCGCGCTCGAGCGGCGCGACGTCGAGATCACCAAGGTGGTCGAGGTCGGGCCGGTCGCGGACACCATCGTCGACGTCGCGAGCCACCGGGGCGCTGACCTCATCGTCATGGGCGCCCGGGGCCTCGGTCCGGGCCGGCGCTTCCTGCTCGGGTCGGTGAGCGATCGCGTCGCCCACCACGCGCACTGCCCCGTCACCATCTGGAGGTGACGCGTCGCAGAAGTTGCGCCCTCCCCGGCGGCGGCTGGTCGCTGCGCGCGACCTTTGCGCGAACCCGGGGCGCAAAGGGCGCCCCCGATTCTTGCACGCACCGTCACCTTCATGGCCATCCGCAAAGTCTCGACCCGTCCGCCCTTGGCGCGTCCGCCCGCCACCTCGCCCGTCCGGCAGCAAAGGCCGAACCCGAAGCTGACGATCGTCGAGGCGCCCGCGCAGCCGCTCGTGCAGCTCGAGGCGAAGCAGGCGAGCGTGGCGCCGCTGCCCACGCTCGGTCTTACGGGAGTGGCCGAGTACTACGAAGGCATGCACCACGCGGAAGGAGAGCGGACCCCGCGCGACGCGCAGTACCAGACGGCGGTGCGGGTGCGCGTGCAGAAGCGCGCCGACTTCGCGATCGACGGGCTGTCGAAGCTGTCGGGCTCGGTGCCCATCTACGACCGCGACGTCGTCATCCGCAGGCGCGACGGCACGACGGCGTCCATCAACCTGATGAAGGCGGCGAACGACAGCGTGCCGGTCGACGACTTCTACCTGGCGCTGGAAGAGATCCTGCGCGCGCAGGTGTTCCCCCTCGACGAAGCGCACGCCACGGCGCTGGGCCTCGCGTTCCCGAAGGGGGTGGACCACGTCGACCTGCTCGGCAGCACGGTGCTCGACGTCATCGACAAGACCATCGCGCAGGCCGTGCTGCTGTCCGAGAAGGTGCCGCCCGAGGCGGCTCCGATTCCGACGGACAGCCGGGCGATGCGCGAGAACTTCCTCGCGATGCTGAAGCGCTTCGCGATTCAGGCGGTGTTCCACTCGAGAGATCTCACCACCGTGCACACCGCGATGGGCCACGACCCGAAGAAGGAAAAGCAGCTCGACGAGACGCTGCAGCACGACCTCGTCGAGCCCGCGCCGCTCAAGGACCTGGTGTGGCAGCTCGAGCGGCGCCCGCACGACCCGTGGATGGACGCGTGGGTTCGCGCCGAGGTGCAGCGGCAGGCGCCCGAGCTGCTCGAGCAGCTCGCGTCGGACGAGCCGCGCGCGCTCTACGAGCTGGTGAAGGCGCACGACGAGCTGACGTTCAACTGCAGCGCGCTCAACCCGCACAACCTCGTGGCGATGTTCCGCTGGGGGGACTCGCGCGAAGACTGCAACGTGCTCATCGACCCGCACCGCCTGTCGCCGCATCACAACGGCAGCTCGAAGAGCGACGTCGACTTCCAGCAGCGCGCCATCAACTTCCTCTCGCACCACATGCCGCGCGAGCACATGGGCGTGCGCCACGAGCAGCGCGGCGAGTGGGACTCGAAGGGCCCGAAGGGAGAGCTCGTGCCCTTCGGCAAGCTCGAGGCCGCGTTCGTGACGGACCACGCGATCAGCGGCTCGACCGTGCTGCAGCAGATCGCGCGCGACGGCGCCCGCTTCTTCCGCGCCGCGGAGGAGAAGGGCTTCACGGTGCCGTGGCAGAAGCTGAAGGTGCCGAACACCGTCGAGTTCGTGCAGCTCGACAACGCCTACCAGACGCTGCAGGCGAACAACCGCGTCGCGGACGACGTGTGGGCCGCGCAGCGCGCCGTCGCGACGGCGGCGCTCGGCCGCGCGCCGATCTCCCTCTCGGTTCAGGCGGGGGCCGTGCTGAAGGTGCTCGACGGGCTCGACGCCTCGGCGAGCAGCCAGACGCTGGCGTCGCTCGAGGCGGCGATCGCCGAGCTGCTCGCCCGCTCGGCCGAGTCCGGGCGGGAGCTCGCCACGGCCGTGGCGCTGGCGGCCGTCGCGAGGCTCACGCAGCTGTCGCCCTCGACGCTCGAGACCGTCGACCGCTTCGTCCCCGTCGCCGAGTCCGTGGAAGACGCGCTGTACCGCTTCGACCCGAAGCTGGCCCCCCCCGACGGGAGACTCTTCATCGGCGCCGAGACCGCGCACGCGCTGCGCGAGCGCCTCGAGCAGCTGCCGCGGGCGGCGCGCGAGGCCCGCGACGCGAACGACGCGAGCACGGCGCTCGTGTACGAAAATTGGTCGGCCATACTTTCCGGCGGCTTCGCCTCGGTGGCACACTGACGCCCGCCGTGAAGCAGTCGTTGCTGTTCGTCATCGTGTTGTGCGCGTGCGGGCCGATGGGCCCGGGGGTGGTGCCTCCCGACGCGGGCCCCGGCGTGCACCAGGCGAGCGCGCGGCTGCGCGCGTGCGCGGCGGCGACCGACGGCTCGCAGCTCGACAACGCGGCGCAGCTCTCTGCGCGCATCAACGCCCTGCCGGCTCCGGTCGACCCGGCCTGCGTCGTCGCCGGGCTGCCGCGGCCGCTCTCCATCGTCGCGACGACGAGCGCGATGAGCGCGCAGCCAGCCGACGGGCCGAAGAGCCCGCGCATCTTCATTCTGGGGCCGGCGATGGTGCTGTCGGTCGTGCCGTCGGGCCTCGGCGCGAAGCTCATCGAGACCGGCGAGTGGGTCACCGGCACGCGCACCATCAAGGGCGAGCTCGACCTGCCGCCGGCGGGCATGCTCGCGAGCGACGCCGCGTACACGAAGGTCGCGCAGTCGAACCAGACGTCCACCTGCGCGCTGTGCCACCGCGCCGAGGCCGAGCACCCGTCGCTTCCCGGCGCGTACGTGTCGGCGGCCTACCGCCCGAACCCCGGAGAAGAGGTCTCGCTCGCGAAGGTCACCGCGCTGCACGACGAGTGCGTCGCGATGAACGACGAGGGCCCCCGCTGCGAGCTGCTGCACGCGATGTTCGACTTCGGAGCGGTGCGCCAGGGCGCGTTTCGCCGAGAGGTCGCGCTGTTCATCGAGTGACGCGGCTTCAGCTAAGGCGGGTAGCTCAGCCACCGCCCCTTCACGCGCGCGAACGGCGTGAGCCGGTGCGGTTCGGACTTGCCCGCCCGCACGAGGTGCCGCACGTCGGCGCCGCGCACGAGCAGCGCGTCGGCGATGAGCGAGCGGTGGCACCGCCAGCGCAGCGCCTCGGCGCACATGAAGGCGACGGCTCCGCGCGCGGTTGCCCGCTTCAGTCGCGCGAGGCCGCGCTCGAACTCGCGCGTGCGCATGTGGTCGGCGTAGCCGCGAAAGCTCTTGTTCCTCCAGCCGGCGTTCACCGAGCCCTTCCGTGGGCGGCGCAGGCCGCCGAGCTCCGCGAGGTGCACGTAGCGGATGCCGTGGCCTTTCAGCTTCGCGGGCAGCGTCTCGCGGTTGAACTGAGGGTTCGTGCGCGAGCGCGGCATCGTGCGCACGTCGGCGAGGGTGCGGACCCCCACGGACTCAAGCATCGCGATGAGCTCGGAGAGCGGGCGCGTCGAGTGGCCGACGGCGTAGATCGACCTGCCGTGCCACGAGCTCCTCGTCATGGCTTCGTCACGTAATCACCGAGTGTCACCGGATGCTCAGCAATCGCGGCGAGGCGCTCGATGCCCGCCGCGCAGGGCGGTAAAGACGCTCACCGTCATCATGAGCTCGAGCACCCCGATCTCGCACCTGCGCCGCGCAGCCCTGGGCCTCTACACCTACGCCGAGTTCTTCTCGCTCGCGCTCGTCTTTCTCCCCATCATGGCCGTCGTCGCGTTGTTCAAGCGACGCGAGGCGGGACGGCGCCAGCGCGGGCGATGGATGCGCCGCTTCGGCAAGCTGACGTCGCAGCTCACGCCGCTGTGGCGGTTTCACGTCGAGGGCGAAGGCCCGAAGGACATCCAAGGGCGCGCGTACGTGGTGGTGTCGAATCACCTCTCGACGGCCGACCCGTTCCTGCTCTGCCACCTGCCGTGGGACATGAGGTGGGTGGCGAAGCGCGAGGTGTTCCGGCAGCCGGTGACCGGCTGGCTCATCAGCCTCGGCGGCGACATTCCGCTCGAGCGCGGCAACCGAGCGTCGGTCGAACAGATGTTCGCCGAAGCGCAAGAGACGCTGGCCGAGGGCATGAGCGTGATGCTCTTCCCCGAAGGCACGCGCAGCAGCGACGGCCAGCTGCAGGAGTTCAAGGACGGCGCATTCGAGCTCGCCATCGAGGCCGGGGTCCCGGTGCTGCCGCTGGCCATCTGGGGAACGCGCGAGTGCCGCCCCAAGGGCAGCGTGTGGTTCGGCGACGCCGATGCGGTGGTGCGCGTGCTCGAGCCGATCTCCACCGAGGGGATGACGGCGGCCGACGTGCAAGACCTGAAGGCGCGCGTGCGCGAGCGCATCGCCGCGGCGCTCACCCGCCCGCGCGCGCTGGACGGCCGGCTCGAGACGAAGGGCGCCGCGAACGCCGCGTCGCTGCCGTAGACGGCGCCGCCACCGCGAGGTGACAGCCCGGCGGACGGCGTCGCCGGGCACGCGGCTCGTTAGGTCAGCGGCGCGCGCTGCTCCCCCTGCGGCGCGTTCTCGCCACCGGAGCCAAACGCATGGACCGATACGCCGTCGCCGTCGTCGTGGGCAGCCTTCGCCGCGACTCGTTCAACCAGAAGTTCGCGACGGCGATCGCCAAGCTCGCGCCGCCGGAGTTCTCGTTCAAGCAGGTGCGCATCGACGACCTGCCGCTCTACAACCAGGACGACGACTCGAGCCCTGCGCCGCAGGTGAAGCGGCTCAAGGAAGAGATCCGCAGCTCGCAGGCGCTGCTGTTCGTGACGCCCGAGTACAACCGCTCGATGCCGGGCGTGCTCAAGAACGCGATCGATCACGCGTCGCGGCCGTACGGGCAGAGCGTGTGGGGCGGCAAGCCCGCCGGCGTCCTGGGCGTCTCCGTCGGCGCCATCGGGACGGCGGTGGCGCAGCAGCACCTGCGCAATTCGCTCGCGTACCTCGACGTCCCCACGCTGGGGCAGCCCGAATGCTTCATGCAGATGAAGGACGGCCTGTTCGACGCGAAGGGCGACATCGGCCCCGAGAGCAGACAGTTCCTGCAGGCGTGGATGGACCGCTACGTCGCGTGGGTGAAGCAGCACGCGCGGGCGTGAGCGCGCGGCGCGGGCGACGCGTCGAGCCCGCCGCGGAGGGCTTCGAGCACCTACGTCAGGCCCGCTCGGTGCCACCGGGGCCTGAGCGCGCGTCCGCCGAGCGCGGGCTCAACAGCCCGCGCATCGACCGGGGCAGCTGCCCCCTCATGTCCCTGACCTCACCCGGCGACACGAGCTCGCTGATCGCGCGGCCCATCGCAGAGGCGAGCTCAGCGGCCCGCGGTGCGTCGATGTCGAGCCGCAGCGCGAGAGCGGTCTCGATCGATCGTCGTGAAACTCCGCGGTCGGGGCCGCCGGCGCGGCCGGCGAGGTAACCGCGGAAGTCTCTGGGCAGCTGCGCCGCGAAGTCCTCCGCCTCACCCGGCGTGAGCCGTTGGGCGATGCCGGAGGCGACCACCTCGAAGGCCGCCAGCGCCTGGTGAGCGTCATAGAGGCCCGTGAGCGCCATCAGGCGGTCGAGGAAGCGGCGCATCGACTCACGCCGCCGGGCCTCGCGGCGTCGGTGGCGAGGGTGCTCGTGGGCCGGCAGGTCCACCGAGCTGCTGGCCAGCTCTTCCACCTGCGCACCCAAGACGTCGCGCACCTGGTCGAGCTCGACGTCGCCTGACGTCACGAGGTCGTCGAGCGAGACGAGACCGACGAGGCGGCCGCGAGCGAGCACGACGAGGCGGCGCACCCGGTGGCGCTG
Source organism: uncultured Myxococcales bacterium (assembly GCA_937980205.1). Taxonomy (GTDB): domain Bacteria; phylum Myxococcota; class Myxococcia; order Myxococcales; family Myxococcaceae; genus Xiheicaenimonas. Next base: position 448,052 of record CALJKW010000022.1, on the reverse strand, counting down.
CATCACCGCGACCGCCCTCCGCACGCTCTCGGTGACGTCGACCGAGAGCGGCTCGGGCGTCATCACCTCGCCGAGCTCCACCGAACGGGGGTCGAGCCCGCGCCCGATGCACCGCAGGGTGAGGTCGCGATCGGTGACGATGCCCACCGGCCGCGCTCTGCTGCCCACCAGCACCGCGCCGACGCGGTTGTGAGCCATCGCGCGGGCCGCTTCGAAGGCAGAGGCACCCGTCCCGAGAACGACCACGCGCTTACGGCAATACAGCTCGAGCGACATGCACCACCTCCGTCGCGCACGGCATGGGGCACGGCAATGCGGCGGCCCGAATTGCGGACATGCTCTCTATGTAAAGGCCACGCCGCCGCCGGACACCTGAACCGGACGTGTGACCGGCCGGCCGAGTGGCTCGCGAGGACCACTCCATGAGCTCCCCATCGTTCAGCCGCGCCGCGCCGCGGTCGAGCGGCACCGTCGCTGGCGCGCCTCGGCGCTGCGCGGGTCCGGCGGCTCGGAGCGCTTCGACGTCCTCGCGGACACCGACCCTGGCTGGGCCCGGAGACGTGATCAGCGCGCGAGTCGGTTCGCCTCGATGGGTCGCTTCGACCAGTGCTCCTCTATGGCTTGTACGAACTCGGCGCGGACGGGCTTGGCTCGCCGCTCCAGTCGCCCGTGCTGCTCTTGCCGCACGTAGAGGCCTTCGGGCGGACCGTCGGTCAAGGCGGAGCGCGCGAGCAGGCGCTGCAGCGCGCCCAGCTCGAAGCGCCCGCGCCCGAGGGTCGGCACGATCACCAGGCCGAGGCGCTGCGCGAGAGCGTCGCGTCGTTCGACACTCCAGAACTCGCCGCGGGCACGGTCGTAGACGTCGAAAGCGAGAAACCAGTCGGGCAGGCGGTCGTAGCGCACGCTGTGGACGGCGAAACACCACTCGCCGAACAAGATGAGACCGTCAGCGAGCGCTTCGGCGAGCGCGCGGCGGTGGGGCGACAGCCACGCCTCGAGCGGCTTCCACTGCCCGGCGGGCGCTTCGAGGTCGACACAGCTGCCTCGGTTCTGGCCTCTGAGCGTGCCGGCCTCGTCGACCGAAAAGCCCAGGTTCGCTCCGTCGACCTTCTCTTCGACGGTCACTTCTCCGGCCAGGAGCGTGGAGCGGGTTACGAACCTCGACTGCGTCTTCAGCTGACCGAGCGTGCGGACTGCGCGGATGATGTTCTCCGCCGCCCGCGTGCTCAGGACGAAGTCCTGCACTCAGCTCCTCTGTCGGGAGCGCCAGGTCTCCTCTTCCAGCACGGTGTCCAGCTCGCCTCGCGAGGCGACCCGGCGGTTCCTCGCAACTGCACCGCCGATGCGACCGCCCGCGCGCTCAGCCCAGCGCGCCTTCAGCCCTCAGCGCGTGCGCATGGCGGCGATGCCCCGCCAGGCGACCGCCAGCGCGAACCAGCCGAGCACGATCGCGGCGAGGCCGGCGCTGACGCGCGGAAACAGGGCCGCGAGCCCGGCGAGCGCGGCCAGCACGGCGGAGACCGCCAGCAGCAGCCGGCCCTCGACGGGCTCGAGCACGCGCCGCCGCGTCACCACGGCGCCGAGGGTGTTGCCCAGGCGCAGCGCTCCGGCCGAGGCCGATCGGCCCGACGCGTGTGGCCTCGCCGCCGGCTGACGGTCTTTGACCTCACCCTCGGCCAGCACGATCTCGGTCGAACGCTCGAGATCTCTGACGTACTGCGCTTCGAGCTGCCTCGAGAAGTCCACGTCGTCGACGACGACGTCGAGCTCGCAGTTGCCGAACCAGCTCGCCGGGTTCAGGTTCGTCGACCCGACGCGCGCGAGCTTCCCGTCGAGCACCGCGGTCTTCGCGTGCAGCATCGCTCCGTTCCACTCGAACACGCGCACGCCGGCGGTCAGCAGGGTGCGGTACCCCGCGCGCGAGAGCGGCTTGACCACCGGCACGTCGCTCGCGCCGGGCAGCAAGAGCCGCACGTCGACCCCTGCGCGCGCGGCCTCGCACAGCGCCCGCATGTAGCCCGTGGTGCCGACGAAGTACGCGTCCGTCAGCCACAGCCGCTCGCTGGCGAGCGTGGCGGCGAGCTCGTTGACCGGCAACAGCCCGGCCGTCGACGGCACGCTGGCGACGACGTGCACTGCGGCGTCGCCTCGCGGCGCGAGCGTCACGGGTGGGTCGCCTTCGAGCGGAGCGCCCTCCCCACCCCACAGCTCCGCGAAGGCCGCCTCGAGCTCGGCCACCGCCGGCCCGCGCAGCTCGATGCCGGTGTCGCGCCAGGGCTCGAGGCCGCGCGACGGGTCTCCGAGCCACATCTGACCGACACACAGGCCGCTGACGAAGCCGACCTCCGAGTCGACGCAGACCATCTTGCGATGGTCGCGGCTGAGCAACCGCAGCGGCCCGCCCAGGCGCGGCGGGTTGTACGCGCGCACCTCGACGCCGGCGGCGCGCAGCGACTGCCAGTACGAGCGCCCGGCGGTGTTGAAGCAGCCCCACCAGTCGTAGAGCACTCGCACCCGCACTCCGTGGCGCGCGCGCTCGCACAGGGCGGCCGCGAACTGCCGGCCGACGTCATCGTCGTGAATGATGTAGCTCTCGAAGTGCACGCGGTGGCGCGCCTTCGCGATCGCCTCGAGCCAGGCCGGGTAGTTCTCCTGCGCGTCTTTGAGCAGGCGTACGCGGTTGCCGGGGATGAGCGGCCCGCCGGCGGCCCGAGCGAAGGCCTGCCGCGCGAGCTCGCTCGCCAGGGTCACGGTCGCCATCGGTCAGAGGTTCGTCTCGTCGGCGCGCGCCGGTGGGGTCGCCCCGTCGACCGGGCCGCCCGTCGAGGACCCCTTCGGGCAGGCGGCGTCGAGCGTGTAGCAGGCCATCGAGAGCGAGCCGTAGGCGGGACCGTCGACGAGCACGTCGAGCGGGCGACCGGCGGCGGCGGCGAGGCCGGCCACGTACAGCAGGGGCTGGAAGTGATCCGGCGTGGGCACCGCCATGCGGAAGTCGGGGTGCTCCTGAAGCCGCGCGACGTCGCCGGGGCGCGTGGTGAGCAGCTCGCGCGCCGCCTCGTCGAAGCGCTGGTTCCAGTCGAACGCGGCGTCGGGCCGCTTCCAGTCGAGCGCGCGCAGGTTGTGCACGACGTTGCCGCTGCCGAGCACCAGGATTCCGCGCTGGCGGAGCGCGTGCAGCTTCGCGCCGAGCGCGACGTGCTCGTCGAAGCTCTTCTGCGCGTTGATCGACAGCTGCACGACCGGCACGTCGGCCCTGGGGAAGACGTGGACGAGCACCGACCAGGTGCCGTGATCGAGCCCCCAGGTGTCGCGATCGAGCCCGACGTGCGTGGGCCTGAGCAGCTCGGCGACCTCTTCGGCGAGCTGAGGGAGCCCCGGCGCCGGGTACTGCACCTCGAACAGCCGCTGCGGGAAGCCGTAGAAGTCGTGAATCGTGCGCGGGCGCTCCATCGCGGTCACCGCGGTCGCGTTCACGTACCAGTGCGCCGAGACGACGAGCACGCCGCGAACTTGGGTCACGCTCTGCCCGAAGGCGCGCCACGCTTCGGTGAAGCGGTTCTTCTCGAGCGTGTTCATCGGGCTGCCGTGGCCGATGAACGCGGCGGGCATCGGGTTCGGCGGCGTCGCGCTCATGCGGGCAGGCCTTCTAGCCCCGGCCAGGGTGCGGCGCACGACCTTCAGGTCAGTTCGTGCGTGACAGGGCCGGCGCGCGCGTGCGAGTGCCGAGCCCGACATGCCAGAGCAAGCCAGAACGCCCCTGCCCCGGTTCACCCACGTGGCCGTCGCGACCGACTTCTCGGCGGGCTCGGAGGCCGCGCTGTCGCGCGCGGCCGAGCTGCCGCTCTCGCCGCGGGCGCGCATCACGGTCGTGCACGTGCTGCCCGATCGGCTGCCGCGTGACCTGCACCGCACCGCCGAGCGCCAGGCCCAGGAGCAGCTCGACGCGGTGACCGGGCGGCTGGAGCGGGCACTGCAGGCACAGGGGCGCAGCGGCGTGTTCGTCAGCTCGGTGCTGAGCGAGGGCAGCTCGTACGGCGCCATCCTCGCGGCGGTGAAGTCGGTCGCGGCGCAGCTGCTCGTCGTCGGCCGCCACGGGCCGCGCCCGCTGCGCGACATGTTCATCGGCTCGACGGCCGAGCGCGTCGTGCGCGTCGGCGCGGTGCCGGTGCTGGTGGTGAAGGAACCGCCGCGAGGCGCCTACGCGCGGCCGCTCGTCGCGGTCGACCTCGGCGAGGGCAGCCGCGCGGTCACCGAGTTGGCCCAGCGCGTGCTCGAGCCAGACGTCGAAGCGACGCTGCTGCACGCCGCCCGCGTGCCGTACGAGCTGCTCCTGGGGAAGGCGGCCGCAGCGCGGGCGCGCGACGAAGCGGCGCGGCGCGCCGACCTCGAGCTCGCGGGGCTCGCGCGAGACGCGGGCGGCTTCAGCCCCACGGTCATGCCAGGAGACCCACGCGCGGTCATCCTCTCGCTGGCGGCGCGCCGCCGCGCGGACCTGATCGTCGTGGGCTCGCACGAGGGCACCAGCCTGGGCGCCGCGCTGCTCGGCAGCACGGCCGAGCGGGTGCTCGAGCGCGCGAGCTGCGACGTGCTGGTCGGGAGACAGGACCGCACCAGGACCGGGCGGCGCTGACGGCCCGGTGACGTCCCCTCGTACGAGTCAGGCGGCCCGGCCTTTCCGAGCGCCGCGCGCGGGCGCCGGTTAGTCCACGCGCCTTCACGCACAAAGGAGCCGTCACATGGCGAAGAAGAAGATCGGCATCTTGGGAGATGGAAACGTGGGCTCGGCGCTCGAGCGCGGCCTCAAGAAGGCCGGGCACGACGTGCGCGCGGTCGGCAATGACAAGGCGGCCATCAAGGAGACGGCCGCGTGGGGCGACGTGGTGATCTTCGCGGTGCCGTTCCAGGCCGTGGCCGACGCCGCGGCGACCGCGGGCCCGGGCCTCGACGGGAAGACGGTCATCGACGTGACGAACCCGCTCGACGAGAAGATGGGGCTCGCCGTCGGGTTCAACACCAGCGGCGCGGAAGAGCTGCAGAAGAAGGTGCCCAAGGCGCGGGTGGTGAAGGCCTTCAACACCGTGTTCGCGCAGCACATGGACTCGGGGAAGGTGAACGGCACGAAGCTCACCGCGCTCGTCGCAGGCGACGACACCGAGGCGAAGCGCACCGCGCTCGAGCTCGCCGGCAACATCGGCTTCGACGCCGTCGACGCCGGCCCGCTCAAGAACGCGCGCCTCGTCGAGCCGCTCGCGAACCTCAACATCCAGCTCGGCTACGGCCTGCGCATGGGCACGCAGCAGGGCTTTCACCTGGTGCGCGACGGCGCGAAGTGACCCTTCGCCGCGGTCGCGCACCGAAGGTGGCGCACGGCCTCACGGCTGCCGCAGCGTGAAGCTGAACGGCAGCCGGTCTTTCGGCCGCACGGCGTCGGTCAACAGCTTGAGCAGATCGGTCGACGTCACCAGGCCGACGAGCTTCCGGCCCGAGTCGACGATCGGCACCGCGTCGATCTTCTCTTCGATCATCAGGTGCGCGAGCTCGGAGACCGAAGCGGTCGGCCCCATCGTCAGGGTCACGCGCGACATCACGCGGCGCACGCGCCCCGCCCCGACGGTGACCCGGCCGCGCTTGCGCGTGCTGCGCACCAGCACGTCGCGATCCGACACGAGGCCGACGAGCCGCTGGTCGTGCAGCACCGGCAGGTGTCGGACGTCGAGCTTGCGCATCAGCGCGTACGCCTTCTTGAGCGTCGTCTCGGGCGTCACGTGGGTGACGTCGATGGTCATCACCGCGTGAGCTCTCATGGTCTCTTCCTCGGCGGGACAACGAGCACGTCACAGCCCACGTCGCGCAGCACGTCTCCGGCGACGGTGCCCAGCATGGCGTGCGAGAGGCCCGAGCGCGCCTGCGTGCCCATCGCCAGCAGATCGGCGCGCAGCATCGCCACCGACTTCGGGATGACCGATCGCGGCGAGCCGGGCAGCACCATCGCGTGCCACGCGGCGCGATCGCTCGGGCTCACCCGCGCGCGCGCCGCGTCGAGGCGCTGCGAGACGGCGGCGCGCGCCGTGCGCTCGAACTGCGCTTCGTAGCCCGCCGACTCGGTGACGCTCAGGCTCGGGTAGATGAGCCCGCGCATCGGCGTGTCGAACGCGTGCACCCACGCCATCTTCGGGCGCGGCGGCGGCACGAGCCGGAACAGCGTCGCGAGCAGCGCGTGCAGCGGCGCCTCGGCGTCGGCGGCGAGCAGCGGCCGCTCGTACGGCCGCCGAGCGGCGAGCCTCACCACCAGCACCGGCACACGCGCCGAGCGCAAGACACGCTCTGCCGTCGAGCCCAGAAACAGCTCGGTGAGCTTCTCCTGGCCGCCGCGGCCCATGACGAGCAACTGCGCACCGGCCTCGGCGGCGACGTCCGAGATCTGCGAAGCGGCCGAGCCCGACCTCACCACCCACTGGACCTTCACCGAGGGGTCGACCGTGTCCTTGAGGCGCGCCGCGTGCTGGCGCAGCGCCGCGCGGGCATCGGAGGACGCCGCCGCGCGCGCGCGGGCGGGCAGCGACCGCGGCACGGCGTGCACCAGCGTGATGCGCGCCAGCGGCGCCAAGGGGACGAGCGCGGCGCGCTGCACGACCCGGTCGGAGCCCGGCGACAGATCGACCGCGACGACTGCGGAGCGGAACGGCAACGGGCCGCCAGGCGCGACGGGCGACGGGCGCTTGGGCGAAGTCTGGGTGCTCATGGGTTCCTTCCTGACGCCGACCCGATTTCGACGTGGGCAGACCGGCACGCTGTCATTACCATGCCCGGCGCATGCCGCTGGTCCCAATGCTCGTGTCGCCGTTCGTCGCGGCCCTCGCCGTGGGGCTTTCGCCGAGCCACGCACGCAACCGGACCGCGCTGCTCGCCGGCGCAGCGGCGCTCGGCGGCCTCGCGCTGTGCGCGAACGCCTGGCCGGCCATCTCGCGCGGGGAGCTCGTCACGCAGCGCCTCGCGTGGGCGCCGACGCTGGGGCTCTCGGCGACCTTCAGGCTCGACGGCTTCGCGTGGTTGATGTGCCTGCTGGTCTTCGGCGTCGGCGCCCTGGTCGTGCTCTACGCGCGCTACTACCTGTCGGCCACCGACCCGGCGCCCCGCTTTTACGCGCTGTTCCTCGCGTTCATGGGCGCGATGATCGGCGTGGCGCTGTCGGGCAACCTCTTGCAGCTCGCCTTCTTCTGGGAGCTCACCTCGCTGTGCTCGTTCCTGCTCATCGGCTACTGGCACCAGCGCAAAGACGCGCAGCGCGGCGCGCGGCTCGCGCTCACCGTGACCGGCCTGGGCGGGCTCGCGCTCATCGCCGCGGTGCTGCTCATCGGCCACGTGGCCCAGAGCTTCGAGCTCGACGTGGTGCTGGCCAGCGGCGCGAAGCTGCGCGCGCACCCGCTGTACCCCCTCGCGCTGGGCCTCACCCTCCTCGCGGCGTTCACCAAGAGCGCGCAGGTGCCGTTTCACTTCTGGCTCCCGCACGCGATGGCGGCGCCCACGCCGGTGTCCGCGTACCTGCACTCGGCGACGATGGTGAAGGCCGGCGTGTTCCTGCTCGCGCGGCTGTGGCCGGCGCTGGCCGGCACCGACGCGTGGTTCTGGGCGGTGAGCGCGACGGGCCTGGTGACGCTGCTCGCCGGCGCGTACCTCGCGCTGTACCAGCACGACTTGAAGGCGCTGCTCGCGTACTCGACCCTCTCGCACCTGGGCCTCATCACGCTGCTGCTCGGCCTCAACAGCCCGCTCGCGGCGACCGCCGCCGTGTTCCACCTGATGAACCACGCGACGTTCAAAGCGTCGCTGTTCATGGCGGCGGGCATCGTCGATCACGAGACCGGCACGCGCGACTTGAGGCGCCTGTCGGGCCTGTACCGGGTGATGCCCATCACCGGCACGCTCGCCGTCGTCGCGAGCGCCGCCATGGCCGGCGTGCCGCTGCTCAACGGCTTCCTCTCGAAGGAGATGTTCTTCGGCGAGACGCTGTACCTGCGGGCGGCGCCGTGGGTCGAGTGGACGCTGCCGGCGCTCGCCATCGTCGCCGGCATGGGCAGCGTCGCGTACTCGCTGCGCTTCGCCTTCGGCGCGTTCTTCGGGCGGCCGCTGCGCGCCGACCTGCCGCGCGCGCCGCACGAGCCGCCGTTCTTCATGCGCGCGCCGGTCGCGCTGCTCGCCGTCATCTGCCTCGTGGTCGGCGTCATCCCCGAAGCGTCGGTGCGCGGGCTGCTCGACGCCGCCGCGCGCCCGGTGGTCGGCGGGCCGCTGCCGGCGTTCGACCTCAAGCCGTGGCACGGCCTCAACGCGCCGTTCGTGATGAGCGTGCTGGCGATGGTGGGCGGCGTCGCCGGCTGGGCGGTCTTCAACCGGCGCGTCACCCGCCGGCCGCTGCTCGACGGGCTGGACGGGAAGTGGCGCTTCGAGCAGGCCGTCGCGTGGCTGACGGGCGTGGCGGTGAAGACGCGCCGCTCGCTGGCGACGGGCGGGCTGCAGGCGCAGATGCTGCTGCTCGTGCTCGTGTCGCTCGGGCTCGCGTGGTTCGCGTGGAGCGGCAGCCCGATCGCGGGCTCGCGCCCGCTGGTGCCGCTGTCGCCTGCCTTCGCCGGCCTGTGGCTGGTCGGCGGCGCCGCGGCGATCGGCGCGGCGGTGCACGCGAAGCACCACCGCCTCGCCGCGCTGATGCTCTCGGCGGTCGCCGGCGTCGTCTGCATCATCACGTTCAGCTGGTTCTCCGCGCCCGATCTCGCGCTCACCCAGCTCGTCGTCGAGGTGGTGACGGTCGTGCTGATCCTGCTCGGGCTGCGCTGGCTGCCGGTAGAGCAGCGACGAAGCGCGGTCACGTCCGGCAAAGCGGTGCGCGACCTGATCGTCTCGGTCGCAGCGGGAGTGGGGCTCGCGGTGCTGGCCTACGCGGTGGCGACGCGGTCGCTGCGCAGCAGCATCTCGACGTTCTTCCTCGAGCACGCGTACCCCGAGGCGGGCGGCCGCAACGTCGTGAACGTGATGCTCGTCGACTTCCGTGTCTTCGACACGTTCGGCGAGGGCGTGGTGGTCGCGATCGCCGCGCTCACCGTGTACGCGCTGCTGCGCCGCTTCCGGCCCCCGTCCGAGACGCTGCAGCCGCCCGAGCAGCAGCGCGCGGTGCCGAAAGATCTGCAGACCGACCTGGTGAACCCCCGCCACGCCAGCGACCCCGCCATCGGCTACCTCGGCGTGCCCGCGGTGCTGGTGCGCCTGCTCCTGCCCGTGTCGTTCGTCGTCTCGGCGTACCTCTTCCTGCGCGGCCACCACGAGCCGGGCGGCGGCTTCGTGGCCGGGCTCGTGTTCTCGGCCGGGCTCCTCTTGCAGTACATCGTGTCCGGCACCGTGTGGACGGAGGCGCAGCTGCGGCTCAACCCGCGCCGCTTCATCTCGGCCGGGCTGTTGCTGGTGGCCGGCACCGGAGCGCTCGCGCTCGCGGCGAACCAGCCGTGGCTCACCGCGCAGCGCTGGCACGGCACGGTGCCGCTGCTCGGCGAGGTTCACCTCTCGAGCGTGCTGACGTTCGACCTCGGCGTGATGTGCCTCGTCATCGGCGCGACGCTGTTCATCCTCACCAGCATGGCCCACCAGTCGGTGCGCGCCGATCGCGGCATCGGGAGCGACTGAACGATGGAGCTCGTCCTCGCGCTCGGCATCGGCACGCTCGGAGGCTGCGCCGTCTGGCTGCTGCTCCGGCAGCGCACGTTCCAGACCATCATGGGGCTGTCGCTCTTGAGCTACGCGGTGAACCTCTTCATCTTCAGCACCGGCAGCCTCGCGGTCGACAAAGAGCCCATCCTCGCCGACGGCGTGCCGCGCACGCTCGAGCGGTACGCCGACCCGACGCCGCAGTCGCTGGTGCTCACCGCCATCGTCATCGGCTTCGCGATGACCGCGCTGTTCCTCGTCGTGCTGCTCGCCTCGCGCGGGCTGGCGCACACCGATCACGTGGACGGCGCCGAATGAGCGCGCTCCTCAGGTCGCTCATGCCGCACCTGGTGATCGCCCCGGTGGCGATTCCGCTCGTGGCGGCGGCGGTGATGGCGCTGTTCCCCGAGCCGTGGCGCCTGCGGCGCGTGTGGCTCAACGTCGCGGCGAGCTTCCTGGTGCTGCTCGCCTCGGTGGGCCTGGCCGCCTGGGTGCACGAGCACGGGGTCGTCGTCTACGTCCCGGGGGGCTGGCCTCCGCCGCACGGCATCGCGCTGGTGCTCGACCGCCTCGCCGCGATGATGCTGGTGCTCGCGAGCTTCGTCGGCCTGTGCTCGACCGCGTTCGCCGCCGCCCGGTGGAGCCGCGCCGGCGTGCACTTCAACCCGCTGGCGCAGCTGCAGCTGATGGGCCTGTGCGGAGCCTTCCTCTCCGGCGACCTGTTCAACCTGTTCGTGTTCTTCGAGATCCTGCTCGCGGCCTCGTACGGGCTGCTCTTGCACGGCTCGGGGCGCCCGCGCGTCGCGGCGGCGGTGCACTACGTCGCGGTGAACCTCGCGGCGTCGGCGCTGTTCCTGCTCGGCACGTCGATGCTGTACGGGCTCGTCGGCACGCTGAACCTCGCCGATCTCTCGAGCCGGCTGCCGCACGTCGCGGCGCAAGATCGCGGAGTGCTGTACGCGGGCGTCGCGCTGCTCGGCCTCGCGTTCCTGCTCAAGGCCGCGATGTGGCCGGTGAACCTGTGGCTGCAGCCGGCGTACTCGGCGGCGACGCCACCGGCGGCGGCGTTCTTCGCGCTGCTGACGAAGGTCGGCGTCTACGCGCTGCTGCGCTGCTCGACGCTGTGGTTCCCCGGCGGCGGGCCGGCCGAGCTCGGCGAGGTGCTGATGCTGTTCGGCCTCACCACCGCCGTGCTCGGAGCGCTGGGCATGCTGGGCTCGCACCGGCTCGCTGCGCTGGCGGCGTTCGGCCTGGTCACCTCGTCGGGCACGCTGGTCGCGGCGCTCGGCTTCGGGTCGTCGGCCGTCACTGCGGGCGCGCTGCTCTACCTGGTCAGCTCGACGCTGACCGCGAGCGCGTTCTTCCTGCTCATCGACCTCGTCGAGCGATGGCGGAACTCGAACGCGACGCTCGAAGACGAGGCGCCGTTCTTGAGCCCCAGCCTCATCGCGGAGGCCGGGTTGAACCTCGACGACGAGGAGCAGGTGCTCATCGCGCGGCCCTTCCCCGCCGAGACCGCCTTCCTGGGCCTGTGCTTCATCGCGTGCGCGGTGCTCACTGCGGGGCTGCCGCCGCTGTCGAGCTTCATCGGGAAGCTCGCGATGCTGTCGGCCGTGCTGCAGGGAGCGCCCGCGCCGCAGCGCACCGCGGTGTTCTTCACCGTGGTGCTCGGCACCGGCTTCCTCGCGCTGATCGCGGTGGTGCGCGCCGGTATTCGCAGCTTCTGGTCGGCAGACCGCGCCCCACCGCGGCTGCGCTTCGCCGAGGGCCTGCCGCTGGTCGCGCTGCTCGTGGCGTGCATCACGCTCACCGCCGCGGCCGGGCCGGCGCTCGAGTTCACGACCGCCGCGGCGAGGTCCTTGTACGAGCCGGCCGCGTACGTGAACGCGGTGCTGCACCCGAAGGAGCCGGCGCGGTGAACAGGCTGTTGCCCTCACCGGTGCTGGCGGTCGCGCTGTTCGGCCTGTGGCTGTTGCTGCGCCAGTCGCTCAGCGTCGACACGCTGCTGTGGGGCGTGGTGCTCGCGGTGGGCTCGGTGGCGCTGACGCGCAGCCTGCGGCCGGGCCGCGTTCGGGTGGGGGCTCCGCTCACCGTGCTGCGGCTGGTGTTCACGGTGCTCGCCGACACGGTGGCCTCGAACGTGCGCGTGATGAAGCTCATCCTCACCGAGGGCAACTCGAAGCTGCGCTCGGGCTTCGTGCGCGTGCCGCTCGACGTGCAGGACCCACACGCGCTCGCGGTGCTGGCGGTGATCATCTGCGCGATCCCCGGCACGACGTGGGCCGAGCTCTCGGTCGATCGCAAGGTGCTGCTCATCCACGTGCTGGTGCCGCACGGCGAGGCCGAGATCGTGACGCTGATCAAGAACCGCTACGAGCGGCTGTTGAAGGAGATCTTCGAATGAGCCCCCTGCTCTACCTCGCCCTGGTCTTCGCGCAGGGGTGCCTCGTGCTGGCGATGCTGCTCGCGCTGGTGCGGCTGTTCGTGGGGCCGGCCGCGCAGGATCGCGTGATGGCCCTCGACAGCCTCTCGACCAGCGCGATGCTGCTGATGCTCGCGCTCGGCCTCACCTACACGAGCAGCATGTACTTCGAGGGCGCGCTGCTCATCGCGCTCTTCGGCTTCGTGAGCTCGACGGCGATGGCGAAGTTCCTCCTGCGCGGAGAGGTGATCGAATGAGCCTCTGGCTCGAGGCGGTCACCGCCGTGCTGGTGGTGGCGGGTGGGCTCGCGGCGCTGACCGGCGCCATCGGCCTCGTGCGCCTGCCGACGTTCTTTCAGCGCGCGCACGCGCCGACGCTCGGCTCGACGTTCGGGGTCTGGGCCTTCGCCCTGGCGACCGCGGTGCAGCAGTCGTTCGTCGAGGAGCAGGTGTTCGTCCACGCGCTGCTGATCCCCCTCTTCGTCTCAGCCACGGCGCCCATCACCGCCATCTTCCTCATCCGCGCGGGCCTGTTCCGCAGCCGCCGCGCCGGGGCGAAGGACGTGCCGATTCTCGCGGTGCGCAGCGAGCCCGGCGATCCGTGAAGGACGTGGCCACGAGCGAGGCACGTCCTTACATACAGAGCATGGCTACGACACCCGTGAACATCCGAACGTCGAAGGGCATCGAGGTCGATGGCGACACGCGAGAGCACGTGAACGTGCGCATGCAGCGGCAGCTGCAGAAGCTCGGCAGCAAGGCCATGCGCGCGACCGTGCGCTTCGAAGACGTCAACGGCCCCAAGGGCGGGGTCGACACCGTCTGCCGAATCAAGATCGTGCTCGCGGGCCTTCAGTCGATCGTCACCGAAGCCCGCGGCAGCGAGGCCCGCGAGGCGTTCGACCTCGCCGCCGGCCAGTCGCAGCGCGCCGCCACGAAGCTCATCAGCGCAGCGCGGTCGGCGCGCCGGCGCGCGGCCTGAAGCAAAGCGCTTGCGTGGCTCGACCGGCGTTCTTACGAGCCGGGTGAGAAGTCGTGATTTCGCCTCGAGACCAGCTGGACCTCGCCTGCGCAGACACCTGCCGGGCACGGGTCTGCCTCGAGACCGGCGCTGCGTGCGGCTAGAGCTTTTCTAGCCACGCAGCGCCAGAGACGACGGCATCACCCTTCTCGTTCACCCCTCTTCTCCGAAGGAGCCCGACCATGCACGCTACCGTTCCTCCCATTCTGCTCACGCACGACAACCACCGCCGGCTCACCCGCCTCATCGCGCACCACGAAGCGGGGCCGCTCGCCGAGGCGGCCGAGCTGCTCGAGCTCGAGCTCGACCGCGCAGAGCTCATCGAGGCGACGCAGATTCCGCCGAACGTGGTGACGATGCACTCGCGGGTCATCTTCGAGGACGTCGAGACGGGCCAGTGGCGCGAGGCCGAGCTCGTCTACCCGCACGAGGCAGACGCCGAGCGCGCGAAGATCTCGGTGCTCGCGCCCGTGGGCACCGCGCTGCTCGGGCTCACCACCGAGCAGCGCATCGAGTGGCCCATGCCCGGCGCGCGCAGCCGCACGCTGCGCGTGGTGCGCGTCGTATACCAGCCCGAGGCCGCCGCTCCTGCCGTGGCTGCCACGGTCGGTTGACGGCTCAGGTCGCGCCGGCGCGCACGCAGCGCACGCCGCCGGCGCGATCCATCTCGGCGACGCAGAGGTTGCACGGCACGCAGCCGCTCGCCTTCACCGTGCCCGCCTGCAGCTTCATGGGCAGCGCGGGGTCGTGAATGAGCGCGCGCGCCATCGCCGTGAGCTCGAAGCCCTCGGCGCGCGCGCGCTCGAGGTGCTCGAGCGCGGTGAGGCCGCCCAGCAGCGCGAGCGGCAGCTTCACCGCGCGGCGCGCCTCTTTGGCCAGCGGCAGGAAGTACATCGGCTCGAACGGGTGGGCCTTGATGACGGCGGGGCCGAACAGCGCGAGCGCCGCCTTCTGCGGCCAGCTCTTCTCGACCTCGATCATCGCGGCCAGCGGCCGCTCGCCCCGGAACAGGTAGAACGCGTCGCGGCTGACATAGCCCCCCGAGAGCACGAGCGCGTCGGCGCCGCGCGCCTCGAGCCAGCGCATCACCTGCACGCTCTCATCGAGCTCGAGGCCGCCTTGGTGGCCGTCGCGCAGGTTCACCTTCGCGAGGACGGGAAAATCGGCTGGCACCGCGCGGCGGACGGCGTCGACGACGTCGAGCCCGAAGCGCGCGCGGTTCTCGAGCGAGCCGCCCCACGCGTCGGTGCGGCGGTTGCTGTCGGGGCTCAGGAACTGGCTCAAGAGGTAGCCGTGGCCGAGGTGCAGCTCGACGGCGTCGAAGCCCGCCTCGCGGGCGAGGGCCGCCGCGCGCGCGAAGGCCTCGACGGTCTGGCGGATGTCGGCCTCGCTCATCGCGTCGCCGATGGGCCGGCCGGACAGCGCGCCGAGCTTGTTGAACGTGCGCGAGGGGCCCTTCGGCCGCCGGGCCACGAGCGCGCGGTTGTTGCTGAAGGAGCCGCAGTGCCCGAGCTGCAGCGAGGCCGCCGCGCCGTGCCGGTGGACGGCGTCGGTGAGCCTGCGCAGCGGCGCGACGAGCTCGGGGCGCACCCACAGCTGATCGGCGAAGGTGCGCCCATCGGCGGTGACGGCGCAGTACGCGACGGTCGTCATCGCCGCGCCGCCTCGGGCGATGGCCTCGTGGTGCGCCACCAGCGCAGGCATCACCTCGCCGCCGTGCGCCATGCCCTCGAACGTGGCCGCCTTGATGATGCGGTTGCGCAGGGTGAGGCCGGCGAGGCGGAAGGGCTCGAAGGGGCTGGCCACCGTCACGGGCTCCGCTTCGGCAGCCAGGGCGCGCGGCGGCGGATGAGGTCGACGAGCCACTGCGGCGTCCACGCCGACAGCGAAGCGAGCAGCGCGTTGACGAACCCCGGCACGCGCTCTGCCCGGCGGGCGAACATGGCCTCGAGCCCGGCTTCCGCGACGTCGCGCGGCGACGCCATGACGCCGAGCCGGTTCGCCCGCTGCACCGGCACCTGGTTCGGGTCGTACAGCCCGGTGGCGGTGGCGCCCGGCGCGAGGCAGGTGACGTTGACGCCGTAGACGCCGAGCTCGCTGCGCAGGGCGCGCGCGAAGCCGCGCAGGTACTTCTTGCTGCTGCCGTAGTACGCGATACCGGGGAAGTCGCGCCACGCCGAGATGCTCGACACGATGAGGATGTGGCCTCGGCCGCGCGCGCGCATGTCGCGCCCGAACAGCGTGCACAAGAGCGACGGCGTGACGACGTGCAGCTGCAGCATCGCGTTCGCGCGCTCGGGTACGGCGTCGGCGACCTCGCCGAAGAAGAAGAAGCCGGCGTTGTTGACGAGCACGTCGACCTCGAGGCCCAGCCCGCGCACCGCCTCGTACAGCTCGTTCGCCGCGGTGGGCCGGGCGAGGTCGAAGACCAGCGGGTACACCGCGACGCCGTGGGCCTCGCGCAGCTCCGAGGCGGCGCGCTCGAGCTCGGCCTGCCGCTGGCTCACGATGACGAGCGCGTGGCCGCGTCGAGCGAGGCCGTCGGCGAGCGCCCGGCCGATGCCGGAGCAGGCGCCGGTCACGAGCGCTGCCGGTAGCCCCGCGGCGAGCTCGACCTTCTGGTGTGGCCCTGACGTCACGCCATCACGGTCTATCAGGACCGGGTCGCCGAGACGCCGAACACCGCGCCTGCCATGCTCGACGACGACGCAGCGGGCCGGGAGAGCCCCGTTGGCCGACGGCCCGTCGGCGGAGAGCGCCACGCCCCTTCGCGCCGCCGACGAGCGGTCTCGGTCGCGACGGTCACGGAGCGCATGCCCCGCTCGGTGCGAGATGATCTCGATCAAGGTCCGCGCAGCTCACAGCGCCGAGGCTTTCACGATGTTCAAGGCGCGAGGGTGCCGATGAAGCGCATGGTTCTGAGGCTGTACACCTACGCAGAGTTCATTCTTCTCGGGTTGTTCGTATTCCTGCCGATCATGGCGGCAGCGCGTGTCTTCGCCCGCCACGACCCGGGCCGGAGAGCACGCGGTCGATGGATGCGCCGCTTCGGGAAGCTCACGTCGCAGCTCAGCCCCCTCTGGCGGTTTCACGTCGAGGGCGACGGCCCTCACGACATCGGCGACCGCGCGTACGTGGTGGTGTCGAACCACCTCTCGACCGCTGACCCGTTCCTGCTGTGCCACTTGCCGTGGGACATGAGGTTGATCGCGAAACGCGAGGTGTTCCGCCAGCCGGTGACCGGTTGGCTCATCTCGCTGGGCAGCGACATTCCGCTCGAGCGGGGGAACCGCGCGTCGGTGGAGTGCATGTTCGCGGCGGCGCGCGAGACCCTGGCGTCGGGCATGAGCGTGATGCTCTTCCCCGAGGGCACGCGCAGCGCCGATGGGCAGTTGCAGGAATTCAAGGACGGGGCGTTCGCGCTCGCGATCGAGTCGGGCGTGCCGGTGCTGCCGCTCGCCATCCACGGGACGCGCGAGTGCAGGCCGAAGGGCAGCAAGTGGTTCGGCGAGGCTGACGCGGTGGTGCGAGTGCTCGAGCCCATCTCGACGCAGGGCCTCACCGCGGCCGACGTACCGCGGCTCAAAGGGCAGGTCCGCGACCGCATCGCACTGGCAGCCACGGAGCTCGCGCTGGAGCGGTCGAAGATCCGTCGCGGGTCGCTCTTGCGGGGTGCGCTTCTCGAGGAGGCCACCGATTGGTGGTGACTGGTGCCATGGGAGTCAGCGCTTGATGGAGACGGCCGCAATGAAGCCCAGCTCCGCTTCGTGACGGCGGAACACGCGGAGCATGTCCACCACGCGCTGCAGCGCAGCGGGGCTCTGCAGGGTATTGGCGATGATGCGCAGGCAGCCGAACAACCCCTCGTCTTCGAGCATCGCGCTCGGCTCGAGCAGCCGCATCGGGCCGCACTCGACGGCGTCGATCCGGAGGCCTGCCGTCGCGAGCCAATCGCTCCATTGGTCGACCGTGCCGATGCGCACACCGACGCGAAGCGTCTGCGAGAGCTCTTGCTCGATCTGGCGGGCACGCGCCGATTCGGCGCCGGGCAGATTCAGCACCAACTCGTGAAGGCCGTGCCTGGCGCCCGGGCGGAGCAGGCGTGAGGCCTCGCGGAGAATCTTCAGCTTCCGCGGGTGCGGTTGCATGCTCAATAGCGCCTCGGCGATGACGAGCGAGGCCGAGGCGGCAGGCAACGGCACGTCGGTGGCATCGGAGCGGAGCACGCGCGCGCGGCAAGAGCCCTCGGGGGCGCCGAACACCGCCTCGGTGCGCCGCAGGGCCTCGGGGTCGCGATCGACCCCGACGTAGCTCCGGGGCCGCCTGGCGAGCAGCAACGCGGCGGTGGAGCCCAACCCGGGCGCGAGCTCGACGACGTCGTCCTCCTCGCCGAGGTGGAGGTTCTCGAGCAGCCACTGCGTCGCCCGCAGCCCACCGGGGCGCAGCACACGCTTGCCGAGCCGTGCGAGCAGCCAATGGCCAGGCATCTTGTGCAGCGCGAGCTTGGCGGCCGGGTCTTGTGCCCGGGTGTGAAGCGACAGGGGTCGGGTGTTCGTCATGGCCATCGCGCGCTCCTGAGATTGCGAATCGTTCGCAAGGTCACAGATACAGAACGGAGGCAGGCGGTTCGTTGATCTGGATCAGGGGGCGGCCGACGCGGCTCACGGCCGCGACGCCCACGCGCCCTTGATCGGGATCAAAGCAGACCGCGACCGCGGGTGACGAGATCGCTGCACCCCATGGGATACGACCTTCCCCGTTCCGCTTCAGACGTCGATTCTCCTCATCCGACCCCGCCCGCGCCGTCCGTACCCGCCAGCCCGCAGCAGGGCACGCTGACCGAGGCGCAATCGACGGCGCAGCGCCTCGCGTTCGCACCGCTCTTGTTCCAGGCCGCGCGCTGCGCGAGAGAGCTCGGGGTGCTCGCGGCGCTCGACGGCGTGCGTGAGGGGCTGACCCTCGAAGACGTGGTGGTGCGCTCGGGCGTCAGCCACTACGCGGCGCGCGTGCTGCTCGACGGGTGCGTCGCGGTCGAGCTCGCGACCGAAGAGCAGGGCCGCTATCGGCTCACGCAGGCCGGCTGGCTGGTGCTCCATGACCCCGTCGTGCGCGTGAACTTCGACTTCACGCACGACGTCTGCCACCAGGCCTCTTTTCACCTCGAGCAGTCGCTCCAGCACGGCCGCGCCGCCGGCCTCACCGAGCTGGGCCCCTGGCCCACGGTCTACGAGGGACTCACGAAGCTGCCGCAGCGCGTGCAGGACAGCTGGTTCGCGTTCGATCACTTCTACTCGGACCGCATCTTCCACCTCGCGCTCGGCGAGATCCTCTCGCGCGGGGCGCGCACGCTGCTCGACGTCGGCTGCAACACGGGCCGCTTCTCGTCGCTCGCGACGACCTGCTGCGACGTCACCGGCCTCGATCACCCGGCGCAGCTCGAGCTCGCGCAAGCGGCGATCGCCGGTGCGGGCCGCGGCCACCGCTTCACTCCCCTGCCGATAGACCTGCTCGACCACGCGGCGGCCTTCCCCAAGGGGCAGGACGCGGTGTGGATGTCGCAGCTGCTCGACTGCTTCTGCGAGCTCGACATCGAGCACCTGCTCGGCCGCGCGCGCGCGGCGCTGTCGGACGGCGGGCGCGTCTACGTGGTGGAGACCTTCACCGACCGCCAGCGCACCGAGCCTGCGCGCATCGCGCTGCACGGCACGTCGCTGTACTTCACCTGCGTCGCGAACGGGCAGTCGCGCATGTACCGCGCCGACGAGCTGCTCGGCTGCCTGCGCCGCGCCGGCCTCGAGGTCGAGCTCGATCGGCCGCTCGGGCCATGGCACACCCTGCTCGTGCTGCGCGGCGCGGCGTGAAGCCGCCCGCTCATCGCCCTCGAGCACGACGGCGCGCAGCGCTTTGGCGTCGAACGGCCTGGTGAGCTTCCGGTTCGGCACCTGGTCGAAGAACGCCCGGGCCGCAGGTGAGAACGCGCCGCCGATCATGCGGTCTGCGACCTGGGGCGAGCGCTTCCGCACGGCGGCGTGCAGCTCCATCCCGGTCATCTCCGGGATCATCGGATCGCAGGACGCCGCGTCGAAGTGCCCGCCGGACAGCTCAGGGCGCAAACCAGCGGGGTCACCGGTGCACCCTGGTCCGCGGCGACCTCGCGTCGGCCGAGCCTCGCCTGCTTGGCGTCGATTGATCGTCGTCAAAGAGGGCCTCGAGCTCGCCGGCCTAGGCCGGGGCCTGATGGGTCGCTGTGCGACGTTCGACCTCACCGACGCTTGCCCGCTCAGATGCGGGCACTGCTACTTCTATGCGCGCCCGGCAGGCCAGGGCGCGCTGCCGCCTGCGGTGTACCTCGCGCGGCTCGAGAAGCTCAGGGCTGCACACGAGCTCTCCACCGCGCTGTGGCTCGGCGGCGAGCCGCTGCTGCAACCCGAGCTGCTGCTGGCGGCGACGGCGGTCTTTCCGCGCAACGCGGTCGTGACGTCCGGGCTGCTGCCGATTCCGCGCGAGCTGAAGGCGGGCGTCCTCGTCTCGATCGACGGGCTCGAGCCAGAGCACGATCGCCTGCGCGGGCGCGGCACCTACCGCCGCGTCCTGCGGCGCCTCGGGGAGCTGCGCGGGCGGCCCTTCGCCCTGCAGCTGACGCTCACCGCGCTGACCTTGGGAGCGCTCGATGGCCTCGAGCGTCTCAAGGAAGAGACCGGCTGCAGCGGGGTGCTGGTCGGGTTCTTCACCGGCCGAGAACCCTCGCCGTTCGCGATCGGCGCCGCGGCGCGCAGCCGGGCGGTCGATCGCCTGCTCGAGCTGGCCGCGTCCGTGCCGGGCCTCTTGCTGAACCCGCCCGCAAGCCTCGAGCTCCTGCGCCGCCGAGGGGCGCTGGCGGCGGCGTGCGCCTACCGCCGCGGTGACCTGGCGTTCGACGTCAGGCTCGAGCGGAAGCTGCCGTGCGCGTACGGTGGCGCGGCGGACTGTCGAACGTGCGGCTGCGCCGTGCTGGCCGTGCGCGGCTCGATGCGACAGGGAGATCCCTCGAGCGCCGAGCTGTTGCGCGCGCTGTTCCAGGTGCCCGGCCGTGCGTGAGCGCTCGCCCGCCGTCGGGCGGTGGCTGCTCGTGCTGGCGGCCTTCGTCGTCGGGCAGGTGCTGCTCGGCGGCCTCACCCGGCTGACGGGCTCGGGGCTGTCGATCACCGAGTGGCGGCCGGTCACCGGGGTGGTGCCGCCGCTCGACGACGCCGAGTGGGAGCGCGCGTTCGCGCAGTACCGGGCGATCCCCCAGTTCGAGCAGGTGAACCCGCACTTCACGCGCCGGGAGTTCGAGCGCATCTACTTCTACGAGTGGCTTCACCGGGCGTGGGCGCGGCTGCTCGCGGTCGCGTTCGTCGTCCCCGCCGCGGTGCTCTGGCGAAGGGGGCTGTTGCGCGGGCGCCTTCGGGGGCTCGGCGCGGTGCTGCTGCTCGGCGCGCTGCAGGCGGCGCTCGGCTGGTTCATGGTCGTCAGCGGCCTTCACGAGGGCGCGTACGTGAGCCACCTGCGGCTCGCGCTGCACCTGCTCACCGCGTTCGCCCTGCTCGGCGTGATGCTGTGGCTCGCCTGGCGCGAGCTGTGGCCGCCAGGGACGGGCCGCGCCGCGCTCGCGCCCGTCGCGCTGCTGGGGGTGCTGGCCGTGCAGCTGGCCTACGGCGCCTTCATGGCCGGGCTCAGAGCGGCGCCGGCCGCGCCGAGCTGGCCGACGGTGAACGGCGTGTGGTGGCCGCGCGGAGCCTTCGAGTCGGCGGCGGCGCTGGTCGACGACCCGCTGACCGTGCAGGTGGTGCACCGCTCCCTCGGGTACCTGCTCGCCGCGCTGGTCGCCGCCGAAGCGCTCACGCGCCGCCAGAGTGGTGCGCCGCGCGCAGCGCGCTACGCCCCCCTGGCGGCGGTCGCGGTGCAGCTGTCGCTGGGCGTCGCGACCGTGCTGGCGCCCGGCGAGCCGTCACGCTTCATCGTGCTCGCGCTGCTGCATCAGCTCGGGGCCGTCGCGCTGTTCGTCGCACTGCTGGCCTCGGCGTGGTTCGCGAGGGCGCGGGCCGACGAGCCTGCGCCCTCGGTGACGCGCGCGACCTTCTCGAGCTGAGCCCAGAAGCCCGGAAAGCTCTTCCCGACGCAGTCGGGCTCGAGCAGCTGCAGCCGCGCGCCGACGAGCACGGCGAGCGTGGCCGCGCTCATGGCGAGGCGGTGGTCTCCTCGCGACGAGAAGGTGAAGGCCGCCGGACCAGAGTCCCGCGGCGAGATGGTGAGGGTGTCTGCATCGAGACGGGCGGCGGCCCCGGCGGCGCGCGCGAGCGAGAGCGTGCCCTCGAGCCGATCGCTCTCCTTGGCCTTCAGCAGGCCGACCTCGGTGAAGACCGACGGTGCGTCGAGGACACAGGCGAGCGCGGCGAGCGTCGGGACGAGATCGGGGGCCGCCGCCGCCGACGCGCGAAGGCCCCCGCGCGCGCGGCCGACGACTCTCAGCGTGCCGGCCTCCAGCGGCTCGAGGCTCAGGCCCAGCGCGGCGAGGTGGTCCAACATGGCGGTGTCGGGGTGCGGCTCGCTGCTCGAGAGGCCGGTCACGCAGGCCCCGCTCTTCCACGACAGGAGCAAGAGGTAAGCGAGTGACGAAGCATCGCGCGGCAGGGGCGGCACCGCGGCGCGGGGCTCGGCCGGCCACACGAGGACGCCCCCAGGCCGGCGCTCGAGCGGCACGCCGCAGCGCGCGGCCCAGTCGACGGTGAGCTCGAAGTACCCACGGCTCACCATCGGCCCCTCGTGCTCGACGGCCCAAGGGCGGCCTTCGCGCCGGGCGAGGCCCGCCGCGGCCAGCACGAGGCTCGAAGCGAACTGGCTCGACTCGGCGCCGCTCACCCGGAAGACGGGCGCGGGCGCACGAGCGGCCCCGCGCACCGCCAGTGGCCAGCGACCGGGGGCTCCGAGCCGAAGACCAGAGGACCCGAGCGTTCGCGCGAGCGCCTCGAAGAGCGGGCCGTGCGGCCGCTCGGCGAGGCGCGCAGTGCCGGTGAAGCCGACGTGCGCGCCGTCACAGACTGCGGCCTGCGCGAGGAGGAAGCGGAACGGAGCAGCGCCGTCGGCGCAGTCGACTTCTACCGGCTCGCGGTGCGCGCGGCTCAACGCGGCCAGGCCGTCGCGTACGCGGCAGACGTCGGCGGGGAGCTCGGCGTCGGCACAGCACACCGCCTCGACCAGCTCGGGCCAGCCGAGCGCGTGCGCGAGCACGAGCGCCCGCACGGCATCGGACTTGGACACCGGCGCGAAGAGCAGCCCGCGTCGCAGCGCCGATGCGTCGATCTCGAGCGTCGGGCTGCTCACGGCCGCACGCCCCTTCGCCAGGCGCGCAGCAGTCGGCCCGGCACCTCCGCGGGCACGGAGTAGACGCCGGCCCGGCCGACGCGCTCGAGCAGGACCATGCGGCAGACGTCCCGCGCGCGCCGCTTCTTGTCGGCCGCCAGCAGCCGCTCGAGCGCGCGCAGCTCGAGACCGTCGAGTGCACGCGCCAGGGCTGCGCGCGGCAGCACGCCGGCGCCGCCGAGGAGCCCGCGCTCGGCCTCGTCGGCCGCCGCGGCGGGTGTGACGCGCAGCGCGCGGCCGACGTCGAGCGCGGCCAGCATGCCGAGGCCGACGGCGTCGCCGTGTGAGAGGCGGAAGCCGGTGTGGGTCTCCAGCGCGTGGCCGATGGTATGGCCGAAGTTGAGCAGCACGCGGTGGGCCCCGCGCTCGAAGGGGTCGCGCGCGCACACGCGCTGCTTGAGGGCTCGCCCGGCCGCCAGCCATTCCCGCACTCGCGGATTGCGCCCGGCCCACGCGCGCGCCCGCCGGCCGTCGAGGCACAGCGCCATCTTCCACGCCTCGATGCGGCCCTCGCGCACCTGCCGCGGCGAGAGCGTGGCGAACAGCTCCGGGCACAGCCAGGTGGCGGTCGCGGGGTGGAACACGCCGGCTGCGTTCTTGACCTGGGCTCCTGCGACCTCGAGGTTCACGGCGCCCTTGCCGCCCACCGACGCGTCCACCGCGGCGAGCAGCGTCGAGGGGACGTGCAGCAGGGGCACGCCGCGCGAGGCGAGGTGCGCCGCGACCGTGCAGAGATCCGTGACGGTGCCGCCGCCGAGCGCGACGAGGAAGCCCTCCCGCGTGCGCCCGACCATGCGGCCGAGCACGCGCTCGAGCGACCGCATCGACTTGAGCCGTTCGCCGGCGTGCACGGCGAGCACGTCGTGGCCGTTCAACGCGGCGCGCACGCGCGGGTGCAGCCGAAGCACGCGGCGGTCGGCGACCACGAGCGCGCCGCGCGGCAGCGCCACGGCCAGCCGTTCGAAGCGCCCCCAGCGCTCGGCGCCGGCGTCGCTCACGGCCCAGGCCAGGCGCGGAACTGAAGGAGCAGGTCGGCGATGCACAGCGAGGCCATGGCCTCGATGACCGGCACCGCGCGGGGAACGACCGAGGGATCATGCCGCCCGGCGCGCGCGTGCTCGCCGATGGAGGCCGGCGGCTTGAAGAAGACGCGCGCCTCGACCGGCTCGCCGTTCGACAGGCCGCCCTGAATGCCGCCGTACACGCTCGGCGTTCGGTGAAACTCGGAGCCTGGGCGCGCGACGGCCCGGGCGACGTCGGGGGCCCCGAAGGTGACGCCGGTGACCGCCCCGACCGAGGCGAAGCCGCGCGCGAGCTCGGCCTTGAGCTTGCCGAACACCGGCTCACCGAGGCCCACCGGCAGGCCGGTGATGCGCAGGTCGACGGCTCCGCCGAGCGAGTCGTGGCGCTCGCGCGCGCGCGCGACGAGCTCGGCCATGCGCTCGGCGGCGGCCCGGTCGGGGCAGCGCACCGGCGTCGCGTCGACGTCGGCGCGCGTCACGGTGTCGGCGACCGCGCCGCACGAGACGTCGCCGAGCTGCGCGGCCCAGGCGACGACGCGCACCACGGGCAGCGCGACCTCGAGGAACGCCTCGGCCACGGCGCCGCCGAGCACACGCCCCACGGTCTCACGCCCGCTGGTGCGCCCGCCGCCGCGGTGATCGCGATGTCCGAAGCGCGCCTGCCATACCTCGTCGGCGTGACCTCTGCGAAAGCGAGCGCGCAGGGGCTCGTAGTCTTCCGGGCGGGTGTCGGTGTTCCGCACCACCAGCGCGATGGGCGTGCCGAGCGTCTTGCCCTCGTAGACGCCCGACAGCACCTCGACCGCGTCCGGCTCGGCCCTCGACGAGGTGAGCGCGGACTGACCGGGCCGGCGCCGCGCGAGCGCGGCCTGCACCGCCGCGGCGGCGAAGGGCACGCGCGCGGGGCAGCCGTCGACGACGGCGCCGACGGCGGGGCCGTGGCTCTCGCCGAACGTGGTGACACGAAACAGCCGGCCGCAGGTGTTCAGGGGCGGCTCCACAGCTCGCGCTGCGCGCGGGCCTGGGCGACGAACCACCGGCCGCCCAGCCGCAGCACGCGAGCGCCGCGAAGGGTGAGCGCGCGCGCGAGGCGCCAGGCCGCGGGGCCGTAGCAGATGAGGGCGATGGTGACGCCGTCGACGTCGAGCGCTTCGGGCGGGGGAAGCGATGCGGGCCACGTCCAGACCGCGGCGCCGCGCAGCCGCGCGCCCGCGTCGCGGCGGCGCAGCACGGTCAAGGGGCGGTTCAGCTCGCTCGCGGCGAGCCGCAGCGCGAAGGCGGCGCCGCCGTCGCCGAGCACCGTCACCTCGCGCGGCGCGAGCGCGTCGAGCACGGCGCGCGCGCCCTCGACGTCGGTGTTGGCGCCCCAGAAGCGGCCCTCGCGGCGGACGAGCGTGTTCACCGCCGCGAAGGCCGACCCGACGTGCGCGGCGGCCGCCTGCTTGAAGGGGTTCGTGACGGCGAGCCCACGGTAGAGGGGCACGAGGGCGCCGAGCACCTCGTCGAGGTCGGCTTCGGGCGGCAGCTCGATGCGATCGAACGGCTGGGCGTGCACGCGGGGAGAGCGCGAGCCGACGAGGTCGGACCCGATGATGCCGAGCCGCGCGCCGGCCGCCGCGGGCACGCCCGAGCGCACCGCGTCGGCGAGCAGGCGCTGGCCCGTCGCTGCGGACCAGCCCGGCGCGGCGGCGACGAAGTCGAAGGCGTTGCGCTCGGCGAGCGCGGCGCGAAAGGCCAGCGCCAGCGCGCCGTGCGCGAGCACGGTGACACGGCCGGCGCCGAAGCGGCGCACGAGGCGGCGCTGGGTCTCGAACAGGCGGCCGCAGGACCGCGGCGGGCCCAGCGGCTCGACGTGCTTGAGGCCGGCGCAGGCGTGCAGCGGGGCCGCGCGCCAGAGCGCCTCGGCGTCGTCGGGGGACATCGGCGCGGCCGCATGGTGGGAGAGCACGGTCGTCTTCTCGTGCAGCGACAGCTCGAGCGCGCCGGGTCGAAGCGGCACGTCGCACCAGCGGGCGGCGGCGCGCCAGCGCATCGGCACCGGCCAGCCGCGCGCCGAGACCCACAAGGGCGCGTGCCGGGCGGCCGACTCGACGCCCTCGCCCTCGGAGTGCAGGTCGGTGCGCAGCTCGAGCGCGCCGGCTCCGGTGCGGGCGACCTGGGCGGCGAAGGCTTCGAGCGCCGGCCCGGTGACCTGCGGCGGGGCGGTCACGACGCGAACCATGCGGCCCTCTCTTCCGTGGGGGCCAGCGCGCGCACCGCGGCGCCGAGCGACACGGTGTGGTGCCGGCGGTGCTGCGCCTCGCGGGTGTGCCAGGTGTGCGCGAGCTCTTCGGTGTGGCTCAGGTGCGGCGCGAGCCTGGGCCGGGTGGCGTCGGCCCGCAGGCGCTCGCAGTAGGTGGCGAGGCTGACCGGCACGAGCACGGCGGTGTCGTTGGCGAGCAGATCGGCGTGCAGCGAGAGGAAGCCGCCGCCCACGGCGACGGCGGCGCCCTTCGGCGTGAGCGAGTACGCGAGGCGCTCGGCGGCGCGGAACCCCTCGGGGTCCTGAGCGTACAGCGCGCGCACCGGCAGCCCGTGCGTGCGCTCGAGCAGGTCGTCGAGATCGACGGCGAGGCGCGACGACGCGGCGGCGAACGCGGGCAGCAGGGCGCTCTTGCCCGCGGCGCGGTGGCCGACCAGCACCAGACGGCCTTCGAAGCAGGCTGCGCGGCCACCCTCGCGCAGCTCGGACAGGAAGTGACCGCGCAGGCGCGGGTCGAGGACGCGGAGCACCGCTTGTACGAGGGTCATGGAGGCTCCACCGCATCGGCGCCGCAGGCCCGAGCGTGATCGCAGCCGCCGCAGCCGGTGCGCTCTTGGGGCCCGGGAGCCTCGAGGCGCTCGGTGCGCGCGCGCACGGCGGCGGGGCTGTGGCCCTGGTTGCCGACGCTGACGTACCCGGTGGGCTTCGGCCGCGCGCAGGGCGTGGCGTGAGCGGCGGGCCTGCCTGCGACCTGGCGCCCGAGCAGGTGCGGCACGGCCTGGCCGCCCGTGGCGATCGGCCGGGCCTCGCCGTCGCCGGCGGCGCGCTTGCGGAACAAGCGCTTGATCGAGTCGAGGTAGGGCTCCCACAGCCCGCCGCCGTGCAGGTCTGCGAGCAGGCGGTCGAAGCGCTGGGTCATCTCTCTTCTCCAGGCCGGGTCGAACGAGACGGCCTTCTCGGCCCACTGGTGGCAGTAGCGGCAGGTCTCGCAGTCGACCGACTCGCAGCCCTGCGTCTCGAACCGCTCGAGGAAGCCGTCGAGCGCGCGGTTGTCGATGTAGACGGGGTTGTCGGCCTCGCGCGGGTACAGCATCGACAGCGCCTTGCCGAAGCCCACGATGTCGCGGAAGCGCAGGAGGTTCACCTCTTGCGGCTTGAAGAAGTACTTCGCCATGCGGCGCACCGAGAACGCCTCGGTGTCCCGCTTCTTGAAGACCGAGCGCGGGTACGCGTAGTTCTGCACCAGGTCGAGCAGGTTGCCGTCGTACCGCTCGCGGGCGTACGCCCAGACGCGCAGCGCGAGCAGCTCGGTGGGAGTGTTGCGCTCGACGATCTTGAAGTTCGTGTAGCCGAGCTTCTTGTACCGCGGCAGATCTTCGGGGCGGATCCAGTTCGCGCGGATGTAGTTGACCGGCTCCTCGAGCCGATAGGCGTTGCAGTACACCGAGCAGTAGTCGAGCGGGAAGTGCTGGTGGCCGTTGCGCGACGCGTTCGAGAGCAGCACGGCGTGGTTCGAGGCGATGGCGCAGTCCTGGCGGCACCAGTTGTTGACGATGAGCGACAGGTCGACCTTGACCGCCTCGCGCATCGCGTGCAGCACCTCGAGCTCGCGGTGCACCGTCGTCTCGGAGATGACGATGCAGTCGGCGCCGTTGTCTTCCCAGAAGCGGGCCTTGCGCGGGTTGTCGGTCTCGCGGTGCGACGAGACACGCACGCCGAAGTGCGGGTAGCGCTGCTTGATGAGCCGCAGGAAGAACAGGTTGCCGACGGTGATGGTGTCGACGCCGGCTTCGGAGAGCCAGTCGAGCAGCTTGCGCAGCTCGCGCTGCCCCTTCGTGGTGAACTCGACGTTGTTCATGCTCGAGCTGTTGAGCAGGTAGTTGAACTCGATGCCGCGCGCGTGGACGGACGCCACGTAGGCCTCGAGCTCGGGCTTCCCGACGGTCGGCAGGTAGAACGACGGGCGGCCGCCGCCGAAGTAGTCCTCGGTGAGCTTGCCGAACACCTCGTAGACGGGGAACTCGGAGACGCGCGCGACGAGCTCGGGGTCGAAGTTGCACGCGACGGAGAAGCGGGTCGGCCGCTCGTAGATGGGCAGCGCGTTGATCTGGTGCGAAGGGAAGCGGCGCGGCGGCGTGGCGCCCACGGGCGCGGGCGTCAGCGCGGCGCCGCGCGCCAGCGCGCCGGCGAGGAAGCCGGGGGTGAGCTTCATCGGGCGACCTCGCCGTCCCGGCTCGAGGCCCTCGCGTCGAGCGCGGCGAGCGGAGCCTCGAGCTGCCCGAGCAGCTCGTCGAAGTCGTCGAAGTCGAGCTGCTGCTGGGCGTCGGAGCGCGCCACCGAGGGGCACGGGTGCACCTCGAGCATGATGCCCTGGGCGCCGGCGGCCAGCGCCGCGCGGGCGAGCTGCGCGAGGATGTCGCGCCGCCCGGCGGCGTGGCTGGGGTCGGCGAGCACCGGCAGCGGCGTCATGCGGCGGAGCAGCGCCACCGCCGACGCGTCGAACGTGTTGCGGGTGAGGCGCTCGAACGTGCGCACGCCGCGCTCGCAGAGCGCGACGTTCGGGTTGCCGTTGGTGACCACGTACTCGGCGGCGCCGAGCAGCTCGTCGAGCGTCGAGGCGGGCCCGCGCTTGAGCAGCACCGGCTTCTTCGCGCGACCCACCTCTTTGAGCAGCTCGAAGTTCTGCATGTTGCGGGCGCCGACCTGCAGCATGTCGGCGCGCTCGGCGACGAGCTCGACGTGGCGCGGGTCGACGACCTCGGTGATGCAGGCCATGCCGCTCTCGCGCGCGGCGGCGCACAGCAGCTCGAGGCCCTCGCGGCCGAGGCCCTGGAAGTCGTGCGGCGAGGTGCGCGGCTTCCACGCTCCGCCGCGCAGGAACCGCACGCCGCGCGAGGCGAGCTGGCGCGCGGTGCGGAAGATCATGCTCTCGTTCTCGACCGAGCACGGGCCGGCGATCAGCGCCGGCACGTCGCCGAGGACGTGTGGGCCCACCCGGAAGGTGATGTCCCTCGCGCCCGGCTGCCGCGCGACCTGCAGGCGCCCGCGGGGCTCGCCCTCCATGAAGCTCACCGTCGCCCGGACGATCTCGGAGAACAGGTGCGCGATGGTGGCGGGAGGAAACGGGCCGCGGCTCTTCTGCACCAGGCCGGCGATCATCTTGAGCTCGCGCTCGGGGTCGTAGACGGGGCGGCCGAGGGCGCGCTTCTGCTCGCGGATGCGCGTCGCGACCTCGGCGCGCTCGTTGAGCAGCTCGAGCAGCCGATCGTTGAGCGAGTCGATGCGACCCCGAAGGTCGTCGAGCTGCAGCACACCCATCTCCATGCGGGTCTCCGGTGGCGTCAAGAACGGCTCTCCCCTCTCGCTGCTCACGATAGGCAGCGCGGCGAGCGAGGCCTTGATGGCGATCAAGGACCGGCGGCGGGGTCAGCCCCGCGGCGCAGAGAGCTCGCGAACGAGCCGCGAGAGCGACGCGAAGTCGACCGGCTTGCCGACGAAGTGAGTGCCCGGCGCTTCGACGAGCCGGCGCACTTCGGGATCCATGGGATCGCGGCCGGACACGAAGACGACCGGCAACGCCGGCCGCGCCGCGCGCAGCCGAGCCGCGAGCACGTCCCCTGCCTCGTCGGGCAAGGTGAGGTCGCAGATCAGCACGTCGAACGCGCCGTCGGAGGCTTCCCACTGCGTCGCGGCCTCGGCGGCGCTGGCGACGCCGAGCACCTCGAGGCCCTCTTCCCCAAGCAGCTCGACCGTCGCGAGCCGGGCGGCGGCGTTGTCCTCGACGACGAGCACGCGGGGCTTCAGCGACGGCGCGGCGCTCGGCGCGAGGACGCGCGACAGCTGCGCCGCGAGCTGTTCGCGGGTGAAGGGCTTCGCGAGCAGCGCGGCGCCCTCGGGCAGGTGCTGCTCGCGTGCGAGCGCCACCGCGGCGTGCGCGGACATGAACAGCACGGGCAGGTCTGGCCGCTGGGCTTTGAGCTGCGCGGCGAGCTCGGGGCCGCTCTCGTTCGGCAGCGCCACGTCGGAGAGCAACAGGCCGATGCTCGCGCCGGCCCGCGCCCACTGCGCGCGCGCCTGGCCCGCGTCGTGGGCCTCGAGGACGCGGTGGCCGAGCTCCTCGAGCCAGTGCCTGGCGAGCATGGCGACGCGCGGGTCGTCTTCGAGCAGCAGCACCGTGGTGGGGGGCGTCGCGAGGCGGAGGGGCGGCTGGACGGCGGCCGCGGCCTCTCGTGGCTCGGCTTTGGGCGGCGCGGCGATCGGCAGGCGGAGGGTGAAGCGCGTGCCGGCGCCAGGCTGGCTCTCGACGTGCACCGCGCCCCCGGCGGCGCGCACGGCGCCGTAGACCATGGCCAGCCCGAGGCCGGTGCCCTTGCCCGCGGGCTTGGTGGTGAAGAACGGCTCGAACGCGCGCTGCAGGGTCGCCGGGTCCATGCCCACGCCGGTGTCGGCGACGGTCAAGAGCGCCCACGCGCCCGCCGCGCCCGCGGCGTCGCCGCGCTCGGGGCGCGTGGAGATGGTCAGCGTGCCGCCGCGCGGCATGGCGTCGCGCGCGTTGATGGCGAGGTTCAAGACGAGCTGCTGCAGCTCGCCGTCGGGGCAGCTCACGCGGGCGCCGGGGCAGCCGAGGTCGAGGTGAAGCCGCACCTCGTCGCCGGCCAGCGCGCGGACGAGCTGCTCGGCCCCGCGGATGGCGTCATCGAGGCCGACGAGGGCCACCTCGCTCGCCTCGCGCCGGCCGAAGGTGAGCATGCTCTTCGCGATGGCGGCGCCGCCCCGCGCCGCGCGGTCGAGCTCCTCGAGGTAGCGGCGCGCCGGCGCGTCGGGGGGCAGGCGCGAGAGCGCGAGCTGCGCGCACCCCATGATGCCCATCAGCACGTTGTTGAAGTCGTGTGCGACGCCGGTGGCGAGCCGGCCCAGCGCCTCGAGGCGCTGCGCGTGCTGCAGCTGGCGCTCGCGCTCGCGCAGCTGCTCCTCGGCGCGCCGCCGCTCGAGCACCAGCGTCCACTCGCGCAGCGCGCGCGCGGCGAAGCGGGGCAGCTCGGCGAGGGCCTCGGCGCTCTTCACGAAGTAGTCGAGGGCGCCGGCCTTCATCGCCTCGACGGCGACGCTCTCGTCGCCGTGGCTCGTGGTGATGAGCACCGGGTACGAAGCGCGGCCAGGGTCGGCGGGCAACAGCTCGATGCCGCGGCCGTCGGGCAGCTGGAGGTCGGCGATGACCAGCTGCGGCGGCGAGGCGGCGAGGGCGGCGCGCGCCTGCCCGACGCTGGCAGCGACGGTGAGCCTGAACTCGGGCGCGCGCTCGAACGCGGCGCGCGCCAGCTCGGCGTGAGCCTCCTCGTCCTCCACCAGCAGCACGTGCGCGGGGGCGGTCACAGCGGCCCCCGGTTCCAGACGAGCCAGAAGAAGCCGAGGTCGCGCATCAGGTCCATGAAGGCGGTGAACTCGACCGGCTTCACCAGGTACGCGTTGACGTGCAGGTCGTACGCGCTGGCGATGTCGCGCTCGTGGTCGGACGTGGTGAGCACGACGACGGGTACACGCTTGAGGCTCGGGTCCGAGCGGATGGCGCGCAGCACCTCGATGCCGTCGACCTTGGGCAGCCGGAGGTCGAGCAGCACCACGTGGGGGTATGGCCTGCCCGCGTCGCGCCACGACCCGCGGTGAAAGAGGTAGTCGAGCGCCGCCTCGCCGTCGGCGACGCGGGTGATGGTGTTGCCGACGTGACGGTCCTGCAGCCCGCGGATGGTCATCTCGGCGTGGTCGTCGTCGTCCTCGACGTAGAGGATGTCGAGCGGAGCTCCGTTCATCAGCGGCCTCCTCGCGGCGCGTTGGCCAGGGTCACGCAGAAGCGCGCGCCCTGCCCGGGTCCTGAAGACTCGACCCAGGCCCGCCCGCCGTGCACCTCGGCGATGCGCTTGACCAGCGCGAGCCCCACGCCGGTGCCCGGCGTCTTCTTGTCGAGCTTCTCGAACAGGCCGAAGACCTTCTCGGCGTAGCGGGGGTCGATGCCCTGCCCGTTGTCCTGCACCCAGACGAGGGTGTCGGCCTCGCGCCGTTCGCCTCCAATGCGCACGACCGGCGCCGCGTCTGGGCGAGAGAACTTCAGCGCGTTCTCGACCAGGTTCTGCAACAGCTGCTTGAGCCGCAGCCGATCGCCGTAGAGCACCGGCAGCTGCGCGGAAGGCTCGACGCGGGCACCGCGCGCGGCGATGGGGCCGGCGAGCGCCTCGGTGACGTCGCGGGCGAGGTCGGCGAGCGGGACGTTGCAGGGCGCACCCGCCGCGCGCCCGATGCGCGAGAGCTCGAGCAGCTCGTCGAGCAGCTGGCGCATCTTGTCGGCGGCGGCGTCGATGCGGGCGACGTCGGCCTTCAAGCGCACGAGGTCGCCGGCGGCGGCGGACCGCTCGACGAGGCCGAGGAAGCCGCGAATGGTCACCAGGGGGCTCTTGAGGTCGTGCGACACCGTGTACGTGAAGCGCTCGAGCTCGGCGTTCTTCGCGGCGAGCGAGGCGAGCGTCTCGTCCCTCGCGCGCTCGAGCGCCCTCTGCTCCGAGACGTCGCGGATGATGGCCGTGAAGATGCGCCGGCCCTCGAGCGGCACCTCGGCCACGGCGAGGTCGAGCGGAAAGGTGGCGCCATCTCTGCGGCGGCCCTCGCCGGCGCGGGTCTCGCGCGTCGCCGACCCTCGGCCGGTGGAGCTCAGGCTCAGCGCCGAGGTGAGCAGGCCCACCTCGCGCCCCATCACCTCGGCGGCGGTCCAGCCGAAGATGACCTCGGCCGCGCGGTTGAACAGCTCGATGCGCCCCTGCTCGTCGAAGCTGACCATGGCCTCGGACGCGGCGTGGACAATCGCCGTGCTCCTGGCGCGCTCGTCCTCCGCGGCCGCGCGGGCCTACCGGTAGGCGACCACCACGGCCGCGCTGGCCCAGATGGCGACGAGCGCGGTGCCCCGGTTCAGCCACACCAGCCACAGGGCGACGCCCGCAGGCGGCGCGGCGCCGAGCCGCACGCCGACGGCCGCGACGCTGGCGGCGACCGCGACGGCCAGAGGGTAAGCGGTGCTCCGCACCCAGAGGCCGAGCAGCACGGGCACCACGTAGCCCATCGCTCCGGCGTAGCCGGGAGGCAGGTTCGCATCGGCGGCGAGCACGAGTCCGAAGAGGGCGACGCCCCACACCGCCGCGATGGCGGGGCGGTCGGCAGGCGAAAGGCGCGGGCGTGAAGCGCGTACGCTGGTGACGGCGGCGGTCAAGGTGCGAAGGGGGGTCTGACCAGCAGCACGCGTGCCAGCAGGTGCTCACTGGCCGCGGCCGCCCTCCGCGCGCAGGTGTTGCGCCGAGCGGCGGCTTTCGGCGCAGAACTTTCTCTACCGGTTTGCGCGGCGCGGGCCCGATTGATCCACGTCAAGGTGGGCGCGAGGGCCGCGTGGGATTCGCTCGAGCCCATGCACACCGCGCCCGCAGACCTCGACGCCCGTAGCCTGTACCGCCTGCCGTGGACCGATTCGGACAACGTGCTGTCGTGGCTCGAGCCGACGACGCAGTGCAACCTCGCCTGCGAAGGCTGCTACCGGGAGAACGCCGTCGCGCACAAGTCGCTCGCCGAGGTGCGCGCCGACCTCGACGTCTTCAACCGCCTGCGCAAGCACGACAGCGTGTCGATCGCCGGAGGCGACCCGCTGCTGCACCCCGAGCTGACCGAGATCGTGCGCATGGTGGCCGCCGACGGCCACAAGCCGGTGATCAACACGAACGGGCTCGCGCTCACCGAGCCGAAGCTGCGCGAGCTCAAGGAGGCGGGGCTCATCGGCCTGACCTTTCACGTCGACTCGAAGCAGGGCCGGCCGGGGTGGAAGAAGAAGAACGAGCTCGAGCTCAACGAGCTGCGGCTTCAGCTCGCGCAGATGGTCGCGCGCGTCGGGGGCCTGTCGTGCGCGTTCAACGCCACGGTGTACGAAGACACGCTGCAGTACGTGCCCGAGCTGGTGAAGTTCGCCGAGGACCACATCGACCTCATCGACGTGATGGTCTTCATCGTCTACCGCGCCGCGGTGCGCGCCGAGTTCTCGTACTTCAAAGACGGCCGGGAGATCGTCCCCGACAACCTCGTCTACAGCGTCGAAGAGGCCGACGGCCGCATCGACCTGTCGTCGAACGAGATCGTGCGGAAGATCCGCGAGCGGTTCCCCGACTTCTCGCCGAGCGCGTACCTCGGGGGCACCGAGAAGCCCGACTCGATGAAGTGGCTCTACACCGGCCGCTTCGGCTTCCCCGGCAAGACGCTCGGCTACGTCGGCCCGCGCTTCATGGAGTACGTGCAGAACGTCCACCACGCCGTCACCGGCAAGTACGTCGCGTACGCGCCGAAGGGGGCGCTCGAGGCGGGCCGCGCCGCGCTCGCGCTCGGGGTCGTCGAGCCGGGCGTGCGCAACATCGCCAAGGCGTACGGCAAGCACCTGCTCGGGCACCCGCTCGACGTGAAGAAGAAGCTGCACTTCCAGACGGTGATGATCATCCAGCCAATCGATCTGCTCGCCGACGGCCGCGCCAACATGTGCGACGGCTGCCCCGACGTCACGGTGCACGACGGCCAGCTCGTCTGGAGCTGCCGGCTCGAGGAGTACCGCAAGTACGGCGGGCTGTTGCAGTGCGTGCCCCGGGCGTGCGGGGTGAAGTCGGCGCCGAAGGCCGCGGCGCACCCGCCCGCCCAGCCGCAGGCGCCGGCGCCGGCGGTAGTGGCCCGCGCCCCGTGAGCACGCCCTTCGAGCGCGCCATGCGTGACGGCCCAGACGCCATCCCCGCGGTGCTCAGCGGCGGCCCCGCCGGGCCCGCGCCGTTTCCGACGCTGGCCGCGGCGCTCGAGGCGCGCGCGGACGACGGCCGGCCGTGGCTGTGGTTTCACCAGGGCCGGCGGCGGCACGGGCTGTCGTACTCGGGGGCGTGGCAGCTCGCGCGCGGCTGGGCCGCGGCGCTGCTCGAGGCGGGCGTCCGCGCCGGCGACGCGGTGGGCGTGCTTCAGCCGAACTCTCCCGACTTCGTCGGCAGCTTCTTCGGAGCCCAGCTGTTGGGCGCGACGGCGGTGCCGCTGCCGTGGCCGGTCGCGCCGGGGGCAGCGACGGGCCTTCCCAGGGGGGGGCGCGCGATGCTCGTGGCGTCGGGCGCGCGGGTGCTGTGCGCGCCGAGCTCGGTCGACGCTCCGCTGACCCGGGTGTCGGCGCCGTCGGGCGGCGCGTGCCTGCTGCGCGCGGCGGCGCCCGGGACGGCGTTCGTGCAGTTCACGTCGGGCAGCACCGGCGCGCCCCGCGGCGCGGCGATCTCGCAGGGCGCGGCGCTGGCGTCCGCGCTGGCGATGGGACGGGCGCTGAAGCTGACCAGCGAGGACGTCGGGGTGTCGTGGCTGCCGTTCTTCCACGACATGGGGCTCGTCGGCGTGCTGCTGACGTCGCTCGCCACGGGGTTCGCGGTGCACGTGCTCACGCCGGCCGAGGTGCTGCTCCACCCGCGCCGGTGGCTCGACGTGCTGTCGCAGGAGCGCGCCACGCTGACCGTAGCTCCGAACTTCGGGTACGACCTGCTGGTGCGGCGCGGCGGCGAGGCGCGGGGCCTCGAGCTGTCGAGCCTGCGCGCGGCGCTCAACGGCTCGGAGCCGGTGCTGCGCCCGACCATCGCGGCCTTCGAGGCGCGCTACGCGGAGGCCGGCTTGAGGCGCGGCGCGGTGCTGCCGGTCTACGGCCTGGCCGAGAGCACGCTGGGGGTGACGTTCAGCCGCCCGGACGAGCTCGACGCGGACCTCGAGCACGACGGCCGCTGGGTGCCGGCGGTGGGGACTGCGCTCGAAGGCACGACGGTGGTGGTGCGCCGCCCCGACGGCTCGGTCGCGCGCGAGCGCGAGGAGGGAGAGATCACCGTGCAGGGGCCGAGCTTGATGGACGGCTACGTCGGCGAGCCCGGCGCGACGGCCAGCGCGCTGCGCCAGGGCTGGCTGTGGACGGGAGATCGCGGCGTCGTGTGCCAGGGGCAGCTGCACGTCACCGGCAGGGAGAAGGACCTCGTCATCAAGGCGGGCCGCAAGCTGCACCCGTGCGACATCGAGCGCGAGGTCGCCGAGGTCGTCGACACTCCGCCGAACGGCGTCGCGGCGTTCTCGGTGCTGCGCGAGGAGCTCGCCACGGAAGAGCTCGTCGTCGTCGTCGAGCTCAAGCGGGACGAGCCGTACGACGTGGTGAGGCGCGTGCGCGGGCACCTCGCGGGCACTCTCGGGGTGACGGCCGACCGGGTCGAGCTGGTCAAGGCGGGCACGCTGCCGCGCACCACCAGCGGCAAGCTCAAGCGCGGCGAGTGCGCCACGCGCTTCGGAAGAGGCGCCTGACGATGAGCACCGCCATTCTCGGAGCGGCCGGCTTCCTCGGGGTGAACCTCGTCGACGCGCTGCTCGCGCGGGGCGAGCGGCCGCGCTGCGTTCGCCGCGCGCGCACCAACGTGCTGGCGCTGCGCCAGCGCAAGGTGCCGATGGCCCAGGCCGACCTCGAGCGGCGAGAGGAGCTGTACGAGGCCCTGCGGGGCATCGACACCGTGTTCCACCTCGCGGGGCACTACCCGCGGCACTGCCTCACGCCCGAGGCGACGGTCGCCACCGGCCTGCGCCAGCTCGAGCACGTGCTCGACGCGGCCGCCGCCGCGAAGGTGCAGACGCTGGTCTACGTGTCGAGCACGGCGACGGTGGCGCCGGCTGGCGGCAGGCCGTCGACCGAGGCCGACGTGTTCGAGGCGGCGCCGCAGCTCGGCCCGTACCACGAGCTCAAGTGGCGCATGGAGCAGCGCGCGCTCGAGGAGACCCGGCTCGACGTGCGCGTGGCGTGCCCCGCCGCGTGCCTGGGGCCCCACGACCTGAAGGTCGGCACGCAGGCGCTGCTGGTGGCCCTGGCGCTCGGGCTCGACCCGCCCCACCCCGACGGGTGGGTGAGCTGGGTCGACGCGCGCGACGTGGCGGTCGGCCTCGTGCGCCTCGCCGAAGAGCCCGCACCGTGCCGCCGCGTGGTGCTGTCGGCGGGGACGTCGAGGCTGCACGCGCTCATGCTGGCGCTGGCGGCGAGGTACGGCGTCGCCCGGCCGAGCGCGCCGCTGCCGGCGCCCCAGGCCATCGCGCTCGCCGACGCCGAAGAGGCCCGCGCGCTCGCGCACGGCGGCCGCGCCAGGCTGTCGAGAGAGATCGCCGACCTCATCGTGCACGGCGTCGAGCTCGACGCCTCGCTCTCGAGGCGCGCGCTCGGCCTCGAGTACCGGCCGCTCTACGAGACGCTCGACGCGTTCGACGCCTGGGCGCGCGGCGTCGGCATTCTCCCCCGCAGCACCGAAGGAGCCCCATGGAAGCCCCCGCCAATCTCGACGCCCGCATCATCCGCATGATCTGTGAGGTGGTCCCCGTGAAGCCCGAGGCCGTGCGGCCGACCGACCGGCTGCGCGAGGACCTCGGCATGGACTCGGTGGCCTCGATGGAGCTGCTCTCGATGCTCGCCGAGCAGCTCGACCTCGACGTGGGGGTGGAGGACGCCGCCCACGTCCGCACGGTCGCCGACACCATCGAGCTCGCCGCGCGGTTCCTGCGCGAGAGGGCCGCGGCGTGAGCTCGGCCGCGCTCGCCCGTGAGCAGGACCCGATGGGCGCGCTGCTCGACGGCGTGGCGCGCTTCTGCCGCGCCGAGATCCGCGCGCGGGACATCGACGCGCGCGGGGCGATTCCGCGCCGGGTGCTCGAGGGGCTGGGCGAGCTCGGCGTCTTCGGCGTCACGCTGCCCGAGCGCTTCGGCGGCGCCGGGCTGCCGCTCGGCGACGCCTGCCGGCTGGTGACCGAGCTCGCCCGGGCCGACCGCTCGGTCGCGACCACCGTCGGGCTGCACCTGGGCCTCGGCACGCGCGCGCTGGTGAGGTACGGCGGCGAGGCGCTGCGCGCGCGCTACCTGCCCGAGCTGGCGAGCGGGCGCACCCTGGGCGCCTTCGCCACCACCGAGCCGAACGCGGGGTCCGATCTCTCTGCGCTGGCCACCACCGCGACCTCTCGAGGCGAGCGCCTCACCGTCACCGGGCAGAAGCTCTTCGTGACGAACGGGGGGCTCGCCGGCGTCTACACCGCCACCGTCTCGACGCCCGGCCTCGGCGGAGCGCAGCGCGGCACGAGCCTCGTGCTCTTCGAGCGCGGTGACGAAGGCGTCGTCGTCGGCCGCGAGGAGTCGAAGCTCGGCCTCAAGGGCTCGTCGACCACCCCGCTCACCCTCGACGGCGTGCACGTCGGGCACGACCGCATCATCGGCGAGCCCGGACGCGGCGCCGAGGCGCTGCACCACGTGCTCTCGTGGGGTCGCACGCTCATGTCCGCGGGGTGCTGTGGCACGGCGCGGGCGGCGCTCGACCGCGCGCGAGAGCACACCGCCTCGCGCCGCCAGTTCGGCAAGACGCTGAGCGCGCAGCCGGTGGTGCGCGAGCAGCTCGCGACCATGGCCGCCCGGCTCTACGCGATGCAGGCGCTGGTCGAAGAGACCGCCGCGCTCGAGCAAGACGAGGCCGCGCTGCTGGCGCGCTCGGTGACCGCGAAGGTGCTCTGCAGCGAGGGCGCCTCGTTCGTCGTCGACACCGCGCTGCAGCTGCTCGGGGGCATGGGCTTCATCGAGGAGTCGGGCATGCCGCTGTTGTGGCGCGACGTGCGCATCACCCGCATCTTCGAGGGCGCGAACGACGTGCTGCTCACCCAGCTGGGCGCGAGGGCGGCGACGGCGCCGGCCCCGCGCGCACCGCTCGCCTCGGGCGATCGCGACGACGGCCTGCGGCGGCGGGCCGACGCGGTCGCCGCCCGGGTGGCCGAGGCGCGCGAGCGCCTGTCCGACCAGCACCGCATCGGGCTCTTGCGGCAGCCGCGCCTGTTGCACCGGCTCGGCCGCGCGCTGATGTGGAGCGAAGCGCTCGACGCCGCGGTCCGCGCGCACGGCGAGGGCGGGCTGGGCCAAAGCGCCCCTGCGCACCTGTTCGCCGAGCTCGCCTCGGCCGAGGTCGCCTCGGCGCTGGCCGAGCCCCCGACGGAAGGCGCCGTGGAGCTCGCGCTCGACGGCGAGGTGAGCCCGTGAAGATCCTCTTCGTCTACCCGCGCTTCCAGCGCCACGCGCAGTCGCACCCCGAGCTGCTCGACGTGGTGCCGATGAACGAGTACCTCGGCTCTCCGTCGCTGGGCATCGCGTGCCTCGCCGCGCTGACGCCGCCGCACATCGAGGTCGAGCTGCGCGACGACCGCCTCGAGCCGGCCGACCGCCCGACCGACGCCGACCTGGTGGCGTTCTCGTTCTTCACGCCCGCGGCGACGCGGGCGCTCGAGCTCGCCCGCTACTTCCGCGAGCAAGGCGTGCTCACGGTCGCGGGCGGCATCTTCCCGACCGCGATGCCCGACCTGGTGGCCGCGCACTTCGACGCCGTGGTCGAGGGAGAGGGAGAGGGGGTGTGGCTGCAGCTGCTCGACGACCTCGCCAGGGGCGAGCTCAAGCCCCGCTACCGCGCGCCGGCGCCCCCGCTCGAGACCCTGCCCTTGCCGGCGGTCTCGCTGTACCTCGAGCAGGAGACCGACCGCTTCCAGCCCGACGACTACCCGGTGCAGCTCTCGCGCGGCTGTCCGCTGCAGTGCCAGGCGTGCATCCTGCCCGCGTCGATGGGCGCTGCCCTGCGCCCGTTCTCGGTCGAGCAGGTGCTCGCGCAGCTGCGAGAGCTCGCGGTTCACGGCAAGCGCGCGTGCCTCACCGAAGACACGAGCTGGCTGCCGGGCCGGGGCCAGCGCCTGCTGGCGTCGGTGTTCGACCGGCTGGTCGACGAGGGCGCGCCCGGCCGCATCAGCTACGTCGGCATCTCGATGCCGATGATCCTCTCGGCGCAGGCGTCGCTGTTGCAGTCGGCGCGGCGCGCGGGCGTGACGATGTTCTACCTGGTCGGCGGCTTCGACCCGATCACCACGCGCGCGTTCAACGGCAAAGATCCGCGCGCGCTCGAGCGCGCCTACCGCGCCATCGCGAGGTGCCACGACGCCGGCATCGAGCCGTACACCTCGTTCCTCTACGGCCTGGACGACGACGACGACGGCACCGTCGACCGGATGCTCGAGTTCTGCGAGCGCGCAAAGGTTCGTAAGGCCGAGTTCGCCATCTTCACGCCCTACCCCGGCACGCCGGCCTGGCGGCGCCTGGCGAGCGAGGGCCGCATCGTGAGCCACGACTGGCAGCGGTACAACGACGCGAACGTCGTGTACCTGCCGGCGAAGCTCACGCCCGACGAGGTGACGGCGGGGTACCTGCGGCTGTGGCGCGAGTTCTACGCGGACAAGCAGCACTTCCTCTCGGCCGAGCAGGGCGAGCGGACCATCCAGTTCTGACGCGCCGTCACTCGGCGAGCGTGAGCGCGTCGATGGCGGCGAGCGGCCCGGGGCAGCTCGCCTCGTGGCAGGCGCGGCAACCGGCGAGCACGCCGGCGTAGGCCGCGCGGCTCGTGGGCGCTGCATCGAGGGCGCGCACGCGCGCCAGGTAGCCCTGCGCGAGGGCGTCGAACCCCCCATGGCGATCTTCCGGGCTGGTCGGCCACGCACAGCGGATTCTGCGGTGCCGCGCGTGCATCGCGGCCACCGCGTCGCCTCGGGCGAGCGCGGCGCGGGCGACCTTCAGGTCGGCCTCCATGGCGCGCATCAGCGTCGCGAGCTCGCTCGCCCCTTCGGGGTGCAGCTCGGAGGGGATGAGGTTCCCGGGGCTGCCAGGCGCGCCCGGGACGAGCGGCGTGCTCGCCGTGCAGTCGTCGGCGACGGCCGGCGCGGCGCGCCGCGCGCAGGCCGCCGAGCAGGCGGCGACCAGCGCGAGCAGGAGCCCCCTCACTGGAAGACGGCGCAGTGACATGCGGGCGCTCTTACCGCGATCGACCGGCGCGGTACGAGGCACCTGGCCCACACGTCCTGCGAACCCGCGCCGCGCGCATTTGTTGCGCCGGCGAGGGCCGATGCGAGGGCGGCCGCGCAAGATCCGCGTCGTCGCGGCCGGCCGCGCCGGGGGCACGGCCGCTGGCGCAAACGGTGCACGCGCGCGTTGACCATGATCAAGCGCGCCGTACGCGACTGCAGCGATTGTGAGCTCATGGTGCAAGGACGCTGCCTGTTCGCCCCGAAGAAGGTGCCCGCCGACGCGGTGCTGACGGCGCAGGACATGATCGCGCAGGAGGTGAGCTTCGTGCGGAAGGGCGTCGTGGCGATGACGGTGCTCACCTCGGAGGGAGATCAAGCGCACGTCGCCGTCCGCGGGCCGCGCTCGCTGCTCGGCCTCGAGGCGCTGCGGGCGCTGCCGTCTCCGGGCGAGGTGACGGCGGTGACCGAGGTGCAGCTGTGCGCGGCGCCGGCCGACCGGGTGAAGGCGTGGCTCGGCCCCGAGACGGCCGCGCGCCGCATGTTCGAGCTCGCGATGGGAGAGCTGTTGGACCAGCGGCGCGACGTCGACTTCCGCTCGGGCACCGCGGACGCGCGCGTGGCGCGGTTCCTGTTGATGTGCGCCGAGCACGTCGGGCGCGGCAAGGAGTCGCCGTTCTCGAAGGCGCGGGCAGCGTCGGTCCTGGGGCTGAGGCCCGAGACGCTGTCGCGCGTGCTCAAGCGGCTGTCCGACCGGGGCATCGTCGACAGCAGCGAAGGCGTGCGCGTGCTCGACCTCGAGGCGCTTCAGGCGGTGGCCGAGGCATGAGCGCTTCGCTGAGCGAGCTGATGACCGAGCACCACAAGGCGTGCGACGACGCGTGGGCGCTCGCCGAGCAGTGCGCCAGCGAGGCCCGGTGGGCCGACGCGGGCGCCGCGCTGCAGAACTTCCTCGACGGCATGGCGCGGCACCTCACGCTCGAGGAGAACGTCATCTTCCCGGCGTTCGAAGCGGCGACCGGCATCACGCAGGGCCCGACGCGGGTGATGCGCTTCGAGCACGACCACCTGCGCGCGCTGTTTCAGAAGCTCGAGGCCGCGCTCGCCGCGAAGGACGAGGTGGGCTTCGCCGGCGCAGGAGAGACCATGCTGGTGCTGATGCAGCAGCACAACATGAAGGAGGAGCACATGCTGTACCCGGCGTGCGACTCGAGCATCGGCGGCGACGCGGCCCTGCTGACGCGCGTCGAGGCCGCGCTGGAGCACGCGCGGTGAGCCACCCGCGCGAGCACGTCGTCGACGGGCGCGGGCTGTTGCCCCCCGAGCCGATGCAGCGGACGCTCGCGGAGCTCGGCGCGCTGCCGCGCGGCGCAGAGCTCACGCTGCTCCTGTACCGAGAGCCGTTCCCCCTCTACGCCGTGCTCGAGCGCGAGGGCTTCGTGCACCAGACCGAGCTCGAGCCGGACGGCACCTTCGCCATCCACATCCGGCACGGGCGCTGACCTTCCCCCGTGGCTTCTTCCCGAGCGCTCTCTCTCGACCAGAGCCCGCCGATCGAGGCGCCGCTGCGCTTCTTCCTGACCGCGCCGCTGTACGGCGTCGCCGCGGGCGTGACGGTCGCAGCGCGGGCGGAGACGGTGACCGCGAGCCGGTGGGCGCCCGACACGCTGGCTGCGGTGCACCTGGTCGCGCTGGGCTTCATGCTGCAGGTGATGGCCGGCGCGCTGCTGCAGCTGCTGCCGGTGGCCGTCGGCGCGGCGGTGCCGCTCGGCCGCCCGATCGCCGCGCTCACGCACGCCGGCCTGAACGCCGGCACGGTGCTGCTCGCGGCCGCGTTCCTCGGCGGCGGGGCGGCGCTGTTCCCCCTCGCCGCGGCGGTGCTGGTCGTCACGCTGCTCGCGTACGCGTCGGCGTTGTCGGTGGCGCTGTGGCGCTCGCGCGCGGTGGGCCCCACCCTCTTGGCGCTGCGGCTCGCCGCGCTCGCGCTGGCGGTCACTGCCGGCCTGGGCTTCACGCTCGCGTCTGCGCTGGGCCTGTCGTGGAACGTGCCGTTCATCGCGCTCACCAACGTGCACGCCGCGTGGGGCCTGCTCGGCTTCGCGCTGTGCCTGCTCGCCGCGGTCTCGTACCTCGTGGTGCCGATGTTCCAGCTCACGCCCGGCTACCCCGTCGCCGTCGCGCGCGCGCTGCCCCTCGCGCTGGGCGCCGGGCTGGTCGCCTGGTCCTGGGGCGTGCCCTCGGGTCAGCGGCCGCTCGCCCTCGCCGGCGCGGCGCTGCTCGCCGCCGCCACCTGGGGCTTCGTGCTGCAGACGGTGCGCCTGCGGCGCTCGAGCAAGCGGCGGGTGCGCGACGCGACGTTCTGGGCGTTTCGCCTGGGCCTGCTCAGCCTGAGCCTCGCCGCGGCGGCCGCCGCGGGCGCCTACCTCTCGCCGCCGGGGCCGTGGAGCTTCCGGCTCGAGTACCTCGCCGGAGTCTTCGTGCTGGCGGGCGCCTTCCCCGCCTTCATCTCGGGGATGCTGTTCAAGATTCTCCCCTTCCTGGTGTGGCTGCACCTGTCGCGCTCGGGGCCGGGCGCTCCGCTGATGCACGAGGTGCTCAGGCCGCAACTGCCGCGCGCGCAGGTGCTCACCCACGGCGCCGCGGTGCTCCTGCTCTGCGCGGGGGCGGCAGCGCCCGGGCTCGCCGCGGCGGGCGGCGTCGCGTTCGCGGCCTCGCACGCGCTGCTCGCCTGGACGCTGGTCTCGGGGCTGTCGGTGTATCGGGCCGGGCTGCGCGCGCGAGCGCCGACGCCCGCTTGACTCAGATCAACAACTCGCCCCCCACTAATCTCGGATGCTGGCTTCATGAGTCGTCCTCATCGTGAGCGGTGCACCTCGAGCGCGGCAGAAGACCAGGACGAGCGC
This sequence comes from uncultured Myxococcales bacterium, assembly GCA_937980205.1. Taxonomy (GTDB): domain Bacteria; phylum Myxococcota; class Myxococcia; order Myxococcales; family Myxococcaceae; genus Xiheicaenimonas. Next base: position 404,463 of record CALJKW010000022.1, on the reverse strand, counting down.
GCGGCAGATCTGGCGAGCCGCTGGCAGCGGGCGCGCCTCGCCGCGCTGCGGGCGGTGGTGGGCCCGGCCGCCCACGGCACGGAGGACGAGCTGCTCGCGTGCGCGCTCGACGTCGACGCGCCGCAGCTCATGCGCCGCGTCTTCGATCACAGCGCGGTGCTGGGCGCAGGCTACCGCCGGCACTTCGGCGAGCCGCACGGGGTGGCGTCGCTGCCCCAGCTGCTCGGGCGGCTGCGCGTGCGGTGCCTCACCGGCCGATGGCTGCCCGCCCGCGGCGTGGCGCGGCTCGAGCGAGCGCCGTGCGCCGCCAGCTCGAGCGCCGGCGCGTGCGACTACTGGCGCGAGGCCGTCGACGGGCTGGTCGCCGGGCTGTCGAGCGACGCGCGGCACGCGCGGCACCAGAGCCTGGGCCACGGCGACGCGCGCTGCGTGGACGTGCTCTACGACGACCCCGAGGACGACGCGCGCTACGGGCCGCTGGAGCCCGAGCTGGTCGAGGCGGTGAGGCCGGTCGGCCGCCTGGTGCAGCGGTTCCACGCCGGGTTGACGCTCACCCTGCTCGGCGTCTCGGAAGGGGTGCTGCTCTACCGGCTGAGCGGGCGGCAGGGCGCGGCTCCCGCGGCGGCGCGCGCGATCGTCGAGAGCGCGCTGGCCCGAAGGCTGCCGCACCTCGCGCTCAGAGAGCTCTCACCGAGGCCCGTTCAAGACGAGCCCCATCTCGAGGAGACGTCACCATGATCTCGCTTCAGCGCCGGGAGCTGTTGAAGGGCCTGTTGGGCATGACCGGTGTCGCGGCAGGCACCGCCGAGGGCGCGCCGCTCAAGTACCTGCAGCCGCTCGCCGTCGACAACCCGCTGAGGGCCTACCCCAGCCGCGACTGGGAGAAGGCGTACCGAAACATCTTCAACTCGGACTCGACGTTCGTCTTCCTCTGCGCGCCGAATGACACGCATAACTGTCTGCTCAGAGCACACGTCAAGAACGGCGTGGTGACGCGCATCGGGCCGACGTACGGCTATGGCAAGGCTGAGGACCTGTACGGGAACCGCGCCAGCGCGCGGTGGGACCCGCGCATCTGCCAGAAGGGGCTCGCGCTGGTGCGCCGCATCTACGGCGACCGGCGCGTCAAGGGCCCGATGGTGCGCAAGGGCTTCAAGGACTGGGTGACGCAGGGCTGCCCGCGCGACGCGACGACGGGCGCGGTCGACCCCAAGTACCTGCAGCGCGGCAAGGACAAGTGGCTCAAGGCGACGTGGCCCGAGGCGTACGAGCTGTCGGCGAAGGCGCTCGACAACATCATGCGAACGTACTCGGGCGAGCAGGGCGCGAAGTACCTCGAGGCGCAGGGGTACGACCCGGCGATGATCGAGGCCATCGAGGGGGCGGGCTCGCAGACGGTGAAGACGCGCGGCGGCATGGCCTTCCTCGGCGCCACGCGCATCTTCGGCCTGTATCGCTTCGCGAACATGCTGGCGCTCGCGGACGCGAACATCCGCAAGGTGGGGCCCGACAAGGCGCACTCGGCGCGCGGCTGGGACAGCTACTCGTGGCACACCGACCTGCCGCCCGGGCACCCGATGGTGACCGGCGCGCAGACCAACGAGTTCGAGCTGTTCAGCGTCGAGCACTCGAAGCTGGTGGTGGTGTGGGGCATGAACTGGATCACGACCAAGATGCCCGACAGCCACTGGCTGACCGAGGCGCGCCTCAAGGGCACCAAGGTCGTGGCGGTGACGGTCGAGTACAGCGCGACCGCGTCGAAGGCCGACGAGGTCGTCATCATCCGCCCCGGCACCGACCCCGCGTTCGCGCTGGGGCTCGCGCAGCACATCATCCAGAAGAAGCTGTACGACCGCGCGTGGGTCGCGAAGAACACCGACCTGCCCTTCCTGGTGCGAATGGACACGCTGCAGCCGCTGCGGCCTGCCGACGTGCTGCCCGGGTGGAAGGACGAGCGGCCGAAGAACCTGACCTTCACCGCCGCGGGCCAGAAGCCGCCGCCGATCATGGCGCAGGCGACGCAGCACGCGGCCGAGTCGATGGAGAAGGAGTTCCTCGCCCACGTGGTGTGGGACGCGAAGAAGAAGGCGCCCGCGGCCGTGACGCGCGACGACTGGGGCCCGGGGTTCGAGAGGCTGGGGCTTCAGGTCGACCTCGAGGCGAAGCAGAAGGTGAAGCTGGTCGACGGCGCGACGGTCGAGGTCCGCACCGGCTTCTCGCTGCTGTCCGAGTACCTCGACAAGAACATGACGCCGCAGCAGGTGGAGAAGATCACCGGCGCCCCGGCGAAGGCGATCATGTCGCTCGCCGAGCAGATCGCCAAGAACCCCGAGGCCACCACGTTCCCCACCGGCATGGGGCCGAACCAGTTCTTCAACTCGGACTTGAAGGACCGGGCGATCTTCCTCGTCGCGTCGCTGACCCGGAACGTCGGCTTCAAGGGCGGCAACGTCGGCAGCTACGCCGGCAACTACCGCGCCGCCATCTTCGGCGGCATGGGCACCTTCACCACCGAAGACCCCTTCAACGTGCAGAAGGACCCGAAGGGGAAGGTGAGCTCGAGGAAGTACCTGCACTACGACTCGCTGCACTACTACAACTACGGCGACCGCCCGCTGCGCGTCGGCGAGAAGCTGTTCACCGCCAAGGGCCACCTGCCCGCGCCGACGAAGGCGATGTTCAGCAACAACTCGAACTCGGTCATCGGCAACGTCAAGTGGCACTTCGACGTCGTCAACAACACGCTGCCGAAGATCGAGTTCATCGCGTACTCGGACTGGTGGTGGACGGGCAGCTGCGAGTACGCCGACGTCGTCTTCGGGTGCGACAGCTGGGCAGAGATGAAGCAGCCCGACTTCACCGCCTCGTGCACCAACCCCTTCTTCCAGGTGTACCCGGCGACGCCGCTCAAGCGCGTCTACGACACGAAGCCGGACCTCGAGATCCTCGCCGGCGTCGCGCTGGCGCTGGGCAAGCTGTACAAAGACGACCGCTTCGCCGACTACTTCAAGTTCGCGTTCGGCGACGACGTGCAGGTCTACCTGCAGCGCATCATCGACGCCTCGCCGTCGCTCAAGGGCTACCAGTTCTCCGAGGTGGCGAAGAAGGCGGCCCAGGGCATCCCCGCGCTGGTCAACAACCGCACCTACCCGCGCTACTCGAGCTTCGAGCAAGCGAAGGGAGACCAGCCGTGGCACACCAAGTCGGGCCGCCTCGAGTTCTACCGGCCTGAAGCAGAGTTCATCGAGCACGGAGAGAACCTCGTGGTGTACCGCGAGCCCGTCGACTCGACGCCGTACGAGCCGAACGTCATCGTCGCGAAGGCCCACCCGGCCATACGGCCCACCGGGCCCGAGGGCTACGGGCTCGAGCGCTCGGACCTGCGCGTCGAGGTGCGGCAGGTGCGCAACGTGATGCTCTCGGTCGACGAGCTGGTGAAGTCGCAGCACCCGCTCCGGGCGAAGAGCTACACGCACGTCTACCACACGCCCAAGTACCGCCACGGCGCGCACACCACGCCGGTCGACACCGACTTCACCGGCGTGCTGTTCGGGCCGTTCGGCGACGTCTACCGCCACGACAAGCGCATGCCGTCGGTGACCGAAGGGTACGTCGACCTGAACCCGCTCGACGCGCGCGAGCTCAACCTCGAAGACGGCGACTACGTCTACATCGACGCCGACCCCGAAGACCGGCCCTACCGCGACGTGAAGCCGGGCACCGAGGCGGCGAAGGTGGCCCGGCTGCTCTTGCGCGTGCGGTTCTACCCGGGCACGCCGCGCGGCATCGCGCGCACCTGGCACAACATGTACGGCGCGACGTTCGGGTCGGTGCGCGGCCACGAGAGCCGCGCCGACGGCCTCGCGAAGAGCCCCGAGACCAACTACCAGGCGATGTACCGGTACGGCAGCCACCAGAGCGCGACGCGCGCGTGGCTGCGGCCGACGCTGATGACCGACTCGCTGGTGCACAAGGACCTGTTCGGCCAGGTGGTGATGAAGGGCTTCACGCCCGACGTGCACTGCCCGGTCGGCGCGCCGCGCGAGTCGTTCGTGAAGCTCACCCGGGCCGAGCCGGGCGGCAGCGCCGGAGAGGGGCTGTGGCGGCCCGCGCAGCTGGGCTACCGGCCGACGTACGAGAGTGCGGGCATGAAGGCGTACCTGACCGGCGGGTTCATCAAGAAGGGCTGAGGGTCACCATGGCAAAAGTCAACAATTGGCACCTCAAACGAGACATGGAGTACGTCTACGACGAGGCGCGCCCGAAGAAGCAGTGGGCCATCATCTTCGATCTGAACAAGTGCATCGCCTGCCAGACGTGCACGCTCGCCTGCAAGACGACGTGGACGTCCGGCAAGGGCCAGGAGTACATGTTCTGGAACAACGTCGAGACGAAGCCGTGGGGCGGCTACCCCCTCGCGTGGGACCTGCGCGTGCTCGAGAAGCTCGGCCGGCAGGACTGGGCGAAGAACGGCACCTACGCCGGCAAGACCATCTTCGAGGCGGCGCCGCCGACCGAGCGGGCGGTGCACTTCGCTCCGCAGGACGAAGACTGGATGTACCCGAACATCGGCGAGGACGACTGCCAGGGGCTCGTCGAGAAGGGCGGCCACATCGGCTCGCTGCCGCACGACAAGTGGTTCTTCTACCTGCCGCGCACGTGCGCGCACTGCACGTACCCGGCGTGCCTCGCCGCCTGCCCCCGCAAGGCCATCTACAAGCGCGAGGAAGACGGCATCGTGCTCATCGACCAGTCGCGGTGCAAAGGCTACGGCGAGTGCGTGCGCGCGTGTCCGTACAAGAAGTCGATGTACAACCCATACACTCGCGTGAGCGAGAAGTGCGTGGGCTGCTACCCCGCGGTCGAGCAGGGCGTGCAGCCGCAGTGCGTGGTCAACTGCATCGGGAAGATCCGCATCATGGGGTTCATCAGCCCGCCCGCGAAGGCGCGCGACGACAACCCCGTCGACTACCTCGTGCACAAGAAGCAGCTCGCCCTGCCCTACTACCCGCAGCTGGGGCTCGAGCCGAACATCTATTACATCCCCCCGATTCACGCCGACCGCGCGTACCTGCACCAGATGTTCGGCCCGCAGGTCGACGGCGCCATCGAGCGGTACAAGAAGCTGCCGGAAGACCCCATCGCGCAGGGGCTGCTCGTGCTGATGGGCTCGTCGGACAAGATCCTGCACCGGTTCAAGGTCGAGCGCGGCGAGGCCCAGGGCTTCGACGAGCAGGGCAACGAGCTGGTGCGGGTGCCGGTCACCGAGGGGGTCGTCGAGCGCGCGGCGTTCGACGAGAAGCTCGGGGCTCCGCGGAACAACACGCCGTGAACCGAAAGGCAGCCATGAACGAGACACGCGCGCTCTTGATGATGTCTGTGCTGACCGCCACGGCCGCCGGCGCGAGCCCGCTGCTCGCGTACCGGACGACCGCCGACCTCTCGACCCCCGACCCCAAGGCGCGGCTCTGGGACAGCGTGCCGGCCGAGAAGGTGCAGCTGATGGCGCAGCCGATGGTGGTGCCGCGCCCCGAGGTGACGAAGACGACCCAGGTGTCGGTGCAGGCGCTGCACGACGGCAAGCGGCTCGCGCTGCGGCTGCGCTGGCGCGACGCGGACAAGAGCGAGGCGGGCCGGCTGGGCGAGTTCTCGGACGCGGCGGCGGTGCAGTTCCCGGTCGCGGACAAGCAGGTGCCGCCGCCGGTGATGATGGGCATGAAGGGCGACCCGGTGCACATCTTCCACTGGCGCGCGCAGTACCAGCGGGACGCCGAGCGGGGGAAGCCGCAGGTGAAGGACCTCTACCCGAACGCGTCGCCCGACATGTACCCGATGGAGTTCGTCGACCCCGGCACCACCGTCACCGACGAGGCCGCGCGCGAGAAGTTCTCGCCGGGACGCGCGGTGGGCAACCCCCAGTCGTACCCGAAGAACGGGGTCGACGAGATCCTCGCCGAGGGGTTCTCGACCAGCGCGGTGCAGGAAGGCCACCAGAGCCAGGCGAAGGCCACGTGGGAGAACGGCGAGTGGACGCTCGTCATCACCCGGCCGCTGGCCATCGAGGGCGGCAGCACGGTGAAGGTCGGCGCCGGCACGTACGTCGGCTTCGCGGTGTGGCAGGGCGGCCAGGGAGAGGTCGGCTCGCGCAAGGCCGTGACGATGGTGTGGACCCCGTTCGAGGTGAGCGACAAATGACCGACCTGGAGAACGTCGACGGCCTCGAGCGGCGGGCGCTCGAGTTCGCGCTCGCCGCGCGGCTGACCGCGTACCCCGGCGACACGCTCGAGGCCGAGCTCGCGCGCTTCGAGGCGGCCGTCGACTCGCCGCCGCCGGCGCTCGCCGCGGTCCGCGCGCACCTGTCGGGCCACGGGCTCGACGAGCTGAACAGCGACTACCTCGGGCTGTTCGGCTCGCACGCGCAGCGGCTGTCACTGCACGAGACCGAGTACGGGCGCATGCGGGGCATGGCGAAGGGGCACGACCTCGCCGACCTCTGCGGCTTCTACCGGGCGTTCGGGCTCGAGGTGACCGACGCGGCCGAGGGGCGCGATCTGCCCGATCACCTCGCGTGCGAGCTCGAGTTCTACGCGGTGCTGCTCGCCCGCTCGGCGGCGGTGCGGGCATGGTGTGATGCCGAGGGAACCTTCGTGGTGCTCGACGCGCGGCGGAAGTTCCTCGACAGCCACCTGGGCAGGCTGGCGATGACCGTCGGCGCGCACCCTCGCGTCGCGGCGCACCCGGCGTTCGGCCCCGCGTTCGCGTGGGCGGCCGAGCTGGTCGCGGCGCAGTGCGCGGCGCTGGGGGCGAGGCCGGCTCCGCTCGACTTCTTCGCGGGCGCGGCCGAGCCCGACGACGTCTCTTGTGCAGCAACCCCTCACACCCAAGGAGCCAATCGTAATGTCTAGAATTGCACTGCTGTGCGCCTTCGTGTCCGCGGCTGCGCTGGCCGGGCCGCCGGCGAAGGTCGACCAGGCCCTGCTCGACAAGGGCAAGAGCGCCTTCTCGGTGAACTGCGCCGCGTGCCACGGCGAGAAGGGCGACGGCACGGGCCCCGCGGCGGCGGCGCTCAACCCCAAGCCCCGCAACTTCACCACCGAGCCGTTCAAGCAGGGCGACAGCCCGGACGCGGTGTTCAAGACGCTGAGCACGGGGGTGACCGGGACGCCGATGGTGGCGTTCGCGCACCTGCCCGAAGACGACCGCTGGGCGCTGGCCCACTGGGTGCTCGAGCTGCGCAAGGGTGGCAAGCCGGCGCCGGCGGCGGCCGAGAAGCCGAAGGCGAAGAAGTAGCGGGGCCGCTTGCGCTGGACGCTCAGGCTCAACCTGCTCGAGCAGTGCCAGTACCGATGCGGGTACTGCCTGCCCGGGTCGCTCGCCGCCCCGACGCGCAGCAGCCGGTGGCTGTCGGCGGCGGACTATGGCCGGCTGGGGCGGCTGTTCGCGGCGATGGGCGTCGAGAAGGTGCGGCTCACCGGCGGAGAGCCGCTGCTGCGCGACGACGTCGAAGACATCGTCGCGGCCCTGCGCGGGGCGATGCCGGCGGCGACCATCGCGCTGACGACGAACGGCAGGCGGCTCGGCGAGCGGCTGCAGGGCCTCGCGCGGGCGGGGCTCGACCGGGCCACGGTGCACGTCGACTCGCTGGTGCCCGAGCGGTACCGGGCGCTGATGGGCGACGGCGACGTCGGCGAGGTGATCGGCACGCTGGTCCGCGCGCACGCGCTGCTCGGCGGCGCGAAGCTGAACGTGGTGGTGCAGCGCGGGCAGAACGACGACGAGCTGCTCGACTTCCTCGCGCTGGGGCGGTCGACGGGCGTCGAGGTGCGGTTCATCGAGCTGATGAACACCGGCAGCGCGCGCGACTACGTGCGGCGGGCGTTCGTGTCGGGCAAAGAGATCCTCTCGCGGCTGGGGCCCGTCGCCCCGCTGCCGCGCCGCCGGCCGGCGGACCCGGCGGCGCTGTACTGCACGCGCGAAGGGCAGGTGTTCGGGCTCATCGCGTCGGACACGCAGCCCTTCTGCGGGCAGTGCAACCGCCTGCGCCTGATGCCCGACGGGCGGCTCACCGGCTGCCTCTACCAGCGCGACGCGGTGGGCCTGGGCGACGCGCTGAAGCAGGGCGAAAGCGACGCCGAGCTCTTCTCGCTCGTGAGCGCGGCGATGGCCGCGAAGCGCAGCCACCACCCCAGCGCGGAGCCCGCGGCGCGGCCGTTCAGCATGTCGGAGGCGGGCGGCTGACGCAGATCAAGGCCGAGGCCCGGCGCGGGGGTGCAGGCTCTCGGGTCTTCGAGAGGAGCGTGCAAGGTGAGCGTGCGAAAGCTGGGCGGCTCGCGCAGGGCGCCGCGGCCGTGGGACAAGGTCTGGGCACAGCGGGCAGGACGACAGGCCGAGCCGGCGCGCCGCGGCCTGGAGCCGCCGAAGAGGCGCCCCCCGGTGAACGTCGACGGGGCGCAGCGGACAGCCGCTGCGCCGCCCGAGCTCGACCACCTGAACCCGCTCGTCCCGCCCGAGGTGCAGCGGCGGACGCTCAGCGCGATCGTCGAGCGCGTGCGCGAGGTGGCGCTGCAGGGGCGGCGGCCGGTGGTGGAGCTCGATCTCGATCTGACGGCGCTCATGCCGAACGAGCGCACCGAGGCCGCGCTGCTGGCGCTCGGCCACCGGCACCGCGTGCCGGAGCTGCTCGAGCCGCACGCGCTGCCGCTCTTGCCCGGCTACACGATCGAGGCGTGGGCTGACTTCCTCGAGGCGACCGGGCTCGGCGCGAAGTACCCGGCCTTGCGCGGCGTCCACTCGCTCGACTCGAGCCTGTACTGGGACGAGGCCGCGCTGCACACCGACCGCGTGACGCCGGGCCTCAGAGGCTTCGTCGAGCGGGTCCGTCAGGCGGGAGGGCGCGTGGTGTTCAACTCGGGCCGCTGGCAGGCGACGGCCGAGGCGAGCTCGCGGCAGTCGTTCGCCGCGGCGGGGCTCACCGACGTCGACCTGCTCATCGGCAACCCCGGCTACAGCGACGCCGAGAACAAGCGCCGCAGGGAGGCCGAGATCCGCGCGCGGTTCGGCGAGGTGGTCGCGGTCATCGACGACCGCAAGAGCAACCGCGACGCGATCGTCTCGAGCCTCGAGCCGGGCGTGCTGAGCGTGGCCATCGCCCTGCCCGGCTACAGTGCCGCGCCCGACGCGAAGAGCGGCGAGCACCGCATCTCGACGTTCGAGCTCTGACGGCAGCGGGCACCAGAGTTGCTGCGCGCTCACCAGCATCATGATCGATTCCGTGGTGCCAGTAGAAGCCGCGCCAGACTCTGAGCCAGTCGCCTCGCATGGGCGCAGCTCAGGGCTGCCGGGCGAGCCGCTCGGCCTCCCGCCATAAATCATCGAGGTCGATGACGAGGCCACGACAGCCGGGAACACGCAGTCTGCCCGAGTCACCGTCGGCGACGTGCGTGTAGCCCTTCGGGCCGAGCTCGAGGATCTCGACCGTGCGGGCCGACGGATCGACCAGCCAGTACCATCGGACGCCGAACCGCGCATAGTCGCGGCGCTTGTCGACCCGGTCCCGCCGCTGATCTCGAGGGGTCGGCGTGATGACCTCGACGGCGATGTCCGGAGGCACGGGCGTCAACCTGGCCCTGCCGGTCAGGCCTTTTCGACCCGGGAAGAACACCGAGACGTCGGGCTTGCGACCACGGCCGCGAGAGACGGCGTACTTGCGATCCGGAAGGAACACGAAGCCGCCGCGCGGACGGAAATAGCCGAAGAGTACCGCGAACAGCAGCCCGGCGATGCCGTCGTGGACCTCGGTGGTCAACTCTTCCTCCTCGAGCACACCGTCGACCCACTCCCCCGCGACGTCGTCGGGCAGCTCGCCCCACTCTCTGAGCGTCATGGGCTTCGGGGACTCATGGCGGAACCGTCGGGCCTTCACGATCTCGAGTTTAGCTGGGGTTTGGAGCTCGCGCTCGCCTGTAGCTCTGCGCTCCCGGCTCAAGGCGCGGCGTAGAGCGCGAGCGGATCCGGCTTGAAGCCGGCGAGGTAGTAGCCGGCGAGCTCGCGCGCCTTGAGGTCGACGACGCTCACCATGCCGGCGTGGCTGTTGCCGACGAAGGCGTAGCGCTTGTCGGGCGACAGCTCGATCTGCATCGGCACCGAGCTCTTGTCGGCCTCGGGCCCGCCGTCGCCGAAGCGCGACAGCTCGAACTGAAGCTGCCGCCCGATGGGCTGCTGGGTGCGCGGGTCGATGAACGAGAGATCGTTGCTGCCGCGGTTGGCGACGAGCAGCAGGTTCGGGCTCACGAACTTGAAGCGAATGGGCTTGTCGCCGGGCGAGGCGAGCGTCTGCTTCACGGTGAAGCTCTGCACGTCGATGATCGAGATGGTGTTCTCCTCGAGGTTGCCGGTCCAGATCTCCGTGCCGTCGGGAGAGAAGTCGAAGCCCTCGGTGCCCTTGCCGGTCTTCAGCGTCTTCACCTCGCCGGTCTTGAGGTCGATGCGGCTGAACGAGCCCCCCTGGATGTTCGAGGCGAAGAGGAAGTCGCCGGCGGGAGCGCGGCGCACGAGGTGCGTGCCGCCCTCGCCGATGCGAAACGCGCGCTCGACCTCGCCCTTCTGCACGTCGACGATGAGCACGTAGCCGGAGGAGAGATCCCTGCCCTTCCCGTCGACGGTCACGGCGGCGCGCGAGTCGTCGAGCCACTCGACGCCGTGCGGGCGGAACCAGCCGTCGAGCCGAAGCGTGCGCGCGTCTTCGCGCACGAGGTCGACCAGCGTGAGCGAGTCGCCGCCGCCGGTCTCGGCCGCGGTGCCCTGCACCTGCAGGCCGTAGTTCGGCGCGAGCGCGTGCCGGCCGTTCGGCGACACCATCACCTCGTGGGGGCCGGGCTCGGTCTTGAGCTTCTTCCGCAGGCGGCCGGTGGCGAGGTCGAACAGCATGATCGACGACTCGCCGGGCTGGCCCTGGTTGGGGCCCTTGTTCACCACCACGAGCCGCTGGCCGGGCAGCGAGGGCGGCTGGGGGACGCCGGGCAGCTCGACCTTCCCCGGCGCGTGCGAGCGCGCGTACTGCCACAGCGCGGCGAGGCGCTCGGCGCGCGAGGAAGGGGACGGCGGCGGCGGCTTCCCCTCGAGCGCCGCCGCCGCGTCCTTCGCTGGCGGCTCGAGCTTCCGGGCCGCCCCGCCGTTCGACTGTCTCGGGGGTGTCTTCACGACCGGCTGCGGCGTGCTCACCACCCTTCGCGAGATTCGCGTCATGGCGCGCCACCGTACGCGCGCGCCGGCCGCACGCGTCTTGATCCGGATCAAGACGTGTCCCCGGCGGGTCGGAGCACAGTCGCCGGTCATGACTCCACGGGTTGGAAAGACGCCGTCAGCCGCAGCGAGCCGTGCCACCGCCGATGCGCCGAAGGCCGAGGCCCGGCCGGCCCGAGCGCCGGTGAAGAAGAAGAAGGCGGACGGGTTCGAGCAGCAACCCGCGGAGCACGCGCCGAAGCTGGGCGAGCGCGTGCAGATGGGGTTCTGGAAGCTGGTCGAGACGTTCAACAACTCGGCGGCGAAGGTGCTCGGAGAGATCCGCGACCCGGTGCCCCTCGTCTTCCCGCGGCACGGCGTGGTGGCGTTCGACCCGAAGACGATGGCGCTCGAGGGCAGCTCGGGCGGAGCGATCGTCTCGAACGCGCCGCTCAAAGGGCTCGCGCCGCGGGGCATGGCGACCTTCCACACGCTGCCGATGAAGGACGCGAAGGTGAGCTACCAGGTCGGCGACGGCCCGTGGCGCACCAGCGGGCAGACCGACGCCGGAGGCTTCGAGGAGACGTCGCTCGACGAGCTCTCGCGCGACGGGCTGTCGGGCCTCGACCCGAAGGTGGGCGGGCTCATCCGCGTGAACATCGAGGCCGAAGGCGAGAAGAGCCAGCAGCGCATCCTCGCGCTGCCGAAGGACTACGACGGGCCCATCTTCGTCTCGGACCTGAACCTGACGCTGCGTGACGTGACGACGACGGGCGCGGCGCTGGGGAAGGACTACGAGCCGATCGCCGGCACGGACGTGCTGCTCAGAGAGGTCGCCGCGCGCAAGGTGCCCATCGTCTACCTGTCGGGCGGCTTCGAGGCGCAAGGGCCGTGGAACGAGCGGTTCATCGCGCAGTACCCGCCGGGGCCGCTGCTCATCCGCCCCTCGGCGAGCATGGTGGAGATCGGCTCGAACGCGACCGCGGACAAGAACATGGGCGCGTACAAGGCCTCGGTCGTCGGGCAGCTGAAGGCGCTGTTCCCGAAGGCGCAGTTCATCGGCTTCGGAGACGACAAGCACGAGGACCCCGAGGTCTACGCGGACGCGGGCTTCGGCAAGAACGTCTTCATCCGCAACGCGTACACGCCCGAGGTCGACGTGCCGGCGAACTTCGAGGGAAAGGTCGCGGTGACCGGCGCCATCGACGCCGAGTTCCGCAAGAACGTGCTCGAGGCGGTCGACGCGGCGTTGGCGAAGTCCAGGTCGATGGCGGCCGCGCGCGGCTGACGGACGACGCCTCGAGCGGCAAAAAGCTCCATCGGGTCAGCGGCCCGCTCTAAGGTCGTCAGCGTCTTCGAGATGACGGCTCCACAGACCCGAGCGGAGTCACTGACGGTTCGCGACCTGCTCAGCCGCGCCGCGCGTGGGGAGCTGCGACTGCCTCGCTTCCAACGAGGCCTGAAGTGGAAGCTGAAGGACAACCTGCTGCTGTTGGACTCGGTCTATCGCGGCTACCCCATCGGCACGCTGCTGCTCTGGGAGACTCGGCAGCCGGCAGAGCGGATCTTCCTGGGGCCAGTGGCCATCGACGCCCCCGAGTCGCACCGGTCGTGGCTCATCGTCGACGGCCAACAGCGCATCACGGCGCTCGCGGCGTCGATGCTGCGCACCGACGGCGCCGTCGACGACTACGCCATCGGGTTCGATCTCGCAAAGGAGCGCTTCGTACACCTCGGCGGGGACGCCGCGAGCGTCGTGCCCCTGCCGGTCCTCGCTTCTCCCGAGAGGCTCTTGTCTTGGCTCGAGCGGTCCGAGATTCGAAGCACCATGCCCGACGCCTCGGAGCGCGCGTTTCGCGCCAGCACGCGGCTTCGCGACTACGAGATCGCCGCCTACGTCGTGGAGACCGAGGACGAGGCGATGGTGCGCGAGGTCTTCGACCGGTTGAACACCGGCGGGAAGCGCCTGTCCAAGACCGAGGTCTTCAGCGCGATCGACCAGCCCGAAGGAAGCGCGCATGGAATTCGGCAGACCCAAGACGCGCTCGCCTCGCTGAAGTTCGGCCGCCTGGACGACGACATCATCCTCAAGAGCCTGCAGGCCGTGCTCGGTGAGGACGTGACGCAGCCCTTCCGCCCGCGGTGGTCGCGCGCCGAGCGCGAGCTCGCCTTCGAGAAGACGGTCGCGGCGCTGAAGCAGACCATCGTCTTCCTGCGGCGAGACGCGCACGTCCCGCACTCGACGCTGTTGCCCTACTCGCTGCCGGTGGCGCTGCTCGCGCGCTTCTTCTCGCTGCACGGCGACCTTCACCCCCGCTACCGCAACCTGCTCGCGCGCTGGGTCTGGCGCGGCTTCGTCCATGGAACGCACCAGGGGCAGTCGATTCCGCTCGTTCGCAAGGCGGTCTTTGCGATCTCGACCGACGCCGAGGCTTCCGTCAGGGCGCTGCTGGCGCTCGTCCCCAACGAGCCGGCCGACGCGGCCCTCGCGCACAAAGTGAATCTCAAGACGGCTCGCACCCGCATCGAAGTGCTGGTGCTGCTCCGAGCGCAGCCGCGCAGCTTCGTGACCGGCGACGTCATCGACGTGGTGAGCGTGCTCGAGCGCGCCGGGCCGGGAAAGCTGCTCGCCGAGCTGGCGCCGGGTGTCTCCAAAGGCATCGCGAATCGCGTGGTCGTCGAGGGCGCGCGGCCGAAGCGCTGGGACACGCTGCCCCCGAGCGTGTTGGAGCCGGTCTTGCGCTCGCAGTACCTCGCGCAGGTCCAAGACGTGGCGCTCGCCGTCGAGCAGCGCGACGTCGCGATCTTCGAGCAGCTGCCCACCATCTTGAACGACTGGATGGGATGGCGGCTCTCGGATCGCCCACCCATCTCCAGCCTGATCGTCGAGGACGACGATGGGTGAGGCCAACGCGCTCAACGTCTTTCTGCTCCGCCCCAAGGGCGAGCGGGTGCTCGTGGGGACGATTCGGCTGCTCCCCGGCGGGCGAGATGCCACCGAGTTCCGTCTGGCCAGGGCCTACGTCGACGACGTCGAGCGGCCCGTCCTTGGCCAGGTGTTCGAAGACGACCTGGGCGCCGTTCACAAGGCGCGAGTCCGTCTCCCGGCGTTCTTCTCCAATCTCCTGCCCGAGGGCATTCTCCGCGAGCTGCTCGCGCGCCGAGCGGGGGTTTCTCCGACGCGTGAGTTCTTCCTCCTCGCTCAGCTCGGACGAGACCTTCCCGGCGCGGTCGTCGTGGAGCCCGACGGCCCGCTGACCGCCGAGGGTGAGCTCGCCGACGAGCTCCCCGCTCCGTCGCCGACGCTCGACCATCCGCTCCGCTTCTCGGTGGCGGGCCTTCAGCTGAAGTTCTCGGTGCAGGAGCGCGCCGGGCGCTGGGTGCTGCCTGTATCCGGGGAGGGCGGACACTGGCTCTTGAAGGTCCCGCACCCCGACTTCAAAGGCGTGCCGCTCAACGAGTTCTCGATGATGGAGTGGGCGCGACGCGTCGCCATCGACGTCCCGGCGGTCAAGCTGGTGCCGCTCGCGTCGGTCGAGGGGCTGCCCGCCGAGCTGGTGTTCACCGAGCCGCAGGCGCTGCTGGTGAAGCGCTTCGATCGTGACGGTGAACGCCGGGTCCACGTGGAAGACTTCCTGCAGGTCCTCAACCGCCACCCGGACGAGCGGGCCAAGTACCGGGCGACCAGCTACGACACGCTGGGCCGCATTCTCCTGAGCCTGGCGAACGGGGGCACCGCCGATGTTCGGGAGCTGGTGCGACGCCTGGTCTTCAACGCCGCGATCGGAAACGGCGACGCGCACCTGAAGAACTGGTCGCTGCTGTACGCCGATCCGCGGTGGCCGCGGTTGGCTCCAGCGTACGATCTCGTCTCGACGGTGCACTACCTTCCCAGCGAGCCCGGCGCCGCGCTCAACGTGGCCCGGACGAAGAGGTACGAGGACCTGACCCTCGGCGTGTTCACCGCTTTCGCGCGCCACATCGGCGTCGAAGAGCGGCTGATGACCGAGTGGGTCGAAGAAGCGGCGCGCGCGATTCGCGCCTCGTGGCCTGACGTGCGGGCGGCCCTGCCCATCGATGCCGCGCTGGCTGCGACCATCGACCGGCAGCTGAAGCGGGTGCCGGTCCTAGGCGCTGTGTAGGTGACGTCAGAACCGGTACGCGAGCATCAGCGCCGGCGTCACCGCGACCGAGACGCGCTGGAGGAACATCACCGGCACCTGGACCGCGACCGCGAGGATGAAGCCTCCGCCGAGCGGCACGCCGTAGCCTGCGAAGTTGAACCAGCCGAAGTGAAACGCCCACGTGCCGAACGCGCGCGGCGCGATCAGGGGGCCGGTGCCGAGGAACGCGCCCTTCCAGGTGAGCACCGCGAGCGGCATCGCCGACGCGAGCGTGAAGGCGCTGCCCCCCGGCGGCAGGCCGGTGACCGTCTCACCGAACATCAGGGTGAGCTGCAGCCGCAGCAGCGGGTGCACCCAGTAGCCCGCGCCGACCTGCTGGAACAGGGACAGGCGCGTCGCCGGGGTGAAGTCGGTCGCCGGCGCCGACGCCGTGGCGCCCAGCCAGGTGTAGACGTTGACCGCGAGGTTCACGTGCACGAAGCCGTTGCGGGCGGGCGCCGGCGGGGGCGCCGTCTCGGACGAAACAGCCGACCTCGCCGGCTCGGCCGCGATGCCCGCCGACGCTGTCCAGAGCACGAGCACCGCGGCGAGCGTTCGAACGGTCCGCATGCCCGCAGCGGTAACAGCGCTCGAACCCGCGGAGGTTGATCTGCGTCAAGCGACCGTAAGGCGAACGCAAATCAAGGCAGCGCGCGCTCGAGCAGCGCCTTGACCGGCGCTCCCGCGGGCAGCGTCCCGAACGTCTGACCGCGCTCACCGCCCAGACGCGTCTGACACCACGTCTCGGCGACGGCCGCGTTCCCCGCGCGCACCAGCAGCGACGCCTGCAGCGCCACCGCGAGCCGCTCGACGAGCCGCCGCGCGCGCAGCTCGAGGTCCTCGCCGTTGGACAGCTCGTCGCGCAGCCGCTCGACGTCGCGATCGAGCAGCGCGTTGGCCCCGCGGCCGCGGGACAGCTCGGCGAACAGCGCCGCGCGCGTGCCCTCGTCCTTGCCGAGCGCGCGCAGCACGTCGAGGCACTGGATGTTGCCGCTGCCCTCCCAGATGGAGTTGACGGGCGCCTGCCGGTACAGCCGCGGCAGGCTGGTCTCCTCGACGTAGCCGGCGCCCCCGAGGCACTCCATCGCCTCGGCGACGAACGGCGCGCCCCGCTTGCACACCCAGTACTTGCCGATCGCGGTGAGGACGCGGGCGAGCGCGGCCTCCTGCGCGTCGGTGCGGCTGCCGTCGACGGCGCGCGCGATGCGGGCGCCGAGCGAGAGGTGCGCCTCGGACTCGAGCGCGAGATCGGCGAGCACGTTCTGCATCAGCGGCTGCTCGACCAGCCGCTTGCCGAACGCGGCGCGGTTGCGGGTGTGGTGCAGCGCCTGCACCAGCGCCTGGCGCATCACCGCGGCGCTGCCGATCGCGCAGTCCTGCCGGGTGAGCGCCACCATCTGGAGAATGGTCTTCACGCCGCGGCCCGGGTCTCCGACGCGCCAGGCGAGCGCGCCCTCGAGCTCGACCTCGGCCGTCGCGTTGCTGCGGTCGCCGAGCTTGTCCTTGAGCCGGAGCAGCCTCAGGCCGTTCCGCCGCCCGTCGGGAGTCCACCGCGGCATGAGGAAGCACGACAGCCCCGCGTCGTCCTGCGCGAGCGCGAGGAACGCGTCGCTCATCACGCCGCTGACGAACCACTTGTGCCCGACCAGCTCGAAGGCCCCGCCGCCCACCGCGTACGCGCGCGTGCTGTTCGCCCGCACGTCGCTGCCGCCCTGCTTCTCGGTCATGCACATGCCGACGGTGAGGCCGAGCTTTTGGCCCGGCGGCACGCACCGCCCGTCGTAGGCGGTGGAGAGGATCTTGGGCAGCCACTCCGCGGCGAGCGCGGCCTGCGCCTTCAGCGCCGGCACGCTCGCGTACGTCATGGTCAGCGGGCAGCCGGTGCCCTGGTCCGCCTGGCCGAGCAGGTACGACAGGCCCATGCGCGCGACGTGCGCGCCCTTCTGGTGCTCCATGCGCCAGGGCAGCGAGGTGACGCCGCTCTTGACGCCGAGCTCCATCAGCCGGTGGTACGCGGGGTGGAACTCGACCTCGTCGCGGCGCCGGCCGAACGCGTCGAACGCGGCCAGGCGCGGCGGGCTGGCGTTCGCGGCGACGGCGAGCTCCTGCGCCTCTCCACCGGCGATGACGCCCCACCGCGCGAGATCTGCCGCGGCCCAACCGCCGCCCTCGCGCGCCATCGCCTCGCGCAGCGGAAGGTCGGTCGCCCAGGCGTCGTACGGGAAGAGCACCGGTGGAGCGTTCTCCACCTGGTGGGTGAGGAAGCGCGAAGAGGGCCGGTCGGAAGAGCGCGCGGACATTTGGCTTCAGTCGATAGCGCGGCGCCCGGCGGCGCCACTTGACGTGGATCAAGGCGCGCGGGCCACCGTCCCATGCCGGCCGTGACCCGCCGGCATTGATCCCCGTCAAGGGGCGGCACGCCGGGCGCCGCCTAGCGTTTCGGCTCCACCCCCCAATCGCTCTTGAGAGAGCGGTGAAAGGCGCCCCCCATGAAGACGAAGACGAAGACGAAGACCCGCCGTGGTCAAGGCATGACCGAGTACATCATCATCGTCGCGCTGATCGCGATCGCGGCGATCGGCATCATCACGCTGTTCGGCGACAACATCCGCCGGTTGTTCGGCATGTCCGCCGACGCGCTCGCCGGCGAGTCGAGCGTCGCGCAGGCGAACACCACGGGCGCGTCGCAGAACGCGGCGCTCACCAAGAAGACGATGAAGAACTTCGGGCAGAACAACTCGTACTGAACGCGGCGCCGTGCGCGTCACGTGCCCGCGGACGAAGCCGTGCCGGACAGCAGGCGCTCGGGCGCCAGCTTCTGGGCCAGCGCATCCTCCGCGCCCGACACCGCGCGGGCCAGAACCTCGGCCGCGGCGAGGCCGCCGGTCATGCCGTGACCTCCGAGGCCCGCGAGCCACCACAGCCCGGCGAGCCTCGGGTCCGCGCCGACCACCGGGGCGCGATCTGCGAGCGCGAACGTCCGCAGGCACGCCCAAATCCGTCGCACGCCACCCGACCCGAGCGACGGCGCGACCCTGGCCAGCCGCTCTGCCAGCGCCTCGAGCGCCGCCGGGTCCGCCGCGACGTCGCCCGGCTCAGCCGGCGTCTCGTCGCAGGGGCTCGCGAGCACGCCGCCCGACTCGGGGCGGAAGTACACCTGCCCGTCGAGGCTCCACGCGATGGGCGCGTCGGGCGGCAAGCCCCGGGCGTCGAGCCACACCAGGTGCCTGCGCAGCGGATGAAGCGGCAGCGCGGCGCCGGCCGAGCGCCCGAGCGCCGCCGACCACGCGCCGCCCGCGAGCACCACCGCCCCTGCCTGCGCGCGACCGCCGCCGGCCAGCGTCACTCCGGTGGCCCGGCCGCGCTCGACCCGCACGCCCGTCACCTCGGTCGAAACGTCGAGCTGCGCCCCGCGCTCGGTGGCCGCCGCGCGCAGCGCCTGCCCGACGGCGTGAACGTCGATGACCGCGTCGTCGGGGCACCACAGCCCGCACGTCTCGGACCCGCCCTCGAGCGCCGGGACGCGCTCGCGCACGCCAGCGGCGGCGAGCGGCTCGGCGCGCACGCCCTCGGCCCGCGACAGCCGCAGCGCCCTCTCGCGCGTCGCCGGCACCGACGCCGTCAGCAGCGCGCCCTCGCTCAGCCGCCACCTCGGAGCGACCGCGTCGAGCAGCAGCCGGCTGCGCCGCGCGAGCTGGGCGTCGACGCTGCCGCCGGACAGGTGGATGAACATCGCCGCGTTGCGGCCCGAGCTGTGGCCGAAGACCCACGGCTCGCGCTCCAGCACGCGCACGGTTCCCAGCCGGCCGAGGTGCCAGGCGGCCGAGAGGCCGGCCATGCCCGCTCCCACCACGAGGAAGTCGGGGGCCCTCACGTTCTAAGACGGCGCGGTCGGCGCCGCCCCCACCTGCGCGTGGCTCCGCGCTCCGCTGGCCCGTCGCACCGCGCTCACCGTCGAGACGAGGAACAGCGCGATGGCGGCCGCGTTGAGCCAGCCGCCGGCTTGGCGCAGGCCGGTCGAGCCGGCGAGGTCTGCCCCCACCCGCAGCGCCAGCGAGGCGTGCAGCAGCGCGAGGTGCACGTAGAAGCGCCGCGAGAAGGTGAGCCGCACGCCGAGCAGCGCGGGCACGATGATGAGCGCGTGGCCGAAGATCATCGAGAACACGAAGCCGACCAGCGTCGCGTGCAGCATCGCGTCGTACAGCGGCCCAGCGACGTGCGCCCCCGCCATGAGCGCGAGGCTCCCTCCGACCGCGAGCCACGCGTAGCCCGACAAGAGGGCCGCGGCGATGAAGCGCGTCGCGCCCTGCTCGTGCACGGTGCGCCGCGCGAGGTCGTACCGCCACAGCCAGACCGCGAAGCCCAGCTGCGCCGCTCCGTGCAAGGCGAGCCCGGCGCGGCGGTCGACGAGCGCGAGCGCCGCGCCGAACATCAGCGCGAGCCCCGCGAGGACGAACGCCGACCGCGCCCACCGCGTCCGCGGCAGCAGCCGCGTCAGCTCGAGGCGCTCGGCGCAGATGGTGCCCACGAGGAACGTAAGCCACAGCGGCACGGCCTCTGCCGCCGGCCGGCCGGAGACGAGCAAGAGGGTACCGGCCACCCAGCACGCCGCCGCGACGGCCCCCGCGACGTGGTGGAGCGCCGGGTCCCTTCGGGTCACGTCGAGCAGCACGGCGAGGGTGACCGCGCCGCCGAGCGCCTGCGCCCACGCGCTCGCCGGTCCCGGTGCGACGAGCGCGAGCACGACCGACGCTGCGCACGCGAGGGGCCCCACGTAGGCCCACGGCCGCCGCGAGGCGACCGCGCGCTCGAGCGAGATGACCGTGCCGAGGAAGCCGCTGACCATCAGCGGGCCGTGCGCCCCCGTGCCCGCCGCGGCAGGCACCGCGCCCATGCGCGAGAGACCGAGCCAGACGCCCCACCACAGCGCCGCGGCGCCGGCCGCGAGCAGCGGCAATCGCGCGCGCGGCGGAAGCGTCACGGAAAGCCCCCGCGCGCGACGAGCACCGCGAGCAGCACGATGGCGAGGGCGAGCAGCCCGTTGACGCGGCCGAAGAGGCTCGCGCGCCGGCGCATGACCTTCGCCTCGCCCGACTGCGGGTCGTGAAGCCACGCGCGCGTCGCCCGTGGCCCGATGAAGAAGTCGTGCACCGCGCTCAACGCGAGCACGAGCGCGAACAGCAGCAGCTTCACCGCGAGCGGCCTCGCGATGGGGTTCTGCGCGAACGTGCCGTCGAAGAAGGCGCCCCAGCGAATGCCTCGGATGTGCATGTTGAGCGTGCCGGTCACCAGCAGCGCCGCGAGGCAGACCCAGCCCAGCGCGCGGAAGCGGCGGCCCGAGCCATCGACGAGCGCGGCGGCCAGCTTCGGGTCGGCTCGCTTGAGCTGCGGCACGAGCACGACCACGAGGAACACCATGCCGCCCACCCAGGCGCACGCCGCCAGCACGTGCACCCAGACCGAGATCGGGTAGAGCCAGTCCATACGGGTTCAGCTACCGGCGGCGCCGCCGGGCCGCCAGCCGAGCTGCTCCTTCGCCTCGTCGCTCATGCGGTCAGGCGTCCAGGGTGGGTCGAACACGAGCTGCACGTCGGCTCGCTCGACGCCGGGCACCGCCTCGAGCGCGCGCCGTGCGTCCTCCAGGATGACCTCGTGCAGCGGGCACGCGGGGCTGGTCATGGTGAGCTCGGCGTGGGCGAGGGCCCCGACCCGCTCGGCCCGGTACACGAGCCCCAGCGCGACCACGTCGAGCCCCACCTCGGGATCGACGACGCCCCGCAGCGCGTTCAACAGCTGCGCGTCGGGCACGTAGGCTCTCAAGGAGAGGACAGCACCATCGCCGCTTCCTCGAGCTCGACCTGGCGCTTGAGCTGCGCGTCGAACCGCTCGAGGCCGCGCATCAGGTTGAGGTAGCTGCGGCAGGCCCACTCGGGGACGGCGTAGTCGCCGGCCGCGTCGCGCACGCGCTCGAGCGTCTCGAGCAGGTGGGCGTGCTCGGCCTTCATCTCCGCCGCCCTGATGGGGCTCTGCTCGTGATCGAGGTGGTCGACCAGGTCTTCGGCGAGCGCGGCCAGGTGCTCGTTCACCGCGATGAGCTCGGGCACGTGATTGCCGTGCACGCGCGCCACCTTCTCTGCGAGGGGAATCAAGAACGGGAGCGCTTCGCGCAGCGATTGCTGCCGCGTGCGCAGACTTTGCGCGTCGGAGGACGAATCGATGGTCATGGCAGGAGCGACTGCACGGTGAGTGCCAGCGCGGCGCTCACTCATGCCCGCAGTGGCCGACGCCGAGCGCAGCCGCGACCCGGGCGGCGAACTCGCGCGCCGCGCCGTCGACGGCGCCGTACTCGAGGTATGCGACGGGCTGGCCGCTGAAGCGGAAGCGGTCGACGACGTGGGTCAACCGCTTCGCCGCGGTGCAGAACACGACCACCTGCTCGCCCGGCTCGGCGAGCGCCCAGCGCAGCGCGGCGGCGTGGCCGGCCCCCTCGAGCTCGAGCTTGGACAGCTCGTCGACGAACAGCACGTCGGCGCCCTTCGCGTCCTCTTCGAGCCACTGCCGGCCGCGCTCGAACCCGGCGGGCTCGAACGCGAAGCTGCAGCCGGAGGAAATGGGGACAGGCTGCTTTTCTGGCGCGCTCGAGCGAGCGCCCAGAAAAGCAGCCTGTCCCCATTTCTCACCCAGCCGCTCGAGCTCGAGCGCGCCCGAGGCGTCGTCGGGCCGCTGCCGCTGGAGGAAGCCGGCGAGGCGCAGCCCCTGTCGCTCGAGCGCGCGCGCGACGTCGCGCGCGGCCGCGCGGCGGTCGATGCCCTCGGCGAAGGTGACGGCCGCCCAGCGCGACATGCCGCTCACCTTCGCCGCTCGGCGCTCTCGAACCGTTGATCCGGATCAAGGTGCCGGGCCTGCGCCGGGCGCACCGTGCTGCCCATGCCGACGCAAGTCCACGGCTGGAGGATGACGGGCCCTGCGAAGCTCGAGCGCTTCGAGGCCCAGAGCTCGCTGCCCGCCGCCGGCCGCGTGCTCGTCGAGGTCGCCGGCTGCGGCGTCTGTCACACCGACCTCGGGTTCCTCTACGGCGGCGTGTCGACGAAGAAGGGGCTGCCCATCGTGCTCGGTCACGAGGTGTCCGGCGTCGTCGTCGAAGCCGCGGCGTCAGAAGAGCGCTGGCTCGGCCGCCGCGTCGTCGTCCCCGCAGTCGCGCCCTGCGGGCGGTGCCGCTTCTGCGCGGCGGGCCGCCCCACCTCGTGCCGGGCCTCATTGATGCCCGGCAACGACGAAGACGGCGGCTTCGCCTCGCACGTCGAGGTGCCGGCGCAGAGCCTGTGCCCCGTCGACCCGCCCAAAGAGACGCCGGCGAAGGACGCACGCATCGGCAAGAGCGGCCTCGAGCTGTGGGAGCTGTCGGTGCTCGCCGACGCCGTGTCGACCCCGCTGCAGGCGATTCGCCGCTGCGGCCTCACGGCCGGCGAGCTCGCTGTCGTGGTGGGTGTGGGCGGCGTCGGAGGCTACGCGGTGCAGCTCGCCCGCGCGGTCGGCGCCACCGTGGCCGCCGTCGACGTGGATGCCGAGCGGCGCGCGCGCGCCGTGGCCCTCGGGGCGAGAGTGGGCCTCGATCCGGCCGCGGGCGCGCGCGCCGTGAAGGCGGAGCTCGCGAAGCTCGCGAAGGAGGCGGGCGTCGACTTCAACGGCGCGCGCGTCTTCGAGACGAGCGGCGCGAAGGCCGGCCAGGAGCTCGCGTTCTCGCTGCTCACGCCCGGCGGCTCGCTGTCGGTCGTGGGGTTCACGCCCGAGGCCACCACCGTGAAGCTGTCGAGCCTGATGGCGCTCGACGCCACCGCGTACGGCAACTGGGGCTGCGACCCCAAGCTCTACCCCGAGGCGCTGGCGTTCGTGACGTCGGGCCAGGTCCAGATCCGCGGCCAGGTGAAGAAGCTGCCCCTCGACGACGCGCCGCGCGTGCTCGAGGCCGTCCACCACGGCGAGCTGCAACAGCGCGCCGTGCTCGTCCCGTAGAAGGAGAACTGTCAATGGCGCTCACCCTCCACGATCACCAGCTCGCGTCCGTCGACTTCAAGCGCGTGCGCTACGAGCACCGCCCCGTCCGCACCCCCGACGGCGTCGTCGCGAAGGATCTGCACCAGGTCTGGGTGACGCTCGACAACGAGCGCGAGCTCAACAGCTACACCACCGACACCATCAAGGAGGTCATCCTCGCGTTCCGCAGGGCGTCGGTCGATCGCGCCGCCGTCGCCGTCGTCTTCACCGGCGCCGGCTCGAAGGCCTTCTGCACCGGCGGCAACACGCGCGAGTACTCGGAGTACTACGCCGGCCGCCCGCAGGAGTACCGCCAGTACATGCGGCTGTTCAACGACATGGTGAGCGGCATCTTGACCTGCGACAAGCCGGTCATCTGCCGCGTCAACGGTATGCGCATCGGCGGCGGCCAGGAGATCGGCATGGCCTGCGACTACTCCGTCGCGCAGGACCTCGCCCGCTTCGGCCAGGCAGGGCCCAAGCACGGCAGCGCGCCCGACGGCGGCGCCACCGACTTCCTCGATCTCTACGTCGGCGTCGAGCTCGCCATGGCCAGCTGCACGCTCTGCGACCCGTGGAGCGCGCACAAGGCCCACCGCCTCGGCCTCATCACCGGCCTCGTGCCCGCGCTGAAGCTCGACGGCAAGTACGTGCCGAACCCGCTCGTGCACACCGACACCTGGCTCGATCAGTACGGGCGCATCGTGCACGGCGAGCCGAAGACCGGCGACGACCTGAAGGCCGGCAAGGCCCTGCTCGAGCGCGGCAGCGTCGACCTCACCCTGCTCGACGAGGCGGTCGACAAGCTGGCCACCAGCCTGCTGATGACGTTCCCCGACTGCACCATCAAGACGGTCGAGAGCATTCGCAAGAAGAAGCTCGAGGCGTGGGACCGGAACCGAGAGACGAACCGCGCCTGGCTCTCGCTCAACATGATGACCGAGGCGAAGGCGGGCTTCCGCGCCTTCCACCGCGGCGAGAAGCAGCGCGAGGTCGACTTCGTCGCGCTGCGCCAGCGCCTCGCCGCCGGCGAGACGTGGGGCGACGAACTGCTCGACGCCATCGCCCCGCCCAACCTCAAAGGGGGGACGCTGCGGTGACCCTCGTCATCTCCTCCGCCCTCGACGGCGCGGCGCTGAGGCTCTGCATCGATCACGGCAAGGGCAACGTCATCGACAGCCGGCTGGTCGCCGCGCTCGACGAGGCGTTCGCGCGCGCGCAGAACGAGACGCGGCTGCGCTGCGTGCTGCTCGAGGCCGCGGGCAAGGACTTCTCCTTCGGCGCGAGCGTCGAAGAGCACCGGCCGCAAGCGGCCCCCGCCATGCTCGAGGGGCTGCACCGGCTGATCGGCCGCATGCTCACCACGCCGCTGCCGCTGCTCGCCGCGGTGCGCGGCCGGTGCCTCGGCGGCGGGCTCGAGCTGGTGCTCGCCGCCAGCCGCGTCTTCGCGCACCCGACGGCGAGGTTCGCGTGCCCCGAGGTGAAGCTCGGCGTCTTCGCCCCGGCGGCGAGCGCGCTGTTGCCCCACCGCATCGGCGTCACCGCATCGGAAGATCTGCTCGTCACCGGGCGCACCATCGACGCAGCCGAGGCCCACCGGCTCGGGCTCGTGCAGGACGTCTGCGCCGAGGCCGCCGACCCCGCGGACGCCGCGCTCGCGTGGGCGAAGGCCAGCCTGTTCGAGCTGTCGCGCGCCAGCACGCGCTACGCCGTGCGCGCCGCCCGCACCTGGGTGCCCGCCGCGCTGCGCCGGCTCTTCGAGCTCGAGCAGCTCTACACCACCGAGCTGATGCACACCCCCGACGCCCAGGAGGGCATCGACGCCTTCCTCTCGCGCCGCAACGCCCGCTGGAGCAGCTGACATGACGCCCGATGACCCCTGCGCCGCGGTGCTCGAGCGCTGCGAGCGCCTCTACGCCGACACGCCGCTCGACGCGGTGCGCGAGTGGAAGCGCGAGCACGGCGACGAAGCGCCCCGGCGCCTCGCCGTCGGCCACCTGCCCGTCTACGCGCCGCGCGAGGTGCTGCACGCCGCGGGGGTGCTGCCCGTGGCGGTGCACGGCGGCGGCGATCAGGTCGACATCGTCAAGGGCGACGCCTGCTTCCAGAGCTACATCTGCCACCTGCCGCGCTCGGTCGTCGAGATGGGGCTGAACGGCGACCTGGGTCCGCTCGACGGGTTCATCTTCCCGAGCACGTGCGACGTCATCCGGAACCTGTCGGGCATCTTCAAGCTGCTCTTCCCGCAGAAGTACGCGCGCTTCGTCGACCTGCCCCAGGCGTTCGACGCGAGCACCGGCGGCCGCTTCTATCTGCACGATCTGCAACTGCTGCAGCGCGAGCTGCAGCAGCTCGGAGGCCGCGCGGCCGACGACGACCGGCTCGCGGCGAGCATCTTCGCCTACGACGACAACCGCCGGGCCATCGCCGAGCTCTACGCGCTGCGGCGCGAGCGCCCGTGGCTGTGCACGAGCGACGAGGCGTTTCTGTTGGTGAAGGCGGGCGGCCTGCTCGAGGTGCACCGCCACACCGCGCTGCTGCGCACCTTCCTCACGCTCGCGGGGGGCCGGCCCCGCAGGCAGGAGGACCGCATCCGCCTCGTGCTGGTGGGCGCGTTCTGCGAGCAGCCGCCGCTCGGGGTGCTGCGCACGCTCGAGCGCAGCGGCGCGTACGTCGTCGACGACGACCTGAACCTCGGGGCGCGGTGGCTCGTGGGCGACGTCGGGCTCGCCGCCGGCGAGCGGCCGCTCGAGGCGCTGGTGCGCGCGTACCTCACGCAGAGCACCTGGGCCTCGACCCGCTTCGAGCACGACACGCCGCGCGGCGAGCAGCTCGTGGCGCAGGTGCGGCGCGCGCGCGCCGACGGCGTCGTCTTCGCGGCGCCGAGCTTCTGCGACCCCGCGCTGCTCGATCAGCCGCCGCTGCAGAAGGCGCTGGCCGCCGCCGGCATCCCCTTCTTCGCGTTCAAGTACGCGGAGAACACCGGACAGTTCCAGGGCATCCGCGAGCAGGCGGGCACGTTCTCGGACTCGCTCAAGCTCTGGGGGGCCGCATGAGCGCCGAGGCGCTAGAGCTCGCTTCCGCCGTCCCGGCCGGCGCCGCGCCGCAGCGCGCCCAGAAGGACTCGAGCATGGAGCGGCAGAAGCACATGATCGCCGCCCACTTCCGCGCGCTGTCGCTGGCGCCGCAGACCCGCCAGCCGGTGGCGTACACGTTCGTGCCCGGGAACCTGACCGAGCTCATGCACGCGTTCGGCGTGCTGCCGGTGTACCCCGAGATCAACGCCCTGCAGTCGGCCATGCGGCAGCTCTCGGCCGGCTACATCCGCGAGGCCGAGCGCCTGGGCCACAACGAAGACGTCTGCACCTACGTCAAGTGCGACCTCGGCATGATGACGAAGGGCAACATCGGGCCGACCGGCGAGGCGCTGCCCCCGCCCAACCTGCTGCTGCTCAGCTACACCGGCTGCTTCACCTTCATGAAGTGGTTCGAGCTGCTCAAGCACGAGTACGGCTGCGAGGTGGCGATGCTGCACGTGCCGTACGTCGCCGAAGGAGCGCCGACCGAAGACGCGCGCCGCTACATCGTCGAGCAGCTCAGAGCCGAGGTGATCCCGAAGCTCGAGAAGGTGAGCGGGAAGAAGTACGACGCCGACGCGCTGCGCGCGCTGCTCCAGCGGTCGCAAAAGGCCGAGGACGATCTGGTCTGGGTGCTCGACAGCGCGAAGAAGCGCCCCTCGCCCATCGACGCGTACTTCGGCGCCGTCTACTACGTGGGCCCCATCTTCTCGGCGTTCCGGGGCACGACCGACGCCGTCGCGTACTACCGCGAGCTGAAAGACGAGATCGCCGCGCGCCTCGCCCAGGGCCTGGGGCCGGTCACCCCCGACGGCGCGCTGACGCGCGAGAAGGTGCGGCTCGTCGTCGAGGGCCCACCGAACTGGACCCACTTCCGCGACTTCTGGCGCATCTTCCACGACGAGGGAGCAGTCATCGTCGCGTCGACCTACGCGAAGGTCGGGGGCCTCTACGACCGCGGCTTCCGCCACGGCCAGACGGTCGACCCGCTCGAGTCCCTCGCCGACTACTGCCTCGGCTGCTACACGAACCTCTCGCTGCCGGCGCGCGTCGACTTGCTCGAGAGCTACGTGCGCGAGTTCGAGGCCGACGGCTTCGTCTTCAACAGCATCAAGAGCTGCAACAGCTTCTCGGCGGGCCAGCTGGTGATGCTGCGCCAGCTCGAGCAGCGCACCGGGCTGCCCGGCGCGTTCGTCGAGTCGGACCTCGTCGACCCCCGCTACTACGGCCACGCCAACATCAAGAACCGCATCGAGAGCTACCTGCAGATGATCGACCAACGGCGCGCGCACGCGGGGAGCCGCCCGTGAGCGCGAAGCACTTCCTCGGCATCGACCTCGGCTCGACCACCTCGAAGGCGGTGCTCATCGACGCCGCCGGCAAGGTGGTGGGCCAGGGGCTCACCAACACCCGCTCGAACTACGACGTCGCCGCCGACGTCGCGAAGGCCGAGGCGCTGTCCGACGCGAAGCTGTCGCTGCTCGAGGCGGCGCTGGTCGAGGGCGGCGTCGCTGGCGCCACCGAGCTGTCGCGTGCGCTGCGCACGGCGGCGCGCGTGCTCGGCTGCACCGAGCGCCTCGCCGCGCTCGAGCACCGCTGCGCCGCGCTCGCCCGGGCGGCCCCCGACGGCGGCGAGCGCGCCGAGGCCGCGGCGAAGGCCATCTTCCGGCGCATCGCCGGCGAGGCCGACGCGCTGTTCGGCCCGCTCGCGTTCGATCGCTCGCGCTTCTTCCGCGACGTGGTGGGCGCGCGCTTCCTCGCCGAGGCCGAGGCCGCCGCCGCGCGCCGCGAGCTCTCGTACGAGGTCGTCGTCGGCGCGTGGGACCGGGCCATCATCGACGTCGAGAACGCCGACACCGGCGAGGGCTTCGACGGCCTGCTCGACCGCGCGGTGGCGCAGCTCGAGCTCGGCGCCGCCGCGAAGGGGGCGCTCGGCCGCGCGCGGGCGCGCCTCGAGCGCGAGCCGATCGAGGTCGGCTGCGTCGTCGGCACCGGGTACGGGCGCGCGCGCCTGCCGTTCCCGAAAGAGCAGATCCGCTCGGAGATTCTGTGCCACGGGCTGGGCGCGCACGCCTACTTCCCCAGGACGCGCACCGTGCTCGACATCGGCGGGCAGGACACCAAGGCCATTCAGGTCGACGCGCGGGGCGTGGTGACGAACTTCCAGATGAACGACCGCTGCGCCGCCGGGTGCGGGCGGTACCTGGGCTACATCGCCGAGGAGATGAACCTCGGCATCCACGAGCTGGGGCCGCTGGCGCTGCAGGCGACGAGGCCGGTGAAGATCTCGTCGACCTGCACCGTGTTCGCCGGCGTCGAGCTGCGCGAGCGCCTCGCGCTCGGAGAGAAGCGCGAGAACATTCTGCTCGGTCTGCACCGCGCGATCGTGCTGCGCGCGATGAGCCTGCTCGCGCGCTCGGGCGGGGTGAGCGACGAGCTCACCTTCACCGGGGGCGTGGCCAAGAACGCCGCGGTCGTCCGCGAGCTCGAAGGCCTGGTGACGAAGCACTACGGCGCGCGCACGCTGAACACCCACGCCGACAGCATCTTCACCGGCGCCCTGGGGGCCGCGCTGTTCGCCGAGCGCCGCTCGCGCGGCGAGGCGGCGCCGACCCTGGAGAAGCCGCGCGCCGTGCGCGCGCACGTCGAGACCGAGGCCAACCCATGAGCGCCACGGCGACGTACACCGCGGGCATCGACGTCGGGACCAGCGCGGTGAAGGCGGCGGTGATGGGCTTCGACGCAGACGGCCCGCCGCGGCTGTTGGGCCGGTTCCGCGAGCGCATCTTGCGCCGCGACGTGCGGCACGTGGCCGCGCTGGCCTACGAGCAGGCGCTGGCCGAGGCGGGCCTGGCGCGGGCCGCGGTGCGCTACGTCGCGTCGACGGGCGACGGCGAAGAGCTCGACCTCAAAGACGGGCACTTCTACGGCATGACCACGCACGCCCGCGGCGCGACGTGGCTCGTCCCCGGCTGCCGCGCGGCCGTCGACGCCGGCGCCCTGCACGCGCGGGTGTTCGTCGTCGACGAGCACAGCCGCGTGCTGCGCTCGCGCATGACCAGCCAGTGCGCCGCCGGCACCGGCCAGTTCCTCGAGAACATCGCCCGGTACCTCGGCATCCGCGCCGAAGAGGTCGGCCCGCTCTCGCTCGCCGCGAAGCGCGTCGAGCCGTGCAGCGGCATCTGCGCGGTGCTCTCGGAGACCGACGTCATCAACATGGTGTCGCGCGGCATCCCCGCCGGAGAGATTCTGCGCGGGGTACACGACTCCATCGCCCTGCGCCTCGCCAAGCTCCTGCGCGCGGTGCAGGCCGAGGGCACCGTCGCGCTCACCGGCGGCCTGGCCGCCGACACCGGGCTGCACGGCGCCATCGAGCGCGCGCTCGCCGCCGACGGCGGAGCCCCCCTGCGCGTCGTCGGCCACCCGGCCTCGGTCTACGCGGGCGCGGTGGGCGCCGCGCTGTGGGGCCGGTTCCGGCTCGAGCGCGCGGCGCGCGACGCGGCCGCGGCGGCCTGACGAAGCCATGGAGCTCGAGCACCTCGCCACCGACGTGGGCGCGCGGCTGATGGTCGTGCTGAACCCGACGAAGCGGCTCTACCTGCCCTTCCTGCTCGGCGCGGCGGCGCTGGCCACGTTCGTCTGGTACCGCCGCCACCGCGGGCGGTGCTCGCTCGCATCGTTCCTCCTGCCCGGGCGCATCTTCTTTCACCCGTCTTCGCGGCTCGACTTCAAGCTCGCGCTGTTCCGCGCGGCGCTCGAGGGCCTGCTCATCGCGCCGTTCGCCGTGCCCATCACGAAAGGCGCGCTAGAGCTCGCGCGGGTGGGCTGGCGCCACGTGGGCGTCGTGCCCACCGTGCTCGACCTCGACCGCGTCGCGGTCACCGCGCTGTTCAGCATCGCCGCGTTCTGTGCCGAGGACCTCGGCCGCTACGTCGTGCACCGGCTCGCCCACGAGGTGCCGCCCTTGTGGGAGCTGCACAAGGTGCACCACTCGGCCGAGGTGCTCACGCCGCTGACCGTGTACCGCACGCACCCCATCGAGAGCGTGCTGATGCGCGCCGGCGCGGCGGGCTCGCTGACGCTCGTCGCGGGCCTGTTCGTCTGGCTCTTCCCGGGGCGGGTCGGCGCCTGGCAGATCGGCGGGGTCTACGCGCTGTCCGTCGTCTGGAACGTGCTGGGCGCGAACCTGCGGCACAGCCACGTGTGGCTCTCGTACCCGGCGTGGCTCGAGCGGTTCCTCTTGAGCCCCGCGCAGCACCAGCTGCACCACAGCACCGACCCCCGCCTGCACCACGGGAACTACGGCTCGGCGCTCGCCATCTGGGACCGGCTCGGCGGCTCGCTGCGCCTGTCGCGCGAGCGGGGCCGGCATCTGCGCTTCGGGCTGCCGCGCTCGGAGCGCAACCACCGCCGCGCGGTGCTGTCGGTGCTGTGGCACCCGCTCGTCGGCGCCCTGCAGCGCCTCAGGCCCGCTCGCTGAGAGCGCCGCTCTCGAAGCGCTCACCGCGCCGGCTCGACGTGCACCACCACGTCGGTGACGTCGGGGAACTGCGCGGCGAGCGCCTGCTCGACCGCGTCGGCGACGGCGTGCGCCTCGTCGAGCCGGCTGTGCGGCGCGACGGTGATGGTGAGGTCGACGAAGACCGCGCCGCCCTGGCCGCGGCTGCGCACGCGGAAGACGCCGAGCACTCCGGGCACCGCGAGGCCGGCGGCCTCGACGCGGCGCGGGTCGAGCCGGGCGGTGTCGACCAGCGCGCCCACCGCGTCGCGCGCGATGCGCAGCGCGACGAAGGCCACCACCAGCATCACGCCGAGCGCGAAGACGCCGTCGGCCTTCGGCACGCCCGCCCGCACCAGCAAGAGCGAGGCGAGCACCGCGACCGACACCAGCGCGTCCGACAGCGTGTGCTGCGCGTCGGCGTCGAGCAGCGGGCTGTCGAGCTCTTTCGCGTAGCGCCGCTCGACGAAGGTGACGCCGAGGTTCACCGCGAGCGTCACCACCGTGACGGCGATCATCGCCGGCGTGGCCTGCGGCTGCGCCTCGCCGGTGAGCGCGTGCAGCGCCATGCGGCCGAGCCCCACCGCCGCCGCGCCCACCATCACCCCGATGGCCAGCGAAGCCACCGCCTCGAACTTGCCGTGGCCGTACGGGTGCTCGGCGTCGGGCGGCTGCGACGCCACCGCGACGGCGAAGAGCCCGACGACGTTCGAGGCGCCGTCGAGAAACGAGTGCAGGCCGTCGGCGGTGAGCGCCGCCGAGCCGCCCGCGAGCCCGGCGACGAGCTTCGCCAGGGCCACGCCCCAGTTGAGCACCAGGATGCCGGCGAGCACCCGGCGGACGCCCGCGGCGCGCTCGGCGACCCGGTCAGCCATGAAGGTCCTGGCCGCCGTCGATGCGCAGCACCTCGCCGGTGATGTTGCGGGCCGCGTCGGACAGGAGGAACAGCACGGCCTCGGCGACGTCCGACGGCTCGGCGAGGCGCCCCAGCACCGCCTCTTCGCGCGCGCGCGCGAGCACCTCGGCGGGCAGCGCCCGGGTGAGCCCGGTCAGCACCATGCCGGGCGCGACCGCGTTCACGGTGATGCCCTTGGGGCCCAGCTCTCGCGCGGCGGTGGTGGTGAGGCCCAAGAGCCCCGCCTTCGACGCCACGTAGTTCGCCTGGCCGAACTTGCCGCGCCGCGCGTTGATGGAGCTCACGTTCACGACGCGCCCGAACCCGGCCTGCGCCATGCGGCGCGCGACCGCGCGCAGCACCCAGAACGCGCCGGTCAGGTTCACCTCGAGCACGTCGCGCCACTCGGCGTCCGACAGCTTGAGCAGCGAGCGGTCGCGCGTGATGCCCGCGTTGTTGACCAGGAGCGCGGGCGGCGCGGGCAGGCCCTCGACGGCCGCGCTCACCGCGGCGGGGTCCGCCACGTTCACCCGGTGAAACACGAACGGCCCCGTCGCGTCGCCCACGTCGAACACGTGTACCGAAGCCCCGCGCGCCGCAAGGGAATCGGCGATGCACCGGCCCAGGCCGCGCGCGCCTCCGGTCACCAGCGCGAGGCGGCCCGCGAAGCTCACGCCAGCATCCAGGGCCAGTTGCCGCTCAGCGCGCAGTACGTCAGCCGCGCCGAGGCCATCGAGCCGGCGAAGCCCGCCGAGAACGAGTCGCAGCCGGTGAGGTACAGGCCCGGCACCTTCGTCTGGGGCCGCAGCCAGTGCGTGTGCTTCACGAAGCGCTCGCCCGACGGCGCGAGCCCCAGCGAGCAGCCGTGCCACGCGCGCGGGTTGCACCCCATCGGCACTCCCGAGCGCACGACCTTCGGGGTGTGCAGCTTGAGCTGCGGCATGTAGCGGTGCACCAGCCGGAGCAGGTTCTCGCGCACCGCGACCTTGAGCTCGGCATCGAACTTCGGGTCGCTGCGCGAGCGCTGCACCCACTCGGGCGGCGCTTCGGCGAGCGCGATGACGGTCGACTTGTTCGGGTACCGCTGCGCGTAGACCGGGTCGCGCGCCGACGGCGAGAGCAGGTAGCCGCCCATGCCCTCGAAGCGCATCTTCCCCTTGTACTCCTCGTCCGCGAGGCTCAGGTCGTACGGGTCGACGCCTTCGTACGTCGGCATGTGCCAGATGATCTCCTTCGGCAGGTCGATCGCCTCGTCGTAGCCGAGGAAGAGGTACAGGTGCGCCGGGCTCGGGCCCACCTGCTCGAGCTTCTGCGCGTAGCCGAGCGACACCGAAAGCTCCGGGTCGACGAGCTGCGTCCACGTCGTCCACGCCGACGCGTCGCTGACGACCAGCTTCGCGCGCACCTCTTCGCCGCCCTGCAGCTTCACGCCGACCGCGCGCCCCCCCTCGATGAGGATGCGCTCGACGGGAGAGCTCACCGCGAGCTGCCCGCCGTGCTCCTCGATGACCGGGATGATGCACTCGGCGATCTGCCCGGGGCCGCCCACCGGGTAATAGGCGCCGTTGCGGTAGTGGTACAGGTTCGCCGAGTGGAACGCGAACGGCGCGTGGCGCGGCGTGCGCCCGTGGTTCCCGTACATGTACGAGTAGATCGCCGCGAGGCGCTTCGAGAAGCCGAGCTCTCCGCAGAGCACCGCCTCGACCGAGCGGCCCATGTACGTGCGCCACTTGCCGCCGGTGGTCCGGTACATCGCCTCGCGCATGCCTAGAGGCATCCACTCCGGCAGCAGCTTCGACAGGCCCCAGCTCCAGGCGGACCGCTCGATCTCCTCCTCGAGGCGGTAGTAGCCGCGGACGTCGCCCTCGCCTTCGAAGTCGCGCTCGACCCACTCGATGTTGGCTTCCGCCGAGCTGTGCCAGCGGTAGACGTCGTCGCCGAACGCGCAGATCTCGTGGACGTCGGGCATCTTCGCCCACTGCAGCTGGCCGCGGGTGATGAAGTCGATGGTCGGGCGGAACAGCGCTCGCCCGACGCGCGGGTCCATGTCTCCGATGCTGTCGATGCCGCTGTTGAACTCGAAGCCGTCGAGCTCGTGGCAGTGCGTGCAGCCGCCGGGCGTCTTCTGCGCCTCGAGCAGCAGCACGCGGTAGCCCTTGCGCTGCGCGAGGATGCTCGCGATGCCCATGCCGCCGATGCCCGAGCCGATGACGATGGCGTCGGGGTCCTTCAGCAGCGAGCGCGGCGGGAAGTACTTCGCCTTCGCGGGGCGCTCGGCGGTCAGAAACTGCGGGCCCTGGTAGGGGCGGCTCGAGTCGAAGAAGAGCTGCGCGTCGGTTTGCATGACGTGCGTGCATGCTCCCACCGTGCGGCCGCGGCCTTGATCCCGCTCAAGTACGCCGGCGCGGTTGATCGAGATCAAGCCGGCGCGAGCGGCGCGCGCACGGCTTGCGCGATCGGCCCGCCGCGCTGCGCGCTCGCATTCGCCGCGCTGATGGGGGCCCGGCGACGAGGGTCGCAGCTTTCACGACAACACCTGCACACCCGCAGCCCGCACGAGGAATAAGGACATGACCATCGACTCGCTCCGCCGCCGACTCACCTCCGCGCTCACCGACGGGCGCATCGACCGCGCCGAGGCGCGAGGCCTCGTCGACGAGGTGCGCGGGGGCGGGCTCGACGCCGCCGAGCGGGCCGAGCTCCGGGGCGTGCTTTCCGCGCACGGCTCGTCGTTCGAGGCCTCTGCCCGCGCCGACTTCGCGGCCGCGCTCGGCGGCGAGGGACCGCCGCAGCGGTCGACCTACGCGGCGACGCGCACGCCGTGGACCACCACGTACTGGCCGATGGCCGGCAACGGCGACGAGACCGGCAGCGCGTCGTCGAACCTCTGGGCGAAGAACGGCCCGCTCGACAAGCTCGACCAGCTCTCGAAGGCGCGGGGCAGACCCGGCGGCGCGCGGGCGTTCGAGCTCAGGCCCGCGCTCAACTGGCTCGTCGGCCGGCCGCAGGGCCACTACATCCCCAAGAGCATGCTGAGCGAGGCCGACGCCGAGCGCAGCACCGGCGTCGACTTCAACGGCAACGGCACCATCGACCCCGACGTGAAGTGGGACTTCATCGACTCGCGCGACCACTTCGGGAAGGACGGCAAGACCGACGGCTCGATGAGCGTCGGCTGGTGGGGCAGCTGCGACAAGGTCTCGCGCGCCGGCATCCTCTTCGAGGAGCCCAAGCACGACGTCACCGTCGACGGCGTCACGTTCACCCCGCAGGACATCAAGGGCCTGCTCACGGTGATCGCCGACTCGCAGGGCGGCGGCTCGGACTTCGTGGGAGATCGCTACGACGCACAGCCCGACGTCATCGCGCTCGAGGACGGTACGCAGCTTCGGGGCACCATCCTCTCGGCGTTCGACCAGGGCCCCGGCGCCCGCCGGCAGGACGACTGGCGCATCACCCGCGAGCGGCTGCCCGACGCGCTCACCGTGCGGCTGATGGACGGCACCGAGAAGACCTTCGCGCGCGCGGAGCTCGACTTCGTCGCCCGCGAAGATCGCCGCGATGATCCGGTGGTGATGCACGAGACCATCGCGTCGTGGCTCTCGTCCGGCCGCGCGGCGGTGATGGACAAGGACTCGGGCGATCACGTCTGGAACTACAACTTCTACAAGGCCGAAGACGCGGTCTACGCCGACGGCGCGCGGCCGGCGTGGGCGTCCGACGCGATGCTGAGCGAGGGCCACCGCGGCCCCTTCGGCGGCGGCGCCCTCACCTGGGTCGAGCGCACCGTGACGCTCGGCGGCGGCGGCGGCACCGTCAGCTACAAGTACTGGCTCGAGGAGCAGAACGGAAAGCTCGTCAACGGCGGCTGGGCGCCGGACTCGGCCAGCCCCGACTTCCTCTGGCGCCCGCAGACCGAGGCCACCTTCGAGGGCCACAACGAGCGAAACCCGCACGTCGACCCGAAGCTGGTGAAGGAGCTGTACGAGGCCTCGCTGCGGTAGCGCCTCGAGCCCGCAAGACGGCGGCGGCGCCGGGAGCCCGCTGGACCCTTGATCCGGATCAAGGGTCCACGCCGCCCGCGCGGCCACAGTGCCCGGCCCATGACTTGGAAGTTCCCGCGTCACCGGCGGCCTCGGGTGAAGCTCATCACGCTGCCCTGGGAGCTCGAGGTGCCGACGCTCTCGCTCGCCTCGATCGCCGCGGTCACCCCGCCGCAGTTCGACGTGGCGATCGTCGATCTGCTGCGCGAGCAGCTGTTCTTCGACGAAGAGGTCGACCTCGTCGGCATCACCGCCTCGACCCCGCGCATCGACGCCGC
This sequence comes from uncultured Myxococcales bacterium, assembly GCA_937980205.1. Taxonomy (GTDB): domain Bacteria; phylum Myxococcota; class Myxococcia; order Myxococcales; family Myxococcaceae; genus Xiheicaenimonas. The sequence goes on along the minus strand of CALJKW010000022.1, from coordinate 368,255 downwards.
GTACGCGCTCGCCGACCTCTACCGCGCGCGCGGCGTGAAGGTGGTGATCGGCGGCCACCACGTCACCGCCCTGCCGCAAGAGGGGCTGCGCCACGCCGACGCGGTGGTGCTCGGCGAGGGCGAGACGTCGTGGCGGCGCATCTGCGAGCAGTGGCTTTCGGACCCGTCGAAGGTGGGCGGCATCTACCGCGACCCGGCGCCCGACCCCGGAGCGCTGCCGCAGCCCCGCGTCGACCTGATGAAGATCGAGCGGTACGGCGCCTACTACTACCCGATCATCGGCAGCCGCGGCTGCCCCGAGGCGTGCTCGTTCTGCTTCGCGAAGAAGATGACGATGGGCTACCGCACCTACCCCATCGCGCACGTGCTCGAGCAGATCCGCCGCAGGCCGAAGTGGGTAAAGGCGCTCTACTTCGTCGACGACAACCTGGCCGGCGACCCCGACTGGACGAAAGAGCTCTTCACCGCGCTCGCGAAGCAGCCGGTGCCGTTCGGCATGCAGGTGCGCCACGAGTTCAGCAAGAGCGTCGACGACCTCGAGCGCGCCGCGGCCGCCGGCTGCTCGCTCATCTCGACCGGCTACGAGTCGGTGAACCAGCGCACGCTCGACCGCACCGGCAAGCGCGCGCTCAAGGACGAGTACCGCGAGACGATCGCGAACGTCTTCGACGCCGGCATCCTGCCCAGCGGCAACTGGATGTTCGGCTTCGACTGGGACGGGCCGGAGATCTTCGACGACACCCTCGAGTTCCTGCACTCGACCCGGCTGATGCACTCGAGCTTCACCACCGAGATCCCCTTCCCCGGCACCGGCGCCTTCAAGAAGTACAAGGCCGAGGGGCGCCTGCTCACCGAGTGCTACGCCCGCTACACCGGCAAGGACTCGGTCGTGGTGCGGCCGCTGAACATGAGCCCACGAGAGCTGCAGCGCGGCGTGCGCAAGGTGGCGCTCGGCTTCCACTCGCCCCAGGCCGCGCTGCGCCGCTCGCGACTTGGCCTGAAGAACCCGAAGCTCGGGCGCGCGTGGCCTGCGTGGCAGCGCGCTCCCGCCCTGCTCGCGCTCAACGCGTTCCAGGTGTGGCAGTGGCACTACCGCATGGTCGACCCGCTGGTGTGGCTGTACCAGCGGCTCGTCTCGGTGAACCGCTACCGCTACGTGAGCGATCTCATGCGGGCCACGAACTTCCACGAGAGCCCCCACGCGCCCGCCGAAGAGGCGCCGCGGCGGCACGAGAGCGAGAGCCCGTTCTTCTGGCGGGGCGGCCACAAGCGCACGCGCGCGGCCGCGCTCGAGCCGCTCGGCCACGTCGACGCGCCAGCCGCGGCGGCGCGCGCGGCGCCTTGACGCAGATCAATCGCGCGATCTCGCTCGCGCGCTGACAGGCCGGTGACCGCGCGCTCTGCACATTGCCGCGCATGACCAGGCTCTTGTTGACCAGCGTCGTGCGGCCGTTCGGCGGCCCCGGAGAAGGTGACTCGGTGGGCGCGGAGCTCTTCCACGCGCAGGTGACGCGCGCTCAGGGGCCGTTCTCGCTGCGTCAGGTGATCCGCGTCTGGGCGCTCGACTACCTCGCCGAGAACCTCGAGGCCCCCACCGTCACGCTGCACTACCCGTCCGAGGACGAGCTCGTCCGCGAGCTGCGCCAGGGCGGCTACACGCACGTCGGCATCAACTTCGTCGTCGCCACGTTCCACAAGGTGCGCGCGATGGTGCGGCTCATTCGCGAGCACGCGCCGGGCGTGAAGATCGTCCTCGGCGGCTACGGCACCGTGCTGCCCGACGAGCTGCTCGCGCCGTACGCCGACGCCATCTGCCGCGAAGAAGGAGTCGGCTTCATGCGGCGGCTGCTCGGTGAGCCCGACGACCGGCCGATCGTCGCGCCGCACGCCTGCATCCCCGCGGTCAAGACGCTCTCGTACCAGGCCGACACCGTCGTCGGCCACGTGACCGCCGGCCTGGGGTGCCCCAACGGCTGCGACTTCTGCTGCACCTCGCACTTCTTCAAGCGGCGCTACGTGCGGCTGCTCAAGAGCGGCCGCGACATCTTCGACGCCCTGATGAAGACCCGCGCGCGCGCGAAGGCCGACGGCGTCGAGATGAGCAGCTTCATCATCATCGACGAGGACTTCTTCCTCCACGTCAAGCGCGCCCGGCAGTTCCTCGAGGCGGTGCGCGAGTCGGGCGAGGCGCTGTCGCTGATGGGGTTCGGCTCGGTGAAGGGCCTCTCGCAGTTCACCGCGCGCGAGGTCGCCGAGATGGGCTTCGACCTCGTCTGGAACGCGTTCGAGGGCCGCGCCTCGGGCTACGCGAAGCAGCAGGGCCGGCCGCTCGCCGAGCTCTACGCCGACCTCAAGGCGGTCGGCTGCGGCCAGCTCACCTCGATGATGATCGGCTTCCCCTACCAGGACGAGGCCGTCATCCGCGCCGAGCTGGAAGAGCTCTTGAAGCTCGAGCCCGGCCTCACCCAGTGCCTCATCTACTTCGCCTTCCCCGGCACGCCGTTCCACGACCAGGTGGTGAAAGAAGGTCGCTACCTCGACTCGATGCAGCGAGCGCCCGACCTGCGCCGCTTCGACGGCTTCTCGATGCACTTCAAGCACCCCAGGTTCGAGTCGCCCGCGCAGCTCGAGGCGCTGCAGTCGGACATCTACCGCGCGGACTTCGAGCGCCTGGGCCCCAGCGTGCTGCGGCTGGGGCGCGTGTGGCTCACCGGCGCGGTGAACCTGAAGAACGACCCAAGCCCGCTCTTGCGCAAGCGCGCGGCCCGCCAGCTCGCCGACGCTCGGCGCACGCTGCCCGCGCTCGCCGCGCTGAGGCGCTTCGCTCCCAGCGCAGCCGTGCGCGAGCGCGCCGCCGCGTTGAGACGCGACCTCATCGCCGCCTCGGGCGCCCTCAGCGCCAGGGAGCGCGCCTGGGAAGAGCTCGCGTGCCTCGCTCACCCGCTCACGGCCGGGCTCGAGCACGCCGGGCTCTTGCAGCAGCCGGGGCTCTTGCGCATCGAGCACCGCCTCCCCGGAGCTGCCGACAGCCAGCGCACCTCGAGGGTGATGCAGCTGCAGGGCGGCACCGCGGGGCGCCTGCTGCCCACGCTCGGCGAAGACTTGCTCCGCCACGCCGCGCGCCTCGCCGGGCGGCTCGGGCTCACCCGGCCCCCAGCGGCGCCGAGCCTCGACCTGTCCGCCGTCACGCTCCGCGCCGCGCCGCTCGGCCCGTCGCGGCTGTGACGCGTCAGTCCGCCGTGGCGCGCCGGTACGCCTCGCGCGCCTCGACGCGGCGGACGAACGCCTGCGCCGCGGGCAGCCTGGCCAACAGCTCGAGCCGGTCGGCCCAGACCAGCAGCGCGCCGCACACCACGTCGGCCACGGTGAACCGGCCGCCGACGAGCCAGTCGCGGCCGCGCAGCGCGGCGTCGAGCGCCGCGAGCGGGCGCTGCAATTTCGCCTCGAGCCGGGCCGCGCGGGCCTCGTCCCTGGGTTGCTTCTTGCGCTCGGCCGAGAGCCGCCCCAGCAGCCCCTCGAGCTCGGTGACGCCGAAGAACACCCACTGGTACACGAGCCCCCGCCCGCGGCTGCCGTCCGGCGGCAGCAGCTCGCTGCCGGCGGCCAGCTGCAGGCAGATGGCGCAAGACTCGAACAGCGCGCCGTCGGAGGTCTCGAGCACCGGCACGTGCTGCAGCGGGTGGCGCCGCGCGTGCGCTTCGGTCTTCGTCTCTCCCGCGGCGGCGTCCAGCCGCACCAGCCGGTGCGGCAGGCCGAGCTCCTCGAGCACCCACCGCGCGCGCGTCGCGCGCGTCTTCGGCACGTAATACAGCGTCGGCATGGTCATGGCGCGCGACAGCGTGTCACACGGCTTGCCCTCGCCCGCTTGACGCGGGTCAAGGGGCCGCTTCGGCGCGCGCTCCTACCGTGCGCCTTCGATGCGCCGCCTCGCCCTGCTGCCGCTGTTGCTCGCCGCCTGCGCGAAGCCCGGCGCCGAGCGCTTGAAGGTCGGCGTCTCGATGCTGCGCATCAGCCAGCCGGTGTTCCTCGCCGCCGAGCGCGGGCTGTTCGCAGCGCGGGGCCTCGACGTCGAGCTGGTCGCGTACGACACGGCGCAGCCGTTCGCCGACGAGCTCGCCGCCGGCCGCCTCGACGCCGCCGGCTACGTCGCGCTGCCCATCCTCTTCGCGCGCGAGGGCGGGCCCGCGCCGGTGCGCCTGGCCACCGCGCTCATCGAAGACGACGCCCACCCGCTCTCGTTCCTGCTCGTCCCGCCCGGCAGCGACGCGCGCGCCGTCAGAGACCTCGACGGACGGACCATCGGGCTCCTGCCCACGCGCGCCTACCGCGTCTGGCTCGAGGCGGTGCTCGAGAAGGCAGGCTTGGCCGCCGACCGTGTCACCTTCCGCAACCTCGCCCCGGCGCAGCAGGTCGACGCGCTGGCCTCGGGCGCCGTCGACGCGCTGTTCACCGGCGACCCGATGGCGACCGCGGCGCTCGCCCGCGGAGCCGGCCGGGTGTTGCGCGACGGAGCCGAGGTGCCGCGGGCGCTGGGGGCGCCGTTCGTGTTCGGCTCGTTCGCCCTGTCGGACGAGCTCGTGCGGCGCCGGCCCGCGGCCGCGGCCGCGTTGACCGGTGCGCTCGACGAGGCCATCGCCGCCATCTCGCTCGACGCCGACCTCGGCCGCGCCGCCCTCGCCGCCCGCCTTCGCGAATCCGAGCGCGCGCTCGCGCCCAGGTACGCGCCGGCCCGCTACCTCGCCTCTTCCGACGTCGAGCTGGCCGGGGTCGACGCGGCGCTCGAAGTGCTGGGCGCGGCCCCCGCCGCCGCCGGGCTCGTCTGGAGGCGGCCGTGAACATCGCCGCGGCGCGCCGCCTCGCCTTCGGGCGCGCGCACGGCTTGGTGCTGCGCGACGTGTCCATCACCGTCGGCTCTCGCGAGCGCATCGCCATCGTCGGGGACAACGGCGCGGGCAAGTCGACGCTGCTCAGGCTGCTGGTCGGCCTCGAGCGGCCGGCGCGCGGCGTGGTGCAGGTGGCTCCGGCGGGGTGCGGCTACGTGCCGCAGGCGGCGCAGGGCAGCCTGTTCCCCTGGTTCTCGGTGCTGAAGAACGTCGCGATGCCGCGGCTCGTGGCCGGCTGCGCGGACGCAGAGGAGATCGCGCTCGAGTGCCTGCGCCACGTGGCGGCTTCGCTGCCGCCGAAGCGGCGCGCCGCGGCGCTGTCGGGAGGCGAGCGCCAGGCCGTGGCGCTCGCGCGCGCGCTCGCCGCGCCGGGCCCCGCGGTCTTCGCCGACGAGCCGTTCTCGGCGCTCGCGCCCGAGCTGCGCGACTCGGCCCGCCGCGCGGTCGATGCGGCCCTGGGCGAGCGCGCTCTCGTGCTGGTGACGCACGAGCGCGAAGACGCGGTCGCGCTCGGCGCCCGCCTGGTGCGCCTCGAGCACGGCGTCTTGAGCGAGGGCGCCGCGTGACGCCCGGCGAGCTCGCGCTCGGGCCGCGGCCCGCCGCGCCCCGCGGCAAGAGCCCTCCGTGGGCCACGCTGCTCACACTCGCCGCGGCCCTCGCCGCCTGGGCCGCCGCCGCGCAGCTGTCGATCGCGAACCGCGCGCTCGTCGCCGGGCCGCTCGACACGCTCGCGGCGGTGCAGCGCCTCGGGCCGCCGCTGCTCGTCGATCTCCTCTCCACCTCGTGGAGGGCCGCGGCGGGGCTCGCGCTGGGCGGCCTCGCCGGCGTGCCCATCGGCCTCGCCGTCGCCGCGGCCGCGCGCCGCGCTCCGGTCGCCGACGGCCTGCTCGAAGCGGTCCGCGCCGTGCCGCCGGTCGCGTGGCTGCCCGTCTTCCTGCTCGGCCTCGGCTGGGGAAACTGGGCCCGCGTTGCGACCGTGGCGACCGGCGTCGCGTTCATCATGGCGGCTGCGGTCAGCACCGCCGCACGCGCGCCGCGCACCGCGCGCGCCGAGCAGCTCGTGCTCGCCGGAGCGAAGCCGCTCGCCCGCCTGAGGTGGACCGAGCCGTGGCAGTCGTTGCCGGCGCTGCTCGTCGGCCTGCGCATCAGCGCCTCCATGGCGCTCGTCATCGCCACGGTCGCCGAGATGGTCGCGGGCGCCACGCGCGGCATGGGCGCGCGGCTCGTCGACGCGCAGGTCGCGCAGGACACGCCGGCCATCACCGCCGCGATCGCGGCGCTCGGCTTCGCCGGCTGGGCCGCCGGTCGCCTGCTGCGGGCGGCCGAGCGCGCCGCGCGGTCGCTCGCCGGAGCACCATGACCGCCGCGCCCGTGCTGGGCCTCGACGCCGGCTCGACGACGGTGAAGCTCTGCGTCCGCGCAGCCGGCGAGGTGCCATTCCGCGCGTACCGCCGCCACCGAGGCCGCGTCCACGACGAGGCGCTCGCCCTCGTCGACGAGGCGCGGCGCGCGTTCCCCGGCGCGGCCCTCGTCGTCACCGGCTCGGCCGGGCCCGCGCTCGCCGCGCGCCTCGGCGCTCCGTACGTCCACGAGGTCCACGCCGTCGCGACCGCCGCGCGCGCCGCCGTGCCGGGCGTGCGCACCGTCATCGAGCTCGGCGGCCAGGACGCGAAGCTCATCCACCTCGGCGAAGGCGCAGCGCCGGCCGCCGACCTCAACGAGCGGTGCGCCGCCGGCACCGGCACCGTCATCGACCGCTGCGCGTTCCGCCTCGGGCTCGACGAGGCCGCGCTCGCCGCGCTGCCGGACGGTGAGCGCGCCCCGCCGACGGTGTCGGCGCGGTGCGGCGTCTTCGCCGAGGCCGACGTCGTGGGCCTCGTCAAGCGGGGCCACGCCGCCTCCGACGCGCTGCTCGCGCTGTTCGACGGCATCGTCCGCCAGAACCTCGTCTCCCTCGCCCGCGGGCGGCCCCTGCCCGGGCCGGTGTGCCTGCTCGGCGGCCCCAACGCCTTCATCCCCGCGCTCGCGCGGGCGTGGCGCAGGCACCTCGAGGCCCGCTGGCGCGAGCTGGGCCTGCCGCTGCTCGCCGTGCAGACGCCGCCCGACGCCGCGCTCTTCGCCGCGCTGGGCGCCTGCCTGTCGCGCCCCTCGCTCGAGGCGGTCGAGCGGGCGCGCGGCCGCCGCGCGACGCTGCGCCCGGCGCCGCAGCCGTCGCAGGCCGCGGCCGCCGAGGAATGGCTGAAGGCCGCCGCGGACCCGGTGCCGGCCGGGCGGGCGCGGCCGCCCCGCGCAGAGGAGACGGTCACGCTCGGCCTCGACGCCGGCTCGACCAGCGTGAAGGCCGTCGCCCTCGGCGAGGCCGGCGACGTCGTCGCGACGGCCTATCGCGAGGCGACCGGCGACGTCTTCTCCGACGCCGCGGCGGTGCTCGACGAGGTCGCCGCCCGTGCGGCCCCCGCCCGCCTCCGAGCGCTCGGCATCACCGGCTATGCCGCTGCGCTGCTCGCGCCGGTGCTGAAGGCCGACGCCGTCGAGCTCGAGACGCTCGCCCACGCTCGCGCGGCGCGCGCCTTCGTCCCCGACGCCGACGTGGTGTGCGACGTCGGCGGCCAGGACATCAAGGTGCTGCTGCTCGACGCGCACGGCGTGAAGGGCTTTCACCTCTCGCAGCAGTGCTCGGCCGGCACGGGGGCGCTGCTCGCCTCGACCGCCGCCGCGCTCGGGGTCCCGAAGGAGCGCCTCGGCGCGGTGACGGCCACGGCGGCGACCGTGCCGCGCTTCCGCATCGGCTGCGCCGTCTTCCTCGACACCGAGCGCGTCACCGCCCAGCGCGACGGCGTGCCGCCCGCCGACATCCTCGCCGGGCTCGCCGCCGTGCTGCCGCGTAACGTCTGGGAGAACGTGGTGGGCACCACGGCGCTCGACCGGCTCGGGCGCGTCTTCGTGCTCAGCGGCGGCGTCCAGCGCAGCTCGGCGGCCGTCGCCTCCCAGGTGGCGTACCTCCGCGAGCGACACCCGAAGGCCCGCGTCGTGGTGCACCCGTGGCCCGGAGAGGCCGGCGCCATCGGCGCCGCGCTCGCCGCCGCCGAGGCGCCGCGGCCAGGGGTGAGCCGCGCGGCGACGCCGGCCGTCTTCGACGTCGTGGCGAAGAGCGACGAGAGCACGGCGTGCAGCCTCTGCCCGAGCGGCTGCGCCCGCACGTTCGTGACCGCGACGCGGGGCGACGAGGTCCGCACCCTCGTCACCGGCAACGCGTGCGAGCGCGGCGGCACCGTCGACCCACGCGGAGCGCCGCGGCGCCGCAGGGGGGTGGACCTGGTGCGGTTCGAGGCGACGCGGCTGTTCGCCCGGCACCGCGCGGTGCGGCAGGTGAGCGGAGCCGCGGCCGCGCTCACCATCGGCATGCCCCGCGTGCTCGCGCAGTACCGCGCCGCGCCGCTGTTCACCCATTACCTCGAGGCGCTCGGCCTCTCGCGGCAGCGGCTCGTCATCGGCGAGCTGACGTCCGAGGCGCTGTGGCGCAGCGCCGCCGGCCGGGGCACCGCCGACGCGTGCTTCCCGGCGAAGGTCGCGCAGGCGCACGTCGAGAAGCTGCTCGAGTCGCGGCTCGACGCCGTCTTCTTCCCGGCGGTCACGCGCGCGGCGACCGCCGTCAGGGGCTGCGCCGACACGGCCTCGTGCCCGGTCGTGGCGGGAGCGCCGCTGGTGACGAAGGTCGCCTTCGGCGCGGACGCGGCAGGCCGGCTGCCGGGCGGAGCGCTGCTGCTCACGCCGGCGCTCGAGCTGCCCAGCCGCCGCGCGCTCTCTCCCGCGCTCTACGGCGCGATGCGCCTGCTCTTGCCGAACCTGCCGCGCGACGAGCACGAGGCCGCGCTCGACGAGGCGATCGCGGCGCAGGCCGCGTGGGACGGCAGCCTCGAAGCGCTCGGGGCGAAGGTGCTCGCCCGCGCGCGGCGCACGCGGCGGTGCGCGGTGCTGCTGATCGGCCGCCCGTACCACGCCGACCCCGGCCTCTCGCACGAGCTGAGCTCCGAGCTCGCGTCGCAGGGGCGCGACGTCTTGACGCTGCGCGCGCTGCCCCACACCCGCGAGCGGCTCATCGCGGCGGGCCTGCAGCGCAGCCCGCACGACCTGTCCGACCTGCCCTTCCTCACCAACTCGGGCGACGGCGAGCGCCTCGCCGCGGCCCGCTGCGCCGGCGCGCTCGACACGCTCGTCGCCGTCGAGCTGTCGAGCTTCAAGTGCGGGCAGGACGCGTCGCTGTACGCGCACGTCGCCGAGGCCGCGCGCGGGCCGCGCGACAAACCCTTCCTCGCGCTGCACGACCTCGACGAGACGCGCCCGGTGGCCTCGCTGCGCTTGCGGCTGTTCACCTTCCTCGCGGCGGTCGAGCGGTGGGAGCGCAGGCTCGCGAAGGACGCGCCGTGAGCAGCCGGACCCTGCTCGTCGGAGGCCTGGGCCGCGCCCGCGACCTGCTCGCGGTCGCCGCCCTGCGGGCAGGAGGCGTCGAGGCCGCGCTCCTGCCTGCGCCGAGCGACGCCGGCCTCGAGCGCGCCCGCGCGCTGGGCAACCACGGCCAGTGCAACCCGGCGCACTACGCCGTCGGGCAGGTGCTCGAGCACGCCAGCGGCAAGGACGCCGGTGAGCTCGCCCGCACCCACGCGTGGCTGGTGCCGGGCTCATGCGGGCCGTGCCGCCTCGCCGCCTTCCCGCTCGAGTGGCAGCGCGTGCTCGACCGCGCCGGCCTCGGCGCGCTCGAGGTTCAGCTGCTCGATCAGCTCGCCGTGGTGCCCGCGATCGACCGGGCGTGCGGCTCGCGGCCGCCGGGCTTCGGCCTCGTCGCGGCGCTCGTCGCCGGCGACGTGCTCGAGCAGCTCGCGCTCTCGCTGCGGCCGTACGTGACCTCGCCGGCAAGCCTCGACGCCGCCTTCAGCGCCGCCGCCGATGAGGTCGCGGCCGCCGTCGCCGAGCGCCGCGGGCTCGCCGCGCCGCTGCGCGCCGCCGCCGCGCGGCTGTCGGCGCTCGACACCGAGCGCGACCGCGTGCTGCCGCGCGTGCTCGTCACCGGCGAGCCGTGGACGACCCTCGCCGGCGGAGCGCCCGCCTACGACGCGGCAGCCCGGCTCGCCGAGCTCGGCGCCGAGCTCGAAGCGCCGCGCCTGGTCGACTGGCTCCGGGCGCTGTGCTGGCAGCGCTCGCGAGAGCGGCGCGTCGAGCCGGCCGACCGTCGCGCCGCGGTGCGCGCAGTGCGAACGCTCGGCGCGCTGTGGCGCCGGCTCGCCGCGGCGGCCGGCCTGCCGACCGCGCTCGACGAGCCCGACGTGCTCGCGGCCCTGACGGCCCCCTGGTACCCCGCCGAGGTGAAGGGCGGCAGCGCGCACCTCGAGCTCGGCCGGGCGCTCGGTGCCGCCAGCACGCACGCCGCCCACCTCGTCCTCTCGCTCAAGCCGTTCGGCTGCCTGCCGTCGTCGGCGCTGTCGGACGGCATCGTGGGGCCGCTGCTGCGGCGGCTCGACCGCGCCCCGGCCTTTCTCGCCCTCGAGACGACGGGAGACGCGCACGCGACCGCCGACAGCCGCCTCGAGCTGGCGCTGCACGCCGCGACGCTGCGGGCGCTCGGCGAACTCGAGGTCGCCTGCGCCGCGCGTGGGCTGGAGCCGGCCGCTGCCCGGCGGCGCCTGGCCGTACGCCCGACGACGTCACTCTCAGGGCCGCGCACCTTCGCCTGCACGGCGGCCGAGCGCGTCGCCCGGGGAGAAGCGGATGTCGATCGAGACGTTCCCCCGCGGGCTGACCAGCTCGCCGTTGGTGAGTGCTGACCGCGCCGGCCGCGGTGCGCTCGGTGGTGCTCGGCGTCCCGCGGTCAACCAGACTGGGCGTACATCTCGACATGCTTGAGCGCGCTTCGCACGACCGGCACCGCGTTCGCGATGTATACGGGAGTACGCGTAGCCCACGAGATGCGAAGGGCTTCGTAGAGAAGCGCGTGCGCAAAGCTCTGGGTGCACAGCTGCACATTGACGAAGTCGAGGACGACGCTCTCCTTTCGGACGAGCCGCGGAATGATCTCGGCCGCCGCCAGCTTCGCGGCTTCGTCGTTGTTCTCGAGGAACCGGGCGACGATGAACGTAGCAAGCTCTGGCGGAGGGGCCTCGTATCGCAGCCGTTCGTGAACGAGACGCCTCGGAGTTCGCTGGTCTGCGCGCCTGCCGATCTCTTCGAACACATCGCCAAAATCGCGCGGTGCTTCGACGGGGATCTCGAACGCGACGAGCGTCCCCGGATATCCGACGCCGTAGAACAGCTGCCGCTGAGCGCGCGCGGTATCGATGGAGAGGGCAGCTTTCCCTGAGGCGATGAGCATCCTTCCGTGAAGCTCTTTCGCCAGCTCTGAAACGTAGAAGAGGCCCAGCCCTGCGTTTCGTTCACCGCCGGTTCGGCCATACGCGAACGCGCGCGAGAAATGGGGCCAGAGCGCGCGCTCGAGGGCGACTTGATCCGTCTCGATGTCCCAATGACGGTCTCGGAGGCTCTCCAAGACGCCGCGTCCATTGTCGACGACGACCACCTGGTAAACGGGCTGCGCGGCGTGGATTCCGCGATCGTTGAGTTGCGCTCCCGTCAGGGCGCCGAACTGCTCCCCGCTGTGCTGAATGACGTTTCGCAGGAGCTCGGCGATCATGTACTGCACCGTCTGTCGGCTCGACTGCCGCGCATCCCCCTCTCCAACGAGCAGACGGGAAATCTCACGAGAAGCGGGCTCGATGCCCTCCTCATCCCAGACCTCGGTCAGCCTGACGGTACGCCCAGGTTCGCCGCGGATGGGCCCCCTCCGCGCTTCGATGATGTCGTCGAGCCCGACGGAGCGGGCGAACGCGCGCGCATTGGTTTCAGCGCCAGTGACCTTCAACGGCGCCGAACGACCCTTGCGCGCGAGCGCCGCGATCGCCGCGAGCGACCACATCTCCGCGAGGCTGACCTGCGACAGGTCGAGCTCTCCATTCGCGGTGGACAGGGTCCGTAGGAACTTGTCGGGCTCGTGCAGGGTGAATGCGCGCGCGGTTCTGGCCACGGGGATCATCCGGCCTTCCATTACCATGACGCTCGTCGGGGCTCCGGCTCGAAGAGGCGCTGGAGTTCGGGCTGATCGAGATCAAGGCGTCGGGGGCTCGGCCGCTGGCTTGCTCGGCCGCTCATGAGCCTGCTCCGCGCCGCAGCCCCGCTGCTCGTGTTCCTGGCCTGCCGGGGCCCCGAGGGGCCCGCAGGGCCGGCGGGCGCCGGCGCTCCCTGGGCGGCGCTCTCTCCCGCCGCGGTCGAGCTGCTGCCCGGCGCCACGGCGCGGCTCGTCGTGACGGTCGCGCCCGAAGGCGACGGGGTGACGCTGAGCACGACGAACCCCGACATCGCCACGGTCGACGAGACCGGCCTGGTCACCGCGCACCGCGAGGGCTCGACGTTCGTGACGGCGGCCGCCGCCTCGGGGGCCACGGCGTACGCGGGGGTGCTGGTCAAGGGCTCGCGCCGCTACGCCGAGGTGAGCTACGCGCGCGACATCGAGCCGCTCTTCCGCACCGCGGACCTGTGGTTCCCCGGCGCGAAGTCGTGCGACTCGTGTCACTTCTCCGGCAACGACAACTCCGCGGCCGAGATGGAGCTCGCCTCGTACGCCGGGCTGATGGCCGGCAGCTGGGGTTTCACCGCGCCGTCGCTCGCGCGCTCGGTGCTCGGCGAGTCCTCGCGCTACGCGAAGGACTTCGACTGGGAGCGCTCGGTCTTGCGACGGCGGCTCACCGAGGCGCGCATGCCGCCCGACGGTCCGTTCTCGCTGCAGGCCCTCGGCCGCGACGGGCCCCAGGTCGCCCTCGACGGCGGCGGCGCCGCGCCGGCGCTCGACGTGCTGGGCGCGTGGGTCGGGGCCGGCGCTCCCGAGCACGCCGCGTTCGACGTGCCGGACGCTGGCGCCGCGACGTTCGCGGGCGACGTGCTGCCGCTCTTCGTCACGCCGAACCTCTGGTACCCCGGCGCCGCGTCGTGCGACTTCTGCCACTTCCAGAGCACGCCGCGCGCCTCGGCCGAGCTGCGGCTGCGCGACTGGGCCGGCATCATGGCGGGCGCGCGCTCGCGCACCGCGCCGCCGGGCTTCTCCATCCTCGGAGAGACGGCCCCCGGAGCGCGCGACTTCGACTGGGCCGGCTCGATTCTGCGCCAGCGGCTGCGCGACACGCAGATGCCTCCGGGGCGCCCGTGGGACCGCAACGGCAACTTCGCCTCGGGCCCGTGGCGCACGCACCCGGTCACCGGCGAGCCGGTTCGCGCCGTCGACCTCATCAAGGAGTGGGTGAACCGTGGCGCGAAGAACAATTAGCCTCCTCACCGTCGCGCTCTTCCTCGCCGCCGCGGCGGGGCCGCGCCACCCGCTCGTCGCGCTGGTGGAGGAGCAGTTCCCGAAGGCCAAGGCCTGGTTCAGGCTGGTCGCCGGCGTCGAGTGGCGCCGCGCGGGCGGCGGCTTGAGCCCCGACTGGGCCACCCTCTCTCACCCGAAGGTGCTGCGCCAAGACCCCGCGGGGCAGCGCCTGCAGCTCGAGCTCCCGCTGCAGGCCGGCGGCGCCCTCGAGCTGAGCCTCGACGGGCGAGACGGCTTCTGGGTGCGCGTGACGCCGCTCGACGTGCGGCCCGTCACCGCGCAGGTCGCGGACGGCCTCGTCCTCTACCCCGGCGCGTACGCGGGCGGCGACCTGCTCTACAAGGCCACCCCGACCCAGCTCGACGAGTACGTCTACTACGCGCAGCCGCGCCCCAGGCACGTCGCGCGGTTCCGCCTCGAGCTGGGCCCGGGCGTGCAGGCGGCGCGGCTCGGCGGCACCGCGCTCGAGCTGTTCGACGCCGAGGGCAACGCGCGGCTGCGCGCTCGCCCGCCCTTCGCGCGGGACCTCGCCGGCGCGCGCCGCGACGGTCGGCTGCGCCTCGATGGTGACGTGCTCACCACCGACGTCGACCTCGAGGGGCTCACCTTCCCGGTGCTCGTCGACCCCGACTGGATGACCACCGGCCGCATGCTCTGGGAGCGCTTCTCGAACGACGCGCTGACGCTGCCGTCGGGCGACGTGCTCGCTCCCGGCGGCTGCACGCTCGTGGTGTGCCCCGAGGGTCTCGGCATGCCGGCGTGCTCCGTCGTGCTCGACCGCACCGAGCTCTACCAGGCCAGCAGCGGCACCTGGCGCGACGTCGCGGTGATGGCCGCCGCGCGCTTCGGCTACGTCTCGGCGCTGTTGCCGCAGAGCCGCGTGCTCGTCGCGGGCGGCTGCACGACGCCGCGGTGCACCGCCGTCACCGCCGCCGCCGAGGTCTACGACGTCGCGCAGAACGCCTGGGCGCCGGTGGCCGCGCTGCCGTCGGCGGTGGCGTGGGCGAGCGCGACGCCGCTCTCCAACGGCGAGGTGCTCGTCGCCGGCGGCTGCGGCCCCAACAGCTGTGTCGCCACCACGGCCGTCTTCTCGCCCGCTCAGAGCACCTGGCGCGCGGCGGCGCCCATGGCCGTCGCGCGCGGGCTGCACACCGCGACGGCGTTGCCCGACGGCCGCGTGCTCGTCGTGGGCGGCTGCGTCGACTCCGCGTGCAACGCGGTGCTGCCCACCGCGGAGACGTACGACCCCGCCCAGGACAGGTGGTCGCCGGCCGGCGCGCTGCTCTCGCCACGCTCGGGTCACGCGGCGACGCTGTTGGCCGGCGGCGACGTGCTGGTCACCGGCGGCTGCGCGAGCCGGGCCTGCATGCCCACCCTCGACACGGCCGAGCGGTGGAGCCCGGGCCTCAACACGTTCCGCGCGGCGGCCCGCATGGCGACGCGGCGCCACCACCACGCGGCGACGGGCACCAGCGCCGGGCGCGTGCTCGTCGCGGGCGGGTGCGCCGACGGCGGCATGTGCACGCGCGAGTCCGAGCTCTACGACCCGCTGACCGACTCGTGGGAGCCCGAGCCCCAGCTGTCGGTCAACCGCGGGTACATGGCCGGCGCGCTGCTGCGCGACGGGCGCTGGCTGCTCGCCGGCGGCTGCAACGAGAACACCTGCCTGCCGTGGGCCGAGACGTACCAGACCGACGCGGGCGTCCGGGACGCCGGAAGCGCCGACGCCGGTGCCCGCGACGCGGGCCTGCCCGACGCCGGCGGCGCGCCACGGCCGGACGCTGGCGCGCCGGATGCCGGCCACGAGGCTCCCCCTCCGCCGCGCCGCTGCGGGTGCAGCGCCGGCGCAGAAGGGGTCGCGGCGCTGCTCGCTGCGGTTTGGCTCGCGCGGCGCGCGCGGCGGCGGTCGCTCACCTGACGCAGGGCCGCGACACCCCCGCCCCGGTGACGAACGCGGCCTCCAGCGTCGCCGCCTCAAGGCCGGGCCGCGGCCGCACCCAGACCGCGAGCACGCCCGCGTCGCTCGCCGCCAGCGAGATGCTCCGCATGCTGGGCAGCACCGCGACCTCGACCTCGGCCCCCGACTCCAGGCCGTGCAAGCGCCCGCGCAGCTGCCCGCCCTCGTCGACGACGACCAGCGCGTGGGTACCGGCGATCGCGAGCGACGCCGCCGTCCCACCGGCGAGGTGCGCGACGGCGAGCGGGCCGCCGTCGGTGCGCTCGGGCGCACCACCTTCGGACAGGCGCAGCCACTGCGCCCCTTGTGCGGCAGGCCCGACCGCTGCCGCGCGGACGCCGTCGGAGCCCAGCCGCCACGGCGGCGCGTGCGGCGCCGCGAGCGGCTCGAGCAGCTGCCGCGGGCCGAGCTGGCCGCCCGGGTCGAGCGCCTGCACCGCCGGCGCCCGCGCCCCGCCGCTGCCGACTGCCGGGTACACGGCGAGAAAGCCGGCCGCGGTGGCGACGACGTCGACGACCTGGTTCGCGGCCCCCTCGAGCCGCACGGGCGACAGCGGCCCGAAGCCGGACGGCCCGAGCAGCGCCACCCCGTTGTCGGCGCCGCCGCTGTCGGTGACGAGCCACACGAGTACCGCCCCGGGACGAGCGGCGAGCTTCAAGCCCCACGGCTGCGCGGGCGGGTCGAGCTTCAGCGCCGCGCCCGCGGCGGCCAGCGTGCCCGGCGCGAAGCGCTGCGCGGCGACGGTGTTGCCGGCGAGCGTCTGGGTCCACGCGGCGACCCAGGCCTCGCCGTCCCACGCGATCGCGAACCGGTCATGCGAGCGCACGTCCGCGATGCGCCGGGGCGCCGCCTCGGGTCGGCCGTCGGCGCCGAGCCCCGCCAGCCACAGGCCGCCATTCACGAAGTCGTTGAACAACAGCCCGAAGCGCTGGCCGTCGGTGGCGAGCGCGGTGCCGACCGGGCGCACCGCGCCGGCCTCGAGCAGCGGGCACCGCGGCGTCTGGCCGGTGCACTGTGCGCCCACGCACGCCGTCGGGCACGCCTCGAAGCAGCCGCCGCAGTGCGCGGCTGACGCGTCGAGGGCCGTCTCGCAGCCGTTGCCCAAGACGCCGCGCGCGAGGTCGCGATCGCAGTCACCTCGAAGCGGCGCGCACCTCACGGCACAGTCTTCGCGCGAGCAGTCGAGCTCCGTACCGGGGGCGATGGGGCCGCACGCGGCGCAGCCGCCCTCGCGCTGCGAGGAGCACGCGGTCGCCGCCGCGACGACCGACAGCGCCGCGGCGCACGCCACGCGCACCCGGCGCGCCGCCGACCAGCGGCGCTCGCGTGTCAGCGGCGGCCCTCCGCCGGCGCAGGGCCCTTCGCCGCCGCGTGACGCCACGCGCGCTGGAAGTGCTTCACCGCGGCGGCGCCGGACGTCGCGTGCGCGAGCGTCGATTCCCTCGCCCAGTGCGACAGCTGCGTCTTGAGCTCGGCCCAGGCCGGGTGCAGCAGGCACGGCAGGCGCGAGTCGCACGCGCCCCACCCGAACACGCAGCCGCCGTGCTCGAGGTCGACGTCGACGGCGCGCAGCACTTCTCCGAAGGTGATCTTCGCCGCGCCGCGGGTGAGGCGAAACCCGCCTCCGTGGCCCTTCTCCGACGCGAGCAGCCCCGCGGCGGCCAGGCGCCGCAGAATCTTCGGCAGGTACGCGGCCGGCACACCGGCAGTCTGGGAGAGGTCCCTCGCGCGCACCGGCTCGGGGCCCCGCGCGGCGATCTCCGCCATCGCGCGCAGCGCGTACTCC
This sequence comes from uncultured Myxococcales bacterium, assembly GCA_937980205.1. Lineage (GTDB taxonomy): Bacteria > Myxococcota > Myxococcia > Myxococcales > Myxococcaceae > Xiheicaenimonas. Next base: position 351,225 of record CALJKW010000022.1, on the reverse strand, counting down.
GCGGTCATCGAGAGAATCATGTCGAGCCTTTCAACGGACGGCACTGTCTCTTGTCGCCCGATCCTCGAGCTTGATCTCGATCAAGGGAGCGGGTCGCGCACCGTCATATCAGCGGACCTCGCTATCCCTTGAGTGGAGGTCACGTGCTCGCAGCCGCCACGACGAATGAACGAAGACAGGCCACCGGCTGGCTCGCCCTCGCCGTGGGCAGCCTGCTGCTCGCGGGCTCGTTCGCCCTGCTGCTCGTCGTCGCGCGCGTACCGCCCTTCTCGTTCTGGTTCACCGACGCGGCGTTCTTCAGGCGCTGCCTCGTCGTGCACGTCGACCTCGCGCTCGTCGTCTGGTTCTACGCCTTCGTCGCGGCGCTCTTCTCGCTGCTGCGGGCGCGCGGCACGAGCCCCGGGCCGCGCGCGGCCGTCGGCTTCGGCGCCGCGGTGCTCGGCGTGCTCGCGCTCTCCTCCGCGCTGCTCGTGCCCGGCGTCAAGCCGGTGCTCTCGAACTACGTGCCCGCGCTCGACCACCCCCTGTTCCTCGCCGGCCTCGCCCTCTTCTTCTTCGGCCTCACGCTCACCTTCGCCGACGCGCGGCTGATGCCCTGGCGCGAGCACCCCGGCGCCGCGGCCATGGTGCCCGACGCCGCGCGCCCCGGTCTTCGCACCGCCGCGCTCGCCGTGCTCTTCGCGGTGCTCACCTTCGCGGCCTCGGCCAGCGCGATGCCCGAGGGGCTGCCCGCAGAGGGCCGGTACGAGCTGTTGTTCTGGGGCGGCGGCCACGTGCTTCAGGTCGCGAGCGTGGCGGCCATGCTCGCGGTCTGGGTCATGCTGCTCGCGCCCGAGCTGCCCGAGCCTCCGGTGTCGCGAGGGCAGGCGGTGATGCTGTTCGGGGTGCTGCTCGTGCCCGCTGCGGCCGCTCCGGTGCTCGCGCTGCAGGGCCCGCAGCACGGGTGGGTGCACGGCGCGTTCACGCACGGCATGCGGTGGTGCATCTTCCCCCCGGTGCTCGCGTTCCTCGCGCTGTGCGCGCGCGGGCTGTGGCGCGCGCGGCGAGCGGGCAGGCTGGGGCCCCTGACGCCGCGGCGGCTCGCCTTCTTCGCGAGCGCCGCGCTCACCGTGGCGGGCTTCGTGCTGGGCGCGCTCATCTCGGGCGCGAACACGACGGTGCCCGCGCACTACCACGCGAGCATCGGCGCCGTGACCGCCGCCTTCATGGGCGTCACCGCTCCGCTGCTGGCCGAGCTGGGCTGCCCGTCGCCCTCGCCGCGGCTCACCCGCGCGATGCGCTGGCAACCGGCCGTCTTCGGCGCGGGCCAGCTCGTCTTCGCCTGCGGCTTCGCGCTCGCCGGCGCGCAGGGCATGGCCCGCAAGACCTACGGCGCCGAGCAGCACATCCGCACGGCCGCCGAGTGGGTCGGGCTCACCGTGATGGGCCTGGGCGGCCTCGTCGCGATGGCCGGCGGCCTCGTCTTCCTCGTCTACGCCGTGCGCGCCTTCGGGCCGCTGCGGCGGCTCGCTCAACTCGCAGCACCCCCAAGGAGGCGCCCGTGGCCCAAGCCGGTCGAAAACACCCCATTCAGGCCCTGATGGACAACCCGTGGCTGTTGCTGTTCCTCGGCATCGTCGTCGCGAGCCTCTCGTACACCGCGTGGGGCTGGCTCGAGCTCATCAACGTGCCGAAGGCGCCGCTGCCGTGACGAAGGGAGCCCCGACACCATGAGCATCTCCTTCCCCGAACAGACGTGGTTCCGCGCGCCGACCGGCGGCGAGCGGGTGTGGATCGGCCTCGCCCTCGCGTGGTGCGTCGTGCTCACGCTCGCGATGCCGTACTGGCACTTCAAGGGCAAACAGAACTCGACCGGCGAGGCGTACCGCGTCACCCCGGCCGAGTACTACCAGCGCGCCGACAAGTTCATCGCCGCGTACAAGGTCGGCGACGAGCGCGGCACCGCCATCGTGCAGCCGCCCCCGGGCGCCGACGTCTACATGATCGCGCGCATGTGGCGGTGGGACCCGCTGCTCAAGCTGAAGAAGGACCAGACGTACCGGCTGCACCTGAGCTCGATGGACCTGAACCACGGGTTCTCGCTGCAGCCGGCCAACATGAACTTCCAGGTCGTGCCTGGCTACGACCACGTGCTGACCCTCACCCCGACCCGGGCAGGCGAGTACTCGGTGGTGTGCAACGAATTCTGCGGCATGGGGCACCACCTCATGGCCGGCAAGATCATCGTGGAGGAATGACATGGCGACGACCGCGAACGGCCTCATCGAGCTCGAACAGCGCATCCCCGAAGAGAAGCCCGGCTTCAGGAACGGCAACCACCAGGGCGCCGTGCGCACCTGCGACACCACCGGGCTGCCCGTCTGCCTCACCGCGCAGCGCTTCATCCGCCTGAACGCGGTCTGCGCCGTCGTCTTCCTCCTCATCGGCGGAGTCGCGGCGCTGCTGCTCGCGCTCACCCGCTGGCCCTCGGTGCACCTGTTGCCGACCGACTGGTACTACCGCGTGCTCACCGCGCACGGTCTCAACATGCTGATCCTCTGGATCATCTTCATGGAGATCGCGATCCTCTACTTCGCGGGCACGACGCTGCTGAACTCGCGCCTCGCCTCGAAGGGCGCGGCGTGGGCCGGCTTCGGCCTGATGCTCGCCGGCGCCCTCGCCATCAACTGGGCCGTCTGGTCCGGCCGGGCCGACGTGCTGATGACCAGCTACGTGCCGCTGCGCGCGCACTGGTCGTTCTACCTCGGCATCATCCTCTTCGCGGTCGGCGCGCTCGTCGCCGTCTTGAACTTCTTCGGCACGCTCTACATCGCGAAGCGCGACAAGACCTACGTCGGCTCGGTGCCGCTCGTCGTCTTCGGCGCGACCGCCGCGGCGATCATCGCCGTCGTGACGCTGCTGCACGGCGCGGTCGTCATGATCCCCACCTTCCTCTGGTCGCTCGGCCTCACCGAGGCGCCCGACGCCGCGTGGTACCGGCTGGTGTGGTGGGGCCTCGGCCACCAGTCGCAGCAGATCAACGTCTGCGCGATGGTCTCGGTCTGGTACCTGCTCGGCACCCTCACCACCGGCGCCAAGCCGCTCAACCAGGCCGTCTGCCGCACCGCCTTCGTCCTCTACATCCTCTTCATCAACCTCGCCTCGGCCCACCACCTGCTCGTCGACCCGGGCGTCGGCGCCGGCTGGAAGATCTGGAACACCAGCTACGCGATGTACCTCGCGGTGCTCGCCTCGATGATCCACGGCTTCACCGTGCCCGCCTCGGTCGAGGTCGCGATGCGCCAGAAGGGCCACGACAAGGGCCTGTTCGGCTGGCTGTTCGCCGCGCCGTGGAAGAACCCCGGCTTCTCGGCCTTCTTCCTCTCGCTCGTCATCTTCGGCTTCCTGGGCGGCATCACCGGCGTCACGCTCGGCACCCAGCAGATCAACATCATCGCGCACAACACGCTGCGCATCCCCGGCCACTTCCACACCACGGTCGTCGGCGGCACCTCGCTCGCCTTCATGGGCCTCGCCTACTACGTCGTCCCGCTCATCTTCCGCCGCGAGTTCCCGTGGAAGGGCCTCTTGCGCATTCAGCCGTTCATCTTCGCCGGCGGCATCACCCTGATGGCCGTCGCGATGACGTTCGCCGGCAGCTCCGGAGTCCCCCGCCGCCACTGGGACATCAACTTCAGCGGCGCCCAGTTCTCCACCGGCTTCGACTCGACCGCGCACCTGATGATGGGCCTCGTCGGCATCGGCGGCACCATCGCGTTCATCGGGCTGCTCATCTTCCTGCTCCTCACCGTGGCCGCGGTGTTCTTCGGCCGCTCGAACGAAGGCAAGCCCATGGAGGCCTGGTAGCCATGACCGCACCGACGAAAGAGAAGAAGGCCGCAGACGTCATCCTCACCGAGCACGAGAAGGACGAGGGCTCGCACAAGACGCCGGGCACGATGGTGCTCGCCCTCATCCTGCTGCTCTCGTTCGCCGTCTATTACTTCGCCAACTGGAAGGCGCTCGCCGACACCTGGCACGTGCGCTGAGGGCCTTCGACCGTGAACCGCGCCTCCAGAGCCGTCGAGCGCTTCTTCGCCGGCTTCGCCTTCCCGCTGCTCTGCCTGCTCGTGCTCGCGTCGTTCGCGCTCGGCACCCTCGCGCTGTTGCTGGTGCCCGCCTCGGACTCGGGCCTCGGCGCCTTCGCCGAGCAGTTCCGCGTCTGGTGCTTCGGCGTGCCCGCCGCCCCGGGCCTGACGCGCAGCGCGGCCGTGGCCGCCGTGTTCGTCGAGCTCTTCGGGCTCATGCTCATCATCGCGTGGGTGTGGCGCCGACCCCTGCAGCGGGCCTGGCGGCGCCGCGACCGCCGCGCCGTTCCGGTCGCCGGCGCCGCGGCGGTGGTCTTCGCGCTCTGCGCGCTCGGCCTGTTCGCGCTCGTCGACCCCGCGAAGCTGCCCGCCGACCCGACCGTGTTCCAGCCGCGCGCGCTGCGCATCGCCGTCCCTGCGCCCGCGCTCTCGCTCGTCGACCACGAGGGCCAGCCCGTCGAGCTGAAGGCCTTCGAGGGCCGCGTCGTCGTCCTCACCGCGGTGTACGCCACCTGCGGCCTCGCCTGCCCCCGCATCCTCGGCCAGGCGAAGCGCGTGGTGGCCAGGCTCACCGACGCCGAGCGCGCGGAGCTCGTCGTGCTCGGCGTGACGCTCGACCCCGCGCACGACACCGTCGAGCAGCTTCACCGCATGGCCGAGGCGCAGGGCGTGCGCGCGCCGCTCTACCGGCTGCTCACCGGCGGCGAGGCCGAGGTCGACGCCGTGCTCGACCGCATGGAGGTGCAGCGCCGCCGCGACCCGAAGACCGGCCTCATCGACCACTCCAACCTCTTCCTGCTCGTCGACCGCCAGGGTCGCCTCGCCTACCGCTTCACCGTCGACGACCTGCAGGAGCGGTGGATGACCGAGGCCCTGAGGCTGCTGCTCGCCGAGCACGTGAAGCCCCAGACCGCGTCGCGCGACTGAAGAAAGAGCGCCCGGCGTGGACGTGCTGCGCAAGCCCGACGACGATCCGCGACCCGAGCCGCCGGTGCGCCTCGAGCCGCTCTGGCGCGCGATCGACTGGCTGCAGCTCAAGGTCGAGGGCGCCTCGCGGCGGCTGTTGCCCGACGCGTGGAACCCGCTCTTGCACAGCGGCGCCGTCGCGAACGTGCTGCTGCTCGTCGCCTGCGCCACCGGCGTCGCGCTGCTCGTGTGGTACTCGCCGTCCGCGCACCAGGCGCACGCGTCGATGCGCGAGCTCGAGGCCTCGCTGCTCGGCCGGCTCGTGCGCGGAGCCCACCGCTACAGCTCCGACGGCTGCATCGCGTTCGCCGCGTGGCACGGCCTGAGGCTGCTGGCCGCGCGCCGGTTCTCGGGGCCCCGCTGGCTCGCCTGGGTCACCGGCCTCGCCGCGCTCGCCCTGCTCTGGCTCGTGGGCTGGCTCGGCTACTGGCTCGTCTGGGACGAGCCTGCGCGCCGGGTCGCCCTGGGCACCGCGCGCGTGCTCGACGTGCTGCCCATCTTCGCCGACCCGCTCGAGCGCGCGTTCGTCACCGACGCCACCGTCAACTCGCTCTTGTTCTTCATCGTCTTCTTCGCCCACATGCTCATCCCCCTCGCGATGGGCGTCGCGCTCTGGCTGCACATCGCCCGGCTGCAGCGCAGCGACTTCCTCACCTCGAGCAGGGTCACCGTCGCGCTCGTGGCCGCGGTGCTCGTGCTCGCCGCGCTGCTGCCGCCGCTCGCCGCCGGCCCCGCGCGCATGAGGCAGGTGCCCGGCCCGCTCGTCATCGACGCGTGGTACCTCGCGCCCGTCTGGCTCACCGACCGGCTGGGCGGCGGCGCGCTGTGGGCGCTGCTCGCCGGCGTGGGTGGCGCGGCGTTCGCGGTGCCGTGGCTGCTCGCGCGCTCGAAGCCCCGGCCCGCCACCGTGGCCGTCTCGCGCTGCAACGCCTGCAACGCGTGCGTCACCGACTGCCCGTACGCGGCCATCTCGCTGGTGCCGCGCACCGACGGCCGCGGCTTCGCCACCGAGGCGCGCGTCGACCCGGCCGCGTGCGTCGGCTGCGGCATCTGCGCCGGCAGCTGCGCCACCGGCGGCTCGGGCCTGCCCCACTTCGACATGCTCGAGCAGCGCGGGCGCTTCGAGCGCTGGCTCGAGGAGGACGCCGCGAAGGGCCGGCCGCTTCACCTCGCGCTGGTCTGCGACGACGCGGTGAGCGCTGCGCTGCAGATCGACTTCGCGACCGGCGCCTGCGCCGCGCTGCCGGGCTACCGCGTCGCGCGCGTGCCGTGCGCCGGCTGGGTCAACGACATCACGCTCGACCGCGCGCTGCGCAAGGGCGCCGCAGGCGTGCTCATCGTCGGCTGCTCGCACTGCCGCTACCGCGAGGGCGTCGCCTGGGCGAGCGAGCGGCTCGACGGCAAGCGCGAGCCCGCGCTGCCCGCGCACGCCGACCGCTCGAGGGTGCGCCTCGTCACCGCCGACCGCTCGCAGCTCGAAAGGCTCGTCGCCGAGGCGCGCGCGTTCCAGGCAGGCCGGACGCCCCCGCCCCGCCGCGTCCTGCCGCGGCCCGCCGGCGTCGCCTGCGGCCTGCTGCTCGGCGCCGCCGTCGTGTGGGCGGGCCAGGCCGTGCCGTACGCGCCGCCGAGGCCTTCGGGCGCCGCCGTCGTGCTCTCCTTCCGCCACGCCGGCCGCGTCGAGGAGCGCTGCCGCGCCGTCACCGAAGAGGAGAACGCGTCTCGCCCCATTCACATGCGCCGCGACAAGGAGTGCAGCCGCGGCCGCCAGGGCGTGCGCGTCGAGCTCGAGGTCGACGGCCAGGTCGCCCACCGGCGCACGTACGGCGCCGCCGGGCTGTGGTCCGACGGCCCCAGCATCGGCCTCGAGCAGCTGCCGGTGCCTCCCGGGCCTCACCGCCTCACCGTGCGGCTCGACGACTCGGCCGACCCGTCCGCGTGGGCCTTCACCTCGACGCGAGAGGTGACCCTGACCGAGGGCGAGCGCGTCGCCGTGGTGTTCGACGGCCAGACCGGCTTCACCTGGCACACAGGTCCCTGACGGGGTTGATCCAGGTCAAGGGCGAGCGCCGGCGCCTGCGCTCGACTGAGAGCCCCGGCCGGCTTCACCTCTTGCAGGAGCTGTCATGCGCCTCACCTTCCCTCTCCTCTGTCTGTTGGCGTTCGGCTGTGCCCCGCGCACCGTGACGCCCAAGAGCTCGGGCTCGATCGCGGTCAGCGACGACGACACCCTCTTGTACGTCGCCGACGCGGACCACGACCGCGTCACCGTGCTCGACGCGCACACGCTCGACGTCCTGCTGCACGCCCCCGTGCCGTCGCGCCCCGAGCGCCTCACCGTCGCTCGCGACGGCGCGGTCTACGTGACGAGCAAGGGCGCTCGCGCGGTCACCAGGCTCACCCGCGACGGCTGGCCGGTGGCCCAGGCGCGCGTCGGCGCCGAGCCGGTCGGGCTCGCCCTCGACGCGAAGGGCGAGCGGCTCTACGTCGCGAACTCGAGCGACGGCACCGTGACGGTGCTCGACGCGCGCACGCTCGACCCGCTCGACGAGCTCGAGGTCGGTGGCGCCCCCTGGGCGGTGGCGGTCGGCGCGGACGAGCAGCTGTGGGTGACCGACTTCTTGAGCGCCCAGGTGCTCGAGGTGCCGCGCGGCGCCCGCCACCCCGAGCGCACCTTCGGCCTCGTGCAGCAGAGCGCCGGGGGCTGCCGGGCCGGGCCCGACGACGCGCGCGAGCCCGCCCAGGCGGCAGACGTCGCGGTCGCGCCCGACGGCTCGCGGCTGTACGTCGCGCACGTGCAGAGCCGGACGCGCGCCGCGCTGACCTCGGGCTCGCTCGCGTTCGCCGTCGCGCCGGCCCTGTCGACCGTCGAGCTCTCGCGCGGCGAAACGCTGCAGGAGCCCGAGCGCCAAGGGGCCTTCGGCGACCCGCCGCCGGCCGACTTCCCCGCGACCGTGCTCGCCACGTCGACCGACGAGCGCTGCAACTTCAACGGCCGCGGCACCGGCATGGACGCGCCGTCGTCGCTGGTGCTCGACGCCCTCGGCGACTGGCTGTTCGTCGCCGACCACAACTCGAACGCGGTCGCCGTGGTGAGCACGACCCGCCGCGGCGACGAGCGCTACGTGTCGCCCGAGCGCGGCATCTTCGGGGTGGTGCGCGTCGGCGCGCGGCCGACGGGCATCGCCATCTCGGCCGACAACCGCCGCGCGTGGGTGCACAACGCGCTCGACTACTCGGTGAGCCAGGTCGAGCTGAAGACGTCGGGCCTCGCCGTCACGCGCGAGGTCGCCTTCGGCGAGAGCGACCTGCCCGCCGACGTCGAAGCCGGGCGCAGGCTCTTCTACTCGGCAGTCGATCCGCGGGTGTCGCAGCCCGAGCTCGGCGGCCTGTCGTGCTCGAGCTGCCACCCCGACGGCCGCACCGACGGGCTCAACTGGGTCATGGGCCGCGGCGTCGCGACGTGGGGAGTCGCTTCGAGGGCACTCAACACGCCCGCGCTGTGGGGCCTGGAGCGCACGGCGCCATACTCGTGGACGGGCAGCCTCGCCGACCTGCCGGCGTTCACCTCGCACATGGTGGCGCAGATGGGCGGAGACGGCCTGTCGCGGCTCGAGCTCGAAGACGTGTCCGCCTTCCTGCGGACGGTGAGCCCCCCCGACGTCGCGCAGCGCGCCGCAGCCCCACAGGTCGCGGCTGGCGAGCAGCTCTTCGCCGCGCAGTGCGGCAGCTGCCACGGCGGCGCGGCGCTGACCGACGGGCAGCGGCACGACGTCGCGGGCGAGCGGCTCGACACGCCCTCGCTGCTCGGCGTCGCGGTGACGGGCCCGTGGCTGCACGACGGCTCGGCGCTCGCGCTGCGCGATGCCCTGCGCCACCCCGGCGCCCCGCGACTCTCGTCTGCCGAGCTGGCTGCCGTCGAGGCCTGGCTCAAGGGGCGCTGAAGATGGCCTGCGGCGGCATCGAGCGGCCCGAGTGCATCAGCTGCCCGAACCGGATGCGGTGCCACGGCAAGCCGACCGTCATCACCCGCGAGACCGTCGAGCGGCTCGTGCGCGAGGCGGTGCTCGAGGTGCTCGCCGAGCGCGGCCTCCTCCCTGGCCCACAGCTGACGAGGCCGCACACAGGCCGATGAGCTTCCGCTCGCCCAGAACGCGCTGCCCCTGCCGGAGCGACCCGTCACCGCGTCAGCTGCACGAGCAGCTGCCGCAGGTCGCCCCGTTCACGCAGATGGGGTTCGAGCCGGCGCCGCACGCGTGGGGTTGGTTGGGGCTGCAGATGGTACCGACGCCGGGGTCGAAGCAGCTGCACGATTGGCACTGGCCGGCCCCGTTGCACGCCTGTGTACACACGTTGCGCGGGTCCTGGCCGACCGGCGTGTTGAGACAGCTCATGCCGTTCGCCGCGGCGTGCTGGCAGTTGGTGCACATCACCGTGCCGAGCGCACAAACTCCGCTCGAGCACGCGGCGTTCGCGCACTGGCAGTTGTTGCTGTTGCACCCCATCGGCGCCTGGCGGCTGCACGCCCCGCCGAGCGCGACCTCGCACGCCCCTGCGCCGTCGCAGTCGTCGGCGCAGGCCCCGTTGGGGTCGGAGTCCTTGGCGAAGGCGGCGCCGTCGCACCCGAACGTCGCGCCGAGCGCGCGGCAGCCCTTCGCGCCGGTGCAGTCTTCGGTCGCGCACTTCCGCGTCGCGCAGGTCGCGTCCGCGCACTCGCAGAAGCCGCTCTGGCAGTCGTTGTCCGAGGTGCAGCCGTCGCCGGGCACGTGGCGGCAGGAGCCCGTGCCGTCGCAGGTGAGCGCGCCCGCGCAGCCATTCTTCGGATCCTGCCCCGCGGTGATGGAGCCCGTGCACATGCCGTTGCTGTCCGCGAACTGGCAGCCACCACACGCCGCCATCGCGCACCGGCCCGAGCCCGAGCACAGCGCGTCCGCGCACTCGCAGGTACCCGTCTCGCAACTCGAGCTCCCGGTGCAGATCTCGCCGAGGCCGACGCGGCACGCGCCGTTGCCGTCGCAGTTGAGCGCGCCGGGGCAAGCGTTCATCGGGTCCTGCCCGGCGGTGACACCCATACACGAGGGCGTGGTCATACCACCGCCGGTGCCGCCGGTGCCGCCGGTGCCGCCGCCGCCGCCGCCGGAGTCTCCACCGCCAGTGCTGCTGCCGCCGCCGCCACCGGTGGAGACGCTTCCTCCGCCCGAGCCGCCCCCGGTGCGCTCGACGCACTGGCCGTCTTTGCAGATCTGATCCATCCCACACGAAGAGTTGCGCTCACAGGGCATGCCGGCGCTGCAGGCCACGAGGCAGAGGGCTGCGAGGGTCAGAGCGAGACGGAGCGGAGTCGACATGGCGCAGCAGCGAGGCAAGCCTCAGGCCAGACCGCAACGCACACCTTTCGAAGGCTTCCGCGGCTGCCGAGGTCCTGTGTCACGCGACACGCGGTACCGCTAGAAGAGGGTCATGCTCATCTCCATCGGGAAGGGCCCCAAGCCCGCAGCAGACATCACCGACGCCCTGCTCGAGTGCCACGAGCGCATCCGAAGCTTCACCAGGCTCACGCTCACGCTCGCGAGCCGGCCCGAGCTGCCCGAGAGCGAGGTCCTCGACGTCGCCGCGCGCATCGAGCGTTACTTCCAGGTCGCGCTGCCGCTGCACGTGCGCGACGAAGAAGAGAGCCTGCTGCCGCGGCTGCGCGGCCTCGAGCCCGCGGTCGACGACGCGCTCGCGCGCATGCACGCCGAGCACCTCGAGCACGGCGCCGTGCTCCAGCGCCTGTTCGCGGCGCTGGCCGACGTGAAGGCGGCGCCGCTCGACACGAAGGCCCGCGCGACGCTGCTCGACGCCGGCAACGCGCTCAGCGCCGCGTTCGAGCCGCACCTCGTCACCGAAGAGGACGTCATCTTCCCCGCGCTGCGCCGGCGCCTCGACGCGAGCACCCGGCAGGCGATGCTCGACGAGCTCCGCGCGCGGCGCGGCTGAAAAAGAGGGCCTTTAGACCGTGTTCCGCGCCCCACTCTTCCTCGTCGGGTTCCGCCCCTTCTTCACGCTCGCGTTCGTCGCGGCGGTGGCCCTGCCCCTCACCTGGGTGCTCGTCTGGTCGGGCCGCCTCATGCTGCCGGCGACGGCGCTGCCGCCGGTGATGTGGCACGCGCACGAGATGATCTTCGGCTTCGGCTGGGCCGTGCTCGGCGGCTTCCTGCTCACCGCGAGCAAGAACTGGGTGAAGATCCGCGGGCTCCACGGCAAGCCGCTCGCGGTCGCGGTGCTCTTGTGGCTCGTCGAGCGCGGCGCGGTGCTGTTCGCCGGGTCGCTGCCGGCGTGGCTGCGCTGGCCCCTGCTCGAGGCCTTCCTGCTCTTCGTCTCCGGCTACGTCGTGTGGAGCCTCATCCGCTATCGCAACCAGGACAGCTTCTCGGACAACGGCTTCTTCGTCGTCGCGCTGCCGCTGTTCCTCGTCGCGAAGACGCTCTGCCTCGACGCCGAAACCTTCGCTGCCGGCTGGACGATGGCTCTCGGCCTGTTCCGCGTCGCGTTCGTGGTGATGTTCGAGCGCACCTTCCCGCCCTTCATGAAGGCCGCGGCCGGCATCGAGCTGCCGATGCTCCGCCCGCTCGACTTCGCCATCAAGGCGCTCGTGCTCGCCGCGGTGTTCCAGGCCTGGCTGCCGAAGCCGGTCGCGACCGGGCTGTTGCTCGCGGCCGCGGCGGCGCTCGCGGTGCGGTTCTTCCGCTGGCGGCCGCTCTTGGGCCTGTCGCGCTTCCCGGTCGCGGTCATGTACGTGGGCTACCTCGGCCTCATCGCGCACCTCGTGCTCGAGGCGCTGCGCGTGCACGGCGTCTTCCTGGGCCTCGGGGCCATCGCGACGCACACCTTCGCGTTCCTCTGCTTCGGCGTCGTGGTCGCCGCGATGGTGACGCGCATCAGTCAGGGCCACACCGGCCGCCCGCTGCAGTTCACCCCATCAGACCGCCTGGCCATCGCCGTGCTCGGAGCGGGCGCCTTCTTCCGCCTCGCCGCGCCGCAGCTGTGGGCCGCGCACTACCCGACGTGGGTCACGCTCGCGGCCGTGTGCTGGGCGTCTTGCTACGCGCTGCTCGGCGTACGGCTCGTCCCGTTCCTCTGGCGTGCGCGCGTCGACGGCAAGGAGCACTGAGCTCTAGAGGGCTCAGGGCTTCGAGGCGAGCTCGCCCAGCGTCTTCACCACGGGCGCCGGGTCTTGCCCCAGGCCCACCTGGCGCGCGACGACGACGCCGCGCCCGTCGAGCACCGAGATGAGGTTCGAGTGCGCGAAGTCACCGCCGCCGCTCGGCCGGTACCGCATGCCCAGCGCGGCGGCCAGGTCTCGCACCGCGTCGTCGTCGCCGGTGAGCAGCGACCACCGCTCGGCCGGAAGCCCGCGCGCCTTCGCGTACTGCTGGAGCTTCGCCGGCGTGTCGCGCGCCGGGTCGAACGAGACGAGGACGAAGCGCACCTTCGCGCGAGCGGGCTTCGACAGCGCGCGCTCGATCTTCTGCACGTCGCTGACGAGCAGCGGACAGACCGCCTGGCAGGACGTGTAGATCATCGCCAGCACGACCGGCTGTCCACGGAAGGCCGCGAGCTTCACCGGCTTGCCCGCGGCGTCCGTCCACGTCGCGTCGAGCTGGTAGAGCGACTCGCTGGCCGGCGCGTCGGCCTCGACCGCGGTGTGGTGCGCATGCGGGTCGGGCGTCCCGGCAGCGCACAGCCATGCGACGAGCGCCAGCGCGCTCACGGCGACCTCGCGCAGCGGAAGCCCAGGTCCTTCACGGTGTAGTCGGCCTTCAGGCTGTCACGGAAGCCGTGGCGCATGAACGTCGCGTAGTCGTTCGGGTCGACCGCCTGCGTCGCGCCTCCGCCGCAGAACTGCGCGCCGCCTCCGCGCGTCGCGTCGCGCGCGTCGTCGGCGACGAGGTTCGAGTTGAAGTCGAGCACCCACTCCCAGACGAGCCCGTGCAGGCCCCGCACGCCGAAACGGTTCGGCGCGCCGCTGCCGGCCTCGCTCAAAGCGCCCTCGCGGGGCCGCGAGTACCACTCGAGGATGAGCGCGCCTGCCTTCGGGTCTTCCGCGGCGCGCTCCCACTCGGCGACCGTCGGCAGCCGCGCGCCTCGCCACCGGCAGTACGCCCTGGCCGCGAACCACGAGACCTCGGTGACGGGGGACTTCGGAGCCGCCGGCTCGAGATCGCCCCGCCAGCTCCTCAGGTAACCGCCCTCGGCGAACAGCCGCGCCACCTGCGAGCGCCGCCACTTCGGGTTCGCCCGCACGAACTCGAGGAAGTCGGCCTGGCTGACCTGCCGCACGTCGAGCTCGAAGGAAGGCACGTCGATCGGCGCGGGCGCCTGCACGCCGGCGTCCGACCGCAGCGACGTGTCGGCGAAGAACGGCCGGTAGACGCCCTCGGGGATGCGCGCGCGCGCCGGCGCCGGCTTCGTCGCGAGCAGCACCAGCGCCGACACGACCAGCATCAGTGACCGCCCGCCGACGCGGTGGGCGCGACCCGGTGCTGCGCGACGAACTGGGGCGTGAACTCTTCACCCTTGTTGCCCCACGAGCTCGAGACATAGGTGAGCACGTTCGCGATGTCCTCGTCGCTCAGCTGCCACGCCGGCATCACGCTGTTGTACTCCTTGCCGTTCACCATGATCTTGCCGGACAGGCCTCCGCTGACCACCGCCACTGCGCGCTTCATGTCGGCGTTGAGGTAGTCCGACTCGGCCAGCGGCGGGAACGCGTTGGGAATTCCCTGGCCGTTGAGCTGGTGGCACGAGGCGCAGTTCGTGGTGAAGACGATGCGGCCCGCCTCGATGCGCTCGCCCTTGTTCGTCGCCGCCGGCGCCGCCGGAGCGTTGCCGGTCGCCACGCGGATCTGGGTCCCCTCAGGCAGGTAGACCTCGTCGGAGATCTTCCCCGAGTACACGTTCTTCACGTCGTCGCCGTAGACGCGGAAGTGCGCGAGCGCGCCGCGGTTGAACGCGCGCGCGATGGCGTGATCCACCAGCAGGTAGGTGCCGGCGGTGTCGAAGGTGAGCTCGACCTGCGCCGCGCCGCCGGCGGGAATGAGCGTCGTCTGGACGTCGGTCGTCTCGAGGCCGCCCGCCTCGGTGCGCACGCGGTCGAAGATGTCGCCGATGACGTGGAACGACGAGATGAGGTTCGGGCCGCCGTTGCCGACGTAGAGCCGCACCGTCTGGCCCACGTTCGCGACCAGCGGGTTCTTCTCGGAGATCGCCCCCACCGCGCCGTTGAACACCACGTAGTCGGGGCGCTCGTCGATCGCTTTCTCCATGCTGAACGGCTGCAGGCCCCGGTCTCCGTACGAGCCCTTCGTGTAGAACTCGCCCTGCATCACGTAGTACTCGCGCTTCACGCGGCGCATACCCTCGCGAGGCTCGACGAGGATGAGCCCGTACATGCCGTTGCCGATGTGCATCGCCACCGGCGCGGTCGCGCAGTGGTAGACGTACAGGCCGGGGTTCAACACGCGGAACGTGAACACCGACGAGTGGCCGGGGGCGGTCAGCGAGGCCGAGGCGCCGCCGCCGGGCCCGTTCACCGCGTGCAGGTCGATGTTGTGCGGCATCTTGTTGTCCGGGTGGTTGTCGAGGTGGAACTCGACCAGGTCGCCCTGCCGCACCCGAATGAACTTGCCCGGCACCTTGCCGCCGAAGGTCCAGAAGGTGAAGTCGACTCCGTCGGCGAGACGCTGCACGACCTCTTTCACCTCGAGGTGGATGATCACCTTCGTCGCGTGATCGCGCGTGATGGCCGGCGGCACCTCGGGCGGGTCGGTCAGCACCGCCTGTTCCTCACCGACGATCGGCTCGTCCGCCGGCTTCGGAGGAGGCTTCCCAGGGGGAAAACCGTTGCACGTCGTGGTGAGCCCCAAGAGCATCAGGGCCGTCAGCAGGCGCATGAGCATGACCTTCGCTCTCGCACGCGGGCGCAGCAGCAACCACCAGCGGCGGCGATTATTTGGCCCCCAAAAGAACTTCGGGCTTCGAGCCCACCTTCATGAAAGCGCGAGCTGTCGGATCAGCGGGGTCGCCCGTGCACGCGCGCGACCTTCTGCAAGAGTGGCAGCAGGAGCGGCAGCGCCTCGCGCAGCGAGGCCCGAGCGGGCGCCGCAACGAAAACGGAAACCCCGCGCAGAAACTGCCGGCTGCCGGGCGCAGGGCGGCAAGGCCTGCGCTGCCGCTCGGGGGGCCCTGACGACCTCACCCGGGTCTGGCGCATGCATGGCGCGACACCATCAACCGCTTCTTCGGGGGAGTTCCATGGCACATCGAGAGGTCGGCAGTGACCACCACGAGCTGTTTCCCGTTCAAGAGCTCGACGGCGCGCCGCGCGTCGAGTGCCCGATGCAAGGCCATTCGGTGCTCTTCAGCGAGTGCCAGAGCTGCGAGCACGGAACCGTGGTTCGCGTGAAGGGCGCCGCGCTGCCGTTCGTGCTGTGCCCCTCCGACGGCCCGGCGCACGGCCTCATGCCTGGAGCTCCCGACGCCGAGGTCATCACCCTCATGAAGCCGGTCGTGACGGTGCGGCGCGAGCAGCCCGTCGAGGCGCTCATCCGCACGTTCATGGATGAAGGCGTCACCGTCGCGGTCGTCGTCGACGACCTCCATCGCGCCGTCGGCCTCGTGACGCGGAACCACATCGTGCTCGACCACCACGGGTGGACCGAGCTTCGCGACGCCGCGCTCTCGATGTGGCCCGCCGACTCGCAGTGGCACGGCGCCGTCGAGAGCGAGAGCGAGCTGTTCCTTCACGACTTCCTGCGCTCGCGCACCGCCGGCGACCTGATGTCGCGCGGGGTGGCGTACTTGAGGCCCGACGCCCGCATCTCCGCAGCGGCGAAGGCGATGGCCCGCACGCAGCTCAAGCACCTGCCCGTGCTCGACGAAGAGAACCGCCCCATCGGCATGGTCAGCTCGCTCGACATCGCGCAGTGGGTCGCCAGCCGCGAGGCGTGAGCCGACTCACCGGCGCAGCGGCGTCGCTCCACGCAACATCGGCAGGGCCGCGACGAGCCACGCGACGCCCGCGCCGATGAAGCACGCGACCGCCGTCGTCATCCACGGCAGGTAGCGCGCTGCGTCGAGCGCCATCGCAGACCGCGCGCCAAGCGCCAGGGCCATGAGCAGCCCGCACACCAGCATCGGAGACCGCCACGCCTTGAGCGCGTCGGCCCGGTTGGCGTGCGCCGCAGTGACGTGAAACGCTACCGACATCGCGAGCATGCCGAACGCTCCGAGGAAGATGACGTGCAGGCCGAACGTGCGGTGCGCGGGGAAGACGGTGAGCAGCGCGTAGCCCCAAGGCAGGCACCACGCCGACAGCCAGACCAGCCAGCGGTTCACGCCGGGGTGGCTCGGCGGGCGCCACAGCTGCGCCTCGAGCACGAGCACCATGCCGACGACCGTGAGCCGCAGGCCGTACGCGAGCCGCCCCTCGAGGAAGAAGCTCGCCACGAACGCCACCGCGAGCACCACCTGTGGCCACTTCGGCGCGGCGACACCGGCCTGAGCCGGCGGCGGCTCGGCGCGCGTGATCACCGGCACCAGCATCGAGCCGATGCCCATCACCAGCGCGGTCACCATGCCCTCGAGCACGAGCGACTTGCCGATGGCGTGAAGCGTCGGAAACGCGGAGACGAGCGCCCCCGTCACCCCCATCAGCAGCGCGATCGGAATCCACGTGAGCGTCGGCGGCGTGGGCTTGGAGTTCTTGCTCGCGCGCGCGCGGCTCACCACGAACTGCAGCAGCACGAACAGCTCGACGAGCCAGAACGCCTGCGCGATCGCCCAGCGCTCGAACCACGCGGCCACCGTGAGCCCCAGCGGGCACAGCGCGCACACCCACAGCTGCCACGGCGCCGGCGTGCGGCCCATCGTGCGCCGCGGAATGAACGTGAACAAAAAGCCCGCCACGAAGCAGCCGATGAAGCCCTGCACCTGCACCATCGCGTGAAACACCACGCGCCAGGCCGGCGCGATGCCGAGCGAGAACAACAGCCACTGCCCGACGCCGACCCAGCCGAGCAGCACGCCCAGGGGGAAGAAGAGCCGGTACGGCTGCTTCACCAGCGGCTCGCTCTCGGCCTGCATCGGAGCATCGACGGTCAAGACCCTCATGGTGCCCTCATCGAAGTTGCGACGGAGTCGAACAGCCGCTCCGCGTCGGGCTCGATCGGCAGGTCCGCCGGGCCGAGCTTCAGCATCAGGTCCGCGCTCTTGTGCTCTTCGTCGAGCACGACCGCGACGGGGAACTTCACCACCCGCTCGGCCGAGCTGCCGAGCTCGAACGGAACGCCGCCGCGCGTGCCCGCGACGTGCAGCGCCGCCAGCTCGACCTGCGCGCTGCAATAGCGCCCGGCGTTCGGCATCAGCATGCCGAGGTACTGGTGCGGCTCGCCGGTGAGCGAGACGGTGACCGGCTGCAGCGCGCTGCCGTGGTGCGAGTGGTCGTGCTGCGCCCACGCCGTCGAGATCGGCGACAGCGCCCGCCACACCTTGTCGACCGTGGTCTCGCACGGCACGAGCGTCACCGACGTCACCCGCACGCTGGCGTCGCTCACCGCCACGTCCGGCGCAGCCGCGAGCGCGCTCACGTGAACCGAGAGCTCGACCGAGACGCCCTCTTCCCGCGACCCACAGCCGAGCACCACCAGCAGCAGCACCACGCGTCTCACAGGTCCACCACCAGGGAAGCGAGGAGCATCGGCCCGGGCTTCATGCCCGAGCGCGTCTCCGCGAAAGGAAGGCGCGCGCCCGCGAGCAGCGTGACGTCGAGCGGCAGCTGCACGAGCAGGTCCGGCGCCGCGTACACCGTCACACCGCCGGGCATCTCGCCGCGCTGAAATTGCGCGCGCGTCTCGAGGCCGGCGCGAACGCCGAGCCACGTGAGCGGCTGGTACTGGCCGGCCGCATAGAGCCGCCCGCCGTACGAGGTGCGCGCGTTGATCGGCGCCTCGAGCTGCAGCGCCGCGTGAGCCGAGACGCGCTCGTGAAAGAACCCCGAGTACCCGAGGCCCATGAGCGTGGTGAAGCCTCCGGTGCCCGGCTGCGCGTCGGCAGACAGCGCGACGCCCTTCGCGTCGGTGATCACCGGGGCCGTCGGAAGGCGCAGACCCAGGGTCATGCCGACGACCCACCGCGGCCGCATGCGCTGGTCGAGCAGGAACACCCAGCGGCCCTGCACCTCGGCGTCGCCCAGGCCGAACGCCCGCTCGCGCGCCAGCGTCGCCGGCGTGAGCTCGCGCAGCTGCAGCGGCAGCGCGGCGTAGACGGTCCACCGCTCGCTCGGCGACCACGACGCGAGCAGGTCGAACCTCAGCTCGCGCACCTGCGCGGAGGCTTCGGTGTCGCTCCACGCGCGCGCGACGGTGGCGAGGCGGACCCGGCCCGACAGCGGCTGCTCGGTGCCCATCGAGGTGAGCACGGGGTTTCCGCAGGCGCAGCCCGCGCAGGCGTACGCCGCCGACGGCGTGATGGCCGCCAGCAGGAACAACGGCCAGAGCTGCTTCACGCGCGGCTCTCGGCGAGGTGCGGCGCGGCCTGCTTCGCGTCGCGCACCGCGGCACGCCGGCCGGCGATGAGGTGCCACACCAGCACGCCGACGAGGCCGGTGACGAAGACGCCCAGCAGCACGCTGCCCGTCTGCGGCCAGCTGTGCGTCATGAAGTTCGCGATCTTCTTGCTGCCCAGCACGACCGGCATGAACGGCTTCACCTTCACCGGGGCGTCGGGCGCGAGCTGGTGGCCGAAGCTCCACAACATGTAGATGAAGCGGCCGAACGCGAAGAGGCTCACGTACGCCGCCATCACCACCAGGTCGACCAGCGCGCGGACGTTGCCGATCGCGGCGCAGCGCAGCGTGAAGATGAGCAGCGCGCCGAGCGCGAAGGGGATCCAGTCGAGGTCCTTCATCGCCTGGCGATCGAGCTTCTGCATGCCGATGTAGTGGTTGAGGGTGTTGATCTCCTGCAGGTGCTGGCCGCCGTTTCCCCCCTCGAGGTGCGTCGCGTAGATGTCGAGGGTGAGCCCGTTCGGGTACTGCGGGGCCTCCATCGAGATGCGCCACAGGGGCTGGGTCAAAGCGAACCCCAGGGGGATCACCAGGGCCGCGAGCAGCCACCGCGACTTGGGGAAGAGAGGCTTCGAGAGAAAGTCGTAGAACCGGTCGGCGTAGAGCTTCATGGCGGACCCACGCAGTGCAATCGTGTCGCCACCACGGACTCACGCACGTAACCGATGCGCAGCCTGCATCCCCTGCGTTTGTCCACTTTCGACGTGCAGATTCTGCGGCGGCGCGAGGGGGTATCAGGCGAGAGGGCCATGGCACGGCTGTCGCACCAGGGCCGCGCCATGAGATCAAACCTCGTCGTATGCGTCGCGGTCGCGGTGACCGCGCTGGCGTGTGGGAAACAGGAGGGCGGTCAGGGCTCGACCGCGCAACCGAAGTCTGGAGGCATGCGCGCGCTGATGAAGGAGCGCGGCTTGACCGAGGCCGACGTGGAGGCGGCACTTCTCACCTACAAGCCCACCGGCAAGAAGGACGACTACGTCATCTTCGCGTCGGGCGGGCAATCGGGGCAGGTGCTCGCGATCGGCGTCCCGTCGATGCGCCTGCTCAAGGTCATCGCCGTCTATTCCCCGGAGCCGTGGCAGGGCTACGGCTACGGCGGCTACAGCGACAAGGTGCTCGCCGGCGGCCAGCAATATCCCGGCAGCCCGCTCACCTGGGCCGACGTGCACCACCCGAACCTCTCCGAGACGGGCGGTGAGTACGACGGCAAGTACCTCTTCGTGAACGACAAGGCGAACGCGCGCATCGCGGTCGTCGACCTGAAGGACTTCGCCACGAAGCAGATCGTCCCGAACAAGCTGGTCGCGTCGGATCACGGCGGCGCGTTCGTGACGCCCGACACCGACTACGTCATCGAGACCTCGCAGTACCCGGCGCCGCTCGGCCGCGAGTACGCGCCGATCAGCCAGTACAAGGAGAAGTACCGCGGCCTCGCGATGTTCTGGAAGTTCGACAAGAAGAAGGGCCGCATCATCCCCGAAGAGTCGTGGGCCGTTGAGCTGCCGCCGTACACGCAGGACCTCGCCGACTGCGGCAAGCGCGCCTCCGACGGCTACGTGTTCATCAACAGCTTCAACACCGAGATGGCGACCGGCGGCGTGCTCGAGGGCAACCCGCCGATCGAGTCCGGCGCGTCGCAGAACGACACCGACTTCCTCCACGTCATCAACTGGAAGAAGGCCGAAGAGCTGGTGAAGGCCGGCAAGGCGAAGACCATCAAGGGCGTGCGCGTGCTGCCGCTCGAGGTCTCAGGCCCCGAGAACGTGCTGGTGCTCATCCCCGAGCCGAAGAGCCCGCACGGCGCCGACGTCACGCCGAACGGTGAGGAGATCATCGTCGGCGGCAAGCTCGACACCCACGCGACCGTCTACAGCATCGCGAAGATCAAGGAGCTCACCGCCGCCTCGAAGTTCGAGGGGCGCGACCCCTACGGCATCGGCATCCTCCCGTTCAAGGACTCCATCCGCGGCCAGGTCGAGATCGGCCTGGGTCCCCTGCACACGGTCTTCGACGCCGACGGCAACGCGTACACGTCGGTGTTCATCGACTCCGCGGTCGCGAAGTGGTCCATCAAGGACCTGAAGGTCACCGACAAGCTGCCGGTGCACTACAACATCGGCCACATCCTCTCCGCCGAGGGCGACACGGTGAGCCCCGACGGCAAGTACGTCGTCGCGATGAACAAGATGTCGATCGATCGCTTCGCGAACATCGGCCCGCTCTACCCCCAGAACTTCCAGCTCATCGGCATCGACCGCGAGAAGATGCAGCTGCTCACCGACATGCCCATCGGCATCGGAGAGCCGCACTACGCGCAGATGATCAAGGCCGACAAGCTGCAGCCGATGAAGGTGTACCCGATGGGCACCGACCCGCTGACCGACGAGAAAGATCCGTTCGCGGTCACTCCCGGCAAGGAGCGCATCGAGCGCGACGGCAAGAACGTGCACGTCTACATGACCGCGATTCGCAGCCACTTCACGCCCGACCGCATCGAGGTCGACGAGGGCGACACGGTCAACATCCACCTCACCTCGATGGAGCAGGCCGAAGACCAGGTCCACGGCTTCACCGTCGACATGTACAACGTGAACATCTCGCTCGAGCCCGGCAAGCACGAGAACATCACCTTCGTCGCCGACAAGCCGGGGGCCTTCCCCTTCTACTGCACCGAGTTCTGCTCGGCGCTGCACCTGGAGATGGCCGGCTACTTCCTGGTGAAGCCCAAGGCGGGAGGTAAGCCGTGAAGAAGCTCGTACTCACCCTCGCCGCCGTGCTGGGCATGACGGCCTGCTTCGACGAACGCGACAAGCGCCCCGCGTGGGACGCCCCGGAGGACATCGACTTCGGTCACGCTCCGGTCGCCAAGAAGCCCCAGGCGCAGGCCGTCGCCGAAGCGCCGCAGCCGGCCGAGGCCGCGAAGGCCGCGCCCCAGGCCGAGGCGATGGCGGTGCCGAAGATCACCATCAGCACCGACGCCGCGCACGTCGCGCAGGGCAAGGACATCTTCATGCAGAAGGGCTGCGTCGGCTGCCACAAGGTGGGCGGCGGCAAGCTCGTCGGCCCCGACCTGAAGGGCGTCACCGCGCGCCGCGACCAGGAGTGGCTCATCAAGATGATCATGCAGCCCGACGTGATGACGAAGCAGGACGAGACGGCGAAGAAGCTGCTCGCCGAGCACCTCGTCCAGATGCCGAACCAGAACGTCGACGCGCAGAAAGAGCTGCCGCTCTTGCTCGCCTTCCTCAAGAGCGAAGAGAAGTAGCGATGACCTTCACCGTGCTCGCGCTGCTCGGCGCGATCTCCTGCCCACAGGGGGCAGAGGTCGCCCGAGATGGGGAGCGGCTTGCCCGACTCCTCGCCGCCGATGGCCCCGCCGACCTCTGGGTGGCGGGCACCGTCACCGGAGAGTTCTCCGCCAAGCGCACCGTGCGTCTGCACGGCTGCGAAGGCGCGAAGCTCAAGGGCACCGGCGCGGGCACGGTGCTGAAGATCGAAGGTGACGCCTCGCTCGTCGAAGACGTGGCGTTCGAAGGCTCGGGCGCGCGCGTCTCGTTCGAGGACGGCGCGCTGAAGGTCAGCGGCAAGGGCGTCGTCGTGCGCCGCGTCTCGGTGCGCGACAGCCTCTACGGCATCGCGCTCGAGAAGTGCCCCGACTGCACGCTCGAGGACTCGTACGTCACCGGCCGCCCCGAGCTCGAGGACAACCAGCGCGGCGACGGCATCAAGCTGTGGGAGGCGCACGGCTCGGTCGTGCGCCGCAACCGGGTCGAGTCGGTGCGCGACGTCGTCGTCTGGTACTCGCGCCACGTGACGTTGGAGGACAACGTCATCACCGGCGGCCGCTACGGCACGCACTTCATGTACGCGCACGACAGCACCGTGCGGCGCAGCCGCCTCGAGCGGAACGTGGTCGGCATCTTCGTGATGTACAGCGCGCGCGTGCTGGCCGAGGACAACGTGCTCGCCGGCGCACACGGCCCGGCCGGCATGGGCATCGGCTTCAAGGAGTCCGACGCGGTGACGCTGCGCCGCAACCAGCTCGTCGCGAACACCGCCGGCACGTATCTCGACCAGACGCCGCGCGACCCCAGGCAGGAGGTCGTCTTCGAAGACAACCTGTTCGCGCTGAACACCGTGGCGCTGCGCACCCACTCGTCCGAGCGCGGCGCCGTCTTCCGCGGCAACGACTTCGTCGAGAACGACGGCCTCGCCGAGGTCGACGGCAACGGAGACGCCCGCGGCGTCCGCTTCACCGGCAACCACTGGAGCTCCTATGCCGGCTACGACCTCGACCGTGACGGAGTCGGCGACGTCGCGTTCCAGGTCCAGCAGCCGTCGTCCGACCTGAACGACGCGCACCCGAGCCTCAAGTGGTTCCGCGGCACCGCGGCGCTGGGCCTCTACGACGCGATCGCGAAGGCGCTCCCCTTCTTCGGCACGCGGCTGCTGCTCGAAGACGACAAACCGAAAGTGCGGCCGAACCGCGAGGTACCCAAATGATCTCCTTCAAGCACGTCACGAAACGCTTCGGCCGCATCACCGCGCTCGACGGCGTGACGCTCGACATCACCGCCGGCGAGCGCGTCGCGCTCATCGGCACGAACGGCTCCGGCAAGACGACGCTGCTGCGCGCGCTGTGCGGTCTGTTGCGCGTCGAGGGGCGCGTCGAGCTGTACGGCGCCGACGTCGCCCGCGAGCCCGAAGTGGCGCTCCGGCACCTGGCGTACATGCCGCAGGTGGCGCCTCCGCTCGATGCGCCGGTGCGCGAGCTGGTGCGAACCGCCTGCGCGCTGCGCGGGCGGCCGGTGGCCGACGTCGCCGAGCGGGCCGCCCGGCTGGGGCTCGATCTCGAGGCCGTCGGCCGCACCCGCGCGCGCGACCTGAGCGGCGGCATGAAGCAGAAGGTGCTCGCGGCGCTGGCGCTGGCGGCACAGACGCAGGTGCTGGTCTGCGACGAGCCGACCGCGAACCTCGACGCTCACGCGCGCGAGGCGTTCTTCTCGATGGTGGCGAAGCGCCCGGCGGACTCGATCCTGGTCGTGTGCTCGCACCGCGTCGACGAGGTGCGCAAGCACGTAGACCGGGTGATCGAGATGAAAGACGGCCGCGTCGCGCGCGACGTGAACGTCTGGGAAACCGAAGAGCTGCAGCTGAGGAGCGTGCGATGAAGAAGACCGCGTTGGTGGTGTTGATGTTGGCGGCGTGTGCGAAGGGCCTCGAGCCGGCCGAGCCGGTCTGGGGCAAAGAGCCGTGCGCGCACTGCATGATGCTGGTGTCCGAGAAGGCCCCGTCGGCGCAGCTTCAGCTCGAGAGCGGCGCGCGGAAGTTCTTCGACGACGTCGGCTGCATGGTGCTCTACGTCGACCAGGAGAAGGTGACGCCGAAGGCCTCGTGGGTCCGCGTCGGCGACGGCTGGAAGCGGGCGGAAGAGGCGCGCTACCAGCGCGAGCGCACGCCGATGGACTTCGGCTTCGTCGGAGCGACCGACGGCGTCTCGTTCGACGAGATGAAGGCCGCCGTCCGCGCGAAGGGCGCCGAGCGGCCGGGAATGATGATGCACGGGAGCATGCCATGAAGGCCGTGCTCGCCTTCGCGCGGCTCGAGCTGATGGACGCGCTGCGCTCGAAGTGGCTGGTGTTCGCGTCGGTGCTGTACCTCGGGCTGCTCGCCACCTTCGTGTGGCTGGGCCTGCGCGAGTCGTCGGTGCTCGGCTTCACCGGCCTGTCGCGCGTGCTGCTCAACCTCTCGAACGCGGTCATCGTGGTGTTCCCGCTCGTGGTGCTCGTCGGTACGCACTCGGCGATCGTGCGCGCGCGGACCAGCGGCTTCTGCGAGCTGATGCTGACGCAGCCGGTGCGGCGGTCGACCTGGTTCTGGGGGCTGTTGCTCTCGCGCGCGGTCGTGCTCATCGGGCCGCTCGTGCTCATCCTGCTCGGCTGCACGGTGGCGGCCGCGTTCATCGAAGACGACCCGGGCCTCGCGATGGTGGCGGCGCGCAGCCTCGGCATCACCACCGCGCTCATCTTCGCGTTCCTCGGCATCGGGCTGTGGATCTCGGCCCGCGCCAGGACGCTCGAGCGGGCGATCGTGCTCGCGCTGATCGCGTGGGTGGTCACGGCGGCGGTGCACGACGTGTTCCTCATCGCCGTGCTGCTGCGCACCCCGCTGCCGCCGCACGTCGTCTTCTTCGCCTCGGTGCTGAACCCGAGCGAGGCCGCGCGCGTGGGGCTGCTCACCAGCGTCGACCCCGAGCTCTCGGCGCTGGGGCCGGTCGGGTTCTGGCTGGCGAACAAGCTCGGCGCGGGCATGGCGCTCGCCGTCGCCATCGGCTGGCCGCTCGCGCTCGGCGCGTTCGGGAGCTGGAGAGCAGCGCGAAGGGTGGAAGCCGCCGACCTCGTCGCCTGAGGCAGTTGGGAGCCCGGCGACTACAGCGGCCGAGCCAGCACCACGACGTTCCCCTCGGGGTCGGCGAAGTACGCCGCCTCGTCTCCCCACTCGCGCGCCGCCTTCGCGCTGAGCTCGGTGGCCCCCGCCTCGCGCAGCCGGGCGATCGCCGCGTCGAGGTCGTCGACATGAAAGTAGAGCTCCACCGGCGCCAGCTCGCCTGGAGGCACGCGGAACGGCACGCGCCCGGTGTTCCTCCCGAACCCGCTGCGCTCGTAGACGCCCAGCCGCATGCCGCCCGGGCCCTCGAGCTCGACGTAGACGGGCACCGAGACGGTCTGCTTCCAGCCCAGCGCACGAGAATAGAACTCGGCGGCGCGGCGCAGCTCGGACACCGCGAGAATCGTCAGCACGTGGCGCATGCCCGCGCCCTATACACCGTTGCGCTTCGGTGGCGCCCCTCGGGCATCGCCCCGCGGGGCGAAGTAGCGCCGGCGCCGCCTCAGTACCGCGTCGACACCGACGGCTCGACGAGGAACACCCGCCGCGCCTGCTCGCGGATCTCGTCCGCCACCTTCGCGTCCTCGGACGTCATCGCGATCCACCGGCCACCGTTCCCCAGCACGAGGGAGATGGTCATGCCCTTCACGAACAGCGGGCACGACGGCCGGTCGAAGCCGTTCGCGTAGGCGTACGCGAGGTGGCAGTCGAGCATGCGCTGCGTGCTGACGGCGTCGACGCTGGCCTTCAGCTCGAGCAGCACGCCCTTCGGCGTCTCGGTCACGCGCGTCACCGACGACGCGAGCAGCGGGCACGCGCCGCGCTGCTCCTTCGGAATGTCGGCGCAGCGCGCGTCCTCGAACGCCTCGAGCTTCCTCGCGGCGCGCAGGTGCTCGGCCGCTGCGCGCATGTCGCGGTCCGCGTCGTCGAGGTGCTCCTGCGTCGGGTTGTAGACGCGCGCGCTCCACTCGGCGTCGCCCTGGGGCTTGCCGATGGCGCGGCGCTCGCCCGGGTCGAACTTCGCGCGTTTCTCGGCGGCGCGAGCGGTGTGAATCTGCGCCTCGTTGCGGTGCTCCGCAGCGGTCATCTCGTCTTCGCGCGTGTGCGCGCAAGCCATGCACAGCAACACCAGAGCAAGCCGTCTCATGAGCACGGGTGGTGCATGCGATGGACCAGCGATAAGGAAACAGCCCAATGAAGCGATGGATCGCACTGGCCCTCGTGGTCGCCGGCTGCAGCGCGCACCGCGTGACGCCCGACAAGGCGAAGAAGATGGTCGAGGGCGGCGCGAGGCTCGTCGACGTCCGCAGCCCCGAGGAGTACGGCTCCGGCCACCTCGACGGCGCGGTGAACATCCCCGTCGGCGAGCTGGGCGACCGCCTCGCCGAGCTCGAGCCGAAGGACAAGCCCATCGTCGTCTACTGCGCGTCGGGTTTCCGCAGCGCCCGGGCCGCGAAGGCGCTCAGCGCCGCCGGCTTCTCCGAGGTCGGCGATCTCGGCGCGATGGACGACTGGCCGAAGTAGCCGCCCGCGCAGGAATTGCGCCCGGTGCGCCCAACCCGCAACGTCCGCGCGGCCCACCCGGCGAAGCGCCTCGGCCACGCAATTGCACGGCCGGCGCTGCCCCATGCGCCGCACCGACAAAGAGCTGATCCTCGCCACGCGCCCCTTCACCGTCGAAGACCCGAACCGCAGCGTCGGAGCCGTACTCTCGACGTTCGTCATCCTCGGCGCGCTTGCGCTCGGCGCCGCGCTCGCCCCGTGGTGGCCGCTGCGCGTCGCGTTCGCCATCGCCGAAGCGCTGGTCGTCGTCCGCGCGTTCTGCCTCTTCCACGACTTTCAGCACGGAGCGCTGCTGCGCGGCTCGACCGCCGCCCGCGCCTTCTTCTGGTGCTTCGGCCAGCTCATCCTCGTGCCGGCGAGCGTCTGGCGCGAGACGCACAACTACCATCACGCGCACACCGCGCAGCTCGTCGGCAGCCACATCGGCAGCTACCCGATGCTGACGCCGCGCCTCTACGCCGCGCTGCCGCCGTGGAAGAAGCTGCTCTACCGCGCCTCGCGCCACCCGCTGAACATCGCCCTCGCCGGGCTCACCGTCTTCCTGGTGGGCATGTGCTTGAGGCCGTTCTTCCGCGCGCCGCTGAAGCACCCGAGCGCCCTGCTCTCTCCGCTCATCGTCGCGGGCCTCGCGTGGGCGAACCCGCACGTCTTCCTCTGGGCCTGGGCGCTGCCGATGGCCATCGCGTTCGCGCTCGGCGCGTACCTCTTCTACGCGCAGCACAACTACCCGGCCGCGAAGGTCGCCTCGCGCGAAGAGTGGACGTTCGCCGGCGCGGCGCTCGAGAGCTCGAGCTACATGGAGATGGGGCCGCTGATGCGCTGGTGCACCGCGAATATCGGCTTCCACCACGTGCACCACCTCAACCCGGCGATTCCGTTCTACCGGCTGCCCGAGGCGATGCAGGCCGTCGAAGAGCTGCGCTCGCCGGGCGTCACCTCGCTCGAGCCCAGGGCCGTGGCCGAGTGCTTCCGCTTGAAGCTGTGGGATCCGGACGCCCGCCGCATGACCGGCTACTGACGCGCCGCGCGCAAGACCTGCGCGGGTTCACCCCCCGGAGCACTGACGGGCAACGGGTCCGACCTATGCATCTTTGCAGCCCATCATGAACGACACCTTCTCGGTCGCAGGCAAGAACACCATCGTCACCGGCGCAGCGCTGGGCATCGGCTTTGGAATCGCCAGGCGCTTCGCCGAGGCCGGCGCCAACGTGCTCCTCGTCGATCAGCTCGAGGGCCCCGCCTTCGCCGCCGCCGACCGCCTGGCGAGGTCGACGGGCAAGGTGGTCGCCATGGCCGCCGACGTCGCCGCCGAGAACAGCCCGAAGGCGATCGTCTCGAAGTGCATCGACGCGTTCGGCTCGGTCGACATCCTGGTGAACAACGCGGGCATCTTCCCGATGAAGCCGTTCCTCGAGATGGAGACCGAGACGTTCGACGCCGTCTGGAAGATCAACCTGCGCGGGCTCGCGCTGCTGTCGAAGGCGGTGGCATTGAAGATGATCGAGCAGGGCCGTAAAGGAAGCATCGTGAACATCGGCTCGATCGACAGCCTGCACCCTTCCAGCGTGGGCCTGGCCGCCTACGACGCCTCGAAGGGCGCCGTGCTGATGTTCACGAAGAGCCTCGCGCTCGAGCTCGCGCCGAAGGGCATTCGGGTGAACGCGGTGCTGCCCGGCGGAGTGGAGACCGAAGGGACGTCGCGGCCGCCGAAGGGCAGCGCGATCTCCGCTGCGCAGCTCGCCGCGTTCCGCGAGCAGTTCGTGAAGCACCGCGTCCCGATGGGCCGCATGGGTACGCCCGACGACATCGCGCGCGTGGTGCAGTTCGTCGCGTCCGAGGGTGGCGCGTACATGACCGGGGCGTCCATCGTCGTCGACGGTGGAACGCTGCTCACCTGAGGAGACAAGCCATGGAGAGAATTCTCGTCGCAGTCGACGGCTCAGCCCACGCGCTCAAGGGCGTGCGCTGGGCCGCCAACATCGCCAGGGGCCTCGGGCTGACGCTCGACCTCGTCTACGTCTCGTTCCCCAACCTGCTGCCGCCGACCGTCTACAAGAAGACGATCGACGACATCGACGCGGCGGAGACCGAACACGCGAAGAAGGTGTTCGAAGAGGCGCGCAAGGCCGCCGGCGACGTCCGCGTCCTCGAGACGCGCGGCACCGGAGGGCCCGCCGAGATCATCGCCGACCTCGCCGCGGCGGAGCACGTGTGGGGCGTCGTCATCGGCGCGAAGGGCCACAACGCCGTCTCCCGCGTGCTGCTCGGCAGCGTCGCCGATCGCCTCGTGCACATCTGCCCGAAGCCGATCGTCGTGGTGCGCTGAAAAGGGGACTGGCTCCTTTTCGCGCGCAGCAGCGGAAGGACCGGGCAGAGCGCGCGACGCGAAAAGGTGCCTGTCCCCTTTTCAGTGGCAGTGCGGCTCATCCCCCGCCGGCACCGCGTCTCCCGTCTTCACCACCCTCCACACCAACACCACCGCCGCGGCCAGCGGCACCGCCTTCCGCGCGAAGGCCCCCACGCGCCCGCGCGGCAGCCCCAGGCCGAGCTGCGCGGCGGCGAGGGCGGGCACTCCGCCGAGGGCGAACCCGCCCATCACGGCGAGCCCGCCGAGGGCCGAGCCCGACGCCAGCGCAGCCAACGAGATGCCGTACACGAGCCCGCACGGCAAGAGCGGAGTCACCGCACCCATTGCGCCAGCCCTCATCTCCGGCGCAAGCGTTGCGCTGCGCCGGACCACCCACGCCGACACCCGGCGCACGCCCGGCAGCGGAGCCAGCCGCTTCGGCAGCTCCAGCGCGGTGGCGACGAGGCCGGCCGCCATGATCCACGGCAGCACCGGCCGCGCGCCCTCGGCGAAGCCGCTCACCGCCGCCGAGCCCGTCGCACCGAGCAGCGCGCCTAAGCCCGCGTACGCGAGCAGGCGGCCTCCCTGCCAGGCGAGCGCCGCGCGGCGAGATCGCGCAGCTGTTGCGCAGGCGAGCGGACCGCACATCAGCACGCAGTGAAGACTTCCACTCAATCCGGCCAGTAAGGCGCCGAACGCTCCGAGGCCCGTCAGCTCATCCATTGCGCGGCAGGCTCTTCAACGCGCATGCCGGGCTCGGCACGGACCTCGCAAAGCGCGGGCGTCGTGCTGTGTCGCCACTGCGCCAGTCCCATTCCCGAGTCAGCGGCGACCCACCCCTTTTGCTGCGCCGGCTGCCAGGCCGTCTACTCGCTGCTCGAGCAGGAAGGCCTCACCCGCTTCTACGCGCTCGCCGGCAGCAGCGTCGCCCCGGCCACGCAGGCCGCCAGCGCGCGCAGCCTCGCGTGGCTCGAGCCGCTGCTCGAGCAGGCTGCGCCGCAGACCGACCTCGTCAAGCTCACCCTCGACGTCCAGGGCATCCAGTGCGCGGCCTGCGTGTGGCTGATGAACGAGCTCTTCAAGCGCACCAGCGGAGGCGTCCGCCTCGTCGTGAACCCCGGCGTCGGCCGCATGGACCTCGTCTTCCGCCGCGGCGCCTTCGACGTGCGCGCGTTCGTGCAGCGCATCGAGGCGTTCGGCTATCGGCTCGGGCCGCCGCTCAAAGCTCCGCGCAGCGACGACCTCACGTGGCGCCTGGGCCTGTGCGCCGCGCTCACCGTCAACGTGATGCTGTTCTCGGTCAGCTTCTACTTCGGCTTGAAGCCGGGCGAAGAGCTGCACCGCCTCTTCACCAGCTTGAGCCTCGTGCTCTCGACGGCGTCGGTCGCGATCGGCGGCTGGCCGTTCTTCCGCGGCGCGTGGCGGGGCCTCAGAGAAGGCGTCCTGCACCTCGACCTGCCCGTGGCGCTCGGCATCGCGCTCGTCTACGCGGCGTCGCTGCTGCAGGCGAAGGGCGGCGGCTCGGAGCTGTACCTCGACACGCTCTCCACCTTCATCACGCTGATGCTCTTCGGCCGGTGGATGCAGCGCCGCGTCGTCGAGAAGAACAAGAGCTGGCTGCTCGAAGACGCCGGCCTCGAGGGCCTCGTCTGTCGGCGCGTCGAGGGCCAAAGCGTGCGCGTCGTCGCCGCCACCGCCATCCGCGAGAGCGACGTCGTCATCGTCGCGCCCGGAGAGCTCGTGCCCGTCGACGCGAAGCTGCAGTCGGGCGGGGGCCACGTCTCGCTGGAGTGGATCTCCGGCGAGTCGAAGCCGCAGCCGGTGACCGCTGGCGACCGCGTCAGCGCCGGCAGCTTCAACGCCGGAGACTCGGCGCTGCAGCTCGTCGCCACCTCGCGCCTCGACGCCTCGCAGCTCCCGCGGCTGCTCGAGAAGCAGTCGACGGCCACCGCCGCCGACGCGTTCTGGAACGGCCTCGCGAAGGGCTGGGCGAAGCGGGTGCTGCTCGTCGCAGCCTTTGGCTTCCTGCTCTGGCTGCCGAAGGGCCTCGGCGCCGCGGTCGACGTCGCCGCCGCGCTGCTCGTCGTCACCTGCCCGTGCGCCATCGGCCTCGCGATTCCCCTCGCGTACGAGCTCGTGCAGGCGCGGCTGCAGCGCCTGGGCTTCTACGCGCGCTCCGACGACCTGCTCGACCGGCTGCGCCACGTGAAGAAGGTGCTGTTCGACAAGACCGGCACGCTGACGCTGAGCCGCCTCGAGCTCGAGGCGCTGCCGGCGCTCGACGCGGTAGCGCGCGACG
The DNA here is from genome assembly GCA_937980205.1 of uncultured Myxococcales bacterium. Lineage (GTDB taxonomy): Bacteria > Myxococcota > Myxococcia > Myxococcales > Myxococcaceae > Xiheicaenimonas. The sequence continues at coordinate 319,993 of CALJKW010000022.1, read as the reverse complement.
CCGCCTACAACCTCGCCTGCCGCAGCGCGCACCCCGCGAGCGCGTGCATCGCCCGCGAGCTCGCCGCGCGCGGCGCCGGGCTCGACCCGACCTGCTCGACCCGCGAAGCCCCGGGGCTCGGAGTCTCGGCCGGCGACTGGCGCCTCGGCCGCCGCGCCGACGGCGCGCCCGGCACCGGCCTGTTCCACCACGGCCGCGAGGTCGCGGTGTTCTCGTTTCGCGAGGCGCTGCGGCCCGGCGCCGCGGAGCAGGTCGACCAGCTCGTGCGCGGCGGCTTCGACGTCTGGCTCATCTCCGGCGACGAGCCCGCGCGCGTCGCGGCCCTCGCCCAGCGCCTCGGCCTCGACGCGACGAAGGTGCGCGCCGCGCAGCGCCCCGAAGACAAGGCCGCGCTCGTCGCAGCGCTCGACCAGAAGGACACGCTCTTCCTCGGCGACGGCGTGAACGACGCGCCGGCCTTCGCGAAGGCGTTCTGCGCGGGGACTCCGGCGGTCGACCGGCCGGTGATGCCGTCGCGCTCGGGCTTCTTCTTCGTCGGCGAGGGGCTGCAGCCGCTCGGCGCCGCGCTGAAGCTCTCGAGAGAGCTGCACCGCGTGGTGCGCAACATCGTCGCGGCCTCCATCGCCTACAACGTGCTCGCGGTGACCGCCGGGCTGTGCGGCCTCATCACGCCGCTGCGCGCCGCCATCTTCATGCCGCTCAGCTCGCTGTCACTGCTCGCCTTCGCGCTGCTCTCGCTGCGCGAGCGAAGACGTGAAGGCCCACGACTGCAGGAGGCGCGCGCGTGAGCGTCGTCGTCCTTCAGGTGTTCGTGAGCCTGCTGCTCGTCGCGGGCTCGCTCGTCATGTTCATCGCCCACGTCCGCCAGAAGGACCCGGAGCACGCGGATCGGCTCTCGCTCTCACCGCTCGAAGAGGACTCCCCATGCAAGCCACAGCCACAGCCATGCAGACCCGACGCATCGAATACGACGACGCCGTAACGCGCTGGTTCATCTGGGCGTCCATCGCCTTCGGCATCGTCGGCATGACGGTCGGCGCGCTCGTCGCGTCGCAGCTCGCCTGGTTCCAGCTCAACTTCGACGTGCCGTGGCTGACGTTCTCGCGGCTGCGGCCTCTTCACACGAACGCCGTCATCTTCGCGTTCGTCGGCAACATGATGTTCGCCGGCATCTACTACTCGACGCAGCGGCTCTTGAAGACGCGCATGGCGTCGGACCTGCTCTCGCGGATCCACTTCTGGGGCTGGCAGCTCATCATCCTCGCCGCCGCCATCTCGCTGCCGCTCGGCTACAGCACCGGCAAGGAATACGCCGAGCTCGAGTGGCCCATCGACGTCGCCATCACGCTCGTCTGGGTGGTCTTCGCCCTCAACTTCTTCTGGACGCTCAAGAACCGCAACGAGAAGAACCTCTACGTCGCGATCTGGTTCTACATCTCGACCATCATCACCGTCGCGGTGCTGCACATCGTGAACTCGTTCGCGCTGCCGCTCTCCGCGATGAAGAGCTACTCGGCGTTCAGCGGCGTGCAGGATGCGCTCGTGCAGTGGTGGTACGGGCACAACGCCGTCGCGTTCTTCCTCACCACGCCGATCCTCGGGATCATGTACTACTTCCTCCCGAAGGCGGCCGAGCGGCCGGTCTACAGCTACCGGCTCTCGGTCGTTCACTTCTGGGCGCTGGTGTTCATGTACATCTGGGCGGGCCCGCACCACCTGCTCAACACCGCGCTGCCCGAGTGGGCGCAGTCGCTCGGCATGGTCTTCTCGCTGATGCTCTGGGCGCCGAGCTGGGGCGGCATGCTCAACGGCCTGCTCACGCTGCGCGGCGCGTGGAACAAGGTGCGCGAAGACCCCGTGCTCAAGTTCTTCGTCGCGGGCGTGACGTTCTACGGCATGGCCACGTTCGAGGGCCCGATGCTCAGCATCAAGTCGGTCAGCGCGCTCGCGCACTACACCGACTGGATCATCGGCCACGTCCACTCGGGCGCGCTCGGCTGGAACGGCTTCATGGCGGCCGGCATGTTCTACTTCCTCGTGCCGCGGCTGTTCGGCACGCAGCTGTACTCGAAGAAGGCCGCCGACGCGCACTTCTGGACCGGGCTCGTCGGCATCGTCCTCTACATCGTCGCGATGTGGATCAGCGGCATCAACCAGGGCCTCATGCTGCGCGCCGTCTCGGCGGACGGCTCGCTCACCTACCCGAGCTGGGTCGAGACGCTGATCGCGATTCGCCCGCTGTACATCGTCCGCTTCCTCGGCGGCACGCTGTACCTGCTCGGCTTCATGTTGATGGCGTGGAACCTCTACATGACCGCGCGCGCCGGCAAGGCCGTGAACGGCAGCGCCGAGGTCGCGGTCGAAGAGCAGCCCGTCAGCGACGGCGCCGGCATCAAGGACATCATCCTCGGCCAGCCGCTGTGGTTCTCGGTGTTCGTGCTCGCCGCGAGCTGCCTGTTCGTGTTCGCGTCGCTGCCCGTCGCGATCGGCTCGGTCGTGGCCCTGGGCGTCATCTCGAAGATCTGGTGGGAGGTCTCGCAGGAGCGCAAGGCGACCGGCAAGCCGACGTGGTTCGCGGTCATCGAGCGCCGCTCGCTGGCCTTCACCGTCTTCACGCTGCTCGCGGTGCTCGTCGGCGGCGTCGCCGAGCTGTTGCCCACCATCCTGGTGAAGCAGGCCGTCCCGCAGACCGGCACCGCGCAGAAGCCGTACACCGCGCTCGAGCTGCAGGGCCGCGATCTCTACGTCCGCGAGGGCTGCTACACCTGCCACTCGCAGATGGTCCGCCCGCTCGGCCCCGAAGCGCAGCGCTTCGGAGAGCCCTCGCGCGCCGAAGAGTTCATCTACGACCACCCGTTCCAGTGGGGCAGCAAGCGCACCGGGCCCGACCTGCACCGGCTCGGCGGCCGCTACCCGAACCTCTGGCACTACACGCACCTGATGGACCCGCGCGCGACGAGCCCGGGCTCGAACATGCCCGGCTACGCGTGGCTCGAGGGCCGCGTCATCGAGGTGAAGGAGGGCCCGAAGAAGCTGCAGGTGATGCAGAAGCTCGGCGTCCCGTACACCAACGCCGACATCGACGGCGCCGAGGCGCAGCAGAAGGCGCAGGGCGAGGCCATCTCCGCCGACCTCGCGAGCCAGGGCGTCACCGTCGAGTGGAACCGCGAGATGGTCGCGATGATCGCCTACCTCCAGCGCCTCGGCCGCGAGCAGGGCGTGCCGTACCAGCCTGCTCCGCTCAAGACCGCTCAATCCGACCGGAGCTCGGCGCGCAGCGACGGGCGCAGTTTGACCGTCGCGGAGCAGGCCGGCGCAGCCGGCCGTGAGCCGAGCGACCAGAAAGTCCGGAGCTCGGCGCGCAGCGACGGGCGCAGTTTGACCGTCGCGGAGCAGGCCGGCGCAGCCGGCCGTGAGCCGAGCGACCAGAAAGGCGGCCGGTGATGTACCGCGCCTTCTACGAGAACCTCTCGTTCGCCTGGCTGCCGGCCGCGACGACGATCTTCTTCGTCGCCTTCTTCGTCGGCGCGCTCGTGAAGCTCTACGTCCTCAACGGGCGCAAGGACTTCGACCAGGTCGCCTCCCTTCCCCTCGACAAGGAGAACCCCCGATGAAGATCCACGGCGTCTTCGATGGCATCGAAGAAGAAGACAACTACCTGCCCCGCTGGTGGCTCGCGATCATGTTCGCGACCATCGTCTTCGCGTTCGGCTACTGGCTCGCCTACCACTCGACGACGTGGGCCGAGACGCCGAACCGCGAGTTCGCGCGCGAGGCCGAGGCGCAGAAGAAGAAGCTCGCGCTGCAGAACCCCATCTCCGACGAGTCGCTGTTCGCGCTCGCGAAGGACGCGAAGGCCGTCGACGAGGGCAAGAAGACGTTCGCCACCCTCTGCGTCGCCTGCCACAAGGCCGACGGCAGCGGCAGCGTCGGCCCGAACCTCACCGACAGGTACTGGCTGCACGGCGATCAGCCGACCGCCCTGTACTCGGCCGTGATGAACGGCTTCCAGGACAAGGGCATGCCGCCGTGGGGCGCGCAGCTCGGGCCGCAGCGCACGCGTGAGGTCATCGCGTTCGTGCTGTCGATCAAGAACACCAACGTCCCGGGCGGCAAGGCGCCGCAGGGCGAGCTGGTGGAGTAGGCCGTGCGCGCCCAGCTCTCGTCCATCCGCGCCGACGGGGGCCGGCTCGCGATTCATCCGCTCGAGGTGAAGGGGCGGTTCATCACCTGGCGCCGCGTGACGTTCATCGCGCTCATCGCCATCTACCTGCTCGCCCCGCTCGTGCACCTCGGCGGCCACCCCGCGGTGCACCTCGACGTCGGCGCGCGCCGCTTCTACCTGCTCGGCGGCACGTTCAACGCGCAGGACTTCTGGATGGTGCTGCTGCTCGCCACCGGCTTCGTCTTCTCGGTGTTGTTCGTAACCGCCTGGCGCGGTCGCCTGTGGTGCGGCTGGGCCTGCCCTCAGACCGTCTTCCTCGAGGGCGTCTACCGGCCCATCGAGCGGCTGTTCGACGGGCCCTCGACGCGGCGGGCGAAGCTGGCCGGCCAACCGTGGACGGGGCCGCGCATGGCGCGCGCGGTGGCCAAGCACGCCGCCTACCTCGCGGTCTCCATCTTCATCGCGCACGCGGCGACCGCGCTGTTCGTGTCGCTGCACGACCTGCGGGGCATGATCGTCGAGGGTCCCGCGGCGCACCTCGAGGCCTTCGCGTGGACCACGTCGTTCACCGCCGCGCTGTACTTCAACTTCGGCTGGTTCCGAGAGCAGTTCTGCGTCGTGCTGTGCCCCTACGGCCGGCTGCAGTCGGTGCTGCACGACAAGGAGTCGGTGACCGTCGCGTACGACGCGAAGCGCGGCGAGCCGCGCGGCAAGATCTCCACCACCACCGGCGACTGCATCGACTGCCGCAAGTGCGTGCAGGCCTGCCCGACCGCCATCGACATCCGCGACGGCCTGCAGATGGAGTGTCTCGCCTGCGCGCAGTGCGTCGACGCCTGCGACGACGTGATGGCGCGCATCGGGAAGCCCCAGGGGCTCATCCGCTACGCGTCGCAGAACGAGCTCGCCGGCGGGAAGCGCCGCGTGCTCCGGCCGAGGCTGTTTCTCTACGCCGCGCTCGCGACCATCGCCGTCGGCACGCTGACGGTCGTCCTCCTCACGCGCACGCCGTTCGAGGCGAACGTGCTGCGCCTGCGCGGAGTCCCCTTCGTCGTCGAGGGCGACCGCGTGCGGAACCAGCTCGAGGTGCACGTGGTGAACAAGAGCCCGGAGCGCGCGCAGCTGAAGCTCGAGATCCGAGGACCGGCGGGCCTCGAGGTTCAGCTCGCGCGCGACGTGGTGGAGCTGGGCTCGCTCGAGGACACCCGCGTTCCGCTCGTCGTGTCGCTGCCGAAGAGCCTCAAGGGCCACACCCAGCTCGAGCTCGTCGTCGTCGACGCGACGAGCGGCATCGAGCGCAGAGCCCCGGTGCCGTTCGTGGCGCCGCGTTGAGCATGGCAGGAGAGCGCGCACCCTGAGCGGAGGGCCGAAGGCCCGTAGTCGAAGGGTCCGGGCGATCTGGGCAGCGCCTTCTCGAAGGCAACACTTGCTGCGCCCGAACCCGTTCGACTCGCGTCGGCTCGCTTCGCGCCCGACGCGGCTCAGGGTGCGCGCCTTCTTTGGAGCTCACACCGCTGGAGAATGCAGCCCACCACCGGTGGCGAGGTACGCATCGAACACCGCCGCGACGTTCCGCAGCAGCAGCCGTCCCAGCTCGGTCACCCGCACCCGCGCGCCGTCCATCTGCACGAGCCCGTCCTGGACGAGCCGCTCGAGCCCGGGGGGCGCCTCGGCCCCGACCTCGGCCTCCAGCTGGCAGAACAGCCGGGCGATCTGCTCGGCGCGCCGGGTGTCGTCCTGCGTCAGCTTCCACCCGCGCACCACCGGCAGCGCGCCCTTCTCGAGCCGGGCGGCCCAGGCGTGCACCTCGCGCTCGTTCTGCACGAACGCTCCGCCGGCCTCGGAGATCGACGAAGGCCCGAGCGCGACCACCTCGCTCTGCGCGCACGTCGTGTAGCCCATGAAGTTCCGCCGCAGCGTCCCTTCGGCGCGGGCGCGGAACAGCTCGTCCGTCGGCAGCGCGAAGTGATCGAGCCCGATGGGCGCCCAGCCCGCGTCGGCGAGGCGCTCGACGCCGCGGGCGAGGATCGCGAGCCGCTCGGCGCCCTTCGGCAGCTCCTTCTCGTCGATCATCCGCTGGTGCCGCTTCAGCGACGGCATGTGCGCGTAGCCGAACAGCGCGACCCGGTCCGGCCGCATCGCGATCACCTGATCCATCGTGCGATCGAACCGCGCCGCCGTCTGCAGCGGCAGGCCGTACATCAGGTCCACGTTCACGCTCTTGAACCCGAGCTCCCGCGCTGCGTGCACGAGCGCCAGCGTCTGCTCGTACGGCTGCGGCCGATTCACCCGCTGCTGCACCTCGGCGTCGAAGTCCTGCACGCCCATGCTCACCCGGTTGAAGCCCAGCCGCGCGAGCGTCGCGAGCTGGCTCACCGTCGTCACCGGCGGGTGCACCTCGATGCTCGCCTCGATGCCGCTCTCGAACGGGAAGTGCGCGCGCAGAATCGTGACCACCCGCTCGAGCTGCCGCTCGTCGAGGAACGTCGGCGTGCCACCCCCCAGGTGCAGCTGCACCACGCGGCCGGGCGTGGCGATCGTCTCGGCGACCAGGTCGGCCTCGCGCTCGAGCGCCCGCAGGTACCTCTCGACGAGGTCCTGGCTGCGCGTCACCACCATGTTGCAGCCGCAGTAGAAGCAGAGCTTCCGGCAGAACGGCACGTGCACGTACAGCGAGAGCGGCCTGTTCGCGGCCCGCGCATACGCCTCCCGCGCGAAGGCCTCACCGATGGGGCGCCACAGGTTCGCGGGCGGGTAGCTGGTGTACCGCGGTACGGGAACGTTCGCGTACCGGGAGAGGAGATCGTCGGTCAGCCTGAGCATGCCGCAGGAGCCCTGCAGGCTTTACGCCTGCGCGGCCCGGCACCGGGCCCTCGCGGCGCGCGCAATTCGTGCGGGCGCCTCGCCGATGGTCGCAGAGCTTGCGCGCCCGGGCGGCTGCTCCCGTCGGAGGCGACGGGGCCCACGCGTTGCACAACCGGGTGACATGACGACCCAGATCACCTCACCCGAGGAGAAGCTCAGCGCCCGGCTGTTCGTCCTGATCGGCCTCGGGACGATCGCCTTCTTCGCAGCGATGGCGTTGCTGCTGACCTTCCAGACGGTCTGACCATGGACGTGTCCGCCACCTGGCTGCACGACCAGCACCAGGAGCTCGACCACGCGCTCGCCGAGGTGGAGTTCCTCGCCGAGCGCCGCGCCTTCCAGGCGGCCACGAAGCGCTTCAAGGACTTCGAGCAGCGCCTGCTCGAGCACATGAGCCAGGAAGAGACCGACGAGCGCCTCGCTCGGGTGGCGAAGGCCCACCACGCCCAGCTCGCGACCGTGCTGGAGTCCGTCGCGTCCGCGCTCCGGCAGGGCGACTACGCCGAGTTCTGTTACGGCGTGAACGCCCTCGGAAAGATGCTCACCGCGCACCAACGTGCAGAAGAGAACGCATGCCAGTGAAGTACGTCACCGCCGATGAAGCCCTCTCGTTCCTCCAGTCCGATTGCCGGGTGTTCGTGCAGGGAGCCGCCGCGACTCCGCAGGTGCTGCTGCAGGCGCTCGCCCGGCGCGCCGCGACGCTGAAGGGCATCGAGACCGTGCACCTGCACCTCGACGGCGACGCTCCGCACGCGCACCCGTCACTCGCCGGCCACGTCCGGCCGACCTGCCTGTTCGTGGGTCCGAACCTGCGCGCCGCCATCGCCGAAGGTCGCGCCGACTTCGTTCCCATCTTCCTGTCCGAGGTGCCGCTGCTGTTCCGGCGCGGCCTCATGCCGCTGGACGCGGCGCTGGTGCACGTGTCTCCGCCCGATCGCCACGGCTGGTGCTCGCTCGGCACGTCCGTCGACGTCGCCGTCTCGGCGATCGAGACCGCGCGGGACGTCGTCGCGCAGGTCAACCCGCGCATGCCGCGAACGTTCGGGCATGGGCAGGTGCACGTGTCCCGGTTCCGCGCGATGGTCGAGACCGACGCGCCGCTGTTCGCGCACGCGCCGGCGTCCATCTCCGACGTCGAGGCCGCGATCGGCCGCGCCATCGCGGCGATGGTCGACGACGGCGCGACGCTGCAGATGGGCATCGGCGCGATCCCCGACGCCGTGCTCGCGGCCCTGGGCAGCCACCGCTGGCTCGGCGTTCACACCGAGATGTTCAGCGACGGCCTGCTGCCACTCGTCGAGAAGGGCGTCGTCACCGGCGAGAAGAAGAAGCGCCAGCGCGGCAAGGTCGTCTCGAGCTTCGTGATGGGCTCGCAGCGGCTGTACGACTTCGTGCACGACAACCCGTCGGTCGAGCTGCGCGAGTCGTCGTACGTGAACGACACCGCCGTCATCCGCCAGAACCCGCGCGTCACCGCCATCAACAGCGCCATCGAGGTCGACCTCACCGGCCAGGTCTGCGCCGACTCGATCGGCGAGCGCATCTACTCGGGCGTCGGCGGGCAGATGGACTTCATGCGCGGCGCCTCGCTGTCCGAGGGCGGCAAGCCGATCATCGCGCTGCCGTCGAAGACGTCGTCGGGCGTGTCGCGCATCGTCGCGCAGCTCAAGCCCGGCGCCGGCGTGGTCACGACCCGCGCGCACGTCCGCTACGTGGTGACCGAGCACGGCGTCGCCGACCTGTACGGCAAGAACCTCGAGCAGAGGGCCAGGGCGCTGATCGCGATCGCGGCGCCCGAGCACCGAGACGATCTTTCCCGCGCGGCTCACGCGCGGTTCCGGAGGTAACACACGTGGATCCGAACAAGACGAAGGTGGCGAAGGTGATGTCCCGCGACGTGGTGACGGCGGCGGAGAGCGACAGCCTCGCGTCGGTGATGGACGCGATGCTCACCCGCAACATCTCCCACGTGCCGGTCGTCGACGAGGAGCGCGCCCTCATCGGCATCATCTCGAAGACCGACATCGTGAGCGATCGCGCGATGTCGGGCGAGACGCGCGAGGTGTCGCGGCCGGTGAAGCTGCTGCGCCGCGGCATCCGCTACGGGCTCGAAGACGGCTTCCACCTCGAGGTGTCGCCCGACGTCACCGTCGGTGACGTGATGACGCCGGCCGTCGTGTCGATCTCCGACACCGCTTCTCTCGTGCAGGCGGCCGCGCTGATGGCGAACCACCGCGTGCACGGGCTGCCGGTCATCTCGAAGCGCCGCGGCCTCGTCGGGTTCATCTCGACGGCCGACATCACCAACTGGGTCGCGCGCAGCTGACGCTGACAGGGGAGCCGGTCTTCCCCGCGGACGCGGCGCCGTCGCGCGGCCCCGCGCCTCGCAGCGTCGGTGCTAAGGACGGTTGCCGATGAAACCGAGAATCGTCCTGGTCGACGACGAGAGGCACCTCACCGAGACGTACACCGATCTCCTCACCGATGAGGGCTACGAGGTCACCGCGTTCGCGAACGGCGGCGAGGCGCTGGCGGCGCTCGAGTCGAACCCCTCGCTCGCTGACGCCGTCGTGACGGACGTCGCCATGCCCCGACTGGGCGGGCTCGAGCTGTGCGCAGCGCTGCGCGAGTCGCGCCCCGAGCTGCCGGTGATCATCACGACCGGTGACTCGCGCCTCGAGACGTCGGTGGCGGCGCTGCGCGCCGGGGCGTACGACTTCCTCTCGAAGCCCGTACACCTCGAGCTGCTCCTCGCGTGCGTCGCGAGGGCGGTCGAGCGCCACCGCCTGAAGCAGGAGCTGTCGCGCCGCATGCCGGCGTCGACCGGGGAGGGCCCGCTGCTGTTCGGCGAGAGCGCTCCGATGACCAAGGTCAACGACCTCATCGCGCGGGTCGCACCGTCCGGAGCGAGCGTGCTCGTCTACGGTGAGACCGGCACCGGCAAGGAGCTCGTGGCCCGCGCCCTTCACGCGCTCTCGCCGCGAGCCAAGGCGCCGTTCGTGGCGATCAACTGCGCCGCGCTGCCCGCCTCGCTCGTCGAGAGCGAGCTGTTCGGCTACGCGAAGGGCGCGTTCACCGACGCGCGGGCGGCGCGCGCGGGGCTGTTCACCGAGGCCGACGCGGGCACCCTGTTCCTCGACGAGGTCGCCGAGCTGTCGCTCGACAACCAGGCGAAGCTCCTCAGGGCGCTGCAGGAGCGCAAGGTGCGGCCGCTCGGCAGCAACTCGGAGCTTCCGTTCGACGCGCGAGTCATCTGCGCGACGCACCGCGATCTCGAAGCCGAGGTCGAGGCGGGCCGGTTCCGGCAGGACCTGTTCTTCCGCATCAACGTCATTCGCATCGAGCTGCCCCCCTTGAGGGAGCGCGGCAACGACGTGCTCCACCTCGCGAAGCTGTTCTTGAGCCGGGTGTGCGAGCGGGATCAGCGCCCGCCCATCGAGCTCGGGCCCGAGGTGGCGCGCAAGCTGCTCGCGTACAAGTGGCCCGGCAACGTGCGCGAGCTCGAGAACTGCATCGAGCGGCTCGCGGCGCTGGCCCGCGGAGAGCTCGCGGTCGGCGATCTGCCCGAGAAGGTGAGGTCGTTCGAGGCGAGCGAGCGGTTTCACGTCACCGCCGACGAGATGGCCGAGGTGCTCCCGCTCGACCAGCTCGAGCGCCGCTACATTCTCCAGGTGCTGAAGCTCGCGAACGACAACCGCAGCCGCGCCGCCGAGCTCTTGCAGATCGACCGGGGCACCCTCCAGCGCAAGCTCAAGGCGTGGGGGCTCGAGCCTCAGTCCCCCGCGCCGGTTGCGTCGGTGCCCCGGCCCGCGTCATGAGCGCGGCGCTCGAGTCCTTTAGAGCGCCCGCTGGGCCGTCGGAGACCCGTCGAGCTCGGCCTCGGTGAACCCGTAGCCGCGCAGCTTCTCCCAGAGGTTCTTGCGCGAGATGCCGAGCATCGCCGCTGCCTTGCCGCGGCGCCCGTCGGCCTGCTGCACGACCCGCTTGAGGTAGGCGCGCTCGAACTCGCGCATCGCCTCGGGCAGCGGCTGGATCCTCGCGTTGCCTGCCACGGGGTCGGGGGTACCCGAGATCTCGGCGGGCAGGTGCCGCGCGTCGATGTCGCCGCCCTCGGCCATCGCCACCGCGTGCTCGATGGCGTGCTGCAGCTCGCGCACGTTGCCCGGAAACGGGTACTCCGAGAGCAGCGCCAGCGCGCGGCCGCTGATGCCGGGGGTCCGCTCACCGACCTTGAAGCGCTTGAGGAAGTGGTCGACCAGCATCACCAGGTCGTCACCGCGCTCGCGCAGCGGGGGGATGACCAGCTCGACCGCGTTGAGCCGGTAGAAGAGGTCTTCGCGGAACTTGCCCTCGGCCACCCGCGCCCTCACGTTGTGGTGCGTCGCCGAGATGACGCGCACGTCGACCGCCACCGACGTGTTGGTGCCGAGCGGCTCGAACCGGCCTTCCTGCAGCACGCGCAGGAGCTTGCTCTGCGAGGCGAGCTGCAGCTCGGGCACCTCGTCGAGGAACAGCGTGCCCTTGTCGGCGGCCTTGAAGCGGCCCTCGCGCCGGCTGACCGCTCCGGTGAAGGCGCCGCGCTCGTGACCGAACAGCTCGGCCTCGATCAACGTCTCGGGGAAGGCGCCGCAGTTCACCGCCACGAACGGCCCCTTCGAGCGGCGGCTCCTCTCGTGGAGGATGCGCGCCACCAGCTCCTTGCCGGTGCCGCTCTCGCCGGTGATGAGCACCGACACGTTCGAGTCCGCGAACTTCTCGATGCGCTCGAAGAGGCGCCGCACCGCCGGCGAGTTGCCGATGAAGCTCGAGGCCGCGCCGCTCGTGCCCGCGGCGCTCTGCAGCTGGCGGGTCAGCGCCAGCTCCTTCGAGATCTTCTCGAGCCGCTCGAGCAGCGCGGTGATGTCGAACGGCTTGGTGAGGTAGTCGCAGGCGCCCTCCTGCATCGCCTTCACCGCGTCGGGCACGGTGGCGTAGGCGGTCATCAAGATGACCTGGGTCGAGGGCAGCTCGGCCCGGGCCCGGCGAAACACCGCGAACCCGTCGAGCTTCTGCATCCGCACGTCGCTGATGATGACGTCGAACGACGTCGCCGACATCGCCGCGACGGCGCTGGTGCCGTCGGTCGCGGTGGCGACCTCATGGCCTTCGCCGCGGAGCACGCCGGCCAGGGGGAGGAGAATCGAGGGTTCGTCGTCGACCACGAGGATCTTGAGCATTGGTGTTTTCCTTTCGTTGGGTTCTTCGAATCAGGCGGCGCGCAGCACGTCGGGCTCGCCGGCGGCGGCGCGCAGCGCGCCGAGTCGGACACAGAGCGTCGCGAGCTTCGCGTCGAACAGCGCGGTGCCGACCTCGAGCTCGCGCAGCTCGCTGAAGGCGCGCGCGGCGAGGTAGTGCTCGCGGAAGCGGCAGAGGGAGAGCGCGGTCTCTGCGCGGAGCACGCGCTCCTGCGCGGCGAACCAGCCGGTGAGGCACTCGGTGAGCGCGGCGAAGAGCTTCCGCTTCTCGCGGGGCTCCTCCGACCGTCGGTACTGACGGTACAGCTGCGCGACGTGCGACTGCATGCTGGCGTCCATGTGTGGGCTCCCGGTGACGGCGGGTTCGTTGGGAGCCCGCGTGAGCACGCGGAGTGCCAGCCAGGACGCCCCGAAATCCGGGAGGTTCCGGCCGCCAGCCTGCGGCAGATTGCCGCAGCCCCCGTACGGGGTGTTGCAGAATCCCGCACTGCCCTGCCGAGTGCCGCGCTCGAGGTCCACAGGGCAAGGCCCCGCAGTGCCCCGAGCCCCACCAGGCCCCTGCGCGAAACCCGCCTGCGCCGGCCCCGGCTTGGGGCCCGGACCTGCGGCGCCAAGGAACGGCTCTGTGCCTGACCGGAGATCCGCGCGGCGAGCTGCGCCTGCCTCACGGCACGAAGTCCACGCGCCCGTTCACGTGCGTAGCGCCGACTCCCGGATGGCAAGCCCCACAATCGGTCCGCACCGGGTGCGGCGGCGGAGGGGGCTGGCCGTGACACGACGTGCACGTCACCTGTCCACCGTCGACGCGCGTCCACTCGGGCGCCGTGGTGGTGCCGCCGCCGGGCTGCACGGTGAAGTGCGCGACGTCGTGGCACGCGGTGCCCGCGCAGGTGCCGCCGGTGTACCGGGGCATCGCCAGGTTCGCGACCGCGACGCCCGAGAACCGCACCTGCGTCACGCCGTCGACGTGCCCCGCAGCGAGCACCGCCGCCGGCACCACGTGGCACTCGCTGCACTCGACCGTGCGCGTCCGCGGGTTGGGCACCAGGTGCACCTGGTGCGCGCCGACGCCGGGCCGCGACGTCTCGACGCCTCCATCGAGATCCCTGGGAGGCGCCGGGTTCGCCGCGCTGCCGTGGCACCCGTCACACGACGCCGGCACCGCGACGTCGACGGCCCCGTTCACGTGCGTCGCCGGAGAGAACGCGTGGCACATCGAGCACTGCGGCGCCTGCGGGTGCGGCGCCGGCGGCGGCGCGCCGTGACAGCCGCTGCAGGTGAGATCCTGCGTCGACGTCCACGGCGGAGGCGCCCCGAAGTGGCACGCCCCTCCGCACCTCACCTCGAGCTGCCCGTTCGGGTGCGAAGCGATGCTCGCCGGGACGTCGTGGCAGGTCGCGCACGCCACCCCTGCCGCGAGGTGCGTCGCGTGCGCCCCGCTGTCCGGCGCGCCGGTGGCGTCCACGCCGTGGCACGCGCCGCACGACACCGCGACCTGAAGGTCGACGACTCCGTTCACGTGCGCGCCGCCGTCGACCGGCAGGTGGCACGTCCCGCACGCGGTCGCCTGCGGGTGTGGAGCAGGCGGCGGCAGCCCGTGACACGTGCCGCACGCGTCGGCGCGGGGCCGCGTCCACACGCCCGACTCCGCCCGATGACACGCCGTGTTCGAGCACGTGCGCGAGCCGAGGTCCCACGCGCCGCCGCCGTCGAACACGACCTGCGTGACGCCGTCGTTGTGCCCTGGCGCGCCCAGCGTCGCGGGCACCAGGTGACAGCCCGAGCACTGAACGCCCGACGCCAGGTGCAGCGCGTGCGCGCCCACGCCGGGGAACTCGACGCCCGTGTTGCCCCGAATGTCCTTCGGCGGAGCGGACCTCGACACCGCATCTCCGGCGCGCGTCGCGTCTCCGTGGCACGACGTGCACGTCTCGTCGGGCCGTCCGTTCGGCTCGCGCGGAACGAGACACGCGCCCAGCAGCAGCGACCCCAGCAGCGCGCGCCTCACATTCCACCTCCATGACACGGCAGGCACGCCGGAGAGCCCATCGACTCCGTGCTCCTGAAGCCCCGCGGGTGCGGAGTGCCTCCGATTCCACCGACCTTGTGGCACTTCACGCAGTTGCTCGCCGCGCCTTGATCATGACACGCCGCGCACGAGCCCAGGTCACGCCGCGCCGCCGGCCCGTGCGTGTTGCTCGCGAGGCCGCTCGCCCAACCCGGCGGGTGCGGGTTCGCCGCGCCGCGCACCGCTCCGCTCACGCCGCGCGAGGCGTGGCACGAGTCGCACTCGGTGCGCGCATGGCACGTGAAGCACTGCCCCGGCGTCAGCTGCGACTCGACCGCGTGCCGCGACAGGAAGTCGAACCGGTGCGGGTACGACTTCTCGAGCGCGAGCGGATCGACCGCCGCGGCGCGCACCGGCCGGCTCGCCTCGTGGCAGGCGTCGCACTGCGTCTGCGCGTGGCACGTCGCGCAGCGGGCCCCTTCCGCGCGCGCGGTGTCTCCGTGGCGGCGCATCCACGCGCCGTCGTGCGAGAAGAAGCTGACGGGCTTGAGGCCCCGCAGGTCATCGGCGCGGTGACAGCCGGTGCAGTAGCCCGCCTCGAACTGCTGCTTGTGCCGGTGACACGACAGGCACGTGCTCATCGGAGGAAACAGCGGCGGCCCCCCTTGCGCGCCGACCGCCCCGGCGTGGCACTTCACGCACTGGCCTTTGAGCTCGGGCTGCAGGAGGTGCGAGTCGTGCGCGAAGAGGATCTTCTTCCCCGCGGGCACCACGGCGAGCGCCGGCCGAATCGCGTGACGCCACTTCTCCTCGCCGTCGGGGTGGCACGAGGTGCAGCTCTGCGCTCCGGGAGGCGCGAACGTGTCGTGCTCCCCGACCCGCCCCTGGTGACAGCTCGTGCACGACAGGCACTGCGGCTGCCCCGGCCCGCCGCACGCGTACTCGGCGAGGTGCGCCCGGTGGTTGAAGCCGGTGAGCAATTGCTTCGCGCACGCCGCCGCGACGAGCAGCACCAGCACCGAGCCCAAGGCCGCCCGCCTCACAGAATTCCTCCCGCGCTGTTCGGCGTCAGCTCGACCACCAGCCGCACCAGCCCCTGCGCCTCGAACGCCGCGAACGGCGTGCTCATCACCGTCGCCGAGAACACGGTCCGCACCAGCGGGAGCACGTACCACTCGAGGCTGCCGATGCCGGTCACCGAGCTTCTGTAGCCGCGCACCGCCACGTCGTAGAAGTACACCGCCGCGTCGACGCTGCCCCACAGCGTCTCGGTCGCCCGGTACCGCGCGCCCGCCCGCGCCCAGGTGAACCCCGCCGGCGGCACCAGCGCGCGCCCGGCCTCGGCGAGCACGAACAGCCGCCCGGCGAGCCCCGGAGTCCACTGCAGCCGCAGCGACGCGCGCCCGCCCGGCAGCTCTCCGTCGAACAGCTGGCCCGCGACGCGCCCGGTGAGCTTGAGCGACACCGGCAGCGCGACCGTCGTCTCGGCGCCGAGCTCGTGCCACGCGGCGCCGCCGAACGCAGCGAGCAGCGACGTCTTCGGCAGGAGCAGCGCCGGGCTCTGGTACGAGTAGTCGATCGAGAACGGCACGCGCACGCCGGTCACGTCGGCGAACAGGCGGGCCTCGGGCACCGCCTGCGCGACGAGATCGAACGTCACGCGGCCGCCGATGGTGAGCCAGCTCGCCGGCTGCCCCGCCGCGTCGAGCCCCACCACGCGGAACGCGAGCCCGCGCGCGTCGTACTGCTCGTGGTAGCCGAGCCCCGCGCGACCGTAGCCGCCGAACCGCATGGCGAGCCGCGCGCCGGCGGCGAGCTGCCCGGCGCGGTTCTGCTGCTCGACGAGGTATGGATCCAGCAGCGCATCGCCCGCGAACCCCGCGAGCACCGCGCCGCGCGGCAGGTTCCACCGCGGCAGCGCGACCCAGCCGCCGTACACGGTGAGCTCGGCGAGGCCGAAGGTGAAGCCCAGCGTCGCGCCGTCGAACCGCACGTACCGCGCGGCGCCGGGCAGCGTGACCTGGCGCCCGAGCTTGAGCTTGAGCATGCCGCGCTCGAGCTGGGCCCACGCCGCGGTGAGATCTCCGTCGCCGAGCAGCGCGTCGCGCGGGCCCACGCGCCCCCACGCCGAGAGCTCTCCGGTCAGCTCGCCGCCCGCGAGCCGCACCCCGCCGAACCGGGAGAACGCGGTGATGGTGAACGGCAGCGCCGCCTCCACCTGCGTCACCGCGCCGGGCAGCCCCGGCACCAGCGCCTGCTGGAAGTACTGCGCGATCGCCGTCACCCGCGCGTCGAACCACGCGGGGTCCATCGGGGCCCCCCCGGGTCCGCGCGCACCCACTGCGTCCGGCGCAGCGCCCGCGTCGGCGTGCGCAGCGTTTGCGTGCGCGGCCGTGGGCTCGGCCTGCGCCGCGCTGCCCAGCAGCACCGCGCCCAGCGTCAACACGCAGATCTTGCGCACCGGCGGCGGATGGCCGAAAAGCATGCGCGTCGTGGATACCCGCGCTCCAGAGACTCGCTCGTGCCTCACGGCGGGCATCGCGGGTGCATCAGGCCGGCCACCGTGAGGTCCTCCGTGCGTTCTCATCTTCTGGTCGTGGGTTTGGCGTTGGTGGCAGCCGCTTGTATCGGGCCTCCCGGGTCCCCGGGGACCCAGGGCCCCCCGGGTGAAACCGGTGCTCCGGGCAAGGACGGAGAGAACGGCCAGAACGGTCAGCCCGGCCCGGCCGGCGACGCCGGCCCAGAGGGCCCGCAGGGTCCTCAAGGCCCGCAGGGCCCGCCCGGAGACGCCGGCCGCGACCTCCGCTTCGTCGGCCCCGGCCTCAACATCCGCGTCCTCGACGCCGGCGTCAGCAACGGCGTCGCCACCGCCGAGCTCGAGCTCACCGACTCGACCGGCCGCGCGCTCGATCGCACCGGCACGTACACGGAAGGAGCAGTCTCCGTCTCGCTCGTGCTCGGCTTCATCGAAGAGCGCGCCGACGGCCTGCCGCTCCAGTACACCGCGTACACGCGCCGCAACGTCACCTGGGACGGCGGCACCTACGTGCAGAACTCCGCCGACACGAACGGCCAGTGGACCGAGCTCGGTCCGCTCACCGGTCGTTACCTCTATCGGTTCGGCACCGCGGTGAACCCGGGCGCCAACGTCAACAAGACGCACTCGGTGGGCCTCTACGCGACGCGCACGTATCAGAACCAGCGCTATGTCGCGAACACCGTCTTCAACTTCCGCCCCGACGGCCAGCCGGTCACCGCCGTGCGCGACATCGTCACGACGCAGGCCTGCAACACCTGCCACACCCGCCTCGAGGCCCACGGCGGCGCCCGCCGCGAGGTCGGCCTGTGCATCATGTGCCACACCAACTCGGCCGACATCGACCCCGAGACGGGCAACACCATCGACTTCAAGACGATGGTCCACAACATCCACCGCGGCGCGCAGCTACCCAGCGTCACCGACGGCGGAGTCCCCTACCGCATCGTCGGCTTCGGCGGCGCCGTTCACGACTACAGCGTCATTCACTACCCCGGCAACATCAACAACTGCGAGGCCTGCCACACCGGCACGCAGGGCACCCGCTGGAAGACCAACCCGTCGCAGGAGGCCTGCAGCGGCTGCCACGATCGCACCTGGTTCGCCTCCAACACGCCGCCGCCCGGCTTCCAGGTCCACTTCGGCGGCCCGCGCACCGACGCCCAGTGCATCGTCTGCCACGACGCCACCTCGATCGAGCCCATCGAGCGCCGCCACCGCACGCCCAACCGCGATCCGCTGCGGCTCGACGTGCAGAGCAGCATCCTCTCCGTGCCGCCCGTCGCGCCGCTCACCCGCCCGCAGGTCACCTTCTCGTTCACCGTCAACGGCCAGCCGCGCGACGTGCTCACCCAGCGCGTCAGCCGCCTGCGCTTCGTCATGGGCGGCCCCAACGTCGACATCGGCCGCTTCTGGTCCGAGACCGCCGAGAACGCCGCCGACTGCGCCGTCATCACCGACGGGGGCGCCTGCCTCGAGCGCGTCGACGCCGGCATCTTCACCTGGCGCTCGCCGACCGCCCTGCTCCCCTCGGACCAGGGCAGCTTCACCGTCGGCATCGAGGCCTGCGCCACCAACGACGCCGGCACGCGCTTCTGCGCCAGCAACCCGACCCGCGCCTTCGCGGTCACCGACCCGACGCCCGTCGCGCGCCGCCGGCCGGTCACCCAGGGCCAGTGCAACTCGTGCCACCAGGATCTCGCGGAGCACGGCGGCACGCGTAAGAATCCCGACCACTGCGTGATCTGCCACAACGGCAACCTGACCCAGAACGTGACCGTGCCCGCCGACGGCGGCGTCGTCACCGCCGTCACCGCGAACTTCAAGGACCTCGTCCACGAGGTGCACGCCGCCGCGCACTACCCGTCGCCGCTCAACAACTGCCAGAAGTGCCACACCGCCAACGGCTTCGCGCTGCCGCTCAGCGAGGGCCAGCTGCCTTCGCGCAGCGACACGCGCTCGTGCGGCGCCAACCCCGACGGGGGCTCCAACGCCCTCGCCAGCGGCGCCTGCGTCGCGGGCGCAGTCGTCAGCACCCCGAACTACGTGCCGCCCACGACCGCCGCGTGCACCAGCTGCCACGGCTCCATCGCGGCCCAGGCGCACTCGACGCTCAACACCACCAGCCAGGGCTACGAGGCCTGCGCGGTGTGCCACGCCGCCGGCCGCAGCGTCGCAGTCGACACCGTTCACGCGATGGTGCCCTGACCGCCATGGGGAGCGCGGCGACTCCATTCGGAGCCCTCGCGCTCCTCACCGCTGCCATCGCAGCCGCCCTGCTGCTGCACCACCTCGTGACGCGGCCGCCGCTCACGCTCGGCACGCGGCTGCGCCTGTTGCTCGGCCTCGCCGTCTTCCCGTTCCTCGCCGCCGTGGCGACCACCGGCTCGGGCATGCAGCGCACCACCGAGCGCGAGTTCTGCGGCAGCTGCCACGTGATGGGCACGCACCTGTCCGACGCCGTCGACCCGAACAGCAACTCGCTCGCCGCGCGCCACACGCGCAACCCGATGTTCGGCGGCCACGCCTGCTACACCTGCCACGCCGACTACGGAATGCTCGGCTACCCGATGACGAAGCTCACCGGCATGGGCCACGTCTGGTACTACTACGGCGGCGGCTTCCGGAACTGGTCGCTGGAGAAGTTCCACGCCGAGATCCGCGTGGCGAAGCCGTACCCCAACGCGAACTGCCAGCAGTGCCACTCCGGCACGCTCGCGTCGTTCAAGGACACGAAAGAGCACCGCGCCATGGCCGAGGAGCTCGCGCAGAACCGCGTCTCGTGCGCCTCGGCCGGCTGCCACGGCGTCGCGCACCCCTTCAGCAAGCGCCCGGAGGAGCTGTGAGGAAGCTGCTCGCCCGCTGGCCCACCGAGAAGGCGCTGCGGGTCGCCTGCATCCTCGGCCTCGCCGCCCTCGCCATCATGGCGTGGGGCGTGCTCGACGGCACCTCGCTGCCCGTCGTCGCGTCGATGTCCATCGCGCAGGGCATCGGCACCCTCGCCGGCGCCCTCTTCGGCTTCACCGTCCTCGCCGACGGATTTCGAAAATGAAGAAGGGGACTGGCTCCTTCTTCGCGGCGCCTGGTCCGGCCGAGCACGGCCCTCACGCGAAAAAGGTGCCCGTCCCCTTCTTCATCTGCGCGGCGCTGGTTCTTGCCGGCTGCGGGCTGTTGCCTGCGCCGCCCGACGGCGGGCACTTCAAGGTGCCGGGCACCTACCACGACGCGAAGAGCTCGCCCGGCCACCGCGCGCACCTCGCGCTCATCGGCGGCGAGCAGCTGCAGTGCCGCGACTGCCACTTCGTCTCGGACGCCGGGTTCAACGCGAACGCGGTGAAGCCGTGCGCCGAGTGCCACGGGCGCCAGCAGCAGCACCACCACCCGTTCGACGCCGGAGGACAACAGCCGAACCGTTGTCCGGAGGCAGGGGCCCCATGCGATGGGGGGCAGCCCGGCGCCGAGCCGATGACGTGCTTCAGCTGCCACGAGTTTCGCAGCGCCAAGAACGACAAGTGGGGCTGCCAGCGCTGCCACGCCGAGCAGCTGCAGGTGCACCAGCAGGAGTGCCGCGCCTGCCACCGCCCGCACGGCACGCCGTTCACGCGCTCCGCCGACTGCGGCATGTGCCACGACGTCACCATCTCGCACGGCCGGGCCGACTGCATGTCGTGCCACCCGCACCACACCAAGGCGAGCGTCGCGGTCGACAAGTGCGCCGGGTGCCACCAGGCGAACACCAGGGCCACGTTCGAGAAGGGCCACACCGGCTGCAGCACCTGCCACGCCTCGCACAAGTTCACCTCGGCCGAGGCGAAGCCCTGCATCACCTGCCACCAGGAGAAGCCCGTCCTCGCCGAGGCGAAGCACCAGGGCTGCCGCACGTGCCACGACCCGCACGCGCCGAAGGCCGCGCCGAAGACGTGCGAGAGCTGCCACGCGAAGGTGCGCGTCGAGCACCCCAAGACCGAGGGGAAGACGTGCATCGGCTGCCACCCGCCGCACTCGACGACCGTCACGAAGGCGGCGACGTGCACCCAGTGCCACCAGCAGCAGCCGCACGGGAAGCCTCCGTTCGCCACGACCGCGGTCGCCGGCGGCGAGAGGTCGGCCGCGGGCTGCCGCGACTGCCACAAAGATCAGCACGGCGGAAAGCCGCAGCGCGCCGGCCTGTGCGAGAGCTGCCACAAAGAGCAGCACGCGCTGGTGAAGAAGAACGCCGGCCACGCGAAGTGCGAGGCCTGCCACGCGAACCTGCCGCACGGTCAGCCCGCGCCGCCGAAGGGCTGCCTCGAGTGCCACGCGAAGCAGCAGCCGCCGCAGAAGGCGCACGCGGAAGCCGGCTGCGGCACCTGCCACCAGAGCCACTCGGCGACGGTGATGAAGAAGTGCACCGACTGCCACGACAAGCCACTGCCGGCGCTGCACACGGTGAAGAAGCACCAGAAGTGCGAGAGCTGCCACGCTCCGCACGAGCCGCAGCCGGGCTTCGGTCCCGCCGCGTGCAAGACGTGTCACACCACGCTGTCGGCGAAGAACCACCCGACGCCGCCGCAGCAGTGCATCAGCTGCCACCTCTTCACCGGGCGGCAGTGACGCTCGCGCCCTACGGCAGACACAGCTTTCCGCCACAGTCCGCCGTGCAGAAGACGTGACCCGTGCCCGGGTCGCACCCGCACGCGCTCGGAGTGCACGCGTTCGGCGGCACCTTGCAGGTGGTGCCCGGCCCGCACTGCGCGCTGCTGGTGCACGGCGGCTCGAACCCGGCGCACAGGCCCGCATCGGGAGTCCCCGCGTCGGTCGCGGTGGTGCAGATTCCTCCGCCGCAGTCCGCGGTGCAGATGATGGCTCCGGTGGTCGCGTCACAGGCGCAGGCCGACGGCACGCACTGCGAGGGGTCGTGCCGGCACACGCGCCCGGCGCCGCACATCGCGTCCGAGCTGCACGGCGGGTCGAAGCCCAGGCACGCGCCCGCGTCGGGCACCTGCGGCCGGCAGACGCCGCCGCCGCAATCGGCGGTGCAGATCACCGTGCCGTCGGTCGGGTCGCAGCCGCACGCCGACGGGTTGCACTGGTTCGGGTCACGCACGCACTGGTTCCCCGGCCCGCACTGGGAGCTCGTGGTGCACGGCGGCACGAAGCCCACGCAGAACCCGCCGTCGGCCGACCCGGCGTCCGTCACGCCCGCGTCGACCGGCTGGCACACTCCGCCGCCGCAGTCGGCCGTGCACACGACTCCGCCCGGGCCACACGCGCACGCGCTCGGCTGGCAGACGCCCGGGGTTCTCACGCACTGCTCCCCGAGCAGGCACTGCGCGTCGGTCGCGCACGGCGCGCGGAAGCCGACGCAGGCGCCTCCGTCCGGTGAGCCCGCGTCGCGCGACGGCACGCCGCACACGCCGCCGCCGCAATCGGCAGTGCAGAAGATGGCTCCGGTCGCCGGGTCGCAGCCGCACGCCGACGGGTTGCACTGGTTCGGATCGCGCAGGCACGCGCGCCCCGGACCGCACTGCGCGTCGGAGCTGCAGGGCGCCTCGAAGCCCGCGCACAGGTTCGCGCCGCCGTCCGGCGTCGAGGGCGGCCGGCACACGCGCCCGCTGCAGTCGCTGGTGCAGATGATGTTGCCCGTCGCCGGGTCGCACGCACACGCCGACGGCGTGCAGGCGCGGTTCTCCGGCGGCAGACACGCCTCTCCCGCGCGGCAGTCGAAGTCCGACTGGCACGGAGGCACGAAGCTGGCGCACAGGTCGGCGCCCGCGTCCCTCGAGCCGGCGTCGGTCACGCCCGCATCCACGCGCGGCGGCTGACACACCTTCCCGCCGCAGTCGCGCGTACAGACCAGGCCGGCCGTCGTGCACGCACAGGACGACGAGACGCACCGGCCGTCATCGGGTGTCCGGCACTCGAGCCCCGTGCCGCAGTCGGAGTCCGATTGGCAGATGACCTCGGCGGGAACGGGGCAGAGGCCGATCGGGCATCCCGCCAGGAGCAGCACGGTCGTCGCAGACACAATGAGGCGCATGCCGCAGGCACAGAGCAAGCGATGTTCCCAGCCGCGCTGCGTCGTTCCCGCCACTTGCATCGGCGGGCGCCTCGAATTTCTGTCAGTCACCACGAGCCGTCACGACCCCAGTCGATCTATGACTCGTCCCCGAGGGAGCGAACGACATGAACGACACGTTGAGTCTCGCAGCTCGAGTGGTTGCAGCAGCCGTCATCGTCTCTTCGATCGCCTGGGCGGGCGAGCCCTCCAAAGAGGTGAAGGAAGCGAAGGAGGCCCTCGACGCCTTCAAGGCCAAAGACGCCGGGCTCAAGAAGCACCTCGACAAGGCCGTCGGCTACGCCGTTCTCCCCCGCGTCCAGAAGGGCGGCTTCCTGGTGGCCGGCGGCGGCGGCGAAGGCGTGCTCTTCGAGAAGGGCGTCCCGGTCGGCACGGTGAAGATGTCTCAGATGACCTTCGGCGCGCAGGTCGGCGGCCAGTCGTTCAGCGAGCTCGTCCTCTTCAGCACCCCCGAGGCCCTCAAGAGCTTCAAGGCCGCCGAGACCGAGCTCGAGGCCGGCGGCACCAGCGCCGTCGCGGGCAACGCCGAGACCACCAAGAACCTCGAGTTCAAGAACGGCGTCGCCATCGTCACGATGGTCCGCGGCGGCGTGATGGCCGAGGCCTCGGTCGGCGGTCAGAAGTTCGAGTTCACGCCGTTCGAGAAGTCCGGGCGCTGAGGCCGGGCGCGTTCAGGGCAGGATCTCGATCAGCGCCGACTGCTCGCCGTCGCCGTGCGCCGCGCAGCGAACCCCCAGCACGCCGGCATCCGGGAACGTCGTGAGGTTCTCGTCGGTCTTGTCGAAGGTGAAGAAGCGGTACGTCCCGCACCACTGGGTCATCGGATGGGCGGACGAAGGCCCCGTCCAGAACACGCCGACGCCGGCCTTCACCTGCCACGCGGTCCGGTTGTACAGGTTGATGGTGTTCCCCATCATCGTGGCGTTCATGAAGCCGCCGTCGTAGGGGGGACACTCGAAGCCCGCGTCGACGACGCCGCCTCCGCTGCCACCGGCTCCGCCGCTCCCACCGCTCCCGCCGGCTCCGCCGCCGCTGCTGCCGCCCGCGCCGCCGCTGCCGCCGCCGCCACCACTGCCTCCGCCGCTGCCGCCTCCCACCGCGGCGCCGCCGCCTGTTGCCACGCCCCCACCCGCGCTCCCTCCGCCGGTCGGGCCGCCGCCGCTGCCGCCCGCGGTGCCGCCGCCGCCGGCGCCGCCGACTCCCGCATCACAGCGTTGCGGGTGATTGAGGCAGTAGTCGTCCGCAGGCGTCTGGAAGTCGATGCACGCCGCCGCCGCCAGAACCATCACCGCCAATCGCCTCACGGCAGTCGCCCTCCGAGCGCGAACGCCGGGCCGTCGACCCAGGCAGCGCCCACCGTGACCTCGGACGATCGCGTCAGCACCGCGAACAGCACGCCGCCGGCGCACAGGGCCAGCCCGACCGCGCCGGTGATGAGGCCCGCGAGCTCGAAGCTGCGCCCGGTCGACGCCACCGCCCTCGCCTGCTCCACCGAGCCGATCGCGTCGTCACCGACGACCAGCCGGCTGCGATAGCTGAACGCGTGCGCGAAGAGCCCCACGCCCACGCCCACCGCGGCCGCGCCGACGATCGCCGGCACCCACCTCGCGAACGACGGGCGCGCCGGCGCTCCCACCAGCTTCGCGCGCACCGCGCTACCCGTCTGCTCCAGGAAGTCGAGCAGCTCGGTCTCGGTCTTGACCCGCGCCGACCAGGCCCCGCGCACCTCTGCGTTCTTCGCCACGATGAGCTTCAGGTTCGCGATGAACTCGCCGCCCACCCGGGCCACGCTGCCGATGACGAGGTAATCCGCGCCGACGGCCCCGGAGATCTCCGCGAGGCAGCTCGTGTCGTCCGTGCAGCCGAGCAGCTGCCTCTGGCGCTCGTTGCCGAGCACCGCCGCGATGTCGCTGGGCGTGGTCACCTTCACGCCGCCGCCGCGGCTCATCGCCTCGGCGAGGTAGTCGACCATCACCGTCACGCGCTCTGGAGGCACCTCGGAGACCGAGAGGTTCGGGATGGCGATCTGCACGTCTGCGGCGGTGAGCGTGACCACGAGGAAGGCGCCCAGCATCGGTCCGACGGTACCATCGACGCCGCGGGGCGCTGATTGCTTTCTCGAAGAACGGGATCCGGAGCGTCCACGCCCGTCCCGCCTCCAGCGGCTCCCCGGAGCGCTGATCCACCGCGTTTCAGCGGGCTCCCCGCGCACGCGCGGTGAAGACACCCGCGCGCATGAACCCGACGCTCGAACGACTCTTCCGACTCTCCGCCCGCGCGCTCACCGACGCCGAGCTGCTCGAGGTGCTGCTCGACTCCAACGCGCTCGCCGGTGAGGACCTGCGCTCGCTCGCCCGCACGCCACCGGAAGACTGGCTCGACGACAAGCGGCTGTCTCCGCACCAGGCCGCGAGGCTGCTCGCCGCGCTCGAGCTCGCCCGCCGCTCGCTGCAGCCGCCGCAGAAGAAGCCCACCCGCTTGAGATCTCCCTCCGACACGTTCGCGTTCATGCGGCCGCAGCTCATGAGCCTCGCCCACGAGGAGATGCACGTCCTCTGCCTCGGCCCCTCGAGCCTGCTCTTGCGCCACCGCTGCGTCGCGCGCGGCAGCGCCACCCACTGCGAGGTCGACCCGCGCGACGTCTTCCAGCCTGCGCTCGCCACGCGCGCCGCCGCCATCATCCTCGTGCACAACCACCCCAGCGGAGACCCGAAGCCCTCGGCCCACGACGTCGCGCTCACGCGCCAGCTCGTCACCGCCGGCAAGAGCCTCTGCATCCGCGTCGCCGACCACCTCATCCTCGGAGACGGCGTCTGGTGCTCGATGCTCGCCGAGGGACTCCTCGAGGCGCCGTCATCGACGTCAGCCCCGCATGTCATGTGACGCCATGCTCCTCGATGGCCTGGCCCGGAACTTCGGTCTTCGCGCCTTTCGCCCCGGTCAGCTCGACGTCATCGAGTCGGTGATGGCGGGCCACAACACGGTCGCCGTCATGCCGACCGGCGCCGGCAAGAGCCTCTGCTACCAGCTGCCCGCCACGCTGCTCGAAGGGCTCGCGCTGGTCATCTCTCCGCTCATCGCGCTGATGAAGGACCAGGTCGAGCAGCTCGCGCGCCTCAACGTCCCCGCCGCCTTCCTCAACTCGTCGCTCACCGAGAGCCAGCGCATCGAGCGCATGAACCGCCTGCGGGCCGGAGAGCTCAAGCTGCTCTACGTCGCCCCCGAGCGCCTGCGCTCCGAGAGCCTCGTGCGCGAGCTCGAGGGCCGCGTGTCGCTGTTCGCCGTCGACGAGGCCCACTGCATCAGCCAGTGGGGCCACGACTTCCGACCCGACTACGCCCAGCTCGGCGCGGTGCGCAGGCGGCTCAAGCCCCCCCGCACCGTCGCGCTCACCGCCACCGCCACGCCCGAGGTCCGGCAGGACATCGTGAAGGTGCTGCTGATGAAGGACCCGCGCGTCTTCGTCTCCGGCTTCGACCGGCCGAACCTCTTCCTCGAGGTGGTCCCGGTCACCGGCGACGCCGAGAAGCGCGACGCCTGCCTCGAGCTCTCGAAGAACGCCCAGGGCTCGGGCCTCGTCTACTGCCCGACGCGAAAGTCCGCCGAGGGCCTGCACGCGGCGCTCGAGAAGAACGGCGTCGAGGCCGTGCTGTACCACGCCGGCATGGACGACGAGGCGCGCCGCCGCGCGCAGGACGCGTTCATGTCCAGCGCCTCGTCCGTCGCCGTCGCCACCAACGCGTTCGGCATGGGCATCGACAAGCCCGACATCCGCTTCGTCGCACACGCCGGCATCCCCCGCGCCGTCGAGGCCTACTACCAGGAGATCGGCCGCGCCGGCCGCGACGGCCGCCCCGCCCGCGCCGTGCTGCTCTTCAACCACGCCGACGTCTTCACCCAGGAGCGCCTCATTCAGGGCAGCCACCCTCCGCAGACGCTCATCGCCGACGTGTGGAAGCTGCTGCGCGGCGCCCGCAGCTTCGACAAGGGCCTCCACGTGCTCGCGAACCACCTCGGCTCTCACGAGCTCGAGGTCGGCGCCGCCGTGAAGATCCTCGAGCGCTCGGGCTTCATCTCGCGCACCGGCCGCGGCGAAGGCCGCTGGACGTTCACCTTGAAGCCCGGAGCCGCCGCCACGCAGCCGAAGAGCCCCGACGCCCGCGCCCTGCTGCTCGCGCTGCGCGAGCTGGTGCCCGAGGGGGCCGCCACCTCACTCGGCCTCGACGCCGTCGCGAAGGCGAGCGGCCTCGGCGAAGAGAAGATCCGCCACGCGGTGTCGCTGCTCGAGAAGGCCGAGCTGCTCGGCGTCGTGCGGCCGTTCGCCGGCCGCACCATCACCGCGCTCAGGGACGCGCCGTTCGAAGAGCTCGGCCTGGACCTCGCCGCCGTGCGCGCGCAAGAGCGGCGCGCCCTGCTGCTGCTGCGCCGCATGACCGACTACGCCTACGCGAAGCGCTGCCGGCGCGCGTTCGTGCTGCGGTACTTCGGCGAGAAGCCGCTCGGCGCTCCGTGCGACACCTGCGACATCTGCGCCGGCGCGAAGCTCAAGGTCGCCCCGCGCGCCGCTCCGGCCGACGCGAACGAGCCGAACCAGCGCTTCTCCGCGCTCGCCTTCGAAGAGCTGCGCCAGTGGCGGAGGTCGTTGAGCGGCAGCCTGAACCTCGCGCCGTACCTCATCTTCAACGACGACACCTTGAAGAACCTCGCCGCCGCGCTGCCCGTCACGCGCGACGAGTTCCTCGCCGTGAAGGGCACCGGAGAGTCCCGCTGGGAACGCTTCGGCTCCAAGGTCGCGCAGGTGTCGATGATGGCGCGCGCGGCCGGCGACGCCCCATACCTGCCTGCGTCGGTGAGAAAACGAAGGCGCTGACCACAACCCGAACCCGAACCCGGCTTCTCTGTCTTCTACGGGTTGTTCCCCGCCTCGTCCTTCAGCCGCGTCGGCAGCACCTCGACCTTCATGAGGAACTGCAGCCGCGCGTCCGAGCTGAACTCGATGAGGTGGTCACCGAGGCCCGACAGGTCCACCGACCGCTTCACGAACCCGCCCTGCTCCGCCTCGCCGACGAACGTGCGGCCGTCGACCGTCACGCGGGTCCTCGAGCGGCACCGGTCCTCGTAGAAGTTGATCGACGTCTCCTCGCCCGCGCCGGCCACGTTCTCGATGAAGAACGACACCGTCACCGTCGACGGCTCGAACAGCTGCACCGCGACCTTGCCGTTGCTGGGGAAGCGGCCCTCGATGTAGCTCGAGTCACCGAGCAGGCAGCCCGCGATGGTGTCGCAGATCGGCCACTCGGTATTACATTTGTCCGCCACGCGGCCGAAGATGAACTGCCCGCGCTCGTCGGTGCAGCCGGTCGACACTGCAAACGCGACGAGCAGGGCTGCCCGTAGTAAAAATGCCCTCAACATGCGCATCCGCCCGGTCTCCCTGCTGGCCATTGTCGCCGCATTGGGTTGTGGAGAGAAGCCTCCTCCTGAGAAGCCGTTCATCCTGACTGACGTCGCCTCGATCGGCTTCGACGTCCAGTTCGGCCGAGGCACGTACATCGGCACGGCGCCCGTCAACAGCCTCACCGTCACCAACGAGGGGCTCGCCGATCTCGTCATCGAAGACGTCTCCAAGACCGGCGACTCTGCCTTCACCTTCGTGCTCGACGGGCAGTGCACCATCCAGGGCGGCCAGCGCGTCTGCGGCCCCGTCGCCGACGTGCTGCCGAAGACGGTGAAGGGAAAGCAGAACACGTTCATTCAGGTCACCTTCACTCCGACCGAGGTCCGCCGCTACACCGGCCAGCTCGTCATCAAGTCCAACGCCGACAACTTCAAGGAGCTCAACGTCGGTCTCTTCGGCTGTGGCGTTCGCGCCGGCGTCGACGGCGGCACCGACGTGCAGCCCGACGGCGGCTGCCTGCCGCAGTAACCGCCGCCCCCCCGTCACCGCTCCGCCGGCGGCGAGTTGCCGCAGCGAATCGGGCCCGCGTCGCTCTGCGGGCCGCACGTCGCGGGCATGCCGCCGTCGCCGGGGAACGAGCCGCTGAACGCGCCCACGCCGTGCGTCACGCGGTACGTGACCGGCCCGTACCAGTCGCGGTCGACGACGCCCACGTTCATCTCGAGCCGCGTCGTCGCCGACGGGAAGCACAGGCACTGGTTGAGCCGCGCCGTCACGCGCACGAAGCTGCCCATGTCCTCGCGCGTCCACCCGAAGACGCGGTCGGTGAGCGCCATGCCGTACCAGGGCTGGAAGTTGTCGGTCTGGAACGCCGTGCTGCCGCGGCCGCAGCCGCCGTCGGGCGTCTGACCGCACATGCGCAGGTCGAGGATGATGTCCGCCGGCACCACGCCGCCGTCGACCTTGTCGATCTCCCACTGCAGCTGCCACGACTGGTCCATGCCGCCGGGCAGCGTGTACGTGAACTGGTCGATGTCCGTCGGCACCGCGTCGTAGTCGTACGGCGAGCGAATGCCGTCGCAGTCGGTCTGGGGCCGCGCCGCGCACTCGGGCAGGTCGTACTGGAACGTGCGGCCGTAGCCGTGCGTCAGCACGCCGTTCACCGTGCCGGGAATCGAGCCGGTGATGGGCCCGAAGCGCGCCTCGTCCGGGTCCGCTTCGACCGACACGTTCAGCGTCCAGTCGATGTCGTCTGCCCAGTTGTTGCCCTCGTCCTGCACGATGACCCAGTACCGCAGCGTGCCGGTGTGCGGGGCGATGGGAATCGTGCCCTGCATGTTCCGGAGATCGGCGAACGCCGGAGAGTCGTTGTTCTGGTTGCGCTCCAGCCACAAGCACTGGCCCGAGCCCGCGTCCGCGAACGCGCGGCACGTGCTCGCCACCAGGTCTCTCAAGCCGACGTCATCGCTCGCGTAGCCCTTCGGGCACGCCGACGTGTTGACGCAGTTGTTGATGCTCGTCATCAGGTCCGCCCCAGCGACCGCCGCGATGATGCGCATCTGGCGATCTTTCGGGCCCGACAGCGGCGCGAAGCGCCCCGACATCTGCGACTGCGTCAGCCGCACGTACATCGTGCTGTGCCCCGCGTTCGGCGGCACGTCGATGGCGAAGAACTCGGGGTCCGGCACGTACGAGAGCCGGCCCGTCACCGTCGCCGACTGCCCGGGCCCCAGCATGCGCGCCCGCCCCATCGCCTCGGCCATCGAGTCGTTCGGCTCCTGGGCGTCGACGTCCTCCATCAGCTGCACGTCGACCGTGTACTGAAGCCGCAGGTCGCCCTGGACCACGCTCATGTCGTTCGGGTTCGCGCGATAGCCCTGCACCACCACCGTGTACTGCCCGGGCGTGCGCACCAGCTTCGCCGTCGCCAGGTCTGCCGCGAGGAACGCGTTCGGCGTCACCTGCTCGGCGATCGGAACCCCGTTCGGGTCGTACAGCGTGAACGACAGCCGGTACGGCGGCGGCGGAGCCGTCAGCGCCGGCGCCGTCACGTGCACGTAGAGAACGTTGCGCGCCGCCGGAGTGTTCGCGGGCACGTCGATCTTGAACCGGTCGACGTCGTTGTCCGTCGCGAGGTAGCCGGTGTTCATGCCGCGGTGAATCGCCCCCATCGGCGTGAGCGGAATCGCGGTGCCGGCGTCGGGCGAGTCGTTCGGCTCGTTCACGTCGGGGTTCTCCTGCGTGCAGACGGAGATGAAGTACTTGCTGCGCAGGTCGAACTGCGGAGGCCGCCCGCCGCGATCGCTCACCAGGAACAGCAGCTTCGTGTTGCTCTGCGTGTAAGGCATCAGGATGTCGATCGGCCGCGGCGCGCCCTGCCCGTGATTGTCGACCACGCGGATGAGCGACATGCTCGCCTGCTCGTTCAGCACGCCCACCGCGAGGTCGACCGGCGTCGACGGCGCGTTGTAGCCGGCGTACACGCGCAACAGCGATCTCGCCGTCAGCGTGCCGAACGACGCCGAGTACCAGTCGATGTCGATGCCGCCGTCGCTCGGCGGGTTGATGTACGCGAGCCGCCCCGCGTCGACGCCGCACGCCAGCGGCAGCACGCAGTTCGCCGTGTCGTTCAGCGCCTCCATCGGAGAGTCACAGAAGTCTTCCGGCTCGGGCCCCGCGTCGAACGGGCACTCGTCGTCGAGCTCGGGGTTACACGGCTCGCCACAATCGCAGCCGCTCAAGCTCGCGCCGAACGCGACCGTCATCAGCACCGCCGACAGCTTCCACCCTCTCCTCGAGCTCATCTCTTTCGACTCCCCTCACGCGCTTCAAGGCGTCGGGTTCGTGCCGCACCGATCGACCCAGTCGGTCGGTTCGACGTGAATGACGCCGTCCGGCGGAGACTTTATGCCGCCCACCGGGAAACGGGCCTTCTGGAAACGGAACTGCCGGATGATGGTGCGGCCCGTCGGGTCGTCTGCGGGCAGCGACGAGAACGACACGTAGATGTCGTTGTAGCCCGCGCCGCGCCGGTACAGCGGAGCGCCGCCGTCGGGGTTCCCCGCATCGCGCGTGTCCGCCATCGTCGGCGCCAGCGAGATGTTGTCGATGCGCAGGTTGTAGCACTGGCGCCCGGCGTCGGTGACGTTCCCCGCCCGCTCGACCTTGTACCGGTAGCCGATGGTCGACAGCTTCGCGGTGTCGACCACGTTCGGGTCGCTGTGCAGCTTCAGCTCGGCGCCGTTCGACACGTTGTCGTTGTCGGGGTCCTGCCCGAGGTCCTTGTTCGACGGAGACGTCTTGTGCTGCCACTCGATCGGATCCGGAATGCCGTCGTCGTCGCTGTCGACGCGCAGGCTGTTCGTGCCGATGAGCTGCTCGTCGCAGTCGAACAGCGTGTCGCAGTCGGTGTCGACGCCGCGCAGCGCCGGCGGGCAGCCGAAGTCGAGGCCGCCGCCGTCGGCGAGCAGCACCTGGTTCGGCGTGAAGACCGTGCAGTTCATCGAGCCCGGCGGGCAGGCCCGCCGCTGGAAGTAGACCTCGACACCGTCGCTGAAGCCGTCGCCGTCGGTGTCGGCCACCCACGGGTCCGTCATCGCCACCGCCTCTTCGTGGTCGAGCAGGCCGTCGCTGTCGGTGTCGGCGAACCCGCCGTCCGAGCCGGGCGGCGCCGAGAGGTTCGACGCCACCACCTCGTCGAGCGTGAACTGCTGGCGCACCTGCCCGAAGCGGAAGTTGAGGAAGTTGATCGGCTCGTTGTTGCGGAAGTCGCGGAAGTCTCCGCCGCCGAGCTCGGCCATCTTCTCGAGGCGCTCGGCGTCCTGGTTCACGATGAGCAGCGGGCACGCGCCGGCCGGCAGGGTGGGCAGCCGGCAACTCGAGCCGCCGAGCGACACCGAGCCGCCGTCGAGCATGCACACCGTCGAGGTCACCGGCTGCACCGGGTTGAAGACGTGCACCGTGTTGACGCGCACGTCGTCGGCGAGATCTTTGAGCTGGCGGATGCGGGTGACCGCGTCCATGCACAACAGCTCGTTGTCCTGGTTGTTCGTCGGGTGGCCGTCGGAGAGGAAGATGACCGAGTAGCGCGCGCGCGTCTCCATGCCGAGCTGCACGCGGGTGTCGCCGATGTCGCGCGCGATGAGGCTGTAGATGTCGGCCAGCGGCTTCACGAAGTCCGTCGAGTCGCGGTTCGGCTGCGTGCCCATCGCGGTGAAGTTGAGCAGGCGCTGCGCGACGTTGAGCCGCTCCTGCTGGGAGATGCCGATGAGCTGGTGGAACGCGGGCTCCATGCGGCCCTGCGCGTCCGAGATGAGCCACGCCGAGGTGCTGCCCGCGAACAACAGGACCGTGATGTAGATCTCCGGGTCCTGCGGCAGGTTGTTCATCAGGTCGATCATCGCGGTGGCGCGCGTGCCGTTCGGGTCGCTCACCACCATCGACTGAGACGCGTCCATCAAGAGCGCGATCTTGATCGGCCGCACCACCTCGTTCGGAGACGCCGTGCAGAACTGCCCTTCGATCGCCACCGTGCGATCGGCAGGCACCTCGGACTGGTTGCGCGGATCTTCGAGGTACGTGTCCGTGCACGCGACGATCGCGACGACTGCCACTGCTGCATGAAGGCGCAGGCTCTTCATCTTCACCTCTGGGGCGGCTGGCCGCTGCAGGTCCCAGCGGTGAGATAGTGCGCGCGGGTCGTCATCGTCGAGGGCGCTCTGAAGGCGTTGTTCGGCAGGGTGAGCTCGGGGCCCGCCGGCACCCGCACCGACGGAGGCGCGTATTGTGCCCACGCGCACGCCGTGCGCCAGGTTCCGTAGTCGGTCGCCACGCCGCTCTCCGGGCTCTCGGCGAAGTAGAGCTTGAAGAGGTTGAAACCGATGCGGTCGACGCCCGGCAGCGCGTCGGTCGGCACCAGCTGCAGGTTGCTCACCGAGAAGTCGTAGCAGGTGATCGGATCGTTCGGGTCGCTTCTCGGTCGCGGCGTCACCTCGTACTCGTACCCGTTCTTGTCGAAGAACACGTTGTCGCGGCGAATCGGGTTCGAGTCCGCCCGGAACTCGGCGAAGTCGCGCAGGCCGTCGCCGTCGGTGTCGAGCCCAGCGGCCTGCGGCCTCAAGGGGTCGAGCCCGTAGCGCACCTCCATGCCGTCGGGAATTCCGTCGCCGTCGCTGTCGACGAGGTTCTGCTTCGTCTTCAGGTAGTCCTCGGCGAACTGCGACAGGCCGTCGCCGTCGGTGTCGCGGCACGCGCAGCCGAACGTCAGCGGCGACATCGGGTCGCACCCGCGACCGTCTCTCACGTCGGGCCTGAAGCCGTCGTCGTAGCGCATGACCTCGAAGTTGTCGTCGAAGCAGTCGCCGTCGCTGTCCTCGGCGAACTGCTCGGCGCGCCACTTCGCCTGCATGAAGAAGCCGTTGTCCATGTCGTCGATGAGGCCGTCTCCGTCGGCGTCGGCGACGCGATCGACCTCACCGGGCGCCGCCGTCATGCTGCGCACCAGCAGCGTCTTCATCACGTTGCGCGACTCGAGCGACGAGTAGTCGAGCGCGCCGAGCGAGAAGTTGGCGACGCCGAGGTTGTCCTGGAACTCCTGGAAGATGCCCGTGCCGCGCTCGGCCATCTTCTGCAGAATGTGCCGCGCGATCGCGCGCGCCGCGGCCGGGTACTGCGCCTGCGCGAGGCCGGGGTAGCGGCCGTACAGGTCCTGGCAGATGGGGCCGCAGTTGCGCACCGCCTCTTCGTTGAAGAGCAGCACCGTGTGCAGGCGAATGTCGCCGATGTTGTGCGTCGCCTTGAGCTCCATCAGCTGATCCACGTACGAGTACAGCTGGTAGTTCTGGTTGCGGTCGGTGCCCGCGACGTAGCCGTACGGGCAGTCGGGGTTGCCCATCTGCATGCACTCCATCGCGTCGACCAGGTTGCAGAAGTCGCCCGCGCCGAACGAGTCGGCCCAGAGCAGGTCCGGGTTGTTGTGATCGGCGTACTGCATCAGCATGTCGTTCGCCGCGCACTTCGGGTACGGCGTGCCGTCGGTGAGGAACACGACGACGTAGCGCGTGCGCGGCAGCTGCTCGGGGTTCGAGCGCTCGGTGCGCAGAATGTCGTCGGCGACGCGCGTGTACGCCGCCGCCATCGCGCCCTGGTAGTCGGTGCCCTTGCCCAGCTCGGCCTGCAGCTGGTTCACGCGCGCCGTCGCCGACGCGAGGTTCGCCGGGTCCGCGAGCGACGCGAAGCCGCCGGTCATCGGCCAGGTGCCCACCACGTTCGTCTCGAACGGCAGAATCGAGATCTGCACGTTCGGCTGCGTCGCGAACTGCGCGAACAGCTTCTTCAGCGCGCGCACGCGCGCCGGCTCGGGAGGAATCACCATGCCCGAGTTCATCGAGATGTTCGCCAGCGCGTCGGCGCAGAACGAGCCGAACTGCTGCGAGCCCGGCGGGTCGGACACGCACATCGAGCCCGACTGATCGACCACGAGCACGACCTTCACGGGGAAGCCGCCCGGCGTCGGCGGCGAGGTGCAGACCTCACCCTTCAAGGTGAGGCGGTTGTCGATGTTCGTCGGCTCGCTCTCTTTCGGCTGGAGAAACGAGTCGCTGCACGCGCACATCAACAACAAGGCGAAGGACCGTCGCATGCGTTTGCTCCGTTATCTGTGCTGACCGTCGACGAATGACAGGTGCCCCGTCGGGCGATCACCTTCAAACGATTTTCCGCTCTAAAGAACGGGCACTTCAACGTGAAAGTCGCGTGTCGTACCCGCGCTTACGAAAACGACAACCCCCGCCAGCCTCGAGGGCTGACGGGGGTCGTTCGAACGAGGCTCCCCTTTGGCTTACTGCTGGCGGCGGCGGCGAATCAGGCCGAGCGCCGCGACCGCGAGACCGAGCAGCGAGACTTCGGCGCCGGTCGCGCTGCAGGCCTTGCCCGCCGACGGCTCGGCGCGCAGGTGCAGCTCGGAGGTCGACTGGTCCTGCGTCGGGTACGCGCGGTCGGGGAAGACGAGCTTGCCGGTGAGCTGCAGCGTGTAGTCACCGTCGACGTCCGCGGTGAAGCTCGGGACCTTGCCGTCCTGGTACGCGTACTGCCAGTGGCGCGACATCGTCACCGCGCCCTTCGGGTTCTGGATGGCCGCGGTCGAGCCAGCCGGACGGCCACCCGACGGAATCGTCCACGTGTACTCGATGGCGGCGCCGTTGCGGTTCGCGAACAGCGGGAGGCGGAACTTCTCGCCCTTCTTCAGCGTGACGAAGCCGCCGCCGTGCACCTGGAACGGGAGCTTCGGGTCGAGGCAGTTCTCCGGCTGCGACGGGTCGATGACCGCGCAGTAGCGGGGGTCGCAGACATCGCCGAGACCGTCGCCGTCGTCATCGAGCTGGTTGCGGTTGCGCACCGAGAGGCAGTTGTCGGCCTTGTTGAGGATGCCGTCGTTGTCGATGTCGAGGTCGCACACGTCGCCGATCAGGTCGCCGTCGGTGTCCTGCTGGTTCGGGTTCACCGCCATCGGGCAGTTGTCCCAGTTGTCGTCGACGTTATCGAGGTCGCCGTCGAGGTCGCAGATCGCGCCGGCCGGGATGTCCGACTGAATCGGGTTCGGCACGAGCGGGCAGGTGTCGATGTTGTCCGGGTGACCGTCGCCGTCGTCATCGCCGTTGCAGAGGTCGCCGAACTGCGAGCTGGCGAGCGTCTTCTTCTGGTCCGGGTTCGGGACGAACTGGCAGTTGTCGACGAGGTTCGCGATGCCGTCGCCGTCGAGGTCGCCGTCGCACGAGTCGCCGGCGCCGTCGCCGTCGGTGTCGAGCTGCGCGACGTTCGAGGCCGCGGCGCAGTTGTCGCACGCGTCGCCGACGCCGTCGCCGTCGGAGTCAGCCTGATCGCGGTTCGACGAGAACGCGCAGTTGTCGTTGCCGTCCGCCTGGCCGTCGCCGTCGGCGTCGTCCGTGTACGAGAGCTGCTGGCCGTCGTCGGTGTACGCGACCCACACGCTGCAGCCACAGCCGCAGCCGCAGCCACCGCCGACCGTCATCGGCGTACCGCACGCCGCACCGAGACACTCGGGGTTCGCCCCGTTGCCCAGCTGCGCCATTGCCGGCGCCGCGACCATCATCGCCAGCACCGCGCTCCACATCGCCAGGTTCTTCTTCATGGTGACGCTCCTCTTTGGAAAGACCTCGGGCGGGTCCTTAAGCAACTGGTGATCCAACGCCGGAACGCCTGCTTTCGATGGGTTGCGGAGCCGGAAAGTGGGGGTTGTGGGGGGAACCCCCCGCTGGATCTGGGGGATCGAGTCCTCACCGCGGGGTTCGCACCTCTGCGCACAGAGATGGAGTTTGTTGGGCAAGGGCAAGGGCACGTTGAAGGGTCGTCGGGAAAGGCAACGGTGAAGGATGCCGGGCAAAGGGCACGGTCAAGGCTGATGGTTGATGGGGCCTTCCTCGACCCCTTTCCCCGAGGACCTTGCCTTTGACTTCCCCCGTTGCCTTCAACGTGCCCTTGCCCTTGCCCAACAAACTTCACGACGCCGTCGCCGGGACGAAGAACACCGCCGATGCGTGCGCTCACTGCCCGAGCACGAAGTCCTCAGGGCGCACATCGACGATGCCCTTGGGACGCTTGCGCTGCGGCGGGATGAACTGAATCGTGGTCGCGAACAGCGAGCCGATGCCGGTGCCGCGCGGATCATTTTCGCGGCCGACCATGAAGTACAGGTACAGCTCGTTGTTGCCGCGCGGCACCTGCCCCAGCGGAGTCGTGCGCGCCTGCGTCTGCACGAGGCTGATGTTGTACGCGTCGATCTCGTAGCACTGGCGGCCGTCGGGGGTCTCGAGCACCTTCCCGCTCGAGTCGGTCTCGCTGATGAAGTACCCGTAGCCGCGGTTCTGCGCGTACGCGATGTCCGACGAGTTCGGGTCGGTGTGCGCGAGCACCTCTTCCGCGTTCGAGCGGCCGTCGCGATCGGTGTCGTCGAGATCTTCGGCGACGAGCGGGTTGGTGCTCGAGTGGAACTCGACGAAGTCCGGCAGGCCGTCGCCGTCGGTGTCGGTGATGCAGCTGTCGGTGCCGAGCACGCGCTCTTCGCAGTCGAGCAGGCGATCTCCGTCGGTGTCGTCCTGCGGGTCGCAGCCGCTGATCGTCGTGTAGGTCAGCGGGTCCATCGCCATGCGGACCTCGATGCCGTCGTTGATGAAGTCGAGGTCGCTGTCGGGCTCGGTCGGGTTCGTGCCGTACATCGCCTCGTCGTCGTCCGGCAGGCCGTCGCCGTCGCTGTCCACGAGCAGCGCGCCGTTGCGCGAGATGGCGTTGCGGTTGAACGCGATGAGCCGCTTGAGCTTCAGCGCCCGCTGCAGCGAGCTGTAGTTGATGGAGTTGAGCGTGTTCTTCAGGTTCGACGGGTCGGTCTCGATGAGCTCGGTGCCGCCGGCGCGCGCGATGGCGGCCGCCTGGAAGCGCGCCGACAGGTCCGGAGTCGTGCGCACGTACACCGGCTGAATCGTCACCTCGCCCGCGCCGTACTGCGCCGCCAGCTTGCGCAGGTCTTCGGTGCGCCGCGTGAGCTCGCAGGCGCTGCACTGGTTGAAGTCGGGGGTGCCGCCCATGATGAACGCGTTGCACTCGGCGTCGATGCCCGCGTTGAAGTCGGGGTTCGCGCACGAGCGATCGGCCGACCAGATCACCAGCACCACGAGGTACCGCGTGCGCGCGACCGTGCCGCGGCAGCCGGTGATCATGTCGCCCGACAAGAGGCTGCGCGCGAGCTTCAGCGGCGCTCGCATCGAGACCGGGCCGGACTCCTGGTACGAGGAGAAGCGGTTGATCGCCGTCGCCATGTCGACCGCCGGCACGAACTTCGCCTGAAGGCCGGTCGCCACCGTGTGGTACGCGACGAGGCCCAGGCTGACGTACGGGTCCGTGAAGCGCGCCGCGACCGAGTTCAGCGCGTCGATCACCTGGCCGACCGCATCGCGGTCGACGACGCCGCCTCCCTCGATCGCGTACAGCACCTTCACCGGGAACGCCGTGCCGCTCGCCAGCGGCACGCACGCCCGGCCGAGGATCTCGGCCCGATCGGGGCCCGTGGTACCACCTGCGCCTACTGCATAGAGGCCGGAGTCCGAGCAGCCGTGCAGGGACACCAGAAGGACCAGCCAACCGAGGCGGTTCATCGCGCGCATTCTAAGCACACGTGCCGCCACCTCGGCGGACCTTCATGCGAAACGAGAACGACCGGGTTCGCGTTCGGCGAGCGCCTCCGCACGCGAACGCGCACCCGAACCCGGCAGTTTCAGTAATCGACCTTGATGCCGGCGATGAACGTCCGCGGCGCATTCGGCCGAGCCCCAAACGGCCGCCGCGCCACGATGACCCGGCTATCCCCCACGTTGCGCGCATCGGCATACAGCCGCAGCCAGTCGAACACCCGAAACCCCAGGTGCAGATCCACGGTCAGCAGCGGGTCGGTCAGCGGCCCCTCCATGCCCTGCCCGGCGACCTCGCGCATGCGGTCGATGAAGTTGAGCTGTGCGTGGGCCGAGATCCTCCACACGTCGACGCCCGCCGACACGTTGAGCTGGTGCTTCGGCACGTACGGCAGCTCGTCGCCCTCCCGTACGTCGCCCAGCTGCGGGTCCTGCGAGCTGAAGCTCTCGAGCAGCGACGTCTGCGTGAAGGTGTACGCCGCGGTGATGGGGATGACGACGCCCGCGAACCGCAGCGTCTTCTCGCCGTACGCCTCGAGCCCGTAGATGTGCGCGCGCCCCGCGTTGAACTGCCGGTCGAGGTTCGCCGAGGTGCAGCCCGCCGACAGCGTGCAGATGCTGGTGAGGTTCGAGTAGTCGTTGAAGAAGCCGACCGCCTCGAGGCGCTCGCCGCGCCGCGCCCAGCGCGCGCCGGCCTCGTAGTTCACGCTGTACTCCGGCTGCGCCTCGCCGCCCGGCACCGCCGGAGTGAACCCGCGGTACACGCCCGCCAGCACGCCCAGCTCGGGGATGATCGACCAGTGCGCGCCCACTCCCGGCAGCCACGCGTTCGTCGCGCCGTGCTTGAGCGTGTCGAGCATGCGGTCGTGCGAGCGCGAGCGGATGAGCTCGAACCTCAGGCCCGGAGTGATCGTCACCGGCCCGATGCGCACCGCGTCGATCGCCGAGAGCGCGAGCGCCTTCGTGTCGTCGAGGTTGTGGAGCAGATCCTGCGTCGGAACGTCCGCGCGCAAGAGCCGGCCCGAGCGCATGTCGTACCGCTCTCCGGTGTGGTGCCTTCGCGCCGAGTCGTAGTGGTAGCGCGCCTGAAACTCGACCGCGTGCGACAGCGGCCCGGTCGTGAACGGGGCGCGCAGCACCGCCTGCACGCCGGCCGAGGTGAAGCGGCGATCGTTGTTCGCGATGACGAGCTGCTCCTCGGGCGTCGCCGAGTCGAGCTGCCCCGAGAGCACGCCGTAGTAGATCATGTTCCGCGGCCGCGTCGGCGCCGCGAGCACCTCGGCCGCAGACGCCCCGACGAGGTGATCGAGCCGCCGCCACACGCGCGAGAAGAAGTGCGCGTACGCGGTCGTCGTGAGCGTCACCTCTCCCGCGCTGACGCGGTGGCTGAACACCACGCCCTCGCGGTGGTTCGACATGCGGTCTTCCGCGCTCGACGCGTAGCGCCGCAGCGGGTTCGCCGCGAAGTCCTGATCCGACAGCCCGAGGTACGTCTCGTTCGAGTCCTCGAACGCGAACGTCAGCTTCGCCCCCAGCACGTGCCGCGTCGGCCCGAGCGAGAACGCGTGCCGCGCCTTCGCCATCACCTCGGTGCGCGAGAAGCCGGTGTTGCCGCCGCCGTCGAGCTCTTTGAACCCGTCCGAGCGGATGTGCACCGCCTCGAGCAGGAACCCGCTCGTCTCGTTGCTGGCGCCGAACCAGCCGTGCAGCTTGCCGTAGTTGTACTGGCCGTAGGCGAGGTCGGCGCCGGCGAGCACACCGGTGGGGACGTCGCGGGTGATGAGGTCGACGGCTCCGCCGACGGTCGACGGCCCGTAGAGGACGGCGGCCGGGCCCTTGATGACGCGCGCGGTCTCCATGCGCGCGACGAGCGGGAAGTAGTACGCCGCCGGAGCGGAGTACGGCGCAGGCCCGAACAGCACGCCGTCCTCCATCAGCGTCACCTTCTTGCTGCGATCGGAGTTCGCCCCGCGCAGGCCGATGTTCGGCCGCAGGCCGAAGCCGTCCTCGGTGCGCGAGTAGACGCCGGGCACCGCCTGAAGCACCGAGCCGGGATCATCGAGGCCGAAGCGCTTGAGGCGCGAGGCCTTGATGGTGTGAACCGAGCCGGCGGTGCGCTCTTCCGTGGTGCCGACGACCACGGTGGAGAGGATCTTCGGCTCCGCCACCGGCGCGCCAGCATCGGCGACGGACTCCTCCAGCACCGGGAGCTCGGTGCCGGCGTCGACGTCGGGCTCGGAGACGAACCCGGCGTCGGCGACCTC
The DNA here is from genome assembly GCA_937980205.1 of uncultured Myxococcales bacterium. Taxonomy (GTDB): domain Bacteria; phylum Myxococcota; class Myxococcia; order Myxococcales; family Myxococcaceae; genus Xiheicaenimonas. Next base: position 279,266 of record CALJKW010000022.1, on the reverse strand, counting down.
GACCTCGGGCAGCGCTCCGCCGTCGGTGGCGTCGACTTCTTCGCCACCGTCGATGGTGAGGAGCGCCGCGACGAGCAGGGAGATCAATGGTCGGCGACGCCCGCTACCACGATCTTCCCGTCGGATTGCACGACGACTGCACGCGCGAGCTCGTCGGTGCGCCCCACGGACGCGTTGAACGTCACGAAGCCGGTGCCACCGAACGTCGTGTCGAGCGCCCCCTGCGCGGTGAAGCGCGCGACGGCGAAGCGGGCGTCACCGTTGACGTTCAGCATGCCGACGGCGACCACGCGGCCATCGCCGTCCCACGTGCAGGCCATGAAGCGGTCGTGGTCCGACGTCGAGAGCGGCACCTTCTGCGCGAGCTCAGCCGGAGCGCCGCCCATGAGCGGCAGCAGCAGCAGCGTGGCGTCGTCGTTCGCGTTCTGACCACCGGCGCTGTAGCCGCACGCGGCGAGCTGCATGCCGTTCGGAGAGAGCGCCGCGCCCCACCAGGCCTCATCGGCGCCCATGAAGTTGTACAGCTTGTAGCCCATGCCCGCGTTGAAGGTCGTGTCGAGCTGCCCGCCCGCGGTGAGGAAGAGGACGTACGCGTCGAGGATGTTCGGCGTCGAAACGGCGGCGCTGCCGGTGATGGCGAAGCGCCCGTCGGGAAGCATCGCCATGTTCCGGCCGCGATCGTTGTCGCCGATGAGATCGAACAGGTAGTAGCCGAGGTTCGAGTTCCACGACGTGTCCAGCGTGCCGTCGCCGTTCACCCGAAGGCTGATCATGTCGACCGGGCCTGCCGGCGCGACGCGCCCGTAGCCGGTCGTCACGTACTGACCGGTCATCGTCGCGACCGCGGAGTAGGTCTCGATCATGCCGTGCGAGCCGCCGTCGGTGCGCGCGAACGGCGGAGGGAACGGACCGGCAAAACCTCCGTCACCGAACGTCGGATCCGGAGCACCGGCCGAGTCGAGCCTCACCAGCACCGGAGTGTTCGTGCTCAACGCGCCGCCGTCGGCGGTCGTGCCGTTGGGGACGGCGACGTAGCCCGCCGACATGATCTTCCCGTCGCTCTGCACCGCGCCGTGGCGCGCGAAGTCCGAGCGGCCGTTCACGTCGATGCGGTACGTGCCCGTGCCGGCGAACGAGCTGTCGAGCGCTCCGTTCGCAGTGAGGCGGATGACGAAGCGGTCGTTGTCCGTGCGGGCGCCCGGCGCCTTGCCATACCCGAACAGCACGAGGCGATCGGTGCCGTCCTTCGCGATCGACCACACCACGTCGCGGTTGTCGTTCCCCGTGCCGGTGCCGAAGTCGATGCGCACCACGCCGGCGTCGCCGAACGTCGAGTCGACTCCGCCGTCGGGGTTGAACCGCACCGCCACGACGTCGAAGTCGACGAAGCTCGCGCCGCCACCCGCGCCGCCCGTCCCGCCTCCCGCCCCTCCGCCGCTGCTGCCACCCGTGCTGCCTCCGCCTCCGCCGGCAGACGTCGACCCGCCGCCGCTACCTCCACCGACACCGCCGTCCGGCTGCTCCGTCGGCCCCGGACACCCCATCAGCGCCACCGCCACCACTCCAACCAGGCCCCTCTTCCACTGCGCCTCGAGCTGCGCCATTATCCCGCTCCATGTTGAAAATGATATTGATTCTCAAAATCACAGCTCGGGCGCTGCGTCAACCCGCTTTCGCGATCGGCCTGCTGATCGCGGCCTGCACCAGCAGGCCGCCGAAGCCCGACGGCGGAGAGCCGAACATGACGAGCCGCGCGGCGGTCGTAACTGCTGCGGCAGAGTGCGCCATCGCGTCGGCGAAGGAGTTCCAGGCTGCGGCCGAGGCGTTGAAGGCGGCCGCGGCCGAATACGCGGCCTCACCCGGCGACATCACCAAGGCCACCGCGCGCGAGGCCTTTCACGCCGCGTCGGACGCCTGGCAGGTGAACGAGCAGCTCCAGTTCGGCCCTGCGGCGCCGTCGAACATGCCCGGCGGCAACGACATGCGCGATCAGATCTACGCCTGGCCGCTGGTGAGCCGCTGCGCGGTGGAAGAGTCGATCGTCGCGAAGACCTGGGAGAGCGGCGTTCACACGATGCTCATCAACCGCCGCGGCATGCCGGCCCTCGAGTACCTGCTGTTCTACGAGGGCGATGACACCGCCTGCGGCCCGACGTCGCCGATCGTCGCTCAGGGCACGTGGGCCGCGCTGAGCACCCAAGAGCGCGCGGCGCGCCGCCGCGCCTACGCGGCCGCGGTGGCCGCCGACGTGACCGTCTGGGCCGGAGATCTCGTCGCTCAGTGGGAGGGCGGCTTCAAGGACGACATGCTCACCGCGGGCACCGGCAGCACCCTGTTCGGCACCACGCAGGCCGCGCTCAACGTGGTGAGCGACGCCCTCTTCTACATCGACAAGCAGGTGAAGCACGGGAAGGTCGCCCGGCCGCTCGGCCTCGAGGAGTGCGCCGACACCACCTGCCCCGAGCTGCTCGAGTCGCAGTTCGCCGGCCGCTCGAAGCGCAACATCGAGAAGAACGTCGTCGGCCTCAAGCGCCTGCTGCGCGGCTGCGCGGCGGACCACTCGGGCGTCGGCTTCGACGATCTCCTGAACGCCGTCGGCGCCGAGCAGGTCGCGCTTCAGATGAACGAGCGCACCGACGCCATTCAGACCGCGCTCGATGCGATCGACGAGGCCGACCTCAGAGCAACGCTCGTGACCGACACGGCCTCGCTGCTCGAGGTGCACGGAAAGCTCAGCGTGCTCGGCTCGCTGCTGAAGACCGAGTTCCTCACCGTGCTCGACCTCGAGCTGCCCAAGACCCTCGAAGGAGACAACGATTAAGGCGCGGCTTCACCGCTGGCTGTTCGCTCCGCGCGACGTGGCCGCGCTCGTCGCGTTCCGCGTCGCGTTCGGCCTGCTCATCACGGTCTCGGCGATCCGCTTCCTCGCCTACGGCTGGGTCGACGAGCTGTTCGTCCGCCAGCAGGTGCGCTTTCACTACTGGGGCTTCGGCTGGGTTCCGACGATGCCGGTCGAGTGGATGAAGCCTGCCTTCGCCGCGCTCGTGGTGCTCGGCCTGATGGTCAGCGCCGGCGTCCTCTACCGCTTCGCGATGGCCGCGCTGCTCGTCTTCTTCGCGTGGCTGCAGCTCGTCGACGTCACGAACTACCTGAACCACTACTACCTGGTGGCGCTGCTCGCGGCGCTGATGCTGGTGATGCCGCTCGGCCGGGCGGCTTCCGTCGACGCGTGGCTCTGGCCGCGCAGGCGCGTCGAGACGTTCCCCGCCTGGTGCACCCGGCTGCTGCAGTTCCAGGTCGGCACCGTCTACTTCTTCGCGGGGCTGGCGAAGCTGAACTCCGACTGGCTCTTGCACGCGCAGCCGCTCAACATCTGGCTCTCGGCGCGCACGAGCATGCCGCTCGTGGGGCCCCTCCTCGACGAGCGCTGGGTCGCGTACCTCGCCGCGTGGTTCGGGTTCATCTTCGACACCACGGCCCCGCTCTTCCTGTCGCTCAAGCGCACGCGGCGCTACTTCTACGTGCTCGTGCTCGGTTTCCACGCCGCGACGTGGGCGTTGTTCCCCATCGGCATGTTCCCCTTCATCATGGTGACGGCGGCGCTCGTGTTCTTCGACGCGTCGTGGCCGCGCCGCTTCCTCCGCTCGCGCCCGCCCGAGCTCGACGCGCGCCCGGTGCACGTGCCGCGCTGGGCGCCGGCCCTGGCCGTCGCCATCGCGTGCTGGTGCGCGGTGCAGGCGCTGCTGCCGCTGCGCGCGCACCTCTACGGGCCCGACGTCTCGTGGCACGAGCAGGGCATGCGCTTCTCGTGGCGCGTGATGAGCCGCGAGAAGAACGGCAGCGTGACGTTCTTCGTGAAGGACAAGGCGAGCGGCCGCGAGTGGGTCGTCTCGCCCGAGCGGTACCTCACGCAGCTGCAGGAGCGCGAGATGTCGACGCAGCCCGACCTCATCTGGCAGTTCGCGCGCGTGCTGCAGCGCGAGTGGGCCGGCCGCGGCTTCCACGACGTCGAGATCCGCGCCGACGCGCTCGCCTCGTGGAACGGGCGCCCCGCGGCGCGGCTCATCGACCCGAAGGTGGACCTGCTCAGCGTCGAAGACGGCCTTCAGCCGAAGCCGTGGATCCTGCCGTCGCCCGGCGGCGAGCCGATTCACCTCAAGCCGCTGGCCTCGCGATAGCCGCCGCGCGCACGGGCGCCCTCAGGGCAGGCACATGCACGACGACGTCAGCTTCACGTCGGCCTTCTTCATCGCGACGCGGAGCTGGGCGTCGGTCGCCTTCGCCTCTGCGTCCTTCTTCTGCAGCCGCTGGCTCTCGGCGAGGCCGTGAAGGGCCCAGACGTTGCCGGGCGCGCGCTTCAGGTCCGCGCGGTACACGTCCTCGGCCTCCGCGGCGCGGCCCAGCTCGAGCAGCACGGCGCCCAGCGCGTGGCGCACCGGCTGAATCCAGTCGGGCGGCTCGTCGTAGCGGAGCTTGTCTTCGCGCGCGACCGCCTCGGTGAGCTCGGCGACGGCGAGGTCGTGCTTCCCCTCGCGGTAGGCGATCTCTCCCGAGAGCAGCTTCTCGGCGACGCCGAGCAGATCGGCCGCGCCGTTGTTCCCGAACGTCGCCTCGGCCGGCACCTTCGCCTTCTGCGCGAGGAACGCCTTCTCCTCGGCGCGCGCCTCGGAGACCTTGCCGGTCGAGGCCAGCGCCACGCCGCGCCCGTAGAGGCGAAGGCTGCGCGAGACCGGCAGGTGCTCGGGCGGCTCGGGCATCGCGAGCAGCTCGTCCCACTTCCCGAAGCGGATCAGCACCTCGACCGGCATGCCGACGAAGCCGTCGGCGAAGCCGGCGTTCTCTTTGAGCCACTCGTCGGGGATCTGCTTGACCATCTCGCCGATGGTGGTGAGCGCCAGCTTGCTCTGCCCCGACATCATCGCGGCGAAGGTGAGCAGGTGCCGGTTGTGCGCCATGTAGAGGTTGTAGAAGCCCTGCTTGCCGCTCTTCGCGCGGTACGCGGCGTCGGCGGAGATCGCCTTCGCGTTCGAGGAGATCGCCTTGTCCCAGCGCCCGAGCCGGACGTCGATGTGCGTCGGCATGTGCACGAGGTGGCCCAGGCCCGGAGCGAGCGCGCGCAGCCGCTCTGCCGCCCCGTCCGCCTTCTGCGGCTCGGGCGACGCCTCGATCGCGTGGATGAGCAGGTGGTTCGCGAGCAGGTGCTTCGGCGATTTCGCGAGCGTGCGCTCGAGCGTGGCGACGATCTCCGGCGTGCCCTCCTGCGGCTTGCCCTCTGGCGTCCACAGGTCCCACGGGCGCAGGTCCATCATCGCCTCGGCGTAGAGCGCCTGAACGTCGACGTCGTTCGGGTACTGCGTCGCCACCTCGCGCATCGCCTCGGCGTACGCGCGGTCGAGCGGCGCGCGATCGGCCGGCGGCGGGTCCGCGTAGCGCTTTCGCTGCGCGGCGATGAGCGCCTGCTCCACCGCGGAGGCTTGCGCGGCGTGCGCCTCGGCCAGCTGCAGCGCCTCCCACGCCTCCTTCGCGCGCGGCTCGGGGACGATGGGGAAGTTGATGTGCGGTCCGTTCGCGATCGCCACGCCCCAGTGCGCCATCGCGCACGCCGGAGACAGGCGGCCCGCCTCGCGGAACGAGCGCAGCGCCTCGTCGTGGTTGAACGCGTACAAGAGCGCGAGGCCCTGATCGAAGTACTGCTGGGCCGCCGGTGAGCAGCCCTTCACCAGACGGCGGTGCGGCCCCAGGCCCTGAAAGAGCGGCACCGACGAGACCACGACGAGCGTGAGCGCAAGGAGGTGCATGCGCCGCGTTCTGGCGGGACACACGCCGTCCTGCAAGCACGCGCTTGCCGAACCGCGGTCTGGGAGGCGCCGGTGACGCTTTAGGGCAGCACCTGCACCGAGCCCGCGTACGAGCTTCCGTGCAGGCCGCAGTCGTAGCCGTAGACGCCCGGAGTGTTCGGCGCCGTCACCGGGCCGTCATCGGTGCGCGTGAACGCCCCGGCCACCGGGCCGCAGCGCTGCTCGGGGTAGTGGAAGTTCGACACCACGTTCGAGAAGTGAACGGTCTGCCCCGGGCTCACCCGAATGCACTTCGGCACCGGAGGCGCCTCGAAGAACACGCCCGCATCGAGCCCACGCAGGTCGAGGAAGCCGCCGTCGCAGTCCGTGTACACCGGTGGGCACGCCGGGCCACCTCCAGCGCCGCCCCCGGCTCCACCGCCGGCCGAGCCGCCGCCGGCCGAGCCGCCGCCCGCCGAGCCGCCGCCAGCAGAGCCACCTCCCATCGCGCCGCCGCCAGCTCCTCCGGCGCTGCCGCCCGCCGTGCCGCCGGCTGAGCCTCCTCCAGCTCCACCGCCCGCTCCACCTCCGGTTCCGCCGTCGGGAGAGCCCATCGGGCTGCCACAAGCCAAGAAGAGAGAAAGACACAGCGTCGAGGCTGCGAGTGCGCGACCGTTCATGTGAGCCGGTGTCTTGGCACCCGACCGAAAGCTTCAATCGGCGCGAATCTTTTTTCCGCGCCGTGAACTCTTCTCGCGCATGAACCTCTTCGTCAGAAACCTCGCGGGTTGGGATCGCATCTCGAGAATCGCCGCCGCGCTCGGCCTGGGCGCGTGCGCCGTGGTCGCGCCGCTCGAGCTTCCCTTGCGGCTCGGCATCTTCGGCGCGAGCGCGCTCTACCTGGCGGTCTCCGCGCTGTGGGGCACCTGCCTGGGCTACCGACTGCTCGGCGTGTCGAGCTGTGCGAGAACCGCGGCGCGATGAACCACCAACAGCTCGTCGATGCCGCGTGCGCGGGCGACGCGAGCGCCCTCGCGCAGCTGATGACCGTCTACCGCGGCCGGCTGCACCGGTACGGGAGGGTCGTGTGCTCGAGTGAGGCCGACGCCGACGACGCCGTGCAGGAGGCCCTCGGCGCGCTACCGAAGAGGCTGCGCGCCCAGCGCCCCGAGGCGCTGACCGGCTGGCTGTTCGCCGTCGTGCGCAACCTCTGCCGGCGCATGCTCCGGCCCACCGCGACGAGAGCGCGCCTCGAGCACCTGTTGAGCGTCGTCGAGCGCGCGCTCATGCCCGACGAGCAGCTCGAGCAGGCACAGCTCGCCGCCGCCGTTCACCGCGCCCTCGACTCCCTCGAGCCGATGTATCGCGAGGTCCTGGTGCTCAGGGACCTCGAAGGCCAAAGCGGCGAGGAGACCGCGCGGCGTCTCGAGCTCACGCTCGAGGCGATGAAGAGCCGGCTGCACCGTGCCCGCCGCCTGCTCCGAGAACATCTGAACGGAGCCGACTACAGCTTCGGCAGCACGCCGTTGCAGAACCCTGCCGCGCCGAACGAGTCGCCGGTGCCGCCGAAGCCCCGGTAGATCGACAAGAGCAGGTCGTTCCACGACGAGCCGGCGTACGAGAGGTAGCGGCCCATGGTGAAGCCGGCGGCGTGGCCGGCGAGCACGAGCGGCACGTTCGAGTGCGAGTGCGTGTTGCCTGCGCCGAGCTCGCTGCCCATCATCACGAGCGTGCTGTCGAGCAGCGTGCCGTCACCGTCGGGCGTCTCTTTGAGCTTCCGCACCAGGTAGGCCAGCTGCTCGACCATCCACGCGTCGCGCTGCTGCAGCTGCAGCCGGTCGGACGCGCCGTCGGGCAGGTGCGAGATGTTGTGCACGCCAGACGTGATGCCGAGGAACGGCAGCCCGATGTGGTTCTTCGCGTCGCTGTACGCGAGGGTCGCCACGCGCGTGAGGTCGCACTGCAGCGCCTTCACCAGCATGTCCACCTGCAGCTTCGCCACCTGCGGCATCACGCTCTCGGACTCGAACATCGTCTGAGGCGGCGCCGCGGGCGCCGCGCAGCTCGCCCCGTTCACCGCTGCCACGCGCTTCTCGAGCTGCCGCACCTCTTCGAGGTGAAGGTCGAGCCGCTGCTGATCGGCCTTCGACAGGCCGCGCTTCGCCTGAGGGAACTGGCGCTGCACGGCGTCGAGCACCGACGCGCGGCGCCGGCGAACGCGCTCCTGCTCGTCGGGCGGCCCCTGCGTCACCTGCCCGAACAGCGTGCGGAACGTCACCGCCGGATCGTTGTTCGCGAGCAGCGGCTGCGCCGCGCCGGAGTACGAGATGACCCCCGAGACGTCGCGCTCGGCGCAGCGCACTCCGAGCTGCAGGCTCTTCGCCGCGCTGCCCTGCCCCACCACCGGCACGAGCAGCTGATCGAGCGACGCGCCGTTCGCCCAGCCCGCGCTCGTGCCGTCGTTGCCGATGAACGAGCCGGTCTGCAGCGTCTGCCCGGTCAGGAAGGCGCCGATGCCGCGCTGGTGCTGCTCGCCCGGGCCGCTCACCGCCACCTTCAGGTCGAGGCCCGAGAAGAACAGGCAGTGCTGCCGAAACGCCTCGAGCGGAGCGAGCGTCGCCGGCAGCGTGAAGCCCGTCTCGCTGCCGCTCGGGAACCACTGCGACGGGAAGCAGCCGTTGGGGAAGTAGATCGCGACGAAGCGCTTCGGCCGCGCGGCCTGCGCGCTCGCGCGCGAAGCGGCCAGCAGCGCCGCGCCGCCGAGGAAGACGTCGCGCCGGGACAAGAAGATGCTCACGGCGTCACCTCCTGCGCGTGCACCGCGAACGAAGGGCTCTTCACCACCGCGAGCCGCAGCGCATCGAAGTCGCCGCCGCTGTCGAAGAAGGCCTGCTGCACCGACGAGACGCTGCAGCGATCGCCCCCGGTCTCGACGCGGCCCGCGGCGTACCGGTACCACTGCGTGGCCATGCAGTCGTGCACCTGCCGCGCGCCGGCCAGGTGACCCATCAGCTCGGAGGCGCCGTTGAACTTGCCCTCGAGCGACGAGTCGGTCACTTGGGCGACCTCTCCCGAGGCGTCGACCGGCTTGCCGTTGTCCTTCTCGCGGTACGCGCCGATGCCGTCGTAGTGCTCGAAGCCGAAGCCGATGCCGTCGATGCGGATGTGGCAGCCGCTGCAGCCCGCCGTCGTCGTGTGCACCGCGAAGCGCTCGCGCGTGGTGAGGCTCGGGTCGATCTCGGGCGGCACCGCCATCACCTCGGGCGGCGGCGCCGCGACGTGCTCGCACAGCACCTTCTCCAGCACGAACACGCCGCGCCGCACCGGAGACGACTGGTCAGGCGCCGACAGCCGCGCCAGGAAGCCCGGCTGCGTGAGCAGGCCCGAGCGCTGCGTCAGCGGCATCTCCAGGCGGATGAACTGCCCCGCCGGCACCGGCCCGTTGCCGTACATGCCGCCCATGTTCTCGTCGACGAACAGCACGCCCGAAGTCAGCGCCGCTTTCAGCGTGCGCTCGCGGGTGAAGACGTCGCCCAGGTACAGGTCGAGCGAGCGCTGCCACGAGTCGCGCATCGCCGGCGTGAACGCGGGGTAGGTCGTCGGGTCCTTCTCCAGGCCGCGCAGCCCGTCGCTGCCGAGGTACAGCGAGAAGAAGTGCGCCGCGGGGTCGGCGGCGCGCGCGTCCTTCAGCATGCGCGTCGCGTGCTGCACCAGCACGTCGGGGTTCGCCAGCGCGCCGCTCTCGGCCGCCGCCAGCAGCTGCTCGTCCGGCATCGTGCCCCACAGGAAATACGAGAGCCGCGACGCCAGCGCCGCCGCGGAGACCGTCTCGACCGCCACCGGCCCGACGAACGGCTCGAGGCGGTAGAGGAACTGAGGAGACATCAACACCGCCGTGACCGTCGCCTCCGCCGCGGCGTCGAAGCCCTCGAGCGCCAGCACCGTCTCGAACACCTCGACGAACGGGCTCACCTCGGCGGCGGTCAGCGGCCGGCGGAAGGCGCGGCGGCCGAACGTCTCGACGAGCTTCTGACCGCAGGCCGCGTTCGGGGTCGAGCACGGCAGCAGCTCGGCCCGATGGTCGCGGAGGGCGCGCGCGGCCACCTGCTCGGCGAGGTCGAGCAGCCGGGCCTGGTAGTCCGCCGTCACCTTGTGCAGGTCGGCGTTGTTGTCGAGCCCGAGCGCCAGCGGCTCGACCGGCAGCAGCGCCTGGGCGGGCCGCGTGGTGTCGAGCGTCAGCTCGCGCAGGGTGTTGTCGAGCTCGAAGCGCGTCAACAGCCGCGCCGGCGTCGGACGCAGGCCGTCGAGGCAGGCGTCGGGAGGCGCAGGCTTCGAGCAGGCGGCAGCAAGGAGGATGACGACGAGGGAGAGACGCACGTTCTTTTCGAAGGCTTCGAGCCCGCGGCAGCTCGAGGCGAATGTGCCAGCAACCGTTTCAGGGTGCAACGCGCCGGCGCAGCCGCACGACCGCGAGCGCGAGCATCACCAGCGGCAGGCCCGGCGCCGCCGCGCAGCCCTTCGGCGGCGGCTGCGTCACCCACAGGTGGCTCGTCACCGTCCGCGGGTACCCGTCGATCCACACCTCGGCGCGCACGCGCGTCTCGCCGGTCTCGGGCGCGGCGATCGTCTTCGTCGCCTCGAAGCTCGCGCCGCTCACGTCGATGGGCGCCTCGGCCTTGCCGCCGATCACCCAGACGAGCTTCGCGCCGGCGCCGCCGGTCACCTTCGCGGTCACGACCGCCTCGCGCGCCGCGACGGTGTCGCCGATCTTCGCCTCGCCCGAGGTGAGGTCGAGCATCGGGTCGCCGGGGCCCTGCAGCTTCACCACCGTTCTCCCCTTCCTCACGCCTTCGACGATCGCCTCGACGGACAGCGCGGTCGCGAAGACCATCGTCGTCGGGTTGCCGATCGGGCTCATGCTGCCGACGCCGGCCTGGTGATCGTCGCTGCCGCCGACGGCCGCGACGTGCAGGCCCTGATCGAGCACGCGATCCCAGAACGCGATCGCCTGGCGCGTGAACAAGACGCCCGTGGCGTCCCAGCCGCCGGTGCCGATCTCCACGGCGCCGAGCGACTCCTTCGGCAGCGAGTGGCTCCACTTGCAGCCGATGCAGGCGTCACCGAGGTCGAGCACCGGGTGGTTGATCGAGAACACCGCGCCCTGCGCGACGAGCTCTTTGGCCGCGGCGCTCATCGTCACTCCGTTGAAGCCGACGCGGTGGTCGACCCACGTGGTGGCGCCGATGCCGTTCGCGTGGCCTGCGTACGTCGTGAGCTCGACGCCGGGAATGAACAGCACCTTCGACGAGCGGCTCTGCGCATCGCCCATCCACTCGAGCTGCGAGCTGGTGTTGTGATCCGACAGCTCGATGAAGTCGAGGCCGCGCGAGGCCGCCAGCGTCGCCATCGCGTCGAGCGTCGGCTTCGCGTCGCCGCTCTCGCGCGAGTGCGTGTGGAAGTCGCCCGCGTACCAGCGCGCCCCGGACTCGAGCGCCGCCGGCGCCGCGTACGGCCGGCGCTGCGGCTCGTCGGGCAGCGTCGGAGCGCTGCGCAGCGTGACGACGACGCGGTAGCCGGGCTTGCCCGACGACGACTTCGCCTTGCCTGCGTAGACCTTCCACGTGCCGGGCTCGAGGTCACCCGTCAGGTAGCTGCGCGAGCTCGCGCGCACGCCGATGGTGATGGCTTCCGAGTTGCCGCCGCCGTAGCCGCGAAACCCGCGGGGGCCCTCGACGCCCCAGTCGATGATGGCTCCCGACTCGAGCGTCTCGTGGGTGATGTGGAGCTCTGCGGTGCCCGAGGGGACCTCGAACGGCAGCGTCACGAACTCCGCGGCTTCGGGGATGGTGCCCTCGATCGGCGGCAGCGTCTGCGCGAGGACGAACGCGAGGATCAGGGGTGACATGGCGCATTGTCGCGACCGCGCCGCGCCCGAATAAGCCCGACGACGTAACGCACCGCTACACCGCGAAAAATGGGGACAGGCATCATCTCGCGGACACCCCACGGAGCGTGCGCGCGGTGCGCCCGAAAAAGCAGCCTGTCCCCATTTTTCGTTTCACAGGCAGGTGCCGGCGTCGCAGTACGAGCCCGGCTGGCAGTCGCTCGGCTGCGTGCAGAACGTCACGCAGGTGCCGAAGCCGTTGCAGGCGAAGCCGCCCGAGCACGCCGCCTCGGGGTCGCTGCCCGCCGGGTGGCTCGAGCACGTGCCCGGCGTCGCGCTGCACGTCTCGCAGCCTCCCGGGCACGGCTGGTTGCAGCACACCCCGTCGACGCAGAAGCTCGACAGGCACTGGCTCGACAGCGTGCAGCCCGTGCCGTTCGGCAGCTTCGGCACGCACGAGGGCGCCGAGCAGAAGTGCGAGAGCTCGCACTGGGTGTCCGCCTGACACGACGTGTTGCACGCGCCCGCGCCGTTGCACGACAGCCCGCCCGCGCACTCGTTGTCGTTGTCCGCGCGCGCCGGAGTGTTCGAGCAGGTGCCACCTCCACAGGTGCGGCAGGTGCCGGTGCACGTGGTGTCGCAGCAGCTGCCGTCGATGCAGTTGCCCGAGATGCACTCGGTGCCCGCCTGGCACGAGGTGCCGTTCGGCTTGAGGCAGGTGCCGTTCGAGCACATGCCGCCGGCGATGCACTGCGCGCTCGAGCTGCACGTCGTGGGGCACGACGACGAGCCGCCGCCGCAGACGTACGGAGAGCAGCTCGGGCTGCCCTGCAGGCCCGCGTCCCGCAGCGAGCAGGTGCCGAGCCGGCCCGACAGGTTGCACGCGTCGCACGCGTTCGAGCACGTCGAGTCGCAGCACCGCCCGTCGACGCAGAAGCCCGACATGCAGCTCGAGCTCTGGAAGCACGACTGACCGTTCACCAGCCGGCAGAAGCCCGCATCGGAGCACCCGTAGTTCGGCTTGCACTGCGCGGCGCTCGTGCAGCGCGTGTGGCAGCCGCCGTCTCCGTTGCAGGAGTACGCGCTGCCGCAGTCGCTCTCGGGATCGGTGCCGACGGCGTGGTTCACGCACGTGCCGACCATGCCGCTGGTGCGGCAGCCCTGGCAGTCGTTCGTGCACGAGGCCGAGCAACACACCCCCTCGCGGCAGAAGCCCGACAGGCACTCGCTCGACGAGTCGCAGTTCACGCCGTTCGCCTTCTTCGAGAGGCACGAGCCGAAGATGAACGAGCTGCAGTAGTAGCCGGTCTCGCACTCGGAGCTGCTGCTGCACCCACTTCTGCAGCTGCCGTTCGAGCTGCAGGTGTTGCCGCCGGCGCACTCCTGGTCGGGGTCGGTGTTCGCCGCGTAGGTCGTGCAGGTGCCCGCGTTGCCCGGCCGGTTGCAGCCGCGACACGCGCCGGTGCACGTCGTGCCGCAGCACACGCCGTCGATGCAGTTGCCGCTCGCGCAGGGGACTCCGCCGTCGCACGGCTGGCCGTTCACCTTGACGCACGCTCCGCCGACGCACGAGTGCCCCGCCTCGCACTGCGCGGCGCTCGTGCACGTCGGGTGGCAGCCGCCGTCGCCCGCGCACGCGAGCCCGCCGGCGCAGACGCCGTTCGGGTCGCTGCCGGCCGGCGTGGCGATGCACGTGCCGAGCTGGCCGGGCACGTTGCACGCGCTGCAGCCACCGCACGCCGACGCGCAGCAGACGCCCTGCTGGCACAGCGTGCTCTGGCAGTCGGCGCCCTGCGTGCACGCGGCGCCGTTCGGCAGGTCCGCGATGCACATGCCGTTGAAGCAGAGGTTGCCCGCCTCGCAGTCGGCGGGCGTCGAGCACCCGGTCAGGCACCCGCCGTCTCCGGAGCACGCGTGGCCGCCCGGGCACGCGCTCTCGGGGTCGGTCCCGCGCGCGTGGGGCCGGCAGACGCCGGCGTTGCCCGAGACGTTGCACGCCGCGCAGCCGCTGCCGCACGCGGACGCGCAGCAGACTCCGTCGGCGCAGGCGCCGCTGAAGCACTGGCCGTCGGCCGTGCAGCTCGCTCCGTTGGTGCGCTTCGCGACGCAGGCGTTGCCGCTGCACCAGTACTGCGCGCCGCAGTCGCCGTCGCCGGTGCACGTCGTCGGGCACGTGCTGGCGGTGCCGTTGCACAGGTACGCGCCGCACGGCGGGTTGCCCGCGCTGCCCTGCGGAAGCTGCGTGCACACGCCCATCGCCTGCGCGTCGTTGCAGCGGTCGCAGCTGCCGGCGCACGCGCTGTCACAGCAGACTCCGTCGGAGCAGAACGTGCTCACGCACTCGGAGCCGCCCTGGCACTGCGCGCCTGCGGGCTTCTTCGTGCACTGGTTGTTGAGGCACTGCGAGCCCTGCAGGCAGTCCATCGAGGTGCCGCACGCCGTCGGGCACGTCACGCGCGTGCCGTCACACGCGTAGGGGCCGCACGAGGGCTGGCCCACCGCGCCGGGGAAGGCGGGCTGGCACTGGCCTTCGCGACCCGCGTTGTCGCAGCGGTCGCACGGCTGATCGCACGCCGTCTCACAGCACACGCCGTCGGCGCAGAAGCCGCTCGCGCACTCGCCGCTGTTCGCGCACGCAGTGCCCGCGTCGGCGGTGCCCTGCGCGACGCCGCCGCCTGAGCCTCCGCCGGTGGAGCCGCCGCCGTCACCGCCCAGACCGCCTGCGCCACCTGCGCCGCCGCCGCCGCCCGTCGTGCCCGAGCCTCCGCCGACGGACGCCGAGCCGCCGCCCGCGGACACCGGGACGCAGATGCCGTTCGTGCAGCGGAAGTCGTCGGCGCACTCGTCGTCGGTCGCGCACGCGAAGACCTGGTCGGTCGCGGCGGGGGCGCACAGACAGCCGGCCGAGAGCATCGCGAGGGAGGTCAGTCGCCGGAGCACGGAGCAGGAGCCTACTCGCTCAGAGCGACTGGACGTAGCCGAGCAGGTCGTCGAGCTCTTCCGGCGTCAGCAGGTCCGCGCGGCCGTGCTTCGGCGCGAAGTCCGCGACGGCGCGCCGCAGCGGGAAGCGCGTGCCGACGCGAATGCGATCTCCCTGCACCTCGAGGCCCGCGGCGCCGGTGGTGAGCATCGGGAAGACGTCCCAGCTGCCGACGAGCGGCGGCACGCCGAAGCCCTTGAACACGGGGTCCTGCAGATCTTCGCGCAGCGGCAGGAAGTGCGGAGTCCCCACGTCGAGATATTTCCCCCGCGTCGGAGGATCCTGATCCGTCGTGAACTGCGGCGCCGGGTGGCAGCCGGCGCAGTCTGCTTTTCCTTCGAACAGCGCCAGGCCCTTGCGCGGGTGCGAGACCTTGCCGTCGGGCAGCGTGAGCTGCTCCGGCGGCGCGCCGGTCTCGTCGGCGAACGGGTTCGGCCAGGTGACGATCGCAGAGGAATACAGCGTGACGTCGTCGAGCTCGTTCACCGTCGGCACCGGGTTCGAGAAGCGGTTGCGCGTCATCACGAACTCGCAGGTCTCTCCCATGCTGTGGGTCGAGGCGGGCGTGAAGTAGGGCGGCGTCTCGAGCGCGCCGCGGATCGTGGTGGACCGGTAGATGCGCATGGGCGTCGTCTTCTCGAACAGCACGCCGCCGGTGTGCCCGTCGGGGTGGCACGAGTCGCAGGTGACCGAGCTCATGCCGAGGTCGCTGTAATAGAGGACCTCGCCGCGGCGCCGGCCCGGGTGCGAGAGCATGTCGGTGATGCGCAGCTGCTCGACCACGGCCGCCTGCTTCTTGTCGGCCTTCGAGACGTCGACGCGCGCGAGCATGCCGGTGAAGCGGTTCAGCACCCAGAGCGTCTTGCCGTCGCCCGACAGCTGCAGCGCGCTCGGGCCCGAGTGCAGCGCGACGCCGGCCCGGCCCTTCACCGCGAAGTCTTGGACCTTGCGGATGAGCGGGAAGTCGGAGGGCGGTGGAATCGCGAGCTCCTGCAGCACCGCCTTCGCGGCGGCGGCCGCGTCTTTCCCGGCCAGCTTGCGCGCGTCGATGACGCGCACCAGGCCGAGCGCGACGTCGGCGCCGTAGACGAGGCCGCGCGCGTCGTCGAGGGCGAGCGCCTGCGTGACGCCGCCGCCGGTGCCGAGGTGACGGGTCCACTGCAGCTTCTCGCGCGCCTCGAGCGCCGAGACGCCGCCGTTCATCGACACCTCCATGCGCTTGGGGTTGGGGCCGATGTTCGGGCCGATGTTCGCGGAGAAGAGCCGCTGCTCCTTCGCGCTGTACGCGAGCGCGCGGTGCATCGAGCCGTTCATCACCCAGTCCGCCATGTCGGGGCCGTCTCCGCCCGGAGTGGAGGGGCCCACGATCTGCGACTTCGGCCCGGGCTCGAACGCCTCGAGCTGCTTGCCGGTGGCCAGGTCGAGCAGCTCGAGCTCTCCGGTCTGCTGCGAGCCGACGACGACTCCGCGCGCAGTCAGCGCCAGCGTCCCCGGGTTCGGAGCGACCGGCGCGCGCCACACCTCTCTTCCCGTCGCGTCGAGCAGCGCCACCGTGTCCTTCGCGTGCTCGGCGAGCAGCAGGCCCTGGTCGACCGCGAGCAGCGCCGCGGCGTGGTTCGGCGCCGGCACGCTGTGCACCCCGCCGTCGGCCGAGACGAAGCTCAGCTCCGGCGAGAAGCGGTGGGCCACCGCCACGCCGTCGCCGAACGGCGCGAGCGCCGTGGGCCCGTCGCGAACCTCGATGCGCGCCACCTGCTTCGTGTCGAGGTCGACGGAGTAGACGACGTCCTCGGTCTGCGACGCGACGTACGCGCGCGCGCCGGTCACCACCAGCGCGGTCAGCACGGGGAAGGCGGTGTCGTTGACGACCTTGAGCTTCTTGCCGGTGGAGACGCCGTCGAGCTTCACGTCGACGAGCAGCTGCGCCTGATCTTTCGGGATCGCGAGGCCCGCGGGCAGCCGCGCGTACGCGTGACGGTCGTCGAGCGCGGTGAGCGTGACGACCGTGCCGGCGACGTCGAGCTTCATGCCGCTCTTCAAGCCCGTGCCGTGAATGCGCAGCGGGTTGCTGGTCTGGTTGGAAACGAGCCGCGGGCCGATTGACTCCACCGCCGCGCGCACAGATGCAGGGCCCGCATCGACCACAGAAGTTTTTTCCTTCGTGCAGCACAGGAACAAAACGATGAGCAGCGAGCGCTTCATGGAGATGAACTCAAGCGCACAGCGTGTGTGCAGGCCACACAGATCGCATTCCACATCCTTGACCGCGAACGCTCGCGTTCGCTTTAGTCTCGGTCTCCGTATGCGAAAGCTCGCGTGGGCAGTGGTGTTTGCGGTCGCGTGCTCGTTCAGCGCGTTCGCAGGTCCGAAGGGGAAGAAGGGTTCCGCCAAGCCCGCGCCAGCCGCAGCGCCCGCCGAACGCAAGGCGCCGAGCGTCAACACGAGCCGGCCGCCCGAGACGGCTTCGGCGCAGGAGTCCGCTCCGGCCGGCGCTCCGCCGCCGACGCGCGGCCCGACGCGCATCGACTTCGACGATCGCCTGATCCAGGGCCAGACGAACAAGTCCGGCGCCGTGTACCTGTACGACCGCAAAGAACTGAAGACGAAGTCGATGATCAAGACGCGCGACAGCTTCCGCGACGAGATCGTCGGCTCGCTCTACGACACGTGAAACTCTTGCCCGAATCTCAACCGCGGGTGTCGAACCAAGGCATGGAGAGAGCATTTTGAGCGCGCAGCCCGCGGTCCTCCAGGTGGTGATTCTGCGCGACGGCCTGCTCGTCGGCACCGAGGTCTTCGTGCCCGGGCAGTACGTGCTGGGCTCGGCCGACACCGCCGAGCTGAAGCTCGACGACGCGACCGTCGACGCGACGCACGCGAACCTGTTCTTCCAGAACGGCAAGGTCGCCATTCAGGACGCCGGGTCGTCGTCGGGCGTCTTCGTGAACGGCCACCGCGTGAACGCGTGTGAGGTGCGGCCGGTCGACGAGATCGCGTGCGGCCCGTTCACGCTGAAGGTGCGCGTGCTCGCGCAGAAGCCGCCGGCGAAGGCGGCTCCTCCTCCCGAGGTCGCGGCGCTGCTGGGCGGGGCTCCGAAGCAGCCGAACGTGAAGCAGGGCTCGCAGGGCGGAGCGTCGACCGTCGTGTCGCCGCGCCGCATGGCCGCGGCTCCGGCGGCTCCGCCGGCCCCGCCTCAAGCGCAGGCCCGGCCGGCGCCGCACCTGCGCGCGGTGCCTCCCGAGCCCGCGGGCGAGACCGAGACGTTCAACCTCGACGAAGTGCAGCCGACGCAGCTGCAGCCGGTGCCGCCTCCGAAGGCGCCGCCTCAACCCGTGGCGAAGGCGCAGACTCCGGCGAAGGCCCCTTCGCCGCCGGCGATCGCGCCGGTGAAGCCGCCGCCGGCGGCGCCCTCGAAGCACCACGTCGAGGCGATGGAGCAGCCGACCGCGGTGCAGCGTCCGTCGAAGCTGCCGTCCGGGCGCAAGCGCTCGATGCCGTCGCTGCCGAAGCCGGGCGAAGGCAAGGGCGCGCCGCGGCTGTTCTTCGAGCTGTACTGGGGCGAGACGCGGCAGGCCGCGGCGAGCTTCGGCACCATCAAGCCGAAGAAGCCCGTCGTCGGCGCGCTCGACGAGAACGCGCTCGTCCCGCTGTGGGGCTTCAACGTGCCCTCGCGCGGCATGGTGCTCGCCGAGCAGAAGTCGTCGGGCTACCGCGTCTACGTTCCCGCGGGCGCGGCGGTCGAGAAGCGCGGCGACGACGGCAACTTCTACCCGCTGCAGCCCGACGCGCTCGAAGCTTCGGGCACCAAGCGCTACCTCACGCTCGCCGACGGACAGGCGATTCGCATGTCGGGCGACGGAGACATGTCGCTCGTCGCCTACGTGCAGCCGCCGATTCCGCGGCCGTGGGTGAGCCCGCTGAAGGGGCTGCCGTACCTGACGATGTTCTTCCTCGCGCTCTTCGGCGGCGCGTTCGGCTTCTTCGTCATCACGCACCCGCCGGAAGACGGGCCCGACTTCAACGGCAAGAACGTGCCGCCGGTCGCGGTGCGCCTCATCGCTCCTCCGAAGCCGGAGGAGAAGAAGAAGATGGAGAAGAAGCTCGAGAAGATGAAGGAGAAGCCGGAGAAGAAGGCCGAGAAGAAGCCTGAGAAAGAGCTTCCCAAGGTCGTCACCAAGACCGAGGTGAAGAAGACCTTCAAGGCGATCGAGAAGATCGCCGCGGCCGGCCCGGCGATGAAAGACATCCTCGCGGCGGTCGACAAGCTCGGCAACGGCCCCGGCAAGAAGGACGCGAAGGACTACAAGCTCTCGGGCCTCATCGGTAAGCAGCCCATCGCGAACGCGGGCCTGGGAACGTTCGGTCTCGGCGGGGGCGGCGCGGGTGGCTTCGGCACCAAGGGCTCCGAGCTGCTGCGCGGCAAGGGCGGCGGCGGCATCGGCGCGCTCGGCGCGGGCAACATCGGCAAGGGCGCGGTCGGCGGCACCGTCACCCACGCGACGGCGCGCGCGATCTCGGCGCAGGGCACCATCGACAAAGAAGCGGTCGCGAAGGTCGTGAACTCGCACCTGCAGGAAGTTCGCGCCTGCTACGAGCGCGCGCTGCTCAGAGATCCCGGCCTCGCCGGAAAGATCGTCCTCGAGTGGGGCATCTCGACGAGCGGCACCGTCACGTCGGCGAAGACCAAGTCGTCGACGATGAAGAACGCCTCGGTCGAGGCCTGCATCATGTCGAGCCTGAAGACGTGGAAGTTCCCGCCTGCCAAGGGCGGCAACGTCATCATCAGCTACCCGTTCATGTTCAACAGCGTCGGGTACTGACGGGTCGGTTTTCACCCGGCGCCGCGCACCACCTGCGCCGGGTGTCGGGTGCAAACCTTCAGGCCTCGTGCGTTAGCCTGTTCGGCTGCGCGCAATGCTCGACCGCTCGCTGGCCCGTTTCCACCTCGCGCTGCGAGCTGATGCGTCGGAGCTCGAGGCCATGCGCCGCGTGCTCGGCAACGTCGAGAAGTCGGTCCGCCAGGTCGAGCTGCGGGTCGACCCCGGTTCGCGCGGAGAGCTCGTCGCGCTGCTCGCGTGCGCCGACGTGGCGGCGGCGCGCTCGCTCACGCCGATGCTCAAGAAGCTGGCCGAGCCGCTCAAGCTCGGGGTCGTCGAGCTCACCCGCATCGACGGCGAAGCGCTCGGCCGCTTCGAGGCGGTGTGCGAGTCGCTGCGGGTGAAGGTCTCTCCGCGGCCGCTCGACGAGGCGTTCAACGAGCTGCGCCGGGCGCTCGCGGCGGCGCCGCTGCTCAAGCTCTCGTACGACAGCGAGGCGGCGCTGCTCGAGGCGTGGACCCGGCACGTCACCGAGGGCGCGGTCTGGGTGAAGAGCAGCCGGGCTCCGTCGGCGCCGCAGCTGCGGGTGCAGCTCGAGGTCGCGGGGCGCGCGCTCGAGCCGCTGCACGGGCAGGTCGCGTCGCGGCCTGCGCCGCGCGCTTCCGGCGCCGGCTTCTGGCTCACGCTCACCGTGTCGACCGAGCTGTCCGAGCTGCTCAGCCGGGCTGCGCACGCGGGACGGCAGGGGCGCCGGTCGCCGGTGCTGCCCGACTCGCGCCGCGTGCACGAGCGCTTCGTCACCGCGCTCGAGGTGCAGTTCGACGACTTCCCGGGGCTCGAGGCCGAGTACGCCAGCAACATCAGCCGCGGCGGCCTCTTCGTGCGCACCGCAACTCCGCCACAGCTCGGCACGAAGGTGAAGCTCACGCTCGCGCTGCCCGGCGGCGACAAGGTCAAGCTCGACGCCGAGGTCGTGCACCGCGTGTCGGCGGATGACGCGGCGAAGCGCGGCGGCGTCGCGGGGGTGGGCCTCTCGTTCGTGGCGCTCGAGCCCGACACGTTCGCGCCGATCGAGCGGCTGATCGCCGGCTTCGCGCGGCGGCGCCCGCGGGTGCTGCTCATCGACGGAGACGTCGGCTGGCGCGCGCGCCTGGCCTCGGCGCTCACCGCGGCCGGCCTCGACGTCGACCTGGTCGCCGACGGGCACGAGGGGCTCTTGCTGCTCACCGAGTACTTCTTCGAGATCGATCTCGTCATCACCGACCTGTCGAGCCCGCGCGTCGGAGGCCTCGAGCTCGTCGACCGCATCCGCAACCAGGGCGGAGAGCTCGGCCTCAAGCTGATGCTGCTCACCGACGAGCCGGCCGGTGGCGCGCGGCACCAGAGCGGGCCCACGTGGACGGCGTCGCGGCGGCTGGAGCTGAGCGAGCTGGTGAAGCTGGTCTGTGCGCAGGTGGGCCTCGTGCCCTGACGAACTGCCGGGTTCGGGTTCGCGTTCGCGTTCGATGGAGCCTGCCCGACGCGAACCCGAACCCGAACCCGGTAGTTGATAGAACGCCCTCATGGAGCAACCCCTCATCGTCGCGCTCGGCGGCACGGTCTGCGGCGTCGACCCGAAGACCGGAGCCTGGCTGTGGAAGAACGCGCTCCCCGGCGGCGGCTTCGGCGAGGTGGCCATCTGGGTGCACGAAGGCTTCGTCATCGCCTCGGCCAGCGGAGCGCTCGTGTACTGCCTCGACTCGAACACCGGCCAGGAGATCTGGCGCGCCCCGACCGAGAAGACCGGGCGCGCCACCATCCTCGTGCAGGACGGCCGCGTCTACGTCGCGAAGACCGGCGTCGTCGACTGCTACGACATCAACGGCCAGAAGCTCTGGTCGCAGACCCTGCCGGGCATGGGCAGCGGTCGGCTCGCGCTCGGGTTCCCGGGCAACGTCGTTCAGGCCGACGACATCGGCTCGCAGTAGTCCGCAAGAAAATTGTTTGGCGCCAGATGTAGGAGACGCCTCGCTGGCGAATGTTTGAAGGATCTGCTTCCGCCGGAAACTGCTAGCTTCACGGCGCTTTGACGCTCCCAAACTCTCTGTGCGCCGAGGGGGTCACACGGTGAAGCAGGTCTTGCTCGCCGCGGCGGTGTTACTGACCGGTACCGCGGCGTACGCGCAGTCGGAAGAAGAAGAGCTCCCCGGCAGCACCCAGGCGATTCAAGAGCGCGCTTACGAGATGAGCGTCGAGATCGCCGCGGGTGGCGGGCTCCTGCCGGTCGACGTCTACACGAAGCAGGCGTCGGTCTTCGGAGTCGCCGTCATCCACTTCAGCGACGCCCTCGCCTTCCAGGCGCGCGGCGGAAAAGCGTTCGGCTGGTCGTCCGGCTTGAGGCAGCAGCTCGAGCGCGACTTCCAGGTGCTGCCGAGCGCGTTCCCGTCGATCGACTGGTTCGCCGGCGGCCAGCTCTTGTTCAAGCCGTTCTACGGGAAGTCGTCGATCGCGAACCGCTTCGTGCTGAACTTCGAGGCGTACATCGCGCTCGGCGCATCGGTGTACAAGTACCTGCGCGACTTCCGCCCCGGCATCGACGTCGGCGGCGGCATTCGCCTCTTCCAGAACCGCGTCCTCTCGTACCGCCTCGAGGTCCTCGACACGATCATCCTCACCGGGGGCATCACGAACGCGGTCTCCATCAACCTGATGTTGTGCGTGAACTTCGACTTCTTCGATTGAGGCGACCCATGAGCTCACGCACCCTCATCGTGATTGCAGTGTTCGTCGCCGGCAGCGCTTCGGCGCAGACGCAGGAGCTCGAGAACCCGGGCAGCGTGTCGGCGATTCAAGACCGCGCCTACCGCATGGCCGCCGAGTTCGACCTCGCGGTCGGCGTGCTGCCGCTCGACGCGTTCACCAAGCAGGTCTACGCGCAGGTCAGCTTCGTCTACCACTTCACCGACTACTTCGCGTGGCAGGTGGGGCGAGGCGCCTACGGCTACAACTGGAGCACGGGCCTCAAGAACGAGCTCGAGAAGACGTACGCGGTGCTGCCGACGACGATCGACGCCGTGCAGTTCTTCGTCGGCTCGGACCTGATGTTCACGCCGTTCTTCGGGAAGATCGCCGTGCTCAACCGCTTCGTCGTCTTCTACGAGGCGTACCTGCTGCTCGGCGCGACGGTGTTCAAGTACACCAACGCGTTCCGCCCGGCGATCAACGTCGGCGGCGGCATCCGCGTCTTCCAGAACAAGTACGTGAGCTACCGGCTCGAGGTGAGCGACAACGTCGTCATCCGCGACAAGCCGGAGCAGGTGCTCCAGATCAACCTGATGCTCGCGCTGAACTTTGGATCGTGAGTCTTTTCCGCGTCGAGAGGTGACATGAGACGACTGTTTGCAGGGGCCGCCGCCGTGATGTTCATGGCGGCGACCGCGCCCTCGGGGGGACAGCAGAAGACGGATCCCGTCACGGGAGAGTCCGTCGAGAACAAGCCGAAAGAAGCGAAGCCG
Source organism: uncultured Myxococcales bacterium (assembly GCA_937980205.1). Taxonomy (GTDB): domain Bacteria; phylum Myxococcota; class Myxococcia; order Myxococcales; family Myxococcaceae; genus Xiheicaenimonas. Next base: position 256,314 of record CALJKW010000022.1, on the reverse strand, counting down.
GCCGCTGAACCCGCGAAGGCCGATTCGGCGAAGCCTGGGGCCGCCGAGCCGAAGAAGGAAGAAGCCGTGGCGGCGCCCGCTCCTGCCGAGCCGCAGAAGATCGACCCGAAGAGCTTCGACCGCGCGCTGGAGTCGTACTTCCTGGGCTACCCGAAAGAATCGGCGCAGCTGCTCTTCGCGTACACCGAGGGCATGCCGCAGACGGACGAGAACTACGCCTGGGCGCAGTTCTTCCTCGCGAAGTCGCTCATCGACCTGGGGCTGCGCCACGCCGGCGCCGTGTACCTCGCGCGAATCGCGCGCGAGCGCTCGAACCCCGCGGTGCTGCCCAAGGCGATGGAAGAGCTGCGCGCGCTCACCGACCTGCCGCACGACGAGGTGATGATCGACGAGCAGGTCTTCGGCGCGCTCGACCTGGGCTTCCTGCCCGAGGAGATCGCCGGCTACGCGCACTACCAGCAGGGCCTCGTCGACCTGCGCGTCGGCAACGAGCGCTGGGCGACGACGCACTTCAGCAAGCTGCCCGAAGGCTCGGCCGAGGCGTCGCGGGCGAAGTACGCGATGCTCGTGACGCGGCTCAAGACGTCGAAGAAAGAAGCTCCGAAGGAGATGATCGACCAGTTCCTCGAGCTGTCCGAGGACGAGAAGCTGACGCAGGAGGCGCGCAACGACGCGATGCTCGCGGTCGCCCGCCTGCGCTACGAGCAGCGCGACTACAAGGGCGCGCTCGAGGCGTACGAGCGCGTGCAGCTGCCCGAGCTCGACCCCGGCCGCGCGACGCTGTACCTCGAAGAGGCGTGGGTGCGTTACCAGCTCGGCGAGATCCACGCCGCGATGGGCATTCTCACCACGCTCGACGCGCCGTCGTTCCGCGACGAGTTCCTGCCGGACAAGTACCTCTTGCGCGCGTTCGTCTACCGCGACCTGTGCCACTACCTGCCGGCGAAGCGCGCCGCGAAAGAGCTGACGCGCAAGTACGCCGAGTCGCTCGAGGCGATCCGCGAGCGCGAAGACCTGACGAAGGACGCGCGGCTCAAGCGCGCCGCGGCCGCGAAGGGCCCGGCGAAGCGCGCGCGCAAGTTCCTCGAGTCGCTCGAGCTCGAGGGCGAGAAGCTCGGCAAGTTCGCCGGCGCCTTCGGCGACCGCATGTTCAGCTACATGACGCGGCTCTACGACCTGGCCCGCGCCGAGGCGACGCGCATCTACCAGGAGCGCCTGCGCGACGCGACGCGCGCCGAGGCCGACAAGCTGTTGCGTGCCGCCGAGCAGGTTCGCCTCATGGAATACGAGGTGGGCCTCAAGCTCTACGAGCGCGTGAAGAAGGGCAGCAAGCTGGTGAAGGACCTCGAGGAAGAGAAGCTCAAAGACGGGCAGATCGCGTTCAAGTTCCGCGACGAGTACTGGAACGACGAGCTGCGGGACTACCGGTTCAGCCTGAAGAGCCGCTGCATCGAGGAGAGCGCGCAATGAACGCCCTCGTCCTCGCAGCGTCGCTGGTGCTCTCGCAGGGCGCGCCCAACGTGCTCTCGAAGAAGCTCGAGAACCCGCTCATCACCAAGGCGAAGGAGAAGGAAGAGCTGGTCAACAAGCTCAAGCGCGACATCTTCAAGGTCGACCGCGCCATCGGCGAGACGAACAAGCTCATCGCGAAGAGCCGCAACGCGCCGTACCTGCCCGACCTGCAGTTCCGCCTCGCCGAGCTCTACGTCGAGAAGAGCCGCTACACGTATTACTACCAGGCCGAGACGCGCTCGGATAACGCGAAGGGCGCGATCGTCTCGCCGGAGACCAAGCTCTACAAAGAGAAGGCGGTGCAGATCTACAACCGCATCTTGCGCGAGAACGTCGACTTCCACGACGGCGACAAGGTGACGTTCTACCTGGCGCACGAGCAGCGCGAGATGGGTGAGTTCGACACCATGCTCAAGACGCTGGGCGATCTGATTCGCAAGTATCCGAGCTCGCCGCTGCGCCTCGACGCCGAGCAGATCCTGGGCGACTACTACTTCGACAAGGCCGACCTCAAAGCGGCCGAGGAGCACTACAAGAACATCCTCGACGCCCCGCCCTCTCCGGTTCACGACCTCGCCCGCTACAAGATGGGGTGGATCCGCGTGAACCAGAACAACTACGCGGACGCGGTGACGTTCTTCGAGGCGGCGGCGGCGAGCGCGCCGATGCCGGGAACGGACCAGAGCAAGGCGCTGAACGTGAAGCGCGAGGCGCTGCTCGATCTCGTCTACAGCTACACCGAGTCGCGCCCCGCGAAGGGCGCGCTGCAGTACTTCGAGAAGCTGTCCGAGTCGCGCACCACCTACGCGCTCGCGCTCGACAAGCTGGGCAACCGCTACTTCATCAAGCAGCAGTACGAGTTCGCCATCCCCGCGCTGCGCAAGCTGATGGAGGTGCAGCCCGACCCCGAGCTCGAGGTCGAGCGCGCCGAGAAGATCTACGACTCGATCAAGGCGGCCAAGAACAAGGTCCTGCCCAAACCGCAGGACGTCGCGGTGCTCGTGCGCGCGGCGGTGCAGGCGAAGACCGACCCGTCGAAGGACGAGACGTCGCGGAAGAAGACGCTGGCCGAGCTCGAGGAGATGGCGCGAGACCTCTCCACGACGATCCACACCGCGGCGCAGAAGCGCGACGACAAGGCGCTCTTCCTCGAGGCCGCCGAGGCGTACGACGAGTACCTCGGCCTGTTCCGCCCGAAGCAGTACGCGACGATGATGATGCAGAACCGCGCCGACGCGCTGTTCGCGGCGAAGCAGTACCCGCAGGCGGCGCGGCAGTTCGAAGAGCTCGCGCTCTACCTCGACAGCCAGGACGGCAAGGGCAAAGACGGGAAGAAGGACGACGCGTCGAAAGACCCGAACAAGGTCGACGTCGCGAAGGACCCGAAGGCCGAGAAGCCGGCGCCCGCTCCGACGGGGAAAGACGCCAAGAAGGACCCGAAGCTCGCGGCGGTCGCGGCGGTCTCGAAGTCCGACGCGCAGTCGACGGTCGCCGACGTGAAGAACCACGAGCAGGCGCTGTACGGCGCGCTGCTCTCGTACTTCTCGAGCCTCAAGCCCGGTGACGTCGAGCGCCTCAACGCGTTCGAGGTCGCCGACGCGCGGCAGGCGCTCAAGCTGCTCGGCGCGAGCTACGTCTCGCGCTACCCGAAGAGCGAGCACGTGCTCGAGGTGAAGTTCAACATCGCGCGCGCCTACTACGAGGACGGCGAGTACAACCGGGCAGGCGAGCTGTTCCGCGAGTTCGCGGTCACCCACTTCGAACACAAAGACGCGCGCGTCGCCGGCAACCTCGCGCTCGACGCGTACCGCCAGGTGAACGACTTCAAGGGCATCAAGGAGACGGGCGAGATCCTGCTCAAGTCGAAGCTGCCGCCCGACTTCCTCGCCGAGGTCCGGAAGATCGTCGACCAGTCGCGCATGGAAGAGCTGCCCGAGAAGCTGCTCGAGGGGCTTCAGCAGGGCGGCGAGATCATCGAAGGCATGCTGAAGATCGCCGACGAGAACAAGGGCACCGACATCGGCGAGACCGCGCTCTACAACGCGTTCAACGCCGCGCGCGAGAAGCGCGACTTCGCGAAGCAGCGCGAGATCGGCAAGCGGCTGCTGGGCGAGTACCCGAAGAGCAAGTTCACCTCCGACGTGCTGCTCACGCTCGGCCGCCAGGCCGCCGAGGCGGGCCGCTACGCGGACGCGGCGAAGTACTTCGAGGACATCGGCACCCGCTTCTCCGACTCGACCGGCCTCGACGGCTGGCTCGCGTCGGCGCGCCTCAAGGCGGCGCTCGGCGACTACAACGGCGCGGTGAAGTCGCTCGAGACCGCGGCCGAGTCCGCCGGTGCGCGCAAGGTCGAGGTGCTGGTCGAGCTGGCCAGGCTCAAGATGAAGATGAAGGAGCCGGCCAAGGCGCGGGCGGTCGCCGAGCAGGTGCTGAAGCTCGACAAGACGAACCCGACGGCGGCGGCCATCATCACCGAGGTCGCCTCGGCCGACCCGTCGACGAAGGTCGAGTCGCTGGTGCCGATGCTCACCGCGATGACGAACAACCCCTCGAGCCAGGGCGAAGATGCGGCGAAGGCGCTCTGGTACCTCGGCGACATGATGTACCGGCAGTTCAAGGCGATGCCGAACGACCCCATCGAGGCGAAGGTCGCCGCGATGCAGCAGATGCAGGGCATCTTCCAGCAGGCCGCGCAGATGGGCTCGCAGGAGTGGGCCGTCGCGTCGCTCTGGCGCATCGCCTCGAGCTTGAAGCTGCTGGCCGATGCGGTCGAGTCGCTGCCTCCGCCGGCGGGCCTGTCGGCGACCGAGGTCGCGCAGTACCGCGAGGCCATCAAGCAGCAGGTCGACCCGCTGAAGGACCAGGCGGACAACGCGTTCACCCAGTGCGTGTCGCGCGCCGACCAGCTCGACGTCTTCACCACGGCGACGGTCGGGTGCCGCAACAAGACGGAAGTAGCGACGAACCCGCTGGGGCGCATGCCTCCGAACCCGGTGGGGGTGAACGTGGACGAGCTTCAGAAGAGCGCCGAGTCGAAGCAGGACGCGGCGAGCTTCGAGCAGCTCGGCGTCGCGAACCTCGGCGGCTTCCAGCTCAAGGCCGCGCAGGTGGCGTTCAACCGCGCGATCGAGATCGAGGACAACCGCGCCTCGGCGCACTCGGCGCTCGGGTACAGCTTCCTGCTCGAGGGTGACGCGATGATCGCTCGCGCCGAGTACGCGCGCGCGCTCGAGGCCGACCCCACGTACGAGAAGGCCCGCGCGAACCTCGCGGCGCTGCGCTGCCGCTTCGCCGACAAGGAAGGCGCCAAGCGAGAGCTGTCGCTGCTCAAGGACCCCGAGTCGATCAAGGGTCCCGACGTCGACCCGGAGTGGAAGACCTGCCGCTGATGCGTCGCTCGAGTGCTGACATCTCCGGCCGCTCGGCCAACGGGTGGGAGACCCACCCTGCTCCGCCCCCGGCGGGGCCGGGTGCTGCGCGCCGAGCGGTGGTCCTCACCCTGGTCGTGTGTCTGGTGAGCTGCGGCTCTCCGAACGCGCCGAAGGCCAAGCTCGAGGGCAGCCTGCTCACGGTGATGGCGCTCGACTACGACGAGGCGATTCTCCAGTACAGCGCGGGCCAGGGCGTCGTGAAGTTCATGCGCAAGCGCGGCACGGCGATGGGCGACTGCGTGACGTCGATGGGCCTGTGCGACACCACGCTCGCGGTGACGGCCCGCCTCGAGCCGCAGCCGCTGCCCGACGGCGGCATGGAGACGTTCATCGCGCGCACGTACGACCTCACCGAGGTGCTCTCCGACGGAGAGCAGCGCGGCATCGTCTCGCGCGACGTGCTCGACGACCCGCGGCGCATGTTCCCCGACCTGCGCGTCGGCACGCTGACGCTTCAGAACGTGCCGCAGCAGGGCATGGGGCTCAAGGCGGCAGGCGACTTCCACTGCACGTTCGAGAACGGCGTCGAGTTCGCGTCGGGCAAGACAGTGTTCTCCTCTTTCCAGGCACACTTTCCATGAAGAGACTGATTCCCTGTGGCTCGCCCGCGGCGAGCTCGCTCCGCTTCGTCGCTGGCAAGCTCTCGGGGGTCACCAGCCCTCGCGGCCCCGCTCACCGCGGGCGAGCGACCCTGTTCCTGGTTGCGTTGCTGGTCGCCGGGTGCGGCGTGAAGCGCGTGCCGGACTCCATCATCGAGAAGCTGCCGTACGAGTCGCGCATCGACCTGCTCGAGGCCGAGAACGACCTCGCCATCGCGGTCGACCGGCTCGACGAGACGCGCAACGAGGTGCAGCGCACCAAAGATCAGATCCGCCGCGCGAAGGAGCGGCTCTCGGCCGCGAACGGCGAGGTCGGGTCCGCGGCCGACGAGTCGTCGAAGGAGATCGCGAAGCTCGCCGTCGTCGAGGCCGACGCCCGCCTCGACTGGCTCCGGGCACGGCAAGAGGTGAACAAGCAGGAAGAGAAGCTCGCCGAGATGGCGCTCACCTGCGCGCTCGCCCGCTTCGAGCAGTCGAAGCTCGACACGGCCCGGAAGAAGAAGATCGAAGGCAGCGAGGCGCTCGACCCGGTCGAGTTCGAGAGCCAGGTGAAGAAGTGCGACGAGAAGTACGCCGCCGCGCGTGACGAGGCGAAGAACGTCAGCGCGCAGGCCGACGAGGTGAAGAACAAGTGGGAGAGCAGCAAGAGCGCGCTGGCCAAGAAGACGTTCGACGCGCGCGCCAGCCCGTACGTGGAGTAGCCACCTGACATGACGTTCATCGCACTCAGCACTGCGCTCGTCCTCTCCATCACGCCCGAGGAGCAGGCGGCGCTCAACCGCACCATCGCGGTCGAAACGGCCGCGCTGCAGAACGCGCCCGACGACGCCGAGGCGCTGTACCGCCTGGGGCTCGCCTACCTCGCGCTCGGCGAGGCGAAGCGGGCGGTCGGCCCGCTCGAGCGGCTGGTGAAGAAGGACCCCGACTCGCTGGACGGCAAGCTGCTGCTGGCCCGCGCGTTTCGCCTCTCGGGTGAGCCGAACAAGGCGCGCGACGTGCTGGACAAGGCGATTCTCTCGCTGCCCGACGAGCCCAGCTTGCGCGCCGAGCGCGGGCTGCTGGCGCGCGCGCAGAACGAGACGGACATCGCCGTCGAGCAGTACGCGAAGGCCGTCGAGCTGTCGCCGAACGACGCCGAGCTGCACTTCAACCTCGGCGAGGCGCTGCAGAAGAAGGGCACCAAGGTCGACGAGGCGATGGCGCAGTACAAGAAGGCGCTCGAGCTGGATGCGACGCTCACTCCGGCGAAGGTGAACCTCGCGAAGGCGCTCGCCGAGAAGGGCCGCTTCAGCGAGGCGAAGGAGCTCTTGCACGAGGTGACGAAGGACCCGCTCGCCGACGCCGAGGCGCACTACAACTTAGGGGTCCTGCTCACCCGCGAGGCGAACGTGACCGGCGCGGTGACCGAATACGAGCGCGCGCTCGCGATGAACCCCCGCCACGCGCAGGCGCTCAACAACCTCGGCGTCGCCTGGGACGCGCGGGCAGACCACAAGAAGGCGCTCGACTACTTCAAGCGCGCCACCGAAGCGGACCCGTCGTTCACCGAGGCGTTCTTCAACCTGGGGCTCGCGTACTACCGGCTCAACGACAACGGGAAGGCGACGAAGGCGTTCGAGCAGGCGCTCAAGCTCGAGCCCGCGAACGCCGAGCCGTACACGCAGCTCGGCACGATGTACCTCGCGCAGGGCAAGCGCGACCGCGCGGTCGAGGCGTTCAAGAAGTCGATCGAGCTCACCGACGCGCAGGAGAAGGACGCGTCGAAGTTCAAGATCAGCAAGAAGTACACGGCGAAGAAGCGCACCACCGACGCGTACCGGGGCCTCGCGCTCGCGTACGTGGGCCTCGGCAGGAAAGATGAGGCGGTCGCGGTGCTCAAGAGCGCGGTCGAGAAGCTGCCCGACGACCCCTCGGCGCGCGCGGCGCTCGGCGAGGTGTACCTGGTGCTGAACCGCCCCGAGGAGGCCGTCACCGAGCTCAAGAAGCGGCTCGAGCTCGAGCCCACCACCGAAGCGAAGCTCGACCTCGCGCGCGCCTACGCGAAGGCGCGCATCTCTCGCCAGGCCGAGCCGCTGTACCAGGGCGTGCTGAAGGCCGAGAAGGACAACCAGGCCGCGCGGCTCGGGCTCGTCGACCTCTACATGGCGATGGGCAACTACGGGCAGGCGACGGCGCTGCTCAACGAGGCGCTGCAGCTCAACCCGAACAACGCGCAGGCGCTGGCGCGGTTCGGCATCATGCACTCGCGCATGGGCCGCCCGGACAAGGCGCTGCCGGCGCTCGAGCAGGCGACCGAGCGAGACCCGTCGCTGCTCGAGGCGCGCGCGGAGCTCGGCTTCCTCTACTACCGCGCGGGAGACCCCGAGAAGGCGATGCAGGTCATCACCGACGTGCTCGCCGCCGAGCCGCGGCTCGCGCTCGGCCTCTACTACTTCGGCGTGCTCATCTACGCGAAGGGGCAGCCGAAGCAGGCCGAGGAGTCGTTCAAGGCCGCGCTCCAGGTCGACCCCAACCTCGCGCAGGCGTCGTTCTCGCTCGGCGAGCTGTACGAGCAGACCGGCAAGCCCGACGAGGCCAGGAAGGCGTACGAGGTGGCGGCGAAGCTGGGCTTCGACGAGGCGAAGCAGGCGCTGAAGAAGCTGGGGGGAGGTAAGTGAGATGGAGAACCTCGTCGGCACCGGCCAATCGGAGAGCCAGGACACGCGCCTCGCCGCCGCCGAGGCCACGCGGCAGGCGCTGAAGTCGCTTCAGGGCCGCAAGGCGCGGCTCGGGTTCTTCTTCGCGTCGTCGCGACACAACCTCAAGGCGGTGCTCGATGCCGCCGCCGAAGCGAGCCCGGGCACGGACATCGTGGCCTCGCACACCGCGGGCGAGCTCACCGAGCGCGGGCTCTTGCGCGGCGGGCTCACCTGCCTGCTCGTCGCCTCGGAGCGCCTGCACTTCGACGTGCAGGCGGCGACCGGAGTGAAGGCGGCGCACCAGGACGTGGCGAAGCGGCTGTGCTCGGGCTTCGCGGCCGCGAACAAGGAGGCCGCCGCGAAGGGCCTCGGGCTCTCGACCACGGTGCTGCTGGTCGACGGCCTCGCCGGCACCGGCGAGAAGCTGGTGCGCGAGGTGATGCAGGGCACGCGCATGTTCCAGCAGGTGGTCGGCGGCGCCGCGGGAGACGACGGCGCGTTCAAGTCGACGTGGGTCGGGGCGCGCGGAGAGGCGGCTCCGGACTCGGCCGCCGCGGTGCACCTCTTCGACCGCTCGCCGTGGGGCGTCGGCGTCGATCACGGCCTGCGGCCGAAGACGCAGCGCATGACCGTGACCAAGGCGAAGGGCAACGTGCTGTACGAGCTCGACGGGCGGCCGGCGTTCGACGTGTACAAGGACTACGCGAAGACGCGCGGCATCGAGCTCGACGCGGCGTCGGCGGGCAACTTCCTCATCGGCAACGAGCTGGGCGTGTTCTTCCTCGACGAGCTGCACCACGCGCGCGCGCCGGTCGGCGTCGGCGCTGCCGGCGAGCTCAACCTGGTCGCCGACGTCACCGAGGGCTCGAGCGTGTGCATCCTCGACGGCGAGGCGCCGTCGATGGTCGAGGCTGCCGAGCGCGCCGCCGCCGAAGCGCGCGACAACCTCAAAGGCGGCCGGGCCGCCGGCGTGCTGCTGTTCGACTGCGTGTGCCGGGGGATGATTCTGAAGGACCAGTTTCAGAAGGAGATCGACGCGGTGCGCTCGGTGTTCCCCGACGTGCCGATCGCCGGGTTCCTCACGTACGGAGAGATCGCCCGGTTCAAGGGGCGGCTCGACGGGTGGCACAACACGACGACGGTGGTGGCGGCGATTCCCGCGTGAGCGGCTACGAGTGGCAGGCCTTCAGCTTCTTGCCGCTCCCGCACGGACACGGCTCGTTGCGCCCGACCTTCTTCGCGGTGACGGTGTTCTCGCCGTCGACGTAGAGCCACCGGCCCTCGCGCTGCTCGAAGCGTGAGCGCTCGCGCAGCGTGACCTCGCGATCTCCGTCGAGGTACCGCGCGCTGAACTCGACCTCGTCGCCCTTCGCCTCGTGCACGGTGAGGCCCACCCAGGTGAGCACCGAGCCGGCCTCGAGCGGCGCGGCCTGCGTCTTCCGCAGGTAGTCCCAGTCTCCGCGCGTGAACGCGGTGTACCGCGAGCGCATCAGCTGCTCCGGCGTGGCCGCGCTCTGGCCTGCGCGAAAGCGCCCGCAGCACTGCTCGTACGGCGCGCCGCTGCCGCAGGGGCAATTCACCGCCGCTCCGCCATCGCGGGGACGCGCTCGGGCAGCGTGGTCTGCAGCGTCACCGGCGCCGGCGCGCCCTCTCCGATGATGAGCCGCGCTCCGCGCTGGTAGGTCAGGTACGCCCACGTCCACTCGAGCAGCACCAGCAGCCGGTTGCGGAAGCCGATGAGGAAGATGATGTGGATGAACAGCCAGCCGAGCCAGCCGAGCATGCCCGACAGCTGCAGCTTGCCCGTCTGCGCGATGCCGGCGGCGCGGCCGATGGTCGCCATCGTGCCCTTGTCGAAGTACACGAACGGCTTCTTCTCTTTGCCCCACCGCGCGGCGATGACGTTCTCGGCCACGTGTTTGCCCTGCTGAATCGCGACGGGCGCGAGGCCGGGCAGCGTGTGGCCGTCGGGCAGCTGGAAGCTGGCGAGGTCGCCGATGCAGTACGCCTCGGGGTGCCCGGGAAGGGTGAGGTCGGGGTTCACGACGACGCGGCCGGCGCGATCGAGCGGCACGCCGAGGCTCTTCGCCAGCGGCGAGGCCTCGACGCCGGCGGCCCACAGCACCGTGCGCGCCGGCAGGTGCGCGCCGTCGCCCAGCTTCACGCCCGAGTCGTCGACGTGCGTGACGCGCGTGTTGAGGCGAACGTCGACGCCGAGCCGCTGCAGCGACTCGAGCGCCTTCTGCGAGAGCTTCTCGGTGAACGCGGCGACCGGCCGCGGCCCCGCCTCGATGAGCACGATGCGCGCGCTCTTCGGGTCGATGTTGCGGAAGTCGCGCGCGAACGTGAAGCGCGAGAGCTCGGCGAGCGCGCCGGCGAGCTCGACGCCCGTGGGGCCGGCGCCGACCACGACGAAGGTGAGCAGCGCGTCGCGCTCTCTCGGGTCGGTCGCGACCTCGGCCTTCTCGAAGGCCATGAGCACCTTGCGGCGGACCTCGAGCGCGTCGTCGACGCTCTTGAGGCCCGGCGCGTACTTCTCCCACTCGGGGTGGCCGAAGTACGAGTGGCGCACCCCGGTGGTGAGGATGACCTGGTCGTACGCGACGAAGCTGCCGTCGGCGAGGTGGACCTTCTTGGCCTTCAGGTCGACCGCGGTGGCTTCGCCGAGGCGCACGCTCACGTTCTTGGCCTTGCTCAAGATGCCGCGGATCGGCGACGCGATGCTGCCGGCCGAGAGGCCCGCGGTCGCCACCTGGTACAGGAGCGGCTGGAACAGGTGGTAGTTCTGCTTGTCGATGAGGGTGACGTCGAGGGTGTCGCGCTCTTTGGCGAGTGTGCGCGCGGCGTACAGGCCGCCGAAGCCTCCTCCGACGATGACGACGTGCTGACGGGCCCCGTTCACGTTCGCATCCTCCACTTTGGCTATACCCAAACCGTGGCGGCCCGGCACCGAGGTTGGACGCCCACCGTGAAGACGGGCTAACAAGTGCTGTGAATGCGGCGTGTCTTCGTTTTTTTGCTGCTGGCAGCGTGCGGTCGAACCGTCGTCTACGACCCACCCGAGCTCGTCACGCGTACCGACGGAGGTCGCCCGGACGCCGGGTCCCCCGACGCGGGCATCAAGGCGTGTGTGACGGGGTTCGTCGAGCTCTCCCACGCGACCCCGACCATCTTCTTCGTGCTCGACCGCTCGGGCTCGATGGCGTTCGACCTGAAGGGCAACGAGGGGCCGCCGTTCGGGCCTCCGCTCGAGGGCCCGCGCCGCTGGGAGATTCTGTTCGACGTGCTCGGTGACGTCCTTCCGGTGCACGAGAGAGATCTCTCGATGGGCGCGGTGCTGTTCCCGAGGAACAACGAGTGCAGCACCTCGTCGATCGAAGACCTCACGCCGAAGACGTTCAACGCCGGCCCGATTCTGTCGCTGTTCGTCACGCGCGAGCCGGGCGGCGGCACTCCCATCGCCGGGGCGATGGAGGCCGTCCGCGTCCCCGCCACGCTCGCGAAGTCGAAGTCGATCATCCTCATCACCGACGGCGAGCCGAACTGCAACGCGTCGCTCGACCCGCTGACCTGCACCTGCACCCAGGGCACGACGGGCTTCCCGCCGATGTGCCCCCAGCCGGACGTGTGCCTCGACGATCGGCGCACCGTTCGCGCGGTCGAGAACCTGCGCACCGACGCCGGCATCACCACCCACGTCGTCGGCTTCGCCACCATCGCCCGCTCGTCGGCCACGCTCGACTCGATGGCGGTGGCCGGCGGCGCGCCGCGCATGGGCTCTCCGCGGTTCAACTCGGCCGAGACGAAGGAGCAGCTCACCGAGGTGCTCACCGGCATCAGCGAGCGCGAGAAGAACTGCACGTGGACGGTGCTCACCAGGCTCGAGCCGAAGGACATGCTCGAGATTCGCCTCGACGGTCAGCCCGTCCCCGAGGGCGACGGCTGGTCGTGGATCAACCGCGACCGCGGCGAGTTCGTGCTGCGCGGTGAGTGGTGCGACCGGTCGCTCAAGGGCATGTTGAGCGCGCGGCTGACGTGCGACGACTGAGGCGAACATCGAAGGGGGCCGGGGGTCTTTGGGCCCGCTTCGACCCCGGCCTTCGGCCTCCGCTCAGCGTGAACGGTGGAAATTTCGCAGCCTCAGCTCCGCCCTCTACACCCGGGCTCACCAGAACTTCGCGAGCAGCCTCAAGCCGACTGAGAACGTGTTCGCGGCGCGCGTGTTGCGGCCGCTGGCGAGGTCCTGCGCGCGGTAGCTGATGTACATCTGCAACGGGAAGCCGACGCGCATGAAGCTGAGGTTCAGCTGGGCACGGAACGCGTGCTTGTCGCCGGGCCCCCACTGCTTCTCGCGGTCGTACTCCCACAGCGGCGAGTTGCTGTGCCAGCGCGTGGGCATCGTCGCGATGTACGAGTAGCTGAACGTCAGCGACACCATCGGCGGCAGCGTGTGCGCCTTCTCGAGGCTTCGCCCCGAGACGATCGTCGCCAGCGTCGGCCCGAGGAACGGGTTGATGTCGAAGCTCACCGTCGAGACGAACCAGTCGCCGGGGTCGATGGTGTACTTGTCTCCGACGTACGGCGCGAAGTTGAGCAGCAGCGGGTTCACGGTGCCGCGCGGCGTCTGGTACTCGCGGGGGCGGAAGAACGCGTAATAGAAGTCCGCTCCGAGGTTGAAGCGCGAGACGCCGTACTCGTCGGTGAGGAACGGCCGGTCGAGCGAGACGTGGGCCTCGACGTCGCCGTACGAGTGCAGCTCCCAGGTGGTGGTGCCGGCGACGAGCAGCTCTTCCGGGTCGGGCGCCTTCCCGGTCGGCAGCGCGACGACGAGCGTGCCCGCGACCTGCAGCCCGAGCTTGTCGAGGAGCCAGTAGTTGTCGAGCTTGTACCTCAGGCCCACCGGCATGTCGGCCAGGGTGCCGCGGTTCGTGACGGCCCGGTCGGGAGGGCGCGGCTGGCCGAGGCTGCCGGCCCAGGCCCAGAAGTCGTCCTGCGAATAGGCGCGGCCCAGGCCGGGCTGGTAGTCGCCCGGTCTCCACGAGAAGTTCGCGTCGATGACCGTCTCGAGCACGATCGGCACGTAGACGAGCGCGGTGAGCTGGTCGGTGATGCCGTAGCCGAGCTGCAGCACGAGGAAGCGGAACTGCACGTCGGGCTTCGCGCCGAGCACGCCCTGCAGACCGCCGCCGGGCTCGTAGCGCGGGATCTCGTCGATGAGCGGCAGGCGCCGCCGGTCGTCGTCGTAGCGCTGGTTGAGCGTCGAGTTCAGGTACGAGAAGTCGATGAGGAACGTGCTCTTCGGCAGCACGACGGTCTCCGCCGCGTGAGCGGCGCCGGCGACGAGCAACGACAGCAGCAGCGCCCGCCTCATGGCAGCTTCACCTCTTCGAACGGCCCGCTCGTCGCGGGCACCTGCCCGATCGCCGACCAGATGCTCCTGGCCTTCAGGTCCAGCACCACCGCGTTCATCGAGTCGCTGTGGTCGACGACGGCCGGGTCGGAGATGAGCGCCTGCACCTTCGCGACGTTCAGCGTGCCGTAGCCCTCTTGCACCTCGCGCTGCAGGTACGAGGCGGCGCGGCGCGAGCGGAAGAAGATGCCCGCCCACTCGCGCTGTGGCACGAGCCGCTGGCCCGCGACGTTGAGCCGCACGATGTCGTCGACGTTCTTCGCGTAGTCGGAGCCGAGCACGAGGTCTCCGTCGCCGACGCTCGCGAGGCGGTCGGCGGGGCCGAACTCGTAGATGCCCTTCTGCCCTTCCTTGAAGACGTCCGAGTCGACCTCGACGGCGCGCTGGCCGCCCCGGTCGTCGGCGATGGCGCAGGCCCATCCGTAGGCGTGCTCGAAGGTGCCGACCGTGGCGACCCCCGCGTCGGCGTCGGTGGCCTGCTCGAGCACGCGGCGCATCGCGAACCCGATGGGAGTGCCCTGCGCGACCAGCTTCGCCTTCGACAGATCGGCGACCTGATCGAAGATCGCGCCGACGACCGAGTTGTCGAGCGTGTCGGCGGGGTTGCACGCGTAGCCGACGCCGCGAGAGCTCATGCCCGAGAAGCCCCAGGCGACCCCCGCCCAGCCCACGTAGGCGAACGGCTGGCCCGTCGCGGGCTCGTGCACGAACACCGCGGTGTGCTTGTGCGAGGTGTTCGCGTCGAGCAGCGCGAAGTGCTGGGCGACGATCGGAGCGCCGCCCTCGGTCGCGGGCCCTTTGAGGCTCAGCACCGTCGACGGCGGGCGCGTGCGGCCGTCCTGCAGCACCGGCCAGCTCACGGCGTCTCGCGGCTGGTTCGCGCCGCGCGTCGTGACGAGCACCTCGATGTCGCGCATGAAGCTCGCGTGATCCGGCGGCGGGTTCGGCAGCACCTTCTTGTCGCCGGCGCTGATGACGAGCACCTGGGCGCTGGCGGCGGGCAAGGTCACCGTCGCGGTGGCCTCGAGCAGGTCGGGGGCGAGCTCGACGTGGGTCGTCGACTCGAGCTTCTGGCCCGCGGCGTACAGCAGCGAGAACGCGGGGTCGACGCCGTCCGGGTCGCGCAGGCGGACCTTCATGGTGAAGGTGGTGGGCATCTCCACGAACGTGGCGCCGCGCACCGGGAGATAGGGCTCGAGCACGCTCTCGCCCGCCTCGTCGATCATCCCGTCGCCGTCGTTGTCGGCGCCGTCGGCCTGCAGCTCGGGGATCTCGAGGCGCTCGAGCACGGGCGCGCGAGACAGGCGAATCGCCAGCGCGATGCCGCGCACCGCGAGCGTCGAGTCGACGAACGTGTTGAGGACGAGGATCTCGTCGTAGGTCATGCCGCTGCCCTCGGCGATGCCCTGCATCTCCTCGCGGGCGGCGCGCGGAATCGAGCGCTCGAGGCTCTTCGCGTTGTCGAGCAGCAGCTCGTAGGCGAAGCGGCCGTTCTTGTACCGGTCCTGCGAGTATTCGGTGAGGAACGTCGCGATGTCGGGCTGCTCGCGGCCGAGGTACGGGAAGAGCGAGGAGGTCAGCAGCGTCGTGTAGAAGCTCTTGATCTTCGACTGCAAGAGCTGCCCGTGCTGCCGGCCGCGCTCGAGCGGAGTGCCGGTGAGCCGGACCAGCTCCCGCGTCGGGGGCTTCGGATCAGGCGCACAGGATACGGTGCAAACCGACAGGGCGAGGGCGATGAGGCGGCGCAAGCCGACCCCTTCTGCCACAGACCGCCTACATGAGCACGTCCACCGGCCCGCGGTGCTCGGGGACGATGGCGGCGGGGAGCCCGGCGGCGCTCTCTCCGAGCTGCTGGCGCAGGTTGATCTCGATGTTGCGGCACATCGCCGAGAGCGCCAGGCCGTTCGGGCCCAGCGAGAACGGGTCCTCGAGGATGCGGCCGATGGTGTCGAGCACGAGGAAGATGAACGCGAGCGCCATGACCGTGCCGATGGTCATCGCGCCCAGCTGCTCGACCAGGCCGAGCGGCAGCACGACGACGAACAGGCGCGTGAAGCGGTGCGTGAAGAACCGGTACGCCACCGGAATGGGAGTGCTCTTGATGCGCTCGCAGCCGCCCTGGCTGTTCACCAGCTCGCTCAGCGTCATGTCGAGCCACACGTGGCGCTGCTCGCTCAACAGCCCCTTCTTCACCGCCTGCGAGAGGCGCACGCCGTTGGTGTGCAGCAGCCACGCGGCGACGTTCTTCTGGGACTTCAGCGCCTCGAGCTCGTCGGGCGAGACGAGCTTCTCGAGGTCCTGCGCCGGCGGCTGACCGCGCAGCTGGGCGCGCAGCGCGTTCAAGAAGGCGATGTGCCGGTAGACGAGCTCCTGCTGGAAGGCGCGGCGCTCGTCGTCGCTGCCGCCGTCGATGAACGACATCACCTGCCGCGCGAACGTGCGCGAGCTGTTGGTGATGGCGCCCCAGAGCTTGCGGCCCTCCCACCAGCGGTCGTACGAGCTGTTGTTGCGGAACGCGAGGAAGAAGGCGATCGCGATGCCGGCGATCTGAAACGGCACCGGCGTGAAGGGGATCTTGCCGCCGTAGAAGATCCACACGCGCGCGCCGAACGCGACGACGAAGACCGCGGCCAGCCAGCCCCAGTGCGCCTTGAGCACCAGCCGCCAAGGCAGCTTCTCCCCGATGACCATTCGGGGCCTCATGCCATACTTCCCGCGGCTCGTCCGAGCTGAACGCACGTGCGCCGCGCTTCGTGAGGGTCACGCCCGAGCGGCGAACATCGCCACCGCGCGGCACACCGCGTTCATCTCCGCCGAGCGGCAGGCTAACTTCAGGCCACCCATGAAGCGCCTCGCCGTCTTCGACGTGATCGCGGAGGACTGGTGGGAGTACGAGCACGACGGCAAGCCGTACGTCGCGCACGTCTCTCTGGGCCGGCCGCGCCGCGCCGACGACGAGTGGTCGTGCCCCCTGCGCATCGAGGGCGCGCACGACGTGTGGAACCCGTTCTCCAAGCACAAGCGGTGGACGGGGTGGAAGCCCATCGCCGGCATCGGCCCGATGGATGCGCTGCAGAACGCGCTGCTCTTCGCGTTCCGCATGTTCGCCGAGTTCAGGCCGAAGTCCGTGGCGGCGCCGATGCACGAGCTCGAGAAGGCGGTGCGGCGCCGCGCGCGGCTCAGCCCGAAGAAGAAGCTTCGCTCGCGAAGTCGAGCGCGGCGTTGAGCGCCTCGAGCTCGGTCTGGTGACCTCCGAAGACCTTCGCGGTCTGCAGCGGCGTGGCGACGCGCGCGGCCAGCGCCATGCGGCCCCGGGCGACCAGGTGCTTCAGGTACGCGTCGACGGCGTCGGCCTCGGCCTGCTGCCGGGTGACGCCGCGCCGGGCCGCGAGGGCCTCGGCCTTCTTTCGGATCTGTTCGCGCACTTTTCGCGTGCGCTCATTTAGGCTCTCGCGCCGCCCAAGTGAACTTCACCTTCAGGTGCCTCGCGGTCACGCACACCAGCGGGCGCGTGACGCTCACTCCGCTCGAGCTCTTGGACTTCGCGGTCCACGCGCGCACCCTCGACGAGGCGAAGTTCGAGCTCTCCCTCGCGCTCGACGACCGCATCGGCCGCTCGCACCCGCGGCACCTGTGGAAGTTCTGCCGGCCGGGCGCCGGAGAGCTCACGCGCGTCGCGCCCGAGGTGCTGCCGGTGCACCACGACGGCAAGGTCGAGCAGCAGCTGCTCGAGCTCCCGGCGCTCGAGGCTCCGGCCCACGCGGGGCACACCGAGGCGCGGCTGTTCACCGCCGACGCGCGCTACTGGTTCAAGGCGAAGGGCAAAGAGCTGTCCCAGGCGGCGGCGGCGATGATCGCCGAGCAGCTGAAGGACTGGGACACCGCGGCGCTGCTCGCGCTCCGCCGCGAGGGGAAGCTCTCGCTCGTCGACGTCGTGGTCGACGTGAAGCCGACGCAGCTGTCGGAGCTCAAGCGCCGCGAGCTGCACCTCGACGAGCGCCCTCCCCCGCTGCCGCCCGAAGCGGCCCGGCCCCGAGACGAAGAAGAAGAAGACGACGACGACTGGGAGCCGAAGGAGAAGCCGAAGAAGAAGGACGAGCCGAAGGCCGTCGCCACGCCGACGCTCGATCGCCTCGGCGTGAAGTGGCACGTGCTCGCGAAGGACGGCGCGTTCCCCGCGACGTTCGGCCGCGACGGGCTCGTCGAGCAGGTGCGCGCGCACGTGCAGGCGAAGGACGCGGAGGCCCTGGTGCTCGTCGGGCCCGCGGGCGTCGGCAAGACCGCCGTGCTGCAGGAGCTCGCCCGGCGCCTGGCGGCCGAGAAGAAGCCGCGGCCGTTCGTGTTCCTCGACGGCTCGCGCCTCATCGCCGGCGAGGGCTACTTCGGCGACTGGCAGCGGCAGACGCTCGACGCGTTCCACGAGGCGCACCAGGCGAAGGCGCTGTTGCACCTCGGTCGGCTCGTCGACCTGCTCGACGCGGGGAAGAGCGCGCACAGCGACGACAACGTGGCGCAGCTGCTCTTGCCGACGCTCGCGGCGCGCGAGGTGGCCGTCGTCGCCGAGGCGACGCCCGAGGAGTGGGCCCGCGCGCGCGACCGGCACCAGAGCTTCGCGCGGCTGTTCGCGCCGCTCTCGGTCGAAGAGCCGTCGGCCCAAGATGCGGGCGCCATCATCGGCCGCATCGCCGAGGTCGAGGGGAAGGCGCACGGCGTGGTCGCCGACAAGACCGCGATCGACGAGGTGCGCGCGCTGGTGCGCCGGTTCCGGCCGTACGGGTCGCAGCTCGGCAGCTCGATCGCGTTCTTGCGCCGCCTGCTCGAGTCGTCGGCCCACGCGCGGCAGAAGACGCTCTCGCGGGCCGAGGTCATTCGCCGGTTTTCGGTCGAGTCCGGCGTGCCCGAGGAGCTCTTGCGCGACGAGCTCGAGCTGAACCCCGACGAGGTCCGCGCCTTTCTCTCGGCGCGCGTGATGGGCCAGCCGGCGGCGGTCGCGCGCGCGGCGCAGGTCGTCACCGTCATCAAGGCGAACCTCGCCGACCCGCAGCGGCCGGTGGCGACGCTGTTCTTCGCCGGCCCCACCGGCGTCGGGAAGACCGAGACCGCGAAGGCGCTCGCCGAGCGCGTGTTCGGCTCGAAGGACCGCATGGTGCGGCTCGACATGGGCGAATACGCGGGCGCCGACGCGCTGTCGCGGCTCATCGGCGACGCGCGCGGAGAGGGCCACCTCGCCTCCGCGGTGCGGCGGCAGCCGTTCTCGGTGGTGCTGCTCGACGAGATCGAGAAGGCGCACCCGGCCGTCTTCGACGCGCTGCTCTCGGTGCTCGGCGAAGGCCGGCTGACCGACGGGCGCGGGCGGCTCACCGACTTCCGCTCGTCGGTCATCATCATGACGTCGAACCTGGGCGCCGAGACGCTGCGCGCGCGGGTGGGGTTCGCCGGCGACGCGGCCTCGTCAGATGCAGAGCTTCGCCAGCACTACCTCGCCGAGGCCCGCCGCTTCTTCCGGCCCGAGCTGTTCAACCGGCTCGACGACGTCGTGGTCTTCTCGTCGCTCGCGCGCGAGCACCTCTCGTCGATCGTGAAGCGCGAGGTGGCGCGCGTCGCGGCACGCCCCGGCTTCCGCCGCCTCGACGTCGCGGTGACGACCGAGCCTCGAGTGCTCGAGCACCTCGCCGACAAGGGCTTCGAGCCCCGCTACGGGGCGCGCCCGCTCAAGCGCGCGCTCGAGCGGCAGCTCGTGGCTCCGGCGGCGGCGCACCTGGCGGCGCACCGGCCCCCCGGCGCGTCGCGCCTCGACGTCTCGCTCGACGGCGCGGCGCTCTCGTTCGTCACGCACGGCGTCCCGCGCGACACCGAGGGCATCAGCCGCGCGTCGCTGCTCGAGCTCTGCGAGAAGGCCGCGGGGCTGCGCGCGGAGGTTCGGGCGTGGGTGCGCTCTCCGCTGATGACCGAGCTGCGCGCCACGCTCGCGCTGTTCGAGCGCATGTGCCGCGAGCCGTCGTACTGGGCCGACCGCTCGCTCGCCGACGAGCAGTCGCGCAAGGCGGCGGCGACGAAGGACCTCACCGAGGCGTTCGAGCGCGTGCGCGCGCAGGCGGAAGCGGCCGAGGAGCTCGTGTTCGAGGCCTACGTCTCGCGCGCGGCGAAGTCCGCGAACGAGCTGGCGGCGGCGATCCACGCGGCGCGCGACGCCTTCGAGCCGTTGACCGAGCGGCTGTTCGCGAGCCTCTATCCACCGGTCGAGGCCGCGACGCTCACGCTCGTGCCCGGGCGCGGCGCGGCCACCTGGGCCGACTGGCTCGCGCGCAACTACGCGTCGTGGGCGCACCGGCGCGGCTTGCGGCACGAGGTGCTGCACCTCGCCCCGAAGACGAAGGAGCAGCTCGCGTCCGAGGCCGCCGAGCTGCAGCGGAAGAAGAAGGTGCGCCGCACCTCGGGTCACGAGCTCGAGCGGGTGCTGCAGCAGCAGGGCATCATCGCCGCCATCAAGCTGCACCGGGAGAAGACCGGCGCCTCGCTGAAAGACTCGAAGGAGTACGTCGAGCGGCTGCGCGACGCCCTCGCGTCGACCGAGCCCGCCACGCACGAGTGGCGCACCGGCAACGCGCCCCTCGACACCGCGTGGGACGCGCTCGCGCTGCGCGTCTATGGCGATGCGCTGCCGATGCTGCTCTCGGCCGAGCACGGCGCGCACCGCTTCCACGCCGCGGGCGAGTCGTTCACCGTGAAGGTCCGCTTCCAGGCGGGCGGCGTGAAGGCGAGCCAGCTCGGCCAGCCGTCGCAGCTCGAGGTGGTGATGCCCGGCGCCGAGATCCGCCGCATCTGGCCGGCGCGAAGAGGCCAGGAGCACGGCGTCATCAAGGACCTGCGCACCGACACCGAGCACCGCTGCGACCCCGAGGGCTTCGACTTGGGCCGCGTGCTCGCCGCGTGGGTGCGCTTCCGCGTCTTCGGCGCGCAGGAGGCCGCATGGACCTGAGGCTTCCCCTCATCATCTCGCGCAAGGGCGGGCGGCTCATGGAGTGCTGGCTGCCGCACTGGCCCGACGTGCGCAAAGAGGGCGTCAGCCTGTCGGAGCTCAAAGACGATCTCGCGCTCATGGTGATGGAGCGGTTCGAGCAGGCGGCTCCGGCGAGCGCGTGGCGCTACCAGTCGGCGCCGCACCTGCAGCTTCAGCACGTGGCCGTCGACACCGTCGCGCGCGACCGCGGGGACGGGCGCGCGTACACGCTCAAGGGCCGGCTCGCGGTGCTGCTCGAGAAGTGGCCGCAGGACGAGTTCTGGGTGGCGACTGCCACGGGCATTCCCGGGCTGCAGCTCGCCCTCGAGCAGCCGGGCGATCTCGACGTGGCGCTCGTGGCGCGCCTGTCGAAGCACTGCCTCGACCGGCGCATCGAGACGCTCGAGCGGTGGAACGTCGAGCGCAACGAGCGGCTCGATCTGCTCGAGGTCGACGCCGACCCGCCGACGATTCTCCCGCGCGGGCCGCTGCGGCAGCAGCTGAAGAAGCGGCCGAAGCCTTCCGCCTCGAAGGACGGCGAGCCCGCGAAGGAGCCCGAGGAGACCGAGGAGGAGCGCGAGCAGCGCCGCGCCCGCGCCCGCCTCTACGTGCGCACGCTCAGGCAGATCGGCAAGAACCTCGCGCACCAGGCGCGCGACGGAGAGCTCGGCCGCGCCTTCGCCCGCGAGGGCATGGTGGGCCAGCTGCTCGACGCGATCGAGACGCGCGAAGGCGCCGCGATCGTGCTGGTCGGCCCGAGCGGCGTGGGGAAGACCGCGCTCATTCACGAGCTCACGCGGCGCATGGTCGAGCGGCAGCGCGGCGCCACCGGCCGACGCGACGTCTGGCGCATCGACGGCAACCAGTTCATCGCCGGCATGTCGTACGTCGGCCAGTGGGAGGCCCGCGCCCGAGAGCTGGTGCAGGAGCTCGTCGACACGAACGACGTGCTCTACGTCGACGATCTCGCCTCGCTCGTCTACGCGGGGCGGCACAGCAAGGGCGACACGCACGCGGCGCAGTACCTCGAGCCGGCCATCGCGCGGCGCGAGCTGACGATCATCGCCGAGTGCACGCCCGAGCGGTTCGAGCGCGTGCGCGAAGAGGCTCCGTCGTTCGCGGCGCTGTTCGACGTGGTGCAGGTGCCCGAGCTCGGCCGAATGGAGACCCTGCCCGTGCTGCTCGGCGCCGTCCGCGAGCTCGAGTCCGAAGAGGCGCAGGTGGTGCCCCGCATCGCGCCCGACGCGATGGAGCTCGTGCTCGAGCTGTCGGACCGCTTCTTCGCCGGCGCCGCCCTGCCCGGCCGCGCGGTGCGGCTGATTCAGCGCGTGCTCGCGGGGCCCGGCACCGTCGAGGGCCACGTGCGGCGCTACGGCGCGAAGGACGTGTACGAGGCGGTGCGGCGCGAGACCGGGCTGCCGGACTTCGTGCTGGGCGGAGCGGCTCCGAAGACGCGCGAGCAGATCGTCGCGGATCTGACGTCGCAGGTGGCCGGCCAGCCCGACGCGATCGACGCCGTCGCCGACGCGGTGCTCGCGCTGCAGCTGTCGGTGCAGGACCCCGACAAGCCGCTCGCGAACTGGCTGTTCGTCGGCCCGACCGGCGTCGGCAAGACCGAGACCGCGAAGGCGCTGGCGCGGTACCTGTTCGGCTCGGCCGAGCGGCTCGTCCGCTTCGACATGAGCGAGCTCGCCACCGCCGGCGCCATCGCGCGCCTCATCGGAGAGCCCGGCGGCCCCGACGGCGAGCTCATCACCGCGCTGCGCACGCAGCCGTTCTGCGTGCTGCTGCTCGACGAGGTCGAGAAGGCGCACCCGCGCATCTTCGACGCCCTGCTGCAGCTGCTCGGCGAGGGGCGGCTCACCGACGCGTACGGCCGCACCGCCGACGGGCGAAACGCGGTGGTCATCATGACCAGCAACCTCGGCGTGCGCGAGGCCGCGAGCCAGACCGGGTTCCTGCGCGCCGACACCCGCGAGGCCGCCCTGCACTACGTCTCGGCCGCGCGGCAGTTCTTCCGGCCCGAGCTGTTCAACCGGCTGGACCGCGTCGTGCCGTTCCGCTCGCTGGGCCGGCCGGCGCTGCAGAAGGTGGTCGAGCACGCGCTGGCCGATCTGCTCTCGAGACGCGGCGTGCGCCGCAGCAACGTGCTCGTCGACGTCGAGCCCGAGCTGCTCGCGCTGCTCGTCGAGCAGGCGTACGACCCGCGCTACGGCGCGCGGCCCTTGAAGCGCGCGCTCGAGAAGCGGCTCGCGATTCCCCTCGCGCACCACCTCTTGCGGCGCAACGCCGATGACCTCGCCGTCGTCGAGCTCTTGCGCCGGGGAGATGACCTGCAGCTCTCGGTGCGCGTGCTCTCGCGCGCGGCGCCGGTGCCGGTCGAGGCCCCCGAGGAATGGACGCTGCCGCGGCTCACCACCGCCGCGCGCGACGCCCTCGGCCGCGTGCAAGAGCTGCTCGCCTCCGCCGAGGCCGAGCGGCTCAAAGAGGCCCGGCGGCGCGCGCTCGCCGGCAAGGCCGCCGTCCCCGGAGGAGCCGCCCTCATCGACGCGCTCGAGTCGCTCGCGACGCGGCTCGACGAGCTGCTCGGCGGCTCGCTCGACACCGACGCGTACGAAGAGCACGAGGAGACCGGGAAGAAGGTCCTCGCCCGCGTACCGTGGAGACCGAACCCGCGCCGCCACGTCGAGCGCCGCGGCGTGCAGTACGCGGTCAACGCCGAAGCGGTCGTGAATCGATCGGCGCCCGAGCTCGCGGCAGCGCTCGACGAGCTCGAGCTGCTCGCCGACCGGCTCGCCGCGACCGCCGCCGGCGACGAGACGGTGACGCTGCTGCTCGAGCCGGTCGGCCCCGCGTCGAAGGACGCCGTCGACGTGTTCGCCGCGACGCTGCCCGGCGCCGAGCGGCGCGAGCTGGGGCGCCGCGTCGCCCTCGTCTTTCACGGCCCCGGCGTGAAGCGGCAGCTCGCGCCGTGGCTCGGCTACGCGCAGGTCGCGGTGCGGAACGAAGACGGGACGTCGCGCCGCGCCCTCGTGCGCGCGGTGCCCCTCGACGGAGAGCACGGCGTCGTCGAGGCGTGGGACGAGCGGCAGCGCGCCGAGCGCGAGGCCCGGCGGCGCGGCGCCGAGCCGGTGACGGATCCCCACCCGGTGCTCGTCGTCGAGCGCACCGAGCTCGAGGGGCCGGGCCGGTTCGTGGCGACGGGGCTCACCGACGCGACCAAGCACCTCGCGGCGTGGCTGAGGGCGAGCGCGAGATGAACCGCTGCGGCCGATCGACGTCGACGCCGTTCACGCTGTGCGCAGGCACGCGAAGCCGGCCGCAGTCGAGGCGGTTGCGAAGCCTGCCATCGGCCCGCTTCGACTCCGGCCTGCGGCCTCCGCTCAGCGTGAACGGGAGGCGCAACGCGTCGCAGCGCCGGTCATCGCAACGCATTATCGCCTCCGCCCCCGGGGGCCGCCGATGACCGATCGCGTCTTCCACCTCTTCGTCCGCAAGTTCCCGAACGCGGGCTGCTCGGCGCACGTGCTCGGCCACCCGCACCTCGCCTCCTTCGGCCCGACGATGTCCGAGGTGCGCGACGACCTGACGAAGGTAATCCAGCGCCTCGTCGACCGCGGAGAGCTGCGCGAGGCCGAAGAGAAGCGCACGTTCTCGCTGCGCCGCGTCGACCTCGTGCTCCGCGCGATGCAGCGCGGCCGCCTGCTCTCGGTGCCGATGCGCTTCACCGTGCTGTTGCGCGCCGCCGACCCCAAGAAGGGCCCGGTCGAGGTGATGGTGCCGCGCCTCGAGGTCGAGCAGACGCTGCACGACCCGGCCGACTTCGACGCCTTCATCGAAGAGGTCATCCGCCACGACCTCTACCTCGCGCCGCTCGAGCGCTTCCTCGAGGTCGCGTACACCGGCGAGGAGTCGGTTCAGACGCTCACCGTCACCACGAAGTACAACCCGCGCGCCGCGGCGCGGAAGGCGAAGGAAGAGCCGTCGAAGCCGAAGCGCGAGCCGCTGCCGCCGGGGCTCTCCGAGGCGTGCCGGCGGCTCTCCGACGAGCTGCAGGCCGGCACCGTCGAGCGTGCGTTCCAGCGGGACGCCGAGGTCGAGCAGCTCGCGGCGGCGCTCACCGGCCACGCGCGCGCGAGCGTGCTGCTGGTCGGGCCGCCGATGGTCGGCAAGTCGGCGCTGCTGCACGAGCTGGTTCACCGGGCGGCGGCGGCGGACGCGAAGTCCGCGCTCAAGGGGCTCGAGGTGTACTCGACGAGCGGCGCGCGCATCGTGGCCGGCATGCGCTACCTCGGCGAGTGGCAGGACCGGGTGCGGCGCATGGTCGCCTCGCTGCGCACGCGCAAGGCGGTGCTGCACCTCGACTCGCTCACCGAGCTGCTCGCGGTGATGACGACGTCGAGCGACCGCGGCCTCGACATCGCGCGCCAGCTCTTGCCCTCCATCGAGTCACGCGACATCTGCATCGTGCTCGAGGCGACGCCGGAAGACGCGGCCCGCGCCGAGCGCACCCACGCGGCGTTCCTCAACGCGCTGCGCACGCAGGTGGTGAAGCCGCTGGCGCCGGCGCCGGCCCGCCTGGCGCTGCAGTCGGCGGCGCATCGCGTGTCGAAGGCGCGGCGCGTGCCGATCGAAGAGTCGGCCCTCGAGCGCGCGATCGATCTCGTCGAGCGCTTCGGAGAGGCCGGCGGTCTGCCCGGCGCGGCGATCGACCTGCTGCGCGCCTCGACGCGTCCCCCCGCGGGCGGCAAGCTCCCGCGCGTCGACGGAGACGCCGTCACCCGCGCGTTCATCGAGCGCACCGGCTACCCGCGGGAGATCATCGACCCCACCGTTCCGCTCGACCCCGAGCGCGTGCTGGAGAAGCTGAAGGGCCGCGTCATCGGCCAGGACGAGGCGATGGTGCTCTTGCGGAACCTCATCGTCACGCTGAAGACCGGCATGTGCGACCCGTCGCGGCCCCTCGGCGCCTACCTGCTGCTCGGCCCCACCGGCGTCGGGAAGACCGAGTCGGCGCTGTCGCTGTGCGCGTACCTGTTCGGCGACGAGAAGCGGCTCACCCGCTTCGACATGGCCGAGTACGCGGCGATGGGCTCGGCCGCGCGGCTGGTCTCGGCGAGCGGCCAGGCGGGCTCGCTCACCGCGCGCGTGCGTGCGCAGCCGTTCGGCGTCGTGCTGCTCGACGAGATCGAGAAGGCGGACTCGGGCGTGCACGACCTGCTCTTGCAGTTGCTCGGTGAGGGCCGGCTCACCGACAGCCACGGGCACACGGTGAGCTTCCGCAACACGGTGGTGCTGCTGACCTCGAACCTCGGCGCCGACACCGCCGGGCGTTCGCTCGGGTTCGCCGGCGCCAACACCGACTATGCGGCGCACTACGTCGCAGCGGCGACCCAGTTCTTCCGGCCCGAGCTGGTGAACCGGCTGGACCAAATCGTCGCGTACCGGCCGCTGTCGAAGGCCGCGATCCGCCAGATCGCCGCCCGCGTGCTCGAGGCCGCGCTCGCGCGCGAAGGCTTGAGCCGGCGCGGCGTGCGCGTGACGTACGAGGACGCGGTCATCGATCGCCTGGCCGAGCTGGGGTTCGATGCCCGCTACGGCGCCCGGCCGCTCAAGCGCGCGGTCGAGCAGCACGTGATGGCTCCGCTCGCCGCGGTGCTGGCCGCGGCCGGCGGAGGGCCGCCCGAGGTGCTGCGCCTGAAGGTCGGCGAAGCAGGCGCGATCACCGTGTGAGGCAGGCTCCGGCGGCGCGGCACCCGCTCGGCCGCCGCCGGCTCAGCGGGTGGCTCGGGGTCCCCAGGCCTCTCCGGGCCCTCGCACGGCTGCGCGCCTCTACTCGCCGCGGCAGCCCTTGTAGCCGGGGTCCTTCAGCACCTTCACCTCGTCGGCGATCTTGTCGGCGGCAGCGGTGAAGGTCATCGCGACGGTGGCCGGCCCCGGGTTCGGGCAGCCACGCGACTTCATGCAGTCGGTCGTCTTCACGGTGATGCTGCCGGTGCGGGCGGAGAGCTCGGCGGTGCCGCCGTACATGCAGCCGGCGGCGTCGTTCTCGGGGACGAGGCGCTCGGCGAGCACGGCGCCGGTCTTGTCGCGCCACGAGAGGTGCAAGAGCCAGCTGTCCCGCTCGTCGGTCGTGGCGAAGAGCGTCGCGCGCAGCACCCGCTTCTCCGCGTCCTTGGCCTCGGCGGTCTTCACCTCGATCCGCTCGGCGAGCGACGGGCAGGCCGCGTCGTCGACCTGCACCATCTTCGCGTAGGCGCCGGGGTCGAGCGCCTTGACCGCGGGCAGCAGCTTGTCGTCGGCGCAGTAGCCGGCGACCACGATGAAGAACCCCGGCTTGAGGCCGGTCACGGCGGCGCTCTCTTCGAGCTTCGGGAAGCCGGGCGCGAACTTCAGCACCGCGTCGAGGTCGGCCGCCTTCTTCTTCACCGCCTCGAGCTGCTTCGACGCGGCGGCCTTGTCGGCCGAGCCGGTGACGACGAGGACCGCGAGATCAGCGGCGTGAACGGGCAGCGAGACGAGCACGGCCAGCACGGCAGCTCTCATGCCGCCGCATGCTACTTCGCCAGCAGCGCTCCGCTCGCCTCTGCCGCCTTCGCGGGGGCCGCGCTGACCGGCATGTCCTCGAAGTCGTAGCCCTGCTTCTTCACGCGGACCTTGTACTTGCCCTGGTCGACGTTCTTGAACCGGTAGTTGCCCTGCTCGGTCGACGTCACCTGCTGCACGACGTCGCCGCGCTCGTTGACGAGCTCGACGACCGCGTTGCTCGCCGAGCCCTGGCCGCGCGCTCCGCCGGCCAGGTTCAGGTTGCCGTAGACCTGCCCGTACTTCTGGGCCTCGGCCTCGGCGGTGTCGTGGTTGAACAGCACCTGCTCGCGCTGCACCTCGCGACCCTCCGCGTCTTTGTACACGAGCTCGCCGAAGTACCGGCCGCGCGGCAGCGCCTTGCCCTTCGCGTCCTTCCCGTTCCACTCGGCCTTCAGCGCGCCGCCCTCGCCGCTCGCGGGGGCGGTGAACACCTTCTTGCCCGCCACGGGCTTGCCGTCTTTTTCCTGGGCCTCGAGCACGTTCATCTCCACCGAGAACTTGCGACCCGACGGAGTCAGGTTGCGCGCCGTCACCTGCGTCACCTCGCCGTTCGACTCGGCGCCGACCTGCGTGAGCCACGTGTTGCCGGAGAACACCTCGAGCTGCCGCTGCGACTTCTGGCCCTTGAACGACGTCGCCATCGCGAGCACCACGTGCTTGCCCGACCCGAGCGAGCGCGTGTCCCACGTGTGCGAGACCTTCGCGCCGCACGCCTCGGCGACCTTCTGGTCGTCGATGAACAGCTCGACCTTCTGAATGCCGTCGCCCTTGTTGTCGCGCGCCTCGACCTCGAGGCCCTGCAGGTCGGCGACGTGCTCGCCGTCGGCGAGCTTGCCGATCGCCACCGTCATCACGTCGACGCTCACCAGCCCGAGCACCGCCCACATCGCCTCGGCCTTGCCGAAGCCCGCGCCGCCCCAGCCGCCGCCGGGCACCTGGTGCGAGACGAGCCACGAGGTGCCGAGCGCCACCTGCTTGTCCTTGTCGGTGAAGCCGACGAGCCTCAGCGCGTAGAGCGCCTGCCCGGTCGACATCGCGTCACCGAAGCTGCCGTCCTTCTGCTGGCGCTCGAGCAGCTGCCGCGTGAGCCACGGCATCGGAGACTCCGTCGAGCCGACGCCCGCCGCCGACAGGCCCATCACCGCGTACGCGAGGTTCGCGAGCTCGACGCCAGCCGCCTTCCCCTCCATCCACCCGCGGGTCTGCTTCTGCAGCCAGGCCTCGGCGCGCTGCACCGGAGCGAGCCACTTCGGGTCGGCGCTCGCCGCGTACGCCTGCTTCCACGTGGCGATCGCGTGATACGTGCCCTGCACGTCGCCGCGCGCCACCGGGCCGTTCACGTACTGCGTGTCGAGGTGGCCGTCCTTCGCCTGGTACTCGAGCAGCTGCCGGGCGACCTTGATCAGATCGTCGCGCACCTTGCCGCCGACGAAGGCGTCGTAGCGCGCGAAGGCCGCTCCGCCGAACGCGCGCGCCGGCGGCAGCAGCTGGTCGTCGTGGTACGAGAGGCCGCTGCCGACGCGCGAGCCGCCGCTCAGCTTCGTCATGCCCTCGAGCAGCGTGTCGAGCGCCTTCGGCGAGAGGTCGTACTGGTTGTGCACGCCGACGCTGAGCGCCTCGAGCGTGACCGAGTGCACGTGGCAGCCGTAGCACTGGTTCCGCTGCTGCCACGCCTGCGACTCGCGGACGAGGAACTCGAGCCCGCGCTGCGCCGCCTCGCGCGTCTTCGGGTCACCGCGCTCCGGCAGCGTGCCGGTGGTGCCCCCCTTGGGAGCCGCGCACTCGAGGGCCTTGGCGGGGGGAGCAGCGAGTACGACCGAAGACCACAGCGTCAGACAGGCAGAGAGCAGACGGGTCATGTTGGGGCGCTCAAACGCGCCACCAACGATTTCGATCTGGTCTTCATGCGGACGATGCCGTGAAAGAGGTGCTCCTCGGTGTAGACGCGCCGGCCGCTGCCGCGTTCACCGGGGAGCCAGGCGGTCGGGCGCTCGAGCCACTGCAGCACCTTCACCTCGCCGTCGTAGGCGAACGCGTCGCGCAGCTCGGCGGGCAGCCCCTTCCACAGCCGGCGCGCGAGCGGCCGAAAGCGGGCGTCGAACCTCGCGCCGAGCCGCGCGTGCCGGCGGGCGCGATCCAACGTGCCGTCGAACTTGCGCGAGATGTGAAACAGCTCGTGCAGCACGGTGGCGACGCGCGCGCGGGGCGTCGAGGCGCGGAAGAAGAGCGGCCGCAACGTCACGCAGTACAGCATGCGCACGCCGTTCACCTTCACGAGCGGCTTCTTGCGGCCGAACGCGTCGTGGCGCTTGCCCTTCGCGAACGCGAGCGGCTTCACGGTGCCGCGAGAGGCGCGGCGGGCCTCGCCGGCGACGACGAGCACGCGCCGGGGCTCGAGATGTGCGAACTCGGGCATCGTCTCGCGGACGTGCTGAATGAGGGAGCTCACCGCGAGGTTGAAGTCGGGTCTCTTCAACGAGAGGCAAGAGCCTACTCAGCGCGGTGACCGCCTGCTATGTGCCAGTTCACATGCGTCGACTGTTTCTGCTCCTTCTCTTCGTGGCCGCGTGCGGCGGTAAGACGACTCCGCCCGACGCCGGGCCGATGATCGACACCAGCTGCGGCATCGACTGCGCGTCGCAGAACCGCTACGGCCTGATCGCGGGCACGTGCTTCGAGTACAGCGACACGACGGCGACGGCGTCTCCTCCGGCGCTGGCGGCGGTGGTCGAGACGAAGCGCGAGCTCGAGGGCGGCATTCCGGTGGTCGACGTCACGTACAGCATCGGCGGCCAGCGCCGCATGCAGGACTCGTTCACCATCGTGAACGGCGAGCTGAAGCTCGTGCGCCGCGGCTTCGGCACCGGCGGCGTCTCGGCCAGCTACAAGAACGCGGCCGGAGATCTCGAGGGCGTGCGCTGGGTCGGCGCGACGACGGGCGTCGGCGAGACGCTGACCACGATGACGAACGCCGACGTCACCACGACGCCGCGCGTGAACGAGGCCACGACGTACCGCGTCACCACGAGCGCGCCGGGCGCGACGGATCTTCAGACGCCGTACGCGACGTTCGACGGGGGCCTGCGCATGCTGATCACCGAGACTCCCGATCACGGCGCCGACACGCGGCGCGTCTTCGTTCCGGGCGTGGGCTTCACGTTGATCACGACGCCGCTCGCGCTGACCGGCGGCACCTCGCAGGAGTACAAGCTGCAGAACATCAAGAGCACCGCCGACGCGGGGCTCTGTGGTTTTTGAGGAGACGCCTTTGAAGCGTAAAGCCGCCGTCGTCGTCTCGCTGCTCGTCGTCGCCTGTCAGGCCGAGGTGAAGCCCGACGCACCTCCGCCCGAGCTCAAGAACCAGGAGCTCACGGTGCTCTCGCAGAGCCTCACCGAGTTCCACCTGAAGCTCACCGGCAAGCTCGAGTGCCCCGACGCGTGCAACGCGACGCGCGCGAAGTACGAGCTGGTCGTCGACGGCAAGGTCGTCAGCGGCGGCGAGGCGCCGGTGTCGCTGTCGGCGCCGGCGGGCGGCAGCGTCGAGTGGACGCTCGATCAGACGTCTCAGTACGTGACGTCAGCCGACGAGCTGAAGGCGATGGACACGCGCGGCGGCTCGCTGCTCACCGCGCTGCGCGGCAAGCTGTTCGTCACGCAGGGTCAGAAGACGCACGAGATCGACTTCGCGCGCAGCCGCGAGGTGCGCGTGCCGCGCCTGCCACACGTGAAGTTCCAGGAGCTCGAGGCCGGGCGCTTCAGCGAGAACGAGGCCGGCATCACGTTCCACATCGGCGTGAACAACCCGAACCCCTTCGAGATCCGCGTCGCGGGCATCAACTACAAGGTGCAGATCGCCGGCAAGCAGGTGGCCGAGGGCCTCATCGGCAAGGCCGAGCGGGTGTCTCCGTCTTCGACGGGCGTGTTCGATCTCGAGACGCACGTCGACGCCGCGACGCACGGCGAGGCCGAGGTGAAGAAGCTCATCAAGTCGCAGGTGCTGCCGTACGTCATCACCGGCGAGATGACCTCCGAGCTGTTCAGCGAGACCTTCGAGTTCAAGGGCGACGTCAAGCTCAACATCTCGAAGTGAGCATGACCCGGCGTATTCCCTACGCGCTGTTGGGTCGCAACCCGGATGAGTGGCCTCCGGTCGAGCAGACCCACAGCGACGGGATCCTCGCGTTCGGGGGAGATCTCTCACCGCGCCGGCTCGAGGCCGCGTACGCGCGCGGCATCTTCCCCTGGTACTCCGAGGGGCTGCCCATTCTCTGGCACTGCCCCGACCCGCGCTTCGTGCTCGAGCCTCAGAAACTGCACGTCCCGAAGAGCCTGGAGAAGCAGCTCAAGCGCGGCGTCTACGAGATCCGCATCGACAGCGCGTTCGAGCTCGTCATCGACGGCTGCGCGCAGGCGAAGCGGCCCGGCCAGCGCGGCACGTGGATCACCCGCGACATGCGGCAGGCGTACGTGGTGCTGCACCGCATGGGGCTCGCCCACAGCGCCGAGGCCTGGAAAGACGGAGAGCTCTGCGGCGGCCTCTACGGCGTCTCGCTCGGCGACGTCTTCTTCGGCGAGAGCATGTTCGCGCGCGCGCCCGATGCCTCGAAGGTCGCGTTCGTCACGCTGGTGCGCGCCATCGCCAGCTGGGGCATCGAGCTCATCGACTGCCAGCAGGAGACCGAGCACCTCGCGCGCTTCGGCGCCGAGGCCTGGCCGCGCAAGCGGTTCATCGCGCGCCTGCAGGAGCTGGTGAAGAAGCCGACGCGGCCGGGCCCCTGGACCCTGCAAGGTCCAGCGCCCGGCCGCCCATGACCACGACGCTCTGCTTCAGTGCGTGGTCTTGCCGGTGGTGTCGATGTCGTTCATGAAGCCATCGACCTCACGCTCGGCCTGCTCCTTCTCGTAGCCGTAGCGCTCCTGAATCTTGCCGACGAGCTCGTCCTTCTTGCCGCTGAGCAGCTTGAGGTCGTCGTCCGTCAGCTTCGCCCACTTCTGCTTGATGCGAGCCCCGAGCTGCTTGAAGTTTCCCTGAACCTGATCCCAATTCATGTGTTTCTCCTTTCGTTCTTTGGGCATGGAGTTGCGACGGCTGTGCCACTGCCGTGAATCGCGGGGTTGTCACCGGCCCGGGAAGCAAGATCGCCTCAACCATGCGATGGTGGGCGCGTATTGAACCCGGTCGCTGAGATCCTCAAACAGAACCGAGAGCAGGCCATCGACGATCTCGTCGCATCGGTCGTGGAGGCGGTGCCCAAGTACGCGCTGTCGAACACCGACCAGATCCGCGAGAACTGCTCGCTGCTCTACGACGAGTTCCTCAAGGTGCTCGAGACCGGCCAGACCGATCGGCTCACCGACCGGCTCAAGCAGATGTCGGCGCAGCGCATCGCGCAGGGCTTCACGCCCGCCGACTTCATGCGCGCGATGATGATGGCGTACCCCGCGGTGCGCGCCATCGTCCGCCGCGCCGGCCCGAAGAACGACGCGAACTTCGCGCGGCTGTTCGAGGAGGTCGAGAACGCGATCTTCCGCATGAACGGCATGGCCGCGAACATCTTCGCCGCCGGCCTCACGCGCCAGGCCGAAGAGCGCGCCGCCGACCTCGAGCAGAAGAACGAAGAGCTGCGCGAGCAGGAGCGCGAGCACGCGCGCCGCTCGGCCGAGCAGAAGTCGCGGCTCTACGCCGCCGAAGAGCTCAACGCGCGCGTGATCGCCAGCCTCTCGTCCGGCGTCATCGTCGTCGAGAACCAGACCACGAACGTGCTGCTGTGGAGCCCGCGCGTCGCCGAGATCACCGGGGTCCCCGAGAGAGAGGCGCTCGGCCGGCCGATGACCGAGGTCGCGACGCGCTTCGAGGGGCTGCCCCACCGCGAGCTGCTCGAGACGGTGCGCGCGACCGATCGGCTGCCGATGACGAAGATTCAGCTCAAGCTGCCCGGCGGCATCACCCGCTCGCTGTTCATCCGCGGCGAGCGGCTGCGCCAGCCCGACCGGCGCTCGTATGCGGGCACCGTCATCATCGTCGACGACGTCACCGAGCGTGAGCTGCTCATCGACAGCTTCTCGCGCTACGTCTCGAAAGAGGTCGTGCAGCGCATCCTCTCGCGCAGCGGCCGCGGCAACCGCCTCGAGGGAGAGCGCCGCGCCTGCTCGATTCTCTTCGCCGACATCCGCGGCTTCACCGGCATCAGCGAGCGCATCAGCCCCGAGGCGCTGCACGATCTGCTGAACCAGTACTTCCGCGTGATGATCGAGCAGGTCTCGGCGAACGACGGCCTGATCGACAAGTTCATCGGCGACAAGATCATGGCCATCTTCACCGGCGGCGAACAGGACGGCGCCATCGGGGCCGTGCGCGCCGCGCTGTCGATTCAGCGCGAGATCGAGAAGCTGAACGGGCAGCGCCAGACCGACGGCGCCGAGCCGATCAGCATCGGCATCGGCGTGAACACCGGCACCGTGGTGATGGGCACCGTCGGCAGCGAAGAGCGCATGAGCTTCACCGTCATCGGCGACGCGGTGAACGTCGCCGATCGCCTGCAGTCTCTCGCCGGCGGCGGAGAGACCTACGTCGGCGCGCACACCCGCGAGCTCACGAGAGAGCGCTTCGACTTCGAGGAGCTCGGCGAGCGGCTGCTCAAAGGCCGCTCGAGCCCCGAGGTGATGTTCAAGCTCGTCGGCGAGAAGCGGTGACGCCGTGAGCGTGAGGCTCGCGCTCGGGCGCGTCACCCTCTCGAACCTGTGGGACCGGCTCGCCGAGGTGTACGGCGGCCGCCTCGCGTTCACGCTCGAGGACCCGGTGTGGCTCGGCCCCCTGCGGGGCAAGCGCGTGACGTACGCCGACGCCGCGGCGGCGGTGGCGCGCATGACGCGCGTGCTCGTCGAGGCGGGCGCGGGGCCGGGCAAGCGCGTGGCCATCTGCGCGCCGAACCGCATCGACTACGCGTTCGCGCTGTTCGCGGCGATCCGCGCCGGCGCCGTGGCGGTGCCGCTGCACCATCACCTCAAGGCCCACGAGCTCGCCTCGATGGTGAAGCTCGCCGGCGCGCAGCTCGTCGTGTCGGAGACGAACGTGCCGGGCGTGCGCACCGTGCGCTCGGGCGGCGGCGGAGACCTGGACGTCGACGTCGCCCGCTACGGGGCGGTCGGCCTCGGCCGCGAAGACCCCGCCGTCATCCTCTTCACCTCCGGCACGACGGGGAAGCCGAAGGGCGCGACGCTGACGAGCCGCTCGCTGCTCGCGGTGGCGCGGCTGGCCGCGCTCGCCCCGGTGCGCGTGCTCGGCGAGGAGACGGGCATCTGCGGGCTGCCGCTCGCGCACGTGATGGGGCTCTCGACGATGCTGTGCGCGGCGATGGCGGGTGCTCCGCTGCACTGGCTCACGAAGTTCGAGCCGCAGGTCGTGCTCGATCGCATCGAGGAGCTCGAGCCGAGCTTCTTCGTCGGAGTCCCCGCGATGTACGCGATGCTCGCCGAAGCACGGCCGGAGCGAAGAGACCTCTCCTCCATCAAGCTGTTCGCGAGCGGCGCCGACGCGATGCCTCCCGCGCTGGTCGAGCGCTTCGTGAAGCTCGGCTGCTCGGCCCGCCTGCCGAGCGGCGCGCCGCTGTTCACCGCGGCGTTCGCCGAGGTCTACGGCATGGTCGAGCTCTCGGGTCCGGCGATCGTCAAGGTCACGCCCGGCCGCCCGGTCGAGGGCCTGCGCACCGCGAAGCTGCTGAAGCGGCTCCGCAAGGCGGACTCGCAGGAGCCGAAGGGCTTCCCGATTCCGCCGTACCGCGCGCGCATCGTCGACGCCGACGGCAGAGAGGTTCCGCCCGGCGAGGTCGGAGAGCTCGTGCTGCGCGGGCCCGGCGTCATGAAGGGATACTCCGAGGGAGGAGGCCCCACCGGGGACGGCTGGCTGCACACCGGCGACCTCGCGCGCCGCTCGCGCCTGGGCCTCATCGCCTTCGTCACGCGGAAGAAGGACGTGGTGAAGCACGGCGGCTTCTCCGTCTTCCCGGCCGAGGTCGAGGCGCAGCTGTGCGAGCACCCGCACGTCGCCGAGGCGGTGGTCTTCGGCATGCCCCACCCCACGAAGGGCGCGGTGCCGGTGGCGGCGATCGTCCCGCGCGGGCGCGTCACCGAGGCCGAGCTGCTCGCATGGGCGCGGGAGCACATCGCGCCGTACAAGTCTCCGCGGGCGATCGTCCTGGTGAGCGCGGCGGAGATTCCGCGCAACGCGAACAAGAAGGTGCTGAAGGACGAGCTGAAGGAACGACTCCTGCCGCGGATGACCCGCGCATGAGCGACGAGCTGGTCTACGACTTCGCGGTCGAGTCGCTCTTCCGCGGCATCGGCAAGCGCTTCACGCCGGGGCTGAAGGCGCAGGTGAAGGCCCTCGGCATCGACCCGGACTCGAAGCTGCTGCCGGGCTACCCGCGCGAGCTCTGGGTGCGCGTCGTCGACGTCATCGCGCGCGGCCTGGGCCCCGGCGACCCGGTGAAGGCGCACCGCGACCTCGGCGCCGCGATCGCGAGCGGGTTCGCGGAGACGACGCTCGGCAAGGTGATGCGCCCGGCGGTCGAGCTGATGGGCGTGCGGCGCCTGCTCTTGCGGCTCCCGAAGAACCTCACCATGAGCAACAACTTCCTCAAGGTGACGGTGCACGAAGAGGGGCCCCAGAAGCTGCGCGTCGATCTCACGCACGACGTGCCCTCGGCGGACTTCCTGTGCGGCGTCATCGAGGCGATGGCGCGCTACGCGGGAGCCACGCAGTGCACCACCACGCACCGGCGCGAAGGCGGGCTGCTGATCATCGACGTGAGCTGGGCGACTTGAGGCGCAGTGAAGGTCGAGGGGCTCTCCCCGACGGGGTGTGCCCGGACGAGCCTCACGGCTCGACGCAGCGCCCCGTGTCACAGACGAGCGGCGAGGGGCACGTGCCGGCGTCGCACGCCGGGCGGCTGCAGAAGCCGTTGGTCCCGCACGCGTAGGGCGCCGGGCACGACGCGGCGCCGCCGTCGCAGGGCGACAGCGCGCAGCGGCCGGTGCCGGTGAGGCAGCGCATGCCGGCAGAGCAGTCGGCCGGCCCGGCGCACGCGCGGACACACGAGCCCATGAAGCACGAGTCGAAGTTGCCCGACGGGCACTGGTTCACGTTCGTGCAGCCCTGGCAGATGCCGCCGGGCGCAGAGCGCTCGCAGGTGCGGGCGCCACCGCAGTCTGCGTCGACGCGACACTGCACGGGGCCGAGGCCGCCGTCGCTCGATGCTCCGGCGTCGGCGGCGGTGCCTCCGCCCGCACCGCCCGCGCCGCCGGATCCGCCCCCACCGCCGGATCCGCCAGAGCCGCCCATGCCGCCGGAGCCGCCCGTGCCTGCGTCGCTGCCGCCACCCAGTCCCCCGCCCGCGGAGCCCGCGACGCCGCCGCCCGCCCCGCCAGTGTCACCGCCGCCCGCGCCG
This sequence comes from uncultured Myxococcales bacterium, assembly GCA_937980205.1. GTDB lineage: Bacteria > Myxococcota > Myxococcia > Myxococcales > Myxococcaceae > Xiheicaenimonas. The sequence continues at coordinate 219,650 of CALJKW010000022.1, read as the reverse complement.
CCGCCTTCTCCCGCATCGCCGGTGTTGCCGACCATGCCGGTGCAGGAGGCGACGAAGCACAGCGCCACGGTGATGATCAGGGCGGCTCGCACGCCGAAGAGACTCGGTGATGTCAGCGATGGCCACAGGAGGTGTGGAGCACGCTCCTCAAGAGAGGTGCCCACTGCTGTGCACAGTGGCATCTTCAACCCCCCGAAAGGACGTCGCAGAACCTGTGGAAAACCGCGGGCTTGGATCTTGCGACGGGCTGCGCGTGCGCCTCGTTCTGCTCGCGTCTCTCGCCTGTGCCGCCTGTGTCGGCGACATCGTCGCGCCGCCGCCGGCGGGCGGTGAGGTCACGACGCTGGACCCCAAGGCCGAGCCGCCGCGCGGCTTCACCGTCCCGCAGGCGGACGTGCAGCTGTTGCCCTTCTCGGTGCGCTTCGCGCGGCTTCGCGCAGTGACGGGCGCGAACGCCGACGACCCGATGTTCGCGAAGCTGCTCGAGTCGCGGACGACGCTCGGCGACTACGACTTCGCGAAGGGCGTGCAGCCCGACACGTCGTGGACGGCGCTCAAGATCACGCAGTGGGTCACCGCGCTCAAGCCGGTCTGCGCGTCGATGCAGATGAGGCTGCGCTACCCCGACCTGCCGGGGAACCTCGCGCAGCTCGTCGAGGCCGCGTACGGCCGCGCGATGACGGCCGACGATCTCACCGCGGTCAACGAGGTCACCGCGGGCATCCCCGCACTCACCGCGGAAGAGCGGCGCGACGGCATCTGCCTCGCGGTGCTCTCCTCGATGGAGTTCCTCGCGCTATGAGCCGCGCCCTCTGCGCGCTCGTTGCGCTCTCGGCGCTCGGCGTCGCCGGCTGCGTCGGCCAGGCGGCCCCGGTGCCGATGGACCTCGCGCCGATCGAGACGCCGGTGGTGCACCAGTCACCGAAGCCCGAGCTCGGCCGTCCGATCGCGGGCCTGACGAAGGCCGAAGCCGAGGCGTACCTTCAGCGGCTCGCGCCGATGGTGGTGCAGCGCGTGCTGACGGCCGGCGAGCGCGCGCGGCTGCAGTCGGAGGGCGAGCTCGCCGTCGCGCCCATCGTCGAAGCGTGGACGAAAGAGCCCGGCTTCGCCGAGGCCGCGCGCCTGTTCGTCGAGACGACGCTGAACGTCAGCGGCGCGAAGGACGGCGTCGACTACTCGCTGCCGGGCAACCTCGCCGCGGTGCTGGCCGCGCAGGGCCGCCCGTGGCGCGAGCTGGTGACGAGCGAGCTCTGCTACGCGCGCGACGGCTCGCCGACGGCCTGCGACGGTGACGCCCCGTTCAAGGGCGGAGGCCTGCTCACCACGCGCGCGTACCTGAAGAGCCGCGCGAGCCGCTTCAACCTCACGCGCGCGAGCACGATGATGCGCACCTTCGCCTGCCGCGCGTACCCGATGGAGAACAACCTGCAGCTGCGCGCCCCGAAGGCCGAGCTGTTGGGCATGTTCCAGGCGCAGAGCGCCGCCGAGGCCGAGGCGGCGGACCCGCGCTCGGTGAGCGGCGCCGCGAACGGGGCCGCCTGCTACACCTGCCACGGCCAGTTCGCGTACCACTCGCAGCTGTTCGTAAAGTTCGACGAAGAGGGCCACTACCGCGCGAGCGCGGACGGCGTGCAGGACCCCGCGGGCGAGCTCGGCCGCTCGCTGAACGGCACGATGGCCTCGCACTTCGCTCCCGGCCGCGCGGCGAACGAAGAGGCGTACGTCTTCTCCGCGAAGGTCGCGAACCTCGCCGAGGCCGGCAAGGCGCTCGCCGACAACCCGACCTACGTCGAGTGCGCCGCCGAGTTCTTCCTCAACTGGTCGCTCGGCCTGCAGTGGGGAATCGTGGACTACGATCGCAACCTGATGAGCGCCATCGCCGAACGCGCCCGCAAGGGTGGAGACCCCTCCCTCGGTCGCATCGTCGTCGAGCTCTACTCCGATGCGCTCGTCATGAAGTCGCTCGCGAAGAAGGAGCCTTGAGCCGTGAACGAGAAGACCCTGCCCGACCTGCCTGAGCGGCGCGCGTTCCTCAAGCGGCTCGGCCTGCTGCTCGGCGCGTCGGCGACGCCGGGCCTCAAGTTCGCGCTGGACGAGTCGCTGCTCGGCAGCGCGTACGCGCAGGCGATGGCCGGCAACCAGGCGACGTACTTCGTCGAGGTGAACTACCGCGACCAGGTCGACCTCGGTCAGGTCTTCGTCGCGCCGGGGCTGGCGACGGCGACGAACTTGCGGCGCGGCGACACCGGCGATGCGTGCGCGATGTACGTGCAGCAGTCGAACATCGTGCAGCGGCCGAACAACGTGTTCCTCACGCCGGAGTCGATGGCGCTCGACCCGCACCTCGAGCACATCGCGTGGATCGACCTGGGCGAGATGACGCCGGGCGCGATTCACTACCACAACAGCGCGAACCGGAACCGCGCGCCCGACTGCAGCTACAACCGCGGCGCGGGCATGGGGCCGATGTTCTCGAACGACCCCGTCTCGAACTTCCCGCAGGGCTGCGAGGAGTACTACTCGGCGACCGCGACGCCGGCCTCGCTGCACAACCACCTGCAGAAGCAGCTGACGCCCGGCGTGCGCAACGGCGTCGCGCTCAAGGGCATCACGCGCTCGATTCACACCGTCTACCACTACGCGGCGGGGCTGCCCGGCGGCGAGCTCGACCGCATGCGCAGCAAGAACGATCTGTTCACCGCGTTCCCGCGCACGACGACGACGACGCCTTCGATCCTGGGCTCGCCCGCCGAGGCCGAGCTGTTCAACAAGCTGCTCAAGCGCGTCGACCCGAAGTACCTGCGCGAGCGCCGGCAGACTCAGAGCGCCATCGATCAGCACGTCGCGCAGCTCGACGAAGCGCAGGAGCCGCTGACGCGGACCTCGACGATGAACTTCGACCTGCGGCTCACCGCCGACGAGACGACGTTCTGGCGCAACGGCGTCCCCGAGCCCACCGGCGACGGCTTCGTCGACGGGCAGGACGGGCGGCCGTCGTCGGTCGAGTTCCAGATCTGGGAGCAGTACGCGCTCGCGACGAAGCTCTTGCTGTCGGGCCTCACGCGCACCGTCGCGCTCGAGTGCGAGTTCATCGACATCCACAACCAGCGGCCCGAGAAGCAGATGGTCGTGCACGCGAAGCAGTGCGCGCTTCCGCTCGCGCGGATGATCGAGGCGTTCAAGGCCGGCGGCATCTGGGACCGGACGCTGATCGCGATCTTCACCGCCGACGGCAGCCGCCCGCCCGGCGCGGGCTACTCGGGCGATCGCGGCAAGAACACCGTCGTGCTCGCCGGCGGCATGATCAAGGGCGGCTACTTCGGAGACATCCGCCTCGCCGGCACGCTCGGCAACGGCCACTCGTACTCGTACCACATGCCCGATCTGATGACGGGCGCGCCGATCGCGAACGGCGCGCTGAACGGCGACAACAGCAAGCGCGTTCCCGGCGCGGCGATCTGGAAGTCGATCGCGAAGGCCTTCAAGGCTCCGGACGCGATGGCGAACCAGTTCGCCGCGGTGGCGAACACGGCGCCGCTGCCGTTCGTGCTGCGCTGACGTTCACGCCGCCAGGCGGATGAGCTTCCGCATGCGCCACGGCAGGTGGGCGCGGACGTCTTCGAGCTCGCCCTCGCTGACGAACAACGGCAGCGCCGCGGCGACCTTGTCGACGAGCTGCGCGGCGCGCTCGACCGGCAGGCGCAGCGTCTTCGCCATGTCTTCGTCGACGCTCATCAGCGTGACGCGGCGGTCTGGCCCCGGCGGCAGCTCGTAGAGCCGCTCGCGCACGAGCGCCGGCAGCTGCGAGATGAAGTCGTGCGCCTCGGCCGGAGTCAGCCGGCGAACGATCGCCGACGACACCACGTAGAACGCCTCCAGCGCGAGATCGCGATCGTCCAGCTCCAGCAACACTTTGAGCTTGTCCTGGAACTCGTGCAGCGCGTGGATCGCGCGCGCGCGACGCGGGTGATCCGAGTGCGCCCGCGGAGCGAGCTGCCCCTGCACGATCGCCGAGATCACGTCGAAGGCGAGGCCGGCCAGCAGCAGATCGTCGAGCGTCACGATGCCGACGGGCTTCTCGTGGCGATCCACGATCGGAATGCGGCGAACGCCGAGCTCCTGCATCAGCGCGGCGGCCGCCTGCTCGGTCTCGTGCTCGTGCAGCACCGCGACGTCGGTCGTCATGACCTGGCCGAGCGCCACGCGCTCGGGCTGCAGGCCGCGGCCGAGGACCCGCACCGCGAGATCGCGATCGGTCACGATGCCGATCGCGCGGTCGTGATCTTCGACGACGAGCGCGCCGACGTGGCTCGTCCGCATCAGGCGCGCCCCCTCGTGCGCGGTGGCGCGCGGGCTGAGCGCGATGAGCCGCCGGCCGCAGTACTGCTCGAGGCTCATCGCCGGGTCCTCTTCGGGCTGCGCGTCACGCGCTTCTCGAGCTCCTGCTCGAGGGCGCGCTTCACGTCGCGCTCGGGGTGATTCTGATGGTCGCGCTGGGTCTGGCTGACGCGCTTGCCGCGACGGTCTCTGCGGGCTCGGAACTGGTGTGGCGAAAGCATCAGGCACACGGGCTGCAGCACGCATGCCGGCCACCCGATCGAAAAATCCCGCGCGGTTGCGCAGCCTGTTACTGGGGCGTTTTGACTTCGAGGCGATCGTCGAGGGCGACACGCCCCACGCTCTTCTTGAAGAGCGTCCACAGCACCTTCTTGTGCTCGGCCACAGAGGCGACCTGGCCTTCGATGACCAGGCCTGCTCCCACGTACTTCGAGGCGACGGTCTTGGGGAGCGCGCTCTGTATTCCCTTGAGCTGCTGCTGCAGCACCTTGCCGTCGAACGTGAGGTCGAGCGAGCGCGCGTCGAACGCGTCGGTCTGGAACAGCGCGTAGAGCGCCTTCCAGCACGCGTCGGTCGCGACGGTGGCGGTGAGCTTCGTGTCCTCGTCGGGAGTCAGCTTCGCGTCGGGGCAGGCCTTCTTCACCGCGGCGGGGTCTCCGGGGTCGGGCTTGCCTCCGACGCGCACGCGCCAGACGGCGAAGCGGCCCTCGGCGTAGAGCAGCACGTGCGTGCGGCCGGGCTTGAGGCCGGTGAGCAAGAGCTCGCCCGCCTCCATCACCTCGGCGGTGGCGATGGAGGAGTCTTCGGTCTCGGCCCACTCGATGGCGCCGAGCTTCACGAACTTCTCCTTCCCCGGCTCGACGTCCTGGATGACGTCGACGGGCCACGCGAGCACGAGCGAGATCGCGAGGCTCAGTGACACGGCGAGCTCCCCGAGTCGGTGAAGGTGCTGCCCGGCACCGGTACGAAGCGCCAGTCGTAGCTGCCGGGCTTGAGCGTGAGCTCGAGCACTCCGAAGGTGTCGATGTTGCGGACGGCGCTCTTGGGGTCCGGCGGAGCGCGCATGTCGTAGTGGCTCTTGCCGCCGGTGCCGACGATGAACTCGCGGACGCCGTCGATGGGCTCGAAGCGCTCGTAGAAGTGCTCGTGGCCGTTGAGCACGACGTCTCCGCCGAACTGGGCGAAGGTGCGCCACAGCGCGTCGGCGCCGGAGAAGTTGCCGTGGCCGGAGCCGGAGCTGAAGCGCGGGTGGTGCCAGAACGCGAGCGTGCAGCGGTGCCGGTTCTTGGTGAGGTCCGCGCGCAGCCACTTCAGCTGATCGGAGTCGGCGCCGCACGCGACCGACCGGCAGCCGTTGTTCGTGTTGAGCGCGACGATGTGCCACGCGCCGATGTCGAAGCTGTACCAGCCCTCGCCGGGCTTGCCGGCCTTCTCGCCGAAGTACTCGAAGTAGCCCGAGGCGTTCGGCGTCAGGTACTCGTGGTTGCCGGGCACGGGACGAAGCTTGTCGAAGAAGCGGCCGTACGTCGCGTGGAAGTACTTCCGGTAATCCGCGAGGCCACCCGAGAGGTACTGGTTGTCGCCGAGCAGCAGCACCGCTTCGTAGCCGGCGTCGGCGATGAGGTTGGCCGTGTGGACCTGGCCGGCGAGGTCGGTGTCCGAGATGTCGCCGACGGCGGCGATGACGGCGACGCCTCCGTCGACGTCGAGCACCGCGGCGAGATCGGCCGGCAGCGGAGGCAGCACCACCGGAGCCGGCGCCGCGCAGCGGCAGGCCGCGACGCACGGGAGGAGGAGGACGAACCGGCTCACAGCTTCTTCGAGTACACCAGCTCGCAGTCCTGCCGAATCTCTTTGCGGCCGACCTTACCGACCGGTGTCGGCTTGAAGCCGTCGGAGTCTCCTGCCCAGTCGAGCCGCACGTACTCGACCTCTCCCTCGGAGACCTCGATGGACAGTGTCTGCTCGCGTCCCGTCGGCGGCTTCACCACGACCTCGTGGTTGCCGGGGTGGACGCGCACCTCGAAGTAGCGGTCGTTCCACAGCTCGCCGATGCGGGTGCGATCGACGAGGAGTGTCGTGCTCGTCGGGCCCTGCGCGGCGTGGCGGTAGACGTAGAGCAGGCCCTCGTTCGGGTCGGGGATGCCCGGCACGAACTGGCCCTTGCCTCCGCCGGGCGGAGGAGGAGGCGGCGGCGCTTCCTGCTGCGCCTGCTGCGGCTTCGCCGGAGGAGGAGGAGGCGGCGGCGCGACCGCCTCGACGTTCTTCACGACCGGCGCCGGCGCGGCGGCCTTCGACGGCTTCACCTGCGGCGCGAGCAGGTCGGCGCGGTTGAGCGCCTGCGCCTTCAGCTCGGCGGTCGCGTCGAGGAGCCCCGCGTACTGCCGGTAGTGCTGGATGGCCTTCTCGTATTTCCCCAGGCCGTCTTCGGCGACCGCGAGCCCGTAGACCGCGGTGGGCAGTTGTTTGAGCGCGAGCGTGTAGGTGCAGTCGGCCTCGGCGGCGGCCCAGTGCTGAAGGCCGAGCTGCGCCGAGCAACGCGACGCGAAGATCTCGGCCACGCGCGGGTGCTCGCCGGCGAGCGCGTTGAGGATGTCGTTCGCCGGCCCGTACTGGCGCGCGTTCAGCTTCGCCATCGCGTCCTGGTAGCGGGCGCGCGCAGCCGGGGGCACTCCGTCGGTCGGAGCTGCGGCGAGGAGCGTGAGCGCGAGCGCGAGCACGCACGCGGGGTAGCACAAAACCGGGATCGGGATCGCGATCGGGATCGCGTGTGCCGGTCCCGGCCTCTACGGCGCGAGGGCCACCTCCACGGTCCGCTCTACCCCGTCACGTCTCCACGTGATCGCCACCTTCGCGCCGGGCTTGCCCCTCGTGCGCGAGAAGGCGTCGAGCGCGTCGCTGACCGGCGCGCCGTCGACCGCGGTGATGACGTCGCCGACCCTGAGACCGGCAGCAGAGATCGGGCTGTCCGCGACCACCCACGAGACCTGCACGCTGCCGTTCACGTTCTCGTAGCTCGCGCCGACCTCTCCGCGCGCGACGGAGGCCATCGGCCCCCAGCCCTCGCCGCCGTCGGTGTCGAGCTCGAGATCGATTCGTGCGTCCTGCCCGGCGACCACCGGCACGCTCACGTCGAAGCGCAGCACCGCGCTGCCCTTCCCGGTCGCTCCGACGCGCCAGTCTCCGGCGGGGACCTCGAGCGCGAAGCTGCCGTCCGCGGCGGCGTACGCGCTCTTCGACTGCTCCGCCTCGCGCAGGTGCCGATACGCCACCACGCGCGCGCCCGGAGCGCCGGGCCCCGACACGCGTCCCACGATTCGGCCGTGCGACTCGAGCTCGAGGCGGAGCGACTGCGTGCCGCCCGCGACGAGGAACAGGCGGCGATCGGCCGAGCGGCCCGGCACCGACGCCGTGATCGTCGCCGCGCCCGCGGGGAGATCTTCGAAGCGGAAGCGCCCGCCCAGCGTCTGCGCCCGCACCGGCCGCTCGCGCCGCAGCGAGGGCCACGTCACCTCGACCGAGATGGGATCGTCGGCGCCGAGCACCTCGCCCTCGAGCGCGGCGCCGGGCTCCATGACGACGGTGATCGGCTCGGCGGCGGGCACGTCTGCGCCGTACAGAGCTCCGAACGTGCCGCGGCCCTTGCGCGCGCGCACGACGTAGCTGCCGGGCAGCAGCGGGCCGAGCGAAAACACCCCGAGCTCGTCACTCGAAGCGCGGGCGCGCACGTCGTCGTCACCGAAGCCCGCGGAGAGCTCCGCGTTCGCCACCGGCTCACCTTCGCGCGTGCGCACGCGGCCGTGCAGGTGCAGCCCGTCTTCGAGCCGCAGCGTGACCGTGCGCTGCCCGAACGCGACCTTCGCCGACCCGACGCGGCCCGAGACGTCGCGCGCGATGAGCGTGGCGCCTCCGCAGTCGAGCTCGAGCCAGAAGCGACCGCCTTCTCCGGCGATGGTGGTCGGGTCGGTCTCGCGCGTGCCGCCGACGCTGGCGCCCTCGCCGTTCACGACGACTCCGTCGACGCGGCAGCTCTTCTCGAGGCGCACGTCGGTGCTGCCGGGGGCCGGCGTCGTCGTGCTCGCCGCCAGGTACCCCGGCGCAGACACGTCGAGCTGCGCGCTGCCCTTCGGCAGCCCGTCGACGGAGAAGCGGCCGAGGCCGTCGGTCTGCGTCGTGCGCTTCTCCGACTCGGGCGCGTGCGCGGCCGGCGCGGCCGTCACGAGCGCGTGCGCGATGGGGCGATCGGTGCCGGCCTCGAGGACGCGGCCGGTGATGGACTCTCCCGGCAGCAGCTCGAGCGTGACGTCGGTGACCGTCGCGACCTCGACGGTCGCGTGGGTGGCGCCGGCGGAGAGCCAGTACGTGCCCGGCGCCACGCTCAGCTCGAGGCGGCCGTCGAGGTGCTGCTCCGGCAGCGTCACCCACTCGCGGCCGCTCGCGCGCGAGAGCCGCAGCGTCGTCGCTCGCGGCGGCGTCACCTGGACGCGCAGCAGCGCGGTCGCCGCCGCCGGCTGCACGACCCGGCCGCCGAGCGAGGGACGCACGGGAGCTTCGAGCTCCGCTGCGGACTGCTTCGTCGGCTCGGCAGACTGCGGCGTCTCGCGGCGGGCGGACCACGCGCCGGCCAGACCGGCGACGGCTCCGACGATGACCGCGAGCGCGACCTCCCGTTTCACGCGGGCGATGGTGACACCGCGCGCCGGGAAGTTTCACCACGCTCTCACGCCGGCGTTTCTGAGCTACACAGCGCGCCTCGCATGAAGACCATCCTCGTCACCGGGGCGACGAACGGCATCGGCCTCGAAGCATCGGTCGTGCTCGCGAAGCAGGGTCACCGGGTCGTGCTCGTCGGCCGCGACCGCAGGAAGACCGACGACGCGGTGGCGACGGTGAAGCAGCGCTCGGGCTCGCAGGCCGTCGACGGCCTCGCGTGCGACTTCAGCTCGCAGAAGCAGATCCGCCAGCTCGCCGCCGACTACCGCGCGAAGTACGACCGGCTCGACGTGCTGGTGAACAACGCCGGCCTCGTCACGGACAAGCGCACCACCACCGAAGACGGCCTCGAGACGACGTTCGCGGTGAACCACCTCGGCTACTTCCTGCTCACGAACCTGCTGCTCGACCTCGTCATCAAGAGCGCCCCCGCGCGCATCGTGGTGGTCTCGTCGACCGGCCACTACCGGGGCACCCTGGATCTCGACGACCCCGGCTACGAGCGCGGAGGGTGGTCGGTGATGAACGCCTACCGCCGCAGCAAGCTCGCGAACGTCCTCTTCACCCGCCACCTCGCGCGGCAGCTGAAGGACAAGGGCGTCACCGTCAACGCGCTGCACCCCGGCGGAGTCGCCACCGGCATCTGGAGCAAGGCCCCCTGGTTCGCGCGCCCGGTGCTCGCGGTCGTCAAGGCGCTGTTCCTCATCACGCCCGAGGAAGGCGGCAGCTACATCGTCCGCCTCGCCACCGGAGAGGACGTCGCCTCCACCACGGGCCAGTACTTCGACATGGCGAAGCCGCAGGAGCCCTCGACGCTGGCGCAGGACGACGCCCTCGGCGAGCGGCTCTGGGCGCTGAGCGCGAAGCTGACCGGTGTTTCGGGACAGTGACATCGTCGCCGCATCTGCGACATGCGCCCACGCCCGATCCGCATGTTAGAAAGACGCCATGCCGACGTGGGCGATGTGGGCCGTCTGCCTGGGCCTCCTGGCAGTCCGCGGGCTGTTCGCCGCAATGGAGGCCGCCCTCTACGGCACGTCCGACCTGCGCGCGAGGGAGCTCGTCTCGGTACACCCGCGCCGCGGCCCGCGCCTGCTCAAGCTGAAGACCGAGCGTGAGGCGACCACCGCGTCGCTGCGCTTCGGCGCCGTGCTCTGCGGCTTCACGGCGGCCGGCATCGCGACGCTGGTGCCGCCGAAGCTGCTCGCCGTCTCCATCTCCGCGTACGCCGTCGAGGAGTGGGTGCCCTGGGTCGTCCCGCTCTCCGCGGCGCTGCTCATCGGCATCATCGCGAGCATGATCGACGTCAGCTTCCGCGCGTGGGCTTCGGCGAAGCCCGAGGCGTGGGCGCTGTCGCTCTCGGGCCTGGCGCTCGCCACGGTCCGCACGCTGTACCCGCTGATGCGCGCGCTGGTCGCGGTGCTCAACCTCGTGGCGGCTCCGCTCGGCGCGAAGATCACGTTCTCGGCGCCGGCGCCGCCGCTCGAGGAGCTCGAGAAGCTGCTCGCCGAGCGGGCGCAGAAAGAGAAGCTCGACAAGGGCACGCCGCAGATGATCCGGTCGATCTTCGAGCTGTCCGACAAGACGTGCCGCGACGTGATGGTGCCGCGCACCGACGTCATCGCGGTCGATCTCTCGACGAAGCCGCTCGACGTGCTGCGCCTGCTCGCCGAGCAGGGGCACTCGCGCCTGCCGGTCTACAAGGGCGACGTCGATCACATCGTCGGCATCCTCCACGTGCGCGACCTGGTGCCGCTGATGCAGGAGCCCGAGCTCATCGTGCTGCAGGACCTGCTGCGCCCCGCGGTGTTCGTGCCGTGGGTGAAGCCGATCGGCGATCTGCTGCGCGAGATGCAGAAGCAGAAGATTCACCTGAGCGTCGTCGTCGACGAGTACGGCGGCTTCATGGGCATCGTCACGCTCGAAGACATCTTGCGCGAGATCGTCGGCGACATCGGCGACGAGTTCGAGGAAGAGGTGAAGCTCATCGAGCGGCAGGCCGACGGCAGCTTCCTGGTCGACGCGATGCTGTCTCCGCCCGACTTCGCGCGCGCGTTCGACTTGAAGCTGCCCGACGGAGAGTACGAGACGCTCGGCGGCTTCCTCTCGCACCTGGCAGGCGCCATCCCCGAGGTCGGCGACCGCTTCCACGTGAACGGCTGGTCCTTCGCCGTGCACTCGAAAGAGGGGCCGCGGCTCGATCGCATCAAGGTGATCAAGCCGAAGCCCGAGAAGAAGGAAGCGACGGAAGGCATGCCGCTGCTGCCGCCGCGACCGTCGCCGGCGCGGCCGCGGTAGCCCGCGCTGCCGGTCAGGGCGTCACGTGCTCGAGCGGGTTGCCCGAGCCCTGACCCTTCTCGACGCGAATCAGCTCGACGCGCACGCGCTGGCCGCGCTTCTCCGCGATGCTGAGCGGCCAGTACGAGAAGCGCCACAGCGTGCGCCAGCCGGCCGACGAGATGCCGTGCCCGACGTCGGGGGGATCGTCGAGCTTCAGGAAGACCTTGCGCGCGCGGTGCAGCACGTACTCGTCGAAGTCCTTGTGGCCGGAGCTCTTCACGATGTGCGCGTCGGCGATGCCGCCGCCGGGCTCCTGCACGAGCTCGAGGATCGCCTCGACCCACGCGTGGTCCATCGCGCGCATGGTGGCCTCGCCGGCGGCCATCGACTGCTCGGCCTGGCGCATCACCGCGCCCCACTGCGGATCGCGAAGCTGCATCGCCATGCCCTGGTTCTCGTTGCGCGCCATCGAGTACTGATCCCACTTCGGCTCGTCGCCCGGCGCGAACGGGTTGCCCGTCTTGCCGAAGTTCTCCTGCGACCTGAGCAGGCCCTTGAAGCCCTCCTGCGCGGCCTTGTTCTTCGGCAGCGGCACGTTGCCCGCCGAGAGGTCGGCCTCGAGCGCCTTGCGCGCGCCGGTGAAGTACGGGTGGACGAGCCCGTTCTTGGCCTGCGCGTCGGCGACCATGCCCGAGACCATGGCGTTGCTGCGTCGGCCGAGCTTCTCTCCGGTGTACTCCGCCATCGCCGCAGGGTCGGGCTGCTCGTCCGGAGAGTTCCGAATCGTGCGGCCGCGCGGCAGCTCGGGGTCGATGCCCGCCGCGCCCTGCGTCACCGCGAACTCGCCGCTCGGCGTCAGCGTGAGCTCGCGCGGAGCATCGAGCGGCGCAGCCGCGCGCTCCCTCTCTCCTTGAAGGGGAGACGACTGGGGTGAGGGTGCAGTCGGAGCAGCCGAGGCCTGAGCGGTCTGCTTCTTCGAGGGCGCGCGGGGTGCAGCCGCAGCAGGCTTCGGCGGCTCGGCCGGCTTCGGCGCCGGCGGCGGCGGCGGCGGCGGCTCGAGCATCACGACCTCGAGCTCGATGGGCCGGTGAGGAGGCGTGACGGCCGCCCGCTCCTCCGGCGCCAGCACGAGGAGCAGGACGGCCCCCGCATGCAGGAAGAGCGACAGGGCGAGAGCCCAGACACCCCTGCGGCGGAGGAACCGTTTCACGGGAAAGACCTCACCACGGCCTGCGTAACCCTCACAAGGCCCTGACACCAGACGAGTTACACCGGGTCAAACCGGCCGCGAGGGTGTGGCAGGACCCTCCTCCCAGTCGGGCAACGGCCCGACATGTCTGGAATCAACGGTGGCATGGCGCTTTCATTGCGTGGCGGGCATGAGCCACGCGCGCCGCTCCAAGACCGTCGATCGCATCATGAACCGGGATCTGATCATGACCCGCCGGGACGCCCAGCTCGCCCCGGTCGTCGAGATGATGATGCGGCGCGGGATGACGGAGATTCCCGTCGTCGACGACGACCGCTCGCTGCTCGGCTTCGTCACGCGCGTCGATCTCGTGAACCCGCCGGTAAAGCCGCTGGCCTCGCCCGAAGAGTTCCTCGGTGCGCAGCAGGCGCGCAGCAGCGTGACCTGCGAGCTCGACCAGGGCTTTCACCTCGACGTCGAGTCGAGCGCGACGGTGGCCGACGTGATGAGCCCCAACGTGGTGGCGGTGACGCCCGAGGCGACGGCGAAGGAAGCCGCGGCGCTCATGGCGCAGAACCACGTGACCCTGCTGCCGGTGGTGAGCAGCCTCGGCGTGCTGATCGGGACGGTGTCGGTGCTCGATCTGGTCGGCGTGCTGAACTAGCAGGCGGGCTCGCGGGTTGGAGCCGACGGCTACCGCTCGTAGATCGGCGCGCCGCGCACCGCGACGCGAGTCCTGAACCCGAAGCGCTGCTTCTCTTCGCCGCCGCTGAACTGGGTGACGACCTCGCCGCGCAGCACGACCGGCACGGTGCGCGCGCGGGGGTCGTAGCCCATGCTCCCGAACGCGATCGGCTCTTCGACCTTCACGCGGGCGCGCTGGCCGCCGGGCACGAGCACGCTCGCCGCCGTCACGCCGGCGGCGAACTCGCGCTGCGCGAGCATCAGCTTCCACTCGATGCGCGTCACCGTGCACGACTCTCCGGGCCTCGACGCGACGTCGAGCAGGAAGCCCACGGTGCCATGCCCATCTGCAGACAGATCGAGCGTCACCGTCTCGACGCGCACGTCCTGCGAGAGCTGATCTCCGCCCGGCGCCGCCGGAGCCGTCGCGCAAGCCGCAAAGCCGACCGCGACGAGCGAGAGCCTCATCCGCCGAGCAGCGGCTTGAGCGCCTCGACCGTCATGGGCCAGCCGTTTCTCCGCGCGCAGACCTCGAGCACCTTCTGGAACTCGGAGGCCGTCTGGAAGCGCAGCGAGCGATCCGCGAAGAGCGCCTTGCGGACGATCTGCTGCGCCATGTCGGGGATCTCGGGGTTGTAGCGCTGCACGCCGCAGACGCGGGCGTCGCGAACCTTGTGCATCATCTCCATCTCGGAGGCGCCGTTGAACAGGCGCATGTTCGCGTACAGCTCCCAGAGGATGATGCCGGCCGCGAACAGGTCGGCGCGGTGATCGACCGCCTGGCCGAGGACGGCCTCCGGGCTCATGTACGCGATGGTGCCGCGCAGCGCGCCCGACTCTCCGCGCATCACGCCCTCGACCTCGGCGACGCCGAAGTCGGTGAGCTTCACGTCTCCGCCGATCGACAACAGGATGTTCGCCGGGTTCACGTCGCGGTGGACGATCGTCGCGCCGCCCTCGCCCACCTTCGCGCGGTGGATGTAGTCGAGCGCCTTGAGCAGGCAGCTGACGATGTACGTCGACGCCGCCGCCGGCATCGGAGTCCCCGCCTTCACGAACGCGTCCTGCATGAACTGCAGCGTTCGACCCGACACGAGCTCCTGCACCATCAGGTAGTCGATGCCGGCCTTGAAGCAGCGGTACGTCCGCACGATGTGCGGGTGGCGCAGGCGCACGGTGAGCTTCGCCTCGTCGACGAAGCTCTTCACGAACGACGCGTCGTTTCGGTACACGGGCAGCAGGCGCTTGAGCACGACGTCGTCGGGCTCTCCGGCGCTGCGCTGCGTGTCGGGCCGCGCCTTCGCCTGGTAGACCTCTGCCATCCCGCCGACTGCGAGACGACCGATCACGCTGTAACCGCCGAGCTCCGTTTCTCCCACTGGCCGTCGCGGTTTCTAGCGCAGTTGCTGGTACAGCGCCTCGTACTTCGCAGCGGCCTGGCCCCAGGAGAAGTCCTGCCGCATGCCGCGCCGCCGCACCTCGTCGAGCGCCTTCTTGTCGTTCCACAGCTGCATCGCCCGCTCGAGGGCCTGGTAGAAGGCGTGGGTCGAGTACTCGCGGAACTTGATGCCCGTCGCGTTCGGCTGCGACAGATCGACCACGGTGTCGTCGAGGCCGCCGACGGCGCGCACCACCGGCACGGTGCCGTAGCGCAGCGAGTACATCTGGTTGAGGCCGCACGGCTCGTACTTCGACGGCATCATGAAGAAGTCGACGCCCGCTTCGAGCTGGTGCGCGAACGCTTCGTCGAAGCCGATCCACACGTGCAGGGTGTGCGGATACCTGCGCTGCAGCTCGTTCAGCGCCTTCACGAAGCGCTCTTCACCGGTGCCGACGACGACGGCGAGCGCCCCGCGGTCGAGCACGCCCGGCAGCGCGCCGATGAGCAGCTCGACGCCCTTCTGGTCGGCGAGGCGGCCGACGGTGCCGAACACGGGAGGACGCTCCTTCTTCTTGGGCACCTTCAGCTTCAGCTTGTCGAGCAGCGCGCGCGTGCACTGCTCCTTGCCGGCGAGGTCGTCGGCCGAGAACTTCGCGGCGAGGTGCCGGTCGGCGAGCGGGTCCCACTCCTCGATGTCGATGCCGTTGAGGATGCCCTTGAGCTGGCCGGCGCGCTGGCGCAAGAGCCCCTCGAAGCCGTAGCCGCCGTGCGGCGTCTGAATCTCCCGCGCGTAAGTGGGCGAGACGGTCGTCAGCGCCTCGGCGTACGCGAGGCCGGCCTTCAGGTACGAGACGTGGCCGTAGAACTCGATGCCGTCGGCGGTGAAGAGGTCCCACGGCAGGCCGAGGTCGCCCATCACGTCTTTGCTGAACGAGCCGGTGTACGCGAGGTTGTGGATGGTGAAGACGCTGTGCGCGCGCTTGAGACTCGACGTCGAGAACCCGCGCGACAGCGCGAGCGGCACGAGCCCGCTCGGCCAGTCGTTCGCGTGCACGACGTCGGGCTGGAAGCCCAGGCGCTGCGCGGCGGCGAGCGCGCCCATCGAGAAGACCGCAAAGCGCCGGTGGTCGTCGGCCTCGCCGTAGATGTTCGGGCGATCGAACAGCTCGGGCTGCTCGAGGAAGAGGAACGAGTCTTTGCGCAAGAGCGTGAGCGTGACCGGCCCGAACGGGAACTGCAGCGTCACCGAGCCCGCGGCGCTCAGGCCCTGCCGTGGCACCTGCGGCCACAGCGGCGTGACCGTGAGCACGTCGAGCCCGCGCTGGAGCAAGGCCTTGGGCAGCGCCGCCGACACGTCGGCGAGCCCGCCGGTCTTCGAGAACGGAGCGACTTCCGAGCTGATGAACAGGACCTTCACTTTGTGCGCGGGCTCCTTATAAGCCTCAGGCCGTGCGTGCGCCTTTACCTGAACCGTTCGAACGATTCCGCGTCTTGTTTGCGCGAGCGACCGCGGCGCAGCCGAAAGATCCGAACGCGTGCACGCTCGCGACCGTCGACGCGCGCGGCCGCCCCTCGGTCCGCGTCGTGCTGATGAAGGACTTCGATGAGCAGGGCTTCGTCTTCTTCACCAACTACGAGAGCCGCAAGGGGCGCGAGCTGGTCGGCCAGAAGGTCGCTGCGCTCTGCTTCTACTGGCCGTCGCTCGACGAGCAGGTTCGCATCGAGGGAGACGTCGCCCAGGTCAGCCCCCAGGAGAGCGACGCGTACTTCGCGACGCGGCCGCGGGTCTCGCAGCTCGGCGCGTGGGCCTCGCACCAGAGCCGGCCGCTGGGCGCGCGGGCCGAGCTGCTCGACCGGCTCACCGAGCTGACGAAGCAGTACGAGGGGCGCGACGTGCCGCGGCCTCCGCACTGGGGCGGGTTCCGCCTCGCGCCGGTCGCGATCGAGTTCTGGAAGGCCGGCGAGTTCCGCCTGCACGAGCGCTCGGTCTACCGGCGCGGCGCAGAGGGTTGGGACGTGGAGCTGCTGAACCCGTAAGCTCTGCGGCCACATGCTCGTGCTCCTGTTGTTGGCCGCTGCGCCCGTCTCGCTGGAGCAGTACGACCCCGACAAGCCGCTCGCGCGCTCGGACTACGAGGGCCGAACGCTGCGCGAGCTCACGCTGATGCGGAACATGTCGTACGCGAAGGCGCACAACCCGTTCCGGCGAAAGTGGCTGAACGCGTGGTTCTCGAGGCAGAAGTGGTACTCGGCGAACGAGGTGATGGACGAGTCGCTGCTCACCGACACCATGCGCGCCAACGCGGATGCGATCGGAGAGTACGAGGCGAAGCTGACGCCCGACGAGCTGATGAAGCGCCGCGACGCCGCGCGCGCGATGAAGCCCTCGCCGGAGAAGGACGTCGAGCTGCGCCTGTTGTCGGTGCGCCTCGGGGGCTGGGCGGGCGAAGGCACGCCGCCGGCGGACCTCAACGCGCTCGAAGATCCGACGAAGCTCGACAAGCTGCTCAAGCTGTCGGACCTCGACGACTACTCGCCGCGCGACCTGAAGCTGTTGAGGAATACGGTGTTCGCGCGCCGCGGCCGGCCGTTCAAGACGCCGCTCGTGCAGGGGCACTTCGCGACGGTCACCTGGTACAAGCCCGACCCCGCGTACAAGGACTCGCGGCTGACCGAGGTCGACAAGAAGAACGTGCAGCTCATCTTGTCGCTGGAGAAGAAGCTGCGGCCGCCGAAGGAAGAAGAACCCCCCGACGCGTTCTACACGGCGGCCTGATAGCCGCCGCGGCGCCCCGTGAGGGCGTCCATGTCAGAGGGTCGTGACAGGTGCCGCGCTGATGAGCGCAGCGCCAGGCGTCGTCGTGTCGGGCGGGCCCAACGGCGCCGGGAAGACGACGTCGTCCCAGACGCTGAAGCAGCGAGAACGACGCGAGTCAGAAGCGCGCCCGCGCCCCGTCGCGCGCGAGCGGCGCACTGCCCAACGACTCGAGCAGCCCGAACACGACGTCCGGCTGCACCGACAGCGTCGCCGCCCCGCCCTGCAGCCCGGCGCTCACCGGCACCGCCCACGCGGCGGCGACGCGATCTCCGTCGAGCTCGACCTCGAGCACGAGGCCGTCCTGCTCCTGCGTGCAGGGACACTCGAACTGCAGGTTGCCCAGGCCCCAGGCGATGACCTTGCCGCCGCGGCGCTCGACGCGACCGAGCGCGTGCGAGCCGTGCGCGACGACGACGCTGGCGCCGTGCTCGAGCGCGAGCTCGACCGCGACCTCCAGGTCCGACTCGGGCAACAGCAGCGGCGGCGCCGTCACGTGCAGCCCCACCACCAGCACCTCTGCGCGCGCGCGCGCCGCGTCGAGCTCGGCGCCGAACACGCCCTTCGAGACGTCGATGCCCATGAACACGACGTTGCCGCGCACGGTGACTCCCGCCGCTGCCACGCCGACGTCTTCGAGCGCCCGCAGCGTCCGCGCTCGCCCTTGCGGCCCGTCGTCGTCCGCGTGGTTGTTCTCGACCCACGCGACGCGCACGCCGGCGTCGGGCAGCGAGGCCACCGAAGCGTTCACCAGGCGCTCGGGCGAAGACGCGCCCTCGCCCACCGGCCCTTCGAGGTTCACGACGCCGTCTCCGACGAGCGGCAGCGCCGGCAGCGCGCCGGCGCCGAGGTGAACGTCGCCCCCGAACCAGAGCCGCACGGGGCCCGACGGCCGCGTCGACTGCGACGCGCACCCGGCCAGCAGCAGCGCGCAGGCGAGCCTCAGCTCTTCACCGCCGCGAGCACTTCGTCGACGTGGCCGGCGACCTTCACCTTCGGCCACACCTTCTTCACCTTCCCATCGGGGCCGATGAGAAACGTCGAGCGGATGATGCCCATGAACTTGCGGCCGTAGAGCGACTTCTCGCCCCAGGCGCCATACTTCTCCGCCACGGCGTGATCTGCGTCGACGAGCAGCGGGAACGAAAGCTCGTACTTGGCGATGAACTTCTGGTGGCTCTTCTCGCTGTCCGGCGAGACGCCGAGCACCACGGCGCCGGCCTTGGTGAGCTTCGTGTTGTTGTCGCGGAAGTCGCACGCCTCGGTCGTGCAGCCCGGCGTCATGTCCTTCGGGTAGAAGTACAGCACCACCTGCTTCCCGGCGAAGTCGGACAGCTTCACCGTCTTCCCGTCCTGGTCCTTCAAGCTGAACGCCGGAGCCTTCGCGCCTTCCTCGATCATGGCCGGCTGATTAGTCGACGCCGCGACCGTTGGCACCGGTCTTCCGACCGATGGCCGCCGACGGGGTGCCGGCGTGCGGCGATGGGTGTTCTATTCTCCGTGACGTTGACCGCCCCCCTCGATCGCCTGCGGCCCGACTCGGGCTCCATCGTCCGCGCGACCTGGTGGGCGCTGTTGAGCCCCCGCCGGCTCGTGCCGATCCTCGGGGTGGGCGCGCCCCTCGTCTACGCGCAGGCGTACTACTCGCGCGACCCGCTCGCGACGGCGCTCGGCGTGCTCATGTGCGTCACGTTCGTGGGCCTCGCGCCGCTGTCGTACCGCGTGCTGTTCCCCGACGGGCTCGACCTGTCTCACGGCGCCGTCCGCCTGGTCATCTACGCGACGGTCGGCGCCGGGGTCGTGCTCTCGGTGCTCGTCGCGCTGCCGAAGGTCATCGGCATGGGGCCCACCTTCCTCGGTGACCGCACCTCGCTCGCGGTGAGCATCGGCCTGTTCCTCGTCGGAGGCTGGGGCCTCGGCCGCGACATCGCCTACGAGCACCGCGTCGAGAAGCTCACCCGCGTCGCGGAGGAGGCCCAGCTGCTCGCGCTGCGCGCCCACTTCGATCCGCACTTCCTGTTCAACACGCTCAACGCCATCGCCGAGTGGTGCCGCCAGGACGGCGCCGTCGCCGAGGAGGCCGTGCTCAAGCTGTCGGCGATGCTGCGCACGCTGCTCGACGGCGTGAAAGAGAGCCGCTGGCCCCTCGATCGCGAGCTGCAGCTCGTGCGCGATCTCTTCGAGCTGCACCTGTTGCGCGACAAGGGCCTCTTCACGCTCGAAGAGGCGGTGGTGAAGCCGCTGCCCGCGGTGCCGGTGCCGCCGATGTCGCTGCTCACGCTGGCCGAGAACGCGGTGAAGCACGGGCCGGCCTCCGGGCACCGCGGCGTGCTCAACCTCGCGGTGCTGCCGAAGGACGGCGGCGTGCTGCTCAGCATCGAGAACCCCGGCAGGTACAAGGGCCCGCGGCCCGGCAGCGACGGGCTGCCGACGCTCGAGCGGCGGCTGAAGCTCGCCTACGGCGGCCGCGCGAAGCTCACCGTGCGCGAGGCCGGAGACGACCGCACCCGCGCCGACCTCTGGATTCCAGGAGACGCCTGAATGGAACGACTGAAGGTCCTCATCGCCGACGACGAGCAGGTCGCCCGCTCGCGCCTGCACCGCCTGCTCGGCGCCATGCCCGACGTCGAGATCGTCGGCGAGTGCGACGACGGAGACGCCGTGCTCTCCCGCATTCGCCAGGGCGGCGTCGACGTCGTGCTGCTCGACATTCAGATGCCGAAGCTCAAAGGCACCGAGGCGCTGCAGCTGTGGCCGAAAGACGGGCCGCAGGTGGTGTTCTGCACCGCGCACGCGCAGCACGCGCTCGAGGCGTTCGACGGCGGCGCGCTCGACTACGTGCTCAAGCCCATCGACGCCGCGCGGCTGCAGAAGGCCCTCGCCCGCGCCCGCGAGCGGGGGGCGCCCGAGCGGTTCCGCGCCGAGGTCGCCAAGCACCAGCTCGACCGGCTGCCCATCACCACGCGCCAGGGCGTCGTGCTCGTCGACCCGAGCTCCATCAGCCACGCGGTGCTCGAGGGCGAGCTCGTCACCGTCTTCGCCGGCGCCGAGAAGTACCTCACCGACTACTCGCTCAACGAGCTCGAAGAGCGCCTCGGCAAGGGCCGCTTCGAGCGCGTTCACCGCCGGGCGCTGTTGAACCTGTCCCACGTCTCGCGCCTCGAGCCGCTCGAGACCGGCGGCTACTTCGCCCGCACCACCAGCGGCCACAGCGTCGAGGTGTCGCGGCAGTCGGCGAGAGACCTGCGCAAGCGCCTGGGCCTGCGGAAGGCGAACGACGAAGACTGAGTCAGATCTGCCCGCGGTCGCCGGGGGAAGGCGTGGAGATGAAGGCGCGGAACTCGTCGGAGTCGACGCGCATCATCAGCACCTTCAGCTCGACCTTCGGGCCCAGCGGCACGCTGCGCTCTTCGCCGTGGAGCATGGCGACGTCTCCGCTCCGCTCGCCGGAGGGCAGCTGCACCTTCACGCCGAGCTGGTAGCCGGGGCCGACCTCGCGCGGCTCGAGCACGAGGCGGTAGTCGGATTCGGCGGCGCCCGGCGCCCGGCGCTCGGCGATGATGCGCTTGCCGGAGAAGCCGATGAGCTTGGGGGCTCCGACGCGCTTGCCGCCTTCGGTGAGCTCGACCGCGAAGTACAGCGGCTCAGGCGGGTTCGGGCGCGTGGCCTTCGACACGCAGCCGATGCTGAGGGCCAACGAAACGGCTGCGAACAATGCTCGCCACATGACTGTTCCACCTTCGAAAGCAACTCGCGAACCGACCTGCGTGCGACGGGAATACGGGGATGTACGAACGTGATTGCGCCTTGTTTCTGACGGATGCGTCGCACGACCGACGCGTTAGCGGACAAAATGACAACGGGCGTGTGGCACAGTGCCCACTTGGATGCGCGAGCTCTTCCCGGCGTTGCAGAAATTCACGTACCTGAACGCCGCGGCGTCTTCGCCGGTTGCGACGCCGGTGGCAGAGGCGGCCATCGCACAGCTGCGGGAGTCCGTCGCCGAGGCTGACGTCCGCTTTCCCCGTTGGCTCGCCTTCAAGGAAGAGCTCCGCGGGCGGCTGGCACGCTTCATCGGAGCACCCAGACCCACACAGGTCGGCTTCACCGCCTCCACCTCGATGGGCTTCCACGCGGTCGCCGAGCTGTTCTGGCGGCGCGGCATTCGCGAGGTGGTCACCCTCGACGCCGAGTTTCCGTCGACGACGATTCCGCTGCTCGCGCGGGGGCTGAAGCTGCGCGTGGTGAAGGCGCGGCCCGACGGCACGTACCGGGTCGAGGACCTCGAGGGCGGCGGCGCCGTGGCGGTGTCGGCGGTGCAGTACGCGAGCGGCTTCGCGATCGATCTCCCCGCGCTCGTCGCCCACTGCCGCGCGCGCAAGGTGCCGCTCGCGGTGAACGTGGCGCAGGCGCTGGGCCAGGTGCCGGTGAACGTCGACGGCTTCGACTTCATGTGCGGCACCAGCCACAAGTGGATGATGGGCGGCTACGGCACCGGCCTGTTCTACGTGCGCGAGGGCTGGCTCGAAGAGCACGGGCTTCCGTGGGCCGGCTGGTTCTCTCCGCCCGAGAGCGTGCGGTGGCAGAACTTCCCCGGCTGCACGTGGGAGGGCGAGGTCGCGAGCGGCGTCTCGCTGCGGCCCGAGGCCGCGGCGCTCGAGGCCGGCGGCGGCCACTGGCCCGCGCTGTACGGGTTCGACGCGGCGCTGTCGCTCATCGAGGGCGTGGGCGTGCCGAAGATTCACGCGCACAACCTCGAGCTGCAGAAGGTGCTGCGCGACGGGCTCGAACGCCGCGGCTTCAAGCCGAACGCGCCGCTGATGACGGGCATCTGCGTGGTCCGTGTCGACGGCTCGCCCGCCGACGCCGTGCGCGCGCTGTTCGCCGAAGGGCTCGTCGTGACGCCCCGCGCGGGCGGCGTGCGCTTCTCGACGCACGTGTACAACGACGCGTCCGACGTGCAGCGCGCGCTCGAGGCGATCGACCGCGTGAAGCTGCGGCCGGCACCGTAGACTTGCGGGCCGCATGGGGCTGCTCATCGTCATCGCGGCGGTGCTGGCGGAGGAGGACGAGGAGCCTGCTCCGAGCGAGCCGCCGGCGCCGGCGACGGTTGAGGAACGGCAGCGCGCGCCGAGCGACGCGCCCGCGGCAGAGCCGGCGCCGGAAGAGCCGCCAACTCCGCCGCTGCATGTTCGAGGCTCCGCGAGTGGTCCCTGGGCCTACGGACAAGCGGGGCTGCACGTCGGAGTCAGCACGTTCGCGAACCCGCAGCTGTACGGCGACACCAACTTCGACAGCTTCATCGCGGGCGGCTGGGGGTTCGAGCGCGGCGGGATACGCATCGTCCCGAGCGCCGGCTTCAACTGGAACGCACGCGTCGTGAGCCCCGCCGGGCAGCCGAACACCGTCAGCTGGAGCCCGCTGCGGCTGCGCGTGGCCGCCCCCGACGTCTTCGAAGAGCGGTGGCTCACCGGCATCCGTCTGATGCCGGTGTTCGGGCTCACGGTTCCCACGGGGGCCACCCCGCTCCTCACCACGCTCTCACTCGGGCTTCGCCTGTCGCGGCGCTTCGGGCCGATCGAGCTCGCGTACCGCGCTGATGCCGGCCGGAGCTTCTTCTCGCCGCCCCCGACCGGAGCCGTGGTGCTCACCCGCAACGAGGTCTGGCAGCTGGTCAACTCGTTCTTCGCCGAAGCGTGGTTCGCTCCGTGGGTCTCGGCGGCGATCGGCTTCGCGCTGCGCTCGGGATGGCTCGAGTCGCCCCTGCCGAACGACGTCACCCCTCCGGCCGGTGGGCCGCCGACGTACACGGTTCAGCGGGACGCGTACGACTCGACGATTCAGGTGAACTTCGTCCTGCACCCGCTGGTCGGATTGAGCGTGTCGATGGACACCGTGATGTCCACTCGCAACTCGACAGGTCAGGCGAACGTGTTCCCGTTCTTCGGCGTCCACGCCACGTCGTTGGCCGTCCGCGTCTGGTTCCGAAGCGACGCGCTGATGCAGAGAAACTGGCTCGACCGCTGACTCACGGCCCGCTCGGCAGCGTGCACGACGCCGCGCCGCCCGGGCCGACGACGACCTGCTGCGACGGCTGGCCCATCGACGTCACCGTGTACGTCCCGTCGGGCAGCGCCGGCAGCGTGCACGAGTACGTCTTGATGCCGCAGACCGCGGGGCACGACGCGTTCGGGTCGAAGCACGCGACGCCGATCAGCGCGAGGCCGATGCTCGTGCCGCCGTCGTACTTCACCGTGCACGTCACGCTGCCCTGATCGCACGGGCTGGTGCAGTCATCGCGAAGCTGCAGCTTCGCGTCGAGGTTCGCGAGGCGGCCGGCGTCGGGAATGCAGAACGGCCCGCCGATGTCGCGCGGCGTGCACTGGCGCTGCGGATTCGGTGGCCCGCCGCACGCCATCACGATCAAAATGACTGGACCCCACCGATTCATGGGGCGCATTCTGCTCACGGCCCCACGCCTCATGGAAAGAACCGAACGCCTGCTCGATCTCGTCGCGCTCCTATTGGACGCGAAGGAACCGCTGACCTGGAAGCAGATCCGCGCCGCCTTCCCCGACGACTACGGCACCGGCAGCGTCGAGGCCACCGAGCGCAAGTTCGAGCGCGACAAGGCCGAGCTGCTCGAGCTCGGCATCCCCATCACCTACGTGCAGGCCGACGAGGACAAGGAAGACGGCTACGTCATCGACCGCGAGGCCTATTACCTGCCGAAGCTCGAGCTCAACCCCGAGGAGATGGCCGTGCTCTACGCGGCGGGCTCGGCGGCGCTCGCGTCCGGCGCGTTCCCCGGCTCGTCCGACCTCGCGCACGCGCTGCGGAAGATCGGCTTCTTCGCCGGCCCGAAGCCGCCCGCTCCGAAGGTGCGCCTCGAGCTCGGCGGAGTCGCCGAGGTCCGCGACCTGCCCTCCCGCCTCGACACGCTCTGGCAGGCGATCGGCGATCGCAAGTTCATCGAGATCTCCTACTGGTCTCCGAAGAACAAGCAGCAGACGCGGCGCCGCGTCGACCCCTACGGCCTCGCCCTGCGCCGCGGCCTGTGGAGCCTCGTCGGCTGGTGCCACCTGCGCAACGGCATCCGCACCTTCCACGTCCACCGCGTCAAAGAGCTCACCGTCAACGCGAAGAACCCGAAGACGCCCGACTACGAGATGCCGAAGGACTTCGCGCTCGACGACTACGTCGCCAGCTTCCCGTGGCAGCACCGCTTCCACGAGCGCGTCGACGTCGACCTGAAGCTCCTCGGCCCGCTGACCGAGCTGGCCGGCAACCTGTTCCCCGGCTCTCCGGGCAAGGCGCCCGGCGAGGTCACCGTCAGCGCGACCGACCTCGACGGCCTGTTGCGCTTCGTGCTGTCGCTCGGCGCCGACGCGAAGGTCCTCGGGCCCCCACCGGCCGTGAGGCGCCACGCCGAGATGGCCGAGGCCGTCGCGAAGCTGCACCCCGAGAAGAAGGAGCAGAGCTGATGCCCGCCCAGGACATTCACGGCCGGCTGCGGCGGCTGCTCTACCTCGTGCCGTACGTCGCGAAGAACCCGGGCCAGCACGTCGACGACGTCGCGAAGGCGCTCGGCGTCACCCGCGAGGCGCTGCTCGAAGAGCTCGATCTGCTCGCGATGGTGGGCCGCCCGCCCTTCCAGCCCGACGACTTCGTCGACATCTACGTCGAAGACGACAAGGTCTACGTCGATCTCGATCAGCGGTTCTCCGCGCCGCCGCGGCTGACCGCCGCCGAGGGCGTCGCGCTCGCGGCCGCCGCCGAGCTGTTGCGCCCCGCCGCGGGCGACGCGCTCACCAAGGCGCTCGAGAAGCTCGAGAAGGTGCTGCCCGACGGAGCCCGCGCCCGGTACCGCCAGATGTCGAAGCAGCTCGACGTCGCGCTCGAGGCGCCCCAGGGGCTCGCGGCGCTGAGCCAGGCCATCGTCGAGCGGCGCGAGGTCGAGCTCGACTACTTCACCTCGAGCCGCAACGAGATGACCGAGAAGCGGCGCGTGCAGCCGCACGAGCTCTTCAGCCACCGCGGCCAGTGGTACCTGCAGGCGCACTGCCAGAGCCGCGCCGACGTCCGCCTGTTCCGGCTCGATCGCATCCGCTCGCTGTCGCTGACCGACGTGCGCTTCACTCCGCCGGCGGACTCGAAGTCGCAGTCGGTGCCGGGCATCGACACCGCCGAAGACGTGCGCGTGCGCTTCAACGCCGCGGCGGCGCCGTACGTCGCCGAGCGCTTCGGCAGCGAGGTCACCTGGCTCGAAGGAGGCGGGCTCGAGGTGAAAGTGTCCGGCGACAACGAGCGCTGGCTGACCCAATGGGTGCTGTCGTTCGGCGGAGATGCGTGGGTGCACGAGCCCGAATGGGCCCGCCGGGCAGTGCGTGTCGCCGCCGAGGCGATCAAAGCCCCTTGAAGGCCTACATCGTGCGTCGCTAAATTCCTGATCCTCCTCATGGCTTTCCAGCTGGTCATCGCCGAAGGCAAGGAAGCCGGGCGCGAGTTCGTCTTCGAACAGGAATCGGTCCTCATCGGCCGAACGTCCGATTGCGACGTCGTGCTCTACGACCCGGGCGTCTCGCGCAAGCACGCGCGCATCTTCAGCGAGGCCGCCGGCTACTTCGTCGAGGACATGGGCAGCTCGAACGGCACCAAGGTCAACGGCGCGATCATCAAGAAGAAGCAGCTCGCCGACGGCGACGCCATCTCGCTCGGGCCCGTGGTGTTCAACTTCGCGGGCGTCTCGCTGGTGGAAGACAGCACCGACGCGGGCGCTGCGGCGGCCGAAGGCGGCAACAGCACGCGCATCGTCTCGGCGTCCGACGTCGCGGCGCGCCGCACGAAGGGCAAAGGCTCGGCGCTCGCTCCCGAGGGCGCTGGGCAGGCCGAGCTCGATCAGCTCGCGCGCTCGAGCACGCGCACGATTCAGGCGGTGAAGGACCCTCGCAAGAGCTCGCCCGGGGCGAAGGCGCTGCCGTCGCGCTCGTCGGGCGGAGCGAGCGGCACCTCGAACCCCGGCCTCGCGGCGGTGTCGCGGCGCGAGCGCGGCTCCGACTCGGCGGCGCCGGCCGTCCGCCCCAGCGGAGGCCGCCCGCAGCTCTCGGCCGCCGAGCGTGCCCGCATCAAGCGCACCTCGGCAGGCCCGGTCGCGGCGCTCAAGATCATCTGGGCCGAGGCGAGCAAGGGCAAGCGCATCGGCATGGCCGCGGGCGGCGGCACCGCCGTCGTCGCGCTGCTCGCGTTCGCGGTCTGGCTCGCCATCCCGCCCGACACGAGCACGCCGAAGGGCACCGAGGCCGACTACCTGGTCGCGGGAACCCCGGTCGAGGACTCGTTCGGCTACGGCGAAGGCGTCACCTGGGAGCGCATCGACCAGAAGGTCTTCGACTTCGAGTTCAAGTCGCCGGTGAAGATGGTCGTCGTGCTGCACTTCCAGGCGCGCGACATCTCGGCGCAGGAGGTCGTGATCAGCGTCAACGGCACCGACATCGGCTTCGTGCCGCCCGACACCCTCGCGGTGAACGAGCGCAGCAACGAGGCGCTGGTGCCGCCGTCGGCGCTCGTCCGCAACGGGCGAAACAAGATCGCCTTCGACAACGTGAAGAACCCGCCGAACAAGGACACGTGGCGCATCTGGAACGTGTGGGTCGAGGCGTTCCCGCTGCCCGAGGTCGGACGCGAAGAGCTGGTGAAGAACGCGCAGGACAACATGCGCCGCGGCCAGGACTTCTGGGATCGCCGCCAGGTCGGCGCCGAGAACCTCTACAAGGCGTGGCGCTCGTTCCGCGAGTCGTGGCTCATGCTCGAGTCCGTCGAGGGCCAGAAGCCGATGGAGTACACGGTCTCGCGCGACAAGATGCGCGAGGCGCAGCAGTCGCTGGACCGGCTCTGCAGCCAGCTGCTGCTCGAGGCGCAGAGCGCGTACAACCAGAAGCAGTTCGAGGCCGCGCGCTCCACGCTCGAGCACGTGAACGAGTACTTCCCGAAGAAGGACCAGCCGTGCCCGTTCCGCGCCGAGCAGATGCGCGAGTACTACGGCATCTGAGGTCACTTCCGACCGTGCGCTGAAGGTGGTGTCGCAGCGCGAGTCAGCGCCGCTTCACGAGCTGCAGCTTCGGGCCGGCGACGAGCCGAACGCGCTGCGACGTTCCGTCCGGCTGAGCCAGGCGGAACTCGATGGCGCCTTCGCGAATGTCGACGTCGAGGCGCTCTGCCTTCGACTCGAGCTCCGCCTGCGCGATCGCTCCGTCTTCGAGCAGACATGCAGCCTGAAGTCTCGCGGCGACGGTGTCACCGCAGCTGGCGCCCCAACACCCGGCGGTCAGCTCCCAGCCCGAGGCCGCGCAGGTGCTCGAGCCGCTGCGAAGCACGGTGACCGGCTCGGGCATCGACACCGCCTTCCACCCCTCCACGCCCGAGATGACGAGCGCTCCAGTCGGACACGGTGTTCTCCCGTCGACGGACGGAGCGCACGAGGTCGGCACCCACCACAGCTGCGGCGAGAGCCGGTGCGCACGGAATGGCCGCGCACTTCAGCTCCGGCTGAACCCCGAAGAACCCGGTCTGCTTCCAGCAGGCCCACGGCGGCTGCCGGACGGGAGGAAAGAGCATCGGCAGCGGCGCTGCTTCGAAGGCGGTCGCCACGACCCGGTCGACGGTGAGGGGCGTCGTCTCGACGACGAAGGTGCGCGGTGGCCCGTCCCCGACACGGACGGTGACCTCCAGCTCCGCGAGCCGCGTCGCGGTCGTGGGCGGCAGATCCTCCGCCGTGATGACGAGCTCGGCAGACGTCAGGTCTCGACCGGCGACCACCGCCGCGCGGCTGCTCCGGCAGCAGCCGGGGAACCCGGCGAGCTTCGCGAGCGAGTCGCTGCCCTCGACCGTGACCGCCGCGCCGACGCGACGCATCGAGAAGGTGCGAGACGACAGCGCGGGCAGGTTCGGAACGAGGCGGCACGCGGCGGGGGCCTGGGCCGCGACGTCGCAGGGCGCTGCCGGCTGCGCGACGCCCCGGTCGTACGACGCGAGGGGCTCGGCGGCGAGGCCGGGCACGCGAACCTCGAGCGTCAGCGCCTCGACCCGCCGGGCAGCTCCTCGAGCGGCGACGAACAGCACGCTGTCTTCGCGCCCGCCCGCGAAGCGGAGCTCCACGCCGTCGACGTCGTGCGCTGACGCGCGCTGCCATTCGACGAGGGCTCCGTCGACGTCGACCGGGAGGCTCGGCGAAGGCACGCGGGTCGTCGTCGGGTTCGCGGCCAGCGCGGTGCAGCCCACTGCGATGAGCACGAGGTTCACGAAGCACTACCCTCCGTCGACTGGGAACTGGCGATCGATCTCGCGCTGCAGCGCCTCGCTCGCCTCTCTGAAGTCGCGCGCCGTGACCGCCGCGGCGGCGCGGGCGTCGTCGAGCGTGCACTCGCCCGCAGGGCCCGAGGCGTACCTCGCCGTCGGCAGTCGGAAGCCGCAGCGGCCGAGGAGCGCCCCGTAGGTGCGCTCAACCAGCTCGCTCGCGGTCGTCAGCCGGAGCAAAGACGGGTCGACGTGCTGCGCGCGAAGCTCCTCGCGAACGAGCTTCGCCAAGCCGCGCACCGCGGCGTCAGGGTCCTCGCCCAGCGCGAGGAAGAGCACGTTGCCACCTGCCGAGCCGAGGTCCGAGTGGCGAGCAGATTCGACGACGGGCTCGACCAGCGCCTCGAACGGGTCGACCCGCAGCAGCTTCCCAACGCGGGGCCTGGCGCTCCCCGGCCGGTCGCACGCCGCTTGCCAACCGGCGCCGACCAGCAGCACCTCGAAGCCGCCGCTGACGCGGGTCAAACGCAAGGCTCGGGGGCAGCGCGCTGCGTCCTCCTCCGAGCGCGGCTGGCACGGCGCCTCGAGGACGGTCGAGAGCCTCCCCGAGAAGCGGCACTCCCCGGCAGCCTGCTCGGGCCAGGCGAGCCGGGAGAACGACAGCTCGAGCTCTTCGGGTGGGCGTCCGGTGGTTCGGAAGGTCTCGAGCTCGAGGTAGCCCACGCCCTTCGCGTCGTCGTCGGGCGGGCCGTAGGTCCCCGCCCACTCGAGATCCGGGCCGGCCGCCGGGTGAGGCGGGCACTGGCATGCGAGGCCGCAGCAGAGCAGCCCGATCGCGGGTACCACGGCGGCGAACGGAAGACGCGGCATCGACACTCGCCCGGTAGACGCTCGCCGAAGCGAAAGTCGCACCCTCAGCGCGGACGCCCGGCTACAGCGTCTTCGCGGCCACGCGACCTGCGCGGCGCCGACGAGCGTAGATTGAGCGACGCTGCTCTACCGGACACGTCGGCTGCGACGTGTCGACCGGCCTCTGCAGGGGCGCTACTTGCAGCAGAGCGCGCACTTCACGTGACGATACCCGCTGACCCCGCCGAACATGTACGCGCCATCGCCCGTGCTCGCAGCGACGACCTGGTTGAGGTTCGAGTGCGGCGTCTGCGGAACGGAGTTGTTGAGCTCGTAGCAGAACGTGTCGAGGCCGCGCTGGTAGTTGTAGTAGCCGCCGGCGAGCTCGCCTGCCGCCGCGACCGTCCAGCCTGTCTTGCAGCTGCTGGTGCCGACCGCCTCGTAGCAGACCCTCGCCGTGGCGCAGACGGCACACGGGATCGCGCGCCGGTCGGTCACGCCGGCCAGCTGATGAACCGAGTCGTTCCCGCTGTAGTACGTGCCGAGCGCGACCAGATAGCTGCCGTGATTCGCTCCGTTGTAGGAGGGGCCGGGGTCGTTCGTCGCCATGCACAGCGGTTTGCCGGAACCCCCGGTGTGTGTGTTCCAGCCGCCGAAGGCCCAGCCGCTGTAGAGGAGCTCGTCGAGGCCGCACGTGGAGTTGCCCCACCGAACGTACGTGTGATTCGCCGGGATGACGCCCGGAGGTCCCTGAGGGCCCTGCGGCCCCTGAGCGCCTTGCGGCCCCTGAGCGCCTTGCGGCCCCTGAGCACCCTGCGGCCCCTGAGCACCTGGCGAACCTTGCGGCCCTTGAGCTCCGGCAGGTCCGGCCGGTCCCGTTGGACCTGGGCTGCCGCTGCACGCATACGTCACCGCAGTGCCGACCGTGAAGCGCGTGCCGCCATACGGGCAGTTGGCGCCTGGCGCCTCCGAGGCCCCGACCACCGACGCGCCGCTGGGGCCTTCTGCGCCGTTGCAGACGTAGACCGCTCCGCCGTCGCCGAGTGCGAGCGCGGCGCCCCCAAAGGGACATTCAGTGGTGCCCGCGTCGACGCGTGAGATGGCGGCCGCCGCACCGGCTGGACCCTGAGGTCCGGTCGCGCCCATCGGGCCCGTCGGCCCCGGCGCACCCGCGGGGCCCTGGTCGCCCATCGGGCCCGTCGGCCCTGGCGCCCCCGCGGGGCCCTGTGCGCCCATCGGCCCCGGCGCGCCCATCGGCCCCTGCGGCCCGGTGGGGCCTTGTGGCCCTTCAGGTCCGGGCGGGCCGGCGGGCCCGGGCGCGTTGGTGCAGGTGCTCAACAGCAGGCCAGCGACGGTGACGCTGAGGAGGTGGCGCATCAAGTGACCTTCGCCAACAGTAGCCGGGCCGAGGCTCCCGACGGAAGTCGCACGCGCCTTCGGGCCGGTGGCAGCTCCACGAAGAAGCCGACGTCGCCTGCACGCTCAGCGCGGCAGCTCGACCTGCAGCGCGCGCACCAGCTGTTCCCAGGCCAGCTCGACCGCGGCGGCGGAGTCCGCCAGCCCCGTCGCCTCGAGCGCCACGCCCGGATCCCGGCTCGACGGCGCGCCGCGGTGCGCCCACTCGAACCGCACCATCGACTTCAGGTCGGGGGCCGTCAGCTTCATCACCAGCTCCTGGCCGCTCAGCCCCGCCACCGTGCGCGGGCCCGCCCGCAGGAGCTCGAGTCGGCCGCCCGCCGCCTCGACCTCTCGGGCGATGAGCGCAGGGTCGCGCTGCTCTGCCTCGACGGTCGAGCGGCTGATGAGGCGCAGGCGCACGTCGGGTGAGGTGCTGCGGAGCGACAGCTGCGCGTTCTCGAGCTGCGCCACCCGGTGGAACGCGCCGTGCTCGACGCCGAACCCGTCGCGGCTCCCGGGGCTGTACACCCGCAGCAGCTCACGCAGGAGCTTCTCTGCGGTGGCCAGCTTCTGCGCCGGGTAGTCGCGGCGCAGCCACAGGACGTGGTCGCCGAAGGGCTTCATCACTTGGAGGTACAGGTCGTTGGCCTGTGCCCAGCTGACGGCGCGCACGTCGTCGCCCCAGTCGAACCGCTCGCGCTCGGCCCCGACAGGCAGCGCGGCCAGCTCGCGCGCCCACCGCTCGTCCGCGGTGCCCTCGAGTCGCTCCGTCCAGACCTCGACTCCCGTGGTCCACGTCTCGCTGCCGCTAGGGCTGAACCCGGGTGGAATCGCGACGCGCAGCCGGCCAACGGGGAACAGGGAAGACGCTTCCACGGGCTGCACCTCGACGCGGGTCGCGAAGAGTGAAGTGGGCGTGGCGCAACCGACGGCCAGCGAGAGCGCCATCGACACACCCAGCGTGGCGCGACGGTCCCACATGTGTCGGCGAGGTCGATGACGCATGCCCTGCGCTTGGAGAGCGCCGCCCGGCCACTCTCTCCGAGCCTTCCCTTCGTCGCAAGAAGACCGAGCGGACGAGAGCGTGTCGATGACCTGGAGGCGTCGGCGCGAGGTTCCCGTCTGGTTCCACTGATCCATTGCGCGCGGGCCGCTACGGCGGAATAAGGGTCCCGCCATGGCTCAACTCGACTCGTTCAAGACCCGCAAGAAGCTCAACGTCGGCGGCGTTCCGTACGACATCTTCTCCCTCGCCGAGCTCGCGAAGCAGCGGCCCGAGGTCACCAAGCTGCCCTTCAGCCTGAAGGTGCTGCTCGAGAACCTGCTCCGGTACGAAGACGGCCGCGTGGTGAAGAAGGAGCTCGTCGACGCGCTGCTCAAGGGCACGCCCGAGACCGAGATCTCGTTCACCCCCGCGCGCGTGCTCCTGCAGGACTTCACCGGCGTCCCCTGCGTCGTCGACCTCGCCGCCATGCGCGAGGCGCTCGCGTCGATGGGCGGCAACCCCGAGCGCATCAACCCGCTCTGCCCGCTCGACCTCGTCATCGACCACTCGGTGCAGCTCGACAAGTTCGGCACGAAGAGCGCGTTCCGCGAGAACGTCGACATCGAGTTCCAGCGCAACACCGAGCGCTACGCGTTCCTCAAGTGGGGCCAGAAGGCGTTCAAGAACTTCCGCGCGGTGCCGCCGGGCACCGGCATCTGCCACCAGGTGAACCTCGAGTACCTCGGGCAGGCGGTGTTCCGCGGGCCCGACGGCAGCGCGTACCCCGACACGCTCGTCGGCACCGACTCGCACACCACGATGATCAACGGCCTCGGCGTGGTCGGCTGGGGCGTCGGCGGCATCGAGGCCGAGGCCGCCATGCTCGGCCAGCCGATCACCATGCTGATTCCGCACGTCGTCGGCTTCAAGCTGACCGGTCAGCTGCCGGCGGGCGCGACGGCGACCGACGTGGTGCTCACCGTCACGCAGATGCTGCGCAAGAAGGGCGTGGTGGGCAAGTTCGTCGAGTTCTTCGGCCCCGGCGTCGGCGCGCTCAGCCTCACCGACCGCGCGACCATCGCGAACATGGCGCCCGAGTACGGCGCGACCATCGGCTTCTTCCCCATCGACGCCGAGACGCTGAACTACCT
This sequence comes from uncultured Myxococcales bacterium, assembly GCA_937980205.1. Classification (GTDB taxonomy): domain Bacteria; phylum Myxococcota; class Myxococcia; order Myxococcales; family Myxococcaceae; genus Xiheicaenimonas. Next base: position 186,575 of record CALJKW010000022.1, on the reverse strand, counting down.
GCGCTTCACCGGCCGCTCGCCCGAGCACATCGCGCTCGTCGAGGCGTACGCGAAGGAGCAGGGCATGTTCCGCGGCGGCGTCGACCCGACGTTCACCGAGAGCATCGAGCTCGACCTCTCGACGGTGGTGCCGTCGCTCGCCGGCCCCGAGCGCCCGCAAGATCGCGTCGCCCTGTCGGACATGAAGTCCTCGTTCGGCAAGATCGAGAAGACCGGTACGCCGGCGACCGTCGTCGACGGCCCGCTCGAGTACAAGCTGAGCGACGGCAGCGTCGTGATCGCGGCGATCACCTCGTGCACCAACACGTCGAACCCGTCGGTGCTGCTCGGCGCCGGCCTGCTCGCGAAGAAGGCCGTCGAGCGCGGCATCAGCGTCAAGCCGTGGGTGAAGACCTCGCTCGCTCCGGGCTCGCAGGTCGTCACCGACTACCTGAACGAGGCCGGCCTCACGCCGTACCTCGACGCGCTCGGCTTCCACCTCGCCGGCTACGGGTGCACGACCTGCATCGGCAACTCGGGCCCGCTGCCCGAGAAGGTCACGCAGGGCATCGTGAGCGGCAAGCTCGCGGCCGCGGCGGTGATCTCGGGCAACCGCAACTTCCCCGGCCGCGTGCACCCGCACGTGCGCATGAACTACCTGGCGTCTCCGCCGCTGGTGGTCGCGTACGCGCTCAAGGGGCACGTCGACTGGGATCCGGCGACTGAGCCCATCGGCCACGACCGCAACGGCGCGCCGGTGTTCCTCAAGGACATCTGGCCGACGGGCGAAGAGATCGTCGAGGCGATGAACTCGTTCGTGAAGCCCGAGCAGTTCAAGCGGCGGTACGCCGACGTGCTCAAGGGCGACCCGCAGTGGCAGGCGCTGAAGGTCGCCGAGGGCTCGACGTTCACCTGGGACGCGAAGTCGACGTACGTGCGCAAGCCGCCGTTCTTCGATCGCCTGCCCAAGGAGCCCGGCGCGCTGAAGGACATCACCAACGCGCGCGTGCTCGCGCTGCTCGGAGACTCGATCACGACCGATCACATCTCTCCGGCAGGTGACATCGACAAGAAGGGCCCCGCGGCGAAGTACCTGCTCGAGCAGGGCGTGCAGCCCGAGGACTTCAACTCGTTCGGCGCGCGCCGCGGCAACCACGAGGTGATGATGCGCGGCACGTTCGCGAACATCCGCCTCAAGAACCTGCTCGTGCCCGGCGTCGAAGGCGGCGTCACCGCGTACCAGCCGAGCGGCGAGCAGATGTCGATCTACGACGCGGCGATGAAGTACCAGACCGCCGGCGTCCCGCTCGTCGTCATCGCCGGAGCCGAGTACGGCACCGGCAGCTCGCGCGACTGGGCCGCCAAGGGCACCATGCTGCTCGGCGTGAAGGCCGTCATCGCGAAGAGCTTCGAGCGCATCCACCGCTCGAACCTCGTCGGCATGGGCGTGCTGCCGCTGCAGTTCCTGCCCGGCGAAGACGCGAAGTCGCTCGGCCTCACCGGCAAGGAGACGTTCTCCATCGGCGGCATCTCGGCCGACCTGACGCCGATGAAGAAGCTCGAGGTCACGGCAGACGGCAAGAAGTTCACCGTGCTCACCCGCATCGATACGCCGAACGAGCTCGACTACTACCGGCACGGCGGAATTCTGCAGTACGTGCTGCGGCAGCTCGCGAAGGCGTGAGCGCGGTCACTTCGTGAGCATGACGAGGTTCCCGTCGGGGTCACAGACGTAGGCGACGCGCTCTCCCCAGGGCTGATCGCACGGGGAGAGCACCACCGGGGCGCCCGCGTCGCGCAGCGCGCCGGTTGCGCCATCGACGTCGTCGACCGACACGCACAGCTCGACGCGGTGGCCGGTCGCGGGCCGCTGCGCCTGCCCGTGCAGCGGCGGAGCAGTGCCGAGCCGGCCGAGGCCGAGCTCGTGCGCGCCGAAGCGCAGCGTCACGAAGACCGCGTCGCCCTCGGGCGGGAACCGGTACGCCTCGGCGCCGCCGAGCACGTCGCGGTAGAACCGCAGGGACGCGGCGAGATCCGAGACCGACAGCATCGGGAAGAGCGACTTCGCGTGGGCCATGCGGCGTGGGTTAGCCGGCGAGCCGCGCTTCCACCACCGGAACTGGCGCGAAGCGTTCGGCGCGGCGCCCGAGCCCAGGTGCTCAGGGGTTCAGCAACGCGAAGCTGCCCAGGCACATCTCGTCGGCGGTGCCCTCTCCGTACTTCACCTCGGTGGGCCGCGGGTTGTCCCAGACGCAGGTGGTGCGGACCTTGTCGCCGGGCTTCACGACGACGAAGTCGCGCACCTTGTAGATGCTCTGCCAGTTGAAGTCCCACTTCGGGATCCGCAGCAGGCACTGCGTCGAGCCGTCGGCGCGGATGAGATCGATGTTCACCGACTTGCCGAGCTGATGCTGGTGCGCCCAGACCGAGTAGATCTTCCCCTCGTTCGCCTCGTTCCACACCGCCGCCTGGCGCCCTCTCGCGATGATGTTCGCCTCGGAGGTGATGGTGTGCCCCATCGTGTTCGGCGGGATCGTGAAGTCGAGCGTGCCGGTGACGAGCGCGTGCGGCACCTCGGTGACGATGGCGTTCGCGCGCCACAGCGTCACCGTCGACTTGTCGGGCTCGCGGCCGAGCGCGTAGTTGTAGTGCTGCTGCACGACGAAGACCCAGCCGGGGAGCAGGTAGTAGCCGACGCCTCCGTGCGGAGGCACCAGCGGCGCGTCGTTGCCCGGCACCCACAGGCCGGTCGGGTACGCCTGCGTGACGCCGACGCCGCCGTAACAGGTGTAGCCGGGGCCGGCCTCCTTCGCGTCCAGCTCGCGGACCTTCTGCGCCTCTTCGGGCGGCACGAGGTACACGGCCGAGTGGTGCACGATGCGGCGGTTGCCGGGCTTCACCGAGACCGCGCCGACCGGCACCGAGGTGATGACCTTCGGGTCGATGATGAAGCAGCGGTAGTCGTCGACCTCGGCGGAGCTCGACAGGTACTCGGTCTCCATGTCCCATTGATCGGTGGGCGGGCCGAGCGGCTCGTTCTTCGGAATCTTCGGCTGCTCGCCCGGAGTGCCCTCGGGCAGCCCGTCGTCGAGCCACGCGAGGAGCACCGCCCGCTCGGCGTCGCTCATGCGGCGCACGTCGTCGAGCCGCGGGCAGCCGCTCTCGTCGCTCTGCTCCGGCGGAAACGGCGGCATCCGCTTCGACGCGACCGCCGCCTTCACCGACATCGCCATCGCCTTCACCTCTTCGTACTTCTCGAGCGGGAACGGTCCGATGTCGTCCGAGCGGTGGCAGATGGCGCAGCGGGTGGCGACGAGCGGGCCGACGACTCCGTACCAGGTCTTCGGGCCGTCGAGGTTCGGGTCCGGCACCGTCGTCGGCGTCGGAGCACACGCGGCGGCGAACAGCGCGAACAGCGTCAGGCGGGTGGGCATGGGAGGAAAGACACCGCGGACGGAAAAAACGGAAAATTTTGAAGGGAATCTCGTTAAGCAGCCGTGAACATGCGAACGACGACTCTGCTGGTGCTCTTGGTATCCGGTGGTGCCCTCGCCGATCAAACTTCCGCGAAAGTCGGTGGGCCTGCTCCTGACTTCGCCCTGCCCGACCTCGACGGCAAGACCGTCAAGCTGTCGGACTTCAAGGGCAAGACGGTCGTGCTCGAGTGGTTCAACCCCGAGTGCCCGTACGTGAAGAACTCGCACACGAAGGGCTCGCTGGTGGGCACCGCGAAGAAGCAGACGGACAAGGGCACCGTGTGGCTCGCCGTGAACTCGGGCGCCGCCGGCAAGCAGGGCGCCGGGCCCGAGAAGAGCCGCGAGGGGGTGAAGGCGTTCGGGCTCTCGCACCCGGTGCTGCTCGACGCCGAGGGCACCGTGGGGAAGCAGTACGGCGCGACGAACACTCCGCACATGTACGTGATCGACAAGAGCGGCAAGCTCGTCTACCGCGGCGCGATCGACAACTCGCCCGACGGCGAGGGGCAGTCTCCGCAGGGCGGGAAGCTGGTGAACTACGTCGAGCAGGCGCTCGACGAGCTCGCGGCCGGTAAGCCGGTGAGCGTCGCGGAGACGAAGGCCTACGGATGCGGCGTCAAATACAAGTAGTCGTCTTGCTGCTCGCAGCGGCCTGCCCTTCGGAGAAGAAGGCCGAGGGTCCGCCCTACTCGCTCACGCGGAACGCCGAGCGCGTCGAGGTGAAGGCCGGCGCCGGGTACCACATGAACGACGAGTACCCGGTGACGTTCGCGCCGGAGGACGGCGGCCGCCTGCAGCTGAAGGAGCAGGCGACGCTGACCGAGACGTCGCTGTCGGTGCCGGTGCCGAACGTCGCGGGCACATTCGCGTTCAGCGTGTGCAGCAAGGACGCGTGCCTCATCGAGAAGGTGGCGCTGAAGCCAGCACCGTAACCCCGCCGTTCACGGTGAGCGGAGCGCGAAGCGCGCAGTCGAAGCGGGCCCAAAGTCACCCGGGGGCTCGGGACGAACGAAGGAGGCTACGTCCCCTTGTTGAACAACGGGTCCTCCGCCAGCTGCCCGTGCGTCTCGGCCCGAACCTCGGCGTGAAACGCCTCGTACTCGCGCCGCTCGACCTCGCTCATGCGGTCCAGCGCAAAGTTCAGCTGGGCCCTCGCCTTCACGAGCCGCTTCGCGGCGTCGTCGATGGCCGCCTTCACCTTCACGTACTCCTGCGCCTCGTGGCTCTGCACGCCGTCCTTCCGCAGCTCGTCGAGCCTCGCCTCGCCCTCGTCGCGCACCTTCTCGAGCGCGGTGACCTCGGCCTGCGTCTTCCACGCGAGCTTCTGCGCCTGGCTCTTCAGCCGCTCGAGCCCGCTGCGTGACGCCTTCGCCTCCTGCGTGGCGCGCGCCTGCGCCTCGAGGTGCTGCATCTGAAGGATCAGCTCGTCGGCGGACGGCATGTCGTCCTTCTAGTCGAAGCAGGCGGCCCAAACACCGACAACCTTCTGATCCACGGTGAGCGCCCAGCATTCGGCGAAGCCTGGCCTCGAGAGACCGCAAGGCTCGCGCTCGTACTTGCCACCGAGCGACGAAACCATGACGCGCGGCACGTACGCATCGCAGTCGAGCAACGTGCAGTCGTACATCGTGCCGATGCCCCTGTTCAGGCAGCAGCGAAGCTCGTCGGTGCCGGTGATGATTGCGCCGTGCGCAGGCGCCGTCATTCCGTACGGCCGCGTCGTCAAGACCGGCAGCGTCGACTCGTCGGTCCCGAGCGCGAGTCCCGAGCAGGCTCGGCCACCGTACGTGCGCCCTGAGCACGCCACGAGCAACCCGATGCCCATCGCCACGACTGGCTTCACGCTCGCGAACGCTACCCCAGCGCTGCGATCAGATCCGCGCGCTCGCTGAACGCCGGCGGCGTCGGCGGCTGCCCCTCGGCCCAGTAGAACCGCCGCCCGCTCGGCCCCTGCAGGAGCACCATCGAAGACCGCGTCCCGTAGTTGTACTCGGGCACGAACATGTACGTCTGCGGCAGCCGCAGCGTGCGCTGCAGCGCCTCCGGCGCCGGCTCCACCGGCCATGCGCTGCGCAGCGCACCGACGCGCTCCGCGTCATCTCCTCCGAAGCTGCGCTCGGTGACGACGTGTAGCCCCGGCTCCAGCGCATATGCGGTCAGCTTCTCGCCATCGCTCCACGTGATGAACGCGTCCTTCTCGTCCGCGTACATCAGGTGAAACGCGTTGTAGCGAAGCGGGTCCACCTTCGAGGCCCGCTCGTGCAGCGTGCGCGCGTCGGGCGACTCGAGCAGCTCGGCGACGAGCGTGCCCCGCGACCCGCGCGCGGCGTCGCGCAGCGTGGGGAACCGATTCGTGACGCCGAGGAACAGCCCGCCGCGAGTCAGGCCCAGCCACGTTCCGCCGGCGCGCTCATCCCGTGGTGCGACGAAGCCCTGCTTCCACAGATGAGGTCCGACCGAAGGACGATCCAGCGCCTCGTCACGGTTCGCGGCTACGACCACGGGCCAGCCTTCGTGCTTCCGAAACGCCAGAGCGAGCGTGCACACTTTGTTATGGTGCAGCACCCGTGAGAGACAAACAACGCGAAGAGACCCGGCGCCGCATCTACGTCGCAGCTCTCGAGGTCTTTCGCCGCGACGGTGTCGCTCAGTGCCGCATCGAAGACATCGCCAACAAGAGCGAAGTCAGCCGCGGGGCCTTCTACTTCCACTTCCCGACGAAAGACGACGTGCTCATCGAGCTGTTGCGCGAGTCGCAGAAGCCCATCGCGGCGAAGCTCGCCGAGCTGCCGCCGACCGCGAAGATCGACGTCGTCCTCGAGACCGTCGCCTCGGAGATGGCCTCCATCTGGGAGAAGGACCCCAAGCTGCTCCCCGACGTCGCCTCGGTCGCGCTCAAGATGACCAGCGTCGTGATGGACCGCGAAGGAGTCCCCGTCCGCGACGTCCTCGGCAAGCTCTTCACCGCCGCCGCCGAGCGCGGCGAGCTCTCGGACGTGCTGCCTCCCGAAGTGCTCGCGGACTTCTACCTGTCCAACGCCCTCGCCGCGATGATGGCCTGGTGCGCGAACCCGATGCTCCCGCTGGAGACGGTGCTCAAGGGCGTCTCGACGCTCTTCCTCACCGGGGCGCGCGGCCGCACGTGAGCGTCTTCCGAGAGGGGCTGTTTCGCGGGAAGACGGTCTTCGTCACCGGAGGCTCGAGCGGCATCAACCTCCGCATCGCCGAGAAGTTCGGAGAAGCTGGCGCGAAGGTCGCCATCAACGGCCGCAACCTCGAGAAGCTGAACGCCGCGGTCACCGGCTTGAAGGCGAAGGGCATCGACGCCAGCGGGCACGCCGCAGACGTGCGCCACTTCGAGCCGCTGCAGGCCGCCATCGCCTCGGTCGGGCCGATCGACGTCCTCGTCTGCGGCGCGGCCGGCAACTTCCCCGCTCCGGCCGTCATGATGTCGAGCAACGGCTTCAAGGCGGTGCTGGAGATCGACGTGCTCGGCACCTTCAACGCGTGCCGGGCGGCGTTCGAGCACCTTCGCAAGCCGGGCGCCTGTGTCCTCAACATCTCCGCTCCGCAAGCGAGCGCGCCGTGGCCGATGCAGTCGCACGTCTGCGCCGCGAAGGCCGGCGTCGACATGATCACCCGCACGCTCGCGCTCGAGTGGGGCCATGCGGGAGTTCGCGTGAACTCCATCTCCCCCGGGCCGATCGCCGAGACCGAAGGGATGGACCGGCTCGCGCCCGACGAGGCGACGCGCAACAAGCTCACGCAGATGATGCCGCTTCCCCGCTTCGGCACGAAGGACGACGTCGCCAACGTCGCCCTGTTCCTCGCGAGCGACGCGGGCTCGTACGTGACCGGCTCGGTCTACAGCGTCGACGGTGGCATGGCGCTGCTCGGTGGCAGCATCATCACCGCGACGATGTCTCAGTGACCGCCGTCGCCTGACGCCGGGCACGCCGCTTCGCAGCGCGACCCGTTCGACGCGCACGCCGCGTTCGTCGGCCCTCGTGTGCTTCGTCTGACGCTCGAGTCGGGTCGAGCTGGTTGGGCTTCGGCCGCGTGCCGAACAGGCGTGTCCGCCGCCCCGGGTGGTTCGAGCACCGCTTCGGGGTCAGCCGACTCGAGGTGAGCCGGTCCCCGTGAACGGGAGCATGACACTCACCGGTTCGTGGCAGACTGGCCTCACATGCTGACGCTCGTCGCAGTGCTCTGCGCCGCCGCCGCGCCGCAGAAACTGGTCGTGACCCGCTTCTCGGCGGTGGGCGTGGAGAGCGAGCGCGCGGCGTACTTCGCGGCCCAGCTCGGCGCCCGCCTGCAGAGCCGAGGGTTCAACGTCATCACCGAGAAAGATCTCATCGCTGTGCTCGGCATCGAGCGGCAGCGCCAGCTGATGGGCTGCAGCGACGCCTCCTGCATGGTCGAGCTCACGTCGGCGCTCGGCGCCGACGTCCTCGTCTCGGGGTCGCTGGTGAAGCTGGGCGACGAGATCGAAGCGACCGCCAACGTCACCGACGCGCGCAACGCGCGGCTGCTCGCGAGCCGGCGGGTGACCGGCGACAGCGAGCAGGCGGTGCTCGACGGCCTCGGGGTGGCCGCCGACCAGCTCGCAGCCGAGCTGCGCAGCGAAAGGCCGCCGCTGCAGGCGGGTCGCGTCACGCTCTGGGCTCCGCTCTTCGGGGGCGCGCTGGCCGCGGGCGTCGCCTCTGGCGTGCTGTTCGTCATGGCCGGCGGCGCGTACCGCATGCTCGACGGTGCCTCGGCCACCGCGCGCCTCACCGCCGCGCAGGCCGACGCCGCCGTGCGCGACGGCAAGGCGCTGCAGCTCGGCGCCTGGGTGGCGGCGGGCGTCGCCGGCGCGTTCGCCGTCGCCGGGCTCATCGCCCTGCTGTGGCCCGCGCCGTACCAGGTGCGGCTCGCGCTCGCCCCCAACCCCGGCGGCGGCGCGCTGGCGCTGGAGGCCCTCTGGTGAAGCGCGCCGCGTCGCTCATCCTGGTGCTCGCCTGCGGCTGTTGGGACTTCGAGGCCGCGCGCGACCGCTGTGTCGGCGCTGGCTACTGCGGAGACAGCGCGAACGGCGACGGCGGACCCGGGGGCGGCGCCGGCGGCGCTGCCGGTGGCAGCAGTGGAACAGGCGGAACAGGCGGAGCAGGTGGAACCAGCGGTGTCGGCGGAGGCGCTGGAGTCGGCGGCGGCGCCGGCATGATCGGCTCGCGCGGGTGTGTCGAGCGCAACGGCACGTGGAATTCGTGGCCCTCGATGCTGCGGACTCGCCACCAGCTGGTCTTCGCCGGAGGGCGCCTCGTCACCGTGGGCGGGCAGGGGCCCGACGGCAGGACAGCGCGGCCGGCGTTCTACAGCGCCGAACCTGCCCCCGTGTTGACGCCGATTCCCGAGCAGAACGGCCCGACGTCCTCCGGGGCGAACTGCCAGCTCTCGGCCATCGACTCTCATGCCCTGTGGCTGTGCGCCACCCCGGAACACAGCCGCCGGCTGCAACTCGACGGCGGCGTCTGGCTCGGGCTGGACGGCGGCGGCGCCTTCATCGGGCTGCGGCGCAGCTCGCCGCAGGGGTTCATCGTGCCCGCCGGCGACCGCTTCTTCGTCTATGCGAGCGATACCGGCTCGGCCAGCTTCTACTTTCCTGCCACGGATGAATGGAGCGCCATCGACCTCGACGGAGGCCCCGCCGCGCCGTGCTGCAGCGGGGGCGCCTACAACGGCGTCGACGTCTTCGTGTGGGGCGGGTACGGCACGACGCCGGCCGAATCCTCCAACGCAGGGTGGAGGCTTCAGCTCGCCAGCCGCTCGTGGTCGCCGCTGCCGCTCGCTGGCGCCCCGACGGCGCGTCGCGACGCACTGGTCGCAGCGTCGGCCACCACGCTCTACGTCTACGGTGGCCTCGAGACTTCGTCTGCGGTCGCGACGGGGGGTGCGCTGAGCCTCTCCAGCGGCACCTGGTCTTCGATTCCGGCTGGCGGGCCGCGCGTGCGGAACACTTACGGAGCGTCGATGGGCTTCGTGAACGGCCAGCTCGTCGTCGCCGATCCTGACGACGTGCCGCTGCCGGCGGCGCTCGACACCGGCGCGGGGCAGTGGCGGATCCTGCCCTCCGACGGCGGCCCGACCGGCCGCTTTCGCTACGCGGTGGCGTTCTCGCCGACGGCCGTCTACCTCACCGGCGGCCAGCCCATCGGGGTCGGCGCAAGCTCGCTGCTCTCTGGACACGCGTTTCGCTGGGTGCCGGGCAGCGCTGCGTGGACGGGCGACGGTATCACCGACGCACCGATCATCGAGTCGCACGCGGCCACTGGCCTCGGCACCGCCACCGTCGCGTGGGCGCCCGACGCCGGTGCCGTTCTGCTCTGGTCCGCAGGGAGCTCGGGCTTCGTCGGCGGCCGCCTCGACCCGGTGAGCCTGACGTGGCGGCCGATCTCGATGAGCCAGGCGCCGAGCTCGGGCCGCCCGTACACCTCGTCAGCGTTCGACGGCACGCGGTGGGTCGTCGCCGTCGGCGCGAGCGCCGGTCTTCGCGGGGCCGACTACGAGCCTACGCTCGACCAGTGGCGGCCGTGGGCGCAGCAGCCCGTTGCGCCGGAACGCTACGACCCGGCCACGGTGTGGACGGGACGTGAGGTGTTCTTCTGGGGCACCAACGGGGCGTTCGTTTCGTACACCGAGACGGGCGTTCTCTATGACACCGCCGACGGCGGGTGGCGCCCGACCACGGTGGTGGGCGCGGCCGCGCCGCGCGCCTCGCCGCTGCACGGCGCCGTGGCGTTGGGCGACGGCAGGGTGGCCATGTTCGGCGGCGCTACCAACATCGCCATGCCGCTCGACGACGGAGCCCTTTACGATCCGACCACCGACAGTTGGTCGGTGATGACCCACGACGGGGGCCCGGGGGCGCGCAGCAACGCGGCACTGGTGTGGACGGGCTCCGAGTTGCTCGTCTGGGGCGGCTCGCGCGGCAACCTGTCCCTTCGGGACGGCGCGGCGTGGAACCCCGCGACCAATACGTGGCGGTGGATGAACGACGGCGGCGCTCCCGAGGCCAGCCCATGGCCGTTCGGCGCGTGGACGGGCAGCGAGGCGCTCTTCATGTCGTCCACCGGCGACGTCCGCGTCTACGACCCGTCGACCAACGTCTGGTCTTGCTACCCGCGAGGGCCCTCGTTCGCGCGGCCGCTCGCGGTGTGGACGGGCAATCGGCTCGTCGTCTTTCAGACCAACAGCGACGCGACCAACGCGGGCGCAGTGCTGACGCCGCAGTGAGCGACCCTTGCGTGCCCGAACGACCAGGCTGGTCGACCGAGCTCGGCGCTGCTCGGTGGCAGCATCATCACCGCGACGATGTCTCAGTGACCGCCGTCGCCCGACGCCGGGCACACCGCTTCGCAGCGCGACTTGTTCGACACGCACTCCGCGTTCGTCCAGCCCTCGTGCGCCTTGTCGTGGCACTCGCGCTGCGTCGCGGTCGCGTTGGCGCCGCTGCCTGCCGCGTGGCACCGCTCGCCGAGGTAGTCGCAGTCGGCGCGCCCCATCGGACCCGACGAGCACGAGAGCAGCAACGAGGCGGCGAGCAGCAGCGTTCTCATGGGCGTGCGCTTAGCACGGCAGCACGGGGCGCTTCTTGCCACTCGATTGCATCTATGCCATGAGCGCGAGAAGCGACCGCCGTGTTCAAGGTACGACGCCAGCAGAAGCATGAAGCGGCCCCGAAGCTTCGGGCGGTCGCCGTTCTGGCGGCTTCGTTCGTGCTGGTCGCGCAGGCGTCCGGCCTCGGTCACCTGCTGCTGGTGCAGCACTCGGTTTGCCCGCAGCACGGCGAGCTCATCCACGTCGGTGAGGCCACGACGCACCCGGCGACCGTGGCAGCCGTTGCGCCGAGCGACGACGATGTCGCCGGGCTCACCACCGATGAGGGCGACGCCGCCGATTCCCACGAGCGTTGCACGCTGCTCGCCGAGCGCCGAGAGCGCCTGCTGCTCCGCGCACCTTCGTCGGGTCTCGCCGTACTCGCTCTGCTGAGTCAGCGGCACGCGCCGCCGGCAGAGCTCTCGCACGCGCCCCAGGTGCCGTTGCTCCGGGTCGCGCCGAAGAGCTCGCCGACGGTCTGACGGCCGCGAGCTGATCGTCGATCACGCGCGATCGGTGCTGCGTTCCGGCAGCGGCCGATGAGCGCGGTCCGATCTCCCGAGAGCTCGCCGCATAAAGCAGCGACCCGCCCACCCACCCGCAGCGATCCGCACTCCTTCGGAGGAGCACCCAGGTCACCCCATGTGCCGTCCCGTTCTACAGCGTGAATGTTGCCGCCGCCGCGCGGCGATGCCGGGCAAGCGCACCGCGGCGCTCGCCGCCTGCTGCGCGCTCTGGACCGGCCTGCACGCCGGCAGCGTCTTCGCGCAGGAGCAGGTCACGCTGCCCGAGGTGGTGACGCAGGTCGAGGCGGTCTACCCGCCCGACGCGCTCGCGGCGCGCAAAGAGGGCACCTCCACGCTGCTCGTCACCGTGGACCCCGACGGCATGGTGAGCGCGGCAGAGGTCTTCGAGGCAGCCGGCGGCGGGCTGGACGAGGCGGCGCTCGCGGCGGTGCGGCAGTGGCGCTTCAAGCCGGCGACGCGGGGCGGCGAGCCGGTGCGGGCTCGCATTCGCGTTCCGTTCCAGTTCGTGCTTCCCGCGCTCCCGACGCCACCCGACGCGGGCGCACCGCCGCAGGACGCCGGCGCCACCTCGCCGGCCGACGGCAGCGCCCCGCTGCCCGCCCCCGACGCTGGCGACGAGGGAGCCATCGACGTCACGGTGCGCGGCGAGCGGAAGCTGCGCACCGAAGATCGCGGCGCGAGCTCGTTCACCGTCGGCAAGCCGGTGCTCGAGGCCGCGCCGCGGCAAGAGGGCGCCGAGACGCTGCGCACCGTGCCGGGCCTCTACATCGCGCGCTCCGAGGGGCTCGCCGTGGGCCACCGCTACTCGCTGCGCGGCTTCGACGCCGACCACGGCCAGGACATCGAGTTCCGCGTCGGCGGGATTCCCATCAACCTGCCCTCTCACATCCACGGGCAGGGCTACGCCGACCTGGGCTTCCTCATCGCCGAGACGGTCGACGAGCTGCAGGCGACCGAGGGCGTCTACGACCCCCGGCAAGGAGACTTCGCCGTCGCCGGCACCATCGACGTGCGACTCGGGGCGGAGAAGCGCGGCTGGCAGGCGAAGTCGTCGTACGGCCGCTTCAACACCTTCCGCCAGTACCTCGCGTGGGCGCCCGAGGGGCAGCCCCGCGGCACCTTCGGCGCCGTGCAATACAACCGCACCGACGGCTTCGGAGAGAACCGCAGCGGTGAGACCGCCAGCGCGGTCGCGCAGGTGGCCTTCGGCACCGGCGCGTGGCGCTACCGGGCGCTGGGCATTCTCTACGGAGCGCGCGCGCAGCTCGCCGGCGTGGTGCGCTCCGACGACGTCGAGGCCGGGCGCATCGGCTTCTATGACGTGTACCCCTACGCCACCGCGCGCGCGCAGAACGCGCTCGCCGCGCGGCTGTTGCTCGGCCTGTTCGCCGATTACCGCGGCAGCAGCGGAGACAACGCCGACGTCGGCGTCTGGCTCAGCGTCGACAACTTCCGCATCCAGCAGAACTTCACCGGCTTCATTCACCGCTCGCGGACCCTGGCGAACGTCGCCGGACGCGGAGACCTGATCGAGCAGCAGAACCGCACCTTCTCGGCGGGCCTGAACGGGCGCTACCGCACGCGCCCGTACCAGCCGACCTCGTGGGCGAGCGGCACGCTGGAGCTCGGGCTTACGGGCCGGGTCGACGCGATCGACCAGGCGCAGTACCTCATCGACGCTTCAGTTCGCGGCCAGACGTGGGACCGTCGCGTCGACGCGGCCATCTTCGGCACGGACGTCGGCTTCTTCGGAGATCTCGACTGGAGGCTCTCGCGCTGGGTGCACCTGCGCGTCGGCGTGCGCGGCGACGCGCTCTTCTACGACGTCGACGACCGGCTGGGGAACTTCGCGCCCCTGGTGCGGCCGAAAGACAGCTACATCGTGGGCTATCGACGCAGCGCCTTCGGCCTCGCGGTGGGGCCGCGCGCGAGCGTCGAGGTCCGCCCGGTCGACGGGGTGTCCGTTCGCGCGGCCTACGGCGAAGGCTACCGCTCGCCCCAGGCCCGCACCCTCGACGATGGAGAGAACGCGCCGTTCTCCAAGGTGCGCTCCGCCGATCTGGGCGCGCGCTTCGAGCCCGACGAGCGCCTTCAGCTCTCGCTCGCCGGCTACTACACGCACCTCTCCGACGACGTCGCCTTCCACCCCGACGAGGGCCGCCTCGAGCGCATCGGCCAGACGCAGCGCCTGGGCGCCGTCTTCCACGCGCAGGCGCGGCCCCTCGACTGGGTCGTGGCGGCGCTCTCGGTCACCTACGTGCACGCGCAGCTGCTCGACCCGCCGCCGGCTTCCGCGGAAGAGCCGCTGCCACAGTTCCAGCCGGGGCAGAGCCTGCCGTTCGTGCCGCCGGTGGTGGCGCGCCTCGACCTCGGCGCCCGGCCCACGCTGCTGCGCGACGCGTGGCGCTGGCCGCTCATCGGCCGCGCGGGGCTGGGCCTCTCGTACCTGTCACCGCGGCCGCTCCCGTACGGCGCCTTCGCCGACCACGTCGCCCTGCTCGACGCGTCGCTCGGGCTCCAGTGGGGCCCGTTCGAGCTCAGCTTCGACGCCTTCAACCTGCTCAACACGCGCTACGCCGCGACCGAGCTCAACTTCTCGTCGACGTGGGACCCCGAGGCGCCGCGCAAGCGCAGCCCCGAGCGTCACCTGATCGCCGGAGCGCCGTTCTCGTGGTGGGTCACCCTGGGGGTGTCGCTGTGAGGCTCCGACTGCTGCCGCTGCTCTGCCTCGCCGCCTGCGTCGACGTCGGGCAGGCCGAGGTCTCGATGGTGATGCGCGTCGCCGGAACCCAGGTGAGCGCGCCGGTCGCCGCCGCCAATGGCTGGAGCGTCGAGCTCACCTCGGCGCAGCTCGCCTTCGGTCCGCTCTACCTGTGTCCCGGCTTCGAGGCGGGCGCGCTGTGCGACTCGGCCCGCGCCGAGTGGGTCGACTCGGCGGTGGTCGACGCGCTCGACCCGTCGCCGCGCGACGCGGGCGTGCTCACGGGCGTCAGCGGCACCGTCAACTCGTGGATGTACGACCTCGGCATCACCTCGCTGCTGACGCAGCAGGCCCCGACCGTGCTCCCTGCGGCGGAGGCGCTCGGCGGCAACTCGGTGCGCCTGACCGGCGTCGCGAGGCGGGCCGGCCGGCAGCTGCCCTTCGAGGTTCAGCTGCGCATCCAGCAGGAGAACGAGCTGGGCGTCAGCATCATCCGCAAGAGCAAGAGCGAGCGGTTCCAGCACGAGCTGGGCAGCGACGACGCCGCGCTCACCGTTCGCTTCGACGCGAGCCCCTGGATGAAGGAGGTCGACTTCGACGAGCTGGTGGAAGACGCCTCGTGCGCCCCGCAAGGCCCTGCGACCGTCTGCGCCGCCGACGTGCAGCGCTCGTGCGCCCCCGACGGCAGCGTGAGCTCGCAGCGCGACTGCGCCGCCGAGGGGCTGCGCTGCCTGCGCGGCCAGGGCTGCGTCGACCGCGCGCGGTTCGCGCCGGGAAGCCAGGGAGATCGAGCTGTCCGTAACGCGGTGGTCGCGGGTGTGCGGCCATCGTTCGAGTGGAGCAAGGCCCCATGAGTGGGGAGACGAAGCAAAGGAGACGTGCACACATGAAGACGCGATTTGCAGCTGTGGTGTCCGTGGCAGTGCTTTCGGCGTGCGGCCCGGGTGTCGGCACGCTGTCGGTGATCGTCGAGGCGGAGGACGTCATCACCGAAGGGCTCACGCCGGGCACCGGCGCGGAGAACATCAGGGACGGTTGGACCGTCGACTTCTCGAAGTACCTCGTCGCCATCGGCGACATCGAGGTCGAGCTCGCGACCGACAGCAAGGTCCACACCCACGCGGAAGAGGTCTACGTGGTGGACCTGAAGAAGGTGCCGGCGTCGGGGCTCGCGCTGTGGACGCTGGACATGATGCAGGCCGGCACCTGGAACTTCGGCTTCGCCACGCCTGGCGCGGCCGACGGCGCCACGAAGCACGAGAGCGTGACCCAGGCCGACTTCGACGCGATGAAGGCCGCCGACGCCACGTACCTCGTCGCCGGCACCATCACCAAGACCGACGGTCGCTCGTGCCCTCCGCCGTCGCTCGCCATGCCGGGCGGCAAGACGGCCATGGGCATGAACAGCGCGGGCCACGCCTGCTACGCGGCCACTTCGGTCGCCTTCGACTTCACGGTGCAGGCGGAGACCACCTACGGGCCCTGCGAGCTCGACGAGAAGCCCGGCTTCACGATCGCGAAGGGCATGACCCAGACGGTCGCGGCGACGCTCCACGGTGACCACCTCTTCTTCAACGGCTTTCCCGAGAGCAGCGAAGGCGGCGTCACCCGGCTCGCCCAGTGGCTCGCCGACTGCGACCTGAACCTCGACGGAACGGTGACCCGCGCCGAGCTCGAGGCGGTCACTCCGACCGCGCTCGCGGAGATCGACACGCGCTACCAGCTCGGCGGCTCGCCCATCACGCCGCTCGACACCATGTGGAAGTACGTGACCGCGCAGCTGAAGACCCTGGGCCACATGAACGGCGAGGGCGAGTGCGGCATCGACGGCATGGGTCACTCGCATTGAGAACGCCCATCACGCCTGCGCACCCGAAGGCGGTGCTCCCGGAGTGCGCCGCCTTCGCGCGGTTGCTGGCGGCCGGGCTCTGGAACATGGTGCTGCTCGGGCGCCACCACCAGCACGGGGGCCACCACGCCGCGCGTGCAATGCCTCGAGAAGAGACCGCATGAACACCGTCGACGCCATCAAGCACTTCTTCTTGAGCGCGGGAGCCAGCTGGGTGCTGTGGCTCCTCGGCGCGCTCTCCGTCGGCAGCGTCGGTGTCGCCGTCGAGCGCTGGCTCACCTTCCGCCGGAAGGAAGGCGACCTGCGCGCGCTCGCGGAGGGGCTCGCTCGCCGGCTCGAGGCGCGGCAGCTGGCCGAGGCGGCGGAAGAGCTGTCGCGCTCCGACGCGGTCGCCGCCTCGGTGGCGGCCGCGGGCCTGCGCCTCTCGCACCTGGGCCCGGCCGCGGTGGACAAGGCGATGTCCAGCGCGCTCGCGCTCGAGAAGAGCCAGCTCGAGAAGCGGCTCGCCTACCTCGGCACGCTGGGCAACAACGCGCCGTTCATCGGGCTGTTCGGCACCGTCATCGGAGTCATCGAGGCGTTCGAAGAGCTCGGCCACGGCGCGCTGGGCCACGGCGGCGGCCAGGCCGCGTCGCAGACGGTGATGAGCGGAATCGCCGAGGCGCTGGTCGCCACCGCCATCGGCATCGCGGTGGCGCTGCCGGCGGTGGCCGCGCACAACTACCTGCAGCGCCGGCTCGCCACGCTGCTGTCGGGCAGCGAGGTGCTCTCGAACCTGCTGCTCGCATACCTCTGTGGCACGCCGCAGCTGCCCGACGGGGGTGGAGGAAACGAGCGCAGCGTCGATGCGCCGGGCGGGGCGCCTCCGCTCGCCGGCCTGGTGAAGGCGTCGCTGCAAGGAAGGGTCTGACGCCGTGGCCGGTCACACTGAAAAGAGCGGCGGGCTCATCGAGGGAATCAACGTCACGCCGCTCGTCGACATCACCCTGGTGCTGCTCATCATCTTCATCGTCACCGCGAAGATCGTGGTGACGCCGGCGGTGTCGCTCGATCTTCCGAAAGCGACGACGACCGAGCAGACGCAGGTCGTCTTCTCGGTGGTGCTCACCAAGGCTGGCGCGACGATGGTGAACGGAGAGGCCGCACCCGACGACGCGGCGCTGACCCGCCTGGCGCGCGAGGCGTTCGCGCGTGACGGTTCGGTGCGCGCCGTCATCACCGCCGACGGCGACGTGGCGCACCGCCGCGTCATCCACGCGCTCGATCTGCTCAAGGGCGCCGGCATCTCGCGGATTGCGTTCGGGACATTGCCCGCGGACGATGTCGCTCAGTGAGCCGGCCCTCTCTTACGCCCACGACGAGCCCCGCGCCGCGCGTCATCGACGTGGTGTTCAGCCGGCGCGCGGCCCCGCGCCGGCGGCCGCTCGCGCTCGCCGCGGCGGTGGCGGTGGGCCTTCACCTCGCGCTGTGGGCACTCGCGGCCGCCACCGAGCCCTCACTCGAGAGCTGGAGCGCAGAGCTCGCGGCGAAGCTGCACGACGAGCTCGGCCGAGAGGATGAGATCGAGATTCAGGTGCCGCCCGCGCCGCCTCCGGCCGCGGCGCCGGCGCCACCACCGCCTGCGGCCGCAGCGCCGCCCGCGGTGGCGCACGTCGCGGCGGCGCCTCCGCCTCCCGCGCAGGCCGGCAGCATCGTGGCGCAGGAGCCGGCGGCTGACGAGCCCGTCGACCTGAGCGCCGAGGCCTTCGTCACCGGTACCGCGAGCACCTACGCGGGCGGCACCACGTCGTCGAGCGGCACGAACCCGGTGGCGGTGCAGACGAGCGAGGTGCAGCCGGGCGCCGAGCCGACGCTGCAGCCGGGAGAGCCCGACCGGTCGAGCCCGGTGCAGCTCGACGCCGACGGGTGGCAGTGCGCCTGGCCGCGAGCCGCCGATGACGAGCCCATCTACGAGCAGTTCGTGGTGCTCAGGGTTCGGGTGGCGAAAGACGGGCACGCGCTCTCTGCGAACCTGGTCGCGGACCCGGGCCACGGCTTCGGAGCCGCGGCCGTGGCGTGCGCCATGCGGACCCGCTTCGTCTCGGCGAAGGACCGTTCGGGCGAGCCGATCGACGCGACGTCGCCGCCCATCCGCGTGAGGTTCACGCGGTGAGGCGCTCGCGCTCGCTCCTCCTCGTTCTGGCCCTGCTCGCCGCAGCGTGCGCGCGAGAGCGGGCCACGGCCGAGGTGTGCGAGCAGGTGCTCGACCGCATCGTCGACATCGAGCTCTCGGAGCAGGGGTTCAAGGACCCTGCCCTCGCCGAGCGCAAGAAGCAGGAGCTGCGCCGGCGGTTCGCTCCCGATCTCCAGCGCTGCGTCGGCCGTCCGCTGCCGCGCCAGGCGCCGGCGTGCATCGCCGCCGCCGCCACCACCGAAGCGCTGAGCCACAGCTGTCTGAGATGAGCCGTTCAACCCGCCTCACGTCGCGAAGGAGCCTGACCCGCCATGTTGACCGTAACGATGCTGTCGCTGCTCGCCGCCGAGCCCGCGCTCGATCACGAGGCGCTCGTCGCCGCCCACACCAAGCTCGAAGAGGAGCACAAGGCGATGGAGGAAGAGCACGCGAAGCTCGAGGAGGCGCACAAGGCCATGGTCGACGAGCACGACCAGAAGAAGGGCACGGCCGCTGACCCGAAGCACGACAAGCTCGAGGCCGCGCACAAGAAGGTGATCGACCAGCACGCGAAGCTGCTCGAGAAGCACGCGGCGTTGCTGCAGGCGCACGCGAAGCTCGAAGAGGCCCACCAGAAAGACCCCGCCGCCAAGAACATCGCCAAGGACCACGCCAAGATGGAGAAAGAGGACGCGGCGCTGAAGAAGGACGACGAGAAGCTCCTCAAGGAGCACGAGAAGCTCGTCGCCGAGCACAAGAAGATGCTCGAAGAACACCCGTGACGGTGACGGGAGCAGGAAGCGCAATCGCCAGGGCCCGAGCCCGCCTGGCGTTGCGCCTCGTGCGCAACGGCGCGGAAAGACAACATTTTCAGTGCTCCGCCGAGAACCTCGGTGTCCTTTAAGGGGAGTTTCTTTCGGAGCACTTCGTGTCCCTCGCCATCGGAAGTCGCGGCCAGCAGGTCCGTGAGCTTCAAACCCGGCTGCGCGCCCAGGGGCTGTACCGAGACAACGTCGACGGCATCTTCGGGCCGAACACCCGCAACGCCGTCGCGCAGTTCCAGCGCAGGAACAGCCTGCCGCAGACGGGGCGCGCTGATGCCTCGACGTTCGAGCGTCTGCAGGCCGCCCGCAACCGCGACGCGTTCGAGACGACGCCTGCAGGCCCCGCAGCGCGCCGGCGCACCGCAGACGCGACGGCGATCGCGCCGGGAAATGCGACGGAGCTGCAGCGGCGCCTCGCCACAGAAGCCGAGCGCACCGCGCGCCGCATGAACACCACGGGGCGTTGCGCGAAGGGCGTGAACGACACCATCGGCCGCGTGACGGGCCAGCGTACGTGGGGCCACGCGAACCAGCTGCCCGCGTCGCTGCGCCAGCGCGGCTTCCGGGAGGTGAACATGTCACTCGAGCAGGCGCTGCGAACGCCGGGGCTGGTGCTCACCTGGGACCGCTCGCCGACCCGGCTGGGCCGCATCTACGGGCACACGGCCATCACCCTGGGCGACGGCCGGCGCTCGGCGAGCGACTTCGTCGAGCGCGACACGCTGGCGTCGTCGCGGGGCCGCACCGGCCTGCGCGTGTGGATGCCACCGGGCAGCTGAACGACGGGTCGGCGGCGGGGCTGCACGAGCGCGCTCGGCGAAAACCCGCTTGCGAAGTCCGCACCGGGTCTCAACGGTAGGAGTGGCCGACAGCAGCTGGTCCCACAACCCCGGCGAAGCGGGCGTCGTGTCTGCTCCGCCCGACAGGAGCGCCTCGATGCCCAATTCACACCATGTCGTTGTCGCAGCGCTCGCCGCCGTCTGTACCGGTTGTGTCACCGTGAACCAGGGAGAGGTCGGCATGCGCCGCACCTGGGGAAAGATCGACCAGGGCCCCCTGGAGCCGGGGCTGGTGCTCATCGAGCCGATCTCGCAGGACGTGGTGAAGGTGCCGGTTCGGACCACGACGCTCACCGTGGCGTTCAGCCTCCCCTCGAAGGAGGGCCTCAACATCTCGGCGCAGATCTCGATTCTGTACCGGGTGAAGGCCGAGTCCGCGATCGAGGTGATCACCACCATCGGAGAGGACTACGAGGACCAGCTGATCGCGCTGGTCTTCCGCTCGGCGGCGGCCGACGTGAGCGCCCGGTTCGACGCGAAGGACATGTACTCGGCCCAGCGCGCGAACATCGAGCGTGAGATCAAAGAGCTGATGAGCGTCACCCTCGCGCCGCGAGGCTTCATCATCGAGGGCGTGCTGATGAAGAGCATCGAGCTGCCGCCGAGGCTCGCCGCGGCCATCGAGGGCAAGCTCCAGGCAGAGCAGGAGGCCGAGCGAATGCAGTTCGTGCTGCAGCGCGAGCGCCTCGAGGCCGAGCGCAAGCGGCTCGAGGCCGAAGGCATTCGAGACTCGCAGAAGCTGATCGCCGACGGCCTGACGCCGCTGGTCATCCAGTGGAAGAGCCTCGAGGCCTTCAAGAAGGTCGCCGAGTCGCCCAACACGAAGGTGGTGATGACGAACGGCACCACGCCGATGCTGATCGGCCAGTGAGCGAAGCGCCGACACATCGGCGGCGATGGCCCGCCCGGAGCGGGGATGATGGCGGGAGCGTGACAACTGTGACATTTGTGCAACGCGCGATGATCGCCGTTGCCGATCGCGAGCGGACTGCTGAAATTGGGCCCGCCATGGCAACGATCCTCCTCGTCAGCGACGACGCTCCTTCTCTCGAGACTGCGCGCACGGCGCTGGTGACGGCGGGCCACGAGGTGCTGGTGGCGCCGACCCCGAAGGCGGTCGAGCCGAAGAAGTTCGACCTCGCGATCGTGGATCTGGAGCGCTTCGAGGTGGCCGCTGAGGCGCGCCTCGTCGCCGGCAAGGTCGTGCTGCTGTCCGAGGCCTCGCACGACGTCACGCTCGAGCGCGTGCAGAAGACCGGCGTGCAGGGCTACCTGCGCAAGCTCGGCCCCGAGCGGCTGCGCGAAGACGTCAGCTACCTGCTGACCTGAGCGCCTGAGCGGCCCTGTCAGACCCTCGCGGTACGAAGGGTCATGGGGAACCTCAGGGAGACAGAGAAGCTCTACCTCCGCGTCGCGGAGATCCTCGAGCGTGCACGCGGCCGCGTTGCTCGCACGGTCAACACGGCGATGGTGCACACGTACTGGCTCATCGGCCGAGAGATTGTGCTCGTCGAGCAGGCGGGCGCTGAGCGCGCAACCTACGGAGACGAGCTGATGAAGCAGCTGGCAGCGCGGCTTACCCGTCAATTCGGAAGCGGCTTCAGCGCGCCCAGCCTGCACCGCATGCGCCAGTTCTACGGCACGTTTCCTCGCGGCTCAGCGCTCGCCCCCAAGAAATTATCAACACTGTTGAGAAAATCGGACGACGCGGAGCTTCCCTCGACGGTGCAGCGAGAAGCCCTATTCCCACCGACGCTCTCGTGGTCGCACTACATCGTCCTGATGCGCGTCGAAGACGTCCGAGCGCGTTCCTTCTACGAGATTGAAGCTGCGCGAGAATGCTGGTCGGTCCGCGAGCTCGAGCGCCAGATCGGATCGCTGCTCTTTGAGCGGCTCGCCGCGAACCGCGACGGCAAACGGGTGAGCGAGCTCGCTCGCCGTGGTCAACAGATCAGCTCTCCCGCCGACGTTCTGAAGGACCCCTTCGTGCTCGAGTTCCTGGACCTCAAAGGGAAGCCACTCGAACAGGAACGCGACGTCGAGGTAGCGATCATCGACCGCATCCAGGACTTTCTGCTCGAGATGGGCAAGGGGTTCTGCTTCGTCGCGCGACAGAAGCGACTCACGCTCGAGGGCGACCACTTCTACGTCGACCTCGTCTTCTACAACCGCCTGCTGCGCTGCTTCGTGCTGGTCGATCTCAAGCTCGGTAAGCTCACGCACCAGGACCTGGGCCAGATGCAGATGTACGTGAACTTCTTCGATCGCTTTCAGCGCGCCGACGGCGAAGCGAAGACGATCGGCATCGTGCTCTGCTCCGACAAGAACGACGCGATGGTGAAGATCACGCTGCCCGAAGACGACGGCCGCATCCGCGCGTCGCGGTACCAGATGTACCTGCCCTCCGAGGCCGAGCTCAGGCGCGAGCTGACTCGCGACCGCGCGGAGGTCGAGCGGGCACTGAAGCTCACCGCGTGACCTCAGGCGCCCTCGAGCAGCCGGTACCCGATGCCCCGCACCGTCTCGAGCCGCTCGCGGTAGGGGCCGAGCTTCTCGCGCAGGCGCATCACGTGGGTGTCGACGGTGCGCGTCTCCTGCGGCGACGAGATGCCCCAGACCTCGGCGAGCAGCTTCTCGCGCGTGCGCACCATGCCGGGGTGCATCATCAGGTCGCGCATCAACTTGAACTCGAGCACGGTGAGCTCGACCTCGGCGCCGTCGAGGTAGAAGCGGTGCGCCGCCAGATCGAGCGCCAGCCCTCCGAGCTCGAGCCGGGTCTGCTCGGCCGGCTTCCCGCCGCGCTTGAGCACCGCCTGCACGCGCAGCACGAGCTCGCGCACCGAGAACGGCTTCGTGACGTAGTCGTCCGCGCCGGCGAGGAAGCCCTCGACGCGGTCGGGCTCGTCGCCGCGCGCGGTGAGCATGATGATGGGCACGTCGGCGAGCCGAGCGTCCGCTCGCAGGCGGCGGGCGACGTCCTTGCCCGAGATGTCCGGCAGCATGAGGTCGAGCAGCAGCAGATCGGGGCGGCGCTTCTCGGCGAGCTTGAGCGCCGCCTCTCCGGTGTTGGCCACGATCGTCTCGAGCCCAGCCGCACGCAGGTTGAATTCGACGAGGCCGGCAAGATCGGCCTCGTCATCGACGATGAGAACCAGCGGCATGTAGAAAGCCTCGCTGCGCCATCGGACAGGTCGATGGCGGGTCGGTAACATCTGTGTCACGGCGCTCGCAGCTCCAGCAGCCGGTGGACCTCGTCCAGCAGCGCGCGCGGGCTGCTCGAGCGCGTGAGGTAGCCGGCAGCTCCGGCCTGTTGCGCCTGCCGCTTCAGCTCGGCCTCCTCGGCGTCGCGGTACAGCACCACGCGCGAGGCGCGCCGGCTGACCTCGCCGACGACCGCGCGCGCGGTCTCTCCACGGCAGTCGACGAGCACGAGGTCGAACCGCCCGCGCGGAAACGCGGGGCCCGACACGACGACGTCGTGCCCCGCGATGACCAGCGCCGACCGCAGCACCTCGTGCGAGCCGGCGTTCTCTTCGACCACCAGGATCGACGCCATCTCAGTTGTTCGGCATCGTGGTCCACCCGACGGTCCAATCGTCGGCCCCGATGGCGCCGACGAACGTCGCCGTCGTGTCGAAGAACCCGTCGCCCGGCGGAGTCGCCCCACCGGTCAGCACCGGCGACCCGGCCTGCGGCTTCCAGCTCGGCGCCGCCGCCGTCGGGGCGGTCAGCTCCGGGTCCACCTGGCGGTTCGACAGCGACGTGTCGGAGAGCGCCATCGCCTCGTCGAACATGTTGTCGGGCATCAGCACGAAGTTCTGCCAGCCGACGCTCGGGTTGTTGTGGAACACGCTGTTGCGCACGACCAGGCTGCCGCCCGTCCACTGCGCCGCGGTCGAGGTCTTGTCGACGACGAGGCCCGCGCTGGTGAAGTTCATGACGATCGCGTTCGCCAGCGTCGCGGCCGTGCCCTCGCGGAAGATGACGCCGCGCGAGGGGCCTTCGCTCGGCGTCGTATCGGGGTTCCGGCCGACGAGCGTCACGTTGTACAGCGTCGGCGCCGACCGCGGCAGCAGGTCGTGGTTCGTGCGGTTGTTGTCCGCCTCGATGCCGTAGTTGCCGTAGCCGTTGAGCTGCTGAATCACCACGAACTGC
Source organism: uncultured Myxococcales bacterium (assembly GCA_937980205.1). Taxonomy (GTDB): domain Bacteria; phylum Myxococcota; class Myxococcia; order Myxococcales; family Myxococcaceae; genus Xiheicaenimonas. The sequence goes on along the minus strand of CALJKW010000022.1, from coordinate 162,438 downwards.
GCCTTGCCGGTCCACCCCTGGTCCCAGTCGAGGCCGTCGTCGTCCGAGCCGGTGATGACGATGTGCTTGAGGTTCGCCTTGCCGCCGAACAGCTCGATGCCGTCGTCCTTGCCGCGGTGCACCTGCACGTAGTCGAGCAGCGTGGCGCTGCCGCAGCCGTTGAGCGTGATGCCGTTGAGCTCGTTGTCGGCGGTCAGCGGCCGGCCCGCGAACTCGACGCGCACGTACTTGAGCACGCCGCACTCGTGCGCATCGTCGGTGCCGCCGTACTTGTTGCGCGGCTCGTCGGCGACGCCTTCGCTGTTGTTCTCACCGCCGGTGACGTTGATGCGCGCGCGGCCGTTCAGCACCAGGCCGCCCCAGTTCTCGGTGTCGCGCGTGCCCTGCGGCGCCGACGAGCTGAAGACGATCGGCTGCTCCTTCGTGCCTTCGGCGCGCAGCTTCGCGTCGCGCGTCACGATCAGCGCCGACGTGCGGTCGCCGAGAATCGTCGTGCCCGGCTCGATGGTGAGCGTGCCGGCCGTCACGTACGTCAGCTGCTTCAAGATGTACGTCTTGCCGGTCTTCCACGTGGTGTCGCCGGTGATGTCGGCGGTCACTTCGATCTCGTTCGGCTCGATCGCGCCGCCGCCTCCCACACCACCCATCATCGGCGGAGGAGCACTGCACGCGCTGACGAGCGCCAGAATTCCCAGACTGAGTCTCTTCATTTTCTACCTTCCGAGTTGAGCGCCCACGAGAGGGACGCGAAGAACTGCACGCCAGGCGACATGCGGTACACCTCGATGGGCCCCTGGCGCAGGACCACCGATTGATCCATCAGGTTGGACGCCGACACCTTCAGCCCGAAGCCTCCGGGCAGGCGCTGCGTCAGCGAGACGTCGAGCCGGTGGAACGGCTGCTCGAAGACGTCGGGGATGCGCAGCACTCCCACCTCGGAGATGCGCGGCCCGTACACGTTGTAGAAGACGCCGAGCTCGGTACCCAGCTCGGGGATTTCGTACGCCACGAACGCGTTCGCCGCGTACGGCGACTGCCCCTGCAGCGCCCGCTCGTTGTTCGTCTGCAGCCCCTCGCCGCCCGACGCGTCGAGCTGCACGCGCGAGTACACCAGCGACAGGTTCGCGCCGAGCTTCACGTTCCAGATGCGCTTCCTCGCCTCGAGCTCGAGCCCCACCAGCGTCGCGCCCGGAGCGTTGCGGTAGCCGATGTCGTTCGTGCTGCCCGCCGAGACGATCACGCGCTCGATCGGGTTCTGGAACTGCTTGCCGAACGCCGTCACCGCGAACACTCCGTCGGAGTCCGGGAACCACTCGACGCGCGCGTCCGCGTGGTGAATGCGCGTCTCGACCAGGTCGGGGTTGCCGGTCACGTTGCGGCGGCGCACGACGTCGAAGAACAGAAACGGCGCGAGCTCGCGGAACGTCGGCCGCGCCAGCGTGTACGCGTAGGCGAGCCGCACGTTGAGGTCCGAGCGCGGAGACAGCACCACGTTCATCGACGGAACTCCGTCGTGGTACGTGCGCGAGCTGCCCTCGACCGGCGCGCCCTGCGTCGCGAACGGGCTGCCCGCCGTCAGCTTCTGCGCCGAGCCCTCGTACCGCACGCCGCCGACCGCGCGCAGCCAGTCGAGCGGCTTCCAGTCGGCGAGCACGTAGCCGCCCCAGACTCCGAGCGAGGCCTGGTAGCGGTCGAACGTCAGCGTCGTCTCTTCCACGTAGAACGGAGCGCCCTGCGTGTACGGCCCGATCCGCCCGGGCACGAACTGCTCTTCCGCCGACTGCTGCTGCAGCTCGGGCGACATCACCCCGCGGGGGATGATGCGGAACCTCCGCGCGTCGAACGTGCGCGAGCTGCCCTGGCCCAGCACGCCGAGCTTCACCTTCAGCGCGCGAATCGGAATCGAGACGTCGGCCGTGCCGCCGCCCGAGTCTTCGGTGAGGCCGAGGAAGAACCGCTCGGCCGAGTTCGGCTGGAAGCGGATGCGCTCGACGCCGTCTTCCCCCTCGAGCTTGCGCATGTCGCGCACGTCGGGCTCGTCGCGATCGACGTGGCCGAAGTTCACCTGCCAGTCGACCTCGAGCTGCCGAGCGCCCGGCAGCCGGTGATGGCCGCGAACCTGGTTGAAGTACAGCTGCCGCTGCACGAACGAGAGCCGGCTCGACGACGCCTCGGCGCCCGCCTGCGCGTCGAAGCCGAACGTCATCGTCGACGTCGCTTCGTTGCTGGCGAGGAAGACGCCCACGTACGACAGCTCGAAGCCGCTCGACTGCAGGCCCGCCGACAGCAGCGCGCTCGTGCCGCCGCTCACCGAGCCGATGCTCGTCGACGACGGCCCGATGCCGATGATGCTGCCGTTGTCGTTGACCGCGTCGAGCAGCCGCACGTTCTGCGCGCGCTCGCGCCGCGCCCACTGCAGCGCCGCGAGCCAGCCCAGCTTCAGGTCCCCTCCCCCGAGCTTCACCGTGTCGCCCGCCTGCAGGCCGAGCGTCGCAGACGGCATTCCGGTGCCCAGGTGCGGCGTCCACTGGTTCTTGAACGCCCGGCCCGCGGTCTCCTGCTGCTGCACGGTGAGCCCGTTGCGCCTCGCCAGCAGCGGCTGGTCCTGCGGCACCTCCTTCGGCAGCGCGCGGCTGCCGTCCGAGAGACCGAACGTCTCGGCCGCGCTCAGGTCGGCCGCCGGCCGCGCGCGGAACGTGTTCACCGTGTCGCCCGAGAAGCTCGCGCGCGCCTTCAGCTCGAACGCGCTCGGGTACGCCGGAGTGTCCAGCGTCAGCGACCCGCCGCCGAACGTCGCCGGCAGCTCGGGCGAATACGTCTTCGCGACGCTCAGGTTCGAGATGAGCGCCACGGGAAACAGGTCGAGCGGCACCGACGGCTCGTCCGGCTCGGGGCTCGGCAAGAGCGTGCCGTTCAGCAGCGTCTGCGCGTAGCGGCCGCCGAGGCCACGCAGGAAGACGTAGCGGCCGTCGACGACCGTCGCGCTCACCACGCGCTTGACCGCGTCCGAGGCGCTCGAGTCGGGCGTGCGCGCCATCTCCTGCGCGCCGACGGCGTCGGTGACGACGGCGGCCTTCTTGCGCTCCTGCAGCAGCGCCGTCTCGTTGCGCTTGTCGACCTTCGCCTCGACGACGACTTCCTGGACGACCTTCGCTTCGTTCGAGAGCTCGACGTCGAGCCGCGTCGCCTTGCCCTGCTCGACCGTCACGTTGTCGACGCGGCGTGCTTCGTACAGCTCGTTGTAGATGCGCAAGGAATAGACGCCCGGCGGCAGCTTCAGCTTGAAGTTGCCGTCGACGTCGGTGAGCACGCTCTTCTTGCCGCCGGCGACGACCTTCACCGTCGCCTCGATGAGCGCCTCGCCGGTCTGCGAGTCGACGACGCGGCCGGTGACTCCGGTGAAGCCCTTCGGCAGGACGAGCTGCGGGAGGCCGGCGTCGGGCGCCGGCGCAGGGACGATGGGAGGCGGCGCGGGGACCGGCAGCCCGGCGTCGGGCACGACGACCGGCTCGACCAGGACGGGAGCCTCGATCGAGCCGGCGTCTTCGACCTGGGTGAGGGCGACCAGCAGCGTCAGCGTGAGCACGCCGCGCTTTGTGCCGGTCGCCGGTGACGCGGTGACGCCGCGCGAGCAACATGTGCATCACGCGCGCGTCACGACTGTGTTGCTACCGGCTCAGTGCAGCGCGCCGCCGACCGCGTTCTCGGTGCGGTCCGAGCCGGCCACCTTCACGATCTTGTTGTACAGGCCGAACAGCAGCAGCGTCGGCACCCACTGACCGAAGAACAGGCCGAGCTGGCCCGAGCGGCTGGGGGTGTTGAAGAACGACATCCGCTTCGGCTGCCTCAGCTGCCCGATGAGCGACGCGGCCATCGCGCCGATCGCTCCCCAGAGGAAGAGGTCGGACGGAAGCTTCGAGGTCTGCTTCTCGATGGTCTTGGCGATCTTGCCTTCGCGGTACTCGCCGGGTGCGACGGTTTCCTGGATGTTCATGGCGTCTCCTTGTTGTGGGTTGGGACGCCAGCTCATCGAGCAACCCACATGCCCCTACCGCATCCCGCGCGGTTGCGGGCCCTTGGCGTGCACCGCCGCCTCAGGGAGACGCGCCGGTTGCCGCGCTCGCGGAGAGCTCTTCGGCGAGCACGGCGATCGTCTCGACGCCGCCGCCCCGCACGCGGTCGAGCACGTCGACGGCGACCCCGTACGGCACGTCGGCGTCGGCGTCGAAGAAGACGACCTTGTCCGCGCGCGCGTTGAGCATGCGCACGAGCCGCTGGGGCAGCTCTGCGAGCGCGATCGCCTCACCGTTCACGCGCGTCGCGCCCGTCTTCTCCAGCCTGAGCACGATGGGCGGAATCGCGTCGGGCGGCGGAGGCGGCTGCTCCTTCTCGTCCGGCTTCGGTGGGACGTTCAGCCACAGCTGCTTCGACAGCATCGGCGTCACCACCATGAAGATGATGAGCAGCACGAGCACGACGTCGACGAGCGGCGTCACGTTCATGGCGGGCCTCACCCGCGCGCGCCGCCCTCCGCCCGCCGATCCGACGTCCATTCCCATCGCGTCACCCTTTCTGATTCGCCCGGTCGAGCACCTGCAGCGACACGCCCGGGAAGCCGAGGTCCTGGCACGCCTTGAACACCGTCCGCACCCGCCCGTAGCCGAGCGACTGGTCCGCCTTCAGCACCAGCCGCGTGTCGGGCTTCTGCTCGTGCAGCTTCGCGAGGCGATCTTTCAACGCCTCGAGCTCCAGCGGCTCTTTCTCGAAGTACAGCTTGCCCTCTTTCGTCAGCGTGACCGTCGTCGGCTCAGTCGCGCCGTTGCCCTGATCCGGGTTGAGGATCGACGGCAGCGACACCGCCACGCCCGACTCGAGCTGCGGCGCCACCACCATGAAGATGATGAGCAGCACCAGCACCACGTCGACGAGCGGCGTGACGTTGATGTCGGCTTTGACGGTGGGGCGCGCCTTCTTCACGCGGCCGCTTCCTGAGTCGAGGTCCCGCGCGAGCCGTGCAGCGCCGGCGCTCCGCCCGCAGCAGCCAGCGCGTCCGACTTCGCGATGAGCACGCCGCCACGGGCCTCGAGGAAGTCGAGCAGCTCGCCACGGGCCTGGTCGAGCGCGCGCGAGATGCCCTCCGCCTGGGTCGTGAGCCAGTTGTGCGCCAGCACCGCGGGGATCGCGACGAGCAGGCCGAGCGCCGTGACGATGAGCGCCTCGGCGATGCCGAGCGAGACCGCGCCCAGACCTCCGCTGCCTTCGCGCGCGATGCCCTGGAACGCGTCGATGATGCCGACCACGGTGCCGAGCAGCCCCACGAACGGCGCCACCGAGCCGACCGACGCGAGCACCCCGTGGCCGCGACGGACCTCGGCGTCCAGCGACTCGGTCTGTCGCTCGAGCTCGCGCCGCGTGGCCTCGACCGGCGACAGCGTCGCCGAGCCGGCCTTCTCGGCCTTCGCGTACGTCTCGAGCCCGCGCCCCAGCAGCGCCGCGAGCCAACTGCCGCGCGTGGCGGCGGCCTCTTTCATCAGCGCCTCGCGATCGTCGCGCTCGAGCAGCGCGCGCGCCTTCGCGGCGAAGCGGCGCGAGCGCAGGCGGCTGCGCGTGTACATCACGATGCGCTCCAGGCAGACGGCGAGCGCGGCGACACCCATCACCAGCAGCGCGATCGCGATGCCCATCGCGAACGGGCCCATGTGGCCGATGATCTTTTCCAGGTCGAACATGTGGTTCAGCTCCTCAAGCGGAAGGGGATCTTCACGATTCGGTAGACGGAGATGGGTTGCCCATCGAGCTGCGCCGGCGAGTACCGCCACTGGCGCACGGCCTCGAGCGCGGCGGCGATGAACGGCTCCTCGCCCTTCATCACCTGCACCTTGCCGACGCTGCCGTCCTTCTCGATGACGACCTTCAAGATGACGACCGACTCGACGCCGGCCGAGCGCGCGGCCTCGGGGTACTCGGGCATCGGGTTGTCCTCCAGGGCCTCGGGAGGCTCGGCGTCCTCCGGCAGGTTCACCGGGCCGCTCGCCGCGATCGCCGGCGCGGGAGACTCTTCTTCCTCGGGCGGCGCGGGAGGAGCTCCTCCGGTCGCGGGCTCGATGCCGGTGCCGGTGCCGCCGGGGGCGATCTTGATCGCCGCGACCTCCGGCTTCTCGGCCTCGGGCAGCGGCTTCTTCGGAACCTCGACCGGCGCCACCATCGGCGCGGGGGCCGGCGCGGGAGCGGCGACCTCGACCTTCGGCGGCGGTGGCGGCGGCCTGGGCTTCGGCTTCGGCGCGTTCTCGATCTTCGCCACCGGAGGAGGAGGCGGCGGCGGCCGGAACGACACGTCCACCGACTTCTTCTTCGGCACCAGTGGCCCGGCGGTGGAGATCGCCTTCGCGCCGAACGTGAGCGCGAACATGATCGCGAGCGCGGCGCCCGCGGCGGCGGTCAGCCGCTTCGCCCGTCGCGGATCTGCCGTGGCTTCGAAGGCGTCGAACATTCGCTCGAGCCTTGTACGCGCCGCGTTTGGCGACCGGGTGAAAGGTGCGTCACATAACTGTCACGCAAGAGTCGCACGCTCGGTCACCACCCCGTGCTTATTTGGCGGGCAACATGGCGCTCCAAGGACTCGTCCGCTGGCTGCTTCCCCGCGAGGATCACTTCTACGACTACATCGAAGCGCAGGGTGCGCTCTGCCTCGACGCGGCCAAGGCCCTCGCCGGCTTCAAGGAAGGTCAGAAGGCCGAGGCCGTGCGCGACGCGGTGCAGGTGATCGAGCACAAGGCCGACGACTACGTGCGCAAGATGGAAGACGCGCTCGCGCGCACCTTCGTCACGCCGATCGACCGTGAAGACCTGCAGAAGCTGTCGTCCGAGCTCGACGACGTCGTCGACCTCACGAACCTCGCCGCCCGCGCGTGCGCCGTCTACGGCGTCAGCAAGGCGACCCCCGAGGTCTCGAAGCTCATCGACCTGCTCGTGCAGTGCACCACCGCCATCAAGGAAGCGCTGCCCCGCCTTCGCAAGCACGACTACGCCGGCCTCATCGAGGGCGGCCGCGCGCTGCGCCAGCTCGAGAAGGACGCCGACGTCGTCTTCCGCGGCGCGGTCAGCAACCTCTTCACCAACCCCGAGGTCGACGCCAAGGAGCTGCTGCGCCAGAAGGAAGTGCTCGAAGACATCGAGCGCGCCGTCGATCACTGCGACAACGTCGCCGACCTGCTGTCGAACCTCGCGGTGAAGCATGGCTAGCTGCAAGCCACCTCCGTTCACGCTGAGCAAAGGCGCCGCAGGCGCCGGAGTCGAAGCGGGCCGTGAGTCGGCTGCGGGCCCCCTTCGACTGCGCCGCCCTTCGGGCAGCTCCGCTCAGGGTGAACGGAGGCGGTTCGAACGAGGAGCCCCATGCTGACGCGCCTCATCGCCGTCATCATCGCGGGCGACTTCCTCGGGGAGCTTGCTCCCCACCCCGCCGGAGGCGTCCCATGCTGACGCGCCTCATCGCCGTCATCATCGCGGGCGACTTCCTCGGGGAGCTTGCTCCCCACCCCGCCGGAGGCGTCCCATGCTGACGCGCCTCATCGCCGTCATCATCGCGGGCGACTTCCTCGGGGAGCTTGCTCCCCACCCCGCCGGAGGCGTCCCATGCTGACGCTCCTCATCGCCGTCATCATCGCGGCGATCATCTTCGACTACATCAACGGCTTCCACGACGCCGCCAACGCGATCGCGACGGTCGTCTCGACCGGCGTGCTGCCCATTCGCACCGCCGTGCTGCTCGCGGCCGTCCTCAACTTCGGCGGCGCCATCACCGGCACCGCGGTCGCCAAGACCATCGCCAGCGGCTTCGCGGACCCGGCCATCGTCACGCAGCTCGTCGTCCTCGCGGCGCTGCTCGGCGCCAGCGCCTGGAACATCTTCACCTGGTACTTCGGCATTCCCTCGTCGTCGTCGCACGCGCTGATCGGCGGGCTCTCGGGGGCCGTCGTCGCCCACGCGGGCATCGACGCCTTCAAGTGGGCCGCGCTCGGCAAGAAGGTGCTGCTGCCGCTCGTGCTCTCGCCGACGATCGGCTTCATCGTCGCCTTCCTCGTGATGATCACCCTCGCCTGGGTCGCCCGCGGGCGCTGGCCCAAGCTCGTCTTCTTCCTCCTCGTGGGGGGCGTCGTGGTCGTGCTCATCCAGGCGGGGCGCCACTTCGACGAGCTGCAGGACGCGCTCACCAAGAGCACCTGGGAGACCCGCATCGCCATCGTCGTCGGTCTCGTGATCGTCGCGATGGTGCCGACGCTCTACGCTGCCCGCCCGAGCGCGCTGCAGCGCCAGTCGCGCAAGCTGCAGCTCATGTCCGCGAGCCTCATGGCCTTCAGCCACGGCAGCAACGACGCCCAGAAGTCGATGGGCATCATCACGCTCGCGCTGCTCTCCTTCGCCGCGACCGGCGGCGACCACGCCTCACTCCCGAGCTGGATGCTGCCGAAGGGCGACGAGGTGCCGTTCTGGGTCATCTTCGTCTGCGCTGCCGCCATCGCCGCCGGCACCGCCGCCGGCGGCACGCGCATCATCAAGACGATGGGCACCAAGATCATCCGCATCACGCCGCTGCAGGGCTTCGCCGCCGAGACCAGCGGAGCGCTCACCATCCTCGGCGCGTCTCACCTCGGCGTGCCGGTCTCCACCACGCACGTCATCAACGCCGCGATCATGGGCGTCGGCGCGAGCAAGCGCGTCTCGGCCGTGCGCTGGGGAGTCGCGACGAACATCATCGTCGCGTGGGTGCTGACGTTACCGCTCTCGGCGGCGCTCGCCTGGCTGGTGATGAAGCTGTTCAGCCTGTTCGCCTGACTCGTGGGCGCCGCGCAGGCGGCACACGGTGAACGCCTGCACGATCGCATGCGCGACGTCGTGCCCCCACGAGCACTGCGACACCCAGCGGCCGCCCTGCAGCTCCAGCGCGACCGTCGCGCGAAACCCACCGCGGCGATCTCCGGTCAACGTCACGTCACACGCGCTCACCGAGCACGTCCGCTCGGCCTTCTCCAGCTCCGAGTCGATGGTGGCCATCAGCCGGTCGTGCCCTTCGAAGACTCGGCTGGTGACGTGAAGAGGAACTCGGGAGAGTGCAGGCCAGGCCATGGGGTGCGTGACCTTCTGCACGCGGTATTCCCACCGGCTCTTCGCACAAGCGCCTGATCGAAAGCCCGCGCAAATTCGGACGCGCACCGATCGGTGACGAATCGCCACCTCTCGGCGTTACGCCGCCGTTACTCCGCGAAGCCCGGCACGAAGCGCTTCGTCTCCGGCACCTGCGACAGCGCGCAGAGCGTGTTCCAGGCGGCGTCGGTGAGCGCGCCGTAGCGGTGGCTGCAGTCGCTCTCGCGGATCGGCTGGCTCACGAGGTACTCGGTCGCCTCGTCGCAGCCCGCGCGGCCGCGCAGACCTTCGAGGATCTGCACCTCCGGGGCGAGGGCGCGCAGCGACGTCACCACCGGTGCGCCGCTCTTCACCGCGCAGAACTCGACCCAGCCGTCGTTCACGCAGCCGACGTCCTGGGTGAACGTGAACTTGGTCATGTCGCAGACGATGCGCGGCCCCTCGGGCGCCGGCTGTTCCTGCTGCGGAGCGGGCTGCTCCAGTCTGCCCTGCGCGGGCGTCTCGATGAGCTGCTCCGGAGCGCCGTAACAGCCGCTGACGAGAATGAGCGCTGCAATGATCGTGGCTCGCATGCGAACCAGGGTGCACCCGGATCGCGACCTCAGCAACTTCTTGCTTCAGGGATGTTGCACGAGCACCACGGACACCGCGGCGCCCTCGATCGGCTTCGGCATCACCGACACGCTGTGCCCGCCACGCTCGAACCGCTGCGCGTCGTCGCTCGCCTGCTTGAAGCCGGCCTTGGCGAGCTGCTCTTTGTAGAACGCCCGCACCTCGTCGACCGTCGTGCCGAGCGCCACGTACGTGACGACCCGCGCGGCCTCCTGGTCGATGCGCGTCACGTCACGCGCCGTGGGGAACAGCGGCGCGAAGTCGGGCACCACCGACGCGGTCTTCTTCTTCCCCAGCGCGGCCTCGCCGAGCACCACCGTCGTCGTGCCGTCCTCGTTCGGCGAGAGGATCGCCGTGTACGAGACGAGCCCCCGCCAGTCGAGCCCGGTCACGTGCGGCTCGGCGATGTGCCGCTTCTGCACCTTCGCCACGTAGAAGCCGGCCGCCACGAACGCGTTCGCGAAGCGCTCGAGCAGCGCCTGAACGCCGAGCCGCGAGCGAATGACGTGCATGCGCACCGGCACCCCGTCGGCCTTGATGACCGCCGGCACGTCGATCTCCTCGACCACTTCGGGCTTCGGCCAGAAGAACGGAGTCGGCGCCGCTGCCAGCAGCGCCAGCGTGAGCAAGGCGGTCACCGGCACGCCACTCCGAGGAAGCAGTCGGTGCGCGGGGCGTCGTAGCGCGAGTTGTACGGGTTCTGAAAGGGCGTGGTCTCCCAGATCAGATCGCCGTGCGAGCTCTGCACCGTCTCGTTGAACGGACCGTACATGCTCTCGCTGCCGCGGAAGCTCATGTAGAAGAAGTCTTCGTCGATCGGGCTCGAGCCGGCGACCAGGCTCGCGAGCCGCGAGGCCGAGCCGGCGTACGGCGCAGGCGTCGCGTCGTACACGGTCTTCACCTGGTCGTAGTACCCCTGGTTCTCGCAGGTGGTGCCGCCCTCCCACGCCAGCGCGCACTCGCGCGCTTCGAGCTGGCCCTCGTAGCCCCAGTCGTCGAGCAGCATGCCCAGCCGGCCCGGACACCGGCCTGCTCGCGGCCGCCCCACCGCGCAGGCGGGAATGGTGATCGGCCGCCAGTGGCGCGTGTTCGCGAGGCCGTTGTCGAGGAAGTTCCGCGGAATGCGGATGCCGCGAATCTCCGCGCGCGCCTGGCAGGTGATGCCCTGCAGCCCCGACGGGTACGTGCCCGCGGCGAGCGGGTGCGGCGCGCTCGGCTGCAGCCGGTCGCCGCCCTGCAGCGGCGCGCAGTTGACGTTCATGTTCTCGGCGCTGGTGAAGACGAGCGTCGACGTCGAGCCCGTCGAGCTCAGCGCGTCGAAGTCGTTGTAGCGCGCGTTCGCCTGCGCGTTCGCGAAGCCGACGGCCGTCTGGTACTCGTTCCAGCTGTGCGCCGTCACGTCGTGCATCTGCTGCGACGTGCTGTCCCAGATGGCCGAGTTCGCCGCCTCCTGCACCTTCAGCACGAGGTGACCGAGCTCGGCGAAGTGGATGCCGAAGATGAGAATCGTGACGAACACGAAGATGCCGAGCGCCGCTTCGACGACCGCCTGCCCGCGCTTCGTCATGGCACCCCCCGATACCCGCGCGCCCGAAGCAGGTCGTAGACCGCCTGCGTCTCGGGGTAGCCGGCGGCGTTCAGCCGATCGCCGACGTCACGGTCAGGGGGCGCCAGCGTCGCGCGCCAGAACGGGTTCCAGAAGTTCGGAGGCTCCTGGAAACCGCCGCCGCCGTTGATCCGCGGGCGGTGGTAGTACGCGATGCCCGCCCCCATCGCGACCTGCCGCGACAGATCGGCACGGCCCGGAGAGAGAAAGTCGCCCGCGCGGTTCCCGTTGTCGAACATGCGGCCCGGGCCCGCGCGCATGAACTGGAAGTTGAACAGCAGCGCCCACGGGTCATCGAACGCGCGCGCGCGGTAGTCGCGCTCGATGATCGCGTACAGCTTCGGCTGGCCGTGATCGTTGCCGAACTGCCCGAGCTGGGAGCGGTTGAACGAGAGCACTCCACCGACGACGGAGGGACAGCCGGGAACCGCCGGAGGACACGAGAGCAACGTGTGCCGCACGGCCTCGGGCCGGCCGACGTCGATGCCGGAGTACGAGTGCCGGTCGGTCACGACCTCGCGCGCCGACGACATCACGAACGCGCTGCTCACCGCCGCCGGCGCGGTGCAGCCCGCGATCTGAATCGTCGCGCTGCCGCCGTGATCTTCCGCCCACGCGCCCTCGCCGTGCATCGTCTCGAGGCGCTGCGCGCGCTCGGCGGGGACGCCGGGGTCCACCGTGCCGTACCAGGGGTCGTCGCCGAAGCCCGACCCGCCGCCGGCGGTGTTGACGACGGCAGCCAGCGCGCCCGTGCCGCCTGCCGTCGTCGCGGCCGCGCGGTCCGTCGTGAACACCCAGCCGCGGCTGCCCATCGTGGCCGAGAGGAAGGCCCTCCCGTCGCTCTGCATGCAGGCCGCCCCGGTCGTGCAGTTGGGCTCGACCTCGGAGAGCGACTTCGCGTCGCCGAGCGCCGGCGCCCGCAGCTCGGGGTTCGCGAGCCGGGCGATGCGACCGGCCAGCGCCTGCCCCTGAAGCTGCGCGGCCATCAGCTGGCTCACGTAGTAGTCCTGCGTCGCCGCGCGAATGAGGCCGGCCTGCCCCTGGTGATCGCGCGCCTGGTCACCCGAGTCGTCGTCGGCGACCTCCCACGCGGGGTCCGCCGCCGCCGCCGAAGCGCGCAGCGCCGCCGCCGCCGCCGCCGCGCCGCACGCGTCGAGCGCCGCCGCCACGTTGTCGGCCGAGCCGCGAATGAGACCGGCCCAGCTCACCAGGCTCTCCGTGCCGAGCAGCGCGACGTAGTGCGCGACGCGCGCGCGGTTCATCACCGCGACCATGTTGTACGTGCGCGCCGTCGCGATCGCCTGGCTGTACGCCGCGGTGTCGGCCACCATCTGCGCTTCGATCTTCTCTCTCGCGCGCATGCCGAGCTGCAGCGTGACGAGCACCATCAGCGTCAGCAGCAGCAGCGTCAGCGCGAACGCGACCAGGGTCTGTCCCCGGTTGGGCACGGCGCCGCTCACCGCGCGAACGGCTCGCGCCTGCTCCGCGGCGGTCAGACCGCGCCCGCCGCTGCGCGACGCACCGCCATGTCCGAGGGCTCTCACAGGGGACACTCCTGCGAAGGAAAGTTCGAACGCGCCGGCGGCACCATCATCCTCATGGACGCGGTGACGCGAATCGGGAACAGGTAGTGCCCGCGCGCCGCCCAGTTGAGCATGTTGGCGCCCAGCGACCCGCCCGGCCATGCCTCGGCCGCGAAGCTCGACGTCGGAGCGTCGGGCCACCCCGCCCGGCTCTCGGCCGCCATCAGCGGGTTCACGTCGTCGTACGCCCGCAGGTTGTAGTGCGCGAGGAACATTCGCGACATGACCCAATCCGCGAAGGGGATCTTGAGCCGGTACCAGTAGATCATCCGCACATCGAGGCGCTCGAGCGTCGGAGACTGGTCCCACCGATTGTCCTCTGCCGCCTGCGAGGCGAGGATCGTGTTGGCCAGCGGCGACTCCCGGTAGAGCTCGACGATCTGCCCGTTGTGCTGCGGTGTCCCGTCGGCGTACCGGTTGTTGCGCCGGCGGAAGAAGGCGTCGGCCAGCGCCACCGGCGAGTCCGCGCGCGTGATGCTCGGCAAGAGCGCCGCCACCGCGGTGTGCGTCATCGCGGCGCAGTTGCCGTGCATCAACGCTCCTGCGCGCGTGGCCTTGTAGACCGCGTACTGCGCCATGATCCGCGCCTGGAAGATCATGAACAGCTGCAGCGCCCCGAGCACGAGGAAGATCACCAACGGCATGATCAGACTGGTCTCGACACCAGCCTGGCCGGAGTCCTGGCGATCAGGACGATGCATCCTGGCTTCAACCCCCAAACTGGTCAGCGACTAGGGCGGGACAGCACCTCGAATGATACTCCCGCACGCCGCTTCTTCAGCGGCATTGGCCACTTGACGTAAGTCACGTCCAGGTGACGGATGGCGACTCGAAAATCGGGATCAGAGCCCGCGAACGCCGTCGACCGCCGCCAGCAAGGCCTCGGGCGTACACGGCATCTTGAGGTCTACATGGGCGCCCGGTCTGCCGAACGCGGACACCGCGTGGCGCAGCGCCGAGACCACCGAGAGCGCCAGCATCAGCGGCGGCTCGCCCACCGCCTTGCTGCCGTGGATGACGTCGGGCTGCGCCGCGTTCTCGAGCAGGCTCACCCGGAAGTCGAGCGGAGCGTCTCCAAACGCCGGGATCTTGTACGTGTCCGGCGAGTGCGTGAGCAGGTACCCCTTCGCGTCGAACAGCACCTCTTCGCAGGTCAGCCAGCCGACGCCCTGAATGAAGCCGCCCTCGACCTGCCCGCGGTCGATGGTCGGCACCAGCGACGCGCCCACGTCGTGAAGAATGTCGACGCGCCTCAAGCGGTGCTCGCCGGTGAGGCCCGACAATTCGACCTCGGCGACGGCCGCGCCGTACGCGAAGTAGTGGAACGGCTTCCCCCGCCCCTTCTCCTTGTCGTAGTGAATGTCCGGCGTCCGGTAGAAGCCGGTCGCCGACATCGGCACCTGGGCGAGGTAGGCGGCCTGCGTCACCTTGCCGAACGGCAGCGCGAGCTCGGGCCGCGACTTCAAGAACACTTTGCCGCCGGCGAAGAGAATGTCGTCGGCCGACTCCGCGGGGACGCCGAGCAGCCGCGCCGCCACCGGCTTCAGGCGCTCGCGCAGCGTCTCGCACGCCGCCTTCACCGCGGCGCCGTTCAGGTCGCTGCCGCTCGACGCCGCCGTCGCGGACGTGTTCGGCACCTTGTCGGTCGCCGTCGTCATCGGCCGCACGTCGCGCGGAGGGATGCCGAGCTCGTGCGCGCAGATGGCCAGCATCTTCGTGTGCAGCCCCTGCCCCATCTCGGTGCCGCCGTGGTTCAGCTGCACCGTGCCGTCGGCGTACAGCACCACGAGCGCGCCGGCCTGGTTCAGGAAGCTCGTGGTGAAGCTGATGCCGAACTTCACCGGCGTCACCGCGATGCCGCGCTTGTTGTGCTTGTGGCTCGAGTTGAACGACTCGATCGCCCGCTTGCGCGCGAGGTACTCGCTCGACTGCAGGAGCTCGTCCCAGATGCGCGGCATGCGGTCGTGCCGCACCTCCTGGTAGTACGGAGTCAGGTTGCGCGGCGCATCGCCGTAGAAGTTGCGCCTGCGGACCTCGGCCGGCTCGAGCTGCAGCACCTCGGCGGCGCGGCTCATGATCGTCTCGATCACCGCCATGCCCTGCGGGCCACCGAAGCCGCGGAACGCGGTGTTCGACGGCAGGTTCGTCTTCGCCACGCGGCCCGAGAACATCAGCGCCGGCACGAAGTACGCGTTGTCCGAGTGGAACAGCGCGCGATCGAGGATCGCGCGAGAGAGATCGGTCGAGAAGCCGCCGTCCGAGTACAGCTCGAGCTTCAGCGCTTTGAGCTCGCCCGTCTTCGAGAAGCCCGCCTCGTACTTCGTCACGAACGGGTGGCGCTTGCCCGTCTGCGCCATGTCTTGATCGCGGTTCAGCCAGATCTTCACCGGCCGGCCCAGCCGCTTCACCGCGAGCGCCGCCATCGCCGCGAACGGAGCCGCCTGCGTCTCTTTCCCGCCGAACCCGCCGCCCATGCGCGGCACCTCGACGCTGACGAGGTTGCGGCCGACGCCCAGCACGTGCGCCACGATCGCCTGCACCTCGCTGGGGTGCTGCGTCGAGCAGAGCAGCCGCACGCTGCCGTCTTCTTCGGGCAGCGCCAGCGTGGCCTGCGTCTCGAGGTAGAAGTGGTCCTGCCCGCCGGTGCGGACCTCGCCCGACAGGCGCACCTCGCTCTTCCACAGCTCGGCGTCGACGTCGCCGCGGCGCATGACGTGCGGGTCCGACAGCCACGAGCCCTTCGCGATCGCCTCGTCGAGCGTGGTGATGGCCGGCAGCGGCTCGTACTCGATCTCCACGGCCTTCGCGGCGGCGCGACAGGCCTCGTACGACTCGGCGACGACGACGCCGACGCTCTGGCCCATGAACAGCACTTCGCCCGCCGCGAACAAGGGCTCGTCGTGAATGACCGGCCCGACGTCGTTGAGGCCCGGCACGTCCTCCGCGAACAGCACCGCGTGCACGCCCGGCAGCGCGCGCGCCTTCGTCGCGTCTTTCTTCACGATGCGCGCGTGCGCGTGCGGGCTGGTGATGACGTGGCAGAGCAAGAGGCCCACCGGCGCGGGGAGGTCGTCGACGTAGCGCGCCTCTCCGCTCGTGTGCTTGAGCCCCGACTCGTGGAGCAGCGGCTGGTGCAGCGGCGTCAGCGGCTCTTCGCGCGCTTCGGTCGGCGCGCTCGGCACCGGAGCATCGGTTCGTTGCAGCTCAGCCACGGTTCACCTCGTACGTCTGAATCGTCGCCGCGTGCCGCGGCATCAGCTTCGGCTGCGCAGCGGTGCGCGTCTCTTCGAAGAACCCACGCAAGAGGTTCGCCGCGACCTTCGCGCGGTACCCCGCCGAGCCGCGGTGATCGCTCAACGGCTGGAAGTCTTCGGCGAGCTTCGGCACCGCAGCCTCGATGGCCTCGGCGCTCCACCGCTGGCCGACGAGCGCGGCTTCGGTCTTCGTCGCGCGCTTCGGCGTCGCCGCCATGCCGCCGAACGCGAAGCACGCCTTCGTCACCAGCTCGCCTTCGCCGAGCTCGACGTACAGGCCGGCCGCCACCGTCGAGATGTCGAGCTCGCGCCGCTTGCTCACCTTGTACGAGACCGCGCGCGCGTTGGGCTTCAGCTTGGGCACCTCGACCGCGGCGAGCAGCTCTTTGGGCTGAAGCGCGGTCTTCCGGTACGCGACGAAGAACTCGTGCAGCGGCACGCGGCGCTCGCCGGCGCGAGACAGCAGAACCGCCGTCGCGCCGAGCGAGATGAGCGCGGGGGCGAGGTCTCCGATGGGGGAAGCGGTGCAGAGGTTCCCGCCGATCGTGCCGCGGTGCTTGATCTGCCGCGCGCCGAAGTAGCGCGTCATGCGCGCGAGCGACGGCAGGCGCTGCTCGCAGAACTGCTCGAGGTCCGAGAGGGTCGCCGTCGCGCCGAGGCGGTAGCTGCCGTCGAGCTCCTCGAGCTTCTTGAGCTCGGGCATGCCCTCGAGCGACACGAGCAGCGGCGGGCGCGCGTGCTTCTTCGTCACCTCGAGCGAGAGGTCGGTGCCGCCGACGACGAACCGCGCGTCGGGCGCGAAGTCGAGCAGGTCCCACAGCGCGCCGATGCGCACCGGCGTGAAGAACTTCTGCCCGTCGAGCTCGAGCTTGAGCTCCATCGACTGCGGCGCGGCCTTGTCGAGCCCTTCCGAGAACCGGTCCTTCGGGCAACTGCCGGCGACGGCGAGCGCCGCCTCGCGAATCGGGCGGTACCCGGTGCAGCGGCACAGGTTGCCGCACAGCTGGTCATCGAGCTTCCACCCGTTGCTCGCGATGTCCTGGCGGTACGTCGCCTCGAACAGCGACATCACGATGCCCGGGGTGCAGTAGCCGCACTGGCTGCCCAGCGCCTTCGCCATCGCCTCCTGCGCAGGGTGGTAGGCGCCGCTGCTCTCGCGCAGCGCCTCGACGGTCAGCACCGTCTTCCCCTGCACCATCGGCAAGAGCACCAGGCACGAGTTCACCGCGCGCCACTGCGTCGTACCGTCGAGGCCCACCTCGGCGATCGCCACGGTGCACGCGCCACAGTCACCCTCGGCGCAGCCTTCTTTCGTGCCGGTGAGCGAGAGCTTGTCCCGCAGGTACCGCAGCAGCGTCGTGGTGGGAGAGAGGCGCGCTTCTTCGACCCAGCGGCCGTTCAGGTTGAAACGAAGACGATTCACGTGGGCGCGTTTTACCGCATGCCGCGCGGGAATGGACCCCTACCTCCGCTCGAGGCGGTGCAGGACCCCGTCATTTTCGGTGAGGACGAACAGGTCCCCTTTGGGGTCGAACGTGAGCCCCTCGATGCGCTCGAGCCTGCCCCCGGCCCCGTCGTGCAGCTCGAGGCTCTGCACCAGCACGCCCTTGAGCCGCTTGCCGTCGCGCACCAGGCGCACCTGCGCCACCGCCGACGACTCGTCGCTCGCGATGAACACGTGGCCCGTCTTCGGGTCGACGGCGAGCGCCGAGAAGTCGTCGAGCCGGCGCTTGAGCTCCTTGTCGAGGTCCACCTCCACCGGCTCGCCCTTGCCGCTGTCGGCGAACGCCAAAAGCTGCCGCGGCCGGCCCTCTTTCACGCCGAGCAGCTGCGCCTGTGACGTCGGAGACTGCCCGGCCGGCAGGTACGCGAGCCCCTCGATGCCCTTGTTGTCCGAGCCGTCGACGCCGGCGTCGAGCTTCTTCTCCAGCACCGGCCGGTCGGCGCCGCCCTTCCACGTGTAGCGGAGCAGCTCGCCGCGCTCTTCCCGCGAGACGAACAGCCGCTGCTTGACCGGGTCGTAGGCGACGCCCTCGAGCTCGCTCTCGCCTTTGATGCCCTCGAGCTCGAGCTTCAGCGAACGGCCCCGGCTGTCGACGACGAACAGCGCGGCCCTGGTGTCGCTCACCACGGCGAAGCGGCCCGCGCCGAGCGCCACCACGTCGGAGGCCTCTTTCACCCGCGTCTGCAGCTGCCCCTTGGGCGCGAACCGCGCCGGCGCGGCGCCGCCACTGCGAGAGGTCGAGCCCGGGCGCGCTGCGGCGATGCGAAGGTTCCCCATGAGGCGACTCTATGCACACCTGAAACGATTGATCGCGCGCGTGGGCTGTGTTGTGCATGAGGCCCATGTCGACCCCGAGCGTCCGCATCCGCCTGGTGCTGTACGCGCCGCACGGCACCGGGGCCCTGCAGACGCTCGAGAAGATGCGGTCGGGGCTGCCGGGCGCCGAGGTCTCGGAGCTCAAGGCGCTCGAGCTCGAGGGCCCGAGCGCGAAGACGTTCGACTACAACTCGAAGATGCAGCTCAAGGGACAGACGCTCGAGTGGACGGTGTCGGCCTGCGACGGCCACGTGCAGTCGCCCGCCGCGCGGCAGGCGCTGCTCAAGGGAGCGCACGGCGTGCTCCTGTTCGCCGGCGCGGTCGCCGACGTGAACAACCTCGAGAGCGCTCTGTTTGGAGACTTCGATCAGACCGCCGGCAAGTCGTACGCGCTCGCGGTGGTGACGGCCGACGCGGCGACGGCGAAGGGGCACGTGCAGGTGCAGCCCGACACCGACCCCGGCGCGATGCTCAAAGAGCTGATGAAGGCATCGCTCAAGGTCGCCGCGGCGTCGATGTGAGGCGCTAGAGCAGTGAAGCGCCTCGCCGACACGCTCGACGCCGTGCGCTCCACCCGCTCGCGCAAGGCGAAGGTCGCGTCGCTGGCGGAGCTGTTCAAGTCGCTCTCCCGGGACGAGCTGGTCATCGCCGCGCGCCTCGTGCTGGGAGAGCTGCTGCCGCCGACCGACCCGCGCCAGCTCGGCGTGGGCTGGGCGCTCGTCGCCGAGGCCGCCGTCGAGGCCTCGGTGAAGGGCACCATGAGCGAGCTCTCGGCGCTCTCGCGCAAGCGCGGCGACCTGGGCGACGGCGTCGCCGACCTGCTCACCGCGCACCCGGGCGGAGATCACTTCGGCCTCACGCTGCTCGAGACCGCGACGCTCATCGAGCGGCTCGCCTCGACGTCCGACCGGGCCGAGCGCACCCGCGCGCTGGTCGATGCGCTGCGGCGCACGCGCCCGTCCGAGGCGGCGTACCTCATCAAGGCCCTGCTCGGAGAGCTCCGCATCGGCGTCCAGCTCGGCATCCTGGAAGAGGGCATCTCGGTGGCGTTCGCCCGCCACCTCGAGGAGGTGCGCAAGGCGTCGGCGCTGCTCGACATCGGAGCGCTGGTGCTGGCCGCCCACGACGGCACGCTCGGGCAGGCGATGGCGCAGGTCGGAGTGCCGGTGAGCTTCATGCTCGCGACTCCGACGGAGGCGGTGAAGACGCCGCTCGACCCGGAGCGCACGGTGGCCGAGGACAAGCTCGACGGCATCCGCGCGCAGGCGCACGTGCTCGGCGACCAGGTGCGGCTGTTCGCGCGCGGACAGGGCGAGGTGACGCACTCGTACCCCGAGGTGGTCGCGGCGCTGCGCGGTCTTCCGCGCGCCGCGATCCTCGACGGGGAGATCATCGCGGTGCTGCCCGACGGTCGCGCGCGCCCGTTTCACGTGCTGCAGGCGCGCATCGGCCGAAAGCACCCCGAGGCCGAGCTGCAGGCGAAGGTGCCGGTCGCGTACGTGGCGTACGACCTCTTGTTCGACGGTCAGCCGGTGCTCGAGCTGTCGTGGACGGCGCGGCGCGAGCGGCTCGCGACGCTCGTCGAGGGGCGCTCGGGCGTGCAGCTGAACGCGGTGCACCGGCTCGACGCGGCGCAGCCGCTGGAGCCGCAGATCGAAGCGCTGTTCCAGGCGGCGCGCGGGCGCGGCAACGAGGGGCTGGTGCTGAAGAGCATCGACGCTCCGTACGAGGCGGGGCGGCGGGGCAGCGCGTGGCGGAAGGTGAAGAAGGCGGGCGGCACGCTCGACTGCGTGGTGACCAAGGTCGAGTGGGGCCACGGCAAGCGCACCGGAGTGCTGTCCGACTACACGTTCGCGGTGTGGGACGGTGACGCGCTCAAAGACATCGGCAAGGCGTACAGCGGCCTGACCGACGCCGAGATCGCGACGCTGACGAAGCGGTTCGAAGCGCTGACGCTCGAGCGGCACGGCGGGCTGCACGTGGTGAAGCCCGAGGTCGTCATCGAGGTGGCGTTCGACGGTCTGCAGAAGAGCACGCGCCACGCGAGCGGCTTCTCGATGCGCTTCCCCCGCATTCACCGCATCCGCGACGACAAGCAGCCGAAAGACGCGGACACGCTGGACGCGGCGAAGGCCATCTTCGAAGCCCAGGTCCAGAGCGGCCACCGCGAGCAGTCGTAGGCCGATGCCCCCCCTCTTCAGCTCTCAAGGCATCTTCGCCTTGATGCGCTCCGCCAGGCCGGCGAGCCCCGGCGCCTGCAGTGCGGGCGCGGGCGCCATCGCCGTCTCGAAGCTCTCGATGTCGGCCTGGTACTGCCGCAAGAGCCCGCGCAGCACCGGCGACGTGTACACCTCGGCGCGCGGGTACTCGATGATGCCCTCGATGATGTCGGCGATCTCCTCGGCGGTCTGAACCGGCAGCTTCCCCGGCGGCGCCAGCTTGCTGCCGAGCACCGCGTCGAAGAACCCCGTCTCGCCGACGTGCCCCGGCATCACCAGCGACACGTGGATGTCCTTGCACGTCGCCGACATGTCCATGCGCAGGTTCGCGGTCAGCGTCGCCAGCGCAGCCGCCGCGGCGCTGTACGCCGAGCGCGAGCTCGCCACCGGCACGCGCGCCAGCACCGACGACACGTTGATGATGTGCCCCGCCTTGCGCTGCAGAAAGTGCGGCAGCACCGCCTGCATGCCGTAGAGCGCCGCCTTCACGTTGATGCTGAGCATGTCGTCGAGCTCCGAGTCCGACAGCTCGGCCACCTTCCGCCCGATGCCCCGCCCGGCGTTGTTCACCCAGACGTCGATGTGCCCCATCGCGGCGATCGCCTTGTCGCGCAGCGCCTCGACCTGCGCGCGCACCGTCACGTCGGTCGGCACCACCGTCGCGCGCCCCTGACACTCCGACGCCGTGGCGTGCAGCTTCCCCTCGCGCCGCGCCGCGATCACCACCTTGTGGCCTTCTGCGCTCATCGCGCGCGCCAGCGCCGCGCCGATGCCCGAGCTCGCCCCGGTGATCACCACGTTCAGCGTCGTCGGCTTGAGCGCCGTGATCTCGTCGTCGTCCGATTCGGTCGGGTCGGTCATGGAAAGAGCCCTTCAGAGCGCCGCTTCGATCGCCCGCTCCAGCATCTTCGGAGCCAGGCGCCTGGGGTGCGCGTTGACGGTCATCACGGTGAGCGCGTCGCCGACGAGCGTGACGTGCGGCTGCTCTCCGACCGCGAGCTGCACCCGCTTCACCTTCGCCTGCAGCGACACGCGGCCCTTCTCGTCGCGCGCCACGTTCTCGAGCGCCTCGGACAACGCCGGCAACAGCGCCCCGAGCGGCTCGAGGTCCTGCTCGTCGAGCTGCTCGGGCAGCGTGAACGCGATCGGCGCCCCGACCTGGACGGCGATGGCCGACTCCGCGCCCGCCAGCCGGCGCCGCAGCTCGAGCCGCGACGGCGCGGGAGGCGCATCGGCCGGCGGCCGCGACAGCCCCAGCACGTCGTGAATCGTCACGGCCTCGATGCTCTTCATCGGCACGTGCGCCACGTTCCACTCCGGCGGAGTGTGCAAGAGCACCGTCATGTGCCCCGCCTCGTGCCCCACGTCGAGCACGTAGCCGTGCAGGTCCCTCGCCGACGCCATGTGCAGCGTCACGCGCGGCCGCCGCAGCGACTCACCCGAGCGAATGCGGCGCGAGACGTCGCCGAGCTCCTCGAGCAGGCGCTCGGGCGCGCGCGCCGTCAGCTCACGAAGAACTCGTTCCCCGTCGTTCATCGGCTCCCCGCCGCTTTATACCGCGCACCGCCCGAAAAGGGCCGACCGGGGAAAAAGCAGCCTGTCCCCATTTTTCCGGCACTATGCTCGCCCGGCAGTGGAGACGCTCGGTCAGCCCACGTGGTTCGGCCAGTACCGGCTCACGTCGCGCATCGCGACCGGCGGCATGGCCGAGGTCTATGTCGGGCGGCACATCACCCCCGAAGGCAAGTTCGGCCCGCTCGTCGCGGTGAAGCGCCTCTTGCCGCACCTCATCCGCGATCAGGCGATCGTGCGCATGTTCCTCAACGAGGCGCGCATCACCGCCCAGATCGAGCACCCCAACGTCGTCCGCATCGTCGACCTCGGCCACCAGGCCGGAGAGCCCTACATCGCGATGGAGCTCCTCGACGGCCGCACCTTCGCCGACCTGCGCGAGAAGGTCGCCGACGATGGCAAGCGCGTCCCCGTCGGCATCACGCTCTACGTCTTGAACGAGGCCTGCCGCGGCCTCGACGCCGCCCACCGCGCCGTCGACGAGCGCGGCCAGCCGCTGCGCCTCGTCCACCGCGACTTCACGCCCGACAACATCCACGTCGGCTTCGGCGGAGACGTGAAGGTCATCGACTTCGGCGTCGCCAAGACCGCCATGTGGGGCGCCGGCACCGAGCCCGGCACGCTCAAGGGCAAGTTCTTCTACATGTCGCCGGAGATGATTCTGGCGAAGCCCGTCGACCACCGCGCCGACGTCTTCGCCGCCGGTGTCATGCTCTACGAGCAGCTCTGCGGCCGCCGCCCGTTCACCGGCAACAGCGTGGACGAGGTCGTCATGCGCATCGCGCAGGGCAACCCGCGCCCGCCGCACGAGCTCGACCCCGCCGTCCCTCCCGCGCTCGAGGCCGTCTGCCTCAAGGCCGTCGAGCACGACCCCGACAAGCGGTACCAGACGCTCAAAGAGCTCATCGACGCCATCGAGCAGGTCGGCGGAGAGGCCCAGGTCGCCACGAAGCAGCAGGTCGGCGAGTACGTCTCGCGCATCTTCCCGAAGGACGACAAGAAGCGCGACACGCTGCGCAAGGCGCGCGAGCTCGACCCATCGTACCCGGGGCCGCCCTCGCCGTACGCGGGCTCCGAAGCCGCGCCCACCGAGCCGCCGCACCCCGCGCCGCAGCCGCCGGCTCCGGTCGCCGTGGCGCCGAAAGAGAAGAAGCCGCTCGACCCGAAGGTCGTGAAGCTCGCCGCCGCCGCCGTCGGCGTCATCGCGCTCGTCGGCATCGCCGCCGCCGCCCTCGCGCTCAAGCCCACGCTGCCTCCCGCCGAGGCGCTCGCGAAGGCCGAAGCCACCACCGACGCGAAGGAGCGCTCGTCGCTGCTCGAAGACCTCACCGAGAAGGGCGCCACCTCCGAGCAGCTGCAGCAGGCGGGCAAGCTGCTGCTCGACGTGAAGGCCTCGCAGGCCGCGCTCAAGCTCGCCGAGCAATGGCGCACGAAAGACGCGAGCGACGCGAAGGCCTGGCTGCTCGAGGCGCGCGCGGCGATTCAGCTGCGCAAGGGCAAGCGCGCCGAGACCGCGCTCGAAGAGGCGCGCAACCGCGCGAAGGGCGACCCCGAGCCCTGGGCGGTGATGGCCGAGTACAAGGAGACGCTCGGCGAGCCGATGCAGGCCGTCGAGGCCTGGCAGTCGGCGCTCGCGCGCAAGCCCGACGAGGTGAAGTACAAGGCGCGCATCGGCTACTGGCAGTCGCAGGCCGGCCAGCTCGACCCCGCGCAGGCGACGCTCCAGCAGGTGCTGCAGAAGCAGTGGGACCCGGTCTCGGCCGCCGAGCTCGGCTTCGTGAAGTTCCGCAAGGGCGACGCGAAGGGTGCCGCGCGGTTACTCACCGACGTCATCAAGAGAGAGCCGACGTCGATGGCTGCGCATTACTACCTGGGTGCGGTGCTCTACCAACAAGGCGACATCAAGGGCGCGAAGGCGTCGTACCTCGAGGCGGACAGGCTCGCCCCGACCGACCCGCGCCCGCTCACCGCGCTGTGCGAGATGGAAGCGCAGCAGGGCGCCGACCTCACCGAGACGAAGAAGCTCATCGAGTCGCGCTTCGACGACGGCAAGCAGATCGCCACGCGCTGCAGCTCGGTGCAGCCCGAGCCCAAAGAGCCATGAAGGGCCGCGCGCTGATCATCAACGCGGACGACTTGGGCTACGAGCCCGAGGTCACGCGCGGCATCATCGAGGCGATGCGCGAGGGCGTCGTCAGCTCGACCACGCTCATCGTGAACGGCCCGCACTCGGCGGCCGCGGCCGCGCTCGCGAAGGGGCTCTCGGTGGGGCTGCACCTGAACCTCGCGCGCTGGCCGAAGTGCTCGGGCAAGGGCGACTGGGACGAGGCCCAGGCCGCCGCGCTCGACGCGGCCTCGGCCGCGAAGGAGACGCACGCGCAAGTGGAGCGCTTCGAGGCGCTGCTGAAGCGCAAGCCCACGCACATCGACGTGCACAAGCACCTGCACCGGCACGCGGCGGTGCTCGAGGGCGTCGCGAAGGCCGCGGCGCAGCACCGGCTGCCCGTGCGCAGCATCGACAAGGACATGCGCGCCGCGCTGCGGAAGCACAACGCGGCGACGAACGATCACTTCCTCGGCGAGGCCGGCTCCGGCGGCCCCGCGTACTGGACGCTCGACCAGTTCGAGAAGACGCTGCAGGCGTTACCGAAGAGTGGCGTCATCGAGCTGATGTGTCACCCGGGTTACGCGCCGAGGCTGATCGAGTCCGGTTATTCCAATCAGCGCGAGACCGAGCTGCAGACGTTCACGAACCCCTCCGCCCGCGCCTGGCTGGAGCGACTCGAGATTGTTCCGATCTCGTGGCACGCGGCGTTCAGCTGACGTCACCGTTATCCCTACAGCTTGATGATCCCGCGGTGGTTGCCCAACGCCCTGACGCTCGTGCGCATCGGCCTGGTGCCGGTGTGGCTCGCGCTCGCGCTGACCGAGCGGGCCCACGCGCTCGACGGGGCTCCGGTTCGCCGGCTGCCGGTCGCGCTGCTGCTCATCGCGCTCGGCGCGACCGACGTGATCGACGGCTGGCTCGCCCGGCGGTTCAAGCTGGCCACGAACCTGGGCGCGACGCTCGACGCCGTCGCGGACAAGCTCGCCTCGTTCGTCGGCGTCACCTTCCTCACGTTCTTCGCGGTGCCCGCGTTCACCCCGCTGCCGGTCTGGCTGTGGATCGCGCTGTTCGTGCGCGACGCGCTGCTCGGCACCGGCTGGCTCTGCGTCTGGCTCAAGCACCGCGAGGTCCACGTGAAGCACGAGTGGCACGGGCGCAGCGCCACCATGCTGCTGTTCATCACCGTCGTCGCCGCTTCGCTCGGCGCGCCCTCCTGGGCCGTGACCTTCGGCTGCGGCGCGGTGCTGCTGCTCGTCGTGCCCGGCACCTGGGCGTACATGCGCGAGGGCTGGCGTCAGCTCACGGCTTGACGTCCTCACGCCTGCGGCGTCTGCCGGCCCGGCCCTGACAGGGCGGCCACGAGCGCGTGCAGCTTCTCGACCTCGAACGGCTTGTCGACCATGCGCGTGCTGAACGTGTCGGCGTGGCGACGAACGCGGTCGGTGAAGTTGCCACCGCTCAAGAAGCCGATGCGGCCCTCGAGCTGCGGCCACTCCTTCACGACGCGCTCGTAGAAGTCGACGCCCGACAGGCCCGGCATCACGAGATCGCAGAGCACGACGTCGAAGCGGGCGAGATCTCCGCGCGCGAGCGCCTCGACGGCCGAGGTGCACGACTCGACGTCGTGCTTGTGCTCGAGCAGCCGCACCAGCGACTTGCACACCAGCGGCTCGTCGTCGATGACGAGCACCCGAAGCCGGCGCATCGCCGCGTCGTCGAGCTGCGCCGCGGGCTTCACCGGCTCGACCGCCGGAGCCACCGGCAGCTCGACGCGGAACGTCGAGCCGCGGCCGACCTGGGACTCGACCCGCAGCGTGCCGCCCATCTGCTCGACGAGCGCCCGCGCGATGGAGAGGCCCAACCCCATGCCCTGCCCCACCGGCTTCGTCGTGTAGAACGGGTCGAAGATTCGCCCGAGCGCTTCGGCCGGAATGCCGCGCCCGTTGTCCGAGACGTCGATGCACACGCGCCCGCCGCTCATGCGCGTGGTGACGCGCACCAGGTTCTCCCGCACCGGCCGCTCGGTCGGCATCGCGTCGGCCGCGTTGAGCAGCAGGTTCACGAACACCTGGCCGAGCCGCGCCTCGTTCGCCCAGACCGGCTGCACGTGCAGCAGGTTCCGCTCGACGCGGCAGCGGTGCACGAGCTGCGTCGACACGATGCGAACCGAGACGTCGAGCACGTCGGCGGCGTCGACCAGCGAGGCGCCCTCGTCTACGCCGCGGCCCAGCCGCTTGAGGTCGCGCACCGTCTCGGTGATGCGCACCGCTCCGGTGAGCGCGTCGGACAGCGCCGCCTCGACCTCGCGCAGCTCGCTCGACGGCGTCACCCCGGCACGCACCTGCGCGATGGTGTCGCGCGCGAGCCGCACGTTGCCCGCCACGAACGCGCTGGGGTTGTTGATCTCGTGCGCCACTCCCGCAGCGAGCCGGTTCAGCGCCACCAGCCGGTCGGCGATGGCCGCCTGCTCGCGCGCCTTCTCGAGGTCCGCGCGCGCCGCCGCCAGCGCCGCCGCCGAGCGCTCGTGCAGCCGCTCGTAGAGCGCGGCGAACGCCGCCACCATCGCGAACATCAGCACGTAGTTCCACGCCGCGGTCTGCCGGCGAACCTCGGTGGGCAGCTCGTGCCCAGGCTGAAGCCAGGCCATGCCGCCGACCACCGCCGCGCAGACGACGGCCCAGACGATCGCGTTGCGGCGCCCGCCGAGGAGGCTCGCGAAGATCGGCACCACCACCAGCCACACCATCGCCGGCGACGTGAGCCCCTCGACCGAGCCGGCGGCCAGCGACATGGCGGCGACGGTCACCGCGAGCGTGACCGACGACGCGAGCGCGAGCGACTTCGTCGCGCGCAGCAGGAACGGCACCGAAAGCGCCACCACCGCCGCGAAGAGATCGACGAACGCGATGGCCGGCAGCCGGTAGACGAAGAAGCTGACCGCCGCGAACAGCGGGCAGGCGATTCCCAGGAATAAGGACAGGCCCACGGTGAGCAGCGCGCGGCGGCTCGAGTCGGGGTCCTTCGCCAGCGTCTCGGGCACGAACGTGAGGTCCAGTCGGTGCAGCAGACCCTTCATTCGAGCTTTCAAAGACATCGGGAATTGCGAGGCTACCTGAGAACACGCCTGCATGGCAGCGGCGTCGTCGTTACCGATCCATCGAGATGTCCGGTGAACTGCCAGAGCTCCTGCAGCGGGAGCGGGCACTGCTTCCGATGCTGAAGCGCCTCGGCGCTCCCGACTCGGAGCTCGAAGTGCTCAGAGGTGACGAGCAGCTGCTCGAGATCCTCGCCGAGGACCCTGCCGCGAAGGCAGACCTCGAGCGCGTCATGCATTGGCACCGCGAGCGCCTGAAGCGGGTCGTCGAAGAGCTTCCGCGTCGCGAAGCGTGATGCTCAGCGCTTGATGGGGCCGATGGCCGGTGCGGGCCGGCCCTCCGACCGATCGGGCGGAGGGATGCCGAGCATCGCCGCCAGCGACGGCGCCGCGTCGCGCGGGTCGAGCGGCGTCGCGTAGCGGCCGCCCGCGACGCCCGGCCCCAGCACGAACAGCGGCACCCGGCGGTCGTAGACGCTGCCCGAGGCGTGGTCCGTGCCGAGCGGGTGCGGCGTCTCGGTGAACACCACGAACGGCTGCAGCTCGACGAGCACGGGGCCGCAGCGGCCCTCGAACGTCGACGCCCGGGCCAGCGCGGTGTCCGCAGACTCGGGGCCGTCGGTCCGCAGCGCGCGGCGCACGCCCTTCACCGCGGCGATGTTGCGGCGGACGGTCTCCACGAAGCCGTCGCGGTCCTTGTCGGAGAGCCCCTTGAGGTCGAGGAAGACGACCGGCAGCGACAGGCCGAGGAAGCGCTTCTTCTGCTCGGCGCTCAGCCCGAGCGTCGCGCTCTCGAGCAGCGGTGCCTCGAGCAGGCGACCTGCGGGCAGCCGCCGCTCGCGCAGCGACTCGGCGAGCGGAGCGGCTCCGTGGTCGGCGGACAGCACCATCGCCCAGCCGTTCTTGCCGAGCCGCTTGTCGAGCTCGGCCGTGAAGCGGCGCAGCTCGGCGCTCACGCGCTCGATGATGTCGACCTTCTCGATGCTGCCGGGCCCCCAGGCGTGCCCCGAGTAGTCGGTCGCGGAGATCGAGACCAGCAGCAGGTCGGGCTCGGCGCGCCGGCCGAGGTTCTCGCCGTCGAGCGCGGCGATGGCGAGCGAGATGGTGTCCTCCACCGAGTGCGGCGTGTAGCGGTACGCGTGCCGCTGTTTCTCCGGCGGCACCGACGAGAGATCGTGCGGGAACGTCGCGGTGAAGCCGGTCGGGCTGTCCTCTCCCTCGCGCGCATCGGCGATGCCGCGCTTCGCCACCGCCGGAAGCGGAGACCACTTGCCGCTCGCGAACGACCTCTTCGGCAGGTCGGCGAGCTTCTCGGCCCAGGGCGGCAGCGCATCGAGGTACGCCTTGCTGCTCGTCCAGCGCCCGGACGCGTTCTCGTACCAGAGCGCGACGTCCGCGGACGGCCCGCCCATCAGGATCGCCGCGCGGTCCTTCACGCTGATCGAGACGACGCGCGACTTCGCGCTGCGCGAGTGCAGCGTGTCTCCGAGGGTCGGCGCGTTGAGGAAGCGCGCGCTGCGGCCGTCGTTCGCCGACGTCGAGCCGAGCACCGGCTGCGCCGCGTCTTCCACGCAGTACGTCTTCTTGCCCTCGACGTACCAGACGTTGGCGCAGATGCCGTGCTGCGACGGCAGCGTGCTGGTGGACAGGGTGGCGTGGCCGGGCCCGGTCTCGGTGCCGAGGTACGGGTAGAGCGCGTCGAAGCGCGCCGCGCCGCGGGCCTCGAGGCCGCCGAAGTCGCTCTCTCCGTCGATGGCGAGCGCCTCCAAGTCCGCGCTGCCGAGCTGATCGACGACGACGAGGACGCCGAGCTTCGGAGTCTTCGGAACGACCGGAGCAGCCGAGGCCAGCGCCAACCACGCGGTCACGAGGAGCGTCACGAGGAGCGTTGATGCCACGGTGCGCCGGGCCGCGCCAGAACTGCCGCGTTCACGCTCGAGGGCCCCCTCACCCCGCCCGCGCCTCGAACCGCCGCATGTTGCCTTCGGCGCGGCGCCCCTCGTCCTGAATCTCGAACCCGGCCGCGACGACCGCGCCTTCCGTGTCCCGGTTCGGGTGGCAGCCGCCGGCGAGGCACGTCCACGCCGGCTGCACCTTGTCCTGAAACCACGCGCCCAGGCGCGACGTCGAGCGCACGTGCTCGAGCATGCGCAGCGCGCCGTCGCGCGAGAGCACGCGCTTCACCTCGGCGAGCCCCTTCGACGCGTCGGGCACGCTGCAGAACACGAGCCCGCTCACCACGGTGTCGAACGCGCCGGCGCGAAACGGCAGCGCCTCGGCGCTGCCGCGCACGAGCGGGACGTTCGGCGCCCGCTCGCGCGCCTTCGCCAGCGCCTCGCGCGAAGGGTCGAGGCCGACGACGAACACGTCCTTCGAGTACCTGGGCAGGTTCCGCCCGGTGCCGCAGCCGACGTCGAGCACGCGCCCGCGCGCTCCGTCGACGAGCCACTGCCGCCAGCGCTCGAGCCCGGTCTTCTCGAGCACCCAGCACATGGCGTCGTACAGCGGCGGGATCTGCTCGAGGCCGCGCATGACGTTTCTTCAGACCTTCGAGGGCGCCTTGAGCACCTGCGACTGGTCGATGGCGAGATCGATCGCGCGCGCGCTCGCCGCCGACAGCCGCAGGAAGCGGATGCCGAGCCCCTGCTCGGCGACCTGGCCCCGCGCGATCCACCGCACCTCGCCGACCGCCTCGACCTTGCCGGTGGGCAGGTCGAACTCGAGGTGGATCTCCTTGCCGAGCGGCACGAACTTCTGCGTCGCGAGGAACAGGCCCGTCTCCGAGAGGTCGGTGATGCGCCCGGTGATGAGCGTGGCCGCGCCGGCGCCGCGGAACTTCACGTCGATCGACACCCGCCGCTTCTGCCGCCGCGCGTAAGTCACCGCTTTCTTGATAACACGACCCCATGCCCAGCCAGCCCTCGAAGAAGCTCGAGAGCTTCAAGAACCCCGCCCCCGATCGCGACTACGAGATCGCGTTCGACTGCCCCGAGTTCACCTGCCTCTGCCCGCTGACCGGCCAGCCCGACTTCGCGCGCTTCCACATCAAGTACGTGCCCGACGAGAAGTGTGTCGAGCTCAAGAGCCTGAAGCTCTACCTGTGGAGCTACCGCAACGAGGGCGCCTTCCACGAGGCGGTCACCAACAAGATCCTCGATGACCTCGTGAAGGTGGTGCGCCCGCGCAAGATGGTGGTCGAGGGCGACTGGTTCATCCGCGGCGGAATCTCGACGAAGGTCACCGCGACCTACGAGCAGGCGCGACGGCACCGTCCGTGACGCGCCAGACGACTCCGCTGCCGCTCACGCTGTAGCCGGTCTCCTTCGCGTCGACCCACAGCGCCTGGCCCTTCGACAGCTTCTCGTGGCCGACCTGCGCCGAGCCCTCGGTGCAGAGCAGGATCTCGGGGCCGTCGTGGTGCACCGGCGCCACCGGGCCGCGATCCAGCGCGAGGCGCGACAGCCGGAACTCCGCCACCGGAGTGTCCCAGACCTCTTCTTCGCCCTCGCGCCGGGGAGAGACGATCGGCACCGAGCCCGACTCGTACGTCATCGTCGCGAGCAGCTCGGCCGTATCGACGTGCTTCGGCGTGAGCCCGCCGCGCAGCACGTTGTCGCTCGACGCCATCACCTCGACGCCGAGCCCTTTGAGGTACGCGTGGATGTTGCCGGCCGGAAGGAACAGGCCCTGCCCCGGCTCGAGCGTGACGCGGTTGAGCAGGAGCGTGAGCAGCGCGCCGACGTCGCCCGGGTACTTCTTCGAGAGCTCCAGCGCGAGCGCGAACTCGGCGCCCTCGCCCTTCGCGCGCTCGAGCGCCTTCGTCACCTGGCTCATCACCTCGTGCCGCTCGCGCTCGTTCATGCCGAACAGGCCGTGGACGACGCCGTGCACACCGACGGCGTCGGGCCAGCCCTCGAGCATCTGAATCGTGCTGCGCAGGTCGCGCACGTCGAGCACGCGCAGCCGCTCGACCATCTGCTCCGGCGTGCGGAAGCCGCACAGCGCCTCGAACGGCGTCAGCGCGACGACGAGCTCCGGCTTGTGCGAGCGGTCTTTGTAGTTCCGCTTCGGATCGTCCAGCGCGATGCCGGCGGCCTGCTCGCGCTCGTAGCCCTCGACCGCCTGCGCCTCGGAGGGGTGCACCTGCAGCGAGAGCGGCTCGTCGATGGCGAGCACCTTGAGCAGGTACGGCAGCCGCTCGCCGAACTGCGTGAGCACGGCCCGGCCGAGCGCGCCGAGCGGATCTCTGGCGATGTGCTGGGCGAGCGTGCCGTCACCGAGCTTCGCGGGAGCGAGCGGGTGCGCGCCCAGCCAGAGCTCAGCCTGCGGCTTGCCCGTCGGCTGCGTGCCGAGCAGCTGAGGGAGCGCGGTGCGTGAGCCCCACGCGTACTCCTGGATGACGCCCGAGAGCCGCTGCATGAAGTCGGCCCCTCATATAGCGTGGACCCATGCCCGTCGAACGGTACGATCCACAGCGCCATTACACGGACTTCTGTGCCTGGTACGCGCCGCGGCTGTCCGGCCCGGTCGGCCCCGAGTTCCTGCCGAAGGTCGGCTTCGTGCTGCCGGGGATCGCGATGGGCTTCCTGTACCAGACCGACTCGGCCGTCGCGCACATCGAGGGCCTCGTCGCGAACCCGAAGGTCTCCGGCGAAGAGCGCACGCGCGGCATCGACGAGGTGGTGAAGGCCATCATCGACGAGGCGCGGAAGCTCGGGTTCAAGTCGCTGCACGGCCAGACCGACCTGCCGGTGATCGTCGAGCGTGCGAAGCGGCTCGGGTTCCAGCACGATCCGGCGCCGACGCAGACCGTCGTCTTCTACCTGTGAGCCTGGGCCGCAACGAAGCGACCGGGTCGTGCAGCGTTCTCGCCAGCCTGCTGAAAAGAGACTGCCGAAAAGAGATTGCCCCGCTCGGCGACGTCGCCGGGCGGGGCATCTCAGGGCACGAGGGCGGTCGTTATTTCAGCGACCGTGCTGCGGGAGACTGATCAAGCGACCTGCTGCTGGCGCTGCAGAGCCTGCGCGAGCCAGTACGCC
The DNA here is from genome assembly GCA_937980205.1 of uncultured Myxococcales bacterium. GTDB lineage: Bacteria > Myxococcota > Myxococcia > Myxococcales > Myxococcaceae > Xiheicaenimonas. Next base: position 129,891 of record CALJKW010000022.1, on the reverse strand, counting down.
GCCTGCTGCTGAATGTTCTGCTGCGCCGTCTGCTGGCTCTGCTGATCCAGCTGCTGCTGCGGCTGCTGCGTGAAGCCCTGCACGAGGCGGCTGAAGATGTCGGCGATGCCGCCGCTGCCCTGGTTGGCAGCGCCGTTGAGGAAGTTCCCTAGGATGCCGTTGGCTCCTCCACCCAGGAAGGACCCGATCTGAGGCAGGAAGTTCTTCGCGACGTTGCTGAACACGCTCCCGAGGCTGCCGGAGGCGAGGGCCGAAATACCCTTCGTCAGCAGGCCGCCCATGCCGCCCGTGACGGCGGACAGACCGATCTGGAAGATCGGGTTCTGGATGACCTTGCCAACGAAACCAGCGACTTTTCCAATGACTTTACCCATGTGTGTAGCCTCCAGGCGACAGTTGTGATCGTTATCGGTCTCGATGTCTTACAAGTTGCGAAGCAACTCACACCTTCTTGATTTTGCCTGAGTGCCGCTCGCGCTCGAGGTCGGCCTTCAGGTCCTCCCGGACGTCCTCGGGACGAGCAGTTGCGGGCGGTTCTAAGGGGATCTTCCCGGTGACCTTCTCGCGCTGGCTGTTCGGATCAGCGAACTTCGACTTGGTGCTGATCTCCTGCGCGTCGACGTATTCCTGGATGAACTCGGCCGCCTTTTTCATGTCCGGCACCGGGATGCCGTGCTCTTTGAGGCCGGCGTCGTCGATGATGTTGAGCGTCGGCTCGAGGTTCGGGTTCGCCAGGTACTTCATCACCTGCTCGACGTAGTCCTCGTACTTCATCTGGACGGTCTCGGCGATCTTGCGCGTGTTCGGATCCGCGAGGAGCTTTTCCTTCATCGCCTGCAGCTGCTCGGGAGTCGGAGGGGGCTTGTGTTGGGCCATGTCCGGGAGAGTATGCCGAACGATTTGGGCGGTCACCTCAAGACGCGTTCCTTCTGGCTCCGCGCGCTCGGCGCCCTCGCCTTCCGCCTCGCGGCCTACGACGCCATGCTCTTCCTCGCGCTGTACGCCGAGGCTCGCGCCGCGCCGACGCTGCCCGACCCCGTCATCGCCTGGGTGCCGTACGTCGACGTCGTCGCCCGCTACAACTACCTGCTCTGGCTCCTGGCCTACGTGCCCGTCGCGCTCGTGCTGCTCTTCCGCGATGGAGACCGCTTCATCCGCTACATGGTCACCGCCGGCGTGCTCGCGCTCGTGCGCGGCGTGTGCATCGTCGCGACCGGCCTGGGCCCCGTGCACGGCCCCGACGTGCACGCGGGCATGAGCGACGCGCAGCGCTGGAGCGCGTTCTTGCGGCTCATCACTCCGTTCGGGTTCTTCGACCCCTCCGGAGGCGCCGGCGTCTCGCTCACGAAAGATCTCTTCTTCTCCGGCCACACCGCGACCACGTTCCTGCTGCTGCTCTACGTGTGGCGGTGGAAGGACCTGCGCGCCGTGACGCTCGCCGCGCACGTGCTCGTCGTCGCGAGCGTGTTCCTCGCGCACCTGCACTACACGATCGACGTCATCGGCGCGTACGCGGTGACTTTCTCGATTTTCGTGCTGCGTGAGGGCGACGTGAAAGCGCTGCTGTCAAGATTCCAAAACGATCCGCGTTCGGTAGGTTGAGCGCATGTCCGAGCACGCGTGGATGAAGACGCGCCTGGGTTGGGTTCACGTCCAGGGCAACGAAGCGGGGGTCACGCGCGTCGACTTCGCGGAGAAGCCGCCGAAGGGCGCCGGCCGCGGCGGGCCGAGCACCACGCGCGCGCTGCAGGCGATCGAGCGCTACTTCGCGGGAGAGCTGAACGCGCTCGACGAGCTCGCCATCGCTCCGCGCGGCACCGCGTTTCAGAAGGCGGTGTGGGGCGAGCTGCGGAAGATCCGCCCCGGACAGTTCATCTCCTACGCCGAGCTCGCCGAGCGCCTGGGCAGGCCCCGCGCGCTGCGGCCCGTCGGCCAGGCGAACGCGAAGAACCCGATCGCGCTCGTCGTCCCCTGCCACCGCGTCGTCGCGAGCGACGGCTCGATCGGCGGCTACGCGTGGGGCACCGATCGCAAGGCCTGGCTGCTCGAGCACGAGAACGTCGCCGCGCTGCAGCCGCGGCCGAAGAAGCCGCGCGCGGTGAAGACCGCGCCGATCTCTCCGCTGCCGCTGTTCGAGAAGGTCGGAGACCCGACGGTGCAGCTCGCTCGATGAGCGAGGCGGGGCCCAGCCGCCCGGAGGGCGCCGCAGGCGCCCGTGAGCCGGGCGGCCAAGAACACGGCGGGCTCAAGCGCGTCCTCACCCCGCTCCACCTCTGGGCCATCGCCGTCGGCCTCGTCATCAGCGGCGACTACTTCGGGTGGAACTACGGCGTCGGCAAGGGCGGCCCGATGGGCATGGTGGTCGCCACGCTCGTCGTCACGCTCATGTACGTGACGTTCATCTTCTCGTACACCGAGCTCTCCACCGCGATCCCCCAGAGCGGAGGGCCGTTCGCCTACGCGCGCGCGGCGCTCGGGCCCTTCGGCGGCTTCGTCGCCGGCTTCGGCACGCTCGTCGAGTTCGTGTTCGCGCCGCCCGCCATCGCGCTCGCGATCGGCAGCTACGTGAACTTCCGCGTCCCCGAGCTGCCGAAGCTCGGCGTCGCGCTCGCAGCCTTCGTCGTCTTCGGCCTGCTCAACGTCCTCGGCGTGAAGCTCGCGGCGACGTTCGAGCTCATCGTCACCGCGCTCGCCGCGCTCGAGCTCGGCATCTTCTTCTTCCTCACCGCGCCGCACGTCGACACCACGCGCATCGTCACCGAGCCGCTCTTCCCGCACGGCGCGTTCGGCGTCTTCACCGCGCTGCCGTTCGCGATCTGGTTCTACCTCGCGCTCGAGGGCGTCGCGATGAGCGCCGAGGAGGTCGTCGACCCGAAGCGCGACATTCCGAAGGGCTACATCGCCGGCATCTCGACGCTGGTGGTGCTCGCGCTCGGCACGCTGCTGTGCTCCACCGGCATCCTCACCCCGCAAGAGCTCATCGAAGACGACTCACCGCTGCCGCGCGTCTTGCGCACGGTGCTCTCGGCCGACCACCCGATGACGCACCTCATGGTGTACCTCGGGCTGTTCGGCCTCATCGCCAGCTTCCACGGCATCATGATGGGCTACTCGCGCCAGGTGTACGCGCTCGCGCGCGCGAGCTACCTGCCGCAGCTGATGTCGCGGCTGCACCCGCGCTTCAAGACGCCGGCCTGGGCCGTCGTGGTGCCCGGCCTCGTCGGCGCCGCGGCGGCGCTGACCGAGCGCTCGGACGAGCTCATCACGCTCGCCGGCATGGGCGCCGTCGTCCTCTACAGCACGAGCATGGTGTCGCTCTTCGTGCTGCGGAAGAAGCAGCCGCAGCTCGAGCGGCCGTTCCGGGCTCCGGCGTACCCGGTGTTCCCGGCGATCGCGCTCGTGCTCGCCGTCGTCTTCCTCTGCGCGTACGCGGTGGCCTCGCCGCTGGTGTTCGCGCTGTTCCTCGGCCTGTTTGGCGTCGGCGCGCTGCACTTTCAGCTCGTCACCCGTCCAAGACTCGCACCTTGAGCTATGCTGCGCGCGCTTTGAGCACCGTTTCTCCTACAGCTGCTCGCGTCCCCGGTCGCATCCTGGTCATCGACGACGACAAGTCGGCCCGCCTGCTGCTCGACCGGGTGCTCACCCGCGCGGGCCACCAGGTCGTCATCGTCGACACCGGTGAGCAGGGCCTCGAGGCGCTGCAGCGGCAGAGCTACGACCTCATCATCACCGACAAGAACCTGCCCGGCATCGACGGGCTCGAGCTCTTGCGCCAGGCGCGCTCCACGAACCCCAAGCTGCAGGCCATCATCATCACGGGGTTCCCCACTCCCGAGACGAAGACGAGCGCGAAAGACCTCGGCGTCTTCAGCTACGTCACCAAGCCCTTCGGAATCCTCGACATCCTGGGGACCTGCGACGGCGCCATTCGCGCCGCGCGCGGTGAGGGTTAAAGAGGCCCCGTGGCAGAGGCGCCCAAAAAAATCCTCATCGTCGACGACCAGCCCGAGGTGTGCTCGCTCGTGCAGAAGGTGCTGCAGCGCGTGGGCTACGACGTCAAGACGGCCTGGTCGGGGGAAGACGCGGTCGAGCTGCTCAAGAAAGAGAGCGTCGACCTCGTCATCGTCGACAAGAACCTGCCCCGCATGCACGGCGGAGAGGTCATCGTTCAGGCGCGCAAGCTTCACCCGAACATCGCCGTCATCCTCATCACCGCTTTCCCCGAGCCGTTCTCGCTGCCGCCCGAGCGCCTCGATGGGTACCTCGCGAAGCCGTTCAAGAGCCTGAAGACGATCGAAGAGGCCGTCGCGCAGGCGCTCGAGTCCAGCGAGGCAGCGCGCCGCCGCTTCGAGCTCCGAGATCGCCTGAACCAGGTGGTCGCCGAGCTGAAGCCCGGGGCCAAGAAGCGCATCTAGTCGATCGTTTGGGGGTCATCGAAGCGGATGCAGCGCTCCATTCGCTACCAGATCGTCGGCCTGGTCGGCGTGATGCTCATCGGCGCGCTGGCGACCTACCTGTTGCTCGCGCACTCGATCGTCGGGTCCGACAAGCTCTCGGCGCTCAAAGACGTCACGCACATGCTCGCCCGCACCGCGGCGCAGGCGGTCGAGGCCTCGCTCGACGGCACGTTCGACAAGCTGCGCTTCTACGGTCAGACGCGACCCGACCCCGCGGTGCTCTTCGACTCGGACGACGGAGTCCACGCGCTGCGGGTGTTCGAGCGCCAGGACGAGGTGTGGGCCGAGGTGCACGGCTGGGTGTCTCCCGGCGCGCCGAAGGGCGTGACCGAGCTGCCGCCGATGAGCCCGCTGCAGCTCGACGTCGTGAAGGCGGCCGGCGCGACGGTGCAGAACGTCAGCGCGAGCGGCTTGTCGCTGGCCCGCGTCGCCCTGGCCGCGTCGGAGACGACCGTGGTCGCCGCGATGATCGAGCCCTCGCGCCTGCTGACGCCGGTCACCGCGAACGAGAGGTACCGCGTGTACCTCCTCGACGGCGCCGGCGTCGTGCTCGCGCACCGCGACCCGGACAAGGTGCTCTCGCACGCCGACCTCTCGGCGCTGCCGGTGGTGAAGGACGCGCTGAAGAGCGGCGCCGCCGACGGCGAGCGCGAGTACGACGCCGAGGCCGGAGCGTTCATCGCCGGCTGGGCGCGCACCGAGCACGGCCAGCTGCTCGTCATCGCCGAGGCGCCGCGGGAAGAGGCGTACCGCGCCACGCGCGAGCTCACCACGCGCGCGCTGGTGTTCGGGGCGCTGATGATCGGCATCGCCATCGCGCTCGCGGTCTACTTCTCGCGGCGCGTCAGCGGTCCCCTGCAGTCGTTGCAGCGCACGATGGAGCGCGTCGCCAAGGGCGAGCTCGGCGCCGAGGTCGAGGTCGGCACCGTCAACGAGCTCGGCTCGCTCGCCGAGAGCTTCAACCAGATGAGCCGCGAGCTCGCGCGCCGCAGCGAAGAGCTCGACCAGAAGAACCAGCAGCTCGTCCAGTCCGAGAAGATGTCCGCCATCGGAGAGCTCAGCGCCGGCCTCGCCCACGAGGTGAAGAACCCGATGGTCGGCATCGTCGGCTTCGCGCAGCTCGGCCAGGAGTCGACCTCGCTCGAAGAGGCCCGCGAGTACTTCAAGCTCATCGACAACGACGCTCAGCGCGCCAACGGCATCCTGCAGAACCTGCTCGAGTTCGCGCGCCCCCCCGACGTCGAGCAGGAGGTCCTCGAGTTCAACCAGGTCGTCGCCGGCGCCGTGAAGCTGACCGCCCATCAGCTGCAGCTCAACGGCGTGCGCGTGCACACCGAGTACGCCGACGGCCTGCCGAAGATTCGCGGCAACGGAAACCAGCTTCGGCAGGTGCTGCTCAACCTGATGATGAACGCCAGCCAGGCCATGGAGGGCTCGAAGGAAAAGCACCTCTACGTGCAGACCAAGGGCGGAGACGCCGGCGCCCAGGTCACCGTGCGCGACGTCGGGCCGGGCATTCCCCCCGAGGCCCAGGCGCGCATCTTCGAGCCGTTCTTCACCACCAAGCCGCGCGGCAAGGGCACCGGCCTGGGGCTCTCGGTGAGCCGCAGCATCATCGAGGCCCACCGCGGAGAGCTTCGCGTCGAGAGCGAGGTCGGCAAGGGGGCGACGTTCTTCATCCGCCTGCCGTCGGCCGATGGAGCGCCCGAGGCATCGGGGCCCTTTCCCGTGAACGAAGACTTGAAGGCGACGCGGCACTGACCCGGTCGCCCTCTCGTTCACGCTGAGCGGAGGCGTCTACGCCGTGACGCGCTTCACCGTCGCGAGCAGCGACTCCACCTGCAGCGGCTTGGGCAAGAAGCCCGCGGCGCCCTGGCGCGTGAGCTGCGCGGCGGCGGCGCGATCCGACGAGAGGATGAGCAGCGGAATCTCCTTCAGCTCCGGATCTTCGAGCACGTGCGTGCAGAGCGTGGCGCCGTCCATCACCGGCATGTGCAGGTCGAGCAGCACGACCTGGGGCTTGAGGCCCCTCTTGAGCTGCTCGAGCGCGCGCTCTCCGTTCGTGGCGGTCGCGACGCGGTAGCCCTGCGCCTCGAGCGCCTCGACCATCGCCGAGCGCGTGTCGAGGTCGTCGTCGACGACGAGCACTCCGCGGCTGTCGGCGGTGCGTCGCGCCTGGCGCGGCAGCACCAGCGTGAACGTCGTCTGCGGCTCCGACGAGCGCCACTCGAGCTGGCCGCCGTGGGCCTCGGCGATCTGCTTCACGATGTGCAGCTGCAGGCTGACCGCCGTGCTCGGCCGGCGCAGCGCGTTCGGGCCCGCCGCGAAGGGGTCGAGCATCGTCTCGACGTCCTCGGGCGGAATGACGGCGCCCGTGTGCGTGACGGAGATCTGCACCTGGCGGCTGCCGCCCGACAACGAGACCTTGACCGGCGCCTCTTCGTCTGCGTGCTGCACCGCGTTCGCGACGAGGTTCGTGACCGCCTGGTTGATGCGCTCGGGGTCCCACTCGCCGTGCACGGGGTCTCCGCTGGCCTCGAGCACGATCGGCGTCGAGGCGTGCGTGACGCGCAGCTCGGCGACGAGGTCCTCGAGGTGCGCGTCGAGCTCGACGGGCTTGGGGGCGATCTCGACCTCTCCGTTCACGCGCGCCCACGAGACGTCGAGCAGGTCGGCGATGATGCGGTTCGCGCGGTGGGCGCAGCGCAGCGTGCGCTCGACGGTGCGCGCGAGCGCGGGGTCGTTCGCCTTGCGCAGGAGGTTCGTGGCCGCGACGGTGATGACCGACAGCGGGTTCCTCAGGTCGTGGCTCACCATGCCGACGAGCACCTGCTGAAAGTCCTGCGCGGCGACGAGGCGGCGGTTGCTGCGCACCTCCTCGTCGCGAAGGCGGATCATGGTGAGGTACGCGCCGATCTGCGCGGCGACCACGGTCGACAGGCGCAGCTCCTCGGCCTCGAACGCATGCCCCGGCTGCGGCTCGACGGTGAGCACGCCGACGACCTGGTCCAGGCTGGTGACCGGCACCGTGAGGTGGCCGGCTCCGGGCTCGCGCGGCGGCGCCGGGCGATGGGGGGCGTCGGTCATCACCGACAGCGCGCGGGTCATGCGCGAGCGCAGCACCTCGGTCTCGTCGCCGTAGGTCGCCGGCGTCACGACGAACCAGCGTGCGGGCGCGGTCGTCAGCACCGCGCACCGCGAGAAGGGGATCATGGGCCGCGCCAGCTCGAGGGCCCGCTGCACGCGCTCGTGGGGGGCGTCCATCGACTCGAGCACGCGTGCGATCTCCGCGAGCGCGATGGAGACTGCTCTGACTCTGCCTTCGTCTTCGTTCATTTGCGTACCGCCTCACGAGCGGGGAGCCCGGTCAGGACTCCGCGCAGATCCCTGAATCGACCGCCGACGACTTCGATGCCGCCGGGGCCGATGCTCAGCGTCCTCAGCTCGGTGTCGTGCTTGATGCCGCGCGCCTTCAGCACCGAGACGGCGCGCTCGAGCCGGCCGTCGATCTCGACGTACCGAAGCTGGACGAGGTTGTCGGCCACGAACGAGACGCCCTGGCCGGACAGCTGTGCGGAGCCGAGCAGCTGCTCGCACTCCACGGTCATCATCGACGAGACGCCCGCGGTGCGCAGGTGCTTCGCGATGGCGTAGACCATCTCCTTGAAGCGGCGCTCGTTGGGCACGCCGAGCGCCATCGTCGACAGCGAGTCGATGACCGCGCGCTTCGCGCCGAGCGCCTGCACTTCCTTCCGCGCGACGTGGAGGAAGCGGTCGGTCGAGAGCTCGACGGGCGACGTGTAGCGCAGCGCGAGCAGCCCCTTGTCTTCGAGCTCGCGCAGATCCCAGTCGAGGCTCTTCGCGAGGCCGCGAAGCTGCTCGGGGGCCTCTTCGAGCGTGAACAGCACGCCCTTCTCCCCGCGCAGGGCGCCCTCGAGCAGGAACTTGAGCCCGATGAGCGTCTTGCCGGTGCCCGAGCCGCCCTGCAGCATCGTGACGCTGCCGAGCGGGACACCGCCTCCGAGCAGCTCGTCGAGGCCTTTGACGCCGATGCCGAGGCGCGGCACGGGGGCCGGCCTGCTGGCGCGCAGCGGCTCACTGGGCGCGCTCACGCGCGGGAAGAAGCCGGCGCCCTTCGAGGAGATCTCGAAGAAGTGGCGCCCCGACGAGTAGCCGGTGCCGCGCATCTTGAGCACCTCGATCTCGCGCACCGTCGTCAGCTCGGAGCGCTCGGAGCTCAGGCGGATGATGCCGTCGGCGACGGCGAACTCGGACAGGGTCGAGATCTCGTCCTTCGCGTATTCGCCGACGAGCAGCGTGGTGGCGCCCCACGTCGCCATCTGCACGGCGAGGTCGTACACGAACGGGCGGACCAGGCGGTCGTTGGCCTGGCCCATCAGCTCGCCGATGGCGCGGAAGCTGTCGATGGCGACGAGCGCGGGCTCGAGCTTCTCCACGCGCCGCGAGATCTCGGTGAGCGTCGCCTCGGGGCCCTCGCGCACGGTCTGCCCGAGGTCGGCGAAGACGACGTTCCTCTCGAGCAGCTCGGCGTCGAAGAACTCGAACAGCTGCATGTACTGAATGACCTTGATCGCCGGCTCGGACAACGTCGTGAAGTACAGGCACCGCTTCCCGGCGCGTGCGGCGTTGAACAGCATCTGCAGGGTGAGCACCGTCTTCCCCGCTCCGGGCTCGCCGGCGAGGACGACGATGGAGCGGCGCGGAATGCCGCCGCCCAGAATGCGATCGAGCTCACCATCTCCGGTGCTCTCGAACTCGAGGGCCTTGGACGATGGGTTCTTCACGTTACGACCTCCGGTGAAAAATGACCGCACGACTGGAGCTCGGGCACGCGGTGCAGCCTCTTCAGGACGACGGGCCCGGTGAGCTCGACGAGCAGGGGCCGAAGCTCCTGCATCAGCGCGTCGAGCGACGGCCGGGGGCCTTCGGTCCACGTCTGCGGCACCACGTAGCGGTACTCGAAGCGCGCGCGCTGGACCTCGAAGCCTCCGAGCTCGGGAGCGCGATCCCGCGCGTGTTTCGCCGCGCGCCTCAGCAGCGCCGCGGTCGCCGCGCTGCCCATGACGTCATGCAGCTCCGCCCACAGCAGAGCGAATACCCGGGCGGCTGTGGGTGCCGTGGCGCTCTCTTCGTTGGCTTCGTGCATGCGAGACCACCGAAGCCGAGCACACGCCGTACCTGCGGCGAACCGGGCGCGATGCCAACGAAAAGTCTCTGGCACGGCCTGCAGGCCGCTACGGTGAGGAAACGCTCACCGACCCGTAATGTCACCGAACGACGAATTTACTGACCGGTAACGAGCTTCTTCGCCTCGAGGGCCATCTCCTCGACGCCGGCGTGCAGCGCGACCCAGCCGGCGGTGTTCTCGCTGCGGCCGAAGACGAGCGTCGCCGGGCCCGGCATGCGGGCGATCTCGATCCACCCCTTGGGCTTGCCCTTCATGAAGTAGTCGACGCGCAGGAGGACGGGTGGCTCGCCGCCCGAGGGGTTCTCTCCCTTGCCGAGCACCTCGGTGACGATCATGCGGTTCCAGACCTTGTCGTGCCAGTTCTTCGCGAACTCGTCCGGCTTGTCCGGCGTCTCCTTCGGCGCGACCTTGGTGGTCTGGGGGATCTGCGCGTCGGTCTGCACGAACTCCTTCTTCTGGCCGCTCTCGGGGAGCGTGACGACGAACGAATCGAAGTCGGTGGCCTTGAACGCGTGCAGGCGGCGATCGACGAGCGTGGTCGACGACGGCTCGATCTCCGAGAGCGTGCCGGACGCGAGCAGGTACACGTCCTTCGTCTTCAGGTCCTGGATGTACTGGCCGACGAAGCCGGCGCCGGGGTTGCTGACGCGGAACTGGCGCGGGGTGCCGGCGACCGTGAGCTCGAGCAGCTTCGGGCTCGAGTCGAGGCCGAGCTCTTTGAGCTTCGCGTCCGAGAGCTGGCCGAGCGAGCGCACCGCCTCGAACGGAGTGAACTTCTCCCACGCCTTCTCGGCGCGCTCGTTGCCGCGCAGCTCGCGCGTCGGCGCCACCGGCGGAGGCTTCACCGCGACCGCGGGAGGCGCGACGCCTCCGTCGGCCGTCGTCGTACCGGCGTCGCCGCTCGGGGGCGTGCCGGCGTCGAAGATGGGCGCCTTGCCTTCCATGAAGCCCTGCTTGAGCCAGATGGTCGGCTCACCCTCGACGACGCGGGTGATGTCGACGAAGCGCGTGCCGTCTTCGTAGTGAATCTTCGACAGCGAGCTCTTCGTCGCCTCGAGCACGGTGACCGTGTTGTCGGTCTTCGTCTCTTTGGGGCGCTGCCAGGTGAGGTAGGCGGCGCCGAGCGCGGTGGCGGCGAGCGCGCCCATGATGGCTGCTCCGCGGGCCTTCACGTCCGCACCTCCTTCGCGGCGGGCGGCTGGGGCCCGAGCTTGGATCTGCGTCGGCTCGCGAAGTAGCCGGCGAGCACGACCGCGGCCGGCGCCAGGAAGATGGTCGAGTAGAACCAGACCATGTCCTGCTGCCGGGTGCGGACGATGGCGACGTCCGACTCGCTGTTGGTGAGGCCCATGGTGCGCTCTTCACCGAACAGCCACTTCAAGGTGTCGAGCACGAGCGCCTGGTTCGTGCGCACCTGGGCGAGCACGACGTCGCCGACGGCGTCAGAGTCGGCCATCACGACCGCGCGCAGCTCTTCTTCGAGCTTGTTGCTCGGCGCGCGCCGCGTGACCGAGGCGACGAGCCCGTAGGACTTGCGCACCTCGGGCGGCACGTCGGCCTGGAAGTTGTTGTTGAGGTCGTTGAACGTCTGCGAGTTCGCGCGCACCGAGAAGTCGACGACGAGATCCGCCGGGTGCGCGGGCAGCTCGTCGACGGCGCCGCTGGTGAGGAAGACGACCGGAGAGCCCGCCCGGCCGACCGTGGTCGCGACCGGGTGCGAGCTGAACGACGTGGTCGCGAGGATGCTGCGGTCCGACGGGCCGCCCGCGCTGCGAATGAAGACGGTGTCGTTCGCGAGCACCGCGGGGTCGAACTTGAGGCCGAGCGGCTTCACCAGCTCGGCGAAGTCGAGGCCGGCCTCGGGGTCGAGCGCGATGAGCAGCTTGCCGCCCCGCTTGCCGTACTCCTCGATGGCCTTCGCCTCGGGCTCGGTGAACGGCGTGGTGGGCCCGAGGATGAGCACGGCCGCGGCGTCTTTCGGCACCTCGACGCCGAGCCCCTCGGCGGCGGAGAGCGTCTTGAGGTCGTAGTTCTGGTTCCTGAGCTCACCGCGCAGGCCCGAGATGGTCGCGCGCTGGTCGATGGAGCCGACCGGCTCTTCGCGGCGCTCTCCGTGGCCCTGCGTCAGGTAGATGATGCGCTTGCTCTTCGCGACGAGCAGCAGGCGCTTCTGAATGTCCTGATCGAGGCCGCGCAGGCTCGAGCGCGCCTTCTCGAGCTCGGTGCCGATGACCATCGACTCTTTGCGGCTGCCCTTGGAGATGACGATGGTGCCGTTGCCCGAGACTCCGAGCTCGCGCGCCTTGGTGGGCTCGAGCGGGTGGTCGAGCAGCTCGACCTCGAGCTTGGTCGACTCGGCCTTCAAGTCTTCGAAGTAGCTCTTCACCTCTTCCGCGACGTCGTTCGCGGGCGGGAAGAAGAGCGAGACCTGCACCGGCTCGTCGAGCGAGGCGACCAGCTTGCGCGTGGCGTCGCCGGCCTTGGCGGTGCGGAAGTACGAGAGGTCCTTGCGGACGTCGCGCTCGCTGGCGACGTACTGGCAGGCCATGGCGAACACGAGCGCGAAGGCGAGGCCCAGGCCCGAGAAGGTGGCCTCTTTCATCCGGCCGAGCTCGACGCGGGTGGCGCGCGCCATCGCGGCGTAGGCGAACTCCATCAGCAGCGTCGGGAGCACCGCGACGGCGAGCAGCGCCGGCCACAGCACGGCCATCGCGCCCGCGAGCTTCGGAGACGTCGAGTCGACGGTGGCGCCGCCCACCTTCGCCCAGAGGTCCGACTGGATGAAGTAGAGCAGCAGCGCTCCGAGGCCGATCACCTGGAAGTCGATGAACGACTTCTCGACGACCACACGCTCGCCGCTCACCTGCCCCGAGCGGATGAAGCGCAAGCCGATGGAGAACAGGACGACGATCGCGCCGAGGCCCGAGAGAATGGCGCGGCTCGAGGAGGACTCGGTGATGCGCTCACCCACGTAGATGAGCACGAGGCCGATGCCGAAGATGACGCTGACCGGCCAGCTGCGGCTGCCGGCGACCTCTTTGCCGGCCGCGGGGGTGACCGGCTTTCCGGCGCGCGTGAACGCGAGCGCGACGCGGACGCCGAGCAGCGCGACGACGGCGGCGACTGCGAGAGCGGGGCTCATCTAGCTCCACCTCCGCGCTTCGAGGACGCGTGTCGCGCCGAACAGCGCCACGAACGAGACGAGCACGAAGTAGACGACGTGCTTCAGGTGCACGAGGCCCTGCCCGAACGGCGTGAAGTGCGCGTACCAGGCCATCGCGGTGACCGGGTCGGTGAGCGGCCGGTCGGTGATGCGCGCGAGGAACCAGAACACGGTGAGCGCGAGCACGAACACCAGCGAGAGGAAGATCGCCAGCAGCTGGTTCTTGGTGAGCGCCGAGGCGAACGTGCCGAACGCGGCGCCGACGCAGCCGACCAGGAACAGGCCGAGGTAGCCGGCCGCGAGGTGGCCGGCCGAGACCTTGCCGTACGCCATCACGAGCAGCGGCATGTAGAAGGAGCTCGCGAGGAAGACGAGGAGGAAGAGGACGGCCGAGAGGTACTTGCCGACCACGATCTCCCAGTCGCGGATGGGCGCCGAGAACAGCAGTTGAATGGTGCCCTTCTCGCGCTCGCGCGTGAGCAGCGGCATGCCGAGCACGGCGCTGGTGACCAGCGTGCAGCCCGACGCGACGGTGAAGAAGTCGGCGATGATCTCGGCGGACTTCTTCACGGTGCCCGACATCGCCCAGGCGTTGAACAGCACCCCGAGAATGAAGAGCATCACCGCGACGATGACGTAGCCCAGCATGGTGCGCAGGTAGGCCTGCAGCTCGCGCCGGGCAATGAGCAGTACGTTGGTCACGCCGCGGCCTCCTTGTTGGTGAACTTCATGAAGATCTGCTCGAGGCGGCCCTGCGACTTGCCGACCTTGAGCACGTCGAGGTTCGCGGCGACGAGCGCGCGGACGATGGCGGGCCGCACGTCGGCCTGGGCCTGGATCTTGAGCTGCACCTTGTCTCCGTCGAGGTTCACCATGTTGACCTCGGAGACCTGCGCGACGGTCTTCGCGGCGTCGATGGCCTTCTGCGCGGGCCCGGCGAGCTCGATCTCGATGGTGCCGCCGGCGCCCGCGCCGGCCTCGGAGGCGAGCTGGTCTTCGGTGCCCTGCGCGACGATCTCGCCGTTGTGAATGATGAGCAGGCGATCGCAGATCTGCGAGATCTCCGGGAGGATGTGGCTGGAGACCAGGATGGTGTGCTCGCCCTTCAGCTTGCGGATGAGCTCGCGCATCTCGACGATCTGCACCGGGTCGAGGCCGCCGGTCGGCTCGTCGAGGATGAGCAGCTGCGGGTTGTGCACCAGCGCCTGCGCGACGCCGACGCGCTGCCGGTAGCCGTGCGAGAGGCTGTTGATGGGCGCCTCGTGCCACGCGGTGAGGCCGGTCTTCTCTTCGATGGCCTTCACGCGCGCGGGGGCGTCGGCGGGGCTCACGCCGCGCAGGCGGGCGACGAAGTCGAGGTACGCGCCGACGGTCATCTCGTCGTAGAGCGGCGGCGTGTCGGGCAGATAGCCGATGCGCTTGCGAATCTCGTGCGGGTTCTCGACGATGTCGTAGCCGTCGACGGTCACGCGACCCGACGTCGGAGCGAGCACGCAGCCCAGGACCTTCAGCGTCGTCGACTTGCCCGCGCCGTTGAGGCCCAGGAAGCCGATGACTTCGCCCTTGGCGATCTTGAAGGCGAGGTCCTTAATCGCCGCGTGCTCACCGTAGTATTTGGTCAGACCCTCTACGGAGATCATTGGCCGCGTAGATAGACAGTGGGCCACCGGAGTCAAGGACGACGATGCGGGGATTGATGCTCCTGCCGCTGCTGTTTTCGTGCGTTTGCGCTCCTGATGTGCCGGAGCCGGACGGCGGCCCCGGCCCGGTGCCGGCGCCGGATGCGGGCCTCGACGCGGGCCGTCTGCCACCGATGAACGGCTGCGACGCGGGGCACCACATCATGGGCGGTCAGTGCACGGTGCAGTGCGCTCCGTGCACCGACGCCTGCGTGGACGGCGCGCGGTGCGAGCGGCGCGGCTTCTGTGTCGAAAGCCCCGCCGCGTGTAGCGGCCGCCCGGTGCACCGCGTGGCGCTCGACCTGTTGTGGTGGCCGATCGCATGGAGACACGAGCTGTCGCGCGATGGGGGCAACATCGTGTGCACCGCGCCCGATGGCGGCTCGTGGACCCTCGACGCAGGCGCGATCGCCTTCGACGCGTTCGACGAAGCGTCGTGTCTGAGGAACGGCGACCTCGTGTCAGCAGGGGACTGCATCTCGCACGGACCAGGCGTTGCAGCCACCTTCGACGGCGATGGCGGCTTCGAATACGGAGTCACCGCAGGCCGGCAGCCGCGCGCCGAGTTCATCGCTGCTGCGGCGGCGGTGATGCGCCAGTGCGCCCCCGTGTTTCGGGATGCCGGTGGCTACCCGTTCACGTGGTGAGGTCGACGCCGGAGGCTGGCTGAACCGTCGACGTGCTGCTGCGGCCGGAGCCCCGCGGACACCGCCCCCTCCGCCGGAACCACGAGCTCGGGCCGGTCGGCTCCACGAACGATGTACGCCGGGAGAAGGAAGCGCGCGCCCCGGGCCGCCCGCCACGGTCGCGAGCTACGGCGATTCGGCGGAGTCCGCGGGACTTTCGCGAGCCGAGGGCGGGACTGGGGCCGCCAGCCGAACGGTCGCGACCTGCGCTCCGATTTGGCGCCCGCGCCAGGCCGTCGCGAGCTGCGCGCCGATGCCGGCGATGGGGCCGCGACCTCGCTGCAGTCCAGCGCGACGTCTCGCAACACGGACGCTCCATTTCTCATTCAGCAAGACTCGCCGGTGGTCCGGACGGCCGCGGGTCCCACGGGGGTGAAAAAGAGAAGTACCGCGAATCGCCGTTATCCATTTTCCGCACCACAACCGCGCGGATTGTCGTTGCGTGAACGGCGAATCGCGATTCGCGCGATCACTACTTTTCACCCCCGTGTGAGGTGCACGGCTCGCCGGCGGCTCCGGCCGATCGAGGCCGCTGCGGCCCAGTCGCTGCATGAGGGCTCGACATGTTCAATCGGCCCCTCTTGGATGGCATGGGAAAGCGGCTCGCCCACGTCGTCATCGACCTCGTCGCAGAGGATGGAATCGACGGTGTTCGAGTCTCGACGATCGCCGAGCGGCTCGAGGTCTCGCTCGGCACGCTCTACAAGAACTGGGGCGGTCGCCAATCCATGCTCGAGCACGCGTGGCGCATGTGCATCGCGTCCGTCGAGTACGAAGTCCGGCATGGCCTGGTCTTCGTCACACCCGAGCATCACGGGCTCTCGGAGATCTACGACCGCATCGTCTTCGGCCTTCCGGAGAAGCTCGACGCGTTCTTCGAGCTGCACTACTCGCGCTGCAAGTGGCAGCGGCCGGAGCTCGAGCCCGACGGCATGGTCGTCCCGTCCCTCGAGACGTTCGTGGAGCTGAACCTCCGCTATCAGCACTTCCGGCCGGGGCCGACGCGGACGCTCGCCGGGTGCATCTGGTGGTTCATCGTCGGCTCGCTGCGCAGCTCGAACTCGGACATTTGGCGGCGCAAGTGGTGCGTCGAAGCGCTCAAGCGCGGGCTGCTCACCCGCGACCGGTATCTGGCTGACGATCCGATCGAGAGCCTCGAGATTACGGTGGAGGAGCCGCAGGCGGTGGAGGACCTGAAGGCGGTGGAGCAGCCGCAGACGGCGGAGAAGCCGGAGGATTCGGAGGAGCCGCTGCTCCAGTGAGCTTCGGCCAGGCCAGCGTGATGGCGCTGGCCAGTGCGAGCAGCACCGCGGTGAGGCCCGAGGCCTCGGGGCCGAAGGCGCCTCCGCCCCAGAACGGCGGCTGGCTGGTGGCGGTGAGCAGCGAGCAGCCGGCCTGAATGCCGGAGACGTGCTGGCCCCAGAAGAACCCCTCGAACCAGTTCCACGCGAGGTGGGCGCCGATCGCCGGCCAGATGCTGTTCGCGCGCCAGGCCATCGCGCCGAACCAGATTCCGACGAGCGCGACGTTGAGCGCAGCGACCACCGAGGCCTCGGGGTTGGTGAGGTGCAGCGCGCCGAAGACGACTCCCGTGCCGGCGATGGCGAAGATGGGGTGCGTGCCGCGGACCAGCGCGCGGAAGGCCGCGCCGCGGAGCCACAGCTCCTCGGCGACCGCGGTGGGCCCGATGAGCAGCAGCTGCTGGACGCCGGCCTTCACGCGCCAGTCGCACGTCGAGAGGCCGAGCGTTCCGGAGAGCACGGCGCCGAGCCCGACGGTGATGCAGAGCAGCAGCGCGGCCGCGGCGGCGCCGGGGGCGACGAGCTTCGGACGCTCGAACCCGGGGACCTCGCCCATCGCGCGCGCGACGGCGGTGGCGGCGATGGCGGAGAGCAGGTTGGCCCCGGTCTGCAGCCCGAGCTTGGGGTCGTCGAGCGAGTACGGAGAGTCGGGCATGAGGCCGAGAAGGTAGAGGGCTGCGTGCAGGGCGGTCGCGGTGATGACGGCGACGACCGTGAAGACGGCGATGACCCAGCCCGAGCGGATGCGGCCCGACGCGTCCTTGAACCAGCTGCTCACGGATGCGCTACATACGCTTCATCGTGGATCAGCGGATCAACGAAGCCGTCACCGTTCTTCGAAATGGCGGGCTGGTCGCCCTGCCGACCGAGACGGTCTACGGGCTGGGAGCAGACGCCGAGAACGAGCTCGCGGTGCGCCGCATCTTCGCCGTGAAGGGCCGGCCAGCGTCACACCCGCTCATCGTCCACCTCGGAGACACCTCGGACGTCCGCAGCTGGGCGCGCGAGGTGCCGAACACCTTCTACGCGCTCGCGCGCGCGTTCTGGCCGGGGCCGCTGACCGTCGTGCTGTGGCGCAGCGAACGCGCGTCCGACGCCGTCACCGGAGGCCAGGACACCGTAGCGCTGCGCGTTCCGGATCATCCGCTCACGCTCGAGGTGCTGCGGGCGTTTCGCGGCGGCATCGCGGCGCCGTCGGCGAACCGGTTCGGGAAGGTGAGCCCGACGACGGCCGAGCACGTGCGCGCCGAGCTGGGCAGCGACGTCGAGCTCGTCCTCGACGGGGGGCCCTGCTCCGTCGGCGTCGAGTCGACGATCGTCGACCTCACGAAGGCCGAGCCGCGCATCCTGCGCCCCGGCGGAGTCTCGCGCGAAGACATCATCCGCGTGCTCGGGAGGCCGGTCGGCCTGGGGCCCGCGGGCGACGACGTGCGCGCGCCCGGCATGCTGGCGTCGCACTACGCGCCGCGCGCCGGGCTGCTCGTGGTGCCGCGCGACACGCTGTTCGCGGAGGCGGCGCAGCGGCAGGCCGAGGGGAAGCGCGTGGCGGTGCTGGCGCCGCCGACGACGAAGCTGCCTGCCGGAGTGCACCGGCACGAGGTGCCGAGCGACGCCGAGGGCTTCGCGCGCGAGCTGTACGGCGCGCTGCGGAAGCTCGACGCCGAAGGCTTCGAGCTCGTCGTCACGGCGATGCCCGGCGAAGAGGGAATGGGCCTCGCGGTGAAAGATCGGCTGCTCAAGGCTGCGGCGCCGCGGGGCTGAGTCTGTTCACCCAGAGCGGAAAAGACGCGGCTCGTCTGCAGCTCCGTTCGCCCTGAGCGGAGCAGCCCGAAGGGCTGCGGAGTCGAAGGGGGCGCGAAGCCGACGCGCGGCCCGCTTCGACGGAGTCCTGAGCTCGTCGAAGGACGGCCGCTGCCCAGCGTGAACGCGAGGCGGCGTCGCTACCCCGCCACTTCAGTTCAGCGAGTTCGGCATCGTCAGCGCGAACTCGGCGATCTTCGCCTCGAACGTCTGCCCGTCCTGCCGTTCCATGAAATACGAGCCGCGCATCGAGCCGAACGGCGTGCGGAGCATGGCCCAGCTCGTGTACTCGAACTGCTGGCCGGGCTCGAGCTTGGGCTTCTTGCCGACGACGCCCTCGCCTTTGACCTCTTCGACGCGGCCGTTTCCGTCGGTGATGATCCAGTGCCGGCTCATGAGCTGCACCGGCGTGTTGCCGACGTTCGCGATCTGCACGGTGTACGTGAACGCGAACTGACCGCTCTGGGGCTGACTGCGCTCGGGCCAGAACGCGGGCTTCACGGTCACGCGAACGCCCTCGGTGGTCGCACTCGACATCGACACGGCTCTTCTACCTCACTCCCTGGGCTCGAGGCTTCTGTCCTCGACGGTGCCTTCGCGGCGCAGCTCGGCGGCGGCGGCTTCTCCGGCGACGCGGCGGTCGTCGGCGATGGGGCCTCCGGGGAGCTCACCCTTGTTCTTGGGCGGCCAGATCACGGAGGCGAGCACCGAGAGGGCGAGCGAGAGCGCGACGAACGCGAGGCTGCCGACGACGACGTACATGTCGTAGGGGTCGAGCTCTTTCTGCCAGAAGGTCTCGGCCATGATCTTCAGGCCGACGAACGCGAGGATGATGCCCAGGCCCACCTTCAGGTAGTGGAACTTGTCCATCAGCGACGAGACCACGAAGAACAGCGAGCGCAGACCGAGGATCGCGCAGACGTTCGAGGTGAAGACGATGAACATGTCCTGGCTCACGCCGAGCGCGGCCGGAATCGAGTCGAGCGCGAAGAGCAGGTCGGTGGTCTCGATGACGAGCAGGATCAGAAAGAGCGGCGTCACCACGCGCTTGCCGTTCTCGCGGGCGATGAAGTGGATGCCGTGGTCCTCTTTCGCGACCGGCAGCCACTTGCGCGCGAGCTTCAGCACCTTGTTGTTCTCGGGGTCGACCTCGTCGTCGTCGTCTCCAGAGAAGAGCAGCTTGTACGCGGTGTAGAGCAGGAACCCGCCGAAGCCGTAGAGCAGCCAGTGGAACCTGGCGACGGCGACGGCCCCTGCGCCGATGAGCGTGGCGCGCAGGATGAAGGCGCCCATCACGCCCCAGTAGAGCAGCCGGTGCTGCGCGTCGGGGCGGACCTTGAAGTACCCGAAGACGAGGACGAAGACGAAGAGGTTGTCGACCGAGAGCGCGTACTCGAGCACCCAGGCGGTGAGGAACGGGGCCGACGCGGTGGCTCCGTAGAGGTGGTGCAGGAAGCCCGCGAACGCGAGCGAGAGCGAGACCCAGAGCGCGACCCACATCGCGGCGCCCTTGGTGCTGACCGCGCCTCCGCGGACCTTCACGGCGCGCAGGTCGATGCCGATGAGCACCGTCACGACGACCATGAAACCGACCCACAGCTGAGGTGTACCCAAGACGGACGGGCACCGTAGCCCAAAAGAAAGAACCTTCGGGGGGTCTCGTGCGTTGACGGGGGTCACCATGATGCGTGTCACAATTTTCGCGGCCACGGCGTTGGCGCTGTCGATGACCACGACCAACGATCTCGGCGGCCCCTCGCGGTTCCTCACCCACATCAGCACCGACAAGCCGGTCTATCGCGCCGGCGAGAAGGTCTACGTGCGCGGCACGGTGCTCGAAGCCTTCGCCCACACTCCGCTCCCCGGGCAGGAGCAGGTGCAGCTGCAGCTGCGCGCCCCCAAGGGAGACGTCGTCGCTGGCGGCCAGTCGGCCGTCCAGGAAGGCGTGTGGAGCTTCTCCTGGGAGGTCCCCGCCGAGGCCGCGGGCGGCGAGTACACGCTCGAGGCGAAGTACCCGTGGACCGGCCACGCGCCCGCCGAGCGGAAGCTCGAGGTCCGGGCGTACCGGCCGCCGCGGCTGAAGTCGCAGATCGTCTTCCTGCGCGACGGCTACGGCCCGGGCGACAAGGTCACCGCGACGCTCGAGACGAAGCGCGCCGAAGGCGGCATTCCGGTCGGCGCGAAGGTCACCGCCATCGCCCGCGTCGACGAGCAGGAGGTCGCGCGCGTGCCGGCCAAGGTCGACGACAAGGGCCTGTGTACGGTCAGCTTCGAGCTGCCGAAGGTCATCGCTCGCGGCGAAGGCTCGCTCGTGTTCGCGATCGAAGACGGCGGAGTCGTCGAGTCCGCCACGAAGACGCTGCCCATCCTGCTGCAGACGGTCGACCTCGCGATGTTCCCCGAGGGCGGAGACCTCGTCGCCGGCCTGCCCACCCGCGTCTACTTCGAGGCGAAGACGCCGGCGAAGAAGCCGGCCGATCTCGCCGGCGTCATCGTCGACGAGACCGGCGCCGAGGTCGCCACGTTCAAGAGCGAGCACGAGGGCCGCGGGCGCTTCGAGCTCACTCCGAAGAAGGGCGCGACGTACACGCTCAAGGTGCTGCAGCCGTCGGGCATCAAGACGACGTACCCGCTGCCGCCCGTGAAGGCCGAGGGCGCGAGCCTGCGCTCGCTGCGCGACGTGTTCGAGCCGGGCGCCGCGGTCGCGCTGTCGGTGCGCACGAGCGTCGCCGGCAAGGTGACGCTGTCGAAGCGCGAGAAGGAGATCTCGTTCACGCAGCTCTTGCCCGGCAGGGAGCAGCTCGTCAGCATCGACCCGAAGGACGCCGACGGCGTGCTCGTCGCCACGGTGTGGAGCAAGGAGGGCCAGCCGCTCGCCGAGCGCCTCGTGTTCGTGCAGCCGAAGGCGCAGCTCTCCATCACGCTCGAGCCGGACAAGAAGACGTACGTGCCGGCGGGGACGGTGAAGCTGAAGGTGAAGACGACCGCGGCCGGCAAGCCGGTGAGCGCCGTCGTGGGCCTGACGGTGACCGACGACGCCGTGCTCGAGATGATCGAGAAGCGCGAGCAGGCGCCAGGGCTTCCGGTCATGGTCTACCTCGAGGACGAGGTGAAGGAGCTCGCCGACGCTCACGTCTACCTCGACCCGAAGCACCCGAAGTCGGCCATCGCGACCGACCTGCTGCTCGGCACGCAGGGCTGGCGCCGGTTCGCGCTGATGGATCTGCCGAAGTTCCTCGCGTCGAACGGCGACGCTGCGCGCCGGGCCGTGGCGCTGAAGCTCCAGGTGATCCAGGACTTCGGCGAGGACGACCTGTTCGCCGTCGCCGGCGGCTTCGGCGGCGTTGCGCGCCGCGGAGGCCGCATGGCGCTGCCTCCGATGGCGGCCCCTCAAGGGCTGGCGAAGAATGACCGGCCGGGCGCGGCGGTGAAGGCGCCGGTCGCGAAGCCGGCGGAGGAGCGCATGGCGAAGGCGCAGCAGCCCGCGCCCGAGCCGGTGATGAAGGACCTGCGCCAGGCCGTCGCGCGCGCGGAAGAGGCGAAGAGCGAGCGGCGCGCCTTCAGGCAGCAGCAGCAGGCGCACCGCAACGACTTCGTCTGGGTGCGCGAGTACGCGCACGCGGTGCGGCCCGAGCGCAAGGCGGGCGACCGCGTCGACTTCTCCGAGACGCTGTACTGGAGCGCCGCGACGAAGACCGATGCCCGGGGCGAGGCGACGGTGACGTTCGCGCTCAACGACTCGGTGACGAGCTTCCGCGCGACCGCGGGCGGCTTCACCGCGGCCGGCAACATCGGCGCGGCGTCGCTCGTGTTCGACTCGGTGCAGCCGTTCTACGTCGAGCCGAAGCTGCCCCTCGAGGTGACCGAGGGCGACGTCGTGCAGCTGCCGATCGCGCTGGTGAACGGCACCAGCGAGCGCTTCAGCGGCGCGCGGGTGACTCCGAAGCTCGACGGCGACGTGAAGCTGTCGCAGCTCGGCAGCGTCGACCTGACCGCCGGCGCGCGCGTGCGGCAGCTGCTCGAGCTGTCGATCGGCTCGGCGAAGAAGCCCGTGTCGCTGACCCTCGAGGGCCAGGCCGGCGAGTACCG
This sequence comes from uncultured Myxococcales bacterium, assembly GCA_937980205.1. Lineage (GTDB taxonomy): Bacteria > Myxococcota > Myxococcia > Myxococcales > Myxococcaceae > Xiheicaenimonas. The sequence continues at coordinate 107,507 of CALJKW010000022.1, read as the reverse complement.
CGACGTGGTGACGCGCCAGTTGCAGGTGAAGCCGAAGGGCTTCCCCTTCGAGAGGTCGTTCGGCGGCGTCGTCGGGCCGAAGGCGGCGGTGAAGCACACCGTCTCGATTCCCGCGTCCGCGGTGCGCGGCAGCGTGAGCGCGACAGCGACGGTGTTCCCCACTCCGCTCGCGAACCTCACCGAGGCGCTCGCGCGGCTGATCCAGGAGCCGTACGGCTGCTTCGAGCAGACGAGCTCGACGAGCTACCCGCTGACGATGGCGCAGCAGTACTTCCTCACGCACACCGGCGTGGACCCGCAGCTCGTCGAGAAGAGCCGCACCACGCTCGACAAGGGCTACCAGCGGCTCGTCGGGTTCGAGTGCAGCGAGAAGGGCTACGAGTGGTTCGGCGAGAACCCCGGGCACGAGGCGCTCACCGCGTTCGGCCTGCTGCACTTCACCGACATGGCGAAGGTCCGCGAGGTCGACCAGCGGATGCTCACGAACACCCGCGCGTGGCTGATGAAGCAGCGCGACGGCAACGGCGGCTTCTCGCGCAAGCGCCGCGCGCTGCACACGTGGGTCGAGGACAAGGACAGCTCGAACGCGTACATCACCTGGGCGCTGCTCGAGGCCGGCGAGCGCGACTTGGCGAAGGAGACGGCGTCGCTGCGCGAGGCGGCCCCGAAGAGCGCGAACAGCTACGTGTGGGCGCTCGCGGCGAACGCGCTGCACCTGTGGGGCGACAAGGCGGCGGCGATCGGCCTGATGGAGAAGCTCGCCGCCGCGCAGCAGAAGGACGGCTCGGTGGGCAAGGCCACGCAGTCGATCGTCGGCTCGGGCGGAGAGGCGCTGAGCATCGAGGCGACGTCGCTCGCCGCGCTCGCGTGGATGCGCGAGCCGAAGTTCGCCGGCAACGTGGAGACGGCGATTCGGTACCTCGCCGATTCGTGCAAGGGCGGCCGCTACGGCTCGACGCAGAGCACGGTGCTCGCGCTGCGGGCCATCGTCACCTACGACGCGATGCGCGCGCGGCCGAAGGCGCCGGGCGTGGTGCGCGTCTTCGTCGACGGGCAGCAGGTCGGCGGCGGCGTGAAGTTCGACGGCGACACGCAAGGGGCGATCAAGCTGCCCGACCTGTCCGAGCTGCTCGGCGCCGGCGAGCACGTCGTCGAGCTGAAGATGCAGGACGGCGGAGAGATGCCGTACGCGTTGAGCGTTCGGTACCACGCGGTGACTCCGGCGAGCTCGGCCCAGACGCACGTCGAGCTCGAGACGTCGCTCGCTCGCGGGACGGTCGCGGAGGGCGAGGTGCTCGAGGCGGTGGCTCGGGTTCGGAACGTCACCGATGCCAACCTGCCGACCGTCGTGGCCATCGTCGGCATCCCCGGCGGGCTCGAGCCCCGGCACGATCAGCTCAAGGAGCTGGTGAAGAAGGGCTCGGTCGACGCCTACGAGGTGCTCGGGCGCGACGTCGTCCTGTACTGGCGCGGGATGGAGAAGAAGCAGGTGCGCGAGGTGCCCCTGTCGCTCGTGGCTGCCGTGCCGGGCCGGTACGTCGGGCCGGCGAGCCGCGCGTACGAGTACTACACCGACGAGCACAAGGTGTGGCGCGACGGGCTCGCCGTCACGGTGACGCCGAAGTAGCGGCTCGAGTCGAGGTGGGTGTCTGGGTGTCCACCGGCCCGCTTCGACTCCGCGCTTCGCGCTCCGCTCGGCGTGAACGGAGGGGGTATCGTTCCGCGCATGCCCACGAGCCAGCAGGATCTGATTCGTCGCGCGGAGAAGGCGGAAGCCGAGAAGAACTACATCGAAGCCGGTCCGCTCTTCGAGCGCGCCGGCGACATCGAGCGGGCGATCGCCAACTACCGCAAGGGCGGCGGAGTCGATCGCGCGGCGCTGCTGCTCGAGAACACCGGCCGGGCGAAGGAAGCCGCGGCGCTGCTGCTCTCCGTCGGCTCGTACGAGAAGGCCGCGGCGATGTACGAGAAGACGAAGGACTACGCGAAGGCGGCCGGCGCCCTGCTGCGCGCGAACCAGCGCGAGCGCGCGGCGGGCATGTACGAGCGCGCCGAGGCGTTCGAGGACGCGGCGAAGATCTACGTCTCGCTCGGCAACCACCGCAAAGCGATTCAGCTCTACCAGCAGGCCGGGCTCACCGAAAAAGCGAACGAGCTGCAGGCGCAGGCGCCTGCAGACGCGGCCGCGCAAGCCGCCGGCGGCATGCTGGCGCTCGACCCGAACCTGGACATCGCCGCCTCCGAGTACGTCGACTCGGCGCGGCTGGTGGACACCGTCGTCCAGCTCTTGCGCGCCGGCCGCGCGCCGGACGCCGCGAAGCTGTACGGCAACTGCCAGGAGGACATCGGCTACAACGTGCTCGCCGCGATCGCCGGCGACCGCGCGATCGAGCTGAAGGCGGCCGAGATGTTCTACCTCGCGCGCGACTACGCGAAGGCCGGGCAGCTGCTCGAGAACCTCGAGGACTACGCGCGCGCCGCGATGATGTACGAGCGCGCCGACGACCACTACATGGCCGCCGAGATGTACACGCGCGCCGGCGACATGGGGAAAGCGGCCGAGGCGTTCGAGAAGCACGGCAACTACCAGCAGGCCGCCGAGTTCTTCTTGAAGGTGAACAACTACGACAAGGCGGCGATCAACTTCGAGAAGTCGGTGAACAACTTCGTCGCCGGCAAGCTGTACTTCCGGATGAACAAGATGAACAAGTCGCTGCAGCTGCTCCAGAAGGTGCAGCGCAACGAGGCGGCCTACTTCGAGGCGTGCCGGCTCATCGGCGAGATCCTCGCGCAGAACGGCTACCTCGACCTCGCCATCCGCAAGTACCTCGAGGTCGTGCAGAGCGCGGGGCTGAGCAAAGACACCGCGCCCGTCTATTACAACCTGGCCAAGACGCTCGAGCAGCGCGGCGCGGTGCCGCAGGCGCTCAAGCTCTACCAGGACCTGCTCGCGTGGCAGTTCGACTTCGCCGACGTGCAGGCGCGCATCAAGGCGCTGCAGTCGGGGCCGCCGCCGCCGATCTTGCCGGGCGCTCCCGTCGCGGGAGCGGCGCCCGCCTCGCCTTCCGAGCCGCCGGTCGTCACCGGCGCGGTCGTCGCCGAGGCGAGCGCTGCGCCTCAGGCGCCGGCCCTGGTCTCGATGATGGACGGGTTCGAGTTCTTGAAGAGCACCCCGCTCTTCCGCGACCTGTCGCTCGACGAGATGAAGGCGGTCTACGCCGCGTGCGAGACGAAGAAGTTCCCGCCGGGCTCGGTGCTCATCGAGCAGGGCCAGCCGGGCGAGGCGCTCTACGTGCTGCGCAAGGGCTCGGCGAAGGTGACGCGCGTGAACGGCGACCAGGAAGAGATGATGGCGCGCATGGGTGCGGGCTCTCCGGCGGGAGAGATGTCGCTGGTCGACGACGCGCCGACCAGCGCGCGCGTGACCGCCGAGAGCGAGGTCGACGCGTTCGTCATCACGCGGCCGCGCTTCGAGAAGCTGCTCCAGATGAACGACAAGATCGCCGTGAAGCTGTACCGCTTCTTCGTACAGACGCTGTCGAAGCGCCTGCGCGCGACCAGCGAGAACTTCGCGAAGGCCGTGAGGAACTGACTGCGACAGCTCGGAAAGCGCGCAGCGCGGAGTCGAAGGGGCTCGAAGCCGATTCGCGGCCCGCTTCGACTGCCGCCTTCGGCCTCCGCTCAGCGAGACCGGCAGGAGCTTCCGAATGTTCCAGCGGCCTACCGTCCCACCTGCCGGAAGACGACGACGGCGCGGCCGGCGAGGTCGTACGACTCGGACGCGCCGATGCGCCTGACCATCGAGTCGTCGCGCGCGGTCTCGAGCAGCGTCTCCCACGCCTCGCCCCAGGCGCGCTCGGGCAGCATGAGCGTGACGCCCTCGGCGTGGGCGTTCATGAACACGAGCAGCGTGTCGCCCATGATCTTCGCGCCGGTCGGCTCGCGGGTGGCGATCGCGTCGCCGCCTAAGAACCAGCCCAGGCAGCGGGCGCCGGGGGCCTGCCAGTCCTCCGCGTCCATCTCTTTGCCGTCGGGGCGGAACCAGACGAGATCGCGGAAGCGCGAGTCCTCGAGCGTGGAGCCGAGGAAGAAGTTGCGGCGCTGAATCGTGGCCTGGCTGTGCCTGAGCGCGATGACCTTGCGCGTGAACTCGAGCAGCGCGCGCTTGCGGTCGTCGAGGGCCCAGTCCACCCACGAGAGCTCGTTGTCCTGGCAGTAGGCGTTGTTGTTGCCCCACTGCGTGCGGCCGAGCTCGTCGCCCATGTTCAACATCGGAGTGCCGACCGACAGCATCAGCGTCGCGAGCAGGTTGCGCTTCTGGCGATCGCGCACCGCGTTGACCACCGGGTCGTCGGTCTCGCCCTCGTGACCGCAGTTCCACGCGTGGTTCTCGCCGGCGCCGTCGCGGTTGTCCTCTCCGTTCAGCTCGTTGTGCTTGCGCTGGTAGGTGACGAGATCGTGCAGCGTGAAGCCGTCGTGGCAGGTGACGAAGTTGATGCTCGCCATCGGCCGGCGGCCCGAGGCCTTGAAGAGATCCGACGAGCCGGTGACGCGGTAGCCGAGCTCGCCGACCTGCCGCTCGTCGCCTCTCCACGTGCGCCGCAAGGTGTCGCGGTAGCGGTCGTTCCACTCGGCCCACACGCCGGGGAACTGGCCGAGGCGGTGGCCGCCGTCGCCGACGTCCCACGGCTCGGCGATGAGCTTCACGCGCGAGAGCACCGGGTCCTGGTGCACGGCCTGGAGGAAACACGCGTCGCGCGAGAAGCCTCCGGAGCCGACGCGCGCGAGCTCGGGCGCGAGGTCGAACCGGAAGCCGTCGACGTGCATGTCGTTGACCCAGTGCCGCAGCGAGTCGAGCACCAGCTTCATCGTCTGCGGGTGCGGCAGGTTCATCGAGTTTCCGCAGCCGGTGAAGTCGCGGTAGTGGGCGCGGTTCCGCTCGTCGAGCCAGTAGTACGTCGGGTTGTCGAGGCCGCGCCACGAGAGCGTGGGGCCGAGCTCGTTGCCCTCGCACGTGTGGTTGTAGACGACGTCGAGGATCACCTCGAGGCCGGCGGCGTGCAGCGCCTTCACCATCTGCTTGAACTCGAGCACCTGCTGGCCGCGCGAGCCGGTGGCGAAGCGCTGATCGGGCGCGAAGAACCCGAGGGTGTTGTAGCCCCAGTAGTTCGAGAGGCCGCGCTGCAGGAGAAAGCCCTCGCTCGCGCACTCGTGAACGGGCAAGAGCTCGACGCTGGTGACTCCGAGCTTCACGAGGTGCTCGATCGCGGCGGGGTGCGCGAGGCCCAGGTACGTGCCGCGCAGCTCGGGCGGAATGCCGGGGTGGCGCGCGGTGAACCCCTTCACGTGCAGCTCGTAGAGCACGGCGCGGCGCCAGACGACCGAGGGGCGCTTCTCGTCGCCCCAGTCGAAGTCGTCGTGGACGACGACGGAGCGCGGAGCGCCGGGTCCGCTGTCGCGCTCGTCGAACGGCTCGACGCCCTTCTCGTCGGCGGGCAGCGTGGTGAGCGGGTACATCCAGTCGGGCTTGCCGCTGATGGCGCGCGCGTAGGGATCGACGAGGACCTTGTTGGCGTTGAAGCGCAGCCCGTGCTTCGGATCCCACGGGCCGTGGGCGCGGAAGCCGTAGAGGGCTCCGGGCTCGAGGCCGGGGACGTAGCCGTGCCACACGTGTGCGGTGACGTCTTCGAGCTTCAGCCGCGCGAGCTCCTGGCGGGGCTGCGCGGGGTCGAAGAGGCACAGCTCCATCGCGGTGGCGTTCTCGGAGTAGACGGCGAAGTTCACGCCGCGGCCGTCGTAGGTCGCCCCCAACGGGTACGGCACTCCGGGCCAGACTTCTCGCGCGCTCAACGGGGCGGCATCTTGCTTCAAAGAACCCGCGGCTTGCTGCTCAAAAAACCGAGAGGCCCACGGCTTTCTGGCCGTGAGCCTCTCTAAGGAAACGAATCGAAGTGGTTTAGCTCAGCTCAGCTGAGGTGCTTCGAGACGAGCTTGGTCATCTCGAACATGTTGACGGACTTCTTGCCGCCGAAAACCGCCTGGAGCTTCGAGTCGGCGTTGATCTGGCGCTTGTTCTTCGAGTCCTGCAGGCCGTTCTTCTTGATGTACGCCCAAACCTTCGACGTCACCTCGGTGCGGGGCAGCGGCTTCGCTCCGACGATCTCCGCGAGGGTGGCCGACGGCGTCATCGGCTTCATGAACGCGGCGTTCGGCTTCCGACCAGACGACTTCTTCGCAGCGGCTTTCTTAGCGGCCATTTCGTTGTTGTCTCCTGTCCCGATGGGGACGTTAGCGGTCTCGTGCACGAGATCCGGGTCGCGGTGAGTAGCAGAGGGCCTAGAGGAAAAACAGCCCCATTTTTCTTTTTTCTAGAGGAGAGTCGCTCGCGCAGCGACGGCTTTTCGTCGCGGAGTGAGGGGCCCCACGTAGTGGGGCAGAAACGCAGCGATCGATGCGGTGCCTGATTACCGGCGCGAACGGATTTCTGGGTGCACACCTCGCACGAGCACTCACCGCGCGCGGAGATTCGGTGCGCTGCATGGTGCGCGAAGGCTCGGACGCGTCGGCGCTGGCGGGGCTCGCGGTCGAGCGTGTGGTCGGAGATGTGACGAGGCCGCAGACGCTCGGCGACGCGCTGAGCGGCATCGAGACGGTGTTTCACCTCGCGGGCATTCGGCGCGCGACGGGGCGCGCGGCGTTCATCGAGGCGAACGCGGAGGGCACGCGGCACGTCGCCGAGGCGATGGTGAAGGCGAAGGCGCGGCGGCTGGTGTTCTGCGGCTCGCTCGCGGCGTCGGGGCCTTCGTCCGCTTCGCGGCCGCGCGTGGAAGACGACCCGTTCTGCCCGGAAGAGGCGTACGGCGAGAGCAAGGCGATCGGCGAGCAGATCGCGTTCTCGTTCGCGAACAAGCTCGAGGTGACGTCGATTCGGCCGTCGCGAATCCTGGGGCCGCTCGATCACGAGAACCTCACGTTCTTCAAGCTCGCCAAGCGCGGCGTCATCTTGAAGATCGGCGGAGGGCCGCGGCCGCTGTCGATGGTCGACGTCGACGACGTGGTCGCGCAGCTGTTGCTGCAGGCGGACTCGTCGAACGCGGTGGGCCAGGCGTTCTTCGCGTCGAGCGACGAGACCATCTCGCTCGAGGGCGTGATGGAGCTCGCGGCGCAGGCGCTGGGCGTGAAGGCGCGCGGGGTGTACCTGCCGGCCGCGGTGCTCTCGGGCCTGGGCGGAGCGGCGGACGTCATCTCGCAGCTCGCTGCAACGAAATTACCGCTCAATCGTAAGTTGGCCAGGCAGCTGCTCGCGCCAGGGTGGACGTGCAGCATCGAGAAAGCGAAGCGCATGTTGGGTTACCGGCCACAGCGGTCCATTGCACAGTCGATCGAGCGGAGCGCGCAGAGCTACGTGGAGGCGGGGTGGTTGTGAGGTTGCTGCTCGCGGCGGTGCTGTTGAGCGGCTGTCTGTGGCGTACGCCGGTGCCGATGACGCGCCTCGAGTACCCGGTGAATCCTCCGGCGCGGTGCCTCGTGGTGCTGATGCCGGGCGCGGGCTCGAACGCGGGCGACTTCGAGAAGGAAGGCTTCGTTCAGAAGCTGCAGAACAGCGGGCTGTCGATCGACGTCGTCGCCGCGAACGCGACCATCGGCTACTACATGAAGGAGCTGATGCTGACGCGCGTGCACGAAGACGTGTTCGCGCCGCTGCTCGCCGCGAAGCAGTACGAGAAGCGGTGGATCATGGGCATGTCGATGGGCGGCTTCGGCTCGCTGTTCTATTCGATGCACTACCCGGCCGACGTCGACGGCGTGTTCGCGATGGCTCCGTGGCTCGGCGACGAGAAGCTGGTCCGCGAGATCATCGAGGCCGGCGGCCTTCAGAAGTGGCAGGCGCCCGCGGCCGAGCCGGTGAACGGAGACAACTACCAGCGGCAGTTCTGGCGCTGGCTGCAGGAGGTGACGAACGAGCCGTCGAAGGGCCCCGACCTCTGGATCGGCTGGGGCACCGACGACTCGCTCGGCAAGGCAGACCAGGTCGTCGCCGACCGGCTGCCGAAGGAGAAGGTGCTGCTCACCGGCGGAGGCCACGACTGGCCGCCGTGGAACGAGCTCGTCGAGCGGTTCGCCAGGGAGGGGCCGCTCGCGAAAGACTGCGCGAAGCAGTAAGACATGTAGGCGTGAAGACGCCCAAGGTCGCCGGGTCGTTCAACACGGCACCGAAGCCCGGACTCGAGGACGTCAAGACGCTCGCAGAGCAGGCGCCGGAAGATGCGGCCGCGCTCGGGAGCAACCTCGAGAAGCTCTACGAGCAGGGCCAGAAGGCGTACGGGCTTCCGGATCAGTTCCGCGACGACGCGCGCGACGTGATGAGCGACGGGCGCCTCGCGAAGGAAGAGGTCTACAGCGGGCGCCCGGCGTTTCAGGTGTACGAGGTCAGCGAGCCGAAGCTGGGGACGGCGTGGAAGGCGCAGTACGTGCCCGGCCGGCTGTACCAGCGCGACGGGACGATGTTCTTCAAGATGGACGGTGGCCGCGAGCTGCAGCTGGCCGCGTCGGATCGCATGCCGCGCGACGGCCGCGGCGAGCTTCGGAAAGATCTCATCGGCGGCTTCGTCTCTCAAGCCGGAGACTCCGCGCGCATCCGCCTGAAGGGTACGGTCGGCGCCGACGGGCGCTTCAAGGTCGAGTTCGCCGCGCCGGATCGAAAAGGCTGGGAGACGTTCGAGCACGGCCGGCTCTGGTTCAATCCTCGGGAGAACTGGCTCGAGCTGCAGACGCCGCGCGGCAACGTCGTCATCACGAACGAGAAGCTCAAGGACGAGCTCATCGAGCTGACGAAGATCAGCGACCGGCCGTCGATCGGGCTGTTGCTGCCCGGCGAGGCGAAGCCCGGGCCGCACGGCGGGCTCGTGTACGACGAGTACCCTGCCGAGTACGGCGCGCTCACCGGCTACTCGCGCAAGAGCCCCAACGTGAGCGACGGCCCGAGCGCGGACACGCGCATCACGTACGCGAACTTCGGGTTCAGCGCGCTCTCCGGCGTGCCGGTGGTGTTCCCGTCGGAGCAGCAGGGCCGCATCGAGCGCAACACCGAGCGGCGCGGCGACGGCCTGTGGGGCCCCGACGCGGTGAACGGGCGCTTCTGGGCGTTCGGGCGCTTCTCGCGCGGCCCCTTGGGAGAGCTCGGCTTCAAGGCGAACGAGATCACCGAGCAGACCGACCGGTGGATCTTGACGCCCGGTCATCCTCCCGATGCGGACGCGGCGGACGCGGTGAAGACCCTCGCCGAGGCTGAGGACTACGGCGGTGGATCCGGACCCGTGTTGTCGGACCGGAACGACGGCTGGTAGTTCGCCCGGCCAATTCCCTGCCTGGGAATGCCGGCCATCTCCCAGCGGTAGACTTCCGTCGTGCTCCGGTCGTCGCTGCCCCTGCTGCTCGTCGCGCTCTGCGCCTGCAACGTGATCGCGATGAAGCAGCGCAGCCTCGAGTCGCAGCTCTCGAGCGCGAAGCTGTCGTGGCGCGAGGTCGACCGCGACGGCCATCACCTCGGCACCTGGCTCGGAGGCACGCCGGACGGCAAGCACCGCCCGGTGCTGCTGGTGCACGGCTTCGGAGCCTCCGGCGTCTGGCAGTGGAGCGAGCAGGCCGCGGCGCTCGCGAAGGACCGCACCGTGCTGCTGCCCGACCTGCCGTGGTTCGGGGCCTCGACGTCGCAGCGCACCGACTTCAGCATCGACGCCCAGGTGGCGGCGGTGGTCGCGCTGCTCGACGCGCTCGAGCTCAAAGACGTCGACGTCGTCGGCATCTCGTACGGCGGCATCGTCGCGTACGAGCTCGCGGCGCTGCACCCCCAGCGCGTCGGGAAGCTGGTGATGGTCGACAGCCCGGGCCGCGAGTACACGCGGGCGGACTACGACGCGCTGTGCGCGCGGTTCGCGACCGACGATCTCGCGAAGGTGCTGATCCCCGCAGACACGAACGGCATCGATCAGCTGATGGGGCTCGCGTACCAGCAGCCGCCGTGGACTCCGCCGATCGTGCGGCAGCAGGCGCTCGACACCCTCTACGTGAAGAACCGCACCGAGCAGGCGGCGCTGCTGCACGCGCTGGTGCAGAGCATCGACACCGCGGCCGAGCGGCCGGGGGCCGTCGCGGCTCCGACGCTGGTCGTGTGGGGGCGCAATGACCCCGTCTTCCCGCTCGAGCTCGGGCAGCGCCTCGCCGAGCGCCTGCACGCGAAGCTGGAGATCGTCGAGGGCGCGAAGCACTTCGTGCCCTCCGAGCACCCCGAGCCGGTGACGCGGCACCTCAAGGCCTTCCTGCAGTAGAAGGCCGCGCATGGCCCCCCTCGTCCTCTTGCTGCTCGCGGCTGAACCGCAGCTGCTCGCGCCACAAGCGCGCCTCGCGGTCGCGTTCGTGCCGCTCAAGGGCGAGCTGCCCGAGGCCACGCTCAAGAAGACGCTCGAGCCGGTCAGCAGCAAGAAGGGCCGGGCCCTGAAGGTCGCGGCGTTCAAGCGCACCGACTACCCCGGCCTCGACGCCGACGCGCTCGAGTACACCGCCCACTTCCTCTCGCCCGCCGAGCGCGCCCGCCTCGAGAAGTCGACGAAGGCGATCGAGGCGACGTTCACCTGGCCGACCGGCGACGCGGCCGCGCTGCGCGAAGCCTACGAGGCGATCGCCGGGCTCGCGCAGAAGCACGACGCGATCATCATGGACCGCGAGGCCGCGACGGCGTTCACGCCCGCGGCGTGGCAGGAGCGCCGCATCACCGGCGGCTGGTCGAACGGCGCCCTCATCGGGCCGATGCACTTCAGCGTGCACATGGTGGTGCAGGACTCCGGGCTCGTGATGCTCGACACCGGCGGCCTGCCCCGCTTCGGCATCGAGGACTTCGAGGTGCTCGACGTCGATCGCTCGGGCGTCGACGTCGCGAGCGAGCTCGTGAACGCCATCGTGCAGCGGCTCATCGAGGGCGGTCGTCCCGACGCGAAGGGCCGCTTCACGCTCAAGCTCGCCGACCTGAAGGACACGGAGGTGAAGAGTCGCCTGCAGGCCCAGAGCTTCGACAACGCGAAGCGCGTGGTGACGGTGAGCTTCGTGCGGGCGGACATGTCGCGCGGCGCGCGGCCCGACACGCTCGAGGTCACGTTCCCGGACTGCAAGGGCAAAGACCGCGGCGAGCGCCTCGACTGCGGAGCGAAGGCGCTGCTCGGCTACGCCGACTCGGTCACGAAGGTCGATCACGACGACTCGAAGGTGAAGGCCGCGATGGCGCGCGCGAAGGCGGCGCTCAAGGGCTACGAGGCGAAGGTGAAGAAGGGCCTGCCGAACGGAGAGATTCTGCTGGTGAAGGCGCCCTTCCCCTACTCCGGCGGCAACGAGTGGATGTGGGTCGACGTGCAGTCGTGGGACGGCAACGTCATTCGCGGGCACCTCGAGAACGAGCCGGAGTACGTGAAGAACGTGCAGGCCGGCTCGGCCGTCGAGGTCAGGGCCGACCAGGTGATGGACTACATGTACAAGTTCTCCGACGACTCGTTCTTCGGCAACGAGGTCGGCCGCACCGTGGCGCCGCAGCTGTTCCAGGAGCTCGGCGGCGGCAAGGCGCGGGTGAAAGCCCGCTAGACATCTAGGGCACGCAGTACGGCTTGCGGCAGCTGCCTGCGACGCAGAAGTCCGGCGGCGTGCACTGATCCTGCGTGGTGCACGAGCCCATCGAGCCGGGCGCGCGGCGGGGGCGGCACTGGCCGGCGTCGGCGTCGCAGAACGCGGTCTCGAGGTCGCAGTCGGCGATGCTCGAGCAGCGCGCGTTGAGCGCCGGCGCCACGCACGTGCCGGCGTCGATCTCGGTCGTGCCGAAGATGACGCCACGACACGTGAGGTTGGCGGCACACTCGAACAGGCTGAAGCAGCCCGAGCCCACGCCGCCGAGCGGGCGGCACACCCCGCCGTCGGGGTTGACCCCGTTCGAGCAGGCGAGGTCGAGCCGGCACAGGGCGGCGGGCGCGCCGGTGAAGCCGTAGCTGCACGTCTGGCCGAGACCGACGCCGTGGCGGCAGTTGCCGCCGGCGCAGCGCAGCGGGAAGCCGCAGTCGCTGTCGTCCATGCACGGGTAGCCTTCCTGCCGCAGCGCGACGCAGGTGTTCGCGGTGCACTTGGCCTCTCCGGGCCGGCACTGCTGCGGCGTCGAGCTCGAGCCGACGGGCGCGCAGGACAGGCCGGTGAGCGCGTAGAGCCGGCACTGGCCGTCGTAGACGTAGTAGCCCGGCTGACACTCCTCGTCGGAGGCGGCGGTGGCTCCGGCGCCTTTGCGCGGGCGGCAGGTGCCGGGGCACATCGCGAGGCTCGCGTCGCAGTAGTTGCCGGGCGTGCACTCGGACGAGCGCGCGCAGGGGCCGCTGGTCACGAGGCCGCGGAGAATGGCGTCACACTCGGGCGCGTAGCTCGGCGCGGCGTTCGGCGCGCACGGCACGCCGGTGCGGAGCTTGTAGAGGCACGCCGCCGCGGCGCGCTCGTCGAACGCGAGGCGGCCGGCGTCGATGGCGGCGCGCTCCTCGAGCAGGCAGGTCGCCGCGAACCACGGGTTCGAGCGGTTGTCGACGACGCCGAGGCAGCCGACCTTCGACTCGGTGAAGCCGCAGCGCGTGTAGTACTCGCAGAAGGCGTCGAAGTACTGGTTGCAGAGCGCGTCGACTCCGAGCGTGCCGGCGTCGTACGGCGTGCCGGCGTCGGTGCCGGCGTCGCTCGCGGTGCCGCCTCCGGTGCTGCCGCCGGAGCCGCCGGTCGCTCCGCCCGAGCCTCCTCCTCCGCCGCCGCTGCCGCCGGTGCTGCCGCCGGTCGAGCCGCCCGCAGCGCCGCCACCGCTTCCACCGTCGGTGCTCGAGGGGCCCGGACAGCCGAGGAGGCACACCGTCACCGCCAATGTGAGCGCGCGCATGAGCCGCATTCTTGCCCAGTTCGGAGGGGTGCGGGGTCAATCTCGTCCTGTGACGTTCGTGCGCTGGACGGTCCGTTGGGGTGACGTGGTGGTGGCCACCGGGACCGGCGCGATTCCGCCCGAATACGGCCTGCCGCAGCCACGCGTCGTGAACGGAGATCGCGCCGTCGTCCGCAACGGCCAGCTCTCGGCGGAGGCCGTGCGCGCACCGCGTCCCGACCGGCCGTTCCTCTGGGGGCTGCCGGATCTGCAGTTCGCCAAGGTCCTGGTGATGTGCCTGATGGCGTTCGCGGCCGGGCTGGTGCTGGTGCGCGAGCGCATCGCGGAGCTGAAGGTCGAGCGCCCCGACGACGAGACCGACATCTTCGTGCCGCGGCTCGCGCGCTGGACCGGTCACCACGGCTTCACGCGAACCTCGCAGCACGCGCCGGCGATTCCGTCGAAGGACCTCGAGCGCATCAGGGGCTTCTCGAGGCGGCTGAAGGAGCGCGAAGCGATCGCGAGGCTCTACCAGCGCGGGCCGGTGTTCGCCGACGTCAGCGAGCTGGGCGACGTCTTCGCCGTCACCCTGGAGCGCGCCACCGCCTCGAACGACGTCGCAGCGCTCGCCGGCCTCTCCAGCGAGCTGCGCGGCGAGGCGTTCGGAGGCCTCGGCCTGTCCGGACGACGGCCGGGCGGAGGCGAAGGAGGAGGCGGCATCGACCTCGGCAGCATCGGTGACATCGGCCACGGCGGCGGGCTGGGCGGCTACGGCCACGGTGGGCTCGGCGCCGGCCTCGGCTCGCGCCGCTCACGCCTGCACGTCGGCGCCGCAGAGCGCCTGCCGCTCGAGCGCGTGCGCCCGCGCATGGACTACTGCCTGCGCGGCGTGTCGGCGGGCACGGTGACGACGGAGCTCGAGCTGTTCGAGGACGGACGCGTGAAGACGGTGACCGTCGACGGCGCCGACGACGACGCGAAGCGCTGCGTGATGCGCACGCTCGAGGCGGTGCGGTTCTCGAGCGGCGAGCGCGTCGTCTCGGCGCGGTGGACCGTCGACTGATCCGCTGCTAGAGCGACGCGCCGTGCATCACCCGAAGTCCAGCACCGGCAAAGGCAAAGCGGCGTTCTACGACGTCGACGGAACGCTCATCTCGACGAACGTCGTGCACGCGTACGCGTACTACGCGCTGAACGAGGGCAGCGTGCGCGGCATCATGGGCCGCGCGGCGTCGACGATCGCGAGCCTGCCGGTGTTCGGCGCGCTCAACATCATCGACCGCAAGGTCTTCAACGAGTTCTTCTACCGGTACTACGCGGGCTTCAGCGAAGACCGGCTGTTCACGCTCGCCGAGGACATGTTCGAGGACGTGATCGAGAAGGCGATCTACCCGAAGGCGCAGGACCTCATCGACGAGGCGCGCCGCGACGGCTGCCGCATCGTGTTCGTGACCGGCGCGCTCGACTTCACGATGCGTCCGCTCGCGCGGCACCTGAAGGCCGACGATCTCATCGCCAACAAGATGCAGTTCGTCGGAGGCCGCGCGACCGGCAAGGTGATTCCTCCGATCATCGAGGGCGCGAACAAGGCCAACGTCATCCGCGAGTACTGCGAGAAGCACGACCTCGAGCTGTCGAAGTGCCACGCGTACTCCGACTCGGCGTCCGACTACGCGATGCTGGCGGTCGTCGGCCGGCCGACGGCGGTGAACCCGGACCTGCGCCTGCGCGCGCTCGCTCGGAGCTACAACTGGCCGGTGCTGAACGTTCGATGAAGCGGCTCGCGCTGGCGGCGTTCACGCTGCTCACCGCCTGCGTCGTGCCGCCCTGCCCCGACACGTACCCGCTCTGCGTCGAGACGACCGACGCCGGCTGCCGCGCGTGGTCTGCCCAGTGCTGCATGGGCATCGTCGCCTGCGTGAAGGGCACCACGTTCGCCGAGGACGCGGGCACGTGCGCGTTCGTCGAGGTCCCCGCGGACAAGAGGGTGACATGCAATTGAGCGCGCGCGGGGTGGTGCTGGTGCTGTTCACGGCGTGTCTGCCGACGCTGCCGGGGGAAGATGCGGGCACCGATGCCGGCCGGCCGATTCCGCCGCCGGCGATCGACCTCGCCGTCGGCGCGACCCACGCGTGCGCGCGCATGGCCGACAGCACCGTGCGGTGCTGGGGCAGCTACACGAACATGGAGCTCGCGCCGATCACCCGCGACGACCTGCCGGCCGTCGTGACCGCGCTCAACGGCGCTCGGAGCGTGACGCTCGGCGAGGACTTCGGCTGCGCGTACTTCGGGCCGGGCACGCGCTGCTGGGGCGTCGGAGCGCAGGGCCAGCTCGGCAACGGCGACACGATGACCCGCAACGCGCCGGTTCCCGTCTCGGGCGACGAAGTCGCCGATGCCGTGGCGGGCGGGCGCCACGCCTGCGCGCGCATCGACGGCGGCGTCGTCACGTGCTGGGGCGACAACAGTCAGGGCCAGCTCGGGGCGGGCTCCGCGATGATGCAGAGCTCGACGCCGCTGCCGATCGCGAACCTCAACGGCTCGCAGGTCGACCTCGGGCTCGCGCACGGCTGCGCGCGACTGGTGAGCGGCTCGGTGTTCTGCTGGGGCGCCAACGACGAGGGCCAGGTCGGCGACGGGACGAACTCGCCGCAGAGCACGCCGGTGCGAGTGCTCGGCCTCGACGCGCTGGCGGTGTCGGCGGGGCGCTTCTCCTGCGCGCTGGGCACGGACCGCTCGGTCTCGTGCTGGGGCCTCGGCTCCTCGACGCCGTCGGCCTGGCTCTTCCCCGACGGTGGCTGGCGTGAGATCTCGGTGGGAGCGCAGCTGTGCGCGCGCGCAGCCGACGGCACGATCCGCTGCCTCGACCGCGCCGACGCCGGCGTCGACGTGCCGGTCCCGAACGCGGTCCAGCTCGGCTCGGGCGATCGCTTCAGCTGCGCGCGGACGGATGGCGGGACGGTCTGGTGCTGGGGACGAAACGACCTCGGCCAGCTCGGCGACGGAACCCGCACCGGCTCGGCGTCGCCGGTGAAGGTCGGTTTCTGATCAGCGCATCACGCGCTCGATGTCCGGCAGCTCGTCGTCGACCGACTCGACGCCGAAGAACTTGAGCAGCTCGTAGCGCGCGTCCGCCGACGACGCGGCCGAGACGGGCACGCCGGGCTCGAGGATGCGCTTGATGGCCTGCAGGCGCTCGGGGTTGCGCGCGGTGCCCTTCAGGTGGTCTCTCGAGAGCACCATGTTCACGTTCGCGTTGCGCGAGCCGCTGACGGGGTGACGGGCGAGCCACGCAGCGTCCTGCTGGCGCCGCTGCAGGCCCTCGAAGAACGTCTCGATCGAGCGCGGCGCATAGCCGGCAGTGGAGGCGAGCTTCATCGCGTAGGCGTCGGCGGCGTTCTCCTCCTCGGCGGTGTGGGTCGCGCGGCCGCCCGACTCGACGTAGCGCTGGGCGACATCGGCGAGCGCGGCCGGATCGTTGCGGGCGAGGCGCGTCATGGTCGCCGCACCGAACGTCTGCACCATGTACCGCAGCTCGTGCTTCGCGGCGGCGTGCCCGAGCTCGTGGGCGATCGCCGCGACGACCTCGGCCTCGTCCTGTGCCGCGCGCAAGAGGCCGCTGTGCACGTAGACGTGGCCTCCGGCGGTGGAGAACGAGTCGATGCGGTTGGGGTCGTCGATGAGGTGCAGGTGCCACGGCGAGGTCGTGTCGCGGCGGTCGCGGCCGGTGATGCGCTCGAAGAGGTCGTCGGTGTAGTCGAGCACGCGCTCGTCGCGGACCCGCTTCACGTTGCGGTCTTTGAGCTCGCGGTCGATCTGCAGCCCCAGCGCCGCCTCGTCGTCGTCCGTCAGCGGAAGATCCGGAACGGTGACCCTCGTCTCCAGGAGCGTCGACGAGCAGCCGGCGAGCGCGAGGAGGAAGGCGAGGCAGCAAGACCCGAAGCGAGGCATGGCGATCTCCTGCCATTGGCTTCAGCAGGAACGGTGCCGGTGAGGCGCTCCGGCCTGTTGCGGTAACGGGGGCGTCACCGCTGTGGCGCGATGCCCCACTCCATGGGTAGAAGCGACGCAACTGTGCGGCCGCTCAAAACACTCAAGAAGCTCTACGACGAAGAGAGCCACATCATCATCACGGAGAAGGGTTCGCCCCCGCGCGTCCTCTTCTACGGCGAGGACTTCTGGGTCGAGGACCTGCCCGTCGGTACGCGCGTCATCTGCCCGCGCCCGCCGCTCGAGGGCGTCCCGAACCTGAAGGCGGCGATCCGTTACGCCATCAACCACCCCGAAGGCATGGAGCCGCTGCACGCGCTGCTGTCTCCGGGGATGAAGGTGACGATCGCGGTCGACGACATCTCGCTGCCGTTGCCTCCGATGAAGACGCCGGACGTGCGGCAGACGATCCTCGAGATCGTGCTCGAGCTGCTGTCCGACAGCGGCGTCGACGACGTGCACATCATCATCGCGAACGCGCTGCACCGGCGCATGACCGAGGCCGAGATGAAGCGCATGGTCGGCCAGAAGATCTGGGATGGCTACTACCCCGACCGCTTCTACAACCACGACGCCGAAGATCCCGACGGCATGGTGGAGATGGAGAAGACCTCTCACCACGAGGTCGTCGCGATCAACCGCCGCGCGGCCGAGAGCGACCTGCTCATCTACGTGAACATCAACCTGGTGCCGATGGACGGCGGCCACAAGTCGGTCGGCACGGGCCTCGCGAACTACGCCTCGCTGCGCGCGCACCACAACGCGCAGACGATCCGCGACTCCGAGTCCTACATGGAGCCCTCGCGCTCGGCGCTGCACCGCTCGACCGAGCGCATCGGCCGCGTCATCGACAAGAACCTGAAGGTCTTCCACATCGAGACCGCCATCAACAACCGGATGTTCGAAGAGCCGGTCGGCTTCCTGATGAAGAAGGAAGAAGACTTCACCGAGATGGACCGGCTGAAGCTCGCGGGCATCAAGTACTCGCTGTCGAAGATGCCGCGCGCGCTGAAGCGGAAGATGTTCTTCAACATCTTCTCGCCGTACGAGGTGACCGCGGTGCACGCCGGCGCGACCGAGCCGTGCCACGCGAAGACGCTCGAGGCGTGCTGGAAGCAGTACTCGGTGCCGGTCGACGGGCCGAGCGACATCGTCATCTTCGGCATGCCGTACGTGTCGCCGTACAACGTGAACTCGATCTTGAACCCGCTGCTCGTGCAGGTGATGGCGTGCGGCTACCTGTTCAACCTGAACCGCGGCGTGCCGCTGGTGAAGAAGGGCGGCGTGATCATCGTCACGCACCCGCTCTACGACGAGTTCGACCCCGAGCATCACGCGCCGTACATCGAGTTCTTCAACCGGCTGTTGCCCGAGACCCGCGACGCGATGGTGCTCGGTCACAAGTACGAAGAGGAGTTCGCGAAGAACCCGTCGTACGTGCACCTGTACCGCAAGGGGAACAGCTACCACGGCGCTCACCCCTTCTACATGTGGTACTGGGGCGAGAACGGGCGGCAGTGGTGCGGGAAGATCATCTGCGCCGGCGCCGAGAACAACCACGTGCCGTCGCTGCTCGGGTGGGATCGCACCGACACGCTGAGCGAGGCGATCGAAGAGGCCCGCGGCTTCATGGGCCGCAGCGCGTCGATCTCGTTCGTGCACATTCCGCCGATTCTGCAGACGGAAGTGCGGATCTAGCGGGTCAGAGGATCTTCGCCGTCCACCGGCGCAGCGGCTCTTCGGTGTGCCCGTAGAGGTACCCGCCGCCGGTGGCGTCTGCTGCGACGCCGGCGACGGTGACGGTGTCGGGCGCAGACACGTCTTTCTCCCAGCGGATGCTCGCCGCCGTGCGCTCGACCTTCGCGGCGCGCGCCACCCGGCGGCCGTCGGAGAACACCGCCGTCGCGCCGACGAGCATGTCGCCGTCGGATGCCGGCGCGCAGCCGCCGAGCTCGAGCTTCGCGCCGTCGACGTGCAGCACCACGTGGCGGACCTCGGGCACCTTGATCCACTTGCTGCGGCGCACGACGACGTCGTCGCCCCTCTGCGTGCACACCGTCGCTTCGTCGAGATCGAGCAGCAGCCCTCGCGAGGTGCCGGGGCTCATGTCGAGGCGCAGCGAGTCGTAGAAGTCACCCATCAGGCTCCACTGGCTCAGCTCGGGCTTCACGCCGTCGGAAAAGGCGCGCTCGCCCGCGGTGACCACGCGCTGCACCGACTGGCCGATCGTCGCCGCCGAGAAGATGCGCAGGTTCGTCACCATGCCCTGCAGGTCGGTGTTCGTGGAGTACTTCCACCGCACGCCGCCGGTCTCGTCGAGCCGCTGCACGAAGCCGTGCCCGGCCGCTTCGGTGCCGGTGACGACGAGCGTGCCGACCGGGTCGACCGCGAGCCCCTGCGCCTCCCAGCCGCCGTTCTGGTCGTACGTCTTCGTCCAGACCTCGCCGTCGCTGGTGTCGAGCACCCGCACCCACGCGGTGCGGCGGCCGTCCGCGCGCGTCGCGTAGCCGGCGACCGCCCAGCCCGACGGCATGACGACCACGGCGTTGACGGCGTCCTCGCCGCCTTCGAAGTCCACGCGCTGCTCGCGCACGATGCTGCCGTCGGGCTTCACTCGCGCGTACCAGAGATCGCCGCGGCGGCTCCCGGCCTGGAGGAGGTCTCCGGTCGCGGGGTCGACGACTGCGGCTCTGACCTGGATTTGACGCTCGACGCCGATGACGAGGTCGTTGCCGCAGGCGGCGAGGAGGAGGAGCGCCGCGATCACGCCTCCGTTCACCCTGAGCGGAGGCCTGCGAAGCAGGCCGGAGTCGAAGGGCGTCCGAACGGGCGTCAACCGGCCCGCTTCGACTCCGCCCTTCGGGCTCCGCTCAGCGTGAACGGAGGTCATTGCGACTCCAGCAACCTCTTCACGCGCTGTTTCAAGAGCTCCGGCGCAGGAGACTGCAGCAGCTTCTGCGCTTGCGCCTCTGCGTCTTCGCGGCGGCCGACCTTCAGCAGCGCCTCGATGCGCAGCAGCGAAGCCTCGGTGCGCATCGCGCCCTTGGGGAACTTCTTCTCGTAGCCGGCGAGCTCCGTGAGCGCGCCCGCATGATCCTCCGCCTTCATCTTCACGCGCACGCGGTCGAGCGCCGCCAGCTCCAGCGCGAGCGTGTCCTCTTCCTTCGGTGCAGCGGGCTTCGGCTTCGGAGCCTCCACGACCGGCTGGGGCTCGGGAGCGGGCTCAGGCGCCGGCGGAGGCGACGGCACCGGCTCCGGCGCCGCCTGCGCCTTCTGCAGCTCGGCGAGCTGCGCGGCATACCGCTCCTCGGCGCGCTGCTCACCCACCTGCATTCCGCCGACGAACGCGCCGCCTCCGACGACGGCGACGGCGACGACGACCTTCACGATCGTGGCAGCAGCGACGCCGGTCGCGACGGCTCCACCTCCGAGTCCGAGCGCCGCAGCCGCCTTCGCCTTCGCGGCGGCAGACGGCACCTCGGCGCGGCCGGCCTGGAAGAGCTTCTCCAATGGATCGCTCACGGCGCGCCCCCCTTCCGCTGCAGCCGGGCCTGAAAGTCCTCGCGCGCGCGGCGCAGGCGCGACGCCGCGGTGCCCTCGGGAATCTCGAGCGCCTCGGCGACCTCGCGCTTCGTGAGCCCTTCGATCTCGGTGAGCACGAGCACTGCGCGCAGGTCTTCCTCCATCTCGGAGAGGATCTCGTCGAGCAGCTTCCTTCGCCGCTCGAGCTCCACGACGTCTTCGGGCGTGCGCCCCCCGGGCTGCTCGGGCAGGTCCGCGGTCGGCTCCTCGCGGCCGGTGCGCAGGCGGGGCGCGACTTTGAGCGCCGCGGCGCAGAGGAACGCGCGCTCCTTGCCCGGCTCGATGTCGGAGAGCCGCTTCGTCGCCACCATGAACACCTGCTGCGCGCCGTCGTCGGCGGCCGACGGAGACAGCCCGCTCCGGCGGAGCACCCGCCACACCAGATCGTAGTGCGCCTCGAACATCACCTTCAGGCGCTCCTTCTCCAGGGGCGTCACCCGACCGCCCGCGCCGACCACCATCGCGAGGTTGTTCTCAGTGCCGGTCATGCGGGGAAGGAGCCGGATGGATCACGGAATCGTACGCCCCACGCCCACGCTCGCATACCCGAACGCCGCGGGCGCGGCGAAGACGAGGCCGACGTCGGAGATGACGTACCGCTCGCGCCGGACGTTGAAGCCGATGCCGCCGTCGACCGCCACGCGCCACGCCCCGAGCTTCACGAGCACCTGCGCGTTGACGCCGGGCGCGACGAGCACCGAGATGCCGGGCCGCGGCTCTTCCGCGTTCGGCGCGGAGATGGAGACCGCGAGCACCGTCAGCTGCGCGCCCGGACGCAGCTCGAGAGGCCCGAGGTCGACGGCGACGCCGAGGTCGAGGCGCCCTCCTCCGCCCCGATAGACGGCGGTGCCGGGTGCCGCGGTGACGCTGCGGCCGAACAGGAAGAGCGGAGTCAACGCCCCGAACAACAGCCCGCGCCGCAGTGACACCGAGATCGACACCGCCGGCTCGAGGCCGCCGCTGATGGCCGTCGAGACTCCTCCGCCTGCGAGGAGCGTGAACGCCCACGGTGCAGGAGGAGGCGTCTCCGGCGCGGGTGCGACGACGACCGCGGGCGGCTCCGCGGGTGCCGGCGCGGGCTCGGGCTCCGGTGCAGGCGCCGGCGCTTCAGGCGGCGCGACCGGCTCGGGCGGCGGCGCCGGCTCCGGCTCGGGCTCCGCCGTCTTCGGAGGCGGCGCGGCAGCGAGCTCCTCCGCCGTGACCGGCGTCGTGCGCGCCTCGGGGTCGAGCAGCAGCGCGGTCGCGAGCGCCATCGCAGCGACGACGCTCTCGCAGTTGTTGCCCTTGAACTCGCGCTCGCCGTGCATCGAGGAGAAGCCGATGAACTGCTTCCTCACGCGGCGGATGCTGATGCTCAGGCGCGTGTCCGACTTCGGCTCACCCACCAGCTCGACCTTCGAGGTGCGCAGCCTCAGCTCGGTCTCGAAGCGCGCCTGCTGGGGGCACTCTCGCGGCGCGTCGTAGAGGACGTACAGCAGGGCGACCAGCACGGGTGCGGAATCTATCCGTGATCCAAATGGACGACGGGGCGCATTTCCTTCCGAAGCGCCAACCCCAACCGGAGTCGTTCATGTCCCACATGCGGATCACGGCCGCGACGCTGTTCGTGTGCCTGCTGGTTGCCTGCGGCGGAAATCCGCCCTCCATCGAAGATGCCGGCCCGGCCGGAGGAGGCAGCGCCGCAGCCGGCGGAGGCAGCGCCGGAAACGGAGGGAGCGGCGGCTCGGGCGGCAGCGAAGACGGCGGCACCGCAGGCGGCACCGCGAACGGCGGGGGCATGGCCACTGGCGGCGGCAGTGGCGGCAGCGGCGGCAGCGGCGGCAGCAGCGGCGGCAGCGGCGGCAGCGGCGGCAGCGGCGGCAGCGGCGGCAGCGGCGGCAGCGGCGGCGGGTCGGTGAATCAGCCGCCGATGCTCGGCGCGCTGTCGCCGGTCATGGTGAACGAGGGCTCGAGCGTGATGATCACGCTGCAGGCGACCGACCCCGAGAACGACGCGCTGACGTTCTCGCTGGTGTCTCCCCCTGCCTTCGCCTCGCTGAACGGCGCGACGCTCACCCTCTCTCCGGGCTTCACGCACGCCGGCATGCACGCGGTGCAGGTGCAGGTCAGCGACGGTCAGCTCAGCGCGAGCGGCACGCTGAACGTCGAGGTGGTGAACGTGAACCGTGCTCCGGCGCTGGCGGCGATCGCGGACCTGCAGGTGGTGGCGGGCACGACGGGCCAGGTGAGCCTGAACGCGACGGACCCCGACGGCGACACGGTCACGTTCAGCGCGATGAACCTGCCGCCGTACGCGCAGCTCGCCGGCAGCACGCTCACCTTCATGCCGGCGAGCAACATCGTCGCGACGGTGATGATCACGGTCACCGCGACCGACCCGTCGATGGCGTCGGACAGCGAGTCGTTCACGCTCACCGTCGTGGCCCCTCCGAACCTCGCGCCGTCGCTGTCGATGGCAGGCCAGGTCGACCTGAGCGGCGCGCCGGTCGCGGCCGGAGCGATGGTGACGGCGGCACCGCGGCTGAGCGCGGTGGTCGATGATCCCGAGAACGCCCAGGTGCGCATCGAGGCCGAGGTCATCAACGCGGCTTCGACGTTCACGAACGTGGCGACGCACACCGGCGTCCTCGGTCCCGAAGGCACGCAGAGCCTCACCCTGCCGTCGCTGGCGCCCGGCAGCTACAAGTGGCAGCTGCGCGCGCTCGACGCGGCCGGCAACGCGAGCGCGTGGGTGGTCTTCAACGGCGGAGCAGCGGCGTTCACCGTGCAGCCGGGCACCATCAATGGCGCGCTCGTCATCAACAGCGCCAACGCGGCGGTGAACACGTCGATGGTGACGCTCGACATCACCGCGACGCCGACTGCGCCGGCGACGCTGACCGAGATGTGCTTCTCGAACGACGGCGTGAGCTTCAGCCAGTGCGGCGCTCCGGTGACCATGCGCATGTGGACGCTGAACCCCGGCGAGGGCCTGCGCGCCGCGTACGTGCGGGTGCGCGACTCGAACAACACCACGGTCATCTTCTTCGACGACATCGTGGTCGACGTGACTCCGCCGCAGATCGCCTCCTTCGCGATCTCGAACGGAGCGGCGGCGACGACGTCGGCCGACGTGACGCTGGGCTGGTCGGTGACCGACGCCTTGTCCGGCCTCAGGGGCGTCGACGCCTCGAACGACGGAACGACCTTCACGGCCGTCACGACGCCGCCGCAGATGTGGCAACTGCCGGCGGGCGACGGCGTGCACACCGTCACGCTGCGCGCCACCGACATCGCCGGCAACATCGCGACCGCGACGGACACCATCGTGCTCGACAAGACGCCGCCCACGCTGAACACGCAGGTGCTCAACGGCGGCGCGGCGTGGACGAACCAGCTCACCGCTTCGCTCACCGTCACCGCGAGCGACGGCGCGCAGGGCTCGGGGCTGTTGGAGATCTGCGTCTCGGGCGCGGCGGCGACGCAGTGCCAGCCGTACGGCAACGGCACCGTCAACGTCACGCTGCTCAGCGGCGACGGCATGAAGCCGGTCGACGTCACGGTGAAGGACGTCGCCGGGCACAGCTCGATCATGAAGCAGGCGACCATCGGCCTCGACACCCAACCGCCATCGCTCACCGCGCTGACGCTCAACGCCGGAGCCGCCTGGACGGGCTCGAGCCTCGTGACCGTCACGACGACCGCCGCCGACGCCACGTCAGGCCTCGCGAGCATCCGCTGCCGCACCGACAGCGGCGCGCTCGGAGCGCCGGCGCCGTACGTCTCTCCGTTCGCCTACACGATGAGCGGCGGCGACGGCATGCACACGGTGAGCTGCGTGGTGCTCGACGCCGCGGGCAACACGAGCCCGTCGCTGTCGGATGGCATCGGCCTCGACACCGCGGCGCCGTCCGGCACGGTGGTCATCAACATGGGGAACCCGCAGTACGCGACGAACGCGAACGCCACGCTCGTGCTGACGCCGAGTGACGCGCAGTCGGGCGTGACGCACTTCTGCGCGAACCTCACCGGCACACCTCCCGCGAACGCGATGGCGCCGTGCTTCGTGCCGCTCGCGATGAACGGCATCGCGCTCGGCGCTGACGGCCCGAAGACGGTCTACGTGTGGTTCCGCGACGCGGCGATGAACGTGAGCGCGACGCCGGCGACCGACACCATCACGCTCGACACGACCCCGCCGTCGGTCTCGGTGATGGGCCTCGGCATCCAGGGCGGCGCGCAGTTCACGCGGCTGCTGTCGACCACGTTCGATCACGGCGCGACCGACCCCGGCAGCGGGCTCGCCCAGGTCTGCACCGGTGAGACGAGCCCGCCGACGTCGTGCGTGCCGTGGGTGGCCGCGGCGCCGCTGATGCTGTCCGCCGGCGACGGGCCGAAGACGGCGTACCTGCGCGTCATCGACGCGGCGGGCAACGCGAGCGCGATCGTCTCCGACGGCATCACGATGGACCAGACGCCGCCGACCCTGAGCGGCGTGCTGGTGAACCTGGGAGCCCAATACGCGACCAGCGCGAACGTCACGGTGTCTTCGACCGCGACCGACGCCAACGGAGTGACGCAGATGCAGTTCTCCGACGACGGCAACACGTTCGCTGCGCCGACCTCGTACTCCTCCGCGAAGGCGTACACGCTGCCGGCCGGCGACGGCCCGAAGACGGTCTACGTGCGCGTGCTCGACGCGGCGGGGAACCTGAGCCCGGTCGTGTCCGACGCCATCACGCTCGACGCGACGCCTCCGACGGTGAGCATCAGCGTCAACATGGGCGCGCGCTACACGAACGCGAACCCGGTCACGGTGGCGTTCACGCCGGTCGAGTCCGGCAGCGGGCTCTACCGCTACTGCCTGAAGGACACGGCGAACCCGGGAGCTGCTCCTGCGGCGCCCGGCATCGCCGACCCCTGCTTCCAGAACTACACGGCGACGGCGAGCTACATGCTCAGCGGCTCGAACGATCGCCGCGTCTATGCGTGGCTCAGCGACAACGCCGGCAACATCTCGGTCGCGCCTGCGACCTACGACATCTGGCTCGACACGGTCGCGCCGGCAGCTCCAGGCGCGGCCTCGGTCACCGCGGGGCACCGCGTGCTCAACGTGAGCTGGGGCGCGTCGGCCGGTGACGGTTCGTCCGGCGTGCAGGGCTACGAGGTCGGCGTCTCGCGCACCGGCAGCCTCGGGCCGTTCACGTTCGGGCCGATCGTCACGGGAACCTCGACGAGCGTGACGCTGGCGAACGGCATCGTGTGGACCATCGTGGTGCGCACGGTGGACAACGCCGGCAACCGCAGCACGAACACGCCTGCAGTGAGCGGCACGCCGCGCTGGCCGTTCACGCACCAGCAGCGACTGCCGACGGCGAACAACCTGCGCAGCATCGCGTTCCGCTCCACGGCGAATCGGTACTTCGTCGCTGGCGCGACGGGCGCGCTCTACTCGTCGGATGACGGCCTCGGCACGTTCACGCGGCGCGACCCGATGACCGACCTCGACGTCGACGACGTGTTCGTCGACCCGTCAGGTGACGTCTGGCTCGTCGGCGCCGCCGGCCACATCGCGCGCAGCACCGACGACGGCGTGCTGTTCGAGGTCGTCACCAACAACGACGCGAGCCTGCGCACGCTGAACGACTTCGCGTACGCCGGCTCGAGCGGCGGCATGTTCCCGACGAGCTGGTACGTCGCGGTCGGCGTCGGCGGCACCATCGTCCGCGGAGGTACGAGCTTCTTCGTGCCGACCCCGGTGTTCAGCCCGGTGACGTCCGGCACGACCAGCACGCTCAACGGCGTCGCGCGCTGCGCGAGCGCGGCCGGCGCGTGCTCGGCAGGCAACGTGCTCATCGCCGTGGGCAACGCGGGCACCATCCTTCGCTCGCAAGACAACGGCGCGACCTGGGCGACCGTCGCAGCTCCGGCGGGCTACGCGGCGGTCACGTTCAACGCCGTGGCGGCGCTGCCGAACACGAACACCATCTTCATCGGCGGCGTCGCCCCGAGCGGCCAGGGCCCGCTCCTGCGCTCGCTCAACGGCGGCCTCAGCTTCTCCGAGGTCACCATCCCCAGCTTCAGCGACATGACGGCGATCACCGCGCTCGACGGCCTGGGCGCCGACCTCTGGATCGCGGGCATGCTGCCCTCGAACCTCATCGCGGTGCTGAACAACACCACGCGCACGAACCAGTCGAGCCCGAGCACGGGGCGCACCCTGCGCGGCATCGTGGCGCGCTCGGGCACCGAGGTCGCGGCGGCCGGTGACCACGGGCAGATCGAGCAGACGGTAGCGCCTCCGATGTGGACGGCGCGCTCGCAAGGCTCGGGCGCGGCGGTCAACGCGATGAGCCAGCCCTCGACCTTCAGCTCGGTTCTCTGGCAGGCCGGCCAGAGCGGTTGGCTCGCGATCAGCTCGACGTCCGGATTGATCTGGGCGCAGCAGGGCACCGGCGTGACGGGGGCCTCGCTCAACGGCATCTCCATGGTCGACACCAACGGCACCATCGCCGGCGCGGCGGGCTTCGCGGTCGGCACCTCGGGCACCATCGTGCGCACGACCAACGGCGGCACGACGTGGGCGCTCGACTCCGACACCGGCACGGTGAGCGCGACGTTGAACGACGTCTCGTGCCGCAGCGCCAACGCCTGCATCGCGGTCGGCAACAGCGGCGCGGTGCTCGTCTACAACGGCTCGAGCTGGTCGGTGGACCTCAACGGAGTCACCCGGAGCTTCCGGGCCGTGACGACGTACCAGCCCCTCGGCGGCTCGGTGCGCGCGATCGCGGTCGGGGACACGGGGCTGCTGCGCACGCTCGTCGCCACCAGCTGGGCGAACCGGCCGGACATCGCGACCAACAACTTCCTCGGGGTCGCTCACAAGAGCGACCTGGGCGGCATCGTCATCGCCGTCGGCTCGAGCGGCGCCGTCTACAAGTCGACGAACCACGGGCAGGACTTCACCGTGCGTACGTCGGGCACCGGCTCGCAGCTCAACGAGGTCGCGCACGTGCCCGGGACGTCGACGTGGTACGCCGTCGCGAACAACGGCACCGCGATTCGCTCGACCGACGACGGCGAGTCGTGGTCGGCGCTGCTCACCACGACGGCGCAGCCGCTCAACGCCATCGCGACGGGAGCGAGCGCGACGCGGGCCTGGTTCGGCGGCTCGGCGGGCAGCACGTTGTACACCCTCACGTCCGGCCAGTGAGGCGCGGCCCCGCGAGGGCCAGCAGGCGGTCGGCGAGCGCGTCCACCTCGCCGCGCCGCCGGGCTCCGGCGAGCGGCGCGCGGATGACGAAGGGCACGGCGATGACGACCGGCAGCGCCATCGCGGTGAGGCCGGCGGCGGCCGGGAGGCGGGGGCCCCCCAGCAGCACGAGCGCCGCGAAGAGGCCGAGCAAGACCGGCACGCCCAGCACGACGAGCAGCACGAGCGGCTGGACGAAGCGGTGTCCCGCCGCCTCGGCGGCGCGCAGGGCATCCCGCTTCGTCGAGGCGGCAGCAGCGGCGCGCACGCCGGTCTCGCGCAACAACTGCGCGGCGAGCTGCACCGGCACGAGCAGCGTCCCCTGGCAGTGCTCACACGTGCCCGTCGCTGAGCCGGCCGAGAACGTCCGCACCGCGCCGCACTGCGCGCAGCGCGCGACGGCGAACGCGAGCAGCGCCTCGGGCCGGGGGATCGCGAACATCAGCCACCAGCCGCGACACGCGCTGGCGATGAAGGCCGCCCACGGGATGAAGGCGAGCGTGAGCACGGACACCGGCAGGCCCGCCGGGTCATGTGATGCAACCCCCACCGCGAGGCCGCCGACGACCAGCATGAGGGCGGAGCCGACCACGCCGACGAGCAGCGGACCCGCGGCGCGCTCATTCTGAACGAAGAACGCTGCGTGGAAGCGCGCCTCGAGCTCAGCGTGGATCAGCGCGCGCGCGTCGTAGGAGTACGCGTTCAGCCGCTGCCGCAGCTCGGCGTCGACGGCGTGCCGCGCCGCGCAGCTCGTGCAGACGATCTCGCTGGAGACGAGCGAGATCGGCAGCGGAGCTCCACACGACGCGCACCTCTGCACCTCGGCCAAAAATTTCACAGGTCGGTGAAACAGCCTGACACTGCCCTGTAGCGGAGGGAAACGAACATGGTCTTCGACGCCTGGGTTTACGGAGAGCTGGAGCTGCCGCCCGAAGAGTTCACGAAGTGGCTCAGCCACCCGCTCGGGCCCGAGGCCGCCGGACCGGACTTCGTGCAGGACGACTCGGGGTGCGTGGGGCGCGAGCCGCTCGTCATCCTCGAGGGGCTGCACCAGCTGTCGCTCTCGGCGCGCGAGTTCCTCGGCGTCGGCGCCGACTTCGGGCGCGTCACCGTCCGCGGGCTGCTCGGCGATCAGGCGGTGCTGCACAGCCAGGGCATGCTCACCGGCCTGTTCGCGAGCGCCGCCGCTCACGGAGGCGACGGCCGCATCATGGTCGTCGGCCGCCGCGGCACCACGTTCGGCTACGAGGTCCAGGTGACGTGCGGCGCCGTCCGCGCGCGCTCGCTCACCGAGGCCGAGCGCGCCGACTTCCTCGACTCGCGCGCCGCCAGCGAGCTGCGCGCGCTCGAGGCCGCGAACCGCCGCGTCGCCGAAGAGCTCGACCTGCCCAACCCGGGCCCCACCGCGCCGCAGTGGCGGTCGGTGGCGCTCGAAGCCGCTGCGGCGGAGTAGGCCGCGCGGCAGTAAGGTGCGCCGCATGGCGCGCCCGAAGAAGACGAAGAAGCCGAGCCTCTCCGATCACCTGATGGAGGTCGCCCGCCAGCGCGGCATGACCGCGCAGCCGGCGGCCGCGGTGAAGTCCGGCAAGCTGCTCTGGGCGCTGCTCGAAGACGATCACCGGCCCGTCCGCACCGCCGCGGCCTTCGCGCTGACGCGCCTGCGCGATCCAGCGCTGGTGCAGGCGTTCATCCTCTCGCTGATGGGCGCTCCGTCCGCGAAGCTGACCAAGGGCGCGGTCACGCTCGCGGAGGCGGGCTACGTCAACGCCGTCCCCTACTACGTCGCCGGGTTTCATCACTCGCGGACGGACAAGAAGCTCGGCGCGGCGCTCGCGCGCGGCATGGGGCTGCTCGCCGACCCGTCGTTCGTCCCGCTGCTGATCGACGCGCTCGAGCGCGACTTCGTGCCGACCGAGGCTGCCGAGGCGCTGGGCCGGCTCGGCGACCCGAGCGCGGCGCCGTCGCTGCTGAAGGCCCTCGATCACAAGAAGGACTCCGTGCGCGCCGCGGCGGCGTACTCGCTCGGCTGCCTGGGAATGCTCTCCGAGGACGACGAGAAGGTGCTGCGCGAGAAGCTCGAGCGTCTCGCGAGAGACAAGTCGCGCAAGGTGAAGCTCTGCGCCGCGGTGGCGCGCTTCGAGCGTGGAGACCCGGCCGCCCACGACGCGATCCACGCGGCGCTCGGCTGAAGCGCATGGCGCCCGACACCTTCACCTCGGCTCCGAAGCGGCCCGGCGCACCGCCGGCGGCGGCGCAGCCCACGCTGCGGCTCGGAGCCGGCGGCCCCGCGGTGAAGGCGCTGCAGCTTCAGCTCAACGAGCTCGGCGAGTCGGTGCTCGCGTCGGGGCAGTTCGGCCCGCGCACGATGGAGGCGGTGCGCCGCTTCCAGATCGCGAAGGGCATCGTGCCCGCGACCGGCATGGTCGACGCCGCCACGCAGAAGGCGCTGCAGGAGCTCGCGGCCAAGGGCAACCCGCGCACCATTCCGCGGCAGCCTCGCAAGGCCGACTGGTTCCAGGCCGGGGCGCAGGTCGAGGTCGGCGTGCGCGAGGCCAACCCGGAGGACGTTCCCCTCTCGCTCGCCGACGGCCGCGAGGTGACGCTCGAGCAGGCCATCGAGATCATGAACGCCGCCTACCAGCGACTGCGCGGCGGCGGCCCACCGGATCCCGACGACGACCGCGACATCCTCGTGACCCAGGTGAACCGCGAGTACGACAAGTTCAACCGCAAGAGCTACCTCACCACCGACGAGCGCGCCCAGCTGGGGAACACCCTCAAGGAGGTGTTCGATTTGCTGGGCGAGGTGCAGGTGCTGAAGGTCGGCACGGGGAAGAAGAAGCCGGCCATCGTCGTCGAGTACGGGTGACGAGGCGCCTCCGTTCACGCTGAGCGGAGGCACGCGAAGCGGGCCGCAGTCGAAGCGGGCCCCAAGCCGTCCATCGGCCCGCTTCGACTCCGGCCTGCGGCCTCCGCTCAGCGCGAACGTCGCCGCCTTCGAAACTCTGGTCGATTACTGGCCGCACTCCAGGTCGATCGTCCCGCTCTTGCCCTTGCTGCTCTCCCACTTCGCCACCGCCGAGCCGTCGAACGTCACCGTCACGACGCGACCGCCGAAGCCGTTGTGCACCACCTTGCCGCCCGCGGCCGGGCACGCGTCGGCGCAGCGCTGAATGCCGGTGACCTGCGTCGAGGTGGTGGCGGAGCCGCGCGCGGCGCTCCAGTCGGTGCTCCAGGTGCCCTCGAGCGAGCGGCACAGCGAGCCCGACGACGCGTCGCGCGTCACGGTGTAGCTGCCCGAGTGATCCAGCTGCACGTTCTCGCTGCCGCCCTTGCTGTGCGTCTGCACGACGATCTTCTCCACGCCCTGGGCGTCGCGGGTGAAGCGGCCGGTGGCGTCGAGATCGATCGTGGCCTTGTTCACCTTGATGCCCGAGCCGGTGGCGTGCGCGTCGATCGAGCAGTCGGCGTTCGCGGTGTAGACGACGTGCACGAGCCCGGTGACGGTGATCTTCCCGTACTTCCCGGTGCACGCGTTCATCGTGTAGTCGACCGTGTTGCCGGCGCGCATCGCGGTCACGCAGCTCGAGGCCTTCACGTTGTTCTTCAAGCGCTGCTCGGCGAGCTCGGCGACGCGCTCGGACGTCAGCCCCGCGCAGCTCGACGACACCATCGAGCCGTCGACGGTCGCGAGGTCCATCAGCGCGCCCTCGTTCGAGGTCGTCTCGGTCGTCTCGACGGCGTCCGCAGCTTCCTCCGCGTCAGAGGCGATGCGCCCACATCCGACGACAGCCAGCACCAGCGCGCCCATCAGCAGGACCTTCGATTTCACGGCGTTTCTCCTTCAGTGCAGCGGGTTCGAGAGTACCAACCCGCTCCTTCCCGAAAGGTTTCAGCGCCGGCTGTGCTCGTGCGCGGAGACGGTGAAGCTCTGCTCGATGTGCTGAGCCTCGCCCTCGTAGCGGGGGTACCTCCACACCACGAAGACGCGGCGCAGGCACATGGCGAGATCGGTCTCGTCCTGGTCCTTGCGCGCCATGTGCACCTGGTCGACGCGGCCGTCGTTCCCGACCATCCAGCGCACCTGGTACGTCTCGTACGCCGGCGGCTTGAGGCGGGCGGCCTCGGCGGCGAGGCACTCCTGCAGCGAGACGTTGTAGTGCTCGTTCACGGTGCGAACGGTGTCGGCCGGGAGACCGCTGCCGGCCTTCTTCGTGGAGAAGTCGGTGAAGAAGTAGTCGCCGAGGACCTGCTTCTCGAGCTTGCGGCAGGCTCCGGCGCCGTCGCGCGCGTCGAGCGCGGCGCAGACCTTGTCGACCTCGGGGGTGCGCGCGTAGCGGCGCTTGTCGGCGGGCAGCCGCTCGGCGGCGACTCCCATCTCGTCGATCATGAACCTCGCGGCGGCATGCGGGTCGCCGTTCTGCAGCGCGAGCCAGCCGGCGGCCTTCAGCGCGCGGCGCCGCACCGAAGCGCAGCGCGGCTCGTCGCAGGTGCGCGCGGCGAAGTCGTAGAGCTCGAGCGCGCGGTCCTTCTTCTCTTCGTTCGCCGCCGCCTGCCCCTTCGCGAGCGTCACGCGCGCGACCATGAGCTTGTCTCCGGCGTGCTTGTATTGGCCGAACGCGCCCTCGAGGCAGCCGGGCAGGTGCGCGTGCGCGCGGACCGAGTTCTCCGCGTCGACGACACACTTGTCGGCCGCCTTGACCGCAGTGAGGCGCGCCTTGGCGGCGGTCGCTTCGGGCGTCTTCGCCGAGGCGACGCTCTGCAGCGCGGCGAGCGCCTTCGAGCGGCAGGCGTCGACGCGGTCGGGGCCGCACGCCTCGAGCCAGGCCTCGGCACCCTTTCGCGCCTGCTTCCATTCCTTCTGGGCGAGCGCGACCTTCACCTGCGCTTCGGTGACGGCCTGCACCTGCTCGGGGCCGATGCGGGCGGCGTCCGACTCGAGGGCGTCGAGCGCGGGCGTGGCGTTCTCGTAGTCGCCGCGCGCCACCATGCGCTTGGCTTCTTCGAGGCGGACGGCGAAGTCCTGACGCGCCTGAGCGTCGAGGTCGGGCTCGGCCGGCCGCGGCGCGGCCTGAATCTGCTTCGGCGGCGGAGCGGCCGCCGGCGGAGGGTCGAAGGCCTTCGCGAGCTCGGCGCTCGACGTCGGCATCCGCGAGTCGCCGACGGTGTTGGCCTCGGCCTCGCTGTCGGTCTCGGCCATCTCGAGCTCGTTGCCCGGAGGCAACTTGTGAGCGGCGCACCCGGCGAAAATGGAGCTGAAAATGAAGAGAACCCCGGCCCTCATCGACACTCAACTTTAACCAGCTAGAGTCCCGCGCGGGAGGCGACGTGAATCGACTGCTCTTGCTGTGGGGCTTGAGTCTCGCTGCGGCTTGTGGATCACCCGGGGGTAACTCGACGGATGCGGGCTCCGATGCGGGCGCTCCGATGCCGAGCATGCTGACCGCGAGCGGGGCGCTGATGGGGACCATCTCTGCGCCGAAGCCGACGGTCGGTTACGACGCCACCGCGACCGAGGGCAGCTTCTTCCTCAGGAAGACGACCGCGGGCTTGCCGTTCAAGGCGGACATCAACATCTCGTTCGGAGCGGCTCCGTCGCCGGCGACGTTCGACTCGAGCAGCCCGGGCTTCAAGTGCGACGTCACGGTGACGTCGGGCACGGCGGCGATGGACACGTGGGTCGCGCGGCACAACTCGGTGGCTGGCGCGAACCGCGGCACCTGCAGCCTCACGTTCACCAGCGCGACGATGGGAGCGGGCGGCTACGACGTCTCGGGCACGCTCGCGATCACGGCGGACAACTCTGGCGGAGCCTCGACGGGCATGGTCATGCTCTCGGGCTCGTTCTGATGGCCTCGAAGCTCGGAGAGAAGAGAGAGATCAAGCAGGAGCGCGCCGCCCGCACGCGCATGGAGATCTTGCAGGCGTCGATCGAGCTGTTCGCGCGCCGCGGCATCCTCGCCACGACGATGAACGAGCTGGCGAAGGCCATCAAGATGACGCCGGGCGCGCTCTACTGGCACTTCCCGACGAAAGAGGACCTGCTGCTCGCGGCGATGGAAGAGCTGCACCGGCGCTTCATCGGCGAGTTCACCGAGATCCTGACGGCCGGCCGCAAGTGGCCCGCGAAGAAGCAGCTCGTGACGTTCCTCGAGCGGACGCGCACGTTCCTTCGCTACCACCCGCATCACGGCATCTTCTTCGCGATGCTGGCGGCGGAGGCTCCGAACAACAACGAGCGCATCGCCCAGGCGCTGCGCGAGATGCTGAAGCTCTACGCCGACGTGCTCGCGGGGATCATGCGGTACGGGCAGAAGAAGCACGAGTTCCGCGACGACTTCCAGCCCGAGGCGTTCGCCCACGCGATCTTGTCCGCGCACATGGGCCTCATCGTCCACGCGCAGCTGTATTCGGGGACGATGCCGTACGACGCGATGTGCGACGCGCTCGACTTCCCGATGCTGGACGGAATCGACCGCACGCGCCGCTAGGAAATGGGGAGGCGCCAACGCGCGCGGCCGAAAAGATGCCTGTCCCCATTTCCGGCATCACGGCACCAGCCGGTACACAGCGTGCTCGGCCGGCTGAACGGTAATCACCACGCGCCGGTGCGTGGAAATCCTCACTCCCGTCGCCACCGGCATCCACGGCCCGCCCGCGTCGAACGCGCCCTCGACCGCATACGTGCGCGCCGCCTCGAGCCGGTTCGTGGTCAGCGTGAGCGTCTCCGTCGCCTCGTCCCAGCCCGTCACATCCGCGTCGAACGGCCTCGCGAGCGGCTCGCCGATGAACAGCCCCTCGCCGGGCATGTAGACGCTCTTCCAGTACGCCTCGACGATGGGCTCTCCGCGGAAGTAGTGCCGCAGCAGCACCGACGCCTGCGGGAACTTCGAGGTGAAGTTGCACGGCTCGACGACGGTGCCGAAGCTCGCGGTGCACCCGGCCTCGAGCCACCGCAGGGCGCTCATCTGCCCGCTGCTCGGCACCTGGCCGCCGAAGCTGGTGAGGTGATCGCAGACGGCTCCGGGCCGGTACGTGTTCGTCGCGATGCCGGGCACGCTGGCGAGCCCGGTCAGGTAGAAGAGGACGTCGCTCTGGCCGGTGATGCTCCCCGCATCGTCGACGTACCGCGCGGACACCGAGCCGCCGTCGTTGAGCTGATTCACCGTGGTGACGAAGTCGGGCCAGCGAACCGAGCGCGCGGCGTCGTTGGTGCGCACGAACCAGCCCTCGCCGCCGGGGTTCGTGCCGTCGGACGCGACGCCGCGCGAGATGAGCGCGAAGGCATCGCCGGCATCCGCCGCGGCGAGCATC
Source organism: uncultured Myxococcales bacterium (assembly GCA_937980205.1). Taxonomy (GTDB): domain Bacteria; phylum Myxococcota; class Myxococcia; order Myxococcales; family Myxococcaceae; genus Xiheicaenimonas. The sequence goes on along the minus strand of CALJKW010000022.1, from coordinate 72,471 downwards.
ATGGTCGGCAGGATGCGGTAGTCGTCCCAGAGCCGGTGCGAGCGCGCGTCGAACGTCGGGACCAGCGCCGTCGGAGCGCACGGAGCCCCCTGCGTGCTGCAGTGCCCCGCGTCGAAGCCCATCGCGAACGCGGCGGTCACCGACATGCACGTCACGCGGTACGGGTTCGTCCACGTGAGCGCGAGCGCCTGAATGCCTCCGTCGAGGCGCGCGTCGACGATCGCCTTCGCGGCGGTGAAGTTGTCGACGGTCATCACGCCCGTCACCGGGAACGACACGTCGATGCGGTGCTCGGCCGGAATGCCGCGCGCCTGCATGTAGCGCTCGGCCACGGCGACCGAGAGCGGGTCGCTCGTGTTCACCACCACGCCGAGCTGCGACGCGGTGAGGCCGGCCGGCGGCAGCAGCCACTGCGGGCGCGACCGCCCCGCATCGGGCGGCCCGGCGTCGACGTCTTGACCGGCATCCGGCACGCCGGAGTCGGACGGCCCGGGCCCCGAATCAACGCCGTTGCCGCCGTCGAATGTGCCGGCATCGTCAAGCGACGGTGACCCGCATGCGACAACGAGCAGGGTCGCTGCGATTCTGAGGCGCATTTGCAGTAAGAGTGTGCCACCTTTCGCGCGGGCGTGGCCGTCGCCCAAACGGGAACACCAACATGAAACGACTCCTCTGCTTTCTGCTCGTGCTCACGGGCTGTCCTGGTCCCAACACGCCTGACGGTGGAGTCGGAGGAGGCAGCGGAGGCTCCTCGGTCGGAGGCGGAACCGGAACCGGAGGCAGCGGCGGCGGCGCCACCGCGGGCGGCATGGGCGGAGCCGGCGGTACGGGCGGCTCCGGCGGAGCGATGGGCGGCGGCACCGGCGGCAGCGGCGGCAGCGGCGGCACCGGCGGCTCGGCCGGTGGCGACGGCGGCACCTTCTTCCCCGACGCCGGCCCGAGCACCTGTGGCAACGGCATCCGCGAAGGCGGAGAGCTCTGCGACGACATGAACATGGTCGACACCGACCAGTGCAAGAACGACTGCACGTTCGGTGCGGCGGGCGCGTACTGCGGCGACGGCATGATGACCGGCGGAGAGGCGTGCGACGACGGCAACGCGATCTCCGGCGACGGCTGCGAAGCCGACTGCACCGCCTCGGTCGCGGCGCCGTCGACGTCGACGTGCGGCGACGGCATGCGGCAGGGCCCCGAGTCGTGTGACGACGGCAACCTCACCGCGGGCGACGGCTGCGAGCCCGACTGCACGCTGACGATGCCGCTCACCATCACCTGCCCCGCCGCAGCCGCGACCATCGTCAACACCGCGAGCTGCGACACGGTCTACGGCGACGCGAACAAGCTGATCGTCGGTACGGTGCTGCTGCCCGGCAAGGTGTACCGCGGCGGCCAGGTGCTCATCGACGGAGCGAACGGCAACATCACCTGCGTCGGCTGCGACTGCAGCGCGCGGCCCGGCTTCGCGACGGCGACGAAGCTGCTCTGCGGCACGAACGTGGTCTCGCCCGGCCTCATCAACGCGCACGATCACATCACCTTCACCGCGGCGCCCTTCTACGGAGGCTGGACCGACGCGGGCACGTTCGCCGACGGCGGCATCCCCGAGCGGTACGAGCACCGCCACGACTGGCGCATCGGCGGCTCGGCGCACGACGGCCACACGCTCGTCTCGAACGGCGGCAGCGGCGGTGCGAACGCCATCGCGTGGAGCGAGCTGCGGCAGATCTTCGCCGGCACCACCTCGGTCGCCGGCAGCGGCGGCTCGCGCGGCCTGCTGCGCAACCTCGACGACCCCGACACGTCGGCCACGAGCTCGAGCCAGCAGGGCCTCGGCGCGAACACCGGCGGCGCGCTCTACGACACGTTCCCGCTGCGCGACAGCTCGGGTGCCGAGCTCACCGACAGCTGCTCGTACCCGAACGTCCCGAGCGCGACGATCGTGCCCGCGATGGCCGCGTGGCTGCCGCACATCGCCGAGGGCATCGAGCGCAGCGCGCGCAACGAGTTCCTCTGCATGTCCGGCGTGCTCAACGGCGGACCCGGCGTCTTCACGCCGCGCACGGCGATGATTCACGGCATCGCGCTCAAGCCGGCGGACATCCGCCTGGTCGCGAGCAAGCAGTCGAGCCTCATCTGGTCGCCGCGTTCGAACGTCGCGCTGTACGGCGAGACCGCGAACGTCGCCGTCTACCACCGCGCGCGCACCAACATCGCGATCGGCAGCGACTGGGTGCGCTCGGGCTCGATGAACATCCTCCGCGAGCTGCAGTGCGCGGACTACCTGAGCCAGAACTTCTACAGCCGGTACTTCAGCGACGAGTCGCTGTGGCGCATGCCGACCATCAACGCGGCGACCGCGATGGTGGTGAGCTCGCGCACCGGCATTCTGGCGACGGGTCGCACCGCCGACATCGCGATCTTCAAGCACACCGGCGGCAACCCGTACCGCTCGGTCATCGGCTCGAAGCCCGAGGACGTGGTGCTCACGATGCGCGGCGGCCGCCCGCTGTACGGAGACGATCGCGTCGTCGGCTTCCTCGCTCCGGGGGCGCAGTGCAACGGCGTGAACGTCTGCAACACCGACAAGCGCACCTGCATCTCGCAGGAGCTCGGGCAGGACTACCTCGCGCTCGCGAATGCGAACTCGGGCACGTACCCGCTGTTCTTCTGCGGCGCGCCGCCCCCGACCGAGCCGGTGTGCACGCCGATGCGAAGCGCGCAGTGGCTGTTCAGCGGCGCGAACGCGTACACGGGCGTGGCAGTGCCGGGCACCGACTCGGACGGCGACGGCATCCCCGACGCGATGGACAACTGCCCGCGCTTCTTCAACCCGATTCGCCCGATGGACAACGGCGTTCAGGCCGACGCCGACGGCGACGGCGCCGGTGACGTCTGTGACGTCTGCCCGCTGAGCATGGGCACGACCTGCAACGCGTACGACCCCGCCGACGCCGACGGAGACGGCGTCGCGAACATGATGGACAAGTGCCCGATGGATCCCGACCCGTCGCAGGCCGACACGGACGGCGACGGCAAGGGCAACGCTTGCGATCCGTGTCCGATGCAGGCGAACCCGGGAACGCAGATCTGCCCGCCGCCGCCCGGCATGCTCGCGACGATTCCGCAGATCAAGACGGGCGTCATCGCGGCGAACACGAAGGTTCAGATCGTCGACGTCATCGTGACGGGCGTCGGAGCCAACGGCTTCTTCGCGCAGGACCGCCTGCAGATGAACCCCGACAACACGGGCATCTTCTTCTACTACCCGGGGCCGCTGCCGCGGACGGACGTGCGAGTCGGCGACCGCATCACGCTGCCGACCGGCACCGTGCAGAACTTCTTCGGCCAGATTCAGATCGCCAGCATCCCCAACGGCTCGGTGCAGGTGCTGAGCAGCAACAACGCGCTGCCCGCTCCGGTGATCGTCACGCCGGCCGAGGTGACGACGGGCGGGCCGCGCGCGGCGGCGCTCGAGGGCGTGTTCGTGCGGCTCGACAACGTGACGGTCATGAACACCATGCCGCCAGTGGACATGAGCGACACGGCCCCGACCAACGAGTTCACGATCGTGCAGTCGCCCTCGCCGGCGGAGCTGCGCGTCAACGACTACCTCTACCTGACGACTCCGTTCCCGATGATGAACGAGAGCCTCGGCTTCATTCAGGGCATCCTCGAGTTCCGCTACGGCGACTCGAAGCTCGAGCCGCGCGGCGAGACCGACATGCAGCGGCCGGTGCAGCTCGTCTCCTTCGGCCCTCCCGGGCAGTTCACGCGCGAGGGCATGACGATGCCGGCGTCGACGATTCCCCAGCCGATCAGGGTGCGCATCAACAGCGCGCAGCCGACGGACACGTTCGTGACGCTCGTGTCGGACGCGGGCATCACGGTGCCGTCGATGCTGACCATTCCCGCCGGCTCGGTCGAGGGCGAGGTGCTCGTGCAGGGCCTCGTTCAATCGCCCGGTGAGTTCATCACTGCGTCGCTGGGCATGGGGTCGGTGAGCACGCTGGTGCGCGTCATCGGCGCGAGCGAGCAGCCGGTGCTGAACGCATGCACGCCAAATCCGCTGCTGCTGCCGCAGGACGGCACGGCAGATCTCACGATCCGCATGGACATTCCGCCCGCGATGGCGGCCGTCGTCGCGCTCGACGGCGGCACCGGCTTCGTCTCGGTGCCGGGCACCGCGACGATCCCCGCGGACGCGCTGAGCACCACGTTCCAGGTCGTCGCCGCGCCCGGCGTCACGGGGATGGGCTCGGTGGAGGCGACGTTCGGGACGTCGACGCTGAGCTGCCCGATCAGCATCACCAGCCTGCCGGTGACGACGCACGTCGTGATCAGCGAGGTCTCCACCGCGGGTCCGAACGGCGCGAACGACGAGTACATCGAGCTGTACAACCCGACCGCCGCCGAGGTCGACATGTCGGGTTGGCGCGTCCAGTACAAGAGCCAGACGGGCGCGGCGTACCAGGGGCTCACCACGCTGCCGGCGAACTCGCGAATTCCGTCGCGGGGGTACTTCCTGATCGCCTCGGGCGGCGCCACCGGCTACGCCGGCACGGTGATGCCCGACTTCCGCACGACGGGGGGGCTCGGCCTGCAGGCGACCTCGGCGCACGTACGCATCGGTCCGAACGGCATCGGCACGGCGCCGACCGACCCGACGGCGATCGACACGGTCGGGTACGGGACCGGCGCGTCGGCTCCCGAAGGCGGCGCGGTGGCGCCGTCTCCTCCGTCGGGCGGCACCATCGAGCGCAAGGCCACCGCGAACTCGACGCAGGCCACGATGCAGGTCGGCGGCGCCGATGCCCTGCTCGGCAACGGGCAGGACTCCGACAACAACGGCCTCGACTGGGTGCAGCGCACCACGCGGGATCCGCAGAACCGGGCCAGCCCGCTCGAGCCCTAGCTTCCGAACGGCAAGAGGCGCGGCGTCTTCGCGGCGTAGTCCTCGTACGCCGCGCCGAAGGCGTCGCGCATCATCTGCTCTTCCTTCGGCAGCCGGACGAGCACGAGCAGCGCGAACGGCACGAGAAACGACGGGCCGGCGATGAGGTTCGGCACGACGAGGGCCTGGCCCACGCCGTGGAGCAGCAGCGCCACGTACATCGGGTGCCGCACGCGCGCGTAGATGCCGCTCGTCACCAGCGCGTGGTCCTCGCGCAGCTCGAGCGTGTTGGACCAGTTGCGGCCGAGGTCGACGTGCGAGCGGTGCAGCACGTACAGCCCGAGCGCGAGGCACGCGGCGCCGGCGGCGAGCTGCGCGTTCGACGCCGCGAAGTCCGCGAACGACAGCGCGCCGGTGAGCCACACCGCGGGCAGCAGCAGGCCGAGGGAGACCAGACCCACGAGCAGGCGGTCGGCCCGCGTCTCGTGGCTCGCGCGCACCGCGACCTTCGTGCTGCGGCGGATGTGCGGGGCGCGGACGAGGAACATGCCGACGACTCCGGCGATGAGGAGCGCGGCGCTCACGAGCCGACCTCCTGCGAGAAGCACCACTCGTGGCCTTCGGGGTCGAGGCAGCGGTAGCGCTTCTGGCCGTAGCTGGTCTCGAGCTCGGCGACGATCTTCGCGCCGGCCTTCTTCGCCTTCGCGAAGTGCGCCTCGACGTCGTCGACGAAGACGTAGAGGAAGCCGGTCGCCTTGCCGCTCTTCGGAGAGACCCAGCGCGCCTTGCCGCCCGCGCGCGTGAGCATGACGACGCCCTGGCCGAGCACGAGCTCTCCGTGGACGACCTGGCCGTCGTCGTCGACGACCTTCTCGCGGGAGGTGAAGCCGAACGCCTTCTGCAGCCACTCGAACGCCTTCCTCGAGTCCTCGTAGATGAGCACGGGCTGGATGGCCGGCTTCACTTCGGCGGCCAGCGCCTCGACCGGCACGTCGAGCGCGCCGGCGATGGCGCTCCTCGTCTCGGCGGCCATGACGCCGTCTTCAGCGCGCTGCACCGTGCGCGTCGAGATGCGCGCCGCCGCGGCGAGCTGTTCCTGCGTCCACGCCTTCTTCTCTCGGAGCTCCCGGATTCGCGTCTGCATGGGAGGTTTCGTACGCGCGCGCGCCATTCGTCACCACGTCGCCAATACGACAGTTTCACGACAGTGAATCCGGCCACGGCCTCGCGGCGTGGAGGACCCGAAGCAGGTGAAGATCGCCGTCGACGAAGGTGTACGGGACGACGAACGGCGCTCCGGCGATGACGAGCTCCCGCGTGCCCGGAACCCGGCCGGGTCGACCCATGCCTGGCGTCGTCTGAAGCACGCGCACGGCGCGGATGATCGCCCGCGCGGCGCGCGCGGCAAGCTCAGGGTGCTCCGTGTAGAAGTCGTGGATGTCGACGAGGTCGCGCTTCGCTGCGAGCGTCCAGCGAACTTTCACCGTGATCGCTTTCGCGGTGTCGACTTGCCCCAGGTCGAAAGCCAGGACTCGACCTCGTCATGATCGACGAGCCTGCCGCGCTTCGAGTCCTCGAGCCCTTCTTCGATCGCCCGGAGCTGCCACTCGTTGTCGCGCAGGTATTTTTCGATCGCGTCGACGGTCAACCACGAGCGACTGCGTGCCGTCGACTTCGCGAGGGCGTCGAGCCGCTTCCGCACTGCGGCAGGGAGTCTCACCGTCAGGATGTCATTCGCTGCCATACGTCGTCGGCTCCTGTATGACAGTGTTATACGCCGCTAAGGGTCCGCGCGCACCTCGGCGACGCCGGCGCCGAAGCCGTCGGCCTTGGCCTGGGTGAGCAGCTCGATGGAGCCGGTGCTGCCGCGGAGCTGCGCGTTGAAGAAGCCGACGGTGAAGTGCGAGATGAGCGGCAGCGCCACCGACGCCGGCGGCGCCATCGGGCCGCAGCCGTCCTCGAGCACCTTCTTCACGTCGGCGCCCATGATGTCGAGCTGCACGCGGTCGGCGATCGACGCGAGATCGAACTGGCACAGGTCGCTGTACGTGAAGTGCCCGCCCGTCTCGAGCGCCAGCAGCCAGCGCGGCTTCTTCGCCGCGTCCCAGCACGAGAGCGTGTTCTTCTCGTACGGCAGCGTGCGGTCGAGCTTCGAGCCCTGCAGCATGATCGGCACCGACGGCGGGTTCGAGTAGCCGACGTACGCGAGGTCCTGCTCGACCGGCGTCTGCGGCACGATCGCCTTCACGCGATCGTCGATCACGGTGACGCGCATCGAGGTGAGCGCACCGAAGCTGTGGCCGGCGACTCCGAGGCGGGAGATGTCGACCATGCCCTGCAGCGGATCTCCCGCGGGAAGGCGCGAGAGCCGGTTCACGATGTAGCGGATGTCGAGCGGGCGGTTGTCGAGCCCCTCGGTGACGGCCGCCAGCTTTCCGCGCACGACGTCGTAGAGGGTGCCGCCCTCGTGGTCCGGCGACGCCACGATGTACCCGTGGCTCGCGAGCAGCACCGTCAGGTACGTCGACTGCCAGCGGATCGCCGCCTGCCCGTGACTGAACATCACCAGCGGGAACGGCCCGTGCTCCGACGCGATCGGCGCGTCACGCACCGCATCGGTCTCGAGCTTCGGCACCTCGCCGATCGCCGCCTGCTGCTCTTCGGTGAAGACCGGCTTGATGTCGTAGACGGTGCCGGGCTTGCCCTTGGTGTCCTGCGTCGCGGGGTACCAGATCTCCGTGACGAGGATGCGCGGGGTGCCGTCCATCTTCCGGCGGCCGGTGTCCTCGAACGTGATGGTGCGGACGCCGACGGGGAAAGGCCCGCGCTTCGACGGCTCGGGCGCCGCCGTCGCCGAGGCGGGCTCGAACGGAAGCACGTCGGAGGCCTGCTTGCCGGAGCACGCGCACACCACAGCCAGGACGCCATGAACGAGGGAGCGGCGCATGCGCCAGCGTGTACCGCAGTCTCCGTTCTGTTACGAGCCAGGGGCCCTGACCGACCGACGTCTCCTCAAGCTGCTGCCCGTCGAACGCTGGCCCACCGAGGCCGAGGCGAAGGCGTCGCGCTGGTTCTCGCCGGTGCGCGTCGGGCCGCACGAGCTTCAGGAGCGCACCTGGGTCCCCGCGATGGTGCCGTGGCGCGCGACCGACGAGGGCTTCGTCACGCCCGGAGTCCTCTCCTGGTACGAACGCTTCGCCCAGGGAGAGCCCGGCGCCATCGTCGTCGAGGCCACCGGCATCCGCGACATTCCCAGCGGCCCGCTCTTGCGCGCGGGACACGATCGCTACGTCGAGGGCCTCGCCAGGCTCGTCGAGACGGTGAAGCGCGCGAGCCGCGGCCGCACGCGGCTCTACATCCAGCTCATCGACTTCCTCGCCATCAAGCGGCGCCCGACGAAGGAGGCGTTCTTCGGCCGCTTCTTCAAGGGGCCGCGCGAGGTGGCCGAGAAGCTGCTCACCGCCGACGAGGAGACCATCGCCCGCACGCTCTCGCCCCGCGACCTCGAGGCGTACCGCTTCGGCCTGCGCGAGCGCGTGACCGACACGCACCTGCCGCACATCGCCGAGCTGCCGCGCGTGCTGCCCGGGCTGTTCGCGGCCGCGGCGCGCCGGTGTCTTCAGGCCGGCTTCGACGGCGTCGAGCTGCACTTCGCGCACGCGTACACGATGGCGAGCTTTCTCTCGGCGCTGAACACCCGCGACGACGGCTACGGAGGCCCGCGCGAGAACCGGGTCAAGCTGCCGCTCGAGGTGTACTCGGCGGTGCGCGCCGAGGTCGGCGCGCGCATCGCGCTCGGCTGCCGCTTCCTCGCCGACGAGATCATCGAGGGCGGCAACCGCGTCGACGACGCCGCGTTCTTCGGCGTCCAGTTCGCGCGCGCGGGCATGGACTTCCTCTCGCTGTCGCGCGGCGGGAAGTTCGAGGACGCGAAGCAGCCGAAGGTCGGCCACGCGGCGTATCCGTACACGGGGCCCAGCGGGCACGAGTGCATGCCGACGACGGCGGTGGCTGCGCCGGGGCCGTTCGGGAGGAACCTGCCCGCGGTGGCGGACGTGAAGCAGGCGGTGGTGGCTGCCGGTTTCGCGACTCCCGTCGTCGCCTGCGGCGGCATCGCCACGTTCCAGCAGGCGGAGGACGTGCTCGGTTCGGGCGGCGCGGACGTCGTCGCCAGCGCGCGGCAGTCGCTCGCGGATCCCGACTGGACGAAGAAGGTCCGCGAGGGGCGCGGCGCCGAGGTGCGGCGGTGCTTCTTCACCAACTACTGCGAGGGGCTCGACCAGGCGCACGACGTCGTCACGTGCCAGCGGTGGGACCGGCTCAAGGGGCTGCCCGATGACGCGACGGTTCCGCGCACGAAGGATGGACGGCGTATGGTGGCGCCGTGAAGCGGCTTGCGCTCTGCCTTCTCGTCGTCGCGTGCGGCCCCAAGACTCCCGAGCCGCAGCCGGTCGTCGATCCGCTCGTGTACGCGTCGCCGCTGATGGGCAGCGGCGGCTTCGCGTTCGCAGCCGGCTCCGCCTTCGTCGGTGCCGCCGTCCCGCACGGCCTCGCGAAGCCGGGGCCCGACACCATCGGCAAGAAGTACGGTGCGCTCCGGTTCCTGCACTACTCCGGCTACTGGGCGGGCGACGAGACCATCCAGGGGTTCTCGCAGCTGCACCTGCACGGCACCGGCGCCACCGACTGGGGCGCCCTGACGCTCGCGCCGGCCGACGCGACGCTGAGCATGCCGTTCGACAAGGACGCGTACTCGAGCATCTTCTCGAAGAAGAGCGAGGTCTCGCAGCCGGCCTACTACCGCGTGCAGCTCGATCGCTGGAACGTGACGGCCGAGCTCACCGCGAGCGCGCGCGTCGCGCACCACCGCTACACGTGGGCGCAGGGCTCGAGCCCGCGCGTCGTGTTCGACCTCACCCGCGTGCTGCCGCCCGGCACCACCGCCGAGCGGATGCTCGCGCAGGCCGGCCCCGACACGCTGCGCGGCCAGGTGCGCGTCAACGGAGAGATGAGCGACGGCTTCGGCGGCAACCTCGTCTTCTTCGAGCTGCGCTCGAGCGCGCCGTTTACGAGCGTCACGATGCAGCAGGACCAGGGCGCGGTGCTCGCGTTCGACGGCACGACGACGGTGTCGCTGCGCGTCGGCCTCTCGCTGGTCTCCGCCGCAGGAGCCACTGCCGCGCTCGACGGCGAGCCGTCGTCGTTCGACGCCGCGCACCGGGCCGCCGACGACGAGTGGCGCACCCTGCTCTCCCGCGTCACCGTCTACGGCGGCACCGAAGAAGAGCGGCGCACCTTCTACTCGGCGCTGCACCACGCGTTCCTGATGCCCACGCTGATCAGCGACCGCGACGGCGCGTACGTCTTCGGAGGCCGCACCTTCACCGGAGCGACCGACCCGACGCTGAGCGACTTCTCGCTCTGGGACACGTACCGCACCGTGCACCCGCTCTACGGCCTCGTGGCGCCGGAGTCCGCGTCGGCCTCGGCGAAGAGCCTGGTGCGGCAGGCCGAGGCGCTCGGCGGCTTCACGCGCTGGCCGCTCGGCACCGGAGAGACCGGCACGATGCTCGGCTCTCCCGCGGACATCGTCATCGCCGACGCGGTGCTGCGTGGAGCCCCGGGAGACTGGTCGAAGGCGTGGACCATGCTGCGCGAGCGCGCCCTCGGCACCCTGCCCGACGACATGATGGGTACGCGGCGCGGCGCTCCGTCGTACCGGACGCTCGGCTTCGTGCCGGTGACCGAAGACGGCCGCAGCGGGGCGCTGACGCTCGAGTACGCGGGCGCCGACGCCGCGCTCGCCGAGTGGGCGGCGAAGCAGGGCCTCACCGACGACGCCGAGAAGCTGCGCACGCGCTCGCGCGGCTGGCGGAAGCTGTTCGACCCGGCGCTCAAGGTGCTGCGGCCGCGGCAGGCCGACGGGACTCCGAAGCCCGGCGAGTTCGACCCGCTCTCGTGGGACGACTTCGCCGAGTCGAACGCGGTGCAGAACACGTTCGGAGCCCCGCACGACCTCGACGGCTACGCCGAGCTCTACGGCTCGCGCGAGGCGTTCGTGTCCGAGCTCGAGAAGTTCTTCGACGTGACGCCGGCAGAGCTCGAGGCGCTGGCGAAGCAGCCGTACGAGCTGCGCTACTTCCCGAACGACCACTACTGGGCCGGCAACGAGCCCGACATCCAGGCTCCCTTCATGTTCTCGCAGGCTGGCCGAGGCGACCTCACCGCGAAGTGGAGCGTCTGGGCCCGGCGCACCTTCTTCTCCTCGAAGCCCGACGGCCTGCCCGGCAACGACGACGGCGGCACGATGGCGAGCTGGTACGTGCTCGCGATGCTCGGGCTGTATCCGCTGCCGGGCAGCGACGTGTGGATCGTGGGGTCGCCTGCGTTTCCGCGCGTGACGGTGAACGGCTTCACGGTCGAGGCGCGCGACGTGTCGGCCGAGAACATCTACGTGCAGTCGCTCGAGCTCGACGGCGTGAAGGTGGATGGTTGGACGCTGAGGCACGCGCAGCTCCGCAATGGCTCCAAGCTGGTGGCGAAGATGGGGCCTACGCCTTGAGCGGCTGTGCGGGTGTCCCTGGGCCCGCTTCGACTCCGGCCTGCGGCCTCCGCTCAGCGTGAACGGAAGAGGAATGGTCAGCGGCGGTCGGCGACGACGTCGTCGTACGTGACGCGCAAGCCCGGCCGCAGCTGCAGCTGGAACGAGTCGATGAACCGCCGCGCCGACGTCTCGTCATCGCGCTCGATCCAGTTGTTCGTCCACAGGTGAAACACGCGGCTCTCGACGACGAACATGCGGCTGCGCAACAGCACGCCGTCGGCCGGCTCGAGCCGCTCGTATTCGATGCCCACGTAGGGCCCGAGGTGAATCCACCGCGGGAACACGGTGCCGAGCTGCTTCGTCGCGATGAGCCGCTCGAGGAACTTCCTCTCGTTCAGCTCGTTCGTGAGCGGCACCTCGTACCAGCGCACCGTGTACACGCCGTCTTCGCCGCGATGCGAGCGCGTCTGCTCGCTCACGAACGGCGCCCCCTCTCTCAGGGTGCCGTCGGGCTGCACGTCCTCTTTCCGATGCACGGACGAGTCGACGTGCGTCACCGGCTTGCCGGGCATGCTCACGGTGAAGCCGCCGCGCGGAGACTCGAACGCCTGCCAGGGCTCCTGACTTCGACTGCGGCAAGCGACGGCGAGCGTCACGAGCATGAACAGCGCTCGGTACAAAACACCCCGATGATAACGACCGCCCCCGGTAGGCGTCAGGCCGCCATGTCGCCCACGGCAGCCGTGTCATGTGAGCCCTCAGCGCGCCACTGACGTCTCGCTGACTTGCATCGCGCCACCCCGGTGAGGGAAGAGCCACCCGCCCGTGCTCACCCCCCTGCTCATGCTGCTCGCTGCGGCTCCCGAGGTGGCGCTGCTCTCGACGCCCGGAGACGGTGACACGACCGAGCTGCGCTTCCAGCGCCCCGGCGCCGCCGAGCTCTCGCCCGCCGTCGCGAGCTTCACGCACGTGAAACGCTCGACCGTGCTCGGCGTGTTGCTGCCCGGCACCCGCACCGTCGTCGCCGTCGCGCAGACGAAGGACGCGCGCGACCCGTCGTGGGCGTGCTCGCTCGTCCGCCTCGAGCCGGGCAAGCCGGCGGTGACGCTCGCCGACCGCGTCGCCGTCTCCACGCGCCCCCTCGTGACCCGCGACGGCCGCGTCTTCGTGCAGCGGGGCCGCGAGGGCCCGAACCGCGTCGACGCCATCACCATCGACGAGATCGACCCGCGCACCGGCGCCGCGAGAACGGTGCACGCGTTCGAGGGCTACACCGCGTTCCTCGCCGGCGCTTTCGAAGGTGAGCTGCTCGTCTACCGCGTCGGCCCCGGCGGCGCCGACCTCGTCGCCGTCCACCGCGACGCGCTCGGAGTCCGTCCCCTCACCAGGCTGCAGCCGATGGCCCGCGACTTCGCCTCCGACGGGCGCGCCCTCTTCTTCACGACGGCAGACGCCGAGGGCTGGCTCGTCGCGCGCGTCGACCTGCGCACCGGGGCGCTCACCACCGCCGCACGCAGCACGCACGTCGCCGCCCTGCCGACGCTGCTCGACGGCCGCCTGGCGACGAGCCCCGGCCCCGCCGAGGGACTGCGGTTCGCCGCCGACGGCACGCTCGCGCTCCTGCCGAACGGGCCGGGCTTCGAGCACGTGCTGCACGCCGTCAGGGGCCTCGCCTTCGTGCTGCACGAGGTGCCGTCGAGCTTCCCGCACGCGTACGCCGTCGAGCTGAAGACCGGGCGCGCCCTGCCGCTCGCGGCTCCGAAAGACGTGCGCCTCGATCTCGCCGGAGTGGTCGAGTGATCGCCGCGCTCTCCGCGCTGCTGCTCGCGCAGTTCTGCCCGAGCTACACGGCCTCGAGCCCCGAGGGCATGAACGCGAACTGCGCGGTCAACGCCGCGAACGGCACGAACCCGACGGTCTCGCAGTGGCAGGGCATCTTCAACCTCGTCGCGGGCGGGCCCGCCGCGTGGGGCACGCAAGGCCCGTCCGTCGGCAACATCGGCCAGGGCTGCGGCAAGCCGATGGCGACGACGATGGTCGCGGCGAAGTTCCCCTGCGAGCTGCTCAAGGCGATCGCGATGCAGGAGTCGAGCTGGAAGCAGTTCTGCGTGCCGACGACTCCGACGTCGCAGGTGGGCGGCGCCTCTCGCACCATCATCTCCTTCGACTGCGGCTACGGCATCGGCCAGGTGACGAGCGGCATGCGCACGTTCGATCCCACTCCGAACTTCGATCGCGCGCGGGTCGCGAACGACGCGACCTACAACCTCGCGACCGGCACGCTCATCCTCGCGAGCAAGTGGCGCGCGACGAACTGCGTCGGCGACAACCAGCCGCAGGTCGTCGAGCACTGGTACACCGCGACGTGGGCGTACAACGGGCTCGCGTTCAGCAACAACCCGAACAACCCGAGCTACTCGTCGACGCGCGGCGTCTACAACCCGACCGTCGGAGGCAGTCGCCCGTATCAGGAGAAGGTGTTCGGTTGGATGGAGAACCCTCCGACCGCGAACCACTGGTCCTCGCTGCAGTTCGCGTATCCGCGACTGCAGGACCTCGGCAGCGGCACGTCGCCGCCCGACCTGCCGGAGCCGGCGTGCGCCTCTCCGACGAGCTGCGCGAACACCCGGCCCACCCACGTCTCCACCTGTCTGGGGGGAAGTGGTGGAGGCGCGGGCGGAGGAAGCGGCGGCGCTCCCGGCGGCGGTGCGGGCGGCAACGGCGGCGGGACGACCAGCGGAACCGGGGGCGGTACGGCAGGCGGCTCCGGAGGAGGCGCCGCAGGGGGCACGGCCGGCGGCGCAGCGACGGGCGGCTCGGGCGGCGCCGGCGGCTCCGGCGGCTCCGGCGGCTCCGGCGGCTCCGGCGGCGGAGAGCCGACGACCGGCGCCGGCGGCGGCGACCCGATGATGATGAACGAGGCCAGAGGCGGCTGTGGCTGCACTTCCGTTGACCTCTCAAGTTTCGCGCTCGCCGCGTTGTTGTTGATGCGCCGCCGCCGCTGACCGACTACCCTGCGCGCAAATTTCAGGGAGAGGGAACACCACATGAATTCGCGCGTCGTCGCGCTCGCCGCGGCCGTGATGTTCGCTGCGCCGGCGTGGGCCGAGTCGTACAAGGTCAACTTCCACCTCGATCCGATGTTCGGGTGGGATCTCTCGAAGGGCGGCGGCAGCGTGAGCGGCGCCGAGCTGAAGGTCGACTTCGGCCTGCTCGCGATCGGGCCGGTGTCTCCGCAGTTGCAGATCTTCGGCCTCGGCAGCGGCAACAACACGCTGCTCAACAACGGCTCGCTGTTCGGCGCCGCGATCGGTCTGCGCTGGCGCATCTTGAACGACGAGCAGGGCTACCGGTTCATGCCGGGGCGCCCGACGCGCGGCAACTGGCACGGCAACCTCTGGCTCGACGCCAACTTCGTCGTCACGTCGGGCCCGCGCATCGGCTTCGACGCCGCGCTCGGCTACGAGATCTCGCTCATCGACGGTCTGCAGACGGGCCCGTTCGTGAAGTTCCTGTGGGTGAACGAGGCGGTCCTGCTGGTCGGTCTCTCCATCAGCATCGGCGGCCCCTCGAGCGTGCCGGCCGACTACGACCCAGACAACGACGGCATCAAGGGCACGAGCGACAAGTGCCCCGACGACGCCGAGGACATGGACTCGTTCGAGGACGAGGACGGCTGCCCCGAGAAGGACAACGACCAGGACGGCATCGACGACGAGAAGGACAAGTGCAAGCTCGAGCCGGAAGACAAGGACGGCTTCCAGGACGACGACGGCTGCCCGGAGAAGGACAACGACCTCGACGGAATCGTCGACGAGAAGGACAAGTGCCCGACCGTCGCCGAGGACCGCGACGGCTTCCAGGATGAAGACGGCTGCCCGGACGACGACAACGACGGCGACGGCGTGAAGGACGCGACCGACAAGTGCCGCGATCTCGCCGAGGACAAAGACGGCTTCGAAGACGAGGACGGCTGCCCCGACACCGACAACGACAAAGACGGCATCCCCGATGCTCAGGACAAGTGCCCGAACGAGCCCGAGACGGTGAACGGCATCGACGACACCGACGGCTGCCCCGAGAAGGAAGCGACCGTCTTCGTCACCGAAGAGAAGATCGTCATCACCGAGCAGATCTTCTTCGACACGGAGAAGGCCACCATCAAGGCCGAGTCGAACAAGCTGCTCGATAACGTCGCCGACATCATGAAGAAGTTCACCGACGTGAAGAAGGTCCGCATCGAGGGCCACACGGACGACATCAAGGACGAAGCGTTCAACAACAAGCTCTCGCAGCAGCGGGCCGAGTCCGTCATGGCGGCGCTGGTGAAGCGCGGCATCGACAAGAACCGGCTCGAGGCGAAGGGCTACGGCAAGACGCGGCCGCTGGTGAACGACAAGACCGAAGCGGCGCGCGCGAAGAACCGGCGCGTCGAGTTCGTCATCACGGACCACGGAAAGTAAGGCCCGCCGAGCGCCAAAGAGGGCTCCTCCCGGAGGGGGCTGGGGCAAGCCCAGGGGATGAGCACGGAAAACATTCAGCGCTGGCGCAGCCATGACAGCGCCGGGAGACCGGTGCTGCTATGAGACTCCCTTGGCCGACAACCTCGACTGTGTCACCTGTGGAGCCTGCTGCTTCGGGCAGAACAACTACGTGCAGGTCTTCGCCGACGACGTCGCGCGTCTGGGCCCCGAGCAGACCGCGACCTACGTGGCGGAGCCGGTGAGCAGCACGTTGCCGAGCGTCGGCCGGCCGGCCGAGGCCGAACGGTTCATGAAGATGAAGGGCGGGCACTGCTCTGCCCTGCGCACGCCCGAGCCGAACCAACCTCGCTGGCTCTGTGCGGTGTACGAAGACCGCCCGACGCTGTGCCGGGCGTTCGAGCGCGGCAGCGCGTCGTGCCTCGCAGCTCGGGCACGTCGCGGGCTCTGACCGACCGTCCGGCTCCTCGAACCTGCGGGCCCCCTTGGACCGCCCGCAGGTACGAGGAACGAGACGTCAGAAGATCGGATCGCCGCTCGGCGCGCCGTCGACCAGGCGGCTCTCGCCGCAGACGGTGACGTCGAGACGGAAGCCTTCGAACGACGAGCCGTACGCGCCGTTCGGCAGCGTGCTGCGATCGAGGTTCAGGTGCAGGCCGAGCTTGCCGCCGAGCGCGACGGTGCCGCGAATGTCGAACACGCGCTCGGGCGGGTTCAGATCGTTCAGGTCGGTGGCGAACAGCGCGAACGGCGAGCCCTCGCGGGCCCAGTCGTCGACGGTGATCGCTCCGTCGACCTGGCCGTGAAGCGAGAGCTGGTGGAGATCCGCCGGCACCGCCTGCAGCTGGTACGGGTGAACGTCGTTGAAGCGCAGCTCGGCCTTCGTGATGTAGCCACCGAGCGCGGGCAGCTGGAACTCGACGACGCCGTTGCGGACCTCGGCGGTGTTGCCGGTGCTCGCGAAGTACATCGACTGCACCGAGGTGCCGGACGCGACCTCGACGAGCTCGTTCGCCGGCTCCGCGCGAATCGTGCCCGTCGCCATCGGCCGCACCGAGAAGTCGCGGCAGTCGCGATCGGGAATCGAGCGCTCTTTGTCACCGAGGTTCAGCTCGGAGTCGAGCGTGTCGATTGCGTTGGAGTTGCCCGTCGTGCCCATCCCGCAGGCCGACACCATGATGAGAACCGCTGCCAGCAAGCCCTGACGACCCAAAGCGCCCTCCGCTTGTTGAACGAACGTGATCAGAAGAATAGGCCACGCGGTTCGGACACCTCATGGCCCGCCATCGGTGGAGAGGCTCCCCCGGACTACAGGGTGCGACAACTTTTCGGCTGCGCGGCCTCGCGGGTCGTCTATGTGAATCGAGATGCCTCTGACGATCGCGGCGATGGCGGACACGCACGGCAACACGCTCGTCGTGCCGGACGCCGACATCCTGATCCACGCCGGCGACCTCACGATGATGGGGACGCGCCCTCAGGTGGAGGAGTCGATCGCGTGGCTTCAGTCGCTGCCCCACCGGCACAAGATCTTCGTCGCGGGCAACCACGACTTCCTCTTCGAGACGGAGCCCGAAGCAGCCGAAGCGATCGTGCGCGGGGCGGGCATTCACTACCTGCGGGACTCCGAGGTGACGGTCGAGGGCGTGCGCATCTGGGGGGCTCCGTGGCAGCCGCGGTTCTTCGACTGGGCGTTCAACCTGGATCGCGGCGAGCCGCTCGCGGCGAAGTGGCGGCTGATCCCGCAAGGGCTCGACGTGCTGGTGACGCACGGGCCTCCTGCGGGGTACGGCGATCGCTGCTGGGACGGGCGTCGCGTCGGCTGCGCGGATCTGCTCGAGCACCTTCGCCGCGCGAAGCCGCGCTTCAACTTCTTCGGTCACATCCACGAAGACCGGGGCGAGTGGCAGGTCGGGCCGACGCGCGTCATCAACTGCACGACGTCGGAGTGTGACCTCCCGGTGACGCTCGTCACGCTGTAGCGGGTGCGGTACGCGGCCGCTACTAGAGCGCCGATATGGAACTGCCCTTCGTCGGTGATCTCGAGCAGCGGTTGACCCAGGCGCGCGACCTCGTGACGCGCGTCGGACTGAAAGCCGGAGTCGGTCGCCGCTACAGCGGCCGCGTCACCGCCGCGCTGAGCCCCACGGGGGTGAAGCAGGCGAGCGAGGTCATGGAGTGGGCGCACGCGTATCTCTCGCGCCCCCACCCCGAGCTCGGCCGCAAGGGCGCGGTCTGCCCGTTCGTGCCGAAGTCGATCAACACGGGGCGCTTCTACCTCGTGCTGCACGAGGAGATTGATGGGACGGAGCTCTCCGTCATGCGCGACGTGCTGCTCAGCCACGCGGACGGCTTCCTCGAGCGGTTCCCGCACCTGACTCCCGAGGACGAGTTCAACAGCCTGCTGATGGTGTTCCCCAACATCCCGCCCGAGCGCGGCACCGTCGTCGACACCATCCACACCGAGCTGAAGTCGTTCCTGATGATGAAGAAGGGGATCATGCTCTCGCAGTTCCACCCCCTCGCGACGAAGGGCGCCATCCGGAACGAGAAGTTCCAGGCGTACAAGTCGCCCTACCCCTGCATCGTGCTCCGCCACATGGGCGTGCACGACATCATCTTCCTGGGGCACAACGCGCAGGCGTTCAGCGAGTACCACCGGCGGTTCTCGGCCCGGTACGCGAAGGGCGAGATCGGCAACGAGCACGGGTACGTTGATTTGTACGAGGCCGCCAAGAAGCGGCACGGGGTCACCACGTAGAAGCCGGGGACGGTTTCTCACGGGCACCGGGCACGAGGCGCTCCGGGTACGACTCGACGGGCCCGGGTGCGTTCACGTTGCCGGGAGCGGCGACGGGTACCGGAACGCGCTCCACTTCCTGTACCCGGCCGGCCGCTAGAGCAGCGCGAGCTTCCGCACGCGAGACAGCGGCTTCCCGTACAGCTCCCAGCCAAGCCGCTTGGACAGCTTCTCGCGCAGCTGGTACCCGAGCGCCTGCACCGTCGACGCAGCATCGGCGCTGCGGTTCCAGGTGATCAGCGCGCGCACGAGCCCCGAGACCTCGCGCAGCTTCTGCTTCGACTTGCCGCGCAGCAACAGGCAGTACGGCGAGGTCAACAGGCCCACGGTAGGAACCACCTGCATGCCGATGGTGGGCCGCCGCACCCAGCCCGCGAACTCGGGCAGGCGCTCGACCTCGGCGATGCCCTCGAGGGTCTCGATGACCGCGGTCTCCGTCGACACCCCGTGCACGTAGACGAGCTCGGTCGCGTCGTAGTGCTTCCAGTCGAGCGGCAGCGGGCCGTACGGCTCGGCGGACAGGTAGTGGTGCGCGGCCACGTGGAAGAGATCGAGCGCGTTGCCGTGCAGCTCGTTGCAGACGTACGCGTTGCCGTTGCCGACCAGGCGCGCGCCGACCTCGATGAGGCACGGGCCCTTCTCGTCGATCTTCGCCTCGAGGTGGAACGGCGAGCGGACGAGGCCGGTCGCTGCCACGACCTGGCGGGCGTAGTGCTCGAGCTGCTCGTACTCGGGAGCGCTGCGCGGCAGCCGCCACGTCAGGTGATCGAGGTTCTCGCGCCCGTTCGCGGGGCGGCGCTCGTATTCGAAGATCGCGAAGACGTCGATCTCGCCGTGCGCTCCGACCTGGCCGTTCACGAAGTACTCGGTGCCGCCGATGAACTCTTCGAGCAGCCAGTTGCGCGGCGGGTGCGCGCGGAAGAAGTCGTCGAGGCGCTGCCGCGGCGTACCCTTGTCGAACATGCCGATGGCGCTGTTGCCGAAGCCGTCGTTCGGCTTGAGCACGTAGCGGTCCGGCAGCGGCCCGGCGAGCACGTCGGCCGCCGACGTCACCCGCCGCGAGGCGTTGAGGCGCAGCGCGGGGTAGCGCTCGCGCAGCCACTGCTTGAGCGCGAACTTGTCGCGGAAACGGCGCACCACCTCGGGGCTGCACCACGACAGCCCGAGCTGCGCCGCGAGCTCGGCGGCGTTGGCGACCGTCGGCTCGGAGAACGGCACGATGCCCGCGATGTCGTAGCGACGCTGCAGCCGCTTCGCGACCGCGGCGAGCGACTCACCGTCGAGGTCGACGGAGGTCTCGATGCGGTCCGAGTCGAGGATCGGGAACGCATCCCGCTCGTAGAAGCGAACCTTCTCGTCCGTGTAGAGGCAGATCGCCTTGTGCCCCCACGTGCGAAAGATGACGTCGATGAAGCTCGCCGCGTACACATGGTACGGGTCCTGGATCAGGTAGCAGCGGCCCATGGCCATTCGGTCCTCCCCGGCCCTTCAGCTAATGCCGCGCGCCACGCAGCGCAGCGGGTGCGCAGGCCGGTAACGCCCACCCTTCGTCACGCGACACAGGGGGCGGGCGCCGACATAAGCGCCGGAATCTCCTGGCGCCCAGGTGGGCCCTGGCCTTGCTCATGGCGCTGTCCATGACTTCTCCCCGCGTCGATGCCGCCGTCAAAGCCACCCGCGCCACGCAGACCGTCGCCGCCGCCAGCGCGGCCGAGGTGAAGAAGCTCGAAGGCGCACTGGCCGACTCGACGTTGAAGGTCGCCACGCTGCAGAAGGCCGTCGCCGACGTCTCGGCCGAGGTCGTCGAGCTGAAGAAGGACGCGCAGGTCAACCCGAGGAAGTACGGCCCCGCGCTCAAGGAGATGGAGAAGAAGCTCGCCGGCCTGCAGAAGGACCTCGACGCCGCGTACGCCACGCACAAGACCGTCGCCGGCGCGCTGATGGGCGCGCGCACGAGGCTCGGCGCCACGGCACAGGCCGCGCTCGACCAGGCGAAGACCGCCAACGCCATCGCGGTCAGCGGCTTCGAGCGCGCGCCGTTCGCCGATGCGCGCCACGTCGACACCGTCCTCGACGCCGCGAGCCTGCCCGAGGCGAAGCAGCGCGAGCTGCTCGGCGCGCCCTCCGGCTACACGTTCAAAGAGGCGCTCGATTACGACGTCTCGAAGGTCAAGGCGGCGATGAAGGCGAGCGACACCGCCGCCGTCGCCGCGCTCGAGAAGGCCATCGACGGCACCGCGCCCGAGAACCGCGCGCGCCTGCTCGTCGCGCTCAAGCACGAGATCCGCCACCTCGCCGGCGCCGCGATGAAGGACCCCGCGGTCGCGAAGGGCTACCTCGGCGTGCTCGACAGCCTCGAGGGCAAGGAGCGCACCGCGGTGCTCGGCGAGCTCTCGCAAGTGCTGAAGGGCGACGTGTGGCGCACCGAGCTCGGCCGCGCGCTGGCGCCGGAGCTCAGAGAGGGCCGCCACCTCGGCGACGCCGCCGAGCTCGTGAAGCAGCTCGAGGCCGCCGGCAAGAAAGAGGAGTCCGGCACGCTGCGCGGGCTCATCGCCGAGCAGATCCGCCCGCTGCGCAAGGACTTCGAGGCGAAGTCGAAGCGGGCCGAGGAGCTCAAGCGCGAGCTCGCCCTGCTCGACAGCGGCTTCGGCGCGATGATGGACCCGGCGCAGCGCAAGGCCGCGGTCGACGCGTTCCGCGCGCAGCACAAGGCCGAGTTCGAGGCGCTCGAGGCCTCGGCCGCGAAGCTCGCCGACGCGACGAAGCTGCTCGGCGGGCTCTCCGTCGACCCGAGCAAGGGCGCGCTCGACAACTACTCGTACAACGGCAACCGCGCGTTCAACGACGAAGCGAAGGCGCTGCTGAAGATCCTGCCGAAGCTCGAGAAGACCGCCGCAGGCGGCAAGGCGGTCGCGGACGCGCTCGAGGCGCAGAAGAAGGGCGAGCCGAGCTGGATCGACGGCGCCGCCACCCTGGCGAAGGACTCGAAAGAGCTCACCGAGAACCTCGCGAAGACGGTCGCCTCGGGCATCGGCACGATGGCGCTCGCCGGCGACGTGACGACGAAAGACGGCTTCGTGCGCCTGCTCGACCGCAACGCGGGCCTGCTCGGCATCGATCGCAGCAAGATCGACACGCTGAAAGACGCGTTCATCGACGCGACCGGCAGCGTCGAGTCGACCGAGAAGCTGAAGCAGGCGTTCAAGGACATCGACGGCGGCGCCTTCGGCCAGAGCGATCTCGCGAAGAACTCGCTCAAGGTCATCGGCCTGGGCCTCTCGATGTACGGCGTCGGCAAGGGCGTCGCCGACTGGAACGACGCGTCGAACCTGCAGCGCTTCAAGACGGTGGTCGAGGCCGCGAAGCTGCCCGTCGAGGGCGCGTCGATGGCGCTCGAGATGATGGGCCGCAAGGCCGCGGTCGAGTCGCTCGGCAAGCTGGCGGGCGGCCTCAACGTGGTGACCGGCGTGCTCGACGTGTTCAGCGGCATCGACGGCCTGCGCGAGGGCAAGCTCGGCGAGGGCGCGGCGGACCTGATGACGGGGGCCGGCGGCGTGCTGATGGGGCTCGCGTCGGTGAGCAGCTCGGTGCCGGGCGGTCAGCTGATCGGCGCGACGCTCGCGGTCGCGGGCTTCGTCACCAAGCTCGTGGTGAGCAACCGCAAGGCCGCCGCCGCGGAAGAGGCCTCGGAGAAAGACGCGCGCATCTACCTCGAGGCCGGCGGCGTCCCGAAGCCGCTCGCGAAGGCGCTCGGCAACGTGCGTCGCTCGGACCACGGCAACGCCGGCCTGGCGATCATCGGCATCGCGCCGAAGCTGAACATGACGAAGGAGCAGCTGTTCGCGAAGCTGCAGCAGCTGCCGCCCGCTCAGCTCGATCGGTTCGTGAAGATGGCGCTCGACATCGAGCAGCGCTCCGACGGAACGCTGCAGGACAAGTCGCTCGGCTTCCAGTCCGGCAAGTTCCGCATGGACGCGCCGGAGATCAAGGAGGTCGTCTGGGAGACGAAGGGCGGCGCACCGTCCATCAAGTACTACCCCCAGAGCCTCGAGACCGCGGCGCTGTGGACGAAGAAGCTGTTCGAGGCGAACGGCATCGCCCTGTGAGGCTCAGCGCTCGCCGCACATGTCTTCGGGCTTCACCCACTTGTCGAAGTCTTCCGGCTTCACGAGGCCGAGCTGGGCGGCGACCTCCTTCAAGGTCTTGCCTTCCTTGTGCGCGGTCTTCGCGATCTTCGCGGCGTTGTCGTAGCCGATGTGCGGGTTCAGCGCGGTGACGAGCATGAGCGAGCGGTCGAGGTTCTCCTTGATGCGCGCCGTGTTCGCCTCGATGCCGACGACGCAGTGCTCGCGGAAGCTGTTCATGCCGTCCGCCAGCAGCCGGCACGACTGCAGGAAGTTGTGGATGATGAGCGGCTTGAAGACGTTGAGCTCGAAGTTGCCGCTCGCTCCGCCGACGGAGATCGCCACGTCGTTCCCCATCACCTGGGCGCAGAGCATGGTGAGCGCCTCGCACTGCGTCGGGTTCACCTTGCCCGGCATGATCGAGCTGCCCGGCTCGTTCTCGGGGATCGTGATCTCGCCGAGGCCCGAGCGCGGCCCCGACGCCAGCCAGCGCACGTCGTTCGCGATCTTGAACAGCGCCGCCGCGAGCCCTTTGAGCGCGCCGTGCGCGTGGACGATCGCGTCGTTCGCGGCGAGCGCCTCGAACTTGTTCGGCGCCGTCTTGAACGGCAGCTTCGTGAGGTCGGCGATCTCCTTCGCGACGCGCTCGGCGTAGCCCTTCGGCGCGTTGAGGCCCGTGCCGACCGCGGTGCCGCCGAGCGCGAGCTCGTGCAGGTGCGGCAGCGTGAGCTCGACGTGCTGCAGCGCGTGGTCGAGCTGCGCGACGTAGCCGGAGAACTCCTGCCCGAGGGTGAGCGGCGTCGCGTCCTGCAGGTGCGTGCGGCCGATCTTCACCACGTCGTGAAACGCCTTCGACTTGTCGGCGAGCGCCGCGCGCAGCTTCTCGAGCGACGGCATCACGTCGCGCACCACGGCCTCGGCGGCCGCGAGGCTCATCGCGGTGGGGAACACGTCGTTGCTGCTCTGGCCCTTGTTGACGTCGTCGTTCGGGTGGACCTTGCGCTTCTCTCCGCGCTCGCCGCCCATCAGCTCGCTCGCGCGGTTCGCGAGCACCTCGTTGACGTTCATGTTCGTCTGCGTGCCGCTGCCCGTCTGCCACACCGACAGCGGGAACTCGGCGTCGTGCTTTCCGGCGAGCATCTCGTCGGCGGCCTTCTCGATCGCCTGCGCCTTCTCGGGGTTCAGCGACTTGAGCTCCGCGTTGACGCGGGCAGCCGCCTTCTTCACCGTGACGAGCGCGCGCAGCAGCTGCGGCGGCATCTTCTCGGTGGAGATGTGGAAGTGGTGCAGCGAGCGCTGCGTCTGAGCGCCCCACAGGTGCTCGGCGGGGACTTCGATGGGCCCGAAGGTGTCTTTTTCGATGCGGACGTTGGACATGGCGGCGCTGTATAACTCAGGGCCTCACATGGCCTCACGAAACGAAGAAATCGTTCGTAAGTGGATCGATGAGGGCTTCTCACGCGGCAACCTGGAGCTGGCGGATGAGCTCGTCCACGAGGGCTTCGTGAACCACACCGCATTACAGGGCAACGCGCCCGGGCTCGAGGGCCTGAAGAAGGCCGTGGCGGCGCTGAGGGCCGCGTTCCCCGACCTGAAGGTGCGCATCGACGACGTCGTCTCCGAGGGCGACCGCGTCGCCGTGCGCGACGAGATTCAGGCCACGCACCAGGGCCCCTTCAACGGAGTGCCCGCAACCGGCCGTAAGGTCTCCGTCAGCCGCATTTCCTTCTACAAGGTGAAGGATGGGAAGATTGCCGAGGCCTGGTCGCAGCTCGACATGACCGGGCTCATGCGGCAGCTGACTTCCCCCACTGCCTGATTCGGAAGGACAATCCAGCGGCATGTCTCGCGCGGCACTGCTGACGTTGGCCCTGGTGTCTTTTGGGGCGTGTCAGTGCAACACGCGCGTCGGCGAGCAGACGTTCGCCTGCGTGACCCAGTCCGACTGTGCCGAGGGCCACCTGTGCCGCAGCGGCGTGTGTGTCGCGGATGACGGCACCGGCGGAGGCGCGGCCGGCGGTGGCAGCTCCGCCGCAGGCGGTGGAAGCGGTGGCGGCGACGCTGGCGGCGCTGCCGGAGGAGACGCCGGCGGCACCGGCGGCGGAGTCGCGGGAGGCGCCGGAGGAGGCGACGCCGGGGGCAGCGCCGGCGGCTCGGCGGGCGGCATGCCCGGCACCGGAGGTGGCGGCACGGGTGGCTCGGGCGGCTCCGGCGGCTCGGGCGGAGGCGCCGGCGGCGGCGTGCCACCCGACAGCCTCGTCTTCACGTCGATGCCCCCGGCCCAGCCGCTGCTCGCGGGCACGTGCTTCCCGGCGATCGTCGAAGCGCGGCTCGGCAGCGTGCCGCACGCGGTGACCGTCGACGCGCCGCTGTCGCTGACGGCGACTCCGGCGGCGACGATCGGCGCGCGCTTCTACGCGACGTCCGCGTGCGCGACGCCCATCTCTTCGACGGCGATTCCCGCCGGCTCGGCGACCGCGACGTTCTACGTGAAGCCGGTGACGGGCGGCACGGTGAGCGTCACCGCGAACGCGAGCTTCGCCTCGGCGACGCAGCTGCTCGACGTGACCCCAGCGGTCCGGCGCGCGACGAACTGCAGCTTCAACACCGGCACGACCCTGCCCGACGGCGGAGTCACGGTCGACACCTTCGCCAGCTGCAACATCTCGCCGTCGCAGCGAGACCAGAGCCACACGGTGCTCTTCTACCAGGCGACGTCGTCGGGCGGCAGCGCCGGCGCGTGGATGGTGCGCTGCCGCCTGAACGGAACGGCGACCATCTCGTGCGACCGCAACGGCCACTTCAACAGCGCGACCATGCACTGGCAGACGCTCGAGCTGCCGACCGGCCTGCACGTTCAGCGCGGCACCGGCACCTGCCTCGGCACCGGGTGGACGGTTCAGCTGCCGAACGCGGTGGCGCCCGCGAGCTCGTTCGCGCTGGTCAACGTGCGAGCGGGCGGCGACTACGACGACGACAACCTCTTCATCTCGCGCGTCGCGGGCCCGACGACCCTCGAGCTGTCGATGGGAGAAGACGCCGGCAGCATGTGCAGCGGAGTCCAGTACGACTGGCAGGTCGCCGAGCTGCAGGGCCTCACCGTGCTCGACGGCCTCGAGCTGTCGCCGTTTCCGGACGGAGAGACGCGCTTCTCGAAGACCGGCCTGCCGGCGGCCTCGCTGAACACCGCCATCCTCACGCAGGTGCGCATGCCCGACACGAGCGCGCAGGTCTGCAACGCGATGGTGCGCACGACGATGCCGAGCCCGACGTCGTTCGACGTGAGCCGCGGCGACGGCAACGACGCCGGCTGCTCGCTGCGCCCCGTGCTGCAGCTCGGCTGGCAGCGCCTCGACTTCGGCGCGCGCGCCGCGGTGCAGCAGAAGACGGTCGCGTTCCCCGTCGGCACCAACACGGTGGACGTCGCCATCTCGCCCGTCGACACGACGCGCACGCTCGTGTTCGCGAGCTCGCAGAGCGGCGCCGGTCAGTCGAGCGGAGAGACCTCGTACGGTGGCAGCGGCGACCTCTTCGGCGAGGGCAACGCGCGGCTCGAGCTGACCAGCTCCACGAACGTCCGCGCGATTCGCGGCCGCAGCGGCTTCACCGGGCAGGTCACGTTCTACGTCGTCGAGATCGAGCCGTGAGCCTCAGCTCACGGTGAGCCGGCGTCGACCGCGGCGCCGTCCACGCCGGGGACCCGGTTCGAGTCGCGCACCACCTGCTGCCCGTCTTGCGGAATCGGCCGGCCCGGGGCCATGCGCTTCGAGGCCCCCGGCGAAGAGGGGGCGGGAGCGGTCTTGCTCTCGTCCCGGGTGCAGCTCAACGCGAGCAGCGCAGCGAGCAGTGCCCTCTTCATGGCATGCCCAGCTTCGTCTTCACCGCGGAGACGACCGCGTCCTCGGTCGGGAACCCCGAGCTCCCTTTCGCCACGACCACCTCACCGTTCACGGAGACCTCGTAGATGCCGCCGCTGCCTCGAATCAGCTTCGCCTGAACACCGAGCTTCTCTTTCAACACGGCCGCCGCACGGGTGGCCCGGGGGAGATAGCCTCAAGCGGTGCAATACGTGATGGTGACGTCGCTCATGCCGCTGTCATAACCGGACTTCGGCGAGCAGCGCACGCCTCACGGGAGCGTCCGCCGCAGCATCCGGGTCCGCAGCGACGCCGCCCGCGAAGAAGCGCACGGCGACGACGCCGCTGCGATCTGCCCGGTGCGCCTCCCACCACGCGCGCAGCGCCTCGGGTCGCGGCGCGGACAAGAGGTGCCACATGGCGCTCCACTCCTTCTGTCCGGAGTCACCGCGCAGGAAGCCGAGCGGCAGCTCCCGGCGCGCCCCGTCCGCGAGCTCCTCCTCGGCGACGAGCACCGGCGCGCTCGCGCCCGGGTCATGCCGGAACGTCGGGTAGCAGGCGAAGGGCCAGCCGTGCTCGAGGCCGCGCGCGCCGGCCAGGGCGACGCCGCCGAGCACGAGCACCGCCATCAGCGCGGCGGGCCACGGCGAGCGGCGCGAAGGCTCACCGTGCTCGCGGGCGCCGACCCAGCGGCTCCACGGAGCGAACACCACGTAGCAGGCCCACAGCGACGAGAAGCCGATGAGGAAGAAGGCGCGCGTCGCGGCGTGGAAGCCGAGCGCGGCGGCGACCGCGAAGGGTCGCGCGCGCCGAACGAGCACGAGCGCGACGAACGAGAGCTCGAGCGCGAGGACTCCGAGGCCGCCGGCCTTCAGCAGCAGCGGATGGCGATCGAGCCGCACCGCGGGGACGACGCCGTGCTCGAGCCACTTGAAGTGGAGCTGGTGCACGAGGTTGTCCGAGAGCGCCCAGCCGAGCCCCTGCGTCGCGAGCTTCCAGAAGCCGGGGAAGAAGAAGATGAGCCCGATGCAGAGCCACGCCGCGCGCACGGGGATGCCGTACGCCTCCGCCGGCGCCGGCCGAAGCCGCGCGCGCCACGCGTCGATCGACAGCGCGTCTCCACACGGAGACGCCGCGAGCAGCAGCGTGAACCACAGCAGGTGATGCGTGTGCACGCCGGCGCCCCACTGCTGCGGCAGCGCGAGCACGAGCAGCAGCAGCGCCGCGGTCACCGCGACGGCGGCGCGCGTGAACAGCCCGACGAGCGCGAAGCTCGCGGCCACCACCGTGGCCCAGCGCAGCGCCTCGGCGGCAGGTGCTCCGATGGGCAGGGCGACGAAGCCCCACGGCGCGGTGCGCAGCTCGAGCGGCAGCGAGGCCCACTCGGCGGCGCGGTGCAGCTCGCTCGCGCCGAGCACGACGAACATCACCGCGATGCGGAAGACGGCGAGGTCGAGGGCGTGCCCCGCGAGGCGCTTCAGCTGAACCTGCCGGGATGGATGCTGCGCTCGACGAGCGGCTCGAGCACGTGGGTCTCGAGCGAGCGGCGGGCGAGCTCGAGGTAGCTCTGGCTCTCCATCCAGCCGAGCGCGTCGGCGTCGAGCGGGCTGTTGGGCCGCGGCGTGACCGACTTCCACCGCTCGGTGACGGCGCCGATGGTCTGCGCCGCGATCGCGGCGAGGTGCTTGCGCTCTGCGTCTCCGAGCTGGTCCTCGGCCCAGTCGAGGAAGAACCAGCCGAGCTGCCCGTGCGCCGCTTCGTCCTTCACGATGCGGCAGAGCACCTCGCGGATCAGCGGGTGCCGCGAGGCGTGCCACGAGCCGCGCAGCACCGGAATCGAGAGCGCCTCTCCGACGCAGAAGTTCCGCACGATGAGCTCGGCGGCCTGCAGCAGCATGGGCATGTCGCGCGGCGGCTCGACGATCATCGACCGCGGGTCGTGCATCAGCGCAATCGCGCCGCCGAGCTCGCCGACGAGCCGCGCGCACAGCTCGACGTGCACCATCTCGTCGAGCGGAAAGCGGCTCGCCATCGCGACGAGATCGAGCGGCGCGCGGCACGCGATGAGCGTCTTCAGCGTCGCGGCGCAGGCCGCTCCGGTGCGGTGCTCCTGGAAGGCGGCCTCGGTCCACGCGCGGCGCGCGGCCTCGACGACCTCGGGAGGGTACCGCTCGGGGTGAATCGTCCCCCACGGCAGGCTCTCGACCTCGGGCCGCAGCCGACGGTAGCGCCGCTCGACGGCGCCTCCGTACAGCGACAGCTCGAAGGCCTCGAGGCGCTCTTCCATTACTGGTCGCCGCCCAGCCCGCCGTCGGTGCCGCCATCCGAGCCGGCGTCGACCGGGTCGTCGTCGTAGCAGCCCGGCGGACCCGCGTCGGCTCCGCACGGCGGGGGCGCGACGAGGTTGCCGGACGTGAAGGGACCACCGCATGCGCCGAAGACGACGGCCGCGGCTCCGGCGGCGACGGCGAGCAGGGGCTTCACTTTCACTTTGCGGCGGACGGTCTTGGCCATGTGGGGTGTCTCCTTCGAGTGTGCCACGGATTGGGGCGGCCACAGTGCAGCGCGCATGCCCTCGAGCCATGTGGGGAGATTCGTAAGCTGCGCCACGCGCGCGCTCTGACAGCTGCGCCGGACGGTGCCTGCGCTTTCGTGCTCCACTCGGCCTTCGACTCGCGCCGAGCGCCGCGCGGGGCGTGAACCGCTCGGGGAAGCACCGTCAGCTCCTTTGACATCAGCGGAGCGTGCTCGCGAAGCGCATCGGTCAACTCCCCCGTCGCGCAAGCGGGCATTCCGACGGGGAGACGGGGTCGGCCTGCGCGCTGCAATGGGAGGCGAGGCATGACCACGACCTTCGCTCCCCGTCGAATGCACCGTCTGCTTCAGCTCGGCTCCCGCGGCTCGGACGTCGCGACCCTTCAGAATGCGCTCCGCGCGGCGGGCATGGACCCCGGCGCCAGCGACGGCATCTTCGGGCGGCGCACGGCGGCGGCGGTGCGCGCGTACCAACAGGCCCGCGGTCTCGGCGTCGACGGCATCGTCGGCCCGCGCACCGGCGCCGCGCTCGACCTCCAGCGCGACACGTTCGAGCCCGGCCCCGTCACCGGAGCGCCTGGCCCCGGCGCGAGCAACGCGGCGAAGCTGCAGTACGCGATGCGGCGCGCGCGCGAGCTCGGCCTCACCATCACGTCGACGACCGGCGGCCGCCACACGCCGGGCTCGTACCACTACCGCGGCCGCGCCGCCGACGTCGCCGGCCCGCGCCGCGCGATGGAGCAGTTCTACCGGGAGATGGCGCGGCTGCGCCCGACCGAGCTGTTCTACGACCCGCTCGGCGGCATCAAGCACGGGCAGCAGATTGGCGCCATTGGTGGTCACGGCAACCACGTGCACGTCGCCTTCTGACACGTCCTGCGGCACCCGCGGGTCCGGCGGCACCCCTCGCCCCGTGCTCGCAATCGCGCGGATCCGCTCGGCGGCGCCGATGGCTCGGCGCGTGAAAAGTCGCGCCGCATGGCATCTCTGGAAGCGCTGCGCGACCGGTACCGCCGCACGGCGGGCGCCTTCGAAGTGCTGGAGTCGATCGTCCCCGACATGGTGCGCCTGCTGGAGGCGGGCATTGAACGCGTACCGATCGAGCAGCAGATCAACGCGTTCAAGACGCTGCCCGAAGAGCAGCACGCCGCGGCGCTCACCGCCCTCGAGCGCGACGTCGTCGCGTTCGAGCGCAGCTTCGAAGCGCTCGACCGGAAGATCCCTTCGCGCTGGTTCCGCTCACACGCGGAGGTCACCGGCGCGAACGTCAACGGCTACACCGACTACTGCAGGCTGCTGGCGCGGTACGCGGGACCCGATGACGTCCTTCGCCTCGAGCGCGTGCGCACCATCATCGAGCGGTTGACCGAGCTCGTGTGGCCGCGCGCGCACGCCACGGTCGATCAGCGGCGCGACCTCGCAGCGCACGCGCTGCCGCCGTCGCAGGTTCCGCACGACGTCGTGCGGCAGGCCATCGCGCACTTCATCGGCCTGGCCGCGCGGCTCGAGCGCTTCGACAGCCTCGACGCCCTCATCGCGTCGGACTTCCTGCCCGAGGCGCGCGTCTACGTGCTGAGCCTGCGCGACAAGGTGCTCGACCCGACCATCTGCATGGCGATCATCGATCTCGGTCACGCGATCGGCGATGCCGTGCAACGCCTCGCCGCGGGTGGGCCGATTCCCGAAGCCCAGCTCCGCGCCGCGAGCCGGCGCATGGATGACGCCGTCGCGAAGCTGCGCGAGGACGAGAGCGCGACCGAGAAGGGCTTCGACGCGTTCCAGCGGCGGCGCGCCGCGTTCGAGGCGAAGGAGGCCGAGAAGGCCCGCGCCCTCGCGCGCGCCGAGCGCCGGCGGAAGGAGCGCGAGCAGTGGGACCCGCCGAAGCGCCGGTGGCCTTCGGTGGCGGTCGTCATCGCGCTCGCGATCACCGTCTGGTGGCGCTGGCCGAGCGGCCCCAACGAACAGCCGCTGCCTGCCGACGAGATCGCGCAGCTCAGCCCGCTGCTCACCAGCGCCTCGGTCGGCGGCACGAAGAAGGCGAAGGTGCTGCTGGCGCGCGTCGAGCCGCAGCGGTGGGACAGGCTCGATGCGACCGCGCGCCGCGGCGCGGCCCGCGAGCTCGCCATCGCGCTCAACCAGCGCGGGCTGAAGAACGGGACCGTGTTCAAGGGCGAGTCGATCGCCGTCGAGATTCGCGAGGGAGAGGTGTTCATTGTCCGCTAGTCGTCGCCGTGGCTTCACGCTGCTCGAGATGATGACGACCGTCGCGGTGGTCTCGCTGCTCGCGACGCTCGCGGTGAACGAGTTCCGCGCCGCCGTCATGCGCGCCCGTCGCACCGAGGCCTGGGACGGGCTGGCAGCGTTGCGCGTCGCACAGGAGGTCTACCGCGCCGAGCACGGCGAGTACGCCGCGCGCTTCGACCAGCTCGACTGGGCCATCACCGGCGGTCAGCTGATCGACGACACGCAGTACCGCGGCGATCGCTACGTCTACGAGCTCAGTCAGCCGCTCGGGAAAGGCAGCTGGTACGTGACCGCGACCGCGTCGCTCGACCCCGACGCGTTCCCCGACGTGCTCGAGGTGTGGGACGCGTACACGCGCATCGTGTACGACGACGTGAGCAACACCGCCGACCCGCAGCCACTCGTCGCCTCGGTCGCGCCGCAGCCCGATCCCGACGACCCGCCGCCGGCCGGCGCGCCGGCAGGCAGCGGCTCGGGAGCCACCGGCTCCGAAGGCAGCGGCTCCGGCAGCTCCGGGTCCGGCTCGTCCGGCTCGGGCTCGGGAGAGAGCGGCTCGGGCTCCGGCTCGGGTGGCGTCGGCTCCAGCGGCTCGGGCAGCAGCGGCAGCGGCTCGAGCGGCACCGGCTCGAGCGGCACCGGCTCGAGCGGCACCGGCTCCGGCTCCGGCGAGAGCGGCGCTGGCGAGAGCGGCAGCGGATCCTCCGGCGCCGGCAGCGGCGCCACTGGCGTGGCGGCGGGCTCGAGCGGCTCGGGTGAAGGTTCCGGCAGCGGCGCGGGTGAAGGCTCCGGCAGCGGCGCGGGTGAAGGCTCGGGCAGCGGCTCGAGCGGCTCCGCGACGACCGGCGGAGGAGCAGTCGCCGGCGGCGGCGCGGTGGCCGGCGGAGGCAGCGGAGCGGGCAGCTCCGACGACGACGACAAGAAGGACAAAGACAACGGCAACCGGTCGGGCCTGGCGGACGGCACGAACCCCGGCAACGGCTCGAGCAACTCGAACTCGAACAACGGCGGCACCAACAACCCCGGTGGCTCGAAGAAATGACGCTCAGAGCGCGACGCCGAGCAGCAGCCTGGCGGGAATGCGGTAGCTCTGCTCGACGACGTTGGCCGCGACCTGGCCCCAGACGACCGCGAGGCCGGCGTCGAGCTGAAGCGTGAGCCCGAAAGCGGGCGTCAGCCACAGCACGCCCTCGAGGGACGCGAGGACCTCGGGGCCGGCCTGCAGCGCGCAGACGTCGAACGGGCAGAAGCGGCTGACGCGGGCGCCGGCGCCTCCGCCGAGCGCGAGGCCGAAGCGCGGGTGCGGAGCCCAGTGCTTGCGCAGAAAGACGTGTCCCGAAAGCGCGGTGACGTTGCGATCGAGGCCGCTGCAGAGATCGACCTCGGCGATGGCGGCCGGGTGCATGCCGACGCAGAGCGCGAACCGCTCCGGCGCCGAGAGGAACGCGGCCGCGGAGAAGTCGACGGAGCGGTCCGCCGCGGCGAGCGCCGCTGCAGCGACGAGCCAGGTCACGGGGCGATGAAGCCGGTGCTGAAGCCCGACGTGCTCGTGGTGCTCAGGCCGAAGAGCGTCTCGATGGTGTAGCGCACGTCGTGGTGATCGAACCGCCGCGCCCCCGGCTCGACGAGCGCGAGCGACTTCGCGTCGGCCGGCAGCTTCACGTAGGCCCACACGCGGCCCGAGGCGGGGACCTGAGGGCCGTGCTCGGACCACTGGTCCCACAGGCCGCGGCCGTGATCGGTGGTGACGATGAGCGCGGTCTTCGAGTCGAGCCGCGCCGAGATCTCCGCGAGCAGCGCGTCGTACGCGCGCAGCACCTTCAGGTACCGCGCGTAGTCGCCCTGGTGCGCGTAGCGATCCGAGTCGAGCAGCCCCAGGTGCAGAAACCGCGGGCGCCGTGCGCTCAGCGCCTCGAGCCCGTGCTGCACGGCGCCCCGGTCGAACTCGTACGCGTCATCGCTGAGCGCCGCGGCGTCGGCCTCGGGCGTGCGGACCAGCGCGACGTCGTCACGGCCCGTCGTCGCGAGCGCGAGCTTCGACCACGCGACGAGCACCTCGAGCTGCGAAGCGTCCATCGACAGCTCGTCGTGCAGGCGGTCGAGGAACGTCGGGACGCTCACGCGGCCGCACGCGTTGGTGAGGCAGCCCTGCGGCTCTTCGGCGTAGATGGACATGTAGCCGGGCAGGCTGGCGTTGCTGCTCGTGGCGACGCGGACCTCGTGGCCTTCGGTGGGATCTCCGTAGACGCGGCCGAGCGGCGCGACCTCGGACCAGAAGCGCGGGAAGATCGGCGCGTCGTCGCGGGTGAGCAGCGGGTCCGGCCCTTCGAACAGCTCCTGCCACCGGACGCCGTCGACCGTGACGAGCACCACGTTCCAGCCGGTCGGCGCGTTCGCGCGGTACGTCGGCGCGGGTGAACCGCACGCGCAGAGCAGGAGGATTGGACCGATCAGGCAGCGCAGGCGGCGCGCACGCTACCACGCACGCTTTGCGTCCTGGTCGCAGGTGTAATGCATGCAGAGCAGCTGCGTTCGAAGGGCATGAACGCCATCGACCCCATCTGCGGCATGAACGTCGACCCCGCCAACCCCAAGGGCGGAAAGGTCGAACATCACGGGGAAACCCACTACTTCTGCAGCGCGCACTGCCGGCAGAAGTTCCTGAAAAAGCTCGAAGCCGCCCCACCCCCGCCGGCTCCGGTCGACGCCGACTACACGTGCCCCATGCACCCGGAGGTCGTGCAAAAAGGCCCCGGCAGCTGCCCGATTTGCGGCATGGCGCTCGAGCCGCGCACCATCACCGACGCCCCGGAAGACACCTCCGAGCTCGACGCGATGTCGCGCCGCTTCTGGGTGAGCGTCGCGCTCAGCCTGCCGGTCTTCGTCATCGGCATGTCCGATCTCATTCCCGGCCAGCCGCTGCAGCACGCGGTGAGCCCGCGGCTCTTGACCTGGCTGCAGCTCGTGCTCGCGACGCCGGTGGTGCTGTGGGGCGGGTGGCCGTTCTTCGAGCGCGGCTGGGCCTCGCTGAAGACGCGGCACCTCAACATGTTCACGCTCATCGCCCTCGGCATCGGCATCGCGTGGACGTACAGCATCGTCGCGACGCTCGTGCCGGGCATCTTCCCCGACGCGTTCCGCGGCCACGGCGGCGAGGTCGCCGTGTACTTCGAGCCGGCGGCCGTCATCACCACGCTCGTGCTGCTCGGGCAGGTCCTCGAGCTGCGCGCCCGCAGCCAGACCAGCGGAGCCATCCGCGCGCTGCTCGGCCTCGCGCCGAAGACCGCGCGGCGGCTGCGCGACGACGGCACCGACGAGGACGTGCCGCTCGACGCGGTGCAGCCCGGCGACCGCTTGCGCGTGCGCCCCGGTGAGAAGGTCCCCACCGACGGCGTCGTCCTCGACGGCGCCAGCAGCGTGGACGAGTCGATGATCACCGGCGAGCCCATGCCGGTGGAGAAGGCCTCGGGCGATCGCGTCACGGGCGCGACGCTCAACGGCACCGGCGCGTTCGTGATGCGCGCCGAGCGCGTCGGCGCCGACACCCTGCTCTCGCAGATCGTGAAGCTCGTCGGCGAGGCGCAGCGCAGCCGCGCTCCGGTTCAGCGGCTCGCGGACGCGGTGTCTGCGTGGTTCGTCCCCATCGTCATCCTCATCGCCGTCGCGACGTTCGCGATCTGGTCGATCTTCGGTCCCGACCCGCGGCTCGCGCACGCGCTGGTGAACGCCGTCGCGGTGCTGATCATCGCCTGCCCCTGCGCGCTCGGCCTCGCCACGCCGATGAGCATCATGGTCGGCACCGGCCGCGGCGCCACGCTGGGCGTGCTCATCAAGAACGCCGAAGCGCTCGAGGTGCTCGAGAAGGTCGACACGCTCGTCGTCGACAAGACCGGCACGCTCACCGAGGGCAAGCCGCGCGTCGTCACCGTCGAAGGCCAGGGCGTGCTCGAGCTCGCCGCCGCCGTCGAGAAGCACAGCGAGCACCCGCTCGCCGCCGCCATCGTCGAAGCCGCCGCGGGCCGCGCGGTCGCCGAAGCGCGGGAGTTCGCCTCGCACACCGGACGCGGAGCCACCGCCACCGTCGGCACGCAGCACGTCGCCGTCGGCAACGCGAAGCTCCTCGCCGAGCTGGGCGTGGAGGCGGGCCCGCTCGCCGCTCGCGCCGAGGAGCTGCGCGCGCTGGGGCAGACCGTCATGTTCGTCGCCGTCGACCGCCGTGCCGCTGGCCTCATCGGCGTCGCCGACCCCATCAAGGCCACCACGCCGGCCGCGCTCGAGGCGCTGCGCCAGGACGGCGTTCGCGTCGTCATGCTCACCGGGGACAGCAGGAAGACCGCCGAGGCCGTCGCGAAGCAGCTCGGCATCGACGCGCTCGAGGCCGAGGTGCTGCCCGAGCAGAAGGCCGCCGTCGTGAAGCGGCTCGCCGCGCAGGGCCGCACGGTCGCCATGGCCGGAGACGGCGTGAACGACGCGCCCGCGCTCGCCGCCGCGCACGTCGGCATCGCGATGGGCACCGGCACCGACGTCGCCATTCACAGCGCCGGCGTCACGCTCGTTCGCGGAGACCTCTCCCGCATCGCCACCGCCCGCGCCCTCTCGCGCGCGACGATGCGCAACATCCGCCAGAACCTGTTCTTCGCGTTCGTCTACAACATGCTCGGCGTGCCGCTCGCGGCCGGCGTGCTGTACCCCGCGTTCGGCCTGCTCTTGAGCCCGATGATCGCCAGCGCCGCGATGGCGCTCAGCTCGGTCTCGGTCATCGCGAACGCGCTGCGCCTGCGCCGCGTCGCGCTCACTGGACGCGGGCGACCAGGGCCCGAAGCGCCGACAGCTTCGGAGACGCCAGCGCCGCGCGCACCGGCCCTTCGACCTGCGCCATGACGCGCGACCGCGTGGCCGGCGCCACCAGCTCGAAGCCGCGGTACAGCACCTCGCGCGGACCCCAGCGCGTCTTGCTCACGTCGCGACCGAACGAGAGGTTCACCTTCTTCATGCCGTTGCGAATCGCCCACTGAATCGCCTCGGCGGTGGTCGTGGTCATGACGCTGTACCTGGCCCAGTCGCCGGAGTACCCCGAGTAGTAGAGGTAGAGCGTCTCGCCGAGCACGAAGCCGACGCGGGTCGCCACCACCCGGCCTGAGACCTCGAGCTCGAAGACGCGCGCGGCTCCCCGGGCGGCAAAGCGGCTGACGACGGCGCGGAGGAACTCCTGCGCGGGGCGCGGCGCGAACCAGTCGGCGTGCTGCACCGTGTCGGTGGCGCACGCGCGCTCGTGGTGCAGCGCGAAGAAGCGCGTGAGCGCGGGCTCGAGCTCGTCCGGAGTCGAGCGCGCGTGGAACGTGAAGCGGTGGCCGTCGCGCGCGAGCGAGTTGTAGCACTTGCGCAGCGACTCCTTGATGTTGCGCGAGCGCGTCGCCTTGAACGCCTCCCACGTGTCGGGCAGGTCGAGCACGAACATCGGCCGCTCGCCGTGCCAGCTGACGTGCGGCCGCTGCTGCAGCTCGGCCTCCGCGGCAGAGGCCGCCGGCACCCACCAGCGCGAGGTGTCGAACGACGGGTCGGCGTGGAGCGTGCGCAACAGCTCGCTCCACACCTCGCGCTCGAACCGGGGGGCCACGAGCACCGGATTGATCTCGGTCAGCGCGGGGTCGGCGCCGAGCACCTGCAGCCGGCCGTAGCGGAGCGGGCCGACCGCGGGCCAGCGGGTGAGCACGCACGGCGCGACGGCCACGAGCTC
Organism: uncultured Myxococcales bacterium; assembly: GCA_937980205.1. GTDB lineage: Bacteria > Myxococcota > Myxococcia > Myxococcales > Myxococcaceae > Xiheicaenimonas. The sequence goes on along the minus strand of CALJKW010000022.1, from coordinate 35,261 downwards.
GCCGGCGTCGTCGCGCACCGCGAAGGCGTTGAGGTCATCGGACATCGTCGCCCGCTGCTTCGCGAAGTGCTGCCACCACGTGATGAGCCAGTCGGGAGTCCAGAACGGCAGCGGGTCGGAGACCGACGTCGCCAGGCGCTGCCACTGCGGCGCGAGCTCCTCGAGCCGCGAAGCCTCTGTGATTCGTTCCAGTCGTCGCACCACGGTCGCACTGCCATTAACCGCGGAGACTCGCGCTCGCGCTCGCCGGCAGCAGTGTTTCCTTACGGTGCCATCTAGGCGTCGCCGCCCCGCTCGGCCGCCGGAGGCTTCTCGACGTCGATGCCGTCGCGCTGCAGGTCGCCCGTCGCCGCGACGTCCGCCAGCGTGCCCGGCGGGTTCTCGTACCAGCCCGGGTCCTTGTAGCTGGTGAGCCGGTCGCGGACCTTCAGCACCGTGAACATGCCGCCCATGGTGATGACGTCGTGCTTCCCCGCGCCACCGACCATGGGGATGCTGTTGTCCGGCACCGGCATGTGCATCTCGGCCATCTCGCCCATGCCGTTCTGGCCCATCGTCATGTAGCCGGGCAGCAGCTTGCGCACGCGCTCGTCGAGGTTGCCGGCGTTGACGCCGATCATGTTCGGGAAGCCGTGACCCATCTGGTTCATCACGTGGTGGGTCATGTGGCAGTGCAGCGCCCAGTCGCCCGGAGCGTCGGCCACGAACTCGATGGTCCGCGTGCTGCCGACGTTGACCAGCACCGTCGTCTCGGGCCACTGCGCGGAAGGAGGAATCGGGCCGCCGTCGGTCTCGACGAGCTTGAACTGGTACCCGTGCAGGTGAATCGGGTGATGGTCCATCGCGCTCAGGTTGCCGAGGCGGATGCGCACGCGCTCGCCCGTCTTCACCACCAGCGGCTCGGTGCCGGGAAACGCCTTGCCGTTGATGGTGAGCAGGTTGAACTCGGTCATCTCGTTCGGGTTCGGCCGGCTCGCTCCGACGTCGAGGCGCCACTCGTGCAGCATCAGCACGAAGTCGCGGTCGACGCGCTTCGGCGCGTTGCGCGGGTGGATGACGATCATGCCCGTGAGCCCCATGCCCATCTGGGTCATCTCGTCGTGATGCGAGTGGTACATGAACGTGCCGCTCTGCTTCACCGGGAACTCGTACTTGAACGTCTCGCCCTTCTTGATGGCCCGCTGCGTGAGACCGCCGACCCCGTCCATGCCGTTCGGCAGCAAGATGCCGTGCCAGTGCACGGTCGTCGGCGCGTCGAGCCGGTTCGTCACGTAGACGCGCACGCGATCGCCCTCGACCCACTCGAGCGTCGGGCCGTGCATCACGCCGTTGTAGCCCCACACCTTCGCCTTCACGCCCGGCGCGAACTCGTGGTCGACCTCTTCGGCGACGAGGTGGAAGACCTTCCAGCCGTTCACCATCTTCCAGCTCGCGCGCGTGCCGTTCGGCACGACGATGCGCGAGGGGTTCGCCGGCGACGCGGCCAGCGCCGGCTTCGTCGCGGCGAGCGCGGTGCCGATCGCGGCGCTCGCCAGGACCTCGCGGCGCGAGAGCTCGACCTTCAGCGGCTTCATGGCTTGGCTTCCTCGGGGAGTGGGTGATCGATCGGGCCGCCGAGCGCGCGCTCGAGCTCGGCGCGTGAGCTCCAATAACGCGCCACGGCGTCGAGGTAGTCGCGGTACGCGCGGTTCTGGGCGTTGCGCGCGTCGAGCAGCTGGAAGATGCCGAGCTGCATCGCGTTGTATTGCAGCTGCGTCTCGGCCACGACGCGCTCGCGGGTCGGCAGCAGCCGGTCGCGGTAGTAGACGGCCTCCTGCCGCGAGGCCTGCAGCTGGGCGTACGCGACGCGCACCTCCGACCGGGCGTCGACGGCGAGCTGGCGCAGCCGGCGCTCGGCGATGCGCTGCTGCGCCTCGACCCTCGCGATGGTGCCCTGGCGCTGATCGAAGATCGGCAGCTCGAGGCTCAAGGTGGGGCCGAGCACGACGGGGCCGTTCGGGTCCTGGTGGACCTCGGCGCCGACGTCGATGAAGCCGGTCGCCGCCGAGGTGCGCGCGAGGCTGGAGGCCGTGGTGAGCAGCGCGACGGCTCCGCGCGCGGCCTTGAGATCGAGCCGCTGGCGCACGGCGCGCGTCTCGAGCTTCTCGAGGGTCGGCTCTTCCGAGGGGACGTCGGCGAGCGGGCCGGCGAGCTTCCACTGGGTCTGCGGGCCGAAGAGGCCGAGCAGGCGGTTCAACCTCTCGCGGTGGGCGATGAGGTCGGTCTGCTCGCGCAAGAGCTCGGCGCGCGCCTCGGCCTCGGTCGCCTGCTGGCTCGCGAGCTCGAGCGCGTTGATGTTGCCGGCCTTGCGCTGGCGCTCGGCGGCTTCCGCGGCGGCCCGCGCGGCGTCGGTGAGCAGCTGCTGCAGCTCGACCTTCTGCGTGGCGGCCTGGACGGCGACGAGCTCCTGCGAGGCCTCGGCGGCGACCTTGAGCGCCGCGTGCGCGACGCGCGCGACGTCGACCGCGAACTGCTCGGCGGCGACGCGCTTGCGCAGCGGCAGCATGAACAGGTCGAGGAAGTTCTGGACGATTCCGAGCTCGGCCAGCGCCAGCGAGCCGGTGAGCGGGAAGTCGAGCGAGCCGTTGAGGCGCGGGTTCTGCAGCAGACCCGCCTGCACGAGCTCGGCCTGCGCGACGCCCAGCTCTTCGTAGGTGGCCTGCAGGTCGGGGTTGTTGACGAGCGCGATCTCGATGACGCGCTCGCGCGTGAGGCCGGCGGCGATGAGGGCGTCGACGCGCCTGGCGACCTCGGCGTCCTCCGGAGTGCCGCGGCTCCAGCCGGTGCCGATGCCGGTGCGCGCCTTCAGCAGCGCATCGACCTCGTCGTGGCCCTTCGCGGGGACGATGGAGGCGCAGCCCGCGAGGGCGAGCACGGCGGCGAGCCGTCTCATCGGCTGCCTCCGTGGTGGTGGTGGCCGCCGCCGCCCTTGTTGGGCACGAGGTCCATGCCGCACTTGGGGCAGCGGCCGGGCCCGGGCTGCTTCACCTCGGGGTGCATCGGGCAGGTGTAGCCGTCTTCTTGCGACGGAGCAGGCGGCGGAGGCTCTTCGACCTTCGGGGCATCGAGCGCGGTGCTGCGCGCCGGCAGCGGGGCCTCGGGAGCGTCGGGGTTCGACGGGTCGAGCGGGGCCGGCTTCGGCGGCGGAGGCGTCGCGCACGCGAGGAGCATGACCAGGATGAGGAGCCGCATGCGGGCACTCATAGGCCGATGTGTGCCGCCCGTGACCGAAATTGGGGACAGGCCTCGATTGGGATGGGGTGTCCTGATCGAGGACAGGAAACATTTCCGGCGCTCACGGCGGGAAATGTTGCCTGTCCCCCTTTTCGGTCAGCTCTGCGACGAACGGCGTGGCCGGCTTCGCGGCGAGCTCTTCGAACGTCCCACGCTGCACGATGCGGCCGGCCTCGAGGACGGCGATCTCTCCGCCGAGCGCCTTCGCGTCCTCCGGGTCGTGCGTCACCACCAGCGTCGGCAGGCCGAGCTGCCTCAGCCACCCGGCGAGGAACCCGCGCACGCTCTTGCGCGACTGCACGTCGAGCGCGGCCAGCGGCTCGTCGAGCAAGAGCGCCCGAGGAGACACCGCCAGCGCCCGCGCCAGCGCCACCCGCTGCTTCTCGCCCCCCGACAGCGTCGCGGGCCTCCGCGCCCGCAGCGGCTCGAGGCCGAGCTCCTTCAGCGGCCCCAGGCCCCCGCTGAAGCGCACGTTCTCTTCCACCGTCAGGTGCGGAAACAGCGCGTAGTCCTGCGGTACGAAACCCAGGCGCCGCTCCTCGACGGGCACGTCGACGCCCGCCTCCGAGTCGAAGAGCACGGCGCCGCCCACCTCCACGCGGCCGCGCGTCGGCTTCAGCGCCCCGAGCAGCGCGAGCAGCAGCGTCGTCTTGCCGGAGCCGTTCGGCCCGACGATGACGAGCGTGCCCGACGTCTCGAGCTCGAGATCGAGCAGGTACGGGCCAACGAGCTTCGCGCGGATCACGCGTCCACCCGCCTGAGCAACAGCCGCACCCCGACGAGCAGCACGAACGCCACCGCGACGAGCACGATCGACAGCGACTGCGCGGCCGCGAGGTCCGCCTCGAGCGCCGTGTAGATCGCGAGCGGCATCGTCTGCGTCACGCCGGGCATGTTCCCCGCGAACATCAGCGTCGCGCCGAACTCGCCGAGCGAGCGCGCCCAGCTCATCGCGGCTCCAGCGACGAGCCCGTTCGCCGCCATCGGCACCGCCACGCGGAAGAACAGCTTCCCGGGCCCCGCGCCGAGCGTGCGCGCCACGAGCAGCAGCGTCGGGTCGATGCGCCGGAACGCGCTCGTCGCCGCCTGCACGTAGAACGGCGCCGACACGAAGACCTCGGCGATGACCACGGCCGCCGTGGTGAACGTCACCGACGTGCCGAGCAACCCGCGCCGGCCGAACGCCATCAAGAGCGCCACGCCCGCGACCGCGGGAGGAATCAGCCCCGGCAGGTTCACCACGCTCTCCAGCACGGTGGCGGCGCGAGCGCGCGACAGCAGCCACGCGAGCGGCGTGCCCAGCAGCACCACGAGCCCCAGGCTCACCGACGTCGTCAGCAGCGACAGCTTCAGCGCCGGCCACACCAGCGGGCTCGACAGGCCCGCGCCGAAGTCGCGCGCGGTCACGAGCAGGCTGAACAGCGGCAGCACGAGGAACAGCAGCAGGGCGCCGCCCGCCGCCACCAGCGCGACGTGCTGAGCCCGCCCGCTCACGGCGGAGCCAGAAAGCCCGCCTCCGCGAGCCTGCGCTTTCCCGCGTCCGACAACACCAGCTCGACCCACGCCTTCGCGAGCGCCGCGTGCGGTGCGCCGGTCGTCACCGCGATGGGGTACTCGGCGACGACGTTGAGCTCCGACGGAATCGGCAGCGCCTTCACCGCGCCGGTCACGTCGGTGCGGTACACGATGCCCGCCTCGGCCTCTCCGAGCGCCACCTTCGTCAGCACCTGGCGCACGTTGAGCTCGCGCGACACCACCTTCGCCTCGACGCGCGCGCGGAAGTCTTCCCCGGCGCGCTCGAGCACCGCCTGCGTGTAGCGGCCGGCCGGCACCTCCGCGGCGCCCACGACGATGCGCTGCACGTCGGGCAGCTGCTCGAACGCGGCGAGCGCGCTGTCCTTCGGCACCACGACGACGAGCGCGTTGCGCGCGAAGACGATCGGCGCGCTCACCTTCCCCGCCTTCACCAGCGCGTCCATGTGCCGCGGGTCGGCGGACGCGAACACGTCGGCCAGAGCGCCGTGCTCGAGCTGGGTGCGCAGCTCCTGCGTACCGGCGAAGTTGAAGATGACCTCGTGCTTGAAGTCCTGGAGCAGCGCGGTGAAGACGTCGCGCAGCGATGCCGCGGCGAAGACGACGAGCTTGTCGTCCGCCTTGCAGGAGCACGCGAGCAGCGCCAGCACGACCGCGAAGAGCCGCATTCAGCGTCCCCTTACTACGGCAGCAGCTCCGACAACCGCTCGATGCGGCGCTCTCCGTCGATGCCGAGGCCCACGAAGCCGGCGCCCGCCGCGCGCGCCGCCTCGCGGTCGTAGCGCGAGTCGCCGACGAGCACGGTCTCGTGCGGCGCGACGCCGAGCTCGCGACACGCGAGCAGCACCAGGTCCGGCGCCGGCTTCGCGTGCTTCACGCGGTCGGCCGTGGCGCGAACGGGCAAGAGCGACGAAAGCCCGCCGTGGGCGAGCAGCGCGTCGGCGATGGGCCCCACCGAGTTCGTCACCAGGCCGCGGCCCAGGCCGCGCCGCTCGAGCTCGCGCAGCAGCGGCGCCGCGTCGGGGTTCACCCAGACGCTCGGCACGTGCCTCACGAACTCGACGACGTAGAACGCGTCGAGCTCGGCCGGCGTGCACGACAGGCCGAAGACCTCGACGTCCGCGGCGGTGCCCTGGCCGAACGTCGGGGAGAACTCCTCGCGGGTGATGGCGCGGCCGCCGCGGAAGCGCCGGCCCGACTCCTCGACGGCGCGGAACCAGGCCTCCTCGCTCTTCACGAGAACTCCGTCGAGGTCGAACAGCACGGCGCGCGGGGACATCTTCCCCGCGCGCCATACCTCACGACTTGAGCAGGCGCAGCCGATTCGCGCGCTCGAGCACGCCGACCAGCCGCGTCCGCACCGCCTGCAGGCCGTGCTGGCGCTGCCAGAAGTTGTCGCTCTCGTACAGCACGCGCACCTCGTTCAGCGACCGCATCCACCGGGAAGCGAGCTCCGCGGGCTCGAGCGCGCCGCCGCCCACGACGTGCAGGCGCTTCACCGTCGCCCACGCGGGGCAGTCGACGGTGCCGCCCGACAGCCGCGCGCAGCAGCCGGCGAGGAAGCCGCGCTCCCACTCGTCGGAGCCGTGCAGCACGACGTCCGACAAGGGCCCCAAGAAGTGCGACCGGTACCGCTCGATGAGCTTCTTCGCCCGCTTCCGCGCGAGCGCGTGCGTCTGGAACTGCAGCACGATGAGCTCGCCGCGCGGGTCACCCCGCTCGAGCAGCGCGTCCGCGAGCACCCGCCGGCGCGCGTCGTCGGCAGGCTTCTCGTACACGTTCTGGTACAGCTGCTCGAGGTTCATGGCGGTTCACCGCCGGCCATGACGCGAGCGCCTCTTGGGCTCTGACCGTGGTACGTCCCGGCGCCGTGCTCTTCCTGCTGCTGGCCGCCTCGACCGCCGCCGCTCCGCTGACGAAGCTCGACGCCGCCTACGACGGCCTCGACGCCCTCTACAAAGACCTCCACGCGAACCCCGAGCTCTCGAAGCAGGAGGTGAAGACCGCCGACAAGCTGGCCGCGAAGCTGAAGGCCCTGGGCTTCAAGGTCACGCAGAAGGTCGGAGGCACCGGCCTCGTCGGAGTGCTCCAGAACGGCCCGGGCCCGACGGTGATGCTGCGCACCGACCTCGACGCGCTGCCGGTCGAAGAGAAGACGGGGCTGCCGTACGCGAGCAAGGTCACCACCGTCGAAGGCGGCCAGAAGGTCTCCGTGATGCACGCGTGCGGGCACGACATGCACATGACGGTGTGGACGGGCGCCGCCACGCTGCTCGCGCAGTCGAAGGACGCCTGGTCCGGCACGCTCGTGATGGTCGGCCAGCCCGCCGAGGAGCAGGGCGAAGGCGCGCGCGCGATGATGCGGGACAAGCTGTTCGAGCGCTTCCCCCGGCCCGACTACGCGGTCGCGATGCACGTGAAGGGAGACCTCGCCGCCGGCACCGTCGGCTACGTGAAGGGCTACGCGTTCGCGAACGTCGACTCGGTCGACGTCACGCTCTACGGCCGCGGAGGCCACGGCGCCGCGCCGCACACCACCGTCGACCCCGTCGCGATGGCCGCGAAGACCGTCGTCTCGCTGCAGACGCTCGTCTCGCGCGAGCAGAACCCCGTCGACCCCGCCGTCGTCACCGTCGGCTCGATTCACGGCGGCACCCGCCACAACATCGTCCCCGACGAGGTGAAGCTGCAGCTCACCCTGCGCAGCTACGCCCCGCAGACCCGCCAGGCGCTCCTCGACGGGGTCACCCGCATCGCGAAGGCCGAGGCGCTCGCCGCGCGCGCCCCGAAGGAGCCGCTCGTCACCGTCGAAGAAGGCCCCGCCGCGGTCTTCAACGACCCGGGGCTCACCACGCGGCTCGTCGGCGCGCTGCAGAAGGAGCTCGGCGAGGCGAGCCTCGTCGAGGTCGACAAGATCATGGGCGCCGAGGACTTCAGCGAGTACGCCAAGGGCGGCTTCCCCACCTGCATGTTGTGGCTGGGCGCCGTCGACCCCGCGAAGGCGCAGGCGGCGCGCAGCGGCGGGCCTCCGCTGGCCTCGACGCACTCGTCGCTCTTCGCGCCCGACCGCGAGCGCACGCTGCGCACCGGGGTCCGCGCGCTGACGACCGCGGCGCTCGAGCTGTTCGCGAAGGACGCGAAGAAGTGACCCAAGCCGTCGCCGGCCTGCAGCTCGCGCTCGAGAAGCACCGCGAGCGCAGCGCCCTCTACGTCGGGTGGATCCGCGTCGCGGCCGCCGCGCTGTGGATCGTCACCAACATCGTCATTCACCACTTCACCGGCCGCGCCGAGTCGGTCGCGGTGCAGCCGTTCGTCGCGGCCTACCTCGGCGTCGGAGTCCTCGCCCTCGTCGCGCTCTACCGCTCGGCCTGGCTGCGGAAGCACGCCCACTCGCTGCAGTGGCTCGTCGACGTGCCCATCATCTTCGCCTCGCAGTGGGTCGGCGTGAGCCACGCGGCGAACCCGCAGGTGGTCGCGTACCTCACCGGCCTCATCTTCGGCCTCGTGCTCGTCGTGAACCAGCTCACCGCGCGGCCGCTCGACGCCATCGCGACGTCGGTGATGACGCTGGTGCTGTTCTGTGCGCTGCTCGTGCGCTCGGGAGAGCACCTCGCCTCCGCCGCCGGCCCCGGCCTCGTGCTGCTGCTCATCGCCGCGGTGTCCCGGTTCGCCTCGCGGCAGCTGCTCCGCGCGCTCGAAGAGGTGACGCGCGCCGAGGCGATTCGCGAGCGGCTGTCGCGCTACCTGTCGCCGGCCGTGCGCGACGAGGTCATCGCCGCGGGCGTCAGCTCGACCAGCGTGCGCCGCGAGGTGACCGTGCTCATCAGCGACCTGCGCGGCTTCACGTCGCTCGCCGAGAAGATGGACAGCGACAAGCTCGCGCGCGACCTGAACGAGTACTTCGCCGTCATGGTCGAGGTCGTGTTCCGCCACAAGGGCACGCTCGACAAGTTCATCGGCGACGGGATGCTCGTCTACTTCGGCTCGCCGCTGCCCGACGCCGAGCACCCGACGTCGGCGGTGCGGTGCGCGCTCGGCATGCTGAACGCGCTCGGCGAGCTCAACCAGCGCCGCGCCGCCCGCGGAGACGCCCCGCTCGAGCTGGGCATCGGCATCAACTGCGGCCACGTCGTCGTGGGAGACTTGGGGCCCCCCGAGCGCGTCGAGTACACCATCATCGGAGACGCGGTGAACGTCACCGCCCGTATGGAGGCGCTCACCAAGCAGTTCGGCGTCCGCGTGCTGGTCTCCGACGAGGTCCACCGCCGGGCGGAGGGCGCCGCGAAGTACACCGCGATGCCGCCCGCCGAGGTGCGCGGCAAGTCCGAGCCGCTGCTCACCTGGGCCGTCGAGCCCGTGTAAGCAAAAACGCGCGAAGCCCCCGGCCAGGTATTACGGTGGGCACTTACAAAGATGCCCAGCTCGCTGCTCGTCTCCGGCTTCGACATCCGCGAAGTCTCGCTTCCGGAAGACGCCGAAGTTCTGCTTCCGCCGCTGCCGCTGCCCGCGCACGACGACTTCAAGGACCAGGTCATTCGCGCGCTCGACGAGCCGATCGCCGGGCTGCCGCTCGGCAAGCGGGTGAAGCCGAGCTCGAAGGTCACGCTCGTCCTCGACGACTTCACGCTGCCGGTGCCGCTCGCCTCGCGCGACGCCCGCAAGGAGATGCTCGAGGCCGTGCTCGAGGCGCTGGCGCACTTCCAGGTCCGCCCGGCCAACATCACCGCGCTGGTCGGCACGGGCCTCTCGCGCCAGTGGCGCCCGGCCGAGCTCACCGAGCTGCTCGGCGCGCGCAGCACCTCGATGATCGCCGTGCGCTCGCACGACGCCGAGAGCACCACCGAGCTCTCGCGCCTCGCCGACGAGCCGGAAGGTCCCATCGAGCTGTCGAGGCTCGTCGTCGAGACGGACCTCGTGCTGCACCTCGCGGTGGTCAACATGCCGCTGGCTGCCGGCACCTTCAACCTGGTGGCGGGCACCGCCGGCTACCGCACCGCGCGGGTGCTGAACGCGCCGAAGCTGTTCGACGACGACACTCCGCTGGTGACCGGCTCGCTGTGGCACCGCGCGCACACCCGCGTCGGCGAGCTGTTGATGCAGAAGACGCAGGTGATGCAGCTCGCGGCGGTGCTGAACAACGAGCTGTGGACGAGCTCGATCGCGTCGCTGCTGCGCACCGAGACGCCGGGGCTCTCGCGCCCGCTGCAGATGTGGAACGCGCTGCCCTCGGCGGTGCGGCACCGCGCGGCGCGCGTGATGCGCGCGAGCTACCGGCCCATCTCGGCGCTGGCGGGCCCGCCCGACGCGGTGGCTCCGCGCGCGGTGGAGCTGTTCTTGAGACAGCACGAGGTGCAGGCGCAGGGCGGAGAGGCCGACATCCTGCTCTTCGGTCTGCCCGACCTCGGGCCCTGGTCCGTCGGCACCGCGCAGAACCCGGTGCTCGTGACGAACCTCGCGCTCGGCTTCGTGTCGAACCTGTTCACGAAGGCCCCGCTGGTGCGCGAGGGCGGCGTCATCGTCTTCCTGAACCCGCTGTCGCCGACGTTCGACGCGCGCGCGCACCGGCCGCACCTCGACTTCTACGAGAAGGTGTTGCGCATCGAGCGCGAGCCCGAGGCGATTCACGAGCGGTACGAGCCGTTCCTCGCGTCGCGGCCCGAGCTCGTCGCCGACTACCAGCGCCGCTACGCGTTCCACGGCGCGCACCCGCTGCTCGCCTGGTACCAGTGTGCGCCCGCACGGCGCCGCACCAGCCGCATCATCGTCGCCGGCGGAGACCCCCGCGCCTGCGCCCGCCTGGGCTTCATGGGCGCCTCCGACATCGAGGACGCCCTGCGGAAGGCGAAAGAGGCGCTCGCCATGGACAACCCGAAGGTCCGCGTGCTCGAGCTGCCTCCGCCGTTCTTCGTGAGGGTGTGAGCGTGGCCGCCGAGTTCAGGTACTGCCCGCGCTGCGCGACGCCGCTCGAGGAGCAGCCGCACGGCGGCAAGGCGCGCCCGACGTGTCCGAAGGACGGCTTCGTGCACTGGGGCAACCCGCTGCCCGTGGTCGGCGCCATCGTCGAGCACCGCGGCAACGTCATCCTCGCGCGCGGCCGCGGCTGGCCCGAAAAGATGTTCGGCATCATCACCGGCTTCCTCGAGGCCGGCGAAGCGCCGGAGGCCGCAGTGCTTCGCGAGGTGAAGGAAGAGCTGGCGCTCGACGCCGAGGTGGTGTCGCTCATCGGCGTCTATGCGTTCGAGCTGCGCAACGAGTTCATCGCCTGCTGGCACGTGCGCGCGCGCGACGATCAAGAGGTGCAGCTGGGCGACGAGCTCGAGGCCTTCAAGGCCATCGCGCCCGAGAAGCTGCGCGCGTGGGAGTTCGGGACGGGGCTGGCCGTGCGCGACTGGCTCGCGCGTCGCGCCTGACGGCGCGCCTCACCACTCGAGCTTCCGGGCTTCGAGGCGCTCACCGGTGCGGAAGAAGACCCCCTTGTTCACGTGGTGCAGCGTGTCGGGGTTCTTCCACTCTCCGCCGGTGAAGTACGCGTCGTCGGCGGTCGCCTGCAGCACCTCGCAGACGAAGAGGTCGTACTGCGGCAGCGACTCGAGCACCCGGCACTCGAGCCACGCCACGCAGCCCTCGATGAGCGGCGCGGCGATCTTCTGCGCCGGGAACGTCTTCAGCTTCGAGAGCTTGTCGAGGTCGCGACCGCTGGCGCGGCCGACCGCGTACGTCTCGTCGAGCAGCGCGCGCGGAGGCAGCGAGAGGCCGAGCTCCTTCGAAGCGTCGACGAGCTCGCGCGTGTACGTGCCCTCGGCGATGACGATGGAGAGCTTCGGCGGCTCGAAGTCGATGGGCATGACCCAGGCCGCGGCCATGACGTTGCGCCGCTCGCCGTGCGCGCTGGTGACGAGGGTCGTCGGCCCGTGGTTGAGCAGCTTGTACGCGTGCCGCGGGAGAACCGGCTGCCGGCTCACACGTCCTTCGGCGACTTGAAGAACGTCTGCTGGTAGTGCGCCAGCTCGGCGATCGACGCGCGCAGGTCGGAGAGCACCGTGTGCGTGGCGTCGTCCTTCGTGCGGCCGGGCGCGCTCGGGTACCACGCGCGCGTGAGCACCTTCAGGCTCGAGACGTCGAGCATGCGGTAGTGCAGGAAGCGCTCGAAGCCCGGCATGTACTTCGCGAGGAACAGCCGGTCCATGTAGATGGAGTTGCCCGCGAGGATGCCCTCGCCGAAGTCGACGTGGCGGCTGACGAGCTCGGTGGCGTCCTTCTCGGCGGTGCGCAGCGAGATGTCCGACTTGCGCACGCGCTCGAGCAGGCCGTTCTTGGTGTGCATCTCGCGCACGAACGGCTCCATGTTGGCGAGCGCGTCGTCGGGCTGCCACACCGCGCGCTCGAGCTCGGCGATCGGCCTGAGGTCGGGGCCGGTGATGATGATGCCCATCTCAATGATGACGTTCTTCTCGGGGTCGAGACCGGTCATCTCGAGATCGCACCACACGAACCGCGTCTGGGAGGCCATGCGCTTGGGTCTACCAGACGCCGCGCGCGAGGGAAGCACGATAGACGGTCGCGCCGCCGGCGAAGCTCGACCCGCCCCCGCGCTTTGCGTTTCACGTTCCGGCAAAAGCCGAGCACATTGCGCGGCGATGAGCTCCTCTTTGCCCCAAGGTCAGCGCGTCGTCGTCGCCGAGTTCGCCGAGTCGCCGCCCGAGGCGATCGACAAGGCCACGCTGCAGCCGATGCCTGCGCCCGACCCGAGCACGCTGCGTGCGGGCGACGTCATCATCCAGATCAAGAGCGCCTCGGTCGGCTGGGTCGATCTGTTGATGACCAGCGGCCAGTACCAGCACATGGCGAAGCCGCCCTACACGCCGGGGCTGGAGTGGGCCGGCACGGTCGCCTGGAAGGGCGCGGACGTGAAGGACCTCGGCGAAGGCGACGCCGTGCTGGTCGACGGCTTCCTCGCCGGCCCGCGCTCGCTCGGCGATTACCAGCAGTACGGCGGCTTCGCGACCTACGGCGTCGCGCCGCGCGAAGCGGTCCGCCGGATCCCCGGAAAGCTGACGCTCGACCAGGCGTGCTGCCTGCTCGGCAACTACGAGACCGCCTGGCACTGCCTCGTCGCGCGCGGGCGGCTGCAGGCGGGCGAGACGGTGCTGATCAACGGCGCCTCCGGCTCGACGGGCCTCGCGGCGGTGCAGGTCGCGAAGCTGCGCGGCGCCACCGTCATCGCGACCGGCCGCTCGGACGAGAAGCTCGCCGTGGTGAAGCAGCACGGCGCCGACCACGTGGTGAAGATCAAAGACGGCGCCTTCCGCGACGAGGTGAAGGCGCTGACGGGCGGCCGCGGCGTCGACGTGGTCTACGACGGCGTCGGCGGAGACATCTCGCTCGAGAGCCTGCGCTGCGTCGCGTTCGGCGCGCGCTTCCTCATCGTCGGCTGGGCCTCGACTCCGGACGTCGCGAAGGGCAAAGGCCAGCGCGGCGCCCCGAAGGTCAACATGCTGCCGACGAACCTGATGATGATGAAGGGCCTCGACGTGCTCGGCTGCCCGACGGCGATCGCGACGCTCAACGACCCGAGCATCCGCGAGCCGCGGCTGAACGAGATCTTCCGCTGGGCCGAAGAGGGCCGCATCCACCCGCACGTCTCACACGTGTTTCCACTCTCCGAGTTCAAGGCCGCGATGCGCGCCAAGTGGAACGGCGAGGTCGTCGGCGGCTGCGTGCTGCACCCGTGAAGCGGCTCAGAGCTTCAGCTGCTTCTTCGTGGTCTGCCCCGCCTTGATCTCGACCTCGATGGACGTGGAGATGTTCTTCTCCTCGTTCACGAGCTTGAGCAGCTGCTTGCCCGCGGCGATCGGCACGTCGATGAGCGGCGTGTCGCCGAGCATCTTTCCGTTGCACGACACCTTCGTCCACGGAGTCGTCTGCAGCGACAGCTTGCCCATCGCCACGGGCGCGGGAGCCGGCCGCGGCCTCGGCGGCTGCACCGGCTGGGCGGGCTGCTTCACCTCGGCGACCTCGGCCGGCAGCGGCAGCAGCACCTTCGCCTTGCCGCCGGCCTCGGCGAGCGTGAGCGTCGTGGCCATCGTCTTGTGCCCGGCGAGCGTCGCGCTGATGGCGTACTTGCCCAGCTTCTGCTCGCTCAGCGTCACCGGCGACTTCCCGACGACCGTACCGTCGACCGAGACGTCGGCTCCGGGCGGGTCGGTCTCGACCACCAGCGTGCCGACCTGCGGCACCGGCTTCGTGGGCTCGACGACGCGCGTGTCCCCGCGATCGACGGGGGCCGGCTCGTCGCGCTTGAGCAGCATGCGCGCCAGCAGCACGCCCGAGAGCAGCAGCGCCAGCGCCGACGGGATGAGCACCAGCGCCGCCCGCGCCTTCGACTGCGGCGTCCGCGGCATCGTGCGATTCCCGGTGCGGCCGGGCATCGAGTGATCCGTGTCGTTGCGGACCGCGTCGCGCGCCGCGGAGGGCGTCAGCTCGCCCATGCTCGCGGTCTCGATCAGCTTCGCTCTCGCGTTGATGCGCGCGGCGAAGAGCTTGTGCATGAACACGCCGATGTCCGCCGAGGTCGGGCTGTTCGGTTGGGTCTTCAGCCAGCCCTCGAGCGCGTTGTGAAAGGCCGCCGCGTCGGGGTACCGCTCGTCGGGGTTCTTCTGCAGCGCGACGCCGAGGATGTCCGAGAGCTCCTGCGGGACCTCGGGGTTGCGCACGCAGGCCGGCTGCACCGGCTCGTCGCTCGTCACCGCCGACAGCGCCTGGAACTGGTCTTCGCGGTGGAACAGCCGGCTCTTCGTCACCAGCTCGTAGAGCACGATCGCGAGCGAGAAGAGGTCGGCGCGGTGATCGATGGTCTTCCCGATCGCCTGCTCGGGCGCCATGTACGCGACCTTGCCTTTGATCTGCCCGCCCATCGTCTGCGAGCCGCGGTTCGCCGCCTTCGCGATGCCGAAGTCGACGAGCTTCACCAGGCCGTCGTACGTGATGATGATGTTCTGCGGGCTCACGTCGCGGTGCACGACGTTGAGGTGCTCGCCCTTCACGCCGTGCCGGGTGTGCGCGTGGCCCAGGCCCTCCGCGGCGCCGGAGATGATCTTCACCGCGTGCGCCATCGGAATCGGAGTGCCCGCCTTCATCGCGGCGCGCGCGATCGCCGAGAGGTTCTCGCCCGGCAGGTACTCCATCGCGATGTAGTAGGCGCCGGCGTGCTCGCCGAGGTCGTAGATCTGAACGATGTTCGGGTGGTTCAGCTGCGCCGCGATGCGCGCCTCGTCGAGGAACATCTCGACGAACTCCGGATCAGCGGAGAGCGAGTCGACGATGCGCTTGATGACGATGACCTTCTCGAACCCGCGCGGCCCCGCCTGCTTCGCGAGCCAGATCTCCGCCATGCCGCCCGTCGCGATCTTCGCGAGGAGCGTGTACCGGCCGACCACGTCTCCCGAGCTCCAGGGAACCTGGTTCTCGGGCGACACGTCGTCGATCGGAAACTCTGGTCCGGATTCCGTCGGCAGCGGCAAGATGCCCGCACGATCCCGCCGCACCGCGATGCCTGTCAACGATTCGACCGGCCTGAGCTACGATTCTCGGCCATGCTTTGCGCACATTTCCTCCTGACCGCCGCATTGGCCGCGAATCCGGATCTGGAGAAGGCGACGAGGCTGGTGAACGACCTGCAGTACGCCGAGGCCCGCAGCGCCCTCGAGTCGGCCATCAAGCGCCCCGGCAACGACCGCGACACGCTGCTGCGCATCTACGAGCTCCAGGGCATCGTCTACGCGACGCTCAACGACACCGCCAAGGCCGGCAAGGCCTTCCAGGCCCTGTGCGTGATGGACCCCGACCGCAAGCTGACGGGCGACTATCCGCCGCGCGTGATGACTCCGTTCTATGAAGCGCGCGGCCGGGCGTCGGACTTGGGCAAGCTCGAGCTCAAGGCGCTGCCCGCGGCGGTCGGCAACGGCCGCGTCGGCCAGCTCGCCGTCGAGCTCACGTCGGACCCGCTCAAGATGGTGAAGAAGGTGAAGTTCCACGTCCGCCAGGACGGCGGCGCCTGGGCCGAGATGAACGCGGACCTCTCGGGGAAGATCGCCTCGATCGTCGTCGACGCCGTGAAGGTCGAGTGGTGGGCCGACGGCCTCGGCGAGCGCGACGCCGTGTTCGCCCAGGTCGGCAGCGAAGCCCAGCCGAAGGTCGACACGTCGGCGCCCGCGCCGGTCGCCGGCGCCGATCCGCTCACTCCGGGTCCCGCGAACCCGCCCGGCGAGCCGCTCGTCACCTCGAAGAGCAGCGGCGGCGGCATGTCGGGCGGCCGCATCGCCGGCATCGGCATGATGGCGGGCGGAGTCGCCGTCGCCGGCGTCGGCGTCATCTTCGGCGTCCTCGCCAACGGCGCGCGCTCGCGCATCGACAACGCCGCCACCAACGCGCAGGGCCAGGTCACCGGCATCACGCAGCGCGAGGCCTACCAGCTCGACTCGCAGGTCCGCACCAACGCGACGCTCGCCAACGTCATGTTCGGCGTCGGCGGAGCCCTCGCCGCCGGGGGCCTCATCCTCTTCATCGTCAGCGGCAGCTCGTCGTCGTCGAGCGTCAGCCTGGTGCCGGCCGGGAACGGCGTGCTCGTCAGCGGCTCGTTTTAGAACCGGCGCGTGCTAAGCGCGCCGCCGTGAGCATCTCGATCGACGACATGTTGAAGAAGCTGCAGGACGACGCCGACGGCGGCCCCGCCGATCGCCTCGCCGTGCTGATGCTCGAGCAGCTGTTCGCGACGCGGGTCGATGCGCTGATGGAGCCTGCCGCCCTGTCGCGCGGTGTCCGCGAGGCGCTGCTCGGCTGGCTCGAGTCGCCCGAGGCGCCGAAGACGCTCGAGGCCTCGCTCGAGACCGCCATCACGCAGCTGAAGTCGTCGAGCCCGCTCAAAGACGTGGTGCCGAAAGACGTGCGCGAGGTGCTGCTCGAGCTCGCCGCGCGCCCCTACTCTCCCGACAAGCGCGTGGTGCTGAAGCTGCTCGACCGCCCGCCGATGCGCGAGCTCATCCGCCTGCTGGTCACCGACACGGTCACCGCCTACGGCGCCCGCCTCGCCGCCCCGGCCGCGACGGTCACGAAAGGCCTCGGAGGCCTCGCGCGCTTCGCCGCCGAGACCGTCAAGCAGCGCGGCGGAGCGCTCGGCGGCCTCGTCGGCGCCGTCGAGAACCAGGTGCAGAAGAGCGGCTCCGAGTTCGCCGACACCGCCATCAGCTCGGTGCTCAACGAGATCGCCGACGCGATCTCGGACCCGAAGCGGGCCGCCGAGGCCGCGCAGCTGCGCGTCGAGGCGGTGAAGGGCGCGTTCGAGCTGACGCCGCAGCAGCTCTCGCGCGAGCTCATCAACATGGATCTTCCGGGCGGCGCCGAGGTGCTGCGCGGCGGGCTGAAGCGGTGGCTCACGTCTCCCGACGGGCAGGCGGTGTTCGAGCGCATCGCCGCCGGCATCCGCGTGGAGAAGACGGTCGGCGAGGTGCTCGACGGCGTCGGCCAGCGCCCCGCCGCCATCTCGCTGGGACGCGCGCTGCTGCGCGGCCGGCTCAAGGTGCTCTTCGCGAGCCCCGACTACGCCGCGTGGTTCAGGTCGCTCGGCTGAGCAGAAATGGGGACAGGCTGCTTTTCTGCGCAGCCGCCTGTCACGGATTTCGCGCGCTTCCGTTGCGCAAAAAAGCAGCCTGTCCCCATTTCACGCGCCGAGTAGCGGCTTCGCCGAGAGGAACCACACGCTCCGCAGCGTCGTGAGCGCGACCATCGTCAGCAGCGCGATCGCCGCGGCGACGACCGGAATCGCCTCCACCATCGCGCCGACGAGCCCGGTCAGCGTGAGCGTGACGCTCGCCGCGGCCATCCACGGCCGAACGGCGATGCCCAGCCAGCTCCACGCCAGCGCGCGCAGCTGACCGACCGTCAGCCAGAACCCGGCGAGCAGGTACACCGGCACGTCGAGCAGACCGTCGAGCGCGAAGTACGTCTGCACGGCGCCGCCGGCCGAGGCTGACCACCATGAGCCGAGCGGAATCGACGCGGCGCCGAACGCGAGCAGCACCGTCCACACGAGCCGCTCGGCGTTGAAGCGCCGCCACGCCGACTCGACGTAGCACTCGTCGCGCGCCGTGCCTTCGAGCAGACCGAGCAGCTCGGCGAGCGTGCCGTCCTCACCGCAGACGTCGGCGAGCACCGCAGCGGTGCGGCGCCGCTCCTTCTCGACCGCGATGGCGAGGTGCGCCGCGGCGCCCGCATGGGGATCGACGCGGGCCCTTCGCATGGCGCGATCGAGCGCGCGGCCCACGGCGGCTTCACTGCGCGCCAGCGCGGCACAGTCCTCCGCGATCAGAGAGGCGCGGGGTCGCCAGTCGCCCGACACCCGCCGCCTCAAGCCGCGGTACCGCACGAGGGCGCGCTGCAGCTCGAGGGCCCCGCCTTCGAGCGCGACGTCCAGCCATCCGGGCAGGCGCATGTCCCGGCTGACAACGCCTCGGCGAGCGCGGTTCCGCTACCGGCAGAAGCCGTCCTGCCCGCAGTAGTTCGAGCAGCAGTCCACGTTCGCGTAGCAGGTCGCGTACCCCGGCGGCATGCACCCACAGCGGCCGTCACTCGCGCAGAACCCCGAGCAGCAGTCTTCGTGGAACCGGCAGCCGTAACCGTCGGCGACGCAGCGGCCGACGACACACACTCCGCGCGAGCAGAAGTCACCGACCGCGCACGCCGCGTAGCAGGCTCCGCAATCCCGCGGGTCCGAGCTCAGGTCCGCGCAGTAGTCGCCGCAGTCCACGTAACCGGCCGGACACGACGAGCCGCGCACCACACATCCCGAGAAGAGCACCACCGCCACCGCCACCCACCACCCCAGAGCCCTCATGGCTCTCTTTGCTAACGGGGCCCGAGCCTCCGCGCGGACGGTTACTTCTTGAGGAACGGCAGCCCGACCACGAGCGCCTTGCCGCCGCTCGCCAGCTCGAGCTCGGTGCCGGGCTCCAGGCTGTCACGGTGCACGTACGCGAGCGCGATGAACTGATCGAGCAGCCCAGAGCGCACCACGCTCGTCACGAAGCCGACCTTCTTCTCGCCGCGCCGAAGCTCGGTGCCGCGCTCGGGAGTCAGCTCGTCGAGCAACAGCCCGGTGAGCCGCTTCGCCATCTGGCCGCGATACGTCGCGCGGGCGATGACCTCCTGCCCGATGTAGCAGCCCTTCTGGTAGTGAATCGCGCGCTCGAGGTTCGCCTCGAGCGGAATGGTCGTCTCGGTCATGTCGACGCCCCACTTCGGCACGCCCGCCTCGACGCGCAGCACCTCGAACGTGGCCTCGTCGAGCTTCGGCAGCGCCGGCGACGGAAGCGGCCGCGGAAAGACGAAGTCGGTGCCGCGCCCGAGCAGCCCGGGCATCGACACCAGCGCGCCGTCGAGCGGCGGCGCCTTCGGCCCCAGCACGCCGACGACTCCGAGCTCGGGAGCGAGGGCCAGCTCGGCCTCTTCCGAGATGAGGTACTTCGACAGGTGCGCGAGCACGACGTCCGCGCGGGGCGCCTCGATGAGCAGCGCGTCCCCGTGCGGAATCACGCGCGCGTCCGAGACCATCGCGCCCTTCGGCGTGAGCAGCGCCGCGTACACCGGCGCCGAGCCGGTCACGTCGTTCGTCACCATGCCCTGCACGAACGAGACGCGATCGGGGCCGGTCACGCGAATGAGCTCGCGCGAGCCGAGATCGACCCACGCCGCCTCTTCGGTGCCGGCCCGGTAGACGTCGATTTGCGCGGAAGGAACAGCCACGTTCCCGCGTATATAAGGTCCGCACTTGAGCACCACAACCGACCGACCGAGCCTGCGCGCGTTGGTGCTGCTCGCCGCGTTCAGCGCGGCGAACGCGGGGCTCGCCGTCTGGCAGTGGCTCGAGCTGCTCGTGGTGCAGGCCGGCGGCAAGACCGTCTGCTCGCTCGGAGAGAAGGTCGACTGCGCCCAGGTCTGGCAGTCGGAGTTCGCCGCGCGCGTGCACGGGCTCACCGGCCTGCCGATCGCGGGCCTGGGCCTCCAGTGGTCGCTGACCGCGGTCGCGCTCTCGCTCTGGCTGCTGCGCCGCGCGCGCGCGGGCGGCGACTCGGTCCCGCTTCAGCTGACCGTGAAGGCGTGGGCGGCGCTCGGCTTCCTCTCGTGCATCACGTTCGCGGTGGCGAGCGCGCGCATCGGCGTGGTGTGCCCCACGTGCCTCGTGACGTACGCCCTGACCACTGCGTTCGCGGTGGTCGCCTTCGCGATGCTGCCCAGGGCGAGCGCTCCCGACGCGCTGCCGCTCTTGAAGGCGCTGCCCCGCGCGCTGGTCATCGCGTTGCCGCTGCACCTCGTGCTGCTCTACCCCGCCTCGCGCACGCCGCACGGGGGCGGCCTGGGCGCGAAGCAGCAGCTCTCCGAGCAGCAGGTGCTCGAGTACTTCGCTCACCTCACGCCGCCCGAGGCGCAGGCGACGGCCGACGCGCGCGCGGCGTGGCTCTCGGCGAAGGCCCCCGACTACCCGCGCCCGCCGACGCGGCAGCTGTGGGGTCCGCCGGACGCGCCGCTGAAGCTGGTGGAGTTCACCGACGTGCTCTGCGGTCACTGCCGCGCGCTGGTCGCGACGCTGAACGAGCTCAAGGGCGCCGTCCCGAAGGGCCGCTTCTCCATCGAGCCGCGCTACTTCCCCCTCGACGGCGAGTGCAACCCGCACGCCGGCACCCCGAGGGGCGACGGCGTCCGCTGCCTCGGGGCGAAGGTGCAGATCTGCCTCGAGGGCCGCGCCGAATATTGGGACGTACGCGACGCGCTGTTCGAGAACCAGCAGTCCCTCACCGTCGAGAAGATCTGGCAGCTCGCCGCGGAGCGCGGCACTTCGCGCCCCGAGCTCGAGGCGTGCGTGAAGAGCCCCGCGACCGCCGAGAAGCTGCAGGCCGACATCGCGTGGGCGATGGCCTACGGCATCGAGGGCACGCCGCTCGTGCTGCTCAACGGCAAAGAGGCGAGCGGCATGGGCCCGTTCCTCTTCGGCATGGCAATGTCGGGAGGCGACCCCGACTCGAAGTACTTTGCGAAGCTGCCCGCGCCCCGATGAGCGACGACCCCAAGAAGCCCTTCAACAACCCGTTCGGCGCGCTGCAGGGCCTCAAGGGCTCGCTGCCCGAGCAGCCCGCGAAGCCCGAGAAGGAGAAGAAGGGCCCCGCCAGGGCCGTCGTCCGCATGGAGCGCGTCGGCCGCGGCGGCAAAGAGGTCACCGTCATCGAGCAGCTCGAGCTGCCGGTGAACCAGCGTGAAGAATGGCTCAAGGCCCTCAAGAACGCCCTGGGGTGCGGCGGCAGCATCGAGGGCACCTCGTTGGTGCTACAGGGTGATCAGCGCGAACGGCTCCCAAAACTGCTAGAGAAGCGGGGTGTGAGGCGGGTGATCGTCGGTTGAGCGCCCTGGGGGGTGCGGAGAACGGGTTCCCGGACACGGCTCATGTGGGTCAGGCTGTGCTCAGCGCGGCCGAGAACGCCGGCATGGGCGTCTCGATTCTCATCATCGAGGCGACCGGCCCCAAGAACGTCTTCATGAACGACGCGCTGCTGCAGCTGCTCGGCCGCACGCGCGAAGAGGTGGCGTGTCGCCAGCTCATCGACTTCGTCGCGCCCGAGCTGCGCGACGGGTTGCTCGAGCGCATGCGCAACCGCGTGTCCGGCCGCGGCGTGGCGCCCCGGGTCGAGACCGTCATCGTCCGCCCCGACGGCACGCGGGTGCCGATCGTCAGCGTCAGCGGAGACCTCGACTTCGGCGGCAAGCCCGGCGTCGTGGTGTTCGTCTGGGACATCAGCGAGCGCGTGAACGCCGAGCGCGGCCGGCTCGAGGAAGCCCAGCGCCTCAGCCGCGTCTTCGACGCCGCGCCCGACGGCATCGCCGTGGTCCGCGGGCCCATCATCCTCCGGCTGAACTGCGCCGGCGCGCGCATGCTCGGCTTCGACGACCCGAAGAAGGCGCTCGGCACGTCGCTGGCCGACCTCATGCTGCCCGAAGAAGTGCCGATGATGCTGCGGCGCATGAAGGCCTCGGCCGAGGGCCGGTCCCAACCCTCGCAGGTGTACCGCGTTCGCCGCGGCGACGGCTCGATCGTGAGCGCAGAGGTCTCGTCGATTCCGTTCGAGCACGAGGGCAAGCCCGCGCTGCTGGCGTTCGTGCGCGACGTCACCGAGCGCTCGCAGATGCAGGAGCAGCTCGCCCGCGCCGAGCGCCTCGCCTCGCTGTCGACGCTGGCCGCGGGCCTCGCGCACGAGGTGAACAACCCGCTCACCGCCGCGATGCTGCAGCTCGACGTCATCGAGCAGACGTTCGCCGCCACGCTCGGAGGCCTGGTGCCCGCCGGCATCACCGAGCGCATCAGCGAGCTGCGCCAGACGCACGTCCGCATCGCCGAGGTCATGCGCGACTTCGCGGCGTTCGCGCGCAGCGGCGACGAGAAGAAAGAGCGCGTCGACCTGCGCGAGATCCTCTGCGCGGTCGAGCGCATGCTCGCGCCGATGCTGTCGAAGAAGGGCGTCTACAAGAGCACCATCGACACGCTGCCCCCGGTGCACGGCGACCCGAGCCGGCTCGAGCAGGTGTTCGTGAACCTGCTGCTCAACGCGGTTCAGGCGCTGCCCGAAGGGCGGGCGGGAAACTCGATCGAGCTTCGCGGCCGCCTGGTGCCTGACGGGCGCGTCTGCGTCGAGGTCATCGACAACGGGGTCGGCATCACCACCGAGAACCTGCGCCGCGTCTTCGACCCGTTCTTCACCACCAAGCCGGTCGGCGTCGGCACGGGCCTGGGCCTCACGGTCTGCCACAACATCGTGTCGAGCTACGGCGGAGTCATCGAGATCGACAGCGTCTCCGGCCACGGCTGCACGATTCGGGTGCTGCTGCCGGCGGCGCAGACGCAGCCCGGCATCATGCAGCTGAGGCCGAACCGCACGCGGGTGATGATCGTCGACGACGAGCCGCACCTCGCGCACACGCTGCGGCTGCTCCTGGAAGATCGCCACGATGTCGTCGCCACCACGCAGAGCGAGCAGGCGGTGCGCATTCTCATCGAGGGGGCTCCCATCGACGTCGTCCTGTGCGACGTGATGATGCCCGACCCCAACGGCATCGAGGTCTTCCGCCGCGTCACCGAGCGCAGGCCCGAGCTCAAGTCGCGGTTCATCTTCATGACCGGCGGCACGTACACCGTGGCGACCGAGAAGTTCCTCGAGGCCACCAGCGCTCCGACGGTGCAGAAGCCGTTCGACCCGACGAGCGTCGAGAAGCTCATCGCCCGCGTCGCGGCGCAGTAGCCTTGGCTACTCGAGCCGCTCGAGCACGAGCGGACGAGGCGCCGGCCGCTCGCCGCCGATGCGGTACGCCGCCACCACGCGCGCCTTCACCGCCTCGAGCTTCGCGGCGTCGTTGTAGTGCACGGTGACGAGCGGCTCGCCGGCCTGCACCGCGTCGCCGACCTTCTTCTCGAGCACGAAGCCGACGGCGGGGTCGATGACGCTGTCGGTGCGCTCGCGGCCGGCTCCCAGCGCCATGGCGGCGAGGCCGATGCCCTCGGAGTCGATGCCCGTCACGAACCCGCCGGCCGGCGCGGCGACGGGCGCGGTGTGCCTCGCGCGCGGCAGCTTGCCCAGATCGGCGATCGCGGAGGGGTCTCCGCCCTGGGCCTTCACGAGCTCGCGCAGCTTCTTCTCGGCGGAGCCGTCGTCGATGCAGCGCTGCAGCTTCGCGCGGGCCTCGGCCGCGTCCTTCGCCTTGCCGCCGAGGACGAGCATCTCGGCGGTCAGCGCGAGCGTCACCTCGGTGTAGTCGGCCGGAGCCTTGCCGCGCAGCATCTCGACCGCCTCGATGACCTCGAGCGCGTTGCCGACGGTGCGCCCGAGCGGCTGGTCCATGTCGGTGAGCAGCGCGGTGACCTTCTTCCCCATCTCGCGGCCGATGGCGATCATGGTGCGCGCGAGCGTGCGCGCGTCCTCGATGCGCTTCATGAAGGCGCCGCTGCCGACCTTCACGTCGAGGACGAGGGCGTCGATGCCCTCGGCGAGCTTCTTGCTCATGATGCTCGACGCGATGAGGGGGATGCAGTCGACCGTCGCGGTGACGTCGCGCAGCGCGTAGAGCTTCTTGTCCGCCGGCGCCAGCGTCGAGGTCTGGCCGATGAGGCACGCGCCGACCTCGCGCACGAGGCGGCGGTAGTCGGCGACGGGCAGGTCGACCTTGAAGCCGGGAATGGACTCGAGCTTGTCGAGCGTGCCGCCGGTGTGGCCGAGGCCGCGGCCGGAGATCATCGGCACCGGCACTCCGCAGGCGGCGGCGAGCGGCGCGAGCGAGAGCGAGACCTTGTCGCCGACTCCGCCGGTGGAGTGCTTGTCGACCTTGATGCCCGGCGTCTCGGAGAGATCGAGCACCTCTCCCGAGAACAGCATCGCCCTGGCCCACGCGCCGAGCTCGACGTCGTCGAGGCCGCGGAAGAAGACCGCCATGAGCATCGCGCTCATCTGGTAGTCGGGCACGGAGCCCTTCGTGTAGCCGTCGATGAACGCCGCGATGTCGTCGGGCGACAGCTTCTTGCCGTCGCGCTTTGCCTTGATGAGCTCGTAGGGACGCACGTTTCTTTCTGAGACCGTAGCGGAAGCCTGGAGTAAGTCGAGCCCATGACCCGTGCGCTCGTGGCGTGCCTCGTCCTGGCTCTCGCTGTCGGCTGCAAGAAGTCGGATTCCGGCTCCCAAGCTCCGCCCAAGGCGGGAGAGAAGCCGGCCCCGAAAGAGATTCAGGTCGGCCTCGTCACCGACCTCGGCGGCCGCGGCGACCAGTCGTTCAACGACGCCGCGCTGCGGGGCCTCGAGCTCTGGGCGGCGGGCGTGCAGTTCGAGAACGGCAGCTACGTGCAGGCGCCGAAGCAGCTCATCGACTCGTCGATTCCGGCCGACCTCAGAGGGCTCGTGACGCCGCTGCCGGTCAAGCCGCTCGTGCTGCAGAGCAAGGCGCAGGAGGACTACCAGCCGAACCTGCAGCTGCTGGTCGACAAGGGCTGCGACCTCACCGTCGGCGTCGGGTTCATGCTCGAGAACGCGGTCGAGGCGGCCGCGAAAGAGAACCCGAAGGCGCGCTTCCTGCTCATCGACAGCCCCATCCTCGACGCGAACGGGAACCCGGTCACGCTGCCGAACGTGCGCACGATGATCTTCCGCGAAGAGGAAGGCAGCTTCCTCGTCGGCGCGCTCGCCGCGAGCATCGCGAAGAACAAGGTCGGCTTCGTGGGCGGCATGGAGATTCCGCTCATCAAGAAGTTCGAGGCCGGGTTCCGCGCCGGCGTGAAGACGGTGAACCCGAAGGCCGAGGTGCTGGTCAGCTACACCGGCAGCTTCGACAAGGTCGCCGCGGGCAAGCAGGTCGGGCAGGACTTCATGTCGAAGGGCGTGGAGATCGTGTTCCAGGCCGCCGGCAGCGACGGCCTCGGCGTCATTCAGGCGGTGAAGGAGGCGAAGGCCGCGGGGAAAGACGTCTACGCCATCGGCGTCGACTCGGATCAGTACCACGTGGCGACGGACGTCATCTTGACGTCGATGGTGAAGCGCGTGGACCTCGCCGTGTACTTCGCGGCGAAAGATCTCGTGAACGGCAACTTCATCGCCGCCGACGGCGAGATGGGGCTCAAGGAGAACGGCGTGACGTTCGCGCCGATTCGCCTGAACGTCCCGGGGAAGGACCTCGCGCTCAAGCGCGTCGAAGAGCTCAGGAAGATGATCATCGACGGCAAGGTGAAGGTGCCGGCGAACCTGGGAGATCTCGACGCGTTCACTCCGCCCGCGATGGGCGGGTGAAGACGCCGCCGTCGAGCGGCCAGGTCTGAGTGCTCTTCACCGGCGGCGCGTTCTCCTGCTCGACGTGCGAGTGCGTGACGAGCGCGCCCTTCTTCGTGAACTGCACCTTGTACGTGGACATGGTGGGCGGGTCGATGAGCCCCCAGAGCTCGAGCGCGATGCGCGGCTTGCGATCGACCCAGCTCACCCAGATGTCCGCGACGTCCGCGCAGGCCTCGACGTGGCTGTCGACGTGCACCAGCGGGACGCCGGCGGCGCTCTTCTTCACGACGTCGGGGTACGCGTGACCGCCCTTCCGCTGGACGTAGGCCTGCCCCGCCGGCTGCAGGTCGACGAACGTGTCGGCGATGCGGACGCGGATCTTGTGGTCGGCCGTGAACGCGACGGTCGCGAGCTCACTCTGGCCGTCGCCGTCGAAGTCGTCTTCGAAGCGCGCTGACGTCAGGCCGTCTCCGAAGACGTAGCCGGCCTTGCCCTCGGCGGCGACGCGGTACCAGCGGTCGGTGCGGCCGTCGACCGCGACGAGGTCGGACGAGACCTCGAGGATCTTCACGGGGACGCCGAACCGCAGCCGCGCGTTGACGGGCGCCGCGGCGTCCGGCTTCTCGCGCACCGGCACGTCGGGTGTGGCCGTAAAGACGCGTGGCGCTTTCGACCAGTCCGTCACCTCGCAGCCACGGTCGCCGCACGAGTACGTCACCTGCGCCGCCAGCATCGCCACGAGGAGCAGAGTCATGAGGCGTGGCAGAGCAAACCACGGACCCGAGGGCACGTGGGTTGCTGCTTCGCCCCAGCATGGTGCTCGACGAGGCGAACGGGTCGGTGACGGCGGAGCGCGTGGAGCTGCACAGGGCCAGCGCCCTCGTTCACGTCCTGCTCCAGGACGAGGTCGACCCGAAGCAGCGCGCCCGCCTCGTCCGGCTGCGGCTCGCCCTCGGCTACCCGCACGCGCTCGAGGTCGAGCCCGAGCACCTCGAGGAGCTTCGCGTCTGGGAGCTGCGGCGGCTCACGCAGGTGCTCGCCGCGCACTGCGCCACCAGCACCATCGCGTGGTTGCTCTACGGGTCTCTCACCGTCGTCCTCGCGGTCGCGTCGCAGCACTCGGCGCTCGACGGCTACGCAACCGCCGTCTTCGCCTGCGCCGCTGCGCACGGCTTCCTCTCGATGCTCGCGTCGTGCCGCCCACACCGGAGGTTCCTCACTGCCTGCGCCTGGGCCGGGCTCTGCCTGCCGCTGTTCGAGCTCGCCGCACTACGCGAGTCGCTCGCGCTCGGCCTGCTCGCGGCGCTGCCTTCCCTGTTCGTAAGCCTCGCCGCGCACTGCCTGTCACGCCATACTGCCGCGCGCTGATCTCCCTGCGGCACATCACGAAGCGCTTCGGCAGCTCGCTGGCCCTGGACGACGTCTCGCTCGACATCGCGCCGGGTGAGCGCCTCGGCCTCGTGGGAGAGAACGGCGCCGGCAAGTCGTCGCTGATGAACGTGCTCTACGGCCTGTACCACCCGGACTCGGGGGAGATCGCGTTCGACGGAAAGCCCGCGCGCATCCGCTCTCCGCAGGACGCGATCTCGCGCGGCGTCGGCATGGTGCACCAGCACTTCACGCTCGTGCCGAACCTCACCGTCGCCGAGAACGTCGTGCTCGGCGACGAGCCCACGCGCGGGGGCCTCATCGACATGGACGCCGCGGTCCGCGTCGTCGACGACACCTGCAAGCGGCTCGGCTTCACGCTCGACGCCCGCGCCCGCGTCGACCGCCTCACCGTCGGCAGCCAGCAGAAGGTGGAGATCGTCAAGGCCCTGCGCCGCGGCGCGAAGACGCTCATCCTCGACGAGCCGACCGCCGTGCTGACTCCGCAGGAGACCGACGATCTCTTCCGCATCACGCAGCAGCTGTCGGAGCAGGGCTCGACCGTCATCCTCATCACGCACAAGCTGAAGGACGTGCTCGCGTTCGCCAGCCGCATCGCCGTGATGCGGAAGGGCAAGAAGGTCGCCGAGGTCGCTCCCGCCGAGACGAGCCCCGCACAGCTCGCGGGCCTCATGGTCGGAGACACGCTCGCCGAGGACGTGCCGGCCTCTACCGGCACCGCCGGAGACGTCTTCCTCTCGCTCGAGCACGTCAGCGCCGCGGGCCTGCAGGACGTCAGCTTGAGCGTCCGCGCCGGCGAGATCCTCGGAGTCGCCGGCGTCGACGGCAACGGCCAGCGCGAGCTCGCCGAGGTCGTCACCGGCCTGCGGCCGCTCACGAAGGGGCGCCTCACGCTCGGCGCCACGCACTGGAACCAGCTCACTCCCGCGCAGGCGCGCGCCTGCGGCGTCGCGCACATTCCGGAAGACCGCCTGCACCGCGCCATCGTCGGCGACATGACGGTGGAAGAGAACGTGGCGCTCGGCCGCCAGCACCTCGCCCCGTTCGTGCGCGGGCCGTTCATCGACTTCGCGGGGCGTCGCGCCCGCGCCGAGGCGCTGGTCGAGGCCAACGACGTGCGCCCGCGCGACGTGCTCGCGCGGGCCGGCAGCCTCTCGGGCGGCAACCAGCAGAAGCTCGTCGTCGGCCGCGAGGTCGACATGAAGCCGAAGCTGCTCGTCGTGGTGCAGCCGACGCGCGGCCTCGACATCGCCGCGGTGAACGCCGTGCGCGCGAAGCTGCGCGAGCTCGCGCGCGACGGCTGCGCCGTGCTGCTCGTCTCGCTGGATCTCGAAGAGGTCCTCGCCCTCGCCGACCGCGTGGTCGTCATGTTCGAGGGCCACGTGAACGGCGAGTTCCCGCGCGCCGCGTGCGACGAGCGCGAGCTCGGCCGGCGGATGTTGGGGGCAGCCGCCTGATGCGCCGCGCGCTGCCGTCGATCTTCTCCGTCGTCGTGGCCCTCGTGCTGTCGTTCATCGCCGCCGCGCTCACCCTCGGAGACCTCGGCCAGGCCGGCAGCGCCTACCTCGCGATGTTCCAGGGCGCCATCGGCGACTGGCCGCGCTTCTTCGAGACGGGGATTCCCGCCGCGGTGATGCGGCCGCTCGGCGAAGCGGCGACGAAGGCGGCGCTGCTCACGCTCACCGGCCTGAGCGTCGCGGTCGCCTTCCGCGTCGGGCTCTTCAACATCGGCGCACAGGGGCAGATGGTGGTCGGCGCCATCGCCGCGGCGTTCATCGGCGCGAACGTCGAGCTGCCGTCCGCGCTGCACGTCACGCTCGCGCTGCTGGCCTCCGCGCTGCTTGGCTGCGCGTGGGCGCTGATCGCGACCGCGCTGAAGCTCTGGCGCGGAGTGCACGAGGTGATCTCCACCATCATGCTGAACTGGGTGGCCGTCTCGCTGGTGGAGAACTGGCTCGTCGTCGGGCCGCTGAAGGCGACCGCGAGCGGCACGAACTCGCTGTCCGGCACCGCGCAGATTCACCCGACCGCCGAGCTGCCGCGGCTCATCCCCGAGGCCTCGCGGCTCAACGCCGGCTTCTTCCTCGCCGTCGGCCTCGCGCTGCTGGTGGCGCTGTGGATGCAGCGGACGCGCGCGGGCTACGAGGCGCGCGCGGTCGGCCTGGCGCCGCGGGCCGCCGAGGCCGCGGGCATCAACGTGAGCCGGCGGCTCTTCGAGGCGATGGCGGTGAGCGGCGCGCTCGCGGGCCTCGCTGGCGGCGTGCTCATCCTCGGCACCGAGCTCAAGTACCCCGCCACGCTCGCGAGCCCGTACGGCTTCGACGGCATCGCCATCGCGCTCATCGGGCAGAGCCATCCGCTCGGGGCGCTGGCCTCCGCGCTCGTGTTCGGAGCGCTGCGCGCCGGCGGCACGCACATGCAGCTGTACGGCGTGCACAAGAGCTTCCCCGAGCTCATTCAGGGCCTCGCGCTGCTGCTCGTGGCCGCGAAGCTGTTCTGGGAACGGCTGCTCGCCAGGCGGACGAGAGAGGTCGCTCCATGAGCAGCGGCCCCAGCTCGATGCTTCGGCAACCGCACGATTGCATTGAGACGAGATGTCTCGTCTCAGCCCCCGAGGCTCGCGACTCTGAGATGAGACGTCCCATCTCAGCCGCCGACGCCCGGCCCCCTGAGACGAGACGTCCCATCTCAGCCGCCGACGCCCGGCCCCCTGAGACGAGACGTCCCACCTCAGCCGCCGACGCCCGGCCCCCTGAGACGAGACGTCCCATCTCAGCCGCCGACGCCCGCCCCCCTGAGACGAGACGTCTCGTCTCAATGGCCGCGGGTGCTTACGTTCGGCTGGTGATCGCAGCGCTGCGCACCGTCACAGTGCCCCGAGGTAGGCGCTGATGCTGCAGCTCCTCGACGCCCTCATCGGCAGCACGCTCGAGGCGGCGCCGGCGCTGGTGTTCGCGTCGCTGGGCGCGGTGCTCTCCGAGCGGGCGGGCGTGGTGAACGTCGGCGTCGAAGGCATGATGCGCGCCGGCGCGTTCGTGGCGGCCGTCGCCGCCCTCGCGATGCCGACGCCGCTCGGAGTCCTCCTCGGCATGCTCGCCGGCGCCACGCTCGCGGCGCTGCACGCGTGGCTGTGCATCCGCTGGCGCGCGGACCAGGTGGTCAGCGGCATGGCCATCAACCTCGTCATGCTCGCGCTCGGCACCTTCGTGCTCGAAGCCCGCTTCAGCCCCAACGGCACGCCGTCGATCGAGCAGCTCACCCGCTACGGCAACGACGTGCCGCTCGTCGGCGGGCACACCGCGCTGACCTGGCTCGCCATCGCCGCGCCGTTCGCGCTGCACGCGCTCATCCAGCGCACGCGCTTCGGCTTGCGGCTCCGCGCGGCAGGAGAGAAGCCGCAGGCCGTCGCCGCGATGGGCGTCTCGGTCTCCCGCGTGCGCTAC
This sequence comes from uncultured Myxococcales bacterium, assembly GCA_937980205.1. Taxonomy (GTDB): domain Bacteria; phylum Myxococcota; class Myxococcia; order Myxococcales; family Myxococcaceae; genus Xiheicaenimonas. Next base: position 4,780 of record CALJKW010000022.1, on the reverse strand, counting down.
GCCGCCGTGATGGCCGGAGGCCTGCTCGCCGGGCTCGGAGGCGCCGCGCTCAGCGTCGCGACGCTCGACCGCTTCGAGCACCACATGCCCGCGGGCCTCGGCTTCATGGCGGTCGCCGCGATGGTGTTCGGCCGGTGGACTCCGCTCGGCGCCGCCGCAGCCGCCGCCTTCTTCGCCTTCGGCAACGCGCTGCGCATCGGCCTCACGTCCTCGGCGCCGGGAGTCCTCGAGGTCATCCCGCAGGGCTTCCTGCTGGCGCTCCCCTACTTCCTCACCCTCGTCGTGCTGGCGGCGCAGAAGAAGGGCGCGGGCCAGGCGCCGGCGGCGCTGGGGACTCCGTACGACCCCGAGCTGCGCTGAACCTCACAGGTACTTGCTGAGCAACGTCCGCCCGCCGGTGTCGATGGTCATCGCCCCCTTGAACCCGGGCTTGAGCTCCGCCTTCGGGTTGTCGATCGACCCGCGCGGCTCGCCGTTGATGATCTTCTCGACCTTCGCCTCGACCTTCTGGCCGCCGACGTCGAGCGTGACCTTCTGCCCCTCTTTGAGCGTCTCGCCCTTCGGCGCGGCCATCTTCACCGCGAGCACCTTGGTGTCGTCGAGCTGACACACCACCGAGCCGACCTTCACCTCGTCGCCCGCCTTCACCTTCAAGTCCCGCACGAACCCGGCCACCGGCGCGTTGAACGGAGCCGCCTCGGTCTGCGCCTTCACCGCCGCGAGCTCGGCGAGGGCCTTGTCGAGCTCCGGCTTCACGTCGCCGCCCATCGCGGCGGTCGCGGAGTCGAACGCCTTCTGCGCCTTCGCCAGGGCGCCTTCCGCCTTCTTCACCTTCTTCTCCTGCTTGGTGATCGCCGGCTTCTTGCCCTTCTCCTTCGCCTTCTCGAGATCTTCCTGCTCTTCCTTCAGCCGCGCCTGCGCCTTCTCGAGCTTCTTGCGCGCCTCGGCGGCCTTCTTCCCGGCGCCGGACTTCTCCGCCTTCTTGCGCAGCTCCTCGACCCGCTTCTCCACGTCGGCCAGCTTCTTCTTCGCGGCCTCGGTGTCGTAGGTGAACAGCTGCGCGCCGGCCTCGACCCAGTCGCCCTCGCGCGCCGTCACCGCGCCGACGACGCCCTCGCGCGCGACCTCGACGCTCAGCGAGCCGCGCGGCGCGAGCTCGAACGTCCCCGTCACCACGTACGGCAGCGGCACCAGCGCCGCAGCGGCGCCCGCTCCGACGATGAGCAGCAGCAGCAGCACGAGCACGATCTTCCCCGCTCCGCCCTTCTTCTTCGGGGGAGCCTCGCTCTCCATCGACGCCGCGGGGTCGACCTGGTGCTCGAGCGACGGGTCCGTCGCCACCGGCACGTCGGACAGCGACGCGAGCCGCTGGTTCTCGGCGCTCTGGCGGTCGGCCTCTTCGAACCACGTGCGCTCGACGACGCTGAACACGTCGGTGAACGGCGGCAGCTTCTTCCCCGCCGCCGGCGCCTTCAGCCGCTCGTCCACCCACTGCATCAGCCCGCGCACGTCTTCGTTGTCCGGCGCGTCGTCGAGCAGCTCGGTCAGGTGCTGCTTCGCCGACAAGAGCTCGTTCGAGCGCGCCTCTTTGAGCGCCGTCTGGTAGCGCTGGCGGATCTCTTCGGTCCACTCGCGGCGCTGGCTCCACGTCGTCGGCTTCTGCACCGGGCCGTCGAGCGGGTGGGTGAGGAAGCCGAGCGAGCGCAGCTTCTTCACGAAGCCCGACAGACCCTCGAGCGAGATGGGCAGGCCGATGGCCTCGGCCGCGTCGATCACCTCGCTCGCGGTGCGCTGCCCGTTGAGCATGCGCGCGATCGACAGCTCGAAGCCGCGGAACGCCATCGACTTTCCGCTGAGCGGATCGGCGACCGTCACGAGCTTCTCGCCCGCACCCTGAACCGGATCTGCGAGCTTCAAGTCGGAACGGAACGCGGGGACCACGTCCGTCGGGTTGAGCGGGTCGGCCATCTACCGGCTCAAGACTCTATCCCCGTGAATCAGAAGCGCCAGCCCACGCCCAGGTTGCCTGAGAACGTGAACACCGCCGGCAGCCGGTTCCCCGCCCAGATGGTCGGCCCCATGCGCAGGTCGAAGAACGCCGCCAACGAGCTGGTGATGAAGTACTCGAACCCCGCCCCCGCCAGAATCGGCACCGCCAGCCCCGAGTTGTTGCCGAACTTGATCCACATCGGCACCTCCAACATCACCGCCACGTTCATCGCCGGAGACACCACGATGCCCAGCGTCGCCCCCAGCGGCACCGCGAACCCCGTCTGCGTCCCGAAGATGCGGTCGAAGTAGAAGATCGGCCCCGGAGAGAACGACGCCCCCGCATTCACCTTCCCGTTGTCGAAGAACTTGTACCGGCCGAGCGCCTGCACCTTCACGCCCGGCACCAGCCGATCGCCGCACAGCGGGAACCGGCACTCGACCTGCCCTTCCACCCCGTAGTTGAAGGCGAAGCGCAGCCCCAGGTCGAGGTTGTTCATCAGCCCGTGCAGGAACTGCGCGTAGATGCCGGGGAACCCGAAGCCGCCCTGCACCGAGTTCGCGCCGCTGCCGATGGTGCGCGCCGAGACGACGCTCCACTGCTGGCCGGCCGCCGAGGCCGTCGACGCCGCGCCCGACGCCTTCGCGCTCGCCTGCGGCTCTCCGTTCACCGTCACCGAGTCGACCGACACCGTCGCGTCGCCCTTCGCGTCGGTGGCGACCAGCAGCACCAGCAGCAGCGTCGTCGTCATCGTTCAGCCCCCTCTGGGTAGACCGCGGGCGTACGCGAGCTCGAGGCAGGCCGCCTCGAGCGCCGAGAGCCGCTTCTCGCCGCGCTCGCGCGCGACCGCGATGGCCTCGTCCTGGCCCACCGCCTCTTTCAGCTCGAAGTAGATCTTGATCTTCGGCTCGGTGCCCGACGGCCGCAGCGTCACGCGCGAGCCCCCCTCCAGCTCGTACGCCACCACGTCCGACTTCGGCAGCGTGCCCACGCCGGCCTGGTAGTCGAGCGCCCTCGAGACGCTCAGCTCTCCGATGCGCGACGGAGCGTCCTTGCGGAACCCCGCCATGATGCCCTTGATGACCGCCGCGCCCGTCGCGCCCGGGAAGGTGAAGTTCGCCTGGCGGGCCAGGAACAGGCCGTGCCTGCGCTGCACCTCTTCGAGGTAGCCGAACAGCGTCACGCCCCTCGACTTGCACCACGCCGCGAGGTCCGAGACCACGAGCGCGCTGCCGACGCCGTCCTTGTCGCGCGCGACGGTGCCGACCGTGTAGCCGAGCGCCTCTTCGTACCCCATGACGAACTGGAACCCTTCCGGCTCGAGCTCCATCGCGCGGTTCGCGATCCACTTGAAGCCGGTGAGGCACTCTTCGTACCGGGCGCCGAACGCCGCCGCGATGGCTTTGAGCTGCGCCGACGACACGATGGTGGTGATGACGAGCGGCTTCTCGGGCCGCTTCTTCTCCAGCAGGTACGCGCCCAGCAGCACGCCGACCTCGTTGCCGGTCAGCATCTTCAAGCCACCCTTCGCGTCGCGCGCCATGACGGCGAGGCGATCGGCGTCGGGGTCGTTCGCGAGCACGACGTCGGCGTTCACCTTCGTCGCGAGCGCGGTCGACAGGTCCATCGCGCCCTTCTCTTCCGGGTTCGGGAAGCGCACGGTGGGGAACGCGCCGTCGGGCTCGTGCTGCTCTTTCACCAGGTGCACGTCGGTGAAGCCGGCCTCGCGCAGGCAGGCCTCGACGAAGCGGCCGCCGACCCCGTGCATCGCCGAGTAGACGATCGACAGCCCTTCGGGCCTGCCGTGCACGCGCAGCTTCGAGATGGCGTCGAGGTACGCGCGCTCGATCGACTGCGGCACGTTCTTCCACAGGCCCTTCGCGCGCGCCTCGGCTTCCGGCATCAGCTTCACCTGGTTCGCCGGCTCGACCGCGTCGATGGCGGCGGCGATGCCCTTGTCGTGCGGGGGGATGATCTGCGCCCCGTTGCCCCAGTACACCTTGAAGCCGTTGTACTCGGGCGGGTTGTGGCTCGCGGTCACCATCGCGGCCGCCGCCGCCTCGAGCTGCAGCGTCGCGAACGCGATGAGCGGAGTCGGCCCGACCTCGGGGAAGAACAGCGCCGGAATGCCCTCGGCCGCCAGCACCGCGGCGGTGTCCGAGGCGAGCTCCTTGCTCATGTTGCGGCCGTCGCGGCCGACGACGACGCCGCGCCGCACGACGTCGGGCACCGTCTTCTTGAGGTAGCGCGCGAGCCCGGCCGTCGTGCGACGGACGACGGCGCGGTTCATGCGGTTGGGGCCGCCTCCGAGCACGCCGCGAAGGCCGGCGGTGCCGAACTCGAGCTGCGCCCCGAAGCGATCTTCGAGCGCCGCGACGTCGCCCTTGTCGAGCAGGGCGCGGACCTCGGCGGCCGTCTTCTCGTCCGGGTCTGCGGCGGCCCAGTCCCTCGCCAGCTTCTCCAGCTGCGCCCTCTCCATGTCATTCCTCCGGTTCGGAAAAATCGGTGAGGGTCTTACGGGTCGGTGTCGCCGCGCGCTTGTCTTTCTTGGACTGGCAGTCGACGCAGAGGTCGGCCCACGGCATGGCCTTCATGCGGCCCATCGGGATCTCGTCGCCGCAGTCGGTGCAGTTGCCGTAGTCGTCGGGGTCTTCTTTCAGCCGCCGCTTCGCCGCGCGCACCTTGTTCAACAGAATCACGTCGGCCTTGTTGCGATTGCTCGCGATGGCCTGGTGCATCTCGTTGAGCGGCTGCTCGTCTTCGTCGGCGCGCTCGTCCTCGTCGGCGTTC
>CALJKW010000021.1 GCA_937980205.1 uncultured Myxococcales bacterium | reverse complement strand
CGCGCGGCTGTTCTTCGAGCTCGATGAGTCGGCGCCTCCCGGCGTTGGCGGAGCAAGCCGCGCGCGGCTGTTCTTCGAGCTCGATGAGTCGGCGCCTCCCGGCGGGGGGCGGGGCAAGCCCCGCGCGGCTGTTCTTCGAGCTCGATGAGTCGGCGCCTCCCGGCGTTGGCGGAGCACGCCGCGCGCGGCTGTTCTTCGAGCTCGATGAGTCGGCGCCTCCCGGCGTTGGCGGGGCAAGCCCCGCGCGGCTGATCTTCGAGCCGGACCCGCGTTCGATCGCGGCGTGGTAGATCAGTCGCAGATGCCGCCGGCTACTCCAGTCTCGCTCAAGATCGCCGTGCTGCATTACCAGCCGAGTGGAGAGCCGATGGATCCCGTCGTCGGCCACATCGTGAAGTCCCTCGAGGAGCTCGGCCACCAGCCCACGACCGTCGGCGTCCACGATCGCGTGTTCGATCTGTTGAAGGCGCTCGAGAAGACGCAGCCGGACCTCGTCTTCAACGTCTGCGAGACCTTCGCCGACGACTACCGCCTCGAGGTCAACGTCGCCGCCGTCATGGAGATGGCGCGCCTCAAGTTCACCGGCTCGGGCACCGCCGGCCTGTTGCTCGCGCAGGACAAGATCCTCACCAAGCAGCTGCTCGAGTACCACGAGGTGCCGACGCCGGCGTTCGCGACGTTCGACGGCGAGACCTTCGAGGCCAAGGGCCGCATGTCGTTCCCGCTGATCGTGAAGCCCGCGCGCAGCGACGCCTCGATCGGCATCGGCAAGCACAGCGTGGTGCGCGACTGGGACGCGCTGACGGCGCGGGTCCGCGACATCCGCCGCGAGCTGCACGACGAGTCGCTGGCCGAAGAGTTCATCGACGGGCGCGAGGTCTACGTCGGCGTGCTCGGCACTCCGACGCGCGCCGAGATCCTGCCCATCGTCGAGCTCGACTGGGGAAACTGGAACCCGCAGGAGCCGAAGGTCTCGGACCGCGACGTGAAGTTCGGCCCCGAGTCGGAGGGCTCCGCGAAGCTCAAGATGGCGACGGACATCAGCGCCGACCTGAGGGCCCGCATCGAACGCGCCGCCCTGCTCGCCTATCGGGCGCTGAAGATCAGCGACTACGCCCGCGTCGACCTGCGCATCTCGGCGAAGACCAACGAGCCGTTCGTCCTCGAGGTCAACCCAAACCCGTACCTCGAGAACCAGAGCGAGCTCGCGATGGCGGCGCGCGAGCGAGGCCTCTCGTACACGCAGCTCATCGGGCGCATCGTCGAGTCGGCGTGCAACCGCTATGGCCTGAAGCTCAAAGAGAAGGCGATCACCGCCGAAGTGCCGACGCCCCAGGTCTGAGCGCTTCGTTCAGGAAGCCGAACGCCTCTCTCCAGCACTGCCGCGCGCTCGGCGTGAACACGAACCCATGAAACGCGTGGAACCCGCGCGGGTAGTACCGGGCCTCACAGCGCGCGCCGAGCCGTGACAGCGCGGTCGCCAGCCGCCGCGTGTCGTCGATGAGCACGTCCCACGTGCCGACGGGCGCGAAGAACGGCGGCAGCGGCCGCTCGGGAGTCTCCGCCCGCTCGAGCGCGACCACCGGGTCTGCGAGATCGAGCCCCCGCTCGGCCTCGACGCGCACGCCGTGCAGGTAGTCCTCCGCGACCTCGTGCAGCCGATCCATCAGGTAGGGGTTCGTGACGCCGAACCGCTCGGGGTTCGAGACCTGCAGAATGCCGCACGCCGGCATCACCGCCTTCGGCACGGGCGCCTCTTCGAAGACGGCGCGCGCGAACGACTCGGGGCGCCGGTAGCAGGCCGCCACGGTCAGCGCCGTCGACAGGTTCGCGCCCGCCGACTCGCCGGCCACGATCATCCGGTCGGGGTCTCCGCCGAACTGCGCGGCGTTCCGGTGCAGCCAGCGCCAGGCCTCGCAGACGTCCTCGATCGCCGCCGGGAACCGGTGCTGCGGAGCCAGCCGGTAGTTGATCGACATCACCAGGTACCCGCGCCGCGCGAAGACCAGGTTGAAGATCCAGTGCGTGTCCTTCGACAGGCGCGCGAAGCGGCCGCCGTGGACGTACAGCACGACCGGCAGCGGTCCGCTGCGCTCCTTCGGCCGCCAGACGTCGGCGAGGTGGTACGCGCTGCCGCCGTCGCGGTACGGCACGTCGCGGATCACCTCGACGCCGTGTACCCGCGGGTGCGCGAGCGGGATGTACCGGCAGCCGCGCGCGATGCCCTCGAACATCCCGTCGGTGAGCGCGGCACCGAGCGAGCGCCGCAGCCGCTCGGCGCGATTCAACGTCGGTCGCTCGATGAGAATCTCAGCCAACGATCAGGTCGTAGCCGAGACGGGCCACGAGTGCCAAGACCACGGCCAGCACCACCCGGCGAATCAGCGGCCCGCCCTGCTTCAGCGCCAGCTGTGCCCCGAGCAGCCCGCCGAGGAACTGGGCCCCCGCCATCGGCAGCGCGAGCTTCCAGACGATGAGGCCCCGGTACGAGAACAGCGCCACCGCGGCGAGGTTCGACGCGAAGTTCACCACCTTCGCCTCGGCGGTCGCCTTGGTCAGTTCGTCTCCGAGCACCGCGACGAACGCGACGATCAGGAACGTGCCAGTGCCCGGGCCGAAGAAGCCGTCGTAGAAGCCGATGCCCACCGAGATGAGCGCGGTCACCAGCGCCGGCCGGCTCACCGGCGAGTGCTGCTTCGGCTGCGGCCGGAACGCGACGAACGCTCCCGCGGCGACGAGCAGCACGAGCACGAGCGGCTTCAAGACCTTCGGGTCCAGCGCGAGCACCACGAGCCCGCCGCACAGGCTGCCCGCGAAGCCGAACGGGAAGGCGAGCTTCGCGCGATCCTTCGCCACCAGGCCGCCGCGCGCGTACCGCAAGAGCGCCGCGGCGCTGCCGAACACCGACTGGCCCTTGTTGGTGCCGAGCGCCACCTGCGGCGGTAGGCCTGCCGTGAGCAGCGCGGGCAGCGTGAGCAGGCCGCCGCCTCCGGCGATGGCGTCGATGCAGCCGGCGGCGAACGCGACGCCGATCAGGATGGCCAGCTCGATCGTCACGGGCCCCAATAGTCGAAGTGGTACGAGCGCCCCCGCGGCACGTCGACGCCCATCGCGGTGTCCTTCTCGAAACGGTCGCCGCACGCGACCTCGTGCGAGCCCGGCTTCACCGGTACCAGCGTGTTCGGCTTGACCTTGTGCCCATCGATGAACGCCCACGGGCCGGCGCAGTCTTCGACGGACAGCATCGTGCCGCCGTCCGGCGTCGGCTCATGGTAGCCGCGCAGCTCTTTCTCGCGCTTGCTGCACGGACCGAGGAGCAGACAGACCAGGAGGAGCCGGGTCACGCCCCTTCAGTAGCTCAGCTCGATGCGGCTGCCGTCGACTTTCAGCGCCGCCGGCTTCTTCAGATCGAGCACGAGCCGCGTGCCGCCGGTCTTCCGCTTCCCGATGCGCAGCGAGACCACGTTGGGAATGTCGGTCGACTTCACGACGTGAGAGCGCTTCGGAGCGGCCCCGTCGAGATCGATCACCAGCCGCTCGGGGCTCTTCATGCGGAACGCCGCGGCGAACTTCGCGCCGCTCGCGGGAGCCACCTCGAGCGCGACCTTGTTGTCGCGCTGCTGCCAGCGAAGGCTCGAGGCCCCGCACTTCGGCAGCGGCAAGAGCCCGGTCGACGCCAGGGGCGCCGCCGGCCTCGCGACGGCTTCGGGCTGCGCGGCGGCGAGCACCGGCTCCTGCGGGACGGGCTCGTGCTGGATGGCGGGCTCGGGCTCCGGTGCCGCGACGGGCTCGGGCGCTGCCGCGACGGCGGCAGGCGCATCGGGTGCAGCTTCCGCGGGTGCGGGCGCTTCCGGCGCGGGCTCGACGGCAGCGACCGGCTCGGCGTGCTCCATCGGCTCGGGAGGCGCCACGGAGATCTGTCGCGCGAGGATCACCCCGAGGCCGGCGAGCGCGAGGCTGGCGGCGAGACCTCCGCCCCACTTCGCGACCTTCTTCCACCGCTTCTTCGGAGGCAGCGCCAGCGGCCGCCCCGTGTCGAGGTTGCTGACCAGGTACTCGACGAGCTCGTGCGCGCGGGGGTGCAGGAAGTTGGTGAAGCGGACGCCGAAGCCGGCGCCGCCGGCGGCGCCCTTGCCGGGCTGCACGGTGCCGTCGCCCTCGCCGACGCTGCGCCACATGACCTCGGCCTGCGCGAACGGCAGCACGCGGCCGCCGGCCTCGAGCGAGAGCGCGACCTTCGTGCCCTCGGCCAGCGGCTCGGGCATGGCGAGGAACATGCCCTGCTTCGACAGGTTGCCGGACAGGACGCGGAAGGCCCGCGGAGGGCCGTCGACGAGGGGCACGACGCGCACCGCCTTCTTGAAGCGGACGCGATGACTGCGCGGAGGCCAGGCGAGCTCGAAGGACATGGCGCTACGAGCATGTTGCAGCCGCTCGTCGGGGCAATTTTTTCGCGTGTGGGCTTTGTGCGACAGCGGGAGGAGAAGAAATGGGGACAGGCTGCTTTTCCGGCCGCTGGGCGTTTCGCACACTTCCGCCCGCAGGGGAAAAGCAGCCTGTCCCCATTTTTTTCGCTACTGCCCCAGCGCCTGCTGGAAGCCGTCTTCGCGGAAGCGGGCGTTCGCGTCGGTCGCGAGGTGCTCGAGGGCGGTGTTCAGCACGGCGGAAGCGGCGCCGTACGAGGGCACCGGGCCCCCCTCGTCGCCCGTCACCTTCTGCGTCCACACTGGCGAGCCGTCGGCGGCGAACAGGCCGAGGTCGACCTCGACGGTCGCCCCGGAGCCGACGTACCCGTCCATCCAGTAGCGGGTCAGCTTCGCCCTGAGCGTCATCGGCGCCTTCAGCGACGCTTCGACGCCCGCGCCGTGCAGCGCATCGACCAGGGCTCGGCGCGCCATCTCGACCGGGAGGCCCGGGTCCTCGGCCATGAAGGCCGCGCGGTTACCGTAGCTGCCGCGCATGATGCCCACCTGCTGCGGGTCTTTTCCGCCCTGGTCCTCCGGGCGCGCGTCGATGACATCGAGGTTCACCACGCGCGGAAGCGGAGCCTCGGGCTTCCACCGTTCGTTGTACTTCAGCGCGGCCGCGCACCCCGAGGCGAGCAGCATCAAGGGCAGCGCGAGTCGAAGGCTCATGTACTGGGAGGCAAGCTAGCGACGCGCGCGTTCAGGCGCTGCCGAAAATCTTCGAACGGGAACAGATCGACCTCGGCCGAGCCCGTCTTGCCGCCCTCGGTGTACTCGAACGGATCATCGACGTCCCGGATGAGCCGGATCATGTAGATGAAGATGAGCGTGACGAAGGGGACGAGGATCACCTCGGCCAGCATCGACTTGAACTTCGCCATCAAGAGCAGAATCAGGATGAGCCCGGCGAGCGTCTCGAGCAGCGCGTAGCCCGCCGGCAGAAAGCTCGTCCGCGAGATCACCTGGATGCGCGTCGTCGTCTCGCGCAGCTTCTTGAGCTCGCCCAGGCCGTAGCTCGCCTGAAACGCGAGGCCCTGCGCCTCGAGCGAGCGCACGACGAGCGCCAGGGCGCTGAGCTCGCTGCACATGTCGGCGTACGTCGCCTTGCGGAACAGCCACGCGCGAATCGTCTCGGTCGTCTTGTGCAGCGCGCGCTTCATCTTCGGCCCGTCGAGCACCGGCTTGGCGACGGCGACCTGATCGAACAGGTCCTCGATGGCTTCGAGGTTACCGGCGAGCTGCCCCGGCAGCTTCTCGCTCTCTTTGTAGTCGGCCATCGTGCCCGCGAGCATGAAGCCGATGAGGAAGACTCCGCCGGTGAGCACGAGGCCGACGTCGGAGAACTCGATGACGCCTTCGACCCCGAGCACGAACTCGAGCAGAAGCTTGAGCCCCAAGGCGACGAGCACGAACGGCAACGTCGTGACCATCAGCTTCCACTTGAGCCACATCGACTTTTTCCCCTCCTCGAAACTGCAGGTGTTTGGAATATGCACGCCCTCCGAATGAAACGCACCATCCTGCTCGTGCTCCTCGCCGCTGCCTGCTCGTCCAACGACTACAAAGAAGGGCCCCTGGGGATCCGCTGGAAGCCTCCGCAGGGCGTGAAGCTGATGGGCGAAGAGAAAGAGGGCGAGGTCGCCGTCGCGCGGTTCTCCGGCGGCATCGAGGTGCGCATGGTGCCGTCGCCGGCGCTGCCGACCTCGGGCGATCTCGACGCGCTGCGCACGCAGCTGCTCGACGCCTCGAAGCTGCGCGTGCCCGCGAACGTCCGCAGCGCGAAGGACGGCACGATTCCGTTCGGCCCCGTCGTCCGGTGGGATCTCGAGGGCGGAGACGACCGCGCCCTGCTCTATTACCTGCCCGCGAAAGACCGGTATCTGCTCTTCGCGCTGACGACCTCGAAGGCCGGTTTCGACAAGCGCGCCGACAAGTTCGAGCTGTCGCTTTCGAGCGTTAAACCTCAGTAGGGTCAATCAACGATGCGATTCAAAGGCACAGACACGTATCTCACCGACGAAGGGCTTCGCGCGGCAGTCGACTGCGCGCTGGCCCTCCAGCGCCCGCTCCTCGTGAAGGGAGAGCCCGGCACGGGCAAGACGCTGCTCGCCGAGGCCATCTCGGCCGCGCTCGGCTACCCGCTGCTCACCTGGCACGTGAAGAGCACCAGCAAGGCGCAGGACGGCCTGTACGTCTACGACGCCGTGCAGCGCCTGCACGACTCGCGCTTCAACGACCACGACGTCCGCGACATCCGCAAGTACATCAAGCTCGGGCCGCTGGGTGAGGCGTTCAAGGCCACCGAGCGCCGCGTGCTGCTCATCGACGAGATCGACAAGGCCGACCTCGAGTTCCCGAACGACCTGCTCCACGAGCTCGATCGCATGCGCTTCCGCATCATCGAGACCGACGACGAGGTCGTCGCGGCGCAGCGGCCGGTCGTCGTCATCACCAGCAACAACGAGAAGGACCTGCCCGACGCGTTCCTGCGCCGCTGCGTGTTCCACTTCATCGAGTTCCCCGACCAGGAGCTCATGCGCCGCATCGTGGCGGTCCACCACCCTTCGCTCACCGAGAAGCTCGCCGACCAGGCGCTGCAGATCTTCTACGAGCTGCGGAACCTCACCCGCCTGCGCAAGCGCCCGTCGACGAGCGAGCTCATCGACTGGATCGCGGCGCTGAAGGCCAGCGGCGTGAACAGCCTGAAGCTCGACGAGAACCTCCCCTTCCTCGGCGCGCTGCTCAAGCGCGAGCAGGATCTGCAGGTGTTCGCCGAGACGTTCGGCGGAGGTCGCCGCACGAGGGCGTGACGTCATGCTGGTGCCCTTCATCTACGAGCTCCGGTCGCGCAAGGTGCCCGTGGGCACACAAGAGGCGCTCGCCCTCGCCTCGGCGCTCGACAAGGGCCTGCACGACAGCTCGCTCGACGGCTTCTACTGGATCGCGCGGGCGCTCATGGTGCACAGCGAGGCCCACCTCGACGCCTTCGACCAGGCGTTCGCGAAGCACTTCAAGGGCGTCGAGGCGAAGGCGCTCGAGATTCACGAGGCGCTGCTCGACTGGCTCAAAGAGGCGCAAGGACGGAAGCCGACGCTGACCGAGGAAGAGAAGCAGCTGCTCGCCCAGCTCGACCGCGAGGCCCTCGAGAAGCTCTTCGAGCAGCGCCTGCGCGAGCAGAAGGAGCGGCACGACAAGGGCAACAAGTGGATCGGAACGGGCGGCAAGTCTCCGTTCGGCCACTCGGGTGCGCCCGTGCCCAACGGCATCCGCGTCGGCGGCGAGGGCGGCAACCGCTCGGCGTTCAAGGTCGCCACCGAGCGGCACTTCAGGGACTACCGCGACGATCTCGTGCTCGACGTCCGGCAGCTGGCCTTAGCGCTGAGGAAGCTGCGCGCCTTCGCGCGCGAGGGGGCCCCCGACGAGCTCGACCTCGACGGGACGATCGAGAAGACGGCGAAGAACCTAGGCGACCTCGAGGTCGTGGTGCGGCCTCCGCGAAAGTCGAACACGCGCGTGATCCTGCTGATGGACGTCGGCGGCTCGATGGATCCGTACGCCGAGCTGGTCTCGCGGCTCTTCACCGCGGCGAAGAAGGCGACGCACTTCCGCGAGCTGCGCACCTACTACTTCCACAACTGCGTCTACGGGCGGGTGTACCAGTCGGCGCGGCTCACGCAGGCGCTGCCGATCGATCAGCTCTTCGCGGAGACGAACCGCGGCTACAAGCTCATCGTCGTCGGCGACGCGCTGATGGCCCCGTGGGAGCTGATGGACCGAAGCGGCTGGCACTCGGGCGGCGACGAAGAAGGCATCGTCTGGCTCATGAAGCTCGCGGAGATGTACCCACATGCCGTGTGGCTGAACCCCGAGCCGAAGAGCGCCTGGTTCCAGACGACCATCGAGGTCATCCGCCGGGTGTTCAACATGTTCCCGCTGACCCTCGAAGGGTTGGGGGAGGCGGTGAATCACCTCACGCGTGGCGGTAGGATCTGAGACCCCATGGCCGGCGTCTCCCACCCCGATGACGCGATGAAGTTCCTGCCGTCGATCGCGCTGTTCGGCGGGCTGCAGGAGAACACCCTCAACCGCATCATCTCGATGCTGCAGGAGCACCGCCTCGAGGCCGGCCAGGAGGTCTGCCGGCAGGGCGACGTCGGCCGCTCGCTGTTCCTCGTGCGCCACGGCGAGGTCGTCGTCACGCGGCAGACCGAGACCGGGAAGACGATTCGCATGGTCCGCCTCGGCGAGGGCGAGTTCTTCGGCGAGATGACCCTCATCGACGTTCAGAAGCGCTCGGCCACGGTCCTGGTCGAGAAGCCGTCGACGCTCTACTCGCTGGGGAACAAGGAGCTCTACAAGCTCTACCAGGAGGACGTGCCCGGCTACGTGATGGTGCTGCAGAACATCTGCAGAGAGCTGTCGCGACGCCTGCGGACGACCAACGCGCGCATCAGCGAGATGGCCGAGGAGTCCGACGACGACTCGACGCAGATTCGGCCTGCGGTGAAGCGGAAGCCGGTGCCGTGATCCGGCCGCACTGAGAGGGAAGCACGAAGGCGTGCACCCTGAGCCGCCGAGGCCGCGAAGCGGACCTCGGCGAGTCGAACGGGTTCGGGCGCAGCACGTGTTGCCTTCGAGAAGGCGCTGCCCAGATCGCCCGGACCCATTCGACTGCGCGCGGTCCGCTGGCGCGGCCGCGCTCCGCTCAGAGCCTGACAGTTTTTCGACTTGGGGCCTTGAGAGGCGTCGACGCTCGTGATCTTCCGTCCATCCGGGAGGACGTGGATGGCTGACTTCGACGGTCGACTGAGGAGAGCGGTTCGGAACCAAGTTTCGCTTTGGATGGCTGCGGTCGATGAAGTGCTCGACCCGGAGCATCGCGTGCGGCTCATCTGGGCGTACGTCTCGAAGCTCGACTTGTCGGCATTCCACGCCGACATCAAAGCGGTCGGCAGCGGTCCTGGTCGTGCCGCGACGGACCCCCGCATTTTGCTGTGTCTCTGGGTGATGGCGTTGATTGAGGGAATCGGCAGTGCGCGCAGATTGGCCGTGCTCTGCGAGCGCGACATCGCGTACCGCTGGATTTGCGGCGGCGTATCGGTGAATCGCGACATGCTCGCCGCCTTCCGCTCGACTAACGCGCGCAAGCTCGACGAACTGCTGAGCCAGGTGGTGGCATCTTTGGAGCACGCAGGAATCGTCACGCTGGAAGCTGTCGCGCAGGACGGACTGCGCGTGCGTGCCTCGGCAGGAGCGGCGAGTTTCAAGCGGCAGAAGACTCTCGAGAAGTGTCTCGAGGATGCGCGGCAGCGCGTTGCCGAGCTCAAGCGGGAACTGGACGCTGACGACTCGGCTCTGAGCAGGAAAAATGCAGCGCGGCAGCGCGCTGCCGAAGAAAAGCTCGCGGCTGTCGAGCGGGCGATGGCCGAGTTGCCGGCCGTCATCGCTGCCAAGGAAGCGCAGAAGAACAAGGGCCGCGCGAAGAAAACAGAGCCGCGAGTCAGCACCACGGACCCCGAAGCGCGCGTGATGAAGATGGCGGATGGTGGTTTCCGGCCTGCGTACAACCCGCAGTTCGCGACAGATGTCGCCAGCGGCATCATCATCGGCGTCCACGTGACGAATGAGGGAACGGATGCCCAACAGGCTGAACCCGTCCTCGCCGACATTCTGAATCGGCTCGCTCGCGTGCCGGCGCAGTACCTGCTCGACGGCGGATACGTGAACCACGCGAACATCTCGTCGCTGACACAGGCGGGAATCGAAGTCTTCGCACCGCCGCGAAAACCGCGAACCCGAGGCGTGGACCCGTACGAGCCGCAGCCCAAGGACCCACCAGAAGCCATCGCCTGGCGCAAACGCATGAAGAGCGAGAGAGGGAAAGAAACGTACAAGGAGCGCGCTTCCACTTCGGAATGCGTCAACGCCAACCTGCGGAGGATGGGATTGACCCAGTTGAATGTGCGAGGCGTTGAGAAAGTGACCAGCGCGGTGCTGCTCAGCGCGCTGGCGCTGAACATCTTCAAGGCCATCACTTTGTTCGCGTGACTCACCTGGCGGGGCGCTCCCCGACCGAGCGACCGCCAGCCCGAACAACGAAGCCGACCCGAAAGACGCCAACGATGCGCGGACCTGCCGAGGCGACAACCGAAAAGATGACGGCCTCTCAGGGTGCTCGGTTTCTGGGCTCGCTCAGCGTGAACGTGAGTCCGCCCCGAGCGCTACAGCGTCACCTGGACCTTCACGGTCGGCTTCACCTTCAACGTCCCCAGCATCGCGGTGTACGGCTTGATGCCGAAGTCGGGCTGGTGGAGCTCGTACTCGACGACGTTGCCCCGGCGCTGCAGCCGGATCTCCTTCGTCACGCCGCAGAGCGTGAGCTTGCCCACGATCTCCGTGTCGCCGACCTGCGTCGCCTCGAACGTGATCACCGGGTACCGCGTCGAGCGAAGCACGTCCTCGCGGATGTTCTTCTCGATCTCCCCGTAGAAGTGCTTCGGCAGCGGGCCGCCGGCCGACTCGACGCGCAGCGACGACGCATCGAACGTGGCGCCGCGCTCGGTCACCTCGAGCTTCGTCACGCGGATCTTCAGATCGTGCGCGAGCGGGGACAAGAGCCCGTCCTTGAACGTGAAGACGAACGCCTCGCTCATTTCAGGAACGCCTCGATCGCGGCTCTCACGTTCGCGTCGTCTAGCAGATGCACGTGCTCGGCGGTGGTGAACACGGTCTCCGAGGGAAACGCGGGCGTCGCGTTCGTCACCAGCACCGAGCCGTCGCCGTCCTCGCGCACGGGCTTGTCGAACTCGAAGAACCCATTCGCGCCGATGCGCTGCGCCTTCGTCGACGGAATGCCGCGCCCGATGACCGCGAGCGCGCGCGCGGGCGCCTTCTCGAACGTCACCGGCATCGCGGCGCGATCCGCCAGGCGCTGGTTGAGCCGCTCGGGGCACGGCAGCTGCCACTTCGCCCACGTCTCGGGGGCGGAGATGGGCAGCGAGACCGGCTTCCCCTCCCCGTCCACGAAGAAGTCGTCGGTGCGCGGCAAGAGCTGCCACGTCGCGGGGAACGTCCACAGCGCCTCGGGGCTGAGCAGCGCGGTGTTCTGGTACGTCGAGGCGCCGAGGAAGAGCTCCTTGAACAGCCCCGGAGCGCCGTTGAACGGCACGCCGGCGAACACGACGGCCTGAATCTTCTCCGGGCACTTCTGCACCGCGAGCATCGTGACCAGGCCGCCCATGCTGTGCGCGATGACGTTGGCCTTCCGCTCGCCGATGAACTCGCAGAGCTGGGCGCCGTTCCACCCGAGGTCGGCTCTCCAGTCGTACCCGTACGCCGTGAAGCCGGGCAGCTTCGCCTCTCCCCACGACATGAAGCCGTCGTAGACGTCGAAGGCGTACGGCCAGATCACGAACTTCGTCATCGGCCCGCCCGCCTCGAGCGGCTTCATGCCGCCGCGGCACGAGCCGAGCGACTCGTGCCCGCGCCGGAACGCCGAGGCCGGCTCGAGGTACACGCGCCGGTTCTCCTCGTAGAGGAACGAGCCGCGGTACCCGGGCACCAGCACCGTGATGAGCGGCGCATCGGGCGCCTGGTGCCCTCGGTACCGATCGCTCGCAGTACAGCCGAACACCGTGCAGGCGAGGCCGAGCAGAGAGGCGAGAACGAACCGGAACTTCATGACGGCGTCAGTTGAGCAGCTTCGAGGGTTTTCGTCCCCCACCGCGTGCGATGGAGACCCGCGCGCGGGAGAACTTCTCGATCAGCATCAAGAGCGCGTCGAACGCGTCGCGCATCGCCCACACCCTCGCCTCGACGTCGTCGAGCGCGCGGGCGCGATCGAGCCCTTCCTGCAGCGCCTTCATCGGGCCCGGACAGTCGTGGCGATCGCGCACCAGGCGCTCGGCGGTCTCGGCGTAGAGCCGCCAGCAGGTGTCGAGGTCGCCCTTGTCGAAGGCGGGGGCTCCGACGTTGATGGCGCCGTTGAGCACCGAGGCGACGTGCTCGAGGCTCTTCGCGCTCGAGCCGTCGAGCAGCGCGACGGGGTGCTGCGGCACCATGCGGCGGCGCCGCGGCTTCTTCGGCAGCGTGAGCACCGACAACGGCTGCGGCGCCTCGCCGGTGAGCAGCGGAGAGACGTAGCGGTACGGGACTCCCAGCACGATCGGCCCGTCGTCGCCCTGCGCGAGCGTGACGACGCCGAGCGCCTCGCCGCGGGCGGAGACGAGCGGAGCGCCCGAGAGATCCGGCGGGAAGTCGCCCTCGAGCCGGTACACCGTCAGCGCGTCGTTGAGCACCTGGATCGCCGCGATGCGAACGTCGATCCACTGCGTGCGCGTGCGGTCTTTGCTGAGCGAGAAGGTGACGGCCTGCGTGCCCTCTTCGATGAGCCGCTTCGGAGCGGGCGGCAGCGGCGTCACGTCGAGCTCGCGGGCGAGCAGCACCGCGAGATCTCGCCGGGCGTCGATGCCGGCGACCGCGGGAACCTCGACCGTGCGCCCCGACGACAGGTGCGCGGCGATGTGCGTCTCGTCGCTCACCACGTGCAGCGTCGAGACGATGCGGCCGGGCGCGGCGACGAAGCCGACGCCGTAGCTCTCTTTCAGCTCCAGCACCACGAACGACTCGGCGGCCCTCGCGGCGATCTCGGCCAGACGTCGCGGAGCGGGGCGCATCGGGCTTCAGACTAAAGCAGGCCCGTCGATGTGGGCTCAAGGGCGGTAGGCTTCGCGTCGGCCGCCTGTTTCCGTTTCGCAACGATGAGGCTGTTCGCGCGGAACATCAGCCTTCCGACCTGCGTCCGAGTCACGTCGAGCCCGAGCGACTGCAGGTGTTGGACGAGGTCGTCGATCGCCCACGGGTAGACGCCGCCGCCCTTGTTCCACCCGTGCTTTACGGCGCCCTCTTCGATGTTGGCCGCCGCGCGTCCCTTGGTGGTGTCGAGCTCGCGGATGATGAGCACCGCGCTAGGCTGCATCTTCTGGACGATGCGCTCGAGCCACTCGCGCTGCTCGCGCACGGGGATGTAGTGCAGCACGTCGAGCATCACGATCGCGTCGGCGCTGCCGGGCTCGATGGTGCGGGCGTCGGTGTTGATCACCTCGGCCAGGTCTGAGAGCAGGGTGCGCGCGTGGCCCGCCTTCACCACGTCCCACTCGACGCAGCGCACCTTGGTCGCCGGCGCCGCCTGCTTCACGAAGAAGGCGAGGAGGCCCAGGCCCGCCCCGAGGTCGAGCACCTCGCGGCGCCCGGCCAGGTGCGGCAGCACGAGCGGGTAGATGGGGTCGAGCCACACCTTCCAGTTCACGTAGGTGCGAAACCGCCCGGGGATCTTCGGCAGCACGTCGTCGAGCGCCTCGAGCGCCTCGATGGTGAGCTGCGGCCGCTGCGTCGCCACCGCCTTCTTCATGCGCCACGCCGCGAACAGGCCCGACGGAACGGAGATGAGCACCGCGAGGATCAGCGCTCCGACGAAGTACGAAGAGCCCCAGAACTTCGCGAGGGCCAGCGCGTCGGTCGCGCGCACCTGCTCCAGCGACAGCGGAGCCCACGTGCCGTACAGCACCCGCTGCCCGAGCTGCACGCTGCCCAGGACCTCGAACGCGAGGAACGGAGGCGCCGAGATCGACACCGCCGCCGCCACCGCGAGCTTGTTGAGGCGGAAGATCACCGCCAGCACCTGCGCGGCGATCATCTGGAAGCCCAGGAACGGCGAGAGCCCGAAGAACAGGCCGATGCCGACGGCGACGCCGAACTTGCCGGGCGTCAACTGCTCGCGCTTGAGCTGTCTCCAGGCCCGCTTGATCCAGCGCATGAGCCCCTTGCGGGGCGGTTTCCATGAAACAGACTCCACGTTCGCTCGTTACGGAGTCAGTCGCTTAGCACAAGGGTTGACGGTCTTGAGCCCCCGTGTTGAACGCACCGCGGCTCACCAAGATGAAGGCCTGTGAACGCATCACCGCGTGTGTCGTGATCCCCGTCTACAACCACGCGCGGACGGTGGGCGACGTGGTGAAGGGCTCGCTCGCGCACGCCAACACCGTGCTCGTCTGCGACGACGGCTCGACCGACGGCAGCGGAGAAGCGGCAGAGAAGGCCGGCGCCGTCGTGCTCAAGCACGACGCCAACAGGGGCAAGGGCGCCGCGCTGCGCACCCTGTTCGAAGAGGCCCACAAGCGCGGGTTCCGCTACGCCATCTGCCTCGACGCCGACGGGCAGCACTACCCCGACGACATCCCCAAGCTCGCCGAGGAGGCCGAGAAAGACCCCGGCTGCCTGGTGGTCGGCGCGCGCGACCTCGCGGCCGCGGGCGCGCCCGGCGCGTCGCAGTTCGGCCGGAAGTTCTCCAACTTCTGGGTCTGGTTCGAGTCCGGAGAGCGCGTCGCCGACAGCCAGTGCGGCTTCCGCGCCTACCCGATCCCCGAGACGCTCTTCGTCGCCGGCGGGCGCAGGCGCTACGACTTCGAGGTCGAGATCATCCTGCGCACGGCGTGGGCCGGCCTGCCCATTCGCTCGGTGCCGATCCGCGTCCTCTACCCCGCCGATCGCGTCACGCACTTCAGGCCGTGGGCCGACAACGTCCGCATCTCGCTGCTCAACACCATCACGTGCCTCAAGCTGCTCTTGCCGGTGCTGCTCGCTCCGATCGTGCGCGACCGGTTCCGAAAGCCGGGGCTCTCGCTCGACGCCATTCGACGGTGGGCGTGGCTCGGCGGGCCCGGCCCGTTCTGGCGCGCCGCGTGCGTGCCGCTGGCCCTGCTCGGGCCGTGGTCGCTGCCGGTCGCCGCGCTGATCGGCGCCGGCGCCGTGCCGGTCGGGCTCGCGCTGTGGCTCTTGGCGTGGCTCGCGACGAAGGGCATCGCGTCGTGGCACGCGCCGGTGGGCCTCGGGGTCGCCTTCTTCGTCTTCGGCCTCGTCGAGATCGCCACGCGGAACTCGATGGTCCGCAAGGCCT
Organism: uncultured Myxococcales bacterium; assembly: GCA_937980205.1. Lineage (GTDB taxonomy): Bacteria > Myxococcota > Myxococcia > Myxococcales > Myxococcaceae > Xiheicaenimonas. The sequence goes on along the minus strand of CALJKW010000021.1, from coordinate 527,202 downwards.
ACGCGTACACGAAGCGCCAGTGGGGAGCGCCCAGCCGCGGCGGCTACTGGGGCCACCTCTTCTTCGTCGTCGTGGTGCGCGTCTTCGGCCCCGGCGTGACGTACCTGGTGCTGTACCCGATCGCGCTCTACTTCGTGTTCGCCGCGCCGGAGAACCGCAAGGCGTCGATGGAGTTCTTGGACCGCGCCATCGGCCCCGCCAAGGGCCTCGCGCGCTGGGTGCGCTCGTACAAGCACTTCCTCGCGTTCGCGCGCGTGATGGTCGATCGGCTCATCATGGGTGCCGCCGGTCGGAAGGCGTTCGCGCTCAGCGAGAACGGCATCGAGAACATCATCGAGTCGAGCAAGGGCGGCAAGGGGATGATCATGATCACCGCCCACATGGGGAACTACGACGTGGCGGCGGGCCTGCTCGACGGCCGGCTGCACGCTCCGTTCGCGATGGTCGCGTTCCAGAACGAGGTCGCGCAGGTGCGCGCGCTCATCGAGAAGAACACCGGGCCGATGCCGAAGCTGCTCGCGGTCGGCAACAGCGAGCTCGCGGCGCTCGACATCCTGCACGCGCTTCGTGACGGCTACGTCGTCGCGATTCAGGGAGACCGCACCGTCGACGCCCGCATCGCGATGGTGCCGTTCCTCGGAGAGAAGGCGCCCTTCCCCGTCGGGCCGTTCATCCTGGGCGTCATGGCCCAGTGCCCCATCATCTTCACGTTCAGCGTGCAGGTGGGGCCGCGCTCGTATTGGTTCGTGGCCGACCCGCCGAAGACGTACAAGTTCGAGCGCGGCAAGCCCCGCGACGCCCAGCTCGAGGAGTGGGCCGCCGCCTACGCGCACCGCCTGGAGGAGCTCGTGAAGAAGCACCCCTATCAGTGGTTCAACTTCTACGACTTCTGGGCGAAGCCGTCGTGAGCAGCGAGCCGAAGGCGTGGAAGAAGGTCGCCGTTCGCAGCGAGACGGATCACACGATCTTCACGCTGCGCACGCTCGACGTCGAGGACCCGCGCAGCGGCAAGGTCTGGCCGCGCGTCACGATGGACTGCCCGGACTGGGTCAACGTGGTCGCGCTCACCGAGGACGATCGGCTCATCATGATCCGCCAGTTCCGGTTCGGCACGTGGAGCAACGAGCTCGAAATTCCCGGAGGCATGCTCGACCCGGGGGAAGACGGGCTCACCGCCGCCGCCCGCGAGCTCGAGGAGGAGACCGGCTTCAGGCCCCGTCACATCGTGCCCATCGGCATCACCGAGCCGAACCCGGCGATCCAGAACAACCGGCTGCACCACTTCCTGGCGACGGGCTGCACGCAGGTGCACGAGGGAGAGCCCGACGAGGCCGAGGACATCGAGGTGCTGCTCGTGCCCCGCTCACGCGTCGACGAGCTGGTGCTCAAGGGCGAGCTCTCGCACTCGCTGGTCATCACCGCGCTGTACTTCTGGCGGTTGAAGGAAGCGGCTGGGTAGCAGGACGGCGCGAAGATCCCTGGAGCGAACCAGGAACCCTTAGCTCCCTGAGCGGAGCCACGGGCGCGCAGCGACTGCGGCGAAGTCGAAGGGCCCGGGCGAGCTGGGCAGCGCCTTCTCGAAGGCAACACTTGCTGCGCCCGGACCCATTCGACTCGCCGAGGTCGGCTTCGCGGCCTCGGCTGGCTCAGGGTGCACGCCTTCGTGATCCCTGTCGGAGCTGTCGTCTACAGCGCGACGACCTTCGCCTCGATGCCGGAGGCCACGATCGCCTTGCCCCCGTCCTGCGACAGGGCGCCGAAGGGCACCGGGCCGACCTCGATCGTCTTGAGCACCTCGCGCTTCTCGACGTCGTAGAGGCGAGCCTTGCCGTCTTCGCTCGTGACGAGCGCGCGCTTGCCGTCGCCGGAGAACGAGACCGACGTGACGCCGGCGCCCTGCTTGTCGAGCTTGCCGAGCATGCGGCCGCCGACCGCGTCCCACAGCAGCACCTGGGCCTCGGCGCCGTTGCGCGTGGCGTAGAGCGTCGCCTTCGACGAGGCGGCGCCGAACGGCAGGTGCGGAGCGGTCGAGGTCTCCTTCTTCTTCTTGCAGGAGGGGAACTCGGTGGCGGTGATGAGGCCGGTCGCGGTCGCAGACACGAGGTACTTGCCGCCGTCGCTGAACGCGACCGAGCGCGCGCGCAGGTCGCACTTCGACGGGCCGTCGTCGCCGGTGGGGTAGACGGCGGTCTCTCCGCTGGCGCCGGCGACCGCGAGCCACTTGCCGTCGGGGCTGAACGAGAGCGAGGAGACCTGATCGGGGTGCGGGCGGCGGCGCAGCAGCTCTCCGTCCTTCACCTTCCACAGCCGGACCTGGAAGCCGCGATCTCCGGCGGCGATGATCTCTCCCGAGGCGTCGAACGCGACGGCGGTGACGGCCTCGTCTCCCGGCCCGGCAGCCCACAGCTGCTTGCCCTCTTCGAGGTCCCAGACGCGGATGCTGCGGTCCATGCCCGCGGTGGCGGCGCGCTTGCCCGAAGGGTCGAACGCGACCGCGAGAATCGGCTCGGAGTGGCCGCGCAGCTGCAGCGCGCCGTCGTCGAGCTTCTTCAGCTCGCCGGCGCCCGGGGTCGGCCGCGCGAGCGACGGAGGCTTCGGTTCGGTGCCGGCGTCGAGATCCATCACGCGCGGCTTCGGCTGCGGCGGCGCAGGCTTCGACTCGGGGCAGGCCGCGAGCGCGAGGACGACGAGGAGTCTGATGCGGCTCACGTGCGGCTGCCTTTCTTGCCCGGCCCGCGGGTCCACGTGCCCGAGCGGCCGCCGCTCTTGTGCTCGAGCCGGACGTGCTCGATGACCATGCCGCGGTCCGACGACTTGAGCATGTCGTAGATGGTCAGCGCGGCGGCGCTGACGGCGGTGAGGGCCTCCATCTCGACTCCGGTGCGATCGACGGTCTTCACGGTGGCCTCGAGGTCTACCGCGTCTCGGCCGGGCGAGACGCTGACTTCGACGGAGGACAGCGCGATCGGGTGGCAGAGGGGGACGAGGTCGGGGGTGCGCTTCGCGGCCATGACGCCGGCGAGGCGGGCCGCGGCGAGCACGTCGCCCTTCTCGACCTTGCCGGCGCGGATCTTCCGAACCGTCGCCGGCTGCATGCGGATTCGCGCGACGGCCACCGCGACACGCTCAGTCGCAGCCTTCGCCCCGATGTCGACCATCCGCATGACGCAGAATCAGTCGTCGAGGATGAACTTGCGGGGGTTCTGCGCGATGCCGTTCACGCGCACTTCGTAGTGCAGGTGCGGGCCCGTCGAGCGGCCGGTGTTGCCGAGGCCGGCGATGGTCTGGCCGCGCTTCACCTTCTCGCCCGCCTTCACCTTCACGGTCGCGAGGTGGCCGTAGCGCGTCTTGATGCCGTAGCCGTGGTCGATGACGAGCACGTTGCCGTAGCCGCCCTCGAGGCCGGAGAAGACGACGGTGCCGTCGGACGGCGCGATGACCTCTTTGCCGTGGGGGCCGGCGATGTCCATGCCGGCGTGCATCACGCGCTCGGAGGTGTACGGGTCGAGGCGCACGCCGAAGTCGGAGGTCACCCAGCCGCGGGTGGGCCACACGCTCGGAACCGAGGCGAGCAGGAAGCGCTGATCCTGGAAGTACGCCTGCAACTCCTGGAGGCTCTGCTCCTGGCGGGTGGCCTCGGCGGAGATCTTGTCGAGCTTCTCGGAGAGCGCCTTCGGCGTCTCGCTCGCCTTGGGGCGGACGAAGGGGTTGTCGGTGCCGCCGCCGGGGATGTTCTGCGGCTCTTCGGTGGGGCCCATCGCGAGGTTGCGCTGCGGGTCGGACAGCAGCGTGATGGCGCGCAGCTTCTGGTCGAAGCGCTCGACGCGGTCGAGCGTGCCGCTCATGTGCTCGACTTTTTCCCCGATGGCGCGCAGCTCGGCTTTGAGCGCGAGGTTCTCATCGCGCAGCGAGCGGTTCTCCGAGGCGTCGCGCGCGACGAAGAAGTAGTGCACCGCGCCGGCCCCGATGACCGCGACGAGGACAGCCGTCGCAATGGCCGCCTGCAGCAGCCATTTCTTCTTGAAGTGGTATCGCCGGACTTCGGCGGTGGCCTGATCGGGAACGACGATCAGCGTGAAGGTCTCGTTCGCCACCCAGTCTCCTGATGCCAGCTGCAGCTACGTGAAGCAGCTTTTTTGTTACCGACTCGAATTCGTTACCGAAATCTGACGCAGAGTGTCGCAACCAGAGCCGCGACGCAAGCTCAAACACCCGTTCAGGCTACGGTTTTTACGACGATCACCGTGATGTTGTCGTCCCCACCCCGCTCGTTGGCGAGCTCGATCAGCTTCTTGGGGGCGTCCTTGATGTCCGTACAGCTCGAGATGATCTCCCGGATCTCTTTGTCGTCGACCAGGTTGGCGAGGCCGTCGGAGCAGAGGATGAAGGCGTCGTTGGCCTCGGTGAGCAGGCCCATGACGTCGACCTGGACTTCCTCTTCGAAGCCGACCGAGCGGGTGATGATGTTCTTGTAGCGGCTGTGCTTGGCCTCGTCGGGCGTGATCATGCCCGCCTTGATCTGCTCGTTCACCAGCGAGTGGTCTTCGCTGATCTGCTGAATCAGATCGCCGCGGACGAGGTACGCGCGGCTGTCGCCGACGTGGGCGAAGAGCGCGTGGTTCCCCTTCACGAGGAGGGAGATGACCGTCGTGCCCATGCCGTTGAGGCGCGGGTCGTCCTGAGCGGCCTTGAAGATCTCGATGCACGCCTTCTCGACCGCCGACCGCAGATACTCGGGCAGCGGTGAATCCTGCAGGTTGGTCTCGTGCTTGAACGGGTTTTCGTTGTTGTCCCGCGCCGCGCGCAGCTCGCGGTCGATGGTCTCGACCGCGATGCGCGAGGCTGTACCGCCGCCCGCATGACCGCCCATGCCGTCTGCGACCACAAAGAGCTGCAGCTCCTCGTCGATCAGGAAGCTGTCTTCGTTGTGGTTGCGCTTGCGGCCGACGTCCGTCAGCCCGGCTGAGACGACCTTCATCAGCTGTTCGCCCTCCGCCTCACGCGCGCGAACGTTAGGCGAGCGAATGTGACAGGGCAAGGATCGCGTTCGCGACCCCACTCGGATTTCTTCAGGCGGGGCTCAGTGCGCCTTGCGCTTCTCGAGCTTGCTGAGTCGTTCCTCGTGGTCGTCCAGGCGCGCGTCGACGGCGTTTCGGCGGTCCAGCAGGGCGCGGAGAGACCGCGACATCATCGCGAGGTGCTCGTTGGTCCCGAGGAGCGTCGACTCGATGATCTCGAAACGCTGGTCAATCTTCTCGAAGCGCTGGTCCATCTTCTCGAAGCGCTCCTCCGTCTTGCGAGAGCGCGCGTTGGATTCCGAACGCTGAGCCTTGAGCTCGTCACGAATCTGGCGAAGGAGCTGAACGGTCAGGTCGGCCGGCATGTCACTCATTGTAGTGCTCCCCTCTTCACGCCGCACGCGCGCGGCCCCGGCGTGGGGCCCTTCGCGCGGCCTCGAGCAGCGCCTGCGCCGCGGCGACGGCCTGCTTCGAGATCTCGACGCCGGAGAGCATTCGGGCCAGCTCGCGCTCGCGGGCCTCTCCCTCTGCCAGCGCGGTGATCACCGACCGGGTGCGGCCCCGCGCGGTGCCCTTCTCGATGCGCAGGTGCTGATCGGCGTGGGCCGCCACCTGGGGAAGGTGCGTGACGCAGAGCACCTGGCGGGTGCCGCTGACCTCTCGCAACAGGCGCCCGACCGCGTCGGCCACGGCGCCGCCCACGCCGGCGTCGGCCTCGTCGAAGACGCTGGTGCAGGCGTCCGAGTCGGACAGGGCCGAGCGCAGCGCGAGCATGAGGCGCGAGGCCTCGCCGCCGGACGCCACCTTCTGCAGCGGCCGCGCCGGCTCACCGGGGTTCGCCGAGAACCACAGCTCGACCTGGTCGGCGCCGTTCGGCCCCAGCTCGGCCCCAGACACCCGGACCTCGAAGACGCCCTTGCCGATGGCGAGCCGCGTGAGGCGCTCGCGCACCGCCTGCTCGACGAGCTTCGCGGCCTTCTTGCGCGCCTGGGTGAGCGGCGTCGCGGCGGCGAGCACCTTCTTCTTCTGCTCGTCGCGCTCGAGCTCGAGCCCGGCGCGGCGCTCCGAGCGCGAGCGCAGCTCGGTGAGCTTCGCCTCGAGCTCGGCCTTCTTCGCCACGACGGCCTCGAGCGGCGCCGCGTGCTTCTTGCACAGCCGCCTGAGCGCCTCGAGGCGGTCTTCGACCTCGTGCAGGCGGTTGGGGTCGGACTCGACCGCGGCTGCCCACCGCGAGACGCCGCGCACGGCCTCGTCGAGCTCGTTCTGCGCGGCGACGAGCCGCTCTTTCATCGCCGCGACGGAAGGGTCGTGCCGCTCGGCCTCGGCGAGCTGCCCGATGGCCCAGCCGATGAGCTCGCCGGCCGAGCTCTCACGCCCGGACAGCGCGTCTTCGACCGAGGCGGCCGCGCTCTTCAGTCTCTCGGCGGCCGCCAGCCGCTTGCGTGTGGCCTCGAGCTCGAGGTCCTCGCCGGCGCGCGGGGCCACCTTGTCGATCTCGTCGATCTGGAACTCGAGGAAGTCGGCCTGGGCGGAGGCCTGGGCGTCGTCTCCGCCGATGGCGGCGAGCTGGGCCTCGAGCGCCTGCAGCTTCTCCCACTGCTCGCGCAGCTCGGCGACCGAGACCTTGCCGGCGCGATCGACGAGCGGCAGGTGCTCGGAAGGCTCGAGCAGCGCCATGTGCTCGTGCTGGCCGGCGAGCTCGACCTGGCCGCGCATCAGCTTCGCGAGGACACCGACGGCGGTGAGCGCGCCGTTCACGTGCACGCGCGCCCGCCCCGCGCGCGAGACGACGCGGCGGATGACGATCTCGGGCCCCACGTCGGGCAGACCGAGCTCGTCGAGCCGGGCCTTCAGCGCGTCGGTGCGCTCGAGCACGCCCTCGACCACCGCCTCGTCGGCGCCGGCCCGGACGACGTCGGCCTCGGCCCGCCCGCCGAGCAGGAGCCCGAGCGCGCCGAGCAGCATCGACTTGCCGGCGCCGGTCTCTCCCGTGAGCACGGTGAGGCCGGGGCCGAACGTCACTTCCGCTTCTTCCAGAACTCCGAAATCCGTGAGCCGCAGCGAGAGCAGCATTGTTCCCTCCTGATACTGAACACATTATCAGTGGGGTCTGACATCGACGCAACTCACCCGATCGCGGCAGAGGGGAATCTGCCACGCGGCTCTGACATCGGGGGGCGCGGCACGCGCGCCGGCCCCAAGGGTCAGAACATCTTGCGCATCCAGAACCACCACACCGAGACGAAGACGGTGAGGAGGGCCAGGACGGCGATGTGCGACTGAGCGAGTTGCATGAACTGAGGCTATCTCCTCCGAGCCTGCTGCATTCCCCGGCTGCGCCGCGGGTCAGAAGCGCGCTTCATGCCGGGCAGAAGGCCGGGCCCGTCGGGCCTCAGGTAGTTGCCGATGAGGCGCTCGAGGTGCCGCTCGAAGGCCTTCGAGTGCACGAGCTCCGGGCGATACAGGAGCGCGTTCTCGGTGAGCCCGTCGAGCACGTGAATGACGACGTGGGCGGCCAGCGCGGGATCATCGACGCCGAGCTCGTCGCGGTGGCTGCCGAGCCAGGTGGCGACGAGCTCCACCAGCCTCTTGTTGAAGGCCTCGTACTCGTCGCGCACGCCGAGCCTCGGCACGTTGAGCGCCAGCGCGCGCTGCAGCACCGGGTCGACGCGGCACAGCTCGAGGCTCACGTGCACCATCGCCTTCACCGCCTCGTCGAGGCTCGCGTCCTCGAGGCGCGACGCGAGCGCGGTCATGTCGTCGACCAGCCGCGCGGCCCAGCGCTCGAGCACGGCGGTGACGAGCGACTCCTTCGAGGGGAAGTACTGGTACAGCGAGCCGACGCTGACGCCGGCGACCTTCGCGACCCGGTTCGTCGAGAGGCCGTCCCAGCCCTCTTTGACGAGAATGCGAGTGGTGGCGTCGAGCAGCGCGTCGACCATCGCGCGGGAGCGCGCCTGCACGGGGAGCTTTCGGGCGAGCGTGGTGGCCATGAAAATGCGAGCACTAAAGCGAGCTGATGAACGCGAGCGATCGCTCGTATTCTACCGACGATGACACCTCAACAGGCATTGCCGCTGGCGCTGGTGCCTCCCGGGCCGTCGGGGTTCCCGCTGTTCGGCGTCTACCGCGACATTCAGGCGCGCCCGCTCGAGCTGCTCGAGCGCCTGCGCGCCGACTACGGCGACGTGGTGAAGCTGAGCGCCGGCTACCAGCTCTACGTGGTCGCGCACCCGGACGGCGTGAAGCACGTGCTGCAGGACAACCACGTCAACTACAAGAAGGGCTTCGACTACGAGCGCATGGAGCCGCTCGTCGGCCACGGGCTGCTCACCGCCAACGGCGACGAGTGGAAGCGGCACCGCCGCATCGCGCAGCCGTCGTTTCACCGCCAGCGCGTGATGGGCTTCGGGGCGCTGATGGTCCGCCACGCGCACCGGGCGCTCGAGCGCTGGCGCGCGCTCGGTGACGGCGCGGAGCTCGATCTGCACGCCGAGATGATGCGGCTGACGCTCGACATCGTGGCCGACGCGCTGTTCTCGGTCGACCTCGCCGGCGGCAGCGTGAAGGCCGACGGCGTCGCCGAGGCCCTGGGAGAAGCCCTGCACCTCATCAACGTGCGCGTGAACGACTTCGTCGCGCTGCCGATGTGGATCCCGACGCCGTTCAACCTGGCGCTCAAGAAGAACGTGCGCGTGCTCGACGCGCTGGTGAACGACATCATCCGCGAGCGGCGCAAGGCGCCCGCCTCGGACGACCTGTTGTCCATGCTGATGGACGCGCACGACGAGGAAGGGCAGCTGTCCGACGAGGAGCTGCGCGACGAGGTGATGACGATGGTGCTCGCCGGGCACGAGACGACGGCGAACGCGCTCTCGTTCACGTACCTGCTGCTGACGCAGCACCCCGACGTGCGCGAGCGGCTCGAGCAGTCGCTCGGCGACGCAGCGCCGACGCCCGAGGATCTGCCGAAGCTCCAGTACGTGAAGCAGGTCGTCGAAGAGTCGATGCGGCTGTACCCGCCCGCGTGGGCCCTCGGCCGGCAGGCGATCGCCGACGACGTCGTGATGGGCTACCGCATCCCCAAGGGCGCGCTCGTCATGGTGTCGCAGTGGCTCACCCACCGCGACGCGCGGTTCTGGCCGCGGCCCACCGAGTTCGACCCTTCACGCTTCGAGCAGGAGGCCGTGCAGCAGCGCCACCGCTTCGCCGCGTTCCCCTTCGGCGGTGGGCCGCGGCTGTGCATCGGCATGGCCTTCGCCATGATGGAGCTGCAGCTGCTCGTCGCCACCCTCGCGCGGGCGGTCCGGTTCGAGGTGCTCGAGCCCCAGAAGGTCGAGCTCGAGCCGCTCATCACGTTGCGGCCGAAGGGGGGTCTGCGCGCTCGCCTGCGCTGGAGGTAGGTCGTGAAAAACCGGGTTCGCGTTCGCGTTCGCGTTCGCGTTCAGAGATCCAGCCGGTACCCTCGGGAGCACCTGGCGCCCCGCACCTGCGTGTCGTCGCGGGTGAAGCCGTTGCGCTCGTAGAACGCGATCGCCGCGGTCATCTTCTCCGTCGTGTCGAGCACCACCCGCTTCGCTTTGCGCGACCGGCAGTGCGTCAGGCACGCCTTCAGCAGCGCCGCCCCCACTCCTTTTCCCCGCGCTGACGGAGACAGGTACATCTTCCGCAGCTCGAACACGCCCTCCTCCACCGGCGCCACGCCCGCGGTCCCGATGAGTGCGTCGCCTTCGTACGCCACAAAGAACTCGCCGCCTGCGTCACGGTACGAGCCGGGCAGCTGCAACAGCTGATCGTCCGTCGCCGCGCCCTTGCCGAACTCGAGGCCGAACTCGGCCAGCGTCGCGCGGACCAGGTCGACCACTCTCGGGATGTCTTCCGCCGCCACGGGCCTCAGCTCCATGCGCCCAAGCAAAGCATGTGGACAGCCGACACACATCTCCGATTCGGGTGGGACCTCGACTTGGCGGGATGATTCGAGGTGGCCGTTGGAGGTGTGCAGTGAAGTACCAGGTTGCAGTACCGCTGTTGTTGTCGTTGTCGTCGTTGGCGTGCGCGACGGTGAAGCAGAACCCGTACGCGTACCAGGAGCTGGACAGCTGCCCCGCGAGCATGAGCGAGGAGCAGCACTACTCCGGGGTCGTTCGGTGCCGTGCGATGTGCTCGAGCTATGCGCGAGACTTCGCCGAGTTCACCGCCGACTGCCGGTGCTGGTGCGCGCCCTCGTCTCCCGGCGGGCGCTACCAGGCGAAGCCGAAGCGGCCGCCCCAGCCTCCTGCGGAGACCCAGACGTCCGTCTGGTCTCCCGCTGTGACGACCGCGAGCTGACGCGTGGGAAGATCGCGTCGGCAGCATGGCGCTTCGACGGCGTGAGGCGAAGCGTGTCTCTTGTCGTAAAGAGCGCGCATGATCTCCGGGCGCCTGCACCTTCGATTCGAGGACATCGCGATGGACGGCCGGCTGCGCCTCGAGCCGCTCACGGCCAGCCTCGGCCTCGTCTGGCAGGACGAGCTGGTGCGCCACCCGCTCTACCCGTGGGCGCGCGACCAGGGGATCATCCCCATCACCACGCGCTTCATCATCGAGGGCTTCGACGGGCCGTTCGCGCTCGAAGGCGGCCTCGACGTCCGCGGCTCGTGGGAGGTCACCCGCACCGTCGACGCGACGGGCGCTACGCAGCGGTTCCTGCTCACGCTCACCACCGAGCTCGAGGGCGCGCTCGGCCGCACCAACTTCCCGCCGCCCGACGACGCCGGCACGGTCCGGCCCGCAGGCCGCGTGGTCGCCGAGCACGTCTTCACCCGGCCGTTCGCCGAGGCCGACCAGCGCCGCGTCACCGAGCTCGGAGAGTTCGGCCGCACCGCCCGCGTCGTGCCTTTCGCCGAGCCCCGCGCGCTGCTCGAGCTCCCGCCCGGCGCGAAGCCGCTCGGGCCGCTCGAAGACGACGCCGTCGAGCACGCCTTCGGCCTCACCCACACCGACAACAACCAGCACGTCAACTCGCTGGTCTACCCGCGGCTGTTCGAGGAGGCGCTGCTGCGTCGCCTGGCTCCCGACGCGGGCCTCGCGCGCTTCCTCGACGTCCGCTACCGCAAGCCGAGCTTCCCCGGCGATCGCCTGCGGCTGTCGCTGCAGCCGTACGAGCTCGGCGGGCGCAAGGGCGCCGTCGGCGCGTTCGGCGATCGCGTCTTCCTGCGCATGGAGCTCGCCTAGGTGCTGTTCGCGCTCGCGGCCGCGCTCTTGTGCAGCGCTCCGGACGCCGGAGTTCCTCCCCCGCCCGACTGGCTCGCGTGGAAGCCGCCGCTCACCTACGACGACTGGCTGCGGAAGAAAGAGGGCTGGTACGTCACCGGGCTGCCCATCTTCAACTACGACCCGAACACCGGCTTCGGGCTCGGCGCGCGCGGCTACCTGTTCTTCGACGGCAAGCGCGAGGACCCGCTGTTCGCCTACGAGCCGTACCGCCACCGCATCTTCCTGCAGGCGTTCGGCTCGACGCTCGGGCTGCAGTACCACGTGCTCGACTACGACGCGCCGTACTTCCTCGGCACGCCGTTCAGGCTGCGCGCCGAGCTCGGCTACATCCGCGCCACTCAGACGCCGTACTTCGGCCGCGGCGAGAGCACGCTCGGCCCGCTCGTGTTCCAGGGCCGCACGTACTCGCGGTTCTCGCAGTACGAGCACGATCTCAACGCCATCCAGCCCGACGGGCGGACGTACGCGCTCTACAACGTCGTCGACGCCGAGAAGCCGTACGCGGATCTGAGGCTCGAGCGGCAGTTCCTCTCGGGTCGCGTGCGGCTCGGCGGCGGCCTGTCGTTCTCGCGCGGCGCGATGCGCCAGTTCAACCCCGGGCAGCTCGTGCACGGCATCGACGCCAACGGGCAGCGCCAGCCGGCCGAGCTCGTGACGTCGAAGCTCGCGGAGGACTGCTCGGGGCCCACGCCGCTGCTCGGCTGCGCCGGCGGCTGGGACAACCTGGCGACGCTGAGCATCACGTGGGACACGCGCGACTTCGAGCCCGACCCCAACAGCGGAGTCTTCGCCGAGGCCTCGCTGCAGGCCGCCACGCGCGTGCTCGGCAGCCAGTACGAGTACGTCCGGTTCCTCGTCGCGGTGCGCGGCTACTACAGCCCGTTTCCGCAGTGGGCCGACCTGGTGCTCGCCGCGCGCTTCAGCCTGATGCTGCAGTCCGAAGGAGTGCCGCTCTTCGCGATGCAGCAGATCCCCTACATCGAGACGTTCACGCTGGGCCTCGGCGGCAACCGCACGATGCGCGGCTACCGCTCGATGCGCTTCGTCGGCGCCCAGATGGCCTGGCTCAACCTCGAGGCCCGGTGGACGTTCGTGCGCTTCAAGCTGCTCAACCAGAGCTGGGGCATGATCCTCGCGCCGTTCTTCGACACCGGCCGCGTGTGGGATCGCGTCGATTCGATCGGCGTCTCGGGCTGGAAGTACAGCGCCGGCAGCGGCCTGCGGCTCTCGTGGAACGAGGCCACCATCTTGATGTGCGACGTCGGCTTCAGCCCCGAGGACTGGGGCATCTATCTCAACTTCGGCCACATCTTCTGACGCGCAGCCTCAGAGCGCGCCGATCACCTGCAGCAGCTTGTCGAGGTCGACCGGCTTCACCAGGTGCGCGTCGAAGCCGGACGCCATCGCGCGCTGCTTGTCCGAGCGCTGGCCGTACCCGGTGATCGCCACGAACTTCACCTGATCCGAGCCCCACAGCTCGCGTAGGCGGCGCGCGAGCTCGTAGCCGTCCATCACCGGCAGGCCGATGTCGAGCAGCGCCGTGTCGGCGCGGAACTGCTGGGCCGTCTTCAGCGCGGTCGCCGGGTCGTGCGCGACGACGACGTCGTGGCCGAGCTCGCGCAGCGCGTCGCTCAGGATCTCGGCGGCGTCGACGTTGTCGTCCACGACCAGCACGCGCGACGCCTTCGCAGGCGGCGATGGCGCCGTCGCGCGCGTCGGCTCCGGCGCTTCGGCCGGCGCAGCGACCGAGACCGGCAGCTCGACGATGAACTCGCTGCCCTTCCCCGGGCCCTCGCTCTTCGCGGACACGCTGCCGCCGTGCAGCTCGACGAGGCTGCGCACCAGCGCGAGGCCGATGCCGAGGCCGCCCTCGGCGCGATCGATGGTGCGGTCTCCCTGGACGAACAGCTCGAAGATGTTCGCGAGCAGCTCGGGCGCGATGCCCTGGCCGTCATCCGCCACGCAGATGCGGACGCGATGGTCGGCGCGCTGCGCGCTCAACCGAATCGACCCGCCGGGGTCGGTGTACTTCGCGGCGTTCGTCAGGAGGTTCGCCAGCACCTGGGCGAGGCGGCCCGGGTCGGCGTCGACGGCGAGGCCGGTGCGCGGGACGTTCACCTCGAAGCGGTGGCGGCGTTGCTCGAGCAGCGGGCTCACGACCTCGACCGCCTTCTCCACGACGGCCGAGATCTCGAGCCGCTGCTTCTCGATGGGGATCTTGCCTCGCGTCACGCGCGCGATGTCGAGCAGGTCGTCGACGAGCCGCGTGATGTGCTGCAGCTGCCGCTCGATCATCTGCTGCTCGCGCAGCGTGGCCGAGTTGCCGCGCAGCTTCATGAGCTGCAGCGCCGTCGTGATCGGCGCCAGCGGGTTGCGAAGCTCGTGGCCGAGCATCGCGAGGAACTCGTCCTTGCGCCGATCGGCCTCGCGCGCGCGCGCCTCGCTCGCGCGCAGCGCCTTCACCAGCCGCGCCTTCTCGAGCGCCGCCGCCGCCTGCGCAGCGAGACCGTTCACGATGCGCTCGTGCACGTCGGTGAAGCGGCCCGGCTGCCCGTGGCCGAAGAACAGGCCGCCGTGCACCACACCTTCTCGGCCGCGCACCGGGACGGCGAGGTAGCTGACGACCGGCAGGTGCCCCTTCGGCTGCGGGCCCCAGCGGCCGTAGCGCGGGTCCTTGCGCACGTCGTCGCTGCGGATGATGCCCTCGCCGCGGAACGTCGGCCCGAACAGCGGAGTCGCCCGCGGCATCGGGAACTTCGCGAACGCCTCGGGCGGCACGCCCGACAGCGTGTAGAGCAGGTACGCGTTGCCGTCCTCGCGGGTGTCGTTGAAGAAGAACGCGCCGAAGTCGGCGCCGGTGAGCTTCGTCGCCTCGTCGGTGACGAGCTGCAAGAGCTTCTGCTGGTCGAGCTCTTGCGCGAACGACGTGCCGACGCGGTACAGCGTCTCGAAGATCTCGGTCTCGCGCTCGCTGCGCTCCTGAATGATCTGCGCGCGCAGCAGCGTCTGGACGCGCAGGCGGAAGTCGCGGTCCTTGAACGGCCAGGTCACGAAGTCCTGCACGCGCGCGGAGATCACGTCGGCGCCGATCCAATCGTCCACGTGCGGAGTGACCACCAGGATCGGCGTCGGCGCGAGCTGGCGCTCGGCGCGGAGCGAGTCGACCAGCGGCGCCATCGAGGCATCGAGCACGATCAGCGCGGGCTGAGCCTGCCGCGCCGTCGCGAGGCCGTCGCTCTCGGTCGACGACTCGAGCACCTGGAAGCCCGGAGTGAGGCTTCGCGTGATCGCCTCCAGCGCCTCGGGCGACGCTCCGATGACGAGCACCCGATGCGCGGCTGGAGTCGATGTGGGCGCTCCTCCTTGCGCCAGGTTGGAAGACGGCTCGTGCACGTGGCCGATCTTCTTGCGAGGTCGTCCTCCGCTCACAACGACGTTTCTCGGCGTTACCGGCCCGTAACGTCGCGGGCCTCAGTCGCCGTAACGGAAGAGCTCTTCGACGTCCTTCTCGGTGAGCGCCTTGCCGACCTCGGCGTCGGTGCCGAGGACTCCGGCGGCGAGCTCGCGCTTGCGCTGCTGCAGCGCGAGGATCTTCTCCTCGACGGTGCCCTTGGTGATGAGCTTGTACGAGAAGACGGCGCGGGTCTGGCCGATGCGGTGCGTACGATCGGTCGCCTGGTCCTCGACGGCGGGGTTCCACCACGGGTCGTAGTGAATGACGTAGTCGGCCGCGGTGAGGTTCAAGCCCGTGCCGCCCGCCTTGAGCGAGATGAAGAAGATGGGCGGCCCCTTCGGATCGTTGAAGGCGTCGACCTTCGACATGCGGTCCTTCGTGCGGCCGTCGAGGTACATGTACTCGAGCTTCTTCTCCTCGGCCTGCCCCTTGAGGATGTCGAGCATCTCGGTGAACTGGCTGAAGACGAGCGCGCGGTGCCCTTCCGAGATGAGGTCGTCGACGAGCTCGGAGAAGCGCTGCAGCTTCGCCGACGGCGGCAGCTGCGTGCCGGGCGGGAGCTTGAGCAGGCGCGGGTCGCAGCACACCTGGCGCAGCCGCATCAGCGCCGCGAGGATCGACACGCGCGAGCGGTTGAAGCCCATCTTGTCGATGTTCTCGTAGACCTTCTTCTTCGACTCCTCGAGGACCTCGCGGTACAGCGCGGCCTGCCCGGGCTCCATCTCGCAGAACGCGACGGTCTCGGTCTTCGGCGGCAGGTCCTTCGCGACCTCGGTCTTGAGGCGCCGCAGGATGAACGGGTGGATGCGGCGCTTGAGGCGGTCGCGCACCTCCATGTCGCCCTGCACCATGATCGGGTGCTCGAAGCGGTCGTGGAACGCGTCGGCGCTGCCCAAGAAGCCCGGCATCAGGAAGTCGAACTGGCTCCACAGCTCGGAGAGCCGGTTCTCGAGCGGCGTGCCGGTCAGCGCGAGGCGCGAGTCGGCCTTGAGCACCTTCACCGCCTGCGCCGTCGCCGAGTCGGCGTTCTTGATGTTCTGCGCTTCGTCGAGCACGACGAGGCGGTACTCGAGGCCCTCGAGCTCCTTCACGTCGCGGCGGATGAGCGAGTAGCTCGTGAGCACGACGTCGACGCCCTTGAGCGCTTCCGCCTTCTCGCGCCGATCCTGCCCGTGCCAGACGACGGTGGAGAGCGTCGGAGCGAAGCGCTGGATCTCGCGATCCCAGTTCGCGAGCACGCTCGTCGGGGCGATCACCATCGACGGCTTGGGCCCCTCCTCCGCCTTGATCTTGAGCAGCAGCGAGAGGGCCTGCACCGTCTTGCCGAGACCCATGTCGTCGGCGAGGACTCCGGACAGGCCGTGGCGGAAGAGGAACCACAGCCACGAGAGGCCGGCCTCCTGGTAGTGGCGCAGCGTGCCCTCGAGCGTCGGCGGAGGCCGCACCGCGGGGATGCCGTCGATCTCCTTGAGCTCCTGCATCGCGCGGCGGGCCTTCGCGTCGATCTCGACGTCCGACAGGCCGCCCAGCAGGTCGAGCGCGGGCGCGTGGAACAGCGGCAGCCGCGTGCGCTTCTTGCCCGGCATCGCGCCGGCCTCTTCGAGCAGATCGGCCGCGACCTTGAGCTCGCCCAGGTCCGCTTCCGCGAAGCTGCCGTCGGCGAGCGCGACGTAGCGGCGGCCGCTGTCGAGCCACATGCGCACGGCGCCCAGGTCGACGCTCTGATCGTCGGTGACGAAGTCGGCGTCGAGCTCGAACCAGTTCACCGCCGACATGTTGACGCGGATGCGCGGCTTCACGCGCGGGCGGATCTTCACCTTCGGCGGAGCGGCGGCGAACAGCTCCCAGTCTTTGGGCAGCGCGTTCTTGCCCTTCGCCCAGAAGTCGAGCGCGGCGTCTCCGGCCGCCTCGTACGACTCGGCCGCGGGGTCGTGCCGGAAGCCCAGGTCGGTCAGCGCGCGGCCGGCGGCGCGCTCCTTCACCTCCTGGCGGAGAATGAGGCGGCGGCCGTCGGGGCCTCCGCCCGTCGCGTACCCCAGGTGCTGCGCGCTCGGAGAGACCGGCACCGTCACCGTCGTCCCGTACCGCGCGGCGAGCTTCGCCTTCACCCGCTCGGGAGTGCCCTCGACGGTGAGCACGAACTTCGGCTCGACGTCCTCCGCGACGTCGAGGCCGTCGGCCTTCAGGGTGAGGCGGAAGCGCGGCAGGTGCGCGGCGAAGTACGAGAGCACGCGGTCGAGCTGCCCCGACGGAAACGCCATCGACGGCTCGAGCAGCCACTTGCGCAAGAGCCGCGGCGGGAAGTCGGGCTCGAGCGTGTACGCGGTCTGGCCGACCAGCACCCACGAGCGCGTGCCGGACAGCACGGTCGCGTCTTTGAGCGTCACCTGCGCGCCGTCGGGCATGGTGAGATCGATTCGCGCGGTGGCGCCGTCGTCGCGGCTCTCGAGGCGCACCGTCGGGCGCGCCGGCTCGGGCGAGAACGACAGGCCGGTGCCGCGGTAGACCACGCGCCGCGCGCGCAACAGCTCGAGGAGATCGGACAGGTCTTCGTCGGACAGGATGATGCGCGAGTCGTAGCGGGCCTCGTGCCGCTGCAGTTGCAGGAACACGCGCTCGTCGGCCGGAGCGATGCGGGTGCCCGCCGACAGCGTGCGCTTCACGTTGATGGGGCCCTTGCTCTGGGCGTCGAGGCGGCGCACGTCCATCACCCAGTGGCGGGCGCCGGCGCCCTGCGGCACGGCCGAGAGGCGGTAGAGGAACTCGAAGTCGGGCAGCGCCGAGAGCCCGAGCCAGTTCTCGAGCTTCGCGAGCGCGGGCAGCGAGACGGCCTCTTCGGCGACGGCCCCCGCGGCCTGGGACGCGTTCTCCGAGGCGCGCAGGCGGGCGAGGTAGACGAGCGCCATCGCGACGACGTGCTTGCAGTGCGCGCCGTACTTGCCGTGGCTCTGACAGCTGCACTGGCTGTTCAGCGCGCCGCCCTCGCCGGGCTCGAGCCGCACGTCGTATTTTTCGCCTTCGCTGCCCGTGACCTTCGCGGTGAGAGCGCCGGAGTCGTCGCGCTGGACGAGGGCCACACGCCGGCCCTCCGCGTACTCGCGGCCTTTCTTGAAGGTCATGGGCTGGACTTCGCGCTTTAAGGGTACGAGCCAGGAACCGTCGTCGTTGAGCGTCGCCAAGGGGGATCGTTGGGATTAACACGACAGCGGTAAGCTCGCGCGCCTGTCGAAGGAGGGGTCCATGGCGACGAAGCGCCCGAAGCGGAAGGCGAAGCCGCGGTCGAAGAGCGTTCGGAAGGTCCCGAAGCCGAAGGTCCGTAAGCCCAGGCCGCGGAAGAAGCCGGCGGCGGCGAAGAAGAAGAAGGCCACGCGCCGCGCGGCCGCCCCGGCGCCTTCCACCCGGGGGGTGCTGAGCCCCGGCGCGCTCGCGGCGCTGGCGGCCTCGACCCCGCCGGCCGAAGAGGTCCCCACGCCGCAGCCGTCGGCTCCCACGCTGACGATGCAGCCGCTGACCGGCGCGGCGTTCACGTCGGTGCTGGCGGCCGCGGGGCTGCCGGTGCTGTCGACGGCGTCGGTGCCTCCGGCGCTGCCGCCGCAGCCCCCGGGGGTGGAGCTGCAGCAGAACGTGCAGTGGAAGAACTACGGCACGAACCTCTCCACGCAGGTGGGCACCGTCTACAAGCTCACCAACGGGCCGACGAACCAGGCCGCGGTCGGCCTCGCCGCGATGCAGTGGGCGGTGCGGCACTGCGGGGCGAACGCCGGCAGCGGCTGCGCGTCGGGGGCGCGGTGGTCGTTCTCTCCGGTGGCGATGACGTCGACGGCGATGTTCGACCTGCGCACGATGGCGAAGCAGCTCGCGTTCCAGCCGCAGAACCTGCACGACCCCGACGAGCACGGCTCGCTGGTGCAGGTGCAGGGCGGCACGATGGTGCAGCAGCTCATCACGTACGCCGAGAACGCGGGGCGCTCGCTCAAGGCCATGGGCGGCAACTGCGGGCAGACGGTGGCGGGGGCCATCGCGACCGGCACGCACGGCGGCTTCACCGGCCGGCCGGGCTTCCCCGACATGGTGCGCGCGCTCTACCTCGTCGGAGAGGACGGCCGCCGCCACTGGATCGAGCGCCCGACCAGGCCGGTGCTGTCGGCGGACACGAAGGCGCAGTACCGCGCGGCCAACGTGACGGTGCACGACACCGACGAGGCGTTCATGAACCACGCGCTCGTCTCGCTCGGGACGTTCGGGCTCGTGTACTCGGTGACGCTCGAGACGGCGCCGCAGTACGCGGTGAAGTTCACCCGCAAGCCGACGAACTTCGATGACGCGCTCGACGCCGAGACGTTCGACCGCGACTTCGGGGCGAGCCCGCCGCTCGACTTCGCGACCGTGGTGAACCCGTACCGCATGCACGCGGCCACCGGCCGCTGGCGCGGAGACGGCACGGGCTCGGCGGTGCGCACGCGGGTCGATCTCGCGCCGGCGGGCACGGCGGCTCCACCGGGCGCGTCGACCTCACACCCCATCAACGACGCCGATCTCGCGCCGCTGCTCGCCGGCTTCGCGAGCGCGGTGCCGGGCGCGGTGGCTCCGCTGACGAACGTGCTGCTCGGCTCGATGTACGGCGAGCGCGAGATCTCGGGGCCCATGTCGGTCGCGTACCCGCTGAGCCTCACGCACTCGCCGACGCTCGGCATGGAGCTCGGCGTGCCGGCCGCGCGGGCGCGCGAGGTGTTCGGCGTGATCCTCGACTACGTGCAGACGGCGACGACTCCGCTGCCGGGCGTCATCGCGATTCGGCAGACGCCGAAGTCGGTCGCGACGCTGTCGCTCGCGCGGTGGGACCCGACGACGACGTTCGAGTTCGCGTGCCTGCTCGTGCACGGCACCGAGGAGCTGCTCACCGGCCTGCTCGACCAGCTCGACCGGCAGGCCATTCCGTTCACCCTGCACCTCGGCATGCTGTACGGGCGCGACGCCGCCGGCCAGTCGTGGCTCACGCGCGATCGGTTCGAGCGCATGTTCGGGGCCGCCGAGGTCGCCGCGTGGAGAGCCGCCCGCGCCGTCACCTGCCCCACCGGCAGGGTCTTCAGCAACCCCCTCACCCGCAGCCTGGGGCTCACGTCATGAGACACGTCGTGTTGGCGGTGCTGCTCTCCGGCTGCTTCCACGTGCGGCTGAACGAGAAGAGCAGCGAGAAGGTGAAGGAGACCATGTTCGCGACGCCGTTCACGGACGCGGTGAAGGCCGAGCCGTGCAAGTCGACCGGGACCGATCTCATCAACGTGCACGTCTCTTCGAACCTCGGCTACGCGTGGCTGTCGGTGATCACCTTCGGGATCGTGAACCTCGTGGACGTGGAGTACGCGTGCGCGCCGCAGACGGGCATCGAGGTGGTGCAGCCGCCGGCGCCGGACCCGTGACGCGACCGACAACTGCCGGGTTCGGGTTCGGGTTCGGCGGGTACGCCTACGGCGACTGCACGCTCACGACGAAGCCTCCGCGCGCCGCCGCGTTCGTCGGCACGTCGCTCGCCGAGTCCACCGTCACGAAGTACGTCGTGCCGGCCATGGCGTTGACCACGATCTGCTCGGGCAGGTTCTCTCCCGCCGAGTCGACCGTGTCGAGGCACATGCCGCGCATGCACGCGCGGGTGACTCCGAGCGCTGCGTTGAAGCCGCGCTCGGGCTGCACGCGCACCACGTACGAGCCGGCCTGCGCCGTCGTGAACTGGTACACGACGTCGGCGCCGGGCAGCGCGTTTCCGCACGCCGCGTTGCCCGCGTAGAAGCCGCCGTCCGCCGCGATGGTGCCGGCGAAGTGGTTCGCCGCTCCCAGCGTGCTGCCCGCGAGGCTCGCGTTCAGCGGCAGCACCATCGCGTTCGGGCACGCGTCGTTCGCAGGCGGCGCGTCGGCCATCGACACCCGCAGCGTGAAGTAGCCGCCCGGCTCGGCCGCGACGTTGTCGATCCACACCGAGTACGCGGTGCCCGGCCGCGCCCCCCACGTGGTGACGCGCGACTGGAGGAACGGGATCGCCGCCGACGAGTCGCAGACCACCGAGCCCGCATCCGGCAAGCAGCCCCGCTGCAGGTACACGCTCGGCGAGCTCTCGACCGGGTTGTGCGACCACGCCACCGCCTTGAGGTTCACCGTGCCGCCGTCGAGCATGCCCGCATCCGGAGTGCGGAAGCCGTAGACGACGTCCGGCCCTCCGCCGAGGCAGCCGCCCACGGCTGCGTGGTTGTTGCCGGTCGCGCGCGTCGACGCCGTGACCTCGGCCACACCGTTCACGAACGTGAGCGGAGCCGCCATCGCGCACGTGTCGTTCGCCGCCGGCGCCGCCACCGCCGAGGCCGAAACGTCCAGCGAGAACGCGCCGCGCGTGCCCGAGAGGCCGTCGACGACCAGCAGGTACGTGCCGGCGTCGAGCGAGGCGACGATGAGCTCCGCGGGCTCTCCCGGCGTGCCGCCGTTCGCGCAGCCTGGCGAGCCTCCGCCGAGGACGCCGCCGTCGCCGAGGCAGCCGGTCGCTCCGCGCAGGTAGACCGACGGCAGCCACCCGCCGCCGTCCTCCGTCGGGGTCACCCTCGCCGTCAGCATGCTCCGCTGCGCCAGGCTCACCGAATAGAAGACGTCGGCGCCCGCGCCGGAGCTGCAGAACGCGGACGACGCGTTGTCCGCCGCGGTGCGCGTGGTGCCGGTCACGGTCTGCGGCAGGCTGAGCGCGATCGCGCCGGTGCACAGATCGTTCGCCGGAATGCCGGTGGCCGGCCGCACCTGCACGCCGAGCGTGAACGGCGCCGACGTCGTGACGCTCTCGACCCAGATCGCGTACGTGCCGGGCATGAGGTTGAGCGCGGTCGCCGTCGCCGAGCGGCCTGCGGCGGTGGCGGCTGCGCAGGCGAGCTCGAAGCCGTTCGTCGAGCAGTCGGGGCGGATGAAGACCACCGGCTGCATCGTCAGGTCCGTCGTCGAGACGGTCGCGACGAGGTCGCTCGTCTGGCCGAGGGTGATCGTGTACGCGACGTCCGGGCTCCCGGCCGCGCCGCAGCTCGACGCGATGTGGGTGGTGGCCCCGGCGAGCGTGCCCGCGACGTTGCCTCCGTCGGGCGGCACGACGGTCGCGCCGGTGCCGCCGTCGGAGAAGCACACGTCGTTCGGCGGAGGCGGAGCGAAGTCGCTGACCGACACCGAGAGATCGAACGCCCCGAACGTGCCGTTGAGGCCGTCGACCCACAGGTAATACGTGCCGGCGTCGAGGTTCGTGAGGGTGAACGCGCCTTCGTTGCACGCGAGCTCGTCCGCCGCCGCGGTGCTCTCGCACGAGCGGCGCACGTACACGGCCGGGTCGAGGCCTCCGTCGGGCGCCGAGAGGCTGACGGCCACGTTCTTCCCCTGCCCGACGGTGAAGGAATAGACGACGTCCCGGCCGTAGAGCTGCGCGGTGGCCGTGCAGGTCGGGCTCGGCGCGGGGCCTGCGTCGGGGCCCAGCGCGTTGCTGTTGTTCGCGCCGGTCGTGTCGCCGCTCGCCGAGGCGCGATCCATCACGAAGGTGAGCGGCATCGCCGCGGCGCACGAGTCGTTCGCCGGCGGCGGCACCGCGGTGCCGAACGAGACGCTGACGGTCGATTCTCCGCTGGTGCTCGAGTCCCAGCCGTCGATGAAGAAGTAGAGGTCGCCCACCGCGTAGGGGAGGAACAGCATCTCGGTCTCCCCGACGTCGCTGCCGTCGGCGCAGGCCAACGTGCGCCCCGTCTCGCACGGCGACTCGCGCACGTAGATGACCGGGTCGACCTGCGCGAGGCCCGTCGCGCTGAAGGTCACCGACCGCGGGGTCGGCAGGTTCACGTGGTAGACGAGGTCTTTGCCGCCCGTCTGGTTGTTGAGCGCGCAGCCGCCCTGGTAGTCGTCGCGCGCCGCGGTCGCGTTGGCGCTGAAGGTGCCGCCGTTCGCGGGGAGCTCGATGACCATGCCGCAGTGGTCGCCGGCGACGCCGCTCGCGCCGCCCGTGCCGCCGCCGGTCGCGCTGCCTCCGCCGGTGCCGCCGCCCGTGCTCGAGCTGCCGCCGGCGCCGCCGGTGCCGCCTCCGGTGGACCCTCCGTCCGGGTCGCTCGGATCGGACGGACACCCCATCAACGCGAGCGCGAGCGTCGCGACGATTCCCCAACGCATCCGAAGTGAGTGTAGAGGGCGCGGCATGGAAGAGCGAATCGTGGAGCTCGAGCTGCGCAGCATGGCCCAGCAACAGACGATTGAGGAGCTGTCCGACGTGCTGTACCGCCAGCAGAAGGAGCTCGACGCGCTCAAGGCGCTCGTCGAGTCGCTCGCGAGAAAGATCGAGGAGCCGGGCGTCGTCGACGCGAAGCAGGTCGAGCGCCCGCCGCACTACTGATGAAGCGGTACGAGCGATACGTCGCCATCGGCGACAGCACGACCGAGGGCCTCGACGATCCCGACGGGCGCGGCGGCTACCGCGGCTGGGCCGACCGGTTCGCCGAGCACGTCGCCAGACACCAGGGTGGGCTGCTCTACGCGAACCTCGCGGTGCGCGGGCGCAGCACGAGGGCGATTCGAGACGGGCAGCTCGAGGCGGCCCTGGCGCTCAGGCCCGATCTCGCCACGGTGGTCGTCGGCATGAACGACCTCATCCGGCCGACGATGGATCTTCCGGGCGTCGTCGGGATGCTGGACGAGCTGCAGCGCGCGCTCGTCGGCGCCGGCGCCACGGTGCTGACGTTCACCCTGCCCGACCTGTCTCCGATCGTCCCGCTCGCGCGCGTGGTGCGCGAGCGGACGAAGCGGCTCAACGACGCGTTCCGCGAGGTCGCGGCGAAGAACGGCGCCCGCCTGCTCGATCTCGCCGCGCACCCGCTGACGTCCGACCCGCGGCTGTGGGCGCCCGACCGGCTTCACGCCAACCCGCTGGGCCACGAGCGCATCGGCCTGGGGCTCGCTCACGCGCTCGGAGTTCCCGTCGGCAATGACTGGGAGGCCCCGCTGCCGCCCGCCCCGCCCCGCTCGTGGCGCGACTTGCTCGAGGCCGAGGCCCACTGGACCCGGGAGCACCTGTGGCCCTGGGTGGTGCGCCACGTGCGCGGGCGATCGTCCGGTGACGGGGTGACGGCGAAGCGGCCGAACCTGACCCCCGTGGTCTTCTAGCGCGCACCTTGCACCACCCTGGCGCATGAAGCCTATCCGTTGGATCGCACTGGGCGGGCTCGCCGCGGGCGTTGGGACATTCCTGCTCAAGCGCGTGTTTCCGCCCCGCCGCCTGCAGGGCAAGACCGTGCTCATCACCGGCGGCTCGCGCGGGCTGGGGCTCGAGCTCGCCCGCGTCTGCCTCGACAAGGGCGCCCGCGTCGCGCTCGTCGGCCGCGACGAAGAGGCGCTCGACCGCGCCGTCGATCTGCTCGGTGCTCCCAACGGCCTCACCACCTTCCCCTGCGACGTCACCGACGCCGGCAGCGTCCGCGCCGCCGTCATGCACGTCTCCGACGTCTTCGGAGAGATCGACGTCCTCATCCACAACGCCGGCGTCATCACCGTCGGCCCGCAGGCCTCGATGAGCCTCGACGACTACCGCACCTGCCTCGACACGCACCTGTGGGGCGCCATCCACGCCGTCGAGGCCGTGCTCCCCAGCATGCGCGCCCGCAAGGACGGCAGCATCGTGCTCATCAGCTCCATCGGCGGGAAGCTCGCCGTTCCCCACCTGCTCCCCTACTCGGCCAGCAAGTTCGCGCTCGCCGGCTACGGAGAAGGCCTGCACGCCGAGCTCGCGAAGGAAGGCATCTGCGTCACGAGCGTGTACCCGGGCCTCATGCGCACCGGCTCTCCGCGGAACGCCGACTTCAAGGGCGACGCGCGAAAAGAGTACGGCTGGTTCTCGATCGCCGACTCGCTGCCCTTCATGACCCTGAGCGCCGCGAGCGCCGCCCGCCGCATCGTCTCGGCCTGCGAGCACGGCCGCGCCGAGCTGAGCCTCGTGCCGTTCGGCAAGGCGCTCATGACGCTGAAGGTCCTCGCGCCCGAGCTGGTCGCCAGCCTCTTCTCCATGGTGAATCGCGCCCTGCCCAGCGGCGAGGGCGGAGAGCTCAAGAAGGGCCGCGAGGTCGAGTCGAAGTGGTCGACGTCGCCGCTGACCGCCCTCACCCGCCGCGCCGAGCTGCGGAACAACCAGCGCTGAGCGCCGGCGCCGGGCCGCGCCCCTGCGGCCCACTCCGGAAAAACCACGGATCTCCGGCGAGATCGGCGACCCACGCTCTCGTGATTCCAACGAGTTGTCGCGGCACCGGCGGCGATTCGGGCCCGTAGCCCGCAAAAGATCCGTGGTCTGGCCGGAGTGGCCCGCATGGGCTCACCCTCGGCGGCACAGGTCCGGGCTACCTCCGCAGCCGCTCGAACGCCGCGCGCGCGCCCGCCTCGGTGGCGAACACGCCCCACGCGACGTTCTTCGAGTCGGTGGTGACCGGCTCGTCACCGTCAGCGTCGGTGATGCACCAGCCCATCGGTGTCTTGAAGAGCGCCGCGGTTTGCATGAAGCGCACGACGGCGAAGTACTCCGCCGGCGCGGCCTCGAGCTGAGCGGGGTGGAAGTAGCAGGCGTGGCTGCCGACGAAGAAGTCGCGGCTCGTGCCGAGCTCACGGCCGATGAGCCACTCGCCGCCGGCTCCGCTGCACTCGCCCTGTGCGGACATCTTCACGAGCGCGAGCCCGTCGAACTTCTCGGGCACCAGATCGGCCTCGATGCCCTGCTCCGGGCAGTTGTCGCCCTTGAAGACGAAGAGCGGCGACTCGGCCTTGGCCGGGTCGGGCTCCCCAAGCGCGCCCGTTCGTCCGCACGAGATGACCAGCAGCGCGAGCGCCGCGCGTCTCACGAGCGGACCGCCAGCGCCTGGCCCCACGCGCGGCGGACGAAGACGGGGATCATCTGCCGCCGCCAGCCCGTGTCGACGTTGATGTTCGTCAGCGGGTGGCACTGCTTGTAGGCGATCTGCCCGAGCTCCTCGATGGCGGCCTTGTCGAGCGGCTTGCCGAAGAGGTGCTCGAGGCGCTTCACCGGGTGCGGGCGCGAGCCCAGCGCGGAGAGGACCATGCGGATCGACTCCGCGGTGCCGTCGCCCTTCAGCTGGGCTGCCACCGCGACGGTGAGCGCCGGGTAGTCGATCGACGCGCGGATGCGCAGCTTCTGGTACCCGGTGACGAGCCGGCCTTCCGGCAGCGGCACGCGCACCTCGGTGAGCAGCTCGTCGGGCTCGAGCACGGTGTTGCGGATGCCGTCGGCCACGTAGAACTGCTCGAGCGGAAGCTCGCGGCCGCCGCGCGGGCTCTCGAGCCGCACCGTCGCGTTCAGCGACAGCAGCACCGGGGCCGTGTCGTTCGACGCGGCCGCGACGCACTTCTGGCCGCCCTTCACGACGTGGCAGACGGTGCCGTCTTTCTTCAGACAGAAGCCCAGCGCCTTCCGCCAGAAGTAGGTCTGGTTGTAATAGACGCAGCGGGTGTCGAGGGCGAGGTTGCCGCCGAGCGTGCCCATCTCGCGCAGCTGCGGCCCGGCGATCTGCACCGCGGCCTTCGACAGCGAGGGGAAGATCGTGCGCACGCGCTCGTCGCGGGCGAGCTCGGCGATGGTGGTCATCGCGCCGACGACGAGCGAGCCGTCGCGCTCTCCGATGCGGTGAAGCTCGCGCACCCCGTTCAGGCCGATGACGTGCTCCGGCGTGAACAGCTTGTGCTTCATGTTCGGCAGCAGATCGGTGCCGCCGGCGACGAGCTTCGCCTTCGCTCCGTGCGCGCCGAGCAGCGCGACGGCTTCAGCGACGCTCTTCGGCGAGTGGAACTGGAATGGCGGGAGGGTCAACATGGACGGGGACGGGCTGTTGCTTCTGCTTCAGGGCGGCGAGCAGCTTTCCGGGGTGGAACGGCAGCTCGGTGAGGCGGACGCCGACGGCGTCGTAGATGGCGTTGGCGATGGCGGGGATCGCGGGGTGCAGCGGGCCCTCGCCGGCTTCCTTCGCTCCGAAGGGGCCGTTGGGGTCGACGCTCTCGACGATGAGCGAGCTGATCTCCGGCGTGTCGAGCGAGGTGGGGATGCGGTAGTCGAGCAGGCTGGGTCCGCGGTGCAGGCCGCTCGCGTGGTAGGTCATCTCCTCCATCGCGGCCTCGGCGAAGCCCATGTAGACGCTGCCCTCGATCTGGCCCTCGACGAGCGTGGGGTTGATCGCGCGGCCGCAGTCGTGCGCGGCCCAGATGCGCTCGACCTTCCAGATGCCGGTCTCGACGTCGACGTGCACCTCGGCGACGTGCGCGGTGAAGCTGTACGCGGGCGACGCGCCGATGGTGCCGCCGCGGTAGTCGGCTCCGAGCTTCTGCGTGCGGTAGCTGCCGGTGGCGCCGAGCGTGCCGAACTTCGCCTCGGTGAGCTGCACCGCCTCGCGGAAGCTCATGGTGAGCCCGGCCGGCCCGGTGATGGTGCCGAGGCGCCCTTCGATGCTGGTGGGCGCCACCTTCCACTTCTCGCCGACCGCCTTCGAGATCTGCGCCCAGAGCTTCTGGCCCGCCTCGACGCAGGCGAGCCCGACCATGAACGTGCCGCGGCTCGAGTACGCGCCCATGTCGACCGGCGTGAGATCCGTGTCGCTCACGACCACGGTGCAGTCGCGCGGGTCGCAGCCGATCTCCTCGGAGATGAGGAACGCAGGCAGCGAGTTCGTGCCCTGCCCGATGTCGGACGCGCCGGAGAAGATCGTCACCTTGCCGCTGCGGTCGAGCTTCACCTGGATGCCCGACTGCGGCATCTCGTTCGGGTAGATGGGGTACGCGGTGCCGGAGATGTACATCGAGCCCGCGACGCCCAGGCCCTTGCCGAAGCCCAAGCGCCCCTTGCGCTCGCGCCACTGCGACGCCTTCTCGACGGCGTCGAGGCACTGCAGGAAACCGTTCGAGGTGATCGTCTGGCCGTTGACGGTCTTCACCTGCTCGCCGATGAAGTTCTTCCGCCGCACGTCGATGGGGTCGAGCCCGAGCTTCTCGGCCGCCATGTCGAGCGCGACCTCGAAGGCGAAGCGAGGCTGCACGCTGCCGTGGCCGCGCTTCGGGCCGCACGGCGGCTTGTTGGTGAACACGCGCGTCGAGTCGAAGTGGTACGTGCCGAACTGGTATGGCCCGGTGAGCAGCTGGCCCGAGTAGTACGCGGTGACGAGGCCGAAGCTCGAGTACGCGCCGCCGTCGATGAGGATCTTCGAGTCGACCGCCTCGATGCGGCCGTCCTTCGACAGGCCGACCTTGAACCGCATCTTCATCGGGTGCCGGCCACGGTGGGCGAAGAAGACCTCCTCGCGCGTCCACAGGCACTTCACCGGGCGCCCCGTCTTCATCGACAGCTTCGCGACCACGAACTCGAGCGAAAACGGGTCGGACTTGCCGCCGAACGCGCCGCCGATGAACGGCTGGATGACGCGGATGCGCGCGGGGTCGAGCTCGAGCACCTTGGCGAGCTCGCGGTGCACGTAGTGCGGGATCTGCGTCGAGCTCCACACGGTGAGGTTGCCCTCGCCGTCGTAGTTGCCGATCGCGCAGTGGGGCTCGATGGGCGTGTGGGTGTTGCCGGCGTAGAAGAACTCCTGCTCGGCGACGGCGGCGCTGGCCTGCAGCGCCCCGGCGACGTCTCCGAAGCCGAGGTCGACGTGCTTCGAGATGTTGCCCTTCTTCGAGTGCTCGTGGATGCGCGTGTCTTCGGCGGCGAGCGCGGCCTCGGGCTCGACGAGCGCGGGCAACAGCTCGTACTCGACGTCGATGAGCTCGAGCGCCTCTTCCGCGGTGAGCTCGTCGACGGCGGCGACCGCGGCGACCTCGTCGCCGATGAAGCGCACCTTGTCGACGGCGAGCGCGTTCTCGTCGGGCGTCCAGGGGATGACGCCGTACTTCGCGGGCAGCTCCCGGCCTTCGAGGACGGCGACGACTCCGGGGTGCGCGAGGCAGCGCGTGAAGTCGATGCGCTTGATGCGGGCGTGCGCGTGCGGGCTGCGCAGGATCTTCGCGTGCAGCATGCGCGGCAGCTGAATGTCGTCGGCGTAGATCGCCTGGCCCGTCGCCTTGAGCAGGCCGTCGAGCTTGCGCAGCCGGCGGCCGACGACGGCCGGGGGCTTCCCGCGGCGCGTCGGAGCCGACGGGCGAGGAGACGCTCCGCTCGCGGTGATCTTGTTCGGCTTCTCGACCGGAGCCTCGAGCGGCGTGTCGCTGGGCGACTGCGACGCGAACGCGGCGATCGTGCTGCCCGCATTCGCGCGGCCCGTGCTCGTCACCAGCGGCGGCAGCGGCGAGACGTCGATGGCTTGCGGCTCCGCGGCCTTCTTGCGGGAGACCGCCTTCTTCACCTTCGCGGCGACCTTCTTCGCGGCCGCCTTCAGCTTCGACGGCTTCGCCTTCTTCTTCTTCGGAGGAGCCATCAGCGCCGCTCCGTGGTCGGGCGCTCGTCGCGCTCGGGGACGTCGCGCTGGCCGCACGCGACCTCGACGGCGTTCAGGATCTGCGTGTACCCGGTGCAGCGGCACAGGTTGCCCGAGAGCGCCTCTTTGATGTCGTCGCGCGACGGGCGCGGGTTCTCTTCGAGCAGCGCCGCCGCCGACAGCATCATGCCGCTCTGGCAGAAGCCGCACTGCAGCGCTCCGCAGACGTCGAACGCGTCCTGCACCGGGTGCGCGCGGTTGCCCTGGGCCAGCCCTTCGATGGTGGTGACCTTGCGGCCTTCGGCCATGCAGGCCAGCGAGATGCAGGAGAGCGTCGGGCGCCCGTCGACGAGCACGGTACAGGCGCCGCAGTCGCCCTTGTCGCAGCCCTGCTTCGAGCCGGTGAGGTTGAGCTCGTACCGCAGCGCCTCGAGCAGCGTCGTGCGCGGCTCGACGGCGACCTCATGGCGATCGCCGTTCACGTCGAGGCGGATGAGCTGCTTGGGAGGCCGGGGCACTGCTCAGGCGGAGTAGCGCCCCTGACCGGTGCCGGTCAACCGTGCTCAGCGCTCTCCCCAGCGGAGCTTCTGGCGGAGGATGGCGAAGTAGTCGAGCCCCGGGTTCTGCACGAGGTGAACGCGGTTGGGGCTGCGCTCGACCTCGATGCGGTCTCCGAGCATGAGCGGCTGACCGACCTGGCCGTCGATGGTGACCCACACGTCGTCGACGCGCTCTTTGAGCAGGATGCGGATGGTCTGGTCGCCGGGGACCACGATGGGCTTCTGCGTCAGCGCGTGTGGGCAGATCGGCGTCAGCACGACGCAGTCGATGGACGGGAAGACAATGGGGCCGCCGGCGGAGAGCGTATACGCGGTGGAGCCGGTCGGGGTGCTGCAGATGAGCCCGTCGGCCTTGAACGTGGCCACGAAGTCGCCGTCCATCCACGTCTCGAAGTCGGCGATGCGCGCGAGGGCGCCCTTGTTGATGACGAGATCGTTGAGCACCTCGTCCTGCAGGAGCAGCTTGTTCTCGCGGTAGACGCGGCAGGCGAGCTTCATGCGCGAGGTGGTCTTCGCCTTGCCGGCGAGGCACAGCTCGAGCAGCGCGAAGGCCTCGGAGCGCGGCACCTCGGTCATGAAGCCCAGCGAGCCGAGGTTGACGCCGAGGATGGGGACCGGCCGGCCCTTCAGCACGCGGGCGGCGTGAATCAGCGTGCCGTCTCCGCCGAGCACGATCATGAGGTCGGCGGCCTGGATCTCTTCGTCGGAGGCGACCGGCCAGCCCAGCTGCTCGGCGAGCGCCTTCTCGGCGATGAACTTCCGGTCGGCGTACCGCTCGCGAAGCTGCGTCGCCAGGCGCGCGGCCTCGGGGCTGTTCACCTTGCTGACCAGAGCGAGGGTCTTCACCGGCCCTGCGTCATAGCACCTGTGTTCCGCGACGGTGACGTCCCTGCGGGGGCGCGCGCTGCGGCTTATCTCCTTCCTTCGAGGGGTGGCGGGATGAGGGCGTGGATCTGGGGGGTGGTGGTCGCGGTCGCTGCGTGCGGGCCGGTTGCGGACGAGGCTGCGCCGACGGCCGACGTGACGCCCGGCCGGCGCACCGTCGACGCGGTCCCCGAACGAGGCTGGCTGCCCCGCGAGCGCGAGCTGCACCTTCCGAGGGCCGAGGAGCCGCCGCCGGCAGCGACCCACCCGCACCCCAACGCGCGGTTCATCCAGGTTGCGGCGGCGAGCCATTCGGCCTGCGGCGTGATGAGCGACCGCACGCTGTGGTGCTGGAGCGAGACGAGAGGCCTGGGACAGGTCGGCCTGGCGTCCGACTGGAGCTCCGTCTCGCACGGTGAGTCGCACTCCTGTGCGCTGCGGCTCGACGGCACCCTCTGGTGCTGGGGAGAGAATCACCTCGGTCAGCTCGGCCTCGGTCGGTACGGAGGCACCGAGCCCGCGCCACGCCAGGTCGGCGCGGCGTCCAACTGGGCCGCCGTCGCGGTCGCGCAGGCCTCTACGTGCGGCATCCGCACCGACGGCACGCTGTGGTGCTGGGGCATCCTCGTGCCGGTCGAGGCGATCGACTTCCCCGCGTCGAGCGACGTACCCGCGCTCATCAGCAGCGACGGGCACTGGCGCTCGATCAGCTTCGAAGACCGTCAGCTGTGCACGGTCAACGCGACCGGTGGGCTCCAGTGCTGGGTCCAGCTCTACGGTGGGGCCCACATCGAGGTCGTGCACCACCGGCCGCCGTTCGCGTGGCGCCGTTTCGGGGGCGACTGCGGAATCCGCAGCGACGGGACCTTCTGGTGCGGCGGCCCGAGCCGGCTCGAGCGATGGAGCTCGGACACCGACTGGGCGACCTTCACCGACGGGCCGCTCCTGCTCCGCAACGACCGCACGCTCTGGCGGTGGCGAACCGGCAGCCCGGAGCAGGTCGGCAATCAGACGTGGCTGCAGATCTCTGCCGCCGGCTATGGCTGCGGCATCCGCACCGACGGCACCACGTGGTGCTGGAACGACCCGGCGCAGCCCACCCAGATTCATCCCTGAGTTAGAAGGTCCACCGCAGTGGACCTCTTCGAGAAAGCCGCAGCCGACGACGCCTCGCAGCGGGCTCCGCTCGCCGAGCGCATGCGGCCGCGCTCGCTCGCCGAGTTCGTCGGCCAGGAGCACCTGACCGGCGAGGGCCACCTGTTGCGCGCCGCGATCGAGTCCGACCGCGTGCCGAGCGTCATCTTCTGGGGCCCGCCCGGCACCGGGAAGACCACCCTCGCCCGCGTCATCGCCCAGTCGACCGGCTCGCACTTCCACGCCGTCTCCGCCGTCTTGAGCGGAGTGAAGGAGCTTCGCGAGGCCGTCGCCGAGGCCGAGGAGCGCTGGCGCATGTCGCGCAAGCGCACCATCCTCTTCGTCGACGAGATCCACCGCTTCAACAAGGCCCAGCAGGACGCGCTCTTGCCCCACGTCGAGAAGGGCACCATCACCCTGCTCGGCGCCACCACCGAGAACCCCTCGTTCGAGGTCAACGCGGCGCTGTTGTCCCGAATGCGCGTCGTCACGCTGCGCGGCCTCGAGGAGCACGAGCTCAAGAGCCTGCTCGAGCGCGCGCTGACCGACCCGCGCGGCCTCGAGGGCACCGAGGCCGACGACGACGCGCTGCAGTTCATCGCCCAGTCCGCCGCCGGAGACGCCCGCCGCGCGCTGACCGCCCTCGAGGTCGCCGCCTCGCACGCGAAGGGCCGCATCGACCGCAAGGCCGCCGAAGAGGCGCTGCAGACGAAGACGCTGCTCTACGACCGCGGCGGCGAGGAGCACTTCAACGTCGTCTCCGCGTTCATCAAATCGATGCGCGCCTCCGACGTCGACGCCGCCGTCTACTGGATGGCGCGCATGCTCGAGGCCGGCGAGGAGCCGCGCTTCATCTTGAGGCGCATGGTCATCTTCGCGAGCGAGGACATCGGCAACGCCGAGCCGCGCGCGCTGCAGACCGCCGTCGCCGCGCTGCACGCCTTCGAGCTGATGGGCATGCCCGAGGGCATCTTCCCGCTGACGCAGGCGGTGACCTTCCTCGCGATGGCGCCCAAGTCGAACACGACGCTGACCACCTACTCGAAGGTCCGCGAGGCGCTCGCCCAGCACGGCGCGCTGCCGGTGCCGCTGCACCTGCGCAACGCTCCGACGAAGCTGATGAAGACGCTCGGCTACGGCTCCGGGTACCAGTACCCGCACGACTTCGAGGGCCACTACGTGCCGGGCAACCACCTGCCCGACGGCCTGCGCACCGAGCGGTTCTACTTCCCGTCCGACAGCGGCGAGGAGAAGGAGCTGCGCGAGCGCTACGAGAAGCTGCGCGCGATGAAGGCGCCGAAGGAGCCGGGGGAAGACGGTTGAGGCCGGTCTGGGGAAACTTGCCCCCGCTCATGACGGTGAATTTCCCCAGGGTGGTGCTGCTGGCGCTGGCCGCGGCGTGCTCCGGGCCGGCGCCGCTTCCGCCGGCAGACGCGGGGCCCCCCGATGCCGGCTCGCCGTCGCCGCGGCACTGCGTGGCGTCGAGCTGCGAGGTCGGCGGCAACTGGCAGGTGATCTTCACCACGCTCGGCCCGCGGCCGCCGCTGCCGTGCCAGGCGCCGCTCGAGAAGCAGCTGCGCTTCACGTCCGACGGCACGCGGCTGTGCATGCTCGACGCGGTCGACGGCGGCACCGACGGCGGCTGCGGCTTCTCCTTCGTCGAGCGGCACGCGCACGATGCCGGCTTCGACTATGTCGACACGTGGGACCTGTTCCGGCTCGACGCCGGGCACATCTACGGGACGTGGACGACGCAGGCTTCGGGGGTGACGTCTTGCACCGGCAGCTACTCGGTGCACGCGGTGCAGTAGCCGCTCAGCTCGCCTCGGCGAACGACGACGTCGGCGCCTGGTAGATCGCGATCTTGTTCCGGCCCTCGCGCTTGGCGCGGTACAGCGCATCGTCGGCGCAGCGCACGAGCTGCTCGGCGGACATCACGTTGCGGCCCGGGTAACCGGCGAGGCCGAGCGACGCGGTGATGGAGAAGCCGCTCCCCAGCTTCAGCCGGCCGACGTCCATCCACACGCGCTCGGCGACGGTGAGCGCGCCGGCGAGCTGGGTCTTCGGCAGGATGACGGCGAACTCCTCGCCGCCGTAGCGGGCGACGAAGTCGGTCTCGCGCACGCTCTTCTTGATCGCGGCGGCCACGTCTTTGAGCACCTGGTCGCCGGCGAGGTGGCCGTGTTTGTCGTTCACTTCCTTGAAGTGATCGAGATCGAGCAGCACGAGCGCGAGCGGGTCGTCGTACCGCTGCGCGCGGCGGAACTCGTCGCGCAGCCGCTCCTGGAAGTGGCGGTGGTTCGCGATCTGCGTGAGCCCGTCGGTCAGCGACAGCTCGTAGAGCCGCTCGGTCTCGGAGAGCAGACCGTCGATGCGCAGCCTGAGGCCCAGGCCCCGCATCAGGCGCGCGAGCAGCTCCTGCGCGTCGATCGAGGCGTGCACCCAATCATCGGCGCCGGCCGCGAAGGCCTTCACGCGCTCTTCGACGCTGCCGCCGCTCGACCAGAAGATCACCGGCATGTACCGGCGCGAGGTGCGCGCGCGCAGGTGGCGCAGCAGCGTGAACGCCCCTTCCGAGAGCGACTCGACGTCGATGACGGCGCCGTCGAAGTCGATCTCATTCGACAGCCGCATGGCGTCGATGAGCTCGCCGGCTTCCTTCACGGTGCCCGCGACGTTGAGCGCGTCGACGTGGGCGGCAGGCGCCGTACCGGCCCACAAAATATGGAGGGAAGCCCCCATCGGGATCTCCTCTACCGCAGGTCACGCTTGTGACGAAACGCTCGAGAGTGTTACCTCGTCGCACCCTTGCCTCGCCCGTCGATCAGCCTGTTCCTCCCCGCGTGGAACGAAGAGGAATACCTCGAGCGGGCCGTGTCGCGGGCGACGCGGGTCCTCTCGAGGCTCTCCGACGACTGGGAGCTCATCATCGTCGACGACGCCTCGACCGACCGCACGCCGGCCATCGCCGAGGCGCTGGCGGCGAAGCACCGCCAGGTCCGCGTCATTCACCACGAGCGGAACCTGAAGCTGGGCGGGTCGATCAAGACGGGCCTGGCGGCGTCGACGAAGGACATCGTCGTCTACAGCGACACCGATCTCCCCTTCGACCTCGACGAGCTCGAGCGCGCGCTGCACCTGCTCGACTACCTCGAGGCGGACATGATCTGCGCCTTCCGCTTCGACCGGACGAGCGAAGGCCTCAAGCGCATCGTCTACTCGTTCGTCTACAACGCCCTCATCCGGCAGCTGTTCGACGTGCAGCTGAAGGACATCAACTTCTCCTTCAAGGTGATGCACCGCCGCGTGCTCGAGAGCATCGAGCTGAAGTCGGAAGGGTCGTTCATCGACGCGGAGCTGGTGGTGAAGGCCATTCGCAAGGGCTTCCGGGTCTTCCAGATGGGCGTCGACTACTTCCCGCGGACGCGAGGAATCTCGACGCTGGCGTCTCCGCAGGTGATCGTGACGATGATGAGAGAGCTCGTGCAGCTCTATTCCGAGACGAAGGAGCCGGGAGAGCCGGTGCGGCCGGTTCGGTGGCCTCCGTCGGTGAAGAGCATCAAGCGGAAGGTCGCGGGCGGCTGACGGTGATCCGGCTGGTCGTGAACGCAGACGATCTGGGTCTGCACCCGCGCATCGACGAGGGCATCTTCCGCGCGCACCGCGAGGGCATCGTCACCAGCGCCTCGCTGCTCGTGGCCGGGCGCACGGCGCCGAAGGCGGTGCGGGCCGCGACCGAGGCCGGCCTCTCGCTCGGTGCTCACCTCTGCGTCACCTCGCACCTCACCCCGAGCGCGCCGCCCTCGAAGGTGCGCTGGCTCGCGCCGGGCGGCCGCTTCCGCAAAGACTGGAGCGAGTTCGCCGCCGCCTGGGTCGCAGGCCTCATTCCGGCGGAAGAGGTCGAGCTCGAGCTGAGCGTTCAGGTCGAGCGCGCGCGCGAGCAGGGAGCCACGATCGATCACCTCGACGTGCACCAGCACGTGCACCTGTTGCCGGGCCTGGCGCGCATCGTCGAGGCGCTCGCGCTGCGGCTTTCGCTGCCGCTGCGCTGGCCGTCCGAGCTGCCGCGCCCGACGTGGCTTCGCCGGCCCTCGCAGCTCGCGAAGACGGCGGTGCTGTCGACCCTGGGCCTGGTGCGGCCTCCGCGCGGGGCGCGGCGCGTGAAGGCGGTCGGCGTGTTCGACTCGGGAGGCCTCACCGAGGCGCGGCTCATCAAGCTGCTCGGCCGGCTCGGTGACGGAGACTGGGAGCTGATGTGCCACCCCGGCCTGGCCCCCGGCACGGTGCCGGAGGATCCCGACTGGCGCTACGACTGGGAAGCCGAGCTCGCCGCGCTGTGCAGCCCGCGCGTGCGCGAGCTCATCAGGCGCCGAGAGATCACGCTGGTGAGCTACCGCGCGCTGTAGAGCTCGAGAGCCGAGCCCGGCGAGCGGCAGCAGGACCATCTCAGGCGGAGCGCACGCTCCGCCCCAGCAGCCGTCACGTCACCCGATGCCGGGCACGCAGGTGCAGCTCGCCATGTCGCACGTGGTGGTGCCGGTGCAGGCGCCGCCGCAGTTCGTGGGGCAGATGCACATGGCGGAGCTCGGGTCGCACGCCTTCGGCGCGGTGCAGGTGTTGTTGCAGGGGTCGCCGCCCGGGTCCGGAGAGCCATCGACCCAGAACCGGTAGCTGACGGCGACCTTCTTGCCCGACGCCGAGGGGATGCAGTTCCCGTAGAAGACGAGGCGGCGCGAGGCAGCGTCGAAGTCGAAGCCGTTCATGCGGTCGCGGGGAACGTCGGCGGTGTTGCACGGCCCGCGCGTGCCGTTCGCCTCGATCGCGACCTTGATCGTCGCGGAGATCGGCGGCTTCTGCAGCTGGTGACCGGTGCTGCCGATGACCGCGCTCATGATCGCGTCGATGACGGCCTGCTGCTGCGCCTGCTGGGCCGCGCTGGGGTTCTGCACGTTGAAGGTGCGGATGTCCGCCTGCACGCCGCCGGTGCCGCCGATCACCGTCTGCTCGGGCGTCGTGCCCGGGGTGGTGCTGTCACCGCACGAGGAGTTGGGGGGGCACACGATGCCGTGCACCGTCGCCTTCGACAGCATGCCTCCGGCGCCGTCGTAGTTGCCGAAGAACTGCAGCAGGTCCGCCCCGGAGTACTGGCTCTGGTCGTGGACGTCGCCGAGCGCGATGACGTGCACCTGGGCCTCGGTGCGGATCTTGTTGTTGGCCCCGGCCGGATCTTTGGGCAGCAGATCGGTCGAGATCAGCTTGCGCGCCGACCCGAGGATCTCTTCGGTCACGTCACCGCCCGTGCCCCAGAACAGCGCGTCGGTCGGAGTGAACCAGCGCGTCATCAACGCACCGTCGTTGGTGAACGCCCGCGTGCAGCCGTTGCTGCAGTCGTTGTCGTTGTACCCGGCGCTCACCGCCGCCGCGCGCCAGTCGAGGCCGGCCGCGGCGAGCCGCTGCACGAACAGCGAGCCGGTGCGGCTGACCGCCGTCTGCGAGCTCGCCATCGAGCACGAGTCGTCGACCGTCCAGATGAAGTCGACCTTCGCGTTCACCGTCGCGTCGAACACCTCGCAGGTGACGCCGGCGTAGTCGCCGAACTGCGCGAGCGCCGAGCCGCCGCCGACGTCGTCGAGCGTGAACAGCGTCTGCCCGCTGAACATCGCCTGCGGCGTCATCGCGATGAGAATGACGCCGCGCGTGGCGGCGCGGTGGACGTACTGTGCCTGGATCTTGAACGGCCCCGTCGCACCAGCGGTGCCGCTGAGGGCGCCCATGACGCCGAAGGCCTGGGCGATCGAGTTGATGTGCGCCTTGAGGTCGGCGCTGCCCGCCTGATCGTAGGTGGCGCGCACCGACTGCGCGAAGCCGTCCCAGGTGGTGAACGTCTGCGTCAGCGGAGCGCTGATGCTGCCGCGCCCCTGCAGCACGCCGCGCGCGTACGACTCGATCTGCGGCCCGCTGCCGCGGCTCGGCTGATCGTCGATGGCGAAGCCCACCACCTGGTGCATCGAGTCGTAGAACATGACGCCGCGGCCGCCGCTGGCGTCGGTCAGCTGCACCACCTCGGTGAACGCGGGCACCAGCGCCACCTGAATGTCGGCGCCCGGCGCCAGGTGGAAGTTGATGGGCTTCAAGTTCATCACCGCGCACGCGTCCCTCGCGGGGCCCATGCCGTCGGCCGGAGCGTTCGGGTTCAGCTCGCCCATGTCGACGCGGCCGTTCTGGTTCGCGTCTTCGGCGCCGTCCTGAATGCCGTCGCCGTCGGAGTCGGCCTGGCACGCGCTGGTCTTCACCGCCGGATCCGCGTCGAAGTGAATCGCCGTGTACTGGCAGCTCAGCGGAGGCATGCCCGGCGCCGCGCCCGGCATCTGCAGGCCCTGCTCGAGGCCGTCGGGCAGACCGTCGCCGTCGGTGTCGAGCTTGAGCGGGTCGGTCATGCAGCCGAGCGTGCCGTCGATCTCCTGCTTGTCGGAGATGCCGTCGCAGTCGCTGTCGATCTTCAGCGGGTTCGACTCACCGGGGTCGACCTTGCCGTCGCGGTTCTTGTCCTCGGCGCCGTCGCTCAAGCCGTCTCCATCGGAGTCGGCGACCGTCGGGTCCGTCTTGCTGCCCGGCTCGGCATCGGCGGTGAACTTGCCCGCGCAGTTGGCGCCGACCGTCATCGTCTTGCCCATCTCCACGCCGTCGGGGACGCCGTCGCCGTCGCTGTCCGAGTTGCAGGGGTCCGTCTTCGCGCCGCCGCCGTACGAGACCTGGTACTCCTCGGCGTCGGTCAGGCCGTCGCAGTCGGTGTCACGGCTCGAGTTGTTCGGGTCGGACGGGTTGCAGCCGGTGACGATGGTGGTGCCGCCACCCGAGCCGCCCGAGCCGCCAGAGCCGCCGGAGCCGCCGCCGGTGTTGCCGCCGGTGCACTTGCCGGCCTGGCAGGTCGCGCCGCCCGTGCAATCGGCGTCGGTGCTGCATGGAACGGTGATCGGCTCACCACACCCACATCCGCTCGCGACGAGCGCGAGGGCGGTCAGAGCTGAAAGAGCAACGAGGGGGCGAAACATGGAAATTGACCTCCGTCAGTTCACAGCGCCCTTTGATCGGGTCGCATCATACGCGCTCCGCCAAAATCAGCACGTGCGGAGTCGTGTAGCCGGCCTTCATCGAGGTCACCGTACTAATGGCGAACCCCGCGGCCTTCACGTGCGCTTCAAGCGCATCTCGGGGCTGAAACCCAACCGCCCCAGAAGCGCGGGTTTTCCCGAGCAGGCGCACCATCAGCTGCTCCTGGAGCAGGGTCTTCCGGTAACGCCACGAGCCGTCGGCCTCGGCCTCCTTCAGGAGCAGCTTGCCCCTGGGCTTGAGCAGCCGGGCGGCGGCCGAG
The DNA here is from genome assembly GCA_937980205.1 of uncultured Myxococcales bacterium. Taxonomy (GTDB): domain Bacteria; phylum Myxococcota; class Myxococcia; order Myxococcales; family Myxococcaceae; genus Xiheicaenimonas. The sequence goes on along the minus strand of CALJKW010000021.1, from coordinate 488,098 downwards.
AGGAAGCCGGTCCAGTGCTCGACGGGGAGCAGGTAGAGGACGTCGGCGACGACGACGGCGTCGAACTCGCCGCGCTCGCCGAGCTGCTCGACGGTGGCGACGCGGAAGGAGACGTTCGGCAGGCGGCCGACGCTGTCGCGGGCGAGCTGGATCTTCCGCTCGTCGGGGTCGATGCCGAGCACGGTGCGCTGGGCGTCGACGGCGAGCAGCGCGGTGAGCAGGCCGTGGCCGCAGCCGATGTCGACGACGTGGCCGGGCGGGGTGAGGCGCGCGAGCTCTTCGAGCGGCGCCGTGGCGAGCCGCGCGCGCACGAAGAGCCGCTCGGTCAGCGGCAGCGTGTCGAAGAGAGAAAATGGGGACAGGCTGCTTTTCCCTGAGCTGGCGGCCTGAAGACGACGGCAGCGTCGCACGGGGCCATTTTCGTCAGTGGAACTTCTTCCCCTGCTTCACGTACTCGAGCAGCAGCGGCGCGGGCGTGAAGCGCTTACCGAGCTGCTCCTGCCAGTGCTCGAGGCGCTCGAGGATCCTCCCCGGGCCCTGGGCGTCGACGTAGCGGAAGGGGCCGCCGAGGAACGGCGGGAAGCCGAGGCCGAAGATGGCGCCGATGTCTCCGTCGCGCGGGCTGCGAAGAATGCCCTCGCCGAGGCAGAGCACGGCCTCGTTCACCATCTGCAGCGCGCAGCGCTCGGCGATCTCCTGCCGGTCGAGGCGCTTTCGGTCTTTCCCGTGCGGGAGCGAGGCGTAGACGGTGGTGTCGACCTCCTTCTTCTTCCCGTCGTACGTGTAGAAGCCCTTCTTGGCCTTGCGACCGAGGCGGCCGTCTTTGACGAGCTGGCCGGTGTGGGCGGGGGCTTCCATGCGGTCGCCGAAGGCGTCCTGCATGATGTGGCCGACCTTCTCGGCGACGTCGATGCCGACCTCGTCGAGCAGCGTGATGGGGCCGACGGGGAAGCCGAAGTCGACGAGGGCCTTGTCGATGTCGGCGATGTCTCCGCCCTCGGCGAGCAGGTGGGCCGCCTCGTTCATGTACGGAGCGAGGATGCGCGACGTGTAGAAGCCGACGCCGTCGTTCACCACGATCACCGTCTTGCCCTGGCGCTTGCCGACCTCGACGCAGGTCGCCGTGACCCAGTCGGCGGTCTTCTTGGTGACGATGATCTCGAGCAGCGGCATCTTGTTGACCGGCGAGAAGTAGTGCATCCCGATGACGGTCTCGGGGTGCGCCGAGCCCTCGGCGATCTTCGTGATCGGAATCGACGACGTGTTCGACGCGAAGATCTGATCGGCGCGGCCGAGGCCCTCGATGTCCTTCAGCACGCGGTGCTTGAGCGAGAGATCTTCGAAGACCGCCTCGACGACGAGGTCGCAGGACTTGAAGCCCGAGTAGTCGGTGGTCGCGGTGACGAGCGCCATCTTCGCGTCGCGCTCGCGCGCGGTGATCGAGCGGCGCTTCACGCGCTCGTCGAACAGGCCCTGCACGTGCTTGAGCGCCCTGCCCGCTCCGGCGTCGTCCTTGTCCTTGATGCGGACGGAGATGCCCTGCAGCGCGCTGGTGACGTAGGCGATGCCGCCGCCCATGAGGCCGCCGCCGAGGATGCCGAGCTTCTTCACCTCGCGCGGCTTGACCTTCGGGTCCTTGACGCCGTTGTCCTTCTTCATCGCCGTGGTGGCGAAGAAGATCTCGACGAGGCGCTTGCTGACGTCGCTGACCACGAGCTCGCCGAACGCCTGCGCCTCGGCGTCGTAGCCGGCCTTGCCGTCTTCCATGCCGGCGCGGATGACCTCGAGCGCCTTCTCCGGCGCGGGGTACTTGCCGCGCGTCTTCTTGAGCAACTGCTTCTTCGCCTGGTCGAAGAGGATCTTGCGACCGAGCGGGTTGTCCTCGAGCGCGAGCTCGGCCCACTTCTCCTGCTGGGTGAGGCCCCTGATGATGTCGGCGAACGTCTTCGGCTTCACCGCGGGGCCGGGGGCGCCGTCGCGGCGCTGCACCTTGAGCGTTCCGTCGGCGAGCTCGCGCGCGCGGCGCAGCGCCACCTCGCGCAAGATCGCCGCCGGCACGACCTCGTCGAGGATGCCGAGCTTCAGCGCCTTCTTCGCCTTGACGCTCTTGCCGGTGAGGATGAGGTCGAGCGCGGTCTGCGCGCCGATGAGCTTGGGCAGGCGCTGCGTGCCGCCGCCTCCGGGGATGAGGCCGAGCTGCACCTCGGGCAGGCCGACCTGGGTCTTGGGGCTGTCGGTGCCGATGCGGTAGTCGCAGGCGAGCGCCCACTCGAGGCCGCCGCCGAGACAGGCGCCGTGGATCGCGGCGACGACCGGCTTCTCGAAGTTCTCGAGGCGGTGGAACGACGCGTGGCCCTGCCTGCTGGCGGCCGTCGCGTCGGCGGCGGTCTTCAGCTGCTGCAGCCAGTCGATCTTCGCGCCGGCGATGAAGCCGTCCTTCTTGCCGGAGATGAAGACGACGCCTTTCACGTTCGTCTCGCCCGCGGCGCGGGTGAGCAGCTTCTCGAACTCGAGCCCGGTGTCGGGAGAGAGCGTGTTGACGGCTTCGTTCGGCGTGTCGAACGTGATGAGCGCGACGCCGTCGACGACTTCGTAGGTGAAGTAGGCCATGGCGTCTTAGTTCCTCTCGAGGACGACGGCGGCGCCGAGGCCGCCCTGTGCACAGACCGTCACCAGCGCGGTGTTCTTCTTCCTTCGGCCCAGCTCGCGCAGCACCTGGTTCACGATGCGGGCGCCGGTGGCGGCGAACGGGTGACCGAGCGCGATCGAGCCGCCGTTGACGTTGAGCCGCGCGCGGTCGACCTCGCCGACGGGCGCGCTGCGGCCGAGCTTCGTGGCGAACTCCTTCGAGGCGAACGCCTGCAGGTTCGAGGCGATCTGCGCGGCGAAGGCCTCGTGCATGTCGACGAGGTCGATGTCCTTCAGCGTCATGCCGGCGCGATCGAGCGCGACGGGCGCCGCGTAGGCCGGGCCCTGCAAGAGCTGCTCGGCGGGGTCGGTCGCGGCGTAGGCGAACGAGCGGATGAAGCCCAGCGGCGTCATCTTCAGCGCCTTCGCGCGCTCTTCGCTCATGAGGATCAGCGCGGCGGCGCCGTCGGTCAGCGGAGACGCGTTGCCCGCGGTCACGCTGCCGTACTTGCGATCGAAGACGGGCTTGAGCTCGCCGAGCTTCTCGACCGAGGTGTCGTCGCGGACGATGTTGTCCTTGTCGGCGATCGTCTCGTACTTCGGAGGCACCGGCACGTGCATCACCTCTTCCGCGAAGAGGCCTTCTTTCCACGCGCGCGCGGCGTTGCGATGCGAGTCGTAGGCGATCTGGTCCTGCTCGCGGCGCGTGATGCCGTTCTCCTTCGCCATCTTCTCGGCCGACTCGCCCATGGTCATGCCGGTCGAGTACTCGGCGATCGCCGGCGGCACGGGGATGAGATCTTTCGGCTTCAGCTTCTGGAACGGCTTCAGCTTCTCGCGAATGTTTCGCGCGCGAGAGGCGGCCGCGAGCGCGTGCGCGAGGTTGCGGCTGGTGAAGATCGGCGGGTCGGACATCGACTCGGTGCCGCCGATGATCGCGACGTCGCTCAAGCCGAGCGCGATGGTGTTCGCGGCGTCGGTCATCGCCTGAATGCTCGTGGCGCACGCGCGCATCACCGTGTGCGTCTCGATCTTCCGCGGCAGGCCCGAGGCGATGACCACCTCGCGCGCGATGCTGGTCGCCAGCAGCGTGGGGATCACCGTGCCGAAGACCACCTGGTCGATCTCGAACGGGTCGAGCTCGGCGCGCTGCACCAGCTCGCTGACCACGATTCGCCCGAGATCCAGCGCCGAGAGCTCGTTGAAGACGGTGCCCGCTTTCACGAACGGCGTGCGCAGCCCCGCGACCACCGCGACCCTTCTGCCTTCGAGACGTTTGGTTGGCGGCATGACGCGTCGCGTAACGCCCGGTGATGCCCAAGTCAAACGGCCCGCACGGGACGACTGAAAACATTCACCGCGCTATGGGACGCGCGGCTCATTCCGCCGGGGGCGCGCAGCTCGCGGCGACGCGCCACTGTGCGTCGCAGACCTCCATCGACGCGCGACGGTGGTGGCGGGCAGAATTCGCAGCCGGTGCTTCGGCCGCTCGCCGTCTCCCTCCTCGTCGCCGTCCTCGCCTCGGGCACGGCGCTGGCCGATGGCCCACGCCACGTCTCGATCTCGGCGGGGCCGAGCGTCAGCGACTGCTACATCTGGGAGGAGCAGCCGGCCCTCAACCACAACTCCGACACGCTGTACGTCGGCCTCGTCGGCGCCACGGACAAGCGCGCGCTGATGCGCTTCGAGCTGCCGCCGAACGTCGACGTCCTCGACGCGCGGCTCGAGCTCCTCGTCGAGAACACCAGCGGCGTGCCGATTCGGCTGCACGAGCTGCTGCAGCCGTGGACCGAGACGCAGCCCACCTGGAACGGGTTCGTGAACGCGCACGCGCCGACGCCGGTCACGACGTTCACGCCGGTGGAGGGGCGCGTGTCGGTCGACCTCACGCAGCTCGCGCGCGCCTGGGCGAACGGTCGCCCCAACAACGGCTTCGTGCTGATGCAGGACACGATGACGGCGGCGACGGTGCTCCCCTCCAGCGAGCGGAGCTCGACCGGCCTGAGGCCCGCGCTCGAGCTGGTGGTGGAGAACCGGCCCGCTCCGGTCACCGACCAGCAGCTCGCGACGACGCCGGTGCCGAAGCTCGAGGCCAGCTGCGGCGTGCAGCTGCGGTACCCGCTCGCGACGCACGTCGCCGGGGCGACCACGTTCTCGAGCTCCGAGGGCGGCCCCGAGGTCGACGCGGCCACCGGAGAGCTGGTGTGGACGCCGACGAGCGCCGAGCGCGGCCTGCACATGTGGACGGTGACGGCCTCCGACGGCACGAGGTCGTCGCCCCTCGACGTCACCGTCGACGTGAAGTGCGGCGAGCACCTGCGGGTGGGCTGCGGTGCTGGCCCCGGCGGTGCGCTGGCGATCGCCGCGGCGGTGCTGGCGTTGCGCCGGCGAAAGCGGCGCGCGCCTCAGCGGCGCTGAAACGCGGCGGCGTGGCCGAAGCCGACCGCGGCCTCGAGCAGCGCGGGCGTCATGCCGGGCATCGCGGCGGCGCGGGCGTGCTCGGTCTTCGCGTCGACGTCGCTGTGCAGCGTGTTGTCGGTGCAGATGCACGCGCGAACGCCGCGCTGCAGCCAGCGAGGCAGCGGGTGCTCGCGGGTGCTGCCGATGACGCCGGTGTGCACGTTGCTGGTCGGGCACGCCTCGATCGTCACCTCGCGCTCGATGACGAGCTCGGTGATACGCGGGTCGTCGAGCAGCGTGGTGCCGTGGCCGATGCGCTGCGCGTGCAGCTTCTCCACCGCGATTCGAATCTCGCCCGGCGGCCGGCCTTCGGCGGCGTGGACGGTGATGCCGAGGCCCAGCTCGTGGGCCCGGGTGAAGGCCGGCGCGAAGTCTTCGAGCCGCGGGCCCGACGGCACCGGGCCGCCGGCGAGATCGACGCCGGTCACCGCGGGCCGCGTCTTCGCCACGGAGATCAGCCGCTGCAGCACGTCGACGGGCTCGTGGTACAGGCCGCAGAGGATGAGCCCTGCGCGGCCGGCGACGCCCTCGGCGGCCGCGTCGACGATCGCCTCGATCGCGGCGCCCGGGTGCAGCTGCGGAGCGAAGCGGATCTCCAGCGTCGAGACGCCCTCGGCCTGCGCGTCTTCGCAGATCTCGGAGGCCACGCGGCGCACGGCGTCCGGGGTCTTCAAGAGCGACAGCGTGAACGCGAACCGGGACAGCGCCTGCGCGAGGCCCATGCCGGCGTGGAACCTGAGGTCGGCGGGAACGGTGACGCCCGCGCGCGCGGCGAGCTCTTCGAGCGTCGAGGGGCGCAGCGACCCGTCGAGGTGCCGGTGGAGGTCTGCGAGGGGTCCTGGGCCCGCCCCGGTCATGGCTCAGAAGCCCAGCGACTTCAGCCGCGCGAGGTGCGTGCGCACCTCGTTCGCCAACGCCTCGACGAACACGCTGTAGCCGACGGGCGAGCGGGCGCGCTCGATCTTCGTGAAGCCGGCGGCGCGCGCGGCGGCGCGCAGCGAGACGTCGACGGCGTGCACCGCGGTGAGCTCGTCGACGGCGGTGCCGAGGGGAACGAAGACGACGGCGTCGCCTCCTCCCGAGCGGATGCGCTCGAGCGCGACCTCTCCGGTGATGCCGGGCGCCCCCATCGACAGCCACGCGACCTGCCACGGCGCGGTCAGGCCCTCCATCACGGCCGCCGTCGTCGCCTTGAGCTGGTCGAGGTACGGGTCTCCGCGCTTGTCGTCGGAGCGCTCGATCGGCAGCGCGCAGAACAGCACGGTGGCGCCGGGCGCGCGCTCGAGGCCCTCGGTGATCGCCGCGCGCACCGCCTCGACGTAGCCCTTCGCGGTGGCGTAGCGGTCGATGACGGAGACGTCGGTGCCCGTCTCTTCGAGCGCGCGCAAGAGCGGCCTCAAGAACCGGTCGCACTTCTGCGGGTGCAGCGAGATGCCGATCGGGCGCGTGACGCCCTTGTCCTTGAGCGCCTTCACCGCGTCGGCGATCTTCGGAGCGCCGTACAGCGTGCCGAACGTCACCGGCACGCCGAGCTTCTTCTCGAGCAGCTCGGCGAGCTGGGTCGCCTGGCCGTCGAGCGGCGACTTGCCGCCGGCCTCGGTCAGCCGCTGCGACCACGTGCCCGCGTCGAGGCGCGCCGCGAGGCCGGCGAAGAAGCGCTGCGTGCCGCGGCCGAACGACGAGCTGAACGCGTACGGGTCGGCGTACCAGTCCTTGAGCCAGTCGCGCATGCCGGCGACCGACGGCGGATCGCCGCGGTGCACGAGCACCACGCCGACGCCGGTGAGATCGACGGCGGGCGCCGGCGGCGTCGCCGGTGCAGCAGCCTGTCCTTCGGCGGGCGGCCCCCCGGCCTCGCTCACGTGCCCCTCCACTTCAAGTCGATCTTCATGGGCCCTGCCTCGTCGGCGACGAAGACGACGCGGTTCGCGCCGGGTTCCCAGCCCTTCGCCTTCGAGACGAGCTTCACCTCGAACACGCCGCCGATCGGCAGCTCGGTGGCGGCCGGCAGCGGCAGCGCCTTCTCGAGCTTCCAGCCGCCGAGCTCGGGCCCCGAGCCGACCACCATCACGTCCGGCGGGCCGCTGAAGTCGACGCGGCGCTTGCCGCGGGCCGCGCTCAGCTCTTTCGTGAAGTCGCCCTGCGCGAACGAGATGGCCACGCGCCGGCCGACCACGTCGATCGTCGCGGCCTCGTCGGCGGCGACCCGGCGCAGCGTGAGCGAGCCCTCGGAGGCGGCGACGATGCGCGTCACGCCGCTGCGCAGCGACGGGTGCGAGCGCCGCAGCAGCGCCGCGTCGGCGACGACCGCGCGCATGGGGTGCGCGGCGTCGAAGCGCATCGAGGCGCGCGTCTCGGGCTCTTTCTCTCCGGTGAGCCCGACCTCGGTGCCCCAGCTGATCGAGGGGACTCCGCGCATGGCGTAGAGCAGCTTCACGGCGGCGGCGGCGTTTTCGCCGCACTCGGTGGCGAGCCGCGGCAGGTCGTGGTTGTCGAGCAGCGTGACGAGCGCCTCCGGGTGCTCGTAGCGGCGGTCTTCGGTCAACACGACGCCGAGCCGCGCGGGGCTCTCGCCTTTGCAGAAGACGTCGACCATCGCGAAGCGCAGCGGGAAGTCGAACATCGAGGTGAAGCCGCCGCCCTTCCACACCGAGGCGAGCCGCTCGGTGTCGCCGTCGAGGTATTCGCCGAGCGTCGGCACGTTCAGGTCGGCGTTGAAGCGGCGCCAGAACTCGACCGGCATGTGCTTCACGGCGTCGAGGCGGAAGCCGGCTGGCCGCGCGCGCTGCACCCACGCCTCGGAGGCGCGGCGCAGGTACGCGTAGACGTCCTCGCGCTCGGACGCGAGATCCGGCAGCCCCTGCACGTCGTTCATCACCAGCTGCTGCGGATCGTTCCAGTCGCTGATCGAGCCCCTGCGGTGGAACCAGTCGGGGTGCTCCTTGGTGAGCGCGGTGTCGGGGCCGACGTGGTTCAGCACGAGATCGAGCATGAGCCCCATGCCGCGGGCCTCGAGCTCGCGGCGCAGCGCGGTGAGCTCGGCGTCGGTGCCGAAGCGCGGCTCGAGCTCTGCGAGGCGCTCGACCCAGTAGCCGTGAAACGCGCCGTAGCCGTGGAACTTCTCGGTGCGCATTTGGGAGATCGGCGACAGCCAGACGGTGCCGACGCTCAAGGCCTGCAGCCAGTCGAGGCGCTTGCGGACGCCGGCGAGATCTCCGCCGTGGAACGCGGCGGGGTCCGCGAGATCGATCGCGCCGTCGTTCGAGGGGTCGCCGTTCTCGAAGCGGTCGACCATCACGAAGTAGATCGCGTCGCCCGGAGCCATCGCAGTCGGGCCGGCGTCGACGGTGCCGCCGACTCCGACCAGGATGCCGTCGACGAGCGGCCTGAGGCGCGACGCCACGAAGTCGGCCGCGGCGTCGATCGCGTCGGCGTGCCGCTCGTGCTCGAACATCATCACGGCCGGGAAGTCGGACTGGTCCAGCGTCGGCGGCTCGCCGGCGCGCGCGGCGGAGAACTTCACCGTCACCGTCCAGCGGAAGCGGCCCTGAATCTGGGTGAAGAACTGCGCGCGCACCTCGAGGAGCAGCACGAACGGAGCGTCGCCTGCCGCGGCCGAGGCCGCCTTCCACCGCTCGGTGGTCAACCGCTGCGCGTTGACGACGGCCGAGGGGATCTCGCGGGCCTCGAGGTTCCGCGAGTCGAGCACCTCGAAGATCTTCGCCTTGAAGCCCTCGGGCACGGTCTCGAGGTCGTCGACCGCGAACGCGACGGCGATCGGCGCGCGCGCGGCGAGCCGCTGCGGCGGGATCTTGGTGAGACAGCCGCTGGTCAGTACTGCTGCGGCGACGCAGGCGAGCACGGCCAGAGGCCCAGCCGCGGGGGGTGCGAGGCGCCGGCGAGAAGCGCGCGGAGCGGGCGCCGTCTGTCCGTGAGCACGCATCGCAGCCGGCAACGAAGCAGCGCGAAGCGCATCGGCATCCGGCCCGGTCAGAACCATCCTTCCGCCTCCAGGGAGATCAAGTGGTGCCAGTGGCGCTCTTCGCCGGGGAACTCGTTGAACTCGGCGAGCGACTCGGAGAACCCGTTGCCGAACGCGGCCTGCTGGCTCGAGTACTGAACGCCGTAGAGCAGGCGCAGCGAGGGCCGCGCGTAGATGCCCAGGCCCATCGGGTTCAGCACGAAGCCGATCTTCCCCTGCCACGTGTTGCGCACGGCCGAGTCTCCGAACTGCAGGCCGCGCGTGTCGCTGATGCCGTCGGTGCTCGAGAAGACGGAGTCGAAGTGCTCGCGGAAGAGGTTGCCGTTCTTGCTGCGCTCCTGGGCGATGGATGACTCCATCAGCAGGTGGAACGAGCGGGTGAAGTAGAGCTGCAGGCGCAGCACCGTGGACATGTACGTGCGGTTGCGCTCGCTCGCGCGGATCAGGTCGGCCTGATCGGTGTCGTCGCCGTACAGCACGCCCCACGCAGCGTCGAGGCGGTCGGGGATGATGCGGAGCTGCATCTCGTTGCCGATCAGGAACTGGTACCGATCGCGCGTGAGGTCGGCGACGTAGATCGTGTAGTCGCGCCCCCCGAACCGCTCGACGTAGCTCTGCTGCGGGGCGCCCCTGCCCCACCGCACGAACAGGTTGTTCCAGCGAATCGGCCCCAGCTTCCCGAAGCCGAGGTACCCGACGACGCGGAACGGCAGCGACGGCTGCGACGCCGAGACCGGCCGGGGGAACAGCAGCTCCTGGCCGGGGTTCTCCTCGACCCAGCGCTGAGCGACCTCGCCGCGCACGAAGTCCTCGTAGCGGACGCCGGGGGTCTGGTGCGGAGAGAACCGCGCGCCGCGGATCGTCGGCTCGTACGCGACCTGACCGCCGCCGCCGATCTCGAGGTGCTCTGAGATGCGGATGCGCAGCGCGCCGCCGGCGGTGAGCATCGGGCTGTACTGCATGCCGCGGTTGAAGAAGCCGCTGTCGCCGATGCCGATGGTGAGGTCGACGACGTCGTTGCGGTAGCGCGCCGAGAGGCCCATCGTGTCGTCGAAGACCGTGGCGGGCCGCATGTCGTAGAGGCCGAGGTCTCCGAAGAAGTAGACGAGCGTGCCGAGCTGCCACACGACCTTGTCGAGCAGCAGGTTCCCCGCGCGCACGTAGAGCTGCGAGAGGCGGAACGCGAGGAAGTTGCCGTTCATCGAGTCGCCGGCGCCGACGCTGCCGCCCTCGATGCGGGCGTGGACGCTGGCCCAGAGATCATTGGTGCCCGGCGCCGCCTGCAGCATGTCGAGCTTCATCTCGAGCGCGGCGTACGAGCCCTCGTTCAAGAGGCGGCCGTACAGGTTCCAGAAGCCCAGGCGGCCGTTGCCGCCCTGGAAGTCGGGGCGCGCGGCGAGGCGGAAGTAGCCCGACGCGCTGACGCGATCGGGCATCGCCTGGGCGAGCGCGGTGGACGAGACGAGACAGAGGAGCAGTGCCGCGGGGCGCATTCGGGCGCCCGCGCTCATACACCACTTCAGAGCCGTGTCGCGTCGCTCTCCAACCGATCGACGTAGTCGCGCAGACGGGCCTCGGTGCCCCGGAACTGAATGCCGAAGGCATTACCGTTGGACCACACGACGTGCCCGCGGACCTCGAGCGGCGCGTCGTGGTGCGGCAGGTGAATGGAGAAGATCGTGTCGGTGCCCGGCGACGGCGGCGTGTGCGTCAGCACGTGCGCTCCGCCGATGGAGATGTCCTTCACGGCGTCCGGGAAAGGCGACGGCCCGTCCTTCGCGAAGATGCGAATCGACGCGGGAAGCCTGCGGTGCCTTCGCTGCTCGGTCTGACGCAGTGGTTCGGCCGGACGCTGCTGCTCCATGTGTTCACCCCCGGAGGTCATCGAGGCCGCGCAATGTGGACCAGTCGCCCGCCCAAAAGCAAACGACGACCTGTGCTATTGGCGCGCCACCGTGTCGGACGTGCAGCTCAAAGGCTTGAAGAAGTCGTTCGGGTCGAACCTGATCGTGAAGGGAGTCGACCTCGACGTTCAGCGCGGCGAGTTCCTCGTCATGGTCGGGCCGTCGGGCTGCGGCAAGTCGACGCTGCTGCGCCTCATCGCGGGGCTCGAGACGGCGGACGCCGGCGACATCGTCTTCGACGGCAAGCGGGTGAACGAGCTGCCGCCGCGCGACCGCGACGTCGGCATGGTGTTCCAGAGCTACGCGCTGTACCCGCACATGACCGTGCGCGAGAACCTCGCGTTCGGGCTCACCCTGCGGGGAATGCCGGCGAGCGAGATCGAGGCGCGCGTGAAGGAAGCGGCCACGATGCTCGAGCTCGACACCCTGCTCGCGCGGCGGCCGAAGGAGCTCAGCGGCGGCCAGCGCCAGCGCGTCGCGATGGGCCGCGCGATCTGCCGGCGGCCGAAGCTGTTCTTGTTCGACGAGCCGCTGTCGAACCTGGATACGGCGCTGCGCGTGCAGATGCGCGGCGAGCTCGCGACGCTGCACCGGCGGCTCGGCACCACGATGATCTACGTGACGCACGACCAGGTCGAGGCGATGACGCTGGCGACGCGCGTGGCCGTGTTCAACGGCGGCGTGCTGCAGCAACTCGGGCCGCCGCTGCAGCTGTACAACAGGCCGGCGAACCGGTTCGTGGCGACGTTCCTGGGCTCGCCCGCGATGAACGTGTTCGCGGCGCGGCGGGACGGCGCGGCGCTGCGAGGCCTCGGGTTCGAGCTGCCCGCGCCGCCCGAGCTGGTGGATTCAGGCGAGCTGCTCGTCGGGTTGCGGCCGCAGGATCTGCAGGTTTCTACCGACGGCCCGCTGCGCGGCACGGTCACCTCGGTCGAGCGGCTGGGCTTCGACGGCTACGCGTATCTGTCGTCCGAGGCCGGCCCGCTGGCGGCGCGGTTCGAGGGCGACATCGAGGTCGGCGCCAACGTGAAGGTGCGGCCGATGAGCGATGCGCTGCACGTGTTCAGCGCCGATGGGGCGAAGGCGCTGCGGCACCCGGCCGCTTGATGGCGTGGACGTGGACGTGGACGTGGACGTGGACGTCTTTGTCGCGCGCGGCCGCTAACTGACGTCCACGTCCACGTCCACGTCCACGTGAAAGACCTACATTCTCTCGACGATCACGATCGACCGCGGCGCCACGCCGTACTCGGCGGTCGGCAGCACCACCGGGTTGTCGAGCGTCACGTTCTGCGACTGGCGCAGCGGCAGTGAGCTCATCGACAGATACGCGGTCGTATCGAAGTACGCCTGCGTATCGACGAGGCGCTTCCACTGCCCGCCGCCGGGCAGCGTGAAGCTCACCGTATTCGGGCTCATGTTGATGAGCACGGCGAGCTTGCCGGGGTAGTACATCATCAGCGTCTTGCCGGCCCAGTCGACGGCGCCGCCGTTGGGTGCCTTCCACTCGAACGTGACCGAGCCCCAGTCGACGGCGGCGAAGAGGTCGGCCCGCTCCTTGCGGAAGCGGTTCATGTTCTTCACGAACTCGAACATGCGCACGCGCTCGTCGCGGCTCTGCCAGGCGCCCCAGTCGTGCCACGAGTACGGGTTGTCGGCCTCGGGCGTGTACGTGTTGTTGTTGCCGAGCTGCGTGCGCAGCCACTCGTCGCCGCCGAAGAGCATCGGAGTGCCGTGCGCGACCATCAGGAGCGTGAAGAAGTTGCGCATGATCTGCCGCTTGGTGTCTTCGCCGCCCCAGTTGCGCGAGCGGTTGTCATCGGTGCCGCTGCGCTTCGCCTCGTCGCAGAACGCCGAGAGCGGCGCCGTGCAGCAGACGGGATTCAGGGGGCTGCAGTCGTTGACCTTCTGGTTGTACGAGACGAGGTCGTACATCGTCATGCCGTCGTGAATCGTGACGAAGTTGACGGCGTGGTACGGGCGGCGCCCGTTGCCCTGAAAGAGCCGCGACGTGCCGGTCATGACGTTGCCGCCGTCGATGTCGCGGTTCGAGATGCCCCAGTCGTCCCAGTTCACGAACGAGCGGGCCCAGTCGCGGAACCAGGCGTTCCACTCGCCCCAGCCGACGTTCGGGCGGGTCGTCGAGCGGGGGAACTGGCCGAGCGGGTGACCGCCGCCGCCCCAGGGCTCGGCGATGATGCGGGTGTTCTCGGCGAGCAGCACGGGGTCGTCGATGATCTCCTGGATGATGGTGCCGCTCGGGTCCCACCAGATGCCCGAGGTGTTCTGCTTGTTCTGCGACGTCGGGCAGTTGTTCCACTCGAGATCGCGGGCGCCGAGCGCGGGCGCGAGATCGAACCGGTAGCCGTCGATGTGCAGCTCGCGCACCCAGTAGCGCAGCGAGTCGATCATCAGCCGCTTCATCACCGGGTAGTTGCAGCGGACGGTGTTACCGACGCCGGTGTAGTCGCAGTACTCGCGGTTGTTGGTGGGCGGCAGCGCGTAGTACGCGGCGTTGTCGATGCCGCGGTAGCTGTACAGCGAGGCGATCTCCTGCGGGTCGAGGTTCCACGGGGCGGACTGCGACTGCTGGTAGATCTTCTCGCGCCACAGGCCGCCTTCTCCGGTGTGGTTGAAGACGACGTCGACGATGACCTCGATGCCGCGCTTGTGCAGCTCCTCGACCATCCACTTGAACTCGTCGATGACCTCTTCGCGCTGGCGGCGCCACGAGTAGCTGAGCTCGGGAGCGAAGAACGACAGTGAGTTGTAGCCCCAGTAGCCGCCGTCGAGCGGCTTCTCGTACGGAGGCAGCAGCTCGACCGCGGTGATGCCGAGCTCTTTGAGGTAGTCGGCCTTCTCGCCGAAGCCGCGGTAGCTGCCGGGGTGCAGCACGCCCGAGGCCGAGTTCGCGGTGAAGCCCTTGGGGTGCACCTCGTAGAGGATGAGATCCTGCCAGCGGTGGCCGGCCCAGTTCTCGTCGCGGCGGCTCTCGCGGAAGACGCGCTCCTGCTCGCCCCAGACGTGCTTGCTCTTCACGATGACGCACTTCATCGCGGCGCCGTACGTCGACTGCGCGCGGAACGGGCCGGTGCCGGCCGAGCCCTTCGACCAGTCGTGGTCGCGCGTGAACGCCTTGCAGTACGGATCGAAGAGGAGCTTGTTGGGGTTGAACCGGTTGCCGGCAAAGTCGACGTCGGCGACGAAGCCCTCCGGGGAGCCGGGGAACCAGTCCTCGTCGTACTTCCAGTTCGGGCCCCACGCGACGTAGCCGAACAGCTGGCCCAGGCCCACGCCCTCGACGAAGACGTTCCACACGTCGCCGGTGCGGGTCATCTCGAACGTGCGCGTCGCCTGATCGGCGTCGGGGTGATCGAAGAGCAGCAGGCGCACCTTCTCGGCGCGCTGCGAGTACAGCGCGAAGTTCACGCCCAGGGGCTTGCCGTCAGCGTCGCTGACGATGGTGGGCCCCAGGAAGTGCAGCGAGCGAATGCCCTCGGCGGTGATCGGCACCATCCGCGGAGCATCGGTGGCCGGGTCGTACAGCGCGGGGGGCGCCTCGACGAGCGAGCCCTCGGGCGGCAGCTCCCAGGCGGTGTACAGGCGGGGACGATCGTCCGACGCGCAGGCGACCGCGAGGACGACGAGACCTACGAGCAGGAAACGCGAACGCATCATTTGAGGCTCAAGATCACGGCACCGCGCGCCGGCACGTCGACGGTGACCGTAGAGCCGGAGAACGGAATGTCCCGGCCAGAAAGCTCTTCACGCAGCGTCCCGGAGCTCCACTGGAGCTGGGGGGGGAAGTTCACGACGACGCCCGTCCACGTGCTGGTGGTGAGGTTGAGCACGACGACGGCGGTGTGCTTCGGGTCGGCGTCGGTGCGCGCGTACGCCATCAGGTTGCCCTGGCCGCTGCCCCACGGCTCGTTGTTGCACCACAGCTCGAGCAGCGGGCCGCGACGCAGGCCGCGCAGCTTCGCGCGGGCGGCGAGCAGCTTCTTCATGCGCTCGAGCTGCGCGCGCTGCTCGGGGAAGTAGGTCGCCTGCTGGTTGAGGAAGTGGCGGTTGTCGGGGTCGGCCCCGCCCCACTCGCCGTACTCGTCGCCGTAATAGATGAGCGGCACGGACGGCGTGGTCATCAGGTGGGCGAAGGCGAGGTAGAGCTTGTCGTACGGGTCCTGTCCGACGGGCCGGCCGGGCAGGTTGTCCCACTGGTTGCCCTGGAGGTGGCGGTTGGCGGGGTCGGCCTTGGTGATGAAGCGCGAGACGTCGTGGTTGCCGACGAAGTCGACCATCATGGCGCCGGCGAAGTCGGCGAGCGAGGCGAGCGTGGCGGCGCGGGCCTGCTGCATGCCCTGATCGTCGCGCGCGAACACGGCCTCGGGCATGCGCATGTAGAGGGGGAAGTTGAGCTGGCCGTCGAGCTTCTTCGGGCCGATGTAGCGCTTGATGGTGCCGACGTCGCCGGTGAAGGTCTCGCCGAACATGTAGTAGTCGGTGCCGGCGGTCTCGAAGCGCTGCCGCACGCGGTTGGTGAGGTTGATGATCGCGGCGTCCTCGACGTGCTTCACGGCGTCGATGCGAATGCCGTCGAGATCGAACTCCTCCATCCACCAGACCATGTCGTCGACGAACTGATCGGCGGCGGCGTTGTGGGTCCAGTTGATGTCCGGCATGTACGTGCGGAAGAGGCAGGTGAGCGCGGCGTTGTCCCACCCGCACTCGTCCGAAGAGCCGCAGGTGCAGCCCGTGCGGAACCAGTCGGCCTTGGTCGGATCGAGGAAGTACTCGTGATCCGAGTGCACGTGGTTGAGTACGGCGTCCATCACGATTCGGATTCCGTGCTTGTGCGCCTCACGGACCATCGACTTGAGCGCGGAGGCTCCGCCGAAGCGCGGGTCGACCTCGCGGGCCTTGATGGGCCAGTAGCCGTGGTAGCCGGAGACGGTGTGGTTGCCGTCGCTGAAGATGCGCGTCGGCTGCGTCTGCCACGGAGAGAGCCAGATCGCCTTCACGTTCATGGCGTCGAAGTAGCCCTCGCGGATGGCCTGCTCGACGCCCTGCAGGTCTCCGCCCTCGAAGCGCGCGTTGGCGGCGCCGGGGTTGTCGTTGGAGGTGTCTCCGTTCCGGAACCGGTCCGTCATCAGCATGTAGAGCGGAGAGTCGGTGAACGAGAAGGGCTCGGCCTCGACCCAGAACGGGAGCAAGAGCTCGGGGCCCGTGACGTCGCCCTTCTGCGGCGTGACGCGGGCGGTGTACTTCCCGGGCGCGAGCCCGGTGAGCGAGAGGGTCGCGGCGCCGTCGGTGACCGGCAGGGTGATGGTGGTGAACTGCGGCGGAGTCACCACGATGCGCACGACGAGCGAGTCGGCGTTGTGAGCGGTCAGGCCGATGGAGAAGTTGCCGCCCTGGTTCACGAGCGTGCCGTCGGTGACGGAGACGAGCGGCTTCTCGCAGTCGGCGACGGTGACGGCGGCCGAGGGCCGACCGCTCACGTAGCGAATGGAGTCGGCGTTGTTGTCCATGACCTCGCGGCCGTTCTCGAGGAAGGCGTAGGCCCAGCGGCCGGGCGGCACGTCGAAGGTGCCGGTCCACGTGCCGGTGCCGCCGGGATCTTTTAAGGGGTGCGCGGTGCGGGCGAAGTTGTTCCACTCGCCGATGACGTAGACGCTGGAGGCGGACTGCTGCTGGCGGTGCGTGAAGGCGGTGGCGCAGCCCTTCTCGGGCGTGCCCGAGTCGGGGATGACGTTTTCGGGGGGCTTGCAGGCGGCGACCGAGAGGACGAACGAGACCCAGAGGAGAGACCGCATGCGGGGCTTGAGCCATACGCCACGCGTCGAGACGATTTCAACTGAGGTAGGGTCCTCGGATTGTGAGGATCCAAGCGATCTTGCTGATCGGTGTCGTGGCGGGCTGCGGGGGCACGCCGTTCGGGTGGAAGACGTGCAGCGTCGGGGTGCCGTGTCAGGACACCGAGTTCACGTGCTCGTACGTCCGGCGCGTCGACAACACGACCTGCGTCACGGAGATTGATCAGAGGTGCGTGAAGCGGTGCACCAGCAATGCGGATTGTGCCGGGCAGAGGTCCGAGAAGGGGCCGACCGAGAGCTGCGTGACGGATTGTGCGGGGGATCGGTACTGCGACGGCACGCGGTAGCTGAACGGAAAGCCGGGGACGTGGACGTCGACGCCGACGACCGCCTCACGGCCATGCGCGGCACCGGATATCAGCGCCGTTTTCGGATCGAAGTCCGGGCGGCCAGCACCAGCAACGCCAGCGCGCCTGCCGGAGTGCACGTGCAGCCACAGCCCGCCGGCTGCTGCGGCTTCGGGTTCGTGCCGCCGTCCGTCGCGCCCGTTCCCGCGTCGACCGTCGTCCCGCCGTCGGTGAGCTGCTGCTCGTCTTCGAAGTAGACGTCGCACGCGGGCGACTCGGCCGGCGACAGCGACAAGAGGTACGCGCCCGCGCCGAAGCCGATCATCGGCGCGTTGAACTTCCAGGCGCCGGTGGTCTCGTCGTACGTCTCGGGGATCACGCCCGCGTTCGCGAGCGCCTGCGCCGTGGTGAACGCGCGCGTCGCCTTCATGCGCGAACCGCGCAGATCGGTGAACACCCACTCGGCGCTGTCGTACTCGCTGCCCCACGGAGACAGCCCGTGCGGATCGTTCCGGTCGTCGTTCCGCGACCAGCCCGGGCCCGCCGTCGTCTTCAGCTGGTTGTTCAAGAGCGTAAGCGTCGCCGTCGCGATGCGGCCGTCGCGGCGGAACAGGCCGAGCTCGAACGCGTCGAGCACCGCCGCGTCGGCGTAGCCCGAGCCCTGCACGAGCTCCTCGCGGTTCGACGCGAGCGCGCCCGTCGAGTCGGTGAGCTTCTCGGCGATCGCCCGGCGCAGCTTCAGCGCCGCGGCGCGGTACTTCTGATCGCCGGTCATCGCCGCCGCGTCGCACAGCCCGCGCACCGCGGTGATGTTCGTGTACGTCCACGTCCGCTCGCGGCCCATCACGTGGGTCTCCCAGATCGACGAGTCCTTCTTCATCAGCCCCGTGCTCGGTTCGATGAGCGAGAGGATCTCGTCGGCGATCGCGACGGCCTTCGCGTCGTCGTCGACGCCGGCCTTGCGCATCGCCCACAGCGTGAGGCCGTAGCCGTCGTATTCCACGTTGGGGCCGAAGTCGTTGTAGTCCTGCTCGGGCTGGCCGAAGCCGAGGTAGCGCGTGAGGCTCGGCAGCGGCGCGGCGTCGAGCACGAAGCGCACGGCCTCGCGCGCCTCCTGTGTCATGCCGACCGCGGCCATCCCCGCTGCGGCGTACGCGCCGTCGCGCACCCAGCCGTAGGTCCACTCTCCCGGCGGGAGGCTGGCGAGCACCTGGCCTTTGCCTTTGTGCGTGACGAGCGCGGGCAGCGTCGTCGCGAAGTGCGAGCGGCGCGGCTCGCCGTCGCGGGAGAGGTGCTCTCGCACGAAGGCCTGCGACTCCTGCACCTGCGCCATCGCGAGCATGACGGCCGACTGCTTCGCGACCGTGCGCTCGTCGGCGGTGATGCCCGGCGGCAGCGTGACGCGCTGGTGGAACGCCGCCCACGCCGCGCGCTCGTCGTCGAGCAGCTGCTTCGGACTCTTCGTGCCGACGTAGGTGTCGAGCCAGCCCTGGACGGTGGCGCCGGCGAAGGGGTCTCCATGGTGGGCGACCGCGACGCCGAGCCAGGCGTCGGTTCCCGTCACCGAGAACTGAAACGCGCTCGCCCAGTCGTCCGAGACGCCGAGGTCGCCGGCGGAGTCGGGGTAGTCGGCCGTGCCGGTCTGGACGATCTGGTAGCCGTTGCTGGTGGCAGGCGTGCCCGGGTTCCACGCGAGCGCGCGCTGCACGGCCCCGAGCGGCCGCGCGACGACCACGCCGGCGAAGGCCCGCTCGAGGATGTCCTTGTTCGTGGCGACGACGACGGTCTCGCCGTTGACGCCGGGAGCCGGACGCCCGAAGCCGAGGTGGAAGTTCTGCAGCACGAACGCGCTCGTCGCGCCGGCGCCCTCGACGTGCAGCAGCATCACGTAGGCGGAGTGCGGGACGCCGCGCGGCGCGAACACGTATGTGGTGAGCGTGAGGCCGTTCGTCGACTGCGACCACCAGACGATGCCGTCTTCGTAGCCCGAGGCCGTCGGCGTCAGGTTCTGCAGCCAGCGCTGCGTGCCGCCGGCCCGAATGCCGAAGTACGCGTCGAAGAGCAGGTTGCGGGTGCGGATGACCTTCGGGTGGATGCCGTCGAACATGACGTTGCCGGCGGCGTCGACCTCGAACTCCTCGGTGGCCGGCATGTGATCGCGGAACAGCGTGAGCTTCGCGTCGCGCGTATGTGCCATCACCACGCCGTGCCCGTTCGCGCTCGGCAGCGTGTGGAAGGTGCGGGCCTGGCCCGTGAGGACAGCGGCGGTGAGGAGGAGCGCGTGCATCGCGCGCTCCTCTACTTCAGTCGCAGGAGAACTTCTTGAAGGCGTTGTTGCAGTGCTTCTTGCACGCCTGCTTCACCGCGAACTTGGCCCCGTCGCACTCGAGCAGGTGCTTCTTCGCGACGTCGCAGCTGAGCGCGTCCTTCTCTTCGCAGGGGTCGCCTGGCTCGGCGAGGCTCGTATCGCAGTCGATCTTCCCGCCGAGGGCCCGGCACTTCAGCTGGCCGCGGCAGGTCGAGGCGACGAAGAACTTCGAGCCGTCGCAGACGAGCAGCTCGGTCTTGTCGGCGTTGCAGCCGCCCTGATCTTTCTGCTCGGGCTGGCACGGGTCGCCGGCCTTCGCTTCGCCGCTGGTGCAGCGAACCCCCTGCACGTTCTCGACGCAGCCGAGCGACGACTTGCAGTCCATCTTCAGTGCCCACTTGCCGTCCTTGCAGGTCATCATCTTCTTGTGATCCGTCGAGCAGCCGAACTCGCGGTCGCCGAAGCAGGGCTCTCCGACGTCTTCGACGAGGTTGCAGGAGACCTTCCCCATCACCTCCATGCAGCCGACCGGGCCCTTCTGGCACTTGATCGGCTGGTACGTGCCGTTGATGCAGATGAGCGCGGCGTTCTTGCCGTCGCAGACGCCGGAGAACGAGCCCGCGACGTGCGTCGAGTCGGAGCACGAGCCGCCCGCCTTCGGCTTGCTGCACGCGGCGGCGGTGAGGAGGAGGACGGCGACGACCGGCACGACGGCTCGGTGATGGCGCATTGGGGCGGCGTTTTACCCCGGGTTGCGGAGGTTGGCCTGCTCTCGCCCCAGCTCTTGGCGTGCAGGGAGGAAGAGTGGTTCAGCTCGTGGGCCTGCGTCGTCGCCCCGATGCGCAGCGTTGGCGATCGGCTGCGAGGCGGTCGGGCGGTTCGCCACCGGCCTCCACGCCAAGGCCGGGGCCGCTCGGCGTGCCACCAACTGGCGTCGCCACCCTGCCGAGCCGGGGACTCCCCCCGATTCGGGACATCAGACGTCGGATGTCTCCTTTTCAGAGCGGGACCCGCCGCTCCGTCCAGCGGGAGCCGCGTCGCCACGCGGCCGAGCCGGGGACTCGCCCCCCTCCGACGTCGGATGTCTTTCTGCCATGCGCCGGGGCAGCAGACGGGCTCACAGCGCGCGACGGACCTGACGTCCGCCGCCATCCCGCCGCCGCCCGCTCGCAGCCCAACGCAAACGCCCCGCGGCACCTCATCGAAACAGGCACTGGAGCTGCCCCACTCTTCCTCCCCTCCTGCCCGTGAACGAGGAAAGGCGGTAAGAGGCGCGCCGCTTGTTCACCCCGCTCGCCCTAAGCCTCCTCACCGCCGCCGCGCCGCTGAAGCTCTGGCACGCGTACCGCGGCGGCGAAGAGCAGGCGCTTCAGGAGCTGAGCAAACAGTTCACGAAGGAGACCGGCACCGACGTCGAGCTGCTCGCCGTCCCCTACGACGCCTTCTCCGCGAAGCTGACCTCGACCATCCCGCACGGAGCCGGCCCCGACGTCTTCATCTTCGCGCACGAGCGCCTGCGCCAGTTCCGCCGCATGGACGTCGTGGCTCCGTCCACCCTCGACGCCAACGACTGGCTGCCCGCGGCGATCGAGGCCCTGAACGTCGACGGCCAGACCTACGGCTACCCGCTCGCGCTCAAGTGCCTCGCGATGTACCGGAACACGAAGCTGCTGCCCGAGCCCATCACCACCACCGCCGAGCTCGAGCCCAGGCTGCGTCCCTTCGCGAACAAGAAGGACAACCGCTTCGGCATCGCGTGGGAGTCGGGCGACTTTTTCTACCATGCGCCGATCCTCTTCGGCTTCGGCGGCCAGCTCTTCGACGCCAACACCGGCCGCGCTCAGTTCGACACGCCGCAGATGGCCGACAGCTTCCGCTTCATCAAGAAGCTGCAGGACAGCGCGCTCATGCCGAGCGAGGTCAGCGGCGCCCTGGTGAAGTCCCTCTTCAACGAGCAGCGCGTGCCGGTGATCATCTCCGGCCCGTGGTTCGCCGGGGAGATCAACCCCTCGATCTCCTACGCGGTGGATCCCCTGCCCACCATCTCCGAGACGGGCCTCCCCATCCGCTCGTTCCTCGGGGTCGAAGCCGCTTTCGTCTCCAGCCGCGCGAAGGACCCCGCGGCCGCGAACGCACTCGCGCTCTTCGTCGCGAAGAACAGCGAGCGGCGCGCCAAGCTCGGTCAGCAGATCCCGGCGGGTCGCGAGCATCTCGACGACCCGTTCAGCGCTGCATTCGCCAAGGCGGCGCTGACGTCGACGCCGACTCCGAACACGTTGGAGATGGCGCGCGTCTGGGAGCCGATGAAGCTCGCGCTCCGCGGCGTGTTGCAGGCGACTGTGACTCCCGAGGCCGCGGGAGCCCTCGCGGACCGCCGCTACCGCGCGCTCAACCGCGATGCGCCGCCCCCCGCGAACCCATTACCCGCGCTCGTCCTGCTCGGGCTCCTGGCGGCCGGCGCCGTCGGGTGGATGGTGAGGCACCGGCCGCGCGAGCGATACCCCGATGCGATGCGCGCGCTCGCCTACGTCGCGCCGGCCGCCGCGGGGGTGCTCGTGCTCATCGTCACTCCGCTCGTGGTGGGCATCGGCCTGAGCTTGTTCCACCACGAGGCCGGCACCTTCCGCTACGTGGGGCTCGGCAACTTCGTCGACATCCTGAGCTCACGCGGGTACTCGGTGATGGAGCCGCTCTCCTTCTACTTCACGCTCGCGGTCACCATTCTTTGGACGCTGACGAACGTGGCGCTGCACGTATCCATCGGACTCGCGCTCGCGCTGCTGCTCAAGAGCCCGTTGCTCAAGCTGCGCGGCATCTACCGCATGCTGCTGATCGTGCCGTGGGCTGTACCGAACTACATCACGGCCGGAATCTGGAAGAGCATGTTCCACTCTCAGTTCGGAGCGGTGAATGCGCTGCTGTCGGCGCTGGGGATTCAGCCGATCAACTGGTTCACCCACTGGTCCACGGCCTTCGCGGCCAATGTCGCGACGAACACGTGGCTCGGCTTTCCTTTCATGATGGTGGTCGCGCTCGGTGCGCTGCAATCGATCCCCAATGATCTGTACGAGGCGGCCGAGGTGGACGGCGCGTCACGGTGGGCCCAGTTCCGTCACATCACCCTGCCGCTGCTGAAGCCGGCGCTGCTCCCTGCCGTCATCCTCGGCACGGTCTGGACGTTCAACATGTTCAACGTCATCTACCTCGTCAGCGGCGGAGAGCCCGGCGGGTCGACGGACATCCTCGTCAGCGAGGCGTATCGGTGGGCGTTCCAGCGCAATGAGCAATACGGCTACGCAGCCGGGTATTCGGTGCTCATCTTCGTCGTGCTGCTCGCGTGGTCCCGCGTGACGAAGCGGCTCACCGCGGAGGGGAAGCCGGCATGAAGCTCAGGGTCCTCGCGCTCCACGCGGTCGTCACGCTGCTCTGCATCATCACGCTCTACCCGGTGCTCTGGGTGTTCAAGATGGCGTTCAGCAGCGACGCCGGGCTGACCCCGTCGCTGAGCCCGATTCCCGACGACTTCACGCTGCAGCAGTTCAGTGACGTGCTCGGCAACACAGACCTTCAGGGCCGTTGGCTCTTCGGTCGCCAGCTGTTCGCCAGCCTGTGGGTCTCGAGCATCTCAACGGTGATCGGGCTCAGTCTGGCGGTGACGGCGGCCTATGCGATTTCCCGCTTCAAGTTTCCCGGCAAGGACGTCGGTCTGCAGGGCCTGCTCGTCACGCAGATGTTTCCCGCGACGTTGATGCTCGTCGCCATCTACGAGCTGCTGCAGAAACTCGGGCTGCTGGATACGTGGACCGGCCTCGTGCTCGTCTATTCGACCTCCTCGCTGCCGTTCTGCATCTGGATGCTGAAGGGCTACTTCGACTCGCTGCCGCGCGAGCTCGAGGAGGCCGCGCTCATGGACGGCGCCTCCCAGACGCAGGTGTTCCTCAAGGTCGTGCTGCCCCTGTCGCGACCCGCCCTCGCAGTAACGGCGCTGTTCTCGTTCATGAGCGCTTGGAACGAGTACATCCTCGCGGCCACGCTCCTGAACGACGAGGCGCGCTTCACCCTGCCCGTCGCGCTGCAGCGGTACGTCGGAGAGTACAAGACTGAGTACGGGCATTATGCCGCCGGGGCCATCGTCATCTCCGTGCCGGTCATGGCCCTCTTCTTCGCCCTGCAGAAGAACCTCGTCGGCGGCCTCACCGCCGGCGGCGTGAAGGGCTAGTTCAAAATGCCGCTCGACCGCTCCCACTCATGCCCACGATGAGACGGCTGAGCTGTGTCGTGGTGCTGCTGCTCGCGTGCGGAACGCAGAAGCCTGTCGTGAGACCGACCCGGGACGACGGCGCCTTCTTCTGCCACTACAAGAAGAACGGTCACTACCTGCCGCACGGCACGCTGTCGCTCACCCCGAACGGGCCGCCGGTGATGACGTTCGACGAGAAATCTGCCCGCGCCACCGGCATCGAGATCTGGCTGCCGTGGGGCGCCGGCGATCAACCGATTCGCGGCGAGTTCACGACCGGCTGGGTCACGTACGAGATGTACCTGAAGACCTCGAAGCCGCTCGTGCTGTACCCGACGAAGCCCCTCCAGCTCGGAGTGCTCGAGCTCGGCACGTCTGCCCCGCTCGAGTACCTCGGCACCGAAGGCAAGGGCATGCGCGCGCGGGTGAAGCCGATCGACGACTTCCGCTCGATGCGGCCGATGGAGCTCTCGCTCGAGTGCACCGAGACGTCGATCGTCGCGAACTACGGCTGGATGGACGAGCGCGCTGACGGGGGCACGCCCGCCAAGATCGAGCTCGTCGAGGAACAGGACATCCCCGTGTCGATGACGCCCGGCGGCACGGCCGACGGCGTGCTGCGACTCAAGGACAGGTCCTGGGCGCAGACCGCCGCCGTCCTCGAGGAGCTGCCCGACCACGTGCGCATCCGCCGCTCGGTGAGCGCGGGCCGCGTGACGGGCTGGATCGCGCGGCAGTTCGTGAAGCCCGCCGACGTCAGCGACGTCTTCGGCGTCGGCGGCCTGCTCGGCGGGCTCGGTTCTCGCGATGGCGCCGGCAAGCCCGCGTGGTCGCGCTGCGCCACCGGGGTGCCGCTCTACCTGGTTCAGAACGGGCGGCTGTACGAAGCCGGCGAGCTGATGGCGAACGCCGCCTACGAGGTCGTCAGCGAGCAGTCGGAGTGGACCGAGATCCGCCTGCCGGAGAACGCGTGGCTGCAGCTGCAGCCCGGCTACGCGTGGGCGTTCAAGCCGGGAGACCTCGAGGTGTGCAGGACGAGGCCGGAGAAGAAGTAGCGCGGATCAAAACCGCGCAGGGTGAGCCTGTCGAACCCTCCTGGCGATCCGGGCACAGCCTTCTCGAAGGCGATGCCATCAGCGCCCGGACCCATTCGACAACGCGCGGTCTCGCTGACGCGAGCCGCGCTGCTCAGGGTACACGGCTTCGTCCATCGCTCACGTCACCGTGATCGTGTACCGCCCGCCGTTGCGCCGCAGCTCGGCGCGCATGTCGTCGCGGAACCGGCGCTGAACGTCAGCGTTGCCGACGATGCCGATGCAGCCCTCGGTGCCGGCCGAGCCGCCGTCGGGGTGAATGCGCAGCAGGCGCCGGGTGCCGCCGACGCGCGGGTCGTACTTGTCCGAGAGCGCGAACGAGTAGCCGACGCCGCCGACGTTCATCGCGCGGTTGGTGCGGTGCCACATGTGAGCGGTGACCGTGTACTGCCCCCGCGGCAGCGAGCCGCGACCGAAGCCTCCGCTGCGGAAGTCGTAGCTGTTGCCGTTGACCGTGATCGTGCCGTCGACGCGCTGCCGCCGGCGGCCCGCGAAGATCGTGCGCTCGATGTCGGCGATGCCGCTGACTCCGGTGCGCCCGCTCGGGCCCGGCTGGAAGCTGTCGTTGTCGAGCAGCTCGCGGCGAAGCGCGGCGCTCGTGTCCTCGCCGACCGAGCCGTCGACGCGCAGCCCGTGCGCGCGCTGGAACCGCATGACCGCGGCCTGCGTGCGGTGACCGAATTTTCCGTCGACGACGCCGGGGTCGAAGCCCTCGGACTTGAGCTGCTGCTGAAGCCTCCGAACCGCGCTGCCGTGATCACCGATGGAGAGGGACATGCG
Source organism: uncultured Myxococcales bacterium (assembly GCA_937980205.1). Taxonomy (GTDB): domain Bacteria; phylum Myxococcota; class Myxococcia; order Myxococcales; family Myxococcaceae; genus Xiheicaenimonas. Next base: position 462,542 of record CALJKW010000021.1, on the reverse strand, counting down.
AAATGTGTCGCGAACCCCTTGAAAAGGTTTCGAAAGTCGTCGCGTTGCGCTCGAAGCGCAACGACGCTGTCCGAACCGGGATCAGCGCCGGGCGTTTTCCGGCGCGCGCGCGCACCAAAGGAAGGGTTAGTTTCCCCGCCCATGCGGCAATCACATTTTACAGTGATTTTTCTCGCGCTTTCCCTGCTCGGTTGCCCAGGTTCCAAGGAAATGAGCGACGGCGGAACGGACGGTGGGCCGACGCCGGTCGCGGTGACGTCGGTGTCTCCGGATCGCGGGCCGATCGCGGGCGGCACGATGGTGATGGTGAACGGCACCGGCTTCGTCGACGGCGCGAGCGTCGTCTTCGGCACCGCCGCCGCGTCGATGGTCACGTTCGAGTCGTCGCGCCGGCTCGTCGCGGTGACGCCTGCCGTTCCGGAGGGCCGCGCGTCGGTGACGGTGGTGAACCCCGACGGCCGCCAGGCCACGTTGCCTGCCGCCTTCCTCTTCGAAGGCATGACCACGGGGATGATCTCCGACGCCGTCGCGAGCAACCCGGCGGCCGCGACGGACACGACCGGCGCGAACCCGCTGCGCATCGCCGTGAAGGGCGAGGTGAAGGTCCCGGGCCGTACGGACACCGTCGGCCCCCCGATGGGAGTCGTCGCGCAGGTCGGCTTCGCTCCGGAAGGCTCGACGAGCTTCACGTGGGTCGACGCGCCGTGGCTCGAGGACTCCGATCTCTACGACGCGTTTCAGGGGAGCGTGACGCTGCCGACTCCGATGGGGATGACGGTGGCGACGTACGTGCTCGGCGTGCGGTTCTCGGTGACCGCGGGCGCGTCGTGGGTCGAAGGAGATCGCGACGGCTCCTCCGTCAACGGCGTCACCGACGCCCAGCGCCCGCGCATCACGGTGAGCCGGCCGGTGATCGAGTGGTGCAAGCTCGGCGGCGAGCAGATCGACCCGCCTCCCTCGCTCGACCTGCGCATCGGCCAGCAGGGGCCGCTGGTGTTCGGCCAGGTGTTCGCGCCGGGCATCACGAACATGTCCGGCGCCGGCATGGGCGTGCAGGGGCAATTGGGCCTGGGCGACGCGGGGACTGCGGTCGAGACGTGGTCGTGGTTCCCCGCGATGTTCAACCGAGACACGGGCGCGGCCACGAACGACGAGTTCATGGCCGCGATGCCGACGCTGCCCGAGCTCGCCGGCGAGAAGCGCTTCGCGTTCCGCTTCGGCCTCAACGGCGGGCCGTGGAGGTACTGCGACTCCGACGGCATCGCGACGACCGGCTTCACCGAAGACCAGACCGGGCGCGTGCGCCTGTCGACCGCGGCGATCGACGAGTGCCGGCTGCAGTTCCCGCTCTCGCTCACGTCGCGCCAGGGCGTCGTCGCCGGCACCGTCTACGGGCGCGTGCTGTCGGTCGGCATCACCGAGGCGATGGGCGCGGGCGCGGGCGTCGAGGCGCAGCTCGGCGTCGGGCCGTCGACGTCGCTGCCGTCGGACACGTGGAGCTGGGTGCCGGCGACGTACAACGTCGACGTCGCGGGCGGCCAGGAGGAGTGGCGCGCGGACCTCGTCGGCCCCGCCCCGGGCACCTACGCGTACGCGTACCGGTTCCGCGTGCAGGGCGGGCCGTGGCGGTACTGCGACTCGGATCCGTCGGACATGATGATCCAGGCCGCGCAGCTCGGCGCGCTGACGGCGCAGTCGTCGACGTTCAAGGCGATCGCCGCGTGCAAGCTGCAGTTCGTGGATCGCTCGACGGTGCCGAGCGGCGACGAGGTCGTCGCGTTCGGGCGCGTCTCGGTGCCCGGCTTCTCGGAAGGCGCCGGCGCGACGCCGGGGCTGCGCGGCGAGGTCGGCGTGGGCACCCAGGGCTCGAACGCTTCGACGGATCCGGCGTGGGGCTGGAAGCCGGCGGCGTACTTCGGAGAGATCCCCGACGCGGGAGAAGACGAGTTCTCGGTGACGTTCACTCCGGCCTACTCGGGGACGCGGGCGGTGTCGTTCCGGTTCGCGGTCGATGACGGCGGCTGGTCGTACTGCGATCTCAACGGCTCGAACGTCGGCGGCTACGAGGTGGCGCAGCAGTTCGGCCTCACCGTCGAGCGCTCGGCGGTGCCGTATTGCGTGCTGCAGTTCCCGCCGGTCGCCGACGCGGGTCGGACGATCTACGGCCAGGTCTACGTGCCGGGCGTGACGCGCGACGCCGGGGCGCCGATCACGGCGGAGCTCGGCTGGGGCAAGGAGATCGAGGACCCGGGCGTATCGTCCCAGTGGACGTGGGTGCCGGCGACGTACAACGACGATTGTCCGGGCTGCGGGAACAACAACGAGTACGAGGCGGTGCTCGGCGCGCGCGACGGCGGCTCGTACGCGTTCCGGTTCAAGTACGGGGCGAACACCTGCTACGCGGATCTCGACGGGTCGGGCAGCATCCTCCCGATGAGCATCGGGGGCTTCAACGGGAACGGCGGCAGCAATCTCGGCCAGGCCCGATGAGCACGTCAGGTCTTGCGCGCCGCGAAGTCGTCTTGTACAAGCCGCGCCGCTTCACGGGGGAGACATAGTCGTCGGCGGGACGCTGAAGCCCGATAGGGGCGGATAGCTCAGCGGTAGAGCGTCGCCCTTACAAGGCGAGGGTCACAGGTTCGAGCCCTGTTCCGCCCATGAAGTGGATGTTAGATAGTCGGTAGCGCTGGGGAGTTAGTTCAGTTGGTTAGAACGCCGCCCTGTCACGGCGGAGGTCAGGGGTTCAAGTCCCCTACTCCTCGCAGAGAAGAAGCCTCGGAGACCCTCGGGACTCCGGGGCTTTTTCGTTTCCTGGGGAGCACCGTCACACGCCGTCACAGGGTCAGCGGCACCCACGGCGCGCGGCATGGCGACGAGCTGCCCGGTGCGCAGCTCGAGCTTCAGCTTCGCCACCTCGGCGCAGAGCGTCGGCCAGTCGAAGGAGCTGTAGACGTCGACCATCTCCGCGCTCGGAGCGTGCGTCACCAGGTCGATCAAGTCCTTCCGTGCCCCATCCGCTCGAGCGAGCGTCACGAACGAACGTCGCGAATCGTGCTGGCGGCGCCGGCGGAAGCCGAGGGCGTCGCAGTCGGCGTGGAAGAAGATCAGCGCCCGGCGGGGGTTCCGATGGTTGCCCTGGCGGTTCGGGGAGATCAGGTCGTCGGGGCCCGGCGGGCGGCCAAAGTAGCGCTCCCAGCCGCCGAGCTTCCACGCGGCGAGGGCGCGCGCGAGGGTCGGATGCACGGGAACATGCCGCGCGACCTCGGTCTTCGTCGACCCCTCGGCGCCGGCGTCGGCGTTCCAGCTGTTAGCGATGGTGAGGCGGCCGAGCGGCTCGACCGCCGCGTCGTAGTGCCGCCACCGGAGCGCGGCGGCCTCGCCGAAGCGCAGGCCCGCGAGGAACAGCAGCGCGTTCCACATGCGGCGGTCCTCGGGGACTCGCTCGTCGGAGATGAGCGCCTCTGCCTCGGCGCGGGTGAACACCGCGCTACCGCGCCACTCGCGGTCGGCATCGACCTTCGGCGGCAGCTCGCCGCGCTTCAGCTTGCAGGGGTTGGACGCGATGAGCTCGTCGACCTCGGCGTCGCGCATCAGCGTCCGCAGCGTGCCGAAGACGTGCCGCACGGTGCGCGGCGCGAGCAGCGTGCCGCGGGCGCTCTTCTTCGAGCGCAGCGCGCGGACCATGTCGCGCACGTGGTGCGGACGCAGTTCCTTGAGCAGGACGTCGCCGAGCAGCGGCCACGCGTGGAGGCGGAGGCGGCGCGCCTCGTCCTCGTGCGTAACGACGCCCTGCCCGGCTCGACCTTGCAGCCAGCGCTCGCCGTACGCCTTCACCGTCAGCGCGCCAGGGGCGACAGCCACGCGAGTCTCCGCGGCGACCTGGCGCTCGATGGCCTCGAGCACCTTCTGCGCGCGCTCCTCTTCGCCGACACGGCATTCCGTCGCCTGCCAGTGCCGCTTGCCGGCGGCGTCCCGGTAGACGATCCACAGGAACGAGCTGTCTCTGCGCTGGTAGACCTTGCCCATCAGCCCTTCCTCCGGCGCGCGAGGATACCTGCCGCCTCGACCTCTGGCGTCGCACGCTCGTTCGGCGCGGCGCTCAGGAACGCGTGCAGCTCGCTCCGACGCACGCGGAGCTCGCGGCCCGCGTGGTGCCGCGGCAGCCGGCCCGCCTTCACCCAGCCGCGAATGGTGTCGGGGTGGACCTCGGCGAGCTCGGCGGCCTTCTCGACGCTGAGGTACCCGTCCTCCGCAGGCACCGGCGTCAGCGCGCGGCCGACGTCGGCGAGGGCCTCGCGAAGAGCGGCGCGGACCTCCTCGCGCACGATGGCGCGGATTTCCTCGGCCATGCTCACGGCGAAGTGTCCTCCTCGAGCTGGGAAGAAGCCGCGTTCTCTTGCTCTCCGAGAGCGTCGGCCGAGACCTCGATGCCCGCCCCACGCAGGACAGCGGCGACGTCCGCGGGCACCGCGTGCGCCTGCACGAGCACGTCGACCACGCGCATGAGCACGTCCGGCGAGTTGTCGAGCACCGGCAGCGCGAGCGCAGCGCCCGCCGGCTGAGCGCGCTGCTCCAGGCTGGCCAGTCGCTTTCGAAGGGCGACGGTCATGAAGCCCCCTTTTTGGTGCCCAGACACCTTTCAGAGGCCGTTCGGGCGGTTGCAGCTGCTCGGCGTGCCGTTTCCGCCGCTCCGTGAACGGTTCCCGCCCTCATTGGATGAGCCTCCGTTCCAGCTCGGCGAGCCGCCGCTCAAGCTCGCTGTCGACGAGGACCTTCGCCAACGCGCGCAGCCCCGTGACGCAGACCGCTCCGCGATCGGGGTTGAGCTTGCCGTCGTGGACCTTCTTGACGACGGCGGCGAGAGCCCGACGCACGTCATCGACAGTTTCGAGCTTTCGCCAGCGAGCGCGCTTGCTCACCTTCGGCAACTCCGCGTCCGTTTCGCCGCTCACGAGGGACGCTCCTTTGAATCGGCGATGTATGCGCCATGAAGGGCGCCGGTGTCTGGATGCCGGAACTCCCGGTAGGGCGTCGCGCGGCTGTAGGTCACCCCGGCGTCTGGCTCCGGCGCGTCGTACTTCGTCAGCGCTTCCGGTGTGAGGTGCACGCGCTCGCCCTGCGCGTGCGTCGTGTAGCCGCTCGCCTTCACGCACAGGCGGCACAGCTCGCGCAGTTCTTCTTTCGTCAGGCGATGGACGTTCCACTCCTCGGCCGCGGCTTGAGCAGCCCCCAGCCCGAGGCGCTCCCGGATTCTTCCGACGAAGGCTTCGCGGGCCGCGCGCGGCAGCTTGCTCGCCCGGGCGAGCACCGACTCCGTCAGTTCAAGGTCTTGCAACCTGTCGACGGTGCGCTTCATTAGTGGACCTCCGCCGAAGGAGCGCGCCAGCTGCGCACCGGCGCGCGAGCGAAGAACGCGACCTCGATGAGTCGCTCATCGCTGTCGTGCGCCTCGAAGCGAAACTCGATGGCCGTGCGCTTCCATGCGGTCAGGTGCCCGATCGCGTCGGCGACGCCCTCGGCCGTCGGCCACAGCCGAATCTCCGGCATGGGCGCGAGCTGCTCGAGGTACGCGCCGAGACGGGAAGCAGGCAGCTTCGCGGTGACGGTCACCAGGTCGAAGGGCTGCGTACGGAGCTGCGCCAGGAGGCCGAATGCCGAGGCGTACGCGTCGAGCTTCTCGTCGTCGGTCGTCACGCGCGACATCGGCACCGAGAAGCGCGCGAGCTCGGCGGCTGCGAGGTTGGGAGAACGCCTGTTGTTCGCGGCCGTCATGCGACCTCCGATCCGGCCCCGCACGTGTCACCGGCGCAGCGGCATCCGTCGGGGTGCGACGGCAGTGACGGTGACGCGGGTGACGACGGTGACGGGCTTTCTGACAACTTCTCTCCCGCGCGCGCGTCATGGTGAAAGTTTCCGAAATGGGGGGTGTTCGCGTCACCCTTGTCACCCGCGTATCGGAGGCCGATTCCGGTAAAGCCGCGATTCGTCTTGCTCCGGTAGCGGAGGATGCCCGGGCGTTCCTCGAGCGCACTGCTGAGATCGATCTTGCTCATCGCGCGCTCGCCGTTTGCGTCGGCCCATTTCACGTAGGCCTCGTGCAGCGCCTGTGTCGGCGTCTTCGCGTGCGGCACGAGCACACAGCAGTCCGCGATGAAGTGACCGAGCACATCTTCGCGGCTCCGGTACTCATCGACGGCGTCTCTCACGGCCGGCGGCGGCCGGAGCCCTCCCTCACGCCACGCCACCGCACCTTCAACCGCCCACGCGAGGATGCCTGGAAGCTCCTGCTCGAGCTTCGTTCGGAGGTCGCGGTCAACTTCGCTCTCCGGGATGGTGACGGTGAATGGCACGAGGTGAACGCGCCGCCAGAAGCCAACGTCGGTCCCGCGTGCGTGCGGCTTGTGGTTCGCGGCGACCCAGATCTTGTGCGTCGGAGAGAACGAGAAGCGGCGAGCGTACATGTGCCGCGCGTTCAGTCGGTCCCCGCCCGTAAGCCACTTCACCTTGGCTTCATCCCAGTAACGGCCCTCGCCGGCCTCCACGGTGGTGACGAAGCGAGCACCGTGGAGCTCAGCAACCTCTTCCTCGTGGCGGTCGCTGCGCTTCGCGAGCAGCAAGTCCGGCGGCGCGGCCTTGCTGTACTCGCCGCAGATTCGCGACACCGTCTCCATGAGCGTCGTCTTGCCGTTGCGCCCCCCGCCGTAGCAGAAGAACAAGCAGTGCTCACCGACGTCGCCCGTGAGGGAGTATCCGATGGCGCGGCGCACGTACTCGCGGACAGCGTCGTCGGGCAGTGCGCGGCGGGTGAATGCATCCCAGGTCGGCGCGCGAGCGTCCGGGTCGTACTCGACGGGCACTAGCCGCGTGTGAAGTGCGTTGCCGCGGTGCACGCCAAGCTCTCCGGTGCGGAGGTCGATCGTGCCGTTCTGCACGTTCAACTTGTACGGGTCCGCGTCCAGCTGCTCTGGCATCACCGAGATGCCCGGCTGTGCTCTTGCGGCGTCGAGCATGGCCGCGACCCGATCTCGCCGCTCGCTCTTCACCGCCCAGTCGATGGCCTTCTTGGCCGCTGGTAGGGACAGCATCGCGATCTCGGTGCTCATGGCGCGCAGGCACGCAACCGCGTCGCGATAGACCTCGCGCTGGTGGTCTGCGGCCCAGCGCTTCCCGTCCCACTGGTGCCACATGTCCCACTGGTGCACGTACCGCCAGGTGAGGAGCGCGTACTCGGCGAAGCGCTCCCCGTTGCCGGCGTCGGTGAGCGGCTTCCAGCCCTTCTCGATGAGCTCGGCGGCGATCGGGTCGATCTCCGACGCCTGCGGGACGCTGCGAAGCGCCGGTTGAGTCACGCGCCCCCCTCGGCAATGCGTTCCGCGAGGCGCTGCAGGAACAAGCGCGTGGCGCGCACGCGCTCCGTCGCGTTCGCGAACTGGCGCAGCTGCTCCGTAGTGCACTTCGCGGCGCGCATCGCGCTGTCGAGCGACTCGAGCTTCATGATGAGGGCCTTGGCGGTGCCCTCGCCCTCGCGCGCGAGCACCATCACCTCGTCGAGCAGAGGGTCGCTCATTCGGCTGGCCTCTTGGGGAACGGCGGCCACTGCGGCTCGTTCAGGTCGTCCATCAACCGCTCCTCGATGAACGCGAGCTCAGAGAAGAGCTGGCGCACGAGCTGGCCGGCTTTCAGCGCGTGGATGGTCAGCGGGGCGTTGGGGTCGTGGCTCACCAGGTTCAGGTCGACGAGGGCCGTGAACACCTCCCCGACTCGGCCAGAGAGTTGCCGCACGACGTCGACGCGGCATGGCGTCGCAGCGAGCGCGGCGCGCGCAACCTCGGCGGGCGAGCTGGCGATCGCGTCGACCAGGTCGAGGCTGTCGGTGGACGGAGCGGGCGCCTTCACGCCGCGCGCCGTCGCCGGAGCGGTTCCCACGAAACGAGCGGCCTTCGCGTCGCTCATCACGCGGCCCTGTTGGTCGCGCTCGGCATCAGCGCGGCCGGCTCGACCCCGAGCACCGGCGCGAGCGCCTTGGCGGTGTTGAGGGTGATGACTCCTGCCTCGGCGAGCCGCACCGTCGCGATCGACTTGCCAGCGCGCAGCGCGAGGTCGACCTGCGACAGCCCAGCCGCGTCTCTGGCGAGGCGGACGGGCGACTTCTGCTTCTCGTGCTTCATGTGCGATGACGCTCCTTCCTGGTTCGGTCGGAGCGGACTTCGCTTCGTGTGTTCCGACCGACACTAATAGTGGTGGCGGTCGCGTCCCCCGACGTACACCTGAAAGCGCGAAATCGTCAGGCGCCCTCGGAAAGCACCGCGCGCAGCTGCCGCACGCGCGCCGGCGTCGTCCGCTGCAGGTCCGCCGCGGCTTCGACACTGGCGCCCGCCGCAAGCCAGCGCTGCGCTTCGAGGTATTCGACGAGCACTGAGCGCCCGCGCGCGATGGCCGCGTCGTTGAGGCCGGCGTCGACGAGGCGGCGGAAGTTCTCGTAGAGCCGCTGCAGCGCGGCTCGGCCGCTGGCCACCGCCATGTCGAGCTCGTCGCCGGCATCAGCGATCGAGGGCAAAGGAATGTCACTTTCGTGAACCTCGATGCTCATGGCGAGGCCTCCGCGATGGCGCAGGCGACCTTCCCGCCGAGGTCCTCTCGGTTGTCGTCGTAGACCAGCAGGATGCGCAGGTCGCGGTGACGGGAGAAGCGCTGCACGGCGCGCACGTCGGTCCCGCGGTCGAGCGCCTCGGTGATGGCGGCGTGGCGGAGCCCGTGCGGGCGCGCGCGGACGCCGGCGCCGTCGCCGAGCTCGCGCACCAGGTCGTAGACGCCGGTGCCGCTGAGTCGCCGCAGCTGCCTCCGGTGGGCGTTGTCGAGGCTGACGAACAGCGGCCCCGCCTCGGTGCCGCGGACCTCGAGCCAGGCGCGAACGGCGGCGACGGTGGGCGGCGCGATGGTGAGCCGCTCTTTCGCCGTGCGGCCCTTGCCGAGCACGTCGAGGGTGCCCGCCTGCAGGTCGACGTCGCCGACGTCGAGGCGGCACACCTCGCAGCAGCGAAGGGCGCGCTCGTAGAGCAGGCGCAGGATGGCGCGGTCGCGGACGGCCTTCGCGTCGCCGCGGCCGTCGAGCTGGTGCAGCAGCGCGAGGAAGCCGGCGCGGCCGGGCCCGCGGGTGTCGCGGTACGGCTGCGCCTTTGCGTTCTGCACCTCGAGCGTCCAGGGGACGGCGCCGAGCACGCGGCCGAGCTTCACCAACGAGCGCAGCGCGGCGAGGCGACGGTTGATGGTCGCGGCGGCCAGGCCCGCGTCGACCATGCGCGACTTGTACGAGAGCGCCAGGGCGTTCGCCTCGCCGTGGCCGTTGCTGAGCAGCTTCGCGGCTGCAGCGTTCACGTCGGGCGCGTCCACGAACGCGGCGAAGTCGGCGAGGTCGGCGCTGTACGCGCGGATGGTGGCGGCGTTGCGGCCTGCGAGGAATGCCGCGACGAGGCGCCGGGCTGCGTCGGTGGGGTTGCTGACGACGAGTGCAGTCATGGTGTCTCCAAGAGAAGGGCCGCCCGCCTTGCGACGAGCGGCCCGGGGTTCAGGGAAGGGGGACGGCGTCAGATCGCCAGCGGACGCGCTTCTTCAGCCGCGACACGGTCTCCGATGCACGGCGTGCAGCTGCACCCGGTCCCGTGCTCCTGAGTCGGGGCCGCCTCGAGGTTGGCGTCCTCGCGCTCGGCGGCCGCCTCCTCGGGCGCGCGAAGGTCGAGAACGCCGTACTCGTCGCGGGGCTCGAAATCGAGCTCGACGCTGATGTCCGTCCCGCCGTCGAAGTGCAGATGCACGCGGTCGACGCGGTCGGCCTTCATCGCGGCCCTGAGCAGCGCCGCAGCCTCACGCACGGCCGCCGCGAGCTTCGGGTACTCGTGCCTCACGTCGATGGAGCTCATGCCGTCACCGCCTTCCGCGGCATGAAGCGCCGCAACTCGCTCGGCGGGATCAGCGTCTTGCCGCGCACCTCGATGGTGAGCAGCTCGAGCGTGAAGACGAGTTGCTCGACGGTGGCGACGGAGATTCCGAGGATCTTCGCGGCGCGCCGAAGCGTCACAGCATCACGGATGACCATTACGCCGCCTCCTTTCCGCTCTCGCGGCTGAGGCACCACCCGCCGATACGCGCGATGCCGCGGCTCGCGAGAGACTCTCGAAATCGAACCAGCTCCGACTTCGGGATCACGCGGTCGCGCCCCATCGGCGTCGAGCGGAGGAAGCCAGCCACGAGCAGCGCGTTCAAGTCCGCAGCGCTGATGCGCAGGTCGCGAGCGACTTCCCGGAGAGAGAGCGTCATTCGCTCTTGGTTTGCCTTGCTGCCCCCGAGTACTGCGCGAATGGACTTCAGTTCCTTCGTAATCCCCATGTCCTCACCCCTGGTTTTCGCGGCGCCGGAATGACGCCGACACCCCAAGTAGTGCGCACGTTGTGATATCACGTCAAGCTCTCAACATTGACGCAGCGATTCAGCGTCTTTAAGCTGTGTGCATGGACGGATACCTGTCTGTGCGTTCTAGAGACGGCGGCTTTGCGCGTGCTATCGACGCGGACGTGGGTGTCCTCGCGCCGAAAGAGAAGAAGAAGGCGAAGTCAGCGCTGTTCCGTGGTCCGCCTGAGCTCGTCGACGAGATCGACAAGGCGGCGAAGGAGCTCGGCATCAGCCGCAACGAAGCCATGCGGCAGCTCCTGAGGTACGCGCTCGACGCGCACAAGAAGGAGCAGTCGAAGAAGCGCGGCGCGAAGGAGCACTGAGCTACTGCGCCAACTGGCACTCGTTGCCGGCGTCCACTCCGAAGCCGCAGACGTAGAGCGCCTGGCAGACGCGGTAACGAATGACGCCGGGCCCCGTCGACTCGACGGCGACGTACTCGCGCGGGCAGCCGGTCGCGGCGCTCAGCTGCGCAGCGATGCGGTCCTCAGGTCGCTCCGGCGCGTTCAGTCGGTTCAGCAGGACTTCCTGCTGCGCGATCTCGGCGCGCAGTCGGCTTCGCGCGTGGATTCGCAGGCCGAGTTGGATGAACCCGGCGATGAGCAACACGGCTCCGCCAACGAGCGCCGAACCGCCGATGGTCGCGTAGACCTCGTCCTTGCTCTGCGCGTACAGGAGGACGAGCCACGTAGCGACGCCGCCGAGTGCCGCCCCGCCGATGATGAGCGCCACGGACGAGACGGGATTTGTGCGCTGCAGTTCGTCCCGCGAATCGTTCAGCGCCCGAGTCAGCCGGTCGCGCTCGATTTCTTCGCGCACCTGTTCGCGCGGCACCAACGGGCTTGGGTCAACGCACGCACCCGCGGTGCAAACGCGGTCGCCCTTGCAGTCGGTGTCCTTCGAGCACTGCGCCAAGGCCAAGGCCAGCAGCAGCGGGAGCATGAGGCTCCGCAGCGTAACCGAGCCGCGATCAAGGTGTGTTCTCGCAAGCTCGTTGCCGCCGGCGCCGCCGGTGCATACGTTCCTGCCAATGCGCGCTCTCGCGGCGATGACGGCGGTGCTGGTCTCGTGCGGCGGAACCGACTTCAGCGGCACCTGGCGCGGGCCCGTCTCGCTCGCCTACGCCTGCGCGAATGGGTCGCGCATCGACAGCATGGGCGGAGTCGAGTGGACCATCGCGCAGACCGGCAACACGCTGACCATCACTCCCGACGGTGGTTGCCCCTCGATTGTGGCCGACGTGGTGGGTTCAACCGCCGAGCTGCGCGCGACGAACTGCGGCGGCGGCGCGGCTGTTGAGGGCGGGAAAGCGACACTCGAGTCCCCGACGTCGCTGCGAATCAGCCTGCAGGACGCTTTTCCGAGCACCGGCGGCGCCTGCAGCGGCCAGACGACCGGCACGCTCACTCGAGCGCCGTAGACTTCACCCGTCCAAGAGCTGGTTCGCAGCGCTCGCGTCGCTGTACTCGTCGTTCTCGTTGCAGCACTTCCCGTACATGTCGCCGTCGTCGGGGTAGTTCGCCGGATCGCTGACGGAGTCGGGGTAGGTCGAAGCACCGCGAAGAATGCGCCACTCTCCCTCGACGACCGTCGCGCCGCCGGGCGCGTCGAAGTCCATCGAATCGGAGCTGTCGAGCTCGAGCGTCGAGTCGCTCGTGACTTCGGCGATGCGGATGTGCCGGTGGCGGGTGAAGACGTTGTCCGCTTGGCTCGAATCCTTCAGCTCTAGAATGTCTCCGGCCTCGACCCCCTCAGAGACAAATCCAGCGCCAGGCGCCACGACCTCGGTGTTGCCGTCCTCAACCTCAAGGTCGCCCATCCCCAGGCTAGCCGAGTCGAGTCGCACCAACAGATCCTCGTCGTCGAGCAGGAAGGGCTTGTCGGTGGCGAGGTCGTCCGCCCAGATGGCGCCGAGCTCTACAGCGAGCGTAGCCGGGTCGATGCGCTGCGACTCCAGTCGGAAGATGGTGTTGTCGAAGATGGCGCTCTGCCCGCCGCGTGTCCACGAGTGCTCGAAGTAGTCGCCGAGCTCGAGCGTCAGGTACTGCCGGTCGGCGTTGAAGCGAATGGCCGGCCGCACCTTCGACTCGAGAGTGCGGTACATCCACACCGTGGACGCACCGGCGTTGCTGTTCTCACCCCACAGGCGCGCGTTCCACTTCGCCTGCAGCGTGACGGGCTTGATGATGCCCCACGCGTCGATGGCCTCCTGGTTGTCGTACGGGCCGTAGGACGCACCACCCGGGCCCTGCAGGAAGACGCGGTTGTACGGAGCCCACCGCTCTCCGTCGCTCGGCGTCCGAGTCCGCTGGCGCGACGTGCGCGACTCGACGATGCGCGTGCGGGCGCCGGTGACGGCCTCGTAGTCGAAGACGATGGTGGAGAGCGCGTAAGTGCCGTCGCGCTTCATGAAGAGGTCGACGTCGGCGCTGCCGCACATCTCGCCCAAGGCGGACCGCAGCACGCCGATGATGCCGTCGCGCGGGTTCGGCGAAATCCAGCCGTTCCGCTGAACGCTCGTCAGCGGGCGCGGCCTCGAGGGCTGGATGATGCCGGCGCCGGCGACCGTCGCCCGCGCCTTCGCGGCCCGTTCGAAGGAAGCGCTGTCGATGTCCGACGGCGAGGCCTTCGAGTAGTACGCGATGACGTCGTAGATGAAGTCCACGATGCGGACGCTCGGGACGTCGACACCGGCGTCTTCCGAATACCGCGTCGTGACGGTGCTCAGCGCCCCGCGCGCGCCTGCGCGGACATTGAAGGCGCTGAACGCCCCCATGATGTGGCCCCGGCTGCCGAGCGCCAGGCCGGCGCCGGCGGCAAGAGCCGGTGAGCCGGGGCCGGCCAGCGGCACGGTAGCCGCAGACACTCTCGCGCCGCTTGGCGTGTTTCGATCGTCGGCGAACTCTCGGCGGAACCACGAGGCGTAGTAGTCGACGTTGAAGTCGATCCACACCACCTGCCACTGCCGGCCGCCTTTCGAGAAGGCTGCGCTGCGTCGGGGCTGCCAGAGCTCGCGCCAGTAGTTGTTCGAGTCCTTTCCGAAGCGCGGGATGCTGATGGTCAGGCCGCGAACGGTAGGATTGCCTTCGACGTCGTCCCCGTACGTCGCCCAGAGCTCGACGATCTCTGGCACGCCGTCGGGCTGGTTGTTCGCCTTCGCCGCGCAGACGACGAGCGGCCACTTCACATCGGGGAGGACGCCGCGAGCGATGGAGCCGTCGGTGAGCGGCGTCTCCTCGCGCTCCATGTACTGCGCCACCGCGGCGTACGCCGGCACCAGCGGCGTCGAGAGCTGGCCCTGCCCGAACACGAGCGGCAGCGGCACGTCCCAATCCATCTGCGGCACGGGGTTGTAGAGCCGGAACGGGTTGAGCGACGGATGCGCCAGCGGCGTGATGGAGTCCTTCCAGTCTCGCACCGAGGGCGTCGTCAGCGGCTCGGCCAGGCGCCCGAGGGAGTCGTCCGCCAGGTTCAGGTCGATCGCGTTCGCCATCGCCTCGGGCTGATCGAGGCACATGAAGATGCTGATGACCTCCTGCACGCCGCTCACAGCATCAGCGGCGCTCGCGTACGCGCGCGCGTCGTAGACGAAAACGGACAGGCGGAAGCGGGCCTGCAGCAGCTGGCTGCCGACCGTGGCGCGGTCGATGAGCCAGTCGGCGGCGAAGTCGCTGTTGTCGATGCGCAGCTTCACCGTCGTGGCCGCCGGCAGCCGGTCGCGCCCGAAGCCGCGCTCGATGGGGGACATGCTCGCGATGCGCCCGTCGTACTCGAACGAGTTTGACGGCACGCGAATGCTCGCGGTGCTCCACCGGTACGAGACGGTTTGGAAGTCGTCGAAGCTGACGTCGAGCAGCCAGACGATGCCCGGCTTGTCGCCTTTGAGGAGGTCTTCGAGAGTCGGCACGGCTCAGGCTCCCAGGTTGAAGGAATGCGGATTGATCGCGGTAAGGCCGCGGGAAAGAACGGCGCCCCAGGGCGAGGGAATGCCCCGGGGGCCGCGGGTCTCGGCGCGGGCGCCGCCGCACCGGACCACATCGTGAGAGGCAGCGGCGGTCACTTCTCCGCCCTCGCCGCCGCGAGCAGCTCGAGCTCGATGCCGCGCGCCTTGAGGAACTTGCGCTCGATGTCCTCGTCGCGGTGCCGCGCCCGGTTCGCCTGCATCGCCAGGGCGGGGTGACGGGCGATCGCCTCGATGCCGGCGTCGCCGTTCGCCAGGCCGGTCTCCTCGGCGATCTCCTGCGTCAGCTCGCGCAGCCGCGCGAGGGCCTCGTCCGGTTCGAGCGCGACCATCTGGACGAAGAAGCGACGGGCAGCCTCGACGCCACTGCAGGCTACGAGCTGGTGCACCGCGGTCCGCTGGCTCGCGCGGATGTGCCCCAGGCGAACCATCTCGTCGGCGAGCTTCGTCGCGTCCGCGTCACCCGGGATGAGCCCGGCGCCGAGCAGCGCCCAGCGCACCTCCTCGATGCGCTGGCGCAGCTCTTCCTGCTGCTTCGCGATGTCGGCGAGGGTCGTCATGGTCAGTTCTCGACGTGCCGGTACCGCTCGGGGAGCTTCCCGGGCCCACGCTCGAAGTCGCGGATGCGCGCGAGCGCCTGCGCGCACAGCTCGAGCGGGCTCTTCAGGCTGAGCGCCTGCTCCGACACGAGGAACACGCGGTTGGGGCTCCAGCTGGTCGTGCCCGCGGCGATGGCGGCCTTCGACTCGGCGGAGGCCAGCTGACGCAGCTCCTCGAGCTTCATCCTGAGCTCGTCCTCGAGGAGCCGAGCCCGCTGCATGAGCTCGCGCTCCGCCTTGTCGAGCCGCTCCTGGGCGTCGCCGTGAACGGCGTCGGCCAGCCGCTTCTTCGCGATGGCCACCTCGGACGCCTGCTGTTCGACGAGCGTGTTCACGCCGCCCAGCTGCGCCTCGAGGGCCCGCTGCCGCCGGCGCGCGTTCTCGAGCTCCGCCACCTCCGTCGTCGTGACGGTGTCGAGGCCCTCGAGCCGAGACACCTCGGCCTTGGCCTTCGACAGCGTCGCCTCGACCTCAGAGGCCTTCGCCGTCCGCCGCTTCAGCTCGGCCTCGGCGTCGGCGAGCCCGCTCTGCGCCTTCCTCACGTTCGGGTCCATGGTCGGGCTCCTTTCAGGCGCGCTTGCTCTCGGCCTGCGCGGCGCGGGCGAGCTCCGGGTTCAGCTCCATCGCGCGCACGAGGGCGTCGGCGCCGGACAGCTTGTGCGTCTTCGCGAGCTCGTCGGCCTTCACCTGCAGCTGATCCATCGCGAACCCGCGCGAAGGGTCGTACGGGACGTACGGCCGCGACTGCGGCCCGCCCGGCGTGATGCCCGGCGGCTGCGGCGTCGGCTCCGGCTTGTGAATGAAGCTCGGCACGCCGCTCAGCGTCTCGGTCTTCACCGAGCCCGCGCCACCAGGCCGCGTCTCGTCGTCGCGCCACTCGACGGTGACCTTCACCGGGTTCGACGGGCCGTGGTTGTCCAGGCCGAGCGTCTCGGCCGCGTTCACCATCGCCGGCGCGCAGTGCGCCACGACGCGCAGCGCTTGGTCCGCGGTGATGTTCTCCTCCGACATCACCTGAGACACGGCGCTCTTGCACATGTCGGCGAGGGCGCCCTGCGAGATGGTCGCCGAGTGCGAGCCGTCTTTCACGAACGGCTGCACCTGCTGCCAGCAGATGTCGGCGGCGCGGTTGATCATCGGCGTCGACGGGTTGAAGCCGTCCTGCACCTCGAGGCCCTTCGCACGGTGCGCGAGGTCGTGGTGCAACTCCATGGCGCGGATCAGCGCGTCGGCGGGGGCGATGCCCTCGGCCTTGGTGAGCTTCTCCGCGTGCTGGTTCAGCTGCTGGAAGGCGCGGCGGGCGTCGATGAGCTGCTCGAAGTTTCTGGCGGTCATGATCATGTTCCTGTTCTGCGAGTGATGAGCGGCTCCTCCGCCCGAAGGCTCTCCGTTGGAGAGAAGTGTGAGGCGCCGCGCGTCCCTCGCGCTTCGCTGAAGAGGTGAACGAGGGAGCGCTTCGGCGGCTTGCCGCTGAGCTGCAGCACGCGGAGAACGAACACGACGCGCTCACGCGTCACGCACAGGCGCGCGGCGATGGCCTTCGCGGGAAGCCCCTCGAGCCAGAGACGCAGCACGTCCTCCATCTGCCGCCTGATGACCTTCGTGCGAGCGAGGAGGCGCTCCCGCACAACCTCCTCTGCGGGCGTGAAGTCCTGATCTTCGCGTCGCGGCAGCAGCTCAGTCACGGGCGGCCCCCATCTGAACGGCGGTGCAGAACGCGAGCGCCCGACACTCGCCGATCGCCTCGGTGAGCTCGACGCAGCGGCCACGCGCCCGGACGGCCTTGAAGGCGAGGTCGAAGCTCACGCGGAAAGCGCGGCCGAGGCGGCGGGCCAGCTCGCGCTGGGCCTTGCGGCGGTCGTCGGAGGTCCGCCCGGGCGGAACCTGTGTGCCCCGGGGCACGGAGGTCGGAGCGGCGCGATCAATCGGCGTTCTCATGGACTGCCCTTTCGCCAGTGAGCCGGGAGGGCCGCGGCCGCGCGCTTCATCGCCGGGTGGTGGTGATCGATGGCGGTCGACCCGAGCAGCAGCAGGTCCGCCAAGGCGCCGACGTGCTGTGACGTTGTGACGGTGGGGTCCTGTGAGGGCCAGCGAGACTCGGCGCCGCCCTGCCCCGCCGTCAGCGATTCCGCGCCAGTACCGGCGAGGACCGGCGAGGACCGGCTCGCGTCGCCGCCTTCAAGTCCCCTACTCCTCGCAGAGAAGAAGAGAGCCGCTGGGTCGAAAGACTCAGCGGCTCTTTGCTTTTTCGGGAAAGCGGTACCGGGCGAGCCTGCGGTCGCCCTTCTTCTCGAGTCGATGTGCGGCGACGGCTTCGGCGAGGTCGCGGCTCGCGGTCGCCGTGGCGATGGTCGGGAACAGCCGCAGCCAATCCGCGCGGGAGAACCAGCGGTTGCCCAGTGCCTCCTGAGCGCGCTCGATGCGGGTGGCGGCCGTCACGCGTTGCGGTCGAAGCTGCTCGAGCGTCTCGCGCAGCGCGTCCCTCAGCGCCTCGAGCGCGAGCTCGACGAACTCGGTGCAGTCGCCGTTCCGATCGCAGCGGCGAAGCACCTCGTAGTACTGCTGCTGGCGGTCTCGAATCACCGACTCCGTCGGGACGAACGAGAACACCGGGCTCGCCTCGAGCAGGATCACGTGCTGCCACAGGCGCGCCAGCCGTCCGTTTCCGTCCATGAACGGGTGGATGAAGAGCAGCTCGTAGTGCGCCACGCACGAGCGGATGAGCGGCGGGACCTCGCCGGCACCGAGCCACTTCAGCAGCTGCGTCACCTGCCGCCGCACGAGCTGAGGCGGCGGCGCCACGTGCGTCACCTTCGAGCCGTCGAGCACTCCGACGCTTCTGGTTCGAAAGCGGCCGGCGTCTGCGACGAGGCCGGTCATCAGCTCCCGGTGAGCGGCGAGCAGGTCCTTCACGCGCGTCGACTTGCGCGACGGCGCAGACGCATACGCGCTGTTCGCGTTGGTGATCTCGAGCAGCTCCCTGCGGTCGCCGATCACCCGCTTCCCGTCGAGCAGCGCCGTCACCTGCTCTTCCGTCAGCGTGTTGCCTTCGATCGCCGCGCTCGCGCGGATGCTGCGCACCCGGTTCCGCTTCCGGAGCAACGGCTGAGCGACCACCGGCTCGAGCCCCTCTGCCCTTCCGACCAGGCGCTCGATCTCCTGTGCGAGCGAGAGCACACGCGGGCTGATGACGAACGGCGGCCTCATAGCATCACCCGATACTATCAACTACAGCGGCACCGCCGCGCGACATCCCCGATTCCCTTTTCGCACCTACATGCCCGCGTGCCGTACCGTTCGTCCCCAAGTGCGACGCCTCGGGCCGGCCTCCTTCCTCGCGCTGTCTCTCGTCGCCTGCGGAGTCCCCGCCGTCGTCGGCCCCCTCGACACGGACTCCGGGACCGACACCAACACCGGCGGCGGCAGCGGCCACGAGCAGGGCACCTCCGACGGCGGCGCCTTCTGCGAGTGCGGCGCGGGGTTCGTCTGCGTGCCGAGCACCGGCGAGTGCGTCGCTGAAGCCGACGCCGGCATCGACGAGCCCGACGCCGGCCCGCCGCACTGCACCGACGGCGACGTCAGGTCCTGCGGAGCCTCCAAGCTCGGCGAGTGCCGCCTCGGCAGCTCCACGTGCACCGACGGCGCCTGGAGCGCCTGCACCGGCCACGTCGACCCCGCCCCCGAGATCTGCAACGCGAAGGACGACGACTGCGACGGGCTCATCGACGAAGACCAGCCCGACGTCGCCTGCGGCACCGGCCAGTGCCGCCGCATGCACGCGAGCTGCATCAACGGCACGCCGACGCCGTGCACGCCGGGCGCTCCCAGCGCGGAGCTCTGCAACGGCCTCGACGACGACTGCGACGGCACCCCCGACAACGGCCTGCCCACCCTCGCCTGCGGCGTCGGAGCCTGCGCGCGCACCGTGCCCGCCTGCTCGATGACGATGGCGCAGACGTGCACTCCCGGCCTGCCGTCGGCCGAGACGTGCAACGGCGCCGACGACGACTGCGACGGCCAGACCGACGAGGGGCTCGGCTCGACCACCTGCGGCCAGGGCAGCTGCACGCGCACGGTGCAGAACTGCGTCAGCGGCATGGCGCAGACGTGCATGCCGGGCGCTCCGGGCACCGAGGCGTGCAACGGCGCCGACGACGACTGCGACGGAATGACCGACGAGGGCTTCGGCATGCTGACCTGCGGCACGGGCGCCTGCTTCCGCAGCGTGCCCGCGTGCAGCGGCGGAATGCCCGGCACCTGCACGCCCGGCGGCCCGGTCCCCGAGCTGTGCAACGGCGTCGACGACGACTGCGACGGCACGGTCGACGACGGCGTCTGCACGCCGGTCGTCACATGCCCGATGAACCGCACGGTGAACCCGAACACGAGCGTCGCGCTGGCCACGACGGCCATGTCGCCCGCGGGCCGGCCGCTGACCTGCCAGTGGACGGTGGTCTCGCGACCGGCGGGCTCGAGCGGCGCGTTCAGCGCTCCGGCGAGCTGCACCAGCACGAACTACGACGCCGACGTCGTCGGCACGCACACGCTGCAGTTCACCACGACCGACTCGGCGGGCGTCTCGTCGTCCTGCACCGTGACGATCACCGTGAACGCCCCGCCCGCGGGCCTGTGGGTCGAGCTCACGTGGAACCGGCCCAACGACATGGATCTGCACCTGCAGCACCCGAGCGGCGGCAACAACCACAACCGCAACGGCTGGGGCTCCAACGCGTCGCCGTACGACTGCTACTGGCTCAACACGAACCCGAGCTGGGACGCGGCGGGCACCGCCGATGATCCCTCGCTCGATCGCGACGACATCACCGGCACCGGCCCCGAGAACATCCGCATCACCAGCGCCTCCACGACGCACGACTACACCGTCGGCGTGCACCTCTTCACGCTGTCGTCGACGCCGTCGAACGTCACCGCCACCGTGCGCATCTACTGCTCCGGCGTGCTGCGGACGACGCAGACCCGCCAGTTCAACCGCGAAGACGACATGTGGGTCGTCGGGGCGGTGCGGTTCGCGACGAACGGCAGCTGCACGTTCACGCCGGACAACTTCGTGTTCGATCTGACGCCGTGACGCTCAGGGCGCCGGCGCGTACCAGTTGAGCCCGCTGCGCTGCACGTTGGGGCTGCACTGGCCCGAGGCGTTCGGCCGGAAGCCGTACCGCGAGGTGCGCGGGCTCGTGACGTAGCCGGCGTCGTCGGCGCCGATCACGTCGACGCGCGGCACGCCGGCATCCGAGCCGCGGCGCGGCCAGACCACGTCGGCGACGTGCAGCAGCTGGCACGGAGCCCCGAGCGCGAGCTCGTCCGCCGGCATCAACGTGTCGAGCGGGATCACCGCCGCCTGCGCGCCCTTCGTGTACACGCGCACGACCGGCTTCACCGGCGCGCGGCAGAGGCCGGGGCCGACGCCGGCATCCGAGGCGGGCGCGACGTCGGCGACGCAGCGGAAGCCTCCGCCGCAGCCGCAGGCCTCGCCGTCGCGGCAGGTGCCGCCCACGGTGCAGGTGCCGCCGTCGACCGCGCGGGCGTCGCGGAACCAGTGCACGAGCACCTGGTACGTGCAGTCGGCCGCGGCGCACTGCGAGGCGTTCTCGGGGTAGTTCAGCGAGACGTTCTCGAGCAGCGCGCCGGCGCCGGTGTCGTCGATGTTCAGCCGCGGATCATCGAAGGCGCCGACGTCGCCCCACTCGAAGTCTCCGGCGTCGGCGGCGCGGGCGACCTGCGACCAGCCGTTCATGTCGCCGCTGGTGCGGCCGCCGCCCTCCGAGAAGAACGAGAACGGCGTCGAGCCGGGCCGCACGAAGTGGACGTCGAGATCCACTCCGGGAGCCCCCACCCACGACAGCTGCGCCACCAGGTCCTGCTTCACGGCCGCGACGAGCCTGAGCTCGACGCTCGTCGTATTCCTCTGCACGTCGGCGACGCTGAGCCTGAGGGTGTACGGACCGGCCGCGAGCGGCACGAGGCGCGCGTTGGCGGACGTGGCTCCGGTGAGCGCCGGCGCGGGGCCCGGCGGCGACGACAGCACCTCCCACTGGTACGTCAGCGCGATGCGCTCGTCCTCGGGGTCGGTCGTGCAGGTCTTGGCGTCGGTGGTCGACCACGCCGACAGCTCGACGACGGCGTTCGGCTGCACCTCGCGCGAGCCCGTGAAGTCGTAGCCGGCGTCGGGCGCGGGGCCCCAGTCGGCGTAGTCGATCGGCGCCGACCCGTCGCCGGGCCGCACCCGCGTCACGTTCGCGCAGACGATCGGCGGCAGGTTCGCGCGCAGCTCTCCGGCGAGCGGCACCCGAACCTCGGGCCGCGCGGGGGCATCCGAGCGGATGACCAGCTCCGCCGCGTAGAACCGCTGCGCCGCGTTCGGGTCGAACTTCACCGCGACGTCCGCGCGCGCTCCGGCGGCGAGCGTGCCCGCGGGAGCGCCGAGCACGATGAACGACGCCGCGTCCGTGCCCTCGATCACGACGCTGGTCACGTCGAGCGGCACCGGGCCCGTGCTCGAGATCCCCACCGTCGGCCAGAAGCTCGGCGGCGGCTCGACCGCGCGATCCGCGGGCTCGGGCATGAACTGCACCATCGCCGGCATCACCTCGATGACCGGCACCGCGCCTTCGCCGGTGAGCGGAACCCGCACCTCGGGGTGCTCCTCGTCGTCGGACGTGATGACCAGCGTGCCGGCGTGCGAGCGCACCGCCGTCGGAGCGAACGCGACCTCGACGTCGGCCGCGGTGAAGCCGTCGATGACGCTGGGAGGCATGCCCACCGTGAGCTCGGCGTCACCCTCGACGCGCAGCGCCGTCACGTGCAGCGCGGCGGCGCTGCCCGCGCGCAGCTTCAGCGGCAGCTTCGCGGTGCGGCCGACCTTCGACTTGCCGAAGTCCAACGAGGTCGGCTCGACCGTGAGCACCGGCCGGACCTGCATCGTCTTTCCATCCCGGCACGCGACGAAGGAGACAGCCACCAGCAGCAGAATTCGTCTCATGGAGCGCTCCGCGAAGCGTACTTCCTCCGACCCGCCGACCGCTCAAAAGGCCACGGCTTTGAGTCTAAGGTGCGACTCGCTTTGCCCCCCGCGGTCCTACACATCGGCACGATGAACTTCGGCGGTCGCACGCCTGCCCCCGAGGCGCGGCGCATCGTCGATCGCGCGCTCGAGCGCGGCCTCACGCACTTCGACACCGCGAACCTCTACGGCAGGGGCGAGTCCGAGCGCGTGCTGGGCGAGGCGCTCAGAGGGCGGCGCGAGCGCGCGTTCGTGGCGACGAAGTGCGGCGTCAACGAGGGGTTGTCGAGGCAGCGCGTGCTGGCGGCGGCCGACGAGAGCCTGCAGCGGCTCGGCATGGACCACGTCGACCTCTTCTACCTGCACACGCCCGACCCGAAGACGCCGCTCGACGAGACGCTCGACGCGATCGCCGAGTTGCTCGAGCGCGGCAAGGTGAAGGCGTGGGGCGTGTCGAACTACGCGGCGTGGGAGATCTTCGAGCTGCAGCAGAAGGCCGACGCGCGCCGCATGCCGCGGCCCGCGTTCTCGCAGGTGCTCTACAACCTGCTCATCCGCCAGCTCGACGTCGAATACTTCGCCTTCGCGCGCCGGCACCCGATTCACACGACCGTCTACAACCCGCTCTGCGGCGGCATGCTCGCGGGCGGCTCGCGGCTGAAGAACAACCCGATGTACCGCAAGCGCTACGGCGCGCTCGACGAGGCCGCCGAGCGGTACCGCGCGGCGCTGGGCCTGGACCTCGTCACGCTCGCGTACGCGTGGCTCGCCGGGCGGCCGGGCGTCGACTCGATCCTCTGCGGGCCCGGCACCCTCGCGCACCTCGACGCGGCGATCGACGCCTGCGCGGTCGAGCTGCCGACCGAGGTGCGCGAGAAGATCGAGCAGGTGCACTACGAGCTGGTGCGCACCGACGCGAGGTACGCGCGGTGAGCAGGCTGCTGGTGCGCGGGGCCGAGGAGCTCGACCTCTCCGAGCCGCTTCGGCACTTCGAGCGGCACGGCTGGGCGCGGCTGGGCCGCGTGATGAGCGACGAGGGCCTGAAGCTGCTGCGCGAGCGCGCGGAGGATCTGATGCTGGGCCGCGTCACCTGGCCCGGCATGTTCTTCCAGATGGACTCGCCGACCGGCCGCCACGAGGACGCGCCGCTGGGCCTGGGCTGGCAGGGCCCGTCGCTCGGCTACCGCAAGCTCGAGAAGCTCGAGCTCGACCCGCGGTTCCTCGAGTGGCTTCGCAACCCGCTCTACGAGCGCGTGGCGCGCGCGCGCATCGAAGGCCCGGTCGCGCTGTACCGCTGCATCCTGTTCAACAAGGCGGCGCCGGGCGGCAGCGACATACCCTGGCACCAGGACGGAGGCCGGCTGTGGGGCCTCTCCGAAGATCCGCACCTGCAGCTGTGGACCGCGCTCGACGACGCCCCGCTCGACGGAGGCTGCCTCGAGGTCGTCTCCGGCTCACACGCCTGGGGCCTCGCCACCTCGCTCGGCGGGGTCGTGCCGCAGGACCGCGTCGAGGAGAAGCAGGCCGAGGCGAACGCGCTCGCCCTGCCGGCCGTCGCGGGAGAGACGATCCTCGTCCACAACATGCTGTGGCACCGCAGCAAGCGCACGCGCACCGGCAAGCGGCGGCTCGGGCTCTCGGTCTGCTTCATGAGCGCCGCCACGCGCTGCCTGCGCAAGAAGCGCGCGCCGCGTCAGTTCTTCCCGGCCTTCCCCGCCGCGACGCAGGCCTCGTAGCGCTTCTGCACCGAGCGCGCGAACCACGCCGTCGACAGCTCGCGCGACAGCTTCGGAGACTTCAGCTTCACCTCGGGCAGCCGCGCGTACGGCGGCTCCTTGCCGAACTTCTTCTGCCACTTCTCCTTCACCACGCGCCACGCCTCGGTCTGCTCGAAGGCTGCGCTCTTCTCGCGGCGCGCGTCGCGCACGAGCCTGGGGTCGATCTTCGACAGCGCGCGCATCGTCTCGGTGTCCTCGCTGTACGGGCGGTAGGCGAGCAGGTCTCCGTCGAGCGCGAGCTTCACGCCGGTGACGGCGGCGAGCTGCTCCTGGAAGGCGGCGTTGCGGCTGGCGAACTCGCCGGCGTTGTAGTCGGCGAAGAGGTGAAGCGGCTCTTCGTAGCGGGCGCCCGAGAACAGCCGCGCGGCGCCGTAGATGAGCCCGCCCTGCCGCGTGTACAGCTCGTCGCGCACGTCGTCGGGATCGCGGCCGAGCCGGCGCGCGTGGCCTTCCGCGAACGCCACGCTGACCTGCATCGAGCCGGCGGTGGTGATGGGGTTGCGCTCGCGCAGCTCTGAGGCGACGACGACCGCGACCGGGAAGCGGCGCACCTCTTCGTCGATGAGGTCGCGGTACAGCTTGTCGAGATCACCCTCGGTGCGCACCGCGGAGAGCCGCTGATCGAAGCTGAGCTTCGCGCCGGGCGCCTTCACCGACAGCACCTCGGTGAGCAGCGGCTTCGCCAGCGGCCCCAGCGGCGCGGCCTTCTCGGCGATCTGCGCGCGCGCGATCTTCGCGAGGTTCGGGACGACGGGGTTGGCCTGGAAGCCCGACTCCTGGCCGACGACGGCGATGACTCCGCAGACGTGCCCTTCGTCGGCGGGCAGGCCGGCGAACCCGAGGGCGAGCTCGAGATCGGCGGCCCAGCCCTCGCGGTCGACGACCTTCGCGGGGATGCGCGCGGCGATCTCGCTCACGTCGAGCGACGGCTGCTCGTCGGGCCGCGCGGCGCGCACGCAGCCGATTCCCAGCAGCAGCACGGCGATGGCGAGCGCACGACGCATCTGTGCGAAGAACACGCAGGAGCCGGGCGGCCCATTGCGTCGTCTTGCGCTTCCGTTACACAGCGATGACATGGACTTCGCCGCAGCCACGACGCCGCGCAAGGTAGCCCCGGGGGAGTACCTGCACGAGATTCCGGACGGCTGGCAGCAGGGGCCGGGCGCGTTCGGCGGCCTGGTGCTGGGGCTGCTCGCGCGCACGGCGCTGGACCTCGAGAATGATCCGGCCCGGCCGTTTCGCTGCATCTCCGGCGCGGTGCTCGCACCCGTCGTGGTGGGCGAGGCGCGGCTCACCGCGCGGCTGTTGCGCCGCGGCACGGGGCTGTCGGCGATCAACGTGCAGCTCGAGCAGCAGGGGCAGCTCGCCGCGACCGCCGACGTCGTCTGCGCGAAGGCGCGCGTCAGTGACGGAGACTGGTGCGAGCTGACGCCGCCGAAGCTGCCCGACTGGAAGGGCATGGAGCCGGCGCCGGTCGGGCCTCCGCTGGGACCGGTGTTCACGCCGCACTTCGAGTACCGGCCCGTGGGGCCGCCGCTGTACTCGAAACAGCCGCGCGCCGAAGCGCACGGGTGGATCCGCGCGCGGCAGCCCGGCCCTCGCTGCGACGTGCCGCTCGTCGTCGCGCTCACCGACGCCTGGTGGCCGGCGCCCTACTCCCGCTTCTCGGCGCCGCGGCCCATGTCGACCGTCGCGTTCACCCTGCAGCTGTTCATGGATCCGTCGACGCTCGACCTGGCCGAGCCGCTCGCGTACCGCGCCTCGAATCCGGTCGCGGCCGGCGGCTACACCCTCGAGCTGCGCGAGCTGTGGACGGCCGATGGCCGGCCGGTGACACAGAATCAGCAGACGTTCGTGATGATCAAGTGAGTCCGTGTATAGGGCGCGCATGCGCTTCGCCGGTCTCGTCACGATCCTGCTCTTTGGTCTCTCCTGCGGCACGCCACGGGCGAACTGCACCCCCGCCAACTGCAACGGGTGCTGCGACTCCAACGGCATGTGCGTGCCGGGGATCAGCAACTCGAACTGCGGCAAGGGCGGCATGGCGTGCGCGAGCTGCGGCGGCGGCACCTGCTCCGACGGCATGTGCATGGGCGGCGCTGGTGGCGGCAGCGGCGGCAGCACCGGCGTCGGCGGTGGCTCCAGCGGCGTCGGCGGTGGCTCCAGCGGCGTCGGCGGCGGCACGAGCGGCAGCGGCGGCGGCACGAGCGGCAGCGGCGGCGGCATGAGCGGCAGCGGCGGCGGCATGAGCGGCAGCGGCGGCGGCAACAACCCGGCGGTCTGCGGCGCCGGCGCGACGGCAGATCACCTGCTCATCAACGAGGTCTCGGTCACGCCCACCGAAGAGGAGTTCGTCGAGATCTACAACCCGACGGCCGCCGCCATCGATCTCACCCAGTACTTCCTGTACGGCGCGACGTTCGTGGCGCCCGACGGCGGCACCAGTTGCCACTACCGCGACATCGTCACCGGCGCGCAGTGCGGTGGAGCGTTCAACGACTTCAGCCTGCAGTTCCCCGCCGGCGCGATGATCGGCCCCGGCGTGGTGCAGACCATCGCGATGTCGGGCGCCGCGGACTACTGCCGCGACGTCGCGCCGTGCGACGGCGGCGTCTTCCCCACGTACGAGGTGCGCCTCACCGGCAACGCCGACTTCGCGAACGTGCCGGACATGCGCGGCTTCGCCGACGTCGACGGCGGCGCGAACACCGGCCTGCTCACGAACGCGAGCGAAGACCTCGTCCTGTTCCGCTGGGACGGTGTCGCCGCGACGGTGAAGGACGTCGACTACGTGATCTGGGGCACCAACCTGCAGGTGCGCACCGACAAGACCGGCATTTCCTCGTACGTCGCCGATACCCCGGTCGCGAGCCAGCGCCCGCTGGCCGGCACCGCGGCCTTGACGACTTCGTGGCAGCGCCTCTGCACGAACGAGGGCGCGGAGACGAAGTCGGCAGGCAACGGCCTCACGTTCCACGACGAGACGAGCGAGCCGCTCGATACGACGTGGACGCTGACGGCGAAGACGCCGGGGCGGCGGTCGGTCGGAGAGCCGTAGCCGGGGCGAGCTCTCAGGCCAGCTTCGTCGAGATCGCCGCGCCCTTCATCAGGGTCTTCGTCACCGGCGTCTTGCCGGCGATCTCGAGCAGCTTCTCGCGCTGCTCGGCGCTGAGCTCGGCGCCGAACGCGAGCGATCTCTCGATGCGGACGTCTTCGTTCTCGCGAATGGCCTCGAGCTTCACGGTCACCTGTCCGAGCGCCCAGCCCTTCTTCTTCGCGTACATCTGCAGCGTCATGCTGGTGCAGGAGCCGAGCGCGGCGAGCAGCAGCTGGTACGGCGAAGCGCCCGAGTCCTTGCCGCCCAAGGTGGGCGGCTCGTCGGACGTGAACCGGTGCTTGCCGACTCGAATCGACTGCGCCCACTCCTCGGCGCCGCTCTCGACGGTCGCTCGCGCCAACGTGCCTTCGTTCATGGCAGGTCGAATAGCAGCGCTTCGGTCGGCTCGCTCGCCTGGAACGAGATGGCCTGCTCGGCTTCGATCGCGGCGCCGTCTCCGGCCTGCAGGCGCACGCCGTTGAGCGTGCCGCCGCCGCGCGCGACCTGCAGCCAGGCATAGCGGCCCTTCTGCAGCGTCGCCTCGGCCTTCTCGCCCGTGCCGAGCAGCGTCGCGTAGATGCGCGCGTCCTGGTTGATGCGCAGGGCGCCGTCCTCTCCCTTCGGAGAGACGACGAGGCGGAACCGCCCCTGCCGCTCGTCGCGCGTGAAGGCCTTCTGCTCGTACTCGGGCTTGAGGCCCTCGCGCTCCGGCAGGATCCAGATCTGCAGGAAGTGCAGCGGGCGATCCGCCCGGTTCATCTCGCTGTGCCGCACGCCGGTGCCGGCGCTCATGCGCTGCACCTCGCCGGGCTTGAGCACGCCGTGCGTGCCCATGCTGTCCTTGTGCTCGATCTCTCCGTCGAGCACGTAGGAGACGATCTCCATGTCGCGGTGGCCGTGCGTGCCGAAGCCGGTGCGCGGTGCGACGCGGTCTTCGTTGATGACGCGCAGGACGCGGAAGCCCATGTGGTCGGGGTCGTAGTAGTCGGCGAACGAGAACGTGTGGTGGCTGTCGAGCCACCCGTGGTTCGCGTGGCCGCGCTCGTTCGCAGGTCGGACGGTGATCATGGCGTTCCTCTATGCGGCCTTCTGCGCCGCCGCAGCAACGGCTTCAATCTCGAGCTCGATCTCGATCTTGTCGCCGACGAGAACTCCTCCGGTCTCGAGCAGCTGGTTCCAGCCGAGGCCGTAGTCCTTCCGGTCGAGCGTGGCCTTCGCCGCGAAGCCCAGGCGCTCGACTCCCCACGGATCTTTGCCCACGCCGAGGACCTCGGTGTCGAGGACGATGTCGCGCGTCACGCCGTGCATCGTGAGCTTGCCGGCGATCTGCAGCCGGTCGCCCTTCTTCTCGACCGTCGTGCTCTCGAACGAAAGCTGCGGGTACTTCGCGACGTCGAAGAAGTCGGGGCTCTTCAGGTGCTCGTCGCGCTTCGGCTCGTTGGTGTCGATGCTCGAGGCGTCGATGACGGCCTTCACCTTCGAGCGCTCGGGGTGCGCCGGGTCGTACTGCACCTCGCCTTCGAACCTGCCGAAGCGCCCGCGCACCTTCGAGACGACCATGTGGCGGACGGAGAAGTGAACGCCGGAGTGCGCAGTGTCGATCTTCCAGGAGTGAGTGGTCATGATGCTCAAGATGTAAGCGCCACGGCCGCTGGCAACAATGGCCTCGCGACGGACACTCTGTTGCATTTATGGAACTTCAGTCGCCGGTGGTGAGCGGGTGCGTCTTGAGCCACTCGAGCGCGAACTCGCGGAACGCGACGGTGCGCTTCGGCAGGTGACCGCCGGGCGTGACGAGCCACAGCGCTCCGCTGCGCGCCTCGAAGCGCGGGAGCACGCGCACGAGCCGCCCGGCCTCGACGTCGCGATCGACGAGGAACGCGGGGGCGAACGCGAGCCCGGCCCCGGCGCGCGCGGCTTCCCGGACGAAGAAGAGATCGTCGGCGATGAGGCGGCCCTTCGGCTCGATGCTCGCGGTCTCTCCGAGGCCAGACAGCGTCATGCGCTGAATCGGTCGGAACCGGATCCACTCGTGGCCGGCGAGCTCCTTCAAGGTGCGGGGCGTGCCGCGCCGGGCGAGGTACTCGGGCGAAGCGAAGACGCGCATCGAGACCTGCCCGGCCTTGCGCGCGACGAGCGAGCTGTCCTTGAGGCGATCTCCGCCGGCACGGAACGCGAGGTCGTACTGCTCGTCGACGAGATCGACGATGCGGTTGCTGACGTTGACCTCGATGCTGACGCTCGGGCAGCGGGTGAGGAAGGTCGTGACCAGCTCGGGCAGCAGCGTCTCTCCGAAGTCGACGGCGGCGGTGATGCGCAGGTGGCCGCTCGGCTTTTCTTCGGACTCGGGCAGCTCGCCGAGCGCCTTCTTCAGCCCCGCGAGCTGGGGCGCGACGCGCTCGAGCAGGGCCTGGCCGGCGGTGCTGAGCGAGACCTGACGCGTGGTGCGGTTCACGAGCGTGACGCCGAGGTCCTTCTCCAGGCGCGCGAGGCCGCGGCTGACGGTCGACTTCGGCAGGCCGAGCTTCTTCGCGGCGACGGAAAAGGAGCTCGTCTCCGCGACGGCGACGAACAACTCGAGGGCGTTGAGATCCATCGGTGGGCGGGTAAGACCTTAGGCCATGCGCTGCTTCGTCACCGGAGGATCTGGATTCGTCGGGCGCGAGCTGATCCGCGCGCTCGTCGCCGCGGGGCACGGCGTTCGCGCCATCGCGCGGTCGGAGAAGTCCGAGGCCACGGTGCGCGCCGCCGGCGCCGAGGCGGTGCGCGGAGACCTCGCCGACGTCGAGGCGATGCAGCAGGGCATGCAGGGCTGCGACTGGATCTTCCACGCGGCCGCGCACACCGAGGAGTGGGACACCGACGAGGCCTTCTGGCGCGTGAACGTCGTCGGCACCGACAACGTGATGGCCGCGGGCAAGGCGGCCGGCGTGAAGCGCTTCGTGCTCATCTCCAGCGAGGCGGTGCTGGCCGACGGCAGCGCGCTCGTCGACGTCGACGAGACCAGGCCGCTGCCCGAGAAGGCGCTGCCCGGCTACCCGTTCTCGAAGGGAGAGTGCGAGCGCCGCGTGCGCGCCGCGAACCAGCCGGGCGTGTTCGAGACCGTGATCGTGCGGCCCCGGTACATCTGGGGCCGCGGAGACACGTCCGTGCTCGCGAAGTTCGTCGAGGGCGTGAAGGCCGGCCGCTTCAAGTGGATCGGCGGCGGCCGGTACCCGACGTCGACGACGCACGTCGCGAACGTCTGCGAGGGCGCGCTGCTCGCGGCCGAGAAGGGCAAGCCCGGAGAGACGTACTTCCTCACCGACGGCAAGCCCGTCGAGTTCCGGTGGTTCCTCACCGAGCTGATGAAGACGCAGGGCCGTACGCTGCCGGAGGGCAACGTGCCGCTGGGGCTTGCGAAGGTGGCCGCGGCCGCGGGCGAGGGAATCTGGCGGATGCTCAAGCTCAAGGGCACGCCGCCGGCGACGCGCGTCACCATCGCGCTGATGGGCCAGCACTGCACCATCAACGACGCGAAGGCGCGCAGAGAGCTCGGGTACGTCGGGAGAGTCAGCCACGAGGAAGGGCTCGCAGAGCTCGCGAAGCTGCCGCCCGTCTGAACGGGGGACAGGCATCTCTTCCGATGCGGATGAGTGTCAGGCCTGCGTGGTGGCGGGCGACCCCGCACGGGCGCGCGCCGTCATCACGGGGGGCTGACATGAATCGCGCCCGGAGAGATGCCCTTTCTAGAAGAGCTCGTCGAAGAACGCGTTCATCGCGGCGTAGGCGCGCTTCGCGGTGAGCGGGTTGTATTCGTTGCGGCCCGGGTTCTTCGCGTCGGGGTCGGTGAAGCTGTGCACGCTGTTGCCGTACTTCACGAGCTGCCAGTCGGCCTTCGCGGCGCGCAGCTCGTTCTCGAACGCCTCGACGTCCTTCGGCGGCACCGCCGGATCTTCGGCGCCGTGCAGCGCGAGGATCTTCGCCTTCACGCTCTTCGCCGGCTGGTCGGGCATCAGCGGCGCCAGCCCGCCGTGGAAAGACACCACGCCCAGGACGTCTCCGCCCGCGCGCGCCAGCTCGAGCACGCCGGTGCCTCCGAAGCAGAAGCCAACCGCGCCGAGCTTCTTCGTGTCGAGGCCGCCGGGCACCTTCTGCGCCTTCAGCGCCTCGAGCGCCCCGAGCACGCGCGCGCGCATCAGCTTCGGGTCGCCGCGCACCGCGCCGGCGATCTTCGGAGCGTCTTCGATGCCCTTCGGCCGCCCGTCTTTCCCGAACATGTCCGCGACGAAGACGACGTACTTCGAGCCCGCCACGAGCTTCGCCTGCTCGACGTTCGGCGCGTTGATGCCCAGCCAGTTCGGCACGAGCACGAGCCCCGGCCGCGGCGTCTTCACCGCGTCGTCGTAGACGAGCACGCCCTCGAGCTGCGTCTTCTCGTTCGCGGTGTACGCGACGTTCTTCGTGACGATGGAGGCGAACGCGGGGCTGGACATGATCATGGCGAGTGCGAGTGTTCGGAGCATCGTGGCCGCCTCTACCATCGGCATCGGGTGCATGCGACTCGAGGGCGTCGAGCCGCTGCTCGCCGCGCTCGAGGCCGGCGTCACGCTCGTCGACGTCGCGCACGCGTACACCGGCAAAGAAGCGCTCGTCGCCGAGGCGCTGCGCCAGTGGAAGGGGCCTCGGCCGACCGTCGTGACGAAGGGCGGCCTGCACCGCGAAGGCGAGGCGTGGAAGAGCGACGCCCGCGCCGGCACGCTGCGCGCGCAGTGCGAGCAGTCGCTCGCGACGCTCGGCCGCATCGACGTCTACCTGCTGCACGCGCCCGACCCGTCCGTGGCGTTCTCCACCAGCGTCCGCGCGCTCGCGCGCCTGCGCGAGGAAGGGCTCGTGGGCGCCGTGGGCCTGTCGAACGTCTCGCTCGCCCAGCTGCGCGAGGCGCTCGACCTCACGCCCATCGCCGCGGTGCAGGTGGGCCTGGGCCCGTACCACCAGGGCCCCTTCCGCGACGGCGTCGTCGCGTTCTGCGCGAAGCAGGGCATCACCGTGCAGGCCCACACGCCGCTCGGAGGCCCCAAGCGGGCCGGCAAGCTCTCCAACAACGTGCTGCTGCGGAAGATCGGCGAGCGCCACGGGGCCACTCCGCAGCAGGTGGCGCTGTCGTGGCTGTGCGACCTCGGCATCGTCCCGCTCGCCGGTGTCACGCGCGCCGAGACCGCGCGGATGCTGCGGGTCGTGTCGCTGAACGACCGGGACCGCGCCGAGCTCGACGCCGAGCTCACCGCCGCCGCCCGCGTCTTCCGCCCGCCGCCGAAGCGCGAAGCCGCGGAGGGAGAGGTCGTCCTCATCATGGGTCTGCCGGGCGCCGGCAAGTCGACGCACGTCCGCGAGTGGGTCGCCCGCGGCTACGAGCGCCTCAACCGCGACGAGCGCGGCGGCACGCTGCGCGGCGTGGCGCTCGAGCTCGACGCGCGGCTCGCCAGCGGAGTCCGCCGCGTCGTGCTCGACAACACGTACGTCTCGCGCGCCTCGCGCGATCTGGTGCTCGAGGTCGCCGGCAAGCACGGCCTGCCGGTCCGCTGCATCTGGCTGGACACGCCGCTCGAGCAGGCGCAGCTGAACGTCGTCGAGCGCGCCCGCGACGACGAGCTGCTGCCGACGTCGATGCTGCGCCTGGCGCGAGAGCTCGAGCCGCCGACCCTCGAAGAGGGCTTCGCCGCCGTCGAGCGCGTGCCGTTCGAGCGGAAGCCGCTGCGCGACAAGGCGGGCATGATCGTCGCGCTGGAGGCCGTGCCGCACGTCACCGAGTGGCAAACACCGGCGCTCGTGATCGCGTGGCGCCCGAAGGGTGTGCCGCCGCTGCCGGACGGCGTGGAGCTGGCGGTGTGCGAGCACGAAGCGGGGCCTCCGAAGTGCTGGTGCCGGCCTCCCCTGCCCGGCCTCGCGGTCGCGTGGGCGAAGAAGCACGGCGTCGACTTCTCGAAGGTCCGCTTCTACGGGTCGTCGCCGACCTCGGAGCGGCTGGCACGCACGCTGGGCGCCACATATTTCCCGGTAGGTTGAAGCCGAGCTTCTCTGGTTCCCTCGAGGACACCGTGAAAGCCGCCATCGCGCTCACGTTGCGATAGCCTCGCCGGCTCCAAGTGAGCCAAACAGACGCTGCCGCGGGCCTCGAGCTGCTCAACGCCGGCTTCCGCGACTTCATCCCCCACAACAAGGAGCTCGGCTTCTGCATCGTGCAGGCGAGCTGGGATCCCTCGTTCATCGTCGCGAAGCTGCCGTTCGACGAGCGCCTCGTCGGTCACCCCGACAGCGGCCTCTTGCACGGAGGCGCCGTGACCACCCTGCTCGACGCCGCCGGAGGCGCCGCCGTCTACGTGAAGCTCGGCGAGCCGACGCCGATCGCCACGCTCGACCTGCGCATCGACTACCTGAAGCCCGGCATCCGCGCCGACGTGTTCTCGCGGGCCGAGTGTCTCAAGATCACGAAGAACGTCGCGTTCGTGCGCATGGCCGCGTACCACGACGACCCCTCCGACCCGATCGCGCTCGGCGCCGCGACGTACATGATCGGCACGAAGGGACAGGCGGTCGCGCCGGGGGCGTGGACTCCGTGACGATCGTCGAGCAGGTCGCGAAGGCCAGGCAGAGCGGCGACTGGAACACGATGATCGCGTCGGTGCCGTACGCGCGGTTCCTCGGCGTGACGCTCGAGGAGCGCGACGGCTGCCTCGTCGGGCGCATGAAGTTCGCGGACCACCTCGTCGGGAACCCCACGATCCCCGCGCTGCACGGCGGCACGCTCGGCGCGCTGCTCGAGCTCGCCGCGCAGTTCGAGCTGATGTACCGCGCGCAGACGCTGATGCTGCCGAAGACGGTGACGCTGACGATCGACTACCTGCGCTCGGGCAAGCCGCAGGACGTCTTCGTGCGCGCGCGCACCGTGCGCCACGGCCGCCGCGTCGCGACCGTCCACACCTGGGCCTGGCAGGAGGACGAGAGCCAGCCCGTCGCGCAGGCGACGGTGAAGCAGCTCGTGATGGGAGTCCTGTGAGCGAAGAGCCGAAGATCGAGCGCGTCGTTCGAGATGATCCGCTGCGCAAGAGCGTCGTGAAGCTGTTCACGATCACGCGCAAGCCGAACCACTACGAGCCGTGGTCGCACGGCTACCAGCACGCGAGCGGCGGCTCGGGCTGCATCATCGAGGGCAAGCGCATTCTGACGAACGCGCACGTGGTGACGAACGCGGTGTTCATCGAGGCGCTGAAGAACGGCGCGGTGAAGAAGTACGTCGCGAAGGTCGAGCACGTGAGCCACGACGAGGAGCTCGCGGTGCTCACCGTCGACGACCCGACGTTCTTCGACGACACCGCGCCCGTGCAGTGGGGCGGCCTGCCCGTGCGGCAGGACCGCGTTCACGTCTACGGCTTCCCGATCGGCGGAAACGATCTCTGCATCACCGCGGGGACCATCTCGCGCGTCGAGGTGATCTCGTACACGCACTCGCGGCGATGGCTGCTGGCGCTGCAGACCGATGCGGCGATCAACCCCGGCAACAGCGGCGGCCCCGTGTTCAGCGACGGCAAGCTCGTCGGCGTCGCGTTCCAGAGCCACGAGCGCACGACCGCGCAGAACACCGGCTACGTGGTGCCGATGCCGATCATCGACCACTTCCGCCGCGAGGTCGCCGCGGGCGCGGTGCTCGGAGTGCCGTCGCTCGGCATCTACTGGCAGAAGATCGAGAGCGACGGCCTGCGCGAGTACTCGGGCCTGAAGGCGAAGCAGACCGGCGTGCTCGTCAGCCGCGTGATGTTCGGCGGCTCGTCGCACGGCATCATCCGCGAAGGAGACGTGCTGCTCGCCGTCGGAGGCACCCGGCTCGAGCAGGACGGCACCATCGTGCTGCGCGGCGAAGATCGCGTCGACTTCTCGCACCTCGTCAGCCAGAAGCGCGTCGGCGAGAAGCTCGGCCTCGAGCTGCTGCGCAAGGGCAAGAAGGTGAAGGTGCAGGTCGTGATGAAGGGGCCGACTCCGCTGGTGCCGCTGCCGCGGCCGGACCGCCAGCCGACGTACTTCGTCTTCGGCGGGCTGATGTTCGTGCCGCTCACCGCCGAATACCTGGCGAGCTGGGACTGGAAGGACGTCGACGTGCGGTTCCAGCACCTGTACCGCGATGGCCGGCAGTCACCGAAGCGGCGCGAGGTCGTCATCGTGAGCCACGTGCTCGCGCACCCGGTGAACCAGGGGTACCACGACATCCGCGGCGGCATCGTCGACAAGGTGAACGGGAAGCACATTCGCGAGATGGCCGACGTGGTGCGCGCGCTGCGGAGGCCCGTCGGCGGGCTGCACGTGATCGAGTTCGATCAGTCGCTGTACACGTTCGGGTCCACGGTGGCGCTGAAGGCCGCGGACGTCGAGCGGGCGACGAAGGAGATCCTCGCGACGTACGGCGTGACCAAAGATCGATCTGCAGATCTCGACGACGTCGCCGTTCACGCTGAGCGGTAGCTACACGGCGACCCGGTAGCGCTTACGACCGAACGTCCCCGCCTTCGCGTCGTAGTGCCCGGCGAGCTTCTCGCCGCACTTCGGGCATGCGCCCTTCTCGTCCAGCCGGTAGTCGAGCAGCTCGTACCAGTCGCGGACGATGAGCTTCTCGCCGCAGCCGGGGCACGCCGTCGTGTCGCCCTCCACGTCGTGCACGTTGCCGACGTAGACGTGCCTGAGGCCGGCCGTGAGCGCCTGGCGCCGAGCCCGGCGCAGCGTCTCGGGCGGAGTCGCCTCGACGTTCGTCATCTTGAAGTCCGGATGAAACGCCGAGAAGTGCAGCGGCACGTCGGCGCGGAGCTCCTTCGCGATCCACTCCGACATCTCGGCGACCTCTCGCTCCGAGTCGTTGTGGCCGGGGATGAGCAGCGTGGTCAGCTCGGTCCACACCTTCGTCTCGTGCACGAGGTACTTCAGCGTCTCGAGCACGGCCTCGAGCTTCGCGAACGTGATCTTCTCGTAGAACCCTTCGGTGAAGGCCTTGAGATCCACGTTCGCGGCGTCCATCTTCGAGAAGAGCTCGGCGCGCGGCTGGGCGTGGATGTAGCCGGCAGTGACGGCGACGGTCTTCAGGCCGTGCGCGTGGCAGGCGTCGGCCACGTCCATCGCGTACTCCGCGAAGATGACCGGGTCGTTGTACGTGAACGCGACGCTCTTGCAGCCGAGCTGCTTCGCGCGCAGGGCGATCGCCTCGGGCGTCGCCTGGTCCGAGAGCTTGTCCCACTCGCGCGCCTTCGAGATGTCCCAGTTCTGGCAGAAGCGGCAGCCCAGGTTGCAGCCGGCGGTGCCGAACGAGAGCACGCTCGTGCCGGGGTAGAAGTGCGCGAGCGGCTTCTTCTCGATCGGATCGACCGCGAAGCCCGACGAGCGGCCCCACGTCGTGAGCTGCATCTCGTCTCCGACGCGCTGGCGCACGAAGCAGAAGCCGCGCTGGCCCTCGTGCAGCCGGCAATCGCGCGGGCACAGGTCGCACTGCACCCGGCCGTCCTCGAGCTTGTGCCACCACTTCGCGGGGACGCTCATGACGGCTCCGAGAAGGCCGTGGCGGTGAAGCGCCAGACGCGCGTGCCGGACAGCCACTGGTCGAGCGGCAGCCCGGCCTTGCGCTTGAGGTGCCACAGGAACAGCTTCGGGTCCGAGACTTGGTGCCACATCTCGGGGATGAACAGGCCGCGCTGCGAGCCCCACTGCAGCTGCAGGCCGTCGACGCCGGGGCGCAGCACGCGCAGGAGCTCTTCCTCGCTGGAGACTTCGAGCTTCTCGAGCGGCGACAGCACCGAGACCTCGAGCCGGGTGCGCGGGAGCTCCGAGGCCGTGAGCGGGTCGAAGCGGGGATCCATGAACGCGGCAGCCTTCGCGTTGTCGACGACGTCGTCGTAGAGCGGGCGCCGCGCGTGCGCGCTGCCGACGCAGCCGCGCAGCTCGTCATCGAGCGTGAGGGTGACGAACACGGCGCCCGGCTGGTCGAGCCACGCGGCGTCCGAAGGCCGCGAGGGGCCGGGGCCTCCGAAGCGCTCGGCGATGGAGCCGCGCGCGAGGCTCAGCAAGGTGTCTCCGTTCATGCGCGGGCGCCCTCGTGGAAGGCGAACGCTCCGTAGCCGACGACGCGGTCCTTGTCGCCGGCGGTGTCTGCGCTGGTGCGCAGGTCGAGCTGGCGCGCGGTGAGGCCGCGCCGGCGGGCGACGTCGAGGAAGCCGCGCAGCGGAGCGTTGCCGCACGCCTGCTGGTCGTCGATCGCGTCGGCGTCGAGGGCGACGATCGACCGGGCGGTGCGCGCGTCGAGCGCGCGGGCCTCTTCCCACGAGAGGAAGTGCGAGAGATCGGTGCTCAAGAGAATGCGCGACCCTTCCCACGCGGCGTCGAGCACGCGCGCGACCTGGTCGCGGCTGGCGTGGCCGACGCAGAGCGGCACCAGCGTGAAGTCGTCTCCGAACAGCGTCTGCAGGAACGGCAGCTGCACCTCGAGCGAGTGCTCGCGGACGTGGACGGCGGCGGACTTCGGCACTCCGAGCTCCCAGGCGAGCGGGTCGATGCGCACGCGGCCGAGCGGAGTGTCGAGCGCCTCGGCGTCGGGCAGCGCGAGGCCGCGGAAGCCGACGTAGTGCGCGGGGCCCAGCAGCACGATGCGCGAGCTGCGCGGCAGCGAGCGCCACTGCGCGTACGCGCTCGCGGCGATCGGGCCCGAATACATGTACCCGGCATGGGGCACCACGAGCGCCTTCGGCGGCTCGGCGGAGGTGGGCTTCGCGGCCGCGAGCAGCCCCTCGACGGTGGCGGCAAGATCGCTCTTCGCGCGCGGGTAGAAGCTTCCGGCGACCGCCGGCGGACGGACATTCATCATGCTGGGTGTAGCCATTATGTAACGCGCGGCATACGACAGTGCAGTCGATGCTCGCACCCGCCCAACTGCGACCCCACTACTCCGCATTCCTGAAGGCCGGTCGAATTCTGCTCACCGGGCACTCGCACCAGGCGTGGCCGGACGCAGCGCGAGAGGGCCAGCTCGAGGCGTGGGACGACGCCGCGCGGCTCGCCGACGACAAGTGGGGCGCCGCGTTCGAGGCGGCCGACGCGGTCCGCGCGTACGTGGGCCGGTGCATCGGCTGCGCGCCCAGCCAGATCGCGCTCGCCGCGAACACGCACGAGCTCGTGCTGCGGATGCTGTCGGCGTGTTCGCCGCAGCGGAAGCACGTCGTCACCACGACCGGCGAGTTCCACTCGATCACCCGGCAGCTCCGCCGCGCGCAGGGGCTGTACGACGTGACGTGGGTCGACGCGCGGCCCGTCGACACGCTCGCCGAGCGCCTCATCGCGGCGACGACCGAGCGCACCGCCGCGGTGCTCACCTCCACCGTGCTGTTCGTGACGAGCGAGCGCGTGCCGAACCTGCCGGCGCTGGTGAAGCACGCGCGCGCGCAGGGCGCCGAGGTGCTGCTCGACGCGTACCACGCGTTCGGGTGCGTGCCGTTCACGGTGGCCGAGCTCGGCGCCGAGGACGCGTTCATCGTCGCCGGCGGGTACAAGTACGCGCAGTGGGGCGAAGGGACCTGCTGGATGCGCGTGCCGCCCCGCCCGTTCGAGCCGCTGCTGACCGGCTGGTTCGCCGGCTTCGGAGATCTCGCGCACCACCGGCGCGACGGCGTGAGCTGGGGCGCGACCGGCGCCGAGCGGTTCGCGGGCTCGACGTACGATCCGACGAGCCACTACCGCGCGCGGGCCGTCATCCGCTTCTTCACGCGTGAGGGCCTCACGATCGCGAAGCTGCGGGAGCTGTCGGTGAGACAGACGCAGCGGCTGATCGATGCGCTCGACGGCTTCGACGTCGTCACGCCGCGCGAGGCAGAGCAGCGCGGCGGGTTCGTGTCGGTGCGGGTGAAGGACGCCGCGGGCCTCGCGAAGCGGCTGCACGGGCTCGGCGTCCTCGTCGATCACCGCGGTGACCTCTTGCGGCTGGGGCCTGCTCCCTACCTGCTCGACGACGAGCTCGATGCTGCGTGCCGCGCGCTGCGGTCTCGCTGACGCGATGAGGACTGCAGTCGAAGCAGCGTGCAACGCTGTCCACCGGCCCGCTTCGACTCCGCGCTGCGCGCTCCGCTCAGCGTGAACGGCGCCTGGACGGACGGCTACTTCGGCAGCAGGCCCTTGGGCAGCCACCCGGCGTGGTAGGCCCAGGCGAGCGCGCCGAGGAGCGGCACCAGCAATAGCCACAGCCACTTCATCGCGCCGCCGCCACCGCCGCCGCCGCCCTGCGGCTTCATCTGCACCTTCTCGGCGCGCTCCATCTCGACCTTGGTGATGCGCGACAGCGCGTCGACCTCGGAGATCTTCCCGCGCGACTTGAGGAACGCGACCATCAGCGCGCTCGGCGCCATGGAGAGGTTGTTCGACAGGTAGCGGTCGAGCGCGCGCTTGAGCTCGGAGATGTCCGAGTAGCGATCCTTCGGCTTGCGCATCATCGCGCGGCGCACGATCTGCTTGAGCTGCGCCGGCACGCGCGGCGCGACCTTCGCGAGCGCGGGGTGCTTGCCGGTGCGGATCTTCGCGAAGACCTCGCCGGCGTTGGCGCCGGTGAACGGCTTCACGCCCGAGAGGCACTCGTAGAGCACGACGCCGAGCGAGTAGACGTCCGAGCGGGCGTCGACGGGCTCTCCGCCGACCTGCTCGGGAGACATGTACGTCGGCGTGCCGACGGCCATGCCGGCCTTCGTGAGCTTCTCGAGCTGCTCGTCGAGGGCGATGCCGAAGTCCATCAGCTTCACCTCGCCGGTCTTCGACATCATCATGTTGGCCGGCTTGATGTCGCGGTGGACGATTCGCGAGAAGTGCGCGTGCTCGAGCGCGGACGCCATCTGCATGCCGATGACGGCGGCGACGTCGGGAGGAAGCGGCCCGTCCTTCAGCACGTCCTGGAGGGTGACGCCGTCCACCAGCTCCATGACCATGTAGTAGCCGCTGTCCTTCTCGATGAAGTCGTACAGCGTGACGATGTTCTGGTGGCGGAAGCCGGCGAGCGCCATGGCCTCTCGCTTGAAGCGCAAGAGGTACTCCTCGCCCTTCTTCACGATCTCCTGGGTGAGCTCCTTGATCGCGACGTCGCGGGTGATGAGCTCGTGCGAGCCCTTGTAGACGACGCCCATGCCTCCTCGGCCGAGCTCGTCGTTCACCTTGTAGGGCCCAATCTTCCGGGGCTTCGACACGCGGCCGCTACGTTACCGCGCGTTGCGCCTCTTCCATCGGGAGAAACGAAGCGAGGTACGGCGAGTGCGGGTCGAGCGCGTCGAGCAGGGCCGGCATCGAGTGGAAGCCGCCCTGCAGGCCGCGCACGAGCACGGGCAGCACCCAGGGGGGCACACCCTGCCGCCGCGTCGGAGGCACCGGCTTCTGCCCTTCCATCGGCGGCCGGTCCCAGATCGCCTCGAACAACGCGGCGCTGAACGTTCGCTGATCCAGCTTCACGCAGGCGCGCGCGCGCTCGACGAGCTCGACGAGCACCTCGCTCGCGAAGCGCGGACGCTGCTTCAACCACTGCCTCCACAGCTGCTGCTCGAAGAACAGGTCGGGCGACATGACGGAGGGCTTCTGGCGCAATCGCGGGCCGCGCGCGCGAGCGCGTGCGGGAGCTGTCACGCTTCCGTGACGGCACGCGCAGGGGTGCTAAGAGAGGGCACGAACGTAATGCCGGCCATCATCCAGGAGTGGCTCAACCTGCTCGTCCGGTGGATTCACGTGATCGCAGCGATCATGTGGATCGGGGATTCGTTCTTGTTCATGTGGCTCGACAGTCACCTGTCGAAGCCGCGCGCGGACAGGGACGAGAACGTCACCGGCGAGTTGTGGATGACGCACTCGGGCGGTTTCTACGAAGTGATGAAGCGGAAGTCGCTTCGCAAGGGCGAGGCGGTCGGGACGCTCTACTGGTTCAAGTGGGAGAGCTACACGACGTGGCTCTCGGGCTTCCTGCTCCTCTTCATCGTGTACTGGCTGGGCGGCGCGGCGCTGCTGGTCGAGCCGGGCGGCCCGCTGTCTCCGGTCGCGGGCGTGCACGTGTCGCTGCTGCTCTTGCCCGCGGGCTACGCGCTGTACGAGGGGCTGTGGGCGACGCCGCTGGCGAAGAATCAGAAGGCGTTCGGCTTCGTGGGGTTGTTGTTGATCGTCGGCGCGGCGTACGGGCTGACGCAGGTGTTCGCGCCCCGCGCGGCGTTCCTGCAGGTCGGCGCGATGCTCGGCACGATCATGACGGCGAACGTGTTCTTCCGGATCATTCCGGCGCAGAAGCACATGCTCGCGGCGACGGAGGCGGGGACTCCGGTCGACACGTCGTACGGGCTGCGCGCGAAGGGCCGGTCGATTCAGAACCACTACCTGACGCTGCCGGTGCTGTTCTGCATGCTGTCGAACCACTTCCCGTCGATGTACGGGAACGCGCGGCCGTGGGCGGTGCTCGGGCTGCTCGTCATCGTCGGCGCGGCGCTGAAGTACGTGATGAACTTCCGCGGCCAGACGCACCCGATCGTGTTCGTCGGCGGGGCGATGGCGCTGATCGCGGTGGTGCTGCTGACGACGGTCGGCGGCGGCAACGCGATGGCGGGGCTGGCGGCGTACGAGGGCAAGGCGCCGGTCTCGTTCGCGACGGTGCAGACGATCATGCAGGCGCGGTGCGTGACGTGCCATGCGAAGCAGCCGACGAGCCCGATGTTCCCGGCTGCGCCGAACGGCATCGTGCTGGAGACTCCGGAGCAGATCGCGCAGCAGGGCGAGCGGATCTTCGTCCGCGCGGTGACGACGAAGACGATGCCGCTGGGGAACATGACCGGCATGACGGACGAGGAGCGCTCGCTGGTCGGCGCCTGGGTCGCGCAGGGCCGCGATGTGCATGCGGCCGGCGCGTCAGTCGTCGAGGTCGTCGATGCCGGTGCTCCCGAGGAGCCGGCGCAGGTCGACAAGTCGCCGGCCGGGCTCGCGCGGCACCGGTTCAAGAACGTGTGCGCGGTCTGCCATGGCGCCAACGGCGACGGCCAGACGCCGACGGCTGCCGCGTTCCAGGTGAAGCCGCGGAACTTCACGGATCCCGAGTGGCAGAAGGCGACGAGCGACGACTCGATTCGGACGATCATCTTGAAGGGCGGCGCCGCGGTCGGGAAGAGCGCGACCATGCCGCCGAATCAGGATCTCGAGGCGAAGCCCGAGGTCGTCGAGGAGCTCGTGAAGATCATCCGCGGGTTCGGAGCTTCGAAGTAGCCCTGCTTCGGCGCGTGGCCGTGGAGGGAGGAAGAGTGGCTCAGCTCCTGGGCCTGATTCCCTCACGCTGCTCGTTGGGCTGGTGAGCGGCCAGCGAAGGTGCGGCTGTCGATTCACGGAAGCGCCAGCCCCCCGAAGCTCTGCGCCGGCACCGGCCGTGTGAGACGAGAATCTTGTCTCCGGGGGGTGGTCCTCGAAGGGGTGCGACAAGAATCTCGTCTCACAGCTGAACTGCCCTCACCGGGAGGTGTTTTCCGGGCTTCCGACGGCGGCCGGGCGCCGGAGCGCACTGGAAACGGGCGCTGAGACGAGATTCTTGTCGCACCCCTTCGAGGACCACCCCCCGGAGATAAGAATCTCATCTCATCGGAAGAGGCACGCCACGCGGAGAACCGCCGCTCCTTCGATGGCCCCTCTCCGACGGAGCGGACACCTCACGCGCCCCAGCCCCAGGAGCTGAGCCACTCTTCCTCCCTCCACGACCGCAACCCGAAGCGAGGCCTCTTACGAGTACATCGCACGCAGCGACGGCGCGAGCGGGTTGTCCCAACCGTCCACCTGCGCGGCGAGCTCCGCCTTCTCGAGCGGGACGCGCCGCAGATCGACGCTCGCCCTGCCCTGCTCGACCTCGACGATCGCGTACTCGGCGTGCGCCAGAATCACCGGCGGCCCGCGGTGGGCGAACTCGCGAAACGGAGACCCGAGCGACCCCACGTTCACCAGCAACATGCCCCGGTGCTGCCGGAGCATCTGCAGGTGCGTGTGGCCGCCGGCGAACACCAGCGCGTTTCGCCCGCCGAGCGCGTCATCGACGACGGCATCGGGCGTCGACACCAGCAGATCTTCGGTGTTCGAGCGCGGCGTGCCGTGGAAGAGGAAGACGTCTCCGAGATCGAGCGTCCCCTGCCAGGTGCCGATGAAGGCGAGCTCGGCCGCCGAGAGCCGCTCGCGCGTGCCGTGCACCGACGCGCGCAGCATCGGGATCGGCGTGTACGACTCCACGAGCTGGGGCGCGATCATGAACTCGTCGTGATTGCCGAGCAGGCACGAGCAGCCGAGCTCCTTCAATCGCGCGAGCACCTCGGTCGGCCGCGGGCCGAGGGTCGCGACGTCTCCGAGACAGACCAGGCGATCGAACCCGACCCGCCGCGCGTCGCGCAGCACCGCGTCCAGCGCGACGGCATTTCCGTGCAGATCGGACATCAGGGCCAGGCGCACGCCGCACAGGCTACAGCACGCTTGCACGCAAAGCGCGCTGTCGTAGGGTCC
Organism: uncultured Myxococcales bacterium; assembly: GCA_937980205.1. GTDB lineage: Bacteria > Myxococcota > Myxococcia > Myxococcales > Myxococcaceae > Xiheicaenimonas. Next base: position 419,101 of record CALJKW010000021.1, on the reverse strand, counting down.
GCGCGATGATCTTCCGCGGCAAGCGCGTGCTCACCCCAGAAGGCCTGAAGCCCGCTACCGTGCACGTCCACGACGGGCGCATCACCAGGGTCGGCGCGCACGACGACGTCCCGCGCGGCGCCGACGTCATCGACGCGGGCGACGATCTCCTCACGCCGGGCATCGTCGACTCGCACGTGCACATCAACGAGCCGGGCCGCACCGAGTGGGAAGGCTTCCGCACCGCCACCGAGGCCGCCGCCGCCGGAGGCATCACCACCGTCGTCGACATGCCGCTCAACTGCATCCCGGCGACGACCACGCGCGCCGCCGCCGAAGAGAAGCTCGCGGCGCTGAAGGCGCAGCTCTCCGTCGACGTCGCCTTCTGGGGCGGAGTCGTCCCCGGCAACTCCGCCGAGCTCAAAGGCCTCGCCGACTTCGGAGTCCCCGGCGCCAAGTGCTTCCTCTGCCCCTCGGGCGTCGACGAGTTCCCCCACGTCGGAGAGAAGGAGCTCGACGTCGCGCTCCCCATCCTCCGCGACCTCGGCCTCACGCTGCTCGTGCACGCCGAAGCGCCCGGCCCGCTCGCGAAGGCCGAGGCCGACGTCGCCGGCAACGATCCGAACGCCTACGACACGTACCTGCGCTCGCGCCCGCGCGCCGCCGAAGACGAAGCGATCGCGATGATCATCGACCTGTGCCGCAAGCACCGCGCGCGCGCGCACATCGTGCACCTCTCATCGGCTTCGGCGATCCCCATGCTCGCGCAGGCCCAGCGTGACGGAGTCCGCATCTCCGCCGAGACCTGCCTGCACTACCTCGCGTTCACCGCCGAGGAGATCGAGGCCGGGGCCACACACTTCAAGTGCTCTCCGCCCATTCGCGAGGCCGCGAACCGCGAGGCGCTCTGGAAGGGGCTCGAGCAGGGCACCCTCTCGATGGTGGTCAGCGACCACTCGCCGTGCACGCCGCAGCTGAAGTCCGGCGACTTCATGCACGCGTGGGGCGGCATCGCGTCGCTGCAGCTCGGCCTCTCGGTCCTCTACACGCTCGCCTCGGAGCGCGGCATCCCGCTCGAGCGGATCTGGAAGTGGAACTCGGAAGCTCCGGCCGAGCTCGCCGGCCTGGCGAAGCGCAAAGGCCGCCTGGCCACCGGCTGCGACGCCGACCTCGTCATCTGGGACGACAAGGCGAGCGTCACGGTCGAGCCGCAGCACCTCAAGCACCGCCACAAGCTCAGCCCGTACGTCGGGCGCACCTTCAAGGGCCGCGTGAAGCAGACGTACGTGCGCGGCGATCTGGCCTTCCCCTCCACCAAGCCCGTCGGGAGTTTCCTGAAAACATCATGAGCGAGCGCGCGAGCACGCCGTACACCTTCAAAGACCTGGTCGACCTGGCGGCGGATCAGCTGGGCTCCTTCGCGCTGTACTCGACCGACGACTACTTCGCCGAAGTCGAGAACATGCTGAAGCCCACGGCCGCCGAGTGGATCGAGGGCAAGTACACCGACAAGGGCAAGTGGATGGACGGCTGGGAGTCGCAGCGCCGCCGCACTCCGGGCCACGACTACGCGATCATCCGCCTCGGCGTTCCCGGCTTCGTGCACGGAGCGCTCGTCGACACCACCCACTTCAAGGGCAACGCGCCGCAGGAGGTTTCGCTCGAGGGCATCGACGCTCCCGACACCTCGACGGTCGAGCAGCTCGAGGCGGCGTCGTCGTGGCGCGAGCTGATCCCGCGCACCGCGGTGAAGCCCGACTTCCCGAACGTGCTCGCGCTGCAGAAGCCCACCGCGCGCGTGACGCACGTGCGGCTGCGCATCTTCCCCGACGGCGGAGTCGCCCGGCTGCGCATCTACGGCGTCGTCGACCCCGCGCCGCGCACCTTCTGGCGGCAGGGCTCGGTCGACCTCGGCGCCGTCGAGAACGGCGGCACCGTCGTCGAGGTGAGCGATCAGTTCTTCGGACCTCCGTCGAACCTGCTCCTGCCCGGCCGCGGCGTGAACATGGGCGACGGCTGGGAGACGAAGCGGCGGCGGACTCCGGGGTCGGACTGGGCCGTCATCAAGCTCGCGCGCCGCGGCGTGCTCGATCGCGTCGAGCTCGACACGCACTTCTTCAAGGGCAACGCGCCGCAGGCCGTGCTCATCGAAGCGCTCGACGAAGAGGCCATCGGGGCGGACGAGCTCAAGTCGCGGCTGCGCGCTCCGAAGGGGTGGGACGTGCTGCTGGCGAAGACTCCGCTGGTGCAGCACCGGCGGCACCAGCTCGACCCGCAGCGGCCGATGACCGTCACGCACCTGCGCGTGCACATCTTCCCGCACGGCGGAGTGAATCGGCTGCGCCTCTACGGCCACGCGCTCGACACGGCCGCCGAGCGCGACCGCCTCGACGAGCTCAACGCGATGGACGACAAGGAGCTCACGAAGCTGCTGGTGTCGTTCAACGGCTCGAAGCGGTGGGTGGCGAAGATGTGGGAGCACCGCCCGTTCGTCTCGGTGCGCGACCTGTTCGCGCGCGCGGACGAGGCGTGGTGGGGGCTCGACACGAAAGACTGGCTCGAGGCGTTCGCGGCGCACCCGCGCATCGGCGCGAAGAAGGCGCCCAAGCGCGAGTCGCGCGAGCAGGCGGGGATGGCGGCGGCGGATGCCGCGGTTCGCAAACGCCTGGAGCAGGTGAACAACGAGTACTTCAAGAAGCACGGCTTCATCTTCATCGTGTTCGCGAGCGGCAAGTCGGCGACGCAGATGCTCGAGCTCGCCGAAGAGCGGGTGAAGAATTCGAAGAAGGTGGAGATCGACAACGCAGCCGCCGAGCAGGCGAAGATCACCCGGCTGCGCATGGAGAAGTGGATTCTGCAGAAGGAGTGACGGCCATGGGAATCAGCACGCACATCCTCGACACGACGCGCGGCCGCCCCGCGGCAGGAGTCACCGTCTCGATCGAGCACCACTCGCCCGACGGTTCGTGGCGCCGCGTCGGCGAGGGCGTCACGAACGAAGACGGCCGCGTGAAGCCGCTGCTCGACGAGATTCCCGCGACCGGCACGTACCGGATCCGCTTCGAGGTCGGCTCGTACTTCAAGGACCAGAAGGTCGAAGCCTTCTACCCGGTGGTGACGATCGACTTCACCGTGCGGTCGGCGAAGGAGCACTACCACGTGCCGCTGCTGCTCAACCCGTTCGGGTTCTCGACGTACCGGGGGTCGTGAGGTCGGATTGCGGCGTACGGCAGATCGCCGTACATTCTGGACATGTCCACCGCGCGCCGCCTCAAGCCTCCTGAAAGAAAGACCGAGCGGCTCGAGCTCAGGGTCCTGCCCTCGGTCCGGAAGCTCATCGAACGGGCGAGCGCGGTGACCGGCCTCGCTGCCGGCGATCTGGCCTACGAAGGCGCACGCCGCGTTCTCGAAGAGCATGAGCGGCTGCGGCTCTCTGGCGAAGATCGTGAGGTCTTCTTGGCGGCGGTCGCGCGGCCCCCGCGCCCCAAAGCACGGCTCGTGGCCGCGTTGAGGCGCCACGGGAAGCTCGGGCGGTGACGCCGGACGGCCTCCGATTCGAAGTTCTCGCCAAGCGGCACGACCGGACGACGTTCACCAGCGGCGTACCGGCGCTGGACGAGTGGTTCCGAGCTCGCGCGAGTCAGGATCAGAAGCGCAACGTCGCAAAGGTGTTCGTCGCACTTCAGCGAGACCAGATCGTCGGCTTCTACAGCCTGAGCACGCTCACGCTTTCGCTGGACGCGATCCCGCCGGAGCTCGCCCGGAGGCTCCCCCGCTACGAGGCGATTCCTGCTGCGCTCATCGGTCGCCTGGCACGAGCGGAGAGTGCTCGAGGAACAGGCCTCGGAGACCTGCTGCTTGCGGACGCGGTGAAGCGCGTGCTCGCCGCGACCGAGTCGATCGCCGCGTTCGCGCTCGTCGTGGACGCCAAGACCGAAGCGGGCAAGCGCTTCTACGAAGCCAATGGCTTCATTCCTCTGCCGTCGCGGCCCCGGCGCCTCTTTCTTCTGACCGAGACCGCAGCTGCGGCGTTGGCGCTCGCCGAGAAATGATGCGGTAAGAGAGCCACGATGCGCACCCTCCGCACCGAGCCCCTCACCGCCCAGGCCTTCGCGCCGTTCGGACAGGTGCTGCAGACTCCGCAGTCCGGCGATCGCAACATGAACCAGGGCACGGCCGTGCGGCTCGATCGCTGCGCCGCGCTGGTGAGCACGCGCGGCGACTGCCCGCCGAACCTCGCGATGGTTCGCTCGCTGCCGCAAGCCATGCCGCTGAAGATGCGGCTGCTCGAGCGCCACCCCTGCAGCTCGCAGGCGTTCATTCCGCTGCAGTGCTCGCGGTACCTGGTGATCGTGGCGCCGACGGCCGCTGACGGACGCCCGGACTGGAACGGCCTGCGCGCCTTCGTCGCCACCGCCGGCCAGGGCATCAACTACGCGGCCGGCACGTGGCACCACCCGTTCACCGCGCTCGACGCGCCCGCCGACCTCGCGATGCTGGCCTGGGAGGACGGATCTCCGCGCGACTGCGAAGAGGTGCCGTTACCTGAGCCCATCACCGTCGTGGAGGGCTGAACCACGTCGCTGAGGCTCCAGCCCCCCAGCGACGCACGCTCACCGACTTCCGGACACCAGCTTCGACGCACGCAGCACCTCCGCGACGCTCCACGCCTGCGCCACGGTGCCGCCCCACCCGTGCGGCGCATCCCCATCGAACACCTCCGGCAGCGTCCCGTTGCGCTCCAGCAACAGCTGCAGCGGCTCGAGCGCCTTCCGGCACCGCTCACGCGCCTCGCCCCCGAACGCCTTCAGCGACGCCGCCACGAACGGCCCGATCAGCCACGGCCACACCGTGCCCTGGTGATACGCGCCGTCGCGCGAGGGGGGATCTCCTCCGTACCGGCCCACGTACCCCGGAGAGCCCGGCGCCAGCGTCCGCAACCCGAACGGCGTCAGCAGCCTCGCCTCGCACGCGCGCACCACCGCCTGCTGCTCCCCCATCGACAGCGGCGAGTGCTCGAGCGAAACGGCGAACAGCTGGTTCGGCCTGAACGAGGCGTCGCCGACGAGATCGTTGAGCCACCCGCCCACATTCCAGAACAGCCGCCGGAACGAGGCCCCGACGCGCCGCGCGCGATCCCCATACTCCGAAGCCAGCTCCGGCCGACCGAAGCGCTTCGCCCACGCCTCCATCAACCGCAGCGCGTTGAACCACAGCGCGTTGATCTCCACCGCCTTCCCCTCGCGCGGAGTCACCGGCCGGCCATTCACCACCGCATCCATCCACGTCGTCTGCGCGCCGCTCACCACCAACCCATCGGCCAGATCCACCCGAATCCCGAAGTGCGTGCCGCGCTCGTGCCACGAGACGATCTCCCGCCCGCGCTCGAAGAACGACTCCCGCACGAACGCCTCGTCGCCGCCGGCGGCCAACAGCTCGTGCGCGGCCTGGAACATCCACAGCGTCGCGTCTGAGGTGTTGTACTCGGGCTTCTCTCCGCGATCGGGGAACCGGTTGGGGATCAGCCCGCGATCCAGGTGCCCGAGGAACGCGCGCATCACCTCGCGCGCCTCGTCGAGCAGACCCCGCCCGACCAAAAGCCCGGGCAGCGAGATCATCGTGTCCCGCCCCCAGTCGGTGAACCACGGATACCCGGCGATGATCGTCGGCCGCCCGTCCGCGCGGCGAACGCGAAACGCATCGGCAGCCGCGACGGCGACCGGCTCCGACACCTCGGCCGGCCCGATCGAGAACGCCAGCTGACCGACCGGCGCGAGCGAGAGCTCGATCGTCCCCAGGCACCAGAGGTCCTCCCGATGATCCAGCCCGCGGTGCCGCTCGAGCTCGTACTCCGTATTCCAGAACCACCCCTCCCCCTCGTGCAGCGCCCGCCCCGAGTGCGCGATGCGCAAGACCGGCATGTCGCGGTACGGCCGCATCACCAGCAGCCCGTTCTCGTCCGTCCACCGCCGATCCACCGCGTCGTTGCCGTGCTGCAGCGAGTGGTAGTCCCGGTACGCGAGCAGCGGCTTCACGCGCAGCGTGCACGGCCGCGAGGCCTCGTACCGGACGCACAACGTCCGCGTCCCGCGCGCGAGCCACAGCCGCTTCGTCACGGTGAGCCCGCCGCCGAGGTCCCACGTCCACGCCGGGCAGGGCTGCGTCTCGAACGACACCAGCCGCTCGTGCCCTCGCGGGTGAATCGCGCCCGGATACTGGTTCACGCCGAGCTCGACGCCGTCGACCGATTCCTCGAGCCGCGAGAGCAGCACCGATCGCTCGACCGGCGGCCGCATGGCGACGCACCAGCCGTGGTACCGGCGCGTGTTCATCCCCGCCGCGGTGCCCATCGCGAAGCCGCCCAGGCCGTCCGTCTGCACCCACTCGATCGAAGCCGACTGCTTCAGGTCACGCAGCACGTCCGGGCCCAGGCGCATGGACGGCGCAGCGTTGCACACCTTCCCGCGATACAAGCGAAAGCAATGCTCACGCTGCGCTTCGAACGCGACCCCGATCGCCTGCAGCGCGACTACACCGACGCGGACCCGACGATCATCCTCCCGCTCGAGAGCTCGGTCCTCACGCTCTCGACGCAAGGCCTCACCAGCCGCCTCGACAAGAGCACCTTCGCGCTGGTCCCCGCGCGCACGGCGTTCGCGCTCGAGGCGACGAGCGACGTGGCTCCGACCCTGCTCCTCGGCGTGCAGGCGAAGGCCCGCGACGCCGCGCGCCGCGAGTACGCGCCGCACTTCACCTTCGACGTGTGGGATCGCATCGTCGAGAGAGCCCGCGTCATGAACCGCACGCGCTGGGTCGACGAGCTCGCGCACCGCTACCTCTTCGAGCGCCAGGTCTCGGCGAAGCACGACAGCGCCGCGGCCCGCTTCCTCGAGATCGAGCTCACCAAAGAGCTCTTCTTCCTCGGCAAAGAGCACCTCGAGCGCGCGCACCGCGCCTCGCAGCTCGAGCAGCCCACCGACCTGTTCCGCGTCGCGCGCGAGTACCTCGAGCAGCACCTCTTCGAGCCTGTCTCGCTCGGCCAGCTCGCGCGCCACTGCCACGCCAGCGAGTCCACGCTGCTGCGCACCTTCCGCCGCGAGGTCGGCGTCCCGCCTCATACCTACGTCCGAAACCGCCGGCTCGACGAGGCGCTGCTGCTGCTCGAGTCGCGCCGCTACAGCGTCACCGAGGTCAGCGCGCGCGTCGGCTACTCGAACCTGCCGGCGTTCACCGCCGCCTTCGCCCGCCGCTTCGGCAGCCCGCCCTCATCGGTCAAACCGAAGGGCAACGGAGCCTCGGTGCTGCCTCCACAGGGCGTGGCGGGCACGCGTAAGACTATGACGCTTCCGCGTAAGCGCGGCTCGGGGCGCGGCCCCACTATCGGAACGCGATGAGAGAACGAATCCTCGGGAAGTCTGGCCTGCGCTGTTCGGCGCTGGGCCTCGGTTGCGGTCCGCTCGGGGAGCTGAAGGCCGCCGAAGCAGAGCTGCTCGTGCACACCGCGCTCGACCTGGGCGTCACGCTCTTCGACTGCGCGCGCAGCTACGACCAGGCAGAGGCCCACCTCGGCCGCGCGCTGCGCTCGTGGCGCGGCCACAAGGTCGTCGTCACCAAGGGCGGCTACGGAGTCCCCGGCGTCCCCGACTGGACGCCGCAGGCCGTCGAGAAGGGCATCGAGCTCGCGCTCGAGAACCTCGGCAGCGTCGACGTCTTCCTCCTGCACTCGTGCGACCGCGAGCGCCTCGCCCGCGGAGATCTCTTCGAGCCGCTGCTCGACGCCAAGCAGGCCGGCAAGGTCGGCGCGGTGGGCTACGCCGGCGACGGCGCCGCGCTCGAGCTCGCCGTCGAGTGCGGAGTCTTCGACGTCATCGAGTGCTCCGTGAACCTCTTCGATCAGCGCGCGCTCGGCACCACGCTGCCGAAGGCCAAGGCCCGCAACCTCGGCGTCATCGCGAAGCGCGCGCTCGGCCACGCGCCGTGGCGCGACTCGCAGCGCCCCGACCGCTTCGACGCCGCGCTCTACTGGGACCGCATGCAGAAGATGTTCGTGCCGCCGACCGACGGAGCGCAGGAGCTGGACAGCGCCGCCCGCGCCTGGACGGAGCTCGCGGTTCGCTTCGCGACGTTCGCGCCCGGCGTCGACAGCGCGCTCGTCGGCACACGCCTGCCGGTGCACCTCGCCGCCGCGGTCGAGGCGGCCGAGCGCGGCCCGCTCGCCGAGGCGCAGGCGCACGAGGTGCGCGAGCGCTTCACGCGCAGCGACTCGGGTTGGGAGGGCGTGGTGTAGGCTCCTTCGCCTCTTGGCGAACGCGACCCATTTCCCTCAGCCGCGGCCGAGTCCGGCGTCTTCGGCCTCTGTTCCGGGCGGTGCCCGGAACCGCTCGCCCGCGGCTGAGCCAGACCCCGAGTCCGCGCGGCTCGAAGACGACGGCAGACGCAACTCGAACTGGAAGCGCTGGGGGCCGTACCTCTCCGAGCGGCAGTGGGGCACCGTGCGCGAGGACTACTCGCACGGCGGCACCTGCTGGGAGTACTTCCCGCACGATCACGCGCGCAGCCGCGCCTACCGGTGGGGCGAAGACGGCCTGCTCGGCATCTGCGATCGCCAGGCCCGCCTCTGCTTCGCGCTCGCGCTGTGGAACGGGAGAGACCCCATCCTCAAAGAGCGCCTCTTCGGCCTCACCAACCCCGAAGGCAACCACGGCGAGGACGTGAAGGAGCTGTACTTCTACCTCGACGCCACTCCGACGAGCTCGTACCTCAAGGGCCTCTACAAGTACCCGCAGGCCGCCTACCCGTACGAAGAGCTCCTCCGCGTCAACCGCGAGCGCGGGTACGGCAAGCCCGAGTACGAGCTCGAGCACACCGGCGTCTTCGATCAAGGCCGCTACTTCGACGTGCTCGCCGAGTACGCGAAGGGCGAGCCGAACGATCTCTGCATCCGCCTCACGCTGTCGAACCGCGGGCCCGAGGCGGCTCCGCTGCACGTGCTGCCGATGCTCTGGTACCGCAACACCTGGAGCTGGGGCCGCGACGGCGAGGGCTACGGGAGCAAGCCGCTGCTCGAGAAGACCGGCGACGGAGAGGTCAGCGTCTTCCACGACGAGCTCCCCGAGATGAAGTGGCTGCTCGACCCGTCGCAGAAGTTCCAGCTGCTCTTCACCGAGAACGAGTCGAACGCGCAGCGGCTGTGGGGCCTCGACAACCCGACGCCGTACGTGAAGGACAGCTTCCACCGCTGGCTCATCGACAGAGAGCTGCGCGCGGTGAACCCGGAGGGCAAAGGCACGCGCGCCGCCGCGCACTACCCGCTCCACATCCCCGCGCGGTCGGAGGTCGTGCTGAAGCTGCGGCTCACCGCCGGCGCCGCCGGCGACCACGACGAGATCTTCGAGAAGCGCAAGGCCGAGGCCGACGCGTTCTACGAGCGGCGCATTCCGAAGAACCTGGCGCCCGAGCAGAGGCGCGTCTCCCGGCAGGCCTACGCCGGGCTGCTCTGGAGCAAGCAGTACTACCACTACGTCGTCTCGCACTGGACGGAGGGAGATCCCAGCCAACCGCCTCCGCCGCAGGGGCGCACGCCGCGCAACCGCGACTGGAGACACCTCTACAACCGCGACGTCATCTCGATGCCCGACAAGTGGGAGTACCCCTGGTACGCGGCGTGGGATCTCGCGTTCCACATGGTGCCGATGGCGACCATCGACCCGCACTTCGCGAAGGAGCAGCTGCTGCTCTTCCTGCGCGAGTGGTACATGCACCCGAACGGGCAGATCCCCGCGTACGAGTTCGCGTTCGGCGACGTGAACCCTCCGGTGCACGCCTGGGCCGCCTGGCGCGTCTACCGCATCACCGGCAAGCAGCACGGCTACGACAAGCGCTGGCTCGCGCGCGTCTTCCAGAAGCTCTTGCTCAACTTCACCTGGTGGGTGAACCGCAAAGACGAGGACGGCAACAACATCTTCGGCGGCGGCTTCCTGGGCCTCGACAACATCGGCATCTTCGATCGCAGCAAGCCGTTGCCTACCGGCGGGCGGTTGAAGCAGGCCGACGGCACCGCGTGGATGGCGTTCTACGCCTCCACCATGCTCGGCATCGCGCTCGAGCTCGCCACCGACGACCCGTCGTACGAGGACATGGCGTCGAAGTTCTTCGAGCACTTCGTGCACATCGTCGACGCGATGAACACGCTCGGCGGCAACGGGCTGTGGAACGACGAGGACGGCTTCTATTACGACCAGCTCGAGACCGGCGGCGCGTCGATTCCGCTCAAGACGCGCTCCATCGTCGGTGTCATCCCGCTCTTCGCCGTCGAGGTCCTCGAGACGGAGCACGTCGACCGGCTCACCGGCTTCAAGAAGCGCCTCGACTGGTTCGTGAAGAACCGCGCCGACCTCGCGCGGCACATCGCGTTCGTCGCGCGCGGCGAGGGCCACGGCCACCAGCTGCTCGCCGTGCCGTCGCGCGAGCGCCTCGAGAAGGTGCTGCGGTACGTGCTCGACGAGAGCGAGTTCCTCTCGGAGCACGGCGTGCGCGGGCTCTCGAAGGTGCACGCCAAGAAGCCGTACGTCTTCCGCGCGGGTGGCCAGGAGTGGCGCGTCGACTACGTGCCCGGCGACGGAGACAGCGGCGCGTTCGGCGGCAACTCCAACTGGCGCGGGCCCGTCTGGTTCCCGGTGAACTACCTGCTCATCGAGGCGCTCCAGCGCTACGACCACTTCTACGGCGACACGCTCAAGGTCGAGTGCCCCACCGGCAGCGGCCGCTTCATGCGCCTGCGCGAGGTCGGTGACGAGCTCGCCCGGCGGCTCTCGTCGCTCTTCGTGCCCGGCGCGAACGGCCAGCGCCCCTGCCACGGCGGCGAGTCCCGCTGGGCGAACGATCCCCACTTCAAAGAGCTCGTCCTCTTCCACGAGTTCTTCCACGGAGACACCGGCAAGGGCCTCGGCGCCAGCCACCAGACCGGGTGGACGGCGCTCGTCACGCGCTGCCTCGATCTGCTCGCGCAGCACCAGCGCTGAATGTGAGCGGCGCGGCTCATCGCGCCACCCGCTCACGCTGCCTCAACGCGCGCCGTCGACCCTGGCTGCACTCCAATCGGCGGTCGGGGGTCATGCGCGCATGAAGCGCCCGCTCCTCGCCCTGCTCCTCATCGCGTGTCAGTCGCCGTCGGTCGGGCCCCAAGGCCCCGAAGGTCCGCAAGGCCCCGAAGGACCGCAGGGCCCACAAGGCGTCCCCGGCCCGAAGGGAGACAAGGGCGACACCGGCGAGCGCGGCCCGCAGGGTGAGCAGGGCCCGATGGGGCAGGTGCTCGTCCTCGACGGCGGAGTCGTCACCGGCCCGCGCGGCCCGCAGGGCGTCTCGGTGCTCCTGCGCGACGCCGGCAGCTGCGTGCAGGTCTCTTACGAAGACGGCGGCAGCCCGTGGCTCATCTGCCCGGGCGCGACCGGAGCTCAAGGTCCACAAGGCCAGCAGGGCCCGCAGGGCGCTGCCGGAGCCCAGGGACCGCAGGGGGCACAAGGTCCGATGGGCCCCGCAGGTCCACAGGGCCCTCAAGGCCCCGCCGGAGCGCAAGGTCCGCAAGGCGCGCAAGGCCCTCAAGGTCCCGCCGGCATGAACGGAGCGGCCGGCCCGCAAGGCCCGTCTGGACCTGCCGGACCGGCCGGACCGCAGGGTCCTCCCGGGCCCGCGCTCTACCTCGACGGCGGAGCCATCATCGCCGCGGTCACCGCCGAGGACGGCTTCGTCTTCGCCGGCTTCACCACCATGCTCTACGACGGCAACCTCGGCGGCCCGATCGGCGCGAACGCGAAGTGCCACGCCGAGCTGCCCGGCTCGCACCTGTGCACGGCGCGCGAGTACACGTGGACCGGCGCGAGCGTGACGCCGACGAGCGCGAACGGCTTCTGGCTCGACGACAACCTCTCGACCGGCAGCAACAACCCCAACAACTGGCCGCGCGATCGCTCGAGCGCGTACACCTGCAACAACTGGCGGTCGAACGCGGGGCCGGGGAACTACATGTACTTCTTCGACCAGACCGGGACGACGTCGGGCGCGCAGTACAACGTCTGCAACGTGCCGCGGCACCTCGCCTGCTGCCGCTCTCCGCACGGCGCGTGGTTCCGCGGCTTCACGTCGATGCTCTACGACGGCAACCTCGGCGGCCCGATCGGCGCGAACGCGAAGTGCTCCGCCGAGTTCCCGAAGAGCCACCTGTGCACGTACCGCGAGTACACGTGGGCGGGCTCGGGCGTGACTCCTCCCAGCGCGAACGGCTTCTGGCTCGACGACAACCTCTCGACCGGCAGCAACAACCCCAACAACTGGCCGCGCGATCGCTCGAGCGCGTACACCTGCAACAACTGGCGGTCGAACGCGGGGCCGGGGAACTACATGTACTTCTTCGACCAGACCGGGACGACGTCGGGCGCGCAGTACAACGTCTGCAACGTCCCCCGATCGCTCGCCTGCTGCGGCGGCTAAGCTCTCTCGAATCCTGAGAAAAATCGCGGGGTCGCCGCCTTGCCGGGCCCCGCACCGGCCCCGTAAGGTGCAGCGCCAGCGCCCGTGAAACTCAAGACCAACGCACCCTCGAAGCTCGTGGAGATCCCCAAGCCGGTCGAGACGCCGGAGCTGCCGGGGGTCGTGACGCACGTCACGACCGAGGTGCTCGTCGATCCCGGCAAGACGCAGTTCCGGGACGCGAAGCCCCACGCGAAGTCGAACACGATCGACCCGCCGCGCGGCCGGCACACGTCGATCCCCGTCTCGGGCATCGGCTTCGAGACGAGCGATCAGCCGCTCGGTCCGCTCGCCTCGCTGCGCGCGAGCGGCAAGCTCGGCACCGAGATGCAGCTCGAGCTTCGCCAAAAGATCGTCGGCGAGGGCTCGGTCGACACGCGCGATCAGTCGCGCACCGTCCCGATGATCCGCAGCCACGCGGACCTCACGACCATCGACCAGGAGATGTCGCAGAAGCTCGGCCCCGCGTGGTCGCAGCTCAAAGACGTCGCCGACAAGTGGGCCTCGCGCCTCGACGACGTCGCGAACGCCGCGCGCCTGCCGCCCGAGGGCATCCACCCCGACTACGCGCTCGCCGGCAAGGCGCTGCTCAAGGCCGCGCAGGGCGTGAAGGTGTCGCACGCAGAGCTCAAGCGCGCCGACAGCGACCTCGCCGCGCTCATCGGCGCGTCGAACCCCGGCGCCGCCGCGACCGCGGAGGTGTGGCTGCGGCAGTTCGGCGTCGGGCCCAAGCAGGCTCCGCAGGCGTTCCAGGCGCTGCAGGCGAAGCTCGGCGCCCTGCCCGCCGAGGTGAAGCAGCTCATCGCCGACGCGAAGAGCGGCAAGGCCTCGGACGCGGCGCTCGCGGGCGCGCTGTCGAAGCTGGCTCCGCAAGACCTGCTGCGCGCGCAGCACGAGCTCTCGCTCGCTGGCCTCGTGAGCGACCGCCTCACCTTCTACGGTGCGAACGCGACGCCGCAGTTCGCCTCGAAGTACCCCCTCGCCACCGCCGCGCTGCTGGGGCGAGACGTGCGGCAAGAGCTGCTCGCTCCGTTCCTCGACAAAGATCCCCAGTACCAGGCGCTCAAGGCCGACCGCGAGCGGCAGCTCACCGCGACCGGCCTGCCGCGGCAGGAGGTCGAGTGGGCGCTCTTGCAGGATCAGAAGCTGCGCTTCCTCGAGACCGAGAACAAGGAAGGCATCGCCGACCCGGCCGGCGGCTCGCTCGCCTCGCGCGACATCGCGAAGACGTTCTTCGATCACCTGCGCGCGCGCCGCGAGGGCGACCTCGAGAAGGACCTGCGCCTCAACTACGACCCCGACATCGTCTTCACCTCGAACCAGGGCAACTTCTTCGGCCACGACGGGGTGCGGAACAGCGCCGCGAACCTCGCGAAGCTCGTCCCCGGCCGCGAGTGGGTCATGAACCGGCTGAGCTTCTCGCCGGGCAAGTCGCCCACCGAGGGCTACGCGACCGAGGTCTGGTCCGCCGAGCTGGAGGGCCGCCTCGTCACCGCCGTCGACAACTTCTTCATCAAGGACGGCAAGATCGTCATGCAGTCGGCGTACTACACCGAGGTCCGCCGGGACCTCGAGCGCAACCCCGTATGACGCCGTCGCCGTCGCTCTCGGCGCTGAAGGGAGATCCCGAGGCGCTCTACTCGGCGCTCGCGGCGCTCGCGAACGGCGGAGTCTCCGAGCCGGCGCTCGAGGCCGCGAAAGATCTCGCCGCGCGGGAGAAGTCGCTGCGCGCCGCGGTGCTCTACGGCGTGCTGCTGCTGCGGGCCGGCCAGCTCGCCGAGACCGACACCGTGCTGCGCGCCGCCCAGAAGCAGCACGGAGATCACCCCGCGATCCTCATCAACCTCGCCAAGCTCGCGCAGAAGCGCGGAGACAACGCCGCGGCCATCGAGCTCGGCCGGCGCTCGCTCGAGCAGTCTCCGAACGACGAGATCGCGCTCGGCTGGTGGAGCTCGCTGCTGCGCCTCGAGCGAAAAGACGCCGAGCTGCTCGCGATGCTCGAGTCGCTCGGCAAGAAGCCGGGCGCGTGGAGGCCCCTGCTCTTGCTCGCCGAGTACCGACTCGAGAAGCAGGCGTACGCCGAGGCCGAGGCCGCCTACGCGCGCGCGCTCGACGCGGCCAGCAACGCGCGGCCGTGCGTGGAGCTCGTGGCCCGCGACCTGCGCGCGACGGATCAGCACGAGGCGATGACGCGGCTCCTGGCTCCGCGCTGGAGCCTGCCGGCGCACGGCCCCTACGTGGCGCTCGCCGTCGTGCGCGCCTGGCTCGAGCTCGGGCGCATCTCCGAGGCGGACGCGCTGCTCGCGAAGGCGAAGCCTTCGGTCTCGCGCGAGGCCGAGGGATTCCTGGCCCAGCTCGAGGCCCTGCGCGCCGAGAAGCTCTCCGCCGGCGCGCCCGCGCCCGACCTGGTCAGCGTGCCCATCACCGGCGCGGTCTGGGCCGACGCCGCGCCCGCGCTGTTGCCGCGGGGCTCTCGCGACCGCGTCATCGCGTTCGCCCAGCTCGCCGACTGCACCGCGAAGCGGCCCCGCCTCGATGGAGGCACGTTCGCTCCGAGCCCGGAGCTCGAGGCCGCGTGCCGCGCGATTCCGCTGAGCTTGAGCGAGGCCGTGTCCCTCGAGACCGACGCGACCGGCCAGGCGCTCATCGCCACGGCGGGAGCCAGCGGGCTCGTGACGCTGACCGAGCACCTCGACCTCGAGGCCGCGCTGCCGCTGGCGTCGGCGCGCACGCCTCCGAAGGTGCTGGTGACGGGGTTCTTCTCGCGCACGGTGACCGAAGATCTGCAGCTCGACCTCGTCGCCCACGATCTCGTCACGGGGAAGGCGCTCAGCGTGTCGCTGACGAAGGGCACTCCGGCGGCGCTGGCGGCGCGGGCCGAGCGCGACCTGCTGCGCCAGCTCGAGCGGGCAGGCCACGTGGCGTCGAAGCCGCCGGTGCTCGCGCGCGCCGAGCTCTCGACCGAGCTGCTCGCCGTGCAGCACGGCGTGCTCGTGCGGCTGCTGACCTCGAAGAAGCGCATCGACCCGAAGCTCGCCTGGGGCGGCGCGAACACGGTGGGCGAGGCGCTCGCGCTGGGCTCCTCCGATACGGCCGCGCTGCTCGCCCTCGCGGCGCTGCAGCCTTCAGATCCGCGCCGGGCCGACGTGGTCGCCGCGCTCGCTGCGCGCCCGAAGCTCACCGCGGTCAAGGTGCCGGCATGAAGCAGGACGATCTCGACCTCGCGGTGAAGGCCTGGCGCGCGATGTTCGGCAAGCGCCTGCCGGTGGACTTTCACGAGCTGAACGACGAGCTGTTCCAGCAGGCGTCCGAGCAGGCGAACGTCGTGACGCTCGTGGTGCGCCAGCACGGCTTCGAAGAGTTTCTGAACGCGCTGAAGAGGGAAGCGAAATGAAGGTCTCCGCTCAGAACCCTGCCCTGTACGAGGCGATGAAGAAGGTGATGGAGCAGTCGCCCGGCCTCATCTCCGACGGCAGCAGGCTCAAAGAGATCGCCGGTCAGCTCGCCGCGCAGGGCTCGCGCGAGGCGGCGCTCGTCGCGAACGCGAACCCCGCTGAGCTCGCCGAGATCCGCAACGCGCTGCTGAAGGACGTGTTCGCGAAGACGGCCGGGGTCGACCGCGAGCGGCTCACCGGCGGCAAGGCGCTCAAGCAGCAGAAGCCCACCGTCGTCATCGGCGGAGGCTCGTACAGCGGCATGCTCGCCGCCATGCGCACGGCGATGAAGGGCGTGAACGTCGTGATGCTCGAGTCGCGACCGCAGCACTCGCGCGACATCCGCCTCGCGGTGCGGCAGGGCATGCTCGACTCGCTCGCGGCCGTCGACCCCGAGCTCGCGCAGCGCGTGATGGCGAAGGCGAGCCGGCTGGCGCCCGAGCACATGTTCACGACGACGATGCAGGCGAACGGCCGCACCGACACGCGGCAGCTGCCGAACTACGGCACCGAGGGCGCGCGCGCGCCCGACGCGTCGAAGCTGCCGGCCTCGGGCGCCGAGCTGATGAACTCGGCGTACACGCACGTGATCATCGCTCGCGAGCTCGAGACGGTGATCGAAGAGTTCATGCGCGAGAAGTTCGGCGACTCGATCACCGTGCTCGAGGGCGCGCTCGCGGTGAAGCCGCGCGAAGACGGCAACGTCGACCTGCTGCTCGAGAAGTCGCAGAAGGACGGCAGCCGCACGACCGAGGACTTCCTTCGCGGGAAGAAGCCCCTGGCGGTCTTCGCGGCCGAGGGCTCGAACAGCTCGACGCGGCGCGCGCTGAACATCGCGACGGGCGAGACGACCCCGGTGCAGTACTGGATCGCCGGCGTCGTGAAGACGGTCGACCCCGAGGTTCCGGCGGGCGAAGCGTCGCTGCGCGTGCTGTACCGCAACCAGGAGGTCACCAACGCGGAAGGCGCGAAGGAGATCGTCCCCACCCGCGCGGTGGCGATCAGCGACGGCAAGGAGGGCACGTGGCTGCTCACCGAGATGCCGCCGTTCATGAGCCCGAACCCGGCGCAGGCGCAGGCCGAGGTGAACAAGATCTACTGCGACTGCGGCTCGCTGGTGACCGGTCAGAGCCCCGAGGCGCTGGCCGCGGCCGGGCTGTCCGGCCCGTTCGCCAAGGCGGGTGCGGTGCCGACCGCCTTCGCCCTGCAGGGAAGGACCGCGCGCGAGGCCTCGAAGGTGCTGCCTGACGGGATGGTGTTCGGGCTGCTCGGAGACGCGGTCGCGACGTCGTCGTTTCAGGCGGGCGGCGGCATGAACACGGCGATCAACGAGTCGGACACCGTCGCCGCGCTCATCGACGATCTGCAGCGCGGCGTGGATCCGCACCAGGCCGCAGCGAAGTACCAGAGCGAGGTCTTCGAGCGCGGCGACGCGTGGAGCGCCGCCGGCATCCCGTTCTTCTACAAGCGCTCGTCGCCGGAGAAGACGAAGGAGCTCGTCGCGCTGCACCTCAAAGCCATCGCCGACTGGAGACGCGAGGGCGGAGACAGCCCCATCAAGCGCCTCGAGGCGATGCTGCAGCAGGCGAGCGTGGCGACCGAGCCGCTGGGGCCGAAGCTGGCCGCGTAAAAATGGGGACAGGCTGCTTTTCCGGCTGAGCCGCAGTGCTCAGAACGACGTCTTCACGCCGGAAGAGCAGCCTGTCCCCATTTTTACTGCCCCGGCGGCACCAGCGCGTTCGGCCCCCGCCCGATGAGGTCCGCCCTGCCCGCCTCGCGCAGCGCCTCTCGCGCCAGCGGCCACTGCTCCGGGTTCCAGTACAAGAGCAGCGCCTTCTGCAGCTTCTTCTCGCGCAGCCCGGTGGCCGTGTAGACGGGCTCCATCGTCAGCGGATCGATGCCCGTCCAGTACATGCAGGCGGCCATCGACATCGGCGTGGGGATGAAGTCCTGCACCTGGCGCGGGCGCTTGCCGTTCTTCTTCAGCCACAGCGCGAGCTCGACCATGTCCTCCATCGTCGAGCCGGGATGTCCGCTGATGAAGTACGGGATGTCGTACTGCTCCTTGCCGGCGTCCTTCGAGGCGCAGGCGAACATGTTCTGAAACCGCTCGTAGGCCTCGATGCCGGGCTTCTTCATCTTCTCCAGCACGCGCGGAGAGACGTGCTCTGGCGCGACCGACAGCTGGCCGCCGACGTGGTGGGCGGCGAGCTCCTGCACGTATTCGGGCGACAGCTCGGCGAGGTCGTAGCGCACGCCGCTGGCGATGAAGACGTGCTTCACGCCGTCCTCGGCGCGCACCGCGCGCATGAGCTCGATCAGCGGCCCGTGGTCGGTCTTCAGGTTCTCGCAGACGCCCGGGTGCACGCACGAGAGGCGCCGGCACTTCGACTCGATCTCCTCGCTCTTGCACTTGAGCGAGTACATGTTGGCAGTTGGGCCGCCGAGGTCGGTGATGGTGCCGCGGAAGTCCCCTCCGCGGCGTAAAGATCGGATCTCGCGCAGCACGCTGGCCTTCGAGCGGTTCTGAATGACGCGACCCTCGTGCTCGGTGATCGAGCAGAACGTGCAGCCGCCGAAGCAGCCGCGCATCAGCACGACCGAGTGCTTCACCGTCTCGAACGCGGGGATGCGCGCGCCCTCGTACATCGGGTGCGGCGCGCGCTCGAACGGCAGATCGTACAGCTCGTCCATCGCGATGCCGCCCTCGGAGCCCTCGCCGTCCTCGAGCGGGCGCGCGGGAGGGTTCATGTAGATGGCGCGATCTCCGTGCCGCTGGAGCAGCGGGCGGCCGTTGCCGGGGTTCGTCTCGCGCTGGAACGCGCCGGACATCAGCGCGAAGGCGCGCTTGTCGGCGACGACCTCCTCGTACGAGGGCAGCACGACGGTCTTGCGATCGGCGGCGCGGCGCGCGGGGTCGGCCTCGTGCCTCTTCGCCTCGTCGTTCTTCACCAGGTACGCGGTGCCGCGCACGTCGCGGATGTCGGAGATCTTCTCGCCGCGGCGCAGGCGATCGGCGACCTCCCAGATGGGGCGCTCGCCCATGCCGAAGACGAGCAGGTCGGCCTTGGCGTCGAAGAGGACCGAGCGGCGGACCTTGTCGCTCCAGTAGTCGTAGTGGGCGATGCGCCGCAGCGAGGCCTCGATGCCGCCGAGGATGATCGGCACGTCGGGGAAGGCCTCGCGGCAGCGCTGCGCGTAGACGATCGTCGCGCGATCGGGCCGGGACTCGGTGGCGCCGTTGGGGCTGTACTGATCCTCTCCGCGGTTCTTCTTCTGCGCGGTGAGGCGGTTGAGCATCGAGTCGAGGTTGCCGGCGCTGACCCCGAAGAAGAGCCGGGGCTTGCCCAGCGCCTTGAAGGCCTCGGCCGAGTGCCAGTCGGGCTGCGCGATGATGCCCACCTTGAAGCCGCGCCCCTCGAGGAAGCGGGCGATCAGCACCGGCCCGAACGCCGGGTGGTCCACGTACGCGTCACCGGTGACGATGATGATGTCGAGCTGGTCCCACCCCCTGGCCTTCAGGTCGGCGGCCGTCGTGGGCAGGAACCGTTGTGCACTGGAGTTCACGATGTGGGACAGGAACGCGCGGCGCTTTCGGGCGCATCCGCAGGGCGCTCCCCTCTAACACGGCCGGGCTGCGGTCTTGCAGACCCCCCGTTAACTTCCGGCCTCCAGGACTGCTGTGCGACGATACAGGTCAGTGTTTCTCCGAAGTCTTCTCTGCATCTTGCTGACGTCGTCCGTCGCGGCGTTCGCCCAGGACGTCACCCCACCCGCGCCTACCAGCCCCGCCCTCGACCACCCGGCGGTCATCGAGGCGCGCAAGGCCATCGACCGGGGTGAGCCGGCCAAGGCGCTCGAGCTGCTCGCGCCGCTCGAGTCGGCCCTGCACGTGCGCTACCTGCGCGCGGTCGCCGCCGCCAGGCTCGGCCGGACGGGGGCCGCCAGCGAAGAGCTCGAGCAGCTCTCCCGCGTCTACACGGCGCTGAAGGACCGCTGCGCCTTTGACGCCGGCCTGCTCTACGAGCAGCGCGCGATGCCGAAGAAGGCGATCGAGCTGCTCGAGTCGGTCAGCGAGAGCGCCTGGGTGTTCCCCGACGCGCGCATCGCGCTGTCGCGCATCTACAAGGACCAGAAGAAGCTGAAGGCCGCGCACGACGCGCTGGAGCCGCTGCTCGACTGGCCGCTGCAGCGCCCGGTCCGCACCAAGGTGCTGCTCGAGATGGCCGAGCTGTCGAAGGCGCGCAAGGACACGAAGTCCGAGCGCGCGGCGCTGGGCCTGCTCGCCAGCATCGGCGCGTGGTGGGCGCGGCAGGTCGGGTTCCGGCTGGGCACTCCCGCGGTGGCGATGGTCGCGAAGGCCGACCAGATGCTCGACCACGGCGCGTGCCGGTCCGCCGAGAAGATCGCGCGCAAGCTCACCGCCGAGAAGGACCAGCTCGGCTGCTCGGCGCGCGTCATCGCGGCGGAGGCCTCGGCCTGCATGGGCAAGGACGTCACCGCCGACGTCCGGAAGATCGTGAAGGAGTGCAAGCAGAACGAGCTCGGCGCCCGTGCGCTGATGACCCTCGGCGGAATGCAGGCCAAGCAGGGCAAGAGCGACGAGGCGGTGAAGTCGTTCCGCGCCGTCGCCGAGCTCTCCGGCCCTTCTGCGACCGCGGCCGAGGCCCGGTTCGCGGCGTTCTGGGTGGGCTGGAAGCAGAAGACCGCCGAGGCTCCGACCGAGGACCTCGAGGCGATCGAGGCGCTGCCGGCCGGCACGCTCGGCGCGCAGGATCGCGCGCGGGCCCGGTACTGGCGCGCGCGCGTCGCGCAGGAGAAGGGCGACAAGGCGACGGCGGTCGCGCTGATGAGCGAGATCGCCACCGTGCACCCCGCGACCTGGTACGCGCGGCTGGCGCGGCAGCGGCTGCTCGAGCTCGACACCGAGCACGCCGCGAAGGTGACGCTGGCGTCGGTGCTGCCGGCGGAAGACGCCCCGCTCGGAGAGCTGAGCGAACAGCTCGTGCCCGGCGTCGAAGCGCTGCGCCTCGGCCTGCCCGGCGCGGCCGACGAGGTCGTGATGCTGGCGAAGCGCAAGCCGGCGCGCGAGACGAACCGGCAGGCCGTCGAGGTGCTGCTGCAGGCCGGCGAGAGCTACAAGGCGCACCGCTTCGCGCGGACGGTGATGCGCGAGCAGCTCGGCGGAGACAAGCAGAGCGCGGCGGTGTGGAAGGCGGCGTTCCCGACGCCGTTCGCGGATCAGATCGGGAGGTACGCCGACGACTCGGAGGTGCCGCGCGGCCTGCTGCAGGCGCTCGTGCGCGAGGAGAGCGCGTTCAACCCGTCGGCGAAGTCGCACGTCGGAGCCCTCGGCCTCACGCAGCTGATGCCGGTGACGGCGAAGGCGCTGGCGAAGGAGCGCGGCAAGCCCCTCGTGGCGCTCAGCGAGCTGCTCGACTCGAACCGCAACCTCGAGCTCGGCGCGGCCTACCTCGGGCAGATGCTGAAGCGGTTCGACGGCGAGGCGGCCATCGCCGCTGCCGCGTACAACGGCGGGCCCACGCGCGTGGCGCGGTGGCTGAAGCTGCACCCGGCCGAGAAGCTCGAGGAGTGGGTCGAGGAGATCCCCATCGACGAGACCCGCAACTACGTGAAGGACGTGCTCGCCAGCGCGGACGTCTACAAGGGCTGGCCGGCCGGCACCCAGGCGGCGTCAGGCTCGCTGCGCACGGGGACGACGCCCGAAGGCTGAAGCCGCCTCCGCGCGGAGTCGAAGGGGCCGGTCGGATGCGCGGCTCGTACGCCCTCTCGATGACGCTGAGACGGTCGACCAGAATTGCACGCATGGCCGAGCGCCGTTCACGCTGAGCGGAGGCGCCGCAGGCGCCGCAGTCGAAGCGGGCCACGCGTCGGCTTCGCGCCCCCTTCGACTCCGCAGCCCTTCGGGCTGCTCCGCTCAGGGCGAACGGAGCTGCGAACGAGCCGCGAATTCTGGTCGACCCTGTCAGCGTGAATGAGGGTCTATCCCGCGTCGTTGAGGCCGGCATCGTCGGCGCCGGCATCGTCGGTGCCCGCGTCGGCGCTCCCCGCGTCGAAGGCGCCAGCGTCGTCACCGCCCGCGTCTGCGACTCCGCTGTCGCTCAAGCCGCCGTCGACGACGCCGCTGTCTCCGGCGCCTCCGTCCGCGCTGCCACTGTCCGGCGCTCCACCCGCTGCGCCTCCCGCGCTGCCGCCTCCGAGGCCACCGGCGGCCCCTCCACCGGCGCCGCCACCTCCGCCGCCGGCGCCGCCCGCATCGGGCGAGCACAGCGCGGGATGATTGACGCAGTACCTGTCCGCCGCCCCTTCAAAGTCGAGGCACCCGGCGAGCAAGAACACCATCAGCGCCCGCCTCACCACGGCAGCGCCCCTTGCAGCGCGAGCGCCGGCCCGTTCACCCAGGCGGCGCCGACGCGCACGTCCGACTCGGGAGCCAGAAACGCGAACAGCGCTCCCGCGGCGAGCAGGCCCAGGCCGAGGCCGCCGAGCAGATACGAGGTCGTCTCGATCGACCTCCCGCGCGCCGCGAACGCCTCTGCGCGCTCGGGGCTGTCGATCGCCGGATCCCCGTTCACCAGCCGCCGGTGCTCCGAGAACGCATACGCATACAGCGCGACGGAGCCGATGAGCGCAGCGCCGCCCATCACCATCGGCACCCAGCGCAGGAACGAGCGCTTCTTCGGCTCCTCACCGACGAGGAGAATCCGCACCCGGTGTCCGATCTCCTCGGCGACGTCGACGATCTGCCGCTCGGAGCCCGCGCTCGCCACCCACGCGCCGACGACCTGATCGCCGCCGGCGACGACGAGCTCGAACGTGCCCTCGGTACCGTCTCCGACCTTCTCGAGGCGGCCGCGCAGCACGTGCGTGGCGCCCTCCTCTGCCACGCGGATTCCGCGCTCCGTCAGCGCGGTGACGAGGGCGTTGCCCATCATCAGGCCGTGCTCGGGCGGCACGTTCGTCACGCCGATCTCGGCGACGGAGACGACGGGCTGGGGAACCGCGGCGAGCACCAGGAGCGCGACGAGCATCACTTTGAAGCCCAAGTATCGCCTTCACGGCCGAGATGAAACGGGATACGCGCGCAGACCATGAACGTGCGCCCGCTCATCCTCGCCGCCGCCTTCGTGTTCGCGTCCTGCAAGACGCCTGGCGAAACCGCTCCCTCCACCGACGCCGCTCCGCCTCCGCCCGATGCGGGCGCGAAGACCGCCGAGGCGCCGCCTCCGCCGCCGAAGAAGGTCTTCGACAAGCTCCCGCGCATCGACTTCAACCGCCGCGCCGCCGAGCGCTTCGCGAACGTCTTCTGGCGCACCGACGCGAACAAGAACAACGCGCTCGACCCCGAGGAGCTCGCGATCCTCTGGGGCTACGGCGACTTCGCGAAGACCGACCTCATCGACGCGAACGGTGGCTTCACCCCGCGCTTCGAGACGCTGTACGCCGAGCTGACGTCGCCGGACGCCGACGCTCCGAGCGCCGAAGAGAAGGCGCGCCGCGACGCCATCCGCCGCGAGCTCGCGCAGGGCAAGCCGACGCTGCTCGAGACCGACTTCACCGGCGCGAGCGCCGAGGACAAGGCGATCGTCGAGCACATCACCAAGGCCGCGGTGATCGTCGAGCGCCTGCACGCGCGGCAGCTCGGCACGCTCGGCCTCGACGCGAAGATCCCCAAAGACGACCCGGCGAGCCGCATGGTCTTCCACCGCAACCAGGAGCCGCACTGCATGGCTCCGAAGACCGAGAACGACCCGGCGTGCTCCGCGCTGCCGGAGAAGCAGAAGCGCGTCGTCGGCCTCTACCCCGCCGACCTCCAGAAGGACCCGAAGTTCTGCGAGCTGCTCGCGAAGCAGCCGAACGCGGCGCAGCTCACCGACCACTTCAGCATCGTCGTCGCGGGCGACAAGCCCGGCACGTTCAAGGCGGTGCCGTACGCCGAGGCGTGGAAAGACGACATGGAGTCCGTCGCGCTCGAGCTCGAGGCCGCCGCCGCTGCGATCCAGTCGACGTCCGAGGCCGCGCTGAAGACGTACCTGCTCGCGCAGGCGAAGGCGTTCCGCACCAACGACTGGGAGAGCGCGAACGAGCCGTGGGCCGCGATGGGCGCGGACAACAGCAAGTGGTACCTGCGCATCGCGCCGGACGAGGTCTATTACGAGCCGTGCGCGTGGAAGGCGGGCTTCGCGACGGCGTTCGCGCGCATCAACCCCGACTCGATCGCGTGGCAGAAGAAGCTCGACCCGGTGAAGGGCGAGATGGAGAAGGCGATCGCCGAGCTCGCCGGGCCTCCGTACAAAGCGCGCGACGTGAAGTTCAAGCTGCCCGACTTCATCGACATCATCGTGAACAGCGGAGACAACCGCGACTCGCACGGCGGCACCATCGGCCAGTCGCTGCCGAACTGGGGCAAGGTCGCCGAGAAGGGCGGCCGCACCGTGACGATGACGAACCTGTACCAGGACGACGACAGCCGCTCGATCCTCGCGGAGCAGATGGCCTCGCTGTTCTGCCCGCCGACGAACGCGAAGGCGACCACCGAGCCTGCGCCGATGCTGATGTCGATCGTGCTGCACGAGGCGTCGCACAACCTGGGGCCCTCACACGACTACAAGGTGAAGGGGAAGACCGACGACCAGGTCTTCGGCGGCCCGCTCGCCTCGACGATGGAAGAGCTGAAGGCGCAGACCTCGGCGCTGTACTTCACCGACTGGCTCGTGACGAAGGGGCTGCTGTCGAAGGAAGAGGCGGACAAGACGCACGTGCGCGACGTCGCGTGGGCGTTCGGGCACATCTCGCGCGGCATGTACTCGGGCAGCGGGTCTCCGAAGGCGTACAGCCAGCTCGCCTCGATTCAGATGGGCACGCTGTGGAAGGCCGGCGTCCTCACCTGGAGCCCGGAGACGATGGCCGCCAACGGCAGCGACAAGGGCTGCTTCGACGTCGTCTTCGACAAGTGGGCTCCCGAGGTGCA
Source organism: uncultured Myxococcales bacterium (assembly GCA_937980205.1). GTDB lineage: Bacteria > Myxococcota > Myxococcia > Myxococcales > Myxococcaceae > Xiheicaenimonas. Next base: position 394,171 of record CALJKW010000021.1, on the reverse strand, counting down.
GAAGCTCGAGCGCACCGTCGTGCAGGCGAAGGGCAAAGGCGACAAGAAGGCCGCCGAGGCCCTCAAGGCCCAGTGGGTCGATGCGAAGGACGACTGGGCGAAGATGCGCGAGCTCATCACCGAGCGCTGGCTGCGCGCGCCGAAGATGAGCTTCGTGTACTCGGTGAAGATGTGAGCTCTGGGGTGGAAGTCTCCACCGTTCACGCTGAGCGGAGGCCGCAGGCCGTAGTCGAGGCGGGCCGCGAGTCGGCTTCGCGCCCCCTTCGACTCCGCGGCGCTGCGCGCCGCTCCGCTCAGGGTGAACGGTGCTGACGACGATCGCCCTCCTCTTCCTCACCGCCCCCGGCGACGTCGTCGTCGAGAAAGCCGCGCTCGTGCGCCGCGGCAAGGAGATCATGCACACGAAGGTCGTCATCGCGATCGCGAACGCGAAGGCCGACGACAAGCTCGACGCGGCGTTCGAGGCCGCGTTCGGCATCTTCCACCACATCGACGAGACGATGAACGAGTGGCGGCCGTCGTCGCCGCTCGGCCGCATCAACGCGGGCGCGGGCGCCGAAGCGGTCCCGGCGCCGGCCGACCTCTGCGCCGTCATCAAGCTCGCGCTCGACGGAGCGAAGCGCACGAACGGCCTCTTCGACCCGACGTGGGCGGCGCTCAAGGACGTGTGGACGTTCTCCGGCGCCGTCGAGCAGCCGCTGCCGCCGAAGGAGAAGCTCGACGCCGCCTGCGCGCTCGTCTCGTGGAAGGACGTCGAGGTGAAGCCGAAGCCGAAGGGCGAGTGCACCGTGAAGCTGAAGAAGAAGGGCATGGCGCTGGGCCTGGGCGGCATCGTGAAGGGCTGGGGCGTCGACCAGGCGGTGAAGGAGCTCAAAGCGCGCGGCTACCGCGACTTCTTCGTGCAGGCCGGCGGAGACCTCTACCTCTCCGGCAAGAACGGCGAGCGCCCGTGGAAGGTCGGCATCCGCGACCCGCGCGGCGAGGCCGACAAGAGCTTCGCGCGCGGAGAGCTCTCCGACACCGCGTTCTCCACCAGCGGCGACTACGAGCACTTCTTCATGAACGGCGGCCGCCGCTACCACCACATCATCGACCTGCGCACGTGCATGCCGGCGACGGCGTCGGTGTCGTCGACCATCATGGCGAAGACCGCCACCGACGCCGAGATCCTCACCAAGTCCGTCTTCATCCTCGGCGCGGAGAAGGGCCTCGAGCTCGCGAAGTCGTTCGGAGCCGCTGCCGTCATCGTCGACGCAGAAGGCCGCGTGCAGACGTCGAAGGAGCTCGAGGGAAAGCTCGAGATCTGGGCGCCGAGCGGCTTCGCGACGGACGCCGGCCGCTGAGCTAAGACGAGCACCCGGTGCAGCCGCGCAAGGCAGCCTTCGCGTTCATCTTCGTCACCGTCCTGCTCGACATGCTCGCGCTGGGGATGATCATCCCGGTGCTGCCGGAGATCATCAAAGGCTTCGTCGGCGGGGACACCGCCCAGGCCGCGCACTACTACGGCCTGTTCGGCACCACGTGGGCGGCGATGCAGTTCGTCTTCGCTCCGGTGCTGGGCGGCCTGTCGGACCGCTTCGGGCGGCGACCGGTGGTGCTCATCTCCAACTTCGGGCTCGGCATCGACTACGTGCTGACCGCGCTGGCGCCAGGCCTCTCGTGGCTGTTCGCCGCGCGCGTCGTGTCGGGCATCACGTCCGCGAGCGTGTCGGTCGCGAGCGCGTACATCGCCGACGTGACGCCGCCGGAGAAGCGCGCGGCGAGCTTCGGCATGCTCGGCGCGGCGTTCGGCCTGGGCTTCGTCGTCGGTCCCGCGCTCGGCGGAGTGCTCGGCAGCGTCGACCCGCGCCTGCCGTTCTGGGTGGCCGCGGGGCTGTCACTCGCGAACGGCTGCTACGGCCTGTTCGTGCTGCCCGAGTCGCTGGCGAAAGAGTCGCGCCGCCCGTTCTCGTGGAAGCGCGCGAGCCCGGTGGGCTCGCTCGACATGCTGCGCCGGCACCCCGCCCTGCTCGCGCTCGCGGCGACCGTGTTCTGCAGCATGCTCGCGCACCACGTGCTGCCCTCGTGCTTCGTGCTCTACACGGGCTACCGGTACCACTGGGACAAGCTCGAGTTCGGCCTCACCCTCGCGGCCGTGGGCATCGGCCAGGCGGTGGTGATGACGGCGCTGGTGAAGCCGACGGTGAAGCGCGTGGGCGAGCTGCGCGCGCTGGTGCTGGGCCTGTCGTTCGGCATGTTCGGCTTCCTCATCTACGGGCTGGCGCCGACGGGGCTCATCTTCCTCTTCGGCGTGCCGGTGATGGCGCTGTGGGGCCTCGCGGGGCCGTCGGCGCAGGGAATGCTGAGCCGCCGCATCGGGCCCTCCGAGCAGGGCGCCCTGCAGGGAGCGATCGGCAGCATCCAGGGCATCGCCGGCATGCTCGGCCCGACGATGTTCACGAGCATCTTCGCGACGGCGATCGCGGATCCGCAGGCGCGGCTCCCCGGCATGCCCTACCTGATCGCGGCGGGGCTGATGCTGGTCGCGATCGGAATCGTGGTCGGAGTGGTGCGCCGGCAGAAGGTGCCGGAGCCGCCGGCGCAGCAGCCGGCTCAGGCCACCGCGACGCCGTGAGCCTTCAAGTACTCCACCGTCTTCTTCTCCGCGGTGCCCTCGTCGCCGTCGTTCTTCAGCGCCTTGAACATGAGCTCGTAGTCGATGGGGCCGGTGAAGCCGTACTTCTTGGCGAAGCCTGAGAGCACCTCGTTGATGCGATCCGAGTACTCGCCGTGCAGATCGAGGTAGCTGGCGACGAGCACGAGCGCGCGCAGCTTGTCGTTGGTGTCGAAGCGGCCTTCCTTCGTGGCGAGGTACTTCTGCGTCTCGAAGAGCACCATCGACGTGATGACCTCGCGGCTCTTGTCGGCGAAGCGCGAGTTCACCGAGATCTCCCACCACGGCTTGCCGTTGCGCTGCTTCTCGACGATGCGCACCGGCTCGTCGGAGTCGGACACGAACCAGCCGCCGGGCACGAACGAGTCGGCCTGCGCGTTGCGGATCGGCGCGGCGCTGTTCTCCTGCGAGAAGTAATAGAACGCGGTGTTCGCGTAGCCGATCGCGTGATCGATCTTCACGCCGGAGAGCGCCTGGGGATCTTCGGTGACGGCCGAGGGGCGGAAGACGTTCGCGCCGCCGCGGGCCTTGAGGCGGCCGGGGTCGAAGAAGCGGTCGGGGCCGAGCGCGGTGGTGTCGCGCAGGCCGTCCATGTCGGTGTCGTGGAAGGCGAGCTGCCGGGTGTCGTCGGGCAGCACGTAGTTGCTCTTCGGCTGCAGCATCTCGCTCTGCTTGAGCGACTTGCGCAGGTCGGAGTAGCCGCCGCGGGTGGCGATCATGTCGTACAGCTTGTCGAGGACGAGGTTGTCGTCGCTGCCGTACGAGCTCGAGTAGGTCGCCGAGAGGTGGGCGCGCGGGTACTTCTCCTTGAACTGGGCGACGTTCTGCTGGCCGCGGCAGTTGAAGAGCGCGACGAGCTTGTCGCCCTCCATGTCGTCGGGGCCCGAGCGGATGGCGGAGTCGGCGATGCCGCCGAGCTGCGCGTGGCCCGAGTAGATGACCATGCCGACGTCGGGGTCGTTCATGTCGCGCAGGACGTTCTGGTCCTCTTTGCGCATGACGACGCGGACGGTCGCGTCCGGAGCGAGCCCTTTGGGATCTTTGAGCGTCCGCTCGAAGACGACCTCGTTCTCGGTCTCCTTCACGACCTTGAAGCCGCGCTTCTTGTTGCCGCGGTACTCCTCTTTCCAGAAGTCCTCCATCACGTACTGGCGGACCTCGAGGTGCGGCTTGCCGTCTTTGAGCTTGAAGAGCTTGCCGTTGTACGGAGGCGCCTCGGGCTGCACCACGTCGCGCGCGATCTCGCGCTGCTCGATCTGAGCCTTCTTCAAGGGGAGCTTCGCGGCGTCGAGGTTGATGAGCATCGACGTCTTGAACGGCAGGTGCGTCTCGCGGACGAGGAGCTTCAGGTACCCGTCGATGGCGAGATCGCGCGACTTCGCGTCGTCGGCGACGCGGGCGAGCGAGAGCAGCAGCGTGGCCGCCGCCGAGCGGTGCAGCACGGCGGTCGAGGTGTTCTTGTGCGCCGTCGGCGCCTCGAGGTGCGTGAGGAGCTTCTGCGCCAGCGCCTCGCGCTGCGCCTCCGTCGCGTGCCGGAACGGGGAGACGCCGGTCTCGATCAGCCGCGCCACCTCGACGGCGGCGGCGTGGCCGCGCTTGCCGTCGAGCAACAGGTCTCCCGACTTCGTGAGCACCACCTCGCCGGGCCCGTTGTTGCGCCGGCCGAGCAAGAGCGAGCCGTCGGCGCGCGCCCGCGTCGTGTCGAAGGAAGAGGCTCGACCGGGCTTCGGCGCGATGACGGGCCCGCCGAGCGAGCGCTTCTTCTGGGGTTTGGCTGCGGCGGACGTCCGTGCGGGGGCAGCGCGGCCTGAGGCGACGCGGGAGGGCATAGGGTGCCGCCGACCCTAACCGAGTTCGGGGAACGCGTGCACCCTGAGCGGAGGCGCCGAAGGCGCCGAAGTCGAAGGGTCCGGGCGATCTGGGCAGAGCCTCGTCGGAGGCTCGTCATCGGCCGCTCAGAACCGCAGCCGCGCTCCGATTCCGGCGCTGACGAACCCACCGATGGTGTTCGAGCTGGCGGCGGAGTTCCGCACGTTGACGGTGCCGCCCTGGACGTTCGCGAAGAACCACTTGTGGCCGATCTCGATCTCTCCGCTGAAGCGGTCGGGCGCGAACTCGGGGTTGCGGCCGAAGAAGGCGGGCAGCCAGCGTGCGCCGATGATGAACCGGCTGTGGGGCGTGTCGACGATCGCGAACGCGACGTTGATGCCGGCGGCGTAGGTGTCGAGCGGGTCGGTCGTCGGCAGGGTCGTGACGAGGCGGCGCCACTCGAACGAGGCGCCGAAGCCGACGCGCGCGATGAACCAGCGCAGCTCGGGGGTGGCGGAGAAGTACTGGAAGCCGCCCTGCCCCGCGGCCATGCCGAGGAACGAGCCGTTCACCTTGAGCTCGAGGCCCGAGGCCAGGCCGTCGGCGGGGGCGGTCATCCACAGGCCGTAGCGGATCTGGATCAGCGCGCCGACGAGCAGGCCGCTGTTGGGGCCGACCGCGCCGTAGCCGCCCTGCAGCTGAACGCCCATGGAGCCCTTGAGGCGCTCGTCGCTGCGGTCGATCTCCTCGTAGGCGGCGAGCTGCTGCTCGTAGGCCTCGCGGCGCAGCATCTCCGCCTTGCGCAGCTCCTCGGCCTTCTTCTCGGCGGAGAGCTTCTTGCCCTCGCGCTCGGCGACGAACTTGGCGTCGGCGGCCTCCTGGAGCTCGCGCTTGCGCCGCTCCTCGGCCTCGAGGGCCTCGCGCTTCTTCTGCTCCTCGGCCTCGAGGCGGGCGCGCTCGGCCTCCTCGGCCTTGCGCCTCTTCTCTTCCTCTTCGCGGCGCCTGGCTTCGGCGCGGCGCTCTTCCTCGGTCATGCGGGCCTCGCGCTCTTTGCGCTGCTGCTCGGCGATGGCCTCCTGCTGGCGGCGGAAGATCTCCTCCTGCTCTTTGCGCTGCCTCTCGATCTTCTCCTGCTCGGCGCGCTGGGCGTCTTCCTTGGCGCGCTTCTCGGCTTCGGCTTTGTCCTTGGCGGCCTGCTCGAGCTTGCGCTGGTTCTCCTGGCGCTGCTCTTCGGCGGCGCGGGCGGCGGCGGCGGCATCGGCCTGGGCCTTGGCGGTGGCGGCGGCGCTGGCCTGCTCCTTGGCCATCGCGGCGCTGTCGGTCTTGCACTTCTGGGCGATGCCGGCGGCCCACATGGCCCACTTGGGGTACTCGTTGACGATGTCGCGGCGGCGCTGGGCGAGCTGGCGGCGGCGGGTCGCGGCCGCCTTGAGCTGGGCGGCATCCATCGAGCACGAGACGTCGTAGGCGATCTCGGTCGTGGGGATCTGCGCGCTCGGCGTGTAGCGCTGGCCGAGGAAGGGGATCAGCATGTCGCGCAGCCAGGCGCCGTTGTCGACGTTCACCTGCCGCTTCAGTGTCTCGGCGAGCTGATCGCCGCACTTGAGCTTCTGGGCGTCGCAGGCGGCGGACTCGGTCGTGCAGGCGCCGGCCGTCTGGTCGAACATGCTCGCCATCGCGTCGTCATCCTGAATCGCCTTCAAGAGCGGTGCAGTGTCGCGCGGACGAGGCTGGTCACAGCTGTTCTGCGCGTGGGCGGCGGCGCTTGCCACCAGCCCCAGCAGGAGGAGCCATCTCATGGCTCACGGTTTTACTGCCTCCAGCTGCTTGTAACCACGTTCTGCCTGCTTGAAATTGTCCTCGGCAGCCAGCGCTCCACTCGAGGAGTCGAGACGCTGACCTGCACGCACCTCTGCCCACGCCTCGTCGAACGAGCGCAGCTTCATCAGCGCGGAGGCCATCAGGTAGTGCCGCGCCGCCGTCGGCTCGAGCTGCGCCGCGGCGCGCAGCTCGCGCACCGCGCGCTCGGTCTCGCCGATCGCGAGATCGATCTCCGCCTCCATCGTCTTGAGCGCCGCGCGCCGCGTGGAGTCCGTCGTCACCGCAGTCGTCTTCACCACCACCGCGCGGGCCGCCTCGTGCCGCTTCTCCACGAGGTACGCGGTCGCGAGCGCCACGGTGATGTCGTAGTGCGCGGGAGACTTCTTCAGCGCCTCCTCGAGCGTCGCGATCGCCTCTTGAGGCTTGCCGTGCTGCTGGAGGACCTGCGCGCGCCCGATGGCGAGCTCGGGCTTGTCGCCGACGCCGGCCACCGCGGCGTCGAGCAGGGCGATTGCGTCATCGAGCCGCTTCAAGCCGATGAGTATGTTGGCGCACTGAACGGCGAACGCGGCCGTGCCTTCTTCGACGGGCAGCGTAGCAAGCGCGAAGATGCAGGCATCTGCCGCTTTGTGCCCATCAGCGAGCTTCATCAGCACGCGCACATGCGTGACTGACGACGGCACGCATTGAAGCAGCTCGTCTTTGTCCTTCGCGTAGCCGATGCATTCGATCAGTGGTTCGTACGAGTTGACCAGGTTCTCGTACGCCAGCCGGTACTCGAGCAGCGCCTGACCCCGGCGGCCAAGCGAGCGAAGAGCCCGCGCCGCAACCTGGTGCGAACGGAAATCCTTGGGAAACAGATAGAGGGCGCGGTTGGCGAACGCGATTGCTTCCTTCGGATCGGGCGGCTTCTTGCCGACGTAGGCGGCTCCGGCGAGCGCGTAGGGCAGGTAGTCGGCGGGGTGGCGGTCGATGAACGGGACGACGAGCTTGCGGACCTCCGCCGGCGTCTCGGCGAGCTTGTACTCGGCGAGCAGGCGGTCCTCCTCCTCACGCAGGTCGCCGGTGCCGAGGAAGAGCGCGACGCCGGTGAGGGCGGCGAGCGCGCCGACGAGCACGGGCCAGCGCCTGAGCTTGAGGCCCCACAGTGACTCGGCATCTCCCGCGCCGACGCCGAACGCGACGGCGAGCGGCAGCGCGACGCCGGGGTACTCGAGGTTGAAGTCGAAGATGTTGTGCAGCACGACGGCGACCGCGGCGACGACGATGGCGAGCTCGAGCGGAGTGCGCCCGCTGGCCCGCGCCTGCAGCACCGCGCTCGCGGCGGCCGCGGCGATCACGAGCACGGCGAGCAGGATGCCGAGCTCGGTGGAGAGCTGCAGCACGAAGTTCTCCGGGTGCGTGTACGTCTTGCCGAGGTGCTCGGGCGTGAAGCGGGTGAAGGCGACCTCGAAGGCGCCGCGCCCCATGCCGGCGCGCCAGAAGTCCATCGTCGCGGCGGCCGCCGACGGCCACACGATGAGCTTGAGCGCGTAGGTCGGCAGGTCGGTGAAGCGCTGGGCGAGGCGGTCGAAGAGCACGAACGCGCCGATGACGACGACCGAGAGCGCGACGGCGCCCCAGCGCAGCGCGGTGGTGGTGTTGTCCTGGGCGTCGTCGGGTCTCCGCGCGCGCCGCGTGACGGCGATGGCGGCGAGGAACAGCACGAGCCCGCCGGCGTAGGCCGCGATGCCCGCGCGAGACAGCGACAGCAGCGCGCCGGCGGAGCACGCGGCGAACACGATGAACCACACCGAGCGGACACGGCGGTTCGTGGCCTCGATGGCGAGCGCGAGGCTCAACATGCCGGAGAGGATCATGAACCCGGCGAGGTGGTTCACGTTGCCGAACGAGGTCATGAGCCGCGGCTGCGAGATGAACTTGTAGACGCCGTACAGCTCGTCGAGGCCGAGCAGCGGGTGCAGCGCGGCGAGGGAGGCGACGAAGGCGCCGGTGGCGGCGATGACCCCGGCGAGCATGGGCCGGGCGCCGCGCGCGCCGGAGGACAGGTGCATCGCGGCGAGGAAGGCGGCGGCGTAGAGCAGGTGCTTGCCGAGCTCGCGCCAGGTGGCATCGGGCTCGAGGGTGACGGGTCTCCAGGCGTCGAGGCCTAAAGGGACGAGCGCGAACTCGCGCAGCTCGGCGGCGGCGGGGCTGAAGAGCGAGAGCAGCGCGGGCGGCAGCGGGATGAGCTGGAAGGCGCAGAACGCGGCGATGCCGAGCGGCACGAACGCGAAGAGCGGGAGCTTGAGCGACTCGCGGCCGGTGAGCGCGAGGGCGAGGGCGGCGAAGACGAGCGGCGCGCAGATCCACGCGACCCACTGGGGAACTCCGCCGAGACAGAGCGGCGCGATGACGGCGGCGGCCGCGAGCACGACGCGCCCGGCACGATTGAGTCGTCTGCCCTGTCGGCGGCTGAGCACGCGCGGCGAAATTAGCTCGGCGTCACGCAGGGCGCCGCAGCGGAATCACGTCGGCGGCGCGCTGCTCTTCGAGCGCGCCTTCGCGCTGCAGCTCGGGCACGAGCTCGCGCATCTTCTCGATGATCGCGGCCGCCGAGCCGCCCTGCTCTGCCAGCGAGATGAGCCCGTCGATGGATCCGCTGACGGCATCGAACGGTCGCGGGGAGAGCCGGCCGATGAAGATCTTCGGGTGAAGCGTCTTGTCGGCGGCCTCGTCCTTGGTGGAGAGCTCCTCGAAGAGCTTCTCGCCGGGGCGAAGGCCGGTGAAGCGGATCTCGATGTCCTTGTCGGGCTTGAGACCGGACAGCGTGATGAGATCTCGCGCGAGGTCGACGATCTTCACGGGCTCGCCCATGTCGAGCACGAAGATCTCTCCGCCGCGCCCCATGGTGCCGGCCTGGAGGACGAGCTGGCTCGCCTCGGGGATGGTCATGAAGTAGCGGCGCATCTCCGGGTGCGTGACGGTGACGGGGCCGCCCGCGGCGATCTGCTCCTTGAAGATGGGCAGCACCGAGCCGGCGGAGCCGAGGACGTTGCCGAAGCGCACGGCGTTGAAGCACGTCTTCGAGCGCTGCGAGATGGCCTGGATGTAGAGCTCGGCGAGGCGCTTGGAGGCGCCCATCACGCTCGTCGGGTTCACCGCCTTGTCGGTGGAGATCATGACGAAGCGCTCGACGCCGGAAGCAGAGGCGAGGTCGGCGAGCAGGCGCGTGCCCTGGACGTTGTTCTTGATGGCCTCGGCGGGGTTCCACTCCATCATCGGCACGTGCTTGTGCGCGGCGGCGTGGAGGACCATCGAGGGCCGGTGCTTCTCGAAGAGCTGCTCCATGCGCCGGCGGTCGCAGATGTCGGCGATGCAGGGGACGAGGTTCAGGCCGGGGTGCTTGGCGTGAAGCTCGCGGTGGATCTCGAAGAGGGCGTTCTCAGCGCGCTCGACGAGCAGGAGCTGTGAGGGCTTGAAGCGGCAGATCTGGCGGGAGAGCTCCGAGCCGATGGAGCCGCCGGCGCCGGTGACCATGACGACGTGGCCCTGCAGGGTCTCGTTGAGCGCGCGCTGATCGAGGGTGACGGGCTCGCGGCCGAGCAGGTCTTCGATGTCGACCTGGCGCAGCTGGCTGACGTTGACCTTGCCGTCGATGAGCTGATCGATGCCCGGCATGGTGCGGATGCTGACGCCCGACGGCTTGCAGAGATCGATGATGCGCCGCATGTCGCGGCCGGTGGCAGAGGGGATCGCGATGATGATCTCGTCGACCTTCTTGGCGCGGACGATGTCGGGGACCTTGTCGAGGCGGCCGGCGACGGGGATGCCGTGGATGGACTGGCCGACCTTGCGACCGTCGTCGTCGGCGAAGGCGACGGGCGTGTAGCGGGAGGAGTAGACGCGCTGCATCTCGCGCAACAGGTGCTCGCCGGCGTCCCCGGCGCCGACGATGAGCAGGCGCTTGCGGTCTTGCTGCTTCTCGTCTCTCGCCACCGACGCCGCGAGCTGCCAGAGCGTGCGGACGCCGAAGCGCAGGCCGCCGACCGAGACCATCGTGAGCATCCAGTCGATGAAGACGATGCTGCGCGGGAAGGAGCGGTAGCCGCCGAGGTACAGGAAGGCGAGGAAGAGGAGGCTGGAGACGGTGGCCGCCTTGAAGAGCGCGACGAGATCTTTGGCGCCCGTGTAGCGCCACATGCCTGAGAACATCCCGAAGGCGGCGAAGGAGACGAAGCGGACCAGCAGCAGCGCCCCGACCCAGATGGGCAGCTTCGGCAGGTACTCGTCCGGCAGCGAGAACTCGAAGCGGAGCAGGAAGGCACCCACCAGCGCCACCGCCCAGAGCTGCAGATGCAGGAAGAGCTGCAGCGCACGCCGGTAGTGGAGAAGCAGTCGCTGGCCCAGGGTGTCTACGGGCATCGGGGGTTGGCGGTGTTACCTTGAGGTGGCTGCCGCCAGCAACCTCAGTGCCCCGGAGGGGGGACGGCATTCATGAACGCGCCCCCTCTCCTCTCGAAGGGGTGAGGGGGCTGTTGAGCCGATCGATCTCAGCGGCAGCCTGCTGAACAGCCGGATGCGGCTCGCGCGGAGGTGTCAGCACGACACGCACAGTCTCGAGCAGGAGCCTGGCGTCGAAGAGCAAGGAGCTCTTGCGGACGCCTTCGAGCGCGACGCCGAGCTTGGCTGGAAGCACGGCCTCGACGTAGGCGCGCTCGCGGTCCTTGGCGTTGGCGAGCAGCGACTCCTCATCTCGAAACGTGATGGAGCCCAGGTCGGTGATGCCGGGGCGGACGTCGAGGAGCTCGAGCCACTCGGGGCGGTAGCGCTCGACGTAGCGGGGAGCCTCCGGGCGCGGGCCGACGAGCGACATCTCGCCTTTGACGACGTTGAGCAGCTGCGGCAGCTCATCGAGCTTCGTCTTGCGGAGGATGCGGCCGACGCGCGTGATGCGGTCGTCGTTGCCGGCGGTGACGGCGGGGCCTTTCTTGTCCGCGTCCGCCACCATGCTTCGGAGCTTGTAGATCTTGAGCGGCTTGCGCCCGCGACCGACGCGCGTCTGGGCGAAGAACGCGGGGCCCTTGGAGTCGAGCTTCACGGCGACCGCGAGCGCGCCGATGAGCGGAGCGGAAGCGACCAGCGCAGGCACCGCGATCGCGAGATCGAAGGCGCGCTTAACGTCCATGCAGGCGGGCGAGGTCGGCGATGGCCGAGATGACCTCGGTCTGCTCGGTGTCCGTCATGCCGGGGAAGATGGGCAGCGAGACGAGGCGCGGCCAGACATCCTCCGCGACGGGGAACATGCCGGTGCCGGTACCGTAGGTCTGCCGGTAGTACGGGTGCAGGTGCAGCGGCATCCAGTGAACGCTCGCCGTGATGCCCCGCGCCTTGAGCTCGTCGATGAAGCGCGCGCGATCGATGGACCAGCGCTTGGTCTCGAGGCGAATCGGGTACAGGTGCCACGAGTGCTCGCGGTGCTCGAGCTGCTGCGGCGTCTCGATGCCGGGGATCTTGGAGAGCTCGGCGGTGTAGCGCGCGGCGATCTTCTTCCGCTCGGCCCACAGCTCGTCGACTCGCTCGAGCTGGCGCAGGCCCATGCCAGAGGCGATGTCGGTGAGGTTGTATTTGAACCCGGGCGCGACGAGCTCGTAGTACCAGCTGCCCTTGTCGGTGAACCGCTTCCACGCGTCCTTCGACATGCCGTGCAGCGACATGACGCGCATGCGATCGGCGTGCTCCTGCGAGTCGGTGACGGCCATGCCGCCCTCCCCGCCCGTCGTGATGCACTTGTTCGCGTAGAAGGAGAAGCAGGTGATGTCGGCGGTCGTGCCGACCTGGCGGCCCTTGTAGAAGGCCGGCAGCGTGTGCGCGGCGTCTTCGATGACGGGGACACCGACCTCTTTGGCGATGCTCTGCACGGCGTCGACGTCGACCATCTGCCCGCCGTAGTGCATCGGGATGATGGCGCGCAGGTCCTTCGTCTTCTTCGCGGTCTCGCGGAGCTTGTCCGGGTCGATGCAGAGGCTTCGTGGCTCGCAGTCGACCATGACCGGAGTGGCGTCGAAGTAGCGGACGACCTCGGCGGTGGCAGCGAACGTCATCACCGGGACGATCACGTTCTCGCCGCGCTTGAGGCCGACGGCGTCGAGCGCGAGGTGCAGCGCCGCGGTGCACGAGTTCAGCGCCACCGCGTGCTTCGCGCCGACCCGCTTCGCGAAGTTCTCCTCGAACTGCTTCGTGCGAGGGCCGGTCGTCAGCCAGCCTGACTTCATGCAGGCGACGACTTCGTCGATCTCGGCCTGCGTGACGGAGGGGCGAAAGAAGGGAACTGCCATGGGACGTGGGCTTTATGCCGCTCGCCATCTGTGCTCAACCGTGAGCGACGAATTCAGCCGATGCGGACGTCCCTCTCATGGGAGCGACGAGAAGACCAACCAGTACGGCGAAATTGCGCCGTTCGCGGCACTGAACCCCGCAGCAACGAGCCGATTTCCGGTCACGGCAACGCCATAGCCATAGCCCGTGGGCTGGTTGGTCGCCTGCCAAGCCCACGCGCCGTTCACGACACGGCCCAGGCGAAAGGTGCCGCCGGGAACCGAATCACCCGCGACGTACAACGAGCCACTCGAGGAGACCGCCACGGAACGTGGCGTGACGTCCGAAACCTCCCACCAACTCAGCACCTGCCCGGCCGTGGTGTAGCGCGCGATCGCGCCGCCGTTCTCCCCGGGGTCGTTGTTGGACACCGCAGCCGCCCAGATCCCGTTGTTGTACGAGACCTCGCGAATCGTCGAAGTGCCGCCGTTCGAACGAGGAAACGTCCCTTCCCAGACGAGCGCCCCAGTGCGAGACATCAAACGGGCATAGGCCGTGTACCGCGCGTAGCTCGGATCGGCGGTCAGCGAGGTGAAGCCGCCGAAGCCGGCGTTGCCATTGCCGTCGACCGCAACGCTGTTGAATGCATCGTGCTGGTTGCCTGCACCGTTGTGCGTGAAGGACCAGACCAGCGCGCCCGAGGATGTGTATCGGGCGCCGTACGCGTCATTGTACGCCGGGTAATGAGGCCGATTTCGCAGGACTCCGGCGACCACGACGCCGTTGCCGGACTCATCGAGCGCAATGCCGTTGATGATGTCGCTGTCGTTGTAGGTTCCGTCGACGGTGCGGGTCCATTGCACGTTGCCGTTCGAGTCGTACTTGCGCAGAAAGGCGTCGCGCTCGTTCTCGTCAGAGTCCCAGATTCCGCCGCCGACGTAGATGGCTGCGCCCGCCGACTCGACCGCGACCGCGGCGCCATAGTCGTCACCGTTTGCCGCTCCGTTGATGACGCGTTGCCACTGCATGACGCCGGCTGCGTTGTACTTCTCGACGATGATGTCGCGTCCGGTGCCCGGCTGCGGATCTCTCGTGCCTACCAACACGTAACTTCCTGCTTGGGATCCGTTGGCCACGACGGCAGCCGCCATCCAATAACCTGCGAACGTGCTCGTGAGGGCGTCAACGTCGGTCACGGCGGCCTGAGGCAGGCCGAAACTGATTGGCAGTGCGTTTCCAGACTCGCTCTGTACGACCGTCAACGAGTGCTCTGGCCCGGCCGCAGTGCCCGACCTCACATCGAGGGGTTCCAGCTGAGAGTCCCTCTGCGGTTCAGGGGCGAATGTCAGCGCCACTGGAGATTCGATGTCCACTGCGGGGCCGTTCTGATCCGCAGCGGGTGCCCCCGGGCGCAGAGGCGTTCCGCAGCCCGCCAGCACGGCCAGCGCGACTGAGACGTGAGCTTTCATGGGATGTGCGGATTTTAGCCGCGAGACGCCACGGATGCGTCGCCACGCCGCGCGCACTTCGACCCACTTCACCGCCTGCGCGGCGCTTCGGGAGAAGTCGGTCGCAGCCCGAGCAGACGCGACAGCCGCCCGCGGAGCTCAAGGTGCCAATCGGGCGTCATGAAGTATCGCTCCGTCAGCACGAACAGAACCGGGCACACCACCACCACGATGCCGACCGACAAGCCGATGTCGGCCAGCATGCGGGGCCAGGTGACGCCCGACCCGAGCACCCGCTTCGCGGTTGCCCCCGCGCCCTGCACCAGGATCGAGTGGTACAGGTAGATCGTGTAGCAGATCCCCCCGTACGAATAGACCCACGGGTTGCGGAAGAAGCGGTTGAGCAAAGGGCCGTGAAAGGCTCCGACACAGAAGAGTCCCGTGAGAAGCGGCGCAGTGAGCTGGCCCCACCACTGGTGGTACCCGAAGCAGACGACGGGGCCGAGCAGCCCGAGCGCGGCCAGACCAACAACGTCGAACGAAGGTCTTCGGCCATGGTCGGTCCGCCAATCGCCCGTCAGGTAGAAGTCAGAGAGCAGAAACCCGATCAGGAAGTACTGAACGTACGCGGGTAGCGACAGAAACAGCCGCGGGTTGGCGTCGCGATCGAACACGGCGCACAACAGCATGGCCCCTGCGATTCCCGCGCAGAGGATGCCGCGGCGCACGCGCGCATCGCGCAGCAGGAAGACACGCCCCAGCAACGGAGCGAGCAGGTAGAACTGCACCTCGATTTCGAGCGACCACGCGACGACGCTCACCGCGCTACGCTGCGCGTAGATGACGTTGTGCACATAGCCGGCGCTCGCCAGCAGATTCGGCAAGAGCTCGTGCGCGCTCTGCCCCTTCAGCGCTACCTTGAGGGCGAAGAAGACCAGCAGGCTGAGCAGGTACGGAGGCTCGAGCCGGGTGAGCCGGCGTAGGTAGTACCGCCTGAGCTGAACCGGCCGACCAGCCTGCATGCGCCAGGTCGCGAACGGCAGCGCGAGTACGAACCCGCTGATGATGAAGAACAGCTCGACGCCGTAGTGCCCTGCGCCCGAGGCCACCTGCAGCCCCGCCGGCACCTCGGGCTGGTGCAGCAGTTCGATGTGGTACAGGACGACCCAGAAGATCGCGACGAAGCGAAGCCCGTCGAGCTCAGGCACGAACGCGCCCGACGCCGTGCGCCGCGACAGCTGCTTCAGAATCCACGTCGACACCGCGTTGGCCATCGTCGCTCACCGACTCCGGGCTACCGCCTTCTCGAGCACGCGCTCGAGATCGTCCGCAAATCGATCGCGCGAGTAGCGCTCGACCACCGCAGCCCTGCCCTTCGCTCCCATCTGCGCGCGGCGCGCGGGATCGTCCGCGAGGGTACGAACCGCGGCGGCGAGCCCCTCTGCATCGTCGGGGTCGTGGGCGAGGCCTGCCCCGGCTCCCTCGATGATGCGGCGGGCGTCACCGGCTACCCCCAGCACGACCGGTCGCTGGGCAGACATGAACTCGAACATCTTCGAGGGTAGCGTGAGTTCGAACTGCGGCATCCGCCTCAGCGGCACCAGGCCGATGTCGCACGCATCGACAAGCCCGGGCATCTTGTCGAAGCTCTCGGGCGCCAGAAAATCGACGTTGCCGACGCCGAGCTCGGCGGCGCGCCTCATCACCGCCGGCTTGTCGGCCCCGTCGCCGATCAGCACGAAGCGAATGTGCTTCAGATCTCGCAGCCGGGCGGCGGCCTCGACGACCTGGCAGAGGTTCTGCGCCATGCCGTGCGTGCCGTGGTACAGCGCAATGATCTGCCCCTCGTTCCAGCCGCGCTCGGCGCGAACGCGGCGGCGGCGCTCGGGGTCGAAAACGAAGCGCTCGCTGTCGACGCTGTTCGGCAGGTACTCGAGCTGATCACGAGAGATGCCGTAGCCCGCGAGCTTGTCGATGCACCCTTCGGCGGTGACGATTACCGTCGACCGGCGCTCGATCGCCTGGGACAGCGCCAGAAACGCGTCGCCGATGGGCCCCGCGGGCAGCGCGCCCATCTCGAGCGCCACTTCGACGAACAGGTCACCCGCGTTGAGGACGTGCGGCACCCCGCGCAGGCGCGCCATGGCGAGCCCGGACAGCGCGGTGAACAGCGGCGGGTACTCGGTCATCACCACGTCGAAGCGGCCGAGCTTCGGCCAGGCGGCCCAGCACGACGCCGTCAGCGACAGGTGGTTCAACGCGCGCTTCACCGAGCCGGCGTTTCGCGCCGCGTAGGTCGCGGTGCGGAAGATGCGCGCGCCGTCACGCTCCTCTTCCATCAACAGGCGGTTCCGGTAGCCGGGCTTAATCACCCCGTCGGGATAGTGCGGGAAGCAGGTGACGACCGTGACCTGGTGGCCCTTGCGGGTGAAGCGCTTGATCCACTCGGCGTGAATGACCTGCGGCGCACCCAGCTCGGGCCAGAAGTAGTGCGTGAGCAGCAGGACGTGCATCAGCCGAGCGCCGCCTTCAGCGTATCGGCGATCCGCTCCGCGGCCCTGCCGTCGCCGAAGACCTCGCTCGGCGTCGCCATGGCGCGGTAGCGCGCAGAATCGGCGAGCAGCGCGTTCACCTCGGCGACCACGCGATCGGCGTCGGTGCCGACCAGCCGGCCTGTTCCGGCCTGCAATCCCTCGGGTCGCTCGGTGTCCTCGCGCAGCACGAGAAACGGGACGCCGAGCGCGGTCGCTTCTTCCTGGATACCGCCCGAGTCGGTGAGCACCAGCCACGCCGACCGCAGCACGTGCACGAAGTCCCGGTACGGCAGCGGCTCGATCTTCTTGAGCCGGGGACCATCGACCAGCGCCTGATCAATCGTCGTTCGGACGTTCGGGTTCGGGTGCAGGGTGATGAGGAAGTCGAGCTCGGGCCTCGCCGAAAGGGTGCCCACCGCGCTGCAGACCGCGGCGATGCCACGCTCGAAGTTCTCGCGCCGGTGACACGTCACCACCACCCGCCGCTGGCCCGCGGCCACTGGGTACTGCCGCTGGGCCGGGAGCCTGGCCACCACGTAGTTGAGCGCATCCACCACGGTGTTGCCGGTGATGCTGATGCGCTCGCGAGGTACTCCCGCCTTGAGCAGGTTGTCCGCGGACGCCTGGGTCGGCGCGAAGCAGAACCGCGCGAAGACGTCGACACAGGCGCGGTGCATCTCTTCGGGGAACGGCTGCTCGAAGTTCCAGGTACGCAGGCCGGCCTCGACGTGAGCGACCGGAACCTTGGCGTAAAAGGCGGCGACTGAGGCCGCGAGCGCGGTGGTCGTGTCGCCCTGAACAATGACGACACCGGGTTTCTCGCGGTCGATCTCTTCTTCCATGGCGAGCAGGAGGCCAGCGAACATTTGCGACAACGAGTACCCGGCGACGGACCGCTCGACGACGCGGTCGGGCTTCCACTCGACCGAGGCAAAGCTCTGGTCGAGCAACTGGGCCTGTTGCCGCAGCGCCAGCGTCACGGGCTCAATCGAGGTGCGCTCGCGCAGCGCGCGCTCGACCGGGAACAGTTTGATGACCTCAGGCCGGGTGCCGAGGCAGATGAGCGCCTTCACGGATCGTCAGCCATCTGCCATGCGGCTCGGGGGTTCTCCACAGCTTTCGCAGCCGCCCGCGGCGTGAGGTCGGGGAGACTTTGGTGCTACACGCCTCTTCGTGCTCGATGTCGCGCGAGAGATTCAGGGCGTGCGCCACGCCGCGAACGGACGTGCTGCGCTGCGTCTGCTCATCGACGCGGTCACGGGGAAGCTGGCCACCGACACTCTGGCCCCCGAGACCACCCAGGCGCTCTTCGAAGCGGCCGAACGTAACGGAGTACTGGGACTCTTTCCTCTGCGGCATCCCGGATATCGGGCCGCGGTCGTTGCAGCCCAGGCGCGCGGGATGCGAGCGCTGCGCTTCACGCACCGCGTCGTCGCGGCGATCGAAGCGGCAGGCATCCCGGTGGTCGTGCTCAAGGGCGCCGCGGCGGCCAGTCGGTGGCGCGAGCCGGCGCTGCGCCAACAGAGCGACGTCGATGTGCTTGTCGAGCCGCGGCACAAAGACGGCGCGGCGCAGGCACTGGTCGATGCCGGGGTCTGCTCTCGGCGCTTTCTCGACTCGCACGAGATGCACAACGACTCGCTGTTGCCCGCCGAGCCGTCGGGGATGCTGGTCGAGCTACACCATTACTTCAATCACCACCACGACACGCGCGTCGAGGTGGCCGAACTGCTCGCGCGCCGGCAGACGGTGCCCACGCCGCAGGGTGATCTGCCCGCCCTCAACCGGGAAGATGACGCGGTGTACCTCGCGCTTCACGCGGCTACGCACTCGCTGCAGCGGCTCGCCTGGCTGGTTGACCTCGTTGGTCTCGAACCGAACTGGCAGGTCGCTGCGGAGCGCGCTCGCGCGTGGGGCGTCGCGCTGGCGGTGGCACCTGCGTGGCGGCGGGCGCGCACGGCGCTGGGGGTGCCGATCCCACAGCGCGCCATGGAAATCGTCGAGGCTGGGTCCATTCACGCACGGCTTGCGCAGGTGGTACTCGAGTTTGCTGAGGCCACGGGCGGCGACACACAACGGTTCTTCGCCCGTGCTTTCCGATTGAGCATCGTCCCCATTCGGTCGCTGCCGCTTGTCTTCCGTAGGAAGTTCACTGCCGGCCGCGAGCAGCGAGACGCCTACGAGCTGCTGCGCCGCGCTGCCCGGCAGCGGCTTGGTGCTGCACGGGCCCCTCAGATACCGTTCGTGGACGGCAAGGAGTCACCATGATGCGCGCGATCGTGGTTGCAGGGTGCGTCGTCGCAGCAGGAGCTTGGGCGGACCCGAGGTGTGAGAACCCGACCTGGTCCACCATCGACGACTTCGTCTTACCCGGCGCTGTGTCCTCGAGCGCCGGAGCCGTCACGCAAGATGGCGACACGCTTTGGGTCGCCGGCACCGCTTCGGACACCGTCACCTCCCGCTGGGTGGTTCGCAGACGGATCAATCGAACGTCGCCGTTCGTGACGGTGGACGACTTCGTCTACACCACGGGTGCCCGCAACGTGCCGTCCGCTATTCTCGTCAGATCCAACTCGGTGTTCGTCTCGGGAGGCGCCAACGATTCCAGCGAGGTGGGCAAGTGGTTGGTCCGACGTTCGACGAATGGCGGCAGCAGCTGGTCGATCGCCGACGTGCAGAGCGGCGACTCGACCGTCTCCCACGCGTATGCGATGTCGCTGGACGGCGCGGGCGCACTGTTGGTCGCAGGCTATGCGAACAAGCCAACCCCCAGCGATTACCATTGGTACACGCGCCGGAGCACCGACCTCGGCGTCACGTGGGCCCAGATCGACGTGTATACGCCAATCGTCGCGGGCACTGCGCCGCGGGGCATGGCCCTCGACAAGGCGGGGAGTGTCTTCGCGGCCGGGTACAACTGGAACGGACGGCAGTACCGCTGGCAGACCCGGCGCCAAACGACGCCGGGGGGGCCCTGGACGCTCGTGGATGACTGGACCGCGATCACCGACGACTTCGCCTATTCGGCGAACGCTACGTTCGGTGCCCAGCCCGACGCCGTGGCGACTGGAAAGAACCCGGGCACTGCCCTCGTCATCGGCACCGCGTACCAGCCCGATGGGAAGCCTCACTGGGTCGTTCGCCGCACGATGGACGCCGGCGCGACGTGGATCGTCGTCGACGACCTGGCCGACTGCATGGGCCGCGGAATCAGCTTCGACAAGAAGGACGAGAAGGGCTTCTACGCGGTCGGCCGCTGCCGCGGCAGCGCTGGCGCTTACCGGTGGATCACCCGCCGAAGCGACGGCTTCGGGTCCAATTGGGTCACCGAAGACGACTGGGCGCTGGCTGCCGGGTACTCCAGTTACGGAAACGCGATCGACTTCGGCAAGCACGGCGGGCTGTACGCGGTCGGGATGGCCTCCGATGGGGCAACTACCCATTGGATCGTGCGGGCGCGCAGCTGCGGCGCCGCCACGATCTCGGCCACCGGCACCTCGTCGCGGCGACGTTGACCTGAATCCCCGGCCCCCCTTGGGGCACCCATCGGCCTTGAGGTATTGCTAGCGGCGCCGATGTCGTCGACCACCTACGAGCTCAACGCCTCGCCCCAGGCGCCGCGGGTGTACGCAACGCGGCGAGGGGGCAACTGGCTGCTGACGATGACGTGCCTGCTCGTCGCCGCGGCTACGATCGGCCAGCTGCGGGTGGAGGTGGGCGGGCTGTTCGTGCCGCTGTTCGTGGTGCCGGTGCTGCTCGCCATCCCCACCATCGTGATGCCGTCGTGGTCGCAGTTTCCGCGGCGCGTCCGCACCGCCCTGCTCGTCTTCTTCTTCCTCTTCGCGTTCTCGGTGCTCCGGTACGGAGAGTCGTTCGGCGATCTCATCAAGATGGGCTCGAGCGTCATGACCATCTTTGCCGTCGCGCTGATGGTGAGACGCCGAGAGGACTTCGTGCGAGGCACTCAGGCGTTGTGCGTGAGCCTGCTGGTGGCCAACGTCAACGGTCTGCGCGGCGGCTTCGTCGAGTACGAGGGGTACCGCCCCCTCGGTGACATCGCGAACAAGAACGCCTACTCGCTCTACGCGCTGCCGGTGATCTTGTTCGCAGGGTTCATGCTACTCAACTTCCGCACCGGACTATGGACCAAGCTGTTGGTGGCGGCGGCAGTCGTGTCGACCGCCTTTCTGCTCTTCAGCGGCGGCAACCGGTCGGGCTGGGGTGGCATGCTGCTGATTGCGGCGTTGCTTGCCCTACAGACGAGACGTTGGCGCACCGTACTTGTCGTCGGCGGACTTTCGCTGGCCTCATACGCCACGTTTACACTGCTCGGCACTCGACAGACCTTCGACTACCGAATCCAGCAGACGCGAGAAGGCTACGCGTCGGATCAGCAGCGGGTCAGCCTATTCGAGACCTCGATGGAGATTGCCCTCGACAACCCCATCTTCGGCACCACTCCACAGGAGCTCAACTACGAGCTGGCGAAACGCATGCGCAGCGACTTGCCGCAGCTCGATACTCACAACTTCATCGGGTACATCGCGGGCGGATCGGGTTTCCCGACCCTGCTGGCACTGTTGGTCGTCGCCATTCAGCTCTGCCGAAGGCCGACATCCGCGAGCCCGAACGTTCAGGCCGCCACGGACCTCATCCGGTTGTTGTGCGTGCTCTTCGTGCTGCGCGGCATGTTCAGCCGCGAGCTGTTCTTCGTCGGCCCCTTCCCCATCACGCTCGGCCTCGCCGTCGGGCTCTCGATCGTGAGCACGAGGGAAGGGACGGCTGCTCCGCCGTCGCCCGTGCGCTCGCCTGCCTAGCGGGTCCGGCCACGGCGCCTGTAGGCGAAGCGGGCGAGGTGCGTGCCGCCCGGCAGCACGGCAAGGCCACCAAGAGCCCACAGCTTCCAGTTTTTGCGCGCGTGGGCCGGATAGGCGGAGAGCCCGAACAGTAAAATGCGCCGCGCCCGGTCGACGTCGCCCTTGGCGAGCGTGGCCAGCCCGTGGCGTGCGATGTCGTGCTCGACGAAAGCCCGCTCGACATCCTCTTTCGAGAGGCCGGCGCGCTTCAGTAGCGACGAGTCGATCTCGAAGCTGCTCACGTATTCGTCGACGAGATACTTCAGCGCGCCGGACGACTTCTGTTGCGCCGTTTGGTTCGACGTGTGCCAACGATACGCGAAGAGCGGCGCGTCGAGGTAGTAGGCGTGACTGGCGGCGCCGAGCAGCCGCCAGTGAAACCACTTGTCGGGATTGATGGTGCGCCCGCCACCGTAGCCCTCGACCCGCTCATAGAGATGGCGCCCGTAGGCTGTCGCCAGGAAGTTGAACGGGTTGCGCTGCGAGGCGAGACAGCGCCTCAGTAGTTCGGCCGCTTGGACGCGGAACAGGCGTGCTCCCACCGGCGTCGGGTAGCCGGCCACCACGTCTGCCTCGGTCCACAACAACGGGTCGGGAGCGATATCGCCAGTGCGCTCTCCCTTGGCGTCGATGATGTCCGCGGACGCCGTCACGATGGCGTCCGTTTCTATTGCGCCGAACAGCGCCGCATAGGCCTTCAACGCGCCCGGCCGCATCAAGTCGTCAGAGCTGAGCATGACGACGACCTCGCCCGTCGCCATACGAGCGGCCCGGTCGAGGTTGCCCGCGAAGCCGACGTTGGCGTTGTTGATGCGAAGCTTGATGCGAGCATCGGCGAAGCTCCGCACCACGTCTACCGAGCCGTCAGTGCTGGCATTGTCCGACACAAGTATTTCGAGGTCGGCGTCCTGCGAGAGCACGCTTCGAATCGTCTCCGGCAGGTACTTCTCGTAGTTGTAGTTGGGAATGCAGATCGAGAACTTCACCAGAGCGCACCCAGTTTAGAAAGAAGGGTGAGCCCCGATTCCACGGGGACCCCCATCGCCGCTTTGTACACCTCAACGATGCGATCGCCGCAGGCCTCGATTGAATACTCGGACATCGCTCGGGCCTTTCCAGCAGCGCCCAACCGGCGCCTCAATGCCGCATCACCGATGAGCCGGCGCATCAATGCGGCGAGTTCCCGCGCCGAGTCTGGGGGCGCGAGAAGGCCAGTCTCCTCGTGGACCACGGTCTCGCCTACCCCGCCGCCGTCGACGCCAATGACCGGCAGGCCGACAGCCATCGCCTCGACCACCGTTCTTCCGAAAGACTCGCCGTCAGCGGTGTGCACGAGCACGTCGAGGTCCTGCAGCAACTCGGTGGCATCAACGAATCCCATCAACTTCACGCCAGCGCGGTCGCATGCTGCGCGGACCTCATCCGCGTATGCGTCCCTCCCAGGTTCGGGAGCGTGGCCATACAAGCGGTACTCCGCGCCCGGAGCTTGTCGCGCGGCCTCGATGAAGAGGAGGTGCTTCTTCCACTTCGACGTCAGGTTGGCGACCATGCCCATCACGGGGCTCGAATGCGCCCGAGCGCGAAGACTGGCAAAAGTCGTAAGCGAAATTCCATTGGGTACTACTACCAGGCGCTCCGGACTCACGACTGGCCGCAGCGCTTCCGCCGACGCGTTCGAATTTGCCACCACGAAAGAGGCGTGTTCTTCCAGGTAGCGCCCCAACCTGGCTCCAGCGAGCGGCAGTTGGAAGGGCTGTCCGGGCCCCAGCATCTCTCGCAGGTGCCAGACGTGCGGTAAGCCCAGCAGACGAGCTGCGTGACCACCCGACGGCGTCAAGATGGTGTTGGTGTGAATCAACTCAGCGCCAAAGCGGCGCGCTGCCCGAGCGACCATCGCGATCTCTGCGGCACGAAGTCCGGTACGCAGCCACTGGCGAAGCTCGATGGCCGGCCGCTTCCAGAACTTTGACCGAATCTTCGGGTTCCACCAGTACAGAGGCGTGAAGACCGCCTCGCCATCCACTGCGCGAGAAATGGCCGCACGCTCTTCGGCGGTTCCAGAGGCATCGCACACCACGCACGACGCGATGCCTCGCTGGCGGTGTCGCTCAATCAGCCCAAGCGTGCTGAGCGCAGCCCCCCCACCTGCGCCGTTCATCAGGTGAAGGACCTTGATTGGCGCGCGCCCCATGCGTCAGCCCGGGTGGTTCGAGATGAACTGCGCGAGGTCTTCCGGCGTACCCAGCACCCCGACCTCGTCGGCGACATCCAGCCTGACCTCCCGGCCGCGAGCGATCATCCGGTTGTAGACCGGCGCGACGTAGAACTCGCGGTTGACGCGCTCGTTCGCGGCGATCATCGCATCGGCCTCGCGCACGAACTCGGCCCCCGAGCTGAAGTGGTACAGGCCGGTGCACGCGTGGTTCGAGATGCGACGCTTCTCGGCGACCTCGACGACGCGGCCGGTCTCGTCGGTGCGCGCGAAGCTCCACTTGTCGCCCGGGGCCTCGAAGACGCCGAGCACGCCGGCAACGGACGCGGGCAGCTGAGGCAGCGACCGCTCCAGGCCGGTGCGGCACCACGTGTCGGCGTTGTAGATGATCAGCGGCTCGTCACGATCGATGTGCTGCCGCCCCTCGAGCACCGTGCACGCCTGCCCCTCGGTGACCTTCGAGAGGGGAATGACCACGGGGTCGAGGTGCGCGTACCGGTGCGCGATGTCCTCGCGCAGACCGAAGCCGGCGAGGTGCTCTTCGAGGCAGATGAAGATGACCCTACGCGCGAGCTTCAGCGGCAGGCTGTCCATCGCCCACGCGTACATCGGCTTGCCCTTGACCTCGATCATCGGCTTTGGCACGCGGTAGCCGACGTCGGCGAACCGGCTCCCCCGCCCTGCCATCGGCATCACCACGTTCATTTAGGCGAAGACCTCGTCGAGCAGCTTCAGCGCGGTGGCGTACATCGCGAGCTGGCGGCGCGGCGCGTCGTCGTGCAGCGGCAGCATGCTGGCAAACAACAGCGCGGTGATGATGGCCACGTCGCGCTTCGCAAACGGCCCCCGGGGCGCGAAGAACACCTTCTCGAACCGGTCGCGGATCTGCTCGTGCGCGGGCCGCGTGCGCAGCTCGAGGTCGAGCGCGAGGCCGTCGAGCTTCACCGAGAACAGGTCGTTCACCAGGAAGTCATATTGGCCGTGGACCGAGTGGTAGAGCTTCGCCACGTCGTACCGCGCGTCGCCGGTGGTGCCCTGCTTTCCGAATGAGCCCCGCGGGTCGACCAGCTTGCAGACGCGCGAGCGCAGGTCGTACAGGATGTTCGAGAAGCAGAGGTCGCCGTGAATGATGCTGCCCCGGGCGCCTTGGGCCATTCGCGCGACCTCGGCCTCGAGCTTCGGCCACAGCGTGGCGAGGTTGTTCACTTCGCGACCGTTCAGCTGTACCGGCCCGCGGTGGCCGACCAATCGCACGAGCTCGGGCGGGCCCTGCAAGCGCTCGAGCCGCTCGCGGGTCTTGGTGAGCAGCATGTCCTCGAGCGCGCCGTGCGGAAGCGGGCGAGCGTGCGCCATGAACCGCTCGGCCACGATCGTCTTGAGGTGGCTGAAGATGCGCTCCCAGACCCCCGGGTCGACGTTCTCGAAGACATACGCCTCTGAGAGCGAGGGGTAGCCGTAGTACTCGAGGGTGAGGTGTGGCGAATCCCACGCCACCGAGTAGTCGACCACCCGCGGAAAGAGCACCGCGAGCTCGCGCGGCAGCAGCCGCAGGTAGTTGATCTCATCGATGAACTTTTCGACGTTGCGGCTGCGCTTCGTGATGGTCCCCAGAACGGGGTCGATCTTCAGCTCGTTGAACGCCCGCTTCTGCAGCAGCGCCTGGTGCGAGGCTGCCTGGCGATCGGCGTTGCCGCAGTCGAGCCAGTCGCCTGCGCGCTCGGCCTTGAGCGGCGTCACCGCCGCCACCCGATCGAGAATGGCCTTCATCTCGGTCGGCCGCCCCGCGGCGTCGGCCGCCGCAACTGCCGCCGCCGAGCTCTCTTTCAGCAGCCGTGCGTCGGGGAAGCAGTAGACGCCGATCAGCGCGTCGAGCGGCCCCTTCAGGTCCGCCTCCTTGTCGCGCAGCCCGCGCACGATGCGGCTCGAATCGGTCTCGGCGATGCACCACCGGTAGGACTCTTCGACCGGGCTGACCAGCACCGTCGGGCTGTCCGACGCCAGCACCGAAGGGTCGACGAATTGGAAGTGCGTGTCGCCCAGCACCACCAGCGCGCGCGCCGTGTCCACCGCGCGCGCCAGGTCGGCCACGGTCTGGCCCAGCCCGCCCGGCTTCGAAGGGGTGATGAAGGTCACCTCGCAGCTGCTGCCGAACGCACAGTTGACGAAGTCCTCGATGAAGCCGCCACGGTGCGCCACGGCGAACACGAACTTCCTGAGGCCCAGGCTTCTCAGGTAGCTCATCGTCCAGTGGATCACCGGCCTGCCCGCCACCGGGATGAGCGCGGGGTTTTGAATGTTCGACAAGGCCAGCAGGCCCTCAGGCACACGTCCGGCGGCCGGAATGAGCACGGTCGTCGCGGAGGCGGCGTTGAGGGTCATTGAAACAGCAGCTAAGTACCACGAACCGAAGCCTCCCATTCACCCTCACCCTTAGAAGCGCGCGAAAGCTCACATGTGCGGCATCGCCGGCGTCTGGAACCTCGGCCCGTCCGACACGGCGCCCGAGGCGCGGGTGGAGGCCATGCTTGGGGCGATGACGCACCGGGGCCCCGACGGCTCGGGGAAGCTCGCGTGGCCGGGCGGCGCCGCAGGCATGGTGCGGCTCGCGCTCGTCGACTTGAGCGAGCGCGGCCAGCAGCCGCTCTGGTCGCCCGACAACCGCGTGGCGATCGTCTTCAACGGCGAGATGTACAACCACGTCGAGCAGCGCCAGCGGCTCCGCGCGAAAGGGTACCCCTTCAAGTCCGAGAGCGACACCGAGGTGGTGCTGGCGCTCTACCTCGAGCAGGGCACCGCCTTCGTCGACGTCCTGCGCGGCATGTTCGCCATCGCGGTGCTCGACTTTCGCGAGCGAGGCCTCGGCGCCGCGCCCACCCTCGTGCTCGCCCGAGACCCCTTCGGCGTCAAGCCGCTCTACGTGGCGCGCACGGGCGCGGGGCTGGCCTTCGCGTCCGAGATCAAGGGACTGCTCGCGTCGAAGCTGGTCGCGGCGCAGATGAATCGCGAGGCGCTCTGCGACTACTTGACGTTCGGCTTCGTGCTCCAGCCCCGTACCATCCTGGAAGGCGTCACCATGCTCGAGCGCGGGACGGTGCGCGTCGAAGAGCCGGGGAAGAGCACCCGCGAGCACCGCTTCTGGCTGATGCCCCCGCCGAGTGACGAGGGCCTCGACTTCGCCGGCGCGGCGGAAAAGCTGCGCGGAGTGCTGGAAGAGAGCGTGCGGCTGCACGCACTGGCCGACGCGCCGGTCGGCGCCTTCCTCAGCGGCGGGGTCGACTCGTCTGCCGTGGTCGGCCTGATGGTCAAGCACAACCCCAGGCTGCGCACTTACACGGTGAAGCTCGAAGACCCCGCCTACGACGAGTCCCGGTACGCGCGCGACTTCGCGAAGCAGCTCGGGTGCGTGCACACCGAGGTCGAGGTCGCAGACCGCGACGTACCCGAGCTGTTCTCGCGCTTCGCCCGGTCTCTCGACCAGCCCTCGACCGACGGCTTCAACACCTGGCTCGTCAGCCGCGCGGCCGCGAAGGACGTGAAGGGCGTGCTTTCGGGTCTGGGCGGCGACGAGTGGTTCGGTGGCTACCCCGTCATCCAGCGCATGAGCGGCCTCAACCGGGCAACCCAGCTCGCCGGCCGCCTCGCCGTCAGCGCGAGGCCCGTCGTCCCTTCGCGCTTCGTCGAGCTCGCCAGCCGCGCCCAGGCGCGGTCGAGCCCGCTCTCGATGTGGGCGGCCGCGCACCGCGTCTTCCTCGAGCACGAGGTCAGCCGCCTGACGGGCAACCCCGCCGGCACGGGGGCCCAGCGGCTCGCCGCTGCGTTCGGTGAGCGCCTGACCGATGGGGACCCGATCGATCTGGGCTGCCAGTTGGACGTGTGGGGCTACATGGGCTGCCAGCTGTTGCGCGACTCGGACATCACCAGCATGGCGAGCTCGCTCGAGCTTCGGGTTCCCCTGGTCGACGTCGCGGTGGCCCGCGCGGCCCGTGCGATACCCTCACGGCACAAGATCGATCGCAGCGCGGTGCCGCCGGCAAAGCGGGTGCTCGTCGAAGCGGTCAAGGACTTGCTGCCGGTCGACATCGGTCAGCGGCCCAAGAAGGGTTTCGCCCTGCCGTACGCCGGCTGGGTTCAGGGCCCGCTGCGCCCGATGGCCGTCGAGCTTCGCGAGAGCCTCGATCGGCGGGGGTTGCTCGGCGCGCTGCCGGCCGATCTCAACCTCGCTCAGACGTGGGCGCTGATGAGTCTCGAGCTGTGGTGTCAGGAGCTGGATGCACATGCCGCAGCCTGAGCGGCTTCGCCTCGGCTTCGTCACCGGGCGCGCCGGATCAATCGAGCAGGGCGCGCTGTGGACGGATGCGGGGCTCGGGCGCCTGCTGGACGCGCTCCGCGCGCGCGCGGCCACCCTCAGCGTCGCGTTGTCCATCGCCGGCTCGAGGCGGCCGTCGCACGATCACCGCACCGCGCTGCCCCGTGGCGAGGTGGTGCCGCTGCCCGACATGCCCTCGACGATGGCTGCGCTGCCGCACGGCGCGGCCTGCCGCCGCGCGCTCGCCGCCATCGAAGCGCGTTGCGACGCGGTCATCGTGCAGCTGCCGTTCGCCCCACCCTGGGCGCTGCTGCCCATCGCCCGGCCGCGCGTCTACCACGCGTGCTCCGACCCCTCTGAGGTGGTGCGCGCGTCCGTCTACTACCGAGGGCTGAAGCGCGTCGCGGCGACAAGCTTCGCCGACTTCATGAACGCGTGGGCCCACGAGCTGGTGCTGCGGCCGGGCGCTCGCCTGGTGGCCAACGGAGAGGCGCTGCGCCGGCGGCTCGGCGAGGGCACGGGGCGCGCGATCGTGTCGTCGGCGCTGTCGCGCGCCGAGGTCGACTCCGTGAAGCGCACGAGGCCCCCAAACGCACCCTTCCGCATCCTGTTCGTCGGCTTCCTGCGCCCCGAGAAGGGCCTCGACGTGCTACTGCGCGCGTACCGCCGCGTGCTCGACGAGCGCCCTGGCGCCGAGCTGGTCATCGTCGGCGCGAGAGATCTCTCCGAGGCCGGCGCCGAGAGCGACCTCGCGCGCGCCATCGCCGAGCTCGGCGGGCGCGCGAACATCCGCCAGGTCGGGCAGCTGCCCTACGGGCCAAAGCTGTTCCAGGCTTTCGCCGACGCCGACGCGCTGGCGCTGCCCAGCCGCAGCGAAGGCACCCCGCGCGTCCTGGTCGAGGCCCGTGCGTTTCGCTGCCCGGTCATCGCCTCGAACGTCGGCGGCATCCCCACCTCCATCACCCACGGTGTCGACGGACTGCTCTTTCCGTCCGAAGACTCGGAGGCGCTGGCCCGAGGTCTGCTCGAGCTCGCCTCGGACCAAGGCTTGCGCGACCGCCTGATCCCCGGGGGCCTCGAGCGCGCCCGCCGATCGACGGTCGAGGCGGTCGCCGAGGTTCTCTTCGACGAGGCCCGTGCGCTATGTGGCCACCCAGGAGCAAGCATTTGAGCAAGTTCATTCTCGGAGTCCACGTCGGCCACAACTCTGCCGCCTGCATCGGCGACGCCGACGGGCTGCGCTTCGCTATTCAGGAAGAGCGCCTCAACGGCGAAAAGAACTATTGGGGCTTTCCCGAAGCCGCCATCAAGGCGTGCTTGGCGCACGTCGGCGCGCGCGCGGGCGACCTCGCCTGCATCGCGGTCGGCTCGCGCTTCATCCTGCACCGGTACCACAGCCGCGAGGACGTGGTGGCGTCGTACGAGAAGCAGCGCACGCCGATGGGTTTCATCCGCAACGCGGTGGGCGTGCCGCTCGCGCTCACGTTCATGAAGACCCACGGCCAGCCCGAGGTGAAGCGGCACCTCGCGCGCATCGGCCTGGGGGAAGTGCCGACCGAGTTCCACGACCACCACCGCACCCACGCGGCGACCGCGTATTACGGCCTGCGCCGCGACCCCGACTCATCGCACGTGGTGCTTTCGTGCGACGGCTCGGGCGATCACCTCTCGGGGTCGGTGCGCGTGTGGTCCGGCAGCGAGGAGCAGGTGCTGTCGACGATCGCCGACAGCGATTCGCTCGGCGCCATCTACGGGCTCGTCACCCACGCGATGGGGTTCACGCCCCTCGAGCACGAGTACAAGCTGATGGGCATGGCGCCGTACGCGGCGCCGAAGTACGCCGAAGAGCACGCGCGCATCTTCGAGAACTACCTCGCGGTCGAGGGGCTGACCTTCAAGCGCAAGACGACGCTGCCGACGTACATGCTGCTCGAGCGCATCCTCGAGGACATTCAGGGCAAGCGCTTCGACAACGTCTGCGCCGGCCTGCAGCGCTTCGCCGAAGAAATGTTGGTGAAGTGGACGGGCAACGTCCTGCGCAAGACTGGCAACGGCCGGGTGGTGGCGGCGGGCGGCGTCTTCATGAACGTGAAGGCGAACAAGGCGATCGCCGCGCTCGACGGGGTCGAGTCGTTCGAGGCCTTTCCCTCGTGCGGCGACGAGACGCTGGCGATGGGCGCGTTCTGGCTCGAGGCGGCGAAGCGCTTCGGCAACGACGCGGTCAGGCCACTCACCCACTTCTATCTCGGAGACGACCTCGACCCGGCCGAGACCCAGCGCGCCGTCGAGGGCAGCGGCTTCGTAGTTTCGAAGCCCGCGGACATGGGCGCCTCCGTCGCCGACCTCCTCGTCAAAGGGCAGCCGGTGGCACGCTGCGCCGGCCGCATGGAGTTCGGCGCGCGCGCCCTCTGCAACCGCTCGATCCTCGCCGACCCGAAGAACCAGGACGTGGTGCGCGTCATCAACCAGATGGTGAAGAAACGCGACTTCTGGATGCCGTTCGCGCCGGTGGTGCTCGCCGAGCGCCAGCACGAGTACCTGAAGAACGACAAGAGGCTGAAGAGCCCGTACATGATGATGACCTTCGACACGCGGGCGAACTTCACGGACATGATCGCGGCGGTGCACAACGCCGACCTGACCTGCCGCGCGCAGCTGCTCGAGAAGGGCCAGAACCCGCAGGTCGAGGCGATCATGAACGCGTTCATTCAGCGCACCGGCCGCGCGGTGCTGCTCAACACGTCGTTCAACCTGCACGGCTTCCCGATCGTCCGCACTGCGAAAGAAGCACTGTACGTCTTCCAGAACAGCGGGCTCGAGCACCTGCAGGTCGGCGACTTCCTCGTCGCGAAGCGATGAACGTCCGCGGCTGCGAGCTGCGCGATCTGCCCTCCGTCATCCCCCTGCACGAGCAGGCCTTCGCCGGCCAGCTCGGCGTGGCGGTGGGCCGGCGCTACCTACGCGCCTTGGTCTCGTGGTTCCTCACCGCGCCGGACGCCGTATCGCTGGTCGCCGAGGCAGACGGTCAGATCGCCGGCTACGTGTTCGGCGCACCCGACGGCTTCTCGGCGTCGCTCACGCGACGGCTGCTTCCGCAGATCGCGATCGGCGTGGCGACGCACCTGCCTGCCGTCGTGCGCCACCCCAGCTTCCGCTGGCAGCTGCGCTCGCGCTTCACCAACCTGTTCCTGCGCCGTGAGCCGCGCCGGGCCATCTTCGAGACCACGCCGCCCGGCTGCTTCGCGCTGGTGGGCATCGGCACCTCACCGGCGATGCGGGGCCGTGGGGTGGGCCGCGCGCTCGTCGAGGGCTTCTGCGCCCGCGTGCCCGGGCGGCAGGTCATCCTCGACGTGTTCCGCGACAACGCACCCGCGCTGTCACTCTACGAGCGTTGCGGCTTCCGGCGCATCGCGGAAGAAGGCCGGGTGGTGCGCATGCTGCGCGAGCCGTCAGCCGCGCAGGCGCACTGACACGCCGGCCGCGGCCAGCTCCTGCTTGAGCGAGTCCACACTGGCGAGCTTGAAGTGCAGCAGCGTGCCCAGCGCCACCGCATCGGCGCCGCCGCGTTTGAAGGCATCGACGACATGGGCGGCGTTGCCTGGGCCGCCGCTGGCGACCACGGGCACCGGCACCGCCGAGCTCACCGCCGCCGTCAGCTCGAGATCGCACCCCGTCTTCATGCCGTCGGCGTCGATCGAGGTGAGCAGAATCTCTCCGGCGCCGCGGTCAACCACCTCTTTCGCCCACTGCACCGCGTCGAGGCCGGTGTCTTCGCGCGCGTTCTCGATCTTCACCGCCCAGCCACCGTCGGGGCGTCGCTTGGCCTCGATGGCCGAGACGACGCACTGAGATCCGAAGCGCCGCGCGATCTCGGTGACGAAGGTCGGGGTGCGCACCGCGGCCGAGTTCACCGTCACCTTGTCGGCCCCAGCGCGGAGCACGTCGTCGACGTCCTGCAGCGTGCGGATGCCGCCGCCCACGGTCAGCGGAATGAAGGCGCGCTCGGCGGTGCGCTCGACCACCGACAGGGTGTTGTTGCGGCCGTACAACGTGGCGACGGTATCGATGAAGACGAGCTCGTCGATGCCCTGGTCCGCGTATCGCGCGGCCATCTCTTCGGGCTGCCCGACGACGCGCAGGCCCTCGAGGTGAATGCCCCGCACCACGTTGGGCCCCTTGATGTCGAGGCGGGCGATGATGCGCTTCGACGTCACCTCACGAGACCTGGTGCTTCAAGACCCACTCGCCCCCGGGCTTCAGGTCCCACAGGTGCGGCGAGCGGTTGCGGTCGACGGCGGCGTGGAACTGGCCCTCGTCGATGCCGATGTAGTCGAGGAATTCGCGGTAGTACTTCTTGGGGAACTCGCCGTCGTACTTGCGCACCAGCGCGACGGCCTCTTCGCGGGTGATGTGCCCGTCGCGAATCTCGTGCGCCGCGTCGTTCATCGCGCGGCCCTGACCGAATTTGATGAACATCGTGTAGTAGTGGAAGCCGTCGACGCGATCGTCGAGCGAGGCGTACTTCGAGTAGGTACCTTCGCTGCGCTCGGGGTTCGGCTCGAAGCCGGTGTGCTCGACCGAGTAGTAGTAATTCTCCTGCGGTTTCCACTCGTGGTAGTAGCTCATGTAGTGGATCTCGATGCCGGCCTTTTCGGCCTCGGCCTCGGGAATCGGCAGGTACGGAATCAGCTCTTTCTTGTCGACGCCGTGATCCTTGAGCGCGTCCAGCTCGACGCCGCCGAAGCGGAAGGTCTGTCCCGGCTTCGAGGTGTAGTGCGTGCGGCTCATCAACGGTGACTGCGTCTCGACGAGCTTGTTGTGGTACTCGGCCTGGTTCTCTCCGTACATGATCAGCGGCACCTTCTCCGAGAGGGCGACGCGCGGCGCGAGGTTCTTCTGCCCGATGATGAAGGGCTGAAACGGGTTGAGCAGGTTGAGGAACGCGAGCCGGGTGAGAATCGCGTGCACCTTCGGGTTAGGCGTGAGCGAGATGTTGTCGAAGCCGCCGCGCCGGAGCCACTGCTGAAAATTCTTCCAGCCGATGTCGGTGTAGACGTGCGGCGGCCAAGTCACCGTCAGCGGGTGCATGCCGTAGCGGTACTTGAGCACGTGGCTGACGTACGCCGAGTCTTTGCCGCCCGAGCCGGGGACCACGACGTCCCAGTGGCCGTCTTTGCGCCGGTGCTTGTCGAGCAGCTGAACCAGCTTCTCTTCGCGCTCTTTCCAGTCGATGCGCTTCTTGATCTCGAGGTACTTGCAGGCGTGGCAGACGCCGTCGTCGTCGAAGCCGACGGTGTCGATGCGCGTGTCCTTCTTCACCAGCTCGGGCGACGT
Organism: uncultured Myxococcales bacterium; assembly: GCA_937980205.1. Taxonomy (GTDB): domain Bacteria; phylum Myxococcota; class Myxococcia; order Myxococcales; family Myxococcaceae; genus Xiheicaenimonas. The sequence continues at coordinate 360,901 of CALJKW010000021.1, read as the reverse complement.
CGACGGGCGCTGGTTGGACATCACGCACCGCTTGCAGAAGATCACCTTCTCGGGGAGCCCGTGGAGGACGAACGGTTTCTCGGAGTGCATCATCGGGTGCTCCATCGGCAGAAGTTGGCGAGCAGGGCGAGGCCCGCGGTGTCGGATTTCTCGGGGTGGAACTGGGTGCCTACCACGTTGTTCCGCGCGATCGCGGCGGTGAAGCGGCCGCCATACTCGGCGGTCGCGGCGACGTCGGCGGACTCGTGGCAGCCGAGCGCGAACGAGTGCACGAAGTAGAACTGGCTGCCGGCCGCGAGCCCGTCGAACAAGGGATGCGGGCGCGTCGGCGTCACCGGGCTCCAGCCGAAGTGCGGCAGCTTGGTGCCAGCGGGGACCTCTAGCTGCTTCACCGTCCCGGGTACCCAGCCGAGACCGCGGGTCGTCTCGAACTCGAAGCCTTCGTCGGCGAGCACCTGCATACCGACGCAGATGCCGAGCAGCGGGACGCCGGCGTCGCGCGCCTTCTGCAGCGCCGGCAGCACACCCGAAGCATCGAGCTTGCGCCGGACCTCGGCGAAGGCCCCGACGCCGGGCAGCACTACGCGCTCACCGCCGGTGATGGCTTCGGGTTCGCGGCAGAGCAGCACGCTCTGACCGGGCGCGGCCACCTTCTTCAGCGCGTTCACCATGGAACGAACGTTGCCCGAGCCGTAGTCGACGACGACGACGTCACCCACGGGCGGCCTCATGCTTCATGACGCGCAAGATGACCTCGGCAGCGCGCTGGGCTGAGGCGCCCCGATGGCGAAAGAGCTCGGTAGCATAGGCCTGCGCGCGCGCGTCGACGTCGTTGTCCGGACCCTGCTCGATCTTCTTCTTCACTGCCTCTGCGAGCTCCGCCGAAGTCCTTACCCGCGTGACGGTTCGCCGCGCAAGGAAGTCGACCCGCGCAGCGCGATCGCGGGTGGTCTGTTCGTCGGCCAGCAGGCAGACCACGGGTACGCCGACGGCCATCGCATCGAGGGCCGTGGTCGAGATCACCGTGACCAGCACGCGGCACTGGTCCAGATACTCGTAGATCTCGAGTCCCGTCCGCGCGCGGTCGGCTCGTCGAACTTCGACGCGCGCTCCCGGGTGCTTGCGTGCGACGGGTTCGTACAGCCCGGGGGAGTCTTTGGGGTGCAGCTTCACGACCCACGGAAGCTCTGGCGTCTGCTCCGCCGCCTCGTAGACGGCTTCGATGAACTGTTGGTGCTCGGCCATCGAGACCTGGTCACCGCCACCCGACGACGCAACCAGCACCGTCACCGGACGAGTGGCCAGCGGCCGGCCCGCGAACGCATCGAGACGCGGCGCTCCGATGACTTCGACGCGGTCGGGGCCCAGCCCATAACCCATTAACGTCAGCCGGCTCGGCTCGCCCCGCACCAGCATCTTCGTTACCGGGCACCGCTCCCAGATTGGATCGTTCGCGAAGATCGTGCCGTGCTCGATGCACACACTCGGGATGCGATGTCGGCCCGCGAGCAGGCACGCCACCCTGCCCTCCATGGTGTACGGGTTCCCGACCAGCACGACTCGTGGGTGCACCTGCGCCAGCAGCCGATTCAGACCAAGCGCAGTGCCACCCAACACGAAGGCCTGGTCGACGATCACGTCGCGAACGACCTCAGCGAGCACCTTGTCTTCTGCGCTTGCGCTTGTGATGCCGCGACGTCCCAGCTCGCTGGCGCGCCGGGCGATCCCGAGCGCCAGCGACACCTGTTCGCGCCTCGGCGCGAGCTCATGCGGGACCACGGTGAACCCCTGGCTTCGCAACTGCTCGCCCAGCGTCTCCGACGCGAACAGCGTCTGGTGTCCTGCGTCGCGCAGCGCCCGCACCACCGGAATCATGTCCGCGAGATGATCGGGCATGCGCGGCACCGCCAGCATCGACCAGTGTTGGTCGATGCCCGCCAACCGCCCGGCACCGCCGCCGCGAACCAGCCGCCTGAGCTCGCGCCGCGCCCGGTAGCCGCGCTCGCGCGCGACGTCGACCATCGACTTGAGAAGCGGCACTTCGATGAAGCCCAGGCCTACACGTCGGGCGACGGCGGATAGCCGACGCGCGTGAGGCCCATCGAGAGTGACCGGCGCCCCGGCGAACCGTTCAGCCAACCGCTCCACGAGCTCGAGATCCGCCAGAGCCTGGCCCCCGACCTGAACGATGAGCGTTCGCAACGCCTCAAAGGGTTGCAGCGGAGTGCGGTCCGAAAGAGTTGGCATCGCTCGCCCGTCGTCGGTCTCCTCGATGACACGGTCGAGCCATTGGGCCGCACGGCGCTGGTAAAGCAGCGGGTCGCTCGGGGGAGCCAGCGAAGCGAGCTCGCTCATCTGCAACCTCATGCGGGGCACCCGATCCACTTCATCCTGGTCCCGGCCCCCATTGGACGGCCTCGTATCATCGCGTGCTCTGCGGTCAACGCCCGCGCGCTCGAGCGCGATGAATCAACGCACCTTGAAGAGCGGCTCGAGCACCTTCGTGTGAAGCACTCGATCGAGCGACCGTTTCTCGATGACCTCACGAAGCATTCCGAAGACCTGGTCGTAGGTGGACAGCAACTTCTCGCAGTCCGCCTCTGTGTGCGCATAGCTCATGTTGTGAGTGCCGAGCGTCAAGATGCCTCGCGAGAAGACCTCCTGCAGGAAGAGCGTCTTCAACTCCCACAGTGAATATGGGGCGGTGTCTTTGAAGTTGAGGAACGACCACGTCGGGTGGCCGGAGACCGAAAGCGTCGCCTGAAGCTTGTGGTTCTCGATGAGCCCCTGCACTCCGCTCATCACCCGTTCGCCACGCGCCACCATCGTCTTCACCACGGGCTGGGTTTGAAGCTTCGTCATCGTGGCAAGCGCGGCTGCCAACGAGAGCGCTTCACCGCCGTAGGTGAACGAAAAGAAGACCTCCTCCATGAGCATCATGATGTCGCGGCGGCCGGCGACGGCGCTGATCGGATAGCCGTTCGCCATGCCCTTGCCGAAGGTGGCGAGGTCAGGCTTCACGCCGAAGAGTTCCTGCGCTCCGCCATTCGAGAACCGGAACCCCGTGATCGTCTCGTCGAAGACGAGCACGGCGCCATGCCGCTGCGAAAGGTCCTTCACGCCCTGCAGAAAGCCTGGAGCGGGTTGCTGCACATTCATCGGCTCGAGGATCACCGCGGCAAACTCGCCGGGATGCTGCGAGAGCACCTTCTCGAGCGAGCCTAGGTCGTTGTACGCGAACGGGTGCGTGAGGTCGCGAGTAGCCTTCGGCACGCCGCGGTTGCGCGCGGTCGAGCCGATGTACCAGTCCTGCCACCCGTGGTACCCGCACACCGCGACCCTGTCCCGATTAGTGAAAGCGCGCGCGATGCGAATCGCCCCGGCCGTCGCGTCCGAACCGTTCTTGCCGAAACGCACCATCTCGGCGCACGGAATCATCTCGCACATCTTCTCGGCGACCAGCGTCTCCAGTGGGTGCGACAGAGAGAAGATGACGCCGTCTTCCAGCTGAGCCTTCACGGCCCTCGTTACGTCCGGGTCGTCGTACCCAAGCGTCACGGCGCACAGTGAGTTCGCAAAGTCGACGTACTCGTTTCCGTCGACGTCCCACAGATGGGCTCCTTTGCCACGCACCGCAAAGTGCGGCGAGACGCCCGCGGGGAACTGCGTCTTGCTCTTGCTGAAGGTCTGCGCGCCGAGCGGAATCGTCTTCTGTGCGCGCTCGAGCTGCGCCTGAGAACGCTTGTAGCGACTGAACAGCTCGTCCTTACGCTGTGACATCAGTAGGCCCTCGTTGCGGATGAATCGTGCGTTCAAGCCGTGCAAGTCCGGTCTTTGTTCCAGGAACGCCAGCACGTCATTCATGCCAAACGCTGGATTCTTCTCGTAAAGACCCGCGTAGATGGCGCGAACGACCTCGAGATCCTGGGGCTCGTCGACGGTCCAACGCAGGTGCGACAGGTTCACGTCTGACCGCACCTTGCACAGCTTGAATCGTCCCGGCTCGCGGTAGACGAATGGCATGACGTGCTCTCGATCGGACTTGAGGCTTGCTTCACGCCAGGCGCGCTCGAGCACCGCGAAGCGGCACACCTCGACGTCGAGCCCATCGGGGAAAGTGGGTTCGAGCGCATTGCTGGTGAAGTCCGCGCCGCTCTCCAGGTGGCGCGCGATCACCAGGTCGAGCACGGCAGGATCCGTGAGGGGGCAGTCTCCCGTGAGGCGCACCACGTGCTCAGGGCCGTGCGGCTTGGCCGCCTGGTAGAAGCGGTCGAGCACGTCGTCGAGGCTGCCGCGGAAGCACTCGACCCCGTACCGGCCGCACAACGCGGCGAGCTCGTCGTCGGAAGCGTCGGTGCTTGTCACCACGACCAGCTTGTCGATCGCCTTTGCGCGCCGCGCGCGGTCGACCTGCTGCAACAGCATCGGCTTGCCGCAGACATCGAGAAGCACCTTGCCGGGCAGCCGTTTCGACGTGGTTCTCGCCTGCAGCAGCGCCAGGATCAGCATGAATCCCGCGCGCTTAACCCCCTCCTTGCGCGGCCTCAAGGTCGTATGGTAACCCCATGAAAATGTTACGGAAATGCATCAACTGCGGGCTCCCCGAGACGTTCGAGACCATCGAGTTCGACACCCGAGGTGTCTGCAACATCTGCACTCAGAAGAAACACAAGGACACCATCGATTGGGCCACGCGGAAGAAGGCCCTGACGGAGCTCATCGAGAGCTACCGCGGAAAGCACGACTACGACTGCATCGTGCCCTTCTCGGGCGGTAAAGACTCGACGTTCACGCTGCTGTACCTGGTTCGCGAGTACAAGCTGAAGCCTCTGGTCGTTCAGTTCAACCACGGCTTCATGCGACCGAACCTGCACGAGAACAACACTCGCACTTTCAAGAAGCTCGGCGTCGACGTGTTGTCGTTCACGCCCAACTGGAAGGTCGTCAAGCGGGTGATGCGGGAGGCCTTGATCCGCAAGGGCGACTTCTGCTGGCACTGCCACACCGGCATCTTTTCGTACCCGATGCACGTTGCACTGAAGTTCCGGGTTCCGTTGCTGATTTGGGGCGAGCCCTCGTCCGAGTACACGGCCTACTACGACTACCGCGACGATCAGATCGAGGAGGTCGACGAGACCCGGTTCAACCGCTTCGTGAATCTGGGAATTACGGCTGAAGACATGGCGGGCATGATCAAGGAAGACTTCACCCTCGACCCGCGCGACATGCAGCCCTACACGTATCCTTCGGTACGTGAGCTGTCGAAGCTCAAGTGCAGGTCGGTGTGCCTCGGCTCGTACATTCCCTGGGACGTAAAGGGGAACGTGCAGCAGATCGTCGATGCCGTGGGGTGGAAGGGCGACCACGTCGAAGGAGTTCCGTTCGACCAGTACCCCTACGAAAAAATCGAGTGCTACATGCAGGGCGTCCGCGACTACATCAAGTATCTGAAGCGCGGCTATTCCCGCGTGACCCAGATGACGGCGCTCGACCTCCGCAACGGAAGAATCGAGAAAGACCAGGCGCAGAAGCTGATCGCCGAGTTCGAGGGTTACCGCCCTCCGTCGCTTGATCTCTTCCTGTCGTACCTTGAGATGACCGAGGACGAGTTCAACGCGATCGTGATGAAGACCGTCGTTGCGCCGCACAAGCCCGACTTCCAGGCGATAAAGCCGGGGAAGCCGACATGGGATTTCGATCGCTGGTATCGCGAGCAGAAGAAGTAGTCAGTCGCGGACGCGGCCGTACCAGACGTGGTCTTCCCAGTTGCCGTCGACGTTGCGCAGCTGGCGCGAAAAGCGACCCTCCAACGCAAAGCCGGCGCGCTCGAGCGCCCGGCAGCTTCCGACGTTGTGCTCGTACACTCCAGCCTGCACGCGGTGGAGCTTCAGTCGGCTGAACGCGACCTCGACGCTGAGCCTGATGGCATCTGTCGCGAGGCCTTTGCCCCACCGCGACCGATCTCCGATGAAATAACTGACGTCGGCAAACTCATGGTGCCGGTTGATTGGACCAATCTTGAGATTTCCGACGTGGGCCCGATCATCGAGCGCGATGATCCCGAACAAGTAGCTGTCGCTCGACGCGACCATCCCCGCAACGAACTCACGTACGGTCTCGCTGGTCTGCGCACGGAACCTGGTTTCGAGGTAGCGGTTGACCTGAGGGTCGTTCAGCCAAGCGACATATCGATCGGTCACGTCGTCGAGCGTCAACAGGCGCAGCAGCGTCGATTGCCCACGAAACTCGTCGGCTGGGTTGATCAGGCGAGTCGTCATACGACCTTGAACGCGATCCCCGCGTTTGCCAGATGCGCCTTCGCGCGCAAAGGGTTGTTGTCACCGAAGTTGAACAGGCTGCCGCAGGCCAGCGCGTCGACCGACGTTTCGAGAAACGCCTGCTTCATGTGCTCGTAAGTGCCGGCGCCGCCGTGGCCAATCACCGGAAGTGACGTGCGCCCGGCGACATGGGCGAGCAGCTCGAGATCGTACCCTTCCATCGTCCCCTCGCGATCGATCGAGGTGATCAGCACCTCGCCGGCGCCCATGGCGGCGAGCGCGTCGAGATGCCGACCGAGCTCGACGGCTTCCTCGGCTCGGCCGCAATCGCTGAAGCAGCGCCACGCACCGTGCTCTCCGCGCACGTCGACCGACGCGACCACCGCCTGCGCCCCAAATGCCTCACTGATTGCGCGCACCGTTTGGGGCTCGCGGTAGCACAGCGAATTGAGCACCACCTTGTCAGCACCGCCCAGAATCAGACGGCGCGCGTCATCGAAGCTCATGATGCCACCGCCCAGCGACAGCGGCATGAAGCACACCTCGCTGACGGCATGGATCAGCGTCAGCAGAGGCTCGATGGTGCGCTTGCCGCGCTCGATATTGAGAAAGACGAGCTCGTCGGCGGTCTGGTCGCTGTAGACCTTGCTGCTCTTCACCGGGTCGCCGACGTCACGCCAGGTGTCGAAGCGCGTCGGCTTAACCAGGCGGCCGCCCATCAGCAACTGCACGGGGACGATTCGCCGCTTCAGCACTCAGCCGCCTCCTGGCCAGTCGAGAAAGGCTTCGATGACGCGCATGCCGTTCACCTGGCTCTTCTCGGGGTGAAACTGGACGCCGGCGACGTTGCCACGAGCCACTGCGCTCACGAACGCTGCGCCATGCTCGGTCGTCGCCACCACGTCGCTCGCCACCTCGGGCACCAGGTGAAAGCTGTGTACGAAGTAGAAGTCGCGCTGCGGCTTCAACCTCGCGAACAGGGGGTGGGCACGCCTGAGCTCGACGGTGTTCCAGCCGATGTGGGGCACGCGAAGGCTTCCGCCGGGCTCGAGGCGCTGAACCCGGCCAGGAATCAGACCGAGTCCGGCGCTTCCTCCGTGCTCGTCACCCCACCCTGCGAGCAGCTGCATCCCCAGGCAGATGCCGAGCACCGGCTTACCAGCGGCGAACCTCACGATCGCATCGGACAGCCCTGAAGCCAGAAGGCGCTCAGAGGCGGCGCGGAACGAGCCTACCCCTGGCAGAATCAGGCGCTCGATTCCGTCGAGCGCCTCGGGGCGATCGACGAGCACCGGGTCACCGCCACGCGAGTACACCGCCTTCTCGACCGAACGCAGGTTGCACAGCCCGATGTCGACGATGCCGATCATCGCTTGGGCCACCGGGCGGGGTTGAGCACGTTCTCGTCGGACCAGGCCAGAGCGCTCGCACCTTCGATGGCCGCCGGCGCGCGCGCTGCGGCGATCAGCTGCTCGAGCTCGCGAACGGTCGTCGCACCGACGATCGCTCTGTCGACCTGAGGCAGCGAGAGCACCCAGCCGAGCGATGCCTCGAGCATCGAGCCGAAACGGTCGCGAAGCGCCTGCAGCTTCGGCCTCACGCCCGCGAAATGCGCGGGCAAGGAAGCTGGCTCCATCAACAGCAGCCCCTGCAGAAATACCGAACGTGCGTGAATCTCTACCCCGCGCTCTTTGAGGCGATCGAGCTGCCCACCGTGCAAGAGCCGCTGGTCCACAAGGCTCACCGGCGCCTGAACGAGATCGATGCGGAACCGCTCGAGCGTGCTGTCGATCTGCGCGCCGGTGTACACGCTCACCCCGATCTTCCGCACCAGCCCGAGGTCTTTGACCCGCTGAAGCTCGGCGAACATCGGGGCATCGAGCGAGTCCGCGTCATGCACGAGCAGGCCGTACACCGACGGCCGGTGAAGGCGTTCGAGCGAGCGTCGCAGGGTAGCCTCGACGCTGGACGCGCCCTTCAGCGTCTTGGTGACGATCTCGAAGTCGTCTTCGGGGGCGAGCGACGCCCCGAGCACCTCTTCGCTCGACGCATACGCCGGCGCGGTATCGAGACAGTGCACCCCCTCGCGCGCCGCGAGCGCGAGCATCTTCGCCACCTCGGCCGGCGGAGTGACGCCCCCCTGGTTCGAGATGCCGTAGTCGAGGCCGAACTGCACCGTGCCCAGGCCGAGCTTCAAGGGTACCTCGCCACCCTCCGCTCGCAGATGAGCCGGCGCCCTTCGGGGCGCTCGTCGGTGATGAAGCCGTAGAAGCCGGCCGCCTTGAACGCCCGCACGCTTTTCTCGTTGCCGACCTTGATCTGCGCACGGAGCGTCGTGACGCCGGCACCGAGGGCGGCGTCGTTCGCCGCCCGCAACATCGCGGCGGCGAGGCCCTTGCCCCGGCACTCGGGCGCTACGGTGATGGAGACCTCGGCGAGGCCGCTGCCCAACAGGTCGAGCCGCACCTGCCCTACCGGCTTCTGATCGACCTGCGCCACGAACAACAGGCGTTCACGCGACGAGAGGGTCTTCTCCATCCACCGTGCGTGATCGACCTGGCTCACCGGCTCGCTCGACCACGAGCTCTGCCTCGTCTGTGTGTCGTTGCGCCAGTCGAGCAGCAAGCGCGCGTCGTCGGCAGTGGCGTTGCGCAGTGCCACGGCGGTTCCGGTCGGCGGCCCGCCAACCATCGACCACGCGAGGGGCTCGGCTGCTTTCAGAGCGCGCGCCGCCGTACGGCCCAGCACTTCGGGCAGGTGCTTGGGCGGCAACCCCATCGACGGTCGGACGCTTCGCACGTCGTCACAGGTCAGCACCGCCCCCGCGGGCACGTCGCGCGCCACGAACAGCGACCTGCGGAAGGCGACGCTCCCGCTTTCCTCGGCGCACGGGCCGAATCGCGCCCGTCCTAGCGCCGCCTCGGTGGTGCGCACGTCATCGACCAGTCGCTTGAACTCGGCCGGCTCGAGCGAGAAGAACGAGTCTGGCCCACCCCAGGCACGATCGACGATGAAGTGCTTCTCGATCAGCTTCGCGCCCAGTGACACCGCGGTGATCGACGCGACGTTGTCGCGGGTATGATCGGACAGGCCGACCACCACGCCGAGCTGGTTCAAGATGCCCATGCTGCGCAAATCCATCGTTCGTGGGTCGGCGGGGTAGTTGGAGACGCAGCGCAGCACCGCCAGCTCGCGATTGCCCGCCGCAAGACAGGTCTGAACCGCCGCCTCGATCTCGCCCAGCGACGCCATGCCGGTCGACATGATCACCGGCCGGCCCATACGGGCGACCGACTCGACCAGCGGCAGGTCAGTGAGCTCGAAGGACGCCACTTTGTACGCCGGAGCCGACAACGCCCCGAGGAATTGCACCGCGGTGTGATCGAACGGGGTCGAAAAACATGCGAGGCCGTGGGCCTTCGCGGCGTCGAACAGCTCGCGGTGCCACTCCCACGGAGTCATCGCCTCAGCGTAGAGGTCATGCAGCGTGCGGCCCGCCCAGGCGTTCTTCGTCTTCACCACGAACGGAGGGGCATCGCTCTTCAGCGTGAGCGTGTCGGGCGTATAGGTCTGCAGCTTGATGGCGTCGGCGCCCGCCATCGCCGCGGCCTCGATGGTCTTCAGCGCCTTGTCGAGGCTGTTCCCGTGGTTCGCCGAAAGCTCGGCGACGAAGTACACGGGTGCGTCGCCGCCGACGCGCTTGCCTGCGATCTCGAACATCAGCGTTTCACCTCTCGAAGGACATTCACCACGCGCGCCGCGCCCTCACCATCGACCTGTTGGCGCGCGCGCTCGACGAGCGCGGCACGGCGGGACAGGTCCCCCGCAAGCGTCTGCACCGAGCGAACCCAGCTCGATGGCTCGGTGGATGCCGCATCACCCAACCACTCGACCGCGCCGAGCTCGTGAAGCCGCGTCGCGAGCCGCCGTTGGTTGTCAGCGACCGTCAACACGGCCACAGGAACGCCGACCACTGCGAGCTCCCAGACCGTGCCGCCCGATGCGCTGAACGCAAGCTCGGCGCGGCCCATCGGCACGCTCACGTCTGGTGGCGACCGCGTCAGCACGATGGGCGTCGCCGAACGCGCCGCCACCTGCTGAAGCGCCAGCCACCGGGGGTTCGACTCGGCAACCAGCACCTCGATGGTGATTCCCTCGCCAGCCCCCTTCGCCGCGGCGTCGAGAAATCGTCCCGTCGCGTCGCTGGGGTCAGCTCCGCCCATGGTGACCAGCCACTTCGTCGCTCGCACCGGCATCGTCGACGTGCCGCGTGCCGCCCGAACGAACTCGGCGCGGACGAGCGCATAGCGTGGCCCGAGCAGCAACTGCGTGGTTGCAGGCCGTCGGGGGTAGAGCGCCTCGCTTGCGTGCACGTTCACGTTCACGATGGCGTCCGCCGCGTAGCTCCCGTTCTCGCCGTTGTCGTCGACGATGGCGAGCCGCGCGCCGCTGGCCTTCACCGTCCGCTGCCATGCCTCGTCGAAGTCGTAGCCATCAGCGACAACCCAGACAGCCGCCAGCTTTTCGGCGGTCGCGCGGGTGGCTGCTGCGTCTTCAGCAGTCCCGCGAGGCGCTGCCGAAGCGAGCACCGTGCACCCGCTGCGCGCCGCACGCTCGACAACCCCGGCGGGCAGCGCGCCGAGATAGGTCACTCGCCCTCCGGCGCCGACCCACGCTTCGCCCAGGGCGAGCATGCGCATCGCGTGCCCTAGCCCGAGGTCTGAGCCGCCGTCGACGCGAATGAGCAGCGCGCCGGTCATCAGAGCAGCGCTCCGACAGCGCGCACCACCTCGTCGACATCCTCGTCACGCATCGCCGGGAACATCGGCAGGCTCAGGCAGCCGGAGTAGTACGTGTCGGCGCCCGGGAAGCTGCCCGCGCCCAGGCCGGCGGCCTTGAAGTCGGGCTGCCGGTATACCGGGATGTAATGGACCTGCGGCGCGATCTGCTTCTGCCGCAGACCCTCGAACATGGCCCTGCGGCGCACCGCGACCTCGGCGTTCGTCTCACCTGCCCGAGCGAGCAGGCGGATGACATAAAGGTGATACGCCGAGTCGACTTCCCGCGGGACCTGCAGCGGCGCCAGCGCCCCCTGAAACCGCTTATCGGCAAACGCAGCGTCGTAGCGTGCGGCGAGCGCACGGCGTCGGGTCACGAACCGGTTGAGCTTCTTGAGCTGCGAGAGCCCCAGCGCGCACTGCAGATCGTTGAGCCGGTAGTGGAAACCCAGCGCCTGCTGCTCGTGGTACCAGGGGCCCTCGTCCTGAACGGTGAGCCTCGCTGGCTCTTTGGTGATGCCGTGGGTGCGCAGCATCATCAGCCGCTCGAACGCGGTCGCGTCGTTGGTGAGAATCGCGCCACCTTCGCCCGTGGTGATGTGCTTCACCGGGTGAAACGAAAGGATCGCGAAGTCGGAGTGCGTGCAGGACCCGGCACGGAAGCGGCCACCGGCGTACGTCGCACCCAGCGAATGAGCCGCGTCTTCGATGACCTTGGCGCCGCACTCCCGCGCCACGGCCTGCACGCCTTCGAGGTCGGCGACGCTGCCCGAGAAGTCGACCGGGATGATGACCTTGGGCGCGGGGCCCGCGCGAACCACCTCGCGCAACGACTCGAGCGACATGTGCCCCGTGGCCGGGTCGACGTCGGTGAAGAACGGCTTGCCGCCCGCGTAACGCACGCAGTTCGCCGAGGCGACAAACGTGATGGCCGACGTGATGCCCCGGTCCCCGCTGCCGACCCCGGCGACCAAGCAGGCCAGGTGCAGGGCAGCCGTGCCCGACGAGACGGCGACTGCGTGCTTGGCACCCGTCACCGCGCATAGCGCCTGCTCGAACTTCGCGACCGTCGGGCCCTGGGTCAGCGAGTCACTGCGCAGCTGAGCTGCCACAGCCTCGACGTCATCGTCCTCGATCAACTGCCTGCCGTACGGGAGCATCAAATGCCCTCACCAGGCCCAGCGGTTTTCGGCCAGCCACGCGCGGGTGCGTGCGATTCCCTCTTCCAGTGTCACTTTGGGCTGCCAGCCGATCAGCGACTTCGCAAGCGAGGCGTCGCAACACAGCCGCATGATCTCGGCCTGCGGGTGATCGTGCGGCACGTTCTCGGTGCGGTTGCCCTTCGAGCAGCAGAGCTTCGCGAGCTCGTTCACCGAAACGTCACGGCCAGTACCCGCGTTTACCACGCGTCCCTCGGTCTTCTCGGATACCGCGGCGCTCACCACAAACTCGGCGCAGTCTTCGACATAGAGCAGATCGCGCGTCTGCTGGCCCGAGCCCTTCACCTGCAGCGGCTCGCTCGACAGGTCACGCTTCAAGAAAATCGAAACCACGCCGCCTTCCGAGTTGCTCTTCTGAAAAGGCCCGTAGGTGTTGAACGGCCGTACCACCGTGACCGGCATCCGGTACGCGTGGAAGTACGAGAGGGCCAGCATGTCCGCGCCGATCTTCGCGGCGGCATATGGTGAGGCTGGCCGATAGGGATGCGACTCGCGAATCGCCTCGCCGCCCGCCAGGTCGTACACCATGCATGTCGACATCACCGCGACCCGAGGCCGACGGTCTTTGAGCTTCGGCACATCGCGATCGAAGTCGAACTTCTGTGCCGAGACGTCGAGCCCGTTGAGCGAGAAATACTGCCGCCGACACGCCTCGAGCACACGGAACGTGCCAATGGCGTCGTTGCGGAACGTGGGCTCGGGGGTGTCGATCGACTTCTGCACGTGAATCGACGCACCGAGGTGGAGCACCAGGTCCCACGGCTCGCCAGCGAAGAGCGGTTCAAGCACCCTGGCGTCCACGAGGTCGCCCTCGACCAGCCCCAACCAGCCCGCGTGCCGCTCGAGCGCCTTGAGGTTCTCGCGCCTGCCGTTCGACAGGTCGTCGACGGCCTTCACCTGATGACCGGCTTCGAGGAGTCGCTCGACCACCCAGCGACCGATGAAGCCTGCCCCCCCGGTGACTAGGCACCTCACGACAGCGTGGCTCCCGGGACCTTGAACGGCTCGAGGATCTTGCCCTCGAGCAGGTAGCTCACCACCTCATCGCGCGACATCAGGCGGTCCTTGCCCGAGTGCCACTCGCGCGTAACGGGCTTCGCCTCGGGGAAGCTCTCGCGTGTTGCCCCCCCGAAGTCGGGCGCAGTGGGTGACAGCACCACCAGAAGCCGCTCGAGCTCGACGCTGCGGCTCATCTCATCGATCGAAATGAGCTCTTCAAAGAGCTTCTCGCCATGGCGCGCCCCAATGATCGCGAGGTCGGCAGGCTTGTTGATCAGCAGCCTGGCCATCGCGTGCGCGAGGTCGACCACCCTCAGCGCCCGCATCTTGGTGACGAACGTCTCGCCGCCCTTCATCCGCGAGCCCGCCTCGAAGACCAGCGCCGCCGCTTCGGCGATGGTCATCACGTAGCGGGTCATGCCCTCGTCAGTCAGCGTCAAGCGCTCACCACGGAGCAGCTGCCCCGCGAACACCGGCACCACCGAGCCACGGGACCCGATGACGTTGCCGAATCGCACCGCCGAGAAGCGCGTTCGCTTGCCGCCGCGAATCTCGTTGGCAGCGGCGATGAGTCGTTCGCCCATCATCTTCGAGGCGCCCATCACGTTCGTCGGGTTTACGGCCTTGTCGGACGAGGTGAACACCACGCGCTCGACGTTCGCATCAAGTGCGGCACGGATGATGTTGTTCAAGCCCTGGAGGTTGGTCTGTACCACCTCGAACGGGTTGTACTCGCCGAGGCCCACGTGCTTGAGCGCTGCGGTGTGAAAGACGACGTCGACCCCGCTCATCGCGAAGCGCAGTCGATCGAGATCGCGCACATCGCCGAGAAACGGTGCGATCGCGCCCTTTCCGGCGAGCCGCTGGTGCAGGAAGAAAAGCTCGTTCTCCGAGTGATCGAGGCATCGCACGGCCTTCGCTATTGAAGCCAGGCGCTCACACAGGGCGCTTCCGATCGTGCCGGCAGCGCCGGTAACGAGAACGACTTTGCCCTCTAGGTACTGAACCGAAGTCATGGGGGAGTCCCGGAATCTCGACGCGGAAGGTACTTACGCGTTCGGTGCTCCGGTGAACAAGTGACTGGTGGGGGACCGCGGGTGCATCGAGGTCCCTTTACGCACTCCGCGCATGATTTTCCAGGCTCCGTACCCGCAAGCCCGCCGTGCATTCGAGCGGGCCCACGGGTCGAGCGTTACTGCAGACGCGCCGCACCTACCTGGCCATGGGTTGACGCTCGGGGACAAATCGCGGATGTGGCGTAGCAGATGAACATCGTCACACCGTCGCGCGACTCCACGGGGCCGGTCGTTCCATTGCTGATACGCACGTATCGGCCTTGGCTTCCCTGGATCGGGGCGCTGGGTGCCGCCTCGTCGGTGGCCGCAATCCTCGAAGTATTCGCGATCTCGATCATCGTTCTGCTCGGGAAGCTCGTGGCGGAAGGGAAGACGAGCCACGCGATCGATTGGCCGCGCTTCAACCTTCACCTCGACGTCGCCCCGATCTCGCTCGCCACGGCCGGCGCAGCGATCGTGCTCGTCCGCTTCGTGGCCGACTCCTCAGCGGGGTACCTCGCCGCCCGCGTGAGCGCCGACTACACCGTCATCACGCGCAAGCAGATCATGTCGTCGTTCATAGACGCGGCATGGTCGAAGAAGAGCGCCGTGCGAGCCGCGGACATGCAGAACACCCTGACCGCATTCGTCGATCGGTCAGCAGTGGTGCTGACCAGTCTCGCGGTTGCGGTTAGCGCCCTGGTCAGCGTCGTCGTGCTCGTCGGGTCGGCGTTCCTGCTCAACCCGATCTACGCGTTATGTCTGGTCTCGGTGGCCGCGGTGATGTCGTTCGCGCTCCGCCCGATCGCCAGGTGGGTTCGACGCCTGTCGGTCGACGAAGTGGCGGTCAACGGCACTTACGCGCGCCAGGTCAACGAGACCGTCCTACTGTCGAGAGAGATCGAGGCCTTCGACGTCTCCGGACCGGTCAAGCAGGCCGCCGAAAAGCTCGCGCAAGATGCCCGCAGTCGCGGATTTGCGTTTCTGTTCGCGCAGCGATTGATCGCTCCGATCTATCAGTCGGTCGTCATGCTGCTCGTCCTCGGGGCGCTGGCCTTCGTCATTTCCCTGAAGCTGGCGCAGGTCGAGCAATTGGGCATTACGGTGCTTCTGCTTCTTCGGGTCGCGTCGTACACGCAGTCACTCCAGTCGCTCCAGCAGGCCATCGTGTCGAGAGCTGTGTACCTGGATTTGCTGCGCCGGACGCTCGACGAATTTTCCTCGGCGGCGCTTCCGCAGCGTGAGCTCAAGGCCCCGCCTGTCGCCACCTTGGGAGCAACGGAAGTCACGTTCTCATACAAAGGGGATCGCGCGGCACTGACGAATCTCTCTTTCGACGTACGCCGCGGTGAGCTCATCGGAGTCATCGGACCTTCGGGGGCGGGAAAGTCGACGCTCATCAAGATCCTTCTCGGTTTGCTGACGCCCCAGCAGGGCACGGTACGGGTGAATGGAGCATCACTCTCGGACTTCGACCCGCGCAGCTGGTACCGACGCATCGCCTACGTGCCCCAAGACCCGGTACTCGCGACGGGCACGGTGATGGAAAACATCCGCTTCTTTCGAGACTCGATCTCCGACGACCAGGTCCGCGAAGCCGCGCGCCAAGCGCATCTGGAAGATGTGATCGCCCAGCTTCCAAACGGCTACTCCACCGACCTCGGGGTGGCGGGAAGTGACCTCTCGGGTGGGCAACGGCAGAGAATTGCGATTGCCCGGGCGCTTGCCGGCGCGCCGGACGTGCTGATCCTCGACGAGCCCACCAGCGCGCTGGACCCGATCTCAGAGCAGGCAATTCAGAAGACGCTGTCGGCGCTCCATGGCTCGATGACGATCTTCATCGTGGCGCACCGCATGAGCCTGGTGCGCAATTGCGATCGGCTCATGGTCTTCGAAGCCGGGCAGTTGATCGCGTTCGACGCTCCCAGCGACCTGGCGACTAGCTCTCCGTTCTACCGACGGAGCCTCGACCTGGCGAAGGCCGAGGCAGCGCTCGCAGAGTTTTCCAAGGCGGCGAGCTAAGCCTTCAGTCGATCCTCGACAGGGCCCCCTGCGGTCTGTCGATCAATCACCTGGCGGATAGCCTTGGCCAAGCGCGCAGCCGTCGCCACGGGGGCTTTGTCGTTCGCGAGTGCGGTCTCACTGTCGAAGATGGCTTCGACCGTGTAGCGCTCGGCCATCAGGTGCTTGAAGACGCGCAAGCGGTCGCGATCGACCGTCGCTTCACCTCGCTGAATCTTGCCGAGCGCATCCCGGCATTGTTCGACCGTGCGAACCTGGATGACGCCGGGTGCCTTTGCATACCAGGGCGTCGAGAAGACGACGGCGGGAACACCCGCCTCGATCGCCTCGAACCCGGTCGTTCCCGTCGCCGTCGCGACTGCCCTCGCCTTTCCTGCGAGATAGCCCCCATTGACCTCGAGGCTGATCAGCGACACCCGGGGGATCTGTGCGAGGCGCCGGTAGTAGTCGACCGTGCGCCCTCGCGAGGCGAGATTCCACACCAGCTGGGCTGGATGCTCTTTGACGTAGAGCTTCCAACCCTGAGGAAGCGCCTCGGCGACGACCCTCGTCAGGGTCAGCTGGTCGCTGTACTCGCCGGCGAGAGGCACCGTCGTGCTCTCGGGCTGCATGGGCAGCGGTAAATAGACGAAGGGTTCGGCAACGCTGACGTTGCGAGCCAGCGATTGCCAAGCCTGGAACAGCTGGCGACCGACCAGCCTGTTCTGAAAGAGCGTCCATCGTACCTTGATGTACCGGGGTGTTTCGTCGCCGAGGAAGAAGAGCCCCATCGGCGGCGTCCGCTGGAACTGCTTCAACCCCACCATCAGGCGAGCGGCTCCGAGCAACGACGTCTTCCATCGGATGCGGCGAAGGTCATTCGTCCGCTGATTGCTGCGGAGATTGTTCGCATCTCGGCTCACCTCAGCGACCGCGCGAGCCGAGGCGACCGCCTGGTCGACCTCTTCAGCGGTCGGCCCCGGCGCTTCGTGAATGCGCGACTTCACGATCACGCGTCTCTCGAGCTCCGTGTAGCCGATGATGGCGGTCTTCCGGCCGTCGAGCCGCGCCAGTGCGTACAGCACGTTGTCCCAGCCGTGATGCGGATTGTCGCTGAAGACGAGCACCTCTGGGTCATAACGACTGAGGATGGCCCTCCATCGGCCAACATGCTCGAGGTAGAGGCTGTGAAGCTCGATCATCGAGCGCCCTGCCGCGTTGCTTCGATCGAAGCAATGGAGTGCGACCTGTTCGCTGGCCGCTATCCCCTGAATGTCCTCGAGACGGGCAGGAGGAGGCGGGCCGAGAAGCGGCGATCTTCCCGATTGAGCGTGAGCGTTCGTGATGAACGGCACGCCAGGAGCCATCTCGGCGTAGACCTCGGGCTTCGGCGCATCGTTGGTGGTGAAGAAAACGACTTCGAGGCCGAGGCGACGCAGCTCAGCCAGCAGATGGACGCGGCCCGCCCCGACGTGAATGAAGAAGGTGCGCATGCTCATCGCCTGAGATGAAGCACCTGACTACGGGCTGGCAATCAAGACCCCGTTTGCCAGCGCGAGATCTTCTTCGGAGTAGGCGTTCCAGTCTCCATGACGAGACTGCCAATCGATGCGCCCCGTCCAGTGCTCCAAGGGGAAGAGGCCCACGCGCCGGAAGTGCCGCCTGAAGATCGCCAACATCTCGGAGGGGCGCAAGAGGTTGACGACGCCTCGCCCGGTCGACTGGCCGAGCAGCTCTGGGTTTTCGCTCTTGGCCATCGCGTAGGTGCGCCCGAACGGCGAGCCCTCGCGATCCACCTCGTAGTGCATCGAAAAGTCGACGTAGTGCAGATGCAGCGCATCGGCCGTCGACATCGCGCGCGCTGCGCGCGCGGCGCCGTCGACATCACGGATGTGCTCGAGACACGACTTCGACAGAAAGACGTCGTACCGCGCCTGACCTACGGCGAGCTGCTCCAGCTCGGCGGTCTCGACCTCGAGTGCGTCGACAGCCCGAAGGAAGCCCGCGAAGTCGTCGCCAGCCCCCCCCAACAGGCGGGCGTGAGTCACGTAGAGCGGCCAGAGGTATTGTTGGCGAAAGTCCGGTTCATTCCGAAGCTCGACCCAACCGGGCTCGACGATGGCACCGCCGGAAGCGCCCTCGACGACCGCGAACGGCAGAAGGCCGAGGACGGGGCCAGCACCGATCTCGATCACTCGACGCCCCGCGAACGAGAGCGGTCGCCCAGCGCTCTCCGCCGCTGCCTGGAACAGGCTCAGGTAATATGGCAGCCGATTCCACTGGGCGTGCTTGCCGTCGAGCCAAACCGGCACGCCCGGGCGCTTCAACAGCCGGCGCGCATTGTCGCGGGGACTCCGCTTCCAGAGTGCACCCGCGGCCGTTCGAACGCGTCGCATATACTCGCCGCTCATGGGGAAACTGTCATCCCTCACCTATCGGGCCCTCCGCAAGCTCGTGCTGCGCCCAGCACAAAATTGGGTGCTCTTCCACGATACCCTCGTGCAGCTCGAGCAGCTCGGCTCACTGGGGCCCGGTTGCTCGGTCAACGGCCCGATCTCGATCGGCGCGCCGCAGCGCACGTTTCTCGGCGAGGACGTCTGCATCAATCGCGACTTCGTATGCCGGGGAGGAGGCCAGCTCATCATCGGCTCGCACGTGCACTTCGCGGAGCAGGTGCGCATCGTCACCGAGAATCACAATTTCGAGGCCCCCGAGGCCTTGCCGTACGACCACACCCGCCTGTTGCGCGACGTGATCATCGACGACTGCGCGTGGATCGGAGAGCGCGTGACCCTCATTCCCGGCGTCCGCATCGGCGAGGGAGCAATCGTGGGCGCAGGCTCGGTGGTCACGCGAGACGTGCCCCCGCTGGCCATCGTGGGTGGCGCGCCCGCGAAGATTCTGCGTGAGCGACCTGCCGACGAGTACCGGCGCCTGCGCAACGAAGGAAAGTTCCTGGGCTGGCCGCGCGCGCGCGACCTCGTCTGTGGCCGCGAGGTCGACGTCAGACGCCGTGCGACGCCGCTCGTGCCCGATCAGACCGAACGGCACGTCAACGCCGTGCTTCCGCAGCCTGCTCGAACAGGAAGCGCGCCCACTGCCAATCCAGCTCGTCGTTGATGTCGACGCTGCGCTCTCTGGGCATCACGTAGCCGCGCGAGTCGTCGCCGATGATGGTGCCCCGCTCGATGGTGCGCAGCCACGCCGCGTACACCGAGCAGTTGCGCACGTACAGCGGCGGCAGCTCGTGCGCCATCATCCGGCCCCGCTCCTCCTCGAGGTAGGCGAGCAGCCGCGTGCCCTCGAGACGCTTGAACTTCACGGGGTGCAGCGCGTGATCCACCGGCATCACGCTCACCGCCGAGTCCGCTTCGGGGCTCTGCTCGAGCAGCTCGAGCGTCGCGTCGAGGTCTGCGCTCACCGTCAGCGGCGAGCTCGGCTGCACGATGGCCACGGCGTCGAAGGCGCCCGCGGGCAGCGTGCCGAGCGCGTGCCGCACGTAGTCGATCGCCGGCGACGTGTCGGTCGACAGCTCGTCGGGCCTGCGCAGCGCGATCACCCCCGGGTACCGCGCGCCGATCGCCAGCGCCTCGTCGCTGTCGCTCGACACGAGCACCTTCGTCACCCGCCGCGCCCCCAGGCACGTCTCGATCGAGCGCGCCACCAGCTCTTTGCCGCCCAGCTTGCGCAGGTTCTTTCCCGGCACCCGCTTGCTGCCCGCCCGCGCGGGGATCACCGCCAGCACCTTCATCGCAGCGCCTCCAGGACCTTTCCGGCGAGGAACAGCTCGGTCTTCTCGAACGACTCGACGGTGTTCCCGCCGATGTGCGGCACCACCAGCACGTCGTCGTGCGCCTTCGCGTACTGCACCACCGGGTGGCGCGCATCGACCGCCGGTTCTCCGCTCAACACGTCCAACGCCGCTCCCGCCAGCCGGCCGCTCTGCAGCGCCGCCAGCAGCGCCGCCTCGTCGAGCACCCCGCCGCGCGACGTGTTGATGAGCCAGCCGCCCGGCTTCATCGCCTCGAGTTGCCGCGCACCGATGAGTCCCCGCGTCGTCTCGTCGTAGCTCACGTGCAGGCTCACCAGGTCGCTGCGCGCCATCAGCTCGGCGAGCGACGCCACCCGCTCGACGCCCGCCGGGAAGTCAGGCCGCACGTCGTACCCCAGCACCGTCGTGCCGAACGCCGCGAAGTACCCCGCTACGATCGAGCCCAAACGCCCCACCCCGACCAGCCCCACCGTTTTGCCGTACAGCTCGCGGCCGCGGAACAGATCCCGATTCCACTGCCCTTCGCCGACCGACCGTGACGCCTGGGGAATGTGGCGTAGCAGCGCCAGCGCCAGGCCCACGGTGAGCTCGGCGGTCGCGCGCACCTGCTTGAGGAAGTCGACTTCGCCTTTCAAGCACACCACCCGCACGCCCGCCGCCGCGCACGCCTTCAGGTCGATGTGATCGATGCCGGTCACCGGCGTGGCCAGCACCCGGCAGCGGGGCTTCGCGCCGATCACCGCGCCGTCGATTCGGTGGGCCAGGCGGAACCACACCGCGTCGTACTCGGCGAAGGCCGCCCCGAGCCGCTCAGCGGGCGTCTGCCGCAGCTCGACGTCGACGCTGCCCTGCAGCAACGCCACCGCCTTCGGGCTGAAGTCCATCGGCTCGGCGACGAGCAGCCGGGGTCGCCCAGTCATCGCGACGAGGTGGCGAACGCGAGGCGCTTCTGCACGTACGGCTCGAGCTCGACCAGCGCCTTCGCGATGCGCTCTGAGACGTGGCCATCGCCGTAGAGCGTGCTCGGCGCCCAGCGGCCATGCGCCAGCTGCTTGCGAATCGCGTCGGCGATGGCCGCCCGCTTCGGCTCGACCTGCGTCACGTGCACATCGCGCTCTCGGCAGTCTTGCCGGCTGCCCACCAGCACCACCGGCGTGCCGAGGAAGCCCGCGTCGCGCACGAAGCTCGACGAGTTGCCGATCGCGCACGCCGCCTTCGCGAGCACCTTGAGGTACGCCTCGGGGGTGAGGTTGGTCAGCGCGCGGATGCGGTTCGCCGGCCGCTGCGCGCGGTACTCGCGAATCGACTTGCTGATGTGGTCCGCGCCCGCGTCGATGTTCGGCCACAGCAGCACCGTCTGCGTGCCGACCTCGTCGACCGCGCCGAGCAGCTCGTCCATCTGCGTGCGCTCGCCGCCGTACTCGGTGGTGACGGGGTGAAACACCACCAGCAGGTACGGAGCATCGACGTCGATGGTGACGCCGCCGCCGCGACCGTTGATGAGCTTCGGGTCGATGGTGCGATCGAGCACCCGCGCGATGTCGCTCGACGGGCAGCCCACCCCCAGCACGGTGTCGGGCCGCTCGCCCATGCGCACCAGGTAATCGGCCGAGCGCTTCGTCGCCGGGTAGTGAAACTGCGCGAGCTTGCTGATGCAGTGCCGCGCGCTCTCGTCGATCGACCCGCTCACCTCGCCGCCCTGCAGGTGCACGATCGGCTTGTTCATGTACGCCGCCGCGAGCGCCGCCGAGAGCGCCTCGTAGCGGTCGCCGATGATCAGTACCACGTCGGGGTTGAGCCGCTGGAACTCGCTCGCAAACTCGACCACCCCGAAGCCGACCGACTTCGCCATCGTCGCCGGGGTGCTGCCCTCGAGCTCGGTGTAGATCTGCCCGTCGACGGTGAAGCCGTCGGCCTGCACCACCTTCACCGGCTGGTCGAAGCGCTCGAGCACCATCGTGCCGGCGCAGACGATCTGCAGCTGCAGCTCGGGCCGCTCGCGGATGGCGGTCATCACCGGCTTGAGCCGGCCATAGTTGGCGCGATCGACCAGCACCACGCACACCTTGCGTCTGGCGTTCACTCGAAGTCCTCCTCGGCCAGCAGCGCGTCTGCCTTCACCGCGCGCTTGAGACGGCGGCCGATCGTCTCTTTGAGCCGCGCGGCGGGAATGCCCGTCCCCGGCTTCTTGATCACCACGTCGGCGTTGCCGAGCCTCGCGCCGGGCGCGAGCTCGCGGGCCGCCACCAGGCTCTTCCCGAACATCTTCCGCAGGTCTGCCATGCCCGCTGCGGCGCTGTCCTTGTCCACTGGGTTCGCGCGCGCCCGCTCGATGAAGCGGATGCCGTCGACCAGCTGGCGCAGCTCGCCCGACGTCACCGACGACGTCGTGTCGGGCCCGAAGCACTCGCGGCTCAACACGATGTGCAGCTCGAGCACGTCACAGCCCAGCGCCGCGGCGGCGAGCCCCGCGAAGATGGTGCCCGAGTGGTCCGACAGGCCCACCGGCACGCGGTACCGCTCGCGCAGCTGCGCGATCACGTTGAGGCCGAGCTTCTCGGGCGGACAGGGGTAGCTGGTGGTGCACTGCAACACCGCGCAGTTCTTACGCACCGTCTCGACGGCGCGATCGAGCTCTTCCCACGGCGACATTCCGCTGGAGAGGATCACCGGCTTTCCCGTCGCGGCGAGTCGTTCGAGCATCGGCAGGTTGCTCACCTCGCCCGCGCCGACCTTCCACGCCGGCACGCCGACGCGCTCGAGCAGCTCGACGGCCTGCGTCGAGAACGGGCTCGAGAGGAACACCAGCCCCTTCTCGCGCGCGTGATCGGCGAGGCCGACCCACTGCGGCTCGGTGAACTCCATGCGCTTCCAGTATTCGTAGCGGCTGGCGTCCTGGCGGCTGAACTTCACCCGGAACGGCTCACCCGGCGTCGACTCGGCCGCGGCGATGTGGGTCTGGAATTTGATCGCGTCGGCGCCGGCCTTCGCGGCGGCGTCGATGTACGCGTGCGCGGTGCCCAGCGAGCCGTCGTGCGCCTGGGCCACCTCGGCCACCACGAGGCACGGCGCGCCGTCTCCGATGTTCCGGTCGGCGATCTTCACGCGTACGCCCTCACGGTCTCGTCGAGCCCGCGCGCCAGATCGTGCGTCGGCACGTACCCGAGCAGCTCTGCCGCCCGCCGCACGTCGGCCTGCGAATCGCGGATGTCTCCGGAGCGGAAGGGCCGGTGCACCGCGGCGAGCGTCTTCACGTCGGGCCGGCGGGCCGCAACCCGGTCGCGGATCTGGGTGTAGAGGTCGACCAGCGTGGTGCGGCCTCCGACCGAGACGTTGAACACCGTGTCGGACACTTTGGGCGCGGTCGCGGCGAGCAGGTTCGCCTGCACCGCGTTCGCCACGTAGCAGAAGTCGCGGCTGGTCTGGCCGTCGCCGAAGATCTCGCAGGTCTCCCCGCGCCCGAGCCGCGCGATCCACCTGGGGACCACGGCGGCGTAAGCGCCGTTCGGATCCTGTCGCGGGCCGAACACGTTGAAATAGCGCAGCCCGATGGTGGACAGCCCGTAGGCCTTCTCGAACGTGCCGGCGTACACCTCGTTGATGCGCTTCGACGCGGCATAGGGCGACAGCACGCGCCCGATGCGGTCTTCGACCTTCGGCAGCGTCGCGTCGTCGCCGTACACCGAGCTAGACGAGGCGTACACGAAGCGCTTCACGCCCGCGTCGCGCGCCGCCACCAGCATGTTCACGAAGCCGTCGACGTTCGCGCGGTGGGTGCGCAGCGGGTCTTCGATCGAGCGGGGCACGCTGCCCAGCGCCGCCTGGTGCAGCACCAGCTCGACGCCTTCGCACGCCTGCCGGCAGGCGTTGAGGTCCGCGCAGTCGCCGCGGATGAACCGCCAGCCCGCTGCGCCCTTCGCCACGGCGTCGAGGTTCGCCTGACTGCCGGTCGAGAGGTCATCCAAGCCGACCACCGTCTGGCCCAGCGCGAGCAGCCGCTCGACGAGGTGAGAGCCGATGAAGCCCGCCGCGCCCGTGACCAGCCAGCGCCGTGGAGCCCCTTTGAGCTGCCCTTCCAGCTGTTGGATCAGAGGCACCAGTACGTCACCCGGCCCGCGGGGAGCGTCGCCGGGTCCACCATGCTCTTCACGTCGATCAACACGCCGCCCGGCTTGAGGCGCTTCGCGAGCGCCTCACCCGACATCTCGGCGTACGCCTTGTGCGGCACCGCGACCACCAGCGCGTCGAGCCCGTCGAGCTCTTCCCATTTCGACAGCTCGAGGCCGTACTCGTGGCGCGTCTCGGCTGCGTCGGCGAGCGGGTCGTGAATGCACGCCTGGATGCCGAACTCGGCCAGCTCTTTGATGATGTCGGGCACCTTCGAGTTGCGGATGTCCGAGACGTTCTCTTTGAAGGTGAGGCCGAGCACTCCGACCTTCGCGCCCTTCACCGGGATGCCGGCGTGCACCAGCAGCTTGACCAGGCGCTGCGCGACGAAGGGACCCATGTTGTTGTTGATGCGCCGGCCCGCGAGGATCACCTCGGGCTGATAGCCGAGCTGCTGGGCCTTCATCGTCAGGTAGTAGGGGTCGACGCCGATGCAGTGACCGCCGACCAGGCCGGGGGAGAACTTGAGGAAGTTCCACTTCGTAGCGGCAGCTGCGAGTACGTCGCGGGTGCGAATGCCCATGCGGTCGAAGATAATCGCGAGTTCGTTCATCAGGGCGATGTTGAGATCGCGCTGGGTGTTCTCGATCACCTTGGCGGCCTCGGCGACCTTGATCGAAGCGGCCTTGAACACGCCGGCCTCAATGACAGCGCCGTAGGTCGTGGCCACCCGCTCGAGCGTCTCGGCGTCTTCGCCCGAGACCACCTTGGTGATGCGCTCGAGGGTGTGCTGCTTGTCGCCGGGGTTGATGCGCTCGGGGCTGTAGCCCAGCTTGAAGTCGACGCCCTGCTTGAGCCCCGACGCCTTGGCAAGCACCGGGCCGCAGATGTCTTCGGTGACTCCCGGGTAGACGGTCGACTCGAACACCACCACGTCGCCCTTCTTGAGCGCCCGGCCGACCGTCTCGCTCGCTTTCACGACGGGCGTCAAGTCGGGGGTGTTGTTGTGATCGACCGGAGTGGGGACCGCGACGACGAAAAACGTGGCCTTCTTCAGGTCATCGCCGCTGGCGGTCATCTGCAGCGTGCTCGCCTTCAACACCTCGCCGTGCACTTCGCCGGTGACGTCCAGGCCCGCTTTCAGCTGCGAGACCTTCTTCTCGTTGATGTCGAAGCCGATGGTGCCAGGGAACTTGCGCGCGAACGCCAGCGCAACCGGAAGCCCCACGTATCCAAGCCCGACGACCGCGATCCGCTCACTCATGTCTCACGCAACCGAGCCGTTCTTCGGAGCTCCCTCGGACTCCCCGTAGTAGTAGCCGTACTTCGAATAGTAGTAGTAGCCGCCCGCTTGGCGGTCTTCGAGGTCGATGTCGTTGAGCAGCGCCCCGAAGATGTTGGCCTTCACGTCGCGCAGCACGCGCACCATGCGCTTGGCCACGTCTTTCGCGGTCTCACCGGCCTTGAGCACGAGCACGGTTCCATCCACCTGCGTGCTGACCACTACTGCATCTGACACGGCCGCCACCGGCGGCGAGTCTATGATCACGCGATCGTAGGTGGTGGTCATCTCACGGAGGAGCGCGGCGAAGGCCTGCGTGTGAAGCAGCTCTGAGGGATTCGGTGGTACCGGGCCGCAAGTCAGCAGGGACAGCCCATCCACACCCGACGAGCGAACGGTGTCCGAGAGCGTACCCTGTCCGAGGATGAGCGAAGACAGCCCGGCGGCGTTCGGAATTTTGAACGCGCTGTGCACGCGGGGGCGCCTCAAGTCAGCGTCGACCAAGAGCACGCGGTTGCCGCTGCGAGCCATGGTGATGGCGAGGCTCGCGGCAGTGGTAGTTTTTCCCTCCCGGGGACCCGCGGACGTCACCAGAATGCTCTTCAACGGTTTGTCTGGCGACATGAACAGGAGGTTTGTTCGAATCGCGCGACAGCACTCAGCAATTGCACTCTTTGGCTGTTCAGCGACGACCAGATCGGGCGTAGGGCTGCCCTTGCTGTCGTACGAGGGCAGAATGCCCAGGAAGGCCACTCCGAGCCCTTCTTCCACCTGCTGCTGCGTCGTGAGCGTGTTATCGAGGAACTCGAGCCCAAAGGCGAGACCGAGGCCCAGCAGCAGGCCGATCAACGCGCCCATCAACAAGATGTTGCGAACGTTGGGCTTGCTCGGCCCCGTCGGCGACTGCGCCGCATCAAGCATCGAGATGTTGTTCATGCGGGTCGAGCTCGACAGGCCGCCCTCTTTGAGGCTCTTCAGCGCAACATCGTAGAGCTTGAGGTTGTACTCGTGACTGCGCTTGAGCTTGAGGTACTCCGGTTCGTAGTCGAGGGTGGCGAGCGCCTCCGCTTTGGCCTCTGAGATGTTGGCCTGCAGGCTCTTCTCGATGGACAGCACCTCGGCATAGTCGGCCTTTGCGGCTGCGAGCGCGGTCTCGACCTCATTCTCGAGCGCGTTCTCGGCGAACTTCAGTTTCTGCCGACACGTGAGCATGCGCGGGTGCTGGTCAAGCAGGCGCTCCTGGAGCTCTGCGCATTCCCCTCGAATATCGGTCACCCGTTGCCGCAGCAGGGTTACCTGGCCAGCGAGGGCGCTGGGCAGGAGCAACCTCGTGGCGTCGCCGCCCTCCTTGTCCTTCTGCAGCAACAGGATCGAGTCCAGCCGCGCCTTCACGTTGCTCTTGCGTAGCTGCACCGTGGTCAGCTCTTCGCTGAGCCGGGTGATGCGCTGGCTGATGATGTTCTGCTTGTCCTCCCAGCTGGTCGAGACGATGTTGTGCTTCTTCTTGAACTGGGCGAACTCGGCGGAGGACTTCTCGAGCTTCGCCTCAAGATCGGGCAGCTGAAGAGCGACCGACTCGAACGCCTTCTCGGTCGTAACGCTCTTCGCCGCGAGATTGAACTCCATGTACGCCTGCGCGAAGGCGTTGGTGAGCGCTGCAGCGAGAACCGGATCGGGGTCTTCCACGCTGAGCTTGGCGATGCGGGAGTCCTTGACGGGCTCGACCTGAATGCGGCCCATCAGAACGTTGGCGGGCTCGGGCGCAGAGACGATGGTCTGCCGGAGAGCGGCCAGGGCCTTCAGCCCAGAAGCACGAGCCTCCTCCGATGGAACCGAGTCGAGCGCCAGGAAATGATCGTCCCGCGCCGTAGTGATGAGGCTCGCGACCCGCGCTGCGACTGCTCGGCTCCGAACCACGTTGTACTGGGTCTCGTAGTACTCCTTGTTGAACCAGTAGACCCCAGAGGTCGAGTCGGCGACGTCGGTGACGCCACCAACCGGTTTTGGCGCCGAGGCCTCGATCAGGAGAGTCGCCGACGCTTGGTAGATGCGTGGCAGACGCAGCGAGTACGCGGCCGCGAGCAGCACCGATGCCATGAAAAGGCCGAGGATCAGCCACCTGCGGCGCTGAATGACGCGCCAATAAACCCGAAAGTCGATCTGCCCCTCGGCAGGGGCCGCAGAGGGTTGAGGGGTGTCGCTCATGTTCATCTGGGGACCGCTGCGTATACGAGAGCCACGCAGTTAAGTCGAGACGGGGTCCGCATCGCAGACCTGTCCCCAAACCCCGCACCACAATTCACGGTTTCTTCAAGAACCGCATCGGTGCGCGCACGTTCCGGCCCCTCCAGCGGTGCTCAGCGCATCCGGGTCCAGCCCGGCCAGGTACAGCGCTGTCGCACAGACGTGGCCGGCATCCGACAAGAACGACTGGGCGACTTGGTGCGGCGGGGTCGTACGCCGGATCCAGCGTCCGGTCCGGCATCATGGGAATCCCCTTCAGCGTCGAAGCCCGACGTGCCCTCACTGGAGCTCTCGGTGCACGGAGCCTCCGAGGAAGGCCGCCTTGCGCAACTCCCAATGCTGGCAGCGGTCCCGTGAACGATTCGACGCGCCCGTGTGCCGGCAGCGGCACGTCTACGCGGACGTAGCCGGGAACGTGAGCGTTCGCGCGATGTGCTCCAGCGCGGCGATTCTTCGCCCCGCTCGCCCGCGGCCCTCCACCGGGTTGTGGCCCAGCTCTTCCGCGAAGCGCTCGATGCCTCCCGTCGAGCGGTACACGTGCTGTGACGCCAGGTGCTTGAGGTTCAGCGTGCGCGCCGGCTGCTCGCCTTCCACTTCCAGCAGATCCAGCGTGAAGCCTCCCCACGTCGCCACCACCGCTTCGCCGCCGCAGAACGACCGCCACCGCGCGAGGGCTTCCTCCACCGACAGCCCGTGGCGCAGCGCCTCTTCGGACACGTCGAGGTGGAACGCCACCCTCGGCGCCAGCTCTCGCCTCGGCGCCAGCACCACCTCGAACCGCTCGCCGCTCGCCGGTCGCACCGCCACCAGCTGAATCAGCTCCGGGCGCACGCGCTCGCCCGGCACCGCCGACGGCATGCCGTTGCCTTCCGCGTACGCGATGACGAGCCGCGCCCACTCTTCCCGCAGCGGCGCCAGCACGTCCGGCTTCGACTTGTTGCGCTGTCTCCACCGCGCGTGTCGCGACGGCCCGCGACCGATGTGCTCGATCTGCGTGTCGACCATGCGGTCGAACACCTGCAGGATCGGCTGGAACTTCTCCGGCTGCTTCTCGAAGACCCCCAGCACCAGCGCCACCGCCTCGATCGTCGACAGGCAGTGCGCCTTCGGCTCTTTCCGGATGCGGTAGTTGCCCGGCCGATCCGGGTTCAGCGAGATCCGCGGCAGCGCCTTGAGCTTCGGGCTGCGGTTCACCACCTTCTTCGCGTTCGACCACGTGCCGTCGACCACCACCAGCGTGCTCGGCGGCCGCTCGACCTCCTTCACGTCGACCGCCTCTTCGCTCGGGAACAGCACCGCGGCGTCCGGCGGCAGCTCCAGCGCCTCGCCGTGCATCGCCACGTGCAGCTCCGAGTTCGGCAGCGACAGGTGCGCCATCCGGCACGTCGACACCGGCACCCTCGCCTCCCGCGGGTGCTGCACGAACACGATCCGCGTCGGGCTGTGCATCGGCTTGAGCGCGTGGCACCAGCACACCACGCGCGGCCGCCGGCACTGCCAGCACACTTCACGAAACTCGGGAGGAGACGCGGTCAACCGCCCCGCTCATAACACGCACCCACCGACGCTCAGACGAACCCGAACGCGAACCCGAACCCGAACCCGGCCGTTACAACCCAGCACCAGCAACTGGCACCGGCCCCCACTCCCGGGCTATGCCCCGTCCTCCTATGGCGCCCACTCTCCAGACGACGGTCACGCGCATCAACTTCGAGAACCCGTTCCTGCTCGGCTCCGGTCCTCCGGGCACGAACGCGAAGGTCATCGCGAAGTCCTTCGACCTCGGCTGGGGCGGAGTCGTCGGCAAGACCATCAGCCTCGACGCTTCGAAGGTCGTCAACACCGCGCCCCGCTACGGGAAGCTGAAGGACCCGAA
The DNA here is from genome assembly GCA_937980205.1 of uncultured Myxococcales bacterium. GTDB lineage: Bacteria > Myxococcota > Myxococcia > Myxococcales > Myxococcaceae > Xiheicaenimonas. The sequence goes on along the minus strand of CALJKW010000021.1, from coordinate 331,289 downwards.
CAAGCCCGACGTCGTCGTCGGCTTCGAGAACATCGAGCTCATCTCCGACCGCCCCTACGCGACCTGGCTCGACGAGTTCCGCCAGCTCAAGAAGCAGTACACGAACCGCGTCCTCATCGCCTCGGTCATGGAGGAGTACCGCAAAGAGGCCTGGCAGCAGATCATCCGCGAGGTCCAGGAGACCGGCGTCGACGGCTTCGAGCTCAACCTCTCGTGCCCGCACGGCCTGCCCGAGCGCAAGATGGGCATGGCCATGGGCGAAGATCCCTCCATCTGCGAGGAGGTCGTCGGCTGGGTCAAGGAGGTCGCCAAGATCCCCGTGTGGGCCAAGATGACGCCCAACGTCGGCTCTCCGAAGGTGCCCGCGCAGGCCGCGATGAAGGCCGGCGCCGACGGCATCTCCACCATCAACACGATCCTCTCCGTCATCGGCGTCGACCTGCGCACGCTGCGCCCGATGCCGACCGTCGAGGGCTACACCGTGCCCGGCGGCTACTCCGGCCAGGCCGTGCGCCCGATCGCGCTGCGCCACGTGATGGAGATCGCGCGCGCGATTCCGGGCGTCCCCATCTCCGGCATGGGCGGCATCGAGACCGGCTTCGACGCCGCGCAGTTCGTCGCGCTCGGCTCGCACACCGTGCAGGTCTGCACCGGCGCCATGCTCCAGGGCTACGAGGTGATCGGGAAGCTCAAGGAAGAGCTCACCAAGGTCCTCGTCGACCACAAGTTCGAGCGCCTCGAGGAGCTCCGCGGCAAGGCGCTGCCCTACTTCTCCACCCACTTCGATCTCGTCGAGCGCCAGCGCGCCGCCAAGGCCGCCAAGACCGGCGCCAACAAGGACGCCGAGACCTGGAAGGGCGAGATCAAGGCCGAGACCGACTCCCTCACGGCCACACGCTGAGTCGAAATGGGGCCTGTCCCCATTTTTGCAACCTTCTGAAATGCCTCCGGTGCGCGAAAAAGCGGCGCTTGCGTTTTTTTGCGCAGCGTCGCTCCTGGCCTGCCCCGCGAAGAAGGACGAGCCCCGCTACTCGGTCGGGCCCGTCTCCATCGCGGTGCCGCCCGGCTTCGTCGACGACATGGAGCGCGCGCAGAAGCTCCAGGGCGACGGCAAGGTCGAGACCCAGAACCGCGTCTGGGTGAACAAGCTCGCCAAGATGCAGGTCGCGCTCAGCCTCTCCCGCCTGCAGCACCAGCCCGAGTGGGACAAGGTCTCCACCACCGTGCTCCTCACCGAGCTCGTCAACCAGGAGCTCGCCGCCGGCGAGAAGTCGGGCCTCAAGACCGTCGACTCCGACCGCAAGTGGGTCGGAGACTTCCTCCACTACACCGTCGAGGGCGACCTCGCCGGCAAGCTCGCCACCTCGAGCCACACCGCCCTCTGGCTCGACGACAAGGGCGACTGCTGGCACGCCAGCGCCGTCTGCACCGCGCAGCCTGCTGACCGCCCGAAGTGCGGCGAGCTGATGAAGACCGTGCAGTTCGCCATCGACGCCGGCACGCCCGCGCCCGCGCCCCCGGCCCCGGCCCCGAAATGAACCTGCTGCTGCTCGAGCCCTCCGAGCTCGCCGCCGACGGCACCGCGCGCATCACCGGCCGCAGGCTTCAGCACGCGCGCGAGGTGCTCCAGGCCCGCGAGGGCGACTCGCTCAAGGCCGGAGTCCTCGGCGGCAACACCGGCACCGCCCGCATCCGCGCGCTCACTCGCGACGAGCTCGTGCTGGAGACGAAGCTCGACGAGCCTCCGCCACCACGCGCCAACGTCGATCTCCTGCTCGCGATCCCGCGGCCGAAGGCGCTCAAGAAGGTCATCCCCGCCGTCGCCTCGCTCGGCGTCGATCGCGTCGTGCTGCTCAACGCCGCGCGCGTCGAGAAGTCGTACTTCGACTCGAAGGTGCTCGTGCCCGAGTTCCTGGGCGGCCTCATCCGCCTCGGCCTCGAGCAGGGCCGCGACACCGTGCCGCCACAGGTCATCACCCGCGAGCGCTTCAAGCCGTTCGTCGAGGACGAGCTCGACGCGTGGCTCGTGCCCGGGACCGTCCGGTACACGCCCCATCCCGGAGCTGCAGACGTGCTGGCGCGGCGACAGCCCGGCCAGCGCGCCGCGCTCGCGATCGGCCCCGAGGGCGGCTGGGTGCCGTTCGAGATCGAGCTGCTGCGCGCGCGCGGTTTCACGCCGGTGTCGGTCGGCGGGCGGCCGCTGCGCGTCGAGGTCGCCGTGCCGGTGCTCATCGGCGCGCTCGGCCTTTGATCGAAGCGCGGCTCGCGCGGCATCAGACTCCGACGAGCGTGGGAAGACGTTGGCCGATCGCGCGGTTCGTCGTTAGCGACATGTCGGTTTCGCGCGGCAAATCACCGGTCACTAAGATGAGGTCTTGATGTTCGCCGTCGGGGTCGCCGTTGCCGTGGTGCTGTCGGCCGCCCCGCCGAACAAGCTGGCTGCGATCGACCCACGCGCCCGTCCCTGGTGCCAGGGCGCGTATGCGACGGACTTCAGCGCGCTCACTCCGAAGTCGGCGGAGTTCAGCTCGCGCGCGGAGAACCAGTTCACCTACTGCCTGCGCGTGACCGCGACGTACGAGTGCGTGTCGTACGCGTCGGACGGCTCGATCAAGCGCACGAAGAAGAACGTCACCGCGCACGGCACCGGCTTCGCGTACCGGCGTGACAAGGCCGACACGCTGCTCGCCACCAACCAGCACGTCGTCGAGTTTCCGCCGGTGACCGATGACGAGCACGTCGTCGACGGCGTCCCCGCGGGGTGCAAGCGCGTGTCCGACGGCGTGCGCATCGTCGAGAACGAGCGCGACGACTACGAGGCCGACGACGTGACGCTGTCGCGCGTCGCCGCCGACGCGGCGCTGGACCTGGCCGTCGTCCGCGCCAAGGGCACGGCGCTCAACGTGATGCCGTGGAAGTTCGGCAAGAGCGCAGGCCTGCGCGAGCGCAACGTCGTCGACGTCCGCGGCTTTCCGCTGGGCGCGTTCAAGGCGACGAACTTGGGGACGGTCATCTCGACCTACGACCGCGACGACTTCAAGGAGTGGGATCACGACGACTTCGTGATCGACGCGCGCCTGTCGCAGGGGAACTCGGGCTCGCCGGTGCTCGCCGTCTCGTGCGCGACGGGAGAGTACGAGCTCGTCGGCATCTACCACGCGGGGTATTCGCGCGGCTCGTCGCTGAACGTGGTGATCCAGATCGACCAGGCGCGCGACTTCCTCACGTTCCTGAAGAAGTCGCCGGCGCAGCGGCCGGATGGGCCGAGCGGGACGCTGGCGACGGATGACCGGAAGCGGCTGATCGAGGCGGCGAGCACGACGGGCATCTTCTTCCCGTTCGGCACGTATTCGGCGTCGGTGCGCGCGCGCGAGGGGAAGCTGGTGTTCGACGTGTACCCGAAGAACTTCCCCACCGAGTCGTGGCCGGCGCTGGTGCTCGAGGACCTGCCGACCGGCGACCCGAAGGACTTCGGAGATCTCGGCCGCGCGTTCTTCGGCAACGCGCGGGGCCTCAAAGAGGCGGTGCGCTCGGAGATGAACGCCGAGGTGCACGCCCAGCTGCAGCGCGCGCTCGAGGTGCTGCGCCGCGGAGCCCTCGCCGCCGTCGACTACCGGCGCGCCGCGATGAAGGCCGACGAGTCGAAGGAGTCGTTCGAGCTCGCCAAGCGCCTCGAGAAGGCGCTCAAGCGCGCCGGCACCACGAACCGCGAGATCGTCGCCGCCGTCACCGAGCTCATGGAGCGCGAAGGCCCGAAGGCCGGAGAGCAACCCGACCTCCCCGCCCGCTCCGCCGAGCCCCCCGTCGACGCCGGCCCGTAGAAAAGGGGGACAGGCATCTTTTCGGCTAGAAAGCCCGTCATGACCTACCTGCAGGACAAGCAGCCGCAGAAGAACGCGTACGACACGACGGCTCCCGAGGCGCTGAAGAAGTTCATGACCTCGCAGTGGAAGCCGCGCTCGCGCAAGGTCACGGCGATCAAGAACGCGCCCGTGCACGCGAAGCGGCGCGAGCTGCTCTCGAAGCTCTTCCCGAAGGACACCCTGCTCATCCCCACCGGGCACGAGAAGGTCCGCGCCAACGACACCGTCTACCGCTTCCGCCCCGGCTCCGACTTCTTCTGGCTCACCGGCAACATGGAGCCCGACTGCGCGCTGCTCATGGTCCCGCGCCCCGAGGGCGGCCACCGCTCGGTGCTGTTCGTCGAGCCCAACCCCGGCAAGACCGACGAGACCTTCTTCACCGACCGCCGCAAGGGCGAGCTCTGGGTCGGCCCCCGCCTCGGCGTCGACGAGAGCCGCGTCCGCTTCGGCGTCGACGAGGCCCGCCCCATCTCCCAGCTCGGCGAGGCGCTGGAGTCCGCCACGGGCCTCACCGTGCTGCGCGGCCTCTCCGCCGAGGCCGAGGCGCTCTGCCCTCCGGTCGCCGACCGCGACGGCGAGCTCGCGATGGCCCTCTCCGAGCTGCGCCTCTACAAAGACGCGGTCGAGGTCGCCGAGCTTCGCAAAGCCATCGCCTCGACCCAGCGCGGCTTCGAGGACGTCATCAAGGGCCTCAAGCGCTTCGGCTCCGAGCGCGAGGTCGAGGGCACGTTCTTTCTGCGCGCGCGCACCGAAGGCAACGACGTCGGCTACGGGACGATCGCCGCCTCAGGCCAGCACGCCTGCACGCTGCACTGGACGCACAACGACGGCCGGCTGAAGAAGACGGACCTGCTGCTGCTCGACGGCGGCGTCGAGGGCAACTCGCTCTACACGGCCGACATCACCCGCACGCTGCCCATCTCCGGCAAGTTCTCGAAGGTGCAGCGCGAGGTCTACGAGGCCGTGCACCGCGCCCAGGCCGCCGCGTTCACCGGCGTCGTCCCCGGCAACGACTTCATGGAGCCCAACCGCCGCGCCATGCGCGTGCTCGCCCAGTGGCTCGTCGAGCGCGGCATCCTCAAGTGCACGCTCGAGGAGGCGCTCGACGACCAGAACCAGTTCTACAAGCGGTACACGCTCCACAACGTGAGCCACATGCTCGGCCTCGACGTGCACGACTGCGCGAAGGCCCGCCAGGAGTCGTACAAGCTCGGCAAGGTGAAGGCCGGCATGGTGCTGACCGTCGAGCCCGGCCTCTATTTCCAGGACGACGATCTCACCGTGCCCGCGAAGTACCGCGGCATCGGCGTGCGCATCGAGGACGACGTGCTCGTCACCGAGAAGGGCATGGTCAACCTGTCGAAGGCGATTCCTTCGAGCGCGGATGACGTGGAGAAGTGGATGAAGAAGGTGTCGAGAGCCGCCCGCTGAGCGGATCGGGCGAGGGCATGGGCAACAACTCCCGGACGGTGTGGGGGTCGTGGGTTCAGTGGGGGCCGACGGTGCCCATGCCCGGGTGAACGAACGTATTCAGCACCAACCACCGCCGCGCCTCGGGCGAGCCCTGCATCGGCGTCGTGTAGTGCCACAGCGGCAGCCGGTACGCGGTGACCGTGCCGCCGCGCGAGATGTCGACCATGTCCGAGAAGTGCCGCTCGCGCGCGTAGACGATGTACTGCTGCTCGACGCCGGGCGTGCAGAACGTCAGGTGCACGTCGGTGTACCCATCGCGCGTCTCGGCGTGCTCGGGGTGGTGGTCGGTGTGCGGCCCTGCGTAGTCTCCGGGCCGCAAGCAGAGCGCCTGCATCGTCGCCGGCCCCTCGACCGGGTGCCCGCACAGCGCCGCCACGAAGCGCGTGTACGAGCCGGACGTCAGCATCGGGATGAGGCCGCACTCCTCGCCGCGCACCCAGACCGGGTCGCCCTGCTGCGCTCCGTGCGGAGTCGTCAGGCACCGCGTCACCTTCGGCAGCCGATCGGCCCCCGCCGCCACGGCGCTCTTCGCGCTCGGCAGGGCGGCGTTCATCTCGATCATCAGGTCTGCGAAGGCGCGCTCCAGAATCCGCGGCGCCGCGCGCGCGAACTCGGGCTCGATGAGCTCCGTCGAGAAGTAGAACGGCTGCCGCCCGAGCACGCCGGCGTCGGCGCCCTTCCCCTCGAGCAGGTCGCGGCCCTTGGGCGTGAGGATCTCCGCCAGCTCGGCCGGGAACCGCGTCATCAGTGCACGACCAGCGACTGGACGACGGGCTCGGTCGTCGTGTCCCTCACCGCCTCGAACGTCTTTCGCCCGATCTCGCGGTCGTCGCTCGAGCGCACGATCACGCGGTACTCGCCCGGCCCGGCGAGCGTCGTGTACGCGAAGGTCCGGAAGCCCTCGTCTCGGCCCTGCTGCCCCTTGCCGAGGGCCGTGCGGTACGAGCCCCGCGAGACCCAGCCCCGCTTCGGGTCCTCGTATTCCCAGTTGAAGCTCAGCGTGTCGTTGAACCCGCGCGGAGCGAACACCGCGATGAACGCGTACGCCCGCACCTTCGAGCCGTCCGCCGGCTCGCGGTAGACGAACTTCGAGCCGTCGCGGCGCCAGAAGTCGGTGGGCGTGTAGGCGCACTGGAACTCGAGCGCGCCGTGCTCGTCCTTCGAGCGGGTGACGTCCGCGAAGATGCCGATGTACTTGAGCGACAGCGGCACCGGCGGCACGACCTTCAAGAAGTACAGCGCGAGCAAGAGCACCTGCACGCCCAGGCCCGGCAGCACGGCGCGACGGAACGTCCAGTTCGGGTCGTGCGTGATGCGCGTGTACGCCTTCCACATGCCGACCGTCACGGCGGTGCCGATGATCACCGAGGTGAGGAACAGCACCCAGTGCAGGTACCCGAGCGCGATCGGCAGCAGGTACGCCAGGTACGAGGTCGTCGCGAACGAGAGCAGCGCGACGCGCACGACGGGGCCGCGCTTCCTGAACCGCGGCAGCTCGTTCACGATCATCACCGCGAGCAGCGCGCTGATGAAGAGGAAGGCCCAGATGCCGCTCGAGGCCTTGAAGTAGAAGACCATGAACGCGTTGAGCAGCGTTCCCAGGAAGAAGTGCATGACCCACAGGCGCACTCCGGCGACGCGGCCGATGAACCTGCCGGTCGGTTCTTTCCCCTCGACGTAGATGCGGTGGTCCCACGCGATGAGGCCGAACGTGAGCACCAGGTACAGCGCCTGGTGGATGAGCAGCGCGACGTTGTCGATGCGGTGCAGGAGCACGGCGTCGAACGCGAAGCCCGCCATGAAGAACGAGACCTCGAACGCGACGTGATGATCCTCCTTGAACCTCTTGAAGCGCTTGCCGAGCGTCATCGGGCCGGTGTCCTGGGGGACCTGCTGCGAAGGCGGAGGCGCCGGATCCTCAGGAGTAGCGGTCGTCCCGCCAGGGGTCTGCGGTGTCGCTGTATCCACGTTCCTCCCAGAAGCCGCGGCGATTCTGCGTCAGGAACTCGATTCGGTTAATCCATTTCGCGCCCTTCCACGCGTAGAGCTGGGGCGTGATCATGCGCACCGGCCCTCCGTGATCGCGCGGCAGCGGCGCCCCGTTCCACTCGTAAACGAGCAGCACGTCGTCTTTCAGCGCCTCGGCGAGCGACAGGTTCGTGGTGTAGCCGTCGTACGCGTGGCACAGCACGTGGCTCGCCGCGTCGACGGGCCGGGCCAGCGCGGCGAGCGTCGAGAACTGCACGCCCTTCCACTGGCTGTCCATCAGGCTCCACGTGGTGACGCAGTGGAAGTCGCTCACGTCCTCGTATTGCGGCAGCGCCTGGAAGGCGGCCCAGTCGAGCGTGACCGGGTTCTCGACCGCTCCGTCGAGGCGCAGCGACCAGTCGTCGAGCGCGACCTCGGGCTTGATGCCCAGGTCCAGCACCGGCCAGTTCTTGGCGTACGTCTGCCCGACCGGCAGCTTCGGCATGCCGTGCCGGTTCGGCGCACCTTCCCCCAGCGGCCGATCGCTCGGCGGAGGAGCCCTGTGCCGCGCCTTCAGCTTGAGCCGTGCTTCGACGATGCGCTTGATGCGCTCGTCGTCGTCAGCCATTGACGAGGGCCTCGAGCTCTCCGCGCTCGGCGAGGTCGGCGACGATGTCGCTGCCGCCGATGAACTTCCCGTTGATGTAGACCTGCGGGATCGTCGGCCAGTTCGAGTACTCCTTGATGGCGTCGCGGACGCCGGGCTCGGTCAGCACGTCGACGGTGTGAACCTTCCCGAACGGCTTGAGCAGGCTCAGCGCGCGCGCCGAGAAGCCGCACGCGGGGAAGAGCGCGTTGCCCTTCATGTAGAGGACGATCTTGTTCTCGCGGATCTCTTTGTCGAACCGCTCTTTGAGCTCGGGGGTCATGGCCCCAGCGTTGTAGCGAAGTCAGGCGGCGCGCGCAGCCGTCAGCGACGTGCGGACGCTGAACGCCGGCTGCGCGGCGATGGCCTTCTTCACGCTGCACTGCTCGACGACCTTCACCAGCGCGTCGCGGTACTTCTCCGGGAACGCCGCGGGCAGCTCGACGACGAGGTCGACCGAGAGCAGCACACCGTTCTCGCCGAACGCCGGCCGCTGGAGGATGCGGATGCCGTCCGTCGGCAGCTTCCGGGCGGCGCAGAAGCCCTGGACGAAGATGCCGGCGCAGGCCCCGATCGAGGCGAGGAAGAGCTGGAACGGCGTCGGCGCAGATTCTTCGCCGCCGGCGCTGAGCGGCTGATCCGTGTGCACGATGTGCGCGCCGATGCGGGCGTCGACACGGCGCCCTCCCGGCAAGGTCACCACGATCTCCGAGGGGTCATTCATGGTCGGCTCCTGTGCATGGGAGCCGGTAACTGCAAGAAAGGGTTCATGAACCCTCGTGAGGGGGCTGCGGCTCTCATGGGCACGAGAGGTGCAAAACATGTGCATGCAGGTGAAGTGCAGCAGTTGCGGCAAGCCGACGTGGTCCGGGTGTGGCGCTCACGTCGAACAGGCGCTGGCCAACGTACCGCCGGAGCAGCGCTGCCGGTGCCGCGAGGCGAAGGACGAACGGAGGTCTCCATGGGGCGTGCTCTCGGGACGAAGTTGAACGTGGCCCGTCCCGGCTGGCCGTCACCCCAGGGAGGTGGTCTCGACGCCGTGAGCTCTGACGCAGAGCTGCTCGAGAAGGCGCGCGGCGGAGACCCCGGCGCGATCGAAGAGCTCTTGCGCCGCCACGAGCGCAGCATCTACCGCTTCGGGCTGCGCATGTGCGGCGACGAGGAGTCGGCCCGCGAGGTGCTGCAGGAGACGCTCCTCGCCGCGTTCAAGAACCTGCGCTCCTACCGCGCCGACGCGGCGCTCTCGACGTGGCTGTTCCAGATCGCGCGGAGCTTCTGCATCAAGCAGCGCCGGCGGCCTTCCTCCGAGCCCGCGACGTACGAGTCGACGGAGTCCCCCGCGGCGCGCCAGGTCCCCGTGCCGGCGAGCGGGAGCGACGAGCGCGCGCACGCGCGGCAGATGGCCGAGCTGATCCAGGCAGCGATGAGCTCGCTGACGCCCGACGCCCGCGAGGTCCTCATGCTGCGCGACGTCGAGGGGCTGTCGGCCGAGGAGGCCGCCGAGGTGCTCGAGCTCTCGGTGCCGGCGCTCAAGAGCCGGCTGCACCGCGCGCGCATGGCGCTGTCCGCGCAGCTCGCCGCCGTGCTCGAGGCGCCGCCCGGCGGGGCCGCGTGCCCCGAGCTCGCCGCCGAGCTCTCGGCCTACGCCGCCGACGAGGTCGACCAGGCGATGTGCGAGCGCATCGAGGCGCACCTGTCACGCTGCCCGCGGTGCGCCGCCGCGTGCGAGGCGCTGAAGCGGACCGTGTCGATGTGCCGCGCGCTGCCCGGCGGAGACGTGCCGGCCGCGGTGAAGGCCGCGGTGCGCGCCGCGCTCAAGCCCGGCGGGCAGCCGGCGGCACAGTGACGGCGGAGCGAGGCGCCGAGGGTCGTGGCGCGTGAGTCGCCTCGATACCGGCAGCTCGGGCGGTGTTGCCCGCTCGCTTCATCCACCGACGTCCAGGCGCGAGTCCGCGGGGCCGGCCTCGAAAAAGGGTTCGCAAGCCGCTCTGCACGGAGCTCTCGTCAGCGCGCTTCCGTGTGGGCCTTCGCCTCGGCCTCCGCGATGAGCCGGCGCACGTCGTCCATGTCGAGCGCCTTGATCTCGGCCACCAGCGCCTCGAGCGCGGGCTCGGGCAGCATCCCCGCCTGCGAGAAGAGCGGCACGCCGTCGCGGAAGGCGACCAGCGTGGGAATGCCGCGGACGCCGAACGCGCGGGCGATCTGAGGCTCCTCGTCGACGTTGACCTTGGTGAAGGTGACGTCGGGGTGCTTCTCGGCGACGCGATCGTAGATGGGGGCGAACGCGCGGCACGGGGCGCACCACGGCGCCCAGCAGTCGACGAGCACGATGCCCTTCTTCTCGAGGGTGGCTTCCAGATCTTTCGTCTTCAGGGGCGTAGCAGTCATGCGCCGTGGGAGCCGCGGCGCACTCGAAAGGGTTCCAGGTGAATCGCCCCACGCGCGCGGCGGCTCTCATCGGCATATGAACACGGACATGTGGACCTGGCTCATCCCCTTCGGCCTCATCGCGGCGTGGCTGCTCTTCAAGCGGCTCTCGCAGGTGAGCCCCGCCGAGGCGCAGCGCCTCGTGGGCGAAGGCGCGAAGCTCATCGACGTGCGCAGCCCCGCCGAATACGCGACCGGGCACCTGCCCGGCTCGATCAACGTGCCGGTGAACGAGCTGGGCGTGCGCGCCGCCGAGCTCGGACCGAAGGACGAGCCGAAGGTCATCTACTGCGCGAGCGGCACGCGCTCGGCGATCGCCCGCTCGATGCTGAAGGGCCAGGGCTTCAAGCAGGTGTTCAACCTCGGAGCGATGAGCCGCTGGCGCAGCGCTTGAAAGGACGCCGCACATGAGAACGAAAAGCGGAGTCGTGGTGGCGGCTGCTGCACTCTTTGCGCTGGCGGCGGCGGCTCAAGGGCCGGCGAGGCCCGGAGCGCGCTACATGCGCCTGTTCGACCCCAAAACGGTGACGACCGTCGAGGGCAGCGTCACCCAGGTGGAGCGCGTCGAGCACAAGATGATGGGCATGTTCGCGATCGAGGCGACGGTGAAGACCGCCGACGTCACGTACACCGTGCACCTGGGCCCGGCGTGGTTCATCGAGAACCAGGAGCTGCAGCTCGCCGCGGGTGACTCCGTCACCCTCACCGGCTCGAAGATCACGCTGCAGGGCCGCCCGACGATCATCGCGACCGAGATCGTGCGCGGGGACGACACGCTGAAGTTGCGCGAGAAGGACGGGACTCCCGTCTGGGTCGGCTGGCGGCGCCGCGGAGCGCCGGGGACATGAAGCGCGCGCTCGCAGCCATCGCCTTGGGCCTCGCGGCGTGCGCGCGGGCGCCGGTGCCGGTCACGCGTGAGGCCTTCCCCCAGGAGGCCGAGCGCGCCGAGGTCGCGTTCGGTGCGCTCAAGGCCGGGCTCTTGAGCCGGCTGTCCGCCGCGATCGGGCAAGACGGGCCCGCGGGGGCGATCTCCGTGTGCAGCACCGAGGCGCTGCCGCTCACCGAGCAGATCGCGATCGAGCGCGGCGTCGAGGTCGGCCGCACCAGCTTCCGCCTGCGCAACGCCAAGAACGCGCCGCGCGCGTGGGCGGCCGCGCACGTGGCCTCGGCCGAAAATCGCCCGGCGTACTTCGATCTCGGCGATCGCGTCGGCGTGCTCGCCCCGATGCCGCTCGGCGGCCTGTGCGTGACGTGCCACGGCCCGCGCGAGGGGCTCGCTCCGGACGTGCGCGACGCGCTGGCGCAGCGGTACCCCGACGACCAGGCCGTCGACTTTCAGGAGGGCGATCTGCGCGGCTACTTCTGGGCCGAGGTCCCGAAGCGCTGACTCACTCGAAGTTCAGCGCCCGCTCGAAGTCGGCGGGGTTCGAGGCGGCCGCCTTCGCGATGTCGAGCGCGACCTGCCCCGTGCGGTACAGCTCGGAGAGGTGCTGATCGAACGACTGCATGCCGTACGTGGTGCGGCCCTTCTCGATCACGTCTTTGAGGCTGCCGGTGCGCGAGCTGTCGACGATGTACTCCTGCACGGTCTTGGTCTGGACCATGACCTCGACGGCGAGCACGCGGCCCTTGTTGTCGATGCGCGGCAGCAGGCGCTGCGAGATGACGCCCACGAGGTTCTCGGCGAGGCGGTGGCGCACCATCGTCTGCTCCTCGGCGGGGAACGCCGAGAGCAGGCGGCCGATCGTCTTCACCGCGTCGGTGGTGTGCACCGTGGACATGACGAGGTGGCCGGTCTCGGCGGCCTTGAGCGCGATGTCGATCGTCTCGAGGTCGCGCATCTCGCCGACGAGGATGACGTCGGGATCCTGTCGCAGCGCGGCGCGCAGGGCGAGCGCGTAGCTGGACGTGTCGAGGCCGATCTCGCGCTGCGAGATCGAGGCCTTCTGGTTCCGGTGCACGAACTCGATCGGATCTTCGATCGTCACGATGTGCACCGCGTCGGCGCGGTTGATGTGATCGACCATCGCCGCGAGCGTGGTGGACTTGCCCGAGCCGGTGGCTCCGGTGACGAGCACCAGGCCGCGCTCGTTCGCCGCGAGCTTCTTCACCACCTGCGGCAGGCCCAGGCCGTCGATGGTGGGCACGTCGTTGGGGATGATGCGCAGCACGGCGGCGAGCGAGCCGCGCTGCCGGTAGAGGTTGACGCGGAAGCGGGAGACTCCGTCGAGGCCGTAGCTGGTGTCGTACTCCTGCAGCGTGTCGATCTGCGCCTTCACCGCGTCTTCGCGGATGAGGTTGAGCGCGATCTGCCGCGTGTGCGCCGGCAGCAGCTTCTCGGTCTTGAGGCCGCGGAGCGTGCCGTTCACCCGGTACATCGGGGGATCTCCGGGACGGAAGTGGATGTCCGAGGCGCCGTTCTGAACTCCGACGCCCAGGAGCTTGTTCATCGTGGCGAGGTCCATCAGGGCTTCTTCTTGTCGAGCAGCTTCTGCCACTGCTCCGGCGAGTACGTCTTCAGCGCGAGCGCGTGCAGCTCGCCGGTCTTCAGCAGGTCCTGCAGCGGCGCGTACACCTGCTGGTGCTGCTCGATGAGCGTCTTGCCGGCGAACGTGGGAGAGACGACGCGCGCCTCGAAGTGATCTCCGGCGCCGGTGAGATCGCGGATCTCGACCTCGGCTCCGGGCAGGCCCTGCTCGATGCGGCGCTTCAGGTCGGCGATGTCGGGCATGTGTTTGGGGTCAGTGAATGCCGCCGCCGGAGACGATCATCGCCGGGTCGACGCCCATGCCCTTCAAGGTCTCGCTCCAGAGCTGGGAGGGATCTCCGTCGAGCGTGGGCTGCGCGGTGGCTTCGGTGAAGAGCCAGGCGCCCTGCGCGAGCTCGCGCTCGATCTGCTGCGGGCCCCAGCCGGCATAGCCGAGGCAGAAGCGGACCTTGGCGTCGGAGCTGACGAGCAGCGGCTCGAGCGCGTCGGAGGTGACGGAGAGGAAGAGGCCGGGGCACACCTGGTGGCGCTCGGCGACGCCGTCGGAGTCGTGCAGCACGAAGCCGCGGTACGGCTCGACCGGCCCGCCGAGGTAGACGAAGTCTTCTTCGCGGTGGCGGGCGACGCGCAGCTGCTGGCCCTTGGCGAGATCTCCGAGCTTGAGCGGGGCCTGGCGGTTGATGACGAGGCCCATCGCGCCCTCTTCGCTGTGCTCGATCATGAGCACCACGGTGCGGTGGAAGTTCGGGTCGCCCAGCTGCGGCATCGCGATGAGAAAGCCTGGGGCGAGACCCTTCACGGCCCGGGAGCATGATTCGTCGCTCGACTCGATTCAACCTCGAACGTGCTACATGCACCCACGATGCGAGCGCTGACGCTGACGAAGCACGGCGGTCCGGAAGTGCTGCAGATTCGCGAGAGCGCGGATCCGGTGCCGAAGCCGGGCGAGGTGCTGATCGCGGTGAAGCGTGCGGGGCTGAACTTCGCCGACATCGCGGCGCGCGTGGGGCTGTACCCCGATGCGCCGCCTCCGCCGACGGTGTTGGGCTACGAGGTCGCGGGGCTGGTCGCGGCGGTGGGTGACGGCGTGACGTCGGTGAAGGTCGGCGAGCGCGTGGTGTCGATGTGCCGGTTTCACGGGCAGGCGAGCCACGTGTGCGTGGACGCGGCGCTGGTGCGGCGGCTGCCGGAGTCGCTCTCGTTCGACGAGGGCGCGGCGCTGCCGGTGAACTACCTGACGGCGTGGCACATGATGTTCCACGTCGGGCAGCTGCGGCCCGGCGACTCGATTCTGATCCACATGGCGGCAGGCGGCGTGGGGCTGGCGGCGATCGAGCTCTGTCGGTTGGTGCCGGGGGTGCGGATCTTCGGCACGGCGTCGGCGTCGAAGCACGAGCTGTTGCGGTCGGTCGGCGTGCAGCACCCGATCGACTACCGGTCGGTGGACTACGCGGAGGAGGTCCGGCGCCTCACCGACGGCCGCGGCGTGCACCTGGTGCTCGACGCGCTCGGCGGGCCGGACTGGCACAAGGGCTACCAGCTGCTGCGGCCGGCGGGGCACCTGATCGCGTTCGGCTGGGCGAACATGGTGCAGGGCGAGAAGCGGTCGGTGCCGACCGTGGTGCGGCAGTACCTGGGCATGAAGAGCTACACGCCGTTCCGGCTCATGAACGCGAACAAGAGCGTGTCGGGCGTCAACGTGGGCCATCTGTGGGGAGAGCTGGAGCTCATGGGCTCGCACCTGGGGAAGCTGCTGGAGCTGGGAGCGGCCGGGAAAGTGAAGCCGCACGTGGATACGGTGTTCCCGCTCTCGAAGGGGCCGGACGCGCACCGCCACGTGCAGGCGAGGAAGAACGTCGGCAAGGTCGTCTTCGACTGCGAAGCCTGAAAAGGGGCCTGTCCCCTTTTCGATCCACCGAAAAGGGGACAGGCCCCATTTTCCCCTCCTGGCTCCGTCGGTGTCAGACCGGCGCGGTACAAGACGCCATGGCGAGAATACCGAGGGGGCTGCGGGGCAACGGCGTCGCGCACGTGCTTAGCCGCGGGAACAACCGCGCGACCGTGTTTCAATCTGACCAGGAGTACGAGGACTTCATCGCGCTGCTCGACGGGGCGCGTCGGCAGCACGCCGTAGAGCTGTTCGCGTTCTGCCTCATGCCGAATCACTTCCACGTCGTTGTGCGGTACGAGGATCCCGCCGAGCTGAGCTCCCTGATGCAGTGGTGGCTGACGGCTCACGTTCGGCGACATCACCAGCGACATGGAACCTCCGGACGCGGTCACATCTGGCAAGACCGATTCAAGAGCTTCCCGGTGCAGGAGGACAACCACCTGCTGACGCTTCTCCGCTACGTCTTGGCAAATCCGGTGCGTGCTGGGTTGTGCCAGTCGGCAGATGCGTGGCGATGGAGCAGCCTCTGGTTTCCTTCGATGCTGAGCCCATGGCCGGTCGAGCCGCCGGTGCCGCTGTCCGAGTGGCTCGCATGCCCGGGTGACTCAGAGGACGAACGGAGCATCCGGAACAGCATCCGCCGAGGTGCGCCGTTTGGCGACGAGTATTGGCGGGTCACCGCCGCACGAGCGGGGGGGTTGGAGGCCTCCCTCCGGCCGCGAGGACGCCCACGCACGGCCGCGGCAACGGACGAACGTCTGCAGCTCGACCTCTACTGACCAGGTTGTCGAGGCAGGACGGCCCTTCGACGACCTGGTCCACGAAAAAGGGGCCTGTCCCCTTTTTCCCCGCTCGAAAAAGGGGACAGGCCCCTTTTCTAAAGCTGCGCTTCGCACCCCTGTGGGCCACAAGGTCTACAAACGCCCGTCGACTTACCGGTGGCCCCTCGCGCGCCTTTGGGCACCACGAGCGGGCCCTTCTCGGCGTCGAAGACGGTCTCGCAGCGGTGCTGCGAGGGGCACTGCAGGTCGCCGTCGCAGACCTGCGCGCACTCGCCTTCCACCGCGAACGGGTCGTCCTTCGGCACCACGTAGCAGCGCCAGCCCTGCGCGCACGAGCGGTCGGTGAGGCACGGCCCCGCGCGAGCGAAGCCGCCTTGCTTGCGATCGGAGGGCCGTGGCCCCGTACCGCGCGCGACCAGGAACGCGAGGATCGCGGCCGTGCCCACGAAGAAGATCCACCGCCCTCGAGAGACCAGGCGGTCTCCGCGGGCGCGTGGATCTTCGGGGGGCTCCTCGTCACGCGGCGTCTGCCGACTGCCGAACGGAGCCTGGCCTAAGGGCATGGCGCCTTAGCTCACCGACTGCGACGGTTCGACCGTGGGCTTCGGCAGCGTCTCCGCCGTCGCTCCGCCGAACAACACCTCGGGCTTGTCGGTCACGAGCGCCACCTTGAGGATCTCGTCGACGTGCTTCACGGGCATCAGCTTCAGCGACTCGCGGATCTTCCGCGGAATCTCCTTCACGTCCTTCCGATTGCCCCACGGGAAGAGCACGGTCTTGATGCCGGCGCGGTGCGCCGCGAGCACCTTCTCCTTCAGGCCGCCGATCGGCAGCACGCGCCCGCGCAGCGTCACCTCGCCCGTCATCGCCACCTCGCGGTGAACCGGGATCCGCGAGATCGCCGACAGGATCGCCGTGGCGATCGTGACGCCGGCCGAGTTGCCGTCCTTCGGAATTCCGGTCGGGCAGTGCACGTGGATGTCGTTGTTCTCGAAGATCTTCTCGTCGATGTTGAAGCGCTTCGAGCGCGAGCGGACGTACGAGAGCGCCGCCTGCGCCGACTCCTTCATCATGTCGGAGAGGATGCCGGTGACGATCAGCTTGCCCTTGCCGGGCATGAGCGTGGCCTCGGTGGCCAGGGTGTCGCCGCCCGCCTGCGTGACGCACAGGCCGGTGACGAGCCCCACCTGGTCCTCCTTCTCCTTGCGGCCCGGCTCGTACTTCGGCACGCCGAGCATCTTCATGACCAGCTTGCGGTCGATGGTGATGTCGCGCTTGCCGTTCTTGAGCACGTCGCGCGCCTGCTTGCGGTACAGCGAAGCGAGCTCGCGCTCGAGCGAACGGACGCCGGACTCGTAGGTGTACCGGTTGATCACCGTGCGGATCGCCGTGTTCGTGATCTTCACGTTCACGTCGGAGAGGCCGTTGGCCTCTTTCTGCTTCGGCACGAGGTACTTCCGCGCGATCGACATCTTCTCGTCTTCCGTGTAGCCGGCGATGCGGATCACCTCCATGCGATCCTGCAGCGGGCCCGGAATCGAGTGCATCGAGTTCGCGGTGCAGATGAACATCACCTTCGACAGGTCGTAGTCGAGGTCGAGGTAGTGATCGTTGAACGTGTGGTTCTGCTCGGGGTCGAGCACCTCGAGCAGCGCCGCTGACGGGTCGCCGCGGAAGTCGGTCGACATCTTGTCGATCTCGTCGAGCAGCATGACCGGGTTGTTCGACTCGGCCTTCTTCAACGACTGGATGATCTTGCCGGGCAGCGCGCCGATGTACGTGCGGCGGTGGCCGCGGATCTCGGCCTCGTCACGCACGCCGCCGAGCGAGAGGCGCACGAACTTGCGGCCGAGCGCGCGCGCGATCGATCGACCGAGCGACGTCTTGCCGACCCCCGGAGGACCCACGAAGCACAGGATCGGGCCTTTCAGCTTCTGCACCAGCGTCTGCACCGCGAGGTACTCGAGGATGCGCTCCTTGGCCTTCTTGAGGCCGTAGTGATCTTCGTCGAGCACGCGCTCGGCCTCGACGATGTCGTGGCGGTCTTTCGTCTCCTCGTACCAGGGCAGCGAGAGGACCCAGTCGATGTAGTTGCGGACGACGGTGGCCTCGGCGGACATGGGCCCCATCAGGCGGAGCTTCTTGAGCTCCTTCTTCACCTTGAGGGTGGCCTCTTTGCTCATCCGCTTGGTCTTGAGCTTCTCCTCGATCTCCTGGATCTCGCCCTTGGAGTCGTCCTTGTCGCCCAGCTCGCGCTGGATCGCCTGCATCTGCTCGTTGAGGTAGTACTCCTTCTGGTTCTTCTCCATCTGCTTCTTGACGCGAGACTTGAGCTTCTTCTCGACCTTCAAGATCTCGATCTCGCCCTGCATCAGCTCGTAGATCTTCTCGAGCCGCTTCACGGGTGATTCGAGCTCCAGCAGGGTCTGCTTGTCCTGCAGCTTCAGCGAGAGCTGGGCCGCGATGATGTCGGAGAGCCGCGACGGATCTTCGATCGCCGCGACCTGCTGCTGCACCTCGGGAGGCACGCGGCGCGACAGCTCGGCCCACGCGCGGAACGTCGAGCCGACGGCGCGCAAGAGCGCCTCGAGCTCGATGTTGCGCTCCCACTGCTCTTCGACGTCGACGGTCTCGACGACGAAGTGGGTGTCGTTCGGCTGGAAGCCGACGATCTTCACGCGGCGCACGCCTTCGACGAGCACCTTCATGGTGCCGTCCGGCAGCGGCAAGAGCTGGAGGATGTTGCCCAGCGTCGCGACGTGGAACACCTCGTCGGGAGCCGGATCGTTGGTCTTCGCGCGCTTCTGTGCGGAGAGGACGATCTGCGGCTTCTCGTCCGAGGAGGCGCCTTTCTTGGCGCGGGCCGCGTTCAGCGCCGCGATCGACTTCTCGCGACCGACGAACAGCGGGACCACCATATGAGGGAAGAGCACGATGTCGCGCAGCGGGAGCAGGGGCAGCGTCGACTTCTTCTCTTTTTCATCACGACTAAAGAACATTGAACCTCATTGAGGGGCTACAGGGGTGTTGCGACTTATACCACTGGGGTAACAGCCTCTCGACTTACTGGCCACCGGTCGGTGACATCGAGGCGCGTGGCATTTTGTCCCGCGTGGGCAGCTTGCCAACGCGGTCAGCGCGCGCCCGCCGGAGCCGCCTCGACCGGCTTCGCCTCGCCAGGAGGGGCCGCGGCCGCCGGGGGCTTCACGTGGAGCGCGTCGAGCAGGAACGCGACCCAGTCCGCGCTGGCCTCGACGTTCTTCTTCACCTGGTCCGCTCCGCCGTGGCCGGAGTGCATCTCGATGCGCAGCAGCGTGCGCGAGGTGCCCTTCGTGGCGTACTGCACGCGGGCGACGAACTTGCGCGCGTGCATCGGGTCGACGCGATCGTCGTGATCGGCGCTCATCATCAGCAGCTGCGGGTACGTGACGCCCTCGCGAACGTGGTGGTACGGCGAGTAGGCCTCGAGCACCGGAAAGTCCTCGGCCTTCTCGGGGTCGCCGTACTCGGGGATCCACGTCTTGCCGCTGCCGAACTTGTGGTACCGCAGCATGTCGAGCAGGGGCACCGCGCAGATGACGGCGCCGAACAGCTCGGGCCGCTGGGTCATCGCGGCGCCGACGAGCAGGCCGCCGTTGCTGCCGCCGCGGATGGCGAGCTTCTTCGGCTGCGTGTAGCGCTCGCGGATGAGGTACTCGGCCGCGGCGGTGAAGTCGTCGAAGACGTTCTGCTTGTTGGCGAGCTTTCCGGCGTCGTGCCACGCCTTGCCGTATTCGCCTCCGCCGCGGAGGTTCGGCACGGCGTAGACGCCGCCGGCCTCGAGCCACGGGAAGATCGACGACGCGAACGACGACGTCAGCGAGATGTCGAAGCCGCCGTAGCCGTACAAGAGCACCGGGTTGTTGCCGTCGCGCTTGAGGTCTTTGCGCGCCACGAGCCACATCGACACCTTCGTGCCGTCTTTCGACGGGTAGAAGACCTGCTTCACCTCGTACCCGGACGTGTCGACCGGCACCTCGACCTTCGCCCACAGCGAGCTCTTGCCGCTCTTCACCGAGGTCTTGAACACCTGCTGCGGCATCAAGAACGAGCTGAACGCGTAGTAGGCCTCGTCGTCGTCCTCGAGGCCGATGAGGTTCGAGGCGGTGCCCTGCCCCGGCAGCTCGATGCGGCGCACGAGCTTGCCGGTGTCGAGGTTGTAGAGCTCGATCTCCGACGCGGCCTTCTTGAGCGACACCGTCGCGAGCACGCCGCCGACGATCGTGGCGCTCTCGAGGGCGCCCTCTTTGTCTTCGGGCACGAGCTCCTTCCAGTCCTTGCGATCGGGCTTGTTCGGGTCGACGCGGAACACGCGCTTGTTCGGAGCGCCCTCGTCGGTGGTCACGTAGAAGACGTCTTTCCACGCGTCGACGCCGTACTTGGCGTCCTTGCCGATCGCGAGGGTGCGCCACTCCTTGTCGCCCTTGGGGCCGAGGCGCTTGAAGAAGACGTCGTTCTCGTTCCACCCGCGGATCACGTACGAGAACAGCCAGTGGCCGTCGCGGCTGACGTTGCCGCCCAGAAACGTCTTGGGGTCACCGGTCTTCGGGCGGACGATCTCGTCCTTCGCCGGGTCTTGCCCGAGCACGTGCAGCCTGAGCTCGCAGTACCCCGGCCGCTCGGAGACGGGGATGCTGGGGTCGATCGGCAGCCACTCGTAATAGAACGACTTCGAGTCGGGGGCCCACGACGGGCTCGCGTACTTGGCTCCGGGGATGACGTCGATCTTCGAGCGCTCGCCGGAGTCGACGTCGAGCACGTAGAGCGTCGCCTCGTCGGCGGCGTTCGGCTTCTCGGCGAAGACGACCTTCTTGCCGTCCCAGCTCGGCATCCACGTGCCGAGCGAGACGGTGTTGTCGGTGGACCAGGTGTTCGGGTCGAGCAGCACCTTCTCGGGCGCCTTCTCGTTCGCGCGCCAGTACACGATCGCCTTCTCCTGCGTCTTGATGCGGCGCGTGTAGAAGTAGCGGCCTCCGCGCTTGATCGGAGCGCTGACCGCGTCGATGTAGAAGAGCTCGGCGAACCGCTTCGCGAGGGCGTCGCGCGCCGGCAGCTTGCCGAGCTCGGCGCGCGCGACCGCGTCCTGCTTCACCATCCAGTCCTGCACCTCGGGGGCCTTCTCCTCCTCGAGCCAGCGGTACGGGTCCTTCACCTTCGTGTCGAAGATGATGTCCTCGATGAGCTGCGTGCGCGTCGGCGGCAGCTGGGGACCTTCAGGCTTCGGCGCTTCGGGTGGGGCTTTGGGCTTTTCCGGTTGGGGCGGCGGTGCGGTCACGGGAGGGTCGTCCTTCATCGTCTCTTGCCGAGATGCACAGGACAGCGCCAGGCAGCAGAGAACGAAGCGGTTCATGTCGGCGCGACTCATAGATCGTGCAGTCACGACGTGCACCGGCCTCGTCGCGAAAGATCGCGGCGCTCGGCCGATCGCGGCGCCCGCGCCGGGGGGCCGTGATGGAGTCGGCGCCAGGTGGTAGCCTGCTCACCTCGTGATGCCCTTCCCTTCGCGCGCGCTCACCCTGCTCGTGGCCTGCGGCCTGGCCATGGGCGCGTGCCGCCACCTGCCGCTCGACAGCGATCGAGACTCGGTGCCCGATCACGTCGAAGACCAGAACCACAACGGCCGCGTCGACCCGGGCGAGACGGACCCCCGGCGCGCCGACACGGACGCCGACGGTCTCGACGACGGCCAAGAGCGCGCAGGCCGCACCAACCCGCTGCGCGCGGACACCGACAGCGACGGCCTGCGCGACGGGGTGGAAGACCGCAACCACAACGGCATCGTCGACGAGGGAGAGACCGACCCCAAGAACCCGGACACCGACGGCGATCTGATCGCCGACGGCGTCGAGGACGCGAACAAGAACGGCCGCCGCGACGCGTGGGAGTCGAGCCCGCTGCTCGCCGACACCGACCGGGACCACGTGCCCGACGGCGAGGAGGACACGAACCGGAACGGCCGCCTCGACGTCGGCGAAACCTCGGCGGTGCTGCCGTGCACGAGGTGGGGCGAAGACGGGTTCTGCGCGCCCGCCGTGCCCGAGCCGATGATGGTGGACCTGGTGCGCGGCCTCGGCGCGCGCGCGGGAGAGGTCGAGGCCAACGTGCTCGCGGTGGTGCGCCTGGGGGAAGGCCGCGTCGGCCTCGCCTGGGCTCCTGAGGTCGAAGTCGCCATCGCCGACGGCTGGGCGGTCGAGCTCGAGCTGCCCTTCGAGGAGCAGCACCTGAAGTCGGTGAAGCTCGCCGCGCAGGGGACGGTCGGCGTCACGCACGAGGGCCGGGCCGCCCACGGGCTGCAGATCATCGGCGAGGCCTCGATGTCGGACGACGCGATGTCGCTGACCTCGCTGTACGTGCTGAGCGCGCGCATCTCGAGCCGCGCCTCGATGAACGTGCTCGCGGGAGCGTCACTCGGCCGCCGCTGGGACGGCCACCCGACCGCGGGCCTGCTCTTGAGCCCCTCGCTGTACGCCGACCTGATGCCGAAGCTGTCGGTGGGCATCGAGGCACAGGTGGCGCTCTCGTTGAGCGATTCACCCTCGGTCACCGCGACGCCGCAGCTGCGCTGGCGGCTGAGCCCCCACCTGCTGCTGCAGGCCGGGGTCGGCGCCCGGCTCAGCGAGCGCGGCCCGCTGCCGTTCATCGCGACGCGGTTCGCCGTCGAGCTCTAGCGAACGGCACGAGGTCGAGGCGCCGGCGAGGACCGCGCGGAGCGTACGTCGTCTGGTGCGTGAGCACGGACCGGAGCCGGCAACGAAGAGATCGGGCCGTGCAGCCGGGTTTCAGCAGCCTGCTCGCCCCCATCGGGCCTCGGGGCGTTCGTCAGTTGCTGCTGAACGCCGGCGAGCTCGCCGGCTCGACGACCTTCGGGGACGTCAGCGCCACCATCACGTCGACGAACTCCTGGGCCTTGGCCTCGTCGGAGGCGAGGTAGCGGTAGAGCCGCTCGCCCTTCTTGTCGAGGACGTCGACGTCGAACTCCTGGCCCTTGTTGCTGAGCAGGTCGACGCGGGAGATCTCCTCGAAGGGCAGCGTGACGGTGGTGATGCCGCCGTACTGGCCGTTGACGACGTACGTCATGACGGCGAACTTGGGCTTCACGTCGATCTTGGTGGGCCGCCACATCCGCGCGGTCATCAAGAGCCGCATGAAGGCGTCGGCCGGCTCTTCGGAGAGCGGCTTCGGCGAGTACGGCAGCGGCTTCCACGAGGCACAGCCGACGAGGAGCAGCACGGCGATCAGGTGTTTGCGCATGGTGACCGGGTGAGTGGAGGGAGCATGCCGGCTTTTTGATCGGCGCCCCAGCCCAGCGCTCCGGTGAGGCCGGGCGTGATGGCGCGCAAAAGCAGCGGTGATGGCGCCCCGCGATGGCGGGGTTGACCGGCCGCCGCGTGCGTCCTTACGGGTTCGCTGCGAGGTCGCCATGAACGATGCGATCAGGATGGGGCTGGTCTGGGGAGCCGCGCTCAGCGCCTTCATGGGCGCGCTCATCTGGGCGAGCCTCAAGCAGAACCCGCTCATCTGGGCCGGCGACGCGCCGCCCGACGTGCGCGCGCGGATCGGGGCGCTCGACGAGCGCACGAAGCGGCAGAAGCGCAGTTGGGGCGTGGTGATGGTGGTCGGGCTCGTCGCCCTCTTCGGGAGCCTCGCGTGGCGCACCTTCCCGCTCGGCCTCGCGCCCACCTTCGTCGCCGCGTTTCTGTGCTTTCAGACCTTCAACCTGTTCGACGCGCTCGTCATCGATCTCGGGCTGGTGGTGCTCAAGCCGGCCTGGGCGTTCCCGCCGGGTACCGCCGACTCGCCCTCGTACCGCGACGTGCGCTGGCACCTCGGGAACTGGCTCAAGGGCTTCGCGGGCGGCGCGGTCTTCGCGGCCCTGGTGACCGGCGTGAGCGCGCTCGCCCGCCTCGCCGTCTGACGGGCTCGAGCGCCGATCGCGCGACCGGGTGAGCCCCCCCGAAGCCGGGGAGCTCAGGCCGCGCAGCTGCCCTCGATGACCTGCCCGCGGATGCGGCGCTCGAGCTCGGCGCGGCTGATGAGCTCTTCCTGCCCCCAGGGGTTCATCACGCGGAAGTACTCGGTTCCGTCGCGCACCTCGCGGCCGGTGATCAGC
This sequence comes from uncultured Myxococcales bacterium, assembly GCA_937980205.1. Classification (GTDB taxonomy): domain Bacteria; phylum Myxococcota; class Myxococcia; order Myxococcales; family Myxococcaceae; genus Xiheicaenimonas. The sequence goes on along the minus strand of CALJKW010000021.1, from coordinate 307,602 downwards.
ACCCAGTGCAGCCCCTCGGCGGGCTCGAGCGTGATCAGCACCGCGACCGGCACGTCACCTTCCTTCACCGCGCCGGCGATCATGTCGACCTCGCGCTTGCGCAGCGCCGGGTCGCTCGCCAGCGCTCCGGCCTGGTGGGCCACCCGCGGCGAGCCCAGCACCGCCTCGCGCAGGGTGTCGAGCTGCGCGGCCGTCGCGCCCCAACCGGCGTCCGTCGCGTTGTCGTAGGCCTCGTCCTTCGTCGCCTCCATCAGCGCGGGGGCGAGCAGGCGCTGGGTCAGCGAGCGCCCGGTGCCGTCGGAGCGCTCGGTTCCCGGCTCGCGCCGGAGCTCGAGGCCGCTCTGCGTGCTCACGACGCCCTCGGGGCTCGCGAGCCCGAGGGTCAGCCGCGCGTACTCGGCGGGGTTCGTCATCGCCAGCTCCATCAGCACCACCGTCGGACCACAGGTGTTGCGCGGGCCCTGGTTGATCGCCGCGGGCGTGGCGAGCTCGGTCACCAGGTGCGCGAGCAGCGCCTCGCGGTCGAGGCCTTCGGCGAGCGGCGCGTCACCCGAGGCCAGCGCGCCGAGGTGGTCGAGCAGCGTCCCTTCGCCCGCCTCATCTTCCCCGCCGGGCAGCGCGCCGGTGAGGAGCAGCCGCTGCAAAGACAGCTGCGCCATCGGATCGGTCTCGAGCGCCTGCATGACCTCTTGGTACGCGGCGCGGTCGGCCGGCGACAGACGCAGCAGCGCCTCGGCCTCGAGCGCGCCGTTCGCAGCCACCTGCGCCGCGGCCTGCTTGTACTCGCGCGAGCTCGGATCCCAGTGACCGGGGCTGTTCACGTCGGGGGCGTCGCGCACCACGGTGCTGCCGTGGCCCGAGTCGCGGCTCGTCGGCCTGCCCTCGAGCAGGCCCCTCAGCTCGTTGAGCGCGTCGGCGCGCGAGCGCCCGTCGATGCGCAGCGCCAGCGCCCCGGCCACCCCGCGGCCCCCCAGGGCCTGCTGCCGAAGCCGGGTTCCCTGCCCGGTCGAGAGCTCGTCGACGGCGCGGCGCGGCGCCGAAGGCCGCAGCTCGGGCTTTTGCTCCGGCTTCCGGGGGACGGTCGTGGCGGTGAGGGTGGTCTTTCCAACTCGGCTGGTCATGGGCTCCTGCGATTTTCGCCGGGCAGCCGTGAGGGGCCATGGCGCCGATGTGAAGGAGGTTGACGAATCGGCCGAACAACCGGCCGGCTCAGGCCGACAGCTTGAGCCGCAGCTCGGCCTCGTCCGCCACGAACCACACCTGCTGCCCGCGGTTCGCCTCGCGCACGAAGTCGCGGAACGCGTCGCTCGCTGCGACGTGCTCCGAGACGTCTCCGAGCACGGCGAGCTTCAGCCGGTGGTTCGCCAGCTTCTGCAAGAGCTCGCCGGCGACGCCGGAGCGCAGCTCGAAGAAGCCCGCCGGCAGGCGCGCGACGGACACCGCGATCCACTCCGCTTCCTGCCCCCACGCGGCGCCGATGAGGGCGTGCGCGTCGACGGCGGGGCCGTCAGCCGGCAGGAGCAACGGGCTCAGGCGACGTCGGCCTTCTTCTGCTCTTCGCCGGAGTACAGGACGACCGGCTCGACCTTCCGCACGATCGTGTCCTCGCTGACGACGACTTCCTTCACGTTCTTGCGCGAGGGGATGTCGAACATCACGTCGAGGATCGCGTGCTCGAGGATCGCGCGGAGGCCGCGCGCGCCGGTCTTGCGGCGAATCGCCTCGCTGGCGATCGACTTGAGCGCGCCGTCGGTGAACTTGAGCGCGACGCCGTCGAGCTCGAGCAGGCGCCGGTACTGCTTGGTCAGCGCGTTGCGCGGCGTCTGGAGGATGTCGACCAGCGCGGGCTCGTCGAGCTCCTCGAGCGCGGTGACGACCGGCAGGCGGCCGATGAACTCGGGGATCATGCCGAACTTGAGCAGATCTTCCGGCTCGACGCGGGCGAGCAGCTCGGACATCGAGCGCTCCTTCTTGCTCTTGATGTCGGCGCCGAAGCCCAGGCTGCGGCCACCGAGCCGGCGCTCGACGATCTGCTCGAGGCCGCCGAAGGCGCCGCCGCAGATGAAGAGGATGTTCGTGGTGTCGACCTGCAGGAACTCCTGCTGGGGGTGCTTGCGGCCGCCCTTCGGGGGCACGTTCGCGATCGTGCCTTCGATGATCTTGAGCAGCGCCTGCTGCACGCCCTCGCCGCTCACGTCGCGCGTGATCGACGGGTTCTCGGACTTGCGCGCGATCTTGTCGATCTCGTCGATGTAGACGATGCCCTTCTGGGCGCGCTCGATGTCGTGATCGGCCGCCTGCAGCAGGTTCACGATGATGTTCTCGACGTCTTCGCCGACGTAGCCGGCCTCGGTGAGGCACGTGGCGTCGGCGATGGTGAACGGCACGTTCAAGATGCGCGCGAGCGTCTGCGCCAGCAGCGTCTTCCCCGAGCCGGTCGGGCCGAGCAGCAGGATGTTCGACTTCTGCAGCTCGACGTCGTCCATCTGCACCTTCGACTCGATGCGCTTGTAGTGGTTGTGCACGGCGACGCTGAGGACCTTCTTCGCGCGCTCCTGCCCAATCACGTACTCGTCGAGGATCGTCTTGATCTCCGACGGCCGCGGGATGCGAAGGCGCGTGTCCTTCGTCTCTTCGCGGTCGATCTCCTCGGCGATGATGTCGTTGCAGAGGCCGATGCACTCGTCGCAGATGTAGACGGTCGGGCCGGCGATGAGCTTCTTCACCTCCTTCTGCGACTTCCCGCAGAAGGAGCAGCAGAGGGTCTGGTTCGCGTCTCGGTTGCCGGGGCCCCCGACGTTCTTTGTTGCCATGCGGTTACAACCTTAACCGGGGAATCCCGGGGTCTCCAGCCGAAGACAGGCTCACTTCTTCTCGGGGTTGGCGGCGGGCTTGCGGTTCTGCAGCACGACCTCGTCGATGAGGCCGTACTCCTTCGCCTCGATGCCGGAGAGGAAGAAGTCGCGCTCGACGTCCTTCTCGAGCTTGTCCATCGCCTGGCCGGTGTGCTTCTGGAGGATCTGATTCAGCGCCTTCTTGAGGCGCAGAATCTCCTTCACGTGGATCTCCATGTCGGTGACCTGGCCGCGCATGCCGCCGAGCGGCTGGTGAATCATGATGCGCGCGTTCGGCAGCGCCTGGCGCTTGCCCTTCGCGCCGGCCGCCAGCAGCACCGCGCCCATCGACGCCGCCTGGCCGATGCAGATCGTCGACACCTGGGGCTTCACGTACTGCATGGTGTCGTAGATCGCGAGGCCGGCCGTGACCGAGCCGCCGGGCGAGTTGATGTAGATGTTGATGTCCTTGTCCGCGTCTTCGCTCTCGAGGAAGAGCAGCTGCGCCACGATGACGTTCGCCACGTCGTCGTCGATCTCGGTGCCCAGCATGATGATGCGGTCTTTGAGCAGGCGCGAGTAGATGTCGTACGCGCGCTCGCCGCGGTGGGTCTGCTCGATGACGGTGGGTGGGTAGTAGGGCATGGCTGTTCCTCGATGCGGGTGCGGGTTACGAATACGTAGCGTTCGACCTCAAGAAAGCAATCGTCTTCTCCTCGCGGATGCGGGCCTTGAGCGCGTCTTTGTTCTGCGGCTCCTTGTAGGCCTTGCGCACCTGCGAGAGCGGGCTGCCGGTCTCCTCGGCGATCGCCTCGAGCTTCTTCTCGAGGTCGTCCTCGGTGACGTCGATGTTCTCCTGCTTGGACACGGCCTCGAACAACAGCTGGCCGCGGACTTCCGTTTCAGCCTTGGTGCGGAAGTCTTCGCGCATCTTCGCCCAGTCGATGTTCACGCGGTTCGGATCCATGCCCGAGCGGGCGAGCATGTTGAACGCGCCCTCGAGCATCATGTCCATCGCGCGCTCGACCATGGCGCGCGGCACGTCGAAGCCGTTCTTCTCGATGAGGCCCTTGATGAGCGCCTCGCGCTCTTCGTCGTCGGCCTTGCGCTTGTTCGCGCGCTCGAGATCTTTCTTGATGCGGTCGCGCAGCTCTTTGAGCGTGTGCACGCCGGCGCCGCTCTTCTCGGCGAGCGCGTCGTCGATCGCGGGCAGCTTCTTCTCGCGGATCTCTTTCAGCGTGACGGCGAACTTCGCGGTCTTGCCCTTCACGTCGTCGCGGTGGTCGTCGGGGAACTTGAACTCGACGTCGCGCGACTCGCCGACCTTCGCGCCTTCGAGCTGCGCGATCTTCGCGTGGATGATGTCGCCCGGAGCGACCTCGACCATCGTGTCCTTCGCGTTGCCGCCGGGGAAATCTTTCCCCTCGATCGTCGCGGTGTAGTCGATGAGGCAGATGTCTCCGGCCTTGGCCACGTCGCGGCCCTCGACCTTCTCGACCGTGGAGAGGTTCTGGCGGATCGCCTCGATGCGCTCGTCGATGGTGGCGTCGGTGACGGCCGACTCGTTCTTCTTGAGGCCGAGGCCCTTGTAGTCCTTCGCCTGGACCTGCGGCTTGACCTCGACGCGCGCGGTGAACGCGAACGGCTGCGTGAGATCGAGCTTGCCGTTGGTGACGTGCGGGTCGGCGACGACCTCGATGTTGTTCTGCTTCACCGCCTCGACGTAGCTCTTGGCGACCACGCGGCGGATGACGTCGTCCTCGACCTCGGCCTTGAACCGCTGCTCGAGGATGCGGCGCGGAACCTTGCCCGGCCGGAAACCGGCGATCTTCACCTGGCGCCCGAGCGTCGCGTACGCCTGGTCGAGCTCCTTGGCGACGACGGTGGGCTCGACCTCGATGGAGAGGGACTTTTCGATGGGGCTCAGCTCCTGAACCTGAACTTTCATGGCGACCGCCCATAACACACACCGCCTGAATGGGCAGGGCGCGTTTCGGGCCGGAAACGGTCAGGAAACGAGCGCCAGCAGCCGCTGGCAGGCATCCGGCTCCGAGCGATCGAAGCGCAGGCCGACCTGCACGCCCTCGAAGTCGGGGACGAGGCGAACGATGTGACAGCGCACGCCGTCGTCGGTCGCGCCGACGCGGCGGAGCATCACCGCCTCGCCCCACTCTCCCGGCGCGCCGCCGAGGCGCACGCGGACTCCGCTCTCGGAGACGTCGAGCAGCGCGGCCGCGGCGGCGCCGGTCGGGCCGACGAGCTGCAGGCTGCCGCTCAGCGGTCGTCGCTCGTGCTGCCTTCGGTCGGCGGTCATCGCGCTCGCTATAACAGCGCCGGCGGAGGTCGACATGGCGACGGCACAGCGGCGGCGCGCGTTGGTGACAGGCTCGAACCGCGGCATCGGAGGGGCCGTGTGCGCGGTGCTCGCCCGCGAGGGCTGGGACCTCGTGACCGCCGCTCACCGTCACTCGCCGCTCTTCCGCTGCTCGCGAACGACTGACATCACCCGCGACTTGCGACCGACGACCCACCCCGACCAAAGCGTTGCGTTGACCGGTTGAAGTCGACCTGTCCCCTTTTCAGGAGAACAGCTGCGGCACCGTGCCCGTGACCTCTCCGAGCTGCCCCGGCACGCCGAGCGCCTGGAAGACCGAGTTGAAGACGACGCCGGGGTGGCGGTCTTGCCCGCGCAGGCTGATGTGCTGGCTCGGCTTCAAGCCGCCGGCCCGGCCCGCGACCAGCATCACGTAGTTGTCGACGGAGTGGTTCGGGTCGGCGCCGCCGTCTCCGGAGCGCTGGTTGTCGTTGGTGAGGCCCTTGCCGCCCTCCATCGCGAAGATGGCGGCGGTGCGATCGAGCACCGTGGCGCTGCCTTCCTGAGTGCGCTTGAAGCGGGCGACCACCTGCGCGAACACGTCGACGAACCAGCGGTTCGCGGCGTCGAGCGAGGCCTGCGTCGACGCGTGCTGCACCTCGCCGTGCAGGCCGCCGATGCTCTGCCACTGCTGGTGCCGCATGCCGCTGCCCGTCATCACCGACGCGCCGATGAACGTGACGACGCGCGTGCGGTCGCAGGCGAACGCGAGCTCGATGAGGTCGGTGAACAGCCCCGCGCGCGCGACCTGGTCGGGCAGGCCCGTGGCGATGTTCGCGGGATCCGTCAGCGCGCCGGGGTCGCGGCACGCCGGAGTCACCACCGGCGCCTGCGTCATCGCGAGCCGCTGCTCGAGCGCGCGCACGCGGGTGAGGTGATCCTCCAGCGTGCGGCGGTCGTTGGCGCCGAGCTGCTGCTGCAGCGCGGTGATGCGATCTTTCGCGTACGAGAGGCTGCTCTGGCGCAGCCGCAGCTCGAGCGCGACGTCGGGGTCGGGCATCGCGGCGCCCGGCGTGAAGCCGGTGAACAGCTGCCGGTACGCGTTCGCCGGAGAGATCTGCGGCTCGATCGTCCGGTACACGATCGGCGGCTCGTTCGAGAACCCGGTCGTCTGCTCGTAGCAGATGGACCCGCCACGCTGGGTGTCGAGCTGGTAGATGAGGAACGGCAGCCGCCCGTTCGAGCCGAAGTGACGCGCGACGAGCTGATCGGCGGACCAGCTCTGCGGCCTCCAGCTCACTCCGGAGAAGCCCGAGCGCTGACCGGTCAGCACCGCGAACGGCGCCTGCCCGTGGTAGTCGACGTTGTACCCGCCCGGCGCGTTGAGCGGCGGCACGAACAGGCCCGACACCACCGAGGTGTCGGCCGCCACGCCGCGATCGACGAGCGGCTGGAGCACGGGGCGCACGTCCCAGGCCGCGCCGGTCTGCGTGGGCGTGAGGCCCTCCTGCCGCGAGCCGCTCGTGACGAGCGAGGTCGGACAGAAGAAGAGGAAGTACCGCAAGGGCAGCGCGGCGCCCTGCGCGTACGCGGTGCCCGAGTCGTTGAGCATGCACTCGAGCAGCGGAAGGCCGATGGTCGTGCCGAACAGACCGCGGAGGACGTCGCGCCGCGTGAGCCGGAAGCGCTTCATGGCGAGCCTCCCTCCGCGACGCGCACCCTGAAGCGCGGGTCGAGCGCGAGCGCGCGCATGAGCTGCTGAAAGTCGAAGCTCGAAGCGGTGAACGCGTCCTGCAGGCGCTGCACCAGCTCGGGCGTGACGCGCCGATCGCGGAAGGCGAAGCGCGCGAGCTGGGTCACGCCGCACGAGGTGATCGCCAAGAGCTGCGCGCCGACCAGCTCGCGCGGGCCGGAGAACGCGGTGCCGCGGAAGGTGCCGGCGCCCTCGATGCGGCACTCGGGCCGATCGAGCTCGGTCTCGCGGTAGCGCCCCAGGCCGTCGAGCCGCTCGAAGCCGAAGCCCAGGCCGTCCATCACCACGTGGCAGCCGGCGCACGTCCCGCGGCTGCGGTGCGCGGCGTACGCGTCGGTCTTGCAGGCGCCGGCCGGCACCTCGACGCCGTTGTCGATGTTCACGTCCTTCGGGGGCGGCAGCACCTGCTGGCACAGCACGCGCCGGCCGAGCATCGCGCCGCGCCGGCTCGGCAGCGTGTCCGAGCCCTTGGTGAGGCTGAGGGAGAGGAAGCTGCCGTGAGAGAGGACTCCGGCGCGGGGCGCGGCGGTGTCGACCCACGACGCGGAGGGCGGCACCGACAGGCCGTAGTGCGCCGCGAGGCGCGGCGTGACGTACGTCTGGGTCGAGGTGAACAGCGTGGTCCACGGAGTGCCGGCGGTGGCGAGCGAGCGATCGACGAGCGCGCTGGTCTCGGCGAGCATGTCGGTGGCGAGCGCGGTGTCGGTGACGAGCAGCCCTTCGTAGCGCAGCCACAGCTGGTGGAAGACGCGCTGCTGCTCGCGGGCGCGCGGGTCGGCAAGCATCTCGTCGACGAGCGTCGCGACCGCGGCGTCGTCCAGCGCGCCCGACGAGGCGCGGGCGAGCAGCTCGGGAGTCGGAGCGGCGCCCCACAGGAACGCCGCGAGGCGCGCGACGAGCTCGCCGTCGGTCAGCCGCACCACGCCGGCCTCGACGGGAGTGCCGAGCTCGGTGCGGTAGGCGAGCTCGGGGCTCGAGACGAGCGCCATCACCACCGCCTGCACCGCGAAGCCGTGCGCGTCGGCGCGCGCGGTGTTGGCGATGGGGGTGATGGCCTGGACGAGCGCGTCGCGCTCTTGCACAGAGATGGCGCGGCGCCACAGCCTCGGGGCGAGCGCGTCGACGAACGCCGCGAGGCAGGCCTCGTCGACCGCGGTGCCCGACGGCGTGCAGCCGGAGATGGCGCGGACCTTCGCGGGGTTCGCCTTCATCGCGCGCCCGAGCTCGAGCGCGAGGCCCTCGAGGCCCTCGACGAACACCTCGCTGGGCTCCTTGGCGTCGGCGAGGGTGTCGAACACCTCTTCCTCGGCGAGCGTGGTGGGGTTCACCGCCATGGGCGCGTCGGGAGGCAGGTTGCGCGTGGCGGCGCCGGAGAGCCCGAAGACGTCGAACAGCTGCGCCTCGAGCTCGCGCCGGCTCTGGCGAGGGATGGCGGTGGTCGGCAGCTCGACCGTCGGAGTCACCGGCGGCGTCTGGACCGGTGGCGGCTCGAAGATCGTGCCGGTGCAGCCGGCGAGCAGCGCCAGGGCGGGCGCGGTGAGGGACCGGGACATGCGGGGGGCGAGCGTAGCAAAAAGGGGGACAGGCATCTTTTCGGGCGCTGATGAGCGTCAGACCCGCTTGGTAAAAGGGCTCGCGCCGAGCATCACCGGCCCCCGCGAGCGCGCGCCTTATCACGCGGATCTGACATCCATCGCGGTCGATAAAGATGCCTGTCCCCCTTTTCAGGTGCGCGGCACGAAGCGCGCGGGCAGGCCGCCGTGAATGGAGAGCGTCGCGCCGATCTTCGGCCGGGCGGCGCGCTCGTCGAGCACTTCGAGGTGGCCGCGCTGCAGCAGCATCGCGAGCACGGTCACCGCCTCGAGCAGGGCGAAGTGGTTGCCGATGCAGACGTGGGGGCCGGCGCCGAACGGGTAATACGTGTACTTCCACACCGCGGCGTCGGTGGATCGCTCGGCCGCGAAGCGCGACGGGTCGAAGCGGTCGGGCTCGGGCCAGTGCTCGGCGAGGCGGTGCGTCACGTAGGGCAACAGCAGCGCGACGGCCCCCCTGGGCATCGAGAGGCCGGCGACCTCGTCGTCCTCGAGCGCCTGGCGGGCGAACATCCACGCGGGCGGGTACAGGCGCAGGGTCTCGCGCACGACCGAGCCGAGCCAGTGCAGCCGCGGCACGTCGTCGGGGCCCGGCGGGCGCCCGCCGAGCACCGCGTCGACCTCGTCGTGCGCCTTCCGCCGCGCGTCGGGGTGCTGGTGCAGCAGCAGCGTCGCCCAGGTGAGGACGTTCGCCGTCGTCTCGTGGCCGGCGAAGAAGATGTTCATCACCTCGTCGCGCAGCTGCTGGTCGCTCATCGCGGCGCCGCCTTCGGGGTCGCGCGCGCGCAGCAGCATGGTGAGCAGGTCGGCGGGCGGCTCGGCCATCGCGCGGCGCTCGTCGATGAGCGCCTGCAGGCGGCCGTGCAGGTACGCGCTCGCGGCCTTGAAGCGCCGGTGCAGCGGCGTCGGCACCCAGAGCGGCACGCGCACCGGGGTCATGGCGAGCGTGGCGACGAAGTCCTCCACCGTGCCGAGCGCGCCGTCGACCTTCGGCAGGTCGCCGCCCAGCGACTGCGAGAACATCGCGCGCACGATGACGTCGCGGGCGATGGTCATCATCAGCTGCCGCGTCACCACGGTCTCGCCCGGCTTCAGCGCCTCGACGTGCGGCGCGGTCACCTCGCGCATCACGTCGACCCACCTGGGGCCGTTCGCCTTGTGAAACGAGGGCTGCATGGTGCGGCGCTGCGTGAGCCACAGCGGAGGGTCGGAGAGCGGCAGCCCGTTGCCGAGCAGCGGGCGAATGCCGTTCACCGCGCTGCCGCGGCCCCACGCCGCCGCGCGCTTCTGCAAGAGGTGCTGCACGGCGGCAGGCTCGGAGACGAGCGTGAGCGTCACGGGCCCGAGCCCGAGGCGGAAGTTCGGCCCGAGCGCGCGCGCCGTCTCGACCACGAAGTCGGGGCCGCGCGACGTCATCGCGCGGGCGTTGGCGAGGGTCAGCGTCTCTTTCCGCAGCGGCAGCATGAGCGAGTGGGCAGGACGGGACTCGAACCCGTACGTCTTTCGACACGGGCTTCTAAGGCCCGCGCGGCTACCAGTTACGCCACCTGCCCGGCTTGAGTAGACGTACCACGTGACGACGCTGGAACGCTTGCGGCGATACGCGGTGACGAGGACGCTGTTCCGCCCGACCACCCTGCCCCGCGCCATCGAGCGGCTCGGCTTCGTGCAGGCCGACCCGATTCGCGCGCCGGCGCGGGCGCAGGACCTCGTGCTGCGTCACCGCGTCGAGAGTTACCGCGCGTCGGAGCTCGAGCGGCGCTACCCGAAGCTGCGCGTCGACGAGACGTTCTTCATCAACTACGGGTTCGTGACGCGGGCCATCTACGCGCTCATGCACCCCCGCGACACGCGCGTGCGCGCCGATGCGCGGCGAGCGCGCGCGGTGCTCGACTTCGTCACCGAGCGCAAGGTGGCGCACCCGCGCGAGGTCGACGCGCGGTTCGAGGCCGGCACCATCACGAACTGGTGGGGCGGTCAGTCGAGCGCGACGACGCACCTGTTGGACGATCTGCACTACCGGGGGCTGCTGCGCGTGGTGCGGCGCGAGAACGGCATTCGCCTCTACGGGCCCGTGGTGCAGCGCGAGCACGAGCTGTCTGCGGCCGAGCGGGTCGACGCGCTCATCGACGTCGTCGTGGGGCTGTATGCGCCGCTGCCGCGCGCGAGCCTCAACGCGACCGCGGGCCGGCTGCGCTACGCGGTGCCGCACCTCGTCGCCGAGCTCAACCGCGGGCTGCAGCGCGCGCGCGAGCGACTCGCGCACCGCGACGGCTGGTACTGGCCCGCGGGAGAGGCCCCGGACGGCGAGCCGGACGGACGGGTGCGGCTGCTCGCTCCGTTCGATCCGATCGTGTGGGACCGGCGCCGCTTCGAGCTGCTGTGGGGGTGGCCGTACCGGTTCGAGGCGTACACGCCGGCGCCGAAGCGCAAGTACGGCTACTACGCGCTGCCGGTGCTGTACGAAGACCGCGTGCTCGGCTGGGCGAACTTCGGCGAGCGCGTGACGTTCGGCTGGGTGTCGCGCGCGCGGCCTCCGAAGCGCGAGCTCGACGACGAGGTCGAGCGGCTGCGGGCGTTTCTCTAGATGGGCGAACCGACGAGCAGGTAGCCCTCGGGCTGAAGCGACGTCGCGAGCATCACGTCGTTGATGTCCTGGTGCTCGAGCCACAGCGGGCTCTTGCGGAGGTCGGGGCGGCTCCAGAGGGTCTCGAGATCCTCGGCGAGGCCGGCCTGCGAGGCGATGCGGCGCAGCGAGGGGCTCGCGGTGCGGCGCCGGCGGGCGATGAGCAGCCCGACGGCGCGCAGGCCGATCGACAGGCCGAGCTCGCGGAACGCGAGCCGCCGCGAAGGTGACGCCTCGAGCTCGCCCGAAGCGAAGAGATCGCGCAGCCCGCGCGCGGCGGCGTCGATGAGCTCGTCGACCAGCGGCGAGCCGGCGGCGAGCTGGTCGGCGCGCAGCGCGTCGATCATCAGCCCGCCGAGGCCGAGCGCGTCGCTGGTCGACCAGTCGCGACCGCGCATCAGGCGCTCGAAGCCTCCGGCGGCGCGGTCGGCGCCGACCTGCCGCGCGGTGAGGCAGCCGTCGAGCGGATCGTGGTGACCCATCGAGGGCACGAGCGTGCGCGACAGGTCGACGCTCTTCTTCCACACCATGTGGCGCCCGCCCGGCTCGACGAAGGCGTCGTGCGCGACGTCGGCGAGCTCTCGCGCCCACTCACGGAAGTGGGGCTGGCCGGTGTGGCGCGCGACCTGATCGAGCGCGTGCATCCACCGCGTGAGGTAGTGGAAGTACTGGCCGTCGCGATCCCACTCGGCGCGGGGATCGTAGCGCTCGTCGGGCCCACGCTCGGGCAGCGGCTTGCCGATGCGCAGCCCGCCGCGCGTGGGGTGCTGCTCGCCCTCGAGGTCGCCGAGGCCCGACAGCCAACCGCCGCGCGCGCCCGCAGCGGCGTGGCGGCCGAGCACGTGGTGCACCTGGTCGACGAGCGCGAGCGCGAGCTCGAGGTGGCGGCGGTCCTGCGTGGCGCGGGCGAGGCCGAGGAAGTTGCAGACGGCGAAGGCGTCGGTCCACAGGTAGCGGCGCGGCGGAAGGGGCGCGCTCACGCCCGTTCGCTCGGCGAACGCGATCATCACGGCCGAGGCCGTCTGGAGCCGCGAAGACATCTCTTCCTGTCTCATGCTGACCCCAGGCCCCGCGCGCCATCGCGCAGCCGGTGCGCGGCGTGCGCGCGGCTCTTGCGGGAAAGAAAAACCCGACGGAGGGCACGGGCGACGTGGATGCCGACTCACGCGGCATGCGGTGCGGCGTATGGTGATGCACGCCAGCCGCTCTTCCAGGTGGCCGCCCACGGCTCAGGTGGGTTGGGCCTTTCGTCGCCCTACTGCGTTGTGCTCGCCGTCGGGCGGAGCCAGGGTTTTGCAGCGTGCGTGCCGCGATGCAGGTCCGCGAGCACACGAGGGTCGCGCCTTCTGCGGCCGCAGGAAGTGACGAGGAACGCCACAGCCTGTGCAACCGATGCACGACATCCGAATGGGACCGCTTCTTGCTCGTTTCACGAGCATGAACCTCGCGCGAGAGAACATGATTGAACGGCAGCTCGTCGCGCGCGGCATCGATGATCCGCGCGTGCTCGAGGCGTTCCGCCGGGTGCCGCGGGAGGAGTTCGTGCCGCCGCACCTCGTCTACCAGGCGTACTCGGACGCGCCGCAGGACATCGGCGAAGGCCAGACGATCTCGCAGCCGTACATCGTGGCCGTGACGGCGCAGGCGCTGCGGCTGACCGGCGGCGAGCGGCTGCTCGAGATCGGCGCCGGCTCGGGCTACGCGGCCGCCGTCCTCGCCTGGCTGGCCAAAGACGTCTACACCGTCGAGCGCAACCCCAGGCTCGCCGCGGAGGCCACAGAGCGGCTCGCGCGGCTGGGCTACGAGAACGTGCACGTCCTGCACGGCGACGGCACGCTCGGCTGGCGGGAGCACGCGCCGTACGACGCCATCGCGGTCGCCGCCGGCGGCCCTCGGGTGCCGCGCGCGCTGCTCGAGCAGCTCGCCGTGGGCGGCAGGCTCGTGATGCCGGTCGGGGCCAACCCGTCGGAGCAGCTGCTCGTCCGCGTCACGCAGGGGCTGCCGGGAGACTTCCGCGCCGAGCACCTGATGGGCGTGCGCTTCGTGCCGCTCATCGGCGAGCAGGGCTGGCCCGACGCCGAGGGCGACGACGGACACGTGCTGCACTGAGCCGGCAGCGCCCGCGCGCAGCGGCTGCGCGCGTTTTCCGTCGTGAGCCGGGCGCAGTGCGTGAGTGGCGGCGCGCTTGCACTCCCGATGGGCATGACAGCGACGGTCGAACAGCTCCAGCACGAGCGCGCGTCGCGCGAGCAGGCGCGGGCGGAGGCGAGCTTCGCGCGCGACAAGCGACAGTCGTGGCGGCTGGGGCTGTTCACCAGCGGTCGGGTCTTCCTGGGCCTCACGTTCGCCGGCAGCGCGGGCTCGATGCTCGCGGACTTCGGCGGGACGGTCGCGTCGCTGCAGGAGACGCTCTTCGACGTGCACCGGCTCTTGCCGTTCGCGCTCGTGTTTCAGCTCGCCGCGGGCCTGTGCGTCGCCGCCGGCTTCTACGCGCGCCTCGCCGCGGCCTCGCTGGCCGCGTACCTGCTCGCGTCGCTGCTGGTGGTGCCGCCCGACCTGAGCCTCGACCTCGGCCGCGCCATCGCGCTCGCGAACCTGGGCCTCATCGGGGCGCTGGCGATGCTGGCCTCGCACGGAGCGGGGAGGCTGTCGGCCGACCACGCGCGGGAGCGGCGGAGGAAGCGGCGCCTCAACGCGGCGCGGAGGCGCTGAAGCCAAGCGCAGCGCGTGCGGGCCCACGTCCGGGCGCGCAACCGCTGCGCGTCCACCCGGCAGGTCGAGACGAGCGAACGGGGAACGGCCGTTGCAATCCCAAGTGGTCACCATGATCTCAATCGACTCCGTGATGACCACTGCGCTGCTCACCGTGAAGGACACCGACCTCATCTCCGTCGCGGCCAACCGCATGGAGGCAGCAGGCATCCGCCACCTCCCGGTCTCCGACGCGAAGAACCACGTGGTGGGCATCATCTCGCAGCGAGACGTCGCCGCCGCGGGCAAGCGCAGCAAGAAGCGGGTCGGCGAAGTGATGTCGCGCGACGTGAAGACGGTGCGGCCCTACGAGTCCGCCGAGAAGGCGGTCGCGCTGATGCTGGAGAACAAGATCGGCTCGCTGCCGGTGGTCGACGACGAAGAGACGCTGATCGGCATCGTGACCGAGACCGACTTCCTCCAGGTGGCGTACCAGGCGCTCACCGCCGGCAAGGGCCTGCGCGGCACGAACCACTCGCTGGGCTACCAGATGCCATGAGACCCCTGCTCGCCGCCGTGGTCGCGGTCGGGTTGTCGGGCGCCTGCGTGGTCGCGCCGCCGCCGGGTCCTCCGCTGCCGGCGCGCGCGGTCGCGGTGGCGTTCGACGAGGCGCTCGACCCGCACGGCAGGTGGGTCGTGATCGCGAAGCTCGGCCGCGCGTGGCGCCCGCACGTGCACGTGGTGGGCGTCGACTTCGTCCCCTACTTCACCGGCGGTCGCTGGGAGCACACGCAGCACGGCTGGGTGTTCGAGACCGACTGGCCGTTCGGGTGGGCCGTCTTCCACTACGGCCGGTGGTACTTCGACCCGCTCGAGGGCTGGGTCTGGGTGCCGGGCGACGTCTGGGGCCCCGCCTGGGTGGAGTGGCGCTCGGGAGCCGGCTACGTCGGGTGGCTGCCGCTGCCGCCTCCCGGCATCGAGCTCGTCGTCCCGGTGTACCGGCCGCGCTGGTGCTTCGTGCACGTTCACCACTTCACGCACCACGAGGTGTGGAGACACCGCGTCGACGAAGAGCTCGTGCACCACTCGGCGACTGCGGTGCAGCGGGCGTCCGCGCCGGACCCGGCGTGGGTGGCGCGCGAGACGGGTACGCCGGTGCGCACGGTGAACGTCGGCCCGCGGCCTCCTCCGGGACGCGTCGTGCCGATGCCGCGCATCGAGAGGCCTCCGGCGGTCGCGGTGCCGCCCGCGGAGCTCGAGCGCAACCTGCGGCCCGAGGCGCCGGCGCCTCTTCCTCCGGCTCCGCAGCGCTTCGAGCGGCCGGCAGATCGGCGGCCCGAGCCGGCGCCCGCGCCGCCTGCTCCTGGGACGCGGCGGTTCGAGCGACCGCCCGATCGGCGGCCCGAGCCGGCGCACCCTCAGCGGTTCGAGGCGCCGCCGCCGCGCAGGCAGCAGCCCCCCGCGCCGCCACCTGCGCCCGCGCCCGCGCCCGCGCCGGCACCGCCGCGCCGGCTGGACAAGAAGCCGCCGCTGGCGACGTGAGGAGCGAGAGGCGGCCGGCGAGTCACCGAGCAGCGCCGCTCCAGTCGACGACGTCCACCGTCTGTTTCGCGAGCCGCACGTCGAGCTCGTGCCGCTCGCCGAGCGTGTCGCCCGCGACCTGAAACGGCATCGGCGGGTGGACGGTGACGTGCGCGCTCTCGACGAAGAAGTCGTGCATGCCCGGCAGCGGATGAGCGCCGCGCCACAGCCTGGGCAGGTCGGGCAGCGCCCGCCACATGGGCCGATCGTAGACGCGCAGGTTGAACGTGCCGGGCACCTCGCCCGCGAACGGAAAGGCCTCGAAGCGGAAGCCGAACTGCGTCGTCGTGCCCATGGCGAGCACGGAGTACGGCCCGTCCCAGACGACGCCGGGCGGTTGGTCGAGCAGCTCCTCGTGGGGGCCGATGGTGAAGAAGCGCTGGTCGGTGGTGACGCGCGCCTCGGGCCGCTTGCGCAGGAAGCTCTCGGGCACCGTGTGCGAGAGGCCGGCGGCGAGGTAGCCGGCGATGCCCTCGCGCAGCGGCGCGGGCAGCCAGCGCGTCGGGAAGCGCTCCTGGTGCCGCTGGTAGTCGTCGAGCAACGTGGCGTCCCACCCGGTACCGGCGAACTGGCAGAGCCTGCCGCCCGCTTCGAGCAGCGCGAAGCGGCGCGTCGGCAGCGGGTAGCGCAGGCGGGGCAGCGCCTCGAGCAGCCGGTCCAGCCGCGGCGCGTGCGTCGCGTGCGCCCAGGCGTTGCCGGTGCCGAGCGGCAGGAGGCCGAGCGGCGGCAGCGGGTGGCCGGTGCGCCGCCAGGCGCCGATCAGCACGGCGACGGCGCCGTCACCGCCGGCCGACAGCAACAGCCGCACGGGCTCGCGCCGCGCGGCGAGGCCGACCACCTCGCGCTCGCAGTCGGCGACCGAACGCGTGACGACGAGCGCGGCGTCGGGCAGCGCGCGGGCGACCTGCTCGACCGCGGCGAACGTCACCTTGCGCGCGTGCAGGTTGAAGACGACGGCCACTCCGAGGCCGCGGCCGACGCGGCCGGGCAGCGGGCGTTCGACGGCGCTCGAGGTGCTCATGCCGCTTCACGATGCATCGTGCGCGCCGCGCAACGCTTGCGCCGGCGGCGGTGGCACATGCACTGCAGCCCGAAGCGATCGACACCTTCTTCGAAAGGACCTGCCATGTCGCTCGATCGCTTCTGTCGAAAGACCCTCATCACCGTGAAACCCGATGACCCGGTGCAGCGCGCGACGGAGCTGATGCGCGATCGTCACGTCGGGTCGGTGCTCGTCACCGATGGCGACGAACGGCCGGTCGGCATCCTCACCGACCGTGACGTCGTCTGCCGGGTGGTGGCCGAGAAGCGCGACGCCGGGACGACACGCGTGAAGCAGGTGATGAGCGAGGGCGTCGGGGTGGTCCGCAAGACGGATCTGATCGACGAGGCCGCGCTGCGCATGCGCCAGCTCGGCGTGCGGCGCATGCCGGTGGTCGACGCGTCCGGCCGCGCGGTCGGGCTCATCACGCTGGACGACCTGATGGTGATGCTGACCGGTGAGCTGGTGCAGACCGCGACGGTGATTCGCTCGAACCGTGGCCCTTGAAGCGACCCTCGCCGCGGCGCCCTCGCCGCGCTCGGACCTCGCGCGCCGCCTGGCGACGGCGGCCGTCGGGCTGCCGCCCGCGGTGTGGATGGTCTGGCACGGAGGGTGGGCCGCGGCGCTGCTGATGTCGTTCGCCTCGCTGCTGGCGACGTACGAGTTCGTCACCGTCGCGAAGGGCCGCCTCGCCGGCTCCGACGCGCCCGCGCTCGCCGCGGCGGCCGCCCTGCCCTGGCTGCCGGTGGCGGCGCCGGGCTCGGCCGCGGCGATCGCGCTGGTGCTCGTCGCGCTGGTCTCGTTCGCCTCGTGGGCGCTGCCGGTCGCGCGGCAAGACGTGGCGGCCGCCGAGCGCGCGCCGCTCGGCGTGCAGGCCGTCGTGTTCTGCGCGCTGGGGCCGTTCTTCCTCGTCTCGCTGCGGGCGCTGCCGCGCGGCGAAGCCTGGGCGCTCTCGGTCGCGGCGGCCACGTTCGGGAACGACGCGGCGGCGTACCTGTTCGGGCGCCGGCTCGGCCGCACGCGCATGGCGCCGCGCGTGAGCCCCGGCAAGACGTGGGAGGGCTTCTTCGCCGGCGCCCTCGCCTCGCTGCTGCTCGCCGCGGCCGCGCAGAAGCTGTTCCCCGGCGCGCTGCGCGTGCGCGACGCGCTCGTGATCGGCGCGGTCTGCGCGGTGGTGGGGCCGCTCGGAGATCTCTCGAAGTCGCTGTTGAAGCGGTCGCGGAAGGTGAAAGACGCGGGCCGGCTGCTGCCGGGTCACGGCGGCATGCTCGATCGCATCGACGCGCTCGTCGTGAACGTGGTCGCGGTGTGGGCCTGGGCGAGCTGGGGGCCGTGACGATGCCGCGCTGGGTTCCCAACGCGCTGTCGCTGCTTCGCATCGGCCTGGTGCCGGCGTGGCTCGCGCTCGCGACGGCCGAGCGCATGCGCGCGGTCGACGGGCTCGCGGTGCGCCGCTTCTGGGTCGTCGGGCTGCTGGTGCTGGTGGGCCTGACCGACTTCCTCGACGGGCAGCTCGCGCGCCGGCTGCACCTCGCCACGCGGGCCGGGGCGCTGCTCGACGCCGTCGCGGACAAGCTCGCGACGTTCACCGCGGTGACGTTCCTCACCTTCTTCGGCGCGCCCGCGTTCACGCCGCTGCCGGTCGAGCTCTGGGCCGTGCTGATCGGGCGCGACCTGCTGCTCGGGACCGGAGCGATCACGCTCTGGCTGCGGCACCGGCGCGTGGACTTCGAGCACCGCTGGCACGGGCGGGTGGCGACCGCGCTGCTGTTCCTGACCGTGCTGCTCTCGTGCGCGGCGGCGCCGCCGGCGCTGGTCTACCTGCTCGCGGCGGCGGTGGGAGCGCTCGCGATCGCCGGCACCGCCGACTACCTGTGGGCCGGGCTCAAGGTGATGCGCTCGTAGCGGCGAGGCGCAACGCTTGCGCGGGCGCCGGCGCGGCGGGGTGCGGCGCTTGCACCGTCACCGGGCATGAGACTCGCGATCGCGGCGCTGCTCCTGTTGCACGGGCTGCTTCACCTGCCGGGCTTCTTGAAGCCGTTCGGCCTTGCGCGTCTGTCGGAGCTGACGGGACGCGCGCTGGTGCCGCTGTCCGAGACCGCGGCGCAGGTGGTCGGCGCGGCCTGGCTCGCGGCGGCGTTCGTGCTCTGCACGGCCGCTGCGCTGCGGCTGGCCGAGGCCCGGGCCTGGTGGAAGGTCGCGGGCGCCGGCGCGGTGCTGTCGCAGGCGCTCGTCGTGCTGATGTGGCACGACGCGTGGGGCGGCACGGTGGTGAACGCCGTCATCGCGTGCGCGGTCGTGATCGCGGCGGCGCTCGCGGCGTTCGAGGCGCGGGTGAACCGCGAGGCGCGGGGGCTGCTCGCGCGCGTGCCGGGCGGTGCCGGCGCCGTGGTGCGCGCCGCGGAGCTCGAGCCGCTGCCGGCTCCGGTGCGCCGGTGGCTCGAGGCCGCCGGCGTCTTCGGGCGGCGCCGCGCGCGCACGGGGCGCCTGGTGCAGGCCGGCAAGCTGCGGCTTCGCCGCGGCGGAGCCTGGATGGAGGCCCGCGCGGAGCAGTACTTCGACCTCGAGCACGCGGCGTTCACGTGGATCGTGAAGACCGAGCTCGCCGGCGCGGTGCCCGTCGTCGGCCGCGACCGGTGCGTCGAGGGCCGCGGCAACATGCTCATCAAGCTGCTCGGCCTCGTCACCGTCGCGGACGCGAGCGGGCCCCGGGTCGACGAGGGCACGCTGTTGCGCTTGCTGGGCGAGCTGGTGTGGTTCCCCTCTGCCGCGCTCGCGCCCTGGGTGAAGTGGGAGCCGATCGACGAGAGCCGCGCGCGGGCGACGCTGACGGCGGGCGGCACGAGCGTCTCGGCCGAGCTGTGCTTCGACGCGTCGGGCCGCTTCGAGAAGCTGCTCGCGCAGCGGTGGTACAGCCCCACCGGGCGCGATGGCTCGCTCGAGCCGTGGGAGGTGACGGCGCGCGCGTGGAAGCGCTTCGACGGCATCGAGATCCCCTCGCAGGGAGACGTGGTGTGGAAGCTGAGAGACGGAGACCTCGACACCTACCGCTGGCGCATCGAGCTGCTCGAGCTCGACGTGCCCGAGACGTTCGCCGACCGGCCGAGCGCGGCCGGCCGGCACGTCTTCGGACCGCTGCAGGGCCTCAGGCCTTCGTCGGCGCGCTCTTGACCGCGATCTTCTTCGGCTGGATCTGAGGGAGCTTCGGCACGCCGATGGTGAGCACGCCCGACTTCAGGTCGGCGTAGATGTGCTCGACGTCGGCGCCCTCGGGCAGCGTGTACGAGCGGCTGAACGCGCCGTACTTGCGCTCGCACGAGTAGTACGTCTCGCTCTTCTCCTCCTTCTCCTCCTGGCGCGAGCCGCTGATGGTGAGGCGGTTGCCGGTGACGGTGACCTCGATGTCGGACTCCTTCACGCCGGGGACGTCGGCCTTGAAGGTGTACGCGTCGGCGTTCTCCTTGACCTCGAAGGCGGGCGAGAACTCGCTCGGCGACTCGGCGGGCCAGAGCGGGGACATCTCCTTGAACGGATCCCACCTGAACATCTCGCGCATGGCGCGGAACGGATCGTACTCGCGGCCCTTGCCGGTCGGCGCAGGTGACGCGCCGCCATTGTCTTTGCGAACGGTGATGTTTGCCATTGGACTCTCCTTGGGTTGACGGCCCGCTCGAGCGCGGGCCGCGATCGGCGGCGAGAGCAACCCGCGTTCCACGCGCCGCGCGAGGCGAGCCCGAGGGCCGCGGTTGCACGAGCTGCGTGTCGCTGCAGGTTTTTCGCGGGCGCGCGCGGCGCGCGGCGGGCCCCGGGTGGCACCGCACTTGCGACGCGAAGGCTCGTCATGAGCGAAGCGAAGATCTCGAGCACCGAGGCCGTGCGGTACGGGTGGAAGACGACGATGGCGAACCTGAGGCCGCTGCTCGTCTTGAGCGCGATCGGGGCGCTGCTCGCCCTCTTCGAGGGAGCGCTCGGCAGATCGGCCGAGCCGCTGGCGGGCCTCAGCCGCCTGGTCGTGCAAGCGCTGCAGATCGGCCTGGCGATGCTCTGGACGAAGGCCGCGCTGACGCTTCACGACGGCGGGAAGCTCGAGGCGCCGCTCGTCACGGGCAGGCTGGGCGGCTACTTCACGTACCTGCTGACGTGGGTCGTCTACGTGCTCATCGTGGCGGTCGGCCTGGTGCTGCTCGTCGTCCCCGGGGTCATCTGGGCGATCGAGCTCGGCTTCGCGGGGTTCGCCGCCGTCGACAAGAAGCTCGACCCGATCGAGGCGCTCAAGGCGAGCCGGGCGCTCACGGCGGGACGAAAGAAGCAGCTCTTCGTCTTCGGCCTGCTGCTGTTCGCGGTGAACCTCGCCGGCGCGCTCGCGTTCGGCATCGGGCTCATGGTCACCGTGCCGACGACGTTCCTCGCCGCAGCGTGGATGTACCGGAAGCTCGAGGCGCAGGCGCACGTGCCCTTCGTGCCGGCGGCTGCCGTCCCCCAGACCTAAAGAAGGAGAAGCAACGTGAACCTCGAACAATTCTGCAGCGGCCGGCTGGTGGTGCTGCGCCCGACGGCGACGGCCTACGACGCCGCGCGGGCGATGGACAACAACCACGTCGGCGCGCTGCTGGTGATGGACAAGAAGGGGCTCGCGGGCATCGTCACCGACCGCGACGTCGCGCTGAAGATCGCCGGCGGCGACCTGCTGGCCTCGCGCATCCCCCTGCGGCAGGTGATGACGCCGAACCCGATGACGCTCGACACGACGGACTCGGTGGATCAGGCCCTGCGGGTGATGCACGCGCTGCACGTGCGGCGCCTCGTCATTCTGGACGACGGCCACCCTGCCGGCATCGTGACGCTCGACGATCTCATCCTCGCGCGGGCGGCGCACCCGAACCGCCTGCGCGAGGTCGTCTTCGCGCAGCTGTCCGACCGGTCCGGGGCGAAGCCGGAAGGGTTCACGCGGCCTCAGCGCCTGCGCCGGCGCGCGCGCGGCCCCGAGCTGCGCCGGACGCAGCACCGGCAGCAGACGCTCAAGGCGTTCACCACGAAGGTGAAGGAGCTGACCGGCCTCGCCGGTGACGACGAGGCGCGGGTCGCCTTCGAGGTCGTGGCGGGCGCGCTCGCGCGGCGCCTCACGCCGGAAGAGGCGAGCGACTTCCTCGCGCAGCTGCCGGCGCTGGTCCGCGACCACCTCGAGCAGAGCTCGCGCCGCGGGCCGGACCGCAACGTCACGCGCCGGTCGATCGAGCGCGCCATGGCGAAGCGGCTGAAGATCTGGCCGCAGCGCGCCGCCGAGCTCGTGTCCCGCATCGGGCGCGGCATGGGCACGCTGGTGAGCCCGGGCGAGGTGAAGCACGTGCGCGGCCAGCTGCCGGCAGAGCTCAAGCCGCTGCTGCGCTCGGCGGCGTGACGGCGGCGGCCATGGACCTCGCGTCGACACCCGGCACGAGCCCGCCGGCGCCAGAGGGCCGCGAAGCGCGACGGAGGCAGGCATGAAGCGGCCGCTCGCGATGACCCTGGTGCACCCGGGCCCGCTGGAGCAGGGGCCGCTCGTGGCGCTCGAGCAACAGCGGCTCGAGCCGGGGCCGCAGGAGCTCGTCATCGAGGTCGCCGCGTGCGGGGTGTGCAGAACGGATCTGCAGCTCGCGACCGGAGATCTCGGCGCGCGGAAGCTGCCCGTCGTGCCCGGCCACCAGCTCGTCGGCCGCGTCGCGGGCGTCGGCGCGGACGTGCGCGGCTGGCGCGCAGGCGATCGCGCCGGCGCCGGCTGGCTCGCGTCGTCGTGCGGCACCTGCGCGGCGTGCGCGCGCGGCGCGGAGAACCTGTGCGAGCGCGCGACGTTCACCGGCTGGGACGTCGACGGCGGCTACGCGAGCTTCGCGAAGGTGCGCGCCGACTTCGCGCTGCGGCTGCCCGACGGGTTCGCCGACCTCGACGCCGCTCCGCTGTTGTGCGGGGGAGTCATCGGCTACCGCTCGCTCGAGCGCTCGGGCGTGAAGCCCGGCCAGCGCCTGGGGCTGTACGGCTTCGGGGCGTCGGCGTCGCTCGCGATCCAGGTCGCGCGCCACTGGGGCTGCCGCGTGTTCGTCGCGACGCGGTCGGAGGCCGAGCAGGCCCGGGCCCTTCAGCTCGGCGCCGAGTGGGCGGGCACGTACGACGACGTGCCGCCCGAGCCGCTCGACGCGGCCATCTCGTTCGCGCCCGCGCCGGAGGTGTCGATTCGCGCGCTGCACGCGCTCGGCCGCGGCGGCACGCTGGCGATCAACGCCATTCACCTCGACGGGCCGCTGTCGTTCTCGTACGACGCGCTCTGGTGGGAGCGGAACGTGGTGAGCGTCGCGAACTACACGCGCGACGACGCGCGCAAGCTACTCGAGCTCGCGGCGAAGATCCCCATCGTCACGCGGCGCGACGTGTACCCGCTGGAGCAGGCGAACGTGGCGCTGGCGCGGCTGCTCGAGGGCCGCGTCGCCGGCGCCGCGGTGCTGGTGCCCGGGTAGCCGTTCTCACGCCGGCACGCGGAACAGCGCGCCGACGCCCCACCCCAGCCCGGCGGTGACGATGCCGATGCCGGCGAGCTGCAGCCCCTCGCGCAGCCAAGAGCCCACGGTCGCGCGCGCCTTGAGCGCGCCGATCGCGAACAAGCTCAGCGCGGCGACGCCGATCGACGCGAAGATCGCCGGGCCCACGGCGAGGGCGAGGAACGGGACGAGCGGCAACAGCGAGCCGACGAGCGACGAGGCGCCGACGATGCCGCCCGAGGCGAGCGAGCGGCGCATCGTGACCGGCGCGAGGTGGTGCTCCTCGGCCATCATCACGGCGACCCAGACCTCGGGGTCGGCGGTGATGCGCTCGACGATGCGATCGAGCAGGTCTCCGCTGAAGCCCTTCTCGGCGTAGAGGCGGCGAACCTCCTCGCGCTCGATGGTGGGCGAGCGCGCGACGTGGCGGTGCTCGCGCTCGCGCTCGGCCTCGAAGTAGTGCGCCTGCGCGCGGCTCGAGGTGAAGGCGACGGCCGCCATCGAGGCCGACTCGGCGATGGCGGCGGCAGCTCCGGCGGCGAGGACGACCTGGGTGTCGCCGGTGGCGGCGGCGACGCCGAGCACGACGCCGAGGACGTTCACCAGCCCGTCCTGCGCGCCGAGAATGACCTCGGCGCTGTTCGCGCCCTTGCGGTGGGGGTCGATCTCGTCGTGGTACTGCCGCTCGGTGGCCATGCGGGCTTTGCAGAGCAACGCATGTGCCGCGCAGCCCTTGCGGGGCCGTGACGCGCCGCCCCACGGGAGCCCCGAGGAACGTCGGTTGCAGCTTCGGTCACACATGACCGGAGACCTGAAGATCGTCTGGAGAGGAATGGACCCGTCGGAAGCGCTGAGCGAGCGGATTCGCCACCACGTCGACGGGCTGGAAGCGCAGGGGAGCTGCCGGGTGACCGTGGGCCTGCCGCACCGGCGCCACCGCAAGGGCAGCCACTACGAAGTGAAGATCGAGCTCGACCAGCCCGGCCGCGTCTTCGCCATCACGCGCGACGAAGGGACCGTGGCCGAAGACGCGTACGCGGCGGTGAACGCGGCGTTCGAGAAGCTGCGCCGCCGGCTCGACACGAGCGGGCAGCGCCGCCGCGCGGTGCTGCGACGCGCGCGCCGCGAGGCGTGAACGAGGCCCGCGTGGAGCCGAAGGCCGCCGAGCTCGAGCGCCTGTTCGAGAAGCTCACGGCGCTGCTCTACGACACGGACGTGCCGATGGACGTGCTCGAGGCCGAGGTGGTGCCGTACCTCGGCCCCGACGTCACCTTCGTCGACCCGTGGCAGTCGGGAGCCGGCCGCGAGCGCTACCGGCTCGGGCTCGCCGGCTTCCACGCGATGTTCCGGTTCCACTTCGAGGTGCTGCAGGTGGGCGTGCGGCCGCCGCGCGGCGCCGAGCGGGGTCGCGCGATCGTCGACGGCGTGATGCAGCTCAAGCAGCTCTCGCCGCTGCTGGTGTACCCGCTGCGCACCATCGTCACCTACGGCTTCGACCTGGGCGGCTCGGGCAAGCCCGTCATCCACGCACACGAGGAGATGTGGAGCTTCGGCGACATGCTCGCGGCGGTGCCGGCGCTGGGGAGCTTCTACTCGCGCGTCTTCCGGCCGGCCTTCAGCCGCGGCTTCCTCGTGGCGAGCGCCCTCGCCTCTCGCAGTCGCGCAGGGATGAGGGCGTGATGAATCGACCCGGCCCGGGCGCCGGAGGCGTGCGCAGCGTTTGCGCCGCGGCCAGAGGAGCCGTGCGCGGTGCGTGGGTTGCACGAGAGAGCGCGAAAGGAGGACGACAATGTCGACCCCAGAGCTGATGAAGGCCGCGGCGACCCGCATGGAGGCAGCCGCGAAGAAGCTGGTCGAGGCGCGCGAGCTGCCGTTCACTCCCGGCGCGCTGAGGCAGTGGATGGAGGCGCTCACCGAGTACGCGCTGGCGCTCGGCGAAGTGCAGCAGTACTCGCAGCAGTCGATTCACGAGAAGCTCCAGGCGCTCGGGCGTGAGGTGCACCGCCCGCTCGCACCCGAGGCGAAGCGCCGCACCGGCTGACGGGCCCTCGAAGCCCGTCGCTGGTACGCGCGTTGCTCTCTCCGACGAGCGACGACACAGGAGGCCGCATGTCGAACAACCTGATGCGCTCGTTGTCCCACGAGGGCCGTGAGGCCGTGCTCGAGCGGCTGGGTCTCGAGCCCCGCCGCAGCGCGGCGGCGAAGGTGCTGCCCGCGGTGGCCACGTTCGGCGCCGGGCTGCTGCTCGGAGCCGCGGTGGGAATCCTGCTCGGCGCCGGGGCAGGCCGCCCTCGACGGCCAGGCGCGAGCGAGGACGACCCGGCGAGCGGGCACTCCTGAAGGGGGCTCTTGCTGAGCTACGTCGCCGTCTTCGTCGCACCACACGCGGCGGCTGACCGAATCCGAGCGGCAGTACCTCGCCCGCGGTCTCCGCGCGCGCCGAAGCCCGAGGCCGGCGCCCTGCCGGTCGACTGATCACGGCAGTCGCAGAGCGGCGGGGCGACCCTCGAGCTCCGCGACCAGATCGTGCGCGACGAGCGGGACGTGAAGCCCGCGGCGCTCGAGCGCGCGGACGAGCTCGTCGATGAAGATGCCGCGGCCGGAGCGCGCGAAGCGGCGGACGAGGTCGGCCTGCCGGTCGAGCTGCACGTCGCCGAGCAGCGCTGCACGCGCGTCGAGCGTCACCGCGGCGCCGCACGACGGCGAGCCGTCGACGCCGACGAGGGCGACGACCTCGACGCCGGCCGCGGTGCAGTCGGCCGCCTGCCCGGCGACGGCGCGCGCGAGCCGGCGGTACCGCAGGCGGGTGTAGGCGAGCGCGAGGGGCAGCAGCGCCCGGCGCACGCCCGGTGGCCGCTCCAAGAGCCAGAGCAGCCGGGGCTTGAGCACCCCACCCCAGACGAGCTGCTCGGGACACGGCAGCTGCACGATGCCCAGGCCGCGCTGAAGGCACTGCTCGACCAGCTCCGTCACCGCGCCCGGGCGGGCGGCGCCGCCGAGGAAGCGGGTGTTCGCGTTGAGCAGGCAGTGCGACACGAAGAGCACGCGGCGGCCTCGCCCGTCGGGGACCCGGTCGAGCCACGACGCCCTCGGCGAACGCGCGCCAGCCATGCGGCTTTCTGCGTGCAAGGGGCACGCGCGGCCCTCGCCGCGCAGATTCTGCGCGCCGGGGCGTCGACCCTTCCCGTTCCGCGATGTTGGCCCGGCGCTGGCATTCAGGCCCCGCATGACCTTGGAGAGATACTGCCGCGGCCGCATGGTCGTGCTCTCGCCTGATGCGACGGCCGCCGAGGCCGCGCGGGCGATGGACGCGAACCACGTGGGAGCCGTGGTGGTCGCCGGCCCGAACCGCAAGCCCGCGGGCATCGTCACGGACCGCGACCTCGCGCTGCGCGTGGTCGGCCCCGCCTTTCCGCCGCGCCGCGTGAAGCTGTCTTTGTTGATGACGCGGCACCCGGTGACGCTGGACGCGTCGGAGACCGAAGAGCGCGCCGCCGAGCTCATGCAGGCGCTGCGGGTGCGCCGCATCGTGCTCACCCGCGAGGGGCAGCTCGCGGGGCTGGTGAGCCTCGACGATCTCGTGCTCTCGGGTGAGACGAGCCGCCAGCGCCTCTCGAAGATCGTGCGCGCCCAGCTCAGCGAGCCGTCGGCGTCGAAGCCCGAGGGCTTCACCCGCCCGACGCGGCTCGCGCGCGCGCTGAGCACGCCGGCCCTGCGCCGCGAGGCGCACCGCGAGCAGACGATGCGCCGGTTCGGCAAGCAGCTCGCCGAGCGGCTGGGGCTCTCCAGCACGATCGACGCCGTCACCGCGTTCGAGGTCGTCGTCGGCCAGCTCGCGCAGCGGCTGTCTCCGGAAGAAGCGAAGGACCTGCTCGCGCAGCTGCCGATGCGCGTGCGCGAGCACCTCGCCGACCTGCCCCGCGGCCCCGACGTGCGCATCACCCGCGAGCGCATCGAGGAGCAGGTCGCCGCGCACCTCGGCCTCGACCCGAAGCGCGCGTCCGCGCTCACCCGCCGCGTCGGGCAGACGCTGGGAGACTTCGTGAGCGCCGGAGAGCTCGCCGACGTCGTGAGCCAACTTCCACCGGAGCTCAAGCCGTTGCTCCGCCGCGCCGCCTGACTTCGAAGGAGAAGTGACGTGTCCCTGCTGTCCACTCCCGAGCTGCTCCGCCGCGTCACCGAGCGCGGCGGCCTCGACCCCGCCTCGGCGGGCAACCTCACCCGCATCACCATCAAGGCCCTGGCGTCGCAGCTTCACGCCGCGCAGGCGCTCGAGCTCGCCGACGAGCTGCCTCCCACGCTGTCGGAGTGGATCTTGAGCGCCGACGCCGGAGGGCCGCGCGGCCTGCCGGTGTTGATGGAGGCCGTCGCCGTCTACGAGCCCGGCAGCATCTCGTTCACCGGAGAGCACGCCGCGGTCGTCTGCCAGGTGCTCGCCGAGGCGCTGCGACCCGAAGCGCTGCGCGCGCTCAAGGAGGCGCTGCCCGACGACGTCGCCTCGCTGCTCGCGCCCCGCGAGCCGGCCGAGCCGTTCAAGCCGGTGCGCCTCGACCCGGGCCGGCGCTCGCTCGCCGAGGCCGACGCCGCCAGCGTGCACCCCCTCTTCCGGTCGCGGCCGGCCGAGCGGGCGCACAGCGAGTCGGTCGCGCGCGCCGCGAACCCCCACGCCGAGACGAAGCTGTCGAGCGCGAAGGGGCTCACGCAGGAGCGAGAAGAAGAGACGCTGGCCACCGCGCACCCGCGGCGGCGCTGAGGGCTGGCATCCGAGATGCTCTGGTGAGGGTTGCCATGACGACCGCCACCCTGCACCCCCTCGCGACCACGTTCACCACGGGCTGCTGTCCGCCGTTCGACCCCAGCACGTTCCACCAGCGCGAAGTCACGTACCGCGACGAGGCCTTCGTGAAGCTCGAGGTCCCGAGCGTCTTTCACGTGCCCATCGGCCTGGGGCGCAAGATCGTGCGCGCGCAGCGGCTCATCGACGCCGCCGGCGCAGCGGTTGCGCAGCCGCTGATGCTGTCGGACGAGCGGTCGCCGTTCGGGTCGGATCTGTACATCCGCGTGGCGAAGCCGGTGCCGGGGCTCGAGTCGGCCACCCTGCCCGGCACGTACATGACGCGCGTCTACGACGGCCCGTGGAAACAGATGGGCAAGTGGGCCGCCGACACCGCGCGGTGGGTGAAGAGCACCGGCCGCACCGCCGAGAAGCTGTACTTCGGGTACACGACGTGCCCCGCGTGCGCGAAGGCGTACGGCCACAACTACGTCGTGGTGTTCGCGCGGGTGGCCTGAGCCTCGCCGACGTACTGCGCGCACTGCGCGACGGACGAGAGCCGCGCGTAGTCGCGCTCGGGGATGTCGGCGCCGAACAGCTTCGACAGCGCGACCACGAAGCGCAGGAAGTCGATCGAGTCGAGGTCGAGCTGCTCGCGCAGCGGCGCCTTCCGATCGAGCGTCGCTTCGTCGAGCTCGGGCGCCACCTCGGCCAGGGCCTTCATCACCAGCTCTTCGTTCGTCACAGCGCCTCCGGCTTCTGCAGCAGTGCGTCGACGGCGGAGAGGAACACGCCGCCGCGGTGGCCGTCGCTCACCCGGTGGTCTGCCGACAGCGACACCGCCACGACCTGCCGCGGCACCACGCGCCCCTCGCGCACCCACGGCCGCTCGACGATCTTCCCCAAGCCCACGATCGCGACCTGGGGCGGGTAGATGACGCCCAGCACCGTGTCGACGCCGAGGTCGCCCAGGTTCGTGACGGTGATGGTGCCGTCGGACAGCTCGGAGCTGGTGAGCCGGCCGCTGCGCGCGCGCCCGACGACGTCGAGCAGCTTCGCCATCAGCTCGCTCACCGGGAGCTCTTGCGCGTCGTGAATGGCGGGCGCCACCAGGCCGCCTCCCTTCAGGCTCACCGCCACCCCGAGGTGCACGCTCGGCGAGGGCGTGAACGCGCCGTCTCTGAACGTGCCGTTGAGCTCGGGGACCTGCTGCAGCGCGAGCGCGCAGGCCTTGAGCAGCAGCGCCGCGGGCAGCACGCGCTCGGTGACCGCGCGCTTCTCGTTCTCGGCGCGCAGCCAGTCGACCGCGCGCTGCACGTCCACCTGCGCCTGCAGGTAGTAGTGCGGGATCTCGCGCTTCGAGCGCGCCATCGCCGCGCCGATGGCCTCGCGCATCGTCTTGGGCATCGGCTTGGGCGCCGCGGGCAACGGCGCCGCTTGCGCAGGTGTCACCGGCTGCGGCTCGCCCTGCTGCTCGGCCTGCAGCTTCCGCTGGCGCGGCGACAGCCGGGGCCGCTCGCGGGGCTCGCCGGCGCCGTCGAGCCGCGCGAGCACGGCGCCGACCGGCACCTCGGCGCCCGGCTGCACGACGAGCTCGGTGATGACCCCGTCCTCGAAGATCTCGACGTCGATGGCGCCCTTGACGGTCTCAACGACCGCGACGAGATCTCCCCGCTTCACGCGGTCGCCGACCTTCACCTTCCACTCGACGAGCGTGCCCGACTCCATGTCGGCGCCGAGCGACGGCATGAGGAAGTCACCCATGGTGCCGCACCACCTCTCTCGCCTTCGCGGCGATGGTGGCCGGCTGCGGCACGGCGGCGTCCTCGAGCGGCTTCGCGTACGGCACGGGCGCCTCGACGCAGCCCAGGCGCGCGACGGGCGCGTCGAGCTCGTAGAAGGCCTGCTCCATGATGCGCGCCGAGATCTCGGCGGCGAGCGAGCCCGAGGTCCACTCCTCGGTGACGACGAGCGCGCGGTGCGTGCGGCGGACCGTCGCGACGAGGGCCGCGTCGTCGAGCGGCCGCAGCGACCGCAGGTCGAGCACCTCGGCCTCGATGCCCTCGCGCGCGAGCAGCTCGGCGGCCGCGAGCGTGCGCGGCAGGCACCCGCCCCAGGTGACGAGCGACACGTGGCTTCCCGGCCGGCGCACGCGCGCGCCCTCGAGGGGCACCGCGCCGGAGCCCTCGGGCAGCTCGCCCTCGAGGTTGTAGAGCAGCGCGTGCTCGAACATCACCACCGGGTCGGGCTCGGCGAGCGCCGAGGCGAGCATGCCGCGCGCGTCTTCGAGCGTCGCGGGCGCCACGACGCGCAGGCCGGGCACGTGCGCGTACCAGCCCTCGAAGCTGTGCGAGTGCTGCGCGGCGAGCTGCCGGCCGGCGCCGTACGCCATGCGGATCACGATGGGCACGTTGAGCTGCCCGCCGGACATGTGCAGCAGCGTCGCCGCGTTGTTCACGATCTGATCGAGCGCCAGCAGCGAGAAGTTGACCGTCATCACCTCGACGATGGGCCTCAGGCCGCCGAGCGCCGCGCCGATGCCGGCGCCGACGAAGCCGCCCTCGGAGAGCGGCGTGTCGCGAATGCGCTCGGGGCCGAGCTGCTGGAGCAGCCCCTTGCTGACCGCGTACGCGCCGCCGTAGGCGCCGACGTCTTCTCCCATCAGGAAGACGCGCGGGTCCTTCGCGAGGGCCTCTCGATGGGCGTCGTGCAGCGCCTGCCGGTAGGTCGTCTTCATCGGGCGTAGACCCTCCAGGTCAGCTGTTCGAGCGGCTCGGGTGAGCCGCCGTCCGCGAACGCGACCGCCTCTTCGACCTCGCGCGCGACGGCGAGCTCGGCGGCGCCGAAGTCGGCCGCGCTCGCCCGCTGCTCGTGCA
Organism: uncultured Myxococcales bacterium; assembly: GCA_937980205.1. Classification (GTDB taxonomy): domain Bacteria; phylum Myxococcota; class Myxococcia; order Myxococcales; family Myxococcaceae; genus Xiheicaenimonas. The sequence continues at coordinate 277,010 of CALJKW010000021.1, read as the reverse complement.
CCAGCTCGCGCGCGTGCTGGGGAAGCGGGTCGCGCTCCATCCACCGCTTCACCTCGTCCTTCGAGCGGTAGAGCTCGGCGTCGAACATCGAGTGCGCGCGGAAGCGGTACGTCTTCAGCTCGACGAAGCGCGGGCCGCTCTCGCGCACCAGCGCCGCCGCGCGCGCGACCGCCTTCTCGACCTCGCGCACGTTCATGCCGTCGACGACGTCGGCGGGCATGTGGTAGCCGGCTGCCTTCAGCGCGAGCTCGACCTGCGCCTGGTGGCGATCGAGCCGGGTGCCCATGGCGTAGCCGTTGTTCTCGCAGAGGAAGAGCACGGGCAGCCGCCACAGCGACGCGAGGTTCATCGACTCGTGAAACGCGCCCTCGGCGACGGCCCCGTCACCCAGGAAGCACGCGGTGACGCGGCGCTCGTTGCGCATGCGGTCGGCGAGCGCGAGGCCGACGGCGATGGGCAGCCCGCCGGCGACGATCGCGTTGCCGCCGTAGAAGCGGCGCGAGGCGTCGAACAGGTGCATCGAGCCGCCGCGGCCGCGGCAGCAGCCCTCGACCTTGCCGAACATCTCGGCCATCACCGCGCCCATCGGAACTCCGCGCGCGAGCGCGTGGCCGTGCTCGCGGTACGTCGACACCACGTTGTCGTCGGGCAACAGCGCGGCGAGCGCGCCGGCGGCGACGGCCTCTTCTCCGATGTAGAGGTGGAGAAAGCCGCGGATCTTGCCGGCGCTGTAGAGCTCGGCGCACTTCTCCTCGAAGCGGCGGATGCGCAGCATCGACGTGTAGAGGTGCAGGCTCACGTTCCGCCCTCCAGCGTCGAGGTGTCGCCCTCGGGCAGGCCGAGCTCGCGGGCCTTGAGCAGCCGCCGCAGGATCTTGCCGCTGCGCGTGCGCGGCAGCGACGGCAGCACGGCGAGCTCTTTCGGCGCGACCACGGCGCCGAGCCGCTTGCGCGCGTGGGCGAGCACCTCGCGCGTGAGCTCGGCGGACGGCGCGAAGCCGACCTTGAGCGAGATGAACGCCTTCACGATGTTGCCACCGTGGGGTCGGGCTTGCCGATGACCGCGGCCTCGGCGACCGCGGGGTGCTCGAGCAGCACGCTCTCGACCTCGAACGGGCCGATGAGGTGGCCGGCGGACTTGATCATGTCGTCGGCGCGGCCGACGAACCAGAACCAGCCGTCGCGGTCGACGCGGGCGAGGTCTCCGGTGAGGTACCAGCCGCCCTTGAAGCACTTCGCGTAGCGCTCGGGCTCGTCGAGGTACTGCACGAACATGGAGGGCCAGCCGGGGCGCAGCGCCAGCTCTCCGTCGGTGCCGGGCGGCAGCTCGGTGACGATGCCGTCGTCGACGCGGACCACCGCCGCGTGAATGCCGGGGACGGGCCGGCCCATCGAGCCGGGCTTCACGTCCATCGAGCGGTAGTTCGAGATCATGATCCCGCCCGTCTCGGTCTGCCACCAGTTGTCGTGAATCGGCCGGCCGAGCACGCGCTCGCCCCAGCGCACCGCCTCGGGGTTCAAGGGCTCGCCGACCGAGGCGATGAAGCGCAGGCGCCTCAAGTCGTAGCGCGCCGGCAGCTCGTCGCCCGCCTTCATCAACATGCGGATGGCGGTGGGCGCCGTGTACCAGACGTCGACGTGCTGATCCTGCAGCGTCTTGTACCAGCGCTCGGCGTCGAGCTCGTCTTCGTCGACGACGAGCGTGCAGCCGTGGGTGAGCGGCGACACGATGCCGTAGGACGTGCCGGTCACCCAGCCGGGGTCGGCGGTGCACCAGAAGACGTCGTTCTCGTGGAGATCGAGCGCCATCGCGCCGGTCGCGTGGTGGGCGACGACGGCGCCGTGCACGTGCAGCGCGCCCTTCGGCCGCCCGGTGGTGCCCGAGGTGAAGTGCAGCAGCGCGGGGTCGCTGGGCTGCGTGGGCGGGATCTCGAAGGTCGGCTGCGACTCGCGCATCAGCTTGCCCAGGTCCGCGGTGTCGGGCGGCAGCGGCCCGTCGGGCTCGTGCGCGAGCAGCACGTGGGTGAGCTTCGGCAGGCTCGAGCGCAGCGCGGCGATCTTCCGCTCGTACAGCGAGTGCGTCGTCACGAGCACGCGCGCGCCGCCGAGCTCGAGCCGCGAGCGAATGGGCTCGGGGCCGAACTGCGAGAACAGCGGGCAGAAGACGGCCTTGCGCTTCAGCGAGCCCAGGCAGGCGACGTAGAGCTCGGGCACGCGGCCGAGCAGCGAGGCCACCACCTCGCCGGGCCGCACGCCGAGCTGGGTGAGCAGGTTCGCGAAGCGGCTCGTGAGCTCGGACAGCAGGGCGTACGAGATGTCGCGGTGGCCGTCGTGCCTGGGCAGCCAGCGCAGCGCGATCTTCCCGCCCCTCGCCCACCGGTCGACCGCCTCGTGCGCGATGTTGAGGCCTCTGCGCCCCGGCAGGCCGGTCAGCGCGCGGCGCGCGTCTTCCCAGCGGAACGTGGCGGTCGCCTTCTCCCAGTCGGGCATCGCCGGAGCGAGGAAGCCGTCGTCGGGCAGCTTGCGAATGCGCTCTTCCGAGGCCGGGCTCATGCGCGCCGGTGCTGCACGCCGCGGGCCGCCCGGGCCTCGCGCGAAGCGGCGGCGCGCGCACGCGCTGCGCGGCTGACTCGACGCCCCGCGGGGCTTGCGCGTGGACGCGCCGAGGTGGCGGAACGGTGAGGTCCCGTCCGCGGGTCCGTCACGCCGCGGCGTCGTGCGCCTGGTGCACGCCCGAGTGCAGCTCGAGGTCGCGCTTGAGATCCGACGCGGCGGCGGCGACGGCGCGTGCGTCGCGCGCTTCGACCGCGCCGGCGAGCTGGGAGAACATCCGCCACAGCAGCTCGGTGGTCGCTTCGCACCCGACGTTCACGTGCCCCGGTTCGAGGTACTGCTCGAGCGCGCGTTCGAGCTCCTCGAGCCGGGCCTCGGCGCCGCCGAAGGCCGCCCCTTCGGCCATGGCCTCGACGGCCTCCACTGCCCTCACGATGCTCGCGTGTCGCTCGTTCATGCCCGGATCCGATGAAAGGTGTGTGCCACGGCGCTTCGTCGGGGCGGCGCGCCGCGTCACGCGCACGCGCTGCGCGGTCGGCTACTCGCTCGCCAGCCGCGGCAGCGCCGGCGCAGGCTTCGCGCGCTCGACGTGCACCCAGAGCGTCTCGACCCCGAGGGCGAGCGGCGCCACCGTGTGCCAGCCGGGAGGCAGCCGCGGCGGCGCCCACTCGAACAACCACCGCGCGTCGGTGGGCGAGAGGTTCACGCAGCCGTGCGAGGCGGGCCGGCCGAACGCGTCGTGCCAGAACGCGGCGTGCAGCCCCTGGCTGCCGGCGAAGTACATGATCCAGGGCACCTCCTCGACGAAGTAGCCGTCGCCGTGCATGCGGTCGTGCAGCGACTCGAGCCACACGCGGAACAGGCCGGTGCGGGTGCGGTGCTCGGGCGTGTCGCCGATGCCCGCGGACACGAGCGTGGCGTAGACCGGGACGTCGCCCTCGTAGGCCGTCAGCACCTGCTCGGCGAGCTCGACGTTCACCCACCGCGCGCCCGGCGGCACCGCGGGCGGGCGCGCGCGCGCCACCGCGAGCCGCACGTCGCGCCGGGGCAGCGCCCCGTCGGCGGTCATCACGCGCGTCCCGTCGAACGACAGCACGTCGAAGCGCGCGTGCCTGGGCACCGGCTCGGCCGGCCCTTCGATCGGCGCGGGCAGCGCACGTGCGGTCGCGCGGAGCGCGAAGGCGAGCGGCAGGCGGGGGCGCGCGACGCCGGCGAAGGTGCGCGGCCGATCGAGCCGGACGTCGGAGAGGCGCACGAAGCCGCCCGAGGCCCTCCTCGCCCAGGCGCCCGCGGCGAGCAGCGCGTCGTCGGTGAGCGCCAGCGTGTGCGGGGCCACCACGGTCTCGAGCACGCCGGCGTCGGCCCGGGGCCGCGCGCGGAGCTGGGCGGTCGTGCGCACCGAGCCCCAGCGCAGCGGCGGCTCGTTCGCGGCGGCGGCCTCGGCGTCGGGCGCGTCGGCGAAGACGCCGCACCCGGCCGAGGCGCGCCCGCCTGCGAGCAGCGCGCGGCCTGAGTCGTGGCAGCCCTCGACCTCGACGACGGCGCCGAGCTTCAGCACGCCGACCCAGGCGCTGCCGCCGTCGGTGGGCGTGGGCCACACCGAGCTCGCGGTGACGCGCATCAGCCGCGGCTCGCCCGAGCCCGCGAGCACCACGACGAGCGCGGCGAGTGCGATCATGGTCCTTCCGAAGGGGAATCAACGGGCGTGCCACGCAGGGCCTGCGCGCGCCGCGCAAGGCGTGCAGGGCCGGCGCGGCGGCAGCGGCGCGCGGCGGTGGTGCGCAGCCTGCAGAGGTGATCGCCATGATGCCACGCTCGCTCACGTCGCACCCCGTCACCGCCGGCTGTGTCGACTGCATCCTCAAAGGGCGGAAGGTGCCGGTCGCAGAGTGCGACGGGTGCACGCGCGGCTTCGTGGTGCGCTTCGAAGGCGAGGCGCAGTACGCCCTGTGCCCGACGGATCGGTCGATCGCCGTGGTGGGCGACATCATGAGCCGCAAGGTGATCGCGGTGCGGGCCGATCTGCCGATCGAGAGCCTCATTCTCCTGCTCGTGGACGAGTCGGTCGCCGCGGTGCCGGTCGTCGACGAGAACCACCGGCCGATCGGCATGGCGTCGAAGTCGGATCTCGTGTTCGACCGCTACGAGTGGGCCGAGCTGCGCGACGAGGCGAGCTGCCTGCGCCGCGTGGCGCGGTACGCGGGGGCGCCCGACGAGGCCGACGATCCGCGCGTCGCCGAGCTCCTGAGGTCGAAGACGGTGCGCGACGTGATGTCGGGAGATCCGCTCACGGTGACGGCGCACACGCGCGTGATCGACGCCGCGCGCTTGATGGCCGAGCGGCACGTGCACGGCTGCCCCGTGGTGGGCGCGGACGGCCGCCTCGTGGCGATGGTGACCACGCTCGACGTGGCCCGCTGGGTCGCCGCGGTGTCGTGAAGGCGGCGCGCCGGGGTCAGCCCGCCGCCGCGCAGCCTTCGCAGTGCCGCGCGTCGGGTACGGCGCGCAGCCGCTGGCGGCCGATCGCCGTGCCGCACCGCTCGCAGTGGCCCCAGCTGCCCTTGGCGATCCGGTCGAGCGCCGCGTCGATCTCGCCCAGCTCCTGTCGCTCGGCGTCGGTGAACGCGGCGGGGCGCTTGCGCCGCGACGAGGCGGGCGTCGTCGCGCCGACGGCCCGTTCTCGCATGTTGCGCTCGATCGCCGAGCGCCGGCTGAGGAGCGCGGTGCGCGCAAAAGACATCAAGTCATCCATGCGCCGAGACAGACGCACCATCCGTGCCGCACGCGCGGTGCGCAAGCGCTGCGGCCGAGTCGTGACGCGCTGCAGCCCGTGCGCGGAGCGGTCTCGTCACGCCCGACGGCGTGGGGGCACGTGGCTTGCTCGGTGTGTGTGTCGGAGGACGCTTGCCATGAGCCTCATGATCCCCAGAGGTCCCGCCATGAACGGCACGCTCGTCGACGACTTCCGCGGCCCGCCGCGCGCGGCGGGGGCGGTGATTCTGCTCGAGGCGATCGTGGGGCTGACCGCGCTGTCCGGAGGCCTCACGCTCGCGTTCTCGCCGTACGGGTCGGCGTCGAAGCTGCCCATGTCGCTGCTCGAGCACAGCGGGTTCCCGAGCTACCTGGTGCCGGGAATGCTGCTCGCGTTCGTGGTCGGCGGCCTGAACCTCACCGCCGCGGCGATGACGGTGCGCAAGAGCGTCTACGCGGCGTTGCTGTCGGCGCTCGCCGGCGGCGCGCTGGTGCTGTTCATCGTGGTCGAGCTGATGCTCACCCGCACGTTCCACCCTCTGCAGCTCGTGATGCTGGCGCTCGGGCTCGCCATCGTCCGGCTTTCCCTGCCCGAACGAACGAGAAGGTCATGAACGACACGAAGAAGAAGACGCAGAAGGCGACGCGCCCCCTCGACGAGATGGGCGAGGTGCTCAAGGGGCTGATCGACGAGGCGCGCGTTCAGGCACACCTCGGCGCGATGGAGGCGAAAGAGCTCAGGCCGTACCTCGACGAGGTCGCCGAGGCCTCGAAGGCCGCGGCGCGCGACCTCGTGAAGCGCGGCAAGGCGCTCAAGGCGCAGCTCGCCCGCCTGCGGCAGCAGTACGAGGCGCGCTGAAGCGCTCTTCAGGCCGCCTGATCGAGCAGGGCCCAGCGCAGCCACTGGGGCATCGCGAGCGCGACGCGCGCCTGCTGGGCGGGCGTCGCCTGCTCGTCGAGGAAGGCGAGCACGTCGTCCGCCGGCGCGCGCGCGAACAAGGCCGAGAGCAGCTCTTCGACGCGGCCCGGCTGGCGGCGCAACAGGTCGATGAAGAAGCGGTCGGCCACCCGGTAGAGCGACGGCCACGAGAGCTGCAGCGGCAGCTCGCCGCGCCCGTCGAGCTCGGCCGCGATCGCGCGCGCATCGCGCCACAGGCGCATCGCCGCGTAGCCGGTGGCCGCCTTCGCGCGGCCCGCCGCGACGCCGATGGGCACGATGCGGCCCTCCGGGCGGGGCAGGCCGCCGGCCCACAGCGGCGTCGCGCCGCTCTCGCGGTCGATCACGCGGTACGCGCTCAGCCCCAGCACGTCGCGGACGTACGCACCCAGGGCCTCGCCGTGATGGCACGGCCGATGGCTGACGTGCTCGACGAACAGGCGGCCCTCGCCCAACGGCAGCACGTAGACGAAGCGCAGCTCGCCGCCCGCCGGCGTGCGGAAGTCCATCAGCGTCGCGCAGCGCTCGTCGAGCTGCGCGGCCGGCGCCTCGATGAGCCACCCCTCGAAGCGCTGCCAGGCGTCGGGGTAGACGCTCGGCCGCGGCGCGCTGGTGAAGACGAAGTCGCTCTCGAGCCGGCGGCCGCCCACCACGACCGCGGGGCGCGCCAGATCGTCCTCGAGCGCCGAGGTCTTGCCCTGGATCCACTCGACGCGCGCGTCGGAGACGATCTCTCGCAGCGCGGCGTGCGCCCACGCGCGCGCCGCCACGGTCCGGTAGCGCAAGTGCTCGAGGGGGCGGGTGACCTCGAGGCCGCCGGCGACGACGCGGATGCGGCTCCACGCGCCGAGCTCGAAGGCGTCGAACGGCGTCGGGCCGCCGGCCCAGAACGACAGCAGGTGCGCCCGCAGCTCGGCGCGCGGCCCGACCAGGGTCAGGCGCTCACACGACGACAGCTGCAGGAGCTCCTGCGCGAGGAGCAGCGACGAGACCCCGGTGCCGACGATGGTGAAGTGCATCACCCGCCGCCATCGAAGATTCGTGCCGCGCTCGAGAAGGCGGCGCCCGCCCCGAGCGCCGCGCAAAAAGGGTGGCCGACCCCTCGTCTTGCGCAACGGCTGCGCGCCCGCCGCGCCGGCCAGAGCAGCGGCCGTGGCGCATCACTTGCTGTCCTGGAAGGTCCCATGCTCCCGCGCAAGCGCACGCGCATCGCAGTCGTCGGCGGAGGCCCTGGCGGCCTGTGCTCGGCGATGTTGCTGCAGGCGCGCGGGTTCGACGTCACCGTGCTGGAACAGCGCGGCGAGCTGGGCGGGCGGTCGGGGGCGGTGAAGCTGGGCCCCTACACGTTCGACGTCGGCTCGACGATGTTGATGATGCCGTTCGTCGCCGAGGAGATGTTCGCGCTCGCCGGCCGCGCGCTCGAGCGCGAGGTCGAGCTGATGCCCATCGACCCGATGTACCGGCTCGACTTCGGCGACCGCGCGCTCGACGTCTTCAGCGACCCCACGCGCATGCGCGCCGAGCTCGAGCGCTTCTCACCCGGCTCTTCGCAGGGGCTGGGCCGCTTTCTCTCGAAGGAGGCCGAGCGGCTCGATCACCTCTACCCCGTGCTGCAGGAGAGCTGGCCGAACCTCGGCACGCTCTTGCGCCCGCTGGCGGTCGGCGCGCTGCCGTGGGTGGGCGTCGCGCAGTCGCTCTACGAGCAGTCGGCCGAGTACTTCGACGACGAGGCCCTGCGCCTCGCGTTCTGCTTCCAGTCGGCCTACCTGGGCATGTCGCCCTGGGAGTGCCCCGCCGGCTTCGCGATGGTGCCGTTCGTCGAGCACGCCTGGGGCATCGCCCACGTCCGCGGCGGCGTTCACCGGCTGTGCACCGCGCTCGCGCGCGTCGCCACACAGCTCGGCGCCACGGTGCGCACCGGCGCGCAGGTGAAGCGGCTCGTCGTCGAAGGCGACCGCTGCACCGCGGTCGAGCTCGAGGGCGGTGAGCGGGTGCCGTGCGACGACGCGATCGTCAACGCCGACGGGGCCCGGGCGCTCGACACGCTGCTTGAGCGGCGCGTCTCGCTGCGCTTCAACCACCACCGCCTCGAGCACCTCGCCGAGTCGTGCTCGACGTACATGCTCTACCTGGGGCTCGACCGGACGGTGCCGCTGCGGCACCACACGTTCTTCTTCGCGCGCGACTACCGCGCCGAGATGGAGCGCATCTTCCGCAAGGGCCTCGTCGGCGACGATCTCTCGCTCTACGTCTGCAACCCGGCGGCGACCGACCCGACGATGGCGCCCGAGGGGCACTGCGCGCTGTACGTGCTCGCCCTGGTGCCGAACACGCGCTTCGCGCTCGACTGGCACCGGCAGGGCCCCGCGTTGCGAGACACCGTCGTCGCCGCGCTGACCCGGCGCACGGGCCTCGAGCTCGAGGGCCACGTGAAGGTCGAGGCGTCGGTGACGCCGCGCGACTGGGAGAACGACTACGCCGTCTCGCACGGCGCGGTGTTCGGGCCGGCGCACCGCATCACCCAGCTGCTCGCGTTCCGCCTGCCGAACCGGCTGCCGTCGCCGGGCAACGTGTACCTCGCCGGCGGCGCGACGAGCCCGGGCAGCGGGCTGCCCACGATCCTCGAGTCGGCGCGCATCGCCTCGCGCCTGGTGTGCGAGCGCCACGGCGTCGCCTTTCCTCCTTCCGCGCCGCTGCCCTCGTTGGTGCGGCGCCCGGCGGCGTGAGGTCGTCATGTCGCTCGACCTGCCCGCCGGCCTCGAGCGCTACGTGAAGGAGAAGTTCGACGCCGAGGTCGTGAGCGTCGAGCGGCTGGGCCCCGATCTGGGCGGCACGACCACGGCGAAGGCGCTCGGCTACGGCGAGCCGCTGAGGCTGGGCCTGCGCACGAAGAGCGGCGCGATCCGCGACTGCGTCTTCCACACCGTGCGCTCGAACGAGTTCGGCCACGATCGCCGGTCGGATCGCGCGCAGCAGGCGTTCCTCGCGTGGGACACCTTCGGCCAGATCCCCCGCCACGCCGCCGCGCTCGACGTCGGGGTGCTGATGCCCGACGGGCCCCGCTCGCTCGCGGGCAGCGGTGAGCCGTTCTTCGTGACCGACTGGGTCGAGGGCGCGCCCTACTCCGCCGACCTGCGGCGGTTCGCGCACGGCGCGGCGCTCGAGCCCTACGACCTCGAGCGCGCGCGGGCGCTGGCGACCTACCTGGCCGAGCTGCACTGCCGGCTCGACCCCGACCCGGTGCGCTGGCGGCGCGCGCTGCGCGACGTCGTCGGCAGCGGCGAGGGCATCTTCGGCATCTGCGACGCGTTCGAGGACGGCGCGGCGGGCGTGCAGCCGGGCGCGCTGCCCGCCATCGAGCGGCTCGCGGTCACCTGGCGCTGGCGGCTGAAGGCCCGCGCGCACCGGCTCTCGCGCATTCACGGCGACTTCCACCCCTTCAACATCGTCTTCCGCGACGGAGCGGACTTCACGCTGCTCGACGCGGCGCGGGGGTGTGCGGGCGAGCCCGCCGACGATCTGACCGCGCTCGCGGTGAACTACGTCTTCTTCGCGGCGGATCACCCCGAGCGCTGGCGCAGCGGCTTCGAGCCGCTCTGGCGCACGTTCTGGAGCACGTACCTCGCCCGCACGAACGACCGCGAGGTGCTCGCGTGCGTCGGCCCGTTCCTCGCCTGGCGCGCGCTGGTCGTCGCGTGCCCCCGCTTCTACCCGCACCTGTCGGCGGCGGCGCGCGCGCTGCTCGTGCGGCTCGCGAAGTCCGCGCTCGCTGCGCCGCGCTTCGACCCCGAGTCCGTCGAGGAGCTGTTCCACCGGTGAGCGCGGGCACCGTCATGTGGTTCACCGGGCTGCCCGCGAGCGGCAAGACGACGCTCGCCGCGGCCGTGCGCGCGGTGCTGGCGGCGCGGCGCGTGCCGGTGACGCTGCTCGACTCGGACGAGGTGCGGGCCGAGCTGTTCGAAGAGCTCGGCTACGGCGCGCGCGACCGCGATCGCTTCTACGCGGCGCTCGGCCGCCTCGCCGCGCTGCTCGCGCGGCAGGGCCTGACCGTGCTGGTGGCCGCCACGGCGAACCGGCGCGTGTACCGCTCGGCGGCGCGCCGGGCGGCGCCGAGGTTCGTCGAGGTGTTCGTCGACACGCCGGCCGACGAGTGCGCCCGGCGGGATCCGAAGGGGCTCTACCGGCGCGCGGGCGCGAAGCTGCCGGGCCGGGGAGCCGGGTACGAGGCCCCGCACCGCCCCGACGTGCGCGCGCCCGGCGGCCTGTCGCGCGGCGCGGTCGAGGCCTGCCTGAAGGCGCTGCGGGCCGCTACCACTGAAGGAGATCGGTCATCGGCCGCATCGACTCGCGCGCGCCGCGACGCCCAGACCGCTTCGGAATTCCCGTGGCGCCGCCGCTCTTCCCCGACGACTGCGTCGCCTGCCGCGCCTCGTCGGGGCGCCGCGGCTCGAGCCACGACGAGAACGAGCCGTCGGCGAAGAGGTACGAGACGTAGACGAGCGCCCCGGCGTGGCTGAGCTCTTCGGGGAGATCGATCTGCGGCGCTCCGGGCACGCCGACGCGGACGTCGTTGGGCACGTGCCCCACGAACGGCGTCATCTGCACGTCACCGGGCAGCGACGTCCGCAGGTGCAGCACGCGCACCCCGGGCACCGCCGGCGGGTAATCGGGCGTGTTCGCGAGATCGAAGATGAACGCCGGCTCGGGGCCGTGATCGGTTCCGCGCACGTGACCCGAGAGCGGGGCGGCGATCGTCACCACCGTGAGCCAGTCGTCGGGCGCGTTCCGGGGTGGCACGACGCGGCCGACGGCGAGGCTGGCGAGCACTCCGCCGGCGCTGTGGCCCAGCACGACGATGCGGCCCGGTGCGCCCGGCACGCACTCGGCGAGGCGCGAGAGGCCGGCGGCGAGCTGCGTCACCAGCGCTTCCCGCCGGTCCCACGGCGACCAGCGCAAGACCCAGAACATGGCGGGCCTCGAGTCGGCGAGCAGCGGCACCGCCTTCTTCATCTCGACGCCCTCTCCGCCGGCACCGTGCAGGAGCACGATGATCGGCTTCTTGGGGTCGCCCTCGCCCTTCGCGATCTCGTCGCAGCCCACCTCCTCGAGACGGTACCCGACGCGCTCGAAGCGCTCGTCGTAGGTCGTCTCTTCCCCTCCGGCATGAACGCGATGCCACCCGTGCCGCTCGACGCGGTCTGCGCCCATCTTGTGCAGGCAACCGCTGAGCAGCACCACGGCGAGCACGCCGGTCAACGAACGGTGCATGCCCTACACGTAAGTGGCACGCGGCCGACGTGCAGGGGCGTTACGGGCCGGTCACGCGGCCGGCTGAGCGACGCCTTCGCGTTCGCGCCCGCGCACCACGCGCTGCCCGCTGCGGGGACCGCGCGTTTCGGTAACCACGGTGCACTGGCTCTCGTGACCGTCCCGTTCGAAGTAGATGACGACCCAGTCGCGCGTCCGGCCCAGGCGGTGGGCGCGCGCCGTGTTCGAATACATGACGGTGAACGCGAAGCCCTCGGCCTCGGTGTGCATCACCGGCAGCCAGGCGCTGTGGTCGGGGTTGAGCCGCAGCGGAGCGATGCGTGGCAGCTCGTCGCGCTCGGCCTTCACGCGGTAGTCGCCGTCGATGCGCAGCAGCGTCTCGACGCTGGGCTGCGGCAGCGGAACGCCCGGGGCGGGCCCGAGGCGGCGGTACGCGCGCCGCATCGAGTGCTGGAGCATGCCCGCGACCGCTTCGCGCACCAGCGCGATGCGCCGCGCGCCGAAGCCCGGCACGCGCTCGAGGCTGCCGTCGTTCGCGGCCACCTCGAGCTCCTCGAGCGTCTCGATGCCGAGCCGCGCGTGGACGTTGCGGGCGAGCGTGGGGCCCATGCCCGGCACCGCGAGGAACAGGTCCTCCGGAGAGACGTGCCCTTCGAGGCGCTCGAGCATGCGCAGCCGGCCGGTGCCGATGAGCTCGGCCACGGCGGACGCGACGGCGTCGCCGACGCCGAGCGCCTGCTTCAGGCCGTCGACGCCCTGCGTGCCCGCGATGGGGGCAAGCTCGGGCGCGGCGCGCGCCTTCACGGCCGCCGCGCGCCAGGCATCGACGCGGTAGGTGTTCGCCCGCTGGCGCTCGAGCAGGGCGGCGAGGCGCTCCAAGGTCGCTGCGACGGTCGCGTTGTCCATGCTCTCGAGGCGAAGCAAGAAGCGGGCACGGCCGAAGGCGCGGGTCGAGCGCGCATGAACCGCCCGATCGCCCCGCGGGCGCAGCCGCAGAGCGCAAAGCCTGCGCCCAGATGGGCGAACCGCCCGCCCTGCCCCGACTGCGGCACGAGGAGCGGATCGCCCATCTCGGCCGCTTCACGACGTCGGCGACGGCTCGCCTGGAGGGTGCCCCAGGGCGCGGCGCACGAGCTTCTGCACCTCGACGAGCGTCACGGGCAAGAGGCCGAGCGCGGCCGACAGCGCCCACTCTTCGAGCGAGAGCGGCACGATGCGGAACAGCGACTGCGTCACCTGGACCTGGTGGATGAGCACCTGCATCGCGGTCGCTCCGCTGACCACGGCGAGCAGCACCAGGTTCTTGAAGGCGCCGACCTCCCAGAAGACGCGCTTGGGGCTGCGCGCGGAGAACGCCTTGAAGACCTCGACGAAGACGATGAGCGAGAACGCGAAGCTGCGGGCGAACGCCTCGTCGCGCGCGTGCAGCGCCCAGCCGTAGGCGCCGAGCACGAGGGCCGTCTCGAGCAGGCCCGCGCCCAGAACGCGCAGCCACTCGCGCCCCCTCAAGATCGCCTCGTCGATGCGCCGCGGCCGGTGCTTCATCACGTCGGCGTCGGGCGGGTCGTTCACCAGCGCGAGCGCCATGAAGCCGTCGATGACGAGGTTGATCCACAGCAGGTCGAGGGGCAGCAGCGGCGCCGGCCAACCCGCGACCGAGGCGGCGAACATCACGAGCAGCTTCGCCGCGTTTCCGCCGAGCAGGTACACGAGCACCTTGCGGATGTTGTCGAAGATGCCCCGGCCCTCGCGCACCGCCGCCACGATGCTCGCGAAGTTGTCGTCGGTGAGCACCATGTCCGACGCCTCGCGCGTCACCTCGGTGCCGGTGATGCCCATGCACACGCCGATGTGCGCCTCGCGCAGGGCCGGCGCGTCGTTCACGCCGTCGCCGGTCATCGCGACGACCTCGCCCTTCCCCTTCCACTCGCGGACGATCTTCAGCTTGTCCTCTGGCGTCGCCCGCGCGTGCACGTGCTCGATGCCGAGCTCCTTCGCGATGGCCTTCGCGGTCAACGCGGCGTCGCCGGTGATCATCACGGTGATGATGCCTGCCTCGCGGGCCGCCTTCACCGCCGCGATCGCCTCGGGCCTCGGAGGGTCCGCGATCGCCACCAGCCCGACCAGCTCGAGCTCTTCTTCCTCGGGCCGCGGGCCGACCGCGACCGCGAGCACGCGCAGCCCGCGCGTCGCCAGCGCCGCCGCGGCCTCTTTGGCGCCCTCGGTGCCAGAGGCGCAGCGGGGCAGCACCGACTCGAGCGCCCCCTTGAGGTACAGGCGCCCGTCGCGCCGGAAGATCGACATGCGCTTGCGCTCGGAGTCGAACGGCCGCTCGGACACGCGCGGCCGCTGCCGCTCGAGCTCGGCGCGGTGGACCCCGTGCTTCGCCGCCGCCTCGAGGATCGCGAGCTCGGTCGTGTCGCCGACGGCCTTGCGGCCCTCGCCGCCGAGCTCGGCGTCGCAGCACGCCGCGCCGGCCTCGAGCACCGCGCGCTCGTCTTTGCCCCACACCTCGCGCACCGTCATGACGCCGGTGGTCAGGGTGCCGGTCTTGTCGGTGCAGATGACCGACGCGCAGCCCAGCGTCTCGACGGCGGGCAGCTTGCGGATCAGCGCGTGCCGCTTCGCCATGCGCTGAACGCCGATCGCGAGCGCGATGGTGACGATCGCGGCGAGGCCCTCGGGCACCGCCGCGATGGCGAGCGCGACCGCCGACCGCATGACGTCGAAGATCGGCGCGCCGCGCTGAAGCTGCACGGCCGCGACCACCGCCACGATGCCGACACACCCGTAGAGCAGCATGCGGCTCACCGCCGCGAGCCGGCGCTGCAGCGGCGTCTCGCCCTCGGTCGCCGTCGCGAGCAGCCCCGCGATGCGGCCGAGCTCGGTGCGCATGCCGGTCGAGTGCACCTCGGCCACGCCGGTGCCCTTGGCGACCGAGGTGCCCATGAAGACGTGATCGGTGCGCTCGGCGAGCGGGGTCTCGGGCGCGGTCGGGTGGTGGGACTTCGAGACCTGCTCGCTCTCTCCGGTCAGCGGCGCCTCGTTGGTGGCGAGCTCGTGGGCCTGCACCAGCCGGGCGTCCGCGGCCACGACGTCGCCGGCCTCGAGCAGGAGCACGTCGCCCGGCACCACGTGCGCCGCCGAGATCGACACCGTGGTGCCGTCGCGCCGCACCCGCGCCCGGGGGGCGGTCATCGACTTGAGCGCCTGCATCGCCCGCTCGGCGCGGAACTCCTGGAAGAAGCCGACCGCGGCGTTGAGGGCGACGATGGCGCCGATGGCGATCGCGTCGGCGACCTCGCCCAGCACGATCGACAGCACGCACGCGGCGATGAGCAGCAGCACCACCGGGCTCTTGAACTGGTCGAGCAGGATCCAGAACGCCGACGGGCCGTCGTCGCGGTGCAGCTCGTTCGGGCCGTGCTCGGCGAGACGCTTCTCGGCTTCGGCCGCGGTCAGACCCGGGTGGCTCGTCGTCACTTTGCCAGCGCGCGCATCGCCTCGAGCCGCTGGGCAACGTCCCAGGGCAGCCGCGTTCCTCCGCTGCCCGTGTAATCGAACATGGTGCGCTCTGCGAGCCGTTCCACGCACCGCTGAGCGAGCGCGGTGTGCGGGTTCTCGCGCACGCAGGCCTCGAGGTAGATGCCGTCGAGCGGCCAGAGCTCGGGATCCAGCGTGGCCCCCGTCGCCAGGCCGAGCAGCCACAGCGCCTCGCCGCGCCACGGGGCGGCCGGCTCGCGCTCGAGCGCGAGGCTCAGGTACGCGGTCGCGCGCAAGAGCTTCACGCGCTCGTCTTCGCGCGGGTACAGCGTCTGCGCGACCTCCGAGAAGTCGACGAGCTCGCTCGCCCGCGTGAACAGCGCGGTGCCGGTGGCCGGCGGCGGCGTGGAGAGCTGCTCGGCGGCCCACGACTTCGCGTCGTTGAGCTGCCTCACGCACGAGCGCCTGGCCATCGGCGAGAGCCACGGCGAGCCGCACCTCGTCTCGAGCAGGCCGATGGCCGCGGCCGGGTCGTCCTTCGCGCGGATGGCGACGGAGAGCGCCGAGCGGAAGGCCTGGGTCTGGGCGAAGGCCTCGGCGTCGTCTCTCGGAGGCCGCGACAGCGCGTCGCCCCACAGCGCGAGCGCCGCGTCGAACTGCCGCGTCGTGGCGAGGAAGCTCGCGCGCTCGAGCGGGGGCAGGCCGGCGCCGTCGGCCGCCCGGCCCGATGCGGCGTAGTCGCGAGGCGAGAGCTGCCGCGCGTGACAGCTCAGGCACATGCCGGTCGCGGCGCGCAGGCGCCCGCGCGCCGACTGCGGCCGGCCGGCGGTCAGCTCGAGCTGCGCGCGGGAGATCTCCTCTGCGAACAGCACGGCCAGGGCCGCGGCGGGCTCCTGCGCCTTGGGGCGCGCGAAGCGGTGCCGGGTGCGCGCGAGCACCGCGAGGCTCGCCTTGATCGTCTTCTGGTTCGCGGGGTCTGCGAACGCGTCGGGGTCCTGCAAGAGCGGCTGCAGCGCGACGAGCGCCGCGAGGTTGCCGCGCATCGCCTGCGTCACCTCGTCGCCCCGGGCCGGCGCGGCGCCGGCGAGCGCGCAGACGAGGGCCGGGAGCACGGGGCTCACCGCCGGGCTCCCGCGAGCAGCCGCTCGGCGACGTTCTCGGTGGTCAGCACCCCGGCGAGCCGGCCGTGATCGAGCACCGCGGCGGCGCGGGCCTCGTTGGCGCGCATCAGCTCGACGGCGGCCGAGAGCGGAGTCGCCGGGTCCACCGTGGTGAGCGCCCCTTTGAGCGCGTGCCCCACCGGGGCGTTTTCACCCTCGCGCAGCACCGCCGCGAGCATCGCCTCGCGCGAGAGCATGCCGACGAGCTCGCCGCCCGAGCGCACCGGGAAGTCGTGCTGAAACCCGTGGGCCGAGAGCTCGACGGCCTCGGAGAGCGGCGTGTCGGCGTCGAGCGCGCGGAAGTCGGGCACCATCGCGTCGGCCACCTTGAGCGCCGAGAGCTTCGCCTGCATCACCGACGCCTGCAGCTCCTGGTCGGCGCCCACCCACACGAAGATGGCGATGAGGACGAGCGTGGGCGCGAAGAGCAGCCCCAGGCCCGCGAGCCCGACCGCGACGATCTGGCCGATTCGCGCGGCGAGCTCGGTCGCGCGCGCGCGCGGGCGGTGCCTCGCGAGAACGGCCCGCAGCACGCGGCCGCCGTCCATCGGGAAGGCCGGCAAGAGGTTGAACGCCGCGAGCATGAGGTTGATGACGACGAGCTTGCCGAGGAAGGGGCCTCCGACCACCTGCAGCACGCGGGCGTCGACGACGAGCTGCCCGAGCACGAGGCCGAGGAACAGCACGGCGGCGATCACGATGTTCACCAGCGGCCCGACGAGCGCGACGGCGATCTCCTCGCGGGGCTTGTCGGGCAGGCGCTCCATCGTCGAGACGCCGCCGATCGGCAGCAGCGTGATGTCGCGCGTCGCGATGCCGAACCTCCGCGCCATCAGCACGTGCCCCAGCTCGTGCAGCGTGACCGCCGCGAACGTGCAGGCGCCGAGCGCGAGCCCCTCGGGCAAGAGGTCGGCCCGGCCCTGCCGCAGGTGCTCCATCACCACCCAGGCGAGGAAGAGCACCATGGTGAGGTGCACGCGGACCTCGACGCCGGCGACGCGCGCGATGCGAACGGACCACGCGAAGGAGGGGCGCTTCGGGCTCATGCTGGACCTTCGTTTCAAGGGCCGTGCCCGGGCGCACCTTCTGGCCGCGGGCGCAACGGATGCGTGGCGCCGCGAATGCAGGTCCTTCGCTCGAACGGAAAGAGAGGCCTGCCATGGCGCTGCCCAGAAGCATCGTCGTCGCCACCGACTTCAGCGAGACGGCCGAGAAGGCGACGCTCGCCGCGGTCGAGCTCGCGAAGAAGCTCGACGCCCGCGTGCTGCTCGTGCACGCGTGGATGATCCCCCTCGTCAGCTCGGCCGACGTGCCGGTGCCGCTGCCGGCGAACTTCATCGACGACCTCGCCGCCGACGCGCAGCGGGCGATGGACGCGGCGCTGAAGCGGCACCAGGCCGCGGGCGTGCCGGTCACCGGCAAGGTCGTCTGCCGCGACCCGCGCGACGGCATCATCGAGCTCGCCCAGGAGGCGAAGGCCGACTGGCTCGTCATCGGCACGCACGGCCGGCGCGGGCTCAAGCGGCTGGTGCTGGGCAGCGTCGCCGAGAGCGTCGTCCGCAGCGCGCCCTGCCCCGTGCTGGTCGTGCGTTGAGCCTTTGGGGCCCCTGCGCGCAGGTTTCGCCTGCCGCGCCCGCGCGACGCAGAATCTGCGGCCGGCCTCAGGCGCGCGCGTGGGTGCGCACGTCGACGGTCGACAGCAGCGACTTGAAGTCGAGCGGCTTCTTCACCATGCCGTCGGCCCCGAGCTGCTTGACCTCGTCCTCGAGGCGATCGGCGCTCGACACCAGCACGACGGGGATCTTGGCGAGCACCGGGTCCGCCTTCAGCTGCCGCATCACCTCGCGCCCGTCGACGCCGGGCAGGCCGAGGTCGAGCAGGATGAGCTTCGGCGGCTCACCGCCGTTGCGCAGGTACGTCAGGGCCTCGCCGCCGTCGCCCGCGACCGCGACGCCATAGCCGTGCGCCACGAGCAGCTCGCGCAGCGTCTCGCGCAGCGGCTGATCGTCTTCCACCACGAGCACGACCGGCGGGCGCGGCGCAGAGACGATCGGCAGCGTGAAGCTCACCGCGGTGCCGCGGCCCGGCGCGCTCTCGACCCAGATCTCTCCGCCCAGCGACTGGATGATGCCCTTCGAGATGAAGAGGCCGAGGCCGCGCCCCTTCGACGCGGTCTCCTTCGCCTGGAAGAACCGCTGGAAGAGGTTGCGCAGCACCGACGCGGGCATGCCGGGGCCGTCGTCCTTCACCGTCACGCGCGCCTTGCCCTCGACGACCTGCGCGCTGACCGAGATGGTCGTGTCCTTCGGGCAGAACTTGATCGCGTTGCCGACGAGGTTCGAGAACACCTGCAGCACGCGCCCGCGGTCGCAGCCGACCCAGATGTCTTCGGAGGGCGGCAGGGCCTCGAGCTTCATCTCGTGCTCCTGCGCGAGCGGCCCGAGCAGCTCGACGGCGTCGTGCATCAGCGTGCGCAGGCACTGATCCTTGGGCACGACCGCCAGGCGGCCGTTGTCGATGCTGCCCATGTCGAGCAGGTCGTCGATGAGCCGCTCCATGTGCGAGACGGCGAACTTGATGCGCTCGAGCTGCACGCGGCCCTTGCGCCGCTCGCTCGGGGGAGCCGCCGCCATCATCAGATCGGCGTTCAGGCGGATGCCGGAGAGCGGGCTCTTGAGATCGTGCGACACGATCGACAGCACGTCTTCTCGGACGCGAATGGCGCGCTGCGCGTCGTTGAACAGGCGCGCGTTGTCGATCGCCATGGCCATTCGGCTCGCCAGGTCGTTCGCGAACTCGAGATCGGCCGGGCCGTAGCTGCGGCGGGACTCGGCCATGATGAAGCCGAGCAGGCCGACGGCGCGGTCGCGCGCCGTCACCGGCACCAGCATCACCGCGCGCGGGTCGCACGACTCGACGATCGAGGGGCGATCGGGCGTCTCGGCGAGCGCCAGCGCCAGCGCCGCGCGCGACGCCGTCGTCACCATCAGCGGCTCGGACAGCTCGACGAACGGCACCACCGGGCGCTTCAGCGCCTCGGCCACGCCGCGCTTCGACGGGTCCGCGCAGCCCACCTCGACGCGCGTGACGTTCTGCTGCGAGTCGACGACGTCGAAGAAGATGAGATCGCCGAACGCGGGCACGAGCATGCGGACGATCTCCGCGACGTTCACGTTGACGTCGAACGACGAGGCCAATTGGGCGCTCGCGCGGGCGAGCGCCTGCAGGCGCTCTTCAGAGCGCTTGAGCGCCGAGACGTCGGTCAGCGCGCACTTGCAGCCGGTGACGCGCTCGCCGTCGATCAGCGCCGTGGTCACGAGCTGAAACGGCGCAGTGCCGATGCCTTCGAGCAACAGGCGCACCTCGCTCGTCGCCCGCGCGCGCTCGCTGACGCACCGCTTGAGCTGCGCGCGCACCCTGGCGCGCTCGTCGGCGACCACGAGCGCCGTCAGCGGGCGGCCGACCAGCTGATCGCGCGTCCCCCCGAAGAACGCCGCCGCCGTCAGGTTCACGTCTTCGATGCGCGCGTCGAGCCCGACGGTGAAGATGGCCACCGGAGCAAAGTCGTAGAGCTCGGAGTAACGTCGCTTGGCCGCCTCGAGCTCGCGCTGCTGCTCGAGCAGCATGCGGTTGCGCAGCTCGAGCTCGCCCACCTGCAGCTTGAGGTCGTGCCACGGCTCTTCGGAGGGAGACGGCTCGTACGAGTCGGCGCGCTGCGCGCGCAGGAGTGCGATCAGCTCCTCTCTCGAAAGCACTTCCAGGTTCATGAAAATCCCCCGCTTGACTGCTTGAGCGAGCTCTCGACGTACAACCGCCGACGCGCCGGGTCAACCGCGCTGCATGTCACCGCGTGGTGATCAGGCGGGCGCGTCGATCGGGTACCGCGGGCTCACCTCGGGAGCAGGCGGCCGTTGCGCTGCTGAGCGCCGCCCGGTAGCAGTGGCCACGTGGAGCTCGAGCCCCCCCGCGCACCCGCCTGGGTCGACGCGCTGCCCGACGCGCTGAAGGCGAAGGGCCCGTTCGACCTCGACGTCTGGCAATGGCTCGCGCTGCCGCTGTGGGTCCTCGCGTCGCTCGGCGCGGGGCTGCTCATCGGCCGCGCCCTGCACTTCGGCGTGAACGCGCTGACGTCGCGCACCCCGACGAAGCACGACGATCTCATCGCCGATCGGCTCGCGCTGCCCCTGGGCTTCGGCTTCGGGCTCGCCGTCGCCTACGGCCTGCTGCCGCTGCTCGCGCCGCCGCCGCGGCTCAGCGCGTGGATCGCCGAGGCCCTCAAGGTGCTCGTCGTCGTCGTCGTGTTCTGGGTGGTCTTGCGCGTCGTCGACGTCGCCGCGCGCCGCGTCGTCTCGTCGACGTGGGCACAGAACCCGGCCTCGCGCTCGCTGGTGCCGCTGGGCAGCCGCATCTTGAAGGTCACCATCGTCGCGCTCGGCGCCGTCACGCTCTTCGCGCAGCTCGGCTACCCGGTCGCCAGCATCCTCGCCGGCCTCGGCATCGGCGGCATCGCCGTCGCGCTCGCGGCGCAGAAGACCGTCGAGAACCTCTTCGGCGCCTTCGCGCTCGGGCTCGATCAGCCGCTGCGCGTCGGAGACTTCGTGAAGATCGAAGACTTCGTCGGCACCGTCGAGGCCGTCGGCCTGCGCTCGACGCGGGTGCGCACGCTCGACCGCACGCTGATCACCATGCCCAACGGGCGCGTCGCCGACCTGCGCATCGAATCGTTCACCGAGCGCGACCGCCTGCGCCTCTTCACCACGCTGCGGCTGTCGCTCGCGACCACGCCCGCGCAGCTGCGCGCGGTCATCACCGGCGTCGAGAAGGCCCTGCAGGCCCAGCCGAAGCTGTGGACCGACAGCTTCACCGTGCGCTTCGTGCAGCTCAACGAGGCGTCGCTCGACGTCGAGGTGATGGCGTGGTTCCTCACCACCGACTGGAACGAGTTCACCCGCATCCGCCAGGAGCTGCTGCTTCAGTTCCTCGAGCTGATCGCCGCCGCCGGCACGTCGCTCGCCGTACCGCACCGGCGCATCGAGGGCCGCGTCGCGACGACCACCGCTTAGCAGGCTGCTGAGAACGGCTGCACGGCCCGATCTCTTCGTTGCCGGCTCCGGTCCGTGCTCACGTACCAGACGACGTACGCTCCGCGCGGTCCTCGCCGGCGCCTCGACCTCGTGCCGTTCGCTCGTTCTTCAGCAGCCTGCTAGCGCCGCCTCGAGCGTCAGCTCGCCCGGGCGCTCGGCGGCGGGAACAGCGCCTCGGCGAGCGCCGCGCGAACGCTCGGGCTCGAGAGCAGGAAGTCGAGCGCGCGCAGCGCGTCGACGGCGGTGAAGATGCCCGCGACGATGGTGCCGCGCATCACGACGGCAGACCCGAGCCGGTCGCGCGCCATGCGCTGGGCGACCTCCGCCAGGGGAGTGCCCAGCTCCACGGCGAAGACGTCTTCGCTCATGGCGTCTTCGACGGGCACCTGCGCGGGGTCGACGCCCTTCAGCGTCTCGACGAGGGTCAGATCCCGCTGCGTCACGAGCCCGACCAGCCGGCCCGCGTCGAGCACCGGCAGGTGACGGATCTTGTGGTGACGCATCACGGCGTGGGCCTCTTCGAGCGTGCGCGTCCGCGCGATGGTGTGAGGGCCGGGGGTCATGAAGTTTTCGATGGCGTCGTTCATGGCGTGCTCGTGTCCCTGCATCGGGCGGGCCGTCACCTCGCGACCAAGACCGGAACGCGGCACACGTGCGCGAGCCGATCGGCGGTGCTGCCGACGAGCATGCGGCGCACGGCCCCGCGCCCCTTGTTCCCCACGACGACGAGATCGAAGCCTGCCTCTTCGGCGAAGTCGGCGACCGTGTCGGCAGGCGGCCCGAAGCGGTGCACGGCGGCGAGCTTGGGCCGCCCGAGCGCGACGGCGACGTCGTTGAGCACGGCGCGGCTCGCGGCGTGCTCTGCCTCGGACAGGCCCGGGAACGGCGTCGCGGGCAGCATGCCGGGCGCGAGCGGGAGAATGACCGGCTCGCGCACGTAGATGAGCGTGAGCTCTGCGCCGATGGCCTCGGCGAGGTCGAGCCCGAGGCGGGCGGCGTGAATCGAAGCATCGGAGCCGTCGACTGCTGCGAGGATCTTCTTCATGACGGTGGGGTTCAGGTTCAACGTCCGTGCCGCGCAAGACCTGCGCCGTCAGCGCGCGAGCGCGCGGAGATCGCCGAGCTTCGAGGCTTCCTCGACCGGAATGCGGGTCACCCCCTCGACGGTGTAGCGGTACACCAGCCGGTCGGCGAGGCGGTCGACGCAGCGGACGGCGGCCTTCGTGTGCGGAGACTCGCGGACGCACGCCTCGAGGTACAGCTCGTCGAGCTGCCACAGCTCGGGGTCGCTCGCCGCGGCCGCGGCGACGGCGAGCAGGTAGAGCGCCTCGGGGCGCCAGGGCGCGCGCGGCTCGAGCTCGAGCGCGCGGTTGAGGTAGGCCGTCGCGCGCTGCAGCGCGACGAAGTGATCTTCGTCCGGCCCCGCCGAGCCCAGCGCGCCGGTGCCGTCGAGCAGCGCCCGCGCGCGCGCGAGCAGCGCCGGCGGGCGCTGGGACTTCGCGACGAACGCCTCGCTCCGCCACGCGACCACGTCCTTCTTCCACGTCGCGATGCGGTGCCTCGTCAGGGGCGCGAGCTCGGGGCGATTCTCCATCGGGGCGATCAGCGCCAGCGCCTCGTCGGGATCGTCGGCGGCCCGCACCGCGACGCCCAGCGCGGCGCGCAGCGCGAACGCCTGGTCGTAGGCCTCGAGGGCGTTGCGAGGCGGGGTCTCCAGCAGCCGCTTCCACGTCTCGAGCGCGCGATCGAACTGGCGCGCGGCGGCGAGCAGCTGGGCCCTCTCGGCGGGCGCGAGCTTGAGGTGCTCGGCGCTGAGGTGCAGCGGGGTGGCCTGCGCGGGCGCGCGCGTGTGGCAGCCGAGGCAGAGGCCGGTGAGCCCCATCAGGCGAAGCCGCGCGACGTCCTTGCTGCCGCGCTCGTAGTCGGCGCGCGCCTTCTGCACGCGCTCGACGAACAGCCTCGAGATCGCCGCGGGTGTCGGCGCCGAGTACGGGTGCTCGGTGAGCGCGAGCTGCTCGATGCACGCGAGGATGACGTCCTGGTTCCCCGGGTCGCGGAAGGACTCGGGGCTGACGAGGTAGGGCTGCAGCGCCCACGCGGCCGTGAGGTTGCCGCGCATCAGCCCGGGGTCGGGTCGGTCGGCACCGAGAAACGCCATCAGGGCGAGCGCCAGCATCAGCGCATGCACGGAGCAGCGCGCGTGCCAGCCGTCAGGACAGGCGGCAGGGCAGCCTCAGCTCGATGCAAGTGCCCACGGTGACGTCGACGAGCGCGGCGTCGCCCCCGTGATCGCGGGCGATCTTCCTGGCGAGCTGCAGGCCCAGGCCGGTGCCGCCCGGCTTCCCGTCGGAGACGAAGGGCTCGAACGGGTGCTCGCGCACGCGTTGCGGCAGCCCGGGCCCGTCGTCGGTGAACGTCATCACCAGCCAGTCGCCCCTGCGCGCGACGGCGACGGCGAAGTGCGAGCCGCCGCCTGCCGCCATGGCTTCGCGAGCGTTGCGCGTGAGGTTCTCGACGACGCGAAAGACCTGCGTCACGTCGAGCAGCGTGGTACCGCGCCAGGACACTTCGACCGACGGAGTGATCCCGGTGCCGCACAGCTCGTGCGCGAGCAGCTTCTCGATCTCCGCGCCGAGCACGTTGAGGTGCACCGGCCTGAGCAGCAGCGCGCTCCGGCCGCTCGCATAGGCCAGCGTCTGCGCGCTGAGCCGCTCGAGGCGTTCGACCTGCCGTTGGATCTCGAGGGCAAAGTCCCTTCGATTCTCTGCATCGAGCTCGAGCGACATGAGCTCGGCGAAGCCCGAGATGGTGGTGAGGGGGCCGCGCAGGTCGTGCATCACCTCCGCGAGCGACTGTCCGAGCTGCGCGAGACGTTCGGCGTGCATGACGCGCCGCGTACGCAAGGCCCGTTCCACCGTGGCACGCGCGATGCGTGTGAGCTGCCACACCATGCCCGCGCGCGCCCTCGCCCTCGTCCTCGGAGCTGTCGTCCTCGGTCTCGGCGGCACCCTCGTGCGAGAGCAGCGCGACTGGAGCGAGGTGGACGGGCGGCTCGACCAGCTCCAGCGGCAGGTCGGGCGCCTCGAGGAGCGCGTCGGTCGCCTCGAGCAGACCCAGCGCGACGAAGGGCAGCGGGCGCAGCGCGTGCGCGCGGCCGTCGACGCGCTCACCGGCGCCGTGCAGCGGCTGCAGCGCGGCGACGCCGACGTGAGCGAAGCGCTCGACTTCGCCGAGCCCGTGCTCTCGGCGCACGCCGCGTGGAGCA
This sequence comes from uncultured Myxococcales bacterium, assembly GCA_937980205.1. Taxonomy (GTDB): domain Bacteria; phylum Myxococcota; class Myxococcia; order Myxococcales; family Myxococcaceae; genus Xiheicaenimonas. The sequence goes on along the minus strand of CALJKW010000021.1, from coordinate 252,510 downwards.
TCCGCGCGGCCCGCGAGGCGCTCGGGCGCAAGGACCTGGGCCTCGCGCAGCAGCACCTCATCGACGCCGTCGCACAGACGCGGCTCGAGCCGAGCCCGCTCGGAGTCCGGTGAACGGCGCTCGAGCTCGTGCGCGCGGGCCTCGACCGAGCGGCGCTCGGGCGCATCCACACTCAACCCGCGGGCGCGGCCCGAAATTTCTCGGCCGCTGGCATGGCACTTCCATGTGCTGGGCGTGAAGTTGAACTCTTCGAGGACACCATGAGCCGACGCCTGAAGATCGCCTACGTCATTGATTCTGCCGGGGCTGCCCGCGCCGGAGGCCTCGTCTCCGCCGAGCGCATCATCGAGGGCCTGCGCACGCACAACGACGTCGTCTCGGTCGGTTTGAACGGCGACGTGAAGCTGCCGCAGCTCGAGCTGCCGTTCGTCGAAGACCTCGTCGTCGCCAACTCGTTCGCGTTCGCGCGGCCGGACGCGCAGAAGCTGCGCGACGTCATCGCGAAGAGCGATCTGGTGCACGTGCAGCTGCCGTTTTTCCTCGGCTTCCAGGCCCTCGCGCTCGCCCACGAGGCCGACGTGCCGGTCGTGACCGCGCACCACGTTCAGCCCGAGAACGTGCTCGCGCAGGCGAGCCTGCGGTGGCCGCGGCTCGTCAACGCCGTCTCGGGGCCCCGCATGTCGCGCCTGATGAACCGGGGCATGGTGGTCTCGTTCCACAACCGCGCCGACCTCGTCGTGTGCCCCTCGCACCTGGCCGAAGACGAGCTGCACGCGGCGGGGCTGAAGACGCGCTCGGTGGTGATCTCGAACGGCGCTCCCGAGCGCTTTCGCCCCGCCGAGGTCCGCGCGCGCGGCAAGTTCACCGTGCTCTCGGTAGGGCGCCTCGTGCCCGAGAAGCGACACGACGTGATCATCGAGGCGGTGCGCCGGTCGAAGCACGCGGCCGAGCTGCGCCTCGTCATCGCCGGCAAGGGGCCGCTGCTGGGGCGGCTCGAGCAGCTCGCGAAGGGCCACCCGGCAGAGGTGCGCCTGGGCTTCGTCAGCGACGACGAGCTGCTGTCGCTCTACCAGTCCGCCGACCTCTACGTGCACGCGTCCGAGGTCGAGCTCGAGGGCATGGCGGCGCTCGAGGCGATGCGCTGCGGCTGCCCTGCCCTGCTCTCCGACGCGAAGGAGAGCGCCACGAAGCAGTTCGCGATCGACGCCGAGCACCTGTTCCCCGCGGGCGACGCCGACGCGCTCGCCGCGCGCATCGACCGGGCCTTCGAGCACCCGCTCGAGCTCGAGCAGCAGCGCGCGCGCACGCTCGCCTTCGTCCGCGACTACGGCATCGACTCGGTCATCGCGCAGTACGAGCACGCCTACGACGGAGTCCTCGCGCGCCACCGCTTCCGCCCCCAGCGCTTCACCCGGCGCGTGCCGCGCGCGCGTGAGCTGGCCCCGTCGCGCTGACGCCGGAGAGCGGCCGCCGCCTGCGGACCGCGGCGAGCACCGCCTCGCCGGCGATGGCGACCAGGCCCCCGGCGAGGTTGCACGCCAGGTCGGCCTGCGTGTCCCACGGGTCTCCCTGCGTGCCGAGGAAGTCGGCGGTCACGCGCTCGCCGACGATGACCGCCGACGCCCACTCGATGAGCTCGTAGCCCGTGCCGATCAGCGCCACGGCGCCGAGCGTGAGCAGGAGCTCGGCGCGCGCGCTGCGGCGGGGCTCGCGGGTGAAGAACAGCTCGCGCAGCGGCGCCAGGGCCAACAGGCCGAACGCGAAGTGAACGACGCGATCGAACGGGTTGCGCGACAGCTCGAAGACGTCGGCCAGCCACTCGCCCACCGGCACGCGCGGGTACGTGAAGTGCGCGGCGAACGTGTGCAGCAGCAGCAGGATGAGGCCCTGCACGTACGTGCGGTTCGAGAAGCGCGCTGCCCTGAGCGTCATCGCCATCACCAGCACGATCACCCAGGCCCCGGCGTTCTCGGTGAGCCACGTCCCCCGCGAGTACGGGTGCACCGCCGACACGGCGACGGCGGCCCCGTAGAGGGCGAAGCAGATCCGCGGCAGCAGCAGCTCGTCTCTCTTCACCCTGTCGAGCGCGAGCAACGCACGTGCCCTGCGCGTGGCGCAACGCTTGCGCGAGCACGTCGCCGGCGCCCGAGCGGAGCCGACGGCACGTGCGCTGCACCAGGTGACGGCATGGCGCACTCGGCGCGCGACTCGAGGCTGTGGCTTCTCGAGGACGCCCGTCTGGGCCGCACGCGGCTCTGGCGCGCGCTGCAGGCGCTCGGCTACCGGGCGGAGGTGATCGCCAGCGAGCCGCGCGAGCTGCTCGGCGCGATCGCCCGGCGCCTGCCGAGCCTCGCGGTCGTCGACCTCTCTCACGCGAAGAAAGATCGCCTGTGGGTCGTCGGCGCGCTCGCCCAGCGGTTCCCCGAGGTGCGGCTGTTGGTCGTCGCCCGCGGCGCGGACGCGGCGCTGGTGCGCCGCCTCGAGCTGATGGGCGCGGACGAGGTCGTCGTCGAGACGAACGGCCTCGACGCGCGGCTGCACGAGGCGATCGCGCGGGCCCACCGCCGGCGGCGCGCACGGCCCGGCCGCGCCGCCGCACCGCCGGCCGTCGTCCAGGTCGACGGGCTCACGCCCCGCGAGCGCGAGATCCTCGCCGAGGTCGGCAGCGGCTCCGACAACCTCAAGACCGCCGCGGTGCTGGGCATCAGCGAGCGCACCGTGAAGGCGCACGTCACGAGCCTGTTCAGAAAGCTCGGCGCCGCGAACCGCGTCGAGCTCGCGCTCGCGGCCCGCGCGCTGACGTAGGACCCCAGGGCAATGCACAGGACCTCCGAGGCGGCGCTAGAGGTTCGCGTGCTTGCCATCGAGCTTTGGGGCCAAACCTGAGACCTCGCGCCGCCTGCTGCTCGCGGAAGACGACGCGAGCATGGCGACGATGCTCGCCGAGATCCTCGCCGGCCATGGCTACGAGGTGCGGCTCGCCTTCAACGGCACCGAGCTCGGCGAGCGCCTGAGCACCGAGGGCCCGTTCGATCTCGTCGTCACCGACGTCGCGATGCCGTGGATGAACGGCATTCAGGTCATCCACCGCGCGCGCTGGCTCGGCGTCGACGTGCCGGTGCTGTTCATCTCGGGCATCAACGACCCGAGCCTGGAAGACTGGGTGGCGGCGGTGGGGCCGCGCGCGCAACTTCTGCGCAAGCCGTTCAACCCGCGAGCGCTGCTCGATGCGATCGCCCGGCTCGATCACTCCTAATACCCGCGGATGATGCACGGCGAGGTGTCGGCTCTGTATTCACCCGCCGGCTGAGCTTCCCGGGGGGGAACCCATCCACGATGTGGCGAGGACGATCGAACGCCCGCCTCCGTGCGGGCCCCGGCCGTCCGGCCGGGCGCTCGATTTCCAGAATTTCCCGCAGTTTCTTGCCGCGCCCACGTCCGAGCGCTAAGCGCTGCCGCGAACGGTCCGGGGGGCTGCCCGCCAGGTGAGCGAAGAACTTCTGCAGTCGCTGCAAGAGGGCGTCGCGATCATTTCGTCCGACTGGCGATACGTGTTCATCGACGACACCACCGCCGCCCTCAGCGGCCGCAGCCGCGCACAGCTGCAGGGCAGGCGCCTGACCGACTGCTGGCCGGGGCTCGAGGCGTCGCCGCTGTTCGCCCTGATGCAGCAGTGCCTCGCCCAGGGCTCGTCGGCGACCGCCGTCGAGCGCGCCGCCGACACGAACGGCGGGGTCTGCGAGATCTCGGTGCGCATCGACCCGTGCCTCGAGGGCCTCATCGTCCGCGTCGCCGACGCCTCGGCGCGCCGCGAGGTCGCGCAGCGCCTGGCCTCGCCGCGTGCTCAATCGCCCTGGGCCGCGGAGCTGGTCGCCGACGGCACCCAGCCGGTCTGCCTGCTCGAAGATCGCCGCACCAGCACCGTGGCCGTGGGGGACATGCTGCGGCAGCAGGCCTTCCACCCCGAGCTGGTCGTGTTCGAGCCGAACGCGCTGTTGTCGCTGCTCGCCTCGCGCCTGCCCCGCGTCGCGGTGATCGACCTGTCTCACCAGCGCAGAGACCGGCTGTGGGTCGTGAGCTCCCTCGCGCGCCGCTACCCGATGCTGCGCATCGTCGTGCTCGCGCCCGGCGCGTCCGACGCCGTCGTGTCGAGCATGAAGCTGCTCGGCGCCACGCGCGTGATCACCGAGCTCGGAGCCTCGGGCTGGGGCTTGAGGCGCGCGCTCGTCGAGCTGTTGGCCGAGCGCACGCCCCACCCCGCGCAGCCGGTGCGGCCGCCGCTGCAGCCGACGACCGAGTCGCTGTCCACGCTGACGCCGCGCGAGCGCGAGGTGCTCGGCCACATCGCGAACGGCGCCGACAACCTCAAGGTCGCCGCGCTGCTGGGCATCACCGAGCGCACCGTGAAGACGCACGTCAGCAACATCTTCCGCAAGGTCGGGGCCGAGAACCGCGTCGAGCTCGCGCTCGCTGCGCGCGGGCTCACCTGATACCGGCGGCCGATGGTTTGCCGGCGGCGGGTCCGTAATCACCACTGCTAGAGCAAGGCGTTTGGCTCTGAGAAGCCGTGTGGTGCAGACGTGAAGGATGAACGTGACGACCTCGACCGCGCCACGCCGCGGCTGGCGTCACCCGGCGGCGCCTGGTCTGCGCGCGCGCGCGCCGGTGTCGCGCTGCTGGGGCTCCGCGCCCTCGTCGCCGACGACGACGCCCCGTTCGCGGACGCGGTCGGCGACTGCCTCACGCTCGCGGGAGCGCGCGTTCAGCTCGCGTTGAACGGCCTCGAGCTCGTCGAACGAATGCTGCGCGACGGACCGTACGACTTCGTGGTGGCCGACGTCTGCATGCCGTGGCTCAACGGCCTTCACGCGATCGGACGCGCGCGCTGGTTCGGGCTGCACGTGCCGGTGCTCTTCCTCTCGGGTTACACCGACCCCGAGCTGCCGGCCTGGGTCGCGTCGCTCGGCGCGCAGGCGCGGCTGCTGTACAAGCCCTTCGAGCTGCGCACGCTGCTGCTCTCCGTGGAGGCGCTCCTGTTGGGGCGGTGACGTCATGCACGGCCTCGACTCCTGGGTCGACGAGCGCAACGTGGGGCTGCTCGTCGATCAGTACGAGCTCGCGATGTTCCGCGCGTACCTCGGCGAGGGGCTGACGAAGACCGCGGTCTTCAGCCTGTTCGTGCGCAGGCTGCCTCCCGCGCGCAACTACCTGCTCGCCTGCGGTCTCGAGACCGTCGTCGACGTGCTCGAGCAGCTGCGCTTCGGGCCCGCGGAGCTCGAGGCCGTGCGGTGCACCGGCGTCGCCGACGCCGCGGCGCTGTCGGCGCTGCGCGACTTCCGCTTCACCGGCGACCTGTGGGCGGTGCCCGAAGGCACGCCCGTGTTCGGGCAGGAGCCGCTGCTCGAGATCATCGCGCCGCTGCCCGAGGCCCAGCTCGTCGAGACGATCGTGATGAACCAGGTGCACCTGCAGACGCTCCTGGCCAGCAAGGCCTCGCGCGTGGTGCAGGCGGCCGGCGGGCGCGACGTCGTCGACTTCGGCCTGCGCCGCGCGCACGGCGCCGACGCCGGCCTCAAGGCCGCGCGCGCCGCGTACGTCGCGGGCGCGACCTCGACGTCGAACGTGCTCGCCGGCGCGCTCTACGGCATCCCCGTCACCGGCACGATGGCGCACAGCTGGGTGCAGGCGCACGCGACCGAGCTGGGCGCCTTTCACGCGTGGTGCGTGAGCCACCCGGCGAGCACGCTGCTCGTCGACACCTACGACACGCTGCAGGGCGTGCGGAACGTGGTGCGCCTCGCGCGCGACCTGGGCCCCAACTTTCACGTCCGCGCGATTCGCGTCGACTCGGGAGATCTCCTCGACCTCTCGCGCCAGAGCCGCGCGCTGCTCGACGAGGCGGGCCTGGGCCACGTCCGCATCTTCGCGAGCGGCGGCCTCGACGAGCACGACGTGCACCGGCTCGTCGCCTCGGGCGCGCCGATCGACGGCTACGGAGTCGGCACGGCGATGACGGTGAGCTCGGACGTGCCGGCGCTCGACTGCGCGTACAAGCTCGTCGAGTACGACGGCCGGCCGACGCTGAAGCTCTCGCCGGGCAAGGTGTCGCTGCCGGGCCGCAAGCAGGTCTTCCGCGAGGCCACCGGCGACGTCATCGCGCGCTTCGGAGAGCCGCCCGAGGGAGGCCGCCCGCTGCTCGAAGAGGTCATGCGCGCAGGCCGCCGCGTGCGCCGCGCGCCGCGGCTCACGGACGCTCGCCGGCGCGCCGCCGAAGAGCTCGCGCGCCTGCCGCAATCGCTGCGCGCGCTCGAGCCCGCGGCCGGCGACTGGGCCGTCGCGCCGAGCGCGTCGCTCCGGCGCCTGTCGGCCGAGGCCGAGCTCGCGGCGCGCGCCGCGAGCGCCTCGATCGACTGATGCGCTGGCGCGACGAATGCACACTTGGGTGCGAGGAAAGGACGAACGATCATGACGGAGACGAATGCGAAGCTGGAGCGCCTCGCGCGCACGCGCGTCGAGGCGCGGCGGGGCCTCTTCATTCACGTCGCGCTGTACCTGTCGGTGCACGCGGCGCTCGTGGGGATCTGGGCGCTGACGGGCGCGGGCTACCCGTGGTTCTTGTGGCCGATGCTCGGCTGGGGCATCGGCGTCGTCAGTCACGTGCTCACGTACCTGTTCGGGCCCGACAGCCCGGGCGCAGAGCGTGCGGTCGCGCGCGAGCTGCACCGGCTCGAGCAGCGTCCGCACTGAGTAGCACCGGGGTTCGATGCTCATACCCGGGGACGATGTATGCGCGGCGTCGCTCGCTATTTGAAACGCCGACATGAGCTGCAATGGCTCGTGGCGGAAACACGGGGGAGTCATGTGGAGCAACGACGAGGGCAGCACACGAGAGCGCGCGCTGGATCACGCGCTCTGGGGGCGAAGTGTCGACTTCGTCGTGCACGAGCTGAAGACGCCGCTCACCAGCATCCTGCTCAGCGCTGAAGATCTGCTCGACAGCGACGGAGCGCCGAACCGCCGCTCGCTCGAGCGGATCTTGAACTGCGCGCGCGCGATGCAGTGCTTCGTGGGAGATCTGCTCGACTCGTCGGCCCTCGATGAAGGGCAGCTGTCGCTCCAGCTCGCTGCCCACCCGATCGAGCCGATCGTCGGCGAGGCCTTCGACGTCGTGACGCCGCTGGCGTCCGACCGCTCGGTGGCGCTCGTCATGTCCGCCTCGCCCACGGCCATCGCGTGGTGCGATCGGCGGCGCGCCCTGCAGGTGCTGCTGAACCTCATCTCCAACGCGGTGCGCTTCGCGAAAGAAGGCGGCGTCGTCGCGGTGCGGGCGACCGTGGCTCACGGCCGTGTCGACATCGCCATCACCGACGACGGCGCCGGAATCCCCGCGGCGCTGGAGCGGCAGCTCTTCGAGCCGTTCGCGCACTCCACGGACGCGCGAAAGGCGGGCCACGGCCTGGGCCTCTTCATCAGCCGCCGAATCGCCAAGGCGCTCGACGGCGAGGTCTCGCTCGAGCCGAACCACGGCGCGGGCAGCACCTTCCACTTCACCCTCCCTCTCTCACCGAAGGTGGCGCCATGAACGAGGCTTCCGACACTGCAGGTTGCCCCGCGACCCCGACCGGCATATTCCAGGGGACGCCTTACGGGGGGTTTCCAGTGAATCCAGTGCAGCACCAGATCGACTCGGTCGCGGAGGGCGTCGTCCTGCTCTCCCAGGGCTGGCGGTACCTCTACGTCGACGACGCGGCGGCGCGCATGCGCGGCCGCCGGCGCGACGAGCTCGAAGGGCGGGCGCTGCTCGAGGTCCACCCCGAGCTGGCCGCGTCCGAGCTCTTCGGAGTCCTGCGCCGCTGCATGCAGGAGCGCTGCTCTGCCTGCTGCGACCACCGCGAGGGCGTCGACGGCAGCGCGCGAGAGCTCACCCTCCGCATCGAGCCGTGCCTCGACGGGCTCATCCTCTACTCGCGCGAGGTGGGCCGCCCGCCGGAAGCTCCCCGCACGACGGATCAGCTCGACCGCGTCTGCGTGCTCGAAGATCCGCGCGGCAGCCAGCCCCGCCTCTCCGAGCTGCTCTCCGGCCAGGGCGTGCACCCCTCGCTCGTCGCCGGAGAGCCGGCCGCGCTGCTCGAGGCCCTGTCGATGAAGCTGCCCAAGGTGGTGATCGTCGACCTCTCGCACCAGAAGCACGACCGGATCTGGGTGGTGAGCGCCCTCGTGCGCCGCTTCCCCACGCTCAAGGTGCTGGTGATCGCGCCGCGCTCGAAGCCCGAGGTCGTCCGCAGCCTGACGCTGCTCGGTGCAGAGAGCGTGGTGACGTCGGACGTGATCAGCGGCCCCGAGCTGGCGCGCGAGATCGCCGCGATGGGCCGCCACGCCATGCCGCGGCCGGGCGCGCGATCGGCGCCGCAGACGTCGGCGCTCGACAAGCTGACGCCCCGCGAGCGCGAGGTGCTCGGCCACATCGCGAACGGCTCCGACAACCTGAAGGTGGCTGCGACGCTGGGCATCGCCGAGCGCACGGTGAAGTCGCACGTGTCGAACATCTTCCGGAAGATGGGCGCCGAAAATCGCGTCGAGCTGGCGCTCGTCGCCCGCGGCCTGACGTGAACGGCACACCTCGTACCGCGGGCCGATGTAGGCATCGCGGCTGATCCGGTATCCGGACGATCGCAGCGAACAACAACCCGAACCGCAACACTCCAACTTCCCTGGGGGGGAATCCGTGGACCTGCGTGATGAGAGCGAGCTGAGGCTCACCTCCATTGTCTTGAACGGCAACGCGCGCCTGAGCGGCAGTGCGTTACCGCTGCGACCCATCATCGAAGAGGCCGTCGACCTCACGAGCGCGATCGCGCGATCGCGCCACGTGGCGGTCGACCTCGCCGACTCGACGGGGCCGCTGAGCGCCTGGTGCGAGCGCGGGCGCGTGCTGCAGATCCTGGTCGAGCTGATCTCGAACGCCGTGAAGCTGTCGGACCCCGGCGCCACCGTGACGGTGTGGACCTTCGACGAGGCAGACGTCGTGCGCGTCTTCGTTCGCGACGACGGGCCTCCGCTGGCAGCCGAGGTGAAGTACCGCCTGTTCGACCCCTGGTCGCACGCGACGCGCGCGAGCGAGCACGGCGTGGGGCTGTACCTGAGCCAGCGCATCGCGCGCTCGCTCGGCGGCTCGCTGTCGGTGCGGGCGTCCGGCACCCGGGGCTGCGTCTTCGAGCTCGCGCTCCTGGCGCACGAGCCCGGCACGGCGCCGACCGCGCGCGCGTGACCGACGGGCCACCGAATCCGCGGCCTGAGGGCCCGAGCCCGTACCGCGGGCCGGGAGCGCCGCGCACCGAAGAGGCAGCCGTGTCACGCACCTCGGACCGTGGGGCTGGGCCGCTGCGCCGGTTACGAACGCCCATGACGCTGCACGACGGTGGGAACGTCGCCTCGCGGCTGCGCCGCTACCTGTTCGGCATCGTCGCCACCGCCGCCGCGTTCGTGCTGCGCGAGGCGCTGAGCCCGCTCACCGGAATGGGCGCCCCCTTCGTGCTCTTCTTCGGGGCGACGCTGGTGACCAGCCTCTTCGCCGGCGTCGGCCCCGGGCTGCTCGTGCTGTGCATCAGCCTGCCGCTCGCCGCCTGGGCCTTCGCCATTCCGGCCGGCGCGACGGTGCCGCAGGCCGCGTTCCAGGCGCTGCTGTACGCGGTCGACGGCGCCCTCGTCCTCTACCTCGTCCACCTGGCGCGGCAGGCTCACCGGCGGGAACAGGCGACCAACGCCGCGCTGCGGGCGACGAACGAGAGCCTCGCGCGCTCCGAGTCGCGCACGCGTGAGCTGATCGAGCTGGCCCCCGACGCGTTCTTCCAGGCCGACCTCGAGGGCCGCTACGTCGCGGTGAACCAGGCCGCCTGCCGCCTGGTCGGGTACGCGCGCGAGGAGCTGATCGGCAAGACGATCGCCGATCTGATCCGCCCCGAAGACCGGGCGAGGCTCGCCGACGACAAGGCGGCGATGCAGCGGGGGACCGGCCGCACCGGAGAGTGGACCCTTCGGCGGAAGGACGGCAGCGAGGTCGCCGTCGAGGTGAGCGCGAACATCCTCCCCGACGGCCGCTGGCAGGCGTTCGTCCGCGACACCAGCGCGCGCCAGCTCGCGCGCCGCGAGCTCGAGGCGGCCGTCGCGCGCCTGCGCGAGTCCGAGGAGCGCTTCCGCCTGACGCTCGACGAAGCGCCGATCGGCATGGCCATCGTCGGGCTCGACGGCCGCTTCGTTCGCGTGAACCGCGTGCTGTGCGAGATCGTCGGGTACGGCGCGGCCGAGCTGCAGCAGCGCCGGTTCCAGGACATCACCTACCCCGAAGATCTCGAGACCGACCTGGCCCTCGCCGGCCAGCTCGCCCGAGGCGAGATCGGCAGGTACCAGCTCGAGAAGCGCTACGTACGCAAGGACGGGTCGATCGTGCCCATCATGCTGAGCGGGTCGGTGCTCCGCGGGCCCGACGGCCAGCCGGTGCACTTCATCGCCCAGGTCGAAGACATCACCGAGCGCAAGCGGGCCGAAGAGGCCCTGCGCCTCTCCGAGGCGAAGTTCTCGGGCATCGTGTCGATCTCCGCCGACGCCATCATCTCGGTCGACGAGCAGCAGCGCATCACGCTCTTCAACCGGGGCGCGCAGGAGATCTTCGGCTATTCGCCACAGGAGGCCCTCGGCGCGCCCCTCGACCTGCTCTTGCCCGAGCACCTGCGCGCGCCACACCGTGACCACGTCGCAGGCTTCGCGACCGGGCGCGTCACCTCGCGTCGCATGGGAGAGCGCTACGCCGCCATCATGGGTCGCAGGAAGAACGGCGAGGAGTTCCCCGCCGAGGCCTCGATCTCGAAGCTGCAGGTCGGCGGCTCGACGCTGCTCACGGTCGCGCTGCGCGACGTCACCGACCGCAAGCGCATCGAGCGCGAGCAGGCGCTGCTCGCCGAGGTCGGCGTCACGCTCGGCGACACCCTCGACTACGACAAGACGCTCGCGGCGGTGGCGCGTCTTTCGGTTCGCGGCTTCGCCGACTGGTGCATCGTCGAGGTGGTGGAAGACAGGCTGCGCCGCCTGAAGGTCTCCGCCTCCGACCCCGCGAAGACCGGCATCGCCGATCGGCTCGAGCGGTACCCCATCGACCGCAGCCGCCCCCACCTGATGCGGGCGGCGATCGAGCAGCGGCAGCCGGTGCTCGTCGAGCGCGTCGGCGCCGCCGAGCTTCAGTCGTTCTCGCAGGGCCCCGAGCACCTCGCCCTGCTGCGCGAGGTGGCGCCGGTGTCGATCATCGCGCTGCCGCTCTTGCTGCGCGGGCAGCTGCTCGGCACGCTCACGTTCCTCTCGTCGACGCCCTCTCGGCCGCTGGGCCCGAACGACCTGCGGCTCGCCGGGGCCATCGCCGAGCGGGCGGCGGCGGCCATCGAGAACGCCCGCCTGTACCGCGCCGCGACCGACGCCACGCGCCTGCGCGACGACGTGCTCGGCGTGGTGGCCCACGACCTGCGCAACCCCGTCTCGAACATCCTGCTGCAGGTGAACGTGCTGAACCGGCGCGCCAAGCTGCTCGACCGCAGCTCGCAGCGCGCGCTCGACGCCGTCGCCGAGGCCGCCGCGCGCGCCAACCGGCTCATTCAGGATCTGCTCGACGTGGCGGTGCTCGAGGCCGGCCAGATGGTCATCGACCGCCGCGAGCTCGCGGCGCAGCGGCTCATCACCACCGCAGCCGACTCGCAGCGCGAGCTCGCCGCGGAGGCCGGCCTCGAGCTCGTCCTCGACGTCGACCCCGACCTTCCCCCGATCGACGGCGACCCCCACCGGCTGCTGCAGGTGTTCGAGAACCTCATCGGCAACGCGATGAAGTTCACCCCCGCGGGCGGCCGCATCACCGTGGGCGCGAAGCGCGGCGAGCGGGTCGTGGTGTTCCGGGTCTCGGACACGGGCCGGGGCATCTCGGCCGAGCAGTTGCCCCACGTCTTCGATCGGTTCTGGCAGGCCTCGGCGCGCGAGCGGCGCCTCGGCGCGGGGCTCGGGCTGCCCATCACCCAGGGCATCGTCGAGGCGCACGGGGGCACCATCTGGGTCGAGAGCACGCCGGGCCGCGGCACCACCTTCTCCTTCTCGGTGCCCGTCTCGCGCGCCACGGCCGAGCCGCAGCCCGGAGTGCACTGACGCGCGCCGCCGCGCAGCGGCTGCGCACCTGGCGCGATCACTGCGCGACGTAGCCGCCGTCGACCAGCAGCGGGTGACCGGCGACGAACGACGCGCCCGGCGAGCACAGGAAGAGCACCGCTGCGGCGATCTCGTCGGGCGTGCCCATGCGCTTGACGGCGTGCTGCGCCTCGAGGGCGGCCCGCGTCTTCGGGTCGGCGAGCATTCCCGCGCGCTCGAGCATCGGCGTGACGACGAAGCCCGGGCACACCGCGTTCACCCGAACGTTCTTCGACGCGTACTCGAGCGCCGCGACGCGCGTGAGGCCCAGCAGCCCGTGCTTCGCGGCGGTGTAGGCCGCGGCGCCGGCGAAGCCCACCGTGCCGAGGATCGAGGCGTTGTTCACGATCGCCCCACCGCCCTGCTTCAGCATCTGCCGGATCTCCCCCTGCATGCAGAGGAACTGCCCGGTCAGGTTGACGTCGATGACGCGCCGCCACGCCGCCTCGGTCAGCTCGGTCAGCGGCCCCAGCGTTCCCTCGATGCCGGCGTTGTTGAACGCGACGTCGATGCGACCCAGGGCCGACACCGTCCCGTCCATCAGCGCGGTGATCTGCTCGGGTCGCGAGACGTCGCAGTGCGCGAAGCGCGCGTCTCCGCCGTTCATGCGGATGAGGGCGACCGTCTCTTCTCCGCTCGCGTCGGACACGTCGGCCGCCACCACCCTCGCGCCCTCGCGGGCGAACGCCATCGCCGTCGCTCGGCCGATGCCCGAGGCCGCCCCCGTCACCACCACTGCCTTGCCTTCGAAGCTCCGATTCATCTCCATCACTCCTCTTGCGTGTGCCGTTCGAAACCCCTCCGTGTCCTCTCTTCAGGAGCTCGGCCCTTCCACCCCGGCCTCGGGGGGCCCGGGCGGCGCCGCCCGCCGCACCACCACCACGCGCGCCTCGACCCGCGGCTCGGGGTGCACCGAGTTGCCGACGAAGCAGTGCTGCTCGACCGCCTCGAGCACCTCGCGCGCCCGCCGCGCGTCCTCCTCGTCTTTCACGTCGACGACGGGCCGCACCACCACGTGCACGAAGCGGAAGCGGCCGTCGGCGTCCCTCGCGACGATGCCCTCTGCGCTGCTCCGCCACGCGACGGGCGTGAGGCCGCGCTGCTGCGCCTCGGCGAGAAACGTGAACAGCGTGCACGACTCGACGGCCGCGAGCAGCAGCTCTTCGGGCGTCCAGCGCCCCGGCTCGCCCCCGAGCTGAACCGGCGGGCTCATCGTCAACGGCGGAGCGTCGGGCACCATCGCCCGCGCCAGCCGGCGGGGCTGCCATTCCAGCGCCGTCGAATGTTCGAACGTCTTGTAGTGCCGTCGCTGCCGCATGGTCTTTCGCCTCGACCGAAAACGAGAGCAACCGCCGTGCCCTCGCGCGCTGGCCGCACCGCGGCGCAACGGTTGCGCGCCCGCTCGAGCGCCGCGCGGAACGGGCGATGCACGAGCGCCCCCTCATGGACAACGCCGACGTCGCACGCGTGCTCGCCGAGATGGCCGACCTGCTCGACCTGACGGGCGGCAACGCGTTCAAGGCGCGCGCGTACCGCGGCGCGGCGCAGATCATCACGCTATTGCCCACGCCCGTCTCGGAGCTGTGGCGAGAAGGCAAGCTCACCGAGCTGCCCTCGATCGGGCCGCGCATCGCCGCGCACGTCGCCGAGCTGGTGGCGTCGGGCCGCTTCGCGGACCACGACGCCCTCGCGAAGAAGGTGCCGCGCGGCCTGCTCGAGGTGCTCGCCGTCGAGGGCGTCGGGCCGAAGACCGCGAGCCTGGCGTGGAAGAAGCTCGGCGTGACCGATCTCGCCGCCTTCGAGGCGGCCTGCCGCGACGGCAGCCTCGAGGCGCTGCCGCGCTGCGGTCACCGCCGCGCCCTCGCCATCGCCGCGGCCATCGAGCGGTACCGCGCGCGCAGGGGCCGCGTGTCGCTGCACCTGGCCCTGCAGGCGGCCGAAGCGCTCGCCGCCCAGCTGCGGCGCGTCGGCGGCGTCACCGCCGTCGAGATCGCCGGCAGCATCCGCCGCCGCAGAGACACCATCGGCGACGTCGATCTGTTGGCCGCCGCGGCCGACGCCGAGCCGGTCGTGCGCGCCTTCCGGCAGGCGCGATCGGTCGAAGAGGTCGCGGCGTCGGGGCCCACCCGCTGCACCGCGCGGCTCGAGAGCGGCCTCCACGTCGACCTGCGCATCGTGCCGCCCGAGTCGTTCGGCGCCGCGCTGCACTACTTCACCGGCAGCAAGGCTCACAACATCGAGCTGCGCACCCGCGCGCTGCGCGCGGGCCTCAAGCTCTCGGAGTACGGCGTCTTCGATCGCAAGGGCAAGCGCCTCGGCGGCGCGACGGAGGAAGAGGTGTACCGCGCGGTCGGCCTGCCGTGGATCGCGCCCGAGCTGCGAGAGGGCGCTGGAGAGGTCGAGGCCGCCGAGGCCGGCCGGCTGCCGAAGCTCCTCGAGCTCGACGCGCTGCGGGGAGATCTGCACGTCCACTCGGACGCCTCGTCCGACGGCCACTCGACGCTCGACGAGCTCCTGGCCGAGGGCGCGCGGCTCGGCCGCGAGTACCTGGGGATCACCGACCACTCGCGGTCGCGGCCGCTGGGGCTCGACGCCGAGCGCCTGCGCGCGCACGCCGCCGCGGTGCGCGCTGCCTCGGCTCGCGGGCGGCGCGGCCCCGCGCTGCTCGCCGGCCTCGAGGTCGACATTCTGCCCGACGGCTCGCTCGACCTGCCCGATGCGGCGCTCGAGGAGCTCGACGTGGTGGTGGCGAGCGTGCACTCGCACCTCAGCGACGCGCCCGCAGCGATGACCCGCCGCATCGTCCGCGCGCTGCGCTCGGGCGTCGTCGACGTGCTCGGCCACCCGACCGGGCGCCAGCTCGGCGTCCGCGACGCGTACGCGTTCGACTGGGACGAGGTGCTGCGGGTCGCGCGGGAAGAGGGCGTCGCGCTCGAGCTCAACGCGACGCCCGACCGGCTCGATCTCTGCGACACGCACGCGCGCCTCGCCAGGGCGGCGGGCGTGGCGCTCGTCATCTCTTCCGATGCGCACCACCACAGCCAGCTCGGCAACCTGCAGTACGGCGTGTGGATGGCGCGCCGCGCCTGGCTCGAGGCCGGCGACCTGCTCAACACGCTCGAGCTCTCGAAGCTGCGCCAGCGCCTGCGCCGGCACCACCACCGCCGCGCCGCCTGAAGCCTTGGGGAAGGCGCCTGGGCCTCACCGGCTCAGCTGAGAGGCGCCGAGCGCCTCGGCGAGCAGCGGCGCGAGCGGCGCCACCGTCACCGGGAACGGCAGCTCGCCGCGGGGCGGGACGCTGTCGGTGCAGACCAGCCGGCGGATGCCCGCGCCCGCGAGCCGGTCGACCGCCTGCGCGCCGAGCACCGCGTGCGTCGCGGCCACCGTCACGTCGTCGGCGCAGCCCGCGCGGCGCAGCGCCGCGATCGCCGCTTCGAGCGTGCCGCCGGTCGCGATCAGATCGTCGACCAGCACGACCGGGCGATCGCGCACGTCGCCCATCACGCCCGCCGAGGTCACCTGCGAGCCGCTGCGCCGCACCTTGTGCGCGACGGCGAGCGGCCGCTGCAGCGCCCGCGCGAGGCGGTCGGCCCGCTTCGCGCCGCCCAGGTCCGGCGAGACGATCACCGCGCGCGGGTCGATCGGGCCGAGCTGGCCGGCGAGCAGCGGCATCGCGGTCACGTGGCGCACGGGCACGCGAAACCAGCCCTCCGCCGCCTCGGCGTGCAGGTCGACCGCGACGACGCTCGCGACGCCCGCGTCCTCGAGCAGCCGCGCGAAGCACGGCCCGCCGAGAGCCTCGCCGGCCGCCGACGTCCGATCCTGACGGGCGTACGCGAAGTACGGCACGACCGCGATCGCGCTCGCCGCGCCCGCCCGCCGGCAGCCGTCGGCGAGCAGCGTGAGCTCGAGCAGGTGCTCGGCCGCCGGCGCGACCAGCGACTGCACCAGCACCACCTCGGCGCCCGCTACCGCCTCGCGCACCACGACGTGCAGCTCTGAGTCGGGGAAGCGCTCGACGGTGCGCGCGCCCACCGGCGCGCCGAGCGCCTTCGCGAGCGCGGCGCCCACCCCGCCCGCGGCCGAGCCCTCGAGCACGATCCGCCGTCGAAACGATGCCTCCATACGGCCTCTCGAAGTGCGAGCCACGTGCCGCGCGAGGCGCGCGCAGCGGTTGCGGGGGCGACCAGCCGGACGCGGGCACGGCCGCTGCACCCGGTGGAGGTCGCATGCACGCACGCCTCTTCGTCGTCAGGTCGCGTTCAGCCGCGCTCGCCGCGGCGGCGCTGCTCTCGGGGCTCGTCTCCGACGCCGCGCTCGCCGGCACGCTCACCGTGAAGGGCTCGGACACCATGGTGCAGCTCGTGCAGCGGTGGGCGCACGGCTTCGCGCGCGGGCTGCCCGGCACGCGGGTGCAGGTGACCGGCGGCGGCTCGGGGGTGGGGCTCGCCGCGCTCGAGAACGGCGGCACCGAGCTGGCGGCCTCGTCGCGCCCCATCACCGAGGCCGAGCGCGCCCGCCTGCGCGCGCAGTGGGGCTCGGAGCCCGTCGAGCACGTCGTGGCGCGCGACGCGGTGACCTTCTACGTGCACGCGTCGAACCCCGTCGGCCCGCTCACGGTCGAGCAGCTCGCCGCCATCTACCTGGGCGACGTCACCAACTGGCGCGAGCTGGGAGGCGCCGACGCACCGATCGTCGTCTATTCCCGCGAGGGCACCTCGGGCACCTACGCGTTCGTCAAGGAGCGCCTGCTGCACGGCCAGGACTTCACCGTGCGCGCCCAGCTCCTGCCCGGCACCGCCGCGGTCGTGAACGCGGTCGCCGAAGATCCCCACGGCATCGGCTACGGAGGCGCGGCGTTCGCGCGCGGCGTCCGCGTCGTCGAGCTCGACACGCCCCGAGGGCCCGTGCCGCCGAGCGAGGCGACCGTCGGCTCGGGCGACTACCCGCTGGCGCGCGAGCTGTACCTGTACCGGCGCGCGCCGGGCACCGCCGACGCCCGCGCGTTCGTCGGCTGGGTGCTCTCCGAGCCCGGCCAGCAGCTCGTCGCCGCGGCGGGCTTCTTCCCGGTGCGGCCATGAAGGAGCTCGCGCTGCCGTGGGTCCGCGCCCTGGGGCAGCGGCGCGCGCGCCGCCTGCGCCTCGCCGATCTCGCCGCGACCACTTGCGTCACCGCCGTGGCGTTCACCGGCATCGCGGCGGTCGTGCTCATCTTCGTCTTCGTCGCCCGCGAGGCGGCGCCGCTGTTCCTCGACGGCACGTCCCCCGCGGGCGACGTGCTCGCGAAGCTGTTCGCGCCGCAGGTCACGCGGCCCGGCCACCCGGCGGCGTTCGTGTGGCAGCCGGTCTCGGGCGTCCCGAAGCTGTCGGTCGTGCCGCTGCTCGTGGGCACGGTGAAGGTGAGCCTGCTCGGGCTGTGCTTCGCGGCCCCGGTTGCGGTCGCGGCGGCGCTGTTCTCGTCGCAGCTCGCGCCACGCTGGCTGCGCACCTGGCTCGAGCCCGCGATCGAGCTGCTCGCGGGCGTGCCCTCCGTCGTCATCGGCTTCTTCGTGCTGATGGTGCTGGCGACGCCGGTGCAGCACGCGCTGGGCCTGCCCACCCGGCTCAACACGCTGATCACCGCGCTGGGGGTAGGCATCGCCATCGCGCCCGTCATCTTCGCGGTGGCGAAGGACGCGCTCGCCGCGGTGCCGCCGAGCTACCGCGAGGCCTCGCTCGCGCTCGGCGCGACCCGGTGGGAGACCGCGCGGCGGGTGATGCTGCCTGCCGCGGCGCCGGGGGTGCTCGCGGCCTGCATGCTGGGGCTCGGGCGCGCCGTGGGCGAGACGATGATCGTGCTGATGGTCTCGGGCAACGCCGCGATCGTCTCGGCCGCGCTGACCGACCCGACGCGCACGCTGTCGGCGACGATCGCCGCCGAGCTGGGCGAGGTCGTCGCCGGGGGCGAGCACTTCCGGGCGCTCTTCTTCCTCGGCGTGCTGCTGTTCGTCATCACCTTCGCGATCAACCTGGCCGCCACCTCTGCGGTGCGCCGCGCCATTCACCGCATGCACGGAGCCGCCCCATGACGCTCACCCCCAGGGCGCTGCGCGGGGCGCTTCTCACCGCCGCCACCGCGCTCTGCGCGGCGGCGCTCGTCGCGCTGCTGGTGTGGATCGTGGCCGACGCGGCGGTCGGCGGCGCGCCGGCGCTCTCGTGGCGCTTCCTCACCCAGCCGCCGTCGGACGAGCTCACGCGCGGCGGCATCTTCCCGGCCCTCTGCGGCACCGCCGCGGTCACCCTGCTCATGACGATCGCGGTGATGCCGGTCGGCGTCGTCACCGCGATCTGGCTCAGCGAGTACGCCCCGCCCCGCTCGAGGCTCAAGGCCGTCGTGCGCACGGCGGTGCAGAACCTCGCCGGGGTGCCGTCGATCGTCTTCGGGCTGTTCGGCCTCGGCTTCTTCGTGCACTTCGTCGGCCGCCACGTCGATCGGCTGATGGGCGTCGACCTGAAGTACGCCCAGCCGGGGCTGCTGTGGGCCGCGCTGACGCTCGCCGTGCTCACGCTGCCGGTCGTCATCGTCGCCACCGAAGAAGCGCTGCGCTCGGTGCCGCCGGAGCTGCGCGAGGCGAGCCTCGCCCTCGGCGCCACGCGCTCGCAGACCGTCGCGCGCGTCGTGCTGCCCCGCGCGGCCCCGGGCATCCTCACCGCGGCCGTGCTCGCCATCTCGCGCGGCGCGGGAGAGGTCGCGCCGATTCTGCTCACCGGCGTCGCGTTCTGGCTGCCCGAGCTGCCCCGCTCGCCCAGCGAGCAGTTCATGCACCTCGGCTACCACGCCTACGTGCTCGCCACGCAGTCGCCCGACGTGCAGGCCACGCGGCCGCTGCTCTACGCCACGGTGCTCGTGCTGCTGGTCGTCACCTTCGGGCTCGACCTGGTGGCGATGGTGATCCGCGCCCGCATGGGGAGGCGGCGATGAGGGCGGTGCGCCTTCAGACCCGGCACGTCACCGTGAGCTACGGCTCGAACGTCGCCGTGCGCGACGTCTCGCTCGAGCTGCCCGATCGCCAGGTGCTCGCGCTGATCGGCCCCTCGGGCTGCGGCAAGACGAGCTTCCTGCGCGCGCTCAACCGCATGAACGACATCGTGCCCGGCGCCCGAACCGAGGGAGAGATCCTCCTCGACGGCCAGAACGTGCTCGGTCGCCGCGTCGACGTCGTCGAGCTGCGGCGCCGCGTGGGCATGGTCTTCCAGCGCTCGAACCCGTTTCCCAAGTCGGTGTTCGAGAACGCCGCCTACGGCTTGAGGGTCGGCGGGCTGAAGGACCGGGACGAGCTCGCCGCCCGCGTCGAGCGCTCGCTGCGCCAGGCCGCGCTGTGGGACGAGGTGAAAGACCGGCTCGAAGCGTCGGCGCTGAGCCTGTCGGGCGGCCAGCAGCAGCGGCTGTGCATCGCCCGGGCGCTGGCGGTCGAGCCCGAGGTGCTGCTGATGGACGAGCCCGCGAGCGCGCTCGACCCCATCGCGACCGCGAAGATCGAAGACCTCGTCCACGAGCTCAAGGCGCAACTCACCATCGCGATCGTGACGCACAACATGCAGCAGGCGGCGCGCGTCAGCGATCGCACGGCGTTCTTCTACCTGGGCGAGCTCGTCGAGGAAGGGCCGACCGCCGACCTCTTCACGCGGCCCAGGGAGCGACGAACCGAAGACTACGTCACGGGAAAGTTCGGGTGATGCACATGAACGCGGACACGACTCAACACAAGCACACCGATCGCGCCTTCGAGCGCGACCTCGCGCGGCTGCGGGAAGGGCTGCTGCACATGGCGAGCGCGGTCGAGCGCCAGATCGGCGCCAGCATGCGGGCGCTCAGCGGCCGCGACGAAGCGCTCGCCCGTCGCGTGATCGCCGGAGACACCGAGATCGACGACCGCGAGCTCGAGATCGACGAGCTGTGCCGGCGCATCCTCGCGCTGCGCCAGCCCGCCGCGAGCGACCTGCGGCTCATCACCACGGCGGTCAAGGTGGTCACCGATCTCGAGCGCATCGGCGACCTCGCCACCAGCATCGCCGAGCGGGCGATCGAGCTCGCCCACTGGCCCCCGGTCGCCGCGCTCGAGCCGCTGCTGCACCTCGCCGCCGCGGCGCAGGCCCAGGTCACCGCCGCGCTGCGCGCCTTCATCGGGCAGGATCCCGACGCCGCCGAGGCCGTGATGGCGGGCGACCAGGACGTCGACGCGCTGTTCCTCGACGCCTTCAACGCCCTGCTCGCCACGATGATGAACGACGCGAGCACCGTCCGCGCCGGCACCGCGCTGATGTTCGTCGCGCGCCACCTCGAGCGCATCGGCGACCACGCCACCAACATCGCGGAGATGGTCGTCTACCTCGTCCGCGGCACCGACGTGCGCCACTCGAACCGGACGCACGGCCGGCGCACGGCGTAGACCCACGTGCCGCTCCGGCGCCCGGCGAGCCGCACGTGATCGCGCGCGTCACGAAGGCGGTCCTCGTGCAGCCGCGCCTCACCCGCCGGTCGGAGGGTGTGCTCGGCGCCCTCCGGTCATCACGGCTCCGCACCTCGCGCGCTCTCGCTGGCCGCGCGTTTGCTCCTCTTCGAGCCTGAAGGAGAACCCCGATGCAAACCCTGCGCGTTCGAGACGTCATGAGCCGCCGAGTCCAGACCATCGCCGCCCACGAGACGGTGTCAGTCCCCGGGCTGGTCCGCCGCTTCCGCCGCTTCCACCACCTGCCCGTCGTCGACACGCATCACCGCGCCGTCGGCATGCTCACGCCCGACGACGTGCTGCAGTACGCGGCGCAGCCGCGCGAGCGCGGCGTCAAGGTCGCAGAGCTGATGCGCGCGCCGCCCCTCTCGATCGCCGAGCTCGCTCCGCTCGAGACCGCCGCCCGGACGATGACCGACGAGGGCGTGCGCGCGCTGGTGGTGGTGAGCCCTCCGGCGAATGCCCTGGCCGGCATCGTCACCAGCAGCGATCTGCTGCGCGCGCTGGCCGGCGCCGCCGCGGCGCCCGAGAGCCTCGCCGAGCTTCCGGTGGACGAGCTGATGACCGCCGAGCCCGTCACGCTGCCCTCCGACGCCACCGTCGCCGACGCTGCCCGCGTGCTCGCCGAGACCGGCGCGCGCCACGTGCCCGTCGTCGACGCCAACCGGAAGCTCGTCGGAGTCGTGTCGGAGCGCGACCTCGTCGGGCACCTGCGCGCCGACGTGATGGCGTGGCCCGACGCCGCCGTCGAGCGGCTCGACGAGCCGGTCTCGTCGCTCATGACGCCCGAGCCGACCGCCCTCTACTCCGGCACCCGCGTGCGCGACGCGTACGCCGCCTTCGCCGAGGAGCGCCTCGCCGCGGTCCCCGTCGTCGACGACGCGGGTCGGCTGCTCGGCATCTTGTCCTACGTCGACGTGCTGCGCTGGCTCAAAGACCGGTCCACGACCGGCGGCCCACCGGCGCCTTCGCCGGCGCCGGCGTGGTCCATCGAGGCCCCCTGACTCACCCGCGAAGGAGATCGTCATGCAGTTCACAGATCGGATCGACGCCGGCCGCCGCCTCGCGGCGCTGCTCGGCCACCTGCGCGGCAGCTCGCCGCTGGTGCTCGGCCTCCCGCGCGGCGGTGTCCCGGTCGCCTTCGTGGTGGCCGCCGCGCTCGACGCGGACCTCGACATCTGGAGCGTCCGCAAGGTCGGCGCGCCCGACTTCCCCGAGCTCGGCATGGGGGCCGTCGCCGAGGGAGGCGCCATCTACCTCGACCCCGCCATCGTCGCCGAGGTCGGCGCGACGCCGGAGCAGGTCGACGCGCTGGTGGCCCGCAAGTCGCAAGAGGTCGCCGAGCGCGCCGCCCGCTTCCGCGACGGCGGGCCGCCGCCCCGGGTCGCGGGGCGCACGATCATCGTCGTCGACGACGGCATCGCCACCGGCGGCACGGCGCGCGCGGCGCTCCGGGCGTTGAAGACCGCCGGCGCCGGCCGCCTCGTGCTCGCGGTGCCCGTCGCCGCCTCGAGCTCGCTCGACGCGCTGCGACCGCTCGTCGACGAGGTCGTGTGCGTGCACTCGGCGCCGGCGCTCTACGCCATCGGCGCCTGGTACGACGACTTCGGCCAGGTCGAAGACTCCGAGGTCCTGCGCCTGCTGCGCGTCGCTCGCACGCACCCGTGGCGCGGGGCCCCGCCCGCGCAGCCGGCGCCCCGCCCCACCCTCGACCCGAGGCAGGTGCGCATCGCGCTCGGTGACGGGCGTTGGCTCGAGGGCACCCTCGCGATCCCCGCGCAGCCCTCGGGGGTCGTGCTGTTCGCCCACGGCAGCGGCAGCAGCCGCATGAGCAGCCGCAACCAGCACGTCGCCGCGGTGCTGCAGGGCAGGAACCTCGCCACCCTGCTCTTCGATCTGCTCACCGCCGACGAAGAGCACGAGGACGCCGTCACGTACCAGCTTCGCTTCGACATCGGCCTGCTCTCCGAGCGGCTCATCGCGGCGACCCGGTGGGCTCACGCCGACGCCGAGCTCGCCCGGCTGCCGCTGGGGTACTTCGGCGCCAGCACGGGCGCCGCCGCCGCGCTCGTCGCCGCCGCGCGGCTGCCCGACACGGTGCGAGCCATCGTGTCGCGTGGCGGCCGGCCCGATCTCGCCGACGAGAGCCTTCCGCTCGTACGGGCCCCGACCCTGCTCGTCGTCGGCGGCGCCGACCGCGAGGTGCTCGAGCTCAACCGCGAGGCCGCCGCCCGGCTGCGCGCGCCCTGCAGCCTCGCGGTGGTGCCCCGCGCCACGCACCTGTTCGAGGAGCCCGGCGCGCTCGACGCCGTCGCGCGCCTCGCCGGTGACTGGTTCGCGCAACACCTGCGCGGCACGGCCCACGCAGCCCGCCCCGCCGCCTGACGCCGCCGCGGTGGTCCGCGCGATGCACGGCTCTCTTCAGGTCATGAACAACATCCTCTGGCTGGAAGAGATCTCGGCGCGCGACGTGGCGGCGGCCGGCGGCAAGGGCGCGAACCTCGGCGAGCTGGTGCGCGCCGGCCTGCCGGTCCCGAAGGGCTTCGTCATCACCGCCCCCGCCTTTCGCGCCGCGATGGAGGCGGCCGGCGTGCTCGGCGAGCTCCAGCGCGGCTTCCGCGGCCTCGACGCCGATGATCCGGCCGCGCTCGCGAGCACCTCGGCCTCGCTGAGGAAGACGGTGCGCGAGGCGCCGCTGCCGAAGGCGCTGCGCGACGAGCTGTGCGCCGCGTACGCGAAGCTGGGCGCCTCGGCCCGCGTGGCGGTGCGGTCGTCGGCGACGAGCGAAGATCTCGCCGGCACCTCGTTCGCCGGCATGCACGAGAGCTTCACCAACGTCACCGGCGACGCCGAGCTGTGCGCGAAGGTCTCTGCCTGCTGGGCCTCGGCCTACGGCGAGCGCGCGCTCGCGTACCGCAAGTCGCAGCGCATGACCGAGGACCCGCTGATCGCGGTCGTGGTGCAGAAGATGATCGCCTCGGCGCGCTCGGGGGTGATCTTCACCGCCGACCCCTCGACCGGCGATCGCGATCGCCTCGTGGTGGAGGCCGTCTTCGGCCAGGGCGAGGCCATCGTCTCGGGCGCCGTCGAGCCCGACACCTACGTCGTGCAGAAGGCGGGCCCGGCGCTCGCCAGCGCGCGCATCGGGCGCAAGGCGTTCGAGATCGTCCGCGGGCCCGACGGCAGAGATCTGCGCCGGCCGCTGAAGGACGACGAGGCCGCGCGCCGCGTGCTCAGCGACCGCGAGGTGCTCGAGCTCGCCGGCGTGGCCCTGACGGTCGAGCGGCACTACGGCGCCCCGCAGGATCTCGAGTGGGCCGAAGAGGGGGGCCGGTTCTTCCTCGTGCAGACGCGGCCGATCACCACGCTCGACCAGCCGCCCGAGCGCGAGCCCGGCGGCGACGAGCCGATCGTCACCGGCCTGCCGGCGTCTCCCGGCGCGGCCTCGGGCCGCGTGCGCGTGCTGCGCTCGCCGGCCGAGCAGGCGCGGCTGCGCGACGGAGAGGTGCTGGTCGCGCCGATGACGTCGCCCGACTGGGTCCCCGCGATTCGCCGCGCCGCCGGCCTGGTCACCGACTCGGGCGGCATGACCTGCCACGCCGCGATCGTCAGCCGCGAGCTGCACATCCCCTGCGTGGTGGGCGCGCGCACCGCCACGAGCGCGCTGAAGGACGGCGACCTCGTGACCGTCGACGGCACGAAGGGCCACGTGCGCCGCGGGGCAGCACCCGAGGCCGCTGCGAAGCCGGGCGCCGCTCGCGCCGCCGGTGCAGCGGTGGCCGCCCCCGAGACCACCGGCACGCGCCTCTACCTGAACCTCGCGATGGTCGATCAGGCGGAGGAAGCCGCGAAGGCGAACGTCGACGGCGTCGGCCTCTTGCGCGCCGAGTTCATGCTGCTGTCGGCGCTGGGCGGCCGCCACCCGAGCGAGGTGCCCGCAGAGGAGATCGTCTCCGCGCTCCAGCGGGACCTGCTGCGCATCGCCACCGCCTTCGCGCCCCGCCCGGTCATCTACCGCTCGTACGACTTCCGCACGAACGAGTTCCGCGGGCTGAAGGGCGGCGAGAAGCACGAGCCGCACGAAGAGAACCCGATGATCGGCTACCGCGGCTGCTTCCGCTACGTGAAGGACCCGTCGCTGTTCGACCTCGAGCTCCAGGCGCTCGCGCGCGTCCGCGAACGGTCGCCGAACGTGCACCTCATGATCCCGTTCGTCCGCACGAAGTGGGAGCTCGAGGCCTGCCTCGAGCGCGTCGACCAGAGCCCGCTCGGCCGGCAGCGCGGCCTGTTGCGGTGGGTGATGGCGGAGGTGCCGTCGGTCGCCTACTGGATCCCCGAGTACGCGAAGCTCGGCATCCACGGAGTGTCGATCGGCTCGAATGATCTCACGCAGCTCATGCTCGGCGTCGATCGCGACTCGGCGGTGTGCGCCGAGCTGTTCGACGAGTCCGACCCCTCGGTGCTGGACGCGATCGGCCGCATCATCACGTCGGCCCGGCGCTGCGGCCTCACGACGTCGCTGTGCGGGCAGGCTCCGTCGAACCGGCCCGACTTCGCCGAGCACCTCGTCAGGCTCGGCATCACGTCGATCTCCGTCAACCTCGACGCGGTGTCGAAGGCGCGCGCCGCGATCGCCTCGGCCGAGCGCCGCGTGCTGCTCGAGCGCGCGGTGACGGTTCCGGCGGCGCGGCGCCGGCGCGAGCGGTGAGGCCCGTGCGGTGGCGCAAGCCTCAGAACGCCACGTGCACGTGACTGGAGTGGCCGCCGATCGCGCCGATCTGCACGCCGTTCTTGATGCCGCCGAGCGGGTCGTAGAACAGCTCGGTCGGGTTCTTCTTCGCCATGAACCGGTAGAAGCGCGCCATCGCGCTCGCGGGGCCGGCCACGTCCACCGCGCGGCCCGAGTAGTGGTACGAGCCGGGCGCGTGCTGACCGCCCGTCGTCGACGTGACGGTGAGGCCCATCTTGCGCGCGACCTTCGCCGCCCACGCGGTCTTCGAGTTGAGGCCGCCGAGGCCGGCGTTCGAGACGCCGCTGACGTCTCCGGGGCCGCGGTCGGGGCGGATCGGCTCGTCGACCGGCTTCAGGCCGAGCTCGCGGCGGGCGCGGTTCGTGGCCTCGAGGCCCATCTCGTACTGCGCGGGCCGCAGGTGCTCGAGCGCGTCCTGGCGCGCGTCCTTCACGCGGTCGCGGGCGCGGTCGAGCACGCGCAGGTCCTTCTTCAGGTCGCGCTTCTCGTCCTTGATCTCGCGGCGCGTGTCTTTGATCTCGCCGCGCTGCCGATCCATTCCGGCTTGCGTCTTCTCGATCGCGTCGCGCTTGCCGTTGAGGCGCTGCTCGAGCGACCGCTGCACCTCGGCGTGCCGCTGCTCGACCTGCCGGAGCTGCGCTTCGAGGAACGGGTCGGTCGTGCCGGTGAGCGGGTCGGTCGAGGCCTCGATGCGCTCGCGCAGCTCTTCTTCCTTCGCCTCGAACGCGTCGAGGCGCTTGTCTCCGCTCGCGCGGATCTTCGAGAGCTCCTTGCGATCGCCCTTCAGCTCCTTCCGGTTGTCCTCGAAGGCGTCGCGCACGTGGTCGATGTGGCGGCGGTCCTGCTTGAGCTCCTTCCTGTCCTTCTGGACGTGGTCGAGCGCTCGATCCCGGGTCTTCTCGGCGCTGTTGAGACGGCGGATGTCGTGGTTCAGGCGGCGGACGGCGGCGGGAGTGCTCATGGTGCCCGCGACGCATTGCGCCTGTTGCGCCACGCGAAGCCCGCGATGCGCCACGGCCAGGCCGGGGAACCGCAGGGCACAGTCACCTGCAGTGGACAGCGTTATGCCTTGGGTCATGGGCCGCCTGGGCATCACCCTCCTGCTCGCCGGCTGCGCCACCACGGCCGAGCGCATGGCCTACCGCACCGTCGACAGCGCCGCGATGGGCCGCCCCATGGAGTACGGCGTCTACACCCCGCCCGACTTCTCGCCCGAGGAGCAGCTGCCGCTGTTCGTCTTCCTCCACGGCGGCGGCGGCGACGACGCCCACTCGCTCGACTCGAACGGCATCACCGAATGGCTCGACGCCGAGATCCGCGCCGGGCGCGTACCGCGCGTGGTCATCGCCGCGCCCGAGGGCAACCGCGGCTTCTGGGCGAACTGGGCCGACGGCAGCCGCCGCTACGAAGACTGGGTGATCGACGAGGTGATGCCGAAGGTGGCAGCCGAGTTTCACACCCGCCCCGGTCGCGAGGGCTGCCACGTGTTCGGCATCTCCATGGGCGGCAACGGCGCGCTGCGCTTCGCGCTCGCCCACCCCCACCGCTTCGCGTCGCTCGGCGTGCTCTCCGGCCCCATCCTGGACTCGCAAGGCATGGACCAGATGATGGACAACTGGTTCTACCGGACGTTCGCGAGGCTCGAGCGCGTCTTCGGCCGCGACGAAGAGCGCAAGCGGCGGTCGGACCCGTACCTGCGCTGGCGGTCGCCGGCCGACGTCGACGGCCTCAAGATCTTCTTCGCCCACGGCGACGGCGATCTCGGCGGCCTCTACGAGGCGAGCGCGAAGTTCGAGCGCCACCTCCTCGAGCACGGCATCGCACACGAGTACGTCGTCTTCTCCGGCGGGCACCGCTGGCGCGCGTGGCAGCCGATGTTCGGAGCGTTCATCCGCTACGCGCTGGAGTGAGTCGGCCGTCGCGCCGCTCACGCCGAGAGGAGCTGCGAACCGGCTGCGTCTTCCCATCGCCCCGCGGCCCCAGCACCTCAGTGCGCCGCTGCCTGCCGCTCGCCGGCCCGGCTCAAGAGCCCCAGCACGAGCTCGTTCGTCGTCGCCGCGCGCGCCTTCAGCGCAGGCACGCGCTGAAGGATGTGCTCGCGCAGCGCCGCGCGGGTGTCCCACGTCCGGTCGATGCGCGCGATGAGCTGCCCGATGCCGATGTTGCTCAGCGGCGGCGAGGGGATCTCCAGATCTTCGAGCAGGCCCTCGACCTTCGACGCGTAGGGCAGCGCCGTGAACGGAGTCCCCTGCAGCGTCGCGAAGATGAGGAAGTGCAGCCGCATGCCGACCGCGAGCTGGAAGCGGCCCATCAGGTCGAGGAGCTGCCCCGGCCGGTACGTGCGCCGCAGAATCTCCGCCCGCTCCGAGTTCTCCATGTGGGCGACGACGGCGTGGCTGTGCGAGACGTCGATGCGCTCCATCGGCACGAAGACGACGTCGGCGTCGTAGCGCTCGACGATGTAGTCGGCGGCGTTCGAGAGCAGCGCGTAGTACGCGTCGGGCTCGAGATCCGGAGCCGCCGGCCCCGGCTCGCGCACGCTGAAGCCGACGAGCCGCCGGTGGAGATCGACGCCCTCGGTGATCAGCGCCTCTTCGGGCAGGGGCTCGGGCTGCAGCATGAACGCAGGGTCCGCGGTGAGGTGGATCTCCTTCGAGACCCCGACGTCCTCGAGCAGGCGGCGGCCGAGGCGATCGCGCACGGAGATGATCGTCGACTCCGAGGCCTCGAGCGCGTCGCGCACCGCCCGCCTCGCGGCGTCGGTCTCGAGCGGCCCCGCGCTGATCGCGTAGAGCAGCACCGGCACGCCCAGCTCGTGCGCCACGAACACCTCGCGCAGGTACTCGGCCGCGTCGCGGTCGTAGAGAATTCCGCCGCCGCCCAGGATCAGCAGATCGAGCTTCCCGATCTCCTCGCGGATCTCCTTGCGCGTCAGCGACCGCGGAGCGATCGCCCGCGCCACGCGGTGCCTGCTCATCGTGTCCGCCGGGTTCTTCGAGAACACCGTCACGCGCGCCGGGATGGTCGCGTACAGCTTCCCGAGCAGCCCCTCGAGGATCGCCTCGTCGCCGACGTTCATGCCGCCGTACGAGCCGGACACACCGATCTGAAACTCCTGCCGTTCGTTCATCGCATGCCTCACAACGGTTGCAGTGGCCGCGGCCACTCGAGCTCGACGCCCTGCCTGCGCAGGAGCGACTGGAACGCGTCGAGCGAACCCGGCCTGCTCCGCACCGCCCGCGGCGACTCGCCCTTCTCGAGGCAGAACACCGCGAGACACCCCGCAGCTTCCCCGACGCTCCACTCGACGGGGTGCACGCGAAAGGCGCCGTTCGTGATGTGCGTGACGCCCAGGTTCTTTCCGCCCGGCAGCAGGTTCTCGACCCGCACGGGGATGAGCGCGCCCAGCGGAATCTGAAACGGCCAGCAGCCGAGATCGAGGTAAGGCGCGCCGCTCGTGCTCGGGTGCAGATCGATGCGGTAGCAGCCGACGCCGACCGAGTCGGGGAAGAGCTCGGGCCCGTCGGGCCGCAGCGGGTGCGCGATGTGCTGCTCGACGACGGTGAGCTCGGCGCGCAGCCGGCGCGACTCGCGCACGTACGGAGCGAGCGCGAGCCCGTCGGCGGCGCCGCCCACCACGTCGGGGCGCAGCTTGAGGCCCGGGTAGCCCTGGCCGCCGTCGGGCCGCGGCGCCTCGGTCTGCAGCCAGTACAACAGCGACAGGCTCAGCTCGTCGGCGCCGTACAGGTGCCTCGCGGCCTCCGCCGGGTCGACGCCCACGACCGGGCCGAGCCAATAGTCGTTGTGCGGCCAGTTCACGACGGTCACGTCGCTCCTGGCGAAGCCGGGCTGAAACTGCGTGACGTCGAGGATGCGGCGGAACTGCCACCACGGCTTGCCGTCGGGGGCCTCGAACAGCTGCCGGCGGATCGGCTCGTGCGTCTCGGGCCTCGGCGTCGTCCAGTCGAGCAGCAGCCCCGGCCAGTGCGGCGGCCGCAGCTTTCGCCACTGCTCGTACTGCGCGGGGCGCTCGAGGGTGTGATCCTCTCCGGGCAGGTGCTCCATCGCGAAGCACATGGTGATGGCCTGCTGGTTCTTCGGGTCGGCCCGTTCGGGAGCGTGCGGCTCGCCCGTCGCGGACTGCGCCTCCGCGCCGACCACGTGCTCGACGCCCGCGAGCGCGAGCAGATCTCCGTACGGAGTCGCGTCGATGAAGTACGGCGCGTCGATGGCGACGTCGTTGCCCGACTCGAGGCCGCGCACCACCACGCCGATGACGCGGTCCCCCAGTGCGACCGCGCGCGTCAGCCGGTGCGGGGCCAGCACGATGAGGCGGCCGGCGACCTGGTGCGGCGCCATCAGCTCGTGCAGCACCGACACCGCGATGCGCGGGTCGTGGCACAGCCTGCTGACCCAGCCGTTGCCCGGGTTCAGCGCCTCGTCGGCCGCCGCCTTCGGCGTGAGCGGGAGGTGGCGGCGGTAGTAGGCGCGAATGCCGTTGCGCAGCGCGCGGTAGCTCGCCGGCGCTCCGAACCGCTCGATCCACGGGTGCTCGTCGGGGGGCACGGCCTGGTTCGTGAGCTGTCCGCCGACCCACCGCGTCTCCTCGGTGAGCACGACGCGCCGGCCGAGCCGCGCGACGGCCAGCGCCGCGGCACAAGCGCCCAGGCCTCCGCCGATGATGGCCACGTCGGCTCGCAGCGCGTTCATCGCGCCTCCGGGTGCTTCTGCAACTGCATGTCGAATGAGTAACGGGCGTCAGTGGTGGACGAGCGGTTCGTCGCGCCCCGCCGGTTCGATTTCCCACCGCGAGCCCGCGCGCGGCAGCGTGAACCAGAACGTGCTGCCGCGGCCGAGCTCGGACGTGACGCCGACGCGGCCGCCGTGGCCCTCGGCGAGCTTCTTCACCGTGGCGAGGCCGAGCCCGAGCCCCTCGGCGCCGCGATCCGGTGTCAGCCTGAAGTACGGCTGGAACAGGGCCTCGGCGCTCTTCGCGGGAATACCGGGCCCCGTGTCGATCACCTCGGTGCGCACCGCCGCGCCCTCGTCTCTCACCCGCACGGTGATGCGCCGCACCGGCCGCGGGCCCATGTACTTCATCGCGTTCTTCACCAGGTTGCCGACGAGGCTCAGGTACACGCCGGTGCTGCACGCGACGAGCACCGGGGGCACGCGCTCGAGCTCGAGCTCGATGCCCAGGCGCTCGGCCTCGGGCAAGAGGCCGCTCTCGAGACCGGCGAGCACCTCGCCCGGGTCCGTCCTCGCGCCGGGGTCCGGCCGGGCGCCCGACCGCGCGAAGTCGAGCAGCGCCGACGTGATCGCGTCGGCCCGCGCGAGGCTCTGCTGCACCCTGCCGAGCAACACCGCCGCCTCGGGGCCCGGCCGCCGCCGCAGCGCGATCTCCGAGGCGAGCTTCGCCGCCGAGATGGGGTTCTTGACGTCGTGCGCGACGCGACCGGCGAACTGCTCGAGCTCGTCCGCCCTGGCCTCGTGGAACTTCGCGCGCTCTTCGGTCAGCGCGCGCTGGCGGCGAACCTGTCGCACCAGGAGGTACGCGCCGACGAGCCCGAGCGCGATGCTCACCGCCGACAGCGCATTCATCACGCGAATCGCGTGCGCCCGCGAATCGCGGATGCTGCTCGCCAGCGCGCGGCTGGTCCGCGCGTGAAACTCGACCGCGCGCAGCGAGGCGCCGACGAGCTGGCGGCCAGCCGGCTCGACCCGCTGCTCGAACGCCCGCTGCGCCTCGGCCCGGCGGCCGGTGAGCTGCAGCCCGACCGTCTCCTTCACCGAGTCGTCGAACTGAAGCGTCGCGCGCTGGACCTCGTTCCAGTACGGGGACTCGCCGGGCAGCTGCCCCAGCTCGAGGTAGCCGCGGACGGCCTCGTGCAGGTGCCCGAGCGCCGCGTCGATCTCCTGCCCGCTCGGCGCCCCCGGGCCCGCGTGCAGCAGGTCCGACGCCATCAGCTCGACCTCGAAGACGCGCGCGCGCAGCTCGGCGAGGCGCTCGATGCTGGGCGCCGAGTTCGACACGATCGTCTCGGAGAGCGACTCGACGCGCCGCGAGGCACGCTGCGTCACGAACGCCGTGACGGCGAAGCCGAGCAGCACGATGGCGATCACGAGCGTGAGGCCGAGCCCCGAGAAGGGCTGACCGGACGTGGGGGTCGATGGTGCCTCCGACCGCATGGAAACATCAGTAACGCCGCCGGCTGTAATGCACCGGCGCGGCCCGCGTTCGCGGCGTCGAGTCACTGACGACTCCACCGAAAACCGAGGCCTTCCATGGTTCGCATTGCGCTGATGTCGCTCGCCGTCCTCCTCTCGCTGCCCGCCTGCTCGTCGGCCCAGAAGACGTTCCTGGCCGACTGTCCGCCCGTCGCGGACGAGCTCGCCGGCAAGCGCGTTCCCGTCGTGGTGAACCTCCGCAACGTCGCCGGCGCGCAGCCGTTCGCGCTCGGGTCGGTGCTGAGCTCCGAGGCAGGAGCCCAGTACAAGGTCAGCAAGCTCCGCTACTACCTGTCCGAGGCGGCGCTGGTCGACTCGAGCGGAACGGTGGTCCGCGCGCCGCTCGCGAAGCCCGACGGCAGCCCGCTGCCCTACGGCGTCGCGTTCGTCGATGCCGACACTCCAGCGAGCCAGTCGGTAGCGATCATGGCGCCGCCCGGCACCTACAAGGCGGTCAACCTCTCCGTCGGAGTGCCCGTCACCTGCCCCACCGGCGAGCCGCTGAACCACGGCGACGCGTCGATGCGTGCGGCTCCGCTCGACGTCGACACCGACATGTACTGGTCGTGGGACCCGAACTACATCTTCCTGAAGATCGAGGGCCAGGTGCAGAGCGCCGGCGCGTGGAAGCCGTTCTTCTTCCACGTCGGTGAGGACGCGAACCGCGGCAGCCTGCACCTGCACGTGCCGCTGACCGTCGCCGCGGGCCAGGCCAGCCAGCTCGACGTCACCGTCGACGTGAACCGCCTGTTCGTGAGCCCGACGGGAGAGGCCGCTCCGCCGCTGTCCGGCGGCGCGCACGGCGGCGCCCCGATCACCCAGATGGCGACCAACATCTCCAAGTCGTCGGTCTTCACCATCCGCTGAGGACGAGCCGCCATGAACCGCACTGCTCTGCTCGCCGTCACGCTGGTGGCCGCCTGTGCCTCGCCGGTCACCGTCCCCAGCCACTTCCCGCCGATGCCTTCGCCCGCCGACAACGAGCCGACGGCCGCGCGCATCGACCTCGGCCGCAAGCTGTTCCACGACGCCCGGCTCTCGCGCACCCGCGACGTCTCGTGCGCGACGTGCCACCTGCAGGCGAACGCGTTCGCCGACCCGCGCGCCGTCAGCGTGGGCGTCGAGGGTCGCACCGGCACGCGCAACGCCCCGCCGCTTCAGAACCTCGCCTGGAACACGACGTTCTTCTGGGACGGCCGCGCGAAGACCCTCGAGGAGCAGGCGCTCGGCCCCATCACGAACCCGCTCGAGATGGACATGACGGTGCCCGAGCTCGTCGAGCGCGTCGCGGCCGACCCCGAGTACGTGCGCATGGCGAAGGGCGCGTATGGCCGCACGCCCGACGCCGACGTCGTCGCGAAGGCGCTGGCGTCGTTCATGCGGTCGCTCGTCAGCGGGTCCAGCCGCTACGACCGGCACCTGCGCGGAGACACCTCGGCGCTCACCGCCGCCGAGAAACGCGGGGCCACCATCGCCCTCGGCGAGCGCGGCGAGTGCTTCCACTGCCACGTCGGCTTCAACCTCACGAACAACACGTTCGCGAACAACGGCGTCGACTCGAGCGACCTCGGCCGCGAAGCCGTCACCGGCCGCGCCGACGACCGCGGGAAGTTCAAGGTGCCGACGCTGCGCAACGTGGGCGTCACCGCGCCGTACATGCACGACGGCTCGGTCCCCACGCTGCGCGCCGTCGTCGACCACTACGCGAAGGGCGGCGCGGGCCACCCGAACACCGACCCCGTCATCCGCCCGCTCGAGCTCAGCGAGCAGGAGCGCGCCGACATCGTCGCCTTCCTCGAAGCCCTCACCGACGAGCAGTTCGTGAAGGAGGCGCCGTGAGCACGCTCGACCGGTGGGAGGAGCAGGCTGTTCGCTGGCTCGCACGGCACGGCCTGTTGCTGTTGCGCATCAGCCTCGGCGTCGTCTTCTTGTGGTTCGGCGCGCTCAAGTTCGTACCGGGCTTCAGTCCGGCCGAAGATCTCGCCGGCGCCACCATCGCGAAGCTCACGTTCGGCCTCGTGCCGCCGAAGCTCTCGCTGCTCGTGCTCGCCGCGTGGGAGTCGGCGATCGGCCTCGCGCTCGTCCTCGGCGTCCAGCTGCGCCTCGCCATCGGGCTGTTGCTCTTGCAGATGGCCGGCACGCTGACGCCGCTGCTCTTGTTCCCGGCGGAGACGTTCGTGCGCTTCCCCATCGCTCCGACGCTCGAGGGCCAGTACATCTTGAAGAACCTGGTGCTCATCAGCGCGGCCCTCGTGCTGGGAGCCACCGTGCGCGGCGGCCGCCTCACCACGGGACCTGTAATGCGCGGACGCGTGCTGCGTTTGCGTGAACGAAGCCGGCAATTCAGCCGGTTGCAAACCGAAGAGGAACACCATGTCGAACGAGAACCTGAACGAGACCCAGTCCAACAGCAGCGCGTGCGAGTGCCTCACCGAGACCTGTGGCTGCGAAGAGACCGGCGCGTGCAGCTGCGGCGCCGGCTGCCAGTGCCAGAGCGGGTGTGATTGCGGCGACGGCTGCGGCTGCGAAGGCTGAAGACGCAGTACTTCCCCGGGGAAGGGCTTCGAACGAGAGCCCTTCCCCTTTTGACGTCATGGCCCGGGCCGCAGTCGCCGCAGGTTGCTCGCCATCGAGCCCGAACGCTTCAATGGCAAACCCCTGGGGGATTGAAGAACGTGATCGCGAGCGCTGCGGCCAAGGTCGTTTCTCGCCGTCGAAATGGGCAAGCGATGTGCCCCCTCATTGCTTGTGGCCGCAGCCGGTGCTGCCCGGCTCACCGCACGAGCAGTCGACGCAGCCGCGCGACGCGCACGAGCCGCACCACTTCACGACGCGCTTGCGCAGCGTCTCGCGCGCACGGAAGACGCGGACGCCGGCGTTGTTCGCGGTGATGCCCGCCTCGGCCGCGTAGGCCTGCACCGACAGACCGTCGACGTCGATGCGCTTGAGCGCCGTCGCGTACTCTTCCTTCAGCGTCTCCGAGAGGCGCGCGACGCAGCGGCAGACCGCGTCCTTCTCGTCGGGGCTCGGGGCGGCGGCCTCGTCGAGCTCGCGCGCCAGCGCCGCGAGCGCCTTCTCGCTGGTGCCGCCGCGACGGTAGTGATCGATGACGGCGTTGCGCAGCACCCGGTAGAACCACGCCACCGAGCTCTCGCTGCTGTCGAAGGGCAGCTTGTCGAGCGAGCGCGCGAACGCCTCCTGCAGCAGATCTTCGGCGGTGGCGGCGCTGCCGACGCGCCGCTCGAGGAACGAGAGGAAGCTCTTCCGGTTCGTGACGAGGGTCTGCAGCAGCTCGTCTCGAGGAGGAGTCGTCTCTGGCGAAGGAGAGGCCATGTGCGCGCATCTAACACGACTGCTTCGCCCACCTTCGCCCACGCTTCCGATCTCGCAACACTCCCCGGCGCCATGAAGCAGCGACGCGCGGCCATTACCCGCTCTCGTCATGACGCTCTTCGACGCAGTGGTGCAAGAGGACGCCGACGCGCTGGCCAGGCTGGCCGCCGAGGCGAGAGACGTGAACGCCCAGTTCGAGGGAGGTCGCACCGCGCTGCACGAAGCCGCGCTGCGCGGGCACGTCGAGCTCGTCGAGGTGCTGCTCGCCGCCGGCGCCGACCCGTCGCTGCACGACTTCGACCACGAGACCGCGATGCTCAAGGCCGCGGTGCACGGCAACCTCGAGGTCGTGCGCCTGCTCTCGCCGCTGGCCAGCGACGACGAGCGCGACCTCGCCCGCTCGCTGCTCGCCGTCCACCGCACGCCGTTCGACCCCGACGAGTACCAGGGCGGCGACGGCCCGCCGCCCGAGTGGAAGCGCACCGCCGCCGAGGTCTTCTCGAAGGTCAGCAAGCTGCTCGGAGACGACCGCGCCGAGAAGCGCCTCGCCCGCGTGCACCGCTCGGAAGAGCTCGTGCGCCTGAAGAAGTGACCCGGCGTCCGCCGCGCGAGCAAGCCCGCGGAAGTCGGCCCGGCAAGCGCCGTGGCACGGGCGGTGCTCACCCCGCGGTACATGAAGGCGTCGGGCACGCTCCTGGTCATGACGATGTCGGCGGCATCGCCGGCTGTCGACTCGGAGTGGAAGACGGTCCGCACCGACCCCGACGGCCTCGCGGTGGAGAGCCGGGCCGTGCCCCAGGCCGCGCTGCCCGAGCTCCGCGTCACCACCCTCGCCGACGCGCCGACCTCTGCGCTGATCGCCGCCGCCTGGGAGCTGCGCGACGACGGGATGCAGACGAAGTACCTCGCGAAGCGACGTGTGCTCGCCGAGTCGCAGAACGAGCGCACGCTGTTCCTGCAGTACGAGCCCCCCATCATCAGCCCGCGCCAGTGCGTGCTGCGGCAGGTGCGCTGGGCCGATGCGGCGACGGGGGCGTGGCGAATGCGCTTCCACGCTTTGCGCTTCACGCCGGCCGAGGGCGCTGCAGCCTTTGCGCACCTGCGCGGAGAGTGGTCGTTCGCGCCGGACGCGAGCGGAGCCACCCGCGTCACCTACGTCGTGCTGATCGACGTCGGGGGCGTGCCTGCGCTGCTCGCGCGCGGCCCCCAGCAGGATGCCACGGTCGCCACGGTGCGCGAGGTGGTCGAGCGGGCCGAGGCCACGCGCTAAGGCACGAAAACCTTGCGCGTGCGGGCGGTCACGTGGCGCTGCGCACGTCGCGGCCGGCGCGGCACACCCGCTGCACCCTGGGAGCTCCATCATGGCCACCAAAGCCCAACGTTTCCGGTACGAAATCGAGCGCAGCAAACCCAAGAAGGCACCCGTGCCACAGCGGCCGCCCAAGCGGCGCAGCACCACCGACGGCGGCGCCCGCAACATGTCGCTGCGCGCGGGCCGCAAGGCCTCCGTCGCGACCGAGGAGTCCCAGTCCGGCAAGCCGTCACGCAAGTCGACGCGCCCGAGCGCGCAGCGCGGCAAGAACAGCGTCGTGCTCGAATACGCTGCGCGGCTGAAGAGCATGAGCGCGAAGACGCGCCACGAGAGGCGATCGTGAGCGCCCTGCACCTCGTGCCCAAGGAGCAGGTGGTCGCCGAGCTCGACGTCCACCTGCGCCACGAGCGCGGCTTCCGCTTCCGCGCCGACTTCGACAACGAGTCGCTGCCGCCGCTGTGGTTCGACGAGCCGCCCCCGCTCGGCAAAGACACCGCCCCCAACCCGGCGCGGGTGCTGGCCGCGGCCATCGCCGACTGTCTCGCCTCGAGCCTGCTGTTCTGCCTGCGCAAGCAGGGCGCCGACGTGGAGGACCTCGAAGGTCGCGTCCACGTCGAGCTGGTGCGCAACGAAGACCGCAGGCTCCGCATCGGCAAGGTGCGCGTCGTGCTCTCGCCGAAGGTCACCGCCCAGCACCGCGCGGCGCTCGATCGCTGCCTCGCGGCGTTCCAGGACTTCTGCGTGGTGACGCAGAGCGTGCGGCAGGGGCTCGACGTCGAGGTCGAGGTGAAGCCGTGAAGACCTCTCCAGAGCAGCTCGCGCGCGAGCTGCCGGCGGCCCTCGAGCGCGAGCACGCGCTGCTTCCTCTGCTCCGACGGCTCGGCGTGCCCGAGGCCGAGCTGCGCGTGCTCGAAGGCGATGAGCACCTGCTGCGCATCCTCGCGCAGGCGGCGAAAGACGCGACCGACCCGAGCGCGCGGCGCGAGCTCGAAGAGGTGCTCGCGTGGCACGCCGCCCGGCTGGCGCGCGTCGCGGGCGAGGCCACCCACCCTGGCGGCACCCCTTGAGGCGTGCTGCGCGGCCTCTGGTGGTCCGGTAGTTGCTGAAGGGGTCCGGCATGACCTCTTCGACGCGCAATTTTCGACCGATGAAAAACTCTCCCGCAGAATCTGCGCGCCGCTCGCCGCGGTCAGTCGGCGCGCGCACCCCGCCTCGCGGGCCGCGCCGTAACGTGCCCGGGCTCTACGTCTTCGACCTGAGCCAGCTGAAGGCCGCGCGCCGCGCCGCCGGCAAGGACGGCCTCGCCGCGCTGCTCGGCGGCAAGGGCGCCAAGCTCGCCGAGATGACCGCGCTGGGGCTGCCGGTGCCGCCGGGCTTCGTCATCTCCACCGCCGCGTGCCGCGACGCCATGAAGCTGAAGGCCCCGCCGCCGCGGCTGTGGGACGAGGTCGCCGCCGCGCTGTCGCGGCTCGAGCGCGCCACGAAGAAGCGCCTGGGCGATCCCGCCGCGCCGCTGCTCGTCTCCTGCCGCTCGGGCGCCAAGATCTCGATGCCCGGCATGATGGACACCGTCCTCAACATCGGGCTCAACGACGCGGTCGCCGAGGGGCTCGTGGCCGCCACGCAGGACGCGCGCTTCGTCTACGACGCCTACCGCCGCCTGGTGCAGATGTTCGGCACCGTCGTGCTCGGCGTCCCCGACGAGCCCTTCGAGGAGCTGCTCGCCGAGCGCCGCGCCGCCCGCGGCGTCGCCAACGACGCCGACCTGCCCGAAGCAGACCTGCGCGCGCTGACCGCCGCGTTCAAGCGCCTCGTCGCCGAGCGCGCGGGCCGCCCCTTCCCCGAACAGGCGCGCGAGCAGCTCGAGCTCGCGGTCCTCGCCGTCTTCCGCTCGTGGGACGGAAAGCGCGCCCACGACTACCGCGCGGCGGCCGGCATTCCGCACGACCTGGGCACGGCCGTGAACGTCGTCAGCATGGTGTTCGGGAACCTCGGCTCGACGTCCGCCACCGGCGTCGCCACCACCCGCGACGTCACGAACGGCGCCCCCGTGCTCGAGGGCGACTTCCTCGTCAACGCCCAGGGAGAAGACGTCGTCGCGGGCACGCGCGCCACCCGCCCCATCGGCGAGCTGAAGGCCGAGTTCCCCCGCGCCGCCCGCGAGCTCGCCGCCATCTGCAAGAAGCTCGAGCGCCACTACCGCGAGGTGCAGGACGTCGAGTTCACCATCGAGCGCAACACGCTGTGGATGCTGCAGACGCGCACCGCCAAGCGCACGGCGCAGGCCGCGCTCCGCATCGCCGTCGATCTCGCGAACGAGAAGCTCATCTCGCGCGACGAGGCCGTGCTGCGCATCACCCCGGAGCAGATCGACGCCTTCCTCCACCCGCAGTTCGACCCCGAGGCGCGCCGCCGCGCGATCGCCGAAGGCGCCCTGCTCGGCTCGGGCCTCAACGTGTCGCCCGGCGCCGCGATCGGCCAGCTCGCCTTCGACGCCGACACCGCCGAGCGCTGGGCGAAGGCGAAGCAGCAGGTGATCATGGCGCGCCCCGAGACGAAGCCCGACGACGTGCACGGGCTGCTCGCCGCCAACGGCGTGCTCACCAGCCGCGGCGGCCGCACCAGCCACGCCGCGCTCGTCGCCCGCCAGTTCGGCAAGCCGGCCGTCGTCGGCGCGCTCAAGCTCGACATCGACGCGGCGAAGCGCACGCTCACCGCCCCCGGCGGCCGGGTCTTGAAGGAAGGCGACTTCGTCTCGATCGACGGCACCACTGGCGAGGTGTTCGCCGGCCAGCTCAAGACGGTCGTGCCCGACCTCTCGGACCCGCACCTTCAGAAGCTGCTCGAGTGGGCCGACGCCGCCCGGCGCCTCGGCGTGCAGGCGAACGCCGACTACCCGCGCGACGCCGAGCGGGCCCGCGCGTTCGGCGCCGAGGGCATCGGGCTGTGCCGCACCGAGCACATGTTCTTCGAGTCCGAGCGGCTGCCGATCGTGCAGGCGCTCATCCTCGCGAACGACGACAAGGCGCGCGCCGAGCACCTCGCGAAGCTCTTGCCGCTGCAGCGCGGCGACTTCGAGGGGCTGTTCACCGCGATGAACGGCCTGCCCGTCACCATCCGCCTCATCGACCCGCCGCTGCACGAGTTCCTGCCCAGCCACGACGAGCTGCAGCAGAAGGTCGCGCAGCTGCAGACGCGCTGGGACCTGCTGCCCGCCGAGCGCAGCGACGTCGAGCAGCTGCTCCTGCCCGCGAAGGAGATGCTCGCCGCCGTCGAGCGCCTGCGCGAGCAGAACCCGATGATGGGCCTGCGCGGCGTGCGCCTGGGCATTCACATGCCCGAGCTCGTCCGCATGCAGGTGCGCGCCATCTTCGAGGCCGCGTGCGCGTGCGCCGCGCGCGGGGTTCGCGTTCAGCCGAAGATCATGATCCCCCTCACCGCCACGTCCGCCGAGCTCGAGTTCGAGCGCGCCCTGCTCGAAGACGAGGCCAAGAAGGTCATGGCCGAGTGCGGCCGCAAGGTGCGCTACCGCTTCGGCACGATGATCGAGGTGCCCCGCGCCGCGCTCGTCGCCGACCGCCTCGCCGAGTACGCCGAGTTCTTCTCGTTCGGCACCAACGACCTCACCCAGGCGACGTTCGGCATCTCGCGCGACGACGCCGAGCCGAAGTTCCTCGCCGAGTACCTCGAGAAGGGCATCCTGAAGACGAACCCGTTCGCCACGCTCGACCGCGCCGGCGTCGGCGAGCTGATGCGCATCGCCATCGAGCGCGGCCGGGCCCGAAGGAAGGACCTCGACGTCGGCATCTGCGGCGAGCACGGCGGAGACCCCGCCACCATCGCCTTCTGCCACGAGGCCGGCCTCGACTACGTCTCGTGCTCGCCCTACCGCGTGCCGATCGCGCGGCTCGCGGCGGCGCACGCCGCGCTGAAGAAGTAGCGCCTGCTCACCGCTCGTTCGCCCAGCGCGCGAACGAGCCGTCGGCCAGGCGGCGGCCGACGTACACCATCGCGCCCGAGTGGGTGAGCGCGCGCGGCAGGTCGATCTGCCGCGCGCCGGGCACACCGACGCCGACGTCGTTCGGCGCATGCCCGAGGAACGCCGCCATGTCGGGGTCGGCGGGAGGGCTCGTGCGCAGGTGCAGCACCCGCACGCCGCGCGCCGGAGCCGGGTAGTGGGTCGCGGTGCCCAGGTCGAGGAAGAACATGAGCAGCTGCTGGTCATCGCGCCGCGCGGGAGCCACCGTCCCCGCCAGCGGCGACGCGACCGTGACGACGGTGAGCCAGCCGGGCGGCGCGGTCGGCGGCGCCACCACGCGCGCCGCGGCGAGGCTCGCGAGCACACCTCCCGCGCTGTGCGCGAGCACGACGACCGGCGTCGTGCCGCACCAGCCCAGCGTGGAGACGCCTCTCGAGAGCTGCGAGACCAGGGCGTCGCGCGAGCTCCACGGGAACCAGCGGAACAGGAAGACGCCTGCGGGCCTCGCGCGGCGCAAGAGCTCGAGGGTCCGGCGGGTCTCGACCCCGTCGCCGCCGAGGCCGTGAACGACCACGTAGGTCGGCGCGCCCGCCGCGCTCGCCGGGCAGGCGCTCGAGTCGAGCTCCGCCCCCACGCGCACGAGCTCTTCGCCTCGAGCTGCGAACCACCCGAACGCGCCCGAGCCGTTGCTGGCCGCGCGCGCGACGTAGACGGCGGCGATGGCCCTCGGCGTACAGCTGCTGAGCACCGCCAGCGCGAGCACGGCCAGCGCCGCCGGCCCGAAGACGAGCCGCCGCTTCTCCACGTCGTTCGGCGTGGACAGCGAACGCCTCTGCGGGACCGGCTCCATGGTGCCGTTCCCGTTCAGCGCGTGTGCCAGCCGTGCACCACGAGCAGCCGGCGCGCCACACGCAGGCTCTTCGTCGCGGCGACCGGCGGCGCAAGGCCTGCGTGCTCGTCCGCGCGGCGCGGCGCGCGCGGCCCTGGTACCGCGCTTGAACCTGAGACCGCGCATGATCGTCCCTGCGCTCGTGATCGCCATGACGCTCGCGCCCACGCTGTCGGTTCGGGTGGAAGGCGCACGAAATGCCCGCGGCCTCATCCGCCTGGCGCTGTTCCACAGCGCCGAGGGCTTCCCGGAGGACCACCCCAAGGCGGTGCGGACGCTGTCCGTCGCGGCCGCCGGTGCCGTCGAGGTGACGCTCCAGGACGTCCCGGAAGGCACGTGGGCGCTCGCGGTGCTGCACGACGAGAACGCCGACGGCCGGCTCGACAAGAACCTGCTGGGCGTCCCGCGCGAAGGCATCTGCGTCTCCGGCCTGTCGGGGCGCATGTGGCGCATCCCCACCTTCGAGGACGCGCGGTTCGTGCTCCCGGCGAAGGGCCTGAAGCTGACGCTCGGCCTGCAGTACTGGCTCTGAGGTCGCAGGCGCGCGCAGCGTTTGCAGGTGCGTGCCGCCGCTGCGCCCGAACGCTCGTGGAACGACGATTGCTCCACGAAGGAGCATGCTGGAGCACATCGTCATCGCCGTCGACGGTTCGGCGCCTTCACGGGACGCCGCGAGCTTCGGCCTCGAGCTCGGCAAGCAGGTGAAGGCGAAGGTGACGTTGCTCACCGTGCTGCCGCCTCCGCAGGTGGTGCCGATGGGGCCGCTGTCCGGCTACGCCGTGATGAGCCCGCCCATCTCGGAGGACGACATGAAGTTGGTGCAGGCCCGCCTGCGAGAGCTCGCAGCCGGGGCGCGAGGCGTCGAGGTGCACACCATCGTCGAGATGGGCCCGATCGCCGACACCATCGTCGATGTCGCAGGCCGCCTCGGCGCCGACATGATCGTGATGGGCGCGCGCGGCCTCGGCGCGGCGGGCAGGTTCCTGCTCGGCTCCGTGAGTGACCGTGTCGTGCACCACGCGCACTGCCCGGTGACCGTGTGGAGGTGAACATGGAAGCGGCAACCCTGATGACGCAGCAGCCCGTGACGGTCGACGAGGAGATGCCGATCGACATGGCCTGGAAGCTGATGAAGCAGCTCGACGTGAGGCA
The DNA here is from genome assembly GCA_937980205.1 of uncultured Myxococcales bacterium. Taxonomy (GTDB): domain Bacteria; phylum Myxococcota; class Myxococcia; order Myxococcales; family Myxococcaceae; genus Xiheicaenimonas. Next base: position 210,163 of record CALJKW010000021.1, on the reverse strand, counting down.
CCTGCCGGTGGTCGACAACGGCAAGCTGGTGGGCATCGTCTCCGACCGGCAGCTGCTCACGCGCGCCAACCGGGCCCTCGACGGCCACCTCGAGTTTCCGGACCTCTGCATCGCAGAGGTCATGACCTTTCACCCGGCGAGCTGCAGCCCGCGGACGCCGGCACGCCACATCGCCGCCGAGATGCTGCACCGGCAGATCGACGCGATGCCCGTCGTCGAGGACGAGCACCTCGTCGGCCTCATCACCATGACCGACCTCGTCGCGCTCCTCGCCCGGGACTGACGGCGCCATGAGGCTCGCGGCGCGGGCGCAGAATCTGCGCGGGCGCGGGTGTGCCCCGCTCGGCAAGCCGCAGCATCTGCAGCCCCGCGGCGCGAAAGGCCAGGAACGGTCGTTGCACCGCGTGCCGCCCCATGCCGACCCGCGCCCACGTCGATCCCCGTGCCTTGCGTGAGCAGTGCTCGCTGTCCGATGCGGCCGACCTGCGCTCGGCGAACTTCCTCCGCTTCGTGGTCAGGCTGAGCGAAGCGCTCGACCACGACATCTCCGCGGACCACTGGGCCGAGCTGGCGACGCTGTCGGGCTGCTACGCGTTCCTCACGCGGCTGGCGCCGAAGTCCGCGTGAGGAGCCGCAGCGCGCGGCGTCAGCCCTTCCGGCGTCCCCATCGCGCCCCGCCGCCGCCGCTTCCGCCGATCGAGATCAGCAGGCCGAAGAAGTAGCCGGCGTCGTACCAGTTGCCGTTGTTGTGCACCTCGTACAGCTGCACGCTGTCGGTGAACAGCGACACGAGGAACGAGATCCACACCGTCAGCCCGTGCCACAGGCCTCGCCAGAAGCCGGCGACGTCACCGCTCGACGCGGCCGTGCCGACGAACTCGTTCGTCCCCGGCAGGCACGCCGCCAGGAGCACCGCCGCCGCAAGCACCATCATCGTCTTCGCTCTCATGACGCTCCTCCTTCAGTTCGGGCTGGTCGCCGCGACCCCGGTGTCACGCAGCACGTCGAGGCGCTCGCTCGTGCGCACCGGCATTCGGCCCTTGAGCGCGAGCAGCTGGGCGCCGACGCCCGCCGCGGCCGTGACGAGGATGACGAGGCCTCCCACGAAGGGAAGGGCCGCGAGCAGCGTGAGCACGACGAGGCCGATCACCTGGCGCTGCGCCTCCGAGCCTTCGCGCTTGAACAGCCGCAGCACCCGCTGCCCGATGAAGTGGCCCACGAGCGGCGCGGCGATCGCCGCGGCGACGAGCAGGACTCCGAGCGCGACCGCCGACAGCCACCAGCCGCCGAGCGCGAGCCCGAGCGCGAAGATCAGCGCGGCGACGACGGGCGTCGCGAAGAGCGCGAGCGCTCCATACCCGAGCGAGGCGCCGGGGCGGGATCGCAGGGTCGCCATCGCGCGGCGAGAGAACCCGGGGAAGAGCATCAACCACAGCGCAGCGACCGCGAGCATCGCGACGAGGCTGCGGAGCCAGCGGATGAGCCCGTCGGCGATCGGCGGCTGAGCCGGTCCCGGCAGCGCCGTGCGCTCGAGCTCGCCGGCGACCTGCGCGCCCGGCATCCGCTCGATGTCCGCATCGGTGGCGACCTTCACGTTGCCGAAGACGCGCGCACCTTCTCCGAGCACGAGCGAGCCGAGTTGCCCGCCGACGTCGCCGCCGACCAGGCCGTCGAGCTCGAGGTTGCCGCCCCAGGCGCGCGCGTGGCGCCAGATGTCGCCGTGCGAAGTGGCCCGGCCGGCCGCGACGAGCAGGTCGCGACCAATGGAAGCGCCGCGCGCGACGCCGATGTCTCCGCCGACGAAGGCCAGGTCGTCCTCCACCGTGCCTTCCACCGTGAGCTGCCCTGCCGCGCCGCGGACGCTGCCGCCCACCTTGCCGGTGATGACGCCGCGGCCGCCGAAGAAGAAGAGGTCGCCGGTGACCTCGCCGTCGAGGCGCAGCTCTCCGGCGACGACCGTCAGGTCTCCGTCGATGCGGCCTTCGATGACGGCGGTGCCGGCGCCGACGTAGACGTCTTCGTGAAGCTGCTCGTCCCGCGCGATGGTGACGGTGGTGCCGTCGCGCCCGGCCCCAAAAGCGGCGGTCGCGAACAGCAGCGCCAGGGTGAGAACGGCTTTCATGACGGCCTCCAAGGCAGAGCGTTCCACCCCTCAGAGACGTGCTTCGGGCATGCCACCAGGAGGCGGGACGGTGGCTCTGGGGAGCTGCGCAGAGACTGCGCCTTCCACGACCTCGCGGGGCTATGCCCCGACGGCCGTTACCGGGCGCGCAGCGCGACGCGCGGCCTGCGGCGGGTCCTGGGGCGGCGCGACGAGCGCGGCCGCGCGCTTCCTGAAGCAGACGAGCGCGAGCACCACCATCGCGAACATCAGCACGTTCCACCCGGCGAACATGGAGAGGCCGAGCGGCGACATCACCCATCCCGGCTGAGCGGCGGTCCAGAACCCGCCGGCGATGCTCACCGGCCCGTTGGCGACGAACAGCCACGCGGTGGCGCGCTCGAGCCGGCCACCGGAGAACACCGGCGCGACGAGCCACGTGGCCACCCCGAGCAGCGCGTAGCCCCACATCTCGAGCGCCCACGCGAGCGACCGCGGGTTCGCCATGGTCAGGGCCGAGATGACCGGCGCCTTCGCGGCGCTGTACTCCTCGGCGAGCACGGGCACGAACGAGGTCTGCATCGCGTAGTTGAAGAAGATGAGCGCCGCGAACGCCGCCGCGAACGCCAGCGCGGCGCCGGTGCGCGCCTTCAGGTCGGGCGGCGCCATCGCGTGCAGCGCTGCGATCAGCGCCACCGAGCCGCCGTCGAGCAGGAAGCCGAACCAGTACGGAAGCGTCTGCACCGGGTGGTGTGCGGCGGCGAAGGCCTCGGCGCCGAGCCAGACGGGTTGAGGGTAGGTGACGCCGACCAGCAGCATGGCGACCGGCCCGGACAGCAGGATGCCCGCGAGGGTCGCCGACGCCGCCATCACTCCGAATCGAAGGGCTCGTGAGCTCATGGCAACGTTCGGCTGGAGCAACGGACGTGCCCTCACCGCAGGCGCGCAAAACGTGCGGGCGCCTCTGGGACCACCGCCAAGACCGGGACCCGAGCTCCCCCGGGCGTGCGCGCCACGTCCCGAAGCGCGCACCGATTGCACGCGCCCGTCTCATACCCGGGGCCCGCGTGCGGCGCGCGCCGTGCAGTGCCGCGGGGCATGTCCACTCGAAATCCTCTCGCCGCCGAAGCCATCAGCGCCCGCCTCTTCTGGCTGATCGTCGCCGGGACCATCGCCTTCTTCGCGGCGATGGGCGTGCTGTTCACCTTGATGAAGGCTTGAGCAGCTCGCCGCGGGAGCCCCCACGTGAACACGAACTCGCGACTCATCTGGGTGTGGGCCGCGGGCTACTTCGCCTGCTACGCGCCGTACTCGGCGCTGACGAAGGCGCTGTCGAGCGGCCGCGAGGGTCAGGCGGCGCTCGACGGCGTCACGCTGCTGCCGCTGAGCACGCTCGCGTCGCTGCTCGGCATGGCGGCCTTCATGCTCGCGACCGGCTGGTGGCGCTCGGCCTCGCGGCGAGCGGTGCTCGGCGTCGAGCTGCCGGTGCCGACGCGGTGGACGCTGCTGTCGGGCCTGGCGACCGCGGCGATCATCGGCACCACCACGCTCGCGTACACGTTCAAGGACACGTCGATCGTCTTCATGATGCTGCTCATGCGGGGCGGCGTGCTGATCCTCGCGCCGCTGGTCGACGCGCTCGCGCGCCGCCACGTGCGGTGGACCTCGTGGGTCGCGCTGGGGCTCAGCATCGCCGCGGTCGTCGTCGCCACCCTGCGCCGCGAGGCGCTGTGGGTCTCGGCCGCCGCGCTCGCCGACGCCGGCATCTACCTCGCGAGCTACTTCGTGCGGCTGCGCTTCATGAGCCGCCTCGCGAAGGGAGAGCCCGGCGCCAACCGCCGCTACTTCGTCGAAGAGCAGCTCGTCGCCGCGCCGGCCATCTTCGTCACGCTCGCGCTGGTCGCGCTCTTCGTGCCCGGAGACCTGGCCGACCAGCTGCGCCGGGGCTTCACCGGGCTGACGGCGTCGCAGGCGGGCCTCACGCTGCTGGTCGGGCTGCTCTCCCAGGGCACCGGAGTGTTCGGCGCGCTCATCCTGCTCGACGCGCGCGAGAACTCGTTCTGCGTGCCGGTCAACCGCGCCTCCAGCGTGCTCGCCGGCGTGCTGGCGACGGTGCTGCTCGGCGCGGTCGGGTTCAACGCGCGGCTCGGCGGCGCCGAGCTCGCCGGCGCGGGGCTCGTGCTGCTCGCCATCGCGGTGCTCGCCCTGCCGCGGCGAGCACCGGCGCCCCTCGCCCGGCCCGCGGGAGCGCCGCCGTGAAAGCGCTGGTCGTCATGCTCGTCGCCGCGGCGACGTTCGAGCTTCCGCCGGCGCTCGCGGAGCTGTCGGATCTGAGCGCCGCCGACGCCGAGAGCCTCTGGGCGGTCGACGACGAGCACGGTGCGCTGTTCCGCCTCTCGGCGCGCGACGGCGCGGTGCTGGAGACTGTTCCGTTCGCGGACGCGGGCGACTTCGAGGCGGTCGCGGCGGTCGGCGACACGGTCTTCGCCGGCCGCAGTGACGGCGCGCTCTTCGCCGTCGACCTGAAGACCCGCAGGGCCCGGCAGCTCGAGACTGCGCTGCCGCGCGACTGCGAGCTCGAGGGCCTGGCCTACGAGCGCGCCGGCAATCGCCTGCTCGCCGCCTGCAAGCGCCCGAGCGGCACGAAGGCGCAGCGCACGTGGTCGATCTGGGCGATCGACGTGGCGACGCAAAAGTTGTCGGCGAGCCCGGTGATCTCGATCCAGCGCGAGGCGATTCAAGCGTTCCGGAAGGAGCACCCGGCGAAGAAGCTCAAAGACGCGGACGACGACCTCGACCCGTCGGGGCTGGCGGTGCACCCCAAGACGGGCGAGCTCTACGTGGTCTCGGCGCGCGCGCGAGTGCTGCTGGTGCTCTCACGCGGCGGAGCGCTCATCCGACTCGAGGCGCTCGATGCAGATCGCCTCCCGCAACCGGAGGCGATCGCGTTCCTGCCCGACGGCACGCTCTTCATCGGCACCGAAGCGCGGCGCGGAAAGCCGGCGCGCATTCACCTGATGGAGCAAGCGCAACCCCCGTGACCCCTCGGCCCCGGCAGTGAGCGGAACAGCTCACAACCCCTCCCTCGCCATCTTGAGCTCCCTCAGCACGGGGCTCCTCTTGCTGGCATGCCCCTGCATCCTCACCAGAATGTCATCGAGCACCTTGAGCGCCTCGAGCACGTGGGGCCCCTTGTTCAGCATCACGCACTCCGCCCGCTCTCCCATCGCGGCATCCGTAATCTCCGCCCGCGAAGGGTGCCCCTCGCGCGTGAGCGTCTCGAGCACCTGGGTGGCCCAGATCACCGGCACGTGAGCGGCCTCGCAGACCCAGAGGATCTCCTCCTGCACCTCGGCGAGCCGCTCGTAGCCGATCTCCACCGCGAGATCGCCGCGCGCGATCATCACGGCGACGGTGGGCCCCCTCATCGCCGAGAGCAGCAACCGCGGCAGGCGCTCGAACGCGGTGCGGGTCTCGATCTTCAGCACGACTCCGATGTTCGGAGCTCCCGCATCCGCGAGCCGCTCGCGCAGCGCGGTGACGTCCGACGGCTCGCGCACGAACGAGTAGCCGACCAGGTCCGCGTGCCGCGCGACGAACCCGAGATCGCGCAGATCGTCGGGCATCAGCGGCGGCAGGCGAAGCGTGCTGTCGGGCAGGTTGATGCCCTTGTCCGCCTTGAGCGCCTCGCCTTCGGGCCGGGCGCTCACGATCTCCACCTGCAGCGCGTCGGCGGACGCGAGCCGAACCACGCCGCCGATCCTCCCGTCGTCGAACCAGATCCGCTCGCCCGGCCGCACGTCGCTGAACACCTGCGGCAGCGTGCAGGGGATCGAGGCGGGCCGCACGACCTCGCCGCGGGCGTCACGCTCGGCCGGGCGGCCGGGCTCCTCGGCGCGCGTGAGCACGAGCGTGTCTCCCCGGCGCAGCACGAGCGCCTGCGGCTTCGCGGGCAGGGCTCCGACCCGCGCGGCCCGCTCGCCGTCACCGGCGAACAGCTGCAGCCCCGACGTGATGTACGCCGTCTTGTTGCACTCGGCCCAGCGGCCGTCCTCGGTCGAGGCCACCAGCTTCATGCGCCGCCGCGCGCCGCGCGCGTCCTCGAAGTCGATCCGCTCGTCCTCGGCGAGCGCCTTCAGCCACTCGCGCGGCACGGGCAGCACGGCGTCGGCGGGCCCCGGCGCCGGGGCCGGCGCCTCCGTCGCCGTGAGCCACACCCGCGCCGGCGCCGTCACCTGCCCCACCTCGTCTCGCTCGGGCCGCCACTTCACCACCTCGGGTCCGGGAGCCACCGCCCCGGTGCGCAGCTTCGGCCCGCCCAGATCCATCAGCACCCGGCAGCCGCGGCCCAGCTCCGCGCGCGCGCGCGCGAGGTTCTCGACCATGCCCGACCACTCCGCCGGCCCGTCGTGCGCGCAGTTGATGCGCATCACGTCCATGCCGCCGGCGACCAGCTCGCGCACCAGCCGGTAGTCCCGCGCCGCCTGGGTCGGCATCGTCACCATGATGCGCACGGTTCGCCGGGCCGTCGGGCCGAACACCGCGTCCGCGTTCGTCTCGACGAGCCGCCTTCCCTCGCGGTGCGTGACCGGCGGCGGCGCCGCCGCGGCCTGCTGCGGCTGCCCGCTGATGCGCCGCAGGTTCCCGATCACCGCGTCGAGCGTCGCGAGCACGTGGGCCTCGGTGTGCCCCAGCGAAGAGAGGCCCAGCTCCGCCAGCAGCGGCTGCACCTCGCGCACGTCGGTGCGCCTGAGCGCGAGGTAGTGCAGCAGGTTCGTGGCGCTGCGCCGGTGGGCGGCGTGCACGTCCGACAGCGCCCGCGCCTCGCGGCCCTCGAGCGCCAGCAGATCAGCGCGAATGCGCTCGAGCGCGACGAGCAGGCCCCGCTCCTGCGGCGTCTCCGAGGTCATGCGGCCGCCTTCGTGGGCGCGCTCGCCACTGCCGTCGCGCCGGCGCCGTCGGCGTCGATCTTCTCGGGCAGCATCTTCCGCAGCGACCGGAACGCGACGTGCTGCACGCCGGAGTCCGCCTTCTGCAGTCGCTCGATGAGCTTCACCGGCGGCGCCTTTCGCCGCGGCACCCGGCCCAGGTACTCGAGCGTCGTCACCCCGTCGCGCTCGATGGCGTCGAGCAACTGCCACCCGCCGCCGTGGTGCATGAGCTCCGAGTTCACGCGGTCGCGGGTGCCGGCCCCGCCCTGGATCTGCACGGTGAGCGCCGCGTTCGCGCGCTTGCCGTGCCGCGCGGCCAGCACGGTCGCCATCGTGATGAGCCGGCTCTGGGTGCGCAGGTCCTCCTCGAGCCGTTGGCGCGCGTCGGGCGTCAACCACGCCAGGGCCTCTTCGGCGGTGCGGGCGCCGCGCCGCTCGGCGACCCGCAGGCGCTCGAGCAGCGTCGCCTCGGGCAGCGCGCCGCGCCGCTGCAGCATCCACAGCCCGAGCAGCACCGCGCACTCGAGGAAGCTCAGCAGCGCCGCGACGGGATAGGCGTGCAGCCCGCACGCCATGCCGATGCCGAGCGCGAGGAAGACGTAGACGGCGTCCTTCGAGTCTTTGAGCGAGTTGCGGTAGCGCACCGCCGCGACCACGCCGACGAGACCGAACGAGCGGGCGAGGCTGTCCTGGATGAGCAGCGTGACGCCGGCGACGATCATGCTCAGCACGATCAGCGTCTGCGTCAGCGACGGCTCGCGCTCGTCGCCGCGCGTGACCTTCAGCACCCACGAGACCGGCGCCACGAGCAGGAACGTGATCACCAGCGTGAAGCCCGTGACGATCAGCTCGTCGAGGTTCTTGTTCACGTCGAGGATCGACTCGATGAGCCCGCTCACGCGCTTGAGCCCGTGAAGCGGCCCGCTCTCCGCCAGCGCGGCGAGCGTCAGGTCGAGCACGCGCAGGCCCGCCGTCAGCACCAGGAAGTACCCCAACATCTTGCCGATCTGCGCGAGCGGCGACGGCGCGCCGGCCGGCGGCGCGGCCGGCTTCACGACGGGGGCGGTCGGGGGCGTGACGACCGGCGCGGGCGTGTTCATGGCTGGCCGTCACAGCAACTCCCGCGCCCGCGCCACAGTGCGGCTCAGCGCCGTGCGCCGCTGCACCGATTGCGCCGCAGCGCCGGCCCGCTGCACGTCTTGCGATGGCCCGACGACGGGGACGTACCCGCGGCGCAGGGCGCGGCTCTTGCGTCACCGCTTCAGGCGTGCGCCGCACTCTCCAGGTCGCCACCGTCGCCGTGCTGCTGGCGGCCACCGGAGTGTTCGCAGCGGGCAAGCCGAGCAAGACCCCACGCGCGCTGACGCTCGTGTTCGCCGGCGGCTCGAACGGCGACGGCCGCACGCCGGCGCTCGACGCGCTCGCGCGGCGGCTCGAGTCGCTCGACCCGAAGAGCACCGTCGTCGTCTTCACCGGCAATTACTGCGCGGGCGAGCTGCCCGCGGAAGAGCACCCGGAGCGCGCCACCGCCGAGCGCGCAGTCCTCGCGCACGTCGACGCAACCCGCGACTTCGTCGCCCGCGGAGGCCGCGTCTGGTTCCTGCCCGGCCACCAGGACTTCGCGTCCGAGGGCACCCGCGCCGTCACGCGGCTGCGGCAGCTCTTGAACCGCACGTACGAGGCGGCGACCGATCGCGAGCTCGACGTGATGCCCGAGCCGGCGTGCGGGACCCCCGTCGTCGTCGAGCTCACGCGGCAGGTCGGCCTGCTGCTGCTCGACTCGCAGTGGTGGATGCAGCTCGACGCGGACGACCCCGAGCTGAACCAGCGCTGCCAGACGAAGAGCCGCGCCGCGTTCGAGGCCGAGCTCGTCTCGGTGCTCCGCGACTGGCGCGACCGGCGCCTCATCGTCGCGACCCATCACCCGCTGAAGAGCTGGGGCGAGCTCGGCGGCGCCTTCACCGCGGCGGCCCACCTCGAGCCGGCGCCGCTCGTCGGCAGCCTGAAGGTCCTCGCGCGCCAGGCAGGCCTCGTCGAGCAGCACCAGGCCCACCCGCTCGTGCGCTCGTGGGCCGAGCTCCTCCGCGACGAGGCCGAGCGCAACGGCCGCTACGTCTTCGTCTCCGGCCACGACGCCAGCCAGCAGTACCTCGAGCTCGCGCACCAGGCCCAGCTCATCAGCGGCACCTCGGCGCGCGCCGGCCGCCCCGTCGCGGCGCCGCAGCCGCCCGACTTCGCCTCGGCCTCGCCCGGCTGGCTCGAGCTCTCCCTCGACGCCGGCGGCGAAGGCGTCGCGCGGTGGCTCTCGCCCTCGTCCGAGCTGCTGTTCGAGGCCGCGCTGCCCCCCGTGCAGAGACCCGCGACGGCGCCCGCAGCGCGCGCCGACGGCGAGCTGCCCACCGCCGCATCGGCGAGCTTCTCGAAGCAGCCCGTCTGGCAGTTCCCGCGCGCGGTGAAGTTCTTCGCCGGCACGTTCTACAGCGAAGCGTTCGCGCTGAACCTGCCGTACGACGTGCTGAACCTCGACGTCGAGCAGGGAGGCCTGCAGCCGTACCGCCTCGGCGGCAGCGGCCAGACCAACTCGCTGCGCGCGAGAGACCCGATGGGCGGCGACTGGGCGATCCGCTCCACCACGAAAGAGTCGACGCGCATGCTGCCGCGCCCCTTCCACCGGGTCGACGCGCTCTCGCGCCTGCTCGCGCACGGCTACACCGCGAACCACCCGGAAGCGGCGCTCGCCGTCGCCCCGCTCGCCGGCGCGGTCGGGCTCCTGCACACCGCGCCGAGGCTCATGTTCCTGCCCCGGCAGCCGGCCCTGGGCAGCTACGCCGACTTCATCTCCGACGAGGTCGTGCTGCTCGAGCAGCGCCCGAAGCTGCCGGACGACGGCGCGCTGCCGCCGCACTTCGGCGCGGGCGCGAAGCGCTTCGACGACTTCGACGAGCTGCTCGAGCGGCTGCACGACAAGCCGTGGAAGCACCACCTCGACCAGGAGGCGATGCTGCGCGCGCGGCTGCTCGACCTGCTCATCGGCGACTGGGACCGCCACAAGGGGCAGTGGCGCTTCGCCGCGTTCGAAGAGCCCGAAGGCGCCGTCCGCTACGAGCCCGTTCCGCTCGATCGCGACCAGGCGTTCTCGAGCTGGGACGGCGCCGGCCTCGCCGTCGCGCGGCTGATGGTCGCGCAGGCGCGCAGCCTGCAGCCGTACGGGCCCGCGCTCGGCCCGCTCGACTGGCAGCTCTACAACGCGCGCGACGTCGACGCGGCGCTGCTCAACCGGCTGAGCCGGGCGCAGTGGCTCGCCACCGCCGAGCGCGTGCAGGCAGCGCTGAGCGACGACGTCATCGACGCCGCCTTTCGCGAGACCTGGCACGCCGAGACCTACGCGCTCGACGGCGCGCGCATCGCCGCGGCGCTGAAGTCCCGGCGCGACGCGCTGCCGAAGCTCGCCGCCGCCTTCTACGCGCGCGTGGCCACCGCCGTCGACGTGGTGGGCTCGACCCACCGCGACGCCTTCGACCTGTTCTACGAGCAGAAAGGCCAGCTGCGCGTCACGGTGCGCCGCCGCGATCGCCCCGAGCCGTACTTCGACCGCACCATCGACCCGCACGAGACCCACGAGCTGAACCTCTACGCGCTCGGCGCCGACGACGTGCTCGAGATCCACGGCAAGCCTCACGACGCCGTGCTCGTCCGCTTCGTCGGCGGCACCGGAGACGACCTCGTCACCGCCGCGAGCCCCACCGCCTTCCCGGCGCTGCACGTCCACGACGCCGAGGACGGCGCGCGCATCGAGGGGCTTCACGAGGTTGCCGACGAGCGCTCTCCGCGCGCGGCGCTCAACCAGTACGACCCGGCCGAGAACCACGCCCCCGACGTCGGCACCTTCACTCCCGGCCTGCTGGTGAACCCCGACAACGGGCTCTACCTCGGCGGCGTCTACAGCCACGTCGTGCCGGGCTGGAAGAAGAGCCCCTTCGCGCAGCGGCACGACGTCGGCTCGTACCTCGCCACCGCCACGCTCGGCGCCCTCTTCACCTGGCGCGGCCTCTTCCCCGACACCGCCTTCGGCCTCGACCAGCAGCTCGATCTCGCCCTCGCCTCTCCCAGCCACACGCGGAACTTCTTCGGCTTCACCAACGAGCGCGTGCCCGACGCCGCGACGGCCGACTGGTTCCGCGTGCGGCAGGCGCGCCTCGACACCCGCTGGGGCCTCACCGGCACGTTCGGCGGAGGCCGCTCGCGCGCCGGAGCGCAGGCGCTCGGTCAGCTCATCGTCACCGAGGCGACCCCGGGCCGCTTCGTGTCGGTCTCCCCCGACGTCCGCCACGACGCGCTCGGCCCGCGCTGGTTCGCCGGCGCCCGCTTCTTCGTCGACCTCAACACCTTCGACAGCCTGACGCTGCCGCGGCGCGGAGTCGCCCTGCACGCCTCGCTCGAGGGCCGCGCCGACGTCCTGCGCGGCGCCGACTTCTCCATCACCTACCGGGCCGGGGCGGCCGCCGCCGTGCCGTTCGATCGCAGCGCGCGCGTCGTGCTGCTCACCCGCGTGCTCGCCGAGGGCATCGTCGGCTCGTACCCGTTCTACTTCGCGCCCACGCTCGGCGAGCCGTGGCTGCGCGCGTACCGCCAGGAGCAGCTCGCCGGCAGCTTCGTCTTCGCCCACTCGAGCGATCTGCGCGTCGACCTCGTCCGCTTCGAGACAGTGCTGCCCAGCTCGCTGGGGCTCAACCTCTCGGTCGATCACGGGCGCGCGTTCGGCCCCGGGTTCGCCGACCGCTGGCACCTGAGCCTCGGCGGAGGCGCCTGGTGGTCGCTCGTCGACACCCTGGGCCTGGGCCTCTCCCTTCACCACGGCATCGACGGTGGCTGGCGATTCAGCTTCGCCGCCGGTGCCCTCTTCTCCAACCCGGGGTTCTGACCATGCTCGCTCTCATCGTCATCGCTTCCTCGCTGCTGGCCGCCGAGCCCGACGACGTGCCCCTCGCCGACCCCCCGCCGCTCGTGCCCACCGAGCCGCTCGAGTACGAGCGCCACCTCGCCGTCTACAAGGTCGACCTGCCCGTCGAGGCGACCGTCACGGTCGGCTCGCTGGCGCTGTTCGTGCTCATCGACGTCATGATCAAGCCGAGCCTCGAGGGCGACATCTCCTGCCGCCGCCCGATCGGCAACGGCCGCTGCGACCCCGCGGACCTGAGCGCGTTCGATCGCTACCCGGTGGGGCGCAGCAAGCTCCCCAGCTCGGCGGGCTGGAGCACGTTCAGCGACGCCGCGCTGCTCAGCAGCCTGCTGCTGCCCATCGCCTACCTCGGCGTCGAGAGCCTCGTGCTGCCCACCGACTCGCCGGTGCTCGACTTCGTCAACGACGCCATCGTGGTCGTCGAGGCCGTGTCGCTCACCGGCGCCATGAACACGGTCTTCAAGTTCGCGTTTCGCCGCCCCCGCCCGGTCCGCTACTCCGACGTCGACGTCCCGCTGTCGACCTTCGACCAGGAGCTCTCGGTGCCCTCGGGCCACACCGCGCTCGTCACCGCCGCGACGACGGCGCTCACGACCACGTTCTTCCTGCGGCACCCCGACTCGCCGGCCCGCTGGTTCGTGCTCGGCGGAGGCCTCGCGCTCAGCGGCCTCACCGCCTTCGCCCGCATCGAGTCGGGCAACCACTTCCCGACGGACACGCTGGTCGGCGCGCTGCTCGGCGGCTTCGCCGGCTTCATGGTCCCGTACTTCCACCGCAGGCTCGCGGGCCTCACGCCCGTGGTCGCCTACGACCCCATCCGCGGCAGCTCGAGCTACGGCGTCGCCGGCCGCTGGTAGCTGGCATCCGCGATGCAGCCTCTTTGAGCGCTCGAGGTGAGCCATGAGACGTCTCGGCCGTACCCCACCGTTTCGTTCGCCAGACGGCACCGTCCGCGCCGGCAGCGTCGCCGAGATCCTGAAGCTTCGCCTCGGCGGCGTGGATCAGTGGGTGCTGATCCGCGGCGCGAGCACCTCGAATCCCCCGCTCGTCGTGCTGCACGGCGGCCCCGGCTTCAGCGACACCGCGCTGCTGCGGCACTTCAACGCGCCCGTCGAAGACAGCTTCACCGTCGTCTACTGGGAGCAGCGCGGCACCGGCAGATCCTTCGATCGTCACATCCCCCGGTCCAGCATGACGGTCGAGCGCTTCCTCGCCGATCTCGACGAGCTCGTCGACGAGGTCCGCGCGCGGCTCGAGAAGACGAAGGTCGTCATCTTCGGCCACTCGTGGGGCACCCTGCTCGGCACGCTCTACGCCGCCCGCTTCCCGGAGAAGGTCGCGCTGTACGTCGGGGCGGCGCAGCTCGGCGACTGGCCCGCCGCCGAGGCCGCGTCGTATTCCTGGGCGCTCGCCATCGCGGACCTGCTGGGCAATCGCAAGGCGCTGCAGAAGTTGCGCGCCATCGGCCCGCCGCCGTACCCCGCGAGCAGCGTCTTCACCGAGCGCACCACCATCCAACGGCTGGAAGGCCAGCTCGGGCCGGGCGAGCTGTGGAAGCTCGGCAGGGCCGTGCTGAGCTCACCCGAGTCGGCCCTGAGCGATCTGCCCGACGTGCTCCGCGGCTTCCGCTTCACGATGGACGCGATGTGGCCGGAGGTCTCGAAGCTCAACCTCCTCGAGCTCGTGCCGGCGCTGAAGATGCCCGTCTTCGTCTTCCTCGGCCGCAACGATCACTGGGTCCCGCCCCAGCACAGCCTCGCGTACGTCGACGCGCTCAGCGCGCCGTTCAAGCAGGTCGTCTGGTTCGAGAGCTCGGGGCACCAGCTCTTCGCGGACGAGCCGCAGCGGTTCAACGCCGTGATGGCGAACCGCGTGCGGCCGATGTGCGAGCCCCAGATGCCGCCGCGCCCCGCGCGCCCACCCGCCGAAGCCCGTCAGCAGGAGGCGCGGTGACGACCGCCACCCTGCCCGCCGGCCAGGAGCGCGCGCTGACGCGGGCGCTGCTCTCGTGCGGCGTGTTCTACGCGCTCGCGTACGTGCTGCTGAACGACGTCGTCGCCGCCGCGCTGTACCCCGGCTACGACCGCCTCGATCAGGCGGTCAGCGAGCTCTCGGCGACCGCAGCGCCGAGCAAGCCCTTCCTGCAGGCGATGCTGCCGGTCTTCACCTTCCTGCTCGCCGGCTTCGCGACCGGCATCTGGCGAGCTGCCGGACCGCAGCGCGCACTTCGCGCCGCCGCGGTGCTCGTCTTCGGCAGCACCGTCGTCGGCGTCGCCTGGCTCTTCTTCCCGATGACCTCGCGCGAGGCGATGACGGTCGGAGCGCCGATGACCGCCAACGACGTCGGCCACCTCGTGCTCAGCGGCCTCACCGTGTCGCTCATCCTCGCCGAGATGACGCTGAGCGCCGTGGCGCTCGGCAGGTGGTTCCGCCTCCTCGCCGCCGCCTCGGCCGGCGTGCTGCTCACGTTCGGAGTGCTCATGAGCCGCCTCGCCCCGCACACCGCGGAGGGCCACACGCCGCTCATGGGCCTCTACGAGCGCATCATGCTCGGCGGCTGGCTCGTGTGGATGGCGACCTTCGCGCTCGTGCTGATGAGGCGACTCAAGGCGGTTCAACCCCTGGCATGAGACGCCGGCTCAGGCCACAAACCGCTGCCGCGGCCGGGCCCCAGGGTTAGTCGTTTCCCGAGATGAGGCGCCTTCGACCGGTCCTGATCCTGGCGGTGCTGACGGCCTCGGTTGGCCTCGCGCGGTCGCCGCAGAAGTTCTTCCCCCTGAGCACTGCCCAGCTCACCGAGATCTCGAAGACGGGTGACGCCAAGGCCGGCGCCGCGGTCTACGAGCTCTGCGCGGGGTGTCACCTGCCCTCCGGAGCGGGCCGGGTCGACGGCACCTTTCCCCAGCTCGCCGGCCAGCACCCGACGGTGCTGCTCAAGCAGCTCGCCGACATGCGCGCCGGCGTCAGCAACAACCCGATGATGCACCCGTACGCGGTCACGCTCCCGAACCGGAAGCTCGCCGACGTCGCCGCGTACATCGCGACGCTGCCGGTGCCGCAGGACAACGGCATCGGCCCCGGCACCGAGCTCGAGCTGGGCGCGCAGCTCTACGAGCGCGGCTGCAGATCCTGTCACGGCGCTCGCGGCGAGGGTGACGCGGCCAGGTTCATGCCCGTGCTCGCCGGCCAGCACTACCCGTACATGCTCCGGCAGTCGACCGACATTCGCGACGGCCACCGCAAGAACGCCGACCCCGACATGGTGCGGATGCTGCGTTCGTTCACCGACAAAGAGCTCGTCGCCGTCACCGACTACCTGTCGCGGCTGAACATGCCCGCCTCGAAGAAGTAGCCGCGCAGAGCCTCACCTCGCGCGCAGGCAGTGTCCGTCGCGCGCGCAGGCGCCGCCGTCGCAGTCGGCCGCCGAGACGCACTCGCGGCAGGTGCCGGTGATGCGGTCACAGCGCAGCCCGGCCCCGCTGCACTGCGCGTCGGACGCGCAGCGAACGCAGGTGCCCCGCTCGGGGTCGCACACCGGAGCGCCCGACGCCGCCGGACAGTCGCCCGCACCGCGGCAGTCGACGCAGATCGCCGGCGTGCGCGTCTGCGCGCACCTGTCCGAGACGCACTCGTCGTCCTCGCGGCACCGCTGCAGGCAGTGGTGCGTCACGGGCTCGCAGAAGTGCCCTGCGCCGCAGTCGGCATCTCCCACGCACTGCACGCAGCGCCCGCTCGTGGCGAGGCACATCGCCATCGGCGTCGAGCAGTCGGCGCTCGACGTGCACTCGACGCACGTCGCCGACGCCGAGCACACGAGGCCCGCCGGGCACGCGCGATCGCCGCAGCCGGCCCCGCCGTCGGGCTCACCGAAGTAGAAGGCTCCCGGGCAGCCGGTCAGGGCCAGGAGCATCAGGGGCACGCCGAAGCGCAAGCGACCACCTCGTTTAGCAGCCTCCACGGCCACCTCGCGCGCCTCCCGGCGCCGCCGTCCAACGGCACGAACCGCGAGCTTCAGGCCTTGCGGCGCGGCAGGCCGCACGTGTTGACGCCCAACAGCTTGTACAGCGGGCAGAACCCGACGAACGCCGTGGCGAGCGGCACCAGGCCCAACAGGCCCCACGGCGTCTTCGGCCCCACGAAGACCAACGCGAGGATGCCGATGCCGAGCACCGCGCGGATGATCCTGTCCAACTTCCCTTCGTTCGTGACCATGGGTCACCTCCGCCGCACGCAGGGTGCAACGCCGACGCCACGCCCCGCGTCGCGCGGTCGAGCCCGGCGCGCGCGCACGACTTGCGCGCGTGAGGCCACGACGCGCACGACCTCACGGCAGCGCGGCGTCGAGCGCGGCCTCGGCGGCCCTGCGCCCGCGCGCCAGCACCTCCATCACCTCTCCGTCCGACACGATCCCGAAGTGCTCGTACCAGCGGGGCAGCGAGCCCAGCTCCGGCGGCTGGTGCGTCACCACCAGCGCGTCCACCGCGGGACGAATCGCCTCGGCTCCCTCCGCCTCGGCGAGCGGAACCGCGAGCACCAGCCTCTTCGGGCTGAGCGTCCGCAGCGCGATGATCGCCGCGCGCGCCGTGGCGCCCGTGATGAGGCCGTCGTCCACGAGCACCACGATGCGCCCTTCGACCTCGAGGCGGCTGCGCCCCTCGCGGTAGCGGCGCGCCTGCCGCTCGACCTCGAGCGCCTCGCGCATGATGGGCTCGGTCAGCTCGCTCGGTTGAACGCCGGCGAACCGCACCATCGCCTCGTTCAGGAACACCGCGCCGGTCTCCGCGACCGCCCCCAGCGCCGCGCTCGGGTTGTGCGGCGAGTACAGCCGCCGCGTCACCAGCACGTCCAGCGGAGCGTCGAGCGCGCGCGCCACCTCTGCGGCCACCACCACTCCGCCGCGCGGAACTCCGAACACCAGGACTTCGCCGCCGCGCGCCATCGCGAGCTGCTCGCCGAGCTCTCGTCCTGCCGCCGCGCGATCGGAAAAACGGGTCAAGGTCGTCTTCATGGCTCACCAGCGCCCGGTGGCGCCGCCTCCTCCGGAACGTCCACCGCCGCCGTGAAAGCCGCCCACGCGCCCTCCGCGACGGCGCGAGCTCAACAGCATGAGCAGCATGAACGCGGCTCGCGGGTTGACGATGAACAAGACCACGAGCAGCGCCGCGACCACCGCGAAGAAGTAGAGCTGGGCTCGCGACGGCTGCGCGTCCGCCGGCGCCGACTCGGGCGCGCCGCCCAGCGCCGACATCATCGCGCGCGCCGCGCCGGTCACCCCACCGGTCGCGTCGCCGGCCTGCATCTTGGGGATCAGCACCTCGCGCAGAATGCGCGAGCTCTGCGCATCGGTGAGCCGCTCTTCCAGCCCGTACCCCACCTCGATGCGCGCCACGCGATCGTCGAGCATCACGAACAGCGCCGCGCCGTCGTCGAGCCTGGCCCGCCCGACCTTCCAGGCCTCGAACGTGCGCACGGCCCAGTCTTCGATCGGCTCGCCGCCCGTCGTGCGGCCCACCCACACCACGACCTGGTGGCCGGTGGCCTTCTCGAACGCCTCGAGCTGCTGATTCAGCGCATCGCGCTCGTCGACGGCGAGCTGCCCCGTCTCGTCGGTGACCCAGCGCGCCGGCGCCGGCGGCACCGCGGCGAGCAGCCCGACGATGGCGAGCGCCGTGAGCATCAGAACTGCACCTTGGGCGGCAGCTGCGCGTCCGCCCGCGCGCGGAAGTACGCCTTCTCCCGAAACCGCTCACCGAACACGCTCGCGAACACGTTCGTCGGGAACCGGTTGCGCGTGGTGTTGAACTCCTGCGCCGCCTGGTTGAAGCGCATGCGCTCGGTCGCGATGCGGTTCTCCGTGCCCTCGAGCTGCGCCTGCAGGTCTCGGAACGCCTCGGTCGCCCGCAGCTGCGGGTACGCCTCGACCACCACCATGAGCCGCTGCAGCGCGACGCCCAGCTCGTCCTGCGAGCGCTGGTACTGCTCGAGCTCCGCGGCGCCCGGAGCCCGCCCGGCCGGCTGCTGGATCCGCGCGCGCGCCTGGGTCACCTCGAGCAGCGTCTCTCTCTCGAAGCTCGCGGCGCCCTTCACCGTCTGCACCAGCGCCGGCACCAGGTCGGCGCGGCGCTGGTACGCGTTCTCGACCTGCGCCCACTGCGCCTGCACCGATTGATCGAGCCGAACGAGATCGTTGTACGAGCCCGCGGTCCCGCCCGCGATCAACATGAACAGCACCCCGAACGTGAGGATGATCCCCAGGCCGGGGCCGATGCTCCGCCGGGTCCGCGACATCACCGTTTCCGTCTGCGTGGCATTCATGGAGGTCTCCTGAAGCCACGTGCGTCGCAAGACGGGTGCCGCGCCGCGCCGACGGCCGCCTCGCGTCGAGGCGCACACGCTGCGCTCGCCCCTCGGCGCGTCGCAGGCGTTGCGCCACCCGGCGCACGCCCGCCCACGGCCTCCCTGGCACCCGCCTTGAAGGCGCTTTGTGGTGTGAGCACGGAACCGCACGTCGACCTGGAGCACCGCGAGCTCGATCGCGCGCTCGGCGTCGTCGAGTACCTCGCCCAGCGCCGCAGCTTCGGGCCTGCGACCCGCGCGTTCCGCGAGTTCCGGCGGCTGCTCGAAGCGCACCTCGAGCACGAAGAGTCCGTGACCTTCCCCGAGTACGAGCGGCGCACCGGCGACCCCGGCCACGTGCTCGACCTGATCCGCGCGCAGCACCGCGGCCTCGTCGCCGAGCTGCGCCACCTCGGCGCCGCGCTGACGGAGGCCGACTACCCCACGTTCTGCTCCCACCTCGACGCGCTCGACCGCCTGCTGAAGGCGCACCAGGCCACCGAAGAGCGCCTCTTGCCGTCCTCGCAGCCCGACGAAGGACGCCATGCCTCGCCCGGTATGCCCTGAGCCCGGCGGCCGCGCGCCGAGGGAGCGCCCCTCATGATCGACTGCGGCTGTACCGCGTCTCACCACCGCAAGCGCATCGTGCTCACCGGAGGCCCCGGCGCCGGCAAGACGGCCGTGCTCGAGCTCGTGCGCCAGCACCTGTGTCGCCACGTCGACGTGCTGCCCGAGTCGGCGAGCATCCTCTTCCACGGCGGCTTCAGGCGCGGCGCGACGCTGCTGGCCCGCGCCGCCACGCAGCGCGCCATCTTCGCCGTGCAGCGCGAGCTCGAGAACGTCGCGGACGCCGAGTCGGAGCCCGCCATCGTCCTGTGCGATCGCGGCACGGTCGACGGCCTGGCGTACTGGCCCGGCCCCGCCGACTTCTTCGAGCAGCTCGGCATCTCTCGTGAGGCCGAGCTCGCCCGCTACGACGCCGTGATCCACCTGCGCACGCCGCCCGCGGGCGACGGCTACACGCTCAGCACCAACCCCGCGCGCATCGAGACCGCCGCCGAGGCCGCCGCCATCGACGAGCGCATCGCCCTCGCCTGGGCCGGGCACCCCCGGCGCTACGTCGTCGAGAGCTCGGCGAATTTCGTCCACAAGGCCGAGCGGGCGATCGCGCTGCTGCGCCGCGAGATGCCCGAGTGCTGCCGGCGCCGCGTCGCGCCGGTCTCACGCAGCCGCGCCAAAGAGGCCGTCGCGCTGCCCTGACTGCGTCCTTCGCCTCAGAGGCCGCGCGAGCCCCGATGACGCCTCACAGCCGCTGCATGACGCGAGCGAGCCGCTCGCGCACACCTTCGGCGAAGGCCTTCAGCTCCGGGCCTGCCTGTACTGCAGCCGTCTGCAGCGGGTCGACCGCGGTCACCACCACCCCGCCGTCGTCGTCTTCGTAGACCACGACGTTGCACGGCATCATCACGCCGACACCGAGGTTCTTCTGAAGCGCCTCGTGCGCGAGCACCGGGTTGCACGCCCCCAGGATGCGGTACCTGCGGAACGGCACGCCGAGCTTCTTCTGCAGCGTCTCCTTCACGTCGATCTCGGTGAGCACGCCGAAGCCCTCCTCCTTCAGCCCGGCCGTCACCTTCGCGACGGCGTCCTCGTAGGCGCCCTTCAGCGTCTTCTTGATCCCCAGCTCCATGGCACGCGCTCCTTTCGTCTCCTCGAGACCATTGCACGGTCAGAGCCAACCCGTGGCGACCAGGGTTCGCTGGCCTGCGTCACCCCCGTCAAGCGCCTGCGACCAGGGTACGTCCCGCCAGGTACACGGCCGCCACCACCATCAGCCCGGCGAAGCCACGCCGCAGCCCGGCGACCGGAAGCGCTCGCCCCAGCCGGCTGCCCAGCAGCACGCCCCCGACGGCCGCCACGGCCATCCCCGCCGCCAGGGCGAGGTCGACCCGAACGTGGCCGAGCTGCGCGGCCGCCGCGACGGCAGACTGCAGCGCGATCACCAGCAGCGACGTGCCGGTCGCCTCGCGCATCGGCACGCCCAGCACCAGCGTCAGCGCCGGCACGACGATGAAGCCTCCGCCGGCCCCCACCGCGCCGGTGATGAAGCCCGAGGCGAGGCCGACCGGCACCACGAGCCACGGCCTGAGGTCGGGCCGGCGGTCCTTCACCGGCCGCGCCATCATCACCGCGGACACCAGCATCAGGGCCGCGAACGCGACGATCAGCAGCCGCGGCGCCAGCATCGCGCCGACCCACGCGCCCGCCAGCGCGCCCAGCACGCCCGCGCCCGCGAAGACGAGCGCCTGCTTCACGCGCACCTCGCCCCGCCGCGCCTTCAGCCACGCCCCGACCGCGCTCGTCGCGCCGACGACCACGAGCGACGTCGCGATCGCCTCGCGCGGCGGCACCCGCGCCACGTAGAGCAGAATCGGCATCGCCAGCACCGCTCCACCTCCGCCGAGCGCGCCGAGCACGACGCCGATCACCGCCGAAGCCAGGAGCACCGCGACACTCATGAGCGTTGGAGCCGCGCCAGGCCGCCGGTGGTTCAGCCGCCCGACGTCGCCCACATCAGCGCGAACGTCGTCGCGGCGATGAACAGCGTCGACAGGCCCGTCACCCACAGCGGCTTCAAGCCGGCCGCGCGAACCTTCGACCACTTCAGGTCCAGCCCCAGCCCCGCCATCGCCACCGCGAGCAGCAGCGTGTCGGCCTTCACCACGCCGTCGACCACGCCCGAAGGCAGCACCCCGAGCGAGCGCAGCGCCGCGGTCGCGATGAACAGCACGATGAACCACGGGACCAGCGGCACCTTCGCGCCCGGCTTGCCCGACCGCTTCCGGCGGAACAGCAGCGCCAGGATCAGCGCCATCGGCGCCAGCATCAGCACCCGCCCGAGCTTCACCACCGTCGCCAGCTCCACCGCGCCCGTCGTGCCGGTCGCGCTGCCGAAGCTGAACGCCGCGCCCACCACCTGCGCCACCTCGTGAATCGACGCGCCGGACCACAGCCCGAACTGCACGGCGCTCAGCCCGAGCAGCGTGCCGAGCAGCGGGTAAAGGAGCATCGCCACCGTGCCCCACAGCGTGACCGCGCCGACTCCGACCGCGACGTCCTCTTCTTCCGCGTCGACCGCGCTCGAGATGGCGACGATCGCCGCGGCCCCGCAGATCGACGTGCCGGCCGCCAGCACCGTGCTCAGCGGGCCCTTCACGCCGGCGCGCCGGCCCAGCCAGGCGCTGAACGCGAACGTCCCGCCGACCGCGGCGAGCACCAGCAGCACGCCCTTCGGGCCCACCGCGAGCACCTGGGTCAGCGCGAGCCGCAGGCCGAGCAGCCCCACCGCGAGCCTCAGCACCTGCTTCGCCGCGAACGCGATGCCCGGCGCCAGCCGCTTCGGCAGCCGCCCCGTGTTCGCGATCACCGCGCCCAGCACGACCGACCAGATGAGCGGGCTCAACGCCGGAGTCTTCGACGACACCGCGTACGCCACCAGCCCCACGGCGAGCGCCGCCGCCATGCCGGGCAGCAGCGACGACACCCTGCGCAGCCACGACGGCCGGCCGGCCGGCCCCGGGCTGGCCGCCACCGAGGGCAGCGTCACGGCGTCTTGAGGCGCGCTCATCGGCTCTTTAGCCCTTCCGCTGCAGCGTGTGGACGTAGAGGTCCCGCCCGCCCTCGTCCTTCTCCTGGGCCTGCGCGACCAGCGCGAACGCCGCGGCGTTCGTCTTCGCCCAGCCCTGGAAGTCGAGCACCGAGCCCGGGTCGGTCGCGATCACCTTGAGCCGCTGGCCCGTGGCGATCTCCTGCAGCTTCTTCTTCGCCTTCACGATCGGCATCGGGCACTTCAGCCCGCGCACGTCGAGCACCGCTTCTTCCATGACGTCCTCCAGTTATCGGTTCATGCCGCGCACTTCGGCGTGCGCGCGCCGCTTGGCGGCAGTCGCCGCACATTCGTTCTTGCCGAGCTCCCACTCGCCGGCCTTGTCGCCGGGGTCCACGAGCCCGAGGTTCGCCTTGACGATCTCGCCGTAGATGGCCGGCGCCTCTTTCACGCCCGCGCGCATCGCGCGCACGAACTCGTCCTCGTCCGAGATGGCCAGCTCGGGGCTCTTCGCCCGCAGCTCGCCGAGCTTCCCGTGCACCAGGCCGCGCGCGTCCGCTTCCTCGTAGCTGCCGAAGTGCGCCGGCAGAATCTGCACGTCGTCGGGCAGCGCCGACACCACGTCCTTGAGCGAGTGGAACAGCGCGCGGCCCCAGGCGTCGACGTGCCCGCCGAGGTCCGGCCGGCCCACGCCCTGCACGAACAGCGTGTCGCCCGACAGCAGGTAGCGGCCGTCCACCAGGTACGACGTCGAGCCCGGCGTGTGCCCCGGCGTCCGCAGCGCCTTCGCCGAGACCGTCACGCCCTGCTCACCGCCCAGGCGGATCTCGAGGTTCCCTTCGAGCGGAGACAGGGCCACGCCCAGCGTCGGCTCCGCGCCGTTCGCGTTCAGCACGCGGTACCGCGCGCCGTTGCGCTTCGCGAGCTGCGCGCCACCCGACAGGTGGTCTGCGTGCACGTGCGTCTCGAGCACCTCGACGATCTTGGCCCCGCGCGATCGCGCGAAGCGCTCGTACAGCTCGGGGAAGCGCGACGGGTCGACGACGATCGCCTCACCTCGAGCGATCACCACGTACGAGAGGCAGCCCTTGCCGTACCGGTTGAACTGCCACAGCTCGAACCGGCCCTCCGCGTCCGCTTCGACGGGCACGCGCAGCGGCACGTGGAAGTCGCCCCACGCGATCATCCCGCCCGCCACGTTCACCGCCGGCCGGCCCGCGTCGCGCAGCACCTCGGCGACGAACTCCGACGAGCTGCCCTTCGCGCAGACCACGACCGCCTCGCCCAGATCTGCCGGCACCCTCTTCAGCGCCGCCTCGGGGTCGTCGATGAAGGCGAAGTACGGCACGTTCACGTAGGGCACCGGCGCGGGCCCTTCGACCCGCCAACCCTTCGTCTCGTCCTCGTTGCGGACGTCGAGCAGGAACCAGCGCTTCGCTTCTTCGGGCCGGTACAGCCGCTCGTACAGCTCGTGCACCGACAGCTCTTTCTTCGATGAGGTCTCGTTCATGACTGCACGCTCCAGGTGGGTTTGAGCCGCGCGGGCCCGCTTCGGGTTCACACGAACAGGGTCACCTTCGAGTCCGCGGCGTCGCCCAGGTACGCGCCGACTCCCGCGACCTCGACCCCGTCGATGAGCTCGTCCTTGCCGATGCCCAGCACCTCCATCGACATCTGACAGGCGAGGAGCTTCACGCCCAGCTCGCGGGCCAGCTCGAACAGCTCCTCCGGAGACTGCACGCCGTTCTTCTTCATCCGCCCGCGGAAGAGCTTGGCCCCCACGCCCCCGAAGTTGAGGTGCGACGGCTTGAGCTCCGACAGGCCCGCCGGCGTCAGCGCGGTCAGCGCCTTCTCGACGACGTCCTTCCCGTCGAAGCGACGCCCCTTCCGCAGGACGTTGAGCCCCCCGAACGTGTGGAACAGCGACACCTCCATCCCCATCGCCGCCGCGCCGGTCGCGATCACCAGCGCCGCCACCACCTTGTCCAGCTCGGCGCTGAACACCACGATGGTGGCGCGATTGCCCACCGTGCGCGGCGCGAGGCGCGCGACCTCTTTCTCGAGCTGCTCGAAGCGGTCGCCCACCCGGAGCTCGAGCTCCTCGCGGACCCAGGCCCGCACCGCCTCTTCGGTCGGTACCAGGGCTTCAGGCGATTCCTTCAGACGGGTGATGGGACGCGGCTGCGACATGACGGGCTCCTCGACGGTGTTGGGGGTTCTCCTCGCTTGGAGCCAGCCGGCCTCCGAAGAGGTTCACCGCCCCGCGCGAATCGCCGTCGCACGCCGCGGCTCTCACCGCACTGGAGGTCGACACATGTCACCAACGAACGAAGTCCTGCTCGACGTGCGCACCCCGGCGGAGTTCGCCGAGGCCCACGCCGAAGGAGCCATCAACATCCCCGTCCAGGAGCTGCCCCGCCGCATCGCCGAGCTCGATCGCTCGCGACGCGTCGTCGTCTACTGCCGCAGCGGCGCCCGCAGCGCCGCCGCCGCGACCATGCTGCGGTCCGCCGGCTACACCGTCGAAGACTGCTCGACGCTCAGCGGCGCGCGGCTTCGCGGCCGGCGTCACTGACGCGCGGGCTCCTGCCGCGTCACTCCATTCCCAGCTCGCTCTTCGGCTCGGCCTTCTTCTCCGGCAGCTCCGTGAGCACCGCCTCGGTGAGCAGCAACGTGCTCGCCGAGGAGATCGCGTTCTCGAGCGCGACGCGCCCCACCTTGGTCGGGTCGATGATGCCGGCCTCGAACAGGTCGCAGTACACGCCCTTCGCGGCGTCGAAGCCCATCGCGCCCGTGCCGGTCTTCATCCGCTCGACGACCACGCCGCCATCGAAGCCCGAGTTCTCGGCGATCTGCCGGGCCGGCACCGCGAGCGCGTGCGCGAGCACCTTGAGCCCGATGCGCTCGTCGCCCTCGGCCTTGGCCGCCTCGGCCTCGACCGGCGCGATGCAGCGCAGGAAGCCCAGCCCGGCTCCCGGCACGATGCCCTCCGCGACCGCCGCCTTCGTGGCGTTGATCGCGTCGTCCAGCGCGTCCTTGCGCTGCTTGAGCTCTGCCTCGCTCGCGGCGCCGACGCGGATGATCGCCACACCGCCCGAGAGCTTGGCGAGCCGCTCCTGCAGCTTCTCCTTGTCGTAGTCGCTCTTCGTCTCGCGGATCTCGCGGCGCAGCTGCTCGACCCTGCCGGCGATCTTCGCCTTGTCGCCGGCGCCGCCGACCAGCGTCGTCTTGTCCTTCGTCACGACGACGCGCTTCACGCGCCCCAGCAGCTCCGGGCCGACCTTCTCGAGCTTCACGCCCGTCTCCTCGCTGAGCACCTGCCCGCCGGTCAGCACCGCGAGGTCCTCGAGCATCGCCCGGCGCCGGTCGCCGAAGCCCGGCGCCTTCACCGCTACCGCCTGCAGCGCGCCGCGCAGCTTGTTCACCACCAGCGCCGCCAGCGCCTCGCCCTCGACGTCCTCGGCCACCAGCACGATCGGGCGCTGCGCCTTCACCGAGTGCTCGAGCAGGTGCACGATGTTCTGCATCGTCGAGATGCGCTTGTCGTAGAGCAGCACCAGCGCGTCGACGAGCACGCACTCCATGCGCTCGGGGTCGGTGACGAAGTACGCCGACAGCCACCCGTTGTCGAACTGCATGCCCTCGACGACCTCCAGCTCGGTCGAGGTGCCCTTGGCCTCCTCCACCGAGACGACCCCTTCCGGGCCCACCTTCTCCAGCGCGTCCGCCACCAGGTTGCCGATCTGGCCGTTGCCGTGCGACGAGATCGTCGCCACCTGCGCGCGCTCCTTGCGGCTGCTGACCGCCTTCGAGACGCGCTTGAGCTCGGCCTTCACCACCTCGAACCCGCGCTCGAGCCCCCGCTTGATCTCCAGCGCGTTCGAGCCGGCGACCACGTTGCGCATGCCCTCCTGCAGAATCGCGTGCGCGAACAGCGTCGCCGTCGTCGTGCCGTCGCCGACCTCGTTCTGCGTCCGCTCGGCCGGCTCGCGCAGCATCTGGCAGCCGACGTTCTCCTCGGCGTCCGGCAGCTCGACCTCCTTCGCGATGGTTACGCCGTCGTCACAGACGATGGGCTTGCCCCACTTCTTCTCGATCAGCACCGACTTCGAGCGCGGGCCCAACGTCACGCGCACCGCGTCGGCGAGCTGCCCGGCGCCCCGGAGGATCTTCTCTCGTGCTGCCGAACGGAACGTCAGTCGCTTGTGGCTCATGATGCAACGCGGTCATTCAGCCGCCGTGCCACGCCCTCCTTGAAAAAGCCTGGCCGCTGGGCGCGCGCAGATTCTTCGCGGCCGTCCTCACCGCGCGCACCTCGTGCGGCAGCACCGGGCACGCCCGCCACGCCGGGCTGGCACGTACCTTTCATTTCCTCACCGCATGAAAGCCAGAAACGTCATGACCGTGGACGTGACCTCCGTCACCCCCGCGACCTCGCTCAAGCAGGCGCACTTGAAGATGCTCGAGCTGCGCGTGCGGCACCTGCCGGTCGTCTCCGGCGGCAGGCTCGAGGGCATCGTCTCGGACCGGGACCTGCTGCGCGCGTCCCGCCAGAAGAGCGACCGCATCGAGCTGCCGGCGAAGCCCGTCTCGGAGATCATGACCCGTCGCCCGCTCACCGCCGGCCCGAAGACGACCGTCTCCGAGCTCGCCCGGCTGATGATCGACGAGAAGATCGACGCGGTCCCCATCGTCACGCCCGACCGCGCGCTCCTCGGCCTCGTGACCTCCAGCGACCTGATGCTGCTCCTCACCGACTTCCTGACGCCGTCCGAGGTGCTGCCGTTCACGTTCAACATGCGGCACGCCGAGGACTGAAGCGGGCGTCGCGCCGCGCTGACGGGCTGCGTCGGTAGACGGCGACGGCCAGGCGAAGAGCAGTGCGGCGAGGCCCCCAGGCGCGGTACACCGCGCGTCGCATGGAAGTGATGGCAGCCCCGGCGACTTCTGCCTGCGTACGCTCGGCTTCGCCCGCTCGAACCCGCGCGGCTCGGCTGACGGGCGGCGCCGTGGGGGCCCCCTGAACCTCGCGGAGGTCGCCGGAGTCTTCCTCAAGCTCGGCTGCCTCTCCTTCGGCGGCCCCATCGCGCACCTCGGCTATCTGCGCGCCGAGCTCGTCGAGAAGCGCAAGTGGCTCGACGACGCGCACTACGGAGACCTCGTCGCGCTCTGCCAGTTTCTCCCGGGTCCGGCGAGCAGCCAGGTCGTCTTTGCGCTCGGCATGCAGCGCGCCGGCCTTCCCGGGGCGCTGCTCGCATCGCTCTGCTTCACGCTCCCGTCGGCGGCCCTGATGATCGCGTTCGCGTATGGCGTGGCCGAGCTCGGCACCGTGGCCGGCACCGGCTGGCTGCATGGGCTCAAGCTCGCGGCGGTTGCGGTCGTCGCGCAGGCCGTCTGGGGCATGGGGGTCAAGCTCTGCACCGACCGCGTGCGCGTCTCGATCTGCCTCGGCGCGGCGGCGGTGCTGCTCGCAGTCCCCGGCGCGCTCGCGCAGCTCGCCGTCATCGCGGTGGGTGGACTCCTGGGCGCGTGGCTCTACCGCACCAACCCAAAGTCGGCCGAACCGTCCGACCGGTCGCCCGCCGGCCGCCGCGCTCTCGCCGCGTCGGCGCTCGCCGTCTTCGCCGCGCTGCTCGTCACACTGCCTGCGCTGAGATCCACGACGCAGAGCCACCTGGTAGCGGTCTTCGACAGCTTCTACCGATCTGGCTCCCTGGTGTTCGGCGGGGGCCACGTGGTGCTTCCGCTGCTGCGCGCCGAGGTCGTGCCGAGCGGCTGGCTCACCAACGATCAGTTCCTCGCGGGCTACGGCGCGGCGCAGGCCCTGCCCGGCCCGCTGTTCGCCTTCGCGGGTTACCTCGGCGCCGCGATGGCTCCCGGGCCCCGGGCCTGGGCGCTCGGGCTGTGGTGCCTGCTCGCGATCTTCCTACCGGCCTGGCTGCTGGTCGGAGGCGCACTGCCGTTCTGGCAGCGGCTACGCTCGAAGCCCCTGGCGCAGGCGGCGCTCGCCGGCGCGAACGCCTCGGTGGTCGGAGTGCTGCTGGCCGCCTTGTACAGCCCGGTCATCACCGAAGGCATCCGCGCCCGCACGGACGTCGTGGCGGCGCTCGTGGCTTTCGGCCTGCTCGAGCACTGGAAGGCGCCCCCGTGGCTCGTAGTGCTGGCGATGGCTGGCGATGGCTGGCGCCGGCCAGTGGCTGCTCCCGGGTTGAGCGAGCCTTCGTATCGGCGTCCGTCATCACCGGGCCACTGCGCCACAAAATCCGTCACGCCTGCCGCGCTCGCGCCTAAAGACGCGAGACATCGTGAGCGGTGAACCGACGGGAAAAGCGTGGCTGCTGGCAATCCTCACACTGGCGTGCGCCGGGACGCGATCGGCCGGGCAGCGCGCCGCTGCCGTCACCGGCATCGAGCCCATCGAGGCGCCACCTCCGGCGGCCGCACCGCCCGGAGCCACGGCCGCCTGCGACGGGCTCGCGCGCGCGGCGACCTCACGCCACCCGAGGGTCCGCGCAGCGCTGCTGCAGGCGCGCGCGGCCCTGGCCCGCATCGACGGAGCCGGCGGCATCGCCCCACCCCGCGCGGCCTTCGAGGTGTGGGACTTCCCCATCGGCCAGCCGCGGCTCGCCGATCGCGACGGCATGTACATGCTGGGCGTGTCGCAGGAGCTGCCCGCCTGGGGCGTCCGATCGGCGCGCGAGTCCGCCGCCGCCGAAGAGGCCGTCGCCGCGGCGCACCTCGCGCGCGAGACCTGGCTGCAGACCTGGCGCGAGCTCGCGCACGCGTGCGTCGACTGGGCCGAGGCCAGCGAGGTCGTCGAGCAGCTCGGGGCGCATCACGGCCAGCTCTCGTCGATGCGCGACGTGGCGACCGCGCGCTACGCGGCCGGCGACTCGCTCACCCGCCTCGCCCGCATCGACGCCGAGGCGAGCAGCGCCGAGATGCACGTCGCCGAGGCGCGGGCGCAGCTCGACGGCTCTCGCGCCGCGCTCGCCGCGCTGTTCGAGGATCTCATCGCGCTTCCCGCCCAGCCGCCGGCGCTCGCCGCCAGGCGCACCGTGCCGCCGCTCGACGAGCTCACGCGGCGCGCCGGCGAGCGATCGCCCCGCCCCGCGCGTGCCGACGCTCGCGCCCGCTCGGCCGAGCAGCGGTCGATCGCCTCGTCGCGCGCGGCCTCGCTGCCCTCGGTCGAGGTCCGGGCGACGTACATGCAGATGCCCGGCGCCCGTCCCGGCCTGGGCGCCATGGTCGCGGTCCCGCTGCCCTGGCTGTGGGGCCAGGCCGCGTCCGAGCGCGACGCCGACGTGCACGAGTCGAGCGCCGCCGCCGAGGCCAGCCGCGACGAGCGGCGAACGCTCTCTGCCGAGGTCGCGCGGGCCGCCGCGAAGGCGGTCGCGCTCGTCCGCAGCCTCGACGTCCTCGACACGCGCGTGCTGCCGGCCGCGGCGCGCGCCTCGGAGGCCGAGCGCATCTCGTTCAGCGTCGGCGGAGCCAACCTCGTCGAGTGGATCGAGGCGGCGCACCTCGCGCGTGAGGCGCTCGTCGATCGCGTCCGGCAGCGCGCCATGCTCGAGCACGCGTGGATCGATCTGCTCGCGCTGACCGCGGCGCCGCTCGACAAGCTTCACGCGGAGAAAGACCGATGAAGCCGCCGCCGCCCCCGCCTGCGGTGCCGGGCCTCAGGGCCATGGCCGTGGTGCGCTGGCTGCTGCTCGCCGCCGTCGGCCTGACGGCGGTGACCACCTGGTGGCTGTACGTCCTGCGGCCGGCACCCACGGTGGTGGGCGAGGCGCGCTTCTACTGCCCGATGCACCCGCAGATCCGCTCCGCGCAGCCGGGCAGCTGCCCCATCTGCGGCATGCGGCTCGAGCCCATCCCCGAGCACTCGCACGCCGAGCCGCATCCGCAGGCCGGCGCGCCGCGCGCCTTCGCCCCCGGAGATCACCCGCCCGGCGTGAAGGACGTCATGCTCACGACCGAGCGCCGCCAATCGGTCGGAGTCGCCGTCACGCCCGTCACGCGCCGCACCGTGTCGGAGACGCTGCGGCTGCCGGCGTCCGTCGAGGTGCCACAGGGCGCCGCGTCGGAGGTGCGCGTCCGCGTGCCCGCCTACGTCGAGAAGGTCGAGGCCGTCGCCACCGGCGCTCGCGTGAGAGAGGGCGCCCCCCTCGCGTGGATCTTCGCGCCCGAGATCTTGAAGGCCCAGGAGGAGGCCACCATGGCGGCGCGCTGGGCCGCCGAGCGGGCCGGCCACCCGCCCGCCCCCGGCGAGCCCACCGTCGAGACGGCGCGGCGCCGGCTCGAGCTGCTCGGCGTCGCGAAGGAGGACATCGACGACCTGCTTACGACCTCACAGCCGCGACGCCTCTTGCCCCTGCGCGCCCCGCGCAGCGGCGTCGTCACCGAGCGCGCGGTCAACTCGGGCGCCTACGCAGACCCCAGCCAGCTGCTGTTCGTGGTCTCCGACCTGTCGCGGCTGTGGGTCACGGCCACCGCCGTCCCCCAGGAGGCCGCTGGCCTCGCGCGTGGCACCCGCGGGCGCCTGCTCATCGCCGGCAGCAGGCCGCGCGACGTCGAGGTGCTGCTGGTCGAGCCCGGGCTCGAGACCACCACCCGGCTCGCCCGCGTGCGCCTCGCCCTCGAGGACGTCGCCGGCGTCCGCCCCGGCGACATCGGCACCGTCGAGCTCGCGCTCCCCGCGGCCGAGCGGCTGCTCGTCCCGCGCGACGCCGTCATCGACGTCGGCGAGCTGAAGTACGTCTTCGTCGAGCGCGCCGAGGGTGCGTTCGAGCCGCGCGTCGTCGCCGCGGGGCCGCTCTTCGGAGAGGAGCGCGTCGTGCTCGAGGGGCTCGACGCCGGCGAGCGCGTGGTCGCGCGCGGAGCGTTCGTGCTCGACTCCGAGAGCCGGCTGCAGGCGGCGCTCGCGCCGACCATCTCCGACGGAGGCGCCGCGCCGTGATCGGCCACATCATCGAGTGGTGCGCCCGGTGGCGCACGCTCGTGCTGGTCGGCGCGCTCGCGCTGGCCGCCGCGGGCTGGGCCTCGATGAACCGGCTGCGGCTCGACGCGATCCCCGATCTCTCCGACGCGCAGGTGATCGTCTTCACCGAGTGGATGGGGCGCTCTCCCACGCTCGTCGAGGACCAGGTCACCTACCCGCTCGTCACCGCGCTGCTCAGCACGCCCGGCGTCACCGAGGTGCGCGGCCAGAGCATGTTCGGCATGAGCTTCGTCTACGTCGTGTTCGACGAGGGCACCGACCCGTACTGGGCGCGCTCGCGCGTGCTCGAGCGGCTCAGCTCGGCGCAGGGCCGGCTGCCCTCCGGCACGACCCCACGGCTCGGGCCGGACGCGAGCGGCATCGGCTGGGTCTACCAGTACGCGCTGCTCGACCGCAGCGGGCGCCGCGACCTCGGAGAGCTGCGCACGCTGCACGACTTCTCCATCCGCTACTCGCTGGCGAGCGTCCCCGGCGTCGCCGAGG
Source organism: uncultured Myxococcales bacterium (assembly GCA_937980205.1). Lineage (GTDB taxonomy): Bacteria > Myxococcota > Myxococcia > Myxococcales > Myxococcaceae > Xiheicaenimonas. Next base: position 178,744 of record CALJKW010000021.1, on the reverse strand, counting down.
TCGCCACCGTCGGCGGCTTCGCGCCTCAGTACCAGGTGACGCTCGACCCCGCCCGCCTGCGCGCCCGCGGCATCTCGCTCGGCGAGGTGGCCGATGCGCTGCGCAAGTCCAACAGCGAGGTGGGCGGGCGCGTCATCGAGATGTCCGAGCGCGAGTACTTCGTTCGCGGGCGGGGCTACGTGAAGGGCGCGGCCGATCTCGAGCAGGCGGTGATTCGCGCGAGCGGCAGCTCGCCGGTGCTGGTGCGCGACGTCGGCTCGGTCACCATCGGCGGCGACATCCGCCGCGGCGCGGCGGACTGGAACGGTGAGGGCGATGTCGTCTCGGGCATCGTGGTGATGCGCTACGGAGAGAACGCGCTCGACGTCATCCGCCGCGTCGAGGCGCGGCTCGACGAGATCCGCCGGACCCTGCCCGAGGGCGTCGAGCTGAAGATGGCCTACAGCCGCGCGGGCCTCATCGAGCGCGCGATCGACACGCTGAAGGCGGCGCTGCTCGAGGAGATGATCGTCGTCGCGCTCGTCATCCTGCTGTTCCTGCTGCACCCCCGCTCGGCGCTGCTGCCCGCGATCTCGCTGCCGCTCGCGGTCGTCGCCTCGTTCATCCCGATGGCCCTGCTCGGCATTCCGGCGACCATCATGTCGCTCGGCGGCATCGCGATCGCCATCGGCGCGACGGTCGACGCCGAGATCGTGATGGTCGAGGCCGCCCACAAGGCGCTCGAGCACGCCCCGCCGAACCTCGACGCCGACGCGCGCCGCAAGCTGCTCGCCACCGCGGCCCGAGAGGTGACGCCGGCGATCTTCTTCTCGCTGCTCATCATCGCCGTCTCGTTCCTGCCCGTGTTCGGCCTCAACGGCCAGGCGGGGCGGCTGTTCAAGCCGCTCGCGTTCACCAAGACCGCGGTGATGCTCTCGGCGGCGCTGCTGTCGATCACCGTCGCGCCGGCGCTGCGCGACTGGCTGCTCAAGGGCAAGATCCCCACCGAGGCTCGCCACCCCGTGTCGCGCTTCATCCGCCGGCTGTACGAGCCGTTCGTTCACGTCGCGCTGCACAACCCCGGCACGACCGTGCTCATCGGGCTGCTCGCGGTGCTGTCCGCCGTGCCGCTCGTGCCGCGGCTCGGCAGCGAGTTCATGCCGCCGCTCGACGAGGGCGACCTGCTCTACATGCCGACGACCTTCCCCGGCATCTCCATCGAAGAGGCGCGGCGGCAGCTCGCGATTCAGGACGCGGCGCTGAAGGGCTTTCCCGAGGTCGAGCTCGTGCTCGGCAAGGTCGGCCGCGCCGACTCTCCGACCGATCCGGCGCCGCTGTCGATGGCCGAGACCGTCGTGCAGCTCAAGCCGCGCGCCCAGTGGCGCACCGTCTACCAGCGGCGCTGGTACCACGGCTGGACGCCGGGCTGGGCGCGCGGGCCGCTGACCTGGCTCTGGCCCGAGTTCCGGACCCTGACGCGCGAGGAGCTCGTCGACGAGATGAACCGGAAGCTGCGCTTCCCCGGCTGGACGAACGCGTTCACCCAGCCCATCCGCAACCGCGTCGACATGCTGACCACCGGCATCCGCACGCCGGTGGGCATCAAGGTGTACGGCCGCGAGCTCGCCCCCATCGAGCAGGCGGGCGTCGCCGTCGAGCGGCTGGTGAGCGCGCTGCCCGGAACCCGCAGCGTCCTCTTCGAGCGCCAGCAGGGCGGCGCCTACGTCGACGTCGTCCCCCAGCGCGACGCCCTCGCGCGCTTCGGGCTCGGCGTCGAGGACGTCAACCGCGTCGTCGAGACGGCGTTCGGCGGCGAGGCGGTCACCGTCACCGTGGACGGCCGCGCGCGGTACCCCGTCAACGTTCGCTACGCCGCCGACTTCCGCTCGAGCCCCGAGGCGCTGAGCGACGCGCTGATCCCGCTGCCCGGCGGCGGCGAGCGCGTCTCGCACGTGCGGCTCGGCGACGTCGCCCGCGTGCAGGTGACGTCGGGCCCCCCGATGGTGAAGGACGAGTCCGGCCTGCTGGTCGGGTACGTCTACGTCGACGTCGACGACGGCGTGGACCTCGGCACCTACGTCGGCGACGCCAGGGCCGCCGTCGACGCGGCCGTCGCGCGCGGCGAGGTGAGGCTGCCCGAAGGCGGCCGCGTCCGGTGGACGGGCCAGTACGAGCTGCTCAAGGAGATGGAGCAGCGCATGAAGTGGCTCGTCCCCGTCGCGCTGCTGCTGGTCGTGCTCTTGCTCTACTTCCAGTTCAAGAACTTCACCGAGGTGCTGATCGTGCTGCTCTCGCTGCCGTTCGCCCTGGTGGGCAGCGTGTGGCTGATGTTCCTGCTCGACTACCACCTGTCGACGGCCGTCTGGGTCGGCGTCATCGCGCTGGTCGGGCTCGCCGCGCAGACCGGCGTGGTGATGATCGTCTACATCGATCACGCGTACGAGCGCCGCCTGAAGGCCGGGCAGATCAACACGCTCGAGGACATCATCGCCGCCCACGCCGAGGGCACGGTCCAGCGCGTGCGCCCGAAGCTGATGACGGTCGGCACCATGCTCGTCGGGCTCGTGCCCATCTTGTGGAGCGAAGGCTCCGGCGCCGACGTGATGAAGCGCATCGCCGCGCCGATGGTCGGCGGCCTGCTCACGAGCGCGTTCCTCACGCTCGAGATCATCCCCGTCATCTACACGTACTGGCGCAACGAAGAGCTGTTCGCCCGCAAGCTGCGCGCCGCCTCGGGCGAGCTCGCCGGCCAGCTCGCCCGCATGCTCTGGCTGCCGCGCGCCGCGGGCGTCCTGCTGCTCGCCGCGGTGGCGGCCGCGCTCCACGCGAGCGACGACGCGCTGTGGAGGGCCTGCCTCGCCGCGGGCCTCTTCGCCCTCGCGGCCGGGGTGCTCGCCTATGTCTGGGCGCGCCGCCGCGCCGCGCGGTGGCTGGAAGCCCACGAGCGCTGGGTGGTTGAAACACGAGAGACGGAGACGACGGCATGACGAACTGGAAGTCTGCAGCTTTGGCGATCACCTTGGGATTCACGGCCTGCAACAAGCCCTCTGCCCCGCCCGCTGACGGCGCGAAGACCGTTCACATCAGCGTCGACGCCTCGGGCTACACGCCGGCCCGCGTGAACGCGAAGCCCGGAGAGAAGGTCCGCCTCGTCTTCACCCGGAAGTCGGACGACGGCTGCGGGCAGCAGCTCGTCGTCCCCGCGCTCGACGTCCGCAGGGACCTGCCGCTCGACACCCCCGTGCCGGTCGACGTCACCGTGCCGGTCAAGGGCGAGCTCGCCTTCACCTGCGGGATGGCGATGTACCAGGGCGCCGTCGTCGTCGAGTGACGCCACGGAGCCGGTGGGGTGTCACGCACGCCCCGTGTACGGCCTACAGCGGGCATGACCCGCACACTCCTCGTCCTCGCAGCAACCCTCACCGCCTGCGGCGGCATGAGCGGCCCCGCAGCGCCCTCCGACCTGAAGGCCGAGCCCGCCTCGGGCGGCGCTCACCTGACGTGGAAGGACAACTCCACCAACGAGACGCAGTTCATGATCGAGCGCAAGACCGGCACCGGCGCCTTCGCGACCGTCGGCACCGTGCCGTTCGACACGACGCAGTACCACGACGCGCCGGTCACCTCCGGCACCGCCTACGTGTACCGCGTGATGGCGATGGGCGCCGGTGGCCACTCCGCCGGCAGCGCGTCGAACGAAGTCACGTTCAACGCGCCCTGACTAGGGCATCACCATCAGCTCGCCCATCATCCCGCGCTCGGCGTGCTCGAGGATGTGGCAGTGGTACATCCACATCCCCAGCCCGTCGTAGCGGACGGCGAAGCGCAGCTTCGACTCCTTCGGCACGTTGACGGTGTCCTTCCAGCCGAAGTGCGCGGGCGGCTGCCCGTCGAGCGACTGCACCTCGAAGAACATGCCGTGCAGGTGGAACGGGTGGTCCATCTCGGACTTGTTCTCGATCTCCCAGAGCTCCAGGTCGCCCTGCTTCACCATCACCGGCTCGGGCAGCGGCCACGCGCGGTCGTTGATGAAGAACTTCGGCCCGTCGGGCATGTCGAGCTCGGTGAGCGTGAAGGTCTTCAGCGGCGTGCCGGCCGGAACCGGCGTCGGCGTGAGGTCGCGCCACTTCCCCGGCAGCGCCCCCGCGGCCTTCGTCGCCGGCCCGTAGGCGACCTGCAGCACGTCCTGCGGCCCCGGATCCGGAATGTCGTGCCCGCGGTCGTAGTGGCTCGTCTGGAGCCAGCCGCCCTCCTTCTGATCGAAGTCGACGAGCAGCTCGTAGCGCTCGCCCGGAGCGATCAGCAGCGTCTCCACCCGGTACGGCTCGGGCAGCAGGCCGCCGTCCCACGCGATCACCAGGAACGAGTGGCCGGCCAGCGACAGGTTGAAGTACCGCCCGTTCGCCGCGTTGATGAAGCGCCAGCGCTCGCGGCTGCCGCTCGCCACCTCGATGCCCGCCTTGCGCTGGCCGTTCACGAGCAGCACGTTGCCCTGCCGGCCGAGCATCATGTCGAGCTGATCGGTCGTCTCCGAGAGCTTGCCGCTGGCCTCGAGCTTCACGTCGTCGAGGATGAACGTCCGGTCGGCGGCGACCTCGGGCTCGTCGGGGCCGCGCACGATCAGCGCGCCGTAGAGGCCCTTCTCGATCTGCACGTCTGCGCGGACGTGCGGGTGGTACCAGAACGTGCCGACGTCCTTCGCCTCGAACCGGTACTCGTACTTCCCCCCGGGCGCCACCGCCTGCTGGCTCGCGTTCGAGCCGTCTGCCGCGTTCGGCAGGCGCAGCCCGTGCCAGTGAATCGTCGTCTCCGACGTGAGCTGATTCTCGAGCTCGACGACGAGGGTGTCGCCGACGTTCGCCACGATGGTCGGCGCGGGGATCACGCCGGCTCCGGTCATCGCGTCGCGGTACGCCCACACGTCGGCCTGCTTGCCCGCCAGGTACTCGGTCTTTCCTTCACCGGCGATGAGCCGCACCTTGACCGTCTTCGCGTCGGCGTCGACGTCCGTCGCGCGCGGCACGTCTCTCAAAGGCAGGTCGACGGCGGCCCCGCGAGGCCCACACGCGACGACGAACAGGACGGGGAGCAGGTTTCTCATGGCTCTGGGGTGGCTCTTCACCAACATCCTCGAGCACGAAACAGGTTTCCTCGGGGAAACGCCAGCCGACATGTCGTCTGCGGTTGACACGTCCACTCCAGACGACAGCGTGGGGACCAGGGGTCTTCAGCGGTTGCGGCGGGCACGTCCGGTGAAGTGCCAGCGCACCATGTCCCTCAAGAGCCTGCAGCGCGCTGACCGCACCGGCAACAAGGCCATCCAGGCCGCACTGAACAACGACGTCGTCTTCGCCGAGGGCACGCAGGACGGCTCGGTGAAGTGGGTCGAGCGCATGCTCGAGATCGCCGGCTTCAAGCCGGGCACCCGCGACGCCAGTTTCACCGCCAATACCGCGAACGCGCTCGAGCAATTCCAGGCGGCACGCGGCATTCCCGTGACGGGCCAGCTCGACGCGCGGACGTTCGCGCACCTCAAGACGGTGCAGAGCCGCGTGCGCGACTTCCACGGCAAGGACGTCTTCAGCAACGGGCAGCACGACGCGAAGATCCTCGAAGCCGAGAAACGGCTCCGCACGCTCGGCTACTCGACGGGGCCCGTCGACGGAACGTTCGATGCTCGGACGAACGAAGCACTGCGCGCGTTCAAGAAGGATCAGGGCAACCTCGGCGAGTCGGGCCTGCTCGGCGAGCGCGCGTACGACGCGCTCAAAAAAGAGGTCCGCGCGTTCGCCCATGCGCCGTATCGCGCTCGCACCACGAAGGACATCAAGCAGCACCGCCGGCTCGACGCACTCACCGCGAAAGCGGCCGAGCGCCAGAACGCCGACGGCACCGTCGGTCTGGGCGAAGGCGCAAAGGGCCGCGCGGTGAAGAACGTCCAGCTGCGCCTGAAGAAGGCGGGCTTCGATCCTTCGCGCACCGACGGCGTCATGGACGAGCGCACCGTCGGCGCGCTGAAGGCCTTCCAGCGCAAGGCGGGCCTCGAGCCGACCGGCCGCGTGACTCCGCGCACGTGGAAGGAGCTGCGGCAGTCGCTCATCCTCGCCAAGACCGGCACCAGCCCGGCGCAGGAGCTTCACGAGCGCAGCGCTGCGGTCAGGAACACCGAGAAGCTTCTGCGGAAGCTCGGCTACAAGAAGGTGAAGGTCGACGGCCTGTTCGATCAATCCACGGCCCGCGCGGTTCGTGCGTTCGAGAAGAAGCACAAGCTGAAGCGCAACGGCGAGGTCTCGACGGGCGACCTGAAGAAGATGCGGCGGGTCGCCGCGAACGCGCTCGGCAAGGGCAAGCGGGTCACCGCGTTCAGGAACGGCTCTGCGTTCACCACGACGGTCTACCCGGTCGGCAACGGCGAGTACCTGCAGAAGAACGCGGCCATCGCCTACAAGAAGATGATCGCGGCGGCGAAGCGCGCCGGCATCCCGCTCAGCAGCACGAGCGGCTTCCGCACCATGGCCGAGCAGCAGCGCCTGTGGGTGCAGTTCGGCATGGACCCGAACCGCGTCGCGCGTCCGGGGTTCTCGAACCACCAGCAGGGCTTGTCGATGGACATCGGCGGCGTCGGAGGGTTCGGCACGCGCGCCTTCAACTGGCTGCGCGCGAACGCCGGCCGCTTCGGCTTCGTCAACGACGTCGCCGGCGAGTTCTGGCACTGGACCTACAAGCGCTGACGGGCCGCCTTCGGCAGCTCGCAAAGGCTCAGGGCATCACCATCAGCTCGCCCATCATGCCCAGCTCTGCGTGCTCGAGAATGTGGCAGTGGAACATCCACATGCCGAGCGGCTCGTAGCGAACCGCGAAGCGCACGGACCCTCGCTGGGGGATGTTGACGGTGTCCTTCCAGCCGTCCCGCGCGCGCGGCTGGCCGTCGTCGCCCAGCACCTGGAAGAACATGCCGTGCAGATGGAACGGGTGATCCATCGCCGCTGCGTTGCGCACGTCCCAGATCTCGGTGACGCCCTGCTTCACGTGGACGTGCTGATTGTCCGGCCAGCGCTCGCCGTTGATGGTGAAGACCACCGGGAAGCCCGGCCGCGCGTACTCGTCGAGGACGAAGCGGCGGACCGCCGTCGTGTCGCTGACCTCGAGGCGCGGCAGCGCCGGCCACGACGCCGGCAGCGGCTGCGGCGCCTGTTCCGCGGGCCCCAGGCTGATCTTCAACAGGTCCAGCGGTCCCTGATCCGGCAGCTCGTGCCCGCGGTCGTAGTGGGTCGTCTGCAGCACCGGGCTCGCGCCCGCGCGCTCGTCGAACGTGACGAGCACGTCGTACCGCTCGCCCGGAGTCACCAGCAGCGTCCGCGTGCTGTACGGCTCCGGCAGCAGCCCGCCGTCGGAGGCGATGACCAACAGCTCGGCCCCGGGGATCTGCAGGTTGAAGTACCTGCCGTTGGCGGCGTTGACGATGCGCCAGCGCTCCCGCGACCCGGCCGCCGCGCGCAGGTGCACCGGCGCGCGCCGGCCGTTCACCAGCAGCACGTTTCCCTGGCGGCCCATCATCCGGTCGAGCTCCGTCGTCTCCCGATTCAAGGCCCCGTCGGAGTCGATCTTCACGTCGTCGAGCATGAGGTAGCGATCTGCCGCGACGTCGGGCACCACGCCGCCCTCGACCAGCATCGCCCCGTACAAGCCGCGCTCGATCTGCTCGTTGGCGCGCGCGTGCGGGTGGTACCAGAACGTGCTCGCGTCGCGCGCCTCGAACCGGTACTCGAACTCGCCGCGGGCCCGAATCGCCGGCATCTGAAACGACGGCGCCCCGTCGAACTGCGCCGGCAGCCGCAGGCCGTGCCAGTGCACCGTCGTCTCCATGTCGGGCAGCTCGTTCGTGAAGTGCACGATCACCTGGTCGCCGAGCTTCGCCTTCAGCATCGGGCCGGGCACGGTCGCTCGACCGTCCGCGAGCGCTCCGTCCCGGTACGCCCAGACCTCGGTCTGCTTTCCGGCGAGGTACTCGGTCGTCGAGACGCCCGCGACCAGCCGAACCTCGACGATGTCCGGGTCGGGGTTGAGATCGGTGAGCACCGGCGGGTCGAACAGCTCCGGCAGCCCCAACGTCGACGCGTCGGCGCCCCCGCAGCCCAGGACCGCTCCCAGCGCGACGTAGACGAGCGTCCTCATGGCGTCAGTTGTTCAGAGCCCCCTGGAGGATCCAGTTCTGGATGCTCGTGATCTCCGCGGGCGTCAGCGCCCGTCCGCCCGGGTTGATCATCGCGTCGACCCTCGGCATGCGCCCCACGCCCATGCCGTTGATGGTGCACTTGCCGCCGAACGTGGCGTCACCGTTGATGACCTGCCAGAGCAGGCTGGCCTGCAGGTTCCCCGGCACCACGTACTTCGCGCGCGCCTGCCACGTCGCTCCATCGCAGAGCATGCTGTGCTGCTGCAGCAGGCGCTCGTAGAAGGTCAGGTTGGGGCAGCCCGTCGCCACGGTGTTGTTCGGGTAATCCGAGTACGCACCCAGCGGCGCATCGACTGACGCGAACCAGATGACCCGGCACGGGCCGAACTGCGCCATCGTGCGGCCCGTCGCCTGTGCGGCCGGGTGACAGCCGCCGGCGTTGCCTCCGCACGTCGCGAGCAGCGCGGGCATCACGTCGTTCCTGAACGACACGACCGTCGCGGTCCCACCGCCCGTCCCGGTCGAACCGCCGGCGCCGCCGCCCGTCCCCGCCGCGCCGCCGGAACCGCCACCGGTGCCCGCCGAGCCGCCACTTCCACCGGCTCCGCCGGCTCCGGCAGACCCGCCGCCAGCTCCCGCTGAACCACCGCCGGTCCCCGCCGAGCCCCCGCCCGTGCCGGTCGACCCGCCAGCAACCGCCGTCGCCTCGTTCGAGTACGACGAGAACCCGGAGCCGACCTTGGCCCTCACGCGGTACGTGTACGACGTGCCCGAGCTGACGTCGGCGTCGTGGTACGAGACCGTGTCGAACGGGACCGCGGCCAGCCGCGCGAAGCCGGGCGCAGCGCCGATCTTCCGCTCGATCTCGAACTCGTCCTCCCCGGTCGAGTTGTCCTTCCACGTCAGGTGCACCCCGCCGCCCATTGGGCCCGCAGTCAGGTTCGTCGGCCCCTCCGCACCGGGGTCCATCGCGCCGACGCACCCCGCGATCAACCCCAGGCCAAGCAACCCTCGGCGGAAATTCGGCTGAGACATTCTCTCTCCCATCGTTCGTGCCTCGCAGGAAACGGCGCCGAGAGCACCCCCGACCCGCGCCTGAGTTTCCCGGAATCGCGGTGGAGTGCTTCAGCGCAGATCTCGGGGCCTTGGCGGGCGTCCGTAAAAGTTCCCTTTACAGCCGCGCAAACGAAGGACAGCTTCTCTTTACGTTCGCGCCGCCTTAAAGAGCGCCGCATGCGAAAGCTCCTGAAGGCGCTCCTGCTCAGCCTCGCTGCCTGTGGGCCTGCAGCCGGCGGAGGCACCGGCGGCGGCGCAGCGGCAGGCGGTGGCTCGGGTGGCGGCGGTGGCTCAGGGGGCTTCGGCGGTTCGGGCGGTGGCGCCGCGCTCGAGACCCCGATGCCGTGCACCGCCGGCGGCGCGATGACTGCGCCGGCGAGCATCAGCGGCCACGGCGTGTCGCTCGACTACGGCACGACCTCGCTCGTCGCTCCCGGCTCGGACCTGACCGGCTCACTCACCACCGGCAGCCGCGTTCGCCTCGGCCTGAAGCCCGTCGCGATGAACGACCCGCCGCACACCGAGCTCTCGCTGTTCTTGAACGGCTGCGCCGTCGGCAAGCTCACCGATCCCGGCGAGGAGTACTTCTGGACCACCCGGCCCGGAGACCCCGCCCTCTCCATCGCGCCCGGCCGCCACCTCGTCGTCGAGGTCGTTCGCACCGGCCACGGCGTCATCCTGCGCCGCTCGTTCGCGCTGCCGTCGGTGCTGCCGAAGCTCACGGCGCCGGCCCCGCGCGCCGCGCTGTCCACTCCGACGCAGCTCACCTGGGAGCCGCTCACCCTTCCGGCCGGCAGCAAGCTCTCGATCACCGCGTGGCGCAGCCTCGGCGGCGGCGCCGGAGGCACCGACGGCTACCTGCTGCTCACCGACCTCGCCGCCGGCCAGGCGACGTGGAACGACGGCCGCTCGCGGTGGACGAGCCTCGAGCTCACCGCGGAGCTGAAGCCGGAGACGAACGTCGCGTTCTACGTCAGCCACTTCGTGCCGGTGAACTGAGCCACCCTGCCGCGATCGCGAAAGCCCCGCTCGCTCATGCCGTGCCGCGAGCCGCGCGCCGCACGTGGAACGTCCGCCACACCACGTACACCGCGGGCACGACGACGAGCGTGAGCACCGTGAGCGACAAGAGGCCGCCCCACATGGGCGCGGCGATGCGCTTGGCGACGTCCGAGCCGACGCCGTCGTCGAGCAGGATGGGCAGCAGCCCGAAGACGTTCGTCATCACCGTCATCAGCATCGGGCGCACCCGCTTCGAGGCGGCCTCGAGCGACACCTCGACCAGCCGCTCGGTCGAGTCGATGCCCCCCTCGCTCCACGCGTCCTCCAGGTACACGACCATCACGCTCGCGGTCTCGGCCGCGACGCCGAGCAGCGCGATCATGCCGACCCACACGGCGATCGACGTGTTGAAGCCGGCGATCCACAGCGTCCAGATCGCGCCGACGGCGGCGAACGGCACGCCGGTCATCACGATCAGCGACTGCGTCGCGCCCTTGAAGTTCACGTAGAGGATGACGAAGACGATCAGCAGCGTGAGCGGCAGGATCCACGCCAGGCGCGCCCGCACGCGCTCGAGCAGCTCGTACTGCCCCGTCCACTTCACCGTGTAGCCCGCGGGCAGCTGCACCTCGGCCGACACCTTCTTCTTCGCGGCATCCACCCAGCCGCCGACGTCGTCAGTGTCGATGTCGACGTAGATCCACCCCGTCAGCTGCCCCATCTCGCTCTTGATCATCGGCGCGTCCATCACCGTCTCGATGCGGGCCAGCTGCCCGAGCGGAACGAACGCCGAGCGCGCGGCCACCGACGACACGCTGGGCGCGGCCGCCACGTCCGCCATCGCCTCGCCGCCGCCGCCCGACATGCCGCCGCGACCCATGCCGGAGCTCGCGGTCATCGCCGGGCCCGCCGCGGGCCCGCTCGACATCGGCTGGCCCCGGGGCGCGCTCGCCGGCAGCGGCCGCGGCGCCAGCGGAGAGATGGGCACCAGCACCGCCCTCAGCGCGTCGAGGTTGTCGCGCAGCTCGCGCGGGTAGCGGACGTTCACCTTGTACCGCTCGCGCCCCTCGTACGTCGTCGTCACGTCCATGCCGCCGATCGTGCTCTCGACCACGTCGAGCACGGCCCTCACCGTCAGCCCGTAGCGCGCGATGGCCTCGCGGTCGGGGACCACGTCGAGGAAGAAGCCGCCCAGCTCGCGCTCGGCGTAGACGCTGCGCGTGCTCGGCAGCGTGCGCAGCGTCCGCTCGAGCTCGTCGTTCAGCTGGTTGATGACCTCGAGATCGTTGCCCATCACCTTCACTCCGATGGGCGTGCGGATGCCGGTCGACAGCATGTCGATGCGCGCCTTGATCGGCATCGTCCACGCCCCCTGCACGCCCGGCAGCCGCGTGCGCGTGTCGAGCTCGGCGATGACGTCGGCGACCGTCTTGCCCTTGCGCCACTGCTCCTTCGGCTTCAGGCGCACCACCGTCTCGAACATCGACAGCGGCGCGGGGTCGAGCGCGGTCTCTGCCCGGCCCGTCTTGCCGAACACCAGCGCCACCTCCGGCACCGAGCGGATCTGCTGGTCCTGCCACGTCAGCAGGCGCTTCGCCTCGGCGATCGAGATGCCGGGCACCGTGATGGGCATGTACAGCAGGTCCTCCTCGTACAGCGGCGGCATGAACTCGGAGCCCAGCCTCACGAACGGCCACGCCGTGACGAGCAGCAGCAGCAGCGCGCCGGCGATGACCGCGTAGCGGTGCCTGAGCGCCCCGCGCAGCACCGGCCGGTAGAGCGCGATGAAGAACCGGTTCAGAGGGTTCTGCGCCTCGGGCTTGATGCGCCCCTTCAGCAGCGACACCATCAGCGCCGGCACCAGGGTCACCGCGAACAGCGACGCGAAGGCCATCGAGAACGTCTTCGCGAGCGCGAGCGGGCCGAACAGCCGCCCCTCCTCGCCCTGCAGCGCGAACACGGGCAGGAACGCGATGGTGAGCACCAGCAGCGCGCCGAACATCGAGGGGCCGAGCTCGCGCGCCGAGCCGATGATCACCTCGCGCCGATCGACCTGCCTGCCCTCGCGCTCGGCCTGTTCGATCTTCTTGTGCGCGTTCTCGACGAGCACGCACGCCGAGTCGACCATGTCGCCCAGCGCGAGGATCACGCCGGCCAGCGACATGATGTTGATGCTGATCTCCAGGTAGTAGAACGTGATGAAGGTCGCCGCGGTCGCGACGGGCAGCGCGATGGCCGCCACCAGCGCCGAGCGGAAGTGGAACAGGAACAGGAAGATCACCGCGATGACCACCGCGAGGATCTGCAGCAGGTTCAGCGACAGCGTCTGCACCGAGTCGTTGATGAGCTGGCTGCGATCGTAGGTCGGCACCACCTTCACGCCCGGCGGCATCGACGGCGCGACCTCTTCGAGCTTCGCCTTCACCCGCTCGATGACGTCGAGCGCGTTCTGACCCGAGCGCATGATCACGATGCCGCCCACCACCTCGCCGCGCCCGTCGAGCTCGACGAGCCCGCGGCGGATGTTGCCGCCCACGGTGACGTCGGCGACGTCGCGGATCCGAATCGGCGTGCCGCGCTCGTCCGTGCCGACCACCGCGAGCTCGAGATCCTCCTTGTCCGTGACGTAGCCCCGCCCGCGCAGCGCGTACTCGTGCTGCGCCATCTCGATGACCCGGCCACCCACCTCGGCGTTCGCTCCGCGAATCGCCTGCGCGATCTGCCCCACCGACACGTTCCGCGTCTTCATGCGCGTCGGGTCGACCTGCACCTGGTACTGCTTCTCGAACCCGCCCACCGACGCGACCTCGGCGACGCCGGGCACGCTCTGCAGCCAGTAGCGCAAGCTCCAGTCCTGGAACGACCGCAGCTCCTGCAGGTTGTGCTTCCCGCTCTCGTCCACCAGCGCGTACTGGAACACCCAGCCCACGCTGGTCGCGTCGGGGCCGATCTGCGGCGTCACGCCTTCGGGCAGCCGCCCCTGCACCTTGGCGAGGTACTCGACCACGCGCGAGCGCGCCCAGTAGAGGTCGGTGCCGTCCTCGAAGATCACGTACACGAACGACATGCCGAACATGGTGAAGCCGCGCACCGTCTTCACGTGCGGCGCCCCGAGGAACGTCGTGACGATCGGGTACGTCACCTGCGTCTCGATGAGCGTCGGGCTGCGGCCCATCCACTCCGTCGCCACGATCACCTGCGTGTCCGAGAGATCCGGCAGCGCATCGAGCTGCGACCGCTGCGCGCTCACCACGCCCCACACCGCCAGCAGCCCGGCCAGCCCGAACACGAGCAGCCTCCGCCGCGCGGCGAGGTCGATCACCCGCTGGATCAGCCCCAGCTCGCCGCTGCCGTCAGTGGCCCGCATGGCCGCCGCCCTTCGACGAGCTCGCGCTCACGCGGCTCTCCGAGTCGAGGAGGAACTGCGCCCCGGTCGCGACGCGGTCGCCGGCGGCGAGGCCCGCCTCCACCACGTAGCGGTCTCCCGCGAGCGCGCCCAGCCTCACCTCGCGCGGCTCGAAGTGCGTCGCAGGCTCGCCGTGCGCGACGAAGACGATCGACCGCGTGCCGGTGCGGATCACCGCGCTCTCCGGCACGGTGAGGCCGCGGCCGATGGCGAGCTCCAGCTCGACGTCGACGAACGCGCCCGGCAGCAGCCCCGCCTTCTCGTCGGCCAGCTCGAAGCGCGCCTTGCGCGTGCGGGTCGCCTCGTCGAGCGTCGGGTAGAGGAACGCGACCGTCGTCTCGATCGGCTCGGGCAGCCCTTGAATTCGCAGGCGCGCGCGGGCGCCCTCGGTAACGAAGGGCACGTCGGCGTCGTAGACGTCGGCGAGCACCCACAGCTTCGCGAGATCCGAGAGCGTGTAGAGCTCGAGCGACGCGTCGACGTACATGCCCTGCAGCGCCTGCTTCGCCACGACGGTACCTGCCCGCGGCGCCAGCAGCGGGAAGGTGCGCCGCGCCTCGCCCGTGCGCTCGAGGCGCGCGATCTCGGACTTCGGCACGTCCCACAGGGCGAGCCGCCGGCGCGCCGCCTGGAGCAGCGGGCCGCCCTGCCCGAGCACCGCGAGCAGCTCGCTCTCCGCCGCGTACACCTCCTGGCTGTAGATGGTGCACAGCACGTCTCCCGCCTCGACGCGCTGGCCCACGAAGTTGACCGAGATCGACTCGATCCACCCGCGCACCTTCGGGTGCACGTGCGCGGTGCGCGTCTCGTCGAGCACCACGAGCCCGACCGTGCGCACCCGCCGCGTGACCTCGCCCTCCTCCACCGCCGCCGTCGACACCGCCATCGGCGCCACGCGAGACGGGTCCACCCTCACCGGCACGTAGCCGTGCGGCGACCCCGCGTCGGTGGCTTCGGGCGCTCCCACGTGGCCCGCGTGCCCCGGCGCCGCCGCGGTCGCGCTGTCGTGCTGCGTGTGATCGGCCGCGGCGGGCTCCTGCTTGCCGCATCGGGCCGCCAGCAGCGCGACGCCGGCGACGGCCGCGAAGACGAGCGGCGTCACGGCGCGGCGGCGGAGCTCGAGGGCGCTCATCGCCGTGCCCCCCGCGCAGCGAGGGCGCGGTCCAGGCGCGCCCACGCAATGCCGAGCTCGGCCTCGGCCATGATCAGGTCGGCCTGCGCCATCCACAGCGCCTGCGCCACCTCGACGACGCTGACCAGCGGCAGCTGGCCGGTCATGTACCCGGCGAGGCTCGCTTCGACCGCCTGCTTCGCCTTGGGCACGACCTGCTCCTTCAGCGCCACGTACCGCTCGCGCACCGACGCGACCTCGGCGCGAGCCCGCGCGGCCTCGCCGCTCACCATGCGCTGCATCGCCTCGAGGTCGAAGCGCGCCATCGTCGCCATCGCCTCGGCCTCGGCGACGCCGGCGTTGAGGCGCCCCCGCCAGAGCGGGATGCTGACGCCGAGCATCACCATCCACCCGAACTTGTCGGTCATCGTGTACGCCGGGCCCGTGCGGACCATGCCCATCGGCAGGTACATCGAGCGCATCGCGCGGATGTCGGCGTCGGCGCGATCGATCTCCGCGCGGCCGGCCCCCAGCTCCGGCCGTGCGTCGATCGCGGCGCGCACCGCCTCGGCGGGCTCGGGCGGCAGCTGCGTGACCGCGGTGGCCTCGAGCGGTGGGATCTCGGCCATCGCCGGGCGCGCGAGCGCCGCGTTGAGCATCGCCTCGGCGCCGCTGACGTCCGCGACCGCCGCGCGCGCGAGCGCCTCGAGGCGCGAGAGCTCGATCTCCGCGCGAAGCACGTCGGCCTGCGCGCCGGCGCCGGTGCCGTAGCGCGCCGTCGCCGACCGCACCATCTGCTGCGCCAGCGCTCGCTGCTCCACCAGAATTCGGGCGAGGCCGCGGCGCTCCTGCAGCATGAAGAACGCTCGCGCCGCGTCGAGCTCGACGTCCAGCTCCACGCGCTTCGAGTCGGCCGTCCAGCGCGCGGCGTCGGCCTCCGCGGCGGCCCCGCGGTGCGCCAGCACGCGCGAGAGCGGGAACCGCTGCTCGAAGGTCAGGCTCACGTCCGCCCCTCCGCCCATGAACGGCACGTGGTCGACGCTGGGAAAGACCATGGGGTCTTCGAGCGCCGACACGATGGCCGGCCGCTGCCCCGCCGCCCGCGCACGCGCCAACGCCGCGGCCACCTCGGGCCGGCGCTCGGCCGCGCGCTGCAGCACGTGCTCGAGGCGCAGCGGCGACGGCAGCGCATCGGCCCGCTCCGACGCCGCAACGGAAGAAGAAGCGAGCACGACGCAGCAGGTGAGGCAGCGCGCGATCATGGCGCCTCTCCCGCCCGCGCGCCGTTGAGCCGCGAGAACCGCACGAACATCGCCATCAGGGCGTCGAGGCGCTCGCGGCGCTCGCGCGAGTCACCGCTCGCGACCACCTCTTCGAGCGCCGCCTCGACGTGCTCCGTCAGGATGACACGGCCCGTCTCGAGCAGCGCCGCCTGCACCGCCGCGAGCTGGTGCAGCACCTCGACGCAGTCCCGGCCCGCCTCGAGCATCTGCTGAATGCCGGCGACCTGCCCCGCGATCCGCTTGAGCCGGGCCTGCGCGTTCTTGTCGATCTCTCGAGCCACCGCACTACCCTCCGGGGGTAAGGGATTCAGAAAGCGTGCCCCGCACGCCCCGGGCGTCGGGCCCGCGCCCACGCAGCCGATGCGCGGCCGCCGTCACCGAAGGCGCAGCTTCTGCGCGCCGGCGTCACCGTCTCGTGTGCGCGGGAAAGGCGCGCTTCGTGCCTGCACGCAGACGCCGCCTGCCACCCGGCGGCAGAGGAGGTGCACCGACCCGATGAAGAAGAAGCTGAAGATCCGTCACTGCGGCCTGTAGTCCCGCCGCCCGGCGGTGCCGCCGCGAAGTCAGCGTCCAGGGCACGGCCGGATTTGATCCAACCCATGACCGGCGGCCGAGCTCTCTCGGCCGCCACTGTTGTTGCTCTCCATGCACCTCGACACCCTCGTCATCGGAGGCGGCCTGTGCGGCGCCCTCGCCGCAGATCACCTCGCCCGCGCCGGCCAGCGCACGCTCACCCTCGAGGCCGGCCCCGCGCCACGCCGGCGGCTTCCCGGCGACCACCCCGGCTTCCTGCGCGCCACGAAGCCCCTCACCAGCGTCGACCCCCGCCGCTGGCGGTACCGCGGGCCCAAAGGCTACGCGTGGCACCGGGTGCGCGCCCTCGGCGGCCGGACGCTGTTGTGGGGCGGCTGGATGATGCGCCCGCGCCCCGACTACTTCCGCTGGCGCCGGGCGCTCGGCGCCGGATGGCCAAGAGAGCTCGAGCAGCTCGCTCCGTGGGTGGCGCTCGCCGAGCGGCGGCTCCACGTCATGACCGGGGCGCGCGGACGGGTTCACCGCCGGCTCGCCGCGCTCGGCGTCGACGCGCTCGCGAAGCGCGAGGCCGTGCTGCCCGGCGGCAGCAGAATGCTCACCGCCGCCGACCTCCCGCTGCGAGCGGTGCGGCAGGCCACCGCGCTGTCGTTCGAGCCTTCTGCGCGCGGCGTCGCGGTGCACCTCGCAGGCGGCGCCGTCCTCGAAGCGCGGTCGCTCGTGCTCGCCGCGTCACCCGTCGAGACGGCCCGCATCGTCGAGGCCAGCCGCGGGTCGCGAGCCAGGGCCCGCCTGCCGTACGCCGATCACCTGCTCGCCGGAGCCATCTGCATCGTCCCGCGCCAGCCGGCGCGGTCTCACCCGGTCGGCCGGCCGGACTTCTCGGCGGTCGTCGCGCCGCGGCCCCACGACGAGCTTCGGTTCACGCTCGAGATCCGCGGGCCCACCCCTCTCGAACGGCTCGACGCAGACGACCTCGCCGAGCTCGGCTTCTCCGCCGAGACGGCCGCCTCGAGGTCCTTCTACGTCGTGTTCGCGATGGGCGAGACGGACCCCCTGCGCCCCCGCACCGTCGAGCTCGACGCGCGCGAGCGCGACGCCCTCGGCCGCGCCGTGCCGAGCTTCGTGCGCCGCCGGCACACGGACTGGGAGCAGCGCCTCGCGAAGCAGATGAACTCCGAGTGCATGCGCATCGCAGAGCGGCTCGGTGAAGGCGCAGCCGACGTCTACAGCATCTACGACGCGAACGACTTCGGCTCGGGCGGCCACGAGACCGGCACCTGCCTCGACCTCGTCGACGCCGACGGCCGCCTCCGCGAGCTCCCCGACGTCTTCGTCGCCGACGGCGCCGGAGTGCCGGGCGCCACCGACGGGCACCCGAGCCTCACCCTCGCCGCGAACGCGCTGCGCGTCGCGGCGGCGGCGCTTCGGCACCACGGCAGCTGACGTTCCACGCCGGCGAGGCTGATGGCCGGCGCTCAGCCGCCCCGCGCACCGCGCGACGCTCGGCACTTCTCCAGGAGCGCGAGCATCGACAGGCCCTGCTCGCGCAGCTGAGCGTGACGAAGCACGTCCCAGTGCTGCTCGAGGTACCCCCTCAGGAAACCGACGACGTGAGCCATCGGCACCGTCGTCCACCGCTGCGGGTCGGCGGCCTCGGGCGCCGCGCCGAACGCGACCATGCGCACGACGTGACCCGCGGGCGTCTCGGCACGTCCCCGCGACAAGAGCGACCGCACGACCGGCTCCATCTCCTCGGCGCTGCAGCAGCCGAAGCGCGCGAGGGCGATCTCCAGCACCGCCGGATCTCGGGTGGCCGGGTTGAACCGCGCCGCGCCTTCTTTGATCTCTCCGACGATCATGTCCGGGCGATCGACCGGCGCACCGAGCACCGGGTCCGGCGTGACGCCCAGCGGGCCGTGCCCCCGCCCGCGAACGACGTCGTGCGCCGCTTGAGGAAAGCGGAACGCCAGCATGTCGAGATCGGTCACCGACCGGGCGCGCGCCCGGCGCAGCGCCTCGAGCACCGGGTACTCCGCCACCGTGAAGTACCCGTTGACGTGAAGGTACGCCTGCACCAGCGCGACTGACGGGTCCATGCTCACGCTCGCAGCCCGACCACCATCGGGCGCTTGCCGGCGGCGCCGGCCGGTATCGCGTCGACGTGCGCGATCGAGATCTCCAACGGCTGAACGCCCGCCGTCCGCAGCGCCGCCTGCAGCTGCGCGACGACCGCCGCGTCCTGCAGCGTCGCGTCGGGCTGCACCAGCAGCACGTCGAGGCCCTTCTGCCGCTGCCGGACCTGCCAGCCGTGCGCGGGCAGCGGCTCGAGCACGCGGTGGAACAGGACCGGGTGAATCCGCACCGAGGGCTGGTTGACGCCCGGCAGCTGCAGCAGATCGTCGCTGCGCCCGTCGACCGACGCGATGAGCCTGAACGGCAGCCCGCAGCCGCACTCGCCCGTCGCCATCGTCACCCGGTCGGTCAGCTCGTACCGGATCAGCGGCACCGTGCGCGAGGGCAGCACCGTGACGAGCAGCCGCGACGCCGAGACCCCGTCGGCCACCGACCGGTAGGCGTCATCGACGGGCTCGACGACGAGCAGATCCTCGAACAGGTGCATGCCGTTGTGCCGCGCGCACTCGGCGCCGATGCCTCCGGTCTCCGTCGCGGCGTAGACCTCGAACACGCGCACGCCCCACGCCTGCT
Organism: uncultured Myxococcales bacterium; assembly: GCA_937980205.1. Taxonomy (GTDB): domain Bacteria; phylum Myxococcota; class Myxococcia; order Myxococcales; family Myxococcaceae; genus Xiheicaenimonas. The sequence continues at coordinate 159,491 of CALJKW010000021.1, read as the reverse complement.
CGGCGAGCGCGCGGCTCTGCGGCGTCAGCACCTCCGACGAGCAGTTCACCGCGCGCGGGTGAACGTGCAGCCGACCCTCGAGCTGCTCCCCGGCGAGGATTCGCAGCATCGACGCGTACGCCACCAGCACCTCCGGCTGGAACTCGTCGAGCCGGCGCGTCACCGAGCTCAGGTCGTCGGCGGCGTCGAGGCGCAGTGTCTTCACCAGCGGGCTGTCGATGCTGCGGGCGACGACGTTCGACTGGTGGAAGGCCGCCGTCGAGCTCACCACCGCCATGCGCGGCCGCTCGCGCGCCGAGATACGGACCCCGGCCCACTCGTTCGCCCGCGCGTACGACGCGATGATCGTCGCCCACTCTGCGGGGTCGCTCGCCATGACCGAGCGTCGCCCCGACGAGCCCGAGGTCGCCGCCACCCGGTACCTGCCGAGGTAGAGCTCGTCGTTCACCTTCGGCCGGTCGAGGAACGACACCAGGTCGGTCAGGTGAAGCCGCGGGTCCGTCACGATCTCGTCGAATGCTCCGAGCAGCGTCGCCTTCGTGAGCACCGGCTGCTCCGACAGCGGCGCCCCGGGCTGAAGCACGCGCCGGTAGTACGCAGACGACTCCTTCGCGAACGCCATCAGCCGCTCGACCTCCCGGGCCTGGTGCTGCATCACGCGCTCCCTCGACCAGCGCGTCCGCCGGCGCAGGCGCGACCGCATCGCCAGGATGCGGGCCATTTCGCTGAGCCTCATATCCCCCCTCCAAGCATCGCCTGTGCCCCGCCGGCGCCCGGGCCGGCGCACAGCTCCCCGCAAATGCTGCACTCGCCTTCTCAGATTCCGGGAACCCGCGCCGCTTCGTAAAGACGTCTGACCGCGGTGGCGTGCGCTTGAAGTGCCCCCGAGCCGCTTCTCGTTTGGGGTGCGGACAGCCAGGCCACAGGGCTCCCTCTGACGGAGGTGTGGCGCAGGCGCTGCATTGGCTCTGGCGCATGCCCTCGTTCACCTCGACGGTTTCTCCTCGGCGGATGCACCGGCTGTTGACCCTCGGCGCGCGCGGCAACGACGTGTCGCGCCTGCAGGACGCGCTTCGCAGCGCGGGCCTCGATCCCGGCGCGAGCGACGGCATCTACGGGCGCCGCACCGCAGCCGCAGTCCGGCAGCTGCAGCAGCAGCGCGGAATCGGCGTCGACGGCGTCGCGGGACCCGACACGCACCGCGCGCTGCAGCTCGACGCAGACACGTTCGAGCCCGCTCCCGGGAGCACTGCGCCGGCGGGCCGGCCCGTCAACGGCAGCAACCGCCAGAAGCTCGACTACGCGATGCGCCGCGCGCGCGAGCTCGGCCTGCGCATCACCTCGACGACGGGCGGCCGCCACGCGCCGCGGTCGTTCCACTACGTCGGTCGAGCCGTCGACGTCGCCGGCAGCCCGGCGGCGATGCGGCAGTTCTACCGCGAGATGGCCGAGCTCAACCCCACCGAGCTGTTCCACGACCCGATCGGCGGCATCAAGCGCGGCAGGCAGACCGGCCCCATCGGCGGCCACCGGAACCACGTGCACGTGGCCTTCTGAAGGCCGGCGTCACGCCGCGCCGATTCCCGCCTAGAACGGGTCGAAGTGTTCGATCCGCGCCTCCTGCTCGCCCTCACGCTCGTCGCGCTCGCGGGCTGCCCTCGCGACACGCCTCCCGAGTCTGCCGAGACGCGGCTGCTCGCCGAGTTCCAGGGCTCGCTCGCGGTGGACGCTCCGAAGGGCGGTCGCGTGCGCGAGTACGACCTCGAGGCCGCCGAGACCGAGACCTCGCTCTACGACGGCGCGCCGCGCACCCGCGTCTGGGCCTACAACGGCACGGTGCCGGGCCCGACGTTCCGCGTGAAGCTCGGCGAGACGCTGCGCGTGCGCTTCCGCAACCGGCTGCCGCAGCCGACGACCGTGCACTGGCACGGAGTGCGCGTCCCCAACGCGATGGACGGAGTGCCGTACCTCACGCAGCCGCCCGTCGAGCCCGGCGGCGAGTTCGTCTACGAGTTCGCTCCGAAGGAGGCGGGCACGTTCTGGTTCCACCCGCACCTGCGCTCCAGCGAGCAGGTCGAGCGCGGCCTCTACGGCGTGCTCATCGTCGAGGACCCGAAGCCTCCGCCGTACGACCAGGACGTCGCGTGGGTGCTCGACGACTGGCTGCTCGACGGCGACGGCCAGGTCCACGGCGAGTTCAACACCCGCCACGATCTCGCCCACGACGGGCGCTGGGGCGGGCTCGTCACCGCCAACGGCCGCAGCGACACCGTGCTGCGCGTGAAGTCGGGCGAGCGCGTCCGGCTGCGGCTGCTCAACTCGGCGAACGGGCGCGTCTTCAAGCCCGACTTCTCCGGCCTCGACGCGCGCGTCATCGCCGTCGACGGCAACTACACCCGCAAGCCGCTTCCGGCCCAAGGCTTCGAGCTCGCGCCCGGCAACCGCCTCGACGTCGAGCTCCGCTTCGACCAGCCGTCCAGCGGCCCGATCGAGCTGTTCGACCGCTTCATCGAGCGACGGCCGAACCGGCTCGGCACCCTCCTCGTCGACGGCGTCGCCGAGCCGCGCACGGGCTTCGTCTCGCCGAGCCAAGAGAAGGTCCCCGCCTGGAGCGACTGGGCGCGCACGGCCCTCTTCCACGAGTTCCGCCTCGACGCGCGCCAGGGCGGCCAGTTCGGCATCGAGTGGACCATCGACGGCAAGGCCTTCGCCGGCCATGAGGCCCACGCGCACCACGAGGCCGCGCTGAAGCTGCCGCTCGGCCGCTTCGTGCGGCTGCGCTTCACCAACGCGTCCTACCGCCTCCACCCGATTCACCTGCACGGCATGTTCTTCCGCCTGCTCGCCCGCGACGGCCGCAGCGTCGACGAGGCCTTCTTCCGCGACACCGCGCTCATTCACGCAAAGGAGTCGATCGACATCGGCGTCGTCCCCCTCGACGCCGGCAAGTGGATGATGCACTGCCACATCCTCGAGCACGCCGAGGCCGGCATGATGACCACGCTCGAGGTCGCTCCGTGAAGAACGGCGACCCGAAGTGCCGGCGCATGGCCCACCGCCGTTCACGCTGAGAGGGTCGGCCAGAATGCCCCGCATGGCCGACCGCCGCTCACGCTGAGCGGAGGCGCCGCAGGCGCCGCAGTCGAAGCGGGCCACGCGTCGGCTTCGCGCCCCCTTCGACTCCGCAGCCCTTCGGGCTGCTCCGCTCAGGGCGAACGGGGCTGCGAACAGGCCGCGGCTTCGAGCGACTCTCTGAGCCGAGGCGCCTCGCACCGCCGGCGCCGCGGCTACCCCGCGATGCCGTCGGCCTTCATCCGCTCCGCAGACGCCGCCTCGGCCACGGTGCCCTTCGGGTGCACGTACCAGCCGCTGCCGTCCTCTTCCTCGGGGCGCTCGCGCACCTTGAGCAGCGTGAACATGCCGCCCATGTCGATGCTGCCGAAGGGTCCCGCCCCGCCGCGCATGGGAATCGAGTTCGGCGGCACCGGCATCGACATCTCGCTCATCGCGCCCATGCCGTCGTGGCCCATCGTCATGTACGTCGGCACGAGCCCCTGCACGCGGCGGTCGATGCGCGTGGCGTCGGCGCCGACCATCACGGGGAAGCCGTGGCCCATCTGGTTCATCACGTGGTGGGTCATGTGGCAGTGCATCGCCCAGTCGCCCGGCTCGGTCGGCGTGAACTCGAAGACGCGAACGCTGCCGACCGGCACGACGAACGTCGTCTCGGGGTGTCGCGCCGACACGGGGACCTCCCCCCCGTCCGTCCAGGTCAGCTCCGCGCTCACCCCGTGCAGGTGAATCGGGTGGTGATCCATCGGCGACAGGTTGCCGATGCGGATCCGCACCCGCTCGCCGACCCCCATCACCAGCGGCGCCGTGCCGGGGAAGGCCTTCGAGTTGAACGTCAGCACGTTGAAGTCGTCCATCGCGTTCGGATCGGGCCGCGCCGCGCCGGGCTCGATGCGCCACTCGTGCGCCATCAGCACGAAGTCGCGATCGACCGGCCGCCCCCGCGGCATCCGCGGGTGAACGACGATCATCCCGTTCATGCCGAGCGCCATCTGCGTCATCTCGTCGTAGTGCGGGTGGTACATGAACGTGCCCGCGTCCTTGAACGTGAACTCGTAGACGAACGTCTCGCCGGGAGGGATCGCCCGCTGGTTCAGCCCCGCGACCCCGTCCATCCCGTTGGGCAGGATCACGCCGTGCCAGTGCACCGTCGTCGGCTCCGGCAGGCGGTTCGTCACGTAGAGCCGCACGCGATCGCCCTGCGTCACCTCGATCGTCGGTCCAGGCGTCGAGCCGTTGTAGCCCCACGCCTTCGCCGTGAGCCCCGGCGCGAACTCGTGCTCGAGCTCCGAGGCGATCAGGTGCCCGACCTTCACTCCGCCGACGGTGCGCAGCGGCAGCGTCGACCCGTTCGGCGTGACGACGGCGCGCTGGCCGCCCGGCGCGACCACCGGCCGGCGCGTCGCGACCGCGCCCGCGAGCGCATCGTTCGCCAGCATCAAGCCGCCGGCGCCCAGCGTGAGCTGCATCAACTCTCTTCGGTTCATGTGTCGCCTCGTCAGTGCGCCGCGTCGGCTGCCGCGGCAGTGGAAGAAGAAGTGGAAGGCACGGCGCTGACCTTGAGCGGCGTCGAGCGCCCCGCGAGCAGCAGGTCGAGCGCGGCGCGCGAGCGCCAGTAGTCGAGCGTGGCGTCGACCTGCGCGATGGCCGCGTCGGTCACGCCGCGCTGCACCTGCAGCACCTGGAACACGCCGACCTGCATCGCGTTGTACTGGAGCACCGTCTGCTCGAGCTGCTGCTGCCGCGCGGGCACGAGCCGCTCGACGTAGTGCCGCGCGCGGCGGCTCGCCGACTCGACCCGGTTGAGCGAGGCCCTCACCGACGAGCGCAGGCCGACGGCGATCGCCTCGGCGCGCGCCCGAAGCCCCTCGTACTCGCTGCGCGCCGACAGCTCGCGGCCCTGCGCGCGGTCGAAGACCGGCAGGCTCAGCGTCAGGTGCGCGCCGAGCTCCCAGAGCTGCCCGTCGCGCTCGCCGTGGAAGCCGCCCGACACGTGCGGCAGCCACCCTTCGGTGTTCGCGAGGCGAACCTTGCGGCTCGCCGCCTCGATGCGCTGCCTCAGCGCCAGCAGCTCGAGGCTCGCCGCGACCGCCCTGGTCTCCGCCTCGGTCGCGCCGGGGGCCTCGGCCGGCAGCGGCAGCGGCTCGGCGACCGACCACTCGACCCGCCGGCCCGAGAGCCCGAGCCGGCGCGTCAGCGCCTCGCGGGCGTCGAGCAGCGCGTTCTCGGCCTCCGCCACCTGCACCCGCGCGAGCTCCACCGAGGCCCGCTCGTTCGCCAGGCTCGCCGGCGGCAGGTTGCCCGCCTCGGAGAGCTCGAGCGCCGACGCGTACGACGCCTGCTGGCTCTCGAGAAAGCGCTGCCGCAGGTCGAGCTTCTGCTGCAGCGCCTGCACCTCGAGGAACGCGAGCCGCGTCTCGAACACGAGATCCAACAGCGCGCCGGCGGCGCCGAGCCGCTCGGCCTCGAGCTCCGCCTCCGCGACCGACGCGCGCAGCGGCGCCAGCACGATCGCGGTCAGGCTGTACTCGAGCCCGAGGTCGAGCTGCAGCGGTTGATCCCCGCCGGGCCCACGCACGCCGATCTCCACTTCGGGGTTCGGCAACAGCCCCGCCTGCACGTAGCGGCCGCGCGCGATCCCCACCTGCGCCAGCGCTGCGCGGCCTTCCGGGTTCGCCAGCAGCGCCACGCGCACCGCGGCGTCCGCGGTCAGCGGCTGCGCCAGGAGCCGGTCGACCTCCTCTGGGACCTCCTCGGCCAACGCGACCGTGGAGATCGCGAAGCCCGGCAGCGCGCCGCGACCCGCCACCTCCGCGGAGATGACGCTCAGATCGCCGCCGAGTCGGGTCGTCGCGCACGCAGCCAGCGGGAGCAGCAGCAGCAAGGAGCTCCTCATGGCGTCCCTCCGTCGGCGGCAGGCGGGCACTCGTCGGTAGAGACCGGGTCGTCGCTGCACAGCACGAGCGCAACGGCCCCGCGGATCGCGCCGGCGCTCTGTGGCGAGCTCGCGGCGCCAGCAGCCGCGCGCTGGTGCGCCGAGGGAGCGCAGGCAGCGAGAGAGATGAGGAGCAGCAGGGTTCGTGACATGGAGCCTCGCGGGGTTCGCGGGGACGCCGCTTGCGTCCCCGGCACCACAAACGCAGCACCCGAAATCGTCTTACAGCTCCGGCGGCACAGCCGGCGGTCTGGTGCACGTGCAGTCGACGCAGCCGTGATCGGCGCAGCTGCCGCAGCACGCCTTCACCTGCTTCTTGAGCGCCTGCCGCGCCCGGAAGACGCGAACGCCGGCGTTGCTGCGCGTGATGCCGGCGGCCTCGGCGAAGCGCGCCAGCGACTGCCCTTCGACCTCGACGGCGGAGATCGCCGACGCGTACTCGGGCTTGAGCGTCTTCGCGAGCTCGCCGATGCACCGGCAGATCGCGTCGCGCGCATCGGGTGAGGGGGCGAGCTCGTCGCCCAGGTCGCGCGCCAGCTGCTCCAGCGCGCTCTCCGAGGTCCCACGCCGCCGCGCCAGGTCGACGATCGCGTTCCGCAGCACCTGGTAGAACCACTTCACCGCAGAGGCGGGCTCGACGCTCGGCAGCTTGCGCAGCCCTCGGGCGAAGGCGTCCTGCAGCACGTCCTCCGCCTGCGCCCGGTTGCCCAGGCGGCGCTCGAGGAAGCCGAGGAACTCGCGGTGACTCGCGAGCAGGCGTTCCACCACCGGGTCGTTCGTCTTCATGGCGCGCTCAACGCCTCTTCCGGCCCCGTGCCGAGGGTCGCCTTCAGCCGCGCAAACTCGCGCGGCGCTCCAAGGCCGACGAGCCCGATGACCCGGCCCTGCTTCGCGAGCACCGCGGTGAAGTGGCCGCCACGGACGTCGCCCTGGAAGTGGCCCGTCTCCGCCTCGCCGGGATCCCCTGCGAACTGGAGCCTCCGTCCCCAGACCTCCGTGCCTCCACCCGGCACCGCGTCGAACGTCTCCCCCGCGCCGGTCGCATTGCGCCCGACGAGCGCGCCGTGCTGCCAGGCCCACCCGTAGTGCTCGACCCGCACGTACTTCTCCAGTCGTGCGACCCACGCGGCGGCCGCCTCGCCCGCGGCGAAGATGCCCGGCACGCTCGACTCGCCGCGCGCGTCGACGCGAACGGCGCCCCCGTGAAGCACGAGGCCGCTGCCCTCCAGCCAGCGGGTCGCCGGCTCGGCGCCGATCGCCGCCACCACGACGTCCGCCGCGAGCACCTCACCGCTCTCCAGCGCGACGCCGCTTCGAGTCACGCGCGCCACGCGCTGCGAGGTCCGCAGCGCGGCCCCTTCACCGAGCAGCCAGTCCGTGATCCGCCCGCTCACCAGCGGCCCGACCGCGCGCCGCAACACGCCGGCGCCGCGCTCGACGATCGTGACCTCGAGCCCCAGCGCCCGCGCGACCCCAGCGACCTCGAGACCGAGAATGCCCGCGCCCAGCACGACGAGGCGCTTGCCGGGCTCGAGCCGCGCCGCGAGCGCGCGTCCGTCGGCGAGGCTTCGCAGCGTGAACGCGCCGTCAGCGCCGGGCACCTCGAGGGCCCGCGGCCGCGAGCCGGTGGCGATGACCAGCCGGTCGAAGACCAGGCGCTCGCCCGTGTCGAGGTGGAGCTCGCGCGTGTGCACCGAGAGCGCCGTCGCCGACACCCCCGTCCTCGAGGTGATGCCCTTCGACGCCCAGTCCTGCTTCGTGGCGATCCACGTCTGCTCCGGCGACAGCTCCTGCCGGCGCAGCACCTCCTTCGACACGATCGGCCGGTGATACGGAGCCTCCGTGTCGGCGCCCACCACGAGCACTTCGCCGTCGAAGCGCTCGCGAATCGCCTCGGCGGCGCGGGCACCGGCGACGCCGGCGCCCACCACGATGATCCGGTGCGCGCTCATGGTCAGGCCGCGCGCGACTCGTAGCCGGCGTCCTTCAGGGCCTCGATGAGCTCGCTGCGCGCGACGCCCTCGGCGTGCACGACCGACACCTTGCCCTCCTTCAGCTTCACCTCGACGGCCTCGACGCCCTCGAGCTCTTTGAGGGCCTCATCGATGTGCGAAATGCAGCTGGGGCAGCTCATCCCCTCGACTGCGAGCGTCGTCTGCGTCTTTACGGTCATGGCGTTCTTCCTCGTGATGGGCCGGCGTGATGCCGGCTGACCCGATGAACGCAGCCGCCCCGCGTGCATTACGCCCCTCGGCACCGACTGTTGTGTTTTTCACGCTGCCGCGTCTCCCGCGCAGAACCCTCACGCGGAGACCCCATGACCCCAGTCGCGATCGATCACGAAGAGCAGGCGGTGCAGATCCTCGGCATGACGTGCGCGGCCTGCGCGCGGCGCATCGAGGGCGCCTTGAAGAAGGTGCCCGGCGTGCAGTCTGCGTCGGTCAACCTCGTCACCGAGAAGGCGACGGTCCGGTTCGACCGCTCGCTCGCGACGATGGCCCAGCTCGCCGCCGCCGTCGAGAAGGCGGGCTACGGCGTCGCGACGCCGGTCGCAGCCGAGAGCGAGGTCTCCGCCCTCGAGGCGAGCGAGGCGCGCGAGCACGCCGCGCTGCGCAGGGACGTCGTCGTCGCCGCGGCGCTCACCGCTCCCCTGCTCGTGCTCGGCATGTCGCACGGCGCGATCCCGGGCAGCGACGGCCCCATCGGCCGCGTGGTGCAGCTGCTGCTCGCGACTCCGCTCGTCTTCGGGCCCGGCCGCCGCTTTCTGAAGCTCGCGTGGGTGGCCGCCACGCACCGCGCCGCCGACATGAACACGCTCGTCGCCCTCGGCGCCCTGTCCGCGTGGGGCTGGTCCACGGCCGTCGTGCTGCTGCCCCAGCTGTTCCCGCACGCGGGACACGGCGAGAGCCCACACATCTTCTTCGAGGCCGCCGGCGCCATCGTCACGTTCGTCCTCGTCGGCAAGATGCTCGAGGCGCGGGCGCGCAAGCGCCTGTCCGAGGCGGTGCGCGGCCTCGTGTCGCTTTCACCGAAGGAAGCGACCCGCCTCGAAGCGGGCCGCCCGGTGATCGTGCCGGTCTCGGCGCTGCGAAAGGGTGACCACGTGCTGGTGCGGCCCGGCGAGCGACTGCCCGCGGACGGCGTCGTCCTCGAGGGCACCTCTGCCGTCGACGAGTCGATGCTGACCGGTGAGAGCCTCCCCGTCGACAAGCGGCCCGGCGACGCCGTCTACGGAGGCACCCTGAACGCCGAAGGCGCGCTGCAGCTCGAGCTCACGCGCACCGGCGCGGAGACCGCGCTCTCTCGCATCGTCGAGGCGGTCGAGCAGGCCCAGGGCAGCCGCGCGCCCATCAGCCGGCTCGCCGATCGCGTCAGCGGCATCTTCGTTCCGATCGTCGTCGCCCTCGCCGCCGGCACGTTCGCGGTCTGGCTCGCGCTGGATCCCACCGAGGCGGGCATCGCGAGCGCCGTGCAGCACGCCATCGCCGTGCTCGTCATCGCCTGCCCCTGCGCGCTCGGCCTCGCCACCCCCGCGGCGGTCGCCGTCGGCACCGGCCGCGGCGCCGAGCTCGGCCTGCTGGTGAAGGGCGGCGCCGTGCTCGAGGCCGCGAGCCGCGTCGACACCGTCCTGCTCGACAAGACCGGCACCGTCACCACCGGCAAGCCGGTGCTCACCGACGTCATCGCCCTCGGCGACGAAGCCGACCTGCTCGACGAGGTGGCCGCGGTCGAGCGGCTCAGCGAGCACCCCGTGGCGCGGGCGATCGTCGAAGGCGCCGAGCGGCGCGGCGCCGGCCACCGCGCGGCGACGGGCTTCGTCACCGTCTCCGGGCAAGGCGTCGCGGCGAGCGTGGCGAAGGCGCGCGTGCGCATCGGCACGTCCGACTGGCTCGCGCGCGAAGGCATCGCGACGGCCGCCCTCGAGCAGCGCGCCGAGCAGCTCGCCGCGGCCGGGCGAACCCCGTCGTTCGTCGCCGTCGACGGAGCGCTCGCCGGCCTCGTCGCCGTCGGAGACCGCCCCGCCCCGGGCGCGGTGGAGGCCATTCGCGAGCTGCGCTCGATGGGCGTCGCGGTCCGGCTCGTGACCGGCGACCGCAGGCGCACGGCGCTCGCCATCGCGGCCGACGTCGGCATCGCGCCCGAATTCGTGCACGCCGAGGTTCGCCCCGAGGGCAAGGCCGAGGTCGTGAAGAGCGCGAAGCAGGGCGCGCACGTCGTCGCCATGGTCGGCGACGGCGTGAACGACTCACCGGCCCTCGCGGCCGCGGACGTCGGGGTCGCGATCGGCGCGGGCGCGGACGTCGCGGTCTCGACCGCAGATCTCGTGCTGCTGCGCGGCGGCCTCAGCGCGCTGCCGCGCGCGCTGCGCCTCGCCAGGGCGACGCTGCGCACCATCCGGCAGAACCTGTTCTGGGCGTTCGCGTACAACGTGGTCGGCATTCCGCTCGCCGCCGGAGCGCTGCTGCCCGTCTTCGGCCTCGAGCTCTCGCCGGTCTTCGCCAGCGCGGCGATGTCGCTGTCGAGCGTGTCGGTGCTCGCCAGCTCGCTGCGCCTGCGCCGGTTCGAGCGCTGACGGCTGTAATGCGCGGCGGCCTGCCCCGTCTGCGGCGGCGAACCGCAAGACACGGGGTGCGCAAATGGCCGAGACGTGGAGCTTCTTCATCGTGGCGCTGACGACGCTGTTCGTGATCGTCGAGCCGTTCGGCGTCGTCCCGATGTTCGCGGCCATGACGGCCGGCCGCCCGGCGGCGGAGACCCGCCGCATCGCGCTGCGCGCGAGCCTCGTCGGCGCCGGAGTGCTCGTCGCCTTCACCTTCGGCGGGAGGCTGCTGCTCGACGTGCTCGGCGTGCGCATCGACGCCTTCCGCATGGCCGGCGGCCTCTTGCTGCTGCTCACCGCGATCGAGATGCTGCGGGGGAAACGCCAGACGTGCCGCTGCAACCCGGCCGAGCTCGACGACGCCAGGAGCAAGGACGACATCGCGGTGGTGCCGCTCGCGATCCCGCTGCTCGCAGGCCCCGGCTCCATGGCCGCGGTGATGATGCTCATGTCGCGCGCGTCCGGCGGCGGCGCCGTCGCCGCCATCCTCCTCGCGATCGCCATCACCTTCGCCGTCTCCTTCGTCGTCCTCCGCGGCGCGAGCACCGTCAGCCGAGTGCTCGGGCCGGCGGCGATGGCCGCGATTCAGCGCGTGCTGGGCCTCGTCCTCGCCGCGATGTCGCTGCAGTTCATCGTCGAGGGCGCCGTGAACCTGCTCCGGTCGATCAACGGCTGACGGCGCCGAGGGCCTCGAGGTTCATGGGCCCGTGCGCAGTGGGGTCGACCTACTCCGTCAGCGAAACGACGGCCAGGGCGGCGGCGATGACCAGCATCGCGGCCAGGGCGAAGCCTCCAACTCCGAAGACGAAGCCGGAAGCCGCGATCCACCCGGCGACGACGAGCTGAGACGCTTTCACGTAGGGCAGCCAGAAGCCGCGAACGCCGAGAAAGAGCAGCACGAACCCCGTGACCTGGGCGCTGATCAGCGCCCCCTGCGTCATGCCGCCGACGAGGCCGGTCGCGGCCAGCGCGATGCCGAGGAGCGCCACGGCGACCCGGGGGACGATCCTTCGAGGTGCGTCTGCGCCCGTGTCATGACGGTAGTCCGGGATGCTGGAGTGCTTCATGAGCAGGTAATAACCCGCCCGATTTTCGCGCCGCTGCTGGGGGAGCGGCGTCGGCCACTGCCCCCCCGAAACCGGCGAATCGTCCCCGAGATTGACCGGCGTCAAGGCGGTGGCTGAGCCGGAGCAACACTCTGACCTATGGCTTTCGAGCGTGATTCGAGTGAGGGCGTGGTGTTGGTCGTGGTCGGCGAACGAGACGAAGCGGCGAGGGTGGCGCTCGGGCGCGCGTGGGCGCTCGCCGCCGCGGGTGGCACTCGCCTGTGGGTCGTCGAGATCGTCCCGCGGGGAGCGACTCTGGCCGACGTGGACGCAGACCTCGACGATTGGTGTGCGCAGCTGCTACCGGCGGCGCTTCGCGAAGCCGGCCGGGAGGTGCGCGAAGGCGACTTCGTGACCGAGGCGACGGCGATCGCCGGCACTCTGTCGCCGACCCTGATCGTCGTACCCGCCGATCCGTCGGCAGGCCAGCACGCGCGCGAGCTCGTCCGGTGCGCCCACGTGCCGGTCTTCGTCGCCCGGGCCGAACGTCGCGGAGGAGTGGTCGGCGCGGTGGACCTCGAGCGCCCCGAGCTCACGGTGCTCCGGCAGGTCGCAGCCTTCACCGTCTCCATTCACGGCTCGCCCGTGCTCGTCCACCCCCTGCCCGAAGAGGCGCTCGGCCAGTTGGGGCAGGTGCGCCGACGCGTGAACGCCCTGCGCGCCGCGACGCAGTGGCTGCTCCCGGGTGCGGACGTCGTGGTGACGGCGCGCGCGTCTCCGGTGCAGGCGATCCTCGAGGTTGCTCGGGGCATCGACAGCGACGTCATCGTCGTCGGCGAAGCGCCAGGCGGCGCCGACGGCCACGGCATTGCCGGCGAGCTCATCGCTCTCGCGCGCCGCAGCGTTCTCGTCACGCCTGTCGCCAGACGCGCCGTGGCCGCCGCATGAGCGTCGTAGGGCGGCGCCTCAACGCCGTTTCGCGGCTCCGGCCACGCGGCGGCCCCAAAGGGCGCAGCGGAGGTGCGCAGCTCGCGCACATCGACGGCAGCGACGTGTCGCAGCGCCGGGAGCACGACGAGTGTCTCGAGCCTCCGCAGCACCTTCGAGTTGACCCCGGTCAAGGTCCCGTCGCTTTCGCCGAGATGCGGAGCACCCGTCCGTGGTTCTGCTCCTTACGAATTTCCGGTGGGGGAATCTCGATGCGTCGGACGGACCCAACACTGCTCGTCCGCCCCACGGTGCTCGTCGCCGAACCCGACGACGGGCTCCGTGGGGTGTTGGAGGGGTGGCTGTCGCAGCACGACTACCGCGTCGTTGCGGTGGAGGACGGCCAGCAGATCTTCGACTACCTCGCGCTTGCCGCACGCAGCGCGGGCCGAGTGCCTTTCCCGCGGCTGGTGCTCTGTGAGGTGGAACTGGCGGGATGCAGCGGGCTCGCGACATGCCTTCGCTTGCGCGCGCGCGCGCGCCAACTACCGGTGGTGATGATTACGGCCGCGAACGACGTCGTCTCGCAGCGCGCGGCCCTGCTGGCCGGGGCGTGCGACCTCATCCGCAAACCCCTTCACGCGGACGAGGTACTCGGCACCGTGGCGCTGTTCTCGTGAAACACGTGCTCGTCCTCGCCGTCGACGAGCCGTCGCAGCGCCCCTTCGTCGCAGACCAGGAAGCCGGCGGGCTGCGGCAGCACGATATGGGCGCGGCGCCAGCGCGAGAGCCGCCGGCTGGCCGACTCCAGCGTGGTGCCGGCGAGGGAAGCGAGCTCCTCGCGGCGCAGGCGCACGGGGATCAGAATACCGCTGCCCTCCACGGGCTGGCCGAAGCGATCCATCAGCGCGACCATGACGCGCGCGAGCCGTTGCCCGACGCTCCGCGCCGTCAGCGATTCCAGGCGCCGCGTCAGGCGCAAGACGTCGCGTGCCAGCTCCGCGGCGAGCGCGCGCGACGCGTGCGCGCTGCGCTCGATCGCAGCGGCGACCTGGTGGGCTGGCACCAGCACGACGCACGCGCGCCTCAAGCAGACCGCGTCGAAGACATATGCGGACTGGAGCGTGAGCGCGACTTCGCCGACGAGCTGACCCGCGCCGATGACGTCGACGATGAGCTGCTGATCGCCGACAGGGCGCACGAGCTTGAGCCGTCCGACGGCCACGACCGCCAGGTGCCGTGCGGCGTCGCCCGCCCGCCACAAGAGCTCGCGTGCCCCCAGCTGGCGCACGCTGGCTCTCGCGACCAGCGCGGCGCGGTCGGCTTCGTGCAGCTCGCAGAGCACCGGCGCGCCCCTCAGGACCGCGTGCATGTCGGTGAGCATCGTCCGCTGCGCCATGCGAGCGACGGGCCACCCCCGCCCCGCCCTTCGCCAGGAGCGTCCACCCCGGCCCCTCGTTGCGTTTTGCGTCGCGCGCGACGCGGATGGCCACGATGCCCTCTTCGCCGTCGAGGCTCGAGCTGGGCCGGCAGGAGCTGCTTTTCCGCGGTAGTCCCGGCGCCGGGCCGCTAAACCTCACCGGCAGCTCGCCGCACGGACCGGGGCCGGCAGCGCGCGCGCGCCACCGGCCTCGCATGCTTCACGGCACGCGGCGGTCGTGCGGGTGTCCACCTCCTCGACCGACGCGCTCTGGCCGTACTGCTCGTACAGCTCGACGGCGCGAACGAAGTGCGCACGCACGTCCGGCCGCAGCGTGAAGCGCCGAAACGAGTCGAACGCGAAGTTGCCGGGGGCGACGGCCATCGCGCAGTCGAGCAGCACGAGCGTGTCCCGGTGCATCCGTACCTGTGTCGCCAGGTACGCGAAGTCGAGCGCCGCGTCCGAGAGCGGCATCAGCTCGAGGACGGTCTGCGCCGCGTCGTCGTCGATGGCCGCCGAGAGCTCGCTGGGGCCGCCCTCCAGATCCTGCTCCTCGTCCAACTGCCGCAGGCGGTCGTCCAGCGCGCGATGGCCGCTCAGCATCTCGTTCGCGTAGGCGCGCACCTCGGCGCCCGACAGTCGCCCGACGACCGACTCGGCGACGCGCACCTCGGCGCTGTTGAGGGCCAGCAAGACTCCCACCGCTTCGGAGTCGGAGAGCGGCTGAGGCTCAGGCGGCCGGGGCTCGCCGCTGCCGCACGCGATGGTGACGAAGACGAGGAGCACGGCCGGTGTCGTCAGTCTCATGGGCCATCTCCCTCAGTGAGCCGCCGGCGCCTCGGTCACCGCGACGGTCTCCGGCGACCGCGCGGCCGCTCGACCGTTGTGATCGAGGAACGGGCGCAACAGCTCGGTCAGCTCCATCGGCACCACGATCTTGGTGGCCGATCCGCTGCCGAGGGACTTGAGCGCCTCGAGGTACTGCAGGCTCATGGTGCGGCTGTCGACGTGCCTCGCCGTCTCGAACACCTTCTCGAGCGCGAGCGCGAAGCCCTCGGCGCGCAAGATCGCGGCGGCGCGGTCGCCCTCGGCCTTCAGGATCTCCGCCTGCTTCTGACCTTCGGCCACCCGCACCGCGGCTTCCCGGTGGCCCTCGGCCTCGAGCACCGTCGCGCGCCGCGAGCGCTCGGCCGACATCTGGCGGCTCATCGCCTCCTGGATGTCGCGCGGCGGCTGAATCTCGCGAATCTCCACCGCGGTCACCTTGATGCCCCACCGGTTCGTCACCTCGTCGAGCTTCCCGCGCAGCGCCTCGTTGATCTCCTCGCGCTTCGCGAGCACGTCGTCGAGCAGCATGCTGCCCACGACGGCACGCAGCGTGGTCGTGGCGATGCCGCGCGACGCGCCCTCGAAGTCGTTCACGTTCACGACGCTCGGAATCGCGTCGACGATCTTCCGGTAGATGAGGAAGTCGATCGACAGCTGCGCGTTGTCCTTCGTGATGGTCGTCTGCGGCAGCACGTCGAAGAACCGCTCGCGCAGGTCGACGCGGACGCCGCGATCGACGAACGGGATCAAGAGCACGAAGCCCGGGCCGCGCTCGCCGACCAGGCGCCCGAGCCGGAAGACGACGAGCCGCTGGTACTCGGGCACGATGCGCACCGCGAGCACGAGCAGCCCCACCACCAGCGCCACGAGCAGCGCCGCTCCAATCAAGTTCGTCAGCGGTAACATCGACACACTCCTTCGAGTTCAGGCCTGCGGCGCCGCGGACACCCGCAACGTCACGCCCTCGACTCCGAGCACGCGCACGTGCTCACCCTGGTGAATAACCTCGCCCGCAGTCGTGGCGCTCCACACTTCGGTGCCTACCGCCACGGTCCCGCGCGGGTGCAGCTCGGTCAGCGCGACGGCGTCCCGCCCGCGAAGCTCCTCGACCCCGCCGCGCACCGGCAGCCGGCCCGCGCGCGCGACGGCCACTCCCACCAGCAGCAGGAAGGCGACGACGAGCACCGCCATCAGCGCGACGAGCCACGGGCTCACCTCCAGCCGCGGCGCCCCCAGTGGGACGTCGAACGGGCGGTACAGCATCAACGACCCGAGCACGAAGGCGAGCGCCCCGCCGATGGAGAGCGGCCCCAGTCCCTCGACCAGCGCATCGAGCACCACCAGCGCGACCCCGAGCACCAGCAGCACGGCCGCGGCCCAGTTGATCGGCAGCGTGCCCATCGCGAAGAACGCAGTGACGAGGCACACCGCTCCGAGCGAGCCGGGCAGCGCGCCCACCCCGGGGTTGTAGGCGGCGGCCGCGAGCCCCAGGGTGCCCAGCGTCAGCAAGAGGTACGCGATGTTCGGGTCGGCGATCGCGTGCAGCAGCCCGTCGGCGAGCCCCATCGGCGACGCCTGCACCGGTGCTCCGCGCGTGCTCAGCGTCGTGTCGCCAGAGACAGTCGTCACCTCGCGACCCTCGACCGCCTCGAGCAGCGCCTCGACGTCGGCGACGACGAGATCGACCACGCCGTCGCGCTGCGCCTCGCTCGCCGACGACGACGTGCTCTCACGCACCGCGCGCTCGAGCCACTGCACGTTGCGCTCGCGCACCTGCGCGATCGACCGCACCATCGCCGCGGTGTCGTTCACGGCCTTCTCTTTCTGCTCGTCGGTCAGGTCGCCGCCGATCACCACCGGGTGCGCCGCGCCGATGTTCGTGCCGGGCGCCATCGCGGCGACGTGCGCCGCGGCGGCGATGAACATCCCCGCCGAGGCCGCGCGCGCGCCAGGAGGCCCCACCCACACCGCGACCGGCACGCGCGAGCTCAACAGCGACGCCACGATGCCCCGCATCGGCTCGAGACCTCCTCCCGGAGTATCGAGCCGCAGCACCACCAGCCGCGCGTCGAGGCTCTCGGCGCGCTCCAGCCCGCGCGCGACGTAGCGCTCGGTGACGGGGTCGATGACGCCTTCGACCTCGAGCAGCAGCACGGGTCCGTCCGGTGCATCCACCCTCGCAGGCGCAGCCGACGCCAGCGCGGCCAGCGCCATGGTGAACCCCGTTGCCAGCGCGTGCCGCGCACGCATGCAGTACCTCTCTTCGGCGAAACCGGTTGCTCAACGAGTAAACGCACCGCATGACCGGCGCGCGCCTACCGCCCACGAAAGCAGAGGTCCGCCCCTTGGGATGTCGTGGTGTCGCCGCACTCTCGACCGCTTTGCGGGGCGAGACGCCGCACCTGACGAACGGGAGTTTCACGGGTTGGGCGGCCGGCACTCTGTGCGGGAGCGGCCACGTCGTGCAGCGCACCCGCGCGGCCCCGAAGGGCGCAGCCCTTGCACCGACGACAGGTCGATGTCGGAAGCACATGGTCGTGGTGGGCGCAGGCGCTCGAAATCGCCCCACCCTCCTGGGGCGCTCCGCTCATGAGCGCCTCGCTCATGCGCATGCGCGAGCAGCTGCGCGACAACCTCTGGTTATGGCCGGGCATCAGCGTTGCCATCGCCTTCGCGGCGGCCAAGGCGCTCGTCGAGGTGGACCGTGCGCTGGTCTCCCTCGAAGGCGCCTGGTTTCTCTACGGCGGCGGCCCCGAGAGCGCGCGCGAGCTGCTCTCGACCGTGGCGTCTTCCATTCTCACCTTCACCGCGCTGGTGTTCAGCATCACCATCGTGGCGCTGCAGCTGGCGAGCACGCAGTTCTCGCCGCGCGTGCTCACCACCTTCCTCGAAGACCGGGCGACGAAGCTGGCCATGGCCGTGTTCGTCGGGACGTTCGTGTTCTCTCTGGGCGTGCTGCAGGAGGTGCGCTCGACCGGCGACGGCTTCGTGCCGGGCCTCTCGGTGTACGTGGCGTTCGCGCTGGTGCTGGCGAGCGTCGGCATGTTCATCCACTTCATCCATCACATCGCCCACGCGGTGCGCGCCGTGACCATCGTCAAGCGCGTGGCCGACGCGACGCGCGAGGCCGTCGAGCGGCTGTACCCGGACAGGATCGGAGAAGCGGCCGAGGCGGCGGTGAGCGCTCCTTCGGGCCCGCCGACGCTGATGGTTCACCACCACGGCCCCGGAGGTGTCCTCGCGGCCGTCGACGAGGAGGAGCTCTTGCGCCACGCGGCGCGGCTCGAAGGAGTCGTCGCGCTGGTCCCGCAGCCCGGCGAGTTCGTGCCCGGCGGCGCGCCGCTGTTCCGCGTGTGGACCTCGAGCGCCGAGCTCGACGAAGCGCGGCTGCGCGAGACGGTCGCCCTCGGCGCGCAGCGCACCGTCCACCAGGACGCGGCGTTCGGCTTCCGGCAGCTCGTCGACGTGGCCGAGCGGGCGCTGTCTCCCGGCATCAACGATCCGAGCACCGCGGTGCTGGTGCTCGATCGGCTGCATGATCTCTTGCGCACCCTGGCGCTGCGGCAGTTTCCGTCACCGCTGCGCGTCGACGGGCATGGGAAGCTCAGGCTCGTGCTGCCACGCCCGGGCTGGGACGACTACGTCCACCTCGCGCTCGACGAGATCCGCCAGTACGGCGCCGGCTCGCTCCAGGTCGTGCGCCGGCTGCGCTCGCTCATCGACGACGTCGCCCGCGTCTGCCCTCTCGAGCGGCTGCCGCCCCTCGAGGCCCAGCGCCGCCTGCTCGACCTCGCCGCGCGGCGGCAGATGCCGTCGAGGTCCGAGCGGGAGCTCGCGCTGTGATCCGCCGCGCTACGGCTCGGCCACCGGCTGCTCGTCGGCCTCGCCACCCCCGGCCGGCGTGCGGTCCGCGCCGCGGTTCTCCCAGACCGCATCGAGCTGCGCCCCGAGCAGGAACAGCAGCCCCGAGATGTACAGCCACGTGAGCAGCACCATCACGCCGCCGATCGAGCCGTACGCGAGGTTGTACCGGTCGAAGTTCTCGGCGTACCACCCCAACGCCAGCGTCGCGAGCAGCCACGTCGCGGTCGCGAACACCGCGCCGACGCTCGCATAGCGAAACCGCAGCTTCACGTCGGGCACGACCGCGTAGCAGAGCGCCGCGGCGAGCAGCAGCAGCGCGCAGGTGACCGGCCAGCGCAGCCACGGCAGCGCCGCCGCGTACGTGCTCGACAGCCCGGCCCACGCCGCCACCGCGGCGCCCGCGCGCGAGCCGAGCAGCACCAACACCAGCGCGGCGAGCAGCAGCGTGGCGAGGCCCAACGTCATGCCGAACGCCATCGCCTGCCGGCGCCACAGCGAGCGCGTCTCGGTCACTCCGTTCGCGCGGTTGAGCGCCACGCGCATCGCGTCGATGGCCCGCGAGGCGGCCAAAAGCGCGAGCACGAAGCCCACCGACAACAGCCGCGGCTGCCCCTCGCCCACCACCTCGCGCACATGCCGCTCGATGAGCGCGTAGCCCTCCTGCGGCAAGAGCGGGCGCAGCCGCGCGAGCATCGTCTGCGTCACCCCCTCGAGGGGCACGTACGCGGCCAGGCTCACCAGCATCAGCAGCGCCGGGAACAGCGCGAACAGCGCGTAGAACGCGAGCTGCGCCGCGCTGCGGCCCAGCGCCGCCGACCCCGCGCGGCGGTACACCTCGACCACCACCTGCTTGACGCCGCGCCTCGCCACCCAACGCCACCTACCAGAAGCTCAGGGAGCCGGCGCTCCCGCACGCCGGCGCTGCCCCGGCCGGGCTTGCGACGGAGCCGCCGCGCTTGCCGCGACCGCCCCGCGCGCCTCCCCCACCCGGCCGAGGAGCGCACGCACGTCTCGCCACCCCGCCACGCGGAGCTCGGCGCGGAGCGGCGCCTGGCCGACCGCCACCGAGACTCCCGTCGCCGGCAGAGCGGCGAACAGATCTTCATCCGTGCGGTCGTCACCCACGGCGACCACCACCGTCCCCGGCTGCGCCGGCGGCACGGCGTGCCCCTTGTGCACGCCGTGCGGGCGCAGCTCCACCACCTTGTCTCCGTGCAGCACCTCGACCGGCGCGTTCGCGAGCTGCGCCGTGAGGTCCAGCTTCAGCTCGTTCGCCTGCGCCAGCCCGTACTCCGGGTCCGCCATGCGGTAGTGCCATGCGAGCCCGACCGTCTTCTCCTCCACGAGAGAGCCGGGCGTCCGCTCGGTCCAGTCTTCGAGCAACAGCCGCGCCGGCTCGCGCCACGTGCCGGTGGGCACCGGCCGCATCTTCCACGGCTGCCCGTGCGGCCGCGACCACAGCCCGTGCTCGGCGTGCAGCCCCAGCGGCAGCGCGCCGAGCCACGCCTCCAGCGAGCTGCGCGTGCGCCCGCTCACCACGTCGACGCGAACCCCGCTCCGCGTGCAGAGCCACTCGAGCAGCGCGAGCAACCCTTCGTCGGGCGCGGCCAGCTCGGGCGTCTCGGCGAGCGGCACCAGCGTGCCGTCGTAGTCGAGCAGGAAGTGCACCGCCGGCGCGGACGACAGCTTCTCGACGAGCGCGTCGACCTCGCCTTCCTGCGCGGGCCGCCGCTCGGCCGGCGCTTCGAGCCGCGTGAGGAACGTCTTCGCCCACCGGTGCACGTCGTGGGTGAACACGCGCCGGCGCAGCGAGCGCATGCGCTCGACGCGCTGCCCCGCCGGCATCGAGAGGGCGCGGCCGAACGCGTCGGCGCAGCCCTCGATGTCGTACGGGTTGACCCGCACCGCCTCGGACAGCTCGCTCGCCGCTCCGGCCAGCTCCGACAGCACCAGCACGCCCGACTCGTCGTCGCGCGTCGCGCAGAACTCCTTCGCCACGAGGTTCATGCCGTCGCGAATCGGCGTCACCAGCATCACGTCGGCGGCGCGGTAGAGCGCCGCCACCTCGGGCGCCTGCAGCGAGCGGTAGAGGTAGTGCACCGGCACCCAGCTCGGGCTCGAGAACCGGCCGTTGATGCCGCCGACCAGCGAGTCCACCTGCGTGCGGAACTCCTGGTACGCGTCGACCCCGTCGCGCGAGGGCACCGCCACCTGCACCAGCCGCACCTTGCCGTGCAGCTCGGGCCGCTTCGTGAGCAGCCGCTCGTACGCGAGCAGCCGCCGCGGAATGCCCTTCGTGTAGTCGAGCCGATCGATGCCGACGAGCAGCTGGCCCTCGAAGCCCTCGCGGAAGCGCTGCGACAGCTCGGCCACGTCCGGCTGCGCCGCGAGCGCGGCGAAGCGGCGGGCGTCGATGCCCATCGGGAAGACGCCGACCTGCACCGGGCGGCCCTGCCACGAGATCTGCCCCGCATCGCTCGACCGGCCGTGCACGCGCAGCACCGATGCCTCGAAGTTCCGCGCGTACTCCGCGGTGTGGAAGCCGATGACGTCGGCGCCGAGCACGCCCGCGAGCACCTCCTCGCGCGCCGGCAGCGTGCGGAAGATGCCCTGCGGCGGGAACGGAATGTGGAGGAAGAAGCCGATGCGCGCGCCCGGCAGGCGCTCGCGCAGCATCGCCGGCAGCAACATCAGCTGGTAGTCGTGCACCCAGACGACGTCGCCCTCGCGGTACTGCGCGACCACCGCGTCGGCGAACCGCTCGTTGACGCGCCGGTACTCGGCGAAGCCGTCACCGTCGAGCGGCATCGCGTCGAGGAAGTGGTGGAACAAGGGCCAGAGGATGCCGTTCGAGAACCCCTCGTAGAACGCCTGCACCTCCGCGCGGGTGAGCTCGACCGGGCTCAGCCGCTGCGCCTCGAGGCGCGCCGAGAGCTCCGCGGCCTGCGCGGCGGGCAGCGGATCTTTGAGGCCCGTCCAGCCGATCCACAGGCCGCCGCTCTGCTCGTGCGGCCCGCGCATGCCCGTCGCGAGGCCCCCGGTGCTCGGCTCGAGCACGACCGACGACGGGCCGGTCTTCACCGTCACCGGCAGGCGGTTCGATACGACGAGCAGACGTTTCATCGGTGGGACTCCTCCACGAGGTTGGCGCGACCTGCCCTGGTCCGTCGCACGAGTGTTCCAGCCGACCGCCGGCGCGGCTTTGACGCCCGTCATGGTCCCGTCGCTTTCGAAGCCCCGGCCAGGCGCCCCCGTTAGGCATGCCCACCGCCACGGAGGGCGCATGGACAACGGCAACCACTACTACCACTGCCACGACCTCGGGAAGTTCGCGCAGATCTCCAACAACCGCGGCGAGCTCGGGCAGAAGTTCTTCGACTGGTACAACGCCGTGTTCGCGGAAGGAGCCCTGAGCGTTCGCGAGAAGTCGCTCATCGCGCTCGCCGTCGCCCACGCCGTGCAGTGCCCCTACTGCATCGACGCCTACAGCAAAGACGCGCTCGGCCAGGGCGCCGATCTCGATCAGATGACCGAGGCCGTGCACGTCGCCGCCGCCATCCGCGGAGGCGCCTCGCTCGTCCACGGCGTCCAGATGCGCAACCACGCCGAGAAGCTGGGGATGTGACGTGGAGCCGCGGTTCGAGGCCGCGCTCGAGCGCGCCGGGCACTGGCCGCTCAGGCCCGCGCCGCTCGAGATCCTGCAGCTCAACCTGGGCAAGCTCTGCAACCAGACCTGCAGGCACTGCCACGTCGACGCGGGCCCGCACCGCACCGAGGTGATGACGCAGGACACGATGGAGCAGTGCCTCGCCGCCGTCGACACGCTGAACGTGCGCACCGTCGATCTCACCGGCGGCGCCCCCGAGCTCAACCCGCACTTCCGCTGGCTCGTCGCCCAGCTCGCCTCGCGCGGGCTGAAGGTGATGGACCGCTGCAACCTCACCGTCCTGCAGACGCGCCCGCACTGGGACCTCGTCGACTTCTTCGCCCAGCACCGCGTCGAGGTCGTCTGCTCGCTGCCTCACTACCGCGCGCTCTCCACCGACCGGCAGCGCGGCGAGGGCGTCTACGAGAGGTCGATCGCGGCGCTCAAGCGCCTCAACGCCGCCGGCTACGGCGACGGCCGGCGCGGGCTTGCGCTCGTGCTCGTCACGAACCCCGTCGGCGCCTTCCTCCCCGGCAACCAGGCTTCGCTCGAGGTCGAGTGGAAGCGCGAGCTGCTGCGCCTGCACGGCATCCGCTTCGATCGGCTCTACGCGCTCACCAACATGCCGGTGAAGCGCTACCTCGAGTGGCTTCGCCTCTCGGGCAACCTCGAGCAGTACATGCAGCTGCTCGTCGGCGCCTTCAACCCCGCCGCCGTCACCGGCCTCATGTGCCGCAACACGCTCTCGGTCGGCTGGGACGGCAAGCTCTACGACTGCGACTTCAACCAGATGCTCGAGCTCGAGCTCGACGCCCCCGCGCCCAGGCACATCGCCGAGGTGGGCCTCGCTGCGCTCGCGGGCCGCGCGATTCGCGTCGGCCCGCACTGCTTCGGCTGCACGGCCGGCGCGGGAAGCTCGTGCGGAGGAGCCACCACGTGACGCGCCCGATCGCCTGTGTCTTCGCGCGCCGCCCCGAAGCGGGACGAACGAAGACGCGCCTCGCGCGCGCGGTGGGGGCCGCGGCCGCTGCCCGCCTCGCGCAGGCGTTCCTCGACGACACGCTCCTCGCCCTCGCTCCGCTGCCGCTCATGCGGGTGCTCGCCGCGACCGAGCCGTTCGAGCACCCAGGCGCCGACGAGGTCTGGCTCCAGGGAGACGGCGAGCTCGGCGCCCGCCTCGAGCGGGTGCTGCAGCGGGCGCTCGAGCGTTCGCCGCGCGCGGTCGCCCTCGGCGCCGATGCCGTCGGGCTGCCCACCGCCGCCGTGCTCGACGCCCTCGCCCGCCTCGACACGGCCGATGTCGTCTTCGGCCCCGCCGCCGACGGCGGCTTCTGGCTGCTCGCCGTCCGCACCTGCCCGGCCGGGCTCTTCGACGGCGTCCCCTGGAGCGCCCCCACGACGCTCGCCGCCGCCGAGGCCGCCGCCCGCGCACGCTGCCTCACCTGCGCGCGCGTCGCCGAGTGGTTCGACGTCGACCTCGGCGCGGACCTCGTGAAGCTCGAAGCGCTGCTGCGCGCCGGGCGCGTTCATGCACCGGCGACCGCGCGCGTGCTCACAAAGGCGTCGCCGTGAAGCCCCGCCAGGACGTCCGGCCCCGCGTGCTGCTCATCGCCGGCTCGAGCCGGCGCCAGTACAACTGCCCCGGCGTCGACGGCAAGGCGCGCACGCTGATGCAGCGCATGGCCGACCGGCTCGCCGAGCGCTTCGAGGTCGACGTCGAAGATCTCGCGAACGTCTACGGCCGCGAGCGCATCCAGAGCTGCAACGCCTGCGTCTCGACGTCGATGGCCCTCTGCGTCTGGCCGTGCAACTGCTACCGGAAGGACGACGACGCCGAGCCGGACCTGATGTGGAACCTCGACCTCTACGCGCGGCTCGACCTCGCCGACGCGTGGGCCTTCATCGCTCCCATCAACTGGTACGGCCCTCCGTCGAACCTGAAGCTGATGTTCGACCGCCTCGTCTGCATGAACGGCGGCAACCCGCGCGAGGATCTCATCGGCCACAAGGACGTGCAGAAGGCCCTGAAGCTCGAGCGCACGGAGAAGTGGAAGCAGCTGTCCCGGAATCACCTCGAGGGCCGCACCGCCGCGTTCTTCGTCTACGGAGATCTGGGCGCCGACGAGCTCGACGAAGACGGGCGGCCGAAGAAGCTTCTCCACAAGCACTGGTTCGACCCCGACGCCGAGCCGTTCGACGACGAACGCGACGCGCTGGCGCCCATCGTCTGGCAGTGCCGCTACAGCGGCATCGAGGTGCCCGACGCGCTGTGGCGCTACCAGCTCATCGGCCAGGGCCGCCCGTACTCCGACAGCCAGGCCGAGCACCTCGCGGCGCAGGCTCCCGTCATCGGCGCGTTCGACGCGTGGACCGACGCCTTCGCCGCGCACGTGCAGGCGAAAGGCAAGGTGAAGCCGGGCAGGTACCGCGCGCACGGCTACGAGCCGCCGCCGTACCGGTGGAAGGAGCTGAAGCTCGGCGTGCTCGACGCGCGCATGCGGCTGGGCATTCCACGCCGCGGCAGCTCACCGCACCTGCAGCAGCAGCTCGCCCTCAACCGCGACCGGACGCTGAGACCCTCGAAGAGCGCGGCCCGCTCGCGCCCGAAGAAGGAGCGGCCTTGAACCTCTCGGTCGTCATTCCCACCTGGCAGGAGAGCGCCCGCGTCGAACGCGCCGTCGCCCGGGCGCGCGCCTTCGCCGACGAGGTGCTCGTCGTCGACGCCAACAGCCCCGACGGCACCGCCGCCCTCGCCCGCGCGGCAGGAGCAACGGTCGTGAGCGCCCCGCGCGGCCGCGGCCACCAGCTCGCCGCCGGCGCCGCCGCAGCGAGCGGCGACGTGCTGCTCTTCCTCCACGCCGACACCGAGCTGCCCGTCGATGCGCGGGAGGCCGTGGCGCGCGCGCTCGACGACCCCGAGATCATCGGCGGCAACTTCTTCGTGCGCTTCGAGTCGCGCACCGCGGTCGGCCCCGTCTTCACCGCGCTCTACGATCTGCGCCGCCGCGCGCTCGGCACCTACTACGGCGACTCGCCCACCTTCGTGCGCCGCGAGGTCTACGAGCGGCTCGGCGGCTTCCCCGCGCTGCCGCTCTTCGAGGACTACGCGTTCATGCGCAAGCTCGCGCGCGCGGGCCGCGTCGCCTACGTGCGCGACGTGCAGGCGCTCACCTCGGGCCGCCGCTACGAGAACCGCGTGGTGCGCACGTTCGCCACGTGGACCCTGCTGCAGGCCGCCTACTCGCTCGGCGTGTCGCCCGGCCGGCTCGCGAGGTGGTACGCCGATGCGCGCTGACCTCGCTGCGATGCTCGCCGTGCCGGTGCTCTTCGCCCTCGAACGGCTGCGCCCGCGTCGGCCGAAGCGGCGCGATCAGCTCGAGCGCCTCGTCACCAACCTCGCCGTCGGCGCCGCCGGCGCGCTCGTCATGGCGCTCGGCGACTCGAAGGCAGCGAAGGCCGCGGCGACGCTCGCCGAGCACCAGCGCTGGGGCCTCTCGCGGCTTCCGCCCGGCCCGCTGCGCACCGCCCTCGCGCTCTTGTGGCTCGACTGGACGCTCTACCTCTGGCACCGCGCGACGCACCGCTTCGCGCCCCTGTGGAGGCTGCACCTGCCGCACCACCTCGACCCCGCGCTCGACACCAGCACCGCCTGGCGCTTTCACCCCGCCGAGCTGCTCGCCTCGGTGCCGTTCCGCTTCCTGCAGGTGCTCGCCGCCGGAGTGCCCCGCGACGCCCTGCGCCTTTGGCAGCGCCTGCTGTTCGTCTCCATCACCTTTCACCACTCGAACCTGAAGCTGCCCCGCCGGCTCGAGCGCGCGCTGGAGCTCTTCGTGATGACGCCCCACCTGCACACCCTTCACCACTCTGCGCGCAGCGAAGAGCGCGACGCGAACTGGTCGAGCGGCCTCACGCTGTGGGACCGGTTGCACGGCACGTTCCTCGACGCCGCCGAGCCCGCGGCGCTCGGCGTCGACGGTCACCCGCCGGCGGTCTCTGTCGTTGACGCGCTCGCCCTGCGCTGAACCTCGCGGAGCGGCCAGCGCCGATTGCCCGTTGCGCCGTCTGCGTCAGCCCGTGACGAAAGCAGCAGGAGCACTCGTCATGCACCGATGGCGTCCGGGTTGCCGACCGCGGACGAGGTCGTGCTTCCAGGCGACGCTCACCCGTAGCGCCACGACACCGAGCGCCCCCATCGCGAGCGCGAGCGCGGCGGCGCTGGTGAAGACGAGCACGGGGCACCCGCATCGCCCGCCTCCGCGACCGCCCGCGCGACTCATGGGGCTTCCTCCCGTCGTCATGCCGTCACTCCGATCATCGGTACAGCTCCTTCGCGTCCAGTCCCAGCCGCTCGAGTGTGAGCAGGTCCGGCATGCCCGTCGCGGCGAGCCCCTCGCGCCGCTGGAACTCGAGCATCGACTGCTGCGTGCGCCCATCGTACCGGCCGGTCGCCGGCGTCTCGATGCCCCGCGCCGCGAGCGCGCTCTGCACCCGTCGCACCCCGGAGGCTTCGAACAGCGGCTGCGGCGCGGGAGCAAGCTCGAGAGGTGAGCCTTCCGGCGAAATCTCCGCGTCGGGCGGCGCGACCCCGATCGGCTGCGGCGGGCCATCGGGGCGCTCCGCGGGCGAGGACGTGCCGCAGGCTGCGGCCATCACCACGGCGAGCGTGAGCACCCCGCGTCTCATGGCCCGTCTCCTCGCGGCTGCGCTTTCGGAAACCGGTCCTCCTGCAGCGCCTGCGCGGCCTGCGTGAACAACGACTGTGAGCTCTCGGCGGTGTCGAGCGGCAGGTTCGTGAAGCCTCGTGAGAGCCCGACCACGAAGGCGTTGCGCAGCGCGGTCAACATCGCGGGCACGACCTGCGGCCCGGCCACCCCGAGCTCGCCCTTCACGGGGACGATCGACGCAACCCGGCCGCGGCCCTCGGGCCCCTCCCGTGCGAGCACGTCGCCGGCGAAGTCCGCGAGCTCGGCCAGCGCCGCCTCGCCCCAGCTCGCCGACGGCGCCGGGTCGATGTCGACGTCGGTGAAGACGGGCTTGATGCCGCCGTCGAGCCGGTCGCCCTCGAGTCGCAGCGACGCGTAACAGCTGAACGTGCCCTCGGACGCCACGACGCCGTAGCCGCGCAAGAGCTCCCTCACGCTCGACAGCTCGAGCTGCTTGAGCGTGGCTCTGCCCGTCGCGACGAGCGGCTCTGCGAACGGGTCGGCCGTGGCGAACGCCACCACCTCTCCCGAGCCCTCGACCTTCGCGCGCGCGGTGACCACCACCGGCACGCCGCGCATCGCCTCGCGGCCGCTCGCCAGGTTCTCCAGCGTGAACGCCACGTCGCCCAGGTTCAGGGCCGGCCGCCGCGGCTGCGTCGCGTCGACCAGGGCCACCCGCGAGTCCTTCACCGCCAGCCGCTCGAGGTGAAAGGCCCGGGCTTGCCGGAGCTCGCGCACCAGCGCCTTCGTGTCGCTCGCGCGGCTGCTCGCCGGCGTCGACTTCTGCGGGCTGGGCTGCCTCGGCTGCCGAGCCAGGTACGCTGCCACGTCGAGCTGCTCGGCGGTGATGGTGCCCTTCACCTCGCCGGTGCCGGTCAGGCGCGCCATCGGGCTCTTGCCTGCCTTCGACGCCGCGACGGTCCCTTCCACCGTCACGGTGCCGCTCACCTCGTCGCGCGCGAGCGGCAGCTTCGGCCGGTACCGCCGCAGGCCGCCGAGGTCGAGCCGACTCGCCGACAGCCGCGCGTGCGCGTCACCCTGCCGGTCGAGCCGCGCCTCGAACCGCGCGCCGCCGGCCGCCTGGTCGTAGCGGCCGTTCGCCGCGAGCGAGGCCTCGTCGACGTGCGCCGACAGCCGCAGCTGGCCCGGCGCGCGCGACGCGATGGCCACGTTGGCTCCGTCGAGCGACACCCGCGCCCGCGGGGCCGTGAACAGGCGCGAGCCCGAGAGCGTCGCGTCGACCTCGCCCTCCAGCGGCGGCAGCGCGGGCGACAGGCGCGACACGTCTCTCAGCTGCAGGCCGTCGACCTCGGCGCGCGCCCACACGTTCGGGCGGCCCGCCTCGCCGCCCACGAGCTCGGCGGGCGTCAGCGCGCTGCCGAGCTCTCCCGAGACCTTCGCCTGCGCGAGGCGCCCGTCGAAGCCCAGGCGCGAGCTGCCGTCTTCGACCCGGCCGTCGAGGTCGAGCGCCAGCGCGGCGAGCTCGCCGCCGGGCCGCCCCGCCGAGGCGCGCAGCGCCCCCGACAGCCGCGGCTCGGCTGCCGTGCCGGTGACGGAGACCTTCGCCCACGCGTGCCCCTCGAGCGCGCCGAGCGCCGGCTGCAGCCGAGCGAGCTTCCGCAGCGACGCGCGCGGCACCTCGAGCTGCGCGCTCAGCGGGGCCTCGAGCCAGGCGTCGGAGGACAGCGCGTCGCCCAACCCCTGCTCGACGCTGCCGTCTGCGCGCACGAGCACGTCGCCGCCGGCGCCGGCGCGCAGCTCGAACCTCGTGCGCTCGCCGCTCTCGAGCTGTGCCCTCGCGAACAGCCCGCGGCGGCCGGCGACGGCGACCCGGTCGGCGCTCACCGACGCGTTCACCACCGGCGACGCGAGCGTGCCCTCGGCGTCCGCGCGGACGGTGAGCCTGCCCTGCACCGGCGGCTCGAGGCCAAGGACCCGCGACAGGGCCGCGGTCGAGACGTCCGTCCACTCGAGGTGCGCCGACAGCGGGCGCTCGCGAGCGAGCGCGAGGCCCTCGTCGGCGAGCGGAAGCCGGGCCTCGGCGCGCAGCGGCTTCATCGACTCTCCCGCCTGCATCAGCGCCGTGGAGAGGTTCGCCGACACCTCGCGCCCGTCGCTCTCGACGCGGGCGGTCGTCGGGGCCACCGCCACGCCGTTCACCTCGAACGGCTCGTCGAGCTCGAGGCGAAGGTGCCCGGTCCGCTCTGCGGGCGTGGCCGCCGCGCTCAGCTCCCCGCCGAGCGAGGCCACCGTGACGTCTGCGTAGCGGGCGTGCTGCACCTCGAGCGAGCCGTCGGCCTGCACCTTCCCCGAGGCCTCGCGGTGCACCTCGAGCTGCACCTCGCCGTCCGCCGCGACCTGCCGGCCGTTCACCTCCACGGGGCCCAGGCTCATCGCGCTCGCCTGCAGCTGCGCGTCGAACACCGTCCCGGTGCCGTTCCCCGAGGCCTTCAGCGCCACCGCGTCGCCGCCCAGGTCCACCTGCGCGTTCCACCGCCGCTGTGGGACGTCGACCAGCGCCTCGGCCTCGAAGCGGCTCAGGTGCGGGCCCTGGCCTTCGATCGACACGTCGAACGCCTCGAGCGGGCCGAGCGCACGGGCCGTCACGCGCGACGGCGGCTCGGTGCCCGCCTGCACGGTGATCCGGCCGTTCACGCGATCCTCGAACGCGACGAGAAAGCCGTCCGCGCTCGCGGCCACCTGCTCGCCCGCGACGCTCACCCTGGCCGCGAACCGGGGCACGCTCATCGTCAGCACGCCGTCGTCGGCGTCGCGGTAGCCCTCGGCGCGCAGCGACACCTGCTCGAGCGACGCCTCGAGGCCCGCGCGCGCGAGCTCGACGCGCCCACCCGTGACGGTGAGCTGCTCGACCGCGACCTCGAACGGCGAGGGCGGCTCCTTCACCCCGACGCCCGGCGAGGGCGGAACCGGCTGCGGCGGCCCGACCTTCACCACCGGATTCTCGACGTCGACGCTGGAGAGCCGCACGGTGCCCGTGACGAGATCGAGCAGCTCTGTCGTCACGTGCGCGGCTTCGACGTGAGCCGACAGACCTCGGCTCGGCTGGTCGACGGTGATGTCGCGCACGGTGAACGAGAAGGGCACCGAGCCATCGAGCCCCCCGATGCGCGAGCCGGGCAACAGCTCGGGGGCGAAGTGACGGTTGACCCCCCCCGTCAGCCACCGGTGGCCGGCGCCGGTGTTCACCGCGACGTAGCCCAACAGCAGCACCGCGAAGAGGCCCACCACCGTGAAGGCGGCCGCCCAACCGATGCGCCGCAGCACCCGGCGGCTCAGGCCTGTATCTTCGGCGCGTCGCGCCATGGCGTCCTCCCTTCGGTGATGAGCCCTCGCGGCTGCATCGCGCGTGCCTCGAAGGAGAGCGAGGACGAGGCACGCGCGACGCGCCGGACCGCGACATGCGACTTGACCGGCGTCATGTGGCGGCGTGACACGGCGGTACATCAGGAGCCCGATCCCGGGCGCCCGGCCTCCGGCTTCAGCTCGATCTGTTGGACGACGTTCATCACGCCCGGGGCTCCGCGCGCGATGCGCACGGCGTCGAGGCGAACCCACGGGTTGGGCGCAGTGCCCGTCAGCCGCACCACGCGATCGGCGACGTCGAACGCGATGTCGTCGAAGCGCGGGTCGCTGCCGAGGTTCGCCTCGAGCTCCTCGCGAATCCGCTCGTCGTCTTCCGCCACCTGCTGGGCCGCGCCGACGGGTACGATCTGGAGCAGATTGCGAACGGTCGTCACGCCCTCGACCTGTCGCGCGAGCTGCAGCGCCCGGTCGCGCGAGGCCTCGGACGGCACCTTGCCGAAGAGCGTCACCCGCCCGTCGTCGGTATCCACGCTGACCTGAGTGCCCGGCACGTGTACCGACGTGTAGAGCGCCATCTTCACGCGCGTCGTGATCGTCTCGTCCGCGATGCGGCCCCGCTTCGGGGTGTCGTCGACCAGGGCGGCCTCATCGCGCGCGAAGTGCTCGGGCGCGTCGACGATGCCTGTGATGCGACGGACACCGGGCACCGTACGGGCGATCGCAAGCGCGCGAGCCCGCGCCCCCGCCGACCTCGTCGTGCCCTCCAGACGAACGACTCCGTCGTCGACCGCCGCCACGCGAACGCCGCGCACGAACGGCGTGTCGCGGTAGCGATCTTCGAGCAGCTGGCGAATCCGAGCGTCCGATGGCCCCGTGCGGGTCACCTCGGGGCTCGGGACCACCTGCAGCTGGTTGTCGACGGCGCGCACCCCGGGCACCTGCAGCGCGACGGTCGTCGCCGCCTGCTTGTCCTGACGCGTGGGAACGCGCCCGAACAGCGTCACCCTGCCCTCGGTCGTGTCGACGTTCACGTCGAACCCGTCCAGCTGCGGAGAAAGGATGAGCGCCGACTTCACCTTCGACGTGAGCCACCAATCCACCGGCAGGTTCGGATCTGCTGCGGCGCCGCCCAGAATGGCGAGCAGCGCCGCGCAGACCACCGGTAATCGCATGCGCGAGCTCATGAGTTGCCTGCTCCTCAGCGGAGGCTCAGCTTCTGCGGCACTTCGATGCCGTAGAGCGCCATCGCGACGTGGTGAGCCGCCAGGCGCTGCGCCTCGAGCACGCTCGCCGGCCACTGGTCCGAGCGCTCACCGAACGCCGTCAGATGACGGAGCAGGTTCGTGCGCAGCTGCTGCCCATTCACCTCATTCGGCAGATCGATCTTCCAGCCGAACGCCTCGTCGATGAACGAGACGTTCACCGCGGGCAGGCCGTGCTCCTCGGGAAACCTCGCCACGCCGAACTCGCGCCCGTTGGCGATGTTGCCCTGGTTGCGCATGCGCTCGGTGGCCGCCTTGCTGCCCTGCCTCGACGAGCCCGCCTGCGCCCCCGATCGCACCGGCCACCGCTCGCTGAACGCCGACGCGTCGGTGATCTCGCCCTCGGCGTACGCCAGCGGCTGGAAGACCACGTTCTCGGCGATGTCGAACTGTTGCCCGTACTTCTGCTGCCACGCCTGGTTGATCTGATCGATGCGCCCTTCGAGCGTCGTCAGCGCCCGCTCGTCGAAGTCGGTGAGGCGGTTGCGGTCCATGTCGACGAAGCTGCCCACGAGATCAGCGTGCGAGCCTTTGCTGAGGGCCGCTTCGGTCACTCCGGCGAGCGTCGCGCGCATCTCGTCGCCGTTCTCGATCTCATCCTCGTAGTCGGCGCCCCTCGGCAGCGCGACGTCGGCCACCGGGATCGGGACCGACACGATCACACCCAGGAGGATCGGCGCTTGGCCCGGCTGGCCCTGCTGCGCCTGCTGCTGCCTACCGCCCTGCTGCTGTTTCTGGGCACCCTGCTGCTTCCCCTGTTGCTGTGGCGGCGGCTGCTGCCGTTGCGCCTGACCGCCCTGCTGCTGCTGGGAGCCCTGTTGCATGTTGCTCTGGTCTCGTTGCGACTTGATCTGGCCCTTCCCCATCTGGGGGTTGTGGGCGCCCGGCTTCGGATCTTCGGACTGGCCGAGCGCGTACGACGTCAGCCCGAGGCTGGCGACCGCGACCGCCGCCGCGAGCGTGAACGATGAGTACTTCCTGGTGTTCATGGTGGACTCCTCGATGTGTGGTGTGGCGCGTCCTCGTCGAGGAGCGCGCCGATCGACGGTGACGCAACATCCGTGCTGGCCTCGAACGCGCCACAAGTCGGCAGAAGATCGATCGCCGCGTCGCGGCGAACGGCGCGAGGTCGCCACGCGAGGCTCACTGCCGAGGGCGCTCGTCGCCGCGCGCCACCTCCGCCCACGGAACGTCACCGTCCTCAAATTGTTTGAGCTCAAACGAATTACAGTCCCGAGCCCGCCCTTCCGGCCCGAGATCGAGGTACAGCCTCTTGCCGTTCTGCGTCCGGAAGTGAGGCTCGCCCTGCATGTTCACCGTTTGCGGGCCGTTCGCTCAGCGCGGCTCGCGGCACGGCGCCTGCTCCTGAAAGAGATCCGGCGGCACCAGGAAGACGCGCAAAGAAGCAGGTCGTCGCCGATACCTCGGTAACCGCCCTGCCCCAGGTGGTGCGTTGCAGGCTGCGGCGGGTGTCCTCGCACCCTGCAACCCACCCTCGTCGACCGGCTTCAGCGCGCGACGGGGTACATCGGCGCTGCGCGTGGCGGCTCGTCTCGATGCAGCACGATGTACTTGAGCAGCTCCTCCCGGTGTACGAGCCCCTGCAGGCGGTCGCCCTCGACGATGACGATGGCGTCGACCGCATGCTCCGAGAACACCTCCAACGCGCGAATGGCGGTCGCCCCCAGCGGCAGCGTGACCAGCGCCGCCCGGGGCGTCATCACCTCGGCGAGCCGCGTCGTGCTCCAGGCGCCGCGATCGACACGCTCGAGGTGCGAGCCGGTGACGAGGCCCACCAGGCGACCTCCATCTTCGACCGGCCACGCGCGCTGGTCGGACGTCATGAAATACGCGTTGACGAACCGCTCCACGTCGAGGTCGGGTGGCACCGTGCCGAGCCGTGAGATCATCACCCGCTCCACCGGCACGTCGCTCAGCGTTTCGCGCAGCAGCGCGTGACCGACGCTCGAGCGCGCCGCGCCCAAGAGAAACCAGCCGATGAGCACGAGCCACAGGCCCTGCCCGACGCCGCCGGCGAGCGCCTGCATGACGCCCCAGCCCATCAAGCACCACGCGACGACCTGGCCCGCGAACGCCGCCCACCGCGTCGCCTTCACGAAGTCGCCGGTCGCGCCCCAGAGCAGGGCGCGCAGAACGCGCCCTCCGTCGAGGGGGAACCCCGGCACCAGGTTGAACACCGCGAGCGCGATGTTGATGGGCCCGAGCCAGAGGAGCAGCGTGGGCAGCGGTTTGAGCTCGCGCACCAGGTCCTCGAGCTCCTCTACGGTCGTAGCGTTCCACGGACGATCCGGAGCCAGCAGCAGGCCCAGCACGATCGCGCCGGCGCCGATCAGGAAGCTGGTGATCGGCCCCACCCCGGCCATGAGCAGCTCCGCCCGGGGACGCTTCGGCTCGCCGCGCATGTGCGCCACGCCGCCGAAGACGAACAGCGTGATGCGGTCGACGTCGATGCCCTGGGCGCGGCCCACCAGCGCATGGGAGAGCTCGTGCAGGAGAATCGACAGCAGCAACAGCACCGCCGCAGCCGCAGCAGTCCCCCAGCTGAGCAGCGGGTCCCAATCCGGGTGCCACGCCGGGAACAGGCCGACGCCCAGGTTCACCATGATCAGCGCGAAGATGACGAGCACGCTCCAGTCGAGCTGCACCTCCACGCCGAACAGGCGCCCCAGCCGAAGCGCGGTGAAGACCGAGCGGCGCGGCGAAGGCGTCGGCGGAGATCGTCCAAGGGTCGTTGAGCTCATGACGCCCGCAACGACATGCATGAAGCCAGCCGCTTGGGGCGGGTACCACGGGCTCCCGCAGCGTTTCCTTCGCGCCACGCCCTTACGGCCGAGGCCCCGCTGCGCACGGCCATTAGCGCCTCCACCCGTGAGGCCAGCCGGTGCGGCTCAGTGCGGCAGCCGTACGGTGAAGACCGACCCTCGGCCCACCGCGCTCTCCACGTCGACGCGACCGCCGTGGGCCACGACGATCGCCCGTACCAGCGACAGACCGAGCCCCAGGCCTGGCTTCGACCGGCTCGGCTCCGCTCGGTAGAGCCGGTCGAAGATACGCGCTCGTGCCTCCACGGGAATTCCCGCGCCGGTGTCGCGCACCCGCACCACCGACTCGTTTGCCTCGCGCACGACCTCGATGCTCACCCGCCCGCCGCGGGGCGTGTACTTCACCGCGTTGTCGAGGAGGTTCGCGAGGGCCTGCCGCATGCGGACGACGTCGACCTCGGCCGTCACCTCGGCGCCGTCCACGACCGAAAGCTCGACGCCGGCCTGCTCGGCGACGAGCTCGTACAGCTCGACCACTTCGCGCGCGAGGCGCCCGAGTGACACCGGCCGCCGGTCGAGCCGCATCAGCCCCGTCTCCGCCTCCGAGATGTCCATCAGCGTGCGCAGCATCGCCAGCACCCGGTCGCACTCGTCGATGCACACCGCCAGCGCCTCTCGCTCAGCCTGTGCGTCGTCGCCGCGCAGCGCGACCTCGGCGGTTCCGCGCAGGCGCGTCAGCGGTGTGCGCAGATCGTGCGCCACGTCGTCCAATGCGGCGCGCATGCCGCCCACGAGCGCCTTGTTGCGCTCGAGCATCCGGTTGAACAGCACCGACAGCTCGTCGAGCTCGTCCCCCGTGCCGCGCTCGGGCACCCGCCTCGACAAGTCTCCCGAGCTGCTCACCGCGCGCGCCGCGGCCGCGAGCTCGCGCACAGGAGACAGCCCGCGCCGCGTCAACGCAAACCCGCCGACCGCCGACAGCAGCAGCGCCGCGAGCAGCAGCGTGACCGCGACCGGCTTGAGCCGACGGCCCATCGCCCCCAGCGCTCCGCCGCCGAAGCCGAGCTCGACGCTGAACTCCCCGGCCGTCCGTTCGGTGACGACCCTCGCCGAGGTCACGTCGCCGCGCTGGTACACGGTTCGGCCGTTGCCGTCGCGTACGCGCACGGCCGGCTCCTGCTCCCCCAAGGCCGCCGAGTGCTCAACCGCGCGCTCGTACTCCGGCAGCCCCATCGTCAGCACCGCGACGTGCCGCTCGACCCGCGACTGAAGCACCACGGTGTCTTGCGAGCGCAGCACCTCGGCGGTGATGGGCACCGCCAGCGCCGCCAGCGTTGCCAGGCTGAGGGCGAACACCGCCGCGTACCAGGCCGTCAGCCGGAACGCGAGCGAGCGCGCCGCCCTCGCGGGCGCCCGCAGCTCAAGCGGCCTCGCGGCGGAGGACATAGCCCGCTCCCCGGATGGTGTGGATGAGCCGCGTCGGTTGGCCGCGATCGAGCTTCCCGCGCAGCCGGCTGACCAGCACGTCCACGACGTTCGTCTGCGGGTCGAAACCGTACTCCCAGACGTGCTCGAGGATCATCGTCTTGGACAGGACCCGCTCGGGGTTG
The DNA here is from genome assembly GCA_937980205.1 of uncultured Myxococcales bacterium. Lineage (GTDB taxonomy): Bacteria > Myxococcota > Myxococcia > Myxococcales > Myxococcaceae > Xiheicaenimonas. Next base: position 123,471 of record CALJKW010000021.1, on the reverse strand, counting down.
CGTAGGAAGTACTCCAGCAGTGCGAACTCCTTGGCCTGCAGTGGCACCGGCTTCCCGTCGCGCTCCACCTGCCGCGTGCGCAGGTCGAGGCTCACGCCCCCGTACTGCAGGCGGTAGGGGTCTTCGCGCACGGCCGCGCGCCGTACGAGCGCGTGCAGGCGCGCAACCAGCTCGGCGAAGGAAAACGGCTTGGTGAGGTAGTCGTCCGCGCCCGCCTCGAGGCCGGCGATCCGATCCTCCACCGAGCCGCGCGCGGAGAGCACGATGATCGGCGTCCGTACCTGCCGCTTGCGCGTCTCGCGGATGACGTCGAGCCCGCTCTTGCCGGGGAGCATGACGTCGACGATCGCGGCGTCGTAAACCCCGGCGCCGAGGTGCTCGAGACCCTCATCCCCCCGTCGCGCCCAGTCGACGACGTGCCCGTCCTGGCCCAGTCCTCTGTGGACGAACTCTCCGATGCGCTCGTCGTCTTCGACCAGCAACGCCCGCATACGGTTTGAGTAACGCAGTGCCCGGCCGCAGGTGCACCATTCGGCCCGATGGCGCCGCCCCACGCGCAGGCGGGTACGAACCCCAGAGCAGCCATGAAGCCCCCTCGAGCTCACCGTGGCCGCAGTCGTGCTCGCCGCGCCGATCTGCATCTGACTGAAAACGGCGACCACCCGTCGGTTGAGCAACTCCGTGAGCGGCGGCCCCCGCGGCGGAGGAGGCCGGTCCGTTCTTCCTCTGGTTCGTCCTCGACCTCGTACTTCCCGGCAACCTCAGCCGGATTGAGTCCTCACGATTCGCTCGACCGCGCTCTTCGGCAGCCAGCCGCTGCCGCCCGGCGCCGAGACCCGCACCCACTCGCCGTGCTCCTGCTCGAGCTCGACGACGCTGCCCTCGCGCGCCGCGAACGCCTCGTCCGCACGCTCGAAGGGAGCGATGCGCGCCACGGCCGGCTGCAGCACCACCGCCGCATCCGGCGACGGAGCGACCGCCGCTGCCGCCACGAGCGACGCCGCGCTGGCCAGCCCGCCGGCCACCAGCATCACGCGGGGAAGGCGGCGCCGCGCACCCCAGGCGGCTGCGAGCAGCCCCACCGCCGCCACGCCGCCGAACCCCAGGGCCAGCAGCGTCCACTCGTCGGGGCTCAGCTCGCGCAGCACCGGCGGGCCGGCCTCACCGGTCGCGGCGCGAACGCGGCCGTCGCGCGGAGCGAGCAGCCGCGCGCGCTCCCACGCGAGCTGCGCCTCGCCTTCCTCGCCCGCCGCGGCGTGCGCCTCGGCACGCCGCACGAACGCCTCGGCTCCACCGGCGAACGCCGGGGCCGCCAACAAGCTCAGGGTCAACAATGCCGTCTTCATGTGTGGCTCTCCGTCGGTGAAGGGGAAACGTGGTGCTCGAGCGCTTCGAGCTCGGCCAGCACGCGGTCGCGCCAGGCCTCGAGCCCGTCGGCGCTCGGTGCGCTGCCGAAGCTCGCCCGGTCGGCCTGCTCGAGCACCTCGCGAATGCCCGCGCCGCGGCCGCCCAGGCGCACCGAGACGTCAGCCGCGGTCACCGCATCGGGAGCGATCGACCACAACGCTCCGAGCCGCAGCTGCAGCGCCTGCCTCGCGGCCGAGAAGAAGCCGTGGACATCGCGACGCGCAGCCGCACGGCGAAGCTCGGCCGTGCGACGCGCCACCGCGCGCCGCAGCCGGGCACGGCGCCTGAGCTCCTCCCACCGCGCGCTCCTGCGCAGCGCCCCGATGAGCGCGAGCACGCCGACGGCCGCCGCGCCGATGCCGCTGAGCGCCCACACGCGCGGCTGCCGGTAGAGCGGCTCGAGCGTGCCGGGCACAGGCGACTGGTCGGGCTCAGGCGGAGGCGCCTCGACCGAGGGCGCACCCGCCACGTCCGGCAACGGCTGCGGCGCGGGTTGCGAGGCCGGCGTTCCGCCGACCACGAGCTCCAGCGGCTGCGTGCGCGCCACCGCGTAGCGGCCCTTCGCTGGGTCGAAATACGGCAGCTCGAACGCAGGGACCGTCACCGTGCCCGGCCTGCGGGGCACGATCGTCTGCTTGAAGATGCGAGGGCCGCGGCGCGCGTCGGCGGCCGGCGAGCTCTTCACCGGGTAGACCTTCAAGTCGTCGTTCTCGGGGACGCCGTTCAGCGAGAGGCGATCGAAGTTCCCCGTACCCGTCGCGCGCAGCTCGAGCGCCAGCGGCTCGCCTGCGCGGGGCACGCTCGGCAGCGGCGCCAGCGTCAGCTCGAACTGCCCCACCGCTCCGCTGAAGGCCGCCGGACGGCCGTCTTCCGGCAGGCCGGCAACCGTGACCGTTCCCGCGCTGCCCGTCAGGGTGAGCTCGCGACGCTTGAGCTGACCGATGTCGAAGAACGAGTCGAGATCCTCGAAGGCTCCTGCGTGCTGCTTGAAGAACGGGTCGTCGAAGAAGGAGCTGGCGAACGGGTCGCCGCCGAACAGGTCCTTCAGCGACCGCCGCTGCCGCGGCGCCGCCGAGGTCTCGCGGTACGCCAGCTCGACCGGCAGCTCGACCTGCAGCTTGCCCTTCATCGGCTTCGCCGCGGAGAGCACGCCCTTCCACGTGGCCTGCAGGTACCGCTCGCCGTCGACCTCCACTTCGGTCTGCGCCGGCTCGCGTGAGAGGCCCGACAGCGTGAACGCGTCAGAGTCGAGCTTCGGCTCTCCGCGCAGCATCGCCGACGTGCCCGCGCGGAAGTAGGCGCGCACGGTGACCGGCACCGCTTCGCCCACGCTGAGCGACCGCTTCGGCAGCTCGAGGCGCACGAACGCCCGGGCCTTCTCCCGCTCGGGCGCCGGCCGAGCGGTCGGAGCTGCGTCGCGGACCACCGCGACCTGCAGCGGCTCGGTGCTCTCGCGGCCGAGGGAGATCGCCGGGATCTCGAGCGTCCCTTCCCGCTCGGGGACGACGATGAAGGTGAAGCCTGTCTCGCGCTTCACCTCGCCGTTGATGATTTGCACGCGGCTGGTCGTGCCGGCCGCCTGCACCTCTGCCCCCGCGATGCGCGGCGTCGACGGCTGGCTCGCGCTCGGGTCGTCCGTCGTGACCGTGAGCCTCGCCGGGGACCCCGCGGTCAGCGGCCCGTCGGGTGAGAGCTCGGCGCGCGCGGCCGCGAAGGCCGGCGCCGCTGCCAGCAGGAAAAGGAGTGTCGTCTTCTTCATCTTCATCACCAGTCCTTCATCGGAGTTCGTCGTGCTTCGGCCTCACCCCGGCCGTGAATGGGGAGCGGCTGCAGCTCGGACGCGCGCGAGTCGAGCAGCTGCTCGGCTTCGGATCGCGTCAGCTCGCCAGCCGCACGCCGCTGCGCATCCGCCAGCGCCTGTGCGGCAGCCTGTTCGTCGCCAGGCTTTGCTGCCGCGCCGGCGCCCGGCTGCGCGTCGGGCTCGGGAGGCCGTCGCTCGCCACGCGCCTCGGCCGACGCCGCCGCATCCGGCGCCTGCTGCGTATCGCCGCGGCGCGCCTGCTGCGGCGACTGTCCATCGCCCTGCTTCGCATCGGCCCCGGCGCCCTGTTGCTGCTGCGCCTGTTGCGGCCCGCCCTGTTGCTTCGTGCCCTGCGGCTGCTGCCCGGCTTGCTGCTGCTGCCCGGCTTGCTGCTGCTGCCCGGCTTGCTGCTGCTGCCCGGCTTGCTGCTGCTGCCCGCCCTGCTGCTGCTGTCCAGCCTGCTGCTGCTGCCCACCCTGCTGCTGCTGTCCGCCCTGCTGCTGCTGTCCGCCCTGCTGCTGCTGTCCGCCCTGCTGCTGCTCCTGCTGGCCTCCACCGCGCTGCGACTGCTCCTGCTGCTTCTGCTCCTCGAGCTCCGCGAGCCTCCTGGCCACGAAGTCCCGGTTGAACTTCGCATCGGCGTCGCCGGGAGACAGCGCAAGCGCGCCGTCGTACGCCTCGATCGCCTGCTTCCACGCCGCGATGGTGCGGTCGCGATCCTTCTCGAGCGACGCCTCACCCAGCCGGTACTTCGTGTTGCCCAGGTCGTAGTAGCCGTCGACCTGCAGCTGCAGATCTCCTCCGCGCAGCGCGGCCTCGAACTTCTCTTCTGCTCCGGCGAAGTCTCCGCTGCGGTACCGCTCGGTGCCTTGGTTGTAGGTCGCGGCGCCCTCGGGCGGCGCCGCGCGCGAGACTCCCGGCACCACCGCGATCATGAGGCCCGCGGCAGCCGCGCGCCCCGGCAGCCAGCGGCGACGCCGCCGCTTTGAGAGCAGCAGCTCCAACAGCAGGCACGCCAGCGCCGCCGCCAGCGGCACGTAGAAGCGCTCCTCGCGCACCTTGTGCTGCTCGCCCGCGAGGCTGGCGCGCGGCAGCTTCGCCTTCGCCGCCGCGTACAGCGCCTCGACGCCGCGGCCGTCGGCCCCCAGCCCGACGTAGTCGCCGCCGGTGGCCTGGGCCACCGCGCGCAGCGTCGCCTCATCGAGGCGTGACCGCACCACCTCGCCGCTGCCCGACTCGATGAGCTCACCGGCGGGCGTGCCGACGCCGAGCGTGTAGATGACGAGCCCCTGCTTGCCGGCCGCTCGCGCCGCCTCCACGGCGTCTCCGGCGAGGTCCTCGCCGTCGCTCAGCAGCACCAGCATCTTCGGGTGCTCCGCCGAGCCGCCCAGCGCCTGCGCCGCGGCGCGGATCGCCGAGGCGAGATCGCTGCCGCCGCGGGGGATCACGCTCGTGTCGAGCGCGTCGACCGCGTCGAGGAACGCGCCGCGATCCGCGGTCAGCGGCGCCTGCACGAAGGCGCCGCCGGCGAAGGCCACGAGCCCGACGCGCTCGCCGTCGAACGTGCGCTGCAGATCCGCGACGGCCAGCTTGGCCCGCGTGAGCCGGTCGGGCTTCACGTCGGTCGCGCGCATGCTCTTCGAGGTGTCGACGGCGAACATGATGTCGGCTCCCGAGCTCGGCGTCGTCTCGACGCGGTACCCGGCATAGGGTCGCGCCGCCGCCACGAAGCAGAACGCAACGGCCGCCAGCGCCAGAGCATCTCGCCCGCGGCGCACCGGCTCGGACACGGTCGTGCTCACCTGGGCGCCGGCCAGCGCCGCGAGCGCTGCCTTCCTCTTGCGCTGCGCCCGCCACATCAACGCAGCGAGCGCCGCGCACACCGGGACGGCGAGGTACAGCCAGATGGGTCGTGCAAATTCGAACGGCATGAAGTCTTCCTTTCAGGGGATGCGCCGCAGCCGGGTGGCGAACAGCGCGAGCTGCGCGGCGAGCAGGCCGAGCGCGGGGAACACGAACCACCCGAAGCGCTCTTCCCGGCGCTCGTGGCGGCTGACCTCGCGCGTCGTCTTCTCGAGCGCGTCGATGCGGTCATAGACGGCCTCGAGCGAAGCCGTGTCGGTGGCGCGGAAGTACTCTCCGCCGGTCTTCGCGGCGATCTGCCGCAGCGTCTCTTCGTCGAGGTCGGCCTCGGCCATCACCACGCGGCGGCGGCCGTCCTCGCCCACGACCGGCATCGGCGCCGCTCCCTCCGAGCCCACGCCGACCGTGTAGACCTTGATGCCCAGCGCCGCGGCGGCCTCGGCCGCCAGCAGCGGCTGCACCGAGCCGGTGTTGTTCACGCCGTCGGTCAGCAGCACCACGATCTTCGACTTCGCGTCGGACGGGCGCAGCCGGTTCACGGCTGCGGTGAGCGCCGAGCCGATCGCCGTCCCGTCGTCCAGCGTCGACAGCTCGACGCGCGCGAGGTTCCGCTCGACCCAGTCGTGATCGAGCGTCAGCGGGCTCACCAGGTACGGCGCCCCGGCGAACGCGATCATCCCCACGCGGTCGCTCGGCCGCCCCGAGATGAAGTCCGAGACCACCGACTTCACCACCTCGAGGCGATCGGCCCGCTCGCCCCGCAGCGTCAGATCCAGCGCGCCCATCGAGCCCGACGCATCGAGCGCGAGCATCACGTCGACGCCGCTCGCCTTCACCGACGTCGTCGAGTGGGCGACCTGCGGCCTCGCCAGGCCCAGGATGAACAGCGCGAGTACCGGCAGCTTCGCGTACGGCAGCAGCGCGCCGAGCCGGCTGCGCGTCGTCGAACCACCCGCAGCGCGCGCCACCTCGGCCGTCGGGAACCGCACCGCCGCGCGCGGCCCCTTGCGCGAGATGAGCCACGCGACCAGCGGCAGCGCGAGCAGCAGCCACAACAGGTGCGGCCAGGCGAACGAGAACGAAGGTGACATCAGCGGGCTCCGGGTGAAGGCGCGGTGGCGCGAACGAAGGTCTGGGCGCTGCTCAGCATCTCGTCCATGTCCGCGGGCGAATGAGACCAGCGCGCGTACTTCGCGAGATCGCACTGCTCGAGGAACCTGGAGAGCTCCGCGCGGTGCGCCGCCACCGGGCTCTCGTCTCTCAGCAGCTGCTGCAGCAGCTCCTCGGTGGTGCGGAACGGCGCGCGCACCGAGAACGCCGCTTCGACGTAGGCGCGCACCGTGTCCGAGACCCGCGCCGAGAACGACGCCGCGTCTCCCGCGCCGATCAGCCCGCGAGCCTCTTCGAGCGAGCGCAGCGCGGCGGCATCGGGGGCCAACGGCTTCGCCCGCCGGCGCCGCCACCACCACGCGGCCGCGAGCGCGAGCACGGCGACGACGGCGAGGCTGCCCCACACCCACGGCGAGATGGGCTCGGGCAGCGGCACCGGGCCGCGAATGTCGCGGATGTCCTCGGCGACCGGCGCGAGCAGCGCGCCCAAGAACGGCGCGCTCATCGCACCCTCCGATCGCGCCCGGCGAAGAACGACAGCAGCACCGGCACGTACGACTTCGCGGTGTCGAGCTCGACGACCTCGAAGCGCGCGCGCCGCAGCAACCGCTGCACCTCGGCGGCCCGCTCGGCGGCCACCCGCGCGTACCGCTCGCGCACGCCGCGGCGCGCCGTATCCAGCAGCACGACGTCGCCCGACTCCGCGTCCTCCACGGTCACGAGCCCGAGGTTCGGCAGTGAGCGCTCGCGAGGGTCGCGGACGTGGAACGCGACGGCGTCGTGCCTCGCGCCCAGCGGCCGCGCCGACCGCGACAGCGCCTCGAGGGCCGCGTCGCGCGCGGCGCCCACCTCGAGATCCGACAGCACGAAGACGAGCGAGCGCCGGTGCAGCATCGGCCCGACGAAGTCGAGCGCGGCGCTCACGTTCGTCCCGCGGCCCTGAGGCTCGGCGCCGAGCAGCTCGCGCACGACGCGCAGCACGTGCTGGCGCCCCTTGCCCGGCGGCACGAACCCCTCGATGCGGTCGCTGAACATCACCAGCCCGACCTGGTCGTTGTTGCGCACCGCCGACATCGCGAGCACGCACGCGAGCTCCGCCGCCAGCTCGCGCTTTCGCTGCGTCGCCGAGCCGAAGTCGCCCGACGCCGAGATGTCGACCAGCAACATCAGCCGCAGCTCGCGCTCTTCGCGGAACTGCTTCACGTAGGGCCGCCCGGCGCGCGCCGTGACGTTCCAGTCGATCGACCGCACGTCGTCGCCCACCACGTATTCACGCACCTGGTCGAAGTCGATGCCGCGCCCGCGGATCGCTGAGTGCCACTCGCCCGCGAACGCGCTCTCGACCAGCCCGCGCGTGCGCAGCTCGATGAGCCGCACCTTCTCCATCAAGCCGTTCATGGGATCGCGACCTCGTCGAGGATGCGGGAGACGAGCTGGTTCGAGTCGACGCGCTCGGCCTCGGCCTCGTAGGTCACCGCGACGCGGTGGCGCAGCACGTCGGGCGCGATCGTCTTCACGTCCTGCGGCGTCACGTAGCCGCGCCCCTGCATGAAGGCCCACGCGCGCGCGCAGAGCGTCAGCGCGATCGTCGCGCGCGGCGACGCCCCGTACCGGATGAGCGGGCCCAGGTCCTTCAGGCCGAAGGCCGCCGGGTCGCGCGTCGCCACGACCAGGCTGACGATGTACCGCCGCACCCGCTCGTCGACGTAGAGCGAGTCGAGCACCGCCCGCGACGCCGCGATCCCCGCCGACGAGATGACCGGCGACACGTCGAAGCGTGGCGACGTCGTCGCCATCGCATCGAGGATGCGCAGCTCCTCGTCGGGCGTCGGGTACCCCACCACCACCTTGAGCAGGAATCGATCGAGCTGCGCCTCGGGCAGCGGGTACGTCCCCTCCTGCTCGATGGGGTTCTGCGTCGCCATCACCATGAACGGCTCCGGCAGCGCGTGCGTGAGCGCACCCAGCGTCACCTGCCGCTCCTGCATCGCCTCGAGCAGCGCGCTCTGCACCTTCGCCGGAGCGCGGTTGATCTCGTCAGCGAGCACCAGGTTCGAGAACACCGGGCCCTTCTTCGTCTCGAAGCTCCCGTCCCGCGGGTTGTAGACGAGCGTGCCGACGACGTCGGCCGGCAGCATGTCGGGCGTGAACTGGATGCGCTGGAACCCCGCCCGCACCGTCCGCGCGAGCGTCTTCAGCGCCAGCGTCTTCGCGAGGCCCGGCACGCCCTCGAGCAGCACGTGCCCTCCGGCGAGCAGCGACACGATGAGCCGATCGACCAGCGCGTGCTGGCCGATGAGGACCCGGCCGATCTCCTGGCGCAGCGGCCTCACCCACGCCGAGGCCTCGGCGGCGGCCGCGTCGAGCCGGGCCACGTCGGGCGCCGGGCCCTGTTGCGGCGGCTCGCGGAAGACGGCGCGCGTCGGGTGGGAGGGATGGAAGTGGTCGGCGGCTGCGGCAGTGAGGTTTCGCATGCCGGTGATGATGCAAACCGGCCCTTGCCCCCACCTTTCGCGAACATTTCATTTTGGAAAGGTTCGTATGCCGCGTATGCCGCGCCGCGCGAAGACAGCGCGTCTTGCGCGAGCATCCGCCGCGCTGCGACTCAGCGCCGTCGCCGCGCCGCGTGCCGGTACATTCTCTACGTGATCTTCCAGGCGCATGAAGAACCACATCACAAGGCACGCCTTCACCGTCGCGATGCCGAGCGCCAGCGGCACCCGCAGCGTTCCGGGGATGAAGACGTCGAGCTCCCGCGCGCTCAGGAACGTGAGCCCGGTCACGCTGAGCACGAGCGGCGTCGACAGCGCCGCCAGCGGCAGGTACCCCAAGGCGCCAGTGCGACCAGTGCCGCGCGCTGCCCCGCCACCCCAGAGAACTCCGTACACCAGCCGCGCCGTGAGATCCGGCACGAGGCCACGGACCAGAACAACCGCGACACGGTGCCGTACGTCGTCACCGCGAACACGTCCCACACCAGCGGGCTTTTGAACTTCGGACCTAAGTCGAGCGTCGACGGGTGCACCGGCCGGCGCGGTCACGTCGCCCGGTTCGCGCGCACCAGCTCCTCGGCGGTGAGCAGGTGCCGCTCGAGCTTCGGCAGCGCCTCGTCATAGAGCGCCCGCACCCGCAGGTGCCGCGTCTCGTTGCGCCGGCCCTCGAGCCGGTCAATCTCCTGCCGGTGAAGGTCACGCATGACGCGCGCGAAGGTGCGATCGAAGTCCTCCCCGCGCAGCCGCTCGAGCACCTCGATGCGGTGCTTCATCGCCTCGCGGCGCGCTCTCTCGGCCTCGTCCTTCGGCTCAGGAACGGCGAGCTCGAACCCGAGCTTCTTCGAGAGCTTCACGATCTTCCGGTCGAGCTCTCCGTGGTCCTCGACGAGGTCGGCGCCGAGGACCCGCACCAGCGCAGAGGTGCTGCGCTCCTGCGCCAGCTTGCCGAGGCGAACGTACGTGGCGTTGTCGCGGTGCATCAGCCCGAGCACCTCGACGTCCTCCCTCTGGGGAGGCGTCTTCTCGTACTTCATCTGCTCCTCGGCCGGCGAATCGTGCTGCGGGTCCATCAGGCTGGGGCGTTGCTGCGCGGCGACCGCTGTGGCGGCGCCCAGAATTGCGACGAAAAGGTATCGGGACATGGCGTCAGATGTCGGTGCACCGCACGTGCCGCTCAAGGCACCTTCGCCACGCGGATCTCGGGCACCCCGACCACCTCGAAGGTCGCCGACGCCACGCCGATGCCGGCCGCCTCGAGGCCGCGGAGGATGTCCCTCGTCATCGCGTCTTTCAGCTCGCGCACGCCACGCTCGTGCGCCACGAACCGCAACGTCAGCTCGAGCCAGTTGTCCGTGGCGCGCAGGTACACCCGCGGCTTCAGCTCAGCAGCACTCACCGCGTACCGCCGCTGGAGCTCGGCCAGCGCCGGCGCGGCGAGGGCCGAGACCGGCTCGGTATGCCGCTGCGCCGCCTCGAGCAATACCGCTTCGGCGCGCGCCCGGTCCGCGGAGTACGAGATGGGCAGCACGAGCTCTTCCCAGAGGTAGGGGAAGTCGCGCGTGTAGTTGTACACCGGCTGGTCGAACAGCAGCGCGTTGCTGACGGTGACGATGCGGCCGGTGTACTCGCGGCTGCGGACCCAGATGGCGGGCTCGGCGCCCTGCACCGGCGGAGGCTGCCCCATCTCCATGATCGTCGTCTGGGTGAAGTCGAGCGCGATGACGTCTCCGCGCACGCCGCCCATCACGATGCGGTCGCCGACGCTGAACACCTTGCCGCGCATGATCACGACGTAGCCCGCCACCGCGGTGATGACCTTCTGCAGCGCGAACACCAGCGCCGCGGTGAAGAGGCCGAGCGCCGTGGTGAACCGCTTCGGATCGTCGAACCAGATCGAGGCGACGCCGAGGACGAGCAGCACCGTCACCGCGAGCCGAATGACCTGGCGCCCCCAGAAGGCCCCGCGATCCGAAACGCCCCGCGTCGCCGCCGACAGCACCAGCCGGTTACCCGCCCAGGCCAGAAGCGCCACCACCGCGACCCAGGTGGCCGTGAACAACAGCTTCTTGCCGTTGTCCGCATTGACGCCCATCAAGCGGACACCGAACAGCTGCACCGCCCGCTGCGGCCCCACCAGCTCGAAGACGCCGTCCACGGGCGCAGCTGCAGCAAGGAAGGTGCCCAGACGCGAAGGCCCGGCTCACCTCTCGGCGAACCGGGCCTTCATAACTTTCCTCTATGAGAGCGGAGGGAATCGAACCCACAACCTATGGATTAAGAGTCCATTGCTCTGCCAATTGAGCTACGCTCCCGTGCTGTTTGAGGCGGCGGCTTCTACGGTGAGCGCCCCTCGCGTGTCAACGCTGGTGACGGGGCCCCAGGCGGTTTCTGACCGGCGAGCTTCTGTCGGCCCTGCCAGAGCAGCCGCACGCCGACGACGAAGATGCCCATGACGACGTACTGCGCCGGAGTCAGGCCGGCGTAGCGCTTGTCGACGAAGCCCAGGTCCGACGCCCGCAGGAAGTCGAGGTTGAAGCGGCACAGCGAGTAGATGGCCGCCAGGAGCCCCATGAGCATCCCCGTCCCGTACAGCTTCTTGCGCAAGCCCCAGATCAGCGCCGTGATCGCCGCGAGCACGAAGAAGTCGTAGAGGCCCAGGTCGTGCCGCGGCCCGCCGTAGACGGTGCCATGGTTCGGGTCGCGCTCGGGGTACGCGACGGCGAGGAAGAAGTCGGTGCGCCAGCCCGGGTGGTCGTGCACCAGGTAGCAGCCGATGCGCGCGATCGCCCAGCCCGGCGCCGTGCCCAGCGCGAGCGCGTCGAGGTACGGCGTCAGCGGGATCTTCTCCTTGCGGAAGAAGATGAAGATGCCCGCCAGCGCGCCGAGCACGCCGCCCATCGACGACAGCCCGTCCCACGCCTTCACCGCCGTCATGAAGTCGGCGTGCACGTCGGGCGCGGCGTTCTTCGTCAGCAGGTAGATCGCCCCGCACACGCCGATGAACGCCGCCCACCGCGCGTTGTCGGACCACTTCTGCCGGTAGATGAAGAGGCCGACGACCCCGAGCCCCAGCACCATGCCCAGCGTCAGCGGCACGTTGCGCACCAGCTCCGGGTGGTACGCGAAGATGTGCATGAAATGGCCGCCGTACAGGCCGATGATGACGGCCCACGGCACCACGTCGCGCAGCGGAGTGTCGTCGCCCGGTCCGTACTTCTTCGCCGCCTTCGCCGCGAGCAGCGCGCCGGTGATCACGCCCGCGGTGGACATCACTCCGAAGATGTCGATCTTCTGTCCGAACGGCAGCGGCAGTGCGGGCAGGTCGATGAAAGGGAACACGTTCGATAGAACCTTCTGCCAACAAAACCCTGCCGTGTCTTCATCCTTGGTCGTCCACCCGCATTTTCATGCGCGCTACACCGGTGCCACCCGGCACGTGGAGACCGTCGTGCCCGCACTCAACGGAGCGCTCGAGGCCCGCGTCATGGGCACCCTGCGCGACACCTCGCTCCCCCGCATCGGCTGGAGCGCCCTGCTCCGCCGCGGCGGCCCCATCGTCTGGCACGCCCACCGCGTCAACGAGCTGCTCGTCGGGCTCGCGCTTCGCCTCTTCAAGCGCAAGCTGCGCGTCGTCTGGACCCGGCACTCGACCGGCAAGCCCGCCTGGCTCACCTCCTTCCTCGCGCGCCGCGCCGACCGCGTCATCTCGGTCTCGCCCGAGGCCGCCGAGACCCTGGGCCTGCCCTCCACCGTCATCGGCCACGGCGTCGACACGAAGCGCTTCACCACCGGCGAGCGCGCGTGGTCTCCGCTCGGCCTCGGCGGCGACTACGGCATCGGCGTCATCGGCCGCGTCCGCCCCGACAAAGGCCAGGGAGACTTCGCCGAAGCCGTCCGCCCGCTGCTCCCGCATCACCCGAAGTGGCGCGCCGTGCTCGTCGGGCTCGTCAAGCCGGCCGAGCGCGCCTGGGCCGAGGGCCTCGGCCTCCACCTCGCCGGAGAGTCCCCAGACGTCGAGCGCTGGTACCGCGGCCTCACCGTCGTCGTCATGCCCTCGCACCACGAGAGCTTTGGCCTCGTCCGTCTCGAGGCGATGGCCGCCGGTTGCTGCCTCGTCACCACGAAGCTCAACGCGATGGACCGCATGATCGAGCACGGCAAGACCGGCTTCACGTACGAAGCCGGCAACGTCGATCAGCTTCGAGCGATCCTGAGCGAGCTCCTCGCGAACCCGCAGCGCGCGCACGAGGTCGGCGCCGCCGGAGCCGACCTCGTCCGGCGAGAGCTCGGCGTCGACAAGGAAGCCCGCGCGCTCTTGGAGCTCTACCGCTCGCTCTCCGGCTGACCGCGAGCGCGGCAGGCGCGGCTCGGCTCAGCTCGCGAGCGGCTGCACGATCAGTGTCTGCCACTGTCCCGGGTCCGGCACCTCGCCCGGCGACGTCAGGTACACCTCGCGCGGCGGCTCGGCGGCCTGCACATGGTGCCCTTCGATCCACTGCTGGATCGCCGAGTACGCCGGAGCCATCGCGTCATACGGCCCCTGGTGCGCCACCTGGATCGCCGGCCCCTTCGCGAGGATCTGGGGCTTCGCGCGCCCACACGTCCCCACCGGCACGTCCAGGGGCATCACCGCCTCCACCTCGACCCGCTCCGGCCAGACGCAGAGATAGCGCGCGAACGGCGGCGCCACGCATTTTGCGCGCGCAGCGTACGCCGCGGCGGCGAGCTCGGTGAACGCTCCCGCAAAAAACCGCGGCAGCTCCGTCATCGGGACGGCGCCGCGAATCGCCAGCGCCGGTCCCCCGGCGAGCGAGACCTCTTCAACCCTGTAGCCCATCACAGCCTCCGATGGAGGCCAGGTATTGCAGCCGTTGTGCCTGAAGGCGTCGCTCAGAGCCCCGGCACTGGCCCGCAGTTCTGATCGTCTCCGAAGCCGTTCACGTTGATGCCCATCAGCCGCGCGACCGACGTCAGCACCTTGTCGTTGTGGATGTGCGACCCGTTCTGGAACTTGATGCAGCGGCCGCCCACGAGGCCGCCCTTCTGCGTCCCGAACAGCACGCACGGCAGCCGGCGAATGTCGTGGTGGTGGCTGAAGTGCGAGATGCCGAGCACGATCGTGTTGTCGAGCATGTTGCCGTCGCCCTCGGGCGTGTTCCGCAGGCGCAGCACGAAGTCGCCGAGCCGCCTCCAGTCGTCGCGCGCGCACTCCATGTAGTCCCTGCGCTGCGGCCCGGCCTGGTGGTGCACGTCGTTGTGCAGGTCGGAGATGTTCTTCCCGATCCAGCTGTACCGCCACCCGAAGCCCGAGCCGCCCCACACCATCGAGCCCACCTGCACGCGGTTGCACGCGAACGCCGCGAACATCGTGTCGAAGTGCGCATCGAAGCGGTGCTTGATGTCGAAGTCGTTCGTCGGCCGCTGGCCCGGCGCGCACGACGCCATCGGCCGCGGCGCGTTCTCGAGATCCCGCGCGACGCTCAGCTCCGCCTTGCGGATCGCGTCTTCGTGGATGTCGAGCTTCAGCTTCTCCATGCCGGACAGCTGGCCGCGCAGGCGCCTCAAGTCCTGCGACATGCCGTCCATCAGCGAGCGGCGCGCCATCAGCCGCCGGATCAGCGCCTGCCGCTCGGGGCTGTTGTCCTGCGGCGGCACGAAGCCACCGAACACCTTGTCGAACGCCACCGACGGCGGCTTGATCGCGATCTTGAACGCGCCCGGCCCCGTCGCGAACGGCCGCTCGCGAATCGACTCGTCGCTGCGCCCCTCGACGTCCGTGATGTTCACCTCGAGCGGCGTGAGGTTCAGCCGCTGCGCGACGAACTGATCGATCGAGATGCCGCCCGGCAGACCTTCGCCGCCGTCGTCGATCACGTCCGCGGCCGTCACCACCTTGCCGGGCGCGCGCGCGTGGTTCGCTCCCGCGGCGTTGTAGCCGGAGTCGCGGATGTCCACGCCGTCGATGACGACCATGTTCTCCTTCACCGGGCCGCAGAACTCGAGGATCTCGCCCAGGTTGCTCGGAGACCACGTGCCGTTGGTGAAGAACGACTCCTCGTCGGGGTAACCCGCCGACGCGACCCACACGAACAGCCGCTTCGGGATCGCGCCCGCCGCCTGCGCCGACGCACCGCGCCCCGCGAGGATCGGCGAGAACAGCGCCGCGGCCTTCAGCGAGCCGAAGATGAACTCACGCCGATTCATGGAGTGCCTCCCGAGTTCCACAGCTCCCGCCCGTCCGGAGCCACGATGAACAGCTTCCCCGCGCCGTCGATGTAGAGCTGCGCGCCCGGGTTGCCGTGCGTCGCCGGATGGAAGCGCGGCACGTTGTCGCGGTCGTAGACGACCAGGTTGCCGTCACCCTGCATCGACGTGTTCCCCACCGACGTGCCCGCCGTGCGGCTCGACCAGAGGGCCGCGCCCCCGATGCGGTAGAGCACCAGGTTGCCGTCGAGCTGGTACTGGAGCCGGAACTGCCCGTCCTGCGAGCGCACCTCGTCGTCGCCGTTCAGCCGCGCGCCGGAGGCCAGCAGCACCGTGCGCGCCGTCTGCGTCCCACCACCGCCACCGCTGCCGCCCGTGCCCGAGCCTCCGCCCGCGCCCGAGCCTCCGCCCGTGCCGCCCGTCATCGGCTCGACGTACGGCAGCCCGCGGCGCAGGTAGAGGTGCTCGCTGGCGAGCAGGTCCTCGACGAAGCGCGCGATCTCGAGCGGGCCCTCGCCGGCCTGCTGCACGAGCGAGCCGGACAGCGTGTCGGAGTGCTGCGTGTGCGCCGCGCCGACGGTGAAGCTGACGAAGTTCTGCGCGAAGCACTCGGCGGTGCGCCGGCTCTGCGCCAGCGCGTCGGCGAGCTCGGTGCCGCCGGAGAAGCCGCGCACCTCACCGGCGAACGGCACGTCGGAGACCGCCGCGTTCACCGCCCGCCCGCGCTGCTCGACGCGGTGGCGGCCGAGCCCGTCGTACCGGCCGAGCGCGAACCCGAGCGGCATGAACTGCCGGTGGCAGGCCCTGCACTCGTTGCCCTGCTGCATCATCGCCTCGTACTGCTCGCGCGTGGTGAGGTCGGCGAAGTTCGGGATCTGCATCGCCGTCATCTGCGCCGCGACCGTGTTGATGTTCGACGGCGGCCCGACCTCTTCGCAGAGCAGCTGCTCCTTCACCATCAGGCCGCGGACGACCGGGCGGTCCCGGTCGGGGAACTCGTGCGAGGCGATCGCCGCCATCGTGCTCGCCAGCGTCAGCACGCCCTTGCGCTCCTTCGGGTCGAGCTGAAGCCGCGCCGGAGCCGCGGGAGTCGGCAGGCCGTACAGCGGCGCCGTGTTCGAGTCCGCGATGGTGAAGCTCTCCGAGAACAGCGCCGGCACGGTGCCGGTGCCGTCGAACACGACGCTGCCGACGTAGCCGTCGAACTCGGCCTTGAGCGAAGCGCCCAAGCCCGGAGTCGTCAGCTTCGGGTACGCCGCCGGCTTCTGCGCCATCTCGTCGAGGCGCGTCACCTTGAGCCACTGCCGGAAGAAGTCGCCCACGCGCCGCCGCGTCGGCGCCGCGCCCCACAGCCGCCGCACGTGCCGGCGGATGCCGGACTCGTCGAGCAGGCCGGCCTCGGCGTCGAGCAGCAGCTGCTCGTCGGGCATCGTACCGGTCAGCGCGTACGCGACGAGCGACGCCCGCTCGAACTGATCGAGCGCGTAGAGATCTCCGTTCGGAGTCGTCGGCCGGCCGACCTCGGCGCGGTAGAGGAACTGCGGCGAGGTCAACAGGCGCGCCACGACGGTCTGCGCGGCGAGCAGCCGATCCGTCGTCGCGGTCGCCACCGAGCGGAAGAACACGAGCAGCTCGTCCGCCTGCGCCGGAGTCAGCGGCCGGCGGTGCGCCCGGCGGCCGAGCTGCTCGATCACCGTGCGCATGCACGCGTCGGTGACGTTCGCCGGGTCGAAGCACGGGAAGTCGGTGCGGCCCTTGCCCGCGAGGTACCGCGTCGCCAGCGACTCGGCCTCGTCGGTCAGCGCGTGCAGCAGGTTGTCGTCGACGTGAATGTTCGCGCCGTTGTCGTAGCCCGCCGTCCAGTCGCTCTGCGTCAGCGGCGTCACGACGTCGAGGCCGAGGAGATCGCGGACCGTCGCCCGGTACTCCGGAGCCGACAGCACGCGCACCTGCGGCGCCGACATCACCACCGCGATCGGCGTCTCCGTGTCGGTGCCGCCCCCGGCGCCACCTCCGTTCGGCGACTGGCCAGGGCGGAAGCCAGAGAAGATGTCGCCAGTGCACGCTGCGCACACGACGAGGGCCAACGTGAGCGATCGAGGGCGGGGCATCACGCCGGGCTGATTATCAAATCACATGCCTGTTGACCAAGAAATCAATTCCGTCCTGATTCAGGGACTTAGGGTGTAAAGCCCCGCACATTGTCATCAGATTTGACGCGAGTGGACTGTGCGCGTCGTGCGCAATTGATATCTGAATCAAGCACCTGCGGCGGGGATCAGACGCCGCGCGGCAGGCGGGACGTCGGGGCGAGGCGCTCGAGCATCGTCTCAGTAAGCAAGAACCAGAACTGGACCTCGCCGAAGCTGAGGATGTCGCCGTCATGAACCGTGGCCTCACCCATGAGTTTCGGTCCGGCGTTGATGAAAGTTCCGTTGCGCGAGCCGAGATCCTGCAGCGTGGCGCGGGCGCGCTGGGCGTCCCAACGCAAGACCGCGTGGCGCTTCGACACCGAGCCGTCGTTGATCACGAGATCGCAGTCGGGCTGGCGGCCGACGACGAGCTCGTCGACGCCCTGCAGCGGAGGCAGCGTCGCGACCGCAAGCGAGTCGAACTGAAACGCGAGCGCGAGGGTGCCGTCGGAGACCGCGCCCGCGCGCGCGACGCTCGTGCTCTCGGGCTCGCCCCACGGATTCGTCGGGTCATCCGGCTCGGAGAGCTTGTGCGGCACGTGCGCCTCCTCCTCGGGAGGCCGCTGCACGAGCACGAAAGGCCCGAGCTGCTTGCGCAGCGCAGAGGGCTTCAGCGACTGGCTGAGCTTGGTGAGTTCTTTGATCGTGAACATCGTGAAGAGGGGTGAGGCGGCAGCTTACTCAGCGGCGACCGTCGTCGTCGTCCATGTACTCGGCCGCCGCCTTCGGCAGAGTGCCGGCGGTGTAGAGCAGCGGCCCCTCGGGCTGCTGGGCCCAGGCGTTGAGCACGGCGTCGGCGTGCTCCCACTGGGCGAGCGCCTCTTCGGGCGAGACGAAGAGATCGGTCTTCCCCTCCATCGCCTCCTCGAGCAGCCGCTGGTGCGGGAGTCGCCGGTCGAAGGCCTCTGGCGCGGCGATCACCACCGACTGGCCGGCGACCTCGAGCGAGTAGCGCGGCTTGGGGTCGATGGAGATCTGCAGCGAGGCCGGCGTCTGGGCCCCGACGGAGAGCTCCGGAGCGTGCTGCTTCAGCAGCGCGAGCACGTTCGGAGCGAGCCGCTTGAAGTCGATGCGGACGGAGGTCTCCTTCTCCTCGAGCGCCTTGCCGGACCAGATGAAGAACGGCACGCCCTGCCACTTCTCGGAGTCGACCTGCGTGCGGACTGCGAAGAAGGTCTCGACCTTGGAGTCGTTCGCGACGCCGTCGACCTCGCGGTAGGCCTCGACGTCGCGGTCGCCGATGCGGCCGCTCGCGTACTGGGCGCGAACGGTGTGCGTCTTCACCTCGTCCGGAGAGAGCGTGCGGAACTGCATCAGCGCCTGGGCCTGCGCCTGGTCGAAGGCGCCGGCCTTGTTGCGCGGCCGGTCCATGACGAGCAGCGAGGCGACCTGCTGCAGGTGGCTCTGGAACATGTCGCGGAAGGCGCCGACGGCCTCCATGAACTTGCCGCGCTTCGCGGAGCCGATGTCGACGTCTTCCTCCGCCTGGATCTCGATGCGGTCGATGTGGTGCGCGTTGAGCATCGACTCGAAGGCGCCGTTCCACGGAGCGTCGGCGGAGGGCTTCCCGAAGCGCAGGTCGCGCAGCTTCTCGACCGCGGCCTTGCCCATGTAGTGGTCGATGAGCAGGACGCGGTCCTGCCAGCGCACGTTGCCCTTCGGGTCGGTGAGCGAGTCCTTCAGAAGATCGCGGAGCTCGCGCGCGCTCTGGAGATCGTGCCCGAACGGCTTCTCGAGGACGATCTTCACCGGCGGCTTGCCGTCGGCGATGTCGAGGAGGCCGGCGGCCTTCAGCGCCTGGATGGCCTGCGGGACGACCTGCGGCGGGAGCGCGAGGTAGAGGAGTCTCTGGGCGCCTGCGGGACGCGAGGCATCCTGAGCGTCGAGGCGCGCCTTGAGGACGGCGAGGTCCTCGGGCGTGAAGTCGGCGGACTGGAAGCCCATGGAGCCGGTGAGCCTCTCGAGCTCGGGCGAGTCGGGCTTCGTCTTGGCGAAGGTGCCGGCGGCCTCGCGCATCTCGGCGCGGAAGGAGTCGTCGGTGCCCTTGGCGCGGCCGACGCCGAGCACGGTGGAGCCCTTCGGGAGTCCCTGATCGGCAGTGAGCCCGATGAGCGAGGGCAGGAGGAGCCGCTTCATGAGATCTCCGGTGGCTCCGAAGACGACGAAGTCGGTGACGGGGCGGCTCTTGAAGGGGTCGGCGAAGCCGGTGAGCGGCTGCGAGGACGGAACGGCGCCGGGGAACTTCTTCTGCGGAGCGACGACCTGGTCAGCGGAAGCCGTCTTCTCCGGCGTCACGTTGACCGTCGACGGCACCTGCGTGGCTGCCGTCGTCTTCGGCAGCAGCACCGACTTCGACGCAATGTCGCGAGTGCGGGTCATGTGGGCGCGGAGGGGACGGGAAGGTTACCTGAGACTCCGCGGTTAGCACGAGCGCGTGACCCGCCTCGGCGCCGCGGTGATCTGGATCGCGGCGACGGCCGTCGGGCTGGCAGCGTGGGTGTACACGCCGGCTGGCTTCGCGCTCGTGCACCCGCGCACGTGGGTCGGAGTCGTCGCACCGGCAGCGTTGATGATCGCCGGCGCGTTCGGCGTGGTCTGCGTGGCGCGCAAGCGCGAAGCCTTCGAGAGCCGCGTCGCCGTCGGAGCGCTGATCGTCTCGGGCGGGCTCGCGGCGGTCGTGCTGTACGAGCGGGCGGGAGTCTTCCCAGCGCTCGTCGTCGGCCCGACGGGCCTCGCATTCTTGCTGGCGTCGCGAGACGGCGTGCGACGGCGCCCGCGCCGCTCGGCAGCGATCGCCTTGCTGATGTCCGTCATCGGCGCAGGCACCTCGTGGGCATTGAGAGCGCCCGACCCTTCGACGCGGCCGCTCGGGTCCCTGCCCGAGGGCGGCGAGCCCGCCACGAAGATCGAGACGGACTGCGGGCGACTGCGCCTGCGCATCGATCCGACACTGACCTTCGAGGACGGGTCGCGCAGCCGCTTCTGGAGCCCGTTCAACAGCGACGACGCACGGTCCGCGCTCGGGCCCGCAACGGTCGTCAGCCGGCGCGACGGTGAAGCGCTGCTGATCGATGCGGGCCGCACGCTGAGCGAGACGCTGTACTCGCACCTCAACCGGTTCACGCTGATCGAGGTGTGGCGAGCGAAGGAGCTGAGCGTCCGCCTCGCGCCGGAGAGCCCCAGCATCGAGGTCCCCCCGTCGGCCCCGATGCGCTTCCTCACGTGGGACGGCGAGAACCTGCGCGCGTACGAGGCCAGCGACGCGGAGAAAGGGCCGTTTCGACCGCTGGCGGAGCATCCGGTGCGACGAGGCTCACCGGTCAGCCTCGAGCTCCTCGACGGCGGCGAACCGCAGTGCCGCGTGACGCTGCTCGACTTCACGGCGCAGGCGAGCACGGAGCTGTCACCGACGGCAGGCTACGGCCTGCCACAGAACGCGATCGAGCTGCTCGCGTCCGACGGTGCGCCCGTGCAGTGGCTCGTCTTCTCGCTGGCCGCGACGAGCGTGGGCCGCGGCTTCGACACCGTCGGTCACGCGGCCGGGGATTACCGGAACCGCATCGTGATCGAGTGAAACGGAGTTCGCTCGCCGAGCGGGGCGCACCGGGTGTGCTACAGTGCCAGTATGCGAGCCGGCAAGACCAGAACGACAAGCTTCTCGCTGACGCCAGGCACCCTTCGCGACCTGAAGGCGCTCGCGCGCCGTCGACACGCCGGCAACGTGTCGGCATTGCTCGCCGAGGTCGCGAGCCGTGAGGCGAAGTTCGCCGCAGCCGAGCGGTTCTTCGCCAAGTACGGTGTGCCCGCGCTCGATGAAGAGTCGCTCGACGAGATCGCTCGGGAGTGGCAAGCGCCGACACGGAAGAAGTCGCGCAGGAGAGCGGCCTGACTTTCACGTTCGACACCGGAATGCTGATCGCCCTGGAGCGGCGAAAGCAACGCGCGCTGTTGGCCTTTCGGGCGATCACCCAACGGGGCTATCTGCCGGTCGTCCCGGCCGTGATCTACGCCGAATGGTGGCGCGGCCGCTCGGACATCCGGGAAGAGATTCTCGAGGCGGTCCTCGTGGAAGACATGCCTCCGCTGCTGTGTCGAGCCACGGGCGAGGCCCTCGCGGCCGTTCGCGGCTCCACGTTGGCCGACGCCGCAGTCATGGCGTCGTCGGCACTGCGCGGAGGCGGTGTCGTGTACACAACCGACCCCGACGATCTGAGTCGGCTCCAGACGCACTTCCCGACCGTTCGTCTTGTGGCCGTGTGAGGCGCCTCGCCACGTCTCAGCGCCCAGGGGGAGCCGTTGCTCAGGTCGCATGCGCTGTCTCTGTCAGCACGGCGACGGTCTACGCCCTGCTCCGCGCGGCGACCTGCGGCGTGCGGAAGTGTTCACGCCATTCGCGTGCCGGTAACCGAACTCACTGCAGTAGCGGAGCGCGGTTCCCGCCGTCGGCAGGGTCCAACCAGCGCGTTTGGCAGGTGAGGTTCGAGCCGTCGAACATCCGCGTGCATTCGATTCCCTTCGGACAGTCGTCCGTGGCGGAGCACTCGATCTCGCAGGTGCGGTAGACGCCTGCCTCGCCGCTCCATGCCTTGCATGTCTGCGGTGCCGCGCACTGCGACCGGTCGGTGCATGGTTGGTGGTACGCCGCCCGACGCGCGCACGCACCAGCAAGAACGAAAGCAACGAGCAAGCGCCGCACGCGCGCATCTTCACTGATCGACGGCGTCGATTGGCGCACGGACGCGCCAACGTTTCATCGCGCCGTCTCCGCGGAGTCCGGGACGGCCGCGAACACGACCCGCGTGCTACCTTGCTCCGGAATGAAGCGATTGGTCAGGATGCTTGCGATCATCGGCATATTCCTCATCCTCTACGTGGTCGCCGACATCCTCCGCGGAGTGACCAACCTCAGGGGGTGGTCGCCACCGGCGGTGATCTACGTGATCGTGCCGGTGCTGGTATTTCCAGTCCTGTTCCTTTTCTTCCTTCGCCAGAACTTGCGAGGCCTCGCAAACTTCGACGTCCGTCCCCTTGCGGGGGACGTCTCGCAAGCATTCCGCACCCGGGTGACAGAACTCGAGGCGCTCGGATTCACCGCGTTGGGCCCCCCGGTATCCAGCACCAACGGCCACCTCCAGCTTCGCGTCCAGCCGATGTTGTCGGCGGATCACCAGAGCTATGCCGCGGTCTACGAGTTCGGAACCTCGTCCGAAGTCATCTTCGACTTTGATTCAAGACTCGAAGACGGCCGGTTCGTGATGACGAACTCGAGTCCCATCGCCGCACGTGGTCCGGTTCGCCCAGACGTCCTCATTCAGGCCTTCCCCAATGCGTCTCCTGCCGAACTGCTGAAACGACACCAGGAGGCTCTCGTCTGCCTTGGGTCACGGGCAATCGCACTCGATGCTCGGCCTGATGACTACTGGAGCCTCGGTCGCGAGTGCTCTCGCCGGCGATTCGAGAAGCTGACCCTCATTGAAGCGTTCCAAATGATGCGCACCCAGCAGCAGCACATGATCCCGATTTCGAGTCGGGCGCGGACCTAGAGGACAGACGCCCAAGGCGCGCAGGAAGTCTGAATGGCCAGCGTGCGAGTCGCCGGCAGACCACCGAAATACGGCCAGTGCGCTAGCCACCCCGACCGCGCGACAAGAAAGGCCAGCGAGTCCCGCGGCGTTCCTCAGCGCGCCCAGAGGGATTCGAACCCCCGACCCTCGGCTTCGAAGGCCGATGCTCTATCCAGCTGAGCTATAGGCGCAATCGATGGGCGACCAACCGGGCTTGAACCGGTAACCCCAGGAGTCACAGTCCTGTGCTCTGCCAGTTGAGCTATGATCGCCGTACTTCGGAACTGCTGAGGTGCCGCTGATACAGGCCGAATGACGCACCGTCAACGTCAACGGCAAGCGCGCCCGGCGGGAATCGAACCCACGACCCCCGGCTTAGAAGGCCGGTGCTCTATCCAGCTGAGCTACGGGCACGTGGCTTCAGCGTCTATCACGATGGCATCGCATCAGGCTGCTGGCGACGCACCAGTCCGCCCCGCCTGACTTCACCGCCCCGCCAGGGCATCCACCGGCTTCAGCCGCGACGCCCGCCACGCCGGCAACACGCCCGCCACCAGCGCCGTCAGCACCGCGCCCAGCGCCGCCGAAAGAGCCACCGTGCCGTCCACCGCCGGGTGAAGCAGGTCCGCTCCGACCGCCCCCATCGACGACGCCGGCATCCCCACCACGCCCAGCACCGTCACCACGCCTGAGCCGACCGCCACGCCGAGCACCGCCGCTCCCAGCCCCAGCAGCGCCGCCTCGGCCAGGAACAGCATCCGCACGTCCCGCGCCCGCATGCCGACGGCGAGCTGGGTGCCGATCTCCCGCTCCCGCTCGTACACGCCCATCATCAGCGCGTTCGTGATCCCCGCAGCCACCACGAGCGCGAGCAGCGCCCCCAAGAACCCGATGAACCACCGCATGTAGACGAGCCCGTCGCTCAGGTACGGCACCAGCTCCGCCCACGTGTGGACCTCGTACTCCTCGCCGAGCTCCGCGCGCACCGCCGCCGCCACCACGGAGACCTCCGCCTCCGCAGAGACCGCCAGCGCCCACTCGGTCACCTCCCCCTCCAGCCCCGTCAGCTCCTGCGCCAGTGCCAGCGGCACCGTCAGCACGTTCCGATTCTCCAGCGCCACGACCTCGCCCTGCGTCCCCGTCACCTTCGCCGCCACCGCGTTCACCCGCCCGCCCGGAGACGTCGCCGTCAGCATCACCGACTCTCCGCTCCGCACACGCAGCCCCTTCACCAGCCCCGCGCCGAGCACTGCCGACCCCGCTCCCGAGAGCGACCCGCTCGTCAGATCCGCCCACAGCCTCGGGCACACCGCCGGCTCCAACGCCAGATCGATCCCCCGCGCCACGAACGCCGTCTGCCCGCGCGCCGACGACACCAGCCCCGAGAACACCAGCCGCGGAGCCGCCGCCTTCACCCCAGGCACCCGCAAGAGCCGCTCACCGAGCTCCAACCCCAGGCGCCGATCCAACGACGCCGACTGCGCCGCCGCGACGTACCCCTTCCGGTGCACCTGCAGCGCGCCGACCTTCCCCGCCACCACGCGCTCCAGCATGTAGTCGAGGAACGCGCGCGAGATGCCCGCCGCGCACAGCACCGCGGTGATGCCCGCCGCCACCGCGAGCCCCGACACCAGCGTCCGCCGCGGGTGCCGCACCAGGTTCCGCGCGGCGAACGGCACCATGCGCAGCGGGCTCATCGGTTCGCTCCTGCGAAGAAATGGGGACAGGCTGCTTTTTCGCGCCCGGCTGCGTGGAAAAGCAGCCTGTCCCCATTTTTGCTCATGACTCGCGCAGCGCTCCCGCCGGCTCCAGCCGCGCCGCCGACCGCGCCGGGAAGTACGACGCCAACACCGCGCCCAGCACCGTCGCCGCCACGTAGACCACCGCCCAGTGCAGCTCGATCGCCGGCACGATCCGCTGAGGCAGCTCCGAGCCCGGCGCCGCCAGCCGCAGGTCCGCCGCCCGCAGCGCCGCGAGCGCCGAGAACCCGAACAGACTACCCAACCCCACGCCGACCCCCGCCTGCACCAGCCCCTCGAGCACGAACAACGCGCGCACCGTCGACCGCCGCGCCCCGAGCGCGAGCAGCGTCCCCACCTCGCGCACCCGATCCATCACGTTCATCTGCATCGTCGAGCCCACGCCGAGCAGCACGACCGTGAGCAGGATGAAGCCCATCGTCAGCCCGAAGCCGTCCTGCCCGCGCTCGATCTCGGCGAGGAACGGCATCAGCTCCGACCACGTGTGCACCTCGTACCCGGGCCCCAGCGCCGCCGCCACCCCGCGCTTCACCTCCGCCGCATCCGCACCCGGCTGCAGCGCGACGCCGTACTCCGTCACGCGCCCCTCCATGCGCAACAGCCGCTGCGCGAGCCCCAGCGGCACGAACGCGTAGCGGCGATTCCCCGGCAGCCCGCTCTTCGCCGTGCCGCCGATGCGCACCGGCTCTCCGTTGAGCAGCTCGTCGCGATCCGACGCGAGCAGCGCGAGGTCCTCCACCGGCAGCCCGTCCGCGAGCTCCGCGCTCGGCACCACCGCCGCCTCATCGGCTGAGGCCGGCCACCGCGACACCCACTCCACGCGCAGCGGAGTCACCTGCGCCTCCGCGACCGGCTCGATCGCCGTCGCCACGAAGTACCGCGCCTCCGCGTCCCCCGCCTGCAGCCCCGCTCCGAACGTGATCCGCGGCGCCACCGCCCTCACGCCCGGCACCGCCGCGATCGCGCGCCGCAGATCTGCCGTGTCCTCGAAGTCGAGCGACAGCGGAGACATCTCCGCCGCCTCGCTCCACCCCGCAGGGTGCACCTGCAGCGCCCCGAGCACGCCGTCGATCAGCAGCGACCGGTTCACGTGCTGGATCGCCGACGTCATGCCGCGCAGCAGCAGCAGCGCCATCACGCCCAGCGCGATGGCCGACACCGTCGCGAACGTCCGCAGGCGCCGCCGGCCGAGGTTCCGGACGGCCAGCGAGAGGAGACGACTCAAATCGGGGCGGCGGGATTCGAACCCACGACCTCCTGCGCCCAAGGCAGGCGCGCTACCAGACTGCGCTACGCCCCGTACTGCCCTTCCGCTCTTAGCACCTCACCTACGTCGATCCACCACGCTTCATGACGCCCGCTTGCGCGCGAAGAACCGGTACAGGCTCGGCAGCACCACCAGCGTCAACACCGTCGACGACACCAGCCCTCCCACCACCACCGTCGCCAGCGGCCGCTGCACCTCCGCCCCCGGCCCGTGCGCCAGCATCATCGGCACGAAGCCGAACGCCGCCACCAGCGCCGTCATCAGCACCGGCCGCACCCGCGCGTGCGCCGCCTCCCTCGCCGCCGCGCTCGCCTCGAGCCCCTTCGCCTCCAGCTCCTGCACCCGCGACAGCAGCACCACCCCGTTCAGCACCGCGATGCCCGCCAGCGCGATGAACCCGATCGCCGCCGGCAGCGAGATCGGCAGCCCCCGCGCCGTCAGCGCCACCAGCCCGCCCACCGCCGCGAACGGCACGTGGCTGAACACCACCGCCACCACCCGCACGCTCCTGAACGCCACCAGCAGCACCGCCACGATCACCACCAGCACCACCGGGATCACCACCGCCAGCCGCTTCGACGCCGCCTGCAACTGCTCGTACTGCCCGCCCCACTCGAGCCGCGTCCCCGCCGGCAGCTTCACCTGCTGCGCCACCACCTCCCGCGCCTGCTCCACCACCGTCCCCAGGTCCCCGCCGCGCACGTTGAAGCCCACCATCAACCGCCGCGCTCCGTTGCGCCGGTTCACCTGGCCCGGAGCGTCCTCCCACGCCACGTCCGCCACGCGCGCCAGCGTCACCTGCCCTCCGCCCGGCAGCGCGATCGCCGCGCGCTCCAGGTCCGCCGCTCCCTCGACCCCCGCCTGCTTCAGCTTCAGCGGCACCCGCACCACCCCGCGGTACGTGAAGCCCACCTCGCGGCCCTGCCGCACCGCGCGCACCGTCTCCAGCACGTCCGCCGCGTCCAGGCCCACCGCCGCCGCGTCCAGCACCCGCGGCCTCACCGTCGCCAGCGGCACCGACGGAGGCGCCAGCACCCTCACGTCCTCCGCCCCCGGCTGCCGCGCGATCGCCTCGCGCACCTGCACCGCCGTCTCCATCAGCACCCGCAGATCCTCGCCGTACACGCTCACCGCCACGTCCGTCACCGAGCCACCCAGCAGCTCGTTGAACCGCATCTGGATCGGCTGCGTGAACGCGCGCTCGAGCCCCGGCTGCGAGCGCTCCAGCGCCGCGTCCAGCTCTTCGATCAAGCCCTCGAGCGTCAGCCCCTTCCGCCACGCGTCGCGCTCCTTCAGCTTCACGAACACGTCCGCCTGCTCCAGCCCCATCAGGTCCGTCGCCACCGCCGGGCTGCCCACCCGCGACACCACCTGCACCACCTCGGGCGCCCCCGAGAGCACCGCCCGCTCCAGCTCCTGCGCCTCCACCGTCGCCTGCTTCAGCGAGAGGTCCGCGCGGCGCGTCGTCTGAATCACCAGGTCGCCCTCGTTGAGCTGCGGCGTGAACTCCGTGCCCGCCCCGACGAACAGCGCCCCGCCCACCGCCAGCCCCGCCACCGCCAGCACCCCGACGAGCACCGGCTTCGCCGCCCACCACCTCAGCACCGGCGGGTACACCCGCTCGAGCAGCCGCACCAGCACCGGCGCCCGGCGCGGCACGTCCTTCGGCCGCAGGAACAGCGAGGCCGCCGCGGGCACGAACGTCAGCGACAGCACCAGCGCCGCCATCAGCGCCGCCACCACCGTCAGCGCCATCGGCCGGAACAGCTTCCCGTCCGGCCCCGTCAGCGCCAGCACCGGCACGTACACCAGCAGGATGATCAGCACCGAGAAGAACACCGGCCGCCCCACCGCGCCGGCCTGCTCTCGCACCGTCGCCTTCAGCTCGTCGCGCGTCAGCTTCTCCCGGCGCTCCGCCGGCAGCGCCGCCACCGCGTGAAACACCGCCTCGATCACCACCACCGCTCCGTCGACCAGCAGCCCGAAGTCGACCGCGCCCAGCGACATCAGGTTGCCCGGCACTCCGGCCAGCGACATCGCCGCCGTCGCGAACAACATCGACAGCGGGATCGCGCTCGCCACCAGGAGCCCCGCCCGGAACGAGCCCAGCAGCAGGAACAGCACGACCATCACCAAGAGCCCGCCCTCGAGCAGGTTCTTCGCCACCGTCTTCAGCGTCCCCCGCACCAGCACGCCCCGGTCGTACGCGACGTCGATCTGCACGTCCCTCGGCAGCGCCGCGCGCACCCGCTCCATCTCGCGCTCGATGTCGCCCACCACGTCCAGCGCGTTCGCGCCGCGCAGCATCTGGGCCATCACGTAGACCACCTCGCCCGCCCCGTCCTTCGTCGCCGCCCCCGTGCGCACCTGCTCGCCCTCGTCGACCTCCGCCACGTCCGCCACCCGCGTCACCCGCGGAGTCCCCTCCGGCAACATCTCCCGCGCCACGATCGCCAGCCCCAGCGCGCGCGGATCCACCGGCAGCGCCTGCCCGCGCAGCAGCACCTGGCCCTCGCCGCGCGGCAGCGCCGCCCCCGGCACCGTGCCGGTCGCCGCCGCGAGCGCGTCGGCGAGCTGCCGCAGCGTGAAGCCGCGCTGCGACAGCTTCCCCACGTCGGCTCGCGCCTCGAACGTCCGCTGCGCTCCGCCCCACGAGTTCACCTCCACCACGCCCGGCACGCCCTTGAGCAGCGGCGCCACCTGCAGCTGCACCAGCTCCTGCAGCTCCGCCAGCGACCGCGCCGGAGAGCTCAGCGTGAAGTGGTAGATCTCCCCCAGCCCTCCGGTCACCGGCCCGAGCTCGACCTGCTCCACCGACGCCGGCAGCGCCAGCGTCGCCAGCCGCTCGCTCACCAACTGCCGCGCCAGGTACACCGGCACGCCGTCGTCGAACACCAGCGTCACCGCCCCCAGGCCGTACCGCGAGATGCTGCGCTGCTCGACCAGCCCCGGAGCTCCCCCCGTCGACACCTCGATCGGCCGCGTCACCAGCCGCTCCAGCTCCTCCGGAGTCATCCCCGGCGCGCGCGCCAGCACCAGCACCTGGTTGTTCGTCAGATCCGGCAGCGCGTCGAGCTCGAGCCGCACCGCGAAGAAGCCCGCCGCGATCGCAGCGGCGAGCACGCCCGCCACCACCTTCCACGCGTGATCGACCGACAGCTCGACGAGCCGGCGGATCATGGCGGCGGCTCCACCGCCACCTCGTCGCTCGGCTCCAGCGCGCCCTGCACCACGCACTCGTCGCCGTCACAGCGCCGCACGCCGACCGCCACCGGCCCGCGCCGCGTCAGCACCTCGTTGCCCCCGTCCGCCCGCCGCACCGCCACGCCCGGCACCGCGAACGCCGTCGGCCCCTCCGTGCCCTCGACGAACACGCGCCCGAGCGACCCCGCCGCCAGCGGCACCTCCTCGGCCGGCTCGAACCACGCGAGGAAGCTGCCGTCCTTCGGGTCCGCCATCGGCGCCCGCGCGAGCACCTTCAGCCGCACGCGCACCCTCGCGCCCTCGAACGAGTAGAGCGCCAGCGGCGGCGGCCGCGAGAACCGCGCCTCGAGCCGCACCGGCCCGCCGCTCGAGATCCACACCAGCGGCCCCGCGCCCGGCTCGCGGCTCTCACCCAGCGTCACCGCCACGTGCGTCACCACGCCTGACGCCGGCGCCTTCAGGCCCAGCGCCCCGCTGCCGGAGAGGAGACCCGGCACGTCGCTCTCCTTCACCCCCGCCGAGAGCAGCACCGCCCGCGCCGCCTGCTGATCCGCCCGCGCCTCGGCCGCCCGCGCCGCCGCCTCGGAGACCTCCGCGCTGCGCGCCAGTCCCTGCGCGCGCAACTCCGAGAGCTGCTTGTGCCGATCCGTCCACGCCGCCAACCGCACGCGGCCGCCCTCGTACCGGCCCGCGGCGTCGAGCAGCTCCG
Source organism: uncultured Myxococcales bacterium (assembly GCA_937980205.1). GTDB lineage: Bacteria > Myxococcota > Myxococcia > Myxococcales > Myxococcaceae > Xiheicaenimonas. The sequence continues at coordinate 93,898 of CALJKW010000021.1, read as the reverse complement.
GCATCACCACCTCGACGAGCGCCTGTCCGGCCGTGACGACGTCGCCCTCGCGCACCCGGATCTGCGTCACCGTCGCCCGCAGCGGAGGCGTGACCACGCTCTGCGCCTGAGGCCCCGGCAGCACCCGCGCCGGCCCTTCCAGCGCCGTCTCGTCCTCCGCGCCCTTCACCGCCACCCAGCGCCGCGCCGGAGCCACTCCGGCGTCGCTCAGCGGCGCGCCGTTGCACCCGAGCACGAGCCCCACCGCCACCATCACCGCTGCCGCCCTCATGGCGCCCCTTCCTGCGCGTCGAGCAGCTCGCGCGCCCGCGCCCGCGCCGCGACGCGGTTCGCCTCGGCGACCAGCGCCGCGATGCGCGCCGCCAGCGCCTGCCGCCGCAGCAGCGTCAGCTCGAGCAGCGTCGCCTCGCCCCGCGCGTAGAGCTGCTGCTCGAGCTCCGCCGCCTCGAGCGCCGCCGGCAACTGCACGCCGCTCACCACCTCGTACGCGCGGCGCGTGTGCTCGAGCTCGTGCAGCGTCGCCGCCCACTCGACGTCGGCCTCCGCCTCCGCCTGCGCCTGCTGCCCCGCCAGCCGCTCGGAGTTCGCCTGGTGCGCGCTGCGCTCGCGCTGGCCTCGCTCGAAGGCCGGCAGCGTCACGCCGACGCCGACGTTGCCGTACCACTGCCCGGGCCGCTCGTGCCCGCCCTGCAGCGAGAGGTTCAGCTGCGTCGCCCACTGCGCCTGCACCTCGACCGAGCGCTGCGCCTCACCCTGCGCCTCGAGCTCGAGCCTCCGCGCCTGCAGCCGCGCCGCGCGCTGCGGAGCCACGTCCTCCGCCACGTCGTCGAGCGCGGGCAGCGGCCCGTCCACGTGCGGCAGCTCGCGCGCGCCCAGCAGCCGGCCGAGCTCCGCCCGCGCCTCGGCCTCGCGACCTTCCCAGTCCAACGCCAGCGCCTGCGCCTCGGCGGCGAACGCGCGCGCCGTCGCCAGCTCGACGCGCGTCGCGCCTCCCGACGCCACCGCGCGCTCGAGGCGCAAGACCAGCTCCTGCGACTGCGCGCGCTCCGCGTGGGCCGCCGCCGCGGCCGCGTGCGACGCCCACGCCGACAGCCACGCCCGTCCGACCGCCACGCGCCGCTCCCTTCGGAGGAGCTGGCGCTCGAGCCGCGCCTGCGCCGCTTCGCTCGTCGCCACGTCGCGCCGCGCCCGCGCGAGCCCTCCCAGGTTGAACGCCTGCGAGACCGTGAGCTGCCCCTCCGGCCCGATCGACGCCGGGTCCGACCGCATCCCCGGCTGCAGCACCACCAGCGGGTTCGCCGTCAGCCGGCTCAAGGTGTCCAGGCCCAGGCGCCGCACCTCTGCCGCCCGCCACGCCCCGGTCAGCTCCGGCGTCGCGTCGACCTGCGCGAGCGCTGCATCGAAGGACAGCGGGGCTGCCCCCACCGCCAGGAGAATGAGCCGGCACACGCAGTCACCCGAACGGGCCTGCTGCTGCACCACGCGTGCCGCATGGCGCCGCGCGCCTGCCGCGGTGGGGGAACGCGAAAGCTGCGCCCGAACCTGCCGCGAGCGCCAAACCTGCAGCGGCAGCAGTCTTCGCCGGTAACGCGCCGTCCGCGGGTCCCGCACCGCCCCGCTACACGGGAGCCCGCGCATCCGTCGAATGACCGACCTCCCGACGCCCGATGTTCCGAACGGCGCGGCGGACGGAAACTTCCTCTCGTGCGCCCCACCCCGTCGCTTCAGCTCTCGCTGCGCAGGTGCCTGTCGCTTCAAGCCGCAGCCTCGCTCGCCTGGCTCGTCCTGCACCTCGGCATCGGGCAGCCGCACGTCGCCTCGGACCTGCGACAGCGACTGAGCGCAGCGCTGACCCGAGGCACTCCACCCGTCGAGCCTGCCGCCGCGCAGCCCGCGAAGAAGCTCCCCCGCTGGACCTGCGGCCTGAACAACGCCTACTGACCCATGAACCCCGTCCTCGACGCCCTGCAGCTCGACTCGCCCTGCCCGATGAAGTGGGCCGACATGGCCGGAGACGACCGCGTCCGCTTCTGCGGCCGCTGCGCGCTCACGGTCTACGACCTGTCGGAGCTGAGCGCGGCCGAGGCCTGCGCGCTCGTGCAGCGCTTCGAAGGCCGCCGCCTCTGCGTCCGCATGTACCGCCGCCGCGACGGCCGCGTCACCACGCGCGACTGCACGCTCGCCGAGAAGCTGCGCCGGCGCACGCAGCCGTTGGCCGGCCTCGGCGGCTTCGTCGCCCTCGCGCTCGCCGCGGTGATCGCCGTCGTCGCGCTGTTCGGTCAGAACGTCCGCCGCCTGAACTCGATGACCGGCAGCATCGCGCTGCCAGGAGCAAAGCCATGAGCCCCGAGCTGGGAGTCCTGAAGATCGCCTCACCCTGCCGCGAGAAGTGGTCGAAGATGATCGGCGACGACCGCGTGCGCTTCTGCGGCCGCTGCCAGCTCAAGGTCTACGACCTCACGCAGATGGACGCCGACGACGCGCGCGCGCTGCTCAAGCGGTACGAGGGCAAGCGCCTCTGCGTCCGCTTCTACGCGCGCCGCGACGGCCGCGTGATGACGCGCGACTGCCGAGACGGAGCCCGGCTCGCCGCCCGCCTCAACCGCGTCATCGCCGCCGGCGGAGTCGTCGCCTTCGTCGTGCTCGCGTTCCTGAGCCTCGTCACGCTCTTCGGCGATCACATCCGCCGCTACTTCGGCATGTCGGCCGGCGGACTGTAGCGGGTCGGATGCCGAGTCCTCTTAGACGTCGAGCTCCTTCACCTCGCCCGCAACTGCCGATGGGTTTACCCATCCCCCCTCCGGGAGGAGTCCTTTTAGACGTCGAGCTCCTTCACCTCACCTGCCACCGCCGATGGGTTTACCCATCCCCCCTCCGGGAGGAGTCCTTTTAGACGTCGAGCTCCTTCACCTCACCTGCGCGCTCCATGATGAACTTGAACCGCGCCGACACGTCCTTGCCCATCAGGTCGTTGATGGTGCGGTCGGTCTCGAGCTCGTTGTCGACGACGACCTTGAGCGCGATGCGCTTCTTCTTGTCGAGCGTGGTGTCCTTGAGCTCGTCGGTCGTCATCTCGCCGAGGCCCTTGAACCGCATCACGTTGGGCTTCGCGTTGCCCTTCGCGGCCTTGAGGATCTGCTCCTTGTGGGCATCGTCGAGGGCCCAGTGGGTCTCCTTGCCGATGTCGATGCGGTAGAGCGGAGGCTGCGCGAGATAGACGTGTCCGTTCTGCACCAGCGGCCGCAGGTGCCGGTAGAAGAACGTGAGCAGCAGCGTCGCGATGTGGTGGCCGTCGCTGTCGGCGTCCATCAACAGGAACACCTTCCCGTAGCGCAGCTTGTCGAGCGAGACGTCGGCGCCGATGCCGCAGCCGAGCGCCGAGACGATGTCGGTCAGCTCCTTGTTCGACGTGACCTTCTCGCCGCTCGCCTGCTCGGCGTTCAGCACCTTGCCGCGCAGCGGGAGAATCGCCTGCGTCTTGCGGTCGCGCCCCTGCTTCGCCGTGCCGCCTGCGGAGTCACCCTCGACGATGAACAGCTCCGACTCGTCCGGATCCGTCGACGCGCAGTCGGCGAGCTTGCCCGGCAGGTTCAGCTTGTGGCTCACCGCGCTCTTGCGGCTCACCGCCTGCGACGCCGCGCGCGACGCCTCACGCGCCCGCGCCGCGATGATGATGCGCGCGACCACCGAGTCCGCGATCGTCTTGTTGTCGTTGAGCCACTTCTCGACCGCGGGCCGCACCACGTTGTCGACCTGGCCCTGCACCTCGGGGTTGTTGAGGCGCTCCTTCGTCTGGCCCTGGAACTGCGGCTCGACGACGTAGGTCGAGAGGATGCAGACGATGCCCTCGCGGATGTCTTCGGCCGTCAGCGACACGCCCTTCGGCGTCAGGCCGTGCGTCTCGATGTAGTTGCGCACCGCCTTCACGATGCCGGCCTTGAAGCCGTTCTCGTGGGTGCCGCCGTTCTTCGTGGGGATGCCGTTGACGTAGCTCTTGATGTGCTCGTCGGTCGCCTCGGTCCACGCGAGCGCGAGCTCCATGCGGATGCCGTTCTCGTGCGACTTGTAGAAGGCGGTCGAGCCCGGCGGCACCAGCGGCTTGCCGCGCTCGCCGATCACCTTGGTGATGAACTCGGCGATGCCGCCGTCGTGCTTGAACGTCGTCTCGGTCTTCGGGCTCTGGGTCTCGTCGATGAAGACGACCTCCATGCCCTTGTGCAGGTACGACTTCGCCTCGAGCCGCTCGCGGATGAGGGCGGAGTCGAACGAGAGCTTCGCGCCGAAGATCTCCGGGTCCGGCTCGAAGCGAATCAGCGTGCCGGTGCCGCGCGCCGGGCCGATCGCCGTGAGCTTCGACTTCGTGATGCCGCGCGCGTACTTCTGCTCGTACCGCTTCCCGTCGCGCTTCACCTGCGCGACGAGCGACGACGACAGCGCGTTCACCACCGACGAACCGACGCCGTGCAGACCACCCGAGTGCAGGTAGTTCTGCCCCTCGAACTTTCCGCCCGAGTGCAGCGTGGTGAGGATCACCTCGAGCGCCGGCTTCTTGTACTTCGGCATGATGTCGATGGGGATGCCGCGTCCATCGTCTTCCACGCTCACGCTCTTGCCGCCCTTGTGCAGCGTCACCGTGATGCGGCTCGCGTGGCCGTTCATCACCTCGTCGACGGAGTTGTCGATGATCTCCCAGAGGAGGTGGTGGTAACCGGTCGCGTCGGTGCCGCCGATGTACATCGCGGGCCGCTTGCGGACCGGCTCGAGGCCTTCGAGGACTTGAATCGCCGACGAGTCGTATTTCTTGGCAGCCATTACTTCTTCGCCTCCTTCTTCTCGTCCTTGGTCTCAGCCTCGGGCAGCGTCACGCGCTCGAGGGGCCGGTTGATGCTCTTCACCTTGTCCTTCTTCGACATCTCGCGGCCCTTCCCGCCGCGCGAGGTCACCTCGTACTTGCCCGGCGACAGCGTCAGCTTCTTGCCCTTCTGCGTCTCGATCTCGAGCGACGCGTCCTTCTTCGACGTGCAGAGGAACGCCATCACCGCGTCGTCCGGAGCCGTCTTGATCACCGTCACGCCGCGGCCGGGGCCGGAGAGCTCGTTGATCTCGTTCGCCTTGCACACCAGCGCGTTCGTCTTCGCCGTGACCACCGCGACCAGATCGCGATCGCCACACGGAGCAACGCCGATGAGCTCGTCGTCCTTCCCCGCCCGCGCATACCGGCGGCCGGCGCGCGTCGACAGCTCGGTGTGCGGCTGCAGCGCGAACCGCAACCCGAAGCCGCGCTTCGAGATCGCGATCATCTTCTCGGGAATCGGCAGCCGCTTGTCGAGCGAGAGGGCGCCGATGACGCGCTCCTGGTCGTCGAACTTGAACAGCTTCTGCACCGGGTCGCCGTAGCCGGTGGACGCGGGGATGTCGTTGAACCGCGTGACGTACGCCGAGCCGGCCGACGAGAAGAACACGAGGTTCTGCTTGAGCGAGCCGCTGACGACCGCCATCACCTCGTCGCCTTCGCGCAGGCGGGTCTGCGTCGGGTCCTTCAGCTCGCGCATGCGCTTCACCCAGCCGTCGCGCGAGACGATGACCGTGCAGTCCTCGTCGGAGATGAACGCCTCTTCGCTGTACTCGACCTCTTCTCCGACGCCGCCGATCTTGGTGCGCCGCTTGTCGTCCGGCGCACGCAGCGCCTTGATCTCGTCGCGCACGACGCCCCACAGCGCCTTCTTGTCCTTCAGCAGCGCGGCGATGCGCTTGGCCTCGGCCCGCTTCTCCTTCGCCTCTTTCTGGATGACGAGGATCTCGAGGCGCGCGAGCTTGTAGAGCTTCATCTCGAGGATCGCGTCGGCCTGGTCTTCGTCGAGCTTGAAGCGGGCGATGAGCTTCTTCGCCGCGTCCTCTTTGCCCTCGGACTTGCGGATGATGCGAATCATCTCGTCGAGGGCGTCGTAGACCTTCTCGAACCCCTCGAGGATGTGCAGCCGCTTCTTGAGCTGCTCGAGCTCGAACTCGTTGCGCTTGGTGACGACCTCGAGCCGGAACTCGAGGAAGTACTGCAGCATCTCCTTGAGGTTGAGCCGCTTCGGAGTCCCGACCTCGGGGTTGTCCGTCGGCACGAGGCACGTGAGGTTGACGTTGAAGTTCGTCGCGAGCGGCGTGTGCTTGTACAGGTACGCCATCACGAGCTCGGGGTCGGCCTCGCGCTTGATCTCCAGCACGATGCGCACGTCCTTCGTCGACTCGTCGCGCACGTCGGTGAGCGGGGCGAGCTTCCGCTCGGCGACCAGCTCGCCGATGCGCGCCACGAGGTTGCCCTTGTTCACCGCGTAGGGCACCGACGTGATGATGATGTTCGTGCCGCCGCGCGGCCGCTCTTCGAGCTTGTACTCGCCGCGCAGGCGAATGGAGCCCTGGCCGCTCTCGTAGATCTCGCGGAGCTCCTTCTTCGAGTTGAGGATCTGCCCGTACGTGGGGAAGTCGGGCCCCTTCACGTGCTTGAGCAGGTCCTTCGTCTCGAGCTTCGGGTGCGCGATGAGATCGATGAGCGCGTCGCACAGCTCGCCGAGGTTGTGCGGCGGGATGTTCGTCGCCATGCCGACGGCGATGCCGGTCGTGCCGTTCATCAGCAGCTGCGGCAGGCGCGCGGGGACGACGATCGGCTCGGAGCGCGTGCCGTCGTACGTCGGCCGGAAGCCGACGGTCTTCTGCGCGATCTCGTCGAGCATCAGCGACGAGAGCGCCTCGAGCCGGCACTCGGTGTAGCGCATCGCCGCGGGTGCATCGCCGTCGAGCGAGCCGAAGTTGCCGTGGCCGTCGACGAGCGGGTAGCGCAGCGACCACTCCTGCGCGAGGCGGACGAGCGCGTCGTAGATCGCGGTGTCGCCGTGCGGGTGGTAGCGGCCCATGATGGTACCGACCACCGCGGCGCTCTTCTGGTACTTCGCGTCGCTCGTGAGGCTGTGGTCGTTCCACATCCCGTACAGGATTCGCCGCTGCACCGGCTTCAGGCCGTCGCGCACGTCGGGCAGCGCGCGAGAGGTGATGACCGAGAGCGCGTAGTTGAGGTACCGCCGCCGAGCCTCTTCGGCGAGGTTGGCCGGATGTTCGCCGCCGCCGCCGCCGGCCGGAGCGTCTCCACCGCCCTTGCCGCCGCCGCCGCCACCGCCGCCGCGTTTGCGCTTGCCCTTCTCTTCCGTCGCGCCGTCGGCCCCGCCGAACATGCTCAGCTGTTCAGTCATACGCAAGGTGTCTTCCACGTTTCGACCCCATTTTCCAAGGGCTTGATGCCCTGCTACAGGTCTGTGGCGGCGGACGTTACCCTTCGAAAGAGACCCCGCAAGAAAATGCCCAAAGCCCTGGTGCTCGAAGACGACGATGACGTGCGGCTCCTGGTGCGGAAGCTGCTCGAGTCAGACGGCTTCGAGGTCACCGCCGTGGCGGACGGCCTTCAGGGCCTCGTGGAGCTCGAGAAGGGCCTGCCCGACGTGATCCTCTGCGACGTGATGATGCCGAACCTCGACGGCATGACGTTCACGAAGGCCATCAAGCGCCACGCCGGCACGCGCAGGGTCCCGGTGATCTTCCTCACCGCGAAGACCGACACGCGCACCGTCGCCGAAGGCATCACGGCCGGCGCGAAGTTCTACCTGACGAAGCCCTTCAACCACGCGGAGCTGATCCAGAAGGTCCGCAAGGCAATCGGGGCGAAGTAACCCTTACCCATCCCCTGAGCCTTCCCCTGAGCCTTTGCCTTGGGCCTCGCCCTTGAACATGCCCTTGCCCTTGCCCAGCAAACTCCAACTCCTCGCACGCCACGCACAGCCGCCCTAAGCTCCATCCCGCGATGCTCCTGAACGCGCTCGTGGTGCTGACGCTGTCCGCAGATCCCGTCACGGCGAAAACGTCAGCCGTCCCGTACGTGGCGGTCTTCCTCACGCCGGACGACACGGTCGCGGAGCACTCGACCGGCAGGCTCGAGGTCGAGCTCGCGGACAAGCTCGCGAAGAAGGGCGTGCCGATGGTCGACATCGGCGCGCGCTACCCGCAGCCGAAGACGTCCGCGGAAGAAGGCGAGACGCTCATCAAGGAAGGCAAAGAGGCCTACGACAACCTCGACATGGACGCCGCGATCCAGAAGCTGACCGACGGCATCCTCTGGTACGTCAAGCACCCCGAGCTGGCGGACGCGAAGGCATTGGCCGAGGTCTTCCTCTTCCTCGGAGCCGCCGAGCTGCAGAACGGCAAGAAGGCCGATGCCTCCAAGGAGTTCTACCGCGCCGCGGTCCTCGACCCCGACCTCAAGCCCGACCCGAAATACTTCGCGGCGGACGTGCAGAAGTCCTTCACGCACGCGCACACGGACATCCACGGCAAGCACAAGGGCATCGTGCTGTTCCAGTCGTTCCCCTCGGGCGCCCAGGTCGACCTCGACGGCAAGTCGCACGGGCTCACTCCGCTGCAGGCGATGGAGCTGCCGCCCGGCCGCCACCACGTGCGCGTCTCTCGGCCCGGCTACGTCTCCGCGGCGAAGTTCCCGGAGGTGACCTCGGGCTCCGAGATCGACGTCCGCCTCGAGCTGCAGCCGCTGCCCGCGTACGCCTCGTCCGTCGACCTCGCGAAGCGCCTCGCGAACCGCAACAACTTCGACGCGAAGGTGCTGCCGCCGCAGGCGAAGCAGCTCGGCGCGGAGATCGGCGCCCGCTTCATCGTCCTCGGCCGGGTCACCACGTCGAAGGCGACCAACAAGGTCGAGGTCCAGGTCTGGGACGTCGAGACGGGCGACCGCCTGCGCGAGGTGAAGTTCGACGGCGACGAGTTCGGCATGAGCCAGGCCGCCGACACCATCCGGGTGTGGATCGACCGTCCTCCGGCCGAGGTCGTGGTCGAGGCGAGGCCGAACCCGGTCGCACAGGCGTTGAAGAAGCCCTGGGTCTGGGCCGTCGCTGGAGCCGTCGTCGTCGGCGTCGGAGTTGGAGTCGCGGTGGCCGCCTCGGCGGAGCCGCACCGCTTCAACTTCATCACCGGCATACCGTGAAACTTTCCTGGGCCGGGGGCCGTCCCTACGAGTGTCTTTGGGATGCCCGTTGAGGCTATCGTCATGCGCATGAAGCTCCCCGTCGTTGCTCTCGCAGCGCTGCTGCCCGTCGTGGCGCTCGCCGCACCTCCACCCACCCCGCGCCGCATCGCGGTGCTGCTCGTCCCGATGGACAAGGGCGCCGAGGCCTGGTCGGTCAAGGTCGAGGCGTACATGAACGAGGCCCTCAAGGAGTACAGCGGCCTGACGGTGAAGACCTCCGACGATCTCTTCGGAATCCCGTCGGACGACGAGGCCGAGGCGTCGCTCAAGCGCGCCGAGACCGGCTTCAACGAGAGCAAGGCGGCCTTCGAGAAGCGCGAGTACGAGGACGCCGAGCGCAAGCTCCGGGCGACCATCAAAGAGTTCACCAAGGCGGCCGCCGCGATGAAGAACTGCGGCCACATGTGCGACGCGCTCGCGATGTACGCGGCCGCGCTGCAGGCCCGCGGCGACATCGAAGAGGCGAAGATCGCGACGCTCGATCTCATCGCGCTGAACCCGACGTTCGAGCTCGACCGCAAGAAGTACCCGCAGGACTACATCGCCCTGCGCGCGCAGGTCGCCACCAGCCGCAACGCGCAGCTGCGCGGCAACATCGTCGTGAAGACGCGGCCCGCGGGCGCGCGCATCTACCTCGACGGCGAGCTGCAGGGGCAGCACACGCCGAACACGCTGCAGACGCTCGCGATCGGCAAGCACCTGCTGCGCATCGAGCGGCCGGGCTTCAAGAAGTATGGCGCGTTCGTCGAGGTCACCCCAGAGGACACCGAGGTCGCGACGGATCTCTCGCCGACGCCGGGCTACAAGGCGTACGACGGCCTGCTCGACAAGCTCGCCGGAGAAGCGAAGAACGACAAGGGCGGCAGCACGATGTCGTCGATCGGCAAGACGCTCGACCTCGACCGCGGCGTGGTGGTGGTGCTCAAAGAAGTGAACGACAGCGGCGGCCTCGAGATGAGCACGGCGCTGTTCGACCTGCGCAGCGGCAAGCGGCTGGCGGCGAAGCGCAGCAACTTCCAGGGCGACGAGTACGGCCAGCTCAAGTCCGAAGTAGGCCGCACGGTGAACCTGGTGATGTCGCAAGCCGAAGGCGGGACCGAGAAGAAGTCCTCCTCCTCCGACCCGCTCGAGAACCGCCACGGCATGGACGAGTGGGGAGACAGCGACCGCGGAGGCTCGCGAGCCTCGAAGTCGAGCAAAGGCGGCGACCCGCTCAACAGCAAGAGCGGCATGGAAGACTGGTAACGAACCAGCCGACCTCCCCGAACGCGAACGCGAACCCGAACCCGGCAGTTAAGCGTGCGAGCACCAGGCCGCTGACGTACACAGCGGCCCCATGCGCCTCGCCGCCGCCCTGCTCTGCCTCGTCTCCAGCTCAGCGCTCGCCCAGGTCGACGCAACCGTCCACAGCGACCCTTCCCGCGGCATCACCCTGCTCCCCGTCGGCGCCGCCTACGCCCGCGGCCCGACGGCCGCCACCTACAACCCCGCCGGCGTCGTGCACTCGGGCATGTTCGAGCTCTTCTACGCCCACGAGCGCAGCATCGCGCGCCTCGAGGTGAACGACGGCCTCTACGCCGCCATCAACCCGCTCGACTTCATCGGCGCGGGCCTCTCCGTCGAGTGGATGCGCAGCGACGGCGTCCGCGACTTCCGCAAGACCAGCTTCGCGCTCGGAGTCGGCGGCGAAGGCATCGCGCTCGGCATCAACTTCAACTGGTTCGACAACGGCATCATCCCCAAGGCCTTCAGCGTCGACCTCGGCCTGCAGACCCGCTTCTCCCGCTACTTCTCGATGGGCGTCGCGGTGAAGAACGTCGACGAACCGACCTACAACGGCATCACGCTGGTCCGCCGCTGGGACGTCGGCATCGGCATCCGCCCGCTGCGCGAGCGGCTCACCGTCGGCGTCGACTGGATCATCGACGAGCTGGGCGGCCCCGGCGGCAGCCGCATGACCTACTCGCTCGACGCCATGATCTTCTCCGGCTTCCACGTCTTCGCCGGCGCGAGCCACGGCTTCAACAGCACCACCGGCCTCGCCGTGCAGCTCGGCCTGCGCCTCGACACCTCGCACTTCGGCGCCGGCTACGCGGTCGGCGGCGCCTCGCAGGGCTTGAACCACCTCGCCTTCGCACGCTTCGGCATCGACAAGGTCCCGAACCTCCCCATCCGCGACGGAGTCATCGCCCTCGTCGACATGTCCAACCTCGGCGAGAACGAGGGCACCGGCACCGTCGGCACGCTGCTCGGCGTCCGCGAGGCCGATCGCTACGTCCGCACCCTCGCGCTGCTCGACCGCGCCGCGCTCGACCCGAAGCTGCGCGGCGTCGTGCTCAAGGTCGAGACCTCGGGCCTGGGCGTCGGTCGCTCGCAGGAGCTCCGCCAGGCCATCCTCAAGCTGCGCAACGCCGACAAGAAGGTCGTCGCGCTCATCCTCTCGTGCACCGATCAGGACTACCTCGTCGCGACCGCCGCCGATCACGTCTACGCGGTGCCCGAGGCGATGATGACCGTCGACGGCCTGCAGTCGAACGTCATCTTCTTCGGCTCCGCCGCCGAGAAGCTCGGCGTCCGCTTCGACGTCGCCCGCGTCGGCAAGTACAAGAACTCGCCCGACCAGTTCACGCGCTCCGACATGGCGCCCGAGCAGCGCGAGGCCATCGACGCCTACCTCGACACCGACGCCCGCGTCATCGCCGAGGCCGTCATGTCGTCGCGCAAGCTCACCCAGGAGCAGTGGGACGCGGCCGTCGCCGAGGGCCTCAAGTCCACGAAGCGCTCGAAGGAGCTCGGCCTCATCGACGACGTCCTCACCCCCGACCAGCTCGAAGACAAGCTCTCGGATCTCATCCCCGGCGGCCAGCTCGCCTCGCCGTACAAGCCGTTCGACTACGACGACGACCGCTGGGGCTTCCGCACCCGCATCGCCGTCATCCCCGTCATCGGCACCATCGGCGGAGGGAAAGACGGCTCCGACCCGCTCGGCCTCACCAAGACCGCCGGCGCCGACACGTTCATCCGCGCCATCGACCAGGCCGCCGGCGATCCCTCCGTCGCCGCCATCGTCGTCCGCGTCGACTCGCCCGGCGGCGACGGCCTCGCCAGCGATCTGATGTACCGCGCCGTGCTGCAGGCGAAGAAGAAGAAGCCCGTCGTCGCGTCGATGGGCGACGTCGCTGCGTCCGGCGGCTACTACGCCGCGATGGGCGCCGACGAGATCTGGGCCGAGGAAGGCACCATCACCGGCAGCATCGGCGTCTTCTACTTGAAGCCCGGAGTGAAAGATCTCGCCGAGAAGCTCGGCGTCAACCAGGTCTCCATCAACCGCGGCGAGCTCGCCGGCATCTCGGATCTCTACGAGCCGTGGTCCGACAAGCAGCGCGAGGCCGCGCAGAAGTGGATCGACGCGTTCTACGACTCGTTCATCACCGAGGCCGCCTCGAGCCGGAAGAAGACGAAGGAAGAGCTGCACGCGCTCGCGCAGGGCCGCGTCTGGAGCGGCGCCGACGCCAAGGCGAAGGGCCTCGTCGATCAGCTCGGGGGCTTGGGCGACGCCATCGCCTCGGCGCGCACCCGCGCGGGCCTGGGCACCACCGGCGACGTCGAGATCGCCGTCTACGGCGGCAGCGGCGGCTTCGTCGGCAGCCTGCTCAACGCCGGCGCCTACGGGCGCGCGCTCTCGCGCCTCGAGGTCGAGAGGCCTCCGGAGACGGCCCTGCAGAAGCTCGCGCGCACCCTCGGAGTCGCCGCCTGGCAGCTCGAGCCCGGCGTGAAGGCTCACCTGGGTTTTGAACTGCACGTGGACTGAAAAGCTGCTATCCCTCCGTCGTCACTCCGTTCGGTCCTCGCCAGACCCGGAGCGTCACAGGAAAGAGCGGTTCGGACACAACGTCCCCGCAACACTGCCTGCCCACAACACGGAGCCGTAAATGAGCACCGATCCCAACGATCCGAAGGATCCGCCCACGCCCACCGATGTCCCGCCGCCCGAGGCTGCTCCGGTCGACGACGGTGGAGCCGACGACGGTGACGACGGCGACGAAGGCCCCGACGAAGGCGGCCCCGAGGAAGGTGGCGCACCCGCTCCCGGCGGCGCTCCGCAGCAGGGCGGCTTCCCGCAAGGCCAGCCCGGCCAGCCCGGCCAGGGTCGCAAGCGGCGCCGCCGCCGCCGCCGCAAGGGCAACCCGGTCTTCTTCACCCCCGAGGGCCAGGCGTACCGGATGGTGACTCAGCCCGACGGCCAGCAGGTGCAGGTGTTCCTCACCGCGCAGGAGGTCGAGGCGTACAAGCAGCGCGTCCAGCACCAGCAGGCGCTCGCGGCGCAGCAGGCCGCACAGCGCGGCGCGCCTCCGGGCCAGCCTCCTCCGCCCGGTCCGGTGCAGGCCGTCGAAGGCGTGCTCGACACCGACGTCAAGGGGCCGAACGCGTACCTGAGGCAGCTCAAGAAGAACCTGCTCGCCTCGCCGGAGGATCCCGAGCTCCCGAAGAACCTCGTGCAGAAGCTGAGGCTCCGCACCGGCCAGTACCTCACCGCCCAGGCGCAGATGCGCGGCATGAAGGGCATCATCCAGCGCGTCGACACCGTCGACGGCAACCCGCTCGATCAGGCCACGCGCCTCCCCCACTTCGGAGACCTCACCTCGGTCGACCCCGTCGAGCGCATCAAGCTCGAGCACCAGCCCAAGGAGCTCGTCACCCGCGTGCTCGACGTCATCGCTCCGCTCGGCCGCGGCCAGCGCATGCTCATCACGGCGCCGCCGAAGACCGGCAAGACGATCATGCTGCAGCGCATCGCGCAGGCCGTGCTCACCAACCATCCCGAGATCCACGTGATGGTGGTGCTCATCGACGAGCGCCCCGAAGAAGTCACCGACATGCGCCGCAGCATCAAGGCCGAGGTGCTCGCGTCGAGCTCCGACCGCCCGACGCAGGATCACTTAAAGGTCGTCGAGCTCGCCATGGAGCGCGCCAAGCGCATGGTCGAGACCGGCAAGGACGTGCTCGTCCTGCTCGACTCGATCACCCGCGTCGCGCGCGCGTTCAACAAAGAGGTCGAGTCCTCCGGTCGCACCATGACCGGCGGCGTCGACTCCCGCGCGCTCGAGCGCCCCAAGCGGCTCTTCGGCGCCGCACGCGCGACGGAAGAGGCCGGCACGCTCACCATCGTCGCCACCGCGCTCATCGACACCGGCAGCCGCATGGACGAGGTCATCTTCGAAGAGTTCAAGGGCACCGGTAACAGCGAGGTCACCCTCGACCGCCTGCTCGCCGAGAAGCGCATCTGGCCCGCCATCAACATCCCGCAGTCCGGCACGCGCAAAGAGGAGAAGCTCTTCACCTTCAAGGAGTACGAGAAGGTGAAGAAGCTGCGTCAGATGCTCTTCAGCGTGAAGCCCGTCGAGGCGATGGAAGCGCTCGTCAAGCGCGTCACCCGCTACACGTACAACGACGAGTTCCTCGAAGAGCTTTAAGAGCTCACTTCGGCGTGCAGCACGCCATGCCCGGACAATCGGGAGCGTTGAAGCCGATCGCCTCGTTCGTGTTGCACATCGAAGCGCAGCGCCCCTTCGGCTTGCACGCGTTCGGCGAGGGCGCGCAGCACTGGTTCCCGGTGGTGCAGCCGCTCAGGTTCGTCCTCACGGTTCCCGCCCCGCACGGCAGATCTTCCGTCTGGCACTTGCCGCCGCCCTGCACGCACGCGCTCGTCCCCGCGTCGACCGGCTGCGCCCCCCTCGGCACGCAGCACTTGCTGTTCGGCTCGCACTCGGCGTCGTAGCCGGTGAACACCGCCGCTGGCCCGCAGTCGACGTCGGGCCGCGTGCAGCGGCCGCCCATCGCCTCGCAGGGGCTCTGCGTGCTGCAGCCCAGCAGCAGCAACCCCCACACCACGACACTTTGCAGGTAGGCTTTCGCGCGCATGATCGCCGGCTCCGGACGCTGCTTCTATCACCCCGACCGAAGCGGCATCGGAATCTGCGTCGAGTGCCGGAACGTCATCTGCACCGAGTGCACCACGCAGTTCGAGGGCATCAACCGCTGCGCGAAGTGCCTCGCCGCCCGCCTCGCCGAGGCCAAGAAGCTCGTCGAGCGCAACGACTGGAGCTTCGGCTCGCTCTTCCTCGCCCTCGTCAGCGTCACCGTCGTCTTCGCCGTCGTCTGGGGCATCGCGGCGCTGTTCAGACTCTAGACCCATGGCCGTCGACGCCCTCGAGCTCAGGCCGCGCACCACCCTGGGGCTGTTCGACGCCGCCATCCGCCTGTGCAGCCGCACCATGGGCGTCTGGGCCATCACCCTGCCCGCCGGCGCCGCCCTCGTCGCCGCCACCTTCGAGCTCGCCGGCGCCGTCCTCCACAAGCGGCCGCTCTTCATCCCCGTCGCGCTCTTCACCGCGGCGTGGATGTTCCGCGCCGTCGCGCAGGGCGCCTCGGCCCACTACCTCGAGCAACAGCTCCTCGAGCCGGGCGAGCCCTCATCGTGGCGCTCGTTCTTCGCGGCGCTCAAGCGCGCCCCGGCGCTCGTGTTCTGCGCCGGCTACTGCCTCGTCCTCAACGGCATGATCTGGTGCTTCTCGCTCGGCATCGGGTTCTTCCTCGTCACCTCGCACCTCGCCGCGTACGCCGTCGCCATGAAGGGCCGCGGCAGCCTGCTCGGCCTCTACGGCACCTGCTCGAAGATGCTCGGGCCGGCCCGGCACACCGCCTCGACGCTGCGCCTGTGCGGGCTCACCCAGCTCATCGTGGCGTTGAACATCCACCTGCTCGTCAACGCGAGCCTGCTCGTCGGCTCGAAGCTGCTCGCGCTCAACGTCACCTTCGTGAACCGCTTCGTCTCGATCGACAACCCGGTCTGGCTCGCCGCGCTCGTCGCGCTGACGTTCTCGCTCTTCGAGCCGCTGCGCGCCGCGAGCGCCGCCCTCCTGCTCATCGACGGCCGCGTCCGCCAGGAGGGCCTCGATCTCCTCACCCAGCTCGAGCAGCTGCCGCGCCGCCGCAAGCCCAAGGCCGGCGCCACCGCCGCCGTGCTCGCCCTGCTGCTCGTGCCCGGCCTCGCCAACGCGCAGGACGACTGGAGCGGCACCTGGGTCCCCGGAGCGCCGCGCGCTGCCGAGCAGTCCACCGCGATGAGCCAGCGCCTGCGCGCCGTCGTCCACGACTGCGGCCTCGACCAGAGCTTCACCCAGAGCGATCTCGCCACCGCGGACACGCTCCCCGAGAGCTCTCACGCGGCCCTGTCGCGCTTCGTCACCCGCATCGAGCGCCTCGCCTACGACGAGGAGGACTGCGAGTCCGCCGCCGACGAGCTCGAGCGCGGCATGCACGAGCTGCAGGCCGCCGCGGCCGACGCCTCCACCTCCGCAGAGGCGCGCGACGCCGCGAAGGCCGTGCTCGCCCGCCCCGAGTTCGCCGTCGATCCCCCCGACGAGCCCAAGCCGCCCAAGCCCGAAGAGCCCGACGACGAAGAGGGCGGCATCGGCAAGTGGTTCCGCGACCTGCTCAAGCGCTTCCTCGAGTGGCTCTTCGAGCCCGACCGCGACCGCCGCCCTGCTCCGTCGACGAGCCTCGATCTCGGCTTCGCCACCGGCCTCTCCAACCTCGTCATGGTCGCCGCCGTGCTGCTCATCGTCGGCCTCTTGCTCTACCTCCTGCTCAAGAACCTCGGCGGCAAGACGCCCGCCGAGATCTTCGCCGAGCAGAGCGGCGTGCAGGAAGCCGCGCTCGCGCCCGACCCGATGAACGCGCTCTCGCGCCCTCCCGAGGGCTGGGCCGGCCTCGCCGACGAGCTCGCCGCCAGGGGCCTCTTCCGCGAAGCCATTCGCAACCTCTACCTCGCGCTGCTCTCGCGCCTGCACCGCGACGGCGCCATCGACTACGACCCCGCCAAGAGCAACTGGGACTACTTCCGCGGCTTCAAGGGGCCCATGTCCGCGCTGACCCCCTTCAAGGAGCTCACCCGCCGCTTCGACTTCGCCTGGTACGGCAACCTCGAGGTGAGCGCGCAGTCCTGGTCCGCCTTCCGCTCCATCACGCAGCCGCTCTTGCAGGGCGCGCCGGCCAAAGAGGCCGCCCATGCGTGATCGTTTTCCCCTCGTCATGATCGGCGGCCTCGTGCTGCTCGGCGTCCTCGGCGCCTTCGTCCTGAAGGGCGCAGCCCGCGGCGCCTTCGCCGACCGCCTCTCGACCTACCGCAGCGAGCCCGACGGAGCCCGCGCCCTCTACCTCCTCGCCGACGAGACCTGGCAGCTGCCCGTCACCCGCGGCCAGCAGAGCTTCGAGGCCATCGACGAGAAGCAGAACCTCGTGCTGCTCGGGGTCGATCTCTCCGAGCTCTCCGTCCTCGAAGAAGAGGAGGAAGGCCCGAGGAAGAAGAACCCGTTCTCGAGGCCCGACGGAGGCTTCGCCGGCGCCGACGACGACCCCGAGGCCGAGGAGGACGACAAGGGCCGCTACCGCGCCGTCGAGGTCAGCGCCTCCGAGCGCGAGAAGCTCCTCGCCCACATCCGCGGCGGAGCCACCGTCGTCTACGTCCCCTGGGGCTCGAAAGAGAACCCGCTGCTCTCCGCCCTCGACATCCACGTCTGGCACGCCGACCGCTCGCTCGGCCTGCGAACCCTCGAGCCCGCCCAGCCTTCGCCGTTCACGGCCGGTGTGGAGCGTGTCGAAGCCAAGGTCCACGGCTACTTCGATCTCCCCGCCGGCTCCATCCCCCTGCTGCAGGACTCCGTCCTCAAGGAGTACGTCGCCGGCGTCGTCCCTTACGGCCAGGGCCGCCTCGTCGTCATCGGCGCGCCTCACCTCGCGATGAACGAGGCGCTCGCGCTCGCAGACAACGCCCAGCTCTGGCGCTCGACGCTTCGCACCGTCGCGAAGACCGGCCCCGTCGCCTTCGACGAGTACCACCACGGCTTCACCGGAGACCGCTCGATCGCGAGCTTCGCCGCCCGCTACGGCGTGCAGTTCGCCATCGCCCAGCTCATCCTCGGCGTCTGCCTCTGGGCCGGCGCCCTGCGCCGCTTCGGCCGCCCCAAGCCGCCCCCCGAGGACGTGCGCGTCGGCGGCACCGACGCCCTCTTCGCCACCAGCCGCCTCTACCGCGAAGGCCGACACTTCGGTCACGCCGCCGTCGAGATCGTGAAGCAGCTCACCGCCGAGCTCAGCCAGCTCGTCGGCCTGCCGGCCCGCAGCGACGCACGCGACGTCGCCGCCGCGCTCACCGCAAGAGGCCGCGCCGACCTCGCGAACCTGCTCGCCGACCTTCACACGCGCTCGCAGACCGCGAGCTCCGACGCCGACGTCCTCGAAGTGGCGCGACGGGCTGCGGCGGCGCGCAAGATCATGGCGCGCCGAAAACGCGCAGGGCCCATGACCGCGCAAAACGAGCTTCACTCCACCCACGTCGCATCGCACTATCCGAGACGATGACGCCCAACCCTCCGATGGCTCCACCTCCTCCGCCGCCGATGCCGCCCGCGACGGGCACCGCCGTGCGCATCGCGAACCAGGTGCGTGACGCCTCTTTGGCCGAGGTCCGCAAAGCAGTCGTCGGTCAGGACGAAGCGCTCGAGCTCATGCTCTGCGGCCTCCTCGCCGGCGGCCACGTCCTCCTCGAAGGCGTCCCCGGCGTCGCGAAGACGCTCATGGCCCGCGCGCTCGCCCGCAGCGTCAGCGCCGAGTTCAAGCGCATCCAGTTCACGCCGGACCTGATGCCCGCCGACATCCTCGGCACGAGCATCTTCGACCTCAAGTCGCAGTCGTTCGTGCTGGTGAAGGGCCCGATCTTCACCGACCTCCTGCTCGCCGACGAGATCAACCGCGCGCCCGCGAAGACCCAGTCCGCGCTGCTCGAGGCCATGCAGGAGCGGTCGGTCTCGCTCGAAGGAAAGCTCTCCACCCTCTCGCCGCTGTTCACGGTGATCGCGACGCAGAACCCGGTCGAGAGCGAAGGCACCTACCCGCTCCCCGAGGCCCAGCTCGATCGCTTCCTGTTCAAGATCGACGTCGGCTACCCCGCCGACGCCGAGGAGGAGGCCATCCTCCACCAGGTGCACAAGGGCTTCGACGCGGGAGACCTCGGCCGCGCCGGCGTCAACCCGACGACCACCAAGGAGCAGGTGCTCCAGGCGCGCGGCGCCCTGCAGGAGGTCACCATCGAGCCGCCGGTGCTCGCGTACATCCGCAAGCTGGTGGCCGCGACGCGAAGCTCTCCGCGCATCCGCCTCGGAGCCGGCCCGCGAGCAGGCGTTCACCTGCTCCTCGCGTCGAAGGCGCTCGCCGCCCTGCGCGGCCGCGGGTTCGTGACACCGGACGACGTGCGCTACCTCGCCGGCCCGGTGCTCAAGCACCGCCTGCTGCTGTCGCCCGACGCCGAGCTCGACGGAGCAACGCCCGCCGACGTGCTCAAGGAAGTCGTGAACGCCGTAGAGGTCCCGAGATGATCTCCGTTCACGCTGAGCGGAGGCCGAAGGCCGGAGTCGAAGCGAGCCGCGCGTCGGCTTCGGGCCCCTTCGACTCCGCAGCCCTTCGGGCTGCTCCGCTCAGGGCGAACGGAGCCCGATGATCCCCTCCGGGCGGCTCTGGATCAGCCTCTGCCTCCTGACGCTGCCGACGCTGCTCGCCGGCTTCGTCCCCGGCATGCGCGCGCTCGTCCTGCTCCTCGACTTCTCGCTCCTCGCCTTCGCCGTCTTCGACTGGGCGCTCGCCCGCCGCGCCCAGCTCAAGGTCGCGCGCCGGGTCCCGAACCGCCTCTCCGTCGGCGTCGGCAACAAGATCGAGCTCGACGTCATCAACTCGAGCAGCCGCGCTTGGCACCTGCGCCTGAAGGACGACGTCCCCGAAGAGTTCGACGCCGACCCGGAAGAGCTCGCCTTCAAGATCTCCGCGTCCAGCCGAGCACGGCTCGCGTACAAGGTGACGCCGCGCAAGCGCGGAAAGTTCTCGTTCGGCGCGGTGCACGTGCGGGTCCGCGGCCCGGCCGGCCTGATGTGGCACGAGCGCAGCATCGCGCTCACCGAGGCGGTCGCGGTCTTCCCCGACCTGCGCGGCGCCTCACGCCTCCTGCTCTCGGACGCGGCGCTCGATCTCGTGAACCTCGGCCTGCGGCAGCTGCGCCGCGACGGGCGCGGCTCCGAGTTCGCCCGCCTGCGCGACTACGCGCAGGGCGACTCCGTCCGCGAGGTCGACTGGAAGGCGACCGCCCGCCGCACCCGCCCCGTCACGCGCGTGATGGAGTCCGAGCGCAGCCAGACGCTCCTCATCGGAGTCGACGCCGGCCGCTCGATGGCCGCCCGCGTCGACGGCCTCACCAAGCTCGACCACGCCGTGAACGCGGCGCTCTTCCTCGCCTTCGTCGCCATCAAGAACGGCGACCGCGTCGGCCTCGTCGTCTTCGCCGACGGCGTGAAGTCGTACCTCGCGCCCAACGGCGGCCGCACCCAGTACCGCAAGATCGTCGACGCGCTCTACTCGGCTCGCCCGCACCTCACGTACGTCGACTACCTGGCGCTGTTCAAAGAGCTGAACGTGCGCCTGCTCCGCCGCTCGCTGCTCTGCGTCTTCACCGACTTCATCGACGAAGATCAGGCGTCGACGATGGTCGACCCGATGCGCCGCCTGGCGAAGCGCCACGTGCCGCTGTGCCTCAGCGTGAAGGACACCGCGCTCGCAGGGCTGCTCAACGCGCAGCCGCCGGAGGCGGAAGTCGCCTACCAGCACGCCGTGGCGTCCGAGCTCCTCCTCGAGCGCGAAGCGATGAAGCGGAAGATCGGCCAGGGCGGCGTTCAGATGATCGACGTGAACCCCGACGAGCTCTCGCTCGCCGCGGTGAACAAGTACCTCGAGATCAAGGCGAGAGGAGCGCTGTAGCTCAGCGCGCCCCCTCTCCCCTCGTGGGGGAGAGGACCGGGGTGAGCGGGTCGTTCAGCGGCCGCAAGAACCCGGAGAGCAAGTAGAAGTAGACGCCCGAGCCCACCACCAGCGCGAACGAGATCTTGAACACCACGCTCAGCCGCGGCGGGTGAATCTGCGAGATGGTCCCCTCGATGCACCCGGCGAGCACGAACAGCGCGAGCGTACCGAGCAGGAGCTTCACCGCCGTGACCGCCTCCCGCCGCACCGCCGCCCGGCGCGAGAGCCCCTTCGGCGCGATCATCCCCCGCGCGATGATGAACCCCGCCGCGCCGGCGATGCAGATGGCGGTGATCTCCGGAATCCCGTGCGGAAGAATCCACGCCCAGAACCACCCCATCAGCCCCTTCGACGCGTAGACCCACGCCAGCGAGCCGAGCAGCACGCCGGTGATGAACAGCATGATCGCCGACCCGATGCCCGCCGTGATGCCCAGCGCGAACGTGAAGAACGCGACGCCGATGTTGTGTGTGAACAGGAAGCTCGAGAACGCGGCCTGCGACTGCACCGACGAGCGCTCCTCCTTCGCCTCGGCCTCCGCCCGCTTCACCGGGTCCAGGTGCAGGTGCTGCTCGTCGACCAGGTACAGCGCGGCATCGGGGTCGAACATCATCCCGACCCACCCGAACACGTAGCCCGCCGCCAGCACGAGCACCGCCGCCGCGAACGCGCGCCACTCGCGCCTGAGCAGATCCGGAAACCCGGTGAGCAGAAACGCCGTGATCTCCGACATCCGCACGCGCTTTCCCGGGTACGTCAGCGCATACGCCCGCGCGACGAGATCGTTCAGGTACGCGTTCACGTCCGCCGACCCGGCGCGCGCCCGCACCCACAGCAGGTCCGACGACGTGCCCCGGTACAGCCGCGACAGCGCGCGCGCCTCGTCGAGGTTCAGCGACTTGAGACCCGCGTTCTCCGCCTTGTCGAGCAGCTTCTCGAGCGCTGCCCAGCGCGGCCGCTTCAGCTCGACGAACTCGGCGATCTCCATCGCGGCCCGGAAGCGTAGACTACAAACCGTGGCGGGCGAACGGCTCCTCGACGGCAATCACGCGGTCCTGACCCCCGAGTACGTCGAGTTCGACTTCGTCCTCGCCGGAATGATGAGCCGCCTGCTGGCGTGGCTCATCGACTCGCTCATCATCTTCGGCCTCGTCGTCATCCTGGGCATCGTCGTCAGCCTCGCCGGCTCCGCCATGCCCGGCTTCGCCTCCGCGCTGTTCATGGTCGCCTGGTTCCTCGTCGACTGGGGCTACTTCATCCTCCTCGAGACGATGTGGTCCGGTCAGACGCTCGGCAAGAAGGCCCTGGGCCTCCGCGTCATCCAGGAGAGCGGCGTCCGCATCGGCTTCCTCCACGCCGCCCTGCGCAACCTCGCCCGCCCCTTCGATCGCCTGCCCGCGATGTTCTTCGGCATGGCCGGGCCCGGCTTCTACGCCGTCGGAGGAGCCTGCGCGTTCCTCTCCAAGTCCCACCAGCGCCTCGGCGACATGCTCGCCGGCACCGTCGTCGTGCGCGAGCGCCGCCTCAAGATCCCGGCCTCGCTCGCGCGCCCCGACGTCGAGCTCACCCTGCTGCAGGACCCCACGTTCCGCGCGCGCGTCGCGCGCCTCACCTCCGAGGAAGAAGCGCTGATCTTCGCCGCCGCGCTGCGCCGCGAGGAGCTCGGCATGGAAGCCCGCCTCTCGCTCTTCCAGAGCCTCGCGCAGCGGCTCGAAGACGACGCCGACTTCCACAAGCCCCAGCACCTCTCCGACGAGAAGCTCGTGCTCCTCGTCGCCGCCGCGCTCGTCGCGCGCAACACCGAGCGCAAGAAGGCCGGCGCGACGATGAGCCGCTTCGCCCTTCAGAAGTAGCTGAGGCCTGGAGAAGGCGCGCCGGGTATCCGCCCGCCGCTCAGAAGTAGACGTGCATCCCGGCGTACCCGCCAAAGGTCGGCCGGAACGCGTTCTGGTTGTTCACCGCGATGTGCCCGGTGAAGAAGCCTCGGGCCCCGATCGCGATCGAGTCGGACACGAAGTACTCGAGCCCCGCGAACGCCTGCGGCCCGAAGAACACCGTCTTGTTGCCGCTCTGGCTGTCGCTGCCGCTCGGGTCCGGGTTCCCGATGATCACGAGCACGTCGATCGCGAGCCCGACGTACGGCCGCAACGACTCTTCGCTGAACAGGTACCGGAAGTGCAGCTGACCGCCGGTGCCGAACAGCTGCGGCGGCGTCCGCGTCAGCATCCACGCAAACGGCACGCGAATGCCGATCTCGAAGCCGCTCTCGACGTAGAAGGTGCCCTCGAGCTGGGCGCAGATCCCGACCGTCATGTTGCGGTCGTTGAACGAGAAGCCGCCGAGCTCCAGGCCGAGGCTCTTGTTCGCGAACTGCGCACGCGCCTCGAAGCCACCCAGCAGCGCCACGACAAGAACGAGCCCGAAGCGGGTCTTTCGCATGGTGAAGCTGCATCGTACACTCGCGCTGCCCAAGATGAAGCGACACTTTCTGCTGGTTTACGCAGTCGGAACCGCAGCCTGCCTCCACGCACCCCCGCCGCATCCCCGCGCGGTCGAGGCCTCCGACTTGTGCGCCGAGTACCTCGGCGCCGGAGACCTCACCACCGCCGAAGTCCAGTGCGACCTCTCGATCCAGTTTGCACCGCAGTACGCGGATCCCTGGGTCAACAAGGGCCTCATCGCCATGAAGCGCGGTCAAGAGGACAACGCCAAGGACTTCTTCATCAAGGCCTTGCGCTACAACCAGGAGCACGCCGGCGCCTACAACAACCTGGGCTTCGTCTATTACAAGAACCGCCAGTACGGGAAAGCGCACGACAACTTCCAGCGGGCGCTGAAGGTGAACCCCGACTTCAACGAGGCCCGCTACAACCTCGCCCTCACCTTCATGGGCATGAACAAGATGGACCAGGCCAAGAAGGAGTTCCGCACCGTCATCGCGGTCAACCGCAACCTCGCCGACCCGTACGCCATGCTCGGCAAGATCGCTCACGACGAAGGCGCCCTCGACGAGGCCGAAGAGCAGCTGCGCAAGGCGCTCGAGCTCGACCCCAAGTTCACCGACGCCTGGCTCGAGCTCGGCAACGTCCTCGCCGAGGCCGGCAAGGCCGCCGAGGCCAAGGACGCCTACGAGTCCTGCATCGAGTCCGACCCCAACAAGGCCGAGTGCCGCCGCAACATCGCCGTCGTGAACAAGAGCGCCAAGCTCCAGGAAGAGTCGCTCCAGAACGTGAAGGAAGCCAAAGAGGGCAAGCGCGACGCTCCCAACGAATACGCCCTGGCCCGCACCTTCCGCGACAAGGGCCTGCGCAACGACGAGAAGCGCGCCTACCTCCGCTGCCTCAAGTTCGACGCGCGGTACGCACCCTGCCACTTCGGCCTGTTCGAGATCTTCAAGGACGACCGCAACGACAAGCAGGCCAAGACCGCCTGCCAGAACTTCCTCAAATTCGCCGAGGGCTCCGAGTACGCCAAGGAAGTGGAGACCTGCGAACGGTACGTGAGCGCGAACACGTACTGACCTCGAAGCTTTCGACATGAGCGTCCGCCTCACCGTCAAACAGCGCAGCGCTGAGGGCGGCGCCGACAAACCGTCGGTCGTCCTGCTCGACGATGACATCATCACGCTCGGCCGCGATCAGGTCTGCCAGGTCGTGCTCGCGCAGCAGGCCGTCTCGCGCAACCACGCCCGCATCTCCCGCGACGGCTCGCTCTACTTCGTCGAGGACCTGGGCTCCTCCTACGGCACGCAGATCAACGGCCAGAAGCTGCCGAAGGGCGAGAAGCACCTGCTGCGCAACGGCGACGTCATCGCCATCGCGCAGTTCGACGTCACCTTCGACCGCGTCGCCGCCGAGGCCCGAGGCGACGCCGCCCAGAACACCCAGTTCGTCGCGCGCAAGGTCGTCAAAGACGTCATGCGCGGCCTCGCCGCCGGCGGCGAGCAGCCCTACTTCCGCATCATGAACGGCCCCCGCGAAGGCGAGCGCATCGAGATCGCCGACGCGCAGGAGTACATCATCGGCCGCGACGAGACCGCCGACATCATCTTCAAGGACGACCTCGTCTCCCGCCGCCACGTCAAGGTCCGCCGCGACTGGTCCGGCGTCCACGTCGAAGACCTCGGCTCCCGCAACGGCATCAAGATCAACAAGAAGCGCTCGCCCGGAAAGACGCTCCAGGACCGCGACGAGGTCGAGGTCGGCGGCGTCCGCCTCCTGTTCTTGGACCCCAACGAGGTCCGCGAAGCCCCCGTCGTGCTCCCCGACCCCGCCGACGAAGAGGGCGAGGACACCGCGATGGAGAAGGACGAAGAGGTCGCGGAGAAGAAGAAGAAGAAAAAGAGCTCCAGCCGCCTCGCCAAGGCCGAGAAGCAGGAAGAAGAGGAGCCTCCGCCCGAGGAGCCGCCGGCCGAAGAGCCGCCCCCGCCCGAAGAGGCTCCCCCCGCGGAAGAGCCCGTCGACGAACCGAACACCTCGCAGGATCCGCCCCAGGACGAGCCGCCGCCCGACGAAGAGCCGCCGCCCGACGACGACGGCGGCGAGGCCGAGCAGGGCCTCTCTCAGGAGAACGAGGCCGGCGGCCGCGGCTTCGATCTCTCCAACAAGCAGACGATGATCGGCGTCGGCATCGGCGCCATGGCCCTGCTCATCGGCATCGTCGTGCTCATCCTGCTCGTGGCTGGAGCCTGAGCCTCCGGCTCCCCACGGGGTCGAGTCACCGAGTGCTGATGCGCGCCACCGGCTGGATGTTGAGCTCGGGCGAGAGCTCCTGGAACGACACCACCGAGAACGGCGGGTTGAACTCGTACTCGAGCAGCTTGCGCACGTAGCGGCGGATGTCCATCGCCGTGAGAATGACCGGGCGCTGCGCCGTCGGCGGCAGGTGCCCGCACTCGTTCTTCACCGCCTGCACGATCTCCTGCGCGATGTCCGGCTCGAGCGCCAGGTGCGTGCCCGCCGACGTCCGCTTGATGGCGCCGCGCACCGCGTCCTCGATCTGCGGATCCAACAGGTACACCACCAGCGTGTTCGTGCCGCGCGCGTACTTGTGCGAGACGTACCGCTTCAGGGCAGAGCGCACGTGCTCCGTCAGCATCACGGAGTCGGCCTCCACCTGCCCCTGCTCCGCGATCGCCTGCAGAATGCCGCGCAGGTCGCGAATCGAGATCTCCTCTTCGACCAGTCGCCCGAGAATGTCGGTCAGCTTCAGCACCGACACGACCTTCGGCACGACCTCCTTCACGATCGCCGGGAACGCCTTCTCCAGCTGATCGAGCATCGTCTGCACTTCCTGCACGCCGACGAACTCGCGCGCGTGGCGCCGCAACACGGCCGCGAGGTGCAGGATGATGTAGCCCGGCACGTCCCACGTCGTCAGGCCCGCGGCCTCGAGCATCTCCTTCGAGCCCTCCGGCACCCACGCGGCAGGCTGACGCGTCGCCGGGTTGATCGCCTCGAAGCCCTGCACGTTCATCAGCTTCAGGCGGTCGACCGTGTCGTTGACGAGGATGTGACCCAGCGTCGCCTGGCCGGTCACCACCGGCACCTCGTTGATCTGAATCTGGTACGCGCCGGGCGGCAGGCCCGGGTTGCCGCGCGCCCGCACGCCCGGGAACCGCACCCCGAGCTCGACGAACAGACCGTCGCGCATGAACGGGATCAGCTCGTAGAGGAAGCGGCCGTTGTCCTGCCGCGAGTCGACGTACGGCACGAGCGCGTCCGAGACCTCGAGCACGATCGGCGTCACCACGGGGATGAAGAGCTCGCTGTCCGGGTTGATCGGCTCCTTCGGCGCAGGCTCGGCCGCCTTCGGCTTCGCCGGCTCTCCGTTTTCGCCGGTCTCCCCGTTCACCTCTTCGCCGTTCTCGTCGATCTCTCCCGCCTCGAGCCGCTTCTGGCGGTTGAGCATCACGTACGCGCCGGCGCCCGCTCCGATCGACAGCACGAAGAACGGCAGCTTCGGCAGACCCGGAACCAGCGCGAGGCCGAAGATCATGCCCGCCGCGATCGCGATCGCCTTCGGGTACGCCGTCAGCTGGCCGCCGACGTCCTTGCCGAGGTGCGCCCCCTCTTCCTCGCCGCCGACGCGCGTCACGATGATGCCTGCCGCCGTCGAGATGAGGATCGCCGGAATCATGCCGACGAGGCCGTCACCGATCGTCAGCAGCGAGTACTTCTTCGCCGCGTCGGCGACCGCCATGTTCTTCTGCATCACGCCGATGGCCAGGCCGCCGATGATGTTGACGACCGTGATGATGATGCCGGCGATCGCGTCGCCTTTGACGAACTTCATCGCGCCGTCCATCGCGCCGAACAGCTGGCTCTCGCGCTCGAGGTCGCGCCGCTTCCGCTTGCCCTCCTCCATGTCGATCGAGCCGGCCCGCAGGTCGGCGTCGATCGACATCTGCTTGCCGGGCATCGCGTCGAGGGTGAAGCGCGCCGCGACCTCCGACACGCGCTCGGCGCCCTTCGCGATGACGATGAAGTTCACCACCACGAGGATGATGAAGATGATGCCGCCGACCACGAAGTTGCCGCGCGCGACGAACTGGCCGAACGCCAGCACGACCTCGCCGGCGTCACCCGTCGAGAGAATCAGACGCGTCGTCGAGACCGTCAGCGACAGCCGGAACATCGTCGTGATCAGCAGCAGCGTCGGGAACACCGACAGCTTCAGCGCGCTCGGCACGTACAGCGTGATCAGCAGGATCACCACCGACAAGCTGATGTTGAACGTCAGCAGGATGTCGAGCAGGTGCGTCGGCAGCGGCACGATCATCATGCCGATGATCGCGATCACCACGACCGCCAGGAGGATGTCCGAGTACTTGTTGAGAAAGACGTTGCCGCCAGCCATCGACGGCGGAGCTTAGCCCAGGAAGAACGCGGTTGCGTCGAGCCCGGCCGAGGTCGAGACGGCCGCCGGCCCCGCGCCGAGTGACCGCCGTCGCGTCACCGGCACCCACCGGAGCGCCCGAGGGCGCCCTCGGCCAGCATCGGCGTCAGCCGCGGCTCTTCTTCTTCGCCAGGGCCTTCGCCATCCGCATCAGCCGCTTCGCGCGCTCGACGAACGGGTCCGTCTGCGGCGCCAGCGTCACGGCGCGCGACAGATCCTCCAGCGCCGCCTTCAGCTTCCCGCGGTTCAGCCTGATTTCGCCCCGGTAGACGACCGCCGCGAGATCATCGGGGTCGATCTTCAGCGCCGCCTGGAACAGCGCCAGCGCCTTCTCCTGCGCGTTCATCGCCAGGTACACCGTGCCCAACATCGTGTGCACGAACGCATCCCGCGTGTCTGCGCCGACGAGCTTCTCGAAGATGACCCGCGCCTCGTCGAGCTTGCCCATCTCGAACAGCTTGTGGCCGAACGCAGCGAGGTCCGCCGCTTCCTGCGGCGTGTGGTGCTTCTTCAGGTCCACGTGCCCCACGTGCGCCTCGGGCAGCGCATCGTGCGACTTCGTCCGCCGCATCGACGGGCTGCCCATCTTCGCCGCCTCGGCGAACGACGGCCCCTTCTTCGTGGCCCCGCGCGGTCCCGACGGCCGTGGAGAGCGCGGCCCCGACGGCCTGGGCCCTCGCGGTCCCGACGGACGCGGCCCCCGCGGCCCCGACGGGCGCGGCTCCGGAGTCACCACCACGTGCGGATCCGTCGCGTCCTCGTCGCGGCCCACCGCTCGGAGCTCGGTGATGCTGACCGTCGGCCGGCGTACGGGAGGCGACTTCCCGACCTTCGGGAAGTGAATCACCGTCACCGGCTTCCGGGGTTGGCCCTGCGGGGGGCTGCTCGCCATCGGCTACTTCTTCTTCTTCGCCGCAGCCGCCTTGGGAGCCGGCTTCGAGCCGCCCTTCTCGCTCTTCTCCGCTGCCTTCTTCGCGCCGCCGCCTTCTTCCTTCTGCTTGTTGCCGGCGTCGAGCGCCTCGAGCGCCGCAGCAGCCAGCACGCGCGCGCGGTGCACCAGCGGGTCTTTCCCGCTCGGGTCGAGATCGACCGCCTTCTTGAAGTCCTGCGCGGCCTCCATCACCTTGCCCTGCCGCAGGTAGACCTCTCCGCGGTTCACGTACGAGGCGATCTCCTTGCCGTTCACCTCGATCGAATAGTTGAAGCACCGCAGCGCTTCGTCGAGCTGCTCCTGCGCGAGGTACACCGCGCCGAGCGCCGTCATGTAGTACGGCTCTTTCGGATCCAGGTTCGACAGGCCGCGGAACAGCGCCTCCGCTTCCTTGTACCGACCCTGCTCGTAGAACTGGAACGCGATGATGGCCATCTCGAGCATCTCCGGGCCGGAGATGTTCATGAAGTCCTTGATGGACATCTTGCCTTCCGCGAGCGCCTGCACGCGATCAGGCGAAGCCAGCGCCTGCTCCCACCCCGGCGTGACCTTCGACTCGTCCTTCGTCAGGCCCGTGCCAGTTCGTGGAGGTTCACCAGCGCTCTTCGACATTTCGGGGGCTCCCTCTTAACCGGAAAGGAAACTGCTGCGAGAAAAGTAAAAAGCCGGGTGCCCATGAAGGGCGCCCGGCTTTGTACTGAAAGCGTTCTGACGTGTCTACGACTTAGGCGCGGGCGTTGCGCGCGAACGTCATCGAGATTTCCGAGCGGGTCTTCGAGACGTTGGAGAGGATTTCACCCATCAGCTTCAGCGACGCCATCATCTCCTGGATGAGGAACGCGCGCGCCTGCTTCGGGTCATCCTTCAGCAGCTGGTTGTACATGTCGCGAACGCCGGGGCCCATGTTCGCAACGACCTGCGACTCGCTGGTGCCCATCGTCGACGCGACCGTCTGCAGCGTGCCGTTCACGTTGCCGCCGCCGAACGTGTTCGCGATCGTGGTCGCGAGCGACGACGACTGGAGGACGCCCGCCACGTTCGGGGTGAACACCTGCGGAAGCGCCTGGCCAACCGTGTTGGCGAGACCGCGGCCGAGGATGCTCGACGGATTGAGGATCGACGTGAGCGCCGTCAGGCCCCCCGCGACACCAGCCCCAGCAGCGAAGGTCGAGACGCCCGAAGAGCCGCCCGTGAGCGACTTGAGCATGTCGATGGCAGCCATGGGGGCAGCCGTGACCGGGTTGAGACGGAGAAACGCGTTGATACCGCCGCTGAGAATCCGACCGATGGACATGGTGTGTTCCTTTGGTTTGAGGACTACGTGGACGACAGGGTGAGCGGTAAGTGCGACCCGCGGTGAGTGACTGTACAGGCTTTATCGGCGGCGCTGAAGGCCGGTTGCGTCCAATTCTTCAGCGACGAGAAAGACCCGCCAACAGCGCGGAGATCTTGGCTTTCAGATCCTGATCGTCCCTGCACAGCTGTTGAGCCCGTTTCAGGTCGTCCAGGGCCTGGGTCTTTTGCCCCATCGAAATCTTCACCTCCGCCCGGCCCACGTAAGCGGCTGAATCTTGAGGGCTGATCTTCAAGGCCACGTCGTAAGCGGCCAAAGCTCCTTGGGGATTTCCGGCCGCGTGCTCGACGACCCCCAGCGCCTTCGCCACGTAAGAGTCAAGCGGGTTTACGGCGTACAGCCCCTGGAACAGCGTCCGGGCCTCGTTCAGCTTGCCCTGGTAGAAGAAGTAGTACGCCGTCCGCGCGATCGAGAAGAGCTCCTCGTCGCTGTAGCCGCGCACGTCCTTGAGCGTCGCCTTCCCGTCGGCCCACTTCTGGAGGCTCGCGATCTGCTGCTGATCCGTCGGCTCGGCCACTTTTTCTAGAACCCTTCTTCCTTCTGCTCGTCCATGCGCCGGCGGTGGATCTCCTCGACCTCCTCGTGGACCCTGCCGATGAGCTGCAGCATCGACGCCTCGCGCGACAGCAGCGCCTTGAGGCGATCGATGCGATCCGGCGGAGCCTTGATGCTCGCCAGGTTCCGCTCGAGCCGGCCGCGCGCCTCGTCCTCCGACCGCTCCGCCACCGAGCCCAGGTTCTGCCGATCGAGGTACCCGTCGAGGTCCGCGTCGTGTCCCTCGGGGAACGCCGGCAGCGGCAGCCGCAGCTCTTCCGACGAGTGCGCCGGCCCGATGAAGTCGAGCAGCGCCGCAGACGCCAGCGCGGGGTTCTTCGGGTCGCCCTTCTTCTTCGCCTTCCGCAGCGACTCGAGCTGCGTCCGGTCGACGAGCTTGTCGCGGACCGAGCGCGGCCCGCCCCAGGGCCACATCGGCGCGCGCGGAGGCTGTTGGTTGATCTTCGCCATGAATGAGTCTCGCTACTTCTTCTGGTTCTGTTCCGCCTGCAGCGCGAACACGAAGTTCAACACCTCCGCGACCGCGTCATACAGCTCCTCGGGAATCTCCTGGCCGACCTCGACGCGGTACAGCGCGTTCGCGAGGCTGACGTTCTTCATGATCGGCACGCCGGCGGCCTTCGCGATCTCGCGGATCTTCTCCGCCTTCAGGCGCAGGCCCTTGGCCACGACGCGCGGCGCGTTGTCCGCGTTCTTGTCGTACTGGATGGCGATCGCCATCTCTGCGTCGTCGTTCACGTCGGCTACGAAGCTACCACTTTCTTCGCCGGCGCTTGAGCAACCGGCGGCGCGTTCAGCTGGTAGACGAAGTTCAGCACCTCGGCGACCGCGTCATAGAGCTCCTCGGGGATCTCCATGCCCACGTCGACCCGGTGCAGCGCGTGCGCGAGCGGCACGTTGCGCAAGATGGCCACGTCGTTGTCCTTCGCCAGCGCCTTGATCGCCTCGGCCTTGAGCCCCATTCCCTTCGCGATCACGCGCGGCGCCCCGTCCGCTTCTTTGTCGTAGGCGAGCGCCACCGCCATGTGATCGGGGTTGGTGACGACGACGTCCGACTTCTTCACCGCCTCCATCTGGGCGCCCTCGAGGATCTCCTGGTGCATCTCTTTGCGCTTCGCCTTGTGGTGCGGGTCGCCCTCGGACTCCTTGTATTCCTTCTTGACCTCGTCCTTCGACATCATGAGGTCCTTCATGTAGTTGTGCCGCTGGAACCAGATGTCGAAGATCGCGAAGACGAGCAGCAGCATCACGACCCGCACGCTCACGCGATAGACGAGCTCTCCCATCACCATCATCGTCAGGTTCGTGTCGCCCCGAATCGTGGCGACCACCATCGCCATCGCGTCGCGAACGACCCCATAGACGACGTAGCCGGTGACGCCGATCTTGAACATCGACTTCAGCATCTCGACCAGCTGCTTCTTGCTGATGAGGTTCTTCATGCCCTCGATCGGGTTCAGCTTCTCGAGCTTGGGAATCAGCGGGTCGATGGTGAACAGCGAGCCGACCTGCAGGAACTCGACGAGCCCGCCGACCACTGCCGCGCCGCCCGCGATGGGAATCGTGAGCAGCATCACGTCGATGACGCCCATCAACATCGCTTCCTTCGTCGCGAGCGCGAGGTCCTGCGGGTGCGACATCGCGTTGATGGTGAACATGAACAGCTCGTTCACCTCGCCCTCGAGCTTGGGGAACGTCGCCTTGACGATCGCCATGCCGACGCAGAAGACCGCGACGCCGGTGAAGTCGCGGCTCTTCCAGACCTGACCCTGC
Source organism: uncultured Myxococcales bacterium (assembly GCA_937980205.1). Taxonomy (GTDB): domain Bacteria; phylum Myxococcota; class Myxococcia; order Myxococcales; family Myxococcaceae; genus Xiheicaenimonas. The sequence continues at coordinate 61,411 of CALJKW010000021.1, read as the reverse complement.
TTGCGCGAGTCGTCGATCTTCTTTTGCGTCGGTTCTTCTGTTTTTTCTCCGCCTTCACTCATCGGTCGCTCACGTCAAGAGGTACAGGGCCTTCTTCAGCCAGTCGAACATGACCCCGTACTCGGTGACCACGCGCGCCATGATCAGGTGCACCGAGGTGAAGACGACGAGCACCGCGACGGCGGGCTTGATCTGCATCGACACGAAGAACACCTGCACCTGCGGGGCGACGCGGTTGATCATGCCCAGCGCCAGATCCGTGAGGAACGTGGCGAGCAGGACCGGCGCCGCGAGCGCCATCGAGATGCGGATCATGTCGCCGAACACGCGCGCGACGAGATCGAAGAACGGCCACAGCCCGTGGCTGAACTTGGGGAACGCCTCCAGCGGAATCGCCACCACGCTGTCGGCGACCGCCTCGATCACCATGTGGTGCCCGTTGAGCGTCAGGAACAGCGTGATGAACAGCTGCAGCTTGAGCGACGCGTACAGCGACACCTGCTGCTGAATCGACGGCACCATGATCTGCGCGATGTTCGTGCCGGCCATGTTGTCCATCAGCTGGCCCGCGACCTGCGCGGCGTCGAACACGATGCTGACGATGAACGAGATGCAGAAGCCTATGAACAGCTCTTTCACCAGCACCGCGATGAACATCACCGGCCCGATGGGGATCTGACCGAGCGACGGCTCGATGCCCGGGAAGATCACCATGCCGATGAGAATGCCCAGGCCCAGCTTCACCTCGACCGGCGTCGTGTCGCCGCCGATCATGGGCGTCAAGATGAACACCGGCAGAATGCGGGCCAGCAGCAGCGCGAAGCCCAGCATGATGACGGTGAACTCGTACTTGATGCCCAGCTCGTGCTTCACCTGCACGAGCATGTCGGTCAGCGTCATCGACGGCCGTCCCTACTGGTGAATCAGGTACGGGAAGCGATCGAAGACGTGGAAGGTGAAGCGCATCAGCTGCGTGCCGATCCACGAGCCGGCGAGCGCGAGCACCCCGAACACCACCACCGCCTTCGGAGCGAACGACAGCGTCTGCTCCTGGATCTGGGTCGTCGCCTGGAACACCGAGACCAGGAAGCCGACCACCAGGCTCATGATGACCGGCGGACCCGAGCAGACCAGCACGAGGAGCAGGGCCTGCTGAACGATGAACGTCAGTTGATGCATTTAGAACCTCACAGGTATCCGACGACCAGGCCCTTCGCGATCAGGTACCACCCGTCGACGAGCACGAAGAGCAACAGCTTGAACGGCATCGAGATCGTCGTCGGTGACAACATGCTCATGCCGAGCGCCAACAGAATGTTCGCCACCACCATGTCGATGACGATGAACGGTACGAACAACAGGAAGCCGATCTGGAACGCTTCTTTCAGCTCGCTCACCACGAACGCCGGCACGAGGATCAGGAAGTCGTCGGTCTTGATCTCCTTCTTGTCCTCCTCGTTCGGGCGCATCTTCAGCGCCAGCGAGTAGAAGAGCGTCCGGTCTTTGTTGCCGACCTTCTTCATCAGGAACTTCCGCAGCGGCTCTTGCGCGAGCTTCCCCGCCTGCAGCAGCTGATCGACCGTCTTCGGCGAGAGCAGGCCCTCGCTGTTCTTGAAGCTCTCGGGGTTCGCCGCCCGGTACATCTCCGCCCCCACCGGCGACATGATGTACACGGTCAGGATGATCGCGAGGCCCGTGATGACCTGGGTCGGCGGGATCTGCTGCGTGCCGAGCGCGCTGCGCACGATCGACAGCACGACCGAGATCTTCACGAAGCTCGTCACCATCAGCAGCACGAACGGCGCGAGGCCGAGCGCGCCGAGCGCGATCATCAGCACCAGCGGCCGGCTCGAGATGCTGTCGCTGTTCAGGTCGACGCTGCCGACGTCCTCGCCTCCGCCTTTGCGCGCCGCGAACGCCAGCGCCGGCGTCAGCGCCGCGGCGGCGGTGAACAGCAGGAACATGAAGCGCTCGCGCTTCGTCACTTGGTGCCCTTCCGGGTCAGGAGCTTCTGCAGAAACGGAGACAGCTGCAGCGGCTGTGGCTTCACCGCGCGCAGCTTCTCGACCTCGGCGGTGTCGAGCTTCGAGATGAGGCCCAACGAGCTGTCGGCGCCGCCCACCAGCAGGTACTCGCCCGCCGCCTTCACCACGAACAACGCGTGACGCTGATCGAGCGGCACGCGCTCGACCACCTCGAGCACCGAACCGCCGCCGCCGCCGGACACCGGCTTGAGGCCCAGCACCTTCCGCAGGCCCCAGTTGAGCGACACGTACGCGATCATCACCACCATGCCGAGCACGACCAGCGTGCGGAACAGCATGAACCCGACCGACTCGTCGGCCTTCGTGATGTCGTCCGGCACGTCGGCGGGCGGAATCGGCGGCACCACCGTCGGCGCTGGCGCAGGCGCAGGAGCCGGCGCCGGCTCGACCTTCTGAGCTTCTGGCGCAGGAGTATTGGTGGCCGGCTCAGCCGCCAGCAGTGATGCGAGGAGCAACAACGTCATTTCGGCTCCGGAGGGTAGTCAATCCTCCGAGTGCAGGCCAGAGACCGGCAATGCGGTCATCGCGGCCCGCCCCGAAGTTCGAGACCCAAGAGATGCGAGGCGGAGCCGAAGCGCGCGCGGAGCGGCCGTCGTTTGGCCGTGAGCACGCACTGGAGGCGACAACGAAGCAGCGCGCCGGGTATCGGACTTCGGGGTCACCCGGCCAGGGAGAGCACGCGGACGCCCAGGTTTCCGTCAACCTCGACCAGCTCGCCTCGCGCGACGATCTTCCCGTTCACCGACAGGTCGATGGGCTCACCGGCGACCCGGTTCAGGTCGATGACCTGCCCGACCTTCAGCGCCACGACCTCTTCCGCCGTGATGGGAACACGCGCGAGCTCCACCGCGACCTGCAGCGGAATGTCGTTCAAAAGCTCGGCGCCTTCCGAGCCCTTCAGCGTGTCGTCCAATTTCTGCCTCCCTCGGGGATCGGTGCCCGGGTTCGTCGATTCGTCGCCCTCCGCCGAGAGCTTCTGAGGCTCGTCGGCGGCCTCGGCCCCATCGGAAAGCGCCTCGCCACCCTCGTCGTCTCCCGCCGCCTCGATGGGCCCGCCCACGTCGCTGCTCACCAGCGCCGTCAGCTTCGCCTGATAGTGGCCGTTCTCTACCATCACTTCCGCATCGAAGTGGTTCGTGCCGACGCCGATCTTGAGCTTCGCGGTGCCGGGCTCGCCCTTGTGCGGCTGGGCCGTGAGGTTGTCGACCAGCACCACGTCCCGCTCGCGAATCTCTTTCAGCTCGGCGGCCGAGATCTGCACCGTGCCGATCTCCGCCCGCAGCCAGGTCTTCACCGACGAGAGGCGCTTCATGTTCGCAGCCGCATCCGACTGCCGGCGCGCGCGGCGCACCGCCGCGTCCGCCGGAGGGTTCGCCAGGCTCAGCACCGCCTGCGGCACGAACACCCGCAGGTAGCCGGTGTGCGTCCCGAACACGGCCTTGAGCTGCACGACCGCCAGGTGCTGCTCGTCGCCCAGCAGCTGCACCGCCTCGTCGAAGTTCCGGCACACGCCCTCGAGCCGCAGCTTCGGCAGCGACGGGTCGACCTGCGGCGCCAGCGCCTTCAGCGTCTCGAGGATGACGTAGGTCATCACGCCCTCCTCGATGTCGGTCAGCGGCCGCAGCGAGATGGCCTCGCCGGCCCCGCCGAGCAGCATGTCGATCGCGACGTGCGCGAGGCCCAGCTCGATCTCGAGGAACCCGCGCGTCTTGTTCGGCTGGGGCGCGAGCACCGCGAGGAACGTGGGGTCTCCGATGTAGCGCCTGAGGTTCCGCGTCGGCACCACGTGCACGTAGTCGGCGGTGAGGTGCACCTCTTCTTCGAGCAGCTCGTGCAGGCGCTTCGTGACCGACGTGCTCACCTCTCCCGCCGTCGTCACGTTCGGCATCATCCACTCGAGGCGGCGCACCATCTGGCTCTGCAGGCGCGTCACCTTCTCGAGGTTCCCCCACCGAAACGGCTTCCACGGCCGCCCCGGCGGAGGCGCAGGCGCCGGCTCGGGCGGCGGCGGCAGGTTGCCGGGCACGCTGCCCTTCTTGGGAATCTGCTGCACCGGAACGGGCTTCACGCCGTACTGCGACGGCCGCTTCGGTGTGGGGATCATCATCGTCCGGTCACCGAGGCCGGCCCGTGGATCCTTCGGATTCGGAGGGCTCACGCCTTCGCCTCGACCTTGTACTTCTCGAGCATGAGGCCGCGGCTCTGCAGCGCGCCCTTGAGCGCCTCTTCCTGCTCCTCGAGCATCTTCAGCACTTCCTTGTCACTGCCCGAGAACACCGCGCTGATGCGGCCGTTCTTCGCCGACACCTTCACCGACAGGCCCGAGAGCACGTTCGAGCGCAGGTCGATCTGGAACTCCGCGTTGCCCAGCGCGTTCGTGCCCACCCGCACCCGCTCGACGATCTTCTGCGCGATCTCGCTCGCGATGCGGCGCAGCCGATCGGAGCCGGTCGTCTGGTTCTTCTGCGCCACCGGCACCGGAGCCATCAGCGCCGGGTTGAACCGGAACCCCGCCGGCACGTCGCCGCCCTTCTTCTCGCCGCCGCCTCCGCCCTGCTGCTGGCCGCCGCCGCCCTTGTCGGCGTCGGTCTTCAGATCGCCCTTCTCGCCGTGCGCGCCGCCCGCCTCGTTGTGCGCGTCGCTCGCCTTGTCGGTCGCCTCGGCCCGGTCGGTCTGGACGTCGCGGCCCGCCTTCGCGTCGGCCGCCCGGCTCGCCGCCGTCTTGCCCGACGCCGCGTTGTCGGCGTTGCGCGTGTTCGACGCGTCGGCGCGGCCCTGGTCCCCTTTCAGCTTCGTCTCGGTCGAGCGCTGGCCGTCGGCCCGCGTGTTCGACATCACCTTCTCGCCCAGCGCCTTGCCGCCCAGCCGGTTCTTGAACGCCCGCGACTCGGCCTCGGTCGAGTGCTGCTTCGCCTCGGACATGCCCGCTTCGCTCTTCGCGTCGGCCTCGGCGTGCTCGATGAGGTGCGCGATCGCCGAGCGCGCCGTCAGGTCCTTCTCGGTGCGCTGGGTCTGCTCTTTCTGCTGGCCGACGAGCTTCGCGAACTGCGAGTCCTGCGCCGCGCGGTCTTTCTTCTTCGCTTCCTGCGCGAGCTTCTCCTGAATGCGCCGCTGGGCGACCCGCTCGGCATCGCGATCGTCGTCGATGCGGCTCATCCCTTACCTGCCTTCTGCGCCGCCATCGTCCGCTGCAGGTGCAGCGTGTTGCCGATCTCCTCCTGGGTCAGCTCTTCGCGCGCCTGCCGCTCTTTGCGGACTTCCTTCTTCCAGTTGTCCTTGTGCTTCTCGATGGCCTTCTTTTCCTTCGCGGCGTCGGCCATCTCGGCGCGGCGCACCTCGACCAGCTGCTCGGCCTGGCGCACCGCCTCTTTCTGCCGCTCGATCTCGAGCGCGACCTGCTTCTCCTCGTCTTTGAGACGATCTTCGAAGCGGTTCATCTGCCCCATGCCGCTCGCGCCCACGCCCTTCTTCATCACGTCGGCGAGGAACTCCTGCACCTTCTGTTTGCGCGCGGCCTTGCGGGCCTCGAGGTCCTGCTCGAGCGCCACCAGGGCGTCCTTCTCCTTGGCGAGGTTCTTCATCGCTTCGGAGAAGGCCTGCTTGGCCTCCTCCTCCGCGCGCTCACGCATCTCGAGCAGGGTCTGTAGGCGGTACTGCGGCATCCGGTGCCGACTCTACCCCTTTTCCCGCCCTCAAAGGGGCTACTGAGCGTCTTCGAAGATGGTGATCAGCTGCTGCACCGTCTCCTCGAACGTCACGTTCGAGTGCGTGTCCTGCTTCAAGAAGTCGATGATCGCGTCGTACTTGTCGATCGCGTAGTCGGTGCGCGGGTCCGTGCCGTACTGGTACGCGCCGAGCAGGATCAGGTCGCGCTGCTTCTCGTAGGTCGCGAGCGTCTCGCGCAGCTTGCCCGCGGCCTTCTTGTGCTCCGGCGTCGCGATCTGGCTCATCACGCGAGACAGCGAGGCCAGCACGTCCATCGCGGGCCACTGGTTCCGCTCGCCGAGCGCGCGGTTCAAGATGAAGTGGCCGTCGAGAATACCGCGGACCTCGTCGGCGATCGGCTCTTCCATGTCGCCGCCGGCGACCAGGCACGTGTAGATGGCCGTGCACTTCCCTTTGTCCGAGTTGCCCGTGCGCTCGAGGATGCGCGGCAGCATCGAGAACACGCTCGGCGGGTAGCCCTGACGCGCCGGAGGCTCACCGACCGCCAGCCCGATCTCGCGCTGCGCGCGCGCGAGACGCGTCACCGTGTCGAGCATGAACAGCACGTTGCCCCCGCGCTCGCGGAAGTACTCGGCGATCGCCGTCGCCACGAAGCCCGCGCGCAGACGCACCAGCGACGGCTGGTCGGAGGTCGCGCACACGACGACCGAGCGCTTGAGGCCCTCTTCGCCCAACGCGTCTTCGACGAACTCGAGCACTTCGCGACCACGCTCGCCGATCAGCGCGATGACGACCAGCTCGGCGGCGGTGTTCCGGGCGATCTGCCCCATCAGGGTCGACTTGCCGACGCCCGAGCCGGCGAACAGGCCGATGCGCTGCCCTTCCCCGACGGTCAGCAGGCCGTCGATGCAGCGCACGCCGAGCGGCAGCGGGTGCTCGATGCGCATGCGCGTGAACGGGTCGGGGCAGTCGCGGTCGACGCTCCAGTCGACCAGGCCCTCTTCGGGCAGCGGCTTGCCGTCGATCGGCTCGCCGATGCCGCTGAGCACGCGCCCGAGCAGGCCGTCTCCGCACTTGATGGTCAGCGGGCGCCCCGTCGGCAGCACCTCCGAATCGGGGCCGATGCCGGACAGCTCGCCCAGCGGCATCAGCATCACCTCTTCGCCCTGGAACCCGACCACCTCCGCGCGAACGCTGCGGCGCGGGCCAGACTTGATCCAGCACAGCTCGCCCACGCGCACGTTCGGCACCGCGGCCTTGATCACCAGGCCGGTCAGCTCGGTCACGCGGCCGCGCACCTGCACGGTCTGCGTCTCTTTGATGAGCCGGTGGTACTTCGACAGGTCGATCTGCGGAAGCTCGCTCACTACTTGGGCCCTTCCTTCTTCGCCGTGTCGGGCCGCAGCACGTTCTCGAGCATCTGGTACTGCGTCTTGATCTGACCGTCGATCGTGCCGAACTCGGTCTGAATCACGCAGCCGCCCGCCTCGATGTCGGCGTCATCGCGGATCGAGACCTCGACCGTGCGGCCGATGAGCTCCATGAGCTTCGGCTTGGCCGCCCGCAGCGTCGCGCCGTCTTTCGGGTTCACTCGCAGCACCATCGCCTTGGACGCCCGCGCGGTCTCGATGGCCGTCGCGGCGATCTCCGCCACCACCATCGGATCCCGCTCGAGATCGCGGCCGATGATCTTCGCGGAGATCTTCAGCGCCAGGTCGATGAGCTGACCCTCCATCTCCTTCATCAGCTCGCCGGCCTGCATCTTCGCGCGCAGCAGCTCTTCGGCCAGCTTCGGCGCGATCTCGGCCTTCGCCTCTTCGACCGCCTTCGCGAACACCTCGTCGCGCTTCGCCTCGGCCGCCGCGACGATCTCGGCCGCCTTCTTCTGCGCGTCCTCGATGATCTTGTTGCCGGTCTGCTTCGCCTCGTAGTCCTCGCCGCTGACGACCCCGCGCCGCGCCGGCGGAGGCCCCAGCGCCGGCTTGTCGACCGGCGGCAGCGACGCGCTCGAAGCGCTGCCGCCGCGAATCACCTTCGCGCCGATGATCCTCGGCCTGTCGTCGTTCTCTTCGGCCATGCTGTGCCTGCGAAGTGTAGCCCGATTATTCACCCGGGTCGCGTGGCCGACGAGCTGCCAGACGAGGGCGAGCGCTGGAGCCGCGAGCACCGGAGGCGCGCTCGAACGGCCCGTCGAGGAGCGCAGCGGGGAAGCGCCGGCCGCAGCCGACAGATCGTCGGCCGCAGCAGCGAGCCGGGTGAATGATCGGGCTGGCCCGATTAGTCGTCGGAGCCAGGCTTGGAGCCCTTCACCACCGGCGAGGGCCGGTGAAAGCTCGTGCTCACCGAGGCCTTCGGGTCCTTGCGCTTCGGAATCGGCACCAGCGCCGGCGACGTCATGGCCTTGCGCTTCTCGCCCGGCGCCGGGCGGATCTGGCTGTCGCCCTTCTGCATCGGCTTGCCGTCCCGCAGCACGCGCGCCGACTGCGACGGCGCCGCCCGCGGGTCCGTCGTCGCCTTCACCCGCGGGTCCTGCGCTACCGAGCTGTTGCCCCGCACCGCCCGGGAGCTCGCGGCCCCCGCGGCCCGTGCGTTCCGCTCGGCCATGAAGTCACGCCGCGGTCTTGGGCCTGTCCGGCGCGGCATCGCGCCGAGCCGGTCGTCCGGCACGGGCCCGCCGGGCCGCACCGCGCGCTGCAGCGAAGTGCCCGCCAGCGGCACCACCACCGACTTGCGCTGCGGTACGGGCGCCAGCACCTGACCGCCCGGCATCGCGGGCGGGTTCGCCTGCCGCGCCATCGGCGGCGGAGGCAGCCGCATCGGCCGGTCGATGATGCCGCGCTGGGCGAGGCGCTCCATCTGCTCGACGATGTCCCCGCGCCCGCCGTCACCCCGAATCGGCCGGTTCTTCTCTTCCTTCGTCCACTTCGACAGCAGCTTGCCGAGCTCGCCCGGGTGGCGGTCGATGAGCTTCACCGCGAAGTCGAGGCTCTGCGCGAGGCACGCGCGGGCGAGCCGCTGAGCGCCGGCCGAGCGCATGCCGGCCGAGGGGTTCTCCATGCCGCCGTACATCTCGAGCACGGTGCGCGAGTCGCCCTCGGTCAGCTTCCGCGACTTGCCGGCCTCGCTCGCCCGCTGCGCGAGCGACTTCTGGTCCGGCGGCAGCGCGCTGAACAGCTTCTGCGCCTCTTCGTCGGGCAGGCCGGCGAACGCGGTCGCGAGCGCGCGGGCGCCCATGCGATCGCAGATGGTGAGCAGCTCGCGCTGCTGCAGCGTGAGCAGATCGCTGAACTTGAACAGGCCGACCTTCGGCGCCGCGGCGTTGACGGCGTCTTCGAGCTTCCAGCGGACGATCGACAGGATGTCCTGCCGCACCTCTCGCTTGAGCTTCACCGGCGGCCGGGGCGGCAGGTCCTTCCGCACCGCGTCCGCGAGCGTCGCCGGCAGCGCCTTCAGGATCACCTCGATCAGCGCGGCGCGCTCGCCCGAGAGCACCTTCGCGAGGCGCTCGGGGTCCGCCGAGCCGAGCTGCCTGCGGCGCGCGGTGATGAGCCGCTTGATCTCCGAGACGAGCACGGGAATGCGCTTGTCCCGCGGGATCTCGAGCAGCCCCTTCGCGCGGTGCTTCAAGATCTCCCGCTCTTCGTCGGGCAGGTGCTCGAAGGCGTCGACGGACTCGTTCCCGCCGAAGGTGACGGCGGTCAACAAGAGCATCGTCTGTCGCTTGGACAGCGATGCGAAGAATTGCTCGACCAAGCGCCGTTACCCCTCCGCGGGGGCGCGCTTCTTCCCGTTGCCGTTGCCGCCGCCGCGCAGGAACGAGAAGGCGAGCAGACCGGCCATCGCCATCATCAGGAAGGCGCCGACGCCGATCATGATCTTGAGCTGGCCCTCGCTGCCGCGCATGACCGAGATGCCGAGCACGTTGACCGAGGTGCCCTCGGTGCTGACGTCGATCTCCTGACGGTCGGGCGTCATCAGCACCTGAACGTTGCTCGCGTCGAGCTCGGGCACCGCCGCGGCCACGAACCTCTGCACCTCGCCCGGCGTGAACGGCGCGCCGGACTTGTTCGCGTCCGTCCGGGCGCCTTCGCTGTGCTTGATGAACACCGCGGCCGAGGTCTTCGGCTTCTTGTCCGGCTGGGTGAGATCGTTCACCTCGGGGATGTTGATGATCACCTTCGCCTCGAGCACCCCCGGGTAGCGGTTCAGCGAGTTCGCCACCTCGCCGGCCAGCGCCTCGAGCAGCATTCCGCGCTCCTCGGTCGCAGTGGGGATCATGCCCTTGTTCTTGCGAAACGCGCTCAACCCGTCCGACTTCGGACGTGGCAACGCGAACTTCCGCAGGACCACCGTGGCAGAGGCGACGTCGGCCTTCGCGACGGTGATCTTGTAGCGGACCTCGTTGCCCCCGCCCTCGTCGCGATCTTTCGTGGCGTTGATGCCCGCCTGCTGCAGGCGAACGTAGATGTCGTTCGCGTCGTCCTCGGTCAGATCGTGCTGAAGCTCGACCGTGCAGGCCGAGAAGATGAACGCCACCGAGAGGAGCCAGACGCGCTTCATGAGGGTGCGAACGCTACCAAAAAAACTGCGGCTCCGCGCCTACACAAGGCACGGAGCCGCCTGATGGGGAGCGCTCGGGTGAGTTACACCTGCGTCTTCAGCGTGTCCTTCAGACCCGAGGTCGCCTTCTCGACGACCTTCGAGGTGAGCTCGAGCTCCTGCGAGTACTTGTACATGCCCGCCTGCAGCGCGAGCAGCTCGGAGTTCGAGAAGTTCTTGCCCGAGAGGCCGCCGCTGATGAGCTTGTCCATCTGGACCTGGCCCTTCTCGATGTTGGCGAACAGCCCGTTGATGGCGCTCGTCGACTTCGAGACCTCGGTCTTCTGCGTCACCGGGTCGGTCTTCGTGCCGCGCTGATCCGATGCGCTGGCCTGCGTCTGGATCTTGTCGAGGCGCGCCTTCTCCGACTTGTTGACCTGATCGACCTGGCGGAGCTGATCAACCTTGTGGGCGTGCTGGACCTGACCCACCTGGCCCGCCTGGTGTGCCTGATCCGGGCCCTTCGACTTCAGCGCCTGATCGAACTTGCTGGGGGAGTGCTTTGCCTGCTGTGCCGCCTGGTCGGGCAGCTTCTGCTGGGCGATTTGCGCCGCCGAGATGCCTGCTAGGGGACCTGCCATTGTCTTTCCTCCTGCCTAAGTCCGAGGTCTTGTCTTCCTCGTCCAGAATCTCTTTCAACCGCTCGACCGCTCTCGCGTGAAGCCTCGACGCCCAGCTCTTACTCTGCCCGATCTCCGCGCCCGCCTCTTCCAGCGTCTTCGCCTGGAAGTAGTACCCCTGTAAGAGCTTCCTTTCCTTCTCGGGCAGCTTCTCGATCGCTGCCCTCACCCGCGACTTCATCTGCTCGAGCTCCAACCGCTCATCCGCCGGGAGCTGCTCATCCGACAGCTGCAGCCCTTCTGTTCCCTCCAGGCTGGTGGCGAACACCATCGCCAGGCCTGTCACCGCGCTCGAGATCTCCCGTACATCATCGGCCGCATCCGAGCCGCGGTTGCTTCCATGGTCCCGATCCGACAGGTTTCCCATGTAGGCGTTGGCCCGCTCAGAGGCCCCCGCCGACCGTGATTCCGCGCCCTTGAGCACGCCCATCTTCCGCAGACCGTCGAAGATGGCTCCCTTGATGCGGTAGTGGGCGAATGTAAGAAAGTTTGCCCCGACCTTGGGGTCGAAGCGCTCGGCCGCCTCGAGCAGCCCGACCTGCCCATACGAGACGAGCTCGTCCATCTCGAGGGTCGAGTTGAACTGCTTGCGGACCTGGGCCGCCAGGCTCCGCACGTAGGGCCCGTACTTGGTCAGGACCTCCTGGCGGGACTCGAGTAGCGCCACGGTCCCGTCATTCCTCCGCGCGGTTCCACAGGCGCTCGAGCGCCTGGTTGAGGCGCGGGTCGTCCTGCAGGGTCTCGGCGATCTTCGAGGTCAGGGCGCGCGACTGCATGCGCACCTTCTCTTTGAGGATGTCGGCGACCAGCTTCTTCGTCGCCTCTTCCTTCGACTTGATCTGCCCGTTCTTGAGCTGGCGCGCGATGTCGAGCGCGTTCGCCGTGACGGGATCGAGCGGCGAGACGTTGCCGCTGGCCGCGGCGCCCGAGGGCCCGACGAGCCCCTGCGAGGCGTCGACCTTGCCGGCGAAGCCTGCGCCCTTCGCGCCGCCGACGGCTCCGCCGCCTTTGACGCCGCCCGCGCCACTCGCGCCGCCGGCGCCACCCTTGCGACCGCCGCCTCTGACTCCACCAACTCCCATGTGAGGCTCCTGACTCGTTTACTTCTTCTTCAAAGGCGGCTCACTCTGACCGGTGAGCACGTTGATGTCTTCGATGAGGGTGTCGAGCGGCTTCTTGCCGGCGTCCTTCACCTTCTTGAGCGCGGCGTTGAGCTTCTGGAGCTCCGGCGAGATCGGCTCGCCCTTGTTCAGGTTCACCAGCAGGCCGCCGATGAGGTTCCCCAAGCCCGCCGCGAGCTTCGCGCCGTCGCCGTCGGGCTCGAGCTGCACCGAGGTCTTCAGCTCCTTCATCGCCTCGTTGAGCTTGCCCATGAACAGCAGCGCCTCGCCGCAGTGCGCGTGCGGCAGCCCCGACTTCGGAGCCAGCCGCTGGGCCTGGCGATACGCCTGCAGCGCCTTCTCGTGCTTGCCCTGCACGAACTCGAGCGTGCCCAGCGCGAGCTGCGGAACCTCGCTCTTCGGCATCAGCGTCGAGCAGCCCATCAGCACCTCGCGGGCGACGTCGAACTTGCCCATGTCCATGTACAGGTGACCGGCCTCGAGCATCAGCACGGCCTGCACCTTCTGCATCGGAACCAGGCTGCCGTTGATCTCCGATTCTGCAGCTGCCGCTTTGTCAGGCATGAGGGTCTTCTAACACGAAGGGCGGCCAAGTATGGCCGCCCTTGTGTGCTTCACGAGCTGTTTCGTCAGCGATTAGCGGACGTTCGAGATCGAGTTCTTCGCGGTGTCGTGGCGCGTCTTGAGGACGTTCGACACCGACGTGAAGACCAGGTTCTCGCGCTGCATCGCCATCTGCAGCTTCATCATCTGCGCGTTCTCCTGCTGCGACTGGATGAGGCTGCTGTTCATGTCGCCCGTGACGCTCGAGCCGCCGCCCGGGACGTAGTTCGGCGAGCCGCCGACCGTCGAGCCGACGTTGACGCCGCCGAAGCTCGGGGGCGCGACGTTGCCGCCCGCCGTGGTGTTGATGCCGCCACCGCCACCGCCGAGCTGCACCACGCCGGCCGCGCCGTACTGCGCCGCGACCGCGCCGCCGTGACCGCCCGGCGTCACGTTGTTGGTCATCGCGCCGACCGACGAGACCGCCGCCGAGACGATCGCCCCACCGGGGATGATGCCGCCGACGACCGCCGCGCCGTTCGCGACGACGCCGGCCGCGGTGTCGAGGCCCGCCTTCATGCGGTCGCCGAAGTCCATCTTCGGCGTCTGCCGAGCGATGGTGACGTTGCTGGAGAGGCGCAGCGGAGTCTGGTCGATACGATTGACGCCGGACATTGTGGAATCCTTTCGGGACTTCGAAATCTTCGAGGCACTGCTTTTGGGTGACACTGCTCAAACAGCCGGTTGGGTTGGGGCTGCTGCAAGGCCGCGGGCTTTCTCCCTCGGCACCCCAAGCAGTTATCGACCGTCAGGCTACCACGTTGCGCTAGCGCCGCCCCTTGGCCCCGCCGCCCCGCTCGGCCTTAAGCTTTTCGCGCACTTCGAGAAGGTGATGGAGCAGCTCCTCGGTGCGCTCCACACCCTTCACCGCTTTCTTCGCGGCGTCGGCGCGAGGACCTTTGACACCCTGCAGGCTCTCTTTGAGCGGCGCGAAGACGCCGATCACGTCTTCACTGCCCGCCTGCTCGGCGAAGGCTTCGATGTGCGGGTACTTCGGCTCCTCGACCTGCGGCGGCTCCGACTGCGCGGGCTTCTTGGCGGCCATGGGTCACGGGAAGGTAGAGGAAGCACTCCCACCCCGCAAGATTGATTTTATCAAGTTCGTGTTTGACAAAGTTAATCACCATGCGTACTCCTGGTGCGCATCATGGAGAATGCGCACCCGATTCCTGCACAATGTCCTGTCTGCACGCGTGAGTTGTATGTCGAGCGCGTGCGCTGCTCGACGTGCGGCAGCGCGGTCGAGGGGCGCTTCGTGCAGGAGTGGCCGGCCCGGCTGACACGCGAACAGCTCGCGTTCGTACGCGTGTTCGTCACGTGCGGCGGGAAGATCAAAGACGTCGAGCAGGCGCTGGGCATCTCGTACCCGACGGTGGTGTCGCGGCTCGACGAGGTCATCGCCGCCGTCCAGGGGGCAGACGCCGCGCCGCCTCAGCCCAGCCGCACGCGCCGTGAGGTGCTCGAAGCGCTCGCACGCGGTGAGCTCGACGCTCAGGAAGCCGAACGATTGCTCAAGGAGAAGAAGCGATGAAGTCCGCCCCCCTGCCGCTCGCCGCCAGGCCGTTGCTCGACTTCGACGTCAGCGCCGCGCAGCTCGAGGTGCTGCCGGTCGCGCCCGGCGAAGAGCCGCGCGTCGCGTGGAAGCGCGGCAGCTCGCCGCTCGAGATCCGCCGCATCGCCGACAAGGTCTTCGTGCGCGCCACGGGAACCTTCGAGCCGCTGCCCGAGGGTACGGGCGTCATCGAAGGCGCGGTGAGGACGCTGATGCGCGGCGGCTACGGCGGCGAGTTCACGCTGTGGCTGCCTGCCCACGTCAAGGCGCGCATCTCGACCAGCATGGGTCAGGCACGCATCCGCGGCCTCGTCGGGTGCGACCTCGAAGTGAGCACGAACGCAGGCCAGGTGGAGCTCGACGGCTGTCACGGACGCTTCGTCTTGAAGGCGAAGGCGGGGCAGATCATCGGGCGGCGGCTCGGCGGCACGTTCGCGGTCGAGTCCGGCGCCGGAGAGGCCCTGCTCGACATCGTCTCCCTCGACGACGGGGTGCACACGGTCCACTCGACGATGGGCGCGGTGAAGATCGATCTCGCTCCGGGCATCGACGTGCGCATCGACTCGCACAGCGTCATGGGCAGCACCCGCACCAAGTACCCGTCGAAGAGCGACGCGAAGGCGGTGCTGAAGCTCGAGGCCGACCTCGGCGCGGTGAAGGTGCGCGAGGGCGAGCCGTGGGTCGACCCGCGGCACGGCGACTGGCCCGACTGGCGGAAGGCCTGGGCCGTCGCGCCCGTCGAAGCGGCTTCACCTCAGCCGGCGAAGGACGACCTGCGCACCATCCTCGAGCTCGTGCAGCAGAAGAAGATTTCACCCGAAGAAGCAGAGCGGCTGATCGCCGCGCTCTAAACGCTGAACGCACCGCCTTTTTGCGCTAGGGACCGAAAGCACCGTCATGCCCAACTCCATCGTTTCCATTCGCGACGTCGTGAAGGAGTACTCGCTCGGGAAGGTCGTCGTGCCTGCCCTGCGAGGCGTCTCACTCGAGGTCGAGCGCGGCGAGTTCATCTCGATCGCCGGCCCGTCGGGCAGCGGCAAGACGACGCTGCTCAACCTCATCGGCTGCGTCGACACCGCCACGCGCGGCACCGTCGAGGTGGCGGGCAAGAGCACCGGCACGCTGTCGGAGCGCCAGCTCACGCAGCTGCGCCTCGAGACGCTCGGCTTCATCTTCCAGAGCTTCAACCTCGTCGCGGTGCTCACGGTGTTCCAGAACGTCGAGCTGCCGCTCCTGCTCCAGAACAAGCTGGGCTCGGGCGACCGCAAGAAGCGCGTGATGGAGCTGCTCGGCGCGGTCGGCATCGACACGCACGCGACGCACCGGCCCTCCGAGCTCTCCGGCGGTCAGCGCCAGCGCGTCGCGATCGCGCGGGCGCTGGTGACCGAGCCGCAGATCGTGCTCGCCGACGAGCCGACGGCGAACCTCGACTCGGCGACGGGCGAGGCCATCATCGACGTGATGAAGGACATGAACCAGAAGAAGGGCACGACCTTCATCTTCTCCACGCACGATCACCGCGTGATGAAGCACGCCGACTCGGTGGTGCGGCTCGCCGACGGGAAGATCGTCGGCAAGGAATCGGCCGATGCCGCGGTCGCGCACGCGCTGCAGAGCGCCGTCGAGCGCGCGCCGGCGACGGCGAACTGAAGAGGGCACCTTCCCATGTTCTCCAAGCTCGCGGTCCTGGTCCGCATCGCCTTCGCGAACCTGTTCGGCTCGTTCCTCAACTTCTTCGTCGGCGCGGTGCTGTTCTTCGGCGCCGCCCTGCTCGTCGTCGGCGGCGCCCTGTTCGGCACGCTCGACCGCTCGCTGTCGAAGTCGATCGTCGGCTCGGTCACCGGGCACCTCGAGGTCTACGCGGCGCGCAGCAAGGAGAAGCTCGAGGTCTACGGCAAGTTCGACGGCTCGGACTCGAACCTCGCCCCGATCGAGAACTTCGGCGAGCTGAAGCAGAAGCTGTTGAGCGTCCCGAACGTGAAGAGCGTCGTCCCGCAGGGCACCAGCGGCGCGATGCTCGGCTCGGGCAACACGATCGATCTCACGCTCGACAAGCTGCGCTCGCTGTACCGCGCGCAAAAAGAGGGCAAGCAGCCGCTGCCCGAGGCCGAGTTCAAGGCGAAGGCCGAGAACCTCAAAGGCCACGTGCGGAACATGGTGTCGCTGCTCGCGAAGGACCTCGAGCGCGGCAAGGAGATCGGCACGGCCGATGCCATCGAGCCCGAAGAGAAGGCGGCGCTCGCCACCACCGGCACCGAGGAGTTCTGGGCCACCTTCGACGACGACCCGTACGGGCACCTCGAGCTGCTCGAGAACAAGATCGCCCCGCAGGTGGCCGACGCCGACCTGCTGTTCATCCGCTACCTCGGCACCGATCTCGACGCCTACCAGCAGACGTTCGACCGCCTGCAGATCGTCGAGGGCGAGCGCGTGCCCAAAGGGCGCCGCGGCATCCTGCTGCCGCGCTTCTTCTACGAGGAGTACATGAAGCTGAAGAACGCGCGCCGGCTCGACAAGATGAAAGACGCGCGCGAGGCGGGCCGCAAGCTCTCGGACGAGAGCGACAAAGAGATGCAGCGGTGGCTGCGCGAGAACTCGACGCAGACGCGCGAGATCGTGCTGCAGCTCGACGGCGACCAGACGAAGGCGATGACCGGGAAGCTCAACACGCTGCTCGGCAAGAGCGAGACCGACCTCGCGGTGCTGCTGCAGGAGTTCTTCAAGACGACCGACCAGAACTTCGACGAGCGGTACAAGTTCTTCTACGCCGAGCTGGCGCCGATGCTGTCGCTGTACCGCGTGCGCGTGGGAGACACGATGACGCTGCGCAGCTTCGGCCGCTCGGGCTCGCTCGAGGCGACCGCGGTGAAGCTGTACGGCATCTTCGAGTTCAACGGCCTCGAGAAGTCGCCGCTCGCCGGCGCCGCGGCGCTGATCGACATGGTCAGCTTCCGCGAGCTGTACGGCTTCCTCACCTCGGACAAGAAGGCCGAGCTCGACGCGCTCAGGGCGACGACGAAGGCGAAGACGGTCGAACGCGAGAACGCCGAGGCCGACCTCTTCGGCTCGGACGAGGCGACGGTCGTCGACGCGCAGCAGACGAAGATCGAAGACCTGCAGAAGACGACGGGCCTTCGCGAGTCGGCCGCCGAGAAGGCGGTGCGCGTCTACACCCAGGAGGAGATCGACAACGGCGTCGTGATGCACGCCGCGGTCATGCTCGAAGACGGCTCGCCGGCGGCCATCGCGGCGACTCAAAGAGAGATCGAGAAGCTGTTCGCGAAGGACAAGAAGCCCGCCGACCCGAAGGCGCTCGACGCGGCGCAGAAGCTGCTCGACGACAAGAAGGTGCCCTTTCTGCTCGCGGCGGCGACGGGCCCGATCATCGAGAAAGAGCGGGCGCGCGCGGCCGGCGGCGACGGGCCGACGAGCTCGGACCTGATCGGGTTCAAGGAAGCGCTGCAGACCGAGCGCGCGCGGCTTCCCGCCGAGGTCTACGGAACCCTGGCTGCGCTCGCAGAGTCGGCGCGGCCGCAGCTGTGGGTCGTCACCTGGAACCAGGCGGCCGGCTCGCTCGGGCAGTTCATCGACGTCTTCCGCCTCATTCTGGGCGCGATGGTTCTCGGCTTCGCGCTGGTGGCGCTCATCGTGGTGACCATCGGAGTCACCATCGCAACGCTGCAGCGCACCTCGACGATCGGCACGCTGCGCGCCATCGGGGCGCAGCGCGAGTTCGTGGTGACCATGGTGGTCGTCGAGACCATGGTGCTCGCGCTGGTGTTCGGCACGCTCGGGGCGCTGGCGGGAGCCGGCGTCGTCGGCTGGCTGCACGCCACCGGCATTCCGGCGTTCCGCGACGAGCTGTACTTCTTCTTCTCGGGGCCCTCGCTGAAGCCCGACCTCGACGTCGCGTCGATGGTGTTCTCGGTGGTGACGACGCTGGGCGTCTCGGTGCTGGCGGTGCTGGTGCCGATCATCCTGGCCATTCGCGTGCAGCCGGTGACGGCGATGCAGGCCTCGGAGTCGTGACATGACCTTCCTCATCGCGTTTCGAAGCCTGTTGCAGCACAAGCGGCGCACGATGGTGCTCGGCTCGGCCATCGCGTTCGTGACGGTGGTGATGCTGACGCTGCTGGGCATCGCCGAGGGCATGAATCGAACGCTCATCGAGCAGTCCACTACCCTGATGAGCGGGCACGTGAACGTGGCGGGCTTCTTCAAGGTGACGGCGGGGCAGGCCGCTCCGGTGGTGACGAACTACCGCAAGGTGACCGAGGTCATCAGAGAGACGGTGCCCGACCTCAAGTACATCGCGCAGCGCGGGCGCGGCTGGGCGAAGGTGATCTCCGAGGGCGGGACGAACAAGATGTTCGGCCTCACCGGCATCGACGTGAAGAGCGAGACGGGCCTCGCCTCGGTGCTGAAGATCAAGGAAGGCAAGCTCGAAGACCTGGCGAAGCCGGGCACGATCCTGCTCTTCGAAGACCAGGCGCGCGATCTCGAGGTGAAGGTCGGCGACGGGCTGACGATTCAGGCGCCGACGCCGCGCGGAGTGAACAACACGCTCGACGTCACGGTCGTCGCCATCGCGGCGAACATGGGGATGATGAGCCAGTTCTCGAGCTTCATCAACGAGGGCTCGCTGCGGCAGCTCTACCAGCTCAACGACGACACGACCGGCGCGCTGATGGTCTACATGCCGACGACCGATCTCCAGGCGCTCAAGAAGACGCAGGACAAGCTGCGCGACGCGCTGGCGAAGGCCGGCTACGTGATGATGGACGAGGACCCGCGCGCGTTCTTCTTCAAGTTCGAGAACGTGACGCGCGAGGCGTGGACGGGGCAGAAGCTCGACATCACGAACTGGCGCGACGAGGTGAACTTCGTCTCGTGGACGGTCGACCTGATGAACGCGATGGCCTTCTTCCTCGCGTTCGTGTTCCTCTCCGTCGTCGGCATCGGGATCATGATCGTGATGTGGATCTCGATTCGCGAGCGCACGCGCGAGATCGGCACGCTGCGCGCGATCGGCATGCAGCGCGGCAACGTGCTGCGCATGTTCCTCGCCGAGGGCTTCCTGCTCGGGGTGCTGTCGACGAGCGCGGGCGCGGTGTTGGGCCTGGTGCTGTCGCTGGTGCTGAACGCCGTCGACATCTCGCTGCCGCCCGGCTTCCAGTTCATCCTGCTGTCGGATCACCTGTTCATCGTGCCGACGGTGGCGTGGACGATGGTGGCGGTCATCTTCATCACCACGGTCATCACGCTCATCTCGCTCATTCCTTCTTTCATCGCAGCGCGGCTCAAGCCGGTCACCGCGATGCAGCACGTGGGGTAATCAAGTCATGAGATCTTTCATTCTGGCACTCGCGGTGTTGGCGGCGGCTCCGGTGCTCGCCGAGACTGCTTCCAAAGAAGCTCTGCCGAAAGAGGAGATGGTCAAGCTGCTCAAGGAGCAGGACGAGCGGCAGAGCGCGACGGGTGACTACAAGTCGCTCGTCTACCTGGAGCAGAGCGAGAAGGACAAAGCCGACGTCGTCCGCGAGCTGATCATCTACCGGCGCGATCAGGACGACAAGCTCATCCTCCTGTTCACGAAGCCGAAGTCCGAAGAGGGCAAGGGCTACCTGCGGCAGGACAAGAACCTGTGGAGCTACGACCCGAACGTCGGCAAGTGGGAGCGCACGACCGAGCGCGAGCGCATCGGCGGCACGAACTCGCGCCGGCAGGACTTCGACGAGTCGCGCCTCGCGCTCGAGTTCGAGCCCGAGTTCGTCGGCGAAGAGAAGCTCGGCAAGTTCGACACGTACCACCTGAGGCTGAAGGTGAAGGAAGGCATCGACGTCGCGTACCCCGTCGTCGAGCTGTGGCTCGACAAGGGCAACCACAACCTGCTCAAGCGCCAGGAGTTCGCGCTCTCGGGCCGGCTCGCGCGCACCTCGTATTATCCGAAGTGGCAGAAGCTCTACTCGGAGTCGAAGAAGGGCGACGTCTGGTTCCCGGGCGAGATCCGCATCTTCGACGAGATCGAGAAGACCAATAAGACGCTCATTCTCTTCAAGTCGGTCGACCTGAGCCCGCTGGACGCGAACCTGTTCACGAAGGCGTGGCTGGAGAGCAAGTCGAGATGACCTGGCTCTCGCTGTGGCTCGCGGTCGCAGCAGGGCAGTCGGACCAGAACGATCCCCACAACGAAGCGGAGATGTTCGGCGGGCCTCCCGTCGAGGCGGCGCAGGACGCGGGGAACCCGCCGCAGATGGCTCCGAGAGAGCGGGAGGACGCGCTGTTCGGCGGCGAGCTCACCGCCGACGGCGGCACGGACGAGCGCGACGAGCGGATGCTGTCGGCGATCGGGAAGAACCGCTTCGACACGGGTGAAGAGAAGACCGACCCGCTGAAGATCGGCGGCACGCTGTACATGCGCGCGCAGGCGTACTGGTCCGAGAACGGGTCGCCGGACAAGGTGACGTTCAGCGCTCCGAACCTCTTGGACGCGTACCTCGACGCGCAGCCGATCGACCGGGTGCGCGGCGTGGTGGTGGGCCGCCTGCTGTACGAGCCGACGCGCGCGACGGGGCAGGCGTCGGGCTTCACGGGCCAGGGTCTGTCGACGGTGCAGGTTCCGCAGTCGAACCTGTCGGTGTTCCTGGACCAGATGTACCTGCGCTTCGACATCGCGCGGACGGTGTTCGTGACGGTCGGGCGCCAGAAGATCAAATGGGGCACCGGGCGCATCTGGAACCCGACCGACTACATCAACGCGCAGCGCAGAGACCCGCTGCAGCCGTTCGACCTTCGTCTGGGCGTGAACGCGGTGAAGCTGCACCTGCCGATCGAGAAGCTGGGGTGGAACTTCTACGCGTACGGCCTGCTCGACAACAACGGGCCGGCGAGCACGCTGGGGCAGCTCGGCCTCGCGACGCGCGCGGAGATCGTGATCCCCAAGGTGCGCGCGGAGATCGGCCTCGACGCCGCGTTCGTTCAGGGGAAGCGGCCGCGCTACGGCCTCGACATCTCGGTGCCGCTGCCCGACCCCATCCCCGTCGATCTGTTCTGCGAGATCGCGTTCCGCGACGGGCGCGACTTCACGGTGCGGCGCGTGCGCGAGGGCGTCGACCCGACCAAAGACCCGTTCGGCTTCTACTCCGAGCAGCAGGGCAGCGGCGTCATCGCCCAGGTGACGGGCGGCCTCGCGCTCGCGATTCCGTTCCTCGACATCAACGTGCTGACCATCGGCGTCGAGTACTTCTACAACCCGGTCGGCGTGAACAGCGCCCTGCTCTACCCGATCCTCTTCGCGGCAGACGACTACCTCGCCTTCTACGCGGCGCAGCACTACGCGGCGGCGTTCGTGCTGCTCGCGGGCCTGCCGAACGCGCGGTGGATCAGCGGCAACTTCACGACGCTGCTCAACCTCACCGACCTGTCCGGCCTCGTGCGCCTCGACATGTTCTTCCGCGTGCTGACGTACCTGTCGATCGAGGCGTTCGTGGCGGCGAACTTCGGCAACCGAGGCGGCGAGCTGCGGCCGTACTTCCCCGCCATCGCGCTGCCGAACGGCCAGCTGACGCCCTTCGTGCCCGCTCCGGCCGCGTCGTTCGGCCTCGGCCTGCGCGTCAACCTCTGAGCCTCCGGGCGCGCGGCCCCGCGCGCGGGGTTCCAGTTGACCTGCGGTAGGAGGTTGGGATACCTGCGCCTACATGCGCTCCTCCCTTCTGATTCTCGCTGTCTTTGCTGCGGCTTGCGGTGTGAACGAGTCGGTCGTCGAGCAGAACGACGGCACCGACGTGCTGGCCGACGACGCCGAGCTGTCGGCGACGTCGCGGACCTACGTGGCGGTTCGCCGCGACTTCCGCAAGTGCATCGCGCCGCTGTGCGGCGGCTACTGGGTGCGCGATCTCAACCGCGTTCACCTCAACGAGGTGTACGTGAGCGGCCTCGACTTCACCGGCTCGGGCCTCACCGACGTCGAGCAGGGCCAGGTGCAGGCGGGCCTGGGCGAGGTGGTGCTGCGCGGCAAGCTCGGCCCCAAGGAGTCGCAGTGGAACACGCGCCCGTTCATCGTGAGCGAGGCGTACCGCGGGCTGCCCGGCAAGGTCTTCGAGGGCGAGACGTTCTTCAAGGTGAAGCCGGTGAACATCCAGTGCTTCCGCGCTCCGTGCCCGTCGCTCAGCGCGACGCGGCTCAACTACACCGCGCAGACGCTGTTCCACGGGCTCGACCTCGCGTACGTCGGTGAGGGCCGGGTCGATGTGAAGTGGCTCGAGAAGCGGGTGCGCGAAGGAGACGCGCTCGTGGCCGGCTACTGGTACCGCAACGGCGAGGAGCGCCTGCTGGATGTCGGCAACGTGTTCGTCCGCCTCCCGGAGAACACCCTGTCGTGCCCGGTGTTCAAGCTCGCGGCGTGCCCGAGCGGCCAGATGCGCATCTACACGCGCGACGCTGACCGCTGCGTGCTGCCGGGCGCCTGCATCAACCCCGGCGCCTGCACGAAGGAGCTGCCGATCTGCAACGAGGGCTACACGCTGCAGAGCTGGCCCGCGACGTCGTTCGGGTGCAACGCCTACGCGTGCGACCCGAGCTGGGTCGTCGGCGAAGAGTAAAGCGTCGGGCGCTCGACGGCCCCTCACCCCGCCGCGTGTTTCCAGCGGCGGTGCAGCCAGAGCCACTGGTCGGGGTACCGCCGCACGTAGCGCTCGATGATCGCCGTGAGCTGTGCGGTGTGGGCGGTGACGTCGGCGCGGTGATCTCCGGTGCTCGGCACCGGGATCGGACCTTCGAAGTGGAACTTGAGGGCCCCGTTCTCTCGCGCAGTCAGCGCGACGAAGACCGGGGCCTTCGTGCGCAGCGCGGTCATCGAGAGCGCCGGCGCGGTGGGAACGACCCGGCCGAAGAACGTCACCGGCACCCCCGCCTCGGGCGGCAGCGCCTGATCGATGAGCTGCACGACGCAGCGGCCGCGGCGCACCGCCTTGATCATGTTCTGCAGCGCGCCGCGCTGGAGGATGAGCTCGACGCCGGCGTCCTGCCTCGCCTTGACCACGCGCGCGTTGAAGGCGCCCTCGAGCGGGCGCACCACGGCCGTGACCTTCACCTTGCGGCGGGCCATGACCTCGGCGAGCAGCTCCCACGAGCCGAGGTGGGCCGAGGCGATGAGAACTCCGCCGGCGTCGAGCGCCCGGCCGAGCGCGCCCCAGTCGTCGACGACCACGGCCCTCTCGAGCGCTGAGTCGGAGAGCTGATCCGAGGTGAGGCTCTCGAGCGCGGCCTCGGCGAGGTTCCGGTAGGCGCGGCGGGCGGTGGCGCGGCGCTCTTCGTCGCTCCAGTCGGGGAAGGCGGCGCGCAGGTTGTCGAGCGCGACGCGCCGGCGGACGCCGAGCGCGAAGGCGAGGCCCGCGAGGCCCCGGGCGATGCCGCGGCGGAAGCCGTCGGGCAGCGCGCGGATGACGCCGACGACGATCGCGACGAAGAAGCTCGCGATGGGACCGCCGGGCTGGATGAGCGGCCGCGGCGGAGCGGTCATTCCAGCCGCGTGGGCACCGCGCCCGCGTTGCAGGCGGCCATGCCGCTCTTCGCGTCGGCGATCTTCGGGTTCAGCCTCAGCGCGCCGCCGAACTGCACCGTGGCGAGGTCGCAGTCGCCGCGCTTGTACGCCTGCTGCCCGGCCTTCACCTTCTCGCGAATGGCGTCGACCTTGCTCATGTACGCGACGGCCTCGGCGCTGAAGTCGGTCTGTTGCGGCACGTCTTTGAAGTACATGTACGCCTCTTCGATGTCGCCGCGATCCCACGCGTTCTTGCCGCGGGCGAGGTAGTCGCGGCCGCGCTCGACGTCGCGCTCGTTGGGGCCGTCGGGCGGCTTCGGCGTCTCGGGCGGGTCGGGCGGCTTCACGACGATCTCCGGCGGCGGAGGCTTCGGCTGCGGGGGCGGCGGGACGACGACGTCGTTGCCCGACGCGCCGGCGAGGCGCTCCTTCGCGAGGAAGCCGCCGAAGCCGAGCAGCGCGACGACGCCGATGCCGAGGACGACCCAGGGCGCCTTCGACTTCGGCGCGACGAGCACCGAGCCGTCGCCGACCTTGGCGCCCTCGGGCGGCGGAGCGTGAATCGTCTTGTTGAGCAGCTCGGGCGCAGGCGTCGCCGTCTGCTTCACCTTCACGCCGCCGAGCGAGTCGGCGCGGACGATGGTGCCGGTCGTGCCGTCGTCGACCGCAGAGGTCGTGTCGGCGATCGTCGGCAGCGCGCCCGGCGCAGGGGTGCCGCTCACCGCCTTGAGCAGCGCGGACAGCGGCTTGCCCGCCTGCGTCGGAGTCGCCTGCGCGAGCGCGCTCGCGAACGCGGTCATGTCGGGCCAGCGATCGCCCTTCTTCTTCGCGCACGCCTTCTGGATGACGTCGTCGACCTCGCGGTAGTCGAGGTCCGTCGAGATGTCCCAGAGGTGGGGCATCGGGTCGAGCACCTGGCGGCGAAGGATCTCGGCGATGGTGTTGCCGTCGAACGGCTGCACGCCGGTCAGCGCCTCGAAGGTGACGATGCCGAGCGCGTAGACGTCGGCGAGGTGATCGACGTCGCGGCCCTCGACCTGCTCGGGGCTCATGTAGCGCGGGGTGCCGGCGATGGCGCCCTGCACGGTGAGGCGGGTGCCGGCATCGGTGAGCCGCGCGATGCCGAAGTCGAGGACCTTCGCGTGAATGCCGCGCAGGCCCTTGCGCAGCATGATGTTCTCGGGCTTCAGGTCGCGGTGAACGACGCCCTTGCTGTGCGCGTTCGCGAGCACGTCGGCGACCTGCAGGATGATGTCGACGGCGTCGGCGACGGGCAGCCGCTTCTGCTCGGCGATGACCTTCTTCAGGTCGACGCCCTCGCAGTACTCCATCGCGATGAAGAGGTTGCCGTCTTCGTCCTGCCCGAAGTCGTGGAAGACGACGGCGTTCGGGTGCGCGACGCGGGCGTACGACTTCGCCTCGTTCATGAAGCGCCGCGCGATCTCGACGTCGTCGGAGAACTCGGACTTGAGGAACTTGATCGCGACCCGCGCGCCGATGCCGAGCTGCTCGGCCAGGTAGACCGCGCCCATGCCGCCCTGCCCCAGCTTGCGGATGAGCTTGAACTTCCCCTTGATGACCTTGTCGATCATCTTGTCCGCGGCCTGGTTGAGCTTGATGATCTCGGTCTGGCCGCACTTCGGGCACTTCCCTTCCCAGGAAGAGTGCTCGTTGCCGCAGGACTGGCAAATGAAGACAGCCATGAATGTCGCCCGACGAGGTTACTTCTCCGCCGGGTATCGCCGAGAGAAGAGCAGGCGCTCGAGCTCGCTCGCGCCGGCCTCGGGAGAATCGCCGAGTGCGAGCGACGTGCGCAAGACCTCGGTCCGCGGGTCGTCTTTGAGGTCGGCGTCGAGCACCTTGAGGGCGCCCTTCTTGTCGCCGTGCTGCACGAGGGCCACGGCCCGGTAGAACGTGTACTCCTTGTTGTCGGGCTTGGCCTTGGCGGCGTCGGCGAAGAGGTTCTCGGCCTTCTTGGCGTCCTTCGCCTGCAGGGCGGCGAGGCCGTCGCAGAAGGCGCTCGCGGCGGCGGCGTCGGGGACGCTGACTCCGACGTCGTGCGCGACCTGGTAGAGGTGCCGCGCCGACTTGAGCGCCTCGGGCGAGAGCTTCTCGTACGCCAGCGCCCGCTTGTGGACGTCTTCGGCGGAGGCCTGGGCCGCGGCGCCGAGCTTCTGCGCCATGTCGGCGAGGTCGGGGCTCATGTACCCCTCCTTCACCAGCTGCTTGAGCAGCTCGTACGCGCTGCCCTTGTCGATGATCTGGCTCTGGTCGAGCGCGGCGAAGAAGGCGGCCTTCAGGTCGACGTACTTCGGAGAGGGATCGGGCGGCTGCCCCTTGGCGGTCTTGAGCTGCCGCTCGCACGTGTCGCTCTCGGCCTGTGCCTTCTTGCGGTCGGCCCCTTCGGGCGCCGCCTTCAGGTACATGCGGTACACGTAGCAGGCGCGCTGCACCTGCTTCGCGGCGAGGTGGCTGCGCGCGAGCTGCAGGTACGGCGGCAAGAGCGACGGGTTCGCGCGCGTCGCCTTGGTGAAGTTGTCGACGGCCTTCGCGTACTGCTTCTGGTTGTACTGCTTCGTGCCTTCCGAGATGAAGGTGTCGACGTTGCCGACGCCGGGGCCGACCAGCGGCTGGGCCGACGCGGCGAACGAGGTCACGACGGCGGCGAGCGGCAGCAGCCTAGAACGCATAGCCCAACCCTCCGCTGAAGCCGTGGTTGAACGGCGCCACCTTCTGCGTCGAGCCATCGGGGTTGAGCACGCCGCTCGAGTCGAAGGGGCTCACGAAGAAGTAGGCGAAGCGGTAGTTCGCGTACATGAAGAAGCCGTCGGCGATGTAGAAGCGGAAGCCCGCGCGCGCCGAGGCGCCGACGTCCATCACGAGGAAGCCGTCGTTGTAGCGGACCATGGCGGACTTCTCGGTGAGCCAGCCGATGCGCAGCTCGAAGCCGGCCTGCAGGAACAGCATGAAGCGCCACAGCTGCACGCGGAACGCGGGCTGGATGAAGCGGAAGTTCGCCATCACCAGGTTCGCGTCGATCTCCGTCGGCAGGCAGCCGAGCATGTCGTCTTCGCCGGTCGGGCAGGCGGCCGCGGTGCCGGTGATGGTCTTGTTGACCGGGCGGCCGACGGTCATGCGCCACGAGCGCTCGAGGAACTCGACCGTGGCGCCGACGGCGGCGATGCCGAAGTACTTGCCGAAGTAGCCGAACTCGAACGTCGCGCCGAGGAGCTGGCGCGGGTTGTTGTTGATGTAGCTCGCGCGGCCGTTGCCCTCGTCGCCGAAGCGGTGGCCGAGGAAGCCGCCGCCGTTGAGCCGGTCGTACTCGAAGCCGACGTAGAAGTAGCTCTTGCGCTCGAGCAGCTGCTCTTCGAGCGTCGGCGGCGGAGGCGGCGGCACGACGGGCGCCGGCGGAGGAGGCTTCTGGACGACGATGATCTCTTTCGGCGGCGGCGCCTTCCCCGCGATCGGCTCGAGCGTCTTGTCGAGGTAGAACTGATCGTCGGCCTTCACCTGCACGGTCTGCTCGAATGCCTTGTGGTCTTCGAGCGTGAGCCGGATGGTGTGCGTGCCCGGCTGGACGCCGCGATCGACGCGGTCTTTGCCGAGCACCTGGCCGTCGACGGAGATGCTCGTGCCGGCCGGCTGCGCGGTGATGATGATGCGCGCGGCGACCTTCTCGAGGTTGCGCTCGAGCTTCACCGAGCCCTTCATCGGGACGACGAGCTGCTCTTCGATGCCCTGGTGCAGCTTGAGATCGAGGCGGACGACGCGCTCGCCCGGCAGCACCTGCGCGCCGGTGAGCGGCGTGACGCCGACCTTGCGATCGTCGACGTAGACCGTGGCGCCCGGCGGGTTGGTGGTGAGGTCGAGCGTGGCGGTGACGGGCACGACCTTCGCCACGGCGCCGAGCAGCGCGTTGTCGAGGTTCGGGTCGGTCGCGCTGGCGCTGACGTTCTTGCCCGACGACGGCTGGTAGCTGACGACCTTGAACTTGTAGCCGGCCTCGTCCTGCCCGCCCTGGATGAGGACGATGCGGTCGAAGCCGAGCTGCGCGACGAAGGGGTCGATCGGGTCGGCGCAGCGGGTCTCGCCGAGGAAGCACGGCAGATCGTCGACCTTCTTGCCCTTGAGCGCGTTGATGAGCTCGGTGCGGCCGATGACCTGGAACTGCCGCAAGATCTGGGGCGTGAGCTTGTCGAGCGCCTGCTCGGTGCGGCCGGCGAGCGCTTCCTGGCCCGGGTAGAGCGGACGGACGAGCCACAGCGTCTTCTCTTCCGCGAGTGATGGAATCGAGAGGAGAACGAGGAGAAGGGGCGCCGCCTTCATCGGTACGCCTTCTACCGCGACCCTGCCCTCGTAGCGACATAATCCTCGAGCTCTTCCAGCGTCTTCGGCCAGTCTTCCTTGAGCAGCCGCGAGAGCGAGCGATCGGCGAGCAGCTTGCCGCCGGTCTGGCACCGCGCGCAGTAGTTGGTCTCGTTCTCGGCGTGCACGATGCGCTGCACCAGGGCGCCGCACACCGGGCACGGCTGCTTGTACTTGCCGTGCACCGCCATCTCGGGCCTGAAGGCGGTCACCTTCTCGGGCCAGCCCTTGCCGCCGTCGGCCTCGTCGATGAGGCGCTTCGCCCACTCCTTCAAGACGGCGTGGGTGGCCTCGTAGAGGCGGGCGATCTCCTCGCCGGTGAGCGTCTTCGTCTGCTTCACCGGAGACAGCTTCGCGCGGTGGAGGATCTCGTCGGAGTACGCGTTGCCGATCGCCGCGAACAGCCGCGGGTCGGTGAGGCTGCGCTTGAGCGTGTGGTTCTCCCGGCGGAGGACCTCGGCGAAGGTGTCGAGCGGAGCGTTCATCGGCTCGACTCCGCCGCGGTCGATGGCGGCGAGCGCGGCCTCCCCCTGCACGAGCGTGAGCGAGGCGCGCTTCTTGGTGCTCACCTCGGTGAGGATGAGCGTGCCCGTCTCGAAGTCGAAGCCGGCGAGGCCGGCGCGGCCGGGCAGCTTCGCTCCCGCTTCGTCGTGCCACTTGAGGCGGCCGGCGATCATCAGGTGGAGGACCATGAAGATGCCGCCCTCGAGGCCGAACACGAGGCGCTTGCCGATGCGGCGCAGCTCCTGCACGCGCTTGCCCTCGGCCGAGGCGAGCGGCGGCTCGACGCTGCGGAGCAGAAACGGTGAGCCCAGGCGCACCTTCTTGAGCACGCGATCGAGGACGCGGGGCTTGAGGCACTCCAGGTACACCGTGAGGTCGGGGTATTCCGGCATCGTCGCCTCAGAGCTCTCTGACGAGGGCCTCGGCCCACTGCGCGTGCGCCTGGGCGTTCGGGTGCAGGCCATCGGGCGCGAGCTGCTTCGCGTCGGCCTGCTTGCGCATCAGCGGCCAGAGGTCGACGTAGCGGCCGCCGGCGGCCTTCGTCTCCTCTTCGAGGATGCGGTTGTAGAGGACGATCTGCTTCTGCAGCGCGTCGGGGTCGCCGAAGTGCTTCGCGACGGGCGTGCGGCTCCAGTCGGGCTGAGGGATGGAGACGACGCTCGCCTTCGCCGGCAGCGCCGCGAAGATCTTCTTCAGGTTCGCGCGGTAGTCGTCCGGGCCCCGGCCGCGCACGATGTCGTTGGCTCCGACGGCGAGGGTGACGAGCGTCGGCTTGAACGCCTCGACGGTGGGCAGCTCGTCGTCGATGAGCTCCTGCGTGCTGTAGCCGTTGACCGCGGGGTTGAGCAGCTTGACCGGGGTCGCCCGCTTCTTCTCGAGCAGGGGCTTGAGCCGCGACGGGAAGGCCTGCGACTCGGAAGAACCCGTGCCGATGGTGAAAGAATCCCCAAGCGCAAGGTAGCGG
The DNA here is from genome assembly GCA_937980205.1 of uncultured Myxococcales bacterium. Classification (GTDB taxonomy): domain Bacteria; phylum Myxococcota; class Myxococcia; order Myxococcales; family Myxococcaceae; genus Xiheicaenimonas. The sequence goes on along the minus strand of CALJKW010000021.1, from coordinate 31,828 downwards.
ACCTCGGGGGTTGCGGCGGTGGCGAGGAGGAGGACGACCCACATGGTGAATTTTTCCGCAGTCGTTACGTGTCATCCTGGCATGGTTAGAAGCGCAGTGTTCCTGGTTTTGGTCGCGCTGGCGGCTCCGGCCGAGGCGCGATTCGGCAAAGCCAGTCCACCGTCCGGCAGCCGCGGAGGGTCGCCCTCGTCCGGCCGGCCGTCGTCGCCGACGTCCGCGCGGCCCATGGGTCCGCCGGGGCGCTACCACTCGGCGAGCCCTGCGGCTCCGAGCTACAACGCCTCGCCGCCGTACTACGGCGGGCCGCCGTCGGCGTCGCGGTACGCGTACCGGCCTTACGGGTACTCGCGGCCGTGGCGGTCGTTCGGGTACGGCTATGGGTACTCGTACTTCTACCGGCCGTATTGGTACGGGGCTCCGCCGCTGGTCGGCGCGCCGGCCCCCTCGGTGCCGGTCGAAGAGGAGCCCTCGGCTCCGATCCGCGTCACCGTCGGCGTCGAAGGTCAGGGGTACCTGAACGGCGCGACGATCGGGCTGCTCTCGAGCTTCGAGGGTGAGCGCTGGGGCGTGTCGCTGTCCGCCTCGGACATCATCGTGAAGGCCGACGACGGCAGCGGCGGCGTCGATCACATCGGCGACTTCACCGCGCACCTGACGTTCGCGTTCCTCACCGGGCAGTACGGGCGGCTGCGGCTCGAAGCGGGCGCTGACGCGTTCTTCGCGCCGAGCATCATCATGGTCGGGCCGACCATCGGCATGTCCGGCGTGGTGTGGTTCGGCGGGCCGGTCGGCGCCGAGGGCTCGGTGAACGTGACGCCCTGGCCGTTCACGCAGATCGACGCGCGCGCGGGCCTGGTCGTCGGCGTCGAGAACTGGGGCTTCCGCGCCGGCTGGCGCGTGCAGGCGCTGAACGATCGCGGGCTCGTCGATGGCATTCCCCACGGCGACGTGTTCAACGGCCCGTATCTCGGTGTGTCGTACGTGTTCTGACCGGCCGCTGGCGGGGTTTCGGGCTGTGGCGCTGGCGCCGTCTTCTTCCGCGGTTAATGTCGCTGCGCCGTGGCACTCGTCGAACGCGACTACGTGATGCGCATCGTGAAGCAGCTCGCCGAGCTGCTCGCGCGCGCGCTCAGGCTCAAGCGTGAGCAGCGCTACGACGAGGCGGCGCAGACGCTCGAGGGCGGCTGCCTCGATCTCCTCGGGCTCGAGTTCTCGGCGCTCGCCCTCGTCGACTCTGCTTCGAGCGCGCAGCTGCTCGGTGAGCCGACCCGCATTCGCACGTTCGCTCGCCTGCTCGAAGAGCTGTCGGACGTGTACTTCGCCGACGGCGACGAAGAGCGTGGCCGCGCCCGCGCCCGGCACGCGTACGAGATGTACTGCGAGGCCCTGCTCCTGCGCGACGGCGACGCCGAAGCCGTCGCGGCGCTGCAGCGCCTGGGCCCGAGGTTCGACCTCACCCTGCTGCCGTCCCGCTACGCCCGCTCCTAGAACCTGACGCTGACCAGGCCCAGCGCGCCGCCGGGCACGGGCGCGACGGCCGCGCCGACGGTGCGATCGTGGTGCAGCTCGATCATCAGCACGCTCGTGGCGGCGGTGACGAGGATGGCCGCTCCGCCTGCGATGACGGTGTAGGAGTCCGGCGGCTCGAACCTGGAGAGGCCGCCGTAGAGGCCGAACAACAGCCCCCCGAACACCGCGCCGAGCATGGTGCCTCCGAAGGCGGCAGGCCACAGGCCCTGGCCCCGCATCTTCTTGTGCACGAGCCAGGTGCCGGTGGCGATGGAGACCGGCTCGAGCGTCATCGCGGCGATGAACATGATCGGAAACGCGGCGTTGCTCGACGGCGCGAACGCGAACGGCACCCACAACAGGTTGGGCAGCGCCGCGCCGAGCAGCGCGCCCCCCAGCTCGGCGAGCACGCGGCCGACGCGGTCGCCGTCTTCCTGGATTTCGACGGCGGGCTGGGAGGCGGCGGCGACCGAGGCCGAGAAGAGCAGCGCGAGCGCGACTGCTCTCAAATCCCGACCCGGGCGGCGAGCTCGGGCTTGCGCAGCTTCCAGATGACTCCGTCGAGCCAGTAGTGCGACAGGGTGAAGCTGATCCACACGATGGCGGCCCAGGTGTACTGGTCCCACGCGGCGGGGCCCTGAACCGCCTTGGAGGCGAACGTGAGCCCGCCGATGAGCACGTAGCCCGAGCCCGCGAGCGCGAGCAGCAGCGCGCAGTACATGAAGAAGCGCGACCAGCCGGGCTGCGAGAGCCACGAGATGACCTTCGCGTCGGGGTGGACGCCGGCCTTCCACGTGTTGAGGTGGTAGAAGCGCATGATCCCCAGGTACTGGATGCCGTGCCAGCAGGCGGCCGCGGCGAACGCGCTGGTGTCGTCGGTCTTGATGCACTGGAACGGCACGAAGAAGCCGATGAACGCGCAGAGCAGGAAGGCGGCGCGCAGCCACGCGGCCTTGGCCCACGGCTCGTTGCGCTCGCGGATGCGCTGGACGAGGTACACGGCGATGAGGAAGCCCAGCGGGCCCCAGAGGCCGTCGACGATCGCGCTCGGCAGCTGGAAGTAATAGACCTCGGTGCCGAACAGCACGCGCGGGCCGGTGTCGATGCGCTTGAGCAGGCACCAGAGCACGAAGAGGAAGAGGATGGGCTTCTCGAGCCGCATCGCGATCGACTTGGGATCCTCTCCCGACTTGCGCTGGTAGATGCGCAAGATGCCCCAGTTCTGGGCGACGAAGTGCCAGGTGGCCCAGTAGAGGATCGTCGAGTTCAAGATGCGCGAGCCGGTGTAGCCGAGGAAGGTCATCAGCAGGATGACCGTCGTCGCGATGGCGAGCGGCATGCCGATGATGAGCAGCGGGCGCTCTCTCCACTCGCGCTTGTCGAAGTAGACGCGCGTCCACGTCGACACGAGGTGGGGGCCGTTCGCGACCACCGCCACCGTGGCGAGGATGTAGAAGCTGTTCACGTGCAGCACCGTCGCTGCGAACCACGCGATCAGCACCACGCCTACGCTGAAGAAGTAGAAGGCGAGGTCCTTGAACGGAGTGGAGATGAACAGGCTGGTGTTCGGAAAGACCTTCGGGGGAGTGAGCTGGGCGACCTCGACGGCCATATGGGGGCCGTCCATACCATGACCACGCGCATCGTGTTGCTCAGGCCGCGAAATGCCGACAACCTCGGGGCCGTCGCCCGGGCGATGAAGAACTTCGGCCTGGCGGACTGGGTCGTCGTATCGCCCAACCCGAAGCTGCTCGAGGTGCCGGGCATGAACCGGCTCGCGGTGCACGCCGGCGAGCTGCTCGAGTCGGTGCGGCGCGTCGACACGCTCGCCGAGGCCGTCGCCGACTGCACGTGGGTCGTCGGCACGACCATGCGGCGCATCGAGGGGCGGCGGCGGCTCGCGCCCGACGCGGTGGCCGAGCGGGCGCGCGCCGAGCAGCTCGCGCTGGTGTTCGGCGACGAGCGCAGCGGCCTGACGAACGAAGATCTCGCGCAGTGCCACGACGTCTCGTCGATTCCCGCCTCCGACGAGCAGCCGTCGCTCAACCTCGCGCAGGCGGTGCTGGTCTACGCGTACGAGCTGTGGCGGAAGCCGGCCGGCGCGGAGGCTCCCGGGCCGCGGCCGGCGGACGACGCGCTGCTGCGGCAGGTGTCCTCCTCGCTGGGTGCGGTGCTCGGCGGTGAGCACGCGGAGCTGATGCAGACGCTGATCCGCGCGCGGCTGTCGAAGCGCGAGGCGGAACACTGGCAGGCGGCGCTTCGGGCGGTAGACAAGCGAAGGCCGCGGTGAGATAGGGCCTGCCGTCTTTCAACCCTTTTCCGTCCGATTCGAAAGGCAGGTGAAGTTCAACGTGACGACGATCCGCGTGAAGGATGGCGAATCGATCGAGGGAGCGCTCAAGCGCTTCAAGAAGGCCACCGAGAAGGCTGGCATTCTGTCCGAGATCCGCAAGCGCGAGCACTACGAGAAGCCTTCGGTGAAGAAGAAGAAGAAGGCGCTCGCCGCGAAGAAGCGCGCAGTGAAGAAGCTCCGTAAGAACTTCTGAAAAGAGGGCGCTCATGGCCACGATTCGGGAAAGACTCGACGCCGATCTGAAAGAGGCGATGCGGGCGAAGGACGAGCTGAAGACGTCCGTCATCCGCATGGCCAAGAGCGCCATCAAGTACAAAGAGGTGGAGGGCACGAACAAGGTCCTCGATGAAGCGGGGATCTTGAACGTGCTCACCACCATGGTGAAGCAGCGGCGCGACTCGATCGAGCAGTACAAGGCGGGCGGTCGCGCCGATCTCGCCGAGAAGGAAGAGAAAGAGCTCGCCCTCATCCAGTCGTACCTGCCGCAGCAGCTCTCGGCGGCAGAGCTCACGGCCGAGGTCGCCAAGGCGATCGGCGAGGCGGGCGCGAAGGGCCCCAAAGACATGGGCAACGTGATGAAGATCGTCACGCCGCGGCTGAAGGGCAAGGCCGAGGGCAAGCTGATCAGCGACGAAGTGAAGGCGCAGCTCGCCAAGCTGTAGCGGGTGAAGCCGGCCTTCGAGCGCCAGCCTGCCGAGCGCGAGCGCCCAGAAGCCGCGCGGTCGCGTTTTTGTTACACCGATGAGGAGCCGTACGCTGTCGGCTTCGACGAGCCATGATCCCCGACGCCAAGATCGACGAAATCCGCGCCCGGGTCGATCTGGTCAACCTCGTGCAGCGCCACGGCGTGGAGCTGAAGAAGGCCGGCCGCAGCCTCAAGGGGCGCTGCCCGTTCCACGGCGAGAAGACGGCGAGCTTCAACGTCTACCCCGACGACAAGCACTACCACTGCTTCGGGTGCCACGCGCACGGCGACGCCTTCACGTTCCTGCAGCGCCTGCTCGGCAAGACGTTCATGGACGTCGTGCACGATCTCGCCAGCGAGGTCGGCGTCGATCTCGAGGCCGCCGTGGACCCTTCGATGAAGGAGCGGCAGCAGATCAAAGAGGCGACCGACTTCGCCGCCGAGCACTTCAAGCAGCGGCTGTGGGACCCGATCGTCGGCCGCGCTCCCCGCGAGTACCTGCGCTCGCGCGGAGTCACCGACGACGTCGCGCGGCAGTTCGGCCTGGGCTGGGCTCCGAACGCCTGGAGCGAGCTCGCCGACAAGATGCGCGAGCACGGCTTTCTGGGGTTCGCCGAGAAGGCCGGCCTCGTCTCGCCGCGGCAGTCGGGCGACGGCTTCTACGACATGTTCCGCGGGCGGCTCATCATCCCCATCCGCTCGCCCGAAGGCCGCACCATCGCGTTCGGCGGCCGCCTGCTCGAGGGCGACAACGGGCCGAAGTACCTCAACTCGAAAGAGTCGAGGCTCTACTCGAAGAGCGACACGCTCTACGGCATGGACGCCGCCCGCGACGAGATCCGCAAGAAGAAGAGCGTCGTGCTGTGTGAGGGCTACTTCGACTGCATCGGCCTGCACCAGGCCGGCGTGAAGAACGCCGTGGCGCTCTGCTCCACCGCGCTGACCGGCGGGCACCTCGCGGTGCTCTCGAAGGCCGACGCGAAAGAGCTCGTGCTGCTGCTCGACGGAGACAACGCCGGCCGCGCCGCCGTCGAGCGCCTCGCGGGCGCGATCCTCGCTGCGGGCGCGCAGGCGAAGGTCGCGTCGCTGCCCGACGGCGAAGACCCCGACACGTTCGCGCGCAAGGTCGGGCCCGAGGGCGTGCAGAAGCTCGTCGCCGAGTCGCTGGGCCTCACCGCGTGGCTGTTCAAGGCGGTGCTGCCCGAAGGGCCGGGCGCCTCGTTCGAAGAGAAGATGGCCGCGGTGCAGCGCATCAAGCCCGTCGCGCAGTCGCTGCCCGTGGGCCTCGCGCGCTCGGCGTTCTTCTCGGCGATGTCGAAGCACTTCGGGCTCCCTCAGCCAGAGCTCGAGCTCGAGCTGCGCGGGAAGCCGGCGGCCCCGGTGTTCAAGCCGGTGCCGAAGCCGGCGGCGGGCCCTCCTGCCGCTGCTCAAGCCCCCGAGAAACCGGCGGATCCGCTCGAGGCGTACTTCGCCGCGGCGGTCCTGCGGAAGCCCGACCTCCTGCACAAGGACACGTCGCGCCGCGTCGAGGGAATCAAGCACCTCCGTCTGCGTTCAGTGCTCGCCGCAGTGGCCAGCGGCACGCCTCCGGAGGATGCGATGGAGCAGGCATCCGAGAGGCTGAAGAAAGCAGTGATGGAAGTTTCACTCCCCCCAGATGACGAGCAGTTGGAACGGGACTTCCGTCAGGTCTGTCTGAGGCTCGAAAAGGCGCAGCTCCTCGAGATGCACGCCCACCTGAACCGGGACCTACACCACATGCCCGACGCCAACGATCTCGGCACCGAAGCGAAGGAAAGAATCGCCGAGATGATGCGGGTGAAGGAAAGGCTGCACGCCGTCGAGCAGGCCCTTAAGAAACCCGTTTAGCGTTTGTAACTGTCCCGTAACTTGGGCTAACAGCCCCACCCCTTACCTAAAAGTCAACCCCGCTGGTTCTCCAGCAAGACCGCTGGTTCCAGAAACAACCCTTTCCAAAGTAACGGAGAGCCCCATCACCATGGCGAAGAAGCCCGCGAAAGCCCCGAAGTCCTCCACTCCTGCCGGAGGTGTCGCGACGGCAGTGAAGAAGGACAAGAAGGACAAGGAGCTCGAGAAGAAGAAGAAGCTCGAGGCGAAGGCGAAGAACGGGAAGCCGGAAGCCGCGGCGCAGGCGCCCGCGGTCGACGCGGCGGCGCTCGCGCGCGAGAAGCTGAAGAAGAAGGGCAAGGGCCAGGGCGAGGTCGAGGGCGATGAGATCGAAGAGCAGGCCGAAGAGGCGATGCTCGGCGCCGAGGTCGACCCGGACGCGGAGAAGGAGCAGGTCGAGGAAGAGCCGATCGCCGATCGCAAAGAGGTGAAGGACCTCATCGAGGCGGGCCGGCAGAAGGGCTTCCTCACCTACGACGAGGTGAACGACGCGCTGCCGGCAGACGTCGTGTCGTCGGATCAGATCGACGACGTGATGTCGATGTTCGGCGACAACGACATCGAGATCGTCGACGCGCAGAAGGCCGCGGCCGCGACCGAGACGAAGCCGCAGGTCGCCGCCTCGGAAGAGGCCGAAGGCGAGAAGGCGAAAGAAGACGAAGAGGAAGAGAAGGAAGAGGAAGAGCCGGGCGGCAAGTCGAACGACCCCGTTCGCCTCTACCTGCGCAAGATGGGCTCGGTCTCGCTGCTCACGCGCGAGGGCGAGGTCGAGATCGCCAAGCGCATCGAGGAAGGCGAGAAGGAAGTTCTTCGCTCGTTGCTCGCGTGCAAGGTCGCGGTCGCCGAGATCATCGAGATCGGCGCGAAGCTCAAAGCCGGCAAGCTGCGCATCCGCGAGGTGGTGAAGGACGCCCCGGAAGAGCCGGCGGCCGAGAGCGAAGGCGAGGCCGAGGTCGCTGAAGCCGATGACGCGGGCGAGGCCGGCGAGGTGCAGCTCAACCAGAGCGAGCTGAACCGCATCGAGAAGATCTCGAAGGACATCGAAAAGATTCGCAAGTACGCGAAGGACGTCGAGGGCATCGAAGCCGCGATGCTCAAGAAGATGTCCGAGGTGAAGAAGAAGGAAGCGAAGCAGGACGTGAAGGACCTCCGCGAGAAGATGATGGAGGTCCTCGAGGACATGCGGCTCAACAAGAAGCAGATTGACCGCGTCGTCGCCTACATCCGCAACATGATCGACACCGTCGCGAAGGCGGAAGACGAGCTGCGCGAGATCCAGCGCGCGTGCGGCGTCGAGATCCGCGAGCTGCGGCCGATGCTGCGCGATGCGGCCTCCGATCCGAACGCGGCGAAGAAGGTGCAGCGCAAGCTGAACATGACGCCGGAGCAGGTCGAGCTGCTCGACCGCGACGTCCGCAACGCAATCAAGAAGATCAAGAAGGTCGAAGAGGACGCGAACCTCCCCATCGACGAGCTGCGCCGGAACTACGAGGCGATTCGGCTCGGAGAGCGGCGCGCCGAGCGCGCGAAGAGCGAGCTCGTCGAGGCGAACCTGCGCCTCGTCGTGTCGATCGCGAAGAAGTACACGAACCGCGGCCTCCAGTTCCTGGACCTCATCCAGGAAGGCAACATCGGCCTCATGAAGGCCGTCGACAAGTTCGAGTACAAGCGCGGCTACAAGTTCTCGACCTACGCCACCTGGTGGATCCGCCAGGCCATCACCCGCGCGATCGCCGATCAGGCCCGCACCATCCGCATCCCGGTGCACATGATCGAGACGATCAACAAGCTCATCCGCACCTCGCGCTACCTCGTGCAGGAGATCGGCCGCGAGCCGACGCCTGAAGAGATCGCCGAGAAGATGGAGCTGCCGCTCGACAAGGTCCGCAAGGTCCTCAAGATCGCGAAGGAGCCCATCTCGCTCGAGACGCCGATCGGTGAGGAGGAAGACTCTCACCTCGGCGACTTCATCGAGGACAAGACGCTCGTCTCGCCGTCCGACGCCGTCATCAACATGAACCTCGCCGAGCAGACCCGCAAGGTGCTCGCGACGCTGACGCCGCGCGAAGAGAAGGTGCTGCGCATGCGCTTCGGCATCGGCGAGAAGTCGGACCACACGCTCGAAGAGGTCGGCCAGGACTTCGAGGTCACCCGCGAGCGCATCCGCCAGATCGAGGCCAAGGCGCTGCGCAAGCTGCGCCACCCGTCGCGCTCCAAGCGGCTGCGCAGCTTCGTGGAGAGCTGACTTCACGAGGTCGTGTCGCGGTCGCTCACGGCGGCCGCGACGGGCCTTTAGCCTCCCGGCTCGGGCTTCGAGCGGCGCGCTCGTCCGTGGTCGCTCGGCCTTCGGCCGCCTGCTAGAAGGCCGGCCCATGCTCTGGGTCGTGCTCGGAGTGGTGGCAGGGGGCCTCGCTGCGCTGATCATCCGCTCGCGGATCGTGTTCGGGCGCACTGCGCGGGGCATGGCCGCGTTCGGCAAGGTCGACGCCCTGCGCGCGCTGCTCGAGAAAGAGCCCGAGCGCGCGAGCGAGCTGGACGACAACGGCGAGACGCCCGTGTTCGCGGCGGCGGCGCGCGGGCACGTCGAGATCGTCGAGCTGCTGCTGCGGCACGGCGCCTCGCCGAACGCGCGCTGCGAGGGCGGGGGCACTCCCCTGCTCATGGCCGCCGCCTTCGGCAACGCCGCGGTCGTGCAGCGCCTCGTCGCGGGCGGCGCCGACGTCGACGACTGCGACGACCAGGGCGTCACCGCGATGCACTTCGCGATCAACCGCGAGCATGCCGACGTGGTGCGGCTGCTGCTCGACCTCGGCGCGCAGCCGGACCTCAAAGACGCCGCGGGTCGAACGGCGCTCGACGTGGCGCACGAATTCGAGCGACGTGAGCTGGTGACGCTGCTCGAGGCTCGCGGCGCCCGGCGGGGGGCGCAGGTGAAGATGCGTGACCTCAAGCCGCCGAAGGCGGCGGGCGGCGTGCACCGCGTGCCGATGGCGCTCGGAGTTCCGGTCGATCATCCGGCGATGAACGAGGCGAAGGCGAAGGCGCGCGCGGCGATCCCCGAGCTGCGGCGCCTGTTCGCCGAGAACGTGAAGGTGGCGGTGAAGGGCCCGCTCGATGCGAGCAACCCCGAAGAGAAGCTGTGGCTCGGCGTCAACGCGCTCGACGAGCGCAAGGCGCTCGGCGTGATGATCTCGAGCCCCATTCAGTCGCTGCGGCAGGAGGGCGCTCCCGCGGAGCTGCCGCTCGAGCAGCTCGAGGACTGGCTCGCCGAGCTGCCCGACGGCTCGTACCGCGGCGGCTTCGGCCTCAAGGTGCTGTTCGCCCACGCGCAGGACGAGTACGGCGCCCTGCCCGCCGCGTACACCGACGTCGCCGCGAAGCTGCCCGCATGAAGAAGGTGCTGCTCGCGCTGCCGCTGCTCATGCTCGCGTACCTGCTCTTCTGGCCGGTGCGCTACGAGCCGGGTGCGTGGGCTCCCCCGCCCCGCGTCGAGCTGCCGGTCAACGATCGGCTGCGCGGCATGGAGCTGCTTCACCCCGAGCTGCACGGGCCCGAGGCGATCGCGTTCGATTCGTCGGGGGCGATCATGACGGGCCTGCGCGACGGCCGGCTCGTGCGCATCCCCCCGGACGGCGGCGCCGTCGAGACCATCTTCCAGCGGCCGGGCCGCGTGCTGGGGCTGAAGTACGCGCCCGACGGGCGCTTGTGGATCTGCGACTCGTACCTCGGCCTCGGCGTCCTCGGTGACGACGGAGGGGTCGAGGCGCTGTTCCCCGATGCGGGCTTCGCGGACGACCTCGACTTCGGCGACGACGGCTCGGTGTACTTCTCCGACGCCACGCTGCGGAACGACGTCGGCCACGCGGTGGAAGATCTGATCGAGCACCAGACCACCGGGCGCCTGTTGCGGTGGAAGGACGGCGTCACGACCGTCGTCGCCGACGGGTTCTCGTTCGCCAACGGCGTCGCGTTCGGCCCCTCGCGCGAGTGGCTGGTGATGGCCGAGACCGGCACGTACCGGCTCTGGAAGATTCACGTGCCCTCCGGCCGCCGCGAGGTGTTCGCCGACTCGCTGCCGGGGTTCCCCGACAACCTCACGTGGTCCGAGTCGCGGCGCGTGTTCTGGGTCGCCGTCGGCTCGCCGCGCAACAAGCTCGTCGACGCGCTCGCGGGCATGCCGTTCCTGCGCAAGGCGATCTTCCGGCTGCCGAAGGCGGTGCAGCCGGCTCCGGTGCGGCACATGACCGTGCTCGCGTACGACGAGACCGGCAAGCTCGTCGAGGACCTGCAGTGGAAAGACCCCGCCGCCTACTCGCCGGTCGCGAGCGTGGTCGAGCACGACGGCGCGCTGTGGCTCGGCAGCTACATGCTCGACGGCTACGTTAGAGTGCGGCTCCCATGAGCTGCTCGAACGGTGACTACGTGGTGTGTCGCGGTCAGGGTCTCGTGAAGGTGCAGCGCGTCGAGCGCGACGGGACGGTGGTGGTTCAGCTCTCGGTCGACGACAGCGACGTGCTCGAGATCCCCGCCGCCGAGACCGACAAGCGCCTGCGCGCCTGCGTCGACAGAGCGGCGGCCGAGAAGCTCGTCGCGCTCGTCGGGAAGAAAGACGGCAAGCCCGACCCGCGGCCCTGGGGCGAGCAGTACGTCGACATTCAGAAGGCGCTGCGCAAGGGCGACGCCAAGGCGCTCGCCGAGCGGCTGCAGCTCTTGCTGCGCGTGCCGGCTCCGCTGCAGCCGACCGTCGAGCGCGCGCTGTTCTCGGTCGAGGACGCGCTCTTGCCCGAGCTGGCCCACGCGCTTCACGTGCCGGTGAAGAAGCTCAAGATCCGCGTGCACAACGGGACGCCGGCGTTCTCGTTCCAGGACCAGGCGACCGACCTCATGCCGGCGCTGATTCCTCCGCCGGAGAAGCTGCCGAAGGGCTGGGAGTACCTGGGCCACTTCTCGCTCGGGTCGACGAAGCTCGTCGCGGGTGAGGTGGTCGAGCCGGACATCGAGGCCACGTTCGCCGGCAAGTCGCTCAAGCTGTCGGTCACGCTCAAGGCGAAGAAGGGCGCGTGGTGGGCCATCAAGCCTTCGGGCAAGGAATGGGCAGGCATCTTCCTGCACCGCGACGCCGGCGGCGGCGTCGAGAAGTGGCTCAAGGCCGCGCGCGAGGTCGCGAAGGTCTCGCTCGAGCACGGCACGTTCTGCGTGCTCGACGCCGAGCTGCGCGATGACCGGGCGTTCCAGCGCGCTCCCTCCGTGACGCAGAACCAGGCGATCGAGGGCAAGGGCTTCGCGGTGTCGGCCGAAGATGGGCCCTGCCCGGTGCGCGTGGCGCACCAGGGCGACGAGGTCGTCCTGGTCGCCGTTCCTCGCGCGTAACGTTCGTCACGACTGATTCGATCGCTGTCGCGGTACCTCCGGTTTGCGCTATAGGCGCGCCTTCTTTCGGGAGGGAGCTTCAAGACCGTGCGCATCTGCGTATTGAAGGAGACCGCTGCCGGCGAGCGCCGCGTCGCGCTGCTGCCCGACAGCGTCAAGCGCCTCGTCGCCAAGAAGGTCGAGGTGGTCGTCGAGGCGGGCGCGGGCCTCGGCGCCTGCGTCGCGGACGCCGACTACACGGCCGCGGGCGCGAAGATTGCGCCGGACGCGAAGTCGGCCGTCGACGGAGCGCAGGCGGCGCTGAAGGTGCAGCCGCCGTCGGACGCCGAGCTCGAGCTCTTGCCCAAGGGCATCGCGCTCGTCTCGCTGATGTACCCGCTCTCGCGCCGGGCCGAGGTCGACGCTGCCGCGGCGCGCGGCATCTCGGTCATCTCGCTCGACGCCGTGCCGCGCACGACGCTCGCGCAGATGATGGACGTGCTGTCTTCGCAGGCGTCGCTCGCGGGGTACCGCGCGGTGCTGCTCGCCGCCGAGGCGTGCCCCAAGCTCTTCCCGATGATGATGACCGCGGCCGGCACGCTGTCGGCAGCGCGCGTGATGGTGCTCGGCGCGGGCGTCGCGGGCCTGCAGTCGATCGCGACCGCGCGACGCCTCGGCGCCACCGTCGAGGCCTACGACGTCCGCAAGGTGGTGAAGGAGCAGGTCGAGTCGCTCGGCGCGCGCTTCATCGACGTCCCCGGCGCCGAGGACGCGCAGACCGCCGGCGGCTACGCGAAAGAGGTCAGCGAGGAGACCAAGCAGAAGCAGGCCATGGTGCTGCGCGAGCACATCAGCCGCGCCGACGCCGTCATCACCACCGCGCTGATTCCCGGCAAGAAGGCCCCGCTGCTGGTGACCGAGGACATGGTGAAGGCGATGCGCATGGGCGCGGTCATCGTCGACCTCGCCGCCGAGCAGGGCGGCAACTGCGCGCTCACCAGGCCCGGCGAGCGCATCGTGGTCAACGGGGTCACCATCATCGGAGAGAAGAACCTGCCCGCGCAGATGGCGGTCCACGCGTCGCTGTCGTGGTCGCGCAACGTCGAGAAGCTGCTCCTGCACCTGGGCGGCAAGGAGATGACCGCGCTCAAGCTCGACGGCACCGACGAGATCACCGCGGCGATGGTCACCGTGCGCGACGGCGCCGTCGTCGACCCGCGGCTCAAAGAAGGAGGCGCCAGGTCATGACGCTCATCGAAGACGCCATCTTCAGCTCGTACATCTTCGTGCTGGCGGCGTTCGTCGGGTACCAGGTCATCACGCGCGTGCCGAACCTGCTGCACACGCCGCTGATGGCCGCGACGAACGCGATCTCCGGCATCTCGCTCGTCGGCTCGATGGTGGCTGCCGGCACGGAGCACGGCACCGTCACGACGGTGCTGGGCACCATCGCGGTGACCGCCGCGACCATCAACGTGGTCGGCGGCTTTCTCATCACCGACCGCATGCTGAAGATGTTCCGGAAGGGGCCTTAAGAAGTGACGACCGCCATCTTCGTCCAGCTCTGCTACCTGACCGCGTCGGTGTTGTTCATCCTGGGCCTGCGCGGCCTCGGCAACGCCGAGACGGCGCGCCGCGGCGTGCTGCTCGCCGAGATCGGCATGCTGCTCGCCGTCGTCGGCACGCTCGTGCGCCACGAGATCGTCACCTACACGTGGATCCTCGTCGGCCTCGTCTTGGGCTCGCTGATCGGCACGATCATGGCCGTCAGCATTCCGATGACGAAGATGCCCGAGCGCATCGCGCTGTCGCACGCGTTCGGCGGCCTCGCCGTCGCGCTGGTCGGCGTCTCCGAGTACTGGCACCACCAGCACAGCGGCGTGGTGATGAACAACCTGCAGATCACCGCGACCGGCTTCGAGGTGCTGCTCGGAGCGCTGACCTTCACCGGCTCTCTGATGGCGTTCGGGAAGCTGCAGGGGCTCATCACCGGCCAGCCCGTCACCTTCCCCGGGCAGAACGCGCTCAACGCGATCTTCCTCGTCGCGGCGCTCGGCCTCGTGGGCTTCGTCATCTACCAGCAGGATCAGCAGCTGGCGTTCTGGGCGATCTGCGGCGTCGGCCTCTTGCTCGGCGTCACGCTCGTGCTGCCGATCGGCGGCGCCGACATGCCCGTCGTCATCTGCCTCTTGAACTCGTACGCCGGCCTCGCCGCCGCGGCCACCGGGTTCGCGCTGAAGAACAACGTCCTCATCATCTGCGGCGCCCTCGACGGCGGCTCGGGCTTCCTGCTCGGCATGATGATGTCGAAGGCGATGAACCGGTCGTTCGCGAACGTGCTCTTCGGCGCGTTCGGCAAGGTCGACGACACGAAGAAGAAGGCGCTGTCGGGCGGGCCCGCCCCGAACGAGGGCACGGTCGACGACGCGGTCGAGATGCTCGGCAGCGCGCGCAAGGTCATCGTGATCCCCGGCTACGGCCTCGCCGTCTCGCAGGCGCAGCACGCGGTGAAGGACCTCGCCAACGCGCTCTCGCACAAGGGCGTCGACGTGAAGTACGCGATTCACCCCGTCGCCGGCCGCATGCCCGGCCACATGAACGTGCTGCTCGCCGAGGCGCAGGTGCCCTACGAGCAGCTGTTCGACCTCGATCAGATCAACGACGAGTTCGCGTCGACCGACGTCGCGCTCGTGGTCGGCGCCAACGACGTCGTGAACACCGCGGCGCGCGAAGATCCGTCGAGCTCCATCTACGGCATGCCCGTGTTCAACGTGGACCAGGCCAAGTCGTGCATCGTGCTCAAGCGCACGCTCAACCCGGGCTTCGCCGGCATCGAGAACGCGCTCTTCATCAAGCCGAACACCATGCTGGTGCTCGGCGACGCGAAGAAGACGCTGCTGTCGTTCGTGCAGGGCCTCAAAGAGCCCGGTCACTGATTCTGCGCGGTGGTGACGGTCGCGGCGCGCCCGGCGTTCGTCGCCGGGCGGGCGGCCGCGAGGCGCCGGCACTTCTGCACCACGCGCTCGGCCAGCTTCGGCGCCGCCTCGGCGAGCATCTTCTTCTGCAGCTCCGACGAGCGGCGGGACTCGGTCGTCGGCGCTGCGCTCTCGCTCTTCGCGATGCGCTCGTTGACGGTGAACAAGAGCGTGCCCGTCTTCACGTCGAAGAGCGTCGCCTCGAGCACGCCGTTCGCCTCGAGCTGCTGGCCGGGGAAGAACAGCGCGCCGATGATGGTCGCGTAGCCGGCCGCCCAGGCGTTGTGGTTCACCTCTTCGACGAAGCGGTGGCGGTAGAGCAGCAGGTATTCGCTGCGGTACCGCGCAGCGAGCTCGCGCAGGCCCGGCAGCCCGCGGTCGGTGGGCCACTCGGTCGAGATCTCGCTCGCCATCTCGAACATGCCGCTGTCCTCGAGGGCCGCGACCAGCTCGGCGGGCACGGCCGTGGTGGGGATCGCCTCGTCCGGCGCGTAGCGCACGGCGACCGGCACCACGCCGAGGCGGGCCCCTTCTTCGAGGAAGACCGGCGCGGCGAGGATCTCCTTGAGGTGGTCTTCGGTGACGGCTCCCGACTGGTCGCGGGTGAAGTGGTTGTCGGTGAGCACCTGCGCGGAGGCCTGCGCGTCCTGCGAGGTGAAGACGAGCGGCGCCAGCTCGGCGGACTTCGGAGCCATGGCACAGCCTGCGGCGAGCAACACGATGGGCGCGAGTCGGTTCATGCGCGGTACTGTGCCGCCTTCAACCCGCCTCGAGCTTCACGGGATCTTCATGGGAGACTCATCGTTTCTGCAGCTCGTCGCTTCGGTGGTGCGCGCGATCCCGAAGGGCCAGACGCTCTCGTACGCCGGCGTCGCGCTGCGCGCGAACAAGCCCGGCGGGGCGCGGCAGGTGGTGAAGGCGCTCAACGGGCTGAAGGGCATTCCCTGGTGGCGCGTCATCAAGAGCGACGGCACCATCGCGAAGGAGATGGTCTCGGCGCAGGCCCCGCGGCTGCGGCGCGAAGGGCTCGAGGTCGTCGGCAGGCGCGTGCGGCCGCGTGGCAGGGCGCCAAAGCACGCGCGACAGGCCGGGCCAGTGACTGGGTAAAAGGCGGGCTCAGCGGTGAGCCACGCCTTCCCCAGCTCGCCCTACCCGCGCGGCTTCGTCAGGTGCCGCAGCGCAAACGCGAAGAGCGACGGGTTCGCGATGAGGCGGTTGATGGCGGCGCGGCGCAGCGCGGGGCGGCGCGCGAGGGCGACGAGGCTCGAGGCGAGCCGCGCGTACGCGTTGAACGCCCGCCGCGACTCGCGCTCGTAGGCGCTGAGCTCGCGGGCATCGTCGAGCGCGGCCTTCACCAGACCGCCGAGGCACTTCGCCTGATCGAACGCGAGCGAGAGGCCTTCGCCGGTGATGGCGTCGACGTAGCCGGCGGCGTCTCCGAGGAGCACGAGCCGCCCGTGCACGGTGGCGTGAACGCGCTGACAGAGCGGCCCGGCGCCCATCGGCTTCGAGTCGGCGGGGGCAGCGCCGAGCTGCTCCTTCAGCAGCGGGAAGCGCGCGAGCAGCGCGTCGAAGGCGATAGGCCCCGGGACGGCCCCGTCCTCCCACAGGAACGCGATGCCGACGCGGAGGGCGCCGGCGGGGGTCACGTAGGCCTCGAGGCCTTCGGCGTAGTGCACCTCGACGCGCTCGCCCCAGGGCTTCAGCGCGAAGTGCTGGCGCAGGCCGAAGCGGCGAATGGCGCCGGGCGCGTCGTCCTCGAGGCCGGCGGCCTTCCGCAGCGGCGAGTGCAGGCCGTCGGCGGCGACGAGCAGCCGCGCGCTGACGGCGCCGGCGTCGGTGTCGAGCTCGACGCCCGCGTGCGTCTGGCGATGCCCCTTCACCGTGCAGCCCTCGCGCAGCTCGGCTCCGGCGGCGCGCGCGCGGGCGGCCATCGCGGCGTGCAGCGCGAGGCGGCGGATGCCGAGGCCGCCCGGCGCGGGCAGCGGCGCCTCGACGAACCGGCCGTCCTCCTGCACGTAGCGGATGGCGGTGAACCGGCCGGTCTCGGAGGCGGGAATGGGCACGTCCCACGTCTTCAGCGACGCGAGCCCGGCGGGCATCAGGCCCTCGCCGCAGGCCTTGTCGATGGGCGCGCGCTGGCGGTCGAGCACGACGACGGAGCAGCCGCGCGAGGCCAGCTCGATCGCGGCAGCGAGCCCGCCCGGTCCGCCCCCCGCGATGGCGACGTCGAAGCTCATCGAACGAAGGGGCGCGCGCTCACTTCAGCCGGCTCTTCGCGAACGAGAGCATGCTCTTGGCGACCTCGGCGCCGACGGCGAGGGCGTTGACGGGCTTCGGCGGCTGCAGCTGGCCGGAGAGCCAGCGCTCGAGCGCCTCTTGCCGCCTCAGCTTCCCGCTCGAGGTGCGCGGCAGCGTCCCGGGCGCGAGCACGACGACGGCGTGCGGCTTGATGGAGGTCGCCTCGACGACGGCGGCGGTGATGCGCTGCTCGAGGCCGTCACCCTCTCCTTCCACGAGCAGGGCGAGCGCCTCGCCGTCGTGGCCCTTCGGCAGGTAGCCGACGGCGACGGCACAGCCGGTGCGGACGCCTGCGACCGAGTCGAGGCACTCCTCGAAGACCTGGGGCGCGTGGTTGGCGCCGCGGATGATGACGACGTCTTTCGCGCGCCCGCTGACGAAGAGCTCGCCGCCGTCGACGAACCCCAGGTCTCCGGTGTCGAGCCAGCCGTCGACGAGCGAGCGCGCGGTGGCCTCGTCGTTGCCGAAGTAGCCGCGCATCACCGAGGGGCCCTTCACCCAGATGCGGCCGTCGCGGACGTCGACCGAGGTGCCGGGCACCGGCGTGCCGACGGAGACCACCTCGCGGCCCTGGTGCTCGACGGCGCGCCTCGCAGCACCGCGCTCGGAGAACGTCACCGCGAGCGAGGCCTCGGAGAGGCCGTACACCGGCAAGAGCGAGGCGGCGTCGAAGCCCCAGCGCGAGAAGCGCTCGACGAAGCGCTGCTGCACCGAGGCCGAGACGGGCTCGGCGCCGTTGAGGGCGTAGCGCCAGCACGAGAGATCGACGCCGTCGAGCTCCTCGTCGCGGACGCGCTTGAGGCACAGCCCGTAGGCGAAGTTCGGCGCGGGCGAGACGGCGCCGCGGTACTTCGAGATCGCGCGCAGCCAGAGCGCGGGGCGCGCGAGGAAGCCCTCGGGAGGCAGCAGCACGAGATCGGCGGGGAAGTAGAGCGCCTCGAGCAGGCAGCCGATGAGGCCCATGTCGTGGTACAGCGGCAGCCACGAGACGCCGCGGTGCACCTTCGCATCGAGCCCCGGCATCGCCTGGTGGAGAATCGCCACCTGCGCCATGAGGTTCGCGTGCGTGAGCGCGACGGGCTTCGGGTCGACCGTCGAGCCCGACGAGAACTGAATGAGGCCGAGGGCGTCGCGCGAGACCTTCTCTTCGGCCTCGTTCGCGCCGCCCATGAGGTCGGCCACCGTCGGGCAGCCGAGGTCGGGCCGGGCGCGCTCGACGGCTCCGCCGAGCAGCAGGCGGACGCGGCGGTCGCTCAGCACGGCGCGCGAGCCGGTGAGCTCGAGCATGCGCGCGGTCGAGCGTACGTACTCGTCCATGCGGCCGAGGCGCACGGGCGGATAGAGCGGAACGGGGACGGCACCGGCGAGCAGCGTGCCGAAGAACGCGTCCATGAAGTCGGGGCCGGTCGGCAGCACCATCGCGACGCGCTCGCCGGGCTTGACGCCGCGCTCGGCGAGGGCGGCCGCCATGCGGCGCGCGCGAGAGTAGAGCTCGGCCCACGAGCTGCGCGTCTCCTGCTCGCGGACGTCGAGGAAGACGAGGCCGTAGGGCGAAGCCGCGGCGTTCTGCAGCGCGGCGTTCACGGTCGCGTGCTTCGGCGCGACCAGCTCGGGGCCGCGCAGGATCACGCCGAGGCCCTCACGCGCGCGGCGACGCGCTGGACGAGGTCCGAGACGGTGACGACTCCGACGGTGTCGGCCTCGGTGAGCTTGACGCGGAAGCGGTTCTCCAGGCCGACGGCGATCACGATGGCGGCGAGCGAGTCGACGTGCAGCTCGCGCAGCAGCTCGTGGGTGAGCTCGACGGGCTCGTCGCGCTCGAGGTCGGTCTTGAAGATGCGGCGGAGCTCCAGGAGCACGCTCTCCTCGAGGGCGTCAGCCATGACGCGCTCCGGGGAAGAGGCGGGACTTGCCCGCGAAGGCCTGCTGCCACTGAGGTCCGAGCGCCCGCTCTTCGGCGCGGATGCGCACGTAGAGGAGCAGCGCGTTGCCGAGCGAGAAGGCGATCGCGGTGAAGAAGGCGCCCATCATCATCGGCACGCAGAACAGCTCGATGACTACGGCCAGGTAGTTCGGGTGTTTCAGGAACCGGTACGGGCCGCCCGTGACGGGCTGCTCGCCGGGGACGACGATGACGCGGGTGTTCCAGCGCTCACCCAAGGTTCGGATCGCCCACCAGCGTAAGCCTTGCGCGCCGAGCGCACCGGGGAGGAACGCGAAGAAGAGGACGGGGTCGAACGGCCGCGCCTCGAGCGCGCACGCGATGATGAAGAGGGTGTGGAACGCCGTCATCACGCGGTAGTGCGTCTGGCCGACCTCGACACCGCCGCGCGCGAAGGCCCTGGCGGCGTTCCGCTTCGAGAGCACGAGCTCGACGAGGCGCTCGACGACGAGCGCGACGAGGTAGGCGCGGTTCACCATTGCAGCAGGATCAGCTCGGCGCAGAAGCCGGGCCCCATCGCCATCAGCAGTCCATACTCGCCGGGCCTGGCCGTGCCGCTCTCGAGGAGCTCCGACAGCACGAACAGCACCGACGCGCTCGACAGGTTGCCGACCTCGCGCAGGCTCTTCCACGAGCGCTCGAGCGCCTGCGGAGGCAGCTCGAGCGCCTGCTCGAACGCCTTGAGGACCTTCGGGCCGCCGGTGTGCGCGATCCAGTGCGAGATCTTCGAGCGATCGAGGCCGTGCGCGCCCAGGAAGCCGTCGACGTCGCGGCGGACGTTCGCGGCGACCACCTCGGGCACCTTCGCCGAGAGCACGACCTTGAAGCCGGTGTCGACGAAGTCCCAGCCCATGACGCGCTCGGTGTTCGGGTAGAAGACCGAGGTGGTGGCGACGACGCGCGGACCTCTGGCGCCCGAGCTCACCTCGTCACCGGACATGACCATCGCGGCGGCGCCGTCGCCGAAGAGGCCCGAGGCGATGATGTTCGCGACGGAGAGATCTTCGCGCTGGAGCGTGAGCGAGCACAGCTCGACGGAGAGGAGCACCGCGTGGCCCTTCTCGAAGCCGCGCAGCCAGTCGCTCATGCGCGCGGTGCCGGCGGCTCCGGCGACGCAGCCGAGGCCGAAGATCGGCGTGCGGCGGATGTCGGCGCGCAGCCCGAGCCGGTTGCAGAGGCGGGCGTCGATGGAGGGCGTCGCGAGGCCGGTGACGGTGACGAAGAAGATGTGCTGCAGATCCTGCAGCGTGAGCCCCGCCGCGGCGGTGGCGTCGCGGACGGCCTTCTCGCCGAGATCGACGGCGGCCTTCGTCCACGCGTCGTTGCGGGCCTGGAAGGAGACGAGCTCGTGGTACTGCGCGAGCGGGAGGGCGAGGTGGCGGCCGCCGACTCCGACGGCGCGGTGGAGATCTTCGAGGCGCTCGACGTTGAAGTGCTGCTTCGACCAGGCGTCGCGGAACGCCGCGATGAGCTCTTCCTGATCCGCGTAGTGCGGAGGGAGCGCCCGGGCGACGGAGCGGATCGAAGGCACGGCGGTTCCTAACGTGCAGAGGGGAGCGGCGCGAGGCGTAGATTTATGAAACGCCGATGCATCGTAATGTTCGTAGCGCAGGCCGGGTCGTCCGCACAAGGCATGTCGGGACCGCAGTGGTAGGGTCGTCGCGGTTTGAAGTGACGCTGAGGGCCCTTAGCTCAGCGGTCAGAGCTGTCGGCTCATAACCGATTGGTCCCAGGTTCGAATCCTGGAGGGCCCATGAAGAGCGGTGGAGGCTTGCTACGCGCCGGCCAGGCGCTTGTAGAAGTCCGTCATCGCCCCCAGGTCCGACACGCCCTGCTGACCCAGCGCGACGATCGCCTGGGCGGCGGCCTTCACGGCTGCCGCGTCGCCCTTCACCTGCGCTTCTGCGACCGCGGTCTCGAGCGGCATCGTCGCGGCGCGCCGCGTGCGCGACGACATGATCTCGTCGACCGCGAGCTGCCTGAGCCCTGCGTCGCTCATGCCGTCGAGCTGACTGAGCTCGACCTTCGGCGCCCACTGCGAGCGCGGCTTCGACAGCCGGTCTTTCGCGTCGGCGAGCAGCTGCTCGCGGCTCATGCCCTCGATCAGGTCCTTCTCGAACGGAGCGATGCTGCCCGGGAACACCGTGTTCGGCGCCGCCTTCGCGAGGCGCGCCGAGGCCGCGTTGAGGTCGGCACGGAGCCCTGCCCCTTCCGGCGTCCACAGCACGTCGATCGCGGCGCGGGAAGCGTCATCGAGACCGGTGAAGCGCGCGGCGTACTTCGCGGCGAGGCTGCCGACGTCCTGTCCGCGCTCGGCGGCGTTCGCCATCTGCCGCAGCGCATCGACCATCTCCTGCGCCATCGCCTGCGGGCCAGAGTCGCCCCACAGCGCCGACGGCGGAGCGGTGCCGGTGGTCTGCACGGCGCCCCCGCTGAGCTGGCCTTCGAGCTTCTGGCCGCCGGCGGGCACGCTGCCCATCGCGTCGGGCGCCGTCGTCGTCGTCTCGGTCGGCTTCCCCACCACATCGGGCACGCGGTTGTTGATGCCAGAGATTCCGCCAGTGATTCCGGTGTTGCCGGGGATACCGAGAGGTCGAGGCATACCGCACGCTCTACCACACGTCGGACCCCACAGATCGTAGAGTCCCCTCGCGCGTATCACCGAGGGGAACACCATGCGCTCACTGCTACTGCTGTGCCTCGCGGCGACCGCCGCCAGGGCCGAAGACTCGAGCTTCGAGGCCGCCGACAAATACCTGCGCGAGGAGAGCAACGCGCGCGCGTGCGACGGCTTCTCTGCCTTCCTCAAGGCGAACCCCGAGTCGCCGCTGAAGCGCGAGGCGACCGCGAAGCGCGCCCGGGCCTGCATGCGCGTCGGCCGCTCGGGCAACTGGTTCAGCGAGCTGCAGACGATGGCGAACAGCGGCGAGAAGGACTTCGCCCGCGCCTACGCGTGCACCATCGTCGCCGAGCAGGGCTACGTCGACTTCTCCACGTGCCTGCCGCTGCTCAAGCAGGCCATCGGAGACGACCGCGTCGGCAACGAGGCGCGCGGCCTGTTCATCCGCGGCGCGTTCCGCGATCTCGACAACTCCAGCTACGACAAGAAGCGCACGTTCGAGCGCGTCTCGCAGATCCTCGAGGTGTCGGCGAAGCCCAACGAGAAGGCGCGCGCCCGCCTCTACCGCGCGCGCGTGAACCTGCGCGAGCCCAAGACGTTCGCCGACGGAGAGAGAGAGCTGCGCGAGCTCGGCGACAGCGGCACCGACGTCGCCGACGACGCGCTGTTCGAGCTCGGGCAGGCCTACGAGAACCAGCAGAAGTTCGTGACCGCGCTCGAGCTCTACGACGCGGTGGTGAAGCGCTTCTCTCCGCAGACCAGCAACGTGCGCGAGTCGGCGTCGAGCCGGGCCTCCGACATCCGCCGGCCGCAGGCGTCGATCTCGGTCTCGTACATCGAGATCCCCGGCACGAAGCCGCAGGTCTCGTTCAGCTACCGCAACGTCTCGAACGCGAGCTGGAAGGTGCGCAGGGTCGACCCGCTCACGCTCGAGACGAGCCCGGCGATTCACGACGAGGAGGGCGCGTTCCAGAAGGCGGCCGGCGCCGTGGTGAGCACGTGGAACGCGAAGCTCACCGTGCCCACGAAGCACGCCTACGGCAGCAGCACCTTCGACCTCGATCTCAAACAGCCCGGCGCGTACCTGCTCGAGGTCGACGCCGACGGGCAGCGCGACGACGAGATCGTGCTCGTCACGCCGCACGCGACGGTGATGAAGATCGAGCGCGAGACCGCGGTGACGTTCACCGCCGACGCGCTCACCGGCGCGGCCGTGCCGGGCGCCGACGTCGCGCTGTACCTCGAGAGCCAGAACAGCGCGTCGTACGAGAAGCTGACGGCGAAGGCGGACGCGACCGGCGTCGCGCGCTTCGACCTCAAAGGGAAGAACCCGTACCAGGCGGTGGCGTGGGCCCAGACCGGCGGCGCCTCGAGCTTCGCGCGGGGCTACGTGAGCAGCTGGTACGAGCCGACGCGCGAGCACCTGGGCTACGTGCTGATGGATCGCCCGCTCTACAAGCCGGGTGAGACGGTCGGCTTCAAGGTGTTCCTGCGCTCGCGGCAGGACGGGCCGTCGGTGCCGCTCGCGAGCTCGAAGGTGACGCTCTACGTGCGCGACCCGCAGGGCCGCGAGCTCGCGAAGCCGGAGCTCACCACCAACGCCTTCGGCACCGCGCAGTTCACGCTGCCGCTGAAAGCCGACGCGCAGCTCGGCCAGTACTACGCGCAGCTCTCCGTCTCCGGCTACTCGCTGAACCAGGCGCAGGCCACGTTCCGCGTCGAGGAGTACAAGCCGCCCGAGTACACCGTCAGCGTCTCTGCGATCGGCAAGCCGGACTTCGGCCAGAAGCTCAAGTTCAAGGTCAGCGCGTCGTTCTTCTTCGGCGGGCCGGTCGCGAACGCGCAGGGCCGGGCGCTCGTGCAGGTGCGCTACTGGCAGCACCGGTTCGGCCCGTGGGGCGATGAGCCGGTCGACGACGATCCGTACAGCGGCGGAAGCTCGAAGCGGCGGTACGGCCGCGGCGGGTGGGACGACGAGTACGGCTATGGCTACGGCTACGGCGGCCAGGTCGCGCAGCACACCCTGACGTTCAAGACCGGAGCGGACGGCACGGCCGAAGTCGAGGTGCCCGCCGTCAAGCCCGAGCAGATCAGCGGCTACCCGGGGCTCGAGTACGCGGTGCAGGTGTTCGTGACCGACGCGTCACGCCGCGAGGTGAGCGGCTCGGGCTCCATCAAGACGTCGAGCACGCCCTTCTTCGCGGACCTGCGCGCGGACCGGTACATCTACAAGCCGGGAGAGAAGATCGACGTCACGCTGCGCGCCGAAGACGCGAACGGCAAGGCAGAGGACCCCGAGCTGCACGTCCGCCTGGTGCGCTTCGACGCGCGCGGCGGCGGCGGCAGCGGGCCCATCGCGAGAGGCAAGGCGAAGCTCTCGGGTGGCCGCGGGAGCGTGAAGCTCGACGCCGACGCGCTCGGCCCGGTGCGCATCGAGGTGCGCGCGAGCGACGCCGACAACGCCCCGGTGCTCGCGCAGTCCGACGTGTGGCTGACGAACGAGGCGAAGCCGATGATGCCCGAGGGCTACGGCTTCCAGCTGTTCACCGACACCGCGCCGCTCAAGGTGGGCCAGCTGGTGCGCGCGCTGGTCGTCACGCCGACGGCGGGTGGCCACGTCCTGGTGACGGTGGAGAACGAGCGGCTGCAGTGGGTGAAGGCGCTGCCGCTGAACGGCCGCGCGAAGTTCGTCGAGATTCCGCTCGCGGCCGACATGGCGCCGAACAGCTGGCTGCACGTGTTCCGCTTCGAGCAGGCCACGGCGCTGCAGACGGCGGTCGAGATCCGCGTGAAGGGCAGCGAGGTCGAGCTGCCGGTGAAGGTCGCGTTCGCGAAGGGCACGACCGAGCCGGGCACCAGTGTGCCGGTGACCATCGAGGCGCCGGGCGCTCCGAAGGGGGCGGACAGCGAGGTCGCGGTCACGGTCGTCGACGAGGCGCTGTACGCCATCGAGGCGGCGCGCACCGACTTCCTCTCGTTCTTCGGCCGCAAGCGCCGCGAGCTGCGCGTGCAGACGTCGTCGACGATGAACCAGAAGACGTACCGCCGGCCGCAGCAGCAGAGGCCGGAGGGCGTCGCGCAGACCCAGCCGGAGCCGAAGCCGACCGACTCGGCGTCGCGCGATGAAGACCGGGCGAGGGGCGAGCCCGAAGCGCCGGCCGCGATGGCCGCGCCGGTCGTCGCCGAGCGCGTGCAGGAGGAGAAGAAGGACATGGGGGCGGCCAAGGAGATCGCCTCGGCTTCGGGCGCGAAGCGCAAAGCGGCAGGGCCCGGCGCGGGCGCGGGGATGGACGACCTGGCCGGTGCCGGCGGGCTCGGCACCGGCGCGGGCGCGGCGCCGGTGAAGGTGCGCACCGACTTCGGCAGCTCGTCGGGCTGGTTCGCGTCGCTCGCCGGCAAGGCCGGCGCGCCGCTGAAGCAGGACGTGAAGCTGAAGGACTCGCTCACGTCGTGGCGCGCGACGGCGTACGTGGTCACGAACGGCCCGCACCTCGGCGTGGGCCAGGGCAACATCCGCACCGAGAAGCCGCTGATGGTGCGGCTGCAGGCTCCGCGGTTCTTCACCGAGCGCGACGAGGTGACGCTGTCGGCGATCGTCTCGAGCCGGCTCGACAAGGCGGCGGACGTCGACGTCTCGATCTTGGCGCCGGGCCTCAAGGCGCTGGGGCCGGCGCAGAAGCTCGTGAAGGTCGGCCCGGGTGAAGACGTTCGGTTCGACGTGCGCTTCCAGGTCGTCGACATCGGCGAGCGCACGGTGAAGACGGTCGCGCGCAGCGGGCCCCTGGCCGACGCCATGGAGTGGAAGCTGCCGTCGATGATCCACGGCTCGGCGCAGCGAAAGGCGTTCGCGGGCCGGCTCTCCGACAAGTTCACGCTCGAGCTCGACGTCCCGGAGAAGCGCAACCCGAAGGCCACGCGCTTCGAGCTGACGCTGTCGCCGTCGCTGCTGTCCGTGATGTTCGACGGCCTGCCGTACCTCGCGCAGTACCCGTACGGCTGCGTCGAACAGACGCTCTCGCGCTTCGTGCCGGCGGCGATCGCCCGGCGCGCGGTGAAGGACCTGAACCTGCCGGCGACGCGCGTGCCGGCCGACCTCGACGCGATGGTCGATGCGGGCCTCAAGCGCCTGTACGGGTTCCAGCACTCGGACGGCGGCTGGGGCTGGTGGCAGACCGACAACACGAACAAGTGGATGAGCGCGTACGTCGTCTACGGCCTGGGTCTGGGCCGCGAGGCGGGGCTGACCATCGACGGCGCGGTGCTCGAGCGCGGGCGCGCGTACCTCACGAACGTGCTGGGCGCGGCGCGCAACGAGCCCGAGACGCAGGCGTTCATCACCTACGCGCTGGCGACGACGGGCGGCGCGCCGAAGTCCGCGCTCGACTTTGCGTTCGGCGCGCGCACGAAGCTCTCTCCGCGGGGCCGGGCGCTCGTCGCGCTCGCGCTGCTGGCCGCGAAAGACGCGCGCGCGCGCATCGCGGTGGAGAACCTCGACGACGTCGTGAAGGCTGCGGCGTCGCGGCCCGACGCGGCGGTCGGCGAGGTGAACGACGCGTGGAGCACCTCCGCGGCGATCGAGGCCACCGCGTACACGCTGATGGCGATGGCGCGGTACGACCTGAAGAGCCCGAACATCAAGCCGCTCACCGACTTCCTGGTGCTGCGCCGCAACGGCGGCAAGTGGCGCACCACGCGCGACACGGCGTTCGCGATCTACGCGCTGTCGGATCTCGCGCGCCGTGAGGAGGCGAGCAACCGCAGCGGCGCCTTCGTGGTGCTCGTGAACGGCCGCGAGATGAAGCGGCTCGCGTTCACGAAGGGCGGCATCGACCTCACCGCGCCCATCGTGCTCGAGGACGCTGCGTTCAAGGCGGGGAAGAACGTCGTCGAGGTCCGCAAGGACGGAGGCGCCGCGACGGGCTACTTCGCCGCGACGCTCGACGTGTTCAACCAGAACGACTTCATCAAGGGCGTCGGCGGCGACGTCGTGGTCACGCGCAAGTACACGCTCATCGGCAAGCCCTCGACCGAGCCGTCGGCGGCGCCGACCGAATACGGCATGCCGCTCGAGTCCGGCACGCGCGTTCGCGTCGACCTCGAGGTGAAGGCCAACAAGGCCGTCGAGTTCGTGATGATCGAGGACCTGAAGCCCGCCGGGCTCGAGGCCGTGATGCTCAAGAGCGGGCCCGAGGTGTGCAACTACCAGTGCGCGCACGCGGAGCTGCGCACCGATCGCGTGGCGATGTTCCTCCAGGCGATCCCGGTCGGCGTCACGAAGCTCTCGTACGAGCTGCGCGCCGAGGTGCCGGGCAAGTTCGCCGCCCTGCCCGCCCGCGCCGAAGCCATGTACGCGCCGGAGATTCAGGCCACCAGCGACGAGATGCGCTTCGAGGTGCGCGACGCTCCCGAGGCGAACCTGGTGGGTCGCTGAAGACAGCGCCAGCGTGATCCTCGACTCGCTGCAGCAGCCGGCGTTTCAGCTCTTCGGCGTCGACGTGCGCTGGAGCGAGGTGCTCGGCGACCTCACCGGCGCCGCGTGCGTGTACCTCGTCGCGCGGCAGCACGTGCTCAACTGGCCGCTCGGGCTCTTGAACAACGTCTTCTGGGCGGTGCTGTTCTTCCACTCGCGGCTGTACGCCGACGCGACCCTGCAGGGCATCTTCTTCGTGCTCGGCATCTACGGCTGGAGCGTCTGGGTGCGCCGGGGGCCCTCTCGAGACGCGCCGCTGCCGGTGCGCCGGACGCGGCCGCGCGAGTGGTGGGTGATGGGCGGGCTCGCGGTGCCGTCGACCGCGCTCGCGACGTTTCTGCTCTCCCGCTTCACGGACTCTCCCGTGCCGCTGTGGGATTCGCTGGTGCTGACGCTGAGCCTCGTCGCGACCTACGGCCAGGCGCACAAGCTGCTCGAGTCGTGGTGGGTGTGGATCTCGGTCGACGTCATCAGCGTGCCGCTCTACCTGAGCCGCGGCCTGTACCCGACCGCCCTGCTCTACGTCGTGTTCCTCGCGCTGTGCGTGAAGGGCCTGCGGGACTGGCGGCGGTCACTCGCGAGGGCGGCGGCGTGAAGGCGCGCCACGGCCTCGTCATCGGCAAGTTCTACCCGCCGCACGAGGGCCATGCGCTGCTCGTGCGCGCAGCGGCCGAGCAGAGCGAGCGGGTCACCGTGCTGGTGATGGCCGCGACGGTCGAGTCGATTCCGCTCGCGGACCGCGTCGCCTGGGTGCGCGAGATTCACGCCGCGACTCCGCACGTGCGCGTCCTCGGCACGATGGACGACGTGCCGGTCGACTACGAAGACGACGGCGTCTGGGAGGCGCACGTGGCGATCATGCGCGAGGCGCTGCAGGGCGAGCGCGTCGACGCCGTCTTCACCTCGGAGGCGTACGGCGAAGAGCTGGCGCGCCGGCTCGCCGCACGGCACGTGAGCGTCGATCCGCCGCGGGCGGGCGCGCCGGTGTCGGGTACCGCCGTTCGCAGAGATCCCGTCGCGCACTGGCGGCGCCTCGCTCCGTGCGTGCGCGCCTGGTTCGCGCGCAGGCTCGTCATCGTCGGCGCCGAGTCGACGGGCAAGAGCACGCTCGCCGAGGCGCTCGCAGGGCGGCTGACCGCGCGCGGCGCTGCGTTCGCCCCGACGCTTCACGTCGCGGAGTACGGGCGCGAGTACACGGTGGAGAAGCTCGCGGCGCTGCGGCGCGAGCGACCGGATGCGCCGATGGAGGCGCTGCAGTGGAGCAGCGACGACTTCGTGGCCGTCGCGCGCACGCAGCAGGCGCGCGAAGACGCGGCAGCGCGGCGTGGAGCCCCCGTCCTCATCTGCGACACCGACGCCTTCGCGACGGGGGTCTGGCACGAACGGTACCTGGGGCGGCGCTCGGCGCCCGTCGAGGCCTTCGCCGCTGCGCCGCACGGCCGCCGCTATCTGCTCACGCACCCCGACGACGTGCCGTTCGAGCAGGACGGTCTGCGAGACGGCGAGCACCTCAGGCGGTGGATGACCGACGTGTTCGTGCAGCGGCTGACCGAAGCCGGCCACTCGTGGCGGTGGCTGCGCGGGCCTCGCGATGAGCGCCTGGCGCACGCGCTGGCAGCGGTGGATGCGTGGCTGGCGGAGGGGTGGCAGCTCGCGGCGCCGCTTGGGTAGCACGCCTCCGTTCGCTCCGCGCGAAACCGGCGCCACTGCGGAGCCGTGCTGCTACTCGCCTGCAGCGTCGGTGAGATCGTCGAAGTCGTTGTACGGGACACCGGCTGGAATGCGCTTGCCGCCAGCGGACGTGCGATCGGCGGTGGAGATGGACCAGACGTCCACCTCCGGATCCGTATCGATGTTCGTGCCGCAGCCGATGGTGACGTCGCACTTCGGACAGTGGCCCGACACGCCGAGCCGTCCGTTGACGTGCGCGTGAACCGCCTCGGCGACCGGATCCGGCGTGTCCTGGGCGGCCGAAGGTCCGAACACGCGCAGCACCGACGACGCGCCCAGCCCGATCACGCTCGGGTTCTCGGAGTAGAGGTCCTTCTCCAGGAAGTACGCCTTCTCGGCGACGTACGCCTCCTTGAGCGCCGTCTTGCACGCCGTCTGCTTCGACCTCGCCTGGTGGCGAAGGTACGCCGGCAGCGCGACCCCGATGACGAGCCCCAACGCTCCGCACGCGCCGAGCGCCGCGGCCACGAGGATCGGGAACAGGTTCGACGTCTTCGGGCTCATCGCGGCGTCTGCGTTCGCATCGTCTGCGCAAAAGACTCGAACAACGCCCTGCGGGGGTCGTCTTCCCGGAAGTAGAGCCGAAACCAGTCTTGCTGAATCGGCTGCTTCGGCAGCACGCGCTGCAGCCGCTTCGCGCGCAGGTCGGGCTCGACGAGGTACTCGGGCAGCACGGCGAGCCCTTCGCCCCAGAGCACGAGCTCTCGGACCGAGGCGATGGTTCCCATCGCGATGGTCTGCTTGAAGCGGAAGGCGGCTCCACCGGCGGCGTCGCGCAGGTAGCTGAACAGCGGCATGCCGAGGTTCACGTCGAACAGCGTGTGCTCGACGCAGTCGGCGGCCGAGCGCACGGGCCTGGCCTTGAGCAGCTTCGGGCTCGCGACCAGCGCGTAGCGCTCGGGGTGCAGCGGCACCGTCGCGATGATGGGATCGCCCACGCGCATCGAGCCGACGGCGCAGTGCACGTCGAGCGCACGGACGCGAACGAGCAGATCGTTGCCCGAGCCGAAGTAGACGTGGAACGTCACTCCCGGGTGGTTCTTGCGCAGCAGCGGCAGCATCGGCACGACCCACGACATGCCCAGCTCGTGCCGCGTGCCGATCACGACCTCCTGTGGCACCGGGCCGACCTCGCCGCGCCCAGCCTGCAGGCAGCGCTCGGCCGCCGAGATCGCGTCGCGCGCGTAGGGAAGGAAGGCGAGGCCCGCCTCGGTGAGCACGACCTTCCGGCTCGTCCGCGTGAACAGCGGGCGACCCACGATGTCCTCGAGCTGCTTGATGCGCTGCCCCAGCGCGGCGGGAGTGAGCGCCACCACGCGCGAGGCCGCGCGGAAGTTCAGCAGCCGCGCCGCCTCGGTGAAGCACCGCAGCGAGTCGAGCGGAGGGAGCATGGCTTCGTATGCCACGCCTTTACGCTCGTGTTCAAAACATATCGATTTTCTTCTTCATGGCGGTGGCGACAATGCCGTCATGAAACGCGCGCTGCTGATCCTGGTCGTCACCGCCTGCGGGCCCGCGGAGGAGCTCGAGACCGGCCTCGCCGT
Source organism: uncultured Myxococcales bacterium (assembly GCA_937980205.1). Taxonomy (GTDB): domain Bacteria; phylum Myxococcota; class Myxococcia; order Myxococcales; family Myxococcaceae; genus Xiheicaenimonas. The sequence goes on along the minus strand of CALJKW010000021.1, from coordinate 1,441 downwards.
CGCCGCTCCCGAGCGGCCGATGCAGCAACCGCCGCCGCAACAGCAGCCTGCCCTCACCGGCCTTCCCTGCGACGTGCGCGACGTGATGCAGGCGGCCTGCGCGCGCTGCCACATGGGCTCGCCGCCGAACATCCCGGCGTTCCGGACGCGCACCGAGATGATCGCGATGAGCGAGAAGATCGCCGGGCGGGTGTCGGGGACGACCGGGGCGCCGATGCCACCGCGGCTCGAGAGCCGGCAACTCTCGGCGGCCGAGCGCACGCTGCTGCTCGACTGGATCGCTCAGGGCCTGCCCGCCGGCGCATGCGGAGACCTGCAATGAAGCGCCGGCCGCCCATCGTCTTGCCGCCGCCGGACTTCGAAGGCGTCGTGGACCTGCCGACTCCGCAGCCGCTGGCGCACGCGGAGGACTGGCCTCAGGGCACGTACTCTTCGGTGCACGTGCCTTCGCCGCGCGTGCGGAACACGCCCCTCGCCGGGTACCGCCAGGTCACGCCCGCGCTTGTGGTCGCGAGGAAGTAGTACGAGCGGCAGGCGGTGCCGCGCGACGTGAGCACGAACCAGGTCCCGCGCGAGCTGGAGCCGAGGTCGACCGCCATGGTCATCGCGAGCCCGTCGATCACCACCGAGACGTTCTGTGCCGCGGTCGTCGCGTAGTAGTTCGCGATGAAGCGCGTCTGGGCCGAGCCCGAGAGGAAGTGCGTGCCGTCCACGAGCGGCGGCTGCGGCTGCGGCGCGACTCCGCCGAAGTCCTGGGTCCAGTAGTGGTCGTACGTCGACGTCGAGCTGAAGCCGTAGCCGACGCCGAGCGCCCGGAAGTTGCCGTTCATGATGCCGCGCCGGTGACCGTCGCAGGACTGGCCGTCGACGCAGCACACGTTGTTCACCGCGTCGCACAGCCACTGGTGCATCGCGCGCAATTCGCTGCCGTGCGTGCCTGCGGCGATGTTCTCGCCGATGGTGGTCGACGCCGTGTAGTACTGGCGCACGCGCATCGCGAAGCTGCCGCCGTCGGCGGAGTTGTGTGAGAAGTAGTTCAGGTCCGCCATCTCCTGCGAGTGCTGGCGCGCGGCCCGGTTCAGGTTGAAGTCGTAGAAGAGCGGCGGCTGCGGCGGGTACACCGCAGGGTCCAGGACCGTGCTCACGTTCAGCGACGGAGAGAACGACGAGTAGACGAGCGACGCCTTGTACGGGACGGGCGAGATGCGCACCGCGTTCGTGAGGACCTGGATCGTCCGCTCGCGCCAGCTGGGGTAGCCCATCTGCGGGACGCCGTACGTGCCGCCATCCGCGATGGGGCCGCCGCCGCTGCCGCCCGCTGCACCGCCTGCGCTGCCTCCGGCTGCACCGCCCGCGCTACCGCCTGCTGCACCGCCTGCGCTGCCTCCTGCTGCACCGCCTGCGCTGCCTCCTGCTGCACCGCCTGCGCTGCCTCCTGCTG
>CALJKW010000020.1 GCA_937980205.1 uncultured Myxococcales bacterium | reverse complement strand
GGAGGAGACTTCACACCGCCGTGGGGAGCGGCAGCTCGGGCGCTCCGCGCGCGACCGCTCCGAGGGGCTCGCCCCTCCCCCCTCCGGGAGGAGACTTCACACCGCCGTGGGGAGCGGCAGCTCGGGCGCTCCGCGCGCGACGTCCTTGAGGATGTCCAGCACGTCGGGGCTGCGCAGCTTGATGCCCTCGATCTCCTTGATGGTGAACCAGCCGGCGCGCAGCGAGTAGGCGTCGGGCAGCTGCTTGGGCTGCAGCTCGCCCTTCGGTGAGGCGCGAATGGTGAAGCGCCACCACGCCGTGAGGCCGTGCTCGCCGGGGTACCAGCGGTACTCGACCTTGAGCAGCGAGAGCGGCTTCACCATGATGCCGCCTTCCTGCCAGGCCTCGCGCATGACCGCGGAGCCGAGCTCTTCGGGCGGCTCGATGGCGCCCGCGGGGAGGAACCAGGAGTGGTCCTTCTCCTGAACCATGAGGAAGCGGCCCTCATGCTCGACCACCACCATCACGTAGAAGAACCCTTCGGGAGCGGTGACCGGCATGGGCTTTTCGTTATTCTAGGAGCCCCCATGAGCCGCGGTATCCAATTCGACGAGACGCAGTTCCACCCGCAGAAGGTGATGGCCGTCCGCCACAACTGGATGGACCACCCGCTGCTCCAGCTCGACAACCTGATCGCGCTCGCGGAGCGCCTCGCGGCGCAGGGAGCGATTCGCTCGCACAGCGCGGCGGCCGACTTTCACACGAGCTTCGTGGACGCGCCGAAGACGCACCCGCCGAAGCTGACGCCGCTCGAGACGATCAGGCGCATCGAAGAGGCCCAGGCGTGGATGGCGCTGCACAACGTGCAGAACGACCCGCTCTACCGCACGCTGGTCGACGAGATCCTCGACGAGGTGATGCCGCGCACCGAGAAGAAGGACCCGGGCATGCACGGCCGCGCGGGGTGGATCTTCATCACCTCGCCGAACGCGGTGACGCCGTACCACATGGATCACGAGAACAACTTCATCCTCCAGTGCCTGGGGACGAAGAAGGTCTACGTCTGGGAGCCGCTGGATCGCGAGGTGGTGACCGAGCGCAGCCTCGAGCTCTTCCACACCAAGCACTCGCGCGAGCTGGTCGTGTTCCGCGACGACTTCCTGCAGCGCGCGCACGCGTACGACTTCGAGCCGGGCATGGGCGCGTACATGCCGTCGACCGCGCCGCACCTGGTGAAGAACGGGCCCGGCGTGTCGATCACCATCTCGCTCACCTATTACACGCGCGCGATTCGGCAGACGAAGCTGCTCTACAAGGGCAACTACAAGCTGCGCGAGCTCGGGCTGACGCCGCACCCCATCGGCGAAGATGGCTTGCGAGCGCGGTTGCGGGACGGTGCCAAGCTCGCCGCCGCGCTGGCGCAGCAGGCGCTGAAGGCCAAGGGGCCGCCGAAGCTGACGGAGCCGAGGTACGCGACCCTGGGGCCGATCGGCTGACGGCCGGGTTCGGGTTCGGGTTCGGGTTCGCGGTTTCAGGCTCGCGCGCTGAAGAACTTCTGCAGCGCCGGATACAGCACCCGCGCCGCCGCACTTCCTACGACAGCTCCGACGTGCCCCCCCGGCACCTCGAGCAGCTCGGCGTGCGGCACGGCGCGGTTCAGCCCCAGCGCTGCGGGCTTCGGACAGATGGCGTCGCGTGACGCCGCGATGGTCAGCACGGGGCACTTGATGTCGCCCAGCTTCACCGTGCGGCCCATGACGCGGTGCTTTCCTTCGACGAGCTGGTTCTCCTGGTACAGCTCGCGGATGTAGCGGCGGTACGCGGCCGCGGGGAACGCGATGTTGTCGCTCGCCCAGGCCTCGAGCGCCTTGAAGCCGTCGTCCATGCCGCGATCGAGGACGCCGACGAGCTTGGCGAGCGTGGCGGTGGGCCTGAGCATCTGGAAGCCGGCCTGCATCTGGTGCGGCGCAACATTTCCGGCGTCCGCGACGGCGTCGGCGTCGAACCAGCGGCGATCGGTCATGAGGCCCAGCGAACCGGCCTGCGAGAAGTCGAACGGGCCGAGCAGGTTCGCGAAGGCCGCGACGCCTTCGGGCTCGAGCGCGGTGTAGATGCCCGAGAGCGTGGCGCCCATGCAGTAGCCGAGCACCGAGATGCGCTCTCTGCCGGTGTGCCGCCGCACGCGTCGAGCGAGGCGCGACAGCCGGCGCAGCACGTCGTCCCACTCGAGGTAGCGGTCCTCGTCTTGCGGGATGCCCCAGTCGAGGCACCACACGTCCAAGCCCGCGTCGAGCAGCGCCGCCGCGAGGCTCGCTCCCGCCCTCAGGTCGAGCACGTACCAGCGATTGATCATCGACGGCACGAGCAGCACCGGCGCCAGCCCCGGCTTCGGCGGTTGTGCACCGCGAAATCGGTACAGCGACGCACCGGCGTCGGTGCAGATGACGTCCTTCGGCGTGGGAGCGAGCAGCGGCAGCATCGTTCAGCTCAGCGAGTCGGTGACCATCTTGCGCGCGTCGGCGTGCAGGTCGACCCAGTACTTGAAGGCCGCCTTCGCCAGCGTGTTGTAGTCGTCCATCGCCTTGAACGACTGCTCGACCCACTTCGCCTGAAGCGCCGCCGTCTCCTCGGTCGCCTTCTTGAAGAACTCCGCTCCGAACTTGTCCGCCATGGTTGTGCTCCCTCGTGCATCGAAGCCGGAAGTGGCCCCGAGTTGCTCACAAGGGTAGCCACCGCGGCTCGCGCGTCAAGGAAAAATTGTGCAGCGCAACAATTTCTAGCGCCTGCGCGTGCGCGGCTTGAGCGCCTTCTTGAGCTCGTCGAGCTCGCGCTTGAGCGTCTCGACGTCGGTCTGCGGAGCCGCCGGCGCAGGGGCGGGAGGCGGCGCGCCGCCGCCGGACTGGAAGGGCCGCAGCATCGCGCTCGCGAACGGGTTCATCGCCGCGAACGGGTTGAACGGCGAGAGCGACGACACGCCGGCCTTCATCTGCAGGTACATCTCGAGGGCCACCTGCACGTAGCGGTTGAAGAACTCCGCGAGGGAGTCGTCCCCGAGGCGAATCAGCTGGTGCAGCAGCGGGACCGGGAGGAACGCGCCGACGCCGCGGCCTTCGATGATCACCTGGGTCAGCGTCGCCTGCGTGAGGTCGGCGTTCGTCTTCGCGTCGATCACCTTCACCTCGATGCCCGAGCGGATGCGCTCGGTCAGCTCTTCGAGCGTGATGTAGCGGCTCTGGTCGGTGTCGTAGAGGCGCCGGTTTCCGTATTTCTTCACCACGAGCATGGCCGTACCGCCTACCCGGTTCGTTGGTGCGACGCAACACAGGCGCTTGACTTCGGCACCCCGGATCGTGCATTTCGTGTTGCGGCGCAACAATGACCGACCGAACGACAGACCCCGGCTTGCGGTTTTCCTGCAGCGGATCCAATAGGCGGGGCCCGGTCATGCTTCGACTCAGCGCCCTCCTGATCTTCACCGCCTGCTCGGCGGCTCCGACGCCGCAGTGCCGCACCGGCGCCGACTGCGCCAGCGGCGTCTGCTCGCGCGACGGAATGTGCGTCGGCAGCACGGGCGGCGGCGAAGGCGGTGGCAGCGGCGGCTCGGGCGGCAGTGGCGCCGGCGGCGCGACCGGCTCCGGCGGAGGCGCTGCGGCGGGCGGTGGCAGCGGCGGCAGCTCGAGCGGCGGCGGAACCGGCACGGGCGGGAGCGGCGGCGCGGGCGGCACCGGGCCCAGCTGCCTGCCGAACAACGACGGCACCATCACCCGCATCGAGGTCCCCCTCGGGCCCGGCTTCCACGCGACGTTCAAGGTCGCCAGCGACGTCACCTTCAACAGCACGCCGGTGATGGACGGCGGAGTGCCGACCTGGGACTTCACGAAGGCGCTCGACGGAGATCACAACGTGCTCGCCGAGACGCAGTCGCTCTCGGGCAAGTGGTTCGAGAACGACTTCGCGGGCGCGACCTACGTGACGCGGCTGTCCGACACGTCCGAGCTGCTCGGCATCTTCGAGGTGAAGAACGACGGGCTGTACCTGCGCGGCGTGGCGTCTCCGATGGACTCGTTCACCGCGACGAAGCTCTCGTACTCGCCGCCGGCGAAGCTCATCGCGTTTCCGCTGAGCGCGAACGCCACGTGGACGACGACGTCGACGGTCTCAGGCCTGTTCAACGGCAGCGCGTGGGTGCAGTACGAGACGTACGAGTCGACCGCCGACAAGCGCGGCGTCGCGAAGACTCCGTTCGCGTCGTTCGACGTCATCCGCGTCAACACCGAGCTCACGCGCACCGTCGGCTTCGTGGTCACGACGCTGCGCACGCAGCTGTTCGTCACCGAGTGCTTCGGCACCATCGCGACGCTCAGCTCTCAGAACAACGAATTCGACTCCGAGTGGAGCTCGCAGGCCGAGGTGCGGAGGCTGTCTCCGTGAAGCCCGCCTGGGCCGCCGTCGCCCTGCTGTGCAGCGGCTGCTGGCTCGCCAACTGCCTTGCGTTCCACACCGGAGCCCTGCCCGACGAGCCGAAGGACGCGACGTTCGTAAGCGTCGAAGGCGCCCGCGTGCACTACCGCGACGTGGGCAAGGGCCCGGCCGTGGTGATGCTGCACGGCTTCGCGTCGAGCCTCGAGACGTGGGCGACGGTGACGCCCTCGCTGCAGAACCGCCGCGTGCTGTCGATGGACCTGAAGGGCTTCGGGTGGACCGACCGGCCCGTGGGCGACTACTCGCCGAAGGCGCAGGCGGCGCTGGTGTACGCGGTGATGAAGGAGCGCGGCATCGACAAGGCGGCCATCGTCGCGCACTCGTGGGGCAGCTCGGTCGCGCTGCAGCTCGCGCTCGATCACCCCGAGGTCGTCGAGCGCATCGCGCTGTACGACGCCTGGGTCTACGAGTCGCAGCTGCCCAGCACGTTCCACATCGCGCGCGCGCGGGGCGTCGGCGAGGTGCTGTACGCGTGGTTCTACCGCGAGCGCCCCGAGGAGAAGCTCGCGTTCGCGTTCTACGACCCGCACGCCATCAGCCAGGAGCTCGTCGACTCCGTCGAGCGGCAGCTCGCCCGGCCCGGCACCACCGCTGCCGCGCTCGAGGCCGTTCGCGGCCAGCGGTACGACGAGGTCGAGCAGCGGTACGGCGAGGTGAAGGTGCCGGTGCTGCTGCTCTGGGGGCGCGAGGATCGCGTCACCACCTTGAGCGTCGGCGAGCGGCTTTCGAAGCAGCTGCCCCGCGCCCGGCTCGTCGTCTTTCCGCAGTGCGGGCACTTTCCGATGCTCGAGGCGGCGAACGCGTCGACGGCAGAGCTGGTGCGGTTTCTGGGCGAGGACGCGAAATGACCCCCGCCGAAATGGGGACAGGCTGCTTTTTCGGCCGGCCCGGGCTCGACGTCCGGAGGTGGGAGCGCCGAAAAAGCAGCCTGTCCCCATTTCTGCTCCTGCTCCTCTCCCTCCCCTCTTTCGCCAGCGGCCTGATGGACCACGGCGAAGACCTGTACCCGCGCGAGAAGCTCGAGCTGTCGATCGCCGGGTACTTCCGCACGCGCGGCGAAGTGCTGCACAACTTCGATCTCGACCGCGGCACCACGCCGTCCGGCCGCGCGCTGTTCGCGGTGCCGCTCGGCGACCCGAACGCGCAGACGCTGATGAACGCCGACATGCGCCTGCGCACCGACCTCGCGCTCTACGCCCCGTTCGCGGCGCTCGCGGTGAAGGTCCGCATGGACGTCATCGACGACGTCGTCTTCGGCTCGACCCCGGCCCTGAGCCCGGGCACCGGCAACGCGCTGACCCCGGCGACGAGCCCCGGGCAGCTGCCGCACACGCTCTTCCGGCTCAAGCGCGCGTACGCCGAGGCGCTGACGCCGATCGGCATGCTCAGCGCCGGCCGCATGGGCAGCCACTGGGGCCTGGGAATGCTCGCCAACGGAGGCGACTGCCTCGACTGCGACCGCGGCGACGCCGCCGACCGCGTCGCGTTCGTGTCTCCCATCTTCGGTCACCTCGTCGCGGCCGCGTACGACTTCAGCGCCGTGGGCCCGCTGCAGCTGCGGCCCGACTCCATCCGCTCCGTCGTGCTGGAGCCGAGCGCCAACGTGCACTCGGCGTCGTTCGCGCTGATGAACATCCGCACGCCGCTCGCGCTCGACCGCCGGCGCCGCGCCGGCCGCGTCACCGTCGAGTACGGCGCGCTCGCCTCGCACCGCTGGCAGGACAACGACGTGCCGCAGACGTACCTCAACGTCAAAGGCTCGGCGCTCACCTCTTCCCAGGTCGTGCCGCGCGGCTTCCGCGCCACCGTGTTCGACGTCTGGGCGCGCGTCACGGCGCCGATGCTGCGCGTCGAGTTCGAAGGCGCGCTCGCGATCGCCACCGTCGATCAGCCCTCGCTCATCCCCGGCGTGTTGCTGCGCGACAAGGTCAGCTCGCTGCAGTGGGGCGGCGCGCTGGAGATCGAGGTCGGCGAGCCGAGCTCGCGCTTCTCGGGCGGCCTCTACACCGGCATCGCGAGCGGAGACCCGGCGCCGGGCTTCGGCGCCTTCCCGCCGGCGGGCGTGAGGCCGGTTCAGGGCGAGCTCGACGCGCAGCAGCTCGACATCCCGCGCGACATCCGCGCCGACAACTTCCGCTTCCACCCGGACTACCGCGTCGACCGCATCCTCTTCGCCGAGATCATCGGCACCATCACCGACGCCTACTACCTGCGGCCGTGGGTGCAGGCGCGGCTCGTCGACGCGGGCCCGTCGGCGCTGAAGCTGCGGCTCTCGGCGACGTACACGCGGGCGCTGTACGCGTCGTCGACTCCGGGGAACGACGCGAACCTGGGGCTCGAGGTCCACGGCAGCCTGCGGTGGGAGGCGCGCGACGGCTTCGACGCGCTGCTCGAGTACGCGGTGCTGGTCCCGTTCGCGGGCCTGTCGAACCCCGTCGCGGGGCTCGATGCGCAGCCCGCACAGCTGCTCCGACTGAGGCTCGCATGGGTCATCTGAGAATCGTCATCGCGCTCTTCGCGCTGGCCGCCTGCGGAGAGAACCGCACGTACCCCGAGCGCATGCAGTACGAGCCGCCGCTGGGACAGTCGCTCGACTGCCTGCCGAACCTCGACGGCAAGCTGGAAGCCGCCGAGCTGAAGGCGACGCTGGACGTGCCGGTGTCGCTGCTGGTGTCTCCGGCGACCGTGCAGCGCAGCGTGACGCTGTCGGGCATGGTCGACGGCGCCGGCCGCCGCGTGTGGGACCTGGCGACCGACTACGCGGACGACCGCGTGGCGAAGCTGGCGGCGCGCGCGCTGACCGGGCACTGGTTCGCTTCGTCCTTCCCCGGCGGGCAGTACGTGGTGCCGATCGACGCCGGGGGCACGGTGCTGGGCGTGTACTCGGACGACGGCGCGAACCTGTTGCTGCACGGCGTGGCGAGCGCGCTCGAGAACCCGGCAGAGGGAAAGACGCTGCTGCCGTACCAGGCTCCGGTGCAGCTGTACCGGTACCCGCTCGAGGTCGGAAAGACGTGGGTCAGCGTCGGAGAGATCCGCAACGCGATGCTGCGCGGCCTGCCCTACGCGGGGCGCGACACGTACAACGTCGCGGTCGATCAGTCGGGCCGTCTCGAGCTGCCCGACGTCACGTTCACGCAGGCGCTGCGCACGAGCACGCAGGTCACCATCGAGCCCGTCGCGGGGCCGACCGTCTCGCGCCGCCAGGTCTCGTGGCTGTTCGAGTGCTTCGGCGAGGTCGCGCGCGCCGTCAGCGTCAACGGAGAGACGAACCCGGAGTTCACCACCACGTCCGAGCTGAGGAGGCTCGGACTTTGAACAGAGGAGCACACCGCCGTGATCAGCTGGGACACCTGGAAGAAGGGCTTCGATCTGTGGGAGGCCCGCACCGCCGAGTTTTTCGAGAACGTGATGAAGAACCCCGCCTTCCTCGAGCCGATGGGCGGCATGCTGACCGCGACCATGAAGGCCAAGGCCATGAGCGACAAGGCCATGGCGCAGTGGTGGGGCCTGTGGGGCCTGCCGACGAAGCGCGATCAGGAGCGCGAGCTGCACGCGCTCAACCAGCTGCAGAGCCGCATTCTGGATCTGGAAGAGCGGCTCGACGCCCTCACGCCGAAGAACTGAAACCCGCGAAGGAGCCGTCCATGGACATCACGCCCTACCTCGAGCTGAAGCCCGCGCCGCGCGCGGTGTTCGATTCGCTCCCCGAGCGCAAGACCCGGGTGCGCTTCATGCTGCCGACGCCCGACGGAGATTGGCGCGCGGTCACGTGGGGTGCGTTCGCGACGCAGATCCGCCGCTGCGCGCTCTTCCTCAGCTCGGTCGGCGTGAAGCCCGGCGACCGCGGCGCGATCTTCGCGCCGAACTCGGTGGAGTGGATGGCGGCGGCGCTGGGGCTGCAGACGGCCGGCGGCGTGATGGTGCCGATCTACCCGGCGAGCACCGCGCCGCAGGCCGCGTACGTGGCGAGCCACTGCGACGCGAAGGTGCTGTTCGTCGACACGCCCGCGCTGCTCACGCGCGTGTTCGAGCAGTGGAGCGACTACGCGCAGGTGCTGCGCATCGTCACGCTCGGCGAGAAGGCGATCGAGGCGGGGCCGCTGCTCGAGAAGATGCGCGCCGAGGGGCGCCCGTGTCCGCCCATCGCCGAGGTCGAGAAGAAGCTCGTGCCCTGGTCGAAGGTGCAGGCTCAAGGAGCGGCGCGCGACGCCGAGAGCCCGGGCGAGCTCGAGCGCATGCTCGACGGCATCTCGATCGATCAGCCGGGCGTGATGCTCTACACGAGCGGCACGAGCGGGAACCCGAAGGGCGTGCCGCTCACGCACCGCAACGTCGGGGTGAACGGGCTCGACTGGCTGAAGAGCAACGCGCCGCTGCTCACCGGCAACGACGTCGACGTGCTGTGGCTGCCGATGAGCCACATCTTCGGCTTCGGAGAGGCCTGCATCGGCAACACGCTCGGCTTCACCACGTACTTCGCGGATCCGTCGACGGCGCTGCAGCGGCTGAAGGAGGTGCGGCCGAACGTGTTCATGAGCGTGCCGGCGCTGTGGGAGAAGCTGGCCTCGCAGGCGGGCGACAAGCGGGGGGCCCTGAAGGAGCTGACCGGCGGGCGGCTGACGTTCTGCCTCTCCGGCGGCGCGGGCCTCAAGCGCGAGGTGAAGGAGCGCTTCCACGCCGAAGGCATGCTCATCATCGAAGGCTACGGCCTCACCGAGTGCGCGCCGACGCTGACGCTGAACCGGCCCGACGCGTTCCGCTTCGACACGGTCGGCAAGCCGCTGCCGTCCGTCGAGCTCCGCCTCGCGGAGGACGGAGAGATCCTCGCGCGCGGGCCGAACGTGTTCGGCGGGTACCACAAGGATCCGGCGGCGACGAAAGAGGCGTTCACCGACGACGGCTGGTTCAAGACCGGAGACGTCGGCCGCTTCACCGACGACGGCTTCCTGCAGATCGTCGACCGCAAGAAGGACATTCTGGTGACGGCGGGCGGGAAGAACGTGCCGCCGGCGAACATCGAGGTGCGGTTCAAGGACGACCCGTTCATCGCGCACGTCGTCGTCTACGGCGACGCGAAGCGGTACCTGGTGGCGGGCGTGTGGCTGAACGAGCAGGCGGTGAACGCGCACCTGGACGCGAACGGGGTCGCGCCCGACGCGCGCGCCGAGGCGAAGAAGGCGCTCGTGCAGCGGCGCGTCGACGAGGTGAACGGCCAGCTCGCCAGCTACGAGACGATCAAGAAGTTCGTGATCATCGACACGCCGCTGACGGTCGACGGCGGAATGCTGACGTCGACGCTGAAGGTGCGGCGCAAGCAGGTGTACTCGGCGTTCGGCTCGCAGCTCGAGGCGCTCTACTGATGCGCGGCCTGTGGAATCTACTGGGGGTGTGGAAGCGGCCGAAGCCGGTCGTCGGCGCGACGCCGTGTGACGTCGTGCACGCGGAGAACAAGTGGAAGCTGCTGCGGTACCGGGGCACGCCGCGGTTCAAGACGCCGGTGCTGCTGATCCCCTCGCTCATCAACCGGCACTACGTGCTCGACCTGATGCCGGGGAAGAGCTTCGCCGAGTGGCTGGTGGCGCAGGGCCACGACGTCTTCTGCATCGACTGGGGCACGCCGGGAGACGAAGACCGGTTCGTCACGTTCGACGACGTGGTGGAGCGCAGCATCGGCCGCGCGGTGCGCAAGATGCCCTCGCGGCCGCACGTGCTCGGCTATTGCATGGGCGGCACGCTCGCGGCGATTCACGCGGCGGCGCACCCCGACGCGTTCCAGAGCCTGGTCGCGCTGGCGGCCCCGGTGCGCTTCGACGACGGCGGCATGCTGTCGGCGTGGACGCGGTCGAAGGCGTTCGACGTCGACGCGATGGTCGAGGCGTGCGGGACCGTGCCGTGGCAGCTGATGCAGGGCGCCTTCTCGCTGCTGCGGCCGACGCTGCCGCTGCAGAAGCTCGTCACCCTGCTCGACCGCGCCTGGAACGACGAGTTCCTCGACGGCTTCCTCGCGCTCGAGACGTGGGGCAACGACAACGTCGCGCTGCCCGGCGAGTTCTACAAGACGTACGTGAAGTCGCTGTACCGCGGCGACGAGCTGATGCGCGGCACGTTCCGGCTCGCCGGGCGGCCGGCGCCGCTGTCGGCGATCACCTGCCCGACCCTCGCGGTGACGTTCGGACACGACAACATCGTGCCGCGCTCTGCGGCCGCTGCGCTCGTGCCCGCGATCTCGTCGGCGCAGAAGGAAGAGCTGCACCTGCCCGGCGGTCACGTCGGCGCCGTGGTGTCGAAGCACGCCGCGAAGACGCTGTGGCCGGTGGTGTCGGAGTTCTTCCAGAAGCACGAGAAGAAGCCCCCCGTGCCGTCCAGAAGCGCCTCGGCGAGAGCCAGGAGCGCGCAGCCGAGCTGAAGCTCAAACGTTGTGCTACCGTGGTAGCACAACCCCATGGCCCCCCGCCGCGCAGGCAAGACCGTCAAGGTGAGCATCTCGCTCGAGCGGGCCGCGCTCGCTGCGCTCAAGAAGTACGCGAGGGCCGCGCATGCGGGGAACCTCTCCGCGGCCATCGCCGATGCGACCCGGTTCCTCGGGCAACAGGCGGCGCGTCAGCGTCTCATCGACATGTTGGGCGGGCCGACGCTGACGCCTGAGGCAGCCCGTCAGATCGACCTCGAGCAGGCCGTGGTCGCGCCCCGCCCGCCGCGGAGGAAGCGACGTCGCGCGGCATGACCGCGCTCACCTTCGACACTGGTGCGCTGGTCGCGCTGGAACGCAACAAGCAACGCATCAAGCACGTCGTCGAGCGGGCCCACCAGCGCGGCCAGCGCATCACCGTGCCCGCGGACGTGGTGGGCGAATGGTGGCGGGGACGCACCGATCTGCGGGACCTCATCCTGGCGAGCGTCGACGTCGAACCGCTGACGGAAGAGCTCGCGAAGCTCGCCGGGGAGGCTCTGGCCAGAGTTCCAGGCTCGACGCTGGTCGACGCCGTCGTCATGGCGTCTGCAGCTTCCCGCGGCGATGTCGTCTACACCGCCGATGTCGAGGATCTGGAACGGCTGCGAAGCTACTTTCCCACCGTGCGCGTGCTCTCCGTATGAGGCGACTCTGCGCGCTCTTGATGCTGTCCGCGTGCGGCTGGTGGCGCACGCCGGAGATGGCGCAGCGCGACTGGGCGCAGAAGATGACGCCGAAGCTCGCGGCGCCGGCGCCGGCGCAGGCGGCGGCGAAGTACACCCTGCGCATCCGCGCGCTGGTGGACTCGCGGTACATGTCGCAGAACCCGCACTGGGAGCAGCGGGTGCGGTCGCTCGTCGAGCGGGCGAGCCGGCTCGCGGAGGGTCGCTTCGGCGCCCGCTTCGAGCTCGTCGCTGTCGGCGCGTGGGATCACCCGGACTCCGACGTCCTGCCTCCGCTGCTCGAGAACCTTCGCGCAGAGCACCCGACCGGCGACGCCGACCTCGTCATCGGCTTCACCTCGTCGCTGCAGATCTTCACCTCGTCCTTCGAAGACGTCGGGCTCGCGTACATGTTCGGCAGCACGCCGTGCTGCGCGGCATCGATCAGCACGAGCAGTCGGACATCATCTTGAACGAGCTGCGCGCCCTCTCGATGGAAGAGCGCACCGCCGTGGTGCGCGCGCGCGTCGAGCACCAGGAGGCCGTCGTCTTCCTCCACGAGTGGGGGCACTGCGCCGGAGCGATCCACGACCGCAACCCCGCCTTCATCATGGCTCCGTCGTACAGCGACGAGCAGAAGGACTTCTCTGCCGCGGGCGCGAAGAGCATCGAGCTGATGCTGAAGCACCTTCGCGGCGATCGCGAGGCGTGGCGCGCCGAGGCCGGCAAGCACCTCACCTCGCTGCCGCCGACCGTGCTGGCGCGCGGCGCCCAGGAGCGCATCGCCGAGATGTTCGGCGGCGCAGACGCCGGCACGCCGCCGCCCGCCGTCGAGGAGCGGCCGCTGAGCGACGCCGACCGCCAGCTGTTCAACATCGCCGTCGGCAAGTCGCGCGAAGGGCGAGATGCCGACGCGCTCGCGACGATGTTGCCGCTCGTGAAGCGCTACCCGACGAACGGCTTCGTGCACACGTTCGCGTGCAACCTGGCGCTGAGGGTGAAAGACGGCACCGCGGCCGAGCGCTGCAAGATGGCGCTCGAGGTCGCGAAGAACGATCCACGCCCGGCCATCTCCCTCGCGTGGGCGCGGGCGGACGCCGACGACTCGGCGGGTGCTCGCGAGGCGGCGCTCGAAGCGCGCAAGCGGGCGGCGGCGGCGCCGAAGCGCGAGCCGCACCAGCAGGCCGAGCTCGCGCAGGCGCTGCTGCGCGTGGGCTACGTGACCTACGCCGAGCAGGAGGCCGGCCTCGCCGAGCTGACGTTGCCCGCGCAGGAGATGCTCGAGGCCGCCGCGCGCATGCGCGCCTCGTACGGCCTCACGCCCGAGGTGATGCCGCCCGAGGACGAGGCGGCGTACGTCGAGGCGTGCCAGCTCACGCGGACGGCGCTGGGCTCGCGAAAGCCCGCCGAGGCCCGGCAGCGCGGCGCGGCGCTCACGAAGCAGTACCCGAAGGTGCCCGGCGCCTGGCTGCTCGCTTGCGAGGCGCAGCTTGCGGTCGGCTTCAGCGCCGAGGCGCGCGGCGCGTGCGGCAAGGCGCTGCAGCTCGACGGCTCGCTCGCGCGGGCGCACTACCTGCTGGCCATCATCGACGCGAACGAGCGGAAGGCCGGCGCGGCGATCGAACATTTGAAGAAGGCGATCGCGCTCGACGACTCGAATCAGGACGCGTGGTGGCGGCTGGCGATGCTGTACGCACAGACGCACATGGACGCCGCGCGTGCGGACCTACAGCAGCGCTACCAGGCGAAGTTCGGGCGCCCGCTGAAGTGATCGTTTCCACGGCCTCGTGTCACCAAAGAGGCATGAGCGACGACAACTCCGCCTCGAGCATCGCCGAAGCGCTGGCGCGCGCCGCCGACGTCTACGCCGAGGTGATGCAGAACGTCGAAGAGATCCTCCGCGACGAAGAGGTTGAAGAGCTCGACGGCGAGTGATTCAAGCGGTCGCACGGTGGAAGAGCAGCTCATCGAGTGGATCTCGCGGTTCTCGTACCCCGCGGTGTTCCTGCTGCTCGCCGGCACCGGCACCGGGCTGCCGATTCCCGAAGACGTCGTGCTGCTGACCGCAGGGACCATCTGCTCGACCGGGCACGGGCTCTTCTTCGTGATGGTCCCCATCGCCGTGCTCGGCGTGTTCGCGGGCGACACCATCCTCTTCCGCATCGGCGCGAAGCTCGGCCCGAAGGTCATCGAGCACCCGAAGCTGAAGACCGTGCTCACTCCCGCGCGCGTCGCCGCGGTGCGGGCGCGCTTCGACCGGTACGGCGCGTGGACGATCTTCCTCGCGCGCTTTCTGCCGGGGCTGCGCGCGCCGACGTTTCTGCTCTCCGGCTCGATGGGCGTCTCGCAGCAGCGGTTCTGGATCGCCGACGGCGCTGCCGCGTGCGTGTTCGTGCCGGTGATGGTGTGGCTGGGGTACCGCTACGGGGCCGAGGCGCTGCCGTACGTGAAGCGCTTCGGCAGCTATGCGCTGCTCGCGGTCGTCGCGGTGGCCGTGGGGCTGTACGTGCGCGGCAAGCTGAGCGCGTCGAAGTGACCCTCAGAAGTTGGTGTCGATCGACGCGCCGGCAGCGCCCGCCGCACCTGGGTTGGCTCCCGGAGGCGCGAGCCCGCCTGCCCCGCCCGCGGCCGCGACCGCTGCCGTGAACACGTTGCCGGTGCGCCAGCTCATGACGTTCGCTGCCCCATGTCCCGAGACGAACACGCCATAGGAGGGTCCACCACAGCCGCCTCCACCGCCACCCCCATGGCCGCCGTTGGCGCCCGCTCCGCCGTTGCCGCCTGGGCCCGCGAACGGCGTCGACATGGCGACAGCTCCACCGAGGCCCCCGCTTCCTCCTGCTCCACCGATGCCGCCGTTGCCGCCCGCGTCCTCCGGGGCCGCCCGGGCCGCGGTGCAGCACGTTGCCGGTGATGGACGGCACGCTGGTCGGGACGCTGGAGAAGGTGACGAAGATGGCGAAGCTCCCGCGGCCAGACAGCCCAGGACCTCCCGAGCCTCCGCCACAACCACCAGCGCCACCGCCGCCTCCACTCGCGCCCCGATCACTGAAGTCGGGCCCGCACCCGACGGTCTCGACTCCGGCGCCGGCACCGCCGCCTCCGCCGCCCGGCCCATGCGCGCCGACACCGCCCGGCTGCGCAGTTCCCGGCGTCCACTCGGACGACGTCACGGACCCCGACACCGCAGTGCAGCCCGGGCCTGCGGCACCGAACGTCGCGCTGCCGGCGTTACCACCCGCGTTGCCCTCTGCCGCGCACGATCCCTCTCGAGCGACGCTGCACCCCAGGCAGCCTGAGCCGGCCGCGACGAGGCGATGACAGCCGGCGGCGCCTCCAGCGCCGGGCGCACTGCCCATGCCGTTCGCGCCCGAGCCATTCGGGCCGCTGGAGCCGAGCTGTGAGCAAGAGACGCATGCGTTGACCGCAGCATCGTTGTCTGGGCACAACGCGGCGCCGCCGCTTCCCCCATTGGTGCCCGAGCAGAAGGTGTTCGTACCGCCGGCGCCTCCATTCGTCTGCCCGCTGCAGGTGGCTGCGCACGTGAAGCTCCCCGCGGGTTGAGCCGACGGTGAGCCCGCCGCGCCGCTGCCGCCGTTCGCGCCCTGCAAGCCCGAGGGGCCGTCGCTGCCTGCGCCGCCGCGGCCGGCGAAGACCTCGTTCTGCGTGAGCGTCAGGCCGGAGCCCGAGTTGTTCACCCAGATTGCGTAGCTGTTCTCGCCGGGGTTCGCGTCCTGACCGAACACGACGAAGCCCTCGAAGCGCGTCAGCGCGGTGATGCCGGCGGCGATGACGGCCTTGCGGTGACCCGAGGGCGTCTGGCCGTAGATGACGGTCGGGTTCGCGGCGACGTCGCGTTGCCAGGTGACAGGGTTGTGACCGCCGAGCACGCTCACGCCGTTCGAGAGGGTGACGCTCTCGGCGTAGGCGCCCGCTGCGACCAGCACCCGCGCGCGCGAGGCAGCGACGGCTTCGGTGATGCCGCGGCCGATGGTACGGCACGGTTGATTGCCCGGCCCGGTCCCCACAGGTCCGCGACCGCAGTTGGTCACGTCGGCTCCGTTGGAGGACACGTAGATGGCGCCGCTGTCGAGCTGCAGCTCACAGCCGTTGATCGGATCTCCGTCGAGATCAAAGTGGCCGGCGCTGCACGCGAACGCGCAGACCGGAGCGCCGGCAGCGTTGCAGGAGGCGATCGTGTTCGGGCGGCTGACCGCGGTGCAATCGGTCGCGCAGTTTCCGCAGGCGGTCGGCTGGTCGTACTTCCCCGTCGCGGCGTTCAGGAAGCCGTCGTCCACCTGGCTGTCGCAGTCGTCATCGAGGCCGTTGCAGACCTCGACTCCGGGCGGTCCCGCGGTGGCGCTGCAGACCGTCGCGGCGCCGGCGGCGTCGCACACGCGGAGCCCGAACCGCTGGCATGTTCCGACGCCGACCTGGCACGGATCTCCCCGCTCCGGCCAGGACTCGTCGATGTTCCCGTCGCAGTCGTCATCGAGGCCGTTGCAGGTCTCGGCGCTCGTCGGCCCGGCGGGAGACGAACACACGGTGGCGCCCGTGGGGTTCGCCACATCGCAGACGCGCACGCCAGGTCGCGTGCAGGCGCCGACGCCGGAGAAGCAGGTCGTTCCGAGGTCGCTCCACGACGCGCCGTCATCGACGACACCATCGCAGTCGTCGTCGAAGCCGTTACAGACCTCGACGCCCGCGTCACCTGGCGCCGCGCTACAGATCGTCGGGCCGGCGGCGTTCAGCGGGTCGCAGACGCGGAGGCCCGCGCGCGCGCAGGCGCCGCTCCCCGCCAGGCAGGGGGCGCCAAGATCGCCCCATGCGGCGCCGTCGTCGATGGCTCCGTCGCAGTCGTCGTCTCTGCCGTTGCAGGTCTCGACCTGGGGCACGCAGCCCGCATCGGCGATACCGCCGGCCGCGCCCCCGGAGCCACCCGCGGATCCACCGGAGCTGCCGCCTGCGGATCCCCCCGCGCTGCCACCTGCCGAGCCGCCGGCGCCTCCAGCACCGCCTCCGCTGCTGCACTGACACGCGTCGAACGTGCCACCGGCGAGGCACAGCTGCACGCCCTTCACGCCTCCAGGGCAGGCGCACTCGGACTGCGCGCCTTCGATGCACTGCGAGGAACCGGGAGAACAGCCGATGAGGAGGAGGACGGCCACCGCAGGGCGTAGGCGCACGCCCCGAGTACAGCGTGGAACGTCAGCCCTTCACCAGATCTTTGAGCTTCCCGAACAGGCCGCTCGCGGGAGACGGCTGCTGCAGCGGCACCGACGGGCGCGGCGCCGACGCCGGCGGGTGCACCGTCTTCACCGACGCGCTGCCGTCGATGGCAGCGGCGACGGCCTCGAGCGTGCCGAGCAGCATCAGCCGCGGAGACACGCGCACGCCGGTGTCCTGGAACAGCTTCTCGATCACCTGCAGCGCGAGCAGCGAGTGGCCGCCCGAGTCGAAGAAGTTGTCGTAGACCGACACGAACGGCAGGCGCAGCGCCTCGAGCCAGCGCGCGGCGACCCTGCGCTCGGCCTCGCTGCGCGGCGCGACCGTCTCGGCGCGCTCGCCCTTGGGGAACGGCGGCGGCAGGCGCTCGTAGTCGATGCCGCCGGCGGCCGTCAGCGGCATCTCGTCGAGCTCGACGAAGCGCCGCGGCACGAACGCCGGAGGCAGCACCGCGCGCACCTTCTTCCGCAGCTCCGTCTCGGTGAACGGCTCGCCGCGCTTCACGGTGAAGAACGTGACCACCGTGCGCTTGCCGGTCGCGTCTTCGGTGAACACCGGCGCGGCGTGCGCGACCGCCGGGTGCTCTTCGAGCGCCTTGCGCAGCGCCATCGGGTCGGCGAGCTGGCCGTCGATCTCCCACCGGCCGTCGGTGCGGCCGCTCAGCTCGAGCGCTCCGTCGTTCAGCCAGCGCACGCGCTGCTGCGTCGAGACGTCGCCCACCTTCAGCTCACCCCACACGCCGATCGGGCAGAGCTCTCCGTTCGAGTCGACGACGCGGGCGTCGACGCCGGGCAGCACGGCGCCGGCGAGCCGCCGCGAATCGGTGGCCGAGAGGCGGGTCACCGCGATGGGCCGGCCGAGCTCGGGCGGCACGAAGACGGCCCACGCGTTGGGAATGGCCTTGAGCAGCGTCTCGCGCAGGTACCGCGACGGAACGCCGAGGCAGATGGCCTGGCCGACGGCGACGCCGTCGTCGAGCAGCTCGAGCCACTTCGTCTCGGTCGCGGCGACCCAGCGGTCGGTGATGGCGATGCCCTCGCGCAGCGCCTCGTTCAACTTCGCGAGGTCCGACGGCGGCAGACCCAGCGCGGTCTCGACCGAGCCGCCCTGCCCCAGCGCGAACTGCGCGATGCGGCGCTGCTCGTCGTCCGGCATCAGCGGGAAGTGCTTGAGCGGCCGCTTCGGGTCTCTCAGCGCCTCGATGGTCACCGTCTTCATCTGCTCGAGGAACCGCTGAATCGTGGCCGCGTCGAACAGGTCGGTCGAGTAGTTGAGCATCAAGAGCAGCGACGAGCGCGTCTCCATCGTCCACAGCATCAGCTCGTTCGCCGCGCTGGGCGGCTTCGCGTGGAACTGGGCCACCTCCACGTCGGCCATGCGCGGCGGCCTCGTGCGCGCCTCCTGCAGCGAGAAGAACGCGCGCACCATCGGAGCCTGTGGACCGAGCAGCTCCATCGGCATGTCCTGGTTCCCGAAGGCGTCGAGCGTCAGCTCGCGCACGTGCTCGAGCAGCTCGAGGAACGTCCACCGAGGGTCGAGGCGCACGCGCAGCAGCACCGCGTTCGTGAACACGCCCATCACGTCTTCCAGCTCCGTCCGCGTCCGCGCGCGCACCGGCGTGCCGATGACGATGTCGGTCTGCCCCGTGTAGCGGTGCAGCAGCGTCACGTACGCGCTGAACAGCACCATGAACGTCGTCGCCTTGTGCGAGAGCGCGAACGCGTTCACCGCGTCGCCCTGCTCGCGGGAGAGCTCGGCGCCCTCGTTCGCGCCGGCGTGCGAGCGGCTGCCCTGTCGCGGGCGATCGGTCGGCAGCTCGAGCGGGTTCGGCTTGCCCTGCAGCTTCTCGCGCCAGAACTGCACCTGCCGGGCGACCTCGGGCCCCTCGAGCCACTTGCGGTGCCAGGCGGAGAAGTCGGTGTACGAGACGGGCAGCTCGCCGAGCGCTGCCGGCTTGCCTTCCTTCAGCGCGGCGTAGAGCTCTGCCGTCTGCTTCAGGAAGAGGTCGAACGACCAGCCGTCCCAGATGATGTTGTGGCGCGTGGTGAGCAGCGCGTGGTCGTCGGCCGCGAGCTTCACGAGCACGTTGCGCACGAGCACGTCGTTGGCGAGGTCGAACTCCCTCGACATCATGGCGTCGAGCAGGTCGGCCACCTTCTTGTCCTGCTCCGCGGCGGAGAAGGCGCTCAGGTCGATGCGCTCCATGATGAGGCGGCGATCGGGGAGGACCACCTGCATCGGGGTGCCGTCGACCACGCGAATGGCGGTGCGCAGCGACGCCTGCCGCGCGGCGAGCAGGTCGATGGCCTTCTGCAGGAGCTCGACGTCGAGCGGCCCTTTGAGGCGCCACGCGGCGGGCAGCGAGTGCACGAGCTTCTGTGCGGGGTCCATCTCCTCGAGCAGCCAGAGGCGCTCCTGGTGAATCGACAGCGGAGCGGGCCCCGCGTGCCTGGGGATCGGAGCGACCGCCGGCGCCGGCTCCTGCCCCTTCGCGGCGTCGACGAGGGCGCTCAGCTTCTCGAGCGTCGGGGCCTCGAAGATCTTCCGGAACGAGAGATCGACGCCGAGCTCCTTGCGCAGGCGCGCGAGCAGCTGGGAGGCGAGCAGCGAGTGCCCGCCGAGCGCGAAGAAGTCGTCGAGCGCGCCGACGCGGCCGACGCCGAGCACGTCCTGCCAGAGGCTCGCGAGCGTGGCTTCCGTGTCCGTGCGCGGAGCCACGAAGTCGTCGCCCGAGGGCGCGGCGCCGAGGTCGGGATCCGGCAGCGCCTTGCGATCGATCTTCCCCGCCGGAGACAGCGGCATCCGCTCGAGCCGCACCAGGTTCTGCGGGACCATGTAGTCCGGCAGCGTCTTCTTCAGGTGCGCGCGCACGTCGGCGTCGCTCACCGTCTGACCGGGCTGCAGCACGAGGTAGCCGAGCAGCCGCGGGTCGCCGGGCTTCACCTCGCGCACCACGCACGCGGCCTGGCGAACCGCGGGGTGCTGGGTGAGCGCGTCTTCAATCTCCTGCAGCTCGATGCGGAAGCCGCGCAGCTTCACCTGGAAGTCGTTGCGGCCGAGGCACTCGAGGTTGCCGTCGGGCAGCAGGCGCACGAGGTCGCCCGTCTTGTACATGCCGTCGACGAAGCGCTCGGCCGTGAGCTCGGGGCGGTTGAGGTAGCCGAGCGAGACGCCGCGGCCGCCGAGGTAGAGCTCTCCGACGACGCCGGGCAGCACGGGCTGGCGGCGGGCGTCGAGCACATGGCACTGCGTGTTCGCGACCGGCTTGCCGATGAGAACGCGGCCGACCGGCGCCTTCACCTCCCAGAAGGTGCTCCACACGCAGGTCTCGGTGGGGCCGTAGCCGTTCCAGACGCTCGGCACTCTCTTCACCAACTCGACGGCGAGATCGCGCGGCATCGCCTCGCCGGTGCAGATGCACTTCTTCAGGTCCCCGCCCGTCCACCCCGCGGAGAGCAGGAGTCGGTACGTGGCCGGCGTCGCGTCGAGGAACGTCGCCTTCGAGTCGCGCAGCGCCGCGAGCAGCTTGCCGCCGTCGGAGGCGACCTCGCGGGTGGCGATGACGATGCGCGCGCCGACCGTGAGCGGAAGGATGATCTCGCTCACCGCGATGTCGAACGACAGCGTGGTGACGGCGAGGATCGTGTCGCTCGCCGCCAGGCCCGGCGTCTGTTGCACCGAGCGCAAGAGGTTGACGACCGCGCGGTGCGGCACCCGCACGCCCTTCGGCTTGCCCGTCGAGCCGGAGGTGAAGATGACGTAGCAGACGTCTTCGGGCTGCACGTCTCGCGCGACGGGCGGCGCCGACGCCGGCAGCGCCTCGACGTGCACGGTGTGCCTGGCAGGCAGCGCGAGCTCCTTCGCGACGCTGCCCTGCGTGAGCAGCACCTCGATGCCCGCGTCCTGCACCATGAACGCCAGCCGCTCGGCCGGGTAGCCGGGGTCGAGGGGCACGTAGCCGGCGCCGCTCTTCAAGACGCCGACGACGCCGGCGACCATGTCGACGCCGCGCTCGATGGACAGGCCCACGAGCTTGCCGCGGCCGGCGCCGAGCTCGCGCAGCCGCGCGGCGACGGCGTTGCCCTTCGCGTCGAGCTCGGCGTACGTGTACTGGCGGCCCTCGCACTGCACGGCGACCGCCTGCGGAGTCGCCCGCGCCTGCGCCTCGAGCAGGTCCACGACGGTGAGCGACGGGTCGAGCTCGACCGCCGACGAAGCGTTCCACGCCTCGAGCGCGCGCTGCTCTTCCTCGCTCACGAGGTCGAGCGTGCCGACCGTGCCGGCGCCCTTCTCGAGCGCCTCGGTCATCGACGCGAGCAGGCGCTGATACGCGCCGAGCCAGCGGCGGATGGTGGCGGCCTCGAAGAGGTCGGTGTTGTACTGGCACTCGAGCTTCACGCGGCCGTCGAGCTCCACCGCGTTCAGGAAGAGGTCGTACGTCTCGTAGCGGCGCGGGTTGGCGTCGAGCGTCGCGGTGAGCCCCTGGAACGGCATCGCGTCGGCGGTGAGGCCGTGGTCGACGTTGAAGATGACGCTGATGAGCGGAAGCCGCGACGGGTCGCGCGCGATCGGCAGCTTCTGCAAGAGCTGGCCCATCGTGTAGAGCTGGTGCGACTGCGCGTCGAGCAGCGTGCGGCGCACGTCGGCGACGAAGGTCGCGACCGTCTCGTCGGGGTTCACGCGCGTGCGCAGCGGCAGCATGTTCACGCAGTGGCCGACGAGCCCGTCGTAGCCGCCGATCGACTGCCCGGCCGACGGAATGCCGACGACGAGATCGTCCTGCCCGCTCAGGCGGTAGAGCAGCGCCTTGAAGCCCGCGAGCAGCACGGCGAAGGTGGACGCGCGCTCTTTCGCGCCGGCCTTCTTCAGCCGCGCGACGAGCTCTTCGTCGAGCACGAAGTCTTCGCGCAGCGACGCGTACGTCTTGAGCGGCGGGCGCGGGCGATCGGTGGGCAGCTCGAGCACGGGCGCCTCTCCGCCGAAGCGCGTGACCCAGTAGCCCTCGTCGGCCTGCGCCTCGGGAGAGGCGCGGCGCTGCAACAGCTCGCGCCCCCACTGCACGAACGAGGCGGCCCTCCCCAGCTCCTGGCCGGAGTACAGACGAGCCAGCTCGTTCGCGATGACTGCTGTCGACCAACCGTCGACGACGACGTGATGCGCGGTGAGCACGAGCACGTGCTCGTCGGCGCGCAGGCGCGCGAGCTGCGCGCGCAAGAGCGGACCTTTCTGGAGATCGAACGGCTCGGTGACGGCGCGCTCTCTGAGCGCGTCGAGCTCCTCGGGGCGGCCGGTGAAGTCGTGAGCCTGCAGGCGCACGTCGGCGGCGTCGGTGACCACCAGCGTGAGACCGTCGGCCGAGAGCGTCGAGCGCAAGACCTCGTGGCGCCGCACCAGCTCGGCGAGGGCGCGCTCGAGCGCCGAGACGTCGAGCGGGCCGCTGAGCGCGATCGAGACCGACTCGTTGTACGCCAGGGTCGCCTCGAGGCCGATCTGGCTCGCAGTCCAGACCTCGCGTTGGGACTCGGTGCTCGGCACCGTGGCCACGATCTGGGGCCCAGCAAAAGGATCGAACGATTCGCTGCCCATCGCACCCTCCGTTTCGGCCGCATTTGCTAACGGGGACGTATTTCCGGCGGGTTTGAAAGCGGCCTTGTTTCCGTTGCGAAACGCGGCGCGAGGGGCCAAACAGGCGGCCGTGCACCTGCCGGCTCCGCTCACCAATCGAATCGCACAGAAT
Source organism: uncultured Myxococcales bacterium (assembly GCA_937980205.1). Taxonomy (GTDB): domain Bacteria; phylum Myxococcota; class Myxococcia; order Myxococcales; family Myxococcaceae; genus Xiheicaenimonas. The sequence continues at coordinate 53,769 of CALJKW010000020.1, read as the reverse complement.
TGGAACGCCTACCGCCTGTACCGCCGGGTGACGTCACGGCGGCGAAACAGCAACCGGTACAGCGGCGTCTTCGAGACGTTCGAGCAGGCGCGCGCCGCGGTGCCGGCCGGCAGGCACATCGGGTACGACACCGAGGAGCTCGCGTCGTGGTACCGCGACCGGCTCGACCGGGTGTTCGTCGAGGACTACCCGGCGCTGTTCTGGCTGCAGCGCCTGCTGCCCGACGTGAAGCACGTCTTCGACTTCGGCGGTCACGTCGGCGTGCACTACTTCGGCTGGCAGAAGCTGATGCAGTGGCCGAAGGAGCTGAAGTGGACGGTGAGCGAGGTGCCCGCGGTCGTCGACGCCGGCCGCAAGCTGGCCGAGGAGCGCAAGGCCACGCAGCTGCACTTCACCTCGCGGCCCGAAGACGCCGACGGCGCCGACCTGTTCCTCGCCTCGGGCTCGCTGCAGTACCTCGAGCCCGGCTTCCTGCCCTCGCTGCTCGGCGGCTTGAAGAAGCGGCCGCGCCAGGTGCTGCTCAACAAGCTGCCGGTGCACCCCGAGCGCGACTACGTGACGCTGCAGGACGCGCACCTCACCTTCCACCCGTACACGGTCGTGTCGCGGCCGCGGCTCATCGAGTCGCTCGGCGCGCTGGGCTACCGGCTCGTCGACGAGTGGCAGTCGCACGAGCACGACTGCAGCATCATGCTGCAGCCTCAGCTCGACGTGCCCGCCTACACCGGCGCGCTGTTCAGCGTTTGACGAGGTTCTTCAGCCTGCCGAGCACGCGGTCCCGCAGGCCCTTCTCTTCCGGCTTCGGCTGCGATGGCGGAGGCGGCTGCCAGGCCTTGTCCCCGCTCTGCGCCGCCTGAGGCAGCTCGCCCGCCACCTGCTCGAGCGTGCCGAGCATCAGCGTGCGCGCGCTGACCCGCTTGCCGGTGCGGCGCTCGAGGTCGGAGAGCACCTTGAACGCGAGCAGCGAGTGGCCGCCGAGATCGAAGAAGTTGTCGGTCACCCCGGCGCGCGCCGAGCCGAGGTGCTGCGCCCAGACCTCGGCCACGAGCTTCTCGTTCGGCGTGCGCGGCGCGACGAACGCCTCGCCCGCCGACTCGGACGTCGGCGCGGGCAGCGCCTTGCGATCGACCTTCCCGTTCGGAGTGCGCGGCAGCGCCGGCAGCTCTTCGAACAGGTTCGGCACCATGTAGTCGGGCAGCTCGCGGCGCACGTGCTTGCGCAGCTCGAGCGTCGACAGCGCCTCGTCGCTCTTCTTCACCACGTACGCGACGAGCTGCTTCTCGCCGCGGCGGTCGTCGCGCGCGACCACACAGGCCTCGCTCACGTTCGGGTGCGTGGCGAGCCGCGCTTCGATCTCTCCCACCTCGATGCGGTGGCCGCGCACCTTCACCTGGCCGTCGTTGCGGCCGAGGCACTCGACGCGGCCGTCGGGCATGAAGCGCGCGAGGTCTCCCGTGCGGTACATGCGCGCGCCGGGGCGGCCCGCGAACGGGTCGTGCACGAAGCGCTCGGCGGTGAGCTCGGGCCGGTGCAGGTAGCCCAGCGTGACGCCGTCGCCGCCGATGTAGAGCTCTCCGGGGACGCCGAGCGGCACGGGCTGCAGCCGGGCGTCGAGCACGTAGAGCGTCGTGTTGTCGATGGGCCGGCCGACGAGCACGCGCTCGACCGGAGCCGTGACGTGCTCCAACGTCGACCACACGGTCGTCTCGGTCGGGCCGTACATGTTCCACAAGGAGCCGACGGCGCCGACGAGCCGCCGCGCGAGGTCGATGGGCAGCGCCTCGCCGCCGACGAGGGCTTTCAAGCCCGGGTCTCCGCTCCACCCGCCGTCGAGCAGCATGCGCCAGGTGACGGGCGTCGCCTGCAGCAGCGTCGGCTTCACGCGAGCCATCAGGGCGAGCAGCCGCTCGGCCTCGCCCGCGTCCGCGCGGGCGGCCACCTCGACGCGGGCGCCGCACGTGAGCGGCAGCCACAGCTCGAGCACGGCGATGTCGAACGACAGCGTCGTCACGGCGAGCACGACGTCGCCGGCCTTCAGCCCCGGCTCGCGCCGCATCGACTGCAGGAAGTTCGTGACGGCCCGGTGCGGCACCATCACGCCCTTCGGCTTGCCGGTCGAGCCGGAGGTGTAGATGACGTACGCGGGGGACTCGGGGTCCACCGCGCCGACGGCGGGGGCCGCGGAGGCCGCCCGGTCGATCTCCTCGAGCAGCAGCCGCGCCGCGGCGGCCGGCAGCTGCAGCTCGTCGAGCACGCGCTTCTCGGTGACGACCACTTTCAGCTTCGCGTCCTCGACCATGAACGCGATGCGGTCTTCCGGGTAGGCCGGGTCGAGTGGCACGTAGGCCGCGCCGGTCTCGAGGATGCCGAGCATCGCCGCGACCATGTCGGCGCTGCGCTCGACGCACAGGCCGACGAGGTCGCCCTGCCGCACGCCCTGCGCGTGCAGCCGCTGCGCGACGGCGTGCGCGCGCGCGACGAGGTCGCGGTACGTGAGGCTGTCGGCGCCGTGGCTGACCGCGACGGCGTCGGGCGTCTCCGCCGCCTGGCGGAGCACCTCGTGGTGCACGAGCTTGCGCTCGGGCAGCGGCTTGCGCGTCGCTTCGTTCCACGCGCGCATCGACGCGAGCTCTTCGTCCGAGACGAGCTTCAGCTCGCCGATGGTGCGCGACGGCTGCTTCGCCGCCTCGAGCACCACCTGCTTGAAGTGCGTGAGGAACCGGCGCGCCGTCGACGGGTCGAGGATGTCGGAGTTGTACGAGAGGCCGCCGACGTAGCCCTCTCGCTTCGAGAGCAGCCAGAACATCAGGTCGGTCATCGCGCCCTGCGACATCACGTGCAGCTGCGAGACCCGCAGGTCGCCGACCTTGCCGCTGCGGCCGCTCGCTTCCTGGAACGAGAACATCGCCTGGTAGATCGGCGTGCGGCTCGGGTCGCGCGCGATGCGCAGCCGCTCGACGAGCAGCTCGAACGGCATGTCGGGGTGCGCGAACGCCTCGAGCACGCGCTCTTTCACCTTCGCGACGTGCTCGTCGAAGCGCTGGCCGGGGGAGATGCCGTTGCGCAGCACCAGCGTGTTCACGAAGAAGCCGAGCGTCTTCTCGATCTGCGGCTGCGTGCGGCCGCGCACGGGCGTGCCGATGAGCAGATCTTCCGAGCCGGTGTAGCGGTGCAGCACCGCGTCGAAGCCCGCGAGCAGGATCATGTACGGCGTGGTCTCGAGGCGGCGCGCGGCCTTCGCGATGATCTCCTGCTCGTCGAGGTTGAACGCGATGGGCTCGAAGCGGCCCTCTCCGCTCATGCGCGCGGGGCGCGGGCGATCGGCGGGCAGCTCGAGCACGCCGAGCGGCGGCGTCAGGGTCTCGAGCCAGTACTTCGCCTGCCGCTCGAGCTCGGGGCCGGTGAGCCACTCGTTGTGCCACGCGGCGAAGTCGCCGTACTGCACCTCGGGCTCCGGCAGCGGAGACGGCTTGCCCGCCGCGAACGCGCCGTAGATGGCGGACAGCTCTTCGAGGAAGAGGTCGAAAGACCACCCATCCCAGATGATGTGGTGGGGCATGAAGAAGACGACGTTGTCGTCGGGCGCGAACGAGAACAGCTTTGCGCGCGCGAGCGGCGCGCGCCGCAGGTCGAAGCCGCGGTCGGCCTCTTCCTGCAGCAGCTTCGTCACCGCGGCGACGCGCTCGGCCTCGGGCGTCGGCGGCATCGAGTGCTTCTCGAGCTCGAGCCGGACGTCGGGGTCGATGCGCTGCAGCGGCACGCCGTCGACCTCGTCGAAGCGGGTGCGCAGCGACTCGTGGCGGCGGGAGATCTCGGCGAACGTGCGCTCGAGGGCGCCGACGTCGAGCGGCCCGTGGAGCCGGAAGGCGGACGGCGCGTTGTAGCTGATGTCTCCGCCGGCGAGCTGGTCGAGGTACCAGAGCCGGCGCTGCATCAGCGATTGCGGGGCCACCGCCGCGTCAGCGCGGCGCGGAATCGCGACGACGCCCGAGCCGGCGTCGACGGTGCGGCCGTCGATGATCGCAGCGAGCTTCTCGACGGTCGGCGCCTCGAACAGCCGGCGCAGCGAGAGCTTCACGTCGCGCTCGCGGCCGAGGCGGGCCATGAGCTGCGCGGCGAGCAGGCTGTGCCCGCCGAGCGCGAAGAAGTCGTCGGTGACGCCGACGCGGCCGACGCGCAGCAGCTCCTGCCAGACCGAGGCGAGCCACTCTTCCGTCGGCGTGCGGGGCGCCACGAAGTCGTCGCTCTTCGCCTGCGAGAGGTCGGGATCCGGCAGCGCCTTGCGGTCGATCTTCCCCGCCGGAGACAGCGGCATCTTCTCGAGCCGCACCAGGTTCTGCGGCACCATGTAGTCGGGCAGCGTCTTCTTGAGGTGCGTGCGCAGCTCGCCGTCGGTGACCGTCTTGCCCGCGTGCAGCACGACGTAGCCGAGCAGGCGCGGGTCGCCGGGTCGCAGCTCGCGGACGATGCAGGCGGCCTGGCGGATCGCCGGGTGCTGCGTGAGGGCGTCTTCGATCTCGCCGAGCTCGATGCGGAAGCCGCGCAGCTTCACCTGGAAGTCGTTGCGGCCGAGGCACTCGAGGTTGCCGTCGGGCAGCAGGCGCACGAGGTCGCCGGTCTTGTAGAGCCCGTCGACGAACCGCTCCTTCGTCAGCTCGGGGCGGTTCAAGTAGCCGAGCGCGACGCCGCGGCCGCCGATGAACAGCTCTCCGACGACGCCGGGCAGCACCGGCTGGCGGCGCGCGTCGAGCACGTGGCACTGCGTGTTGGCGACCGGCTTGCCGATGAGGATGCGGCCGACCGTCTTGCTCCCCACGTCGTGGGGCCCCTGCCTCCGGGAGACTGCGTCTGCCTCCGGCGCCTGCACCTCCCAGAACGTGCTCCACACGCAGGTCTCGGTGGGGCCGTAGCCGTTCCACACGCTCGGCACTCTCTTCACCAGCTCGATGGCGAGATCGCGAGGCATCGCCTCGCCGGTGCAGATGCACTTCGTGAGGTCTCCGCCGGCCCACCCGGCGCCGAGCAGCAGGCGGTACGTCGCCGGGGTGGCGTCGAGAAAGGTGGCCTTCGACTCGCGCAGCAGCGCGAGCAGGCGCGGGCCGTCGGCCGCCACGTCACGCGTCGCCAGCACGATGCGCGCGCCGACGGTGAGCGGGAGGATGAGCTCGCTCACCGCGATGTCGAACGACAGCGTGGTGACGGCGAGCACGGTGTCGTCGCCGCTCAAACCCGGCGTGCGCTTGACGCTCTCGAGCAGGTTGACGACGGCGCGGTGCGGGAGCAGCACGCCCTTCGGCTTGCCCGTCGAGCCGGAGGTGAAGATGACGTAGCAGACGTCTTCCGGCTGCACGTCTCGCGCTACGGGAGGCGCCGAAGCGGGCAGCTCTTCCACCAGCACGGTGTGCTTCGCGGGAAGGCGCAGCTCGGAAGCGACCGCGCCCTGCGTGAGCAGCACCTCGATGCCGGCGTCCTGCACCATGAACGCGAGGCGCTCGGACGGGTAGCCGGGGTCGAGGGGCACGTAGCCGGCGCCGCTCTTCAAGACTCCGAACAGGCCGACGAGCATGTCGACGCTGCGCTCGATGGCGAGGCCGACGAGCTTGCCGCGGCCGACTCCAAGCTCGCGCAGCTTCGCGGCGACGGCGTTCGCGCGGGCGTCGAGCTCGGCGTACGTGAGGCGGCGCCCCTCGCACTCGACGGCGACGGCGTCGGGCGTGCGACGCACCTGCGCCTCGATGAGGTCGGCGACGGTGAGCGCGGGGTCGACGGGCAGCGCGCTGGCGGCGTTCCACGCCTCGACGCCGCGCTGCTCCGCCTCGGAGAGAATCGCGAGGGCGCCGACGGAAGCGCCACCGCCCTCGAGCGCCGCCGCCATCGAGGCGAGCAGCCGCTCGTACGCCGCGAGCCACCGCCGCACGGTGACCGCGTCGAACAGGTCGGTGTTGTACTGGCACTCGAGCTTCACGCTGCCGCCGAGGTCGACGGCGTTGAGGAACAGGTCGTACGTCTCGAAGCGGCGCGGGTTCGCCTCGAGCGACGGCGTGAGGCCCTCGAACGGCATCGCGTCGGGCGTCATGCCGCGGTCGACGTTGAAGATGACGCTGACGAGCGGCAGCCGCGACGGGTCGCGCGGCACCGGCACCTTCTGCAAGAGCTGGCCGATGGTGAAGAGCTGGTGGGCCTGCGCGTCGAGCAGCGTGGTGCGAACGGCGGCGAGCACCTTCGCGACGGGCTCGTCGGCGCCGAGCCGCGTGCGCAGCGGCAGCATGTTGACGCAGTGGCCGACGAGGCCGTCGTAGCCGCCGATCGACTGCCCGGCAGAGGGGATGCCGACGACGAGATCGTCCTGGCCCGAGAGGCGGTGCAGCAGCACCTTCCACCCGGCGAGCAGCACGGCGAAGAGCGACGCGCGCTCTTTCGCGCCGGCCTTCTTGAGGCGGGCGATGAGCTCGGGGCCGATGACGTAGTCCTCGCGCAGCGACGAGAACGTCTTCCGCGGAGGCCGCGGGCGATCTGTCGGCAGCTCGAGCACCGGCAGCTCGCCGCGAAAGCGATCGACCCACCACGCCTCTTCGTCGCGGCCGGCCTGCGACTCGCCGTGCGCCGAGACCTCCTTCGCCCAGGCGCTGAACGTCGGAGCCGGCGCCAGCGCCGGCGCGCGCCCCTGCTTCTTCGCCGAGTAGAGCTCGGCCCAGTCGCGGACGATGACCGCGGCCGACCAGCCGTCACAGACGATGTGGTGCGCGGTGAAGACGAGCACGTGCTCTTGCGGCGAGACCTTCGCGAGGTGCGCGCGAGCGAGCGGCCCGCGCTCGAGGTGAAAGGGCTCGGTGACGACCTGCTCGAGCAGCTTCGCGAGCGCGTCGGGGTTCCCGGTGCAGTCGACGTCGCGCAGCGGAATCTCTGCGGACTCGTTGAGGAGCATGTTGAGGCCGTCGCCGCTGAACGTCGCGCGCAGCGCCTCGTGCCGCTGAACGAGCTCGCGCAGGGCGGCCTCGAGCTGCGCGCGGTCGAGCTCGCCGCGCAGCGTGACGGAGATGGACTCGTTGTACGCGAGGTTGGCTTCCCCGCTGACCTGCGCGGCCGTCCAGATCTCCCGCTGGGTCTCGGTGGAGGGAATGGCGCCCAACAGCCTCGGGCCCGCAAACGGATCGAATTCCATGAAGGGGCGCGAGGTTATCCGCAGCGCCTTTGCCGGATCGACTAAAAGGGGTCGCCTCAGACGATGAAGTCGTTCTTCTTCGGCCCCGGCAAGAGCTTGTACGGCACGCTCCACGAGCCGCCGGGCGCGATGAAAGACGTCGCGGTGCTGCTGTGCTGCCCGGGGCCGCAGGAGTACCACATGACCCACTGGGCGTTCCGGCGGCTGGCGAGCCAGCTCGCGCGCGCGGGGCTGCCGTGCTTGCGCTTCGACTGGTCGAGCACCGGAGACTCCGCGGGCGCCTCACACGAGGCGCGCCTCGAGCAGTGGCAGAAGGATCTCGCCGCCGCCGCGGCCGAGCTCAAAGACGTCACGGGGCTGAGAAAGCTCGCGGTCGTCGGGCTGCGCCTGGGCGCCGCCGTCGCCGTGCGTGCGGTGAGCGCAGGGCTCAAGGCGAGCCACCTCGTGCTGTGGGAGCCGGTCGTCAACGGCCGGCGCTACCTGAAGCAGCTCGAGGAGCTCGACGAGCGCGAGGCCCTGCGGCTCTTGCACCGGGTGAGCGAGCCGCGCACCGAGCTCGGGGGCTACGTCGTGACGACGCCGCAGCGCGCCGAGCTGCAGGCGCTCGACCTCACACCCGACGTGCCGCGCAACGCCCAGCAGGTGCTGCTGTTGTGCGGCCCCGCCCAGGAGGCCGAGGTGCGCGCGCTGCAGCAGGCGTGGAGCGTGGGCACCGTCGAGGTCGTGCGCGAGCAGGGCTCGGTGACCGACACCGTCGATCGCGACGCGGCGGTCACGTACACCGCGATGCTGCAGGTGATGACCGAGCGCCTGTCCGGAGCGAGGCCGTGAAGGAATCGGTCTTCAGCTTCGGCGAGAAGGGGCACCTCACCGGCATCTGGTGCGAGCCGGCGTCGGCGAGGCCGGGCGCTCCGCCGGTGCTGTTCTGGAACGTCGGCGTCCAGCACCACGTCGGGCCGTACCGCATCTGGGTCGACCTGGCGCGCAGGCTCGCCGCGGCGGGCTTCAAGAGCCTGCGCTTCGACCTGGGCAACATGGGGGACAGCGAGGCGGGGCGCGGAGCTCCGGCCGACGACGTGCGCGCCGCGATGGACGCGGTGCAGAAGAAGTACGGCGCATCGAAGCTCGCGCTCGTCGGCTTCTGCTCGAGCGTCGATCAGCTCCACGAGGTGGCGGTCGGGGACCCGCGGGTCGCGGCGGCGCTCTACGTCGAAGGCTACGCGTACCGCACGCAGCGCTACTGGCGGCGCTACCCGATTCGGTTTCTCTCGTCGCTGCGCTGGCAGAAGCGCATCGCGCGGCAGCTCAAGTGGACGAAGCTGTTCCAGAAGTCTCAGCTCGCGCTGGACCCGACCAAGGTCGAGGGCGGCGCCGGCGCGATGTTCGATCGCAAGTACCCCACGCCGGAGCAGTTCGTCAGCGACCTGCAGGCGATGACGGCGCGGGGGACGAAGGTGCTCCTGCTGTACGCCGGCGTGGACACGAGCTTCGCGCACCCGGATCAGCTCACGGACCTGACCGGCGGGCGGCCGCTGGGCCCCGACGTGAAGATCGTCCACATGGGCGGAGCGGATCACATCTTCTACCGCGCCGAAGACCGCCTGCTCGCCATCGGAGAGCTCGAGCGCTTCCTCGACTCGGCGTTCCCGGGTCGCTGATCGGTAACGGCTGGCAGCACGAGCGCGCGCGCACACGCGCCGCGGTTATCAGGACAGGCCATGCGAACGTTCTTCTTCGGCGGGCCGCGCCGATTGAACGGAGTGCTGCACGAGGCGCAGGGCGCCGCGAGGAGCACGGGCGTGCTGCTCTGCTACCCGGGCGTGCAGGAGTACAACCTCACGCACTGGGCGGTCCGGAAGCTCGCCGGGCTGCTCGCCCGCCAGGGCTTTCACGCGCTGCGCTTCGACTACTCGTGCACCGGCGACTCTGCCGGAGACCTCTACGACGCCGACGTTCGACACCACGTCGAGGACATCGTCACCGCGGCCGAAGAGCTGAAAGACGCGGCCGGCGTGCGGCGCGTGTCCGTCATCGGCATGCGCCTCGGCGCGCTGCTCGCTGCGCGCGCCATCTCGCAAGGTCTGAGTGTCCGCGATCTGCTGCTGTGGGAGCCGGTGTTCGGAGGCCGCGAGTACGTGGAGCAGCTGGAGCAGCTCGATCACCATCTCGCGACCCGCAAGAACCACCGCATCACGCACCCGCGCATCGAGCTGGCGGGCTACCCCTTCCCCAGCCGCATGCGCGCGGCGCTCGAGGAGCTGTCGCTCGAGAAGAGCGTGCCGAAGGCCGCCCGCCGCGTGGCGATGTTCCTGATGGCCGATGCTCCGGCCGCCGAGGCGACGCGTGAGGCCTGGCGCGCCGCGGGGGTCGTCACCACGACGCGCCTGGTGCACGAAGAGAGCGGCGGCCTGTTCGGGTCGGCGGGCGACGGCGACTCGGCGGTTCACTACAACGCGATGCTGTCGGCGCTGGCCGAGCACCTGCAGCAGCACGACACGGCGAAGGTGGCGGCATGAAAGAGCAGGCGGTCGTCTTCGGCGCCTCGAACCACCTCTCGGGCGTTCTCTGCGAGCCCGAGCGGCCGGTGTCCGGAGCGCCCGCGGTGCTGCTGTGGAACGTCGGGATCCACCACAAGGTCGGCGCGTACCGCATCTGGGTCGATCTCGCGCGGCGGCTCGCCAGAGACGGCTACACCTCGCTGCGGTTCGATCTCTCGGGCCTCGGCGACAGCGAGGCGAGGCGCGCCGGCGCCGAAGATCCGCTCCACCGCGAAGATCTCGACGACGCGATGGCGTTCGTCACGCGCCGCACCGGCATCGCGACGTTCGTGCCGATGGGCTTCTGCTCGGGAGTCGATCAGCTCCACGCGCTGGGGCTGCGCGACGCGCGCGTCGTCGGAATGGCGTACATCGAGGCGTGGGTGTGGAGCACGCGCGGCCAGCGCCTGCGGCAGCCGCTGCGCTACCTGCGCGGCACGTTCTGGGATCAGCGGCTCGAGCGGCTGCGCCGGCGCGGCGCCGTCGGGATCTTGAAGCGCCTCCTCGGCGGTCGCGAGGAGAAGCTCGCGGTGCACCCGGGCGAGGCCGAGGCAGCCGCAGGCGCGCGCATGTTCTCGCGGCAGAAGCCGTCGCAGTCCGACTTCGCGCGGGACCTCGGCGCGCTGCGAGCGCGCGGCGTGAAGATGTTCTTCGCGTACTTCGGCCTCGAGACCGGGTTCACGCACGCCGGCCAGTTCAGCGAGATGACCGGCATCGAGCCGGGCGAGGGGCTGCACCTCTGCTTCCTCGGCGGCGCCGACCACATCCTCTACCGCGTGGAAGATCGCGCCGTCGTCATCGGCGAGCTCGCCGGCTGGATGAGAACGCAGTTCCCGGAGGCGAGCGCCGCCGGCTCGATCGCCGCGTGACGAATACGCAGGATTGACTTCGCAATCGGGCTGTTGGCATGAGGACCGACATGGCGAACAAGAAGGCAGTGCTGACGTGTGCCCTGACCGGCGTGCTGACGGATCCGCAGCAGCACCACGTGCCGGTGACGCCGGAGGAGATGGCGAAGGAGTCGAGGCGCGCGCGCGACGCCGGCGCGAGCATCGTGCACGTGCACATGCGCTCGCAGGAAGAGGGCATGGGCCGCCTGCCGTCGTGGGACCCGAAGGTGGCGAAGGCCATCTGCGACGCGATCCGCGCCGAGGTGCCGGACATCATCATCAACCTCACCACCGGCGTCGTCGGGCCCGACATCAGCGGCCCGGTGGCGTGCCTCGAGGCGGTGAGGCCCGAGATGGCGGCGCTGAACGCGGGCTCGCTGAACTACCTGAAGCTGCGCTCGAACAACGACTGGGCGTGGCCTCCGCTGCTCTTCGACAACCCCGTCGAGAAGGTCGAGCAGTTCGAGAAGGTGATGAAGAAGCTCGGCACGGTGCCCGAGTGCGAGTGCTTCGACACCGGCATCCTGCGCAGCGTGATGATGTACGCGAAGCGGGGAATGGTGCCGAACCCGCCGCACGTCTCGCTGGTGATGGGCGTCGAGTCGGGCATGCCGAACAAGGCGTCGTGGCTGCCGCTCCTGCTCGAGGAGATGCTGCCCGGCTCGCACTGGCAGGTCATCGGCATCGGCCGGCAAGAGGTGTGGGCGCTGCACCAGCGCTGCGCCGAGCTCGGCGGAGACCTGCGCACCGGCCTCGAAGACACGTTCTATTTACCGGATGGAAACAAGGCGACGAGCAACGGGCAGCTGATCGAGGCGCTCGCGAAGGTTGCGCAGAGCGCAGGTCGCGAAGTCGCTACGCCTGCCGAGTCGCGCGCGATTCTCGGACTGCGCGCGAATTGAGCCGCCGTTAAGCCTTGGCGCCATGAGCGCCCAGCGCGAAGTCCGTCTCGTCGTTCCGTCGCACCGTCAGACCGATGGCGGCGCCTTCACCGTGCGGCGCCTGTTCCCCGGACGCGGCGTGCAGATGATGGATCCGTTCCTCCTGCTCGACGAGGTCGGCCCGATGGAGCTGAAGGCCGGCGAAGCGACCGGCGCGCCGTTTCATCCGCACCGTGGTTTCCAGATGGTGACCTGGGTGCTCGACGGAGAGATCGAGCAGGCGGACACCCGCGGCTCGGTCTCGCGCATCGGGCCGGGCGACGTGCACTGCCTGACGGCGGGCGACGGCGTGGTTCACCGCGAGCTGCCTTCGCCGCGGCTGCGCCTCGAGGGCGGCCGGCTGCACGGCTTTGCGCTCTGGGTGAACGTGCCGAAGGACCAGAAGCGCGAGCCGGCGGCGATGCAGCACGCCGCTTCGACGCGGGTGCCTTCGACGACGACGTTCGATGGGCGCGCGCGCGTGCGCGTCATCTCGGGAGAGGCGCTCGGGCTCGAGGGCCCGATTCGGACGCACGTGCCGATGACGTGCCTCGATTGGTCGCTCTCGCCCGGCTCGCGCGTCGAGCAGCCGGTGCCGAACGGGCAGAGCGCGCTGGTGTTCGTGTTCGAAGGAAGCGCTCACGTAGGACCGGGCCGGGTCGTGCGTGATGGAGAGGCCGCGGTGCTCGGCTCCGGCGACTGGGTGACGCTCGCGAACGAGACGAAGTCGCGGGTGCGGTTGCTGGTGCTGGCGGCCGAGCCCCTCAACGAGCCCGTCGCGCGGTACGGGCCGTTCGTGATGAGCAGCGAAGACGAGGTGCTGGCGGCGATTCGGGATTACCGCGCCGGGCGGATGGGAGCGGTCGAAGCGACGGTGTGACGCTGAACGCTAGCGAAGCGTGAAGAGGACCTCCGCGACGCCCTCCTCGTCGACGCGCAGCTCACCCTTCACGAAGCCGTTCTTCTCCAGCACGCGCATCGACGCGGCGTTCGACGGAATCACCCACGCGTAGAGCGGGCGCTGCGTCTCGAGCTTCAGAAACTCGCGCAGCGCCGCCGACGCGATCCCCCGGCCCCACGCCTCGCGGCCGTACCAGTAGCCGACGAGCCGCTTGCCGTCGCGATCGAAGGCGAGGACGTTGCCGGCGAGCTTCCCGTCGGCGAGCACGGCCAGCTTCCGGTTCGCGGGATCGCCCAGCACCTTCGTGCGCCAGTGCAGAAAGAACGCGTCGTGCGCGCGCGGTGTGAAGCCGGCCATCGCCGCCACCGCCGGGTCCGCCTGGTGCTCGTAGAAGGTGGGGAGGTCCTCCTCCACCACCTCGCGAAGCTCGACCTTCACTTTTCGGCGAGCAGCTTCTCGAGCGGCTTGTCGGCGTCGCTCGCGACCTTCTTCGTCCACTCGATGACGGCGGTCTGCCACATCACCCCGGTGAACTCGGCGTTCGGGTCGGCCTCGGCGAACGTGAAGCCGTCGCCGCCGAAGTACTGGTAGTCGGTCGTGGCCACCGTGTACGTCGCCTTCGGGTCGATCTTCTTCGGCACTCCCGTCGCGCGCGCTTCGGGGTTGTCCAGCAGCTTCTTGAGCTGCTCGCCGTTCACCTTGGCCTTCACCACCGAGTTCTCGAACGGGATGAGGTTGTAGATGGACTCGGCGGTGACGTTGCCGCTCGGCAGGTTCATGCGCACGCCCTTGCGGTTCACGATCGCGACGTCGGTCTTGAGGTGCTCGCGCAGGGCGGTGCCGATCCACCGGTACATCAGGTCGCTCGTCTGCTCGATGCCCTTGTCGGTGTAGCCGAGGTTCTGCCCGAGGGCCTCGTCGAGCTTCTGCTTCCACGGCACGAGCATCTTCACCGCGGCCGCGTCGGCCTCGGGCGCGTCGGGGCCGTCGATGACGGGCACGAGCTCGGCCTTCGCCGAGAGCAGCCGCGCGCCGACCGGCTTCGACGGGTCGAGCTTCAGCTTCACGCGCGCGTATTCGTAGAGGTGGCGCCCCGGGTAGACGAGCTGCGTGCCGCCGACGTGAGCCGGCCACGGCTGCTCGCACTTGCGGCCCGCGACGACCGAGATCTTCCACGTCGGGTGCTTCTCGAGCAGCGGCGGCATCGCGTCGAGGCAGCCGTCCATGATGACGACGAGCGCCGAGATGCCTTTGTCCCACAGCTCGGGGATGTGCTCGTCGAGCTTCTGCTCCTGGTCGAGGACCTCGAGGCCCTCGAAGCGCCCCTGCATCATCGTCTGCGGCGCGCGGCGGTTGGAGAGCCCGACGACACCGACCTTCACGCCGCGGCGCTCGAAGATGGCGTACGGCTCGAGCTTCAAGCGCCTCGCAGCTTCCGCGACGCCGATGTTGGCGGCGAGGTAGCGCACGCCCGAGAGCTCGCGGTTCTTCACGTACGTCTCGACGTCGAAGTCGAGCTCGTGGTTGCCGAACGCGCTCGCGGCGTAGCCCATGTGGGCCATGAGCTCGGCGGTGGGCTGGCCGTGGAAGAAGGTCGAGATGGCAGCACCGTTCGCGTTGTCTCCGGTCGAGAGCACGAGCGTGGCGCCGTCGTCGCACGCGGGCGCGCCGCCTGCCTTCAGCGGGCCGGCGCAGTGGCCTTCCTTCTTCACCCAGCGGCCGAGCATCTGCGCCGCGCCGCCGCGCATCGTGCCGTTGTCGTCCGGGCTGGCGAGCAGGTAGCCGTTTTCGGCGCCGGTGATGAGCAGCGTGAGCGTGACGTCGCCCGCCGCGGCTCCAGCGTCGGCCGCCGAGGTCGACTTCTCGGACGGACATGCAGTGAAGAACGCAGCGGCAACGAGGAAGCCGAGGCGACGGTTCATACTGGGGGCCGCCTCTAGCACCGTTCAGCGGGACTTGCGCTTCGTCTTCGATCCGTGGCGCTTGCCGGGGTGACGGTCGGCCTTCACCTTCGCCTTCGGCTTCTCGACCTTCGGCGCCTCCACGACCGGCGGAGGCGCCGGCGCGACGGGGGCCGCGACGACCTTCGGGGCGTTCACGAGCGGATGCGAGGCCTGCGCGGCGCGCCCGCCGGCATCGGCGCCGAGGCGCGAGGCCCCGAGGCAGAGCGCGAGGCTGGCGGCCGCGGCGATCACCGTCGCGATCATGATCTTGATGAGCGGAGTCGACGACGGCCGGTCCTCGTCTTCGTCGTCGTCGTTCGCGGGCGCGACGGGAGCGGCGACGAGCCGGGGCGGCGAGGGCCGCTGCAGCGGCGCAGGTGGGGGAAGCGAAGGCGCGGGCGCAGGCGCGGCGAACGCGGCGCGCTCGCACGTCACCGGCAGATCGCGCAGCGCGGGCGAGAAGAACGGGTCGGCGATCATGGCGGCGAGCGTCTGTTCCCAGTACGGCGCGGGCTCACAGGCGCCGGCGATCGAGTCGATGCGCGACGGGCGATCGGACGGGTGCCGGGCGAGCGCGAGCGTGATGATCGTGTCGGCCGTCGACGGCACGACCGGGTTGAAGTGCTTCACCGAGGCGACGTCCTGCAGATGAACGAGCGGCGCCTTCGCCCACGCGCGCGAGATGGAGAGCCCGGTGAGCAGCTCGTACGCGACGGCCGCGAGCGCGTAGACGTCCGAGGCGATGCGCGGCTCTTCTGCCTGGCGCAGCTCGGGCGGCAGGCTGCGGTGAACCGGAGAGCGCTGCGGGTGCCACTCGAGCCACACCTCTCCGCGCGCGGAGAGCCAGATGGCGTGCGGGCTCAGCGCGCCGTGGACGACGCCGGCGTCGTGCGCGTGCTGCAGCAGCAGGGCGGCGCGCTGGACGATGCCGAGCGCGACCTCGACGGGCAGGCGCCCGAGGTGGCCGACGAGCAGCTCGGAGACCGGAAGGCCCATCGTCGCCGGGATCGATTGCGGTTTCACGGAAGAGGACATGGGCGGCGCAGATGACTGCAGGAAGCTCGCCGTCCGTTTGCGGGCGCAACCACGCGGAACTCGTGGAGAGGGGCGTTGCGCTTCATGCGCTCTGGAGAGGGCGTTGCCCACTCCGGTGGGCAACGCTCAGCGCCGCTCGCGATCGGGCCGACGCGCTGCGGCGAGCGGGCTGTGCGCCACGGCCTCGACGGCCTCGACGAACGCGTCGCGCGAGGCCTCGAGGTGGTGCAGCTCGCCGGTGAGAAACGCGCCGGCGAAGTTCGTCTCCGACGGCGGCGGAATCCACTTCCCCAGCTTGACCGGAGCGGCTTTCAGCGCGGCGTCGACGGCCACGACCGCCTCGAGCGGCGGAGCGATGAGGTACGCCATCGGCGCCCCCGGCGCGATGCCCGCCTGCGGCGCCAGGTAGCGGCCCGTCTCGGCGATGACGTGCGCGAGGAAGGCGGGCTGGCTGTCGGCCGGGCCCTCGAACGTCTGGAAGCGCACGACCTTCAGCGCCTCGCGCACCGCGAGCAGGCCTTCGGCGATCTCGTCGGGGTCGCGCCCGCCGAGGATGCCGAGGATCTCTCCCGAGTACGGCCCCGACGCGTGCTTCGAGCCGGCGTAGAAGCTCTGCCCGAACATGACGTCGACGTTCGCGAACTTCGTCGCGTGATCGAGCGCCACGTACATCGAGTCGTCTTGATCGCAGGTGACGAGCCCGACCGCCGTGTGGCGCTTCGGGTCGAGCGCGAGCGCCGCGGAGAGCTGGGCGTCGACCTGATCGATCTGCCGGCACGCGAGCAGCCGGGGCCAGAGCTCGACGCGCTTCATCGCCTCAAGTCCCGCACGGGCCTCACGAGGTTCAGGCCCCCGCCGCCCGCGTCGAAGGTGCGGCGCATGAGCTGCGCGCACTCGGCGGCGGCGGCGTGAATCGGCAGCCCGAGCGGGCGGATGTTCGAGATGCAGTTCTTCTCGGCGTTGTCCTGGTTCAGGCGCGGCGCGTACGCGGTGTAGATGGACAGCGAGTCGCCCGTGCCTAAGCCCGGCCGCTCGCCGACGAGGATGATGGTCGACTTCGCGTGGGTGAGGACTCCGATCTCGTCCTGCACTCCGATGCGGGCGCGGTGCACGAAGAGCGGGCGGCCGGTGGTGAGGCCGACGGCGTTGAGCTCTTTGACCAGCGCAGGCACCAGCTCTTTGCCCTGCTCGAGGATCGCCCACGCCGCGAGGCCGTCGGCGGCGATCACCTGCACGTCGACGCCCTTCGTCGCCTCGCGCTCGAGCAGCTGGCGGCTCGCGTCGGACAGGCGCCGGCCGTGATCGGGGAACAGCAGGAAGTCTTCCTTGTCCTTCGCGCGCGTCTCGAGCGAGAGCGCGCCGAGCTGCGCGGGGAAGTCTTTCGGGACCTCGCTGTGCACGGCGTCGAGCGCGATGGCGTGCTCGGCGCGGATGCCGACGTAGACGCGGGTGAGGTACCGCGTGCCGGTGCGGCCCTGAACGATGCGCGCGGGCGTCGCGCCGACGATGCGCTCGAGCTCGCGGCCGTCGCGCGGCACCGGCGGCTTCACCACGCGCGGCGCGCAGCCCTCGTCGTCGCACGGCGCCGGCGCGGGAGTGCCCGACGGTGAGGGAATCGCCGCCTCGCCGGCCTTCGCGAGCTCCTGGCGGAGCACCTGCCGGACGAGCTCTTCGATCTGCGCTGGGTCGACCACGACGCGCTGCGGTTTAGCACCGTCTGGGCAAATGCACTCTCACCGCGTGAGAACACCGCGACGAAGCGCCTCAACGAGCAGGTGAAGCGCAACCGAGACCGGTTCCCGCCCGACTTCTGCTTCACGCTCACCACTGCCGAGCGCGATGAGGTGGTCGCAAATTGCGACCACCTCAGAGCCCTCAAGTTCTCGCCGAGTCTGCCGCTCGCCTTCACACAGCACGGCGCGCTCATGGCGGCGAACGTCCTCAACAGCCCGCGCGCAGTGAGCGTCAGCGTTCACGTCGTCCGCGCGTTCATGAGCCTGCGCAACGCGGCCGCCGCGCACGGCGACCTCGCGAAGAAGATCGACGCGCTCGAGCGGCGCTACGACAAGAAGTTCAAGGTCGTGTTCGACGCGTTGCGTGGCCTGCTCGGTGACGCGGCGAAGGCGCCGATCGGCTTCCGGTGAGGTGGTCACGATCTGTGACCACCTACGCCGTCTTCCGCCTCACCTTCGTCGCGAACACGCTCGCATCACCGGCCGCCGACGTCAGCCGCCCGTTGCGCCACAGGCCCATCGAGGTGAGCCACTCCTCGAACTCGGGCGCGGGCCTCAGGTGCAGGATCTCGCGCAGCGCCGCGTTGTTGTGAAACGAGGTCGTCTGGTAGTTCAGCATCAGGTCATCCCCCATGGGGATGCCCATCAGGTAATTGACGCCGGCCATCGCGAGCAGCATCTCCAGGTTCTCCTGGTCGTTCTGATCGCTGTTCGCGTGGTTCGTGTAGCAGGCGTCGCAGCCCATCGGGATGCCCATGAGCTTGCCCATGAAGTGGTCCTCCAAGCCCGCGCGGGTGATCTGCTTCGCGTCGCGCAGGTACTCGGGGCCGATGAAGCCGACGACCGAGTTCAAGAGGAACGGCTTGTAGCGGCGCGCGAGCCCGTAGGCGCGGGCCTCCATGGTGACCTGGTCGGTGTCGTGGTGCGCGTTCGCGGACAGCGCGGTGCCCTGCCCCGTCTCGAAGTACATGACGTTGGGGCCCTTCGCGGTGCCCTCGCGCTTCGTGAGGTCCCACGCCTCGTCGAGCAGCTTCACCGTCACGCCGAAGTTCTTGTTCGCGCCCTCGCTGCCGGCGATCGACTGGAACATGAGGTCGAGCGGAGCCCCGTGCTTCGCCATCGCCTCCATCTGCACGGTGAGGTGCGCCAGCACGCAGTTCTGCGTCGGGATGCGGTACTTCCGCATCAGGTCCTTCACGCCCTTCAAGATGTCGGCGCACTTGCCGACGTCGTCGGTCGAGGGGTTCACGCCGATGACGGCGTCTCCGTTGCCGTACGAGAGGCCGTCTTTCACCGCGGCGAGCACGCCCTCGACCTCGTCGCGCGGGTGGTTCGGCTGCAGGCGGCTCGAGATGCGGCCCTCGAGGCCGATGGTGTTGTTGCACCGCGCGACGACGCGGATCTTCCGGCCCGCCATCACGAGGTCCATGTTCGACATCAGCTTGGCGACGGCGGCCGCCATCTCGGGCGTGAGCCCCGGCGTGACGTCGTTCACCTCGTCGCCGGTCGTCTTGCTGTCGAGGATCCACTCGCGCAGCTGGGCCACCGACCACCCGCAGATCTTCTTGTACGCGCGCGCCGCGAGCGGCTGCGACATCGCGTCTTCGACGACGCGCGTGACCTCGTCGCGCTCGTAGGGGACCGCGGGGTTCTCGCGCAGCTCCTTGCAGGTGAGCTCGGAGAGCACCAGCTTCGCCGCCGCCATCTCGCGCATCGACGTCGCGGCGAGGCCGGCCTGCACGTCGCCCGAGCGAGGCTCGTTCGCCTTCGCCAGCACTTCTTTGATCGATCGGAACGAGAAGGTCTCGCCGAACAGCGTTGTCGACAGCTTCGCCAAGCGGGCCTGCTTCTACTTCACTTGTGCTGCTCGGCCTACGGGGAGACTGCGTCTCGCGCTGCTCCGCGCCGGGCAGCGCTCACTTCTTCTTCTTCGGGGGCTTGCCCGGCGGAGGAGCGGCCTTCTCGGGCGGCAGCTTCTTCTCGGCCTTGTCGACGTCCTGCCACTCGGCGCTGCACGCGGTGTCGAGCGCCTCGGGGGTGGTCTTCTTCCCCGACGCGAGGATGGGCAGCCGCGAGATCGCCGGGTTCGCGGTCAGCGCCTTGCGGCAGGCGTCCTGGCACTGCTCGTAGAGCTTCTTCGCCTGGGTGAAGCCGGCTGCCTTGTCGGCGCGCGCCTTCTCGCCGCGCGCGGCCTTGAACCGCTCCTGCGCCTTCTCGCGCAGCGCGGCCGGGCCTTCCATGAAGTCCACCCGCGCCTTCGCGAGGGTGACCGGCTCCTTCGCCTTGTCGAGCGTCTCGCGCCGCGCCTTCGCCCACTCGGCGTACGCCTTGTCCTTCTTCTCGAGCTCGGCGGCCTCCTTGAGCGCGTCGGAGACCTCCTGGGCGATGCCGCTCGCGTCGTCGATGGCGGCCTTCTCGACCCCGGGCGCGTCGAGGGCCTTGGAGGCCTTCTTCAGGGCGCCGAGGCGCTCTTCGATCTTCTCCTTCGCCTTGGTGATCGCGGCTTGAAGCTCCTTGATCTCCTTCGCCTTGCGCACGTCGGGCAGCTTCGCCTCGTCCTCCTTCGCGCGGCTGAGCAGCATCTCGTACTCGGGGTAGAGCTGCGCGTCGGGGTCGGTGAGGATCTTCTTCGCCTTCGCGATGGCCTTGCCCGCCTCGTCGGCGTCGAGCTCGGCCATCGAGCGCTCGGCGCGGGAGAGCTCTTCGTCCGCGTCGTCGGCGAGCTGCTGGCTGTGGGCACGGCGCGCGGACGCGGACTTCGGCCCGCACGACAGGCACAGCAGCGCGACGGCCAAGGCGACGGCGCGGAACAAGCGGCGGTGAGCGTAGCGTGCCCGGCCGGGTGTGCCAGTAATGGTAAGCAGCCTGCATGCGTGCCGTGCGAGTCCACGAGCTGACGGGTCCGAAGGCGTTGAAGGTCGACGAGCTGCCGCTGCCCGAGCCGGACGACGATGAGGTCCGCATCTCCGTCCGCGCCGCCGGCATCAACTTCCCCGACGTGCTCATCAGCTACGGCAAGTACCAGTTCAAGCCCGAGCCCCCGTTCATCCCCGGAGGAGAGGCCGCCGGCGTCGTCTCGAAGGTCGGGTCTTCAGTCACGTCCCTGAAGGTCGGAGATCGCGTCGCCGCCACGATGGTGAACGGCGCGTTCGCCGAAGAGGTCGTCGTCAACGCGCTCGCCGCGGTGAAGCTGCCGGACGCGGTGAGCTTCGAGACCGCCGCCGCCACCACGCTCACCTACGGCACGACGTACCACGCGCTCGTCGACCGGGCCGAGCTGAAGCCCAACGAGACGCTGCTCGTGCTCGGCGCCGCCGGCGGCACCGGAGTCTCCGCCATTCAGCTCGGCAAGGCGCTCGGCGCGCGCGTCATCGCCGCAGCCGGCACGCCCGAGAAGGTCGCCTTCTGCCGCGAGCAGGGCGCCGACGAGGGCATCTGCTACGCGACGGAAGATCTCAAAGAGCGCGTGAAGGCGCTCACCAACGGCGACGGAGCCAACGTCATCTACGACGCCGTCGGCGGCCCCTACAGCGAGCCCGCGCTGCGCGCCATCGCGTGGCAGGGCCGCTTCCTCGTCGTCGGCTTCGCGGCTGGAGAGATTCCGAAGATGCCGCTCAACCTGCTCTTGCTGAAGGGCTGCGACGTGCTCGGCGTCTTCTGGGGCCAGTTCGCGATGCGGGAGGTCGAGAAGAACCGCGCGAACCTGAAGCAGGTGTTGGACTGGGTGGCAGCGGGCAAGCTGAAGCCGCACGTCGACGGGACGTTGCCCTTTGCGCGGGCGACTGAAGCGATCGAGCGGCTCGAGCGACGCGCCGTGAAGGGCAAGCTCTTGCTCGTTCCGTAGGAAATGGGGACAGGCACCTCTTCCGCAGCACCGCCGGCGTCCGATGAGCTCGGGGAGCGCGGAAAAGCAGCCTGTCCCCATTTTGCGTTGACGCGCTTCGTTCTGCTCCGGCTTCTCGGGCTCATCTACCTCTGCGCGTTTCTCGTCTTCGTGCAGCAGGGGCTGCCGCTGGTCGGCGAGCACGGCCTCTTGCCCGCGCGCACGTACCTCTCGGGCACCACGTTCTGGGAGGCCCCGACGCTCTTCCGGCTCGGGGTGAGCGACGGCGCGATGATGGCCGTCGGCTGGCTCGGCGTCCTGCTCTCCACGCTCGTGCTGCTCGGCTGCACCAACGCGGTGGTGATGGCCGCGCTGTGGTTGCTGTACCTGTCCGTCGATCACGTCGGCCAGGTCTTCTGGAGCTTCGGCTGGGAGAACCAGCTGCTCGAGACCGGCTTCCTCGCCATCTTCCTCTGCCCGCTGCGGAGCCTGACGCCGTTTCCCCGAGCGCCCGCGCCGATCGCGGTGCTGTTCCTCTTCCGCTGGCTCGCGTTCCGCATCTTCCTCGGCGCGGGGCTCATCAAGCTGCGCGGCGACCCGTGCTGGACGGACCTCACCTGCCTCGACTACCACTTCGAGACGCAGCCGATTCCGTCGCCGCTGACTCCGTTCTTCCACTTCCTCCCCGACTGGGCCCACAAGGGCGGCGTCCTCTTCAACCATGCGGCCGAGCTCATCGCGCCGTTCGGCTTCTTCGGCCCGCGCGTCGCGCGCCACACCGCGGGGCTCTTCGCCATCGCGTTCCAGCTCACGCTGATCGCGAGCGGGAACCTGGCCTTCCTCAACTGGCTCACCCTCGTGCCGCTGATCGCGTGCCTCGACGACGGCCTGTTGCAGCACGCCTTCCCGCAGCGGCTCACCGCGCCGCTCGCGCTCGCCGAGCAGCGCGAGAGCCACCTCGCGCACCGCTGGGTCGCCGGCTTCCTCACCGCGCTGATCGCCGTCTTGAGCCTTCAGGTGGTGGAGAACCTCGTCTCGTCGAAGCAGCGCATGAACCGCTCGTTCGACCCGCTCTCGCTGGTGAACACCTACGGCGCGTTCGGCAGCGTCGGGCGCGAGCGCGACGAGCTGGTCATCGAAGGCAGCGACGACTCGGGCGCTTCGTGGCGCACGTACGAGCTGCCCTGCAAGCCGACCGACCCGAACCGCAGGCCGTGCTGGATGAGCCCGTACCACTTCCGGCTCGACTGGCAGATCTGGTTCGCCGCGATGGGCGGCGTCGACGACGAGCCGTGGATGGTTCACCTCGTCTGGAAGCTGCTCAACGGTGACCCCGGCGCGCTCTCGCTGCTCGACGGCAACCCGTTCCCCTCGAAGCCGCCCGAGCTCATCCGCGTGCGGCTGTTCCGCTATCGGCTGAACCGCTACGGCGTGCCGGCGTGGTGGACGCGCGAAGAGCGGGGCGACTGGCTGCCTCCGCTGACGAAGGACTCGCCCGAGCTCCTGCAGTTCCTCGAGGCGTACGGGTGGCGCTGAAGGTCAGGGCTCGAGCTCGACCACGAAGAACGTGACGATCGCCCAGCGGTCTTCGTCGCCGCGCAGCAGGCGCACGTTCGTCGGGGAGGTGAGATCCATGCGAATCGCGGCTTCGTCGATCTCGGCGGTGCCGCCGGGGATCTCGGCTCCGCCCTGGCCGTTGAAGATCTGCGAGCTGGAGAAGACCACGGTGCGCGTCGTGTCGACCGGCGAGATGGGGACGTTCACGACCGACGAGCTCGAGGGGATCGTGACAGTGAGCTTCTGCACGTTGCCGCGCGAGCCGAAGTCGATGCGCTCGTACACGAGCTGATCGATCGGCTCGTTGCAGCCGGCGTCCGTCCCGCCGCTTCGGGTGAACTGCACCGAGCTGCTCGTCGGAAGATCGCCGCGCACGAGCAGCGCACACTCGTTGTCGAAGCTCCCCACCGAGGTGCGAACCTGCGTGAGCAGGGTGGTGTTCGGCGACGAGGCCGGCAGCCCGCTGAGCTCGAGGCTGTAGGTGTCGGCGGGGAAGCCCGCGTCGACGACGGCGCGGGTGACGGTCACGCCGGAGAGGTCGACGAACTGTGCGGCGTAGTCGTCGCAGCCGTCGGTCTCGAGCAGCGCAGTGGTGCTGCTGGTGAGGCGCAGCGTGGAGGTCTCCTCGTCGTCGAACGACGCGCCCCCGGTGTTGTTCGTCTTGAGCACGAACGTGCTCGCCGGGTTCACCGCCGAGAGCGTCAAGGCGACGACGTCGCTCGCGGGGCACGCCCCCCGCACGTGCTGCACCGAGAGGCCCGAGGGCAGCTCGACGGTCTGCCAGGTCACCGTGGGGTTGTCGGCGCCCACGCTGCGCTCGCAGCGGACGCGGTCGGTGGCGTTGAGCCAGCACCGGGCCATCAGCTCGCTGCTCGTCGACGTTCCACCGCTGATCGCGGTGAGGAGGAAGGTCGTGCCGAGCGACGCCTGCGCGGGGCTGATCACGCAGTCGATCTGCGAGTCGGGGATGAGCCCGCCGTCGGCCGTCGTCCCCGGGTTGTAGGAGCAGCTCCCGCGACGCACCACCGGGCGCGGGCTCAAGGCCTGCATCGCCGTGCCGAACGGAGCGCTCGCGCTCAGCGTCTGACCGGCTCCGGTGATGGGCTTCACGTAGAACGTCGCGGTCGACGATCCTGCCGCGATGGTCGTCGTCGCGATCGCCATGGTGCACGCCGCGTCCGCGTAGAAGCGCGAGCCCCCGGTGAGCGAGACCGAGAGCCCCACAGTCGTGTCCATCGGCACTGGCGCGGGGGCCGGACCGATGCGCGCCTGCACGGTGTCGGCGAAGCACGCCCCGGCGAGCAGCGGTGCCGGTGGAGTGGTGATGAAGACGAGGCCCGTCGGTGTCGGGAGCATCATGCCGCCGCCCATGCCGCCCGCGGTGCCGCCGCCCATGCCGCCACCCATGCCACCGCCCGCGGTGCCGCCTGCCCCGCCTCCGGCCACGCCGCCCGCAGCGCCTCCGCCGAGACCTTCCATGCCGCCGCCGCCCATGCCTCCGCCAGCGGTCCCGCCACCAGCGGTGCCTCCGCCAGCCGCGCCGCCTGCGTCACCGCCGCCTGCGTCACCGCCGCCTGCGTCGCCACCGCCCGCGTCGCCGCCGCCGGCAACTCCGCCGCCCTGCCCACCTGCGGTGCTGCCGCCGCCGACGCCGCCTCCGGTCGAGCCGGCGCGCACGCATTCGCCCGCGGAGCAGACGAAGCCCTCGGCGCAGTGATCGTCGGAAGCGCACACGAAGCGCTTGTCGCCGACGCGCGTGGAGCAGTCGCACGCGCCGATGACCAACACCACGATGACGAGGCCCCACCGCATCAGGCCCGGATGATACCCCGCTCCCCTCAGAAGAACTGCGCGAGGGTCTGCAAGATGGTGTCGAGGTCGAAAAAAGGCTTCTTCAGGTGCCCCGCTACGCCGAGGGCCCTGGCCTTGGTGCCGAGCTCTCCGCCGGCGCTCATCAGCACGACGGGGATGTCCTTCAACCGGTCGTCGGCGAGCTGCTGCTCACGGAACTGGTAGCCGTCCATGTCCGGCATCATCAGGTCGAGCAGGATCACACCGGGCAGCTCGGCGCTCGCTCGCAGCTGCGCGAGCGCTTCGCGGCCGTTCACCGCGCCCACAACCTCGTAGCCTTCGGTCTCGAGCAGCTCGGAGACCGAGGCGCGAATGTCTGCATCGTCTTCGACGATGAGCACGCGCTTCACGTGGGTTCCCCGTCGGCGTTCAGCGGGAGCTGCACGATGAAGCGCGCGCCCTTGCCGGGCTCGCTGTCGACCCGAACCGTGCCGCGGTGGGCGTCGACGATGCGGCGGGCGATGAACAGCCCGAGGCCCAGGCCCGCGACGTGCGTGGGCGCGCCCGCCCGCTCGAAGCGGTCGAAGATCGTCGCGTGCTTCTCCGCCGGAATGCCGGGCCCCTGATCGGCGACCTCGATGCGGACGCGGCCGTCAGCTCCCGCAGCGGTGATGCGAATCGGCGCGCGCGGCGCGTACTTGATGGCGTTCGAGAGCAGGTTGGCGAGCACCTGCCCGATGCGCCGCTGATCCCACTTCGCGCGCAGCGAGCGATCGAGCTGCAGCTCGAGCGGCGTGTGGCTCGCCGTCAGCTGAGGAGCGAAGCGGGCGGCGACGTCCTCGACCAGCGCCGCGACGCTGACGTCGGAGAACTGCAGCTCGAAGCGCCCCGTCTGGATGCGCGAGACGTCGAGCAGATCTTCGATCAGATCTTCGAGCGCGCCCGCCTGCCTGAGGCAGCGCTGGAGCATCTCGGCCACCTGCTCCGTCGACGGAGGCGCCGCCGCCGTCAGGTTCCGCTTCCCCATCTGCAGCTGCAGCTTGAGGCCGGTCAGCGGAGTCTTGAGCTCGTGCGAGGCGATCGACACGAACTCGTCGCGCACGTTCAACGCCCGCTCGAGCTCCCGCGTGCGCTCGGCGACGCGTACCTCGAGTCCCTCGTTCGCGGCGCGCAACGCCTCTTCGGCGCGGCGGCGCTCGGTGAGGTCGCGGGTGACCTTGGTGAAGCCGATGAGCTCTCCGTTGCTGTCGTTGACGCGCGTGATGACGACGTTGGCCCAGAAGCGGCTGCCGTCCTTGCGCACGCGCCAGCCCTCGTCCTCGACGCGGCCGTCGGCCAGCACCGTGGCGATCTCGCGCTCGCACTTGCCGGCCGCGACGTCCTCGGGCGGGTAGAAGGCCGAGAAGTGCCGGCCGAGGATCTCGTTGGCCTCGTAGCCCTTGAGCCGCCGCGCGCCTTCGTTCCAGCTCGCGATGCGGCAGTCGGGGTCGAGCATGAAGATCGCGTAGTCGCGAACGTTCGAGATCATCAGGCGGAAGCGGCGCTCGCTGCGCTCGAGCGCGTCCTCCACTGCCTTCTTCTCGGTCAGGTCACGGGTGACCTTCGCGAAGCCGACGAGCGTGCCGCGCGTGTCGTTGACGCGCGTGACGACGACGTTCGCCCAGAAGCGGCTGCCGTCCTTGCGCACGCGCCAGCCGGTGGCCTCGAAGCGACCCTCGATGCGCGCGTGCTCGAGCTCGGCCTCGGGCATGGCGCTGGCGCGGTCTTCGGCGGTGAAGAACCGCGAGTAGTGCTGGCCGAAGATCTCTGCCGCCTCGTAGCCCTTCAGGCGCCGCGCGCCTTCGTTCCAGCTCGCGATGCGGCCGTCGGGGTCGAGCATGTAGATGGCGTAGTCCTTCACGCTCTCGACGAGCAGGCGGAAGCGGTCTTCGCCGCGCCGCAGCTTCTCGTTGGTCTCGACCAGCTCGGCGTTGCGCGCCTGCAGCTCGTGGTTGAGGGAGATCAGCTCTTCGTTCGCCGCCTGCAGCTCTTCCTTCGCGGTCTCGAGCTCTTCGTTGGTGCTCTGGAACTCTTCGTTGGTGGCCTGAAGCTCTTCGTTCGCCGAGGTGAGCTCTTCCTGCGACGACTCGAACTGCTCGGAGAGCGCCTGCAGCTGCTCGCGCGCCAGGTCGAGGTCCCTCTGCAGCTGCTCGACGAGCTGGTCGGCGCCGGCGCGGCGCGAGCCCTTCTTCACCTGCGCCCGCCGCTCGGCGCGCTGCGCGGCGCTCAGCTCGAAGGCCACCAGCACGTGTCGATCGCGCACGGAGGATCGCGGGTCGAGCGGCACGGCCTCGATGGAGACGGTGCGCTTCGACCCCGGCTCCCCCAGCGGAATGCGCTCGTGGCGAACCGCGGCGTTGTGACGGAACGCCGACTGCACGACGACGCGGAGCTTCGAGGCGAGCGCCGGTCGCACGAGCTTGAACAGGTTCGCGGTCGGGTGCCCCGTCGGCATGATGAGGAACGGGCTCGTGTCGCCTCTGAACTGCAGCACCTCGTGGCTCGAGTCGATCACGACCCCGGGTGGGCCCCACCGCTCGAGGACGAGGTCGTCGACGGCCCGCGACGCCTCGGGCTTCGCCGCGGGCGCCTCGAGGCGTACGGCCGGCAGGCGCACCTTCTCGGCGAAGAGCGGGCTGGCCGAGAGGCTCCGCGCGGCGCTCGGCGAGGGCAGCCTCACGCAGATCTTGTGGACCTTGTCGACGACGCTGAAGAGCTTCGACGAGGTGCCGGGCAGCTCGGACTGCCCCAGCCAGAGGAAGGCGTTCGGCTTGAGCGCGTAGTGGAAGACGGGGAACACGCGGCTCTGCAGCTCGGCGCCGAAGTAGATGAGCACGTTGCGGCACGAGATGAGATCGAGCCGCGCGAACGGCGGGTTCGAGGTGAGGTCGTGGCGCGAGAACACGCAGAGCTCGCGCAGCGCCTTGCCGACCTTCCAGCCGCCGTCGACGCGGGTGAAGAAGCGGGCGAGGCGCTCGGCGCCGACCTCGAGCAGCGCGCTCTCGGGGTAGACGGCGCGGCGCGCGGCGGCGATCGCCCCTTCGCTGATGTCGGTGGCGAACAACTGCACCGCGATGGGGGCGCGCCGGTTCTCGAGCCACTCCGTGAGCGCGACGGCGAGCGAGTACGCCTCTTCGCCGGTGGAGCAGCCGGGCACCCAGACGCGAATCGGGTCGTCCGGCGTCCGGCCCTTCACCAACGCCGGGAACACCTGGTCGGCCAGCGCCGCGAACGCCTCGGGGTCGCGGAAGAACTGCGTGACGTGGACGAACAGGTCGTCGTGCAGCGCCTGCAGCGCGTCGGGCTGGCGCTGCAGGTGCTCGGCGTAGGCGGCGGGCTCGGGGAAGCCGTCGAGCGTCATGCGCCGCTCGATGCGCCGGCGGATGGTCGAGGGCTTGTAGCCCGCGACGTCGAGGTGGAGCCGCGCCTTCAGCAGCGACGCGATCCGCCGCCACGCGCCGTCGAGCGGCAGGTCGGCAGCCTCCATCGAGACGAGCTCGGACGAGCGCGTGCCCGTGTCGGCGACCGCGGCAGGCCTGCGCCGGGAGCGGCGTCGTGGAGTTGTGGTTCTGCGAGCCAGAGCGAGTGCCTTTAAGGACCGGCGCGGGGCGCCGACAAGTATCAGTTCCGCCTTTGTGACGGTTACCGCCGTGTAACCCTCACCACACCGACAGCTCATTGAGCGCCGAGAGGCTGCCGTCGACGGCGCGCAGGCGCACCCAGCGCGCGCTGGTGGCGGGCAGTGACAGGCGCAGGTACGTCTCGGCCCGCTCGACGCGCGCGACCTCGGTGAACGCCGCCCCGTCGAGGCTCGTCTCGACGGCGATCTTTCCGGTGGCGGTGAGGCCGTGGGCGAAGACGGTGGTGACGGTCTGCGCGGCGCCGAGGTCGAGCTGCACGAAGCGATTCACCGTGCAGGTGCCGGCGTCGGGCATGCACGCCTGCCGAAGCGGGAAGGTGTCGCCGAAGGCTCCATTCGAGAGCGGGCACGGGACGCCGGCGTCCTCGGGCCCCGAGGGACCTTCGACGAGGCACGGCTTGCCTCGCGACGGCGGCACCGGGCTGCCGGCGCGAGACCACGCGACGGCGGCCGAGCGGTAGGTGAGGTCGAACTCGTCGAGCTTGTCGTGCGCAGCGACGGTGAGGCGGCCGAACGCGTCTTCCACGGCGCGGGCGTCGATCGGGCCGTCCGAGGTGGCGGCGCTCTGCACCCAGACGTCGCCGCCCGCGTCGGCGGCGAAGCGCACGCTGTAGCCGCTCGAGGGCTCGTGGCCGTGCGAGCCGCCGAACGCGTCCCACCGGACGCGCAGCTCGGCGGGCGTCGACGCGAGCATCACGCCGGTCGGCTCCCAGAGCTGGATGGCGGGGATGGTGAGCTCCTCCTTCTGGAAGGAGAAGTTGCCGACCTGCATCGAGGCTCCGCCGTTCGGCAGGCTGGCGGCGAGCTGAAAGAGCGAGACCTGGCCGAGCGAGCCCTTCACGTCCGAGCCCTTCATCTCGTAGTGGAAGCGGCCGTCGCCGTCGGTGGTCGAGCTCTGCACCGTCTTGCAGATCGCAAGCGAGCTCTCGCTCAAGCACGCGAGGCCCAGCGTGCCGACCACGGTGATGCCCTGCGTGATGAGCTCGAGCGGATCGGGGATTCGCACCAGCACCGTCTTCACCGACGCGGCCGCGCTCTTGTCCTGCCGGAGCAGCGCGCCGTCGAGCGTGACCTTGGCGTCGCTGCTGATGGGCGAGCACGACAAGAGCAGGAGGGCGGCGAGAAGGCGGCGCATGAGATCTCCGTTTTTCGGACTAAGACGGCGGCATGTTCGAGTCTGCCAGCCTCAAGCATCACATCGACAAGGCGGTGTTCAAGAAAGAGGAGCCGAAGCTCCGCGAGGCGCTGCTCAACGCGCAGTTCGACCTGTCGACGAAGAAGACCTTCCCCGTGGTCATCGTGGTCGGCGGAGTCGAGGGCGCCGGCAAGGGCGAGACCGTCAACCAGCTCAACGAGTGGATGGACCCGCGCAACATGATCACGTCCGCGTTCGACGACCCGACGCAGGACGAGCGCGAGCGCCCGCCGATGTGGAGGTTCTGGCGCGCGCTGCCCGGCAAGGGCCGCATCGGCATCTACTTCGGCGCGTGGCACAGCGACTCGATCATCGATCGCGTCTTCGGCCGCATCAGCGGCGCCGAGCTCGATCAGCACATCGCCTCGGCGCGGCGCTTCGAGAAGATGCTCGCCGACGAGGGCGCGCTGATCCTCAAGTTCTGGTTCCACCTCACCAAGAAGCAGCAGAAGAAGCGGCTCGAAGAGCTGGCGTCGTCGAAGGAGACCGCCTGGCGCGTCACCGACTTCGAGTGGAAGTACTTCGAGAAGCACGACAAGTTCGAGCGCGTCGCCGAGCACTACCTGCGGCGCACGAGCACCGGTGAGTCTCCGTGGATCGTGGTGGCGGGCGCCGACCCGGCGTACCGCGCGCTGACCGTGGGCAAGACGCTGCTCGCGGCGCTGCAGGAACGCCTCGAAGACAAGAAGAAGGTCGTGCTGCCCGACCGCACGCCGCCGCTGCTGCCCAGCATCGACAAGCTGAACGTGATCAAGGCGCTGAAGCTCGACCAGAAGATGGACAAGGACGAGTACGAGGCGGAGCTCGAGAAGTGGCAGGGGCGGCTGGCGCTCGCGTCACGGCACAAGCGGTTCAAGAAGCTCTCGGTCGTCGCGGTGTTCGAGGGCAACGACGCCGCCGGCAAAGGCGGAGCGATTCGCCGCATCACGCAGGCGCTCGACGCGCGGCTCTACCGCGGCGTCTCGATCGCGGCGCCGACCGAAGAAGAGCGGGCGCAGCCGTACCTGTGGAGGTTCTGGCGCCACATCCCGCGCAAGGGGCGCCTCACCATCTTCGATCGCAGCTGGTACGGGCGCGTGCTCGTCGAGCGCGTCGAGGGGTACTGCTCCGAGGCCGACTGGATGCGCGCGTACTCCGAGATCAACGACTTCGAGAGCGAGATGCAGCGCCACGAGATCGTGGTGGTGAAGTTCTGGCTCGCGATCTCGAAGGAGGAGCAGCTCAAGCGCTTCAAGTCCCGCGAGGCGACCAGCTTCAAGCGGTTCAAGATCACCGAGGAAGACTGGCGCAACCGCAAGAAGTGGGACGCGTACGAGAGCGCCGTCTGCGACATGGTCGACCGGACGAGCACGCAGCGCGCGCCGTGGACGCTCGTCGAGGCGAACAACAAGTACTACTCGCGCATCAAGGTGCTCAAGACGATGGTGAAGGCGCTCGAGGAGCGGCTCGAGGGGTGAGCCGCCCCGCCCGGGTCACTTGCAGCCGGCGGGCTCCATCGAGATGTAGTTGCCGACGCTCTCGCCGTAGCTGCCGCCGCCCGAGTAGTCCTGCACGATGTTGACGTACATGATGCGGCAGTAGCCGTCGTCGAAGCTCTTCGCCTTCACCCACGCCATGCCGTACTTGTAGCGGCTCGAGGGAACTCCGTTGCTGTGCTTCTCGATCATCCAGCTCGGAGAGCTGACGCCGGACTCGAGGATCTCGGCGTCGGGGACCTCTTCCTTCACCGCGTTCTTGATGAGCTCGTCCTCGCCCGACTCGTGGTGCGTGTAGTTGCGCGGCTGCCAGTTCGGCAGCGTCTTCTTCGCGGCCGCTCCGATGGCGTCGAAGAGCGGGACGATGCAGTGGTGGTCCTTCTCGGCGATGCGGTGTGACGACAGCCAGTCGGCGCGGAACTTCGGCGAGATGCCGGCGAGCAGGTACTCGTTGCGGCGGTCGGAGAGCTCGCGCACGAAGTACTTGCTCTTGCCGGGGCGGTACGCCTCGACCTCGCGCAGCGTCTTGTAGGCGTCGCCGTAGTGCACGCCCCAGAAGCCGCCGCCGCAGCCCTTCTCGGCGTGCGCGGGAATGTCGCTGTGCACGACGGGAGAGTCGTCGGTCGGCAGCGGGTCGGACTGGCTGTCCTTCTTGCACCCGGCGAGGACGGCGACGACGAACACGGCAATGAGGGAGTGGCGCATGGAGGGCCACAGTGCAACCGACGTGCGCATGATGGGCTGAAGCGTGCCGGGCACTTGGGGGCGGCGGCAACGTGTTTTGTCACGTGACGAGGGGAAGCTCGCGGCCCAAGATGTGCGCATGCTCTTAGCCGCTCTGGCCGTGACGCTGGCCGCCGCTCCTCCCGCTGCGAGACAGACGTTCGCGTTCGTCCCTCCGTCGGGGGCAGACGACGACACGAAGGCGCTCGGCCTCGTGCTGCAGACGCGCACCGCCGAGGTGCTGCGCGCGACGGGGCACTTCAACGAGCTGCACGCGAAGCAGATGCTCTCGATGGCGGGCGCGGAGGCGTTCAAGCCCGAGCAGTTCGGCCAGGACCCGAAGAAGGACGCCGACGTCGCGTGGTACCTCGGCGCAGACCTCTTTCTCTCCGGCGTGCTGGAGAAAGCGGACACCGGCTACATGTTCAAGGGGGCGAGCGGCGTGCGCGGCCAGCCGCTCTCGGCCATCAAGCCGGTGAAGATGGGCGACAAGCCGACGCTCGCGCTCAACCAGGCGATCGAGGACATCTCGAAGCAGGTGGTGGCGTTCTCGAAGAAGAAGGTCGCGAAGTGGCCGGACCTGAAGGTCGGCACCGGCAGCGACGAGGCCCTGCTCGCGTACGCGCGGTGCCACGCGACCGTGCTGCGCCAGTCGATGGGCATCGAGTCGCCGGTGACGCTGAACGCGGACGTGGTGACGAAGGCGATCGACGACTGCAAGAAGGCGCTCGAGCTCGACCCGAAGTTCACGCAGGCGAAGCTGGCGCTCGCGCTCGCGTACGCGATCGAGGGCAGCGACGTCGAGGCGACGAAGCTGCTCGCCGAAACGGGCGAGCAGGACACCGCGGTGTACTGGACCGCGCGGTTCTGGCTGGTGACGCGGTACCAGACTCCCGAGGCGGGCGAGCAGGTGCTCAGGGCGGCGATCGAGAAGCGGCCCGGGTTTCTGCTCGCGCAGATCTACCTGTGCGAAGAGCTGACCGCGCTCGGCCAGTACGAGAAGGCGCTGAAGGCGTGCGAAGAGGCGGCGGCCGCGACGCCGAAGGGCGTGTTCCCGCTGCTGCGCGTCGGCAAGGCGCTGGCGCGGAACGGCAAGATGAAAGAGGCGATCGAGAAGTCTCAAGACGCGCTGAAGCTGGAGCCCGCGGCCCTCAAGAGCCGCGAGGCGTCGCTGCAGCTCGCGAGCCGCTTCATCGACGCGGGCAACCCCAACGAGGCGATCGACATCCTCGAGCAGATCGCGAACGACCCGCAGGCGCGCGGCGAAGAGCTCCTGCGGCTCGGCTACGCGTTCCAGCTCAAGGGCGAGGCCGAGGCCGCGAAGGGCCTCTACGACAAGGCGATCGCGAAGGCGACGTCGCCCGGTGAATGGCGCACGCGCGGACGCGCCTGGTACAACCTCGCGACGCTGAACGCGAAGGCCGGCGCGAAGGACAAGGCGAAGGCCGCGCTGCAGGAGTCGATGAAGACCGGCTTCCGCGCGAAGAAGTTCGAGGGGCCGCTGGCGGAGATCGCGCGCGAGGTCGAGCGGGCCGACCTGCAGGCGGCCCAGTCGGGCAAGTCGAAGCTCGCGCCGGTCTCGACGCCGCCCAGAGAGGTGAACCTGTTCCAGGTCGACGCGTCGGGAGAGCTGGAGGTGGGTCCGAGTGGGAAGCAGCCTCCACCGGACTTCATCAAGCTGAAGTTCTGATGCTGGTAGAGTGCGCGCGCTTCTCGCCCCTCTTCCTCGACCGGAGTCTCTCTGACGCGCGCTGCACTGTTTCCCCTCGTCGCTGTGGTGCTGTTCATTTTCGGTGGCTGCTTCCCGTTCTTCCCCGGGTTCGATCCATCGACTGATCCCTGTCGCACGTGGAGCTCCTGCAGCTCGTGCGTCGACGACTCGAGCAACGGCTGTCGCTGGTGTCCGAGCGACGCGACGTGCGCGACCGACGGCGACGGCACCTCGTGCGGATTTTCCGACAGCGTGTCGTTCTGCTCGGGCGGCACGGGCGGCGGCGGCGGCACGACTCCCGGCACCGGCGGCGGCGGCACCGGAGCGGGCGTCGGCGGTGGTGGCGGCACGTCGACGCAGTCCGGCGCGTGCGCGTACTTCGACACGCAGCTGAACCGCATCCTGTGCGGCCAGCGCAGCAGCGCCTCGAGCTGCAACGGCAAGTGGATGGGCTACGGCACGACGTGCGCGGGGCTCAAGTGTGGCCCGCTCGGCGACAACGACGTGCAGAAGTGCACGGTCGGCAACACCGGCACCGGTGGAGGTGGCGGCACCGGCACCGGCGGTGGCGGCGGCAGCACGACGTTCTTCTGCAACCGCTACCGCATCGAGGACCCGGGCTCGAGCTCGACGCCGGGCAGCGGCACGGTGCTCGACATGAGCACCGGCATGCGGTGGACGCGCCACACGTACACGCCGGAGAAGACGCAGCCGGATGCCATCTCGCACTGCAGCGCGCGTGGCTGGCGGCTGCCGACACGCAGCGAGGCCCTGGCCATCGCGGATGACTGCTGCGCCACCATCAACGGCGTGCACAGCTGCGCCTGGGTCTTCCGCGGTATGTCGACGTGGACCACCACCACCGCAGGCGCCGGGCAGGCGTACTACGTCGTCTCCAGGCTCACCTGCCTGCCTTCGACCTGCATCAACTCGACGAGCACGACCCACGGCGTGATGTGCATCAAATCGCCTTGAGTTCCGCAGGGTTGAGTCGTTTTTCAGCGACGATGTCAGACCCTCGTGCTATCGCCCGCGGCGTGTACGGAACCATCGAAACCCGCCGCGCTCACGCAGAGGGTCGCGCTGAGCAATACCTGGAGATGATGCAGGTCCTCGCCTCCTTCGAAGAGAAGTACGGAGGGGTCCGGGGCGCGCTGCTGCAGAAGGTCCGCGAGGAGATGGAGAAGCTCAAGCCGCTCGCGGCCGAGGGGCGTTCGTCGGGCCCTGCTGCTGCGGCGGCCTCGACCGCTTCTGCGCGGCGCTGCG
This sequence comes from uncultured Myxococcales bacterium, assembly GCA_937980205.1. Taxonomy (GTDB): domain Bacteria; phylum Myxococcota; class Myxococcia; order Myxococcales; family Myxococcaceae; genus Xiheicaenimonas. The sequence goes on along the minus strand of CALJKW010000020.1, from coordinate 19,428 downwards.
ATGCGTGCGGCCGCGACCTGAAGCCGGGTGCCGACGGCCGGCTGGTCTGCATGAACGGCCACGTTCGCGCGGCCTGATCCGACACGGGTTGACGATTCCCTGCCCCGGTTGACGATTTCGTCAGCCGCGGTTGTCGATTGCCCAGAGACCGGTGCGCGAAAATGGGGACAGTCCCCATTTTTGCGCAGTGGTACCTTGCCGAGCGATGGCGCTGACCGACGGGTTCCCGGCCGACTTCGCTTCGACCGAGGCGGATGATCTCGCGACCTACGGTCGCGACTGGACGAAGGTGTACGCGCCGGCGCCGTCGCTGCTCGTGCGGCCGCGAACGGTCGGCGAGGTCTCGGAGTTCCTGCGTCGCTGCAACGCCTCGCGCACGGCGGTAGTGCCGAGCGGCGGGCGCACCGGCCTCGCGGGCGGCGCGGTGGCGAAGAACGGCGAGGTCGTGCTGTCGCTCGAGCGCATGCGCGCGATGGGGCCCGTCGATCCGCTCGCGCTCACGTGCCGCGTCGAGGCCGGAGCCATCACCGAAGCCGTGCACCAGCACACCGCGGCCGCGGGGCTCACGTGGCCGGTCGACTTCGCGTCGAAGGGCAGCTCGCAGGTGGGCGGCAACATCGCGACGAACGCCGGCGGAGTGCGCGTCATCCGCTACGGGCTGACGCGCCAGTGGGTGCTCGGGTTGCAGGTCGTGCTGGCGAGCGGCGAGGTGCTCGAGCTCAACGGCGCGCTGGAGAAGAACAACACCGGCGTCGATCTGCGGCAGCTGTTCATCGGCAGCGAGGGGATTCTCGGCGTCATCACCGCGGCGACGCTGAAGCTGTGCCGCCTGCCGCAAGAGACCGAGGTCTTCCTCTTCGCCCTGCCCTCGCTGCAGGCGGTGCTCGATCTGTTCGTCGAGTCGCGCCGCGGGCCGTTCACGATCATGGCGTTCGAGTTCTTCACCGACCGCTGCCTCGCGCGGCTGATGCGGCACCGGAAGGTGAAGGCGCCGTTCGACGCGCCGACTCCGTTCTATGCGCTGCTCGAGGTGGAGCAGGCTGCAGGCGCGGATTCCTGGCTCGCCGGCCTGTTCGAGCGCGGGCTGGTGACCGACGGCACGCAGGCGCAGAACGACGAGCAGGCGCGGGCGCTGTGGGCGTACCGCGAGGGCATCTCCGAGAGCCTCTCGGCGACGGGCATGCCGCACAAGAACGACATCGCGCTGCCCATCGCATCGCTGAAGGTGTTCTGCGCCGAGCTCGAGGCGCTGCTGGCCTCCCGCTACCCCGGCTGGGAGCTGTGCCTGTTCGGCCACATCGGCGACGGCAACCTGCACGTGAACATCATGAAGCCCGACGGGCTCGACAAGGCCGCGTTCCTCGAGAAGACGCACGCCGTCGACGCCGACCTGATGGCGCTGGTGCGCGCGCACGCCGGAAGCGTCAGCGCCGAGCACGGCATCGGGCTGCTCAAGCGCGAGTGGTTGGGGCACACGCGGTCGCCGACGGAGATCGCGCTGATGCGGCAGCTGAAGGCGGCGCTGGATCCGAACGGCATCTTGAACCCCGGCAAGGTGCTGTAGCCGAGCAACACGACGTGGCGATTCGCCCGCATCTGTGCGGGCGAAGCTCCTCCCTTTCCGTTGCTGACACCGCGGTCCGCGCCCTGCAACATCGCGCCTCATGTCCTTACGAGACGAGCGGGGGCTCTTCGAGAAGCTGTTTGGCCGCATCAACTGGCAGCCGCCGAAGTGGCTCGGGGATCTGAAGGAGGCCGGCACCGGCAGCCGCTTCGGCGAGTTCGTGAAGGCGAACGCCAGCGGCATCCTCGCCGTCACCGTCCTGCTCGTCGCGGGCGCGAGCATCTACCTGTGGGTCGAGGCGCATCCGCCGCCGCCTCCTCCGGACAAGCTCGTCCTCGAGGCGACGGTGCGAGCGCCGCAGCCTCCGTACGCGCGCAAGCGCACCGAACCGACGCCTCCGCCGGCCGCCCTCTACGTCGAGTTCTCGGGCTCGGCCGCGCCGCTCGATCAGATCAACAAGCCGCTCACGCAGCACGTCTCCATCAAGCCCGCCGTCGCCGGTGAGTGGCGCTGGGTCACCGAGCGCTCGCTCGTCTTCCGCCCGGTGAAGGACTGGCCCATCGGCCAGCACTACGTCGTCACCCTCGAGAAGCCGCTCGTCGAGCGCCCGAACGTGCTGCTCAAGACGACGAAGCTCGAGTTCGACACGCGCCCGTTCACCGCGCGCATCTCGAACGCCGAGTTCTACCAGGACCCCGTCGACCCCGCGGTGAAGCAGGTCGTCGCGACGTTCGACTTCAGCTACCCGGTGGACACCGCGTCGTTCGAGAAGGCGCTGTCGCTGACGTCGTCTCCGCAGAGCAACGCCACGCAGAAGGCGACACACAAGCTGTCGGTCTCGTACGACGACCTGCACTTCCAGGCGTACGTGCGCAGCGAGCCGCTGCCGCTCCCGCTCGAAGACCACTACGCGAAGATCGCGCTCGAGAGCGGCGTGAGACCGGAAGCGCCCGGCGACGGCTTCAACCAGCGCCTCGAGCAGTCCGTCACCATCCCCGGCAAGGGCAACAAGTTCCGCGTCGAGAACGCCGGGGTCCACATCGCGCGCAGCGCCGGCGGAGACCCCGACCAGGTCCTCATCTTCAGCTGCTCGTCGGACGTGAACGAGAAGAAGTTCGCCGCGGCGGTGAAGGTGTGGGCGCTGCCGAAGGACAAGCCGAAGACGAAGGACGACCCCGCCGAGAAGAACGTGAACTGGTCGGGCCGCGAGACGGAGATCGGCCCGGAGCTCCTCAAGCACGCGAAGAAGCTCGAGCTCGAGGCGATCCCCGGCGAGCGCGAGACCGGCACGGAGCAGAGCTTCAAGGTCGACGTGCCGCCGGGCACGTATCTGTTCGTCCGCGTCGAGAAGGGCGTCGAGGCGTTCGGCGGCTACGTGCTGATGAAGCCGTACGAGCAGGTCGTCACGGTGCCCGAGTACCCGCGCGAGCTGCGCATCTCGCACGAGGGCGCGGTCTTGAGCGTCACCGGCGACAAGAAGCTCACCATCGCGGCGCGCGGCATTCCCGCGTTTCGCGTGCGGCTGTACCGCATTCAGCCGAAGGACCTGAACCACCTCATCACGCAGTCGAGCGGCGACTTCGCGCACATGTCGCTGCGCGGCTCGTACGCGCTCAACGAGGAGAACATCTCGGAGATCTTCACCGAGGTGAAGGAGCTCGACGCCTCGGACCCGAAGAACGCGCAGTACGCCGCCGTCGACTTCACGCCGTACCTGAAGGAAGGCGGAGACCAGCGCGGCATCTACTTCGTCAACGTCGAGGCCTGGAACCCGAAGACGAACCAGCCGATGACGCAGTACTCGCGCAGCGACGAAGAGGCTCCGCCGCCCTCCGAAGAGGGAGAAGGCTACGAGGCCGTCGACAAGGGCGAAGGCGGTGAGGGCTACGAGGGAGAGGGCGAAGGCGAAGGCGAGGGCTACGAGGGCGGAGGTGAAGGCGAGTACGAGGGCGAGAGCCGCTACGGCCAGCTCTCGGACAAGCGCTTCATCCTGCTGACCGACCTCGGCGTCATCGACAAGCTCGACGCGCAAGCGAACCACTGGGTGTTCGTGCAGTCGTTCAAGACGGGCGCGCCGGTGGGCGGGGCCTCGGTCGAGGTGCTGGCGAAGAACGGCACGGTGGTGGTGAAGCGCGCGACGGACGGCAACGGCGCCGCCACCCTGCCCCCGCTGCGCGACTTCACGGCCGAGAAGACGCCGGTCGCGCTCGTGGTGCGCAGCGAGTCGGACGTCTCGTTCCTCCCGTTCAACCGCAGCGATCGCAACCTCGACTTCTCGCGCTTCGACGTCGGCGGCGTGCGCACGCAGGGCAAGCCGGCCGCGCTGAATGCGTACGCGTTCACCGACCGCGGCCTCTACCGCCCCGGAGAGACCGCGCACCTCGCGACCATCGTCCGCGCCGTCGACTGGTCGCGCTCGATGAAGGGCGTGCCGCTCGAGCTCGCGGTGACCGACCCGCGCGCCATCGTCGTGAAGAAGCAGCGCATCGTGCTCGACCCGGCGGGCTTCACGAGCATCGACTTCACGCCAGAGGAGAGCGCGCCGACGGGCACGTACCAGTTCACGGTGAGCGTCGCGGAGGAGAAGAAGGCGCCGATTCAGCTCGGCGCGACGACGTTCCGCGTCGAGGAGTTCCTGCCCGACCGCATGCGCATGACCACCCGCTTCGAGAAGCGCGCGCCGGGCTGGCTGCAGGGCAACTCGCTCACCGCCATCGTCGAGCTCAGGAACCTCTTCGGCACGCCCGCCGCGGACCACGAGGTGCACGCGACGTTCAGCCTCTCGCCGTACCAGCCGTACTTCTCGAAGTACCCCGACCACCAGTTCTTCGACCCCGCGCGCGCGAAGCGCACCGAGGAGCAGCGGCTGGAGGACACGCAAACCGGCGAAGACGGCAACGTGACGTACCCGATCGACCTCTCGTCGTACGCGCCGGCGACGTACCTCGTCAGCTTCTACGCGGAAGGGTTCGAGCTCGGCGGCGGCCGCAGCGTGTCGAGCGTCGCGAACGTCATCGTGAGCCCGCGCAAGTACATGCTCGGCTTCAAGGCCGACGGAGACACCTCGTTCATCAAGCGCGGCGTCGAGCGCAAGGTCGAGATCATCGCCGTCGACCCGTCGTTGAACATGGTGAAGGTCGAGGGCCTGCACGCCACGCTCGTGGAGCAGCGCTTCGTGAGCGTGCTCACGAAGGAGCCGAACGGCTCGTTCCGGTACCAGTCGGTGATGAAGGACGTGACGCGCAAGACGGAGACGCTCACCGTCACGGACAAGGGCTCGGGCTACAGGCTCGCCACGAACGACGTCGGCACTTTCTACCTGGTGGTGAAGGACTCGGAGGACGTCGAGCTGCTGCGCGTGCCGTACACCGTCGCGGGCGAGGCGAACGTGGCGAAGGACCTCGAGCGCAACGCCGAGCTGAAGGTCTCGCTCGACAAGCCGGAGTACGAGCCGGGCGAGTCGATCTCGGTGCAGATCACCGCGCCGTACGCGGGCGCGGGCGTCATCACGATCGAGCGCGACAAGGTCTACGTGCACAAGCCGTTCAAGACGACGACGTCGAACACGGTGCAGACGATCGAGGTGCCGGCGGGGCTGGAGGCGAACGGCTACGTGAACGTGGCGTTCGTGCGGTCGCTGGACTCTCCGGAGCTGTACGTGAGCCCGCTGTCGTACGGCGTGGTGCCGTTCAAGGTGCTGAAGAGGTCGCAGCACCTCGAGCTGTCGCTGAAGTCCGAGTCGCTGGCGCGGCCGGGCCGCCCGCTCGGGATCAAGTTCAAGACCGATCAGCCTGCGAAGATCGCCGTGTTCGCGGTGGACGAGGGAATCCTGCAGGTCGCGCGCTACGAGGCGCCCGACCCGCTCGCGTACTTCCTCACGCGGCGCGCGCTCGAGGTGACGACGCGACAGATCGTCGACCAGCTCTTGCCCGAGTACGGACTGGTGCACGGCAAGGGCAAAGAGGGCGGCGACGACGACGCGGCGGCGCTCGCGCGGAACCTGAACCCGTTCAAGCGCAAGGCCGACAAGCCGGCGGTCTACTGGTCGCGCATCATCGACTCGGGGCCCGAGGAGAAGACGGTGACGTTCGACGTGCCGGAGTCGTTCGCGGGCAGTCTGCGCATCATGGCCGTGGCGGCGTCTCCCGAGGCGATGGCGTCGGGGAAGACGAGCACGACGATTCGGGGACCGTTCGTGATCGCGCCGAACACCCCGACGTTCGCGTCGCCGGGAGACAAGGTGACGGTGACCGCGGCGATCGCGAACAACGTGGAGGGCTCGGGTGACAAGGCAGCGATCGAGGTGAAGCTGAGCCCGAACGACTCGTTCAAGGTCGTGGGCCCTGCGGTGCAGAAGCTCACCATCCCCGAGGGGCGCGAGGCGGTCGCCACGTTCGAGGTGCAGGCGACCGAGGCGCTCGGCAACGGAGAGCTGCGCTTCCTCGTCAGCGGCGCTCGCCAAGAGGCGACGCGCACTGCGACGATGAGCATCCGCCCGCCGAGCGCGTACCGCGTCGTGACACAGGCGGCGTCGGTGAAGAACGGCAACGCCGAGGTGAAGGCGCAGCGGAAGATGTTCGACCAGCTCGCGACGCGCGAGCTGTCGGTGTCGCTCTTGCCGCTCGGGCTCGGCGCCGGAGTGGTCGAGTACCTCGACAACTATCCGCACCTGTGCAGCGAGCAGCTGTCGAGCCGGGCGGCTCCGGCGCTGGTGTTCCTGAAGCGGCCCGAGTGGGGCTACGGGAAGGAGAAGGCTCAAGGCGCGTTCGATCGCGCCTTCTCGATCTTGCGGCAGCGGCAGAACGAGGACGGGCACTTCGGCTACTGGGCGGCGAACAGCTACGTGAGCGAGCCGCTCGACGTCTACATCACGCTGATGCTCACCGAGGCGAAGGAGCGCGGCGTGCAGGTGCCCGCGGAGGTTCGGCAGAAAGCGCTCGGCATGCTGAAGGGGCTCGTCGTCGAGCCGACGACGGACCTGAACAAGGCCCGGCTCAAGGCCCAGGCGCTGTACGTGCTGGCGCGCAACGACATCACGTCGCCGGGGCCGACGGCCGAGCTCGCCGCGTGGCTCGACCGCCAGAAGGGGCCGAAGACGGACCTCGCCTACGCGTACCTCGCCGGCGCGTGGCAGCTCACGAACGCGAAGGACAACGCGCAGAAGCTGATCGAGAAGCTCGAGCTCAGCGACAAGATCGTGCCGGACACGCAGTGGTACTACGACGACCACGCGTACCGCGCGCAGGTGCTGTACCTCGTCGCGAAGCACTTCCCCGCGCGGCTCGACGCGATCGGGCCGAAGCTGCTCGGGCTGCTGGCGCAGTCGATCTCGTCCGGCCTGCACTCGCTGTCCGCGGCGTGGAGCCTCTACGCGCTCGACGCGTACGCGACCGCGGTCGCCGGCAGCGGGCTCACGGGCTTGTCGCACGTGACCATCGAGGCGGAGGACGGCAGCGGCACGTGGAAGCCGGTCGCGCTCGGCAGCGGGCTCACGATGAAGACGACGTTCGGGGCCGACGTTCGCTCGTATCGGCTGAAGGCCGCCGACGGGCCGATGGTGTTCTACAGCCTCACCGAGGGCGGCTTCGATCGCGAGGCGCCGAAGACCGCCGTGAAGGAAGGCATCGAGCTGATTCACGAGCTCGAGGGTGGCGACGGGAACCCGATCTCGAAGGTGGAGCTGGGAGACGAGGTCACGGTGCGGGTGAAGGTGCGGTCGCTGGTGAAGGGCACGACGCACTACAACGTCGCGGTGACCGACATGCTGCCGTCGGGCTTCGAGGTCGTGCTCGCGCGCGGCACCGAGCAGCAGGGCCTCGATCGGCTGGTCTCCAGCGCCCCGTCGTGGCGCCCGGAGCAGGTGGACGCGCGCGAAGACCGCGTCGTGTTCTACGGCCACGTCACCCCGAACGTCGGAGAGCTGACGTACAAGATCAAGGCGGTGGCGAAGGGCACGTTCGTGGTGCCCCCGTCGCAGGCGGGCGGAATGTACGACCCGAAGATCGTGGGTCGCTCGACGGCGGGGAGCATCGCGGTCGAGTGATGCGACGGAAGGCGATCATCGGCGCGAGTCTCGTGCTCGCCTTCGCGGCCGTCCTCGCGCGCCTCACCTGCCCATCGCTGATGGGCCCGTACGGCTTCAGCCGCCAGGTGTACGACCGCGACGGCAAGCTGCTGCGCCTCTCGCTGGCGCCGGATCAGACGTACCGCGTGTGGACGCCGCTCGAGCAGATGTCACCGCAGCTCGTGGAAGCCACCCTCGCCTACGAAGATCGGTGGTTCTTCGTGCACCCGGGCGTCAACCCGGTGGCGCTCGTCAAGGCGACGCTCTCCACCTACGTCACGGGCGAGCGGCGGCGCGGCGGCTCGACGCTGACGATGCAGCTCGCCCGCCTGCGCTTCGGCATCGACTCGCGCACCGTGCCGGGGAAGCTGACGCAGATCGCGCGCGCGCTGCAGCTCGAGCTCTCGTACTCGAAGCACGATCTGCTCGAGGCGTACCTCAACCTCGCGCCGTACGGCGGCAACGTCGAAGGCGCCGGAGCCGCCGCGCGCGTCTACTTCCACAAAGACGTGCTCGCGCTCTCGACGCCCGAGGCGATGGCGCTGGCGGTGATGCCGCAGAGCCCGACGGCGCGGACGCCGACGAAGGCGCAGGAGCCCGAGGCGCTGCGCGCCGCACGCGGGCGCCTCGCGCAGGCGTGGAAGCAGCGCCACCCCGACGTGAAAGACGAAGCGCTGGCGCTGGACGCTCCGCTGCAGCTGTTCACCACGCGCGACCTGCCCTTCCTCGCGCCGCACGCGGTCGAGCGCGCGCTCGCGACGCGCACCGGAGATTCGCTGACGCTCACGCTCGACACCGCGCTGCAGGCGCAGCTCGAACGCAAGGTCGCCGCGTACGTCGAGCGCCGCGCGGCGCTGGGCATCAAGAACGCTGCGGTGCTGATCGTCGACTCCGAGACCTCTGAGGTCCTCGCGCACGTGGGCTCGGCCAACTTCCACGACGCGAGCATCCTCGGCCAGGTCGACGGAGTCTCGGCCTCCCGCTCGCCCGGCTCGGCGCTGAAGCCGATCGTCTACGCGCGCGCTCTCGACGAAGGCCTCATCCACCCGCGCACGCTGCTCAAGGACGTGCCGACGCGCTTCGGCAGCTACAACCCGGAGAACTTCGACAGCCAGTACCTCGGGCCGATGAGCGCGACGCTGGCGCTGACGCGCAGCCGCAACGTGCCGGCGGTGGATCTGAACTTGAAGCTGCAGCGCGACCTGCACGCGGTGCTCGACGACGTCGATGTCCGCAACCTCGGCGCGAAAGACTGGTACGGCGCCGGCATCGTCCTCGGCGCGGTGGAGGTCTCGATGGAAGAGCTCTCGCAGCTCTATGTCGCCCTCGCGCGCGGCGGCGCGTGGACCCGCTTGAAGCGCGTGCGCGGAGAGGCGGAGGGGCCGGTGAAGTCGATCGTCTCCGCGGAGGCCGCCGAGCTCACGCTCTCGATGCTGTCTTCGCACGACGCGACGCTCGAGCTGTGGACGACGCCGCGCGACACGGTGCGCGTCGCGTGGAAGACGGGCACCAGCTACGCGTACCGCGACGCGTGGACCGTCGGAGTCGCCGGGCGCTACGTGCTCGCGGTCTGGGTCGGCAACTTCGACGGAACGCCGAACCCCAGCTTCGTCGGCCGCGTCGCCGCGGCCCCGCTCTTCTTCGACGTCGTCGACGGCCTGAGGCCGCGCATCAGCTCTCCCGAAGGCGCGCGGCACCCGGTGCCGGTGAAGCTCACCGAGATCGAGGTCTGCGCGGCGTCGGGCCTCAAGCCCTCGGCGCACTGCCCGCACGTGGTGCGCACGCGCGCGATCCCCGGGGTCTCGCCGCTGGGCACCTGCGACGTGCACCGCGTCTTCCACGTCGACGCGAAGACGGGCGAGCGCCGCTGCACGGCGTCGGCGGACACGCGCGACGAGGTCTTCGAGGTGTGGCCGAGCGACGTCGCGAAGCTGTTCGCGCGCGCGGGGCTCGCGCGAAGGGCCCCGCCGCCTTTAGCCGAGGCCTGTGAAGGCGACGAGCTCATCTCCGAGCGGCCGCCGCGCATCCTCTCTCCGCAGCCGGACATGACGTACCACCTGCGCCGCGACCGGCCCGAGCAGCAGCACCTGCCGCTGCTCGCCCACGCCGACGGCGCGGCGCGGGCGCTCACCTGGTTCGCAGGGCCCGAGGTGCTCGGCACCGTGAAGCCCGGCGAGCCGCTCGAGTGGTCGGCGCCGTCTGGCCGCTACGAGCTGCGCGCCGTCGACGATCGCGGCGGTGTGGCGCGCGTGAGCGTCAACATCGCGTGGAACGAGTGACCGAGGGGCCGGGCCGACGGCGACGAAGAGCTTGTCCGTCACGGGTCGAGCCCCTCATTCCAGCGGCTCGCTCAGTTGAAGTCTTCGAGCCGAACCCGGCCGTCCTTCTGGAAGGTGACGAAGACGGCGTTGTCGCCCCAGACGGAGGGCAACATGAGCTGCAGGCGATCGTTCGCCGCGTCGAAGCCGACCGGCGACTCGTCGGCCACCACCAGCTCGAGGCTCGACGGCTGCGCCCACCGCGTGCGCAGCGCGACCTCGAGCCGTGCGGCCTCAGAGCCGTCGGGCGCCGCGACCATGCCCGCGGCGTGTACGCGCGCGAGGCCGAGCGCGAGGAACCGCGCCGCCTCGGTCTGCGCGGCGGTGGTGCCGATGGCCGTGTCGGTCACCGAGGCGGTCGCCCCGCCCAGCGCGATCTTCACCCGCGACAGGGAGATGTCCGTGCCACCTTCGGCCTGGTGCGCGACGAGCCAGTCCGAGCCGATCTGCGCATACGCCAGCCCACGGCGCGGACTGCCAAGCGCGGCGCTCACCCGATCTGCGAGCGAGGTCTCGACCGAGCCGATGACCGGCGGAAGCTGCACCCCCTCGATGCTCGCCTCCGAGCCGTCGTTGGGCACGTTCAGCGTGGCCGTGATCTGCCCGCCGGTGGGTGGGTTCCACGCGAGGTCGTGCTGCGTGCCCGTTGCGGTCGTGCGCGTGGCGGTCACCTGCACCGGGCGATCGACGCCGACCAATTGCTGGATGATGGCCCGCGGGTCGAGCGCGGGGTTCGGCTGCGCCTTCAGCGGGACCTCGAGCGCTTTCAGCTCGCGCCCCGACGACGAGACACCAAACAGCGCGAGGCCCTTCTGCACCGGCAGCCAGTCGGTGCCGCTGCTGCCCTGTTCGAAGAACCGGCCGGCATAGAGCTGGCCGCCGGACTCGGCGAGGCCATCGACGGCTGCCTTCGCCTCGCCAGAGGTAGCGCCCGCCTGCCGCAGCAGCGCTTGGGCCTCGGCGCGAGTCACTGGAGCGAGCTGCGCAGGCAGGGACCCGAACGCCCGTTGAGCGAGCGCGCTCATCGTGTCGGCGCGCACGGGCAGGCTGCTGGCCGCGACGGTGGCCGACGCGGTGCGGGCGGCCTGCTGGAAGGGGCTCGCGGATCCGAGCGGGCCGGTGCGGACCCGCGAGAGCTTCGGGTTCGGGGCGGACTCGTAGAGCGCCGCGAGCTCGCGGCCGTATTCGCGCGACGTGGGCGTGAGCTTCTCCTCGGTGAGCGTGCGCAAGAGGCCCGCCCGCTCGAAGCCGTCGACCGACGCGGTGGTCAGCTCGGCGCCGACGAGGTGCTTCGCGGCGGCGCGCAGCTCGGCGGTCGAGACCGTCGCGCCCGAAGGCGAGCTCGACTTCCGCGCTTCGCCGACGGCATTGAAGAACGACTTCACGCTCGAAGACGCGTCGCGCGGGGCGACCCGCTCGCGAACCGCGCCGGGCTTCGAGTCCCACGTGATGTTGCGCTTGCCGCCGGCGTCGAAGCCCGTCACGCCCGTCTTCAAGAGCGCGCCGCGGTCGCTGTAGAGCTCGAGAAACCCGGCGTCGCCGTCGGTCGTGGTGTGCAGCGCGAAGAAGCTCTTTCCGCCGCTCTTGACTTCGAGAAGTCGCACGCTGCCGAGGTCGTTGTCCTCCCACGACTTGTAGAGGGCGTACGCGCGCTGCACGGCAGCGGGGCCGGTGGTCGGCGCGCTCTTTCGGGCCACGTCGAGCTTGCTCACGGCGCTGCGGCTGTTGAAGTTGAAGCCCTCGGCCCACCTCTGGGCGATCGACGCCAGCGTCGAAGCGCCTGCGGCGGCGGCGGCGGTACGGCGGATCGGAGTCGGCACACCCGCTTTATCGCCCACCTGGTGGCGGCGTTGTGTAACGAATGTGGCGAGACCGGCCTCGCGTCGGACCGATCAGGAATTCCGAGCCCGACCAGACCGCCGAGCTCGACTCGGCCGAGCTCCGGCCGCAAAGGCACCGCGGTGACGGCGGTCCGAGGCCGAGAGGCGACCAGGCGCCGGCGGTCTCGTGCTGCACGCCCGCGAGCCGCTGCCACGAGAGCAGGCACCGCCCCCGCCGCACGCGACGGCCGCGTTGCGAGGCGCCGAGCCCGGCTGTGCGGAGAACGCCGGCTTGGCGCGGTTGCCGGCGGAGGCGAGTGCGGGACGCGACTGAACCGGAGCGCTCAGACTGATGAGCTTGGCGTCCGAGGCACCGGGCTTTGCCTCGGACGCCTGAGGCACGAGAAACGCTGCGCGGCCTCGCGCATCTTCCGCGCATGGAACTGCGAGGGAAGAAGACCCTGGTGTTGGGAGCGACGGGGAACGTCGGCCACGGCGTCGCTGCCGCGGTCGCCGAGGCGGGAGGCACGCCGATCGTCATCAGCCGCGACGCCGAGCGCGCCAAGAGCCTCGGCGAGCTGTTCCCCACGGCGCGCGTGCTGACCGGCGATGTCAGCGACGCGGCGGACGCTGACCGGCTCGCGCGCGAGGTGGGCGACGTCGATCACGTGGTCGTCTCGTCGGGCGGCTGGTGGCAGAAGGGGCCGTTCGTTCGGCAGCCCGCGGAAGAGTACGAAGAGGCCCGCCGCATGCTGCTCGACGCGCAGATCCACGCGGCGAGGGTCTTCCTCCCGCGTACCTCTGCGAGCGGCTCGTTCACGATCATCACGGGCGTCGGCGCCACCCTGACGATTCCCAACGCGAGCATGCTGGGCATCGCGACCGCGGGCGTGCTCGCGTTGTCGCGCTCGTTGCGGGTCGAGCAGCGCGAGGGCGCGCGCGTGAACGAGGTGCGCATCGCGTCTCGCGTCGAGAAGCAGGCTCGCGCCGGCGTGGTGCCCTCCGTCGACTTCGGGCGAGCGCTGCTGAAGCTGTTCGGCAGCTCCACGCGCGGCGCGATCATCCCCTTTCAGCGGCCCGAGTCGTTCGACCCGGCGGCTCGCGTCGAAGAGCGCTGAGGCAGCGACATGGCCGCAGCGCTCTGCGAGCGCGGGGCCTCACATCTTCGCTTCAGCCGGGGGCAGCGGCGCCGGCACGCGGTTGTGAATCGGCGGCAGGCTCTGCAGGTACGCGAAGATGTCCTTCAGCTCGTCGTCGGTGAAGTTCTTGTACATGGGGATGGGCATGGGCGGCAGCACGGGCCGGCCGCGGCCGAGGTGACGGCCGGTGCGGATGGTCTGGACGAACTGCTCCTCGGTCCACGTGCCGGTGCCGGTCTCCTTGTCGGGGGTGAGGTTCGCGGTGAACGAGACGCCCCACGGCCCGGCCCACGCGGTGTTCGTCGCGGCGGCGCTCACGATCCACGGGCCGACCGGAGCCGGCGGCGGCGGCAGCTCCATGCCTTCCGGGTGACCGGAGAGCGCGCGCGAGAAGTCGGGCTCGGGGCCCGTGTCGCCCATCTTCAGTGGCGTGTGGCAGTCGTGGCAGCCGGCGGTCACGACGCGGTGGCGGCCGTGCTCGATGCGCTGCGCGAGCGTCGGCTTCGCGGCCTCGGCGGGCGCGCCGCGCGTGACGGCGACGGCAGCGACGGCGATACAGGCGGCGGCGACGGCGGACAGTGCGACGGGGACGATGGGCTTCATGGCGTTGCTCCTTTTCGGGTTCACTGCTTTCGGGTTCACAGCTGAGAGATCCAACGGCTGACGAGACGCACGCCCTCGGGATCGACGAGGTGCGTGCCGAGCGGCGGCATCTGGGTGAGCGGGTCGCGCGAGCGCATGCGCAGCAGCGCGATGCTGAGCTCCGGCGCTCCGCGGGCGATGCGGGCGGTCGCCTCACCGCGCGGGAAGCGGAACCGGCTCGGAGCGTCGACCGCGTGCGTGCGCTCTGCGGCCGGGCCGGCAGCGGCGACGGGCTGATCGAAGTCGAGCCCCACCGACGCGAGCGGGCCGTCCGCGTTGTGGCAGTGCGCGCAGTTGCCGAACAGGTAGCCGAGCGCCGCGCGCTCGTCGTCGTTCGCCGCGGCGATGCGCGGCGGGCTCGAGCGCAGCTCCATGGGCAGGCCCTCGATGACGCCGGCGCGCGCGAGCTCGTCGAGGCGCGGCGCGAGCTGCAGCGCGCCCAGGCCGAGCACGCGGTTCGGCCGGCCCTCGTGACAGGCGCGGCAGTCTTCGATGCCGGGCACGTCGTGCCGCGTGGTGGGCGACGTCGCGGCGACGCCGATGAGGCCGCCCGCCGGCGCGAGCTCGGCGTCGGTGCCGGCCTCGTTCCACACGTACGCCGCGAAGCGCCACGAGCCGTCCGGCAGGCGCTCGATGAAGCGCGTCTCGACGGGGCGGCCGCCGAAGTCGAACTGCTTCCACAGCTTCGCGCCGGCGGGCAGCTCCCAGCGGTCGGGGTTCGACGCGTCGATGGCGGTGCCCGGCGGCAGCTTCAGCCACCGGCGCTTCGTGGCGCCGTCCGTCCACAGCGGGTACTGGGGCGTGAACTCGAGCGCGTGGGCGTCGAGGCCGGTCTGCGAGAGCAGGTGCGGCAGCGGCTCGGCGGGGCGCGGCGCCGACGTGCAGCCGGCGACGGCGAGGAGCAGCGCGAGGCGGGGCATGAAGCTCATGCCCGGCACAGTGCCCACTCCAGCGAACGCGGCTCGCTAAGAAGTCGCTGGGGGCGCCCTAAAGCAATGCTAAAAAATCGCTAAGAGCCGTCCCCTTGAGCCAACCCCCCGTCGACGCACTGTTACTCGAGGAGATCGCGGAGCACGTCGCGTCCGGTGTGATCATCTACGTCGCGACCCGGAATTCGTTACTGGAGCCCGAAGCGACCATCGCGATGGGCCTCAAGAGCGACTGCGCGCGGAAGCTCTTCACCGTGTACCTGCCGCAGCAGGCCGCGGCCCGCACGCTGTCGAACCTCGCGGACAACGGCGCCATCGCGGTGACGATGACGCGCCCGTACGACCACAAGAGCATTCAGATCAAAGGCAAGGCGGTGGCGACGCGGTCCGCCGACGACGCCGATCGCGCGCTGATGAGCGTGCACCGCGCGGCGCTGACCGAGCAGTTCGCGCTCGTCGGAGTGCCGCGCAGCATCACGCGCCGGCTCACGAACTGGCCGAGCGTCGCGGTCGACATCGAGGTGAACGCAGCGTTCCTCCAGACGCCGGGCCCGCGCGCCGGCGAGCCGCTGCGAAGGGGCTGAAACGCATGGCTCCTCCCCTCACGCTCGAGTCGCTGTCGCGCTGCCTCGATGGCATCATCCCCGCGACGATCGCGACCTGCTCGCAAGACGGCACGCCGAACGTGAGCCACATCAGCCACGTGAAGTACCTCGACGCGCAGCACGTGGCGCTGTCGCGGCAGTTCTTCAACAAGACGGCGCAGAACCTCGAGGCGAACCCGGCCGCGATGCTCTCGCTGTGGGACCCCATCACGCTCGAGCGCTACCGCATGAAGCTGTGGTTCCTGCGCTCGGAGCGGCAGGGCCGGCTCTTCGACGAGATGTCGGCGCGCATTCAGGCGATCGCGTCGCACACCGGCATGAGCGGCGTGTTCCGCCTGCTGTCCGCCGACGTGTTCCGCGTGGCGTCGATCGAGGCGGTGCCGGGCACGCTCGAGCCCGCGCCGGTGGGGCAGCCGGCCGATGTTCCTCCGCCCGACGTGGGGCCGCTGACCGAGCGCGGCGAGCTCTGGGCGCTGCAGCGCGGGTGCGCGCTGCTGCGCAACGCGCGCGACCTCGACGGCCTGCTCTCGTCGGCGCTCGCGTTCCTCGCCGAGGATCTGGGCTTCGACCACTCGATGGTGCTCCTGCCCGACGAGAGCGGCGCGAAGCTGTTCGCGGTCGCGAGCCGCGGCTACGGCGAGAGCGGCGTCGGCGCCGAGATCCCCATCGGCCACGGCCTGTTCGGCACCGTCGCCGAGACGAAGCAGGCGCTGCGCCTGGGGCCCGTCGACAGCGCGCTGCGCTACGGCCGGGCGGTGCGCGAGAGCATTCAGGCGATGGGCGGCTCGGTGTCCGACGCCGGCGAGATTCCCCTGCCGGGCCTGCCGAACGCGCAGGCTCAGATGGCGCTGCCGCTCGTCGATCGCGGCCGGCTCATCGGAGTCCTCGCCCTCGAGAGCACGAACCCCGTCGCGTTCGAGACGTGGCACGAGGCGTTCTTGAGCGTGCTCGCGGACCAGCTCGCGGGCAGCCTCGCCGCCGAGCTGCAGCGCGACGACGAAGAAGGCCAGGCCGAGGCCGCCGCCGCCGCGCTCGCCGAGGCCAAGGCGAAGCAGCCGGCAGCGGTCACTCATCGCTTCTGCCTCTACAAGAACGACGACTGCGTCTTCGTCGACGGCGCGTACCTGATCCGCAACGTGCCCGCGCGCATCCTCTGGCGCGTGCTGACCGCGTTCTCGACCACGCAGCGCACCGAGTTCACCAACCGCGAGCTGCGCCTCGACGCGACCCTCGGCCTGCCCGAGGTGCGCGACAACCTCGAGAGCCGGCTCATCCTGCTCAGGCGGCGGCTCGAGGAGAAGTGCCCCGACGTGCGCCTCGTCAGCCGCGGGCGCGGCCGCTTCGGGCTCGAGCTCGACGGGACGATCGAGCTCGAAGAGCGCGACTCGGCGTGAGCGTCACCGGGGCTGCGCCGCGCCGAGCAGCCGCGAGCGCAGGTCGTACGAGATGACCCAGAGCTGGTGCGCGGCGCGCGTCACCGCGACGTGCAGCCGGCGCCGCGCCTCGGCGTCGACCGGGTACGCGCGCGCGGTGACGTCGGGCAGCACCACGTAGTCCCACTCGAGGCCCTTCACCTCGTCGGCGTCGGTGACGTCGACGCCGGGCTCGAACGTGTACTGGCCCTCGATGACGCGCCGGACGCCGTGGACGCCGGAGAGCCCCTTGTAGAACGCATCGGCCGCATCCGAGCTCGACGCGATGACGGCGACCGACGCGCGCGGCTCGCGCTCGATCAGGTCCTGGATCGCGTCGCGCAGGAACAACGAGGCCTGGTCGAAGTTCGGGAAGTGGTGGAAGCCGACGGGCTCGGCTTCACGCGCGTCCGCGCCGAGCGGCTCGAGGCCGGCCGCTTGGGGCCCGAGCACCTGGCGCGCGAGCTCGGCGATCGGCCGGGGGCAGCGGTACGAGACCTTGAGCCGCACCTGCTCGGCGTCCGGCACTCCGAGCGTCTCGAGCAGCGACGGCCAGCCGGGGAAGCTCGACGTGGTCTGCTGCATCTCGTCGCCGGCCACGGTGCAGCTGCCCTCGTCGGAGAGCAGCCGGCCGAGCACGAACAGCTCGAACACCGAGAGATCCTCCGCCTCGTCGAGCACGAGGTGCGCCGTGGATTCGACGTCGAGGCCTTTGTGCCCGGCCATCAGGCTCAAGAGGATCGGCAGGTCCTCGACGTCGGTGGTTCCCGCGAGCGCGTCGGGCGTTCCCTCTTCGAGGCCCTTGCCGTCGAGCGCCGTGGTCGCGTCGGTGTCGTAGCCGGCGGCCTCGAACGGCGACGCCATCTGCAAGAGCGTGTGCCGCACGGTCTCTTCGATCGCGGTCTTCGGGAGATCTCCCTGCGACGCGGCCACGACGCGCTCGAGGAAGGAGCGATCGGTGAAGACGTCTCCGAGCTGCCGCCGCAGCGCGGGGAACTTCGACGACCTCTTCGCGACCGCCGGGTGCTGCTCGAGCAGCGGAGCGAGCGCGGGGTGCCGCTTGAGCCGCGTCACGAGCGGCGGCGCGTCCTCGAACGCCTCGAGCTCCTTCGCGTGGAACACGGCGCGCGCGGTGTCGAGCGCCCAGCGGCTCAGCGTCTTGACCGGCACCTTCTCGAGCCCCAGCGGAGCGAGCAGCCGCCGCGACAGCCGCGCGAGCCCTTCCTCCGGAACCACGACCTGCAGCCGCGAGCGCGCGACCTTCGACAGCTCGCGCGCGGCGAGCAGCGCCAGCCGGTGCAGCGCGACGGTCGTCTTGCCGCTGCCGGCGCTGCCGAGCACGAGCAGCGGCTGATCGGCGGCGACGTTCATCGCCGCGAACTGGTCGGGGTCGAGCTGCGAGGTGATGTCGAAGCGCGGAGTGATCGAGCCCGACCGCACCGCGGTGCCTGCTCCGCCGCCGAGCGAGCCGCCCTGCGCGCTGCGGTCGATCCACGTGCCGTCGTCGAGGCGCTGCAGCAAGAGCCGCCCGCGGCGAATTCCGGTGAGCACGCCGCGCTCGATGATCACGAGCCGGCGGACCAGCACGTCACCGCGCGTCACGCGCCCGCCGAACGTCTCTTCGTAGTCGTCGCCTTCCTGGTAGTTGTAGAAGACGCGCGCGAGCGGAGCGGTTCGCCAGTCGATGATCCGCACGTCCGCGGCGGCGTCGGTGAAGGTGTCGCGCCCGAGGAGGTAGTCGCGCACGCCGGCGGGGCCGTCGACGCGCAGGTGCGCGAAGTACGGCGAGTGCGGATTGGCCAGAGTCCTCGCGCCGGCGCGGTCGACGACGGCGCTGACGAGATCCATCTGGTTGAACAGGTGCGGCAGGTCCGCCACGTTCGCCTTCGCTGCCTCTTCCTTCAGCGCGCCGAGCTCTTCTTCGAGCTGCGGCACCGCGAGCTGGCCGGCGCGGGCTTTGCGGCGCGCCACTTCGAGGGCGGCGAGGGTTCGCGCGAGCAGCGCCTCCTCCTCGTCGACGAGGCGCTGCAGGTCGGAAGGCAGAGAGCGCGAGGTGTCTTTCACGATGAGGCCCGGCGCGTGTAAGGCCACCGACCGGCACACGCAAGGCGAAGCCGTCGTGGGCCCGAGGCGCGCAGGATCTCCCACAACGCGCGGAGGGGCCGGGTTGAATTAGCGTCGGGATTCGGCGTCGCCCCGTCCGCTCTGCTCCCGGAGGTCTTCTTGCGCCCGCTCCGCCTGTTGCTCGTGACCGTCTTCCTCGCCGCCGTGTCGTGCGAAGGCACGATCGACGTCGCCGACGCTGGCAGTGGCGGCGGCGCCGCCGGAGGCGCAGGTGGCGGGTCGGCAGGCGGAGCTGCCGGGGGTTCGGCGGGCGGCGACGCGGGCGGGTCCGCAGGAGGCAGCGCCGGTGGAGCCGCCGGCGGCGCGGCAGGTGGCGACGCCGGCGGTGCCGGAGGCGGCACGGCCGGAGGAGCCGCTGGAGGCTCCGCGGGTGGCGACGCCGGCGGTGCCGGAGGTGGCACGGCCGGAGGAGCCGCTGGAGGCTCCGCGGGTGGCGACGCTGGCGGTGCCGGAGGTGGCACGGCCGGAGGAGCCGCTGGCGGCGCGGCGGGTGGCGACGCCGGCGGCGCCGGCGGCGGCACGGCCGGAGGAGCCGCTGGAGGCTCCGCGGGTGGCGCGGCGGGCGGTGGCTCCGCGGGCGGTGGCTCCGCAGGCGGTGGAGCGGGCGGCGGCTCGGCAGGCGGTGGCGCAGGCGGCGGCGCGGGCGGTGGCAGCCCCTGCGCCGGCATCACCTGCGCGGCCTTCGCGCACTGCGAGCCGATGATCGCCATGTGCATCTGTGACGCGGGGTATGCGGGTCCGCCGGATCAATGCGCGGACGTCGACGAGTGCATGAACGGCACGGCGACGTGCTCGGCGAACGCGACCTGCA
>CALJKW010000019.1 GCA_937980205.1 uncultured Myxococcales bacterium | reverse complement strand
CGCGCGGATCAGGAAGTCGATCTCAATCGATCGAACTGATTCTCGGCAGGCTCAAGGTGTCGGGAATCTCCGACAGCACGCCAACGGCGTGCACGGTGGCCGACCCCATGAGCCAGCGAAGAGTACCACGGGGGCGCGAGCTCGCCGTCGAGCCAGACCGCTGCCCGAGGTGCACCCTGCGTGTTGCCGGCGAAGCTCTCGGCCGTGAAGCGATGCCGGTGCCGTCGGCCCGGTCGCCGCGTTTTCGCGCGAGCCGAACACGAGGCGCATCCGGCGCGCGATGTTAGCCTCCGCGCCGTGCCGACGGTGTTGTTGCTCCTGCTCTCCTCCGCCGACGCAGGCGTCTTCCTGCAGAGCGCCTCCGCCCTCGTGCGGCCGACCGCCGCCGGAGCCGCGGGCGTCGCCGACGGCGGCACCGCGGCAGTCCCCAAGGGCCTCGCGTGCCTCGCGAAGTACTACGTCGGCACGGCGGTGCAGGCCGACGCAGGCTGGGGCCTCATGCTGCCCGACGCGAGCTTCCTCTCGTGGGACAACGGCAAGGCGCCCCCCGACGCCCTCGAAGACGGAGGCCTCGCCCTCGACGACGACGAGGGCGAGCCCGCGCTGCCCGCGCTCAAAGACATCTTCGCGACGCCGTACCAGAAGGGCCCCATCGTCCCCGTCTCCGGAGACGACACCCTCGACGACCCCGGCCGCGCCCGAATCGACCCGCTCTTCAAGGCGACCTACGGCGCGAGCTGGCGCGAGGTGATGCGCCAGCTCACCAAGGTGAAGATCTTCGGCACCCGCTACCCCTTCCACGAGCGCGCCGCCCAGCCGCTCGAGCGCGCGCTCGCCCGGCTCGACGCCGCGGCCAAGGACGACCCGAAGCTGCTGCCCTTCTTCAAGGGCCTCGGCGGCACCTGGCACTGGCGGCGCATCGCCCGCTCACGCGCGCTGTCGACCCACGCGTTCGGCATCGCCATCGATCTCAACGTCGAGCGCAGCAACTACTGGCGCTGGCAACGTCCGAAGAAGCCCCTCAAGTGGGTGAACCGCTACCCGCAGGCGATCGTCGACGCCTTCGAGGCCGAGGGGTTCATCTGGGGCGGCCGGTGGATCCACTACGACACCATGCACTTCGAGTATCGCCCCGAGCTGCTCGACCCGGACTGCTGGGACTGAAGCGGCGCTACCGCCGCGCCAGCTCCAACCGATCGCCGCAGATGCCCGCCACCACAATGAGCAGCTGCTCGTGGTGCCTCGAGAAGTACTCCACCTCGGGAGCCACCGCCGACAGCACGCCGGTGCACTTCTTCTTCGTCGCGATGATCGGCACGCCCAGGAAAGACTTCAGCGGCTCGACGCGACCCGGCCGCGGCAGAAACCGCGGATCGTCCTCCGCGTTTCCGGCGCGGATGACCTGGCAGTTCTCCGCGATCCACCCGATCAGCCCCTGCCCGAGCTGGTAGCCGAAGTCGGGCTTGTTGTGCAGCGGCATGCCGGCGCGCGCACCCGCGATCAGCCGGGTCCGCGAGTCGTCGAGCAGCCACGCTGAGACCCGCGGCACGCCCATCAGCAGCGCGGTCTGATCCACCACGGTCTGCAGCATGCGCTGCACGTCGCCCTCTTCTTCATGAAGGAGCCCCGTCAGCTTCGACAGGACCTCGATCTCATCGACCACTCAAGCCCTCACGCGCGCCTGGACGAACGTCTTCCCCTCGTGAAGCCACCGGTGCACCGTCGACCGAGCATGCTCGATGGAGGGCCGAAAGCGAGAAACCGCCTCGGGCACGACACGCGCCGCCAACAGCTCCCGGCACGCCTCGACCGCGCGGTGGAACTGAACGTCCGCGGCGAAGAACTGCTCGTACGCCTGGCGCGCCAGCACGCCGCGCTCGCGCGCCTCTCCCTCGTGCGCGCGCAGCAGCTCGGGGAGGCGGGCGACCTCGGCCTCGCGCACGCGCAAGAGGAACGAGCCCCAGTCGGGGCCGTCGGGCGCGACCCACTCGTCCGACACCACCACCGGGGCGATCGCCATCCGCATCGCCTCGTACATCCGGTACGACGACGTCCCCGCGCCGCGCGGGCACAGCGCGAACTTCGACCCCGCCATGACGTCGACGTAGCGGCGCTGCCGGCGCTCCTTCTCGGCGGCGTCCATCGGCACCCAGATGTTGAACTGGCTCGTGTCCTCGAGCACCGCGCGCGCGTCTTTGAGCTTCAAGATGCGCCGCCGCGCGGTGCAGTTGGCCGCTCCCATGAACGAGTAGAGCAGCGTCTTCTCTGCCTCGACGGGCCCCTTCACGTTGGGGTTCATCGTGTAGAGGTAGTGGAACGCCTTCTGCCGCCGTGGCTGCAGCGCGCGCTTCGGCATCGAGCAGTACAGCCCCGGCAGCACACACCAGGGCGTGTCCGACTCGTTGTACATGAAGCACTTCTCCCGGTACCGCTGCAGGTACGGGTGGGCGCGCAGCGTCTTCCACTCCGGGTCCTCGAAGTGGGTGGTCTCGGCGAACAGGATGATGTCCGCCTCGAGCGGTGAAGCGGTGAGCTGGTGCACCCGGTAACGGTCGACCCCCGCAGAGCGGGTCAGCTCTTCGATGGCCCTTCCCTCGCCCCAGGCGGACACGGCGTGCACGTTCATGACGTCACCTATCTGGCAGTCACCGGTAGCGGACCGCAACACAATCGCAGCAAGCGCCGTTCGGCCCGGTTACTGCTCTGCCGACTCTTGGAGAGGGAAGTCCCAAAAAGCCGAAGATGAGCGCACCGCCCCCACCGCAAACCACAGCCGGCGTCGAGGCGTACTCCGCGATTTCGAACGCGATGAAGCTGGCGAGCTCGCTGGTGGTCTCCTTCGGGATCACCATCGCCGTACGCCAGGTGCTCATCCCGCGAATGCTCGGCACCGAACGTTACGGAGAGCTGAACTTCGCCGACGGCTTCGCCGGCCTCTTCCTCGTCGCGGCCTGGCTCGGCGTCGACACCTGGCTGCGCAAGGAGCTCGGCGTCACCGTCAAGTCCGCCCAGGGCATCTACGGCGGCATCCTCGTCATCCGCCTGGGCTTCGCCGTCGTCCTCACCACCGCGATGGCGGTGACCCTCGGGCTGCTCGGCAGATCCGACACCATCATCCTGATGGCCGTCATCTTCGGCATCTCGCAGCTGATGGTCATGGCGCAGAACACCGCCTCCGCCCTGCTCCACGCGGCAGGCAAGGTCGGCGGCATCTCCATCGCCAACATCGTCGGCAAGCTGCTCTGGGCAGGCATCGTCATCCCCGCGCTGTTCATGCAGCTGTCCATCGTCTGGCTCGCGGTCGCCTTCCTCATCTCCGAGACGTTCAAGGCGGTCTGCGCCACCTGGCTCGCCGCCCGGCACCAGGGCATCACCCTCGCGGTCGACCTGAAGGCCGCGTTCAAGGCGATGAAGGCCGCCCTGCCCTTCTGGGTCAACGCCATCGCCCTCGCCGGAGCCGGCCGCGCCGACGTCGCGGTCGTCGGCACCCTCGCCGCGGGAATCTTGGGCAGCCACGCCGCCGCCGATCGCGAGGTCGGCTGGTACACCGTCGTGCTCGGCATCGGCAGCATGCTGATGGTCATGACCCCCGTGCTCGGCTGGGTGCTGATGCCGCTGCTCTCCCGCGCGCTGCAGCGCAGCCAGGAAGAGGCCGGCAAGATCATCCGCCGCGCCTTCGAGGTCTGCATCGTCATCGGCACTCCGCTGTCGGTCGGAGCCTTCGTCGCCGCCGACGAGCTCATCGCCATCTACAAGCCCGAGTACGCCCCCTCCGCGCTGGTCCTGAAGATCATGGCGTGGACATACGTGCTCACGTACCTGAACATCGTCTCCGCGAACTGCCTCTCCGCCCTGGGGCGAGGCTGGACGGTGACCTTGACCTCGATCAGCACGCTGCTGCTCACCCCCGCGATCGACTTCTTCCTGGTGCCGTTCGCGCTGAAGACGTGGGGCCCCGGCTACGGCGCCGCCGCGTGCGGCGTGTCGATCGTCATCGCCGAGACGCTCACCACCGGCCTCATGGTCAAGCGGCTCGGCCACCTCGCCTTCGACCAGCGGCTCATCTCGATCGTCATCCGCACCGGCATCACCGCGGCCTGCGTCATCGCGCTCGACGTCGCCCTCGCCCACCTCACCCCGATCGGCCCCTGGGTGCGCGTCGGCATCTGCGCCGCCTCGTACGTCGTCCTCGCCCTCGCCACCCGGAGCGTCCGCCCCGGCGAAGCGAAGGCTTTCATCGTGCTCGCCCGCGCGCAGCGCGCCGCGAGAGGAGCCGCTTAGGGCATGATGCTGCTGCTGGATTACCTGATCGCACTCGCCGCGCTGCCGCTCGTCGTCGCCTGCGGCTACCTGTTCGTCCTCACGGTGCTCTCGTGGAGGCCGCACCTGCCGCCCGACACGCAGGCGCCGCCGTCGTTCGACATCGTCGTGCCTGCGCACAACGAGGCCGCCGGCATCGCCTCGACGGTGAAGAGCCTGCTTCAGCTCGACTGGCCCGCCGACAAGCGCCGCGTCGTCGTGGTGGCCGACAACTGCTCGGACGACACCGCCCGGCTCGCCCGCGAGGCCGGCGCCGTCGTGCTCGAGCGCCAGAGCGACACCCACAAGGGCAAAGGCTACGCGCTGCAGTACGCCTTCGAGCGCCTCGAGGGCGACGCGGTCGTCGTGGTCGACGCCGACACCAAGGTGACTCCGAACCTGCTGCGCGCGTTCGCCGCCCGCATCCAGAAGGGCGCCCAGGCGTGCCAGGCGTATTACGGCGTCGACAACGTCAGCGCCTCGTGGCGCACGACGCTGATGGCCGTCGCGTTCGCGATGTTCCACCGCGTGCGCGGCCGCGCCCGCGAGAACCTGAAGCTGTCGTGCGGCCTCAAGGGCAACGGCATGTGCTTCACCAGGGCGCTGCTGCAGAAGGTGCCGCACGACGCCTTCAGCGTCGTCGAAGATCTCGAGTTCGGCATCCGCCTCGGCAAGGCCC
This sequence comes from uncultured Myxococcales bacterium, assembly GCA_937980205.1. Classification (GTDB taxonomy): domain Bacteria; phylum Myxococcota; class Myxococcia; order Myxococcales; family Myxococcaceae; genus Xiheicaenimonas. The sequence continues at coordinate 23,689 of CALJKW010000019.1, read as the reverse complement.
AAGAGCGGGTCTGGTACGTCGACGAAGGCCAGGTCTTCGGCGAGATGGTCTCGAGCGAGTCCGCGAGCCGCAGCCAGCGCGTGCGCTGGGAGTCCGGCCGCAAGGCCATGGTGCGCGCGCACGTCGGCCCGCTGTTGCGCGAGGCGATCGCGAAGAAGAGCGCGGTGCTGCTCGACCTCGCCGTCGACCTGCTCATCCCCCCGCTCTCCTATCTCGGCATCGGAGCCGTCGCGCTCGGCCTCGCCGGCGCCGTGCTCGCGGTCACCGGCCACGCCGGCACCTACAGCCTCACCGCCGCGACCCTGTGTCTCGCCGCGCTCGGCCTGTACGCCTTCCGCGGCTGGTGGCTCTCCCAAACGGGTCTGCGCGGCCTCGGCATGCTCGCGGCTGCCCCGTTATACGTGGTCTGGAAAGTCGCGCTGATGCGCAAGCAGTCGTCGGCGCCGCGGGAGTGGGTCAGAACACAACGGGAAGCGGAAGCCGCGAAGGAACCCGAAGCATGAGCACCGAAGTTTCCGTCATCGTGGCCACCTACAACCGGGTTCAGTTGCTCCAGCGGCTGCTCGGTCAGCTCGAGGTCCAGACGCTGGACCCCAAGCGCTTCGAGGTCGTCGTCTGCGACGACGGTGGCAAGCAGAACGCGCAGGAAGCGCTGAAAGACTTCAAGACGGGTTACCGGCTGGTGCCGCTGCGTCAGGCCAATGCAGGCCCCGCGGCTGCGCGACACCGTGCGATCGAAAACGCGACCGGCCGGGTGCTGGTCATCGTCGACGATGACATGCAGGTGCAGCCGACCTTCCTCGAGGAGCACCTCAAGATGCACCCCGTCGGCGCGCGGCGCGCCGTGCTGGGGCGGCTCGCTCCCGACTCGCAGATCTCGCAGATGCCGTACTTCGAGAAGTGGTACGCCGCCGGGCACCAGCGCACCGCCCAGCGCGCGCGCGCGGGCAACCTGAAGCTCGACGGCTACGCCTTCTACACGGGCAACGTCTCGCTCCTGCGCGAGGACTACCTCAACGTCGGCGGCTTCGACTTCAGCTTACGCATCGGCGAGGACACCGACCTGGGGCTTCGCCTCGAGAAGTCGGGCGTCGAGCTCAGCTACACGCCCGAGGCCGTCGCCTTCCACGGCTCGGACCACACCAGCGAAGAGAAGTGGCTGCAGAAGGCGCGCGCCTACGGGGTGAACTTCTACAAGATCGGCAAGAAGCACTTCGACCTGCCGCACGCGCAGCCGCTGCGGTACCTGTTCGAGCTGAACCCGCTCGCCCGCCCGCTGGCGGCCGGCTCGCTGCTCGCACCCGAGGCGACGCAGGCGCTGTCCGACGCGGCCCGGCAGCTGACGAAGAAGCTGTGGGAGCACGGCTTCGACAAGGTCGCCTCGCCCGCGACCAGCGTGCTCTACACGATGGAGTTCATGCGCGGCGTCCGCTCGCAGACCGGCTCGCTCTCGGATACAGCGAAGGCCATCTGGGACCATTGGCTCGAGCGAATTCGTCCGTGAGATTTCGGGCCAGGGCGCCTGGCTCGTGGTGGTATCGGTGCTGACGCGGGTTTCTGTGGTGAAGCGATGAGCAAGCTCCTCTTGATGGCGTCGATGGCGATGATGATCATTCTGCCGATCCGCGCGGCGCGGTACGCGAACCCCAAGAAGGGCTTGAAGCGCGCCATCTACTCGACGCTCGCCTTCAACGTGATGTGGGCGGTCCTCGTGCTCGGCATCTTCTTCATCCTGCTGCGCAACCCGGCGTCGCTGGTGCCCGAGGCGGTGAACCCGTGAGCGCCCCGCTGCCGAACCCGCGGCCCTCGGCGCCGGCGAACCCGGCCCTCGACGACGGCTCGGCCGATCTCATCGACTACCAGCTGGTGCGCGACTGGGCGCGCTTCGTGCTCGGCTCGTGGGGCCGCCACAAGCTGCTCGCCTTCGCGTGCCTGTTCTTCGTGCTCGCCGGAGCGGTGATGGCGGCCATGTTCCTGCCGCGCAAGTACGAGTCCTCGACGAAGCTGCTGACGCACCAGACCGGCTTCATGACGTCGCTGTCGAACCCGTACCGCAGCGGCGCCGACGAGGGCCCGACCCGCGCCGCCCGCGAGCGCGTGCTGGCGCACGACAACCTCGAGAAGATCGTCGCGCAGACGAACATGATCGAGGAGTGGCAGAAGTCGCGGAACCCCGTCCTCTCCGCGAAGGACAAGGCGTTCCAGCTGATGAGCGGCCCCTGGTCGAAGGAAGACTGGAACGACATCCTCATCGGCACGCTCGAGAAGCGGCTCTCGGTCGCGACCGACGACGGCACGGTGGAGATCAAGGTCGTGTGGCCCGAGCCGGTGATGGCGCGCCGCATCGTCGAGACCGCGCAGCAGAACTTCCTCGAGACGCGGCACGTGAGCGAGGTCGCCGCGATCTCCGAGGCCATCGGCATCCTCGAGATTCACGCGTCGCAGACGCAGACGGCGATCGACGAGGCGCTCGCGAACCTGCAGCGCGTCATCGACGAGCGCTCGAAGCCGAAGAAGGGCGCCATCGTGCCGGCGCCCGAGCCGGTCGCGCCGGCCCCTGCGCCGAAGCCGGTCGTGCGCGCGCCCGAGGTGCCTCCGCAAGAGCTCGCGCAGCTGAAGTTCCTCTTGCGCTCGAAGCAGCGCGCGATCTCGGACCTCGAAGAGTTCCGCACGCGGCAGCTCACCGAGCTGCGCACCCAGCTCGAGCAGCAGCGCGTCATCTACAACAAGAGCCACCCGGTCATCCTCGAGCTCGAGCAGCGCGTCGAGTCGCTGCAGAAAGACTCGCCCCAGCTGCTCGCGCTCAAGCGCGACGAGGCCGACCTCACGCGCGAGATCGAGTCGAAGGGCGGCGCGCGTGAAGAGCGCGGCGCGAGCTCGGGCAACGAGTCGGCGGCGCTGCAGGTGCGGCGCACTCCCACGACGATGGAGACGTCGCTCGCGCAGCTGGCTCCCGACCTCGAGCGCGACCCGACCGTCACCGTCGCGCAAGATCAGCTGCGCGTCGCGCTCGCCCGGTACCAGGAGCTGCTCATGCGCGTCGAGGCGGCCCGCCTCGAGCTCGACACGGCGCGCGCGGCGTTCAAGTACCGCTTCAGCGTCGTGAACCCGCCGCAGACTCCGCGGAAGCCGACGGCGCCGAACGTGCCGTTCATTCTCCTCGCCGGCCTGCTCGGCGGAATCTTCTTCGCGTTCGTCGCGTGCGCGGGCCTCGACATCTGGCGCCGCACCATCTGCGACACGTGGCAGATCGAGCGGCAGCTGAAGGTGCCGCTCTTGTCGTCGCTCAAGCGGTAACGGTGAGGTCGGGCGTGGGCGTGGCGGTCGACTTCGCGGCTGGAGCACCTGCGGCGCGCCCGCTTCCCGCGCGGCCGTCGCTCGCGCCGTTCGTGCTCGCGATGTTCGGCACGCTCGCCGCGATGCTCGCGATGCTGGCCATCGACCAGCCCGCCGGCGCCATCGCAATGCCGGTGCTGCTCGTCGCGGCTTACGTGCTGTGGAAGCTGCCGCTGAAGGTGAGCACCCTCGGGCTGCTCGGCCTCGTGGTGCTGTTCGAGGGGCTCGAGGTCCCCCTGGGCATGGGCTGGGAGTCGCCGCTCTACCCCGTCGCGCGCGCGTTCTTGACCAACCTGTCCGCCGTCACCGGCATCGGCGCGCTCAGGGCGCCGCTCGTCGACATCCTCACCTTGGGCCTGTGGGTCATGTCGCTCGTCCGCTCGAAGGACAAGAGCTGGGTCTCGCAGACGCGCTCGGTGCGCGCGCTCGACGTGGCGCTGGGCGTCAGCGCCGCGACCGTCATCGGCCTCGACCTGCTCGGAGTCGCCCGCGGCGGCAACATGGCCGAGTCCTTCTGGCAGCTGCGGCACCTGTTGTTGTTTCCGCTGCGCTGCGCGCTGCTCTTGCGGGCCCTCGACGGCACGCTGGCCGAGCTGAAGGCCGTCGCCGTGCTGCTCATCGGCGTCGGCGTGCTGAAGTCGCTCGTCGGCATCTACTTCCTCTACGGGGTGGTCTTCCCGGCGGGCGAATACGTCGAGTTCACGACCTCGCACACCGACACGCTGCTGTTCGTGCCGCTGCTCGCGATGTTCCTGAACCTGCTCGTCGAGCGCTGGAGCCCGCGCCTGTTCCTGCGCTCGATGATCTGGGTGCCGATCGTCGCGTTCGGCATGGTGTGCAACGACCGGCGGCTCGCGTACGTGTGCCTCGCCTTCGCGATGGTGGCGACGTTCGCGCTGTCCGGGCGGACGAAGTTCAAGCGCTCGGTCATCAGGGGCGCCCTGTTCGTGGCGCCGTTCGTGCCGTTCTACGTGGCCGCGGGGTGGACCTCGACGGGCGGCCGCCTGTTCTGGGCCGCGCGGCTCGCGAAGTCCGTCATCTACGGAGACCCCAACCAGGGCAACCAGCCCGACTACCGCGACCTCGAGAACCTGAACGTGCTGTTCACGTGGGCGAACAACGCGCTGTTGCCGTACGGCTTCGGGCACAAGATGCAGGTGCTCTTCCCGCTGCCGGACATCTCGACGTACTTCCCGTCGTGGGAGTACCACCCGCACAACCAGTACCTGTGGATTCTGGCCCTCGCGGGGCCGATCGGGTTCTCGCTGATCTTCATGCCGCAGGTGCTCGGGCTCTACCTCTGCACCCGCGCGTACAAGGCGTCGACGACGCTCTACGAGCGCGTGGCGATGCTCACCGGCATCGCCACGCTCATCGCGTTCTTCTGCCAGGTGTGGGGCGACATGGGCACGCTGTCGTGGACGGTCACGTGGATGGCGGCGCTCGCGTGCGCGTTCGGGGCGAAGGTGGCGCTGCGGACCGGGGCGGTCGCTCCGCCGGCGGCGCCTCGACGCGACGCGTTCGCGGTCTGAACGCAGCAGGCAAGCCGGGATCGGGATCCCGGTTGTCGTCGGGCGTCGTCAGCGCGACGCCAGCGTGATCGACGTTCCGTGCAGGTACAGCTCCGCGCTCGCCTGAAGGTGAATGAACGCGATCGCCGCGTACGCGAGCAGCGCGGCCGCGACGCCGACGCGCGCGAGGAGCCGATGCCCGTGCGGCTTGAGCACCAGCGTCGCCGCCATCCCGATCCCGAGCTTCACGAAGATGAACGCGGCGAGCCCGTACTCCAGCACCCACGCCATCACCGGGTTCGCCTCGGTGGCCCACCCCGCCGCCACCCACCACGAGGTGAACACGGCATCGAGCGCGTTCAACGAGAGCAGCACCTTCAGCGCGACGCCGTACCGGCTCGCGACTTCTTCCCCGACAGCTCCGCCCATCGCCCACCGCCCGACGACTTCGCGGGAGGCCAACTCCTCCCGCTGCTCGGAGATCCAGTAACCGCGGCTGAAATTGCCTGCATCAGGCCGGCACGCTCTTGTCCCAGCTGAACGACACGCCGTTACCGAGCGCGCCCTGCTGCTCGACGTCGACCGACGTGTCGTTCCCGTAGTCGACCGTGCCGAGCGAGGCGCCGTCGGTGGAGAAGAACTCCCAGGCGCCGCGGCGGAAGGTGCGGACGACGCCGTCGTCGCCGAGCACTCCGAGCTGGTCGCCCTTCGCGGCGAGCTTGCCGTTCGGGTGGTACAGCTCGGCGCGCGCGTAGTCGGTGGTGCCCGGCGCGTACCAGTTCCAGCGGCTCACCTTCAGGCCGTGGCTGTAGAGCCCCTCGCCGCCGTCGCGGAAGCCGTCCTTCGCGACCAGCGTCCACGCGTCGTTCGGGCGGCCCTGCGCGTCGAGGTGGCCGTTCGCGACGAGGTGGCCGTTCTCCCACTGCCAGGCGTTCGCCGGCTTGCCGTCGATGATCTGCGTCCACTGGCCGACGCGCTTGCCGTGCTCGTAGCGGCCGCGCAGCGTCTCGACGTAGTCGAACGGCGCCTCGCCGGCCGCGTTCACTCCGCCGGCCTTCGGCGTCGCGCTGAGCTCGCGCCACTCGCCGTGCGGCAGGCCCTGCGCGTCGACCGGGCCCTCGGCGAGCTTGCGACCTTCGAACCAGCGCTGCTGCACGTCACCGACGAGGAACGCGCCCGTCTTCGTGCCGCGCGGGACCTCGGGGAGCTTGGGCTCGAACGCGACCTGCTCCGCGGCCGAGAGCTTCGCCGGCGCCTCGGCCGTCATCGCCGTCGAGAACGTCACGCCGCCGGCCGGCGCCTCGCCCTTCGCCACCACCGCGGGCGAGATGCCGCCGCCGAGCCAGTCGGCCTCGAACCAGCGGCGGTTCGGCTCGGTGGAGCCCTGCGGCTTCGGCAGCAGCTTGCCGTGCACGAAGATGCGCTGGCCCATCTTCTCGTTCGGCAGCACGCCGCCGAGGTTCTTCGCCGCGGTCAGGTGCACGCGCTCGAACGGGGTGTCCGCGTAGTACACGCCCTCGCCCGGGTTCAGCTTGGTGAGCAGGTAGACGGACTCCGGCGTGCCGTGGAACTGCCACTTGCCGTCCACGTAGGTGACCTCGCCGGGGAGGATGAAGGCGACCTTGTCCCAGTCCTTGAGGACCGCGGCGAGCTGCTCGTTCATCACCTTCACCTGCTTGCCGGGGCGCACGTTGATGAAGACGTCGTCGCCCTTCACGAGCACGCGGCCATGGACGAACTGGTCCGAGGTGCCGGGCGCGAACTCCTTCACCTGCAGCACCTGGCCCAAGGTCGACGGCTGCGCGCGGACCGTGACGGTCTGGCCGAGGAAGGACATCAGCTCGCCGCTCCAGCGGAGGTTCCACGGGGCCTCGCCGTCGGTGACGAGATCGTACGTGCCGTCCTGGGTCTGAAGCCGCGCCTTGCCGTCTTCCAGCACCACCGTGCCGCGGAAGACCGGCGCATCCGGGCCGTGGGTCGACTCGTACGAGACGCCGCGAATGACGCCGAGGCGCACGGTCTCGGCGAGCCGGCCCTCCGCCGCGATGCCCGGCACCGAGCCCCCAATGCCCGGCACCGAGGTCGGCACCGAGGTCGCCGAGGCCGACGGCCCGAAGCTGTCCGCGCGCTTCGCCTGGGCCCGAACCGTCGAAAACGCCTGCTTCGTCGGGAGCTTGGACACCTTCGTCTGCCGCACGCCGGAGCCGATGGTTCGCGTTTGCATGTGGGGGTTGTCGCTACACCCCCCAGGGGCTCCCGGGATTCGACGGAAACTGCGCCACATGTCCCAACGCGTTCTCGCCTTCCAAGAAGGCGAGGCGTGGCGGTCACGGCCGATTGAAGAAAGGCGACAACAGCTGCTCGATGCTGCGGCGCTCGCCGCTCGATAGGGCGAGCCGCATGACCCGGTCGTTCCCTTCGCACGGCAGGGCGATGAGGCCGCTCGGCGTCGCGACCACGCCGCACGTCGAGAAGCCCGCGGCGCCCAAGGGGACGGTGAAGTACTGGGGCGCGCCGGGCACCAGCCGCGTCACCGTGTTGCCGCCGGCTGGCATCGACCACACCTCGCCGTCCGAGCCGGTGGCGGAGAAGCCGATGCCCGAGACCCCGGCGTCGAACAGCGCCACCTCGACGCCACCGTCCGAGCGCGGGGTCAGCTGCGCGAACGGCCACGGCGAGCGACCGTACCCGACGGAGATGAGCGTGCCGTCGAAGCGCGGGTGCACGCCGAACAGCGGCGGGTCTCCGAGGTAGGTCGAGCCACCGGCGCTGATGCCCACGCGGGCGCGCGGATCCAGCGCGCCGATGCCGGCGTCCCCCCAGGTGATGGGCGGTGAGACCAGCAGCTCGCGGCCCGACGACTCGGTGCGCGCCACGCCCCACCACGAGCCGATCGACCCGCCGACCCACGTGACGCCCCCGTCGAGGTCGACCCGCGCGGCCGGGAAGGCGTTGTTCGAGACCATCCACAGCGCGCCGGTGCTGTCCACGGTGGTGCCGATGAACCCGGGCGGCTTGTCGCCGATGTACAGCTCCGGCCCCCACAGCTCGACGATCTCCTCCTCGGGGTCGATGCGCAGCATCTGGTGTGCATCGGAGGGCGCCGCGTAGATGCGGCCATCGGGCCCGAACGCACCGGACGACCAGCTGCCCGCGTCGTCCGGGAGCGGCTTTCCAAACAGCGTGCACTCGAGGGTCTCCGGGTTCACGCGCAGCGCCCGGCGCGCCCCCTTCGGGATGCCGACCACCTGGCCGCCCTTGGCCATGGTCGTCGGGGCGAAGACCGCTCCGAACCAGAGCTGCCCGCCGTCGAAGTGCGGGCACGGCTGCGAATCGAACGTGATGCCCCCGTCCCAGGGCGTGAAGCCCGACGCCGCGCTCGGCCAGTCGTTCACGTACGGCAGCACGCCGGCGTCGGGCCCACCCGCATCGGGAAGGCCCGCGTCCGGCTCGCCGCCGTCGCTCGCCCCGGCGTCGCTCGCCCCGGCGTCGCTCGCTCCGGCGTCGCGGTCTCCCGCATCGCGCGGAGCACCGCGGCACACGCCCTCGACGCAGCGGCCGTGCAGGCAATCGGCGTCGCGCTCGCACGGGAAGCTCGCGTCCGGCAGGGCCGCGAGCCGGCAGGCGCCGCCGAGCACCGCAGCGGCGACGAGCCGGATGGCGAGCACGGCGACGCGCATGGGCACGAGCCTTCCACGGTCCGACCACGAAGACCAAAGCCAAACCTCGGCCCCGACCGCCTTTCACGCAGCCGGCCGACGATGAAAGACTGAGCCCCGAGTGAGCAGCGCGGAGCACCTCGACGAAGACACGGCCCTCGGCCTCGCCAGCGGCGACCTCGAGCTCTCGCTCCGCGAAGCCGCGGTCGCGCACCTCGAGGCCTGCTCGCGCTGCCGGCAGTGGGTCAGCGCGCTCGGCGGTGAGAGCACCGTCAACGCCGACGGTCAGACGCTGGTGTCGCGCCCCGGCGAGCTCGCCGCGGGCGATCGCCTCGGAGAGTACGAGGTGCTCGGGCGCATCGCGCAGGGAGGCATGGGCGCCGTCTACCGCGGCCGTCACCCCGTCATCGGCCGCGAGGTCGCCATCAAGGTGCTGCTGCCGGCGGCCGCGACCGACCCCGAGCTCGTCCATCGGCTGCTCGTCGAGGCCCGGGCCTTGAGCGCGGTGCGCCACCCGAACGTCATCGACGTCTTCAGCTTCGGCCAGACCCCGATGGGGCAGCACTACTTCGTCATGGAGTACCTCGAGGGTCAGACCCTCTCGCAGCGCCTGCGCGCGACCGGGCCGCTGCCGCCGCTCGAAGCCGTCGGGCTGCTGCTGCAGATCTGCGCGGGGCTCGCCGCGGTGCACGAGGCGGGCGTGCTTCACCGCGATCTCAAGCCGGCGAACATCTTCGTGACCCCGCTTCCGGACGGCGCCGTGCACGTGAAGCTGCTCGACTTCGGCCTCGCCAAGCGGAAGGACGGCTCCGGCACCACGCAGAACCTCGTCCTGGGGACGCCCGGGCACATGGCTCCCGAGCAGTGCGCGGGGAAGCCGGCGACGCAGCAGAGCGACCTCTACGCGGTCGGCTGCATCGCGTTTCGCATGCTGACGGGGCGACCGGTCTTCGAGGCGGTCAACGAGATCGAGATCATGGTGCTGCACGTGAACACCGACGCCCCGCGGGTGAAGCAGCTCGCGCCCGAGGTGCCCGACGCGCTCGACGAGCTCGTGGCGCAGCTGCTCGAGCGCGAGCCCAGCCGGCGGCCCGCCTCGGCGCAGGCCGTCAGGCGCGAGCTGCTGCGCCTGCGCACCGAGCTGGAGCGCGCGCCGACCCGCATCGGCCCGATTCCCACCGCCGCGACCGCCCCGACGCGCGACGACGTCGACGCCGTGGCGACCGCCCGCCTGAAGAGGGTTCCCGACCTCACGCCCGAGGCCACGACCCGGCGCGCCCCGGTCGTGGCGAAGCCGCGCGCGACGCGCCGGGCGCTCGCTGCCGCCGCGGCCAGCGTCATCGCCTGCACGGCAGCCGCGGCCTTCTGGCTCCGCGGGCGCGAGCACGCGCTCCCGAGCCCGGTGCCGGCCGTGCAGCCCACGCAGGCGCCGCCGCCCACAGTCGCGCCGCCGCCGCTCGCGGCGCAACCGCCGGCAGCCGAGCCGCCCGCGCCTGCTGCCCCGAGCGGGCCCGCCGCCGCGCCGGCCCCCGCGCGCGAGCCGAGCCCGCCCAAGCTCGCCCGCTCACCGGCGGTCGCGCAACGCTCGACCGATCGCCGCGGGCCGACGGTCGAGCAGGCGCGCGCCCGCCTCCACGACGCTCGCGCCCGCGCCGCCAGGCTCGAAGCACAGGGCATGCGGCGCATCGTCGAGACCGAGCTGTCGCGCCTCGAACAGGCGCTCGCCGACGGCCAGGCTCCGGCGAAGGTGCTGGCCGAGCTTCAGCAGGTGCAGCGCGACTACGAGCTGCCCTGAGCCGCCGCTGTGCCAGACTGGCGCCCGCATGCTCGCGGGCCTCGTCGCCGTCACCCTCATGATGCCTCGCGCCGGCGTCGCGCTCGCGTCGACCGCGGGCGCGAGCGCCGAGCAGACCGAAGCCCTGCTCGTCAAAGTCGACGCGGCGCTGCGCGCGGCCGGGCTCGAGCCGCGGCGCACCGGCACCGCCTGCCGCGGCGAGCGGCAGTGCCTCGTGCGCCAGCTCGGAGCCGACGGGCTCGACGTCATCGTCAGCGTCTCGCTGGCCGTCTCGAAGCGCGGGCTCGCGATCGACCTCGAGTCGATCTCACCCTCCGGCGAGCAGCTCGCGCAGCTCACCTCGCTGTTCCCGGGCATGACCGATGCGGCCCTCGATCGCGCCCTGGCAGAGCACTCGCGCACGGTCGCCTCGAGCGTGAAGGTGGCCGTGCGTGAGGAGCCGCAGGCTCCCGCGCCGGCGCCAGTGCGAGAACGGCTCGAGCCCGCGGTGCTCGCGGCGACTGCTCCGCCGGAAGCCGGCGCGCCGCGCTGGGCCGTCGGGACGTCGCTCGGAGCTGCGGCGCTCGCGGGGCTCGGCTCGACCGCCCTCGCGGTGTGGGGCTTTCGACTGAAGGCCGACGCCGAGCGGATCGGTCCCGGTGGCCTGGCGGTGTACACCGAGGTCGAAGCCCAGCGGCGCGTCGACGACGCCAACGCCCGGTTCACCGCGGCGCTGGTGCTGGCCGCGGCCGGCGCGGCCCTCGTGGTGGTCGGCCTCGTGCTCGGCCTGTCACGCCTCTGATCAGCGCGGCTTCGGGAAGAGGCGGCTCAACCGCTCTTCCAGCGAGAGCTCGAAGTCACGCATCAGCGAGTCGAGCTCGGACGGGCTCAGCTTCAGCTGCGCGCCGAGCAGCTCGCGCGTGCGGCGCAGCAGCTGCTGCTGCGCCGCCTCGAGCCAGCGCATCACCGACGTGCGGTGAACGCCGTACGCCCGCGCGATGTCGTCGAGGTTCGCCTGGTCCACGTAGCGCATGCGCAGCGCCGTTCGATCGCGCGCCGGCAGCTCGTCGAGCGCCGCCTTGAACGCCGCGGTGAACGTGCGCTTGCCGGTCGCGTGCAGCAGCCGCCCCTCGGCGGACTCGGAGGTCGCCGTCGCGGCGAGCACCTCGTCCTCGTCGCTGTCCTCGCGGCGCGCCTGGGCCGCTCGGGCGGCGTCGATGGCCACCGAGGCCGCCACCGCCTGCAGCCACTTCACCAGCGCGCCGCGCCCCCGATAGGCCGCGAGCCGTCCGCCCTGCGGCGTGACGAGCACGCGCTCGCGCACGCGCTGGCACAGCTCGTCGACGTCGCCGACGTGGAAGCCCTTCTTCTGCGAGACGCCCGCACACACGGCGCGGATCCGCCGGTCGAGCTCGGCGAGCGCGCGGGGCTCCTGCTGCAGGCAGTCGAAGGCGAGCCTCAGGTCGTCGAGGTTGACCTCGGCCCGGTCGATGCCCTGCTCGTCGAGGAACGCGTCGAAGGTCTTCGGGCGGCTCACGTCGAGACGGCACGCTACGCGAGTGTCGCAGCTGCCGCACGTTCGCGACCGCCCGAGCGAGGGGGCTGGCACTACGGCTGCACGAAGGCCACCACGCGCTGCCCGGGGATGAGCGGCCCGGGCTCGTCGAGCTCGAGCACGACCTCCAGCACGCGCGTGTCGTTCTTCTCGGTCGGCGAGTCCGACTTCAACGTCTTGCGGCCGAAGCGGCGCGCCAGCTCGACCACCCTGCCCTGGAACTTCCGGTCACCGAACGCATCGGCCTGCGCCCACGCCGCCGCGCCCAGCTTCACGCGGCCGACGTCGCGCTCGTCGACCTCCATGCGCACGCGCAGGGCGCGCGTGTCGCCCATGACCAGCAGCGGCTCGGCCCCCTGGAAGCTGTACAGCTCGCCGGGCTTCACCTTCACCTGCAGCACCTCGCCTTCCTGCGGAGCCCGCACCGCGAGCCGCTCTGCCGCCGCTCTCGCCTGCTGCGCCCGCGCTTCCGCGGCCGCGACCCGCGCGCGCTGCGCCGACACGTCTTCGCTGCGGCTGCCCGCCGCCGCCGCGCGCGCCCGCGCATCGATGGCCAGCCAGCTCGCCTTCTCGGCCTGCGCCTGCCGGCGCGCGCGCTCGAGCTCATCGGCCGTCGCGGCGCCCGACCTCGCGAGCTGCTCGGTGCGCGACGCGACGGACGCCGACAGCTCCGCCCGGGACTTCGCGGCGGCGGCCTCCTGGCTGACCGCCTCATTGTCCTCGCCGCGATTGCCCTTCAAGAGCCGCGCGAGGGTGCTGCGCTCGGCGGCCACCTCGGCCTCGGCGGCGGCGAGCGCGGCGCGCTCGGCGCCGTCGTCGAGCTGCACGAGCAGCTGGCCCGCTTTCACCACGTCACCCTCCTCGACGAGCACCTGCGCCACGACCGCCGTCACCTGCGCGGCCAGCCGCGTCTCGCGACCGACCGGCTCGACCATGCCGTTCGCGCCGACCCACGCGCCCCCGGGGGCCAGCGGGCTCTGCTCGTCTCTGCCTGGCACCGTGCTCGGCGCCTTTCGCGCCGCGGTGGCTCTGTCGGGCTCGAGCGGCACCGTCACCGGCTCGGCGACGGCGTTCCTGACGATCTGCGCCCCGCAGGTGCCGAGCAGCAGCACGAAGCCCCCGACGCGCGCGACGCGACCGATGTGCTCCTTCATGACTCGTCTCCTTTGAGCAGCCGGCCGTCTTCGATGCGCACGATGCGGTCGGCGAGGTGAAAGATGCGGTTGTCGTGCGTCACCACGAGCGCCGTGTGGCCGCGCTCGACGCACAGGCGCTTGAGCAGCTGCGTGACCTGCATGCCGCTCTCGGCGTCGAGGCTCGCGGTGGGCTCATCGGCCAGGATGAGCGGCGGCCTGCCGGCGATCGCCCGCGCGATGGCCACGCGCTGCCGCTGGCCGCCCGACAGCTCGTCGGGACGCGAGCCGAGCTTGTCGGCCAGGCCCACCGCCTCGAGCGTCGCCCGCGCCTCCTCGCGCGCCTGCTTCTTCGAGTACCCGCGCAGCTCGAGCGGCAGGGCGACGTTGTCCTCCGAGCTCAGCGAGCCGAGCAGGTTGTGCCCCTGGAAGATGAAGCCGATGTACGAGAGGCGCAGCTCGGGGAGCTGGGACTCTCTCTTCCCGTGAATCGGCTCGCCGAAGATGAACGCCTTGCCGCTGCTCGGCGCGAGCACGCAGCCGAGAATGGAGAGCAGCGTCGTCTTCCCCGACCCCGAGGGCCCCACGAGCATGGTGAAGCTGCCCGGCGCGAGGGTGAGGTCGACGCCCTTGAGCACCGCCTGCGCGATCGCGCCCTCGCCGTACGTCTTGGTGAGGCCCTCCAGCCGAACCGCGTTCATCGGAACACCATCGCGGGCTCGAGCCGCCGCAGCCGTGAGAGCGCCAGCACCGAAGCGGCCACGCAGACGAAGAGCATCACCACGAACGTGATGCCCACCGCTTCGACCGGCAGCACCGGAGTCAGCTGCGCGTTGCGCATGCCCTGCACCATTCCCGACACCGCGCCGAGGCCGATGAGCGAGCCGAGCGCGCCGTAGACCAGCGCCTGAACGAAGAGCAGCCGCGCCAGATCTCCCATGCGCGCGCCGATCGCCTTCAGCGTTCCGAACTGGCGCAGGTTGTCGACGACCGACGAAAACATCGACAGCGCGACGGTGATGAGCCCGACGAGCAGCCCCATGAACGTCGACGTCCCGAACGAGAAGCCGATCTGCGTCTCGGTGAGGATGTACGTGAGGATGGTGTCCAGGTACTCGGGACGCGTCATCACCTTGGCGTCGGGCAGCTCGAGCTGCAGCCGCGCCTTCACTTCGTCCACGTCCGCCCCCGGAGCCACCTTCACCATCACGAACGAGTGCTGACCCCGCGGCGTGTTGCTGATCTCCCGCGCGAGCTCGAGCTCGGCGAACGCGTACGCCGGCGCGAACGGCAACAGGCCCCACGTGAACCCGACCGCCTGGACCTTGCGCCCGTTCACCTCGCGAATGGACCCGAGGTTCAGGCCGCCGAAGCGCTCACGCTCGGCGTCTTCGAAGAACATCGCGTTCGGCATCGCGAGCGACTCGACGCGGCCGGCGACGATGTTCCACGGCCCGCCGGCGAAGCGCGGGGCCGCGGCGCCGACGAGCGAGAGGGCTTGCCCGCCTCCGTCGGGCAGCTTGAGCTGCGCCTGCGTCAGCAAGAGCGGCTCGGCCCACGCCACGCCCGGAGTCGCCCGCGCCCGGTTGAGCTGCGCATCGTTGAGCGGCGTCGCGCTCGCGAACTGCTTCGTGCCCGGTGGGGTCACCCAGATGTCCACCGGCGTGCACTCGACGAACATCCGGTTCTTGAACAGCAGCGCGAGGAACGTGCCGACCTGGAAGTTGCCGAGCACGACCGCGAACACCACTCCGAACAGCGTGCCGAGCAGCTTCAGCCGGTCGTGGAACATCATCGAGAGCCCTACGGCCCCCATGCCGCGCCAGCGGCGCACGAAGCCGGGCCGGGTGGTGATGGGTCTCGCGCTCATCGCGGCTCCTCCTCCAGCGGCAGACCGGCCGAGAGCTTGAGCCACCTCCGCGCGGTGCCGAGCTCGCAGCGGGCCTGCAGCGCTCCGACCTCGGCGGCGAACACGTCACGGTCGGCCTGAATCGCTTCGAGCTGCGTCGCGACTCCGGCCTGCCGCCGCTCGTCGGTCAGGTCTCTTGCCCGGCGGGCCGCGACGAGCTGCGCCTCGGCGGCCTTCACCTTCACCAGCGCGGCGCGCGTCCGGTGCCAGTCCGAGTGCAGCTGATCTCTCGCGGCCGCCGACAGCCGCTCGTACGTCAGGCTGCTGAGCGCCTCGCTGCGCTGCTGCCGCCGCAGCGCCTGCGCCGTCGCGACGTCCAGCTTCCAGGCGAGCTCGAGGCCCGTGCTGTAGAGCGCGTTCGTGTTCTGAAAGCCGGTCGCGTTCGTGAACCGCTGCGTGAACTGCGCGTTGACCGACGGCACCAGGGCCAGCGCGGCGGCAGCGGTGGCGCGCTCGGCGGCCCCGCGAAGCGACTCGGCCGCGCGCAGCTGGGGCAGCTCGAACAGCGAGGTCTCGAGCCGCTCGAGTGGAAGCAAGGCGTCGAGCGCCTCGGCGGGAAGCTGCGGAGGCTGCGTGGGCTCGAGGCCGGTGAGCGTCTTCAGCGCACGTGCCTGCGTCGTTTCGAGCACCTCGGCCTCGGCCAGGATCTGCGTCGCGCGCTCGACCTCGGCGCGCGCCCGCTCGAGCTCGAGGTCGGTGGCGACGCCAGCGCCCTGCCGCGCCTCGAGCTGGGCCAACTGTCTCCGGGCGACCTCGAGTGAGCGCTGCGCCGAGGCGACCACGCCCCGCGCAGCCACCCACTGGTGAAAGTCCGCCACCACCGCGCGCCGCACGCGCTGCCCGGCGGCGAGCCGCTCGAGCTCCGCGGCTTCGGCGGTGGCAGCGGCCGACGCGGCCACCATCCAGCGTGAGGCATCGATGACCGGCACCTCGAGCCGAAGCTGCGCATCGAGCTGGTTCCTCGGCACGATGGTGATGGTGCGCGCCGTGCCCGAGTCATCCGGCACGCTGATGACTGCGTCGAACTGGTTGTACGTCCACCCGGCGCCGGCCCGAACGGACGGCAGCAGCGAGCCCCAGTGCTCCCCGAAGGCCGCCGCTGCGCGCTCGGCCTCGAGCCGCGCCTGCCGCTGCTCGAAGCTGTAGGTGTCCGAAGCCTCCAGGAACGCGGAGAGCGGCTGCGCCGAGGCGACTGCGCCCGACAACGCCACTGCGACCGCTGTGCATTTTATTCTCACGACTGAACTACGAAACTCAGCTTTA
Organism: uncultured Myxococcales bacterium; assembly: GCA_937980205.1. Taxonomy (GTDB): domain Bacteria; phylum Myxococcota; class Myxococcia; order Myxococcales; family Myxococcaceae; genus Xiheicaenimonas. The sequence continues at coordinate 7,549 of CALJKW010000019.1, read as the reverse complement.
GCCGTTTCCGCAGAATCATTTTCTTAGTACATTCGTTATAACAATCATGGCGCGCCCGCGCGGAAGCCGCAACGCCGACTACGACCAGCAGCGCCTGGACCTCGCGCGACGCGTGCGCCCCCTGCTCACCTCAGAGCACGGCGTTCGGGCCTCCATGCGCCAGCTCGCGGAGGCGGGCGGCGTCTCCATGGCAACCCTGCGGCACTACTTCCCGGCCCGCTCCGACGTGCTCACCGCGGTGATGGAGACCTGGTTCATCGACGGCGCTGCCCACCTCGCCCGGGCCGCACAGCCCGCCTCCAGGGACCTGCGCCGCTCGCTGCGCGTCTTCCTCGACAACCTGCACGACGGGTGGGTGAACTTCGGAGTGGGACCGGCCTATGCAGCGATGTTCGCGGAAGGCCTGAGCTCGCAGGCGCTCGGGCCGCAGTTCGTGAGCTCCATGCTCGAGCCGCTGCTCCAGGCGGGCGAAGCCCTGCTGCGGCACCTCATCGAGCGCAAACAGCTCGCGCCTTGCGACGTGCGTCACGCGTCGCTCACGCTGCTATCGCCCATCGTGCTGGGCCTCTTCCACCAGGACAGCCTGCTGGGCTCACGCTGCCGGCCGCTCGACGTGAAGGCGCTCATCCCCGCGCACGTCGACCGCTTCCTCCTCGCGTTCCCCGCCCCCGGCTGAGGCCGCTTCGGAAACGCGGTCGCGTCGCCATGCGTACGCCCCCCGCGACATGTACGCCCGCATTCACCCCACGACCCGCGCGGAGCTGAGGGAGTGGCTGGCCGCCCACCACCGGCAGGAGAAGGGCATCTGGCTGGTCTCGTTCAAGAAAGAGACGGGTGAGCCGCGCATCCCCTACGAGGACATCTGCGAAGAGCTCGTCTGCTTCGGCTGGGTCGACAGCCGGCCGGCGAAGCTCGACGCGAGGCGCACGATGCTGCTGTGCACGCCGCGCAAGAAGAGCTCGGCCTGGTCGAAGCCGAACAAGGACCGCGTCGCGCGCATGACGAAGGCGGGCAAGATGGCGCAGGCCGGCCTCGACGCCGTGAAGGAAGCCCGGGCGAGCGGCCGCTGGAGCGCCCTCGACGCCGTCGAGCGCCTCGAGGTCCCCGAAGACCTCGCCGCAGCGCTCGAGGCCCGCGCCTCTGCCCGACAGAACTTCGATGCCTTTCCCCGCTCAGCCCGGCGCGGAATCCTCGAGTGGATCGCCCAGGCGAAGCGGCCGGAGACCCGAGCCCGCCGCGTCGAACAGACCGCGCGCCTCGCGGCAGAGAACGAGCGCGCAAACCAATGGCCGCGCACCTGAAACGGATTTCGAGCCGGCACGTTCCAGTGCGCGTCGGGGGCTGAACCGACGGTGGCGGGCCTGGGCACCGTCCAACGGCACGAGGTTTTCCCATCATGAGACGGCTTACGGCAGTGCTCGCCGCGGCGATGCTCGCGGCATGTGGCGGTACGACCAACACCCCCGACGGCGGCACCGGCGGCGGCACCAGCGGCACCGGAGGAGGGAGCAGCGGCACCGGCGGCGGCACCAGCGGCACCGGCGGCGGCACCGCGGCCCCCGGCAACATCGTGGAGGTGGCCTCCGCGAACGCCGACTTCTCGACGCTGGTGGCGGCCGTGACGAAGGCCGGCCTGGCGTCGACGCTCGCCGACACCACGAAGCAGTACACCGTCTTCGCGCCCACGAACGCCGCCTTCGCGGCGCTGCTCACGCGCCTGGGCGCTGCGAGCCTCGACGACCTCTCGGCCGAGCAGCTCGCGCCCATCCTCAAGTACCACGTGCTCGCCACGAAGGTTGAAGCCGCCGCGGCGACCACGGCCGCGATGGCCAACATGAAGGTCGACGCCATCGGCGGGAAGATTCAGCTCTCCCTGCAGGGCAGCACCATCCGCCTCGACGGGACGGCCAGCGTCACCGCCGCGAACGTCGCCGCCAGCAACGGCGTCATTCACGTCATCGACCAGGTCATCCTGCCCAGCGCGCTCGACATCGCGAGCACCGACCCGCGCTTTTCGAGCCTCACCGCTGCCGCCGCGAAGGCCGGCCTCGGAGCCACCCTCGACGACGACGCCCTCGCCACGCGCCTCACCATCTTCGCCCCGACGAACGACGCGTTCACCGCGCTGGTGAACGCGCTGAAGGGCTCGGACAACGGCGCCTCCACCGGCATCGACGCCCTCGAGGACTTCAGCGCCGCGCAGCTGTTGCCGGTCGTCGCGTACCACGTGCTGCCCTCGCCCGTGTTCTCGAAGGACGTGCCGGCCTCGGCGAACGTCGCCTCGAACGGCGGCCAGCTCGCCGTCGCGAAGAGCGGCGCTTCGGTCACCGTCGACGGAGTCCCCGTCGTCGTCGCCGACATCGTCGCCAGCAACGCCGTCATCCACGCCGTCGGCAGCGTGCTCGTGCCCAGCATCACCGACGTGGTCACGACGCGCGCCGAGTTCTCGAGCCTGAAGGCGGCCGTGCTCGCCGCCGACGGCGCCATGGGCACGACGCCGAAGGTGGCCGCCGCGCTCGACGGCACCGCGAACTTCACCCTCTTCGCGCCGAGCAACGCGGCCTTCACCGCGCTCGGCACCGCGCCGACCGGCCAGGCGCTGACCCAGGTGCTGCTCTACCACGCCCTCCCCGGCAACCCGGTCTACGCGGCGACCGCGCTCGCGCTGACGTCTCCGCTGACGGCGGCGACCGCGCTCACCGGCAAGACGGTGGCAGTGAACGCCGAAGGCACCCCGAAGGGAGTCACCGTCGCCGACAGCACCGCCACCAAGGCGAACGTCACCGAGGTGAACTTCTTCTGCTCGAACGGCGTCATCCACACCGTCGACAAAGTCCTCATCCCGTCTCCTTGAAGTAACGGACCCCAGGAGACGGTCCGAGGCGACGCGCGAAACATGCCCCCGACAGCACGCGCGTCGCCTCACCTTTTCTTCGAGGTGGGGCAGGTCAGGTCGCCCAGGGCATCGGCACCGCCGGCTCGCAGCGGGTGGTCATCTCGACCGTCTGTCCGCCGCTCTTGCGCTTGTCGAGCGCGAGGACGATCTCGTTCAGGTGCAGCGACCACTGCGCGTTGAGCCGTGACGGCCGCTTCTGCGCCGCGGCCTCGACGAGCTCGGCGGGGCCGCGGGCGAAGTCCATGCGGTTCGCTCCGCGCGACTTCCACTCGAACTTCGGCTTGCGCACCAGCGGCACCGGCACGAGGCCCAGGCCCGCGCGGTGCGCGCTCGCCAGCCGCTTCTCGGCGCGCAGGCCCACACCCTGCCGCGGGTAGACCCCGACGCTGGTGCCGTAGTCCCAGCACTCGCCGACGACCAACACGCCGTCGTCGCCGAAGATGCGCAAGCTGTGGTCGTGCGAGCCGTAGATGCTGCACGTCACGCGCGAGGTGACGCCCGACTCGTGCTCGAGGAGCCCCACCGAGAGATCGGGCTGCGCCGGCGTCGGCACTCCCTTGTCCGGCACGACGAGCGTGTTGGCGGTCGTCACGCGCTTCACCGGCCCGAACATCGCGACGAGCCAGGTCACGTAGTAGCCCGCGTGCTCGAGCGTGCAGCCCACCTCGAGCTCGTCACGCCACGGCCACGGAGCGCCCGACTCGCTCTTCCACTGGTCCATGCCGAGCAGGTGAATCGGCCCGTCGTCGAGCTCGGCGTAGACGAGGCGCGGGTGGCCGATGCGCCCCTCGCGCACCGCCTTCCACGCCGTCTGCGCGGCCTCGCCGAGGTGCGTGCACGGCGCGCCGCCGAGCTGCAGGCCCTTCTTCTGCGCCAGCGCGACGAGGTCCTTCGCGTGCTCGAGCTTCATCGCGAGCGGCTTCTCCGAGTAGACGTGTTTGCCCGCCTCGAGCGCCGCGCGGCTCACCTCGTAGTGGCTCTTCGGGTTGGTGAGGTTGACGATGAGGCCGATCGACTCGTCCGCCAGCACCGCCTCGAGCGACTTCGCCGGCTTCACCTTCCAGTGCTTGCAGAACGCCTCGAGCCGCGCCGGGTCGCGATCCCACACCGTGGCGAGGTTCAGCGCGCGGTGGTTCACCAGCGTCGTCGCGTAGAAGTCGGCGACATAGCCGCAGCCGATGAAGGCGATGTTCACGAGAGCGCCTGCCTCACCTTCTCGACCGTCTCCATCACGGCCAACGTCTCGTCGAGGGGGAGCTGCGCGCTCTCCAACGCTCCGCTGCGCAGGCAGTCGTTCACCTCGATGGCCTCGTGCGCGTAGCCGAAGCCGATCGCCGGCAGCGTCACCCGCGGAGCCGCCAGCGCCTTCGCCCGCTGCACCCAGCGCCGCACCTCGGGCCGCTGCGTGAGGGTGCGAATGCCGCCGCGCACCGGGGCCTGCTCGGGCGTGGGCGGCGAGACCTCGGCGACGGAGTACGACTCGGGCCTGAAGAGCGGCGCCTCGAGGTGAAGGCGCGCGCGCTCGCAGAAGACCACCGCGTCGTTGCGCAGCTGGGCGCGGGACGAGCAGCGGATCGCCGCCTGCACGCCGCCCTCGTAGCCGAGCACCGCGCTCACCTCGTCATGAGCTCCGATGGCCTTCACCGTCTTGGGCGCGCCGAGCAGCGCGTGCGCGAGCGAGAGCGGGTAGACGCCGAGGTCGAGCAGGGCTCCGTCGCGGGCGCGGCTCTGCGCGAAGCCCAACGACGCCTCGAGGCTCTGCGGCGCCCCGTGCTTGCCGTGGCGCACCGCCGCGACGAGCTCGCGCACCGCGGGCACGAACCGGGTCCACATGGCCTCCATGCAGAAGCGCTTCGTCTCGCGCGCGGCCGCGACGATGGCGCGCGCGTCGTCGGCGGTGGTCGCGAACGGCTTCTCGACCAGCACGGCCTTGCCGGCCTTCAGGCAGGCGATGGCGTGCTCCCGGTGCTGCGCCGGAGGAGTCGCCACGTAGACGACGTCGAGGTCCGCCTCCAGGAGGGCGTCGAGCGAGACGGCGTGCTCCATGTCCAGCTCGAGCGCGAAGTCCTTCGCCTTGTCGGGGGTACGCGACCAGACCGCGACGGCCCGGCAGTCGGGGGCGAGCTTCAGCCCCGCGACGAAGTCGCGCGAGATGGCTCCAGCACCCAGGATGCCCCAGCGGATGGACCTCACGCCGCTCTCCTACTAATGCGGAAAGGGGGACAGGCACCTTTTTCGGCGCCGGGACCAAAAAATGGGGACAGGCCCCATTTTGAGACGTTCGTCTCAAGATGAGGCCTGTCCCTCATTACATCCCGGTTACTTCGCCTTGATCTGCACCTTCTGCGGCTTCGCCTCGGGGACCTTCGGGAGCGTCAGCGTGAGCACGCCGTCCTTCAGCTCCGCGTCGAGGTTCTTCGAGTCCACGCCCTCGGGCAGCGTGAACGACCGGGTGAACGAGCCGTAGCTGCGCTCGGTCATGTGGAAGTGCTCACCCTCGGCCGTGCGCTCCTGCTCGCGCTTGCCGCTGATGCTCAGCACGTTCGACTGCACCGAGACGTCGAGATCATCGGCCTTCACGCCGGGCAGGTCGGCCTTGAGTACGAGCGCTTCCTTCGTCTCGCGCACTTCGAAGCGGGGCGCGAACGCCTCGGCCTGCCGCTCGCTGTAGCGGGCGACGGGGAAGCCGTACTCCGCCAGCAGCCCTGCAAAGGGATCCCAAGTTCCGTTACGGGTCGTCAGATTCGCCATGTTTCGCGTCCTCCTGTGTTCAACGCAGGACGAAAGTAAGCGGCGATCAGGACCCGTCAAGGCGACGAGATTTCGCCGGTTTCCGAGATGACCGGCGCGCTCTTCGGAAAGTCCGCCGCCGACAGCTTGCGCAGAATCGAGACTGCTTTAGCAGCGGAGTCTTTCTTCGGGATGCCCTGCTCCACCTGCACCGTGGGCAGGATCTTCCCGCTCACGAACGCCCCGTCCGCGGCCAGCGCGACGTGCAGCACGCAGCCGACGCCGGCCGCTCCGGCGAGGTTGAAGCGGCCGTAGGTGGCGAAGTTGCCCAGCGAGTAGGCGATGAGCCGGCCCTGGTAGAGCTCGAGCCCCCGCAGCACGTGCGGGCCGTGGCCGATGACCAGGTCGGCGCCGGCGTCGATGACCGCGTGGGTGAAGGCGCGCAGGTCGCCGCGGTTCTCGCCGAGGTACAGCTCCTTGCCCTGCATGACGTGGTCGGCGTTCTTGCCCTCGGCGCCGCCGTGGAACGAGACGAGGACGAGGTCGTGCTTCGCCGCCGCCTGCTTCACCAGCGCCTTCGCGGTCGCGTGGTCGTTCACGTCGTTCGTCGCGGTCGAGGTGTGGAACGCGATGAGCGCGACCTTGAGGCCGTTGCGCTCGAGCGTCGCGACGGTGCCCTTGGGGCCCGACCAGACGATGCCGAGCGCGTCGAGGGTCTTCTCCGTGGCGCGGCGGCAGGAGTCTCCGAAGTCGCCGGCGTGGTTGTTCGCGGTCGACGCGACGTCGACGCCGGCATCGACGAGGTACGCCCCGTAGCGCGTCGGCGAGCGGAACGCGTAGCAGGTGTTGCTGCCCTTGCTCTTGCACTTGTGGCTCACGCCCTCGTCGCACAGCGGGCCCTCGAGGTTCACGAAGGTGAGGTCGGCGTCGCGCAGCCAGTCGGCGACGTCGGCGAGGCTCTCGGCGCCGTCCTTGGGAGGCAGGTAGCCGGGCGGTTCCTCGGTGCCGAGCATCACGTCACCGGTCGCGCGGACCGTCAGTGCAGGAGAAGCGAGCAGGATGAGAGCGAGCAGCACGACGCGTTGCTTAGAAAATGAGAGCTGGAGCGTCCATGACCGTCCGCGGATTCGCGCCCTCGCGGCGCGGCTGATCCGGTGGGCATCGCGCGCTGCGGGTGGGCTTCGGCTTGCTCTTCGCCCTCGCGCGCGCATTCCGCACGCAACCAACCGAGGGGCACATGAGCAGGATCTCCGAGAAGCTGAAGGCAGTGATGGCGGCGGTGCAGTCGATCGAGAAGCAGTTCGGCAAGGGCGCGATCATGCAGCTCGGCCAGGCCGACGCCGAGGCGAAGGTGGCGGTGATTCCGTCGGGGTCGATCAGCCTCGACCGCGCGTTCGGCTGTGGAGGCTGGCCGAGAGGGCGCGTCGTCGAGATCTTCGGCAACGAGTCGTCCGGCAAGACGACGCTCACGCTGCACGCGATCGCGCAGTGCCAGGCTTCAGGCGGAGTCGCCGCCTTCATCGACGCCGAGCACGCACTCGACGTCACCTACGCGCGCAAGCTCGGCGTCCGCGTCGAGGACCTGCTCATCTCCCAGCCCGACACCGGAGAGCAGGCGCTGGAGATCACCGAGCACCTCGTCCGCTCGGGCGCGGTCGATCTCATCGTCGTCGACTCGGTCGCCGCGCTCGTCCCGCGGGCCGAGATCGAGGGCGAGATGGGCGACGCGCACATGGGCGTGCAGGCGCGGCTGATGAGCCAGGCGCTGCGCAAGCTCACCGCCGCGGTCTCGCGCTCGGGCACGTGCATCATCTTCATCAACCAGATCCGCATGAAGATCGGCGTCGTCTTCGGGAACCCCGAGACCACCACCGGCGGCAACGCGCTGAAGTTCTACTCGTCGGTGCGCTGCGAGATCCGCCG
>CALJKW010000018.1 GCA_937980205.1 uncultured Myxococcales bacterium | reverse complement strand
GCTCGAAGGTGCGGAAGTAGCCGGTGAGCGCGGGGCGGCCGAACTCGTTGTTGAAGGCGGCGCCGCCGAGCGGGGCTTCCACCATGATGTCGAGCGCCGAGGCGATGCGGCCGGGCTTGCCGTACTCGCGCTCCCACGGGCGGAGCGCGTCGGGCAGCTTCAGGTTCGAGACCGAGAAGCCGACCAGGCCGGCTTTGGGCTTGCTGCCGCGGCCGGTGGCGCCCTCGTCGCGAATCTCTCCGCCCGAGCCGGTCGAGGCGCCGGGGAACGGAGAGACCGCCGTCGGGTGGTTGTGCGTCTCCACCTTCATCAGCACGTGCGTCGGCTCGACGTGCGCGCGGTACACGCCGTCGCCGGGGTCGGCGAAGAAGCGGCCGGCGGTGAAGCCCTCCATCACCGCGGCGTTGTCCTTGTACGCGGAGAGCACGCCCGCCGGCGTCGCGGCCGTGGACTTCTTGATGAGCTGGAAGAGCGAGTCGGGCTGCTGCACGCCGTCGACGACGAACTGGGCGTTGAAGATTTTGTGCCGGCAGTGCTCCGAGTTCGCCTGCGCGAACATCATCAGCTCGACGTCGTTCGGGTCGCGGCCCAGCTTCTGGAACGAGGCGACGAGGTAGTCGATCTCGTCCTCCGCCAGCGCGAGGCCGAGCTGCGCGTTCGCGCGCTCGAGCGCGGCCCGGCCCTGCGCGAGCACCGGGACGGCGACGGCGGGGCGCGGGGCCTCGCGGCCGAAGAGGCGTTCGCAGGCCTCGAGCGTGGGAAGCACGGCCTCGGTCATGCGGTCGAAGAGCGGCGAGTCGTCGACGACGATGCCGGCCAGGCGCCACTCGATGCCCCGCTCGAGGCGGCGGACGGCGGTGAGGCCGCAGTTGCGCGCGATGTCCGTCGCCTTCGAGGACCAGGGAGAGATGGTCCCGGGCCGCGGCGTCACCACGCGCACGATGCCGTCGACGCGCGGCTGCTCGAGGCGGGGGCCGTACGTGAGCAGCCTGTCGAGGATGGCGCGCTCGTCCGCGGTCAGCTCACGCTCGACGTCGGCCACGTGCACGAAGTGCGCGCTCGCGGCGGTGAGGCCCGGGTTCGACGCCTTCAGCTTCGCGACGCGGCGCTCGAGGCGGGCCGGGGTGAACGCGGGAGGTCCGGGGAGGATGAGCATGGAGGGGTTCATGGCGCGGCCCTGGCCATGGCGAAAGCCGATGAATCTCGATACGAACCATCGGCAATGCCGATGGAGCTGCGCAGCGACCGGTTGCGGGTCTTCGAGGCCGTGCTGCGGCAGGGCGGGTTCTCGCGCGCGGCCCGCTCGCTCGGCATGACGCAGTCGTCGGTGAGCCAGACCATCGCGGCGCTGGAGGCCGACGTCGGCGAGCCGCTGTTTCAGCGCGGGCGGCAGGTCGCCCTGACGGAGGCGGGCCGCACGCTGCAGGAGCACGCCGAAGCGGTGCTGCGCGCGGTGGACGAGGCCCGCGGCGCGCTCGAGCGCCAGCGCGGCGTCGTGGCGGGCCCGCTCGGGCTCGGCACCAGCGACACGCTCGCGACCTGGCTGTTGCCTCCGGTGTTCGCGCGGTTCCGCCGCGAGTTTCCCGAGGTGGAGCTGCGGCTCGACAACCGGCCGTCTCCGGCCGTCGCGGAGGCGGTCGCGGCGCGGAGGCTCGACCTCGGCGTCGTCTCGCTGCCGCTGCCGCCCACGGTGAGCGCCGCGGTGCGCGAGCTGCGCCAGGTGCCGCTGCGGCCTCAGCGGGACGTCGTCGTGGTGCCGAGGGGACACCCGCTGGCGCGGAGGTCTCGGGTTCGACCGGCGGAGCTCGCGCAGCACCCGCTCGTGCTGCTCGACCGGTCGACGGCGTCGCGCGCCTGGCTCGACGCGCACTTCTCGGCGGCCGGCGTGCAGCCGAAGGTGGCGATGGAGATGAGCAGCGTCGAGGTGCTCAAGCGCCTCGCAGGCCTCGGCTTCGGAGCGACCGTGATTCCCGAGGTCGCGCTCGGCGGCTCGAAGGAGCTCGTCGGCATTCCGCTCGCCGGAGTCCATCAGCGGCGCATGGTCGGCATCGTCGTCGGTGCGGCGCCGTCGCGCGCGGCGAAGGCGTTCATCGACGTGGCGCGCGAGATGAAACCGTTCACGCTGAGCGGAGGCCGCAGGCCGTAGTCGAACGGGCCGATGGACGGCTTTGTGGCCCCCTGCTTACTGCGGCCCGCTCTGCGTGCCTCCGCTCAGGGGGAACGGAGTCGGGGTTAGAGTCCCCACCGTGAGCCTCGCCAGCACGTACTTCATCGACCATACCCATCCGTCCGTCGTCGAGTTCGCGGCGAAGGCGGCAGCCGGCGCGACGACGCAGCGCGAGAGAGCCGCCCGCCTCTTCCTCGCCGTGCGCGACGGCATCCGCTACGACCCGTACACGCTGCACCCGAAAGCCGAGGCGTACCAGGCGAGCGCGGTGCTCGCGGCCGGCCGCGCGTTCTGCGTACCGAAGGCCATCCTCCTCGCGGCGGCGGCGCGCGCCCAGGGCATCCCCGCGCGGCTCGGCTTCTGCGACGTCACGAATCACCTCTCCACGCAGCGGCTCCTCGACCTGCTCGGCTCCAGCGTCTTCGCGTTCCACGGCTTCACCGAGCTGCTCATCGAGGGCCAGTGGCGCAAGGCGACTCCCGCGTTCAACGCGACGCTCTGCGAGAAGTTCGGCGTCCCGCCGATCGACTTCGACGGCACGCGCGACGCCGTGCTGCAGCCGTACAACAAAGACGGCTCGCGCTTCATGGAGTACCTCAAGGACCGCGGCTCGTACGACGACTTCCCGCTCGACGAGATGCTGCGCGTGTTCCGCGAGCACTACCCGCGGTTGATGGACGGCTGGGCCAAGACGGGGTCGCTGTCGGGCGACTTCGAGGGTGAAGCGCGCAGCGACCCGCCCCCGTGAACAGCGGCGAAAGCGAGAGTCGTCGGAGCGGGTGTCCACCGGCCCGCTTCGACTGCGGCGCCTGCGGCGCCTCCGCTCAGCGTGAGCGGCGGTCGGCCATGCGGGGCATTCTGGTCGACCCTCTCAGGGTGCTCGGGTTCTTGTTTCCGCTCGGCGTTCAGCGGCTCTACTTCCCGCCCTTGAGCTCGAGCAGCTTCCGGTTCCCGGACTGGTACAGCACGGACAGCGTCATCGCCTCGATGAGCCAGCCGGCGCCGATCTCCGTCATCCCGAACGTGTAGTGCCCGGCGACCATCCACTCGTCGCCGCCCGGAGTCCCCGGCGCGAAGTGGTACCCGCGCACGTGGCACGCGGCGACGGCGTGCGTTCCGCCGTCGATGCGAACCGTCACCGGCCCGAGCAGGTGCTGCGTGACGATCGGAGTCAGCAGCGTCTTCCACGCCCCGATGAGCTCGTCCCCGCCCTGCGTCTGCACCTCGCCGCCGAACAGCGACGTGTAGTCGGTCCGCACCTTCGAGGCGTACAGGCCGCGCAGGTCCGTCCACCGCTTCGCGTCGATGAAGTGCGCGACGGACGCGACGGTCGCGGCGATGGCTTCGGTGTCGGTCATGGCGGGCACGCCTCCACTTGAACGGAGTAGCTGATCGGCGACGCCAGGCTGCCGCCGGACACCGTCACCTGGTACGTGTGCCCGGCCTGCGCCGCCCACCCCATGGGGATGAACTTGATGGCGCTCGAGCTGCCGTAGTTCGGGAGCAGGTTGCTCGTCGTCACCGGCAGGCTCTGGCCGTTGTCGGTCACCGTCACGGTCGCGTTGTTCACGTTGGTCGAGTAACCCTGCACCGACCAGCCCGTCGAGTTGATCGACGGAACGCCCGGGATGTTGATGGCCGCCAGCGGCACCGGCCCCGGCGGAGGCCACGCCACCCACGCCTTCCCCGCGTTACCGCTGCCGCCGATGACCCAGTGGCACGAGCCGCCCGGAGTCCCTCCGATGCCGACGGGGCCCAGCGAGTTCGAGAGCAGCCACCGCCGGTGCCCGAGCGACGACGCGTTCCCCGCGCCGAAGTCCGACATGTACAGGTCGATGCAGCCGACCGCGCGGCCGCTGCAGATGTTGCTCGTGCCCGCGGCCATCGCGCCCGTCGCCGTGTAGCAGGCCCACGTCGAGGGCGGCGAGTGGTCGAGCATGTTGTTCGCGTCCATCATCAGCGCGCACTCCTGGGCGGCGGCGTCGCGCATCGCGGACGTCGTCACCGCCGGCAGGTCGGCGATGAAGCGGTAGAGGTTGATCAGCTTCAGCGCGTTCGCGCGCGCCGCCGCCGTCATGTCGCCGGCCACACACTGCGGCGCCAGCATCCCGTTCCAGGTGCCTTCGCTGCGGTCCATGCGGTCGCAGTTCCACCGCAGGCACACCTGCGTGCGGCGGTCGCCGGTGATGTTCGCGCACGACGCAGCTCCGCCGCCGCTGCCGCCCGAGCCGCCGCCTGCGGCGCCACCGCCAGCAGCGCCTCCTCCCGCCGAGCCACCTCCCGCGCTCCCGCCGCCAGCGCTGCCTCCGCCGGTGCCCGCGACGCCTCCGCCCGTGCCGGAGCCCCCGCCGCCCGCAGAGCCACCTCCGGCCGCGTCACCGCCACCGACCCCGCCGCCGCTGCCTCCATCGACGTCGAGGTCCTGCACGGCGCCGCTGCAGGCGGCCATCAACACCACGGCGGGGAGCCAGCGCATCCGCCGTTCATACACGACCCACGGAAGCATTTTCGCGGGCCCGAGCGTTCAACGGTCTACACCTCTATATTGGGTGTTCCCTCCGGTGCTCGAGCCCGTCCCTACATCGCCGCCCCCGCCTCCAACCCCGCAATCCCACAGCGGAGAGCCCTCGCACACCGACCGTCTGCTCGACCGGGTGCGCGCCGGCCAGCGCCGGGCGCTGTGGCTGCAGGGCGCGCTGCTGGGAGTCTCCGCGGCCGTCCCGCTCTTCCTGTTCGGCGCGCTGATCAGCACGCGCGCCGCCTGGCCGGGCCGCCTGCTGCTGCTCGGCGCCATCCCCGCCGGCATCGCCGTCGCGCTCTTCTGCGGCGTCGTCCTGTGGCGCGAGCGTGCGGGCTCGAAGTCGCGCACCGCGCTGCTCGTCAGCAAGGCGATGCCCGAGCTCGGCCTCGACGTGCTCGCGGCGGTGGAGCTCTCCGAGTCGCTCGGCAGGCGGCAGGACTTCAGCCCCGACCTCGCGCGCGCGTTCTTGAAGCAGCTCGACGCGCGCACCGCGACCGCGAACCCGCTGACCGCCGTCGACCGCGCGCAGGTGCGCCGCGCCGGCATCGTCCTCGCCGTGGCGCTCGTGCTCTCCGCGGTGCTCGGCGTCACGCAGCGCGGGCGCATCGCCAACGGCCTGCACCTGGCCTTCACCAGCGCACCGAAGGCCGCGCTCATCCGCGAGCCCATCACCGGCGACGTCGAGCTCACCTACCGCTACCCCGCGTACACGGGCCTGTTGCCGCGCACGGTCACCGGCACCAACGGCGAGGTCTCGGCGCCGGCGGGCACCGAGGTGTCGCTGCGCACGCGCGCCGACCGCGACATCGAGGCCGCCGCCATCGACGTCGACGGCACGCAGGTTCCGCTCGAGCTCAAGGGGCGCCGCGACCTCGAGGGCCGCTTCATCGTCGAGCGCACCGGCCACTACCACTTCCTCTTCCTCGACGGCCGCGCCATCGAGGCCGAAGGCCCCGACGTGCCGGTGCGCGTGGAAGCCGACGCGCCGCCGCAGGTGCACCTCTCCGCCCCGCCGGACGACCTCGAGGTCGACAACGACAAGCAGACCGTGACGCTGAAGTACGAGGCGAGCGACGACTACGGGCTCTCGCAGCTCGAGCTGTCGTACCGCGTGGTGCCGGGCAACAACGACGTCAGCATCCCGCTGCAGCACGACGACGGGCGCAGCACGCGCGGCACGTACACCTGGGACATCGGCTCGCTGCACCTCACGCCCGGACAGCGCGTGCAGTACCACATCAAGGCGACGGACAACGACGAGGTCGGCGGCAAGAAGAGCGGCGTCTCGAAGACGCAGACGCTCAAGCTCTACAGCGCCAGCGAGCACCGCCGGCAGGCGCTGCAGAAGGCTGAAGCGCTCTGGGAGCGCCTCGTGCTCCACCTCGCCGACCGCATGGAGTCGAACGACCGCGACGCGAACAAGACGCCCGCGACGGTCGCCGGCAACTCGGTCATCGACGCGAACGGCAACCTGCTCGCGACCGACGCGCAGCACCTCGCGCAGGAGCTGGCAAAAGAGCGCGACGCGCCCACCGAGCTCATCACCGGGCTCTCCAACACCGGCCAGCAGCTGCAGAAGGACGTGAGCCAGACGACGCTCGCGCGGCAGCTGTTCGTGCGCATGGGCCAGAGCACGCAGATGAAGCAGTTCGGAGCGCGGCTCTCGTCGGCGACGAGCGCGGAGATCAAGTCCACCGAGCAGGCCGTGCTCTACCTCGAGGGCCTGCTCGACCGCGTGAAGATGGCCGACATCAAGGAGCTCGCCGAGCAGCTCAAGAAGGACCGCCGCGAGCTCGCCGAGCTGCTCGAGAAGATGAAGTCGTCGACCAACGACGCCGACAAGCAGCGGCTGCTCGATCAGATCGCCGCGCTGCGCGAGCGCATGGACGAGCTCAGCCGCCGCATGTCCGAGCTCGCCTCGTCGCTGCACGACGAGTTCATGAACACGGACGCGCTCAAGGAGATGGCCGAGAACAGCGCCCCCAGCCAGCTCGACGAGATCGAGAAGCTCGTGAAGGAGGGCAAGCTCGAAGAGGCCATGGCCAAGCTGCAGGAATTCTCCATGCAGATGGACGAGCAGCTCAACGCGCTCGACGAGGCCTCCGATGCCGCCGACGAGAACTCCGACCCCGAGCTCGCCAAGAAGTTCGAAGAGTTCCAGAAAGAGCTCGACCAGGTCGCCAAGGAGCAGGAGCAGCTCTCCGAGCGCACCAGGCAGCTGCGCGACAAGAACCGCCAGGCGATGAAGGAGCAGCTCCAGCGCCGCGGAGAGCAGGTGAAGCAGCAGGTCCTCGAGCAGGCGAAGGCCCTCAAGGAAGACCTGCAGACGCTCGACACCGACATGATGGGCTCACGCGCCGAGAAGCCGCGCGAGGCCGCGCTGCAGGACCTGTCTCACCTCGAGGCCGCGCTGAAGGCCGACGACTGGGACCTCGCCGCCGAGGCCGCGCGCGATCTCTCCGAGCAGACCGCGCAGCTGCACGAGCAGGGCGAGTACCAGCGGCGCCAGGACGAGATGTTCGGCAACCCGCCCGACGTGCGCCGCAAGAGCAAGGAGCTCTCCGACCGCACGCGCCGCGACTCCGAGCGCGCGGAGAACATCCAGCGGCAGATCGACAGCCTCATGCCGCAGCAGTCGCAGCAGATGACCGAAGGCGACCGCCAGCAGCTCGAGCAGCAGGAGTCCTCGCAGCGCGCCCTCGAGAAGCGCGCCCAGCAGCTGCAGCAGCAGATGGACGAGATTCAGCAGCGCGCCCCCGTGTTCGACTCGGACACCGAAGGCCAGCTCGAGCGCGCGCGGCAGAGCATGGACCAGGCCTCCCAGCGCCTGCGCGGCCGCGAGCCCGGCAAGGGCTACTCCGAGCAGCAGGGCGCCCTCGAGGCGCTGCGCGGCCTGCAGCAGCAGATGCAGCAGCAGCAGGGCTCCGGGAAGCGCCGCATGCCGATGCCGATGGGCAAGCGCATGAACCGCGGCGACAAACACGAGAAGGTCGAGATCCCCGATGAAGACCCGTCGCGGGCGCCGCGCGAGCTGCGCAAAGACGTGATGGACGCGATGAAGCAGGGCGCTCCGGAGCGCTACAAGGACCAGGTGAAGCGGTACTACGAGGAGTTGGTGAAGTGAGCAGCGCGAAGAAGTCACCTCCGTTCACGCTGAGCGGAGGCGCCGCAGGCGCCGGAGTCGAAGCGGGCTCGAAGCCGACTGCGGGCCCCCTTCGACTGCGCCGCCCTTCGGGCGTCTCCGCTCAGGGCGAACGGTGGTCTTTCGTAATCGCTCTGCTCGCGTGCCTCCTCGCGTTCCCCGCCTTCGCCGAAGACGAAGACGACGCCGCCGAGGTCTCCTCGCTCAAGGGCGAAGCGAAGGCCCGCCTGCAGAACGTCGAGCAGCTGCTCAACGACTGGGACATCCCCGCTGCGCGCCGCGAGCTGGAAGCGGCGGAGAAGGTCGCACCGAAAGACGTCGAGCCGCTGCGCTACTTCCGCGGCCGCATCCTCTTCGAAGAGGGCAAATACGCCGAGGCCATCAAGGAGCTCGAGGCCGCCGGCGTCCGCGACAAGCCCAGCTCGTGGCTGCGGCTGGTGAAGGACACGCAGCGCATCACCGAGAAGTACGAGAAGCTCGAGAGCGAGCACTTCATCTTCACCTACCCCCCGGGCAAGGACGCGGTGCTGGCGCCCTGGGCGCTCGACGGCCTCGAGTCGATGGCGAAGGCGATGGAGGCCGACATCGGCTTCAAGCCCGCCGGCAAGGTGCGCGTCGAGATCGTCTCCAACGCGCGCGAGCTCGCCGCCGTCTCGACGCTGACCAAGAAGCAGATTCAGGACACCGGCACCATCGCCATCTGCAAGTTCAACAAGCTGATGGTGACGAGCCCGAAGGCGCTGCTGCACGGCTACGACTGGATCGACACCGTCGCGCACGAGTACGTGCACTACGCGGTCAGCAACGTCTCGCGGAACACCGTGCCCATCTGGCTGCACGAGGGCCTCGCGAAGTACCTCGAGTCGCGCTGGCGCGGGCCGTACGGAGCCGCGATGACTCCGTCGACGCTCGCGCTGCTCGGCTCGCGCGTGCGCAAGAACACGCTGGTGCCGTTCGAGAAGATGCATCCGTCGATGGCGCTCTTGCCCACGGCCGAGGACGCCGCCACCGCGTTCGCCGAGGTCTACTTCGCGATCGACCTCCTCTTTCAGCGCGAGGGCGCGAAGGGCCTCAAGACGCTGCTCGAGCAGATGGCCAACGGCGAGACCGACCAGAGGTCCGTCGCCTACGTGTTCAAGGCGCCCTTCCCCCAGTTCGAGAAGGCCTGGCTCGCGCACGTGAAGAAGCAGCCCTTCCCGAAAGAGCTCATCCCCCGCTCGCAGAAGGAGCGCAAAGAGGACCTCATCGAGGCGGGCAAGGACGGCGAAAAGAAGAAGAAGCCGAAGGACGTCTCGTTCGGAGACTTCCGCGAGGTCGAAGAGACCGACGCCCGCCGCTGGGCCCACCTCGGAGAGCTCATGCGCGAGCACCGGCGCACCAAGGCCGCCGCCGAGCACTTCCAGCTCGCCTGGAACCAGGTGAAGGACCGCTACGAGTCCGTCTCGAACAAGTACGCGCTCACGCTGCTCGAGCTCAAGCGCTACGACGAGGCGGAGAAGGTGCTGCGCGGCTCGCTCACCATGCACCCCGGCAGCGGCCCCACCAGCGTGCACCTCGGACGCATTCTCTTGAGGAAGAACGACTGGGCGAAGGCGCGCGACGCCTACCTCGACGCGCTCGCCGTGAATCCCTTCGACCCCGAGGTCCACCTCGCGCTGTACCGCTGCTTCGGCGCCCTCGGCGACAAGCCCAAGCAGGAGCGCGCTCGCCAGGCGTTCTTCATCTTGATGCCCAAGCTCGACCCGAAGGGCATCGACGCGTACGCCCGGCAGCTCGCCGATGAAGATTTGAGCGAGGGCTTCGAGGCACCCGAAGCAGCCGCGCGGCCTGACGCGGGCTGAACCCGACAATTGTCGGTCGCAGCCCACAACTTCGCGGGCTGATCCAGACGAGCGCCGCATGGAACGCCGGTTGCTGAGCCCGGCGACATGCCCCGCGCCCTCGCCCTCCTTCTGATCGCCGCCGCCTGTGGTCCCGATGGCCTGCCTGGCCCCGCTCCGCAATCGACGAAGCAGGCCGTGAGCCCCGAAGAGCGCGCCACCAACTTCCAGATCGTCCAGAACGGCCTCACCTCGGTGCCGACGTGAACGTCCAGGTCGACACGCTGTACCGGTACGACGTGCGCGCCTACAACGCCGCCGGCGCCGGCGAGTGGGGCATGGCTTCGGTGCGCTTGCCGATTCCCGTGCCGAACGCCCCGACGGGGCTCGTCGGCGTCGCCGAGGACTCCGGAAACATCGACCTGACGTGGACCGCGCCGGCGGCGTTTCCGCCGGTCACCACCGTGCGCGTCGATCGGCTGATCAACGGCGCGTTCGTCCGCGTCTTCGAGGCCGGCCCGTCGGTCACGCGCTACGACGAGCAGTCGCTCACCGCGGCGACGCGCTACTACTTCCGCGTCTGCTCGGTGAACTCGTACGGGCAGGCGTGCACCAGCACCATCGGAGTCACGACGCCCGCCGACCAGCCTGGAGCCCCCACCCTCGACAAACCGTCGTCGACGCGCACCAGCATCACGCTGCGCTGGAACCCGACCGCCAGCACGCAGCTCGGCTACATCCTGCAGCGGCACAACGGCACGTCCTACGCCGACGCCGCGAGAGTCGCCTCCGCCTCGACCGAGGGCACCATCGCAAACCTCGCGCCGAACACGCCGCACAAGGTCCGCGTGTGCGCGATCTTCTCGGGCGGGGCTCGTGGATGCAGCGCGGGCCTGACCGTGACGACGAATCCCTGATCACGCCCGAGTCGGCGCGAGGGTCCGTGGGTACAGCCCTCTCCGGCTAGACCACGCATCTCGAGCGCATTTTGAGTGCGGCCGACCGAAGGTCGCATCACACCGTCCCGCTCGCCATCTCGCCCTCATCAACGAATTCGGCAGTTTGATCCGCTGAGCGCGCGGCGTCGGCGCTCCGTTTCGCACCTGCAGAGAAAAAGCGGCGCAAAAGATCCGTGGTCTAGCCGGAGAGGGCTGCACGCACCGCCCGCCGCGGCGGCGCGCTGATGTCAGACCCGCGAGCCACCATCCGCAGATGGACATCTTCAGAGCGCAGAATCGCGCCTTTCTCCGCGCTCGCGGAGTGGTTCCAGAGCTGCGCTCCTCGACGGAGCCCACGCTCGACGCGCTTCGGGAAGCAGGGCTCCGCGACCACGAGCTCGCGTGGCTCGCGCGGGAGAGAGACGTCTGTGCGGCAAACGCGGGCCTCTACATCGTCGAGGGGCGACTGACGGATTCGTTGCCACGCTTCGCGCGGCGGCACGGGATGCTGACCGTGGGTCTGACGACGGCGCTTTGGCTCCATCGCCTGCTCGACGCGCGGCCGCCGGTGGATCACTGGATGATCGACCATGCGAAGTGGCGGCCCATCTGGCTGCCGCCGAAGACGCAGGTTCACCTGTCCCGGAATGCGCTGGACGACACGGTCATGATGCAGCTCGACGGCATCACGGTTCGGGTGGCGGGACATGTGCGCGCCGTCCTCGACTGCATCCGCTTCCGAGCAGTCCTCGGTGAGGACGTCGCGGTGCACGCGGTGAAGTCGCTCAGAGACAAGCTCCGCTATGAGCTGCCGGGGCTGCGCGAACGGGCGCGCGCAGAACGCCTGGAGAAGCCGCTGCTGCGCATCCTCGAAGAGCTGGGTGAACACTGGGTCACGCAGTGCCCGGTGAGGACGCCCGTTATTCCTCCATCGATGGCACACCTGAAGCGCCAGAGCCGGCGGGGCTCGTCCGGTACCGAGCTCGCCTTCGTGACCGCCGGCGATCCGGCAGCTCCCGCCGTCCTGCTGCTGCACGGTTTGCCCAACTCGGCGTCCGGCTTTCGAGACGTCATCCCGGAGCTGTCGAAGGTCGCGTACGTCATCGCTCCGGACCTGCCGGGCTTCGGCGAATCGGAGCCGCTGCCAGAGCCGACGTTCGAAGCGTACGGCGACCTGGTGCTCGAGCTGCTGGGCCAGCTGAACGTCGGGAAACGCTACGTGTACCTGCATGACTTCGGCGCACCGGTCGGGTTCCACGTCGCGATGAAGCGGCCCGAGGCGCTGCTCGGCCTCATCATTCAGAACGCGAACGCGCACCGCACCGGCTTCGGCCCACAGTGGCAGCAGACGTTCGAGTACTGGGCGCAGCCGGACGCAGAGCACGAAGCAGCGGCGACCGGCCACCTCTCGCGCGAGGGAACGCGCGACACGTACCTGTCCGGGCTGCCGCCGGACCTGGCCGCGCGCATCGATCCGCAGACGTGGAAGGAAGACTGGCGGGTGATGCGGCTGCCGGGACGGATGGCCACCCAACGCGCGCTGCTGCGCGACTACGGCAGGTACGCCGAGCGCTTCGACGCGATCGCCGCGTTCCTCGCGGAACGCCAGCCACCGGCGCTCATGGTCTGGGGACGCCACGACCCCTTCTTCGAGCTCGCGGAGGTCGTGTCGTGGATGAAGGCCCTGCCGCGAATGGAGGCGCACATCCTGGACGCGGGCCACATGCTGCTCGAGACGCACGCGCGCGAGGCGACGGAGCTCATGCTGCGCTTCATCCAACGGACGGCACCATCAGCGCGCCCACCGGGAGAAAAAGGACGGTAGGCTGCGCGCGTGCTCGCTGGCGCTGCCACGCTCCTCAGCCTGCTCGCGACGCCGGCCGAGGCCGAGTGGGAGACCGTCGCGACCGGCGCCATCACCGTGAAGGCGCGGCCCCGCGCAGACAGCGACGTCTTCGAGATCTGGGCCGAGGCGGACCTCGACGCGCCGGTGAAGGACCTGCAGGACACGCTGACGTCGGTGGATCAGTTCGGCAAGTTCCTCCCGTACGTGAAGGCCGCGAAAGAGGTGTCGAAGGACGCGGACGGCAGCGTCTACAACTACACCGAGCTCGGGCTGCCGGTGATCTCCGACCGGGACTACGTCGTGCGCGTGTGGCTCGACGAGAGCGTCGCCGCCGACGGCTCCGGCAACTATCGAACCCACTGGGTCGCCGCGCCCGACAAGCTGGCCGAGCAGTCGTCCTACGTGCGCGTGAAGGTCAACGAAGGCAGCTGGTGCATCACCCCCAAAGAGGGCGGCAAGAGCCACATCGTCTACAAGTTCGCCGCCGACCCGGGCGGCCTGCTGCCGACGTGGGCCAAGAACCTCGGGAACCGCCGCGGAGTCACCGCGACGCTCGAGGCGATCGAGAAGGAAGCGCAGCGCCGTCAGAAAGAGCGCGCCGCAGCCGCGACGAAGCCGACGCCGTGACCCCGACGATGCACTCGAAGGAAAGGTGGACTGTCTGTACAGTCCGCCCGCATGAGGGGTGCTCTCGTCGCCGTAGCCGTCGTGCTCGTCGCGTGCGGAAAGACGCCGTCGCCGGTCGACTCTGGAGTGCCCGATGCGGGCGCCCCCGACGCCGGCCGCCAGTGCCTCGACCCCGATGCGGGGCCGCCCGTCGATGCCGGTGAGCGCGACGGCGGAGACTTCTCGTGCGCCGGCCAGACGCCGCCGCAGCTCGCGACGCCGTCGTTCACCGTCGACGGGACGGTGACGGCCGCCGGCATCTCGCGCAACCCCGTCGACGGCGCGCTCGTCGAGCTCTTCAACGCGGGCGGCACGCTGCTCGACTCGGAGCTCTCTGCCGATGGAGGCAGCTACCAGCTGGGCGCCGACCTCGGCTGCACCGCGCTCGACGGCTACCTGCGCGCGAGCAAGCCGGACGCCGGCTTCTACGACATCTATTACTACCCGACGTTTCCCTGGCGGCGGCCGCGCTCCGCGCTCGAGCTCGTCGTGTTCGACGACGCCGCGCGCCAGCTCGTGTCCGCCTTCGCCGGCGTGACGATTCAGGCCGGCACCGCGGCGCTCGCGCTCGGCGTCGACGACTGCGCCGGGGCGCCGGTGTCGGGCGCCACCGTGGCCACGAACCCGTCGGGAGACGTGCGCTACGTCGCGGGCAACGGGCTGCCCACGAGCGGCGCGACCTCGACCAGCGCGAAGGGCCAGGCGCTGGTGTTCAACCTGCCTCCCGGGCCGGTGACCCTCACCGTGAGCGCGAGAGGCCAGACGTTCCGCGTGCGCACGATTCCCGCGCGGGCAGATGCCATCACGTCGACGACGCTGGTGCCGTAGTCCGAGCCACCTCCGTTCACCCTGCGGCGACAGCTATCTCGCCGCCTGCTTCCACGCCTGCAGCGCCTTCAACTTCGCCTCCCTCGCCCGGGTGGTGCTCCACGCGGCCTCGGCCTCCGCTGCGAGCGAAAGCGCGCGCTGGGCATCTCCGCCGCTGGCCAGCAGCGCCCGCGCGAGCGGGAACTGGGCGTCGGCCTCGTGCACGCTCCAGCCCTTCGTCTCGTCCGAGATGGTCAGCGCGCGCTCGAGCACGGCGACGGCCTCCTTCGGCGACCCGAGCTCCAAGAGCGCCTCGCCGAGGGCGGTCAGCGGCAGAATCAGCTCGGCGCTCGACGTGCCGAGGCTCTCGGCGGCAGCCACGCCGGCCTCCGCGACCGGCCTCGCCTCCATCGCCTTCCCCTGCTCGAGCAGCACGAGCGCCTTCACCGCGTGCGCCTCGGACACGTACGCCGCCGGAGGCTTCGCGTTGAGCACCACGTCGATGAGCTCCATCGCCTCGGACAGCCGCCCCACCGACAGCTCCGCCTCCGCCAGCGAGATGCGGCACGCCACCGTGTACGCGTGCTTCGGCCCCACCGTCTTCTCGCCGAGCGCGATGCCGCGCAGCAGCGACGGGCGCGCCTGCTCGACCTCTCCGCTCTTCGCGAGCGTGTCGCCCAGGTTGTTGAGCAGCGGCACGAGCCGCGGGCTCTCGGGCCCGAGCAGCCGCTCGCGAATGTCGAGGGCCCGCTCGAGCGCGGCGCGCGACTTCGCCGGCTGCCCGGAGAAGAAATACGACGTGCCCAGGTTCGCGAGCACGAGCGCGACCTCGGGGTGATCTGCCCCTTGCGCCTGCTGCTTGATGTCGAGCGCGCGCTCGAGGTGCGGCACCGCCTTCACCCACTCGCGCGCTCCGACGAGCGACGTGCCGAGGTCGAAGTACGGCTTCCACAAGAGCGGGTTGTCCTTCCCGTACAGCTTGAGCGCCGCCTGCAGCGTCTCTTCGTGCACCTTCGCCGCGTCGGCCGCGCGGCCCGACGTCGCCAGCGAGATGCCCTCGGCGCGCAGCACGTCGACCTGCAGCCGCGCGTCGCCCCCCAGCCGCTCGACCAGCGCGCGCGCGAGGTCCAACCACAGGCGGCTCTCGGCCGGCTTCTCGAGCAGCCCGGTGAGCCCGACCGCGAGCGTCGCCGCGCGCGCCGCGACCTCGTCGAGCCCCAGCGCGAGCGCGAGCCGGAAGGCGGACTCCATTCGCGGCAGCGCGTCGGCGAACTTGCCGGTCTGCTGCAAGAGGTGCCCGATGAGCAGCTCGCCCTGGGCCTGCAGCGCCGGCCGCTTGCCCTTCGCCTCGGCCACCGCCGGCTCGAGCAGCTCGAGCGCCTTCTGGTACTGCCCGGCGTCGATGAGCGCCTTGCCGCGCAAGATCGCCTCGCGCAGCGCCTTCGCCTCGGCGTCCGACGCCCCCTCGCGGCCGGCGGTCGCGCGCAGCTGCGGCACGTCTTCGCACGCCGCCAGCGGAGACAGCCCGTACACCACCGTCACGCTCCGCTCGACCGTCGGCCCGTCGGCCTCGCGCAGCACCGCGCTCACCGCCTGCAGCTCTTCGAAGCGGCGCTCGTAGCAGCGCTCGCGCAGGCCGAACACCTCGTCGCTCTGCTTTCCCTGCACGCGCGTCGCCTCGCACGACGCCGTGCGCCCGCGCACCCACGCCGCGGCGTACGCGTCGACTCCGCGGACCGCCGACTCGAGCGCGGGCAGCGCGAACGGCTTCTTCGTCGCCTCGAACGCGGTCTTCACCTTCGCCTTCACCGCGTCGTCCCAGACCCCCGAGAGCGCGGGCGCGTACTGCTGGCACTCGCGCGAGGCCTGCGCGCGCTGCCACGCGATGCCGCCGAACGCGAGCGCCACCACCGCGCCGGCCCCCAGCCATGGCGCCGCGCGCTTGAGCCGCCCCGCCGGGTCGCGCTGCAGCTCGACGAGCAGCACGTCCATCGAGGGGAAGCGGCGCTCGGGGTCCTTGTCGAGCCCGCGCACGAGCAGCGCGTGCAGCCAAGCCGGAGCTCCGGTGCCGCGCGGCGGCTCGGGCAGGCGGCCCTCGAGCGCCAGCGCGGTCACCGCGGCGACCGTGTCCGCCGCGAAGGGCCGCCGGCCGTAGAGCGCCTCCCAGAGGCAGACGCAGAACGCGAACTGATCCGTCCGCGCGTCGAGCGGCTTCGACAGAATCTGCTCCGGCGCCATGTAGCCCACGGTGCCGACGACCGAGCCGACCTGCGTGAGCGGGTCGGACAGGCTGTGCGACGACGACGAGCTGCCCAACAGCGCCTCGGAGACCGTCGCTCCGGGGGCCGACTCGGGCAGCGCCCCTTCGGCGCGCGCGAGGCCGAAGTCCGTCACGCGCACCCGGCCGTCGGTGCCGAGGAGCACGTTCGCGGGCTTGAAGTCCCGGTGCACCAGGTGCGCGGCGTGCGCGGCGGCGAGCCCGCGGCCCGCCTCGGCGAACACCTTCACCACCTCGCGCCACGGCCGGCGCACCAAGAGCCACTCCTTGAGGGTGATGCCGGCGACGAGCTCCATCGCGAGGTAGATGCGGCCCTGGTGGACGCCGGCGTCGTAGACCGCGACGACGTTCGGGTGCTGCAGGCGCGCCATCGCCTGCGCCTCGCGCATCATCCGCGAGCGGCCCTGCTCGCTCATCTCGGTCGCGCGCAAGAGCTTGAGCGCGATGCGCCGGTCGAGCTCGGGGTCGAACGCGGCGTACACCATGCCCATGCCGCCCTGGCCGATGTTGTCGAGCACGACGTAGCGGCCGACCTGCGTGCCGCGCTCGAGCGGCGGGTCCTCGCTCTTGCGCGGCAGCGAGGCGGACGCGGTGGGAATCTCTCCGGTGGCGTCGTCGTGCTGAGAGGCCTCGGCGTGCTGCAGGCGCGGGCCGCACGTGGGGCACGCGCTGGCGTGCTCACGCGCCGCGCTCGCCTCGTCCGGCGGCAAGGCCCCTTTCACGAGCGCCACGCAGCGCTCGACAGTGAGATGCTCCACCGAGGGGAAGACTGGCACGAAACGCGACCCTCTCCGCAGTGGGACGGCGACCCACACGCGATCTTCGCGGTGAGCGGCCAGCTTCATTGACGGCCGCGAGCGCTGGGCCTTTAGTCCGAGGCCAGCAGGTCATGTCTCGCCACGTCATGGGCACGCTGTTCGTCGACTACGTGCGCATGCTGCGGGCGCGGAAAGACGTCTACTGGCCGAAGCACTTCCTCAAAGACGATCTGCCGTACCTCACCCAGCGCATCGAGCCGGGCGGCTGGTACCCGATGGCGACGTTCGAGCGCATGGGGCTCGCCATCCTCGAGATCATCGCGCAGGGCGACCTCGAGACGGTGAAGGCGTTCGGCTCGGCGTCGGTCGACTGGCTGCTCGAGCAGCACCCGACGCTGCTCGCGAAGGGAGACCCGCGCGAGAGCATCATGCGCTTCCAGGTCTTGAGGCAGAGCTTCTTCGACTTCGCCGCGCTCGAGGTGCTCGGCGTCAGCGACACCGACGCGCAGCTCGGCATCGCCTACCAGATGGGGCCGATCGCCGAAGAGGCGGCCTCGTACCAGACGATGGGGTTCTTCCAGCGGCTGCTCGAGCTGTGCGAGGCCCGCAACGTCGAGGTGCGCTTCACGTCCCGTTCGTGGGCTGGGGATCCGGCGACGGTTCTGGAGCTGACCTGGGGGTGAACCCCTTGAGGTCGTCTTCGACGAGCCGGTCGATCAGCTCGGCGACGCCGGCGCCGTGATCCGACGGAGTCACCCAGTCGGCGTGCTCCTTCAGTGACGGAATCGCGTTCGCGACCGCCGCGAAGAACCCGCACGCGTTGCAGAACGAGTGGTCGTTCTCCGCGTCTCCCGCACCGACGAACTGGTTCGGCTCGAGGCCCAGGCGCCGCGCGCCCGCGATGAGCCCGCTCGCCTTGTTCACGCCGGTCGGCAGCACCATCACCGCGCCCTTGTTGAAGATGATGTCGAGCTCGAGGCCCAGGTCGCGAATCGTCTGCAGCACGGTGTGCTGGTGCGGCTCCCAGGTGGCGACGACGACTTTGCCGAACGAGATCGGCTTCACGCCGCGGTCGTGCAGCATCTGCCCGAACTTCGCCGGAGGCGACGGCGCGAGCTTCTCGTACGTCCTGCGCACCGGCTCGTAGAGCAGCGCGCCGTTCTCCGCGACGATGAGGTCGAAGATGACGGCCTGCGGAAAGGCCTTGAGCAGGTCGGGGATCTCGCGGCCCGTCACCATCAGCAGCTTTCGGCCCGACAGCTTGAGGCGCTGCAGCGCCTGCAGCGTCGGCTCGTCGACCGCGCCGTGCCAGGCGATGGTTCCGTCGAAGTCGACGGCGAGCCCCTTGAACCTCATGCGGCCTCCCGGTGGGCATGGTGGCTGCGGGGCAGCACGCCGAGCGCGCCCCACAGGGCTCCGTAGAGCTGCGCCTCCTCACCGAGCGCCGAGCGCAACAGCTCGGGCTTCCACTGCAGCTCCTGGTCGACGCGATAGCGCACGCGCGTGAGCAGCGCGTCGGTCGCGGTGCCCCCGCCGAAGACGACCAGCTCGGGGTCGACGACGGTGCAGATGTTGATGACGGCGGCGGCGACCTCGTCGGCGACGCGCTCGGCGACCTTCGCCGAGTCGGGGTCCTCGAGAATCTCCTTCGCCGGAACGTCGGGCGGCGCGCCGGCGCGCTCCTTGATCGCCGGCGAGCCGACGGCCTTCTCGAGGCTCTTCTCTCCCGGCGGCAGCTGCGGAGACTTGCGGCCGAGCATCATCAGGCCCACCTCTCCGGCGGCGTGGTGGAAGCCGCGGTGCAGCCGGCCGCCGAGCCACAGGCCCGCACCGACGCCGGTGCCGAGCGCGAGGAAGACGAAGTCGTTGCAGCGCGTGGCGTGCCCCTTCCACCGCTCGCCGAGCGCCGCGGAGTTCGCGTCCTGCTCGACGAACGCCGGCGCTCCGAACTGCTGCTGCAGCGAGTCGCGGAACGGAGCGTCGTTCCACCCCAGCTTCCCCGCGCAGAGGATGGTGCCGATGTGGTCCACCTGGCCGGGCACCGCCGCCCCGACGGCGCGGATGCGGCGCTTCGCGAGGCCTTCGCGCTCCATCAGCTGATCCACGTGCGCCTTGAGGCGCTGCGCGTAGGCCTCGGGCGAGGCTTCGGTGTCCGTCTTGAAGCGCGCCAGCGCGAGCGGTTCGTGGGTGCTGGAGTCTGCGACCATCAAGGCCGTCTTGGTGCCACCGATGTCGATGGCGATGAGCACCGAGCGGTGTGCCATGCACTCCAAAGGGTAACGGCCGGCCGGCCGGCGCGCCTGCTCTCGCGCTGCCGCTCCCCGGGCGCCTCCAGTGCGCGGGCTCGTCCGCCGGGCTTGAAAGCCGGGCGCCGCCGCTTCCGTTCCGTTACATGTTTCCCACCCCTGCAGCGACCACGCGCTGACGCCTGGCGACGGCTCCCGGGAATAACCCTTCGACGGAGCTCGGCCATGAACCCATACGAAGTCCTCATTCCGCCCGCGGTCACCCCGGCCTTCGCTTCGCTGCCCGACGCGCCGCACGCGCAGATCCTCGAGCGCCTCGGCGCGGCCGCCGAGGCGGCGACGCGACCGCACCGGTCCGAGACGATCGGCCGGGCGACGCTGGGCCTGCACCGCGGCCTGCATCGCGCGAACGTCGGCGACTTCTGGATCATCTACCGCGTGGACCACGAGCACCGGTCCATCTTCCTGATCAGCTTCGGCGATCGCCGCCTCTCCGAGAGCACTCGCGACGAGAACCGCTGGGAGAACGAAGGCGGCACGCTGCGGCACTGAGCGTTCCTTGCGCGCAGCAGCGAACCCAAGTAGAGCCCTCTGAAGGAAGGCGGTCGTGATGCCGGAGCGAATCCTGGCCGACTCCGCCGAGCCGACCGACACAGCCGGGAGCCGCCTGTCCGCCGAGCGCGCGGCCGACCTCGCTGGGCTGATCCGCTCGCGCTTCGGCCTCGACCTCACCCAGTACAAGCCGGCGAGCATTCAGCGAAGGCTCGCGCGCCGCATGGAGCTGCGGCAGGTCGAGACCGTCGATCGGTACCTCGAGCTGCTGTCGACCGACGGCGCCGAGCTGTCGGCGCTCCACCGCGACCTGATGCTCACCGTCACGGCGTTCTTCCGCGACGGTGCGCCGTTCGACGCCCTCCGCACCACCGTCATCCCCCGCCTGCTCGCGCGCCACGCGCCCACCGAGCTGGTGAAGGTCTGGGTGCCGGGCTGCGCGACCGGGCAGGAGGCCTACTCGGTGGCCGTGTGCCTCATCGAGGCCATCGCCGAAGCCCGAACCGGGCACCCCTTCCAGGTCTTCGCCACCGACGCCGAAGAGGGCTCGATTTCCGTCGCGAGGCGCGGCGTCTACCGCGCCGACCTCGAGGCCGAGGTCTCGCCCGAGCGCCTCACCCGCTTCTTCTCGCCGCACCCCGACGGCGGTCACCAGGTGGCGCAGGCGGTTCGCGACCACGTCGTCTTCTCGCGGCACGACCTGCTGGAGGACCCGCCGTTCGCCCGCCTCGACCTGGTCACGTGCCGCAACGTGCTCATCTACCTGCGCCCCGAGGCGCAGGCCCGGGTGCTGCGCCGGCTGCACTTCGGGCTGCTCCCCCACGGCGAGCTGATGCTCGGCACGTCGGAGACGGTCGGCGACGCCGAGTCGCTCTTCACGCTGGTCGATCGGGCGAACAAGATCTACGCCAAGCGCCCGGTCGCCGCTTCCCCCTGGGCGCTTCGAGCCTCGGCGTCGCCCGCGCCCGAGCGCAGGGCGGGCCCCGACGCAGCGGCGCTCTCGTCCATCACCGTCTCGCTCGACCGGGTGTTGCTCGAGAAGCTGGCGCCTCCCGCAGTCGTCATCGACGACCGCCTCGAGGTGCTGTTGTTCCGCGGCAAGACCGGGCCCTACATCGAGCCGGCCTCGGGCGCCGCGAGCTTTCACCTGCTCAAGGTCACGCCGGTCGAGCTGCACGCCGAGCTGCGGCGCATCACCGTCGAGGCGCTCGATCGCCGCCACCGGGCGACCGCCCGCGCGACGATGAGCCGCAGCGGCGCCACCCTCGCCGTCCAGCTGACGGCTCAGCCGCTGTCGCTGCCCCAGACGGCAGCCCGGCTCGTCGTCGTCACCTTCGAGGCGGTCGCCGCCGACGGCGAAGAGGCCGGCCCCCCGCCCGACCGCAAGGCCGAGCTCGAGCAGGAGCTCGGCAACACGCGCGAGTACCTGCAAGACGTGCTCGAGCAGCACCAGCGCGCGACCGAGGACCTGCGCAGCGCGAACGAAGAGCTGCAGGCTTCGGTCGACGAGCTGCAGAGCACGAACGAAGAGCTGCAGGTCTCCCGCGAGGAGCTGCAGGCGATGAACGACGAGCTGGCGGCCGTCAACGAGTCGCTGCGGGTGAAGTTGGGCGAGCTGTCGAACGTGAACGACGACCTGCGCAACGTGATGATCGGCATCGAGCACGGCGTGCTCGTCGTCGGCCCGAGCCACGAGCTCGTGCGCTTCAACGACGTCGCCGCGCTCGCGCTCGGGCTTCGCCAGGCCGACGTGGGCAGGCCGCTCGAGCGGCTCGACGCGGTGCTGGGCCGCACCTTGCAGAGCGTGGTTCGTGACCTGTCGCCGACGCGGCCCCCGGTCGACCTCGAGGCCGAGCTGCCCAACGGCCGCTGGCACGCGGTGCGGCTGCGGCCGTACGTCAGCGCCGACGGCGTCGTGCTGGGCGCCGTCATCACCCTGCAGGACGTCGACTCCGAGCGGCGCGCGAGAGAGCTCGGCAAGCAGGTGGCGGCGCACGTCGCCGGCTCGGTGGGAATGCTGCGTGAGCCGGCGGCGCTGGTCGACGGGGCGCTCCGCGTTCGGTGGGCCAATGCCCCCTGGTACGAGAGCTTCCGCCTCACGCCCGAAGAGGCGCGCGGCGCGCCGCTGGTGGCGCTCGGCTCCGTGGTGTGGGCCCACCCGGTCGTGCTCGCATGTCTCGCCGAGGTGGCGCGCAGCGGCGTGCCCATCGAGGGCCTCGACGTCAGCATCGACGTCGACGGCGCCGGCCCGCGCCGGGTGCGGCTCGACGTGAGCCCGGTCTCGGCGCCGCCCGGCGCGGTGCTGCTGCTGGTGTCCACGGGGTTCGTCGTCGCGTGAATTGGTGTTCCGCATCTCACCCGGGGGGGTGTCATGGTCGCAGCGGTCGAGGGCATGTCGCAGGAAGAGCTCGTGAGCGAGCTGACGGCGCTGCGCGCCGAGCTCGACCGGCGAGCGGCGGATGAGCCGAAGGGCCGCAAGCTGCTGCAGGAGCTCGAGCTCCACCAGCAGGAGCTGGAAGCGCAGAACCGAGAGCTGCGGCGGGCCCAGCAGCAGCTCGAAGACTCACGGAACCGGTACGCCGAGCTCTACGACTTCGCGCCGGTCGGCTACTGCACGCTCGACGGCGGCGGCGTCATCGAAGAGCTCAACCTCACCGCCGGGGCGATGCTCGGCTACGACCGCGGCTGGCTGGTCGGCACGCCGCTGTCGGTGGCGCTCCCGCCGGACCAGCGGCCCGGCTTCTTCACGTTCCTCGCCGACTGCGCGACCCGCGGCGGCGAGGCCGTGCTGGAGGCGACGTTCGCCGGCCGCCCGGGCGCGCCGGGCATGGTGCAGCTCGTCGCCACGCCGCGGCGCGGCCCCGAGGGCGCCGCCCGGGGCTACCTCATGGCCATCACCGACATCGCCGAGCGGAAGGTGCTCGAGGCCCGGCTGCGCTTCCTCGCCGACGTGAGCGAGCTCGTCGGCTCTCGCACCGACCTGGAAGGCACCCTCGCGAACGTCGCGCGGCTGGCGGTGCCCTTCCTCGCCGACGTCTGCTTCGTCGACCTGCTCGACGAGCGCGGCGAGATTCGCCGGCTCGACGCTGTTCTGTCGGAGGTGCCGGCTCCGGCGGACCTCGGCGAGACGCTGAAGCGGGCCTCGCTGGCCGACTCGCGCTCGCCCCAGGCGCGCGTCATCGACTCGAGCCACCCCGTGCTGTTCCCCGCGCTGGCGGCCCTCGCCGCGGAGCTCGGCCACGAGCACCCGCTGGTGTTCGCGCTGGGCTCGGCGGGGGTCACCTCGCTGATGGTGGTGCCGCTCGTCGCCCGCGGCCAGACGCTCGGAGCGCTGACCTTCGGCACGTGCCGCGCGGGCCGGCCCTACGCGACGGCGGACCTCGCCTTCGCCCAGGAGCTCGCCCGCCGCGCCGCGATGGGCGTCGACAACGCGCGGCTGCTCGCGGTGCACCAGCGCAACACCCGCGCGAGAGAAGACCTGCTCTCGGTCGTGTCTCACGACCTCAAGGCGCCGCTGACCGTCATCCAGCTGAGCATCGCGTCGGTGCTGCGGGGCCGCACCGAGGCGGCCGACCGCCGGCTGCACGGTCGCCGCGAGCTCCGCCGCATTCACCAGGCCTCCGAGCGCATGACCGTGCTCATCAACGACCTGCTCGACGCCGCCACCATCGAGGCGGGGCGCTTCGCAGTCGACGCCGGCCGAGCGCAGGTGCGCCCGCTGCTGGTCGACGCGGTCGAGCAGCTCGCACCGGTCGCCGCCGCGAAGAAGGTGTCGTTGGAGCTGGACTGTGGCGAGTGCCCCGACGTGGTCGCCGACGGGGGCCGCATTCAGCAGGTGCTGGCGAACCTCATCGGCAACGCGATCAAGTTCACGCCCGGCGGCGGCACGGTGACCGTCGGCGCCGAGCCCGCGGCCGACTTCGTCCGCGTCTGGGTGCGGGACACCGGGCCGGGCATCGCCCCCGAAGACGCCGAGCACGTGTTCGACCGCTTCTGGAAGGCGAAGCGCGGGCTGCGCACCGGCAGCGGCCTCGGCCTGTTCATCGCGCAGGGCATCGTCGCCGCGCACGGCGGCCGAATCTGGGTCGACACGCAGCCCCCGCCCGGCAGCGAGTTCTCGTTCACCCTGCCGGTGGCGAGCGCCGACACGGCGTGGGTGAGAGCGCCGCTCATCTCCGTCCTGCATGGCGAAGCGCCCGCCGGCGCTCCGCGCGCAGGCGAGCCGCCGGGGCACGGCCTCGAGCCGGCCGGCCGCAAGCCCACGCGGTCGTGGCTCGACCGCGAGCACCTCGACATCGTGGCCCACGAGCTCCGAAGCGCTGCGATGTCGGTCCAGCTTCAGCTCGAGAAGCTGAGCTCGCCGCACGCAGAGGCGCTGCGCGCCGGGCAGGCCGAGTGCCTCAAGCGCGCGACGGCGGCGCTGGCCCGGCTGAACGTCGCGATCGAGACGACGCTGCAGCAGGCGATGCTGGACTACGGCGCGCTGAGACCCCTCGCCAGGCCGTTCGACGTCGTCGAGGTGGCGACGGTGCTCGCCGAGCTCTTCCGCCCGATGGCGGAGCGCAAGGAGATCAGCGTTCGCATCAGCGCCGACCGCAACAGCCGCCGGCGCCTCGAGAGCGACCCGGACCTCGTCCGGCTGATGTTGACCCAGCTGCTGCTCAACGCCCTTCGCCGCAGCCCGCGGGGAGTCGTGGAGCTGTCGGTCGCCGACCGCCGCGCCGAGTGGCGCATCGCCGTCAGAGACTCGGGGCCGCTGCTCTCGGACTCGGCCCGGATCGAGGCCTTCGAGGTGTCTCCCGGCGCCGGGCCGGGGCTCGCGCTCGTCCGCAACCTCGCGCTGGCGCTCGGGGGCCACGTCGACGTCGCCTCGGTGCGGTCGCGGGGCAGCTCGTTCAGCTTCACGCTGCCCGCGAAGTTCCCTGCGCCGTCGCGCGGCCCGGCGGGGCGGGCGCGGTGATCGTCCTCATCGTCGAAGACGACGTCGAGATCCGCACCGAGCTCGCGCTGGTGCTGGCTGACGAGGGCCACGTCGTGCACGAGGCCGCGGACGGCGCGATCGCGCTCGCCTGGCTCGAGCGCGCGCCGGCGCTGCCCGCCGTCATTCTGCTCGACCTGATGATGCCGGTGATGGACGGCTGGGAGTTCCGCAAGCGGCAACGGGGTCACCCGCGCCTTCAGCACGTGCCGGTGGTCGTCATCTCCGCTGCGGGCGACGCGAAGTCCGAGGCGCTCGCGCTCGAAGCTGCCGGCGTGCTGGTCAAGCCGTTCGACGGCGCCTCGCTCGTCGACACCCTCGCGGCGCTGCTCACGGCGAGCTGAGCGCCGGCACCGGCCGCGGGCCGCGCCCCGAAGGAGCGCGCGACGGCTTCTGCTTGCCGCCGTAGCGGCCCTGCTCCGCCAGCTGGCGGCGCTGTTCGGCCGAGTAGGTGAGGTAGACGTCGCGCGTCTGTGCCTCGGGCTTCTTCAGCTTCCAGACCAGCCCGAGCCGCTCGAACAGCTTGAGCGCGTAGTACGAGAAGTCGACCTCCCACCAGAACCAGCCCTGGTTGGCGGTGTTCTGATGGTAGTGGTGGTTGTTGTGCCAGCCCTCGCCGCAGGTGAGGAGCGCGAGCGCCCAGTTGTTCCGGCTGGTGTCCTTCGTCAGGTAGCGGCGGCGGCCGAACACGTGGCTGAGCGAGTTGATGGTGAACGTGCCGTGCCACAACAGCACGGTGGAGACGAAGCCACCCCACACCACGGCCGGGAACCCGCCGAAGGCGAACAGCAGCGCGAGGCCGAGCACCGGCGGAATCCACCAGTGCTTGGAGATGAAGCGCAGCTCGGGGAAGCGCGAGAAGTCTTTGATCTGATCCCACCTCGGCGTGTCGTACTTGCGGCAGAGAATCCACCCGATGTGGCTCCACCAGAAGCCGCGCTTCGTCGGCGAGTGGATGTCGTCGTCCTGGTCGGAGAACTTGTGGTGGTGCCGGTGGTGCGAGGCCCACCACAGCACGCCCTTCTGCGACGACGTCTCGGCGAGGAACGCGAGGATGAAGGCCATCGGCCGCGAGGTCTGGAAGGACCGGTGCGAGAAGTACCGGTGGTAGCCGATGGTCACGAACAGCATGCGCGCGAAGTACAGCCCGACGGCCAGCGCGACGTAGCCCCAGTGAAACGGCACGACGAACGCGAGCAAGGCGAGCAGGTGTGCCGCGATGAAGGGCGAGCTCTTGCCCCAGCTGATCCGCTCGACGTCGTGAGGAAGAGTGTTCATGCAAGATCGAGTAACGACACCGACCTTCTGCTCGGTCACGGCGCAGTCACGGCCGCCGAGCAATCGTGTATGAGCGACGTCGAATGTTCGGCCTCGGCAAGAAGAAGGCAGACGACCCCAATCAGCTCACGCAGCCGATTCCCGCGGGGTGGAAGATCGCCGACCTCGGCCTGCTCGGCAGCGGAGGCATGTCGCGCGTCTACCGCGTGCGCGACGACGAGCTCGAGCGCGAGGTGGCACTCAAGGTTCTCAGACCGGAGCTGGTGAAGGACGACGACGCGCTCGACCGGTTCATCGACGAAGCGAAGATTACGGCGCAGCTCGACCACCCGAACATTCCACCGGTCTACGCGCTCGCCACCGACAAGAAGCGCTCGACGTGCTTCACCATGAAGGTGCTCGAGGGCCGCTCGCTGCAGGAGCTGCTGCTCGACCCGTCGAACCACACCATGGAGGGCATGTTCAAAGCCCTCGAGGTGCTGGTGCGCGTGTGCGACGCCGTCGCGTTCGCGCACGCGCGCGGCATCTACCACTGCGACCTGAAGCCGCAGAACGTGATGGTCGCCGAGCACGGGCAGATCTACGTCGTCGACTGGGGCCTCGCGCGCAGGAAGAAGGACCTGCCGACTCCGCAGAACGACGACGAGGGGGCGATCGGCACGCCGGCGTACATGGCCCCCGAGCAGGCGCGCGGGCAGAACCACGCCATCGACGAGCGCACCGACGTGTTCCTGCTCGGCGGCATGCTGTACCGCATTCTCGTGGGGCGGCCGCCGTTCGTGGCGAGCACCGCAGAAGAGACGCTCGCGCTCGCCGAGAAGTGCGAGATCATTCCCCCCGAGCGGTTGGTGTCGCGCGGCACGCAGCTTCCGCGACGGCTCGTGGCGATCGCGATGAAGGCGCTCTCGGCGCGGCCGGAGCACCGGTACCCGAACGTCGGAGAGCTGCGCGCCGAGCTCGAGGACTTCATCCGCGGCACCGCGCGGCTGCCGGAGCAGACGTACCAGCCCGGCGAGGTCATCGTGCGCGAGGGCGACGTCGGCGACTGCGCGTACATCATCCTCGACGGCCACTGTCAGGCCGACCGCATCGTGGCGGGGAAGAAGCAGATGCTGCGGCTGATGGGCCCCGGCGAGATGTTCGGCGAGGCCGCCGTGCTCACCAACAGCCCGCGGCTCGCCTCGGTTACCGCGCTGATGGAGACGACCGTCGCGGTGGTCGACCGCATCTACCTGGAAGAGGAGATGCAGCGCAGCTCGTTCATCGCGCTCGCGATTCGCACGGTGGCGACGAGCTTCCTCGACCTGAACGGGCAGACCGCCGCGCTGCTGCAGGAGCAGACGCTCGCCCGCGCGGTAGAGCTCTGCTACCGCGAGCTCGCGCTGCACGGAGAAGCCGGCCCCGGGCCGTCGCGCTCGGTGCGGTGGAGCCCGCTGCTCTCGCGCGTGGCGGAGAAGACGAAGCTCGAGCCGGCGGCCATCGCCGAGCGCGTGGCGCGGCTGGCGGGCGTGCGGATCGATCAGCAGGCAGACCGCCTGACGCTGACCGAGCCCTGAGTGACCTCCTCTCGTTGACGCTGAGCGAAAGGCGCCGGCGGCCGGCGTTCAGACCTTGACGACCGCCGGCAGCACCAGCGCGATCGCCACCGCGAAGACGACGTACAGGCCGGCGATGAGCAGGTTCACCTTGTTCAGCGACGCGGAGATGCCCTTCGCGAGCGTGACGTCGATGGTGGCCGCGAGCTCGTCGCGCACGACGAGCAGGTCGACGCCGCCCGCCTTCGCCTCTTCGGACCGGAACCGCGCGAGCGTGATGCTCTCGATGCGCGTCAGCGTGGCCTCCATCAGCTTGCGCGCCATCCACGCGCGCATGCCGGTCTTGCCTGCGCGGGCGTCGAGCAGCCCCTTCACGGCGCCCGACAGCCGCGCCTCGGCCTCGCGCAGCGGCAGCCGCTCGACGGTGCGGCCGATCGCGCCGGCGCGCTCGCCCTGCGTCGAATTTTCCGTCACGCCGAGCTGGTTGAAGAGCAGCTTGAGCACGCGGGTGCCGAGCTGCAGCTTCTCGAGGCCGTGCAACAGGCCGCGCATGACGGCGTTCTTCACCGCGAGGATGCCGGTGCAGACGGCGAGCGCGACGAGCGACGCCACGGCCGCAATCAACGCGCGCACCCACGAGCCCTCGGCCGCCGCCCACACGGTGGCTCCGGTGACGACGGCGCCGAGCAGCACCATCCCGAACACCGTCTTGAGCAGCGCCTTGAGCGCCGCGCCGATGACGGGACCGAAGAGGTCGAGCAGCGCGCCGAAGACCGGGCCTAAGTCGGGCATGGGCCGCGACCTATATCAGCGCGGGCACGCGCCCGACGTCGGAGACGGCGGCGGCACCACCGCCACTCCGGTGTCCCGGAACGTCTCGTGGAAGCACCCGTACTGCCACATCACCGAGGGCACGCGCCGGTAGATGCCGTGCCCGTCGAAGCCGCCGTCGTTCGAGTGCTGCACCGCAACTCCGGTGTACGGCGTGCCGTCGTCCGCAGTGAGGTTCTGCTTCACCGGGTACGTCGCGGTCGTCTCGAGCCCGACGGAGGAGAGCCCCGCGCGCGCGCCCGTCCACACCTCTTCCCCGGCGAGCGGGTTCCCGTAGCCGAGCACCATCGCGTCGTAGATGGCGGTGGGGAAATACGAGTCGGCCTCGCTGACCGGCTCGTAGACCGGCCGCACCGGGTGTCCGCTGAGCGGCCGCCGCGACAGCCGCGGAGTCGACAGCATCGGGTCGACCGGCTCCCACACGAGCTGAATCAGCGCGAAGCCGGGGTGCAGGAACGTCAGCGGCTTCACCGACGTGCCGAGCAGGTCGCCCAGAATGTCCTCGGGCAGCGGAATCTGCGGCGTGATGAGCGCGAAGTACGTCCAGTACCCGCCGGCGCCGGTCGGCACCGCGGCCTTGATGCGCGGCTCCACGGCGCTGACGAGGTTCGTGTACATGCCGCCCATCGACTGCCCCTGCGCCGAGAGCCGCGCGAGGTCGAAGCGGAACTCGGTGGCTCCCATCGGCAGCGTGGCGCCGGTGCAGGAGGCGAGCGTCGCCGCCGGAATCCGCAGGCGCTCGATGGCGTCGAGGAACATCCTCGACTCGAGCACGCCCTGGCGGAACGTGTCGCGCAGCGCGACCGGGTTCGAGAGGTTCAGGTACGCGATGTCCTGCGCGCCGGGCACGCGGTCGGGGCTGACCGGCATCGCCTGCCCTGCCACCGCGAAGCCGCGCGCGCCGAGCTGCGTGCCGGCCCACTCGCTCACGTCGGGGTCGCTCTCCTCGCCGTCGATGAACTGCCGCGCGAAGCCGCCGGAGCCGTGGAAGTACAGCACCAGCGGGTAGCCGGCCGCCGGCATCTCGCGCCGCGGAATCGAGAACGACACCGGAGCCACCTCGTCGCGCTGCTTCGGCGGCAGCCCGTCGCCGGCGGCGGCGGCGAACAGCCCCTCGGTGGCGAAGATGGGCGTGCCCCGCTGGAACTGCGGAAAGCGGATGCGCGCGCGCAGGTGGCAGAACGGCGCGGCGTCGAAGCGCGCGTCCATCTCCACGCCGATGAGCTCGACGTCCGGCTGGTGCGCCGCGCGGACCTTCTCGGAGAGCTCGAACAGCGCCTTCACCTCGTCGCCTGGCGTGAACACGGTGGCGGTGGCGATGTCTTCGCGCTTGATGCCGAGCGTCTCCAGCGCGGGGAAGAGCGGCGCGAAGTGAGCCTCGAGCTTCGCGGACAGCGGCTGCCCGAGCGCGGGCGAGATGCCGAGCTTCTCTCCGGCGGCGTCGCCGAGCGCGCGCAGCACGACGTACGCGTGCTTGCGGCCCGGCACCAGCACGACGCCGGGGCGCGGAGCGAGCGCGAGCAGGTTGTCCGGCGTGTATGGGTCGGGCTTCGGCGTCGCGACGACGAGCGGCAGGAGCCGCGGCGCAGGCTCGAGCTCGACGAGCAGCACGCCGGTGTCCTTCGAGGCGGCCAGCACCTCGGGGACGTCGCGGGCCTTCAGCGCCGCGCTGAAGCGGAAGTAGCCGACCGGCACGACGGGGATGCCGTGCTTGTCGCGCGCGGCGGCCTTGAACGCCGCGATGCGCTCGTTGCCGGAGACGACCGGCCAGCCCTCGGTGTCGGGGCTGCCGTCGCTGCGCATGCGCAGATCAGACGGCCACGGGTAATCGAAGAAGGTGCGGCGGCCGGAGAGCTCTTTGTCGAGCTCCATCAGCGCGAAGGTGCCTTGACCGACGCCTTCGTTGCCGCGGGGACAGCTGCAGAAGACGACGACACAGCACGAGAGCCACCGGCGCACGACGCTCACTTACCACGCCGTGCACCCGCCGATCGGCGCGCAGCGCCGGGCGAAGTGTGCCCGGCGCGGAGCAGCGCGACGAACGTCGCGCGTGAGACGAGCGGCCCAGGGACCGACTGGACCGCCCTCGTGTGATTCGGTTCGTGCTGCCTCCGCTCGCCCTGAGCGGAGCGGCGCGCAGCGCCGCGGAGTCGAAGGGGCCCGCAGCCGACTCGCGGCCCGCTTCGACTGCGGCGCCTGCGGCGCCTCCGCTCAGCGCGAACGGAGGCGGCAACGGGTTCCCTGCTCCCTCCTCAGTTGCCGAGCTTCTGCTGCCAGCTCGACAGAATTCCCTGGAACCAGGTGGCGGCGCGGTTCAGCAGGCTGCCGACCATGTCCGACGCCCACGTCTGGGCCTTGCCGATGTACTTGCCGACGTTGGCCGAGAGCCACTGACCGGCCTGGCCGAGGATGCCGGCGCCGACCTTCTTCAGGCTGCCCCACAGGCGCGAGAAGAAGCCGCCGCCCGAGCTGCTGCTCGTCGGAGAGACAGCCGCCGTCTGCGCCGACTGCGAAACGGACAGTGCGGGAGCTGCGGGCTGGAAAGAGTCGATCGGACCCGCCGGGGCAAGACGGACCGGCGTCGAGATCGGGCGAAGAGGAAGCGTGCGGCGGGTGGTCTGGAGCGTCGAGTTGCGGATGATCATTGTGAGGGACTCCGTGCGGTGAGCTTCCCCCTTGAAGAAGCTCGATGCTCGAATTCTCAGTGGTCTCGCGCAGCTGTTCCGTCTCGCGCTTTGAGAAAACCGCACCGTCAAGTTCGTTTGCAGGCAACTGCACGCGATGACCGAGCGATCTCCGCGATGAGATCAGCACTGGCGCAATGTCGCGCACCCGGGTGTTCCGAGATAATTCAGGTCGAAAATTCAGCTAAAGGACCAGCCATGGCTTTCTCCGTCACTTCCGCAGCCCGCGCGTTCGATCAGTCGGCCAAGACCAGCGCCGACGTGAAGAAGTTCTGGGACGAAGACCCGGCCGGCGCCACGCAGTGGCTGTCCGAGGTCGCGCGCGCCGCGAAGAACCCGCCCGCCTCGCTCACCGAGCTCGCCAAGGCCGCCAAGCTCAACACGCCGATCGACCAGCTCACCGAGCTGGTGAAGAAGGCGTTCACCGCCGATACGAGCCTCTTCGACTCCATCGGCACCGCCATCGCCACCGCCCAGGCGCAGGCCGCCGGCGCCGCCGGCATGGGCTGGACCGCCGCGACCACGGCGACGACGCCGGCCGCTCCGACCGAGATGCCGACGCCGGCGAACTTCGTCGGCTTCCTGCAGAAGAACGAGAAGGGCGAGGTGCAGTTCAAGACGCAGACCGGCGTGTTCAACGTCGACCTCTCGACCACGAGCTGGCGCGAGGAGATCGAGACCGCGTTCATGCGCGACCGCAACGGCAAGCCCCAGCTGATGACGATGAAGGGCTTCCCCTCGGCGGACGGCACCAAAATCTACGCGCAGCAGTTCGCGCCCGGCTCCAACCCCGACTTCGTCGCCGCGCGGGTGAAGGTCGAGGGCGACAAGGTCTTCCTGCAGCGGATCAGCTACGGCGGCGACGAGAACGACCGGGTCGAGGTGACGAACCCCGAGTTCGTGAAGCTGCTCAAGGGCGACACGGCGCAGGGCCTCTCGAACTACGAGCCGGCGGGCCTCATCCTCCCCGGGGTGGTGAACACCGACCCGGGGACGGGCAAGAAGACCTACGACCAGCTGCCCGAGGCCTTCTTCATCCTCGGCCGGACGATGCAGCTGAACGTCGGGTCGGACGAGAAGTACGACTACCACGACCTCGACACCGGGTACTTCAAGGCGACGGGGGCGAGGTCTCCGAAGGGGATGCCGGTGCCCGAGCAGTCGAAGCCGGGCGGCGCGGTGTGGGACGCGAACGACTCGACGCACGGCAGCACCACGACCACGAACGGCCCGCGCGCGTTCTTCTACGCGAAGATTCTGCCGAACGACGAGAAGTTCCCGGAGGGCATCAAGTTCCCCCGCACGCTGCAGCGCAAGCTCGAGATCACCGCGGTCAGCGACCAGGGCGACAACGGCATCCACGTCTCCGGCGGCGCGCCGCTGAGCCAGGACTTCGGCGTGCTCGGCCGCACCGTGCCGGCGTCGGCTCCGGAACACACGGCTCAGCAAGCGACGTTCGATCCTGCAGACGACTAGCGAAAATGGGGACAGGCTGCTTTTTCGCCGCGCATCCCCGAGGAAGACAGCAGTGCCGTTCACCCGAAAAAGATGCCTGGCCCCCTTTTTCGCGGCGACGCTCCTCCTGCTCACCAGCTGCAACCTCGCCCTGCGCCGGGGCAACGAGCTCGCCGCCGAGGGCAAGTGGTACGCCGCGACGGAGGCGTTCGACGAAGCGGTCGCCGCGGACCCGAACGACCCTGAAGCGCTCGCCGCGCGCGACGAGGCGCGCACCGAGGCGCTGACGCAGCTGCTCGTCGAGACGAAGCAGCACACCGACCAGCGCCGCTTCCTGGACGCGGCGCAGAAGCTCGGTCAGG
The DNA here is from genome assembly GCA_937980205.1 of uncultured Myxococcales bacterium. Lineage (GTDB taxonomy): Bacteria > Myxococcota > Myxococcia > Myxococcales > Myxococcaceae > Xiheicaenimonas. The sequence continues at coordinate 30,288 of CALJKW010000018.1, read as the reverse complement.
CCTTCATGCTCTCCGACCGCTGGGAGCGGCCCGGCACCGGCACCGCCGAGCTCGGCCTGCTCGGCCGCGCCTGGCTCGACGACTTCGCCGCGCAGCTGAACGCCGAAGGGCCGCTGAAGCTCGCGCCGCTCGGCTCCGAGTACAGCGCCGCGCTCGGCCACCCGCGCTTCGCCGAGCTGCGCCTCGCGCTCGAGACGTCGTGGCGCGAGGCCGCGGCGGCGCGCTGCGAGGGCAACCTCTCGAGCGCGCGCACCCCGTTCCTGCGCGCGCTCGCGGCCGCGTACTGCCGCAACGCCGGCCGCGAGGCGCCGGCGCCGGAGCTGCCGCTGTTCAGCATGACCCCGCGGGTCGACGACTTCATGCGCGGGGTGTCGGGCCCGTGGCCGGTGATGATGACGCAGGCCTTCGACGACTCGCCCTGGGCGTGGAAGCCGAGCGCGCAGCACGCGGCGATGTCGGTGAGCGGAGAGCTCGACGCGGCCTACTCGGACGCGCGCGTGTGGAAGACCGCGACGTGGACGGTGTCGGTGCCGTACCAGACGACGCGCTGGGTCTCGGTGCCGTACACGACGTACCAGTACTACTCGTACCCCTGCGGGCGGACCACGTGCACCGGCAGCCGGCCGGTCACCAACTACCGGCAGGAGCCGCGGCTGCACACCGAATATCGCCAGGAGCCGCGCTCGCAGAGCTACGAGGCCATCGAGTCGCGCGTGCAGCTCTCGGCGACGGTGAAGATGTTCGTCGACCTGAGGCCGCACGCGAAGCCGCTGGGCCTGGTGCACGAGCTCGTCACGACCGAGACGGGGCTCACCCACTCGGGCGTGCCGGCGGCGAACCTGCCGGCGAGCCAGGCGCGGCTGCCGACGCGCGCGGAGTGGGACGGCAAGCAGCGCCAGGCCGCGCGCGCGAAGCTGACGAAGGCGCTGGTGGAACACTGGCGTGACAGCTACTGCAACCCGCCGCTCGCGGACGCCGAGGCGGCGGCCCGGTGTGCGTTCGGCGGCAGCGTGCTGCCGGAAGAGCGGGCGTACCTCGATTCGTTCTTCCGCGACGACGTGACGGCGCTCGTGAGCAAGAGCCGCTTCGGGCTGTAGTAGGGTACCCGGCCATGTCCGAGAAACAGGCTGCCGAGAAGATCACCCCGGAGCAGTTCTTCGACGAGATCGTCCCGCAGATCATGAAGGCGACCGCCGCGCAGCGCGCGAACGTCGAGGGCGTCTGCGAGATTCACCTCTTCGGCGAGCGCAAGAGCGCGTGGACCATCAACCTGAAGGCCGGCACCGTGCAGCAGGGCGGCACGAAGAACCCCGACGTCTACCTGGAGATGGAGCGCGGCGACTTCCAGATGATGATGATGAACCGCCTCGACGTCGAGGGCGCCATCCGCCGCGGCCGCGTGCGCTACGAGGGCAGCCTGCCGGTGCTCGCCACGTTCGCGCACATCCTCGAGCCGCGCTCGATGGAGTACTGAGGCTTCCATGCCGGGTCCCATCAAGGGCCGCGCGTCGAATCCGGCGCTGCCCTTCGTCGCCAAGAGCCTCCAGGAGTCCGCGCGCACGCTCGAGAAGTCGGGCATCAAGCGCGGCGGCGATGCCTTCGCCGGCGTCGCCACCATCGGAGCCCACGCGCTCGAGACCACCGCGCACGTCGTCGGCAGCTTCGGCGGCTGGAGCGCCGAGGGCGTGCAGCCGGGCGCGAAGTACGTCGCGAAGGGGGCCGCCCGCGGGCTCTCGAGCCTCGCCTCGACGCTGCCGCGCGTCGCCGGAGAGGCCCGGCTGACCACGGTGCGCGAGCTGCTGGCCGACCCGGACGCGAACGTGTTCTCTGCGAAGCTGTTGGGGCGCGAGGGCAAGGCCCGCTCGCCCGACGCGCTGGCGCTCTCGTGGGCGGCCTACGCGCAGGCGGTCTCCAACCTGCTCGACCTCGATGCGGGCGCGGCGGCGGCTCATGTCGCCGCCGTGGCCGACAGCCTCGCGAAGGCGGCGGCGCTGACGACGTCTGCGGACACGGTGAAGCTCGCCGAGCTCGGCGTGAAGGTGGCGGGCCAGGCGCTGCGCACGCCGGCGCGCGCGCGCGCGCTGACCGAGCTGGCGGTGCGCATCTCGAGCGCGACCGCGGGCGTGCTGCCGCTCGCCGAGCCGGGCGAGCGCGTGAAGGGCCTGTTGGCGTCGTTCCAGGCCGAGCTGTCGTCGCTTCACGTCGCGGCGTAAGCTCGCGCGCATGAGACAGCTCATGCTGGTCGCGGTGCTGGTGTCCTCGGCGGCGTCGGCGCACTTCCGGTTCCGCCTCCCCGACGGCGGCACCATCGACGAGCTCGTCGCCATCAACCAGCTCGGGGACCCGCAGAAAGAGCCCGTCACGAACGGCTGCCCCACCGGCACCGCGAGCAACATCGTCACCACGCTCACCGCCGGCCAGACGTACGGCGTGCGGATTCAAGAGACCGTCTACCACCCGGGCCACTACCGCGTGGCCATCGCGCAGAACCGCGCCACGTTCCCCGCGCCGACCGCGACGGGCAACTTCTGCCAGAGCCGCACGGTTCCGCCGGTCGTCGCGCCGGTGGTGCTGGACGGGCAGCTCGAGCACAGCGCCGCTTTCCCCGGGCCGCAGACCATCGACGTCACGATGCCGACCACGCCCGGCAGCTACACGCTGCAGGTGGTCGAGTACATGCGCGACCACTCGCTGCCCTGCTTCTATTACCACTGCGCGAACCTCAACATCGTGGGCGCAGGAGGCGGCGCCGGTGGCTCCGGCGGTTCGGGCGGCTCGGGCGGCTCGGGCGGCGCCACGGGCGGCGCCAGCGGCACCGGCGGCGGCAACGGAGGCTCCGGGGGCGGCGACACCGGCGGCGGAGATGCCGGCGGCGCCGGAACCGCAGGAGGCACCGCGTCCGGCACCGGCGGAGGCACCACCGGTACCGGCGGCAACGGCGGCACGGGCGGTGGCGGCCTCGACGAGGGCGGCTGCGCGTGCAACGGCGGCGCGGCAGGCGGAGGCTTCGCCCTGCTGCTGGCGCTGAGCGGGTTGATCCGCCGGCGCCGTCGCTGACGGTCGCCCGGAACAGAAAATCCCCCATCCGGGTTGGCTTTCGTTAAACACGAATCACCGTGACCAACGGCAGCGACGACCTCAAGGCAGTGGAGGCGCTGGCCAAAGCGCGCGCAGACGTTCTGGGACAGATCGAACGCCGCGTGGTGGGCCAGCGCGAAGTGGTGGAGCACCTCCTGGTGGCGCTCTTCTCGCGCGGGCATTGCCTGTTCATGGGCGTGCCGGGCCTCGCGAAGACCCTGCTCATCTCGACGCTCGCCGACGTCCTGAACCTCTCGTTCAACCGCATCCAGTTCACGCCCGACCTGATGCCGTCGGACATCACCGGCACCGACATCCTCGAAGAGGACAAGGCGACGGGTCACCGCGAGATGCGGTTCCTCAAAGGGCCGCTGTTCGCGAACATCGTGCTCGCCGACGAGGTGAACCGCACTCCGCCGAAGACGCAGGCGGCGCTGCTGCAGGCGATGCAGGAGTACCGCGTCACGGCGAGCGGCCGCACCTACCCGCTCGACCTGCCGTTCCTGGTCTTCGCGACGCAGAACCCCATCGAGCAGGAAGGCACGTACCCGCTGCCCGAGGCGCAGCTCGACCGCTTCATGTTCCTCGTCGACGTCGGCTACCCCAGCGCCGCGGAGGAAGAGGCGATCGTGAAGCTGACGACGCAGGGCTCTCCGGCGCAGCTCGAGAAGGTGCTCTCGCCCGAGGCGATTCGCGACCTGCAGGAGCTCGTGCGCCGCGTCCCGGTGCCCGACCACGTCGTGAAGTACGCCGTCGAGCTCACCCGCGCGACCCGGCCCAAAGAGCCGGGCGCCTTCGACTTCATCGCGAAGAACGTGAGCTGGGGCGCAGGCCCCCGCGCCTCGCAGTACCTCGTCATCGGCGCCAAGGCCCGCGCGATTCTGGCCGGCCGCTACGTCGCGAGCGTCGAAGACGTGCGCGCGCTCGCCCGGCCCGTGCTGCGCCACCGCGTGCTGCCGAACTTCACCGCCGAGTCCGAAGGGCTCACCAGCGTGAAGCTCATCGAGCGCCTGCTCGAGTCGGTGCGACCGCCCACCGGCTGATCCACAGAGTCGAAACGACTCTTTGGGGTTGGCCCGGACCCCGTGCTATCCGCTCCTCTCATGGCCTCGGCCTCAGCGGTCGCGTTCAACCAGATTCCATCGCTGTCGAACTTCCGGAAGCTCGCGGCGGAGTCGCCGTCCGAAGCCAAGGCCGCGCTGACGCGCGTGGTGAGCGGGCTCTCGAAGAGCGCCGCGAACGCCGAGCAGGTCGCGGGCCTCAAGGCGCTGCTGCAGCTCGACGGGGCGAGGTTCTCTGCCGAGGCGACGCAGTCGAAGGCGCTGCCGGCGCTGTTCCCCGAGGCGCCCTCGGCGGCGAGCTTCGCCGACGTCATCGCGCAGATGTCGAACCTGCCGTCGCTCAACTGGACGGCCGACAGCGTGCCGCCGCAGATCGCGGTGACGGGCAACGTCGTGCGCGACGCCTCGAACCAGTACACGCTCACGACGGCCTCGGGTCGCACGTACCAGCTGCACGACTCGACGCGGTCGAGCGGCGTCTCGGGCGGTTGGCTCGAAGGCTTCTTGAACCAGGGTGAAGGCGCGATGACCGTGCAGGGCACGGTGTCCGCCGACGGGAAGTCGTTCCTCGTCGAGGGCTACGCGCCGGGCTCGTCGCCGGACTTCGTGATGGGCCGCGTGGTGGTGAAGACGCCGATGGGCGACGTGACCGGCAAGCCGACGCCGGATCAGCTCGCCGAGGCGCTCGGTCCCAACGGCCGCGTCATCATCACCGGCGCCCGCGGCGAGGTCGAGGTCACCAACCCCGAGCTCAAGAAGGTCCTCGCGACCATGCCGCGCCTGGGCATCATCCTCCCCGGCGTCGTCGAGCGCAGCCCCGAGGGCAAGCTCAGCATCGCGTCGGGCCCCGACTTTCTCTACGCGCTCGGCGGCCGCTTCAAGGGCCTCACCGAGAAGGGCAACGGCGTCTGGGCGACCGACGCCGCGTTCGCGTTCAACCACTTCATGGGCCCGGTCGAGGCCAGCGGCGACACCGCGAAGTGGCGCATGCAGAACAGCGCCAACCAGCGCAACTGGGTCGGCGGAGCCTTCAAGCTCGACGCCCCCACGCCCTACTTCGCGGCCACGTACATCAGCAACGACCTGGGCGACTACAGCCTCGGCAACGCGAACGGGAAGACCGAAGGCACGGCCCCGCTGCAGTTGCTCGCCGCGTCCGAGGTGGTCGACCCCGCCGCCGACTTCCAGCGCGCGATGGGCCCCGTCCCGGCGACGACGCCGGCGCAGTAGCAGCCGTTCACGTTGAGCGGGTCCACCAGAATATGCGGCTCGTTCGCAGCTCCGTTCGCCCTGAGCGGAGCAGCCCGAAGGGCTGCGAAGTCGAAGGGGGCGCGAAGCCGACGCGTGGCCCGCTTCGACTGCGGCGCCTCCGCTCAGCGTGAGCGGCGGCCGGCCATGCGCGGCATCGACCGTCTGAGCAGCCCCCATCAAGACGGAAGCACCCGGCCTCGGGAAGCGTTAAGACTCGAAGGCCTTCACGCATGCCCGTCCTCGACGCCTCGACGCTCTCCCGCCTCGGCGGAGTGAAGCTGCGCGCCCGCGCAGTCGTGGAAGGTGTCCTCTCGGGCCTGCACAAGTCTCCGCACCAGGGCCAGAGCGTCGAGTTCGCCGAGCACAAGGAGTACGCGCCGGGCGACGAGCTGCGCCACCTCGACTGGAAAGCGTTCGGCAAGTTCGACCGCTACTACGTGAAGCGCTTCGAGCACGAGACGAACCTGCGCGCGGTGATGCTCGTCGACGGCTCGGGGAGCATGGCCTACGGCTCGGGCCCCCTGAACAAGCTCGACATCGCGCGCACGCTCGCCGGCGCGATGAGCTACCTGCTCGTCCGCCAGCAGGACGCCACGGGCCTCACCATCTTCTCCGGCAACCAACTGCACAACGTGCCGCCGCGGGCGAACGCGTCGCACCTGAACGTGGTGCTCGACGCCCTCGACGACGTCGGCGCGCACGGCACCACCGACCTCGCGACCGCCGCCGACCACCTCGCCGAGAAGCTGCCGCGCCGCTCGCTCATCTGCGTCTTCTCGGACTTCTTCGACGACCGCCTCGACGCCCTGAAGAAGCTGCTCGCGCTGAAGGCCCGCCGCCACGACCTCGCCGTCTTCCACATCGTCGACCCGCTCGAGCTCGACTTCCCGTTCGAAGACCCGACGCTCTTCCTCTCGATGGAGGACGACCGCCGCCTCGAGGTGAACCCGCGCGAGATTCGCGAGTCGTACCTCGAGGAGTTCAACCGCTTCCTCGCCGAGACGCGCTCGAGCTGCATGGCCGCCGACGTCGACTACGAGCGGGTGCGCACCGACGAGCCGCTCGACTCGGTCATCCTGCGCTTCCTCGCGCGAAGGCAGGGCCGGTGACGTTCGCCAACCCGCTGCTCCTCTGGGGCTGTCTTGGGGCGCTGATTCCGCTGCTCGTCCACCTCTTCGACCGCCGCCGCCCGCGCCCGCACCCCTTCGGCGCCATCTCGTTCGTGCTCAAGAGCCAGAAGCGCACCGCCTCGCGGCTGCGCCTGCGCCGGCTGCTGCTCTACATCCTCCGCACGCTCATTTTGCTCGCGGTGCCGATCGCGCTCGCGCGGCCCGAGCTCACCAGGCAGGGCGCCGTCACCGCGGGCCTGGGGCCGATGGCCACCGTCATCGTGCTCGACGACTCGCTGTCGATGCGCTGGCGCGACACGCGCGGCCTCGGCGCCCAGACGCTGTTCGACCGCGCGAAGACCGAGGCGAAGGCCGCCGCGCGCGACCTGATGCCCGAGGAGCCCGCCACCGCGCTGGTGTGCGGCGCCTCTCCACAGCCGCCGGCGCCGCTGTCGTTCGACCGCGCCCGCATGCTGCAGCTCATCGACGACGCGCAGCCCTCGTACGAGGCGGCGGACTCGAGCCGCTGCCTCGAGCTCGCCGCGCGCGCGCTCGAGGACAGCCCGCTGCCCGGCAAGCGCATCATCCTGGTGAGCGACTTCACCGCGACGTCGCTGCGCACCGAGGCGCCGCTTCCGACGGTGGCCGGCCCCAAGGGCGAGCGCATTCGGCCGGAGGTCGTGCTGCGCGACGCCGCCGACGGCCTCGAGAGCCTGCCGAACCGCGCGCTGCTCGACGTGAAGGTCGAGCCGGCGCCGCAGGTCGACCCGAAGGCGTTTCAGTTCACCTTCACCGCGCGGAACTTCTCGGACGAGGCGATGAAGGACGTCGAGCTGCAGCTCAAGGTCGACGGCCGCGTGGTGGCGAAGGGCTTCTTCGACCTGCCGGCGCACGGCACGGGCCAGAAGGCGCTCACGCACCGCTTCCAGGGCGGCCCCCTCGCGGTCGTCGAGGGCGTGCTCGCGCCGGACGCGCTGGTGGAAGACGACACGCGCACGGTGGTGCTGCCGGTGCCGCGCGAGCTGAACGCGCTGGTGGTGAACGGCGCGCCGTCTCCGCAGAAGTTCCGCGACGAGGCGTTCTTCGTCGAGGCGGCGCTGCAGGCGACCGGGTCTCCGGTGCGCGCGGTGGTGCGCGACGCCGACGCCGCCTTCCGCGAGGACTTTGCGCAGTACGACGTGGTGCTCCTGCTCAACGTCGAGGCGCCGCGCGCCGACGTGGCGCAGCGGCTGAAGGCCTTCGTCGAGTCCGGCAAGGGCCTGTTCATCTCGATGGGCGACCGGGTGGACCCCGACGCGTGGAACCAGTCGATGGGCGCGGTGCTGCCGCGGCGGCTCAAGCTGTTCAAGACCGCGGTCGAGCCCGGAGCCAGCGACGTCGGCGCGCGCTCGGCCCGGCTGTCGCAGATTCTCGCCGAGCACCCGGTGCTGCTGCCGTTCAACGGGCGCGCGCGCGAGGGCCTGATGAGCGCGCGCTTCTCCCGGTACATGCTGCTCGAGCCGGGCTCCGAGGGCGGCCAGGTGCTCGCCACGCTCGACGACGGAGCCCCCGCGCTCGTCTCGTTGAGACGAGGCCGCGGCCAGGTGCTGCTGTTCACCTCGACCGTCGACCGCGACTGGAGCGACTTCTCGATTCGCACCTCGTTCCTGCCGCTGATGCAGCGCATCGCCGCCTGGCTCGCCGGCGCGCTCGAGGAGCGCGAAGAGGTGAAGGTGCGCGTCGGCGAGCTGGCGGTGCTGCAGGCGCAGCAGCCGGTCACCGAGGTCGAGCTCTCCGGGCCCGACGGGCTCGAGCTCAAGGCCGTGAAGCAGCCCGACGGCTCGCTCTCGGCCGGCCCGATGCCGGCGCCCGGCGCCTGGGTCGCGCGGGCCGAAGGGCTCGTGGTGCCGTCACTCTCGTTCGCGGTGTCCGTCGACGCCGCCGAGAGCGACCTGCAGCGGCTGAAGGCGGACGAGCTCAAGGCGTTCTTCGGCGACGAGGCAGTGAAGGGCACCGGCTCGAGCAGTGAGTCGCGCGCGCCCATCTGGACGTGGCTGATCGTGGCCGCCGTCATCGCCTTCTTCGCCGAAGGGCTGCTGCTGCCCCGAAGGTGAGCGGTCGGTAACGCCGGCGCACGGCGCCCGGGGGCCCGTTATGGGTCACCCATGAAGCTGTTCTCCACGCTCGCCGCGGTTGCGGCAATCGTGGCGGCGCAAGGTCCGGACGCAGGTGTCTCGGCCCCTGCGCCGGCCGCCCCGCCCGCGCCGCAGGCCGCGCCTGCCGCAGCGCCTGCCGCAGCGCCCGCCGCAGCAGGCCGTGCGGCACCGCCGGCCGCGCGACCGGCGACGGCCGTGGCTCCTGTCCCGGCGCCGGTGCCGGATGCGGGCACCCCGACGCCGACGCCGACGCCGCAACCTCCGCAGCCCCCCCAGCCTCCGCCCACGGTGCAGCCGAAGGCCGCGAACGGGGAGAGCGCGGCGAAGGTGCAGGTGCTGGAGCAGAAGCTCGAGCAGCAGAACCAGAAGCTGGATTCGGCGGTGAAGGAGCTCGAGCAGATCCGCGCGCAGGAGGCCGCGCACCAGCAGGCCGAGCAGCAGCGGCACGCGCGCGTCGAAGCGCAGAAGCAGGCCGCGAGGCAGATGGGCGACATCGACCAGCAGCTGCTCACCGGCGACACCAGCCAGGTGCTGCAGCAGCTCTCGGCCGTCGAGACCTCGCTGGGCCCTCAGGCCCGCATGTACGTCGAGGCCGCGCGGCAGGCGCTCGCGAACAGCGACCTCGCGATGGCGCGGCAGTACCTCACGCGCGCCGCGGCAGAGGCCCAGTTCGGGCGCTGAGCGCTCGAGGTGCTGGGAAGATAGGTCGTTCAATGCCGGGTCGCCCGGCACTATCGACGAACAGGCTGCTAAGAAGCCGACATGTCCGCGGTGGCCGGCCGGTACAAGGCGCTCCGAAAGATCGCCGACGGGGGCACCGCCGAGGTGTTCCTCGCCGAGCAGGTCGGAGCCGCGGGCTTTCGCCGCCTCGTGGTGCTGAAGCGGATCCGCTCGGAGCTCTACGCCGATCAGATGTTCCGAAAAATCCTCATCGACGAGGCGCACGTCACGATGGGGCTGCACCACTCGAACCTCGTCGAGGTGCTCGACCTCGGCGAGGCGCAGGGCCGCTACTTCCTCGTCCTCGAGCTCGTCGACGGGTGGACGCTGCAGCAGCTGCTCGAGCGCGCGCGCGACGCGAAGATGACGGTGCCGCCCGAGATGGCCGCGTACCTCGTCGCCGAGGTCTGCCGGGGCCTGGGCTACGCGCACGACCGCACGCGCGCCGGCGTGCGGCTCAACATCGTCCACCGCGACGTCTGCCCGAACAACGTGCTGCTCTCGGACACCGGCGAGGTGAAGCTCACCGACTTCGGCATCGCGAAGGCGCGCATCCGCACCTCGACGTCGGCCCTCGGCACCGTCGCCGGCAAGCCCTCGTACATGTCGCCCGAGCAGGCGAGCGGAGAGCCCGTCGACGCCCGCTCGGACCTCTACTCGGCGGGCACCCTGCTCTACTACCTGCTCACCGGCGAGCTGCCGTTCCGGGCGCCGAACGAGCGCGAGCTGCTCGTGCGCGTCGGCTCGGGAGAGTTCGTCTCGCCGGCGAAGCTGAAGGCCTCGCTGCCGAAAGACCTGGTGAAGGTCGTGCTCGAGGCGATGAAGCGCGACGTGAAGCAGCGGTTTCAGACCGCGCAGGAGATGATCTCCGCGCTCGAGAAGGTGCAGCGCAGCTCGCTGCCTCCGTTCGGCCGCAGCGAGCTCGAGGCGTGGCTCCGCGCGCTCAACAAGAAGGACGGCAAGGTCCCGGTCACCCGCGAGTCGATCATCACCGCCGCGCCCCAGGAGCCGGAGTGGATCGAGCTCGCCTCGGAGGACCTCAAGACCGCGCCGCCCGAGAAGGCCACCCCGGCGAAGCCGGCGCCGCGACCGGCCTCGCGCATGTTCGCGGTGCTCGCGTTCCTCGCCGCGGTCGGCGTCGGCGGAGCGTGGTGGTGGCAGCAGCGAGAGCCCGAGGTCCAGCCTCCGCCGCCGCGGCCGGTCGAGCCGGTGGCGGTGGCTCCCGTCCGCATCGAGCCTCGCGCGATGGCTCCGGAGCCGGTCACGCCTGCTGACGCCGAGCCTTCCGCCGCAGACGCTTCGGTCGAAGCGCTCGAGCCCCTCACTCCTTCGGAGGAGAAGGAGGTCGCGCCTGCGCCCCCTGCGCCTCCTCCGCTCGTGGCCGCGCCGCCGCCGCCGCCGCTCAAGGTCTGGGGCCGGCTCTCGCCCAACGACACGAAGGGCGACCGGCTCGGCGTGGCGCTCGACACGGACCCGCCGGGCGCGAGCGTCCGCATCGACAAGCGCGAGCTGGGCACCACGCCGACGGTGCTGCGCTTCAAGGCGGGCATTCCCTTCGAGCTCACCTTCGAGCGCGAGGGCTATGCGACGCGCGTGCTGTGGCTCACGCTCGTCGAGCGGCCGGACAGACCGCCGCGCGTCTCGCTCGCGCCTCCGCCGACGAAATGACGAGACTGCTGCTCCTCATCGCGCTCTCGGGCTGCTTCACCGGCCGCTACCTCGCTCAAGCCGCGGCGGGCCAGCTCCAGCTCATCGCCGCGGCGCGGCCGCTGTCGACGGCCATCAAGAACCCGAGCACGCCGCCGCACGTGCAGAAGCTGCTCGCGACGGTGCCGGCGGTGAAGGCGTTCGGCGAGCGCCGGGGCCTGAAGGCCACGAAGAACTACGAGCGGTACACCGACCTGCAGCGCGGCGCCGCCGTCTACGTCGTGCAGGCGTGTCACCCGTTGAAGTTCGAGCCCAAGCGCTGGAGCTTCCCCATCGTCGGCACCGTCCCCTACCTCGGCTTCTTCGACGAGGCCTCGGCGCGCGCCTACGCGAAGCAGCTCGACGACGAAGAGCACCTCGACGTCGACGTCCGCGGCGCGTCGGCCTATTCGACGCTGGGGTGGTTCAAGGACCCCGTGCTGTCCACGATGATCTCCGACGGGCCCGACGCCCTGGGCTGGCTGGTGAACACCGTGCTGCACGAGTCGGTGCACGCGACCCTCTACATCCCCGGCCAGTCGTCGTTCGACGAGAGCCTCGCCTCGTTCGTCGCCGACAAGCTCACCCTCGAGTGGCTCAGCTCGCGCCTCGGCCCCGAGTCGAAGGAGCTCAAGAGCTACACCGAGTCGGTCGCCCTCGGGCGCGAGCGCGTCGCCCGGCTGCACCAGGCCTACGAGGACCTCGCGGCCGTCTACGCCTCCGGCGCGACCGACGACGACAAGCGCGCGCAGAAGGCCGAGGTGCTCGCGAAGCTCAAGGCCGACCTGAAGACCCGCCGCGACCTCAACAACGCCACGCTCGTCGGCTACCGCACCTACGACACGGGAGGCCCCGCGTTCGAGCGCCTGCTCCAGCGCTGCGGCGATGACCTCGGCGTCTTCCTCGAGACCGTCCAGAAGCTCGAGGCCTCCAGCTTCCCCCAGCCGCAGATGGAGGACTTCTCGCCCGTCATCGATGGCCTTTGAGCCGAATGGGCAGCTTGCGTGACCTGAGAATCGGGTTACCCGTAATCCATGGACACGCGAAGCACGAACACCCCTGAGACCGACATCCGAGAGACGCTGCTCCCGGACGCGTGCGCGGTGTGCGGCGGCGACGTCCACCTGCGCGTGCTGAACGGCAAGGCCACCTCGTACTGCGGAACCTGCCACCACATCGCGCACCCGAAGCTGAAGGTGCTGCACGACCGGCTCGAGCTCGCGCTCGACTCGACCGCTAAGGCTTGATCAGGTGCAGCTTCGCCCGCTTCCCCTTCGCCTCGTCTGACACGTACATCGTGCCGTCCGCGGAGAAGGCGATGCCCTCGGGCTGCAGGTGCACGTCGGAGTCGATCTTCTCGGCGCGCACGATGCTGCCGTCGCGACCGAGCACGACCATCGCCTCGCCGCGCGCGGAGATGACGTAAATCTCTCCCGTCGCCGGGTGCACGGCGATGCCCGAGGGGCCGAACTGCTTGGCCTTGAGGTCGTGCGCCTCGAGCTCCTTCATCGAGAGCGTGATGACCGGCTCGTCCTTCACCTTCTGCGTGTCGAGCGACATCGCGTAGATCTCGTAGACCTTCTCGCTCTTCTTGCTGCTCCTCCAGCCCTCGTTCTTGCACGCCAGCAAGAGCCGCTTCTCCTGCGCGTCGTACGCGACGCCCTCGAGGTCGCAGGCGAGGCCCAGGTCCCTCGCGAAGGTGAGCCGCTCGGCCTCGCGCTGGCCGGTGGGGTCGATGACGAGCATCACGCCCTCGCTGCGCGCGACATAGACGCGCCCGTCCACCTCCTCGACGCCCTCGAAGTCGCCGCGCTTGCCCAGGTCGATCTCCTGCACCACCGAGCCGTCTTCCGCCGAGATGCGGAACAGCACGCCGCGCTCGTCGTGCACGGCCCACAGGCTCTTGCCGTCGCCCGCCATGCCCAGGCCGGAGATCTCGTTGAGCTCCTTGCTCAGCTCGATGCTCCTGGCCGGCTTGTTGAGGTCGTAGCTGCTGCGTTCGGCCGGCTTCCGAGGCTCGGTGTCCTTCGGCGCCGCGGCCGGCTCTTCCGCCTTCTTCTCCGGCGGCCGCCGCGACGCAGCGCTGCGGTCGACGCGCGCCGACCGCTCGACCCCCGGAGCGGCGGGCGCCGACTCGCGCGCCGGCATCTCCTTCACCGCCACCACCACGCACACGGCTCCCACTGCCGCGAGCGAGAGCCACGTTCCCCAATCCGTGTGCTTCAAACGCTAGAACCTCCCACTGAGACCGAGCGTGCCGCCGCCGCCGGGCGTCACGCTCGCGCTGGGCACGAGCGGAATCTTCTTCCGGTGCAGGTACGGCACCGCGAAGCCCGAGAACGCGCCGACGAAGCCACCGACGAGCACGTCGGTCGGAAAGTGAACCCCTGCCTCGACGCGCGACCAGCCGGTGAGCGCGGTCAGCACCACCCCCGTGCCGAGCACCACCCAGCGCATCGGAGAGTCGGGGTGCCGCAGGAACACCGTCGTCGTGAACGCCGTCGTCGCCGCGGACACCATCATCGTGTGCCCCGAGGGGAACGAGAGCTCCGCGTCGAACGGGGTCAGCGGGTCTTCGAGGTTCGAGTACCGAATGGGCCGCGGCCGCCGGACGGCGAACTTCAGCAGCATCTGGAACGCACCGCTGACCGCGAGCGCCTCGGACACGATGAGCATGTCGCCCAGAAAGTCCTGCCACGGCGTCGTCGTGGGCAGCACGATGCTCTCGAGGCCGAGGTACAGAATCGGCAGCACGATGCTGCTGAACAGCGCCACGTCGCTGAACGTCGCCCACGCGCTCGACGAACGGCCGACCGCGTAGCGGTCGAAGGCGGTGAGGTCGTCCGGGTTGCAGCGGCCGTTGCCGATGGGGCGCCGGCACGAGACGTCGCCTTCGAGCGACGGCTTGATCAGAAAGTCCACGAAGATGAACAGCGCGAACGACGAGCCGGTGATGGTCGCCTCGAGCGGAATGTCGACGTCGTAGACCGACAGGTGCGGGTCGGTGATGACCACGTTGCCCATCTGGGGCTTGAGCTCGGGGGCGAGCACCGGCGCGACGTTGTCGACCGCCCCGGGCGCCACGGCGGGCACCTCTTCACCGTGCGGTGTTACCGGAATGACCTGCTTCTCGGACTTCGTTTCCGGTTTCGCCTCGTCCGGAATCCCAGTGAGCAACAGCGGTAGCAATATCCCCAGCACAAGCACCTCAGAACCCCGTGTCTGCAAACAGCGGACCCACCAGGGCCGAGAAGCGCTCCGCGCCGTCGATGCTGCGGTGGTACGCGAGCTGGACTCCGATCAGGTCGACGAGCGTCCACCACACGCCGCCGCCGAAGCTCACGTGGTACTGGTTCCCCGTCGTGCGCGGTCCGAAGACGGTGCCGTGGTCGGCCGAGATGTTCACGCCGATGGTGCCGGGCACGGTCGTCTCGATGCGGAAGACGTCGACGCGCAGGTCGGTGGTGTGCGCGAACGCGACGTCTCCCGCGAACTGCTGGAAGTTGTACGCGCGCAGCTCGCGCGCGCCGACGGTGGGCGCGAAGTAGAAGGGCCAGTCGCCCACGATGCCCTCGCCCATCACGCGCGAGACGATGACGAAGCGCTCTTTGCGATCGAGCGGAACCGCCGCGGCGGCCGCCAGGCGGTGGCTCACCGAGAACGTGTTGCCGCGCGCGACGTCGTACCGCCCCTCGAGCGACGCGTGCAGCGCGACGCCGCGGCGCGGCAGCATCGGGTTGTCGAACGTGTTCACCTCGGCGAAGAAGCGCGCGCCGGCGAAGTACCGCGGCCCGAACCAGTCTTGCGCCTCGGGCGCCGTCTCGATGAACCGGCCGGGCGTGCGGTCGGTGGAGATGATCTGCCCGAGCACCTGCATGCCCACCCGCCCGCGCGAGCCGCCGCGCGAGATGCCGTACCGCGCCTCGTAGATGCCCTGCCGCACGCGCCACAGCTCGATGGGAGTCCCCAGGCCACGCAGCTCGTTCGTCAGCCCGTAGAAGTTCCGCGTGTAGAGCGGCGAGCGCAGCGCGATGTCGATGGTCTGGTCGATGAGGTCGAGGCTCTTCGGCAGCATCACCTGGTAGTCGAGCGCCGCGCCGAGCGTCGCCGTCGAGAAGAAGGCCGACCCGGTGTGCTGCGCGCCCATCTTCTTCTTCCAGCCCGGAACGATGTGCCGGTACGTGCCGCCGAGCAGCACGCCGACGTCCCGGTTCACCATCACGCCGGGCATGAACGAGCCGAAGTCCGGCTCGTGGTTCTCGCGCTGCTCGTACTGGTTCAGGTACGCGAGGTCCGAGCGCTCGTCGGTCGCCGCGAGCGACGGCTCGATGGTCATGCCCTTCGGCCGGTCGTACAGCGACAGCATGGCGGTGGCGTCGACGACCTCGCTGCCCTCGCCGACCGCGCGCGCCACGTCCTTCCCCTCGCCGCCCACGAAGCGCAGCTCGATGTGTCGGTGCGGCGTGCCGTGCACCTCGAGCACGTCGTCGCCGTCGAGCGCGTAGAGGTTCGCCTCGGAGGTCTCCGAGGGGTCGAGCGTGCGCTCGTAGTACCGCTTCCCGTTCTCGCGGCGCGCGACGACGACGCGGACCTTGCCGCCGCCTTCGAAGTGCAGCTCGAAGCGGTCGTCCTCCATCGAGCCGATGACGTCGACGCGGCGGGCGAGGCGCCGGTAGGCCTCTTCGGCCACGTCGAGCAGCTTCTCGCGGCGGGCCTTGAGCGCCTCTTCGATGCGCGCGCCGTCGAGCGCGTAGGTCTCGGGTCTCCACGTGGCCATCGCCTGGTGGATGACCTCGTCGGTGAGCGAGGCCTGCAGCTCTGTGGCGAGCTCCATCCACCGGTCGTGCGGCACGGCGTTGAGCATCAGCGCGTCGACGTCGCGCGCGTTGTAGTTGAGCCAGCGCAGCGAGCCGTAGTCGTCGTCGAACGGAATCGTCGAGCGCGCCTGCGGGATCATCAGCCGCGCGAACGCGAGGCCGGCGCCGTCGTAGCTCGCGAACGCCTGGTCGCGGTCCATCGCGATGGGCTGCCAGACGGTCACACCGTCTTCGTTCTCGTCATCTGGGCGTTCGGCTGACGGACCCCTGCGCGGTCCTGCTCCGCCTCCGGCAGAGCCTTCGGCTTCGCGCCGAACGCGATTGCCGGCGAAGCGCCACTGGCCGCGGTGGCGGTCCCAGTCTCCGACGTACATGTCGAGCAGCCGCGCGCGCACGAACGCCTCCTGGTCGATGCGGTGCTTCCACGGCTTCTCGAGAATCTTCTCGACGAGCTCGTCGTAGTCCTCGAACTTCGTCTTCTCGTCGCGGCCGCCGAAGTGCTCGGCGGGCACCCGACCGCTCTTGAGCGTCTTCGGCCGCTCCTCGACGATGACGACCTCGTCGGTGATGAAGCCGCGGTAGCTGCCCAGGGCCGGCTGGTCGGGCAGGTAGAACAGCCTGGGCTCGAGGTGCAGCACCCCCGCGGCGCGCGAGAGCTTCGCGAGCGAGAGCGCGGCTTCCGGGTGGGTCGCGGTGAACGCGTGCTCCATCAGCCGCTCGAACAGCTTCACGCGGTTCATGGGCCACGGCAGCAGCCGGCTCGCGTCCTTCGTGGTGGAGCGGATGGCGAAGTCGCGCCCGTCCTCGTCCTTCGCGCGGATGCTGTTGCTCTGCTGGCCGCCGCCGATCTTGTAGGGCTTCAGGCCGCCTTCGAACGTCGCCAGGTCGAGCACCTCGAACGGCAGCTGCAGCTGGAACGCCTCGGCGTAGAACGAGCCGGCGAAGAACCGCATCCCCCAGGGGAAGCGCCACACCGGCCGCTTCGAGAAGCTCGCGGTGACCGGAGACGCAGGCAGCGGCGGCGGCTCGCTCTCGGGCTCTTCGGCGAGCGCGCGCGGCTTCGGGAGCGCCTTGGTGAACACCGGCTCGCCCGAGCCGTTCGCGAAGAACCGCACCTCGCCTTCTCCCGAGCGCTGCACCGAGAGCTCGGCCCAGCCCGGCTGCGCGAGCGAGAAGTCGCCCTCGTTCGCGGAGACGACCGGGCGCGCCTCGGTCGCCGTCGTGCCGGCGATGATCTGCGCCTGGTCCCTCACCGTCACGTACTGCAGGCTCTCGTCGTGGCCGCCGACGAAGACGAAGCTGCCGTACCGGCCCGCCTCGTTGGTCAGCACCTGCGACCAGCCCTCGTACACGGGGTAGCCCTGGTACTGCTCGACGAGGCCGGCCTTGCGCGCCAGCACCCACGCAGTCCCCGCCACCGGGGCCGGGTCGCCGTGCGCCTTCGCGGTGAACGCGCCGCCCCGCTCGCCGTACGTGCGCAGCGGGTGATGCGCCGCCACGATGAGCCGCCGGCTGCGGTACTTCCGCATCGTGTCGGTGATGTTGCCGAGGAACGCCTTCCGGTTCTTCACCAGGCACGCGTCGTTGAAGTTCGGGTCGCGGTAGGCGTCCTGCATCCACCACTGCGAATTGACGAGCATCAGCCCGACGTCGTTCGAGAGCTCGACCAGCGTCGTGTTGCCGCACGCTGCCTCGGGCATCGCGTCGCGCTCTTCGCCGTCGGCGCCCAGCTTCTCGTTGATGGCCTTGCGCAGCCGCCTCACCGCCTTGGTGCCGCCGCCCGCGAAGTCGGTGTGCCCGGGCAGGAAGTACACGCGCCCGCCGCGCTCGAAGAACGGCTTCACCGCCGCGATGTGGGCGTCGAGCGCGGCCACCGCCGCGTCGCGCCCGTCCTCGTCCTTCGCCGGCAGCTCGGCCTCGAGGTAGTCGCCGGTGAAGATGACGACGGTGCGCTCGGGGTCCGCGTCCTTCAGCCGCGCCTCGAGCCTGGGCAGCACCGGAGACTTCGCGTCGCCCTGCGCGCCGCCCGCGACGATGACGATGAAGCCGTCGTCGCTCTCCGCGGCGTGAGCGGCCGGCGAGGCCAGCGCTCCGAACAGCACCACCCCGACGACCCACCCGCGCAGCACGCCTCAGCCTCCCAGCACCAACCTCAACCCGAACGTCACAGCCGATAACAGCAGCCCGCCCAGCAACACACCGTACGCCGGGCGCAGGCGCCGCCGGCACCTCGCCAGCGACTCCGCGCGCAGCTTGAGCTCGTTCGCCAGGCTGCCCAGCAGCTCTTCGCGCGACTGCTCGAGCGGCTCGACCGGCGCCTGAAAGTCGCCCTCTCTCACCGAGCGCGCCGCAGCGACGGAGAACACCAGCGACAGCAGGTTGGTGAGCGCGAGGGGCACGAGCGGCCCGAACGCCGGTTGCGCATACAGCGCGTGCGCGGCGATGGCGAGCATCACGCCGTTGAGCGTGACGAGCAGGCTCGCCTTCGTGACCGCGACGAGGCGGTCGCTCGCCAGCACGTGGTTCCACTCGGTGAGCGCCACCACGTCTTGGGGCCGGGAGCGGCCCGCCGCCGCGGCCTCGGCGAGCCGCTGCTCGAGCCACGCCCGCTCCTCGGCCTTGCGCAGCTTCTTCTGCCGCTTGCGCTCCTTCTTCGACTCGTCGGCGGCGAGGGGCAGCGCGCTCACGGCCTGGCTCCCAGCTCGTCGGCAGCCGAAGGCTTCGTCGCCGAGGGCGCGACGTCGGCGATCACCTCGCGCAGCGAGGACAGGTTCAGCACCTGGTTCAGCCGGCTGCGGCGGGTGGCCAGGTTCGCGATGCCGATGCTGGTGATGAGCGTGCCGAGCCCCACGGCGATCCACGGCTGCCCCCAGCGGGTGAGGTAGAACATCGCGAGCGACGTCGCGAACAGCTGCAGGCCGGCGAAGTACGTCTTCGCGTTGAGGAACAGGCCCAGCATCAGGCTGACCAGGCCGAGCTCCGCGGCGATGAGCAGGCCGATCTTGATGAGCGGGTAGGCCATGCCCATCGGCGGGGCGACGAGCGCGATGGCGCCGACCATGACGATGGTGGCTGCCACGCGGGTGAGGAAGTCACTCGAGCCGACGTTCCGGTCGGGGCGCTCGACGATGCGGTCGAACAAACGTGTCCTGGTCAATGCGTGCTCCTTTCACGCGCGTCTTCCTTGTGCTTCTTGTCCTTGCCGTTGCCGTGCGCCTGGTCGGCGTCCAGTGAGGCTTCGAGCTTCTCCGGCACCATCTTGCGCAGCGAGCGGAAGGCGACGTGCTTCACGCCGTGGTGCGCGGTGCGCAGGCGCTCGAGGAACTTCACCGGGGGCGTGCGCTTCTTGCCGAGGCGGCCGAGGAACTCGAGCGTGGTGGTGCCGTCTTTGTCGGTGGTGTTCACCAGCCGCCACCGCCCGCGGTGGTCGTCCATCTCCTCGTTGATCCGATCGCGCGCGTTCGCGGTGCCGTCGGTCTCGACGGTGATGACGCAGTTCGGCCGCTTGCCCTTCTTGCTCGTCAGCATCGACGCGAGGGTGATGTAGCGGCTCTGGGTCTCGAGCTCGCTCTCGAGGCGGGCACGGGCGTCGGGCGTGAGCCACGCGAGCGCCTCGGCGGGGCTGCGCTCACCCTTCTTCTCCTTCGCCTTCAGCGCGGCGAGCACGTTGGCCTCGCCCATCGCCGGCGCGCCGGTGTGGAAGGTCCACAGCACGAGCAGGATGACGCACTCGAAGACGCTCAGCAGCACGGCCACGTGGTACGCCTGAAGGCCGCAGGCCATGCCGATGCCGAGCGAGAGGAAGACGTAGACCGCGTCCTTCGAGTCCTGCAGGTTGTGCCGGTAGCGCACCGCCGCGACGACGCCGACGAGCGAGAACGAGCGCGCGAGGTTGTCCTCGAGCAGCAGCATCACGCCGGCGACGATGATGCTCACCATGATCAGCGTCTGCGTGAGCGACGGGTCCGGGTTGTCGCCCTTCGACAGCGTGTGCACCCACGCGACCGGCAAGATGAGCAGGAACGTGATGGTCAGCGACGCGAGCGTGATGATGAGGTCGTCGACGTTCTTGTTCACGTCGAGGATGGCGGCCGCGAGACCCGACACCCGGCTGAGCTCGGCGATGTACTCGGTCTTGGCGATCTCCTCGAGGATCTCCTGGAGGATCCGCGCGCCGACGAGGATCAGCACGAAGTACGACGCCATCTTCGCGAGCTGAATGGCGCGCAGCACGCGAGGCCTCAGCTCGGGCGTGTCGTCGGCGGCAGTCGAACTGAGCGCTGGGGATACGTTCGGTTGGCTCACACGTTTCTCCAAAGAAACTCGTGGCGAGCGGTTCAGAGCAACGAACGCGCCGCGGCCTCGCTGAGGCGCGACGGCACGTTGCAATCTGGCGGCTGGGGCAATCTGCCGCGACGCGCGAAACCGCCACGGCCGCACGGCCGAGCGGGGCTACACTCCGGCCATGCTCTCTCTTTTCCTTTTGGTAACGGCGGGTGCGACCTACGAGCTTGCGGACTTGAAGGCGCTCGAGAAGCAGCAGAGCTGGGCCGAGCTGGTGGCCCACCTGTCCGACATCGCGCCGTCGAAGCGCGACAAGGACTGGGAGGGCCTCGCCGAGCGCGCCGGCGCCGGCTACCTCGGCACGTTCGATCTGAAGAAGGCCGAGACCGCCGAGGCCCCGCTCGACGCCGCTGACGACCTGATGAAGCGTTACCCGTTCCTCAAGCAGTCGAAGGTCTTCATGGGCAAGCGCGCCGAGGTGGGCCTCAAGGCCTACGCGATGTCGTTCTCGAGCTCACGGCACAGCTCGAGCGACGACCCGTGGCTCGAAGAGGTGCGCGCCTTCGCCGAGAGCGACAGCATCACCCCCGACCTGCCGTACCGCGTGGCGAAGGAGGTCGTGCTGACCCGCCTCATTCCGGTCACCGCGTTTCCGCTCTTCAAGCTCTCGCTCGACCGCGGCAGCAAGTCGGTGTGCAAGGACGCCGACTTCCACAAGGCGCTCATCGGCGCGCTCGAAGACGGCTCGTGGAAGAAGGAGACCGAGGACCTGTCGGGTCGCTGCTGGGACGACCTCAAGGGGCCGCTGACGAGCGCGCTGGCGTCGGCCAAGACGAACGCGTTCCGCCGCAACGCGTGCCCGCTGCTTCAGGCGAAGAACGCGCTGCCGGCTGCGCAGAAGGATGCCTGCGACCGCGCGAACCAGTAACCTCCGCCTCCCCCATGGAAACCACCGAGTACCCGTTCCACAAAGGCGCGCGGACCTCGCTGTACATCGCCGCGGCGCTCTGCATCCTCATCGTGTGCGCCGCGCCGATCGGCGCGTACTTCATCTGGCGCGTGATGAAGGGGAAGATCACCATCGACAGTCAGAAGATTCGCGCCGAGGGCCTGATGACCGACGAGTTCGCGTGGGCCGACGTCGACCGCATCGGGCTGCTCAACATCCCCATGGTCGCGCGCGGCATCGGCGGAATGCTCGCCCGCATGAAGCTCGACAACATGGACTACGGCGTGAACCTCGTCGCCCGCCTCAAGAACGGGAAGGACGTGAAGTTCCTGCTCAACCAGTACGAGCGCCACCAGGAGATCGTCGAGAAGGTGAAGCTCGCCCTCCCGAACGTGCCGATGGAGACGATTCCCATGGGCGTCTTCTCGTGGAAGTGGCCCGAGAAGACCGCTTAGAAGAACGAGCGAACGGCGCGAGGTCGAGGCAACGAAGAGCTCGCGCCGTGCAGCCGTTCTTCAGCGGAAAGCCTTGTCGATGGCGGGGTTCGTGCCGTCGGTCCCGCCGAGATAAATCTCGTTCGGGCCGGCGACGAACATCGAGCGCACGCTGGTGATGGTCGGCAGCGCGGGGAGGTCTCTCCACATCGCGCCGTCGAAGCGGCGCACGGTGATGCCGCCTTCGGCCGTGCCGCCGGCGAGCACCTCGGTCTCGGTCACCCCGCCGATGGCCCAGGTGGTGGCGAACGTGCTCATGAACGTCGTCAGCTGCCAGGTGTCGACGCCGTTGCGAACGCTGACGCGGCGGTAGTAGCCGCCCGCCCAGAGCTTCGAGCCCGCGAGCCCGAGCGTGTACCACTGGTGGCTCTGTGACTCGTTGTTGGTCAGCGGCGGCACCGTCGCCGCGGTCTCGACCGTGGTGATGCCGTTCAAATGAAACGCGACCGAGGTCTGGCCTGCGACCGCGACCGTGCCGTCGGAGAGCACCACACACGCGCGCGGGTACCTCACGCCGAGGTTGTTCACCATGTTCGTCCACATCGTGCCCGACCACTTCCACAGCTGAGCGTTGAAGCTGATGTCCTCGATCACCGCGTAGACTTCGGTCTCCGAGCGCCCGCAGACCGCCTCCACGTCGACCGAGGTCGCCGTCGCCTGCACCGTGTAGCTCGAGCCCATCGTGCAGTTCGACAGGCAGCTGCCGAGCTGGCGCTGCGTCACCGGGAAGACCGCGCCGTTCGACGCCACGTAGACGCCCTTGCCGGTTCCGGTCAGGCCGGTGTTCAGAATCTGCGTGAACCCGCCGCCCGTCGAGAGGAAGAGGTGAGCGACGTCCGAGATGGCGTAGGTCTCTCCGCTGCGGCCGCTGATGCCGACGATGTAGTCACCCGAGGTGGCCGCGACCGCGACGCTCGCGAAGCGCAGCATGCCCGTGCCGCCTCCGCTTCCACCGCCCGTCGCGGTGCCCCCGCCGGTGCCGCTCGTGCCGCCGCCCGTGCCGCCCGTGCCGCCGCCGGTCCCGCTCGTCCCGCCGCCCGTGCCGGAGCTGCCGCCCGTGCCGCTCGTGCCCCCGCCGGCGCCGGAGGTTCCACCGCCGGAGCCGCCGTCCGGGGTCGTCCTCAAGCCTCCACAGGCGGTGCTGATCAAACACAGGACGATGAACGCGGCGCGCATTGCAGGCAGCGATAGTCCGCCAGGCCCGGTGGCGTCAAAGCGGGCGGCATCGTCTTCGCCGCGAGCACCGCCGCGTCCCCCACCAGCGGAGCGAACAGGTAGTGCAGCCCGCCCCACGGCACGGTGAGGCCCGCCACCTCGGCCGTCCGCAGCATTCCGCCGCGCGCCTTCGAGCCGTACAGCGTCGCCCCCGCGAGCGCGAAGCCGGTGCCCGACGGAGACAGCCCGAAGACGAGCGGCCCCGAGTCGACGTCGCCGGGCCCGTCGATGCCGCGCGGGTACTCGCGCCACGCGGCGAGGCCGGGCACGTCGTCGAAGAGGAACGTGCGCTCGGCGAGCGCGTACTGCTCGCGCGCGGCGGCCGCGTCGACGAGGTGCAGGTAGACCGAGTTCCACCCTGCGCCGGACGCGCGCGGCGCCTTCGACTGCGGCGTGAAGCGCAGGAGCCCGGTGGCCTCGTCCCTCGGCCAGGCGGCGAGCCACTCGCGCGCCGGGACGTCGCGCCCGTCGCAGCGCGCTCCCACCGCGACCGCGGCGAGCGTCACCGCGTTGTCCGGAATCCACGTCATGCGCGGGTACGTCTCGATGAGGCGCGTCGGGCTCGAGGCGTAGCGCCGCTCGAGGGCGCCGAGCACGCGGTGGCGCAGCTCGGCGTTCGCTTCACCGCACTCGAGCGCGAGCAGCAGGCCGAGGTGGCCGAGGTAGCCCGCGTGGCCTTCTGCCGTGTCGAGCGTCTCGAGCGCGTCGGTCTTCCACGCCTCGGTGTCGAAGGCGCGAACCTCGCGGTCGAGGGCACGGCGCGTGAGCCAGGCGAGGTCCTCGGTGTGGCCGAGGTTCTTCGCGGCGAGGCCGGCCATCGACAGCGAGACCAGGTACCACTCGCCGGGAATCATCCCGTCGCCGGGCGAGGACGACTTCAGCTCGTTCAGCACGTAGCGGTACCGCGACTCGGCGTCGTCCACCGCCACGCACGCGGAGCAGCCCACCAGACGCACGGCGAGGAGCAGCCCAGCGAGCTTCAGGAGTCGGCGCATGCCGACAAGATGCAACCTGCGGGAGTGCTGCGCCGCTGCGCGTCGCGTGAACGGTCGAAGCGGCTGCGCGAGCGGTCAGAACTTCGTCGGGTCGAGGAAGAGCAGGAAGACGCTGTGGCCGGCGTCGCCGGTGCAGAGCAGGCTCTCGGGGGGCGGCCCCCCATCGGGGCTGAGCCGGCAAGAGCCCGCGATCGCGAGGACGTCCTCGTCCGGCAGCCAGACCGCGGAGCTGACGTCCTGGTCGCCGCCGGCGTCGACCACGAAGCCTTCGGCGCTCAGGAAGCCGCCCGTCGGGCTGTAGCGGTGAATGGTGATGTTCCGGTCGTTCTCGAAGCCGGGCCGCAGCGCGCCGACCAGCAGCAGCTCCGTCGGAGAGGCGACCAGCTCGAACGCCTCCCGCAGCCGGCCCGCGTTCATCGTGATGGACTGCACGTTGCCGGTGAAGTTGTTGCTGGTCGGGCCGAGGGTCGCGAGGTTCAGCGCAGTGCCGCCGCGATAGGCGACGTAGTGGTTCGTCCCATCCTGCTCCGACACGACGCGCTGGGCGGCAGTGAAGCCGAAGGGCGCGGTGCCCATCGGATCCGCGACGCGCGCAACGAAGCCGGAGGTCGGCTGCCGCGGCGCCCAGGTCAGCGTTCGCGTGTCGATGGAGCACTCGCCGTAGTAGTCGCCGGTCAGGACGCCCGCTCCGGCGTACGGCGAGTAGCGGATGCGGTGAACCATCATCCCGCCGTCGCAGCCGCCCGAGGGCGCTTGCGCGAGGCCTGCGTCGCTGGGGCCGTAGGCCACCCAGAGCACCGTGCCGGCATCGCGAGTTCCCCACACCGCCGCGTTCGTGCGGCCGGTGCCGTCGGGGTACAGGTTGCACGCCTGCGGCGCGAAGCCCAGCGTCTGCGGCGTGGCCGCGACCAGCGTCGTGGGGTTCAGCCACGTGACCGAGCCCACCTCGGTCTGCGAGTTCCCCGTGCACATCATCAGCTGCCCGTCACGCGCGTAGGCCCCAATCACCGCCTCCGAGCCGCCCCGGTTGATCAGCTGCTCCCCCGTCGGTCGAATCCGATAGCGCTCGTGGCTCTGCCCGGCGTTCGCGAACAGCACCACGCTGCCCGCTGCCGGCGCGACGGCCGCCCCCAAGAGACCTCCGCTCTTCCAGACGCCGACGATGACGCCCCCGTCCCGCACCGGACGACCGGCGTCGACAGCTCCGCCGCCGGCGCCTCCGGTTCCGCCCCCGGCCCCGCCGACTCCGCCACCGGTCGCCATGCCGCCGCCGCTCGCCATGCCGCCGCCGCTCGCCATGCCGCCGCCGGTCGCGGTGCCGCCGCCGGTCGCGGCGCCGCCGCCGGTCGCGGTGCCGCCGCCGCTCGCGATGCCGCCGCCGGTCGCGGTGCCGCCGCCGCTCGCGATGCCGCCGCCGGTGGCCAGGCCACCTCCGCTGCCGCCGCCGGCCCCTGCGTCGTTCGCGCGCCGGCGCGCCTGCTCGGCGAGGTCATCCCACGGGTCGCACCCGGCCAGCACGAGCAGCAGCAACGCGACGCGCTTCACGGCAACCTCCAGGAGAGGCCGACCATCGCTCCACCGGCGATGGGCGCCACGCTCGGCGCCGGCGCATCGGAGTCATCGAGCGCCAGCCACAACAGCGCGCCGGCGAGCGCGACGGCTCCGGTGATGCCGAGCGCGAGGCCGAGCGGCTGGATGACCCGCCCGCGCGCGGCGATGCCGTCGATGTCCGCCGGCGGCGGATTCCCCTTCAGCGCCGCCGCGTCCATCTTCGACAGCGCGTAGAGCACGGCGCCGGTGACGAGCAGCACGCCGCCTCCGGCGAGCAGGGCGACGCGGCCCTTGTTCACCGGCGGCCGCGGCGGTGGAGGCGCGAGCTTGTCGGCGATGACCTCCGCCTGCACGTCGAGCCAGTCCTCCATCTCCTTCGAGCTCTCGAACCGGCTGGAGGCCGAGGCGAGCTCACCGCCGTCGCGCGCGCGCAACAGGCGCAGCGTGGCGATGTAGCCGGCGTCGGTGCGGCTGACTCCGCCGTTGAGGACGGCATCGACGCCGAGACCGCCGATCAGCTCGACGAGACAGCTGCCCTCGTCACAGCCGAGCAGCGCCTTCTGGCGCTCGACGCCGAGCAGCTGGGCGATGTCGCTGCGGGTGCGGACGACGAGGCGGCCTTCGCGGGCGAGCCCGGTCGAGAAGTGCTCGAGATAGGCATCACAGACCGCGGCGTCGATGCCGGCACACCGGAAGCCGGGCGCGGCGACGGTGAACGGAGCGGCTGCGAGGAAGAGGCTCAGGGCGCCGAGCATCGGCGCGCGAGCCTAGCGTCACCTACGGCTTCAGCACACCGGCGACGTTGAAACCGTTGCCGACGGGCTCGACGCGCGTGACGGTGAAGTGCGCCGGAGGGTTGCCGACGTTCGAGAGCGTGACCTCCATCTCGGCGCCCACGGCGGGCTCCATCGGAGCGCGGAACGACAAGCCGTGCGGAGACACATCGATGGTCTCGGCGCGGAAGTCGACTCCGCTCTCGATGTCGATGACCTCGACGGCGGTGTGGATGCTGGATCGGGGATGCTGTCGCTGTTCGTACATGGCTGTAACAAGCGTAAGGGGCGGCGCTTCCGGGTCAAGAAAGGCATCTGGGGCCTTCATGAAGAAACCGTGAAGATCGGGTGAGCGCCGCGTGAAACACTGCCGATGGACCTCCGGCACCATGACCCACGTCAACTCTCACGCGAGGACGATGCTCATGAAGCGACGGATTCTGGCCGCAGTTCTGATGTTGCAGTCGTGCGCGCTGATGGAGCGAAGCGCTCCGCCACCCTCAGGCGTCGAGGCGGCGCCGACGGCCCGCGACCGGGACAACGACGGCGTCCTCGACATGAAGGACGAGGTCGTCGCCGGCAACCTGGAGAAGCCTCGGCCCAAGGCCGAGCCGCCGGACTCGAAGCCGACGACGCCGAAGGTGCCGCCGCTGCTGGACCCCGCCGCGAACAAGAACAACCAGCCGGCG
This sequence comes from uncultured Myxococcales bacterium, assembly GCA_937980205.1. Lineage (GTDB taxonomy): Bacteria > Myxococcota > Myxococcia > Myxococcales > Myxococcaceae > Xiheicaenimonas. Next base: position 3,481 of record CALJKW010000018.1, on the reverse strand, counting down.
AAGGCGCCCGAGAAGCCTGCGGGCGGCGACGACGGCCGCTTCGCGGAGCGCCGCAACGAGAACCGCGAGGCGACCGAGACGGGCGTCCTGCTCCAGCACTACGGAGTGAACCCGACCATCGACACCGCCGCCGAGCGCGTCTCGACGTTCGCGGCCGACGTCGACACCGGCTCGTACACGCTCGCGCGCGGCTACCTCGAGCGCGAGCAGCTGCCGCCCGAGGCGGCGGTGCGCGTCGAAGAGTTCGTGAACGCGTTCGACTACGGCTACCGGGCTCCCGAGCGCGAGGCGTTCGCGGTGCAGGTCGAGGCGTTCCCCTCTCCGTACCGCAAGGGGTACCACGTGCTGCACCTCGGCATGAAAGGCCGCGAGGTGAAGGCCGAGGCGCGGAAGTCGGCGAACCTCGTCTTCGTCATCGACGTCAGCGGCAGCATGGACGCGCAGAACCGCCTGCCGATGGCGAAGGACGCGATGCGGATGCTGGTGGATCAGCTGCGCGAAGACGACACCGTCGCCATCGTCGTCTACGGCACGACCGCGCACACGGTGCTCGAGCCGACGTCGGCCGCGCAGCGCCGCACCATCCACGCCGCGCTCGACTCGCTCAAGAGCGAGGGCAGCACGAACGTCCAGGCCGGCCTCGAGCTCGGCTACACCGTGGCGCTCAAGCGCTTCAAGGGCGGCGGCATCAACCGCGTCATCCTCTGCAGCGACGGCGTCGCGAACAACGGCATCACGCAAGCCGACGGCATCTTCCAGCGCGTGAAGGGCAAGGCCAGCGAGGGCATCACGCTCACCACCGTCGGCTTCGGCATGGGCTCGTACAACGACGTCCTCATGGAGCGCCTCGCCGATCAGGGCGACGGCCACTACGCGTACGTCGACAAGCTCGACGAGGCGCGCCGCATCTTCGTCGAGCAGCTCACCGGCACGCTCGAGGTCATCGCGAAGGACGTGAAGCTGCAGCTCGAGTTCAACCCCGAGGCCGTCGAGCGCTACCGCCTGCTCGGCTTCGAGAACCGCGCCCTGAAGAAGGAAGACTTCTCCAACGACCGCGTCGACGCCGGAGAGCTCGGCGCCGGCCACAGCGTCACCGCCATCTACGAGGTGAAGTTCCGCTCGCGCTCGCCGAAGACGTTCGCCACGTTCCGCGCCCGCTTCAAGCAGCCGACGGGCGGCCAGAGCGCGCTCGTCGAGAAGGCGCTGCCGATGGAGGTCGTGCGCGACAGCGTGATGGCCTCGACCGGCCCGACGCGGCTCTCGCTGGTCGCGGCCGGCTTCGCCGAGAAGCTGCGCGGCAGCTACTGGGCGCGCAACCTCTCGTGGGAAGAGCTGCTCGCGCAGTGGGAGACCCTGCCGCAGCAGCTCAAGGAGCGGAAGCAGACCCAGGAGCTGCGCACGCTCATCCTCGCCGCCAAGCGCCTCGACAAGCGCCCCGACCGCTGGGAGAGCGAGATGCCGCTCGCGCAGATGGACTTCGACAGAATCCCGGTGCTGCGGTGAACGACGAGGAGCACCCTCTCCCCGCGTAGGGGAGAGGGCCGTCGGTGAGGGGCGAAGAGCGTGCGAAGGCTGTTGCCAGTGTTGGTCATCACTGCCGGACTCATCGCCTTCCTGCTCGCCCTCCTCCGGGTCTTCGCCAACGAAGAAGCAGACACCGTGGCCGAAATCCGCGGCCGCCGCGAAGCGCTGAAGCAATACGCGGCAGCGGCGCTCGCCAAGCGCCTGCACGACGCGCTCGCCGCGGTGGAGCCACGCATCGACGCCGCAGTGAAGGACCCGCTCGTCGACGCCGAAGGGACGCTGTTCGTCGCGGACGGGCATCGAGTCCTTCCGCCGTCGCCGTCGGCTCCGGTGCCGGGCACGCTGGGCGACGACGACGAAGCGAGCGAGCGCCCGTTCGTGCGCGCGCTCGCGGCCGCGAAGACGGACGCCGAGGTGGAGAAGGCGGTGCGGGGTCTGCTCGCCCACCGCGCGCGCTGGCGGACGCCGCTCTTGCACGACTGCGAAGCGGTGACCGAGGTCGTCGAGCTGCTGCTCCCGCGGGCGAGCCCGGCGCTGCTGCGCGGCCTGCTGCGTGACGGCTTCCAGGGGCAGGAGGGCCTGCAGCGCCGCGTGCTGCGCGAGCGGAGCCAGCTCTCCGCGACGGAGCTCTCGCAGTGGTGCGCGCGCATCGCGGGCCTGTCACGGCGCGCCGGCGTCGAGGCAGACGACTTCGAGGCGCGCTGCGCGCAAGACGCGGTCGCCGACGTGCCCGATGTCTCGCAGCTGCCGCCGGGCCCCGCGCAGCTCGGAGGCTGGTACGTCGAGCGCAACGGCGACGTCGTCCGCGGCATCCGGGTGGACCTCGAGCGAGAGACCGCCGAGGTGCAGGCGCAGATGAAGCAGCTCGGCCTCGTCGAGCCCGCGGACTGGGAGGCTGCCGTCGCGCGCGCGCACGGGCTGTTCCGCCTCAAGGCGGGCCTGCTCGGCCTCATCGGGGCCCTGGGCCTCGGCGTCATCGCGCTCGTCCAGCTCGCCCAGCGCCGCAAGCAGCGCTTCGTGGAGATGAAGGAGGACTTCGTGGCGGCGGTGAGCCACGAGCTGAAGACTCCGCTGGCGTCGATGCGGGTGATGGCCGAGACGCTGGAGCACCGGCTCGAGGGGAACGCGGCGGCGAAGGACTACCCGCAGCGCCTGGTCGCCGAGGTCGACGGGCTGCACGGGCTCATCGAGAACATCCTGTCGTTCAACCGGCTCGACAAGGGCCGCTGGGCGCCGCAGCGCTCTCGCTTCCCGCTGTCGTCGCTGAAGCAGACGCTGGTCGATGATGCGCCGCAGGCGAAGCTCGAGTTCGAAGGCTTCGAGGGCGTCGAGCTGAACGCCGACGCCGAGCTGTTGAAGCTCTGCCTGCTCAACCTGCTGCGCAACGCGTGCAAGTACAACGCGCGCGCGCCGGAGGTCCGCTTCTCGTGGCGGGACGGCGTGCTGCGCGTCGCCGACAACGGCATCGGAGTTCCGCGCGAGCAGTGGGAGCGCGTGTTCGAAGACTTCGTGCGGTTGAAGGCCGTGCCTCGTCCTGGCACGGGCCTGGGGCTCGCGCTGTGCCGCCGGGTGATGGAGATGCACGGCGGGTCGATTCACATCGAGCAGAGCGGCCCGGAGGGAACCGTCTTCGCGCTACGCTTCGCTACGGCATGACCGCGTCAGTGCTCATCGTCGAGGACGACGCCAACCTCCGCCTCACCCTGCAGGACAACCTGCAGGAGCAGGGCTACGACGTCCGCGTCGCCGCGAGCGTCGCGGAAGGTTGGAGCGCGCTCGACGCGAAGCCCGCCGACGTCGTCGTCCTCGACCTCATGCTCCCCGATGGAGACGGCTACGCGTTCTGCAAGCGCCTGCGCGAGAAGAAGCTGCCCTCGCGCGTGCTGATGCTCACCGCGCGCAGCCTGGAAGAGGACCTCGTGCGCGGCTTCGACGCCGGCGCCGACGACTACCTCGC
>CALJKW010000017.1 GCA_937980205.1 uncultured Myxococcales bacterium | reverse complement strand
GATCGACGTGGCCGATCGTGCCGATGTTGACGTGGGGCTTGCTCCGGTCGAACTTCTCTTTGCTCATTGTTCCCTCGATGTGCTTCTTCGATGAAGCGGTGGGACTGCGTTTGAGCCCCGATCCGGGATTGAACCGGAGACCTCATCCTTACCAAGGATGCGCTCTGCCATCTGAGCTATCGGGGCGTGCTGCGGTGCTGCGACATAGCGGGAAATGGGACTCGAACCCACGACATTCAGCTTGGAAGGCTGACGCTCTACCAACTGAGCTATTCCCGCGACTGCTCTTGGAGGGAGATGGATTCGAACCATCGAAGGCGTAGAGCCGGCAGATTTACAGTCTGCTCCCTTTGGCCACTTGGGTATCCCTCCGTGTTTTTTTGAAGCAGCAAAGAACTCGTGCAGCTCTCCTTCTTCTTCTGGCCGGCGGCGGGATTTGAACCCGCGACCTACTGATTACAAATCAGGTGCTCTACCAACTGAGCTACACCGGCAACAGCGCCGGACGCGAGCGCGGCATCTATTCGTGCCCACCGATCGAGTCAAGACTCGTTGCCGCCGCCGCTCTGACATTCCGAGCAGAATGAGCAGCAGCAGCGGTCCGCCGCCGCCCGCACCGCACGCGCAGCCGACCCCGTAGTGCTTCGGCGCGGCCCGCGGCACTTCCAGCACGGAGGGGTCGCCCAGCACGCCGCCGTCTTCGAGCACAGACGCGCCGCCGAGCGCGACGAACGCGTACTCGCGGTTGTTGATGTTCACCCGCCCGGTGCCGCCGTCCGTCTCGAAGCCGCCCGGCACCGGCACGAGGCCGGCCGAGCTCGGCCCCGCCCCCGTGAGGGTCAGCTCGACGTGCCCGGGCCGCCCGGCGAAGCCGTGCACCGCGTTCGTCTCGGGCAGGCTGACGAACACCCACTGCGGGTAGAGGCCGAGGCCCAAGACGCTGCGGAACCTCGCCCCGTCGCCGACGTACGTGCCGATGGCGGCGAGCTCGGGCTTCTTCCGCACGGCGACGTAGTGGTACGCCGTACCGCTCGCGTTCGAGCTGGCGAGCGAAGTCACGCGGAAGCCGCCGCTCTCCAGCGCGAGGAAGCCCGCCGGCGCGACGCCCTCGCGGCCGTGAAAGACATGGTTCAGCCCCGAGTCCGGCGCGTCCAGCGCGAAGACGGGCTCGTCGTTCGAGTCGGGCAACAGCAGCACCCAGTCGGGAGCGAAGCCGATCGGCACCTGGCGATCTGCCGTGCCGTCGCCCGTGTACTTCCCGACCACCGAGGAGACGCCCGCCAGCCCGGCGACGAACCAGTAGCGGTGGCCTGCGGCGTTGACCTCCGGTCGCGTGCCGACGCGAAAGCCGCCGTCGTCGATGGAGGTGATGCCGTCGGGCGCCATCGGCGTCACCGTCGTGCCGGCGAGCCGCTTGCTCGCGTCGCCGGTCATCGTCGCCGTCCGCATCATCGCCGGCTCGTTGATGGGGCCGGCCTCTCCCTTCACCAGGACCCACGTCGGTGTGACGCGCGTGTCGACGAACCGACCCGCGGTGCCATCGCCCACGTACGAGCCGGCCACCACCTGCGCCCAGGCCGGCAACGACCACACGACGAGCGCCCCCAGGAGCCGCATCTCTACCGGCCCAGCCTAGCGTCTTGGGCCCCACGAAGAGGCCGTTCGATCGCCTGTCGTCCCCGGTGAGAGGACGTGAGCTCAGGCACCGGCCGGCGTTCGCTGGCGGACGATCTCGTAGAGCAGGATGCCGGCGGAGACCGACGCGTTCAGCGACGCGACGTTGCCGAGCATCGGAATGCGGACCTTGAAGTCGCAGTGCGCGAGCACGCCCTGGCGAACGCCGGGGCCCTCCGCGCCGATGACGACCGCGAGGGGGCCGTCGAGCTTCTTGGTGCCGAGCGGCTCGCCTTCGGGATCCGCGGCGACCGTCCAGTAGCCCGCGGCCTTCAGCTCTTCGAGCGCGCGAGAGAGGTTCGTGACGCGGACGATCTTCGTGTGCTCCGTCGCGCCGGCGCTGGCCTTCACGACCGCGCCGGTGATGGCCGCGGCGCGATCTTTCGCGAGCACGACGCCCTTGGCGCCGAAGGCGTTGGCGCTGCGGATGATGGCGCCGACGTTCTGCGGATCCTGCAGCGAGTCGAGGACGACGACGAGGCCGGGCTCCTTCGTCAGCTCGTCGAGCTCGGCGTACTCGAACTCGCGCATCTCGAGGACGATGCCCTGGTGGACTCCGCCCTCGGCGAAGTTCAACAGCCGCTCGCGCGGGACCTGGTCGACGCGCACGCCGGCGTCCTTCGCGCGCGAGAGGATCTCGCCCGCGACGCTCGGGTTCATCGAGCCCTCCGCATAGTACAGCCGCTCGATCTGCTCGGGCCGCGCCCGCAGCGCCTCGAGCGCCGGGTTCACGCCGAAGACGAAGCGTGACGAGGAGGAAGAGGCCTCGCCCGGCAGGTCGCGCTCGGCCTGATCGAAGCCGCGCGCGAAGCCGGCGTTCGGGCCGCCGTGCTCGGACTCCGAGTCTCGCGAGCCGCGGTCGTAGCTCGGACGTCCTCCGCGGAAGCCGCGGTCGTTGCCGCCGAAGTCGCGCTTGCCGCCGAAGCGCTTGGCGCCGCCGCCGAAGCTGCGCTTGCTGCCGAAGCCGCCGCGCGATTCTCCGCCGCGCTTGCCGCCGAAGCCGCCGCGAGATTCGCCGCCGCGCTCGCCGCCGCCGGAGCCTCCGCGCGCGTCGCCGCCGCCGAAGGCGCGCTTGCCTCCGAAGCTGCGCTTGCCGCCGCCGGCTCCAAAGCGCTTACCGCCCCCGCCACCGAAGCCGCCGCGAGATTCTCCGCCGCCACGGCGTTCACCGCCGCCTGCTCCACCGCGAAAGCCACCACCGCCGCCGCCGCCGCCGCGAGACTCTCCGCCGCCACGGCGCTCGCCGCCTCCGCCTCCGCCGCGAAAGCCGCCACCACCGCCGCCGCGGAACTTGCCGCCGCCGCCACCACCGCGTCCGCCTCCTCGAAATCCCCCTCCGCGGCCGGGCATCAGATCACGTCCACCGGCAGCGTGACGGTCTTCGTCTGCGGAGCGCAGACCTTGTCCGTGCACACGAAGAACTTCGCCTTCGCCTCGATGCTCGCCTTGCCTGCGCTGGGCGCCGTGAAGGGCACCTCGAACTGCGGGTCCGGGTACTCGGCGCCGTCCCTCTTCGTGCCGATCGAGTCCTTGTAGGCGAGCTTGTCCTTCTCCATCTTCGCGCCGGTCGCCTTGAGCTCGATCTTGAGCGGCGCCTCGTCGGAGATGTGCGCGCCCGACTTCGCGCGGATGCCGAGCACGAGCTTGCCCTTCTCGCCCGCCTTCACCTTCTGCGTCGAGCCCTCGGTGGTGAGCTCGTACAGCCCCGAGACGTCGGGGGCCTGGGCCAGCACAGCAGTCAACAGCAACGCGATCACGTTCTACTCCTTGTCACTTGCGGCCTTGAGCCTTCCAGATTCGAACAGCGCCTCGGCGCGCTCGACGACGAGCCGCGCGATGTTGAGACGGGTCACCTTCTCGAGGTCGGGGATCGCGGGCGTCGCGTTCACCTCGAGCACGTGCATGCCGCTCGAGCCCTCGAGCAGGTCGACCGTGCAGACCTCGAGCGCGAGCGCCTTCGCGGCGCGCTCGGCGAGGCGGCCCGCTGCGGGGGTCAGCAGCGTCGCGGTCACCTTCGGCTTGCGCGACTTCTTCACCGACTTCTTCGCGACGGCGCCGACGGCCTCGCCGCCGATCACGAGCACGCGGAGGTCGCGGCTGCCCTTCAGGTACTGCTGCAGCACGAGATCGTGGCCGAGGCCGAGCACGGCCTCGAGCGCCGCCTGCAGCGACTTCTTCGTCTCGCACACCATGGTGCCGTGCTTCTCGGTGCCGCGGAGGATCTTCACGAAGAGCGGAAAGCCGCCGACGCTCTTGCTCAGGCGATCGAGATCGCTCGCCTCGTGCACCATGCGCGTCGGCGGAATCTCGAGGCCGTTCGCGGCGAGCACCTGCAGAAACCGCATCGGGTTGCGCGAGCGGGCGATGGCGCGCGCACCGTTCATCACGATGGCCCCGCGCATCGCGAACTGCTCGACGACGGCGAGGCCGTACGTGGCGATCGAGCCGGCGAGCCGCGGCACCACGACGTCGGGCACCGGCACGCGCTTGCCCTCGTGAAAGAGCCCCTGGCCGTCGCGATCGAAGACGAGCTCGAGCTTCACCGGGTTCAGCACCTGCACCTTGTGGCCGCGCTCCCGCGCTTCGTGCACCAGCCGCGCGGTCGACGGGACCGTGGCGCTGCGCGAGAGCACGGTGAGGCGCATGGTCGGGGACACCCTAATGCCTTTTAGCGAGTGGCGCGCGGTTGTCTCGCTGCTGTGACACCCGTTTACGACTGCAGTCCGCCGCGTCCGGAGCGGCTCGCGATTCTGCGGGCTTGGACCCATTGGATATCCTACTTCCAGCGACACTGCCGCACCTGATAACTCTGTTAACCATCCAGAACCACTGAAGAAATTCGCCTCCGAGCCCTTGCGCACCGGGTCGCACCTGTGGATCTATGCGCGTCGTCGTACCGGTCCATCTTCATATCGGGAGCACGCGATGCGAATTCAGGCGCTGGTTCTTTCCGGGCTGTTCCTCGTTGCCTGCGGAGACACCGGAGACGGTGTGAAGGTCGGCGGCTCCGGCACCGGCGGCGGGACGAGCGGGACGGGCGCAGGCACCGGCGCGGGCGGCACGGGCGCGGGAACCGGCACCGGCGGCGGCGGTCAGCAGCAGACGTGCTTCGACAACGACAATGACGGCGTGTCGACGTGCCTGGGTGACTGCAACGACAACGACCCGAACGTGCGCCCGGGCGGCACCGAGACGCTCAACCAGATCGACGAGGACTGCGACGGCAAGGTCGACAACCACATCATCGGCCGCGACTTCGACAACGACGGCGCGAACTACGGCGAGACCGACTGCAACGACGACGAGCCGCTGGTCGGCCCGTACGCGATCGAAGACGGCATGAACAAGGTCGACGACAACTGCGACGGCCAGGTCGACGAGGCGCCGCCGACGTGCGAGGGCGGCCTGACCGGCGGCACCGCGGGCGACTACGCGAAGGCGATCGGCCTGTGCGGCTTCGTGACGGGCTCGAACTTCATGGCGGGCAACGCGAACGCGCGCGCCGTCCGCACGCGCTTCGGCGACAACTTCACGCCCAAGGCCGGCGCGCAGATGGTGCTGCTCTCGACGGGGCAGGCGCGCGACATGATCGACGCGGCGACGCAGAACCCGCAGCCCGGGTTCGAGTTCAACACGACGGCTCCGCACCCGCTGTGGGCGCGCCCGAAGTGCGGCAACCCGACGCAGCCGCAGGCTGAGGACCTGACCGAGATCTCCTTCAACATCCAGGTCCCGCAGAACGCGAAGAGCTTCTCGTTCGAGTTCGCGTTCTTCTCGGCCGAGTACCCCGAGTTCATCTGCACCGACTACAACGACCGCTTCATCGCGATCCTCGAGTCGTCGGGCCTCGACACGACGAAGCTGCCGATGGGCCAGTGCAAGACCGGCACGACGAAGCCGACGTGCAACATCAGCTACGACTCGATGGGGCAGCCGGTGACGATCAACAACGGCTTCTTCGACGTGTGCGACTCGTACATGGGCCCGAACGCCGACGGCGTGATGGTCTCGAACACCTGCACCAAGCCGGCGTCGCTGCTCGCGCGCACCGGCTATGACCGCACGCCGGTCGGCTCGACGCTCAAGGTCGGCGGCGGCACGGGCTGGCTGCGCACGACGGCTCCGGTCACGCCGGGCGAGACCATCAAGCTGCGCTTCATCATCTTGGACGAGGGCGACGCCCAGTACGACTCGTCGGTGCTCATCGACAACTTCAAGTGGGACATTCAGGCCGTGACCGCTCCGGTTACGGAACTGCCACCCATCAACTGAGGTTCGCGGTTAGGATGGAGAGGTCATGAACTCTGCTCTGCGGGCGGTCTCCTCTCTTGCGGTGCTGGCCCTGGGGGTCGGCTGTCAGACGTACGACTTCGAGCCGGTGACGCCGCTCGCGATCGCACAGACGACGCAGACGAAGACGGTGACGGCCAAGCAGCTCAAGCCGAACCTGATGATGCTCATCGACAAGTCCGGCTCGATGAACGACGGCGAGAACTCGATGCAGCCGGTGTCGGGTACGAACCCGCGCAAGATGGACACGCTCAAGAGCGTCATGGGTACGTTCCTCTCGAGCCAGGGTCGCGTCGCGCGAATGGGCATGACGATCTACCCGAAGGGCACCCAATGCGATGCTTCGGGCGCGAATGAGGTTATGAACGCGATCGCTGTGCCGAGCGACTCCGATGCAGACTTGCAGGCGCAGGCGAGCGCGATCAACACGAACGTCCAGGGCCTCGTGCCGGGCGGCGGAACTCCGACAGCGCTGTCTCTCCAGTTCGTGGGTTCGCTGCCGGAGCTGAACGATCCCCAGCGCGAAGACTTCGTACTGCTTCTCACTGACGGTCTGCCGAACTGCAACCCGAACAATCAGAACAACTGCATGGCCGGTAATTGCCAGTGCACGGTGAATCCTATCTCGGCATGCAGCATCGGCCCGCCGGTCGGACCGTACTGCACCCTCGGCTGTCTCGACACCGACGGGTCGGTGCAGGCGATTCGCGACCTTCGCATGAAGGGCATTCGCACGATCGTCGTCGGCTTCGGCTCAGATGTCGCCGGCACAACTGGAATGTTCAACGCGTCGGACATCCTTAACGCGATGGCCATCGCGGGCGGCTTCCAGCGCACGTGCCCCATGGGCATGGATTCGGAGTGCGGCACAGGCAATACTTGTCTGCCTGGCCAGAATGTGTGCGCGAAAGCGTTCTACCAGGCGTCGAACGGAACCCAGCTCGCCGCGGCGCTTGCTCAGATCAGCGACAACCTCGCCGGCGACAGTCTCTGCCGCTACACCCTCGAGGCGACGCCGTCGAGCAACGACCTTGTTTCCGTCATCATCGACGGCACGCCGCAGCCCTCCGGACCGGACACCTGGACGCTGATGGCCGGCAGCATCGTGATGCAGGGCGCGCTCTGCCAGAAGCTGATGATGTCCTCTACCACCAACCCGGTGCAGGTCGAGATTCGCATCGTGCAGTCGTTGTGACGCAGAAGTCGATGCGCGTGCACACACGAGTAGGCTCATGCGCGGGTCTGCTTCCTGGCACGTCGCCGCGCAAGCGCCGTCTAGCAGGCTGTTGAGAAAGTCCCTCGGCGGGGGATCGACAGCCCGCACCTTCTCGTGAGAGAGGACGCGCATCGGAGGGAACGATGCGCGGAACTACGAAGCAGCAAGAGTCGATGTTCAGCCTGAGAACGCCGGGGGACCGAGTGCCGAAAGACCACCCGCTGCGGCGCATCAAGGACCTGGCCGACGGCGCGCTGGCCACGCTCTCGCTGACGTTCGACAAGATGTACAGCCGCATGGGCCGGCCGAGCATTCCGCCCGAGCAACTGCTGAAGGCGTCCGTGCTCATGGCCCTCTACTCGGTCCGCAGCGAGCGGCAGTTCTGCGAGCAACTCGACTACAACCTGCTCTTCCGCTGGTTCCTCGACATGGGCATCGTCCGGCCAGAGACCCCGTTCTGCTTCTTAACGGTCAGCTGCGCGTGCCCAGCCTCACGCAGCGTTTCACGCTGATTCACTTCGCCATCCCGTACATCACCGCCTTCTGCCGGAACGCCCGGCCTTACGACCGGCCAGATTTTGGAACGGGAGCGGCCAGATTTTTCGGAACTCACAACTCGATATTCAAGCAATCCAGGATGGGGCACGTTAGCTTGTCGATGCCGCAAATTCCGCAACGTTTCAAACAGTCGCACCCCGACTGACGAGCAGCGCGCACCATCGACCACAAGTCTCGGCCACCCAACCCAAACCACTGTGCGGTCGAGGATCACCACCGCCCTCGGTCCGCTCATTCTCAATGTGTTTGTGCCTAACCCAGTTCAACGGAGACAACATGATCAAGCGATTTCCCGCATTTGCGCTGCTGGCAACGACTCTTGCTTGTGGCGACCCCACACGCGAATCCACCGTGGTGGACCAAGAAAGCGATGTAAATCAGCAGGCCTTGAGCACGAGTTGGACCGGACCGTGGGGTGACGATTCAACGACGTACAGTTCGGCGCCCGCTGCCAGCGGGAAATACTCCGGAACATGGTTCTATGCGATCGCGTCGGGGGGGGGCTCCGTCGCAATGACGCTCAAGTACACGGACTCATCGTCGACACTCGGCAATGTCACGACGGCAATTACTGGGCGTCTCTCGGTGGCACCAACCAAGGACCCCAACGGCTGCGAATTGCTGGCACATCGCGATTCGTCAACCGGGAAGCTGGTATGGGCTCTCGAACAATACGTATCGGGCTTCGCACTCTGTAGCTACATCAACACCTCCCCATACTCATCAGCTGTTGCTGATACAATCGACACGTCCCCAGCCATCGCCTCGTACGTCGACGGGTCAGATCAAGTGTACTGGGCCTTCGCTGGTCGCGCGAGCGATGGCGCCTTGCTCTACGGAACGTACTTCGGAAGCGATCCAAATCCTGGCAATGGCACCGGCTATTGGACCGGGATGGCGGCAAAAACAGATGGCGCACTCAAGGGTGGCTCATCGCCAGCGGCAGTATCTTGGGGCACGAACCGCGTAGACATCTTTGTGCGCGGCACAGATGACAACCTGTACTGGCGGAATATCACCTATTCTTGCCTGCCCTTCCCGAACCCGTGTGGCTTCGTTTGGAGTAGTTGGACAGGCCTTGGGGCGCCCAGCGGCGGAGTTGCATCCGATCCAGCGGTCGCTTCAAAGGGAGCCAACAAGCTCGACGTGTGCGTCCTTCGCGGCAGCGATGGAAATGTAGCTTGCCGCTCTTACAATTCCGGCTGGGACACGGGCTTTCGGGATTGTGGAGCGCCTACGGGCGGAACGAACTCGGCACCTACGGTCACAACCAACTCGACCGGCAGCGAAACACAGGTCTTCGTCCGGAACTCGTCCAATAAATTCTATGGGCGAACCTGCAACTGACCGCTGCCTCTGATTCGACGGAAACGCGCGGATGCGAGCCTTCAAAAGCTCAGCGTCCGCGCGTCCTGCGTCAGCCGCCAGATCGCCGCGAGCCCCATCACCTCGTCGATCTTGTTCTCGACGTCGTGGGCGGTGAGGCCGCACAGCTTCAGCGTCGTATCGCAGACGATGATCTTCGCGCCCATGGCGCGGGCCTCGCTCAGCATGCGCGCCGGCGTCGGGACTCCGAGCCCCTCGGCCCGCGCGCTCTCGGCGGCCTCGCGCTCGGTGTGCGGCTTCCCGAACGCGTCGCGCATCAGCGCGCGCAGGGCATCGAACGCGAAGACGAAGAAGACGTCGTCGCCCATCGCGGTCGCAGTGATGCCCAGCGAGGCGGCCTGCCAGGCGGCCTCGAAGCTCGGCTGAGAGACGAAGAAGACGACGCGCCCGGGCATCGGTGTGGGGTAGTGTAGAGGCACCTTAAGGCCGGACGCACCAAGGAGCTTCGTTCCCCATGTCCCAGCGAATGCCCCGCTCAGTCCTCGTCGGGCTGTTGCTCCTCACGCTCCCCACCCTCGGAAGCGTCGTCATCGCCCAGACCTTCGAGGAGCTGGCGAAGCGCTCACCCCTCGTCGTCCGCGCCAGCGTCGGCTCGACCCAGTCGACGTGGACCGAGGGCAACCGCACCATCGAGACCTGGGTCGAGATCCAGGTCACCGAGGTGCTCAAGGGCAAGGTCTCCCCGGGCGCCACCCTGCTCGTCCGCAACCCCGGCGGCGTCGTCGGCAACGTCGGCGCCCACGTCGCCGGCGCTCCGAAGTTCACGTCCGGAGAAGACTGCCTGCTGTTCCTCGAGCCGGCCGCAGACGCTCCGAACGTGTGGCTGGTGAACGGGCTCTCCGCCGGCAAGGTCACCTTCACCAAGAACGAATTCGGAGAGCTGCGCGCCATCCGCGATACCCGCGGCATCTCGTTCTACGAGAAGAGCGACGCTCCCAAGCCGAAGCTCCGCCAGCTCGAGAAGCCGGAGGACCTCGGCACGCCCGCCGAGTTCCTCGGCCGCATCAAGAAGGCGGTGGCGCGATGAAGCGCATCGTCCTCGCCGCCGGCGTCCTCTTCAGCGTCGCGGTCGTCGCGAGCCCCAGCGGCCACAAGTGGTTCCCCGCGCGCATCCCCGTCCAGTACCGCGTCTTCAACCACACCTCGATCAACGGCGTGCCGAACTTCGGCACCAACGTGCTCCCGCGCGTCCAGGAGGCCTTCCTCGCCTGGACCTCGACGCGCGTCGCCTGCACCTCGTGGCGCACCAACTACACCGGCACGTTCACCTCGCCGACCGGCAGCGCCGCCGCGAACGGCAGCGACATGATCAACAACGTCATCTGGCTCGGCGGCAGCCAGTGGCGCTACAGCAACTCGACGCTCGGCCTCACCACGACGCTCTACTACTCGAACAGCGGCGAGATCGTGGATGCCGACATGGAGATGAACGACAACATCACGTGGGCGAACAACGGATCGTTCAGCGCGTTCGACTACGAGAGCGTCGTGCTCCACGAGGCGGGTCACTTCCTTGGCCTCGACCACAGCCCGAACGTCACCGCCGCCGTCATGTTCCCCACCGTCGCGAACGGCCAGGTGAAGCGCACGCTCGCCACCGCCGACATCAACGACGTCTGCGGCGTCTACCCCGGCAGCGGCATGGGCTCGCAGGGCAACCCCTGCACCTCGCAGAGCCAGTGCACCGGCGGCCTGGTGTGCCGCTCGAAGCAGGGCTCCACGGGCGGGAAGATCTGCACCGTCGACTGCACGTCGAACATGAACGCGTGCTCGACGGTGATGCCGCTCACCTGCCAGGCCGCCGACACCGGCATGGCCTGCCTGCCGCCCGCGACCTCCGCGGACTACTGCAAGTTCTGCCTGTCGGGCGCCGAGTGCTCGTCGGGCAACTGCATCGGCGACGGCCTCGGCCACACCTGGTGCACGAGCCCCTGCTCGGCGCAGTCGCCCTGCCCGACCGGCTCGGAGTGCGTCGACCTCAACACCGCCGGCGCCTGCACCGGCACGGGCACGTGCATCTGCGCGCCGGTGTCCGGAGGGCTGACGGGCAGCTGCTCGCCGACGTCTCCGTGTCCGTCGGGCTCGATCTGCGTCAACTCGATGACCGGCCAGCAGTGCACGGGCGGCTCCTGCGCGTGCTGGGGCGGCCTGCGCTGCCCCGGGCAGTGCACCGGCACCACCTGCGGCACGACACCGGGCTTCGGCTGCGCCGGCGGCACCTGCCAGACGCTGACCGGTGAGGGAGACCGCTGCGAGCTCCACGTCAGCTGCGACAACTGCCTGCTCTGCGTCGGCACGCAGGCGGCCGCGAACTGCCGCCGCTGCTGCGGAGGCAGCGGCCAGGGAGGCGGCTGCAACGCCTGCCCCAACACCGCCTGCACGGGCATGAACGCCTGCACGACGCTCTCGGGCAGCAACGACGGCGTCTGTCTGCCTCAGGGCGGAGCGAACCTCTGCCAGGCGTGCGGCGGCTCGACGGTGTGCCTCAACGGCAACACCTGCATCGGCGGCAGCTGCCACGCCTCGTGCAACCCGCAGAGCCCCGGCACCTGCCCCGCCTGCCAGGCGCAGACGGCCACGACCGGCTTCTGCGCCTGCCCCGGCGAAGAGCGCAACGAGGGCCAGAGCTGCGGAGGCAGCGGCATCGCCCCGTGTCGCACCGGCCTCGTCTGCGCGAGCGGCACCTGCCGCCGCAGCTGCGTGCTCGGCGACAACAGCACGTGCAACACCGGAGAGACCTGCAACAACGTCGGCGGCTCCGCCGTCTGCGTGACCGGCGCTCAGGGCGGCACCTGCACGCCGTGCAACAACAACAACTGCGGTCCGGGCAACAGCTGCTTCCGCGGCCGCTGCTACACGACGTGCAACGTCAACGTGAAGCCGGGACCGTGCGACTACTCGTGCCTCGACGTCGGCGGCGGCCTGAACATCTGCGCGTGTGATGACCAGGTCGTCGGCTCCGGTCAGGCGTGCGGCATCACGGCGACGGCCATCGCCGCGTGCGGCGATCGCCTGCTGTGCGTGAACGGCGTCTGCGCCGGCGAGTGCAACCCGAACACGATGCCCAGCACCTGCCCGATCCTCACCGAGTGCAAGCTGCTCGCGGGCACGCAGTTCACGTTCGTCTGCCAGCCGATCGACAACACCGGCACCGGTGGCGGCGGCGGCGGGAACAACAACCTCGACTGCACGCCTGCCGGCTCGGTGTGCCCCGACGGCACCGAGTGCGTGCCCAACGGCGACGGCACGGCGACCTGCAGGAGCAACGTCACCTGCGACCCGAACGCAGCCGTCTCGCAGTGCGCTCCCGGCAAGGTCTGCCGCACCGATCTGAACGGCCGCTTCACGTGCCTGCCTCCGGGCGGCGGCAACGACTTCGGGTGCGGCTGCACCAGCGGCCCCGGAGCCCTCGTGCTGCTCGCGGCGGCGCTGCTCCAGCGGCTGCGCCGGCGCCGGTGATCGCCACGGCGCTCGTCGCGGCGGTGCTCGCCGCCGACGACGCGCCGTTCGGCGCCGACAAGGCGCTGCACTTCTCGGCGAGCTTCGGGATCGCCGCGGCCGCGTACACGGGCGCCGCGCTGCTGCACGAGCCGGTCGAGGGCCGCGTTGCCGCCGGCATCGGCGTCGCCCTCGCGGCCGGCATCGCGAAGGAGCTTTGGGACCTTCAGGGCAACGGCTCGTTCTCGGGGCTCGATCTGCTGTGGGATGCGGCCGGTGCGCTGGTCGGCGCCGTGGTCGTCTGGCTGATCGATCGGATCTTCTTCGACCGCCCCCTCACCCTGCGAGGGGCGAGGTCAGAGCTCGAAGTTCGGGACGCTGATGACGCGGTCGTGCAGCTCGACCTTGCGGCCGGAGTGATCCGTCGCGAGGTGAATGACCACCGCCGTCGGGAAGCGCGTCGCGTAGTCGTTCGCGTGCGTCGGCTCGTTGTCGAACGCGGCGATGAGCTCGCCCATCGACTCGACCTTCGCGTGGGCCACGCGCTTGAAGTCGTCGTCGCTCTCTTTGAGCGTCGGCTTCATGATGAGGTGCACGTCGCCCTGAGGGACGGGCATGCGGCACTTCTGCAGGCACTCGACGGTGCCGCGGCGCATCTCCTCGTGGCGGCCGGTCAGGTAGACGACCTTCGCGCGCGTGGCGACGCAGGCCTCGAGGAACTTCGGAGCCCCCGGCACCTCGACGTCGTCGACGCAGTACTCGGAGGTGAAGAAGCGCTCCTGCCAGAAGGCTTTTGCTTCTTTGTAGAAGCTCTCGGCGTCGTTCGGCGTCATGCCGCAGGAGATCATCGCGGCCTTCAGATCCCACCCCGACGTCCAGTGCTCGACACCGCACTTCTTGAGCGGCTCGACGTTCCGGGCCGCGCCGAGCTCGCGGAGAATGCGCGCCTGCCGCGGCCGGTTGTCGAAGACGGTGGAGTCGAGATCGAACGCGAGCACGCCCGTGGAGCCGGCGAGCCGCGCCGCATCCAGGATCGCGCGCAGCGATGCCGCCCAGTCGGCTCGGATGCGGTGCTTGTGGTCTGACATGTACGGCTGCGCCATCTTTCTATTCGGACCGCGGACCCTACCGGGCTTTCGCCCGCTAGGCGCCTGACGGCGCTTCGGGGTCCACGTCCGAAGCTACACCGGAACCACGGGCCTCGGGGCGTCGAAACGGAGCATGCGCTTGATGCCGTTTCGGTCCAGCACGAGCCGAACGAGCTGGAACTTGGAGCTCTTGTGGTCGCCGTCGTCGACCATGAAGCGGAACGCGAGATCGACCTGGTAGCTCTTCGCGGCCTTCACCTTGCCGACGGTGAAGTCCTCGAGGTCGACGAACTCGAGCGCCGACTCGGGGTCGTCCATGTCGCGGAGCATGCGGTCGACGTTGAGGCGGATGATGTCGGTGACGCCGGTGACGAAGCCGTCTCCGAGCCGGGGCAACATCTCGGAGTCCAGGACGATCTTCTTCTGGTAGCGAATGACCGTCTCGGTCGACTCGCCCGAGGCGACGGCGATGAAGTCGTCGACCTTGCGCAGCCGGGTGATCTCTTCGGGCACCCTGGCGGCGCGGCCGTAGTCGAGCTTCTCCTGGCAGACACCGACGGGCTCTTGCGTGACGGGGTCGACGATGCGCGTCGTCCGGTCGGGCAGGAAGCGGCTCATGTAGAGCTGGAGGATGCGGCGGGCGCCCTCCTTGATGCGGTCTTTGAACATGTAGCCGACGACGAGGATGATCGCGAAGTTGAGGGACACCTGCGGGATGCGCGTCTGCGCGACGAAGGCGACGGCGGTGGCGAAGGCCATCGCGAGGCCGGCGGCGCACGCGAACAGCACCTCTTCCCAGTTCCGTCGCCCGGCGGAGCGCTGGACCTTCAAGAAGAGGATGTTCATGCAGAACTTCTTCAGGAGCCCCATCCGGTGCATGTACTCCTCGTTGTCGCCGGTGGGGCTGATGATGGAGCGGAGCTGGTTCTCCTTGCGGTAGTCCTCTTCGGCGATGACCTGGCCCATGAGCTCTTTGCGGAGCTCGGCGTAGATGCCGGTGCGGGGCATCTGGTCCATCTGCACGACCGTCTTGCGGAAGAACTGCTCGACGGTGAGCGACATGTACTCGTCGACGAGGCGGAAGCTCACGCGCGTGCGCGAGTCGAGCGGGTACTTGTCGCAGAGCGCCTTCACTACGGCGCGGTAGCGCTTGAGGATCTCCTGCACGCTGCGGACTGAGTTCTCGGCGAGCTTGTCGAGCTCTTCCTCGGTCGCGGGCACGGAGATGCCGCCTTCCTTGCCGGCGGCGAGCGACGTGCAGCGTTCGTGCATGCCGCGGTTGAAGCGGCGCAGGCCTCCGCGAAAGATGCAGGAGAGCATCTTGGCGTCGTAGATGACCTCGCTCTCGGGGCCCATGAGGCCCAGCGCGACGCGCTGCTCGAGCTGGGCCAGCGGCGACAGCTCGCTCTTCAAGACCTCTTCGAAGGAGAGCGTCGGCGTCTTGAGGCGGACGTAGTTGTGGAGGTCGGCGTAGAAGTCGTCGCGCGGCCAGGTGTCCTGGCTGATGTTCAGCGACGACGGCACGAAGATGAACGCGTCGAGGTAGTACTCGGAGTCCGGATCCTCGCCGCTGGGCTGGTACTCGAGCTTCAGCTCGAACTGCTTGCGGTCGTGGATGTCGAGCCGGTTCTCGAGGAGCGGCAGGACGGACTGCGGTGCGGACATCGTCTGGTCATTTATGTCACAAATGCGTCACGGCACGACAGGGGGGGCCATTCCCGATGGAAAGGCGAGTTAGCAGGGCCAGGGCACGTTCAAGCGAAACCGGCACGAGCTCACGGTGAAGGTCCCTGGACCAAGCACCTTGGTCCTGACGCGGTGCCCTCGCCCTCGCCCGACCAACTTCGCTTTGACGTACGCCGCCACGGATACGGTATAGGCCTGGATCGACATGCCCGCCTGGCTCCGCGAGCTGCTGCCCATCCTGTTGCTGCTCGCCGCGATCATGGTGGTGCTGTGGCGCCTGCCGAAGATCGACCTCGGGCACAGCCCCGAGTTCCGCCGCCGCCGGATCCTCAACTGGTTCCCGCTCGGCATGACGTACGCGTTCCTCTACTTCGGCCGGTACAACATCAACGAGGCGACCAGCGCGCTCGGGAAGCTCACCGACAACTCGGCGTTCGGCACCATCTTCGGAATCGGCGCGGCGGTGTACGGCGTCTCGTTCCTCATCAACGGCCCGCTCACCGACCGGCTGGGCGGCCGCATGACGATCCTCATCTCCGCGGGCGGAGTCGCGCTGGCGAACGGGCTGATGGGCGTCGTCGTGTACGAGGTCGTCAACGGCTGGAAGCCTTCGGGCGGCGTCGTGCTGTGGCTCACGGTGCTCTACGCCCTGAACATGTACTTCCAGAGCTTCGGCGCGGTCTCGATCGTCAAGGTCAACGCCGCGTGGTTTCACGTGCGCGAGCGCGGCGTGCAGGGCGGCGTCTTCGGCATCCTGATCTCGCTCGGCGTCTACTTCGGCTACGACTGGAGCCGGAAGATCGTGCACGCGGCGCCCGCGTACTGGGCGTTCTTCGTGCCGGCCGCCATCCTCCTCACGATGCTCTTCGTCGGCGCCGCGCTGATCCGCGACACGCCCAGCGATGCGGGCCACACCGACTTCGACGTCGGCGATGCCTCGTCGGGAGACACGGGGCCGCGCGCCTCGGTCGGCCAGGTGTTCCTCAGCATGGTGAGGAACCCGGTGATCATGATCATCGTCGGCATCGAGTTCTGCACCGGCTTCCTGCGCAACGGGGTGATGTCCTGGTACCCGAAGTTCTCGAAGGCCGTCGGCATCGGCGACGACTTCGTGGCGGCGAACTGGGGCATGCTGCTGTGCGTCTTCGGGATCATCGGCGGCATGTTCGCGGGCGTGATCTCGGACCGCTTCTTCCAGTCGCGCCGCGGGCCGGTGGTCTCGGTGCTGTACTCCGGGCTCACGATCGGCGCCGTCGCCATGACGTTCCTCATCGTGCAGCCGTGGGTCGGCTGGGTGCTCGTGCTGATGGCCCTCAACTACGTCGGAGTGCACGGCATGCTCTCGGGCACCGCGAGCGCCGACTTCGGCGGAAAGAAGAACGCCGGCGTCGCGGTCGGCATCATCGACGGCTTCGTCTATGGCGGCACTGCGCTGCAGTCGCTGCTCGTCGGGATGATCATCCCCGAGGGGCCCGCCGCGAAGGTCGCCGAGAACTGGAGATCGTGGCCCGTCGCCATGGTGCCGGTCGCCATCATCGGGCTGGTGCTGTGCACCCGCGTGTGGAACGCGAAGCCTCAGAAGGCGGCCGCCGCACACTGACGAGGTTTGGCATGAACCTGAAACGTCGAGAGCTCGCGGCGACGCTGCTGATCCTCGCCGGGTGCAGCTCGCGTCCCGAGCCGGCGCCGCTGCCGGGCCTGTCGAAGGGGCCGTACTCGGTCACCACCGACGGCGGCCCGATCGAGCTCACGCGCGACGGCGGCGTGCTGCTCACCCTGCCCTCCGACGCCTTCCAGCTCGGCACCGTGCGCGAGCTCGAGGACTCGAAGAGCTACGACCCGTACTGGCTGGTGCACGACGACGCCTTCTTCGACCCGGTGATCCCGCAGGGGCTGCGCTGGAGGAAGGTCGTCGCCTCGTCGGTCACCCGCACGGAGTCGTCGCTCGAGCTCGCGCTGACGTTCGAGGGCGAGCTGAAGGCGTCGGTGACGATCACCGCCGACGCCGAGGGCCGCTTCAAGGCGCGGTGGGTTCCGGCCGCGACGTCGACGCCGATCGCGTTCATGAAGCTGCGGCTGCGCACCGACGCGACCGAGGGCTTCTA
Organism: uncultured Myxococcales bacterium; assembly: GCA_937980205.1. Taxonomy (GTDB): domain Bacteria; phylum Myxococcota; class Myxococcia; order Myxococcales; family Myxococcaceae; genus Xiheicaenimonas. The sequence continues at coordinate 71,182 of CALJKW010000017.1, read as the reverse complement.
CGGGCTCGGAGAGGTCTTCGACGACGTGAACCACCGCGGAAAGCTGCGGCCGATGCAGATCGAGCCGGATCTCGAGATCGAGAGCGCGAACACCGAGACGCACGTGCCGGTGCCGCTGCTCATCGGCACGCGTGGCTGGGGCGTGTTCGTGGCCAGCAAGCGGTACGGGATCTTCGACGTCGCGCGCGCCGAGCCGGACCTCGTGGAGATCACCTACGGGACCGCCGAGCAGAGCGACGCCGGCCTCGAGTTCCACCTCTTCGCCGCCCAGCACCCGCTCGACATCACGAAGAAGTACTACGAGGTGACGGGGAACCCGCTGGTGCCTGCACCGACGTGGTTGGGCCCCCTGCTCTGGCGGGACGAGAACCGGGACCAGGCGCAGGTGCTCGACGACGTGCAGCAGATCCGCGCGCGGGATCTCGCCGTCACCGGCATGTGGATCGACCGGCCCTACGCGACGAGCGTGAACTCGTTCGACTTCAACCCGGCCCAGTTCCCGGACGCCGGAGCGATGATCCAGGCGATCCACAATGCCGGGTTGAGGCTCGCGCTGTGGCACACGCCGTACCTCGAGCCCGGCACCGAGCCGCTGCTCTCGCAGGCGCTCGACGGCGGCTTCTTCCCGCCGAAGATCGGTGGCGGCCCAAGCTCTCCCTGGGGTCCGCCGATCGACTTCACCAACCCGCGCGCGATGGCGTTCTGGCAGACGAACCTGCAGCAGTACGTCGACCTCGGCGTCGAGGGCTACAAGCTCGACTACGGCGAGGAGGTCGCGGGCGGAGTCTCCGGCGGGCGCACGCGCTGGGGCTTCAGCGACGGCACCACCGAGCGCACGATGCAGCACGACTTCACCCTGCTGTACCACCGCGCCTACGCGCAGAAGCAGCCCGGCTTCCTGCTCTGCCGCGCCGGCAAGTGGGGAGACCAGACGCAGGTGAGCGTCATCTGGCCCGGCGACATCGACGCCACCATGACGAAGTGGAAGGAGCCCGTGCAGGACGGCAACAAGACGGTCGCCGGCACCGGCGGGCTGCCCGCCGCGATCATCGCGGGCATGAGCCTCGGGCCGTCGGGCTTCCCGTTCTTCGGCGCCGACACCGGCGGCTACCGGCACTCGCCTCCGAATCGCGAGACGTGGATTCGCTGGGTCGAGCAGTCGGCGCTGTCGACGGTGATGCAGGTCGGCGACAGCTCGTCACAGATGCCGTGGGAGTACACCCCGGAGAACGGCCGCGACGATGCCGCGCTCGACATCTTCCGCACGTACGCGCGGCTGCACCTGCGGCTCGCGCCGTACGAGTGGCACTACGCCGAGCGGCTCGCGATCGACGGCCGCGCGATTCAGCGCCCGCTCGGCCTCGCGTATCCGGAGCTCGGCAAGCACCCGAATGACGAGTACCTGTTCGGCGACGATCTGCTCGTGGCCCCGGTGATCACTCCCGGCGCGACGTCGCGGACGGTGCTCTTCCCGCCGGGCGAGTGGATCGATTGGTGGGACGGCAGCGTTCACCAGGCCGGCGAAGAGACCGTGGCGGCGCCGATCGAGAAGCTGCCGCTCTACATCCGCCGCGGCGGGATCGTGCCGATGTTGCGGCCGACGATCGACACGTTGTCGTTCACGCTCGACTCGGACGTGGACTCATATCTCCGCCAGCAGGGCCCGCTTTGGGTCCGCGCCGTGCCCACGGGGAAGATCAAGCTGCGCTTCCAGGACGTGATCGAGGTGAGCCCGACCGAGGTGAAGTTCGAGTCGACCGAATATCGAGAGGGGATCATCGAGATCCTCGACGTGCCGCGACCGTCGCTGGTGACCCAGACCGCTCCGAGCACCGGCGCGGTGACGGCTCGCACCTCGAGGGCCGACGTCGAGGCGAACCTCGGCTGGTTCCACGAGGGTCGCACGCTTTGGCTGCACGTCGGCTCCAGCGCGACGATCACGATTGCGCCCTGACCTCGCCCGGGTCGGCCCCCCTCATGAGTGAGACATCAGACGTCGGATGTCTCTTTTTCGAGCGAGCCCCCCAGCCTCGCGGTGCGCGAAGGCCCCTCGCTACCGTGTCGACCGGCCCCTACCCGCACGGCGGAGAGCAGATCGGCTCGGCGTATTGCCAGCGCGCCCTGGACGTCTTCGGCGCCCGCGACGAGAAGAAGCCGTCGCCGTCGCCGTCGCCGTCAACGTCAACGTCAACGTCAACGGGTGGAGGTGCTGCGCCCGTCAGCTCCATCGACCCCCCACCTCACCCCTACGCGGGCAGCGGGTGTCGCTTCAGCCAGCGCGTGAGCGCGAGCTCCGTCTTCGCGTCCTGCACTTCCCCGCTCTCGATCGCGGCCTGAAGCTCGGCGACGCTGCGCCACCGCGGCGGCGGAGACTCTTCCAGCGGCGACCCATCGCCCTCCGGCAGCGACTGCGCCTTCCCGGTCACGTCCACCGCGCACATGAAGATCTTCTCGCTCACGATCCCCGGCGCGACGAAGAACGGCTGCCCCAGCAACACGATCTCCGACGGCTCCACGCGAAAGCCCGCCTCCTCGTGCACCTCTTCCACCGCGCGCCGGCGAAGGCCCTCGTCCCCGTGGTCGCTGTTCTCCAGCAGCCCCGCGACGATCTCCTCGCAGTACAGGTGCGAGCGCCCGTCGGGCACCGGCTGCTGCTTGTCCTTCCTGAAGTAGGCGGCGGGGCGCAGGTTCATGCGCGTGAGCACCTCCCAGCCCGTCGCCGAACGCCGCACCACCAGCACCGCGACCGCGTCCAGTCGGGGCCGGTCGACGACGTCGACGCGGTAGACCGGCGAGGTCGAGCCGTCGGCACGCCTGTTCCGCACGCGCAAGCGACGAATCTGCAAGAAGCCCTCGTCGCACCGAGCGGTTGAAGAGAAATCCTCGACGACCTCGATCGCGTTCACGCTCACGTCACACCTCGCGGGTGACCTGGGTGTTGCCTGCCGTGAGCGGAGTCCGAAGCGCGTCGTCGAAGGGTCATCTTTTGGGGGGCTTTACCAGAAGCGTCGCAGCGCGTATTTCTCGCTGCCCTTGGTGCGCTTCCTCCGCCTGCTCGTCGTGCTCCCGGCGCTGCTCAACGCGTCGTGCTTCCCGTTGCTCTCCGGCCAGGAGATCGACCTCTCCGGCCAGCAGGTCCGCCTCACCGTCCTTCACACCTCCGACCTTCACTCGCGCCTCATCCCCTACGACTTCGCGCCGCTGCGCACCGACATCGACCTCGGCCTCATCCCCGAGATGGGCCCCTTCGGCGGAGTCACCCGCCTCGCCTCGCTCATCAAGCGCGAGCGCAAGAACGCCGAGCGCGTCCTGCACGTCGACTCGGGCGACAGCTTCCAGGGCGCGCCGATCTTCAACCTCAACTTCGGCGAGGTCGAGTACCGCTGGCTCTCCAACGTCGGCCTCGACGCCGCCGTCATCGGGAATCACGAGTTCGACGCCGGCGCGCTGAACTTCTCGCGCCAGGCCCAGCTCAACGCCACGTTCCCCGTCCTCGCCGCCAACTACTTCTGGGACGACCCGACCCAGCTCGACTCCCACAAGACCCGCCTCTACACGCAGCCCTACACGCTCAAGAACGTCGGCGGCCTGCGCGTCGGCATCATCGGCCTGGCCAACATCTCGTCGCTCAACTCGATCATCGAGGGCGGCAACTCGCTGCAGGCGACTCCGCTCGAGCAGAACGAGGCCGTCCGCGGCTACGTGGCGCTCCTCAAGCCGGCCACGGACCTCATCATGATCGTCAGCCACGCCGGCCTGATCGAGGATCAGGAGCTCATCAACGGCTACGACGCCTTCTACGAGTACGGCCGCATCAAGTCGTTCGTCTCGCGCGAGCAGGATCCCTGGAAGGTCATCGAGTGGTTCGGCGCCGAGGGCGACGAGAAGTCGATCGTCCGCGTCCAGATCCCCGGCGTGCGCGGCGTCGATCTCATCATGGGCGGGCACCTGCACATCGTGCTCAACCCGCCCCAGCAGCTCATCGACCCCGACGGACGCAAGGTGGTCTTGAGCCACGGCGGCGCCTTCGCGAAGTACCTCTCGCGCCTCGACGTCGTCGTGCAGGTGCCGGCGAAGGACGCCGCGCCCGACGTCCTCGCCCAGGGGGCCGAGGTCGTCAGCCACGACTACCGCGTGTTCCCCGTCGACGCGCTCTGGTGCTCCGAGCCGCTGCACCGCTTCTACTCCGAGAAGTTCTGGACGGCCGGCACCTTCCCCGCCGATCCCGCCGTCCGCGCCGGCGTCGCCGACTGCGCCCAGCAGGAAGACGGCGAGACCATGCACCTGCTGCTCCCGTACCTGCAGGGCCTCGACTTCAACCTGCAGCTCACCTCGCTCTTCGGCTACGCCCCGCGCGACATCGCCCGGCGCAACAACTCGTCCGGCGGAGACAGCCCCTTGGGCAACATCGCCGCCGACTCGATGCGCAAGCGGCGCCGCGTCGAGGCCGAGGTCGCCATCACCAACTCGCTCGGTATTCGCGACAACCTCTACGCCGGTCCCCTCTCGCAGGAGTCGATGTTCAACGTCTTCCCCTTCGAGAACACCATCAACGTCATGTACCTGTCGGGCACCGAGATGCAGGAGCTGCTCGACTTCATCACCGAGCGCTCCGCGGAGCGCGGCTGCATCAGCCAGGCCCAGGTCTCGGGCGTGCGCTTCACCATGGACTGCGCCCAGGTCCAGCTCAACGACCAGCGCTTCGCGTGCGACCCCAAGCTCACCGGCACCATGAGCGGCAGCGACTGCCCCGGCGGCGGCCAGCGGGACGGCCGCGCTCCATGGCAGTGCCTCGACGACGGCACCGGCGGCCGCTGCTGGGCCCACTCGGGCGTCAACATCCAGATCAGCGGCAAGCCGCTCGATCTGTTCGCCACCTACCGCGTCGCCGTGAACGACTACATCGCGAAGGGAGGCTCGGGCTTCCTCGTGCTCAAGCGCAACACCACGCGCATCGAGACCGGCATCCCCCTGCGCGACTCGCTCATCGGGTACATGCAGAACTTCTGCAACTGCACCGACATGCTGGGCGACAAGACCGATTCGAACGGCTTCATCGTCGGCAAGAACGGGCAGCTCTGCGGGGCCTTGTCCGTCCAGGAGCAGAAGTGGGTCATCGACCCGCAGGTGCTGAGCTTCTGCCGCACGGCCGAGAAGTTCCAGAGCGCGCTGCACGAGGTGAGCGACGCGCAGGCCTGTGCGTGCGCGGACATCTTCCGCGGCCGCACCGACGCGTGCCCCGGCATCGACCTCGAGCAGGCCCGCACCACCTGCTACCAGAAGCTCGCCAGCGAAGAGTTCGGCAAGGGCGGCCCGTTCACCGGCAAGTGCTCGTGCCTCGACGCGATCGCCGGCAACCCGCTGTGCGGCCACATCACGAGCCAGGTGCGCGCGTTCTGCGAGAACCCCATGTCGATGGCGATCGCCGTCGGCGTCGAAGACGGCCGGATCCAACGGAGAGTGAAGTGATGCGTCGCCTGCTCCCTGCGCTCGCGCTCGGCGTCGTCTCGTGCACGCAGATCGACCCGCCGGGGCTGAGCCAGCTCTCGTCGTTCCGCGTCGTCATCAACGACGTCTTCCGCGACGAGGTCGGCATCGTCGCGCCGCTCGACGTCGTCGCGCCCTGCGCCGCGATGTACGGCGGCCAGTCGGCCGTCCCGAAGGAGGCGCGAGGCACCGAGGCCTGCGCCTACGTCATCCCCCGCGGCGAGATTCAGATCGAGGTCACCGCCACCGCGCTCGACAACAAGGGCCGGGAGATGACGACGTTCGACGGCCCCGTCGCCTGGAAGGTCGTCCCCGGCGATCTCACCGGCGACTACAGCTTCCGCTGGTCGCAAGCGCAGGGCGGAGTCGCGCACGGCTTCATCAAGACGACGCACCAGTACGGCCGCGTCCGCGTCTGGGGTGAGCACGCGCCTCCGAAGCTGCTCTACAGCGACGGCGGCTACGCCGGAGACCTGAACCAGCTCCCCAAGGCCCCCGACAAGTGGACGTACGCGACCGGCCTCTCTCCGTTCCTCTGGTTCGAGGAGCCGACCCTCGCGAAGGTCCAGATCCCCGACGGCGACGACAACCGCAGCTCTCCGCTGGTCGGCGAGTTCCTCACCATCGGCCGCCCGGGCGAGGCCGGCAAGCTGGTGCAGAGCTGCCCGAACGACCCTGCGAACAACGGCCAGCCAGTGGCGATGGTCGTCACCGGCACCGACCCGTCCGGGTTCTTCGTCACCGATCTCACCGCGTGTCGCCTGCTCGAGAACAGCACCGCGCGCCCGCCCGAGCCGAACGAGGCCTGCAACGCCGGCACGTGCGAGATCAGCCAGGGCACCTGCCAGACCTCCGCCGATTGCCTCAAGTACGCGCCCGGCACGTTCGGGCACATGTTCATCTACAACTACTCGTACCCCGAGGGCCTCAACCCCGGCGACCTGCTGTTCGCGATCTCCGGCAGCGTGCAGGAGTTCACCTCCACCACGCAGCTCACCTTCCCCTCCTGGACGATCGCCGAGCGCGTCCGCCTGCTGCCCCAGGAGCAGTGGAACAAGTGGCTCGATCGCGTTCCCATCGTCGACATCAACATGCGCATGTGCGGCCAGGACGACGTCTTCTCGCCCTTCCTCACCGACGCGCTGTGTGGCCACAACCGCCGCAACCTGAAGCTCGAGGCCAACGAGTCGGGCCTGGTGCGCGTGCGCAACGCTCGTTTCCCCCAGAAGTTCGTGAACTGCGACAGCAACGGCGACGCGACCGTGCCCTTCTTCTGCGAGCAGACGAACGCGAGCGGTCAGTGGATCTGGGGCTCCTGCGGCTTCGGCGAGGTCGAGCCCGTCCAGGAGATGGAGGAGCGCATCTGCAACCACGACTGCGTCATCGGCCTGGGCGCGCACGCCAACAGCATCTGCACCGAGGCCTCGACCTTCGTCGGCTTCGGTCAGTTCGTGGTCGAGCTCACCCCGCCGGGTCTGCCCGGCACGCGGCTCGACTCGAGCCTGCCCAACCGCTACCAGGTGCTGAACGTCGGCAGCACGGCGGCGACGCACATGACCGCGGTGCCCGCCGGGTCTGCGGTCGCCGTCGTCTGCAACGCCCCTGCGCACTACCGCTTCGGCAACGGCACCGCCGTCGACGCGACCGACCCCGTGCTGCAGCCGGGCGAGGTGCTGCGCCGCGTGCTGGCCGCGGGTGAGACGAAGCTCGCCGTCCTCGCCGAGGGCACCCCGGTGATGGACGGCAAGTGCAGCATCGGCATCGACGCGCGCGTGCGCATGAACGTCGTGACGAAAGACGCGATCCCCGATCTCAAGGTCGACTGTCGCGAAGACGACCCCGACATGGAGCGGGCCTCGAGCTGCCGCGCCATGCACGCCGCCACCTTCGACATCGTGGGTCACCTGCGCCAGGTGCAGCCCGCGCGTCCGCGCTGGGTGATCCTGCCGCGCGACACCGATGACGTCTGTTGCAGGCCGGCGCCGGGCATGGGCTGCCCTCGGCCGATCAAGCAGTGCGAAAACTTGAGCCCTTGAGTTTCGTTTTTCGTTGTAGAGCGGTCTGAGTTTCGAGGGAGGGGCAGTCTTGAAAACGTGGTGGCAGTTCACAGCGCTGGCGCTGGTGTGCGCGTCTTCGGCCCGAGCCGGAGACTTCGTCGACACGCGCCTCTCCTTCGTCCTCGCCGACGACAACGTGCTCGCGAACGCGGGTGAGACGACGCCGAACAGCCCGACGCCCGGCTTCGGCGCCGGCAATCAGAACGTCCAGTTCTTCGACAACTTCAACACCAAGTTCTCGGGCTTCGAGTCGCTGTCGAACCTGACGCTCTACAAGAAGTCTCCGTCGTTCTTCGAAGGCTTCACCGCGGAGGCCGGCCTCTCGGTGCTCTTGCTGGTGCGGCCTGCGGGCGATCTGCTCTTCCGCGACAACTCTTCCTACGTGCGCGTCAACTGGACGCCGCCGGGCTGGGGCGAGCGCGAGGGCATCTCGTTCACCGGCTTCCCCGTCTCCGCCGACCGCTTCCGCCTCGGCTACGCGTACAAGATCTCGTGGGGCGGCAACGAGATCTTCACCTCGCGCGCGCTCAACGACGGCGTGCCAGGCGCGCGCCTGCAGCTCACGCGCAACAACTGGTACGCGTACGTCGGGATGAAGACGGCGCAGCTGCTCAACGACTTCATCCTCGAGAAAGAGCGCGTCTACGGCTTCATGGGCGGCGCCGGCTGGGACATCACGCCCTGGCTGCGCATCGAGGGCGGCGCGGGCTACTTCCAGAAGGGCATCGTCCCCGGGCTCGCGAACCAGGGCATCGTCGCGCCGGTGAACTCGGCGGGCGGCTCGGCGCAGATCGTGCTCCACCGCGGCACGCCCATCGGCACCAGCATCGACTTCCGCCTCTACAAGAACGACCCCGACCTCTACGAGCGCTTCTTCGCCCCCGAGGTGTACCCCGGAGGGTTCTCCTGGCTGGTGTCGCTCGAGGGCACGTACGTCACGCAGTCTCTCGAGAACCCCGACGTCTTCGCGAAGACCCAGCTGCAGTCGGCGCAGGCCGTGGCGCTGCAGGGACGCATGAAGTGGAACTTCCTTCGGGTGAGCTTCCTCGGCCTCTACCGCACGCTCTCGTACATCCAGTTCAACGTGCCCGGCATTCCGCCGTACAAAGACTTCCCGACCGGCACGCAGCTCACCCCCGAGGCGTTCGCGGCGATCGGCATCGACTACCACTTCCCGTCGCTGCACTTCACGCCCGGCATCGTCGGCGGCGTTCAGCTGCCCGCGACGCTGCGCGCGCCGTCGTCGATCGTCGGCGGCACCCAGGGCTCGATCCCCAGCGCGGGCCGCACGCTCGTCGTGCGCGACGTGAACCAGTTCTCGATCTTGCCGACGAACTTCCGCGCCGAGCCGATCATCTCGGTGAAGGCGAACTTCCGCCTCGACATCTCCGACTACTTCGCGGCGATCGGCGAGCTCTATTACACGTTCGACAACAACCGGACGACGTTCCGCGACAGCGTCCTGGGCGTCGCCGAGCCCACGTTCGAGAAGCCGCACGCCATCGGCTTCAACGCGATCTTGCAGGCCAGATTCTAGAGCAGTTTCGATGGGTTGGGTGTGTGAGAAACTGTCGCACATGATGTGCGATAACTTCGCATGGCACTCGTCGACGGCCGTCCGACTCCGCTCGCGCAGCTTCGTGGTCTGACCGCCGCCGAGGTCTCGAAGCTCAAGGGCGCGAGCATCTCCACCAACGAGCAGCTGCTGGCGAAGGCCGGCACGCGCGCCGCCGAGGTGAAGCTCGCGCGGTCGACCGGCATCTCGCTGACGCGCATGCGCGAGGCGGTCAATCGCGCCGACCTCGTTCGCCTCGACGGCATCGGCCCCGCGGCGGCGGACCTGTTCGAGAACGCCGGCGTCAACTCGCTCAAGGAGCTCGCGCAGCGCAACCCGACGTCGCTGCACGCGTCGCTGGTGAAGTACGCCGCCTCGCGCAGCGAGCTCGGCTACCAGGTGCCGTCGGCGGAGCAGGTGAAGGGCTTCGTCGCCAAGGCGAAGGCGGTGACGCAGCCGGCGCCGGTGAAGCCGCCGCAGGAAGTCGCGGCCGACGCGATGCACTCGCACGTCGAGACCGTGCTGTTCAGCAACCACCCCGACGGCGAGTCGTTCCGGAACGCCGTTCTCTCGCACCGCACGCCCGAGGGCGTCGCGCAGTTCAAGAACCGCATGCACGTCGAGATCGCGGGCTTCTTCTCGAGCCCGGACACCGAGGTCTACGACACGCCCGGCAGCATCACCTGGGCCGGCCGCTGGGCGCAGCTGTACACCGAAGTCACGGTGAAGAAGCCCGGCAACACCCTCGACCGCGTCTTCGTCGAGATCGACTGACTACTCGAGCCGCCACAGCGCCGGCTGATCGTCCGCCGCGCTCGAGGTCGTGACGATGAACGGCTCGTCGCTCGGGCCGTGCGCGATCGCCACCTCGGCCAGCGAGGGGCACGCCGCGGTCAGGCACCCGTTGAACGGCCCGGCGGGCGTCCACGTCGAGCCGTTGAGCGACAGCACCACCGCGCCCGGGGTCAGCAGCACGAGCCACATCTTCCCCGCGCCGTCGGCGGCGAGATCGAGCTTCGTCGGCGCAGCGGCCGAGTACGCGACTCCGCCGAGCGGCACCCAGGTGCCGGCCTCGTAGCACTGCACCACCGTCGCTCCCGCGGCGTTCGCGAACGCGGCGCACGGCCGGTTGCTGCCGTCGATCGCCACGTCGTGCGCGAGCGACGCCGGCAGCTGCAGCCCGGTGCCGAGCGGCACCCAGGTCATGCCGCCGGTCTCCTGGACGATGAGCTTGTCGACGCTGACGTACGAGACCACGAGGTTGCCGTTCGGCTTCACGAACACCTTGGGCTGCGAGACCGGGTTCGGCAGCGTGATGCCGCCGGTGTACGGGCTCCACGACGAGCCGCCGGTCGTCGAGCGCGACACCTGCAGCGCGGTGGACGTCACGTTGAGCCCGTAGAACAGGTCCTGCATCGGGCCGGACGTCATCGGCGTCACGCACGGGCTGTACGGCTGCACGCTCAGCGAGCCGCTCATCGGCAGCTTGACGATGCTGCCGCCCGTCGTGGTGCAGAAGCCGACGAAGATGCCGTTGGCCGGCCCGGCGAACAGGTCCGGCGCGCGCGACGCCGACGTGTCGACCACCGTCTTCACCCACTGCGGAGTCCACACCGACGACACCGCGTTCGACGTGCGGTTGAAGTACGCCGCGGCGCCGATCCGGTACGTCACGTGGAGCCGCTGGTTCGCGTACGCGAGGCTCAAGCCCTCGATCGACTCACCGCCCGCGGGGGCATCGCCGAACGCGCCGAGGCTGACCCACGTCGGGCCGACCACCGTGCCTCCGCCTGAGCCGCCTGAGCCGCCTGAGCCGCCGCCGGTCGCGCCACCTGCCCCACCCGCGCCGCCGGCAGCGCCTCCGCCCGCGGAAGAGCCGCCGCCGGTCCCCGTCACGCCGCCGCCGGCGCCCGACGACATGCAGCGGCCGTCGCTGCACAGCCGCCCGGTGCTGCAGAGCGTGCACGTGGCGCCGGCGCGGCCGCACGCCTGCACCGAGTCGCCGTTCTCGCAGCGATCGTCCCGGCAGCAGCCGTTGCACGTGCCGGGGCCGCAGGGGCCTCCCGGACACGCGGTGAGCAGCAAGAGGCCGATGAGGCCGAGGCGCATCTTCACAGCCCCATCTGCTTCGCGATGATCTCAGTCATGATCTCGCTGGTGCCGCCGCCGATGGGCCCCAGGCGCGCGTCGCGCCAGTGCCGCTGAATGTCGTACTCCATCATGTAGCCGGCGCCGCCGTGCAGCTGCAGCGACTGGTCGGCGATGCGGCAGCACATCTCGGTCGCGACCTTCTTCGCCATCGCCGTCTGCCCGAGCGCGTACTCGCCGTCGGCGTGCAGCTTGAGCGCGTGGTACGTGAGCTGCCGCGCGGCCTCGAGGTCGGTCGCCATCTCGGCGAGCTTGTGCCGCGTCACCTGGAACTCGGCGATCGACTTGCCGAACGCCTTTCGCTCGCGCGCGAACGCGATGGCGTTCTGCAGCATGTCGTCGGCCGCTCCGACGGCGCCCAGGGCCATCGAGATGCGCTCCCACTCGAAGTTGCCCATGATCTGGTAGAAGCCCGCGCCCTCTTCGCCGAGGCGGTTCGCGACGGGCACGCGGCAGTCCTCGAAGAAGAGCTCGCCGGTGTCGCTGGCCCGCCAGCCGAGCTTCTTGAGCTTCTTCGAGACGCCGAAGCCCTTGGTGCCCTTCTCGACGACGAGCAGCGAGAGGCCCTTGTGGCCCTTCGACGGGTCGGTCTTCACCGCGAGGACGACGAAGTCGCAGCGGACTCCGTTGGTGATGTACGTCTTGGCGCCGTTGACGACGTAGAAGTCTCCGTCGCGCTTCGCCGTGGTGGAGAGCCCCGCGACGTCGCTGCCGGCGCCGGGCTCGGTGATGCCCAGGGCTCCGATCTTCTCGCCGCGAATCGCGGGCGGCAGGAAGCGCTTCTTCTGCTCGTCGTTGCCGAACTTCCAGATGGGGCCGGTGGAGATCGTGAACTGGGCGCCCAGGCCCGCGGCGACGCCGCCGCTGCCGCACTTCGCGAGCTCCTCGATGAGCACGGCCTCGTAGAGCGGGCCGGCGTTCGCGCCGCCGTACTCCTCGGGGTACTTGAGCCCGAGGAAGCCCAGCTCGGCGCAGCGCTTGTACAGCTCGCGGGGGAACTCCTCGGCCTCTTCCCACTTCGCGGCGTTGGGCTTGAGCTCGCGCTCGACGAACTGCCGCACCGTCTTGCGGAACGCCTCGTGCTCCTCGTTGAACAGCCCGTAGCCGGATGAGCTCATTTCAAAGTCCCTTTGTCAGGTATTGCGTGCTTGACGCTTCCCGGGAGCCGATGCGTATATGCCCCACGCAGTCTGGCGCCATAGCCAAGTGGTAAGGCAAGGGTCTGCAAAACCCTCATTCCCCGGTTCGAATCCGGGTGGCGCCTCTTCCGTTTCCCTCTGAGAGAGCCGCGACGGTAGCAAGCTGGGTAGCAAGCTCCGCAGCGCCCAGCGGACTCCGGTCGTTCGCGGCCATGGCAAGCGGCAGCTCGAGGACCTTGCCGACGTCGCGCCGCTGCACCGGAAGCTTCGCGACTTCGCGGCAGACCACCGGCCACTCGAAGGTGGTGTAGCCCTCGATCACCTCGCGCGGCGGCTTGTGCGTGGCGCGACGGAGGATGTCCTTCTCGGCGCCGTTCGAGCGCGCGAGGCTGATGAACGTGCGGCGCAGGTCGTGACCGCGCCGGTGGCGAAGACCGAGCGTCTCGAGGTCGCGCGCGAAGTGCTTGTGGACCCACTCCTTGCTGCGCCAGGGCCCGCGCTTCGACACGGTGCCCGGCGGATACGGCACCACGAGGTCATCGGGCTTCGGCTTCCGGCCCATGAACCGTTCCCAGCCCGACAGCTTCCACTCGGCGAGCATCGACGCCAGCACCGGGTGGACAGGCACCGGCCGGATAACCGCGCCCTTCGGGAACGGCCGACCGTAGCTGAACGCCACGAGCAGCATGTCGAGCGATCCCTCGTGTTCCGGCACCGGCACCGCAGTGTTCCGCCACAGCAGGCCCGAGGCCTCGCCGAGGCGCACGCCGGCGAGCCCCTCGAGCGCGTAGAAAACGCGGCGGTCGAGCGGCACGCGCGCATCGCTGATGAGCAGCTCGAGCTCGGCGCGGCCGAACTGCGCCTGTGCTCGGAACTCGGGGTTGCTGTCGACCTTCGGCCCGAGCTGGTGCTTCGTGAGAACGCACGGGCTCTGCGAGATGAGGTCCTCGAGCGCCGCGTCGCGGAAGAACGCGCTGAGCGTCGAGTAGGCGTTGTAGATGCTCTTCGGCGCCATCGCGTGTTCGCCAGTCCGCGCACGCCAGCTGCGCACGAGCTCGAGCACGTGCTTCGGCCGCACCTGGTCGAGGCGGCGGCTCCCGAGCTGCGGCACAACGTGCAGGCGCATGACGGCGTCGTCGTTCCGCCACGTCTGCACGTGCTCCTTGCGCGTCCTCAGCCAGGCCGGGAGCCAGCTCGCGACCGTCGGCGCGCCGCCGGCGACGTCGATGCTCTCGCCGGCGGCGAGCCGGGCCTCGAGCTGGTCGAGCATCGCGAGGGCCCGTCGCTCCTGTCCGACGCGGAACTCCGTCGCGACCCCCACCCACTTTCCGTTCACCTTCAGGCGCAGGTACAGCTTTCCGCGCTTCGGATAGATGCCGCTCACCGCCGGCTCCCGGCCTTCGTGATGCGCTTCGCCACGAGCTGCAGGTGCTGCTCGCGTTCCGGCTCATCCGCGTCGTCACCGTCTCTCGAGAGGAACTGCTCGAGGTCGAGCGGGCGGACCACCCACCGATGGCCGGCGCGGCGAGCTCGGAGCTGCTTCGTGTTGATCCAGTGGCGAACCGTCTCGGCCGAGACCCCGCCGGCTCGCTCGGCCACCTGCTCCACCGTGAGCAGCGCGTCCGCCGACGCCGGCGAGCTGCTCGACGTTGTCCGGAGCTCCGCCAGCGCGGAGACGAGCTCCTCGCGAACGATTCGCCTCAGGTCATCTTCGATGCTCACGTGCCGAGACCTCCCTTCTTGGACGCCGCCTGTTTCGCGGTCGTCGCATCGTTGAGCTGCTTGGTCGCCCGGTTCAGTTCCTTGATGACTTCCACCTTGAGCTGCACTTCCTCGTTGCGGATGTCGAGGTGGTCGAGGTTCCACTCGAGCATCGCCTCGAACCGCAGTCGTTGGGCCGACCAGCCCGGGTTCAGCAGTCGCAGCATGCCCTCGTAGTCCGGCATCTCAGCCAGGCGCTGGTCACGAATCTCGAGGAGTCGCTTCGCCATGGCCTGCAGTTCATCCGCTGTCTTCATTGGACGACCTTCAGACCCGGCAACGAGACGCGCTCGCTTCGGAAGTCGCCGGTCACGACGAGCTTCTTGTTCTTCAGCATCGCCGCCAGCGTTTCAGCCCACTCAGCCTTGGTCCTGTAGTCCGGCAGGCGCTTCAACAGCTCGGACATCGCGAGTGACTGCTGCGGTGCGTTCGTCACCTCGTCGACGATGTCCTGCTCGAGGTACTCGTATTGGAGATCCGCCGAGCTGTTTGCTGGCGAAGCCCCGACCGGGGCTCCGGTCGGCCCAACCGCAAACGTTTTCGCAACTGCACCCGTAATCGAACCCGCAGCCGTACCCGCACCCGCAACCGGCAGCGGAACCAGGGTGGCACCGGGGTTTTGGCCCGTCAAAACCCGCCGTGAACCACGCGGCACGACAGGCGGTGGCGGAGGGATGCCTGATTCCGGCTCGTTCTTGTGGAACGTTTGTTCTTGAAGGAAGACGTCTGGGCTGAGCTGGATCGCGCGCAGCTTGCCGACCCGGTACCGCCGCAGAAGGCCCTTCCTCTGGAGCCGATTCAGCGCCGCGTCGAGGTCGACGTCGTCCGCCGACATGATTCGCTGCTTGAGCTCGAAGGGGCGGTCGAGCACCCGACCCTGGCGGTCGACCCAGCACATGAGGCCGGCGAACAGAAGGCGATCGAGCGGCGCCAGCGACAGCATCACCTCATCCTGAAAGAACCCCGGCCAGATGAGACGGCTCCGCCCTCGAGGAATCGCGACAGCCGAGTTCTGCGGAGGCCTGGCCATTCAGTCGCCCTCCGCGCCGACGTCGGCAGCAGCATTCACGCGTCGAACTCGTTCGTCGACGCCGGCGTCGGCGGAACGAGGTCCCCGACGCGCACCCCAAGCGCCTTCGCGAGCTTTTCGAGCGTCCTGGGCGTCGCAAAGCTGAAACGCTCCGCGGTCGTCACGGAGTTGACGCTGATGCCCGCCTTCACGCTCAGCTGAATCTGGGTGAGACCGGCGCGCCGCCGAGCCACCATGAGGCGCTGCGAGAGAGTGTCCATGTACGTCTCCTTTCGCGGCGACAGAAACATGTTCGGAGTCGTCAATTACAGAGACGAGCCTCCGCGCCCCACTCCCGGCAATTTCTTCCGCGCAGCCTTGAGGCGCTTTTCCCAGACCTGGCGCCGACCTTCGAGTTCGACACCGGCGCTGTCGTCGTGCTGCTCGCTCAAGGGCGGGTCCACGCGAAACGCGATCGCGAGTACTGCGAGGTCCAAGCCCGTGACCCCCGTCACCGTGCTGCCGAGCTGGGCGAGCTCGTCGACGAGCGACTCCATCGGTGCTTCCTCGTTCGGAGCTGGACGCACCAGGACCTGGACCTCACGCATCAGCACGTCGAACGCCTGGACGGCACGCGGTCGGCGACCGAGCGCCGTCGAAGTCATTTTCTTGCGGAAGTTGAAGAGGTCCCCGCCGAGGTCGGAACGCTCACGCTGAATGCTGAGCACGCGGGCTCGCGCCGCCATCGCGATACGAACCAGCGCGTTGAGACGTACTGCCGGCAACCTCTCCAGCGCGTCCATGGCCTCCTCGCTGCTGCGCGGCAAGCCGTAACGCGCCGGCCGCCCCCGCGGCCGCCGTGATATGTCCTTGGCCATCGGGGACGGTTCTCCTCGTTCCTGGTCACGGGGCGCACGCTGGCAGGCGTGGCGCCCCAACCCTTTTTCAGCCTCTATCATCGCGCTCGGGCCGCGGGGCCGCTCACCTGCGTTGCGACCAACCCGGCGCCGCGCCGACGTCGGCGAAGGCTGGTGCACGCCGTCTGAGGGGGAGCGAGCTTGTTCATCTCGCGGACAAGCATCGCGTCGCTCAGGTGCGTGTAGACCGCGTCGTTCACGTCGCGCTTCGCGTGGCCGAGAACCACCTTCACGGCGAGGGCCTCGGCGCCGGCCTCGCGGTGAAGCGTCGACGCGGCGTGCCGGAGGTCGTACCAGGTCACGCGCCGCGGCACGCCGATCTCGTGCAGCACCGCATCGCACTTCGGACAACGGCGACCAGGCCGACGGGTCTCGAGCTCGTCCTTGAAGCCCTCGCAGCCTCGCTGACGCCGGCACGCGTAGCGCCAGCTCGAGCAGATGCCGGCGAGACGCAGCCCGTGCTGCAGGATGCGCGCGAGCTTCGTGTCCCGGCGCTGCCGGTCCCCTGTCGCCGAAGGAAACACGAGGTCGCTCGGCGAGGCCTTCATCGCCTCGCGCACGTCGTCGATGACGGCTGCCGGAATCGGGATGAGCCGCGGGACGCCCGTCTTCGTCTCGTCGCGGCCGTGACTCCTGTGAATCGACATCCAGCCGCGGCGAAGGTCGACATCGCTCTTCTGGAGCGCGAGCAGCTCGCCGGGCCGCGCGCCCGTGTACAGCGACACTCGGGCCATGCGGCGCCGGTCCTCGCGAAGGTGGGACATCGCGAGCTCGAGCTCCTCGAGCGTCAGTCGCGGGTACGTGCGCTGCCGCACCCGTCGACGTTTGACGTGGTCGAACGGGTTGAACCCCTTCCAGTCGCCGTTCGCCTGCGCATCGGCAATCACGAGCCGGCCGGTACCGCGAACCTTGTTGAGCGACGCCGGGCCCAGCTTCACGCGCGTTCCGTTCGCGTCGACGAACCCGACTTCGAGGCGCTGCAGCTGCTCCTCGATCGCCGCCTTCGTGAGCTCGCCCTCGCGCATGTCGTGCAGCGCCTCGAGGTGCCGCACGTGCCGCTGTTCGTTCCCGGTGTCCGGAATCCGCTTGAGCCGCTTCAACCAGCTCGCGGCGAGCTCGCCGAAGGTCTTTCGCTTCGCGGTCTCGGCCGAGCGCATCGCATCGAACAACTGGAGGGCGAGCTCCTTCACCTGGTCAGAGGGAGTCGTCGTCATCGCGCAGCCCCCGCCTCGAGCTCGGCGCGGTCACCGACGCAGAGAGTGCAGCTGCAGCTCGTGTACGGGCCGTGCTCCTGTACCGGCGCGAGCTCGAGGTCCTCGCTCAGGTCCGAACCACGGCGCTCGACGTCGACGCCGCGCAGGCGCGCGGCCGCGGACTCGATGAGCACCGCACCACGGCCGCCGGCGGCGAGCTCGGCCGCCGCGATCGCCGTGAGCACGTCGGCGAGCTCGACGTCATCAAGCCCGTCGACGAGCTGGCGCGCGCGCTCGCGCTCCACGCTGGTGTTGAGCCAGGACAGCAGTACCTGCACGCCTCTTCCGCTTGCTGGTGTCATTCCGTTCTCCTTGGGGTGGCAGCCCCGTCTGATGGAACCTTTGATATCAGAAATGGTATGACCGACGAAACTTGCCTGAGGAGGCCCCCGTGCTACGCCCGTTGGAAATGGCGCCCGTGCTTGACCCGAAGTCCCCGACCAAGGCAGTCGCGTACCGGGGGCCCGCCGACCTGGTCGAGGAGATCGACCGCGCTGCCGACGAACTCGGCCTGAGCCGCAACGAAGCGATGACCCAGCTTCTTCGCTACGCCATCGACGCGCACAAGAAGGAGCGCGCCGGAACGAAGAAGAAGAGATAGCCGGCCGACGTCACTCGCCGGCGAGGTCCTGCAGCAGCGTGGGAACGTTCGCCGGCTGACCCTCGCGCGCGCCGTACACCGCACCGCCCACGACGTCGCCGGGCCCGCGCGGAGCCGTCTCGCCTTGCGCCGTGTCGACCGCGTACTTCGCCGGCGTCAGCAGGTACGTCGGCAGCTGCAGCACCGGGCCCGCCGCGCGCATCAGCGCGAAGAACTTCTCCTCCCCGTCCTTGTCGCCATCGAGCATCTTCGCGCCGGCGTCGGCCATCGGCGCCCAGAAGGCCGTGTAGATGCCTCCCCGCTGCGTCGTGCGCTTGCGCATCACCTTCGCCTCGAGGACCGTGCCGAGCTCGGGCCCGATGACGGGCAACGGCATGAGGGAGCCGACGAACATCTTCCGCGCAATCCAGTGGGCCCACCGCTCAGCCGGGTCCTCGCCGTCGTCCGGCTCCGGACCGCGACCGGTGAGCAGCTCGCTCACGACGTAGCCCGAGAAGATGATGAAGAGCGTCGCCGGCACCGCGGCCGCGGCGTTCTTCGCCTTGTCCTTCACGCCCACCGCCTGCAGCACCGGCTCCCAGACGTCGCGGAGCTCGTTCCACATCACGTTGTGGAAGCTCGCGAACATCAGGAACGGCGAGAGGTAGCGGTTGCGCTGAATCGCCGACTGGTCGACCGGGTTCCACGCCGGCAACATGCGACGCACCATCCCGTCGGCGAAGTCGACGGCCGCCGCCTCGGTGCGGCCCTCGCGCAGCGCCTTCCTGTACGCGCCGAGCCAGGCCGGCACCGCGAAGAGCTTCTCGGTCCACTCGAAGATGGTGAAGCCGTTGCGGTCGAACGCGTCGAGGAGCCGGCGCGCGCGGCCGCCGCGCTTCGTCATCAGCTCGAGGAACGAGCGGAACTTCTCGGTCATCTGCCCTTCGCGCGCGCGCAGCTCGCCGCTCTTCGCGTACGCCTCGGAGATCGCTGCTCCCCTGCTGGTGAGGACCTCCGCGACGCCGCCCAGCAGCGCCCGCGGTCCGAGGTGCCGCGCGCCGAGCAGGTAGTTCGAGAGGTCGCCGAGCGCGGTCGGGAGCCGGTACGCGAGCGCGCTCACCACCGTGCGCTTCTTCAGCGCGCTTCCCGCTCGGCTCCAGAAGTCGGTGAGCTGCGCGCCGGCCTGCGTTCCGATGTCGCGGAGCCACTGCCGGAACTGGTCTGCCTTGCCGGCGCCGAGCCGCTCGCGCATCACGCGTTGGAGCTTCGGGTGCCAGACGAGACCGGCGACGCTGCGGAGGGCCTCGCGATACGCGATGTCGTGCACGACCTGGTCGAGCGCTCTGAGGATGAGGCCCGGCTCGAGCAGCAGCGCGCCGCTGAAGTTCTCGGCTCGCTTCTTCAGGTGCGACTTGGCCGTGCCGGGGCGCACGTACGACTGATCGAGCACGGCGCCGAGGGCCTCGCCAAGCTGCAGCTCGCCGACCTGTTCGACGCGGGCGTCGTACTTGGCGGCCATGTACCCACCGCGCAGGGTGCCGAACCGCGTGCGGAGCGGTCGGTGCTCGAGCTTCGGGGGAGCGACGCCGCTCATCCGCTCCTCGAGGGCGCTCGCCTCCTGCCACAGCGACTCGTTCGCGTCCCAGACAGCCTGCAGGAGCTCGACAGCTTCCTTCCACAGGTGCTTGTCGACGGCCGCGAGCAGCTGCTCCTCGGTGATGCCGCGGCCCTCGGTGAGCCGGTCGAGGCTCGACTGCGTTCCGGCGTGCAGCGCCATCATGAACACCTGGTAGGCGAACTTCGGCGCCTCGAGGTCCTCCCGGTGCGTCGGGAAGAGTTCCTTCCCGTTCACCTTCGCCATGAAGCGCCCGTCCTTGAGCGCCGCGTCCAGCTTGTCGGAGAGCGGCGCGAGCACTTTCTTCAGCCGGTCCGCCTTCGCGTGCTTCGCCTTCTGCAGTGGCGAGACGACAAGCCGGAACCACGCCGACCCCGGCTTGTTGCCGCCCAGCCACTCCGCGATGCGTTCGGGGCGCAGGCCTGACCCGTCGAACTGGTTCCAGCCGCGGCCGAGGACCTGCGCCGCGGTCTCGGCCGACTCCGAGGACGTCACCGGGCCCACGTGCTTTCGGTTCGTCTCAGCCTCGAGGATGAGGTCGGCGAGCGCCTTCTCGCGGTCGACCTCCTTTCCCTCCTCGATGGCCGTCGTGCGCACGCGTGCGGCCGCACGCACGTTCCGCAGGTACGTGTCGACCTCACGCATCTCGGCGACGCTGAGGTTCCGGTACGGCTTCCGCTCGGCCACGGCGCGCGCGACCACGTCCTCGTCGAACATCACCGTCGCCCCGTCGGCGACGAGGTCCTGCACGACGTCGGCGACCGACGGGAGGGGCTCGCTTCGCTCCTCCGGCGCCTTCATGCCGAGCGCCTCGAGCACCAGGTCGACACCGTCGCGCAGCAGCGGGGAGGCCTTGCCGAGGCGGGCGCGCGAGGGCTGCCGGCCGAGCTCCGCGGCGAGGTCGTAGAAGGCTTCGCGCTGCTCGACGGCGCCGGTCACCTCCCGCCACAGGTGCATCGCGAGCAGCTGCTGCAGCTTGTGCACGAGCGCGAGGGAGTAGTTCCCCCGCGCGGCCGCGAGCGCCGCCTTGTCCGCGTGCCCGCGCTGCAGGTTCAGCGCCCAGCCGGGGCTCAGACGGCCAATCTTCTGCCGGCTCACGATGCCGGCTGCCGTCTTCTTCGCCTCCACCGCCGGCGGCAGCGGGCGCCCGAGGACCTCGTTCGGCACCGCCTGGAAGCGGTTCGCCTCGGGGTTGAAGGCGAGGGCGTACGCGCGAGCGTTCAGCGCCTTCCACTCCTTCGTGAGCCACTTCTCGGTGAACTCGCCGTGCAGGCCCTTGCTCACCAGGTCGCGCAGCCGGGCGCGGTCGTTCAACGCGTCGGGGTACTTCTCCGCCATGCGTGCCGCGGCGGTGTCGCGCACCCACTCGTCCTTCCCGGGGAGGTCGAGCATCGCGCGCACGAGCTCCTCGCCGGTGGCGAACCCGAACATGTCGGCGAGGTCGTCGGGGAGGATGCCGCCGCTCGAGCGCAGCGGCAGCCGGCGCGCGGCTTCGGCCCCGACGAGCGCCTCGACGGCCCGGCGGTCCATCGTGAGCACGTCGCCCTCTTCCCGCCCGCGGAGGAACTGCCACGCGCGGCGCGCGGGGAGCTGCTCGTACTCGGCAGCGGCGGCGCGGCGCTCCTCGCGCTCGCGCTCCTTCCACTCCCGCTCGGTGCGGCGTTGCTCGTCCTTCGCAGCCTGCAGCCGCGCGGCGTGCGCGGCGTGCGAGTGCGCCTCCTCGAGCTCGGCGAGGTACTGCTGCCACTGCTCGGGCGTCATCCCAGCTTCGGCGGCGGACCGGAAGATGGGCCGCAGCCCCATCGCGTCGGAGGTGCTCGCGACCGCGGCCGCGACGTCGTCGGCTACTTCGCGCGGGAAAGCCTGGCGGCGATCTCTTCCGGAGGCAGGTCGGGCTCCGCCTTCGCGTCCCACACCAGCTTGCCGTGCTTCGTCAGCCCCAGGAGCTCGTACGGCGGCTCCTCCGGCTTGCGCTGCTTGTTCTGCTCGGCGGGCTGCGTTGAGCTGGCGGTCTGCTTGGGCATAGTTCTCTCCGACGCCATGGCGAAATCGTACAGGTAGGTCCTCGACCGCGCCAGTCCGCCTGGAACGCGCCCGAACTCCGACCCCTTCGAGCGCTCGGGCCACGTCGGCTGCGAAGGCCTTGAGCGCTGCCGGGTCATCGCTCTGCGCGGCGAACTCGTCGCCCGAGAGGTGCGCGGCGTCGAAGTCGGCACCGCCAGCGGCCCGCACCGCAGCCTCGAAGGCGGCAAGCAGCTTGTCTCCCGCGTCCTGGCCGAACTCGCTGTTCGCGCGCCCCAGGCCGCTCATGTCGAACGCGGCCGTGTGCGCTTTCCGCGGGACGGCGCGGAAGCCCTCGGCGGTGAGCAGCCCGCCCTTCGTGACGTACGCCTGCCGGAAGTAGTCCTGCGGCGACAGGCCGGCGACCTTCGCGGCCAGCTCCGGCGGGACGGTGCTCTGCGCCCTCTCCGCGGGGAACGCGAGCGACGGAATGTCGAGCCCCGGCGAGGCCTCGCCCTTCGGCGGGATGGTCCCGAGCGCGCGACCTGTCTCGACCGCGGTGTTCAGCGAAGCGAAGGCGGTGTCCTTGTTGGTGCCCAGACCGCTCTCGAGGGCGACCTGCGGACCTACGGCGGCGCGCACCCGCTCGAGCACGCGGTCGAGGTCGGCCTGGTCGTTCACGTACACGAGGAAGTTCGTCCCGCTCCGCGCCGCGGTGGCGTCGTGCTCGCCGATGGCGCGCCCCATCGCGCGGAGCATGTCGTTCGCGACGTCGTGCCCGCCCGCGGTGGGGTGGTCGTTGATGGCCTTCACGTCCGGCGAGGTGATGACGGCGAGCATCTTCCCCGCCGGCGCCGGCGTCTCGTCGAAGGCGCGCCGGTTCCGCAGCCCGCTGACGGGGTCCAGGTACATCTCCGCACCGCGGTCGACGGGCTCCTCCGCGTTCGCCAGCCGCTGGGCGAGGAACATCGAGGCATCGGGCGTCGGGGCGACCGCCTCCATCACGTCGGCCTCGAGCTCCGCCGCAGTGGGCAGATTCGCTGCCGTCGTCGTGTGCTCGACGAGCTCGGCCGCCAGCGGGGTGCCGACCCACTTCTCGAGGTACGTCGCCACCGGCACCGGCAGCTTGCCGCCCGTCGCCAGCGCGTCTCGGAGCGCCTGTGCACCGCCGGGCCCCATCATCGCCTCGGCCGCCTCGAACGGGTCGGCGCCGCCCTTGCGCGCCTGCGCTTCGAACTCCTCGGCGGTGACGTGCAGCGTGGTGACGGGCCGGCCTTCCTTCGCGGTGGCGTCCTCGACCACCTGCGCCGCAGCCTCGGGCGACGCGGTCACGGTGGGGCTCTCCGCGGCTTGCGCCATCGCGGCGACCTGCTGCGTGGCGACGCGGGCCTCGTCGCGGAGCACCTTCTGCGTGAGCACGTCGATGCCGACGCTGACGGAGGCGAGGCCGGCGCCGCCGACGAACCCCTTCTGGCCGGCCGCGATGGCCTTGTCGACGTCGACCACCGGGCCCGCCTGCAGCTTCTGGTCGGTGTACGAGAGCGCCAGGTACGTGAGCGCGTCCTCCGCCGCGGTCTGCAGGAACTCCTCGCCGCCCTCAGCTGCGCTCGCGGCGAGCCAGTTCTTCGCCACCCGCTTGGCGATTTCGCGGAACCCTTGCTGCTTCACGAGCGCGGCCAGCGCCGCCTTCTTCTCGCCGGTGCGGATGAGCTCGCCCAGCGGGCCCATCGCCTTGAACATGGGCCCCCACGCCGCGAACTCGATGCCGGCGGCCAGCGTCCCGTAGACGAGCGCGGTTCCCGTCGCGACATCGTTGCTCACCGGCTTGCCGTCGTCGGTCTTCGCGTCGAGCAGCTGCAGGTAGGCGTCGCCGGCCTCGATCCGCAGCGTTGCGACCACGCCGCCCGCGCGGCCGCCCAGAGAGGCGCCCTTCAGCGTCGCCTTCCCGGCCAAGCGCGGGTTCCGCGTGACCGCGTACGTGCCCGCGCCGGCCACGACGCCGGCGATCGCCGCGCCGGTGCCTGCGTCCTTCAGCACGTCGACGGAGGAGGCCGCCGCCTCGGCGACGTCGGAGAACACCTGGCCCACCTCGCCCTCGCCGTACGCGCGGCGCACCGCGCTCCGCCGCATGTCGACGAGCTGCTTCTCGAGCTCGTACGTGTCTCGGCCGGCGAGGCGCGCGGCCATGAGGTCGTAGCCCTTCTTGGAGACCTCGAGGTGCTCCTTCGCCTCGGTGTACCGCGCGATGGGGATGACCGCCTGAAACAGCGGCCCACCCTCGCGAAGGAGACGGGCCTTGTTGTCGTCGACCTCAGCCCCCGCCTTCGTCGGCGCGATGAGCATCGACTCGCGTTGCACCTCGAGGCGCTCGAGCTCGGCCTCGCGGTTCGGGACGCTCTCACCGACGTAGGGCGTGAAGAACAGCTCCGTCGCCTTGTTCAGCGCTCGCGAGAGCAGCGACAGCTTCGCGTCGCGCATCACCACCGGAGCGAGCTGGGGCCGGTTGAGGACGAGCGCGGCGAGCTCGGGATTGTCCTTGCGCCAGGCGGCGGGGTCGAACTTCGACGCCTCCCACGAGCGCTTCATCTGGTCGAAGCTCGCCTCCACCAGCGACGTGTGCAGGCCGGTCTCGCGAGACAGCTGCAGCACGCCGGCGCGGCGCTCGACGTCGACGAACCCCATGCCCGCGCCGCTGAACAGCTTCACCAGGTCCCGGTTCTCGGCCACTGCCTGCTCTTCGACCGAGGGCATCGGCTCAAAGTCCGCCTCGGCCTCCGGAGCCGGCGCGACCTCGAGAGACGGCAGGGTGGAGACCGGCGCCGCCGGCGCTTCCGGAGGCAGCGGCTCAAACTCGTCGTCGAGAGGAGTCACTTCTTCCGCCAGTCAGGGTGCGCGGCGAGCCACGCCTCCGTCGCCATGCCGCGCGCTCCGTTCGGCCCGAGGACTTCGAACTTCGCCGGCGGCGCAGTGGCCGCGCGCTCCGTCTGCTGCGCCCCCCCGCCGCGGAACCGAGACACGAGCGCTTCGTTCGAACGCTTCACGGCCTCGGGGTCGTTCGCGTCGAACGCGTAGGAGCTGAACCGCTCGGCCTTGCGCTTCGCGAGCTCGTCGACGGACGGCTTCCGGTCGGGGTGAGCCTCGAGCGCGTCGGTCCACAGGTCGACGGCGTCGGCGCGCACGGCGCGCTTCCACGCGTCGAGGACCTTCTTCGGCGCGCGCTTCGGTGCGAACGGCTGCGCCTCCGCCACGTAGTCGGTCACGAAGCCATCCATCGGCACCTCGTGCCCCTTCTCGACCAGCGCCCGTGCCTTCCCCTGCGCCAGAGTGAGCCTGCTGCGGCCGACGTCGCTCACGCCGCGGTCGAGAAGGAACTCGCCGATGTCGGCGGTCGCCTGCTCCCGCACCGGGAGCGCTTTGAAGTCGTTCAACGCCATCGTGTCGATTGCCGTCTGCTGCCGCCGGTCCTCAGCGGTGCCACGGCGCTGGCGCAACGCGCGCTCGTACTGGCTTCGGGCGTCGTCGCGCAGGCGGTTGTAGAGCTCGGGGTTCCGGTAGTTGAGCTCCGTCGAGAGCCCGGACTTGTTGAACTCGCCCCAGCCCTTCGTGTTGTACAGGGAGAACGACGCGCGGCTGATTCGGCGAG
Source organism: uncultured Myxococcales bacterium (assembly GCA_937980205.1). GTDB lineage: Bacteria > Myxococcota > Myxococcia > Myxococcales > Myxococcaceae > Xiheicaenimonas. The sequence goes on along the minus strand of CALJKW010000017.1, from coordinate 46,017 downwards.
TCTCGGCAGCGTATGCCTGCTCGCGTTCCGCCATCAGCTTGTAGACGATGGGCTCGACGCGCGCGCGCTTCTCGGCCGGCACCTGCTCGAGCGCGTCGAGGACGGCCGCCTGGTTCACCTGGCCGTCATCACCGAGGCCCTTCTTGACCGCGTCGAAGGCGAGCAACTGCGCCTCCTCGCCGGCGCGCATGTTCGAGACGAGCTTCGAGTACTTGTCGTGGTTCGCTCCCAGCGCCCACTTGTTGGCGTCGAGAACACGCTCGGCGCCTGCGACGTCGCCACGCTCAATCAGCGCATCGAGGCGCGTCGACGCGACGCGCCCCTGCAGCTCGAGCGTCTTCGTCTGAGTCCAGGCGTCGCCCTGTCCCATCGCCTTCGCGGAGCCCACGACGTCGGCGATACGCTGCCTGGCGAGGGCGTCGTTCGTCGGGTCTACTGCGGCAGCGCGGACCGCCTCGTCGGCTGCGGCGTTGAGGCTGTTCTCCTTGGCGCGGCGCACCTGGTTACCGACGTGGATCTGTACCGTCCGCCGGGCGTCTTGCATTCGCGCCCGGCTGCGTTCCTCATAGAGCTCTCGAGCGTCTGGGTCCGTGATCGCTGCCGCTCGCTTCTGCTGGCGTTGCTCGAGGCCCTCCAACGTGTCGGCGGCCGCGGCCGCAGCAGCGTCCCCCTCGAGTTCCAGAAAGCCAGGCGTGCGCTCCGAAGACAGCTCATCGAGTCGCCCCTCGAACGCCGCATCGCCGATCTGCTGACTCGTCGGGTTGCTCGTGCCGTAGAGAGTAGCGTTGAGGTCCTGCTCGTCGGCCGTGAGGTTCTCGCGGACCTGCTTTGCGCGCGCCTCGCGCTTCGCCTGCTCCTCCCTCTGGAGGTCCGCCTCGTACGCCTCCTCGATGCCGGCACCGAGGGCGCCGAAGCCCCTCGCCATCGCATCGAAGCCGCCAGGCCGCTCGTGCTCGAGCGCAACGCGGGGAGCACCGGCGGACTCGACCTGGCGCCGGTAGCCCGGCACACGCATGGTCATCGCTTAGGACCCCTGCTTCTTCATGATGCCGCCGGCGCCGCCGATCATCTGCCCCGCGCCCGTGAGGACGCTCCCGATGGCTTGCCGGTCGATGGTCTTGAGCCGCGTCTGCAAGTTCTTCGCTGCTTGGTCCTTCTGTGTGCGGTAGCCCCAGACCTCGAGAGCTGCGTTGTTCTCGCGCGTCTGCGCGTCGAGCTCGGCCTGCGCGGCGGTGTCGGCCTGGACCGCGGCCGCGGTGCCCGACGTCGGGTCGATGCCGGCGGCCGCGTACGCGTTGAACTGCGCGTCGGCAACCGCCGAGCCCTGACTCCGGAGCTCGCCGGCCTCCTGCTTGCCTTTGAGCGTCGCGCGCCGCTCTTGGTACGTGAGCATGCGGCTGGTCGCGGCGTACTCCTCGTGCGCCGCGTTGGCGTCTTCGTGAGCCTGCCAGATGCCCATGCCGGCAGTCGCCATGCCCTGAATCAGACCGCCCATCACCGTCTCCTTTCGATACGAAATGGAATGAAGGAAGAAGCCGCTGGCCCAAGCGACCGCGGCTCAAGCAGCTGCGCTCCGAGGAGCTGCGCGAAGCGCAGCGCGGACGTGTACCGGGCGTCGATCGCGTTCACGAGCATCGGGTACGTCGCCAGCAGACTGCTGACGCACCGTCGCGCCGCTTTCGTGACTGCAAGCGGCGCCCGCGCAAACGCGTGCCCGGTCAAGAACCACAGCTGCCCAACCGACGGCCCCGTGACCAGGCTGCCGCGAATCTCCTTCACGCCGAACATCGCGGCGATCGCGCCGTCCACCAGCGCGGAAGCCGCGACGTCCGAGTCGCGAACGCCGTGGAGAAGTACTTCGAGCGGTTCATTGAGGCCCAACGCCTCAAGCTCCGCGACGTCCTCGGGCCGCAAGTCCGGCGCGAGCTCGCGCGCGTGCTCTTCGGTGGCGCGGATGACCTTCACGACCGGCACGGCGAGCTCAGCTCTTCCCGGTGAGAGACTTCCGCGACAGCAAGGGCGTGCCGCTGTCGCCTTCCGAGAACGAGAACATCGACCGCCGGCCGAAGCCGAGCATGAGCCGGTTCATCTCCATCGCCCGTCGACGCCGAACCTCGTCGTCCAGCTCCGTCGGCGGATCTCCGGGCGGCGTGTTGGCGAAGCCGATGTCGGTCAGCGCACCCGTCGGCCGCGGCGCTGCCCCCATCGGCTTGTCGATAGAGGTCGGCTTCGAGTCAGGCGTGCGGACGGTGGCGTTGGTGCTGCCATTCGGAGGACACATCGAGTCAGCTCTCTTTCTTCGTCGTCACCTTGACGTAGTGCTCGAGGAGGCGACGCGTCTGCCCCTTGCCGAGGCCGAGCTCATCGGCGAGGCCGTAGAACTCAGCGAGACCTGGGTCATCCGGTCGGATGCCACCAGGCGGCAGCTCCTGAGACCCGCGGGACTTGGCGGTCGCGAACAGCTCCGGCGAGTTCTTGAACACGGACCGCAGCTCATCATCGGCGCCGGCGCCGGCCGCGGCCGTCGACGTCGGCGCGCGGTGCTCCTGCTCCTCGAACATCGAAGGGAACATCTTCCGCAGCTCTTCCTCGAAGGCGTCGCTCATGGCGTCAGTCCTCGTAGAGCCCGAGCTCGTCGGCGTTGCGACGCCGGCGGTCCAGTCGCGCCTGTCGCGCCTGCGCACGGGCGAGTCTCGCCGCGCGGAGGTCGTCACGAGCGCTCTCAGCCTCGTCGAGCTCGGCCGTCTCGGCGGCCTTCTTGCGAATGTCCTCGGCTTCCTCGAGCCGAGTGACGCGCCTCTCGGCCGCCGTCATCGGCCGCTGCTCCAGCTGAGCGGCTTCCTCGCGGGCTTCCTCGCGGGCTGCCCAGCGCTCGAACATCTCCTCCGGGCCTTCGGCATCGGAGGGGGCCAGGTGCGGGTTGCCGTCGACGTGCCGCAGCAAGTCGGCCGCGCGGCTGAGCGCCGTCTCGCCTCGAGCCTCGCTGATGAGCGTGCCTGCCCCGACGAAGACGCCCGTCGGCGTGACGTGCTCGAGCCCCGACTCCAGCTCGTTGTGCCCCGCGAAGGCCGCCGCGAGCTCGAACTCCATGCGCTTGCAGAGGCGAATGAGCCGCACCTGGTTGGCCTCTACCCGTTCCTTGAGCGCGGCACGCTCGAAGCCGGCCACGACGCCTTCGCACTGCTCGTGCTCCTTGAGCGCGACGTCGAGCTGCTGCTGCAGCGTCGGTAGCGTCGCCTTCAGCCGCGCGGCTAGGCGGCGCTCGTTCTCCGCCGCGACGACGTCGTTCGCGGAGACCGCCTGCTTGTCCTCGATCTGCTTGAGTCGACCGAGCACGCTGCGGTGCTCGGCTTTCGTCTTCGAGATTTCGGACCGCAGTCGCTCGACCTCCTTGAACGCCCTGCCGACGTCGGCGATCGCCGCGTCCGCAGCGCGCTTCTCGTGCACCGGAATCGCCGGGTCCGCCTGCTCATGAAGCGTGCAGGCGAGTCGTGCCAACACCTCGCGCTTCGTCGCCAGCTCGTGCACGCCGAGCTGCTCACGCAGCTGGGCAACCCCGCTCATCTTCTTTTTCGTGGCCACGCGAGCAGCTTCTCCCCGGGTGTGGCAGTTCGCTCTCAGCGCGTCGGCGAATCGTCTCTGGCCCTGGGCTGTGGCAGACGTCTTCTCGAGGCCGCGTTCGCGGCCGCACGCCAGCGCTCGGCCGCCTTCCAGAAGCGCCAGACTGCCCGCCTGAATGCCGCCCGGTCCTCAACAGAGTTCGGCCGTTCCGCAAAGTCGGCGAGCTCGAACGCTCGGCGCATCAGGCCATCGCGAGGCGACTCGTCCAAGTCGCGCACCTCGGTGTCCACGACCTTGCCCGCACGCAGTCGCCGATCGTGCGTCCAGCAGTACCCGTTGCGAACGGCCGGGCGAAAGCAGTCGAGCGCAGCGCAGTTCGTCATCGCGAGGTGAGCCGCTGCACCAGGTCGTCGAGGCGCTCGAATTCGACCGGCACGGAGCGGAGGTCGATGCTTGCCGAGAAGGCAGCGGTCGCGCGGCCCTCAGTCACGTGCTGCACGGCCTTCGCCGCCAGCGCGAACGGGACCCCGAACTGCTCGGCGAGAAGCCGCGCGGCACGCCGGCGAGCTCGGCGGGTCTCACCAGCCACGTCGCTTCAGCGCCTCCCGCGCCCGCCGCGCTCGCCGCATGACCGGGTGCTGCTCGTCGAGGCCGGCGGCTCCGATGCAGAGCACGTCCGCGAGCACGCTTGCTACCGTGCTACCCGTGACTTCCGTTAGTTCGTGTTGCTCGCCGGCGATATCCTGGGGGACCTCTGCAAACCTCAGCAGCTCGCCTCCGTGACTTCCGCCGACTTCAGCTGGATCCACCCCTTCAGCCCCGGTTCGAATCCGGGTGGCGCCTCTTGATGCCGGTCGCAGCAGTCGTCGTGCTCCTGGCAGCAGCTCAAGACGTCGAGCTGCCGCCGGCCCCCACGGAGAGCGCGAAGCGGCTCGACTTCAAAGACGGCGATCCGCTGGTGCCGGTGCGCCTGATGGAGAACACCGCGCAGGTGCAGTTCTCCTCCAAGGGCCGGCTCAAGCTGAAGCTCGCCGGCGACCCCGAGAAGACGGTCGAGGGCCCGGCCGGCTCTCGCTGGAGCGTGAAGCTCGTCAGCGGCGCGCCGGCCACCATCCGCGCGCGCATCCAGATCGCCGAGTTCCTCTTCGCCGACAAAGAGGGCCTCGCCGCTGCCAAGAAAGAGTGGACCGAAAAAGGGCTGCCGGTGCGCACCCACGTGCTCGGCCAGGTCTTCGGCATCGCCGGCAAGGTCATCGACAACCGCCGCTACCTCTTGCTCATCGACGAGCCGCTCGAGGTGCCGCAGAAGCTCGAGGCCAGGCAGGCGCAGGTGCTGAAGGACTTCGGCATCCGCACCTCGCTGCTCGAGCAGGTCGACGTGCCGGCGAAGGCCGAGCTGGATCTCCTCGCCGCGGACGGCAGCGTCATCGCCACCGCGAAAGACAAGATCACCGTCGAGTCTCCCGACGGAGCCCCCATCGAGGTCCGCCAGGTCGAGTACGGCATCGGCTACGACAACCACGGCTTCGAAGACCGCGCCTTCCGCGGCTCGCTGCAGCTCATGCCGGATCGTGCGGGCAAACTCGCCGTCATCAACCTCGTCTCGCTCGAAGATCTGCTCAAGGGCCTCGTGCCCAGCGAGATCTTCGCGAAGGCGCACGCCGAGGCGCTCAAGGCCCAGGCCGTCACGGCGCGCAGCGAAGTCCTCGCGAAGATCGGCCTGAAGCACCTCGCCGACCCGTACCTGCTCTGCACCGAGCAGCACTGCGCGGTCTACCGCGGCATCGTCGGAGAGCAGGCCACCACCACCGCCGCCGTCGAGGCCACGAAGGGCGAGGGCCTGTTCTCGAAAGACGGCCACCTCGTCGACGCCACCTACAGCGCCGTCTGCGGAGGCCACACCGAGAACAACGACGTCGTCTGGGGAGGCCCGCCGAACCCGAGCCTGCGCGGCGTGCCCGACACGCTGCCCGGCTTCAAGCCGAGCGTCGCCCCGGCGAAGCTGGGCGCGTTCCTCACCACCGAGGCGCCGCACGCGTGCCGGCTCTCCAGCTTCGCGAGCCCCACCAAGTACCGCTGGGAGAAGCGCTTCACCGCGAAGGACGTCGACGAGAAGGTCGCCTCGCTCGGCGTCGGCCAGGTGATGGCCATGACCGTCACCGAGCGCGGGGTCTCGGGCCGCGCGCGCCTGCTCAGCATCTCGGGCGCCGATGGGGCCAACGTCGTGCGAAGCGAGCTCGCCATCCGCAGGCTGTTCGGCATGCTGAACAGCGCCATGTTCGAGGTGCGCGCCGAGAAGGACGCGAAGGGCCGCCCGACGGCGTGGATCTTCACCGGCGGAGGCTGGGGCCACGGCGTCGGTATGTGTCAGACCGGCGCCATCGGCCGCGCGGAAGCAGGCCAGTCGTATCGGGAGATTCTGGGCCACTACTACAGTGGCGCACAGGTGGCCCGAATCTACTGACCGCGGGATGCCTGCGGGGCATCCAACCGTTAGTATTCCCGACGTGATTCTGATTCCGCGCGAGCGCTCGAGCCAACGCCGGGCGGGCCTCAAGAGGGGGCTCCTGGCCGGCCTCCTCGCGCTTGCGGGTCACGGTCTTTTCCTGCTGCTGATGCTGTTCGTGTCGCTCTTGCAGCTGCACCTGCCGCCCATCAAGCGCCCGCCCGCCAAGAGCCAGGTCGTGCTGCGCGGCCTGTCGCAGGAGCAGTGGGCCCAGAACCGCGGAGAGGCCCCCAAGTCGTCCGAGGCCAACGACGCCCGGGCCGTCAAAGAGCGCAAGAAGGACGAGAAGAAGCCGGATCCCGACACGGAGCCGAAGGGCCAGGTCGTCGCGGTTCCCCCGGGTAACAACCAGGTGGATCCCAACGCCAAGTACGTCAGCGAGAGCTCGAACAAGGTCGCCAAGCAGACGCGCGCGAAGGAGACCGACCCGTTCTACCGGAACCCGACCAACAAGCGGACGTCGACGAAGCCCGCCGAGGGCAACGGCACCGACGCCACCGAGAAGGAGCAGCTCGCCGGCAACAACGGCATCGGGAAGGACGACCGCCCGCTGCGCGAGGGCGCCCAGAAGCGCGCGTTCGAGCTGCCCGACCAGAAGAAGCAGACCGAGCTGGCCATGCGCACGAAGGACCCGTCGGAGTCCGGCGCGAACGTCCCGAACGCGCGCAGCGAGACCGAGGCGATTCAGGGCAACTCGAACCGGCTGCTGATTCAGCCCGGCAGCGAGGGCGGCGGCGAAGAGTCGAGCCAGGGCCGCGCGGGCACGCCGGGCGTCGCGAACCTGATCCCCTCGCCTTCGGTGCTCGACAAGGTCACCGGCGCCGCCGCGCCCGATCACCTCGACGACGTCGAGGAAGGCGACGGCACGTACCTCAACACGAAGGAGTGGAAGTACGCCTCGTTCTTCAACCGCGTGAAGCAGAGCGTGAGCCAGCAGTGGAACCCCGGCGCCCAGCTGCGCCTGCGCGACCCGACCGGCAACATCTACGGCGGCCGCGATCGGTACACCGTGCTCAACGTCGCGCTGACGAACCAGGGCAACGTGCGCGAGATCTTCGTGGAGAAGAGCTGCGGCCTCGACTTCCTCGACCTCGAGGCCATTCAGGCCTTCGAGCGGGCCCAGCCCTTCCCCAACCCGCCGCCCGGCCTCGTGCAGGCCGACTCGTCGGTGCGGTTCCAGTTCGGCTTCTTCCTCGAGATGAGCGGCCGCCCCCGCATGCGGCTGTTCCGCGCGAACGACTGACTGAAGGGGGCGTGATGAAGGCGAAACGGCGTTTGGCGGTCCCAGCGGCGCTCGCGGTGGCAGCGGCCTCAGGCGCGAGCTGCAGCCCGGCCCAGCCGGTCTGCAACCCGGCCGAGAAGAACGACTGCCTGCCCGACGGTGGCTCGGCCTGCCCGACCGGCTGCGGAGCGTTCAAAGAGAACGACGGCGGCATCATCTGTTTGTGTTGATGAGCCGCGAAAGCGCCCGGTCGGGCGCCCTCAGGCCTTCGGCCCGTCGACGGGGATCCGCACCTCGAACGTGGTGCCCTTCCCCGGCTTCGACCTGTAGCTCACGGTGCCGCCGTGCTCCTCGGCGATCGTCTTCACGATCGCGAGGCCCAAGCCCGTGCCGCTCTTCTTCCCCGCCGTCACGAACGACTGGAAGAGCTTGTCGGCGATCTCCTCGGGGATGCCGGGGCCGGTGTCGGCGAACGTGAGCAGCAGCTCGTCGCCGTCTTTCTCGAGGCTGAAGGTGAACCGGCCGCCCTTCGGCATGGCCTGAATCGCGTTGCGGGCGATGTTGTAGATGACGCGCTTGATCTTCGTCTCGTCGAAGCGCGCCACGCCGGTGTACGCCGACTCGACCTTGAGCTCGATCTTCGTGTCCTTGAACTCCTGCTCGAGCTGCGTGCGGACGTCCGCCATGAACTGCTGCAGGTAGATCTTGCGGATCAGCACCTGCCGCTCGCCGCGCGCGAACGCGAGCGTCTCGCGGGTCATCGAGTTCAGGTGCTCGAGCTGCGAGAGGATGATCTTCGCCTCGTTGGAGCGCTCGGCCGGGTCGGCCTCTTCCGCCATCAGCTCGGCGTAGCCCGCGATCACCGTCATCGGAGTCCGCAGGTCGTGCAGCAGGCTCGCCAGCATCTGGCCGATCGCGGCGAGCCGCGCCCGCCGCTCGTTCTCGACACGCGACTTCCGGTACGTGATGGCGCGGCCCGCCTGCCCGGCGATCAGCGTCGCGAGCCGGGCGTCGGCATCCGAGAAGCCGCCGCGCTTGTTGAGCAGCTCGAGCGCTCCGATGATCTCGCCCTCGCCCGTGATCGGCACGCACAGCACCGCGTCGACGTTCACGCCGAGCTTCTTCGCGAACGCCTTGTCGTAGTGCGGAGAGTCTTCGGCGCTGTCGACGTTGATGACCTGGCCTGTCTCTGCCACGTGCCCGGCGATGCCCTGCCCCGGCTTCAACGTCACCGACATCAGCGACTCGCTCTTCTCGCCCTTCGTGCTGCGGAAGAACAGCGCGTCGCGCTCGAGCAGCAGAATCGACCCGGCGCCGGCGCGCAGCACCGCGATCGCCTTGCCGAGGATGCGGTCGAGCAGGTCGGTCTCTTCGTCCGTCGACGTCACCGCGCGCTCGATCTCGTACAGCACGTCGAGGTCCTGCACCGCCTGCCGCAGCGCCTCGGAGGTTCGCTTGAGCGAGTCGTTCTGCGAGCGCAGCTGGTCCATCAACAGCACGTTGTCGAGCACCGCGGCGATCTGCGTCGCGACGGCTTCGACGAGCGCGCGGTCGTCCTGGTTGAACGCCCCCACCTGCCGGTGCAGCACCTCGACGACGCCGAGGATGCGGCCGCTCACGTGGCGCAGCGGAGCCGCGATCATCGACCGCGTGCGAAACCCCGACTGGCGGTCGATCTCGGGGTTGAAGCGGATGTCGTCGTACGCGTCGGCCAGCAGCAGCGTCTTGCCCGACTGCACCACGTGGCCGGCGATTCCGGCCGTCGACGGGATGCGGATCTCTTTGAGCGCCGAGCCCTTCAGCACCCGGCTCCACAGCTCGTCCTTCTCGGGGTCGAGCATGAACAGCGTCGACGCCTCGGCGCTCAGCAGCGTGCTCAGGCGATCCATCACCAGGCGCAGGAGCTGGTCGACGTCGCGCGCCGACGAGATCGCCGTGCCGATGTCGAGCACCGCCGTGAAGCGCTCGGCCTGCCGGCCGACGGCGTTCTCCAGCTCGTTCAGCTTCTCGGACAGACCGCTGACCAGGCCGGCCGGACTCTCGCGGGTTGGGAGGCGATAGCTGCGCAAGCGCTTCGCTTCGTACCACGCCTTCCGGCGTCACCCACCCATCTTCATGTTCAGGATCGGCCTCATGAAGAAGTAGGCCACCGGCTGCAGGAAGCGCGGGATCGCCGGCAGGGCCTGGCTCATCCACCTCCGCTCGTCCCAGTCTTCCCGCTGAGACGCGATGCGGCCTTGCGAGTCGAGCGTCAGCCGCGAGTCGATCTCGTTGTGAATCGGGTTCCCGAACATCTCGTACTCGACGACCCAACGCGCGTGCACCTCGTTGCCGTTCACCGCGAGGATCTCGGACTTGAAGCTCTTGAACGGCGGAGCCCCCTCCCACATCTTCAAGATGCTCGACCGGCGCGTCAGGTCGAACATGTCGTCCTTGAACTTCGCGTCCGGACGGTAGGCCGCCTCGAGCCCCTTCAGGTCGTGCGCCGCGAAGGCCGCGAAGAAGCGCTCGACCGACGCGCGCGCGGTCGCCTCGTCGAGCACCGCCGGCGACGCCGGCTCCGCCGGCTGCGCGGACCGCGCAGGCGCGGGCTCTCTGGGCTGCGGAGTACTGACGACACGGCCGGCGGACTGCGGAGGCACCCTCATCGAACTCTCCCGTTTGGGAAACATGTGTGTTTCCGAAAACCAACGTAGCTTCTCTACTGGCACCATGGCAAGTCGGGACCCGATGGACGAGCTGCCCAGGCGAAGGCCGCGCAGAGCCGCGACGCGAAAAGAAGCCCGCGCGAACCAGCGCTGGCGCGTGCTCGAGGCCATGGCGCACCAGGTCGGCCGCCACGGCTACGCCGCCACCACCGTCGCCGACGTCATCGCCCGCGCCGGCGTCTCGCGAAAGGCCTTCTACGAGCACTTCACCGAGAAGGAGCACTGCTTCCTCGTCGCTTATGAAGAGCTCAGCTCACGGCTGGTGCGCGACCTGGTGAAGGAAGGCGCCACCCGCTCTCGCGGAGATCGCACCCGGGCGCAGCTGCAGCGCTACCTCGCCGTGCTGTCGTCGGATCTGTTCATGGCCCGCGCGTTCGTGGTCGAGGTGATGGCGGCCGGGCCCCGCTCGCTCGAGCTGCGGGAGGAGGTCAACCGCCGCTTCGCCGAGCTCGTCTTCGGGCACACGTCGAAGGATCCCCAGGTGAGGAAGGCGCTCATCGGCGGAGTGAACGACGTCGTCTCGGGGGCGCTGCTGCGCGGGGAGAAGGACCTGCTGAAGCTGCTGCCGTCGCTGACGCGGTTCGTGGCGGGGCGATAGAGCCAGACAAGAAAGCGCGCAGGGTGAGCCTGTCGAACCCTCCGGGCGATCTGGGCAGAGCCCTGTCGAAGGCGATGCCATCTGCGCCCGGACCCATTCGACTCGCCGAGGTCCGCTGCGCGGCCTCGGCGGCTCAGGGTGCGCGCCGTCTTGTGTTGCTCTAGTGCGCGTCCGCCCACGAGTGGCCGATGCCGACGTCCACGCGCAGCGGCACCTTGAGCTGCGCGACCGTCGACATCACCTCGCGCGCGAGCGCGGCAGCGGCCTCGGCCTCGGCCTCGGGCGCCTCGAGCAGCAGCTCGTCGTGCACCTGCAGCAGCATGCGGGTCTTGCGCCCCTCTGCCTTCAGCCGCTCGTCGAGCACGAGCATGGCGCGCTTGACGATGTCGGCGGCGGTGCCCTGAATCGGCATGTTGATCGCCGCGCGCTCGGCCGCGTTCGCCACCGAGCGGTTGCGGCTGACGAGGTCGGGCAGGTACCGCCGCCGCCCGAACAGCGTCTCGACGTACCCGGCGCGGCGCACCTTCTCGACGGTCTCGGTCACGTAGGCCTTGATGCCGGTGAACCGCTCGAAGTACCGGTCGATGATCGATCTCGCCTCGTCGACGGGGATGTTGAGCCGCGTCGACAGCCCGTGCGGAGACAGCCCGTACGCGATGCCGTAGTTCACCATCTTCGCCGTGTTCCGCTGCGTCTTCGTCACCTGGTCGAGCGGCACGCCGAACACCTCCGCCGCCGTGCGCGCGTGGACGTCGGCGTCGGCCGCGAAGGCCTCGACGAGCGCGGCGTCTCCGCAGATGTGCGCGAGGATGCGCAGCTCGATCTGCGAGTAGTCGGCCGAGACCAGCTTCCAGCCCGGCTCGGCGACGAACGCGCGGCGAATCTGCTTCCCCAGGTCGGTGCGGATGGGGATGTTCTGCAGGTTCGGCTCGACCGACGAGAGCCGGCCGGTCGCCGCCATCGCCTGATCGAACGTGGTGCGAATGCGGCCGTCCTCTCCGACCATGCCGGGCAGCGTGTCCAGGTACGTGGACTTCAGCTTCGCCACGCTGCGGTACTCGGTGATCGCGTTCGGCAGCGGGTGCTGGTCGGCGAGCTTCTCGAGCACCTCCTGATCCGTCGACGGGCCGGTCTTCGTGCGCTTGAGCACCGGCAGCTTCAGGTCCTCGTAGAGAACCTGCGCAAGCTGCAGCGGAGACCCCACGTTGAACTCGCGCCCCGCGTGTTTGTAGACCTCGGCGAGCATCTGCTCGCACAGCGCGTCGACTTGCGACGAGATGCCTTTGAGCTCCTCGAGATCGATGCGCACGCCGTGGCGCTCCATGCGGAACAGCACGGGGATCAGCGGCAGCTCGAGCTCGCGCGCCAGCTTGTCGAGCCCCACCGCCGAGGCCTCGGTCCACAAATCCGGAGCCAGCCGCGAGATCGCATCCGCCGAGGCCCCGAAGATGGCCGCCGCCGTTCCCCGCCCCACCGCCTCGAGCGGCAGCTTCGCCCGCGTCGACGCCTCGGGCCACGCCGGCAGCTCGGTGCGCAGGCGCTCGCGCGCGAGGTCGCTGAGCGCATGTTCTCGCCGCGACGGGTTCAAGAGGTACGAGATGAGCTTCACGTCGGTGTCCACCGCCGGCGGCGGCAGCCCGAGCGTGTGGAACAGGTGCATCACGGCCTTGGCGTCGTGGGCCCAGACCTTCAAGCCCGGGCGCTGGAAGCCCGCCGACAGCGCGTCGACCACCGCCGGCGCCGTGCAGGCGCGCACGTCGACGTAGAACACCCCGCCCGGCTGCAGCGCGAGGCCCAGGCCCTGCACCTTCGCCGAGTGCGCCGCCCCCTCGAACGCGGGAGCGACCGCCACGGTCTCGGCCTTGCCGAGGGTCTCGGCCAGCGACGAGAGCCCCGCCGCGTCCGCCACGATCACCGGGTCCTTCGCCAGCGGAGTCGCCGGCGCCTGCGGCATCTCCTTCAAGAGGGCGAAGAACTCCATCTCGGTGAACAGCGCGCGCGCCTCGGGCGCCTTGATGTCGCGCCGCACGTACTTCTCGAGATCCGTCTCCAGCGGCAGATCGTCCTTGAAGCCGATGAGCACCTTCGCGCGCTTGAGAGACTCGACGTTCGCCTTGAGGGCCTCGCGGATCTTCGGCTTCGCCACCTCGTCGACGCGGGCGATGAGCTCTTCGACGGTGCCGAACTTCTCGATGAGCTCGACCGCCGTCTTCGGCCCGATGCCCGGCACCTTGGGGATGTTGTCGATCGCGTCGCCGACGAGCGCCAGGTAGTCGCGCATCTGGTGCGGCTTCACGCCGTAGCGCTCGAGGCACGTCGCCTCGTCGATCGCCTTGTCCTTCATCGGGTCGTACAGCGACACGCCCTCGCCCCAGATCTGCAGGAAGTCCTTGTCGCTGGTGACGACGTTGACGTTCCAGCCCTGCGCGCGGGCCGCCTTCGTCAGCGTGGCGATGACGTCGTCGGCCTCCCAGCCCTCGACCTCGACGATCGGCAGGTTCAGCACGTCGGCGCACTTGCGGATGATGCTGAACTGGCTCTGCAGATCGGCCGGAGGCGCCTCGCGGTTCGCCTTGTAGTTCGGGTCGATCTGCAGCCGGCCCTTGCGGCTGTCCTTGTCGAAGCAGAGCACCAGGTGCGTCGGCTCGCGCTCGCGAATGAGCTTGAGCAGCATGCGCGTGAACCCCAGCACCGCGTGCGACGGCACGCCCTTGCTCGTCGTGAGCGGAGGCAGCGCATGGTACGCGCGGAAGATGAAGCCCGACGCGTCGACCATGGTGATGGTCTTGGGGCCCGAAGGCTTCGCGGGCTCCGGCGGCGGCGGCTCGGCCGGCGGGGGCAGCGAGGCGAAGAGATCGGTCTGTGCGTTGGGGGTCGCGCGAGCCACGGCGTTGAAGGCTCTAACTCAGCGCGCGCCCATTTGCTCCAGCCGCGTGGCGGCGAAGGGCCGGAACCGGCAGTCCGCTCCGACGCGCTGAAACGCGCTCACCGCGCGGCCGTGGTCGCCGTTCACGAGGGCGTGCTCACCTTCGGCCATCGACTCGGCGCAGCCGAGCTCGCCGAGAATCCGCGTCCGCAGCACCTGCGCCGCGGCGTCGTCCGGCGCCGCGTAGAGCCGCTCGTCGACGGCGAGCAGCGCGCGAGCAAAGTCCTTGCGGCTGAGGCCGAGCAGCGCCTCGGCGAACCAGGGGTCCGCCGGAGGCTCGCGACGCTCACCGAGCCACAAGCCGCCGAGCCCGCCCACCACCATCGCGAGCACGACGCGCTTCACGGGCACTTCATCTCGACTTTGCGCTTCTCGTACGCTTCCTTCGTACCGTCGCCCGCGACCTCGAAGTCGAGCACGCGCTGCAACGAGGTGCAGTCGCTCGCGGAGTCGAGCACCTCGTTCGCGCGCTGCGTGCAGACGTTCGTGACGGCCTTCAAGAGGTTGCTGTCGCCCTTGTAGAACCAGAAGCCGAGGCGCCACAGCTTGCACGCGCGCTTCTCGTCTTTGCGGTCCATCCAGTACTTGCCCTTCTCGTAGCAAGCGGCCGCCATGTCGTGCTGGATGTTCTTGCGGATGTAGCTCTTGAAGCGATCGAGGTCCTGCTTCTTCTCGGCCTCGGGCGCGGCGGCCTTCTCGGCCCCGAGCACCAGCCGCTCGTCGATGACGAGCGCTTCCTTGAACGGCTCCTCGGCGCGCTCGGGGTCCTCGTTCGAGAGGTCCGACGAGCCTTCCTTGAACAGGCCTTCGACCTCGGCGATGTCGCGCTGAAGCTGCTTCGCCTGCGCGTGGACCTTCACCTTCTCCGACTTCTCGAGCACCTGCTGCAGCTTGAGGGTCGCCTCGTTGTTCTTGCCGTCGAAGTAGAGGTGAACGGGCTCCCAGAGGTCTTTCTCGACGAGCCGCTTCTTGATCTCCTCTTTCGCGGCGGCGCCCGGGTCGGGCGGCGGCTTCGGCTTCTTGAAGATGGGCAGCTCGGGGCACAGCCACAGCGGCGCGCCGGGGTCGACCTTGTCGCGCGCCTGCAGGAACTTCACGTACGTCTTGTCCTTCGGCATGAAGCAGCCCTTCGCCTTCTTGCCGGTCGCGCCGATGCACATCACCTGCGTCGACGACGGGTAGAGCTGGTCGCGCGTCATGTCCTGGCAGGCGAACTCCATGTACCGCTGGCAGACGGGCAGCGCTTCCTTCCAGGCGCCGTTGTTCGTGTACGTGTCGCAGGTCTCCTTCGACTTCTTCATCGCCTGCTCGACGGCTTCCTTGATCTTGGGCTTCACCTTGAAGAAGTAGCTGCAGTCGTCGGTGATCTTCCCGAACGCCTCGAGCGCCTCGTCTTCACGCAGGCGCATCGCCTTCACGCCCTTGTCGTAATACTCCTTGCAGGTGCGCTCCTTGACGATGCGCCGCTTGAGCTCGTTCGCCTCGCCGTGAATCGGCTCGAGCTCGAGGGCCTTGTTCACCGCCTCGAGCGCCTTGTCCCAGTTCGGCTCGGAGATGTCGGGAGACGCGTTCGAGCGGGCGATCTCGAGCAGCGAGTCGAGGCTCTCTCCGCCGACGAGCGTGCCGCTGCCCCCGGGAGCATCGGCGATGGGCTCGACCGTCCCGCGGGGGACGGCGGGGGGCGGCGCGGTGAGCACCTTGATGCAGACGCCGATGACCAGCACGCCGAGGACGGCGCCGCCGATGATGAGCATCTTCTTCTTCTTCGCGCTCGCGGGGTCGGCGTTCGCGCCTTCGACCTCGTCGCCTGCCGCCGAGCGCCCGGCTCTGGCGCCGCCGCGGCGGGCGAGCTGGGCCGAGGGCACCTCGTACGTCATCTCGACGACGCCGAACTGAATGATGTCGCCCGGAGCGAGCGCGAGCTCTTCGGTCAGCGGCGCGCCGTTGACGTTCGTGCCGTTCGCAGAGCCCAGGTCGCGCAGCACGACGTCGCGCCCCTGCACCACGATCTCGGCGTGCCGGCGCGAGACCGAGTCGTCCTCGATCTGGATGTCGACCCCCGGGACGCGGCCGACGACCATCGTGCCCTTGAGCGGGAAGGTCTTGTTGAGCCACGGGCCGGTGAGGCCGCGCATGATCGGGCCGCTGGGCGCAGAGGCGCCCGGCGCCGGCCGCGGGCGCTTGGCGAGCGCGGCGCCGGCGCCCGGGTCCTTCACCGCGGGCACGACCTTGGTCGCGCGCGGAGGCTTCACCGCCTGGTTCGCGCTCGTCGGCCGCTCGGGGTCGCGGCCCATCGGCCTGGCGCGATCGGGCACCTTCCTGCTCGAGGGCCGCGCGCCGTTGCCCTTCACCGAGATCTCGTAGTCGCCGATGACGACCTGCGCCCGCGCCGCGAGCTTCGTCGGGCCTTCGATCTTCTCGCCGTCGACCCAGGTGCCGTTCGCCGAGCCGGTGTCTTCGACCAGCACGTCGGCGCCCTGGGTGAAGAACCGCGCGTGCTTGCGCGAGACGCCGCCCTCGGCCAGCACGAGGTCGTTGCCGTCCGCGCGTCCGATCGTCAGCTGACCGGAGAGCTCGGCTTCCTGCTCCGTCCCGTCGGGGTATCGAATGACCAGCGTCGCCACGGTGGACTCAATCCTCGCGGAAGATGCCCATGTTCACCGGGATGCCGCGGCGCTGGAGCTCGTCGTAGAAGCGGGGCACGAAGCCCGACGCGACGAACCGCCCGCGGATCTTGCCGTCCTCGGTGAAGCCTTCCTGCTTGTAATAGAAGATGTCCTGCAGGGTCACGATGTCGACCTCCATGCCGGAGACCTCGGTGATGTAGGCGACCTTGCGCGTGCCGTCGGAGAAGCGCGTCTGCTGCACGATCATGTGAACGGCAGAGGCGATCTGCTCGCGAATGGCCTTCACCGGCAGATCCATGCCGGCCATGAGCACCATGGTCTCGAGGCGCGCCAGCGCGTCACGCGGAGTGTTCGCGTGCAGCGTCGTCAGCGAGCCGTCGTGGCCGGTGTTCATCGCCTGCAGCATGTCGAGCGTCTCGCCGGAACGACACTCGCCGACGACGATCCGGTCCGGGCGCATGCGCAGGCAGTTCTTCACCAGGTCGCGAATGGTGATCGCGCCCTTGCCTTCGAGGTTCGGCGGGCGGCTCTCGAGCTGAACCCAGTGCTCCTGCGGCAGCTGGAGCTCGGCGGCGTCTTCGACGGTGATGATGCGCTCGTCCTCGGGGATGAACGACGAGATGATGTTGAGCGTCGTCGTCTTGCCCGAGCCGGTGCCGCCCGAGATGACGATGTTCTTGCGCGCCTTGACGCACATCTCGAGGAACTCGGCCATCTGCGGCGTGACCGTCTTGTAGCGGATGAGATCTTCGATGCGCAGGGCGTCGCGCTTGAACTTGCGGATGGTGATGCAGGGGCCCTTGAGCGCGAGCGGCGGGATGATCGCGTTGACGCGGGAGCCGTCTTTCAGGCGCGCGTCGACGAGCGGCGAGGACTCGTCGATGCGGCGGCCGATCGGAGCCACGATGCGCTCGATGACTCCGAGCACGGCCTGGTTCGACGAGAAGATCTTGTCGGAGAGGGTAATTTTGCCCTTCTTCTCGATGTAGATCTGGTTGGCGTGGTTCACCATGATCTCGCTGATGTCTTCGTTCGCGAGAAACGCCTCGAGGGGGCCCAGGCCCAGCGCCTCGTTGAGCACGTCGGTGAGCAGGTCGTCGCGGCTCACCTCTTCGGGGAGCTCTCCGTCGGCCTCCATCTGATCGAGGATGTCCTGAATCGCCTTCTCGGTGCGGCGCCAGAGCTCTTCGTCGCCGAGCCGGTCCATGTCGAGGCGGCGCAGGTCGAGGTACTCGATCAGGCGGTCGTGAATGTCCTTCTGGAGCCGTGAGTAGGCTTCGACGGCGGGGTCGATCTTGTGCTTGCGGCGCGCGAGGGCGGCGGCCATCGAGGCGGGCATGCGGCCCTTGTCCTTGGGGGCCTCTTCCTCTTCCTCGGCTTCTTCTTCCTGAGCCTCTTCTTCTTCTTCGGCCGGCTCTTCTTCCTCGGCCTGCTCTTCCTCTTCCTGGGCCTCTTCTTCGGCCTGCTCTTCCTCGTAGCCCTCTTCTTCGCCGCCCTCTTCCGCGGCCTCGGCCTCTTCCTCTTCCTCGGCGGCGTCACCGGCCTCGACGTTGATGATGTAGTCGCCGATGTAGATCTTGTCGGAGGGGCGCACGACCTGCGGAGCGGCGATCTTCTTGCCGTTCACGTAGGTGCCGTTCGTCGACTTCATGTCGACGATGATGAACTTGCCGTCCTTGAGGACGATGCGGGAGTGGTACTTCGAGACGTTTCCCTTGCCGAGGACGATGTCGTTTCCGGCCAGGCGACCGATCGTCACTTCGGCTTTCTTGAAGGTGAGCTGTTGCTGGTTGCCCCCGCCCTTCTCGGCGAGCGTGATGAGAAACATGCCGCGAAGACTAGCAGAGTCGTTCGGAAGCGGTCAGTTGTCCGACGGTGCGCGCGTTCAGGGTGAGTGCAGCGCCCACTCGACGATGTGGAGCGCCCACTCGGAGTGCTGACGGGGGTGCCCGGCGGTCGAGACCCAAGCGATGCGAGGCCGCAGCGAGGACCGCGCGGAGTGGACGTAGTTGGTCCACGAGCACGGACCGCAGCGAGAACGAAGCAGCGCGCCGGGTATCGGCCGCCCGGCGCCCCGTCAGTCGAAGATGCCGAAGTTCACTTCACCACGCGCCTGCTTGTACCGGCCCTTCACGTCCTCGATGATCGTGCGGATCTTGTCCGAGTCCGGGTTGACGATTCGGGGCGTGACGAAGATCACGAGCTCGCGCTTGGTGGAGTCGAACGCGCGGTTCTTGAAGAGCTCACCGATGATCGGAATGTGACCGAGGCCGGGGAGCTTGCTCACCGACTTCTGCTCGTCGTGCGTGAACACGCCGGAGAGCACGATCGTCTCGCCGTGCCGCACCGTGACGTTCGTCTTCACCTTGCGGGTGCGGAAGCCGGGCACCGACGCCGAGCCGCCGAGCGAGACGGCCACCGACTGGTCGATCTCGCTGACCTCGGCCTCGATCTCCGTCTGGATGTTGCCGTTGCGGTCGGCCGTCGGGCGCAGCTTCAAGATGACGCCGTACGGCTTGTACTCGATGGTGAACTGGTTGTTCGTGATGAGGGGAATCGGCACCTCGCCGCCGGCCGTGAACTCGGCCTTCTCACCGGACGCGCAGACCAGCTTCGGCTGCGCGAGCAGACGGCCGTAGCCGTCGTTGTTCTGGAAGCCGATCGAGAACTGCGACACGCCGCTCGCCGTCGCGCGCATCGCGCCTTCGCCGAAGTTCCCGGGGAAGAGATCGCGCGTGATGGTCACGACCGCGTTGGCCGAGCCGGTGATGTCGGTCGGGTACTTGATGCCGTAGCGATCTTTGCTGTCGCGGCGGATCTCGACGAACTGCACCTCGCTCAAGATCATGCGCTTGATGCCGACCACGAGCAGGTTCTCGACCTTCTCACCGAGGGCCTTCGTGATGAGCTCGGCCTTCTGCAGATCCTGCTGAGACTCGACGGAGCCCTCGAGGAAGATCGTCGCTCCGACGACGTTGGCCTGAACGTTCTTGAGGCCCGCCTTCTGGAACGAGGCGTTGAGGTTCTGCGCGACGAGCTTCTTCGCGTTCGGCGCGATCTTCACGAAGCTCTTCACGTTCGGGTACAGGCCGACGACCTGCTCGATGCGCTCGGCGTCCTGCGAGGTGTACGCCTGGCCGTCGAGGTAGATGCGATCGCCGACCATGCGCACCGTGACGCCTTCGATCTCGCCGAGCAGCTTCTTGATCTCGGAGATGACCTCGTTCGGATCCTGCTTTCGAACGCTGACGGTGTAGCTGACGCGCTGGCCCGACGACTTCCAGATGAGCAGCGTCGTCTTGCCTTCACCGGCGCCGATGATGAGCACCTGGTTGTTGCCGATCGTCTTCACGTCGGCGATCGACGCATCGCCGACGGCGATGCGCTGAATGCCCGGAATGTTCATCACCTTCTGGGTGCCGACACCGAGGGCGATGTTTCCGCCTTCCTGGGCATAGGCGACTGCCGAAACGAAGAAGAGGACGGCGGCGCAGGTTCTCATCCCTGCCGATCCCACCACATTGCCCAAAAGCATCCCAGCGCAATCGCCACGCCATAGGGAATGTAGTGGGGTTCTTCCTTCGCGGCGGGCTCGCCCTTGACGAGCCGCATCTTCTGTCCCGCACGCCGGAGCGAGCCGGCGAGCGTCGTCCACACCGTCCCCTTCCAGATGATCGTGACCATCGCCTGCATCGCGCCCGCGAGCGACACGAACACCAGCGCGCCCATCACCAGGGGGTAGCCGAACACGCAGCCCGCCGCGAGCAACAGCTTCACGTCGCCCCACCCCACCTTGTTGCGAAAGGCCCAGATGCTCAAGAGCGCCGCGGCGCCGAGGCCGGCGACCGCGCCCGAGATGAGCCCGTGCTCGAGATCGCCGACGCCCTCGCGAAAGAAGCGGAAGCCCAGCGCGAGCAGCGCCGTCGGGTACGTCACGACGTCGGGGATCCGCCGCGAGACGAGATCCGTGACGACGGAGATGAGCAGCGCGACGCCGAGCAGCGACCACAGAACGACGCGGTCACTCATCAGCGTTAACGGAAGACGAGCTTAACTTTTTCGGAGCAGATGAAGTACTCGTCGCCGTCTTCGACCTTGCGGCGCTTGATGCGCTGCTTGTTGAACCAGGTGCCGTTCGACGAGCCGAGGTCTTCGATGAAGTAGTCGCCGCCGTCGCGGATGATGACGGCGTGCTCGCGGCTGACCTTGCCCGAGTTGATGACGAAGTCGCAGTGCTTGCCGCGGCCGATGACGAAGCGATCTTTCGCGATGCGGTCGAGCTCTCCGCCTTCGGCCATCAGGTAGAGCGCGTTGCCCGCGCCGCCGTCGCTCTGCGGCTCTTCGACGTCGACGCCCTCCATGCCCGAGCTCTCTTCGGCTTCGGCGCTGGAGTCCTGGTTCTGGTTCTTGCCCTTGATGAGGCGCTCGAGCTCGGCGGCGGTCTCGAGCACGCGCTCGGCGACCTCGCGGCGCACCGGATCATCGTCGAGCTTCTGCGGAGGCGGCTCGGGTCGCGGAGGAGCCTTCGCCGGCGACAGCACCGGCGGAGCCCCCGCCGAGCGCGACGGAGGCGCAGCAGCCGGCGCCGGGCGGCCATTTGCCGCCGCACCGTTCGCCTTCGCGTGGCCATTCGCGTGGGAGTCGCTGAAGCCGTTCAACCGGGCAAACATGAACATCGCCTGGTTGATCAGGGCGTCGCGGTCAGACCCCATCTGCGAGGCCATCTCCTCGAACAGATCCCAAATGTGGTCAGCGATGCCAACCTTACGAGGCGGCCGGGAACTCGGATCCATCGGTTCGTGTGTCAGCGGCGGGCGTTGACGCGGGGCAAGATAGCACCGCTTTTCGACACGTCCAACCTATCGCCAACACAAAACCCGGGTGTCGAAGTTGAAGCTGCGGCGGACGTCCTCGAGCCTCAGCTCCACGATGCCGTTCGTCGACGGGTAGGCCACGTACGCGCGGCTCTGCGTCGGGTCGGGCCGAACGTCGGCGATGACCGTCCCCGGGAACTGCGCGAAGCCCGCCGGGCAGGCCGTCAGCGTCGTCTTCACCACGAGCGGCAGGTAGCCGTCGTCGACGATGAGCTCGATGCGCTCTCCTGCGTCGGCCGCGAGCGGAGCCGCCGGCACGTCGAAGGAGAACGCCGGGACGTTCGGGTCGTAGCCCGGGAAGTGATGCAGGTACTGCCCGGCGAACGTGAACCGCTGGCCCGGCGCGGCCCGGCCCATGTAGCCGCTGGCCGTACCCTCGACGACATAGTTGGGGGGAGTCGTGGCGCGGACCGTGACGAGCGCGCTCGCGCACGCGCCGTCGAGGCGCAGGCCTCCATCTTCGATGGCAGCGACGGTGCCGCCGTCGGCGCAGCCCTCGACGAGGTCCCCTACGAGCGCGCGGCCTGCGTTGAGCGAGGGCAAGAAGCCCGTCGGGTCGGTCGCCACCGAGACGAGGCCCGGCAACAGGCCGTCGGGCGTGAGGCGAATGGTCTCGTCGCGCGCCGCTCCGTTGGCGAGGCGAACTTGATCGACCGGGCCCTCGAGCACGCCGGCGTCTACGCCGATGAGGCCGTCGGGCGTCGACAGCGCGCTGTACCCGCCGCCGTCGGGCAGGAACACCTGGACGGAAGGGAACCGTGACGTGTTGAGCTGCCGCAGCTCGCTGGCGAGGAAGAAGCCGATCTGCCCGTTGGACAGCGTCGCGACTCCGAGCAGCGGCAGCGAGCGCTGGGTCGCCACCCCGTCCGCGGTGATGGTGGCGGGGAACGTGATCGTCCCGTTGGGCGCGAGGCTGACCGACTGGATGATGCCCTCGCCGAAGGTGAGCGGCGGAGCGACGCGCACGTCGCGGCTGTAGCCGGGGCCGAGCCGGGCTCCCGCCTCGCTCAACGTGCGCAGGCCCGTGGCCGTGTCGACGGAGACGAGGCCGCCGCACGCCACGCTGCCGCACGCGTCCTCGTCGAGGACTCCGTAGATGCGGCCGCCGGCGGGAACGGTGCCGACCTCGGGGATCTCGAACCGGGGGTGCGTGTACAGCGCGCGAACCGGCCCGGGGAACTGCAGCGCGCGCACCTCGCTGCGCGTGGCCGTGTCGTAGACGAACGCGCGGCCGGTGAGCCCGCCGCTGCCGGTCGACTGCATCGCGATCGCGAGCTGGCCGCCCGGCAGCGCGATCATGTCGACCACCGTCTCGTCGGACGTCGACGAGAGCGGAATCACGGAGGCCTGCAGATCCTGCTCGAAGATCGTACCGGCGCCGTACGACGTGGGCGGCTTCAGCGGCAGCGCGAACAGCGTCGACGTCCGGCCGTCGAACGTGGCGAAGTACGTGGTGCCGGGCTGCGGGCGGCCTTCGAAGGGAGCGGCCCCCTGCGCCGCGACCGCGACCACCGGAGCGATCGTCGAGAGGCGGCCGACCTCGGTGAACGCCGAGCCTGCGTCGACGTTCTCGG
This sequence comes from uncultured Myxococcales bacterium, assembly GCA_937980205.1. GTDB lineage: Bacteria > Myxococcota > Myxococcia > Myxococcales > Myxococcaceae > Xiheicaenimonas. The sequence goes on along the minus strand of CALJKW010000017.1, from coordinate 23,421 downwards.
CCCACACGATCGACAGCTGCGGCGTGCCCTGGCTCCACGCGTACGCGTACGGACCCGCCGTCTCGGTGGTGCCGTCGAGATACGTGTCCGTCGTCAGCTCGGTCGGGCGGCGCAGCACCGGAATCGAGAGCGCCTGAATGGGGTTCGGCGCGCGCAGGAACTTGCGGACCTGCGTCGGGTCACCCGTCTCGAGGTTCAGCACGCGCAGCTCGTCGCGCTCGGTCGACGTCGCGACGATCACCGTGCCCACCTTCACCATGTCGCGCAGGCCGACGAGCTGCGCCGACGGAGACACCGTCGTCTGCTGGCAGTCGACCAGCGCCAACACGACGACCAGGAAGGCGATTGAGCGCTTCACGGCAACCCCGCATCGCACTGGAAGTCCCGGCGCGTGATGCAGACCTGCGTCGCGCCGAGGTGCGCGACGATGCGCGCGTCCTGCGGGCTGAGCAGATCCGGAATGTCGACGACGGCGACGCGCCCGTCCTGGAAGTTCGTCACGTAGATGCGCGCGCCTGCCCCGCGGCGATCGATCGCGAAGCTCGACGGCTGCACGCCGATGCCGTCGACGTTCTTCACGATCCCCGACTCGTCGTCGTACAGCGCGAGCGAGCCGGCCCCCGAGCACACGATGACCACGAGGTCGCGCCTGCCGGGGCGGGCGATCGTCTTCACCATCTGCGGCTCGGTCGGCAGCGGCACCGGGTCGAGGGGCGAGATGATCGGGTTGTCGGTCAGCGCCCCGGTGATGCTCGCGATGACGAGGAAGTCGTTGCCCGTGGCGCCCGACGGCTGGCGGCCGACGAGGAACAGCCTCCGCTCGTCGGACGACAGCGCGATGCCGCGGGCATCGGAGACCGTGACCTGCGCCTGAAGGAACGGGTCCACCACCCTCGCGCTCTGCTCGTCGACCAGCCGCAACAGCGGCGGGTTCACGATGCCGTTCCCCGGGAAGCGACCGGAGAAGTACGCCCAGCGCTGACCCACCGCGACCGCGTGCGTGCTGCCGGGGCCGATGCCCTGGAAGTCGCCGATCGTGAGCTTCACGCCCTCGGACCGCCACAGCGGCAGGCGCACGATGTAGTCGTTGTAGTTCATCATGCTGAACCGCGGCGCGTCGGCGTGGCGGCCCGAGCTCACCCAGACGGTGCCGGCATCGGGGCTCACCGTCGCCATCATCGGAGAGTCTGCGCGCGGCACCCCGTTGCCGATGCGCTCGAGCTCGACGAGCGACGCGCCGACCTCGCCGCAGTCGCGCGGGTCGGTGCCGACGCGCGAGCCGCCGTCCTCGACGATGATCGTCGGCACGCAGTCGAGCCGGGTGCCGTGCGCGTCGACGACCATCAGCTTCTGTCCCTCGGCGCGCGAGGGGATGAACATGCGCACGCCGCCGGAGATGGGCGCGACGCCGAGGTCCGCGCCGAAGTTCGCGAGCTGGACGACCGAGGCGTCGACGTCGATGTTGAGATCGAGGATCTGCACCGGCGTCGAACCGGCGTCGTCGGCGCCGAACTCGGGCAGGCCGACGGTGTCGAGGTCGACCGCGGTCATCACGCCGGTGTCGTAGCGGCGGTCGGTGTTCGCCGAGACGACGTAGAGGAAGCCCTCGCCCGTCGGCCCGGCGCGGTGGTGGTGGATGCCTGAGGGGAAATAGAACCGGTCGAGCGGCGGCAGGGTCTTCTTTCGGGAGTTGCACGACGCGGCGGCAGCCACGAGACAACCCACCGCAATGAAAAGTGCCTTTCGCATCGGACGGGGCGCGACTTCTAGAACGTGTGAGGCCCCTTGTCATTGCGCTTGGTGCGCATTCGACATGCCGGAAGAAACTCGCGTTTCTCAGCCGCGGAGAATCTCTTCGTCCCTCGCAGTCTGCAGTCGAAGGAGCCCTCATGGATTCCCGCGCACTCGATGTCGGTCGCCGCGTCAACAACCTCGTCCAGCGGAACTTCGGCGGCGATCAGCGCCGCGCGTTCAACCACTACGCGCAGGGCCGACCGGAGGTCTCCCGCGACCAGGTGCACCGGCTGCTCAGCGATGCCGGCGTCGGCAGCGGCCTCACGCGCGGCCTGTACACCAACGGCGTGATGGACCAGTTCGACGCGAACCGCAGCAACGGCATCTCCTGGCAGGAGTTCCAGAACGGGATGCGCCGGCTGGGGCAGTAGCCGCGTCGTTGCGAAGTCACTGCACCTGGACGCGGGAGAAGTCCGCGACGGTGCCGAACAGCTCGCCGATCGACATGAGCAGGCGGACGCGGTTCTCCTTCACGGCCTCGTCCTTGTCGATCACGAGCACCTTGTCGAAGAACAGGTCGACCGCGGGCTTGAGCGTGACCACGCGGTCGAGAGCGCGCGCGTAGTCGTCGGCCTTCGCGGCCGAGAGCACGTCGTCGCGGACCTTGCTGACCTCGGCGTGCAGCGCCTTCTCGGGGTCGTCCTTGAGCAGGGCCGGGTTGACCGGCGCCATCTTCACGCCCTTCGCGTTCTTCTCGATGATGTTGCCGACGCGCTTGAAGGTCTGCGCGAGGTCCGAGAAGCCGGGCTTGCCGATCTGCATCGTCATCGCCTGCAGCCGCTTGTGCGCCGCGACCAGGTCGTCGAAGCCGGCCGCGAGCACCGCGTCGACGGCGTCGGGGCGGTGCGACTCGCGCCACAGCGCCTCGAGGCGGCCGCGGAAGAACTCGAGCACGTCCGCCTGCGGCACGTTCTTGAACGCCTTGGCCGCCTCGGCGACCGCCTGGGTGAGCGAGAAGCGGTAGCCGCGCGCGAGCGTGAGGTTGATGGTGGCCAGGCACGCGCGGCGGAGGCCGAACTGGTCCTTCGCGCCGGTCGGCTTCTTGCCGGCCGAGAACAGGCCCACGATCGAGTCGAGGCGATCGGCGATGCCGATCAGGGCGCCGGCGTCCTGCGTGGGCAGCGCGTCGGTGGCGGTGCGCGGCAGGTAGTGCTCGAAGATCGCGAGCGCGACCTCCTTCGGCTCTCCGTCGTGGAGCGCGTACTCGCGGCCCATCACGCCCTGCAATTCGGGGAACTCGCCGACCATGCCGGTCTCGAGGTCGGCCTTGCACAGCGTGGCGGCGCGCTCGATGGTGGCGTCGGGCTTGCCGTTCAGCCACACCGCCAGCGCGCGGATGCGGTTGACCTTGTCGGCGACCGAGCCGAGGCCCTCGAACCAGTTCCGCTTCTGCAGGCGCTCGACGCGGTCGAGCAGCTTTCTGCGGCGGTCTTCGTCGAAGAAGAAGCGGCCGTCCGAGAGGCGCGCGCGCAGCACGCGCTCGTAGCCGGCGATCGAGAGCTTCTCGTCTTTGAGCGGCACGTTCGAGACCGCGATGAACGCGGGGATGAGCTTGCCGTCCTTCTCCAGCGAGAAGTACCGCTGGTGGCTCTTCATCTCGGAGATGAGCACCTCGGGCGGCAGGTCGAGGTGCCGCTCTTCGAAGCGGCCCAGCACGGGGCTCGGCAGCTCGACGAGGTTCACGACCTGGTCCACGAGCTCGGCGTCGTCGATGACCTTGCCGCCGGCCTGCTTCGCCAGGGCGCCGATCTTCTCGAGCATCACCTTCTTGCGCTTCTCGAGGTCGGCGATGACGTTCGCGCCCTCGAGCGCGCCCTCGTAGTCCTTCGGGCTCTTGAGCTCGATCGCGGCCGGCGAGAGGAAACGGTGGCCCTTCGTCGTGCGACCGCTTTTCACGTCGGCGAACTCGACTGGGACGACCTCGTTGTCGAGGAGCGCCACGATCCAGTGCAGCGGGCGGCCGAACATCTGCGGCACGTCGCCCCAGCGCATCGACTTGGCGAAGTTGATCTTGCGGACGCACGTGTTGAGCACGGGCGGCAAGAGCTCGAGCATCCGCTTGCCCTTCTCTTCGATGGTGGCAGCGAAGTACTCGCCCTTCGGAGTCGTGATGCGCTCCAACTTGTCGACGGGCAGCTTCACGCTGTCGGCGAAGCCCTGGACTGCTTTCGGCGGCGCCTTTACTGCGGGCCCCGTCTTCTGGATCTTCTGGTCAGGCGTCTTCTCGGGCAGCCCCGTCACGAGCAGCGCGAGGCGGCGCGGAGTGCCGAAGCGACGAATGGCACCGAACTCGACGCCGATGTTCTCTTTGAACGTGCGCTCGAGATCGTCGAGCGCGGGCACGACGAAGCGCGCGGGCAGCTCTTCGCTGCCGAGCTCCAGCAGCAGGTCAGCCACGGGCGGCCTCCTTCTGCTGGTCTTTCTTCGGCTCGAACCAGACCGCGCTGGCGGGCTTGCCCTCGAGCAGCGGCGGCTGGTCGCCGACGGTCCACTTCGTCTTGCAGAGCGGGAAGCCGAGCTTCTCGCGCATCTCGATGTACCCCTGCGCGCAGAGGCGCGCGTTGTCGCGGACGCGGGCGATGAAGCCGGCGCGCTCGGTGACCGAGATCGCGCCGCGGGCGTCGAGCAGGTTGAACGTGTGGCTGCACTTGAGGGCGAAGTCGTACGCGGGCAGCGGCAGCTTCTGGTCGATGAGGCGCTTGCACTCCTTCGCGTAGCTGTCGAAGAGCATGAACAGCTGCTCCTTGTCGGCCTCGCGCTGGGCGTAGGTCGACATCTCGACCTCGTTCGCGTGGAAGACCTCGCGGTACTTCACGCCCTTCACCCACTCGATGTCGAAGACGTTCTGCGTGTTCTGCAGGTACATGCAGATGCGCTCGAGGCCGTAGGTGAGCTCGGCGGAGACCGGCCGGCAGTCGAAGCCGCCGCACTTCTGGAAGTAGGTGAACTGGGTGATCTCCATGCCGTCGCACCAGACCTCCCAGCCCAGGCCCGAGGCGCCGAGCGTGGGGCTCTCCCAGTCGTCTTCGACGAAGCGCAGGTCGTGCTCGGTGGGCTTGATGCCGATCTTGTGAATCGACTCGAGGTACAGCTCCTGCGTGTTCTTCGGAGCCGGCTTCAAGATCACCTGGAACTGGTGGTGCTGAAAGAGCCGGTTCGGGTTCTCTCCGAAGCGGCCGTCGGCGGGGCGCCGCGACGGCTGCACGTACGCCACGTTCCACGGCTCGGGCCCCAGCGCCCTCAAGAACGTCGTCGGCGCCATCGTGCCTGCGCCCACCTCGACGTCGTACGGCTGCGCGATGATGCAGCCGAGCGATGCCCAGTGCTGTTGCAGCGTGAGGATCAGGTCCTGGAAGTACATAGGCCCGCTCGTATAGCCGCTCAGCGGGCGAGATGCAGGATGACGTTGAAGATGCCGCGATCGGACGGCTTCACTTCATCATCGCCATCGACGAGACATCGACGTTGTAGGTCGACTCTTTCGCGGCGGTGACGGTGACGGTGAACGTGCGGTTGTTCGAGTCCGAGTCGACGATGCGCAGCTCGTGCTTGCCCTCGTCGAGCGGCACCTTCACCAGCGGGGTCGACCCGAGCGACGTGCTGCCTTCGAACACCGCCGCCTTCGACGGGTTGATGGTGCGCAGCGTGAGGTAGCCGACGTCGGCGTTCTTGGCCGACTTCGCGTCGCGCACGATCTCGACGCCGTCGCCCTGCGGCTTCTTCTTCTTCGCCTGCTTGACCTCGATCGCGGCCTTGAGCTCGGCGATCTGCTTCTCCATCGCTTCGATCTTCTTGCTGTTGGCGGCGCTGACCGCTCCGGCGGCCTTCGCGTCGACCTTGAGCTGCCTCAGCTCGGCCTCCTGCCGGTCGAGCTCCTTGAGCTGCGCGTTGATCTCCTCGAGGGTCTTCTGGTTCTCGGGGTCGTTCGCCGCGGCCTCGATCTGCTTCTGCTTCTCGGCCTCCGCCTTGAGGGCGGCCTCCTGGGCCTCCTTCTCGACGAGCCACTGGGGCTTCGGCCCGTTCTGCTCCAAGGCGATCTCGCGCAGGTCTTTCGGCGGAGGAGGAGGCGGCTCGTCCTCGAGCGCCTTGTGCATGGCGACGCCCAGGGCCGTGTCCTTCAGGGGGCCCTTCCAGCCGGCCCACGCGAGCCCGCCGACGGCCCCAAGCAAGAGCACGAGCACGATGATGCCGAAGGCCCCGCCGCCGCCCTTGGGCTTGAGCGTCTCTTCCGGAGGAGGAGGCCGCTTCGCGCGCGGGTTGCCCAGCGGCGGAGTGTCCAACCGCTTCTTCTCGCCGCCCTTGCCGCGCTGCTGCTCGGTCTCGGCGTCCGACTGGTCGTACATCGCGTAGTCGCGCGCGACGCTCGACGCGTACCGATCGGCCGACGGCTTCTTCGGCGACCGCGACGGAGGAATGGTGGCGTCGAGGTCTTCGGCCGGCTCTTTCTGCTTCGGCAGCTTCGACGACGAGCGGCCCTTCGGCGGCAGCGCCTCGCGCGGAGGAGGCGTCGCCTTCGCGCGCTGTACCGCGCCGGCGGTCGCCTTCTTCGGCCGCGGCGTGCCGTCGGGCGCCTCGTCGGCGGTGTTCAGCGCCTCGACCGCCTTCGTCATGTTGCTGGTGTCGTTGGTGTTCGCCAGCTCGAGCAGCGCGCGCGTCGTCTGGATCTTGTCCTCGAACAGCGAGTTCATGATCTCGGCGCACTGCTCTTCTTCGAACATCTCCGGGCAGGCCTGCTCGATGGCCTTCGCCATCTCCTTGCCCGAGTTGAAGCGGTTCTCGCGCTTGCGAGCGAGGCCCTTCATCACCACGTCGGAGAGCGCCTTCGACACCTCGGGGTTCAGGTTCTTGGGGTGCTGAATCTCGCCCTCGACGATCTTCATCATCATCGCCGCGTCGGAGGGAGCGGTGAACAGGCGCGAGTTGGTGATGAGCTCGTGCAGCATCACGGCGGCGGCGAAGAGATCGGTGCGGCCGTCGAGCTGCTCGTTGCGCACCTGCTCGGGGCTCATGTACCCGCTGGTGCCCTTCACGATGCCGACCTGGGTGCGGTTGAGGCGCCCCTTCGCCTTGGCGATGCCGAAGTCGATCATCTTCACGTCGCCCGAGTACGTGATCATCACGTTCTTGGGGCTGACGTCGCGGTGCACGACGGGCGCCGGCTTGCCCGAGGCGTCCATGAAGTGGTGCGCGTAATGGAGCCCGAGGCAGGCGTCGCGCACCACCCGCGCCGCGAACCCGATGGGGATCTGCGTGTCGCGCTTGCGCGCGCGCTTGACGACCTGCTCGAGGTTCTGGCCGGAGATGAACTCCATGGCGAGGTAGAGCTCGCCCTCTTCCTCGCCGAGGTCGAAGACCTGTCCGATGTTCGCGTGGCTGAACGCGGCGGTGATGCGCGCCTCGTCGAGGAACATGCGGACGAACTGCTCGTCTTTCTTGATGTCGGGGAGAATCTGCTTCACCGCGACGAACTTGCGGAAGCCGCCGGGCCCCGCGGTGTACGCGAGGAAGAGCTCCGCCATGCCTCCCATCGAGAGGCGCGTCAGGATCTCGTACTTGCCGATGCGCCTGCCCCGATCGAGGTCCGGGGCAACAGCGCCTTTCGGGGAAGCAGTGCCCGAAGGCATAAGTGGCGGTGGAATCTAGCACTCCCGCCGGTCAGCGCTGCAATCCAGCTCAACCGCCGGGAGGCTTATCGCGCCAGAGGATGTAGGGGCGAATCAGCTTCGGCTCACACGGGCTCGCCGCCCCGTACTCGCCGCCGAAGACGTTGACCGCCCGGAAGGTTCCCGACGCGTTGACGATGTTCTCCATCTGCCCCGGCTCGAGCTTCACGGTCTTCGTGCCGTCGCTGAAGGAGATGGTCTTGAAGATCTCCTTCCCGCAGGCGGTCATGCGGCAGCCGACCGCGGCGCCGCTGAAGGTGACGGTGAACGGCATGAGGTCGCTGGCGGCGAGGTTCGGGGTGGTCAGGCCCGAGTCGGCGACGATGAGCAGCGCGCCCGTCTCGTCGCGGATGACGAGGCCCACGTTCGAGGTGGGGCGCGCGGTCGGCGAGCTGTCGACGATGCGCACCTGCACGCGCTGCCCCACGGCGAGCGGGCCCAGCTGCGAGGCGCGCGGGACGTCGAGGTCGACGGTGGCGGTCAGCGTCTCGCCCGCCATGCCGGTGCGGGTGAAGAAGATGCGCAGCGAGCTGGTGTTGTAGGTCGCGGAGCCGACGCTGCCCGAGCCGACGTAGAGGGTCTTCGCGCCGTCGCGCATCGTGGTGAAGAAGCCGCGATCGTCGATCGCGATGCGCACCGAAGACTCGGCCTCGCTGGGGAAGGTGTTCGCCGGGCACGACGCGGTGCACGCGCCGGAGAAGCACATCTCGCCCATGCCCTTGCAGTCGGCGTCGGTGACGCAGTCGGCGCCGCGCTGGGGGCCGATCTCGGCGACGCCGTCGTCGATGCGGAACTCGCGATCGACGCAGCCGACGTCGGTGGGCAGCGCGCCCTCGACGGCGCCGCCGTCGGTGGAGACTCCGTTCAGCGTCGCGGTGAGCGCGTAGCAGAGGTGCAGGTTGAAGGTCTCGTTGTACGGGGCGTTCTCGGCCTGCAGGCAGGCGGTCTCGGTGCCGAAGCCGCCGCAGCTGGTGACCGAGTTGGTCTGGACGACGCCGGCCCAGGTGCGCTCGAAGGTCGAGTCGGGCGGCACGCGCTGGATGAACGTCGTCGTCGGCTCGGGGCAGCTGCAGGTGCCGGCTGTGCAGATGGCGTCGCACGACTGGCAGGCGCAGCGCGGGGTCTCGACGAAGCTCGACCAGGCGCCCCCGACCGAGCGCTGAACGACCATGCCGAGCCGGCCGTCGGTGGTGTCGACGAAGAGCGTGTCGCGGGACGTGTTCTTGAGCCTCAGCGTCACCGACTTCGGAGTCGACGGCGTGCACATGCAGCCGCCGAGCATCGCGCTCGCGAAAATCAGGACGCCGGCAGTGCGCATTCGGACTTTCATGTCGTGTTCGTGTTGCCTAGGTTCGACAACCACAGGAATCTTCGCACGGGTTTGATCGTTCGGGCCGCGACTTGCATCAAAGAGACCAGATGCCGACGCAAAGCAAGCACACGTTTCTCACGTGGCTGACTGTTGCCGCAGGCATCTGCATTGGATCAATCGGGTGTGATCGCATCGGCCGCGAGAACGGCCGGGGCACGGCGGTGCCCGACGTGGCGAAGCCTCGCGTGTACCCGGTCGAGATCCTCCCGCCGACGATCGACCGTTCGAATACCGGCCAGGTGCGCGTCATTCCGCCGCCGGCGATCGACGCGGTGCAGGTCGACGTGCTGCGGCAGGCGGACGGCATCGTCGACATCCTCTGGGTGATCGACGACTCCGGCTCGATGGCGAACCAGCGCCGCACGCTGAACCGGAACTTCCAGGGCTTCCTCAACAAGCTGCAGCAGCTCAAGGTGAACTACCAGATCGGGGTCACCTCCTCGAACTTCACCGACCGCGGCCGGCTGCGCGGCGCGACGCCGATCATCGGCAACATGACGCCCGACGCGGGCGGCGTCTTCCAGGCGAACACGACGTTCCCCGCGTCGCGCACGCGCTGGGAGCAGGGCCTGCGCATGGCGCAGTTCGCGGTCGGCACGGGCCCGGACGGCGGCGTCACGAACCCCGGCTTCCTGCGCACGAACGCCGCGCTCGCGATCATCGTCGTCACCGACGAAGACGACTCGAGCTACGGCACGACCGACTACTACGCGCGCGCGTTTCAGGCGTCGAAGGGCAAGGGCAACGAGTCGCTGGTGAGCTTCTCGGCGATCGCCGGCACGACGCCGGTCGGCTGCACGCCGGCCGGAGAAGAGGCGTTCTACGGCTCGCTCGCCGACCCCGCGTTCCGCTACGCCGCGGTCGCGACGCGCACCGGCGGCATCGTGGGCTCGATCTGCGACTCGAGCTTCGAGAACACGCTCTTGCAGATCGCCGAGGCGCTGAACACGCTGCGCCGCGTCTTCCCGCTCACGCTGCTGCCGGTCAACGGCACGCTGACGGTGAAGGTGAACGGCGTCGAGGTCCCCAACGATCCGGTGAACGGCTGGCAGTACCGCGCCGACACGAACAGCGTGGTGTTCCTGGGCACCTACATTCCGCCGCCGGGCGCCGAGGTCCGGCTGGAGTACGCATTCGACAAATGAGGATCTCGCTCGCGATAGCGGTGCTCTCCATCGCGGGGTGCTCGCGAACGGCGCTCATCCCCGAGTGTCCGGTCGGCTACACCTTCGACGGAGACCGCTGCGTCTGCTCGACCGACGAAGGCTGCCCCGGCGGCATGAGCTGCGAAGAGGGCGTCTGTGTCTGCCGCAGCACGAGCTGCTGCCCCGACGGCTACGAGTACTCGAACGACGCCGAGAGCTGCGTGTGCCGCGCCTCGAAGTGCTGCCCGCAGGATCACGTCTGGCTGCAGGACGAGCAGAAGTGCACCTGCGGCGCTCAAGACTGCTGCCCCGACGGCTACTCGTTCGACGAGAACAAGCAGGCGTGCGTGTGCTCGTCCGACAACTGCTGCCCGAACGGCTACGGCTTCGTGCCCGAGAAGATGGCCTGCCAGTGCCAGAGCGACGGCTGCTGCCCGATCGACCACAAGTACGACCCGATCTCGAAGAACTGCATCTGCGCGAAAGACGAGTGCTGCCCGATGAACCACAAGTACTCGGGCACCGTGCGCGCGTGCGTCTGCGTCGGAGATGCGTGCTGCCCCACCGGCTACAGGAAGGACCCCAACGGAGAGCGCTGCATCTGCATCGACGACGCCTCGTGCGGCCCCGGCAACCGCTGCGACGCGGTGAGCGGCGCGTGCAAGTGCACCAGCAACGCGGGCTGCAAGCCGGGCAACTTCTGCAACCCGCTGGGCTTCTGCCAGTCGATCGCGGCGTGCACCTCGAACGGCGACTGCCCGCCCGGGCTGTTCTGCGACGTGACGACGAACAAGTGCCTCGCCGCCGGGCCGTGCACGCTCGACAGCCAGTGCCCGTTCGATCAGATCTGCAACGCCGCGACGGCGTCTTGCCGGCCCGGCTGCCGCAAAGACGGCGACTGCGCTCCGAAGAAGGCCTGCCAGATGGGCCAGTGCGTCAGCTTCTGCCGCGAGAACAACTCGTGCCCGGTGAACCAGTTCTGCGACACGATGAACGGCTCGTGCTCGACGATGAGCGGGCGCCGCGACTGCAACGACTGCAGCGGCGGCCAGACCTGCGGCACCAACGGCCACTGCCTCACCTTCATCGGCGAAGGCCAGACGGGCTCCTTCTGCGGCATCGAGTGCATGACCGACGCCGACTGCCCGAGCGGCTTCGACTGCGGCTCGGTCATCTTCAGCTGCGGCAGCTCGCTGGCGACGTGCCCGGCCGTCTCGGGCCAGACCATCACCTGCAAGGGCTTCACGGTGGAGAACGAGGACGAGCAGAAGTTCTTCTGCTCCGACGGCACCGGGAACCCGCACGAGTACTTCCGGGCCTGCGCGCCGAAGAGCGGGTTCTGTCCCGCGACGCCCGCGCCGTGAGCGGAAGAACGACAACTGCCGGGATCGGGATCGCGATCGGGATCGATGGTGCCGGTCCCGATCGCGATCGCGATCCCGATCCCGGGTGGTGTTACTGCGATGGCTTGAGGCTCAAGCCCACGCGGTAGACGTCCTTGCTGGTCCACCCTGCCCTGGCGGCGAGCTCGTTGCTGAGCGACTTCAGGCGATCGCCGCGGGCGAGGCCCTCTTGCAGCGCGCGCTTGAGCTCTTCCTCGCTCCACCGCTCCGTGCCGGAGCGCCCCTCCACGACGAGCACGACCTCGCCGCGCGGCTCTTCCCCGCTGAGCTGCGACAGCAGGCCCCGGCGCAGCTCTTCGTGCACCTTGGTGAGCTCGCGCGCGACGCAGGCGCGGCGGTCTCCGAGGACCTCGTGGAGCAGCTTCAGCGTCTCGACCGTGCGGTTGCCGGCCTCGTAGAGCACGAGCGTGGCCTTGAGCGCCTTCACCTCTTCGAGCATCGCGCGCGCTTCCGCCTTCTCCCGCGGCAGGAAGCCGAGGAAGTGGAAGCGGCCGGTGGGCAGGCCGCTCGCCGACAGCGCCGCGACGAGGGCGGTCGGGCCCGGAATGGGGACCACGTCGAGGCCCGCCTCGACGGCTTCGGCGACGAGCCGCTCGCCGGGGTCGGAGATCGCGGGGCTGCCGGCGTCGGTGATGAGCGCGCAGCTCTCTCCGTTGACGATGCGCTCGATGATGGCGCCGGCGCGCTGACCTTCCGCGAACGCGGGCAGGCTCACGCGCGGCTTGTCGATGCCGTGCGGGGCGAGCAGCTTGCTGGAGTGCCGCGTGTCCTCGCAGGCGATGAAGTCGACGGCCTTGAGCGTCTCGATCGCCCGCGCGGAGAGATCGCTCAGGTTGCCGATCGGCGTCGCGACGAGAAAGAGGCGTCCGGGCATGCCGGACATGCGTCTACTTTAGAACGTGGCCTCGAAGGCATTCTCGATGTGCTCGATGGTGGCCCCCCTTCCCCGGCCGACGACGGAGATGACGTCGAAGCGCACGTCGGCCTCGAGGCGCTCTTCCTGCAGGTACTTGAGCGTGGCGAGCGCGATGCGGCGCTGCTTCTGAAACATGACGGTCTCGGAAGGGTCGCCCATGGCGTCGGTCGCCTTCGCGCGCACCTCGACGATGACGAGCAGCCCGTGGAGCTCGGCGACGATGTCGAGCTCTCCGCGGCGGTAGTTCACGTTCCGATCGCGGATGCGATAGCCCTCGCGCTGAAGGTGCTCGATGGCCAGTGACTCTGCTTCTCCTCCGAAGGCGCGCGTGTCCATGCGGATGAAGAGTAGCGACGGGGTCTGACATGACGACCGCTGACTGCCCCCCTCACCCGCTCTTCACACCGTGAAGCTCTGCCCCTCGTCGGCCTGCGACTCGCGGCGGGCGCCGACGACGTGCACGACCTGGGTGAGCGTGCCGAGGTGCTTGAGCATGCGGTTGAGCAGCGGCAGCTTCGGGTCGTCGACGATGCCGGCGAGGCCGTCTTCGATGACGACCGGCACGCGCGCGCGGGCGCTGTACTTCTCGGCGAGCGTGAGGCGCAGCGAGAGGTACCAGAGATCGAGATCTTTCCCGACGAGCTCGGTCACCGGCACCTTGCGGCCCGGAGCGTGAACGAAGGCCTTGCCGTCTTTGTCGACCTCGGCGCCGTGGTAGCGGCGATCGGCGAGCGCGGTGAGGTACTGCACGGTGCGATCGCGCAGCTGGGCCCACAGCGTCGGCGTGTCCTGCTGGAACAGGTCGCAGGCGATCACCATCAGCGGCGGCGTCGGATCTTCGTGGTGCTCGGCCGGGTTGTTCGCGAGCCCGAAGGCCTCTTCGGGGTTCTTCGCGCGCTCGAGCAGCGCTTCGGCGCGCTCGATGTCCTTCTGGATCTCCAGCTCGCTGCGGGCGTAGCCGCTGCCGCCGCCCTCTTCGAGCAGCTTCTGGTTCATCGCATCGGCCTCGGCGCGCATCGTCGCGATGCGGTTCTGCAGGTCGGCGTTTTCGGGGTCCGCCTGGAGCTCGGCGTACTGCACCTCGAGCTCGGCGACGCGCGTCTTGAAGGTCTCGGGCTTCTCCATCGCGGCGTAGAACTCGTCGCGCGTGGCGGCCCCGACGGCCTCCATCGCGGAGTTGACCTGGGCCTCGTACGCCTTGAACTCTTCCTGCAGCTTGGCGATGCGCAGGTCGTAGATGTCGCCCTTGCTGCCGCGGCGAGCGGCGGCCTGCAGCTCTTCGATGTAGCGAAGCGCGAGCAGCGCGGCGAACGTGAACGGGATGATCGCGAACAGCGAGAGGTAGTGCAGCGCGCCTTCGGTGAGCGCGCCGACGGCGATCATGGCGACGCCGCCGAAGAACGCGGCGAGAAAGCGCGAGTCCGTCCACACCGGGGGCACGCGCGCGCCGCGGCCGTAGCCGGCCTCGTCCTTCTCGTCCATCACGCGGCGCACGGCCTCGGCGCTCTTCTTCTTCTCGTCCGGCAGGCGCCTCACGCGCTCGACGATGTCGGCGGGCGCTCCGAGCTTCTCGGGCGTGGGGGCGTTCTCGAGCTCGGCGCGGGCGGCGTCGAGCTCGGCCTTCTTGTCGTCGAGCGTCTTCAGCTTCGACTCGAGGCGATAGATGTCCGAGGTGAGACCGTCGAGCCGGTACTGCAGCTCACCGGCCTCTTTCGCCTTGGCGAGCTCCTGGCGAAGCCCCTTGAGCTTCGATTCCTCGACGGCCGCGTCCATGCCGGCCTTCTTCTTCAGCTTCTCGGCCTTGCCCGACGCGCGCTTCGTGGGGAACTGCGCCGGGGTCAGCGTGAAGATCTGCTCGAACGTCGCCCGCGCGGGCAGCCCGACGGCCTGCCGCAGCGTCGACTGCATCTCGGCGGCGTCCTGGGTGACGACCTCGTAGGCGCGCGTGGTGAGGTTGAGCTTGTGCAGCGAGCCCTGGCCGCCGAGCTCTTTCACCAGGCGCCAGACGCTGTTGTCGTTCGCCTGGAAGCTGACGCCGGCCTTGCCGACGCGGGCGCCCGGCGCGAGCAGGCTGGCGTCCTGCCCCTTGCCGTCGGGGTAGCAGAGCGAAGAGATGAGGGTGGCCACCGGCGCCGGAGCGTCGGTCGGGCTCTTGAGCACGACGAAGCCCGGCTTGAGCGCCACGCGGACGGAGGGCGAGAACCCTCGTACCGATTGCACCGCAAGCTCGAGCAAGAGCATCGGAAGCACCTTCTTAGGTGGGCCGCGCGCGGTTGCGAAGTTTCTTCTTCACCCGTAAGCGGCTGCGATGCTCTCTGCGGCGCTGCTCGCCCTGCTCTCGTCCTACGTCGACTTCGAGAAGAAAGAGATCAACCTCAAGCTCGTCTACTTCTCGGCCGACGAGGCCGTCGGCAACGCGAACCTCGAGTACGTGTACGCGAAGACCAACCCCGACGCCGGCACGACCCTGCGCTCGGAGCGCCACGCCTCGGGCCGGTACTACGCGTTCCTGCCGCTGACGCTGGGCGAGATCCGCGGCTTCAAGACCCGCTTCCACCTCTACACGATGGGAAGCGCGAAGGCGTACGAGGCGGGCCGGCGCCAGGTGCTGAAGGGCGTCGACGGCATCGTGTTCATCGCGGATCGCTCGCCGAAGCAGTCGAGCGTGAACGTCGCCGCGCTCGCGCAGCTCAAGGCGGACCTCGCCGCGAACGCAGTGGCGTGGGGCTCGGTGCCGGTGATCTACCAGGCCGTCGGCACGGGCGACCTCGACGCCACCACGAAAGCGCTCGCGGTGCCTGCGGACGCCAAGGTGTTCGAAGCCGACCCCGCGCAGGGCACGGGCGTCTTCGACACGCTCAAGGCGGCCGCGAAGGCGATGCTGATGGCGCTGAGGGATCAGGGCCGCGACGGCGGCCGCTGACTCACTTCTTCTCTTCGGCCTTCGAGGCCGCTTCCTTCTTGGAAGCAGACTTCTTGGCCTTCGGAGCCTTGGGCTCGGCAGCCGCGCCCTCGGCCTTCGGCGCCGCAGGGGCCGCGACCTCGAGCTGCTCTTCCTGCTGGTCGACCTTCGAGGCCTTGCCGCGCAGGTCGCGGAGGTAGAAGAGCCGGTTGCGGCGGACGTCGCCGTGCGTGAGCACGTCGATCGTCGAGTAGCGGGGGCTGTGCAGCGGGAAGATGCGCTCGACGCCGACGCCGTAGCTCACCTTGCGCACGGTGAAGGAGGCGCTCACGCCGCCCTTCTTCTTGCGAATGACGACGCCCTCGAACGCCTGCTCGCGCTCCTTGTCGCCTTCCTTGACCTTCCAGTTCACGCGGACGGTGTCGCCCGGGCGGAACTCCGCGAGGTCCTTGCGACGCTGGGTAGATTCGACGAATTCGAGAGCGCTGTTGCGCATGGCTTTGCCAACTCCGAAAGATGAAATGGAGCGGTGCGCCTAGCAGACTTGACGCCGGGGCGTCAACGCTGGCACAAGGCCGCCTCGCTCGCTTTCGGGGCCCACCATTCGGGTGGGATGCCGGAGCGGCCCCACAAAGGATTTTCGATCATGGCTCAGACCCAATCGCAGCTCGAGGCGCAGGTTCGTGAAGGTTCCGGCAAGGGCTCTGCCCGCAAGGCGCGCGCCGCGGGCCTCATTCCCGCCGTCGTCTACGGCAAGCACCTCGAGAAGCCGCTGCAGATCTCGGTGAACCCGAAGGCGGTGAAGACCGCGGTGAACACCACCAAGCGGCTCAACACGCTCATCGGCCTGAAGGTCGGCAGCGCGAGCCACACCGTGCTGCTCAAGGAGTACCAGCAGGACCCCGTCACCCGCGAGCTCTTGCACGCGGACTTCATCGACGTTCGCGAGAACGAGCAGGTGAAGGTGAAGGTGCCGGTTCAGCTCGTCGGCCGCGCTGAAGGCCAGGCGAACGGCGGCATCCTCACGCAGATGCGCCGCGAGCTCGAGGTGTGGGCGCTCCCCGGTGCGATCCCCGAGAAGATCGACGTGGACGTGACGCCGCTCAAGATCGGCCACTCGCTGCACGTCAACGACGTGAAGCTGCCCCAGGGCGTCACGGTGAAGACGCACGTGAACTACACGATCGCGGTCGTCACGGCTCCGGAAGCGGAGGTCGTCGCGACGCCGGTGGCCGCTGCTGCGGCTCCGGGCGCCGAGGGCGCTGCTGCCGCGGGTGCTGCTCCGGCCGCGGGCGCTGCGAAGGCGGGCGATGCCAAGGCCGGCGACGCGAAGGCTGGCGACGCCAAGGCTGCCGCTCCCGCCGCGAAGAAGGACGAGAAGAAGAAGTAAGAGCTTTAGGCCACGGCCTCCTCACCCCGGCCCTCTCCCCTCCGAGGGAGAGGGGGACGCTCATGAAGATCATCTGTGGCCTGGGCAACCCGGGCAGCGAATACGCACGCCACCGGCACAACGTCGGGTTCATGGTGTGCGAGCTCCTCGCTGCCCGCGCGAAGGCCTCGTTCACGCAGGCGAAGTTCGACGCCGAGCTGGCGCAGGCCACGGTCGGCGGCGAGCGGGCGCTGTTGCTCAAGCCGCAGACGTACATGAACGACTCCGGGCGCTCGCTCGGTGCGTGCGCGCGCTTCTACAAGGTGCCCCCCGAAGACGTGCTCGTCATTCACGACGAGCTCGACCTCCCGTTCGGCAAGCTGCAGCTCAAGGCGGGCGGAGGCACCGGCGGCCACAACGGCCTCGAGTCGATCGCCGAGTCGTGGGGCGAAGGCACCTACGGCCGCCTGCGCTTCGGCATCGGCAAGCCTCAAGGCCCGAACGCGAAGGAGCGCGTGGTGGGCCACGTGCTGGGGAACTTCTCGTCCGAAGAGGGGCCGCAGTTACCGGCGTTGCTCAGCTCGGCGGCCGAGATGGCCGAGGGCTGGGCGCGCGACGGCATGCAGAAGGCGATGAACCGCTTCAACCGGCGTTGAGGTTCTGAAGCGCGTGGGTTAACGACGACGTCGCCATGCGCAAGACGCTGCACGTCGACGAACAGAAGCTCTCCGGCATCACCCGCACACCTTTCCCCGCGTCGAAGAAGGTGTACGCCGTCGGCAAGCGTTTCCCCGACCTCAAGGTGCCGCTCCGCGAGATCTCGCTCCAGGACACGCGCCACGCCGACGGTCGCGTGACGCACAACCCGAGCGTGCAGCTCTACGACACGACGGGGCCGTACACCGACCCGACGGCGACCATCGATCTCAAGAAGGGCCTGCCGCCGACGCGCGAGGCGTGGGTGAAGGCGCGCGGCGACGTCGAGCAGCTGCCCGGCCTGTCGTCCGAGTACGGGCGCGCGCGGCTCGCGGACAAGCGCCTCGACGGCCTGCGGTTCCACGCGCGCACGACGCCGTACCGCGCGAAGAGCGGCAAGAACGTCTCGCAGATGGCGTACGCGAAGCGCGGCGAGATCACCGCCGAGATGGAGTTCGTTGCGATCCGCGAGCAGCAGCGCCTCGAGGAGGGCCAGCACCCGGGTCAGTCGTTCGGGGCGAGCATCCCGCAACAGATCACCCCCGAGTTCGTGCGCGACGAGATCGCGCGCGGGCGGGCGATCATCCCCGCGAACGTGAACCACCTCGAGCTCGAGCCGATGATCATCGGCCGCAACTTCCTGGTGAAGATCAACGCGAACCTCGGCAACTCGGCGGTCACCTCTTCCATCGAGGAAGAGGTCGAGAAGATGGTCTGGGCCATTCGCTGGGGCGCGGACACGGTGATGGATCTGTCGACCGGCTCGGACATTCACGAGACCCGCGAGTGGATCCTGCGCAACAGCCCGGTGCCGGTCGGCACGGTGCCCATCTACCAGGCGCTCGAGAAGGTCGGCGGCAAGGCCGAAGAGCTCACCTGGGAGATCTACCGCGACACCCTCATCGAGCAGTGCGAGCAGGGCGTCGACTACTTCACCGTGCACGCCGGCGTGCGCCTCGCGTACGTGCCGCTCACCGCGAAGCGCGTGACGGGCATCGTGTCACGCGGCGGCAGCATCATGGCGAAGTGGTGCCTCGCGCATCACCGCGAGAGCTTCCTGTACACGCACTTCGAAGAGATCTGCGAGATCATGAAGGCGTACGACGTGAGCTTCTCGCTCGGAGACGGCCTGCGGCCCGGCTCCATCGCGGACGCGAACGACGAGGCGCAGTTCGCCGAGCTGCAGACGCTGGGCGAGCTCACGAAGATCGCGTGGAAGCACGACGTGCAGACGATGATCGAGGGCCCCGGCCACGTGCCGATGCAGCTCATCAAAGAGAACATGACGAAGCAGCTCGAGCTCTGCGACGAGGCGCCGTTCTACACGCTCGGGCCGCTCACCACCGACATCGCTCCGGGCTACGACCACTTCACGTCCGGCATCGGCGCCGCGCTCATCGGGTGGTACGGCACGGCGATGCTCTGCTACGTGACCCCGAAAGAGCACCTCGGCCTGCCGAACCGCGACGACGTGAAGGAAGGCGTCATCACGTACAAGATCGCGGCGCACGCAGCGGACCTCGCGAAGGGTCACCCGGGGGCGCAGGCGCGCGACAACGCCCTGTCGAAGGCGCGCTTCGAGTTCCGCTGGGAAGATCAGTTCAACCTGTCGCTCGACCCCGAGCGCGCCCGGGCCTTCCACGACGAGACGCTGCCGAAGGAGGCCGCGAAGACGGCGCACTTCTGCTCGATGTGCGGCCCGCACTTCTGCTCGATGAAGATCACCGAAGAGGTGCGCGCCAAGGGGCTCGCCGAGAAGGCCGACGAGTTCAAAAAGGGCGGCTCGGAGATCTACACTGCGGCCGATGCAGTCCGAGTTCGAGATCCGATTCCATGAGTCCGAGCGCATTCTCGAGGTGCGCTACCCCGCCCGCCCCACGCTCGACAGCTACAGCCGGTACGAACAAGCGGTGAAGCAGACCATCTCCACCCTGCCGTTCGGGTGGAAGTGCCTGGTCGATCAGTCGAGCCTCGCGGTGATGCCGCCCGAGCTGCCTCCGCGCATCACGCTGCTCAACGTCTGGGCGAAGAACCACGGCATGGATCGCACCGCCCGCGTCGTCGCCGAGAGCGCGACCGCCGAGCTGCAGGTGCAGCGCATGTTCAAGGGCGCGGCGCTGGTCGCGCACACGCGCGACGAGGCGTGGTCTTCGCTGTTGCGGTGATGCCTCAGCCAAAGGTGTCGATCGGGCCTTCGGGCTTCTCGGGCTCTTCGTCCTTCGGCTTCTCGAGGCCCACCGCGGCGCGCAGCATCTTCTTCACGCGCTCGGCGTCGGCGAGCTGCTTCGGCGGGACGTCCGCGACCAGCACCTCGCGGTACAGCCCCTTCCCTGCCTCGAAGTCGACGGTCATCACCTTCAAAGCCCCGCCCTGCTCTTCGAGCTGCAGCTCGCGGACCTGGTCGAACGCGACGTACAGCGTGCGGGGCATGCCGGTCAGGGGCGTCGAGAAGTCGAGCCGCAGCACGTGGCCGTGGAAGTCGACGGCGAACGCGCGCTGCCGGCGCTCGCGCTGCTCGAGCCACGCGGCGGCGAAGAAGCCGAGCACGCTGGGGAGGAGGAACAGGCCCAGCGTGGCGTGATCTTCGTCCCGAAGGATCGCGGCGAGCGTCAAGACGCCGAAGACGCTGCCGACGATGAGCGCCGCGTTCGCGAGGCGGCCCCGCGGCGGCCGGTCGGCGCGGCCGACCCAGACGCTCTTCTCGTACTGCAGCTTCACGTCACCCAGCCGCTGCGGCAGCGGGTTGGCTTCGAGCGCGTTCGCGAACGACCGCGGCACGCCTTCAGCGCGCGTTGGAGACGAACACCGTGTACGGCGTGCAGGTCGGCGGGCTGCCGGGATCTCTGAAGACCTTCACGATGTAGTCGGAGTCGTCGCCGCTGCCGTACGAGCCGTCGTGGCGGTAGAAGCGGCTCGAGGGGCACTGCTCTCCGCTGAAGAAGCAGTTGCCCGGCAGGTTCCTCCCCGAGTTCCGGTACACGCACATGCGGATGTTCGGGTCGGGGCTGCTCAAGCTGATCTTCACGTCGTAGTCGTCGCCGAAGAGCTGGCCGCTGCTGGTGTCTTCTCCGGTGAAGGAGATGAGGTCGACGTCGTTCGCGAGGGCGATGATGCCGGTGTACTGGCTGCCGGAGCCGCTGTCCGAGAAGTTGCCCAGGTGGTTCTTGTCCATGCAGAACTCGCCGGGGTCGGCGACGGGCTCTTTGCACTCGCAGCCGGTCGAGCTGAGGCCGTCGGTGTTGTACCAGCCGGTGTTGCACATGCCGATCTCGCAGCCGCCGCTGGCGCACGTCGGCGTGCCGTTCGAGATCGGGCACGTCATGGGGCCGCACATGCCGACGTTCGCCGAGAGCGCGACCTCGGTGAAGGGCCTCATGCCGTCGTCGCTCTCGACCGAGACGAAGCCGGGGAAGTTCGCGATCGTCTCGGCGCGGAAGGAGACGTCGATGCCGATGCGCTGATCGCGCTCGAGGACGGCGGGCAGCGTGGGGACCTTCGAGAGCGTGAACAGCGGGCTGGTGCCGGCGCCCGTGATGATGTTCTTGATGGTGAGCGGGCCGTAGCCGACGTTCTTGATCTCGAGCGGGCGCGTCACGACCCAGCCGTGGGGAACCGAGCCGACGCCGCCGTCGGGCAGCGGGTTGCCGAAGTTGAGCTCGGTCGGAGCGAGCTGGATGCGCGGATCGGTCACGGTGCCGATGATGCGCCAGACGAACATCGGCGCGGTGGGGTCGTTCGAGGCGAAGGTGATGGTCGCGTCGACGTCGCCGGGCGTGACGCCGTCGACGAGCACCGCGAGCGGAATGCGCTGCAGCGGCTTGAGCGTGATGGGCAGCGAGGCAGCAGCGGGCATCAGGAGCTTCACGTCTCCGAGCGCGTCGGCGACGGTGATGGCGGTGATGACGAGATCGACTCCGCCCTGGTTGACGAGCTGGCGGTCGATGTTGCGCGTCTTGGTCTTCGCGACGAGGCCGAAGTCGACGTCGCCCGACTGCTCGAGGGCGAGCTTCGGGTACGTGAGGCTGGTGCCCTCGACGACGACGTACGCGGGGGGCACCTCTTTCGCGGTCGCGGTGACGGTGACGGTGGCCTTGAGGTACCCCTCGCTCGACGGCGTGTAGGCGATGGGCATGTCGAAGCCGG
The DNA here is from genome assembly GCA_937980205.1 of uncultured Myxococcales bacterium. Lineage (GTDB taxonomy): Bacteria > Myxococcota > Myxococcia > Myxococcales > Myxococcaceae > Xiheicaenimonas. The sequence continues at coordinate 2,018 of CALJKW010000017.1, read as the reverse complement.
CGTCGGGGCCCATGGCGGGCTGGTCGGGCAGCGTCGCCTTCACGTCGGGGTGGCCGGCGTCGGCCGAGGCGATCTGCAGCACGAGGTTGCCGAAGCCCTCGTTCGCGACGCGCACCGGCATGGTGCGGGTGGCGGCGACGGTGACGACTCCGAACTGCAGGGCGCCGGGCTTCACGGTGAGGACGGGCTCTCCGACGATGCGGCGGACGAGCGGGATGGCGATCTCGCCCGGGGCGAGGCGGTCGGGGCTCTCTTCCGGAGACGCGTCGGTGTACGTGACGAGGAGCCTGGCTTCGCCGGGCGCGGGGGCTCCGACGGGCTTGTAGGTGACGTCGACGGAGAACGAGCTGCCGCCGCCGACGATGAACGGCGGCATCTCGGAAGACGTGAACTTGAAGTCGGCCGAGCCGGTGCCGGAGAGCAGAATGCGCTTGATCGCGACGCGCCGGCTGCCGCGGACGTTGATCTCGGCGGTCTGGGTCTCTTCGCAGCCGGGCGTGACGCACAGGTACGCGAGCCGCGGCGGCACGGCGGCGAGGCCCGGCGGCACGGTCGGAGCCGCGGGCGGCTTCGTGTTGCAGCCCGCCGCGCAAGCGACGGCGAGGGCAGAGAGGAGCGCGCGTTTCATGCGATGGCCTCCTTTCACTGCGCGGAGAACGTGCCGCCGCTGCGGATCAGATCCATCGCGTAGACGGTGTCGCCCTTGCGGCTGACCGAGATCGTCTTCTCCTTGATGAGGGCGCCGTTGACGAAGGCGCGGACGGTCACGTTGCTCGACGACTTGTTGAGGCAGATGTTCGAGATGAGCTGCGAGACCATCGAGGCGTCGATCGGCACGAGGCCGCCGGAGAGGTAGTCGAGCAGCACGTCGACCGAGATGCCGAGCAGACCGGCGAGCAGCTCGGTCGGCAGCGACTTGCAGTCTTCCATGTACGAGATCTGCACGCGCCAGGTCGCGTCGACCATCGCGCCGGGGAGGATGATGCGCTCGGGCTCCTCTTTGGGGGGGAACGCGATCCACGAGGGGCTGCCGTACATGCCCCAGTTCGTCGGGTTCGGGTGCGCCTTGTCGCAGACGTAGCCGAACGGGTGCTCGAGGCGCATGTCGACGTTGCGCACGTCTTTGTCGAAGAGGCCGTCGTTGCCGTTGTCGAAGACCATCTCGATCTTCACGACCTCGGGCCCCTGGGGCGGCATCGCGCGCGCGCTGACGGGGACCGACACGGACGGCCGAGAGGGATCGTTGCTCGAGAGCACGAGCAGGCCGGTGATGTTGGTGGCCGTCATCGGGCCGGCGGTGTTCGTGTACGCGACCTGCAGGTCGACGTAGTTGCCCGCGGTCACGCTGGGGATGATGGCCGGCGCGGCGGAGAGATCGGTGTTCGGGTTCGAGCCGCCCCACATGTACGTGACCTTGAGCGGCGCTCCGCCGGTGTTCGTGATGGTGACGGGCAGCACGTTCGTCGCGCCGTACGGCACGTCGCCCAGGTTCACCGACGGAGTGCCCATCGTCGAGAGGCACTTGCCCGCGGCGCAGACGTCCATCTTCGGCGGCGTCTCGGCGTTGCCGTTGAGCGGCACCGTCACCTCGCCCTTGCTCGTGGTGATGACGAGGTTGACCGTGTGCATCGCCGACGAGCGCGGGTTGTAGCGGACGACGACGGTCTTCAGCGCCGTGTTGTCCTTCGCGATCGGCGCGAGGGTGAACGGGAACGTGAGGTCGCCGAGCTCGAGGCCGAAGTCCATCGTGTCGACCGGCGAGAGGGCCATGCCCCGGATCTCGATGCCGGCGACGCCGGTGCCCTGGTTCGTGAGCGTGACGTTGCGGGTCGCCTGGCGGCCCATCGCGACGTAGCCGAACTCGACCGGGTTCGGCGCCACCTTGAGCTGCGGCGTGCCGAGGAAGTTGGCGTGAATGGGGATGCGCAGCTCGGGGAACTCGCGGTCGTCGGACAGCACCTTGAGCTCGTCGTCGGCCTTGCCGACGTCCTTCGCCTTGAAGGTGATGGTGACCGGCA
>CALJKW010000016.1 GCA_937980205.1 uncultured Myxococcales bacterium | reverse complement strand
GCCTGCGCTGCCTCCTGCTGCACCGCCTGCGCTGCCTCCTGCTGCACCGCCTGCGGCGCCTCCCGCCGTACCGCCTGCGGCGCCTCCGGCCGTACCGCCGCCGGTGCCGGCAACTCCTCCGCCGGTGCCGGCAACTCCTCCGCCGGTGCCGGCGACTCCTCCACCGCTGCCGGCGACACCGCCGCCCGCGTCTCCTCCGCCCGTGCCGGCGACACCGCCGCCCGCGTCTCCTCCGCCCGTGCTCGCAATGCCACCACCGCTGCCGGCGACACCGCCGCCGGCGCCGCCGTCGAACGAGTCGACGAGGCCGTCACAGGCTCCGGCGAGCAGCACGGCCCCGATGACCCAGATGCGTCGCACGGGGCGCATTCTGCGCCGCGGCGACCCGTCACCGCAACGCGATGGTCAGCGCCCGCCGGGTCCCACGAGACGGCCCTACTTGAGGAAGGCCTCGACCTTTTCGGTCTTCTCCTCGCCCTCATTGGGAGCGATCACGATGCTCTTGCCCGACGCGATGAGCACGACGACGCGGTTGCCGAGCGCGAGCGCAGCCTTGAGGTCCGGCTTGAGCCGCAGGAGCGCGAAGTACCCCTCCGACAGGTACTTCACCTTGAGCGTCTTCGGAGTGCCCGCCAGCGCCTCGGAGTCGATCCACCCGCCGGCGCGGAAGATGTACGTGCGGCCGCCCGCGACGCGCACCGGGTCGGTCGCCGCCGGGCCCTTGTCGTAGTCCTTGAGCGCGCGGGTCGCCTTGGAGACCGCGATGCCCTCCGAGCCGCTCGCGTTGCCGAGGGCCGAGCCGGTGTCGGCCTTCGCACCCTGGCCGCCCAGGGAGCCGATGCCCTTCCCGCCGGAGCCGAACGCCGCCGCGAAGTCCGACGAGTCCATCTCCGGCTCGGCCATCGCCCTGCTGGCGCCGGTGCCGAGCGGGGGCGACGCGGCCTTCGCCTCGCCGGACTTCTCCTTCTTCGCCGGAGCGAACCGCTGGGCCTCCTCGCGCGGAGCCGCAGCCCACGGCGCGGGAGCCACCGACGTCGGCGGCGGAGGCGGACGCTCGCCGCCGCGAACGCGATCGTCCATCGGGCGCATGTTCGCGATCGGCTGATCCTCGACGACGAGGTACGAGGTGTACGGCGTCACGATGCCGAACTTCTTGCCGAGCATCGTCACCTCTTCACGCAGCTCGGCGCGCTCGCCGCGCAGGCGGATCTCCTCGAGCAGGTAGCCGACCTTCCGGATCGCCCACAGGCGCGGAATGAAGTCGTGCGCCTTGTTCTCGCCCGACATCGCGGCGCCGTACTCGAACGACTTCTTGCCGCCGTTGAACGAGCCGGTGAGCATCACCTTCGCCTCGCCCGGCTTGCGGTAGCGGCCCATCACGACGAGCTGCTGGCCCTTGAACAGGTCGGGCAGCTTCTTCGGGTACACGTCGAAGGCCGCGAACTCGCCCAGGTCGAGCGCGACGTTCGAGAGCACCGGGTTCGCGACCTTGTCCATGAACGCGGAGATCTTGATCTCGAACTCCTTGCCGTCGCGCACGAAGTCGCTGGTGCCCTGGCCGTCGTCGGCGACGCGATCGAGCAGCCGGGCGTTCAGGTCATCGCCGACGCCGAACGTGAAGACGCGCGAGCCCTTGTTGCCCTTCTTCGCGTGGCTCGCGATCGCGTCCTCCTCGGTGTCTCCGACGGTGGGGTGGCCGTCGGTGATGAAGATGACCATGTGCGGCCGGTCGCCCTTCCCTTCGGCGTCTTTGAGGCCGCGGGTGAGCGCCTCGTCGATCGCGGTGCCGCCGATGGCCTCGAACGAGTCGACGAACGACAGCGCCTTCTTCACCATGTCGCCGTTCGCTGCTTGCGGCTTCTCGAAGAGCGCCTCGACGTCGGTGGAGAAGCGCACCACGTTGAACTCGTCCTTCGGGTTGAGGCGCTGCACGCAGTACTTGAGCGAGTCCTTCGCCAGCTTCATGCGGTCGCCCATCATCGAACCCGAGGTGTCGACGACGAACGTGACGCGCTTCGCGATGATCTCGTCCTTCGGGATCTCGGTGCGCGGCGCGACGAGCGCGAGGAAGTACCCCGGCTCTTCGTTCGACGCGCGGTAGCTCAGCACGTTGAGCCCGATCGCCTTGTCCGACGTCGTGTAATAGAGGTCGAGGTCCTTCGAGATGTCGAAGCCGCTGCCGGCCTCCATGCCCGCGACCGCTTCGTTCTCGTTCTTGCGCGAGACGCCGAGCGTGTGCGTCGGCGAGTACACCGAGCGAATCGGCACCTTCGACTGCAGCTTCGCGGCGAACGAGAAGTCCTGCCGCACCTTCAGCGCCGGCGCGCCACGCGACGCCGCGCCCAGCGGGTAGTGGTACCGGTAGATGCCGCTCTGAAAGTCGAGCACCTGGCTGAACGTGAGCTCGATCTTCTGCTCGCCGTTCGCCGGCACCGGGAACACGCGCGCGCGGAAGACGTCGCTGTCGACGTACTCGAGCAGGCCGGGGTCCTGCAGCCGGCGCACGATGCCCTCGTAGATCTCGGCCGCCTTCTTCTTCTCCAGCACCTCGCCCTTCGTCTTCTTGCCGTTGATCCACAGGTAGAAGTCCTGCAGCGCGGCGCCCTTCGGCAGCGGGAAGACGTAGTGCGCCTCGAGCTGCCGCGGCGCCGAGTTCACGAACGTCTGCTCGACCTTCGTGACTGCCGTCCCGTCCTGAATCTCGACGGAGACGTGCTGGTACTTCACGCCGAGCGGACCGACCGACGTGTCCGTCGGCATCAGCATGCCCTGCGCGAGGACGGTGGTGGGCGCGGCGATCAGCGCAGACACGACCAGCAGGCGAAGCGAGTGCATGAGCCCCCTAACGGGTGAAGAGGACGAAGGATCTACCATCTCTCTCGCGGCGCAGACCCTTCCGGGCAGAGCCCGCTAAGCGCCTGACGACGCTCCGGTGATCTGTGCCGCGAGGCCTCCCACCCCCACACACTTCCCGTGTATAGGGGGGCGCCGTGGCAACCGCCGAAAAAGGCAAGCCGACGCCTCAGGAGCCTGAACGCAAGTTCCCGCTCTGGCCGCTCATCGGCGCCGTCATCGCAATCCTCGCCCAGCGCGTGAACCAGCGCGCCGAGTTCAACGTGTGGCTGTACTGGGTCGCGGGCGCGCTGATCGGCATCGCGGCCATCTTCCACTTCGCGCCGCGCAAGAACGGCAAGGTCGTCGCGACGCCGTTCGGGCTCGAGACCTACGGCCCGCTGGGCGTCATCGCGTTCACGCTGTTCGTCGCGCTCTTCCCCATCAGCGGCAAGACGTGGGTGAAGGACGACAACACTGCCAGCACGGTGACGCTCACGCTCGCCTGCGGCGCGTTCGCGGTCATCGCGTGGGGCTACTGGCTGAGCGCGCAGGGGCGCGGGCGCGACTTCCAATTGCTGCGCGATCGGCTGCTCGTGGCGATCGGCGTGTCAGCGGGGTTCGGCTACGCGAACTTCGGCCATCTCCACTTCGACAACTTCATCCACACCTGGGACACGTACCACTACTACGTCGGCGCGAAGTACTTCCCCGAGGTCGGGTACGACCGCATGTACGAGTGCGCGATCATCGCGGACTCGGAAGACTTCCCGCCCGAGAAGCTCGCCAAGATGCGCGAGCAGCGCATCGTCACCAACCTGCGCACCAACATCATGGAGAAGGTCGGCGAGACCGTTCTCCTCCGCCCGCAGGAGTGCAAGGCGCACTTCTCGGCCGAGCGCTGGAGCGAGTTCAAGAAGGACATCGCCTTCTTCCGCGCGCGCGTGAACGACAAGCGGTGGGAAGAGATCCACCACGACCACGGGTACAACGCGTCGCCCGTCTGGACGCTGCTCGGCTACGTCATCACGAACACCGGCACCGCGACGCTGCAGCAGATCACGTTCGTCGATCTGTTCGACCCGCTCTACCTCGCGCTGATGGCCGCGATGATCTGGTGGGCGTTCGGGCCGCGCGTCTTCGCCGTCGCGCTCATCATGCTCGGCACGAACTGGGCGAGCCGGTTCTTCTACTGGACCGGCGGCGCTCTGCTGCGCCACGACTGGCTCTTCTACACGATCGCCGTCGTCTGCCTCGCGCGCCGCGGCAAGCCGTTCATGGCCGGAGTCGCCCTCGCCTACGCCACGCTCCTGCGCCTGTTCCCCGGCCTGCTGCTCGCCGGACCGGTGCTCGCCGCGATCCACTACGCGCGCGTGCAGCTCAAAATGAAGGGCGACGCGACCGACGAGCTCGCCGAAGAGCCCGAGTCGCCCAAGCAGTACTTCTGGGTTCGCTGGGCGTCGATGAACACGACGCAGAGGTCAGCGGCGCAGCGCACGTTCGCGGTGATCGTCGGCGGGCCCGCAGCGCTCGTCCTCTACCTGTTCACGCGCGACCCACAGCTCGGCCGCGTGACCGCGCTGCTGCTCGTCGCGGCCATCGCGCTCGTCGCCGTGCTGCACACGCTCGAGGTCATCTCGGCGCGCGTGCTGTCGCGCGGCCCCCGCTGGCTGTCTCCCACGATCGCGCGCTTCGCCCTCGGCGGCATCATCGCCACCGTCGCGCTCGGCGGAGCCTCGCTCTGGTTCTTCGGCGGCGTCGAGACCTGGAAGCGCTTCGCCGCCAACACCGCCAAACACGCCGCCACGCCGCTCACGAACCACATGGGCATGCGGACGATCTTCAGCTCGCTGCCGTGGACGAACGGCGCGCACATGCGCGACAGCAAGCAGCTCGACGCCTGGCAGCCGTGGAAGGACAAGCGCGTCGAGATCTTCAAGCTGACCCGGCCCTTCTTCATCCTCGCGGCGCTCGCGGGGCTGGTGCTGCTCTTCTTCGCGGTCCGCGGCACGAAGGGCCTGCTGTGGGCCTCGTCCGCGCTCGGAGCCGGCTTCATCGTGCTCGGCGCCGAGCTCACGAACTACTACTACGTGTTCTTCGTCGCGCTGGCGCTGCTGCACGAGCTCAGACGCGAGGTCGGCATGTGGCTGTGCGCGCTCGTCGCGACCTGCATCTTCATCATGCTCACGCCGATCACGGGCATGAGCGGCTGGCAGGACGACCAATCGCTCGCGATGAGCATCGCCTCGCTGATCGCCGTCGGCGGCATCTGGTGGACCTTCACTCCGTGGGCGAGGAAGTACCTCGTCGAGCCCGAGCCTCCCCCGGTGCTCACCGAAGAGACCGCGCCCGCCGGCGGTGTGCCCGCCCACGCGACCGCGAAGAAGAAGAAGCGCTGAGGGCCCGATGCTCGTCACCTGGCTCGGGCACGCGCAGCTGTTCATCAACACCGGATCCGACGACGCGCCGGGGCGCACGCTGCTCGTCGACCCGTGGTTCTTCGAGCCGGTCTTCGGCGGCGCCTGGTTCCGCTACCCGCCGCCGCCCTACCCCGACTCGTCGACGCTGCCGCGGCCCGACTTCGTCATCCTCAGCCACATTCACCCGGATCACTCGGGCCCGCGCACGCTCGAGCGGCTGTCGGCCGACTCGACGGTGCTCGCGATGCCGTTCGCGTCCGGCGCGCTGAAGCGGCGCCTCGACAAGTCTCACCTTCGCAAGGTCGACTGGCTGCAGCCGTGGGAGACGCGCGAGATCGCTCCCGGCGTGAAGCTCACCTTCGTTCCGCACGATCGCGGCTGGGAGGTGTCCTCGGTCGTGATCGAGGCCGACGGCGTCCGCCTCTACCACGGCAACGACAACGTGCTGTCGCCGGGCGCGTACCGGTCGATCGTCGAGCGGCTGGGGAAGATCGACCTCGCGTTCCTGCCCTTCGCCGGCGCCTCGTCGTACCCGACCGGCTTCGACGGCACGCGCGAGACGATGCTCGAGCGCTGCGCGAAGAAGAAGGCAGAAGGGATTCAGCGCTTCGTCGAGGGCATCGAGGGCCTGCAGCCGGCCGAGGCGGCGCCCTTCGCGTCGAGCTGGGCGCTGCTCGAGCAGAGCGAGCTGTGGAAGAACTTCATCGACCGGCCGACGCCCGACGAGGCGCTGAAGGCCGCGATGGAGCCCGCGATGAGGGCGGGCACGCACCTGCTGCGCATGGAGCCGGGAGATCAGTGGAGCCCCGACACCGGCGCCATCGCCAAGGGCCTCACCGAAGGCTGGGGCTACGACGCGAAGTCCGTCGAGCGCTACGCGATGCAGGAGGCCGCCCGCGTCTCGCGAGCCATCTCCGCCGCGCGCGTTCCCGGAAAGCCCGTCTCGAAGGAGACCCTCGACGCCGCCTTCCGCGAGTACTTCGCGGAGCTGATCGGCAAGACGCGCGAGGGCACCGCGCAGCTGGCCATGAAGGCCGGCTTCGAGGCAGAGGGCGCCGGCGCGTGGCGCATCACGTTCGTGCCGGGCCAGGCCCCGGTGCTCGAGGCCGGCCTGCAGGGCGACGAGGACGAGGTCCTCACCCTGCCGCCGGGCGAGCTGTGGGCGATTCTCGCCGCGCCCGCGAACTGGGAAGACGTCTGGTACGGCTACAGGCTGCGCGTGCGAAAGCGCGCCGGCGCCGGCTACTACCGCGCCTTCTGGGAGATGCTGCTCAACTTCGATGACGAAGTGCTGAGCGAGCGCATCGCGAAGAAGTACGGCTGACGTCTGGCACGCCCAGTGCTCCTGGGTAGCCCGTGCAACTCTCGGAACGCCTCGGAACCGCGCTGGGCCGCGCGATTGCCCCACTCTTCGCCTCGACCAGCCGCGGCAGGCACGCGCGCACGTTCCACCCGTGGGGCGATCTGGTGCGCATCACCGTCGAGCCGGTGCCGGTCGACGAGCTGCGGCTCGTGCGGCTGGGCCGCGCGCTGGCCGGCCAGGGCATCGCGCGCTTCTCGAACGCGCTGTGGAAGGCCGCCCGCTGGCCCGACGCGCTGGGCTGCGCGATCGCGCTGCACGACCCGAAGCAGCACCTGCTGTTCGCGACGATTCAGCGCCCGTGGACGACGCTGCTCGCGCCGTTCAGCACGCACGTCGAGAACTACCTCGCGAACGACTTCTTCGCCGTCTCGCCGTTCCGCGCGCCGGGGCTCGACCGCATCTGGCTGCGCCTTCACCCCGAGCACCCGCCGCCGCCGGGCCGGCACGACTGGCGCGAGCGCCGCGCACGGCTTCAGCACGCCATCGCCTCGGGCGAGGCGACCCTCGAGCTCGCGGCCTCGCCGCGCCCGCGTGGCCCCTTCACCGCCTTCGCGCGCGTGACCGCGCACGAGCTCTACGGCGCCGACCCGCCGGCGCTCGTGTTCGACCCGTTCGTGAACGACCGGGGCGTCGAGCCGATCGGCTTCATCCACGCGCTGCGCAAAGGCGCCTACGCGGGAAGCTGGCGCGGCCGTGGGACGCCCGCGCTGCCGGCCTGACCGTCACTCGTCGCTGTCGAGCTGCTGCGCGAGGTAGTTCTGCTCGCCGACCTGCTTGATCGCCTCGAGCTGCGTCTCGATCCAGTCGATGTGGGCTTCCTCTTCGACGAGGATCTCCTCGAACAGCTCGGCGGTGCCGTTGTCGTTCACGCTGCGGCAGTACGGAATCGCGGCGTTGAGGCGCGTCACGGCCTCCATCTCGGTCTCGAGATCGACCTTCAGCTGCTCGGGCACCGTCTGCCCGATGCGCACCGTGCCCAGCCGCTGCACGTTCGGCAGCCCGTCGAGCAGCAAGATGCGGTGCATCAGCTTCTCAGCGTGCTTCATCTCGTCGATCGACTCTTTGCGGATGTGCTTGTGCAGCTTTCCGTAGCCCCAGTGCTCGCAGAGCTCCGAGTGCAGGAAGTACTGGTTGATGGCCGTGAGCTCCCCGGTCAGCACCTCGTTGAGATACTGCAGAACCTTCGGGTCGCCCTTCATGTGGCCTCCTCAGCCGGGTTGAGGAGCCCCTTCTGCCATGGAGCAAGCCTCTTCGGGATCGGTAGTTCGCAGCGCACCGGCGCGCAACAGCTCGCGTGTGATGGAACGGTGACACCCGCCGCAGTCCGTCCCTGCGCCGGTCATCTGACCCACCGCTTCGATGGAGCACGCGCCCGCATCGATCGCCTCGCCGACCTCTCGCTGGCTCACTGCCTTGCAGATGCACACGAACATTTCGTTACCGCTCCCGGACCGCGTTGATATTGATTCTCAAAATCAGATGCAAGCACAAAGCCGGGGGCGCTGTGAAGCCCCTACGCCGGCTTGCGAGATCGGGCTGTTACGGAGGGACGACGGCGCCCGGCGGGCCCGTCACGGGCGAAGGCCGAGCGTCAGGACAAGACCGCGAGCACGTTCGAGGTGAACACGTTCAGCAGGGTCCAGGACGGGCCGTTGAGGCCTTCGAGCAGGCCCATCGAGATCATGAACATCAGCGCGGCGACGATGAGCGCGCCCGGCACGGCGACGACCATGTCCTTGAGCGCAGCCTTCGTCCACACGCCGCCGTCGGCGATGGCGAAGCGCTCCTGCGTGCGGAACATCGCCCAGGCGAACGGCGTGAGCGCGCAGACCCACGCGACGAAGTTCACCAGCGGCACGCCGTGGAACCACGGCGGCAGCGACGCGTCCCACACCCACGCGCCCGAGGCGGTGGCGAGCGGGTCGATCTGCAGGTCCAACATCGTGGCGAAGACGGCGACGAGCAGGCCCGACAGCGCGTTGTACTTGCGCAGCTGCGGCACCCACTTGCGGATGTGCCAGACGACGAACGTCGCGATGTAGAGGACGATGCACCAGCCGATCATCGTCGCGCCGGGCGCCACGAGCGGCTTCATCATCGTCAGCTCGAGGTTCGTCTCGTGGAAGAAGCCGAGCACGATGCCGCCGTTCTCGAGCAAGAGGCCGTAGAGGAAGCTGACGCCGAAGAAGAGCCACACGTGCCCGCGCTTCGGTCTCCGCGCGTGCCAGATCATCACCGCCGCCCAGACGATGTTCGACACCTCGAACGCGACGAGCAGACCGCGGCCGGTGACGGGCGAGGGGCTGTGGTACGCGATGTTGATGAGCGGGCAGAGGATCGCGAGCCCCATCACCGTGAACGCCATCGCCCAGCGGTGCTCGACGTCGGGCGCGCGCGCCGCGCGCACCAGGTAGAAGCCGACGAACACCGCCAGCGGGAAGAACGCGTTCGCCGACAGCTCGGGCTTGGGGGGGCTGAAGTTCGTCAGGCCCGTGTTCAGCAGCAGGCACGCGTAGAAGAAGAACATCCACGCGGGGAAGAAGCGGACGACCTCGTCCTTCGCGCGCTTCGCCCACGACTGTTCGGCGACGAGGCCCCGGGGAAGCTCCAGCTCAGTGGTGTCCGAGATCATGGCGAGCGAGGGATGCGATTAATGCGGGGATCAGGAAAGCGGAGTCAATGTGGGCTAAGGGGGCACACACCGTGAGGGCGGTAGCTGCGCAAACGCTGTTGTCGGTGCTGGTGCTGGCGAGTTGCCGGATCGAGAGCGCGGCCCCCGCGACGACCGCGGCCTGCGCCTCATCGAGCCCCGCTGGCGATGTGTGGATCTATACGTCCATGTACCGCCATGTGCTCGACGCGCTCGACCCGGTCCTCAAGAGCGAGCTGCCGGCGGTGCAGGTGCACTGGTTCCAGGCCGGCAGTGAGAAGGTGCTGAGCCGGCTCGAGGCCGAGCTGTCCGCGGGGGGAACGCAGGCCGATCTGCTCGCCACGAGCGATCCGTTTCTCTACGCGCGGCTCTCGCGCGAGGGGCGGCTCGCCAGGTACGTCTCTCCGAACGCGCTGCGGGCGCCGCGAGAGCTCGTGGATCTCGACGGGACGTACGCGGCGCTGCGCCTGTCGACGATGGTGCTCGTGCACCGGCGCGACCTCGCGTCTCCGCCCGAGTCGTTCGCGAGCCTGAGCGACGCGCGCTTCAAGTCAGAGGTCGCGCTCGGCGACCCGCTGACGTCCGGCACCGCCTTCACCTGGGCCGTCTTCATGGAGCACGCGCTCGGCGCCGACTGGTTCGGCAAGCTGCGCGCGAACGAGGCGCGCGTCGCCGGAGGCAACGCCGCGGTGCTGCAGAAGCTCGAAGGTGGCGAAGCGACGGTCGGAGTCCTGCTGCTGGAGAACGCGCTCGCCGCGAAGGCCAAGGGGTCGCCGATCGAGACGGTGTGGCCTTCGGACGGAGCCGTCGTCATCCCCGGGTTCATCGGCATGTTCGCGAGCTCGCGCAACCCGGTCGCGGCGCGCGCGGTCTACGACGTGCTGATGTCTCCGAAGGCGCAGGCGCTCATCGTCGCGCCGGGCGACATGCACGCGATCGATCCCCGCCAGCCCGGCCCGCGCGGCGAGCGCGGCCTCGACGAGCTGATGAAGTCGTCGCAGCGGTGGACCCCCGAGCTGCTCGAGCGCGGCGAGCGCGACGGAGCGAATCTGAAGGCGGCATTCGCGGAGGCGTTCGCGAAGTGAGGCGGCTCTTCCTCGCGGCCGGCGTCGGCCTCATCGCGCTGCTCGTCGCGTTCACCGTCGTCCCGCTGATCGTGCTGCTCGTGCGCGCCTCGAGCAGCGAAGGCCCGGGCCTCTTCCCCCTCTGGTCCGACCCCGCCACGCTGCACGCGCTGCGCGGCACCCTGCTCACGTCGATCGGCGCCGCGCTGCTCTCCTTCGGGCTCGGCCTGCCGCTGGCGGTGCTCCTCGAGCGAACGGATCTGCCGGGCCGCCGGGCGCTGCGTGCGGCGTTCACGCTGCCGACGGCGATCCCTCCGTACATCTGGTGCATGGGGTGGATCGCGCTCGCGAACCCGAAGGCCGGGCTGCTCAACCGGCTGCTCGGCGGCGCCGCGACGTTCGACATCTACTCGACGGGCGGCATCGCCTTCGTGCTCGGCGGGGCCGGCCTGCCGCTCGTGATGCTGCCGGCGGCCGCGGTGCTCGCGCGCATCGACCCGTCGCTGGAAGAGGCGGCGCGCATCTGCGGCGCGGGCCCGCTGCGCACACTGCTCGCGGTGCCGGTGCGCCTCGCGCTGCCCGCGGCCGCGTCCGGCGCCGCGCTCGTCTTCCTCTTCGCCGCCGCGTCGTTCGGGGTCCCCTACCTGCTCGGCGTCACCGCGACTCCGCCGACGCCGACGCTGACCACGCGCATCTACTCCGAGATGCTGATGGGGCCGGGCGGCCTGTGGACCGCCACGGCGCTGTCGCTGCAGCTGCTGGTCATCGCGATCGTCGTGCTGGCGCTGAGCCGCCTGCTGGGCCGCTCGGGCCGCACCGCGCTGCTCTCCGGCAAGGGCCTCAAGCAGCGCGCGCTGCAGCTGGGGCCCACGCGGGCGCCGCTCGCCGTCGCGGTGAGCGTGCTCGCCGCGGCGCTCATCGTCGCTCCGCTCGCCGCCGTCGCGCTCACCTCGCTCACGACCCCGGCGGGCACCCTCACCGCCTCGCACTGGGGACGCGTGCTCACCGACGCGCGCACCCTCGACGCCACGTGGCGCAGCCTCGCGCTCGCGCTGGCGGCCGCGGTGCTCGTGACGGCGCTGGGCCTGGCGCTCGCGATGATCCGCAGGCGATCCGTCGCGCTCGGCCGCACCGCCGAGCTGCTGGCGGCCTGGCCGTACGCGGTGCCGGGCACCGTGCTCGCGATCGCGCTGCTCGTGGCGTTCTCGCGCGACCTGCGCTTCATCTTCATGGACCGCTTCGCGCTCGTGCTCGCGCTCGCGAACACGCTGTGGCTCCTGCTGCTCGCGTGGGTGGCGAAGCACCTCGCGTTCGGGACGCGCAACGCCGCCGAGGGCCTCGCGCGCGTCGACCCGTCGCTCGCCGAGGCGGCGCGGGTCAGCGGCGCGGGCCCGACGCGGGCGTTCTGGGACGCGGTGCTGCCGCAGCTCGAGGCTCCGCTGTTCGCCGCGTTCACGCTGACGTTCCTCACCTGCGCCACCGAGCTCACGCTGGCGGTGCTGCTGGTGCCCGCGGGCCGCGACGTGCTGGGCACCCTCTTGTTCGAGCTGCAGAGCTACGCCGACCCGGCCTCGGCCGCCGTCATCGCCTGCGCGTTCGTGCTCTTCGTGCTCGCGGTGCTCGGCGTCCGCGCGGGCGTCAGCGCCAGAAAGGCCGAGGCCTGACGTGGTCACGCTCGAGCAGGTGCACAAGGCGTACGGCAAGAACCCGGTGGTCAAAGGGCTGTCGCTCGAGATCGCGCGGGGCGAGATGCTGGCGCTGCTCGGCCCGTCGGGCTGCGGCAAGACGACGACGCTGCGGATCATCGCCGGCCTCGAGCGCGCCGACCGCGGCCGGGTGATGATCGACGGCCGCGAGGTGAACGCGGTGCCGCCGGAAGAGCGCGGGCTCGGCATGGTCTTCCAGAGCTACGCGGTCTGGCCGCACAAGACGGTCGCGCAGAACGTCGAGTACCCGCTGAAGCTCAAGGGCGTCGCGAGCCGCGACGAATTGGTGAAGCAGGCGCTCGGCTGGGTGCGGCTCGAAGCGCTCGCCGACCGCATGCCCCACGCCCTGAGCGGCGGCCAGCTTCAGCGCGTCGCGCTCGCCCGCGCGCTGGTGGCTTCGCCGAAGGTGCTGCTGCTCGACGAGCCGCTGTCGAACCTCGATGCGGCGCTGCGGGAAGATCTGCGCGCCGAGATCGCCGCGCTGCGCGCACGGCTCGGCACGACGATGATCTACGTCACGCACGACCAGTCCGAAGCGCTCGCGCTGGCCGACCGCGTGGCGGTGATGAACAAAGGAGTCATCGAGCAGCTCGCTCCTCCGCGCGAGCTGTACGAGCGGCCTGCGACGCCGTTCGTCGCGGCGTTCGTCGGCGGAGCGAACGTGCTGGAAGGCCGCGTCGAAGGCGCCGACTTCCTGTGCGCAGAGCACCGGCTCGCGCTGCCCGCCGACGCCGAGCGGGTCGAGAACGCGAAGTTCCTCGTGGTGCGACCCGAAGCGCTGAGCGTCGGCGAAGGCCCGACCACGCTCACGTGCGTCGCGAGCCTCTTCCTCGGCCACTCGACGGAAGTGCGCCTCGACGTGGCGGGCACGATGGTGCGCGCGCTGGCGCCGGCGTCGGTGAGGCTGGCCCCGGGCGAGCGGGTGCCGGTGCGCATCACGAAGGCACGCCTGTACGCGTAACCCGCCAACGTCCCCGCCAACGTCCCCGCCAACGTCCCCGCCAACGTTCCCCTGAACGAACCCGGGCCCGTCGAGTCGTTCACGTACTCGGCCACGTCCCACGCCCACGTCCCCGTCCCCGAACGTCCCCGTCCCCGAACGTCCCCGTCCCCGAACGTCCCCGTCCCGCACGTTCAGGTTCACGCGGCCCGTCCCCCGGTTACACTCCTGCGTCCTTCGCAGGGGAGCCCGCCATCAGAAGCGCGATCGCAATGCTGCTGCTCTGCGGCACGGCGGCTTCGGCCGAAGTGGCGGCGCGCCTCGAGATCGGCGTCGCGCAGCCGCTGACGGCCCCCGCGCGCGACTGGTTCGGAACCGGCTTCGACGTGAGCGTGGCCGGCGGCTACCGGGTCCTCCCGTTCCTCGAGGTCGGCGCGCGTGTGGCGTACGTCTTCGTCAGCCGCCGGTCGACGTCGCCGTTCGGCCCGGCCAGTCTCATCGCGCTCGGACCGATGCTCCGCATCCACCGGCCGAGCGAGAGCTGGTGGCGGCCGTTCGGCGAGCTCTCGCTGCAGTACGTGCGCACCGGGCCCCTCGATCGGCTGGGCTTTCACGTGAGCGCCGGCGTGCACTTCGACGTCGGGCCGGTCGGGCTCGGACCCTGGCTCGGCGTGCAGCAGGTGTTCCGGCTGACCGACGCCGAGACGTACCCGACGCGAGACGCGACGGTGTTCGTGGGAGGGCTCTCCGTCGAGCTCACGTTCCTCGGCGAGCGGAAGACGCCGGCGCCCGAGCCGACGCCGCCGCCACGCACCGAGCCCACTCCGCCGCGCACACCGGCTGCCCCGGCAGACCCCGACGGAGACGGCCTCGCAGCTCCCGCGGACCGCTGCCCGAACCTGGCGGAAGATCGCGACGGCTGGGAAGACGACGACGGCTGCCCCGACGCAGACGACGACGGCGACGGAGTGCTCGACTCGGACGACGTCTGCGTCCGCGTGGCGGGGACCGCGGCGGCGCTCGGCTGCCCCGACCGCGACGTCGACGGCGTCGCCGACGTCGACGATCGCTGCCCTGACACGCGCGGAGAGCCCGCTGAGTTCGGCTGCCCCGCCTACCGCGACGTGCAGGTGCGCGGCACCCGGCTCGAGCTCTCGCGCTCGATCGGCTTCGACCGCAAGTCGTCGGCGATCCCCGCGAGCTCGGGCGCCCTGCTGTCCGAGGCCGCGCGCGCGCTGCTCGATCGGGGCGCCGTCTGCATCCACGTCGTGGGGCACGGCGACTCGACCGGCAAGGCCGCCGCGAACGCCGCCCTCGCGACGGCGCGCGCAGAGAGCGTCCGCGTGTTCCTGATGTCGAAGGGCGTCTCGCCCTCGCGGGTGACCGCGACCGGCGCTTCGGGGCCGCCGTTCGCCGACGTGCAGCTCGAGCTCGTGCCGTGCGAGGTGAAGGCGCCGTGAGAGACACGAACGTCGCGCTGCTCGCGGGCCTCGGCCTCGGCGTGGTGGTCGCGGTGATGCCCGGCTGCTTCGAGCCGATCATCCGCGACGTCGCCGACGCGGGCATCGTCTGCAACGCCGGCCTCGCGATGTGTGACGGCACGTGCGTCGACCTGCGGCGCGATGATCTGCACTGCGGCACGTGCGGGACCGTCTGCGACACCAACGAGGCGTGCGCCACCGGCAAGTGCCTGACGCGCGACTGCATCGGAGCCGACTGCAGCGACGACCAGGTCTGCTCCGGCGGCCGCTGCACCGACCGCCTCTGCCTGGACAGCCCGTGCGATGCGGGGCGCTGCTGGCGGGGCGGCTGCTTCGACACGAGCTGCGGCGCCGTCGCCTGCCCGAGCGGCCAGGCCTGCATCGAGGGCGCGTGTCGCGAGCCCGAGTGCATCGGCGTGACGTGCCCGGCCACGCAGCAGTGTGCCGCCGGCACGTGCGTGCCCGGGTGCACCGCCGGAGCGATGTGCACGCCGCTCGAGCCGTGCAGCTTCGGCGGCCTCACCTGCCCCGACGGCGGCTGCGCCGCGACGGGCCCGATGCCCGCGGGCACCTCGTGCGGTGCGGGTCGCGTCTGCGCGCCGGATGCCGGCTGCCTCACCTGCGACGCCGGCGCCGCGTGCAGCCCCGCGGCCTCGTCGTGCGTGCTCGGCGCGCTGGCGTGCGGCACCGGGCTTCCCGTGTGCGAGAGGACAGGCGCTCGCCAGCCCGGTACCCCGTGCGGAACCGATCAGGTCTGCCAGGCCGACGGCGGCTGCCTCGCGTGCGCCGACGGCATCGCGTGCAACACCGGCATGGCGTGCGTGCTCGGCGTGCAGCGGTGCTCCACGGGTGAAGCGCGCTGCAACCCGGCCGGCTTCGCCGACGCGGGCACGAGCTGCGGCGCGGGGCGCGTCTGCGGCTACGACGGAGGCTGCACACCGTGCGTCGCCCTCATGGCGTGCCAGCCGGCCGACCCGTGCCGCGTGGGTCTGCAGTCGTGCAGCCAGGGGCCCGCGTGCATGGAGGCCGGGCTCCAGAGCCCGGGCCACGTCTGCGGCACCAACCGCGTCTGTGCACCGGGCGGGGCCTGCATCGCGTGCACGCACGGAGCCGCCTGCGACGCCGGCCCGTGCCGCACGGGGGCGATCGCGTGCGACGGCGGCTCTCCGGTCTGCAGAGACCTCGGCCCCGCGACGCCCGGCTCGAGCTGCGGAACCAACCTCATCTGCTTCCCCGATGCGGGCTGTGGCGCCTGCGTGAACGGAGCGCCGTGCCAGCCGCCGAACCCGTGCCAGACCGGAGCGATCTCCTGCGCCGGCGGCGTCCCCACCTGCGTGCCGAACGGCGTCTCGCCGGCCACGACGGTCTGCCGGCCCGCCGCGGACGTGTGCGACGTCGCCGAGACCTGCACCGGCTCTTCGGCGACGTGCCCCAACGACGTGTTCCTCGGTCCGAGCACGACCTGCCGCCCGGCTGACGGCGGCTGCGACGTCGCCGAGGTCTGCAGCTCGATGAGCGCGTCGTGTCCGCCCGACACCGTCGCGGACGCCGGCACGCTCTGCCGCGGCGACGCAGGCCCCTGCGACGTCGCCGAGGTCTGCACCGGAACCTCGACGCTCTGCCCCGCCGACGACTTCCTGCCGTCGACGGCCGTCTGCCGGGGCAGCGCCGGCGTCTGCGACGCGCCGGAGCAGTGCACGGGCATGAGCGCAGCCTGCCCCACCGACACGTTCTTCACCGGAGTCGTCTGCCGTGCCGACGCGGGCAGCTGCGACGTCGCGGAGCTCTGCGACGGCACGAGCGCCACCTGCCCCGCCGACGTCTTCCTCTCGGGCAACACGTGCCGGCCCAGCGCCGGCGACTGCGATGTCGCCGAGACGTGCGACGGCATGAGCGCCACCTGCCCCGGCGACGCGCTGCTGATGGGCACCACGTGCCGCCCGAGCGCAGGTGACTGCGACCCCGCCGAGACGTGCGACGGCACGAGCCCCACGTGCCCGAACGACGCGCTGCTGATGGGCACCGTCTGCCGCCCGAACGCGGGGCCCTGCGACGTGCCGGAGCTGTGCAGCGGCGCGAGCGCCACCTGCCCTTCCGATGCCTACCTGCAGATGTCGGTCGTCTGTCGCCCCGACGCGGGAGTCTGCGACGTCGCCGAGGTGTGCTCGGGCACGAGCGCGCAGTGCCCGAACGACGCCTTCCTCGTGGGCGGCACGTGCCGGCCCGCGGCGGGCAGCTGCGACGTCGCCGAGCAGTGCTCGGGCACCGGGCCCGACTGCCCGGCGAACGCGTTCGAGCCGGAAGGCACGTCGTGCCTCATCCTCGGCTCCTGCGATGACGCTGGCGTGTGCTCGCTGTGAGCAGTAGACGAAACTGCGAATGACACAGGCCGTCAGTTATCGCGTCTCGATGCCACGTCCGCACGCGCACCTCTTCGACGTGGTCGCCGACTTCCCCGCCTCGACCGACGAAGTGACCGTCTGCCTCCCGGTGTGGACTCCGGGCAGCTACCTCGTCCGCGAATACTCGCGTCACGTGCAGGGCTTCGAGGTGCGCGGCGCCGACGGTGCCCCGCTGCGCTACACGCGCACCGACAAGCGCAGCTTCCTCATCAAGACGAACAAGCAGCCGTTCCGCCTGCGCTACCAGGTGTACGCGAACGAGCTCACCGTCCGAACCAGCCACGTCGACGGCACGCACGGCTACTTCAACGGTGCGACGCTCTTCTACTACTGCGAGGCGATGCGGAAGCTCGAGCACCGCGTCGAGGTCGAGGCCCCCGAGGGCTGGACGACCACCTGCGCGCTCGAGCGCGAAGGCGCCGACTTCGTGGCCTCCGACTACGACGAGCTCGTCGACAGCCCGTTCGAGGTCGGCCCGCACATGCCGCTCAAGTTCCTCGCCGCCGGCGTGCCTCACGAGATCGTCATCTGGGGCGACCCGCAGGTCGACGAGAAGAAGCTCATCGGCGACCTGCAGAAGATCGTCGAGGTGCAGTCCGCGTTCTTCGGCGGGCTGCCGATGAAGCGCTACGTCTTCTTCATCTACGCGACCGACAAGGGCCGCGGCGGCCTCGAGCACCGCGCCTCGACCGCGCTGCTCTACCCGCGCACCGGCCTCACCACGTCGAAGGGCTGGGAAGACTTCCTCACCCTCGCGTGCCACGAGTACTTCCACCTGTGGAACGTGAAGCGCATCATCCCGAAGGCGCTCGTCCCGTTCGACTACTCGCAAGAGGTGTACACGCAGCTCTTGTGGGCCTTCGAGGGCGGCACCTCGTACTACGACAACCTGCTCGTCCGCCGCGCCGGCCTGATGGGCCCGCAGCGCTACCTCACGCGCCTGGGCGAGAGCCTCACCTCGCTGCACGCGACGCCGGGCCGCAAGCAGATGCCGCTCGGCGACGCCTCGTACCTCTCGTGGGTGAAGCACTACCGCCCTGACGAGAACACGGTGAACACCGCGATCTCGTACTACCTCAAGGGCGAGATCGTCTGCCTCCTGCTCGACCTCACCATCCGGCGGCTGACGCGCGACGCGAAGAGCCTCGACGACGTGCTCCGCCTGATGTGGAAGCGCTGGGGCGACGGCAGCGGAGTCCCCGAAGATGGCGTCGAGGCCGCCGCCGCCGAGGTCGCCGGCCAGAGCCTCAAGCACTTCTTCGACCGCGCCATCCGCACCACCGAAGAGCTCGACTACTCGGTGCTCTCGCACGTCGGCCTCGAGGTCCGCTTCCGCCAGCGCGAGTCTTCGAACGACAAGGGCGGCAGCCTGCCCCGCGTGAAGGCCGCCGACGACAAGCCGAAGGGCTTCCTCGGCATCCTCCCGAAGGGGACGTCGGGCATCGCGTCGGTGCTCGACGGCTCTCCCGCGATGGAGGCCGGCCTCTACGCCGACGACGAGATCGTCGCGGTCGACGGCAACAAGGTCGACGCCAACGGCCTCATCTCGCGCTGCGAAGACAAGCGCCCCGGAGACAAGGTGAAGGTCACCGTCTTCCGCCGCGATCGCCTCACCGAGGTCGTCGTCACCCTCGCCGCGAAGCCCGCCGACGCCGTGTACCTCGCCCGCATCGACCGCCCCACCGAAGAGCAGAAGGCGGCCTACCGCGCGTGGCTGGGCGCCCAGTGGGACGACGGCAGCGATCAGCGGCCGACCTTGTGAATGCTGGCGCATCGGGAGTAGAGAGGCGCCCCCATGACGCGCCAGCTCCCGGTCGTTGCCGCTCTCGCTCTCTCGCTCGCCGCCTGCGGCAGCACGTCGCTCCTGCCTGACGGAGGCCGCGTGCGAAGCGCGGGCTGCAGCAGCACGCGGAACGCCATCGGCGTCTACGCGTACGACGAGCAGAACCAGCCGGTCTCGGGCGCCGACGTCACCGCCACGAACCGGACGAACGGCAAGGTCCAGACGGGCCGCACCGGCGGCGACGGCCGGACGACGCAGATCACCGACGACATCGGCGACGGGCAGATCGCCTTCACCGCGACGAACGGCTTCGTCAGCACCAAGCAGCCCTTCATCGTGAACGTGACGTGCGGCGAGTGCGACTGCACAGCGACGCCGAGCACGGCTACGCTTCTTCTCCAGTGAAGCGTCGCTCCCTCTCCGAGCTCAAAGAACGACTGGCGAAGGGCAAGAGCCTTCCGCGCGGGGTGCTCTTCGAGCTCGAGGGCGACGAACGCGCCGGCGCGCAGGCGCTGCTCAAGACGCTGAAGGCGAAGCAGGCGGCGAACCGCTCCGAAGGGCAGCGGCTGCGCAACATGCTCAAGTTCGAGAACGAGCTCTACGCGCAGGGCGTGCAGCTCATCGCCGGCGTGGACGAGGCGGGCATGGCGCCGCTCGCCGGGCCCGTCACGGCCGCGGCCTGCATCCTGCCGAAGGGCTACAAGCTCCGCGGGCTCGACGACTCGAAGAAGATCCTCGACGAGGCGAAGCGCGAAGAGCTCGCCGTCAGGGTGAAGGCCGACGCGGTCTCTTGGGCCGTCGGCTGGGCGAGCGTCGAAGAGATCGACACCCTCAACATCTACCACGCAGGCCTGCTCGCGATGCGGCGCGCCGTCGAGGGCCTGAAGGTCGTCCCCGAGTTCTGCCTCGTCGACGCCCGGAAGATTCCGCAGATCCCGATGCCGCAGCGGGGCATCATTCACGGCGACGCGCTGTCGCTCTCCATCGCCGGCGCCTCGGTCATCGCGAAGACGACGCGCGATCAGTACATGAACGAGCTCGACGCGAAGCACCCCGGCTACGGGTTCGCGGCGCACAAGGGCTACGCGACGCCCGAGCACCAGGACGCGCTCGAGCGGCTCGGCGCCCTGCTCTGCCACCGGCGCAGCTTCGCTCCGGTGCGCAAGGCGCTCGGCCTCGAGCCGATTCAAGAAGAGCTCTTCGAGGCCGAGGCCGCGAAGGGCCGCAGACGGTCCCGGGTGTGAGCTCGGACGTCGGCATCGACGACTGGCTCAGACAACGGGGATACGGGTCTACCGAAGCGCGCAGCTCGGCCCGGCTCGCGCTCGAGACTGCGGGCCTCACGCGCGCCGGCAAGCAGCGCCTGTCGAACGAGAAGCTCGAGCGCGCCGCCGCCGTGCTCGCCGACAAGTTCTTCCTGCACTGCCAGAGCACCGAGTGCGTCGCCGCCGCCGCGCACAGCGGGAAGACGTCGCTGCTGTGCGAGCCGAAGTCGGCGTGCATGAGCTGCGGCGGCAGCGACAACCAGCGCGCCGTCGCGGACTTCGTGCACGCGTTCGGCCGCGGCAAGCTGTGCATCGTCGGAGGCTCGCCGTCGGTCTGGGAAGAGCTCGAGCGGCTGTTCGCGGGCCGCGTCGAGCTGCGCCTGGTCGACGGCACCGTCCGCCGCACCTCGGATCACGCGAAGGCCGATCTCGAGTGGGCCGACCTCGTGCTGCTGTGGGGGGCGACCGAGCTGCACCACAAGGTCTCGATGCAGTACTCGAACGCCCCGCCGCCGCAGAAGAAGAAGGTCATTCACGTGCCGAAGCGCGGCATCGCCCAGCTCCTCGCGGGAGCGCTCGAGCACCTGCGGCTCAAAGGCCGCTGAGCCGGGGAGCCATCTTCCGCATCGCCACGCCGCGGTGCGAGAGCCCCGCCTTCTCGGGCCGCGTCAGCTCGGCGAGCGTCTTGCCGAGCGAGGGGATGAGGAAGATCGGGTCGTAGCCGAAGCCGTGCGCGCCGCGCGGGCTGTCGACGATCTCGCCGTGGCACTCGCCGACCTCGACGTGCACCGCGCCGCCGGGCAGCGCCAGCGCGAGCGCGCACGTGAAGTGCGCCTTGCGGTTCGCCGCGCCGCGCAGCTCGGACACGAGCTTCGCGATGCGCTCGGCGTCCGTCGGAGCGTAGCGGGCCGAGAGCACCCCGGGCCGGCCGCCCAGGGCATCGACGCTCAAGCCGCTGTCGTCGGCGAGCGACGGCAACCCGGTGGCGGCGAGGAACTCGCGCGCCTTCTTCGCGGCGTTGCCCTCGAACGTGGGCTGGTCTTCGTCGACCTCGAGGCCGGGGGCGGCCTCCGCCGCGGAGATGACCTCGACGCCGGTCACCAGCTCGCGCAGCTCGGCGAGCTTGCCCTCGTTGGTCGTCGCGAAGACGAGCTTCACCCGAGGACCTTGCGCTGCGCCTCGTGCAGCTTCGCGATCGCGCCGAGGCCCGCCTCGAGCATCGCGTCGAGCTGCGGCTTGTCGAAGTGCCCGTGCTCGGCGGTGCCCTGGATCTCGACGAGCTTCCCGCCCTCGAGCGCGACCACGTTCAAGTCCACCTCGGCCGTCGAGTCCTCGTTGTAGTCGAGGTCGACGCTCACCTGCCCCTTCACGATGCCGACGGAGACGGCGGCCACCTGCGTCAGCTTCGGCAGCTGCGCCAGCTTCTCGCGCGCCTTCAGCTTCTTCAGGGCCAGCACGAGCGCGACGTAGGCGCCGGTGATGCTCGCGGTGCGCGTGCCGCCGTCCGCCTGAATGACGTCGCAGTCGAGCGTGAACGTGCGCACGCCGACCGCCTTCATGTCGACGCAGGCGCGCAAGGAGCGGCCGATGAGCCGCTGGATCTCGAGGGTGCGGCCGCCCTGCTTGCCCTTCGCGGCCTCGCGCGCCATGCGCTCGTGCGTCGAGCGCGGCAGCATTCCGTACTCGGCGGTCACCCAGCCCTCGCCCTTGCCCATCAGGTGCGGCGGCACCCGCTCTTCCACGCTGCAGGTGCACAGCACCTTGGTGTCGCCGAACTCCACCATGCAGCTGCCTTCGGCGTGTTTGGTGGCGCCGGGAGTGAGGATGACGGGCCGGGTGTCGAGGTAGCCGCGGTTGAACGATCGCATGGGCGTGCTGCCCTACCACGCCTACCGATTCTTCGCTGATACCTGCTGCAGGAACCCGGCGACCCCGCGGGCGATCGCCTCGGCCGCGGTCTGCTGGTACGCCCCGTCGGTGAGCCGCGAGCCCTCGTCGGGGTGCGAGATGAACCCCACCTCCACGAGAATCGCCGGCGCCTGCAGGCCCATCAGCACGTAGAACGGAGCCTGCTGCACGCCCCGGTCGATGCCGCCCGTCGCCGAGACGAGCTGCTCGTGCACCGAGTATGCGAGCCGCGACGAGTCGGCGTGCGCCTCGCTGCGCTGCAGGTCCGCGAGGATGAACGCGAGCGTGTCGCCGCCCTTCGGCCGCTTCTCGTGGAACTCGGCGTTCTCGCGCGCCGCCACCTTCTTCGCCTGGTCGCCGCTCGCCGCGGCGGAGAGGAAGTACGTCTCGATGCCTTCGGTCTGCTGGCGCTGCTTCCGCGTCGGCATCGAGTTGAGGTGCACCGAGATGAACAGGTCGGGCTTCTGCGAGTTCGCCCAGTCGACGCGGTTCGCGAGCGAGACCTCCTTGTCGCTGTCGCGCGTCAGCTTCACCGTCGCGTGCAGCTGAGCCTCGAGCTCGGCCTTGAGCAGCTTCGAGATCTCGAGCGCCGCGTCCTTCTCCCACGCTCCCGCCGGAGAGACGGCGCCCGTCTGCGAGCCGCCGTGACCCGGGTCGACGATGACCACCGGTCCAGCGAAGGCGGGTAACGCAAGGGCGCAGAGCAACAACGACCGCATCGGCCGCGAACTCTACCCCAGGGTCGCGACGACGCTCTGCCAGCGGCCGGACAAAATTCGGGGCGCCTGGGCCGCCAGGGCGTCGAGCAGCGGAAAGGTGGTCTGGGCGCCGTGGTTCTTCTTCGCCTCCTCGGCGAGCGGCCAGCACCGCACGCCGCGCCAGGGCAGCGCGATCGCCTCCATCGGAGCCTTCACCCCGCGCCGGGACAAGAGCTCCAGCCCGCGCAGCACGTCGTACTCGTAGAACCGCGGCAGCGAGGGCGTGAGCCAGGCCTCGTCGATGACGGCGCCGGTGCGCTTCGAGAGGAACAGCTTGCGCTCGAGCAGGAAGCGCACGCCCCGCTCGACCACCTCGTCGAAGCCGTCTCGGCCCGAGAGCCACTCGAGCATCGGCACGGTCGAGGTGATCGAGCTCACGTCGCTCTGCTCGTCGCAGTTCCAGCCGCCGTCGCTCTTCTGGTACCGCCGCGCGAAGTCGTCGGCCCACGAGAGGGTCGCGACGCCGTCCGCGACGCGCATCAGGCAGCCGAGCGCGCAGAAGCACAGCACGTGGTGCCTGAGCGTCTTCCCCGGCGGCAGCTCGGCCGCGCTGCGGGGGAAGTACGGCAGGTAATGCCGCTCGCACGCCGCGACGAGCTCGGCGACGGCCTCCTCCGGCGGGTCGACGCCGGCCTCGCGCAGCGCCAGCACGTGCCACCACGGCGAGTCCCACTTCGGCCAGTACGGATCCTTCGCGAGTGAAGCGCGCGCCGCGTCGCTCGCCAGGTACTCGAGCGAGTGCTCGATCGCGTCCTTCACACCACCTCGATGCCCGGCTTGCCCTTCTCGAGGCCGCCGATGATCCACCCCTGCACGCCGGCCTTCTCGAGCAGCTTCAGCGCCTCGCGCGCCTGCTTCTCGGGCAGCGCCGCGAGCAGGCCTCCGTTCGTCTGCGCGTCGGCCAGCACCTGCTGCACGTGCAGCGGCAGCTCGCCGCGAAACTTCACGAACTTCGACACGTGCTCGAGGTTCGTCTTCGTGCCGCCCGGCACGCAGCCCTGCTCCGCCAGCTCGGGGATGCCCTCCATCACCGGCACCTGCCACTTGTAGAGCACGGCCTTCAACCGCGCGCCGCGCGCCACCTCACCGAGGTGGCCGAGCAGCCCGAAGCCGGTCACGTCGGTCAGGGCGTGCACCTGCAGCTTGCCCGACGCGAACACCTCGCCGGCGGTCTTGTTGAGCGTCGCCATCTGCTTCGTCACGCGCTTCTCGAGCTCGGGCGTCGCCAGCCCGCGCTTGATCGCCGTGGTCGCGATGCCCGTGCCGATCGGCTTGGTGAGGATCAGCACGTCGCCCGCGCGGCCGCCTGCGTTCGTCAGCACCTTCTTCGGGTGCACGAGGCCGGTCACCGCCATGCCGTACTTCGGCTCGGGAGACTGCACCGAGTGCCCGCCGAGAATCGGGATCCCCGCCTCGCGCGCTTTGTCGGCGCCGCCGGCCAGGATCTCGTTGAGCACCGCGATCGGCTGCTCCTTCGGGAACGCGACGACGTTCAGCGCGAAGAGCGCCTTCGCCCCCATCGCCCAGATGTCGCTCATCGCGTTCGCGGCCGCGATCTGCCCGTACGCATACGGCTCGTCGACGACCGGAGGAAAGAAGTCGACCGTCTCGACGATCGCCTGCGTCGCGCTCAGCCGAACGACCGCGGCGTCATCGGCCGTCTCGTAGCCCACGAGCACGTCGCGCGACTTCGCGACCTTCGGCAGGCCCTGCAGCACCTGGTGCAAGAGGTCGGGGCGGATCTTCGCCGCACACCCTGCGCAGTTCGAGAGCTGGGTCAGCCGAACGGGCGCAGCGTCAGCTGCCACGGACGTAGTCCCGCTGCAGCAGGCTCACGATGATGGTCGCGCAGCCGACGTCGTCCTGCACCGAGTGATCGAGCACTCCGTTCAGCGACCCGTAGTTGTGCACGAGCTGCAGCACGTCGAGCTCTTCCGGGGTCAGCTCGCGCAGCTGCGCCGTCATCGGCATCGCGAGCTGCAGCTGCGCGTTCGGCGCAGGCAGCTGGCCCTGAATGCGCTTGAGCTCGTCGAGCTGGCGAAGCGCTTCCATCAGGAGCGCCTCGGTCGACATGTCGAGCTCGGTCATGAACTCCTGGTTGTCCGGAGGCTGCAGCTCGAAGTCGCCCGTCTCCCACGTGATGATCCGGTTGAAGCTCTTCGCCGGCCCCAGCTCGTGGTTGTCGTCGATGCTCGCGTAATAGACGCGGCCCTGCTTCAGGTAGATCTTGCCCTCGTGCTCGTTGCGCACGACGAGCACGCCGTTCTTCTTCGAGGTGTGGAAGAGCTGCAACAGGTCGGGCAGCGGGACCTCTTCGAGCTTCCCGGTCATCGCCGTCTTCGTCTGCTTCGCCGACTGCGCGGCGGCGACCTGCTCGAGCTGCGCCTTCACCTGCTCTTCGTCCAGCTCCTGCGCCCCGGCCCCCTGGCGCACGAGCTTCAAGATCGACGTGCCGATGAGGATGCGGTCGCCTTCTTTGAGGCGCGCCGTCTTCACCTTCTCACCGTTCACGAACGTGCCGTTCGTCGAGCCGAGGTCCTCGATCGTGATCTTCCCCGAGCTGACGGCGATCTTCGCGTGCTTGCGCGAGACCATGTCCTCGACGAGGACCATGTCGAGCTCGCTCGAGCGGCCGATGACGACCTGCTTCTCGCTCTTCAGCGGGAACTCGCCGCCCTGGTACTTCCCCGAAATGAACTTGAGCGCGTAGCCGGTGCTCACTCGGCCACCTTTCCGCTTTCACGAACGAGGTTCAAGTACATCTCCGCGCTCTTGTTGCCGGGGTTCCGCTGCAGCACCTGCTCCCACTCCCTGATCGCCTCGGCCTTCTTGCCCGCCGAGTACAGCGCGATGCCGTAATGCACGCGGCCGGGAACGTAGTTCGGATTGATGCGCAAGATCTCTTCGAATTGCGCGAGCGCCTCGGCGTGCTCGCCCTTGTCGCGGCACGCGTCCGCGAGCTTCAGGCGGATGTCCACGAACGTCGGGCACAGGCCGAGCGCGCGGCGGTACTCGCCGATCGCCTCTTCGAGCATTCCGCTCGACGCGAAGACGTCGCCGATCTCGGCGTACATGTTCGCGATCTTTCCCTGCACGAAGGGGTCGATGCGCCCCGGAGCGCTGCGCTGGCGTGACAGCGCGCCCTGGTAGACCTCCTTCGCCTCGCGGTACTTCCCCATGTCGTTGTAGATGACCGCGAGGTTCAGCGCGGCGTCCGTGTACGCGGGGTTGATGCGCAGCGCGGCCTCGAACGCCCGCTGCGCGCGCGCGAACTGACCCTGGTCGTGGTACACGACGCCGAGCATGTTGTAGACGTCGGCGAACGACTGGTTCTGCTCGACGACCTGGGTCAGGTACTTCTCGGCCTGCGAGTACTGCTTCTTCTCGAAGTAGCCCCGCCCCAGGGTCAACAGTTGCTTGAGCGCGTCGTCCATGGAGGTCGCGAGAGCGGGGCGTAGCCTACATGAGCCCGTCGGGGAAGCAGAATTCCCCACCCGGAAGAGGCTGGAGCGTGAGTCTGCGCGTCACCCGGTCGTCCACCGGCCGCTCCGGCAGCGTCCCCGTCACCCGCGCCTCCTCCGTCACGAGCACGTCTTCGCGCTCGCTGCGGATGAGCCAGCGCAGCGCGCGGATCCGCCGCTTCTCGATGCGCAAGAGCTCGGCGAGATCCGCCGACTCGCCCCCGTCCGCCCGACCCGAGCACAGCTTCGAGACGTCGCCCTTCTCCAGCGCCGCGCGCCGCTTCTCGAGCGCGCGCACCACCGCGACCAGCCGCGGCGCGTGCCCCTCCGCGGGCGCCCACATCCCGTCGCGAAAGGCGTAGGGCACGCGCTCGGCGCCGAGCGAGCTCACCTCGGTCTCGAGCACCTTGCCGTCGAAGTCGAGCGTCGCCGTCACCGTCGCGCGATCCGCTGCGTCGACGCTGACGGAGATGCGCTGAAAGCCCGCCTTCTTCGAGCGCAGCGGCTCGGCGAACCCCGCTTCGAGCTCGAGCCCCTTCGACTCGGCTTCTTTGAGCTCGGTGAGGATCTCGACCTCGGGACCGGCTGCAGCGCCGAGCAGCTTCGGCACGAGCACGATGAGCGCGGTCATGCCGATGGCCGACGCGAGCAGCACGCCCACGAGCTTGCGCAGCTCGGAGCTCACTTCGGCTGCAGCATGCCCTGCGCCTTCTTCGCCGCGTCGCTGTCGGGGTATCTCGCGATCAGCTGCTGCAGCACCTCTTCGGGCTTCCCCTCGGCGCGCTTGCCCTGCTCTTCGGCGTCGGCGATCTGCTTCTCGAGGTCGACGACGCGCTGCCGCTGGGCGTCGGTGGCCTGGTCGCCGGCCTTCTCGAGGCCTGCCTTCGCCTTCTCGAGCTCGGCGCGGGCTTCCTTCGCGCGCTGCTCCGAGTCGGCCTGGAGCTTCAGGTACGCGTCGTGGAGGCCGAAGTAGATCTTGTCCTCGTAGCCGAGCCCGCCGAAGTCGCGCGCGAGCACGTTGAGGCGAGAGACGACCGCGTTCCACTTCTGGCGGCGCTTGTAGAAGTTCGCGACGTACAGCTCGTGGTCCGCGAGGCGGCGACGAACCTCGTCGAGCGACTTCTGCGCCGCGGCGACGTACTCGGACTGCGGGTAGCTGCGGATGAAGTCGGCGAGCGCGACGCTCGCGGCGCGGACCTCGGCCTGATCCTTCTCCTGCGACGGCGGGAGGACGAAGAAGTCCGACGGCATGTCCTTGTAGTGCGTCAGCGCCGCCCGGTACGCGGCGTAGTCGAGCTTCGGGTGCGTCGGGTGCAGCTTGATGAAGTTCACGTAGCGATCGCGCGCCTCGATGTACTTCTCACGCTCGAAGTCGACGTCGCCGAGCCGGAGCTCCGCGGTCGTCGCCGCTTCGAGGTACGGGTACTTCGACTTCACGTAGTCGAAGTACTTCTGCGCCTCGACGTAGTTCTTCGAGTCGAGCGAATCGTCTCCGCGCTTGAGGTTCTCTTCGGCGTCGTCGGCGTAGTTCGGCTCGGCCGCGTCGCCGCCCAAGAACGTGCCGATGCCGAAGCCCTTGCAGGCGGTGAGCAGCAGCAGCGTGGCGGCGGCGAGGGACCTCATCGAAGGGCGCGCAACCTAACGCCTCGAGGGGTGGAAATCATCCGTTATGGTTTCGCCCCGCATGCGCTGGGTGAGCACGACCGGAGGCCCGCAGCTGATGCTGCCTTCGTCTGTGCTCGGAGCTTGGGGCGGCATCGAGGCTCCTGTGGATGGGCGCGTGATCGAGGCCCGGTTCCGGTGGAACGGGCCGGGCTCGCCGGCCACCGACTACGACCGGGCGTGTGACGTACGCGCGTGGGCGGCGCCGATTGCCGTCGGCGAGGCCGTGGGGATCGTCTTCGGCGACGAGCCGGGCCAGGCGGCGTGGTGGCGCGGCGACGACGGCGGGCTGCTCGTGCGGTGGCTGTTCGCCCCGAGCGAGGCGGCGGTCGAGAAGGCGCTGCGCGCTGGCGTCGACGCCGACTGGGCCGACGCGTTCGAGTGGCCGCTCGCGGGCAAGGCCGTGCTCATCGACAGCTCGGTGCCGGGGCATGAAGCCGCGGCCGAGGCCAGCACGCTGAAGATCCCGCTGCGCGCCGGCAGGTGGCGCGTCGAGACCGCGCACTGGTCGCCGGACGCCGCGATCTCGATGGTGGTGCACCGTTTCACTCGTCTGACGGCAGCCGCACCACGCGCTCGATCAGCTCGTACGAGAAGCCCCGCGAAGCGAGGAACCGCGCGGCGCGGACGCCGGTGAGCTTCCGCTTCTGCACCAGCGCCTTCGCGGCGGAGAGATCGTCGTGGCCCGACTCCTGGGCAGCGCGCGAGACGGCGTCGGCCGCGACGTCTTCGTCGACGCCCTCGGCTTCGAGGCGCCGGCGCACGTTGTCGAGCGAGCGACCGGTCTTCAGCTCGCTCGCCGCCTTGGCCTCGGAGTAGCGGCCGTCGTCGAGGTAGCCCAGCTCGGTGACGCGCCTGAGCGCCTCGGAGATCTCCGCCGCCGAGAACCCGCGGGCCTCGAGCGCCTGCTCGAGCCGAGCCCGGCTCTTCGCGCGCGACTTGAGCAGGCGCACGGCCGTTTCAAATGCGGAGGAAGGCACCCCACTCTTGTAGCAGGTGCGATAAGCGGGTCGACCGTGCATCCCGTCATCGCCGCCTTCCTCGACGTCAACACCGCGATCGACACGCTGGAGCGCGGGCTCGCCGGCACCTTGAGCTCTCCGCAGGAAGCCGCGTTCGTGTCGGCAGCGAAGGCCCACGGAGATCTCTCCGCCTACGTGCTGCAGGCGAAGGGCAAAGCGAAGCCGAGCGAAGACGCGCAGAACGCGACGATCCTCCTCGCGGTGCGGGCGGCGCTGTCGGTGCTGCCGCAGGATCCGCAGCTGGCGCCCGCCGCGAAGAAGGCGCGCGAGGCGCTCGAGGCAGCCGGCGCCGACAAGGAGCAGATCGAGCAGCTGCTCGGCGGCGTGCTCGTCGAAGAGGCGTTCACCGGCGACAACGACCCCTCCCGCTTCGACAAGGCGTTCGTGATCGAGTCGTTCGGAGAGCTCCCCGAGCTCGCGAAGCTCGACGCCGACTCGGTGACGGATCTGGTCGACCGGTTCGCCGAGACCTCGAAGGTAGAGGCCCGGCCGCTCTACGTCTCGGTGACCGACGCGCTGTTGCAGGCCGCCTGGGGTGAGGGGCCGCAGAGCATCAACGTCGAGCACGTCGACGACGCGCTCAACCAGCTCGCCATCGACGAGAACGAGACCGAGGGCGTGAAGACCACGCTCGAGGTGCTGCTGCGCTTCTTGGCCGCGCACAAGTTCATCGGCCCGCTGCGGCTGAATCGGCTGCTCACGCACGTGAAGCAGTGGCAGCTCGGCGACACCGACGAGAAGGACCTCGACGACGAAGACGATGAGGACTTCGACGAGGATGCGGCCGCCGAAGACTGGGATGACGACGACGACGAGAAGACGCCGCCGCCGGACGACGACATCACCAAGAACTAGCTGCCGTTCACGTTGAGAGGGTCGACCAGAATGCCCCGCATGGCCGACCGCCGCTCACGCTGAGCGGAGGCCGAAGGCCGTAGTCGAAGCGGGCCCATGGACGGCTTCGAGCGCGCTTCGACTGCGGCCCGCTTCGCGTGCCTCCGCTCAGCGTTATCGAGAGGACGCACTCGCCGCGTATTCTGATCGACCCTCTGAGCGGAGGCGCACCGCGGGCGCTCAGAACCGTTCGATCTGAAAATCGTCGTCGGCAGGCGCAGCAGCCGGCTTCGGAGCCGCAGCCGGAGCAGCCGGCTTCGGGGCCGGAGGAGGCGGAGCCCGCTGCGCCGGAGGCGGAGCCGCAACGGGAGCCCCCTGCTGCGCGAACGCCTGGGTGCCGGGCACGGCGCGCTCTTCGCCAGGCTTCTTGTCGAAGTCGTCCCACTTGGCGTCGGAGGTCGAGCTGATGCCCTGGAAGCGCAGCGCGAAGTCGTCGGGGTTCGACGCCTGGCGCAGGGCCTCCTGGTACGTGATGAGGTTCTGCTTCACGAGGCTCATCAGCGACTGGTCGAACGTCTGCATGCCGTAGGCGACGTGGCCCTGGGCGATGGCATCGGGGATCTCCTTCGTCCGATCCTTGTCCTCGATGAGCTCCTTCACGCGAGCGGTGGCCTTCAGGATCTCGACGGCCGCGACGCGGCCCTTGCCGTCGGCGCGGGGCACGAGGCGCTGCGAGACGACGGCGCGCAGGACGGCGCCGAGCTGCAGGCGAACCTGCTTCTGCTGGTGCGGAGGGAACGCCGAGATGATGCGGTTGATCGTCTCGGTCGCGTCGAGGGTGTGCAGCGTCGACATGACGAGGTGACCGGTCTCGGCGGCGGTGAGGGCGGTCTCGATCGTCTCGTGGTCGCGCATTTCGCCGACGAGGATGACGTCGGGGTCCTGGCGCAGCGCGGACTTGAGCGCCTGGGAGAACGACATCGTGTCGACGCCGACCTCGCGCTGGTTCACGATCGACCGCTTGTCGCGGATGAGGAACTCGATGGGGTCCTCGATCGTCATGATGTGGTTCGTGTCGGTCGCGTTGATGTGATCGATCATCGCGGCGAGCGTGGTCGACTTACCGGAGCCGGTGGTGCCGGTGACGAGGATGAGGCCGCGCTCCTCGAGGGCGATCTTCTCGAGCACGGGCGGGAGCATCAGCTCCTTGATCGAGAGGACCTTGAAGGGAATGACGCGCAAGACGGCGCCGATGGTGCCGCGCTGCTGGAAGACGTTGACGCGGAAGCGGCCGAGGCCGGGGACTCCGTAGGCGAGGTCGACCTCGTTGGTGCTCTTGAACTTGTCCTTCTGGAACTCGTTCATGATCCCGAAGGCCATACGAGCGACCTCTTCGGGAGGCAGGCGCTTGCCGTCCTTGAGCGGGACGAGCTGCCCGTCGACGCGGAACATCGGCGGGAGACCGGCCTTGAGATGAATGTCCGAGGCGCCACCGCGGAGGGCGACTTGCAGAATCTCGTTGAGCTCCATGGGAGGTCAGAAGCGTAGCATCCGAGCGTGGTAAGTGCGTGTAGCCATGATTCAACCGCGCACCCCACCCGGCACCCTCGAGCTTCTTCCGCGCGACCAGCTTGCGTTCCAGCGCATGCTCCGGACGATTCAAGAGGGCTTCGAGCGGTTCGGCTTCCTGCCCGTCGAGACGCCGGTCTTCGAGTACAGCGACATCCTGCTCACGAAGAGCGGCGGAGAGACGGAGAAGCAGGTCTATTTCCTGCAGTCGACCGGGTCGCTCGAGGCCGGCAAGAAGCCCGAGCTCGCGCTGCGGTTCGATCTCACGGTGCCGCTCGCGCGGTACGTGGCGCAGTACGAGAACCAGCTCGCGTTCCCGTTCCGCCGCTACCAGATCCAGCGCGTGTACCGCGGCGAGCGCAACCAGCGCGGCCGCTACCGCGAGTTCTACCAGTGCGACATCGACGTGGTGGGCAAGGACACGTTGCCGCTCGCGTACGACGCCGAGATGCCGGCGGTGATCAGCGAGGTCTTCCGCGCGCTCGACTTCGGCCCGTTCACGATCCGCATCAACAACCGGAAGCTGCTCAATGGGCTCCTGCGCAGCGGCGGCATCGACAGCCCTGAGCGGCGCGCGGCGGCGCTGCGCGAGATCGACAAGCTCGAGAAGATCGGCGAGGCGAAGGTGCGCGAGGCGCTGGCCGGCGCCGAGGTGGCGATGCAGCCGGCGGCGATCGACAGCCTGCTCAAGTTCGTCTCGATCAAGGAAAACGTCCTCGACGAGCTGAAGAAGATGCCGGTGACGGACGAGCTCTTCACCGCAGGCGTGAGCGAGCTGCAGTCGGTGATGGACTCGATCGGCGCGCTCGGAGTGCCCGCGGGGACCGTGGCGATCGACCTCTCGATCGCGCGCGGGCTCGACTACTACACGGGCACCATCTACGAGACGACGCTGAACGACTTCCCGGGCATCGGCAGCGTGTGCAGCGGTGGCCGCTACGACGATCTGGCGGGGCTGTACACGAAGTCGAAGCTGCCGGGGGTGGGCCTGTCGATCGGCCTGACGCGGCTGTACTTCCAGCTCAAAGAGGCGGGCCGGATCAAAGAGGCGACGAACCCGTGCGCGGCGTACGTGACGATCGCGGACCCCGAGCTGGCGGCAGAGTCGCGAGCGATCGCGACGGAGCTGCGCAAAGCGGGCCTGAACGTCGAGCTGGCGCCGGAGCCGGCGAAGCTGCAGAAGCAGCTGAAGTACGCCGACCGGGTGGGCATCCGCTTCGCGGTGATCTACGCGCAGCAGGAGCGCGAGCGTGGGGCGGTGGCGCTGAAGGACCTCAAAGCGAACACGCAGTCCGACGTGAAGCGGGAAGACCTGGCGAAGACGATCAAGGCGGCGCTCGGGTAGGTCGCGTGCCACGATCTGTCAGCGGGGGGCGCTGACGGATCGTGGCACGCGAAAAAACGCAGCAAGTCGACGTGGCAGTGACCGACGGCGGGGGTCGCGGCGACCGACTGGCACGTGAGCGCGGGCAACCACGCGAAGAGAAGCCGCCGTCCTCCCCGCAGCCAGGACTCCAGCGCGAGCGCCGGCACCAGCGAAGCAGGCCGTGGGGCTGCGCCACTCCGCCTCCCTCCACGCTCTCGCTCCAGGCGAGGAACCATCACCGCGCCAATGAAACGAATCGCCCCGCAAAGCAAAACGGGCCACCCGTCGCCGGGCAGCCCGTTCGCATTCAGCAAGAACCGGATTACCGCTTGCTGAACTGGAAGCGCTTGCGCGCGCCGGGCTGGCCGCTCTTCTTGCGCTCGACGACGCGAGCGTCGCGGGTGAGGAAGCCGGCCTTCTTGAGGGCGGGCCGGAAGGTGGGGTTCATGGCGCAGAGCGCGCGGGAGAGGCCGTGGCGAATGGCGCCGGCCTGACCGGACAACCCGCCGCCGCGGACGTTCACGGTCATGTCGACCTTGCCGATCTGCTCGAGCACCTGCAGGGCCTGGTTGATGACCATCTTCGAGGTCGCGCGGCCGAAGTACTCCTCCATCGGACGGCCGTTGATGATCATGTTGCCGCTGCCGGCCTTGAGCCAGACGCGCGCCGTGGACTCCTTGCGGCGGCCCGTCGCGTAGAAACCGTCGTTCATCGCCTTCGCCATGTCGTTATGCCTCCACCGTCTTCGCGGTCGGCTTCTGCGCCGCGTGCGGGTGCTTGTCGTCCGCGTAAACGCGGAGCTTGGTCATCATCTGCCGCCCGAGCGCGTTGCGCGGGAGCATGCGGCGCACGGCGTTGAGGATGATGTCCTCGGGGTGCCGACGCTGCAGCGTCTCGTAGTTGGTGGTCTTGAGGCCGCCGGGGAAGCCGGCGACGACGTGCCGGTGATACAGCTTGTTCACGGCCTTGGTGCCGGTGACCTTCACCTTCGCGGCGTTGATCACGATCACGTGATCGCCGGTGTCGATCGACGGCGTGTACATCGGCTTGTGCTTGCCCTTGAGCAGGGTCGCGATCTGCGAGGCCGCGCGTCCGAGCACCTTGTCGCTCACGTCGACGATGTGCCAGGCCCGCTTGATGTCCTTCGCCTTGGCGCTGTACGTCCTCTGAGACATTGCTGAAAAGCTCCTTGAAAGGGGGCACCCCTTACGAGAGGAGTGGCAGTCAGGTCAAGTCCGCCCTCCTTCTTGCATGTTCCGCCGCCTCTACCAGGTCGCCTTTTGGACGTTCTTTGCGGTCTCGAGTGCCTTCTTTTTCCTCGGCGCGGCGGTGATCTGGCTGATCACGTTGCCGTTCGACAGGAACGGAAAGGTCCTCCACCTGTATTCCTGCTTCTGGGCGATGACGTACGTCTACGTGAACCTCGGCTGGAAGTTCCGGGTCGAGCACCGTGACCGCCTGCCGTGGAGCGGGCCCGCCGTGCTCGTCTCGAACCACCAGTCGTCGGGCGACATCCTCGTCCTCTTCGGGCTCTACCGGCCGTACAAGTGGGTCAGCAAGGCGAGCATGTTCAGGGCTCCGTTCCTCGGCTGGAACATGAGCTTGAACCGCTACGTGCGGCTCGTGCGCGGAGACAAAGAGAGCATCGCGAAGATGATGGCGGCCTGCGAGGCCTGGCTCGACCGCGGAGTCCCCGTGCTGCTCTTCCCCGAGGGCACGCGCAGCGAGGACAACGAGGTCAAAGCGTTCAAGGACGGCGCGTTTCGCCTCTCGATCGCGAAGGGCTGCCCGGTGATCCCGATCGTCCTCGACGGCACCGGCAAGACGCTGGCGAAGAACGCGCTCGACGTGTCTCCGGCGGGAGATCTGATCGTGCGCGTGCTCGAGCCGATTCAGCCGCAACAGTTCAACGGCGACGTCGCGGCGATGCGCGAGCACGTGCGCGACAAGATGATCGCGACGCTCGCCGAGCTGCGCGGGGCGCCGTCGCCGGTCGACACCATCAAGGCGGCGTGACCGCTGCGGCGGCGGGCGGCCGCGCGACAGGCTCGGGCTCCTGGCTCCGCTCGCGTGCCAGCTTCAGCGCCTCGTCGACCGACTGCACCAGCACGGTCCGCGGCGGCCGCAGCAGCGCGCTCTTCTCGAGCACGCCGCGCGGCTGCGGCTGCACGCCGGCGACGATCACGTACGCGCCGAGCTCGTGCAGGCGCTCGATCGCCGACTCGAACGCGACGAGCCCGCTCACGTCCATGGCGGGAACGCCCTCGAGATCGAGCACCACCGCGCGCACGGTCTGGTTCACCGCCGTCAGCGCCTCCATGGCCTTGTGGGCCGCGCCGAAGAACAGCGGCCCGTCGACCTCGTAGAACAGCACGTCCTTCGGCAGCGGCCCGTGCTCGTGGTGCACGTCGGCGACCAGCTTCGTGCCCGAGAGCTCGGCCATGCGGCGCATGAAGAGCAGCGCGGCGAGCAGGACGCCGACGCTCACCGACAGCACCATGTCGAACAGCACGGTGAGCCCGAAGCAGATGACGAGCACGAGCACGTCCGAGCGCGGCGCGACCTTCAAGATGTGCCCGAAGTGACGCACCTCGCTCATGTTCCACGCGACGAGCAGCAGCAGCGCCGCCATCGACGCCATCGGCACGTGGCCGAGCAGCGGAGCCAGCGCGAGCACCGCCACGAGCACGAACACCGCGTGCGCGATCGCCGCGACGGGCGTCCGCCCGCCCGACCGCACGTTCGTCGCCGTGCGCGCGATCGCTCCGGTCGCGGCGATGCCGCCGAAGAACGGGGCCACGATGTTCCCCACGCCCTGCGCCATCAGCTCGGCGTCGGGGTCGTGCTTCGTCCCGGCCATGCCGTCGGCGATGACCGCGCACAAGAGCGACTCGATCGCCCCGAGCATCGCGATCGCGATCGCCTTCGGAGCCAGCGCCGACAGCATCTCGAACGACAGCGCGAGCGGCTGCCCGCCCGGCCCGGCCTGGTGCCACGGCAGCACCGGCAGCGGCGGCAGCGCGGGAATGCCGTTGAACTTCGTCGCCAGCGTCGACACGGGGGCGCCGAGCGCGGAGCAGAGCAGGCCGGCGAGCGTCCCCACGGTCAGCGCGACGACCGGCGCCGGCACGCGCGTCTTGAGCCGCGCCCACACGAGCAGCAGCCCGAACGTGACGACGGCGACGCCGAAGTCCTGCCACTTCACCGTGGGCGCGGCCGCGATGAGATCGGTCACGCGATCGAGCCAGTGGTCGCGGAACTTCCCTTCGAGGCCGAACACCTTGTCGATCTGCGTCGTGGCGATGACGACCGCGATGCCGGCGGTGAAGCCGGTCGTCACGGTGTGCGGAATGAACTCGATGAGCCGCCCCAGCCGGACGAGGCCCATGAGGAACAAGATCAGCCCCGCCATCACCGTCGCGACCATCAGGCCGCCGACGCCGTACTGCGACGAGATCGGCGCGAGGATGACGATGAACGCCGCCGTCGGGCCGGTCACGTTCGTGCGCGAGCCTCCGAGCAGCGCGGTGACCGCGCCGGCGACGATGGCGGTGTAGATGCCGTGCTGCGGAGGGACTCCGGAGTTGATCGCCAGCGCCATCGCGAGCGGCAGCGCGACGACGCCGACGACGACGCCTGCGGTGAGGTCCTGGACGAAGCTCTTCCTGCCGTAGCCCTCTTTCAGGGCGCCGCGCAGGGCGATCGCCGGGCGGAAGGCCACGTTCGGGAAAAGCGAGAGAGCGGCCTGGTACCGGCGGCGAAACATACAAAGAGCGGGACTTCGCGCTGCACTGTAACGCTCCGATCGTTTGACCTCAAACGATCAGCGCCCGCGCAGAAATTGCGCGCGCCGCGATCAGCCGCCGGTCGGCGGCGGCTTCGGCGGCGCCTTGAGCTTCTCGCGCAAGCCCGCGAAGAACTTCGTCTGCTGCTCGGGCTCGGGCGCGACCGTCTCACCGACCAGGTCGACGACCTCGACGAGGGCCTCGGGAAGATCCTGCAGGAACCGCGACGGGGTCCGCGGCACGGCCTTGCCCCGCTTCACCCGCTGGGCGGCGCGCGTCAGCACGAGGCGGTCGCGGGCGCGCGTGATGCCGACGTAGCAGAGGCGCCGCTCCTCTTCGGGGTTGGGCGGCTCACCCTGCATCCCCGAGTGGGGCAACAGGTCTTCCTCGAGGCCGATGAGGAACACGAGCTTCCACTCGAGGCCCTTCGCCGAGTGCAGCGTCATCAGCGTGACGTTGCCGCGGCGCTCGGGCTCTTCCTCTTCCTCGCGGGTGTCGAGCGAGAGGCGGTGCAGGTAGTTCATCAGCCGCGCCCGGGCGCCCTCTTT
The DNA here is from genome assembly GCA_937980205.1 of uncultured Myxococcales bacterium. GTDB lineage: Bacteria > Myxococcota > Myxococcia > Myxococcales > Myxococcaceae > Xiheicaenimonas. The sequence continues at coordinate 357,240 of CALJKW010000016.1, read as the reverse complement.
CTGCTCGAACGACTCGAGCGAGCTGATGAGGTCTTCCACGGCGCGGATCTTCTTGTCGGCCGCCGTCATCGAGTGCGTGCTCGCGCGGGCGGCGTCGGCGAACTGAATCTCGGCGAGCAGCGCGCGGGTGGTGGCGCCGAGGTGGCCCTTCTCGTACTGCGCGCGGTACTTCTCCATCAGCACGCAGAACTCGGCGACCTTCTCGGCGGCGCCGCGCGGCAGGTCGGGCACCTCGTGCGCGGCCTTCAAGACGTCCCACAGCGGCTTGCCGGTCTCCTGCGCGAACGAGGACAGGCGCTCGAGCGTGACGTCTCCGATGCCGCGCGCGGGGACGTTCACGATGCGCAACAGCGAGATCTGATCGAGCGGGTTCGCGAGCACCTTGAAGTAGGCGATGACGTCCTTCACCTCGCGCTTGTCGAAGAACTCCTGGCCGCCGATGACCTCGTAGTAGACGCCGACCTCGCGCAGGGCCTCTTCGATCGGCCGCGACTGGCCGTTGGTGCGGTACAGCACCGCGATGTCCTCTGGCGGCGTGCCGAGGCCGACCGCCTTCTTGATCTGGAACGCGACGAAGCGCGCCTCTTCGTTCTCGTCGGGAGCGACCACCGACTGGATCGCCGCGCCGCCGAGCGTCTCGGTCCACATGCGCTTGTCCTTGCGCGCCGGGTTCTTCGCGATGACGGCGTTGGCCGCGTCGAGGATGACCGAGGTGCTGCGGTAGTTCTGCTCGAGCCGGACCTCTTTCGCGCCGGGGAAGTGCCGCTCGAAGTCGAGGATGTTGCGCACCTCGGCGCCGCGCCAGCTGTAGATGCACTGATCGTCGTCGCCGACGACGCAGACGTTCTTGTCTTTCCCCGACAGGTGGACGAGCAGCTCGAGCTGCGCTGCGTTCGTGTCCTGGTACTCGTCGACCATCAGGTACCGGAAGCGGTCGGTGTATTGCTTCTTCACCTGGGGGAACTCGGCGAACAGGCGCGCGGGCAAGAGCAGCAGGTCGTCGAAGTCGACCGCTCCTTGAGCCTTCAGCGCGAGCTGGTAGAGCGGGAACACGAGGTGCGCGACGAGGTCGTAGTCGTCGCCCTGCCCTTCGGGCTTCGGCTGCGGCTCGGTGCGCGAGTTCTTCGCGCGCGAGATGATCGACAGCACCTTGCGAGCGTCGAACGCGCGGTCGTCGACGTTCCGCTCGCGCATCGCGCGCTTGATGATCGAGACCTGATCGCCCATGTCGGCGATGGCGAACTTCTTCGGGAAGCCGAGCTTGCTCGCGTGCTCGCGCATCACCTCGGCGCCGAACGCGTGAAACGTGCAGAGCGTCACCTTGCGCGCCGCGAGCCCCGCGAGCTTCACCGCGCGCTCGCGCATCTCGCTCGCCGCCTTGTTCGTGAAGGTGACGGCGAGAATCGAGGTCGCCGGCACCTTGCGCTTCTGCATCAGGTACGCGAGCCGGTGAATGATGACGCGCGTCTTCCCCGACCCTGCGCCGGCGAGGACGAGCAGCGGACCTTCCGTCGTGGTGACCGCCTCACGCTGTGGAGCGTTGAGCCCCGAAAGATCCATGCGCTCTCATAGATCACCTTGGGCTAAGAATGGGGCCGTGGCCAAGGACAAGAAGGCCGGCCTCGACCCCGCCGCGGCTCGAGAGCTGATTCTGAAGTTGGATCGCCGCACGTTCCTCGACGAGCTGAACCGGTTGACCGCGGGCTTCTCCGCCGACGCGGGTAACCCCGGCAGCTACAACTGCACCGACTGTGCGCGCTGCGCGAACTGCATGTTCTGCAAGGGCTGTGAGGCCTGCTACCAGTGCACGCACTGCACGGCCTGCGAGCAGTGCAACAACTGCAGCCACTGCGTCGAGAGCAAGTCGCTGCACTCGTGCGCGTACTGCACGCAGAGCGAGAACTGCACCAACTCGGCGTACCTCGTGCTCTGCAAGAACCTGTCGGACTGCACCTACTGCTTCGGGTGCGTCGGCCTCTCGAAGAAGGACTTCCACATCCTCAACGTGGGGTTCTCGCGGCAAGAGTACTTCGAGCTCACGAAGCGGCTGCGCAAAGAGCTGAACGTCCGCTGACAACTCGCGCTTCACGCGCGCGTGAACGGAATTCATGGGCCGGCGGCCCACGCGGCGCGGCTAAACTGGGGCATGCCGCACGCAGCGGGGCGGGACGGTGGCATCGAGCACCTCGTCGAGGAGGTCGCCCACCTGCTGCCCGCGCAGGGCCCGATCAGCATCTTCATCCACCACAACACGCTCCACGCGTTCGAAGACCGGCCCTTCGAGCAGGCCGTCCTCGAGGCGGGCCGCCTGTTCGGGTGTCGCCCATTCCTTCCCGAAGAGGCGTACCGCGAAGAGCTCGCCAGGGGCCGCATCACCGAGGCCGAGCTGGAAGAGGTCGTGCTCTCGGAGCTCGGCGCTCACGCCCCCGAGCGGCTGGCAGCTCAGCTCACACGCCGCGACGTCGCGTGGGTGCTCGCCCGCTACGGCATCGCCGAGCTGAGAGGGCCCGCCCTGCGCTGGACGCTCGAGGAGCTGGACGCGCTCGAGCGCTTCCGCACCGACGTGCCGCCCGCCGCGCGCGCCGCCGTCGCCGCGGTGCGGGGCCCCGCCGGCCCCGACGAGGGCCCGTGGCTGCGCGAGCTGTGGGCCGAGTGCCTCGCCGCAATCGACCGGGCCGGCCCGGCCACGCGGCCGGCTGCGCCGCGCCTGTATCGCCACCGCGACTGGCTGCGCCTGGCCCGTGGCATCGACAGCGACGACGACGTGCACCCGCTGCTGGTCCGCTTCGTCGCCGCCTACCTCGATCAGGGCCTCGCGCTCTGGCCGATGGCGGGCCGCGAGCGCGGCCTGTGGGCGGCCTTCGTCGACTGCTTCCGCCGCCCGGTCGCCCGCCACTTCACCACGTTCAGCGCGGCGCTCGTCGAGCTGCTCGAGCGTGAAGGCGAGCTGTCGCCGCTGCAGGCGATCGAGGCGTCGCTCGACGCGCTGGGCGTGCAGCGGCACGAGCGCTTCAACTACCTGCTCGAGACCGCGCTGGCGCTGCGCGGCTGGGCCGGCATGGTTCGCCAGATCGAGGAGCGGCCCGACCGCGTCCCCGTCCGCCCCGTGCCGGCGCGGCTCGCCGACTTCCTCGCGGTCAGGCTGCTCGTCGAGCGCGCCGTGCTCGCGCGTCACGCCGCCGGCCAGCCGCTCGCCGCGCTTCGGGAGCAGCTCGAGGCCGAGGTGCCGCCGCCGGCCAGCCCCTCGGCCGGCGACCGCGCGTGGCCGCTGTTCCAGGCCGCACAGCTGTTGGGCCTCGACGTCGTCCGCGTGCGCCGCCTTGCAGGCCCCGAGGTCGCCGCGCTCGAGGCCGCGCTCGCCGAGTACGGCTCGGCGTTCTGCCGCCGCGTGCTGCACCTCGCCTACGAGCTCAGGCTGCGGCGCGGCTTCTACGATGCCGTGCTGCAGCACACGCCGGCCTCGGCGCCACCCCCCACGGTCCAGCTCGTCACCTGCATCGACGAGCGCGAGGAGTCGCTGCGCCGTCACGCCGAAGAGGTCGACCCTGCCATCGAGACGTTCGGCACCGCCGGCTTCTTCGCAGTGCCGATGTACTTCAAGGGACCACGCGACGCCCGGCCGCGGCCGCTGGCGCCGGTCGCGATTCGCCCCAGGCACTACGTCGAGCTCGACGCGCCCCCGCCGAGCGCCATGCGCCGGCTCGGCGATCGGCTCGAGAGCGCCCGCGCGCAGACGCTGCACGTCGGCAGCCGTGGCCTGTTCCGCGGGCTCGCCGTCAGCGTGCTCGGCGGCCTGTCGCTCTTGCCGCTCGTCTTCCGCGTCCTGTTCCCCGGCCGCGCCAGCCGGCGTGGCGCGCAGCCCGAGCCGCAGGGCGGCACGCTCGCCATCCGCCGGTCGGACACCCCGCCGCCCATCGGCGACCACCGGGGCTTCACCACCGACGAGATGGCGAGCAGCGTCGAGCGCGTGCTGGGAGACCTGGGGCTCGGCGCCGCCCGCCTGGCTCCGCTGGTGCTCGTGCTCGGCCACGCGTCGGACAGCCTCAACAACCCACACCGCTCGGCGTACGACTGCGGCGCCTGCGGCGGAGGTCCCGGCGGCGCGAACGCGCGCGCCTTCGCGATGATGGCGAACGACCCCGACGTGCGCGCCGAGCTCGAGCGCCGGGGCCTCGCCATTCCCCAGGGGACGTGGTTCGTCGGCGGCGAGCACAACACCACGGACGACTCGATCGCCTGGTTCGACGCGGGCCTCGTGCCGCCCGCCCTGCGCGGCGCCTTCGAGCACGCGCGCGCGGCGCTCGACGAAGCGCGCGCGCGAAACGCCGCCGAGCGCTGCCGGCGGTTCGACGTCGCGCCGCTCGGCCCCGAGGCAGCGCTGCGGCACGTGCAGGCCCGTCGCGAAGATCTCGCCGAGCCGCGCCCCGAGTACAACCACGCGACGAACGCGGTGTGTGTCGTCGGCCGGCGCTCGCGCACGCGGGGGCTCTTCTTCGACCGGCGTGCGTTCCTGGTGTCGTACGACCCGCTCACCGACGACGAGCACGGCGCGATCCTGTCGCGCATCCTCTCGGCGGCAGTGCCGGTGCTCGCCGGCATCAACCTCGAGTACTTCTTCGGCGCGATCGACAACGAAGGCTACGGCGCCGGCACGAAGCTGCCGCACAACGTCGCCGCCCTCGTCGGCGTCATGAACGGAGCGCTCGGCGACCTGCGCACCGGCCTGTGGGCCCAGACCGTCGAGATCCACGAGCCGGTGCGGCTCACCATCGTCGTCGAGGCCGCGCCTGACCGCGTGCAGCGCGTGCTCGAGGCCTCCCCTGCGCTCGAGCAGCTCGTCGCGCGCCGGTGGCTGTTCCTCGCCGCGCTCGACCCGCATGGCCAGTCGCTCTGGGAGTGGCGCGGCGAAGGGCCCGTCGAGGTCCGGCCCGCGGCTGCGCTGATGCGCGTGACCGGCACCTCGAGCACCTGGTTCTTCGGCAAGCGCGGTCACCTGCCCTTCGTGGAGCTGCGGCCGACATGAGCCTCGAGCCCGCGCTTCACCTCGCCGTCCTGACCGCGCTGGCGGCCCCCGCCGCGCTCCTGCTCGTGCTCGGGCTCGGCTCGCTCGCGCTGCGCCCGCTGCCCGAGTCGTCGGTCGCGCGCATGACCAGGCTGTCGATGGCCGTGTGCACGCTCGGCCTCGTCACCGCCATCGGGCTGTTCGTGGCCGGCGGCCTGCAGCGCTCGATGTTCGTCGCACACCCGTGGGCCGCGACGGGGACCCAGGGGCTCGAGTTCGACCTCGCGCTGGACGGCTGGTCGCTGTCGTTCGCGCTGCTCGCGGCCGTGATCACCGCCACGGTCGGAGCGTTCTCGTACCGCTACCTGCACCGGGAGCGCGGCTTTCAGCGGTACTTCACGCTCTACGCGTGCTTCGTGCTCGGCATCGAGCTCGTCGCGCTCGCCGGCAGCATGGAGGTGCTTTTGACCGGGTGGGAGCTGCTCGGCCTGTCGTCGGCGCTCCTGGTCGCGTTCTTCCACGAGCGCCGCGCCCCGGTCGTGAACGCCTTGAGGGTGTTCGGCATCTATCGCGTCAGCGACGCGGCGATGGTGGCCGCGGCCGTGCTGCTGCACCACTCGGCGGGCAGCAGCAACCTGTCGGCGCTGCTGCTCGCCGCGCGGCCGGTGTCGCAGGCCGCCGCGGCGGACGCGCACTTCACCACCATCGCGCTCTTCCTCGTGGTCGCCATGGCGGCGAAGAGCGCGCTGCTGCCGTTCGCCGGCTGGCTGCCGCGCGCCATGGAAGGCCCCACGCCGTCGAGCGCCGTCTACTACGGAGCGCTCTCGGTTCACGCGGGCTGCTACCTGCTCTGGCGCGCCGAGCCGCTGCTCGAGCAGTCGGTGGCCGCGCGCGTCGTCGCGGGAGCCCTCGGGCTCTGCACCGCGGTGTACGCCACGGCCGTGGCGCGCACGCAGACCGACGTGAAGTCATCGCTGTCGTACGCCACGCTCACGCAGGTCGGCATCATCGTGGTCGAGATCGCGCTGGGGCTGCGCGTGCTCGCGTTCGTCCACCTCGTGGGCAACGCGTGCCTGCGGCTGGTGCAGTTCCTCTCCGCGCCGAACGTGCTTCAGGACCTGCGAGGCCTCGAGGCGCCGGGGCAGCCGAGGCCCGAAGCGCAGCGGCGACCCACGGCGCTGTGGGTCTTCAGCCTCGAGCGCGGCGGCATCGACGGCGTCCTCGACCGGTGGTTCATCGCGCCGTTCGTCGCGCTCGCCCGGTGGGGGACGAGCCTCGATCGGCGGCTGGCCGGCGAGCGGGCGGGCGACGCGGCGGCCCCGCCCACCGAGGTCGCCCGATGATCGCGGCCTGGTGCGCCGTCGTCATCCTCAGTCCGGCGCTGTGCGCGGCGCTCGGGTACACCCGGCTCGACGCCGGGCGGCTGCGCGGGATCTCGACGGTGGCGGCCACGCTGATGCTGGCCACGGCGATGGCCGCGCCGTTCAGCGCGGAGCTCGGCGGCTGGGCCCTCGAGCCCGTGCCCGGCGGCCCGCTGCTGAGGGTCGACGCCGTCACCTCGGTGCTGCCCGCGCTCGCCGCGGCGCTGTGGCTGTTCAGCGTCGTCGTCACGCCGCGGATGACGCTCGACCCGCTCGGGCTGCAGCGCATCGCCGCGGGCACCTGCATCACCACCGTCATGTTCCTGAGCGCGAACGTCGCCGTGCTGGTGGTCGCGTGGGGCCTGTCGCTGCTGACGACCGGCGCCGCGAGGCGACCGCCGGGCGGACGGCCCCACGCTGCGCTCAGCTACCTCGTCGGGTCGGCCCTGCTGGTCGTCGCGGGGGCCGCGCTCACCACGCTGCCGTCGCTCGCCGGCACCACGGCCCACACCGTGGGCCTCGCGCTCATCGCCGCCGCAGCGCTGCTGCGCCAGGGCATCTTCCCCTTCCACGCGTGGGTGCCCGCGCTGTTCGACCACGAGCGGCTCGGGCCCGCGATTCACTTCTGCGCGCCGCAGCTCGGCACCTACGTGCTCGTGGTCCTCGTCGTGCCGCACGCGCCGCCCGAGCTCTTGCGCGTCATCGCCGTGCTCGCGCTCGTCTCGGCGGTCTACGCGGCGGCGCTCGCGGTGGTGCAGCGGTCGGCCCGGCGCGCCTGCGCCTACCTCTTCATGAGCCAGTCGGCGCTCGTCGTCGCCGGCCTCGACTGCACGAGCCATGAGGCGCTCACCGGCGGCCTGGTGCTGTGGCTGTCTTCGAGCCTCGCGTTCCTGGGCCTCGCCCGCTGCGTGCTGGTGCTCGAAGCGCGCCGCGGCCGGCTCGATCTGTCGCGGCACCACGGCGGCTACGAGCGCAAGCCGCTGCTCGCCGCCGCCTTCCTGCTGCTGGGCCTCTCGTGCACCGGCTTTCCCGGCACGCTCGGCTTCATCGGCGAAGAGCTGCTGCTCGGCGGAGCGGTGGAGGACTTCCCGCTGCTGGGCTTCCTCGTCGTCGCGACCGGAGCGTTCACGGGTCTCGCGGTCCTGCGCATGTACTTCTCGCTCTTCGCGGGGGCGCCGGGTGACGTCGTGCGGCTCGACCTGCGTCCGCGCGAAGCGGCGGGCTTCGCGGCCATGGTGGTCCTGCTCATCGCCCTGGGCCTGTTGCCCACGCCGGCCGTGCGCTCACGGGCCGCCGCGAGCGAGCAGCTGCTCCATCAGCGCAGCCCCGCTCAGCGGCGGGCCGCTGGGGCGGCCTTCGTACCCGGCGCCTTCGGCTGCGGAGCCCTCTGCGCCGGCGTGTTCACGATGAGCTCCGGCTCCTTGCTGGCCTTCGGCGCCGGCGGCTGCACCGCCGGAGCCCAGCCCTGCGGCCGCCGGTACCCATAGGCGCCATAGGCGCCATAGGGCCCGTACACCGGCCAGGGGTCGTGCCGGTAGTGGACGTCCAGGCCCTCGAGGCCCGGGTAGTTGGTGGTGTGCGTGAACCCACCCGGCGACGGCGGAACGTCAGGCTGAGCGGCCGGCTGCCTCGAGGGCTGCGGCGCAGGCGCAGCGGCGGGCTTCGGCGCGGGCTTCTCCGGCAGCGGCTCGGCGAGGTTCTTCGGCTCGCGCGCGAGCACGGTCACCGGGCCGTCCGGGTCCGTCTTCTGGGCATTGTCGGGGAGGCCGGAGGCCCCGTCGGTGTAGTGCACGACGCCGTCGTCGTCGGTCCACGTGTAGACGTCCGACTGCGACAGCACCACGGCCAGCGCGAGGGCGATCATGGGGCCTCAAGACGAGACGGCGAGACGGTTATTCAGAACCCGTAGGCTGCGGAACGTGCGGAGCTTTCTGCTCATCATGGTCCTCGCTGGGTGCGCCGGACCCGAGCCTACGATGGACCGGACGCCGACCCCAGCCGCGGTCGACTGCACGCCCATGGACCTCTGCTCGCTGTGCCGCAACGCGACGGGCCTGGTGCGGGCGCGCATCGCGGCGCTCTCCCAGCCGGAGCACTTCCGCTGGAAACCGACACGTCGACCGTCTTCCTGACCTCGGCGACGCTGAGCGAAATTGCGCGTCCTGCGGGGCCCCGCGTTGTCGACGCCGACGCAGCTTCACATCGCGGGCCGCGTCGGCTCCGACGGGTGGAGCGAGGCCGGCCCGCTGAAGGACGACGCGGGCTTCATGTCGATGTACTTCTTCATCAACGACTCGGCGCCGCTGCCGCCGTACACGGCGAGATCATCTCCGAGTCCGACTTCCTGCGCCGGGTGTGGCGCTCCTGGGGCGCCGCGGAGTGCCCCTGAAGGCTCACAGCAGCCGCAAGAGGTAGCACTTGAGGTACTCGGTCTCGTGCAGACCGAACAGCGTCGGGTGATCCAGCCCGGCGCCGCGGCGCTCGATGACCTGCACCTGCCGCTTCGCGTCGGCGGCCGCGTCCTTCAGCATGCCCTCGAAGTCGTCGCGCGAGAGCTTGCCGCTGCACGAGCACGACACGAGCAGCCCTTCGGGCTTGAGGCACCGCATCGCGCGCAGGTTGAGCTCGTGGTACGCGCGCAGCGCTCCGCCCTGCCCGCTCTTGCGCTTCATGAGCCCCGGCGGGTCGATGACGATGGTGTCGAACTTTCGCCCCTCGACGTCGAACGCCTTCAGCGCGTCGAACGCGTTGGTGTTGTGCACGGTCACGTTGTGAGCGGCGTTCGCGGTGGCGTTCGCGGCGCAGCGCGCGGCGGCGGCCTCGTCCTGCTCGATGGCGATCACCGAAGAGCAGGTGCGGGCGAGCGCGAGCGCGAAGCCTCCGTGGTAGCTGAAGGCGTCGAGCGCTTCGCCGCCGGCGAGCTCGGCGGCGCGCAGGTGATTGTCGACCTGGTCCAGGAACGAGCCGGTCTTGAAGTCGGCCATCAGGTCCGCGGAGAAGACGGTGGCGCCCTCGTGCCACTGCACCTCGGTAGAGCCTTTTCCGACGAGCACGCGCTTCTCGCGGGGCAGCTTCTCGAAGTCGCGACCCGAGCCGTCGTCACGGGCGACCACGAGCTTCGCGCCGGTGAGCTCGCAGAGCATGCGCGCGAGGCCTTCGCGGCGCTCGTTCATGCCCTCGCTCAAGGTCTGCATCACGAGCGCGGGGCCGTACTTGTCGACGAAGAGCCCGGGGAGCCCGTCGGCCTCGCCGTGCACCATGCGATAGGCATCGCGGCCGGCGTAGGGAGCGCGGCGGCGCAGCGCGTCTCCGAGCCGGCGCTCGAGCAGCGCGTCGTCGACCTTCACCGGCGCGCGCGCGACGAGCCTCAGCGCGATCGGCGACGCGGAGGCCCAGAAGGCCTGCCCGATGGCGTTCTTCTGGGCGTCGACGACCTGCACCACGGCGCCGGGGCCCGCGTCACCGTCCTCGATGTCCTGGCGGTAGACCCACGGGTAGCCACGGCGAAGCGCCTTCGCCGCTTTCCCCGAGACGACCACCACCGGCGGGCCCTTGCTCACTCGAGGCCGCGAGCCGCCAGCTCGAAGTCGTCTTCTCCGCGCAGATGTCCGACCTCGTGCAACAAGGTGACGCGGATCTGCTCGATGAGCTCTTCCTTCGTCTTCACCGCGCGCGCGAGGTTCTTCCGGTACAGCACGACGGAGCGGCACGGAGCATCGGCCGCGGCGCCCGGCTCGGGAGTGCACGCCTCGTCGAGCGGCGGCCCGCGGAACAGGCCGAGGATCGTCGGCGACAGCGGAGGCTCGACGGCCTTCAGGTCATCGGTGCCGGGCAGATCTTCCGTGCTCACCGGAACGCCGCGGATGTCGCGCTTCATGTCCTCGGGCAGCTTCGCGACGGCCTTCTTCACCTCGGCGCGGAACTCGTCCTCGGTCAAGAGCACGGGCTCGGGGAAGTCGTCCTTCGAGCGCTCGCGGGCGGCGGTGAAGTGCTTCTCGGCGTCCTTCAGCTTGCCCTCGCGCTCGAACAACAGACCGAGGTGGTGGTGCGCGTGAGCGCCGCGCTCGGGGTCGGCGAGCAGCGACGTGAACGCCGCCTTGGCCTCGTTGAAGCGGCACAGCTCGAACAGCGCGAGCGCGCGCTCGTACGACGCGTCGGGGTCGACGTGGCCCTTCACGTGCTCGAGCACCCAGTCGGCGCGCTCGAGCGCGTCGGCGGGCTGGCCGAGGTCGTTGAACGCCATCGCGGAGATGCGGCCCATCTGCACGGCCGACTCCTCGTCCTTCGACGCGTTCGCGACGTCGAGGCCGCGCTCGGCGTACAGCGAGCCGAGCTCGTCGTTCTCGCGCGTCGACGGCAGCGTCACCGCGTAGAAGTGGGCCGCGCCCATCAGCGCGTCGAGCGAGTCGGGGTCGACCGCCAGCGCGCGCGCGTACGCCATCTTCGCCTCTTCATCGCGGCCGAGCGCGGCGAGCGCGTTCGCGCGCTCGGTGTGAGCGACCGCGTCGTTCGGGAACAGCGCCGACGCCTGGGCCGCGCACGAGAGGGCCTTCTCGTACTCGTTGCGATCGAAGAAGTCGCGCGCGGCCTCGAGCGGCAGCTTGCCGTCGGCCTCGCACACCGCGAGCGGAGCGACGTGCGGGATCGCGACGGTCGGCTCCTTCTGCTGAGCCGGCGTCTTGGATTCGGAAGAAGCGAGCTGCTTCGGATCGACGGCCGCCGCGGCGGACTGCGCCGGGCACTCACATGCATAAGGTTCGGGTTTGGAAGACTCGCCCTGCTTGCAGGAGCAGAACGCGGCAAAGACGATCAAGCGAAACAACATTGGCCGCGCAGGCTACACGACGTCAGTCACCGCGGGGAATAGCGTCAGAGGACACGCAGTTTTGAATCCCGAGCTCGAAGCCCAGGAAGCCATGAGAGGGGCAACTCCGACTGCCCTCGTCGACATCGGCGTGAACCTCGCGCACCGCTCGTTCGAGGCGGATCTGCCGCAAGTCCTGAAGCGCGCGAAGGACGCCGGCGTCGACCTCGTCATCACCGGCACCGACGTCGCGGGCTCGCGGAAAGCCGCCTGGCTCGCCCAAGAGCACGGCCTCTGCGCGACCGCCGGCATCCACCCGCACCACGCGAAGGACTTCGAGCCGCGCCACCTCGACGAGCTCGCTGCCCTCGACCCCGTCGCGATCGGAGAGTGCGGCCTCGACTTCAACCGCAACTTCTCTCCTCGCGACGCGCAGCTCGCCTGCTTCGAAGCGCAGCTCGAGCTCGCCGCGCGGCTGGGCAAGCCGCTGTTCCTGCACGAGCGCGACGCCTTCGACGAGGTGAAGCGCCTTGTCGAGAAGCACCGGCCGAAGCGCGCCGTCATCCACTGCTTCACCGGAGACGCCCGCGCCCTCGACGACTACCTCGCGCTCGGCCTGCACATCGGCATCACCGGGTGGATCTGCGACGAGCGCCGCGGCACGCACCTCGTCGAGCTGGTGCGCAGAATCCCGCCTGGGCGGCTCATGCTCGAGACGGACGCGCCGTTTCTCTCGCCGCCGGGAGCTCCGCGCCGCAACGAGCCGGCGTTCCTCCCGCGCGTCCTCGAGGCCGTCGCGAAGGCCCGAGGCGAGACGCCCGAAGAGACCGCGCGTCACACCACGAAAACGGCCCGGGATTTCTTCGGCTTGCATCGGCTCGACTGAAGCGGTTAAGCGCATGTCCGTCATGCGCCCACATCTCCTCACCTGTCTGCTCGTCCTCGCGGCGTGCGCTCCGGAAGCCGTCGTCACCCAGGGCACCGAAGACGTCGAGGCCGACGTCGAGCAGGGGGTCGCGTCCGATCGCGCCGACCGCTCGTGCCAGCTCGTGCTGCGCAAGGCCGAGCGCGCCACCGGGACGACCGGCTACGCCACGGTCTGCGACAGCGGCGGCGCGTGCTGGTTCGTCTGGCAGGCGACCATCGACGTGGCGACCTCGGCCGTCGTGCCCGGAGCGACCACGTGGGTGCAGTGGCGCAACACCGACGCGAGCACGTGGAGCAGGAAGCAGGCGGCGAAGGTCTCGGGCGCTCCCGCGGGCTACCAGCGGTACCAGGTGCGCATCGACCGCAAGACGGTGAGCCCCGGCCAGAGCGCGACCTCGCTGCAGCGCGCGCGCCTGCAGCTGATGCCGTACCAGCGCCTCTCCGACGGCTCTCGCGTGTTCGATCACAACCGCGTGCCCGGCGACTTCGACGCGTACGAGCTCGTCGCCAACAACCAGTGGGCGATCGCCGAAGACGCGAGCGTCTGCCGCCCCGCCGGCAGCGCGCGCGCCGTCCTCGAGTTCAAGAGCGACTGGACCCTCGAGCAGCACGGCCCGCTGATGGCCGCTGGCACCGGCACCATCGAGTACGCGCCGTCGCGCCTGACGAAGTGCCGCGGCTCGAGCGGTGGCGCCGCCCGCTGGGACATCACCGGCTTCGTCCGCTTCCAGCCGGGCGGCCAGGTCGTCCAGCAGAGCGTCCGCACCTTCGACGCGCCGAACGGGGTCCCCGACCTCACGCGCGAGCGCCCGCTGCCGTTCACCTTCACCGTCCCCGCCGGAGCGCGCGAGGCCGAGGTCTGGTTCCAGAACACGGGCCTCTCCTGCCAGCCCGCGTGGGACTCGCTCGACGGGGCGAACTACCGCTTCCCCATCGAGCAGAAGGCCCCGCCGGCGATCGGCTGGTTCGGCAACCTGGGCTCGAGCCTGTCGCGCGACTGCACCGCGCGCGCCGGCGTCCCCGAGCCCATCGTGCTCGACGGCTACATCTACGAGCGCGCCTGCAGCTTCGTCGAGCTCGACGCCTGGGTGCCGGGCATCACCGACTCTGCCCGCCCCGGCCTGCTCGCGGCGCGGGTGGAGCTGAAGCTCGACGGCGTCGAGCAGCCTGCGCGCTGGCTCGAGTACCGCGGCCGCGTCGGCAACGACTCGCGCTACCGCTTCACGCTGCCCCGCGAGCTGCTCTACTACGGCAGCACGTGGAGCCGCCTCGACTACACCCTCGCGCTCTCGACCGACGGAGTCACCTGGACGCGCGACGTCACGCGCTCGGTGAAGCGCGACGCCTCGTGGTGCAACCCGAGCTGGGGCTCGTGCAACTGAGGCGGCTCTGGCTGCTGTCGTGCGCGGCGCTGCTCGCGCTCGGCGGCTGCGTCTGCAATCAGGACCTCTGTGTGGTCACGGGCGCGACGCCCGTCTCGCCGTCGTTCGCCACCGCCTGGCAGCCGGTCACCGTGACCGCGCTGTTGCCGGTGAGCTGTGGGATGCGCGTGCCGACGAGCGTCACGGTCTCCGTGCTGGACCCGAGCAGCAACCCGATCGCGCACACGAGCACCGAGCCGCGCGCGACGAACGACGGCTTCGAGACGGACGTCTCGTTCACGCCGACGGTACCCGGCACGTACCACCTCGCCGCGCGCTTCGAGCCGAACTTCGGCACCGCGCAGGCGAACGTCATCGTTGCCGCCGAGCGGCGCGATGCGGGCAGCATCCTCGTCCCCGGGCGGTGCGACCGCGGAGACTTCACGCCGGGCGGCCTCGTGCTCTGCAGAAACGCCGACACGGTGGACGTGCTCGACGCCGGTCGGCAGTTCGAGGGCTTCCCCTTCGTCGCCCGCTGGAGCTCGACGCTCTGGCTGAGCACCGGCACCCGCCTCGAGCGCTGGGTCGAAGACGGCGGCTCGTTCGAGCTCACCGATGCGCTCATGACGAGCGCTCACCAGGCGATCATCCCGGGCGCGGACGAGGCCCTGCTGCTCGGGCTCAACAGCGCGACGTGGCTGTGGAGGGACGGCGGCGTCACCTCCGTGCCCGCCCCCATCCGGATGAACAACGTGCTCTGGCGTACGGGGAACGACGTGGCGTTCATCCGGGGCAACCAGTGGTGCGCCGCCCGAATCCCCGGCTACGTGGCCGATGGGGGCCAGCGCTGCACGATGCTGACGTCTCCGACCGCCGTCGCCTTGGGCCCCGAGGGCATCTGGGTGCAGAACGAGACGATGCTCGGGTCCGAGGTCATGCTCGTCGATCACCGGATGTCGACGGGCTTCCCGCTGCCGCCGGGCTGGGCCGTCTTCGTGCCCGGCCCGTTCGGCTGGGACAACGGCGTCGTCCTCGACGCGGGCCGCCCCGACGCCGGGCCGTTCGTGCTGGCCCGCTCGGGCGACAACATCGTCCTCGAGAACTACGGCCCGCGCGTGCAGGCGATCACGAGCACGTGCGTGACGGTGCCGGAAGGAAGCTCGACGCGCCTCTACAGGCGTTAAGTCGCAGCGAAGCTGCCCTCAGGCCGTCTTCTTCTCTTTCTCGAACACCAGCTGCGGCGCGTCGCGCTTCATGACGACCTGCTCGCTGATGCGGCACTCCTTGATGCCGTCGCGGTACGGGACGTCGTACATGATGTCGAGCATCGCGTCTTCCATGATGGCGCGAAGGCCGCGGGCTCCGGAGTGCCGCCGCATCGCTTCCTTCGCGATGGCGCGCAGCGCTTCCTTCGAGAAGGTGAGCTTCACCTTCTCCATCTCGAACATCTTCTGGTACTGCTTCACGAGCGCGTTCTTCGGCGTCGTGAGGATCGTGACGAGATCGTCCTCGTTGAGATCGTTGAGCGTCGCGATGACCGGCAACCGCCCGATGAACTCGGGGATCATGCCGAACTTCATCAGGTCTTCCGGCTCGACGAGCCGCAGGAGCTGGCCGACGGTGCGCTCGTCCTTGTTCGCGAGCTTGGCGCCGAAGCCCAGGCCCTTCTCGCCGACGCGCCGCTTGATCACCCCGTCGATGCCGTGGAACGCGCCACCGCAGATGAACAGGATGTTCGAGGTGTCGACCTGGATGTACTCCTGCTGGTTGTACTTCTTGCCGCCGCGCGGAGTGACGTTCGCGCGCGTGCCCTCGACGATCTTGAGCAGCGCCTGCTGCACGCCTTCGCCGCCGACGTCGCGCGTCGCCGACGGGGTGTCGCCCTTGCGAGCGATCTTGTCGATCTCGTCGATGTACACGATGCCGCGCGACGCCTTCTCGACGTCGTAGTCGGCGTTGTGCAGCAGGTTCTGGATGATGTTCTCGACGTCTTCACCGACGTAGCCGGCCTCGGTCAGCGAGGTCGCGTCGGCGATGGTGAACGGCACGTTGAGGAAGCGCGCGAGCGACTGCGCGAGCAGCGTCTTGCCCGAGCCCGTCGGCCCGATGAGCAGGATGTTCGACTTCGAGATCTCGACGTCCTCGGGGCCCTGGGACTTCATGCCCGGGCGCGGCCGAGACGACGGCTTCTTCTGATAGATGCGCTTGTAGTGGTTGTAGACCGCGACGGCGAGGACCTTCTTCGCGAAGTCCTGCCCAATCACGTAGTCGTCGAGGAACGTCTTGATCTCGAGCGGAGTCGGCAGCGAGACCTGCGGCTTGCCTTCTTCCTTCTCGTTCTCCTCCGCGATGATGTCGTTGCACAGCTTGATGCACTCATCGCAGATGTAGACGGTCGGGCCCGCGATCAGCTTGCGGACCTCGCGTTGCGACTTCCCGCAGAAGCTGCAGGACAGATTGACGTGGTGATCGCCCTTCTTCATCTCGTCTTCGAGCCTAGCCTCAGGTGCCGCAGTTGGAAAACTCTATAGCGGGCTGAAGGCCGGCCCGCTTCACGTTGTGTAGGAGATCGGTAACCAATTCCCGCCCCGCCGTCATTCCCCCACCGGTTCAGGCTTCGGCGTCCGGCCGTACCAGCTCCGCGACGTCGTCGGCCAGCGCCTTCGCCCGCTCGGCCACCGCGCGGGGCACCTTCTTGAAGGCCTCGAGCTCCTCGGCCAGCTTCTTCGCCATGGTGGCCAGGCGCTTCATCTGCTGGCTGTCGTCCGGCTTGGGCGACGGCGGCCCGAACTTCTCGCTGATGTCGCGCTTGAGCTCGCTGACGGCGACCTCGGGGTTCCAGATCGAGTCGCGGATCGACCGGTACTCCTGCGCGGAGAGATCTCCCCGCGCTTCGGCGCCGGCCAGCACCTCGACGACCTCGAACGGGGGCGCGACCTCGGCGATGTCCGGCTGCGACATGGCCTTGGGCTCGTGCTTGTCGAGGAAGCTGTAGCTGCGCGTCAGCTTGTCGACGGTCGACTTCTTCAGGCGCAGCTCTTTGTAGCAGTACGCCTCGAAGCTCTCGAAGCCCCACTCCCGATAGGCCTCTTTCTGCAGGACCTCGACGAGCAGCTTGCCCATCTCGACCCAGGACGACTTGAAGCGCTTCGACGCGTGAAGGACGGTTTGACGGAGGTCGCTCACGTCACCCCTTCTTGCCGATGTTGAAGCTCAAGCCAACAGAAGCGTTCTGGGCCTCTTTGAAGGGCCACTTGCGCAGCTCGTTCATCAGGCACTCCGAGAGCATCGCGTCGTTCTTGAGGTCGGGGTTGTCGATCCACACCTTGCTGACCTTGCCTGAGGCGACGGTGAACTCGATGGGCACCTTGATGACCTGCCCCGGCTTCGCCGCCTTGGCGAGGCAGGGGAAGAGGCCCTTCTGGTGCTTCTTCACGACGTCGTTGATGCCGGCCTGGTCGACCTGGCCGAGCGACATGCCGTCGGGGTCTTCCTCGCCCGGCTTGGGCTTCGGCTCTCCGGGCGGCCGGGGCTTGGGCTGCGGCTTCGGCACGTTGTTGGCGAGCTGCTCACCCGGCGGAGGCTTCGGCTTCGGCTGCCCGGGCACGTTGCCGGGGTAGTCGACGAGCTCCTCGCTCTCGCCGGCGCGGGCGCGGGTGACGGTCGGCGGGTCGACGGTGATGAGGTCGGCGTAGAGATCTTCGCTCGACTTCCCCGGCGTGTGGACGGCGAGGTACTGGCCGGCCGCGATGACGCCGCCGGCGATGATGGCGATCACGACGCCGGCGATGACGAGCGTGATGTTGCGCTTCTTGGCGCGATCTTTCGCGGTGGCGTCGGCGAGCTTCTCGACCTTCTTCTTCACGTCCGCCTTGGCGAGGTGGACGCGGAACGCCTCGATCTCGATGAGGCGGCGGAACTGGCCGCTGCCCATCACTTGAACCTCGCTCTTGCCGTCCAGCTCGTGCGAGTAGATCTTCTCGATGATCTGGGCCGCCGGCACCGGTCCCAAGATGAGATCTGCATTCCGGTACAGCCACTGGTCTGCCATGAACGAGCAGCCCTCCAGGATCGTTGCGCTCTGGTGTTGGTACCACGGAGGGGCGTTTCGCGGCTACCAGTCGCAACCGCTCGGTCCCACGGTTCAAGAGACCTTGATGGCCGCGCTGCGGTCACAGGGCTTCTCGCGGAACCCGGTCCCCAGCGGCCGCACCGACCTCGGAGTCCACGCCCGCATGCAGGTGCTCGGCATGCGGGTGGTCGAAGACGTCGCCCCCCAAGACGTCGCCGAGCGCATCAACGCCGGGCTGCCGCCGACGGTGGGGATCGCGCTGTCGCGCGAGGCGCCGCGCAAGTTCCACCCGCAGTGGGCGGCACAGACGAAAGAGTACCGGTACCGGCTGCTGCTTCGAGACGACCCGGCGTGGGCGCCGTTCGCCTGGCGGGCCGACGTCGAGCCGGCGGCAGTGCTCGAGGTGCTGAAGCTCAGCGTCGGCACGCGCGACTTCTTCGCGTTCCACGACAAGTCGAGCACGCAGAAGCCGAGGACGGTGCGCGACGTGCGGCTCGAGGTGCACGGCCACGTGGCAGAGCTGTGCATCGTGGGCGACGGCTTCGCGCGGTACATGGTGCGCTACCTCGTCGGCGGCGCCGTGGCGGTCGCGCGCGGCGAGCTGGCGCTCGAGCCGTACCGGCGCGCGCTCGAAGAGCCGGTGCCGTTCGACGGCGTGAAGGCTCCGGCGCAGGGGCTCATCCTCTGGGAGGTAAAGTACCCGCCCCAGAAGGATCCGTTCGCCGGTGCGGTGCCGCGGTTGCCGCCCGGACCGCCGTTCGAGCTCTGACCTTCAGCGGCAGCCGGCCGCGGCCTCGTCGGCGCTGCAGGCGATGCGCAGGTGCAGGTGATCGTCGTGGGGCGGCGCATCGGAAGGCTGGTGGAGCACGCGCCGCGCGCGCACCAGCGTCGCCGGATCGGCCTTCACGCGCTCGCCCTCGGCGAGCAGCGCGGCGCGGATCGGCTCGCTGACGAACATCCACCGCACCTCGATCGTTGGGTCTTCGAGGAGCGCGGCGACCAGGCGCCACTGCCGCGCGACGTCGAGCTCGCCCGGCTTCAGCGCCTCGAGATCGTCGAGCGGGCCCTTCACTGCGTAGAACGCGAGGTCGGCATCGCGGCCCGACTGGTGCGATCTCGACAGTGGAGCGATCGAGCCGCCACAGGCCCGAGACAGATCGCCGACGCCGAGCGGCTGGCCGCCGACCTTCGCGGCGGCGGCCTCGAGCGCACGCGCGAGGCGCTCGGTTCCGAACACGAGACAGCGGGCCTTGTGTCGCTTCGGCAGGACCCGCAGTGACTCGGACTCGGTGATCGCGACGCCGCCCTCGAGAGAGCCGCTCGACGCGCGGCCCACGGAGCGGCTCGGCGACTTCGTAGGAGCCTCTGTGCAGAAGCTCGCTGCGAGGATCAACGCCAGCACCATGGCGTCGCCGTATACACGGCGCCGCGGCGGCGCAAGCGGAAGGGGGAGCTACGCGTCGGTCATCTGATCGTCGTACTTCTCGAGCAGATCGCTGATCGCCTCGCGCAGGTACTCGCTCTGGCGGATGCGGGTCGCCTTGGAGAGCTCCTTCAAGGACTCCAAGCGGTCGCGGTTGAGGCGGAAGACGACGGAGGTGAGCCGGGGGTTCTCGTTCATGTGCGACATGGTCGCACACAATCACACAGGATCAATTTTTCGACTCAATCCTCGAGAAGAAATGACCGCAGCTGCACTCCGACGGCGAGCTCGGCGCGGAAGACGAGGGCTGATCCGAAGCCGAGCTGCGCGTGCAGCGTGGTGTAGAGGCCCATCACCGAGGAGAGCTCGCGCATGAGGCCGATGCCGACGCGGGGGCCCGCGGTGAAGCCGGGCACGACTCCGACGGAGAGATCGAGATCGACGAACGTCTTCCACTCCTCACCGAAGTACGTGCGGTAGCCGCCCCAGAGGATCCCGTCGATGCCGAAGCCGTACGCCCGCTCGCCGGTCATCGCGTTCACGATCACCTCGGTGCGGGTCATGCTCGTGCTGGCGACGATGACGATCTCCTGCTCGCGGTAGCCGAACGCGAACGTGACGCCGACGTTCACCGAGCCGCGCCAGCTGTTCTCGATGGGGACGCTCGCGTCTTTGCGGAGCCCTCCGACGCCCAGCAGCAGCCCCACCGCGCCGCGGTGATCCAGTCGCACATCCTGCGATGCGGCCAGGAGCAGCAGGGAGAGCGAGGCGGCAAGCACGTTTGCGCTGAGTACCCGAATCGCGCGTGAGACTTCAGCCAAAACGCGATGTCGATGCTGACGACCCCATGTCGACGACCATTCGCGGCCCCCGCTACCAGCTCACTCCCACCATCGCGGCAGCCCATCGGAACATCGCGCGCACCCGCGCCGAGCGGCAGCAGAACGTCGCGCTGCTGCGGCGGCACATCGGCCGGCCCGACTTCTACGAGCAGATGGCGCGCATCGATCCGCAGAGCGCGGGCGAGTGGCGCCGCATGGTCGGCATGCAGGCGCGGTTTCAGCGCGGCGAGCCCGGCTACGACCCGACGACCCGCACCTACAGCGAGTCGATGCGCGAGTCGCTGCACCGGGCGGCGATCGAGCTCTACCGGCGCGAGCGCCCGGGGCAGGTCTTCGACCACTTCATCGCCATCCACCCTGCCCTCTTCAACGCGAACAGCGCGTTCAACGGCCGCGTGAACGGCATCGCGGTGCTGCAGAACACCAACTTCACGGAGGTGTTCCGCAACTTCAACGAGCTCGCCATCGGAGCAAACAACGGCGCGAGCTACGCCCGCCTCGCGAACCAGGTCGCTGAAGAAACGCGAGTCTCGAGAGAGCGCCGCGGCCTGCCGATCACGCCACGCTGAGCCACCCAGCCGATCCCGATCGCGATCCCGATCCCGATCCCGGCCGTTGCTACGAACGGCGCCGGCGGATCAGCACGGCGAGCGCGAGCAGCAGCGGAGCCCCGCCGACAGCGCTGCAGCCGGACTGAGGCAGCTCGCCCGCCGGGCCCTCAGGAACCGACGGCGTCTCCGGCCGAGCCGCCGAAGTCGGCACGCGCCAGGCAATCTCGCCAACGTTCCCGACCGCATCACGAACGCGCGCGGTCACCCCGCCCTGCACCTCGATGGCGGAGAACAGGATCTCGCGGGCCGGCCCGTACGGAGACCACGCGCCGTCGCCGACGCGGTAGCTGTACTCGAGCTTCTCGGCCGGAGTGATCACGTCGTGCGCGGACAGCAGCAGCCGGTCATGCGCGCGGTCGAGCGTGAACTTCAGCTCGGGCGCATCCCAGTCGACCATGAACGGCACGGCGAGGCCCTCGCTGATGCCGTGCGCGTCTTCGGCGACGCGGCCGCGGACCTCGATCTTGTGCAGGCCCTGCATCAGGAAGATGGGGTGGCTGACCTCGAGCTCGCCGTTGGCGTTGGGCGCGCGGAACTCGGTCCACAGGCCGTCGTCGATGCGCGTCGAGAACTCGGGAGTGCCTTCGACGCCCTCGGCCGCGACCTTCAGCACGGCGACCGGCCACTGCAGCCGCTCGCCCTTGAGCCGCATCTGATCGGCCGCCGGAATCACGCTGCGGACGAGCGAAGCGGAGACGCGCGGCGCCACCGTCGCGCACGCGGCGTTCGCCGGCAGCATCGTCGCGTAGAGGCCGAGGTGGTTGTAGTTCTCGGTGCCGGCCACGTTGCCGACGCCCTTGCCGGCGTTGACCTTGAGCTTGAAGGGGCCGAGGTCGGGGAGATCGATCGGCTTGAGCGCGCCGGCCAGCGCGGGCTCGGCGAGGCCGATGACCGCGGGGATGAGGTCGGCGAGGACCTTCGGGTCTTCGGCGAGCATCTCGGCGTTCGCGGTGCGGATGTTGGTGACCAGATCCTTCAGGTTGCCGATGGCCGGCGTCACCGCCGTGCAGCCGGAGAACGTCAGCGACAGCGGCAGCGTGATGTCGGCGGTGAGCGAGAAGAGCCGCGCGAAGCGATCGTCGATGCTCGCGTAGAAGTCGATGGTGAGATCCGTCAGCGTGACGGTGATGAGCGGCTTCATCCCGCCGGCGCCGATCTTCACGTCGGGCGGCTTCGCGGGCCGCAGCACCACCATCATCGGAGCGTCCTTGCCGTCGCGCGTGGCGAGCTTCCCGAGCGAGGGCAGGAACGTCTTGAACAGGCCGGTGTTGATGAGGCCGACCGTCGCCGACGAGAGGCTCAAGCACAGCACGCCGCCCTGGTGCGCCTGGTGGAAGGCGAGGTTCAGGAACGGAGAGCTGACTCCCAGCGCCATGTGGTACGCCGGGTTCGTCGGAGAGGGCGGCGGCGCCTCGGCGCGGAAGTTCGGCGCCGGCAGCATCGCCAGCGCGGGCGGCATCGAGAACGGCACGCACGGAGCGGTCTGCACCGCGGCCATGCCACCGCGGGTGCCGATGTTGATCGCGTTCACGCTGTCGATGCTGACCGACGAGCCGGCGTGAATGGAGAGATCGAGCGCCGCTTCGGCGGGCACTCCGAAGTTCGCCATCGTCGCGCCGAGGTTCACGCGGCCTTCGACGCCGAGCAGGCGGGGCACGCACCGGTTCGTGACGGTGTCGGTGCACACGCCGTTGCGGCACGTCGACTGCGCGCCGGTGAACATCGGGCACGCGGGCTGACCCGTGCCGCAGGTCTGGCACGACTGGCCCGCGACGATGTTGTTGATCTGCGTCTGCAGCGTCGGAGAGAGCAGCTCGAGGATCAGCTCTTTGACCGGCCCCCAATCGGCGAGGCCGCACCAGATGTCACCGCAGGTGTTCGCACCGCTCAGGTCGATGTCGCCGGGCTGCAGGCACGCGGGAGGAGACATGGCCCCGCTCGCGCCGCACACCTGGGTGCCGCGCAGCGGCGTGACGACCGTGAACGCCATCCGCTTGTCCCACTTGTTGTCGATCGAGAACCGGATGGTCGCGCCGACCGTGTTGTTGTTCGGCGCCTGGCGACCCGTATTGAAGTTCACCGAGCACTCGGGCGTGTCGAGGAGCAGGCACGGGCCACGTCCCGTCGCGCTCACGAAGATGTTCCCCGTCGCGACCGTGACGGTGATCGTGCCGTCGATGCCGTCGGGCTGCCGTGCTGCGAGGTTGAAGCCGGTGATGACCAGGTCGACGTTCGCGGCCTCGGTGGCGCCGCAGGACTTATTGAGGTTCTGGTCGGCGATGTAGACCGTGCCGAGGCCCGTCACCGCCTGAGAGGTGCACGAGACCGGCACGGTGATGCGGCCGTTCGGCGCGAACAGCCCGATGAGCTGCTGCCAGTTCGCGTTGATGTAGTTGATGCCTTCGGGCGAGAGCTGGATGTTGACCGCGTTGTCCGTCTTCGCGCCGGTGTAGCCGGCGTTACCGGGGATCGGCGTCAGCGCCGAGCAGCCAGCCGAGGTGCCGCCGCCTGAAGAACAGCCAACGGCCCAGGCGGCCACCAGGAGGGTGAGTGACGAGAAGCGCCTCATTGGTGGAGCACCCCTTTGACGAGTATCGGCCCTTTGAAACGCCTGAACTTTAGGACGGAAGCACGTCGAGCGTAAGGCCCGACTGGCCGGTTATCGCGTCGTTCAGGCGGCCGGTGCGGAAAGGCTCGAGATCGACCGCGACGAACGTGTAACCGCACGCTTTGACGGCCTTGTCGACCGAGCTACGGAACGCTGCGTCATGAAGTCGGGGCAGCTCGGCGACGCTCACCTCGAGGCGGGCGACGTCTCCGTGGTGCCGAACCCGGAACACCGACAGCCCCAAGGCCCGCAGCGCCTTCTCGGCCCGGCCGACCTGGTTGAGCCGCTCGACGGTCACCTGCGTGCCGTACGGCAGCCGCGACGCGAGGCACGCCATCTGTGGCTTGTCCCACGTCGAGAGGCCCAGCCGCTTCGACCACGCGCGGATCTCGTCCTTCGTGAGCCCGGCCAGCGCGAGCGGCGACTCGACCGCGCGCTCGCGCGCCGCCTGGTGCCCGGGCCGGTGATCCTTCTTGTCGTCGGCGTTGAAGCCGTCGAGCACGACGGAGAGGCCCAGCCTCGCGCGCTCGGCCTCGCAGAGCGTGTACAGCTCGGTCTTGCAGAAGTAGCAGCGGTTCGTCGGGTTCGCGGCGTAGCGCGGATCTTCGAGCTCGCGCGACTGCACGACGACGTGGCGCGCGCCGAGCTGGGCCGCCAGCGCCCTCGCCTCGTCCGCCTCGTCGGGAGCGACCGACGCCGACAGCGCCGTCAGCGCCACGGCGTTCTGGCCGAGCTCTTCGAGCGCGACCTTGAGCACGAACGCGGAGTCGACTCCGCCCGAGAACGCGACGAGCGCGGAGCCATGAGCGCGCAGCGATGCCCGAAGCTGCTCGAGCTTCGCTGCAGACGCTGCGCAGAGGGCGTCGACCTGGTTGTCGCTGAGCACGGCGGACGTCTTAACGACGCTTCTTGCCGGCTGCCTTCGGCTTCGCGATGCGAGCCGCACGGCGGGCCGGGCGCGGACGAGCGCCGCGGGCGCCCTTACCGGCTCCACGACGCGGCATCGGCTCGGCCTTCATGCGCTTGCCGGTGATCGTCTTGAGCTCGTCGACCGTGACGTAGCCGAGGTTGAGCAGCGCCTGGAAGATCTTGCGGCCGCCCTCTTCCACCGGCTCGGTGTCGGAGTGCACCGTGACCTCAGGCGAGTTTGGCGGCTCGTACGGCTCGGTGATGCCGATGAAGTTCGGGATCTCGCCGGAGAGCGCCTTCTTGTACTTGCCGGTGCTGTCGCGCTGGATGAGCTTCTCGGTCGGGCAGTCGACGTACGTCTCGACGTAGCGGCCGATGAGGCGCCGGTTCTCTTCCCGGACGCTCTTGTACGGGCTCACCGCCGCGACCAGCGTGCAGACGTCATTGCGCGTCAGCATGTCGGCGACGAAGCCGATGCGGCGGCCGATCGTCAGGCGGTCTTCCTTCGAGTCGCCCACTTCCTTCCACAGCACGGGGGCGAGCGTCTCTTCGTCGAGGATCTCCACGTTGCGACCGACCTGCCGGAGCCGCGCCGCCACGTACTCGGCCAGCGTCGTTTTTCCCGCTCCCAACATGCCGGTCAGCCAGACCGTGAAGCCGCCAGGGTTTGCCATCCGATCAACTCCTTAAGTGCTACCGCTCGGTAAAGGAGGCGCGGCTTATAGTCGAAAAGACTCATCCTCTGCAAATTGGCCATTTTGGAACGTAAAAGTTTTGTACGTTGCAAATTTGCCGTGGTTTACAGCGACAACCACCCACTTCAACCCCGGTCTCATCTCGAGGCCGTCGGGCGCGGCCATGTCGGAGTCCTCTTTGCTGAAGTACGCGCCGACGTCGCAGTGCGAATGGAAGATGGAGACGAGCTTCTCGCCGGCTTTCTCCGCGTCTTCGATCGCGCGCTCGAGCTCGAGCTCGTTCATGCGGTACGCGGTGCGGTTCGTGCGCGGGAACTGATCGGGCATGCGAGCGTGGTACTTGTCGTAGACGTTCTTCATCGGCACGGCGCGCAGGCCCTTCGGCCCGTCGAAGATGAGGCCGCAGCCTTCTTCGGGGTAGGCGGCCTCCACGTGCCTCGCGATGTCGTCGATCACGGCCATGGAAACGTCTTCTCCCAGCGCTTCGGCTCGAAGTAGCGGTCGGCGCGATCGGGGAACACGGTCACGATGACGCCCTTCTCCTTCTTCGCGACCAGGCGCCTGGCGATCTCGAACGCGCCGGCGACGTTGGCGCCCGAGCTGTGGCCGAGCGCGAGGCCCTCATCTCTCAAGAGCCGGTCGCTCATGTCCCAGCCCGAGTCGGTGGAGATCGACAGCTTCTCGTCGTGGACCTCGGCCGAGTAGATCGGCGGCACGATCGAGCTGGGCAGGTGCTTGAGGCCCTCGAGGCCGTGCAGCGCCTCGAGCGGCTCGACGGCGATGACCTGGACTTTCGGGTTCAGCTCCTTGAGGCGCCTGCCGGTGCCCATCACCGTGCCGGTCGTGCCGATGCCGGCGACGAAGTGGGTCACCTGCCCGTCGGTCTGCCGCCAGATCTCGGGAGCCGTGGTCAGGTAGTGCGCGCGCGGATTGCCGGCGTTCGAGTACTGGTCGATGTAGTGGTAGCGGCCGGGCTCCTGCTCGAGGAGCCGGCGCGCGTGGCGGATGGCGCCGTCGCTGCCCTCGAGCGGGTCCGAGAAGATGAGCTCGGCGCCGTAGGCCTTCGTGATGCGCTTGCGCGCCGCGCTCACGTTGCTCGGCATCACGAGCGCGACTTTCAGACCCATCGCGGCGCCGATCCACGCGAGCGCGATGCCGGTGTTGCCGCTCGTCGAGTCGAGGACCACCTGCCCCGCTTTGGGCTGCGCGTCTTTGAGCATCTGCAGCCCGGCGCGGTCTTTCACGCTGCCGCCGGGGTTGAAGAACTCGCACTTGGCGAGGATGCGGACGCCGGGCGTCTCTTTCTGCAGCGAGCGG
The DNA here is from genome assembly GCA_937980205.1 of uncultured Myxococcales bacterium. GTDB lineage: Bacteria > Myxococcota > Myxococcia > Myxococcales > Myxococcaceae > Xiheicaenimonas. The sequence goes on along the minus strand of CALJKW010000016.1, from coordinate 331,308 downwards.
AGCTCGTAGAGCGGCGTGTTGCCGACGAGCTGGGTGATCGACGCGAACGACTTCACGGGTGCCTCGGGCAGCGGCCGGTCAGCACGCGCTGCTGGAAGGAGAGCGCGACGAGCGGGTGATCTCCGAGCTCGCGCTGACAGTCGGGGCACAGCGGCTCGCCGGCGTCGCTCAGGCGCGTGCCGCCGGCGGCGAGGTAGCGGCCGACGATGCTGTCGGGCGCCGCGCGCGCGGTCGCGGCGCAGAGCTTCTCCTGACCCTTGCCGCCGATGACGAGGATCTGCCGCGCGTGGAGCGCGATCTGTTCTTCGGTGAGGCTCATCTCTTGCGGTCGCGCCACCGGCCGCACCGGCTCACGCCTCTGGGCGGAACGCGTCGCGTTCCACTTCGGCGGCCGGGTCGCTCCCCCCGGCGATGGCGGGGATGATCGACAGCGTGTCGCCGTCGGCGACGGGCGTGTCGAGGTCCTTCAGGAAGCGGATGTCTTCGTCGTTGTGGAAGACGTTGACGTAGCGCTTCAAGGCCCCCTTCTCGTCGAACAGGCGCGTGCCGATGCCGGGTGCGCTGCCTTCGAGCGCCTTCAACACTTCACCGACGGTCTTCCCCGCGGCCTTCACCTCGGCCTGATTCTGCGTGTACGTCCTCAGCGGAGTCGGGATGCGAACGGTTGCCATGGCTGCGTCATTAACTCACTTTGAGGAGCAGGCGCGAGCGGTCTCCGTGGGGCGTCAGCGAGACGACTTCATGCCCCTCGTCGCGCGCCGACTGCGGCACGTTCTTGAGCGGCTCGTCACCCTTGAGCCAGACCTCGAGCAGGCGGCCCGGCTCGAGCCGCTCCATCGCGAGCTTCACGCGCACGTAGGTCATCGGGCAGACCTCTTTCGTGATGTCGACGCTCGCGGGGCAGACCGGGCAGTCCTTCGCGCGCTTCACGTCCACGGTGCGCCACTTCAGGCTCGCGCCGTCGAAGACGTGCAGGCCGGCCTCCGGGTTCAGCGCGAGCTCGGCCTGGCGCGTGCCGACGACGCCGGCGACGGTGCCGAGGATTCCGGCCTGCGCGCAGGTCGGGCCCTCGACGGTCTCGTCGAACAGGCAGCGCAGGCACGGACCGCCCGGGCGGATGACCATGGCCTGGCCGCCCAGCTTGAGGACTCCGCCGTAGACGAGCGGGACGCCGGTCTGGACGGCGGCGTCACTGAACGCGAGCTTGCCGCGCCCCGCGTCGGTGCCGTCGATGACGACGTCGAACTCGAGGAAGAGCCCGGCGGCGTTCTCCTTGGTGACCTTCAGCTGCAGCGCCGTGGCGCCGACGCGCTCGGCGGCGACGACCGCCTTCGGCTTCCCCACGTCGTCGCGCGAGTAGAGGATCTGCCGGTGCAGGTTCGAGAGCTCGACGACGTCGAAGTCGGCGATGGTGAGCTCGGCCCTGCCCTTCAGCGCCAGCGCAGCCGGGCAGCCGAGACCGCCGGCGCCGAGGATGAGCACCTTCACTTGAAGAACCCGTCGAGCGAGAAGTCGCGCTCGCCGGTGTCGACCACGAGCGCGTAGATGCGGCTGCCCTCGCCCTTCTCCTGCGCGAGGCGCTCGGCGGCGACGACGGAGGCCGCAGAGGCCGTCGACACGAGCAGCCCCTCTTCGCGGCCCAGCCGCGCGCGCATCTCCCACGCCTCGTTGTCCGTCACGTCCATCGTGCGCGACACCAGCGTGCGATCGAGCATCGGCACCGAGGCCCACGACGCGTTGCCGGGCTGGCGGTGCGGCCGCCACACCCCGCGGTCGATGACGGGGCTGAGCGCCGGCTGCACCGCGACGCCCTCGACTCCGGGCCACGCGGCGCGCAGCTCGCTCATCACGCCCGACAGCGTCGCGCCCGAGCCGCAGCCGGCGACGAAGCCGTCGATGCGGCCTCCGTCTTCCTTCACCGTCGCGATGAGCTCGCGGCCGACCTCGTGCGCGACCGCGATGCGCACCGAGGGAAACGTCTCGGACAACAGCCGCCCAGACTTGCGGCCTTCGGCGCGGGCCCCTTCGGGCCCCTGCTCGAACGGAGTCAGCTGGAGCTTCGCGCCCCACAGCTCGAGCGACTGCCGCACCTCGATGGAGGCGTCCTCCGACAGCCAGCACTGCAGCTTCCACCTGCGCGCGGCGCACTGGGCGGCGACCGCGACACAGAGCGCACCGTTGCCCGCCTCGTAGACGGTGGTGCCCTCGGGCCAGGCGGCCTGGTCGCAGAGCGCCTTCGCGCATCGGTCAAAGTACGTACCGTTCGGCGAAAAGGTCTCGAGCTTGAGGTACACGCAGCCGGCTCCGACGCGCTGGAGGCGGGCCACCGGCGTGTTCCCGATCAACATGGGCGCCTTGTAGCGCATACAATCGCGCCGTGCTCGACCCCACGGCGATGCCTGCGTCCAGCGGAGATCCGGTCTCCGACGACCGGCGTGCTCGCGTGCGCGCGGTGCTCGAGCGGCGCCACCTCACGCAGGACCTCTCGACCGACCAGGCCAACACGAGCTGGATGCAGGAGCGCTTCGTCGCGCGCGCCCGCGCCCTCTTCTACGCGCGGATGATGTTCCTCACGCTCGGCCTGCTCATCCTCGCGGTGCCGATCTGGAGCCGCTACTTCGCGCTCACCGGGCCGTCCGCGTTCGCCGGCTACTTCGCGATGCTCATGTACAGCATCGCGAACTACCTGGTGCTCGAGAACCCGCGCGCCGGCCGCATCGTCACGTACATCACGCTCTGCCTCGATCTGACGATCATGGTGTACCTGATCATCCGAGGCGGCGGCCTGCAGAGCCCGCTGCTGGCGACGCAGCTGCTGTTCACCACGCTCTTCGCGATCCTCTTCCCGAAGCCGCTCGCGATTCTGCCGCCGCTGCTCGCGCTGCTCATCACCACGCGCATCGATCAGCTGCTGAACCGCTCGCCGACCGCCGTCGAGGTGCTGACGCTGATGTGGTACCTCGCGCTCAACTTCATCATCATCTACGTGCTCGTGTACCTGAACGAGCGCGAGGTCGCGGCCCACAAAGAGGTCGTCGAGCTCCAGGGCGATCTGAAGGAGCTCGCCGTCGTCGAAGAGCGCAACCGCCTCGCCCGCGAGATCCACGACGGCCTCGGCGCCTCGCTCTCGTCGCTCATCATCCAGAGCGAGTACATCCTCTCGCTCGCGAAGGACGAGACGCTGCTCAAGGAGATCCGCGAGCTGAAGGCCTCTGCCGAGGAGTCGATCGAAGAGCTGCGCCGCAACCTGCGCATGATGCGCGAGGACTTCGACTTGGGGGTCGGCCTCGAGGACTACGTGAAGACCTTCCGCGAGCGCACGCAGCTCGACATCCGCTTCGAGCGCGGCGGCCACGTCGGCCGGCTCGCTCCGGAGAAGCAGCTCGCGCTGTTCCGCGTGCTGCAGGAGTGCCTCTCGAACGCCGCGAAGCACGCCCAGCCGAAGGCGATCGACGTCAAGCTGCACTTCGGCTCGCAGACCGTCGACCTGTCGGTGAAGGACGACGGCAAGGGCTTCGAGACGAACGGCACGAAGGCCGGCCACTACGGCCTCATCAACATGCGCGAGCGCGCGATGAAGGTCGGAGGTCAGGTCATCATCGACTCCGCCCCCGGCAAGGGCTCGCAGATCTCATTTTCGGTACCCGTTTAGGAGAAACCCGTGGACGACCAGGTTCCCGCAAGCCCGCCGCCTCCGCCGATTCGCGTCTACGTCGTCGAGGACCAGACGAAGATCTTGAAGAACCAGCTCAAGCTGCTCGAGGCGAGCCGCGAGGTGACGATCGTCGGCACCGCGCTCTCCGGAGAGACGGCCGTCGAAGAGGTGCCGCGCATCAAGCCCGACGTGCTGCTGCTCGACCTGGGGCTGCCGCGCATGAGCGGCATCGACGTCACCCGCGACGTGAAGGCGAAGACGCCGTCCGTCGAGATCCTCATCTTCACGATCTTCGACGAGGAGGACAAAGTCCTCGAGGCCGTGAAGGCGGGCGCGTCCGGGTACCTCTTGAAAGGGACTCCCGCGGATCGCATCATCGAGGCGATCAAAGAGGTGAAGGCCGGCGGCACCGTGATTCAGCCGAACCTGGCGCGGCGCCTCTTGAAGCACTTCCGCGTCGGAGAAGGCGGCGAGGCGATGCCGCCGCCTCCCGACATCAGCGGAGAGCCCGAGCTCAAGCCGCTGTCCGATCGCGAGAAGGAGATCCTCCAGCTCATCGCGAAGGGCGTCTCGAACTCCGAAGCCGCGAAGATGCTGAACCTGTCGAAGGCCACCATCCGCACGCACCTCGAGCACATCTACCGGAAGCTCGAGGTCACGAACCGCGTCGAGGCCGTGACGGAAGGAATCAGAAAGGGGCTCATCAGCGTCTGACGCTGACGAGCCCCTCTTTGCACTACGGCAGGCCGCTTACTGGCAGAAGCCGACGCGCGCGCCGGTCGTGGTCGTCACCGAGCGGCAGGTCTTGCCCGACGGGCAGGTCGAGTTCACCTGCGTCGCGCAGCGGGCCGGCACGGTGCCGCCGTCGGCCTTCGCGGTGCAGCTCGTGTCGCAGACCTGCGTGCAGGTGGAGGCGACGTTGAAGCCGGCCGGCGCGCAGACCTGGCCAGCCGCGCACGAGGCGCCCTTGAACGGGTCGTCTTCGCCGCACGGCATGTCGAGGGTCGCCGTCTGCTCGCGCACCGGCACGCAGACGCCGGAGCCGTCGGAGCTCACCACCACGCGGCCGTCGATGTTCGTCGGCACGCAGACCGACGGGACCGTGCCGTAGTTCGGGCAGGCGCTCTGCGCGGGGTCGAAGATGTTGCACTTGCGCGTGCAGACGCCGAGCAGCGAGCCCTCGCGCGAGATGTCCTCGCGGCGGTAGAGGTTGATGCAGGCCTCGTTCATGCCGCACGCCGGCTGCGGGTCGGGGTACGTCACCGTCGGGGTGAGCGCGTTGCAGGTCCTCAGGCACAGGCCCTTCGTGTCGGTGCGCATGCCGGCGCACTCGAGGCCGGTGCCGCACTGCACGGCCTGCTGCGTCGTCGCCTTCTCGCCGACGATGCACTCGGTGTTCTCGGTCGCGCCGCCAGGAGGACGGCAGGTGGTGAAGGTGTAGGCGCCGTTGTCGGCGAAGTAGAAGAACGAGTACGTGCACGTGCCGGTCGGAGTCGTCTCGGTCGGAGCGCCCATCCCGTCCTTCCTGAGGCACGTCGCGCCGACGCCGACGGTGCGGAACACGGTGATCGGGCCACCGCCGTCCGGCAGATAGCCGCCGTCGACCTGGATCGCGCACTCCTGGCCGTTGAACAGGCCCGAGGGGAGGCAGCCGACGCCGCTGCAGAACTCGCCGCGGCCACACTCGGTGTCGTTCATGCAGCCGCGCGTGCAGACCGCGAGCGTCTCGCCGAAGACCGGGTTGCACTGGCGGTTGTCGGCGCACGGCGTCGAACCCGCCTGGATCTTGCACTGCTGGAACTCGCGCGGGTTCGTGCAGCTGCCGTTCGGGCCGCAGATCGAGCCGCCGCCCTCGAAGCGCGGATCGCCGAAGCAGCTGTCGAAGGTGCCGCGCGCCGGCCCGAGGCAGGTGCACGCGCCGCCGAGGCAGGCGACCTCGCCCTCGGCGCAGCTCTGACCGCCGCACATCGTCACGATCGGCGTGCACTGGAAGGTGTCCCCCGAAGTCGTGCGCTGGCAGAACGTGCCGCCGTCGCACGCGCCCTCGCAGCCGTCGCGGCAGGTGCGCGTCATGACGTCGCAGCGCTGGTTGACCGCGCAGCCGCCGCTGCAGGCGTCCTTCGGATCCACGTTGATGCCGCTGTCCGGACCCGCGTCGGGCGACGGAACTCCGGGAGTACAGGCAGCGGTGAGCGCGACAACCGCGACGACGACGAGTGAGCGGATCATGGTTCTCTTTCTGAAAGCTGCAGCGGCCGGGCGCCCCCAATAGGAGACGGTGTAGGTGCTGTCAACCGTTCAGAAACTGTCAGCTCAGAACGAGCCTGCTTCTAGAACGAAGCGGTGATGCCCCAGATCAAGGTGACGTAGCTCTCGAAGGCCGCGCCCTTGTCCGTGTAGACCCACTTCTGCCCCGGCCCGAAGAAGCGGTCGGTGTACGGCGTGTAGCGCACGTGCAGCCGGTAGCCGACGGGGCCCCAGATGGTGCCGGCGATGCCGCCCTGAATCATGAAGCCCTGGCCGGTGGCTCCGCCGTTCTCAGCGGTGACGTTGCCGTAGCCGGCGATCTCGTCGGGGCCGGGCCGCGGCGAGATGAAGTACTGGAAGCTGCCCTCGATGCCGAAGTAGCGGACGATCGGGATCGCGATGTCGAGGCCGAGGGTCGGGTACACGCGGTTCGCGCCCGGCAGCGGCACCTGCGCCTTCGCGTCGATCTCGAACACGCGGCCCGCCATGCCGAAGCGGATGCCGGCGTAGCCGACGGCCGGGTTCTTCGCGCTCGAGTCGAACGAGAAGTAGTAGCGGTACGCGAGCATCGCGCTCCAGTTGCGGTCGGTGGAGACGACCTGCTTCGGCTCGGACATGCCGGCGGGCGACTCGACGGTGACGTTGGTGAGCGAGAAGCCGAGCGCGAAGTCTCCGACGAGGCCGATGCCCTGGAGGAAGTTGTCGAGGAACCAGGCGAGCGGGAACAGCTCCATGCGCAGGTAGAAGCCGGCGTAGGGCACCTGCGGCTTGAAGTCGACGATGTCGCCCTGCGGCTTGGGGTTGGGCAGCTGGTCGTACTCGCCGCACGAGCTCACGCCCGGGCGCGCGCAGTAGTAGCGCCACGTCGTGGTGCCCGCGAGCCAGAACGAGATGCCCTTGGGGCCGATGCGGTTCTTGACCTTCTTGCCCTCCTGCTCGAGGTCCTGATCGCGCTCGGGCTCGACGGCGCGGGCGGCGGCTTCCTCGGCCGCTTCTTCCTGCCGGCGCTTCTCGCGCTCCTCGTCGCTCACCGTCGGCGGAGGAGGCGGCGTCGTCGGCTCGGGCTTCGTCTCCTCTTCCTTCTTCGGCGGAGGCGCCTCTTCCGTCGCCTCGGCCTCTTCTTCTCCCGGCTTCGGAGCGGTCTTCGCTGCGGCGTTGATCGCCTTCGCGAGCTTGCCGGCGAAGTCGGCGCTCAACATGCCGTTCTTCACCTTGAGCGCCTTCGTCCACAGCTGCTGGCCGGACGAGTCCCAGATCTGGACCTCGAACTTCTTGCCGACCTCGCCGCCGACGCCGGCGTCGATCTTCAGGTCCTTCGCGACGCGCGACAGGCCGGCGGGCGTCATCGCCGCCGCGCCCTTCAGCTTCTTCTTGGCGGCCGCGGCCTTGTACTTGTCGAGCGGAACGACCTCGACCTCGTCGGCCCTCTTCAGCGCCGCTTCGACCTGATTCCTGAGCTTGTTGTTTCTGTCGCCTTCGATTTCCAGGATGACGACGCGCTGGGCGAAGGCCACATGTGCGCACAGCAGAACGAAAGCGAAGATGAGGCGCATGTCGACCTACACGCTTTAAACCTCAGTTCTCTTCAGGCACGCAAGATCGGCCAGCGGTTGGCGAGCGCGGCGCGGACGAGCCCGTTGTCGGGCCCACCGTGCGGAGCGACGACCACAGCGGCCTGGGCGTAGCGCAGCATCGGCTCGTCGAGGTCTCCGTTGCCGAACGCGACGGCGGGGAGAATGCCGCGCTCCTTCAGGTGGTGCACCTTGCCGGGTCCGCAGGGAATCGGGCGCTCTTCGCCGACCGCGATGACGTGATCGTCGGCGATGCCGAGGGCGCGGGCGCCGGGCAGCACGGCGATGCGCGGGCTCGCGGAGACGATGAAGACGTCGCGCCCTCTGAGGCGTTCGAGCGCCGGGCGCACGAAGTCGAAGATGCGCTGCAGCGCGAAGAGCCGCTCGCAGCGCGCGTAGAGCTCGCGCTCGTCGAGGCCCCGGAGGATCTCTGCGGCCCAGGTGTAGCCGGCGATCGGATCTTCGCGGACGCGGCGCTCGTACTCTTCGAAGCGGCCGAGGTCGCGGACCAGCTCGTCGCCGACGTCTCCGTGCCAGAGCGTGCCGTCGGCGTCGAAGGCGACCGGACCTCGCGACAGGAGCGCATCGATTTCCGGCGGCAACATGTTTGTTAGTGTAACGCCCGATGAAGCCGAACCGGCTGCCGTTGGTGTTTCTGCTCGGGCTCGCGTGCACCGACTCGCTGCCCTGCTCCGACTGCCCCGCGGTCGAGGGCGTCTGGTTCCTTCAGTACGTCGCGCCGGACTTTCCGTGCGACGCGGGAGCCCTCGCCGCGCCGCCGGCGACCGTCTCGTTCACGCGGGAGGGCTCGGTGATGCGCACGGCGATCGACGGCGTGCAGATGAGCGGCACGCTCTACGACACCTTCGACTTCCAGCTCGGCGGGCAGCAGCCCGGCGGCGGCCTGTTCGTGCAGCTGCGCGCCACGTACGTCGGCGGCGCCGCCGATGGCGGCGAGACGCTCGTGGGCGGTCGGCTCGCGCGCAGCACGGACCAGTGCCGCGACGATCGACGCTTCACCGGCGCGCGATACTGACCTCCGTTCCACCCTGAGCAGAGGCCCGCGAAGCGGGCTGGAGTCGAAGGGCGCCCATCGGGTGTCCGTCGGCCCGCTTCGACTCCGCCCTCCGGGCTCCGCTCAGCGTGAGCGGAGATCCTTCTCGGCGCAGCTACTTCTTCTTGCTGCCCTGCGAGGCCGCAGCGGCGGCCGCAGCCGCCTTCTTGCGCTCGAGGCGCTTCTTCCAGCGGACGCGGATGCGGGACCGAACGCGGACGTGCTTGCTCTTGCTTCGTGCCATGGGGCGGGCCCTCTAGCAGTCAGCCGCCCTCGGGTCCACCGCGCGTTGGAAACGCGGGGTCCGGGTCGGACTTCTTCTTCTTCGCCGAGGCGAAGATCGGGCGCGTGGCGTCGACGAACTTCTTCACCTCTTCGAGCGGCAGCGCCGGTACGGTGTTGCCGTTCACGCCGTGCATGTCGGTCGCCATGCACATGGAGTTGAGGATCGCCTCCTCCGTCGCCTCCATCACGGCCTCGTAGAGCGGGTCGAGCCGCACATCGAGGAGGATCTTCATCTTGTAGACGAGCTTGCGGCTGCGGCGCGGGATGACGTTCGCGGTCGAGAAGCCGACGACGATCTCACCCGAGCCGTGCGCGGCGTACGAGCCGACGCGGCCGATGCCGAGCGCCACGCGCTTGCACAGGCGCGAGAGCTGGTGCGGCAACAGCGGCGCGTCGGTGGCGACGACTCCGATGAGCGAGCCGTAGTCCTTCAGGCGAACGGTCTTGCCCTTCATCTGCTGCGCGAGCAGCTCGCCCACCGGCATGCCCGCGACGCGCAGGTTGTGGACCTTGCCGAAGTTGCTCATCACGAGCACGCCGAGCGTGTAGCCGCCGTACTTCTCGGGCAGCTTGCGCGAGCTGGTGCCGATGCCGGCCTTGAAGTCGCACGTGATCATCCCCGTGCCGCCGCCGACCGAGCCCTCGGCGACCGGGCCGCTCTTCGCGTTCGCGATCGCCTCGCGCACGTGCTGCTCTTTCACGTGGCGGCCGGCGATGTCGTTGAGCCAGCTGTCGTCGCACTCTCCGACGATCGGGATGATGACGTCGTGCTCGTCACCGATGCCGGGGTGCGTCTCGACCATGTACCGGGCGACCGCGTCGGAGACCGCGCCGACCGACATCGTGTTCGTCAGCAGGATGGGAGTCTCGATGAGCCCCCACTCGACGACCTGGGTGAGGCCGCTGACCTCGCCCGCGCCGTTGAGCACGAAGGCACCGCCGGCCAGACGGTCCATGAAGATGTTGCCGCCGTTGGGGATGATCGCGGTCACGCCGGTGCGCACCGGCCCCTCGCCGACCATCAGCTTCCCCTCGCCCTTGATGATGGTGCTGTGGCCGACCAGCACCCCCTCGACGTCGGTGATGGCGTTGTGCTTCCCCGGCTCGAACCGGCCCAGGGGAAGATCGAGCTCTCTCGCACGGACCCGCTTCACAAACGTGCAGCCTATAGCTCAGCCGAACAGGTATGGTGCGCCCGTTCGATGCCCGGCACCATTCGAGAGCAGTCGAGCAGCGCCAAGGAACAGAGACTGCGGCTCGTGTACCGCGTCTTCAACTGCGATCGGCTGCTCGAGCCGCCCATCGCCCCGTGGGCGTGGCACTCGGAGAAGATCGTCATCGGCCGCGGCGAGCGCAACGCCCTGCACGGCGGCACCTGCACCGTCGAAGACGGCCGCGTCTCGGCGCAGCACGCCTCGCTCGAGGTGAAGGGCGGGGCCGTGTTCATCACCGACCTCGGCTCGTCGAACGGCACCTGGCTCAACGGCGAGAAGGTGACTCAAGCCACCGAGGTGCACGAGGGCGACCTCATCGAGATCGGCCGCACGCTGATGACGTGGCGCGAGGTGAAGAGCGAGCTCGCCGCGAAGATCATCGCCGGCGTCACGCTCGGCGACCTGCGCACGTTCTCTCCGCTGTTCGCCGACGTGCTGCTCACCGGCGCCCGCGCGGCCCGCACGCAAGAGCCCGTGCTCATCGTGGGAGAGACCGGCACCGGCAAAGACGTGCTCGCGCGCGCGCTGCACGCGCTGTCGGGGCGCAAGGGCCAGTTCGTCGCCGTCGACGCCGGCGCGATCCCCGAGACGCTGTTCGAGTCGACGCTGTTCGGTCACGAGAAGGGCGCGTTCACCGGCGCCACCGAGGCGCGCTCGGGAGAGATCGTCCGCGCCAACAAGGGCACCTTGTTCCTCGACGAGGTCGGCAACCTCTCGCCCTCGAGCCAGGCGCGGCTGTTGCGCGTGCTCGAGACGAAGCACGTCACTCCGCTCGGCGCGAAGGAAGGCCAGACCGTCGACGTGCGCTTCATCGCGGCGACGAACCGCGGAATCCTCGAGTCGGAAGAGGGCTTCCGCGAAGACCTCGTGCACCGGCTCGCCGGCTTCGTGCTGTCTCCGCCGCCGCTCAAGGACCGGAAGGAAGACTTGGGCATCCTCATCAAGGCGCTGCTCGAGGAGGCCGGGGTGAAGACGGCGTCGATCGCTCCGGCGCAGGCGCGCGAGCTGTACCTCGACGCGCTGCGCGGCAACGTGCGCGGGCTGCGCAACGTGCTGCGGCGCGCCGCGGTCGGCCACGAGAAGGTGCACCTCGAGAAGCTCGAGGGCCTCGCGTCCGGAGGGATGGACGAGCTCTCGACCGGCGGTAAGCCGAAGCCGAAGGCGAAGAAGAGCGCCGCGGCGGCGTCGCGCCCGCGCGGCTGGGTGCCGACGAGGGAAGAGCTCGAGGCGGTGCTGAACAAGAACGGCGGCTCGGTCGCGGCCGCCGCGCGCGAGCTCGAGAGCTACCCGCGCCAGCTCTACCGCTGGCTCGAGGAGCTCGGCATGAACCCCGACGACTACCGCTGAAGCGTCATGTGACGCCCGGGCGTCACGGCCTCGCAGGTGCCGGAAATGCGGGCCGTCTGCCGCTGGCATGGGCGCTGCTACGGGAGCCGTGGTCCCTCATGCCCCAGCTCGAGCTCATCGTCGGTGGGCAGGTCATCCCCTTCCCCTCCGACCACTTCTTCATCGGCAGCGGCGCCGACTGCGCCGTGCGCATCGCCGGCAGCGCCGTGCGGCCGCGCCACGCCGAGGTGTTCCACGAGGCCGACGGCACGTGGTGGATTCGAGACGTCTCGGGCTCGGGCTCGGTGCGCGTCGACGGCAGCGCGACGTGGGAGAGCCAGATCTCCGGCGGCAGCTTCCTCACCATCGGCGGCCTCGAGCTCGCCATCCGCGACGTCAACGCGACGGGCTCGGGGACGGTGAAGACGAAGTCGGGCAGCACGCGGTCGCTGCGCGGCGACGCCATCGAGCCCGGCACCTTCGAGCCGACGGCGCTGCGGTCTGCGCCCGAGCCGGTGGCTCCGCGCCGCCCGAAGCTGCACCTCGAGGCGGGAGATCTCATCGACAACCGCTACCGCATCGACAAGCGGCTCGCCGCCGGCGGCATGGGCGAGGTCTACGCGGCCGAGCACATCGAGCTCGGCAAGCCGGTGGCGATCAAGGTGATGCTGCCCGAGCTGTCGAAGGACGCCGAGTTCGCGCAGCGGTTCAAGCGCGAGGCGATCGCCGCGAGCCGCATCGGGCAGCACAACATCGTCGACATCTCCGACTTCGGCCGCACGCCCGAGGGCCGCTTCTACTTCGTGATGGAGCTGCTCGACGGCCGCACCCTCGCCTCGCACGTGCGCGAGGGGCCGTTCGTGCAGCGCCGCGCCGTGCACGTCATCATCCAGATCGCGCGCGCGCTGATGGCGGCGCACGACCGCGGCATCGTCCACCGGGACCTCAAGCCCGAGAACGTGATGCTGCTGCAACGGCCGGGGCAGCCCGACTTCGTGAAGGTGCTCGACTTCGGCATCGCGAAGGTCAACGAGGGCCACGGCGCCGGAGGCCTCACTCAAGTGGGCATGGTCGTCGGCACGCCGCAGTACATGAGCCCCGAGCAGGCCGCGGGGCTGCCGGTCGACCCGCGCACCGACATCTACTCGCTGGGCCTCATCCTCTACGAGGTGCTCGCCGGGCGGCCGACGTTCAAGGGCGAGACGCCGTCGGTGCTGATGGCGATGCAGATGACGGCGGCGCCTCCGCCGCTGGCGCCGGGGCCGATCGAGCTGCCGCTGGCGCCCGAGCTCGAGCAGCTCATCTTCCACATGCTGCAGAAGAAGCCCGGCGACCGGCCGCAGTCGATGCACGAGGTCGTCGACCGCCTGCAGCCGTTCGAGCAGGGCACGGGCAGCTCGTCGCGCGTGACGCGGGTGGCGCCGGCGACGGGGTCGCAATCGGCGCTGCAGCCGCTCGCTCCGCTGCCCGCGACGCCGCCCCCGCGCGGAGGCACCCACCACGAAGCGCCCGCGGCGACGCCGGCCGCCTCACCGGCGATGACCGGCCCGGCGCCCGCGGTGGCGCCACCGCCGAGCCAGGCGAAGAAGATCGCGACGGTGTTCGCCGCCTGCCTGGTGCTCGCGGTGGTGACCGGCATCGGCGCGGCCGCGGTCATCAACGCGCAGGAGCCGAAGGAGCAGCCGATCATCGTGACGCTGCCGCCCAAGCCCGAGCCCAGGCCGGTCGAGCCGAAGCCCGAGCCGCCGAAGCCGGAGGCGCCGAAGAAGCTCACCGTCACGTTCGTGACGACGCCGGCCGGAGCCGAGGTCTTCGAGGACGACGTGCTGGTGGGGACGACGCCGGTGACGCTGTCGAGAGCTGCGTCGCAGGTGGTCTCGCTCAAGTTCGAGCTGAAAGGGCACAAGCCGGTCAGCCGCAAGGTGCGCTTCGAAGAGGGGCAGCACGAGGTCACCATCGAGCTGGAGAAGCTCGCGAAGCCGGGCCCCGCGCCGCAGAAGAAGCCGGGCGGCCTGCGCGACGACCCGTACACGAACGTGAAGGACCTGAAGGACGCGCCCTTCTGACTGCCGTCACGTGACACTCGCTGCCCCGCCCCGCCAACCCGCGGATGCGACGCAGGCGAAGCTGGCGCAGAGGTTGCTGAAGAGGGCCCGCACAATGCGCACACTCACCTTGTCTGCAGTGGTCATGTCGTTCCTCGCGTGCGGCGAAATGCCGGGTGGCGGCGGTAGCGGAGGCGGAAGCGGCGGCGGCTCCGGAGGCAGCGGAGGCTCGTCCGGCGGCTTCACGTGCACGCAGGGCACGCTCTTCGCGGGCAACCCGCTTCACAACGATCCGATGGCGCGGCCGGCCGACGGCACGGGCCTGCTCGAAGATCCGCCCTTCCTGTACCGGCAGATCGTGTTCTCGAACGGTCAGCTCATCACGCACAACGGCCGGGAGATCTGGCGCGCGAACCTGGGCGACAAGATCCTCCGCCGCATCGCGGGCAGCGAGTCGGGCGGCCAGGAGCTCAAGTCCGGCGCCTGCGCCCAGGCGCGCTTCGCGAACATCTTCCACATCGCGCTCGCGAGCGACGGCTCGCTGTTCATCAGCGATCAGACCGCGAACGCGGTGCTGAAGATGACGGATCCGCTCGGCGCGGGCTGCACGGTCGGCTTCTGGGCGGGCACGTCGGTCGACACGACGGGCATCACGCCGGCGAGCGTGCCGAACCAGGGCGACACCGACGGGCCGGGCGCGATGGCGAAGTTCCGCCTGCCCGAGCGCATGGCGGTCGACGGCAGCGACAACGTCTACGTGTGGGACCAGGGCAACAACAGCATCCGCAAGATCGCGAACGACGCGATGCACACGGTCTCGAAGTTCGTGCCGAGCATCACGCCGGGCGGCGCGGCGGTGGTCTCGCAGGCGTTCCTCGACGGCAAGCTGTTCGTCTACGGCATCGACGGCAACGACGTGTTCCTGAGCTCGTACGACGCGGCCGGAATGAAGACGGAGCTGTTCAAGGGCCGGGCGGACATCTTCGGAGGCTCGTCGAGCGACTCGAAGACGGTCGGCGGCATCACCACCGACGGCACGGCGCTCTACGTGTTCTTCAACGGGCAGGTGTTCCGCATCGACACCGCGGGCAAGGTCAGCGCGCCGCTCGCGGGCAAGTACCAGCCGGGCCTCGACTTCTCGAGCGGGTACGACCCGAAGGTCGCACACAGCGCCGACAAGACCGAGATCGTCGCGCGCAGCCAGGTGCTCACCGCCGGTCTCTCGGCGTGGATCACGATGGACGCGAGCAAGGACATCTACGTGTCCGCGCAGAACCTGAACAAGTACGTCGTGAAGCTGGAGTGCGAGTGAATCGAAAAGACGGGGCACGCTGACGCGGACGTGGAGGGCTCGACGGGCCCGGGCGCGTTCACCGGAACGGGAAGGGAAACGTGGAGGGGAACGCACGAGTGTTCCGCGTCCCCGCAAGCGTCAACGCCAACGTCCCGGTGAACGAACCCGGGCCCGTCGAGTCGTCACCGTTCACGAAAAAAACGTCCCCGGCTCTTCGCGAGCCACCTCAGCTCGCGTCAGCGCCCTTCGGCTCAGGCGCAGACGGCTGCGGCGGCGGCGGAGTGGGCTTCCCGTTCTGGAGGCTCCGCTCCGCCGCGCTGCGTTTTCCGGCCTCGCGCTCCTTGTAGCGGCGGATCGCTCCGCTCAGGATTTCACTGATGAGCGTGCGGTAGTCCATGCCCTCGCCCTGGGCGATGAGCACGAGATCGCTCCACCCAGGCGTGAGCCCGGGCAGCGGGTTGCACTCGAGGAAGTAGAAGCGCCCCTTGTCGTCCATGCGGAAGTCGAGGCGGGCGACGTCGCGGGCGCCCAGCGCCATGAACGCGACGCGGGCGGCGGCCTTCAGCGTGTCGAGCTGCTTCGGGTCGAGCCTGGCCGGCACCTCGTACTTGATGCGGTCGTTCTCCTCGAGCTTGTCCTCGAACTTGTAGATGGGCGTCTTGTCGGACTTGTCGGTGAAGACGATCTCCATCGGCGCGAGCACCTTGGGGCGGCGCTCGCCGAGCAGGCCGACGGTGAACTCGCGGCCGCCGATGAACTCTTCGACCAGCGCCGGCTGCTGGTACTTCGTGACCATCTCGCGCACGACCTCGCGCAGCTCGGGCTCGTTGTTGCAGACGCTCTTCTTGAGCACGCCCTTCGAAGAGCCCTCGGCGACCGGCTTCACCATCAGCGGCCACTTCTCGAATTGCTTGTCGAGCCGCTCCTTGCCGGTGGTCATCAACTGGAAGTTCGGTGTGTGAATGCCGGCCTGCCGGACGATCTTCTTCGCGAGCGCCTTGTCGAGCGCGAGCGAGAGCGTGGCGGGGTCCGAGCCGGTGTACGGGATGTCGAGCAGCTCGAGCAGCGCCGGCACCTGGGCCTCGCGGTTGCGGCCGCGGAAGCCCTCGGCGATGTTGAAGACGACGTCGACCGAGCTGGTCGAGAGCAGCGCCGGCAGCTCGGGCGTCGCCTCGAGATCGACGACCTCGTGGCCCCAGCTCGCGATCGCCTCGCGAATGGCCTGCAGCGTCGCCGGGCTGTCGTACTCGGCGTGCGAGTCTTCCGACGCGTCGTGTGTGGGCTTGATGCGCTTCACGTTGAACGTGAAGCCGACGCGCAGCGGGCCCTTGCGCGTGGGGCGGCGGCTCGAGCGGCCGGCGTCCTTGATCTTGTAGCGGCGCGCCGCGCTCTCGATGACCGCGCCGATGACGCCGTCGAAGTGCAGGCCCTCGAGCGCGCCGGCGGCGTAGATGCCCGCCCCGGGCTCGAGCGACGGGAGCGCGTTGATCTCGAGGAAGTACGGGACGCCCGCGTCGGACAGGCGGAAGTCGATGCGGCCGAGATCGCGGATGTCGAGCTGGTCGAAGACCGCCTTCGCCGTCGTGCGCACGCGGTCGCTCATCTCGTCCGGGATGACCGCCGGAGCCTTCACGCTCACCGCGCCGTCGAGCTTCGTCTTCAGCTCGTAGTCGTAGATGCGGTACTTCCGCTCGCCGGCCTTCTTGGGGTCGATGACGTATTCGCAGGGCGCCAGCACTCCGCCGAAGTCGTTCTCGACGGCCTGCAGGAACGGCACGGTGAGGTCGCGGCCGGTGATGAACTCCTCGACGAGGATGCCCGCCGGGTACGCCTCGAGCGCGCGCTTCACCTTCACCTTCAGGTCTTCGACGTTCTCGGCGATCGAGTCCTGCGTGATGCCCTTCGAGGAGCCCTCGAAGTTCGGCTTCACCATCAGCGGGAAGTGCAGGGCCTCGGGCTTCAGGTCCGAGAAGCGCTCGATGAACTGCCAGCCCGGCGTCCGCACGCCGTGCTCGCGCAAGATCATCTTGGTGAGCTGCTTGTCGAGCGTGACGGCGAGCGCGTACGCATCCGAGCCGGTGTACGGGATGCCGAGCTCGTCGAAGAGCGCCGGGTAGAACGCCTCGCGGAAGCGGCCGCGGCGACCTTCGGCCGTGTTGAAGATGAGATCGGGTGAGTACGCCTCGAGCTGCGAGACGGTGCGCGACGCCGGGCCGCTGACCTCGAAGCGCTCGAGCCGGTGGCCGAGCCGCTCGATGGCCTGCGCGAGCGCGTTCACCGTCTCTTCGGTGTCGAACTCGGCTTCTTCCTCGGCGTCCGACAGACGGAGGTTGTGGGTGAGCGCGATGCGCATCAGCTCTCGGGCGCGTCTTTGTTCGCGCGTCCAGTCGCGCGGGCCTCTTCCTCGGCCTGGCGCGGAATCGCGTCGGCCTGCGCTGCCGGCTCTTTGCCGTCGATCACCTGCGTCTGCGCCCAGAGATCGCCGAGCCTCAGGCCCTGCGGATCTCTCCACGCGCGGAAGGCCTCGATGCCACCGATGACGATGGTGCCGCCGATGAACGCCTTGAAGCCGAGGTCGGGCATCATGGCCAGGATGACGACGAGCCCGAACGGCGCGTTGCGCAGCACGCTGTCGCGGTGGCGCACGACGCTGCGCGTCGGGAGGAAGATGGCCTTCACCCCGAAGAGCTTCTTGCCGAGGCTCTGCCCGTAGATCATCGCGTCGGCGAAGAGGATGTAGAGCAGCGCCATCACGATGCCGGCCGGGCCCGTCGACGCGTAGAGCAGCCACGCGATGCCGATGTCGACGAGGCGCGCGCCGCCGCGCAGCCACATCGAGGCCTTCGGGTAGTCCCACTTCGGGTCACCGGGTCTGACGAGCTTGAGGCTCATGGCTCGTCACCGCCTTCGGCGAGCTTGCGCAGCCGCTCCCACGCGCTCTCGCGCTCGACCGGCGGAGGAGCCGCCACGGACAGCTCGGTCGCCTCGCCCATGCGCGTGAAGAAGACGAACGCCATCGACGGCCGCTTGCTGGACTCGCGCATCGCGAACTGGACTCCGTCCAGGGTCCACCCTTTGCGGACCCATTCGTTCACCGTGCGCTCGAGGCTGGCCTCGTCCACGTTCGAGATCTCCACCACCTTGTAGAGTAACGACTTCGCGCTGTCTTTGCGCCGCCGCTTCATGGGCCTGTTGGGCTCCTAGACTCCCGCCCTCCCCCTTGCGTTGCAAGCCTGTTACGCGTAGGTCGGCGTCCGCTTTTCAAGGAGAGGGAATGAGCGAAATCTTCGACGTGTGCATCGTGGGCGCCGGCCCGAGTGGAGCGACGTGTGCGTGGTACCTCGCGAAGGCAGGCAAGCGCGTGCTGCTGCTCGAGAAGCGAAAGTTCCCCCGCGACAAGATCTGCGGCGACGCGGTGTGTCTGAACGCCCAGAACCACATGGCGAAGATGGGCGTGCTGCAGGAGCTCGAGGCCGAGAAGAAGGGCAACTGGTCGCTGCTCGGCGGCCTCGTCGCGCCGTCCGGCCGCGGCTTCGTCGGCGACTCGCAGCACTCGTTCGGCCAGAAGCTGGTGATCGCCGTCAAGCGCATGGACCTCGACGAGAAGATGGCGGCGGCCGCGAAGCGCGCGGGCGCCGACCTGCGCGAGCACCACACGTTCACCGGCGCGACGCTCGACAAGGCGCGCAAGATCTGGACGATTCAGGTGAGCGCCGAAGGCACGCCGACGACGTTCGAGGCGCGCGCGTTCGTCGCCGCCGACGGAGCGCACAGCCACGTGCTGCAGACGCTCGGCCACGACATCCCGCAGCCCGACGGCATCTGCAGCCGCGCGTACGTGAAGGCCGGCACGCACAACTTCGAGGCCGACGGCGTCGCGTTCTACACGACCGAGCTGATCCCCGGTTACTGCGCGCTGTTCAAGGAAGGCGACGGCGACGTCAACTTCTGCGTGTACATCATCCCCGGCGGCAACGCGAAGACCGAGGACCTGCGCGAGATCCACGAGAAGCTCTTGCGCGAGCACCCGCTCATCTCGAAGGCCGTCGGCCCGAACGCGGTCGTCGAGAAGATGAAGGGCGCTCCGCTGCGCCTGGGCGCGAAGGTGAAGAGCTACCACGAGCAGATGCTGGTGATCGGCGACGCGGCCGGCCACATCGACCCGCTCACCGGCGAAGGCATTCACACCGCGATGGACGGCGGCTGGCTCGCGGCCGAGGAGCTCATCTCGGCGCTCGAGATCGGCGACCTCAGCGAGAAGCGCCTCAAGCGCTACGAGGCCCGCTGGATGAAGCAGTTCGGCCACGACTTCTGGTTCTCCGCCATGATGGCGAAGGTCTACACGCGGTTCCCCATCTTCGTGGAGGCCTCTGCGCGCGTGATGCAGAAGAAGGGCTCCAAGATTCTGTACGAGTGGGGAAAGATGATGACCGGCGTCGCGCCGAAGACCGGCTGGCTGCGGCCTTCGATGTTCATGCCGGTGCTCATCGAGGCCGCGAAGCTCGCCGTCGATCGCAAGGTGCCTGCCGAGGTCCTGTACGTCGTCGGCGGGAAGACCGCGACGTGGACCGGCGATTCGTCACGGCCCCGCGCCGCGGCCTGACCGTCGCCTTCAGTACACCGCCTGGTCGAGCAGGGCGTTGAGGCGCTCGGAGAGCACGTACGTCCTCTTCAACAGGAGGCCGTCACGCTCGAGGTCCACCTCGAAGCGCCGGGTACGTGCGAGCGTCGCGTAGACGGCGAGCGCCTCGTCCGGCGTCGTGAGCCGCTGCCCGTTCACGGCGAGCACCGTGTCGCCGCTCTGCAACCCCAGGCTCGGGGGTGGGGAGAACAGCTTGAGCCCGATGGGCCGCCCGTTGTGGAACGCCGGCACCAGCCGGCCGCAGTCGTTGCGACCCACCTGCAGCGCGGTGATCTCGAAGACCTCCGGCGAGAGCTCTCGAGCAGCGAGGCACGTGCGCCGCACGCCACAGCGAACAGGGTCATCGTAGGTCGTCTCTTCGGGGGCCGGCGACGCCTCCGCGGAGCGCGGCTCCTCCACGTGCGAAGCGACGGCGGCGGGTTCGTGCGCCTCCCGCGCGGGACGCTGCCCCGCCTCGTGAATCGCCCAGAGCAGGAACAACCAACCCGAGAGCCATTGAAGTGCCCAACGCATGGCGGCTCGTTGAGCAACGCGGGTGCCAGCGCGGCCTGAACGATCCCGCAACGTTGTCGCCGCCGCCCTTCCCCGCCTTTAGACAAACTGTCACTTTAGAGAACCGTGCTGCTCGCCCTGGCACTGACGACGCTCTCCGTCTTCGAAGAGCAGGCGCACAAGCCGCCCGCTCCGACCTCGCGCTGGGGCGTCGCGGCCGGCACCTCGTTCCGCTTCGGCGCCAACCGCGGCGTCAACCTCGCCCTCGGCCCGCGCTTCGCGCTCATCGCTCCGCCGGACCGGAACCTCAACCCGAAGTACATCACCCCCGCCATCGCCTTCCTGTTCGAGGGCGAGATCGGCGTCGACCGCGGCGTCGGAGCCTTCGGCGCCGAGGTCCGCCTCGAGCTCATGCTCGCGCCGCAGGGCGGCCTGCTCGTGCCGTGGGCGGTGCTCTGGCTCGGCGCCGGCGGCGGCGCCGCGTGGCTCGGCCGCCCCGCCACCGAGGTCTTTCACCTCGGCATCGGCCTCGGCGGCAACGCCTTCGCCGACGGCGGCTCCTGGGGCCCCAACCACAGCTGGGCCGACTGGATGGAGGACATCACCTGGCCGCTCGTGCTCGTCGGCACGCTCGCGGGCTTGCCGCTCGCGATGCTCCGCTTCGAGTTCCGGCTGAACTTCTACCCGTCCGTCACCGGCTCGACGATCTGGCCGAGCCTGCTCGTCGGCTACGGGATGTGAGCGCTACCAGACGCCCTTGTACTTCGGCTTCGGCGCCGGAGCCGGCGTCTGCGACGGCGCGGTGCCCGGCGTCAGCGACT
This sequence comes from uncultured Myxococcales bacterium, assembly GCA_937980205.1. Lineage (GTDB taxonomy): Bacteria > Myxococcota > Myxococcia > Myxococcales > Myxococcaceae > Xiheicaenimonas. The sequence continues at coordinate 310,662 of CALJKW010000016.1, read as the reverse complement.
GCGTGTCGACCGGCGACGGGTTCTCCGCGGCCTCGGCCCAGAGCAGGCTGACCGTCGCGATGGCTCCGGCGGCGGCGACGCCCGAGAGGATGTACGGCACCGGGTGCGCGAAGTTCGGCCCGAGCACGAGGCCCGAGATGAGCAGCACCGCGAGACCCGCGGCGGTGCCGAACAGATCCGCGCGCAGCACCTGCGCCGAGCTCGGGTTGAACTTGAGCAGCGCCAGCGCCATCGCGCCGGCGCCGAGTGCGGGCGCCATCAGCATCGCGTCGATGCCGGGTCTGGTGTCTCCGACGTTCTTGTTCGTCGTGGCGACGATGGCCACGATCATGCCGGTGAAGAACAGCGCCCAATAGCCGCCGGACACCAGCAGGATGCCCTTGTTCATCGGCAGGTCGCCGCCGCCGATGACTGCGAGCAGCCAGGCTCCGGCGAGCGCGCCCGCCCAGGCGCCCCACGACGTCGCGCTCGGGTCGTTGACGATGAGGTTCGTGAGGCCCGCGCCGAACATGCCGCCCATGATGGACGTCGCGATCCCGAAGTACGCGGTCCGCTCGCTCATCCAGTTGTAGAACTGCCAGACCGCCGAGCTCGCGAAGCCGACGCCGGCGCCGACGAGGCCGGCGCCGAGGTACGCGAGGCGGGCGCCCTGCGCGCACGCGCTGACCTCGATCTTGTCATTGCAGCTGCGCACGTCCGGGTTCGAGTGCAGCACGCGCGGGAAGACCTGCGTCGCGACGCCCGCCGTCAGCCCGAGCAGCGTGTGGTGGAGGATGAACGCCAGCGAGCCCGGGCCGGAGAGGAACGCGCCCTCGCGCGGGTGACCGTCGAGCATCGCGCTGGGCGGAGACGACGGCACCTCCGTCGGCTGCAGGTTCTCGGGCGGAGGAGGCGGCGGCAGCAGGTTCGGATCCGGCTGGGCCTCGATCGTCTTCGGCGCGTCGGACTGCGGCGGAGGCGGCGTCGCGTTCGGATCACCCGAGCCCGTCGTCGTGGGGGGCGGCGGGTTCGCCGGCGGCGGCGGCTCGGTGTTCGCCGGAGGAGGAGGCGGCGGCGGCTCGGCGACGGCGGGAGCCCCTGCATCGGGCCGCGCGTCACTCGAACCCGGGTACGGCACCACGATCACCCGCGGCTCTTGATCGGACTGTGCCCAGGCCAACAGCGGAACAGCGAGTGCGGCAACGAAGAGCCATCGCGTGCGCATGTGCAGTGGGAACCTAGCCCACCTACCTGTTGCCGCCGAAGCGTGAAGCGATCAACCCTCGCGGCCCCCATGCGCTACCAGAGCTTCGAGCCCAAGGTTCATCCGACCGCGTACGTGCACCCCGCTGCTTCGCTCATCGGTGAGGTCGACATCGCAGAAGAGGCGTCGGTGTGGCCGTCGTGCGTCTTGAGAGGCGACAACGGAGCCATCACGCTCGGCGCGCGCACCAGCTTTCAAGACGGGTCGATCGCGCACGCCACGCTCGGCCAGTCGAAGACGTCCGTCGGCGTCGAGTGCACCGTCGGCCACCGCGTCGTGCTGCACGGCTGCACCGTCGGGAACAACTGCCTCGTCGGCATCGGCTCGGTGTTGCTCGACGGCGTCGAGCTCGGCGACTGGTGCTTCGTGGGGGCCGGCTCGCTGCTCACGCCCGGCAAGAAGTTCCCCCCGCGCAGCTTCATCCTGGGCTCGCCGGCGAAGGCGGTGCGCGAGGTGAGCGCGAAGGAGACGGAGTGGATCGTCCACTCGTGGAAGGTCTACCAGGACCTGTGCCGCACCTATCGGGCGGAGCGCGGTCGGTAGCACCACCGCTCACCGCTTCTTCTCCGCGTCCTCGCGGTAGATGTCGGCGAGCGCCCTGGCCTTCTCGACCTCGTCGCGGGCCGCGTCGATCGCCATGACGCGGTTGAACTCCTCAGCCTGCTGCTTCAGCGCCCCGCTGACGACCTGCCCGGACTTGAGCCGCGCCGACGCGGAGAGCCGCTCGCTCTTGAGCTCCCGCGCCCGCCTGGCGAGATCTTCGGCCGTCTCGAGCAGCACCTGCGCGTCGTCGTTCGCGGACTCGAGCGCCTTCTGCGTCTGCTCGCAGAGATCTCTGCACTCCTCGAGATCCCGCTTGAGCGCCTTCTCGGCGCGGGTGTCGCCCTTCACCTGCGCGGCGGCGAGGCGCTGCTCGATCTCGGCGCAGCGCTTGCCGTAGCGCTCGTTGTCGCGCCCGAGCTCACCCTTGAGCGCGAGCAGCGTGGCCGCCGAGCGGCGCACCTGCGCCGCCTGGCGGTCGAGCGACTCGATCATCCCGTCGTAGGCCTTCAGCGGATCGGACGGTGCCGTCTCCGGTCGTTTCTTGAAGATGAATCCCAACCTCGACAGAGCTTAACGCCGCTCACGGCAGCGTGGCGCGCACCGAGACTCCCGAGAACGAAGAGTAACCGCGCAGGCCGATGTGCCACGTTCCCGCCGGCGGATTCGAGAAGGTGCAGGTCTCGTTGTTGCCGTCGGTGTAGGGGCGGCAGTTGTACGACGTCGTCGACGGCGCGGTGCCGAACCTCACGTAGAGGTCGGCGTCTCCCGTGCCGCCCTGCGTGACGACGGTGAAGCTCGTGGCGCCCGCGGGGACCGTGACGCTGAACCGCGTCCACGTGCCCTGCGCGCCCGACACCCCGGTGCGATCGAGCAGCACGTCGTTGCCCGCCGGAGGAGGAGGCGGCGTCACCGTCCCGCCGACGTTCTGGTTGATCCACGCCTCGAACGACGACACGCGCGCGTAGACGCCGGCCCAGCGCGGATCCGCGCAGCCGTTGCCCCAGCTCACCACGCCCGCGAGCTTCTTCACTCCGCCGACGGTGACGACCAGCGGCCCGCCGCTGTCACCCTGGCACGAGTCGCGGCCGGGCGCGGACGCGCCGAGCTGGTCCGACGTGATGGTGCTGCCGTACTGAGACTGCAGCGTGCCCTGGCTGATGACGTTCACCGTCGCGCTCTGCAGCGTGTCCGGCGAGCGGCCGCCCGCCGAGAGCGTGCCCCAGCCGCTCACCAGCGCCGCCACGCCCGAGCCGGTCGCTCCGGCCGACGCGTCTGCCGCCGTCACGATGCCGATCGCCTTCACGTTCGGGCCGCTCAGGTCGAGCGGCGTCGCGAGCTTGACGAGCGCGATGTCCTTGCCGCGCTCCGGGCTCGTGTAGCCGGAGAAGCGGATGATCTGCGACACCGAGCGGATCTGCCCCGTCGTGCGCATCGTCGACAGCTTCGAGCTGCCCGCGCCGATGCGCAGCCGCGACGCGCTCATGCCCTCGACGCAGTGCTGCGCCGTGACGATCCAGCTCGCGTTCAAGATCGTCCCTCCGCAGAACTGGAAGAACGACGAGTCCATCAACGCGACCTGGTACGGAAACGCGGCGATGTTCGCATCGGTGCCGCCGACGATCTTGTCGGCGCTCGCGGCGAGCTCATCGTCCCCGCCGCCTTCGATGCTCGCCTCCTGTACTCCACAACCCGACATCAACTGCAGCGACATCACCAGCGCGCTGCCCCAGACGAATGTACGCCCCATCGCTTGCCCCTCGGTGCTGCCCCTTGTGGCTTCGGACCAACAGCAATCGTCCTGCCAGCTTGGCTTCACTCTGCGGCGCACACGCGGTGTCGCTTGTGCGCTGGAGCGCGAAAACGAAAAGAGTCGAAACACTCGATCGCAGGCGCCCGAAATCGGGCCGCAATCACAAAGTCGCACTCGTGATCGGAATCAGATCACCGCGGAATCACGAGTGGCCATGCGACAGCGAGCCACGCTGTGATCACGAGTACGGGCGACAGAGCAGACGTACCCGCTCGAGCGCCGCGTTCACCTTCGGCTCCTTGGTGCGCAGCGCGTCCACATAGTCGGGCACCGTCAGGCCGTAGATCGACAGCAGGTGCAGCAGGAGCAGCACCGCCTCCTGCGCGCGGTCGTCCATCGGAGCGAGCGACGACGCCTCGGCCACTGCATCGAGCACGTCGACGAGCCGCACCAGCGTCGCCGGAGCCGTCGGCTTCGACGGCGCATCGGACGGCGCGTGAAACAGCGCGTCGAACTGCCCGGCGCTGCGCAGCCGCTCGGGGGCGGGCCGGCCGCGCGCGATCTCCTCGAGCGCCTCGAGGTGCGGGATGAGGCCCTCGAGCGCGCCCGCGGTCGCCGGCACGTCGGGCGGCAGCAGCGTGCGGAACGTGGAGTCGAACTCCGTGGGAGCCACGCCGATCTCCGCGTCCGACAGGTGGCTGTAGAACGCGCGCTCGCCCTGCCCGCGCTGCTCGAGCACGAGGTTCTTCAGATCCGGGTTCTCTTCGCCCAGCGAGATGAACGACAGCGAGATGGACAAGCCCTCGAACGGCTTGCGCGTGCGGCGGACGAGCTCGAGGTCGACGGCGTCTTCCCCGTCGGTGACGAGCACGACCGTCGCGCGCGCGAGGTAGGGATCTTTGCCGATGGCCGCGCGAATCGACTCGAACGCGCTCATCAGCGCGAGCGTGATGTCGGTCTGGCCTTCGGCCGGCGAGTGGCGGAACAGCTTCTCGATCTGCCGCATCGCCTCGGCGCCGTTGTCGACGCGCGCGAGCTCGGTCGGAGAGTCGTTGAAGAACGAGAAGTAGAGCGGGTCGAACGGCACGCCCTGCTTCGCCTTCACGCGAATCGCGTTGAGCTCGGCGATGAGAATGGCGTCGCGGAACGAGGCGCGCGGCCCGTGCATCGACCCCGACGCGTCGAGCACGTAGACGCGCACCGCCGTCTGGCGCAGCCGCTTCGGCTTCTTGGGCGGCTCTTCCTCGAGGTAGGCGCGAACGAGCTGCTGGTTCGACGCGAGCGCGTGGATGACGTTGCTCGGCTGCTGGATCACGAAGTTCGGCAGCTCGGCGAGGCTGTTCGTGAACTCGTACGTCATGATCTGCGTCGGGTAGCTGACGCGGCGCTGCACGGGGCGCGTCTCGCCGAGCTCGGCCTCGACGATCTCCTCGGTGAGCGCGTCCTCGACGTCGAAGTAGCGCGCGCAGCCCGAGGCCAGGTTGATCTGCTCGAGCTGCCGCTCGTCGAGCTCGAACGCGAGCTGCGCGAGCATGTCGGCAGAGCGATCGTCGACGCCGACGCGGCCGCCGGCCTTCACCTTCTCGGCCGCCTCGAGCTGCCGCAGGTCCGCCTCGCGGACGCCCAGGCTGCGCTTGAGCTCGCTCTTCTCGACGAGCTTCCGCACCTCGTCGACGGCCGGCAGCATCGCGCGCGTGGCCTGGCCGGCGATCTTCGCGACGTCGGTGTCTCCGGCTTCGATGGCGCGCTCGTAGAGCGAGCGCAGCGAACGGTACGCGGCCGCCGAGTCCTTGCGCGCGACGTGGCGCACGTGGCGGACGAGGTCGTGCAGCGAGCGCACCGCCGGCACCGAGCGCACCCGCTCGCGCGCATCGGCGACCTCGAGCCGCAGCTTCCGCAGCCGGTCGCGGTCGGGCGCCGTCGCGCTGGCGCGCAAGAGCAGCTCGTGGGCGAGATCGAGATCGCGCCGCTTCTGCAGCAGGTCTGAGACGTTGTCGCGCGCGCGCTTGGCCCAGAACTCGGCGACGGCGAGCCGCGCGCTCTGCGGCGGCGGGCGCTCGAGGCTCCGCGCGTGGGGGAGGATCTCGAAGTCGTGGCCGTGCTTGTTCGACTGCTCGGCGACGGCCTCGAAGAGCGTGGCGATCTTCACCGCGCGCGCCAGCCGCACGAAGTGGGCCTCGAGCTCGGTGACGGCGCCGGGCGGCAGCTCGCCGGCCCCGAGCTGGCGTTCGGCGCGCCGCAGCGCTCCGTCGAGCTCCGAGAGCGCCTGCGCGGCGCGCTTGCCGAGGCCGGGCGCCAGCTCGGGGAGGCGCCCTTTGAGCTTGCCGAGGTCTCGCAGCAGCCGGGCGTCGGCCGCGGTGTGGATACCGGCCCGATCGAAGTCACGGTCGAGCGCCATCAGCGTCTCGAGCTTCGGGCCTTCGTCGCGCTCGAGCAGCGCGCGCGCACGCGAGAGCAGGCCGGACTCGAGGACGCGGCCTTCCTTCAGCGCGTCGAGGCGAGCACGGATGCGGTTGAGCTCAGCGGTGAGCACTCAGTCACCTCGCCGCCCTCGCCTCGAGCAACCGCTTCGAGAACCCGGCGAAGTCCTCGGCCACGCCGCGCAGCGCGATGTCGAGCTTGCGCGCGGCCTCGCCGCGGTCGCCCGGCTCTTCCATCAGCCGCGCCACGGCGGCGGACAGGCGCACGAGCTCGCCCTCTTTCGTGGCGAGCATGGGGAAGCGGCTCTTCACCAGCTTGTCGAACGCGCGATCGGCGTCGACCCTTCCGTTGAGCTCTTCCGGCGACGGCAGCGAGCCGAGCAGCTGCGACAGCCACGCGCGCAGGAAGCGGATGCGGGCGCCGAGCGAGGAGATCTCCGCGGTGGCGACCGCGTCGCGCACGTCGGGCGGCAGGAACCGCTCGCCGCGGGGCACGGCGGCCGCGAGCGCGCCCTCGAGGCCGATGAGCGACGCGAGCTCGCCGTCGGGGGCCTGCGCGGCGAGGTTCTGCCGGTAGAGCAGGTACGCCTCTCCCGACATCACCTGGTTCACCTCGGGGTGCTGCACCTTCGGGGGCTCCGAGAGGTGCCGGGCGTGCTCTTTCAGCCGCGCGATGATCGTCGGCTTCACCGAGGCGAGCGTGGTGTCGACGGCGCAGCCTTCCTTGCGCAGCTGATCGACGACCGTCTGCACCGTCCGCGAGAGCTGCTCGATGCGGGAGAACGGCGTCGTCCCGAGCACGTCCTTCGCGTAGGCCTCGCCCAGCGGCGACAGCAGCTTCTGGCGCAGCCCCTTGTGCACCGCAGACAGCTCGACGAGGTTGCCCTCGAGCTCGCGCAGGCGGCGCGAGTCCAGCGACAGCGCCTCGAGCGGGTCGGCCCGCTTGGTCCGCGTGTTCTCGAACGTGCGCTGGGCGCGCGCGCGCAGCGCGTTGGCCACCCGCGTGCGCGCCTCGTTCACCGCGGCCCGGCCCCGCTCGACGTCCTTCGGAGCCGTCAGCGCGAGCGTCTGCAAGAGCTCGATGACGCGCGACAGCTCTTCCGACAGGTTCGCGGCCATGCCGGTGAGCGTCTCGAGCTTCACCGCGTCGTCGAACTCGGTGCTCTCGGCGCCGAGCACGATCATCTGCGCCGCCTGAATGCAGAACTCGACCGCGCCCTTGGCGAGCGCGGGCACCTGCGGCTGAAGCTCGGGCACCGAGCGCACGAGCTCGAAGACGTCCGAGAAGCTCTGCAGCACGGCGACCCCGCTGCGGCCCTCGCCCTGCCCGGCCATGCCGCGCGCGATGCGCTGCTCCATGCCCACCATCAGGTTCCGCGCGGCGGCGAGCAGCGGCACGCGGTTCTGCGGGTGCCTGGGGCCCGGCACGAGCTTGTCTCTGAGCGACTTCGCGGTGGCCGAGGCGACCGCAGGCTGCCAGCCCCTCGCCATCGCCTCGGCGCTCTGGGCGTCTTCCTTGAGCAGCAGCTCGCTCGCCTCGGCCGCGGCGGACGTGTCGAGCCCCGGGCGCACCTTCGCGAGCGCCTCGTCGAACGCCTTGTGCTCGACGCGGATGATCTCGAGCTGCGCGCGCTCGCGCGGGTCGGCCGCGCCCTTGAGCAAGAGCTCGAGCTCGGCCGGCGGCGGCCCGCCGAGCAGGAAGAAGTAGCGCAGCATCTCGAGATCGTCGGCGGTGACGCGCAGCGGCCGCTCGGGCCGGCGGTAGATGCGATCGCGCACCACCGCGGCCTTCAGGCACCACAGCGCCTTCACGATCGACCGCTGCGAGAAGTACTTCGTCGGCACGTAGTCGGGCAGCTTCACCACCTGCGCGAGCAGCTCTTTCTCCAGCGCGTCGGCGAGCAGCTCGAGGCCCTCGCTCATCGAGCCCGAGACCTCGACGCGCGACACCGCGTCTTGCAGCACGTCGAACTGCTGCAGCGTGAGCCGCTGCTGCAGCGCCGGCCGCTGCCCCTCGGACGCGCGCGACAGCATCTGCGCCCGCGACGTCTTGCGCGCGAAGCTCTTGGGGCAGAAGCAGATGAACGAGATGCGATCGGCGAACGCCTGCAGCGTCTCGGGGCTGCGCTGCAGCACCTCGGAGAGGTACCGGTTCGACGTCATCAGCGCGCACTCGGTGCGGCCCGGAGTCACCTTCGAGCCGTGCTTGAGCTCGCGCTCGTGGAGCACGTTCAAGATCGACCGCAGCAGCATGTCGCGCCCGTCGAACACCTCGTCGAGGAAGGCGTGCACGGCGCCGAGCATGCCGTCGTCGGTGATGTACTCGGTGCGGCCGGTCTCGGTGAGGACCTTGAAGTCGACCGGGCCGATGAGATCGGTCTGCACCGTGTTCTCGGCGATCTGCTTCGAGAACAGCGAGGGCCGGCCGTTCTTCTCGTCGGTGATGCGACCGAGCACGGCTCCGGCGACGGCGCTCTTGGCGGTGCCGGGCGGGCCGATGATGAGCACGTGCTCGCGGCAGAGCAGCCCCAGCTCGATCTGCGTGAAGAGCGCCTCGCGCTCGAGGAAGGCCTCTTTCAGCTCGATGAAGAAGCGCCGGAACGCCGTCGCTGCGTCGGAGAATGCGGCTTCGTCGAACGCCATCAGAACACGGCCTTCAAGTCGTACAGCGCGAACACCTTCACGTCCGATCGCGTGGCCGGCCCGAAGTTCGCCTCGAAGACGAGGTTGATGCGGCTCGCCCGCGTGAGCACGTAGCTCGCGTACACCTGGAGGCCCGAGTACGTGCCCTTGAGCAGCCCGTTCTGCGAGTCGGTCATGTTCGCGATGGACAACCGCCCTTCGACCGAGAAGTTCCCCATCAGCGGCGCATAACCGCCGTTCAGGTCGAACCAGATCTGCCGGCCGCCGTAGCCGCTCTTGAAGGTGAGGTCGGTGGCGACGCGGAACACCCCGAAGCGGGCGGCGGCGCCGGCGCTGGCTCCGTAGGAGAAGTTGCTGGGCTTGTCGGTGGTCAGCGGGTCGTTCAGCACCGACAAGACGATCGAGCGATCGGTGTTGAGCGGGGTGCCCCACAGGTCGACGAGGCCCTGCACGTACAGGCGCAGCGGCCCGACCGGGAAGTAGTCGGCGCGAACGCGGAAGCCGTCGCGCGGCGCGTGCGCGAAGTAGAGGAAGATCGAGTCCGCCGAGAGCACCGGCGACGCGCGGATGTACTCGGCCTGGATGCTGAGCTCGTCCGAGTCCCAGCGGCCCAGCCAGCGGGCGTTCGCGACGCGCGACAAGAGCATGTCGAAGTCGATGCCGGCCATGACGGTGATGCCGAAGAAGCCGCTCCACTTGAGGTCGCCGCCGATGCGGCGGATGTCGGTCTTGCCGCCGAGCCACGACTGGCGGAAGCCGACGTTCGCCGAGACGCCCGCCAGGTCGACGAGCGACACCTTGGCGCCGATCACCGGAGCGATGTCGTCGAGGGCGGCGTAGGGCTGCGCCTCCATCGCGGCGACGCGGCGCAGGTCGGACTCGCGGATGCCGTCGGGCTGGTAGACGCTCGAGCCGAGCACGCTGCCGGCCTTCACCCACAGGCCCGCGTAGGCCTCGGCGCCGATGCCGAAGCCCGCGCTGAAGCGGTAGATGTAGCGGACCCAGCCTCCGTCGAAGGCCATCAGGTCCATCACGTCGGTGTAGAGCTGCCGGCCGACGCGGACGTTCAGCGAGGTGCCGCGGTAGAAGAGGTTCGCGAAGAGCAGGTCGGCGTCTTCGCTGCGCATGCCGTCGATGCGGGCGGCTTCTCCGCGCGGCAGGCCGAAATCGGCGTAGACGCGGATGCTCGACTCGAAGCCCAGCGGGGCCTTGGGGATGATCTCGTAGCCGTTGAGGCCGAGGTACTGCACCAGCCGGCGGCGCGGGAGAATGATCGGGTTGTCGGCGTCGGTCTGCCGCCAGGCGCGGAACGACGAGACCTGTGCCTCGGTGCGCGCGTCGATCTGGAAGGCGGTGGCAGACGCGCTGGCAGGGATCAACGCGGCTGGCAACAACATCGCGACCGCGAAGAGCGCGCCCGAACGAAGCACGGGGCGCAGTATAAGAGTCGCGTTTGCAAGGCCCAGACAATTCGGAGGCGCCGCTTCCCGCAGCAGAGCCCGCTCCTCCCGCCCCCGTCCCCAGTCTGAGCGCGAGCGGTCTCGCCTCGCTCGTGACCGCCGTCGGCTTCATCGGCTTCCTCACCATCGGAGCCGTCACCCAGCTCGCGAGCGTCCCCTTCGGGCTGTGGTGGTGCGAGATCTTCCTCTTCTTCGGCGTGCCGTTCGTGGCGCTGAAGCTCATGGGCAAAGAGCCGCTGCTGTCCACCGGCTTCACCCGCCCGTGGTTCGCGGGCTGCCTCTTCGGCTTCGCGCTGGGGCTTGCGAACTTCTTCGCCGCCGTCGCGCCGATTCAGTTCATCGCGCAGAAGCTCGCGCCGAAAGAGCTGCTCGACGCGTACGACGCGGCGAAGGTGTTCCAGGACAAGGGCCCGCTCGAGCTCGTCTTCATCGTCGGCGGCGTCTGCATCGCCGCCCCGGTCGCCGAAGAGTTCTTCTTCCGCGGAGCACTGCAGCGCGGCTGGGCCGAGCGCATGGGTCCGGTGATCGCCATCGTCTTCACCGGCGCGGTGTTCAGCGCGTTCCACCTCGACCCGATCGGCTTCCCGGCGCGGTGGGAGCTCGGCGTGCTGTTCGGCCTGCTCGCGTGGCGCACCGGCTCGCTGTGGCCCGGCATCTTCGCGCACCTCGCGAACAACCTGACGTCGACGGTGCTCTACTTCGCGCTCAAAGACGAGCCGCAGGATCCGACCGACGACCTGAGCGCCATCTTCGCCATCGCGGGGCTCGGCGGCATGGCGCTCGTCGGAGTGCTGCTCGCCGGCCGCCGCTTCTCGAGCGCGCTGCAGTCGCCGCGGCCGGCGGTCGACACGTTCGTTCCGTCGGCGAGCCCGCTGCTCGCGCTCAGCTGGATGACGACGGGAATCACCGCCATCGCGGTGCTGCTCATCGCCGACTTCCGCGGCTCGATGGTGCGCGGCATCGACATGATGACGTCGGTGAAGAACCCGAGCGCGGACTTGAAGGAGCAGCGCGAGGCGACGCTCAAGGGCGAAGAGACGTTCGGCGCCTACTTCGCCGCGCGGCGGGCGGCGAAGCTCGACGCGATGGACGCAGGGGCACAGCCGCACGACCACGCCCACGAACACGAAGCCCCGGCGCCGGAGCCACTCGAAGACGCCGGCGAGTAGTCAGCGGGCCGCGGGCGCTTCGGCGAACGTGGGCAGCGGTGGCCCGTCACATTCAGATGAACTTGTAGCTCTTCACGACGAACCGCGGCCCGACCATGGCGATGCCGAGCGAGTCGTTGTCGACGGTGCCGTCGGCCTCGATGCGGGAACCGTCCTTCTTGATCTTCCGGTCCCCGCCGTCGAGCAGGTACGTGGTGCCGTCGTCCGCGACGAGCGTCCAGACGCCGGTCTCGACGTCGCGGAACTTCACCTGCCCGGTGATCTTCACGCGGTCTTCTCTCGCTTCAGCATCGCGCGGGCGATGAAGAGGCAGACGAGCACGTTGGCCGCGAGCCAGGGGATCGCGAGGAAGGTGAACGGCAGCCACGCGAGCGCCGGAGCCTTCGCCCAGATCGTGTACCCGAGGATGCCGGCGAAGCCGATCGACAGGCCGCCGATCACCGGCCGCAGGTTCTTCCACTTGATGGCGAAGAACGACGCCACGAGCGGAATCGCCGCGCTGTAGATGATCGGGTTCGCGAGCGTGCCGCGCCCGAAGATGATCTTCTGCAGCCAGTCGGGGATCGGCAGCACCAGCGACTGCACCGTCGCCGAAGAGGGGTCGCCCAGCCAGCGCGCGAAGAACACGCCGACCGTGGTCAACACGAGCGGCAGCGCGAAGCCGGGCTTGAAGAGGATGTTGAGGTAGCCGGGGCGCTCTTTCTTGCCCAGCGTCAGCAGCACGAACGCGAGCAGGCCCGCGGCCCACATGAACGGCTTCCAGTCGATGTCGAAGAAGCCCGTGCCGAGCGGCTCGATCACCTCGTAGGAGGTCGGCTCGGACGCGCGCGCCGCCGGCGCGACGGCGTCGGCGATGAGGCGGCCCTCGGCGTCGACCTTCTTCACCGCCTTGAGCGCGGCCTCCGCGTCGACGATGCCGTGGCCGAACTTCTCGCTCCACCCGGTGGCGCCGGGCGCGGCCTTCGCCGAAGCGAACAGCGCCTTCTCGACCTGGTCGGGAGTCTTCGCCCCCGCCGCGATCAGCAGCGCCGCCACACCCGCGACGTGCGGCGTCGCCATCGAGGTGCCGTTGAAGTACGCGTAGATCGACTTCGCGTTGTCGCGCGCGTCGATCGTGTTCTGCAGAATGCCGTACTCGACGCCGCGGCTCTTGTCGCCGCCGGGCGCCGCGATGTCGAGCTCCTTGCCGTACGACGAGTACGGAGCCAGCGCGCCCGTCGGGCCCACCGCGCTCACCGCGACGCTCGCCGGGTACGCCGCCGGGAACTCGACGACGCCGCGGCCGCCGTTGCCCGCCGCGCACACGACGACGACGCCCTTCTTGCGCGCGTACGCGACGGCGTTCTCCATCACCGCCGAGCGGCCACCGCCGCCGAGCGACATGTTGATGACGTTCGCGCCGTGGTCGGCCGCCCAGCGAATCGCGTCGGAGATCGCCGCGGTCGAGCCGGAGCCGAAGTGGTTGAGCACCTTCACCGGCATCAGGGTCGCCTCGAACGCGACGCCCGCAACGCCCTCTTTGTTGTTGGTGACCTGCGCGATCGTGCCGGCGACGTGCGTGCCGTGGCCGTGGTCGTCGTTCGCGTGCTCGTCGTTGTTCACGAAGTCCCAGCCCTTCGCGAACTTCGCGCCCTTCAGGTCGGGCACCTGCTTGAAGCCGTCGTAGTCCTCATACGCGATGCCGGTGTCGAGCACGGCGACGACGACGCCCTTGCCCTTCGTGATCTCCCACGCCTTCGGCATGTTGATCATCGGCATGTTCCACTGCTTGCCCCAGTCGGGATCGTTGGGGATGAAGCCGTTGCCCTTCTTCACCTCGGGCGCCGCCACCGGGAGCGCCTCGTCGGCGGCCTCGGTGTCCGGGATGCGGAAGACCATGTCGGGCTCGGCGGCCTCGACGTCCGGGTTCTGGCGGATGAGCTCGAGCACCTCTTGCTGCCGCTCGGCGTCGACGTGCGCGACGGTGATGCCGCTCTCGGGGCCTACTGCCGAGTCGTAGTACTCGAGGTCGATGCCCCACTCCTTCTCGTACGCGTCGATCTGCTCCTTCGACAGCCCGTCACGGAAGTCGACGACGATGTCGTCGGGGTCGTGGGCGCTGATGTCGTCGAACGAGTCGAGCGAGCTCGAGTGAGGCGACGCCTCGTCGTGCAGAACGACCTCGGCTTCCCTCTCGCTCGAACAGGCAGCCACAGCGAACACCGCGGCCAGAAGAACTTTGCGCATACGTGTCCCTTCTCTTGTGACTGCCTAACGTACGATCGGGAAAACGATTGGGTTTTAAGAAGTGTTCCGTCGCCGTCATTCTAGTGTTTCCGCCACGTTCAAGCACTCGACGACGGCCTTACCGACCAGTGGCAGGTTCCTCTGAAAAGTCCGGTCACTGGAGGGGATCACGTGCAGTCGTCCTGTGGCCACCTGCAACCGCGATGACAAGTCCGCTTGTGCGACCACGACCCACACGTCATCCACCCACTCCTCTATATCTGTCGGGCTGACGAGGCAGACGCCAGCGGCGTCACCCCTCAAGGACATCGCGACCTTCCCGCTGCCGCCGATGCTGGCGATGAAGACCGCGCCTCCTCCGGCGTTGTCGCGAGCGACCTCGAGCGCGGCGCGGGCGTCTTCGACGAGGGAGGCGGGCGAGCCACGTTTGCCCTGCGAGCCGCCCACGCCGCGCCAGTTGAACCGCAGCGTGGGAAAGCCCGCGCGGGCCGCGGCCCACGAGAGCTCGGCGCCGACGACGTGATCCATGCCGCCGCCTTCGTCGGGCAGCGGAGACAACACCAGCAGCAGCGGGCGCCGCTTGCCGCGGTGGGCGAGGCCCTCCATCACGTGAGGGCCGACGGGGATGAGCGTGGGGCGCTCGAGGAACTGTCCTTGGCCGACCAAGGACTCAATTCTTGGCGTCTTCCTCGTACGTCGCAATGCGCGACGTCTCGATGCGGCGCGCGCTGAACGGAATGGCGATCTTGCAGCTCTTCGGGTCGTTCACGTCGATCTCGAGCGGGCACACGCCCGGCGCCACCGGCGTGCACTGGTAGCGCGACTCGACGACGATGCTGCCGCTGGGCGAGGGGCCGAGGTCGGAGAAGTTCACCGTGATGACGCCGGTCGCCGTCTGCACGTACGTGCCGCCGTTGTTCGGGGTCACCTTGCTGACCTGCCGCTGGCCCTGAAAGACGCCGGGGTTGGTCTGCGAGAACGAGCGCACCAGCTCGTCGAACGCGACGGCGGGCGAGTTGCCGAGCTTGTACGACTGCTGGCCGAAGTCGAGGTACTGCACCTGCGTGCCGTCGCCCAGGACTCCGTCCCAGACGACCCACTGCTGCTCGGCGAAGAGGTTCGAGGTGGTCTCGGGGTACGTGGGCACCGTGCCGTTCTTGAAGCACGTCGAGTCGGTGACGTTCAGCGGAGCCGTGTCGATCGCCACGCGGTACGTGCGCGGCTGACCGGCGTTGCAGGCGGCGAGCGTGACGGCGAGGGCGAGGAGCAGGCGTCTCATGACACCCGCTTGAACACTCCGCCCGAGCGGCGAGTGCAAAAAGAGCCAGGCACGTGAACGGCAACGACTTCGCTAGCCCGCCTTGAGCACCAGGAACTTCAGGTACCGGCCCTCGCGGAACTGCATGCGGATCGGGTGATCCGGCGGCTGGTAGCGCTCTTCGACGAGCGTGAGATCGACGTCGGCCTTGAAGCCGGCCTCCTTCACCGCGTCGAGGAACTGCTCCGCGGAGACGCGCGCCGAGCAGCTCGCGGTGATCAGCAGCCCGCCCGGCTTGAGCACCGCGAGCGCCTGGCGGTTCAGCGACGCGTAGCCCGCGAGCGCGGCGTCGACGGCCTTCTGGCTCTTCGCGAACGCCGGCGGGTCGAGGATCACGATGTCGAAGGTCTTGCCCTCGTCCTTGAACGACGAGAGCAGCTCGAACACGTCGGCGGCGAGGAAGTCGTGCGCGGCGGCGTCGAGGCCGTTGACGGTGAAGTTCTCGCGCGCGAGCGCCACGGCGTCTGCGTCCTGATCGACCGAGAACACCTTCGTCGCGCCGCCGAGCGCGGCGTTCACCGAGAAGCCGCCGGTGAAGCAGAAGCAGTTGAGCACCTCCTGGCCCTTCGACAGGCGCCGCACCAGGAAGCGGTTCTCGCGCTGGTCGAGGAAGAAGCCGGTCTTCTGCCCGCGGTAGAGGTCGACCTTGAACTTCGCGTGGCGCTCGCTGATGGTGACGAGGTCGGGGGGCTTCGGGCCGAACAGCACGCGGCCGGCGCCCGGACCTTCGTCTCCCTCGCCGTCGTCGCGCCCGACCTCGTCGCGGCCGATCACGCTCGTGACGAAGGGCTTCAGCGCCTCGAGCAGCATCGGGCGGTACGGCGTGAGGCCCGCCGAGTAGAGCTTCAGCACCGCGACGCCGGCGTAGAGATCGATGACCACCCCGGGCAGCCCGTCGCTCTCGCCGTGCACGAGGCGGAAGGCGTCGGTGCCGTCGAGATCGATGAGCCTGAGCCGGTGCGCGTGACACTCGGCGATGCGGCGCTTGAAGAAGTCGGCGTCGATCGCCTCGCGCTCGTCGCGGGTGAGCACGCGCACGGCGATCGGAGAGAGCGGATCCCAATACCCGCGCGCGGCGAAGCGGCCGCCCTCGACGAGATCGACCACGGCGCCCGGCGGCAGCTTCGGAGCGTGCGCGATCGCCTTCTTGAACACCCACGGGTGGCCGGCGCGCAGGTGCCGCGCCAGGCCGGCCTTGAGCTCGACGCGCGCGAGCGTCATCGCAGGATCGCCTCGGCGAGCTCCTCGAAGCCCCGCCCTTCCCTCGCCCGCGTCACGTACCTCGGCTTCGTCTCGATCACGTCCTCGACGTCTCGCACGTTCGCGACGCCGACCGAAAGCTCGAACGAAGCGAACATCGGCGCGTCGTTGAGCGAGTCGCCGACGTACACCCACCGCCCGCGCGTCTTCTTCCACTCGGTCTTCACGAAGCGGCGCACGGCCTTGGCCTTGTCGAAGTCTCCGAGCCAGCAGTTGACGTGCACCGAGCTGCGCACGGCGTTGACTCCGCGGGCGTGCAGGAACCTCTCGAGCTCGATGGCGGCGGCCTCGCCGAGCGCGGCGTCCTCTGCGTAGTCGATGGCGAGGTCGACCTCGGTGTACGCGCTGTCCGACGAGAGCCGGGCGCCGCGCACGTGCTTCAGCGCCGCGGCCACGTGCTTCTGCAGGGCGCGGCGGTTCCGGTGCCGCTCTGGGTCGCTCTCGGCGTACACGCGGTGCAGCCGCGAGCGGCGCCAGACGAAGTACAGCCCGCCGTTCTCGACGATGACGCCGTTGACCGGCAGCTCGCGGGCCCAGGCCTCTCCCCAGCCGGCGGGGCGGCCGCTGACGAGCACGACGCGAACTCCGCCCGCCACGAGGGCCTCGATGGCGGCGAGCGTCGACGACTTGAGGCGCCCGGCGCTGGTGAGCGTGCCGTCGACGTCCGAGAAGACCGCCTCGACGCCGCGCAGGTCGGCTTTGGCCAGCGGCTCCATTCAGTACAGCTGCAGGTTGGCGAGCAGGCCGGTGAAGATCTCCGCCGTGATGCCGACCTCGGCGGCGGCGGGCGGCGACTTGCGCGTCTTGCGGATGAAGCTGTCGAGCTCGGGGCTGCGGCCGTAGAGCGTGACGGCCGAGCCGAGCGCTTCCTGGAACGCGGCGAGCGACTCGTCGGGGCTCGTCGAGGCGAGCGACATGACGGTCTCGAGCTGCACGCCGATCTGCGCCGAGACCTCGCGGTCGTGCACCAGCAGGATCTCGCGCTGGTTCACCGAGGCGAACCCGTCGACGAACTCGACGAACGGCTCGAGCAGCACGGCGAGCTCGGTCTTCTTCACGCCGGGCCGGTTGATCTCCTTCAAGCGGCCGCGGAACTCGAGGATCTGCTTCTTGTCCTGCGCGCGAATGGCGCGCCACGCGGGCGTGCGGCCGAACGAGTCGAGCTCCTTCTCGAGCTGCTGCGCGTTCCACTCGACGTCCTCGGGCTCGGCGTCGGCGACCTTCTGCAGGCGCGCGCGCATCAGGCGCCGGAGGTCGGTCGAGGTCGAGCGCACCGACAGCGCCATCTTGAGCGCGTCTTCGTAGCCGGGCTCGACCTCCTGGCGCTTGACCTCGTCGAGCACGGAGGCCGAGTCGAACACCATCGAGCCGATGGTCTCGCGAAACCCGGTTCGGAAGACCTGGAGCTCGGCGATGAGCGCCCAGCGATCGGCGACGACGGAAGGGTCTCGCACGCGCTGGCCGAGCTCGGCGACCTCGGCCTGCAGCTTCGCGGCGGCGGCCTGAATGACCTCGTCGACGTAGGCGTGCTTGCGGTCGGTGTAGAGCTCTCCGAACGGGAAGTGCGTGCGGATCTCGTTGAGCAGCGTGTTGACCTCGGTGAGCGTCGCGGAGAGGTGCGGGGCGACCTCTTCCCACAGCGACAGGTCGGCGCTGCCGTCGATGGGGACGTCGTCGTACTTGAGCAGGTCGAGATCCTGCAGGCGGTCGATCGCGCGCGCAGCCGCCTCGTGAACCCGGCGCATGCGTTCAGCGAGCGCAGCGTCGGGCTCCAACTCCAAAAGCGCACCGAGGCGCGCTGGCAACACGTGCTCCACTCGAGCGGCGCAATCTACAGCCGGACTTGGATGCCAGCCACTTGCGTTTGTTGCTATCAGCATCAGGAATGGCGACCGTGGTCGTGCGCGCTTTCGATCCCGTACGAGGGGTCGTGACGGGCGGCGAGGAGCTGCTCGAGGGCCCAGGCACGAAGTGGGTCGACGTGGCCATGCCCGACGAGGCCACGATGGACCGGCTCGGGGCGCGCTTCGGCCTGCACCGGCTGGCCATCGAAGACTGCCTGCACCTGGATCAGCGGCCGAAGCTGGAGGACTACCCCGGCCACGAGTTCCTCGTCGTGCAGGGCTTCTGCCCGGGCCACCCGACGGACCCGAGCAAGGTCGACCTGCACGAGATGCACACGTTCCTCGGCGACAGCTGGGTGCTCACCGTGCACGAGAAGTTGCACCCGGCCGTCGCCAAGGTCGCCGACCGCGTGCTGCAGCAGCCGCAGGAGACCATGGGCCGCGGCGTCGACTTCATCGCGTACCTCGTCGTCGACGCGATGGTCGACGAGAACTTCCCGGTGCTCGACGCGTTCGCCGACGAGCTCGAAGATCTCGAGACGGCGATCTTCGAGAACCCGGTGCAGAAGCAGCTCAAGCGCATGTTCGAGCTCAAGCGCGCGCTGGTCGAGGTGCGGCGGGTGCTCTCTCCGCAGCGCGACATGGTGGGCCTGCTCAGCCGCCGCGGCGTGCCCCACGTGTCGGAGAAGACGGCGCTGTACTTCCGCGACGTCTACGACCACCTGGTGCGGCTCTACGAGCAGATCGAGGCGTGCCGCGACCTGCTCGGCAACGCGATGGAGGCCTACCTCTCGGTGCAGGCGAACCGCACGGCCGAGGTCAGCAAGGCGCTCACCGTCATCGCGACGATCTTCCTGCCGCTGTCGTTCGTGGTCGGCTTCTTCGGGCAGAACTTCGACGTGCTGTCGGGGCCGGTCTTCTTCGACGCGATGCTCGTGTCGATGGTCGTCGTCCCGTTAGGGATGGTGTGGTGGTTCAAGCACAAGGGGTGGTTCTGATGCCGAACGTCAAGATCGACGGAGCGCAGTACGCGTACCGCACCGGCGGCTCGGGAGAGCCGGTGCTGCTGCTGCACGGGTTCCCCTTCACGTCGGAGAGCTTCTGGCCGCAGCTCGACGCCCCTCCGCCGGGCGTGCGCGTCATCTGTCCCGATCACCGCGGCTTCGGCGGCAGCGACCTGCGGCCGGGCATCTCGACGATGGAGGACCTCGCGGCCGACGCGCTGAAGCTGCTCGACGCGCTGGGCCTGAAGTCGGTGATCGTCGGCGGTGTCTCGATGGGCGGCTACGCGGCGATGGCGCTGTTGCGCATCGACCCGTCGCGCGTGAAGGGGCTCGTGCTGGCCGACACGCACCCGCTCGCCGACGACGCGGCGGGCAAAGAGAAGCGCGAGCAGGTGGCGAAGGACGTCGAGAAGAACGGCATGGCGGGCTACGCGAGCCAGGCGCTGAACAACCTGCTCGCGAAGGACGCGAAGCCCTACGTCCGCGCGCGCATCGAGGCGATCATGAAGTCGGTGAAGCCCCAGGCGACGGCAGCGGCGGCGCGCGGCATGGCGATGCGCAGCGACAGCCGCGAGATCCTCGGGCGCTACAGCGGCCCGGCGCTCATCGTCGTCGGTGAGCACGACGCCCTCTCTCCGCCGGCGCGCGCGCAGGAGATGAAGGCCCTCATGCCGAAGTCCAAGCTGGTGGTGATTCCCGGCGCGGGGCACCTCGCGAACGTCGAGGCGCCACAAGAGTTCAATCAGGCGCTGGGCGAATTCGTCTCAACCGTCCAAGGCTGAGACCCGATCCCGATCGCGATCCCGATCCCGGCAGTTACGGCTGGCAGACGACTTCGTCCTTCATCGTCGTCGTATTGCGCTGAACGGTGCACGTGCGGCACGTGTTGGTCTTCTTCAGCGTGTTGGTCATCGTCATCGGATCATTGCGGCACTCGAGCGTGGCCTTGCCGTCGCTGGTGCACAGGCCGCTGCCGACGGCCGAGGTCGCGCAGGGATCGTTCTCCATGTTCCCGCTCATGTCGCACTTGATGACGTTGCCCTCGCGGTTGCAGCCGGAGGGGCCGCGGCACGGCAGCGCCACCCACTTGCCGAGCTGACACTCGAGCGCGGTGACGTTGTCGTGGCAGAGGAAGCCCGTGGTGTCGCAGTTGCCGCCGGGGGCAGCCGAGCCGCAAGCCGCGAGGACGAGAGCCACTGCCGAGAGGAAGAACGAGCGCATGGTGGGGGCGCACCTAAGCCCGCGTTGACTGTGGCCGTCAACACGAATAGGGCCACGACATGACGACCACGCTGAAGAGCTACCTGAACGGCAAGTGGGTCGAGGGCGCAGGCAGCCCCGCCACGCTCGTCAACCCGTCCACCGAAGAGACCGTCGCGACGGCCTCGACGGCCGGCCTCGACTTCGCCGGGGCCGCGCGCTTCGCCCGCGAGAAGGGCGGCGCGGCCCTGCGCGAGCTGACGTTCGCCCAGCGCGGCGAGATCTTGCGCAAGCTCGCGAAGCTCGTCATCGACGCCCGCGAAGAGCTCATCGCCATCGGCATCGCGAACGCCGGCAACACCCGCAGCGACGCGAAGTTCGACATCGACGGAGCGTCCGGCACCCTCAACTTCTACGCCGACCTCGGCGCCTCGCTGGGCGATCGCAAGCTGCTCGCCGACGGCGACGGCGTGCCGATGGGCCGCAGCGCGCGCCTGTACGGCCAGCACGTGCTCGTGCCCCGCACCGGAGTCGCGGTGCACATCAACGCGTTCAACTTCCCCGCGTGGGGCATGGGCGAGAAGCTCGCCGTCGCGCTGCTCGCGGGCATGCCGGTGATCAGCAAGCCGGCGACGTCGACGGCGCACATGGCGTGGCGCATCGCCGAACTGTGGGCGAACAGCGGCGTGCTCCCCGAGGGCGCCTTCTCGTTCGTCTGCGGCAGCACCGGCGACCTGCTCTCGCACCTCGGCCCGCAAGACGTGCTGGCGTTCACCGGCTCGTCCGACACCGCGCTGATGCTGCGCCGGCAGGAGAACCTGCTGAAGGACAGCGTCCACGTGAACGTCGAGGCGGACTCGCTCAACTCCGCGCTGCTCGGCCCCGACGCCTCGGCCGGCACGGAGACGTGGAACATGTTCCTCACCGACGTGGTGAAGGAGATGACGCAGAAGACCGGCCAGAAGTGCACGGCGATTCGGCGCATCTACGTGCCGAGCGACAAGCTCGACGAGGTGCGCGACGAGCTCGTGGCGCGGCTCAAGGACGTGCGCGTCGGCAACCCGGCGGACGACAAGGTGACGATGGGCCCGGTGGCGACGGCGCAGCAGCTGCGCGACGTGCGCGCGGGCATCGACAAGATCTCGGCCGGCGCCGAGGTCGCGTGCGGCGGCAGCAAGCCGGTCGAGGGCCTTGGCAAGGGCTTCTTCGTCGCGCCGACGCTGCTCGTGCGCAAGAACCCGAAGGTCGACGACGTCACGAACAAGCACGAGGTGTTCGGCCCGGTGGCGACGCTGATGCCGTACACGAGCGCGCGCGAGCTGGTGCCGCTGGTCGCGGCCGGCGGCGGCGGGCTGGTGTCGAGCGTGTACTCCGACGACAAGGCGTGGCTGAACGAGACCGTCGGCGGCATCGCGCCGTGGTTCGGCCGGCTCACCATCTCGGGCGAGAAGGTCGCCGGCCAGACGATTCCTCCGGGCACGGTGATGCCGAACATGCTGCACGGCGGCCCCGGCCGCGCGGGCGGCGGCGAAGAGCTCGGCGGGCTGCGCGGGCTGTCGCTCTACATGCAGCGGGTCGCGCTGCAGGGCCCGCGGCCGTACGTCGAGGCGTTCGCGGGAGTGAAGAGCGCTCCGTCGGGCAGCTGAAGCCGAGCGCAGCTCGAGACGACCGGCCTGCAACGACCGGCGCGTCGCCGTTTCAGCCGCCGTCGCCGGCGTCGGCGCGTCCCGCGTCGGGACGGCCTGCGTCGGAGGTCATCATCCCGGCGTCCGAGCCGCCGGTCGTGCCGCACTCGGCCCCGCCGGTGTTGAACCACCGCAGGACGAGGTTGTTCTCTTCCGTCGTCGGGCGCGGCCCGGTGAAGTTGGAGGGCGGCATGTCGCCCTTCTGCATGCGGTTGTTGATGTTCGCCACCTTGTCGGCGACGCCCTGCATCACCGTGCCGGTGCGCCAGACGTCGAGGCGGAACGTCCTCGGCGTGCCGACATAGCTCATGTCGGTGCCGTGGCAGTTCGCGATGCAGCTTCGATCGAGCACGGCCTTCACGCCGCCTCCGCCGTCGGGACCGTTGCAGTAGTAGACGGGCATGTCGCCGCTGGGGTCGAAGATGTCGACGCCGCGCACGAGCTCGCACGTGCGGCCGTCGGGCCGAACCTGCGCACAGACGTAGGGGTCGGGACAGTCGACGTTCGACTTGCACGTCTTGCCCGCGAACGAGCCGGTGCCGAGCGTGCACGAGCCCACGAGCAGCGACAGGACGGCGATGTCGAAGCGAGACGTCATCAGACCGGCCGGAAGGTAGCGTAAAGCGCCCTCCCAAGTCAGCGATCGCCGTAGCCTGGCGCGTGTGTGGCAAGCTCTCGCGCATGAAGGCGATGAAGCCGCCCCGGCCGAGCATCAGCCCGTTTGGAGTCGACGAGATGAGCACCAGCCGCGGGCGCAGGCTCGCGCTGCAGCAGGCGCTCGGCGTCGCGCCCAGGCGCACCGTCAGCAAGGAGCTGCCGTCGCCGCTGTTGCAGGCGCTCGAGGGGCTCACCGCGTCTGGCGCGCGGGCGGAGCTCTCGAAGTTTCTGCTCGCCCGCAGCGCGGACCTCGAGACGGCGGTGAAGCAGTCGGACCCGAACGCGGCGCGCGCGCTCGTGCGCGCCTGGGAGCAGGTCGCCCTCGACGAGAAGCACGCAGAGCAGGTGCTCGCCTGGGTCGGCCGGCTCGGAAAAGACCGCACGCTCTTTCGGGGCCTCGCCGCCGGCCTCGAGCCCGGCAAGACCGAAGAGGAGCAGGACGAGTCGCTCTACGATCGCGTGATGACTGCCGTCGTCGCTCACGCGGTTCGGCTGTTGCCGCGTGCGCTCGAGGCGCGCTTCGGAGGGCAGCGCACCGCGAACGCGAAGATGTCCGGCGCGCTGGTGCGCATCTTCCGCGAGTTCGATGCGAAGAGCGCGTTCGCCGAGGTGGCGAAGCTGAAGCCGGCGTTGTCGCGGGCCAAATGACGCCCGACGTCGTCGCCTGCACCGCGAGCCACCGTCTCGTCGACGGCGAGGTGAGGCT
This sequence comes from uncultured Myxococcales bacterium, assembly GCA_937980205.1. Classification (GTDB taxonomy): domain Bacteria; phylum Myxococcota; class Myxococcia; order Myxococcales; family Myxococcaceae; genus Xiheicaenimonas. Next base: position 287,534 of record CALJKW010000016.1, on the reverse strand, counting down.
GCTCGGCGCCGTCTCGACGGTGACGGGAGCCATGACCCGGGTCGAGCTCGGCGGCTCCAAGCTCCTGGTGGACTGCGGAATTGCCCAGGGCAAAGACGCGAGCAGCTGGGCCTTCCCAGACGCGGCCCGCGACGTCGACGCGGTGGTGCTCACGCACGGTCACCTCGATCACATCGGCTCGCTCCCTCACCTGCTCGACGGCGGCTTCGACAAGCCGATCTTCGCGACCGCGCCGACGCTCGACATCGCGCGCATCTCGCTGGAGGACGCGCTGTCGATGCAGCAGCGGACCGGCTTCCGCGACACGCAGAGCGTGCTGCAGGCCTTCGACCGGCTCTCGCGGCCCATCGCGTACGACCAGCGAGGGCCCGTCGGCGGGCTCAGCCTCACCTTCCGCGAGGCCGGCCACATCCTGGGGTCGGCCTCCGTCGAGGTGGCCAGCGCGAAGAGCCGGGTCATCCTCTCTGGAGATCTCGGCCGCCCCGGAGCGCCGCTCCTGCGCGATCCCTTCACCGCCTGGCCCTCCGGCCGTCCGGTGGATCTGGTGGTGATGGAGTCCACCTACGGCGAGCGGGAGCACGAGCACGGCCACGACGACATCGAGGCGAAGCTGCTCGCGGTGGTCCAGGAGACGGTGGCGAGGAAGGGCAAGGTCTTCATCCCCGCGTTCGCCATCGGCCGAACGCAGGTGATCCTCTACTTCCTCAACGAGCTGGTGGAGTCGGGCCGGCTGCCGGCCGTCCCCGTCGCGGTCGACACACCGATGGGCCTGTTGGTGACCGCCACGTACTCGAAGTTCCAGCAGCTCTACGACGCGAAGTCGCTGCACCAGCTCGCGCGCGGCGACGCGCCGCTCGACTTCGACGAGCTGTACGCTTCGCGGCGTGGGTCCGATTCGGCGCGGCTGCGCGACGTGCCCGGACCGATGATCATCATCGCGGGCTCGGGAATGCTCACCGGGGGCCGCATCGTGGGCCACCTGGTCGACGGCGGGCTCTCCGACGAGCGAAACACGCTGCTGTTCGCGGGGCACCAGGGAGAGGGCACGCCGGGGCGCAGAATTCAGGATGCGGCGCGCAGCGGCGGCTCGGTATGGCTCGACGGCCAGGAGGTGCCGGTGCGCGCGCGCATCGACACGCTGCGCGGGCTCTCGGCGCACGCCGACCGGAAGGAGCTCGCCGCCTGGCTTCGCGCCATTCCCGACGTGAGGCGGGTGGCGCTGCACCACGGCGAGGTGAGCGCTCAGCGCGCGCTGGTGACCTTCCTCGCTGCGCAAGCATGACGCGCCGGCGTCAGTTGTTCGGCGCGCCCTGGCGGATCCACCGGTCGATGATGTCCGCCTGGGCGGGCGCCATCTGCAGCAGCGGCATCTGGCCGTTGGGCATCGAGTTGCCGCAGCGGTTCGGGTCGTTGCGGATCTTCAGCCACAGCTGGCTCTGCTGCGGAGCGTTCGCCAGCACGCGCTTGCGCGGAGCTCCCGCCGGCATGCACGTCGCGCTGACGTCGATTCCCACGAGCGCGTTGTAGGCGTTTCCGGCAGTGAGGCTGAGGCCCCCGGACATGTTCGTCGTGTGGCAGGGACCGCAGCGCTGCGTGAAGATCGGCACGACCTGCGTCGAGAAGCTGACCGGCGCGCCTGCGTCGGGGCGCACGCCGGCGTCCATCCCGGTGCCAGCGTCCATCGGCGGCGGGGTGCCGGTGACGACGCAGCCGCCGTCGCCCAACGGCGCGCCGAACCTGTTGACCCAGCGGTTGATGAGGTCGCGCTCTTCCTTGACGACCTTGAGCGGGTAGTCGAAGGGCGGCATCGTGTTCTCGTTGATTCGCGCCTGGATTCGACTGACCTTCTCCTTCACGCCGGGAACTCCGAGCCCTCCGTCTGGCTTCGCGTGCTGCGGCCCCGGCTCCCAGTAGTCGAGTCGGAAGTCGGGCGGGCTGTTCGGGTAGCCCATCTGGTCGCCGTGACACGTGCTGATGCACTTGAGGTCGATGATCGGCTTGATCTCGGCGCAGAAATCCGGCGGAGGCCCCGCATCGGGGATGACCGGGCCGCCACCATCGAGCGCGATGCCTCCGGGGTCGGGCGGGAACTTCACCTCGCAGACGCAGCCTTCCTCGCCCTCGCCGCAGGCACGCTGCGGCCACGCGTCGGGCGCCACGCAGAGGTAGCCCGCGATGCCGGGGCAGTCTTCGTTCTTCTTGCAGAGCTTCCCGCCGAAGCCGTCGCCGCTGATGAGGCAGCTCGAAGTGGCGACGGCGAGCACGAGGACTGTGGCGAGGTAGCGCAAAGCGACGCAAACATCGCACACCCCGTGCCGACCTTAGAAGTGCCTCGCGACGCGCGGTTGGCGCTTCGCCTCTGGAGCGGACGTGCTCCAGGTGTGAACTAGAAGTGGAAGGTGAGCGCGGCCTTCTCGGCGATGGGCTCGGGGAGGAACTCGAGCACCAGCGCGATGACGATGGCCGCGGCCGCGAGGCCGTACATGACGTTCGCGAGCGCCGCAGAGGCGCGCGCGTTGTTCACGGCGCGCTGCGCTTCGAGTGCAGAGGTGATGGTCTCGGCGCGCTTCGCCTCGCCCTGCGCCTGGTAGGCGAAGACGAGGCCGGTGCCGCCGATGACGGCGCCGAGCACGTACGCGTAGCGGCGCGGAGGCACGTTGCGGTTGAGCGCCTCGATCCACTTCGACGGGCTCTCGGAGAACTCTTCGTCGTCTTCTTCCTCTGCCGCGGCGGGCGTCGGCGTGGGCGTGGCGACGCCTTCGCTGGGCTCGGTCTTGGTCGGCTTGTCGGTCGGGGTCTCGTCGTCACCGCCCTCGGTCGTCGTCGCGGTGCCGTCGGGTGCGACCTCGATGACCTTCGCGCGGCGCTTCTTCTTGCGGCGGCTGCCCTGCGACTCGTCGTCTTCTCCCTGGGCGCGGGCGGCCTCGTCGGCCTGCTCCTGCTCCGCGGCCCTCGCCTTCTTCACCTTCTTCTTCTTCTTCTTCTTCCGGGCGCTCGACGACGCCGCGTCGTACTTGCCGGCGCCGAACGACGGCAGCGGCACGGTGACGATGGCTGCAGCGAGGACGAGATGGAGGATGAACCGCATCGAGTCGGGTTGGACTATACGCTCACCGACGCGATGCGAGTGCAGGTGAATGGAGAAGAACGAGAAGTCGCCGAGGGCCTGAGCCTCGTCGAGCTGCTCGAGCAGCTGAAGGTCGACCGCTCGCGCGTCGCCGTCGAGGTCAACGCCGAGGTCGTCCGCCGCGCGCGTCATCCCGAGGTGCGATTGAAGGCGGGCGACCAGGTCGAGATCGTCACGTTCGTCGGAGGCGGGTGAGCCATGCCGCAGGACAAGGACAAACCGTTCGTCGTCGCAGGTCACACGTTCCGCTCGCGGCTCATCGTCGGCACGGGCAAGTACCCCTCGTTCGCCGTGATGAAGGCCTGCCACGAGGCCTCGGGCGCCGAGATGGTCACCGTCGCGGTGCGCCGTCACGACTTCAAGGCGAAGGGAGACGAGTCGATCCTCTCCTTCATCGACACGAAGCGCATCAAGCTCTTGCCGAACACCGCCGGCTGCTACACCGCCGACGACGCGATCCGCACCTGCCACCTCGCCGAGGAGCTCGGCCTGTCGAAGTGGGTGAAGCTCGAGGTGCTCGGCGACGAGAAGACGCTCTTCCCCGACGTCGAGCAGACGCTCGTCGCGGCGCGACGGCTGGTGAAGGAAGGCTTCACGGTGCTGCCGTACACCTCCGATGACCCGATCGTGGCCAAGCGCCTCGAGGACGCGGGGTGCGCGGCGGTGATGCCGCTGGCGGCCCCGATCGGCTCGGGCCTCGGCATCCGCAACCCGCACAACCTTCGGCTGGTGATGGAGGCCGTGAAGCTGCCCGTCATCGTCGACGCCGGCGTCGGCACGGCATCGGACGCCGCGGTCGCGCTCGAGCTCGGCTGCGATGCCGTGCTCATGAACACGGCCATCGCCGGTGCTCGCGACCCCGCGCTGATGGCGTCTGCGATGCGCAAGGCGGTCGAGGCCGGGCGCGAAGCGTTCCTCGCCGGGCGCATTCCGATGAAGGCGTACGCGACCGCGTCGAGCCCGCTCGAGGGGCTGGTTGGAAGATGACCAAACGCCCCCCTCTCCCCCCGAAGGGGAGAGGGCCGGGGTGAGGGGCGAGCTTCCGCGGCTGATCGTGATCAGCGATTGGTCGGTACCGGATCTGTTGAGCCGCCTCGAGAGCGTCGTTTCCCTGCCCGGCGTCGCAGTCCAGCACCGGCACCCGGAAGCGAGCGCGAGGCAGTTCTTCGACGAAGGCGTCCAGCTGAAATCGCTCTGCGATCGCCACGGCGCAGAGCTGTTCGTGAACCGTCGCCTCGACGTGGCGCTCGCGTTGAACGCCTCGCTGCACCTCCCCGCGTACGGCCTGTTGCCGGCGGACGTGCGAGGCCGCGTGCCGCGCATCAGCGTGGCGGTGCACTCGCTCGAAGAGGCCCGGCGCGCGGAAGGCGCGGACCTCGCGCTGGTGAGCCCGGTGTTCGGCAAGGGCGACGCCACGCCGCTCGGCGTCGACGGCTTCGCGCGAATCGCCGCCGCGCTGCCCTGCCCCGCCTACGCGCTGGGCGGGGTCACCACCCCGGTGCCGGGCGCCGCCGGCCACGCGGTCATCTCGGCGGTGCTTCGGGCAGATGACCCGCGCGCTGCGGCGGCTAAGCTCCTCGCCCGCACGTGACCGAGCTTCGCCCCATGGAGCTGGGAGAGATCGTCGATCGCTCCGCGACGTTCTGGCGCGCGCACTGGAAGCGGCTCTACGCGCTCTTCTTCGCGTTCAACCTCGTGCAGTACGCGCTCATCAAGGGGCTGCAGGCCGTCTCGGGGCGCTGGGGCTCGTACGGAGACCTGCTCGCGGCCCTGCGCGCGATGTCGCAGGGGCAGACCGTCGCGCAGCAGCAGGCTCCCGGGGCGACCGCGGCGCTGTTCGGCGTGATGGGCGGCATCCTCTTCGGCACGCTGTTCGTCACGACGGCCGCCGCGCACTACGTGCTGCCGACCTTCCTGGGAGAGCCCGCGCGCGTCGCCGACGGAGTCCGCCACGCGACGCGCAAGCTCGGCACGCTGCTCGGCCTCTTCTTCCTCGCGCTCGGCTGGGCGCTGCTGGTGATGGTGCTGTTCATGCTGCCGGGCATCCTGATGGGCGTCGCCGCGGGCCTCGCCGGCAGCGTCGGCTTCCTCATCGCCGGCATGGTGGTGATGACGTTCGGGCTCATCGGCTGGGGGCTGTGGTTCTTCCTCCGCTTCGCGCTGTGGGGCCCCATCGTCGCGAGCGAAGACGTCGGCGCCGTCGCTGCTTTCCGCCGCTGCGATGTGCTCACCTCGGGGCGCGTCGGCCCGGGCCTGATGGGCCTGGTGAAGATGCGGCTGATGATCCTCATCACCGTCGTGGCGATGATGCTGCTGCTCTTGAGCCTCATCTCCGGTGCGCCGGTGCTGGTGCTGCGCGCGGTCTACGGGAACCTGCTCGACCCCTCCGCCGGCGACGTGCCGGCGGTGCTGCTCGTGCCGGCGGAGCTGCTCAACCTCGCGGTCGGCGCGGTGATGTACCCGCTCTACGTCGCGTTCCAGGTCATCTTCTACGTGGACATGCGCACGCGGCGCGAAGGGTTCGACCTCGAGCTGAAGCTGAGGAAGGCCGCGTGAGCGTGCTGCTGCTCGTGCTCGCGGTCTGCCCTCAGGGCGCCGCGTTCGAGCGCCCCGAGCAGCAGGAGGCCGCGTGTGCGCTGGCCGAGCGCCAGGCGGTCGCGCCGGATCGCGAGGCCCTCGCGCGGCTGCTCGAGGAGCCCGAGTTCTCCCGCGTGCGCGACCGCAACGCGAACGTGATCGCCGTGCTGTGGGAGCAGTTCTTCGCGTGGCTGAAGCGGTTCTTCGAGACGGCCGAGGCCGCCGCGTTCGCGCGCACCGTGCCGTATGCGGTGCTGTTCTTCGCCTTCGCGGTGGCGCTGGCCGCCGTGCTGCGGTTCGCGAGGTTCCGTCGCGCGGCGCCGATCGAGCGGGGCCCGGCTGCCGAGCCCCTCGCGCTCAAGCCCGCCCCGGAGCACCTCGCGAACGCGCGCGCGCTGTTGGGCTCGAACCCGCGGGAGGCGATTCGGGAGGCGCTGCTCGCCCTGCTCTCTTCGCTGGAGCGCAGGAACCTGGCCCGGCCGGATCGCGTGAAGACCAACCGCGAGCTGTGCGCCGAATTGCCGAAGCGCGGTGCCGATGATGCGTTGGTGCGTGAAGTCAGCGCGCGCGTCGATTGGTACGACCGGACGTTCTACTCGCTGCAGCCGGTGGCGAAGGAAGAGGCGGAGAAGTTCGTGAAGTCGGTAGAGGCCCTCGCATGACAACCGTCGAGGAACGCGCGCACCCTGAGCAGCGCGGCCGCGCAAGCGGACCGCGCGTCGTCGAATGGGTCCGGGCGCAGCGAGCATCGCCTCCGAGAAGGCTCTGCCCAGATCGCCCGGACCCTTCGACTACGCGCTTCGCGCTCCGCTCAGGGTGCACGCCATCTTGAAGCGCTCGTGGTGGCTCTACGCGCTGCTCCTCGCCCTCGCGCTCGCGGCCGGGCTCTCGACACCGACGACCGCGCCGGACTCGCCCGTCCCCTCCGTGAAGAACCCGGGCCCGCGCGGCACGAAGCTCCTGCGCCGGTGGCTCGAGCAGACGGGTCGCGACGTCCGCGTCCTCGAGACCGCCCTCGAGCCCGGCGACGCCCGCACGCTCGTGCTCGCGGCTCCGGTCGGCCACGCGGTGTCGAAGGAAGAGCGCGCACGGCTGGAGCAGTTCATCGAAGCCGGCGGCACGCTGGTCTACCTCCGCCCCCGCCGCTCGGCAGCACAGCCCGACCTCGACGACTGGCTGAGGCTCGAGGCCGGCCCGGCCCCACAGCGCGACGCCGAGGCCACCGACCTGCTCGGAGTCTCCGACCCGGTCACCCTGCTCTCCGGGCTGAAGCGCCTCCGCGTCCTCGCCGACGACACGATCGTCTCCGAGCTCCCCGAAGCCGTCCCCGTCACGAAGGCCGGCTCGCTGTGGTGGTGGCCGCACGGCAAGGGCCAGGTCTTCATCGGCGCCGGCGCGGACCTCGCCGAGGCCTCGCGCCTCGAGCTCGACGACAACGCGGCGTTCTGGGCCTCGCTGCCTCAGCCCATCGCCTTCGACGAGCTGCACCAGGCGCCGCGCGCGAAGCCGCCCCTCACCGAGAACCTCATCGCCGCGCTGGTGCAGCTCGGCTTCTGCGGCCTGGCGTTCCTGCTCGCGTTCGCGCCGCGGCTGGGGCCCGCGCGCCCCACCCCGGTGGAGCAGCACCGGTCGAGCCTCGAGTACGTGCGCGCGATGGCGGCGCTGACCGCGGAGGCGCGCGTCGAGCCCGAGCTCGCGCGGGAGCTGTGCGCGCGGCTGCAGCGCCTCCTCGAGGTCCCCGCTTCCGAGCTGCCCGTCAAGCCCGAAGGCGTCACCACCCCGCAGGAGTTCCTGGAGCTTTCGAAGCGCTGCGCTGCCCTCGAGGCCGATGCGCGCGGCCTTTCGTCACGAACCTGAAGTTGGTACGACGTGCGAGGTCCACACCTTGGCCGACGCGGCGTTCCAGATCGTCGACGTGAGCAAGCGCTACGGCCCGCGGTGGGCGCTCGCGCGGCTCTCCTTCACCCTCGAGCGCGGGAAGTCGCTGCTGCTGACCGGTCACAACGGCTCGGGCAAGAGCACGCTGCTCAAGCTGCTCGCGACGGCCTCGGCTCCGACGTTCGGGAAGCTGACCATCCTGGGCTTCGACGCGCTCGAGCAGAAAGAGCAGATCCGCCGCCGGGTCGCCCTGCTCTCGCACGCCAGCTTCCTCTACGAAGATCTCACCGCCGAGCAGAACCTCGTGCTGCTCGCGCGGCTGCTCGGCATCCCCGACCCGGTGGCTTCGGCCAAGGCCGTCATCGAGCGCGTCGGCATGACGAAGCGCGCCGACAACGCGGTGCGCACGTTCAGCGCCGGCATGCGCAAGCGCATCGCCATCGCGCGGCTGCTGCTCAAGAAGCCCGACCTCGCGCTGCTCGACGAGCCGTTCGGCGAGCTCGACCCCGAGGGCATCGCGGTGATGGAGAAGTTCATCCACGAGCTGCGCACGTCGGGCACCACCGTCGTGCTCGCCACGCACCTCATCGAGCAGGGCCTCACGCTCACCGACGCCCGCCTGCACCTCGCCGAGGGCCGCACCCTGGAGACCGCCGCGTGACGCCGGCCGCCGACACCACCACCGCGCCGCCGCGCGACGAGATCGCGACGCGCAAGCCGCCGGGGCTCGTCGCCGCCACGCTCGTCGTGATGCGGAAGGACCTGCTCATCGAGTGGCGCACGCGCGCCCGCCTCAACGCGCTCGTCTTCTTCGCCATCTCGACGCTGCTGTTGTTCTCGTTCGCGCTCGGGGCGAACACCACGGCGCTCCGCGCGCACGCCTCCGGCTACTTCTGGCTCGCGATCGTCTTCGCCAGCATCCTCTCGCTCTCCGAGTCGTTCCGCATCGAGAGCGAGAACCACGCGCTCGAGGGGCTCAAGCTCGCGGCGACCGACGCGCGCGCCGTCTTCATCGGCAAGGCGCTCGGCAACACGGTGCTGCTGTGGGGCCTCGGCCTCATCCTCTCGCCGCTCTCCATCGCGGTGTTCGACCTGCGCGTGAAGATGAGCCTGTGGCTGCTCATCGGCATCATCGGCATCGGCGCGATGTCGATCAGCGCCGCGGGCACCTTCTATTCGGCGATCGCCTCGAACGCGCGGGCCCGCGACGTGCTGCTGCCCATTCTGCTCTTCCCGGTGCTCGTGCCGGTGCTCATCTCGTGCGTGAAGGCGACCGCCCTGATTTTCGACGGTGATGCGATGGGCCAGATGGGCTCATGGCTCACGATGCTGGGCGCGCTGAATGTGATCTACTGGGCGCTGGGATTGGTACTGTTTCCCCGAATCACCGAGGACATCTGAAATGCCGGACTGGCTCGCCAACGCGCTCTTGCTCATTCCCGTCGGGGTCATCATCGCGACGTGCGTGAAGCGCCCGTTCATCGAGATCGGCTGGAAGATCCTCGCGGTGCAGGCGGCCATCATGCTCCCTGTCGGCGCCTGGCTCGGCCTGGTCTGGGCCCCGCCCGAGCGCGAGATGGGCGACGTCTACCGCATCATCTACGCCCACGTTCCCCAGGTGTGGATGGCGCTGCTCGGAGTCACCCTCAACTTCGGCGCCTCGGTCGCGTTCCTGATGAAGAAGAGCTGGACCGCCGACGCGCTCGCCGAGGCCAGCGCCGAGGTCGGCCTCTACTTCGGCATCGTCGGCGTCACCCTCGGCGCCATCTGGGGCAAGCCGACCTGGGGCGTCTACTGGACGTGGGACCCGCGCCTCACGTCCGCCGCGGTGATGCTCATCTATTACACGGGCTACCTCGCGCTGCGGCGCTTCACCGAGAACCCCGACACCCGCGCGACGTGGTCCTCCGCGCTCGGCACCTTCGGCATCGTCATCCCCGTCACCGTCTACTTCTCGGTGAAGTGGATGAAGTCGCTGCACCAGGAGCAGTCGACGCCGAAGACCGTCGACCCGCAGATGGTCATCGCGCTGCGCTGGGCGGCCTGCGCGTTCCTCTGCCTGCTCGTCGTCTTCATCTACCACCGGTACAAGATCGCCCGTGCGGCGCTGGCCAAAGAGGTCGCTCCGCCGGAGGCGCTGGGCGCACCGGGCGCGCCGGTTCCGGGAGGTACCACGTGATTCCGCTCATCGTGCTCGCGCAGGCCGAGGCCTCACGCGTCGGTCAGGGGCGCATCGTCGGCGGCTGGGAATTCGTGACGGCAGCGTATGTTCTGACGCTCCTGGGAATCGTCTTCTACGCCGCCTCGTTGTGGGTGCGCCGCCGGAAGGAATGAGATGAATCCCACCAACAGAAATCGATTGGTTGCCGTCGTCGCGCTCGTCCTCGCCGGCGCAGCCCTCGCGTTCATCGCCTACGGAAACCTCGGCGAGAACCTCGTCTACTACTGGAGCCCCAGCCAGCTGCTCGCCCAGGGCGAGAAGGCCTACGGCCCGACGATTCGCCTGGGCGGCATGGTGAAGGCCGGCACCATCCAGTGGACTCCCGACAAGACGCACCTCGACTTCGAGGTCGCCGACGGCAAGGAGCCCGACGCGAAGTCGGTGAAGGTCAGCTCCGACGAGATCCCCCCGCAGATGTTCCGCGAGGGCATCGGCGTCGTCGTCGAGGGCACGTACGACAAGTCGAACGTGTTCCGCACCACGCGGCTGATGGTGAACCACTCCAACGAGTACCGTCCGCCCAAGGCCGGGGAGAGCCAGCAGGATTGGCAGAAGTCGCTGCTCGAGCCGCAGGCCAACGCCGACGACGGGAAACCGAAGTGAACGCCACGATCGGCTACGGCCTCGTCCTCATCGGTCTGCTCTGCGCGGCGTTCGGCGCGGTCATCGGAGTCTTCACGGGCATGAGGCGCCAGGAGAGCGCGCTCCCGTGGGTGCAGCGCGCGGTCTACGGCTTCGCGGGCTCCATGATCCTCGCGAACGTCGTGATGGTCATGGCGCTGCTGCAGCACGACTACTCGGTGAAGTACGTCGCGCAGGTCGGCAGCAACTCGACGCCGACCATCTTCACCATCGTCTCGCTGTGGAGCTCGCTCGAAGGCTCGATCCTCTTCTGGGGCGCCATCATGGGCCTCTACCTCTTCGCGTTCGCGTGGATTCACCGCGGAGAGCACGGCCGCTACATGCAGCTCTCGCTCGGCATGATGTGCGCCGTCGCGACGTTCTTCGCGTTCCTCATCGCGGGCCCGGCGAACCCGTGGGGCCCGACTCCGAACCCGATCCCCACCGACGGGCCCGGCCCGAACGCGCTGCTGCAGAACCACATCCTCATGATCATTCACCCGCCCATGCTGTACCTGGGCTTCGTGGGCATGACGGTGCCGTTCGGCATCGCGACGGGCGCCCTGCTGCGCGGCGAGCTCGGCGACGCCTGGCTCGCTCCCTTGCGCAAGTGGACGCTCGTGCCGTGGCTGTTCCTCTCCATCGGCATCATCCTGGGCTCCTGGTGGGCGTACGCGGTGCTCGGCTGGGGCGGCTACTGGGCGTGGGACCCGGTCGAGAACGCGTCGTTCATGCCGTGGCTCGCGGCGACGGCGTTCATCCACTCGACGATGGTGCTCGAGCGGAAGAAGTCGCTGAAGCTGTGGACGCTGGCGCTCGCGCTCGGTGCGTTCTGGCTCACCATCGTCGGCACGTTCATGACGCGCTCGGGCGTCTTCAACTCGGTGCACAGCTTCACGCAGTCCGACATCGGGCCGACGTTCCTCGTCTTCATCGCGATCATCATGCTGCTCAGCATCGTGCTGCTCGCGTGGCGCGGCCCGCTGCTCGTCGCGGAGAGCCAGCTGTCGAGCATGGCGTCGCGCGAGGGCAGCATCCTGCTCAACAACCTCGTCTTCTCGGCGCTGACGTTCACCGTCTTCCTCGGCACGACGTACCCGCTCATCGTCGAGGCGCTGCTCAAGAAGCGCATCAGCGTCGGAGAGCCCTACTTCAACACCATGGCGCTCCCCATCGCGCTGCTGATGCTCTTCCTCATGGGCGTCGGGCCGATGCTGCCGTGGGGCGAGGCGAACCTGCGCACCGCCGGCCGCCAGCTCGTCGTGCCGGGCATCGTCGCGATCATCTGCGGCGTGCTCGGCGCCGTGTTCATGGGCGGCAATGCCTACGCCGGCCAGACGACGTCGGTCGCCGGCTCGACGGCGCTCGCGGTCGTCGCGTTCGGGCTCGCCGGCTTCGTCGCCGCCATCACGCTGCGCGAGCTGTTCCTCCCTGCGCAGCGGCTCATGGCCGAGACTCGCCAAGGCCCGTGGTCGGCGCTCGTGCGCTCGGCGAGCCGCGCGCCGCGCCGCTTCGGCGGGTACGTCGTGCACCTCGGCATCGTCGTCATCATCGTCGCCATCGCCGCGTCGTCGGCGTTCAAAGATCACACGAACGGCACGCTCAAGCCGGGCCAGACGCTCGACGTCGGCAAGTACAAGGTGCGCTTCGACGGCCTCTCCAGCGGCCAGGAGCCGCACCGCACGTGGACCGCGGCGAACGTCACCATCATCCACCCCGACGGCCGCGAGGTCGCCTACGCGAACGGGCGCGGGCCGCGCATGAACTACTACGAGCGGCAGACGGACCCGGTGGGCTCTCCGCTGGTGCACGAGCTCGTGTGGCGCGACGTCTACGTGAGCCTGCTCGCGTACGACGGGAAGGATCAGACCGCGAGCTTCAACACCTGGGTGTTCCCGCTCGTCGGGTGGATCTGGTACGCGATTCCCATTCTCGTCGCGGGCTCGCTCATCTCGCTGTGGCCGCGGCGCAGGCAGCTGCTGGGCACCGAGGCTCCCGCGCCCGCGGAGGCGGCGAAGGCCTGATGCAACGGGCGATCATCATCGGCGTCGCCCTCGCCGTCACGTTCGGCCTGCTGTTCGTCTTCTACGCGGGCTTCGGCACCGACCCGCACGCGGTGCCGGTGATGAACATGGGAACGAAGGCCCCCATGTTCAAGATCAAGCGCCTCGACAACGGCCAGCTCGTCGACATGCAGGAGCTGCTCGGCAAGCCGGTGGTGCTCAACTTCTGGGCGACGTGGTGCGGGCCCTGCAAGGCCGAGCACCCGGTGCTGAACTGGGCGGCGAACCGGTACCCCGACGTCGTCTTCCTCGGCATCGTCGTCGAGAGCGAAGAAGACGCGACGCGCGCCTGGCTGCGCGAGCACGGCGAGGGCTTCCCGCAGCTCTACGACCCGAAGTCCACGGTGGCCGTCGACTACGGCATCACCGGAGTGCCCGAGACGTACTTCATCGACAAAGCCGGCACCATCAAGAGTAAGTACGCGGCGCCGATGGACCCGCGCACGATCGAAGAACGGCTGGCCCAGATCCGCTGACATGTTCGCGCTCGTCCTCACGCTGGTGTTGTCGCAAGGCGAATACGCGCCGGGCCGCGTCGGCACCGAACCGCTCGACGCCGAGCGCGAGGCCCGCGTGCAGCGGCTCGGCAAGCAGCTGCGCTGCCCGGTGTGCCAGGGCACGTCGATCGCCGACTCTCCGTCGTCGATCGCGCGCGCGCAGCTCGACAAGGTGCGCGAGCTCGTCGCGGAAGGGAAGACCGACGACGAGATCTACGACTACTTCGTCGCGCGCTACGGAGACTTCGCCCTGCTCTCCCCACGCAAGGCCGGCGCGACGGGCCTCTTGTGGATCCTGCCGGTCATTCTGCTCACGCTCGGGGTGGCCTTCATCGCGCTGCAGGTGAAGAAGAAGAAGCCTGCTCCGGCGCCGGCCGCCCCCGCGCCTGACGCGGCCGCGGCGGACCCGTTCCTCGAGGCGGTGCGCAAGGACCTGCAGCAATGAACCCGCACGTCACGAACTGGACGCCGGGCATCATCGTCCTCGCCGCCGCGCTGGCCGCTGCCGTGCTGTTCCTGCTCAGCGGCAAGAAGGCCGGCCCCGAGAAGAAGGCGGCCGACAAGACGCCGGACGATCTCGACGAGCGGTACAAGTCGCTGCTCGCCGCGCTGAAAGAGCACGCCGCCTCGAAGCACCTGATGCCCGAGGCCGAGTGGCAGGCCGAGCAGACGCGGCTCGAGCTCGCCGCGGCCGCGGTGCTGCGCGAAAAGTCCGGAGCCAGCCACGAGGCCGTCAAAGCGCAGGCACGCGCCGAGAAGCTCGCCAAGGCGCAGGCTGCGGCTGCTGCGAACCCCGGCAACGCCACGCTGCGCGGCGCGCTCATCGGCGGAGGCGTCGTCGGCTTCTTCGTGCTCGCCGGCTTCCTGCTCACGCAGCAATCGAGCACGCGCGTCGAGGGCGGCACGATGACCGGCACGAACCCGGCCGAGATGGGCGGCACGCCGCCGATGCAGCCGCAGCGGCCGGACCTTCAGAAAGAGGTCGAGAAGCTGCGCAAGACGGCCGAGGCGCACCCGGAGGACGTCGACGTGCTCGCCGACGTCGCGGGCCAGCTCATCAAGCTGCAGGCGTTCAACGAGGCGTACCCGATCGTGACGCGCGCGAGCGGCATCGATCCGTACCACGTGCAGAACCGCATCTGGCGCGCGGTGCTCGAGGCCGTCGACGGCCAGGCGCTGACGGCCATCGAAGATCTCGAGCAGCTCGGAGACAAGTACGAGGGCGCCTACAAAGCGCGGCTCTACGCGGGCCTCATCGCGCTCGAGACCGAGCAGCCGCAGCGGGCGCTCAAGCAGCTCGAGCTGTACCTCGTCGAGGCTCCGGCGTCGGAGCAGCCGCCGTTCATCCGCATGAGCGTGCAGCAGCTCCGCGCGCAGCTCGGCGGGCAGAAGTGAGCGTCCCTCCGCGCCTGGGTCACCTGGTGACGCGCGCGGTGATGGCGGCGCGCTTTCGCCCCACGTTCGCGGCGACGCACGAGATCGACGAAGAAGAAGCGCAGGAGCGCCTCGAGCGCGCGCTGGCCGGCCGCCTCTGGGAGCTGCTGCTCGTCACCACGTGGGACGCGCTCAACGACAAGAAGCGCAAGGTCGACGCCGACGGCCTGCTCGAGAAGATCGCGGGCACGTTGAAGGACCGGCCGCTCAAGCCGGGCCGTGTCGCGAAGCTCGGCCCCGCCTTCAGCGCGTTCCTCGTGCTGGTAGATCTCGAAGCAGGCATGGCGAGCGACGCCGCGCGCAAAGTGCTCGAGAGCCCGCAGGGCGAAGCGATGAAGCAGCAGGGCCTCGCCGAAGCAGGCCGCTTCCTGGCGGCAGAGCTGACGAAGTGAAGGCAAAGAGCTCACCGCCCTGACCCAGTCGTCGCTTTCCCTGTCGTGCTTCCCCGTGCTGCTTTCCCTGTCGTCCCTTTCTCTTTTCCCCGGCGCCTTGAACATGCCCTTGCCCTTGCCCAAGGCGAGCGAGCAGCTGATCAGCTGATCAGAAGCGCGGGAACCTCCCCACTGCTACATCCACGTGGCAGACTGTGGCCGGTTGTAAATCTTCCTTCCGCGCATGGCTCGACGATCCTCACGCGTCATGAAACAGCTCGAGCTCCCGCTTGCGCCGCGGTTGAAGGTCATCCAAGGCCTCGGTCAGAAGAAGATCGAGTCGCTCTCGTCACGTGACGCCGTCGCGCGCGTGCTGATCGAGACCGGCGCGGATCTGCTTCTTCGCCGCATCAGCCCGGTACGTGCCGAGGCCATCGAGCAGGACGTCGAGGCCGTGTTGGCCCTCTTCGATCGGGTCGACAAAGAGCCGCAGCTCATGCCCGAGCTGCAGCGTCGGCTGGACGATCTCGAGGCCCTGATGCGCGAGACGCGGGAACGTCGAAAGACGCGCGCGCGTTGACGACTCCTTGTCCTACGAGAGCTACGGCGACTACCAGCTGATCAAGAAGCTCGCCTCGGGCGGGATGGCTTCGATCTACCTGGCGCGTCAGAAGGGCCTCGAGGGCTTCGAGAAGCTGCTCGTCGTCAAGCGCATCCTCCCCCACCTCGCGGAGAACGACGAGTTCGTCACGATGTTCCTCGACGAGGCGCGCATCGCGGCGCGGCTCAATCACCCGAACATCGTCCAGATCTTCAACCTCGGCGCGCAGGGCGACTCGTTCTTCATCGCCATGGAGTACATCCACGGCGAAGACGTGCGCCGCGTGTGGAAGCGCTCCGAGGCGGCGGGCAAGCCGATCCCGATCCCGCTCGTGTGCCGCATCGTGATGGATGCCGCCGCCGGCCTCGACTACGCGCACAAGAAGGCCGACGCGAACGGCAAGCCGCTCGGCATCGTTCACCGCGACATCTCGCCGCAGAACATCCTCGTCACCTTCGAGGGCGGAGTGAAGGTCGTCGACTTCGGCATCGCCAAGGCCGCCGACCAGGCGACGGTCACGAAGTCTGGCGTGCTGAAGGGCAAGTACTCGTACATGTCGCCCGAGCAGGCGGCCGGGCAGAAGATCGATCGCCGCAGCGACATCTTCGCGCTCGGCATCGTGCTCTACGAGCTGCTCACCGGCACGCGGCTGTTCAAGCGCGGCAACGACATTCAGACGCTGAACGCGGTCGCCGACTGCGACGTCGTCGCGCCGTCCCAGGTGAACTCGCGCGTACCGGCCGAGCTCGACCCGATCGTGCTCAAGGCGCTCGCGAAGAACCCCGACGATCGGTTCAGCGACGCCGCCGAGCTGCAGGCAGCGCTCGAAGAGTGGCTCCTGCAGAACAAGCTGCCCGCCTCGTCGGTGCAGCTCGCGACGTTCATGCAGGACATCTACGCCGAGCGCTTGAGGCGCGAGGCGCAGGAAGGCCGCGTCCTCGTCGAAGAGCTCGACAAGTCGCGCAGCCCGGAAGACGGCCTCAAGGCGACGCCGGCGAAGCCCGAGCGCCGGGCGACGGGCTCTGCGCGCGGCCCGCGCGGTGGGCCGGTAGACGATCCCGACGCCACGCGGGCAGAGCGCAGCGGAGAGGCCCGCGAGGCCGCCCGCGAGCGCAGCAGCTCGAAGCCCGCGGAGCGCGAGCGCACCACCGGCCCGACGCTGACGATGCCGAGCGTGACGGTGGCGGACCCGTCGCCGCGCGCGAAGTTCCCGTGGATCTGGGCGGCGATCTTCGTCGTCGTCGGCGCGTCGCTCGGCGCCTGGTTCGTGCTGCGCGCCACGCGCGGCGGCGTCGTGCGCCTGGTGACCGAGCCCGCCGGAGCGACCGTGATCGTCGACGGCGCTCCGCTCGAGGACATGAAGACGCCGTGCACGCTGCCGAAGCTGAAGCCGGGGCGGCACAAGCTCTCGCTGCTCAAGGACGGCCACGAGCGCCTGGACACCGAGTTCGACGCGCCGTCGAGCGGCGAGGCCACCCTGCCCCCGTTCAAGCTCGTGCCGGTGACGAAGCCGGCGCCGGAGCCGGCGCCGCCCCCCGAGCCGCCCAAGCCGGTCACGGTGACGGTCACCGTGAAGTCGACGCCGGCCGGAGCGATGGCGTGGCTCGACGGGAAGAAGCTGGGCCCGACGCCGATCACCGTCGAGCTGAGCACCGGCGCGCAGGTGCCGCTCAAGCTCGAGCTCAACGCGTACAAAGATCTCGAGACGACGCTGAAGGTCTCCGAGACCGGAGGCGAGCAGATCTTCGCGCTCGAGAAAGAGGACCGGAAGAAGAAATCCGTGGCGACGCAGTACGGGACGGTGCGGTTCGCGGTGTCTCCGTACGCGACGGTGCAGTGCGACGATCTCGAGCTCGGCGAGGTGCCGCCGGCGGACCGGAAGCTGCCGGTCGGCACGTACAACTGCGTGCTCACGCAGCCCGACACGAAGCAGAAGCACAGCGAAGTGGTGAAGGTCGAGGCGAACACCACCACGAAGGTGCAGTTCAAGTTCACGCCGTGATCCGGAACGTCCTCCTCGTGGCTTCAGGCGGTGCGTTCGGCAGCGCGCTGCGCTACCTCGTCGCGGTCGCGCACGAGAAGTGGCTGCCGCAGTCGTTTCCCTGGGGCACGCTCTTCGTGAACGTCGTGGGCTCGGCGCTGCTCGGCGCGCTGCTCGCGGCGGGAATGAGCGAGCCGCCGCGGCTGTCGGCCGAAGCACGCCTGCTGCTCGGCACCGGAGTGATGGGCGGCTTCACCACCTACTCGACGTTCAACGCCGAGGTGCTGAAGGCGCTGAACGAGGGCGCGCCCGCGAAGGCGGCGCTGTACCTCGTCGCGACGGTGACGGTCTGCCTCGCCGGAGCCTGGGCCGGCTGGGCGCTCGTCAGGGCGTGAGCGTGGTGTCGAGGCGGAACGCGCCGATCTCGACGCCGTTGTACTCGTCGACGACGACGAAGACCGACCGGGCGGCGCCGCCGTCGTTCGTGTACGTGACGGTCTCCGAGCTGGTGCCGCTCCCGGTGTCCTTCGCGGCGAGGCAGCTCGTGACGAGCGGCGAGCAATTCCCCGCCGGCCCACCCACGAGGTACAGCACGAAGTCCGGAGACGTCCCGGCATCGCTGGGCTCGGAGCTCACCGTGGCCGACAGCGTCTGGCCCGGGTTCACGGAGATCGAATACACGCGCTCGGGCCCGATGGAGCTGTTCGCGCCGGTGCAGACCGCGGAGTAGTCGTCGTAGAAGCCGCGCGTCGTCTGCCCGGTCAGCATGCCCGGCGTGATCGCGGTGGCCGTGGCGCAGGAGTCTCCCGGCGGCGGCGCGGTCGGCAGCGGAGTGAACGTCGTGGTCAGCGCGAACGTCTCGCCCGGAGCCGGAGCGCCGTACAGCGAGACCTGCACGTAGACGCTTCGAACGGCGCCGCTGGCGTTGGTGACGGTCACGTCGTCCGGCTCGGCGTCGCGGCCGCGATTGTTGGTGTAGCCGCAGCCGACCGGCGTGGCACAGCCGGCGGCGCTGTCGTCGAGGATGTTGATGGCGGCGTCGCCGACGCTCGGCGCGACGCGGACGGTGACCTTGTTCATCGCCGGGATGTCGAGCCGGTAGATGCGGTCGGGGCCCATGCCGAAGTAGCAGCTGTTCGGCTCGACCGGATAGTCGTTGCCGAAGTTGTCCCAGGTCTCCTGCGCGAGCTGCGCGTTGAGCGCGACCGCGTTGGAGCAGAAGTCACCCATCGGCGGCGTCACGAACGTGCTGACCATGCTGAACGTGCCCTCGTCGCCGATGTCGAAGCCGTCGACCATCACGAACACGTCCCTGGCGGCGGCCGAGGTGTTGAGGTGGTCGATGAACTCGGTCTGGTTTGCGGCGTTGTAGTCGATGCCGTTGAGGCAGACGATGCCGGTGGTCTCGCCGTTGGTGGTGGTGCCGCAGTTCGTCGCCGGCGCTTCGACGAAGTTGATCACGGCGTCGAAGCTGGACGTCAGCAGCGTGATGAGCCGCTGGCCCGGCGGAACGGTGATCTTGAAGACGCCGTCCGCGGTGTTGGGAGCCTCGCCTCCGTTGCAGCGGCCCTCCTGGCCGAAGAAGTTGTAGTCGTCGATGAGGCCGAGCGTCGTCGACGTGTAGACGGTGTTCGGCATCATGGTGGCCGCGCTGCCGCAGGTCTCTCCGCCGGCGAGCATGCCGCCGTCCATGATGACGACAGGGCCGCCACCGCCGGAGCCGCCCGCGCCGCCGGAGCCGCCAGCGCCGCCAGCGCCTCCGCTGCCGCCGCTTCCGCCCGAGCCTCCGGCGCCACCGGTGCCGCCGCCGGTCGCGCTGCCGCCGGTGCCGCCCGTGCCGCCCGTGCCGCCCATGCCGCCCGTGCCAGAGCCGCCGCCCGTGGAGCCGCTGCCTCCACCGCCACCGGTGTTGACGCACCGGCCGTCGGACGGGTCGCAGGTCTCATTGGCGCCGCACTTCACGGTCGCACATTTGTCGTTGCCGGAGCCGCAGGCCATGAGCACGAGCACGAACAGCGTGACGGCAGATCGGATCACGTGGAGCTCCTTCGAGCGCTACTGGAGGCTGAGGGTGAGCGAGAACGCATCGTTCGTCCCGGGGACGTACCGGTCGACGACGAGGAAGACGTTCTGCGCCGAGGCGCTGCTGTTGGTGTACGTCAACGTGTCGGGCGCTCCGGACGCGCCGACGTCGCTGCCGGCAAGGCACGTGGTGGCGCGCGTCGGGCAGGCGCCGCCGGGCAGCAGGTAGATGCCGGGATCGAACCCCGAGACCGGAGACACCGTCGCAGTGAGCGTCTGTCCCGCAGGCACGGTCACGGAGAAGACCTTGTCCGCGCCCGTGTTGCTGTACGTCGTGCAGCCCGTTCCTGCCGGATCCGTCTCGAGGTCGTTCTGGTAGCCGGCGGTCGAGCCACCATCGACGACGCCACCGTCGAGCACGGTGATGGGGACCGCGTTCAAGCAACCCTCACCCGGCAGCGCGGGCGCGAAGGCGACGTCGAGCGCGAACGAGCCGGGAGCAGGATTCGAATAGCTGTCGACGACGATGCGGACCCGACGCGTCGCGGAGCTCGTGTTCGTGATGGAGACCGTCTCTGTCGCGGCAGCCGCGCCGAGCGACACATCGGACGAAGTCGCGCAGGGCCCGGCCCCGCAATCGGTGGTGTTCTCGGCGACGCCGAGCGTGAGGTCGAGGCCGCCGTCGAGCGTCGCCTGCGTGGCCGTCGCGGTCATCGTCGTGTTCGACGCGACGTCGACGAGGTACACGCGGTCTGGTCCCGGCGCGTAGGCGCACGCTTGCCCGTTCGCGTTGTAGTTGTTCGCGTAGCCGGCGAACGACTGCGCGGTGAGGCTCGTGTCCGTCGTGATCGGCGTGGTGCCCACGTTGCCGCACGTCTCGCCGGCCGCGAACGTCACGGCCTGCGTGCTGACGTCGAGGCGGAAGGTGCCCATGGGCGACGTCGTACCGGTGTCGACGATGATGAAGACGTTCCGCGACGCCGCGCCGGTGTTGTCCCAGATGACGGTGTCGGGCTGCTCCGCGACCGGGCCGTTTGCCCCGTTCGCGCAGGTGAGCTGCGCCGCGCACGTCGCCGTCGTCACGAGGTTGATGGTGGGATCGAACGGCGCGCTGCCGTTCACGAGGTCGGGCGTCACCGTCGCGGTGAGCCGCTGCCCGGCGGGAACGGTGACTACGTAGACGCGATCGTTCTCGAGCGTGCCGCTCGCGCAGCCGTTGGCGCCACCGACGTAGTCGTGTGCGAAGCCGTCGAGCGTCTGCGCGGTGAGGTTCCCCGTCACGGAGACGGCGTTCGAGCACGCGTCGCCGGCGGGAAGCGCGGTGATGGTGGTGGTCAGCGTGAAGGCGCCCTCGTCCGAGTTGCCGAAGCCGTCGACGATGACGAAGATCGTCTGCGCCGCCGAGGTCATGTTCACGTAGGCGACGGATTCGTTGGTCGATGAGGTGCTGTCGGCGCTGTCGACGCAGGCGATGCCCGTCGTCATGCCGCCCGAGAACGAGCCGCAGTTGGTCGCCGGGCCCTGCACGAGGTGAAGCACCAGGTCCCAGCTCGCGTTCGCGGTGACGGCGAGGCGGCTCGAGGCCGGCACGGTCACCGCGAAGACCAGATCCGGTGCGCCCGGCCCGGAGATCGACTGGGCCTCACAGCCCGCGAGATCGGAGGAGAAGTAGAGGTCGTTCATTGCGCCGGCGGTCGACGCGTTGAGCGTGCCGGGCATCAGCGTCGCGGCGGTCGCGCACGTGTCTCCGCCTGCGGCCGTCATTCCGCCACCGGCGCCGCCGCTCCCGCCGGTGCCGCCGCCGGTCGCAGCGCCACCTCCGGTGCCCGAACCACCGCCCGTGGCTGAGCCACCGCCAGTGCTCACCCCGCCGCCGGTCCCGGTGCCGCCACCGGTGGCGTCGCCGCCGCCAGTCGCAGAGCCTCCGCCAGCGGCCGAACCGCCGCCGGTGCTCACCCCACCGCCGGTTCCCGAACCGCCGCCGGTTCCAGAGCCGCCACCGGCGGAGGCATTACCCCCACCGGTGCCTTGATTGACGCATGTCCCCGTGCCTGGGTCGCACGCCTGATTCGGTCCACACCTCGCACTCGCGCACGGGCTGCCACCGCAGCCCGCCAGCACGAATGAAAGCCACGCCACCGCGTGGGACCGAATCACCAGGCCTCCCCGACATCACGACGTGCTGTTACGGCGACAGCACGACCTGGAGCGAATACGAAGTCTGTTCGCCGTTCGAGTAGTAGCTGTCGACGACGATGAAGACCGTCTGGGCCGACGTGCCCGAGTTCGTGTACGTGACGGTCTCGGGGTCACCATCGAAGCCCTCATCCATCCCGGCGAGGCACGCGGGCGTGGTCGGCATCGCGACGCAGTTCGTCGCGGGCCCCGCGATCAGGTAGAGGCCGAGATCAGACTGGCTGCCGCTTCCGCCGGTCGGAGTAGCAGTGACGCTGAGCATCTGCCCCGGAGCGACCGACACCGAATAGACCCGATCGGGGCCCGGCGTGTTGTACAGATTCGGCGAGCACATCATCCCTGCGTTGTACTCGTTGGCGTACCCAATCGTGGACTGCATCGTCAGGGTGCCCGACATCGTGATGGGCGTCGCGCCGCCGCAGGTGTCGTCCATCGGCGCCGCCGGAATGGGCCCGATGTTCACGTTGAGGCTGAACGTCTCGCCGCTCGCCGGCGGGCCCGTGAAGCGGTCGACCACCAGGAACACCGTGCGCATCGCGCCGGTGGTGTTGTCCAACGTGAGGGTCTCAGCGCCGCCGCCGCCGGTCGCGTCACCGTAGGCGATGCACGGCCCGCTGTTGGAGCAGTTCGTCGCCGGCGGATCGATGAGGTCGATCGTGAGGTCGCCGGTGCCCGTTGCCTGCGCCGTGACGCGCAGCCGATTCATCGCCGGGATGTTGATCTGGTAGGCACGATCGGGTCCGAGGCCGAACTGGCAGTTGCCCGAGAAGCCGCTGTAGTCGCTGGTGAACGTCGCGAGGGACTCCGAGGGCAGCATGACCGACGCCGTAATGGGAGCGCCGACCGTGGCGCACGTGTCGCCGGGGGGAGGCGGCGAGATGTCGAACGCGATGGAGAAGTTGTCCGCCGGAGCCGCGACCTTCGAGTCGACGATCACGCGGACGCTCTGAACACCGCCGTCGCCGGGGAAGTTCGAGAACGTCACCGTCTCAGAAAGACCCGTGCCGTCGGAGCCCGCGAGGCACGGTCCGGTGCCGCACTCAACCGAAGCCGCTGCGATCGACAGCGCGAGATCGGGGCCGCCGTCTGCGCCTGCGCCGGTCGCGGTCGCCCGAAGCACCTGACCCGCGGGGATGTTCACGAGGTACGCCCGGTCAGGCCCGGCTCCGTAGCGGCAGGTCGCCTGGCCGTTCGAGTTGTAGTTGTTCGCGAACGTCGCAAACGACTGGTTCGTCAGCGACATCGACGACGAAATGGTCGGCGACGCGTTTCCACACGAGTCACCCGCCGGCCCGATGGCGCCGAGCGTGATGCCGAGGTCGAAGGTGCCCATCGGGTTCGAGACCGACGTATCGACGACGACGTACACGTCCTGAGCCATCCCGCTGATGTTGTCGTAGACGACACTCTCGGTGCCCGCCGCGCCAGTCGCGTTGGCACCCGCCACGCACGTCAGGGTGGCCGAGCAGGTACCGATGACGAGGTTCACCGTCGGATCGAACGTCGCTCCGGCGCTCGCCGCGACGGTCGCGGTGAGCCGCTGGTTGTTCGGCACCGCCACGCGGTAGACGCGGTCGACGTTCGTCGAACCGGTCGCACAGCCCGTTCCTGCGGTGTAGTCGTGGGCGTAGTTCATCATCGACTGGTTCGTCTGAGCGCCGGTCACGAGGACCGCGTCAGCACACGTGTCGCCGGGCGGAATCGCAGTCAGGGTCGTGGTGAGCGTGTACGCCCCGCTGTTGGTCGCCCCGTACCCGTCGAGGATGATGAAGATCGTCTGGGGAGCAGTCGTCAGATTCGCGTAGTCGGCGGTCTCGGGCGACGAGAAGCTGTCGGAGCTGTCGACGCACATGATCCCCGTCGTCGGGTTGCCCGAGCCGCAGTTCGTCGCCGGGCCCGCCACGAGGTGCAGCACCATGTCCCAGCTCGCTGCCGAGCTGACCGCGAGGCGGTTGTTCGGGGGCACGCTGATCTGGAAAACGACGTCAGGCGCGCCCGCCGAGCTCGACGACTGCTGCAGGCACCCGCCAGTGGCGGACGAGAAGTAGTAGTCGTTCGAAAGGCCAGCCGTCGAACCGGTGATGACGCCCGCAGTGATGACCGGCGCGTTCGCGCACGTCTCACCTCCCGGCATCATGGCGCCGCCGCCGGCACCGCCCGCCGCGCCGCCACCCGTCCCCGAACCGCCGCCCGTCGCCATACCACCGCCGGAGCCGCCGCCCGTCGCCATACCGCCGCCGGTGGCGCTGCCGCCGCCCGTCGCCATGCCGCCGCCGCTGCCGCCGCCGGTCGCCGAGCCGCCGCCCGTCGCCGAGCCACCGCCGGTCGCCGAGCCACCGCCGGTCGCCGAGCCACCGCCGGTCGCCGAGCCGCCGCCGGTCGCCGAGCCGCCGCCGGTCGCCGAGCCGCCGCCGGTCGCCGAGCCACCGCCCGTCGCCGAGCCGCCGCCGGTCGCCGAGCCGCCGCCCGTCGCCGAGCCGCCGCCCGTCGCCGAGCCGCCGCCCGTCGCCATACCGCCGCCCGTCGCCGAGCCGCCGCCGGTTCCACTCGTGCCGCCACCCGTGCCACTGGTGCCGCCGCCCGTGCCGGATCCACCGCCCGTGCCGCCGACGCACTGGCCGGTCGTCGTCTCACACGACTGACCCGCTGGGCACGTCTTGCCAGCACACAGGTTTCCACCACCACCACAGCCCGCGATCGCGAGCGCGAGAGACGAGACGGCAGCAACGAACAGTGAGCGCATGGCGCCGCGGGATATCAGAAAGCACCGGGCCCTGCCCGGCTTTTCGCGCCGAACAGGGCCCGCGTACTTTGCGACGCAAACGACTGCGTCAGCTCACTTCTTCTTCTTGCTGAGCTCGTCGTCGATGATCGCCTTGAACTGATCGATCGGCTGGGCGCCAACGAGCTGCCGCCCGTTGATGAAGAACGTCGGCGTACCGTTCGCGCCGATCGCGTTGCCCTCGTTCGAGTCCTTCGTGATCTGCGCGTCGTACTTGTTGGAGTCGAGCGCGGACTTGAACTTGCCCATGTCGAGGCCGATCTCCTGCGCGTAGCGCTCGAGCGAGGCGCGATCGAGCTGCTGCTGGTTCGCGAACATCTTGTCGTGCATCTCCCAGAACTTGCCCTGCTCGTTCGCGGCCATCGACGCCGCGGCAGCGATGCGCGCGTTCTGGTGGAACGGCAGCGGCTGGTGCTTGAACGCCACCTTC
This sequence comes from uncultured Myxococcales bacterium, assembly GCA_937980205.1. GTDB lineage: Bacteria > Myxococcota > Myxococcia > Myxococcales > Myxococcaceae > Xiheicaenimonas. The sequence continues at coordinate 262,733 of CALJKW010000016.1, read as the reverse complement.
ACCTTGCCCTCGTACTGCTTCTCGAGCTCGTGCAGCGTCGGCACCACGCGCGAGCAGAACGGGCACTGGAAGTCGCTGAACGCCACGATCGTCACCGGCGCGTTCTTGGGGCCCTTCACCGGCGCGCCGGTGATGTCGATGTTCGCCACCGGCGGAGGCGCGGCCGGCTGGCCCGGCTGCGGAGCCGCGGGCGCGTTCTTGATGCCGTCCTCGATGAGCTTCTCGTACAGCTGCGCCGGCTTCACGCCGCTCGCGAGGATCTTGTCCGCGTGCTTGATCTCCTCGTCGATCATCGCCTTGAACGCCTCGAACGGCTGGGCGCCCACGAACTCGCGGCCGTTGATGAAGAACGTCGGAGTGCCGTTCGCGCCGACCTCGTTGCCGGCCGCCGAGTCAGCCTCGACGCGCGCGCGGAACTTGCCGCTGTCGAGCGCCGACTTGAACTTGCCCATGTCGAGGCCGATCTCCTGCGCGTAGCGCTCGAGCGAAGCGCGATCGAGCTGCTGCTGGTTCGCGAAGAGCTTGTCGTGCATCGGCCAGAACTTGCCCTGCTCGTGCGCCGCCATCGACGCCTCGGCCGCCGGCTTCGCGTTCTGGTGGAACGGCAGCGGCTGGTGACGGAAGACGATGCGGACGTCCTTCGCGTACGTGTCCTCGATCTGCTTCAGCGTCGGAACCACGCGCGAGCAGAACGGGCACTGGAAGTCGCTCCACGCGACGATGGTGACCTTCGCGGTCTTCGGGCCCTTCGCCGGCGAGTCATCCGGAACCTTGACGTTGCGCACCGACGCCGGCGGAGGAGCCGACGGCTGCTGCGGCTGCTGGGGCTGCTGCGGCGGGGGCGGAGGAGCCGCGGCGGCGCGCTCCATGATCTTCGCGTACACCTGGTTCGGCGGCGTGCCCTGGTTCACCAGCGCCTGCGCCTTGCCGAGCTCCTCGTCGATGAGCGCCTTGAAGCGGTCGATCGGCTGCGCGCCCGAGAGCTTGCGGCCGTTGATGAAGAACGCCGGCGTGCCGTTCGCGCCGAGCTGCGCCGCGAGCTGCTGGTCCTTCGAGATCTGATCGTTGACGCTCGCCGCGTTGCGGTCGGCCTTCCACTTCTCGATGTTGAGGCCGATCTCCTGCGCGTACTTCTCCAGCGAGGCCTCGTCGAGGTTCTGCTGGTTGTCGAACATCTTGTGGTGCATCTCCCAGTACTTGCCCTGGGCGCCCGCGGCGATCGCGGCGGTGGCCGCCGGCTTCGCGAACGGGTGGAAGGAGAGCGGGTTCTGCTTCATCACCACGCGGAGCTTCTCGCCGTAGTCCTGCTCGAGCTGCTTCACGGTGTTGTTCGCGCGCGAGCAGAACGGGCACTGGTAGTCGCTGAACTCGACCATCGTGACGAGCGCGGTGTCGGCGCCCTTCGTGGGCGAGCCGTCGACGGGGACGCGAAGAACCGCGTCATCTCCGCCGCCGCCCTGCGGCCGCATCGGCTGCTGCGGAGAGGGAGAAGGCGCAGCAGCGACGGGCTGGTTGCCGCCGCCCTGGGTACCGCCCTGGTTGCCGGAGGCCATGCGGCCGACCGCGAAGCCGACCACGCCGCCGACCAGCAGCGCGATGATGACATTGGGTTTCATGAAGGGTTTTGCTCCTTTGGAAAAAAGCGGCGCAGTTGTTAGGCGAACAGTGTCGGGATGGCAACGGAAGTTTCACCCTTCGAAGTGGACGCCCGTGGCAAGGCCTGCCCGGTGCCGGTGCTCATGCTCGCCAAGGCGCTGAAGGCGCACGCGCTCGTGAAGCTCGAAGCAGACGATCCCGCTGCGTGCGCCGACGTCCAGGCGCTGTGCGAATCCGCCGGCCACGAACTGGTGAGCCTCACGACCGCCGGTAGAGTCATGACGGCGCTCGTGCGCCGCAAGTGAACGCCTTCGAAGACATGGAAGCCGAGGTCGAGCGCGAGGAGGCGCAGCTCGCCGCCGAGATCGAGCGCGTGCTCGCGCAGTGGCGTGAGCTGTCGACGCGGCTCAAGGCGCTCAAAGCCCACGTCGAGCAGGCCGCCGCGACGGGGCTCGACTTGAAGGGCATCGGCACGCGCATCTCGGCGATCGTGCTGCCGACGCTCGAGCAGGGGCCCGCGATGCAGCGCGCCGAAGCGCTGCGACGTGAAGCGGTCTCGGCGCGCAAGGCCGCGGTCGCGGAGCTGCGCGCGAAGCTCCCCGAGCTGACCGCCGCGCTCGCGCGCACGCAGTACAAGGTCTCCGCCGAGGAAGGCGCCGTCGCGCAGCAGGTGGATCTCGCCCGCGCCGTCGCGCGCGAGGTCGCCCAGGCCGCGAGGCAGCTCGAGGCCGCGGGAGACGAGCCGCTCGCCATCGGCCGCATTCAGCCGAAGCGCCAGCAGCCGCGCGTGCGGATGCAGGTGAAGATCGACTTCTCCAGCGACAACAACTTCTACAGCGGGTTCTCGACGAACCTGTCCGACGGAGGAGTCTTCATCGCGACGGTGAAGCTGGTGCCCATCGGCACGAGCATGGAGCTCTACTTCCGGCTGCCCGGCGGCGAAGGCATCGAGGCGAAGGGCGTCGTGCGCTGGGTGAGAGAGGTCGACGATCGGAACCCGGCGAACATGCCGGGGCTCGGAGTCCAGTTCGTGGATTTGTCGGAGGAAGCCAAGAAGGCGATCGCCGCGTTCGTGCGCGAGCGCGAGCCCATGTTCTTTCCCGATTGAGTTAGCAGGGCGAGGGCAAGGGCAAGTTGAAGGGCATGGCTCAGGGAAAGGCTTCGGGGAAAGGCCTGCTGGGAAAGCGAAAGGGACCTCGAACTTCCCCTTCGGGCTTCAACATGCCCTTGCCCTCGCCCAGCAGACTTCGCTTCTTCTACGTAAGCTGCAACACGCGCTCTTCGAGCCGCTTGCCGCGCGCAACGGTCAGCACGAGCACATCGCGCGAGACCAGCAACCGAAGCGTCGCCGTAATGACGACCTCGGGCGCGACGCGAGCCCCATCGAAGCGCACGGACAGCAGCTTCCCGTCCTGCAGCACCTCCGCCGCGACCACGCCGTCGATCGCCTTCACGTCATCCGCGGGAATGAACCCCTTCGCGACCTGAACGCGGAACTCCGCGGCGGCGCCGGTCATCTCCTCCATCGAGGAGGCGGCGACGAGCTTGCCCTTGTCGAGCACGGCGGTGGCGTCACAGAGCTCCTCGAGCTCCTGCAGGTTGTGCGACGACACCACGAGCGTCGCAGAGCCCTTCGTGTCGCGGATGATCTGCCGCACCGTCGCGGCGATCTTCGGATCCAGCCCTGCCGTCGGCTCGTCGAGCATCACGACCGGCGGGTTGCCCATCAGCGCCTGCGCCATCGCCACCCGCTTGGTCATGCCGTGCGACAGCGCGCCGCACTGCACGTTCCACGTCTCGGGCAATCCCACGCGCTCGAGGCACCGCTTCGCCTCGGCCTCCGGGTTCTTCAGCTCGCTCAGGCTGCCGAGGTACGTCAGAAACGCGCCGACCGGCCACGTCGCGGGCAGCAGCGCGTCCTGCGGCAGCACGCCGACCTTGCCCTTCAGCGCGCCGGGCTTCGAAGGATCTTCGCCGAGGATCTGCAGCAGCCCCGTCGTCGGGTGCAGGAAGCCGCACATCATCGAGAACGTGGTCGTCTTCCCTGCCCCGTTCGGGCCGATGAGCCCGTAGCACTGGCCCTTCTTCACCTCGAAAGAGACGTCGTTGACGGCGACCTTCGCGCCGAAGTGCTTGCTGACGTGCCGCAGCTCGATCGCGGTGTCCGACGCGCTCATACGTCCCTCGCGCGCAGCACGAGGTACGACGCCGCCAGGAAGATCATCGCGAAGCCGACGTGCGCCGCTCCCGCCGCCGCGAAGCGCTCGAGCTTGGGGTGAATCAGGTCGGGCGCGTAGTTCCACACCGACAGGTAGCGGATGTACGCGAACACCGACTCGGTCTTCATCGACGACACCGAGATCGACGACACCGCCTCACCCGGTATCTGCAGCAGGTTGCCGATGAGCGCCACGAACCAGATCATGAACAGCACGATCATGTTGATGGCGAGGCTCACCGGGGGCTGCCGGAACGCCGCGCTGCACAGCGACGCGAGCGCCATGTACGCGAGCGAGAACACCATCGCGCAGCCCCAGAGCTTCAGGAACGTCGTCACCGCCTTCCCGACGGCGAAGTCCTTGTCGAGCCACAGCGGCACCGCGACCATGATCAAGATGCACGCGAACGTCAGCAGCGCGAGCACGCTCGCCTGGGCGAGGAACTTCCCCAGCACGATCGACGAGCGGCGGACCCGCACCGCCAGGTAGCGAATCGACTTCGTGCTGATCTCGCCGCTCACCTGATCGAACCCCATCAGCGTGATCAGCAGCGGCAAGAAGATGAGCGTCAGCTTGTAGACGATGAGCAGCGTGAACGGCAGCGCGAGCAGCATCTCCGCGAGCGCCGCGTCGTCTTCCGCGAACAGGTTGTTGATGAGGAACTTCTTGGCGCCCGACGACGAAGACGTCGTCGCCTTCTCGCGCTGCTCCGCGACCTTCTTCGGGTCGAGGTCGTCCTTGTACGGAGAGCTCGCGATCTCCTCGTCGAACTTCTTCTCCTGGTTGCTCTGAAAGCCGTACGCGAAGACCGCGATCACGCCCAGCACCAGCGACGTGAACAGCACGAACAAGAGCAGCAGCACCACCGCGCGCCCGGACTTCAGCGAACGCACCAGCTCTCCACGCCAGATGATGCCGATCTCTTTCAGGCCCGCCACGTTCAAGTGGCGCCGCCTATATCAGTTTTCAATCCGGCCGCGGACCTTCCGGGCTTCGCCCGCTAGGCGCCTTGCGGCACTTCGGGTCCGCGTCCGGATGGCCCGAGCCATTCGCCACGCTTCACGGCGACAGCTCGAGCTTGATGAGGCCCTTCTCCAGGAACCGCTGAATGTGCGCCAGCGCGTCGAGCTCGCGCAGCGGCGACACGCTCACGATGTCCGCGAGCTTGCGCTTGCCGTCCATGCGCGACAGCAGGTACCGCTCCTGCGCGGACAGCGACATCGCGCGAATCGCGCCCGCGTCGATGCGCACCTTCGGAGTCTTCTTCTGCCCGAGCAGCTCCTTGCGCAGCTCCACGAGCCACTTCTCTTCGATCTCGCGCGACATCGCCTGCGACTCGGGCCGCGGCCGCGACTGGTGCGCGCGGCGGACGAGCGCGAGCGCGTCGCGCAGGTTGCCGTGCGCCATGAACTTCTTCGCGTTCGACAGCATCTCGTCCTCCGACGGCTCGTCGGCGTCGTCGAGGCCTTCGGTGTTGTCGTCGATCGACAGCTCGATGGAGATCTCCTCGTCGACCTGCACCGCGCCGAGCGAGTGCAGCGCGTACAGCCGCTGGTAGAGGAAGAAGTCGGTCGCGTGCAGCGCGAGGATGATCTCTTCGATCGACTTGCCGATCTCGATCTGGTGCAAGAGCCGGTCGTCGAGCGAGTTGGCCTTGGGCTCTTCGGCGAGCTGCGAGCGATCGACCGTCAGGTGCAGCTTCCCCGACGTGAAGACCGACCGCATCGCCTTCCACATCTTCTCGCGCGCCTCGCTCTCCTTGTGGATCTCGCGCAGCGGGACGCGCAGGTCGACCCCGTGCGGCAGCTCGGGCAGCTTGTCGGACTCGAACGCGAACGTGCCGTGCTCCCACAGGAACGCCTCGAGCAGCGTCTCGCGCGTCTTGAGGTTGATCGCGTTGGTGACCTGCTCCTCGCTCACCGCGCCGATCATCACGAGGATGCGGCCCAGGAAGATGCGCGTCTCCCGCTGCGTCTCGTACGCACGGTGAAACTGCTCTTCCGTGATCTGCCCCAGGTTGATGAGGAACTGGCCCAGGTACTCGCGCGGCTCGTTCGAGCTCGAGTTGATGACGTCGCCGGAGACGATCACCACCTGCTTGCGGATGGCGCCGTGCTCGAGGTTCAGCGTGCCGGTGGACCTCTTGTTTCCGAGGTAGACGACCAGGTCCTTGAGCGGCATCGTGGCGAAGTCGCCGTACAGCCCCTTCATGAGACTCCTCTTCTACACCAAGGCCGGTTGCCCCCTCTGTGAAGAAGCGGAAGAGCTGCTCGACGAGGCGCGTGCCCACATGTCGTTCGAGGTGGAGAAGATCGACATCTACCGCGATGACGCGCTCTTCCAGCGCTACCGGTACCGCGTGCCGGTGATACGTATCGGTAACAACGACGTGCTCGAGCTGAAGTTCACGCTCGACGATGTGCTCAGAGTGCTCTCTTGACCGACGAAACCAACTTCGCCGCCTTCCGCCCGGTGCCCCGCACCGGAGTCATCTACGTCACCACCGAAGCCACGCGCCTCGGCTTCAACCCGAAAGATCCCGAGTGGTGCAACCTCGGCCAGGGCCAGCCCGAGACCGGGCCGCTGCCCGGCGCTCCGCCGCGCGTGCACACCGTCGCCGTCGACGTCGACGACCTCGAGTACGCGCCCGTCGCCGGAGTCGGAGAGCTCCGCGAGGCCATCGCCGGCCTCTACAACCGCCTCTTCCGCCGCGGCATGAAGAGCCAGTACACCGCCGAGAACGTCGCCGTCTCCGGCGGAGGCCGCACCGCGCTCACCCGCGCCGCCGCCGCGCTCGGTCACGTCAACCTCGGCCACTTCCTCCCCGACTACACCGCCTACGAAGAGCTGCTCGACGTCTTCAAGGCGTTCACCGCCATCCCCATTCTGCTCGAGGGAGAGCGCGGCTACGCGTTCACCGTCGACGAGCTCAAGCGCGAGGTGCAGGGCCGCGGCCTCTCGGCGCTCCTGCTCTCGAACCCGTGCAACCCGACCGGCAAGGCCATCGGCGGCAAAGAGCTCGAGGCGTGGGTGCGCCTGTCGCGCGAGCTCGACTGCGCGATGCTGATCGACGAGTTCTACTCGCACTACGTCTGGAACTCGCCGCCCGGCACCCTGCCCGTCGAGAGCGCCGCCCGGTTCGTCGAAGACGTGAACAAGGATCCGATCATCCTGTTCGACGGCCTCACCAAGAACTGGCGCTACCCCGGCTGGCGCGTGACGTGGACGGTCGGCCCCAAGCCGATCATCGACGCCGTCGCCTCCGCCGGCAGCTTCCTCGATGGCGGCGCGGGCCGCCCGATTCAGCGCGCGGCGCTGCAGCTGTTCGAGCCGTCCGCCGTCGAGGCCGAGACGAAGGCGATTCACGCCGTGTTCCGCGACAAGAGAGATCTCATGCTGTCCCGCCTGCAGCGGCTCGGCGTCCGCGTCGACCGCGCGCCCGACGGCACCTTCTACGTCTGGGGCAACGTCTCGCACCTGCCGGGCAAGCTCTCCGACGGCATGGGCTTCTTCCGCGCCGCGCTGCAGAAGAAGGTCATCGTGGTGCCGGGCGAGTTCTTCGACGTGAACCCCGGCAAGCGCCGCAGCGCCCGCGCCTCGCGCTTCCGCCAGTACGTGCGGTTCTCGTTCGGCCCCGGCAAGCAGACGCTCGAGACCGCGCTCAGCCGGCTCGAAGAGCTCGTCGCCGAGGCGATGAACGGGTGAGCCGCGCGAGCGGCGTCACTGCACCCGCAGCGGCACGCCGCTGAACCTCAGCGGCTCGAACCCGAGCTGCCCCAGCGTGTTGTCGCCCCAGCAGTACACGCGCCGCGACGCGGTCCTCACGCACACGTGCGTGGAGCTGGCCGCGATCTCGTCGATCACGTCGGGCATCGCGACGTCGAGCGCGGTGAGCCATGACGACGGCCCGTCGCGCCCGAGCTGGCCGTACGTGTTGTCGCCCCAGCAGCGCACGCCGTTCGCGCCGAACAGCGCGCAGCCGAACGACGTCGAGCCGACCAGCGCGCGCGTGAACGGCAACAGGCCCGCCACCGGCACCGCCGGCTGGCACACGCCCAGACCGTTGCACGACCAGCACATCACCCGGCCGTCGTCGAGCTGACCGCACGGCATGCCGTCCATGATGCCGTCGAGCTGCGCCGAGAGCCGCGTGACCGGGCGAGGCAGCGGCACCGGGACGCCGACGTACGTCGACATCATCATCATCGGCACGAACTTCAGCGTGTCGACTCCGCCGTCGAGGTTCAGCACGGTCTGCCCTTCGATCTGCCGCGCGCCCGTCGGCCCGGGCACCGCCGGCCCCGGCGCAAATCGCCCGAGGCCGAAGACCTGCCCGCCGGCGACCGTGCACAGCGGCGAGTAATGGCCGCACAGCGACGGCCGGCTCGCCGGCGCCGGCAGCGCCACCGCAGTCAGCGGCTCCGGATCGAACCAGGTCGGCCGGCCACCCCAGCACGACACGCCCCCGTCGGTGAGCTGCAGGCACGCCAGGTTCCGCATGACCGTCAGGCCAGAGAACGGAGGCGGAGCTCCGAGCATCGCCGTGCCTGCGCCCGACGGCCCGGTGCTGACGCCGCCGTCGAGCTTCAAGAGCTGCGTGCCATGCGACCAGAGCTCCGAGCCGGCGAGCACCACGGTCGTCTGCTGGCCCGCCGCGAGGCGATCGATCGGCGCCGGCGCCGTGAGCTCGACGAGGCCGCGCGGCTGGGGGCTGCGATCTCCCAGCTGCCCGTTCTGGTTGTCACCCCAGCACCAGGCCTCGTTCGTGACGGTGAGCGCACAGACGTGTGAGTGCCCGTGCTGGGTGATCATCCGCACGGGCGCGGGCATGGGGATCTCCGTCTTCGGCCCCACGGCGCCTCCGTTCAGCATCTCCTGGCACCACAGCTTCGCCGCGTCGGCCCAGCAGACGAGGCTCGCCGCCCCCCCGACGGCGACGACGCCCGCATCCGCCAGCGTCACCGGGCTCGACCCGATGCACTGCAGCTTCCCGCCCGGCAGCAGCCCGCACAGCACCAGGGGGTACGAGCCCGGCGCGAAGAACCCTTCCGGCACCGCGTCGAAGGTCACCGGCTGCCCCGGGTGATCGCCGCCCCTCGCGCGACACTCGGCGGTGCCGTTGTCGAGCGCGAGGCAGACGTGATCGCCCGTGCGCACCAGGCCGACGGCGGCGCCCGCGTCGAACATGCCGCTGTCCGGCACGTACCTGAACCCCTGCGCGCACTCGATCGAGCCGCCCTCGAGCAGCGCGCAGTCGCCTTCGTACTTCTTCACCGGCCCGCTGAACGCACCGCTCGCCGCGCTGCCGCCGGAGCACACGTACGTGCCGCCGTCGAACAGCGCGCAGGTGCGGTTGAGCCCGGCGTACAGCGTCACCGCAGCGGCGAGCGAGGGCACCTGCTGCCGCGCCACGAGGTAGCTGGTCGTCGTGCCGAAGCCGGCCGGCCGGCCCCAGCAGTAGACGTCGGCGCCGACGCTGCGCACGCACGTGTGGTTCGCGCCGGCGACGACCTCGCTGTACACGCAGTCGGTCGCGGCGTTCGGCTTCGGCTTCGTCGTGCACGCGCCGTTGATGCAGACCCGCGCCTCGGAGCAGGTCTCGGCGCCGCACGAGGTCCCGTCCTGCACGGCCGTCGAGCCGCACCCGCTCGTCGTGTCGCACGTCGCCACCTGGCAGGCGTCGATCACCGGGCACACGCGCGGCGTGCGCAGGCAGGTGCCCTCCTCGGAGCAGGCGTCGACCGTGCACGCGTCACCGTCGTCGCACGCGGCGGCGTTGCCGACGCACACGCCGCCCTGACAGCTCGCCGCGGTGAGGCAGGGGTTCGCGCACGCCGTGCCGTTCGGCAGCGCCGACTCCACGCACGTGCGAGTCATGGGATCGAAGGCCGACGCCCGGCACCGCACCGACGTGCTGCACGGCGGGGCGCCCGAGCCGCGCAGCGCGACGTCGACGTCGCCCACGTGCAGCACGCCCGGCGCCTGGCCCAACGCCACCGGAGCGAACGTCACCTCTACCTTCACGCTCGCTCCACCGGGCACCTCGAGCATCGCGGCTGCCGTGAACGGGCCGTCGACCGTCACCGCGACCGCGCGCGTCGCCTTGCCGGTGTTCGTCACCTCGACGTCGAGCGTGAGCGACGCCTGCAGCGGCACGGCGCCGAAGTCGAGCTCGGCCGGAGCAGCGCGGAGCTCTCCGTCGCTCATCACCGGCGGCGGCTCGCAGCGGCAGGCAGCCGCCAGCATGACGGCGATGACCGGGAGTGCGCGGCGACTCACGACCTCGACTGACGACCCTTCCCGGCCCGACAGCTCCCTTATGCCACGGCCGCTTCTTTAGAACGAACGGCTCGCGACGCTCATGATGCAGAGGACCAGGCCGCCCGCGCCGAGGACGCCGGCGGTGATGAAGCCGCCGAGCTTGCGGTTGTGGAAGCCGCGCGTGAGCTGCTCCTCGCTCTGGTCGGAGACGATGAACAGGTCGTTCCCCTTGTCGATGGTGACCTTGCCGCCGGGCTCGCGCTGCGCGGTGCCGAGCACGTAGAGCTCGTCTCCCTCTTCGAGGATCGTCTCGGAGTACCGCATCGTCTTGTTGAAGATGAGCCCCTGCGATGAGCGCCCGTACTCGGCGAGCGTGGCCTCGAACTCGGGCGGCGCGTCCTTCATGAAGCCGGAGCGCGCGTGCGTGTCGGGCTTCAGGTGCAGATCGGCGCCCATCAGGTTGACGATGACCGGCGACTGGCTGGCGTCGTCGATGAGCAGCCCGCAGCACTGCTTGTCGTCGACGACGGTGCGCCAGTACGAGTTCTTGCCGCGCTGCACGTGCTCTTCGACGTGAAAGCGGTAGTAGACGCACGGCCGCTTCGCGAGCGGGCTGGTCAAGAGCCGCGCGGCGCCCTTCACGCGGCCCTTCACCTCGACGAAGCCGTCGGTCACGTTGCGGCACGGAGTCGTGGGCGTGTCCTCGATCCGCTTCGCCTTCAGCATGCTCGAGCGGCCCCACCAGAAGAACGCGAACGCGATGAGCAGCACGACGCCGCCCGCGATGAGCAACCCCGGCACGATGTGCACTTGCGGCAGCCCTCCTTCAGAGTCTGGTCTTGCCCAGCTGGAGCACGGCCTTGAGCTCGGAGTCCTTCAGGGCTCCGACCGACAGCCGGCCCATCTTCACGACGGAGATGTTCTTGGTCGCGGCCTTCGCCTTCAGCGTGGCGAGCGGCACCGGCTCGGCCAGCGGCTTCACCGGCCCGAGCTCGACGTCTTCGCCTTCGGCCTTCAGGACGCGCGCGACCCCGACGACGGCCTTGTCCTTGCCCGTGTGGTAGAAGAGCGCGAGCTCGCCCGGCTTCATCGACGCCAGGTTCTTGCGCGCGAGCGGGTTCTTGATGCCCGTCCACGCCGTGCGGCCGTCAGCGACGAGCTGCGAGAACGCGTACTCCGTCGGCTCCGATTTCAGGATCCAGTGAGCGATGGCGGGAGGTTACCAGCGCCCCAAAGGGGGACAGGCATCTTTTTGAGACGATCGTCTCAGAATGGGGACTGGCCCCTTTTTTAGCCGCGCCGGCGGATCGTGACGATCACGTCGCCGCCCGCCGTCATCGGCAGCTCGATGAGCGCCGAGTACTTCTTCGGCAGGGCGTCGCGCAGGCGCTTCGCGGTGGTGATGGGGAAGTCTCCGCCGCCGAGGGGCAGGCGCACGCGGTACCCCTCGACGAACATCTCGAGGTGCGAGCGAATCGACTGGCCGCGCGTCGCGCGCCCCTCGATGCGCAGCTTGTTGCGGCCCATCCACTTGAACTGCTGGCCGGGGTCCGTCGAGAGGAAGTGAAGCTCCGGGTCCGGGTTCTCGGCCGGCCGCAGGATGTTCACCATCAGCACTTCCGACAGCGAGCCCTCGCGCGTCGCGGCCTCGTAGCCCAACGGCAGACAGCGCCGCAGCTCGTGCACGATGTCATCGCGGCTCATGCCCTTGTGCAGCGCGAGGGTGATGAAGTTGCCGTCGACCTTCAGCGCCAGAAACGCGTCGAACGGGCCCGCATCGTCGACGTACGCCAGCATCGTCAGCATGCTGTAGCCGACCATCGCCGCCTCGAGCCGCTTGTCCGCGCTGACGAGCTCGACCCGCGCGTGCGAGGCCTGGTTGAAGGCGACTCTCTCCGTCGGGAGGTGCTGCGGGTCGCAGGTGAGGATGGGTTCGTACGAGTCGAAGTTGGCAGGTCGGGGAGCGCAGGTGTCCATCACCCACATTGTCCGCCCTGGGTGCGACATGGTTGCGCCAGTCGCCTGCAAACAACTTTGACGTTCTTTACGCCGCGAGCGTGTGCAAGTCCGCGTTCTTCCAGACAGACACGACGGCCCCGTCGACCTCGGCGTGGTAGCCGGCGGGCACGCGCTCGGCGATGAGCGAGGCGGTCGCGGCGGCGCCGAAGCCCTTCGGCACAGGGACGATGGTGCGGCGGGCGTCGACCTTGAGGGTGATGAGGCAGGCGGCTCCGGTGGGGCCGCACAGCTCGAAGCGGTTGTCGTCGAGCCGCTTCACGCGCTGCTTCAAGTCGGTGGAGAACACCTGCACGGCCGGCAGCCGCGCGGCGGGGACGATGGTCTCGGTGAGGCGGACGTCGAGGCCGTCGGCCGAGTCGGCGGCGCGCGCGTGGACTCCGCGCGGGAGGTTCTTCTCGAGGGCGCGGAAGGCATCCCACGGCGTGCTGCGCTCGGCGAGCGGAGCCGTCGCGTCTCCGCGGCTGCACTCGAGCCGCAAGCCCGGGTCGCGGTGCTCGGGCACGCTGCCCGAGAGGATGAAGCGCGAGAAGCCCTTCGCCTGCACCGACAGCATCGGCTCTTCGCTGAACAACCTGAACACGCCGGGGAGCGCCTCGACCATGGGTGGCGCGCGCCCATAGCACGTCTGTGGGCCGCGTGCTTTCGTGCCCCGCCATGCCTCTAAGAAGCCTGTGGGGATGGGGACATGCGGACCAGCTGCCGGATCTGGGAGAGACCGCCGCGCGCGTGATGCCGCTCGTCGGCGAGGTGACGCCTGAACGCGCGTCCACCGAGCTCGTGCTGCCCGCGGTGCGCGCCGAGCTGCCCGTGGCCTGGCGCGACTTCGCCACCGCCTCCGACGCCGAGCGCGCGGCGCACACGTGGGGCAAGTCGTACTGCGATCGCATCCGCGGCTTTCGGGGCGACTTCTCCGCCGCGCCCGACGCCGTCGCGAGCCCACGCGACGAGCGCGAGCTCTCGCTGGTCCTCGAGATCGCCGAGCGCGAGCAGTGGTCGGTGACGCCCTTCGGCGGAGGCTCCAGCGTCGTCGGCGGCGTCGAGCCGCGGCTGGGGCCCTCGCACCGCGCGGCGGTGTCGCTGGACTTGAGGCGCCTCGATCGCGTGCTCGAGGTCGACGACGTCTCGCGGGCCGCGCGCATCCAGGCCGGGGTCTTCGGCCCCGCGCTGGAGGATCAGCTGCAGGCGAAGGGCTTCACGCTGCGGCACTTCCCGCAGTCGTTCGAGTTCTCGACGCTCGGCGGGTGGATCGCCACGCGCGCGGGCGGGCACTTCGCCACGCTCTACACGCACATCGACGACCTCGTGCAGGCGGTGCGCATGGTGACGCCGCGCGGGCTGTGGGCGACGCGCCGGCTGCCCGCCTCCGGGGCCGGCCCTCAGCCCGAGCGCCTCGTGCTGGGCAGCGAGGGCTCGCTCGGAGTCATCACCGAGGCGTGGATGCGCGTGCAGCTCAAGCCCACCTTCCGCGCCGGCGCCTCGGTGCACTTCGAGTCGTTCGACGCGGCCGTCGCCGCGGTGCGCGAGATCTCGCAGGCGGGGCTGTACCCGGCGAACTGCCGGCTGCTCGACGCCAACGAGGTGATGATGAACGGAGTCGCCTTCGACGGCTCCTCCGTCCTCGTCCTCGCGTTCGAGTCGGCGGATCACGACGTCGGGCCGTGGTTGGCGCGCGCCGTCGCGATCGCCGCGGCCCACGGCGGCGCCGCGCGCGAGAAGGCCGCCGGCGAGGCGTGGCGCGCGTCGTTCTTGAAGGGCCCGTACCTGCAGGACGCGCTCGTCTGCCTCGGCGTGCTCGCCGACACGTTCGAGACCGCGTGCACGTGGGCGGCGTTTCCGTCGCTGTACCAGCGCGTGACGGGTGCCATGTCCGCGGCGCTCGAGCGCGTCTGCGGCGGCGGCCTCGTCTCGTGTCGCTTCACGCACGTCTACCCCGACGGGCCGGCGCCCTACTTCACGTTCGTCGGCCGCGCCCGCCGCGGCGCAGAGCTCGAGCAGTGGGCCGAGCTCAAGGACGTCGCGATGAAGACGCTGCTCGAGGCCGGCGGAACTGCGACGCACCACCACGCCGTCGGGCGCGTGCACCTGCCCGGCTGGAGAACCGAGCGACCCGAGGCCTACGCGCGCGCGCTCGCCGCGATGAAGCGGGAGCTGGATCCGGCCGGAATTCTCAATCCCGGGGTGTTGATCTAGGAAGTCGCCACCATGACCACTGCCTCTGTCGGAAAAGTCGGAAGCGCTCCCGTTGCTGGCCGTACCACCGACCTGCTCAAGGTCTCCGTGATGGAGAACGATCCGGGCCTGAAGGCGCAGGCGACTGCGTTCGGGTTCAAGATCTCCGGCACCGGCACGAACAACGGCATCGTCGCCTCGTTCCTGAAGCTCGGGTTCGACAAGAAGTCGGTGTCGCTCTCGGTGAGCCGCGGCGACACCGGCGCGACGATCTTCAAGAAGCTGCAGCGCGCGCTGCCGAAGGGCTACGAGGCGCGCGTCATCGCGCAGCAGGGCAAGGACGTGACGATCGGCATCGCGAAGAAGGCGTCGAGCGGCGGCGGCGCGCCGAAGGTCGACGTCGCGAAGATCCCGACGTCGATCGCCGCCAACGGAGCGAGCGCGAACGTCGAGGCCTCGCTGTGGATCAACCGCATGCCCGGCCCCGGCCGCGGCGGCCCGAAGAACGCCATCGCGTCGATCAACGTCAGCGGGACCGGCTTCGCGGATGCGCCGCCCAAGTTCCAGGTGAAGAGCATCGAGGTCTACGAGAAGGGCACGAACAAGAAGGTCGCGACGATCGCGAACCCGAAGGTGCAGGACTCGTCGACCAACTGGGGCACGAAGACGCAGTCGTACCGGCTCGAGATCCCCGAGTCGAAGCTCGACCTGAACAAGCAGTACACGTTCGTGGTGAACACCGGCATCAACGGCTCGAAGCCGCAGGCCGTGCGATCCGAGTACCTGAAGGTCGAGCAGGCGTTCTGAGGTTCCTCGGGGCCGTGATGCTCCTCGCGGCCGGCGCTGCCCACGCGCAGCTGTCGGTCGCCGGAGCGCCGGTGTCTCCGCCGCCGGCCAGCGGCACCATGCCGGTGCGCTGGCCGGACGTCGCCTTCGGAGCTTCGCAGTGGCTCGCGGTCAGCGGCGCTTCGAAGATTCAGGGGCAGTACTTCGGGCTCGATGGAGCTGCTTCGGGCGCCGCGTTCAGCGTCAACGTCGACGCGTTCTACGCGCAGTGCCCGCGCGTGGCGTTCGGAGGCGGCGCGTTCCTCGTCACCTGGCACGCGAGCGTCAGCGCGACGCTCACGCGCGTGCGCGGGCGGCTGCTGCCGGCGGGGACCGCGGACTTCGACATCTCGCCGGACGGGACGAACTGGGAGATGGGCGCGGCGGTGGCCTACGGCAACGGCGAGTGGCTCGTCGTCTGGCAGAACAGCGCGACGAAGATTCAGGCGCAGAGGCTGTCTGCTGCGGGAGCGAAGGTCGGCGGCGTCATCGACATCGACTCTGCGGCGCCGTACGCGCGGGACCCTTCCGTGGCGTACGACCCCGCTTCGGACAGCTTCCTCGTCGCGTACGCTGGCTGCGTCGGCAATGACGACTGCTTCGTGCGGGCGCAGCGGGTGAAGGCCGGCGCGCTCGTCGGCACGCCGCTGCCGCTCGATGGGCCGATCAACGCGGGCTACGTGCCGGAGGTCGCGCTCGATGCTGCGGCGGGCCGCTGGCTGGTCGTCTGGTACCGCGCCACGCCGGGAGCCCGCTCGCTCGAGGCGCGGCTCGTGTCGCCGGATGGAACGGTCGGGCCCCGGCAGACGGTGAGCACGACCTACGCTTCGTACGACGCCAACAGCGTCGCGTGGAGCCCGGTGTCCGGCACCTTCGCCGTCGTGACCCACGCGACGGAGCAGGACGTCGCCGTCGAGCTCGACGCCGAGGGGCGGCCGTTGAACGCGCCGGGGCTGTTGTGGGGGCCGATGGTTCAGGCCGGCAACTTCAACCCACGGATCGCTGCGCGGCCCGACGAGGCTGAGTTCTTCGGCGTGACCTCGACGGCGTTCGCGAACCTGACGGGGCAGCGGCTGGTGACGGGGACGCGGCTGCTCGTCGTGGATGCCGGAGTGCCGGATGCAGGCCACTCGGACGCCGGTGTCGTGCCGGATGCTGGAGTCCAACCGGGCATCGACGCCGGAACGAATGGCGTGGTCGACGCGGAGCCTCACCCCGGCGCGACGGCGACCTGCGGCTGTTCGCAGAGCTCGCTGTCAGCGCTCGCGGCGCTTGCAGCGCTCTGCCTGCTCAGCGCACGCCGAGAATGCGCTCGACGTTCTGCAGACGCCCTTCGTGGTCACCGGTGAGCTTCAGCAGGCCGTCCGCCATCGCGCGCGAGCTCTCTTCCAGCGAACGCAACACGTCGACGATTGAGCTCATCGTCGTCGTCGTCGACTCCAGGTCTGTGACGCGCTCCGCCAGCACGGTGAGGTCTGCGTGCAGCATTTCGAAATGCTCTTTCAGCTCGACCCGCACCGAAGCAAACCCGGACTTCACGTCGCCACGGACCGACACGAGCTGTTGCGTCGTCTCCGTCCGCACCGCACCGAGCTCCTGCTTCATCTCCGTGCGAACCGCCCCAAGCTCCTGCTTCATCTCCGTGCGAACCGCCCCAAGCTCCTGCTTCATCTCCGTGCGGAGGGCCCCAAACCCATCGTTGAGATCGGCGCGAAGATTCTTGAGCTCTGAGACAACGTCATCGAGCGATGCGGCCATGTCAGTCCCTCCGAGAGTGTACTGCTCCGGCGAGCAAGCTTCATGCGCGCACAACCGCACCAAAGGACGTCGAGGTCAGTCGGCCTCCGAGCGCGCGTCGAGCACGGCGGCGCGGTGGCCGAGCGGCTCCAGGCGGCGGACTTTGAATCCGCATCAGGCTGGTTCGACTCCAGCCCGCGCTGCTGGCTTTGGTGGCCCTGGCTGTTGAGGCGCTTTCGCGCAGCCGTCTCGGCGCAGGGGGCTGACCCGGCTATAGAAGGAGCAGCGGATTTTCCTCTCAGCCGGAGAGCTTCCCACGCGCGGCGATGCAGCCACGGGCGTGCGAGGCGTGGGGGGTCCCAGGCTGCTTGGAAACGATCCGAGATACCCGCCGAATTTCGGCGGGTATCGCCCGAAAAAACCAACAAGCCGGATACCCCCCCAAGGCCTCCGCGCTCGCGAGCAGGGAGAACGAACACGCGTGTCGACGGCGACGTCGTCCCGGAGCGAATGATCTCCGCGACAGCGAACGGCCTTGTCTACGCGACAGAGCTCGGTGAAGCGGACGGGGAAAACCGCCGTTCCCTCGACAGCCGCGTCACCAGGCCGCGCGCGAGCTGGAGCGAAGCAGGCCCTGAAGCTGAGCCACTCTTCCTCGCTCCGCGCCCGCGAGCCGGGGCGAGGCCACTCGCTGGCACGGCGGACCGTCGTTGGCCTTCGCGGCCCCTCCGCGGTGGTCGACGGTGTCAGCACTCCAACCGACCGAGCGCGACAGCGGAGACCCAAAGTGCCCAGGGCGAGATTCGAACTCGCACGCCTTGCGGCGCCACCCCCTCAAGATGGTGTGTCTACCAGTTCCACCACCTGGGCTTTTTGCTGCGAACTGCGGACTGCCAACTACCTCAAGGCCCGGCTTCGGTGCCAGTAACCTTTTTCTCCGGCACTGCAGGTACGGGCGTGCCGGGATTTTCTGACTGCTTCTCGACCGCGGCGGGCGTGGCAGAGCCTTCCGCCGGCTTCTCGGAACCCTCGGCCGCCTTGGTCGGCGTCCCGTCGTTCGGCGTCGGCGTCGAAGGCGCAGTCTCGCCCGGAGCCGTCGGGCTGCCCGGAGCCGGCGCCGCCGGCGCCGTCGTCGCAGCCTCATCGACGATCGAGTCAGCGACCGACGACTTCAGGCCGACGAACGACAGACCCAGCGACGTCATGAAGTACGCGATCGCGCAGACCGCCGTGACCTTGCCGAGGAACGTCACCGCGCCGCGGCCACCGAAGGCCGACGTCGCTGCACCACCGCCGAGCGCCGCGCCCATGCCCGCGTCCTTCCCCGGCTGGAGAAGGATCACGAAGATCATGAACACGCAGAGCAGCACGTGAACGGCAGAGACGAAATAGATCATGACGAGGGGCGCTCCTTAAGCACACGCCCCGTAACACTGCAACACGCTCAATTCTTCGCCTTCACGATGGCGGAGAAGTCGGCCACCTTCAGCGAAGCCCCGCCGACCAGCGCCCCGTCGATGTCGGCCTGGCCGAGCAGCTCGCCCGCGTTGTCCGGCTTCACGCTGCCGCCGTACTGAATGCGCACCTGGCCGGCGGCATCTCCGCCCCACAGCTCGGTGAGCAGCCCGCGGATGTGCGCGTGAACCTCCTGCGCCTGCCGCGACGTCGCCGTCTTCCCCGTGCCGATCGCCCACACCGGCTCGTACGCGACGACGAAGCGCGCGCCGTCGGCCGCCGAGAAGCCCTTCAGCGACCCGCGCACCTGCGTCGACACCACGTCGAGCGTGCGGCCCGCCTCGCGCTCCTGCAGCGTCTCTCCGACGCAGACGATCGGCAGCATGCCCGCCTTCAGCACCGCGCCGACCTTCTTGTTCACGCCGTCGTCGGTCTCACCGAACAGCTGCCGCCGCTCGGAGTGCCCCAGGATCACGTACTGCACCCCGAGGTCCTTCAGCATGTCCGCCGACACCTCGCCGGTGAACGCGCCCGAAGCCTCGGCATGGCAGTTCTGCGCCGCGAGCGCGATGTTCGAGCCCTCGAGCGCCTTGGCCGCCCGATCCAGCGCCGTGAACGGCGGAGCCACCGCGATCTCCACCCGGTCCCTCACCATCGAGACCGCGCCGCGCAAGTCGCGCAACAGCGCCGCGGTCTCCGTGGCGGTCTTGTTCATCTTCCAGTTGCCGCACACGAAGCAACGTCTGCTCATCACCCCTCCAGGGCCTTGATGCCGGGCAGCTCTTTGCCTTCGAGGAACTCGAGCGAGGCGCCGCCGCCGGTCGAGACGTGCGTCATCTTGTCCGCGACCTTGAACTCGTTCACCGCCGCGGCGCTGTCTCCGCCGCCGACCACCGTCTGAGCACGCGTGTTCGCCGCCATCGCTTCGGCGACGATGCGCGTGCCCTCCGCGAACTTCGACACCTCGAACAGGCCCATCGGCCCGTTCCACAGCACCGTGCGCGCCGACGAGACGTGCTGGTGGTACAGCTGGCGCGTCTTGCGGCCGATGTCGAGGCCCATCAGGTCGTCGGGAATGTCCTGCACGTCGACGTCGCGCGCGTCGCTCTTCTCGTCCGGCGACGTCCCGCACACGTGATCGACCGGCAGCACCAGGTCGACGCCCATGCGCTTCGCCGACTCGAGCAGCTTCGTCGCCAGCTGGAGCTTGTCGTCCTCGACGCGGCTCTTGCCGACCTTCACGCCCATCGACTTGAGGAACGTGTACGCCATCGCGCCGCCGATGAGCAGCGCGTTCACCTTCGGCAAGAGCGACTCGATCACCTTGATCTTGTCGGACACCTTGGCGCCGCCGAGCACCGCCACGAACGGCTTCTCGGGGTTCTTCAGCACGCGGCCGAGGTTCTCGAGCTCCTTCTTGATGAGCAGGCCGGCGGCCTTCTCCTTCACGAAGGGCACCATGCCCGCGGTCGACGCGTGCGCGCGGTGCGCCGTGCCGAACGCGTCGTTCACGTACACGTCGGCCAGCGACGCGAGCGCCTTGGCGAACGCCTCGTCGTTGCCTTCCTCTTCCTTGTGGAAGCGCAGGTTCTCGAGCATCAGCACCTGCCCGGGCTTCAAGTCCTTCGCGGTCTTCACCACCGCGTCGCCCACGCAGTCGTCGGCCTGCACGACCTCGTGCTCCTTGCCGAGCAGCTCGGCGAGCCGCGCCGAGGCCGGCTCGAGCGAGAGCTTCGGGTCAGCGCCCTTCGGACGCCCGAGGTGCGACGCCAGGATCACGCGCGCGCCCATCTTCAGCGCGAGCTGAATCGTGGGCAGCGCCTCGCGGATGCGCGTGTCGTCGGTGACTTTGCGCGCGTCATCGAGCGGGACGTTGAAGTCGACGCGAATGAACGTGCGCTTCCCGGTCAGCTGCAGCTGGTCGACGTACTTGATGGCCATGTGAAGCCCCCCGCTCTCAGAGCTTCGCCGCCATGTACTTCATGATGTCGACGCAGCGGTTCGAGTAGCCCCACTCGTTGTCGTACCAGGCGAGCACCTTGGCCATGTTGTCGATGACCATCGTGTTCGTCGCGTCGAGGATCGCGGAGTGCGGGTTGCCGTTGTAGTCGATCGAGACCGTCTGCTCTTCCGAGTACTGCAGCACGCCCTTGAGCGCGCCGTCGGCGGCCTTCTTGAACGCCGCGTTGATCTCCTCGACGGTCGCCGTCTTCTTCAGGTTCACCGTCAGGTCGACGAGCGACACGTTCGGGGTCGGCACGCGCACCGCCATGCCCGTCAGCTTGCCCTTCAGGCTGGGCAGCACCTCGCCGATCGCCTTCGCCGCGCCGGTCGACGCGGGGATCATCGACAGCGCCGCCGCGCGCGCGCGACGCAGGTCGTCGTGCACGAGATCGAGGATGCGCTGATCGTTGGTGTAGCTGTGAATCGTCGTCATCAGGCCGCGCTCGATGCCGAACGTCTCGTCCAGCACCTTCGCCACCGGAGCGAGGCAGTTGCTCGTGCACGACGCGTTCGAGATCACGTGGTGCTTCGCGTTGTCGTACTGCTCGTGGTTGATGCCGAACGCGAACGTGCCGTCCATGCCCTTCTTGCCGGGCGCCGAGAGGATCACCTTCTTCGCCCCCGCGGTGAGGTGCGCCTGCGCCTTCTCACGGTCGGTGAAGCGGCCGGTCGACTCGAGCACCATGTCGACGCCGAGCTCCTTCCACGGCAGCTTCGCCGGGTCCTTCTCGGCCGTGACGCGGATCTCCTTGCCGTCGATCACGAAGCCCTTCTCGGACGTCTTCACCTCGCCCGGCCATGCACGGTGAACCGAGTCGTACTTGAAGAGGTGCGCGAGCGACGCCGGCTTGTCGAGGTCGTTGATGGCGACGATCTCGAGGTCCGTCTCCTTGCGGGAGAGCGCGGCGCGGAGCACACAGCGACCGATACGGCCGAAACCGTTGATGGCAATTTTCGTAGGCATGCCGGGCTCCTTAGCGGCGGCGCCTGACGTACGCAATTGCAAGCAGCAGAAGGATCGGCCCCGCTGATCCGTCGCAGCCGCAGCCCTTCTTGTGCTCGTCGCCGAGCTCGTCGGGCAGCCGCCCGAGCGTCACCGCCGGAGGGTCGACGACGCCGCCGTCGCCGTCACCCGAGCCGGCATCGGGCGGCTCGACGACGCCCGCATCGGGGATCTCGGAGGCGACGCCCAGGTACTTCATCACGCGCCCCATCACCTCGATGCGCTGCGACCGCGAGACGATCGTCTCGAACGGGAAGCCGAACGTCACAACCTGCCCCATCACGCCGACCGCCGCCGGGCTGCCCGACGTGTAGCGCGCCGCCACCGTCGCGTTCGTCGTCGCCAGCGCGTCGGCGGTCCCCGTGATGTACGAGCCCTTCGTCCCGTCGTCGAGCGCGATGCTCACCCCGGAGAGGAAGTCGTCGCCGTCGAGCGTCGCCGACGACATCTGCGACACCGCCGACACCCGCAGCGTCGTGCCCAGGAACGCGGCGTCGGCCCGCAGCACGCCCGAGAAGAACAGCGGCTTGCCCGACGCGAGCGCCATCTTCTCGGCGGTGCTGAGCTGCGCGTTCGCAGGGTGGCCGCGCCCGGCGAGGAAGTCGATCGCCGCGTACGAGCCCAGCATCACGTCGCCCGACGTCACCGCCTCGGTGCTCGCGCTGTCGACGCCCAAGCTCCCGAACGAGAGCGCGTCGGCGTGCGAGCGCACGTACGAGCCGTCGTTGAGCCGCGGGATGAAGATGCGCAGCACGTTGCCCAGGCTGAACGCCGAGAGGTTCTCGCGGAGCGCCATCGCCGCGTCGAGCCGATCGAAGCCGTTCACCACCAGCACGCGCGAGCTGCCCGGCCTCGCCGCCACGGTGATGCTCGGAAACGACTCGCCGCCGCCGTTCACCGCCGCCACGCGGAAGTAGCGCAGCCCCGGCGCGTTCACCGTGTAGCTCGTGCCCGTCACCTCGACGCCGTCGTCCCACCCCAGGCCGTCGGGGCTCGAGTACACGCGGTACGACGTCGCCCCGTGGCCGCCGACGCCGACGGTGTCGACGGGCGGTGCGCGCCACTTCAGCACCACGCTGTCTCCGCCGCCCTGCCCGATCGCCGCCACGTGCGTGGGCGGCTCGGGCGGGAACACCACCGGCCGGCTGTCGCGCTCGGCGAAGTAGCGGATGATGCCCTGGGAGATCGCGCGCGCCGCGAGGTAGCGGAAGTTCGGCTCCTTCAGCGCCGCCGCGTCGTTCACGTTGTCGTGGAACGCGACCTCGATGAGGATCGCCGGCATCTCGTTGTTGTGGTTCGGGTTGAGCTCTCCGAAGTAGGCCGAGTGCACGCCGCGGTCGCGCCACATCGGCATGTTCCACCCGTTGCGGATGTCGTTGATCAGCTCCGACTGCACGCGGCGGGCGAGCGTGTCGCTGCCGGCGACTCCGGTGAACTGGAACGTGCCGTCCGGAGGGTTCGGGCCGTACACGTACGTGTCCGTGCCGACCGCGTTGCCGTTGAATGCGTTCGTGTGCCACGCGACGTAGATGGCGTCTTCGCCGGGCTCGTGCACCCAGGCGGCGAAGCGGCTGCGCGTGCTGACGTCGTCGTTGTGGTCCGTGTCGCTGACGTCGTACACGCTCGTCGGAGCGCCCGAGAACTGCGCGTGGTACCGCGCGCTCTCCTCGAAGCGCGGCCGGCCGCTGACGCCGCCGCCGCGGTCGATGCGGCCCATGCCTCCGCCGAAGCGCACCGCGTCGAGCGAGATGTTGCCCGTGCCGCTCGCCGAGTCGTTGAGCACCTGCACCTGGGCCGGCGTGCCGGCCTTGAAGAAGAAGCGGCCGAGGTAGACCCAGGTGCCGCCGGCGCGGCGCTGGTTCACGCGGAAGTGCGACTCGCCTCCGCCGTGCTTCACCACGTAGTGCGCGTCGGTGACTCTCGCGGTGAACGCCGAATACGACACGTACACGTTGTACTCGCCGTCGGAGGGCAGCATCGCCGAGTACGTCGCGCTCGCCGTCGCGGTCGCGGCCGCGTCCATCAGCCGGTTCGTGCCGAGCGTGAACGGGTTCGTCGCTCCGGTGATGACGGCCGGCGGAGCGCCCCAGCCCATCAGCGACGAGTCCGAGAAGCCGGCGCCCGTCTCGGTGTAGCCCGCGCCGCCGTTGTCGACGATGGCCGTCGCCCGGTTCAGGTCGAGCTCGCGCACCGTGACGATGCGCGCGCCGGCGTTCACCAGCATCGGCATCAGGAACTGCGACAGCGTCTCGGTGCTGACGAGATCTTCGACGATGTCGTGCGTGTTCCCGCGCTGGGTCGCCCACCGATTCAGGCTCGGGGTCCACGTGAAGCCGTGCCCCGGAGACAGGTAGATGGTCTTCCCCGCCAGCGCCCCCGTGTCGTCGATGCGCGGCTGGGGAATGCCACCGCCGGCCGGCGCCCACCGCGGAAGACGCGCGCGCCGCACCACCGGCGGGTCGGCCTCCGAGGCCTCGAACGGCTTCACCGGCACCGGAGGAAACGGCCGCGGCGGCTCGAGGCCGCAGTCATCGCTCTGCGTGAGAAGCACGACCAGGACCGAGGCGAGCACGGCCGTACGTCATACCCCACCCCCGCGCCCCATGGGCGAGCCCCGAGGGGGAGAGCGAAGCGCTGGCGCGTCACACCCGCCCGCGGGAAGCTGCGTGGCCGCACCGAACATGCCGCACGCCCCGTTCATCCCGACGAGCGACGTCACAGCGTTCTGCAGCAAGCCCGGAGCTCGCGTCTACGTCCGCCGCAGCTTCTGCACCTGGCGGTCGAAGTCGGGCGCCCACGGCAGCATCAGCTGGGGCAAGCCGGCCGACCAGGACATCGCGGAGATGTGCCGGGTCTTCGACGCGATCCTCCACTCGCCGCTCGCGGGGCACCCGTCGATCATCGACACGCGCTCGGTCGAGTCGCTGACCCTCGACGCGTTCGAGCTGTTCGTGAAGACGCTGACCGAGCGGCGCGGAGACTGGCGCCCGCGCGCCGGCCGGCAGGCGATCGTGCACTCGGCCGGCTTCTCGGGCGCCCTCGTCCTCGGTGCGCTTCAGATGACCGCGGCCGAATACGAGATCCGCTTCTTCGAAGCCCCAGGGGAAGCCTTCGCCTGGGCGGGAGCTGCGGCCGACGAGCACGCGGTCGCCGCGCTGCGCGCCTCGCTGCTCGAGCCCGCCGACGTCGTGCGCCGCGTCCGGGTCGCGCTCGACGCCGAGAAGGCGCCGCTGTCCGCCGCGCAGCTCGCCCGCGCGCTCGGCCTCAGCACCCGCTCGCTGCAGCGGCACCTCGCCGCGGCGGGCACGTCCATCCGCGCCGAGCGCACGGCGCACCTTCTGGCCCACGCCGAGCGGCTGCTCGCCGGCACCGATCACGACCTCGCCGCGATCGCCGCGATGCTGGGCCTGAGATCTGCCGCGCGGCTCGTCGCGCTGTTCCGCGCCGAGCGGAACACGACGCCCGGCGAGTGGCGCCGCGCGGCGCGCTGACTACTTCTCGACGATCACCGAGTGGGTCAACAGGCCGCTCAAGAACACCACGCTCTGGCTTCTCGCCTGCTTGAGGTGAACGAGGATCCTCGGCTTCGCCTCCTGCAGATCGAACCCGAGAATGATCCCCTGCTTCACGTGGGCCTGCACCGCCGAGACCGTCACGATGTTCGCCGTTCCGCACGCCTCGAGCACCTCCGCGACGCCCTTCTCGTCCAGGTCGGGCGCGAGGAAGAGCATCTGCGGCTTCTCCGAGGTGATCGCGGTCTTCAGGCTCACCAGCGCGACGGGGGCCGCCTCGGCGGGGTGTTTGCCGAGCTGGCCCAGCCCGTTGATCGACGCGGTGAGCTGCTCGGTGACGCGCGTCGGCTTGTCGCCGGCGTGCACGACGAGCACCTTCACCTTGCCGGTGTCTCCGGGCTGCAGGCTCGTGATGTACGCGGCCGTCTTCTGCAGCAGCTGAACCTGCAGCTGCAGCGGCAGCTCGTCGGCCGAAGCCGCGAGCGCAACCGAGACGACGGCGATGGCCCCAAGCCGCCTCACAGCCGAACGTTCACCTCCGCCATGATGCTGACCGGGGCCTGCGGGTTCGACGTGAGGCCGAGGCCGCCCTGCGGAATCGGGCCCTGGCCGCTGCCTGCACGGGGCGCTTCGGAGACGGTCCCCAGCGTCCGGAACGTGCCGTAGAGCGCGAGGCCGACGCGGTCGGCGATCATGTGGCTGAGCACCAGCCGCGCGTCGGCCGTCCACGGCAGGAACGGGTTGTCGTTGAGCCGCGGGTCGAGCAGCACGGGGTCGTTGATCCAGTACGAGCGGATTCGCGGAGAGTTCACGTTCACCGCGAACGAGAGCCTCGGCAGGCCTTCACCGAGCGAATACGAGGCGTGCGCGATCGCGTAGAAGTCGGGCATCGAGTCGCTGGGAAGGAAGATGGAGCCGAGCGCGCTCGTGCCGTACCGGCGAATCGCCTCGCGGTTGACCTGCGCGGTCTCGAGCTCCATGTCCGTCCACGTCGCGGCCGTCGCCGGCAGCCGGAAGCGGCCGGGCGCGTAGTTCAGCGACACCGCCCAGTCGAACGGCCCGGCATCGCCGCGCCAGCCGAAGTTGACGCCGGCGCTCCACAGCTCGCGCAGGTTCTGGAACTGCGACAGGTGCGCGGAGCCGGGCGCGATGTCGGCGGCGTTGATGAGCCCCGTCCAGTACGCGGCGTAGGCGGAGAGCTGCACGCTCTGCTGCGCGAAGCGGTGCGCGACGACGACCTCGCCCGAGTAGACGCGCTCGGGCTGGATGTTGGGGTTCGAGGTGACGAAGCCCGGCACCTCGAGGAAGCGCTCGGTGATCGTCGGCTGGCGGAAGCCGGTCGACAAGATGACCTTCACCGTGCCGTTGCGCCACGGGTTCACGATGTACGCGAGGCGGGGAGAGACGGCCTGACCGATGTAGCCCAGGTCTCCGCGCAGGCCGATGTTGAGCGTGCCGTACTTCGCGCGCCAGATGTGCTGCGCGTACAGGGCCGCGGTGGGCAGCGGAGCAGGAGTGGTCGTGCCCGTCGTGCGCACCCGCCCGTCGAGCGACTGCTTGCCCTGTGTGATGAGGCTGCCGTCGATGAACAGCTGCGCGCCGATCGTGGTGACGTTCGAGCCGTCCTTCAGCCAGTCCCACGAGAAGATGGGCTCGATGAACGGGCGGAACGCGAGGTACGAGAGCGTGTCGACGCACAGCGCCTGGTTCGAGCAGTCGACGGTCGGGTCCCACGGAGGCAGCGTCGCGCGCGAGTCGAACACCACGCCGTAGACGCGCAGCGAGAGGTCTCCGCGCGAGCCGATCGGCGTCGCGTAGGTGACGTCGAGCCCGTACTCCGGCTCGAAGTACGACGCGCCGCCGCCGGAGTCGATCGGGCCCGTGCCGCTGCCGCCGCTGACGAAGACCCACGCGAGCGCGCGCCACTTTCCCCAGGTCGCGCGCGAGAACAGGCGCACGCCGAGGTCGCGGTTGAAGACGTCTTCGGTCGGGTACGAGGCGGCGGGGTCGAGGTACGGGTCCTGGTCGCCCAGGCGGTGGAACATGCGGCGGCCCTGCTGGCGGTCCCAGCGCGCCTGCAGGTGCCAGGTGAAGTCGAGCGTGTCTCCAGCGAGCGACTTGGTGAAGCCGCCGTAGACCGCCGCTTTCCCCCAGACCTCGCCCCACGACAGATCCTTCGCCCACCGGTCGCCCGGCGTGCCCGCGCTGCCCTGCAACAGCACGCGCGTGCCGTCGAGCGACGTCGCCGAGCGCGTGACGATGTTGATGACGCCGAGCATGGCGCTGTTGCCGTAGACGACCGAGCCCGGGCCGATGACGATGTCGATGTGATCGACGAGCTCGATGGGCAAGAGGTACGGCTGCGTGCCGCGACCCGTCTTGGCGCTGCCGCCCGCCTGGTTGCCGTCGATGAGCACCGAGACGTGCAGGCCGAGCTGGTTCGACATGAAGCCGCGGGCTCCGAACGCAGCGCTCTGGCGCATGTCGTACTCGAAGCTCGTCATGCCGTGGCCGAGGAAGCGGATCGCCTCTTCGACCGACTGGATGCCGTAGCGCTTGAGGTCGGTGCCGCTGATGCTCCACGTCGTCGCCGGAGCGTCTTGCGCGGACTCCGCCGTGCGCGACGCGGTCGCGGTGACCGTCTCGTTGAGCAGCGACGCGAGGTCGGACTCGTCGAGCGCGGGCTCTTCGGGCTCAGCCCCCAACAGCACCAGGACTACGGCGAGTACCGGCACGGCGCCGCACCCTACCCTGCCGCACACGCTGTGCAACGAAACGACTGCGTGTGCAGGCCCCTGCACACCCGTTCGCCGCAACCCTGCTGAAGGGCGCTTCGGTGTGCGCGTTGCAGCAGTGGCCGGGGCATGAACTTCTTCGATCCCGACGTGCACACGAGCACCCTCTTCGCGATGGGCAGCCCGGGGCACCTCGCGCTGGTGCTCGGGCTGTTCGTGGCCCTGGCGCTCCTGCTCGTGTTCAAGAAGCAGTTGCCCGCGCTGCGCAACAGCCGCGCGTTCATGGCCGGGGCCGCGGGCTTCGTGCTCGGGCTCGAGGCGATCTCCTACGCGCTCAAGTTCATCTACCCGTGCGACCCCGCGTGGGAACGCCTGCCGCTGCACCTGTGCGCGTCACTGAAGATCGCCATCACCGTGCTCGTGCTCGCCCGCCGCTACGAGTGGCTGAAGTACCTCTCCGTGCTCGCCATCGGCTGCGGGTTCATCTCGTTCGCGAACCTGAACCTGCACGGCGAGGGCTTGGGGAACTTCGCCTGGTGGCACTACGTCATCGGCCACTACTTCCTCTTCCTCGCGCCGATCTTCCTGCTGCTGACCGGCGACACCTACGACACGAAGACGCACCTGCGCATGTGCGCGGGCCTCGCCGGCTGGTCGTTCACCGTGTTCCTCGTCAACTGGGCGTTCGACACGAACTACATGTACTCGGGGCCGCACAACGACACGGTGGTGCCGTTTCTCCCCGACAGGTGGATGGCGTGGCCCTTCAACTACGTCTCGTACGTGGGCATCGCGCTGGTGCTGCTGAACGCGACGTACGGGCTCATCCGTCTGGCCACGAAAAAAGAGAGCGCCGCAGAAGCTCTTCCTGCGGCGCTCCCGACACCAGCGACCTCCGAGCTCCAGATCACGTCTTGAGCTCGAGCTTCGGCAGCGCCGACTCACCGAGCACGAGGTGCACCTGGCCGACCTTGTGCGCGAGATCCTTGTAGGCCTCGAGCTCCTTCAGGCGAACGAGCAGCGGGTTCTCGGCGAGCACCTTCGCCGTCTGGGCCAGCGAGCGCGTGGCCGCCGTCTCCTCGCGGCGGAGGATGACGTTGGCCTCGGCCTCCTTCTGCGCCTGGATGACCTTGTTGAGCAGCTCCTTCATGTCACCCGGGAGCACGATGTCCTTGAGGCCGAGCTCGATGAGCTCCATGCCGACCGCGACGGCGCGCGCGCGAACGGCCTGGGCCAGCTCGGCGCCCAGCGTGTCACGCGCCGCGAGCAGCTCGTCGAGCGTACGACCGGCGACGGCCTCGCGCGCCGACAGCTGCACGCTCAGGTACAGCACGTCATCCGGAGCACGCGCGACCAGCGCGAGCCGCTTCGCATCCGTCACCTTGAACGCAGCCGACACGTTGAGGCGCAAGGTGACGCGGTCCTTCGTCATCACCTCCTGGCCCGTGACGTGGAGCATGCGCTCCTTGAGCTCGATCACCGCGAACTGGACCTTGTGCACGACGTTCCAGGCCGCGTGACGGCCCGGAGGCAGCTCGGCGTCGAGCTTGCCGTCGACGTAGCGCAGCGCCACCGCACCGGCGGGCGCCGTCGTCTCGACGTAGTCCGCCGCCGGCACCATGGCCTTGAGCTCGTCGTCGAGCGGCTTCGTCTCGACGCCCGACACGTCGACGAGCTCGATGCGCACCATCGGCACCGCGCGGCCCGTCTCACGGTCGAGCGTACGGTCGATCGTCCAGATCTGCCACGCGCCCGGCTTCAGCCAGAGCATCGGCCAGCCGCGGCGGTACACCGCCGCGCGCTGCGTCTTGGCGACGTTCACCTGCGCGAGGTCCTCCGCCGGCACCAGCTTCAGGCGCGACTCGTCGAGCTGCACCGCGAGCGTCAGCGTGTCGTAGCGCTCGACCTCGATCTTCGTGAACAACGCCCACACCCGGTGGCGGCCGGGCGCGAGGTACTTCGCCGGCACGCCGTCGTAGAGCACGATGGCGCGCTCGTTCACCGCAACGTCGATCTTCATGGGGCACCTCCTTCGAAAGAAAAACAGCCCCGCCGCTACACGGGGGCGCTCTCTCGTACTGACGCCGGCGAGCACTGCGTTCCGCTGCGCGGGAGGGCGTCATGCGTCCGGGCCCACGACTGACCTCATCGTGATGGCTGGGAAGCGCTGAAGGCCCGCCCGAGGAGCGGCGCACGAATTCACCGGCCGAGAAACCGCCCCGGCAAAACGGCGGGGCTGCTCACTGCCGGGGTTGTCAGCGGGAGTCGAACCCGCAATCGCAAGATTAAGAGTCTTGTGTCTTGGCCAGTTAGACGATGACGGAGTCCTCGCAGGGCTTTTCGGTTCGAACCACCGCGTGCGATGCACGACCGGAAGATCCGGAGGTGCAGCCCGGTGCCTGTGGGCCCTGCGCAGAGACCTCCGCCGACGCGAGCTTCGCTCAGCGCCTGACGAAGGCTTTACAGCCCGTGCTTCTTGAGCAGCCGGTGCACGTAGCTGCGATCGAGCCCGGCGGCCTCCGACAGCGTCGCGGTGTTGCGGCCGTGCTGCGCGAGCAGCTTCTTGAGGTACTCGCGCTCCAGGTGATCCACCCAGCGCTCGCGCAGGACCTTGAACGGCACCTCGGTGCGGATCGGCTCGAGCGCCCCGTCGGCGGCAGGGGCCGGCACCGCGGCAGCCTCGACCCTCCCCGCGCCGAGCAGCTCGAGCGCCGCCTCGGGCCCCAGCGCGTCGACCCGCTCGGCGAACGACTTGAGCTCGCGCACGTTGCCGGGCCACGCATACTTCAGGGCCCCGTCGAGCACCGCCTTCGGCAGCGTCGCCGCATCACGGCCGAGGAAGTGAGACAGCAGCGCGTGGATGTCCTCCGCGCGCTGCCGCAGCGGAGCCACGCGCAGCGGCAGCACCGAGAGCCGGAAGAAGAGATCCTCGCGGAACGTGCCCGCCGCCACCATCGACTGCAGGTCCCGGTGCGTCGCCGCGATGAAGCGCACGTCGACCTCGTGGTGCTGGTTCTCACCGACGCGCCGAATCGTCTTCGTCTCCAGCGCGCGCAACAGCCGCGGCTGCACCGACAGCGGCAGCTCGCCGACCTCGTCGAGGAACACCGTGCCGCCCTTCGCCGCCTCGATGGCGCCGACGCGCGCGTGGTCGGCGCCGGTGAACGCGCCCTTCGCGTGGCCAAACAGCTCGCTCTCGAACAGCGCCTCGGGCAGCGCTCCGCAGTCGACGATGATGAAGGGCGCCGCGGCGCGCGCGGACGCCGCGTGAATCGCGCGCGCGATGAGCTCCTTGCCGGTGCCGGTCTCGCCCTGGATCAGCGCGCACGCCTGCGAGCGCCGCAGGTCGGCGATGCGGTTGAACAGCGCGCGCATGCCCTCTGACCGTCCGACCATTCCCGCGTACGACTCCTTCGGCCACAGCGGCGCTGCCTGCGGCTTCTCGAACGAGATCGCGATGTCGGTCTCTCCGACCTTCAGCGCCGCGCCGCGCTCGGGCACGCGCGCCTCGACCACCTGGATGCCGTCGAGCCACGTCCCGTTCCTGCTGCCCAGGTCGCGCACCCACAGCCCGTCCTCGCGCACCGTCAGCTCGCAGTGCAGCCGCGACACGTGCCGGTCCTTCACGACGCAGCTCGCGTGCTCCGAGCTGCCGACGATCACCGTGTCCTGCACCTCGACGCTCGCGCCGACGAACGCGAGCCTCGCGTGCGCGCGCGAGGCGGTGAGCTTCAGCTTCGGCTGGACCTTCAGCGTGACGTCGTCGGACACGGAACTCCGGGCACTCTAGCGCCCGCGCCTTTGGTTGTTTGTCCAATGCGTTGGACAACGGTCCACACCTCATCTGCGCGGAAACAGGCCCCGGCGTCGCCGGCACGAAACGTGGTGTTGGCCGCCCCCATGCGCGTGCTCCCCATCGTCCTGGCGGCCCTGCTCTTCACCGGCTGCGAAGGCGCCATCGTCTCCGGCCCCGGCGCCTCTGCACCGGATGACGGCCCGCAATCGCCCGGGCCGGTCGTCCCCGGGGCGCCGGCCCCCGCCCCGTCGGCGTGCAGGCCCGGTGAGGTGCTGACGCGCCCCGCGCCGGTGCGGCGCATGACGCGCTTCGAGTACGACAACACCGTCCGCGACCTGCTCGGCGACGGCTCGCGTCCCGCAGCGGCGTTCCCCGCCGAGGAGGAGTCCCTCGGCTTCTCGAACAACGGCTCGGCGCTCACCACCTCGCCCGCCCTCGTCGAGCAGCTGCTGTCGGCCGCCGAAGCGCTCGCCGCTCGCGCGACGTCTCGGCTCGGGCAGCTCGGCTGGTACTCCTGCCCCCAGGGCACGACCGACCGCGGCTGCGCCGAGCGCTTCGTCGACGCCTTCGCGCCGCGCGCGTTCCGCCGCCCCCTCGAGGCTGCCGAGCGCGACGCCCTGCTCGCGCTCTACGACCGCGGCGCCTCGATCGGAGGCCTCGACGGCACCACCGCGCTCCCGCCGCTCGTCGCCGGGCTGCGCTCGGTCATCGAAGGCGTGCTGATGTCGCCCGACTTCCTCTACCGCCTCGAGCTTGCCCCCGCCGGCCAGGCGGGCGCCGTGCGCCTGCCGCCGCACGCGATCGCCGCGCGCCTGTCGTACCTGCTCTGGGCCTCGATGCCCGACGACGCGCTGCGCGCCGCCGCCGACACCGGCGCGCTGGCGGCGCCCGACGAGGTCGCGGCGCAGGCGCGGCGCCTGCTCGCCGACCCGCGCGCCCGCGCCGTCGTCGGCGACTTCCACCAGCAGTGGCTCGACTACGACCGCGTCACGAACGCCGGCAAGGCGGCCGCCGTGTTTCCCGAGTGGAGCGCCGCCGTCGCCGACTCGATGCGCAGGGAGACGCGCGCCTTCGTCGAGCACGTGGTGTTCGACGGCGAGGGCACGTTCGACGCCCTGATGACGGCGCCGTACACGTTCGTGGACTCGAGGCTGGGCGGCTTCTACGGCCTCGCGAACGCTCCGGCGGACGGCGCCTTCGCGAAGGTGCTGGTCGACCCGGCGCAGCGCGGCGGGCTGCTCACGCAGGGCTCGCTGCTCGCGCTCAACGCGCACTCGAACCAGACCTCGCCGGTTCACCGCGGCAAGCTCGTGCGCGAGGCGTTCCTCTGCACCATCCTGCCCGCGCCGCCCGACGACGTCGTCATCGACGTGCCCGAGCCGCTCGAGGGTTCGACGGCGCGCGAGCGCTTCAAGGAGCACAGCAGCAACGCGAGCTGCGCCGCCTGCCACAAGCTGATGGACCCGCTCGGCTTCGGCTTCGAGCACTTCGACGGCCAGGGGAAGTGGCGGGCGACCGAAAACGGAGCGCCGGTCGACGCGAGCGGCGAGATCGTCGGCTCAGACGTCGCGGGCCGCTTCTCCGGCGTGCCGGCGCTCGCGCAGAAGCTCGCGGTGAGCAAGCAGGTGCGTGGCTGCTACGTGAAGCAGTGGCTGCGCTACGGCCTCGGCCGCTCCGAGACCGCCGAAGACGCCTGCACCCTCGAGCGCCTGCAGGGGGCGTTCGAGGCGAGCGGCGGCGACGTGCTCGCGCTGCTCGAGGCCCTCACCCAGTCCGACGCGTTTCTCTACACCCGAGGTGCACCGTGAACGACGCGACCCCAAAGCTCACCCGCCGTGCCCTCTTGCGCGGAGCCGGCGGTGCAGCCCTCGCCCTGCCGCTGCTCTCGAGCCTCGACGCGCGCGCGCAGACGGCCGCCTTCCCGAAACGAATCCTCTTCGTCTACACGCCGAACGGGAACGTCTTCCTCCCGCAGTCGATGAACTTCCAGGGCTCGATCCTCGAGCCGCTGCAGCCGTGGGCGTCGAAGCTGGTCGTCATCAACGGCCTCGACCTGAGCGCGCACGAGTCTGGGCCCGGTGAGCCGCACCAGCGCGGCATGGCGATGCTCACCGGCCGCCGCCTCAACAGCGGGACGATGGTCGGAGGCGACGGCTCGACCGCCGGCTGGGGCAGCGGCATCAGCATCGATCAGCACATCGCGAACACCCTCGGCGTGGGCACCCGCTTCAAGACGCTGAACGTCGGCGTGCAATCGACCCGCTACGTCGGCACCGACGTGCGCACGGTGCTGAGCTACACCGGCAGCAACCAGCCCGTCGCGAACGAGACCAGCCCCTACAACCTCTACACCCGCGTGTTCTCGCAGCTCGGCGCCGACCCGTTCGGGCTCGACCGCCAGCGCCAGCGCCGGCACGCGACGCTCGACTACGTGAAGGACCGGTTCGCCGCGGTGAACGGCAAGCTGTCGGGCGAAGACCGCGTGAAGCTCGAGCGCCACCTCGACGGGGTGCGGGACATCGAGTCGCGGCTCGACGCCCCGATGGCGGCGGTCGGCGCCGCGTGCTCGAGGCCGGCCACCGGCAACCCCGTCAACGTGGACGAGCCGGCGAGCTTCCCCCAGCTCGGCCGGCTGTTCATGGATCAGCTGGTGATGGCGTTCGCGTGCGACCTCACCCGCGTCGCGACGCTGCAGTGGTCGGCCGCGACCAACAACCGCCCCTACCCCTGGCTGCAGTACGACGACGGCACCGGCCTCAAGGCCATCGCCGACGACGAGCACATTCTCGGCCACAACCCCGACTCGAACGTGCACGCGTGGGGCAAGCTGCGCGTCATCCGCCGCTGGTACATGGAGCAGCTCGCCTACCTGCTCGGCAAGCTCGCCGCGGTCCCTGAGGGCGGCGGCACGCTGCTCGACAACACCGTCGTGGTCATGACCTCCGAGCTGTCGAAGGGCAGCACCCACTCGCTGCGCGACGTGCCGTTCATCCTCGCGGGCGGCGCCGGCGGCCGCCTCGCCGGCAACCGCTACCTCACGTACGGCAACACGCCGCACAACAACCTGTGGGTCTCGCTGATGAACGCGATGGGCGTGCCGGGCACCACGTTCGGAGACCCCGCGTTCTGCACGGGTCCGCTGCCGGGGCTGGTGTAGCCTCGCCGGTCGGATGACGTGGCTGGTTCTGGCAGCGGTCGCGGCGACCCCGACGGAGCAGTGCTCGTCGACCGCGTACGCGGGCCAGGTGCTGCGGGACGAGCGCAGGTGGCTCGAGGCGTCGAAGCAGTTCGTGAGCTGCGCGCAGGAGGCGTGCCCCAAGGTGGTGCGCAACGACTGCGCCCGGTGGCGCAGCGAGCTCGAAGACGCCATCCCGACGCTGCTGATCGCCGTGCAGGCCGACGGCGCCGACGTGACCGACGCCGAGGTCGAGCTCGACGGCGCGCCGCTGCAGCTCATCGGCACCGCGGTGTCGGTCGACCCCGGGCCGCACGTGCTGGTGGCGAGGCGCGGAGCGCGCTCGGTCACGCTGAAGGTGCTCGCGCTCGAACGCGACAAGGCGCGGAAGCTCGTCCTCGCCCTCGAGCCCGAGCCTGCGCCGGTGGTGGTGACGCCGCGGGCGACGAGCCCCGCGCCCGGCGTCGCGGCGCCCTCCCCCGCGCCGGCCGCCGCGAGGCGCGGCGCGGGCCTCGGCTGGGTCGGGCCGGTCGCCCTCGGCGCGGTCGGCGTCGGCAGCACGCTGGGCTCGATCATCCTCGGCGCCTCAGGCCGCGCGCGAATCGCGCAGCTCGCGGCGAACCCGTGCGCCGAGACGCGCACCTGCGTCGACGACGGGCCACGAGGCCAGCTGGTCGTCGCCGACGTCCTGCTGTGGGCGGGGCTCGCGGTGGTCGCCGCGGCCGTCGCGTGGGGCGTCGTCTGGGCGCTGACGCAGTGAGCGCTCACTGCGCGACGAGCGTGGCCGGCGCCGACACGAAGTCGTCGTGCGACGCGCCGGCCCAAGACGCTCCTGCACGGGCCGGCCGCCACCACGCGCCGGTCGCGCGACCACCCTTCAGCAGCCGCACGCGCCCGGGCGTCGTGCACCGGTCGTCGCCGAACGCCTCGCCTCCGTCGATCGACACGTCGACGTCGAGGTCGTAGGGCGCATCGGCGGGCGTCCCGAACGAGTCGCGCAGCTCGACGCGGAGGGGCGAGCACGCGCCGACGGCGCCTCCATCGCTCGAGAGGGCGAGCGTGCTCGCCTGGGGGCCGCGGGCCAGGCGGACGTCGTCGAAGTCGATGACGCCGGTGAACTCCCGCCCGCAGAACACCGAGCCCACCCCGAAGCCCGTGATGCGCGAGGTGCCCCGCTCGATGACCCACCGCGACCGCTCGCGCCCGTCGACGTGAAGCAACGCGAGGCAGCGCCCGCTCGCGTCGCACTCGCGCACCGAGAGCTCCATCAGCAGCCAGGTGCCGGCGTCGATCGGCATGGTGTTGCGGATGAACTGGGTCCCGTCGGCGTGCTCGGCGTTGTGGATGAGGTGCGGAGCGCCGGTGAGGCCGCCCTGCGTCGGGTCGGTGAGGTTGTCCGACTCGAGGAA
Source organism: uncultured Myxococcales bacterium (assembly GCA_937980205.1). Classification (GTDB taxonomy): domain Bacteria; phylum Myxococcota; class Myxococcia; order Myxococcales; family Myxococcaceae; genus Xiheicaenimonas. Next base: position 226,818 of record CALJKW010000016.1, on the reverse strand, counting down.
CATCGTGATGGCGTAGCCGCCGCGGTTCGTCTGGCGCATGCGGCTCCAGGCGCGCACCGAGGCCTCGCGCAGCCCCGCGTCGGGCGCGAGGTGCGCGCCCAGGTGCGAGCAGACCGAGTTGCCGGTGCCGGTCGCCGTCGCCTCGTAGACCAGGCCCGACGCCCCGCGGTGGGCTCCGTCAGCGCCGCGCCGCAGCGCGCTGCCCGTGCGCTGGCCGTACACCGACCACCCGCCCGCGTCGGGGAAGGCGCCTTCGGTCTCGAAGTCGTCGGCGAACAACGGGTACGCGGCGGCGTCGTTGCCGCTGCTCAAGTCGGGCAGACCGTTCGAGAAGCAGCCGGCGAGCAGCACGGCGAAGGGCAGGCCCCTCACCTGCACTCCTCGCGATAGAGCTTGTGCCCCTTGTCGTCGAAGTACGACTTCGTCGTGCACGTCTTCGCGCGGCGCCTGGGCGGAGGTCTGCTCGGCTGCTCGACCTCCTGGCGCAGAGCAGGAGCAGGAGCAGGAGGAGGAGGCGGCGGCGGCGGCGGCGGGGGAGGCAGCGGCTCGTCCGCCACCGGAGCCGCCGGCTCCGGCTGGGGAATCACGATGAAGGGCGGCTTCTCGACGGGCGGCGTCGCCGCGGCCTTGGCCGCGATGCCGCCCGCGGCAGCGAGCAGGAGCAGGGCGAGCCCGCCGAGCGCGTAGCCCCAGGGGCGCGGCGAAGCCTGCGCCGGCCGGCCGGGGCCGATCGACGAGCTCTGCAGCTCGCGCACGCGCTTCGCCGAGGCCTCGAGCCGGTGGCCGACGAGCTCTTTCATCCACGCGGCGACGCGCGACGGCGGAGCGGTCGGCTGGCGCTCGAGCGCGTCGAGCATCTCCTGCGCGGTCGAGAACCGCCGCTCGGCGTCGGGCTCGAGCGCCTTGAGCACGACGGCGTCGAGCGCCTCGGAGACCTCAGCGCGGACGGTCGATGGCGCCGGCGCAGGCTCGGTGAGCACGCGCGTGATCACCTCTTCGTCGGTCTTGCCGCTGAAGAGGCGCTTGCCGGTGAGCAGCTCCCAGAGCACCGTGCCGGTGGCCCAGAGGTCGACGCGCACCGTGACCTTGCCGCGCAGCTGCTCCGGCGCCATGTACGCGGGCTTGCCCTTGATGCTCCCGGTCTCGGTCGTGTCCTGGCTGCGGCCCGGCGCCTTCGCGATCCCGAAGTCGAGCACGCGCGCGTGGCCGTGCACGTCGACGATGATGTTCTGCGGCGAGATGTCGCGGTGAATGATGGCGAGCCGGGCGCCCTGCTCGTCGCTCGCGGTGTGCGCCGCGACCAGCCCGCGCAGCGCGCCGGCGACGATCGCCGTGGCGATGTCGGGGGGCACCGCCTGGCGCCGCTCGGCGGCCGCCTTGAGCAGCTTCGAGACGGTCTCGCCGTGTACGTACTCCATCACGACGAGCAGCTCGCCCTCGTGCTCGACCAGATCGAGCGTCTGGACGACGTTCGGGTGGGTGATGCGCGACGAGAGCCGGGCCTCGTCGATCAGCGCCTTCACTGCCACGTCGGCGTCCTGATCGTCGCGAAGCTTGAGCCGCTTCACGGCGACGGTGCGGCCGAACCCCTCGGCCCCGGAGAGCCGGCCGTAGTGCACCGAGGCCTGCCCGCCCGAGGCGATCGCCTCGTAGACGACGTAGCGGCCGATGATCTCGGGGCCGGTGGAGGCGGTCGTGCTGGAGCTGGCCACGGGCCGCCGGAGGTTACACCGAAAACCGCGCGCCTTTCGCGGCGCCGGCTCAGTCCTTCGAGCCGAAGCGCCAGCCGAGCGCGACCGAGCCGCGCAGCCCGAACTGCGGCCCGCTCACGTTCTGCATCATCGCGAACGCGACGTCGGTGCCGACGGCCATGCGCACGTGCACGTCGGGCAGGTACGGCAGCCGGAAGTCGGCGGCGACCTCGAAGCTCGGCCCGACGCCGATGCCGCGCTGCCCCGAGCCGTTCTGCGCCACGAGGCCGAACACCGACGGGCCCACCAGGAACTGGCCCTCGAAGCGGAAGCCCTTCGCGGTCTGCTCGGTGCGGTAGAACATGAAGTTGAGATCGCTGCCGGCGCGGAAGAACTGCGCCGGCTGCCAGGAGTTCCAGAGCGGCTGGCCGTAGGTGGCCGTGGTCGGCACGTTGTACTGAAGGCGCAGCAGCCTCCAGCCGATCTTCCGCGACAGGCGCCAGTTGAACCACGCCTCGATGGTCGCGCCCGGGTTCTCGCCGTCGCCGACGCGGAAGCCGCCGGCCGCCGAGATGTCGTACTCGGGCGGGAGCTCTGCGTACGCGGTGAGGCCCTTCGCCGCGATCGTGACCGCATCGGACGGCAGCAGCGCCTGCTCGTGAATCGAGTCGCTCGACATCGGCTCGACGGTGACCTTCTTCGAGACCACGCCGTCGTCATCGACGCGGCGAACCACGTAGTCACCCGCCGGCACCGCGAGCGTCATCGTGCGCTCGCCCGCCTGCGACTCGGCGATGAGCTGCCCGGTGGCGAGCTGCACCACCTGCAGCGGGCCCTTCTCCTGAATCAGCGTGAGCGACGAGGCCGCCGAAGCGAGCGCGGTGAGCACCACGTCCTGCCGGCCGCGCAGCCGCATGTCGAAGCTCGGGTGCTGCGGAGTCTTCGCGACCTGTGCCGTGTCGCGAATCGTCATCTCGTTCGCGTAAGAGAACGCCTCGGCGAGCGTCACCTGGCCGTCGCGGCTCTTGTCCGCAGCGCCGCGCAGGCCCGCCACGAGGTGGTGCGTGAAGAAGCTGCCCTGCAGGAGCTCGGCTTCGTGCGCGTCCTCGAGGCCCGAGCTCGAGGCGAGCAGCACGGTGCCCTCGCTCTCGAGCTGCGGCAGACCGACGGCGAACGGCTCGGCGGGGCGAAGGCCCTTCGCCTGCGTCCACCCGCCGCCGCTGCAGCCATCGAGGATGCCGACGCGCAGCTCGATGACGTCGCTCGACAGGCGGGACTTGAGATCCGCCAGCGGCAGCGGCTCGCCGTTCGGGTAGAGCGAGGCTCCGTCGGCGTGGCCCGAGTAGTAGAAGACGAGCATCGCCTTCCCGCCGCCGGCGCGCGCCTGCACGAGCGCGCTGTCGAGCGAGGCGAGCACCTGCTCGGGGGTCGGGTCGAGCAGCAGCGCCACGTCGCGCTTCGTGAAGCGGCCGACGTCCATCAGCACCTGGGCGAAGGCGCGGGCGTCCTTGTGCGAGAAGCGCAGGCCGGGCCGCTCGGCGACCGGCGCGTTCGAGCCGACGATGACCGCGAAGCGCTGCGGGCCGCGATCGTACGCGCCCTGCGCGAGCGCCGAGCCGGGCCGCAGGGCCCAGGACGCGACGACGAGTGCCGCCAGCAGGACGAGCCGGGTCATTGGACCTCTTTGGGGAACTTCCAACGGGTCGACCATACGCCCCCTTCTCCGGCCAAGGCGCTGCGAAGTGCTTCTTCGCTCAACGGCGCCTTGGACATCAAGAGCACCACCTCTTCCTGAGCCCCGTCCGCGTCGACGGCCCAGGCCGGCGAAAGCCCATCGCCGCTGATGGGCGCCGAGTGCAGCACGCGGTACAGCTTGCCGCCTTGCAGCTCGACCACCGTGAGGTGCGTGAAGCCGCCGGGCTTCACCTCGAAGCGGAACGCGTCGTCGGGCGCGAGCGGAGAGCCGTCCCACACCGAGACCGCGCCGCCGCGGTTCACCCAGACCTGGGCCTGCGGAGCGCCGGGACCCTTGTCGCCGATGTAGTCCCCGCGCTGGGGGATCGCGACGAACGCGATGAGCGCCGCAGCGACCATCGCCGCGACGCCGAAGACCGGCCGCCACCACGCCTTCGGCCGGACGCCGTCGAGCTCGCGCACCCAGCTCGGCAGCGGCAGCTCGACCGAGACCGCCGCCACGTGCGCCGAGCACGCCGCGCAGCTGTGCGCGTGGGCGCGGGTGGTGTCATCCCCCAGGCCCAGGACCATGCGGTCGAGCGCGAGCCGTGACGGGTGCACGAAGTCGGGCGCACCCGTGAGCACCTCGAGCGCGCCCAGGTGCGCAGCGCATTGCGCGCATGAGGCCGCGTGCGCCTTCGTGGCGTCGTCGGCGATGCCGAGCGCCAGGCGATCGAGCTGAAGCCGCGATGGGTGCTGTGCGCTCACGTCGGGTGGACCTCCGCGGCGAGCGCCTTGAGGCGCTCATCGAGGCGCGTGAGCATGCGGCGCACGGTGCGCTCGCTGACCCCGAGGACCTCGGCGCTCTCGGGCTGGGTGAGCCCGTCGACGCGGTCGAGGATCGCGACCTCGAGCTCGTCGGGAGGGATCTTCGCCGCGAGCCGCTCGAGGAGCTGCCGGTTGTGAATGCGCGCGTCGGTGCCGACGCCGGCGACGTCGGCCTCGACCCCGGTCACCTCGGTGCCGATGGCCTTGCGGCGGATGCGGTCGACGGAGAGGTGGGTGGCCGTGCGGTAGACCCAGGCCGAGACGCGGCGCGCGTCGTTCAGGTCGAGACCCGACTTCCACAGGCGTATGAAGGTCTCCTGAGCCACGTCTTGCGCCTCGTCGCCGTCACGGAGCATGGAACGACATTTCTCCCGGATCACCGGGAAGAACCGCCGATAGACCGCCTCTACGGTCTGCGTCACTCAACTCCGCGAAGTGGCACCACTAAAGGACGGCCAAGGGGTAGAAATCCGGTCAACACCGATGGATAGCCAGAAGCCCCCGCCGCCCTTTCGAGGCAAGGCACCGACGACGTTCGTCCAGTCGGTGCTGTACGCGTGGGACGGGCTCATCCACACCGCCGTACACCAACGCAACATGCGAATGCACCTGATCGCCGCGATCATGGTGGGCCTGGTGGGGTCAGGTATCCCCCTGGGGCTGGCCGAGAAGGTCACCATGATCTTCTGCGTGCTGCTGGTGCTGTTCGCCGAGGTGCTCAACTCGGCGCTCGAGCAGCTCGTCGACCTCGCCACCGACGTGCAGCACGAGAACGCCCGCCACGCCAAAGACGCAGCCGCCGCCGGAGTGCTCGTGCTCGCGATCGGCTCGATGGTCATCTTCGCGCTCATCCTCGTGCAGAACGCCGACACCATCATGTCGAGCGGCGCCATGATCGAGCGGCAGGTGCTCGTCGGCGTCCCCATCACCTTCCTCGGCGGCGCCCTCATGCACGAGCAGAAGAAGCCGCTCTGGCTCGATGGGCTGATGTTCTTCGTCGCCCTCTGCCTCCTCGGCTACACGTGCACATGGACCGAGAGCTACGTGCTGTCGGCGATGACGTTCGGGATGTTGGTGGTGTGCGTCTCGGCGGCGTGGAAGCGCCAGCACGAGAGGGCCGCGCAGCAGACGCGCCCGCAATAAAAAACCCGGCACCGGGCCGGGTCACGTGCTGCTTCAGGTGCTGCGTACTGCATCCCTCAGGGGCGCCAGAGCCGGAATCCGGTCCCGACGCTGAGCGCCCCTAGAGGGCAACGACACCCGTTAAGCCGTCTGTCGGAACTCGGCCTTCTGTTCCGCTTCGACGACCTTCACTTCCTTCAAATCGGTGGTCACGAGATCGATGAGCTCGGTCGCGATGTCCAAAATCTGGTTCGGAGTGTAGCCGCCAGTCCGAAGCTGGGTAAAGAAAGTGCGCGCGAGAATCTTCGTGCCCTTCTTGTCCTTGTGCATGACCTGTTCGGCCTCCCAATGAGAGTCGCGCCGACAGATGCACCGATCGCGCCACCAGGGCGTAACATCGAACTTCAGGCACTTACGTTCCGAAGGGTGCGAATAGCCCTTCGCACCACGAGGGTTTACGCGATCGGGTGCGAATGGCGATATGCACCAGCACAACGTGGCTTACCGACTCAACAACATCGGACTCTGGCTCGACGAGCCGCAGGAGCTCTTGGGGAGGCGCGCCGCCGAGAAGCTGAACGTCCGCGAGACCGATCTCTCGAGCGTGCGGGTGGTGCGGCAGGTGCTCGACGCGCGGAAGAAGAACTCGCCGCGGTACATCTACACGCTCGAGGTCGAGGTCGCGCCCGGCGCCACGCCGACGCTTCCGCCGGACGTGTCGGTCGCCGAGCCGCCGCCTCCTCCGCCCCAGCGCGTGCAGCGGCAGCCGCGCGCGCCGCCCATCATCATCGGCACGGGCCCCGCGGGCCTGTTCTGCGCGCTGGGCCTGCTCGAGCGCGGCGTGAAGAGCATCCTCGTCGAGCGCGGCCGCGAGGTGATCCAGCGGCGCAAGGACGTCGCGAAGCTCATGCGCGACGGCTCGCTGATGCGCGAGAGCAACATGAACTTCGGAGAGGGCGGCGCCGGCGCGTACACCGACGGCAAGCTCTCGACGCGCATCAACCACCCGCTCGTGCGGAAGGTCATCGAGACCTTCGCGAAGTTCGGAGCGCCCGACCGCATCCTCATCGAGGGCAAGCCGCACATCGGCAGCGATCTGCTCCCCTTCGCGGTCGAGCGGCTTCGCAACGAGCTCATCGCCGGCGGGTGCGAGGTCCGCTTCGAGACGCGCGTGGACGATCTGCTCTACGCCGACGGCGCGGTGGCGGGCGTGAAGCTCTCCGACGGAGCGACCATCGACTCGGACCGCGTCGTGCTCGCTCCGGGGAACTCGGCGCGTGAGCTGTACGAGCGGTTCGCGGCCGACGGCCGAGTCTTCGTCGAGGCGAAGCCGTTCGCGATCGGCTTCCGCGCCGAGCACCCGCAGCTGTTCATCAACGAGATCCAGTACGGCGCGAAGGTGGCGAAGAACCCGAAGCTGCCCGCCGCCGACTACAAGCTCGCCGACAACCTCGAGGTCCAGGGCGAGGTCCGCGGCGTCTACTCGTTCTGCATGTGCCCCGGCGGCATCGTGGTGCCGACGCCGACGGAAGAGGGCCTGCAGTGCACGAACGGCATGAGCAACTCGCGCCGCAACGCGAAGTACGCGAACGCGGGGATCGTCGTCAGCGTCTCGGTGGCCGACTTCGCGCGCGAGGGCTTCACCGGGCCGCTCGCGGGGCTCGGCTTCCAGCAGCACTGGGAGGGCAAGGCGTACGAGCTCGGCGGCGGCCGCTTCTACGCGCCGGCGCAGTCGATCCCCGACTACCTGGCGGGGCGCCTGAAGAAGAAGCCGGGCGGCACGAGCTACCGCCCGGGGCTGGCGCACGCCGACCTGAATCGGCTCTTCCCACCGTGGCTCACGCAGTCGCTGAAGGCGGCGCTGAAGGGCTTCGACAAAAAGATGCGCGGCTTCGTGTCGGAGGAGGGCTTCCTCATCGGCATCGAGAGCCGGACGAGCGCTCCGATTCGGGTGACGCGCAACGACGCGCTGCAGTCGGTGTCGCTCAAAGGGCTGTACCCCGGCGGAGAAGGCTGCGGCTACGCGGGCGGCATCGTGTCGAGCGGCATCGACGGGTTGCGGATCGCGGAGCAGATTGCGAAGGAACTGTCGTGATCATCGAACGCGCCTGCAGCATCCCCGCGCCGAACGCCCTGCCCCGCGTCGCCGCCTGGTTCCAGCAGAACGGCTACGACCTGGTCGCGAAGAGCCCGCAGGAGATGAGCCTGTTCAACAAGGTGGGACACCGGCTCTCGATTCGCGGCGACGGGAGCATCGTGAGGTTCGAGTTCAGCGACGACTCGCCGGAGTACGAGCGCCGTGCGGACGCCGCGATGCAGGGCCTCACCGGGCTGCCGACGGCGGCCGCCTCGAAGCGGTGCCCGACGTGCAGCACGATGGCCGAGCCGGGAGCCGCCGAGTGCGCGGTGTGCGGGACGGCGCTCTAGTCGTTCGCGGCAGGCCCGACGGGTTGCGCGCTCTGCTGTGAATCGGGCCGGGGCCCGATCCACGGCGCTGCCTCCCGCCGGAACCCCAAGTTGCACCCCGCTGTCCACGGCAGTACGTCACCCGTCATGAAGTTCCGCGTCCGCACTCAAGAAGGCGAGCTCGAGTTCCAGTCCTTCGGGGAAGTCGAGCGCGCGTGGCTCATGGGGCTGGTCGGCCCGGACGACGAGCTCCTCGAAGACGGCAAGACGACGTGGCGCAAGGCGAGCTCGTTCCCTCACCTCGTCAACGCGCGCCGCACCGGCGAGCAGGCGTGGGGCGGCTCGTGGTTCCTCTGGACGGTGATCGGCATCCTGCTCGCCTCAGCCACCCTGTGGCTGATCAAAGCCGGAGAGCACCTCTACGGCGGGCTGCTCGGCCTGATGACGGCGATGGTGATGATCCACGTGACCGTGCGCGCCACGAAGCGCGCCAAGCCGTACGGCAACATCACTTCCCAGCGGCCGCCTTCGCCCGGTCGTCCGCAACGACCTTCCTGATCGCCGCGAACACGTTCGGCACCGCCGTCGAGTTCGCCTTGTTCGCGATCCACTTCGGCACCGACCCGCCCGGGTCGCTGTGCACGTAGTAGGTCGCCCACGTCTTGTTGCCGTTGTCGCGCGGCTCGAGCTTCCAGTAGCCGTCGTTCACCGGCGTGCGGACGACGCCGTCCTTCGACTCGACGTAGCGCGGGTCGCCCTTCTGCACGTCGAGCTTCGTCCAGCTGACCTTCAAGTACCCCGCCCCGTCCTTCCAGTCGGACTCGTCGAGGATCTTGATGAGGTAGTCGCGGTTGTCGACGAGCGGCAGGTCGAGGCGGGAGTAGAAGTAGATGACCTTGTCCCCCTCTTCCTGGCCCATCACCTTGGCCTCGACGGTGTACGGCATCGTCTTCGTGTAGTTCGGGTAGTCGCGAATCGCCTTCCAGACCTCGTGCGGCTTCGCGTCGATGGTGCCGATCGCCTTCATCTCGCGCACGTCACTGCCGGGGATCTCGCGCGAGTAGATGGTGATGCCGTTGTCCTTCGCCGCTTCCTCCCAGGGGACCTGTTTGGCACTGGAATCGGCAGCGAGGACGAAGAAGATGACAACGGACGCAGTCATTTGGTTAGTGTGCCTCGCGCCGTGAGCCAGACTCCAGAAAATCAGACGAATTCATCCCCCGCCGACACCGACGTGATCCGGAAGGTCTTCGCGCGCGACGTGAAGCCCGGCCAGACCGTGAACACCGTCTTCCGCGTCGGCGAGAAGACCCGCCACACCGCGAAGAGCGGCAAGGTGTTCCTCGCCTTCACCCTCTTCGACAAGTCCGGCCGCATCGACGGACGTGTGTTCGAGAACGTCGACGCCGCCGAGGCCGCGTTCGCCAACGACGACTACCTGCTCGTCAGCGGCAAGGCGGCCGTCTTCCACGGCAAGCCGCAGATCGTGGTCGAGCGGCTCGAGAAGCTCGACCCCGGGCCCATCGACGCCAACGAGTTCACCCCGCCTCCGAAAGAGGCCGAAGCGCCGAAGCCGGCGAAGCCCGAGCGCCCCGAGAAGGGCGAGAAGCCCGGCCGCGGAGCGCGGCAGCGCCTGCTCAACCTGCTCGACGATCCCGCGATCGCCTCGGGCCTCGAGGCGCTGGTGAAGCACCTCGAGCGCTACATCGACGAGCGTGTCGAGCAGCGGCTGGCCGGCGGTGCCGAGCCGCGGCGCGACCGCGAGCGCGGCCCGAAGGTCGAGAAGGTCGACCGGCCTCCGAAGGAGGACAAGCCGAAGGAGCCGCACAAGTCGGGCCTCCCGAAGGACCTCGCGTTCAAGCCGTTCTCCGCGCTGGCGCCCGCGCCGGCCGAGCCGTCTTCCGCCGAAACTCCGGCTGAGAACTCGCAGCCCGGCCCCGGCGGGAGCTAAACCCCAAGGTCCGTCGTGTCCACGAAGCGTCTGGGAGAAAAGCTCGTCGAGGCGGGTCTGGTCTCGGCCGAGGCGGTCGAGCAGGCGCTCGCCCAGCAGAAGATCACCGGGCACAGGCTCGGTGACTGCCTCGTCGATCTCGGCCTCATCCAGGAGAGCGCGTTGCTGCGCTTCCTCGCGAGCGAGTTCAAGACGCGCTTCGTCTCCGCCGAGAAGCTGGCCAAGGCGCGCATCCCGCCCGACGTGCTCGACAAGGTGCCGGTGCGCATGGCCGAGCAGCAGTGCTTCATCCCGCTCGCGTATGACCCCGAGCGGAAGCTGCTCTCGATCGTGATGGCCGAGCCGCAGAACGGCGAGCTGGTGAAGGAGATTCAGCTCGTCACCTCGATGGACGAGGTGTTCGCGTACATCGGCCTGCGCTCCGCGATCCTCGCGGCGATCAAGAAGCACTACTACGGTGACCCCACCGCGTTCGCCGCGCTCGAGAAGGGCGGAGTCGCTGCCCTTCGCAACGACGTCGCCGGCATCCAGCGCGCCTGGGAGAGCGGCAGCGACTCTCGCGTCGGGCCCGCGCCGGGCACCGGCAATCGCGCGCTCGACAGCGCGGTCCGTCAGGACACGCGCGGCAGCGCCCGCGGCACCTCGAGCCGCTCGAGCCCGACGCAGCTGCGCGAGGCGCTGGGCGCCGTGCGCGGCACCATCGGCGAGAACGACTTCGTCGAGACGCTCAACATCCTCGTGGGCCTGCTGGAGATCAACCGCAAGGACTTCCGCGCCCACTCGGCCCAGGTCGCGCGCCAGTCGTCGCTGATCGCGCGCCGCATCGGCCTGCAGCCCCGCGAGCTCGCCCACGTTTCCATCGCGTCGTACCTGCACGATCTCGGCAAGCGGCCCGACAAGCACTTCACGCTCACGGCCCTCGCGAAGCAGCCCGAGCTGCGCAACGAGGCGAAGCGCTACGTGCGCGCGCCCATCAAGCTGTTCGAGACCGTGCACCTGTCGGGCGGCGTGAACACGATCCTCGCGCAGCTGTACGAGGCCTACGACGGCAGCGGCATTCCGCAGGGCGTGAAGGGCGACGACATTCACGCTGGCGCGCGAATCATCGCGGCGGTCGAAGACTTCCTCGATCTGACGCGCAACCCGGCCAACCCGTACGGCCGCCCGCTGTCGAAGGGCGAGGCGCTCGCGGTGATGACCGAGAACGCCGGCAAGCTCTACGACCCGATGGTCATCGACGCGCTGATGCACCTGACCTCGGGAGACCTGCTGCGGCAGCGGCTCGAGACCGATGGCCGCTTCGCGCTCGTCGCGGACCCCGACGAGGGCATGCGCACCGACCTGCTCGACGCGCTGTCGAGGGTCGGCCTGCCGGCGCAGACGGTGCTCAAGCTCGACGGCATCGTCGATGCCCTGCAGGCCGGCGAGGGAGACGTCGTGTGCGTCGGCCTCGGTTACGGCGTGCCGGACCTCACCGCGCTCTTGCAGTGGATCCGCACGCGGCCCGAGAGCGCGTCGATGCCCGTGGTGGTGCTCGGCGAGCCGACCGACGCGCAGTCGAAAGACCGGCTGGTGCAGGCCGGCGTGACGAACTTCGTGCCCGTGCCGCTCGACCCGGAAGCTGCCGCGACGATGATCCGCGGGCTGTACACCGACCGCATCGAGAACGGCGGGCCGGGCCACGTGGTGCGCGGCAGCTACGACGAGCTCTCTCCGCTGGACCTGGTGCGCATCCTCGCGCACGGCCGCAAGTCGGGCCGCCTGCTGGTGCGCAACGGGCCGCAGGAAGGCTTCCTGCAGATGGAGAAGGGCCGGATCATCTTCGCCGTCTGGGCCGGCAAGCTGGCGGACGAGGCCGTGAACCTGATCCTGGGCCTGCCGCAGGCCGAGTTCAGCTACGAGCCCGAGACGCTGCCGAACGATCTGCCGCACGTGGACAAAGATCTCGAGGTCGTCGCGCGCGAGCTCGAAGCGGCGGCTGCGCAGTCGGCCCCCGCGGCGTGAAGCTCGGCAACCTCGTGGTGGCGTTCGCCGCCGTGCTCGCGCTGGTCGCGGGCTCGACGGTGATGAGCGGGGCGCCGTACTGGGCGTTCACTGCCGCCGTGACCGTCGTCGCGCTCGCGCTGACGTTCGCGCTGTACGTGCGGCGGGCCCGCGCGTGGCTCATCGAGACGTACGACCTCGTCCGTGCGGCGCGGCTGTCCGACGCGCAGGCGCGGCTCGAGAAAGAGCTCGCCGGCCAGCCGCGCTACGCGCGCGCCGTGCTCGATCTGCTCGCGGCGGAGCTCGCGTTCTGGCGCGGAGAGCTCGAGCCGTCGCTGTTGCTCGCGAAGGCGCTGGAGCTGAAGGCCTTGCCCCCGCTGTGGCACAGCGGAGTCCACAGCCTCGTCGTCGTCGCGAACGTCTTCACCGGGCGCGTCGAAGAGGCCCGGCGCGTGCTGTACGGCAACGAGGAGTCGCTGCGCGAACGGCCCGGCTTCCACGAGCTCGAGGCGCTCGTCGAGCTGCGCGCGGGGAATGCGCTGAAGGCGCGCGAGCGGCTCGCCTCGACGACGGAGAAGGAGCCGCGACCGAGGCTCGCGCGCGCGGCCGTGGCGTTGCTCGAGGCGGAGATCGCGATCGCGCTCGGGGAGCCGCCGGAGAAGCACGTCGCCGAGGCGGTCGAGCTCGGCGGAGACAGCTTCGTGCCGGAGGCAGCCCGCAAGCTCCTGCGTTCGCGCTGAGCAGAGCGCGCAGCGCGCGAGGCCCGCTTCGACTTCGGCCTGCGGCCTGCGCTCAGCGCGAACGCCTACAGCGGCACGTTCAACTTCAGCAGCGCCTTCGTGTTCCGCGCGCAGGTGAGCGCGAGCTCTTGCGCGTCCAGCTTCTTCAGCTCCGCCACCTTCGCCGCGGTGTGCTTCACGAAGCCGGGCTCGTTGGTCTTCCCGCGGTACGGCACCGGCGCGAGGTACGGGCTGTCGGTCTCGACCAGCAGCCGATCGACCGGGGCGAACGCGACCGCCGCCTGCAGCGCTTCGGTCTTCTTGTACGTGACGACGCCGGAGATCGAGAGGTGGAAGCCGAGCTCCAGGTACGCGCGCGCGGCGTCCGTGTCGCCGGTGAAGCAGTGAATCATGCCGCGCGACATGCCCTCGCTGCGCAGGATCTCCGCGCACTCGGCGTGGGCGTCGCGCACGTGCACGACGAGCGGCTTGCCGAGCTTCTTCGCGAGCGCGCACTGCCGCCGGAAGCCGGCCGCCTGCACGTCGCGCGGCGAGTGGTCGTAATAGAAGTCGAGGCCGGTCTCCCCCACCGCGCAGACCTGGGGCAGCGCCGCGAGCCGCTCGAGCTCGGCCCAGTCGGCCTCGGTCGCGGCCGCCGCGTCGTGCGGGTGCACGCCCATCGTCGGAGTGAGGAAGCCGGGGTGCGCGCTCGCGACCTCGATCGCGTTCCCGAAGTCTCCGCTCTTCTGCATCAGGCCGACGACGACGGCGTGCACGAGCCCTTCGGCCTTCGCGCGCGCGATGAGGTCCGCTGGGACGGGGAAGTCCTTCGCCTCGAGGTGGCAGTGTGCGTCGATGAGCACCACTAAAGGTGCAGCCTCGCACTTGCGTGGCGGTGGCGCGAAGCCTCGTTTTACGGCGCGGCCTGCTGCGACGACTTGGTCGGCAGCGGCGGCGGCTCGTTCGGCGAGCGCTTCGGCGGCAACGGCGGAGGCAGCATCACGGCCGGCAGCTCGAGCGTCACGCGCTGCGTGGACCCGCGCTCGAAGCGATAGACGGCGAAGGGCCCGCGGTTGTCGATGCGAACGGCCATGGTGAAGAACCTCCGTGCCCTGCTCCTTGAGCACGGTGTGTGCCGGCCTCCCTCGACGTGGTTCCGGGCGGTTACGACGTAACGGGAGTGTGCGTTGGTGCGACCAGGCACCACCCCGATCGCCAAGCGCAGTTCTCAGGATCCGAGAATCGCGTCGAGCTCGCCCTGGGCCTCGGTGCTGCGAACGCGGATTCCCGCGGCGAGCGCCCGGGCCTCGTCGGTGCCGAAGAGCAGCAGCGCCTCCGCGAGGTCGACCTTCAGGTCGTCGTCCGCATCCGGCAGCGCGGCGCGCAGCGCTTCGAGCGCAGCGGGCGTGCCGAGGCGACCGAGGCCGCGGGCGGCGGGGCCGCGACAGAGATCTCCGGGCGTCCGCAACACGCGGCTCAGCGTCTCGAGGGCGGCCTTCGCCTTCACCTCGCCGAGCAGCTCGAGGGCCATCGGGCGATCTTCGGTCCACTTCTTCGCGGCGCGGGCGAGCAGGTGCTTCTCGCCCTCTCCTTCCGGGTCGCCGAGGCGGATGAGGACCCCGGCGGCCTGGGTGCGATCGAAGTGCGGCATCAGCCAGCGGCGCAGCACCGAGCGCACCTGCGGCACCGCGCGCGCGTCCTGGAGCTCGGCGAGCGCGGCGAGGGCGCGGAACCGCAGATCGGCGTCTTCGAGCGCGGCGACGAGCACGTCGAACCCGGCGCTGTGCTGCAGCGCCGCCATGCCGCGCGCCGCCTCGAAGCGCACCGACGGGTTCTGATCTTCCAGCGCGGCGGCGAGGGCTCCGCGCGCGTCGGGGCGCGCCAGGTCGGCGAGCCGGCCGGTCGCCTCGGCGCGCACGCGCGGCGCGGCGTCGGAGACGTGCCGCACGAACAGCGCATACGCCTCGTCGGCCGGCAGCACCTGCGAGGCGAGCGCGAGGCCGGCGCTGCGCACGAGCGGCTGCGCGTCGGCGATGAGCCGCGCGACGACGGGGATGAACTCTTCGCGGGCGGTGGCCGGGGCGTCGTGCGCCAGCTCGCACAGCAGCTCGGCGGCCTCGGCGCGGTCTTCGGGCTTCGGCTCGCGCTCGAGGGCGAGGAGCAGCCGCTCGCGCTCGGCGCGCCAGTCTCTCATCAGCGTCCCCCTCTCCCCTCGTAGGGGTGAGGGGGCAGTCGAGCGCCCCAGACCTCTCCGCCGATCACTTGATCGCCGTCCCCGGCGGCAGCGGTCCCGGGTCGACCAGGGTCAGCTCTTTGCCGCCCGGGCCACCGGCGAGCAGCATGCCCTTCGACTCGATGCCGCGCAGCGGCTTGGGCTTCAGGTTGGCGACGACGACGACGTTGCGGCCGGTCACCTGCTCTGGCGTGTACGCGAGCGCGATGCCGGCGACGATGGTGCGCGGCGCGCCCTCTCCGACGTCGACCGAGAGCTTGAGCAGCTTGTCCGCCTTCTCGACCTTCTCCGCGGCCAGCACCTTGCCGACCTTGAGCTGCACCTTCGCGAAGTCGTCGTACTCGATGTCCTGCACCGGGGCCGGCGCGGGCGCCGCCTTCGCCGGAGCCGCCGCCGCCGCCTTCTTCTCTTCCACCGGCTGGTAAAGCTTCGCCACCACCTCGGCCTCGAGGCGATTGATGAGCGGCGTCACCTCACCGACCTTGCCGCTCAGCTCGAACTTCGAGAGCTCGCTGAACTTGAACAGCGGCCGCCCGAGCTGCTTCGAGAGCTTCTCGGCGAGGCGCGGCACGATGGGCTCGATGAGCGTGCCGAGCAGCAGCACGACGCGCGCGGCCTCGGTGAGCACCACGTGCGCGCGGGCCTTGTCGGTCTTCACCAGCTTCCACGGCTCGTGCTTGGTGATGAACAGGTTCGCCGCCGAGCCGATCTCGAGGATGCCCTTCACCGCCTCGCGGTAGTTCCACGACTCGAACGCCTCGCGAATCGCGGGCACCTTCGCGAACACCTCCGCGAACAGCGGGTCGGGGGCGCCCTTGGCGAGCTCTCCTGAGAACTCGCGCGAGAGGATCGACAGCACGCGGTTGGCGAGGTTGCCGAGGTTGTTCACCAGCTCGCCGTTCACGCGCTCGCGGAACTGCTTGAGGTCGAGATCGAGATCCTCCGGCCCCGACCCCAGCAGCGACGCGTAATAGAAGCGCAGGTACGACGGGTCGAGCAGGTCGAGGTACGGGCGCGCGTTGATGAACGTGCCGCGCGACTTGCTCATCTTGGCGCCGTCGACGGTGAGGTGGCCGTGGATGTGGACGTGATCGGGCACCTTGTAGCCGGCCACGTCGAGCACCGCGGGCCAGAACAGGCAGTGGAAGTAGACGATGTCCTTCCCGATGCAGTGGATGATTCGCGCGTTCGCGTCGCGCGACCAGAACTGCATCGCGCCGCCGGGGATCTTCTCGGCCGTGGAGATGTAGCCGATCGGCGCGTCGAGCCAGACGTAGAAGTACTTGTTCGTCTCGCCGGGGATGGGGAAGCCGAAGTACGGGCCATCGCGGGTGATGTCCCAGTCGGCGAGGCCCTTCTTGAAGAACTCCTGCAGCTGGGTCGCAGGGCCTTCGTGCATGAAGGTGCCGCTCTTGTGCAGCTTGCGCAGGAAGTCTTCGCGCTTCGACAGCTGGAAGAAGAGGTGCTCGCTCTTCTTGTCCCAGACGGGCGGCTCGCCGCTGATCGCCGAGCGCGGGTCGATGAGCTCGCGCGGAGAATACTGCGTGAGGCAGTTCTCGCAGCCGTCGCCGTACTGGTCGGGCGCCTTGCAGTTGGGGCACGTGCCGCGAATGAAGCGGTCGGGCAGGAAGCGGCCGGCCTTGGGGTCGAACGGCTGCTCGATCTCGCGGCGCGCGATGGTGCCGGCGGCCTTCAGCTTCCCGTAGATGTCCTCCGCGTAGCGGCGGTTGTCGGGAGAGTTCGTCGAGCCCCACGCGTCGAACTTCACGTCGAAGTCGGCGAAGTCGCGCTGGTGCTCGCGATCCCACTTCGCGATGAACTCTTCGGGCGTGACGCCGTTCTTCTGCGCGTTCAGCTCGATCGGCGTGCCGTGGGTGTCGTCGGCGCAGGTGAACGTGACGTCTTCGCCGCACGAGCGCAGGAAGCGGACGTAGATGTCCGTCTGGATGTGCTCGACCATGTGACCCAAGTGAATCGGTCCGTTCGCGTACGGCAGTGCACAGGTGATGTACGTGCGGCGAGAGGCCATGAGTCAGCGCTCCTGTTCCCGGCGGATTTGGGCGAGGCCGGAGTCCCACACGGACGCACGGCCACACAGCGTCCAGACGAGGCGCTCGAGCACGAGCTCGTCGCCTCCGAACTTCAAGGCGAGGTCCGACTCGGCGCAGCTCTCGAGCCCCGCGAGCAGGACCTTGCGGCCGTACTGCGCGGCGGCCTGCATGCCCATGAACGCGGCGTACGGGTGCGGGACGCGGATCTTCGCCGCCTTCGCCTCGGCCTCGATCTGGGGGAAGACCCGCGCCTGAAAGTCGTTGTAGTTGCGCGGCGGCTTGCCGCCGGAGAGCTGCACCATGCGCTCGTGGTTCATCAGCAGCGTGCGAACGATGCTGGTGATGGCGCCGAGCAGCTGCAGCGGCGCGTTGCCCTGCGCGATCGCCTCGTTCAGGTATTTCATCGTCGCGTCGTAGTCGCGCTTCTGCAGCGCGTCGGACAGCTCGAGGTACTCTTCCTCGCGCGCGTGGCCGACGAGGAAGTCGACGTCCTTCTGCGTGATGGTCGCAGACTCGGTGTACAGCGCGAGCTTCTGCAGCTCGGAGGCGAGCAGGCGGAAGTTGCCGCCGACGCGGTCTTTGAGCTTCTCCAGCGCGCCCGGCCCGAGCTTCTTCTTGTAGGGCTCGAGCGTCTCGGCGACGAACTCGGTGAGGTCGAGATCTTTGAGCTTCGCGGCGACCTTGCGCTCGATGAAGGTGCCCTTGTCCTTCACCAGCTTCACGAACGGAGACTTCGACTCGAGATCGGTCGCGGCGATGACGAGGATCTGCCCCTTGCCGGCGCCCTTCTCGAGCAGCGAGGTGAGCGCGCCCTCGTCGCCCTGCGGCGCGGTGAGCCCCTCGGCGAGGCAGAACTCGGAGATCTCCTTGAGGAACTGCAGGTCCGGCCCCGACAGCGAGATGCCGAGCTCGCGCTCCCAGGCGTCGGGGTCGGCCGGGTCGAGCTCTCTGGGGCCCCAGCCGGCGCGCGCGGCGATCGCGAGCACGCGGCGCGCGGCTTCCTTGCGGCGGTTGAGCTTCCACGCCTCCTTCGACTTGCCGAGCGCGTCGACGCGGCCCTTCTTCGGAGCGAGCCACTCGGGATCGCGCACCAGCACGACCTTGCGCCCGGGGAACAGCGGCAGCGTCGCGAGCTCGGAGGCGACCTCCTTCGGCGACAGGCCGTCGGCGGTGACGAGGTTCAGGCCCGCCGCCGCGTTCGGCACGAGCTTGTCGACGAGCGCCTCGGCGCCCTTGCGCACGAGGTACTCCTCTCCCCAGAGGAGGTAGACGGGCGACTCGTCGTCGGCGTCGATCGCCTGCAGTGCGTCTTCGAGCTCGTCGCTCACGCCGCGGCGTTGAAGCACGAAAGCAGAGGGGGCTCCAGCCCGATCGAGCGAGGTTCCTGAGCCGTGACGTCCCGGAGCACGAGCGGCTCAGGCCAGCGCGGCTCCGCGCATGACGAGCTTGCTCACGTCGAGGGTCATCACCGCGTCCGCGAGGCTCAGGCCCTTGCCGCCCTCGAGGTAGCTGTGCTCCGGAGGGTCGACGACGATCGCGAAGCCGGCGCCCATCGTCAGAAAGAACGGAGTCAGCCGGTGGCGCTCGCGCGCCTTCGCGCAGAGCTCGTCGGGCACGTCGTCGATGACGCCGCTGCCGGACTTGAGCCGCTGCACCAGGGCAGAGCTCAGCTCCATGTCGAGGATCGCCGCGTCGAAGTCGCGATCCGCGAGCAGCGCGACCGCGCCGAGCAGGCTCTCGGCGTCGACGAGCGCGGCGCCGCGCCCGGTCAGCCGAGCCCTCACCGCCGCGGTCAGCTCGGCGAACACCAGCACCGTGCGGGCCCGCGGCGGGACGAGCGCTTCTTCCGGCAGCGGGTTCACGCGCCCTGCCGCTTCAGCTCGCTCTGCAGCCGGTCGACGATGCTGGCGCCTTCGTAGAACGTGAGCTCGACGTCCCCGGCGGCGATGGTGCAGCCGTCGACGAGGAACACGGGCTTCTTCGGCTGAACCGACATTCTCCGCACGAACGTCGCGCAGGTGACCGGCTCGGCGAGCGCGAGGTGCCAGGTGTCGCCCTCCTGGAAGAGGAGGAACTGCTCCCGCGACATCGTCATGTCGTCGATGACGATGTCGTTGCTCGTCGCGCGCCCCACCCTCACCTGCTTGTCCGGGCCGACGGCGAAGCACATCGCGTCGGAGCCTTCGGGGCGCGAACGCGCTCCGCCCTTCGGCACGTGGGTGCGGCCGGCGTCGGCCTCCTTCGCGTCAGCGGCGCGGACGCTGCCGTTCGGCTCCCAGACGAGCCACGGGTGCGGGTACCGCGTCTTGAACCTGTCCCCCAGCAGCGCGAGCTGTCGCGCGAGCAGCGTCATCGGAATCGACCCCGCCATGGCGGCGCCACTCTACTCCTTCGCGCGCCGCATGGGCGCCGCGAGTCCGAGGAACGCCACCGACAGCGCGACGGCGACGAGGAACGTGTTCGCGAAGCCGACCGCCTCGACCAGGACACCCGAGGCCAGCGCGGGCAGCGCCTTGCCCCACACCTCGATCGCCGCGAGCAGCGTGTAGTGCGTCGCGCCGATGCGCTTGTCGACCTTCGACATCATCAGCGAGAACATGCACACGGTCAGCGCGCCGGCGAAGAAGTGCTCGATCGCCGCGATGGCGATGACGCTCACCCTCGTCACCGCGACGACGCCCGCGACCAGCGCCCACTGCCCGACGAGGCCGACCACGCGGAACGCCGCCGCGGCCGCCACCGCGCGCACGAGGCGCATGCGGCTCGCGAGCACTCCGCCGAAGAGCGAGCCGAGCAGCGACGCGCCCATCACCCACGTGCCCATCCACGACGCCACCACCTCGGGCTCGAGGCCGCGCTGCTTCACGAGGAACGGCGTGAACATCTTGTTCGCGAGCGCCTCGCCCATCTTGTAGGTCGCGACGAACGCGATGAGCCAGCCGGTGCCGGGCAGCGCCATGACCGCCTTGAGCCGCTGCACGAGCTCGCGCCACGACATCTTCTCGGCCGCGTCGGCCACCGCGGGCCGCACCTCGCGAGAGACCGACAGCACCGCCATGCCGAACAGGCAGCACGCGGCCATCGCGAAGAAGACGCCCTGCCACTTCAGCTCGGCGTACCAGGCCCAGAGCAGGCCGCCCCCCACGAGCATGCCGATCTTGTAGCCGACGACCTGCGCGGCGTTGCCGTAGCCGAGGTCCTCCTTGCCGAGGCGATCGACCGCGTAGCCGTCGACGGCGATGTCCTGCGTCGCGGTGAGCACGTTCATGACGAGCACGATCACGATGAGCCGCGTCAGCGACGCCGACGGCTCGCTGAACGCCGCGGCGACGCACGCCAGCGCGAGCAGCAGCTGCAGCGGCAGGATCCACGCCTTGCGTGAGCCGTACCGGTCCACCACCGGGGCCCAGAGCGGCTTGAGCGCCCACGGCCACGACAGCGCGCTGGCGGCGCCCACCGCGGCCATCGAGACGCCGAGCTTGGTGAGGAAGCCCGGCAGCGCGCTCTCCTGAAAGCCGTACGGCAGGCCCTGCACGAAGTAGAGCGTCGAGAGCAGCGCGATCGTCCCCGCGGGCGGAGGCCGTCGGCCCTCGCTGTCTGGCGCTCGGCCCACGGGCGAGCTGGGGTCGCCCTGCTCCGCAGCGAGCAGACTTCGCTCGCTGCTTCGCGCCGAGCGCTGGGTCACGCGAGCATCTCGATCAACATCCGCTCGAGCTGCAGCCGCACGGCGCCGTTGCGCTGCGTGATGGCGTTCTTCGCCTCGTCGAGCACCGTCATCCGCCGCAGCAGCGCGGGCGCGGCGTCTTTCGCGGCCGCCTTCATCGCGAGCTCGCGGAGGTCGGAGTTCACCAGCGAGGTCGCCCCGGCCTGGGCGGCGACGACGTCGCGCAGCCACACCTGCAGCACGTCGAGCGCGTGCTCGGCCTCGGGGCGGCCGTCGCCGTACGTCTCGGCGAACGCGAGCCAGCCGCGCGCGTCGTCGCGCCTGAGCGCCTCGAACGCCTCGATGATCTCCCGGCGCTTCTCGAGCCCTTTGACGTCCATCTCCAGCGCGCGGGAGAGCGAGCCGCCGGCGAGCCGCGCCACCTGGGTGGCGACCTCGAGATCGAGCTTTCGCTTCGCGGAGACCTTCTCGACGAGCAGCGCCTCGGGCAGCGGGCCGAACTGCGCCTTCGCGCAGCGCGAGCGAATCGTCGGCAGCAGCTTGTCGGGCATCGCCGTCGTGAGCACGAGCACCGTGCCCTTCGGAGGCTCTTCGAGCGTCTTGAGCAGCGCGTTCTGCGCCTGCGGGTTCATCGCGTCGGCGTCGATGAGCAGCGCGACCTTGTGCTGCCCTTCGAGCGGGCGGAACGCGAGGCGCTCTCCGAGCGCGCGCACCTGCTCGACCTTGATGTCGCGCGACGGCGTGTGATCGAAGTCGCCGCGGCCCATGATGCCGCGCTCGACCTGCGAGTGCTCGGTGAGCACCCAGGTCACGTCGGGGTGATTGCGGCGCAGCACGCGCTGGCAGCTCGAGCACTGCCCGCACCCGACGTTCGGCTTCTCGGGGCACGTCAGCGCCTGCGCGAGGCCGACGGCGGTGAGCTCTTTGCCGACCCCCTCGGGCCCGATGAAGAGCCACGCGTGGTGAACGTGGCCCGAGCCGAGCGACTTCTCCAGCGCCGAGATCGCGCGGGTCTGCCCCTGGACTTCGCTCAGTGCCATGCCGGCTTCTTATGCTAAGGGCCGACGCGCCTTGATGCCTTTTCTGCAGGGGAACACGGCGCTCGTGATCGGCGTGGTCCTGCTGATCTTCGTCGCGTTCGCTCGTGCGCTGGCGAAGGAGCAGCAACTCAAGTCCGACCTGCGCGGCGCACTCGGCTGGCTCGTGACGTGGCTCGCGCTGCGCCTCATGGACTACGCGTTCGACGCGCTCGGGTTCGCGGCGATCGACAAGGCCTCTCGCGTCATCTGGATGCTCGCGTTCGCGTTCGGCGCCGTGCGCACGACCGTAGCGTTCGCGTTGTGGACGTACCGCCGCATCAACGTCGGCGGCACACCGAAGATCCTCCGCGACGTCCTCGACTTCGTTCTCTACGTCGTCGCGGCGATCCCGATCCTCAAGACGCAGCTCGACATCGATCTGACTTCGCTGCTCGCGACGTCGGCGATTCTCTCCGTCGTCCTCGGCCTCGCGCTGCAGGAGTCCCTCGGCAATGTCTTCTCCGGCCTCGCGCTGCAGCTCGAGCGGCCGTTCCGCGCCGGCGATTGGATCTCGGCAGGAGAGCACGAGGGTCGCGTCGTGCACGTCGCGTGGCGAGCGACGCGCATCGAGACGTTCAGGTCGGAAGAGGTGACCGTCCCGAACAGCAACCTCGCGAAGCAGCCGGTACGCAACTACACGCGAGGTGGCCAGCCGGTGGCGCTCGATCTCGAGGTCGGCGTCTCGTACGCGACGCCGCCGAACGTCGTTCGCGAAGAGGTGGTGAGCGCGCTCGCCGACGTGCCGCTCATCTTGAAGACGCCCGCTCCGGTCTGCCTGGTGTCGCGCTTCGCCGACTCGGCGGTGACGTACCTCGTCCGCTTCTACATCGCGGACTACCGTTCTCAGCCCGACGCGGTCGATCAGGCGTACACCCGCCTGTGGTACCGGTTCTCGCGGGCAGGCATCGAGATTCCGTACCCGCAGCGCGTCGTGCACATGAAGGCGCAGCAGGCGGCCAGCCCACACCTCACGCTCCTTTCGGGCCTCGACCTGTTCACGCCGTTCTCCTCCGAGCAGCGCGCCGAGCTCGCCCGGGCTGCCGTCGAGCGCCGCTTCGGCAGGGGCGAAGCGATCATCCGCGAAGGCGACGATGGGCACACGTTCTACGTGATCGTCTCGGGCGAGGTCGCCGTCGCGCGAGGAGGCAACGAGATCGCGCGGCTCTCCCGCGGCGCATACCTGGGAGAGATGTCGCTGCTCACCGGCGAGCCCCGGTCGGCGACCGTCGTCGCGACCAGCGACGTCGTCGTGCTGGAGCTCGACCGCCAGGTGTTCAGCAAGCACTTCGCCGAGAACCCCGAGCGCGCGCAGCAGCTGTCCGAGCTGCTGGCGCAGCGACGCTCGGAGCTCGACGCGGTAGCGAGCGCCACCGGCGCGAACGCGCCCGAGGGTGCGAAGGCGAACGAGATTCTGCGGCGGCTGAAGTCGATCTTCCGGCTCAGTTGAGCGAGAGGCCGCGCTCGCCCCAGCTCCAGGCCTGGAGGGCCGAAGAGTGGCTCAGCTCCTCAGCCTGAGTCGCCGCCGCAGCTCACGGCCTGGCGCCCTGGCTGCTGAAGGGACGGCGGTTTCCGACGCCGTGCGGGCCTGGGCCCCGAGGCGCAGGGGTCCCACGGCCAGAGTTTTTCGTGCGAGCACCCCCTAAATGTTTAGGGGATGCGCGCAGGAAAAAGTGTGCCCCCGCACACCTCACCGCCTTCGGGGCGGCCTCGGCGAAACGGGCTCAACAACCGCCGTCCCACCGATAGCCGCAGCGTCATGCCACGCGCGACCACAGCGAGGAAGGCCCTGGAGCTGAGCCACTCTTCCTCCCTCCACGCCCGCGAGCTGGGGCGAGGTGCGCCTCACGCCAGTGCGCGACCGCGCCGGCACGCCTTCTTCAGCTCGCACCGCACGCAGTTCACCCGCACCGGCACGGCAGGACACGCGCCGCTCATGCCGTAGTGGCACAGCGCAAAGTCGTACCGAACGGGATCCGCCGGGTCGAGCAGGCGCAGTGAGGCGGTCACCTCCTCCGCCGTCCGCCACGTCGCGTCCTTCCGCGCCGTGAGCCCGAGCAGCCGCGCCATGCGCATCACGTGCGTATCGAGCGGAATCACCAGCTCCGCCGGCTTCACCCTCTTCCACACGCCGAAGTCGGTGCCGTCGGGCCCACGCACCATCCACCGCAGGTACAGGTTCAGTCGCTTCGCTGCGCCAGCACCCAACGGCGACGGCAGCAGGTGCGCCAGCCCGCGCGTCGGGCCCACGCGCCGGAGGATCTCGCGCAGCGGCGCCGACTCACGAATCGTCGAGCAGAAGGAAGACAGCCGCCCGTGCTGCGTCTCTCCGACGAAGGCGGCCTCGAGCGAGCCGCGCTCGCGCAGCACCTTCCCCATGCCGAGCAGCAGCACCGCGACGTCGGCGCCGAGGTTGAACCGGTACACGAACCCGTCGAGCAGCTTCGCCGCCCGCGGCACCGTGAGCTCCGCGACGAACGCGGCCGGCGAGCCGCCCATCACCGACAGCAGCGAATCGACCTTCGGCTTGAACAGATCCGCCCGCCCGTACGCGAGCGCGGCGCCCAGCAGCCCGGCCACCTCGACGTCGCGGGGGTTCGAGAAGCGCCCCGGGAACTCGATCGGATCGAACCGCTTCCGCTCCGACAGCTCGGGCCGCGTCGAGAACGCATCCAGCAGCGGCTTCAACGCCCGCGCGCGAGCCTCGGACAACATGCGTCACACTTCCGGGAAGTCGATCACCACGAGCTGACCGTCCTGCACCTCGGTGTCGTAGCGCGTCTGGTCGTCGCAGATGCCCGGCGACGTCACGTTTTTCCCCGTGTCGAGATCGAACCCGACCTCGTGGCACGGGCACACCACCATGTTCCCCTCGATGCGGCCGCCCGAGAGCAGGCACCCGGCGTGGTTGCACCAGTCGTCGAGCGCCTTCACCTTCCCACCGACGCAGGCGACGAGGACGTTGCGCTTGCCGACGGGGTAGCCGCGCAGGTCTCCCTCTTTCAGATTCGCAGGACCAAGGACGTGCCGCTTGTGACTCATGGAGGCACCGTCAATGTAGTGCCCTTCGACCGTAAGAAGTCGAGTGCTTGTTCGCGAACCGCCGGGACGTCGGCGATCACGTTGTGCCCGTCGTACCGCTCGGGCAGGCCGTACTTCCGGGGATCGAACCGCGTGAACGCCCGGAGCGGCGTCGAGCCCGAGGCCGAGGCCGTCGGCTCCGGCAGCGCTCCCGCGCCGCGCAGGTCGAGCGTCGTGCCGTTGGGGATCGTGAAGTCGCCCACGCCCATCTGCATCAGCACCGCACGGCTGCGATCCACCAGCGCGAACACGTTCACCGGATCTGCGCTCTCGAGGAACGACTGCGACACTGCGCGGATGAGCGGAAACGAGCTGTGGTACTCGGCGCTGTCGAAGACGACGCCCGTCTTCGAGACCATCAGCAGGCCGATGAGGTCCTTGTTCACCTGGCTCACCAGGATGTTCGCCAGCCCGCCGCCCGGCACGTTGAGCACCGCGTAGCGGATGCGCTCGTCCACCGCGAAGTACGACGCGCCCATCATCGCCCCGAGCGAGTTGCCCAGGAACCCGAGCTCTCCCGACAGATCGCCGGCGCCATCGCCGTCGACGTCGATCGAAGACGCGGCGCGCGCCACCTGCATGAGATCGAACGTCTCCTCGCGGAAGTTCTCGCGCATCACCGCGACGTTCTCGATGTCGAAGAAGCCGACGATGTTGCCGCGCGACCCGTGCGACGGAGCGTCGACGCCGAGGCACGCGATGCCCGCCGCCGCGAGCCACTGCGCGTGCTCCAGGCAATACGAGTCGGTGCCGCTCGCCGACGGCACGTTGCGGCCGTTGATGCCGTGCGCCCCGATGACCGTCTGCCACCCGCCCGGCGGCTTCGCGCCCGCGGGCACGCTCAGCACGAACGGCAGCTGCACGATCGGCGCCTTCGACGGATCTTCGACCCAGTCGGCGCGCCACACCCCGTTCTCGCGGGGATCGCGCACCGCGAGGGTGCCGATCACGACGCTGCCCACGTCGCGAATCGGCGCGTGCCACTTCGCGCGCTCGAGCCACGGCAGCATCGTCGACCAGTCGGTGTCCGTGCTCTTCCAAGCGCCGACGGGCGCGCCGCCGACCATGCCCTTCATCGGCACCGTCACCGCCGCGAGCCCCGAAGGCCCGTCGACCCACTGCTTCAGCTTCCGGTAGTCGGCGGCGATCGGCGCAGCCTTCAGCGGCAGCGCCAGCACGAGGTCCGACTCCGCGACGCCGAGCGCCGTCGCCGCCGCGCCGAGGTCGGAGGGCCTCGCGCGATCCCACGCGCGACCTCGACCGAGCTCGACGCCGTCGCGAGACTTCACTCCGCGGGTGACGACGAGCAGCCCCTCGGCGCCGTCCGGCAGCGGCACCGACGGCCGCACGAACACGAACTCGGGGAACCCCTCGCCCCCCTCGCGGCCGGTGCCGTTCAACGACGCGGTCGAGTGCTCGGCGGCGACGTCGCGCTCGATCACCTCGTAGCCGCCGCCCGCGGTCTTCGACAGCCGCGCGAAGTGGCCCGGCACCGACGCGGGGTCGATCGGCACCGAGGGGCGCAGCAGCGTCGGCGCGAAGTTGCCGGTGCCGGTCAGGTGCTGTCGCCCGTCGGCGATGTACCGATCGAACAGGCGCTTCGCCCCCGGAGTCAGCGCCTTCGGCATCAAGAACGGCCGGTAGAAGTCGGCCCGCAGCTCGGAGCCGAGCCGTGAGTCCGGGAACGGGTTCTCCAGGCTCTGCGGATCGTCCGACCACAGAAAGCGCTCGGGCTCGGGACCCGAGCACGCGACGAGCAACACCACAGCGGAGAGGACGAATCGCACCGACCAAACGGTTATAAGGCCTCGCAGTGAAGCTGAACGACAAACAGGCAGTCGCCAACGCGCTGAAGGACCTGGGCCTCTACCTCCAGATCAAGGGAGAGAGCGCGTTCAAGACGCGCGCGTACGACATCGCCAGCGAGCGCATCGCGGGCCTGGGCGACGATCTCGCGACGCTCGTCGCCGAGAAGCGCCTCACCCAGATCGACGGCATCGGCGCCTCCATCGCCTCCAAGATCACCGAGCTCGTCGAGACCGGAAAGCTCGAGGCCCTCGAGCAGCTCAAGCGCGAGTACCCGCCCGGCATCCTCGGGCTGCTCCAGGTCCCCAACCTCGGGCCGAAGAAGGCGAAGGTCCTCTTCGAGCTGCTCGGCATCGGCACCCTCGAGGAGCTCGAGGCCGCGTGCAAGGCGCACAAGGTTCGCGACATCAAGGGCTTCGGCGAAGCGACCGAAGAGAAGCTGCTCGCCGGCATCGAGCTCGCCCGCCGCACCAAGGGCCGCCTCTTGCTCGCCGACGTCCTCCCGCGCGCGGAACAACTGCTCGAAGACGTGAAGAAGGCGCCCGGCGTCATCCGCGCGTCGCTCGGCGGCAGCGTGCGCCGCATGCGCGAGACCGTCGCCGACGTCGACATCATCGCCTCGGCGAAAGACCCGCAGCCGGTGTTCGAGGTCTTCACGAAGCACCCGCAGGTGCGCGAGGTCCTGGGCTTCGGCGACTCGAAGGCCAGCGTGCGGCTGCGCGAAGGAGACCTGCAGGTCGACCTGCGCGTGCTCCCCGACGAAGACTTCGCCACCGCGCTGCACCACTTCACCGGCAGCAAGGCGCACCACATCAAGCTGCGCGGCCTCGCGATCGACAAGGGCCTCAAGCTCTCCGAGTGGGGGGTGCACCGCGGCGACGAGAAGCTCCCCGTCAAAGACGAGGCCGAGCTCTACGCGATGCTCGGCATGCAGTACGTGCCGCCCGAGCTGCGCGAAGACTGGGGCGAGATCGAAGCCGCCCTCGAGCACAAGGTCCCGCAGGAGCTCATCCAGCTGTCCGACATCAAGGGCAACATCCACAGCCACACCACCTGGAGCGACGGCCGCGCCTCGCTCATGGACATGGCGATGGCCGCGAAGGCGATGGGCCTCACCTACTACACGGTGACCGAGCACTCGCAGACCTCGGGCTACGCCGGCGGGCTCTCGATCGATCGCCTCAAAGCGCAGTGGGACGAGATCGACGCCGTCAACGAGAAGCTCGAGGGCATCACCCTGCTCAAGGGCATCGAGAGCGACATCCTCGAGGACGGCTCGCTCGACTACCCCGACGAGATCCTCGAGAAGCTCGACGTCGTCATCGGCTCGATTCACCAGCGCTACAGCCAGGACGAAGACGCGATGACGAAGCGCGTGCTCAACGCCTTCGACAACCCCTTCTTCCAGATCTGGGGCCACCCGACGGGCCGGCTGTTGAACCGCCGCGACCCCGCGCCGATGCGCATGGACGAGATCCTCGACAAGGCGGCGAAGAAGGGCATCACCATCGAGATCAACGGCTGCCCCGAGCGCCTCGACCTGAAGGCCGAATACGTGAAGCAGGCGCTCCAGCGTGGGCTCAAGGTGGTCGTCAGCACCGACGCGCACTCCGTCGCCGAGCTCCACCAGCACCTGCCCCTCGCGCTCGCCACCGCCCGCAAGGGGTGGACGACCGTCGGCGACGCGTTGAATACACGCGACGTCAAAGGCTTCCTGGCGGGGCTGAGGAGGTCTTGACTTCTACCCATTCCTCTGGCCGCCGACGTTACCGGCTGGAAACAGACCCGGGACTTCAGCCACGCTAACACTGTAAACTGTCAGGCCCCTTAGACCTCGTGCGAAGCCCCTGTGCCATCTGCGGGCAGCTTCACGCTGCCGACGCGCCGTGCCCGACGATCATCCGTCAGCCTGCGTCCGGCACGCAGCTGATGGACAGCGCGACGGGCCGGCAGCTGCCGCCGCCTGCGATGGGCTCGCTCTCGCCGATCCCCTCGATCCCCGCCTCGGCGCTCGCGTCACCGACGCCGACGCAGCAGCCGGGCGCCATCAGCGGCGAGGTCGACCCGCTCGTCGGGACCACCATCGGCTCGTTCCGCATCAACCGCATGGTCGGCAAGGGCGGAATGGGCACCGTCTACCTCGGCGAGCAGACGGTGATCGGCAGCAAGGTCGCGATCAAGATCCTGCACCCGCACCTCGCGACGAACGCCGCGCTCGTCTCGCGCTTCTACGCCGAGGCGCGCGCGGTCAACCTGATCGGCCACGAGAACATCGTCAACATCTTCGACATGAACGTGGTGCCGCCCAGCCGGTACTACCTCATCATGGAGTTCCTGGAGGGGCGCACGCTCAACCAGGTCATCCGGGGGCCGCTGCACGTCGAGCTGGCGATCCCGATCCTCCTGCAGATCTGCGACGCGCTGCAGGCCGCGCACTCGCACGGCGTCGTTCACCGCGATCTCAAGCCCGAGAACATCTTCCTCATCAAGCGCGGGCGGAACGAGAACTTCGTCAAGATCCTCGACTTCGGCATCGCGAAGCTCTTCGCCACCGAGAACAAGGCCGAGACCACGTCGATCGGCACCATCGTCGGCACGCCCGAGTACATGGCGCCCGAGCAGACGACCGGCGAGAAGATCGACGGCCGCAGCGACATCTACTCGCTCGGCGTCATCGCCTACCTGATGGCCACCGGCCGCCTGCCCTTCAGCGGAGGCGGCCTCACCGGCCTGCTCATCGCCCACCAGACGAAGACGCCCGAGGCGCCCCACCTCATCACGCCCTCGGTCCCCAAAGAGTGGAGCGACGTCATCATGAAGGCGCTCTCGAAGCGCCCCGACGATCGCTACGACAACGCCGACGCCTTCGGCACCGCGCTCGCCGACGTGCTCGGCGCCCTGCCGCACCAGATGCCCGGCACCGGCCGGCCGTCGCCGTCGCCGCAGCCCGGCGCCCCGTACCTGGTCATGCCGCCGCTGCCGACGCCCGTCGGGCCGCAGCCGCGCATCCCGACTCCGCCGTGGGAGCGCACCGCCCCGCACGCTCCGACGCCGTACCCCGTCGCTACGCCGCAGCCTCCGTTCCAGCAGGCGAGCGAGTCGATGGTCGACGCGCGCCTCGAGGCCCTGGTCGGCCCGATTCAGACGCCGAAGCCCCAGTCCTCGTCCGGCGTCCCGGTCGTCGCGGTGGTGCTCAATGCGGGCAGCACGCCGCCGCTGGGCACCGGGCTGCCGCCGCGGCCGTCCGCGCCGCCGGCGCCGAGCGTGCCCGCGACGCCCGCCCCGGTGCACTCGCGCCACACCGCGCGCTTCGACGCGATCGTGAGCGGCCTCGGCACGCTGCCCTGCCAGGACATCTCGAAGGGCGGCATGTTCCTCTGCAGCGAAGGCTCGCTGCCGCCGCAGTTCTCGCGCCTCAAGATCAAGCTGCCCGTCGCCGGAGATCTCGAGCTCATCGCCGAGGTCGTTCGCCACGTCACGCCCGACCAGGCGCGCGCGTGGAACATGTCTCCCGGCTTCGGAGTGCAGTTCCTCGAGCTCAACCTCGCCCAGCGCGAAGCCATCGCCCGCATGGTGCAGGGCCTGCCGGCGCAGAAGGTCACCGCGCCGGTCCAGGCCGAAGACGACGACAGGCCCGCCGCCACGGTGCTCGACAAGTACAGCAAGCGCATCAACGGCGATCACTACGTGGTGCTGCAGGTCTCGACCGACTCCGAGTTCAGCGAGATCAAGGCGCACGCCCGCGAGATGCGCCGCGAGCTCGACGAGCTCAAGAAGCGGCCGGTGTCGAAGCGCCAGCTCGAGCAGATCGAAGCCGCCATCCAGCGCGTGCAGGCGGCGGCCGACACCATCGGCGCGGCGAGCAAGCGCCTCGAGTACGACGCGAACCGCGCGAACTACCGCGGCGTCGCGCGCTGCATCGCCGCCGGCCTCACCGTCAGCGAGATCGACGCCGCGCGGCGGCGCTACCTCGACCAGCACCCGGGCGCCGAGACGCAGGCCCACGTGAAGTTCGTGACCGGCAACGCCTATGACAACAAGGGCAACGCCGGCCTCGCGCTGGAGAACTACGAGGCCGCGTTGAACGTCGACCCCTTGAACTTGCGCATCCAACAGAAATACTGGGCTCTCAAACGCCGGTCTCACGAGCCCAAGCCTTGAAGAGCTACCTGATCTCGTCGCTCACCTTTCGCTTCAGCAACGCCGATCTCGACCAGTTCAAGAAAGCGCACCCCCACGACTGGCTGTTGTGGGAGCCCGGCTCGTGGAAGCCGCCGGGCTCGACCACGCTGGTCGCGCAGGGCCTGACGACGACGCCCGCGCCCGGGAAGCCGACGGGCGAGGCCCTCGCGCTCGCGCTGGAGCCGAAGAAAGACGGCAGCCAGCTCACGCTCGGCCGCGGCGCCGAGTGCGACGCGGTCATCAACGACGGCACGCTGTCGACGCTGCACCTCGTGTTCATGCAGGACGCCGCCGGCGGGTGGACGGTGCGCGACGCCGGCAGCCGCAACGGCTCGACGCTGGACGGCATCAAGCTCGAGCCCGGGGCGCCGAAGCCGCTGAAGACCGGCTGCAAGC
This sequence comes from uncultured Myxococcales bacterium, assembly GCA_937980205.1. Lineage (GTDB taxonomy): Bacteria > Myxococcota > Myxococcia > Myxococcales > Myxococcaceae > Xiheicaenimonas. Next base: position 195,955 of record CALJKW010000016.1, on the reverse strand, counting down.
TCACCGCCGCCGGCGTGACGTTCACGTTCTACGCGCCCGCGGGAATGCTGCAGCGGCTCAAGGCGTGACCGCCACCGCGCGATTCGAGCGGTGGATGACGCAGGACGCCGCGCGCGAGGCGATCTCGCTGTGGGCGATCTGCTTCGTGCTCATCGTCATCGCGTTCCAGGCCGGGGGCTCGGCCGCGAAGCTCGTCGCGACGCTCGGGTTCCTCTACCTGCCCGAGCTGTCGATGCGCCGGCGCGGCGAGGGGTTTCGCGAGTACGGCGTCTCGCTGCGCATCTCGAAGCAGGAGATCGCCCTCACGCTCGGGCTGCTCTTCGTGACGCTGCCGCTGTTCATCGCCGGGTACTTCGCGTTCCTGCAGTACGGCGTGCCGCTGTTGCCCGAGAAGCTGCGCACGCTCATCGTGCCGTACCCCCGCGACTGGCACTTCTCGCTGCGGGTGCCCGATCGGTTCGCGGAGTGGATCATCGACCAGTACTTCGTCGTCGCGCTGCCCGAGGAGTTCTTCTACCGGGGCTTCCTTCAGACCCGCCTGCGCGACGCGTGGCCCGAGGGGCGCAAGTTCCTCGGAGCGCGGCTGGGCCGGGCGTTCTGGGTCACCGCCGTGCTGTTCGCGCTCGGCCACCTGGCGATCTTCCAGGTCTGGAGGCTCGGGGTGTTCTTCCCGGCGCTGATGTTCGGCTGGCTGAGGGAGAAGACCGGCTCGGTGATGGGCGCCGCCTTCCTGCACGGCTCGTTCAACCTGGCCATGCTGGTCTTGGAGGCCAGCTTCTTCGGCCGGTAGTTCGATCCTGAGCCGATCGCTTTCGGTGTCTTCGGCAACTGAAGGCGAATCATGGGGAACTACCTGTTGTCCGTCGCGGGTTTGTCGGCAGCCGGCAGTCTGTTCATGCGCGGAGACGCGAGCGAGCCGCTCACGTGGGCGTGGCTGGCGCTGGCGTTGCTGGCCTGCGTCATCGCCGCGCGCTCGTTCGCGCGCGGAGTCTTTGCTACCGAACGTCGGTCGGCGCGAGGACGTTGAGCTGCAGCTTGCGGTCGACGGCGAGCGCTCCGCCGTCGGCGAGCGGCATCCACGCCTGGGGCTTGGTCGGGTGCGTCGCGACCACGACCGAGCGGCGGCGCCGGTGATCTCGCACCAGCGGCTCGCTGTCCTTGCCGCCGGCCTTCAGCCCACACCGCTCGCAGGTGCCCTCGCCCTCGAGCAGGCGGTAGTAGAGGTGCTCGTGCCCGCGGCCCGCGGCGATCAGCATGCGGCCGTTGGTGGCGACGTAGGCGAGCTGGGACTTGCCGGGGCCGCTGACCTCTCCGGCGATCTGATCGACGGTCCGGGCGGTCTGCGCGAGCAGGGAGGCGGCGACGCCGGACTCGAGGCCGGGATCTTCCATGCGGCCGATGTCCCGAAGGGACTTGAGGAACAGCGCGAACATGACCTCGCTGACGGTGCCGCCGCGGACGGCGCGCTGCAGGTACTCGGGGACCATCTCCATCAGCGCGACACGGACCTTGTCGGCGCGCTCGACGTGCCCGGCGTGCGCGAACAGCCACTGCCGGAAGCGGAACGGCTGCATGTTGTCTTCGAGCGACTGGCCGACCGCGAGCGACTGGGCCATCAGGACGACGGCGTCGGACTCGGGGGCCTCCCAGAGATCGCTGCGGGGCACGCCCGGGCCGTACTTGCGGATGAGGGTGGTGCTCTCTTCATAAGCGCCGACGCCGACCGCCTGATCGGGCTGGTCCAACGTCACATCGGGCCGAATGCGGTGCAGCTCGCATCGAACCAGGAACGGCTCCGACGTCATCAACGCCACGAAGCGAGACATGTGTCCTCTTTAATACCGCTAGTATCCGGCCGTTCTTCCCTCAACGCGCATTCTAAACCTTCAGAACACGCGCGAGCGCAGGTAGTCTTCCACGCATGGCGGAGCAGGAAATTGCTGTCGGCATCGACCTGGGCACGTCCTACTCGTGCGTCGCCGTCGTACAGAACGGCGAGCCCACCGTCATCCCCAACGAGTGGGGAGAGCGTACGCACGCCTCCGTCGTTTCGTTCCTCGAAGACGGGACGGTGCTGGTCGGTAACGCCGCGAAGAAGAACATCATCACCAACGCCGAGAACACCGTGTACTCGGCGAAGCGGCTGATCGGCCGCTACTTCTTCTCCGACGAGGTGAAGAAGGCGCAGACGGTCATGCCGTACAAGATCGTCGAGGGCCAGAACAACTCCGTGCGCATCGTCGTGCGCGATCGCCAGTACTCGCTGCCCGAGATCTCGGCGCTGGTGCTCAAGGAAATGAAGGCGATCGCCGAGAGCTACCTCGGCCACACCGTCGCGAAGGCCGTCGTCACGGTGCCCGCGTACTTCAACGACAACCAGCGCCAGGCGACGAAGGACGCGGGCCGCATCGCCGGCCTCGAGATCCTGCGCATCATCAACGAGCCGACCGCCGCCGCGCTGGCGTACGGGTTCGGCCGCGACGTCAACCAGCGCATCGTCATCTACGACCTCGGCGGCGGCACGTTCGACGTCTCGATCCTCGAGATCGGTAAAGACGTGTTCGAGGTGCTCTCGACGGCCGGCGACACGTACTTAGGCGGCGACGACTTCGACGACCGCATCATGACGTGGCTCGCCGAAGACTTCCTGCAGAAGACGCGGCTCGACCTGCGCCAGAACAAGTACTGCCTGCAGATGCTCAAAGAGGCCTCCGAGCAGGCGAAGATCGACGTCGGCGTGAACGGCACCGCGCAGATCCTCTGCCAGGGCATCTGCCAGGACGCGAACGGCCAGGTCATCGACCTCACCCAGACGCTGACGCAGGACCAGTTCAACCGCATGGTGATGGACCTGGTGCAGCGCACCTTCAAGGTGTGTGACGAGGCGCTGCAGAGCGCGCGCATGACCGCCGCCGACGTCGACGCGGTGATCCTCGTCGGCGGTCCGACGCGGCTGCCGATCATCCGCAACTCGGTGAAGCACTACTTCCAGCGCGAGCCGAAGGAAGGCATCAACCCCGACGAGGTCGTCTCGATGGGCGCCGCGCTCCAGGCGCACGCGCTGATGGACAAGGCGACCGAGACGTTCCTCGTCGACGTCACGCCCCTGTCGCTGCGCATCGGCACCGTCGGCGGCTTCACCGAGAAGATCATCGAGAAGAACACGCCGATCCCCATCGACAAGTCGAAGACGTTCACCACGTCGCGCGACGGGCAGGACCGCGTGAAGATCCGCGTCTACCAGGGCGAGAGCAACCGCGCCGACGAGTGCGAGATGCTCGGCGAGTTCGAGTTCGCCGGCTTCAAGATCGGCTACCGCGGCGAGGTGAAGATCGAGGTGACGTTCGAGATCGACACGAACGGCATCGTGAACGTGTCGGCCACCGACGTGGAGTCCGGCCAACGCACGTCCACGACCATCTCGCTCTCGTCGGGTCTGTCGGAGACCGACATCCAGAAGTCGATCGACGCAAACGCGAAGACGCAGCTGCACCGGGCCGCAGGCAAAGACCTTCCGGCCGTCGCGAGGTGACGGGTATCGATGGCTGATCCTCCCCAGGGCGGGAAGCCGCCAGGATTTCCTCCGGGGCCGCCGCCACGTCCTGCGTCGCAAGTGCCCCGCCCTCCCGGTGCGCCGGGAGGTCCGCCGCGCCCCGTCGGGGCTCCAGGCGGGGCTGCGCCTTCCGCGCCGCCGCGTCCGCCCGGTGCGCCCGGGGGGCCTGCGCCCGCTGCGCCTTCTGCCCCGGGCGTGAGGCCCGTCATCACGCCGGTCATCACCGCGCCGACGGTCGCGCCGGTCGGTGCTCCGGCGACGCCGGCCGTCGCGCCGGTCGTGGCGCCGGTCGCGCCCGTGGTGGCTCCGGTCGCGCCCGTCGTGGCTCCGATCGCTCCCGTGGTGGCGCCGGTGGCGCCTGCCGGAGCGCCGCGCCCCTCGGTCGGCGCGCCCGCGCCCGGCCCGGCTCGTCCCGTCGTCACGCCGATGGTCACCGCGCCCGGTGCGGGGCCGGCTGCACCGGCCGCCGCGCAGCGCCCCGCCGGTCCGCCGCGTCCACCCGGGGCGCCGGGCTCGGGTCCGCCGCGACCGCCGGGGGCTCCGGGGGCGCCCGCCGCCATCGCTCCTCCGCCGCCTGCGGCCCGGCCGGTGGCGCCGGTGATCACTCCAGCCGCTCCGGCCGCTCCCGCCGCGCCGGTGACGGCGCCGGTGATGGTGCCTCCCGCGCCAGGAGCCGCGCCCGCCTTGGGAGAGTTCGACCCGTTCGCGTCGGAGTCGGTGAAGGCGATGGTGCCGCCGCCTGCGCCTGCCGGAGCGCCGCCTGCGCCTGCTGCGCCGCCGGTTCAGCCCGCGGTGCAGCTGCCGCCGCCCGCGTTCGCCGAGACGGGCGCGATCGAAGCGGTGACTCCGCAGGCCGCGGTGGCGCTCGCGCAGATCATCGGGGTGCTGAACGACGTCGACTACTTCCAGGTGCTGCGCGTGCCGCACGACGCGAAGCTCGTGGACATCAAGAAGGCGTTCTACCGGGAGAGCCGCACCTACCACCCCGACCGCTTCTTCCACCTGAGCGACGCCGACGTGAAGACCGACGTCGGCACCGTCTACAAGCGCATCACCGAGGCGTACTACTTCCTCAAAGACGACACGAAGCGGAAGAAGTACCTCGCCGACATCAGCGGCCCCGAGCGCAAGGCGAAGCTGCGCTTCACCGAGGCCTCCGAGGTCGAGACCAAGCAGCAGCAGAAGAAGGAGCAGGAGGAGCAGATCGGCACCCACCCCAAGGGCCGCCAGTTCTACGCCACTGCGATGAAGGACATCGACGCCCGGCGCTGGAGCGACGCGCAGCGCAACTTGAAGAGCGCCCTCATGTACGAGCGCGACAACGCCCGGTACAAAGAGAAGCTCGCCGAGGTGGAGCAGAAGCTCCACGACGAGTTCAAGAGCAAGGGCGAACAGTTCAAGATCCGGTGAACGTCGACCTGCTCGTCGTCGGTCTGGTGGCCTTCTTCGCGATCGTCGGAGCCTTCTCTGGCGCCGCGAAGCAGATCGCGAGGCTGGTCGCCGCGATCGCAGCCGGAGCGCTCGCGCGCATCTGCGGGCCGATGGCCGGGCCGCTGCTCGCGAAGGAGCTGCAGACCTCGCAGACCGTCGGCGTCGTCATCGGCTCGCTGGTCATCTTCTTCGTCGCGTTCCTGCTGATCCGCTGGGCGGTCGAGGCGCTGCTGCTGAGGCTGCTCGCGGGCAGGAAGATGGAAGACCGGGGCCTGGATCGCGCGCTCGGCTTCTTCATGGGCGGCCTCAAGATGGGGGCCATCTGCTGGTTCGTGCTCTGCGCGATCGCGTTCCTCGAGGACAACGTGGTCGTGGCGGGGAAGCGTCTGGCGATCGCTCCGAAGCAGTCGGTGCTGTTCTCGATCGCGCGCAACCACAACCTGTTCGCGATGGCGGCGATCCCCGGGATGGATGAGCTGGTCGCCGCCGCGAAGTCGAAGGACTCGCCTCAGTACGGCGCGCTGAGAAAGGACCCGCGGTTCCGCCGCGCGGTGGACGACGACGCGGTGCAGAAGGCGCTCGAGTCGGGCGACTACCGCGCGCTGATGCAGAACACCGACATCGTGAAGATGCTCTCGGACCCGAAGATGCGCGAGCAGCTCGAGGCGGCCGCGGCGGCGGGGGAGAAATGATCTCCGCGCTCGCCAACGCCGGCTTCCGTCAGCCGCCGTGCCGCGACACTGGCATCTCCTGGTGCGGCTGCTCCCTCTCCGTCACAGAAATGTCACTCGCGGCGCTGATCATCATCGCGATCAGATCGATGAAGCGCAGACGCGCTTGATCTATTGTGCGCGCCTCAATGGCAAATCCGAATCCCCCTCGTTGGACGGTCGCGGACTCGTTGGACACCTACGCCATCCGCTCCTGGGGAGCGCCGTACTTCGGCGTCAACGACAAGGGCAACGTCATCATCCATCCCGGCGGTCCGGACTCTCCGAGCTTCGACCTGAAAGAGCTCGTCGACGAGGTCCGACGCCGCGGCATCAACCTGCCGCTGCTGATCCGCTTCACCGACGTGCTGCGGCACCGCGTCGTGCACCTCAACGAGGCGTTCCGCAAGGCCATCGCCGAGCACGGCTTCAAGGGCCAGTACCGCGGCGTCTACCCGATCAAGGTGAACCAGCACCGCTACGTCGTCGAGCAGATCGTCGACGTCGGCCGCCAGTACAACTACGGCCTCGAGGCCGGCTCGAAGCCCGAGCTCCTCGCCGTCATGGCGCTGCTCGAAGACCCCGAAGCGTTGATCATCTGCAACGGCTACAAGGACGAGGAGTACGTCGAGACCGCCCTCTTCGCCTCGAAGCTCGGCCGCAAGGTGGTCATGGTCGTCGAGAAGCCGACCGAGCTGCCGCTGATCGCCGAGGTCGCCCGCAAGACCGGCATCGCGCCGCGCCTGGGCATCCGCGTTCGTCTGTCGAGCCGCGGCGCCGGCAAGTGGGAAGCCAGCGGCGGCGATCGCAGCAAGTTCGGCCTCTCGGCCGCCGAGCTGATGCAGGCGATCAGTTTCATGAAGGAGACGGGCCTGCTGCCCGCCTTCGAGCTGCTGCACTTCCACCTGGGGTCCCAGATCTCGAACATCCGCAACGTGAAGAACGCGCTGCGCGAGGTCGGGCGGTTCTACGTCGAGGTCGTCCGCCAGGGCGCTCCGCTGCAGTACCTCGACGTGGGCGGCGGCCTGGGCGTCGACTACGACGGCTCGCAGACGAACTTCGCCTCGTCGATGAACTACACGACCGAGGAGTACGCGAACGACGTCGTCTTCTCGGTGATGGAGGCCTGCGAGCGCGCGAAGGTGCCGCACCCGCACCTCGTCTCCGAGTCGGGCCGCGCGGTCGTGGCCCACCACGCCGTGCTGATCACCGAGGTCCTCGGCTCGAGCGAGTTCGACGTGCTGCCGGTCTCCGAGACGCTGCCCGAGGGCGCGCCGCAGGTGGTGAAGAACCTGCACGCCACGCTGCGCGACGTCACGCGCAAGAACCTGCTCGAGTCGTGGCACGACGCCTCCGAGTACAAGGAAGAGTGCCTCTCGCTGTTCTCGCTCGGCCACCTGTCGCTCGAAGAGCGCGTGACCGCCGAGAACCTCTTCTGGGCCATCTGCCACAAGGTGCTGCGCCTCGCGAAGGAGAGCGGCGACGTCCCCGAAGAGCTCGAGGCGCTCGAGCACCACCTGTCGGACACGTACTTCTGCAACTTCTCCGTGTTCCAGTCGCTGCCCGACTCGTGGGCGATCGACCAGCTGTTCCCGGTGATGCCGATTCACCGCCTCGGCGAGAAGCCGACGCGCCGCGCGGTGCTCGCCGACATCACGTGCGACAGCGACGGCAAGATCGAGCACTTCATCGACAAGCGCGAGGTGAAAGACGTCCTCGAGCTGCACCCGCTGAACGACGACGAGTACTACCTGGGCATCTTCATGGTCGGCGCGTACCAGGAGATCCTCGGCGACCTGCACAACCTCTTCGGCGACACGCACGCGGTGCAGGTGTCGCTGGCCCCGGGCGGCGGCTACCTCATCGATCACGTCGTCGAGGGCGACACCGTCACCGAGGTGCTGCACTACGTGCAGTACAACAAGGACGATCTCGTCGCGAAGGTGCGGCGCCTCGCCGAGGCCGCGCTGCGCGGCGGGCACATGACGCTCGACGACTCGCGCCAGCTGTTGCGCATGTACGAGGCGGGGCTCGACGGCTACACGTACCTCGAGCGCGAGGTCGACGCGAAGAGCTTCACCGCGTCGAGCGGACAGTTGAGGCTCGTCACGCTCGAGCCGCGCCCGGTCGTGAAGACCGGGACGTGAGCGTCACTTCGTCGGTTCGTTGATCCAGGCGTCGCAGCTCGGGCTGCAGGCGAAGTCGGTCTGCTGCAGCGGCTTCGCCTGCGCGCTCACGACGGCAGCGACCACCACGGCGAGCACCACCGCGGCGGTGAGGACCGCTCCGCCGACGATCAGCGGCTTCCACGGCACCGCGGACTCCTGCGCGGCCTGAACGGCGGCGACCGGCTCGGGCTGCTCTGCCGAGGGGGTGAGCGAGACCTGCTGCTGCGCGAAGGCGGGCACGGCGAACAGCAACATCAGGGCGACGAGCTTGTTCATGGCGGGTACCCGAAGGTGATGGGGACGGCGACGTCGGCGTGCAGACTACGCGCAACGGGGCACGTCCGCGCAATCTCTTCGAGGCGCGCGCGGTGCGCAGGGTCGATGCCCGGCGGCATGTCGATGTGAAGCGTGAGCTCGGCGATGCGGCGCGGCCCCGAGGTCGTCATCGACTTGATGACCCTGGCCGAGGGGTCGCCGAGCGGAATGTTCTCGCGCTTCGCGATGAGCACCATCGTGGTGATCGCGCACGAGGCGAGCGCGGCGCCGACGAGATCCGTGGGAGAGAAGCTCGAGGCGTCGCCGCCGTTGTCCTTCGGGGGGACCGTGCGGATCTTCGTAGCTGAGGGGCCGTGCGTCAGCGCGGTCGCGAGGCCGCTCTGCTGTGCGTGCATTTCGACGGGAGGCATGGCCTGCTGCATAGCCCAAAAATGAGCACCGCCGACCACCCGCCCTGCGGCCTGTACCGCACCACCCGCCCGCTCGAGTCCGTGCCTGCCGGCCGCCTCGTGTACTTCCACAACCACGGCAACCCCGGCGCCGGCATCTACCTGCCGCAGAGCTGGAGCGCGAACCGCGCGCGCTGGCACCAGAACGGCTTCACCGTGCCTTCGCCCGAGTGGAGCAGCACGCTGCAGCCGCTCGCCCCCGAAGGCCTCTACCGCGTCACCGAGCGCTTCTTCTGCTGCGAGAAGAAGTGCCGCTCGTTCGAGCCGAACCAGCTCGTGCAGCTCGGCTACAACGGCGAGGCCGACGCCCTGCTCTTCGTCCCCGAGTGGACGCAAGGCGGCCTCGGCATCCCCGAGCGCGGCAACAAGATCGACGCGGAGCAGGTGAAGAAGCTCGCGCTGCTGAGCGTCGCCGAGAGCCAGAGCTCGCCGCCGCAGCCCGCCGGCGGCCTGCTGCACTGACCCCCGCGGCCGGCCCGGCTCACGCCTCGCGGAGCGTGAACTTGCAGCGCTCGCGCTCGGCGGCGATCGCCTCGGCATCCGCGGCGTGCCCCGCCGCGTGCAGCCAGCGCACCATGGGGTCGGCTTCCCAGGCGTAAGGCCTGCCGTCGAGCATCACGCGCCCCTCGGAGACCGCCCGCGTGGCGTCGAGCAGCGACAGCTCGCGCAGGTCGCGCACCAGCGCCTCGAACCTGCCCTGCCGCTTCGCGTCGATGAACCGCGAGCCGTGGCGCGCGGCGTAGGCCATGTGGAACCACGACGGGCGAAACGCGACGCCGTCGAGGCGCAGGCGCTCGGCCATGATCGCGAGCAGCGCGGTGGCCTCTTGCGCGAGGCCCAGCCCCGGCACCTCCTGCCCGGGCAGCTTCGGGCGCTTCGCCGAGAAGTGCGCGCGCGGGTTGCGCAGCGAGAGCCAGTTCACGAACAGCACCTCGGAGCCGTCGAGGCGCTGCCGATCGACCTCGAGCTCGAAGAGCACGGCGTCGTGCGACAGCAGGCGCATGCGCGTGGGCTCGAGCTCGATGCGCAGGTCGGTGAACCCGAGCCGTCGCACGAACGGCAAGATGCCGTACCGCTCGAGCGCGTACTCGAGGCCCTCGCGCGTGTAGAAGTTGAGCAGCCGCGGCTCGGCCTTCTTGGCGCCGAACAGCTCGGGGAAGTCGGCCTCCGACAGCGAGAACGCGCCGCCGCCGCCGAGCTTCTCTCCGGAGAGCTCCATCGCGATGTCGCTCAGCTCGGCGCCGAGCGGATCGAAGTCGGGGGGGATCACCGCTTCGGTCTCGAACGCGAGCGCGAGGCCGGTGCCCGCGAGCACCTTCCAGGCGTGGGGGCCGTAGCCGCCGGCAGGCAGCCACACCGACGGCACCTCACCGAGGTGGCGGAGCACGGTGAGGTCGCGCGTGCGGGCGCCGGCCACCGAGAGGCCGAGCCAGCCGAGCCGGTCGCCGGCGATGATGTCTCCGCCGGCGATCACGAACGCGAGCTCGGCGGGCGGCATCCGGTCGAGCAGCGTCTCGAGCGCGGCGAGGTAGTCGGCGTCGCCGGTGCCCTTGGGCAGCACGATCTCGTCGACCCCGGGCAGCTCGCCCCAGGCGACGCCGGAGATCGAGGCGATCCACACCGTCTTGTCGGATGCGAAGCACGCGGCGGTGCCGTCGGGCGGGTGCGCGTCGAGATCGATGATCGCCACGCGGCCGGCGAAGCCCTGCGCGCGCAGCGCGGCGATCGCGACGGCCACGTCGTTCACGGCGCAGAAGCCGACGCCGCGCGCGGGAGCGGCGTGGTGGAAGCCGCCGAGCAGGTTGAGCGTCGCGTGCCGGTGCTCGAGGGCATGGCGCGCAGCCGCGAGCGTGCCTCCGCAGGCGAGCCGAACCGACTGCATCAGCTCGTCGACCACGACGTCGGCCTCGTCGACCGCGAAGACGTGCGCGAGCGTCGACGCCTTCGACAGCGACTCGAGCCAGTCGGGCGTGTGCACCCGCTGCAGGTCGGTGTAGGTGATGGCCTGAGGTTGGCGGATGTCCTCGGCCCGGACGGCGTGCTCCTTCACGAGGTAGTGCAGCGCGTGATTCGCGCGCCGCGCATCCATCGCGGTGCTGCCTTCCGTACCGGAGAGAGGCAGGCGATACGCAGGGTGAAACCAGAGGGTGAAGGGTTTTCTGCGAAGGGAGGCCAGCAGTGCGCGCAGCACCGGCTCGCCGTACTACAGATCGATCACCACGACACCGCGTTGGGGCTTCTCGGCGCCCTCTTCACGGTCGGCGTCGTCGTCGTCATCACGGTCACGGCGAGGGATCTCGAGCTTGGGGCGCTGACGTTCCATTCGCTCGCGCTCCGCCTCGCGACGTTTGATCTCCTCGATGATGAAGGCATCGAGCATTTTCATGTCAGATTCTAATGCGGCCTGCCTGAACGGCAACCCCGGGCCGGTGCCACCCAAAACGTCCAGTGATCCAGCCGTTTACAGCCGCTTTCTGGCGGTCGCCCGCTGAGCCGATATGACGGGGCGCATGGCGGACGGCAGCCAGAGCCTCGCCCAGACGGTCGAGCAGGAGCTGCACCGCGAGCGCGGGCGCAACGTCTGGCGCATGCAGGTCATCCACCTGAGCGCGCTCACCGTGGCGTTCGCGGTGGTGCTGTACCTCGGCCTGATCGCCGGCGAGAAGTCGTGGGGGGTCATTCTTCCGGCGTACACGGGCTGGTGGCTCGTGTCGGTGGTGCTGGCCGTCGTGGCGAAGAAGGCCCCGGCCCACGCGCGCGCGATCGGGTGGGTCGGCGCGCTGATCGACTTCCCCGTCGTCTTCTACCTGCAGCTCATCGCGATGCCGGTGTCGGCCTCGCCCGGCGGCGTCGCAGGCTTCACCGCGGCGATCTTCTGCGCGCTGCTGGCCGCGAGCGTGCTGGTGCTCGACCGGGCGCTCATCATCGTCGCCGCGGCGGTGGCGGCGGTGCTGGTGATCATCCTGCAGCGCGAGGCGAACATCAGCATCGGGGCCCAGGCCATCACGGTGGTGGTGATGGGGGTGGCGGCGGCGGCGGGCGCCTACGTCATCACGCGCACCGGCCGGCTCATCAAGGCGGTCTCGACCGAGGAGCTCAAGCTGCAGCGCCTGGGCCGCTACTTCTCGCCCGAGGTCGCGTCGCGGCTGAAAGACAGCGGCGGCGGTGGGTCGATCGAGGCGCGCGACGTGACGGTGCTGTTCTCGGACATCCGCGACTTCACCTCGCTGTCCGAGTCGATGGACGCCCAGGGCGTCGTGCGGCTCTTGAACGAGTACCACTCGCGCATGGTCGACGTGCTGTTCCGCCACCGCGGCACGCTGGACAAGTTCATCGGCGACGGGCTGATGGCGTACTTCGGCGCGCCTCTGCCCGACGCGAAGCACGCGCAGAACGCGGTCGCCTGCGCGCTCGACATGATCAACGAGCTCGAGTCGCTGAACGCCGAGCGCGCGCGGCGCGGTGAGCCGGCGCTGAAGATCGGCATCGGCCTGCACTCGGGCCAGGTCGTGCTCGGAGACATCGGCAGCACGACGCGGCGGCTCGAGTACACCGCGATCGGCGACACGGTGAACGTGGCGTCGCGCATCGAGGGGCTCACCAAGCAGGTCGGCTCGCCGGTGCTGGTGTCCAAGGCGACGCGCGTCGCCGCCGGAGAGCTCGTCGAGTGGACCGCCGTGCCCGCGCTCGCGGTGAAGGGAAAACTCGAGAAGGTCGAGTGCTTCGTCCCGATGCGCCGGCGCGACGGTGACGTGCCGTCGGTGACCCCGACCTGAAAAGGGGGACAGGGGGCTGACATCCATCCCGGGCGAAAAAGATGCCTGGCCCCTCTTTCACTTCTTGGCGAGCGCCTCTGCCCTCTTCTTGAAGTTCTCGAGCAGCTTCGGCAGCGACGTGTCGACGAGCGCGTTGACGATCGTCTTGGGCACCAGGGCTCCGAGGGTGACGTCGATCTGGTAGGTCGCCTTCGTCGTCCCGTTGCCGAGATCCTCGAGCGTCCAGCTGCCCTTGTTGTCCTTCATGAAGTCGCCGTCGATGAAGGTCCACGAGGCCTTGTCGGGCGGGTCGGTGCGGAAGCGGACCGTGTACTTGATCGTCTTCACGACCTCGACCTCGTAGTGCAGGTCGCACTGGTTGCCCTGCTTGTTGCTGACCTTGATCTTCTTCACCTCGGGCAAGAACTCGGGGTACCGCTCGGCGTCGGCGATCACCTCGAACACCTTCTCGCGCGGCGCGTTGATGGTGATGCTGCGGGTGGCTCCAGCCATGGTCTTTTCAGGTCTCCTTTGCGAAGCCGGGCTTCTTGTCGAGCTGATGCGTTGCCGTGATGTACCGAACCGTGCCGCTCTTGCTGCGCATGACGATGGAGCTGGTCTCGCAGCCCTTCGCATAGAAGCGCACGCCCTTGAGAAAGTCTCCCGTCGTGACGCCGGTCGCGGCGAACATCACCTCGCCCTTCGCCAGCTCCTCGGCCGTGTAGATGCGGTCGATGTCGGTGATGCCCATCTTCTTGGCGCGGGCGATCTCCTCGTCGTTGCGCGGCTTCAGCCGCCCCTGCATGTCGCCGCCGACGCAGCGGACGGCGGCGGCGGTGATGACGCCCTCGGGCGCGCCGCCGATGCCCATCAGCACGTCGACGCCGCTCTCCTCGAAGCAGGTGGCGACGCCGCCGGCGACGTCTCCGTCTTCGATCAGGCGGACGCGCGCGCCGGCCTTGCGCACCTCGGCGATGAGGTCCTTGTGGCGATCGCGATCGAGGATGACGACCGTGAGCTCGCTGACCGCGCGGCCCATCGCCTTCGCGATGTTCTGCAGGTTTTCGGTCGGCGTCTTGCGCAGGTCGATGGCGCCCTTCGCGCGCGGGCCGACGGCGAGCTTCTCCATGTACGTGTCCGGCGCGTTGAGCAGGCAGCCGTGGCCGGCGATGGCGACCACCGAGATGGCTCCCGGCCGGCCGTACGCGCAGAGGTTCGTGCCCTCGAGCGGGTCGAGCGCGATGTCGACGGGGTGAGAGTCGGGCCGCGCGCGGCCGACCTTCTCGCCGATGTAGAGCATGGGGGCCTCGTCGCGCTCGCCTTCTCCGATGACGACGGTGCCGTTGATGTCGAGCGTGTCGAACGCTTTCCGCATGGCGTCGACGGCCGCCTGGTCGGATTCGTTCTTGGTGCCGCGACCCATCAGCTTCGCGGAGGCAATGGCGGCCATCTCGGTGACGCGGACGACTTCCATCGCGAGGTTGCGATCCATCGTTGTGACTCCTTCAGGGTGACAACAGCTTCACGACGTCTTCGGGCAGCGCGGTAGGGCGGCCCTCTCTGTTGATGCAGGCGTGCAGGGTGTGGCCGGTGCACAGAATGGCCGCGTCCGACTCTTTTCGCACCTCGTAAGTGAACTCGATGGAGGCACGTTTCAACCGGGTGACACTGCACCTGATGACGAGGACGTCGTCGTACCTCGCGGACGCGCGGTAGCTGCAGTTGGCCTCGACGACGGGGAGCATGAGGCCGCGCTTCTCGACCTCGACGTACGAGCCTCCGCGGGCGCGGAAGTACTCGCTGCGGGAGAGCTCGAAGTAGCGGAAGTAGTTCGCGTAGTAGACGACACCCATCTGATCGGTGTCGCCGTAGATGACGCGAACGCGGGCCTCGACGGCGCTCATTTCTTGAAGCTGGACCGTACCCCCTTTCTCGTCGAAAGTGCGCGACCTCATGCGCGTGCGACTGCTCGTCCCGTTGCTGCTGCTGCTCTCGTCGATTCCCGCGTTCGCCAGGCCCCCGAAGCTGACCCTGTTCATCTCGGTCGACGCGCTCGGCAGCGATCTGTTCTGGCGCATGAAGCCGCGCTTCAAGGGCGGCCTCGCGCTCTTGTCCACGCAGGGGGCGTACTTCCCGACCGCGCGCTACGACTACGCGGAGACGGTGACCGCGGCAGGCCACGCCACGCTGATGACCGGCACGAACCCGTACCGGCACGGCATCGTCTCGAACCGCGTCTTCAACCGGCTGAGCGGGAAGCTCGAGCCGGCGTTCGCAGACCCGAACCACCCGGCGCTCGAGGCGCCGCTCGAGAACACCGACGTCTCGCCGATCGCGCTGCAGGCCGAGACGCTCGGCGATCACCTGAAGCTCAACACGTGGGGCCGCGCGAAGGTCGTGTCGATCGCGGGCAAGGGCCGCGCGTCGATCGCGATGGGCGGCAAGCTCGGGCAGGCCTGGTGGTTCAACGAGGCCATCGGCCGCTTCGTGACCGGCACGTACTACCTGAAGGAGGTGCCGGCCTGGATGAAGGCGTTCAACGACAAGAAGCCGGCCGACGCGTTCCACGCGAAGGACTGGGCCCTGCTCCTGCCCCCGAAGGAGTACCTGGGCACCGACGATCGTCCATTCGAAGCCGACGTCTACGGCATGGGTCGCACGTTCCCGCATCCTCTGAACGGCGGGCTCACGCAGCCCGGGCCGCAGTCGTACGCGGCGCTGTCGTCGTCGCCGATGATGAACGAGCTGTTCGTGCAGGCCGCGAAGGCGGCGATCGACGGCGAGCAGCTCGGCAAGGACGACGTGCCCGACCTGCTCGCGGTGAGCTTCTCGTGCTTCGACCGCACGTATCACCTGTTCGGCCCGTATTCGTGGGAGGCGCAGGACGCGGCGCTCCGCCTCGACAAGGCGATCGGCGAGCTCATCGGCCACGCCGAGCGGGCGGCGGGCGGGCGCGCGAACCTCGTCGTCGTGCTCAGCGCAGATCACGGCGGCTCGGCGGTGCCCGAAGAGCTCGCCGCGGCGGGCCTCGACGGCGTGCGCGTCAGCCCCGACGCGCTGCGCGAGGCCCTCAAGAAAGAGCTCTCCGACCGGTTCAAGGGCGACTTCGTCTCGTCGATCGAGGAGACGGACGTGTACCTGGATCTCAAGGCCATCGCCGACAAGAAGCTCGACGCCGCGGCGGTGCGGCGCGCGGCGGCGGCGTTCCTGTCGAAGCAGCCGGACGTCGCGTTCGCGATCGCGCGCGACGACCTCGAGACCGCGCAGGGCCAGTACGCGGCGTCGGTGCGCGCCGGCTACTACCCCGAGCGCAGCGGCGACGTGCTCATGATTTTGAAGCCGTTCCACGTGCTCGAGTTCGAGCCCGCCGGCACCTCGCACGGAGCGCCCTACGCCTACGACAACGAGGTCCCCGTCATGTTCCTCGGCAAGGGAGTGAAGCCCGGGTTCAACCCGGCCCCCATCCGGGTGATCGACGTCGCGCCCACCACGGCTGCGCTGATGGAGATGGGAGAGCCCGCCTCTTCCGAGGGCAGTGCTCGGGCCGAGGCGATGACCTCGACTCCGCGGTGAGGCGCCGACAACGGCCGGGATCGGGCTCGCGCTCGGGACCGGCGCTGCTCGTTCTCCGCGACGCGGTGCTTGCTCCAGCGCTGTTTCGCCGCCTGCTTCGTTCGGTGCGTGGCCTCGGCGAGTCTGGGCTGCGCGTCACCTACCAGACGACGTTCTGGATGCCTGCGGGCGCTGCGCCTTCTTGCGTCGTCGAGGAGGCCGTGCGCGACCTCTGGTTACCCGGGCGCTTCGCCGGCGCCGAGTGGTGGCTCTCGCGCATGCGCACGTCGAACGTGCAGGTCGACTTTCACCGCGACCGTGACGAGAAGCTCGCGCTGCGCGGCGGCCGTGACGTGCACCCTGCCCGTTCGTCGGTGTTCTTCTTGAACCGCTGCCGCGGCGGGCTGCTCGCGGTGACCGCCGAGCCTCCGAACCCGGCGAACCCGGCGATGGCCCCCGACGTGCTCGACTTCGATCTCGTCGAGCCGCGGCCGAACCGCTTCGTCCACTTCGACGGACGAATGACCCACGGCGTGCTCGATGCGCGGAACCAGATTCCCGGCGCGCGGCTGCCCCGTGAAGCGTCGCTGCGGCTGGCGCTCATCGTGAACTTCTGGCGTCGGCGGCCCACCGCCGTGCCGCTGTTCTCGGAGAGCCGCGCCTACGCGTCGCTTCGTCAGCGCAGCTGACGCCAGAAGATTCCCGCCGTGCCATCTGCGCCGGGCATCACGGTGTCGCCCGACCGGAAGACGACGAACCGGCCGTTGGCCGACAGCGCGGCCTCGGCCGAGCCGACGGTGCTCGCCTCGGGCAGGTTCACCTGCTCGACCGAGCCGGTGACGAGGTCCTTGAGCATGAGCCACGGCCCCGCACCGCGCACGGGGCAGAGGTTCGTGGCGCGCGTGCTCATCAGCAGCCAGCGGCCGTCTTCGCTCGCGTTCAGCCCGGTCACCGGCTGGTTCGGCAGCGCGTACGTCTGGCTGTCGCTCTCGAGCAGGATCGCCCCGATGGTCGGCGCCATGTCTCGAACGTAGACGTCCTCGACGTTGTTGTTGTCGCCGGGGAGGTCGGCGTGGGTGCTGTTCATCAGCACCGTGCGCCGAGGTCCGAAGATCTGCAGCGGGGCCGAGCGCGCCGCGGCCTGGCTGCACGCCCCGCTCACGCTCACCTTCGTGGTCACTCCGGCGTCGAGGTCGCGATACCACGTGTCGAAGCAGCTGTTGCCCGCGGTGTCGAACGGAAACCCAGCGGCGCTGGTCCACGCCACCTTGCTGAAGTCGCCGGAGAACACCGAGCTGAAGGCGTTGGCGCCGTAGGTCGGCCCTGGCGCACAACACGGAACGCCGACGTTGCCGTCGTCGTCGACGCTCACCAGCATGTTCGTCCCCGTTTGCATGTCGTGGACGTAGATCTGGACCTCTCCGTTGTTGTGCTGCGGGACGAGCGAAGTCCGCGTGGAGAAGGCAACGAACCGGCCGTCGTTGGAGATCGGACAGTTCCCGTCGCCTCCCGGCAGAGGGCCGCCGTCGGGGTAGGCGGACACCAGGCGCGTGACGCCGAGCTCGAGATCGCGCACGTAGACGTGTCGCTGGCCGGCCGGCACCTGGTTGGTCAGCGGGATGTCGTGGACCATGCAAGCAAAGCGGCCGTTCGCCGAGATGCCGTGGGCGTGTGAGTTGAGGACCACGCCCGGGCCTCCGTCGGGCATCGTGTCGATCAAGGTGACCTTCCCGGTCTTCTGGTCCCACAGGAACACCCGCTGCGAGTTGACGAACTGGTCCGGCGTCATGTTGTTGGCGGTCGAGCCGAACACCACGCGCGTGCCGTCGGCGCTCACGCGCGGCAGGTAGGAGGTCCCGTTCGCGGCTCCGCCGTCCAGCGCCTTCGTGATCTTCACCGTGCGCACGCACGAGCCCATCACCTCGCAGCCGTTGCGCGTGTCGTCGTCGCAGTCGCTGAACCCCGGCAGGCACGCCGTATACGCGCACGTGCCGGCGTTGCAGGTCGGGCCGGTGGTGTTCGAAGGCGCACACACGTTGCCGCAGGCGCCGCAGTGATTCGGGTCGCCGCGCAGGTCGGCGCAGGCGCCGCCAGCGCACTCGGTCAACGGCGGCAGGCACGTGAGCCGGCAGCTTCCGTTCGCACACACACCGGCGTCGCACGCGTTGCCGCAGGCGCCGCAGTTCGCCGGGTCGTTCTGGGTGTTCGTGCACGCGCCGCTGCAGACCGTGTTGGGCGCAGCGCAGCTCGCCTGGCACATTCCGGTGACGCAGGCCTGCCCCGCCGCGCACGCCATGCCACACGCGCCGCAGTGCCGCGGGTCGGTCTGGTTGTCGACGCACTGGCCGCTGCAGACCACCTGCGTGCCGGGACACGTGGCGGCGCACTTTCCTGCCACGCAGCGCTCGCCGCCGGCGCAGCGCTTGTCACATGCGCCACAGTTGGCGACGTCGGTGTTGGTGTCGACGCAGACCTCTCCACACTTCGTGCAGGGAACTGGAGGTTGGCCAACGCACGCTGCAAAAAGCGCGAGTCCCCCCAAAAGGAATGGGCGCATTGGTGACGACCATATGCTAAAGAATCCTCGTGCTTCGGATGATTGTTCTCAGCGTCGTCCTCGCCTCGTCCTCTGCGATCGCGCAAGAGGACAACAAGATGCTCATCGACGTGCCGCACCAGCACTCGAAGAGCGATGCGGTCGCGCGCGCGAAGATGCTGTTCGACTACTGGCACCAGCGCTACGGCGTCGAGACGACGTGGGACGGTGACACGGCTCACGTCATCGGTCGCGTGATGGGCATCGACATCAACGCGGTGCTGGTGGTCGGCGAAGACCGCATCGGTGGAGCCGCAGACGACCCGGGCCCGTTCTTCCGCGGCCTCGCTCGCAGCTACATCACCAAGAAGCTTCAGAAGTACATGCACCCGCAGTACCGCGAGCCCTAGAGAGCATTGGAAGCGGGCGTCGCGAGGCGAATCACCGGCGAAGTGCCGGCGGCGATCGAGAGTGTCGCCACGCGCTTCCACGCGCGCGTGCTCGCCGAAGAGAAGTCCCTGAAAGGCGCCGACGGTTCCACGCGCGTCGCGCGGGCGCTCGTCGAGGCCAAGGTCGATCTCAACCCGCACCAGGTCGAGGCGGCCGTGTTCGCGCTCGAGTCGCTGCAGCGCGGAGGCTGCGTGCTCGCCGACGAGGTCGGCCTCGGCAAGACGATCGAGGCCGGCATCGTGATGGCGCAGCTCGCCGCCGAAGGCCGCCGGAAGATCCTGGTGCTGACGCCCGCGACGCTGCGCATGCAGTGGCAGGCCGAGCTGCGCTCGAAGCTCGACCTCGACGCCGTCGTCGTCGACGGCCGCACGCCGGGCGTCAACCCGTTCGCGCACGAGGCCGTGGTCATCGCGTCGATCCCCTTCGCGGCGGCGCGCCCCGAGCTCTTGCAGCTCATCGAGTGGGACCTCGTCGTCATCGACGAGGCGCACCGCCTGCGCAACGCGCACAAGCCGGGGAACAAGACCGGCAAGGCGCTGCGCCGCGCGCTGCAGGGGCGGCCGAAGCTGTTGCTGACGGCGACTCCGCTGCAGAACGAGCTGTCGGAGCTGTTCGGGCTGATGTCGCTGCTCGACGAGCAGATCCTCGGCCCGATGGACGCGTTCGAGTCGCGCTACCCCGGCGAGCTGACCGACGAGGCGGCCTCGGAGATCAAAGACCGCCTCGGCGGCGTCGTGCAGCGCACGCTGCGCCGCCAGGTGCGCGAGTACGTGCGGTTCACGAACCGGCGCTCGATCGTCGAGGACTTCTCGCCGTCCGCCGAAGAGCAGAGCCTCTACGAAGACGTCTCGGAGTACCTGCGCCGCTCGGACACCGCGGCGATCGACCCCGAGAAGCGCACGCTGCTCACGCTCGTGTACCGGAAGCTGCTGGCGTCGTCGTCGCACGCCATCGCTCCGACGCTGGAGAAGCTCGCCGAGGGGCTCGAGCGGAAGCTGAAGTACCTGCCGCCCGAGCTCTCCGAGTTCGCCGAGGAAGAGGAGTCGTGGAGAGACCCCGCCGTCGCCGGCAACGTCACCGCGAAGCAGATCGAGTTCGAGGTGAAGGAGCTGCGCGGCTACGCCGAGCGCGCGAGGGCGCTGACCACGAACGCGAAGGGCGAGGCGCTCAAGCGCGCGCTCGATCGCGTGTTCACCA
This sequence comes from uncultured Myxococcales bacterium, assembly GCA_937980205.1. GTDB lineage: Bacteria > Myxococcota > Myxococcia > Myxococcales > Myxococcaceae > Xiheicaenimonas. The sequence continues at coordinate 175,878 of CALJKW010000016.1, read as the reverse complement.
TCGCGCGCGCGCACCAGTGGCCCGAGAAGGCGGTCATCTTCACCGAGAGCCGCCGCACGCTCGAGTACCTGCAGCGGCTCTTGTCGAGCTGGAGGGTCGCGGTGCTGTCCGGCGACGCCTCGACGCCCGAGGCCCGCGCGGCGCTGGTCGAAGAGTTCCGCGAGCGCGCGAACATCCTCATCTCCACCGAGGCCGGGGCCGAGGGCCTCAACCTGCAGTTCTGCAACCTGGTCGTGAACTACGACCTGCCGTGGAACCCGCAGCGCGTGGAGCAGCGCATCGGCCGGTGCCACCGCTACGGCCAGGCGCGCGACGTGCTCGTGCTGAACTTCTTGAACCGCTCGAACGCGGCCGACGCGCGGCTGTACGAGCTGCTCGAGAAGAAGCTCGGGCTGTTCGACGGCGTGTTCGGCGCCTCCGACGAGATCCTGGGAGCGCTCGAGAGCGGCGTCGACTTCGAGCGCCGCGTGCTCGACATCTACCAGTCGTGCCGATCTCCGCAGGAGATCGACGCCGCGTTCACTGCCCTGCAGTCGGACATGGGCAAGAGCATCGACAAGCGCATGACCGAGACGCGCTCGCTGTTGCTCGAGCGGTTCGACGGCGAGGTGCGCAAGAAGCTCAAGCTCCGCGAGGAGTCGGTGCGCAAGGGACTCGCCCGCTCGAAGGCGATGGCGAAGCTGAAGACCGAGCCGCTCGAGGGCGTGTGCCGGCTGCAGCTGACGCACCCGCCGCTGGCGGGCGCGGAGGGCTGGTGGTTCGTGTACCGGTTCGAGGCCGGCGGCACCGAGTCGATCGTGCACGTCGTGCTCGTGCGCGACGGCGACGGGTGGAAGCCGCTGCCGCTCGCCGACGGTGAGGCGCTGATGAAGGCGCCGGCGATCGAGGCCCAGGTGCCGCTGCCGGCCGTGTCCGTCGCGGCGGCGCAGGAGGCCGCGCTGAACGCCGCGCGCGACGAGGTGCAGCGCCGCTACGAGAAGTCCGCGATGGCGCAGATCGACGAGGCCCGCGAGCGGGCAGACCGCTGGGCGGAGGACTGCCTCGTCACTCCGCGGCGGCGCGTCGAGACGGCGCGCGCCGAGTGGGAAGCCGCGCGGAAGGCGAAGAGCCGCGTGGAGATCGAGCGCACCGAGCGCGCGTACCGCAAGGCGCTGTCGACGCTGCGGGTGGAGGAAGAGCAGCGGTACGGCGAGAAGGACCGCTCGCTCGCGTCGATGATGGCGAAGGCGAAGGTCGTCGTCGGGCGGACGCTGATCGCGAGCGCCTGTTTCCGCGTCAACGCCTGACCGAAGCGCCGTTCACCCTGAGCGGAGCAGCCCGAAGGGCTGCTCAGTCGAAGGGGCCCGAAGCCGACGCGCGGCACACTTCGACTCCGGCCTGCGGCCTCCGCTCAGTGTGAACGGAGGCGGCTTCGGTCACGCCTTGATGCGAATCGCCGCCGGCAGCACGGTGAGCTTGCACGGCAGCTTCCCCGGCTGCTCGCCGTCGCAGTCGATGAGCACTTCCTCCTGGCTCTCGGCCTCGACGACCTTGCCCTTCATGCAGCGCGTGTTCTTCAAGTTCACGTGCTCGCCGCTGTAGATGGCGCCCTGCTTCAAGACGAAGTCGGAGAGCTTGTAGTTGCTCCACAGCGTGAGGTCGAAGACGCCGTCGGCGACGTCGGCGGCCGGCGCCACCTTCATGCCGCCGCCGAAGTACTGCCCGTTCGCGACCGCGAGGGTGGTCACCGAGACGTCCTGCCACGCGCCGCCGTCGAGGCGCAGCCGCACGTTCTTGTCGCTCCACTTCGCGAGCGCCTTCACCGAGCCCAACATGAACGACAGCTTCCCGCCGAGCGCCTTGGTGGACTTGTTCACCTCGACGTCGATGTTGCCGCTGACCCCGAAGCTGCAGATGTTCGCGAAGTAGCGCATCTGCTTCGAGCCGTCGTGGCCGGTGTACTCGAGCAGGCCGACGTCGAAGGGCTGGCTCGCGTCGCGGCGCAGGCGCTCGACCGCCTGCTCGACCTGGTCGGTCCAGCCGAAGGTGCGGCGGAAGTCGCCGCCCGTGCCGCGCGGCAGCACGCCGAGCGCGGCCTTCGGGTTGATCGCCTTGCCGCCCTCGAAGAAGCCGTTGACCGTCTCGTTGATGGTGCCGTCGCCGCCGACGGCGACCACGGTGTCGTAGCCGTCTTTCAGCGCCCGGCGCGCGAGCTCGGCGGCGTGCATCGGCCCCTCGGTGAAGCCGAACGCCACCTCGCCGAGCGAGCGGGCGAGGCGAGCCTGAATCTCGGCCCAGCGCTTGCCGGTGTCGCCGTTCGCGCTCTTGGGGTTCACGACCAGGTAGGTCTTCACTTGGGGCCCGACTCTAGCCAGCGCTCCAGCACCGAGAGGAGATCTTCCGCGCGCCGCCCTGCCCGCTCGAACATGCGGCGCGAAGTCGGGCACGCGGTCACGATCGTCTCCTTGTCGCGCTGCAGCTCGGCCGCCTGGCGGCGCGCGACGTCGACGGACGTCTCCTGCATGGTGCGCGGCAACAGGCCGCCTCCGCCCGAGCAGCCGCCCTCGGCCGAGTGCGACGGCGCCTCGATGACGCCGGCGACGGCGCGGCGCAACAGGCGCCTGGGCTCGTCGTACTGCTCGAGGCCGCGGCCGAGGTGGCAGGCGTCGTGGTACGCGACGGTCTCCTCCAGCGGCGGCTTCACCGGAGCGTGCGGCAGGTTCTCGTCGAGCACCTCGTAGACGGTGCGGACGCGCGCCGAGAGCTTCACGTTGAAGCGCGCGTAGACGACCTTCAGCGTGAAGGCGCAGCCGGGATCGTGCACCACGAGCTCCGGGTACGGCTCGAGCGACTCGGCGAACGTGCGCGCGTGCGCCTCGAAGAGCTCGAAGGCTCCCGCGGCGTAGAGCGGGTAGCCGCAGCAGCGGCTCGCGGCGCGGCTGACGCCCAACGGGGCTCCGAACGCGCTGGCGACGCGCAGCGTCTCGTCGACGAGCTCGCTGCGCTTCACCAGCGTGGTGCAGCCGGGGAAGTACGGGTAGCGGACCGGCGTCTCGGCGCGCCAGGTGGCGACGAGCTGGCCGAGCTGGCGGCCGAACGGGTTCTGCGACTGGGCGAAGGTCGCGAGCGTCGAGGCGGCTCCGGCGGGCTGCAGGCCCTTGGCGATCGCCTCGCCGCGGGCGGCGAAGAGCGCCTGCGCGGGCTGGTTGTGGTGCTTGCAGAACTCGGTGCAGCGCATGCAGCCGGTGCACGCGTGCAGCGCCTTCGCAGAGCCCTCGTCGAGCGGGCGCTGGTGCGTGACCGCGAGGTGCGCGGCCGTCATCTTGCCCCACGTCGAGGTGGTCTCGGTCTTCGTCGACTCGGCGACCGGGCAGGTGAAGCGGCAGACCTTCGGGCAGTAGGCGCAGAAGGCGTATTCGCGGGTGTGGGCGTCCATCGGCTTCATGGGGCTCCTCCGAGCACGGGGGGCGCGAGGGCCAAGAGGGTCGCGGCGTGCGCCCACCGGGCGGGAGCATCGAGCCCCAGGCCTCCGGCGCCGCCTGCGACGACGGCTCCGTGCAGGCTCAGCCGGTACAGCTCGAGGACCTCGCCGTGCTCGAGCGCGCGGGCGACAGCGGGCCAGTTGCACTCGTGCTCGGTCGGCTGCGCAGGGGGGTGAAGCGCTTCGCCGGCGGGTCGGCCTCCGAGGGCGGGCGCGCGGTGCTGGAGGGACTGCAGATCGCGCTGCACGAGATCGACGGCGCCCTCGAGCTCGAGCTCGAGCACGGCGCGCTGGGTGACCTTCTGCAGCCGGGCCTTCCGCGGCGTGCAGCCGTCGGCGAGCAGCGCCCTCAAGCCGTCGAGCGCCGTCTCGACCGAGGGGAAGCTGTAGCGGGCCTGCTGCCGGGCCTCGGGCGCGGGCACGCACCGAAGCCGCGCGGAGAGCACGAGACCCGTGCGGCCGTGGGCTCCGAGGATGAGGGCCGAGAGGTCGGGGCCCGCGGCGCTGCGCGGGCTGAAGTGGGTCTCGAGCCTGCGGCCGTCGGCGAGCACGGCGTCGATGGACACGCACAGCGGCTCGAGGCGGCCCACGGGCACCGCCTTGAGGCCCGCGTACGGGCCTTCGAGGAAGTCGCCGAGCGTGAGCTTCATGGCGCCGGGGCTCAAGGGGCCCAGGCTGAGCGCCTGCGGCTGGAGCAGGCGCTCGAGCTCGGAGAGCACGACGCCGGCGCCGGCCTGCACGGTGCAGGACTTCGGCTCGACGGCCTCGAGGCGATCGAAGGCTCCGCGCGAGAGCTTCACGTCGCGGTTGAGCGCTGCGCCGTGGGCGCGGAGCACGGCCAGGACGTCGGCGAGCTCGCGCGCGGACGTCGGCGAGGCGTAGAGGCCGTCGGGCGAGTCGACGCAGAGGCGGCCGAGGGCGTGGCGGAGCTCGGAGAGGTTCATGACGTTCTCCGTTCACCGTGAACGGTGGGGGCTTCGACACGCATCATCACAGTCCCAGCTTCCCGGGGTTCATGATCCCGTCGGGATCGAAGTGGTCCTTCAGCATCTTGAGCGCGGCGCGCCCCTCGCCGAGCGCTTCCTGCAGCGCGCGCGCCTTCAAGAGTCCAACCCCATGGTGATGGCTCACGTTCGCTCCGGCGCTCTGCGCGGCGGAGAGCGCGATCTTCCACAGCGACTCGTACTTCTCGCGCTCCTGGCCTTCGGGCGCGGCGCCGACGAACGAGAAGTACAGCGAGCAGCCCTCGAGGTACGCGTGCGAGAAGTGGCACAGCACGAACGCGTGCGCCGAGACCGCCTCACGCACGCGCTCGTAGACCTCGAGCACGCGCTGCCACGGCGCGGCGACCTCGAAGGTGTCGGCGAACGCGCCGCCCTCGAACACCTGCGACATCCGGTACGAGACGTCGTAGCGGGTCTTCATCCACTTCTCGGCCGGGTGGGGCCCGAGGTCGACCGCGCCGAGGCGGGCGCAGAGCGTTCGCGCCGCGGCGTCCTCGTCGCGGGCGCGCTGGGCCTCGCCCTCGAACACGAGCACGAGGCGGCTCTTGCGCAACAGGTGCGTGGCCCGATTCAGCAGCGACGGCCGGCCGAGCGTCTGCGGCGCCAGCACGCGGAACAGCGCCGGCAGCACCTCGCGCGAGAGCGGCGGCGCCTCGGAGGGCGAGCGGTGCGAGACGTGCGGATCTTTGTCGCCGACGATGGCCGTGTCGAAGGGATCGTAGAGGCGCACGACCGACGGCCGCAGGCCGGCGCGGAACATCACGCGAATCGCCTCGACGCCGTCCGCCACGCTCTTGAAGTCGTAGCCGTGAAAGGTGCGGCCCTCGGGCAGCGGGAAGATGCGAAGCCGCGCGCGCGTGAAGACGCACAGCGTGCCCTCGGAGCCGATGAGCAGCTGCGCGAGGTCGGGGCCGCTGAACGGGCGCTCGGGCGTCTCGATGCGCTCGCCGGTGCCGAGCACCGCGCGGACGCTCGTCACCATGTCTTCGATCTTCCCCCACCGGCTCGAGAGCTGGCCCGCGCTGCGCGCCGCGAGCCAGCCGCCGACGGTGGACATGTAGATCGACGAGGGCGTGTGACCGAGCTGCCAGCCTTCGGCGCCGAGGCGGCGCTCGAGCGTCTCGCCCATCACGCCCGCCTCGACGTCGACGGTGCGCGCCGTGGCGTCGACGGGCCCGATGCGATCCAGGCGCTTGAGGTCGAGCGCGATGCCGCCCTTCACCGCCCAGGTGCCTCCGCAGACGCCGCTGCCGGCCCCGAACGGAATCAGCGGCAGCTTGCGGCGGCGCGCGATCGCGATGACGGCCTGGATCTCTTCTTCGCTCGACGGCCAGACGATGAGATCGGGCGGCGGAGGCACGCGGCCTTCTCGCTGCATGATGAGCCCGAGCGGCCAGAAGTCCCGCGCGTAGGCGAGGCGATCGGCGTCGACGGTGGAGACACGACCGCCGACCGCCGCGGCCAGCTCGGTGCGTGCCTCGAGCGCGAGCGCGGATGGCGCCGGGAGGCCGCCGATCGGGACGCTGCGCACTTCCGACATGGGAGAGTGTTTAGGCCACTTGGGGTAAATCGTCCCGCGTGAAGCGCCGCTGGCTGCTCGCTCTTCTGATGTCTGGCTGCTTCGCGGCGCCGAGGTACCAGGGCCCCGTCAGCGATCACTTCGACGGAAAGAGGTTCTTCACGCCGGGCGCTCCGCCGGCGACGCGCGGGCTCGGCAAGTTCCTGAAGTGGCAGCTCGAGCGTCAGAGCGGCGCGTGGAGCGACTACCGAGAGGAGCCGCCGGGCCCTCCGCCGCCCACGCGCGTCGCGCCCGGAAGCCTGCGCGTCACCTTCGTCAACCACGCGACGACGCTCATCCAGCTCGACGGCGTGAACGTGCTCACCGACCCCATCTGGTCGCAGCGCACGAGCCCCGTCTCGTTCGCGGGCCCGAAGCGCGTGCGGCCGCCGGGCATCCGCTTCGAAGATCTGCCGCCCATCGACGCCGTCGTCATCTCGCACAACCACTACGACCACCTCGACGTGCCGACGCTGCTGCGCCTGCAGGACGCGTTCCCGAAGCTGCGCATCTTCGCGGGCCTCGGCAACAAGGCCCTGCTCGACGGGCTGGGCTTCCCGAACGTGTCCGAGCTCGACTGGTGGCAGTCGACGCGCCTGGGCGCCACCGCCGTCGAGCTGCACAGCGTGCCGGTGCAGCACTTCAGCAACCGCGGCGTCACCGACGAAGAGGGCACCCTGTGGACCGGGTGGGTCATCGAGGGCACGAACGGCCGCGTCTACTTCGGCGGAGACACCGCCTACGGGCCGCACTTCAAGGCCGCCGGCGAGCGCCTCGGCCCGTTTCGGCTGGCCGTGCTGCCCATCGGGGCGTATCTGCCGGAGTGGTTCATGAGCCCCGTTCACATGACGCCCGCAGACGCCGTGAGGGCCAAGGCCGACCTGCGCGCGCGCGTCATGGTGCCGATGCACTACGGCACGTTCGCCCTCGCGGACGACGGCGAGACGCAGGCGGTGGAGGACCTTCGCGCCGCCGCGGCGGGCGACGAGACGGTGTGGGTGCTCGGCTTCGGTGAGGGTCGCGAGGTGCCGGAGTGAAGCGCGTCGCCGTCCTGCTGCTGCTCTGCGCGGCTGCCTGCAAGCGAACCCGCGAGGCGGGGCTCGAGGTGACGGTCGAGATCCCCTCCGGGGCGGCGAGCCGGTGCCTGCAGGTCGTCGCACGCCACGGAACCGGGTCGGAGCTGCGCTCCACCGCCGTCCGCGTCCGCGGCGGGTCGGTGGGCGTCGGCGTCGTGCAGGGCGCGCTGCCGTCGGAGATCTCGCTGCACGCCGAAGGCTTTGCCGACGAGGCGTGTGCGGTTGCCGCGAACCCTCCGGAGCGCTCGAAGGACGTGACGGCGAGGTTCGAAGCCGGCGCGGTCGGCACGGTGACGCTCACGCTCATCGCCGGCAGCGCGACGCGGGAGACCGCGTGCGCGAACGGCGCCGACGACGACGGCGACGGTGACCCCGACTGCGCGGACCCCGACTGCGACGGCCTGCCCTGCTTCGCCGGAGGCACGTGCGCCATGCGCGCGTGCCGGTCGGCCTCCACGGAGAAGAGCCTCTGCGCCGACGGCGCCGACAACGACTCGGACGGCGCCGCCGACTGCATGGACTCGGACTGCATCGACGAGCCGTGCGCGACCAGCGACCTGTGCGTCACCGGCGCGCGCTGCACCGCCGCAAAGACTTGCGGTGGCGGCAGCCCGAAGGTGTGCACCACGCCGCCCGGGCCGTGCTTCGCGGGCGCCGGCGCGTGCGCTCCGACGACGGGGCAGTGCAGCTACCCGCCGCTGGATGCCGGCGTCGCGTGCGACGACGGCGACGCCTGCACGTCACTCGACACCTGCGACGGCGCCGGCGCGTGCGCGCCCGGAGCGACGGTGAGCTGCACGGCTCCTCCACTCTGCTTCACGGCGACAGGCGCCACCTGCAACCCGGTGCGCGGCTGCGAGTACCCCGTGGCGATGGGGCTCGGCTGCGACGACGGCATCTCCTGCACCGGGTCCGACGTCTGCCGGGCCGACGGCGGCTGCAGCGGCACGCCGGCGGTCTGCGTGCCGACCGAGTGCCAGTCGTTCGGCGGCCAGTGCGGCGCCGACGCCGGCTGCATCTTCACGAACCAGGCGCCGGGCTCCGCGTGCGACGCAGGCGTGTGCAACGGCGGCGGCGCCTGCATCCCCTCGTTCCCCTACCCTCCGGCGAACTTCGTCGAGAGCCAGGTGCCGACGCCGCCGAGCGGCGAGGTGCTGCTCGACTGCGGCACGAGCGTGATCGACACCGGCGTCTCGGGTGCGCCGACGTTCTCGAACTGGTGCGGAGAGCCGCTGCCCGGCGTCGCCACCCTCTCTCAGCCCGGCGGCGCCGACGCGGTGCTGCTCTCGTTCACGCGTCTGACCGTCGCGGTGAACGGCGGCCTGCGCGTCACCGGCGCGCGACCGGCGATCATCGCCGCCCTCGGCGACGTCACGCTCGCCGGGCCCGTCGAGGTGCTGGCCGGCGCCAGCGACTGCGCCGACGGCGGCTTCGGCCTGAGCGGCGAAGAGGGTCTCACGAACGGCGGCGGGGGCGGCGGCAGCTTCGCGACCGCGGGCGGCAGGGGCGGCACCGGGTCGCCGACGCTGGGCACCAACGGCAGCGGCGGAGATCCCGGCCTCGTCAACGGCAGCCCCGCCCTCGTCCCGCTGCGGGGCGGCTGTCCCGGAGCGCTCGGCGCCCGCAGCGGAGCTCCCCGGCGCGCGGCCGGCGGAGGCGCGCTGCAGATCTCGGCGGCCGGCGCGCTGGTCATCAGCGCGGCGGTGACCGCGCCCGGCCAGGGCGGCCCGCTCGCGAACAACGGCACCGGAGGCAACGGCGCCGGCAGCGGCGGGGCCCTCGCGCTCGAGGCCGTGCAGCTCACGATGTCGCCGCCGGCTGCGCTCACCGCGCACGGAGGAGGAGGCGGCGAAGGCGGCGGGCCGCTCGTGAACGGGAACGCGGGCTCGCCGGGGACCGCCGATGGCGGCGCGGCTCCCGGTGGAGACGACGGCGCCCTCACCGGCGGAGCCGGCGGCACCGGCGCGACGCAGGCGCAGGCCGCCGGCAGTGGCGCCGACGGCACGGCCGGCTCCGGCAACGGCGGGGGCGGCGGCGGAGGGCTGGGCCGCATCCGCCTGCGCGCCTCGGTCTCGTGCAGCATCGGGCCGAGCGTGGTCGTGAGCCCGGCGTTTCCTGCCGACGGCGGCTGCTGAGCGCCGGCTCCAGAGACTCCTCGCGCTCCCGTCCGCGCGGAAGCGGAGGCACGCGAAGCGGGCCGCAGTGGAAGCGGGCGCGAGGTCGTCCATGGGGCCGCTTCGACGCCGGCCTTCGGCCTGCGCTCAGAGGGTCGATCAGAATCCGCGGCCTGTTCGCAGCTCCGTTCGCCCTGAGCGGAGCAGCCCGAAGGGCTGCGGAGTCGAAGGGGGCGCGAAGCCGACGCGTGGCCCGCTTCGACTGCGGACTCTTGAGCTTGTCGAAGGACGGCGCCTCCGCTCAGCGTGAGCGGCGGTCGGCCATGCGGGCCATTCTGGTCGACCCTCTCAGCGTGAACAGAAGCGCTTCAGCGGCCGAGGAGAAAGCGCAGCGCCGGCTCCAGCGTCGGGTGCAGGAACTCGAACCCGCTCGCCTGCAAGCGCGCCGGCTTCACCCGCTGGCTCGCGAGCAGCGCGGCCTCGGCGGCCTCGCCATAGAGCGCCTTGAGCGCTGTCGCCGGCACGCGCGCGAACGAAGGTCGCCCGAGCACGCGGCCGAGCTCGGAAGCGAAGTCGCGGCCGGTGAGCGGCTCTGGCGCGACGAGGTTCACCGGCCCCGTCAGCGACTCGGTGAACAGCGCGTGCTCGATCGCGCCGAGCTGGTCCTCGATGGAGATCCACGACATCCACTGCCGCCCCGAGCCGATGGGGCCGCCCGCGCCGAGCGCAAACGCCGGCAGCATCTGAGAGAGCGCCCCGCCCCGCGGCGTCAGCACGACGCCCGTGCGCAACATCACCACCCGCGCGAAGTCGGAGGCGCGCGCGGCCTCCGACTCCCAGTCCGCGCAGAGCCCGGCGAGGAAGCCGGGGCCCTCGTCGGCCCGCGGCCCGACCGGAGACGACTCGTCGAGCTCTTCGTCCGAGCGCTCGCCGTAGACGCCGATCGCCGAGCCGGAGAGCAGCACGCTCGGCCGCTTCCTCGCGCGGCGCATCGCGTCGACCAGCGCGCGCGTGTAGTCGATGCGGCTGACGACGATCTCCTTGCGCAGGCTGCGCGTCCACCGCTGCCCGATGGGCGCGCCGGCGAGGTGCACGACGGCGTCGCAGCCGTCGACGGCGCTGAAGTCTCCGCGGCGCACCGGCACGAGCTCGTGGCCGGCGGTGTCGAGGTAGGCCGCGAGGGCGGTGCCGATGAGGCCGCTCGCTCCGGTGAGCGCGATGCGCAGCCGCGGCCGAGCCGCGAAGCGCGCGTGGCGCTCGAGGTCCGCGCGCGTGACGGCGTGCCGGTAGGCGAACGCGCGGTCGAGCTTCTTCGCGACGAGGCCGTGCATCGCGCCGAGCGGCGTCTCCCAGTCGATCTCGTCGAACAGCTCTCCGTCCGAGAAGTGGTGGGTGTGCACCCAGCGGGAGAACGGGCCGACCTCCTGCTCGTCGCGGAACATGCGGCCGCTCTCGCAGGCGGTGTGACGGGCCACCCAGCGCTGCTCGATGGGGCCGAGCTTCACCCGCACCGCGACGCGCGTGCCGACGTCGAGCCCCTTGCCCTCGCGCGACTCGAGCTCGACGGGATCGAACGGCGGGTTGAGGCGCTCGAACGCCAACTCGCGCGCGTGCCACGCGAACAGCTCGGCGGCCGTGGCGGGCATCGCGCTGCGCTTTTCGAGCTTCGGCATCTGCGACCTGCTTACGGCCGAGAAGCCGGCGCGTTACTTCGGCGGCACCGTCGTCTTCACGTACAGCTCGCGCAGCTGCTTCTCGTCGACGTCGCCGGGGGCGCCGGTCATCAGATCGGTGCCCTTCTGCGTCTTCGGGAAGGGGATGACGTCGCGCAGCGACTCGGCGTCGGTGAGCAGCATGGCGAGCCGGTCCATCCCCAGGGCGATGCCGCCGTGCGGAGGAGCGCCGAGCTTCAGCGCGTCGAGCAGGAAGCCGAACTTCTCGCGCGCCTCGGTGTCACTGATGCCGAGCGCCTTGAACACGCGCGCCTGGACGCTCGGGTCGTGCAGGCGAATCGAGCCGCCCCCGATCTCGAAGCCGTTCAGCACCACGTCGTAGCGGTGGCAGAGCACCTTGCCCGGGTCGGTCTCGAGAAACTGCACGCACTCGTCGTGCGGCCGGGTGAACGCGTGGTGCGCGGCGGCCCACTGGTTCGTCTCTTCGTCGTACTCGAACAGCGGCGGGTTCACGACCCAGAGGAAGTTCCACACGCCGCCCGAGCCGTACTCGGGGATGAGCTTCAGCTTCTTGGCGATGTGCACGCGCAGGTTCGCCATGACCGTGTGGACCATGGCCTCGCGGCCGAACTGGAACAGCAGCAGGTCGCCGGTCTTCGCGCCGGTCGCCTGGAGGATCGCCTCTTTGAGCGCGGGCGTGGCGTTCTTGAACAGCGGCGCCTGCGTCCACTCTCCGTTCTCGGCGAGCTTCGCGCGGCCGAGCCCCTTGGCGCCCATGCCCTGCACGAAGACCTCGAGCTCGTCCGACTCTTTGCGCGAGAGCGAGTACTGCGCGGGGATGACCATCGCCTTGACGATGCCGTTCTGCGCGACCGCGTCGGAGATCATCGGCACTCCGCCCTCGGCGCCGAACTTCTTCACCACGTCGGTGAGCACGACGTGCTCGAGGCCGAAGCGCAGGTCCGGCTTGTCGTTGCCGTACTTCGACATCGACTCGTAGAAGTCCATGCGGCGGAACGGAGTCGGCACGTCGATGCCGAGCACTTCCTTCCACAGCCGCTTGATGAGCCCCTCGATGACCGTGAAGACGTCGTCCTGCGTGACGAAGCTCATCTCCACGTCGATCTGGGTGAACTCGGGCTGGCGGTCGAGGCGCAGCGCCTCGTCGCGGAAGCACTTCACGATCTGGAAGTAGCGCTCGAAGCCCGCCACCATGAACAGCTGCTTGTAGAGCTGCGGGCTCTCGGCGAGCGCGTAGAACTTGCCGGGGTTCGACCGCGCCGGGACCAGGAAGTTGCGGGCGCCGCCGGGCGTGTACTTGCCCATGAACGGCGTCTCGAGCTCGAGGAACCCGTTGTCGACCATGTACGAGCGCGTGATCGCGTTCATCCTCGAGCGCGTGATCAGCTTCTGCTGAATCTGCGGCCGGCGCAGGTCCATGTAGCGGTACTGCAGGCGCAGCTCTTCGCCGGCCTTGTTGAACTCGGAGATCTCGAAGGGCGGCGTCTCGCTCTGGTTCAAGATCTGCGTCTCGTAGATCTCGACCTCGATCTCGCCCGTCGCCATCTTCGGGTTCACCATCGTGCCGCGCGAGCGCACCTTGCCGCGCACCGCGACTACCCACTCGCTGCGGAACTTCTCGGCGAGGCCGTGCGCTTCCTTCGAGAGGTCCGGGTCGAACACGGCCTGCGTGAGCCCTTCGCGGTCGCGGAGATCGATGAAGATGAGGCCGCCGTGATCTCGCCGGTTCTGCACCCACCCGAACAACACGACTTCCTTGCCGATGTCGGCGGCGCGCAGGGCGCCGCACGAATGGGTACGCTTGACCTGGGTGATGAACTGGCTCGCCATGGGGTTGCGGCTTGTAGTTGGCCCCGACGCACCGCGCAACGGATGGCTGACGCTGCTGCTCGTGCTGCTGCCCCTCTCGGCGCGCGCGTTCGACGGCTCGGTTTCGGTCGAGCTGGCGGGCGGAAACCAGACGCTCTCGGCGAGCCTCATCGGCGACTGGGGCATCGTGCCCGACAAGCTGTACCTCGTCGCCTCCTACGGGGTGCTGCGGCAGCGGCCGGCCTCGGACTTCTCCGCGACGCCCTCGCACCTGCTCGGCCTGGGGCTCGACTGGATGCCGTCGATGCACTGGATGACGTCGGCGAGCGGCCTGTTCTCTCCGAAGGCGACCGAGACGACGCGGCTGACCGACCGCATCTCCGTCAGCAGCACGCGGCGCAGCGCCCAGGGCATCTTCGCTGTCGGGTACCAGTCGGGCGGCCTCGACTTCCTCGAGTGGTCGGTGGACGTCGGGGGCACGCTCGGCTGGCACGAGCTCGAGTCCACCCTCACGTTCCCGATGCGCGAGCTCAGCCGCACCACCCCGCTCGTCATCGGGCGGCCCTCGGCGGGCGCGCTGCTGTCGTTCGACGGAAAGGTCGACGTGGCGCTGCGCGGCTCGTACTCGATCTACTCGCGCGACCCGACGACGATCTGCCGCGAGAACGACCCCCTGTGGCTGCAGCCGTTCTGCGACCCCGGCTCCATCTTCAACCTCACCACCGGCTTCCTCGCGGCGCCGCCGTGGTTCGACGCGCGGGCGCACGTGCTGTGGCGCCTCACCCCGAAGGTGTCGGCCCGCGTGGGCTACACGCTCATCCGGTACGTGAGCGGCATCGGCACGGGGCACGCGCTGCACACGAAGTGGACGTGGCGCGTCGCGGGGTGGGCGCGCCTGTGGGCGGGCCTCACCGTGCAGTACGACTGGCTGACCCGCGAGCCCGGCTTCTGGTCCGGCTACGGCACGCTGGGCGCAGAGCTTGCGACGGAGTAGAACTTGCCGCTGTCCATGCGCCTCGTCGTCGTAGTCGCCAGCCTGTTCGCGCTCGCGTGCGCGCCGAACCCCCAGGCGCCCGTGAAGGTGATGGCGCTGCTGCTCAACAACGCCAACACGTTCGGGCCGCGCGAGACCGAGCTCGAGACGATCTCCAGCATCGTCGGCCTCAAGGGCAGCGTCGTGAACTTCGTCGGCGGGGCGTCGATCGTGCTCGACCCGATGGACCCGCAGCAGCAGAACCTCGGGGCGCTCTCCGACGAGCAGCTCGCGAACGCGCTGTACCGCGCGCGCGGCACCGAGGTGCACGCGAACCTGATCGACAAGAGCGGAGTGCTGTGGCCCGCCGACTTCCACAGCTGGAACATGGTGACGTCGTACTGGAACTTCGAGCAGGCGTTCCTGTACTTCAACGAGATCTACGACGGGAAGCCGACCACCGCGATCGCCGGCGCCGACGTCTTGTACTGGGGCAACTACAAGAACCTGTTCATCACCGATCCCCAGCGGCAGGACCTCGTCGACAACATGATCTACTACCCGCCGGTGCGGGCCTTCCTGATCGCTCCGTTCAAGGACGCGCAGAAGGTGCCCGTCTCGATGAACACCGGCATCGTCGGCCACGAGTTCGCGCACCGCGTGTTCACGAACCTCGCGTTCGGCAACCAGACGCTGCCGGCCGAGCTCGGGCTGCAGGGCGCGCCGACGAACATCATCCGCTCGCTCGACGAGGGCCTCGCCGACTACCACGCGTACGGCGTCACCTGCTCGAACAAGAGCGGCGCCGGCTGCAACACCCGCTTCCTCGAGCAGTCGTTCGACAAGGCGCTCACCGACAAGCGCGACTTCTCGGCGACGATGGACATGTGCATGACCGTCGAGCTGCGGAACGCGCTCGGCCTGCCGTCGGACTCGTTCCTGAACCAGGGCATGCAGTACCGCATCGGCACGCTGTTCGCGGCGGCGCTGTTCCAGGCGTCGGAGCCCGCCGGCAAGCGCGAGGTGATGCAGAAGTCGCTCATCAACGCCTACAGCGACGAGACGAACCTCAACCCCGGCTTCCGGCAGGTGTTCCAGGCGAACCTCGCGTCGAGCCAGAACATCACGCTCGAGCGCGTGGCGCGGGTCATCATCGGCCACATCACCGACCCCGAGCTCAAGCGCCGCACGTGCACCGAGCTGGTCGATCGGCTCAACCTCGATCGGTCGCTGGTGACCGAGTGCCCCTCCACCGCCGGAAACGGCACTGCGTGTCCGGATCTGCCGCCGCCATGAAGCGCCTGCTCGTGTTGATGCTGGTGATGTCGACCGCGGCGTATGCGCAGCGGCGCAAGGAAGACGCGCCGATTCCGTACGACGAGCAGAGCGACGACGACGACGATCGGCGGCGCGACCTGCCGCGGCGGTCGGACGAGTCGCGCGAGCGCCCGGAAGAGACCGAGGTCGAGCGGCAGGACCGCGAGATCTCGCTCGCGAGCGAAGATGACCCGAACATCGGCATCGGCATCGAGGTCATCGGAGCGGCGCTGCTGCTCGACAGCTCGCGCGCACAGGGCGTCGAGCCGCAGGGCCTGGGCGGCATCCGCATCACGTGGGAGTGGGCGCGCACCTTCTTGCACGACGAGTTCTGGCGCGAGCTGTTCTTCGTCGACGTCTCCTGGTTCGGAGCGACCGCGCGCGGCCCCGGCGGCTTCGGCGGCACCAACGACGTCTACGCGAGCCAGAACTACCACTACTTCACCATCGCCGAGGCCTTCGCGCTGCCGCTCGGCAAGACGCCGCTGTCGTTCTTCGCGATGGCGGGGTTCGGCTTCGCGTACCAGACGTCGCAGCTCTACATCCAGATGCAGGAGCCGGTGGGCATCTCCGGCACGAAGGTGGTCGCGCAGTACGGGCTCGGCCTGCGCGCGCGCATTCAGCTCGTCTCGCAGGAGCGCTTCCAGCAGGAAGGCTACCAGGGCATTCCGTGCATCTCGCTGCGCATCGAGGTTCAGCGCTTCCGCCGCGGTTACATGGACGACACCATGATCGGCGGCTCGGCGGGGATCACGTTCTAGATGCGGTTGCGCAAAAATGGGGACAGTCCCCATTTTCGCGCGGCGGCCGTCCTCGCCTGCGCGGCGGTGGTCGCGGCGGCGACACCCGGGTGCCGGCGCAGCGGACGGCAGCTGCTCCACGAGAGCGACTCGCAGTTCAACCACATCGTGGTGCGGGAAGAGGCGCCGGGCGTTCGCACGCTGCAGTTCGCGAACGGCGGAGTCATTCAGAGCCGCGTGAACGTCGATGATCCGATGGATCTGCACCTCGAGTACACGCGGGCGACGATGCTGGCGTGGGCGCTGAAGCCGAAGCCCCAGCGCGTGCTCATCATCGGCCTCGGCGGCGGAGCGATGCCCCGGTTCTTCCACCACGCCCTGCCCGACGCCCGCATCGACGTCGCCGAGCTCGACCCCGAGGTGCACCTCGTCGCGAAGCGATACTTCGGGCTGCCCGACGACGACCGCCTCGTCGTGCACGTCGGCGACGGCCGCAAGTTCGTGCAGGCCTCCAAGCAGCAGTGGGATCTCGTCATCCTCGACGCCTACGGGGACTCGGAGATTCCGCGGCACCTCGCCACCACCGAGTTCCTGTCGGAGGTGAAGGCCCACCTCGCGCCCGGGGCCGTCGTCGCCGGCAACGTCTGGAGCCCCGAGCACAACACGCTGCACGACGCGATGGCCCGGTCCTGGATGATGGCGTTCGGCCCGGTGTGCGTGGTGACGATCGGCGCCTCCGCGAACCGCATCTTCCTGGCCTCGAATGGCGAGGACGTCTCGGCCCCCGCGATTCGCGCGGCGGCGCAGAAGCTCACCGCGTGGCCGGCGGCGGCGGGCTACGCGCCGGCCGAGTGCCTCACCGGCTGGGAGACCGCCGACGCGCTGCACGACCCGTAGACCGCTCAGGCGGCCGAGCGAAGGTCCTTCAGCTTCAACGACACCCGCTTGTTGCCGTTCCACTCGTCGATGCTCGCCTTGAAGGCGAGATCGATGGGGCCCTCGGTGAGGCCGATGCGGTTGGCGAGCTGAAAGCCGATGACGTCGAGGTGCGGAGCCGCCTCGAGCTGCAGCTTCAGGTGGCTCTCCATGCCCTCTTTCTTCGCCTGCACGACCTTGGGCGCGGCGACGACGCCGCAGGTGGCGAGCACGGGCTCGGGGTTGCCGGCGCCGAACGGCGCGAGCACCTTCAGCGCCTCGACGGAATCGACGTCGAGCTCCTTGGCCGCGACGAGCGCGTCGACCTTGCAGCGCGGGACGAGGTCGTCTTCGGTCAGCCGCTCGCCGGCGACCTGCTCGAACGCGGCGACGAAGCCCGGCAGGCGGTCGGGCGTCACCGAGAGCCCCGCCGCGTGTTTGTGCCCGCCGAACTTCGCGAGGTGCCCGGAGCACAGCTTGAGCGCGTCGTAGAGGTGGAACCGCTCGATGCTGCGCGCCGAGCCGCGGCCCAGGCCTTCCCAGACCCCGACCATGACGGTGGGTCGGTGGAAGCGCTCGACGACGCGGGAGGCGACGATGCCGACGACGCCGGGGTGCCAGCCCTCGGCGTGCAGCACGAGGCCCTTCGCTCCGTAAGCGATGCGCGCCTCGGCCTGCTCGAGCGCCTGCTCGAGGATCTGCTTCTCGATCGCCTGCCGCTCGGCGTTCGCGGCGTCGAGCGACTTCGCGAGCGGCAGCGCGGCCTCGTAGGTGGCGGCGGTGAGGCACTTGAGGCCCAGGGCCGCGTCGTCGAGCCGGCCGGCGGCGTTGATGCGGGGCCCGAGGCGGAAGCCGACGTCGCCCGACGTCACGTCGCTGCCGGCGAGCCCGGAGACGTACTTGAGCGCCTTCACGCCGGGCCGCTTCGCCTTCGAGAGCTCGCGCAGGCCGTGGCGCACCAGCAGGCGGTTCACCCCGATGAGCGGGACGACGTCGGCGACCGTCGCGAGGGCGACGAGGTCCATGTACTCCTTGAGGTTGGGCTCGGGCCGGGCGTCGGAGAAGTGACCGTTGGCGCGCAGGCCGCGGCGGACGCCGATGGCGAGGTTGAAGGCGACACCGGCCGCGCAGAGGAACTTCGTCGGGTACTCGCAGCCGGGCTGCAGCGGGTTCAGCACCGCGAGCGCCGGCGGCATCGTCTCGGGCACCGCGTGGTGATCGACGACGATGACCTGCAGCCCGAGCTCGTTGGCCTTCGAGATCTCGGCGTGGGACGTGATGCCGCAGTCGAGCGTGACGAGCAGGCGCGTGCCGTCACCGGCGATGCGCTCGATCGCCTTCATGTTGAGGCCGTAGCCCTCGCCGAGCCGGTGCGGGATGTACGTGTGGATGTCGCCACCGACCGCGCGCAGGAAGGTGGACAACAGCGCCGTCGAGGAGACGCCGTCGACGTCGTAGTCGCCCCACAGCGTCACCTTCTCCTTCTGCACGACCGCGCGGCAGAGGCGGTCGACTGCGGCGTCGAGGCCCTTCATCTTGGAAGGGTCCGGCAGCGAGGCGAGGTCGTCGTTGAGGAAGGCCTTCGCGCTGTCCGCGTTGTCGTAGCCGCGGTGAATGAGGACGCGGGCGGCGATCGGGTGGATGCCGAGCTCGCGCGAAATCCCTTCAGCAGTGTCCTGCTGCGACTTCGGCATCACCCATCTGAGTCCCTCGGCCATACGGGTACAGCTCTTACCAGACGGGTCTGACATTCATGGCGCGCGAAACCATGATGTCAGACCCGCGTGTTACCGCTGCTCGCGTATGCGCGGGGGAATCGCGAAGAAGACGGTCGAGTACGCGGCCACGCTCCGGGAGCTCAAGGAGCGCGTCTCGCAAGAACGCCTCAGGGTGGTGCTGGCGGCCAACTCGGCCATGGTGCTGCTGTACTGGGACATCGGCGACGTCATTTTGCGACGCCAGGCCGACGAGGGCTGGGGCGCGAAGGTCATCGACCGGCTCTCGGCGGACTTGAGCCGCGCGTTTCCGGACATGAAGGGCTTCTCGCCACGGAACCTCAAGTACATGCGCAAATTCGCCGAGGCGTGGCGAGACCGGTCGATTGTGCAACGGGTCGTTGCACAATTGCCGTGGAAGCAGAACATCGCGCTGCTCGAGCGGCTGCAGGATGAGCAGACGCGGCTCTGGTACGCGCGCGAAGCAGTCACCCACGGGTGGTCGCAGCCGCTTCTGACGATGCAGATCGACAAGAGCGCGCACCGACGGGCCGGCCGCGCCATCACCAACTTCAGGACCACGCTGCCCCCCACCGAGTCCGATCTCGCCGAGCAGGCGCTCAAAGATCCTTACCTCTTCAACTTCCTCGGCACGGCCGAGCTGCGCCGCGAGCGCGACGTCGAGAACGCGCTCATCGAGCACGTCCAGAAGTTCCTGCTCGAGCTCGGCGCCGGCTTCGCCTTCGTCGGCCGCCAGGTCCGCCTCTCCGTCGGCGACAGCGAGTTCTTCGTCGACCTGCTCTTCTACCACCTGAAGCTGCGCTGCTTCGTCGTGGTCGAGCTCAAGGCCGTTCCGTTCGACCCCGCGTTCATCGGCCAGCTCGGCTTTTACCTCTCGGCCATCGACGCCCAGCAGCGGCACCCGACCGACAAGCCGACCATCGGGCTGCTCCTGTGCAAGTCGAAGGACAAGCTCGTCGTCGAGTACGCGCTGCGCGACCTGAAGCGCCCCATCGGCGTCGCCGCGTGGGAGACGCAGGTGGTCTCCCGGCTGCCGAAAGAGCTCGAGGGCGCGCTGCCTACGATCGAGCAGCTCGAGGCGGCCACCGCCGTCGGCGAAGCCAAAGGGCCCGCGCCGCCCTGAACGTGGGGCCTGCACGGAGTAAGCTGCCGGCGCCCATGCTTCAGTGTCCGGCCTGTGGGGCGCCTCGAAACGCGACGGCGAAGTTCTGCTCTCAGTGCGGAGCGCCGCTGCCCGTTCAGGCCGTGCCTTCCGACGCCTTCATCGGCAAGCAGATCGGCAACTACCGCGTGCTCTCCGTCATCGGAGAGGGCGGCATGGGCAAGGTCTACCGCGCCGAGCAGGTGAAGCTGAAGCTGCCCGTCTGCATCAAGACGCTGCTGCCCGCGCTGACGTCGAAGCCGCAGGTGGTGCAGCGCTTCGAGCGCGAGAGCCAGGCCACCGCGGCGATGCGCCACCCGAACATCGTCCAGATCATGGACTTCGGCCGCACCGACGACGGCTCGCTGTACTTCGTCATGGAGTACGTGCACGGCAAGACGCTCAAGCAGGTCATCAGCGAGGAGTCTCCGCTGCCGATCGAGCGCGTGCTGCTGATCGTCGAGCAGATTCTCTCGGCGCTGCACGAGGCGCACTCGCATCACATCGTTCACCGCGATCTGAAGCCGAACAACGTGCTCGTCGCGAAGCTCGGCGACGGCACCGATCTCGTGAAGGTCGTCGACTTCGGCATCGCGCGCATCGTCGGCCAGGGCGCCGACGCGCAGGAGCGCCTCACGCAGACCGGCATGATGGTGGGCACGCCCGGCTACATGCCGCCCGAGCAGATCCTCGGCCGCGAGCCGGAAGCCGCGACCGATCTCTACGCGTGCGGCGTGCTGCTGTGGGAGATGCTCACCGGGCAGAAGCTGTTCGCCGGCTCTTCGGACCTCGAGCTCGCGCAGAAGCACGTGATGCAGGCGCCGCCCTCGCCGTCCTCCGCCGCGAAGCTGCCGCTGCCGGCGGGCCTCGACGCGATCGTGCTGAAGGCGCTCGAGAAGCAGCCCGAGCGGCGCCACCGCAGCGCGCTCGAGATGCGGCGCGCGCTCGAGCTCGTGCGCCTCGCCCTGCGCGGCGTCACCGGCGTCTCTCCGATTCCTCCCGGCCTCGGCGAGCAGGCGACCCCGGCCTCGGCTCCGTCCGGCGCGCAGCTCTCTCAGCTCTCCGGCCTGCGCGGCACCCTGCCCGACAACCTGCTCAGCTACGCGACGAAGCTGACGGACCTGGCCGCGAGCTCCGAGCGCAGGCCGCTGACCGTGCTGTTCGCCGAGGTCGGCGGCCAGGCCGCGCTCGCCGAGGTGATGGACGCCGCCGCCGTGCGCACCGCCATCAACCAGCTGCACGAGAGCCTGCTGCAGGCCCTGGTGAAGGCGGGCGGCCTCGGCGAGCGCTTCATGGGCAACTGCGTGCTCGCCGTGTTCGGCGCGGTGCAGGCGCAGGAAGACGACACCGAGCGGGCGCTCAAGCTCGCGCTCGAGATGGTGCGGCTGCTCCGGCAGGCGAACGCGAAGTTCTCTCGCGCCATCACGCTGCGCATCGGCGTGCACACGGCGATCGTGTCGGGCGTCGGCGGGGGCTCGCTGCTCGAATCTCCCGCCGTGACCGAGGTGCTCACCGTCGCGCGGCGGCTCGCCGCGGCGGCGCCGACCGAGAAGCCGCTGGTGACCCGGGCCGTGCAGCGCATGGGTCAGGGGCGCCTGTCGTTCACCGAGAAGCCTCCGCTCGCGGGAGAAGAGGCCTTGGGCCCCGTCTTCGAGCTCGCGGGGACGAGCGAAGACGAGGACTCCGCGAAGGAGCCGATCGTCGGCCGCGAGGTCGAGCTCGGCCACGTGCGCACCGTGCTCGACCTGCTCAAGAACCGGCGCGTCGGCGGCATGCTGCTGCTCGGCACCGCCGGCCTGGGCAAGACGCGCCTGCTGCAGGAGACGGCGCGCATCAGCCGCGACTCCGGCATGCTGGTCGCACGCGCGCGCGGCGGTCGGTTCGGAGCGGACACGCCGCTCGACGTGGTGCGGCAGCTCGTCCAGTCGCTGAGCCGCCGCGAGAGCGGCCGGGCGGATCCGTCGACGCACACCTCGCTCGGCGGCCTCACGCGCCTCGGAGTCTCCGCGCAGGACGTGGCCCGCCTCGAGCACCTGTTCAGCTCGGGCGGCACGTGGAAGCCGACGGGCCAGAGCGCGGAGGACGAGCACAGCCTCGATCGCGCCGCGATGCTGTCGCTGTTCCACACCGCCGCGCAGGCGAAGCCGCTGGTGCTGCTGCTCGACGACGCGCACCTGTGCGACGCGGCGTCGATCGAGATCATCGGCGAGGTGCTGGCGCGCAGCGCGAAGGCTCCGGTGTGCTTCGTCGCCGCGGCGCGGCCGCAGAACAGCGAGCGGCTGTGGCCGAAGCTCAAGCGCATCGAGCTGAAGGCGCTCGACCGCCGCGACCTCGCCGAGCTCATCGGGCACCGCCTGCCGTCGGGGAAGCCGTCGGTGCGCCTCACCGCGGCGGTCGTCGATCGCTGCGACGGCAACCCCGGCTACGCGCGCGAGATCCTCACCTCGCTCGTCGAGAGCGGGGCCGCGAAGCTCGTGCAGGGCGAGTGGACGCTGTCGGCCGACGGCGCCGGGCTGCCCGAGTCGCTGGTGGCGGTGACGGCGGCGCGGCTCGATCGGCTCACGCCCGCCGGCCGCCTGCTGTTGCGCGTCGGAGCCGCGTGCGGCCGCGTGTTTCCCGTCGAGCTCGTCGCCGCCGCGGTCGAGACGCCGCTCGACGTCGGCGCTGCAGCGGCCGAGTGCGTCGAGCGCGGCATCATCGCGCCGGCCGAGCAGCACCAGGGCTCGTACCAGTTCGTGCAGGCGCTGTTGCACGAGGCCGCGCTGCAGCGCATCGCCGCGGAGGACCTGAAGGCCCTGCACCTGCGCATCGGAGAGGCCGTCGAGCGCGGCATCAGCGCCGGCGCCGAGGCTCCCGCGGCGGCGATGGCGCGGCACTTCATGGCGGCCGATCAGCCGCGCAAGGCGGCCCGCTACCTGAAGCTCACCGCCGATCGCCTGGCCGAGCGGAACACGCCGGCGGCGGCCGTCGAGGCGTACAAGGTCTGCATCGATCTGCTGATCGCGGAGGGCAAGAAGGTCGGCCAGTTCTCCGACGCGATGGCGCAGCAGCTGCTCGACATCACCGCGCAGGCGGCCGCGACGCAGTCGCTTTTGTCGGTGGACGCGGCGCTCAAGCTGGTGGAGCCGGTGCTCGAGCTCGTGCCGCCGACGCGCGCGCAGGCCTCGCGGGCCGCGGTGCTGCGGCAGCAGGGGCTGTGCCTCTCCAAGCTGTCGCGGCACGCCGAAGCCGAGAAGCTGTTGAACGAGGCGCTCGGCAAGGTGACCGCTCAGGAGCACCCGCAGCTGATGGCCGAGCTGCGCGCCGACGTCGCCTCGGTGCTCGAGGCGAAGGGCGACTTCTCGCAGGCGTCGCAGCAGCTGCTCGAGGGCATGAAGCTGATGAGCACCAGGCGCGCCGAGAGCGGCCACCTGATGTGGCAATACCTGAACCAGCTCGGCCGCCTGCACCTGCGCATGCAGAAGCTCACCGAGGCCCAGGAGTTCTTCGTCAACGCACGCGCCCAGGCCCAGCTGCAGCAGTCGCCGTTCGGAGAGTCGAAGGTGGTCGCGAACCTCGCCGTGCTCGCGGCGCAGAAGAAGGACGACACCGCCGCGCTGTCGCTGTTCGACGAGGCGCGCGCGCTGGCCGACCGCGCCGGCGACCGCATCGGAGTCCTGCGCGTCCGCTATAACCGGGCGCGGCTGTTGCGCTCGATGGGCCACGCCGAAGAGGCGATGAACGAGCTCAACGACGTCGTGGCGGCCTCGCAGGCGATCGGCTGGCGCGAGGGTGAGGCGTTGGCGGCTTCCGCCAGGCGCTGACGCTCGGGATCGGGATCGGGAGCGGCGCTTTCGCCCCGAAGATCTCGACCCCGATCGCGATCCCGGTTTCTGGCGTCACGACAGAAGGAAATGCGGCGGATTCACGCCCTCGACCTCGGCATCCACCGAGGCCACGATCGTCGCGCCGCCCGCGTCCGTCGCCAGATCCAGCGTGTAGTCCGCCGGCCCCGCCTCGTCGCGAATCACCTTCACCACCGGCCGCGCGAAGTTCACCGCGTCGCCGGGCACCTCGAGCACGATCGCGAGCGCGCCCGTCGACAGCCGCACCGTCGTGCCGACCGGGAACAGCCCGACCGTCTGCACGAACAGCCGCACCACGAGCGGGTCGAACCGCACCCCGGCCTGCTCTTGAATCAGGCGCAGCGCCTGGTCCGGAGCCAGCGGCCGCCGCGGCGGCCTCGCGGCGGTGAGCAGATCGAACCGGCACGGCACCGCGATGAGGCGGCCGAGGGCTGTGGGGCTCCACACCTTCGAGGCGTGCAGCGGCAGCCCGGCGTCGAACGCGGCGCTCGCCTGCACCATCGCCTCGACGGTCGGCTGCTCGCTCAACGTGAGCAGCGACCGAATCGGCGCGAGCAGCCCCGACTCGTCGGGCCCGTCGAGGCCCAGCCGCCCGAGATCGTGGAACAGCGCCGCCATCGTCACGTCCGCCAGCGCGGCCTTGGGCAGCTCGAGCTTCAGCGCCATCAGCAGCGTCAGGGCAGCGACCGACGACAGGTGAAAGTGCAGCTCGCCGCGGAAGTTCGGGAAGCGCGTGATGCCCGCGAGCAGCGACTCGTGCCCGACCGCGGCGTCGGCCAGCGACTGCACCGCGCGGCGCAGCGCCGTCGAGCGGAACGGCTGCCCGGCCTGCAGCGCCTGCAGCGCCTCCTGCGTCGAGACCGCCAGGCGCGCGAAGGTGCGCAGCACGTTCTGCCGCGCGTCGATGCTGAACGCCGGCCCGCTCGACAGCGCGCCGTGAATGGCCCGCACGCGGACGCGGCCGGAGATCTCCTTCGCCGTCGCCGCGGGCGTCGCGCTGCGAAAGGCCCGCTGGTACTCGGTGAGGAACGCGCGCAGCTCGTCGGGCGTGATGCCGCGCTCGAAGGTGAGCTCCTGCACGTCGAGCCGCTCGAGCGCCTTGCGCAGCATGTCGGCGGCCTCGCTCATGCCGCCCCGCAGGCGCGCGAGCACGCCGTTCACGAACGTGGTGTCGGCGAGCGTCACCAGCACGACGTCGGAACCCGCCTTCTCGATCGTCTGCGCCAGCCCGCGCACCGGGCCGTCGAAGATCTGGTTCTCGAGCGCGTGCACCTGCGCGAGCTTGAGCAGCAGCGCCGTGTCGCGAACGAACGCCGCCGCGTCGATGGCCGGCTGCTCCGACTCTTCCGCGCTCACGCCTTCTTCCCTTTCAGAAACGCAACCGCCACCTTGCACGCGAGCTTCACCTTGCCGGGCGCCAGCAGCTTGCCGCCCTGGGCCTCGA
Organism: uncultured Myxococcales bacterium; assembly: GCA_937980205.1. Lineage (GTDB taxonomy): Bacteria > Myxococcota > Myxococcia > Myxococcales > Myxococcaceae > Xiheicaenimonas. The sequence continues at coordinate 151,052 of CALJKW010000016.1, read as the reverse complement.
GCGGCTCGATGGCCCGCGGGTCTCCCAGCGCGCTCAGCAGGCGAACCAGCTCGACGTTGGCGTCGGCGTCGTTTTGCCGGTCGAGCTCGTCGATCAGCACCGGCACGACCTTCGGGTTCTGCAACGCCTGAAGCAGCGCGTAGATGCGCCGCCGCTCGTCCGGCGTCGTGGACGCGAGGGTCAGCAGCGAGGCGATCGGCGGCGCCGTCGACGGATCTTCCAGCTCGCGCGCGACGGCCAGCGCCGCAGCACGGACGCCGGCATCGGGGCTCGTCAGCTGCGCCGCGAACAGCCCGCGCGGCAGCAGCGGCACCAGCGACGGCGTGAGCGCAGCCGCCGCGACGCGGTGCAGCGCGTGATCGTGGCTGCGCAGGCCTTCGACGAGCAGCGCGGCCTGCTCCTCGGGCTTCAGCGTCCCGAGCCGCTTGAGCACCTCGGCGAAGGCCCCCGCCTCCATCGACTTCACCTTCGGCAGCACCTCGGCGAGCGGCAGCGCCTCGGTGAGCAGCCCGGCGAGCTTCGTGCGCGCGGCCGCGAGCTTCACTTCGGGCAAGAGCGCCGGCAGCTTCGCCTCGATGGCCTTTCGCACGACCTGCAGCACGTGGAAGGCGTCGTCGCTGCCCTCCTCCGTGTCGATCGCGGCGATCAGCTTCTGCAGCACCGCGTCGCTGGTGAGCGCGCTCTTGAACCGCACCAGCAGCGCCGTTCGCGCCGGCGTGAGCTCGTTGTCCTGCTTCGCCTGGCCGATGAGCTGCTGGTAGCGCTCGAGCGGCTCGCGGTAGCGGCCCTCGTCGATCAGCGCGGCGATGAGCGACTCGACGCGCCTGAGCAACAGCTCGCGATCCTTCTCCGCGGCGAGCACGGCGGCGTTCAGCAGCGACTGGAAGATCGCCAGCGAGGCCTGCTCGCGGACCTTGCCCAGCTCCGCCGCGAGCGGCGCGAGCTCGCCGGCCGAGACCGCCGCGACGGGACGGTGGCTCACGTCCTGCCGCTTCAGGCTCTCGGCGGTGATGTCGCGCAGCCCCTCGGCGCGCAGCAGCGCGATGTCGTCCGCGCCGACGCGCATCAGCGACGCGCGCGCCGCCTTGTCGCCGCCGCCCGCCATGCCCTGCGCCGAGATGGCGGACACCAGCGAGTCGATCTGCTGGCGCGCCGTCAGCTTTCCGCGCGGGGTCGAAGGGTCCGGCGGCGCCTCGTTCTCCATCGAGAACGAGTCGATGACGACGAGCTGCACGTTCTTGAGCTCGGCCTCCCAGAAGCGCGTCGTCACGCCCTCGGACGACGCCGGCTGCGTCACGGTGTCGAACCACGAGTCCAGGAAGGTCGTCAGCTCCGACGCGTCGAGGCCGGGAAGAAACGTGAGGCGCCGCACGCCCTCGGCGAACAGCGGCGCGGTGAGCGGGTCCTCCCGCTTGCCCGTCGCCGTGCTCGCGCCGATCGGCTTGTCTTCGTGCATGAGCCCGGTGAGCGTCACCTCGATCTGCAGCGGGCCGGCCTGCAGCACGCTCGTCATCTTCTCGTGGATGCGCTCCAGCGTCTGGCGCGTGAGCTGGTGCCGCGAGCGGTAGGTGCGGTACGTGTCGACCGCGCGGCGCAGCATCTGGCCGAGCTCGGCGACCTGGCGAGCCGCCGCCCGCGCGGCGATCACGTCGCTGTGCAGTTGCTCGTCGGCCATGGGGCCGCGCGAGTGTCGCAAGTTTCCGTCAGCGCTTCGAGCGCTTCGGCTTGCCTGCCGGCTTCGGAGCCGCCGGCGCCGGCTCGGGCGCGGGCGGCTCCTCGACGGCCGTCGGCGCCTCCTCCGGCGGCGCGGGCGCCGAAGGCGACTCCAGCTCGGGGGCCGGCTCGGGCATCGGCGGCGGCGGCGCGACGAGCACCGGCCTCGGCGGCGGCGCGCTGAACGGGCCCACCTGCAGCACCATCATCACCGCGACGATCGCCGCGGCCCACACGAGCGCGATGAGCCCGTACAGCGGCCCGCGGCTCTTCTTCTTCGTGCTCCGCATCACGCGGCGGCTCGGAGGGCTCGGCGGCCGACTCGCAGGCGACGAAGGCGCCACGGGGAACGGCGCCTGCACCGCCGGCGCCGTCACCTGCTGGTGCGGATCCATCATCGGAGGAGGCGGCAGCACCGGCTTCGACGGCGGCAGCGACACCGGCGGGTTCGCCGGCACGTGCGCCGAGTTGACGTCGGTCACGTGCTCCGGCGCGTGCGCGGGCGTGACGTCGGACTCGGGGTTCAGCGCGAAGTCGATCGGCGCGACGACGGTCTTCTGATGCGCGGGCAGCTCTTCGGTGCGGTCCTGCCGGCCCCGCCCTTCCTGCGCCTGCTCGATCGCGCGCGTGACCTCGCTGATCGGCGCGGGCAGCGTCTGGTCCGTCGGCCGCTCGGGCAGCGGCGCCGCGACGATGGGCCCCGCGGCGCCCGGCAGTGGCGCGCCCTTCGCGGCCTGGATCGCCGCGAACACCTGCGAGATGCCGGACTCGCCGCTCTGCTCCTGCATGCCGTTGATGAGGTCGCGCACCTGCTCTTGCCGGAAGCCGAAGTGCCGCTGCACGAGCTCGCCGCACTTGTCCTGCTGCCACAGCGCATCGCCGCCGACGCGCTCGATCTCGCGCGCGAACTCGAGCGCCGACGCGAACCGGTGCTCGCGGTCGCGCTCGAGCGCCTTCAGCACGACGCGATCGAGCTCGGGCGACACCTCGGGGTTGTTCAGCGATGGAGGCATCACGTTCGCCTCCAGCGTCTTCATCATCGAGTCCTCGGGCGTCTTCCCGCGGAACAGCCGGTACCCGGTGAGACACTCGTGCATGACGACGCCCAGCGAGAACACGTCGCTGCGCAGATCGACGGTCTCGCCCCGCACCTGCTCGGGGCTCATGTACCCGGTGCTGCCCTTCACCGTGCCGACCATCGTCAGCTTCCGGCCGCCGCTCTTCGCGATGCCGAAGTCGAGCAGCTTGGTGACACCCTCGTGGGTCACCATGATGTTCTTCTCGGCGACGTCGCGGTGAATCACCGGCAGCTTCTTGCCGCGCGCGTCGGTGAACGTGTGCGCGTAGTGCAGCGCGAGCGCCGTGTCGCGCACCGCGCGCAGCGTGAAGCCGATGGGCATCGCCTCCTGCGCCTTGTCGAGCGCGCGCGCGAGCTCGATGAGCGTGCAGCCCTGCACGAACTCCATCGCGAGGAACAGCACGTCGCCGTCGATGTCGAGATCAAACACCTGCGCGATGTGCGGGTGGTTGAACTGCGCGGTGATCTGCGCCTCGGCGAGGAACATGCGCACGAGCTCTTCTTCGCCGCGGACGTCCGGGAGGATGCTCTTGAGCACCACGATCTTCCGGAAGCCGGCGAGGCCTCGCTGGTACGCGAGGAAGATCTCGGCCATGCCGCCGGTCGCGAGGCGGCAGAGCACCTCGTACTTCCCCATGTTCTTGCGATCGAGCGCGCTCGATGGCCTCAGGTACAGCTGTGGAGAGGACTGAGGCTGCATCGCGGCTCTTGGAGCTCACCTCACGGTACGAACGCAGCGGAAGCCCAGGTCCTCGGTCTGCGAGTCGCTCGCGTGGCGGTTCTCGCTCGTCGTCTCGAGGCGGCCGTCGTGCGAGTCGCTCCACCCGCCGCCCGCGAAGACGCGGTCGCGGCGCTTCTCCGTCGCCGTCCACTCCCAGACGTTGCCGGAGATGTCGAGCACCCCCGAGCGGCCGGCGCCCGTCGGAAAGCTGCCCACCGGGCAGGTGCCGCGCTTCGCCGTGTCGCCGCTCCAGCAGGCGCGGCCGTCGGGCGAGTCGTTGCCCCACGGGTACGGGCCTTCGCCGTCGTGCCGGCGGGCCAGCGCCTGGAACTCGAGCAACGCCGGCAGCCGCGCCTTGCGCCACGCGCAGTACGACTCGGCCTGCTTCGCCGTCACGCAGTTGATCGGGTGCTGCTGCCGATCGGGCGCGCCCCAGTTCGCCGCGCGCCCGCACCGCAGGCCCTCGGCGCCGCACGCGCGCGCGCTCACGCACGCCTGGTAGTCGGCGACCGTCACCTCCGTCAGCTGGGCGCAGATCGCGCCCGTGACGTCGTCGTGCTCACCGAACTGCACGTAGACCTCGTTCGGCAGACACGGCTGCGCTGCGCCCACCGGCGGCGGCGGCCCAGGCACCGAAGACGGAGGAGGAGGCGGCGGTGGTGGCGGCGGTGGCGGCAGCCCGCTGCCTCCCGGAGTCGACGCCGGAGGCGGCGGCGTGCGCGCGTCCCCCTCCACGAGGTCGGCGACCTCTTCGTACTTCACCGGCACCGTCTTCCCGGTCTCGAGCTTGATGAGGTACCCCGTCTCCATCTCGGAGACGACGGTGCCCTTCACGACCTCTCCGCCCCGCTTCTTGATCGTCACCTTGCGCGCGGCTCCGGCGGCGAACGCCACCGCCGCGCAAAGGAGGACCACGGCCGAGGTCAGCCTCATGAAGGCGGACTCTAGCGATGATCCAGCAGTTCGAAAATTGCCTGTGCGATGGCGAGCCAGAACCACTTCAGGCCGCGGAGAGCCGCAAGCGCGACGTGACGCGCGTCAGTCGCACGCACCCGGGCAGCGCGACGAGCGGAGCGATCGACAGCATCAGGAGATCGATGAAGCGCTCGTACGTGCCGGCGTACGTCACGCCGAGCGCGAACCACACCAGCAGCGCGATGCTCGCGAGCGTGCCGAGCCACGCGACGCCGGCGCGCTCGGTCTTCGCGACGCCGAACGCGAGCACCAGCGGCACGAGCCACAGCGCGAAGATCGGCGGCACGTCTCGCTGGTGCGCGAGGCGCGACATCGACGCGAGCGCGATCAGCCCGGGGGCGAGGGCCAGCTTCCACGCGATGTTCATCGCCTCACGCGTGCGCTGCGCGTGTGTCGAGACGGCCGCGCACGGCTCGCACAGGCCTCGGGCCGCCGAGTCCAGGCAGTCGCTGCAGCAGAACGTGCCGCACCGCTCGCACGGCGCGGCGGAGGCGCGGTGTGGGTGCCGGTGGCATGCCGGCGGCTGGAACCACGGGTCGTCGAGCTCCACGGGGCAAGCTTAGGTCACAGAAGGGCGAGCAGCTCGTCGGGCCGCTCGAGGATGTGTCGCGCGCCGGCGGCGTGCAGTTCCTCGCGCGTGCGGAAGCCCCACAGCACCGCGACGGGCAACATGCCCGCCGCCAGGGCCGTCTTCACGTCGATCGGCGTGTCGCCGACGAAGGCGATCTCCTCGGGCTTCAGCTTCATCACCGCAGCGAGCTGCAGCGCCGCCGTGGGGTCGGGCTTGCGCGGCACCTCGCGCCGCTCGCCGCGGACGTCCGAGAACCTCCACTTCGAGAGCTGCCGGCGCACGAGCTCGACGGTGAAGTCGTCACGCTTGTTCGACAGCACCGCCAGGTCGAGCCCGCGCACCTGCAGCGCGTCGAGCATGTCGGCGATGCCCGGGTACGGCTTCGTCTCGCGCTCCATGCGCGCCGCGTAGAGGGCGCGGTACTCGTCGACGAGCTTGCCGATGTCGTCCGTGCCCGGCGGAGCGGCGCGGCGCGCGAGCATCTCCACGCCCTCGCCGACGAAGCGCAGGTACGCGGACAAGGGGTGCGTGGGCCAGCCGCGCGCGGCGAGCGCGTCGTTCATGGCGCCGCCGATGTCTCCGATCGAGTCGAGCAGCGTGCCGTCGAGATCGAAGATGACGCCGCGGATGCTCATGGGCACTCCACCGTGAACATGTGGCTCTTCTTCTCCGGGCTGCCGTCCGGGTAGCCGAACCGCATCGGCAGCCGGCGCTGGGGCTGCTTCTTGAACTCGTCGGAGAGCTCGGTCTGGAGCAGCTCCCACGTGCGCAGGAACGACACGTCGAACTGCCCGTACGTCTTCACGGCGCAGGTCTTCGGCCAGAAGCGCGGCAGCACGCCCGTCGAGTCCGACATCATGAAGCGCGCGTGCTCGACGAGGTACTTGCGGATGATCGAGAACTCCTCGCGCCAGAGCAGGTAGCTGGCGGCCTTCGTCATCGCGGCGACGCGGCCTTTGGCCTCGAGGTGTTTGACGACACCCGGCGTCTGCTCGAGCCCCGCGTTCGAGAGGTTCGCGCCGATGTGGCGGAAGATGCGCGGCTTCGCGGTGGGCTCGGCGGCCGGCACGAACTCGACCTCGACGTTCGCGAACGCCGGCGAGAAGTCGGGCGGCTTCCAGTTCGACTTGAGCTGCTGCGCCGTCTTGCCCTCGAGCGCGTCGACCTCGTCCTTCGAGTAGTAGTGCAGCGCGCCGTCGGCCTCGATGCGGAAGTAGCGCGCGGCGATCGGCACCTGCCCGTTGAGCGCGAGGCCGATGAGGTGCATCGACAGCTGCCCCGGCAGCTCACCTTGCTGAATCTTCGACAGGTTCACGCTCTTCGAGTCGTTCGACGTCAGCGTCGAGCCGCTCGCCTCGAAGATGCCGTCGAGGCTGGCCTTGAGCCTCGCCGGGTCGAGCCCTCTGAGCCGCCGCGGATCGCCGGCGAGCTCGAGCGACAGCGTGGTGATGACCTCGGCCTTCGGGAACGTCGCGAGCGCCATCATCAGATCGCCGCCGCCGAACGGGTACACCAGCTCGGGCGGCAGCTCTGCGGGCTGCGTCGTCTTCAGGAACTCGTAGGACTTCGCGCCCCAGTGCTCGCGGAAGCGCTTGAACCGCGGCTCCTGGCGCTTGCAGTACGCGGGTATGCCGGCGTCGGGCTGGCAGGTGACGACGTCGTACAGCGCGCGAACCTCGGGCCCGAGCTCGAACGGCCTCTGGGAACCCGCGTCGGAGGAACCCGCGTCGGAGATGGCGAGGAGCAGCGCGAGCAGCACGCGGCGCGCACCCTACCGTAAGTTGTTGTAGGTAGCGCTCGTGATCCTCTCGCTGATGCTGGCCGCCGCGCCGCTGCTCCCCGAGTCGAAGGGTCCCTTCAACCCCGGCCAGCTCGAGGTCGCCGGAGACGGCGCGGTCCACGGCGCCGAGCTGCGCGACGTGCAGACCTGCGGTGGCTGCCACCTCGACGTCGTCGCGCAGTGGCGCACCAGCGCCCACGCGTTCGCCTCGTTCAACAACCCGGTCTATCGCCTGAGCGTCGACCGCCTGCGCATGGAGGCCGGCCTCAAGCCCAGCCGCATGTGCGCCGCCTGCCACGACGTCGCGCTGCTCACCGACGGAGCGATGGACGTGCACGACGTGAAGCCCGACGACACCCGCGCGCACGCGGCGATCACCTGCCAGACCTGCCACGGCATCGTCTCGACGCGCCCCGACGGCAACGGCAGCTACGCGCTCGACACCGACGAGATCCCGATCCCCACCACCGAGGACCCGGTCGGCTCGCTCGCCAGGCACCGCGCGCGCGTGGCTCCGAAGGCGCTGCGCACCGCGGAGCTGTGCGGCAGCTGCCACCGCTCGTTCCTCGACGAGACCACCGGCAACGCGAGCGCGTTCTTCGGCATGGACGACTTCACCCCCTGGTCGCGCAGCGAATACGGCGGCTCGAAGGCGACGCGCATCGACGCCGAGCTCGCCCAGAACGACTGCCGCGGCTGTCACATGCAGAAGGAAGCCGCTCCGCAAGGGGACGTCAGCGCGAAGAAGGGCGTCATCTCTTCGCACCGCTTCCTCGGCGGCCACTCGTGGATGGCGGCGATGCAGGGCGACGCCGCGCAGGTCGAGCGCTACCGCAAGTTCCTCCGCGGAGTCGCCAGCGTCGACATCGCCCCCGGCGCCTCGCTCGACGACGGCCTGCTCGCGTTCGACGTCGTCATCCGCAACCTGCTCGTCGGCCACCGCTTCCCCGGCGGAGTGATGGACGCGCAGGACACCCGCGTCGAGGTCGTCGTCACCGACGCGCGCGGCCGCCGGCTCGCCGCCGACGACTCGCACGCGCTGCGCAGCGAGGTGCTCGACAAGAACGGCACTCCGGTGAAGCTGCGCGAGACGCACCGCTTCGTCACTGCCGTCTGGAACCGCACGCTCGAGCCGCGCGGCGTGCAGGCGGCGCGCTACCGCCTGCAGGTGCCGGCCGACGCGGTGCAGCCCCTGACGGTGACCGCGCGCCTGTTGCACAAGAGCCGCAACGAGACGCTGCGCCGCGCCGCCTGCGCCGAGTCGCAGACCGCCTTCGGGCAGGCGTTCACCACCGCCTCGAAGCGCTTCAACGGCGTCGCGCTCGACCCGTGCGTCGAGCAGCCGGTGACCGAGATCTCCCAGGCGCGCGAGACGCTCGGCCGGCCGGTCACGTCGTTCGTGCCGCTGTGGGAGCGGAAGTACTTCCACGGCCTCGCGCTGTCGGGCGCGCTGCAGGAATACGCCGACGAGGCGCGCGCGCCGCTGCTCTCGGCGCTCGAGCTCGCGCCGGACGACCTGTCGAAGGCGCGCGTGATGGCCGCGCTCGCCGGCCTCGACGGTCGCCAGGGCCGCACCGCCGAGGCGGTCGAGTGGTGCACGAAGGCGGAGCGCCTCACCCCCGGCCACCCGGCGCTCGATCGCCTGCGCGGCCTCGCGCTCGCGCAGGTCTGGCGATGGAAGGAAGCCAGCGTCGAGTTCGAGAAGTGCGTGAAGAAGGCGCCGACCGACCTCGAGGCGTGGCGCCTGCTGGCCGTCGCGCTCGGCAGCGCCGGGAAAGACGCCGAGGCGCTCGAGGCCGCACGGCGGGGGCTCGAGCTGCAGCCGCGCGAGCCCGACCTGCTGCGCGTGCAGGCGCTGTCGCTCGCCGCGCTGGCCGGAGAAGGCGCCGCAGTGGCGCTCGACCGCGCGCTGCAGTACCGCGTGCCCGACAACTTCTCGAGCGTGCGCGCCGCGTGCTCGAAGAACATCGAAGGCTGCGCCGCAGAGCGCAACCCGGTCCCCGTCCGAAACCTGACCTCCCGCGGTGAGGGGGCCGGTGAGAGAGCGAATCGCTGAAGAGCTCGGCGAGAAGGGCTGGAGCGTCAGCGATGCCGTCATCCCGCCCGAGCTCGCGAACGCAGCCCTTCAGTTCGCCCGCGCCCAGCCGCTCTCCCGCGCCGGCATCCGCAAGAACCGCGAGCTCGACCCCACGGTCCGCAGCGACGAGACGACGTGGGTCGACGCCTCGCCGCTGCACGAGACGTTCGAGGCGCTGCGGCAAGAGCTCAACCGCACCGCGTACCTCGGCCTCACGCGCTTCGACGTGCAGCTCGCCCGCTACGACGCCGGCGCGCGCTACGTGCGGCACCGCGATGCCTTCCCCGGCTCGGACAACCGCCGCGTCACCGCGATCGTCTACCTCAACGAAGCGTGGCGTCCGGAGCACGGCGGGCAGCTGCGCCTGCACGTCGACCCGCCCGTCGACGTCGAGCCGCTGCTCGGCCGCCTGGTCGTCTTCCTCTCCGACCGCGTCGAGCACGAGGTGCTGCCGGCCCACGCCGAGCGCTTCGCGATGACGGCCTGGTACTACGGCCCCTCGATCTAGATGCCGACGCCGAGCGACACGCCGAAGCGCACGCGACCGGTGCGCACCTCGGGGTCGCTGACGGCGATCAGCCACTCGAGCGAGAACGCGAGGTAGATGCCGCCGCCGATCACGAACGCGCCCGGCCGCGGCCACGTCGAGCCGCGCAGGTAGCCGCTGGTGAGGCCGAGATCGAAGCGCACGCCGTGCTCTCCCCAGGTACTGCCGGGGAACAGCGGCGCAGACGGCACGGAGTTGCTGCTCAAGAAGCCGACGGCCTGGAAGAACAGCGAGTGAATCGGCGCGACGATGCCCTCTTTGTCGATCACGCCCCAGTTCCACGCGCCGCGCAGCGCGAGGCCGCCCTGGTACCGCGAGCCGCAGATGCCGGCGGTGCCGCACACCCCGATGCGGATCTTCGCGGCGAGCAGATCGGCGGCGAGCCCCAGCGTGGGGCCCATCGCGCGGTTCGCGGTGCCCTGCATGCGCCGCGCGAAGCCGATGACGGCTCCTCCCTCGAGGCGAACCGCGAAGTAGCCCGAGTCTCCGAAGCTGCCCATCAGCGCGAGCGCGAAGTGCGGCCACGTCCAACGGCGCGGGTCCGGCGACGGCTGCTCGACGGCAGGCTCGGCCGGCTTCACCGCGGGCGGCGCGGGCGTCGCAGCGGCCTGGGGCGTCGGCTCGACGCGGATGCCCTCGCCCGGCCCTTCTTCTTCGGGCGCGACGGGCGCGACGGGCGCGACCGGCTCGCCCGGCTTCGGCGCGGGCGCGCTCGGCGGCTGAACCCATTCTGATGGGTCCGATTGCGCGAGCACGACGGCCACGGCGAGGGGAATGAGCATCGCAGCAGTGGCCTTTACTACGATGCCCCCATGGAACTCGCGATTGAGCAGGAGCTGAAGGCCGAGCGCGCCGCGTCACTGGGACGCGCGGGCGCAGCGCTCGAGCGCGCGCTCGAAGACTGGCGTGCCCGGCCTGGCGCCGACACGCTGCGCGAGGCCCAGAAGCGGCTCTGGTACCTGGTGGTGCAGCGCGAGGCGATGGGCCTGCGCAAGCACCGCGACATCTACGACGCGTACGCCGTGCCGAAGACGTGGTGGTACTGACCTACTGCTTCACCATCACGACCCTGAGCTGCTCGGTCTTGTCGCCGACCGCCACCTCTGCGCGCCACGTCTGGTACCCGCCGCGCTTCAGGCTCACCTGGTAGATGCCGGGCTTGAGCTGCAGCGGGCCCGAGAGCGCCGACACCTTGCCGTAGCTCTGGCCGTCGATGGTGAGCTCCGCGTCGTCGGGCTCGGCGAGCACCTTCAGCCCCGGCTCGTCGGCGACCATCACGCGCGTCTCGGGCTTCGTCTCCTCTGCTTTGGGCTCGGGGGCCGGAGCCTGATGCGCACACGCCGCGAACAGGACCGCGAATAGAATTCGTCTCACGGCGCGGTACATTACTCCGCCGTGGGGACCGACGCGCCGGTCAAGGTGATCCGCTTGAAGGTCCGCTGCGACGACGAGGCGCAGTTCAAGCGCGAGCTCTCGTCGCGCGTCGCGAACCGCCTCTTCGTCCCCTCCGAGCAGCCGCTCCCGAAAGAGACGCTCTTCGCGCTTCACCTCAAGTTCAACGACGGCGCCGTCCGCGTCAAAGGCACCGCGCGCGTGGTGAAGATCGTCGACAAGCCGCGCCAGGGAATGTTCGTGAAGTACGTCGCGCTCGACGCCGACAGCATCCAGTTCCCGCTCGACTTCGCGCCCTTCGACGACTCGGGGCCCGTGTCCGCCGAGACGATGATGCCCTCGACGACGGGCGAGCACCCCGCCGCCGACGGCGGCGACGCTGCCGAGCCTGGCCCCGCCGCCGACGTGCCCGCCGGCAAGCAGTGGAGCGGCGGCCTTCGGCCCCTCGACGTCCTCGGCAACTACCAGCTGCTCGATCGCCTCGGCGCGGGCGGCATGGCCGAGGTCTACGCCGCGCGCGCCACCATGGCCCGCGGCGTCGAGAAGATCGTCGCGCTCAAGGTCGTGCTCCCCGAGTTCGGGCCCGGCACCAAGTACGGCGGCCTCTTCCTCAACGAGGCGAAGATCTCCGCCTCGCTGCAGCACCCGAACCTCATCCAGGTCTTCGACTTCGGCGAGGCCGCCGGCCGCCCGTACCTCGCGATGGAGTACGTCCGCGGTCGCGATCTCGCCTCGATTCTCCAGGTCATGCGCGTGCGCGGCATCAAGCCGACGACCGCGTTCTGCACGCACGTCGTGCTCGAGGTGGTGAAGGCGCTCGACTACCTGCACCAGCGCACCGACGTCGACGGCCGGTGGCTGCACCTCGTGCACCGCGACGTGAGCCCGGGCAACATCCTCCTCTCCGAGAACGGAGAGGTGAAGCTCGTCGACTTCGGCGTCGCCGCCGCCGGCGGCACGTCGCAGCGCCAGCTCGTCGCCGGAAAGTTCTCGTACATGCCTCCCGAGCAGATCGACGGGCAGGACCCCGCTCCGAGCTGGGACCTCTACGCGGCGGGCGTCGTGCTGTACGAGATGCTGACGCTCGAGCCGCTGTTCGAGGGCAGCACCAGCGAGACGCGCTCGAGCACGAAGCGAGAGCGCATCGGGCCGCCCTCCGAGAAGAACGCGCTCGCCACGCGCGGCCTCGACAGCGTCGTGCTGCAGGCCACGAACCCCGAGGTCGAGCGCCGCTACAGCCGCGCGCGCAAGATGCTCGCCTCGCTCGAGGCCGAGGCCGCCGCGCTCGGCCCCGCGGACATCGGCCAGACCGTGCGCTCGCTGTTCGAGGTCGACCTCGAGAACGAGAAGAAGCGCCTCGACACCGCGGTGCTGCAGGCGCGCGCCGCGCGGCCGGTCGTCGGCAAGGCCGGCGGCGGAGCGATCTCTTCGGTGCGCCGCGCCGTGGCGGGCTCGTCGGTCGCGCGCGGGCTCTCACGACGTCCGTGGCTGGCGCGCGGGCTCGCCGCGGCGCTGCTCGTCGGAGGCAGCCTCGGCGGCTGGGTGGCGGCCGGCGCGCTGTCCCGCTCGCGCGAGCTCAAGGCGCACCTCGATCGCTTCGACGATCGCATGGCGTCTGGCTCGCTCTCCGGCCCCGGGGGAGACACCGCGCTCGATCACCTCACCTCGGCGCGGGCCGTCGCGCCCGATGACGCTCGCGTCCGCGAGCGATCCGAGCAGCTCGGCAAGGTGTTCGAGGTGCTGGCCGAGAAGGCGCTCGCGCGCGGCGACGACGCCGAGGCCGCCGTGCACCTTCAGGCGCTGCTGCTCGCCGACCCGTCACGCCCCGGCGTGAAGCAGAAGCTCGACGAGGCAGAGGCGCGCGTGCGAGGCCGAGGGAAGCCGAAGCCGACGCCGTGAGCCCTACTCCCACTTGTTGATCTTGTTCGGCGTCTTCACCAGGGCCTTCGGCACCGCCTTCACCGTCAGCCGCCGCGGCTTCAAGAACAACGGCTTGAGCACGCGCCCGTCGACGTAGACCCCCCAGCGGTACTCACCCGCCGGCAGCGTCGCCACCTCGGCCCGCTGCGACGTCGTCACGACGTTCACGACCGGCTCCGCCTGCGGGTCCGCGCCCTTCGACACCATCAGCCGGTAGCTCGGGTTCTGCGCCGCCGCGAGCCACGTGAACGCGATCGTGGGAAGCGCCCCGGCGTAGGAGACGGTCGTCGCATCCTCCGGCCCCAGCAGCAGCTCCTTCGGCTCGTCGGCCTCGAAGAAGATGCGCCGCGCGAACCCGTACTCGCCGACGACGCCGTTGGCGCCCTTGGTCGCGACCCGCCACACGTAGAGCCCCTTGCTCTCGGGCCGCAGCGAGAACGACGTCAGCGTGAGATCGATGATGCGCGACTGAATGGTGAACGAGAGATCGCGGGCGAGCTGAATCCGGTACCCGACGGCGCCGTTCACCGGCGCCCAGACCAGCTTCGTGGTCGTCACGCCCTCTTCGAAGAGCACGCGGGCGTCGATGCCCGGCGAGACGCTGGCGGGGAAGTCCGGCAGCTCGACCGGGGCGATGGGCCCCTCCTGACCGAGCACCGCCGCGCTGCCGGCGTTCACGGCGACCGTGCTGTCTCCGCTGCGCAGCGTCGCCTTGCCGCGCGTCACCGCGACCGAGACGCCCGCGTCCGACGCGCTGACGCGGAACGCGGTCTTGCCCGCGCCCTTGTCGGGCTGCAGCACCGTCGTCTTCCCATCGGACGTGCGCAAGAGCAGCGGCGGCAGCTCGTCCTGAGCGCCGGACGCCTCGGGCGCCGTCGCCTGCACCTCACCGGACTCGACCGACACGCGCGGCGCCGCCGCCACGCCCGCCGGCACCTCGGAGGGGCTCGGCATCTCGACCACGACCACCGCGTTCTCCGACAGCTCGAGGCTGCCGCCCTGCAGGAACTCGAGCCGCGCGTGTGTCGCCGACAGCGTGCGCACCCAGTCGCCGTCGCGCAGCGTGCCGCCCTCGGTGAGCGGCTCCCAGTACGGCTTGCCCGCGCGGCGGACCTGCGCCTCGCCGCGGACCTCGGCGCACGTGGCGATCACGGTCATCGCGGGGCCGCGCCCGGCGTCGGCCACCGCCACCGCTCCGGTCTCCTTCTTCCCGCATGCAGCCGCGACCAACAGAACCGCGAGCAGGGCGCGCCGCATCAGTACGACTCCCTGCCGCCGCGGTCGGGGCCGCTGCCCACGAAGTCGCCGGGGAAGCCGAGGCACACGTCGAGGCCCGTATCGAACGCGGAGTTCACCGCGGGGCTGCCGAACGCGAGCCGCAGGTCGTCTGCCGGAGCGAACGCGTACTGCGGATTCGACGTCAGCGTGTTCGGGTCGCCGCCGACGCAGCCGTTCGACGCATTGCCGAACAGGTGGTGGTGGCTGCGCGTGGTGAAGGTCGCCGTGCCGCAGGTCGCCGCGCTCGTCGCGCTGTTCGTGAAGATGTTGTTCTGCAGCACGTGGCCGGTACCTCCCGCGTAGGCCACGCCCGTCGCGACCGCGTCGAACGTGTTGTGCCGCACCAGCGCGGTGCTGTTGCATTGCAGTCGCACGCCGAAGGTGAAGTCTGTGACCGTGTTCGAGAACATGTCCAGAACCGTGCCGGTGCCCGAGCAGCCGCTCACCAGAATTGCGGGCTGCAGCGGAGAAGCGCGGAGCTCCGAGTAACGCAGGTTGATGGCGCCCGCGCTCGTCGTCTGCTTCTCGATGCACGGCCCGGTGCAGCTCGCGATGCGCACCTGCTCGAGCGTCATCGTGCCCTGCGTGAGCCGCACGCCCGCCATGTCGTGGAAGTAGACGTCGGTGAGCGTCACCGTCGTACCGTTGCCGCTCAACAGGAACGGCGAGGTCTGCCCGGACATCTCGAGGCCGTAGACGTTGACCGCGTCGTTCGTCGCGCTCACCTGAATCGTCTTCCCGACGAGGATGACGCCCGGCTGAGCGAAGATGTCGACGTCGTTGGTGACGTTGTACGAGCCGGTGCTCGTGATCGTCATCGTCGTCGAGAACGTGATGCTCTCGAGCTGCATCGTGTTGTTCGAGATGCGAATGGCCTCGGACAGCGACAGCCGGCCGTCCGGACCATTCGAGCCGGTGCAGTTGCTCGCGCCGTCGTCGACGTCACTCGACGTGTTGACCACGCACCGCGGGCTGTTCATCGGCAGCACGCGCACCCAGCCGGACCGGTAGTCGACGTCTCCGTCCGTGTCGCGCACCATCATGCGCACGCGGTACAGGCCGGCGGTGTTGTACCGGTGGCTGAACGTCTTCGTGGTCGTGTAGCTCGAGAAGTTGCCGTCGTTCTCCGGGTCGAAGCTCACCTGCAGCTGCGCGGTCGGCGTCTGGTAGTCGCTGCTCGTCGACGCGTTGAAGTTCACCGTGCCGCCGACGTTGATGACCGCCGGGCTCCACGTGAAGCGGGCGATCGGCGGCGACCGCGTCGCGGGCCCCGTGACGGTGAACGTGTTCGAGCTGCCGTTCACCGCGCCCTGCGTCGCGACGAGCTGGCGGTTCGTGCCGACCGCGGCGAGGTTGGTGATGGTCACGGTGCCGCTCCACACGCCCGCGCCGAAGACGTCCGTCGTCGTCGTGTTCGTGCACGACGAGGTGCAGCTCACCGTCCCCGCGGGCGTCATCGTCAGCGCCGCGGTGCCGGTGAAGCCCGTCGCGACGTTGCCGAACGCGTCGCGCGCGCGCACCGTCACGCCGAACGCCGTGTTGAGCGCGCGCGGGCTCGGCACCGGGTCCCACTGGAAGCTGGTCGCGGCCCCCGGCGTGACCGTCTGGCTCTGGTTCGCGCTGGTGAGCCCGGTGCCCGACACCGTGACCGCGATGGTGCCGCTCGCCGTGCCGCGGAACTGGAACGTCGCCTGGCTCATGCCCATCGGCACCACGGCCGTCGTCGTCGCCATCGTGCACGTCGCGTTGCCGTGGAACGCGAAGCCGGTCGCGGGCATCGCGCCGAGGTTGAGCGTCACCCCACCCGCCCCCGCCGGCGCCGCGTTGCCGAACGCGTCGCGCAGCTGCACCGTGAGCGGCGAGGAGCAGGCACCTGCCGCCGCGGAGCGCGCCGGCGTCGTGAACACGATGACCGAGGGGGTGCCCGCCGTGACCGTCACGCTCTGGCTCGCGGGTGTGAGGCCCGCCGCCGTCGCGGTGACGGACACCGACGCCACCGCCGTGCCGCGCACGTAGAAGCTCGCCGTGCTGCCGCCCGCCGGAATCTGCGGTGTGCCCGCCGCCATCGTGCACGTCGCGTTCGAGTGGAACGTGAACCCCGCCGCCGGCATGGCCGCGAGCGTCACGTTCGTCGGCGCCGCCACCGTCGCGGTGTTGCCGAACGCGTCTCGCGCCTCGACGGTCAGCACCTGCGAGCACGCGCCCGCCGCCACCGTCCGTGCCGGCGTCGTGAACACCAACTGCGTCGCCGAGCCGGCGTTGAACGTCGCGTTCTGCGTCGCCGCCGTCCAGCCCGTCACCGCCGCGTTGAGCGTGCGCACGCCCGAGGCCGTACCGCGGAAGTAGAAGCTCGCCGTCGTCGCGCCGGCCGCCAGCGGCACCGAGCCCGCGGCCGTGGTGCACGTCGGGTTCGAGTAGAACGTCACGCCCGCTCCGCTCGTCAGCGTGACCGTCTGCATCGCCGCAGGAGCCGACGCGTTGCCGAAGGCATCGCGCGCCTGCACGGTGGCGATCGCGCTGCACGCCCCCGCGGCCAGCGTCTGCGGCGGCGTGGTGAACACCAGCCGGTCCGGCGCCGCCGGGTTCACCGTCTGCGTCTGGCTCGCCGGGTTCAACCCCGTCGCCGTCGCCGTCAGCGGCAGCGGCCCCGCCGTGTTCGCCCGGAAGTAGAAGCTCGCGGTGTCCGCGCCGCTCGTCATCGTCACCTGCGCCACCGCCATGGTGCAGGCCGCGTCCGAGTAGAACGTCGCGGTGCCCGACAGCGCGACCGGCGTGTTCGCGGTGACCGAGCGCGGGTTGTTGAAGCTGTCACGCGCCTGCACCGAGAGAATCGCGCTGCACCCACCCGCCGTCACCGTGCGGGCCGGCGTGGTGAAGACGAGCTGCGTCGGCGCCGCGGCCGCCGTCACCGTCGCCGCCTGGGTCGCCGGCATCAGCGGAGCGCTCGACGCCGTCAGCATCACTCCGGCCGCCATCGTGCCGATGAAGTACACGTTCGCCTGCGCCGCGCCGTTCGCGAGCGGCACCGCCGTCGTCGCCGTCGTGCAGCCGGGGTCCGAATAGAACGTGAAGCCCGCGGACGGTGCCGCAGAGAGCGTGACGGTCGCCGCTGCTCCGGGCGAGTCGTTGCCGAACGCATCGCGCCGGGCGACCGTCACGACCGCGCTGCACGCCCCCGCCCCCGCCGTGCGCGGAGGCGTCGCGAACGCCAGCCGATCGGCCGGCGCCGCCGTCACGCTCTGCGTCTGCATGCCGTCGGAAAGGCCCATCGCCGACGCCGTCACCGGGTACGCGCCCGCGGTGTTCGAGCGGTAGTGGAACGTGCCGGAGCTCTGCCCCATCGGGATGGTGACCCCGGTCACCGCCATCGTGCACGCGGCGTCGCTGAACAGCGACAGCGTCCCTGCCGCGAGCGCGACGTTCACCGAAGACGCCCCCGGGCTCGGGTTGCCGCTCGCGTCCTGCACCGTCACCGTCACCGCCGGCGAGCACGTGGCCGCCACGGTCGAGCGTGCCGGCGTCGTGAACGCGAGCCGCGACGGAGCGCCCGCCACGATCGTCTCGCTCTGGCTCGCCGGCATCAGGCCCATCGGCGACGCGGTCACCATCACCGTCCCGAGCGCGCTGCTGCGGAAGAAGAACGAGGCGGTGGCCGACATCGCGGGGATCGCGACGCCCCCGATCATCGTCGTGCACGAGGGGTCGGAGAAGAACGTGAAGCCCGCCGCGGGATTCGCCGACAGCGCCGTCGGCGCCGCGGACGGCAGCGGCGACGCGTTGCCGAAGGCGTCGCGCACCTCGATCGTCGCCGCCGAGGAGCACGCGTCGACTCCGACCGTCTGCGGCGCCGACGTGAACACGATCGAGACGGGCGGGCCCGGCGTCACGGTCTGCACCTGCTGCGCGCTCGTGAGGCCCGGAGACGTGGCGTCGACCGTCACCATGCCCGCCGCCGTGCCGCGGAAGTACAGCCGGCCGCTCGCCGCGCCGGGCATCAGGTCGAACGTGCTCGCCGCCGTCGCGCAGCTCGCGTCGGAGAAGAACGCAAGCCCCGCCGCCGCCAGAGTGACCGTCTGCGCCATCGACGCCGTCGCGGGGTTGCCGAGCGAGTCGAGCAGCCCGACGTCCACCGCCCCCGAGCACGCGCCCGCCTGCACCGTCTGAGGAGCGCTCGTGAACGTCAGCCGGCTCGCCGGCCCCGCCGTCAGGTTCTCGGTCTGCACCCCGCTCTGCAGGCCCAAAGACGCCGCGGTCACCGTCACCGCGCCCGCGTTCACGCCACGGAAGTAGACGATGCTCGTGCTCGTCGTGACGCCGAGCGTGGTCATCGTCACCGGGTTCGTGCAGCCCATGTCGTCGAAGAGCTCGAAGCCCATCGCCGGCGACGCCGACAGCGAGACGGGCAGTTGCCCCGGAGTCGTGACGGCGTTGCCCGCCGCGTCCTGCGACTGCACCGCGAGCGGACCCGAGCAGATGCCCACCGGCACCGTCTGCGGCATCGAGACGATCACCAGCTGCGTCGGGAAGCCGGCCGGGTTGACGCGCACGAGCAGCATCGCCGGCGCGAAGCCGGGGGCCGAGGCGGTGAGGGTGAAGGCTCCCGCGGTGGCACCGCGAATCTGGAAGTCGCCGCTCGAGGCGCCCGCGGCGAGCATCACCGAGCTGGCCGGCGTCGCACAGCCTCCCGGCTGGAACAGCTCGAGCGACGCGGCCGGCAGCTGATCGAGCGCCACCAGCGTCGGCGCCGTCACCGGCGCGGGGTTGTCGAAGCTGTCGCGCGTCTGCACCGTCACGTCGTTCGAGCACGCGCCCGAGTTCAGCGTCGGCGGCGGAGTCGTGAACACGAGCGTGCTCGGCGGGCCGGCGTTGACCGTCTCGGTCTGCGTCGCGGACGCAAGACCTTGCGCCCGCGCGGTGAGCTGTACGGCCCCGGCGCGTGTGCCGCGGAAGTGCACCGTCAGCGCGCTCGTGCCGGCGGAGATCGCCGGCGCCGCGAGCGGCACCGTGCACGCCGCGTCGCTGAACAGCGAGAAGCCGCTCGAGGGCATCGCGGCCAGCACCAGCGCCAGGTCGGCCGCCACCGGGCTCGGCGTGAACAGCGCGTCGACGCTCTGCACCGTCACCGCCTCCGAGCAGGCCCCGGCCTGGGCAGCGCGCGGCGGCGTGGCGAAGACGAGGCGCGCGCCGCTGCCCGCGTTGACCGGGAACGGGTTCGACGAGCCGGTCTTCGCCGCGGCGCTGGTGGCGGTCAGCACGTCGGCCGCCTGCGGCGCGCGGACCTCCACGAGCCCCGTCCACACGCCGCGCGCGAACGGGCCGATCTGCTTCGGCACGACGGTGCCGGTGACGTCGCTCAGCGCCGCCGTGCCCGCGAAGCCGTCGACGGCGAACCCCTGCTGATCGACGGCGGTGACGGTGATGGAGAACGGCACTCCGACCTGCTGCGGCGCGATCGGCTCGAAGCGGAACGCGGTGACGAGGTCCGCGAGCTCGTTCGCCGCGAGCACGCGGTACGCGCCGGCGAGCGTGAGCTGCGTGCCGCCCGGAGTCGTCAGCACGAGATCGTAGGTGCCCGGGGTGATGCCCGGCGGCACCGTCGCCGACACGCTGCCGTCTTCGTCGAGGTGAACGTCGCGGAGGTTCTCGCGGCCGAGCCGCGCGCCGAACGTCGAGTCGAGGACGCTGGAGGAGCGCCGGCTGAAGTCGGTCACGAGCAGCGGCCCGAGGTGGGTGCCGGAGATGGTCACGACCACCTCGCGATCGGCGGGGCCGCGATCGGGAGTGACGCCGGTGAGCGTCGGAGCCGGTGCAGGCTTCGTGCAGGCGAGCAGCAGGAACGTCAAGACGCCGAGAAGGCGTGCACCCTGAGCGGAGCGGCGGCCGCGAAGCGGACCGCCGCGCAGTCGAACGGGTCCGGGCGAATCGAGCATCGCCCTCGCGAAGGCTCCGCTCACGGCGTCACCTCTTCCGTCTGCACCGCCACCCCCAGCGCGCCGCCGTCCACCGACAGCTCCACCATCTGCGCGACGGCCGAGCGGAAGAAGAACGTCGCCTCGACCCCGGCATCCGGGATCTCGAGCACGTTGAGCGCCGCGGCGCACGCCGAGTCCCCGTGCAGGGTGACGCCGGTCGACGGCGTCGCCGTCACCTCGAGCGCGACCACCTCCGCCACCGCCGCCGCATTCCCGAACGCATCGCGCGCGCGCACGACGACGGCTTCAGAGCACCTGCCCGCGCCGAGCACCTGCGGAGCCGACGCGATCTCCAGCCCGACGGCGGCGCCGGCGTCCACGTCGACCTCGCGCGCCGCAGACGGCCACGCGTCCGGCACCACGCGCAGCTGCGGGCGCCCCGCGCGCGTCGAGCGCACGAAGAACGTCGCGCGGCCCGCCAACATGCCGCCGGACATCATCGAGCCACAGGCCGGATCCGAGAACAGCTCGCCGCCCTCGGGCGGGATCACCGACACCGCGAACGGCGACGCCGTACCCGCCGCTGCGGGGTTCCCGAACGTGTCCTGCACCTCGACGGTGAACGGTCCGCCACAGGCGCCCGCGGCGAAGCGCTCGGGAGCTTCCACGAACGCGACGCGCGCCGGCTCGCCGGGCGTGACGTCGAACGGCTCGGACGTGCCCAGGTGCCCGAGCGCGTCGCTCGCGGTCACCCGCACCGCGGTGGCCGGCATCGGCACCGTCACGAAGCCACGGGCGCGGCCGAGCGCGAAGGGCCCGAGGGTCACCGGCGCGGCACCGGGAGCCGTCACCTCGGCCGTGCCGTCGAAGCCCTCGACGTTCTGCCCGGCCTCGTCCACGGCGGTGAGCCCGACGGCGAACGGCACTCCCGCGCGCTGCGGGTCGATGAAGTCGAACTGGAACGCGGCGACGCTCTCCGCGGACGTGACGACGCGCAGCGCGCCGGGCAGCTCCGCCTCCTTCCCTCGCGGATCCACGACCTGCACGTCGTAGAGGTCGCGCGGCAGCGTCGCGGGCACCTCTGCTCTCAACGTCTCGGTGTCGACGAACTCGACGCCCGCCAGCGAGATCGCCGCACCGGAGCTCGGCACCAGCGACACGGTGAACGTCGCCGACAGCGTGCTCTTCGCCGCGCGGCCGAAGTCGGTGCTGATGTCGGGCCGGAAGTCGCGCCCCTTGATGGTGAGCATCGCGGCGGAGCCGGCGGCGATGCGCGAGGGCACGACGCTCTCCGGCTTCGGAGTCGGGGCGCTGACGTTCCCGCACCCGCCCAGCACCAGCAGCGCGACGAGCCGCCTCACAGCACCCCCAGCCGATATCCGGCGGCGAGCCCGACGCCGCCGGTCTCGACGCGGAAGCCGTCTCCGCTGACCGGCGCCCACGTGTAGCCGACCTCGAGGAACAGGTGGCCCGGGCCCGCGGCGAGGTTGAGCCCCGCGAAGCCGCCGGCGTTCGGCCCCCAGCCGGTCGAGATGGTGCCGGTGAGCGTCGTGTTGTAGCGCGCCCACGTCGCGCCGCCGGCGATGCCGAGCAGCACCGACAGCCGCCGGCCGGCCCAGAGCTCGGCCGCGAACCGCGCCTGCAGCGGCACGAACCAGAGCTGGCTGCGCGAGCTCAACGTGCCGCTCGCGTCGGTGACCGTCTGCTGCGCGAGCCCGCCCTGCGCGAGCGCCGACAGCCAGAGCATCACCGAGCCGGCGCGCAGGCCGACGGAGAGGTCCACGCCGACGCGCGCCCCCATCAGGTCCTGCAGCGAGTGCGTGAAGCCGCCGCGCACGCCGATGAGCAGCCGCCGCGGGTTCTCGCGCATCGGCAGCTCGACCTTCTCTTCGAACGTCCCGCTCGAGTCGACGAGCCGGATGAGCGCCTTGCCGTCCGGCACCTCGTCGGGCGCCTGCAGGTGCGCGACGTAGCGGCCCTCGCCTTCGTCCTCGAGGGGGCCGAGCGTGCCGTGGCTCGCGACGGCGAGCAGCTTCGCGCCGGTGAGCGGCAGGCCCGCCGCGTCGCGCACGTCGAAGCGGACCACGGCGTCGGTCTTTCCGTCCGCGGGGATCGGGTCGGGCGAGATGCGCGCCGTCACCTCGCTCGGCGCCGACGGAGGCACGAGCTGGTAGTTCGCCGCGCCCTGCAGCTTGTCGACGGTCGCGATGAACTGCACGAGACCGCCGGGCGGGAACTCGGCCGGCGCGACGAAGTCGAGCTCGTAGAGGCCGTTGCCGCGGTACGTCGGCAGCCCGAGGCCGGCGCCGTTCGCCGCGACGCGCACCTCCTGGTGCGCGAGGCCCAGGCCCGCCTCGTCGAAGACGATCACCTCGACCTTCGCCTTCGAGACGCCGTCGGCGCGCAGCTTCTTCGCCGGAGGCCGCACCACGAGCTTGTCCGGCGGGGGCTGCCCGAGCTGCAGCGTGGCGGCGGCCTTCGCGGTCGCGTCGCCGTCGACCCTGACGGAGAACTCGACGTTCGGCACGTTGACTCCCGCCGGCGGCCGGTAGCGGTACACGTAGCGGCCGCCCTCGGCGCGCTCGAGCCGCACCTCGCCGAGGCTCGCGGTCACCTTGATGCGCGAGGGCGGCACGTCGGCGCCGCCCAGGTCGTAGAAGACGTCGAGGCGCGCCTCGCTCTGGCCATCGGCGACGAGCGCGTGCGGCACGAGCGCGGCGGTGACGCGGTTGTACGGCGGCACCTCGATGCCGATCTTCTTGTTCGCGAGGCCGCCGCGCGGGTCCTTCACCTTCACCGCGACGTCGCGCAGGCCCGGCGGCACGGAGATCGGAACGTCGACGCGCCCGTCGGAGTCGACCTTCATCGGGCCGAACGAGAGCTCTCCGACCTCTGCCGTGATCTCGCTGCCGGGCTTCGCGCCGACGGGCAGCTTCGTCGAGCCGTAGAGCGGAATGCGCAAGAACTCGATCGGCGCTTCGGCGCCGGTCTCGCGCCACACCGCCACGAGCGCCACCTGCGGGAAGCGCGTCGACGGAGGCACGTACGTCGTCGTGTACTTCCCGGGCCCCACGCGCTGCACCGTGGAGAACGAGCCGACGTTCACCGCCACGCGCAGCGGCCGCACGTCTGCGCCCGGCGGCTCGTCGAGCGTGATGGTGACGCCGACCGACTCGGTCTTGCCGAGGAGGACGGGTTGCTTGTCCAACGTCAGCGACGCAGCGTGCGCGGTGGCCGAGAGCAGCCCCGCGAGCAGGATCACTCGCATGGGTAATAGGAGTGTACGGCCGGATCGCTGTGGGCTGGCACGCGCGGCTTCCCTTCATGTGCGCACCTGGGAATGCGCCGGCCCGCCAACCGGTATGAGCGCCGTGCTCCGCGCTGCGCTGGGCGTACTCGCGGCCGTCCTCGTGCTCGTCGCGATCGCCGCGGTGCACGGCAGACCGCGACCCGTTCCGGTCGCGTGGACCACCGACGGCATCGTGCTGCACCCCACCCGCATCCTCGCGTGGCGCGGCGCGGTCGACCCCGCCGTCTTCGCACCGTGTGCTGCGCCACAGCTCCAGGCCATCGCGCTCGTCTCGCCCGGCCCGTTCATCGAGTCGCCGGGAGTCGTCGACCGCTTCACGTGCGAGTGGCCGCGCGCCCGAGCGCGCTACGGCTTCTTGCGAGTGCCGGCGCCTCTCATCTCGAAGATTCGCTGACGCTCGATGCAGTAGGTTCGCCGCCGCGATGGCGACGAAACTGAAGCTCAACGGCAAGCCCGTCGAGATCGACGCGAACCCGTCGATGCCGCTGCTCTGGGTGCTGCGCGACGTGCTCGGGATGACGGGCACGAAGTTCGGCTGCGGCATGGCGCTGTGCGGGGCCTGCACCATCCACCTCGACGGCGTGGCGATCCGCTCGTGCATCACGCCGCTGTCGATGGCGGCCGACCGCGAGGTCACCACCATCGAAGGTCTCGAGAAGCCCGACGGCACGCTGCACCCGGTGCAGCAGGCGTGGGTCGAAGAGAACGTCCCGCAGTGCGGCTATTGCCAGTCGGGCCAGGTGATGAGCGCCTGCGCGCTGCTGAAGCAGAACCCGAAGCCGACCGACGCGGACATCGACGCGGCGATGTCCGGCAACATCTGCCGCTGCGGCATGTACCCGCGCATCAAGAAGGCCATCCACCGCGCCGCAGGAGGTGCCCGGTGAGGCTCTCCCGCCGCGACGTGCTCAAGGCGGCCGGCCTCGTCGTCGCCTTCCGCATCCCCGCGTTCGCCGACGAGCCCGCGAAGCGGACGTTCGCTCCGAACGCGTGGCTGAAGGTGACTCCGCAGAACGAGATCTCCGTCGTCATCTGGCCCGCCGAGATGGGCCAGGGCGTCATCACCTCCTCGGTGCAGCTCGTCGCGGAAGAGCTCGAGGTCGACCCGGCGAAGGTGAAGGTCGAGCTCGCCCCGGCGGACCGCCGCTACGCGAACCCGGTCATGGGCCTGCAGATGACCGGGGGCAGCACCAGCACGCGCGCCTCGTGGCAGCCGCTGCGCGAAGCCGGAGCCACCGCGCGCGAGCTGCTGAAGGCCGCCGCCGCCGAGGCGTGGAAGGTCCCCGCCGCCTCGCTCGTCGCGCGCGACGGAGCCATCGAGCACGCCGAGACCAGGCGCCGCGCCACGTACGGCGAGCTCGCCGACGCTGCGTCGCGCCAGAGCGCCGGCCGCGTCGAGCTGAAATCGAAGGACTTCACCGTCATCGGCAAGTCGATTCCCCGCCTCGACAACCGCGAGAAGGTCACCGGCCGCGCGCAGTTCGGCATCGACGCGAAGGTGCCGGGCATGCTCACCGCGGTCGTCGTGCGCTGCCCCGTGCCGGGCGGCTCGCCGCGCCGTCACGACGAGACGCAGGCGAAGAAGATGCCCGGCGTGAAGAAGATCGTCACCACGCCGAACGGCATCGCCGTGCTCGCGGACAACTACTGGAACGCGCGCAACGCGGCGAACGCGCTCAAGGTGCAGTGGAACGAAGGCCCGGTCGGCCGGCTGTCGACGCGCAGCTTCCGCGAGAACGCCCGCGCCCTCGCGCAGTCGGAGCCCGGCCTCAAGGCGCGCGCGGCCGGCAGCATCGAGACCGGCAGGAAGCTCGCCGCCAAGACGGTCAGCGCCGTCTACGAGGTGCCGTGGCTCGCGCACGCTCCAATGGAGCCGATGAACTGCACCGCACACGTGCAGGCGGACCGCTGCGACGTCTGGGCGCCGACGCAAGGCGCCGGCTCGACGCAGGCCGTCGCGGCCGAGCTCACCGGCCTGCACGTCGACCAGGTCTTCGTGCACCAGACGCTGCTCGGCGGAGGCTTCGGCCGTAGAGCCGCGCAGGACTGGGTCGCCGAGGCGGTGTTCCTCTCGAAGGCCGCGGGCGCGCCGGTGAAGGTCGTGTGGTCACGCGAAGACGACACGCGCCACAGCGTCTACCGCCCGGCCGCGTACAACGTGCTCGAGGGCGGCGTCACCGAGAGCGGCGAGGTCGCGTTCTGGGAGCACAAGATCGTGTCCGCCTCGATCCTCGCGCAGGTCGTGCCGCAGTTCGTGAGCCACATCTTCCCGTACGCGGCGCCCGACAAGCTCAAGACGCTCGCCGGCGGCGCGATGACGAGCCTGATGAAGAACACGATGGGCGACGCCACCGCCACCGAAGGCGCGGCGACGTTCGCGTACGACGTCGGCAACGTGAACGTGCGGTGGATCAACGACGACCCCGGCGTGCCGCTCGGCTTCCTGCGCAGCGTCGGCCACTCGCACAACGGCTTCATCGTCGAGAGCTTCGTCGACGAGCTCGCCGCGCTCGCGGGCCGCGACCCGTTCGAGTTCCGCCGCTCGATGCTCGCGAAGGCGCCGCGCAACCTGGGGGTCCTCGAGCTGGCGGCGCGCGAGGCCGGCTGGGGCAGCAAGCTCGCCGAGGGCCGCGCGCGCGGCATCGCGCAGCACCACAGCTTCGGCTCGTGGGCGGCCGCCGTCGCCGAGGTCTCGATGAACGAAGGCGCGATCGTCGTGCACCGGCTGGTGCTCGCGATCGACTGCGGCCAGGTCGTCAACCCCGGGCTGGTGAAGGCGCAGCTCGAGTCCGGCGCGGTCTTCGGCATGTCGATGGCGCTCAAGCAGAAGATCACGATCGACAAGGGCCGCGTGCAGCAGGGCAACTTCCACGACTACCCGGTCGTGCGCATGAGCGAGTGTCCGGTGATCGAGACGCACATCGTGCCGAGCACCGAGAAGCCGACCGGAGTGGGCGAGCTGATGGTGCCGGTGACTCCGCCGGCGATCGCGAACGCGGTCTTCGCGCTGACGGGCAAGCGGCTGCGCTCGATGCCGTTCACGCCGGAGTCGTGAGCGCGTAGCGGAAGTACACGCGCGCGTTCGGGCCGCCCTTCGCCCACGCCGGGAGCATCGGGCGGCAGCACCGCGGCCACCACCGGGAGCAGGGCGTCGCCGTCGGCGAAGTGCGGCACGTATTCGACCTGCGGCCCCTGCATACGGAACACACTACGCCTTCCGGCGGTTACACTTCGCGTGCTCATGCCCAGCCGCGCCCGTCTCGACGTGAAGCGCCTGATCGCGCTGATCGCCTGTGTCGTGCTCGGCGTGGCGGCGTGGGAGCTGCCCTTCCTCACCCCGCTCAAGCTGCTCGCGGTCGCGGGCCACGAGACCGGCCACGCGCTGGCGTCGCTCATCGTCGGCGGCAGCGTGAACCAGATTCACATCGCGGCGGACCAGTCGGGCGACTGCCTCTCGATGATTCCGGACGGCTACTTCGCGCGCGTCATCGTGAGCTCGGGCGGCTACGTGGGCGCCGCGATCATCGGCGCGCTGCTGCTCCTGCTCACGTTCCGCCTCAACTGGGGCAAGCGCATGCTCGGCGTGGCCGCGGTGTGGCTCACGCTCATCGCGCTGCTGTACGGCCGCGATCTCTTCACGCTCGGCTTCTGCCTCGGCATGGCCGCGCTGTTCGCCGCCGGCGCGAAGTTCCTGCCCAACGACGTCGCGGCGAGCGTGAACCTGTTCATCGCGTCGTTCACGGCGCTGTACTCGGTGATGGACCTCAAGGACGACCTCTGGAACTCGGCGGTCCGCGGGCAGAGCGACGCCGCGATCCTGGCGTCGACCAGCCACATCCCCGCAGTCTTCTGGGCGCTGGTGTGGACGGTGATGAGCCTCGGCATCGTGGGCTACGGCGCGTACCTGGCGCTCAAGCGTACGGCGCCGCGCGACCCGCTGGCAGCGCTGCGAGACCTGCCACTGCGGCGCAGCACATAGCCCGAGCCCCTTCAGGCCGGCCCCGGCCCGATCCCGCTACCGCCTCGGCCTCATCCGGTACGCCAGAAACTCACCGACCTCTCCAAGCCTGAAGTACGGGTTCTGCTCCCGCTCGCGACCGAGCGACGACACGGGCACATCCCCATAGTCATGCCCGGGGTACAGCACCGTCTCGTTGGGCAGCCCGCCGAGCACGCGGTGCAGCGAGTCGAACATCTGCTCCGGCGAGCCTCCGGGAAAGTCGCACCGCCCGCACGCATTCACGAACACGGTGTCGCCGCTGACGAGCGCCCCGCCGCAGTACACGCACTGCGAGCCCGGCGTATGCCCCGGCGTGTGAATGAGCTTGAGCTCCAGCGGCCCGACCTTCACGACGTCCCCGGGCCCGACGGGCCGCACCGCCGACCCGAGCTCACGCAGCACGTCGGCAAAGTCGACCTCGGCCTTCTGCGCGTAGACGGGCACGTCGGCGCGGGCGAGCAGGTCGGGCAAGCCGTTCACGTGATCGTAGTGGTGATGGCTGACCACGGCGGCGCTGACCCTCTTCCCGTCGGCGGCCGCGGTGTCGAAGATGGCGGGCACGTCCCAGGCCGGGTCGATGACGGCCACCTCTTCGGCGTCACGGGCGCCGACCAGGTAGACGAAATTCTTCATCGGCCCCAACGTCATCTGGCGTACGTAGAGCATTCCTGATTTCGTAACCGATATGCCGATGCGTTGCGCTCTCCTTCTCGCGTGCCTCACAAGCCTCGCCGCCGCCGCGATGGAGAAGCCGTGCATCACCTACAAGGCCCCTCCCGGCGACGAGGAAGATCGTCCGGTCGCGACCTCCATCACGGTCGGCCCGCAGGGCAGCGACTACGCCTTCAAGGTCGACTTCAACAAAGAGCCGTGGGGCGAGGCCTGCAGGAACCGCTGCGCGAACGCGACCATCTTCCTCGACACCGACAACGACAAGCGCACGGGCCTCAAGCTGCCCGCCGGAGAGAAGGGGAAAGACGCGCCCGAGACCGGCGCCGATCTCGCCATCACCATCCAGGGCACGCGCGAGTACAAGTCCGAGTCCTCGCTCTCGACGCTGAAGATCAAGGTGAAGCAGTTCGGGGAAGACGCGACGTCGGCCGACCAGGGCACCGAGCTCGTCGAGATGGACGCGCGCAACGACACCGAGCGGCTGAACCCGGTCGAGAAGACCGTCTACCTGCTGGTCGACGCGAACATCGGCTCGCTGCCGTCGAGCCCGAAGATCCGCGTCATCTACCACCCGCCCGAGGCCAAGCCGCTCGTCGGGTACGCGAAGGGGCTGAACGCTCCGGGCGCGAACCGCGTCGAGATCTTCAAGGAAGGCCGGCTCAGCAACCCGGTGAAGAAGAAGAAGAAGGACTACGAGTCGTACTGACGCCCGTCACTTCTTCCCGTCGAAGCGCCGCTCGGTCTCCTCACCGATCAGCCGCGCGATGATTCGCGTGCTGATGAAGAACGCGAAGAAGGCGATGACTCCGATGATCGGCCACTTCCACTGCGGCGGCGCCAGGAAGCTCGCTGCCGCGATGAGCAGCAGCGAGCAGAACACCAGCGGCGCGACGACCTTCACGGCTTGGTGAGCGTGGCGGTGCCGAGCTCGCGTCCCATCGCTCCGGCCGTGCCCGCGTCGAGCTGCCGCGTCGTGAGCACGTTGCCGGTGAGGCACGTCTCGTAGTGCGCGCCGGTGCTCGTGAGGGTCAGCGACGTCGAGTCCGTCGTGTACGGGCTCATCATGTTCGAGATGTTGATGACACGCGTCGCGACACAGTCGCAGCTCGTGCCGTTCACCGCGCAGCTGCCGACGTAGCCCTGCTGCGCGATGCCCATGCCGACAAAGGAGCAGAACTGCACGCACTGGCCGGTGATCGACGCGTACACCGTCACGTTGCCCTGTGCGGTGCGGCAGACCTGGCCGTTCTGGAAGAACGCGAAGCCCTGCACGCCGCCGTCGAACCCCGTCACGGTCACGGAGCCCGCCATGCAGACGGACTCGACTTGCGTGATGAAGGATTGGAACTCGTCCTGGCCGATGCACGCCGCGGTGTAGTCGTACTTGCCCGACGGATTGCCGCCGCACGGCGTGGGGATCGTGCACGTCGCCGGGAAGTCGATCGGCACCATCGCCGGGAGCGCGCCGCCAGGGCACGTGATGCCGCCCGACCCTCCCGCGCCGCCGCTTCCGCCGGTGCCGCTGCCGCCGCCGGTCCCGCTCGCGCCGCCGCCGGTGCCGCTGCTGCCGCCGCCCGTCGCGGTCGAGCCGCCGCCGGTGCCGCTCGTGCCACCGCCGGTGCCGGAGCTTCCGCCCGTCCCGCTGCCACCGCCTGAGCTGGCGCGCACGCACGCTCCGCTGGAGCAGATCTCGCCGGTCGAGCAGGCCCGACAGGTGTTGCCTGCCGCGCCGCACGCCGACGTGCTCACCGCGCTCACGCACGTGTCGGTGGCGGAATCACAGCAGGTGCCGCAGTTCGCCGCCCCGCAGGGCTGCTTCCCGCTACACGCGACGACGACGACAGCGACCACCACTGCCACCAGCCAGAGGACGAGAGCGCGCATGGCGGCGCACCCTATCCTAAGTTCCCTCGGCGATGCCCTTGTTCGGCCGTCCCGACGGCAAGCGCACTGCCGACCTTCCCGCGACGCGGCGAAGCGTGCCGTTCGTCCTCCCGACGCGGAGCGGGTCGGCCGTCTTCCAGCAGGAGCTCGACCGCGTCGAAGCCCGCGGAGCCGCCGCGTGAAGGGCGTCACCACCCGACCCGTCGTCCGCGGAAACACCACGCCGCAGGACGACCGCGTCGCCGTCGAAGAGCCGCTCGAGATCCGCATCCTCGGCGACACCATCGCCGTCACCATGCGCACGCCCGGAGACGACCCGAAGCTCGTCCTGGGCTTCCTGCTCTCCGAGGGCATCATCCAGAGCGCGGCCGACGTCGGCACCGTCGCGTACTGCGGCAAGCCCTCAGACGAAGGCTACGGCAACGTCGTCGAGCTCACCCCCGCGAGCGGCGCGAAGCTGACGCTCGAGAAGCTCGACGCCTCTCGGCGCGGCACGCTCACCACGTCTGCCTGCGGAGTCTGCGGCCGCCGCAGCATCGACGACCTCGTCGCGCGCCTCGGCCCGGTGCCCGACGGAGACGAGGTTCCCGCCTCGGTCATCGCGCGCGCCCCCGAGCTCTTGCGTACCGTGCAGCCCAACTTCGCGCTCACCGGCGGAGTCCACTGCGCCGCCGTGCTCACCGCCTCGGGCGAGATCGTCTCTTCGGCCGAGGACGTGGGCCGCCACAACGCCGTCGACAAGGCCGTCGGCGCGCTGCTCCAGGCCGGCCGCGTGCCGGCGAGGCGCGGCGCCGGAGAGCCCGCCGTCCTCGTCGTCAGCGGGCGCGCCAGCTTCGAGATGGTGCAGAAGGCCGCCGCGGCGCGCCTCGCCGTCGTCGCGAGCGTCTCGGCCGCCAGCTCGCTCGCCATCGATCTCGCCCAGCGGCTCAACCTCACGCTGGCCACCTTCGTGCGCGACGGCCACTTCAACGTCTACGCGCACGGCGAGCGCATCGGCCCTTCTCAAAGCTGAGGCACGAACCCCTCGCGCCGCTTCGGTCCCGCGCGGCGTTCGGCGGAGCTGTCCGCAGCCTCCATCGCCTGCAGCCGCTCGGTGATGGCGTCCATCCGGTCTCCGTACTCGGCTCGTTCGACACGTCTCGTCCACGCCAACCAGCTGCCGGGCGCCAGCAGCGCGACGCCGAGCATGATCATCCCGACGAACAGGTAGCCGATCGGGTTCCGGCTGCTGAACGAGCTGCCGATGCCGCCGGGCCCCGGCGTGATGAACAAGAGCAGGGTCCCGTAGCCGACGAGGCCGGCGCCGACCGCGATCATGGTGATCGGCCCACCGATGCCGGGCCGCTTCTGTTCGAGGAGCGCGTACTCGGCCTTGAGCTCGCCGCGCGTCATCGACTCGATCGACCGCTCGAGCGGCGCGTCTTCAGCCTGCGTCGTCACGAGGGCAGCGAACAGGGTCAGCGCCAGCATGGCTCGAGCATTGAGCTTACCGTACGGAACGGCGTAGCTTGCGCAGGCCATGAGCCTCCCCAGACTGACGACCCCGATGGTGCGCGTGAACGGCCGCTTGCGCGAGGCGACGTGGGATGAGGCCCTCGACGCCGCGGCAGAGGGTCTGCTGGCGAGCAAGAAGCGCTGGGGGCCGCAGAGCATCGGCATCTTCAGCTGCTCGAAGGCCACCAACGAGGTGAACTACGCGGCGCAGAAGTTCCTGCGCGCGGCCATCGGCAGCAACAACATCGACAGCTGCAACAGAACCTGACACGCCCCCAGCGTCGTCGGTCTGGCGACGGTCTTCGGAGCAGGCGGCGGGACGAGCTCGTACCGCGAGGTCGAGGAGACGGACGTCATTCTCCTCTGGGGCAGCAATGCCCGCGAGACGCACCCGATCTTCTTTCACCACGTGCTCAAGGCGGTGCGCCGCGGCGCGAAGCTGTACGTCGTCGACCCGCGCCGCACCTCGACGTGCGAGTGGGCCGACGGCTGGCTGCCCGTCGACGTCGGCTCGGACATCTCGCTCTCGAACGGCATGGCGAAGATCATCCTCGACGAGGGGCTCGAGAACCGCGCGTTCATCTCGCGCGCGACCGAAGGCTTCGACGCGTTCGCCGCCAACGTCGCGCAGTACCCGCTCGAGCGCGTCGTGCGCGAGACGGGCATCGACGCCGAGCTCATCCGCCGCGCCGCGCGCGACTTCGCGAAGGCCGACCGCGCGATGATCTGCTGGACGCTCGGCATCACCGAGCATCACAACGCCGTCGACAACGTGTTCTCGCTCATCAACCTGGGGCTGCTCACCGGCCACGTCGGCAAGTGGGGCTCGGGGCTCAACCCGCTGCGCGGCCAGAACAACGTGCAGGGCGGAGGCGACTCGGGCGCCCTGCCCGGCCGCCTGCCCGGCTTCCAGAACGTCGAGGACGACGCGATTCGCGCCACCTTCGAGCAGAAGTGGGGCCGCAGGTTTCCGAAGCAGACCGGCTGGCACCTCACCGAGATGTTCCACGCGATGGAGCACAAGGAGCTCACCGCGCTCTACGTCATCGGCGAGAACCCGGCGCAGAGCGAGGCCGACGCGCGACACTGCCACGAGCTGCTCACCGGCCTCGAGTGCCTCATCGCGCAGGACATCGTGATGACGAAGACGTGCGAGCTCGCGCACGTCGTGCTGCCCGCGACCGCGTCGTTCTGCGAGGCCGAGGGCACGTTCACGAACAGCGAGCGGCGCGTGCAGCGCGTGCGCAAGGCCGTGCAGCCGCCCGGGCAGGCGCGCGACGACATCGAGATCATCGCCGCGCTCTCGAAGCGGCTCGGCTACGACCTGGGCGAGCCCACCGCGAAGGCGATGTGGGACGAGATGAGGTCGCTCTCGCCGATGCACCGGGGCATGTCGTACGAGCGGCTGGAGAAGCTCGGCGGCATCCAGTGGCCCTGCGCCGACGAGAACGACCCCGGCTCTCCGTTCCTGCACGGCCGGCTGTGGGAGGAGCCCGTGCGCGGCCCGAAGGCTCCGTTCCAGGTGGTCCACCAGAGCCCGCCGGTCGACAAGCTCGACTCCTCGTTCCCGCTGCGGCTGACGACGGGCCGCCGGCTCGACTCGTACAACACCGGTGTGCAGTCGCGGGCGTTCACGTCCCCGCTGCGCCAGCGCGAGACGATCGATCTGCACCCGAGTGATGCGGCGAAGCTCGGCGTGCAGGCGGGAGATCGCGTCCGGGTGGTGTCGCGCCGGGGCTCGGTCGAGGTGAACGTCGGCGTCGACGACGGTTTGAAGCCCGGCCT
Organism: uncultured Myxococcales bacterium; assembly: GCA_937980205.1. Classification (GTDB taxonomy): domain Bacteria; phylum Myxococcota; class Myxococcia; order Myxococcales; family Myxococcaceae; genus Xiheicaenimonas. Next base: position 117,943 of record CALJKW010000016.1, on the reverse strand, counting down.
CACGTTCATGACGCTGCACTTCCCCGACGAGGTCGACGTCAATCAGCTCACCATCGACGCCACGGATCCGAAGTCGGGCACCGCCGAGTTCAAGGCCGCGGCGGTGCGCGTCGAGAAGCTGTAGTTCTGGCGGTGCCCGCTGTACCGAGTGCGTGCCCGAGTGCCCGCTGTGCCCGCTGTGCCCGCTGTACCCGCTGTACCGGCAGTGCCCCCCAGCCCCGCAAGGCCCCAGCCCGAAGCCCCCCTGCCCGGGCCCCGGCCCCGGCCCGGACCAGCAGCGTCACGAGCCAAGACGCGACCCCAGCCGGAGCGCGCCACGCGTTTCGCTGGTAGAACGCGCCCCGCGACATGGACCTGCACCCCATCAACGCGCTGGCGAGCAACGAAGAACGCGCGGCGGTCGACGCGGTGCTCGGCCCGTCGAACGGCGACCCGACCATCCCCGCCGCCGAAGCCAAGGCGCGCCGCACCTTCCTGCTGCCCGCACTGCTCAGCCTGCAGACGCGCATCGGCTTCGTCTCCGAAGGGGCCATGGGCTACGCGTGCCGGCGCCTCGGCGTGCCGCCCGCCGAGGGCTTCGCGGTCGCCTCCTTCTACGCGCTCATCGCGCTGGGCGAGCGCCCGGCAGCCTTCGCGCACGTCTGCGACGACATCGCGTGCGCCGCCGCCGGAGCGGAGAAGCTCTGCGACGAGCTCGAGCAGCGCGTCGGGGCGCCCGCGCACCTGCACCACCGGGCGGAAGCCCCGAAGAAGCTGCAGCACTCGGCGCGCTGGGCGCGCAGCCCGTGCCTCGGCCTCTGCGAGCAGGCGCCTGCGGCGATGGTGTCGATCGCCAGAGCGCAGCCCCACGAGCAGTCGTTCGGCGACGCGACCGCAGAGAAGATCGAAAAGGCGCTGAACGGCGAGACGATCGCCCGTCCCGCGCTGCACCTCGACAGCAAGGGCCCGCGCAAGCTGCTCGCCCGCAACGGCCACCTCGACCTCGACGGCTACCGCGCCGCAGGCGGCTACCAGGCGCTCCGCAAGGCGCTCGAGCTCGGGCCGGAAGCCGTCACCCGCGAGGTCACCGACTCCAAGCTCGTGGGCCGCGGAGGCGCCGCCTTCCCGACCGGCCGCAAGTGGGACGCCGTCGCCAAGGCGCCGCAGCGCCCGCACTACGTCGTGTGCAACGCCGACGAGTCCGAGCCCGGCACGTTCAAGGACCGCGTCCTCCTCGAGGGCGACCCCTTCTCCGTCATCGAAGGCCTCACGCTCGCCGGCTTCGCGACGCAGTCGAGCAAGGGCTTCATCTACCTCCGCGGCGAGTACCCGCTCGCCGCCGAGCGCCTGCACCACGCGCTCGAGCAGGCGCGCGCGAAGGGCCTCTTGGGCAAGAACATCCTCGGCAAGGGCTTCGACTTCGACATCGAGCTCCGCCGCGGCGGGGGCGCCTACATCTGCGGCGAAGAGACCGCGCTCTTCGCCAGCATCGAGGGCTACCGCGGAGAGCCCCGCAGCAAGCCGCCCTTCCCCGTCCAGAGCGGCCTGTTCCAGAAGCCCACCGCCATCAACAACGTCGAGACGCTCGTCGCCGCGATCGACATCGTGAGAGACGGCGCCCAGGCCTACGGCGCCGGCACGAAGCTCTTCTGCATCAGCGGCAAAATCCGAAAGCCGGGGGTCTACGAAGTGCCCTTCGGCATGAAGCTCGACGAGCTCATCGCCCTGGCGGGCGGTACCGAGAAGCCGATCCGCGCCATCCTCATGGGCGGAGCCGCCGGCACCTTCATCGGCCCCGAGCAGCTCGGCATGACCTTGAGCTTCGAAGGCGCGAAGGCCGCGGGCACCACGCTCGGCTCCGGAGTCGTCTTCGTCCTCGACGAGACCGTCGAGCTCGCTCCGCTGCTGCGGCGAATCGCCGCGTTCTTCCGCGACGAGTCGTGCGGCCAGTGCGTGCCGTGTCGCGTCGGCACGGTGCGGCAGGAAGAGCTGCTGCACCGCCTCGCGAAGGGCGCCACCGACAAGCCGAAGGAGCTCGCGCTGCTCAGAGACCTCGGCAAGGCCATGCGCGACGCGAGCATCTGCGGCCTCGGCCAGACCGCATCCACCGCCATCGAGTCCGCCACGAGGTTCCTGTGAGAGAGATCACCGTCACCATCGACGGCAAGCCGGTCAGCGTCCCCGAAGGTGCGACGCTGCTCGAGGCCTGCCAGAAGGCCGGCATCGAGACGCCGACGTTCTGCTGGGCCGAGAACCTCACGCCGGTGAACGTCTGCCGCATCTGCGTCGTCGAGGTCGAAGGCGCGCGCGCGCTGGCGCCGGCCTGCTCGCGAAGAGCAGAAGCGAACATGGTCGTGCACACCGACAGCGAGCGCGTGCGCCACTCGCGCAAGCTCGTGCTCGAGCTGCTCGGCTCGAGCGTCGACATGTCGCTCGCGAAGGATTTTTCGACGCTGGCGGCGCGTTACGGCGCCGACCCGCAGCGACTCGCGGGCGCCTCGATGCAGCAGCCGGTGAAGATCGACAACGACCAGTTCGTGCGCGACTACAGCAAGTGCATGCTCTGCTACAAATGCGTCGAGGCCTGCGGCACGGACGCGCAGAACACGTTCGCGATCGCGGTCGCCGGCCGCGGCTTCGAAGCGAGCATCTCGACGGAGCACGACACTCCGCTCGGTGACTCCGCCTGCGTCTTCTGCGGCAACTGCGTCGGCGTCTGCCCGACGGGCGCGCTCATGTTCAAGAAGGAGCACGACCTGCGCGCCGCGGGAAAATGGGACGAGTCGAAGCAGACCGTCACCGACACCATCTGCCCCTACTGTGGCGTCGGCTGTACGTTGACGCTGCGCGTTCAGGACAACGACATCGTCCGCGTCACCTCACCGTCCGACAACTCGGTCACCGGGGGCCACCTGTGCGTCAAAGGCCGCTTCGGCCTGTCATTCGTGTCCCACAAGCCGTGACACACCCATGACGAGGACAGGTGTTCGGTTGCGATAATCTCACCACCTGCACTATTTCGGAGTTCCCCGCACCAATGAGTACCCCCAAGCTGAAAATGCAAGACGCGAAGGAGCTGGCCTCTGGCTACCAGGGCTGGTTCCGGAAGGTCGAGATCTTCAGCATCACGAGCTTCTGGCTGCTGATGGCAGTCATGGTCTGGCGCGTGTGGCCGCATGCCGGCACCAGCCCGTGGCTGGTCCTGTCGGCCGTGATCACCGGCTTCCTCGCCGCCGACTTCGTGTCGGGCTTCGTGCATTGGCTCGCGGACACCTGGGGGCGCACCACGATGCCGGTCATCGGCAAGGCGCTGCTGCGCCCGTTCCGTGAGCACCACGTCGACCCGAAGGCGATGACCCGTCACGACTACGTCGAGACGAACGGCGCGAACTGCATGATCTCCGTGCCGTGGGCCGTCGGCGCCGCGTGCATGCCTTACGACCGCGGGAGCACCTGGTACGCGTGGTGCCTGTTCTTCTCCATCGCGATCGCCTCGATGATCTTCTTCGTCATGATGACGAACCAGATCCACAAGTGGGCGCACATGGATGACTGCCCGCGCATCGTGAAGTGGCTGCAGAAGCTGCACCTCGTGCTGCCGCCCGAGCACCACCAGATCCATCACACCGCGCCGTTCAACTGCTACTACTCGATCACCACCGGGTGGATGAACTGGCCGCTCACGAAGCTCGGCTTCTACCGGCTGCTCGAGCGCTTCGGCACCGCGGTGTTCGGCGCCATCCCGCGCCAGGACGACATCGGCACCGAGGCCGCGATCGCGATCGCACCGCTGCCGGCGACCGACGGGGCGCCCGAAGAGGCTCCCGAGCTGAACCGCACCTGAAGAGCCCTCAGCGGGCCCGCACGCGAACGCGAACCCGAACCCGGCTTCTGACGGGCCTAGCTGAACTTCAGGTCGATCTGCCGGGCACCGGACAGCGCCCGCCCCAAGAACCGGCTCCCCACCTCGATGAACCGATCGGGCACGTCCGTGACCAGGAAGTGCCGCTCGACCGAAGAGAGCCCGATCTTCAAGAGGTCGCGCTCACTGAGCAGCTCGGCAGCGCGCTGGGCCGTGGCCTTCGCCGAGTCGACGAGCGTGACGCCCGGCCCGACGACCTCGGAGATCACCTTCGACAAGAGCGGGTAGTGCGTGCACCCGAGCACGAGCGTGTCGACCTTCGTGTTCCTCAGGCCCGCGAGGTACTTCTCCGCCGCGAGCCGAGGCACGTCGCCCTCGACCCAGCCCTCCTCCGCGAGCGGCACGAACAGCGGGCACGCGAGCGCCTGCACCTGCAGGCCCGGCCGCTCTTCGGCGAGCGCGCGCTGGTAGGCGCCGGACTTGATCGTCCCCGGTGTCCCGATGACCGCGATGTGGCCCGTCTTCGTCACCTTCGCGGCCGCGTGGGCGCCCGGCTCGATCACACCGAGCACCGGAATCGGCAGCTGCTTGCGCAGCGTGGGGATCGCGACCGACGACGCCGTGTTGCACGCGACCACGAGCAGCTTGATGCCGTACTCCATCAGCGCGTCGGCGTTCTTCACCGAGTACTTCGTGACGACGTCACCGGACTTCGTGCCGTACGGAACGCGGGCGGTGTCGCCGAGGTAGACGGTGCTCTCCTGGGGCAGCCGCTCCTGCAATGCGCGGAGGACCGTGAGCCCCCCGATGCCTGAGTCGAAGACGCCGATGGGGCTGTGGCGGTCGTGCCGCATGCAGCCTCCCTATCACGCGCAGTGCCAGCTATTGCACGCGCGTCAGCAGCACGTTCGGGCCGTCGTTGATCGTCGTGAACTGCGCCGCGGTCACCGTCACCTGCGGAGCGTTGTTCCGCGACGACTCGTAGAACGTCGACCCCGAGCCGTACGCCTGCAGGAACACCCGGTACGTGCCCGGCTTGAGGTAGCTGTAGACGACCGCCAGGTTGTTGCACGGCTGCGGATCGCCGCCGTTGCCGTAGACCAGGTTGCCCTGCGCGTCCTGGAAGTCGACGTACACCGTGGTGATGCCCGCCGCGGCGCAGCTCGTCGTCGTCGAGCCGCCGAACGTCGTCACCGTCCAGCGCACGGTCGCGCCGCCGACCGCCCAGTTCAGGTCGTACTGCTGCACCGACGGCGTGCTCGACAGCGGCAGCGTCGACCGCAGCGCGTAGTACTCGTAGCCCGCCGCGTTCACCGCCGAGAGATCGATCGTGTGATTCCCCGGAGCGAGGTACGGCGTCGGGGTGCCCTCTGCCCGGTTGCCGTCAGCGCACGGGTACGACTGCCACGCCGCGCCGTCGATGCTCACCAGCACCCGGTCCACGCCGGCCTGCTGGCACGTCGGGTTCTGCGAGACCGAGTTCGGCGGGAACGTCCACACCAGGTACGCGTACGCCGCGCCGCTGCCGGTCGGCCTCAGGTCGACCCGCTCGGTCATGCTGCCGTCGATCGTGAACGAGCCGGACGCCGAGAACAGCACCGAACCGTTCGAGTCACGCCCCTGAATCGTGTAGCTGTAGATGCCGCCGCGGAAGTCGTGCAGCACGATGCCGGCAGTGCCGTTCTGCGAGCACGGGTACACCCCGCCGTTCTCGAGCACATGGCCCGGAATCGAGATGTGCACGTCGCGCACGGCGGCGGGACAGGTGGAGGAACCGTCGAAGCTCCACAGGAACGTCACGTCGCCCGAGGCCCGCGGTGTCGACGGAACGATGACGCAGGCGGAGAGCGGGAGCGCCAACAGCACCGCCACCTTCGCGAGGGACCGTAGGTTCATGTGTGTGCAGCCTCCGAAGTGATTCGACGATAACGCCGCGCTTTCATTCAAGGGAAGGGTTGGCTGAAGCCCCAAGCGGTGTTACGGCTCGTCGGGCAATGCTCGCTTCGTTGAACTACGTCGACGCGCTGAAGAGCGCCTCGGTGGTCGAGCTGGCGGTGCTCGTCGTGCTCGGTCTCGCCTCGGCCTACAGCTGGGCGCTCATCACGATGAAGTACCTGCAACTCTCTCGCGCCCGCGCACAGTCGGTCGGCTTCCTCGACACGTTCTGGAAGGCCTCCCGCCTCGACGCCATCTACCAGTCGGCCCAGAAGCTCGGCTCGTCGCCGCTCTCGAAGGTCTTCAAGGCCGGCTACGAGGAGCTCACCAAGCTCGCCCAGCACAAGAAGGGCGAAGAGGGCGCGATGGCCGAGCGCCTCGGCGGCATCGAGAACGTCGAGCGCGCGCTGCAGCGTGCGTCGAGCGCTGAGCTGACCGAGCTCGAGTCGCGCATCGCGTTCCTGGGAACGATCGGGGCCACTGCGCCGTTCGTAGGTCTGTTCGGCACCGTCATGGGCATCTTGAGCGCGTTCAACGAGATCGCCGAAAAGGGCAACGCGACCATCGCCACCGTCGCCGCGCCGATCGGCAACTCGCTGCTCGCCACCGCGGCCGGCCTGTTCGCCGCCATCCCCGCCGTCGTGGCCTACAACGCGTTCGTCGCGCGCATCCGCGTGTTCGACTCGGAGATGGGCAACTTCTCCCACGACTTCCTCAACATCGTGAAGCGGCACTTCTTCAAGTAACGCATGGGAATGTCTTCAGGCGGCGGTGGAGGCCACGGCCGAACCACCTTGAGCGAGATCAACGTGACGCCGATGGTCGACGTCATGCTGGTGCTGCTCATCATCTTCATGGTGACGGCGCCGCTCATTCAGCAGGGCGTGAAGGTGAACCTGCCCGAGACGAAGGCCGCGCCGGTTGAAGCGAGTGACAAGAAGATCGTCGTCACCATCGATCTGCAGAAGCGCGTCTACATCGGCGAGACCGAGGTCCCGATCGATCAGCTCGAAGAGAAGCTGAAGACGAACGCGAAGGCCCAGGCCGACAAAGAGCTCTACCTGCACGCCGACACCGCCCTGCCCTACGGCACCGTCATCGAGGTCATGGGAGCGGCGCAGCGCGCCGGCGTCACCAACATCGGGATGATCACGGACCCGGTTGGGGCCAATCGGGGTCAAAAGGACGAGAAGAAGAAGCGATGACGACGCAGTCCGTCTCCTACCAGAGCCTGCTCGCGAACCGGCCCTCCGCGCTCGGGCCGTTCATGATCGCGTCGATCGTGTTTCACGTCGGCCTGCTCGGGGCCGTCCTCGTGCTGCAGTGGGTGATGGACAAGCCCCGCGTCGATCTCGACCAGAAGCCGATCATGGCGACGATCGTGAAGCAGGGGAAAAAGCGAGACGAGCAGCTCCTGCCTCGCAAGGAGCCCGAGGCGCCACCGCCCCCCGAAGAGAAGATCCCGATCCCCACGCCCGGCGTGAAGCCAGAGCCGAAGCCCAAGGTCACCTCCGACAAGCCGCAGCCGGACAAGAAGAAGAACCTCTTCGATGCGCTCAACAAGACCGCGAAGGCCGACGAGTCCGAGGGCGAGGAAGACGGCGATCCGAACGGCGACTCCGCCAAGCAGGAAGGCGAGCGCTACTACGGCATCATCCGCGCCGCCGTGCACCGGCACTACGACGTCAGCAACACGATCCCCGAGGCCGAGCGCATCCAGTTGAAGGCCGACGTCATCATCAAGCTCGACGCCGAAGGGAACCTCATCGACATCGCCTTCGCGCGCGAGTCGTCGAATGCCGTCTTCAACAACGCAGTCTTCGCGGCGGTGAAGAAAGCGGCTCCGTTCGGGCCTCCTCCTGCGCCCTTGCGCGCCGCATTGAAGAAAGACGGAGTCCAGCTGCGTTTCACCCCATAAGGTAGGGACCGCCATGATGACTACGACCTTCGTGCTGCTCGCGCTGTCGCAGGCGCCGATCATCGAGGTCGGCGGAGCCACGTTCCGGCCCCTGCCGCTCGCGCTCCCCGCTCCGCTGGCGCAGGACGACAGCGCGAAGAAGCTGGCGGCCGAGTTCGACGACGCGCTGAAGTTCGACCTCTCGGCGTGCGGCCTGTTCCAGGTGCTGGACCGCAAGTCGTACCTGTCGGACGCGAAGGAAGGCGTCACGGCGTCGAGCATCAACTTCTCGAACTGGTCGAACGTCGGAGCGGACGCGCTGGTGAAGACGCAGCTCTCGGTCGACGGAGAGAACGTGCGCGGCGACCTGCGCCTGTTCACGGTCGCGGCCGGCAAAGAAGAGATGAAGGCGTCCGAGTCGGTCGGCGCGAAGGACCTGCGCAAGCTGGCCCACAAGCTCGCGAACGCGCTCTACAAGTTCTACACGCGCGAGACGGGCCCGTTCGAGACGAAGATCGCGTGGGCGCGCAAGACGGCGGGCGGCAAGGACGTGTGGCTCTCCGACTGGGACGGCCGCGGCGCGGTCGGCATCGGCATCGGCGGCATCAACACGCTGCCGGCGCTCGGGCCGGACGGCTCGGTGGCGTTCACGTCGTTCCGCAGCGGCAAGCCGGACCTGTACATCTCGAAGAACGCGGCGGCGCCGCGCGTGCTCATCGCGAGCGGCCGCATGGCGACGGGCGTCGCGTTCAGCCCCGACGGCCGGAAGATCGCCTACTCGCTGGCCGACGGTGAGAGCGCGCAGATCTACGTCGCGGGCTCCGACGGCAGCTCGCCGCGGCAGCTCACGAACACGCCGTTCTTCATCAACACCTCGCCCTCGTGGAGCCCGGACGGCAAGCGCCTCGCGTTCGTCTCCAACCGCGGCGGCACCCCGCAGGTCTACGTGATGTCGAGCGAGGGCGGCGAGGCGAAGCGGCTCACCTTCCAGGGCAACTACAACCAGACGCCCGACTGGAGCCCGCGCGGAGACCTCATCGCCTTCACCGCGCGCGACGAGCGCAACGCCTTCGACCTCTTCACCATCGCGGTCGACACCGGCAAGGTGACGCGCCTCACGCAGGACCAGGGCAACAACGAAGAGCCGAGCTTCTCGCCGAACGGCCGCCTCATCCTCTTCACCTCGACGCGCAGCGGCGGCGTGCCGAAGCTCTTCGTGATGACCTTCGACGGCAACAACCAGACGGAGCTGCCGGCCGAAAAGGGCTCGTACTCGACCCCCGACTGGGGCCCATAGCCAACCGAACGCGAACCCGGTTTCTAACCGCTACTCCCGCATCAGGGCGGCGCCCCAGTGGAAGCCCGCTCCGAGCCCCACGAAGCACACCAGATCACCCTTCTTCACGCGCCCGCTCTTCCGGCACTCGTCGTACGCGATCGGAATCGTCGCCGCGGTCGTGTTCCCGTACTTCTGGATGTTGTTGTACACGCGCGAGTCCGGCAGCTTCAGCGCCTTCTGCATCGCCTCGCTGATGCGCAGGTTCGCCTGGTGCGGAATCACCAGCGCGATGTCGTCGATGGTGCAGCCGACCTTGGCGCAGACCTCGTGCACGGCCTCCGGCATCTTGGTGACGGCCATCTTGAACACCGTCTTCCCGTCCATCGCCGGCACGCCGCGGCCTTCGCGGGCCATGCCCTCGTCGAAGTACGGGCGGTACTTGAAGCCGGCCGACGGCACGTACAGCGACTCGACGTTCTTGCCGTCGCTGTGCAGCGCGTAGCCGAGCAGGCCGCGCTTCGGATCATCGGTGGGGCCGAGCACGCAGGCGCCGGCGGCGTCTCCGAAGAGCACGGTGAGGTGGCGGAACTTCGAGTGCCAGTCGCGCTCGGCCTGCGCGACCTCGTCGGTGCTCTCGCCCATCAGCACCTTCCACGCCTGCTTCGAGAACGGCATGAAGCCCGTGTGCACCTCGGCGCCGACGAACAGCAGCCGCTTCGCCGCGCCGCTGCGGATCAGCGCGTCGCACACCTGCATGCCGTACACGAAGCCGCTGCACTGCTGGCGGATGTCGAGCGCCGGCACGTTGCCCATGCCGAGCTTCGTCTGCACCTGGCTGCCGATGCCCGGGAAGTAATAGTCCGGAGTCATCGTCGCGCAGACGATGTAGTCGATCTCCTCGATCTTCGTCCCCGCGTCGGCCAGCGCCTTCTTTGCCGCTTCCACGCCGAGGTCGGACGTCGAGGTCCCCTCGTTCACGTAGTAGCGCTGCTCGATTCCCGAGCGCTCCCGAATCCATTCGTCCGAGGTCTCGCAGACCTTGGCCATCATCTCGTTCGTGACGGTCTTTTCGCCGACCACGAACCCGGTCCCGTAGATGCGTGAGAACGCTTGCGTCATGCCCAGGGCACTTATCCGGGCAGGCCCGAGGACTGCAAATGCCATCTCCATGGCCTTACGACGTGTCAGCCCACCCACACCGTTCGCGCGGGCGGCGGAAGCCCGCGACGTCCCCGCCCTGACCCGCCTGCTCGAGCAGCTCGGCTACCCCTGCACCGAAGAGCAGGTCCGCGCCCGGCTCGGCTTCGGGCCGCCCGATCGCCGCGTCCTCGTCGCCGAGCTCGACGGCGAGGTCGTCGGCCTGGCCGTCCTCGAGCTGCTCCACCCGCTGCACCAGGGAGCCCCCGAGGCCGTGCTCACCGCGCTCGTCTCCGACGCGAACGTGCGGCACCGCGGCGTCGCGCGCCTGTTGCTCTCCGACGTCTCACGCCGCGCACGCCAGGCCGGCGCCGCCAGGCTCTCCCTGCGCTGCCACCGCCGCCGCGACGACGCGCACGGCTTCTACCGCGCCCTGGGCTTCGAGGAGACGCACCTCACGTTCGACCGCGTGTTGTAGAACGCGTCAATGCCGGTCTGGGCGCTCGATCCGAACATCACGTTCCTGAACCACGGCTCGTTCGGCGCCTGCCCCATCGCGGTGATGGAAGAGCAGAACCGCCTGCGCGCCCGCCTGGAGGCCGAGCCGGTGCGCTTCATGGCGCGCGAGCGCGAGCCGCTGATGGACGAGAACCGCGCCGCGCTCGCGCGCTTCATCGGAGCCGACCCGCAGGACGTCGTCTTCGTCTCCAACGCGACGGGCGCCGTGAACACGGTGGTGCGAAGCCTGCGCTTCGAGGCCGGCGACGAGCTGCTCGTCACCGACCACGGCTACAACGCGTGCAACAACGCCGTCGAGTACGCGGCGAGCGTCAGCGGGGCGCGCGTCGTCACGGCCCGCGTGCCCTTCCCGCTGCGATCCGCCGAAGAGGTCACCCGCGCCGTGATGGCCGCCGTCACGCCGCGCACGAAGCTCGCGGTGCTCGATCACGTCACCAGCCAGACCGGCCTCGTCTTCCCCATCGGAGAGCTCGTCTCGCGGCTCAAGGAGCGCGGCGTCGAGACCCTCGTCGACGGAGCCCACGCACCGGGCATGGTCCCCCTCGACGTCGCGGCGCTCGACGCCGGCTACTACACCGGCAACCTGCACAAGTGGGTCTGCGCGCCGAAGGGCGCCGCCTTCCTCTGGGTGCGCCGCCCCTTGCAGCCGCTCGTCCGCCCGCTCGTCATCAGCCACGGCGCGAACACCCCGCGCACCGACAAGTCGAAGTTCCAGGTCGAGTTCGACTGGCAGGGCACCATGGACCCGACGCCCTGGCTCTGCGTGTCCAAGGCGCTGCACGTGATGGAGAAGCTCGAGCCCGGCGGCTGGCCCATGCTGATGAAGCGCAACCGGGCGCTCGCCCTGCGCGCGCGCGACCTGCTCACCGCGACCCGGCCCGCGCCCGACGACATGATCGGCTCGCTCGTCTCGTGGCCCATCGAAGACGGCGACGCCATCGCGCTGCAGGACGCGCTGTTCGCGAAGGGCATCGAGGTGCCGGTGTTCCCGTGGCCGGCGCCGCCGAAGCGGCTCGTGCGCATCGCGGCGCAGCACTACAACACCGTCGCCGACTACGAGCGGCTCGCCGAGGCGCTGCGCCCATGATGCTGCTGCTCGCGCTCGTGCTCGCCGCCGAGCCCGCCGAGTGCCGCGGCAGCGCCGACTGTGTCATCTCGACGTTCGCCGGCTGCTGCGGCAGCTGTTGCCCCGTGCAGCCGTACGCGACCACGCGCGAGAACGACGCGGCCCAGCAGCGCCGCTGCGCGATCGTCGACTGCGCGGCTCCCGCGTGCGGCAAGGTGAAGTGCGACACCCCTCGGCCCGCGAGCGCGCTGCGCGCGGTGTGTGAAGCCGGCCGATGCGTTGCCGTCGCCACCGGCGGTGCCGTGCAGTGCTCGCAAGACAGCGACTGCCGCGTCGACTGGGTCGTCGGGACGCGTGGCTGCGGACCGTGCGGCTGCTGCCCGGGGACCGGAGCGCCGGTCGCCGTTCCCGCCAACGCGCCGTCCCCGCAGCCGCCGCCGCGCCCGCTGGTGAAGAAGGACGAGAAGCCGCCGCGGTTCGGGCTCACTCCGGGCGGACCGCCGCCACCACCGCCGCCGAACTGCTCGCCCTGCCCTGCGCCGCCAGTGGTCAGCGCTGTGTGCTCCGCGAATCGCTGCGTGCTGAAGCGTGAATGACGGCCGATGCCGAACTGACTACGTTCGGCAGCCCATGGCCCGCTACGCCACCATCGACGTCGGCACCAACTCCGTCCTTCTCCTCGTCGCCGAGCGCGACGCCAGCGGTCGCTGGCAGCCGGTGCTCGAGCGCGCCGAGATCACCCGCCTCGGCAAGGGCGTCGACCAGTCGAAGCGCCTCGCGCCCGAGGCGATCGAGGCCACCGTGAAGGTGCTCGAGCAGTACGCGGCGGAGGCTCGCCAGCTCGGCGCGAAGAAGATCGTCACCTCCGCGACCAGCGCCGCCCGCGACGCGAGCAACGGCCCCGAGTTCCTGGGCGCCGCGAAGGCCCGCGCCGGCCTCGACATCGAAATCATCGCCGGCGAAGAGGAGGCCCGCCTGTCCTACGCGTCGGCCCACGCCGACTTCGGCGGCAAGAACCCGCTCATCGTCCTCGACATCGGCGGAGGCTCCACCGAGTTCATCTACGGCACCGCCGACGGCGAGGTGATGTTCCGCCACAGCTTCGACGTCGGCTCCGTGCGCATGACCGAGCGCTTCAAGGGCGACCTGGCTCGAGTCCGCGAGCACCTGCGCGAGACGTTCGCGAAGCTGCCGAAGCCGCCCGACGGCGCCCGCCTCGTCGGAGTCGCCGGCACCGTCACCACCGTCTTGAGCGTCTCGCGCGCGATCGAGCCCTACGACGCCAGCAAGGTGCACGGCGCCACGATGACGAAGGCCGAGGTGCAGGCCATCGGAGACAAGCTGCGCTCGCTCGATCTCGAGGCGCGCAAGAAGCTGCCCGGCCTGCAGCCGAAGCGCGCCGACGTCATCCCCGCGGGGGCCACCATCCTCGAAGAGTCGATGAACGCCGTCGGCGCCACCGAGCTCGTCGTCAGCGATCGCGGCCTGCGCTGGGGCCTGCTCGCCGACCGCTTCAAGGGCGAGCCGAAGTGACGAACCGCGCGGCGTACTTCGGTCTCACCGCGCTCTGCGTCATCAACCTCCTCAACTACGTCGACCGCTACATCCTGGCGGGCGTGATGAACGAGGTGCAGAAGACCTTCGCGCTCAACGACACGCAGGGCGGGCAGCTCGCGACCATCTTCATGGTCGTCTACATGTGCGCGTCTCCGCTCGGCGGCTTCCTCGGCGACCGCATGCCCCGGCGGATCCTCATCGGCATCTCGGTGCTCGTGTGGAGCGCCGCCACCATCGCCTCGGGCCTCGCGCTCTCCTTCCACCAGCTGCTCGTCGCGCGCGCCGTCACCGGCATCGGAGAGGCCGGCTACGGCACGGTCGCTCCGTCGGTCATCTCCGACCTGTTCAAGAGAGAGCGCCGCTCGCGAATGCTCTCGTTCTTCTACGTCACCATGCCGCTCGGCGCCGCCATCGGCTTCATCGTCGGCGGCAGCGTCGAGGAGAAGTGGCACTACGCCTTCTTCCTCGGCGGCGCCCCCGGCATCGTCCTCGGCCTGCTCTCGTTCTTTCTCCCCGAGCCCGAGCGCGGAGCGATGGACGGCGGAGTGAAGCCCGCCGCAGTGCCCCTGCTCGAGGGCCTCGCCGCCCTGCGCTCGAACGCGCGCTACTGGTTCGTGGTGGCCGGCCTCACCCTGATGACCTTCTCCATCGGCGGCCTCTCCATCTGGATGCCGAAGTACCTCTCCGCCGAGCGCGGCTTCTCGGGCGGAGAGGCCGGCCTCGCGCTCGGCGCCACCACCGTCATCGGCGGCCTCGTCGGCACCCTCGCCGGCGGCCTGCTCGGAGAGCGCCTCGAGCGCCGCCGCGCCGGAGGCTCCATCCTGCTCTCCGCCATCGGGCTGCTGACGGCCGCCCCGTTCATGGTCGGCGCCGTGATGCTGCAGAACAAGCTCGCCCTGCTCGCGTGCCTGCTGCTCGCTCAGGTCTGCATCTTCTTGAACAACGGCCCGCTCAACGCGGCGATCGTGAACGTCGTCGACCCCGGCCTGCGGGGCTTCGCGTTCGGTATCTCGATGCTGGTGCTCCACCTGCTGGGAGACGCGGCCTCGCCGACCATCATCGGGTGGATCAGCGATCAGTCTTCGCTGGGCTTCGCGATCATCCTCAACGCCGTGCCGGTGGCGCTCGGCGGCCTGGTGCTGCTGCCCGCGGTGAAGCTGTTCAGGCTCGAGCGTCCTTTGCCGTCATCGTCCGCTCCTTGAGCTCGAGGGCGATCTTCTCGATGCGCGCCGCGAGGCGCTCGCCCTCGACGAGCAGCAGCGCCTTGAGCCGCGCCCGCGAGCCGAGCGTGAAGAACGTGTAGGTGTCGCGCAGCACCGCCCTCCACCGCTCGAGGAAGTAGCGCGTGAAGAGCGCCAGCGGCAGCGCCCCGCCCAGCGCGATGAGCAGGCCCGACAGGCCGAACCACCGCCAGCCGAGCCAGCACAGCAGCGTCTGCCAGATCGGCGTCAGGACCAGCGCCGAGACGAACTTCAACGTCGCCACGCGGTCCCTGGCGATCGGCACCACGCGCGCGAGCAGCCGCACGGTCATGAACGGCACGCAGAACAGCACGAGCCCGAGCGCGAACAGCGGCAGCCCCACGAGCACCGAGACCAGGTTGCGCACCACGAACCGGAACACCTCGGACCGGCGGTACTGCAGCGAGAGATCCTTGGCGTCGGCCGCGACCATGTCGAGCCGCGACCGGAACGACATCACGTCCTCGCGCAGGTCGAACAACAGCTCGGGGTCCTCGCGCGAGAGGATGTCGATGCCGCGGGCGAAGCGCCGCAGGCGGTCGGGGTCGGCGTCCTTCTCGCCGATGCGAAGCGCATAGAGCTGCTCGGCGGTCTCGATGAGGACGAGGTCGCTCCACGACTGCAGGTTCATCGTCACGTCGCGCATGCCGTCGGCGATCTGCACCGTCAGCGAGCGAACCCACTCGACCTCGGCATCGCCGGAGATGTCGCCCGGGTTCGTCACCTCGATCGGCTGCCCGACCTGCACGCGCACCTTCGAGCGGAAGCGGTGCTTCTGCTGGTACGTGAGCCCCACCGGCACGATGCGCAGCTTCGCGCCCGCCTTCGCCGCGCGGAACGCGATGCGCGCGGCGCCCGTCTTGATCTCCGACAGCTGCGGCTCGGAGTGCGACTTCCCCTCGGGGAAGATGGTGATCGCCTTGCCGTCCTGCAGCGCCGTCGCGGCGGCCTCGAGCGTCCCCTCGTTCTTCGCCGTCTGCCCGGGGTGATCCTGCTTCCGGTAGACCGGCAGCGCGCCGAGCCCGCGCAAGATCGCTCCGAACACCGGCACGCGGAACAGCGGCTCGCGCGCGAGGAACGTCACCTGCCGCGGCGTCGTCGCGAACACCATCGCCGGGTCGATGATGCTGTTCGGGTGGT
Source organism: uncultured Myxococcales bacterium (assembly GCA_937980205.1). Taxonomy (GTDB): domain Bacteria; phylum Myxococcota; class Myxococcia; order Myxococcales; family Myxococcaceae; genus Xiheicaenimonas. Next base: position 102,331 of record CALJKW010000016.1, on the reverse strand, counting down.
TGCCGACGAACATCACCGGCCCGCCCAGGTCCTCCACGGCCCGCGTCACCTGCAGCCGGTAGAACAGCCCCAGCGCGAAGGAGATGACGGCTCTGGCGAACCGGTAGAACACGCCGCCGAGGCTAGAAGACGCCTACGTTGAAGTGAATGTTGAACAGCTGCTCGTTCAGCACCGTGTCCGGAAAGAGGTTGAACCCGATGTCGAGCGCCAGCGGCCCGATCGGCGAGATGTAGCGAAGGCCCGTTCCCGCGACCGGGCGCAGCACGAAGTTGAACCGACGCGGGTCGAGCCACAGGTTGCCGGCCTCCGCGAAGAGGCCGAGGTGAATGTCCCCCACGAACGGGAACCTGAGCTCCGCCTTGCCGATCATGAAGAACTCACCGCCTGGCGACGGCTGAAAGCGCTGCGCGCGGAGGTTCTGCACGATCTCGCTGCACCCGTACGGGTTCGCGAGCGCGTTGCACGCGCGCACATCGTCGCGCGCGTCCGCACGAGAATCGTCTGGAAGCATCGCGTCCTCGGGGAAGCCGCGCAGGCTCGCCGCGCCGCCGACGAAGAAGCGCTTCACCGGCGGAGTGATCGACTGGGAATCGAGCGGGAAGATGTAGCCGCCGCGCGCAGAGAACGCGAGTACGACACTCGGGCCCAGTGGGAAGTAGGCGGTCAGCTGGCCGGACGCCTTGAGGAACTTCACCTGCCTCTCGTTTCCCTGTGCATCCCGCGCGTAGACCGCCCACGTGGCGTCGAGCGACGTCGCCAGGATCAGCCCCCGATGCGGCAGCACCGGGTCGTCTCGCAGATCCAGCGTCGGCGCAAAGCGCACCGTCGACAGCGCAAACGTGCCGAAGAGGAAGCGCAGGCGCTCCTGATCGGTGCGGAGCAGGGGCAGCTGCTCGCCGAGAAAGCTCTGCACCGATCGAACGTCTGACACGTCGAACTCGTACTGCAAGAGCAGCGTCACCTTCAGCCGCGCCCACTTCACGCCCACGTCGAAGCGCCCGGTCCAGTCGACGCCCGGCACCATCGCGATGCGGTTGAACTGGTACGACTGGCGAAAGACGCGCTCGGCGACGACGTCGAAGCGCGTGCCGATGTCGGCGCCGCGCATGCCCTTCCCCGCCGTCGTGTCGCCACCGAACATGCGACTCAGCCCGCGCGCCAGCAGCCCGCGGTTGTGCAGCGACACGTTCGCCCGCCCGCCGAACTTGAAGTACTCGGGCACGTTGCTGACGTCGACGCGGCCCGTGATCGCCGGAGCGCTCGCGCCGAAGTAGTACGCCTGCACGCGCGCCGCGAGGCTCACCGCCTGGCCGCCCAGGTTCGGCACCTGCACGTCGACGCCGCCGCGCACGCCCTCGGCGAGGTAGTAGCCGAACGAGCCCTCGAACTGCAGCCGCGCCGCCTCGACGAGCTCGACCAGCACGTCCTTCACCGGCTCCGCGGTCTCCGGAGACAGCAGCCGCACCTCGGCGGTGCGGAAGATGCCGAGCGCGATCAGGTTGCGCTGGCTGTCGAGCAGGTCGTCGGGGTTCAGGATCTTCCCCTCCTCGATCTGCAGCTGCCGGCGCGCGACCGCCTCGTCGGTGCGCAGCAGGCCGCGAACGAGCACCTTGCCGACCGTCACCTGCGGCCCGAGCTGAATCCGGAACAAGAGCTTCGCCTGTGTCCCGCGCTCGATCGCCCACTCGCCGTCGACCTTCGCGTACACGTAGCCCCGCCGAGCGAGGTCCGTCGCGAGCGCCTGCGCCGCGCGCTCGACGGCACGCGCGCTGAACGGCTCTCCGACCAGGCTCTTCGACTTGTCGGCCGGCGGGAAGCCCTGCGGCCCCCCGATGTACTTCACCTCTTCGATGAAGACGCGCGGCCCTTCCGAGACGAGGTAGCGCACGCTCGCGCGCCGCTTCTCGACCACGATCGGCATCAGCTCGACCTTCGCCTCGAGGTACCCGCGATCGCGGTACAGCGCCCGCATCGCGTTCGCGCCCTCGCGGTACGCCTGGTCCACCAGCACCGACTCCGGCGGAGGCGCCGGCATGTCGAACAGCGCCGGGTCTTTCACCCGCCCCTGCATCTCCAGCGCGTCGGTGAAGTTCGCGCCCAGCTTCGCGGACTGCGGCGCCGACTGCTTCATCACCTCGACGAGGATCTCGAGCAGTTCGCGATCCTTCACGGCCTCGTTCCCGCGGAACTCGATCTGCTCGACGACCAGCACCTCGCCCTCGTCGATCTCGAACAAGAGCAGCGCTTCGCGGCCGTCCGGGCTCACCGACTCGCGGCCCAGCACGCGCGCGTCGTGGAAGCCACGGTACCGGTAGAACGCCGCGAGCTTCGCCGCCATCCGGTCGACCACGTTGCGGTCGAGCGTCTCGGTGCCGTCGTACGCGTTGACCGCGGCGAGCACCGAGTCGGGGAACCGCCGGTTGCCCCGGAACTGCACCGTGTACCGCGGCCCCGACCGCAGGGGGATCGACAGGTGCCCGTCGTCATCGAGCACCGGCGCCTCGACACGCGCCCGGTAGTACTGCTCCTGCCGCAACAGCGTCCGCAGCCGCTCGCCGCCCCGCTCTACGGCGTCCTGGTCGACGACCTCGCCGATCTCGAGGTCCAGCACCTGCAACATCCGCGACAGCGGCAACCCTGCTTCGCCCGCGAAGGAGACGCTGGTGAGCCGCGTCGGGTCTCCCTCGACGATCTGCAACAGCACGTCGACGCCGCCCTGCACCGGAGTCGCCACCGGCTCCACCTGCGCGTGCAGGTAGCCCTTGCGCCGGTACGCCTGGCGCACGTTCTCGATCGCCTCCTCGAGCTCCTCAGCCGAGAACTCCACGCCCCGGTCGAGCTTCGAGGCGGCGATGACCGCGCCCGAGCTCAAGGCGTTCGTCTGCTTCTCGACGAAGACCTCGTGCACCTTCCGCCGCGGAGACGCCTCGATGACGATGTCGACCCCGCCCTCGCGCTCTTCCCCGTAGACGACCACGTCCGAGAAGCGGCCCGTGTTCATCAGGCGCTGAATGGTGCGCTGAATGGCGCGGGCCGACAGCTCCTGGCCTTTGCGGATCGCGACGAGCTCAGGCGCCTCGGCCACGAGCGCCGGGTCCGCGTCCGGCGGCAGACGCAGCTCCACGCCCGTGACAACCGGCTGTTGCGCCAGCAGCGTAAAGACGACGAGCGCTATTCCCACTCGCAAATCCCCAGCGGCTCGCCGCTGCCCTCGCCGGGAGGCGCAGATCCGTCAGCGTCTATTCCCACTCGAAGCGGAACTTAAGGTCTACGCCCGGATTCCCCACGGAACTTTCCTGCGTCTGATTGTCCCACTGGGCCCGCGCCGAGACCTTGTCGTTGAACTTGTACTCGGCCTGCGCCTTCGTCCCGCGCCCGGTCACCGGCTGCGTCACGCCGACCTTCAGGTTGTCGGTGAGCACCGTCGACTCCCAGCTCACGGCCGGCTCGGCCTGCCCCGTCGCCGGGTTGAACGACGTCGACAGGTGCACCTGCTGATCTTTCAGTCCCACGCTCTTCGACAGGAACCGCTGCAGGTGCGCGTCGAGGCCCGACGCGTTGAACAGCACCTCGCCGGCGAGCGAGGCGCTGCCGACCTGGCCGACGCTCTCCTTCGACGTGATGCCGAGCGTGAGCAGCGTCAGCACCTCGGCCTCCGCCAGCGGCGGCTGCGCGGTCAAGCTGACCTTCGGATCGTCGAGGCGCCCGAACGCCTTGATGCTCACCAGGTACTCGCGCACCTGCGCCTGCGCGTTCAGGTCGAACGTCGGCACCAGCCCGTTGAACACGAGCACGCCCTTGCCGACGTTGAGCACGTTGCCTCTCCAGATCGCCTGCGCGCCCTCGCCCGCCTCGATGGTGCCGATGAACGCCGGCCTCAAGTTCGTGCCCGAGAGCTTGAGCTTGCCGAGCAGCTGCGCGCGCGCGAGGTTGTTGTCGATGCGCACGTCCTGCCCCATCGTGAGGTCGACGTCGAAGCGCAGCCACTCGACCGGCTTCTGCTCCTCCTGGATGAGGATGCTCGAGTTGCGGACGTTCTTGAGCAGCGTGTCGAGCTCGAGGTTCTGCGCGTAGCGCAGCTTCACCACGTCGACGCCGCCGCTCAGCTGATACGCGCCCGGCTTGCCGAACGCGAGCAGCGAGCCGGTGATGGTCGCCGGCAGGTCGGGCCGCACCTGCAGCACCACCTGCTCGAGATCGACCGCCACCTCCATCGACTTGAGCTCCGTGCCGTCCAGCCGCACGTCGCCGCGCGCCGACAGCCGGCCGTCGTTCATGAAGCCCTCGAAGCCCTGCAACAGCACGCGCGACTTCGTCAGCTCGAGGTGGCCGTTCAGCGAGCGCACCGAGACCGCCGAGTCCTTGATGCCGAAGCGCGCGTCCTTCACGTCGGCGCTGCCCACGATCGCCGGCTCGCGCACCGGGCCGACGACCGACGCCGTCAGCTCGAGCGTACCGGTCGTGCGCTCCAGCGAGCTCGAGAACGACTCGAGCAGCCGCAGGTCGACCTCGCCGTGCAGCTTGATGTCTGACGTCGTCGGGCCCCACGTGCCCTCGGCCGCGAGCTCGGTGTTCGTGCCTTTCACCCAGACCGGGTCGACGCGCAGCTGCCGCTTCACCCACGACAGCACGACCGGCCCCTGGTTCGAGACCGAGAAGTCGCCGCGCGAGAGCGTCATGTGGTCGAGCTCGGCGCGCCACGTCAGCGCGTCCATCGACGCGAGATCTCCCGAGCCGGTGAGCTTGCCCGAGAACGCGCCGCCCAGACCCTGCTGCGCCGCCGCCGCGGGCAGCCACGGCTTCAGGTCCTCCACCGACACCTCGAGCGAGCCGACCCACGGATACGGGTCGCGCGTGTGCAGCGTCACCTCGCCGCGCGCATCCGCGAACGGAGCGCCCGTCAGCTTCAGCTCTTTCCCTACCAGGTGCCCTTCGAGCCGCGCCGCGCCCAGGCCCGCCCCCGACAGCGCCACGTTCGCCGACGTCATCGAGCCGTCGACGATCGGCGTCTCGGTGTCGCCGCTCACCACCGCCTCGAAGTCGAACGGGCCCGTGATGCCGTACGAGTCGACCATCAGCTCGGCGAGCGACCCGCCCGCGATCGAGCCGGTGAACTGAAGCGGCCCCGCGAACGCCCAGCGCCCCTTCGCGCGCGTCAGGCCCAGCGGCCCTTTGAGCTCGATGCCGTCGAGCACCAGCGCCTGCCCGTCGTCGAAGCGCAGCTTCAGCGGCCCGGCGCCCATGACGCGGCCCCAGTACCGCGTGTCGTGCAGTTGCAGATCGATGGTGCCGGTCAGCTTCTGCGCCGGGCTTTCGATCTTCGCCGAGCCGGTCAGGTCGCCCGTCAGCACACCGCCCTGGAAGCTCTCGAGCGTCGGGTGCAGGCCCGCGATGACGTCCGCGATGTCCTCGGTGCGCCCCTTCGGAATGTTCAGCTTCGCGCGAACGTGCAGGTCCGAGCGCGGGTGGAACTGCAGGCCCACGTCGCCGAAGAACTGCGTCTTGCCCTTCTGGCCGGAGATCGCCTCGAAGTGCAGCAGCTCACCGCGGAACTTCAGCGGCGTCTGCACGACGCCCAGCGAGTAGTTCGCGAACTTGAAGTCGCGCAGCTGAAGCTGCCCGACGATCTGGGGGTCTGCATACGGCCCCGCGATGTCGACCTTCGCCGACCCGACGCCCGCCCACGGCAGCTGCACGATGTGCCCGAAGTCCGAGAGCACCACCTGCTCCGCGTTCGCGTGCACCTCGATGCCCTTCGACATGTCGTACGCGAGCGCGACGAACCCCTGCACCTGCGTGTGCAGGCCTTCGCCGAGCGAGATGCGGATCTGGGACATCTCCACCCGCTCGGGGCCGATGCTCAGGTGCAGCGTCGCGTCGCCGCGCGGGAACTGCAGAATCGTCGGCCCCGCGTCCTGCGGCGCGTCGAACGGCCGCGCCGCCAGCGTGAACTTCGACGCGTGCGCCTCGAAGTCGCCCTGCAGGTTCGGCTTCGGAGCGAGCGTGCCCGTCAGCGTGCCCTTCACCGACGCGCCCAGCTCGACCCACGACGTGAGCCCCACCCGCTCGAGGATGCGCCCCAGCGACGCCTCGTTCGTCTCGACCTTGAACCGCGCCGGGAACCCGTTCTCGAGCTTGATGTTGCCGCTCGCGCGCACGGTGCCGTTGCCGGACTTCGTGAAGAAGTCCTCGATCGCGAGGTCCTTGCCCGCCCACGCGATGCGCGCGGTGAAGTCGCCCGGCTTGAAGCGGTCGAGCACGATGTCGCTGCCCTGCACCTCCGCCTTCACCGACAGGCTCTGCGGCCGCCCGTTCACCTGCAGCCGCGACCACAGGCTGCCCGCCGCGTTCAGCCCCGACCCGGCGAGCTTCAGCGCCGTCGGCACCGGCACGAACACCTGCGCGTTGAGCGCGAGCTTCGGCTCGACGTCACACAGCGCCTCGATCGAGCCCGTCGCCGTCACGCGGACTCCGTCGACGCCCACCTCGCCGCGCTGAATCGAGAGCACCTCGTCGTCGACGTCGAGCTCTCCCTCGAACAGCGTCTTCGACAAGCGCGCGTGCTGGCCTTCTCCGTACGTCAGCACGCCGCCCTTGAGCTCGACGCGTGCAGACAGCACCCCGCGCTTGAGCTTCCACTCCACGTCGAGATCCTCGAGCTGCGCCGAGCCCTTGCCGCGGATCTCGAGCGCGAGCTCCGCGTCCTGCACCTCGAGGTGCTGAACGCGCAGCGTGTCGAGCACCGTGAGCGCGCACGTCTTCTTGCCGCCCTCGGCCGGCTTGGGCGGGTCGATCGCCAGCGCCACGCGCGGCTTCACCAGCCGCACCCAGTCGAGCGTCACGAAGCCCGGAAAGACGTTCCGCAGCGAGACCTCGGCCTCTTCCGCGGCGACGATCGGCGCCTCGCGATCGGGCTGAAACACCGACACGCCCGACAGGCGCACCGTCTGCGACAGCGGGTCGATGCGACACTTCGCGATGCCCACCTCGAGCCCGAGCCGCGCCGGCACCTCGCGCCGCAACGTGCCGCACAGCGTGTCTCCCGCCCACTCGGTGCGCAGAACCAACACGAGTGCCCCGACGATCAACGCCGCGATCAGCAACAGGCGTCGCGCGAGGCTTCGTTTCTGCACACCGTGCTCCAGCTAAAGCTTGTTGAGACCTTCGAGGTAGCGGTCGATCTCCGCGAGATCGACCCCGCGCGCGGGCGGAGCCGCCTTGCCGGCGGGCGGAACAGCCGACGCAGGTGCGGGCTCCGCATTCATCGGCGCAGGAGGTGTTACGGCCTCCTCACCGTTGCTGGGCAGCTCCGTCTGCGCCGTCACGATCTCGACCTCTTCCTCGATCGCCGACGCGGCGACCGCGAGCCCGGCATCCGCCTGCGGCGGCACCGGCACGGGCGCCATCGGCTTCACCGGCGGCGTCGGCCGCGCCTCGACCTTCACGACGGGCGTCGGCTTCGGCTCCGCCAGCTTCACCGACACCGGCGGAAGCATCGGCTTTGCCGGTGTCGAAGCAGGCTTTGCCGGTGTCGAAGCAGGCTTCGCCGGAGGCGATGCAGGCCTGGCCGGAGCCGGAGCAGGCGGAGGTGCGGGCACCTGCGCGGCAACCGCCGGCGGGCCCTCGTTGTTCCCGTGCAGCCCCGTCTCGAGCCCCAGGTTGTCGGCGATCTGCTCGACCATCGCCGCGCCGATGTCGGGCGTGCGCGCGAGGAAGGCCTCGAACAGCGCGTTGTCGCACAGCGTGTTGATGACGCGCGGCGTGCCACCCGAGCGCCGGTGCAGCGCCTCGATCGCGTCCGGCTGGAACGGCATGCGCGGACAGCCGGCGAGCCTCAGGCGGTGCTTGATGTACGCCTCGGTCGAGTCCGCGCTGAACGGCTCGAGCCGGTACCGCATCGCCACGCGCTGCGCGAGCGGCGGGTCGAGCTTCAGGTTCTTCTCGATCTCCGGCAGCCCGAAGAAGACGAACGAGATGAGCTTGCGCTCGGGCACCTCGAGGTTGAGCAGCCCGCGGAACTCCTCCATCAGCTCGCGGGTCTCGAGCATCTGCGCCTCGTCGATGAGGACGACGGCCTTCTTGCCCTGCTCGTAGATCTGGAGCAGCCGCTGGTAGAGCTGCGAGAGCAGCGCGAGCTTCTCCTGCGCCGGGTTCTCGACGCCGAGCTGAAGCGCGATGCGCTTGAGCAGCCAGTTCGCCGTGATGCCCGAGTGGATGATGACGAGCAGCGCCGCCTCGTACTCGTCCTCGGGCAGCGAATCGAGCATCCGCCGCGCGAGCGTCGTCTTGCCCGCGCCGATGTCTCCGATCAGCACGGACAGGCCCTTCATGTAGCTGACCGTGTGGAGCAGCCGCGTCAACGCCTGCGAGTGCTGCGTCGAGTTGTAATAGAAGCGGCTCACCGGAGCGTTCGAGAACGGCTCCTGCGTCAGCTCGAAGTACTCGAGGTAGGTCACAGGTAGCCCACCTTGCGAGCCGCCGGGCCGCCCTTGCCTCCCTTGCCTCCGCTGCTACCGCGCGGCGGCGGAGGTGGCTCGTCGTCCTCCGGGCTCGCCACCTGCGACAGCCGCTCGACGATCCCCGCGACGTCGCGGTAGCTCGAGTCGAGCTCGTTCACCCTCAGGAACTGCGACAGCGCCTTGCCCTGCTCGCCCGCCTGCTCGTACGCCGCGCCGAGCTCGTACCGCACGGCCTTCTCGGTCTCGCCGGTCGCGTGCTCGCTCTGCAGCGCCGTCTTCAGCGCGTCGATCGCCGCGGCGAAGTCGCCCTTCATGCCCTGCAGCGCGGCCTGCATCGCGAGGCAGTCGATCTCCTTCTTCTTCCCGATGCAGCCCTGGCGCGCGACGGTGAACTCGCCGATCGCGTCGTCGATGAGGCCCATCTCCTTGTACGCGATGCCGAGGTCGTAGTGCGTGTCGACGTCCTCGGGCTTCACGACCTTCTCGAGGCCCTTCTTGAACTCGCTGAACACCTCGTCGACGGACACCTGGTAGTCCGCCGACGGCACCTCGCCCGACGGCATGTCGGGGTTCGATTCGGCGTCGCCCAGCTCGCTCGCGAGCTCGGCCGCGAGATCGAACGCGTCGCGCTCGCCCGTCGCCTCGGACACGCCGTTGCTGTGCTCCGCCGAGTCCTGCACGCCGTTCGACGCCCCGTTCGAAGGCCCCCCGCCCGAGCGCGCCGCCTCGAGCTTCGCCATCAGCTCGGTCGCGCGCGAGTGACCCGGGTACGCGATCAGCACCGTCTCGAGGATCTCGGAGGCCTCGTCGTAGAGGCCCTGCTCCATGAAGAACGTCGCCTCGTCGCACTCCTCCTGCGCGGGCAGCTCTTCTTCCGGCGGCGCCTCGACGGCCTCTTCCTGAACCGGCTGCTCGTCGACGACTTCTTCGGCAGCGGCGAGCGCGGGCATGCCCGCGCCGGTCGTCGGCTCGGGCTCGAGCTCGAGCGGCGGCGCCTCGACCGCCTCTTCCATCGGCGCCTCGTCGAAGCTCCCACCGCCGGGCACGAACGCCGGCATCTCGCCGGTGACCTCGTAGCTCTCGCGCACGTCGGAGTCTGCCGCGGCCACCATGCCCAGATCTTCGTCGGCGGGCAGCTCGGTGGTGGACGTCGGCGGCTCGTCGACCAGCGCTTCCGTCTCGCCGGTGATCGGATCCGGCTCCAGGTCGTAGTCGGAGACCACCGCCTGCGCCTCGGGCTGGTCGTCCAGGACCGGCGGAGGCTCGACCTCGAAGCGCGCGGCCTCTTCGGCGGCCTCGGGCTCCATCTGCATCGGGTCGTCGGTGACGACGTCGCCGTCCGACGCCTCGGCGGCCGCCAGCGCCACGTCGTCGCCGTTCGCGAGCGCCTCGTCGGCCGCGGCCGCCAGCGCGTCTTCCGGCGCGTCGGCGACGATGATCTCCTCTTCCGACGAGTCGACGAGGATCGCGTCGTCCGGCAGATCCGTCTCCGGCGCCTGCGAGCCACCCGCCGCCGGCGCACCCGTCTTCAGCGCCGCGAGGAACACCGGCACCTCGGGGTGCGACGGGTTCTGCTGGAGAATCGTCTGAAGGTACGGCTGCGCGCGCGCCGCATCGCCGCGCCGCGTGTGCAGCCGCAGCACGTTCAAGAGCTGCTCCGACGCCTGCGCGTGGTTGTTCGACGCGACGTAGATCGCGTACGCCTTCTCGTGCGCGTCGATGTTCTCGGGGTCGACGTTGAAGACCTTGCGCAGGTGCTCGAGCGCCTTGTCGTGCAGCCCGTACTTCACGTAGACGTCGGTCTCCGTCAGCAGCTTGCCGAGGCTCTCCTTCGGAGCCGCCGCGGCGGGCGCCGCCGGAGCCGGAGCGGGCGCAGCGCCGCCCGGCCGGTACGCCGGCGACTGAATCGTCTGCGCCTGCGTCGCCGCCGAAGGCTGCACCGCGCCGCCGAACCGCATCGGCTCGGCGATGCGCTGCGGCACCGTCGATGGAGTCGTCTGCATCGGCACCGCCGGCGCTCGCGCCGGAGCCACCGCCACCGGCGCCGCCGGCCTGCGCGCCTGCACGTCGGGGTCGTTCGGGTCGAGCTGTTCGACCTGCCGCCAGATCGACTCGGCGTCATCGCGGCGGCCCTTGTCCTGGTAGACGCGCGCGAGCTCTTTGTAGACGGAGATCGTCTTCGACGTCTGGCCCAGGCCCTGGAACGCGACCGCGAGCAGCTTCAGCGTCTCGACGTCGCGCGAGTCGGCCTTGAAGCAGATCTGCAGCTTCGCGAGCGCGCGCTTCTGATCTCCGCGCGAGAGGTAGACGTCGGCGAGCTCGCGCGCGAGCTGGAAGTTCGTCGGCTCGAGCCCGCTGATGCGCTCGGCGACGCGCAGGTAGTCGTCGATGCGGTTGTTGCGCTTGAGGTGCTCGGCGGCGCGGCGGAACTCGCCCAGCGCCTCCTCGTTCATGTTCTCGCGCGCGTACAGCTCGGCGAGCTTGATCCTCGACGCGACGTTGTCGGGGTCGAGGTCCACCATCTTCTTCAAGGTGTCGAGCGACGCCTTCGTGTCGCCCGCCTTGTCGTAGTGGTTCGCGACGACCTGGAAGTACGCCATCGCCTCGCTCATCAGCTGCAGCTGCTGGTGCAGCTCGGCGAGCTTCAGGTTGACGTCGATGAGCGACGGGTCGAGCTTCAAGACCTGCTTGTAGAGCGCGACCGCTTTGAGGAAGAAGCCGTCGCTCGCGTAGTTCTCGGCGACCTTCGTGAAGTAGTGGGCGGCCTGCGCGTTGTCGTTCTTCTTTTGGTACAGCTCACCCATCTTCTGGAGGATCCGAACGTCCTTCGGATCAGCGTCCAGGATCTTCTGGTACTCCTTGATCGCTTTGTCGTAGGCGCCCTTTGCGACCAGCTTCGCGGCCGCCTCGATGATCTTGTTTTTGTCCAAAGAGATCGCGCCCTTCGCGCCTGGGGCACGCTAGCAACAAACAGTAAAAGACGACAGCTTCAGGGAGTCTCTTCGATCGCCTTTTTGAGCCGCTGCGTGCCCGTCTCCGACGCGTGCAGCCGCTCGACGAACCGGGTGTCGTATTCGCCCCGGACGAAGGCATCTTCCTGCAGCGCCGCACGGTGGAAGGGGATGTTCGTGCGGATGCCCTGCACCACGTATTCGCCCAGGGCCCGGCTCATCCGCTTGATGGCGACGTCGCGGCTCTCGGCCGAGACGATGAGCTTCGCCAGCAGCGAGTCGTAGTGTGGGAGCACCACGTAGTTCTCGTAAGCGGCCGAGTCGACGCGCACCCCCAGGCCGCCGGGCGCGCTGTACGCCGTGATCTTCCCCGGCCACGGCGCGAACGTGGTGGGGTCTTCGGCGTTGACGCGGCACTCGATCGCCGCGCCGCGCATCTGCACGTCCTTCTGCTCGAACCACAGCGGCTCGCCGGCCGACAGGCGGATCTGCGTGCGCACGAGATCGACGCCCGTCACCTGCTCGGTCACCGGGTGCTCGACCTGCACCCGCGTGTTCATCTCCATGAAGTAGAACCGGCCCTTCTCGTCCATCAGGTACTCGATGGTGCCGAGGTTGTTGTACCGAATCTCCTTCATCGCCTTGACCGAGACGCGGCCCATCTCCTCGCGCAGCTCGGCGCTCACGCCGGGCGACGGAGACTCTTCGATGAGCTTCTGGTGCCGCCGCTGCACGCTGCACTCGCGCTCGCCGAGGTGCACGACGTTGCCGTGCTCGTCGGCGACGATCTGGATCTCGATGTGCCGCGGCTTCTCGACGTAGCGCTCGCAGTACATGTCGCCGTTCGCGAACGCGTTCGCCGCCTCGGCGCTCGCCGTCGCGAACGCCGCGCGAATCGCCCGCGCCTCGCGCACGATCTTCATGCCGCGCCCGCCGCCGCCGGCCGCCGCCTTCAAGATGACGGGGAAGCCGATCTCGTTCGCGACCTCTTCGGCCTCGGTCGCGTCCTTCAGCACGCCCTTCGAGCCGGGCAACAGCGGCAGGCCCGCGGCCGTCGCCGCCTCGCGGGCTCGAACCTTGTTGCCCATCAACTTGATGACGCGCGGGTTCGGCCCGATGAACTTGATCTTGCACTTCTCGCAGACCTCGGCGAACTCGGCGTTCTCCGAGAGAAAGCCGTAGCCGGGGTGAATCGCGTCGGCGCGCGTGATCTCCGCCGCCGACAAGAGCGCGGGGATGTTGAGGTAGCTCTCCTTCGACGCGGGCGGCCCGATGCAGACCGCCTCGTCGGCGAAGCGCACGTGCAGCGCGTTCGCGTCGGCCGTCGAGTGCACGGCGACTGTCGAGATGCCGAGCTCGCGGCAGGCGCGAATGATGCGCAGCGCGATCTCTCCGCGATTCGCGATGAGGATCTTCTTGAACATCAGGCGGGTTCGATGCGGAACAGCGCCTGTCCGAACTCCACCGGCTGCGCGTTCTCGACGAGGATCTCGGCGACCTTACCGGCCACCTCCGACTCGATCTCGTTCATCAGCTTCATCGCCTCGATGATGCAGAGCGTCTGGCCCTTGCGCACCGACGAGCCGACCTCGACGTACGGCGGCTGGTCGGGCGACGGGTTCCGGTAGAACGTGCCGACGAACGGCGACGTGATGACGTGGCCCTTCTTCTCGGCCGGGGCCGCCGGCGCCGTCGGCCGGTTGCCGATCGACGGCCGCGGAGTCTCGGGCACGGGCGCCGGCGCCGGCGCCGGCATCGCGTGCACCGCCACCGGGGCCTGGTGCTGCGCCGCGTGCACCACGTGCGTCACCGCCGCCGGAGCACCGCGACGGATGATCAGCTTCTCGTCGCCGTTCCGCCAGACGAGGTGCGTGACCTCGGAGGCCTCGACGACCTCGACGATCTGACGAAGCGCTTCGACATCGAGCGACGTCTTTCCGAAAACGTACGTCCCGTTGTTCGACTTCTTCTTGTCGGCCATGGAAGTTTTGGGTCAGCCCGTCGCGACGCGCGTGAGGTACTTGCCGTCTCGCGTATCGATCTTCAGGACGTCGCCCTCGTTGATGAACAGCGGCACGTTCACGGTGTAGCCGGTCTCGAGCGTCGCGGGCTTCATCGCGCCGCTCACCGTGTCGCCACGAACACCGGGGTCGCACTTCGTGACCTTGAGGTCCACCGAGTTCGGCAGCGAGACGCCGATCGCCTTGCCGTTGAAGAAGAGGATCGAGACGTTGATGTTCTCTTTGAGGAAGTTCTTGTTGTCGCCCAGCACCGCCGCGGTGATGAACGTCTGCTCGAACGTCTTCTGCTCCATGAAGTGGTACTCGTCGCCCTGAGCGTAGAGGTACGACATCTCCTTCTCTTCGATGTCGGGGCGGGTGAACTTGTCGCCGCTGCGGAAGTTGTTCTGCAGCACGCGGCCGGAGAGCATGCTGCGGTACGTGGTGCGGACGAACGCGGCGCCCTTGCCGGGCTTCACGTGCTGGAAGTCGGTGATCTCGTAAGGCTCACCGTCGATCTCGATCTTGAGACCCTTGCGGAATTCGGAGGTGTCGATGACGCCGGCCATGATGGGCGGGCTTACTAGCCCCCCATCACGCACGGAGCAAGGTGATTACAACAGGGGCCTTTACAGCTCGGCTTTCAGCTTGGGAGCCGTCACCCGCAGCACGTACCGCCCCTTGCCGTAGTTGCCTTCCGGCTTGAGGCCGAGCACCACGAAGTACTCGGGCGTCACCATGCGCATCAGCGTGATGACCTTCTCGGTGTTCACGCTGACCTCGGACACCTGCCCGGTCTTGAGCAGCTCGGCGCCCGACTTCAGCTGCGAGAGCGCGTTGCCGTACTCGATCCACGCCGAGGTGAGCTCGATCGAAGACGCCAGGTCGGCCGACTGCGGCGCCTGGTACGTCTCGACCGCAATTCCGTCGAAGCCCATCACGCTGCACGCGATGGCGCCGTCGACCTGCGTCACTACGGATTCGAGGTGCGGCAGAAACGCCATGCGCTCAGCATCCTGCTGGCATGCCGGGGCCGGTGCAACAAATTACCGGCGTGCCGTCCTGACCGCCGCGCGCGCCGCACGGGCCCGTGCGAGCGACGTTCCCCGGCTCCGGGCACGGCGCGTTCGAGGGCGTCACCTCGATCGGGAAGGAAAGCGTGTTGCTGTGGATCGTCTCGCCTGATTCGAGCCGGCCGCGAAGCTGAACGTTGACCGTCAAGATCGTGGTGATCGTCGGGTCGGACAACATGTCGCGGAGTTTCGTCGCGGCCTTGTCGCCGATGATGTCCGCCGCGATGCGGTTGTCGGACGTCGCGGGAGCGATGGTCGCGACGATTGGAATGGTCTCGGCGTCGAAGGTGATCGACGGGTTCACCGACCGGTACGTCAAGAAGATCTCCGTCGCAACGAAGTTTCGGCTGCCGGGCCCGGTGAGGTCGAGGCCACGCGCATTCTGCAGCACCGGCTGCGAGGTTACGTCAGAGGCCACCTGCATCACGACGACGTAGTCGCCGCCGCCCGACGCGTCGAGTCGACCACGCGTCTGGCCGACGTCGTTGGTCAGCATGCACTCGGCGCCTCCCATGCCTGTGTCCACCGAAAAGAACCCGAGGATCCGGATCGGGCTCTCTCCGGGAACGCACGACGTCGCCAACAGCACGGTGAAACTCAACAACGCAGTGTAGAGCTTACGCATGGTGCCACCTCACTTAGAGCGTCTGGGCCATCTGCTGGCGGTTCAGAATCCGCGGCGTGATGAAGATGAGCAGCTCCTGACGGTCTTCCGATTCCGTCCGCTTGCGGAAGAAGAAGCCAAGCACCGGAATGCGGCCGAGCAGGGGTACTCCTGAGTGGCGCTCGGCGGTGCTCCGCACGAAGATGCCGCCGATGACCGTCGTGTCGCCGTCCTTCACCAGCACGTTCGTGTTCGCCTGCTTGCGCAAGATCGCCGGCTGACCATTCGCGCCGGTCGTACCGGGGTCCGGCTCGCTCTTGTCAGCGGTGATGTGCAGCAAGACCGCCCCGTCTTGCGTGATGTGAGGCGTCACTTCCAACGACAGACGCGCCTCGACGAACAGCGTGTTCACGCCAGCGGCCGAGACCTGACTGAACGGAATCGACGTACCCTGGCTGATCTTCGCCGTTTGATTGTCGAGCGTCGTCACCTTCGGCGCGGACACGACCTTCACGAGACCCTGGCTCTCCAGCGCCGAGAGTCGAAGGTTCAGCTGCACTGCGCCGCCCGCCGACCCGAGAATGAGGCCGAGACCACCGCCGCTGCCGTTGCCGATCGCGGCCGGAAGGTTCACCGCCCACCCCGGGGTCGTCCCCACGCCGGCGTTCGGCGCGTCGCCCGCAGCGCCGTTGCCTGAGATCACCGCAGGAAACGCGAGTCCGGTCTGGTTGCCGAAGGCCGGCGCCGCCGTCGCGTTGCCACCCCACTGAATGCCGACTTCCTTGGCGAGCTGCGTACGGGCTTCGACGATGCGCCCTTCGATCAGCACCTGCGGCGTCTGCAGATCCAGGTTCGAGACCAGCGACTGCACGCGACCGATGTTCGATTCGATGTCACGAACGATGAGCGTGTTGGTACGCGTATCGACCGTCACGATGCCACGCTCGGTCAGCACTTCTTTCACGCGGTCCTTCAAGTTGTCGGCGGTCGCGTAGTTCACGGGGATGAGGCGAACCGCCAGGGGCTCCGACCGGCGCAGCGTCGCGGCGCGCGCCTCGCGGCTCTTGGCCTCTTCTTCGAGCGCACGCAGCGGCGCGACGCGAATGATGTTGCCGAACTCTTCCTTGCCGAGGCCCTTCGACCGGAGGATCAGCTCGAGCGCCTGGTCCCAGGGAACGTTGCGCAGGCGAATCGTCACCTTGCCGCTCACGTCGTCGGACACGACGACGTTCTTCTTCGAGATCTCCGCGATGATCCGCAACAGGTTGTGGATGTCGATGTCCTTGAACTCGAAGGTGACGCGCTTACCGACGTAGCGCGCCTTCTGCGGGGCGCCCTCCTCCGAGTACTTCTCCGCCTCGTCCGAGAAGCCGGAGGCCTGCACCATCGTCGTGGCCTCTTCCGTCTTCGCGCCCTTCAGGCGAATGCGCCACGAGAGCCCCTCCTTCGTCTTCACCACCTGCTCTTCGATCGCCGACTCGGCCGCGACCACCACCCTCACGCGGTCGTCTGCGCCGGGCGCCTTGAAGGCGCTCACCATCTTGATCGGTGTCTCGAGGTCGCTCGTGTCGAGGCTGCGCTCGAGCCGACGGGGAATCGACGCCGACTTCAGCGTCAGCACCGCGCTGCGATAGTCCGGGCGCTCGGTCGTCCACCCGGTCGAGCCCTCGAGCTTCAGCTCGAGCCGACCACCCGCTTTGCTCTCGTGGAACTGCACGTCGAGCACCGCCGCCGCCTTCTCCGACTCTTTGGTTTCCAGCTGAACGGTCTTGCCGTCGAGCTCCATGTGCGCTTCGCCGGCCACCTCGGCCTCGGCCTTCTTCTCCGGAGCCGCGTTCTCGCTCAGCGTCACCACCAGGCCCCGCGCCGTGCGGTTCGCCTTGTACACCGGCATCGCGCCCTTCATGTCGAGCACCAGGCGGACCTTGTCGGGGTTCAGCCCGATGCGCACGCCCTTGAGCGCACCGCCCGAGACCTTCGATGACTTGATCGCGCTCTGCATGTCGTGCAGGTCGATCGCCAACCGGGGCGGGTTCTCCAGCTCGATGAGCTCGAAGCTCGCCACTTCTCCGTCCGTGTCGATCGCCAGCTGCTCGCCTTTGAGGCGCACCGCTTTCACCGTGTGCGCCGGGTTCTTGACGGTGGTCTCGTCCATGCGCGACGCCACGACACCCTTCTCCGTCGCCGCTGCGGACGGGCGAGCGCCCTCATCTCCCTTCGTAGGAGCGCGGGCCGGAGTGAGGGGGCTTTCAGAAGTCGCCGCCACAACCTCGCTCTTCTTCTCTTCCGCCTTCGGCGCCGGCGGCGCCGACGCCGCAGCCGGAGCAGCCGGAGCAGCCGCCGCCGTGGGCGCGACCTTCCCGTCGACGCTGATCACCAGCCGATTCCCGTCGGCCTTCACGTTGTAGTTCGTGGCCCCGTCGAGCGCGATCAACACCCGCCCGACGTTCGCGCGCTCGTTGTTGAACTGCGACGCGACGACGCCGGCGATCGGCCCGACCCCGTCTTTGTGGCCGGTGACGCCGGCCGCATCGGCCGAGCTCAGGTCGACGACGAGGCGATCGGGGTCGCCCAAGCGGAAGACGGTGAAGATGGGCGCCTTGCTGCCGGTGACGATCACCTGGCCACCAGCGGGCGTCTTGAGCACCTCGATGCCCTTCAGGGCATTGAGGTCTGCCGCGCCGAGGGTGCACGCGAGAAGGAGGGACCAGGTCATGATGATTTCAGTCTCCTTGAGTCACTGTGCTTCGAAGAGCTTGTTCTGCAGAAGATCGAGCACCGGAACGCTGCGCTTGTCCGACTTGATGCAGATGTTCACCCGATTCGGGTTCACCTTGCCGTCCGGCGTCTGGAAGTACTCGGTGACCACCACGCAGTCGCGCTGAATCTGGGTCACCTTGCCGCCCTGCCTTCCGACCCGGCTGTTCCGGTGGACCAGGTGCCCCACCTTGGTGGGGTCTTCCAGCATGCCCACCGGGTTCGCGTCGCCGCTGACGACCGCGACCAGCGTCAGCTGCTCGATGTCGAAGCTGCACAGCGGTTCGCTGCACACGCCCTCGGACGCTCCCGGCCCCCTCGCCGCCGTCTTCGGCTCTTCGAGCAGATTGCGGAACGGATCGCGCTTCGCAACGGGGTTGTAGAGATACGGCACCGTACTCACGATGCTCACACCGGCATCTGCCGTCGCGACCGCCTTCGACCGGCTCGCCATCGGCGCCGGCTGGGCCGGAGGAGCCGTGTCGCTGCCGCCACAGGCGATCATCGCGGTCACCACCACACTGGCCAGCGAAAGGTCGCGGATCATTTCGCACCTGCCGGCTTCTTCGGGTCCTTCTTCTGCGCGCTCGGCTCGACGAAGCGGAACGTGGTCGCCTGGAAGTCCGAGTTCAGCACGATCTTCTCCGGCTTCGAGGCCGCCGTATTGACCGACAGCTTGATGTTGTTCACGTTGACGATGCGCCGCATGTTCGCGACTTCCTGCAGGAAGAGCGCAATCTCGTGGTAGTTGCCGCTCACCGTCATCTTCACCGGGATGCGCGCGAAGAAGCTCTCGCTCGACTCGGCCGCCGGCTCGACCTTCGCGATCTCGAGACCCGACTTCTTGCCCACGTCGTTGAGCTGCGCGAGCAGCTCGTCGATGTCTTTGCGCTCGGGCAGCTCGGTCAGGGCCTCCTGCAGCCTCTGGTCGAGCTGATCCATCTCTCGCCGGCGGTCCGTCAGGTTGTCCGCGATCGCCTTCTTTTCGGCGAGCTGCTGCTCCAGCGTGCGCTGCTCGGCGCGCTGCTGCGAGATCCGGTCGGCCGCTTCCTGCACGAAGAACACGAAGTTCACCGCCGTGATCACCGCCAGCACCGCAGCGAGACCACCCCACTTCACCGAGTTCGGAGCTTTGTTGAGTTGTTCGATCAGCCGTTCCATGGCGCGCTCGTCAGATTGCGTAATTCGCCGACATCCCGATCTCGAACGACACCTGGCTGGTGCCTGCGGAGTCGGTCCTCGCCTCGGCCTTCTTGAGATCGATGTTCCCGAAGAACGGGGCCACCTCCGACACCTTGAAGTCTTCCATGGCCCCTTCGCTCGTCAGCAGCTCGACCCGCACGTCCTGCGCATCGCGCTTCCGCTCGACCACGCGTCCCATTCCCTTCGGAGTCCACACAATCGCGGAGAGGCCGCGCATGAAGTCGGCGACATCTTCATGGCTCGCCGCCGCCCCCTTGAGCTTCACGAGGGAGGACTTCTCATCGAACTCCGTGAGGTAGACCTTCTTCGGCGTCGCGGTCGACAGCGCGTCGAGCATGCGCACCGGGCCCGTGCGCCCCTTGCGCAGCTTCTCGAGCACCGCGAGCTTCTCCTCGACTTCCTTGCGACGCCTGTTGATGTTGTTGACCTCTCCGATCACCTTCTCCAGCTCGGAGATGCGCCGCCGCGTGTCGTCGATGCGCGCCTGGTTGCGATCGCGCTCGCTCGCGAGCTGCGAGTACCAGAACCAGTTCCCGCCCAGCGCGACCGCAATGAGGAAGGCCGCCACCACCAGATACTGGCGGCCCATCTCGCGCTTCTTGCCCTGCCGTACCGGCAGGAGGTTGATCCGGATCATCATGGCGTCGCGCTCTCGCTAATCGAGCTTGTCTCCGGCTTTTCTGAGGCCCAGGCCCACCGCGACCGCCGCGAGCGGCGCCACGTCCATGATGAACGCGGGGTCGAAGCGGCGATTGTCGATCTCGATCGCCTTGAACGGGTTCATGATCTCGACCGGCACGCCGACCCGGCTCTCGATCGTCTTGAACAGCGCCGGGATCTTCGCGGTGCCGCCCGACAAGTACACGCGTGAGAACGTCGCGTCGGCCGCGGTGCCCGCGTAGAAGTCCAGTGAGCGCTGAATCTCGCCCGCGACCTGCTCGGCAACCGAGCCCATCACGCGCTCGACTTCCTGGGGGACGACCGCATCCGCATCGCCGCGACCGCCGCCGATCTTCAGCGCTTCGGCCTCGTCGTACGAGACGTTCAGCTGCTTCTGAATCTCTTCCGTGAACTGATTGCCGCCGATCGTCACGTCGCGGGTGAACGTCGTGACGCCTCCCGAGATGATGTTGATGTTCACGACGGCCGCGCCGGCGTTGATCAGCACCACCGTCTCCTTCTCCGGCAGCTCGTAGTTCGCGGTGAAGCAGTTCTGCACCGCGAACGCGTCGACGTCGACCACCGCCGGCTGCAGCCCCGCTTCGGCCACCACCGTCGTGTAGTCGTTGATCATGTCCTTCTTCGCGGCGACGAGCAGCACGTCCATCTGCCCGGTCGCGTCGTTCGCGTCGGGCTTGAGGATCTGAGTGTCGATGTTGACGTCCTTGATGTCGAAGGGGATGTGCTGCTCCGCCTCCCACTGGATCGCCTCTTCGAGCTCTTCCTGCGTCATGCGCGGCATCGAGATCTTCTTGATGATCACCGAGTGGCCGCTGACGCCGATCGCGACTTCCTTCTGCTTCACCTTGAGCTCGCCCATCAGCTCCTGAATCGCCTGCACGATCGCGGTCGAGTTCATCAGCGCGCCGTCGACGATCGCCTCGGGCGGCAGCGGCTTCATGCCGAAGCTCTGCAGCGCGTAGCCCGTCACGCCCCGGCGCCGCTGCTCCTTGAGCAGGATCAGCTTCACACCGGTCGAACCGATGTCGAGGCCGAGTGCGAGTTTGCCCTTCGCCATGAACGCTCCTTCTTGCTGCTACTCACCACCGCGTCGACTCAGCGTAAGGCTGGATCTGCGGCTCGCGAAAAAATCTGCCAGTCAGTCCTCGAAGACCTGACCTCGATCAGCGACCTTCAACCCCAAGGCCAGGATGATCTTCCGCTTCGTGTCGAGTCGACACGGAGCTCCTTTCTCTACGCGATCGATCGTCAGCACCGAGACTCCTGCACGCCGCGCGAGCTCTGCCTTCGACAGGAGGCGATCTTCGCGCAGCGCCTGCACGTTGTTCGACGCCTTCTTCTCTTTCATGGGGCGGGGGCGCAGTCTGCGCCCGAAACACCGGCCCTGTCAAACCGCGAGATCTCTCTTTGAGGGCTTAATTATACGTCTTTGACATATAATTAAGCTACAGCTCGTGGGTGGCTTCTTCTCTCACCCCCATGGGTTGAGGTGCGCGACGCTCCGAACAGACCCCCTCGGGGCCGCGAACGGCTCAGGCGCCCTTCTCGCCCTCGGCGTCCGGGTCGATGCCGTAGTCCTTGATCTTGTACAGCAGCGCGCGGTGGCTGATCTCGAGCAACTCGGCCGCGCGCGTTCGATTGCCTCGCGTCTTCCGCAGCGCGGCCCGAATGAACGTCTCCTCGAGCTCGCGCATCGCACGCTTGAGCGAGAGCTGCATCGCCTCGGGAGCAGGTACCGCGACGCTCGACGACGGCGCGGTCGTCGACGGTGCGGGTTGCGCCCACAGCCGCTCCGGCAACGCCTCGGGCGTGATGACCGCGCCCTCGGCCAGCAGCACGGCGCGCTCGATTGCGTTCTCGAGCTCACGCACGTTGCCCGGCCAGGCGTACGCGCTCATCATCGATTCAGCCTCTGCAGAGAAGCCCGTCACCGGCGGCTCACGGTTCAGCTCTCGGTTGAAGCGGCTCAAGAACGCGCGCGCGAGGGGAAGAATGTCGTCCTTGCGGCTTCGCAGCGGAGGCACCTTCAGCTGCACGACGTTCAGCCGGAAGTAGAGGTCTTCGCGGAACTCGTTCCTCTCCACGAGCTTCGCGAGGTCGCGCAGCGTCGCCGCGACCACGCGGACGTCGACCTTCTCGGCCCGCGTCTCTCCGACGGGTCGAATCTCGCCCTCCTGCAGAAATCGCAACAGCTTCACCTGCAGCGGGTGCGGCAGCTCGCCGATCTCGTCGAGGAACAGCGTGCCGCCGTCGGCCTCGGCGAACAGGCCCCGCTTCGCCACCCGCGCGTCGGTGAAGGCGCCGCGGGCGTGACCGAAGAGCTCCGACTCGATGAGCCCGGCGGGGATCGCGCCGCAGTTCACCGTCACGAACGGCATCGCCGCGCGGGGGCTGAGCTCGTGAATCGCACGCGCGACCAGCTCTTTGCCCGTACCCGACTCGCCGCTGATCAGCACGGTGGTCGAGACGGGGGCCACGCGCTGAATCTGCTTCGTCAAGACGTTGATCGGCTCGCTGACCCCGAGAATCCGCTGCAACGGGCTCGACACGCCGCGCTGCTCTTTGAGCCGTCGGTTCTCGCGGACGAGCCGGGTGCGCTCTTCCGCCTTGCGCAGCACCAGCACGACCTCTTCCGGCTTGAACGGCTTCTGCACGTAGTCGTATGCGCCGGCTTGCACCGCCGCGAGCGCCTGCTCCTGGCTGCCGTACGCGCTCATCACCAGGAAGGTGATCTCCGGCCACTTGTCGATCGCGTTCTTGAGCAGCGTCATGCCGTCGACCTTCGGCATCCGCACGTCCGAGATCACCACGTCGTACGGGCGAGCCTGCAGCTCGCGCAGCGCCTCTTCACCGTCCGCCACGGCGCGCACCTCGTACCCGTGATCGGAGAGGACGAGCGCCAGCACGTGCCGAATCGACGCCTCGTCATCGACGACCAACACTGATCGAAACAGAGGCATTCGTTCTCAGGTCGCGGAAGGCAGCTCTACGCTGAAGATGGCGCCGCCGGCTGGCGCGTTGTCCGCGGTGAGCTTACCGCCCATTGCCACGACCAGATGCTGGGAAACTGCGAGGCCCAGGCCGGTGCCCTTCCCCGCCGCCTTCGTCGTGAAGAACGGCTCGAAGATGCGAGCCTTCACCTCGGGCGACAGCCCGGGGCCCGTGTCCTCGACGGACAGCTGCACGGCCGCACCCGCACGCCGACCGCGCAACGTGATCGAGCCCTTCCCCTGCATCGCCTGTGCGGCGTTCAGCACGAGGTTGATGAAGACCTGAGCCAGCGGCCCGCTCTGCCCGAGGACGACGAGCCCCGGTTCGAGCTCGTCGCGAATGGTCACCTGCGCGAGCTCCGGCCCCTTCGCGACGAGGTTCGCGGCCGACCGCACCACAGAGGCCACGTCGACGGGCATCGGCTTGTCACGCGCGGGCCTGCCGAGGTCGAGCAGAGAACGCACGATCTGATCGATGCGTGTCACCTCGGCCTCGATGGCCTTCGCCATCTCGCCGATCTCCGGCTGCGCTCTGGCGCGCGACTGGAGCACCGACAAGTAGCCGAGGATGCCGGCCAGGGGGTTTCCCACCTCGTGCGCCACGCCCGCGGCGAGCTTGCCCACGGTCGCGAGGCGATCGTTCGCCAGCAGCTCGGCCTGTGCGCGGACGAGCCGATCATTCGCGACTTTCAGCTCGAGCACGCGCTGCTGTGTGACGGCTCGCTCGGCCTGCACCGCCTCGGCCAGGCGCAACAGCGCGCGCTGCAGCCGCGAGAGCAGTGGGCCACCCGAGCCGACGTTCACGTCGAGCTCGAGGCGCGCCATCTCGTCGATGGCCCGCTCGGTGTTCTCGAGCGGGCGCCCCACCGTCAGGTGAATGACGAGAAAGCTGAGCGCCGCGACGCTGCACACCACGACGAAGAGCGTGAAGGGCAGCAGCAGCTTCACGCGCGTCACCAGCTGCAGCGATCTGAGCGGAGCCTCTTTCGCCGCGAAGTCCAGCAGCGCGGCGAGCGACGGCTGCAGGCTCAGCCAGCTCGCACCCGTAGAAATGACTGCGAGCAGGAACGCGATGCTGGCGACCCGCAGCTTCACGCGCGGATAACAACACGCTTCTCGTTCGCGCGTAAGAAAAGCCGGCCGACGTCAGAGCTGATCAGCCGCGAACACCCAACCGATGAACGGCACGAGCTGCGCCAGCTGCGGCCCGAACAGGACGAGCTCGACCGCCGACAGCGCGAGCCACGGGCCGAACGGCAGGCTCGTCTGATCGGGCTGCCACTCGATCTCTTCGCCCTTCGCGTTCTTCGGCTCGTCGGGAATGGGTTGAAAGAGGACGTTGATGGGAAAGAGGACCAGCCGCTTCCACAGCGGCAGGCCCGGCCGGGCGAACTCCCAGGTCATCGTGCGCGGCTGCGGTTCTTCGCCTTCTTCTTCGGGCGCCGGCCCCGCGCGGCCCTGCAGCCCGAGCATGAGCAGCCCCCACACCGAGCCCTGCAGCGACGACAAGATGAAGATCCCCGGCAGCGCTCGCGCTCCGAGGAAGCCGCAGATCAGCGCCACCAGGAACTTGTCGCCCGCCCCCATCGCTTCTTTGCGGAACGCGAGCCACCCGAACCATTCGACCGCCCGAAACGCGAGGAAGCCCAGCGATGCGGCCAGGGCCGCCGACTGAACTCCGGCAAGCCCGTCGCGGGCGCCGAACAGCACGCCCGCGGCGATGCCCGGCAGCGTCAGCTCGAACGGCAGAATCCAGTGCTCGGCGTCGATGAACGTCAGGGGGATGAGAAAGGTGATCAGCGTGAGCGCTGCGCCCAGCGACACGTTCATCCCGAATCGCAGGTAGCACCCGGCGAAGATCGCTCCGGTCAAGAGCTCGACGGCGACGTAGCGCGCCGAGATTCGCGCTTTGCACCTGCTGCACCGGCCGCGCAAAGCGACCCACGAGAGCACGGGAACATTTTCGTACCACCTCAGCGCATGCCCACACCTAGGACACCTGGACCCCGGCCGCACGATCGACTCGTCTCGCGGCAGCCGGTGGATCAGCACGTTGAAGAAGCTGCCCAGGCACAGACCCAGAACGCCGATCAGCGCCAGCTCCATGGGGCCGTCGACTACACCGGGTCCCGCATGACCTCAATTCCCCTGACAAATCTCGGCGCCGAAGGTGACGATTCTCGTCACTCCCCGAAGCGTCACCGAGCGCCCACGACGTGGTTTCGGTGACATAGAAGTTGACGCGAAGTCGGCACGGCTCATGCTCTTGGGCCGCCCGCTTCATCACTCGTTTCTGGAGGTCAAATGCGCAAAACGCTCAAGAAGGGCTTCACGCTCATCGAACTGATGATCGTCGTCGCCATCATCGGAATCCTCGCTGCAATCGCAATCCCCAACTTCATCCGCTTCCAGGCCCGCTCGAAGCAATCTGAGGTGAAGACGAACCTCAAGGCGATCTTCACCGGCCAGAAGACGCTCATCGGCGAGAAGGATCGCTTCTCGAACCTGGTCGCCGAAGTCGGCTTCGCCCCCGAGCGTGGTAATCGCTACTACTACGACCTCGGCCTCGTCGCCGGCGGCGTCGGCACCCAGACCGAGCTCCGCGCCACCGCCACTGCGGTGCAGCCGGGCTCTGCCGCCGACTCGATCGCGGCCGATGAGTTCCGCTACGGCGCCCAGTACGCGCAGGGCACGCTGAACAGCGGCACCGCCGCGCCGGGCGCTGCCGTCCCGAACTTCCAGGTCGCGTCGGCTGGCGTCGCCGTCCCGACCGGCCAGCAGGGCATCTACGGCACCTGCCCCCAGTGCTCGTTCACCGCGACGGGCATGGGCCAGATCGACAACGACACCGGCCCGGACTACTGGCTCGTCAGCTCCGAGTTCACCGACCAGGCCGCCGCGGCCTGCGCCGAGCTCGTCGCCAACACCCAGCCGAACCAGCCGGGCTCGGGTCTGAACACCCGCAACGACGTCAACTGCGACTGATTTGACGTTCCGTCTTGCGTAACGCACGAGCGCGGGGCCCGCTGCAAGGGGTCTCGCGCTCGTTGCGTTCAGGAGACCTGCGTCCTCATGCGACTTCCCCTCGTCTCGAGCCTCGCCGTCGTCGCCGGTGTCGCAGCAGTCGTCGCGACGGCGGAGACGCCCGGCCGGAGAATCGAGGGCATTCGGCCCATGCTGATCCGACCCGAGGTGGTCCGTTCGTGGCTCAAGCCCGTCCTTCCCCTCGTCATCGATCTCTACTGGTTGCGAACCATCAACGCGGTCGGAGACACGGACTCCCGCGAGAAGCAGCGCGCCCTCTACGACTACGGCCGGCTCATCACCGATCTCGACCCGCGCTTTCGTGAAGTCTACTGGTTCGTCGCCATCAGCCTTCCCTGGCGGTTGCCCGATCGCACCTGGGTGCACGTCGATCTGGCCAATGACCTGCTCAGGCGCGGCCTCGTCCAGTTCCCCAATGATCTGAAGATGAACCTCCTCCTGGGCTACAACCTCATCACGTACGACAAGGCCTACGTCGAGGCGGCGAAGGTCTTTCAACACGCCGCGACGCTTCCGAACGCCCCGCCGTTCGCCGGGCTCATCGCCACCCGCCTCTACGCGCAGGGCGGCTCGCCGGAGCTGGGCCTCGAGCTCGCGAAGGCGATGCGCGACTCGGCGGACGACGAGAACACCCGCGCCGAGTTCGAGGCCCGCGTCCTCGATCTCGAGATCGAAGCGCTGCTGCAGCAGGTCGACGCCGCGATCGCGGTTCACTACGAGAAGCTCGGCAGGTTCCCCGCGACGCTCGAAGAGATGGTCCAAGCCGGCACGTGGACGGGCCCCACCACCGACCCGCTCGGGGGACGCATCAACATCGGCTACGACAACCGGGCGCATGCCGCGAACCAGCCGCGCCGCCTCGAGCTCTACCAGACCGACCCATGAAACCGGCAATCTCGATCCACGGGCTGTCCAAGCAATACCGGCTCGGCCTCTTCGGGCAACGGAGGGTGCAAGCGCTCTCCGGGCTGAACCTGCAGATCGCCGAGGGCCAGATCTACGGCCTGCTCGGCCCGAACGGGGCGGGCAAGTCGACGACCATCAAGATCCTGCTGAATCTCATCCGGCCGAGTGAGGGTCGCGCCGAGCTCTTCGGCCACGCCCCGTCTTCGCCGCAGGCGCGCCAGCTGCTCGGGTTCCTTCCCGAGAACCCGAGCCCCTATGAGTACCTCACGGGGCGAGAGCTGGTCGAGCTCGCCGGCCGCCTCTGCGGCCTGCGCGGTCAGCCGCTCGCGCGTCGCACGACCGAGGTGATCGATCAGGTGGAGATGGGCGCCGCGAGCAAGCTGCAGATCCGCCGCTATTCGAAGGGCATGGTGCAGCGCATCGCGCTCGCACAAGCGCTCGTGGCCGAGCCGAAGCTGCTCGTCCTGGACGAGCCGACGTCCGGGCTCGACGTGCTCGGCCGCAAGCTCATTCGCGACATCATCATCGACCAGCGCCGCCGCGGCACGACGGTGTTGTTCTGCAGCCACATCATTCCCGACGTCGAGGCGCTGTGCGATCGCGTCGCCGTCCTCGTCGGCGGCCGGCTCGTCAACGAAGGCGCCGTTCAGGAGCTCTTGACCAGCCAGACCAACACGATGGAAGCGACCGCCGAGGGCGTCGACGACGCTCTGCTCGAGAAGCTCGGCTCGATGATCGCCGAGGTCCAGCGCGCCGGGCCCCGCGTGATGCTGCGTTTCGATCAAGCGCACACCCGCGCCGTGCTCGAGGCGGTGCTGGCCGCCGACGGCCGCGTCACGCAGCTCAGCCCCGCCCGCTTCACCCTCGAAGACCTGTTCGTCCGCGCGATCAGCGCCGCCGGCACGCGCACCGTCGGAGGAGACATCTCATGAGCGTCCTCTGGACCCTCGCGCTCACCGGCTTTCGCGAGTCCCGCCGCAACCGTGTGACCGTCGTCGTCGGGCTGTTCGCGTTCGTCATGATCTTCAGCGCGACGTTCGCGCTCGAGCTGACCGTCACCACGTTTCAGCGCGTCATGAACGACATCGGGCTCGGCATGATGAGCCTCATCGCCGTCTTCCTCGCGATCTTCCTTTCCAGCGGTCTGTTGCCCCGCGAGATCGAGCGGCGGACGATCTTCCTCATCGTGTCGAAGCCGATCAGCCGGTCGGCCTTCCTCGTCGGGAGACTCTTCGGAAACCTGATCACCGTCTTCTTCGTCGTGCTGATCATGTCGCTGCTGTTCTGCCTGCAGATCGCGGTGCAGGGCGGCGTACCGGGCCCGGCAGTTCTCACGGCCATCGCGGGCTTGATGCTCGAGGTCGTGCTGCTCTCGTGCATCGGCTTCGCCTTCGCGAGCTGGAGCAACCAGTTCACTGCGGCCGTCGCCACCGTCGGCCTCTACTTCACCGGCCACCTCGCCTCGGATCTCTACCGTCGCGCGATGCAGGCCAAGGTCGAGGCGTTCAAGGTCATCGGGCTGTCGCTGTATTACCTGCTGCCGAACCTCGATCGCCTCGATTACCGCGCGCGCGCCACTTACGAGGTCGCGACCCCCATCGGTGAGCTGCTCAGCAGCACCGTCTACACGCTCGGCTACTCGGCGGTCATCGTCGCGATCGCATGCCTGCTCTTCGAGCGGAGGGACTTCCGATAGCCTCACGAGCACACTGGGCGGCGGGCTACTTCGCTGCGCTCGCGGCAGGAGGCCCGTTCTGCTTCGTGGCGGTGAACGAGGCCGACGCCGGCTGGCACCTCGCCCTCGGCCGCCTGATCTGGTCGAAGGGGCTTCCCGCCACCAACTCACTCGCGTGGACGGAGCCCGACCACCCGTTCTACGCGACGAGCTGGCTCTTCGATCTCGCCAGCTGGGCCAGCGTCGACTCGGCCGGCATCTTCGGTCTCCAGCTGCTCACCTGCGCGCTCCTGGCCGCCACGCTGCTCGGTGTCACGGTGGCCTGTCACGCGGTCTCCCCCCGCGCGTTCTGGCTGCCGGCGGTCATCGCGTGGCTGTTGGTGCCGCGCATCACCCCGCGGCCACACATGGCGTCGTGGCTCATCCTCGCGGCGACCGTCGCCCTCTGCCTGCATGCGACGCGCGAGCGGTGGTGGCTTCGCCTCACGTGCGTCCCGCTCATCGCCGTAGGCAGCAACCTGCACGCGGGGGCGATCTTCTCGTCGGTCGCGCTCGGGGTGTTCTGCCTCGATGCGGCCGTCAGAGAGCGGCGCTGGGGCCGCGAGGCGGGCATCGCCGTGGCCGGCGGCCTCGCGCTGATCGCGAACCCCGGTGGACCGTACAACGTCTGGTACGCGCTGACGCACCTGCGCCTCTACCGCTCACTGCCCATTCAGGAGCTCCAGACGCCCGGCCTCGACGAGCTCCCCGCGTTCTGGGCCTCGTTGCTGCCCGTCCTGCTCCTGGCCTTCTACGCGCGCAAGCAGCGTCCCGTGCTGCTCGCTCTCGCCGTGATCTTCGCCGTGGCCGGAGTCTTCGCCGCCCGCCTCGCCTTCAAGTACTACCTCGTAGCGGCCCCCATACTGGCGGACGGCATTCAGCGGCTCGACCCGCGACCCGGGCGGCTGCTCGCCGTTGCGCTCGTCGCCCTCGCGCTCTCGACGAACGTCGGACGCTATTCCGGCGTGAAGCTGGCCGCGACGTGGGACCCGCACGAGATTCCGGTGAGGGCCGTCGAGTTCGTGAAGCGCGAAGGCCTCGAGGGCCGCCTCTACAACACCTTCGGTGACGGCGGGTACCTCGCGTGGGCGCTCCCCCACGTGCCGGTCTTCCAGGACGCGCGCGTGCTCGCGTACTCCCCGGCGTTCTTCAAGCAGCAGCTCGACGTCGAGGGCTCACCGCCCCACTTCGCCGCCATGCTCGACCGGCTGAACGTCGAGTGGGCGCTGACCTCGGCGATCCCCGGTGCGCTCACCGGCGCCGGCCTCTTGCGTGACCCGGCGTGGGCGCTCATCTACTGGGACGACCTCTCCGAGCTGCGAATTCGCCGCGACGCCCCCGCCGCCGCCCGGCTGGTGCCGCGCCTCGAGTTCCAGGTGCTCCGGCCTGACCGCGCGCCACCGGAGTCCGTCGCCATGATCCGCGCCTCCTCCGACGCTCAGGTCGACCGGGTCGAAGACGAGCTGGGCCGCCTGGCGCACGCCGGCCTCTCGGCTGAGCTGACTCACCTCTTCCAGTGCGCGATCGACCTGCGCCGCGCACGGGGGGCGACGGCAGCCTGCGTCGAAGCGGGCGAGCGTTGGCCCGGGCTCGTCGGGCCCCCAGCGGTGCGAGGAGTCGACCCATGAGAACACGCAATGCCGGCTTCACGCTCGTGGAGATCCTGATCGTCGTCGCGATCATCGGCGTCCTCGCCGCGATCGCCGTGCCGAACTTCATCCGCTTTCAGGCGAGGTCGAAGCAGGCAGAGGCCAAGACGAACCTCCGCGCCGTCTTCGTCGGCCAGCGGGCGATCTTCAGCGAGCAGGGCCGATACGCGTCGCTCATCGGCGATCTGGGCTTCGCCCCCAACCGCGGCAACCGGTACTACTACGACATCGGAGAGCCCGGCTCGCCGGGTACGCCGTGCTCCGGTGGCGAGAGCCGCAGCACGGCCATCGCGACGCTCACCAACCCGTTGTGCGCCGTGCACGCCGACTCGCTGCGATACGGCCCGTCCTATGCGGGTGGTGTCTTGAACTCGTCTGCGGCTCTCCCGGGCGCTGGCACCGTCTCCTGGAGCGTGGCCGCGGTGGGCGTCGCGCCGCCCGCCTCGCACTGGGGCGTATTCGGGGTCTGCCCCCAATGCTCGTTCAGCGCGTCGGCGATAGGTCAAGTCGACCTCGACGACGGCTTCGACTTCTTCACCGTCTCCTCCGAGTTCACGTCCATGGCTACCGCCACGTGCGCAGAGCAGGTGCCGCAGAACCAGCCGGGCTCAGCGCTCAACGTCCGCAACGACGTCGGCTGCGACTAGCAGGACCCGCGCTTCTCGGCGGGCCCTGTTTCGCCCGCCAACAGCTCCACCGTCGAGGGACTGGCGGCTCGGCTCACTCGAGCCCGTGCTTCGCCAGGCGGTAGCGAAAAGAACGGAACGTGAGCCCGAGAATCTGCGCGGCTTTGACCTTGCTGTCGGCGCGCCGAAGCGCTTCGCGGAGGTAGCTGCGCTCGGCATCGTCGAGGAACTTCTCCAACGAAAACCCGTCGGTGATGTTCGGGGCCGAGGCGTCGAGCGGCTCGTCCTTCTCGCCGCGCATGATCGGCGGCAATGACAACAGCCCGAGCGCGTCGTCTTCCGCCAACGTGGCCGCCCGCTGCACGACGTTCTCGAGCTGGCGCACGTTGCCGGGGAACGGGTATCGCGTGAGCGCTTCGAGCGCCTCGGGTTGGAAGTGCAGCCCGGGCCGCCCGAGCTCTTCGGCCGCCCTGGCGAGGAAGTGCCGTGCCAGCGTCGCAATGTCCTCTGCGCGGGCGCGCAGGGGCGGCACCTCGATGCTGATGACGTTGAGCCGGTAGAACAGATCCTCGCGGAAACGCCCCGCCTTGACCTCGGCCTCGAGCGATCGATTCGTAGCCGCGATGATGCGCGCCTCGATCGGCACCTCCTTCATGCCACCCACCGGCCGCACCCGGCGCTCCTGGAGCACCCGCAGCAGCTTCACCTGGATGGCCATCGAAATCTCGCCGATCTCGTCGAGGAACACGGTGCCCTGACCTGCCGACACGAGCAGGCCGACGCGATCCGCGATGGCGCCGGTGAAGGCGCCCTTCACGTGACCGAACAGCTCGCTCTCGAGCACACCCTCCGCAAGCGCCGCGCAGTTGATGGGAATGAAGGGTTGCGCGG
This sequence comes from uncultured Myxococcales bacterium, assembly GCA_937980205.1. Lineage (GTDB taxonomy): Bacteria > Myxococcota > Myxococcia > Myxococcales > Myxococcaceae > Xiheicaenimonas. The sequence continues at coordinate 70,781 of CALJKW010000016.1, read as the reverse complement.
CGCGCTCGCTGCGCAGGTGCACCGCGCGCGCGACCAGCTCTTTGCCCGTCCCGCTCTCTCCGACGACGAGCACGGTGCCCCGCGGCGCCGCAGCCACCTTGTCCACCGTCGCCCAGACCCGCTGCATGACCGGGCTCGAGCCCCAGACAATCTGGTTCTCGAGCGACCGGCGCAACGCGACGTTCTCGAGGCGGATCTGTCGCTTTTCCAGCGCGCGGTGCACCAGCAGCCGGAACTCCTCGTTGTCGAACGGCTTGCTGATGTAGTCGTACGCACCTTCGCGAACCGCTTCGATCGCCGATGCGGGCGTGCCGTACGCCGTGATGATGATCACCTCGGCAGGCTGCGGCTGCGCACGCGCCACTTTCAACACCTGCAGCCCCGAGTCATTGCCCAGCTTCATGTCCGTGATGACCACGTCGAACGTGTGCGCGTTGAGGGCCTCGATGGCGGCCTTCACTGTCGGCGCCGTCTGTACTTCATGCCCCCAGCCCTCCACGAGCAGCTCGAGGTACTCCCGCATGGAGAGCTCGTCATCAACGACCAAGATCCGCATTCGCGCTCCCCCCTTGGGCCGACTGCAGGGCCACGACGAACTCCGTGCCGGCCGCCGGCGTCGACGTGACCGAGATTCGACCGCCGTGACCGCGCACGATGGTGTGCGCCGTCGACAGCCCCAGGCCCGTACCCCCGTCGCGGGTCGTATAGAACGGCTCGAAGATGCGCAGCAGATCGGACGAGGGGATCTTCCCCGCAGAGTCCCACACGTGGATCAGCGGCTGCCCTTCCCGTTGATCGACACTCACGCGGACCCGACCTCCCGGCCCCGCAGCCACCAGCGCGTTTCGCACCAGGTTGATGAGCACCTGCTGCAGTTGTGAGGCGTCGCCGCGCCCCAGCACGGACACCGTTGAAACGTCCAGCGTGACGCCCCGCGCCAGCGGGTCCACCTTCAACATCTCGACCGTGTCGCTGACCAACCTGCCGAGATCGATGGGCTCGAGCTTCGGCGGCGGGGGGCGCGCGAACTTGAGGAAGTCGTCGACCAGCGCGCTCAGCCGGTCGGCCTCACGAACGAGGATCCGGCTCAGCCGCGCAGTGGGCGCGGCGCCGCTCCCTTCGTCACCGAGCATCTGGGCTGCGCCGCGCATCGCCGCCAGCGGGTTTCGGATCTCGTGCGCGAGTTGCGCTGAGAACTTGCCGAGCGACGCCAGGTGGTCGACCGTCCGCAGCTGCTCTTCCGCGCGCCTGAGCTCGGTGAGGTCTTGAAAGACCACGAGCATCGCCTGGTTCGACTCTCGCAGCGGCGTCACCGTGAGGCCGAGAGTTCGCTGGCCGGCCGGCGTCGGCACCGTGAGCTCTGCTCGCTTGACCCCGTGCATCAGCTTGCGGATACCGGGCAGCAGCTGCTCGACGTCCTCCGGCCAGTCGCCGCTGATTCGGCCGAGAATGGCCTCGGCCGCGGGGTTCACGAAGGTCACCCGTCCCGACTGCTCACAGGTGATGAGCCCTCCCGGCATCGCCGACAGGATCAGGTTCTGCAGGTCGACGAGCTGCTCGATCCGCTCCTGGCCGGCCTTGAGCCGGCCACCTGCGGCGACGAGCTGCCGCGACAGGTAGCCGGCGAGTATGCCGATCGAGATCTGCGCGATCGCGTTGCTCGCCAGCACGAACGCGAGCCGGCCTTGCGGCAGCGGGTGAGCCTCGAGCGTTCCTCCCACGATCCGAAGCTGCACCGTCAAGACGACGGCGGAGAAGGCCACCGCAGACGAGAGCGCCGCGATCAGCGCGCCGCGCTGGTAGAGCAGGATCGCAGCGGCGACCACCGCGACCGAGTACGTGAAGGTGAACGGCGACTCGCCCGATCCGGTCAGGAAGACGACGCTCGACGCGAGCACGACGTCACCCAGGACCTGCGCGTAGGCAAACCCGATCGACGCGAGCCCCCGGCGCAGCCCCACGGCATAGGCCAGGGTGAGCACGTACACCGCTCCGATGAGAGCGAAGGCGAGCTGATCCGCCGTCGTCAGCTCGGCGGGGCTCGCCAGAGCACGCCGCACCGCGAGGAAGCCGAGCAGCAAGCTGGTCACGCTCACGCGGAACGCGGCCAACCACGTCAGCTTGGTGCGCAGCTCGGAGGGATCGAGTGGCGTGACGACCCGCGCCACCGGCGAACTACTTGATGGCACCGGCGATCGAGAAGATGGGGAGATACATGGCGATCAGGAAGCCGCCGACCACGGCACCGAGAAACACCATCAACAGCGGTTCGATCATCGCGGTCAGCGCACCGACCGCGGCGTCGGCTTCGTCATCGTAGAAATCGGCGATCTTGTTGAGCATCTGGTCCATCGCGCCTGTGGCTTCGCCGACACCAATCATCTGCACGACCATCGAGGGGAACACCTTCGTCTCGGCGAGCGGGCCCGCGATGTTCTTGCCTTCGGAGATCTTCGTCCGCACGTAGTAGATCGCCGCCTCGACGGTGCGGTTGCCGGCGGTCTTCGCGGTGACGTCCAGCGCATCGAGAATCGGTACGCCCGAGCTCACCATCGTTCCCAGCGTGCGCGTGAACCGGGCCACGGCCACCTTGCGGATCAGGTCGCCGAACAGCGGCGCCTTCAGAATCACCTTGTCGAAGATCTCGCGCCCGCGTTTGTTTCGGTAGAACGCGGTGAAGGCAATGACGGCGACGATCACGCCGATCACCAGATAGACGATGTTCGCCACCAGCCAGTCGGAGAGATCGACGACGACCTGGGTCGGCCCCGGCAGCGCAGAGCCGAAGTCCGAGAACATCTTCTTGAACACCGGCGTCACCTTCAGCAGCAGCAGCGCAGTCACGCCGACCGCGACGCTGATGACGATGACCGGGTACACCATCGCGCCCTTGACCTTCGCTTTGAGCTTCTCGGCCTTCTCTTTGTAGACCGCGAGACGGTTGAGAATGGTGTCGAGAATGCCGCCGACTTCGCCTGCAGCGCACAGCTGGATGTAGAGCTCGTCGAACACCTTGGGGTGATCTCTGAGCGCATCGGAGAACGTCGACCCCGCTTCGACCTTTCCCTTCACCGCAAAGATCGTCCGCTTCATCGTCGGGTTCTCAGTCTGTGAACCCAGGATGTCGAGGCACTGAACGAGCGGAAGGCCGGCGTCAATCATCGTCGCGAACTGACGCGTGAAGATGAGCAGGTCTTTCTGTTTGACCCCGCCGAGCCCCGGAATCGCCAGATCGGAGTCGAAGACGGTCTTCTTGCGGACCTTGGTCGGGTTGAGGCCGAGGCTCTTGAGACGGGCGTCGACGGCGGCCGCGTCGTTCGCCTCCATCTCGCCCTTCTTGACCTCGCCCTGCCTGGTCTTCGCTTCCCAAAGCCAGAGTTGGCCGACCCTCTTCTTCCCAACCGGCTGCGCGCGCGGAGCGGCAGGCTGAGTGACGGTGCTCGGAGCAGACGATTTCGTAGCGACTTGTGGCATGGGGTTTTTGAGCCGGGGATTTTTTGAGTCGGCGGGTCTTCAGTCCTGAAGGGGACGGAACCGCGGGCAGTGTACTCCGGCTCAGCGATTTTCCCAGCGGGCGCCCGAGCGAAATCGCCGCTGACGAACCTACTCGAACCTACCTGCCGGGCTGACCCATCGTCGGCCGGCCGGGGAGATTCCCCGCCCCGGCACCGCTCGCGAGGATGTTCTTGAGCTCCTCCGGATCCGACGTGCGGCCGAACGCCTCTTCCTGCGTGATCAGCCGCCGCTGCAGCAGCGCCGCGAGCGACTGGTTGAACGTCTGCATGCCGAACTTCGCCTGGCCGACCTGCATCGACGAGTAGATCTGGTGGACCTTGTCCTCGCGGATGAGGTTTCGGATGGCAGGGTTCGGGATCATCACCTCGAGCGCCAGCACGCGGCCCGAGCCCGTCGCCTTCGCGAGCAGGCTCTGCGACATGATGCCTTCCAGCACGAACGACAGCTGCGCGCGCACCTGCGGCTGCTGGTACGGGGGGAACACGTCGAGGATGCGGTTGATCGTCTGCACCGCGCTGTTCGTGTGCAGGGTCGCGAACGCGATGTGACCGGTCTCGGCGATCACGAGCGCCGCCTCGATCGTCTCGAGGTCGCGCATCTCGCCGACCAGCACCACGTCGGGATCCTGCCGGAGGATGTACTTGAGCGCCGTCTTGAACGATCTCGTGTCCGCCCCGACCTCGCGCTGGTTCACCAGGCAGTTCTTGTGCGGGTGCAGGTACTCGATCGGATCCTCGATCGTCATGATGTGCTCGTGACGCTCGGTGTTGATCTTGTCGATGATCGACGCCAGCGTCGTCGACTTGCCCGAGCCCGTCGGGCCGGTCACCAGCACCAGACCGCGCGGCTTCTTCGAGAGGTCCGCCACCACCGGCGGCAGGCCCAGCTCCTGGAAGGTGAGGATCTTGAACGGAATGGTGCGGAACGCGCCCGCCACCGCGCCGCGCTGCATGAAGATGTTCGAGCGGAAGCGCGAGAGCCCCTTCACGCCGAACGACAGGTCGAGCTCGTTGTCCTCTTCGAACTTGTGCTTCTGCGCGTCGGTGAGAATCGAGTAGCACAGCTGCTTCGTCTCGACCGGAGACAGCGGCGCCGTCTTGAGCGGCACGAGCTCTCCGTCGATGCGCAGCTGCGGAGGAGAGCCCGTCGTGATGTGCAGGTCGGAAGCGCCCTTCTCGACCATCGCCTTCAACAGCTGGTGGAGGTTCGCCATAGCCCTCGATGAGTTTACTCATCCCCCCTCCGGGAGGAGGGGGGATTCCTTCTGCCTGCGGATGCAGGAGCTTGTTTAGAACCGATCCGGGGCGGTGTTGGCGATCGCCTCTTCCAGCGTGGAGATGCCGGCCATCACCTTGTTGATCGCCGACATGCGCAGCGTCTGCATGCCGAGGCGAATGGCCTCCTGCTTCAGCTCGGCCGCCGACGCGCCGTTGATGACGAGCTCTTTCAAGCCGTCCCAGAACGGCATGACCTCGTACACGGCCACGCGCCCGCGGTAGCCGCGGTCGTTGCACTCGCGGCACCCGTTCTTCTCGTAGAGCGTGAACTGGCCGACCTTGTCCGCGGGCACGCCCGCGTCGATGAGCGCCTGCGGCTCGACGTCCTTCACCGGCTTCTTGCAGGCCTGGCAGAGCTTGCGGCACAGACGCTGGGCGAGAATCAGGTTCAGCGACGCCGTCACGAGGAAGGGCTCGATGCCCATGTTCAGCAGGCGGCTGACCGTGCCCGGCGCGTCGTTCGTGTGCAGCGTCGAGAGCACGAGGTGCCCGGTGAGCGCGGCCTTCACGCCGATCTCCGCGGTCTCGAAGTCGCGGATCTCGCCGATCATGATCGTGTCGGGATCCTGCCGGAGGAACGAGCGCAGGGCCGACGCGAAGTTGAGGCCGATGTCGTCCTTCATCTGCACCTGGTTGATGCCGGCGAAGTTGAACTCGACGGGATCTTCAGCGGTGCAGAGGTTCGAGCCGACGTCGTTCAGCGCGGACAGCGCCGAGTACAGCGTCGTCGTCTTTCCCGAGCCCGTGGGGCCGGTGACGAGCACCATGCCGTAGGGGCGATCGATCGCCTCCTTGAACCACTTGAGCGGCTCGGGCTCGAAGCCCAGCTTCGTCATGTCGAGCTGCAGGTTCGACTTGTCGAGCAGGCGCATGACGATCTTCTCGCCGAACAGCGTCGGGCAGACGCTGACGCGGAAGTCCATCTCCTTGCCGCCGGCGATCTTGATCTTGATGCGCCCGTCCTGCGGCAGGCGGCGCTCGGAGATGTCGAGCTGCGCCATGATCTTCAGTCGCGAGGTGATCGCGTTGCGCAGCTTCATCGGCGGCCGCATCACCTCGTACATCACGCCGTCGATGCGGAAGCGGACGCGGAAGTCCTTCTCGTACGGCTCGACGTGAATGTCGCTCGCGCCCTTGCCGATCGCGTCCTTCAGCACGAGGTTCACGAGCTTGATGACGGGGGCGTCGTCGGCTGCCTTCGTCGCCTCCTCGAGGTTCATGTCGACCTCGTCGGCGGCGACCTCGACGTCGTCGGCGCTGACCTCGCCGACGATCTCTTCCAGCGACGGGCCCTTCTCGGCGTAGTAGCGCTCGATCGCCTCGCGCACCGACGGCTCGGACGCGACGACCGGCTCGATGTTGTACGAGGTGAGGAACTTCAGATCGTCGACCGCGTAGATGTTCGACGGGTCGCACATCGCCACGATCAGCGACGGGCCCGCGCGGTTGACGGGGATCACCAGGTGCTTGAGCGCCACGTCCTTCGGCACCAGCTTGATGATCTCGGGGTCGATGTCGAAGTCCTTCAGGTTGATGGCCGGAACGCCGTACTGCTTCGAGAGGAAGTCGGTGAGCTTCGATTCCTCGATCGCGCCCGTCTTGATGAGCGCGGTGCCGATTCGGGCACCCGACTTCTGCTGCTCTTCCTGCGCTTTTCTGAGCTGCTGAACGGAGATGAGGTTTTCGCGGACGAGAAGCTCGCCAAGGCGACCTGACATTCCGCGGATTAAACGGCCCGCTTCCGGACCCGTCAATCCTTATGAAGCGGCGCGCGCGAGCGCAGTGCGCGCAGCTTCGATGTCGCGCGCGATCTGTCCGGACAACTCCGACACCGAGGCGAAGCGCTGCTCGCCGCGCAGGCGATCGATGAATTCCACGATCAACTTCTTTCCGTAGAGATCGCCCTGAAAGTCGAACAGGTGCGCCTCGATGGTGACCTCGCCGCCGCCGAACGTCGGCTTCACGCCGATGTTCGCCGCTCCACCGTAGCGCTCGGGCTTGCCGCGCACGTGCACCCTGACTGCGTACACCCCCGCACCCGGCCGCAGCTCGTTCTGCGTGTCGATGTTCGCCGTCGGAAAGCCGATCGTCCGCCCCCGGCCCGCGCCGGGAACCACCGTGCCCTCGAGATCGAAGTAGCGGCCCAGCAGCCGCTGGGCCGCGGCGACGCGCCCTTCGAGCACGTACTCGCGCACGCGGCTCGACGAGACCACGACGCCGTCGACCGTCACCGCCGGCACGACCGACAGCTTCGCGCCGCGGCGCGCACACGCCTCTTCGAGCGTCTTCACGGTGCCCGAGCGCTTCGTGCCGTACGTGAAGTCGTAGCCCACCACGATCGTGCGGACCTCCAAGCCGTCGAGCAGCGACTCCTCGAACGCCTGCGCCGTGGTGCGCGCGTAGTCGAGCGTGAACGGCTGCACGATCGCCCAGTCGAGGCCCGCCTGCTCGAGCAGCTCGAGCTTGTGCGGCAACAGCGTGATGAGCCGCGGAGCGAGGTCCGGCTGCAGCACCTTCCCCGGGTGCGGAGTGAACGTCAGCGCCGCCGCCTTCCCGTTCTTCCGGGCCTCGTCGATGAGCGCGCGATGCCCGAGGTGAACGCCGTCGAAGTTGCCGAGGCATACCGCCGCCCCCTCGAGCTCCTTCGAGGCCGCCGCCGCGTCGAGCGAAGAGAACACCTTCATGTCAGGCGCGAGCGCTGATAGCAGTGCAGGACGGCAATGTCGCGCGTTCCGTTGCGGCCAGATCCCGTTGGGCAGGAGTTCGTGGGCGTCAAACAGCCTCCGGACTGGGTGCAGGTCTTCGGCGGCAGCACCGGCCCCCTGGAGCTCGAGATCGGCTGTGGCGCCGGAGGCTTCGCGGTCGAGTACGCGCGCCGCAACCCTCACGTGCGCTTCGTCGCCTTCGAGTGGAGGAAGAAGTACGCCCGCGAGGTCGCCCACCGCGCGCAGAAGCACGGCGTGCAGAACCTGCGCGTCATCGAAGGAGACGCGAAGCTCGAGGTGCCGCGGCTGTTCGTGCCGGGCACGCTCGCCTGCATCCACCTTCAGTTCCCGGATCCCTGGTGGAAGCGCGCGCACCGCAAGCGCGCGATCCTCACTCCGGAGTTCACCAAGCTGCTGTTCGGGCTGCTCGAGCCCGGCGGCCGCTTCGACCTGCGCACCGACGTCGAAGACCGCGCGCACGAGATGCTCGGCGCGCTCGAGCGTGCCGGCTTCGTCAACCCGCTGGGGGCAGGGACATTTCACCCTGCCCTTCCGGATGAGGTTCCCTCGACACGCGAACGGCGTTACCTCGTTACCGGCGAGCCGGTTTTCCGGGCACGCCTGGTACGACCGTGATTACGTGTGCACGCAAGATGAAGGCCCTCGCGATCGTGACGCTCCTGGCGCTGAGCGGCTGCAGCCGGCCCCGTTGGGACAAGCCCGACGAGGCGTACCGCGCGTTCTCGTCGGCCGTGCGCAAGGGCGAATACAAGACCGCTTGGGATGCGCTGTCGGCCGAAACGCGCAAGAAGATGGAAGAGCGCGCCAAGGCCGTGTCGCAGGCCTCGGGCGGCTCGGTGAAAGACGAACCCATGATCATGTTCTTCGCATCGGGCTATAAGCCTCTGCCGCAAGGTGAACTGAAGGTGGCGAAGGAAGAGGGGCAGAGCGCGGTTGTCGAGGTCTCCATCGCCGACGGCGGCGTCACCCAGTCCCAGAAGATGATCAAAGAAGGAGATCGGTGGGCCGTCGATCTCACCGAGGCATTTAAGTGAACGACCGTCCCAAGAAGCCACCCGTCGAAATCGTGCGCCGGCCCGCGGGGGCACCGAGTGTGCGCCCCATCTCGCCGACGCCGCGGCCGGTGTCTCCCGCGAAGGGGCCGGTGACTCCGCGCCCGACCGGTGTCGCGCCCGCTCCTGCGCCGCGCCCCGCCGGCCCTCCGGCTGCTGCCCCGCGCCCGACGGGCGGAGATCGCCCCAGCTTCGACCGCGGTCCCGGTGGCGATGGCCACGGCCGCGGAGGTCCTCCTCGCGGCGGCCCCCGCGGAGGCTTCCCCCGCCCCGCCCGCCCGCCCGGCCCGCCTCCCACCACCGATCAGATCAACGCCCTCGCCAAGCGCGAGCGCGTCCCCGCGCGCATCGCCAAGGGCGAGCTCGAAGGGAAGATGAAGTGCCGCATCTGGAAGAAGCTGCACGCCGAAGAGGCGCGCCGCTTCGACCAGGCGTACACGCTGATGGACAAGACGCCCGGCCTCGAGCTCGCCGAGGCGTTCGGAGTCATCCAGAGCGGCCTCTCCGTCGACGAGTTCCGCGAGCGCCGCGCCCGGCTGAAGAAGAAGGAAGAGGTCAAGGTCGCGCGCACCGCCGTCGCGCCCGAGGCCATCGACAAGTTCCTCGGCGACCTCATGGCCTCGAAGACCGAGCTGTCGTTCGTGCTCGGCGAGCGTACGGTCGTCGACGTGCTCACCGCCGTCGAGCCCGTCGCGTTCCAGCTCGAGAAGACCGGGCGGCTCGAGAAGCTGCAGGTCGTCGCGCTCTGCCGCAAGTCGCTCTGGGAGAAGCAGGGCCCGCACTTCGAGCGCGACGCGAAGCTGGCGCAGAAGCCGCTGCCGGTGGCGAGGCAGCCCGCGCGCCGGCCCGTGTCCGACCCGCGCCCGTTCCTCGATCACGTCGGCAAGAACATCTCGCTGCTCGTGCGCAACGGCTTGAAGCTCGAGCTGCCGCTCAAGGCCGTCGGTCCGTTCGACGTGCTGCTCGGCGCAGACGGCGACGAGCTGTTCATCCCGCTTCACGGCATCGTGAAGTGGGAGCCCAAAGCGTAAAAAGAGAGTCCCGTCTCCCCTACGGGGGAGAAGGAGAGCCCGGCTTCAGCTGCGCCTTCATCGCGTCGATCGCATCGAGCTTGGTGCGGTGCGAGCGATCTTTGAGCTCGCCCTCGCACAGCGTCTTGAGCCGCGCGTAGAGCCGGTACGCGGTGGCGCGAGACACGCCGCGCTGGCCGGCCCACTCCTCGACGCTCAAGCCGTCGAGCACGGCGCGGAACAGATCGCGCTCGTCGGCGGAGAACACGTTCAAGATGCCGCGCGCCAGCCGCTGCGCGTCGATGCGCGCCCGGATCGCCTCGGGGAAGTCGCGCGACTCGGTCACCGGATCCACCGGCGCGTCGGCGACGAACCGCTTGAGCAGCTCGGACGTCGCCTCGGACGCCGTCGGCTTCCGCCGCCACTCGGCCCACAGCGCCGCGACGGCCTGCTCCACCGCCACGCCCGAGAACCCCGTCTTCGTCTGAATCGTGGCGGGGAACGCCGCGCCGGCAGGCGGAGCCACCGCCAACCCGCCCAGCGCCTCCCGCACGTGCGGAGACAGCGCGTGGTACTGCCGGTGCGTCGGCTGCTCGTCGGCCACCAGCTGCCGGAACCGATGCCGCACCGCGCGGCCGAGAGCCTCGTCGTCCATCGCCATCAGCTCCGCGCGCCTCCGGTCGTCCATCAGGTGCCGCTCGAAGAACAGCCCGACGAGCCCGTCGAACGTCTGCGACGTCGACGACCCCGCCGCCGGCGCGAGCGCCGCGCGCAGCGCCCGGTACTCGTCTTCCGAGAACTCCCCGCGATCGTGGAACGCGGAGATCGCCCGCTTCAAGCTCACTTGCGCCCGCGAAACGCCGCGAGGGGGATCACCTGGCTCACGTGCGTGCCCGCGCGCGCCGACTGGGCGCGGCGGATGAGCAGCGGAATGTCTCCCTCGCCGCGCTCGATCGCGACGCGCAGGTCGCCCAGCCGCTCGAGGTGCCGGCGCACCGGCACGCCCTCGGCCGACAGCGCCACGAGCTGCCTCAGGTTCGCTTCCGCGTCCTGCAGCTGCGCCTCGGCGCGCGCCATGTCCTTGCGGGCGAGCGACAGCCACGCCGCCGTCTCGGCCGCGACGAGATCGAGCTCGTAGTTCAGCGAGAGGATCACCTTTCCGCGCGCCGAGTCGGGCGCCACGCGCTCGAGCGGGATCTTGTGGTGCCGCATGTCGCCGCGCTCGTTGAAGCTGGCGTGCACCGTCGCGGTCCACTCACCGGCCTTCAGCCGCCCCGTGAGCAGCACGCGCCGCGCGAGGCCGCGCGAGATGTCTCCGAGCGTGACGACGAGGGCGTCGTCCTCGGCGCGCGTCGGGTAGGCGTGCCGCGACGTCAGCGAGGCGAAGCCCTCCGGCTGAACGCGCACCGACGCGCCTTGAGCGACCTCGCCGAACAGGTGCGAGATGACCGCGCCCATCGCTTCCCCCAGGCCCTCGGGGCCGTCGACGTGCTCGAACGCGTTGCCCGAGGGCAGCGTCAGCGCCGAGAGGATCTCCGCGACGTAGTGCCGCGCGAGGCCGAGGGCGTGCACCGAGATGCCCTCCTGCGACAGGCGCAGGCCGAGCGAATCGAACGCGTCCTGCGTGTCGGGCCCGACCGAAGGCTCGCCGTCGGTGAGCAGCAGCAGCCGCGGCCGCCGCCCGGGCACCAGCACCCGCTGCAGCGAGCGCGCGCCGAGCTCGACCGCGTGGTGCAGCGCCGTGCCCCGCCCGGTCTCGACCTCGGCGAGCGCATCGTTGAGCTGGCGCTTCCCCTTCGAGTCCATGGGGATCACCGGCACGCGCTGCTCGGCGACGCCGTCGAACAACAACAGCCCCAGGTAGTCGTCGGGCCCCGCCAGATCCACGAACTGCTGCGCCGCCTCGACGGCCGCCGAGAGCGGAGCGCCCTTCATCGAGCCGCTCCGATCCAGCACCATGTTCACCATCACCGGCGCGCGCGGCTCGTCGCCCGAGGTCTCCGCGGTGACCAGTACATGGGCATCGCGGATCACGCCGTCGCGAGACTCCGAATCGCCCTTCTCCACTGCCCAGGCCGTCCAGTTCATGCGTCGTGTTTCCTTCGAAGATGCAGGAGGGCAGGGCCCTACGAACCGTCTCAGATGCTACTAAAAGCCCGACAACGCTGGGAAACCGCCCGAATGCCCTGAGAGTGTCGGACCCGGCCGTTAAGGTCTGGAGCCGATGTCGCTGCTGGCTCCCCTGCTCCAGCACCACGCTTTCATCGATCTCGAGACGACGGGGTTGGATCCGTCCGCCGATCAGGTCATCGAGGTCGGCGTCGTGCTGGTCGAACGTGGCGAGATCGTTCGCCGCGTCGGCCAGCTCCTGCGGCCCGCACGTTCCCTTCCGGTGATCATCCGCCGGCTCACCGGGCTCGACGACACGCTGCTCCAGAGCCAGCCGTCGTTCTCCGAGTACCGCGCCGAGCTCGCCCAGCTGCTCAAGGGGTGGACGATCGTCGCCCACAACGCCTCGTTCGAGCGCGCCTTCCTGGACGGGCTGTTCGAAGAGCTCGGCTCGCCGGTGCTCGACTCGTGCGAGCTGTACCACTACCTGTACCCCGAGCTGCCCAGCCACTCGCTCGAGTCGATGGTGAAGTGGGCGGGCCTGGGCAACGGCGCGCAGCACCGGGCGCTCGAAGACGCCGAAGACACCTTCCACGCGCTCGCGTTCGCCCTGCAGCGCTGCATCGAAGAGGCGCGGCAAGACGACCTGCGCGAGCTGCTCGAGATGCTCGGCCACAAGCCCGGCCAGCTCTCGTTCGAAGATCGCCCCACCCCGATGCGCGAGCTGCTCGAGCGGCTGCACGCGATCTTGAAGAAGCGGCCGGCGAAGCTGCAGCTCGAAGAAGACTCGGCGTTCCTGCCCGCTCGCGAAGAGCGCCGCCGCGCCAAGGCCGCGTACCGCAACGGCGAGCTCACCGTCTCGAGCGGAGAGATCGACGCCGTCCTGGGCCCCAACGGCGCCCTCGAAGCCCTGGGCGCGTTCGAGCCGCGGCACGGGCAGCTCCAGCTCGCGCGCGCCGTCGGCAACGTCCTGAGCGACGGAGGCACCCTCGCCGTCGAGGCCGCCACCGGCATCGGCAAGTCGCTCGGCTACCTCGCGCCCGCCGCCCTCTTCGCCGCCAAGACCGGCGCCAAGGTCGGCATCGCCCCCTCGACCAAGGCGCTGCAGGACCAGCTCGTCGACAAAGAGCTGCCGCGGCTGCACCGCGCGCTGAAGGGCGCCTTCGGCTACGCGGTGCTCAAGGGGCAGCAGAACTACGTCTGCCGCCGCCGCGCGCTCGAGGCGACCCACGTCACGCCCGAGATGGCGCCCGACGAGCGCGCCCCGCGGGCCTACTTCCGCGCCTGGCTGCGCCGCAGCCCCGACGGAGATCTCGACAAGCTCTCGAGCTGGTTCCGCGAGCGCTACCCCGTGCTCGACGAGCTCGTCGCGGCGTCGCGCTCGGAGGCCGCGACCACGCTCGCCGAGCGCTGCCCGCACTACAGCCGCTGCTTCTACCACTCGGCTGTCGCCCAGGCGAAAGACGCCGACCTGCTCGTGGTGAACCAGGCGCTCGCGCTGCGCTGGCCCGCGCGCTACCCCGCCATCGATCACCTCATCGTCGACGAGGCGCACGAGCTCGAAGACACGCTGACGAACACCTGGTCCGAGGAGCTCTCCGACGCCCACCTCGGCCTGCTCGTCGAACGCCTCGCCGGGCGCCGCGGGCTGAGCACGACCCTGCGCCGCCAGCTCTCCGAAGAGCTCGCCACCGAGCTGACGCAGGCCACCAGCGGCCTCGCCGCCGACGCGCGCACGCTGACCGAGGCGCTGCGCTCGCTCGCTCCGGCCGACGCGCCGCCGGGCGCGTGGGAGAAGCGCATCGACCAGGACCTGCGCACCACGCGCGGCTGGGTCCGCGTGCGCGACGCGCTGCACCGCGTGCGCGACTCGCTCGACGGCATCGAGCACGTGCTCTCGGGGCGGCTCGCCGAGGTCGCGCCCTCGCTGGCGACCGATGACCCCGGGCTCGACCGCGAGATCTGTGGGCTGCTCGAGCGGGTGCGCGACATCAAGCCGCTCGTCGAGCACGTCGCCGATCGCCCCGAAGACGGCTCGTGCCACGAGATCTCTTTGAAGGACCCGACCGGCTGGGCGATCGCCGCGCGGCCCATCGAGGTGGCGCCGCTGTTCCACTCGGAGCTCGTCGCGCCGAAGCGCACGCTCGTGCTCACCAGCGCGACGATGTCGACCGGCCCCGAGTCGCACTTCGTGCTCGACCGCCTCGGCCTCTCTCGCGGCGGACACAAGACGCCGCTCGTGCGCATTCACGGCTCCTTCGACCTGATGCAGCAGGCGCTCGTGGTGCTCGTCACCGACGCTCCGGACTCGTCGAGCGACGCGTTCGTCGACTGGTCGGCCAGTCGCATCGGCGGCCTCGCCGCCTTCCTCTGCGGCCGCGTGCTCGGCCTGTTCGCCTCGTCGAAGCGCCTCGAGGCCGTCGATCAGAAGGTCCGCGAGACGCTCGAGCCGATGGGCATCGAGGTCATGCGCCAGTCGAAGGGCTCGGCCCGGTTGATGGCGGCAAGGCAGGAGCAGGACGCCGGCACCGTGCTGCTCGGCACCAAGACGTTCTGGCAGGGCGTCGACATCCCCGGCCCCGGAGTCGCCTGCGTCTTCATCGACAAGCTCCCCCTCGAGCCGCAGGCGCGGCCGATCGTCGAGGCCCGTGAAGAGCGGCTCGGCGCCCTCGCGCGCCGCGCCGCCGAGGAGAGCGGCGACACGTCGCCCGACGGCATGCGTGCCTCGGTCAGCGACTTCCGCGCCCGCGGCTTCTTGCGCTACCGCCTGCCGCGCGCGCTGCTGCAGCTGCGCCAGGGCGTCGGCCGCCTCGTGCGCACTCCGACGGATCGCGGCGTCGTGATCATCGCGGACCCGGGCAACTCGACGTACCGCGCCCAGCTCTACGAAGCGCTCGAGGGCTACCGGGTCGAGGCTCTGCCCTGGGCCCAGGCCCGCGTGCGCATCTTCCACTTCCTGAAACGAATGGGGTTGGGCGGCGCACAGCCGACTCGCCGGCGCGACACGCCCGGCCAGGGACTCTTGTTCCCCGGCAGCTGACGACTACATGTCCAACCGCGCCTGCATGTCGCTCGCGAGCTTCTCGAGCTCCGTGACGTCCTGACCCTTCTGCTTGCTCGCGGCGATCGCGTCCTGCAGCGCTTTGAGGTCCGCCTCATGCCGGGTGCGCAGGTACGTCACCATCGACGCGAACGCCTCGAACACGTCCTTGAGCTCGTCGCCCGGCCGCAGGCCGTAGCTCGGCGGCCGCAGCTTGCCCGTCGACACCTCGTTCGCCATGCGCTTCACGCGGAACAGCGGCCCGACGATGCGGTGCGTGGTCACGACGCTCGCGAGGCCGATGAACACGACGAACATGAGCAGGCCGCCGACGAGCGCGAGCAGCGTCACCTTCTGCTGCGTCGTGAGCTGATCTCGCGCCTCGACGATGGCCTGACGCTCGGCCTCGTACTTGCGGTCGATCTCCTCCGACTTCAGCGTCAGCTGCGCCATGAAGTCGGGGTTGTCCATGTTCTTCGCGAGGTCGTTGTTCAGCGTGCAGGTGCCGAGCTCTTTGCTCGTCTCGGCCGCCTGCGTGCGCGCGTCGACCGCGGCCTGCGCCTGGTTGAACAGCGTCGTCGTCGTGTAGCCGAGGAACGCGCCGAGCATGCCGGCCACGATCAGCGTCAGCACGACGATGTACCCGGCGAACTTGAGCTGGAACCTCGCATCGAGGAGGAAGTTCTTCAGCTTCCGGTCTCGCCGGCCGCCTCCTGGTGTTCTTGGCTCGTTCGTTTGTGCCATTCGTTTCTCCGTTCCCCCCACCGTCACTGCCAATCGAGGTCTGCTGCTGCGTCTGAGACGACCTTCGGAACCATCGCCTTGAGCAACGTCTCCGGCTTCGCGCCCTTGGCCTTCACGTTCCACGTGCCCTGCAGCGCCTTGCCCGGGTACGTCATGATCAGGATCTCGAGCTTCAGCCCCGAGCCCTCGTGCTGCTTGAGGTTCGTGCGCAACAGGTAGCCCTTGAAGCCGCCCCTGCTGATGGCCGAGGCGGCTTGCGCGTCCGTCTCTCCGTCGGGAGCCACCGTGCCGCCGATCGACGCCACCTGCTTCTTGAGCAGGTCGCGCGCGAGCGCCACGACGTCGGCGCCGGCGCCGGCCTCGTTGTTGATCTGCTCGATCGCGACGTAGAGCCCGCCGGGCGGCTTGTTCGCGGCGAGCGCGAGGTCGACCGCCTTGCGCACCGTGGGATCCGGGTCGTCCTTCGCCGCCTTCAGGCAGTTCACGCCGTCCGGCGCCTTCAGCTCGCCGAGGCCGCCGGCCGCCGCCGAGCGCACGATCGCCTCGTTGTCCTGCAGCGCCGAGCACAGCGGCAGCACCGCGTCCTCGCTGCCGGTCTTGCCGAGCAGCGTGCACACCTGCGCGCGCAGACGCGCGTCTTTTGCGCTCGACAGCTGCTTCTGGAGAATCTTGACGCGGGCGTCTTCAGCGAACGCGCTCGCAGCGAGCAGCAACGCGAGGACGAGGGTGCCCGGCCGCAAGACGCGCGGATGATACCCCGTCAGGCGGGCGTTGAAATGAACGTGATCGTGGCATAACCCACCACCATGTCTTCCGTGCTGTCGGCTGACCAGATTCGCGAGCGCTTCCTGTCGTTCTTCGCCGAGCGGGGGCACAAGCGCGTCGCTTCTTCCAGCCTGGTCCCGGCCAACGACCCGACTCTGCTGTTCACGAACGCCGGCATGGTGCAATTCAAAGACGTCTTCACCGGCCGGGAGACCCGCGATTACGCGCGCGCCACCACCTCACAGAAGTGCGTCCGCGCCGGCGGAAAGCACAACGACCTCGACAACGTCGGCTTCACCGCCCGCCACCACACCTTCTTCGAGATGCTCGGTAACTTCTCGTTCGGCGACTACTTCAAGGCCGACGCCGTGAAGTGGGGCTGGGAGCTCGTCACGAAGGGCCTGGGGTTGGATCCGACCCGCCTCGCCGTCACCGTCTTCAAGGGCGAAGACGGCATCCCCGCCGACGAAGAGGCGGCCGAATACTGGGTGAAGGCCGGCGTCCCGAAGGACCGCGTCTTCCGCCTCGGCCTCAAGGACAACTTCTGGGCGATGGGCGACACCGGCCCCTGCGGCCCGTGCAGCGAGATCTACTTCTACATGCCGGGCGGCAACCCCGACCCGAAGGACGTCGTCGGCGAGTCCGACAAGTGGGTCGAGATCTGGAACCTCGTGTTCATGCAGTTCGAGCGCAAGGAGGCCGGCGGCAAGCTGATCCCCCTGCCGAAGCCCTCGATCGACACCGGCGCCGGCCTCGAGCGCGTCTGCGCCGCCGTGCAGGGCAAGCAGTCGAACTACGACACCGACCTCTTCACGCCGCTGCTCGCGCGCGTGCAGCAGCTCTCCGGCAAGCCGACCTCGCCGTCGTCGCGGGTCATCGCCGACCACTCGCGCGCCGCCGCGTTCCTCATCGGCGACGGCGTGATGCCCTCGAACGAGGGCCGCGGCTACGTGCTCCGCCGCATCATGCGCCGCGCGATCCGCCACGGGCACCAGATGCTCTCCTTACGTGAGCCGTTCATGCACGACACGGTGTCTGCCGTGATCGACCTGATGTCGAACGCCTACCCGGAGCTGCGCGCCAACCAGAAGTTCATCCTCGAGGCCACGCGCCACGAAGAGGCCTCGTTCCGCCGCACGCTCGAGAACGGCCTCGCGCTGATCGACAAGGAAGTCGAGCGCATGAAGTCGGCCGGCGAGAAGGTCTTGAAGGGCGAGACCGTCTGGTTCCTGCACGACACGCACGGCATGCCGCCGGACGTGACGAAGATCATCCTCCAGGAGAAGGGCCTCGACGCCGAAGAGCCCAAGCGGCCCGAGCGCGAAGAGAAGTTCGCCTCGAGCGTGAAGGCGCTGTCGGACATCTGGCTCAAGCAGCCCGAGACGAAGTTCCTGGGCTACGAGACGCTGGCCGCCACCGGCACCGTCATCGCCGTCGACGGCGCGGACTTCGCGGTCGATCAGACCCCGTTCTACGGAGAGTCCGGCGGCCAGGTGGGAGACACCGGCACCGCGAACGGAGCGCGCGTCATCGACACCCTCAAGGAGGGCGGCGTGATCATCCACCGGCTCGAGAAGGGCTCGCTCAAGGTCGGCGACAAGGTCACGCTTCAGGTCGACGGCGAGCGGCGGGACATGATCCGCGCGAACCACTCGGCCACCCACCTGCTGCACAAGGCCCTGCGCGTGGTGCTGGGCGAAGAGGTGAAGCAGAAGGGCTCGATCGTCGCGCCCGACTACCTGCGCTTCGACTACTCGTGCTTCAAGCAGCCGACACCCGAGCAGCTCGAGAAGATCGAGGATCTCGTCAACAAGTGGATCCGCGAGAACAAGATCTCCGAGACGAAGCTGATGAAGATCGACGAGGCCCGCGCGGCCGGCGCCGTCGCGCTCTTCGGCGAGAAGTACGGCGAGCAGGTGCGCGTCGTCACCGTGCACCCCGAGACCACCGAGCTGTGCGGCGGCACGCACGTGAAGGCGAGCGGCGACATCGGCCTGCTGAAGATCACCTCCGAGTCCTCCATCGCCAGCGGAGTGCGCCGCATCACCGCGCTCACCGGCGTCGGCGCGCTGCAGTACGTGCGCGAGCTGCAGCGCGACCTCGACTCGGCGGCGGCCGTGCTGAAGGCCCCGCGCGCCGAGCTCGCCAGGCGCATCGAGCAGTCGCAGAAGCGCATCAAGGAGCTCGAGAAGAAGCTCGAAGAGATCCAGCTCAAGGGCTCGTCGGCGAAGACGAACGGCGAGAGCGTGCGCGAGGTGAACGGCATCAAGGTGCTGACCCAGCACATGGACAGCGCCGACGCTGGCCTCATGCGCAAGCTCGCCGACCGCTACCGCGACCAGCTCAAGTCCGGAGTCGTCGGCCTCGGCGGCACGACCGCCGACGGCAAGGCGCTCGTCCTCGTCGCGGCGACCAAAGATCTCGTCGAGAAGGGCCTCAAGGCGGGCGACCTGGTGAAGCAGCTCGCGGCCGACATCGGCGGCAGCGGCGGCGGCAAGCCCGACATGGCCCAGGCCGGCGGACCGGATCCGTCGAAGATCCCCCAGGCGCTCGCGCGCCTCTACGAGCTGGTGAAGGTGTGAGAGGGGCGAAAAAAGGGGACTGGCTCCTTTTCGCACGCGTGCCCCGGTCGGACCGCTCCGCTGCCCGGGCGAAAAGGTGCCTGTCCCCTTTTTTCGCGCCGTACCCGTCGTTGTTGGCGGCACTGCTGCTGGCAGCCTGCCCCGAGAAGAGCTCCCAGCCCCCCGGCGACGACCGCCTGCTGGCGAAGCTCAAAGCCGAGAAAGAGCGCGAAGCGAAAGAAGGCCCGATCGTCCCGCCGACGAACGTCGAGCCTCCGCCGAAAGACGAGCAGGTGAACCCGCTCGCCGAGTTCGCCGCGAAGGGCACGCAGAAGCGCGAGCTCGCCCTGCCCTCGAAGACGATCCTCCAGGTCGGCAAGACCACGCTGCGCCTCAACGCGCTCGAGGCGACGCACACGGTCGGCAGCGGCATCTCGGTCACCACCGACGACTGGTTCCTCGCCGTCACGGTCAACGCCGCCGGCCCCGACGGCGAGAGCATCGACCTCTCGACCGCGCACCTCGAGAAGGACGGCAAAGAGTTCCCGCACGCGCGCGACGCGCAGGCCGCCGCGCACAAGCCCCCGCGCGCGAGCGTGACGAAAGACGGCTCGCTCGTCACCGCGTACTTCGAAGTCCCGAAGGACGAGCTGGGCAAGGGCCTCACCCTCGTCGTGCCCGACGGCGCGAGCACCGCAAAGCTGGAGCTGCAGTAGATGAAGGTTCCTCTTCGCATCAGGCTCCCGTTCGCGACGGAGGCCGAGTTCATCGAGCGCTACGGCCAGAACGTCGAGCGCGGCGGCATCTTCATCGCCACGCGCGCCCCGAAGCCCGAGGGCACCGAGATCAGCTTCGAGATCGTCCTCTCGAACGGCGAGCGGCTCATGCGCGGCGAGGGCGTGGTCCAGCAGGTCCGCCAGGAAGAGGGCCCCGGCAAGACCGGCATGGTGGTCCGGTTCATCCGGCTCGAGCCGCGCACCAAGGCGCTCATCGATCGCATCGCCGCCGCGCGCGACGGCGTCGTCGCCCCCGAGCCGGTGCCCGCCCCGCCGTCCGAGCCGCTGCCGCCTCCGCCGCCGAAGGCGTCGGCGCCGCCGCCGCCTCCTCCTCCCGCGCCGGAGAAGAAGAAGCTCAGCCTCGCAGACGACGTCGTCATGGGTGTCGACCTCGGCACGACGACGTGCCGCGCCGCCGTCTTCCTCGACGGAGCGCCCCGCCTCGTCCCCCTCGGCGCCAAGGGCCAGTTCGTGCTCCCCACCGTCGTGGCGCTCAACGGCAGCGGCGCGCCGGTGGTCGGCCACGACGCGAAGGGCATTCTCGTCACGTCGCCGCAGAACGCCGCCGCCGGCTTCAAGCGCGTGATGGGGCGCCGCGCGCGCTCGCGTCAGATCCGCGAGCTGGCCGGCCGCTGCGCCTTCACGCTCGCGCCCGACCCCGAGGGAGACGCCGGCGTCGAGCTCGCCGGCCGCACCTGGTCCGCTCCCGAGCTCGCCGCGCTGCTGCTCAAAGAGCTCAAGTCCGCGACCAGCGAGCTGCTCGGCCGCGAGGTCACGCGCGCGGTGCTCTGCGTCCCCGCCTGGTACACCGATCACCAGCGCGGCGCGATGCTCGAGGCCGGCAAGCTCGCCGGGCTCGACGTCCTGCGCATCTTGAACGAGCCCTCGGCCGTCGCGCTCGCGTTCGGCCACGGCAAGGGGCTCGCCCGCAAGCGCCTGCTCGTCTACGACCTGGGCGGAGGCACCTTCGACGCCAGCGTCGTCGAGATGACCGGCGACGACCTCGAGGTCGTCAGCACCGGCGGCGACAACTTCCTCGGCGGCGTCGACTTCGATCAGCGCCTCGCCGACGCCCTCATCGCGAAGCTGCCCCCCTCGTCGCGCGCCGCCATCGAGGCCAGCCGCGCCTCGCTGCAGCGCGTGCGCGACGCCGCCGAGGCCGCGAAGATCTCGCTCAGCGACGCCGAGAAGGCGCACGTGCAGATCCCCTTCGTCGCCGCGGACGAGAGCGGCAAGCCCATCGATCTGAGCGACGACGTCACGCGCGCCTGGCTCGAGCAGCTCACCACCGATCTCGTCGAGCGCACGAGCGAGATCACCAAGGTGGTGCTCGAGACCGCGCGCATTCAGGCGAACAGCGTCGACGAGGTGCTGCTCGTCGGAGGCCAGAGCCGCGCCCCGCTGGTGAAGAAGCGCCTCGAGGCGATGCTCGGCAAGCCCGCCCGCTCCGACGTCGACCCGCAAGGGGCCGTGGCGCTCGGCGCCGCGCTGCTCGGCCACTCCATCGTCCAGCGCGAGCGCGGCAAGCAGGGCATCACGCTCTCCGAGGTGCTCTCCGCCCCCATCGGGGTCGCGGTGAAGGGCGGCGGCTTTCGCCGCGTGCTCGAGCGCAACACGCGCCTGCCCGCCGAGAAGACGCTCGAAGTTCCGATCGCCGCCGAGAGCCCGATGCAGCTCGCCGTCTTCCAGGGCACCGCCTCGCGCGCGGAGGACAACGAGTACCTCGGCGCCCTCCACGTGGTGCCGGAGAAGGCAGGAGAGCTCTCCGTCCGCTTCTCCGTCAGCAACGACGGGCGGCTCGATCTCTCGGCCAGCGGCCCCGGCGGCAAGGCGCGGATCAGCTTCTCGACCGCCGACGCAAGCGACGAGATCCGCGCGGCAATTCTCGCGGCGGCGCCGCTGCCTGGAGAGGAAGACGCGGGCCGCAGAGGCCTGCTCTCCGGCCTCAGGCGCCTCTTCGGCGCAACTTCGAAGTCCTAGTTGTCGATGATGTAGGCAAATGAAGGCGGCGCCTCCAAGCGGCCGAACTCTCTGCCTTTTTCTCACAATCTAGGAATCGCACCATGCCCCTCCCGATCTCCGACCGCCGCCTCTCTCAGCTCTACAAGACGCTCGAAGACTCCAACGGGAAGATCGACGACACGCAGGCGCTGAAGATGCTCGCCGAGGTCGGCGACCGCTCCGGCATGTCGGCGTCGAGCGCGCTGCGGAACCTGGGCCGCATGAGCCGCGACCAGCAGCTCGCGCTGATCCGCCGCGGCATGACCGCCGCCGAGAAGGCCGACCTCACCAAGATCCTCGACCAGGGCACGGTGCGGCTCGACCCGTCGGCGAAGAGCTTCTTCGAGGCGGTGCTCGGCCGCGAGACCCCGCCGCCGCCGGTCAACACCGGCGAGCTGCGCATCGTCGGTGATCAGGCGAACGGCCTCTCCGGCTTCGGCAAGCCGGGCGACAAGATCGAGGCGATCAACGTCTCCGCGTCGCCCACCGGCCGCCTGCACCTCGAAGACACCACGGTCATCGCGACCGTCGGCGCCGACGGCCGCTTCACCAACGCGAAGCTGACCGGCGACCAGGCGCTCAAAGAAGGCGACCTGATCCGCATGCGCGCCCGTCACGCCGACGGCACCACCGGCGAGTGGGTCACCGTCCGCGCGACCGGCATCGCCTCGACCGATACGCGCAACGCCGAGGTCGCCATCTTCCGCATCGGCCTCGCCGACGGGGGCAACGGCAAGATCGACGTCACCAACATCAACGCGAGCCGCCAGGTCAGCGAGCCGGGCGCGAAGCTGCAGTTCACCAACGTGCGCACCGGCGAGAAGACGGTCGTCACGCTCGACGACAAGGGCTCGTTCGCTCCCGGCGTGCAGCTCAACGGCCGCCCCGGCGACACGTTCAACGTCGCGTCGACCGACGGCCGCAACAACACCGGCTTCACGGCCAGCGTCGGCAAGCTGCAGGTCCCCGGCGCCGACGGCGGCACGGTCGACCTCATCAAGGATCCTGCGCTGCACAAGGACGAGCTCGACGCGAACGGCCGCCCGCGCTTCAGCACCGAGCGCTTCACCGGCCCGCTGTTCAGGAACGGCGTCTCGCTGCAGGACCCCGTCCAGGGCCAGATCGGCAACTGCTACTTCCCCGCCGCCGTCGCGGCGATCGCGAAGGACAACCCGCAGGTCATCGAGGACATGATCGAGGACCACGGCGACGGCACGTACACCGTCACCTTCAAGGAGCGCGACTGGCGCTCGGCCAGCGGCTTCCGCGACGTGAAGGTGAAGGTCGACGGCGACCTCTACGTGCGCAGCTGGGGCGGCCCGCTCTACGGCTCGAGCGGCGGCAACGACAAGGGCGCCCGCACCATGGAGCTCTGGTACCCCATCGTCGAGAAGGCCTACGCGCAGTGGAAGGGCAGCTTCAACGAGATCGGCAACGGCGGCTACGCCAGCACCGTGATGCAGGAGTTCGTCGGCCGCGACGGCCAGGACATGGGCATCCGCGAGTCGAACGCGGACGCGGTGTTCAACCAGATCAAGCGCGCGCTCGACGCGAAGCAGCCGGTCGCCGCAGGCACGTACGGTGAGACCGAAGAGGCGCGCTACACGAACACCGGCGTCTACGCGAACCACGCCTACTCGGTGATCGGCTACGAGGAGCGCGACGGGAAGAAGTACGTCAAGCTGCGCAACCCGTGGGGCGAGTCCGAGCCTGCGGGCAACGGCTCGAACGACGGCATCTTCGAGCTCGACCTGCAGACCTTCTCGAAGCTCTACCAGACGTTGATGTATACGAACCCCTGATATGGCCAAGCCCCCCGAGCCGCTCTCCGAAGTTCTCCCTCTCGCGGTCTGGGTCGTGGACGCCGAAGTCGTCGAGGTCATCTCGACGGGGCCCAAGCCGCCCGAGCCTCCGCTCGACCCGAAGATGCGGCCCGAGGCGACCAGCCGCGGGCTGAAGGCGCCTTCGCAGAAGGTGAAGCTCAAGGTGAACCGCGTGCTCAAGGGCGAGGCCGTCAAAGAGCTCGTCGTCGAGAAGCCGGTCGCGGGCTACGCGCTCAAGGCGGGCAACCACGGCCCGTTCCTCATCGACAAGTCGAAGACGATCCTCGGGCGCTACGGCCCCGACTCGTACAACTTCGGCAAGCTCGAAGCCGCGATCAAAGGCTGAACCTTCATCCGACGTTGAGGCGACGGCGGCGGCGCCGAATCAGACCGGCGGAAACGCGTCGAACAGCCTCGCCGGCTCGCGCGGCGCCGCGAGCACGTCGTGAGCGGGGCTCCAGCCGCTCACCGCCCGCTCCTCGAGCACGTCGAGCAGCGGAGCATCGTCGCCCGGCAGCCGCTCGAGCCCGCGCCGCGCGATGCCGATCACCTCGCGCGCCTGTGCGGAGAACGCCGGCAGCCCTTCGCGCTGTGCGCGCGCGTGGATCTCCTGGTGCTGCGCCAGCGTGCGCGCCGGCAAGAGCCGCCCGAGCTCGTCGCGCGCCGTGCGGTCGTACAAGAGGCCGCGCATGAGCGCCGACAGCGCGGCCGTCATCGGCGCGTTGCAGCCGTCGGCCGAGCGAATCTCCATCACCCGCTTGATGCGCACCTCGGGGAACAGCGTCGACAGGTGATCGACCCAGTCGTCGTAGAGCGCGGGCTTGCCCTCGAAGCCGTCGGAGAGCAGCTGCCGGAACGTCATCTTCGGCCCCAGGTACTCGCCGCGGCGCCGCAGGAACAAGAGCGGGGCATCGAGCGCCCACTCGACGTACGCCCGGTACGAGAACGAGCCGTCGAACATCGCCGGCAGGTACCCGCAGCGCTTGGGGTCGACGTCCGTCCACACGTGCGAGCGGTACGACATGAAGCCCGACGGCTCGCCGCGCACCAGCGGGCTGTTCGCGTACAGCGCGACGAGCAGCGGCGAGACCCGCGCCGACAGCGACATCATCTCGGCGCAGTCGGCCTCGTCGGCCCAGTCGAGCGACACCTGCCCCGTCGCCGTCATCAGCATCATGTCGAGCGCGAGCCCGCCGCGCGCGCCGAGCGTCTGCCGCATCGTGCGGTACCGCGTCTTCGGCATCCACGGCATCTGGTCGACGCGCTCGAACGGCCGGTACCCGAGCGCCACCGCGCGAAGCCCGAGCGGCTCGAGCACGGCCTTCAGCTCGCGCAGGTGCTGCAGGTTCTCCTCGTGCGCGGCGCGCGCCGTCTCGACCGGGCTGCCCGACAGCTCGAACTGGCCGCCCGGCTCGAGCGACAACGCCGCCGAGCCGCGCGTCATCGCGATGACCGGCAGCCCCGGCGCCTCGCGGAACTCCTTCCAGCCGAACTGCGCGAAGCCCTCGAGCACCTTGCCGATGCCGCCCTCGTACGGGACGGGAGCCGAGCCGCCGGCCGGGTAGATGAGCTTCTCGTGCTCGAGCCCGATCAGGCGCTTGCCGCTGCCCTTCTCCGCGTCGCGGAAGTACGCGAGCAGATCGCCTACCGACGTGACCGTGCGTGCTTCGCTCTGCTTCGCATCCAGCGACATGAAATCGAGACCGGCCTTATAACGTCGAAATCGAGATGCCCAGCGAGAGTCCCATCCCTGCCCTTTCGGGTGGGTTGCGCGATTTCTTCACCGGGGCCTTTCTCCCGTTGAAGAGCCTCAGGCTCGTGTTCCAGGGCGGCAAGCTGCTCGGCTTGAGCCTCGTCTCCTCCATCGTCACCGGCATAACGCTGGTCGGGCTGTTCGTGGGGCTGTGGCCCGTCTCCAGCCGCATCGCGCGCGCCATCATCGGCGACGCCAGCCTCGGCTGGCTGCTCGGGTTCGTCGTCTACCTCGTGCTCGTCGTCATCGGGGCGCTGAGCATCCCCGCGCTCGTGCTCGCTCCGCTGCAAGACCCCATCTCCGAGGCCACCGAGGAGCGCTGCGGCGGCTTCACCGCCCCACCCTTCTCCGTCGGCAGATTCTTCAAGTCGATCGGAACGTCGCTCGCCCACACGGCGTCTCGTCTGGCGATCATCGTGTTCGGCTTCCTCGTCCTCTTCCCGCTGCACTTCGTGCCCGGCGTCGGCAGCGTCGTGTACTTCCTGCTCAGCACCGCCTGGGCGGCGTGGTGGCTGTCGGCCGAATACCTCTCCGGACCCATGGCCAGGCACCTGTTGCCCTTCAAGAAGGTGACGCAGGTGATGCGAGCGCACCCGAGCGTTTCTTTGGGGTTCGGCCTCGCCCTGTACGTGATGCTGTGGGTGCCCGTGCTGAACTTCTTCCTGGTGCCTATAGCGGTGGTGGGAGGAACATTGCTCTTCCGTGCGTTGCAACCCCACCTTCCTTGAAGGGGCCTACTCGGCTGATTAGGCTTCGAGAGATTTCCAAAGAGATCCCCACACATGTACATCTTTAGGCGCGCGCTCATCGTCTCTGCGTTGCTGGTCGCCTGGGCATTGGTCGGCAGCGATCGCGTCCCGGTCCCGCTGGTGATCACCGAGGCCTCGGCGGCTCCGCCGCGCGGTGAAGCGCGCGGTGACGACGGCGACGAAAAGGGCGGCAAGCAGCAGCACGACCTGTCCGCGATGCGGGTCTTCTCGAAGGTCATCATCTACGTGAAGGACAACTACGTCGACCCTCGGCGCGTGAAGCCGAAGGAGATGATGGTCTCGGCCCTCGAGCTGGTCGAGAAGCAGGTCCCCGACGTCATGGTCGACGGCAACGCCGACTCCGGGAAGCTCAAGCTCAACGTCAACGGCAAGCTCAAGGAGTTCGACATCAGCCACGTCGACTCGCTGTGGAAGATGAGCTTCACGCTGCGCGACGTCTTCGACTTCATCTCGCGCAACATGCGCCCCGTCGAGGACACGCGCGACATCGAGTACGCCGCGATCAACGGCATGCTGCAGACGCTCGACCCGCACTCCGTGCTGCTCAAGCCCGAGATGTACCGGGAGATGAAGCTCACCACGAAGGGCGAGTTCGGCGGCCTCGGGTTCGTCATCCAGATGAAGGAGGGCAACCTCACCGTCGTGAAGGTGCTGCCCAAGACGCCCGCCTTCCGCGCCGGCATCAAGAAAGACGACACCATCACCAAGATCGGTGAGGAGTCGACCGTCAACATGGACCTGAACGAGGCCGTCTCGAAGCTGCGCGGCCCCGTCGACTCGCGCGTCACCATCACCATCGCCCGCAAGAGCTGGGACAAGCCCCAGGTGATGACGCTCACCCGCGCGCTCATCAACATCGAGTCCGTGCAGTCGAAGCTGCTCGCGCAGAACGTCGGCTACGTGCGGCTGAAGAACTTCCAGGGCAACACCACGCGCCACCTGCAGCAGGCGCTGACCGAGCTCGACGGTGAGGCCCGCCAGAAGGGCTCGCCGAACGGCATGCGCGGCCTCGTGCTCGACCTGCGCGGCAACCCCGGCGGTCTGCTCGACCAGGCCATCCAGGTCTCCGACCTCTTCGTGTCCGACGGCACCATCGTCGCGACCGTCGGCCTGTCGGACAAGCTCCGCGAAGAGAAGAAGGCGCACGCCGACGACGGCGACGACGACTGGCCGATCGCGGTGCTCGTCAACGCCGGCTCGGCGTCTGCCAGCGAGATCGTCGCCGGCGCGCTCAAGAACCTCAACCGCGCCGTCATCATCGGCCGCCAGACGTTCGGCAAGGGCTCCGTGCAGGTGCTCTACGACTTCCCCGACGAGAGCGCGCTCAAGCTCACCATCGCGAAGTACCTCACGCCCGGCGACATCTCGATTCAGGAGGTCGGCATCGTCCCCGACGTCGAGCTCATCCCCACGCGCGTCACGAAGGACCGCATCGATCTCTTCGCCCCGCGCAAGACGATGGGTGAGGCCGACCTCGACCACCACTTCTCGAACCCCTCGAACGCGACCGCGGTGAAGAAGCGCGAAGACCTCGTCATGCGCGAGAAGCCGTCGATGTCCTTCAAGTACCTCAAGGAGTCCGAGAAGGAGAAGGTCGCCCGCGAGAACGCCGAGAAGAAAGAGGACAAGCAGAAGGAAGCCTCGCTCAAGGACGGCAAGGGCCAGAACCCGGCGAAGAAGGGCAAGAACCCGCTCACCGACGCCGAAGAGGCCGAAGACCTCGACGACCAGCTCGACGCCGAGTCGCAGGACGAGGTCCGCGAGGACTTCGAAGTGACCTTCGCGCGCGACTACGTGCTCACCGCCCCGTTCAACCGCCGCGACAAGATGCTCGACGCCGGCAAGGCCTTCGTCGCCGACCGCACCCGCGCCGAGGAAGAGCGCATCGCCAGCGCCATCGGCGCCCTCGGCGTCGACTGGAGCAAGGGCGACAGCGCGAAGAACCCGCAGCTCGCCGGCTCCATCAAGCCGGGCGCCGACCGGAAGATCGCCGCCGGAGAGACCGTGCAGCTCGAGGTCACCGCCGAGAACAAGGGCTCCGAGACCATTCGCCGCCTCCGCGCGTGGACCGAGAGCGAGAACGGCTGGCTCGACAAGCGCGAGTTCCTCTTCGGCATGCTCAAGCCGGGCGAGAAGAAGACGTGGACCGTCCAGGTGAAGATGCCGAAGGACATCATCTCGCGCCGCGACGGCGTGACGGTGAAGTTCCAGGACGACGCCAAGACCCTCGAAGACACCGTCCAGGGAGAGCTCTCGTTCGTCGAGCTCCCCCGCCCCTCGTTCGCCTTCAACTACCAGGTGCTCGACAACTGCGACGGCTGCAACGGAGACGGCCTCGTTCAGCGCGGCGAGTCGATGACGCTGCTCCTCGACGTCACCAACAACGGCACCGGCCGCGCGCAGGACACGTTCGCCACCATCAAGAATGCCGGCGACCAGAACATCTTCATCGAGAAGGGCCGCTTCAAGCTCGGCGAGCTGCAGCCCGGTGAGACCAAGACCGCCCGCTTCAACCTGCAGGTCAAGCGCGGCTGGAAGGGCAAAGACTTCCCCCTGCGCATGGCGATCATCGACGAGCCCCTCGAGGAGTACACCGCCGAGAAGCTCGCCATCCCCGTCGCCAGCGACGACGCTCCGCCGGTCGCCTTCGAGGTCAAGAAGGGCACGGTGAAGCTGTCGGAGAAGGCCGAGCTGTTGCCGAGCGCCGACCCCAACGCGAAGCCGATGGCCCGGCTGCCGAAGGGCGGCATCTTCAACGAGGTCGCGCGTGGCGGTCAGGTCTCCGTCATTCAGTGGGACCAGGACCGCGTCGCCTTCGTCCGCCTGGCCGACGTGAAGGAAGCGAAGGGCCAGAAGGCCGCCCCCGCGAAGGACGTCACCTACGTCGCGATGCGCGAGCCGCCGCAGATCTCGCTGAGCGTCGACCCCCAGGCCGGCGGAGTCGTCACCGACGGCGACCGCTTCACCCTCTCGGCCGTCATCAACAGCCCCGTGCTGCTCGACGCCTACGTGCTGGTGAATGACCAGAAGGTCTTCTTCCGCGCCGCCGACCCCAACGACGAGGGCAAGATGAAGTTCACCACCGACTTCACCTTGAAAGAGGGCAACAACTACGTGACCGTCTTCGCCCGCGAGAGCCAGGAGTTCCTCGGCCGCAAGACCGTCCTCGTCCGCCGCCGCCCGGTCGCCGTCGCCCAGAAGATGCAGGAAGCCTCGACCGCGAAGCCCTGAGCCGCGCTCGGTGCGGACCCGAAGTCGCTTGGGCGAAGCAGCGCGAGCTGGCTCGCGCGTGGGCCGAGCGCCATGTCACTGCTCGAAGAAATTGATCGCTCCACGGCCGGCGGCTAGCGTCAGCCGCCGTGTCGAGGTTCTTCGCGATCGTCCTCGTCGCCGCTGCGG
Organism: uncultured Myxococcales bacterium; assembly: GCA_937980205.1. GTDB lineage: Bacteria > Myxococcota > Myxococcia > Myxococcales > Myxococcaceae > Xiheicaenimonas. The sequence goes on along the minus strand of CALJKW010000016.1, from coordinate 41,459 downwards.
CGACCGCTTCGGCCGATCCGTACGACTTCAAGCTGTACAAGCTCGGCAACCCCGTCATGGGGGGCACGAACTTCCGCGCCTCCGCGAACGGCAACTTCCGCGTCTTCGCGCGCCAGCTCGCCGCCGCGATGAGCACCGCCACGCTGATGCCCCCCGAGACGCTCGGCCACGCCGGCTTCGCGTTCTCTGCCGAGGTCGCCGTCGTGCAGATCGGCGAAGACGCCTCGGGCGCGGGCGGCATCACCTTCCCCACCCAGCGGGCCGAGCAGTGCCAGGCCACCGAGATGTGCGAAGGCACCGGCTACAAGAACGGCATGTCGAGCCCGGTGCTGATTCCCTCCGTGCACATCCGCAAGGGGCTGCCCTACTCGTTCGAGCTCGGCGGCCGCCTCGGGTGGCTCGAGAAGAGCCGCATGTTCATCGGCACGCTCGAGCTCAAGTGGGCCGTGAACGAGGGCTTCACCTACCTGCCCGACATCTCCGTCGGCGGCCGCATCAGCAAGCTCATCAACAGCCGCGACTTCGACGTCACCACCGGCGGCCTCGAGGTCAGCGTCGGCAAGCAGTTCGCGCTCGGCGGCATGGTGACGCTGACGCCCTACGGCGGCTGGAACCTGATGTTCGTCGGCGCCTCGTCGAACCCGATCGACTTCGACCCGAACCGCTCGCTCGCCCAGGCCGAGACGCCGGCCGACCAGTTCCGCGACATCTACGTCTTCGACTCCGTGCAGGCGGCCTCGAACACCCACAACCGGTTCTACGGCGGCCTGCGCTTCGTCGCCTCGCCCTTCATGCTCGGCGCCGAGTTCTCGTACACGCTCATCGGCAACTTCCGGGACTCTGCCGGCATCGAGCGGAAGATCCCTTCCGTGCTCGCCGGCAACTTCATGGTGGGCGTCGACATCTGACCTGCCGCTCGGTCATTCGCCGCAGGGCGCGACTCTCACGACACGCGCGCGCAGGTGCTCAGCCCGGGCGAGCCGCCGAATCCAGCGCGTTGCGAAGCTCGGCGGGTCGATTGGTAATCACCATGTCGACGCCAAGGTCGCGCAGGCGCCGAGCCTCGACGTCGTCGTCCACCGTCCACACCGCGACCTTCTGACCCCGGCCGTGCCACCCACGCACGCGCTCGTCGTTCACCTGGCTGAAGTGCGGGTGGGTCGCGTCGCGCGCCGTGAACGGAGCCCACAGCTGCTGCATGAGCCAGCTCTTGTCGGGGTCGATGAGCTGCCCCCGCCGGATCGCCGGAAACCGCGCCGCGAGCCGCATCAGGCACAGCGGGTTGAAGCTCGAGACCAGCACCCGCTCGTGCAGCCGCTGCTCCTCGACGTACTGCCCCACCGCCTCGGTCAGCCCGAGATCGTCGACGGTCTCGCACTTGAGCTCGACGTTCACCAGCAGCTCGGCCGGCAGAACCTCGAAGACCTCCTCGAGCCGGGGGATGCGCGCGGGGCTGAAGCCCAGGGCTGACCCCACGTCGGCGCGCTTCAGCTTCCACCACGGAGTCGCGTGCACCCACCACGGCCGGTGGGCCAGCCGCTCGAGCTGCTCGTCGTGGCACACCACCATCTCGCCCGAGCCGCACCGCATGACGTCGAGCTCGACGCCGTCGGCGCCCTGGGCGACCGCACCCTCGAAGGCCTCGATGGTGTTCTCGGGAAAGTCCGCGCTCGCGCCCCGGTGCGCCAGGATCAACACGCCGCGTGCTTGCCGTGCGACGACCCCACGGTCAAGATGTCCGACGTGAAGCTGAGCGCCACCGAGCTCATATTCGTAGGCCTGGTCCTGCTGATCGTCTTCTCCGCCTCGCGGATGGGCGCGCTCGGCAATGCGCTCGGCAAGTTCGTCTATTCGTTCAAGAAGGCGAAAGACGGCTCGGGCTTCGTCGACTCGAAGACCGTGAGCCTGGGCAGCCGCCAGGGCATCACCGACGCCGAGATCGTCGACGAGAAGAAGCCAGGGGCCTGACCCCACCGCCGCTCACGCTGAGCGAACGGAGGGAGCCCGTCACCCCGCACCCAGCCGCGCCAGGATCCGCGTCGCCCCGCCGTGCCCAGGCGACAGCGAGAGCACCTCGCGCAAGAGCGCCGCGCCGCGCTCCCGATCGCCCAGGTCCAGCCGGCACAGCGCCAGGTTGAAGCACACCGTCGCGTGGCGCCCGTGCGCCTCGAGCGAGCGCTCGTAGAACCGCGCCGCGTGCGTGAGCTGCCCGAGGCGGTGCAGCACCGTCGCCATCTCGAACGCGACGTCCACCGCGCCGCCGACCTCGAAGTGGCTCTCCCACGCGCGATCGATCGCCTCGACCAGCAGCGCGCCCTCGTCCGGCGTCGGCTGCGCGGCGCGCAGCGGCTCGGCCATGCGCACGAACACGTCGGGGTCGAACCGCCACGCCTCGAGCACCTCGAGCAGCCGCTTCACCGGCTGCGGGTACTGCAGCAGCGCGTCCAGCTCGCGAAGCCGGTGCAGGAGGCTCTCGGCCCCCAGCGTGGCGCTCCACGTCGCGCGGGTCACCGCGAGCGTCTCGAGCCCCTGCGCCAGCGCATAGAAGCCGAGATCCGGCTCGGCCTGCGCCGAGCGCAGGAAGGGCCTCCACCCCCACCAGGCTCGAATGGCGTCGAAGTTCACCATCGCCGAGATGCCGCCGTGCCGCTGCAGCTTCGGGTTGCCGCCGGTCTGCACCGCCGCGACATCGGGCTCGCCCTTGTCCGCGGCCAGCACGAGGCAGCGCCCGTGCGCCCAGCCGCCGACCCGCGCCAGGCACCTCAGCGCGCCCGACGGCACCATGAACACGCCCTCGCCCACGCGCGGCGCGTAGCCGCGCACGAACGCAGGAACGTCCACCTCAACGTCCTCCCACTCCAGCACCGCGCGCTCGCACTCGGGAGCGTCCCCCGGCGGCAGCTCGACGCGCACCGCGCGCGAGAACACCTTGCCGCCCCTCACCGCCCACGCGTCGTGCGGCAGCGTGTCGAACAGGTACGTGGCGATGACGACGTCCGGCGCCATCGGCGGAGCGTCGCGCTCGCTGAGCGCGTCGAGCTTCAGCGCCTCGACGACGCCGGGCCGCTCGTGCACGAACGCCCGCGCGCGGAACGCCTCGACGTTCGACTGCGCCGCGTCCGTCCACATCAGCTGGAAGGGCACCTTCGCCGCCTCGAGCCACCGCACGAGGTGAAACGCGAGCCGGCCCGCTCCCCCGCCCAGCTCGAGCACCTCGATGGGGGCGTCGACCGTCTTGAGGCCCGCCGCGATCAGGTCCGCCCGCCAGGCGGTGATCATCCGCCCGTAGGCCTCGGCCACGCGCACGCTGTTCGTGAGCCGCCAGGGCACCGTGCCCTTCGACCAGGCCTCGGTGGCCGCACGCTCGTAGAACTGGCTGCTCCAGCGCCACAGCGGCGACTCGCTCAAGGGCGTCGCCGTCACCGGCCCGCCGCTTCCAACAGGGCCTTCGCCTGCTCGCGCAGGGCGTGGTGCACCCCGTTGTCCCGCGCGAGCTCCTTCAGGTCGGCGAGCGACAAGAGCGGGACGATCTTCGAGCCCACGTCGGGCGGCAGGTACGGGTTGAACGCGAGCGCCCGCCGCACCGCCGGTCGCGATGACCACTTCTGCGAATGCCAGATCTCGACCAGCGGCTCGGGGCGAGCCGGCCTGCGCGCCGCGATGCGCACCACGAGGTCCTCGGTGAGCCGCGGGTTGATGAGCACGTTGCGCACGACCTCGGGGTTCGACGCGACCGCGAGGCGCGCGAGCTGATCGGGGTTCCGCGTCAGCCGCGCCTGCGTCTTCAGGTGCCCCAGCGACTGCGTGAAGAGCTTCGCGTCCGCGCGCTTCGCGGCGTCGAGATCGTACTCCTGCGCCGGAGGCCCCTCGGCGAACAGCGTCTCGACCTCGGTCAGGTCGCTCATCGCCGCGATCCTCCGCAGCTGCGGCGCGTACGGGATCTGCGCCGCCTCGCGCTCGAGCGCGCGCGTGAACGCCGCGAGCCCCACCCGCGCCGGCTCGAAGCCCTCGCGCGAGAGCCCGATCACCTGCTGCAAGAGCTCCGTCGCATCGATCGGAGACAGCCGCGACAACAGCCGCGCCGCCGCGAGCCGCGTGACGTCGTCGCCGCCGGCCAACGAGTCCAGGTGCACCACCGTCGCGCGCGCGTCATCCCGCGAAGGCATCGGCTCACCGCGCCGCGGTCGTCCCGTCTTCGGGAGTCACCGTCACCCGCACCCGGAAGTCCTTCAGGTCCGGAGGGTACTCGTAGAACGCCACCAGGAACGCCCCCTGGCCGCCGGGCTCGAGCCGAGTCGCGCTCGGCGCGAGCTTCTGGAACAGCTTCGACAGGTCGTCCGCCGTCGCGACGCCGAACAGGTCCTCCGGCGACGGCGTCGCCCCGACCCAGCCTTCCGAGGCCCGCACGAGGTCTTCGCCGTCGAGGATCTCGGCCTTCACCTTCACGCGGCCTGCGCTCGACCCGCGGTTCTTCACCTCTCCGCGCACGTAGAACACCGGTCGCCCCGCCCGCGTGTCGTAGAGCCCGTTCGAGATGTCGTAGGCCACGAGCTCGCGAGGCGCGGTGAAGAGCGCCTTCACCTTCGACCACGACAGCGCCGCGTCGACCTTGCCTTCGTTGAGCACCACCGTGACGACCACCCCGAGCAACGCGATCAGCACGACGGCGCTGAGCACGTTCCACACCATCGCGACGACGCTGCGCCTCGGCCGGCGCGACGACGAGACCTGCCCCTCCGCGGCTGCGGGCTTCGAGAGCTGATCGGCGGAGACCTTCTTGAGCTGGATCTTCGCGACCGCGACCTGCTCTTGCGGCTGCGCCGGCTGCAGCTGGTTCTCGGTCGGCTCCTGCACCGCCGGCATGTCGAACAGCGAGTCGCGCTGCTCCGGAGCGGCCTCGAGCCCGCCGTCGATGTCGATGGAGAGCGAGCCGGTGTCCGGGGGAATGTCGCCGAGCAGACCGCCTCCGCTCGCCGCCGGAGGCGCAGGGACCTCTGCCATCGGCGTCTCGAGCTGCGTCGGCGCTGCGCTCGCGCGCGACCGCTCGGGCGGAGGTCCCAGCTCGAGCGACGGGCCGAGATCGAACGCCGGCACCGCCTCGGGCGGCGGAGCCGCTGCCCGCTTCGGCGCCGACGGCGGCGGCTTCGAAGCCTGCGGCGCCTGCGGAGGCGCAGCAGACCGCGGCGCAGGAGGAGGCGGCGGCGGCGGCGGCAGGCCGCCCGCGTCCAGCGATGAGAAGTCGAACCCCTGCGGCTCGAACTGCCCCGACGACGCCGGAGCCGCCCGCGCAGGCGGCGGAGCCGGAGGCGGCGGGGCTTCGCCTCCCAGCGACGAGAAGTCGAACGGCTGTGGCTCGAACGCCGACGGCTTGGGCGGCTGCGGTGACCGCTGCTTCACCGGCACGTCGGTCGGCTGCGCGGCCGCTGGCGGAGCGTCGAGAGAGCTGAAGTCGAACGGCTGCGGCTCGAACGCCGAGGCCTTCGCCGGCCCCGGAGCCGCGGCGCGCTGCGTGACCTCGGCCGGCGCCGCGGCGCCCGGCGCCGGGCCCAGCGAGGAGAAGTCGAACGGTTGGGGCTCGAACCCCGAGCTCTTCGGAGCAGCCGGAGCGGCCGGAGCGGGTGGCGCGGCCGGCGGTGGCCCGCCCAGCGACGCGAAGTCGAACGGGGCCGGATCGGTCAGCGGCTTGCGCCCCGGCGGCGGCGCCGGAATCGGCTTCACGCGCGTCGGGCCCTCGAACGCCTCGCGCGGCAGATCGGCCTGCGCGGCGAACGACGGGCTCAGCACGCTCATGTCGCCCGTCTTCGTCGCCTGCACGCCGGCGAGGAACGTGTGCGGCCGCGTCTCCTCGAACGGCTCAGGCGCGGGCGACGGCGGACCGAACTTCGCGAACGGATCGGCTGCCGCGGCGGCCCCCGCAGGCGCGGTCGCATCGCCTTCCTTCTTCACCCGGAAGGTGTGCTGGCACTTCGTGCACCTGACCTTGACCCCCTTCTCCGTCACCTTGTCGTCGGGGATCTTGAAGCGGGTCTGGCACTGTTCGCACTTGACGATCATCGGCCTTAAAGCGCGCGAGTATAGGCCCCAACGCTTCGTCTTGCCCGTCTAAGACCCGGGTGCTATTCGCCGTTTCGCACTGCGTCATCGCCCATGAGCGAGCCCCAACCCACACCGGCTGCTGGAAAAGAGCCGAAGGTCATCAAGCGGTACACGAACCGCAAGCTCTACGACACCGTCGAGAGCCGGTACGTCACGCTCGACGAGATCGCCGAGATGGTGAAGGCCGGCATCGAGGTGAAGATCATCGACAACCGGACCAAGGAAGATCTGACCTCGGTCACGCTCGCGCAGATCGTCTTCGAAGAAGAGAAGAAGAAGAGCCAGATGCCGCTCGACGTGCTGCGCGAGATCATCCGCCGGCCGGGCGACACGCTCTCCGACTTCTTCAAGTCCGAGGTCTCGCCGCGCGTCGCCTCGATCCGCGAAGAGGCCGAGTCGCGCCTCGACAAGCTGCTCGGCCGTGACGGCGAAGAGGCCCCCGCGCCCGCGCCGACCGACGGGACCGCCGCCAAAGAGAAGGAAGATCTCATCAAGCAGGCGCAGCGCGGCCTCGAAGACATCCAGAAGAAGATCGACGAGCGCGTGAAGGCCGTCGTCGACAACGTCGTCGGCAACCTGCCCGCAATGGGCCGCGACATCGCCGCCCTCGTCCAGCGCATCGATCAGCTCGAGAAGAAGCTCGAGGCGCTCGAAGAGAAGAAGAAGGGCTGACGTTCAGGCGCTCTTGCGCGCCTGCAGCTTGCCCACGCGCTCGACGCGCTCGGCGACGGCCTGAAGCAGCGTCGCGCCACGGCTCCACGGCGCGTACTCCCAGATCGTCTTGCCGTGGCTCTGCGCCTCGTCGATCGCGACGTTCATCGGCACCGGCGCCGCGCACTTGCCCGGGAAGTACTCCTGCAGCTTCTCGAGGATCTCGTCCGCGAGCGCCGTCTTCCGGTACAGCGTGGGCACCACCAGCGAGACGTGCAGGTCCGGCCGCGCGTGCTCGGTGGTCACCTGCTCGACCGTCTGGACCATCTCGGCGCAGCCATCGAGCGACAGGTACGTCACCGCGACGGGGATCACCACCTCGGTCGCAGCGACGAGGATGTTCGTCGTCACCAGGCCCAGCGACGGCGGCGCGTCGAACACGATGTAGTCGTAGCCCTCGGCCTCCGGCACCTCGAGCTTGCGCGCGAGCCGCCGCGCGCGCTGCGGGTCGCCCGAGAGGGCCTGCGGCAGCTCGGCGAGCTGCTTGTACGAGGGCACCACCGACAACCCCGGGGTCGCCGTCGCGCGCGCGACGTCCGACAGCCGCACGTCGTCGCGGGTCAGCCAGTCGAAGGTCGTCGGCGACACGCTGCGCACGTCGATGCCCAGCGACTTGCCCGCATGCCCCTGCGTGTCGAGATCGACGAGCAGCACGCGCTTCTCGCGCTTGAAGGCGAGCCACGCCGCGGTGTTCACCGCGAGGGTCGTCTTGCAGGTGCCCCCCTTCTCGTTGATGAAGGCGATGCGGCGCGGCGCCGTCACTAGCTCTTCCGCGCCTCGACGAGCTTGTCGACCTTCGTCTCGACGGACGACAGCATGCGCTCGAGGTCGTCGACCTTCTCGCGCAGGATCTCGAGGTCGCCCGTCGACGGCAGGTTCATGGCCCCCAGCGCCGAGCGGATGCTCTTGTCGAGCGTGCCCTTCGCCGACAACGTCTTCGTGACGATCGTCTGCACGGTCGCCACGAACTTCTCGTTCGAGAGCAACTGCTGCGCGATCTTTCCGATCCGCTCCTCGCCGGTGGCGACGAGCTTCTTCATCACGGGGTTGTCTTTGAGCATGGGCGCGCGGATGGTGATCTCGCTTGCCAACGCTGTCAAGGTGGCCTTGAAGAAACGAAGAGATGTCGGCGCTCGCTCATCAACGCTTGCTCATCGTCACCGGCAAAGGCGGCGTCGGAAAGACGACGCTCAGCGCCGCGCTCGCGCTCGCCTCTGCGCGCCGCGGCCTGCGCACCCTCGTGTGTGAGGTCAACACGAAGGAGCGCGTCACCCACCTGCTCGGCCGGCCCGAGGTCGGCGCCGAGATCGGCTCGCTCGAGGAGAACCTCTGGGCCGTCGACGTCCGCCCCGCCGAGGCCCTGCGCGAGTACGCATTGATGATTCTGAAGTTCGAGAGCATCTACAACGCCGTCTTCGGCAACCGCCTCGTCGGCTACTTCCTGCGCTTCATCCCGTCGATCTCCGAGATCGTCATGCTCGGGAAGATCCTCTTCCACCTGAAGGAGAAGCGCCCCGACGGCTCGTGGCGCTTCGATCGCATCATCATCGACGCGCCCGCGACCGGTCACGCCATCACGCTGCTCTCGGTTCCGCAGGTCATCATCGACACGGTCCCGCCCGGCCCGCTGGCGAACGACGCGACGTGGATGCGGGATCTGCTCACCGACCCGAAGATCACCGGCACCGTCCTCGTCTCCCTGCCGGAAGAGCTGCCCGTCAACGAGACCCTCGAGCTCCACGAGGCGCTCACGCAGAAGGTGAAGCTCACCACCTCGGCCACCGTGCTCAACGGCTTCATCGCGCCGCGCTTCACCGACGCCGAGCGCGCCGCGCTGCACGGAGAGATCGCCGAGGTCGCCCGCGTCCACGAGTTGCGCGCCGCGCTGTCGGCCGAGGCCGAGAAGCGCCTCTTGGCGATCGGAGCACCGCTCGTCCGCGTCCCCCGCGTCTACCAGCCTACGTTCGCGCGCCCGGCCGTCGAGGCGATCGCCAACGTCATGGCCCCGCTGCTGGAGGCCGCCCGATGAACGCGATCGCCGCCGCCGTGCAGAGCCACGACGTCCTCGTCTGCGTCGGCTCGGGCGGAGTCGGGAAGACGACCGTCGCCGCCACGCTCGCGCTGCGCGCCGCCGTCGAGGGCAAGGGCTCGCTCGTCTGCACCATCGACCCCGCGAAGCGGCTCGCGAACGCGCTGGGCCTCGAGGCGCTCGGCAACGCCGAGACGCCGATCCCCGGCGCCGCCTTCGAGAAGGCCGGCCTGCAGCCGAAGGCCGCCATGCGCGCGATGATGCTCGACATGAAGCGCTCGTGGGACGAGCTCATCGAGCGCCGCGCCCCGCCCGACAAGCGCGACAAGATCCTGCAGAACCGCTTCTACCAGGCGATGTCCTCGGCCCTCGCCGGCTCGCAGGAGTACATCGCGATGGAGAAGCTCTGGGAGCTGCGCACCCAGCGCGACTACCCGCTCATCGTCCTCGACACGCCGCCCACCGCGCACGCGCTCGACTTCCTCGACGCGCCCAACCGCATCCTCGACTTCCTCGACAACGAGGCGGCGAAGTGGCTGCTCACGCCGGCGCTCGCCGCGGGCAAGGTCGGCCTCAAGCTCTTCAGCTTCGGGTCGAGCTACGTCGCGAAGACCATCTCACGCTTCACCGGCACCGAGACGCTGCAGGAGCTCGCCGGCTTCATGCTCGCCATCAGCGGCCTCAACGAGGGCTTCAAGGAGCGCGCGCATCAGACCCGCGCCCTGCTGGCCGCGAAGACGACCGCGTTCGTGCTCGTCACCGGGCCGATGCCCGATCGCATGGACGAGGCGGTCTACTTCCACACGCTGCTCAAGCAGAACCACCTCGAGGTGGCGGCGCTCGTCGTGAATCGCGTGCACCAGCCCGTGCCCGACTCGCAGTGGGCCGCCGCCGCGCGCCTGCCGGATCCGCTCAAGCGCAAGATGGAGCAGACGCTGGAAGAGCTCGAGCACCTCGCCGCCGCCGACGCGAAGGGCATCGAGCGGCTGAAGGAGCAGTGCCCGGGGACTCCGCTGATCGTGGTGCCCCGCTTCGAGCGCGACGTCCACGACCTCAAGTCCCTGTGGGAGACCTCCCAGTTCCTGTTCGGCTAGGCTTCCTTTCGTTACAAGGAACCCCGCCGGGTGAGGTGCTGTCTGAGGTACTCGATGATTCGTTCTTGGCTCGCGATCCTCTTCCTCGTCGCGTCGAGCGCTTGCGTCCGCAACGTCCGGCCGACGTCGGACAAAGAGCCCACCGTCCAGTTCGAGCCCGTCGTCATCACCGGCGACCTCGAGCTCGAGAAGCTGAACGACGAAGAGCTCTTCGCCGCCGCCACCTCGTTCTACGCGGCCGAGGACTACGCCCAGGCCGCCCGCTACTTCGGCCGCCTCGCGGACTTCTTCCCGAACAGCAGGCACCGCCGCGCCGCGCTCTACAACGCGGGCCTTTCGCTCGAGAAGATGAAGATGTGGGAGGAGGCGTACCAGCGCTTCGTCGAGCTCTCCGACCCGAAGAAGGGCACCGGCGACGCCCTCGATGCCGCGTTCCGCGTCGCCGAGACGCTGTACCACCTCGAGCGCTTCGACGACGCCGTCGCCGTGCTCGACCAGATCGCGTCACGGACGGATCTGCACCTGGACAAGATCATCGAGGCGCGCACGCAGCAGGGCATCTGCGAGCTCGAGGCCGGCCGCTCGGACGTGGCCGAGGCGACGCTGCGCAAGGTGCTCACGATGTACCAGGAGTCTCCGGAGAAGGACGTCATCGACGACTACTTCCCCGCGCAGGCGCAGTTCTTCCTCGGAGAGATCTTCCGGCTTCACTACGAGTCGATCACGCTCGACGCGAACAAGACCGTCGACGAGCTCGCGCGCGACCTCGAGTACAAGGCCGAGCTGTTGCTGTCGTCGCAGGGCCACTACCTGCGCGCGATCCGCCTCGGCAACGGCTACTGGGCGACCGCGGCCGGCGCGCAGATCGGCGGGCTGTACGAGAACCTCTACGACCACATGATGAACGCCGAGGCCCCCCGCGAGCTGAACGCCGACGAGGCCGACGTCTACAAGCAGGAGCTGCGCAAGAAGATCCGCGTGCTGCTGACGAAGGCGATCACCGTCTACGAGCGCACGCTCGAGGCCGCCGAGCGCATCGGCGCGTCGAGCCCGTTCGTCGAGCGCACCCGCGAGAGCCTCAAGCGGATGAAGGACCTGCTGCTCGCCGACGCGAAGGCCGAGGAAGACGAGAAGCCGCCTCCGCCGCCCCCCCCGCCGCCGGCGGTGAAGGGGAAGAAGAAGGTCCCGCACTCGTGAGGTAGAACGCCTGTCGGGTCCGTGACCGAGGCGATCTTCACTCCGGAGCAGCTCGCCGAGATTCGCGACTACCACCGCGTCCATTACCTCTGGGGCGCGATCGGGCCGTTCGTGAACTTCGGCCTCGCGGTGCTCATCCTCCGGTTCGTGGTGCGGCCGCTGTACGCCCGCTGCGAGCGCGTGAAGATCCCCTCGCGCGTGCTGTCGCGCATGTGGAACGGAGACGGCTGGGCGGCGGCGCTCGCGTTCTCGTTCGCGTATTGCGCCATCACGGCGGCGCTCTACCTGCCGTTGGACATCTATTTCGACTACGTCCACGAGCACGCGTTCGGCATGTCGAAGCACACGCCCGCCACGTGGGCGACGGACTTCGCGAAGGGGTTCTTGCTCGGTACGGGCGCGTACGGCGCGCTGACGTTCGGGCTCTTCGGCCTCGCGCGGCGAATGCCGAGGTGGTGGCTGGTGCTCGGGACCGTCGGCGCGGTGCTGCTCTTGTTCTCCGCGGCGATTGACCCCTACCGCGCGCGAGTCTTCTACGACCAGAAGCCGCTGCCCGCCGGAGAGCTGCGCGAGCGGATCACCGCGCTGATGGCGAAGGCGGAGATCGACTTCAAAGACGTGCTCGTCGAGGACAACAGCCGCGCGACGGTGCGGCTGCAGGCGTACTTCGCCGGCAAGGGCCCGACGCGCACGATCGTGCTGAATCAGTCGCTGCTGCAGAACCTGACGCACGACGAGATCCTCGCGGCGGTGGCGCACGAGGCCGGGCACGTCAACGAGTGGCGCTGGCCGGGGACCATCGCGTCGGCGCTGACGCTGATCGCGTTCCTGTTCGGAGTCGATCGGCTGATGCGCCTGGCGGCGCGGCGTGGCTGGTGGGGCATGACGGAGCCCGCCGACATCCGGGTCCTGCCGCTGGTGTTCGTCGTCTTCTCGCTCGCGACGACGTTCGTGAAGCCGGTGGCCGCGGTGGTGTCGCGGGCGCGCGAGACGAGCGCGGACGTCTACGGGCTCGAGCTGACGAAGAACCCGGAGGCGTTCTCGATGATGCTGGTGAAGGCGGCGCGGGTGAACAAGATGGACCCCGATCCGCCGCGGTGGGTGGTGTGGAAGGGGCGCTCGCATCCGTCGATCCGCGAGCGGCTCGAGACGGTCGAGGCGTGGAAAAAAACCAACGGCGGGTAGGTCCGGTCTCCTACCCGCCGCTGGCGGCCTTCCCGAGCGCTCCCCAGAGCCCGGGGGCCTACTGGTTCTTCGGCTATCGCGCCTTCGCCACCTGGACGGCGGCCATCGTGATCGCCTTCACCAGCGCCTTTGCTCTGCGCCCCGCGGCGGTCTCGCCGTACGGGTCGGCCTCGACGGCCTTGGCGAGATCCTGGAAGCCGGCGCGATCGCCCGCCTTGAGGCGGAGCTCACCCCGGTTGGCGAGCGCGACCGGGTTCCTGGCGTCGTGCTCGAGCGCGGCCGAGTACTCGGTGATCGCGTCGGCCGTGCGGCCGAGCTTCTGGTAGACGGTGCCGAGCGCGGCGCGCGCGGCAGAGTCCTTCGGGTTACCTGCGACGAGGCCCTCGAAGATGATGCGGGCGTCGTCGAGACGCCCCGCCGCCGCCAGGTCGCATCCGACGGACGCGATGGCCTTGGCTTCTTCGAAGGTCATGCCTTCGACCTCCGCCCACGTCATCTCGCCTCGGGCGAAGGCCTTGAGCTTGGACTTGAGATCATTGTCGGCCTGCATGTCTTTCTCCGACTGCTTGATGATGCGCGGGTTCATGGTCGTGGGCCTCAGCGGATGTGGTTGATCGCGGTCATCGACATCTCGTGGAACATGCGCATGACGTTCGAAAGCAGGTCGTACAGCTCCTTGCGCTTCGACATCGTCCACTGAAGCTGCTGCATCTCCTTCGCGGACAGCTCGTCCTTCTTGAGGAGGTTCTCGATTTCCTCGTCCATCCGGTTGAGCTTGTCGCCGGCCTTGTTCACAAAGCCGCGCTCAGTGCTGACCGTCGACGCGGATTGACCGGACTTCGTGGTCTCCCGGCTTCCAGCCGAGGTGTCCCCCTGAGTCGTGTCGCGCAGGCGGTCCATCGCTTCTTGCAGACGCTGGTAGTCCACCGCGCGCGTCTGGCTCGCGAGGACACTGTCCGACCTCAAGCGCGATCCACCCTGCTGATTGGGCTCGGTCTTCGGATCGCCGTTGTTCGACGGCGGCGGGCTTGTGGTCGGCTTCTGTGCAACCTCGGCCTGTTTCTGGGCGATGAACTTGGCGATCCCTTCCGCCGTGATGGACCCGTCGCCCGTCCCGGACAGAGCCGCGAGCTGGGTGCGAAGGTCGTCGCGAGAGACCAACCAAGCTGCAGCCGCCTTGAGCTCCGGTGGAGGATTTCCTTCGCCGCGATAGCAGGCTTCGAGGTTGTTCAGGTCGAACCGATGCGTGTGCCCCTTCAACGCATCGCCGTCGAGGTAGCTGAAGAACGTGGAGACGGCCTCGAGCGCCTTCAGGTCCTTGTACTCCTCGACGGACAGGTTCGCGTAGCCCTCGGGAATGCAGCCGTTGTCTGGCAGTTCGGTGATGCCCCAATCCCCGAAGTAGCCCATCTCAGCGAAGAGCTTCGAGTAGTCCTCTACGTGATTCGAATTCACGATTTGGCCCGCAGCCTGAGCGGCCGTCGCTTCCTGGTTGGCCTTCACGGCGTGGTCGGCGCTCGCCTTGTTCGCCTCGCCGCCGATCAACCCCATGATCGCACCCGCCGGGTTCAGCAGCGTCTGCAGACCGCCCTGCGCGCCGCCCTGCTGCCCCCCAGAGAGGATTCCGATCGGGTCGATCAGGCCCATGATGCCGCCGAAGAGATTGTTGCCCCCGCCGCCGTTGTTTCCACCGCCGATACCGAACATGAATCCTCCAAGGGAAAGCGCCGACGCGGCGCGGTTGTGGACGGGGGCCAGTGCAGTGCCGGTGCCCGCCGGCCCCCGAGTCCTTTCCGCCACTTCCGAACCGCCTCCCGTCCCACAAACCGGACTCGCCATCCCCTGACGGGGATTACATTCACCCCCAAGTGCGAGCCCTCGCCCTCGACGTCGGCAGCAAGACCATCGGCCTCGCGGGCAGCGACGAGCTGGGCATCACCGCTCAGCCGATCACGACGGTGCGGCGAACCAACCTCAAGGCCGACCTCCAGGCCGTGAAGCAGGTCATCGAAGAGCGAGGAATCACGCACGTCATCGTCGGTTTGCCGCTCAACATGGACGGCTCCGAAGGCCCGAGCGCCGCCGAGGCGCGCAAGATCGGCGACGCGCTACAGACCGACGCCCTCACCGTCGTCTACTGGGACGAGCGCCTCACCACCGTGGCCGCGCAGCGCTCGCTCCTCGAGACGAACACCTCCCGCAAGAAGCGCAAAGAAGTCGTCGACCAGGTCGCGGCCGCGCTGATACTTCAAGGCTGGTTGGAGTCGAGACCCAAAGAGGAGCCGTTCGATTGAAGAAGCTGTTGGTCCTCGTCCTCGTGGTGCTCGTCCTGGGCGCCGCCGGCGCCGCTGGCTGGTGGTGGTTCAACGAGCAGCGCATCACCGAGTTCGCCGCCGGGAGCTGGGGCTCCGGCACGCGCGTCGTCGAGATCCCCGCCGGCACCAACCCCAAGGGCGTCGCGAAGCTGCTCGCCGAGGCCAAGGTCGTCGCCGACGCCGACCTCATGTACGCGTGGCTCAAGCGCGAGAAGCTCGGCCCCAAGCTCCGCGCCGGCGAATACGAGTTCGTCGGGCCCCTCACCCCTCCGCAGGTGACCGAGAAGATCACCTCCGGCCAGGTGAAGCTCTACCGCTTCACCGTCCCCGAGGGGCTGCGCGTCGACGAGATCCTCCCCATCCTCGCGGCCTCCGAGCTGAAGCTCGATCTCGGCAAGCTCAAGCAGCTCGCCGCGACTCCCGCCTTCGTCCGCAAGGCCGGAGTCCCCGCCGACGGCCTCGAGGGCTTCCTGCTCCCCGACACCTACTCGTTCCAGAAGGGCGCCACCGAGGAGCAGGTGCTCACCAAGATGGTCAGCCGCACCATCGAGGAGTTCAAGAAGGCGCCGCGCAAGCCCGGCGTGAAGTTCAACCTCCTCGAGGCGATCACCATGGCGTCGATCATCGAGAAGGAGACGGGCGCCAGCGAGCTCGATCAGCGCTCACACATCAGCTGCGTCTTCCACAACCGGCTCCGCGACAACTGGCGGCTCGATACGGACCCGACGGTCATCTACGCGATGATGCTCAAGAACGGCGTCTACTCGAAGAACATCCGGGTGAGCGACCTGCAGATGGAGCACCCCTACAACACCTACCGGAACAAGGGCCTGCCGCCCGGCCCCATCGCCAGCCCCGGCGTCGCGGCGATTCACGCGGCCCTCAACCCGATGGACTGCAAGGACTACTTCTTCGTCTCCCGCAACGACGGCACGAGCGTGTTCTGCCCCGACATGAAGTGCCACGAGGCAGCCGTCGACAAGTACCAGCGCCAGGGCCGCAGTCAGAAGTGAATCACGCAGTCGCCGGGCGCATCGCCGTTGCGCTCGAGCTTCACCGGCCGCCCCGCGTAGAACGCCGCTGCGAGATCGTAGAAGCGCGGCTCTGACGCGATCCACGGCGTGCCCGCGCAGGCGCGCGCCTGGGCAGCGGCCTCCATCACCACGCGCGGCTGCGTCGTGACCGGGCTCACCGTCCGCACCGCGTCGGCCCAACCGCCCTCGCGCTTCCAGGTGTACGCGCCGAGCGCGAGCGTGAACACCGCCAGCACGGCGACCGCGCGCTCGCGAAGGACCTGCCCGGCGAAGACGATCGAGACGAGCAGCGAGCTCGCCGTGAAGCGCGCGAGCGGCTCGAAGTCTCCGACGAGCGTGCTGCGCGTGGTGAACACCACCATCGGCACGAGCATCACCGCGACGAGCCACCCGACGCGGGCGCGCGCGACGCCGGCGATCGCCACGATGGGCGTCAGGGTGAACGCGGCGCACAGCGGCCAGAAGAACAGGTTCAGCGCCCGGTGCTTCCAGAACCCCCAGTACGCCTCGTTCTGAGCGAACCACGCCCGATGGAACGCGTTGATGTAGTGCGCCGGGTACTGGGCATCACCGTGCAGCCGCGCGTTGCCGATCATCCACGCGACCGGGAACGCGAGCGACGCGAGCCCGAAGACCGCGGCCGCGGCGAAGCGCCTTCGCAGCCCGAGCACCACGCACAGCACGGGGATGAGCATCCACACGTCGTAGCGGGTCGCGCACGCGAGGGTCATCGCGAGCCCCGCAGCGAGCCACCGCTCGGCCGCGAAGCACGCCAGGCAGGTGACGAAGAGCAACAGCGACAGCGCCTCGCTCGCGGCCGTGGTGCTGAACTGAATGTGCATGCCCCAGAACGCGAAGACCAGGCACGACACCCGCGCCGCCCGCTCGTCGAACAGCCGCTTGCAGAGGAACCAGAGCGGCACCGTGGTGGCGACGCCGGCGACGAGCGACACGAGCCGGCCGGCGTGCTCGCGCGCGCTCCACAGCTTCGACGCGATGCCCAGCAGGTAGAGGTGCAGCGGCCCGAACTGGTACGCGCCGTCGCCGAACGCGGAGATCCAGTGCGGGTCCGCCGCCCACCGCTCGCCCAGGTCGATGCGCGAGAACGCGTCGCCGTACCAGTTCTGCGTCAGGAAGAACGCGACGAGCCGGACCGCGAGCACGACCGCGGTCACCAGCGCGAGCTGCCGGCTCACTTCGGAGCGCCCTTGATCACCGCCCGCAGCGACCGCAGCGCCGAGCGCACCTGCTCAGACCGCTCGGCCGGCGACGGAGCCCCCGCCGGGTAGTCGGGGCTCGGCGGGCCCGAGCGCTCGGCGTGCTCGGCGCGCTTCATCACCGAGGGCTGAGGCGGAGCTCCCGCGAAGCGCGACCGCGAGAGGTCGATGATCGCGTGGTACACGTCGAGCGCGTCGAGGAAGCCGGCGTCTCCCGCGTCGGTGAGCAGGCGCGTCGCTTCTTCGAGCGCCTCGCCGACGGCAGCCTCGTTCCCCAGCACCGACTCCGCTGCCGCGAGCGCCGCCATCGCCAGGCCGCCGTAGCGCACGTCGTCGGCCTCGGCGAGCAGCGGCATCGCCTCGCGCAGCCGCTCGATGGCCTTCTGCGCCTGCCCCTGCTCGAGGTGCCACGCGCCCATCGAGAACAGCGTCACGCCTTCGAAGCGGCGAGCGCCGACCTCGCGCAGGATCGCGAGCGCGCTCTCGTAGTGGTTCCGCGCCGCGCCGAACTTCTCGAGGTCGCGGTTCAGGTCGCCCAGGTTGATGTGCGAGATGCCCTCGGAGCGCCGGTTCCCCAGCTCGCGGTGAATCGCCAGCGCCTGCTCGTACTGCTGCCGCGACTGGCTGAGCAGTCCCTGCGCCTGCTGCAACACTCCCAGGTTGGCCAGCGTGATGCCCTCGTAGCGGCGATCTCCGACCGAGCGGTGAATCTCGAGCGCGCGCTGGTAGGCCGCCGTCGCGTCGTTCTCGAGGTTCATCTCGTGGAAGAGCACGGCGAGGCTCGAGAGCGTGCGGCCCTCCATGCGCCGGTCCTTCACCTGCCGCAGCAACGAGAGCGCGCGCTCGAAGTGCCCCTGTGCGTCGCGGCGCTGGCCGCGCTGGCGATCGACGAGGCCCAGGTAGAACTCGGCGCGCCCCTCGGTCGCGATGTCGTGAATGGCTCGCGCGAGCGACAGCATGCGCGCGTAGTCCTCGCCCGCGTCTTGAGTTCTGCCACGCGCCTGCTTCGCTCGCCCGCGCAGCTCGAGCGCCGCGGCGAGAGACGCGGGCTCCGAGCCGAGGCGCTCCATCGCCGCCTCGACCATGCCGAGGTGGTGGCTGAACGGGCCGCGCAACGTGAGGAGCGGATCGAGCGCGAGGAGCGCCAGCAGCGCGCGCGCGCCGGGCTCTTCCGCCTCGATGCTGCGCTGGAAGACGGCGTACAGGTTGTCGCGCTCGAGCTCGAGCCAGTCGAGCTGCTCGACGTTGCCGTCCGCGGTCACCGCGAGCTTCGAGCCGAGCTCGAGGAAGTAGCGGGCGTGCCGCTCGCGCGCCGCCGCCTCCATCGGAGTGTCCTGCAGCTTCTCGAACGCGTACTCGCGAATCGTCTCGTACAGGCCGTAGCGCGGGTCGTTCTCGTCGCCGCGCGGGTAGTACGAGCGGATCAGCGACTTCGATCGCAGCGTCATGAGCACTTCCATGATCGACGGCGGGTCCTCGAAGTGGGCGAGGCTGACGACCGCGTCGGCCGCCTCGATGCTGAAGCCGCCCCGGAAGACCGCGCACTGCGCGAGCACGGCGGCCTCCTGCGAGGTGAGGCTGCGCCACGACCAGTCGATGGCGGCGCGCAGCGTGGCCTGGCGATCGTTCGGATCCGGAGTGACCCCGCCGAGCAGCTCGAACCGCCGCGGCAGCCGCTGCACGAGCTGCTGCGGGTTCATCGTGCCCATGCGCGACGCCGCCAGCTCGATGGCGAGCGGCATGCCGTCGAGCTGCCTCACCAGGTCGGCGATGGCCGCTTCATCGGCCGCGGTCGGCTGCCAGCCCGGCCGCGCCGCCCGCGCACGCTCGACGAACAGCATCACCGCCTCGGCCTTGCGCGCGTCGTCGTTCTTCGCGGGCACGCGCAGCGGAGGCACCTCGAAGACCGTCTCGCCCGGCACCTTGAGCAGCTGGCGGGTGGTGACCACGAACCGCACGCCGGGAGCTGCCGCGAGCCACGCGCCGACGGTGCGCTCGGCGTGGTCCGACAGCTGCTCGAAGTTGTCGAGCACGAGCAGCACGTCGCCGCGCGAGGCGATGACGTGGCCGAGCTGGGCGACGACGTTGCCGGGGCTCAAGGGCACCGAGAGCGCCTGTGCCACGGCGGCGCAGGCGGCGTCGACGTCGCGGGCGTCGGTGAGGTCGACGAACCAGACCCCGCCCTTCTTGCCGCCCTCACCCGCCTTGAAGTGGCTCACGAGCTGGCTGGCGAACTGGGTCGCGAGGCGCGTCTTGCCGGTGCCGCCGGGGCCGATCATCGTCAGCAGCCGGAAGCCCTGGCGGAAGATCTGCTGCAGGTCGGCGAGCTCGCCGACGCGGCCGACGAAGCTGCTGGGCGGCTCGACGAGGTTCGTCGGGCGTTCGGCGAGCTCGGACAACAGCTTCCGCATCCGCTTGAGGCCTGCGCCGGTCTTCTCGGAGATGGTCCGATCCGGCGCCTCGCGCACGTGCAGGGTGTCGACCGAGTGGACCTGCCCCTCCATCAACGTCGGTATCGCCGAGACCTCACCGGCGGTCTCGATCTCCCCGCTGTCGTCGAGGCCGGGGACGTCGTCGAGCTCGCGGTAGAACTGCACGACGCCGGGCGCGGGCAGGCCGGCCATCACCTCTTCGATGGCCTCGCGCATGGCGTCGGCGGACTGGAAGCGGTCCTTCGGCTCTTTCTGCAGCGCGCGCAGCACGATCTTGTCGACCGCGCGCGGCACGATGGGGTCGATGCGCGACGGCGGCACGACGTCGCAGGCGCGAACGTTCTTGAGCGTCGCGGCGTCGGTCTTTCCGCGGAACAGCGGCTGGCCGGCGAGCATCTCCCACATGACGATGCCGAGCGCGAAGACGTCGGTGCGCGCGTCGACCTTCTTCGCCATCGCCTGCTCGGGCGCCATGTACGGGAACTTGCCCTTCAAGATGCCCGTGGCGGTGTGCACCGACTTGTTCGCGGCGCGGGCGACGCCGAAGTCGATGAGCTTCACCTGGCCGGTGCTGGAGACGACGATGTTGTGCGGCGACACGTCGCGGTGAACGACCTTGAGCGACTTGCCCTGCGCGTCCTTGAGGCCGTGGGCGTAGGCGAGCGCGAGCGCGATCTCGCGGGCGATGAAGAGCGCGACGGGCACCGGCACCGAGCCGCCCTGCTCCTTCATGCGCTTGAGCAGCTGGCGCAGGTCCTTGCCCGGCACCAGCTCCATGGCGACGTACCAGGTGTCGCCGACCTCTCCGAGTTCGTGGATGCGGGCGATGTTCGGGTGCGAGAGCCGGGCGGCGATGCGCGTCTCGTCGAGGAAGAGGCGCAGGAAGCGCGTGTTCTCGGTGAGGTGCGGGAGGATCCGCTTCACCACGACCTGGCCGAGCTCGGGCGAACGGGCGAGGAAGACCTCACCCATGCCTCCGGCGCCGAGACGGCGGATGAGCTCGAACTTTCCGAATCGCTCCAAACGCGGCGCGCACGCTAGAGCATTTGCCCCGCGCGGGGAGCAGGAATGCCGAATGTGGACGCACGCGTTACATGTCACGCGTCGGTGCGGAGCCGCGGTTACAGTTCGGGGTCTGCAACTGCCGTTGCTCTGCTACGATCGACACCGGGTGTGGGGCGAACCCACACGTGAACTTTCATCGAGGACCCAATGGCCACGAGCTGGACAGAAAAGATCGCCGCACTCCAGGACAAGAAGGAGTACGCGGAGCTCAACTGGGAAGGGACGTTCGATGAGTACCTCGACATCGTCCGCGAGAACCCGCGCGTCACGCGTACCGCCTACCAACGGCTGTACGACATGATCCTGAGCCACGGGAAGACCGAGTACATCGACAACAAGAAGAAGCTCATCCGCTACCACTTCTTCAGCGACGAGAAGAACGGGGGCCGCGACGCGGTGTTCGGCCTCGACGTCCCGCTGATGAAGCTGGTGAACGTCTTCAAGTCGGCCTCGCTGGCGTACGGCACCGAGAAGCGCGTCATCCTGCTGCACGGCCCGGTCGGCTCGTCGAAGTCGACGATCGTCCGTTCGATCAAGCGCGGCCTCGAGCAGTACGCCTCGACCCCCGAAGGCGCCTGCTACACGTACACCTGGCAGCCGGACGGCGACGTGCTGAAGGACAAGTTCCGCTCGCCGATGAACGAAGAGCCGCTGAAGCTCATCCCCCGCGAGTGGCGCGCGAAGATCTTCGGAGACCTCGCTCCGCCGGAGAAGGGCTTCTCGATCCCCGAGCTCGGTGAGCTGAACCCGGCGTGCCGCTTCATCTTCAAGCAGCTGATGCACAAGTACGACGGCGACTTCTCGAAGGTGATGAAGCACATCAAGGTGCAGCGGCTCATCTTCTCGGAGAAAGACCGCATCGGCATCGGCACCTTCCAGCCGAAGGACGAGAAGAACCAGGACGCGACCGAGCTCACCGGCGACATCAACTACCGGAAGATCGCCGAGTACGGCTCGGACTCGGATCCGCGCGCGTTCAACTTCGACGGCGAGTTCAACATCGCGAACCGCGGCATCATCGAGTTCGTCGAGATGCTGAAGCTCGACGTCGCGTTCCTCTACGACCTCCTCGGCGCGTCGCAGGAGCACAAGATCAAGCCGAAGAAGTTCCCGCAGACCGACATCGACGAAGTCATCATCGGTCACACCAACGAACCCGAGTTCAAGAAGCTCGAGAACAACGAGTTCATGGAAGCGCTGCGCGACCGTACGGTGAAGATCGACATCCCGTACATCACCAAGCTCAGCGAGGAGCAGAAGATCTACGAGAAGGAGTTCAACGAGAAGCGCATCAAGGGCAAGCACATCGCGCCGCACACGCTGGAGATGGCGGCGATGTGGGCCGTGCTGACGCGACTCGAGGAGCCGAAGAAGCACAACCTCTCGGTGCTGCAGAAGCTGAAGCTCTACAACGGCAAGACGCTGCCGAACTTCACCGAAGACAACATCAAGGAGCTTCGGAAAGAGGCGGCGCGCGAGGGCCTCGAGGGCATCTCGCCGCGCTACATCCAGGACAAGATCAGCAACGCGCTGGTCAGCGACAAGAGCGAGATGTCGATCAACCCGTTCATGGTGCTCAACGAGCTCGAGGCGGGCCTCAAGACGCACTCGCTGGTTCCGAACGAGGACTCGCGCAAGCGGTACCGCGAGCTGCTCAACGTCGTGAAGCAGGAATACGAAGACATCGTGAAGAACGAGGTCCAGCGCGCGATCAGCGCCGACGAGGACGCGATCCAGAAGCTGTGCGGCAACTACATCGACAACGTGAAGGCGTACACGCAGAAGGAGAAGATCAAGAACAAGTACACCGGCCTCTACGAAGAGCCGGATGAGCGCCTGATGCGGTCGATCGAAGAGAAGATCGACATCCCCGACTCGCGCAAAGACGACTTCCGCCGCGAGATCATGAACTACATCGGCGCGCTCGCGATCGAGGGCCGCACGTTCAACTACCGCACGAACGAGCGGCTGCAGAAGGCGCTCGAGCTGAAGCTGTTCGAAGATCAGAAGGACAGCATCAAGCTCAAGACGCTGGTCTCCTCGGTCGTCGACAAGGAGACGCAGGAGAAGATCGACGTGGTCCGCAGCCGGCTGATCAAGAACTTCGGTTACGACGAGGAGTCGGCGACCGACGTGCTCAACTTCGTCGCGAGCATCTTCGCGCGAGGCGACGCCAAGGAATGAGGGACTAAGTGGCCCTTCGCATCGATCAGGATCACTCGCGCTTCAAGGCGATCGTCCGCGGGAAGATCAAACAGAACCTGCGCAAGTACGTGCAGCAGGGCGAAATGATCGGCAAGAAGGGGAAGGACACCATCTCGATTCCGGTGCCCTTCATCGACGTGCCCCACTTCAAGTACGGGCACAAAGAGCAGGGCGGCGTCGGTCAGGGCGAGGGCGAGGTCGGCCAGCAGCTCGCTCCGGGCGACGTCGAGCCCGGCGACGGAGCCGGCAAGGCCGGCCAGGGCGAAGGCGAGCACTCGCTCGAGGTCGACGTCTCGCTCGACGAGCTGGCGCAGATCCTGGGCGAAGAGCTGCAGCTGCCGAACATTCAGGACCGCGGCAGCGAGAAGATCGTCACCACGAAGATCAAGTACACGGGCATTCACACCATCGGCCCCGAGTCGCTGCGCCACTTCAAGCGCACGTACAAGCAGGCGCTGAAGCGGCAGATCGCGATGGGGACGTACGACCCCGACAACCCGATCATCATCCCGCTGCGCGAAGATCGCCGGTACCGCACGTACCGCCTCGAGAACCTGCCCGAGACGAACGCCGTCATCATCTACATGATGGACGTGTCCGGCTCGATGGGCGACGAGCAGAAGGAGATCGTCCGCATCGAGAGCTTCTGGCTCGATGCGTGGTTGCGGCATCAGTACAAGGGCCTCGAGACGCGCTACATCATCCACGACGCCGTCGCGCGCGAAGTCGACCGCGAGACGTTCTTCCACACGCGCGAGTCGGGCGGCACGATGATCTCGTCGGCCTACAAGCTGGCGCGCGACATCATCAAGGCCGAGTACCCGGCGAGCAGCTGGAACATCTACCCGTTCCACTTCTCCGACGGAGACAACTGGAGCGCCGACGACACGCGGCTCTGCATCGATCTGCTCAAGACCGAGATCCTGCCGCAGGTGAACCAGTTCGCGTACGGGCAGGTCGAGTCGCCCTACGGCTCGGGGCAGTTCATCAAGGACCTGCGCGAGCACGTCGGCGAGCAGGCCAACGTCGCGCTGTCGGAGATCGCGGACAAGGACGCCATCTACAACTCGATCAAGGACTTCCTCGGGAAGGGGCGCTGAAGAATGCCTCGCTCGCTGACTCCGAGACTGGAAGACCTGCGCAAGGAGATCGAAGGCTACGCGCGCGGCTTCGGCCTCGACTTCTTCGAGACGGTCTTCGAGATCCTCTCGTACGACGAGCTGAACATGGTCGCCGCGTACGGCGGCTTCCCCACGCGCTACCCGCACTGGCGCTGGGGCATGGACTACGAGCAGCTCAGCAAGGGCTACGAGTACGGCCTGTCGAAGATCTACGAGCTCGTCATCAACAACGATCCCTGCTTCGCCTACCTGCTCGAGGCGAACGCCGAGGTCGATCAGAAGCTGGTGATGGCCCACGTCTACGGCCACTGCGACTTCTTCAAGAACAACTTCTCGTTCCGCCACACCAACCGGCGGATGATCGACGAGATGGCGAACCACGCGACGCGCGTGCGCCGGTGGATCGACAAGATCGGCGTCGAGAGGGTCGAGGACTTCATCGACCGGTGCCTGTCACTCGAGAACCTGATCGACCAGCACGCGCCGCACATCCGCCGCAACCCGGACCCGAAGCTCGCCGAGGAGCAGGCGAAGCTGAACGAGCGCGTCGAGGGCATCAAGGTCGAGCGCGAGTACATGCGCGGCTACATCAACCCGCGCGAGTTCGTCGACCAGCAGCGGCGCAAGGTCGAAGAAGAGAAGCAGAAGGCGAAGCGCTTCCCCGAGCGGCCGCAGCGCGACGTGCTGAACTTCCTGCTCGAGAACGCTCCGCTCGAAGAGTGGGAGCGCGACATCCTCGCGATCGTCCGCGAGGAGGCCTACTACTTCGCTCCGCAGGGCCAGACGAAGATCATGAACGAGGGCTGGGCCTCATACTGGCACTCGACGATCATGACGACGCGGGCGCTCAAAGATCACGAGATCATCGACTACGCCGACCACCACTCCGGCACGATGGGCACGCAGCCCGGCGCGCTGAACCCGTACAAGCTCGGCATCGAGCTGTTCCGCGACATCGAAGACCGGTGGAACAAGGGCCGCTTCGGCAAGGACTGGGACGAGTGCGACGACCTCCGGGCTCGGCGCTCCTGGGACAAGAAGCTCGGCCTCGGGCGCCAGAAGATCTTCGAGGTGCGAAAGCACTACAACGACATCACCTTCATCGACGAGTTCCTCACCCCCGAGTTCGCGATCGAGCAGAAGCTGTTCGTCTACGGCTTCAACGAGAAGCGCAACTCGTGGGAGATCATGGACCGCGAGTTCCGCAAGGTGA
Source organism: uncultured Myxococcales bacterium (assembly GCA_937980205.1). Lineage (GTDB taxonomy): Bacteria > Myxococcota > Myxococcia > Myxococcales > Myxococcaceae > Xiheicaenimonas. The sequence goes on along the minus strand of CALJKW010000016.1, from coordinate 16,545 downwards.
AGAACAAGCTCCTGCAGAAGCTCACCAACTTCGGGCAGCCCGTCATCGAGGTCGTCGACGCCAACGACGAGAACCGCGGCGAGCTGCGGCTCGCGCACAAGCACGACGGGCTCGACTTGAAGGGCGACTACGCGCGCGAGACGCTCAGGAACGTGCAGTCGCTGTGGAGACGGCCGGTGAACCTGGTGACCAAGGTCGAGGGCAAGGGCGTGATGCTGCGCTTCGACGGACAGAGTCACTCGGACAAGAAGGTCGAGCTCTGAGCCTCGTTCTGGCGGTGCTGCTCGCCGCGGGTGACCTGTCGCCCGACGTCGGGGAGCCGCCCGGGCATCCCGCGCCGGCGTGGCCTGGGTCCATCTCGCTCGTCGCGGGCAGCCTGGTGGCGATGGTAGGCGGCCTGGCGGCGTTGGGTATCGACCTCAGCAGCTGTCCCCGGCTGATGGCGGGCCGCCGCTGCGAGAAGGATTGGAGCCCCGCCGTGGCGCTCGCGCTCGCAGGCGCGTTCATCATCGCGTTCGGCGTGGGCTGGCTGCTCTGGGCGACGCGCGAGTAGCGCTCACCCGCGCGGGTCGTGCGCCATCGCCTTCGCGATGCGCGCGTGCTCGTCGTCTCCGAAGTGCTTCTTCACCAGGTGCAGCCCCAGGTCGAGCGATGACGACACCGCGCCCGCGGTGACGACTCGCCCTGCATCGACCACGCGCACGTCGCGCACCACCTCGGCGCAGTACGGCGCAAGCCGCTCGTACGAGCTGAAGTGCGTCGTCGCGCGCAGCCCCTGCAGGTGCCCGGCGCGCCCGAGCAGCAGCGCGCCGGTGCACACCGAGGCGATGTGCCGGTCCTTCCCCCACGACTGCAGGTAGGCGATGCAGTGCTCGTCTTCCTCCAGCGCACGGGTGCCGAGGCCGCCGGGGACGACGAGCAGATCGACTCCCTCGAGCGAGGGGTACGGCTCGGCTTCGACGGTGAGGCCGCCCTCGTCGACCACCCGAGCCGCCGTGCCGATGATGCGCAGCTCCACGCCCGCCAGCCGTCGCATGGCGTCGTACACGCCGACGAAGTCCAACGTCGTCATCCGGGGAAAGACGAAGAAGGCGACGCTCCGCATGGCCTCGCTCTTTACTCCACCCAAGCGAGGTATAGTCCGCGCGCTTGGCGCTCTCCCGCATCGAAGAAGTCGACGCACGGGACTTCCGTCTCGAGATCCCGGTGGCCGACTTCGGCGACCTCCCCGAGCGGCTCGAGGTCGACGTGCAGCGTGACGGAGAGACCATCACCGTCCGCGCCGAGCAGCAGACCTGTCACCTGCGCTTCCGCGTCGACGGCGACGTGGCGGTGCTCGAAGAGATCGTCATCCGCTCCGACGTGCAGGGCCGCTTCTTCCAGCAGGTGCTCGGCGCGCTGCTCATCGAGTACCAGGGCGACTTCCGCGGCACCGTCGCGTGGAGCGTCCCGAAGGGCGACAAGAGCGAGGTGGTTGTGGACAGAGGTGAGAGCCCCTACCCGCTCCTGGCGGTGCTGGCTGCGGCGCGGCGCCAGCCGCTGCAGGAGCACGCCCACGTGGCCAACAAGCCACCCGAGCTGAGCCGCGCCGAGCGGCTGCAGGCGGAAGGTCGCGCGGCCTACGAGGAGTACCAGCGGCTGAAAGCCCAGCGGCGGTCGTAGGCCGGAATCTGGTTTCACCGCGACAGTTGTGATTTGGTCCGTAGCGCCTCGTAGCTCAAGCAGGAAACTCCCTAAGACATGATCGCAATCCTCGTGGCCGCCCTGAGCCTGGGCGTCACCGATATGGTGGTGAAGAACCGCCGTCTCGAGCCGAAGCAGAACGTCGCGAAGGCGCTGTACGCAGCAGGTCTCGACGACTCCACCGTCGACGCAGTTCAGGGCGCGCTGAAGGCGACCGGCTTCGACTTCAGGAAAGCACGGCCCGGCGATCAGCTGCGGCTCGTGTTCCGCGACGGGCAGCTCGACGTGCTCGACTACCGCCGCAGCATCTTCACCGAGTGGCAGGTGCGCCGCGACGGAGACCGGTACATCGGCAAGAAGGGCGAGCTCGAGAAAGAGACGCAGCTCGCGGTCGTCGACCTCACCGTCGAGTCGTCGGTGTGGGACGCGGCGAAGGCCGCCGGCGAGAACCCCGAGATCGCCGTCACGCTCAGCGACGTCTTCGCGTGGGACATCGACTTCTACCGCGACGTGCAGAAGGGCGACCGCATGCGCGCGATCGTCGAGAAGGTCGTGAGCAAGGGCCGCGTGCTCGAGTACGGCAACGTGCTCGCCGCGACGTACCTCGGCTCGACCGTCGGCACGAAGAAGAGCTTCCGCTACCGCCTGCCGGACGGCACCGAGTCGTACTTCCTCGAAGACGGCTCGTCGGCGCGCAAGACGTTCTTGAAGAGCCCGCTCAAGTTCGCGCACGTCACCAGCGGCTTCGGCAGCCGCTTCCACCCGATCTTGAAGTACGTCGGCGCGCACAACGGCGTCGACTACGGCACGCCGACCGGCACTCCGGTCTGGGCGGTCGCCGACGGAACCGTCGTCCGCGCCGGCTGGGACAGGGGCGGCGGCAACATGGTCTGCGTCCGCCACGTGATGTCGCTCGAGACCTGTTACCTGCACCTCTCGAAGGTCGAGGTGAAGGAAGGCCAGCGCGTTCAGCAGAAGGCCGTCATCGGCGAGTCGGGCTCGACGGGCCTCTCGACCGGGCCGCACCTGCACTTCGCGATGAAGCGCGGCGGCATGTTCGTGAACCCGTTGAACCAGAACTTCCCCAGGGCCGACCCGCTCCCGAAGACCCTGCTGGCCGATTTCAAGGAGAAGATCGGCTCGCTGGAAGCGACGCTGCAGGCGAAGTCGTTGGCCCGGGCCCTCCCCTGAATTAGAGGAGGGAGCGCATGGAAACCGCGCTCCCCCCCGTCGCCGGGAAAAATCAGTCTTCCCCTGCTCCGACCAATGGCGCGGCGACCGCCGACGCACGCGAGGGCCTCAAGCCCGCGGAAATCCGCAAGTCTTTCGTCGAGCACGTCGAGTACACCCGCGGCACGTCGTTCGACACGGCGACCGCCTACGACAAGTACATGGCGCTGGCGCACTCGGTGCGCGACCGGCTCGCCAAGAGCTGGGTGAACACCCAGCGGCGCTACAACGCCGCGAACGCCAAGCGGGCCTACTACCTGTCCGCGGAGTACCTGCTCGGCCGCGCGCTGGGGAACAACCTCATCAACCTCGGCCTGTACGAGGCCGCCCACGAGGCGCTCAAGGACGTCGGAGTCGACCTCTCGGCGCTGCTGGAGATGGAGCCCGACGCGGGCCTGGGCAACGGCGGCCTGGGCCGCCTCGCCGCCTGCTTCCTCGACTCGCTCGCCACGCTCGGCATGCCGGGCATGGGCTACGGCATCCGCTACGAGTTCGGCATCTTCACGCAGCAGATCATCAACGGGCACCAGGTCGAGCGCGCCGACGAGTGGCTGCGCTTCGGCAACCCGTGGGAGATCGCCCGACCCGACCGCGTCGTCCCCGTCCGGTTCTACGGCTCGGTCGAGCAGTACCAGGCGCCCGACGGCCGCCGCGCGTCGCGCTGGGTCGGCGGCAAGACGGTGCTCGGCGTCCCCTACGACACGCCCATCGCCGGCTTCGGCGGCCACACCGTCAACACGCTGCGCCTGTGGAGCGCCCGCGCCTCGGCCGAGTTCGACTTCGCGCTGTTCAACGACGGCGACTACGAGCGCAGCGTCGTCGAGAAGAACGACACCGAAGTCATCTCGAAGGTGCTGTACCCGAACGATCAGAACCAGGCCGGCCGCGAGCTGCGCCTCAAGCAGGAGTACTTCTTCGTCGCCTGCTCCATCTCCGACATCATGCGCCGCTACGTGCGGACCGATGCGGACCTCACCCGCTTCCCGAAGCAGGCCGCGATTCAGCTCAACGACACGCACCCGGCGATCGCGGTCGCCGAGCTGATGCGCGTGCTGGTCGACGAGAAGAAGGTGCCCTGGGAAGAGGCGTGGAACATCACCGTCGCCACCTTCGGCTACACGAACCACACGCTGCTCGCCGAGGCGCTCGAGAAGTGGCCGGTGTCGCTGTTCGAGCAGCTGCTGCCGCGCCACCTGCAGATCATCTACGAGATCAACCACCGCTTCCTGCGGCAGGTGCAGATCGCCTACCCCTTCGACAACGAGCGCCTGGGTCGCATGTCGCTCATCGAAGAGGCCAAGGAGAAGTACGTGCGCATGGCGCACGTCGCCGTCGTCGGAAGCCACAGCGTGAACGGGGTCGCCGAGCTGCACACCAACCTGCTCAAGCGCGACGTGCTGCCGGACTTCGCGCAGATGTTCCCCGAGCGGTTCAACAACAAGACGAACGGGGTGACTCCGCGCCGCTGGCTGCTGGTCTGCAACCCCCGCCTCTCGAAGGTCATCACCTCGGCCATCGGCGACAAGTGGGTGACCGATCTCGAGCAGCTGCGCGAGCTCGAGCGGTTCGCGAGCGACGCCTCGTTCGTGAAGGCGTTCGCCGAGGCCAAGCGCGGCAACAAGGCCGAGCTGTCGGCGCACCTGCGCGACGTGATGTGGCTGAGCGTCGACCCGAACGCGATGTTCGACGTTCAGGTGAAGCGCCTGCACGAGTACAAGCGCCAGCTGCTCAACGCGCTGCACATCATTCACCTCTGGGTGCAGGCGCGGAAAGAGAACAAGCCGGTGAAGGTCCCGCGCGCGTTCATCTTCGGAGCCAAGAGCGCGCCCGGCTACAAGATGGCGAAGCTGATCATCCGCCTCATCAACGGCGTGGCCGAGGTGGTGAACAGCGACGCGTCGCGCACCGGGCTGCAGGTCGCGTTCGTGCCGAACTACCGCGTGTCGCTCGCCGAGCGGATCATCCCCGCTGCCGACTTGAGCGAGCAGATCAGCACCGCCGGCATGGAGGCCTCGGGCACCGGCAACATGAAGTTCGCGATGAATGGCGCGCTGACGGTCGGCACGCTCGACGGCGCGAACATCGAGATCCGCCAGCTCGTGGGCCCCGAGAACTTCTTCCTCTTCGGCTTCACCGCGGACGAGGTGATGGCGAAGCGCCGCGAGGGCTACCGCGGGCGCATGATCTACGAGAGCAACCCGGCGGTGAGAGACGTCATCGACCTCGTCTCGTCGGGGTTCTTCTCTCCCGAAGACCGCGAGCTCTTCAAGCCGCTGGTCGACTCGCTGCTCGACGACGACCGCTACCTCGTGCTCGCCGACTTCGACGCCTACGTGAAGGCCCAGGCCGCGGTGACCGACACGTACGCGCAGCCCGACCAGTGGTGGCGCAAGGCCATCATGAACGTGGCGCGCGTAGGCTGGTTCTCGTCGGACCGCACCATCCGCGAGTACGCGAAAGACATCTGGGGCATCGAGTCGGTGCCGGAGACCTGATCAGTCGAAGATCAGCTTCCCGAACCGCGGCAGCGCGTGAAAGTCGCCCACGAACAGCGGCGACCACGCCTGGCCCTCGACGTTCGTCTGCCGCTGCAGGTGCTCGAGGCGGTACATGTTGAACCGCCAGACGTCGCCCTTCTGCGGCGGCGTGTGCGGCACGTTGGCGAGGTTCGCGATGGGGATCTTCATCTCCGCGCTCCAGCCCTTGTCCTGATCGGAGCCGTCGTCGAGGGTGCCGCGCACGTCGACGGCGGTGGTCATGCCCGACTCCCACTTCATGGCCGTCGGCAGGTCCGAGCGGCGTGAGACGAAGCGCGCGTCGAAGTTCACGTTGTGCGGCGACACCTGGAGCTCGTTGTAGTTGGCGAGATCTCCGCTGGCGTTGACGAACACCTCGACGGCGTCCTCGTTGTAGATGTCGTCGTCCTTGTTCCGCTTGGTGCCCCAGACGTCGGGGTCCTCGGAGTCGAAGGCGACGTAGAGGAACTGATCGTCCCAGAGCACGCGCGCGTTCGTCTTTCGCTGCACGGGCCGGCCGTCGTAGCTGCCCTGGAGCGTGACCTCGGGGGCCGCCTTCCACGCCGCGTCGTCGAGCTTGCCGTCGATGGTGGGCGCCTTCTCGGTCTTCGGCGTGCGGTACTCGGGCAGCGGCGGGCCGCCTCCGGCCTCGAGCTTCGGGCCGAGCATGCGGTTCTGCCCGTCCTGCAGCGGCGACTGGTCGACGGGCAGCCGCGCGTCGTCTTTCCAGAAGCCCATTACGGCGCGCAGCGGGGCGCCGTGCTCGGGCAGCTGGAACACGTGCTGGTCGAAGACGATGCGGTTCACCGGCCAGGTCTCGAGCGGCCCGTTGCCCTGCTGAATCTCGTGGTCCTGGTTCAGCACCATCTGCCCGCTCGCGGCGTCGACGATGTGGACGAAGAACTTCCAGCCCTGCGGAGGCTGCTTGTTGGCGCGGAAGAAGTGCGTGAGGCGCACCGGCTGACCGGCCTGGAGAATGGCGGGCTCGACCAGCGTGCCGAGGTACGAGACGGCGCCCTCGGCCCAGGTGCCGGTGCCCTCGAAGGTGAGCTTGATCTGCGGGGGAATCGCGTCGAGCGAGCGGACTCCGCCCTGCTGCTGCTGCGCGGGCTGCTGCTGCTGCTGCTGTTGCTGGGCCTGAGGCTGCTGCGCACCGCGGGGCTTGGGGCCCGCCTGTTCGTCACGGCAAGCGGCCAGGAATACGAGCAGCAGGCACCGTTTCATGGGCGCGCACCCTACACGCTCCGGAGAAATTTCGGGCATTTGGAGTGGCAAGCCGTGTGCTCCACCGGTCGGGATGCTCATCGAAATCGGCTGCGGCCACGAGAAGACCCGCGCGGACCTCAAAGACGGCGTCGTGAAGGTCGGCGGCGCTCCGGGCGACGAGATTCGGATTCCGGGGCTGCCGCCGTCGCTGCTGACGCTGCGCATCGAGGGCGATCGCCTGACCGTCACCTCGAAGGAGACGCTCGCCATCGGCAAGGCGATGTTCCCCTCGCACGTGCCGCGGCTCGTCGTTCCCGGTGAGGTGGTCGAGCTCGCGCGGTCGGTGACGGTGCAGCAGGTGGCGCCGCCGCGGAAGCACAAGGGCACGGCGACGGTGATGAAAGATCTCATCGCCGGCACGTGCGCGGTCGAGCAGACCCAGGCCGCCACGCTCACCTGCTTGACCGGCTCCGACGCGGGGAACGTCATTCCGCTCGCGTTCGACCAGATCATCATCGGCCGTGGCGACGACTGTGGGCTGCAGATTCGCGATCGCTCCGTCTCGCGCCGCCACGCGCGGCTCACCCTGCGCGAGAACAAGGTCATCATCGAGGACCTGCGCGGCGCGAACGGCACCTACGTGAACGGCGTCATCGTGAAGCGGCGGGCGCTGCTCGCGCCGGGCGACGTCATCGAGCTGGGCAAGACGCTCTTGCGCTACGACGCTCCGCCGAGCGAGGAGGCGAAGTCGCCGCCGCCGCCTCCCCCGCCCTCGGTCGTCGTCGACCGCTCGCTGATTCCCACCGAGGAGGTGCCGGCGCCGGTGGTGCTGCTGCCGAAGCGGTGGATGGCGGCCTCGTTCGCCGGCGGCGCCGTCGCGCTGATCCTCGGCGTGGTGGCGGCGCTGACGGCAATCTTCTGAGGCATCGACGAAGGCGTGCACCCTGAGCCGTCGCGGCCGCGAAGCGGACCGCGACGAGTCGAACGGGTCCGGGCGCTGATGGCGTCGCCTTCGAGAAGGCTGTGGCCAACGAAGTGCGTTCGGAAACCGCGCTCTAGAAGCTGTTGCCGATGGTGAACTCGAACAGCACCGCCTGATCCTGCGTCGAGCGGCGGATGAGGGGGATGCCCCACTCGAACCGCAGGGGACCGATCGGCGAGAACCAGCGGAACCCGAAGCCGACGGAGTACAAGAGGCCCGCGGGCAGGTTGTACGTCTTGTCCTCGAAGAAGTTGGCGTTGATCGCGAACGAGTTGCCGGCGTCGAAGAAGACGACACCGCGAATGCCGACCTTCTCGAAGATGGGGAACTCGAGCTCGACGTTCAGCAAGAGCTGCTTGTCGCCGCCGACCGGGTAGTCCTGGCTGAGCGCGTCGGGCAGCGTCGAGGTGCCGCGCTTCTCGGTCGGGCTCACCGTGCGCAGCGCGTAGCCGCGCAGCGTCTGGATGCCGCCGAGGAAGTACCGCTCGGAGATCGGCAGCACCGGCCGCTGCGACGGCAGCGCCTGGATGTAGCCGACCTGCAGGTTGGCCTTCGCCACGATGCCGAGCGGCAGCGGGTAGTAGTACCGGCCGTACGCGGTGTAGCGGATGTAGTTGAACGTTCCGCCGAAGATGTCCGGCGCGAAGTCGATCGACCCGAACAAGAGGTGCCCGCGCGTCGCGAAGAGGCGGTTGTCGCGGCGGTCCCACTGCGCGGAGACGCGGAACGCGCTGGTGCGGCCCGGACCGAAGTCGTACGCGCCGGGGATCTCGGCGTTGTAGTCGCGACCCGGCTCGACGTTGATGAACTCGAGCGTGTACGCGAGGTTCACCATCACGTCTTCGAGCACGTTGTAGCCGAGCGTGATGGAGCCGCCGGTCGCCTGGCGGATGAAGCCGAAGTAGTCGGCCTGCGTGCGGTAGAAGTCCGCCGCGAAGATCACGTTCGAGTCGAGGAAGTACTGGTCGTAGAACGAGAGCTGAATGAAGTTGCGCAGGCTCGACAGCTGCGCGCTCGCCGAGAAGGCCATGCCCCAGCCGAGGAAGTTGTTCTGGGCGACCTGCGCCGTGAAGATGAAGTTCTCGACGTTGCTGAAGCCCAGGCCGACCTGGAAGGTGCCCGTCGACTTCTCCTTCACCTCGACCTGAACGACGACGTGCTCGTTGTCGATGCCGGGCTTCTGCGACACCTCGACGGTCTCGAAGAAGCCGAGCTGCGTGATGCGCTCTTTGCTGCGGCGCATGCCGGTGCCGCTGAAGAGCTCGCCTTCGTAGACGCGCATCTGCCGGCGGATCGACTGGTCGCGCGTCTTCGTGTTTCCGACGATGTCGATGCGCTCGATGTAGACCTGATTGCCCTTCTGAACGTCGAAGGTGAGATCGATGGTGCGCTTCTCGGCGTTGACCGCGGTGACCGGCGTGATGTTCGCGTACGCGTAGCCCTGGTCGTAATAGACGTCGGTGATCGCCTGGATGTCGCGCGCGAGCAGTGAGCGGTTGAACGTCTCGCCCTCGACCGAGACCATGCGCTTGTGCAGGTCTTCCTTCGTGACGAGCAGGTCGCCGGAGAAGTCGATCTTCCCGATGGCGTAGGTCTCTCCCTCTTCGACCTTGATGGAGATGAAGATGTGGCGCTTGTCCGGCGAGAGGCTGACGACCGGCTTCTCGACCTTCACGTTGATGAAGCCGCGGTCGTAGTAGGCGGCCTGGATGATCGACAGGTCGCGCTGGAACATCTCTTCCCGGTAGGTGCCTTCACCGGTGAAGAACGAGAGCCAGCCGCCCTCCTTCGTCGCCATGACGCCCTTCAGCTCATCCGGGTTCACCTTGTTGGCGCCCTGGAAGTTGATCTCCTTCACCATCACCTTCGCGTTCTCACGAACGACGAAGACGACGTCGACCTCGGGCACGTCTTTGACCGGCTTCAGGTCCCAGGTGACCTCGGCGAGGAAGAAGCCCTTCTCGATGTACTTGTCGGTGATCTTCTTCGCGTTGCGGCGAATCGCCGCCATGTCGAGGATGCTGTACGGCCGGATGTCGATGGTGTCCTTGAAGTCGTCCTTCGAGATCTCGTCGTTGCCGGTGATGCGCACCTCGCGCACCGAGGGCTTCTCGGTGACGCGCACGACGTAGGCGATGCCCGTCGGCAGCCGCTGCACGAGCAGCTGGATGTCGGAGAAGTAGTTCAGCGCCCACAGCGACTTGAGATCGTCGACGGTGCGCGTCGGGTCGAACTGCCGGCCCTCTTTGTTGCGCAGCGCGCGCTTGACCGCCTCGACCTCGACGCGCCGGTTTCCTTCGACGCGGACCTCGACGATGGTGAGGTTCGGCCCGCTGTCATCGGCGACCGGAGCATCGGCCGTCTGCGCGTGTGCGGCCGTCGCCCCGAGGAGGAGCATTCCTTTGAGGAACGCGGCGAGGCACGCGCAGTGGGCGGTCCGGGTCATGAAAGGCGGCGCAATCTAGCCACCTACGACCCGTCTAGCGATTGATTTCACTCGGCCGGAAGCACGGATCCGTCCTTCAGACGGAGGCGCCGCGGCATCGACTTCGCCAGCGTTTCGTTGTGCGTGACGATGACGGCGGTGATGCCGAAGTCACGGTTCACCGTGCGCAGGAGTTGGTGAATGCCCTCGCCCGTCGCCGGGTCGAGGTTGCCGGTGGGCTCGTCGGCCAGCAGCAGCTCGGGCTTGAGCATCAGCGCCCGCGCCAGGGCGACGCGCTGGGACTCGCCGCCGGAGAGCTCTCCGGGGCGGTGATCGGCCCGCTCTTTGAGGCCCACGAGGCCGAGCAATTCCGTCGCGCGGTCCAGGGCCGAGGCGCGGTCTTGCCGGCGAATGAGCGCGGGCATCGCGACGTTCTCGAGCGCGCTGAACTCGGGCAACAGGTAGTGCGACTGGAAGACGAAGCCGATGGTGCGGTTGCGGAACTCGGCGACCTCGGCGTCGTTCATGTCGAAGACGCTGCGCCCCTGAAAGCGCATCGCCCCCGCCGCCGGAGCGTCGAGCGTGCCGACGACGTGCAGGAACGTGCTCTTGCCGGAGCCCGATGCTCCGACGAGCGACACCAGCTCGCCCTTCTCGATGTCCACGTTGACGCCGCGCAGGACGTCGATGCGCTTCCCGTGGAGGAAGTACGACTTGTAGACGTCTTTGATCTCGAGGAACGCGCCCATCGCTCACTCGGCTTTGAGGCCCTCGACCGGCTCGACCTGGCTCGCCTTCAGCGCCGGGTAGATCGACGCGAGGAACGTGACCAGGATGGCGATGACGACCGCGAGGGCCGTCTGCAGCGGCTCGATTTTCACGGGCAGTGCCGGGATGTAATAGACCTGCGGATCGAGCTTGATGCCGACCTTCTCGATGAAGAAGCACCAGGCGAGGCCCGCTATCAAGCCGAGCATTCCTCCTGCGACGCCGATCTGAAGGCCCTCGCTCAAGAAGATCTTCACGATGCCGCCGTCGCTGACGCCGAGCGCCTTGAGCACGGCGATCTCTTTGCGCTTCTCGAGCACGAGCATGATGACGGTGGCGACGATGAGGCCCGCGGCGACGATGACGATGATCGAGAGGATGATGCCCATCACCAGCTTCTCGAGGCGCAGCGCGGCGAAGAGGTTGCGGTTCATCTCGCCCCAGTCCTTCGTGCGATAGGGGTAGCCCTCGAGCTTGTCGTAGATGGCGCGCGTGACGCGGCGGGCGTCGTCGATGTCCTCCATCTTGAGCTCGATGCCGCTCGCGCCCTTGACGCCGAAGAAGGCTTGCGCGTCGCGCAGGTGGATGTAGACGAACTTCGAGTCGTACTCGAACATGCCCGAGTAGAAGATGCCGGCGACGCGGAACGGCCGGCTCTTGGGCATGGGGCCTTGAGGGCCCATCTCTCCGCCGAGTGGGCTGACGACGTTGATGCGGTCGCCGACGACGACCTTCATCGAGCTCGCGAGCTCGCGGCCGAGGAAGATGCCCGGCAGCACCGGCTCGTCTTCTTCCTTCTCGTCCTTCTCGACCTTGATGAACTCGTCGTCGAGCTTGGGCTTGTCGTCGTCGAGCGAGCCCCCGAGGTTTCGCTTCTGGATGAGGGTCGGATCTTCGAGCCACTCGAGCTTCGCCGGCGGGAGCAGGTACTTCGGCAGGTCGGTGACGGTGCCGACCGTCTCGGGGTCGATGCCCTTGATCATCGAGCCCGAGATGTTGCCCTCGGACGAGATCATCACCTCGTTCAAGATGAACGGCGTCTGACCGGCGACGCCCTTCACGGTCGCGATCTTCTTCATCACCGACTCGTACTCGCCCATCGAGTCCGAGTACTTGAGGACGACGCCGTGCGAGTTGGTGCCGAGGATCTTCTGCTGCAGGTCCTGCTCGAAGCCGCTCATCACCGACAGCACGATGATGAGCGCCATGACGCCGACGCCGACGCCGCCGACGCTGAGGGCGGTCATCATCTCCGTCGGCCGCTGGGCCTTGCTCTTCGCCTTGTTGAGCGCCTCGGCGGCGAGCAGCGGATCTTTGAGCCCGAGGTGGCGGATGCGCGAGCGCTCGGTCTGCGCGGCGGCAGCGGCGATGAACGCGTAGATGATGAGCGGCGGCAGGATGCCGAGGATGAGGACGGCGAAGGCTCCGAGCAGCAGCCGCGGGCGGAAGACCGAGACGTGCCGGTTCGCGACGAACAGCTCGAAGCCGGTGCGCAGGTCGGTGCGGCCCGACGACGTCGCGACGAAGCCGGTGTTGATGCCGAGGAACAGCATCAGCACGAGGAAGGTGAAGACGAGCCAGTAGCCGAGCTGCGGGCGCGCGTCGCCGAGCAGCGACGAGAGGTAGGTGATCTCGCGCAGCCGGTAGCCGAGGCGCACCGAGAGCAGCGGCACCACGTGCATCAGCGTGAGCACGATCGGCACCGGCAGCCCGAAGTACAGCATCGCGAGCGTCGCCTCGGGGGTCGAGAGCCGCTTCGAGTTCGCGGCGCCGGCGTAGCCTCCGACGAACGCGATGGTCGCGGCGGTCAGCAGCGCCACGAGAAACGCCGACACCGGGGTGAAGACGCGCTGCGCGTCGTCGAGCTGGATCTTCGACCCGGCGCCCAGGCCGATGAGGAACGTGTAGAGGAGGATCAGCACCAGCTCGGCGAGCAGGATGCCGAAGCCGTACATCGCCAGCGTGCCCCAGTGAAAATCGCGGTAGCCGGCGAGGCGCGGGTTGAGCGGCGCCGAGATGACGCTGGGCCCTCTCACCGCCTCGTCGCGACCGGGCAGCCCGAGCGCCACGAGCACCCAGCCGCCCGAGAAGACGGAGAGGCCGATCCACGTCAGCAGGTCGCCGTTGTTCGCTGCGGCGCCGCCGACTCCGAGCGTGGCCCAGAGCGTGTCGTGCACGACCTGCAGCTGCGCGACGAAGTAGGCGCCGATGATGACCTCGACGAACGTGCCCCAGCCGACGGTGGCGAGCGCGAGATCGCTGGCGACGAGCTCGGCGGCTCCGAGCTGCGCGAGCCCCGCGACGGTGACGCACAGCCCGACGAAGGCGAGGAAGGCGCCGACGTACGGCAGCGCGCTCGGCTTCTCGCCCTCACGCGCAGGGCCGGCCGGCTCAGCCGGAGCGGCGGCGACGTTCGGCACCGGAGCGGGGACCTGTTCTCTCACTCACTTCCCTTGCGGCTTGAGTAACGGGAACAAGATGACGTCGCGAATCGACGGCGAGTCCGTGAACAGCATCGCCAGGCGGTCGATTCCGATGCCCTCGCCCGCGGTCGGCGGCAGGCCGTGCTCGAGTGCGCGGATGTAGTCGGCGTCGTAGTCCATCGTCTCCTGCTGGCCGCGGTTCTTGGCCTCGACCTGGGCCTCGAAGCGGCCCTTCTGGTCGATGGGGTCGTTGAGCTCGCTGAAGGCGTTCGCGATCTCCCAGCCGTTCGCGAACAGCTCGAAGCGGTCGGTGATGTTCGGGTTCTTGTCGTTGCGCCGCGCGAGCGGGCTGATCTCGACCGGGAACTCGGTGACGAAGGTCGGCTGAATCAGCGTGGCTTCCACGTGCTGCTCGAAGAGCGCGCCGATGAGCTCTCCACGGTTGAGCTTCGCGAGCTCGGCCGGAGCCGCGCCGGGGTTCTTGAGCGCGAGCGCGAGCAGCGCGTCGCGATCGTTCTGGGCCTCGTCGGGGCAGCCGAGCTTCTCGCGCACGGCCTGCCACATCGGCAACCGCCGCCAGCCCTTCGCGAAGTCGATGGTGTGCTCGCCGAACTTGAGCTTCGTCGTGCCGCAGACGTGCTTCGCGGCCTCGCTCAGCATCTCCTCGGTCAAGTTCATGAGGTCTTCGTACGTCGCGTAGGCCTCGTAGAACTCGAGCATCGTGAACTCGGGGTTGTGCCGCGTGCTGATGCCCTCGTTCCGGAAGTTGCGGTTGATCTCGTAGACGCGGTCGAAGCCGCCCACGACGAGCCGCTTGAGGTGAAGCTCAGGCGCGATGCGCATGTAGAGCTTCATGTCGAGCGTGTTGTGGTGCGTGATGAACGGGCGCGCCGCGGCACCGCTGACCAGCGAGTGCATCATCGGCGTCTCGACCTCGAGGTACCCGCGGTCGTCGAGGAAGCGACGGATGAACTGCACCAGCTTGATGCGCTTCTTGAAGGTGTCGCGCACCGACGGGTTCGCGAGCATGTCGAGGTAGCGCTGGCGGTAGCGCTGCTCGGTGTCGGCCATCGCCTGCGACTCGGCCCAGGCGGCAGACTCGCCCTCTTTGGCGAACTTGCCGGGCGGCGGGCGCAGCGTCTTCGTGAGCGGCACGTACTGCGTCGCGCTGAGCGTGAGCTCTCCGGTCTTCGAGCGGAACAGCGTGCCGACGATGCCGACGAAATCTCCGAGGTCGAGCTGCTTCACGAGCTCGTACTTGTCGCCGAGCGCGTCCTTCTTGAGGTGCACCTGGATCGCGCCCGTGCGGTCCTGCACGTGCGCGAAGCCGGCCTTGCCGAACGAGCGCCAGCCGACCACGCGGCCCGCGACGCTGTACGTCGGCGCAGCCTTCTCGAGGTCCTCCGGCTTGTCGTCGACGTGCTTGACGAGGATGTCGGCCGCCAGGTGCGCGGGGCGAAAGCCGTTGCCGAAGGGGTTGGCGCCGAGCTCGCGCCACTTCTGCGCCGAGGCCAGGCGCTGCTCGAAGAGCTCGTGCTCCTTCTTGCCCTCTTCGGCGGGGCCCGCCTTGTGCTTCGTGCTTTCGAGCCCCTTGTTGAGCGAAGCCATGCGCTGTTGAACGACGGCGGCGTTCTCCTTGCCGTCATTCGACGTTGCACCGGCTGGCGACCCGACGCCCTTCTTTCCTTCTTCGGACATGGCGCTGACCGCTTACGGGTCAGGCGTCTCGTCGTCAATCGGCGCGATCCGGTCCTCAATCGCATTTGCGGCACGGGTGGCGCTGACCCAGTTGCGAATCGCGATGGGCAGCCACACGGCGCCGGGGATCGCGGCAACGGCGGTAAAGGCCAGCCCGCCGAGCCAAAGGGGCGCAGCCGACGCATGGGAGCCGCCACACCGGCCCGTCAATCCGCAATCGGCGATGACGAGCACCGCTCCGTAGAACACCAGCACAAGTGCGCAGACAACGGGTATGGCCAAGGTGGCGATGGGGGGAGCCAGGTGAGGCCGCGACTCCAGCAGGCGTGCCCGCTCGACCTGCAGCTGGACTCGGGCGGCGGCGACAGCTGCGCCAGCACGACCACCGCCACCGCGATCACGGCGCCGCGAAGAACAACAGCGCCGCCACCATCACACCGAGCAGCAGCGGAATGATGACCTCGACCGGCACGCGATACATCGCCTGCTGCATCGCCGAGTTGCGGCGGTCGAACACGCGCCGGCGGCGCACCCGCCGCATGATCGTCGACGCCAGCGCCTGCGGAGCCTTCTCGCGCGGCGCACCCTTCAGCATCGAGATCGTCTTCTGGTACCGCTCGAAGCGCGCCTTGAGCTCAGGATCTGCCGCGAGCGCGCGCTTCAGCTTGGCGTCGTCACTGTCCGTCAGGCGGCCGTCGACGGCCCCCGAGAACAGCTCTTCGACTTCGTTGGACTGCAGCGCGGTGCTCACGACGTCATTCTCCCTTTTTGGACAGCTCAGCCTCAAGCTCACCGAGGATTCCCGCGAGCTTCTCGCGCGCCCGGTGCAGCCGGCTCTTCACGGTGCCTTCGGCCAGCTCGGTGATCTCCATGATCTCCTCGTAAGCCAGCCCCTCGATGTCCCGCAAGACCACCAGCACGCGCTGGTCCTCGTCGAGTCGCGCGATGGCCCGGTGCACCAGCGCCCGCGTCCGCGACGCCTCGAGCGACTCGTCCGGCATCGCCGGCGCTCCGACCGACTCGTTGATCGCCTGCTCGCTCGCCTCGCCGTACTCCTCGCTGCGGCCGCGGCCGCGGCGCTTCAAGTACTTCAGCCGGTTCAGGCAGTGGTTCCGCGAGATGCGGAAGATCCACGTCGAGATCTTCGCGTCGGCGCGGAACTGCTCCATGTGCTGGTGGATGGAGACGAAGATCTCCTGCGTGACGTCGAACGCCTCTTCGCGGTCGGCGAGCATCCGCAGGCAGAAGTCGTAGACCCGGTCCTGGTGCTGCTTCACCAGCGTCTCGAACGCCGTGGGATCTTTGCGGCGCAAGCGGGAGATGAGCACGCGCTCGGAGGGCTCGGCCTCAGCGACCTCCGCCTGCGAACCCACCTCCGCTTCCATCGAGAGCTCGAGCGCCACGACTGCCAATAAGACAACGGACCGCCGCGGCGGTTCCATCGCCTGTAACCCGTCGAAAACTCTAGCCCATGAGGGCGACGACGATCTTTCAGACTGACACGGCATCGCCGCAAGGGTCGTGTCGATTACTGCCGCCAGTTCCCCGCGGCGACTGCGGCGACGGCGACGGGCAGCGACGGCGACGGGCAGCGACGGCGACGGGCAGCGACGG
>CALJKW010000015.1 GCA_937980205.1 uncultured Myxococcales bacterium | reverse complement strand
GCTTCGAGAAGCTCGCCTACTTCAACTCATCGACCATCGGCGCGCTGGTGCGCTTCATCAGCTGCGCGGTGCAGCGGGCGGTGAAGGTGAAGCTCTTCTACGACGCCTCGCAGCGCTGGCAGGGTCATCACTTCGAGGCGATCGCGGCCTTCAACCGGGGCAGCGGCCTGGTCGAGGTGCACGGGGTGTCGGCCACGGTGCAGTAGACGCGGGGGGCGGCTCTCGCTACATCGGCGTGCCGCCATGCTCGAGCACGTCGACACCTTTCCCCGCCGTCACATCGGCCCCGACTCCCGCGAGACGGAGGAGATGCTGAGAGTCGTCGGGGCCTCCTCGCTCGACGCGCTGATCGAGAAGACGGTGCCCAAGGGCATCCGCCTGAGCCGGCCGCTGCAGCTGCCGAAGGCGAAGGGCGAGCACGAGGTGCTCGAGGAGCTGCGCGCCATCGCCGATCGGAACCAGGTGTTCCGCTCGTTCATCGGCGCGGGCTACTACGACACCATCACCCCGGGTGTGATCCTCCGGAACATTCTGCTCAACCCGGGCTGGTACACCCAGTACACGCCGTACCAGGCGGAGATCGCCCAGGGCCGGCTCGAGGCACTGCTCAACTACCAGACCATGGTGGCCGACCTGACCGGCCTGCCGGTGGCGAATGCGTCGCTGCTCGACGAGGCCACCGCCGCGGCCGAGGCGATGCACCTGATGCACGCGGTGGCCACCGACGCCGCGGCCAAGGCGCTGTTCATCTCCGACCGCTGCCACCCGCAGACCATCGCGGTGGTGCAGACGCGCGCGAAGCCGCTGGGCATCGAGGTGGTGGTCGGCGATCACCTGACCTTCGACCCGGCGTCGAAGAAGATCTTCGGCGCGGTGATTCAGTACCCGGGCACCGACGGCGGCATCCACGACGATCGCGCCTTCATCGAGAAGGCCCACGCGAACGGCGCGAAGGTCGCCGTGGCCTGCGATCTCCTCGCGCTCACGCTCACCACTCCGCCCGGAGAGCTCGGCGCCGACGTCGCCATCGGCAGCGCCCAGCGCTTCGGCGTCCCGATGGGCTTCGGCGGCCCGCACGCCGCGTTCTTCGCCACCAGGCCCGAGTTCGCGCGCCAGATGCCCGGCCGCATCATCGGCGTCAGCCAGGACGCCACCGGCAAGATGGCGCTGCGCATGGCGCTGCAGACGCGCGAGCAGCACATCCGCCGCGAGAAGGCGACCTCCAACATCTGCACCGCCCAGGTGCTGCTCGCGGTGATGGCGAGCATGTACGCCGTCTACCACGGGCCGCAGGGCCTCAAGGACATCGCCACCCGCGTGCACGATCTCACCCGCACGCTCGCCGCGGGCCTCAAGCGCCTCGGCTTCAAGCTGCGCCACGAGGGCTTCTTCGACACGCTCACCGTCGAGGTCGCCGACGCGAAGGTCGCCGACGGCATCGAGATCGCCGCGCGAAGCCAGCGCATGAACCTGCGCCGCCTGAGCGCCACCGCGATCACCGTCGCGCTCGACGAGACCGTCAACGTCGACGAGCTCGACACGCTCTTCCAGGTGTTCGCCGGCGGCAAGAAGGTCGACTTCGAGGCCGCGAAGCTGGTCGGCGCGGGCTCGGCGATCCCCGAGTCGCTCAAGCGCAAGAGCGCGTACCTCACGCACCCGGTGTTCAACGCGCACCACTCCGAGAGCGAGATGCTGCGGTACATCCGCACGCTCGAGTCGCGCGATCTGTCGCTCACGCACTCGATGATCCCGCTGGGCTCCTGCACCATGAAGCTCAACGCGACGAGCGAGATGGAGCCCGTCACCTGGCCCGAGTTCGGCCGCCTGCACCCGTTCGCGCCCGGCGCGCAGTGGGCCGGCTACGCCGAGGTCTTCTCCACGCTCGAGGCGTACCTGAACGAGATCACCGGCTTCGCCGGCTGCTCGCTCATGCCGAACGCGGGAAGCCAGGGCGAGTACGCCGGCATGCTCGTCATCCGCGCGTACCACGAGAAGCGCGGCCAGGGTCAGCGCGACGTCTGCCTCATCCCGCAGTCCGCGCACGGTACGAACCCCGCGACCGCCGTCATGGCCGGCTACCGCGTCGTCGTCGTCAAGACCGACGCGCACGGCAACGTCGACGTCGCCGACTTGAAGGCCCGCGCCGCCGAGCACAAGGACAAGCTCGCCGCGCTGATGATCACGTACCCCTCGACCCACGGCGTGTTCGAGGAGCCGATCAAGGAGATCTGCGACGTCATCCACGCCAACGGCGGCCAGGTCTACATGGACGGCGCGAACATGAACGCGCAGGTCGGTCTCTGCCGCCCCGGAGACTTCGGCCCCGACGTCTGCCACCTGAACCTGCACAAGACGTTCTGCATCCCGCACGGCGGTGGCGGCCCCGGCATGGGCCCCATCTGCGTCGCCAAGCACCTCGTCGAGTTCCTGCCCACGCACCCGCTCGCCAAGGTCGGCGGCCAGAGCGGCACGGGCCCAGTGAGCGCGGCGCCGTGGGGCAGCGCGAGCATCCTCCTCATCTCGTGGATGTACATCCGCATGATGGGCCCCGAGGGGCTCACGCACGCCACGAAGCTCGCGATGCTCAACGCGAACTACATCGC
Organism: uncultured Myxococcales bacterium; assembly: GCA_937980205.1. Taxonomy (GTDB): domain Bacteria; phylum Myxococcota; class Myxococcia; order Myxococcales; family Myxococcaceae; genus Xiheicaenimonas. Next base: position 84,387 of record CALJKW010000015.1, on the reverse strand, counting down.
GAAGAAGCTCGAGGCCCACTACCCGACGCTGTACCGGGGCGCGCACGGCACCGTCGCGCACGAGTGCATCCTCGATCCGCGCTCGCTCAAGACGACCGCCGGCATCGAGGTCGAGGACATCGCGAAGCGGCTGATGGACTACGGCTTCCACGCTCCTACGGTGAGCTTCCCGGTCGCCGGCACGCTGATGGTCGAGCCCACCGAGAGCGAGCCGCTCGCCGAGCTGAACCGCTTCATCGACGCGCTCATCGCCATCCGCGAGGAGATCCGCGAGATCGAGGCCGGCAAGCAGCCGAAGGACGACAACCTGCTCAAGAACGCTCCGCACACCGCCGAGGTCGTCACCGCCGACGAGTGGAAGCGCCCCTACGCGCGCCAGCGCGCCGCGTTCCCCAACCAGGCCGTGCGTCACCGCAAGTTCTGGCCGTTCGTCAGCCGCGTGAACAACGTGCTCGGAGACCGCAAGCTCGTCTGCAGCTGCCCGCCCATCGAAGACTACGCGTGACCGTCACTTCGTCGGGCTGACCGCGGCCGGCGCCCGCTTCACGATCGCGCGATCGAACAGCGCGGCGAGCCGGTCGGCCACGAAGGCGACCGCGAGCGCGGCGATGAGGAACGCGGCCCCGAGCAGCAGGGTCGCCCACCACTGGCTCGTCGCGTTCGCCAGCTGGATGAACGGCAGCCGCAGCGGCCCGTGCGTCGCGAACAGCGCGAGCGACACCGTGCCCACGAAGCCCAGCGCGCCCCGAGCCCGGCTCGTGCCTTCGCGGCGGTTCACCAGCGCCTCGAGCGCCACCAGCAGCAGCAGCGTGAGGCTGAACGACTGCAGGTACCACAGCGGCTTGAGCCAGTTCGCCGCGATCGCCACCGCGGCCAGCGCAGCGACGGCGGGGGCGGGGACGCGCACCGTTCCTGCCCGCGCGAGGTAGATGCCGAAGGCGATCTCCGGCAGCCAGCCCAGTACCGTGAAGCGCAGGTTCAAGGCGAGGTGCGGCCCCACGAGCGCGTTGAGCGCGACCGAGAGCACGCCGAGGGCGAGGCACGCCGCGAGCGGCCGCTTCCGGGTGACTGCGTTCAGCAGCCCGAAGACCGCGTAGTACTGGATGATCATCGAGAAGAACCACCACGGCCCGTTCACCGTGAACTCGAAGCCGGGCATGAAGTTCGTGAGCAGCGTCAGCTTGAGCGCATAGATGACGAGCCACTTCGACCACGGCTCCGGCTGCCAGACGGCGAACGCGAGGAAGTGCGTGAGCAGGCCGAGCACGAACACCGGGTAGAGCCGCGCGAGCCTGCGGCGCATGAACGGCCCCCACGAGAGCTCGCGATCCCCGTACGCGCGCGTCAGCCCGTACGCGCTCAAGAAGATGAACAGCGCCACTCCGAAGTGGCCGAAGAACGCGAACCCCAGGTGCACGACCTCGAGCGGGTTCTGGGCGATCGCCTCGAGCAGCCACTGCACGCGCACCCGGGCGAAGAAGAACTCGTTCTCTCCGAGGATCGGGTCGACCCAGTGGAAGAAGTTGTGCAGGACGATGAGCAGGATCCCGACGCCCTTGTAGAGAACGACGTTCTCCTTGCCGATCGGGTTCAGCGTCACGCCCGCTCGAAGCTACCAACATTCTCGACCTGCCCGTCGGACACCGGCGTGCCGCAGACCCCCCAAGGCACCCTCCGGCCCCCGCGTCCCGCTGCAGCCACTTCGCGAAGCGCTCCGCATGCGCCGCGCGTCAGCTTCCAGGGACTCGACAACGCCCGCTCGACGGCCTCGAGCGATCTGTCAGCCGCGTCACGGCCTTGGGGCCGACGGTGGAGCGCCCAGGCGCATTCGCTGCGCTCCTGGCAAGATGCAGTTGGCAAGCCCGATGCAGGGCGCCGGCGCATGGACACGAGCTCCGAGGTCACCCGCATCGCGAACCACATCGGCGCCGCCCTGCAGCTCGCCGCGACGCGCGATGTCTCGCAGCTGTCCCACGTGCAGCAGCTCATCCGCGCGCTGCTGCTCGACGAGCTCGAGCGGTACCGGCAAGAAGGCCGCTTCCCGAGGAACCCCGACTTCGCCGAGCGGACGCCGTACTTCATCGACGCCGAGGGCACCCGCTGCGCCATGGCGCACCTGATGGAGCTGGGAGGGGAGCGCGCGCTCGTGCAGCGCATCGCCTCGACGCGGAACAACGCCTACGTGCGCGAGCTCGCCGATGAGTCCAAGCTCCTCGCCTGGCTCGAGGCTGCGGGCCTCTCGGTCGACGAGGCCGCCGCCATTCAGCCCGCCTACGGCTGCAACGCCCAGAGCGACTGCATCTGTGGAGGCAGCCGCAACCATCAGTCGTACCCGACGCCGGCGAAAGGCGTGCTCGAGGCGGTCGTCACTGCTGAAGCCGGCACCGCGCGCGTCGAGCACACGTACGGCGACACGCTCGGCGTCTCCATCGGCGCTGACGTCAAGGTGGAGATCGGTCACACGATGGGTACGCGGCTGCTCATCCCGATCGACTCGGCGCAGGCGCCGATGCACGGCTACCCGGCCGTCGAGCTGTCGAGCGACGGCAAGTTCCACTGCAGCTGGCTCGCGAACCCCGATCCGCCGCCGGTGAGCCCCGCGGACTTCGCGAGAGCCGTGACCTCCTCGAGCTGCGGCGAGGTGCTCGCCAGCGTGGATCCCCAGTTCGCGAAGGGCTGCAACCGCTCCGGGGGCTGTGGGCTCTCGGTCGCCGGAGGCGACGCGTCGGTCGGAATCCTCCTCGCGCTCGTCTCGGCGATCGTCGCGCGGCGCTTCCGCTGACACCGGCTCACTCGATCTGGATGCACGGCGGCGCGCTTCGTGAAAGGCGACCGCATGGCTGAACGGTGGCGGCGCGCGCCACGCCGCATCCAATCAAGTGAGCGCGGGACTAACGCCGAGCGGTCGGCGCCGCCGGCAGCGACTGGTGCCCGAGCCGCACGGACATGCCGGGGTGCTCGGCCGCGAGCTTCCGCAGCTTCTCGAGCGCCACCGCGTTCGCGGCCTGGTCCGCGGTGAACGAGCCCGGCTCGACGCCGTTCTCCCAGCCCCACGCCGTGTGGCACGTGTCGCCCGCAATCAGCACCGGCCCGTTCGGAGTCCGCGCGACGTACGCCATCGAGCCCGGCGTGTGTCCCGGCACGTGAATCGCCCACACCGAGCCGTCGCCGAACACGTCGATGACTCCGGAGAACCGCCCGTCCGGGTCCGCCTGCGAAGCCCACTCGGAGATCGGCTCCTGCCCCTCGAACGCCCGATCCGTCGAAGATCTCACCGCGAAGTTCATCGCGCTGCGCGCCGTCGCCTCGCCCGGGCCCGCGTAGATCGGCGTCCCGCGCGGCACGTCGGCCATGCCGGTGACGTGGTCGAGGTGCAGGTGCGTGAGGAACACGCCGTCGAGCCGCTTCTCTCTCGCCACCCACTCACCGAGCGGGTCGTGGAACTTCATCTTCTCCAGGTGCATGAACGACGCGACGGGGCCGCGCACCGCCGCCTTCGACGGGTCGTCACGCAGCGCCTTCTCGACGCCGGTGTCCACGATGAACGTGCCGCGGGTGGGGTGGCGCAGCACGTGGAAGAAGATCTGAATCGGCTCCTCGCCGTCGTGCAGGCCGGCCGCCTTCGCCTTCTCGTGAGACAGGTTGATGAGCCCGCTGCGGTCGACCGCCCAGTCCGCCGAGGCGATCGTCTCGACCGTCACCGGGCCCGGCTCGTCCAGCACGGCGAGCATCGCCTTCGAGCCCGACGGAGACCCGAGGGCCGACGGCTTCACCGCATGACCCGTCACCGCGCAGCCGCCGATGCCGACCGCGCCGAGCACACCCAACAGCACCCCGAGGAACAGGATCGTCTTTTTCATGTCCCCTACATATCCATGCGCTGATGGATGGTAATCAGCTATCTTCGCATCGAGCCATCCAAAAATGGATATCAACTGGGAAGACCTCCGCGTGTTCCTCGCGGTCGCCGAGACGGGCAGCTTCTCGGGCGCGGCGAAGCGCTTGAGCCTCGGCCAGCCGACGGTGAGCCGCCGCCTCGCCGACCTCGAGGACAGCCTCGGCTACAAGCTGTTCACCCGCACCGCCAGCGGCGCGACCCCGACCGCCGAAGCGACGCGCCTGCTCGAGCCCGCGCGCAAGATGGCCGAGTGGGCCGGAGAGGTCTCTCGCGCCGCCGCCGCCGGCGACCGCGAGCCGCAGGGCATCGTCCGGGTCGCCGCTCCGCCGGGCGTGGCGTTCGACTTCGTCGCCCCGTTCGCCGCGTACGTGCGCGAGCGGCTGCCGAAGGTGCAGCTCGAGGTGCTCTCCAAGATCGAATACCTCGACCTCGCGCGCGGAGAGGCCGACCTCGCGCTGCGCATGCGCGCCCCCAAGCCGGGCGGAGATCTGGTGACCGTCGCCTCCATGGAGACGGAGCTCCACGTGTACGTGGCCAAACACGTGGCGGCGGCGCTGCCGAAGCGCCGCCTCGCGCTCGGCGATCTCGACTGGGTGGCGTGGGCTCCGCCGTACGACGACGTGCCGCCGAACCCGCAGCTGCGCGCGCTCATCCCCGACTTCAGGCCGTCGTTCACCACGGACAACTTCCTCATCATGGTGCAGGCCGCAGAGGCCGGCCTCGGCGCCATCATCCTGGGGCGGCCTCACCACCGCTTCGCGCGCCACACGGACATGGTGCCGCTCGACATCCCGCTCGGCGCCCAGAGCACCTCGACCCTGCACCTCGTCTGCGCGAAGAGCGCCCTCGACGTCCCGCGCGTGAAGGCGGTGGCCGACCTGTTGACCGACGAGCTTCAGCGCACGAAGGGCACCGCCTCTGCTAAGAAACCCCGGCACTGATGGCGACCCCCGTCGGCAGCCCCAAGGTCTCGACCAGGTTCGGAAAGTACACCCTGGTCGACCGCATCGCCGTCGGCGGCATGGCCGAGATCTTCCTCGCCCGCCAGGCGGGCCTCGAGGGCTTCGAGAAGACCATCGTCATCAAGCGCATCCGCCCGCACCTGTCGAAGCAGGCGAGCTTCGTGAAGATGTTCTTGAACGAAGCGAAGCTGGCCGCGCAGCTGAACCACCCGAACATCGTTCAGATCTACGACCTCGGAAAGATCGGCGAGTCGTACTTCATCGCGATGGAGTACATCTTCGGGCGCGACATGCGGCGCATCATCCCGAAGGCGGACTCGCTCGGGATCCCGTTCCCCATGGTCTACGCGCTGAAGATCGCGTCCTCCGTCTGCGAGGGCCTCTACTACGCGCACCAGAAGGTCGACCTCTACGGCAACCCGCTCAACATCGTTCACCGCGACGTCACGCCCGAGAACATCTTCGTCTCGTTCGACGGCACGGTGAAGGTGCTCGACTTCGGCATCGCGAAGGCCGCGAACCAGATCGAGCAGACGCGCGCCGGCGAGATCAAAGGCAAGCTGAGCTACATGTCGCCCGAGCAGTGCATGGGCAAGATGCTCGACTGCAGAAGCGACCTGTTCTCCTTGGGCGTCGTGCTCTACGAGTGGCTCACCGGCTTCAAGCTGTTCACCGGCGACAGCGAGGTCGCGATCCTGAAGAGCATCACCGAGGGGAAGATCTACGCGCCCTCGTACTTCAAGGCCGACATCCCCGAGGCCGTCGAGTCGATCCTGATGAAGGCGCTCGAGAAGGACCGCGAGAAGCGGTACCAGACCGCGTGGGAGATGCAGTACGACCTCGATCAGTTCCTCTCTCAGTACGAGTTCACGCCGAGCAACATCCACCTCTCGAACTTCCTCAAGCAGCTCTTCAACGACGAGCTCGACGAGGAGAAGCGGCGCATCAGCCGCGCGAACACGCCCGTCGGCCCCGGAGAGATCGTCCAGCCTCCGCAAGAGGTCCCTGAAGAAGAGGCCGAGGACGTCATCTCGCAGGTCGAGGCGATCTCCGCGCAGGCCGACGTCTCGCCGCAGGTCGCGACCCCGATCGCCGCGAACGGGAAGGCCGATCAGACCCTGCAGCTGCAGCTGTCCGCGAAAGAGCTCGAGTCGCTCGCGACCATCGCCCGCCGCCACAACATCAGCGTCGCCTCATTGGTGCGCGACGTCATGGCGAGCTGGCTGAAGTACAAATGAATGAAGTGGGACAGGCTGTCCCCACTTCTTCACGCTCGGCCCGGCTTCAACTTCCACTGCTGCTTCGTCGAGCGCGCCAGCCCGGCCTTGCCGTGCCACCGCAAGTCCGTCACCGCGCCGTGACCGCGGCCGTTCGTCACCTGCAGCGCCGGAGCATCGGCGCGCGGCGCGGTCTCGAGCGTCACCACGAAGTCATCTCCGTTCATCTTGATGCCCATCACGGCATTGAGGCTCGCGCCGCCGATGCCGACCGAACACTCGCGCACCGGCAGGGGCGGCGGCCTCACCACGCGGCCGTGCGCCGGCGGTAGCAGGAAGGGGACATGGAAGCGCGGATCGTCTTCGGGCTCCTCGCGGCGCGCCGGCGGAGTGACGAGGAACATCAGCGACGCGATGAGTGAAATTCCACTCGAGGCCAGGGCTAGGAAGACGTCAGGGGGCATCGCAACGGCGTTCGACAACGACGGGTGAAAAACAGTTCCGGTGCTACGGTGCGATTTCTAACGGTGCCCCGCATCAAACTCACCATCGAGTACGACGGCACGCACTACGTCGGTTGGCAGATTCAGGAGAACGGCCCGACGGTGCAAGGCCGGCTCCAGCGCGCGCTCGCCGAGCTGCTCGGAGAACCGACGCCCGTCACCGGCGCCGGACGCACCGACTCGGGCGTACACGCTACCGGCCAGGTCGCTCACTTCGACACGCCGCGGGCGCTGCCCATGAAGGCCTACTGGATGGGGCTCAACGGCATGCTGCCCGACGACATCGCCATCGTCGCCGCCGAAGAGGTCGACCCTGCGTTCGACGCGCGGCGCTGGGCCCGCGGCAAACGTTACCGCTACCGGATCGGGAACCGGCGCACGCGCTCTCCGCTGCGCCGCCACACCCACTGGGAGATCTTCCTGCCGCTCGACGTCCCCGCGATGAAGCGGGCCGCCGAGGCGCTCATCGGCGAGCACGACTTCGCGAGCTTCCAGGCGGCCGACTGCCAGTCGCCCACGTCGGTGCGGAAGCTGACCCGCGTCGACGTGAGCGGTGCCGCCGGAGACGAGATCGTCATCGACGTCGAGGGCACCGCGTTCTTGAAGCACATGGTGCGGAACATCGCCGGCTCGCTGGCCGACGTCGGCCGCGGCAAGCGGCCCGCCTCGTGGATCGCCGAGCTGCTGGCGCTCAAAGACCGCACCCAGGCCGGAGCCACCGCCCCGCCACAGGGGCTCACGCTGGTCGAGGTGCTGTACGGCGACGGCCCGAGATCCGATGACGTGGATGACGAGTGAGAGGGTAGTCTCTCACCTGAATTGACGACCCCGCCCGTCGAACCGCAGCGCATGAAGCCGCTCGCCGCCGCCGAGACCGCGGTGCGCCGCTTTCTGCTGATGGTCGGCTTCGGGTTCATGGCCTACGTCGGCGGCAGCATGATCGCCTCCAGCGTCGCGTTCCGCCTGTCGGCGCGGCTCGAGAACGCCGGCGACACGCTGCGCATGGCGGTCGGGCTGCTCACCGAGAGCGCGTGGATCCTGCTCGCGCTGCCGGCCATCTCGTGGATCGCGGCCCGCTTCCTCGAGGTGCGGCCCTGGTCGACCGCGTTCATCGGAGCGTCGACCGGCCTCTTCTTCCAGGTCGCGCTGCAGTACGTGAGCAGCGGCGCAGAGGGCTTCACCGCAGACCCGAAGCGGCAGCTCGCCCGGCTGCTGTGCACCGCCGTCGGCGTCGGCCTCACGGTGATGGCCGTCAAGCGCGGCCGCGAGCTCGCCCGCCTCGCCGAAGAGAAGGCGAAGGCCGAGGCCGAGAAGAAGAAGACCCAGTACGACGAGTTCGTGAAGCAGGCCGAAGAGCTCGCGAACCGCCGAGAGCAGGTGCCGATCGCGCCGGCGGCCGACGTTCCGCCCCCGACCGTCTCGGCGCCCCAGCCGCAGCCGCTCGCGACGGCGCCGCTGCCGCCGCAGCCGCTCGCCACCGCGCCGTCGCCTCCGGCGTCCGCTCAGCCCTCGGCTCCGGCGCCGTCTCCACCGTCGGAGCCGAAGGGTTAGCAGGCTGCCGAAAAACGGCTGCACGGCCCGATCTCTTCGTTGCCGGCTCCGGTCCGTGCTCACGTACCAGACGACGTACGCTCCGCGCGGTCCTCGCCGGCGCCTCGACCTCGTGCGTTCGCTCGTTCTTCAGCAGCCTGTTAGGCCCTCGCCACCGGCGAGAACGTGAGCCCATCGCCGGCGACATCGACCTTGATCGTGTCGCCGGGCACGAGCTCTCCGCCGAGGATCTTGAGCGCGAGCGGGTCCTGCAGGTGCTTCTGAATGGCGCGCTTGAGCGGCCGAGCACCGTAGGTGGGATCGTAGCCCTGCTCGGCGAGGAACTCGGTCGCCTTGGGCGTGAGCTCGAGCGTCAGCCGCTTCTCCTGCAGCAGCTTCTTGAGGCGCGCGAGCTGCAGCTCGACGACCGCCGCGATGTCCTTCCGCGTGAGCGGCTCGAAGACGATGAGCTCGTCGATGCGGTTGATGAACTCGGGCCGGAAGTGCCGCCGCACGGCGCCGAGCACGGCCTCGCGATCGCCGCCGGCGCCGAGGTTCGACGTCATGATCAGCACCACGTTCTTGAAGTCGACGGTGCGACCCTGGCTGTCGGTGAGCCGCCCCTCGTCGAGGATCTGCAAGAGCACGTTGAACACGTCGGGGTGCGCCTTCTCGAGCTCGTCGAACAGCACCACCGAGTACGGCTTGCGGCGCACGGCCTCGGTGAGCTGACCGCCCTCGTCGTAGCCGACGTAGCCGGGAGGCGCGCCGATGAGCCGCGCCACCGCGTGCTTCTCCATGTACTCGGACATGTCGATGCGGATGACGTTCGACTCGTCGTCGAACAGGAACTCGGCCAGCGCCTTCGCCGTCTCGGTCTTGCCGACGCCGGTGGGCCCCAGGAACAGGAACGAGCCGATCGGCCGATTCGGGTCCTGCAGGCCCGAGCGCGCGCGGCGCACCGCGTTCGACACGGCGACGATGGCGTCCCTCTGGCCGACGACCCGTGCGCTCAGCCGCTCCTCCATCTTCACCAGCTTCTGCACCTCGCCCTCGAGCAGCTTCGAGACGGGGATGTGCGTCCACTTTGCGACGACGGCGGCGATGTCTTCGGCGTCGACCTCTTCCTTGAGGAACTTCTGCTTCTTCTGCAGCTCGGCGAGGCGGGCGTTGAGCTGGCTGGCCTCTTTCTCCAGCGAGGGCAGGGTGCCGAACTTGAGCTCGGCGGCCTTGTTGAGGTCGCCCTGGCGCTCGGCCACAGCCTGGTCGTTGCGCGCGCGCTCGATCTTCTCCTTCACCGAGCGCAGCTGGGCGATGAGGCCCTTCTCGGCCTCCCAGTGCGCCTTCATCGCGGTGAACTGCTCGTTCAGCGCGGCGATCTCGCGGTCGATCTGATCGAGCCGCTCGCGGGAGTGCGGGTCGGTCTCCTTCTTCAGGCCCTGCTTCTCGATCTCGAGCTGCACCAGCTTGCGCCGCACGTCGTCGATCGGAGTCGGCATCGAGTCGATCTCGATGCGCAGCCGCGAGCACGCCTCGTCGACGAGGTCGATCGCCTTGTCGGGCAGGAAGCGGTCCGAGATGTAGCGGTGCGACAGCATCGCCGCCGCGACGAGCGCGGGATCCTGAATGTGCACGCCGTGGTGCACCTCGTAGCGCTCCTTGAGGCCGCGCAAGATCGAGATGGTGTCCTGCACGGTCGGCTCTCCAACCATCACGGGTTGAAACCGACGTTCCAAAGCCGCGTCCTTCTCGATGTGCTTGCGGTACTCGTCGAGCGTCGTGGCGCCGATGCAGTGCAATTCGCCGCGGGCGAGCGCCGGCTTGAGCATGTTGCCGGCGTCCATCGAGCCTTCCGCTTTGCCCGCACCGACGAGCGTGTGCATCTCGTCGATGAAGAGGATGATCTCTCCGTTCGAGGCGGTGACCTCTTTCAAGACCGCCTTGAGGCGCTCCTCGAACTCACCGCGGAACTTGGCGCCGGCGACCATGGCGCCCAGGTCGAGCGCGACGAGGCGCTTGCGCTTGAGCGACTCGGGGACGTCGCCGTCGACCATGCGGCGGGCGAGGCCCTCGACGATGGCGGTCTTGCCGACGCCCGGCTCTCCGATGAGGACGGGGTTGTTCTTCGTGCGGCGCGAGAGCACCTGCACCGTGCGGCGAATCTCCTCGTCGCGGCCGATGACGGGGTCGAGCTTCCCCGCGCGCGCGGCGGCGGTGAGATCGTGGCCGTACTTCTCGAGCGCGCGGTACGTGGCCTCCGAGTCCTGGCTCGTGACGCGGCCGGTGCCGCGCACGTCCTTGAGCACACCCTGGATGCGATCTTTCGACAGGCCCGAGGCCTTGAAGATGTCTCCGACACCGCCTTTGTCCTGCGCGAGCGCGATGAGCAGGTGCTCGCTCGAGGTGTACTCGTCTTTCATCGACTTCGCGGCGTCTTCCGCGCGATCGATCGTCGAGAGGAACCGCTGCGAGAGCGTCGCGCCTGCGCCGCCTTCGATCTTCGGGAAGCGCGCGAGCGCCTCGTCGATGCGGCCGATCACCAGCTTCGGCTCGACGCCGATCTTCTGGAGAATGGGGACGGCGATGCCGTCCGTCTGCTCGAAGAGCGCCTTCGCCAGGTGCTCCGGCTCGTAGTTGGGGTGACCGGCGCGGCGCGCGAGGGTCTGACCCTCTTGCACCGCCTCCTGGGCTTTCAGCGTCAGCTTTTCCATCCGCATACGCAGACCAACGTAAGGGCAGGCCCGGGGGCTGCAACGCGGCGCAAAAAGAAATGGGGACTGTCCCCATTTCCGCGCCGAAAAGGGGACAGGCCCCACTTCTCGGCGCAGTGCGTCAAAACCCCTGGAAAATCGACCGTCTTCCCCGTGTGACACCTTGTGTGTGGATGGCGGCTCCATTAATAGCCCGCGCCCAACTCAAGCGGGGGACGGTCCTCTCAAGTGGAAGCGCACGGCGGGTACTTAAGCCGATACGAAGATGTCGACGTCGCGTGGCTCGCACAGCTCGCGCGCGCGGCGCTCGAAGAAGACGGCCAGGCGGTCGATGACTGCGGCCTGCTCGTCACCGTGATGCCGGGCCCGCGCGTCGTCCGCTTCGCCTTCGACGGAGCGCACTCCTACGGCCGCGCCGGCGCCCGCTGGTACATGACGCACCACGCGTTCGCGCGCCGCCTCTCGCAGCACCTGCAGACGGCCGTGCACGCCTACGTCTTCGACCCCGACGATCTCGAGCTCGTCACCAGCTACGGCAACGGCCGCCACGTCGGCGGAGAGACCCTGCGCTACGAGGACGCCGAGTTCCCCGAAGGCGGCGACGACGACGCCGACGAAGAGCTCTCGTTCGAGCTGATGAAGAACAAGTGGCCGCTGGGTCACCTCGCCAAGGTGCTCGGCGTTCGCCGGGAAGAGCTCATTCGCCTTCCGCGGCAGAAGACGGCCCTGCTGGACCTGGCGAAGGAGGTCCAGGCCGGCCCGCTGTGGCACCTCTTTCCGCAGGCGCTCACGGCGTCGCTCAAGCGCCACGCGGCCGCGCCTTAAGAAGGCGACTGCTCGTCGAGCTTGATGCAGACCTCGCGGATGCGATCGGACCGGTAGTAGCGCGCGAGCAGCAAGAGGGACCCGCCCACGACGAAGGTCGCGGCGATCGACGACCCCGTCCACAGGAACGCGCCGACGCCGTCGGCCCACCCGCCGGGGATCTCGTTGCTCTTCGACATCACCTGGTCGAAGGCGCGGCCCGCCCGCGTCGCGGCCGCCGCTGCCTGCGCGCCGTCGAGCGTGCGCAGCACCGCGCTCACCACCAGCGACGTCCCCAGCACGCGCCGCACGCCCTCGCGCGGAGCGCCCCGCGGCCGCAGCATGCGCAGCGACGAGACGAAGACCAGCGCCGACACCGCCCACAGCCCGAGCAGAATCGCCGTCCGCGAGCCCTTCATCGAGTCGAGCGCCGCGAGCTCCGCGAGGCCCATGCTCTTCACCGCCTCGCGGTAGACCTCGGGCTGAAGCGAGGGGAACTCGAGATCGGACGGGGCAGGGGGCTCGTAGAGTCGCGTCATCGCGCTCGCGGCGCCGAAGCCGATCATGCCGGCCAGCACCAGCGTGGCGATCGTCATCCGCCGCGCGCCGGTTGGCAGAGGCGCCTCACCTGACGGTGCCGGGGTCACGTCACTTCCGGTTCAGGTTCACGTACTTCAGCCGCAGGTCGGTGAGCAGGCTCTGAAACAGGCGCTGCTCGTCGGGCGTGAGGTTGCCCTTCGTCTTCCGCTCGAGCAGGTCGAGCAGGTCGAGGCTCTGCTTGGCGAGGTCGCCGTTCGGCGTGCGCTGGCCGGTCTCCGGATCCGGCGCCTCGCCGAGGTGAATCAGCGCGGTCGAGGCCAGGCCGAGGATGAACGTGGAGAACGAGATCGGCTCGCTCTCCACCTCGCCCATCACGAAGGTCTCACCCCGGCGCTCGGCCATGGCGTCGTTCAGCCTTCGTCGGACTCGTCTTCGTCTTCGTCGTCGAAGTCTTCGTCGACGTCGGCCATCGTCGCCTCGACCGGAACCGCCTTCTCGGCGAGGTCGGGCAGCGACTTGAGGTGCTTCTCCCACGCCTTCTCGTCGAGGCGGCCGGTGCGGAGGTACCGCTCGTGGGTGCGCTTGTCGATGAGCTTCGCGTCCAGTTGTTCAGACATGCGTCTCGCATATAGCAGCGAGCCATGGCCGACAAGATCCCATCGGGGCTCTACGCGCTCTACGACGACTCGTTCCCCGAGCGGGTCGTCGACGTCATCGCGGCCGGCGTCCAGGTGGTGCAGCTGCGCCTGAAGAAGACCTCCGATCGCGACGCGCTCGCGCTCGCGCGCAGGCTCAAGGCCCGGGTGCCCGTGCTGATCATCAACGATCGCGTCGACCTCGCGCTGCTCGCAGGCTGCGGCGTGCACCTCGGCGCGGACGATCTGCCGGTCGCCGAGGCGCGGAAGATGCTCGGCCCGGGCGCGAACATCGGCGCCACCTGCCGCTCGCTCGACGACATCGCGCGCGCGAAAGAGCAGGGCGCCGACCACGTGGGCCTGGGCCCCGTGTTCCCGAGCCGCACCAAGTCGCTGCCGGTGCCGCTGCTCGGCGTCGAGCGCCTCGCGGAAGTGTGCGCGCGCAGCCCGCTGCCGGTCGTCGCCATCTCCGGCATCGACGAGACGAACATCGGCGACGTGGCGAAGGCCGGAGCGCACGCCGCGGCCGTCTGTGCCGCGTTGTTCGGGCACGATGACGTCCGTGCGCGGGCGGGGATGATGCTAAGTCTGTGGAGAAGATGAGACCGCCACACGGCCACGGCCACCATCCTCCGCGCCGGCCGAGCATCGGCATCACTCCCGACATCACCAGCATCACCAAAGAAGCGCCGCTGCCGAAGTACGAGCTGAAGACCGCCTACTCCGACGCCGTGCTGCGCGCGGGAGGTCTGCCGTTCGTGCTGCCGTACAGCGACGATCGCGCCGTCATCGAGGCGTACCTCGATCGCGTCTCGGGGGTCGTCGTCACCGGCGGCGCGTTCGACATTCCCCCCGAGGCCTACGGAGAGACCGCGCGCGACGGCCTCGGCGTCCTCAAGCCCGGCCGCACCGCGTTCGAGTCGCTCGTCATCCACGCCGCGCTCGCGCGCAACATGCCCGTGCTCGGCGTCTGCGGAGGCATGCAGCTGCTCAACGTCGCGCTCGGCGGCACGCTGTTCCAGGACATCGGCAAGGAGATGCCGAACGCCCGGCCGCACGAGCAGACGCACGATCGCACGCAGCCGCATCACCCCATCGACATCAAAGACGGCACGGTGCTCGCCGACTGCATCGGCAAGGGGCAGCTGATGGTGAACTCGACGCACCACCAGGCGGTGAAGGCCGTCGGCCCGAAGCTCGTCGTCACCGCGACCAGCCCCGACGGCGTGATCGAGGCGATCGAAGCGCCGAACCATCACTTCGCGGTCGGCGTGCAGTGGCACCCCGAGCTGCTCATCGACTCGGTCCCGCCGCACCTCGGGCTCTACAAGACGTTCGTCGCGAGGGCGCGCGAGAACCGGCGGTGAGCCGTGCAGCGCCGGTTCGCGTGGTCGCGGTCGGCGGGTGGGACCCCAGCGGTCGCGCCGGAGTCCTCGCCGACGTCGCCACCCTGCGCGCGGCCGGCGCCGAGGCGGCAGCGGTGGTCACCTGCCTCACCGCGCAGGGCAGGCGGCCGCGCTCGACTCCGCTGAAGCCCGAGCTGGTCGCCGCGCAGCTCGAGGCGGTGTCGGACGCAGGCCCCGTTCACGCGGTGAAGCTCGGCGTGATCCCCGACCGCGCGGTGCTCGAGGTCATCGCGCGCTGGCTGGGCGACACTCCCGCCGTCCTCGACCCCGTGAGGGTGAGCAGCAAGGGCCTCACGCTCAGCGCGCTGAAGCCCCGCGACTTCTCCGCGCTCGCCCGGAAAACCGTCGTCCTGACGCCGAACCGCGACGAGCACGCCGCTCTGCAAGGCTTGCGGGGTTTCGGCGCCGTCGTCGTGAAGAGTTTTGCGCCCGGCACCGACGCCGTCTTTCTCGACGGCCGGGTCGCTCCCATCCTGCTGAAGGCAGGCCTGTTGAAGCGCTCGCCGCTGCACCGGGGGACCGGCTGCCGTTTTGCTTCGAGGCTCGCGGTGGAGCTCGCGCGAGAACACACTGTCTTACACGCGGCTCGCGTCGCGCAGCGCGCGGTCCGAAAATTTCTCACCACGCCTATACTCCGGCAGGTTTAACGAAGGGCCGAGGAGTCCTTTGCTCATGCGCACAATCAGGGTTTCGTTCATCGCTGCCGCCATGGTGGCGATCATCTCCGGCTGCGACTGCGTCGGCCCCAACGTCAACACCGACGGCGGCCCCGGCGGAGGCAACACGGCGGCCGGTGGCGGCACCGGGACCGGCGGAGGCACGGGCGCTGGACAGGCAGGAGGCCTGGGTGGTGCCGGCGCCGACGGTGGCACTCCCACCGATCCCAATGACCTCAACAACGACAGAAAGGACACCGACTGCGACGGCCTGACCGACGCAGAGGAGTTCGGCAACGTCTACCCCGGCGGCCAGCGCACCGATCCGGCGAACCCGGACACCGACGGTGACGGCATCAAGGACGGCGTCGAGGCCGGCCGCGCGTCGTCGGTCGACCCGGCCTGCGTCTACGCCGGAGACCAGGATCTCAACACCCGCACCAACCCGACGAACCCCGACTCCGACGGCGACGGGATCCCCGACGGCCTCGAGGACAAGAACCACAACGGGCGCGTCGACATGGGAGAGACCGACGCGTCGAACCCCGACTCCGACTTCGACGGCATCCCCGACGGCACCGAGGACGCGAACAAGAACGGCATGGTCGACCCCGGCGAGACCGACCCGACCAGGCGCGACACCGACGGAGACTTCATCAACGACGGCATCGAGAAGACCGTCACGATGACCGACCCGACCAGGGCCGACAGCGACGGCGACACCTGCATCGACGGCAACGAAGACTTCAACCAGAACGGCGTGGTCGACAGCGGCGAGACGAACCCGAACCTCGCCTCCGACTGCGGGCCCGCGAACAACCCGGACTCCGACAACGACGGCCTGCCGAACCGCAACGAAGACCGCAACAACAACGGCGTGGTCGACCCGGGCGAGACCGACCCGAACAACCCGGACACCGACGCAGACGGCATCCGCGACGGCGTCGAGGACACGAACAAGAACGGCGTCGTCGACGTGGGCGAGACGAACCCGCTGCGCATCGACACCGACTGCGACGGCCTCATCGACGGTCCCAACAACGCGATGTACATGGGCGAAGATCAGAACGCCGACGGCGTCGTGCAGGCGACCGAGACCGACCCGCGCCGCAAAGACACCGACGGCGACGGCATCACCGACGGCATCGAGCGCGGGCTCACCATGGCGCAGATCCCTGACGCGACGAACTGCCCGGGGGTGCCCGTCGATCTCGACCCGACGACGACGACCGACCCGACGCGCAAAGACTCGGACGGCGACGGCATCGACGACGGCGCCGAAGACACGAACCAGAACGGCCGCGTCGACACCGGCGAGCTCGACCCGAGGAACATGGCCGACGGCACCGGCCCGGCCGGCCAGGTCTGCACCGCGATGAACCTGCGGCCCGTCACCTTCCGCGCCGAAGGCACGCCCGACATCCAGCTCGGGCTGCCGGCGACCTTCACCGAGATCGCTCCGATGATGGTGGGCGGCCAGAGCCGCGGCCTCATCGGGTGGGATCCGACGAACAACGTGGCGTTCATCGCGTGGCGGCAGAACGCTCCGGGCGCGACGGCGACGGCGGACGAGGCGGCGATCTCTCCGCAGCTGAACGCGATCGGCGCGCTCACGAACCCGACCACGCAGACGTTCACCTCGTGGGACGGCGTCGGCGCGGTGCAGGCCTTCTACAACATGGCCGGAAACGTCGACATCAAGAACCGGGCGAACGCGATCGCGAACGCGCTCGTCGGCGGCGGCGCCGGCGTCCTCGCGGGGGCGGGCGGCACGATGGGCCCCTTCAGCCTGCAGGTCGAGTACCTGCACCGCGTGAACAGCGTCACCATGGCCGCGCACACCGTCGTCATCGTCGCGCTGCGGCCGACGTCGGTGACGGCCGAGGGCGCCATGTTCTCGATGAGCGACACCGCCGGCGGCTCGGCCGTCGCGCAGTTCGGCGACGCGAACGCCGTGCAGTGCGAGACGTTCCGGCCCTCGAGCGGCAAGGTCGACTTCCTCTTCGTCGTCGACGACAGCTGCTCGATGGCGGCTTCTCAGACCGCGCTCGCGAACGCGGCGACGGCGGTCGCTACCGCGCTCAACAACTCGACGCTCGACTGGCGCATCTCGCTGGTCACGAGCGAGTACCACCTCACCGGGACGAGCAACAACCGCAGCATCCGCCGCGGCTTCACCACCAACATCAACCAGTTCCGCGCGTGGCTCACCGAGAACAGCGCCTGCTCGGGGGGTAACTGCACCCTCGTCACCCCGGCGGCGGCCTGCGAGTCGAACCTCGCGAGCGAGGGCAACGGCGACAACGGTGGCTGCTGGATCGGCATCGACGGCTCCGGCACCGAGGGGCTGCTCGGCGCGGCGCGCAAGGCGGTCGACGACATCGTCAACGGCATGCCGATGAACGGCGCCGTCGTCGTCAACAAGATGCGCAGCGACGCGCAGCTCGTCGTCATTCTGCTCGGCGACGCCGACGACCAGACGAGCGGCTACCAGGCGACCGGCGGCACGCTCGAGAACGTGAACAACTTCGTCAACTACTTCCGCGGCACCGGCACGACGACGCTCACGCGCAACCCGCTGCTGCGCAACATCCCGGTGCACGGCATCGTCTGCCCGGCGGGTCAGAACTGCAACTCCGAGTCGCAGTCGAACCCGCAGCGCCACGCGCAGGTCATCACCGCCACCGGCGGCATCCGCGGCGCGATCAACAACGCCACCTCGATCAGCTCGTCGATCGACGCCATCGTCAACTCGACCATCGGCGCCGCGGGCTACCGCATGCAGAAGCCGCCCATCGGAGCCTCCGTGAAGGTCGCGATGGACGCCGTGCTCACGCCGGCGATGTGCAACGCGAACGACATTCCGCGCAGCCGCGTGAACGGCTTCGACTTCGACGGCGTCAACCGCACCATCTCGTTCTTCGGCGCCTGCCGCCCGGCCGGCACGACGATGGCCGCCGCCGTCAGCTACCGGTACTGGATCGACACCACCCCGAACCAGGGCGGCAACCCGCCGCCGTGCTCGTCGGACACGATGTACTACGACCCGATGGACCCGGACTTCTGCCGCGGCCGGCTCGCGTGCAACCTCATGACGAACCTCTGCGAGTGCCCGTCGAACTGCGGCGGCACTCCGCCGCCGGGCAAGGTCTGCAACCCGAACCGGCTCGTGTGTGACTTCGTCTGCACCGCCGACTGCGGCGGCACCTGCAACGGCTTCCAGCAGTGCAACGTGACCGACTGCACGTGCGAGTGTGTGCAGAGCGCGACGTGCGCCCCGGGCTACCGCTTCCAGAACGGCGCCGGCGTGTGTGGCTGCGTCTGCGACACCGCCCAGCTCAACTGCGGCCCGACGTACGACGCCGACCCGACCACGTGCTCCTGCGTCTGCAAGCCGGGGTGTGGTGGGTGCGGCACCGGTCTGGTGTGCAACCCGTCGACGTGCAGCTGCGGCGTCGGCTCGCCGGGGTGAAGTTCACCCTGCAGGTGTCTGCGGCAACCTGTGTAGACTGCGTGAATGCGCACAGGGTTGCTGCGGGCTCACCTCGTCACCGCACTGACGGTCGGCTCGCTGGTTTCGTTCTCGGCGTGTGACTGCAACAAGCCGGGCCCCGGCACCGACGGTGGCGGCAGCGGCGGCTCGGCGGGCTCGGGCGTCGGCGGCAGCATGGGCACCGGCGGCAACGCCGGCGCGGGCGGCGGCTCTGCGGCGGGCGGAGGCAGCGCCGGCGCCGGCGGCTCGGGCGGCATGGGCTGCGGCCTGGTCACCTGCCAGAGCGCGAACGCGAACTGCGGCCCGATCGGCGACGGCTGCGGCAGCATCATCGACTGCGGCGGCTGTCCGCTGCCGACGACGTGCGGCGGCGGCGGCGTGCCGAGCCAGTGCGGCGGTGACGCCGGCTGCATCGCGCGCACGTGCGCGCAGATCGGCGCCGAGTGCGGCCCGATGAGCGACGGCTGCGGCGGTCTGTTGAACTGCGGCGCCTGCGCGCTGCCCGAGACGTGCGGCGGTGGCGGCATCAACAGCCGGTGCGGCACCACCGGCAGCAACGTCGACGGCGGCCAGTGCATCCCCACCACGTGCGCGCTGCAGAACGCGCGCTGCGGCGTCATCGGCGACGGCTGCGGCGGAGTCCTCATGTGCGGCAGCTGCGACGCCGGCGTCTGCGGCGGCGGCGGCGTGCCGTACCAGTGCGGCGGCGGCAACAGCTGCACGCCCCAGTCGTGCGCCACGCTCGACGCCGGCTGCGGCATGGTCGGCGACGGCTGCGGCAACGTCATCAACTGCGGCATGTGCATGCCGCCGTTCACGTGCGGCGGCGGCGGCGAGCCCAACAAGTGCGGCGGCGGCGTCGTCTGCGTGCCGCGCACCTGCGCCGACGCCGGAGCGACCTGCGGTCAGATCGGCGACGGCTGCGGCAACGCGCTGCCCAGCTGCGGCATGTGCATGACCGGCCAGTGCGGCGCGGGCGGCGTGCCCAACCAGTGCGGCGGCTCGAGCCTGTGCATGCCGCGGACGTGCGCGCAGCTGGGCGTCAACTGCGGCCCGGTGAACGACGGCTGCGGCAGCGTCATCCAGTGCGGCAGCTGCTCCGACGGCGGCACCTGCGGCGGCGGCGGCGCGGCGAACGTCTGCGGGGGGCCGCCTCCGTGCGTGCCGCGCACCTGTGCGCAGGCCGGCGCGAACTGCGGCCAGGTCAGCGACGGCTGCGGCGGCCTCACCCCGAACTGCGGCGCGTGCGACGGCGGCGACATCTGCGGCGGCTCGGGCGTGCCCAGCGTGTGCGGCAGCGTGCCGTTCGACGCCGGCGCCTGCGTGAACCTCTGCCTCAACCAGGCGGCGTGCACGCCGACGACGAAGACGAAGCTGTCGGGCACGGTGCTCGCGCCGACGAACCCCGCCGCCGGCTACGGCAACCCCGACCCGATTCCGGGCGCGCTCATCTACGTGCCCAACAGCACCGTGCAGCCGTTCGGCGACGCCGGAGTCACCTGCGATCAGTGCAGCGCCGGCGTCTCGGGCAGCCCGCTCGTGTCGACGGTGTCGGAGACCGACGGCGGCTTCACGCTCGAGAACGTGCCGTGCGGCATGGGCGTGAACGTCCCGGTCGTCATTCAGCTCGGCAAGTGGCGCCGCCAGGTGACGCTGTCGAACCTCACCTGCTGCCAGAACAACGTGATGACGCCTGAACAGTCGCGCATGCCGCGCCGCCAGGCCGAGGGTCACCCGAACGACAACATCCCGCTCATCGCGGTGGTGACCGGCAGCGCCGACGCGATCGAGTGCGTGTTCCCGAAGATCGGCATCGATCCGAGCGAGTTCTCGCTGCCGAGCGGCAACGGTCGGGTTCGCTTCTATCGCGACAACGGCGCGAACTTCACCGGCGGCGCTCCGGCTGCGGCGACCCTCTTCGACAGCCTCGCCGAGATGCGCAAGTACGACGTGATCGTGCTCGACTGCGTCGGCAGCGAGCAGCTCAAGTCGACGACGCGGCGCGCGAACCTCGAGGCCTACGCGAACGCCGGCGGCCGCGTGTTCGCCAGCCACTTCGCGTACGTCTGGCTCTTCGGCCGCGCGCTCGACCCGAACGGCAACGCGATCAACAGCAACATCTCGTTCACCAGCACGGCGACGTTCACGCCGGGCGCGTCGGCTCCGCCGAACCAGGACGCGTACATCGACACGTCGTTCCCCAAGGGCCAGAGCTTCGCCCAGTGGATCCAGCTGGTGAACGCGCAGGCGGTGTCGTCGACGCCGGCGGTGCCGCGCATCCGCGTGCTCGAGGTGCGCAACGACATGAGCGCGGTCATCTCGCCCGCGCAGCGCTGGGTGTTCGGCAGCAGCACGGTGCCCACCTGCACGCGCGCGACGTGCGCGAACCTCGGCTACAGCTGCGGCAACCCGGTGGCCGACGGCTGCGGCACGACGCGCAACTGCGGCGGCTGCAACGGCGGCAACACGTGCGGCGGCGGCGGCACGCCCGGCGTGTGCGGCCAGGGCGGCACGTGCGTGCCGAGGACCTGCGCGCAGCTCGGCTACGAGTGCGGCACGTTCGGCAACGGCTGCGGCGGCACGATCACCTGCACGCGCGCCGACGGCAGCACGACCTGCCCCGCGCCCCAGATCTGCGGCGGCGGCGGGCAGGTGGGCCGCTGCGGCGGCCCGGCGGCCATTCCGCTCGAGTACACGTTCAACACGCCGACGACCGCGGCGCCGGCGAACCAGTGCGGTCGCGTGCTGTTCAGCGACTTCCACGTCATCAACGCGTCGAGCTCGAGCGCGACCTGGCCGACGCACTGCTCGGCGACTCCGATGAACGCGCAGGAGAAGGTGTTCGAGTACCTCTTGTTCGATCTCTCGTCGTGCATCACGCCCGACGTGCCTCCGCCGCAGATGTGCACGCCGCGCAGCTGCATGGCGCAGGGCATTCAGTGCGGCCCCGCGTCGGACGGCTGCGGCAACGTGCTTCAGTGCGGCACGTGCATGGCTCCGCAGACGTGCGGTGGCGGCGGCGTGCCGGGCGTGTGCGGCGTGCCGTGCACTCCGCGGACGTGCGCGCAGCTCGGGGCGAACTGCGGCGTTCAGGGTGACGGCTGCGGCGGCATCGCGAACCCCGACGGCGGCTCGTGCGGCGAGTGCACCGGCGGCCAGACGTGCGGCGGCGGCGGAACTCCGAACGTGTGCGGCGGCGGCATGTGTCAGCCGCGCACGTGTCAGCAGCTCGGCTTCAACTGCGGCACGCAGTCGAACGGCTGCGGCGGCACGCAGGACTGCGGCATGTGCATGGCTCCGCAGACCTGCGGCGGCGGCGGAGTGCCCGGCGTCTGCGGCGGTGGCGGCAGCTGCACGCCGCTCTCCTGCGCGGCGCAGGGCTTCAACTGCGGCCAGCAGGGCGACGGCTGCGGCAACCTGCAGCCGTGCGGCGTCTGCACGCCTCCGCAGACCTGCGGCGGCGGCGGTCAGCCGGGCGTCTGCGGCGGCGGCGGCATGTGCACGCCGCGCACGTGCATGCAGCAGGGCTTCCAGTGCGGCATGCAGGGTGACGGCTGCGGCAACGCCATCGACTGCGGCCCGTGCCCCATGGGCCAGGTCTGCGGTGCGAACGGCCCGGGCCAGTGCGGCGCCACGATGTGCACGCCGCTCACCTGCCAGAGCCAGGGCTTCAACTGCGGCTTCGCCGGTGACGGCTGCGGCAACCTGCTGCAGTGCGGCGCGTGCCCGCCGCCCCAGACCTGCGGCGGCGGCGGTCAGCCCGGCCGCTGCGGGGCGCCGGCCTGCACGCCGCGCACGTGTCAGTCGGCTGGAGCCAACTGCGGCGCGCTGGCGGATGGCTGCGGAGGGGTGCTCGACTGCGGGACGTGCATTGCGCCGCAGACGTGCGGTGGAAGTGGGGTCCCGAACGTCTGTGGTGGCATCGGGTAGCAGTCGCGGGATCGGGTAACTGCCGGGTTCGCGTTCGCGTTCGGGTTCGCGGTCGTTGGAGCGACGCCGAACCCAAGCCGCGAACCCTCGCGCTCGAGGATCGGGCTCTGACGAGCCGGCGGCCTCGGCAACACCGAACGCGAACGCGAACGCGAACCCGGTTTCTTCAGCCTACGGCATGCACATCAGAGCGGCGCACGACCCCATGCCCGCATCCGTCGTGCACAGCTGACCGTTGCACGCCATCTCCGCGCAGTCGGTCTTCCCGTTGCAGTCGTTGTCGAGACCGTCGGTGCACAGCATGCCGGCCTCGAGCACCTGGGCGCCGCCGTTGCAGCGGCACTGGCCGCCGGCGGTGCAGGTGAAGAACAGCGGCGCCGGCGTACAGAGCTGGTTGACGCAGTCCGAGTCCGCGCAGTCGCTCATCATGTCGCCGTCGTTGTCGAAGCCGTCGTTGCACGCGGTCTCGCGCTTCGTGCCGGCCGCCGCGCACGCGCAGCCGATGCCGCACGAGACGCCGAGGCAGTCGGTGTCGAAGCAGTCGATCTGCGCGTCGCCGTCGTTGTCCATCATGTCGGTGCAGCCGGCCTCGGACTTCGCGAGCGACTTGCACGCGCAGCCCATGCCGCAGAACCGGCCTTCGCAGGCCGCGTCGAGACAGTCGATCTGCCCGTTCGTGTCGTCGTCGACGCCGTCGCTGCAGTTCGTCTCGCGCTTGAGCGTGCACGCGCGGTCGGTGCACACCTCGTTGGCTGCGCACTTCTTGCCGCACATGCCGCAGTTGTTCGGGTCGTTCGCGAGGTTGAAGCCCTCGTCGGTGTTGCCGTCGCAGTCGTCGTCGATGCCGTTGCACACCTCGGCGGTGCCCGCCGATTCCGTCCCGTCGCAGTCGTTGTCGATGCCGTCGCCACAGATCTCGGGGCCGGTCGGAACGCAGCAGCGCTTCGGAGTGCCGACGCACAGCGCCGCGCTGTCGGCGCAGTCTGCTTGCGTCGAGCACGAGTAGACGCCGTCGGGGAAGGTGACGCTGCAGGCGCTGCACAGGACACAGAAGCCGGACAGCAGCACCGCGGGTGTGAGCGCCCTCGTCGTCACGTGGAGCCGTGTTTTACCACCAGCGCTCAGAGATCGAAGACGAACTTCTGGAGCGACTGGTAGCTCTTGTGCGCCTCGCGGAGCAGATCTTCGCTGGAGCGCACCCGCTCGTGCGGGAAGTACGCGCCGCCGATGCGGATCTTCGGCTTCATCGGCCCGCCGGAGGTCTCCACCGCCACCTGCGCACACACCGAGTGCAGCCGGTCGGCGACCACCTTCGCGCCTTTCAGGTCCGTCTCCGGCAGCAGCATCACGAACTCGTCGGCCGCCATGCGGAACATGCGGTCGGCTCCTCGCAGCGCGCCCTTGATCTCCTGCGACAGGCGGCCCAGGTACTGGTCGCACGCCTCGCGGCCCAGCGTCTGCCGCAGGCCCTGGTAGTCGTCGAAGCCGAACATGAGCGCGGCGGCGGGGCGACCGTAGCGGCGCGAGCGCGCGAGCTCTCCGTCGAGCGAGGCCTTCAGCTGCGCGTAGGTGCCGGCGCCGGTGACCGGGTCGAGCGCCCGCAGCTGCTGCAGCTCTTCTTCCGCGGCCTCGAGGCGCTGGCGGTAGTCGCGGACGAGCAGGGCGGCGTGAATGCGCGTCTGCAGCTCGATGAGCTTGAACGGCTTCGTCACGTAGTCGTCGGCGCCGAGCTCCATGCCGCGGATCTTCCCGTCCATGTCTCCCATGGCGGTGAGGATGATGACGGCGAGCTCCTTGTACTGGGGCTGTTCTCTCAGCGCGCGCAGCACCTGGAAGCCGTCTTTGCGCGGCATCATCAGGTCGAGCAGGACCAGGTCCGGCGTGCTCTCTTCGATGAGCTTGAGGCCCTCGACGCCGTCGCCCGCGAGTCGCACGGTGTAGCCCGCGGTCTCACAGAGATCCTTCAGCAGGTTTCGCGTGTGCTCGTCGTCGTCCACGACCAGCACGGACTTGTTGCCGAGAGAGGTGCCCCCGGTCTTCACGCGGGGCCGCCGCCGCCCTGCCAGTCGCGAGCACGGCTCTCGAACCGCGTGTACTCGGAGAGGAACATCAGGTCGACGGAGCCTACCGGACCATTGCGCTGCTTGGCGACGATGAGCTCGACCGGCATGACCGACCGCACCGGCTGGGGCGCGCCGTCTTCGTCGCCCGAGTCGTCGCGGTGGATGAACATGACCACGTCGGCGTCCTGCTCGATGGCGCCCGACTCGCGGAGGTCCGACAGCATCGGCTTGCCGCCCTTGCGCTCCTCGACCTTACGGTTGAGCTGCGAGAGGGCGATGATCGGCAGCTCGAGCTCTTTGGCGAGCTGCTTGAGCGCGCGCGAGATCTCGGAGACCTCGAGCTGCCGGCTCTCGACGCGGCCGCCCTGGTGCATGAGCTGCAGGTAGTCGATGACGATGAGCCCCAGAGACGGGTCGCGCTGCTTGAGGCGCCGCGCCTTCGCGCGCAGGTCGAACGACGACAGCGCGCCGGACTCGTCGATGAAGAGCTTCAGGTTGTACAGCTCGTTCGCGGCTTCCTGCAGCTTCTCCTGATCGTGCTGCGTGAGGCGGCCGCCGCGCAGCTTCTTCATGTCGACGCGGGCGCTGGTGGCCAGCAGACGCAGGATGAGCTGCGTGGCCGGCATTTCGAGCGAGAAGATGCCGACGGCCTTGTTCTCGACCTTGGCCGCGTTGAGCGCGATGTTCATCGCGAGCGACGTCTTCCCGATGCCGGGGCGCGCCGCGAGGATGATGAGCTCGCCGGGGTGCAGGCCGGTGAGCTGGTTGTCGAGATCGACGAAGCCGGTCGACAAGCCCGTGATGCCGCTCGTCGAGGCGCTCATCTTCTCGAGCAGCTCGAGCGCGCCCTCCATGAGCTCGGTCATCGACTTGAGCTCGCCGGTGCGCTTCTTCTGCGCGATCTGGAAGATGCGGCGCTCGGCCTCGTCGACGAGCTCGCGGAGGTCTCCGGTCTCCTGGCCGGCGAGCTCCATGATCTCGCGCCCGACGCCCTGCAGGCCGCGGCGGGTCGCGCGATCTTTGACGATCTGCGCGTACTGGACGGCGTTGTGCGCGAAGGGGACCTGCAGATCGAGGCCCATGAGGTAGGGCGGGCCTCCGACCTGGGCGAGCTGGCCGCGGATCTTCAGCTCCTCGGCCAGCGTCAGGTGATCGATCTTCTGCTGCTTGCCGTCGAGGGCGATGACCGCTTCCCAGATCTGGGAATGGGCCGGGCTCGAGAAGTCGTCGGCGGCGACGACCTCCGCGATGTTCGCGATGACGGTGTTGTCGGCGAGGATCGCCCCGA
The DNA here is from genome assembly GCA_937980205.1 of uncultured Myxococcales bacterium. GTDB lineage: Bacteria > Myxococcota > Myxococcia > Myxococcales > Myxococcaceae > Xiheicaenimonas. Next base: position 58,751 of record CALJKW010000015.1, on the reverse strand, counting down.
GCACTGCCCGCTCAGCGGACAGATCTTCGTGAACAGCAGGCATGGGGCGATCCTACGACGACTTAGGAGTTGTTGATCAGGCGGCCTGGGTCTCGCCGGCGACTTCGACCTTGATCTTCGAGGTCACGTCGCGGTGCAGGCGCAGCTCGACCTCGAACTGGCCGACGGTCTTGATCGGCTCGGGCAGGTGAATGAGGCGGCGGTCGACCTTGTGGCCGGTCTTCGCGAGGGCCTCGGCGATGTCGAGCGCCGTGACGGAGCCGAAGAGCTTGTCCTGGTCGCCCACCTTGCGGGTGATCTTGACCGAGACCTCGCCCATCTTCTTCGCCTGCTCCTCGGCCGCGCCCTTCAGCTTCTGCTGGCGCAGCTCGATGACCTGCTTCTCGTGCTCGAGCTGGCGGACGTTGGCCGCCGACGCGAGCATCGCGAGGTTCCGCGGCAACAGGTAGTTGCGCGCGTAGCCGTCTTTCACAGTCACGACCTCGCCGGACTTGCCGAGGTTGTACACGTCTTCGCGGAGAATCAGCTTCATGGAGAGCCCGCCAGAACCAGGTAGGGGATGAGGGCCAGACCGCGGCTGCGCTTGATGGCCTTCGCCACCTCGCGCTGGTGCTTCGCGCAGTTGCCCGAGATGCGGCGGGGGATGATCTTGCCCCGCTCGGTGACGAAGTACTTGAGGGCCGACTGATCCTTGAAGTCGACCTTCACGTTCTTGTCGGCGCAGTAACGGCAGACCTTGCGGCGGCCGAAGCTGCGGCCTCCCCGCTTGTCGTCTTCCATTCCGTCGCCGTTCTTGTCGCCACGGCCACCCTTGTCGTCGCCGCGATCACGGCCACCGTCTTTGTTGAAGCTCATCGCTCGTCTCCACCTTCGTCGAAGCCCATGCCCTCGTCTTCATCGCCGTAGCCGCGGTACGCGTCGCGCTCCGCGCCGCCGAACGTGACCTTGTCGTCGACGTCGCCGGCCAGCTTCACGTCTTCCTGCACCGGCCGAGACTCGGGGTCGATGTCCTCGGCGATCTTCACCGACAGATAGCGGTGAACCTCGTCGAAGTTGCGCAGGTTGCGCTCGACTTCGGCGACCAGGCCGCTCTGACCGAGGTACGAAGCGTGGATGTAGATCGCGCGAGGCTGCTTGCCGATCGGGTACATCGTCTTCTTCTTGCCCCAGATGGTGAAGCGAAGGAGCTTGCCGCCTTCGCGGCTCACGATGCCGCGAACCTTCTCCTTCACCTTGTCGACGTTGTCGTCCGTCAGGTCGGGCGAGACCAGAAAGACGGTTTCATACTCGCGCAGCTTCGCTGCGCTGGTTGCTGCTGCCATGTGATGCCCCTTGGGTTATGCCCGCGCCTGACCGGGCCGCGAGCGGGGAGTACTGCTTGGGAGGCCGGCCTCTTAAGAGGTCTCGCAAGGCCGAGTCAAGCGTGGTATCCGCCGCGCGTCCCTCGTAGCCCCCTCGAAGAGGCCCCATGTCGGCTGTCTCGTTGTCGGTGGTTGCTGTGCTGGTGCTTGCCCAGGTTGCCGATGGCGGGTCGACAGGCGCCGCCCCGGCAGTGACTCCGGTGCCGGCGGACACCGACAACACCGCGTCGGACGTCGTCCGCTCGAGCGGTCTCGAGGGCAACGCCGCCGCCGCGGCGGCCTCCGACGCCGGCACCTCGGGCATCGCCGAGAACAACTCCGGCGCGCTGACTCCGCCGCCGGGCACGCCGATTCCCGGGGCCGGCACGCCGTCGATGGCCGACGACATCGAGGGGAAGATCGCCGCCGCGCTCCGGCTGTCGGAGACGCTCGTCAGCTGGTTGCCGGTCGACGACCAGGGCAACTACGTCGGGCCGCGCCCCTTCCAGACGCGTCTTCGTGTCGCGCCCGAGGTGCACTTCAAGGGCTTCGGCGCGCTCGCCGAGTTCGACGCGGCGTCGGGCGCGGTGATCGGCAACCCGCCGCAGGCCGGCCTGCTCGCCGACCGCGTCCCGGTGCCGAACTTCCAGCCGATCGAGCTGCGCCAGCTGTTCCTCGAGTACCGGTGGAAGAGCGGGGTGTTCCGCATCGGGCAGCAGACGAACCACTTCAACCTCGGCATCCTCGCCAACGCGGGCAACGCGGACCCGCAGGCCGGCGACTTCGGCCAGCAGCACTTCGGCAGCTTCGTCTACCGCGCGCTGCTCGCCGGGCGGCCGCTGTTCTCGCTGGGCGGTGCGTGGCGCGCGCTCGAGCTCTACGGCGCCGGCGATCTCGTGTGGAAAGACAGCAACGCCGACTTCTCCATCGGAGACCGCGCGTTCCAGGGCATCCTGGGCGTCCGCTTCAAGGCGGACGACGATCGCTACGCGGGCGTCACGCTCATCTACCGCCGGCAGCGCGCCATCGGCGTCACCGACGGCGGCCGCGAGACCGACGCGTTCGTGGTCGACCTCGGCGCGAAGTGGGTCTTCTTCAAGCGCGAAGATCGCGCGCTCAACCTCGGCGCCGAGGTCGTCGGCATCTTCGGCACCACCACGCAGACGCGCACCGACGTCGCGCCGGTCTCGCAGGTGCGCCAGTTCGGCGCCGCGGCGAAGGCGTCGTACCGCTTCCGCGCCGTCACCGTGCTGTTCGACTGGGGCTACGCGTCGGGCGATCAGAACCCGTACGACGATCGCATCGAGGGCTACCGCTTCGACCGCGACTACAAGGTCGGCCTCGTGCTGTTCGACCAGGTGCTCGGCTACCAGTCGGCGCGCGCGGGCTTCCGCGCGGCGGACCCGAACCTCACCGGCGTGCCGCCCGAGGGCGTGCACCTGTTGCCGACCGGCGGCGGCGTCTACAACGCCTGGTACCTCTTCCCGCGCCTCAAGTACGGCTTCACCGACTGGCTCGATCTCTACGGCGGCCCGCTGTTCGCGTTCTCGACCGCGAAGCTCACCGACGCGTTCAGCACGAAGGTCAGGGGAGGCACGCCGCACAACTATCTCGGCGCGCAGCCCGGCGATTACCTCGGCACCGAGCTCGACCTCGGCATCCAGGCGCGGTGGAAGCCGCACCGCCTGCTGCAGATCACCGGCACGATCGAGGGCGGCATCCTCCTGCCGGGAGATGCCTTCCGCCAGGCCGACGGCACGACGATGGGGCCGATCGGGCTGGGGCGAGCGCGACTTGTCGTCGCGCTCTGAAGCGACAGCAGCTCAGCTCTGCTGCTCTTCCACCGTGTCGAGGAAGCGCCTGAGCGCGTCCTCGAGCGGCGACTCGAACTGCGTCGTCTGCGGCGGCTGAGGCATCGCGCGCAGCGGACGCAGCCGCAGATCCCTCAGCGAGAGCTGCGCGGCGTTCGCGGTGAGGCGCACGCCCGAGAGGTTGCGGAGCTCGCGACGGCTCAACGCTTCGCCCCCAGCACGGTGCTGTACTTCGTCAGCAGATCGTCGACCGCCTCGCGGAGGTACTCGCTCTGCGCGACGCGCGTGCGGCGCGAGAGCTCACGCAGCGCTTCGACCTGCTCCTCGCTCACGAGCACGTGCGTGCTCACGACCTCGTTCTTCGATGCCGAGTCTGCTTCCAGCGCCGCGCTCGCGACCTGCGCCGCAATCCCGTTCACGTCCTGCAATGTGGGCCTCCCTTAGAAGAGCTACAGGCCGCTACCGACCTGTGCGCCCATTGTGAGGCCCGGTGATCCACCGTCAAAAAAACAGCTCGCGTGCCGTTAAGCCCGCGAGCTGCTTGATGGCCAGGGACGGACTCGAACCGTCTACCTGCGGATTATGAGACCGCCGCTCTAACCAGATGAGCTACCTGGCCGTACGTCAGTGACTGTGGTCCCACCGGATGCTGACCAGCGGGGGCGCGCCTTTTAACTGCGTGTGCGCATCTGTCGCAAGGGGTGGAACTTGCGGAGCGCGCGATTGCGTCCGTATCATTCTCTTCGTCCTGTACAAGGGCAATCCAGAGGGAAACCTCTGGTGCGCAAAGCCGCGGGGCCCGAAGCAAGGCCGGCCGTGACTGCCGTGGGAAGGCGGAAGTGAATCGCCCTCGATCCCAGGTTCCTTCGTTCAGGAGCTTGGGATTTGTCGTTTCGGACGCTGGGAAACGGTCCGGGAGAGGTTGGCGATGAAGGCCTTCGTTCTCGCGATGGTGATGCCGGCAGTCGCAATGGCGCTGACGCCGGACAACGGCGGTGCGATCACCAGCACGCGCGTCGACGTCGACGTGACCCCCGGCGAGCAGACGGACCCGCACGTGAGCGGCGACTTCGCTGCGTACACGGACGTCGGCAGTCTCTCCATTCGGTACTTCAGCTTCCTCAGCAGCACGTCGGCTGCGATCCCCCGGCCCCCGACGGCGATCGACACGTTGTCGGACGTGCAGAACGGCCGCGTCGCGTTCGCGCGCGACGACAACGGTACCCGCACCGCGATGGTCTTCGACGTCGCGAACGAGACGACCGTCGCGATCGCTCCGATGTCGGGCATTCGGGCGTTCGCGACCGCGCTCGGCAGCGACACGGTCGCGTTCGTCGGCAACACCGTCCCCGGCGCGCAGAACGACATCTTCGTGGGCCTCGTGTCTGCCCCGAACAGCCCGCTGGTGAATCTGAGCGTCTCGCCGCGCGAGGATCTGAGCCCCGCGGTCTCGCCGGCCGGCAACCTCGTCGTCTGGGAGGCGTGCGGCGTCGGCAGCTTCTCGGGCTGCGACATCATGAAATCGACCCTGGTGGGCTCGACGTGGTCCGCGCCGACGGTCGTCTCGGCGACGACCGCGGAGGAGACCAGCCCGGACACCGACGAGAACACGATCGTGTTCGACTCCGATCGCGCTGGCAGCGTCGACGGCCGCGACATCTACCTGGTGCCGACGACGGGCGGCAGCGAGGTCCAGCTCGAGCTCGACGGGGTTCAGCGCAACCCGAGCATCAGCTCGGGGATCGTGGCGTTCGAGAGCTTCCTGCCCGGTGAGGCGACGGACCTCTTCGTCTACTCGATCGCCACCAACACCGTGTACCAGGTGACTTCGACGCCGACGGTGAACGAGGTGCTGAACGACGTCTCCGTGCTGCCTGACGGTCGCGTGCGCGTCGTCTGGGCCGCCGATGACGACACCGCCGGTAACAACAACATCTACGGCACGACGTTCACCCTGCCGGGAACCGGTGGTGGCGCCGGCGGCGGAGCCGGCGGCAGCGGCGGTTCCGGCGGTTCTGGGGGCTCGGGCGCCGGTGGCGGTTCCGGTGGTGGCGGCGGCTCGGGCGGCAGCGGCGGCTCGGGCGGCTCCGGCGGCGGCCATGGCCACCTGAAGGTCACGATCTGCCACGTCCCGCCTGGCAACCCGAACAACGCTCAGACGCTCAACATCGGCTTCTTCGCGGCGCTCTCGCACCTGCGCAACCACTCGCGCGACTACCCGGGGGCCTGCCGGCCGAACGGCGGCGGTCATCACGACGACGATGATGATGACTGCGACGACGACGACGATGACCACGGTCACCACGGCAATGGTCATCACGACGACGACGACGATGACGACGACGATGACCATCGTCACGGTCACGGCAAGAAGGGCCACGGCAAGCACCACCTCGAGTCCGAGCCTGCCCCGCAGGCCGGCTGCTCGGCGACGGGTGGCCTCGCCCCCATGCTGCTCGCGGCGCTGGTGCTGATGGTCCTCGCGCGTCGCCGTCCGGTGTCCGTCGCGTCGCGCCGCAGATAGCGCGACGACGGGCGATCTCTCTCTGGTAGCGTGCGCGGCGCCGTGAGCCCGCCGAGCTTCCGCTTCGTCGCCGCTTTGGTGCTGGCGCCGCTCGCCGCGCGCGCCGAGAAGCTCGAGCTGCTCGGGCCGCAGTCGACGGTGTCCCCCGACGGCTTTCAGCTCGCGGTGCGGCTCATCGACGATTCGGGGCGCACCGTCGACGCGAAGGGCGTGCAGCTCGACGCGCCGGGCGCGACGGTGACTCCGCAGAGAGGCGAGGGCCCGCTGCGCGTGTTCACGCTCACGCCCGGGGCCGAGCGCAAGGTCACCGTCACCGCGAAGTCGGCGAACGCGACCGAGAGCCGCACCTACGCGGTGGGCCCGCCGGCGGCGCGCGTGACGCTCAAGCTCGAGCCGGCCGCGCCGGTGAAGGGGCGCGACACGTCGGCGCAGCTCACCATCGAGATGCGCAACGCAGAAGGCCAGCCCGACCCCGAGTCGGCGCCGCCGGTGCTGCGCGCGAACGTCGGCTCCATCGAGGAGCTGAAGAAGGTCGGCGCTGGCGTCTACAGCGCGCGGTACGTGCTGCCCGCGACGCGCTTCCCCGAGGTCGCGGTCGTCGTCGCGTTCTCGGCCTGGCCGCATCCCCAATCCGTGCACGGCGCGTTCGGAGCGCTGCGCGTGCCGCTCGCGGCCGCCGTCGAGCTGCCGGGCAAGACCGAGGCGAACGCGGATCTGACGCTCACCATCGCAGGGAAGAAGTTCGGCCCGGTGCACACCGGGCCCGACGGGCGGTTCAAGGTGCCGATCGTGGTGCCTCCCGGCTACGGCATGGCGAGCGGCACCGCGGTCGATCGCCTCGGCAACAAGCGCTCGAACCCGATCGATCTCGCGCTGCCGCCGACCGACCAGCTCGCCTGCGTGGTGAGCCCGACGCAGCTGCCGGCCGACGGCCAGTCGCGCGCGCGCGTGCTGTGCGCGACGTCCGACGTCTACGGCAACATCACCAGCAGCACGAAGGTGACGCTCGCGGCCGCGCGCGGGCGCACGACGGCGCCGCGGCAGCTCGACAACGGCGTCATCGAGTTCGGCTACGTGGCGCCCGCGGAGCTCGGCTCGGGGCGAGAGGACCTCGCGGCCGTGTGGAAGCAGGGCTCGATCTCCGCGCGCGAGGACATGCAGGTGCAGCTGGTGCAGGGCCCCGCGGCGAGCGCGACGGTGACGGTGCCGGAGGCGTTCGTGCACCTCGGCGGCTCGGTGCCGGTCACGGCAGTGGTGAAGGACGCGCTCGGTCGCCCGCGGCCCGGCGCGCGGCTCGCGCTCGTCTCGGCGGTCGGAGCGCTCGAAGACGTGAAGGAGCTCGGCGGAGGGAAGCTCTCGGCGCGGTGGCGCGTGCCGGGCGACGTCGACGTCGGCCGCACGTCGCTCCAGGTCCGCGCGTGGGGCCCCGTCGGGGCGGAGCCGGCGCGCATCGCGTGCTGGGTCGAGGGCTCGCGGCTGCTCGCCGCGGTGACGGATCTGGCCGGCCTGCCGGTGCCGGCCCAGCCGCTGAAGGTGGGCGCGCGCGACGTGACCACGGACGCCGAGGGCGTGATCGATCTCGGTCCGGTGGCCGACACCGATCTGTCGCTGCGCCACGCGGCGTGGCCGGGCCTCAGCGCGGACCTGCACGTGCGAGAAGGCGGGCGGCTCGTGTTCCCGCGCGCGAGCCGGCCGGGCTCGGCGCCGGCGGACCTGCCGCTCACGCTGGGGCCTGCGGTGCCGGTGGTGGTGCGCGTCGAGGTGAAGGGCAAGGCCGTCACGTGGTGGGTCGAGTCGAGCGACGGAGCGGTGCTGCCGGGACGCGAGGTCTCCGTCGAGCTCAGCCGCGGGCGCGCCGGGCCGGCGACGGTCGCTGACGGCCGCACGCGCTTCGAGGTGCAGGGGCTCGACGGTCCCGCGTCGGTGGCAGTCGTCGACGTCGAGACGCAGGTGCTCGCGCTGGCCGAGGTGCGGCCGTGAGCGCCGCCGCCGCGATGCTGTTCGCGGTGGCGCTCGGACAGGCGCAGGTCGCTCAGCCGTTGCGGCTCGATCGCGGCGCCATCGCCGGCCGCGTCTGCAGCGACACCGACTCAGACGGCCGGTGCCAGGCCGACGAGCCCGGCCTCGTCGGGGTGCGCGTGATGCTCGAGACCGGCTTCTGGGCGGTCACCGATGCGAACGGCGCGTACCACTTCGCCGACGTGCCGGGCCGCACGCCCGAGCGCGAGGGCACGAGCGGCGTTCGCCTCGTGCTGGGGCGCCACCGCATCAAGGTCGATCCGCTGACGCTGCAGAGCGGGGCGCAGGTGACTCCCAACGGGGCGACGCTCGAGCTGCCGATGGGCGGCGTGGTGACGCAGGACTTCGCGGTCGCTCCGTTCGCGCGCGCGGGAGCGACGGCAGCGCAGGCGAGCGAGCCGCCGGGGGCGCGCTTCGCCGACGGAGCGCTGCAGGTGCGGCTGTCGGGCCAGGTCGGCGAGGGAGAGACCGTCATCGTCGGCGGGCGGCCCGCCGAGGTCGGCGGCGACGGCGTATACCGGGCGTGGGTGCCGCTCTCCGTGGGGCCGCATCGCGTGCCGGTGCAGGTGAGCGGGAAGGGCAACCGCACCGGCTTCTTCGTGCAGCAGGTCGACGTGGTGGAGCGCGGCGGCTCGTACATGGTGGTGCCGCGAGCGCTGGAGCCGATGGGCACCGTCACGGTGCTGGCGTCGGCGGCGAAGGGGCGGTCGGTCTCCGTCGAGGCGCCGCCGCAGACGCGCGTGCGGCTGGGAGAGGTCGAGGTCGCGGTGCCTCCGTCGGGACAGACGACGGTCGCGCTCGGCGAGTCGCAACAGGCGCGGGTGCCGGTCGTGCTGGTGAGCTCGGAGGGCGTGACGGTGACGGGCGAGGTCAGCCTCGAGCCTCCGAGCGGCCTCACGGTCGTCGGCCTGCTCGACGTCGAGGGCGCGTTCGTGCTCGGAGCGGGCGGCGGCTTCCGCTTCGCCGGGCGCGGCGCCGGCGCGGTGCGGGGCCGGCTGCTCGGGTTCGATCTCGCCGCGGAGCTGGACCTGCGCGACGCGGACCTCCGCGCGCTGCAGAACGGCGGAGCGTCGTCGTTCTTCCTGCCGCGGCGCATGGCGGTGGCCGAGCGCGCGCTGCCGGTGGTCGACGTGGTGCCGCAGTGGGCCGACGACTCGGCGAGCGTGGCGCCGAACGCGCCCGAGTCGCGGCTGCGCGTGGAGATCTCCCGCGAGGGCGTCGGCCGCCTCGGCTTCGGCACGTACCGCGCGTGGCTCGGCGCGGGGAACGAGATCGGCCGCTTCCACCGCAGCGCGACGGCGGCGTACCTCGAGGCGCGGACTCCGGATGACGCGGTCGTCGGCGCGGGCGTGCGCGGCTTCTACGCGCCGGGCGGCGTCGACCCGGTCGGAGGCCTCGCGCGCGTGCCGGCGCACGACCGCTTCGAGGCGACCGGCGGCAGCCTGTTCTACCTGTCGGGGCCGGCGGTCGAGGGCAGCGAGGCCGTGCGCGTCGAGCTGCGCGACGGCGTGACGGGGCTGCCGATCGGCGAGCGGCACCTCACGCGCGGCGTCGACTACTCGATCGACCCCATCCAGGGGCGCATTCTGCTCGCGCGGCCGCTGTGGTCGTTCGAGTCGACGCGGACGTTGGGGGCGGGGCCTCCGAGCAACTTCACGCGGCCGGTGCTGTGGGTCGACTACGAGCGTCCGGTGGTGGGGCCGTCGCAGCGGACGTTCGGGGGCGAGGTGTCGGGGCGGCTCGGGCCCGTGACGATCAACGCGGGCTACGCGGAGCAGGGCGGGGCTCGGCTGCTGCGCGGCTCGGCGTCCGGGTGGCTCGGGCCGGTGCTCATCTCGGCGGAGGTGGCCCGCAGCTTCGACGTCACCGACATCTCGTCGCTGCGGTGGTCGGACGACGGCGGGCTCACGTTCACGAGCCCCGCTGGCGGTGTGATGCCGGCGCGCGGCTACGCGGCGAACGCGTTCGGCCTTCGCGCGCGCGGTCCGGCGCTGTTCTACCGCGGCAGCTTCGACGTCTCGTGGCGGTACCGCGAGCAGGGGTTCTTCGACGCGCAGCACTACGATCCCATCACGTTCCGGCAGCTCGCCGCGCGTGTCGAGCAGCCGATCGGCGACTTCGTGATCGGCGGCGTGTTCGACGATCGCTGGGGCGCGGACGCGCACCTGCCTCCGTCGAACCAGCGCATCGCCGGTGGCTTCGTCGGGTACGAGCGGCCGACGTGGGGCATTCGCCTCGAGGGTCGAGACGCGACGTACCGCGCGCTGGACGACGGCATCGAGGGTGGGCGCGTCTCCGTCGGGTTGTCGGCGCGGTGGGCGGTGACGAGCTGGCTCACGCTGCGGGCGGCGCACCGGCAGCGCGTGTGGTCTCACGGTGCGGGCCTGGGCGCCTTCGACGACACGTTCGCGTCGGCGGGGGTGGATCTCAAGCCGACACAGGACGTGACGCTCGCGGTGCGCGGGGGCTGGGGGCCGGTGCTCGGCCCGCAGGTGTGGGGCAACGTCCAGGTGCGGCGCGGTGACGAGGTCTGGTACGGCGGGCACTCGCTGGACGTGGATGCTCCGTCGCTGGGAGAGCGGCGGCTCGCGAGCGGCGTGCGGCGCGAGCTCGACAGCGGCGCGGTGTTCGTCGAGGACGTGTCGGCGCACGACATCACCGGCCTGCGGCTCTCGCGCGCAGTGGGCCTCACGCAGCGGGTGACGGAAGGCTTGAGCATCTCGGCGCGGTACGAGCGCGGCGTGCGCATGCCGGTGGAGCTGGCTCCCGACCGCGAGCGCGACGCCGGCGGAGTCGGCTTGAGCTTCGTGTCCGAGCGGGCGCGGGCGTGGCTGCGCGGCGAGGTGCGGTCCGAGCGGCGGCCGGGCGACGAGCTGCTGCAGGGGCTGGCGTGGGGCGGCGGTGAGCTCACCATCACGCAGTCGCTGCGGGCGACGCTGTCGGGGACGTTCTCGCACACGAGCCGCAACCGCGTGCTCGAGGCGCGGCTGCTCGAGGGCGTCGCGGCGCTCGCGTGGAGGTTCGAGCCCGGCATCGTGGTGCTGCGCTACTCGATGCGGCGCGAGCTGCTGCCGCCGTCGCGCGGCGGCGGGGCCGAGTACACGCGGCACCTGGTGTCCGTGCTGCCGAGCATCACGCTGTTCTCGCGCTTGAGGATCTCCGGTGGCGCGCACCTGCAGCTGCACCAGGTGGAGGGGGCTCCGCTGGACGTACAGCTGGTGGCTTCGCTGCGGCCGTCGTTCCGCATCTGGAGCGGCCTCGAGGTCGCCGCCGAGGTCGGCCGACGGAGCGCGGATCCCGACGGGGAAGGGTTGACCACACTGCGTGGCGAGGTGGGCTTCCGGTACTCGGGATTCCTGGTGGCCGGCGGCTATACGATGCTCGGGTATCGGGCCTCGCCGATGGATCCCGCGGCGACGAACCAGGGCCGAATCTACCTGCGCGCGGAGATGGCGTACTGATGAGCGCACGGTTTTTCGCTTGCGTGGGAGTGCTGCTCGCGAGCGAGGCGCTCGCGGGGTGGACCGAGATTCCCATCACCGGGACGCCGAATGACGTTCAGGTCGAGGGGGAAGGCCGCATTCTCGTCATCAGCAACTCCCAGGCTGCGGTGAAGGCGTGCATGCCGGGAGCGATGTGTATGGACGTGGCGCCGCCGATGCCGGTCGCCCTGGCGGGCCAGGCCGTGGCTGTCACCCAGGTCGACGGCGGTTGTATCCAGGCGTTCTCCACGACCGCTTCGCTGGGCTGCGTGACCGGCGCATCGCCAATCGCAGCGACCGCGCTTCACAGGGCTCGGCGCACCGAGAGCGGGTTCACGGGCCTGCTTCATACGAGCGGTGGTCAGATTGCACTCAGCACCGCGCCGAGCCCCACGTCGGCATTCAGTGCGCCGCTGATCACCGGGGCCTCGGCCACGAATCGATCGCTGAGTGCCGTCTCGGCGGGCGGCGAAGACTGGGTGGCCGCTGGCGTCAACGGGACACCCTCTATCGCGTTCATCACGAGCGGCGCCCGCGGCACGATCACCACACCAATTACGGTCGTGAGCGAGGTGCAGCTCTTCCGCAGGCTCGACGGCGGCGCCGGGTTGGTCGTGGCCGAAGGGTTTCCAGGTGTCGGGGGCGGCCGGGTCTTCGTCGGTGCCGTGTTGAGCGACGGCGGGTACCTGCGTGGGACGGCGCAGACGCCCGGCGGTTTCATCCAAACCGTCGCCTACACGGAGGAGGGCGGTTCGGCGCTCGGTGCCGGTTTTGGCATTGCTGTTCTGCAGGACGGAGGCCTCCTGGGCGCCGTGCCGAACCCAGCGGCCCCGGGCCTGACATGGGTTGTGCGGCCCCCCATCGCGCTGGGGCTTCCGATCCTTCAGCTCGCCTGCGCGTCGCCGCGCTTCTGCGCCGCGCACACCGGAAGCACCGCGCCGATGTTCAAAGGCTGGTCGTACTGGAACGAGGCAGCTCCGGACGCGTCGTTCGCGTCGCTGCCGATGCTGAGCGTCAATGCGCCGGTCGACCTCACCATCGACGTGAGTGACTCAGACGGAGACCCGCTGTGGGTCACCTGGGAGCTCGACGCGGGCGGCATCGTGACGGTGGAACCGGACGGCGGGGCGGCTCGCCTGACCGCGACGTCGTGCGGAACTCCGACGATCTACGCCTACGTCTCGGACGGCTACGCGCCGCACGACATGCGCTTCGGAGCGACGCTGACGGCGTTGAACGGGCCGCCGCCCGCGCCAACGCTGACCGCGGATGCCGGCACGACGGCGCAGGCGGGAGGCCCCGACCTGGTCTTCGTCGCCGCGACGGCGTCGGGCCTGTGCCCTCCATCAGGCTACGACTGGAGTCTCACCGGCCCCGGTAGCCTGGACGCGGGGCGGTACACGCCTCCCCAATACGTCTGCACTCTCGACGCCGGCGCCACGGTCGGTGTCCGTGGCGTGAATGCGCAGGGCGCCTCGCCGCTCGTCTCGCTTCCCGTCCACATCGACCCCTGGGGCGTGCCGAACGCGCCGACGATCACGGGCCGCAGCCAGATCGCGGGCACGGACGCCTCGTATCCGCTCGGCGGGTCCCCTCACTTCTGCGACAACGCGCCAGTCGAGGTCTCGTGGGTCGTGGACGGCGGCGGCTCCGGTATCTCCTGGGTGGCCAGCGACGCGGGACTCACCGTCTACTCGGTCGACTCCTGCTCCGACGGCGGTGTGCACGGCCGCGTGACGTATTCAGTCGGCAATCAGACGGGCCCGACGACGGCGGTCGACGTGGCGGTGGTTCCGCAGCCGTTCACCGCCACCACGTTCTCGATGGGGTACATGTTCAACGTCAGCAGCGCTTCGGGGGTGTTCAGCGCGGACGGTCTCGGCTGTCGCCAGGGCGCGCGCCTCACCGCAACCGTCGTCGCGACGGAGCTCGACTCCGGCATGCAGCAGTCGTTTGGTCCGGTGGATCTCGACGGCGACGCAGGGTGGAACATCAACTTCGCGTGCACGCCAGGCACGTGGGAACTGCTCGCGACGCTCTCTCCTTTCATGCTCACCGATCGGGTCGTTCAGCCGACCAACCCTTTGCCGGCAGGGTTCCTGCCGCCGACGGCGGGAGTCGAGGTCGGCTGCCACGGCGTGAGCAGCGACGTGACCCTCGTCGTACCGCCCCAGTTCTGCCAGCTCCAGACCTACGCGTGGGAGCAGGTGTCCGGACCGGCGGTCGACACGGGACCTCTCGACCGCGAGACGATTCATGTCTCCGCGGACGGCGGGCTCGACCTCATCGGCGACACGCTGCGCTGGCGCGTGACCACCACCGGCGCGCCAGGGAACGTGGCCGTGCAGGAGTTCGACGTCCGCCTCCAGCATCGCTTCGTCGACCTCTCCCACAACGTCGGCCCGCCCACGGCCGGCGGCGATGATCTGCGCGCCGTGCAGATCACGGTGCAGAACCGCGAACCCTGCGGCGCGACGGCGATCACGCTCGACGAGACGCTCGACGGGCTGTCGCCGATTCTCGCGAGCGCGCGCGTCGACGGCGAGAAGGTGAGCGCCTCGCTCGGCGCCGCGGGCCACCTCGTGATCGGCCCGTTCTCGCTGGCCGCTGGGCAGACGCGCTCGGTCACGTACCTCGCGCGCTCTCCGATTCTCGCGGCGCCAAAACCCACTGCGGTCGCCCGCATCCGCGACGAACAGGTGTCGTTCGATCAGGTGACGATCGACCTTCCGCCGCCGTGCGGCTGCAGCTCGTCTCCGGCGCTGCTGCTGCTGCTCGCTGCGCTCAGCCTCTGGCCCAGGCGTCGAGCTGTGGCGCCGCGCCGAACGTCTGCGCGTAGCGGGCCACGAAGTCCGCCTTCGTGAAGCGGTGCTCCTGGCAGCCCTTGAGCTCCAGGCAATACGTCGCGGTGAGCGCCGCGACGCGGCCGGCGAGCTCGAGCGAGAAGCCGCGCGCGAGCGCGAAGGCGAACCCCGAGATGTACGCGTCGCCGCAGCCCGTCGGGTCGACCGCCGCCTTCGGCTTCGCGATCGGGATCTCCAGCTTCTTCCCCGCCGTGTTGTCGTAGATCCACGAGCCCTCTTCGCCGCGCGTGATCACGGTGATCGGCGCCGCGGCGATCAGCTTGTCCTCGGACCAGCCGATGGCCTTCGCCATCATGCCGAACTCGTAGTCGTTGCCGACGAGCAGCGAGCAGCCGTCGAGCCCCGCGAGGATCTGCTGCTTGTCGAGCCGCGGCGTCTGCTTGCCCGGGTCGAAGATGTACTTCACGCCCAGGCGCTTGCACTCCTGCGTGTGCCGCGCCATCGAGACCGGATCCGTCGGCGAGATGATCGCCCAGTCGTCCTTGCCGAGCTTCAGCGCATCGAGCGCCAGCTCGCGCGAGTGGTTCGCGGCGCCCGGGTAGAACGCGACGATCTGGTTGTTCGACTGGTCCGTGTTGATGAAGCACGAGGCCGTGAACTCGTCGCTCACGATCTTGATCGAGCCCGTGTCGACGCCGAGCGGCTCGACGGCCTTCCGGTACTCGTCGAAGTCCTGCCCCGCGCTGGCGACCAGCACCGGCTTCTCGCCGAGCAGCGCGAGGTTGTACGCGATGTTGCCGGCCGTCCCTCCGCGCAGCCGCTTCATGCTGTCGACGAGGAAGCTGACCGTCAGCATGTGCACCTTCTCGGGGAGGATGTGCTCCTTGAAGTACCCCGGGAAGTTCATGATGTAGTCGTAAGCAAGCGAGCCGGTGACGACGATGCGCATAGGCGGCCGTCCTTATCAGGGTCCCAGCGCGTCTTGAATCGCCGCGGCGACATCGAGATCCCCCTCGTCGCGAAGTAAAACCGTGGGCCATGAGACCGGGCATCGCCGTCGTCGTGCTGCTCGCAGTTCCGGCGTGGGCCGACGACTTCGCCGTCGAGCTCTTCACCGACCGCGGCGAGACGTTCATCCGCGCCGGCAGCGATCAGGGCATCGAGATGGGCGTCGCGCTCGACGTGTTCGCAGGCAAGGCCGGCGCGCGCAAGAAGGCCGGCACCGCGACCGTGATGGAGGTCTTCCCCGCGCTCGCGCGCGTCAGCCTCGACGCGGCCGCGGCCGCTGCCGCCGAGAAGGGCCCTCGCTTCGTGCTGCTCCCGCAGAAGGACGGCGTCGCGCCGCCTCCGCCGCCTCCGCCGTCTTCACCTGCGGCGCCGAAGCGCAGGCCGGCGGGCGCCGGCACCGACGCCGTCGCCGACCCGACCCAGGCCGACAAGCTCATCGGCCATGCCGAGTACGGCGGCGTCGGCGTCTGGGCGGTCGTCACGCTCTACAACGACAGCGCGTTCGACTGGGTCGACTGCTCGGTCACGCTTGCGCCCTCGGGCGGCAAGTACCGCCTCGAGAAGCTGCGCGCGCACGACCACGAGCGCATCGCGCGCATCCGCTTCGAGGGCATCAACGACGCGTACGACCCGACCACCGCCACGGTGAGCTGCGTGATCGGCTCGGCGACGTTCAAGCTCGGGCGCTGAGGTCCGGCTGCTTCACTTCCCGGTGAAGACCTTCAGCAGCTTCTTCAGCGGATCGTAGTGCTCGTCGACGACGCGCTCTTTGAGCGGAATGATCGCGTTGTCGGTGATGGTGATGTGCTCGGGGCACACCTTCGTGCAGCACTTGGTGATGTTGCAGTACCCGATGCCGTGCTTGTTCTTGAGATCGTCGACGCGCTTCTCGTCGTCGATGGGGTTCATCTCGAGCGCGGCCGTGTAGACGAAGAAGCGGGGCCCGATGAACTCCTCGTGCTTTTTGTGATCTCTCAGCACGTGGCAGACGTCCTGGCAGAGGAAGCACTCGATGCACTTGCGCATCTCCTGCGGCCTCTCGATGTCGTCGTTCTGCACGCGCCAGGTGCCGTCGGCGGCGTCGGGCTTGCGCGGCTTGAACTTCTTGATCGTCTTCTTCACCCGGAAGTTCCACGACACGTCGGTGACGAGGTCGCGAATCGGGGGGAAGGCGCGCATCGGCTCGACGGTGACCGGCTTCGACAGGTCGAGCGTGTTGAGCCGCGTCATGCACATCAGCTTCGGCATGCCGTTGATCTCGGCGGAGCACGAGCCGCACTTGCCGGCCTTGCAGTTCCACCGCACCGCGAGATCGGGCGCCGACTCGGCCTGGATCTGGTGAATCGCATCCAGCACGACCATGCCTTCGGAGACTTCGGTCGAGTAGTCGGTGAAGGCGCCGCCCTTGATGTCGCCGCGCCACACGCTGAAGGTCGCCTTGGCCATTACTTCTTCTCCTGTTCGATGATGTCCTTGAGGTGCTGCGGCAGCGGAGTCAGCGGCACGCGCTCGAGCTGCATCTTCCCGTCAGCGCCCTTGCGCACGACGGTGTTGAACGTGCCGAAGACCTTCTCGTCCTTGCTCGGGAAGTCTTCGCGGAAGTGGCCGCCGCGCGACTCCTTGCGCTCGATCGCCGCGCGGGTGATCGCCTCGGCGCAGGTGAGCAGGTTGCCCAGGTCGAACGCCGTGTGCCAGCCCGGGTTGTACTCGCGCGTGCCCGCGATGCCGACGACGGCGGCGCGCTTCTTCAGGCCCTCGATCACGTCGAGCGCCTTGGTCATCTCTTCCTCGCGCCGCACGATGCCGACGAGCGCCTGCATGTTGTCCTGCAGGTCGTACTGAACCTTGTACGGGCTCTCGGCCGACGCGCCGCGATCGAACGGAGCGAGCAGCGCCTTCGTCGCGGCCTCCACCTGGTCGTTGTGGATCTGCCCCGCGCCGTTGCTCTTCGCGTACTTCGCGGCGTGCTCGCCGGCGAGCTTGCCGAACACGAGCAGGTCGCTCAGAGAGTTGCCGCCCAGGCGGTTCGCGCCGTGCAGACCGCCCGCGACCTCTCCAGCGGCGAACAGGCCCGGCACGGTCGACATCTGCGTCTCGCCGTCGACCTTCACGCCGCCCATGATGTAGTGCGTCGTCGGGCCGACCTCCATCGGAGTCGTCGTGATGTCGAGGTCCGCGAGCTGCTTGAACTGGTGGTACATCGACGGCAGCTTCTTGCGGATGTGCTCGGGCGCGTTGGGGATCTTCTCTTTGATCCACGCGATGTCGAGGAACACGCCGCCGTGCGGAGAGCCACGGCCCGCCTTCACCTCGCGGTTGATGCAGCGCGCGACGTGATCGCGCGTCAGCAGCTCGGGAGGCCGCCGCGCCGACTTGTCGCCGAGCACGTAGCGCCAGCCCTCTTCCGGGTTGTCCGCCGTCTGCGGTTTGTAGTTGTCGGGGATGTCGTCGAACATGAAGCGCTTGCCCTCCTTGTTGCGGAGGACGCCGCCTTCACCGCGCACGCCTTCGGTGACGAGGATGCCGCGCACCGACGGAGGCCACACCATGCCGGTCGGGTGGAACTGCACGAACTCCATGTCCACCAGATCGGCGCCCGCGTGGTACGCGAGCGAGTGTCCGTCGCCGGTGTATTCCCAGCTGTTCGAGGTGATCTTGTACGCGCGGCCGACGCCGCCCGTGGCGAGGACGACGGCCTTGGCGCGGAAGACGCGCAGCTCACCCTTCTCGCGGTCGTAGCCGACGGCGCCGGCGATCTTGCTGCCGTCCTTGAGCAGCCCCGCGATGGTGTGCTCCATGTAGACGGTCATGCCGGTGTGGATGCCGTGATCCTGCAGCGTGCGGATCATCTCGAGGCCGGTGCGATCGCCGACGTGCGCCAGGCGCGGGTAGCGGTGGCCGCCGAAGTTGCGCTGGAGGATGCGGCCGTCCTTCGTGCGATCGAAGACGGCGCCCCAGGCCTCGAGCTCCCTCACGCGATCGGGGGCCTGCTGCGCGTGCAGCTCGGCCATGCGCCAGTTGTTCAGGTACTGGCCGCCGCGCATCGTGTCGGCGAAGTGCACCTTCCAGCTGTCGCGATCGTCGACGTTGGCCATCGCCGCGGCCATGCCGCCCTCGGCCATCACCGTGTGCGCCTTGCCGAGCAGCGACTTGCAGATGAGGCCGACGCTGACTCCGGCGGAGGAAGCTTCGATCGCGGCGCGCAGGCCGGCTCCGCCGGCGCCGATGACGATCACGTCGTGCTCGTGGGTCTGAATTTCGGCCATGGCTTTAGAAGATCCTCAGGTCGGAGATGATTCCGCGGGAGACCAGGTTCACGTAGACGTCGCTCAAGGCGACGCCGAAGAGGCTGAACCAGGCCCACCGCATGTGGTGCTTGTTGCACCAGCTGACGCACTCGTACGCCTTCTTGCGCGCCGGCCGGCTGGAGAAGATGTCGTGCAGGCCGCCGACGAGGTGCCGCAGCGAGTGGCAGCCGAACGTGTAGCCCGCGAGCAGCACGACGTTGAGCGTCAGCACCAGCGAGCCCACGTTCACGTGGAACCCGTCGGCGAAGAAGAACGCCTTGTACGCGTCGTGCGCGAGGAAGATGAGGAACACCAGCGCTGCGTACAGAAAGTAGCGGTGGATGTTCATGATGACGAGCGGGAGCGAGTTCTCGCCGCGGTACTCGTGGCGGGGCTCTCCGACGGCGCAGGAGGGCGGGTCGGCCCAGTGCGACTTGTAGTAGGCGCCGCGGTAGTAATAGCAGGTCAGCCGGAAGCCGCCGGGGAAGGGCAGGATGAGCAGCGCCGGCGTGTAGGGCAGCCACGCGGGCAGCCACGACGGCACGTTCCCGAAGAACGCGTGCGGCGACGGGCCCCAGATCTCCGGAGAGAAGAACGGAGAGAGGTAGTTCCCCACGTAGTAGTGGCCGCCGGAGAACGCCCGGTAGGTCGCGTAGACGATGAACGAGGTGAAGACGATGAACGCGATGAGCGGCTCCGTCCACCACGTGTCCTGGCGCCGGGTCTGACCCCAACCCGCGGCGCGGAGCACGTCGTCACGCTGTACTGCTTGTGGCATTACCGTCCCTCCAAAGTTGGCGGCGCATCTTGCACACGAGTGTGCGATCGCCAACCAAAGAAGTTCTTCTGCGCTCTTCAGCGGCCGTAATGGCGTGCATGAGCGCGCTCGTGCTCGTCCTTCATCCGAGACAGTGCGCGGCGCGTGCGCTAAACCGCCCGCGCGATGAAGATCCACGAGTTCCAGGGCAAAGAAATCTTCCGGAAGTACGGCGTTCCCGTTCCGCGCGGCATCGTCGCGCGCAGCCCCGACGAGGCGTACCGCGCCGCGAAGGATCTCGGCACGCCGGTGACGGTGGTGAAGGCGCAGATCCACGCCGGCGGCCGCGGCAAGGGCGGCGGCGTGAAGCTCGCGAAGTCTCCGGCCGAGGCGAAGGACTGGGCCGGCAAGCTGCTCGGCATGATGCTGAAGACGCCGCAGACCGGCCCCGAGGGGCAGCAGGTCCGCATCCTCTACGTCGAAGAGGGCCTCGACATCGGCAAGGAGATGTACCTCGGCCTCACGCTCGATCGCTCGACGTCGCGCGTGACGTTCATGGCGTCGACCGAGGGCGGCGTCGACATCGAAGAGGTCGCGCACAAGACGCCGGAGAAGATCCTGCGCGAGGCCGTCGACCCGGCCGTCGGCTTCCGCGACTTCCAGGGCCGCAAGATGGCGTACGGGCTCGGGCTCACCGGCTCGACGGTGAACGAGTTCGTCGCGTTCTGCCGCGCGCTCTACCAGGCGTACATGGACACGGACGCGTCGCTCGCCGAGATCAACCCGCTCGTGATCCTCAAGTCCGGCAAGGTCGTCGCGCTCGACGCGAAGATGAACTTCGACGACAACGCGATCTTCCGCCACCCCGACATCGCCGCGATGCGCGACAAGGACGAGGAGGATCCGCGCGAGGCGCAGGCCCACGAGCACGACCTCGCGTACATCTCGCTCGACGGCAACATCGGCTGCATGGTGAACGGCGCCGGCCTCGCGATGGCGACGATGGACACCATCAAGCTCGTCGGCGGCAAGCCGGCCAACTTCCTCGACGTCGGCGGAGGCGCCTCGCGCGACAAGGTCACCGCCGCGTTCAAGCTCATCCTCGCCGACCCGCAGGTGAAGGCGGTGCTGGTGAACATCTTCGGCGGCATCATGAAGTGCGACGTGATCGCCGAAGGCATCATCGCGGCGGCCAAGGAAGTGAAGCTCGAGGTGCCGCTCGTCGTGCGCCTCGAAGGCACGAACGTCGAGAAGGGCAAAGAGATCTTGAAGAACAGCGGTCTCAAGATCACGCCGGCCGACAACCTGCGCCAGGCAGCGGAGAAAGCGGTCGCGGCGATCAAGTGAGGCGGCTGGTTGCCATGCTCGCGCTGAGCTCTTGCGGCCCACCTGCGCAGATGCAGGACGAGGCCACGATCACCTACCGGCTGAAGTTCTCGAGCAGCCAGCAGGTGCAGACGCGCGTCATCTTTCCGCTGCCCGACGACGGCGCGCAGATGGCGATCATGAACGGGCTCATCGCGCGCGACGGCGGCGCCGTGACCTACATCATGCAGAACGAAGGCGTCGGTACCGCGCTCGACGGCCTGGGCTCGGCCGAGGCGACGTACTTCGTGAAGAACCTGAACGGCATCGGCGGAGGCAGCGGAGCGCCAGACGTGAAGCTCTCGCTCCGCCAGCCCGACGGCGGCCCGGGGGATCTGTTCGTGTACGTCAACAAGGCGGGCTCGGGCAGCGTCGACGTGGAGTTCGAGTACACGGCCGCCCGCAACTGCGGCAACGGCTGCGGCGGCACGAAGAGCTGGAAGTTCACCGGTAGCCCCGGCCTCGGCCGGCAGCCGGTTCACATGGAATACGTGGAGGAGAAGCGATGAGCATCATGGTCGACGGCAACACGAAGGTGCTGGTGCAGGGCATCACCGGCTCCGCGGGCTCGTTTCACGCCAGGCAGATGATCGAATACGGCACGCAGGTCGTCGCCGGCGTCACGCCCGGCAAGGGCGGCCAGAAGTTCGAAGACAAGGTGCCCATCTTCGACACCGTCGAGCAGGCGGTGAAGGCTACCGGCGCGAACGCGAGCGTCGTCTTCGTGCCGCCTCCGTTCGCGGCGGACTCGATCATGGAGGCCGCCGACGCGAAGCTGCCGCTCGTCATCACGATCACGGAAGGCATTCCGGTCGCCGACATGGTGAAGGCGAAGCGGTACCTGCAGGGCTCGTCGACGCGCCTGCTCGGCCCCAACTGCCCCGGCGTCATCACCCCCGGCGGCAAGTGCAAGATCGGCATCATGCCGGGGCACATTCACAAGCCCGGCCGCATCGGCGTGGTCTCGCGCTCGGGCACGCTCACGTACGAGGCGGTGTTCCAGCTCACGAACTTGGGGCTCGGTCAGTCGACCGCCGTCGGCATCGGCGGAGACCCGGTCAACGGCACGAACTTCATCGACGTGCTGAAGCTGTTCAACGCCGACCCCGAGACGGACGCGGTCATCATGATCGGCGAGATCGGCGGCAGCGCCGAGGAAGAGGCGGCCGCGTACATCGCGCGCGAGTTCACGAAGCCGGTGGCGGGCTTCATCGCCGGCCAGTCGGCGCCTCCGGGCAAGCGCATGGGCCACGCCGGCGCGATCATCTCGGGCGGGAAGGGCGCCGCGAGCGACAAGATCAAGGCGATGGAGGCCGCGGGAATCGTCATGGCGGCGTCGCCGGCGGAGCTGGGGTCGACGCTGCAGGAAGCCGTGAAGCGCGGCGTTCCCAAGAAGCGCTGAAAGAACTGCCGGGTTCGCGTTCGCGTTCGCGTCCGGCTGGGGAAGCGGCCCGGTTGCCCAATGGGCCGCACGGGTGTCCTCCGGCCCGCTTCGACTCCGGCCTGCGGCCTTCCGCTCAGCGTGAGCGGAGAGCGGCAGTGCGCCTCGTCGGCGCCACCGTCACTGCCCACATCGCCGCGACGACACTCACTGCGCTCGCGGCGATGAACATCGGGCTCGGCCAGTGCGGGGCGAAGAACGCCGCCGTCGCCACGAGCCGCGCCGCCTCGAGCGGTACGGCCCACCGCTTCGACTCCAGCATGCCGCCCCACGCCGTGGCTCCGGCCCACAGCAGCACCGACAGCACGAGCTTCTCGGTGCCATCGAGCGGCGAGTCGGGGCGCGAGACGAGCAGCATCAGCGGGAAGCCGATCGCGATCGCTCCGATGAGGTAGGCCGTCGAGCCCGGCAGCGGCGTCGAGCGGAACTTGTGGCCCTTGGGCGCCTTCTGGTGCGGCGGCAGGCCTTCCGGGCGCCAGCCCGTCGGCATCAGCCACAGCTTCAGCGCGTCGAGCTTGCGCGGCGCAGCGAGCGCGTCGCGGAAGAGGTGTCTCCACACCTGGAAGTTGATGAACGTCGGATCCCACGTGTTCGGTGGGACGGTGACGCCGTACTCGCACTCCTCGCCCTCGGGCTCGAACGTGCCGAAGAGCTTGTCCCAGATGATGAGGAAGCCTCCGTAGTTCTTGTCGAGGTAGCGGTCGTTGCGCGCGTGGTGCACGCGGTGGTGCGACGGCGTGTTCATCCACGACTCGATGAAGCGCGGCAGCTTCGGCACGACGCGCGTGTGCGGGAGCAGCTGCAGCACGAGGTGGAACGCGACCATCGACACCATCCACGCCGGGTCGAAGCCGAGCAGCATGAGCGGCCAGTAGAAGAAGAACGAGGCGAAGCGCTGCGTGACCGACGCGCGCAGCGCGACGGCGTAGTTGAGCTCTTCGGTCGAGTGATGCGGGCTGTGCGCCGCCCAGCCGAGGTTCGTGCGGTGGCCGAAGCGGTGGAACCAGTAGAAGAGGAAGTCGATGCCGAGGAAGAGCAGCACCGCCGACAGCGCCCCGGCCTCGAACGTGTACACGCGGTGCGCGTAGAGCCACGCGAGCACCGGCGCCCAGACGAACGCCACGAGCACGTTCACGCACTGGTTGATGATCGCGGTGCCGAGCGAGGCGATCGAGTCCTGGAACTCGTAGTAGCCGTTCTTCCGCCACACGCACCACGCGATCTCGCCCAGGATCAGCAGCAGCACGAACGGAGTCACCACCGCGTACACGTTCATGCCGAACGTTTTCGCAAGGGGCGTGGGGCGCCGACCTTAAACAGGGTTAAGAAACGCATCCGTGCTGGCCGAGCGCATCGGGGCGGTTCTGGGGATGTCTGCGGCGCAGCTCGAGCCGCTGCTGGGCGTGGGCTCGGAGGCCAGGCTCGACAAGGGCGACTTCTTCGCGAAGCCCGGCCAGAAGGTCTCGCGCTTCGGCATCGTGCTCGAGGGCCTCGTGCGGCACTACTACGTCGGCGCCGACGGAAAGGAGTCGGTGAAGGCCTTTCGGGGGCCGTACGAGTTCACCGCGCCGTACGCCGAGCTCATCCTCGGCAAGCCGTCGCGCACGTTCATCCAGGCGCTCGATCGCAGCCGGCTGCTCTGCTTCGAGTGGGCTGAGCTCGAGCGCCGCGCCGACAGCTCGCCCGAGCTCACGCGGGTGCTGCGCCGCTTCGCCGAGGCCCAGTTCGCGCTCAAAGAGCAGCGCGAGTACGAGTTCCTGCAGCTGTCGGCCGAGGAGCGCTACCTGCAGTTCTGCCGCGAGCGCAAAGAGCACCTCGAGCACGTGCCGCTGCACCAGATCGCGAGCTACATCGGCATCACGCCGGTCGCGCTCTCGCGAATTCGCGCCCGGCTCGCCAGGAAACGTTGACCGGTGCGTGAGCGCGGTTTAAGCGCGGCGCACCTATGGCCATCGAAAGAACACTCAGCATCATCAAGCCCGACGGCGTCGCCTCGAACGTCATCGGAAAGATCATCTCCCGCTTCGAAGAGGCCGGCCTCAAGCCGATCGGCATCCGCATGCAGCACCTCTCCAGGCAGGAAGCCGAGGGCTTCTACGCGGTCCACAAGGAGCGCCCATTCTTCAAGGACCTCGTCACGTTCATGATGAGCGGCCCCGTCGTCGTCATGGTCCTCGAGGGTGAGAACGCCGTCGCGAAGAACCGCGAGCTGATGGGCGCGACCGACCCGAAGAAGGCCGCCGCGGGCACCATCCGCGCCGACTTCGCCAAGAGCATCGACGCGAACACGGTGCACGGCTCGGACTCGCTCGACAACGCGAAGATCGAGACGTCGTACTTCTTCCGCTCGACGGAGATGTTCTCGCGCTGACTGTCGTACGGCACGGCGCTGCGTTATGTGATGCAGCGCCGTGTCCCCCAATGCCTCACCGACCGACCT
Organism: uncultured Myxococcales bacterium; assembly: GCA_937980205.1. Classification (GTDB taxonomy): domain Bacteria; phylum Myxococcota; class Myxococcia; order Myxococcales; family Myxococcaceae; genus Xiheicaenimonas. The sequence goes on along the minus strand of CALJKW010000015.1, from coordinate 34,473 downwards.
CGCCGCACTCTCGTTCGAAGCCCTCGCGAGCTTCGTGACGGAGACGCTCGGCGAGAAGTCCTTCCGCGCGAAGCAGATCTTCAACTGGATCCACCAGCGTGGAGTCACCGACTTCGCGCAGATGACGGACCTGTCGAAGGCGCTGCGCGAGAAGCTGGCGGGGGTCGCCACCATCGGCGGCCTGGCGAAGGACCTCGAGCAGCGCTCCGTCGACGGCACCATCAAGTACCGGTGGAAGACCCACGACGGGAAGCTGATCGAGTCCGTCTACATGCCGTCGCCGGATCGGAAGACGCTCTGCGTCTCGACCCAGGTCGGCTGCGCGATGGGCTGCACGTTCTGCATGACGGCGACGCTGGGCCTCAAGCGCAACCTGACCCCGTCGGAGATCGTGGCGCAGGTGCACGCCGTCAATCGCGAGGTCCGCAAGAACGAGGGGCTCGAGACGCTGCGGCCCTTAACGAACCTCGTGTTCATGGGCATGGGCGAGCCGCTGCACAACTTCGAGAACGTGAAGACGGCGCTCTCGATCCTGCAGCACGAGCAGGGGCCGAACTTCTCGAACCGGCACATCACCGTCTCGACCGTCGGCCTGGTGCCGATGATCGAGCGCTTCGCTTTGGAGACCGAGGTGAAGCTGGCGATCTCGCTGAACGCCAGCAACGACGCCACGCGCTCGAAGGTGATGCCGGTGAACAAGAAGTGGAACATCGCGGCGCTGCTCGAGGCGGTGAAGAACTTCCCCGCCAAGATGGGCCGCCGCGTGACGTTCGAGTACGTGCTGATGGAGGGCGTCAACGACTCGGACGAGAACGCCCGCGAGCTCGCGGCGCTGCTGCGCGGCCTGCCGGTGAAGGTGAACCTCATTCAGTACAACGACAACCCGGGCCTGGGTTACCACTCGACCGTCGACACGCGCGCCGAGGCGTTCAAGCGGATCCTCGACGCCGCCGAGGTGCCGGCGTTCATCCGCGCGAACCGCGGGCGTGACATCGCCGCGGCGTGCGGCCAGCTCGCGAACGTCGACAAGTCCGCCGCATGATCCTCGTCCACGGCGGCGCGGGGGACATGCAGCCCGACGACGATCCGAAGCCGCACATCGACGGCTGCCTCGCCGCCGCGCGCTTGGGCCACGCCGTGCTCGCCCGCGGAGGCAGCGCGCTCGACGCCGTCATCGCCGCGGTCGTCGCCCTCGAGGACGACCCGCTCTTCAACGCCGGCACCGGCTCGACGCTCAACGCCGACGGAGAGGTCGAGTGCGACGCCTCCGTGATGACCGACGAGCTCCAGGCCGGCGCCGTCGCCGCGGTGAAGGGCATCAAGAACCCCATCACGCTCGCGCGGCTGGTGATGGAGAAGACCCGGCACGTGCTGCTGGTCGCCGACGGCGCCGTCCGCTTCGCGCAGCAGCACGGCGTCAGCCTCGTCGACCCGGCGAGCATGATCACCGAGCGGGCGCGGAAGAAGTGGAGCAGGGCGGGCACGGTCGGCGCAGTCGCCCGGGACAGCCAGGGCCGCCTCGCCGCCGCGACCTCCACCGGCGGCACGACGCGGAAGCTGCCGGGCCGGGTGGGAGACACGCCGCTCATCGGCTGCGGGACCTACGCCGCGAAGGCGGGCGCCGCCTCGGCCACCGGCATCGGCGAGGCCATCATCAAGACCACCCTGACGCGCTGGGCCGTCGACCGCCTCGGCGGCGGCCAGGACCCCATGGAGGTCGCCCGGCAGGCCGTCGCCCAGCTCCCGGCTGCGGGAGGGGACGGAGGCATCATCCTGGTGGATGCTGAAGGAAGGCCGGGGTTTGCGTTCAACACCCGGCGGATGTCCCGGGCCTGGATTGACCCACATGGCCGGGAAAGTGGCGGGTTCGATTGATATTTCTGCCGCGCCTCGTGTATAGGCCCTAGCCCCAACCTTTTCGGAGCCAAATCAATGTCCGTCGTTCTCCGCCTCGCTCGCGCTGGCGCCAAGAAGATGCCGTACTACCACATCGTCGCCGCTGACCGCCGCTCGCCCCGCGACGGCAAGTTCATCGAGGCGATCGGTGCCTACGACCCGAACCAGGAGCCGCCGAAGTTCGAGGTCAACGAAGAGCGCTGGTCGCACTGGATCAAGGTCGGCGCGCAGCCGTCCGAGACCGTCGCGGGCCTGAAGAAGCGCGCGACGAAGGCTCCTGCCGCGAAGGCGTAAAAAGCCGTTCGAGGCAGAAGCGTTGAAGCCCCTCGTCGAGTACATCGTGCGCGCTCTGGTCGACAAGCCAGACGCAGTCGAGCTGCGCACGAGCTCGGCCGAGGGGACGATGCTGTACGAAGTGAAGGTCGCCCCCGAAGACATCGGCAAGGTGATCGGTCGTGATGGCCGCACGGTGAACGCCCTGCGAACCGTGCTCTCCGCCGCCGCCCAGAAGAAGGGCGAGAAGGCGCGGCTCGAAGTGGTCGACGACAAGCGTCGCGCTGAGACCAACGGCGCTGCGCCGGCCCCCGCAGCCTCTCCCGATCCGACGTGAAGCCGCACCTCGAGCTGGGCTACGTGCGCGCGGCGCACGGGCTGAACGGCGAGGTGAGCGTGCGCACGTTCGATCCCGCCTCCGAGACGCTCTACGAGGTCGAGCGGGTGTGGGTTCGGCGCCGCGACGGGACCGAGCAGGAGCTGCGCGTCGAGGCGGTGCGGGACGCTCCGAAGGGCGACCTGCTGGTGGCGTTCGAGGGCATCGAGCGGCGCGAGGAGTCGGAGAAGCTCGTCGGCTCGACGCTGCTCGCGTTCCGCGAAGATCTCGAGGCGCCGCAGGAGGGCGAGTTCTTCCAGGGCGATCTCGTCGGGCTCGCCGCGTTCGACCCCGACGGCAAGCCGCTCGGCATCGTGGAGGAGATCTGGAGCTCAGGCCCCGTGCCGAACCTCGTCATCCGCGGCGGCGGCAAGGAGCTGATGGTGCCGTTCGTCGACGAGTTCGTGCCCGAGGTGGACCTCGAGGGGCGTCGCGTGGTGGTGAAGCCGTTCGAGCTCGCCGAATAGCCATGCCGTTCGCGTGCGAGATCCTCACGCTGTTCCCTCCGATGATCCGCGGCTACGCGGGCGAGAGCATCCTCGGCAAGGCGCTCGAGCGCGGGCACCTGTCGCTGACCGTCACCGACATCCGCGACTTCGCGACCGGCAAGCACCGCGTCACCGACGACACGCCCTACGGCGGAGGCGCGGGCATGGTCATGAAGGTCGAGCCGCTCGTCGGCGCGATCGAGGCCGCCCGCGCGCGGCTGCCGGGGGCCCCCGTGCTGCTGATGAGCCCGCGCGGCCCGCGGTTCGATCAAGGCAAGGCCCGCGAGCTCGCGAAGCTGCCCGGCGTGGTGCTCGTCTGCGGCCGCTACGAAGGCGTCGACGAGCGGGCGCTCAAGTACGTCGACGGCGAGATCTCGATCGGCGACTACGTGCTCACCGGCGGAGAGCTCGCCGCGCTCGTCGTGCTCGACGCCGTGGCGCGCCTGCAGCCGGGCGTGCTCGGCAACGAGGCCTCGGCCGGCAGCGAGAGCTTCGAGGAGGGCGTCCTCGAGCACCCGCACTACACCCGCCCCGTCGAGTTCCGCGGCGACCGCGTCCCGGAGGTGCTCCAGGGCGGGGACCACGCCCGCATCGCCCGCTGGCGCCGCTGGCACGCGCTGAAGCTGACGCAGGCGAAGCGGCCGGACCTGTTCGCGGCGCTGACGCTGTCCAAGGCCGACGAGAAGCTGTTGGCGAAGACCGAAGACGACCTGTAAGGAGGCCGACCATGAACCGCACCGTACTGCTCGCGCTGGTGGCGCTGACCGGCTGTCAGAAGATGGGCGAAGCGTTGAAGCCCCAGCCGGTGGCGCTGAAGAGCTCCGACGGGGCGCTGCAGATCACCGTGCCGTCGACGTGGTCCGACGACAGCGCGCCCGACCGCAAGCTCAACGACCAGGCGGTGCTGCAGGCGAGCAACCGCGGCTCCGAGCTCTACGTGATCGTGCTGACCGAGGAGAAGGAAGACCTCAGCGGGATGGACCTCGCGAAGTTCTCCGAGGTGACGCGCGGCTCGCAGCTGCAGTCGATGACGAACGGCATCGAGGAGGGCCCGAAGAAGCGCACCATCAACGGCATGCCGGCGATCGAGTACGTGCTCAAGGGCACCGTCGACAAGGCGAACGTCGTGATGAAGCACGTGTCGGTCGAGGGCGCGAAGCGCTACCACCAGGTGCTCGTGTGGACGCTGAAGTCGAAGTGGGACTCCGAGCAGGCCGCGCTCGATGCGGTGATCGACAGCCTCAAAGAGATCGGCGGCGGCAACACGGCTCAGCGCGCGCCGGCTCCGAACTGAGGCGAGGGAGTTCCGGTCCCTCCTCCGTTCACCCTGAGCGGAGCAGCCCGAAGGGCTGCGGAGTCGAAGGGGGCCCGAAGCCGACGCGTGGCCCGCTTCGACTCCGGCGCCTGCGGCGCCTCCGCTCAGCGTGAGCGGCGGTCGGCCATGCGGGGCATTCTGGTCGACCCTCTCAGCGTCAACGTTGGCCGAGACGCAGCGCGAGACTCACTCCGGCGCCGGGTACTTCTCGGCGAGCGCCTTCGGAACTCCGTTCGCCTCGATGATGCTCTTGTACGCATCGACGGCCGGCCGCTTCATGCGCGCCTTCGAGGAGTCCATCGGGTCGACCGCGTACAGCCCCATGCGGATGTCCATCCCGTGGTTCCACTCGTAGTTGTCCATCAGCGTCCAATAGAAGTAGCCGCGCACGTCGGCGCCGTCGCGGATCGCGCGCTCGAGCCAGGTGAGGTGGCGCGTGATGAAGCTGGGCGCCTTCGACTCGGTGTCGAGCCCGGTCACCGCGGTGCCGTTCTCCGTGATGATGATCGGCTTCCCGTACCGATCTTTGACGTGCATCGTCACGTCGTAGATGCCCTTGGGCTCGTCGACCCACGTCGCGCCCATCAGCGCGAACGGGTCGAAGTTCGTCAGCGGCGACAGGGCAGGGAAGGACGCCGTCTCCGTTCCGGTAATCGTGATCGGCGTGTAGTAGTTCACGCCGACCCAATCCATGCGGCCGGCGAGGTCGTCGCGATGAACGGCCTTGCCGCTCAGGTTCTCGTCGAGGTCGCCCTTCACGACGGCGTCGAGGAAGGCCGTGTTGTAGAGGTAGAAGACGTTCTCCGTGGCCTTCCGATCGAGCGCCTTGTTCGGATCTTTCGGGCGCATCGGCACGGTCGCGTACACGAGCCCGACCTCGGCGACGTCGTCGTTCGCCTTGATCGCGTCGTACATGCGCGCGTGGGCCTCGATCATCGCGACCATGACCGTCTTCGCCTCGGCGAACTTGTACGAGAGCGCGGGAGGGTTCACGCGCTCGGTGGACGGGAAGATGTAGCCCGGCAGCACGACCGCGAACGGCTCGTTTTCGGTGGCCCAGAGATCGACCTCGGCGCCGAACTCCTTCGCGACGAAGCCGGCGTACTTGGCGATCTCCTTCACGGTGCGCTGGCGGTCGAGCCAGCCCTTCGCCGTGCACGTCGAGAGATCGCGGTGACACGCCACCGCATCGTGAATCCACGTCGGGAGCGAGTAGTGGTTGAGCGTGACGAGCGGCTTCATGCCGCGCGCCTTCAGCCCCTTGAACATCGCGTGGTACTTCTCGAGCGCCTTCGGGTCGGCGAGCGCCTTCAGCGCGTCGTAGCCCTCGGCCGAGTCGGTCGCCGTCGGAAAGATGCGCGACCACTCGATGGACATCCGAAACGCCTTCAGCCCCAGATCATCGCGCGCGCGATCGAAGTCCTGCTCCCAGAGCTCCCAGTGCCCGGGGCCCATGGTCGGCGGGTGGAACTTCGTGCTCGAGGCGACGGCCTGGAAGTCGGACGGGTGGGTGATGAACTGGTACCAGTCGGACGCGCGGTCCTCGCAGTCGGCAGCCGCGACCGACGGGCAGCCCATGTCGACCTGGAAGCCGGCGATCGACGCGCCCCACATGAAGTCCTTCGAGAAGGTCGGCTTGCCGCCGCACGCGCACAACAGCGCGAGGGCCACCCACCGCTTCATACGAAGAGGGAGCTGAGGCTTTCCGCCGAGTAGATGCGCTTGATGGCCTCTCCGAAGAGGCGCTCGGTGCCGACGGCGCGGATCTTCGGAGACGACTTCGCCGGGCCGCTCAGCGGGATCGTGTCGGTGAACACGACCTCTTCGAGGTGCGACTCGGTGATGCGCGCGATCGCGGGGCCCGAGAGCACGGCGTGCACCGAGTACGCGTAGACGCGGCGGGCGCCGGCCTTCTTGAGCGCGAAGGCTCCGGCGGTGAGGGTGCCGGCGGTGTCGACCATGTCGTCGATGACGATCGCGTCGCGGCCCTTCACGTCGCCGATGAGGTTCATCACCTCGCTGGCGTTCGGGTGCGGGCGGCGCTTGTCGATGATCGCGAGCGGGGCGTCGAGGCGCTTCGAGTACGCGCGCGCGCGCTCGACGCCGCCGGCGTCCGGCGACACGAGCACGATCTCCTCGGACGCGCGGGGGAACTTCTTGCGCATGTCTTCGAGCAGCACCGGCGACGCGTAGAGGTGGTCGGAGGGAATGTTGAAGAAGCCCTGAATCTGGCCGGCGTGCATGTCCATCGAGACGACGCGGGTGACTCCGGCGGTCTCGAGCAGGTCGGCGACGAGCTTCGCGGTGATCGGCGCGCGCGGAGCCACCTTCCGATCCTGCCGCGCGTAGCCGTAGTACGGCATCACGGCGGTGATGCTCGCGGCGCTGGCGCGCTTGAGCGCGTCGCACACGATGAGCAGCTCCATCAGGTGATCGTTCACCGGAGGGCACGTCGACTGGACGATGAACACGTCCATGCCGCGGACGTTCTCTTCGATCTCGACCTGGGTCTCACCGTCGCTGAAGCGGCCGAGGCGCGCCTTCGAGACGGGGCGGTTCAGGTACGAGCAGATGCGGGCCGTCAGATCCGGATTCGAGCTTCCGGAGAAGACCTTGTAGTCGTGGCTCGGCGGCATGGGCCGCTGTTACCACGGCGGAAAACCGATGTCAGTCGGGGTCCGGGTAGCTCTCGCCGCCCTCGCCGCGCTTCGGAGGCCCACCCGAGCGAGCCGCCTTCTCGTACTCGGCGAGCACGATGCGCTCCATCTTCTCTCGCATCTCGGCGTTCAGCGGGTGAGCGATGTCTTTGTACGTGCCGTCTTTGCGCTTCTTGGCCGGCATGGCGACGAAGAGCCCGGTGTTCCCGTGAATGACCTTGAGGTCGCGCACCACGAAGCAGCCGTCGAGCGTGATGGTGACGTAGGCGCGCAGCTTCTCCTCGTCGACAGGGAAGACCTTCACGTCGGTGATGTCCATCGGTGCAGCCCCCCAACAAAAGGTGGCTGACACCATACCACCTCTTTACTTCCATGGTGCCTTGACTGTGGGGGAGCGGTCGGTACATTGCGCGCCCCTTCAACCCGTAAGACCGCAAGACCCTACAAGGAGCTCACCCATCGCACGCGATCAGAGAACCAACCGCCGCATCCGCGCACGTGAAGTACGCGTGGTGGGGCCTCAGGGTGAGCAACTCGGAGTTCTGTCCATCGAAGCAGCGCTGGAGCGCGCACAGACGGAGGGCCTCGACCTCGTCGAGGTCAACCCGATGTCGAAGCCCCCGGTCTGCAAGATCATGGACTACGGCCGCTTCAAGTACGAAGAGAAGAAGAAGGCCAACGACGCCAAGAAGAAGCAGATCGTCATCAAGGTCAAAGAGGTGAAGCTGCGCCCCAAGACCGAAGAGCACGACTACGACTTCAAGATCCGCAATGTGAAGTCCTTCATCGAAGAAGGTCACAAGGCGAAGATCACGATCATGTTCCGCGGCCGCGAGATCACGCACCGCGAGCTCGGCCAGGCCGTGCTCGACGACGTGATCAAGGACACGAAGGACATCGCCGTCGTCGAGACCGCGCCCCGCATGGAAGGCCGGCAGATGTTCATGATCATCGCGCCGAACTCCAAGGTCGCGCAGAAGGCTCGCGAGCATCACCGCCAGCAGGCCATCGCGCACGAGAAGGAGAAGGAAGCGCGCCACGCCGAGAAGCACGCCCACGACCACAAGGACGAGGGCCACAAGCCCGGCGGTCCGGCGGCGGGCCCGGCCGGCGGGGCTCCTCCGGCGCCTTCGGCTCCCCCGAATCCGGGCGGCGCGAAGGCTCATCCCGCTCCTCAGGGTTGACAGCACGGGCGGTTTGCCGATACGAGCGCCGCCCTTATGCCGAAGCTGAAGACGAAGAGCGGAGCGAAGAAGCGCTTTCAGGTGAAGAAGAGCGGCCAGGTGAAGCACGCCCGCGCGTTCGGAAAGCACCTCTTTACCCACGCCAAGTCGATGGACCGGCGTCGCCGCAACCGCGGTACCTCTCACCTTCGCGACATGGACGCGAAGAAGGTCATCAAGGAGCTGTTCCCCTACGGGGCGAACTGAAGTCACATGCGAGTCAAGAAGGGTTTCAAAGCTCGTCGCCGTCGTAATCGGATCCTGAAGCTGGCCAAGGGTTACCGTGGCCGCCGGAAGAACTGCTACAAGCGCGCGAACCAGGCCGTCGAGCGCGCGCTCGACTACGCGTCGCGCGATCGCGCGCGCAAGAAGCGCGACTTCCGCAGCCTGTGGATCGTCCGCATCAACGCGGCCGCCCGCTCGCTGGGCCTGTCGTACTCGAAGCTGATCGCCGGCCTGAGCAAGGCCAAGGTCGCGCTGGACCGCAAGGTGCTCGCCGACCTCGCCGTCGCGGACCCGAAGGGGTTCGCCGCCGTCGCCGACGTCGCGAAGGCGTAAGCGGTTTCAGTTCAGGTTTTCCAAGGGCCATGCGTCTCACGGCGCATGGCTCTTTGCTTTGCATTCTGGCGCTGGTGATTCCTTCTAGCCGGGGTGCTGGGCACAGCGAGGTCTCCAAAACCACGCGCGGCGGGTTCGACTCCTGCACCGGCTGAATTTCAGCTATGCGACCGGCCATGGAAGAGAAGCTCAAAGCGCTCGCAGCCGCGGCGAAGAAGTCGCTCGAGAGCGGCGCCAACCCCGAAGAGCTGAAGGTGAAGTACCTCGGCAAGAAGGGCGAGCTCACCGCGATCCTGGGCGACATGGGCAAGCTGCCGCCCGATCAGCGCAAGAGCGTCGGCGCGCTGGTGAACGCGACCAAGGCCGAGATCGAGCAGCTCATCGCCGACGCCGCGCGCCGCGCCGAAGACGCGAAGCTCGAGGCCGAGCTCAAGGGCCCCAAGCTCGACGTGACGCTGCCCGGCCGCAGCCGCCGCCCCGGTCGCCGCCACCCGGTCTCGCAGACGCTCGACGACATCGTCGCCGCCTTCGGCAAGCTCGGCTTCGACGTCGCGTACGGGCCCGAGGTCGAGCTCGACTGGTACAACTTCGAGGCGCTCAACGTGCCGGCCGATCACCCCGCGCGCGACATGCAGGACACCTTCTACGTGAAGCCCGCAGGTCACCTGCACAGCGGCGTGATGCGCGCCGACTCGGTGCTGCTGCGCACGCACACGAGCCCGGTGCAGATCCGCCTGATGCAGAAGCAGCAGCCGCCGATTCGCGCGGTGATGCCGGGCCGCGTCTACCGCAAGGACAGCGACATCACGCACACGCCGATGTTCCACCAGGTCGAGGGCCTCTACGTCGACAAGGGCCCGGTCGCGTTCTCGGAGCTCAAGGGCACGCTCGACGCCTTCGCGAAGGCCTTCTTCGGCTCGAGCGTGAAGACGCGCTTCCGGCCCAGCTTCTTCCCGTTCACCGAGCCGTCGGCCGAGGTCGACGTGTCGTGCACGATGTGCGGCGGCACGGGCTGCCGCGTCTGCAAGCAGACCGGCTGGCTCGAGGTCCTCGGCTCGGGAATGGTGCACCCCAACGTCTTCACCAACGCCGGCTACGAGGCCGGCACCGTCAACGGCTTCGCGTTCGGCATGGGCGTCGAGCGGCTCGCGATGCTCCGTTACGGCGTGAACGATCTGCGCAGCTTCTTCGAGAACGACTACCGCTTCCTGGAGCAGTTCTAATGAAGGTCTCTCTGGAATGGCTCAGTGACTACGTGACGCTCCCGCCGGCCGACGAGCTGGCGAAGAAGCTCACCTTCGCGGGCCTCGAGGTCGAAGCCATCGAGCGGCCGCCCGCCGGCGTGCTCGCGGGCAAGATCCTCGAGTCCGTGAAGCACCCGCAGGCCGACAAGCTGTCGGTCACCAAGGTCGACTTCGGCAAGGGCCCCACGCAGATCGTCTGCGGCGCCAAGAACTACAAGGTCGGAGACATCGTCCCCGTCGCCACCGTCGGCACCCGCCTGCCGAACGGCACGGAGATCAAGGAGGCCGAGCTCCGCGGAGTGAAGAGCTCGGGAATGCTCTGCTCCGCGCGCGAGCTGGGCTTCTCGGACGATCACGAGGGCCTGCTCATCCTCCCGCCCGACACGAAGGTCGGCGCGCCCATCGATCGCGTCACCTTCGAGGTGAACGTGACGCCCAACCGCGGCGACGCGCTGTGCCACCTCGGCATCGCGCGCGAGGTCGCCGCGCTCACCGGGCAGTCGGTGAAGTACCCGTCGAAGGCCCCGGCCGAAGGCGGCGCGGCGGCGTCGTCGAAGATCACGGTGCGCGTCGAAGACCCGACCCGCTGCCTGCGGTACGCCGCGCGCGTGATCGAGGGCGTGAAGGTGAAGCCGTCTCCGGACTGGCTGAAGCGGCGCCTCGAGGCGTGCGGCGTGCGCTCCATCAACAACCTCGTCGACGTCACGAACTACGTGATGCTCGAGTACGGGCAGCCGCTGCACGCGTTCGACCTCGACAAGCTCGCCGGCGCGCAGATCGTCGTCCGCCTCGCCAAGGCGGGCGAGAAGCTGAAGACCCTCGACGGCAAGGAGCGCACGCTCGACGCCGAGGACCTGCTCATCTGCGACCGCGATCAGCCGCTCGCCCTCGCCGGCGTGATGGGCGGCGCCACCAGCGAGGTCACGGACTCCACGACCCGGGTGCTGCTCGAGTGCGCCACGTTCCACCCGCCCGCGGTGCGCCGCACGAGCAAGCGACACGCGCTGCACACCGAGTCGTCGCACCGCTTCGAGCGTGGCACCGACGTCGGCGCCGTGCCGAAGGTGGCCGACCGCGCCGCGCAGCTCATCGCCGAGCTCGGCGGCGGCACGGTGCTGCCGGGCATCGTCGACGTGTACCCGAAGCCGGTCGCGCCGAAGAAGGTGAAGCTCAGCCCCAAGCGCGTCAGCGAGCTGCTCGGCGTCGACGTGCCGCCCGCCGAGGGCGATCGCATCCTCCAGGCGCTCGGCTTCGAGAAGAGCGGGGCGGAGTGGCAGGTGCCGCACTGGCGCACCGACGTCGCCCGCGAGGAAGACTTGATCGAAGAGCTCGCGCGCATCCGTGGGTACGAGCTCATCCCGCTCAAGCTGCCCAGCTCGCTGGCGACGCTGTCGCCCGACAAGCCGGAGGTGATCGCCGAGCGGCGCATCCGCTCCGCGCTCGCGGGGCAGGGCGTCGACGAGGTCGTGAACTACTCGTTCGTCGCGCCTCAAGAGCTGGCCGCGTTCGGGACGCAGGAGGGCGCGATCGCCATCTCCAATCCGCTGAGCACCGAGCAGTCGGTGATGCGCACGACGCTCTACGCGAGCCTCGTCCCGAACGTCGTCCGCTCGATGCGGCACCAGGCTCAGGGCCTCAAGCTCTACGAGTGGGGCCGCAGCTACCGGCCCGACGCCGAAGGCGGGAAGGGCGCGCGCCCCGTCGCCGTCGAGACCCTCGAGGTCGCCGGAGTGCTCTGGGGCCTGCGTGACGGCGCCCGCACCTGGACGGCGAAGGACGCCGTCGTCGACTTCTACGACGCGAAGGCGGCGGTCGAGGCGGTGCTCTCGGCGCTGCACATCGAGGCCACGTGGGTCACGTTCGAGTCGCCCTGGTACCACCCGCGCGCGTCCGCGCAGGTCGTCGCGAACGGCACGGTGCTCGGCACGGTCGGCGAGCTGCACCCGCGGGCCGCGCGCGCGTTGGACGCTCCGGCGGGCGTGTACCTCTTCCAGCTCGAGGTCGAGAAGCTCGTCGCCGCCGCGAAGCTCGTGCCGAAGGTGCAGCCGCTCTCGGCGTACCCGTCCGTGCGCCGCGACATCGCGCTCGTCGTGAAGCAGGAGCTGCAGGCCGTGCAGCTGCGCAAGCTGATCCTCGAGATCGGCAAGCCGCTGCTCGTCGATGCGCAGGTGTTCGACGTGTACACCGGCGCCCAGCTCGCTCCCGGCACCAAGAACGTCGCGTTCGCGCTCGAGTACCGGTCCGCGGAGAAGACGCTCACCGACGACGAGGTCAGGGTCGCGCACCAGCGCATCGTCGACGAGGTGCAGAAGCAGCTCGGCGGCGCGCTGCGCGCGTAGAGCGGGCGCTCAGCGGCCGTACTTCTTCTCCCACGCCACGAAGTCCCTCATCAGCTCGGCGCGGTCGGCCGGGCTGCTGACGACCGTGATGCGCACGCGGAAGGAGTTGAGCGCGACGCGCGCCTCGGGGTCGGGCTCCTTCATCGCCTTGTGCCGCGACTCCATCGAGGCGAGCTTCTTCTGCAGCTCGTCGAGCGAGGGCGCGCTCGGTCGGCGCGGCCTCGGCGCCTCGACGACCGCCGCGGCCCCCGCGTCGACCGCCGGCGGAAGGTCCGAGAGCACCTCGTCGTCCTCCGGTGGCGGCTTCCTCTCGACCCCCTCGGGCACGGGCGGCGGCGCCGGAACCGGAGGAGGAGCAGCCGGCTTGCGCAGCAGCAGCGCCGCTCCACCTGCGGCGAGGAGGACGGCGAGCACGACGCCGCCGGCGACGAACGGCGCCTTCGACGCGCGCAGCGGCGGAACCTTGTCCGTCGGCGGCGCCGCCGGCTTCGGCTTCGGCGCCGGCGCGACCGGCTCGGCCTGAGGGCCGGTCATGCGTACGTCGCTCGCTCCCTCGCGGAGCATCCGCGCGATGCGGCGCAGCTGGTTGCGCACGGCGTCGGCAGACGAGGGGCGCTTGAGCGGATCCGTCTCGAGCAGCTGCGCGACGAGCGTGACCAGCTGCGGGGGAACCCCCGGCACGTCGAGCTTCGGGGCCGGCCTTCGCACCTTCCGCGTCATCACCTCGATGGCGGCGGCGTTGGGGTCGCGGAAGGGCGGCGCTCCGCTGAGCAGCTCGTAGGCGATGGTGCCGAGGGCGTAGAGGTCCGTCCACGCGCCGATCGGCTGTGACGTGCACTGCTCGGGCGACATGTACTCCGGCGTCCCCTCGAGCACGAGGTCGCGCGTCTGCGACTCGTCCCACGTCTTCGTGGCGACGCGCAGCCGCGCCAGGCCGAAGTCGAGCACCTTCACGAACGGCACGCCGTCGGCCTGCTTCACCAGGAAGATGTTCTGCGGCTTCAAGTCGCGGTGAACCACGCCGCGCTGATGTGCCGCGTGCAGCGGAGCGCAGACGTCCTGCAACAGCTCGCACACCTCGAGCGGCGGCAGGGTGCCCTTGTCGGCCAGGTAGGCGTCGAGCGGCTGGCCGTCGAGGTACTCCATGACGATGTAGCGGCGGCCGTCGGGCAGGGGGCCGCTGCCGAAGATGGTGACGACGTTGCGGTGGCCGACGGCGTTGACGGCGACCGCCTCGGCGATCAGCCGGTCCTGCTCGGCGCCCTCGAGCTTGAGCACCTTGATCGCGACCTTCTTGTCGAGGCGCGGGTCCACGCCGGCGTAGACGATGCCCATGCCGCCCTCGCCGAGCGGCGCGACGATGCGGTAGTCGCCGACCGTCTTCCCGACGAGGGGGTCCGTCATCAGAGCGAGAACCCGAGGCGACCGTGCAGCTCGGCGAACTGGACGTCGCCCGACTGCGGCGACGCGATGAAGGCGTAGCCGACGTCGAGGCCGAGGATGACCGGCCGCAGCGTCGTGACGTCGAAGCCCGTGCGCCAGCGCAGCGTCGGCTGCCATTGCCAGTTGGAGGGACAGCCGAACTGGAAGCAGATGCCGCTGACGTCAGTGAACGCGGTGCCCGACTCGAGCCCCATGAACAGCTCGCCCCAATTGAAGGGCAGCACGCCGTCGGCGCCACCCATCACCCGCACCGCGCCGTGGCTCTGAACGCCGCCGACGAAGCGCGTGCCGGGGACCCACGCGGAGCCTACGTTCGCGTGCAGCCGCAGGTAGCGGATGGGGAACCACGCGAAGTCGAACGTTGCACCGAGCTGGCCGAAGGACTCCGGAGACACGCCGACGTCGAGCTGCACGCCCATCCGGAAGGTGCTCTGAAGCGCACCCGCGGAGAACTCCTTCTGGGCAGCGAACTGCCTCTCGAGCGGGTGCGAGGCGCTCACGTCGGGCGCCGAGGTCCGCTCGGCGGCGACGGCCGGCGGCGGTGAGGCTGGGGGCACCTGCTGCTGTGGAGCGGGCTCGGCGGACCAGTCGGCCCCCGGGTCGCCGGCCAGCAGCGCGAGCGCGAGCAGCAGTCCCATCGCGGGCGGAATGTACCGTCAGCCGCCGCGCGTGTGCATCTCGAGGTGCGGGTCGCCGTTGAGCTCTTCGTGACGGAACAGCGCGGCCCGCTGATCGCGCAGGGCGAGGCGCTGCTCGGCGCCGCGATCGGTACGGGCCGACCACACGCCGCGCAAGAGCGACTCGAGCTCCGCGGGCGACGCGCCGGCGCGCAGCGGCGTCTTCAGGTCGGTGCCGCTGCGTGCATAGAGGCAGGTGAAGAACATGCCGTCGGCGGTCAGGCGCGCGCGATCGCAGGTGCGGCAGAACGGAGCCGTCGTCGACGCGATGATCCCGAAGGTGCGGCCGTCGGGCAGGCGAAAGCGCTCGGCGGGCGCGGTCGAGTCTTCGACGATCGCCTCGGCATCACCGACGCGCGCGAGGATCTCGGCGCGGCTGAAGACCTGCTCGCGGCTCCACAAGGTGGCGCCGCCGACGTCCATGTACTCGATGAACCGCACCTCGGCGTTCACCCGGGCGCCGAAGGCGAGCAGCTCTCCGAGCTCGTCGTCGTTGAGGCCCTTGATGACCACGGTGTCGAGCTTGAGGCCCTTCGCGAAGCGGCGCGAGGCCTCTTCGATGCCGGCGATGACCTTCGCCAGCGCGTCGCGCCGGGTGAGGGCCACGAAGCGGGCGGGCTTCAGCGTGTCGAGCGACACGGTGACGCGGTGGAGGCCGGCGTCGGCGAGCGCCTTGGCGTGATCGGCGAGCAGCACGCCGTTCGTGGTCAGCGCGAGATCCTCGAGGGGCTTCTTCGCGAGCAGCTCGACGAGCTTGGGCAGATCGCGGCGGAGCAGGGGCTCTCCGCCGGTGAGGCGCACCTTGCGGACGCCGAGCGCGATGAAGCGATCGACGAGCGCGGAGATCTCCTCGAAGGAGAGGATCTCGCCGTTCGGCAGCCAGACGTAGTCCTCCTCCGGCATGCAGTAGGCACAGCGGAGGTTGCAGCGATCGGTGACGCTGATGCGCAGGTTGCGTAACGGCCGCGCCAGCGCGTCGGAGGTCACGACACGGGTGCCGAAGGGGAGGGCGGCGCGGGCGTGTCCTTCTTGTTCGCCGGATCCGTGAGGAGCTCTTTGTTCTTCTCCTGCAGCTCCTTCTTGCGGGCGACCATGTCGTCGCGGATCTTGATGAGGCCGGCCTCGCCGATGTCGAGGAACGCGCGGACGACCTCGGGGTCGAACTGCGAGCCGGCGCAGCGGTTGATCTCGGCGATCGCGTTCGCGAACGTGGTGCCCTTGCGGTACGGGCGGTCGGACGTCATCGCGTCGAGCGTGTCGGCGACCGAGAAGATGCGCGCGCCGATGTGAATCTCGTGGCCCTTCAGGCAGCGCGGGTAGCCCTGGCCGTCCCAGCGCTCCTGGTGCGAGAGGACGATCTCCGACGGGGTCGCGAGGAACTTGATCGGGCGGATCATGTTGTACCCGATGTCCGGGTGCTTCCTCATGTCGACCCACTCCTCGGGAGTGAGCTTGCCGGGCTTGAGCAGCACGGCGTCGGGCACGCCGATCTTGCCGATGTCGTGCAGCAGCGCGCCGCGGCCGATCTCGTCGAGCTCGGGGCCGCGGATGCCCAGGCGCTGGGCGATCGCCGTCGTGTACTCGACGACGCGCTGCGAGTGGTCCGACGTCTCGTGCTCGCGCGCGTCGAGCGCGGAGACCAGCGCGTAGAGCGTGTGCTGGTACGTCGTCGCGATGTCTTTGAGCGCCGTGCGCAGCTCGGTCGTGCGGTCACGCACCTTGCGCTCGAGCTTCTTCTGGTACCGCTTGCGCGCGAGCTCGATGCGGCGCTTCGCGAGCGCGCGCTCGATGGCGCGGATGAGATCGGTGAGCTTGGGCGGCTTGAGCAGGTAGTCGACGGCGCCGCGGCGCAGGCAGTCGACCGCCGCCTCGGTGTCGCCGAAGCCGGTCAGCATGATGACGGACGTGTCGGGGTGGTTCTCGCGGAACTTCTCGAGCAGCCACAGACCGTCTTTGCCCGGCATCTTCATGTCGCTGATGACGAGCGGAGTGTCTTCCTGGCTGGCGATGTCGAGCGCCGCGTCGGCGCCGGGGGCCGTCGCGCACTGATAGCCCTCTTCCTTGAGGAGCACCGAGATGACGTCGCGCACCGACTCGTCGTCGTCGACGATCAGGATGCGCGGGGGTACGGGGGGAATCGCTTCCACGTTCGGGGCGGAGCTTACGAAGGAAAGCGGTTGAACCGGAAGGGGCTCATGTCGAGAGCGGGTGGGTCACCGTGGACCGCCTGCGAAATCAGCTTCGCAGTGATGGGGGCCAGGAGGATTCCATTTCTGAAATGACCGGTCGCGAGCCACACGCCCGCCGTCGGGCCTGCGCCGATGATGGGCAGCTCGTCCTCGGTCCACGGTCGAAGGCCGGCCCACGTCGAGTAGAGCTCGGCTGAGGCGAGCTCAGGCGCCAGCGCGATCGCGCGCGAGAGGATCGACGCGATGCCTGCAGCGGTGACGCGCTTGTCGAAGCCCGTGCGCTCCATGGTGGAGCCGCAGACGACGCGGCCGTCCCCGCGGGAGACGAGATAGACGGTGCCGTCGGTGCGCGTCGCCTTGAACGGCGGCAGCCGCATGCGCAGCTCGAGGAGCTGGCCGCGCACCGGCTGCAGCACGCGCGCGCTGACGTGTGCTCCTGCGACCAGGCTCGACCACGAGCCGGCGGCGACGATCACGGCGTCGGCCTGCAGGCGCTCGGCGCCGAGGTCGACGAACCGCTCGCCCACGCCGTGCACCTGGGCCGAGCGGAACGAGGCTCCGGCGTTGGCGCAGGCGACCGCGAGCGCGCGCATCAGCTTCGGCGGCTCGACCTGGTGCTCGCCGGGAAAGAACAGGTGATCGCCGCGGTACTCGACGTCGAGGCCCGCCTCGCGCTGCCACTTGTAGACGGGCTCGAGGTGCTCGCGCGGGCCGAAGCGCTCGAGGCCGCACTCGCGGTAGCCGGCGTCGACCTTCGAGAGCTCTTCGATGCGGCGGACCCAGGCGGGGTAGATCGCGCGCGACTGGAGGCCCAGGTCGAGCACCGGGCCGGGCCCGTGCGCCTCGAGCTGCGGAGCGAGCATGCCCGCCGCCGCGCTCGACGCCTCGGCGCCGGGCACCGACTTCTCGAGCACCGTCACGCGGTCGCCTCGCGCGCAGAGCTCGAGCGCGATGCTCATGCCCATGATGCCGCCGCCGACGACGATGACTTCCACGCCAACTGCATTAGCGAACGTCATGGCGGACGCCAAGCAACGCTTGCGTCGCTAACACCGGATGCTATGGCCGACTCACCATGGCTGACACCTTCGACGTCGTGATCATCGGCTCGGGTCCTGGCGGTTATGTCGCTGCGATTCGCGCTGGCTCTCTGGGTCTCAAGACGGCGCTCATCGAGAAGGACAAGCGCCTCGGCGGCACGTGCCTTCACCGCGGCTGCATCCCCACGAAGGCGCTGCTCTGGACGGCCGAGCTCTACTCGCACATTCAGCACGCGGCGGACTTCGGCGTCGACCTGAAGAACCCCAGCGTCAACTGGGGCCAGGCGATGAAGCACAAGCAGAAGGTCGTCGACAAAGGCGCCAACGGCATCGACTACCTGATGAAGAAGCGCAACGTGACCGTGTTCAAGGGGTACGGGCGCATCGCGGGGAAGGGGAAGGTCGAGGTCGAGCTCACCGACGGCGGCAAGAAGGAGACGCTCTCGACGAAGAACATCATCCTGGCGATGGGCAGCGTCGTGAAGTCGCTGCCGAACGTGCCGATCGATCACAAGAAGGTGCTGAGCTCGGACTCGATCCTCGAGATCGCCGAGGTCCCCAAGAGCATCATCGTGCTCGGCGCCGGCGCGGTCGGCTGCGAGTTCGCGTCGATCTTCAACCACGTCGGCTCGAAGACCACGCTCGTCGAGTACATGCCGCGCATCCTCCCAATCGAAGACGAAGACGTCTCGAAGGAGCTCGAGAAGCACTTCACCCGCCGCAAGGACAAGATGGAGGTCCTCACCGGCACCAAGGTCGAGAAGATCGAGCCGACGAAGACGGGCGTGAAGGTGCTCGCGACGAAGGGCGATCAGAAGGTCGAGCTCGAGGCCGAGATCCTGCTCTCCGCCGTCGGCCGCGCGCCGCTGACCGGCGACTTCGGCATGCAGCACACCAACATCAAGCTGGAGAAGAACGGCACCATCAAGGTCGACGCGATGATGCGCACCAGCGAGCCGAACGTGTTCGCGATCGGCGACATCACGCCGTACCCGATGCTCGCGCACGTGGCGTCGGCGCAGGGCATCCTCGCGACCGAGTTCATCGCCAACAAGAACCCGCCGGCCATCAACTACGACCGCGTGCCGAACGCGACGTACTGCTACCCCGAGGTCGCCTCCGTCGGTCTCACCGAGAAGGCG
The DNA here is from genome assembly GCA_937980205.1 of uncultured Myxococcales bacterium. Taxonomy (GTDB): domain Bacteria; phylum Myxococcota; class Myxococcia; order Myxococcales; family Myxococcaceae; genus Xiheicaenimonas. The sequence continues at coordinate 15,613 of CALJKW010000015.1, read as the reverse complement.
GCGAAGGAGCGCGGCTACGACGTCAAGACGGGCACGTTCCCGTTCAGCGCGATCCACAAGGCCACCATCTCGGGCGAGTCGATCGGCTTCGTGAAGATCGTGAGCGAGAAGAAGTACGACGAGGTCCTCGGAGTCCACCTCGTCGGCCCGCACGCCACCGAGCTGCTCGCCGAGGCCTGCGTCGCGCTCAAGCTCGAGACGACCACCGAAGAGCTCGCGCGCACCATGCACGCGCACCCGACGCTGTCGGAGATTCTGCACGAGGCGGCCGAGACGACGCTCGGCCACCCGATTCACATCTAGGCGGCCTTTCGAAGTCGGTGCCGCTCACGCTGAGCGGAGGCCGAAGGCCGAAGTCGAAGCGGGCCGCGAGTCGGCTTTGGGCCCCCTTCGACTCCGCGCTGCGCGCTCCGCTCAGGGTGAACGCGAGGCGGCACGGACTGCTCAAGCAGCGTCGTGGTCGACGTACGCCTTGAGCGGCTTCTCCGCAGTGTCCTCGCCGCAGAGGAACTCTCTGAAGCTCACGGCGTCGTGCAGCACGCCGCGCTGCGGATCTTCGATCGCGATGTCGACGCACACGTTCCGCAGCTCGATGAACAGCGCCAGCACGAGCTCCAGGCCCGCCTGGCTGTCGATGAAGATGTAGCCGTCGGCGGTGACGAGGATCTCGAGGCGTCCGCCTCCGGGCGCTTCGATCTCGAACGTGTCCTTCACGCGGTCGGTGAGCTTCTGCGCGTAGGGAAACTTCCCGATCGCGTACGAGAGCCGCGCCCGCGTGAAGCCGTCGAACGGCCCCGCCAGCGGGTTGGACGGGCCGTCCGTGACGGCGAGAGGCAGCGCTGCGGCGAGACCCTTTTTGATGCGGACGATGCTCAAGGGGTAGCCCATGGAACCGTGACCTCCCGGTCTAAACAACGCGCGAACATTCGTTCCTGTGCAAGCGCTCCCATTCTCCAAGAAAAGGAAAGCGCAAGTGGCTGAAATTGCGCAGAAAGCACGCAACTTCGTCACACACGGGGCGACAATGTCGGTGCAGGTCGCAGCGCCCTCCTCGCGCACCCGAAAGGAATTTTCCATGGCCATTCCCGCACTCCGCAACAGCGACTTCATCCGCCGCTCCGCGTCGTACGTGCGCGCCGCCGTCCGCACGGCGAACAGTGACAAGAACACGTACCTGACGAAGGCCGAGGCGAAGAACCTGCCGAAGGATCTCCAGGACAACTTCAAGAACCACCGCGTCGGCGCGCAGGCCAACGGCGTCGTCACCGCGAAGAAGTTCGAGCAGCGGTACACCGACTACGTGGCAGTGAATGTGAAGAAGGCGGACAAGAACGGCGACGGCTGGGTGACGTCGCTCGAGGTGAAGAACCTCCCGAAGGACCTTCGGGACAACTTCTGGAACGCCTGGCGAAATCGCTGAATCGTCGGTCCCCAGACGCCGACGACTCAAAGCGAGCGGCTCGGTCCTCAAAGGGACCGGGCCGCTGTTTTTTTCATGGGTCAAATCAGCCCCGGTCCACGGGTTTACGCTGTTGACCCGACGCCGCGCGGACCGTTACGTACGCAACCGCAATGGCGACGCCCGACCGATTTGCGCTCCCGCAGCTGAGCGAGAGCAGCCGCAAGCCCGAGTGGCTCAAGGTGCGCCTCCCGCACGGCCAGGGCTACGAGCGCGTGCGCGACATCGTGAAGAAGGTCGGCCTCGCCACGGTGTGCGAAGAGGCCCGCTGCCCGAACATCGCCGAGTGCTGGGGCGGGGGCACCGCCACGGTCATGCTGATGGGCGAGGTCTGCACCCGCGCGTGCCGGTTCTGCCACGTGAAGGTCGGCGCTCCGCCTCCGCTCGATCCGCAGGAGCCCGAGAACCTCGCGCAGGCCGTCAAGGCGCTCGACCTCGAGTACATCGTCGTCACGAGCGTCAACCGCGACGACCGCCCCGACGGAGGCGCCTCGCACTTCGCCGCCGCGATCCGCGCGCTGCGACGCGAGAGTCAGAAGACGACGGTCGAGGTGCTGATCCCCGATTTCCAGGGCGTCGAGTCGTCGCTCGCCACGGTCGCCGAGGCGCGCCCGCACGTCGTCGCGCACAACATCGAGACCGTCGAGCGGCTCACGCCGAAGGTCCGCGACCGCCGCGCGACGTACCGCCAGTCGCTGAAGGTGCTCGAGTACCTGAAGGGTCGGCCCGAGAAGCTCTACACCAAGACCTCGATCATGGTCGGCCTCGGAGAGACCGATGCCGAGCTCGAGCAGACCTTCAAGGACCTGCGCGACGTCGGCGTCGACGTGCTCACGCTCGGCCAATACCTGCAGCCCTCGCAGTACCACCTGCGCGTCGAACGCTTCGTGAAGCCGGACGAGTTCGAGAGGTACAAGAAGGTGGCGGAAGGCTACGGCTTCCTCTATGTGGCCTCGGGTCCCCTCGTCAGGTCGAGTTATCGCGCCGCGGAGTTCTTCATGAGGGGGCTCATGGAACGCGAAAGAACTGCAGTTGCGGAAGCGCCCTAACCGATGGCTGTTCTTAAATGCCCACACTGAATCTCCTGCAGGCCGTCAATGACGCTCTGAGGCTCGAGATGCGTCGCGACTCGAACGTGGTCGTGCTCGGCGAAGACGTCGGAAAGTTCGGCGGAGTGTTCCGCGCGACCGCCGGCCTCTACGAAGAGTTCGGCCCGAACCGCGTCATCGACACTCCGCTCGCCGAGGGCGGCATCGTCGGCACCGCGATCGGCATGGCGCTCTACGGGCTGCGGCCGGTGCCGGAGATCCAGTTCAGCGACTTCATCTACCCGGCGTTCGATCAGATCGTCTCCGAGCTGTCGAAGATGCGCTACCGCAGCGGCGGCATGTACACGGCGCCGGTCGTCATCCGCACGCCGTACGGCGGCGGCATCAAGGGCGGCCTGTACCACTCGCAGTCGCCCGAGGCGCTCTTCATCCACCAGGCGGGCCTCAAGGTCGTCTCGCCGTCGAACCCGTACGACGCGAAGGGGCTGTTGCTCTCCTGTCTGAGGCAGAACGACCCCGTCCTCTTCTTCGAGCCCAAGCGCGTGTACCGCGCGGCGAAGGGCGAGGTCCCCGAGGGCGACTACGAGGTGCCGCTCGGCAAGGCCGCGGTGCTCACCGAGGGCACGCAGGTCACCGTCATCACCTATGGCGCGATGGTGCACGAGGCGCAGACCGCCGTCGGTCTCGCCGCCGAGAAGGGCATCTCGTGCGAGCTCATCGATCTGAGGACCCTGTGGCCGCTCGACATCGAGACGCTCGTCGCGAGCACGATGAAGACGGGCCGCGTGGTGATCGTCCACGAGGCTCCGCGCACCTGCGGCTTCGGCGCCGAGATCTCGTCGCTCTTGCAGGAGCGCTGCTTCACCTCGCTGTTCGCTCCGATCCGGCGCGTGACGGGCTTCGACACCCCGTTCCCGTACACGCTCGACGAAGAGTATCTGCCGCTCGCTCCGCGCATTCTGCGCGGCATCGAAGAGACCGCTGCCTACGAGGCCTGAAAATCATGGCGACCTGGGAGTTCAAGCTGCCGGACATCGGCGAAGGTGTGGTTGAGGGCGAGATCGTCAAATGGCTGGTGAAGGCCGGCGACGAGATCAAAGAGGACCAGCCCATGGTCGAGGTCATGACCGACAAGGCGACGGTCACGATCCCCTCTCCGAAGAAGGGCAAGGTGCTCAAGACGTACGGGAAGGAGGGTGAGATCGCCAAGGTCCACCATCCGCTCGTGCAGCTCGAGCTCGACGGCGCGGGTCCCTCTGCGGCCCAGACGCCCGCGGCTTCGCACGCGCCCGCCGCACCGGCCGCGCCCGCGCCGGCGAAGGCGACGAACGGCACCAACGGCCACGCGCCGCAGGGCGCGGCCGCCTCGTCGAACAAGGTCCTCGCCACGCCGGTCACGCGGCGCATGGCGCGTGAGCACGGCATCGATCTCGGCAACGTCAGCGGCACCGGCCCCAACGGCCGCGTGCTGAAGTCCGACGTCGAGGCGGCGCTCAAGGGCGGAGGAGCTGCTGCCCCCGCGTCCTCGGCGCGGCCGCCGATCACGCATCAGCCGCTGCAGTCTTCCAAGGGCGACGAGCGCATCCCCATTCGTGGCCTGCGCAAGAAGATCGCCGAGAAGATGGTGAAGGCGAAGTTCACCGCGCCTCACTACACCTTCGTCGAGGAGATCGACGCCACCGAGCTCGTGAACCTGCGCGCGAAGCTGAACGAGGCTTCGGACGTGAAGATCTCGTTCCTGCCGTTCTTCTGCAAAGCGCTCGTCTGCGCGTTCAAGAAGTTCCCGCAGGTGAACGCGAACATGGACGAGGCGAGCCAGGAGCTCATCGTCAAAGGCGACGTCAACATCGGCATCGCCGCGGCCACCGAAGAGGGCCTCACCGTCCCGGTCGTGAAGCAGGTCGATCGCCTGAGCATGAAGGCGCTCGCCGAAGAGATCTCGCGGCTCGGCACCGCCGCGCGCGAGCGGAAGCTCAAGATGGACGAGCTCACCGGCGGCGGCTTCACCATCACCTCGCTCGGCCAGACCGGCGGCCTGTTCGCGACGCCGATCATCAACCACCCCGAGGTCGCGATCATGGGCGTGCACAAGATGCGCAAGCGCCCCGTCGTCGTCGGTGAGGACGACAAGATCGAGGTCCGGCAGATGATGTACCTGTCGTTCTCGTTCGATCACCGCGTGATCGACGGCGCCGTCGGTGCCGACTTCGCGTACGAGGTCATCAAGTACCTGCACAACCCCTCGAACCTGATGCTGGAGATGGCGTGAGGGCCGCGGTTCACCGGAACGGGAAGATGAAGTCGAAGTCGCGGCCCCGCGCGGGCACCGCGGCTCCGGCGTCGGCCGCTGCTTCGGCGTCGACGAAGGCCGGCGTGCTCTCGAAGCAGCAGCTGCTCGAGATCTACCGCGCGATGATGCGCATCCGCGTGCTCGACGACCGCATGATCACGCTGCAGCGCCAGGGCCGCGTCGGCTTCTACGGCGCCTGCAGCGGGCAAGAGGCGGCGACGATCGCCTCCGGCTACGCGCTCAAGCCCACCGACTGGGTGTTCCAGGCGCTGCGGGAGCAGGGCGTCGCGCTGATGCGGGGCCTGGGCCTCGTGCCGCTCATCGCGCAGGTGTTCGGCAACTCCGGCGACTTCACCAAGGGCCGGCAGATGCCCTCGCACCCGGCCTCGCGCGAGCAGAACCACGTCAGCTGGAGCTCGGTCATCGGCACGCAGCTGCCGCACGCGGTCGGCGCCGCCTGGGCCGCGAAGCTGAAGGGCGACGACGTGGTGGCGATGGCGTTCATGGGTGACGGCGCGACCTCGTCGAACGACTTCCACGTCGCGATGAACTTCGCCGCGGTGTTCAAGGTGCCGGTCGTCTTCGTGTGCCAGAACAACCACTGGTCGATCTCGGTGCCGACGAAGAACCAGACGGCGAGCGAGACGATCGCGATCAAGGCGACCGCGTACGGCATGCCCGGCGTGAAGGTCGACGGCAACGACGTCGAGGCCGTCTACGGCGCGGTCTCGGCCGCCGTCGAGCGCGCGCGCAAGGGCGCAGGCCCCACGCTCGTCGAGTGCGAGACGTACCGCATGGGCGCGCACTCCACGTCCGATGACCCCACCCGCTACCGCGACCAGAACGAGGTCGAGGAGTGGAAGAAGAGGGATCCCATTCAGCGCACGTTCAAGCGGCTCGTGCAGCTCGGCGTGTGGGACTCGCAGCGCGACGAGGAGCTGCGCGCGTCGCTGCTCGAGGAAGTGAACGCGGCGATCCGCGAGGCCGAGGCGCTGCCTCCGCCCGAGGTCGGCACGCTGTTCGACGACGTCTACGAGAAGGACACGTGGAACATCGCGGAGCAGCGCGCTGAGCTGATGCGCAAGTGATCGGCCTCTTCGCGTGCTCGGGGCCCGGGGCCGCCGAAGCGATCGCGACGTCCGAGCTCATTGGCCTCATGGCCTTCGTCCTCGCGCTCGTCTGCGTCGGCGCGGTGCTGTTCCTGACGCGCGCGCGGCGGCGGTGGTTCGCGACCCTCGCGATGCTCGTGCACCCCGGCTGGTGGATGAGCGCGCGCTCGGGCGACTGCGGGTACCTGCTGCGGTACGCCGCGCCGCTCGCGACGCTCGTCTTCGCCGCGGCCGCCGCGTGGGCCATCTGGCGATCGCGCGTTAAGCTCCGTTCGACGTGAGCGACGTTCGACAGGTTCTCGCCGACGCGCAGGCCGCCGAGGCGCGGGGCGACAAGTCCGAGGCCATCTCGCTGTTGCGCAAGGCGGCCGAGTTCTACCGCGAGGCGCAGAACCACAACCGCGCGCTCAAGATGCTGCGGCACATTCGCCGGCTCGAGGGCATCGAGGAACTCGAGGTGCTGGAGGGCGGCGAAGATCCCGAGCCGCGTCGCAAGCGCGTCATCGAGGAGCGCGGGCCCGCGCTCGCGGACCCTGCGCTCGACGCCTGGTGCTCGTTCTGCTGCCGGCCGAAGGCAGAGGCCGGCGCGCTCGTGGGCGGGCCCACCGGCTCGTTCATCTGCGCGTCGTGCGTCGGGGCCTCGCACGGGTTCCTGGGGGCCCGGCCGGCGGCGGCTGCGCGCCCGGTGGAGCTCTTGCCGCAACAGCAGGCCGCCGTCGAGCGCCTCTCGCGCGGCAAGCTGGGCCTGCTGCTCGGGCCGGCCGGCTCCGGCAAGTCGACGGTGCTCGCGGCGCTCGGCTCGGTCACCTGCCTGGATCTCGAGCAGCCGCTGACCGCGGTGCCCGAGGTGCCGCGCGTGGTGATCGCCGTGCGGGCGGCGCCGCCTGCGGCTCCGCTGGTGTTGAAGGGCCAGCCCGTCTGGGACACCGCGACGCTCGTCGCTGCGTGCGCCGGCATGGTGCCCGACGCCGTGCTCGCGCGCGTCGACGCCGTCGCGGTGCTGCAGCCGTTCGATGCCGGGGCGCTGACGGCGCTCGCCGAGAAGCTCGGTGTGACGGAGGGGGTTGACCAGCTCGTGGCGCTGGCGATGAAGTCGGCGTCTCCGGCGCGTGAGCTCTGCGCGCTCGTGGCGAGGCTCGGTTCATGACGACCTCCGTTCAGAGGGTCGACGAGAGTGCCGCGCATGGCCGACCGCCGTTCACGCTGAGCGGAGGCGCCGCGGGCGCCGCAGTCGAAGCGGGCCACGCATCGGCTTCGCGCCCCCTTCGACTCCGCAGCCCTTCGGGCTGCTGCGCTCAGGGCGAACGGAGTCACGAAGAGGCCGCGTATTCTGCTCGACCCTCTCAGGGGGAACGGTGGGGGACTCGACCGTGAGCATCACCGTCCACCACCTCGGCCTCGTCGAATACGCCGACGGCCTCGAGCTGCAGCGCCGCTTCCAGGAAGCGCGCCGGGCCGGCACCGTCGGCGACAGCCTGATGCTGCTGCAGCACCCGCCCGTGCTCACGCTGGGGCGCGGCGCCAAGCAGTACAACGTGCTGGCGAGCCCCGAGAAGCTGCGCTCGCTCGGCGTCGAGCTGCACGAGACCGACCGCGGCGGCGACGTCACGTACCACGGCCCCGGCCAGCTCGTCGGCTACCCGCTCTTGTACCTGCCGCCGGGCCAGCAGGACGTCCGCCGCTACGTGCGCCGCATCGAAGAGGTCATGATCCGCGTCTGCGCCCACTTCGGCATCGAGGCGCACCGAGAAGAGAAGTGGCCCGGCGTCTGGACGAAGGGCCGCAAGATCGCCGCGCTCGGCGTCCACCTCTCGCGCTGGTACACCCGCCACGGCTTCGCGCTCAACGTGCAGCCGAACCTCACGCACTTCGAGCTCATCGTGCCGTGCGGCATCCGCGAGGCGGGCGTGACCAGCATGGCGCAGGAGCTCGGCCGGGCCATCTCGGCGGAAGAGGTCGAGCCGCTCGTCGCCCGGAAGTTCGCCGAGGTCTTCGAGCAGCCGATCGCCGTCGCGCCCGAGCCGCTGCGCACGGTGAGCGTCGTCGTCCGCCGGCAGGGCAGGGTGCTCGCGCTGAAGCGCCCCGAGGCGAAGGGCGGCTTCTGGCAGATCGTCACCGGTCGCATCGAGCCCGGAGAGACCCCCGCGCAGGCGGCGCTCCGCGAGGCCCGCGAAGAGACGGGCATGGCCATCGAGCGCGTCGTCCCGCTCGAATATGAACACGCATTCACATTGGACGGGCCGGTCGTCGTCCGCGAGCACGCGTTTTCGGCCGAGGCCGCCGGAGAGCCGAAGCTCACCGAGCACGACGCCTACGAGTGGTTGGAGCCCGCCGCCGCGATCGAGCGCATGCCGTTCGCGGGCCTGAAGAAGGCCATTCTCAGAGCTGAATGACCTGGCCCTCGGCGGCGGCGACGGCCTCTTTGCGGTGCTTGCGGACCTTCGCGAGCAGCTTGTCGAGCGCGTCGTCGTTGCGCGTGGGGTCGTGGTGGAAGAGGCAGAGCTGGCCGACTCCGGCGCCCTCGGCGGTGGCGATGGCCTGCTCCCAGGTCGAGTGGCCCCAGCCGATCTTCGGCGGGCCGAACACGCCCTTGTACTCGTCCTCGGAGTACATCGCGTCGAAGATGAGCAGGTCGGCGCCGCGCGCGAAGTCGATGAGCTTCGCGTCGCGCTCCGAGCCGTGCTCGGCGTCGGTGCAGTACACGACCGAGCGGCCGCGGTAGTGGACGCGGTAGGCCAGGTTCCCGCCGGGGTGCTTCACCTCGAGCGCGGTGACGACGGCGTCTCCGAGCAGGATGCGGTCGCCCTCGGCGACGGCCCGGTAGTCGACGTCGGCCCGGAACACCATCTCGGCGGTGACCGGGAAGAACGGCTGCTGCATCTGCGCGACGATGACGTCCTTCACCGTGCGGCCCCCGCGCGAGGGGCCGTAGAAGACGACCTTCGACTTCGGGTTGAACATCGGGGTGAAGAACGGCAGCCCCTGCAGGTGGTCGTAGTGGTAGTGCGAGACGAAGATCGACGCGGTGACGGCGGGGCCGTACTTCTCGCCGAGCGCGCGGACGCCGGTGCCGAGATCGAAGACCAGCAGCTCGTCTCCGCAGCGGACCTCGACGCACGGGGTGTTGCCGCCGTACTTCGCGGTCGCCGGGCCGGGCGAGGGGATCGAGCCTCTCACGCCCCAGAAGCGGACGGTCGGGCCGGCGCTGTTCTTGGAACCAACGCTCTTTGAAACAGGGTTCTTGGGCCCCGCCGGACGCTTCGACTCAACCGACTTCGGCTTCCGGGTTTTCCTCGGCGAGGAGCTCAATCAGGTGTCCAGAGCGATCGCGCTTCGTCTTGAGGTAGCCCACGTTAAGCGGATTGTGCGCGGTTCGCGAAGGAATTCGACGCCTGACCGGAATTCCCTCATCGACCAGCCCGGCGATCTTGAGCGGGTTGTTGGTGATGAGGTCGACGCTGCGCACGTCCAGCGAGCGCAGGATCTCGGCGGCGACGTCGTAGCGGCGCGCGTCATCGGGGAAGCCCAGCTTCAGGTTCGCCTCGACCGTGTCGAGCCCGTGCTCCTGCTGCAGCTGGTAGGCGCGGATCTTGTTGCCGAGGCCGATGCCGCGGCCCTCCTGGCGCAGGTAGACGAGCACGCCGCGCGAGCTCTGCGCGATGAAGTCGAGCGCGCGGTCGAGCTGGGCACGGCAGTCGCAGCGCAGGCTGCCGAACACCTCGCTGGTGAGGCACTCGCTGTGGATGCGGACCGGGACGCCTTCGTGGCCCTGCACGTCGCCGCGCACCATCGCCAGGTGCTCGGCGCCGTTGCGCTTGTCGCGGAAGACGACGACCTTGAACTCGCCCCTCTCGGTGGGCAGGGTGGCTTCGCTGAAGCGCTCGAGGTGGTGAGTGGGCTTCCGTGAAGGCAGGACCTTGGGATTCATGTGCTTCCTAGACGCTCAATTACGGCTTTGGTTTCTGGAGTCAAGACGGGGTCATCGGCCGGGCGCCCAACTCACCGGAATAAGTTCGACTTTGTCGCCCGCAGACACGCTGGTGACCTCCGGCGGCACCGACACCAGGTGCGTTGCCCCTGCAGCGGACGTCAGCGCGCCCGAAGTCTGAGAGCCGAGCGGCGTCGCCACGAGCACGCCGTCCTGCAGCGCGACCCGCGCGCGCGCGAACAGCCGCAGCCCTTCTGGCTTCTTGAGCGCGGCCCCCATCACGCCCGGCACGACCGGAACGGTGGGGTCGAGGCCCTGCAGCTTCTTGAGCGCCGGCCGTACGAACAGCTCGAAGGTGACGAGCGACGAGACCGGGTTCCCCGGCAGCCCGAACACGAGGGTCTTGCCGCGCGTGCCGAACGCGAGCGGCTTGCCCGGCCGCATCGCGACGCGCCAGAAGTCGATCTGCACGCCGAGCATGCCGAGCACCTCGCGCACGTAGTCCTTCTCGCCGACCGACATGCCCGCGATGCAGATGAGGACGTCGAAGTCGGGTGACAGGCCCGTCTCGATCTTCTGCCGCACGGCCTCGAGGCGATCGGGTGCGATGCCGAGCTTGCGGGGGACTCCGCCGGCGCGGCGGACCATCGCGGCGATCGCGGGCGAGTTGGTGTCGTAGATGCGGCCCCCGTGTGGGGCGCCGATCTCGACGAGCTCGTCGCCGCTCGAGACGATGCCCACCCGCGGACGGCGGTGCACGCGCACGGTCGAGAGGCCCTGGGCCCACAGCAGGCCGAGCTCTCCGATGCCGAGCGCGGTGCCCTTGGGGATGAGCACGTCGCCCTCGACCGAGTCTTCTCCGCGCGAGCGCACGTTCGCCTGCGCCTTCACGCTCTCGAGGATCTCGACGGTGGTCTCGTCGGCGCCGGCCCGCGTCTTCTCCTGCATGATGACGGCGTCGGCCCCGCGCGGCAGCTGCGCGCCCGTCATGATCCGCGCGCACTCGCCCGGCTGCACCTCACGCCGCGGCGCCTGGCCGGCGAAGATCCGCTCGACGATCTTCAGGCTGACCGGCGGCGCCGCCACGTCGGCGGCCCGAACGGCGTAGCCGTCCATCGCCGAGTTGTCGGCGACCGGCAGCGTCCGCAGCGCGGTCGCGGCCTCGGTCGTGGCCCTGCCCAGGGCCTCGTCCAGGGAGACGGCTTCCTCTTCAAGTGGCGAGATCCGTTGAAGGATCTGGCTCTGCGCGTGCTCGACGGGAGTCAGGGACACCCCTCAGACTTAACCTCAAAACCTCAAGGAATGTCCAAGGTTTATATTGACAATGGGGCAATGTCGGCGTACGCGCACCTGTCGAAGCTCCCCGTTGAGGAGGCTCCCCAATTGGCCAAGAAGAAGAAGGCCGCCGCAAAGAAAAAGCCCGCTGCGAAGAAGTCTTCTGCGAAGAGCGCTAAGGCTGCGCCTTCCAAAGCAGCGTCGTCAAAAGCCGCATCGTCCAAAGCAGGGTCGCCCAAAGCAGCTTCGAAGGCCGCGAAGGCGGCGCCCGCGAAGGGCGCTCCGGCTTCGGTGAAGACCGCGAAGGCCGCAGAGGCGGTCAAGCCTGCCGGCAAGGCCGACGTGAAGGAGAAGGGCAAGAAGGGCGCGAAGGACGCGATCCCCGCGCCGATGTTCTCTGCACCGCGCAAAGAGGGCGGCTTCCTGGGGCCGATGCCCGACAAGCAGCTGCCGCGGGCGTCGAAGCTGCCGTCGCTCGCCGAGGCGCTGACCAAGCGCGAGATGGAGCAGCTGCTCACCGTCGGCCTCGGCCGCGGAGTGATGGGCGAGGGCTCGCTCAAGGGCCGCCTCATCGTCCACGCGAACTTCCCGTACCTCGAGGTGATCGGCCGCGACAAGCGCGAGCTGTATTTCCTCCTGCAGGGGCCCGATCAGGAAGTGCTGCCTGCGTACGTCGACCACAAGGTCAGCGTGAGCGGGTACATCCGCCGCACGAACAACTACGGCGGCATCGTCGACGTGCGGAAGTACTCGGCGAAGAAGCCGGACGCCGAGGTCGAGGCGCCTGCGGCGCCCGAGGTCGACAAGCTGCGCTTCCTGTCTCCGGGCGAGGTCGAGCAGGTGTCGAGCGCCGGCATGGGCGCGGGCATGAAGGGCTACGCGTCGCTGCGCGGCACGCTCGAGATGACGGGCGAAGACTTCTTCCTCGTCGTCTCGAACGCGGGCACGCGCCAGCAGGTGAGCTTCACGCTCGAAGGCAAGGGAGCGAAGGGCCTGCGCAAGTACGTCGGGCAGCTGCTGCACGTGACCGGCGTGGTCGAGAAGTCGTCCGGCTGGGGTGGGCGCATCGCCTGCGAGAGCTGCGACCCGCGGCCGAACGAGTTCCGCGCGGTGTCGCGCGACAACATGGACGTGCTCGAGGTCGAGGGCTCTGGCAGCTCCGGCAAGGCCGAGGTGAAGCTGAACAGCGGCCTGTCGGTGCGGCTGCCCGAGCGGGCCGGGTACACGTGGGCGGTCGAGCCCACGACGGCGAAGCGCGTCGGTCTGCGCGAGGCGAACTTCGAGCTGAAGGGCGGCGCGGCGACGCGCGAGTTCTTCTTCACGCCGCGCAACCCGGGCGATCACGAGGTCGAGTTCTTCCTCGCGAAGGCGTTCAACCCGGCGCAGGTCTCGAAGACGTACAAGCTCGAGCTGCACGTGAAGGGGCTGGACCTGGTTCCGGCGCCGGGCGCGTTCCCGGGTTAATCCACCCCGTGCCAAAGTTCAGTCCGTCGTCGCTGGTCGAGCTCGTGTCGAGCGCGGATCACCCGCTCGGCGTCAAAGAGCTCTTGAAGCTCAGTGGCGTGCACCCCGGTCAGCAGACGGCGCTCAAGCGCGTCCTGCGGGAGTTGGTGCGTGATGGTCAATTGGTGAAGGAAGGAAAACGGTTCAAGTTGTCGAAGTCGAAGCAGTCCGAAGCAGTCGAGGTGAAGGAAGACGGGAACGCGCCACGCAGGATGCACCGCGAGCGGTTCCCCGAGAAGAAGCGGCAGACGGTCGAAGGCACGCTGAAGATCCACCCGAACGGGTTCGGCTTCGTGCACCCCATCTCGGGCGAGGGTGAGAACATCTTCGTGAAGCCCGCCGATGCGGCGCGCGCGCTGGACAACGATCGCGTCGTCGTCGAGCTCATCGGCGACGATGTCGAGCGGCCGAGCGGCCGCATCGTCGACGTGACGAGCCGCACGCGGCAGATGGTCGTCGGCGAGTACAAGCAGTCGCGCGACCGGGCGTGGGTGGAGAGCGACATCGGGCCCATCGAGGTCCCTCCGACGCAGCTGGCGCGGCCCGGCGATGCGGTGAAGGTGCGGCTCGGCGTCGGTCGCAAGGTCTTGAGCGTGCAGGACCGGCTCACCGGCGAGGTCGCCGGCTCGCTCGGCAAGATGGGAGATCTCTCCGTCGAGGTCCTCGGCATCGCGTACGCCCAGGGCTTCAACGAGGAGTTCCCCGCCGAGGTGATGGACGAGGCCGACGCGATCGACACGAACGTGTCGGAGGGCGAAGCGCGCGAGAAGGGCCGCCGCGACGTCCGCTCGATTCCGCTCGTCACCATCGACGGAGAAGACGCGCGCGACTTCGACGACGCCATCTGGGTGGACGATCATGTGCAGGGCTACCGGCTCGTCGTCGCGATCGCGGACGTGTCGCACTACGTGACCGAGGGCTCGGCGCTCGACGCCGAGGCGCTGCGGCGCGCGACCAGCGTGTACCTGCCCGGGCGCGTGCTGCCGATGTTGCCCGAGCGGTTGTCGAACGGCATCTGCTCGCTCAAGCCCGACGTCGACCGGCTGTGCATGGTCGCCGACATGGTGATCGATCGCCGTGGCCAGCCCATCTCGTCGGAGCTGTACCCGGCGGTGATGAAGAGCGCGGCGCGCTGCACCTACAACGAGGTGCACGCGGTGCTCAGCGGCGAGGACGTTCCGCATCGGAACAAGTTCAAGCCGATGTTCGAGAAGCTGCTCGAGCTGTCGCGGCTGCTCACGAAGATGCGCCTCGAGCGCGGGGCCATCGACTTCGACATCCTCGAGACGAGGGTCGAGCTGGATGACGAGGGGAATCCGGCGCAGATGGTGCGGCGCGAGCGGCTCGAGAGCCACCGCATCGTCGAAGAGTGCATGCTGGCGGCGAACGAGACCGTGGCGCGGTTCTTCCGCGAGCGCGGCGTTCCGACGGTAAACCGGTACCACGCGCCTCCCGACGAGGAGAAGCTGGCCGCGTTCGCCGCGCTGGCCGGAGCCCACGGGCTGCACGTCCGCGACGGCGGGCTGTCGTCGAAGGAGCTCAACGAGCTGTTGCGCCAGCTCGAAGGGCACCCCGAGCAGCGCGCGCTGAATCAACTGTTGCTGAGGTCGATGATGCAGGCCGTGTACTCGTCGCAGCACGAGGGGCACTACGGCCTGGGGGCGGAGGACTATCTCCACTTCACGTCTCCGATTCGGCGGTACCCGGATCTCATCGTTCACCGGCTGCTGCGGCAGGTCTGGGCGGGCGAGGAGATCGACGCCGAGCACCTCGAGCGCCAGGCGGTGCAGTCGAGCGAGCGCGAGCGCGCCGCGATGAAGGTCGAGCGCGAGGTCGTCGCGTTCTACTCGTGCCTGATGGTGAAGGATCGCGTCGGCGAGGAGCTGCCGGCGACCGTCTCCGGCCTGTCGGAGCACGGGTTCTTCGCCGAGCTCGAGGGGCTCTTCATCGAGGGCATGGTGCGGCCGCACGGGTGGAAGTTCGATCAGCGGCTGTACCGGGGCATTCTCGGCGGCGGGCGCGTCGTGAAGGTCGGCATGCCGGCCCGCGTGCGCATCGCCTCGGTGAACCTGCAGGCGCGGAAGATCGACTTCGATCTGCTCGAGCTGGAGGGCGAAGAGGAGCGGGCACGCTCGGCACCTCCGAAGCGGCAGGTGCCGCTGTCGGAAGGGAAGCACGCGCGGTGGCAGCCCGGCCGCGAGCAGAAGGGCCCGCGGCGGCACGGCGGGCGCGACCAGGGGCCGCGGAGGGATCACGGCGAGCGCCCCCGGCACGAGGACGGGAAGAAGCGGCGCGAGCGGAAAGAGGCGCGCGAGTACAAGGCGACGCGCCACGAACCGCAGCAGCAGGAGCGCAAGCCGCCGCGGGAGCACAAGGCGACGCCGCACGAGCGCCATCCCCCGCCGCAGCATCAGGACACGCGCGAGCACCGGAAGCCGTGGGAGGAGCGCGAGGAGCGCTCCGAGCAGCCCGAGCGGTCCGAGGCGCAGCAGCCGGTGCGGCGGCACCCGACCCGCGCGGAGATCCTCGCCGGCACTGCGCGGCGAGCAGCTGGGCGCGGTGATGATCGCAGCGGCGGCCGCAAGGGCGGTGGCGGGAAGAGCGGTGGCGGTGGTGGGAAGCGCGGCGGCGGGCCGAAGGGCCGGCGGCGCTGAGCGGCCCCGCCTGGGGTCGCTGCCACGAGGGAGGCGAAGTGGGGCAGCTCCTGGGCCTGCGTCGTCGCCTCGGATCGGCGCGCTGAGTGCGGCTGCGAGGGGACGGAGGTCTCTTCCGAGCTGCGCAGCACGCTCCGCGGTCGCTGGCGGATCGCGGACCGGAGTGCGGTGGTCGTCTTCTCCGCTCACGAATTGGGACATCTGACGTCGGATGTCTTCCAAGTGGAGCCGGTCCCGGTCGCCGGCGGCTGCGGCTGAAGCAGGCGCGGGGCGGGGAGCCGCTCACGAATTGGGACATCTGACGTCGGATGTCTTCCGAATGGATTCGGTCCCCGGTCGCCGGCGG
>CALJKW010000014.1 GCA_937980205.1 uncultured Myxococcales bacterium | reverse complement strand
TTGTACTTGCCCTGGCCGGCGAGGATCTGCGCCTTCACCCAGGTGTTGAGCCAGGTCTCCTTCTGCTTGAGCGAGAGCTCGACCTTCTCCAACGCCTCCGGGTACATCTTGTTGTCGAGGAAGTAGCGCGCGGCGCTCGTCATCGGGCCCCAGGCGTTGTCGGTGGCGGCCTGGATGTTCGCCAGCGCCTGCTCCTTGGTCTTGAACTTCACCGGCATCGAGACCTTCACCTTCTCCCACTCGAGGTCGATCGAGGCGGTGTCGTCGGTGAAGTTGCTGACCGTGTACATGAGCCGCTCGCGCATCGGGATCGCGGCCGGCTTCACGGTGATGCGGAGCAGGTCCTGCTCTTTCTTGTAGCCGAACGCGCCGCCCTGGTTCGCTTCCTTGTTGAGGATGAGCGTCCACTCCTTCGCGGTCGGGATCGCGAAGAACGCGTAGGTGCCCGCGGGCACCTGCGTGCCTTCGATCTCGACGTCCTTGCTGAAGGTGAACTTCGTCGCGGCGTTCGCGCCCGTGCGCCACACCTCGTTGTACGGAACGAGGCCGCCCCAGATCTTCCGGCCCTTCACCGCCGGGCTCGAGTACTCGATGGTGATGTCGGTCAGGCCGACGGTCTGCTTGACCGTCGCCGCCGGGCTCTTCGCGGGGAGCTGCAGCTGGGCAAACGCGGGGACGGCGAGCAACGCGATGAACGTGGTGATGTGACGCAAGATCCCTCCGGTTGGAAATAGGCGACGGCGATGGTGACGTTCGCCGCTCGTTTGTTTCAGCCGCCTATAGCATCGGTGGGAAAAACCGGGTTCGCGTTCGCGTGCGCGTGCGGGAATGCCGAACCCGAACCCGAACCCGGCAGCTCAGCCTTTACCGAGGAACGAAGACCTTCATCCCGTACCGCCCCGAGCCCGTCGTATTGGACTCGATGAAGTCGGAGCTGGTCGTGCGGCCGTTGCCCCAGCTGATGGCGACGTGGCCGTAGCGGCTGCCGAGCGCGGTCGACGTCTTCTCCCACGTGATGATCGCGCCGGGGATCTTCAGCGCCTGCGCGAGCGAGACGTTGATCTGCTTGAACTTGTCGCGCGGCAGGTTGTTGTCGATCTGGTTGCCGTTGCCGTAGACGGGGATGCCGAAGCGCGCGAGCGCGCGGCTCACGCCCGTGGCGCACAGGCCCTGGCTCGTGTAGCCGCCCATGCTCAGCGCGACGTCGCGGCTCGCGCTCACCAGCTTCTTGCCGAACTTCGTCCCGCCCAGCCCCGGCGCAGACACCGAGCCCTTCGCGTCGATGCCCAGCATGCGCCACGTGCTCTTGCCCACCACGCCGTCCGCTTTCAGCCCGAACGCCTTCTGGAACCGGCGCACCGCGCGCGCCGTGCCCTTGGTGAACTTGCGGTCGGCCTTGCCGTCGAAGAAGCCCATGGCGTCGAGCCGCCGCTCGAGCTGCCTCACCGGGTTGCCGCTGTAGCCCTTCTTCACCAGCGGGCCGCTGCCCGGGTTCTGCTTCGCGTGCAGCACCTGCTTCATGCGCTTCAGCTGGCCTTCGCCGATGCTGCCGTCGTCGCCCAGGCCCGGGAAGCGGTTCTCGAACTTGCGCGAGGCCCGCTGCGTGGCCGCGTCGAAGACGCCGTCCGCCTTCACGCTCTTGTAGCCGAGGGCCCGCAGGATCTTCTCCGAGCGCAGCACCGCCGCCGACTTCTCACCGCGCGACTGCGCCGGGCTCGTCCCGTCTTTCGCGAGGAACCGCGACTTCTCGAGCTTGCTCCACGTGCGCTCGTCGACGACCCCCGTCTCGGGCAGGCCGCTCTTCTTCTGGAAGCGCTCGACCATCTGCTGCGTGCGGCCGTCGAAGCGCCCGTCGATCTTTCCCGGGTTGAAGCCGGCCGACTTGAGGTGCGCCTGGATGTTCTTCACCACGCGCGCGTTCGAGCCCTCGCCGATGCCCTGGCCCTGCTTCGCGGCCTGCGCCGTCGCGGCGTCGAGGCGCCGGTGCGCCTTGTGGTTCTGCGTGACGCGGCCGCGGTAGGGCGCGTGCGAGAGCGCGTTCACCTCGCGGCGCAGCTCCTGCGTCGAGCGGTTGCCGAGGAACTCGGCGTCGCCCTTGATGCCCTCGTCGCGCTTGAACGCCTTCACCGCCTTCGCGGTCTGCGCGTCGAAGACGCCGTCTTTCGCTCCGACGTCGTAGCCGAGCGCGGCGAGCCGCTTCTGGGCCGCCGCGACCTCTTTGCCGGCCTGGCCGACGCCGAGGAAGGTGTCTCCGTGGTGCTTGCGCACGTTCCGCTGAATGCCGCGGAGCGCGTCGAACGTGCTCTGGTCGAACGCGCCGTCGGCCGCGTTCCCCGTCGCCGCGTCGAGCTGCGCCAGCGCTTTGAGGCTCTTCGCGTCGAACGTCCCGTCGACCTTGCCGACGTCGTAGCCGGCGATCTTCAGCATGCGCTCGGCGGCTCTCACCGCCGCGCCCGTCGACGTCGCAGTCAGCGGGCCGTCTTTGAGCGCCTGCTTGATGAGGGCGTTGCCACGGCGGTCGGCTTGGATCGCGTTCTTGAGGCTCATGCTTCAGGTATCGCGCCGAGCTCGTCCGCGGTTGTCTGAAAAACGTCGTGAATTCAGATGTTTAGTGTCGTCTCGAGGTGACAGTGTCCACGCGAGGCTTCACCGCAGGAGCCGCATCGATCGCGCACGGCTCTCCGGTATTCTCTCGAGCCCTTCCCACTTGCCTGCCGGGGGATCGATGCGCCACGCGGTTCGATGGGTCGTCAGGTTGGGTTGGTTCTTCGCCGTCGCGTGCAGCGCGGGTCGCGAGGGAGTCGACGGGGGCGAGCCGTGCGTGGACGACTGCGTGGCCGAGGGCGCGGCGGTGTGCAGCGGAGCCGCGACGTTTCGGCTCTGCGGTCACCTCGACTTGGATCGATGTCTCGACCTTTCGACGACCGTCTTCGACTGTCCCGCCGGGGCGACGTGCCAGAGCGGCCAGTGTTCGGCGCCGGACTCGGGCTCGTGCACGAACGAGTGTGCCGTGAACGGCGGCACCACCTGCGACGGCACCAGCGGTACGCGCACCTGCGGCCAGTTCGACGCCGACAGCTGCCTCGAGCTGTCGGCTCCGCAGCAATGTCCGAGCGGGCAGCAGTGCGACGCGGGCGTCTGTGCGGAGGTGAACGGCTGCTCCGATGACTGCCCGATGTCGGGTGCCGTCAGCTGCGACGGCACCACGGGCACCCGCGTGTGCGGGAACTACGACTCCGACCCGTGCCTCGAACTGTCCACGGTGACGCCGTGCGGCCGCACCGAGGCCTGCAGCAGCGGCAGCTGCATGAGCGTCTGCACCGACGAGTGCCCCACCGTCGGGAGCCCGGTGTGCGCGAGCGACTCGGCCATCAGGACCTGCGGCAACTTCGACCCGGATCCCTGCTACGAGTATTCGCCCGAGTCGCCGTGCACCTCGGCTCAGAACTGCGTGGGTGGAGCCTGCGTGAGCTGCGCCGACGAATGCACCACGTTCGACGCCGGGCAGTGCGAGACCACCGGTGACGCCGGCTTTCGGCTGTGCGGCAACTTCGACAGCGACACGTGCTTCGAGCTCGCGTCGACCGTCACCTACTGCGCCGCCGGTGACGTCTGCTCGAGCGGAACCTGTGCGCCTCCGAACGCCCCTCCGGTCGCGACGTTCACCGCGACGGTCTCGAGCGTCACCGCGGTGCAGGTGGACGCGAACGCGGTGAGCGACGCCGAGACGCCGGCGGGCGCACTCGAGGTCTGCTGGGACTGGGACAACAGCGGCGGCTGCGATACCGCGTACTCCACCACCAAGCTGCAGGCCCACGATTATGGCGTCTCCGGCGTCTTCACCATCGGGATGCAGGTGCGTGATGCCGCGGGCCAGATCTCGCGGGCGACGCGCACC
The DNA here is from genome assembly GCA_937980205.1 of uncultured Myxococcales bacterium. GTDB lineage: Bacteria > Myxococcota > Myxococcia > Myxococcales > Myxococcaceae > Xiheicaenimonas. Next base: position 83,475 of record CALJKW010000014.1, on the reverse strand, counting down.
ACCTCGACCCAGAACATTCAGTACGTCGGCGGGGTGACCCTGATGTCGACCGTGTGGTCGGGCACCGTCGTCGTCACGGGCGACGTCACTGTCGCAGCAGGCCAGACGCTCACGGTCGCTGCCGGGACCCACGTCTTGTTCGCGTTCGCGGATGTCGCGGCTCCCACCGGTGTCGGTGATTACGGGCTGCTCGTGCTGGGCGATCTGGTCGTGAACGGCACCGCCGCGAGTCCCGTCCTGTTCAGCGGCTTTCAGGCGGGCGGCAAGACCGCGGGCAGCTGGGATCGGGTCGTGTTGATGGGCTCCAACACGTCGATCTCGCACGCCATCGTCGAGTACGCGGACGTCGGCCTCGAGATCCGCGGCGATGCCGTCATCGACCAGGTCGTCGTGCGGTCGACGCGCGGTGACGGCGTCGTGCTCTCGAGCGCGCCGGGCGCGTCGCTCGGCCACCTCACCGTCACCGGCGCAGGTGGCTACGGCCTGCGTGCCGGCAGCGCAGCCGCCTTCACGCTCTCGCACGCGCGGCTCTCTGACAACGTCAGCGGAGGCATTCTCGCGTCCGGCGGGTCGACCCCGACGATCATGGACTCGGTGATCGAGCGCAACGGCGGTGCCGGCATTCGCATCACCGACTCGACGGCGACCATCTCTCACAACCGCCTGGCCGACAATCGCGGTGTCGGGCTGTACGTCGAGGGGAACAGCGGCGGGACGAGCGCGCAGTACAACGTCATCACGCGCAACGACGACTCGGGAGTCGCCGTCTGGAACGGCGTCAACGGCACTCCCACGCCGGACGTGGGGTACAGCAACATCCACGCGAACGCGGTCGCGGGCAGCACGGTGCCCGTGCTGGTGAACCCGAGCGCGACCCTCACCGCGTCGCACACCTGCTGCACCAGCTCGACCTCGTCGAGCTACACGGCCCCGGCGGGCACGCGCATCGTCCGCGCGCTCGTGACCTTCAACGAGGGGACCTCGGCGTCCGGCGATCAGGGCGCCCTTCTCGACGGTTTCTCCAACCCCCTGCGCACCTGGACCACGAACGCGATGGAATGGGTCTACATCCCGGCGGGCGTCACCGCGTTGCGGGTTCGCGTCAGCGACTCGTTCTCTTCCGACACCGAGAGCATCTCGGTGTCGCAGCTCGAGCTCGCCGAGTGGAACACCAGCCCCTCGTCGCGCTACGAGCTCGTCGCGTCGACGGCCAGCGGCACCACGCTCGCGCGCTTCAACTTCTGGACTCCGAACGTGACCGACGTGCCCAACAAGCTGATGCAGTTGCGCGCCGGATCCGTCGACTTCCAGGGAGCGACCGGCATCGAGTACTCGAGCACGCAGGTGGGGCCCCGTCCTTGAGCCGCCTGCACCCCCGTGTGGCCGCGCGGCACCGCTCCACTGTCAGACCCCCCGCGTAGTGTGCGCTTCGCCACGTTTTCGAAAAGGGGGTGGCGCAATGACACAGAAGAAGAGGTCGGGGCTGCGCGTCTGCACGACGGTCGTCCGCGCAGGCTTGAAGTCGAACGACGACCGCATCGCCGCCGCGAAGGGGCTCATCTCCGCGCGGCCCAATGACAGTGAGCTCGTCGTGCTGCCGGCGGGCTTCCTCGAGGCGCGCAGCGAAGCACAGGTGCGCGAGGTCGCCGCGCCGGTGATCGACGCGGCGCGCGCGGCGAACGTCGCCGTGATCCTCGGCGTCGACGCCGCGGGGAGAGGCAGCGCGAAGAAGGGGTCGCTGCCGTACTTCCTCGTCGGCTGGTCGCCCGGGCTGCGCAGGGCCGCGGTATGGAGACAGCGCTCCGAGACGAGCGCCGACGCGCGCGACGCGCCGCCCGCGGCGCTCGCCGAGGCCCGCGCGCTGCGTGTCGCGGGGCGCAGCGTCGCCCCGATCGCCTGCGGTGAGGTGTTCAGCCCCGCCGTCCGCGAGCGTGTGGCGGAAATGAAGCCGCACGTCGCGGTGCTCGCCGCGCACAGCGCCCGCGGCGCCAGGCACTGGGCCGGGCAGCGGTGCCTCGCGAAGCTCGGCGTTCGATCCGTTCGGGCCGTGCACGCGAGCGGCGAAGCGCGCGATTTCCTGTGCACCGCAGCGCGTGAGCGGCCGCCCGATGTGGCCTTCGAGCTCGCCGGGATGATCGCCAGCTGCTTCGAGGTTTGAGGGGCGTGGCCGCGCCCCTTGTCGTGGCCGGATTCATGCGCATGCTGTGAGAGCTATGACTCCGCGACAAGACATCGAGGCGGTTCGTGCCGAGGCGCTCGGACTTCACAAGAAACTCATCGATGCGGCGCGGCTGCAGTACGAGGCGAGGCACGGGGTCGTGATTCGCCCCGGCGAGATGCTGCGCCTCGTCGCCTTCGATCCCGAGTTCGCGTGGGTTCGGCCGCTCACCCGGCTGATCCTCGACATCGACGAGAAGCTCGAGGCCGACGGCCCTCTCACCGAAGACGACGCCGCCAACGTGCGCGCCCAGGTCGAGGAGATCTTCGGGCCCGAGCAGCAGCAGTACGCCGAGCTGCCACAGGCGTGAGTTTCCGCTCGCGGGGGTTAAGGTCATCCCCATGGCGCGCCGCTTCACCCGCAGAGGTCTTGCCGTCATCGGTCTCGCCGCCGGTGCCGGCGCGGTCGTCGCTCGCCGCGCGGTCGCTCCGAGGAGCGGAGGTCATGACGCGTACTTCGCGGCGCTCAACGCGGCCGTGAGGGACCTCGGTGCGCCCGTCGTCGTCGTCGACCGCGTGCGGCTGAAGGCCAACGCGCTGTCGATCGTCGAGCGGGTGCGCGCCGCGAAGCTGGCGCTGCGCCTCGTGGTCAAGTCGCTGCCGTGTCTGCCCCTGCTCGACGCGCTCGAGGCCGGCACGCAGCGGTACATGGCGTTCAACACGTCGATGGTCGCCGCGCTCTGGGCCAGGGATCCGGCCACCGACGTGCTGCTCGGCAAGCCGATGCCGATCGCGGCGGTGCGTGCGCTGCACGCCTCGGCGCCGGCGTGGGGCACGCGCACGCAGTGGCTCATCGACACGAAAGAGCGTCTCGCCGAGTACGACGCCTTCGCGCAGGAGAAGGGCGTCACGCTCGCCGTGTCGCTGGAGCTCGACGTCGGCCTGCACCGCGGCGGCTTCGCCGACGTGGCGGAGGTCGCCCGTGCGCTCGCCGGCCACCCGCGGCTCGAGCTCAAAGGGCTCATGGGCTACGACGCCCACGTCGGCAAGACGCCCGGGCCGCTGCGCGGCCGCGCCTGGTCGCAGGTCCAGGAGCGGTACCGGACCGCCGTCGACGCGGTGAAGGCGGCCGGGTTCGACCCCGCCGCGCTCGTGCTCAACAGCGGCGGCAGCATGACGTTCACGCGTCACCTCGAGGGCACCGTCGCCAACGAGGTCGCAGTGGGGTCTGCGTTCGTCGCGCCGTCCGACTTCGACCAGGAGCCGCTGCTGCCGGCGGCGTTCATCGCCACGCCGGTGCTCAAGCGCGTCGAGCCGCCGCACATCCCCGGGCTCGAGGCGCTGTCGGGCCTGCGCTCCCTCGCGATGCCGGAGACCGCCAAGGGCGTGTTCGTGTACGGAGGGAACTGGCTGGCGAAGCCGCTCTCTCCGCCGGGGCTGGGCTACAGCGATCTCTACGGCCGCTCGAGCAACCAGGAGCTGCTCATCGGCTCTCACGACCTGCAGGTCTCGGTGGGCGACTGCGTCTTCTACCGGCCGACGCAGAGCGAGGCCGTGCTCAACGCCTTTGGGGAGCTCGTCGTCGTCGACGGCGACAAGCCGCTCCAGCGCTGGCCCGTGCTCGCCTGACGAAAATGGGGACTGCCCCCATTTCTGCGGTCGCGATCTCGGCGACGACCCGGCGGCACCGGCCGGCGCATCGTCCGCGAGGTCGCGCTGTGCCCGACCTGCGCTAGAGGTTCGCTTCGATCCCGAGCGTGAAGATCGTGTCGAGCGGCAGGCGGCCGACGGCCGGCGCCGAGTCGTAGCGCACGGTGAACGTGGCGGAGGCGGACAGGACGGAGACCAGGCCGACCGCCGCCTTCGTCACGCTGTTCACCAGGAAGCGCGAGGGGCCGATGACGTTCGGCAGGAACTCGAGCTCTTCGCGTGCGTACGTCGTGGGCGACCACGCGTAGTGGAGCACCTGCGCGACGCGCGGACCCACGAGCCAGACGTCTTCGGGGTTCGCGAACGTCGGGTAGTACTGGAAGCGGCGCTCCGGCTGCACGCGGATGCCGACGTCCGTCTTGACCAGCACCTTCTGCAGATCCTTCTCGGGGTCCGACTCGCCCTTGATGTCGACCCAGGTGAAGCCGACGCCGAGCTCGCCGAAGCCGCGGATCTCGACGCTCTTCACGTGGTCCGTATCGAGGCCGCCCACCGCGAGGATCGAGATCGTCTTGTTGAAGCGATAGTCGAACTGCGCGGTCGTGCCCGCGTTGAACACGAGCACCTCGCGCGGCAGCGGCCCGAACTTCTCGCCGTAGCTGGCGAACGCCTTCACCACGAAGATGGTCTTGTCCGTCTTGCGCGTCGCCTGTCCCGCCACCACGAAGGTCAGCGAGATGACGTTGCCGCTGATCCACGTCATGCCGCCGGTCAGCGTCGCCGTCCACGGGCTCGGAGCCAGCGGCGCCGCCGGCGGCTCTTCGGTCGCCTTCTCGACCTCTTCCTTCACCGGCTGGCTCTGCTTCTCCGGTGCGTCGGGCGGGGATTCCTGCGCGGCGGCGGGCGGCGGCGTCTCGGCTGCTGGCGGGGGAGGTTGGGCTTCGGTCTGCGAGAGAATGAGCGCGATCGTTAGCAGTGTCATTTGCGGGCGGCCTCACTAGCGCGCTCCGCCCCCCAGGTCGATGAAACGTTGAGCTTTCTCATCGCGTGGGAATTGCGCGCGAAGCGCAACGTGCCGCGGCCACAACCGAATTTTCCGTCGCCTCGATAATGTTTCATGGCCCTCCGAATCGGCTCCACTGGCAGTGACGTCCGTCGGCTTCAAGAGCGGCTGCTCGCGGCGGGGTTCGACCCCGGCGGCGTCGACGGCACCTTCGGGCGCGGCACCAAGGCGGCCGTCGAGCGGTTCCAGCGCGCGCGCGGGCTCGGCGTCGACGGCATCGTCGGGCAGCAGACGCTCGACGCGCTCAATGGCGTGAGCTCGTTCGAGCCGGGCCCCGCCGGACCGCAGGGGCCCGGCACCACCGCGACCCAGGCCGGCTACGCGCACCAGTGGAAGCGGTTCCGCGAGGTGAGCGCGTCGGCGCTGCGGGCGCAGCTGCCTCCGCAGGCGCGGCACCTCGCCGAGCACTTCATCAACGCGGCGCGGAGGAACAACCTCGACCCGCTGCTGCTCGTGGCGATCTCGCGGCACGAGACCGGCAACTGGACCTCGAGCGCCTTCCGCAACAAGAACAACGCGATGGGGATCTCGAGCTCCACCGGGCCGCGCCGCTTCCGCTCGGCAGCCGAGAGCATCGACATCATGGCGCGCACCCTCGCGAAGCCCGACGGCTACTACCGGAACGCCGGGACGATTCGCGCCCTGTGGGGCGTCTACGCGCCGGGGCCCGCGACCGGGCAGCCGCGCCAGCGCAACGACCCGAACAACCTGAATCGAAACTGGGGCCCGAGCACGCTCGCGTACCTGCGCGACCTCGAGGCCGCGCTCGGCATGGGCTGAAAAATGGGGACAGGCCTGTCCCCATTTCAGGCGCGGGCGGCGAGGTCGATGAAGCCGCGGACCCAGATGAGGTTCACCGCGTGGCACTGGGCGAGGTCGCTCTGCGTGGTGGTCTCGAGCGTGGCGCACCACCGCGCGCCGCGGCGCATGAACCAGTCGGTGACGCTGCCGTCGTGGAACCAGATGAAGCCGTGGGCGTCGGTGGTGAGGCGCGGGTCGACCTGCGTGTTGGCGGCGATGGGCAGGTGCTTCGCCGAGCGGCGAGCGAGCGGGGCGTAGTCGCGGGCGTCTCCGAAGACGTACGCGTAGGTGGCGGCGCGGCGCATGTAGTTGTCCTGGTGGAGATCGAGCGCCGCGACGGGAGTCGCCAGCCGCTCGAGCACCCGGCGCAGCGCGCGCGTCTCCTGTGGGCCCTTGCGGTAGAGCTTGAGCGAGCGGAAGGCGGGGTCGCGGCCGTAGAGCTCTCCGTGCTCGGAGCCGTCGGCGAGCCGGTAGCGCAGGAAGTCGTTGTTCGGCTTCTCGCCGGTCGCGTTGTAGCGCGTGCGCAGCTCGAAGCCCGACGGGTTGACGCAGGGGAAGACGGTGAGGCCGACTCCGCGCTTCTTCGCGTAGGCGGCGATCGACGCGAAGCGGGTCGCGAGGGTGATGGGCCCCGCGGGCTCTTCGCCGTGGAAGCCGGCGGTGATGAGCACGCGCGGGCGGCCGGGCGTGTCCATGCGGAGGAGCTCGAAGCGGCGGTCGAGCTCGCGGACGTGGCCGTAGGTGCTGATGCGCGCGAGGCGTGAGTACGAGCGCAGGCGCTCGGCGAGGCCGTCGTAGTTCACGCCGGCACCTTAACGCGTCGTGCGCCGCCATTTGTGCCGTGCGAACGGCAGTGCCCGGTCGCTAGAAGAACCGCCCATGCCCGCACGCGCCGAAAGGCACCCGCTCGAGCTGCGGCCGTCGTCTGCGCCGGCGGTGCAGCACCTCTTGCACGGCTCACCCGCGCAGCCCCCGCCGGCGAAGCTGGTGGTCTTCGGCGCCACCGGAGATCTCGCCGCCGAGGGCGCGGTGCGTGATGCGCTCATCGGCCTCGCCGAGAAGGGCGAGCGGGGCGGCCTCGAGCCCGCGCGGCACCCCGTCGTGCTGCTCGGTCGAAAGCCGATGCCGTTCGAGGAGCACTTCGAGCAGCTGGCCGCCGGCCGCGGTGGCGCGCGCGCCTCGGACGAGCAGCTCGAGAAGCTGAGGGCGCTGGTGGCTGCGAGCGAGAGGCAAGACGGCGAGCTGAGGCGCATCGACTTCGCGGCCGCGCCCGAGGCGCTGTCGAAGCAGCTGAACGCCCTGGTCGGCGAGGGCAGCGTGGTCGCGTACGCCGCGCTCCCGCCGTCGACGTTCGACGAGACGATGAAGGCGCTGAAGGCTGCGGGGGTCGACCGGCCGAAGAGCGCCGGCGCGTTCCGCCGGCTGATGTTGGAGAAGCCGTTCGGCGAGAGCCGCGAGCACGCGCACGCGCTGGCGAGCTACATCCGCGGCAGCTTCGCGCCGGGGCAGGTGCTGCTGGTCGACCACTTCCTGCCGATGCTGAACGACATCCTCGCGATGCGGACGAACCCGGTGATGGACGCCGCGCTCTCGAGCCGTCACGTGCAGGCGGTGCACGTGTTCATGGACGAGACGATCGGCTCGAACGATCGGCCGTACTTCCGCAGCACGGGGCTCTTGCTCGACGTCGTGCAGAACCACCTGATGATGGTGCTCGCGACGGCGACGGCCGAGCTGCCGCCGGCCGAGCGGCTCACGGCGGACGCGCTGCGCAGGGCGCGCGCCGAGGTGCTCGAGAACATCACCGTCGACGGCTCCACGGCGAGGAAGGGTCAGTTCGAGGGCTTCAATGACGCGGAGCAGGGCGCCCCGGTCGACGCGAAGACGGGCAAGGTGAAGCCGTCGGACGCGGAGACGTTCGTCGCCTTCGAGCTGGCGGTGAACACCGCGCGGTGGAAGGGCGTGCGGTTCTCGATCGAGGCGGCGAAGGCGGCGGCGGAGGACCAGTGGGGCGTCGAGGTGGACCTGAAGCTGACGGCCGAGCTCGCGCGGCTGACCGGCGCGAGCGAGGGCGCGCGGGCGACGCTGCGCGGGCTGATCCACCCGCAGCACGAGATCTCGCTGCGGCTCGCCGACGGACGGGAGCTCGAGCTGCCCGTCGACCGCAGAGCGCAGGGCACGTCTCCCTACGAGCGGCTGTTTCGCGATGCGCTGAAAGGGGACGCCGCGATGTTCAACGCCCTCGAGGAGCCGCTGGCGTCGTGGGACAACGTCGTGGCGCCGGTGCAGAAGGCGCTCGCGAAGCAGCCGCTGGTGAAGTACCCGCGCGGCTCGGCGCCGAGCCTGCGTTCGCGTTGAGCGGGAACGAGAGCTCGAGGCCCCAGGCTGCAGGCCTTCGTGGTGCTCGCTACACCGACAGCAACCACGCCCGTGCGGTCTCTCCGGTCGCGTCGGAGATCGCCTTGGCGTAGACGGCGAGCTGCCGCTCGTACTCGGGCCGCCGCTCGGCGAGCTCGTGGTCGGTCTTGAAGTCGACGACGGCCCAGCCGTCGGCGTCGCGGAACGCGAGATCGGCGAGGCCCTCGGCGACGGTGCCGTCGAGCTGCGTCAGCGTCAGCGGGGCCTCGCGCCGCACGGTGCCGCTCGCCGCGGCGCGCTGCCACAGCGGGTGGTCGAGCGCGGCGCGCACGGCGTCGATGGCCGAGAGGCGCTCTTCTTCGGTGGCGCCGAGGCGGCGCGCGTGGACGGTGACGAAGCGCTCCAGCTCGGCGCCGCTCATGGGCACGTCCGAGAGCGCAGCGTGCACCAGCGCACCGAACCGCCGCCCGCCGGGGCGCCCGTCGCGCGGCGCGGCGGTCTGCTCGAGCGTCACCTCGATGCCCGGCACCTGCGTCGCGTGCGCGGCGAACTCGACCTTCAAGGTCGGCTTCGCGCCGGCCTCGAGCAGCTCGTCGCGCTGAGCGGCCCAGGCCTCGTAGTCGGCGACCGACCGCGCGGCGTTTTCTTCGCCGCCCTTCTCGTACAGCACGGGCTCGGCGTGCAGGCCGGCCTCGACGCGCTTGTCGAGATCGAGCGCGGCGGGGTCCCACCAGACGACCTCGTGCATGCCGCGCTCCGAGCGGTGCAGGCCGGGCATCACCGACGTGCGGAAGCGTGCCTTGTCGGGCCGGTCGAGCACCGACTCGGTGCCGAACTTGGGGCAGCCCGGAGCCGGCAGCGCGCGCCGCTTGTCGTCGTCGCTCGGGTACAGCACGGGGTGGAGCACGTCGACCCAGCCGGGCAGCTCTTCGTCGCCGACGACGGGGACGACGAGCAGATCTCTCGCGCGGGTCGCGGCGACGTAGGTGAGGCGCACGGCCTCTTCGCGGTCGCGCTTGAGCGCCTCGGCGGAGTGGTCGCGCAGTTCCTTCGGCACGCAGTGCGCGAGCGGCTCGGACCAGAGGTTCAGGCTCTGGTCGACCCACTGCGAGGGGTTCTTCTGCGTCATCGGGCACGACGGGTCGGCGAGGATGACGACGGGGAACTCGAGGCCCTTGGCGCCGTGGACGGTCATCATGCGGACGCCCTCGCTGGCCTCTTCGACGATGGGCGCCTCGGGGACCTCGCCGCGCTCGGCCTGCCGGGCGAGGAGATCGACGAAGCCGCGGAACGAGCGGCCGCCGCTCGCCTCGTAGCGGCGGGCGAGGTCGGTGAGCTGCGAGAGGTTGGCGAGCGCCTGCTCTCCGGCGACCCAGAACGCGACGCCGGCGTGGGCGCGCACGGCCTCGAGCAGGCTCGCGATGGTGTCGGCGATCGGCTGGCGGTTGCGCTGGCGGTGCAGGTCGCGCAGCACGTCGAGCGCGCGCGAGACCTCGAGCGCGGGGGGAGACAGCTTCTCGACGTCGAGCTTGCGGAAGAGGCGGAAGCCTTTGGTCGCGGTCTCCTTGTAGACGAGCAGCGCGTCGTCGCTGAGCGCGAACAGCGGGCCGCGCAGCGTCGCGTAGATGGAGAGCTCGTCGTCGGGCCACTCGATGGCGGCGAGCGCGTTGCGCAGCGCGAGCACCTCTTCGCGCCCGTGGAACGAGCGGCCGCCGACGAGCACGTGCGGGATGCCGCGGGCCTCGAGCGCGCGCGTGTAGCCGAGGGTGACGTCGTCGCCCTCCCAGCGGCGGAAGCGGCGGAAGAGGATGCAGACGTGGCGCGCCTGCACGGGGACGAGGCGCTCTTCGCGGACGCCGGGCTCCTGCACCTTCCAGCCGCTCTTCTCGATGACCCACTCGATGAAGGCGCCGACCGCGTCGGGGTACGAGCGATCGACCTGCCAGGCGGAGATCTTCCCGAACTCGGAGTACGGCCGCGGCACCGGCAGCGCGATGAGCGACGGCTGGTCTTTCACGTCGGCGCGGCTCTTCGTCAGCGGCACGTAGCGCGCCTGCGTGTGGTGCGTGCCGGCTTCGTCCTGCACCATGATCGGGGCGAAGGCCGAGTTGATCGCCTCCTGCAGCTTCGGGGTGCCGCGGAAGCTGGTGGTGAGATCGACGACGTGCGCGCCGAGCTGCCGCTTGACCGACTCGTACAGCGCGACGTCGGCGCGGCGGAAGCGGTAGATGGACTGCTTCGGGTCTCCGACGATGAAGAGCTTGCCCGGCTTGGGGATGGCGACCTCGGGGTCGGTGACGGTCGCGTCGTCGGCTGCGAGCAGGCGGAGGATGTCGGCCTGCAGCGGGTCGGTGTCCTGGAACTCGTCGACGAAGAGGTGCGTGAAGCGCTCCTGCAGCTCGTTGCGGACCTTCTTGTCGGAGACGAGCAGCGCGCGCAGCTTGATGAGGAGATCGAAGAAGTCGAGCTTGCCGGCGCGCTCTTTCTCCTTCTCGTAGAGCGCGACGACCGGCCAGAGGTCGGCGTGGAGCAGGGCGGCGAGGTGGGCCTCGGCGTCTTCGAGCACGCGGTCGAGCGCGGCCTTCACCGCGTCGCGCTTCGCGATGACGGCGGCGCGCTGCTCGGTGCCGAACATCTCGCCGAAGCCCTTGTACGACCAGGTGCGGTGGCGGGCGAGGCCGGCGAGGCCCGCTTCGAGGCCGTCCCAGTCGCGCTCGGCGCCGGGGGGCTCGCGGTGGTGCAGATCGGAGATGAAGCGCTTCACCTCGAGGAGGTTGTGCTTGAGGTAGTCGCTGGGGTCTCCGTTGCCGGAGAGCGCGGCGAGCTCTTCGAGCTTGGGGACGAGGTCGCCGAGCAGCTGCTCGCGGGGGAAGTCGGGCACCGCCCAGCGGGCGTCGAAGTCGCGGTGGCCGACGAGCTGCCACGCGGCGCGGCGGAGCAGCTCGCGCGGAGGCGACTGATCGCGCCGGCGCGGCCGTCGGCGCAAGAGTCGTCTCACGCCTTCGGGAGGATCGCGCAGCACCTGCGGCAGCCAGCCGTCGAAGGCGGCGTCGAGCAGCGCCTGGGACTCGGGCTCTTTGGCGACCTCGAAGAGCGGGTCGACGCGCGCCTCGATCGGGTGCTCGCGGAGGAGATCGGCGCAGAGCGCGTGAATGGTGCCGATGCGGGCCACCTCGAGCTCTTCGAGGGCGGTCTCGAGGCGCGCCCGCTCGGCCTCGGCGGTGCTGCGCTGGCGCGCCTTCTCGAGCTCGCTGCGCAGGCGCAGCTTCATCTCGCCGGCGGCCTTCTCGGTGAAGGTGACGGCGATGATCTGCTTCAGCGTCGCGTTGCCGGCGCGGACGATCGCGACGATGCGGCCGACGAGCGCGGTGGTCTTGCCGGTGCCGGCGGCGGCCTCGACGACGAGGGTGCGGTCGAGCGCCTTGGCGATGAGCTCGCGAGCGGCGGCGTCGTGGGGAGTCATGACCATTCCCGGGGTTGAGCAGGGCTCCGTTCACGCTGAGCGGAGGCGACGAAGTCGCCGCAGTCGAAGCGGGCCCATGGACGGCTTCGAGCGCGCTTCGACTCCGGCCCGCTTCGCGTGCCTCCGCTCAGCGTCAACGAGAGGGCGAACACGCCACGTACACTGGCTGACCCTCGCAGCGTGAACGCGTCTTGCTCGATGCGGTCCAGGCTCATTCCAGCTCCCTCAGCCTCTGCAGATCTCTCAGCTCGGCCTCGGACTTCCGCTTGAGCCGCTCTTCCTCGTTCGTGCCGCAGACGGCGAGGAAGTCGCAGTACGTGCACTCGTCAGGCGCCGGCGCGGCGGGCAGGAACCCATTCTCGATCCACCTGCCCACGATGCCGACGGCGGTCTTCGCCTCCTCGCGCGAGCGGGCGTCGAGCGGGATGTGCACCTTGGTGAAGTGCCCGGCCTGGGTGCAGTACCAGAGCGAGCCGCCCTCGACCTTGGACCCCGGGAACAGCTGCTCGAGCGCGAGGGCGTAGAGCACGGGCTGCAGCGTCTTGCCGCCGCCGAGGCGGGTGCTCTGCTCCGCGCGTTGCTTGCCGGTCTTGTAGTCGGTCGCGGTCAGCGCGCCAGTGAGGCCCTTCTCCACGAGATCGATCGACCCGTGGAGCCTCAAGCCTCCGTCGAGCTCGACCGGATCCTTCCGGCTGTCGGGGTCGGCGCGGTCGCGGTTGCCGAGGCCGAACGAGAGCTCGAAGCGCCACGGCGTCCACTCGGCCGCCAGCGTCTGCCGCATCCACTCGCGCAGATCGGCGCGGATCGCCTCGATGCCGTCCTCCCACACGCGATCGATGACCGGGCTGAGCTGCTCGCGGCGCTCGGCGGCGAGCCGGTCGAGGACCTCGTCGACCTTGGCGAGCGCCTCCGCCTCGGAGGGCGGCCACGCGGGGCGCAGCGCGGTCATCACCTCGAACTGCACGTCGTGCACCATGCCGCCGCGCTGCAGCGGGTCGAGCTCTTCGATCGCCTCGGGCTCTTCGCGTGGGCTGAGGCGGATGATCGTCGACAGGTAGAAGCGGTACGGGCACGCCGAGAAGTGCTGCAGCGCCGTCGCGGAGAACGCGCGCCCGGTGAGGCGGTGCCGCTCGAGCGCGAGGCGCGCCTCGGGGCCGGGCAGCACGAGCCCGTCGGCGCGCGACCACTTCGGCTTCGCGCGCGACCAGCGCAAGCGCAGCGCCCGGCCGAGGTGCTCGTTGACCGACATCAGGTACCGCGCCTTGCCGTGCAGCGGCGCGCCCGAGCGATCGCGGAACAGCGACCCGAGCAGCGAGAGATCGCGCTCGGCCTCGTCGATGGCGAGCGAGGCGTCGAGCGGCGCCGGCCAGCCGATGCGCGCCTGCACCTGCGTCTCGGCGCGCTGCGAGAGCTGCTCGTACGTGGGCAGCTCGCCCTCGCAGGCCTTCAGCACGTCGAGCGCGTAGAACGACGGCACCCGAGGCCGGCCCTCGTGCGCGTCGATGCGCGGATACGAGACGACGACGCGCCGGGTCGCCGCGCCCGCCGCGAGGTGCAGGAGCAGCCGCTCGTCGATGCGGCGATCGTCGTCGGTGACGAGGGCATACCCGTCCTTCGCGATGCGGCGGCGCTCGCGATCGGGAGCGACCGGGTCCTCGCGCACCTTCTGCGGGAAGATCCGCTCGGCGAGGCCGGGCGCGAAGACGACGTCGAACTCGAGGCCGCGCGCCGACTCGATCGGCCCGACGAAGACCTGGCCGAAGCGCTGGTGCTTGGGGCTGCGGGTGAGATCGAGCAGCCGCTCGGACAGCACGCGCTTCACCTCGCGCAGCGTCACCGGCCCGACCGTCTTCATCGGCGCGAGCTCGGACAACAGCGCCGAGACGCGCGCGGGGCGGCGCAGCGCCTTCTGGCTCAGCTCCTCGAGGGCGGTCAGCCACTCGCCCCAGGTCGCGGCGTGGGGCAGGGTGGCGAGCAGCTCGAGGATGGGCAGCGCGAAGCGGCGCAGCGACGCGAGCGCCTCGAGGTTGCGGTCGATCGCGAGCGCCTTGCGCTCCTCGAGGTCCGGCGCGTGCCGCTGGATGACGAGCTTTTTCTCGAGCGCGTCGAGGCGGCGCTGCCAGCGGTGAAGCCCGCCGATCACCGCGGCGTCGATGAGCAGCTTCTCCCAGTAGAGCGGAGCCCGCAGCGTGCCGCCGACGATCGGCGCGTCGGGATCCTCCGGCGCTGCGTCGGGCGTGTCGTCTTCCTCTTCGGGCTCGGGCTCGAGCTCCGCCTCGACCGGATCCGGCGGAGACCACGCCTCGCGCGCCTCTTCCCTCGGCACCTCGCCGAGCGACACGTACTCGGCGAACCGCGAGGCGGACAGACCCTCTTCGGCGCACGCGAGCAACGCCAGCAGCGCGCGACCGGAGGGATGTGGCTGCCGCGTGCCGCGCGCGAAGTACGCCGGCACCTTCGCGCGGCGCAGCGCCTCGGCGATCGCCGAGCGGTACGCGCCGGGCGCCCGCAGCAGCACCGCCATGCGATCGAACGGAGTGCCGGCCCGCGCCTGTTGGTGGATGAGGCGGGCGAGCTCGATGCACTCGCGGGCCTCTCCGGGGGCGGAGATGACGGTGACCTCGGGGCTCGGCTCGTTCTTCGGCCGCGTGCCGGTGGAGAACAGCCACGTCTGCAGGCGCGACAGCGCGCCGTCGCCGGGCGCGGGCAGCTCTTCGGCCGGAGTGCCCAGCGCGGCTTCGAGGTTTCGAAGCGACCGCTGGTCTCCGGCGGCGACGGTGGCGAGCACGTCGGGCGAGCGCGCGGCGAGCGAGGCGATGAGCTCCCACTCGCGGCGCGTGTGGGCCGGCACGTCGAGCAAGAGCAGCGGCAGCGTGTTCGAGTGGTGCTTCGCGAGCTCGAAGACGTCGGCGCGGTCGGCGAGCCTGGCGTCGTCGAGCGCCTCTTCGAACGCCTCGGCGGCGCGCGAGAGATCGGTCTCGAGCTTGTGGCGGGGCACGCCCTCGAGCCGCGCCTCGGTCATCATCCGCGCGAGCGCGCGCGGCAGGCCCGGCAGCAGCGCGACGGGCTCGAGCCGGCCGAGCTGCCCGCGCGCGTGCAGGTCGTGAACGACGCGCGCCCAGAGGGCCTCGAGCGCGAGGTGCGTCGCGGGCGAGCGGACGAGCTTCGCCAGGCCCGGCATCGCGAGCTTGAGCGCCAGGCCGTCGAGCGAGGTGCGCCGCCAGCCGAAGGTCGCGGGCAGCTCGCGGGAGACGGCGCGGCCGAGCTCGAGGGCTCCGTCGACGCTGCCGCCGATGATGAGCAGCTCTTCGTCGCGGCGCCGGCGGGCGAGCCAGGCTCGGGCGCGTTCGAGGCGCGCGCTTGCGCTCGGGCTGACGAGGAGACGGTTCGGCAACGGTGATCGTGGTTTAGCCCGCGGTGTCGGCTGCCGCCTACAGGCTTCACCCCTCGATCCGGCGGCAGGATCCGGCCAACATGCGGACTTTCGCCGGTGCCGCCGCTGGCCCGCAGGTTGCGAAAGGTCGTACATCCATGCCCGCGCGCATCGAGAAGAAGAGGCCGGTCGTTCGTGCCACCGCCGCTCCGCAGGCGACGCCCGCGGCGAAGCCGAAGCCTCGCGGCCGGCCGGCGCGTGACGAGCTGTCGACGGGGGTCGGCAGCGCGCTGCGCCGCCGGGCGCTGCAGGTGACGGGCGCGGGCGCGCGGGAGCCGAAGCTCATGCTGAGCCAGGTCGTCGCGGGGCGCGGCGCGCGGGTGGCGAGCACGCTGCGCACCGAGGTGCGCGGCGATGGCAACGTGAACTGCCTCGAGCGCGCGGTGCAGCTGGCCCGCCCGGGCGATCAGATCGTGCTGCTCGCGGATCGGACCGACGATGTCGGCCACGCGGTGGTGCGGCGCCGCGACGGATCGGTCGTCGATCCGAACGCGCCGGATGCTCCGTACGCCTCGATGTCGGCATTCACCACGGCGAACCCGCGCTACGGCGCTCCGGTGACGTTGACCGATCGGCAGGCCGAAGAGGTGCTGGAGGCGGCCCCCGGCGCGAGGCGCGACGCGGTGCTGCGCCGGCTCGGCCTCGACGGCATCGCCGACCGGCGCGTCGCGGATCCCGACACCGCGGCGGCGGTGCGCGAGCAGCAGCTCGACGTGCAGGTGGAGGAGGCGGCCGCCCAGGTCGCCGAGGCGTACCGCGAGGGTGGGGCCCAGGCGGCCGCGGCGATGCTCAACAGCGCGACGATCGCCTTCGAGCCCGACGTGGTCGCGCGCATCAACGAGGCCGCGGCGCCGACGATCGACGCGATCGTCTCGGACTTGCGCGAGCAGAGCGGCGACGCCGACGGCTCGCAGTCGTCGCAGGGTGACGCGCAGCGACGCTTCGACGCGACCGTGGCGAACCTCTCGGCGGCGCTCGGCCGTGGCGCGTCGGTGCCCCGCGGCGCCGAGGTCCTCGAGCGCGTGAGCGCGGACATCGCCGATGCCATCGCGACCGACGGGCCGGGCCGGTTCGACGAGGCGCTCGGCAACGCTGTGGTGGGCGGC
This sequence comes from uncultured Myxococcales bacterium, assembly GCA_937980205.1. GTDB lineage: Bacteria > Myxococcota > Myxococcia > Myxococcales > Myxococcaceae > Xiheicaenimonas. The sequence continues at coordinate 67,444 of CALJKW010000014.1, read as the reverse complement.
CCGAACTTCCTCGGCGCGCCGGGTGCCGCGGTGCTGACGGACGGCAGCTCGATGACGACGACCGCGGACGCCTCGCTCGCGCTCGCCGTCGTCGATCGCCTGAAGGCCGGCGGTAAGACCGGCGAGGCCGACGACATCCTTCAGAACGTGCACGCCTCGCTGGGCGCGCTGAACGGCGCGGCGGAGCACCTCACCGAGCGCGTCAACACGCTCAACGCCGACCTCGCGACGCTCGTGCAGGACTGGTCGGGCCTGCTCAGCGCCGAGCAGCTCGAGGGCGCGATCGCCGCGTTCCGGGAGAGCCACCCCGAGTACGAGCAGCTCGAGCACCTCGCGGGCGGAGCGCTGCGCGTGCAGGACCAGCTCGCCGCCGCCGTCGGCTCGGGCCGGCTCGAGGGCTTGGACCACGCGGACGACGTCGCCCAGGGCGTCGAGCGCGCGACCGACACGTTCCCCGATCTCGCCGGGCTCACCGACTCGGGTCAGGCCGAGCTCGCGCGCCTGTTGCGCGAGCAGGAAGAGCAGAGCGGCCCGCCGGGCCTCTTGCAGCAGCTCGGCGCCCTCGCGTCGCAGCGGAAGAAGGACGCCGGGTACCTGCAGCGCGTCGGCAGCCTGTTGCTCAACAACACCGTGGCGACCGCGCTGCAGGCGAGCGAAGCCGGAGATCTCGCCGCGGTCAGCGCCTCGGTCCGCGCGCTCGAGCGGCAGGCCGCCGTCTTCGGCGTCGCGCCCGACCGGCTGCGCGACATCACGTCGAACCTCGAGGCCGCGGCGACCGCGCAGACGCAGCAGGCCGCGGAGGACGCGCTGCAGCGCATGGATCTCTCGATCCAGCGTGCGGGCGAAGAGGGCGTCTTCGCGAGCACGAGCGGGCTCGGGCAGGCGTTCCGCGCCGCGGGCGTGACGCTCGGAGCGGCCGCGACCGTCGGCGCCGTCGCCACGGCGATCGACGAGCCCTCGTTCGCGAACGTCGTCGGCGCGCTCTCCGGCGCGGCGGGCACCGCGGAGGCGGCGATCGGCCTCGCCCGCGGCGTCACGCGCAACTTCGAGCTGCTCCAGGGCGCCGGCGGAGTGCTGCGCAACGTCGGCGTCGCCGCCGGCGTCATCGGCACCGGCATGAGCGTCTTCAACGCGGGGCAGGCGCTCGCGCGCGGAGACGTCGCGCAGGCCTCGCTGTTCGCGGTGCAGGCCGCCGGCGGAGTCGCCGCGCTCGCCGGCGCCACCGGCGTCGGCGCCGTGGTCGCCCTCGGGGCAGGCCTCGCGCTCGCGCAGCTCGGCCGCGTGCGCGCGTCGAACCGCTTCGAGAACGAGCACACCGAAGCGTTTCTGCAGGGGGCGGGGCTGTCGGCGGACGCGACGCGCCACCTGCGCAACGCGGACGATGCCGGCCGCAGCGTGGGCCCGGTGCTCGCCGGCCTCGCGCGCCACCTGAACGTGGACCCGCAGGCGCTGCTGGCCGCGGTCGGCGAGCTCGAGCCCGATCGGCTGCTGCAGCTCGTCGAGGCGGCGCACGCCGTCGACCCGAACGACGAGGGCGTCTTCCGGTCGACCGACGAGAGCGACGCGCAGGCCGGCACCGTGCCGCCGGGTCTGTTCGAGCCGCTGGCGCCGCGCTCGCTCGAGGGGCTCGTGCAGTTCATGCGGAACCAGGAGATCGACCTGGGCGAGCTGCCGCCGGCGCCGGCAGAGCCGGTGCGGCCGGCGCGCGGGGCGTTCTAGCCGCGTCCGGAAGCTCAGCGTGAGCGGAGACGGTTCTACGCCGCGCGCCGATACACCGCGGGCACGTCGAACACGCGCAGCCTCGCGTCGCACGCGTGCCCGAGCCCCGCGACGAGCGTGCGCGCGACCGGATCCACGCGCGCCGTCAGCAGCGTGATCGACGCGTCATCGTCGTGCCGGCAGATCGTGTTCGCGCACCCCTTGCCGTCGCTGCCGTGATCGCCCATCAGCGCGTCGATGTCCTCTGCCGTCCACCCGCGGCGGTGCGCGGCGCCGAGCTCTTCCCACCGGGCCTGGCGGGCGAGGTTCGCGGCGTGAATGTCCAGGCCGGCGACCGGCGCGATGCAGATGGCTCCGACGGGCACCTCGAGCCGGCGCGCTCCGTCGGTCTGGTACGCGTTGAACGTGTGCAGCACCGGGTTCCGTGACCGCCGCACGAACGCGCCCTGGGGCGTGAGCTCGACCGCCGCGCGATCTCCACGCGCGTCGACGAGCGTCATCATCGAGCCGTTCGGGACCTTCACGCAGCGCGCCGCGGCGATGGCCTCCTCCACGGACGTGCACCGATCGAGCACGTCCTGCACGAGCATCGAGATCGGCAGCGCCGCCTGCATCGGCTGCCGTCGCACCCACGCGTGGTTCAGCGACACCGCAAGGCCCGCCGCGTTCACGCCGCAGATGGCTCCGAGCATGGGCGGGTAGGTGACGACGACGGAGGGCAGCCCCTCGTCGGGCACGCACTCGCGCACGAACGGGAAGGTCGCGAACGAGGGCGGGAAGTCGTGGTTGTACGCGAGCAGCGGCCGGCCGCACGCCGTCGCGTCCGCCGCGAACGCCATCGAGGTGCACCCGAGCGTGTAGTGGAAGCGCGACGCCTCGGCCTCGAAGGCCGCGAAGCCGTACATGCGCCAGTCTGGCTCTCCGAAGCCCTCGGCCAGACCTTCGAGGCCGCGGCGGAACTTGCCGCCCTGGTGCTCGCGCAGCAGTGGAGCGTGCCGCAGGTGGTACAGCCGGCCGAACGTGCCGTGCAGGCTCCACGCGAGCGGAGCGCGCATCCACTGCGGCACGCGCCCCGGAAACACGCTCAGCCTCCCGAGCGCGCTGCGCGCATCGTTCAGCGCCTTCCTCCCGAAGGCTTGCGCCTGCTGCAGCCCACGCTCGTAGGCGTCGCCCTCGACCCTCAAGTACTCCATGTGTGCCCCTCCAGGACCCTTCAGCTCTGTGACGGCTTGCGCTCGTCTTCGCCCTTCTTCATGTCGTCTTCGGGCTTCTCGCCCGGGTTCAGCGTCGGCTTGCGCCAGATGTCGTTCGGGTCGAAGCCGAGCGCCTTGAGCGTCTCGTCGTCGGGCATGCCCGTCTTCGCGAGATCGTTCTCGCCCTGAAACTTCTTCAGCGCGTCCTTCGTCTTCTCGTCGAGCTCGCCGGTGGCCTCGCCCGAGTAGAAGCCCTTGTCCGAGAGCCGCTTCTGAATCCGCATCGCGGCCTCGGGCTTCATCAGGCCCTCGGGGCTCGACGACAGCATCGGGCGGCCCGGACCCGCCGGACGCTCGACGTCCTGCTTGCGCGCCTTGCGTGCCTTGGCGCTCGCCCGCTCGGCCGGAGCTTCCTTCTTCACCTCTTCCGCGCGCGCGCCTTCACCCTCCACGTCCTGCGCGTGGCGGCACGCCACCACCCACAGCACTCCCAGAAACAGAATTCCACCCCACCGCGTCATCGCTTCTCCTTCGGTTGCTGCTGTTCCTTCTCGGGCTGCGCCTCGGGCAGCCCATGGTCCTTGTCGAGCGCGTCGACCGCCTGCTTGAGGACGCCTTCCTTCTCTTCGGCCTTCGGCGGCGGCAGGCGCTCGAAGCTCTCGGCGACGCCCGCGACGAACGCGTTGCGCACGACGCCGAAGATGGTCGGCCACAGCTGCACCTCGGGGCCCGACTTCAGGTTGCCCTCGAGCGGAATCGTGGTGGCGATCGCGTTCCGGCCGTCGACGCGGTCAGAGAAGATGCCGACGGCGGCCTTCGCCGCGAGCTTCTTGAACCAGTTGTCGACGCCGCCCTTCACCTGCTTCACCTTCGGGTTCTTCAAGATGGGCCGCACGCCGCCGGTGAGGTTGTTCTGCCGGCAGTCGAACTCGGCGAAGACGTCGAGCGTGCCTTCCTCGAGCGTGAGGCCCGAGCGAGAGACGATGAGGTCGTGGAACTCGGCCATGTCGAGGCCCACCGCCTTCACCTGTCCCGAGAACCACAGTCCCTTGGCGAGCGGGTCGGCGGTGATGTACGCCGACAGCTCTCCCTTCTTCTGCAGCTTCGAAGACAGCGCGACGACGGTGGGCTCGCCACGGGCCAGTGCAGCGCGGGTGGCCAGGTTCTCGACCGTGACCTCCGCGCCGTGCAGCCACACCTTGGGAACCTCGGGTTGCGTCTTGTCGATGAACGTCAGCTCGCCGCCGCGGATCTGCACGCGGTCGACTCGCAGCGGCATGAGAGCGTCGAGCTGCCGGGCGAGGTCCGGCAGCTCGTCGGTCTGCTGGTCCTCTTTCTTGTTCGCAGCGATCAGGTTCACCTTCGGCCGGTCGACGTTCACCTTCGCGACCAGGTTGCCGTGGAGCAGCTCTTTCCAGTGCAGGCCGAGCTCCGCGCGGCCGACGAAGAGCAGCGGCTCTTTCTTGCCGCCGGCGGAGCCCTTGACGATGCGCAGGTCGGTGATCGCGTAGTTGAGCTTCGTCGGCTGCAGCTTCGCGTTGCCGTAGGTGATGCTGTAGCCCTGGATCTTCGAGAGCGTCCTCTTCGTGACCCACTCGACGAGCGGGTCGAACGCCACGAAGACGAGGAAGAAGAGAACGAACGGCGCCGCGATCAGCGCCCACCAGCGCTTTTTGCGGTACCGACGAACCCGATCGGGGTCTTGGGCCATGGGTGGTCCTTCTTCGGTGGGGGTTTGTTCTGCAGCGAGCCGTGGTGGCGCGCGTAGACCTCGGTGAACTCGGCTCCGAGGTAGAGAATCATCGACGAGTAGTAGACCCAGACGAGCAGCACGGCGAGCGAGCCGGCCGCGCCGTACGACGAGGCGACGCTGCCCTTCGCGAGGTAGACGGCGATGCCGAGCTTGCCGAGGTTGAACAGCACCGAGGTGACGAGCGCGCCGAGCCAGACGTCTCCCCACTCGATCTTCCGATCCGGCAGCACCTTGTAGATGAGCGCGAAGAGCAGCGTGATGCCGGCGAACGAGATGCCCTGGTTCACCCACTGGATCGCCGTGGTCCAGCTCTCGGAGTAGCGCGTCAGCCACGTTCCGATCGCCGAGATGACCGCGCTCGAGATGAGCGAGACGACCAGCAGGAACCCGATGCACAGCACCATCGCGAACGAGAGGACGCGCACGCGAAGGAAGGCGAGCGCGCCGTTCAGCTTCGGCGGCTTCGCGCCCCAGAACGCGTTGAGCGCCGACTGCAGCTCTGAGAACGCGCCGGTGGCGGCGAAGATGAGGACGATGACGCCGATGACGGTCGCGATGGCGCCGCGGCCCGGCTGCGCGGCGCTGTCGACCATCTGCTCGATGGCCTTCGCGCTGGTCTCGCCGACGACTCCCTCGATCTGGCGGTGGATCTCTCCGCGCGCCGCGTCCTCGCCGAAGATCGCTCCGGCGATCGCCGTCGCGATCAGGATCATCGGGGCGATGGAGAAGATCGTGTAGTAGGCGAGCGCCGCCGCGCGCGTCGAAGCGCCGTCATCGTTCCACTCGGTCACCGTCTCTTTGAGCAGCTTCCAGAGCGTCCGAAGCTTCATGGCGAGGACCAGAGCGTTGCGAGCCGCGCGCCATCGGCGACGCTGAGGCGTTTCGCGGAGATCGCGCGCGCACGCCGTGGCACCACGCCTCAGCCGCCGGGGCTTGTCGCTTGCACCTACGTGTAGGTGACAAGGAGCAGCACGATGGCTCGTTACGGAAAAGCAGCAGGCAAAAAGGTGAAGAAGGCGGTGCGCGAGTACAAGCGCGGGAAACTCCGCATCGGACGCGGTGGCCGCGGCGGCCGCGCGCGCAGCCGCAAGCAGGCGATCGCGATCGGTTTGAGCCAGGCGCGGCGAAATGGCGCGAAGGTTCCCAACCGGCGCGGTGGGCGGTCTCGCCGCAGTGGCGGACGGCGGAACAGCCGTTCGAGCCGGTCACGCTAGAGCGTTACCCCGCCGCAACAGATCCCGCTTCCAGCGTGAGCTGCAGCGGTTGATCGGCGGCGGGTCCTCCCGCTGTGGAGGCGTTTCGCCCCAAGTCGGGGTGAGACGCCTCGACGGTGTGGCAGCCGCGCACGAGCTGGCGCGGCTTTGCCTGAAGGCACGGTCGCTGCAGAGCGACCCGCCAACGATGCGCAGCTCGAATGGGAGAGTGGCGAGGGCGGCAAAGCGACAAGGTGCGAAAGCACGGCGAGCTTCGCGCGTCGTTGAGGGGCAGCACGAGGGGCGCGTGCCTTACCGGGAGTTCGGTGAGGGCTACGCGCGGAGGTTGGGCGGGTTGGTGGATCAGGACGAGCTCGTGCTGTGGGAGGACGTGGAGGGGGGAGTGGAAGTGGAAGTGGAGACCTTCGGCCGCGCGGAGCCGGTGACGGCGAGGAAGTACCCGCGCGGACCGAAGGGCTACAAACGCTCGGACGAGAGAATTCGGGAGGACATCTGCGATGAGCTCATGCAGATGTCCGACCTCGATTCGAGCGACGTGGAGGTGGCGGTCCGGGAGGGTGAGGTCGTGCTGACGGGGACGGTGCCGGACCGCAGCATGAAGTACCGAATCGAGCAGATCGCGGATCGATGCTGCGGCGTCGACGAGATCAGGAACGAGATTCGGATTCGGGGTGGGGACCGGTTGAAGAAGTAGCGGGGGGACGTCGGGGGACGTCGGGAGTTTGGATAACGGAGGGGAGCGCCTGCTCGGGCCCGCGAAGCCCTTGAGCGGTACACAGCGCTGCAGTACCGGCGGCTTGGAACCCAATTCCCTTGGTTCCAAGCCGCCAAATTTTTTTGGCGGAGACGACGTTCACGACACTGCCGTCAGGGGAAGCGACCTGCCGCTGCCAGCAGGTCGAGCCGCGCCTGCCTCGACGCGTCTTCCGCCACCGCCGCCTGCGTCTCGGCGTCGCGCGCGCGGCGCTCTGCGTCCGTCACGTCGAGGTTCGTCACGGCGCCGGCCGAGTACGCGACGTTCGACAGCTCCAGCGCCTCGCGCGCCTGCTTCGCCGCGTCGCGCGCCGCCTTGAGCGCTTCGTCCGCGTGCCGAACCACCTCGAACGCGCTGCGCACCTCCGACTTCGCGATGCGCAGCTGGTTCTCGAGCTGGGCCTCGGCCTGCTTCGCGACCGCGCGCCGCTCCTTCTGCTGCCCGTACCGCAGGCCGCCGTCGTAGAGCGGGATCGACATCACGATCTGCGCCTGCCAGCCGAACTGCGGCTGCGTCACCGACGGAGGGTTCTGCGTGAACGGCTGCCCCAGCGCCGTCACCAGCGGCAGGTAGTCCGCCCAGTCCGCGTGCGTCGCCCGGTCCGCAGCGTCGCGCCGCGCCGTCACCGCCTTCACGTCCAGACGGTCGGCCGTCGTCTTCAGCGCGTCGTCGAGTGAGCTCGGCGCCGCCAGCTCGGGCTCGCTCATCGCAGCGTCGAGCGGCACGTCGCTCGCCGCGGCGACGCCGAGCGCCTCTTGCAGTCGCACGAGCTGGGCCATCGCGTTCTCGAGCTGCGTCTGCGAGACCGCCAGCTCCTGTGCCGCGCGGATCTCGTCGAGCCGGTTGCCGACGCCGCCCGCCCGCCGCTGCGACGCGTAGTCGAGGTGCGCCTTCGCCGTGTCGCGCGCCCGCGTCGAGGCCTCGATGACGCGCTTCTGCGCGAGCACCGACAGCCACGTGCGCGCCGCGTTCAGCGCCACCTGCCGCCTCACGTCGTCGCTCGTCGCCCGCTGCGCCGTCGCGTTGTTCGAGGCCCGCCACCAGTTCGCCCACCGCTGCGGAGCGATCAGCGGCACGGCCAGTTGGATGTTCCCGTTCAGCGAGTCGCGCGGCTGCAACACGCGGTCCGCTACGGCGCGCTCGTTGTCGAGCCGGGTGTACGTGCCGTTCACGTTCAGCGTCGGCAGACTGGGGGCTCGCGCCTGCTCGACCAGCGCCCACGCGCGCTGGGCATCGGCCTCGGCGATCTTCAGCGCCGGGTGGCCGGCCAGCGCCCGCTCGACCGCCTGCTGGAACTGAATCGGCTCGGCAGCGAGCACGGCAGACAGGACGAGGCCGATCATGCCGGCTCCTCTTCTTCCGCAGGGTCGCGCTTCGCGAACCGGTCGAGCGCCGTGTACAGAACGGGAACCAGGAAGAGCGTCAGCACGGTGGAGACTCCGAGACCTCCGATGACCGCGCGCGCGAGCGGCAGGTTCGTCTCGCTGCCCTCGCCGATGCCCAGCGCCATCGGCGCGAGGCCGACGAGCGTCGCGATCGTCGTCATCAGAATGGGCCTCAGGCGCGTGCGGCCAGCCTCGACCGTCGCCTCGTGAATCGACTTGCCGCGGCGTCGCAGCACGTTCGCGAAGTCGACCAGCAGCACGCCGTTCGAGACGACGATGCCGATCATCATGATGATGCCCATGAAGCTGTTCACCGAGAGCGACGTGCCGGTGGCCCAGAGCATCAGGAAGACTCCGCTCACGCCGAGCGGCACGCTGAACATGATGACCAGCGGGTCGACGAGGCTTTTGAACTGCGACGCGAGCACCATGTAGACGAGCGCGATCGCCAGCAGCGCCGAGAAGCCCAGGCCCTCGAACGCGTCCTTCTGCTGCTGCACCTGGCCCGTCTGCCGCACCGTGAAGCCGTCGGGCGCCGGCGTGTCGTCGAGCACGCGCTGCACCGCTTCGGCCGCGGTGCCGAGGTCTTTGCCCGGCGCCACGTTCGCGGTGATGTCGATGACGCGCTGCAGGTACTTGCGGTTCACCGTGACCGGGCCGCTCGAGCGCTTCACCTCGGCCACCGTCGAGAGCGTCACGAGCCTGCCTTCGGGCGTGCGCACCGGGACGTCGGCGAGATCGCTCACGTGCGAGCGGTGGGGGTCTGCCGCGCGCACGTTGATGAAGTACTCGTTGCCCGAGACCGGGTCGGTGAACGGAATCGGCGCGAACTGGTTGCTGCCGGCCAGCGTCGCCAGCACCGTCTGCGCGATCGTCTGCTGCGACAGCCCGAGCACGCCGGCCTTCTGGCGATCGACGTTCACGTCGAGCTCCGGGTAGTTCTCTTCGCGGCTGACCTGCACGTCGGTGAGCAGCGGCTTGCCGTCGTCGCCCTGCAGCGTGCGCAGCTGCGCCGCGATCTTCGCCGCGTGCGCCGCGGACTGCTCGAAGTCGTAGCCCAGGATCTCGACGTCGATCGGCGCACCCGACCCGAAGTTGATGATGCGGCCGACGATGCCGCCGGTGCCGAAGAACACCTGCACCCCGGGCAGCTTGTCGCCGAGCGACTTGCGAATCCGCTCCACCGCCTCGACGTCCGAGTACGGCCGGTCGTGCACCCCCACGAGGTTGATGTTGAGGTTCCCCGAGTGGGGCCCGCTGTTCTGCGAGAACAGGCCGCCGCGGCCCTGCGCGAGGCCGTTCGTCGTCAGCATGGTGGTGAGCGTGCCGCCGTCGGCCGCGTCTCCGAGCGCCGCCATCGCCGCCTTCTCCACCACCTTCGAGAGCTGCTCGGTCTGATCCACCCGCGTCCCGATCGGAGCGCGGAAGTTCGCCCGCAGCTGCGACTCGTCGGCCTGCGGGAAGAACTCGGTGCCGACGCGCTTGAACGTGAAGAGCAGGGCGCCGGCCGCAAACGCGAGGATCACGGCGACCGTGAGCGCCCGGTGCTTCAGCACCCGGTCGAGCACCCGCGCGTACGCGTGGTCCATGCCGTTGAGCCAGCCGTCGATGCGCTTCGCCACGCCGTTCGTCGGGTGACCGCCTTTGAGCCAGTACAGGCACAACAGCGGAGTCACCGTTCGCGACACGAAGAAGCTCATCAAGAGCGCGAACGAGATCGTCAGCGCGAGTGGCACGAACAGGTTGCGCGCGACGCCCTGCAGAAAGAGGACGGGGAAGAACACGACGATCGTCGTGATGGTGGAGACGAGGATCGGCAGCGCCACCTCCTGCGCCGCCGCGAGCACGGCCTCTCTTCGGGACTGCCCCGTGCCCAGATGGCGATGGATGTTCTCCAGCTCGACGATCGAGTCGTCGACGAGTCGCCCGACGCCGAGCGCCAGCCCCCCCAGCGTGAAGATGTTCAGCGTCTGCCCGGTGAAGTAGAGCAGCACGAACGTCGCCACGACCGAGAGCGGAATGGCGACCGCGACGATGCCGGTCGCGCGCAGCGAGAGCAGGAAGAAGAGGATCACCGCGACCGCGAACAGGCCGCCCTGCAGCGCCTCGTGCTGCAGCGCCGCCACCGCGTTGCGGATGTACCTGCTCTGATCGAACGAGATCGCGAGCCTCACGTTCGGCGGTACGCCGCGCAGCTCCGGCATCGCCGCGCGCACCGCGTCGACGACGGCGATGGTGTTCGCGCCCGGCTGCTTCAGCACGCGCAGGTAGACGCCGCGCTGGCCGTTGACGCGGACGATCTCGGTCTGGTCCGCCGCAGCGTCGACGACCTGCGCGACGTCCGAGACGCGCACGGCCCGCTGCTCTCCCACCGGCGGGCGCACGACGATGTCGCGCACCTCGTCGACCGAGTCGACCTGCGTGTTGGTGAATACGTTGTAGTCGCGCGTCTCGGTGCGCAGCGTGCCCGAGGGCATCAGCAGGTTCGAGGCGCGCACCGACGTGACCAGGTCGAGGATCGAGAGGTTGCGCGAGCGCAGCGCGTCGACGTCGGCCAGCACCTGCAGCTCGCGGCGCTTGCCGCCGCCCGGCCCCGCGCTCGCGACTCCGGGCAGGCGCTCGATCTGCGGCTGGATGACGTTCTCCGCGAGGTCGGCGAGCTTCCGCTCGTCGAGCTCGTCGCTCATCACCACCATCTGCACCACGGGGATGTTGGTGATGTCGAACTTGAGGATCAGCGGCTGCTGCACGCCCGGCGGCAGCGTGTTCATGATCTGCCCGATGCGCTGCTGGACCTCGAACTGCGCGTTGTCGAGGTTCGTGCCGTACTGGAACCAAGCCGTCACCAGCGACATGCCCTGCTTGCTCGTGCTCTCGACGCGGTCGATGCCCGGCGCCGCGCTCACCGCGCGCTCGATGGGCATGGTGATCGACTTCTCGACGTCCTCGGGGCCGGCGCCCGTGTAGAAGACCGCGATTCGCACGTTCGGCACGTCGATCGCCGGGAAGAGATCGACCGGCAGGCGCTGCAGCGACACCCAGCCGAGCACGATCGTCATCAGCGACAGCATCAGGATGAGGACCGGATTTCGAAGCGCGAGGCGCGTCAGCCACATGACTTCACCTCGTCGCCGCCGGAGCGGCGCCGCCGTCGTTCTTCGCTCCGGCTTTGCGGATCTTCGCGCCGTCGGACAGCCCGTCGATGCCGCGCACGACGATCTCGGCGTCGGGCTGAAGCCCCTGCGCGATCTCCAGCCGCTCGCCGAGGTCCTCGCCGAGCTTCACCTGCGTGCGCTTCACCGTCTCGCCGTTCACGACGTAGACGAACGCCTTGTCGTTCGCGAGCTGCACCGCCCCGACCGGCACCACGATCGCGCCGGCTTTCAGCTGCACCTCGATCTCTCCCTTGCCGTACATGCCGGGCCGCAGGCGACCCTCGGTGTTCGGCAGGTGGATCTCGGCGTCGAGCGTGCGCGTGACCGGGTCGAACCCCGGAGCGATGCGCTGAACGCGCCCCTCGACCGGCTGCTCCGCTCCCGCGACGTGCACGCGCGCGGTCTGGCCGACCCGTAGGTTCAGCGCGTGCTCTTCGGTCGCCGCGAGGAACGCGCGCACCACGTCGATCTTCGCGACCGTCAGCGGGGGAGGGGTGCTCGGCCCGACGAGCGCGCCCGGGTCGAGGCGGCGCGCGACGACGACGCCGTCGTAGGGCGCCTCGAGGCGCGTCTCGCCGAGGCGGACGCCGAGCGCCGAGAGCTGCGACTGCGCCGAGCCGAACTGCGCCTCGGCGGCCGCGGCGGCGGACGTCGCGTTCTGCAGATCCTGCTGAGAGACCAGGCCCATCGGCGCCAGCTTCTGCGCCCGCTCGAGGTTCGTCTTCGCCAGCGTGCGCGAGGCCTCGGCCTGCGCCACCGCGTTGCGCGCCGCCGCGAGCTGGTCGGGGAGATCGGACGGCCGCACCAGCGCCAGCACCTGGCCCTTCTTCACCACGTCGCCGCGGTCGACGAGCACCGCGTCGAGGTAGCCGACCGTCTTCGAGCCGAGGTCCGCCTGCGCCACCGGGCGGATGTCGACCGGGCCTCTGACGAGCACCGGCACGTCTTCGACGCTCACCCTCGCGGTCGTGACCAGCGGAGCCGGCCGCGTCTTCTTCGGCTGCTCGGTGGCCGAGCAGCCGACGACCACGAGCAGCAGGACCGACAGCAGGCGCGACATCGGCGAAGGTTCTAGCGCCGGGATCGTTGCAAAAGCAACGATCGGAGACGTAGGGTTCCGCGCGATGCCGTCGGAGAAGGCGCTACAGCGCGCTACGGAGCTGGCACGCCTCATCGGCGGCGTGCGGCGCCAGATCCGTGGTCGCGTGGCGAAGGTGCTCGGCCAGCGCGACGTCTCGCTGCCGGAGTGGCAGGTGATCGCCAACGTGAGGTGGCAGGGCGCGATGACCCAGGCGGCCCTCGCCGAGCACATCGGCATGCACGCCGCCGGCGTCTCGCGCCTGCTCGACGGCCTCGAGGGCCGAGGCCTCATTCGGCGCGTCGCCGACGCTGACGATCGGCGCTGCATCACCGTGCACCTGACCGCCAGGGGCGAGGCCTGGTACGCGCGCACCCACGTGGCTCCGATGACCGAGCTGCATGAAGTAATGTCCCGGCTGAACCGCGCCGAGCAGGCCGTGCTCGCGCGCTTGCTGCTCAAGCTCGTGGGGTAGGTCATGAGGAAGAAGTGGCTGTTGGCGGCGCTCGGCGCGTCTGGCTGCTCGGCGGGCGGACCTTTCACGAATTGCCCGCAGCCGAACGCGATCGCCTGGGACGGCAGAAACTCGGATGGGACCGTCTGGGACGGCGGTGCCGTCTCCGGCTGCCTGGAAATCTGTGCCGACGCCGGCCTGTCTGCCGGCTCCTGCCAGGGCGACGGTCAGGGCCAGCTCACCTGCTTCTCTCCGTGTCGTGGCCGCGCGCCCGCCGGCCTCGTCGGCCTCTCTCCGATGCACGACAGCCTCGGTTCCTGGCTCGCGGTGAGTGCGGAGATGGAAGCTGCCGCGGTGCACGCCTTCTGGCAGCTCGCCGACGAGCTCGAGGCCCACGGCATTCCCGGAGACGCCGCGCGGCTCGCCGCCCAGGACGAGGTCCGCCACGCGCGCGCCACGGCGAAGCTCGCGCTTCGTCATGGCGTGATGCCCGCCACGCCGCGCGTGCATCCCCTGATGCAGCCGCGCTCGCTCGAGGCCGTCGCGCTCGACAACGCCGTCGAAGGCTGCGGCCGCGAGCTCTTCGGCGCCACCCTCAACGCCTGGCAGGCCGAGCGCGCCGCTGCCCCCGAGCTCCGCGCCCTGATGCGCACCATCGCCGGCGACGAGCTCGGCCATGCCCGCCTCTCGCAGGAGCTCGCCGAGACGCTGCGCCCGCGCATCAGCCTCGCGATGCGACGTCACCTGCGCGAGGCCCAGGAGCAGGCACTGCTCACCTTCGCCGCGGCCGAGTGCAACGAGCGGCTGCGCGAGCAGCTCGGCCTCATGGACCCGGATCAGGCGATGGACGCCGCGCGGCGCCTGCTCGATTCCTGAGGGCGACCCCTCTCAGAGAAGGAATGGGTCCGGTAACCGGACCCATTCTTACTTTCTGTCGTGTCCGCGAACCGCCCGCCGAGCCGCTGCGCGCAGCCGGTCCCAATCGAAGTTGTTCGCCGGCTCGATCTCGCGCTCCTTGGGCAGCGCGACGTCCTTGTGCCCGACGAGGCGCGCCGGCGGCTCGACGCCCGACTGTAAGAAAGTCGTTGGTCACCGACGACATTCCTTCAGCGCCCGCGACCGTCACCCACAAGTGTCACCAGTGGAGACATTTTCACGTCTCCGTGTTGACTTCGGAATCGAGGCGGTGAGAAGAGACACCCATCGCGGGCACCCAAAGAGGTCCGACGACATCGAGGAGAGCACATGAGTGATGAGCTGAGATTCGACGGGAAAGTGGTGGTGATCACCGGAGCGGGCGCAGGCCTCGGCAAGAGCCACGCTCTGCTGTTCGCGAAGCGCGGCGCGAAGGTCGTGGTGAACGACCTGGGCGGCTCGCACACCGGTGGCGGCAAGAGCTCGGCGGCAGCCGACAAGGTGGTCGCCGAGATCAAGGAAGCCGGCGGCACCGCCGTCGCGAACTACGACTCCGTCGAAGACGGCGACAAGATCATCAAGACGGCCGTCGACGCCTTCGGCCGCGTGGACGTGGTGATCAACAACGCGGGCATCTTGCGCGACACCACCTTCCACAAGATGACCCGGGACGACTGGGACCTCATCTACAAGGTGCACCTGCTCGGCGCCTTCCGCGTCACGCACGCCGCGTGGCCGCTCATGCGCGACCAGGGCTACGGCCGCGTCATCTTCACCACCAGCGCCGCCGGCCTGTACGGCAACTTCGGCCAGGCCAATTACTCCGCCGCGAAGCTCGCGCTCGTCGGCCTGACGCAGACGCTCGCGCTCGAGGGCGACAAGAAGAACGTGCGCTGCAACGTCATCGCGCCGATCGCCGGCTCGCGCATGACCGAGACGGTGCTGCCGAAAGATCTCATCGACGCCCTCAAGCCCGAATACGTCAGCCCGCTCGTCGCGTGGCTCAGCCACGAGAGCTGCAACGAGAACGGCGGCATCTTCGAGGTCGGCGGCGGCTTCTTCGGCAAGCTGCGCTGGGAGCGCACCGAGGGTCGCCTCTTCAAGCTCGGCCGCGAGATCACGCCCGAGAAGATCCAGTCGAGCTGGGAGCAGATCACCGACTTCAAGAAGTCGACGCACCCCGCGAACGTGACCGAGTCGCTCACTCCGGTGCTGTCGAACTCGACCTCGAAGTCGCTCGGCGGCAACGAGTTCATCGACGTCGATCAGGCGCTCGGCTACGAGATGGACGGCATCGAGAGCACGTACGACGAGCGCGACATGACGCTCTACGCGCTCGGCGTCGGCGCCGGTCAGAACCCGCTCGACGAGAAGGATCTGCACCTAACCTACGAGCGCAACAGCGACGGCTTCTGGACGCTGCCGACGTACGGCGTCGTGCCGGCGATCAGCGCGATCCTGAAGCTGGCGATGGAAGGGAAGAGCGCGCCGGGCCTGAACTACGGCCTCGACCGCATCCTGCACGGCGAGCAGTACACCGAGGTCATGCGCCCGCTGCCTCCGAAGGCGGCCCTGAAGCACAAGGCGAAGATCTCGGAGATCTGGGACAAGGGTAAGCACGCGGTCGTCGTCACGCACATCGACTCGTACGACGCCGACACCGGCGAGCTGCTGGTGAAGAACGACGTCTCGATGGTCGTGCGCGGCGCCGGCGGCTGGGGCGGCGAGCGTGGGCCCGC
Organism: uncultured Myxococcales bacterium; assembly: GCA_937980205.1. GTDB lineage: Bacteria > Myxococcota > Myxococcia > Myxococcales > Myxococcaceae > Xiheicaenimonas. The sequence goes on along the minus strand of CALJKW010000014.1, from coordinate 52,085 downwards.
GACCGAGCAGAACGCGGCTCCGGATCGGAAGCCCGACGCGGTCGTCACCGAGAAGACGACGGCGAACCAGGCGCTCTTGTACCGGCTCTCCGGCGACTGGAACCCGCTGCACGTCGACCCGCAGTTCGCGTCGATGTTCGGGTTCGAGAAGCCGATCCTCCACGGCCTGTGCACGTTCGGCATCGTCGGCCGCGCGGTGATCAACAGCTTCCTCGAAGGCGACCCGCGCAAGTTCAAGAGCATCAAGGTCCGCTTCGCCGACTCGGTGTTCCCGGGTGAGACGATCAAGACGGAGATGTGGAAGGAAGCGGACGGCCGCATCCTGGTTCGCGCGACGGCGGTCGAGCGCAACAAGGTCGTCATCTCGAACGCGGCGGTCGAGCTGTACAAGGAGATCCCCGTCGCGAAGGCTCCCGAGGCGAAGAAGCCCGCGGCTGCCGCCGGCGCGCCGGCCTCGCAGACCGACGCCATCTTCAACGCGATCGCCGCGCACGTTCAGGCGAACGCGGACGAGATCAAGAAGATCGGCACCGTCTACCAGTTCAAGCTGAAGAGCCCCGACAGCGCCTGGGTCATCGACACGAAGGAAGGTCGCGTGTCGCAGGGTGTGGCGGCGAAGGCCGACTGCACGCTCGAGCTCACCGACGCCGACTGGCTCGACATGACGAGCGGCAAGGCCGACCCGCAGAAGCTGTTCTCGACGGGCAAGCTGAAGATCAGCGGCAACGTGATGGCGAGCCAGAAGCTCGCGTTCCTGAAGAAGATCGATCGGAACGCGGCAGCGGCGGCTCCCGCCGCGGCGGCTGCTGCGCCGGCCGGCGGCTACGGCACCCGCGACGTGTTCGGCGCGATCGCCGGCTACGTGCAGGCGAACGCGGCCGACGTGAAGAAGATCGGCGTCGTGTACCAGTTCAAGCTGAAGAACCCGGACAGCGCGTGGATCATCGACACGAAGGAAGGGAAGGTGAGCGAGGGCACGGTGGCGAAGGCCGACTGCACGCTCGAGCTCACTGACGCCGACTGGCTCGACATGACGAGCGGCAAGGCGGACCCGCAGAAGCTGTTCTCGACGGGCAAGCTGAAGATCAGCGGCAACGTGATGGCCAGCCAGAAGCTCGAGTTCCTCAAGAAGATCGATCGGAACGCAGCGGCGGCGGCGGTCACCTCGGCGGCTCCGGCCGCTGCGGCGAGCAGCTCGGCTCCGGCGAGCGGCCCGAACGCGCAGAAGATCTTCGCGGCGCTGACCGAGCGCCTGTCGAAGAACCCGCACCTCGGCAAAGAGGTCGACGCGAAGCTCACCTTCAAGGTGAAGAACCCCGACTTCACCCAGACGTACGACCTGGGCAAGGCGACGACCACCATCACCATCAGCGACGAGGACCTGACCGCGCTCGCGAAGGGTGAGCGGACGGCGAAGGACCTCTACATGAACGGGCTGATGCGCGTGGATGGAGACGTCGCGCCTGCGCACCGCCTCGGCATTTTCACCAAGTTGATCTGAAAGGACTCGCGAACATGGGACGCAAAGTGAATGTCATTGGAGTTGGGATGGTGAAGTTCGCGAAGCCCGGCGCTTCCGACGGCTACGAGGTGATGGCCGGCAACGCGATCAAGGACGCGCTGAAGGACGCGGGCGTCGACTTCAAGGAGGTCGAGCAGGCGTACGCCGGCTACGTGTACGGCGACAGCACGTGCGGTCAGCGCGCCGTGTACACGGCGGGCGTGACCGGCATCCCGGTCATCAACGTGAACAACAACTGCTCGACGGGCAGCTCGGCGCTGTACCTGGCGCGGCAGGCGGTCGAGGGCGGCCTCGCCGAGTGCGTGCTGGCCGTCGGCTTCGAGCAGATGGAGAAGGGCGCGCTCGGCAGCAAGTTCACCGACCGCACCAACCCGCTCGACAAGCACGTCGACGTGATGAGCAAGGTGCAGGGCTTCAACCAGGCTCCTCCGGCGGCGCAGATGTTCGGCGGCGCGGGGCGCGAGTACCGGTGGAAGTACGGCACGAAGCGCGAGACCTTCGCGAAGATCGCCGAGAAGGCGCGCAAGCACGCGTCGAAGAACCCGCTCGCGGTCTTCCGTGAGGTCCTGAGCGTCGAGCAGATCCTCGCCAGCGACGACATCTTCGACCCGCTGACGAAGTTCCAGTGCTGCCCGCCCACGTGCGGAGCGGCCGCGGCCATCGTCTGCTCGAGCGAGTTCGCGAAGAAGAAGGGCATCACCAAGGCGGTGCAGATCGTCGCGCAGTCGATGAAGACCGACTTCCCGACGACGTTCGAGAACGAGTCGATGATCAAGATGTGCGGCTACGACATGGCCGTCGCGGCCGCGAAGGAGGTCTACGAGAAGTCCGGCGTGGCCCCGAAGGACGTCGACGTCGTCGAGCTGCACGACTGCTTCACCGCCAACGAGCTGCTCACCTACGAGGCGCTGCAGCTGTGCCCCGAGGGCGGAGCCGAGAAGTTCATCTGGGACGGTGACAACACCTACGGCGGCGCGTTCGTCACGAACCCGTCGGGCGGCCTGCTCTCGAAGGGCCACCCGCTGGGCGCCACCGGTCTCGCGCAGTGCGCGGAGCTCGTGTGGCAGCTGCGCGGCCAGGCGGGCGAGCGCCAGGTGCAGGACGCTGAAGTAGCGCTCCAGCACAACCTCGGCCTCGGCGGCGCCGCGGTCGTGACGATGTACAAGCGCGCGACCGTCTAAAAGGCGGCGAGCACCAACGCGGGCTGCGGCCCCGGCACCTCCACCTGAGGAGGAAAGCCGGGGGCCGTGCTCGGGTCCTTCTCGCAGGGCCGCTGTCCGTCGACGTTTCGGCAGCGGCCTTCGCGATACGCGTCTTCGATGCGCTGGAGCTCGGCGCCGATCGCGTCGCGCTCGGGCTTTCTGCGCGCCCACAGCGCGATGCCCGTGGCGACGATCGCGACCGACACGACGAACGCCGCGATGAGGATGGCGGCGGAGTAGACCCCGAGCCCGAACGGCGTCGAGAAGGGGATCCAGAAGGCCACCGCCGAGACGACGCCGCCGGCGAGCCCGAGGCCGATGAGCGAGATCGGCAGGGCCAGCCCCGGCCGCCGCGCCTCGAGCGCGTCGTACTCGGCCTGCAGCTCGGCGCGTGTCATCGACTCGTACCGCACGTCGGCGACGAGCCGCGCGTGGCGTGGAGTCGGATCCAACAGTGACGCGAGCAGCACCAACGTCAGCATCGCGTCGAGAACCTAGCCCCGTTCCGTGCTCTGATGGCGCCCGATGCGCTGCCTCGCGCTGCTCGTGCTCGTCGCCTGCGGAGACCCCGAGGGCAGTCGCATCTGTCTGAACCCGCCGTGTCTGGTTCCAGGGCGCGCCAGTCCCGCCTGCGAGCAGTACGTCGCGTGTGCCTACGCGACGGGGACGCCGCGCGGCTCGCTCGACAGCACCTACGGCTCCAACGGAATCTGCTGGGAGAACCCGTCGACGATGCAGGCCTGCACGGACGCGTGCGCCAGCGGCTTGAGCTCGCTGCGCACGGCCTTCCGCGACGCGGGCTGCTGAAGCGTCAGCGCTTGCCGAACTCGACCGGCGGAAGCGTGGACAGGTACGCCCACGTCGCCTTGAGCTCGGTCTCGTTGTAGTTCCTCAGGGCGCCGACGGGCATGAAGGGATCGAGCGGCTTGCCGTTCTTCCGCTTGCCCGACTGCACGAGCTGCACGAAGTCGTCGTACGTCCAGCCCTTGAGGCCCGTCTCGTGCGGCGTGAGGTTCAGCGGGATCGGGATCTCCGGCGGAGCGCCGGGGATCTGCCCGCCCGCGAGGTGCTCGTCTCCGTGGCAGCCGCGGCAGCCGGCGGACAACAGCTTGCCGTACTCGGCGGTGGGGGCCGGCGTCACGGTGGCCGGCGGCGCGGAGTGATCGACCCGGCGCGCGACGTCGAACGGGACGCTGCCGAAGCGATCGAGCACCTTGCCCATCGCGGTGACCTCGACGACGCCGGGATCCGTCGTGACGGGCGGCACCTTCCGCAGGTAGGCGATCAGCGCGGCGCGGTCGGCCTCGGGCCACCACTGGATCTCGAAGATGGGCATCATGCGCACCGTCGTGCCGTCGCGCTTCACGCCGTGGCGCAGCAGGCGGTTCAGCTCGGCGTCGGAGTAGTCCTTGAGGCGGCCTCCGGGGGTCACGTTCGGGTGCACGAGGCGGCCCATCGGGCCCATGGGCTCTTCGCGGCCGCCGGCCATCGTGTCGCCGTGGCACGCGGTGCAGCCGCCGATCGCCTCGGCGAGGTGCTTGCCGCGGGCGATCTCCGCCTCGTCGGTCGGCAGCGTCACCTCGGTCAGCGGCAGGTCGTATTTCTTCGTGGCGCTCTCGTCGTACGCGGAGACCTGCTTCATGACGAAAGCGAAGCCGCCGACCGCGACGACGACGACGAGGATCGCGACCGCCAGGAGGATCTTCTTGAGCATGCCGGCGCCTATACTCGACGGCGATGTGCCCAGACGAGAACGTACTCCTCGAGCTGCTCGAGGGTCGGCTCCCGCCCGAGCAGGAGCACGACGTCCGCGCGCACGTCAACGGCTGCGACCGATGCCGCGAAGTGCTCAGCGACACCGCCCCCGCGAAGCGGCTCGGAGACTTCCTGCTCGGCGACGTGCTCGGCGCCGGCGGAATGGGGCTCGTCTACCGGGCCACGCGGCTCTCGACCGGGCAGCCGGCCGCGGTGAAGGTCTTGAAGCCGGGGGCGAACGAAGAGCCGTCGGCGTCCAAGCGCTTCTTGCGCGAGATCGACGCGATGGCGAGCCTCGATCACCCGAACGTGGTGAAGGTGCTCGAGGCCGGCCTCTCTGCGGACGGTGAGCCCTACGTCGCGATGGAGCTCATCGAAGGCGAGTCGCTCTACCAGACGCTCAAGCGCCGCGGCCCGTTGCCCGTGCGCGCGGCGCTCGGTGCGGCAAAGCAGGTCGCCTCGGCGCTCGACGCCGCACATCGCCGCGGCATCGTTCATCGCGACCTCAAGCCGAGCAATCTGTTCGTCCGCACCGACGGCACCTTGAAGGTGCTCGACTTCGGCTTGGCCAAGCGGCTCACCCGTCGCGAGGAGACCGTGATCAGCTTCGCGCACGTCCTCGGCACGCCCGCGTACATGGCGCCCGAGCAGGTCCGCTCTGCCGAGGTCGCGCCGGCGACCGACCTCTACGCCTTGGGGGTCATCCTCTACGAGCTCTGCTCGGGGCTGCGGCCGTTTCGCGCGCCGACGACGCAGGCGCTGCTCGCGGCCCACCTCGAGCAGACGCCGCCGCCGCTCGACTCCGTCTGCCCCGACGTGCCGCGCGAGCTCGCGGAGCTGGTGTCGGACCTGCTCGAGAAGGACGTGAGGCGGCGCCCCGCCACCGCGAGCATCGTCATCCAGCGCATCGAAGGCATCTTTCGCGCGCTCGACGGCGGAGGCCCCCAGCCGTTGCTCGACCGCAGCGACCGGCGCACGGTGCCGCACGAGGTGGCGAAGAAGACGGTGCCGATGCGGGCGGTCGCGGCTCCGACCACGCCGGACCTGCAGGCTCGGGCGGCGCCGCGGCCTGGCCGACGGGTGATGGCGGTCGCCGGCGTGCTGCTGCTGGCCGGGGCCGGTGGCGCAGCGTTCGTGCTCAGCAGCCCGTCGACGCAGAACGCGCCGGCCCCAAAGACCGCGGCGCCAGAGCCGAAGCCGGTGCCGGTAGCGGTCGCGCCGCCAGCACCGGAGCCGGCGGCGGAGCCGGCCCCGCCGCATGTACCTCCGCCGCCTCCTGCTGCCGTGGCGACCACGCCGAGGCCGCCGCAGCGTCGCGCTGCTGCGCGGGCGCCGAGCGAAGCAGAGCTCAGCTTGCGGCTGGTGAAGCTGCGCAACCGCGTTCAGAGTGATCGCGTCGCGCTGGTGTTGCTCGACGAGGTGGCCCGTGACTTGACGGCACCGGATCTCGATGAAAATGACCGCCTCGCGATCGCACGGCGGCTGGCGGAGATCGACCGGCGGTACAACGCGCTCGAATGATGCTCCCTGGCCTCGTCAGCATCGTCCTGGTCGTGACGCCCGTGACGGTGGCGCGGTCGGTGAACGTCTCACCGGACGAGCTCGCCGAGATCGTCGCGTCGGTGAGGCAGGCCCTCGCGGGCGCACGCGTCGAGACGTCGGCGCTCTCACGCGCTGCGCTCGAAGAACGCCTGCAGTCGTGTCGAGGCAAGACGGACTGTGTCGAGCAGCAGCTCGCAGCGACCGACGTCGACGAGCTCGTGTGGATCGACGTGGGCCACGCCGCCGGCCTCTGGGTCGTGGCAGCCAGTCTGTATCAGCGGGGCACGCCGGCGCGCTGCGAAGGCGCCGCGACCCTCAAGGCGAAGCTGGATCGCGCCGAGCTCACCGAGAAGCTCGCCGGCTGGGCGCAGTGCGTCGGCTCGGCGGTGAAAGCCCCTGAGCCGGAGCCGAGCGTCGCGCCGCCCCCCGCGCGCGTGGAGGCCGCGCCGCCGCCCGCCGAGACCGCGAGCCGCGGCGCCTCGATCGCCGCGTGGAGCGGTGCGGCCGGCTCGCTGGTCGCCTCGGCCTTGTGCGGCGGGTTTCATCTGCGCGCGAGAGACACGCTGGCCGGCAGCTACTCGGGGCGCGAGGGACAGCGCGTGTCGACGCTCTCACGGCCCGAGGCGGACGGGCTCGCGAGCGAGGGCAACGCGCTGCTCGTGGCGTTCGTTCTGACGGGAGTGTTGGCCATCGCGCTCGCTGCGCTCGGTTGGGCGGTCTGGTGAACCGCACGGCGCTGCGCGCGCGGTGGGTACGTGACGGCCTCGCCGAAGATGCGGCCGACGCCGCGGCCGATATGGTGGCGGCAGAAAAATGGGGCGCCGACGCGACCGGCTTCGGACCCTGGCTCGTCGAGCGCAAGACGTTCGACAAGGCGCACCTTCGCGATCTGTACCTGTGCTTCGCGTGTCTCGAGGGCGCGCCCGCCGCGGTCGAGCATTTCCTCGCCAGCGTCCTGAGGCCCGCGGCGCGACGTGCTCCTGCGGAGGCGCGGGACGATCTCGTCGGTCGCCTCTCCGAGCGGTTGCTGGTCGGCGCGAAACCGCGGCTTGCGAGCTATGCCGGGCGCAGCGCGTTGTCGGCGTGGGTCGCCATGGTGGTCAAGCGCGAGGTCGTGGACGCGAAGCGAACCTCCGAGCGGCGCGGCCAGGACGGCCACGGCGACGACACCGGGCAGTGGTCGCGGCTGCTGAGCGGCGGGGTTCCCGGACTCGAGTCGGACGTCGCAGGCCGCCAGGCCGGTCGCGCGCTCGACCAGGCGCTGCGCGCGGCGCTGAGCGAGCTGCCTGCTTCGGAGCGCGCGCTGCTGCAGCGGCATTACCTCCGCGGCGAGCCTCATCATCGGCTCGCCGAAGAGCACGGCGTGCCGAGATCGACGATGGCGCTCCGCCTGACGCGCCTGCGTGATGCGCTCTTGCACCGCGTGAAGGAGCTGCTGCTGGAGGGCGGCGTGTCGCCGCGATCGCTCAGCTCGTTCATCCGCGCGGGCCGCAGGGCGCTGGACGAACGCTTCGACGGCGATCAAGGCCCGCCGACGGCCCGCGGCGCGAAGAGATAGGACGCGTCCGGTACGCCGCACCTTCCGTCGGCGTTTTCGCCGAAGCAGAAGACTCCGCCGTCGATGATGGCGCAGAGGTGTCGGCTGCCAGCGCTCAGCGAGGCCGCCCGGCGCAGCGCGGCGACGGGCTGAAGCTCTCCGGCGTCCATCGTGCAGAGGGTGTCCCCCGCTTGCGTCGACACGCAGACGAACGAGTTGTTCGCGATCGCGACGCGCAAGATGCCGCTGTCCGCGACGAACGAGCTCGCCGCGCCGAGCGGTGTGCCGCCGAAGCAGGCGGCCCGGTTGCCCTGCACCGCGCAGATCGAGTTGGCGGCCAGTGAGATCTGCTCGCACGCGGTCAGACCGGAGAAGCTGCTCGCGTTGCAGGAATGGAAGGCGAGACCGGCGTCGGCGTCGCGGCAGCTGATGCCGCCGTCCGTGCGCCAGCAGACACGCGACGCGGCCGCGGCGACGCGCTGCTCGCACGCCTGGGGCAACGGCCCGCTCATGAACGGGGCCGTGGAGGCGACGAACCCGTCTTGCTGCTGGAGCGCGCAGCTGAGCGCGCCCTGCGCTCCCAGGCCGCACGCGACCGGGTTCCCCGCGACCATGCAGACGGAGGCCGGGAAGCCGGCGTCCACCAGCGATGCCGAGCAGCGCACTCCGCCGTCGCGATGGAGCAGGCACACGGACTCGAGCGCGACCGCCGCCTGCGCCACCTCGCGCGTAGAGAGCTGTTGGGGCGTGGGGCCCGGGTTGAAGGGCTCGTCGACGCCCGCGTCGCCCCAGCACCACACTCCGCCGTTGACGCCGACCGCGCAGGTTGCCGTCGGGCCTGCCGCGACCGACACCGCCGCGCAGCATGGCGAGCCGTTGCACGCCGGCGTCGCCGCACGAAGGAAGCCGGCTGGACAGACCACGGCGCTGCCACCGCCCGAGCCGCCGCCTGCCGAGCCGCCGCCTGCCGAGCCGCCGCCTGTGGAGCCGCCGCCTGCGGAGCCGCCGCCTGCGGAGCCGCCTCCAATGGAGCCGCCGCCCGTAGAGCCGCCGCCGGCGGAGCCGCCGCCTACGGAGCCGCCACCGGCGGTCCCTGCGACGCGCACGCACCAGCCGTCGACGCAGCGCAGCCCATCATCACAGCGACCGTCGGCGGGGCAGCGGTAGGTCGCGTCCGGGTCGGCGGTCAGGCACGACAACAGCAGCAGCACCAGAAGCAGCGCTCGACCCATCGGCAGCTGAAGCCTATTCGATCACCTCGAGCGGGCATCGGGGATGCCGCTCTTGTTGAGAAAGAAGGCGTTCGCGTGATCACGCCAGGCCCTCGTCTGCTGCAACTGCGTCTCGAGGCGGCGCTGCACGTCACCGAAGGTGAGGTCGGAGACGCGGAGCTGCAGCGACCGCCAGTCCGCGCTCATGGCGGCGACCTCGTCCGCGGCCGCGTGGTGCGTGTCGTAGATCTCCTGGATGACGGTGTTGCCGTTGCGCAGTCGATGCCGGTACGGGACGTGGTGAAACCACGCGAGCAGCGGCTCGGGGCAGGTCGACAGATCGTCGAAGCGGGCAGCGACCTCGGGCACGTATTGCTGCGCGTAGCGCGTGCCGCGGCTGGTGCGATCGGTGCCGACTCCGGTCGCGTCTGCTTTGTGAAAGCTCTGCCGCGTCGGCAGGTCCAGTTGGTGCGTGTCAGCGTGAATGACGACGCCGGGCGCGAGGATCAGCGTGGCCCGCTCGTAGGTCTGCCACGAGCCGAGCAGCATGCGGCTCACGTGCTCGGACAAGATGTCGTCGGCGCCGAACGTCATCCGACTCCACTCGCGGGCGATGACCTGCGCGCTGGTGTCGGGGTTCCACGCGAGTCGCGCGAAGCCGTACCAGTTCGCCGCGGCCATCGGGTGGCCGGTCCAGTTGATGTCGCTGCCGATGTTCGCGACTCCGGCGAAGAGCCAGCGCTTCGTCGACGAAGACCGCAGCACGTCTTTCACGCGTCCTCCCGCGGCGCTGCCGTTCGTGTCGAAGTCGAGCACCTCTCTCCACTGGGGCACGAGCCAGACGAGGTGGGTGGCCTCTCCGGTGTATTCCTGGTGCACCTGCAGCTCGAGGCCGAGGTTCGTCGACGGCATGCGACCGAGCAGCGGCGAGACGGGCTCGCGGACCTGGAAGTCGAGCGGCCCGTTCTTCACCTGCAACACGACCTCGGGCGCGAAACGGCCGTCGTACGGCTTGAAGTACTGGTACGCGTGCTTCACGCGGTCCGGCTCGTTCGAGAGGCCCGCATCGCCGCTGTACACGAACGTGCGCCACACGACGGTGCCGCCGTGAGGGCGCAGAGCGGCGGCGAGGACGTTCGCTCCGTCGGCGGGCGTGCGGCCGTAGTCCTGCGGGCCAGGGCGCGACTCCGAGTCTGCCTTCACCGTGTACCCGAACAGATCGGGGACCGCGGCGTAGACGTCGGCCGTCCGCGTCGCCCAGAACCGCGCGACCGCGGGGTCCAGCGGGTCGTACGTCGACAGCCCGCCGACGGACTTCGGGGCCTCGAAGGGGACCGCGAAGCCGATGCGAACGCCGTACGGCCGCAGCACGTCGGCGAGCGCCTTCAGGCGCAGCAGGTTCTCGGTGCGGAGGAAGTCGGGCTGACCTCCGACGCCGAACGTGACGACGTTGATGCCGACCGAGGCGAGCGCACGGCCGAGATCGCGGTAGCGCGGGTGCACGAAGCCCGGCAGCTGCGAGAACTTGAAGATCGACGCACCCGCGTACGAGCCCTTCGCCGCCGACCACTGCACCCAGTTCTCCAGCACGCGCTGCGTGTGCGCCGGTGCGTCGGCGACGTCCGACAGCGGGTCTTCGCGCTGCATCGTCGCGAGCAGGCGGAACGTGCCGTAGAGCGCTCCGATCTCGCTGCGCGAGGCGACGACGACCACCGCGGCGCCGCCGATCGTCGTCTCGCGGATGACGAAGCCTTCGTCGCCGAGCGCGTCGAGCTGCGCGCCGAGGCCGAGCTGCTGCACGAGCGGCGACGTGCCCGGAGTGCCCACGACGATGGCGCCGGTCTCGGTGAGCGCGGTGGTGTGAGGCGGCGCGGCCCCGAGCAGCCCCATGAGGCCCACGTCGAGCTCGGCGCGGATCGCAGCCGCCGTCGCGCTGGTGCCGCCGACGACGAGCTGGCGCGCGAGCGCCCGGTACTCTGCGTCGCGCGGCGCGCTCTTCACTCGGCGGTAGCGCAGCCACAGCTCATGGCCGTCGTCGGGATGCAGACGTGGCAGCTCGCTGTCGCGTCGCAGCTGGATCGCGTCGACGACGAGCGACGGGCCGGTGGCCGTCAGCTCGAGCACCTGCGGGCCTGCGCCGAGCGCGACGTCTCCGGCGTAGAGCCACTCGAAGTGACCGATGAGTCCGTCGTGAAGCACCGGCAAGGTGAGCGGCGCGTCGCCGCGGACTCCGAGCTTCAGCCGCGCGCTCGAGTCCGCCGACAGGCCGGCCAGCACCCAGACCTTGAAAGTGCCCGGCGCAGCGGGCTGCACGGTGAGCTCGAGGCGCGGCAGGCCGGCGTCGGCGGACGGCCACCGCGAGAGCAGCGGAGTGAGCGCAGCGCCGTAGGCTCCGGCGGTGAGTGACCAGGCGCCGCCCGGCGGCATCACTGCGCGCGCCTGGGAAGACGGGTCGAGCGCCGCCTCGACCTCGACGTGGATCTTCGACGCCGCCTCGCGAAACGCGGTGACCGGACGTTCGGCGCCGCGCGTGACGTAGAGGGCGTCGAGGACCAGGCCGTCTTCGCGCGCCCAGACGTTGAGCCGATGCACGCCGGCGGTGACGTTCTCGAGCGCACCGACGTGCTTCCACGCGAAGGTCGGACCGACGGGCAGGGCGACGTCGGTGAGGCGCCAGGTGCCATCGAGCCCGAGGTGGACCGAGTCCGCGCGTTTGTCGTCGGCGCGCGCGAGCACCCAGACCTGGTAGGTGCCGCTCTGACTGAACGAGATCTTGTAGGTGAGCTCGGGCGCCACGCTGTCGAGCGTCGCGGTGTCGGTCCACGCGTCGCCGATGCTCGGTGAGCACACGACGGCGTGTCCCGAAACTCCGAGCGTGCTCGTCCACAGGTGGTTCGAGCGGCGCGAGACGTACGCCTGCGACGTCTGGCCGGTCGCGAGCTCGGCCTCGATGGTGAGGCCTCCAGAGGTCGGCACGGCGAGCTCCCGGTCGACCTCGCCGAGCGGCTCGAGCCCAGATGGGTCGCAAGCCAACAGCACGATGCAGGGAAAGATGCAGCGAAGGGCGGTCATGACCGGTGGACGTCACGACCCGCGCGCCTTCCAGATCGCGCCTCGAAAATGCCGTCTTTCCCGCCGGCTGCGGGCGAGGGGTGGTAGATCGCGCGCGCCCACGTGCTCTGGCTCGTCCCGTTCATCGCGCTCTCCGGGTTGACGAAGGCTCCTGTCCTGCTCTCGCAGCCCGACGCCATCTACCCGGCGGACGCCGCGGACGCCGGGGTCCAGGGCAGCGTCGTGCTGCAGATCGACATCGGCCCCGACGGCAAGGTGATCGACGCGCGGGTGACCGGCACCAGCGGCACGCCGTCGCTCGACGCGGCCGCGCTCGACGCCGTGCGCCGCTTCGTCTTCAGCCCGGCGGAGATCGACGGAGCGCCCGGCGCCGTCCGCATCGAGTACGCGTACCACTTCGAGCTGAAGCCCGTGGCGACGCCGGAAGCCGTCAGCGACGCCGGCTCGCTGCCCGCGCCAATCAACTTCGCCGGCACGCTGAAGGCCATGGGCACGCGCGAGCCGGTCGCGGGCGCGCTGGTCTCGGCTGGAGACTTCGAGGCGACGACGGACGCCGAGGGCCGCTTCGAGATCGCCGGCGTGCCGCCGGGGCCGTTTCACGTCGTCATCACCGGCGGCGGATTCTCGCGCTTCGAGTCGGACGAAGAGGTGAAGCCTCAAGAGCGCACCGAGGTGACGTATTACCTGCACCCGGAAGGCTCGGGCCCCGAGACCGTCGTTCGCGGCCAGCGCATCAGAGAGGTCTCGCAGGTGAAGCTGACGCGCGCCGAGAGCCGCTACGTGGCGGGCACCGGCGGCGACACCTTCCGCGTGCTGCAGAACCTGCCCGGGGTCGCGCGCTCGCCCTTCAACACCGGCTTCCTCATCGTCCGCGGCAGCAAGGCGTGGGACTCGCGCATCTACGTCGACGAGATCCAGATCCCGCAGCTGTTCCACTTCGGCGGCTTCAACGCGACGCTGAACTCGAACTTCGTCGAGAGCCTGTCGTTTCAGCCGGGCAACTTCAGCGCGTCGTTCGGCCGCAGCATCGGCGGCCTGGTGCAGGCCGAGCTGCGCACGCCGTCGCGGTCCGGCACGCACGGCTTCGTCGACGTCTCGTTCTTCGACGCGCAGGTCGGCGTCGAGACCCCGGTGACCGACAAGTGGAGCGTCTCGGTGAGCGCGCGCCGCGGCCTCATCGACGTGACGCTGCCGTTCGCGCTGAACACGTTCGCGCCGCAGGTGGCGGGGGCGGTGGGGTTCTCGGTCTCTCCGATCTACTGGGACTACCAGCTCCGGGCAGAGCGGAAGGGCGAGGGGACCAACCGGGTCTTCATCTCGCTGTTCGGCTCGTTCGACGCGTGGAGCTTCACGCGGCCGATTCCGTTCCTCGACCCCGACAGCGAGGGCAACCAGGGCAGCTTCGGCACCTCGGTGCTCTACAACCGGCTGACGGTCGGCATCGATCACAAGCTCGGCGCGCGGGTGAAGCTGGTGTCGCGCAACTCGGTCGGCTTCGACCGCTACGTGCTGAACGGCTCGACGACGGACATCACGTACCGCGGAGACCAGTACCCGATTCAGCTGCGCGAGCGGTTCGTCATCGACATCCCCGAGTACAACCTGGTGGTGAACACGGGCCTCGACTTCCTCGCGGTGCCGGCGCGGGTCGACGCGCAGTCTCCGCCGCCGTTCAAGGCGAACCAGATTCCAGACCCGTACGTCGAGCGCCGGCTGCTGGCCGAGAACTCGACCAACGTCTACGTCGAGCCGGGCCTCTTCCTCGAGGCGGCGTGGAAGCCGGTGAGCGCGCTCGAGGTCGTGGCGTCGATCCGCGCCGACTACAACACGTACATGCGCAACGGGTGGGTCGACCCGCGGCTCTCGATCTTCTTCAGCCCGTTCGAGCGGCTGACGCTGAAGGTGGGGGCGGGCATCTACCACCAGCCGCCGGACTACCGGACGGGGCAGCTGTCTCCGGTGTTCGGGAACCCGGACCTGTGGCCCGAAGGAGCCCGGCACCTGATGGCCGGCGCGTCGGTGCGCATCACCGAGGCGCTCGGGCTCGACGTGCAGGGCTACTACAAAGACCTGTTCGACCAGTCGCGGCAGACGCTCGCGTCGGGCATCGGCAGCGACGTGAACATTCCCGGCGCGACGACGGTGTTCACCAGCTTCGGCTACGGCCGCGCGTACGGCATGGAGCTCTTGCTGCGGCACAAGCTCGCGCACAACTTCTTCGGGTGGATCGCGTACTCGCTGTCCCGCTTCGAGCGCGACTACTACGGCGGCGTCATCTACGCGCCGGGCCCGCTGGATCAGCCGCACAACCTCATCGCCGTGGCGACGTACCGGCTGCCGTTCGACTTCGTGGTCGGAGCGCGCCTGCGCTGGGCGAGCGGCCCGCTGGTGACGCCGATCGTGGCGTCGCTCTACGACACGAACGGGAACTACTACTACCCGCTGCCGGGGCTGCCGTGGAGCCAGCGGCTGCCCGACTTCTTCTCGTTGGATCTGCGCATCGACAAGCGCTTCGTGTTCCAGAGCTTCGTGCTCGCGCTGTACCTCGACATCCAGAACGTCACGAACCGGCAGAACGTCGAGGGCGTCTTCTACAACTACGACTACAGCGAGAAGCAGTTCGTCTACGGCGTGCCGATTCTCCCCGCGTTGGGCCTGAGGGCGGAGTTCTGACGATGCGCCACCTCGCCCTCATCCTGCTGTGCGCCTGTGGGACCCAGCTCAAGCCCGAGACGCTGGTCGACAAGCTGCGCGTGCTGTCGATCATCGCCGAGCCGCCCGAGGTGAAGCCGGGGCAGTCGTCGCAGCTCTCGGTGCTGCAGCTCGACCCGAACGGCGGCAAGACGACGGTCATCTGGGTCGGCTGCGAGCCGGACCCGTTCGGCCTGGGCCGCAGCGCGTGCAACGACACCACGGCGCTCCTGCAGCCGACGTCGTTCACCACGTTCCCGGAAGGGGTGCGCATCCTCGGCATCGGCAACCGGGCGTCGTACGCGTCGTCTCCGAAGCTCTTCGAGCCGATCGCCGCGGACGACTCGAACCGCTTCAACGGCGTCGTCGGCCCGGTGCTCGCGGTCGTCATCGGCGAGGAGATCGACCCGACCTCGACCAACGAAGAGCTGCGCGAGCTGTTCGGCCGCATCGAGAAGCAGGAGGTGCAGAGCGTCTTCGCGCTGTCCCGAGTGACGGTGAGCGAGAAGGACCCCCAGAATCAGAACCCCCGCCTCGACTCGCTGCAGGTCGACGGCGCGAGCCTGCCGAAGAACGCGACGCTGCAGGTGCGCGCCGGCGACGAGCGCAGCTTACGCGTCAACGCCACGCTCGCCGAGACCTACCCGCTGCAGCTGCCGGGCGGCGTCGAGCAGCGCGAGGAGACGCTCGTGGCGGCCTGGTACTCGACGAACGGCCGCTTCACCCGCGAGCGCGTCGAGCTGAACGAAGAGTCCGAGACCGTCTTCATCGCGCCGGGCGCGCCCGACATCCCCGAAGACCCGGTGCCGCAGCGGCGCTTCGGCACCCTCTGGCTCGTGCTGCGCGACAGCCGCGGCGGCCAGGCGTTCAGCACGCTGCCGTTCTTCGTCTGCGACGACGCGCTCGCGGAGGCCGAGCCCACGCAGGTGATCGCGCCGTCGAGCCGCACGCAGCCGGTCTCGGTGAAGGGCAAGAACATGGCGACCGCGCTCGACGTGGTGGTGAACGGCATCGCGCTGCAGCGCGGCTTCTACTCACCGGCGCAAGACGCGTTCCTCGGCGACATCCCCGCCGAGCTGCCCGCCGGCACGTACACGGTCACCGTGCGCACGAAGCGGTGCACCACGCTCGAGACGCAGCTTCAGCTCGCGGTTCCGTGACATAAAGCGGCTCTCCCCCGTGTCCGCCGAAGACGAGCTCAAGGATCTCACCGGCCGCCGCATCGGCGACTACGAGATGATCGCCCGCATCGGCATCGGCGGCATGGGCGTCGTCTACGAGGGCAAGCACCCGCTCATCGGCAAGCGCGTCGCGGTGAAGTTTCTCCTGCCCTCGCTCTCGAAGGACAAAGAGCTCGTCGCGCGGTTCGTCGCCGAGGCACGCGCCGTCAACGCCATCGGCCATCGCGGCATCGTCGACATCTTCAACTTCGGCACGATGGAGGACGGCACCCAGTACTTCGTCATGGAGTTCCTCGAGGGCCGCTCGTTCGACCAGGTGATCGCGAACGAGTCGCCGATGCACCCGGCGCTCGCGCTGCGCTACCTCGAAGAGATCCTCGACGCGCTGCAGGCCGCCCACAACGCCGGCGTCATTCACCGCGACATCAAGCCGAGCAACATCTTCCTCGTCGAGACGGGCCGCACGCGCCCGTACGTGAAGATCCTCGACTTCGGCATCGCGAAGACGAACGCCCAGAAGTCGGGCAGCACGCCGCAGACGCGGCAGTCGGTCGTCATCGGCACGCCCGAGTACATCGCTCCCGAGCAGGCGCAGGGCCGCAGCATCAGCTTCGCCACCGATCTCTACGCCGTGGGCTGCATGGCGTTCGAGATGCTCACCGGGCGGCTGCCCTTCCGCGGAGAGAACCCCCTCGACACGATGTTCAAGCACGTCGTCGAGCCGACGCCGCGCGTGAAGAGCTTCTCGCCTTCGGTGCCGCACGCGCTCGACGAGCTGGTGTGGAAGCTGATGCAGAAGCGGCCGGAAGATCGGCCCGCCAGCGCGCAAGACGTGCTCAAGACGATCGAGGTGTTGCGCGGCGGCATGACGCTCGACGCCTCGGCGCAGGTGTCGTCGAAGCCGCTGCAGCTCGACCGGCCGGCGAGCGTCGGCTTCGACAAGACGGTGAAGTCGGGGCCGCTGCCGGCCGCTCCGGGGACGAAAGACGCGCTCGCGGCGATGAAGCCGTCGCCGCTGCGCTACGTGGCGCTCGGCGTCGTCGTGCTCGCGGCGGTGGGCCTCACCGTGTTCGCGCTGACGCGGCCCGGCCCGCAGCCCGGGCCGTTGGTCGAGCCGCTTCCTCCGCCGAAGGCGGCGCGGCCGCTCGAGGTCCCCGACGCGTCCGTCGCGGTCGCGGTGAAGCCGCCCGAGCCGACGCTGACGCCGCCGCCGGTGGTGCCCGAGGTCGTCGATGCCGGGGTGAAGGCGCAGACGCCTCCGCCGACGGCGCCGGTGAAGCGGGGCATCAGCACCGGCCAGCTCAAAGGCCGCATCGCGGCGTTGGAGCGGAAGCTCGAGAGCAAAGAGGCCCAGCGCGGAGAGGCGCTGCCGGTGCTCCGCAAGTTCCTCGAGCAGGCGAAGAAGGACACGGCGAAGGCGAACACGGACGCCGAGCGGCGCGAAGTGTGGCTGTTGCTCGATGACGTGGCCGCGCAGATCGACCGGTAGTACATTTCGCAGCGCCGTCTCCTAGGACATGACAGCGCTCCTCCTCGTGGTGTTGGCGCAGACCTCGGTTCCCCAACCGCAGGCCGATGTGCCGGTCGCGATCGTCGTTTCCAGCCGCCGCGATGCGACGAACGCCGCGCCGGCCCTCGTCGATCAGCTGAAGGTCGCGCTGGCCGCCGAGGGCATCACCGCGATGGGCGACGCCGACTCGGTCGCTCGGCTCAAGCTGCTCGGCGGCGTCGACCCGAAGGCGTGCGACGGGTCGCGGCTGTGTCTGCAGAAGCTCGCGCAGCTGCTGCAGGGCGTGGTGGTCGGCGTCGACGTCAGCAGGGCGGGGCGGCTCACCGCGGGCCACGTCGAGGCCGTCTCGTACGACCGCGTCGAGTCGCTCGCCGTCGACGACGTCACGTCCGACGCGAAGTCGTGGAACAAGACCGCCGGTGAAGCGGCGACGGGGTTCGCGCAGAAGCTCAAGGTCCCGCTGGCCGCGATGAACCAGGCGCGGCGCCCGAAGGAGGCACCTGTGAAGGCGGCGGAGAAGCAGCCGGAGCTCAAAGCGACGCCCCCGCTGGACACGCCGCGCGAGGCGACGCTTACGCCCGAGCCGCCGCCGACTCCGCCGCCGGCGGCGCCGGTGGAAGCGACGACGCAGAGCTCCGGTCTCGGCCCCGTGCCGTACGTGACGACCGGCGTGGCGATCGTCGCGCTCGGCGCCGGCATCGTGTGCCTCATCCTCGGCTTCATCGACCGCGGCACGTACGTCGGCACCTTCGAGCGGCCGATGGGCCTCGGCACCGACGTCGCCAGCATGTACACCGACGCGCAGCTGCGAAACCTGGCCCAGCAGTCGAACGTCCGCATCGGCGTGGGCACCGGCCTCGTCGCGCTCGCCGCGGCGCTCGGCATCACGTCGGGCATCCTCTTCGCGAAGGAGTGAGCGCGTGCGCGACCCCTTGAGAATCGGCCTGGTCCTCGCGCTGCTCGCGATGATCGGGTCGCCCGCGTGCAACTGCCTCAACCCGCTCGTCGACGTGCAGTACCCGGCGTGTGAGGTCGAGGCCGACTGCGAGGCGCGCGCCGGCTACCACTGCTGTCGGCTCGACGGCACGTCGGGAAGCGGCAAGCGCTGCGTCCCGTACACCTGTCCGCCCGGCGACGACGGAGGGGTGGACGCGGGCACCGACGCCGGCACGTGCGGCCCGGGCTGCGCCGGCTGCTGCCGAGAGAACCAGTGCGTGCCGGGCGATCAGCTCAACGCCTGCGGCGCCAACGGCAACGCGTGTCAGAGCTGTCCCTCGGGCAGCACCTGCGACGGCACGACGTGCTCGGGCTGCAACGCGACGAACTGTCCGAACGGCTGCTGCTTCAACGGCGTCTGCCAGCGCAACGACGGCGGGCCGGCGCAGTGCGGCACCAACGGCGTGGTGTGCTTCGACTGCGCGACGAGCCAGCGGGGCAACACGTGCCGCGGCGGTCAGTGCGCGTGCGGCACGGGCGGCCCCTGCGACCCGGGGCAGATCTGCGCCGGCGGCCAGTGCGTGTGCAACGCGACGTCGTGCCTGAGCGGCTGCTGCACCGGCAACACGTGCAACGCGATGAGCCTGCAGACCTGCGGCATGCCCGGCGCGACGTGCTCCGCCTGCGACACGCGCGCGAACCGCTGCAGCGACGGCACGTGCAAGTGCGGAGACAACGCAGCCTGCGGCACCGGCATGATCTGCGTTGCGGGTGAGTGTCGCTGCGACCGCAACACGTGTATGGGCTGCTGCACGCGCGATGCGGGCGCCTGCGAGCTCGGCACGCAGGGCGGAGCGTGCGGCATGAACGGAGACATCTGCCAGACCTGCCCATCGGGCCAGAGCTGCACCAGCGGCATGTGCTCGGGCTGCAACCCCGGCAACTGTCCTGGCGGTTGCTGCTCGAACGGCGCGTGCCTGCAGCCGGGCATGCAGACGACCGGCACCTGCGGCCTGGGCGGAGCGACGTGCGACGACTGCACCCAGCGCGGCGGTGACCGGTGCACCGGTGGGCAGTGCGCGTGCGGGCTGAGCTCGCCGTGCCTGCCGGGTCAACGGTGTGCGAACGGCACGTGTATCTGCGACGCGGTCTCGTGCAGCGGGTGCTGCCAGTCGAACCAGTGCGTGAGCATCACGGACACCGGTGCGTGCGGTAAAGACGGCGGCGCGTGCATGCCTTGCGATCAGCGCTCGGACAACTGCACGACCGGGGGCTGCCGCTGTGGCTCGAATCCCCCGTGCCTCGTCGGGCAGGAGTGTCAGAACGGCGCCTGTGTCTGCACCGGCGACTCGTGCCCGAACGGCTGCTGCCAGGGCATCTTCTGCCGCACGCCGCCGACGGCCGGGCTGTGCGGCGTGATGGGCGCGTCGTGCAAGAGCTGCTCGCTGCCGTCGGCGAACGCGTGCGACCCCGGCTCCGGCGAGTGTCTGTGCGGCACCGGGCCGGCGTGCCTGCCCGGAGAGCGGTGCATGGGGACCGGCGCCAGCGCGGTCTGCGTGTGCGACTCGACGTGCCCGGGCTGCTGCACGATGACGTCGCCGCAGCAGTGCGCGCCGGGAAATGATCCGTTCGAGTGCGGCGTCGACGCCGGCATGTGCCTGAGCTGCGACCCCGATCGCGCGCCCACCTGCAGCGCCGGCAGGTGCATCTGCAACGCGATGGTCGGTGCGTGCGGCGCCGGCTACGTCTGCAGCAACGGCCAGTGCGTCTGTGACCCCAACACGTGCACGGGCTGCTGCGACTCGAGGTCCGACCCGAGCATCTGCCGGCCGGGCAACCAGCAGACCGCCTGCGGCACCGGAGGCATGACCTGCAGCAACTGCGGCAACGGCATGTGCGTGGGCGGCATGTGCAGCGGGTGCAGCTGCCCTGCCGGGCAGTGCTGTGACACGAACGGCGGCAGCATGGGCTGCGGCCCGCAGACGTGGCCGGCGTGCGGCAGCGGCGGCACCTGCACCCCGTGCAACACGCTCACGACGAATGCCTGCACCACGGCCGGCGGCTGCCAGTGCGGCGATGCGGGCGTGGGCTGTGGCGCGGGCCAGCGCTGCGCCAACGGGACTTGCGTCTGCGACTTCCTCTCGTGCCCGGGAGGGTGCTGCGCGGGCGACAAGTGCCTTGCGGGGACCTCGCCCACGCAGTGCGGCGAGATGGGCATGCAGTGCACCGACTGCGTCGACGGCGGCCTCGCGGACTCGTGCATCAACAACCAGTGCGGCTGCGGCTTCAACCCGCCGTGTGCGCAGGGCCAGCACTGCATCAGCGGCGGTGGCCCCGGCAACGGCTTCTGCGTCTGCGACAACACCTCGTGCACGCAGCCGGGCGCGTGCTGCAACCAGTTCGCCGACTGCGTGCCGTCGGCTTTCCAGACGGACCTCGAGTGCTACGACCCGAACGCGGCGAGGCCCGGCATCGCGTGCGAGTCTTGCACCCAGAAGGGCGCCGTTTGCGTTCAGGGCGTCGGGTGCCTCGGTGGTACCGGCGGCGGCGGCGGCGGAACCGGTGGCGGAGGTGGCACGGGGGGCGGCTTCGGCGGCACGGGCGGCGGCGGCGCAACCGGTGGCGGCGGAGGCACCGGAGGCGGCTTCGGCGGCACCGGCGGTGGCTCGAACATGCCGCTGTGCTCCCCGATCAACTGCGCGGGCTGCTGCTCCGGGAACACCTGCATCCCGCCGGCGGCGATGAACACCGGTCAGTGTCTCGACGCGGGGATGTTCCCCGGCGCGGCCTGCAGAGCCTGCCAGGGTGCGCAGCTGTGCGTGAACGTGCCGATGATCTGCATGGGCTCGCCGCGCTGCTGCCTCTGAACCCGAGACTGAAGGTGCGGCACCCACCCGCGCGCGCGCAGGTTTTTCACTTTTGGGGCACTACAGTGTCGAAGCTGCATGCGACCCCTATGGCTGTGCGCCGTGGTCCTTCTGGCATGCGGCAAGCAACCCGAGCCGCCTCCTCCTGAAGAGAAGCTGAAGGTCAACAGCACGGCAGCGGCGCAAGGCAGCGCGCTGATGCAGGAGGAATTGACCGCCGCCGGCACGGTGTCGGCCGTCGGCATGTCGAAGGACGGCAACCTCGTGCTCGTCGCGGGGGACCGCGTGTACGAGCTGACCGCGGGCGAGCTCGTCCAGCACAACCTCTACGCGGAGGGGTCGGATCCGACGTCGCTCGGCGCGGTGAAGGCGATCGTCCCGCGCAGCGGCGGCGGCGCCTGGCTGGCGGCGGCGAACGGCCTGTTCGTGCTCGACGGCGCGTACGTGACGCACTCTCCGGTGATGGTGGGCATGGGGCCGCTCGCCGGCGTCACCGAGGTCACCGCCGGCAACCTGAACGGCCTGTGGCTCGCGGCGACGAACGGCATCTACCGGCGGCAGACGCAGGAGACGAAGCGCTACCGCATCGAAGGGTGGGGCGAGGCAGCGCAGGGCATCGCGGCCGACCCCGACGGCGCGGCGGCGTTCGCGGTGCTCGACGATCAGCTGCTGCTGCTCACGCCGGGCGCGTCCGGCCCTGAAGGCGCCGAGGCGCCTGAAGACGTCGGCATGGTGAACGCGCTGGCCGGCGCGAAGGACACGCTGTTCGCCGCGACGTCGAAGGGCCTGTACCGCTGGCAGCGGATGGCGACTCCGCAGTGGACGCGGTTCACGCTCGGTGACACCGCGGCGCTCGACGTGAAGGTCGACCCCGTGACGGGGGCGGCCTGGGTGATGACGGCGGACTCGCTGTTGCGCCTCGACGGCGACGCTCTGACGAAGTTCGCGCGCCCGACGGGCACCGACCGGCTCGCGATCGATCGCCTCGGCGACGTGTGGACCGCGAAGGCCTCGACGCTGGTGCGCGTCAAGGCGGGCGTGAGCGGCGCGGCGACGAGCTTCGCGACGGAGCTGAAGCCGTGGCTTCAGATGCACTGCAACTCGTGCCACGCAGACTTCGGCGACGTCGTCGCGTTCAAGCCGAAGGCCGAGAGCGCGCTGCAGCGCGTCCGCACCGGCGACATGCCGCGCTGCAACGGCGGCGTGCCGTGCTCGGCCGACCAACACCTGAAGCCCGAACAGTACGCCGTGCTCGAAGCGTGGATCCGCGGAGGGAAGCAGCCATGAGACTCGTGACGGTCATCACCTCGCTGTTGGCGAGCGCCGTGTTCGCCCAGTCGGCCGACGCGAAGTGCGAGCTCGCGCGGCCCGTCGACGGCCAGCGGCTGTTGCGCCGGCTCTCGCTCGACCTCCGCGGCTACACGCCGAGCTACCAGGAGCAGCTCGATCAGAAGAGTTCGATGGACGTGAGCGCGACGAAGCTCGACGCGTACCTGGCGTCGACGGACTTCGTCGGCACGATGCGGAAGTACCACGAGGGTCTGCTGTGGCCGAACCTCGACGCCTCCGACGTCGACCCGCTGCAGAACAAGCTGTTCCCGATCGACCTCGACCCGGGCCCGGGCACGGACATCGTCTACTTCTCGGTGCTGCGCGCGCTGTTCCTGCGCTCGATCACGCAGCAGTTCCCGCCGTGCCGGAACGCTCCGCTCGAGCTCAACACCGACGGCAGCATCAAGATGTACCCGCTGGTCGTCGGCGGTCAGACCGTCGCGATGCAGGAAGGGTGGGTGATGGTCGAGCCGTACTGGGCGCCGGGCACGCAGGTGAAGGTCTGCGGCCTCGACGCGCAGGCGGGCGGCATGGGCCGCATGTGCCAGCCGGCGGTCGTCGCGCAGAGCCCGTACATGGCGCAGCTGTGCCAGCAGTTCGGCGCCTACGCGAGCGCGGTGGGCGTGCCGTTCACGAACGCTCCGGTGGCGTGCGACACGTCGTTCTCGTTCCTCTCTGCCGAGTGCGGGTGCGGGCCGAACCTGCGGCTGTGCTCGACGGCGGAGACGGCCGCGACGCTGCGCAAGTCGCTCATCGATCAGCAGATGCGCGTCGTCGAAGACGTCGTCAGCCAGAACCTGCCGTACACCGACGTGCTGTTGCGCAAGCGCGTGCCGATGAACGGCCCGATCGCGCACTACCTCACGTACCAGTCGCGGCTGTCGTTCGACGTGTTCGGTGAGGTCGACATGACGAACCCGGTGCCCGCGGGGCTCACGTTCCTCGAGAAGGATCGCTGGGTCGACGTCGATCGCACCGGCCGGCACTCGGGCATCCTCACCACGCCCGGGTACCTGTTGAAGTACCAGTCGAACCGCGGCCGCGCGCACCGCTTCTACAACGCGTTCGAGTGCTCGAGCTTCCTGCCGGCGGGCGCGCTGCCGTCGCCGCAGGAGGCGTGCAGCAAGCACGAAGATCTCACCAAGCGGTGCGGCTGCAGCGCGTGCCACGTCGCGCTCGAGCCGATGGCGGGCCACTGGGGCCGCTTCGCCGAGTACGGCCTCACGCCGCTCTCCGAGGCGCGGTACCCGAAGACGTCGGCTTCGGTGTGCACGAACTTCCAGTCGATCGACCAGCTGTTCCGCTGCTTCCGCTTCTACAACGTGCAGCCGGTCGGAGAAGAGAAGGACTACGAGGGGCTGCTCCGCCCGTACGTGTTCCGCACCGCGGAGGAGACGGCGAAGCTCGAGGCGGGGCCCGCCGCGCTCGCGCAGGCGTCGATCGACAGCGGCAAGTTCGCGTCGTGCACGGTGCGCAAGATGTGGGGCTACTACATGCGCCGCGAGCCGACGCCCGATGAAGAGGCGACGGTGGTGCCGAAGCTCGCCGCCGACTTCAAGAGCGGCGGCTACAAGCTCAAAGACCTGGTGAAGGCGATCGTCACGCAGCCCGCGTACCGGAGGATGCCATGAAGAAGCTCGTGCTCTTGGGGCTGCTCTCGGCGGCCGGGTGCTCGCAGAAGCCGGTCGAGGCTCCGCCGCCTCCGCCGCCGCTGAAGGTGCTGACGGACCCCGCGCCGCACATGCCCGACGGTCACCCCGCGACGGCGGATCTCGCGATCAGCTCGCGCGGCCCGCGGCGGCTCTCGGTCGATCAGCTCGAGCGCTCGCTCGATCAGCTCGCCGACCTGCCGGCTGGCACGGTGAGGCTGCCCGAAGATCTCGCCGTGACGCTGGGCCGCCCCGATTACAAGCGGCTCACCGAAGAGCAGCTGCAGCCGACGCCGCTGTTCATGAAGTTCATGCTCGACTTCGGCGCGGTGTACTGCAGCAACCTCGCGACGTACGAGCCGCAGCGGCCGGCGAACGAGAAGTTCTTCACGCGCTTCGCGACGGTCGACGAGAACCTGCGCTTCCTGCTCTTGCGCTTCACCGGCATCGAGGGCACCGACGCGGACGCGTACGTGACGCGACTGAAAGCGGCGTACGAGGCCGGCTCTCAGGCCGCGGCGCCGTTCTCCGGGTACCAGACGGTGTGCGTGGCGCTGTTCACCTCTCCCGAGTTCCTCCTCTACTGAAAAGGGCACCTCCCATGACCTTCAAGCTCCCGGTTGTGAACGAGCGCCCGAACCTCTCGCGGCGCAATCTGTTGCAGGCGCTCGGCGCGGCGACGGGCGGGTTCCTGCTCGCCGACTTCATGCTGCCGAAGGCGGCGTTCGCGCAGACGAAGGACGTGAAGCGGAAGTTCGTGTTCGCGTACTTCGAGGGCGGGTGGGATCAGCTGCTCGGGCTGGATCCGAGAGATCCCGCGACGACGAACGCGGCGAATCAGCTCATCGACCCCGCGTACAGCCAGCTCGCGTACGGCTTCAGCTCGCGCGGCGTGCAGCGCGCCGGGCAGCTCGAGCTCGGCCCCGCGGTGCCGCCGTCGTTCCTGCAGATTGCGGGTGAGTGCTCGATCATCAAGGGCATCACGATGGACACCGCGGCTCACGAGGTCGGCCGCCGGTACTTCATCACCGGCCGCTTCCCGCGCGGCCTCGAGGCGGTCGGCTCGTCGACGGCTTCCGAGATCCTCGCGCAGATCGGAGAGGCCACGCCGATCGCGCACATCTCCGCCGGTGTCGAGGCGTACGCGGAGAAGATGCCGTCGTTCGCGCACGCGCTGAACGTGAACTCGCTGAGCGATCTGTCGATCGCGTTGACTCCGATCGCGACGCTCGATCCGAAGATCAAGGCGGCGGTCGAGAAGTTCCAGGACGAGAGCCCCGGCTGCGAGGGCGTGCGGCTGAACCGCGACGGCCTCACCTCGCAGCTGCTCGAGAGCGTCAAGCGCTCGCGCAGCTACATCACGTCGCAGCTGTCGTCGGTGTTCGACCTCACGCGCAACGACGCCGAGATGGCGGCGCTTCGCAACCTGTACGACATCGCCGCGGCGCAGGGAGACGTGTCGGCCCCCGAGGTGATGGCGTTCGCCGCCGGGCAGGCGATCAAGAAGAACGTCGCGCAGTGCGTGTCGTTCCAGGCTGCGCGCAACCTCGACACCCACGCCGACTGGGCACAGGACCACCCCGGCCGCCAGGAGCAGGGCTGGAAGGCGCTCGCTTCGCTCATCACCGACTTGAAGAACACTCCGGGATCGATGCCCGGCAAGACGATGCTCGACGAGACCACGATCCTCGCGTTCAGCGAGTTCGCGCGCACGCCGCTGTTCAACAACATCCGCGGGCGGGATCACTTCCTGGGCAACTCGGTGCTGGTGGCCGGTGCTGGCATCAAGCGCGGCATCAAGGTCGGCGGCTCGGCTGCGGTGGGGCAGATGCCCATCGAGACGGACCTTGCGACCGGCATCGCTTACGAGATGCCCACGCAGATGATGCGGGACAGCGGCCAGGTGCAGATCCTCACGCCGAAGCATGTGCTCGCGACGGTGTTGGCTTCCGCGGGGCTCGATTACTCGTACCTGCGGGCTGACCCGATTCGCGCCCTGTTGCCTTGAGTTTGTTGGGCCAGGGCAAAGGCACGTTCAAGCACGACCGGCACAAGGCAACGGTGACGGCGAAGGTGAAGGACCTTCGCCATCGCCGTCGTGCCCCGCGACCTCGCGCCTCGAGGCCGTACCCTTGAGACAAGGTACTTGAACGGGCCCGTGCCCTGGCCCTCGCTGTTCACTTCCTGGCACCCCGCCGACTTTCCGCGATCACCCTCACGCAACTGACCGAAACCTCGCAGGGCACATCGCTTGCTGATGTGCGTGCCGCGTTTCGTCATCAGGGCCGGGGAGGGTTCCGCTGTGCAGCGCATTCCTGCGATCGCAGTACTCGTTTCGCTCACGCTCATCGGCTGCTTCAAGCCGAGCATCGACATCCCTGACGGAGGCGGTGCCGGCGGCGGCGCGGCAGGAGGTACCGGCGGCGGCAGCGGCGGCGGCTCCAGCGTCGTCGAGCCGCTGGCGCTCTCGCTGCAGCCGTCGTTCCTGACGGTCCCGCAGGGCGCGACCGCGCGGTTCCAGATCTTCGCCGAGCAGCCCGACGGCACGATGAGCGACGTCACGGCCCAGGCGCAGCTCTCCGCCGAGCCGGCGGGCCTCGTCGAGCTCGGCGCGGGCACCGTCAAAGGACTGGCACCCGGCGCCGCGAAGCTGACGGCGAAGCACGGCAAGCTCGAGGCCATCGGCGCGGTCGAGGTTCCGTCCGCGCAGCTCGTCTCGATCTCCCTCGACCCCGACGGGGCGTCGCTCGGCCTGGGCCAGGCGATGAAGCTGACGGTGCTCGGCAAGCTCGGAGACGACAGCCAGATCGATCTCACCCCCGCCGCGACGCTCACGGTGAGCGGCGGGGCCGTCTCGGTCGACGCGAGCGGCCTCGTGCGCGCGCTCGTCGCCGGCGACGCGACCATCACGGCGAAGGTCGGCACCTTCACCGCCGAGGCGCGCTTCACGGTGCGGCCGGCGCGGGTGACGTCGATCTCCGTCGAGCCGCGCATGCCGTCGGTGCCGGTCGGCGCCTCGGTGCAGCTCACCGCGCTGGCGTCGTACGACGACTCGACGACCGCCGACGTCACGCTCGGCGCCACGTGGAGCTCGAGCAACCCAGCCGCGAGCGTCGACGCGAAGGGCCTCGCGCGCGGCGTCTCGGCGGGCACCGCGGTGATCACCGCCGCGTTCGGCGGCCAGAGCGGCACGGTGGATCTGACGGTGCGCCAGGCGACGCTCGTCGCGCTGACCGTGAACCCGTCGGCGCTGACGCTGCCGCCGCGGGCGGTGCGGCAGCTGACCGTTCAGGGCCGCTTCTCGGACGGCAGCACCAGCGACGTGACGCAGCTCGCGTCGTGGAGCTCGTCGTCGCCCGCGATCGCGGCGGTCTCGAACGCCGCGGGCCATCACGGCGAGGTCTCGAGCCTGCAGGCGGGCAGCGCGAACATCGTCGCGCGGCTCGGCAACGTGCAGGGCCAGGCGACCCTCACGGTGACGCCCGCGATGCTGGTGACGCTCACGGTCCGGCCGTCGAACCCGACGGTGCGTCCGGGCGGCACGGTGCAGCTGTCGGTCGAGGGCGCGTACAGCGACGAGTCGAAGATCGATCTGACCGCGCAGGCGACGTGGACGACCTCTGACGCGAGCATCGCGACGGTCGGCAACGCGTCGAGCGGAGGCCTCGTCACCGGCAAGGCCGCCGGCACCGTTCAGCTCCGCGCGCAGCTCGGGCCCATCAGCGGCACGGTGATGCTGACGGTGGCGCGGCAGAACCCGCAGTCGATCGAGCTGGCTCCGGTGGGAGTGACGCTCGAGGCCGGCCAGTCGAAGAGCCTGCGCGCGATGGCGCGGTACCCCGACGGCCTGCTCGAGGACGTGAGCGAGCTGGCGACGTGGAGCGCGACTCCGGCGTCGGTGGTGACGGTCTCGAACACCGCGGGCACCAAGGGGCGCGTGCGCGGCGTCGCGAACGGCGCGGCGACCATCGAGGCGGTGCTGGGCACGCTGCGCGCGACGACGACGGTGACGGTGAGCCCGGCGATGCTCACGCAGATCTCCGTCTTCCCCGCGACGCTGCGGGTGCCCATCGGCATCTACTCGCGCGTCGACGCGAACGCGGTGTTCAGCGACGGCTCGGGCGGCAACGTCACCGGCCAGGCGACGTGGACCTCGTCGAACAACGCGGTCGCGCGGGTGATGGTGTACCAGCAGTACTATGCGTACGTGGAGGCGGTCGCGCCGGGCACCGCGACGATCACCGCGAGCGCGGGCGGCATGTCGGCGTCGCTTTCGATCACGGTGACGAACGCGGCGCTGACCTCGATGCAGGTGAGCCCCGCGCAGCCGAGCCTCGCGCTCGGGGCGACGCTGAACGTCTCGGCCTCGGGCCTGTTCAGCGACCTCACCACGCAGAACCTCACGTACACGGCGAGCTGGTCGTCTTCGAACCCGGCCGTGCTGGGAGTCGGTCAGGACGAGTTCGGCTACACCGTGATCACCGGCCTGTCGCCGGGCACCGCGACGCTGAGCGCGAACTACGACGGCGTGACCGGCTCGACGACGGTCACCGTGACGTCGGCGACGCTGATGACGATCCAGGTGACTCCGTTCGCGCCGCGGCTGCCGAAGGGGTTCGACACGTACCTGCGGGCGACGGGCATCTACAGCGACAACACGACGCAGGAGCTCACGTACCGCGTCTCGTGGTCGTCGAGCGCGCCGTCGATCGCGGCGGTCTCGGGCTACGGCGAGCTGCAGCCGCTCAACGCCGGCGCCGCGACGATCTCGGCGGTCTACCAGGGCATCACCGGCAGCACGAACGTGACGGTGACGTCGGCGACGCTGTCGTCGATCGCGGTGACTCCGAACAGCGCGATGGTGACCGTCGGCATGGAGCGCCCCTTCGCCGCGACCGGCACGTTCTCTGACGGCACGTCGATGGACGTGACCCCCTACGTCACGTGGCTGTCGTCGAACCCCACGGTGGCGGACGTGGCGAACGCGTGGCCGTACCAGGGGACGGCGAAGGGGTTGACGGTGGGCTCTGTGACCATCACGGCGGTGCGGGGCGCGGTGACGGGGACGGCGGCTCTGCAGGTCCAATAGAAACCGGGTTCGGGTTCGCGGTCGCGTTCGGGTGGGTTCCTCGACCCCGAACGCGAACGCGAACCCGCACCCGGCAGTTGTCGCGTCGCACCCCAGGGTTTGCTACGCCTCCGCGCTCACGGATGAGTGACACCCAGAGGGGCCACCTGGTCTTCGCATGCGGCGAGAGCCTCTACGCCGTCCCCGCCGAGCGTGCGGCCGAGGTCGTCAGCCTTCCTCAGCTGACGCGGGTCCCAGGAGCCCCTCCGCACCTGCTCGGCGTCTTCGCCCACCGGGGCGAGGTCATCCCCGTCATCGACATCGGCGTCCTCGTCGGCGCCAAGGGCGAGTCGGTCTCGCGCCGCGCCGTGCTGGTGCGCGTGCCGCGGGGCTCGCTCGCGCTGACGGCCGGCCGCGTCGCCGGCGTCTCGACGCTGTCGGGCGACATGTCGCCGCTCGGCACCACCGGAGTTCAGGCGCACCTGCGCGGGCCCGCGAAGGCCCCCGCCGGAGAGGTCGCCGTGATCGAGCCCGAGGGCATGTTCGAGATGCTCTCCAAGGGAGGGTGACGCTTCGTGGCGACCGCGCGCGCGGACGAGATCGAGGGGCTCGTGCTCTGCCGCGTCGGCGATCACCACATCGCGTTCCCCGCCGCTGCCGTCGGCAGCATCGACCAGTGGGAGCCCGGCGGAGTTCCCGCCCCCCAGGCGCGCGCCGCCTTCGGCCTCGCGCCCATCCCCGGCAAGCTGCTCTTGCGCGGAGGCTTCTCGCTCGTCGTCGACGGTCTCGAGGTCGTCGCCGACCGCGCGAAGCTGTTGCCGGTGCCCTCGATGCTGCTCGGCGCCGTCGGCGGCTCGCTGCGCGGCTTCGTGCAGATCGCGCAGCGCCTCGTGCCGCTGCTCGGCCTCGCCGAGTTCTCCACCTACGTGACCAAGCCGAGGCCCGCGTGACCGACTTGAAGGGGCTCAACCGGTGGATCACGACGCCCTCGACCTGGGCGCTCGGCGTCGGCGTCGCGCTCGCGCTGATGTACTCGATCTTCTCGGTGCAGATCCGCGAAGGCACGCGGCTGCAGTTCCTCGTCATCCTCATCGTGGTCGTCGTGGTGGGGAACCTCATCGCCGAGCGCGAAGAGCAGTCGCGTCTGCGGACGCTGAGGGACCTCGGCACCGGCGCGCTGCCGCCGTCGCGAGACAACCTCGTGCTCGCGCTCGTCGAGGCCGCGCGCATCCCCGAGGTGACGTTCTGGGTCACCCTCGGCTTCTGGATGGTCGGCGCCCTCGGCACCGGCATGGCGTACGCGTTCGTCTCGGGCATGGGCTGGTCCGACGGGTCGCGGCTCGCCTTCGTCGGCATCTCGCTCGGGCCCCTGGTCGCCGTGCTGGCGCACCTCGCCGTGCTGCTCCGCGCGCGCACCGCGATGGGCCGCGTCATCGGGGCCGGGCTGTCGACGAACGACGTGGCCCGCGCGCTGCCTCCCGAGCGGTTCCAGCTGCGAAGGCGCGTCGTGATCTTCGCCGCCGTCTCGACCATCACGCCGCTCGCGCTCGTCTGCGACATGACCGCGACCGCCGGCTACGCGCTGCTCGAGCGCTTCCTCGCGGCCGACACGCCTGGCCAGGCGGCGCTGCTGCAGACGGCCCCGGCCGAGGGCACGCTGCCGCTCGTCGCGATCGCCGCGCTCACGCTGCTCGTCGTCGTCGCCTGCGGCTGGGTCGGCGGCCGCACCCTCGGCGAGCCGCTCGACGCCATCGCCGCGGCCACGCAGCGGGTCGCCAGCGGCCAGCTCGGCAAGACCACCATCATCCCCGCCGAAGACGAGGTGTGGGCCGCCTCGCTCGCGTTCGCCGCGATGGAGGCGCAGCTGTTCACCGCGCTGCGCCAGCTCAAGGAGGCCGGCGTGAAGATCTCCTCGACGACCGAGGAGCTCATCGCCAGCTCGACGAAGCACGAGGCCGGCGCGGCCGATCAGACCGGCGCGCTGTCGCAGACCTCGGCGACCACCGAAGAGCTCGCGCGCTCGGCGCGGCAGATCGCGCAGAACGCCTCCGACGTCTCGCGCCTGGCGCAGCAGATGCTCGACGCGGCGCAGGGCGGCAAGCGCAGCGCGGGCGACTTCTACGCGTCGATCTTGCGCGTGCGCGAAGGCAACCAGGCCATCGCCGACTCGGTCGTGCGGCTCAACAAGCGCGTGCAGCAGGTCGGCCGCATCGTCGAGTTCATCGACGGCATCGCCGACAAGTCCGACCTGCTCGCGCTGAACGCCGAGCTCGAGGGCACCAAGGCCGGAGAGGTCGGCCGCGGCTTCTCGCTCGTCGCCGCCGAGATGCGGCGCCTGTCCGAGTCGGTCATGCAGAGCACGCGCGAGATCAACCGCCTCATCGAGGAGATCCGCGACGCCACCAACGCCGCCGTCATGGCCACCGAAGCCGGCGTGAAGGCGACCGACGCAGGCTCGGCGCTCGCCCGCCAGGTCACCGAGGCGCTCGATCGCATCGTCGCCTTCGCGAACCAGACCACCGACGCGGTGAAGGCGATCACGCTCGCGACCCACCAGCAGCAGTCGGGCACCGATCAGCTCGCGAGCGCGATGAACGACATCTTGCGCTCGACGCAGAACGCGCTCGGCGCGACGGCGCAGATGTCGTCGGCGAACGCAGATCTCTCGGCCCTGTCGAACGAGCTGCAGTCGACCGTCTCGCGCTTCGAGGTGTCGCGATGAGCGAGCTGCAGGGGCGCTCGCGGTGGCTCTTGTGGCCGGCGGCCTGGGCGTCGCTGTTCGCGGCGCTGCCCGCCGCGGCGTACCTGTGGGCCGCGGTGCGGGTGCCGTCTCGCGAGCCCGCGCGTCTGGTGATCCTCGGCCTGCTCGTCCTCGCTGCGATCGTCGGGCTGTTCGCGATGCGCGGCCAGGCGCGCGTGCGCACGGTTCGCCGCCTCGCGACCGGCCGGCTCGAGCCCTCGGAGCGCAACCTCATCGCGGCCATTCGCGAGGCGCGCGGGGTGCCGTGGTGGATCTCGGCCTCCACCCTCGGCGTCTGGGTCGCCGCGTGCCTCGGGTTCGCCGGCATCGCCCGAGTCGTCGGCGGCGCCGCGCTCGGCGATCAGGTCCGCATCGCTTCGCTCGCGCTCACCGCCGGCACGCTCGCGGGGCTGCTCGCCTATTTCATCGCGGTGCGTCGTTCGCGGCGGGTCATCGAGGCCCTCGGCACGCGCCTGCCGGCGCAGACCGTCGTCGCGGCGCTCGGCACGAAGAGAACCCGCCGCACGCGCCAGGGCTTCGTCTCGTTCGTCGCCATCATCGTGATGCTGCCCGTGGTGATGGTCGCGGACGCGAGCCGGGTCGAGACCTTCGAGGTGCTCGCCAAGGTGTCGCGTGCGCCGCGCCACGAGCAGGCCGAGGTGGCGCGCGTCGAGGCGCGCGCGGCTGCGTCGAAGGTGCTCCTGCTGGCGGTGCTGCTCGGGGTGCTCGCGCTCGGCATCTCCGCGCTGCAGGGCGAGAGCATGGCCGAGCCGATGCGCCGCGTCGCCGACGAGGCGATGCGCATCTCGCGCGGCGATCTGCGCGAGGTGCACGTCGTGCCCGCCGAGGAAGAGGTCTGGGCGGTCACCGCGACCTTCACCCAGCTGCAGGCGCAGCTGCAGGCCGTCATCGCGCAGCTGCAGCGCGCCGGCATCTCGATCGGCTCCACCACCGAGCAGCTGATGGCCACGTCGTCGAAGTACGAGTCCGGCGCGGCCGACCAGGCGACGTCGCTCAACGAGACGTCGGCGACCACCGAAGAGCTCGCGCAGAGCGCCCGGCAGATCTCGCACAACGCCGCGAGCGTGAGCGACCTCGCGCAGAAGACGCTCGACGCCGCGCGCGAAGGGCAGGGCAGCGCGGCTGCGTTCGTGAACGCCGTCGAGCGCATGCGCAACGACAACAACTCGATCGCCGAGGCCGTCAGCCGGCTGCAGCGGCGCGTGCAGCAGATCGGCCGCATCGTCGAGTTCATCACCACCGTCGCCGACCGCAGCGATCTGCTCGCCCTGTCGGCCGAGCTCGAGGGCACGAAGGCCGGCGACGTCGGCCGCGGCTTCACGCTCGTCGCCGCCGAGATGCGCCGCCTCGCCGAGAACGTCATCGAGTCGACGAACGAGATCGAAGAGCTCATCGGAGAGATCCGCGAGGCCACCCACGCCACCGTCGGCGCCACCGCCCGCGGCATGGAGCACACCGCCAGCGGCACCGAGCTCGCCACCTCGGTCTCGCAGGCGCTCGAGA
Organism: uncultured Myxococcales bacterium; assembly: GCA_937980205.1. GTDB lineage: Bacteria > Myxococcota > Myxococcia > Myxococcales > Myxococcaceae > Xiheicaenimonas. The sequence continues at coordinate 18,746 of CALJKW010000014.1, read as the reverse complement.
GCGTCGTCGCGCTCGCGCAGAGCACGTCCGACTCGGTGCGCGCCATCTCGCTCGCCACCCAGCAGCAGCAGACCAGCACCGACCAGCTCGCCGAGGCGATGGCCGACATCCTCGGCATCACGCAGCAGAGCCTCGCCGCGACGAAGCAGGTGACGTCGGCGAACCACGACCTCATCACGCTGTCGGCGGATCTCAAGGGGCTGGTCGAGCAGTTCCAGGTGAAGCGCACGTGAGCTCGGCGAGAGACAAGCTGCTCGGCCAGTTCCGCGAGCTCGTCGTCGAGCGGCTCGAGAAGATCGGCAAGAACCTCATGAAGCTCGAGGGCGGGCCCGACCCCGAGGCCGGCAAGGCCGCCCTGCGCGAGCTGCACGGCCTCAAGGGCGAGGCCCGCATGATGGGCTTCGCCGACATCAACACGCTCGTCCACGAGATGGAGGAGCTCGTCCGCGCCGCCGAGAAGGGCGGCTACGCGCTGCAGCCGCAGTCCGCCGACGCGCTGCTCGTCGCCTCCGACGCGGTGACCGTGCTGTCGGGGGCCGGGCAGGGCGCTCCGGTCGAGCTGCCGCGGCTGCTCGAGTGGCTCAAGCAGCGCACCGAGGCCGAGCGGCAGCTGAACCCCGGCGGGCCTGCGCCGGCGGCGCCGGCTGCGCAGCAGCAGGGCACGGTCATCGTCCCGAGCCCGCCGGCAGAGCAGGAAGAGAAGACGGGCAAGGTCGCTTCTCCGTCTCAGGGCCAGGCGCAGCCGCAGCCCAGGCCGTCGATGCCGGCGCCGCCGCCGTCGCGGCCGTCGCCCGAGCCCAAGGAGACGCAGGGCGGCGTGCGCATCTCGCAGCAGAGCCTCGAGACGCTGACGTCGTCGGTGACGAGCCTCTTGCAGCGCAACCGCCGCCGCGAGCTCGTGGCCGGCCGGCAGCTGCGGCTGTCGCGCGAGCTCTCGCAGCTTCACCGCATGGCGGAGGACCTGGGGGCCCCCGGCGCCGCGCTCGCCACCCGCCTGCAGAAGGCGAAGGAGGTCGCCGCCGAGCTGCAGCGCGACGGCAAGCTGCTCGCGAACGAAGAGCTCAGAGATCTGACGCAGCTCTCCGAAGAAGTTCAGGCGATGCGCATGCTGCCGCTGGCGGTGCTGTTCGAGCCGTACCCGCGCATGGTGCGCGATCTCGCGAAGGAGCTGGGCAAGGAGGTCGAGCTCTCGGTCGAGGGCGAGGACACGCGCGTCGACCGCAGCGTGCTCGAGGCCCTCAAAGATCCGCTCATGCACCTCGTGCGCAACGCGCTCGATCACGGCCTCGAGCCGCGGGAAGAGCGCATGGACTCGAACAAGTCCCCGCGCGGGCACCTCACCCTCGCGGCGCGCAGAGAGGGCGAGCGGCTGCTCTTGCGCGTCGAAGACGACGGCCGCGGCCTCGACCCGCAGAAGCTGCGCAACGTCGCCGTGCGCAAGGGCCTCTTGCAGCCCGCCGAGGCGGCCGCGCTCAGCGACGACGCCGCGCGCGATCTCATCTTCCTCGCCGGCTTCTCGTCGAAGGACTCGGCGACCGACCTCTCGGGTCGCGGCGTCGGCCTCGACGTCGTGCGCGTGCGCATGGTCTCGCTGGGCGGAGAGGTCACCGTCGAGTCCGACGTCGGCAAGGGCAGCGCCTTCGAGGTTCGCGTGCCGGTCTCGCTCACCGTCGCGCCGCTGCTCTTCGTCGAGGTCGGAGACGAGCGCCTCTGCATCACCGCCTCCAACGTCGACCGCGCGATGAAGGTCGACCCCGCGGTCACGCGCGAGCTCGCCGGGCGGCCCGCGATCGCCGTCGACGACACGCTGATCCCCTTCGCGTCGATCTCCTCCATTCTCGGCGCCGCCCCCGAGCGGCCGCCCACCGAGGGAGAGCTCGTGCTCGTCGTGAAGGGCCGCGGCCAGTCTGCCGCCATCGCCGTCGACCGCGTGCTCGAGGAGCGCGTGCAGGCGGTGCTGCCGCTCAAGGGCGTGCTCTCGGGCTTTGCGCACCTGTCGGGCGCGACGGCGCTCGCCGACGGCACCCTCGCGATGGTGCTGTCGGCGGCGCACCTCGTCGCGACGGCGCAGGGCCAGAAGGCGCGCCTGAGCGGCGCACACTCGCGCGTCGCCGAGGTGAAGCGGCGGCGGATCATGGTGGTGGACGACTCTCCGCTGACGCGCGAGCTGCTCTCGAGCCTGCTCGAGGCCGTCGGCTTCGAGATCATCAACGCCAACGACGGCGCCGAGGCGCTCGACCGGCTCGGCCGCGAGGCCGTCGATCTGGTCGTAACGGATCTCGAGATGCCGCGTATGGACGGCCTGGAGCTGACCCGCCGCTTGAAGTCCCACCCCACGTTGTCTTCATTGCCTGTGGTCATCGTCACTACCCGCGGGTCAGAAGCAGACAAGAAGCGCGGCATGGAAGCCGGCGCCGATGGTTACGTGACCAAGGGCGATCTCGTGCGGCAGGACCTCGTCGATGTGGTGTCGCGGCTGCTCGTTTAACGGTTAAGGTGCAAACCTCGCATGGCTCGTAAGGTCAGTGTCCTCGTCGTCGATGACTCGCCGATCTGCCGGCAGCTCATCATCGACGCGCTGTCGAGAGACCCCGAGCTCGAGATCTGCGGCACCGCCGAGACCGGGCAGGAAGCCGTCTCCAAGACCGCCTCGCTCAAGCCCAACGTCATCACCATGGACGTCGACATGCCGGTGATGGACGGGCTGACCGCGACCGAGCGGATCATGGGCGAGAACCCGACGCCGATTCTCGTGCTCACGGCCGACCCGCGGAACCAGGCGCCCGAGCTCACGCACCGCGCGCTCGAGGTGGGCGCGCTGGCGCTGCAGGTGAAGCCCTCGCTCGACGCGGGCGCCGAGGCGTGGAACCTCGCGCGCGAGGTGAAGCTGCTCTCGTCGGTGAAGGTGATTCGCCACCTGCGCGCGGGTCGCCGTGGCGCGGTGGGCTCTGCGTCGAAGCCGGCGGCGCCGTCGGTGTCGTCGCCCGCCGATCTGCAGGCGTTCTCGTCGTCGCCGGTCGGCCTCGTGGCGATCGCGAGCTCGACGGGCGGCCCGCAGGTCGTCCACAAGCTCTTGTCCGAGCTGCCCGGCGACTACCCCGCGCCGATCGCGCTGGTGCAGCACATCAACGCCGCGTTCGCCGAGTCGCTCGCCGGCTGGCTCGCGGCGTCGAGCAAGCTCAAGATCAAGGTCGCGAAGGACGGCGACCCGCTGGTGCCGGGCACCGTGCTGATCGCTCCGCCCGCGCAGCACCTCGTGATTCCGCAGCGCGGCCGGGTCGCCCTGCGCGGCGGCGAGCCGAAAGACGGTCACATTCCCTCGGCCACGCTGCTGCTCGAGTCCGCGGCGAAGACGTACGGGCGCCGCACCGTCGGCGTCGTGCTCACCGGCATGGGCAGCGACGGCGCCGAGGGCATGCTCGCGATCAAGAACGCCGGCGGAAAGACGATCGCCCAGAGCCAGGAATCGTGCGTGGTCTTCGGCATGCCCGGCGCCGCGATCGCGCGCGGCGCCGTCGAGCACGTCATCCACGGAGACGATCTCTCCGGAGTGCTCATGCGCCTCGCGAAGGGCGAAGCCGTTCAGAAGAGTTGATGTTCGCACCCAGCCCGATCTGCGCCTACGTCTCCGAACGGACGGGAACGGCGCTCAGCAAGCAGCAGCTCGTGCGCCTGTCCGACGCGATCGCCTCGCGCATCGCCGGCCGCAGCGAGGGCGAGTACCTCGAGTTCTTGAAGACGACGCGCGGCGCGCACGAGCTCGCCGAGCTCATGGCCTCGGTGTCGGTTCACAAGACCGACCTGTTCCGCGACGAGGGGCAGCTCGAGGCCGTGCGCAGCTTCGCGCTGCTGCCCAAGGCGCGCGAGAGCCGCCCGCTGCGCGTGTGGAGCGCCGGCTGCGCGACGGGAGAAGAGGTCGCGACGCTGCTCATCCTGCTCGCGGAGGCCGGAGCGCACCCCGACAGCACGGTGCTGGGCACCGACATCTCGGGCCCGGCGCTCAAGAGCGCCGAGCGGCTGACGTTCGCGCCCGAGCTGATGCGCCGCGTGCCGCAGGTGCTGCGCGGCCGGTACTTTCACGAGGCGAAGGGCGGCTTCGAGCTGGTGCAGCCGCTGCGCGAACGCGCGAGCTTCCAGCGGCACAACCTGATGGATCTGCCGTACCCGCTGCCTCCCGGCGGCGGCGGCTTCGATCTCGTCTTCTGCCGCAACGTGCTCATCTATTTCACCGAAGGTGCGTTCGAGAAGACGGTGAACGCGCTGATCGATCGGCTCGCGCCCGGCGGAGTGCTCGTGCTGTCGGCGGCCGAGCCCCTGCTGGCCCCGAAGAAGGATCTGGAGATCGTCCGCCACGCGCAGAGCTTTCTGTACCTGAAGCGGGTGCCGGGCATGGCGCCGCCGGCGCCGCGGCCGTCTGCGCCGCCGCCGCCGCCGATCGAGATCTCGTACCGGAAGACGATCACCGGCGAGTTCCGCGTCGCGCCGGCGCCCGGGGTGCCCGCGCCGCCGGCCCCCGCGGCGAAGGCGACGACGGGCGAGCTGCCGGCGCTGAAGGTCGGCGATCACGAGCACGACGGAGAGAAGCTGTTCCAGCTCGTGCTCGAGTGGGCGGCAGCGGGACAGCCCGACGCCGAGACCGAGGCGGGCCTCAAGCGCTGCCTCTACCTGACGCCCGAGCTCGCGTGCGCGCGGTACCTGCTCGGCATGTTGTTCGAGAACCGCGGCGCGAAGGCCGACGCCGCCAGCGAGTACCGGCGCGCGCTGTCGTCGCTCAACGGGGGGAAGGCGGTGCCGGCGCCGTTCTTCCTGAACAACGAGCGGTTGAAGGGTGTGGTCGAGCGGGCGCTGAGCCGGCTGGGCTTCCCGACGCGGTGAGAAGACGCGCTCCCTCTCCCCTACGAGGGGAGAGGGCTCCCTAACTGAACACCAGCCGCCCCGGCGACAGCACCACCCGGGTCCCCGCCGGCAGCACGGCCACGCGCGCGACTCCCGCCCGTCCCGGGGCATCGGCCCACCTCGGCGGCGCGGAGGCATCGGGCCGCCGCTCTCCGCACCGCGGATCCAGCGCGAGCTCTCCGCTGGTGAAGTCGACGCGCCGGGTCGACTCGCCGATGCGCACCGTGAGCGGCCCGTCGACCCAGGCGTCGAACCGCTCGGCGAACGACAGCGAGTCCCTTCGCAGGTGCACGGTGAGCGGCTCGACGAGCGTGCCGACCTCGCCGGCGCCGCCCTCGACGGCGCGCCGCTTCGGCGGCTCACCGACGGCGATGGGACACAAGAGCACGTTCGCGATGAAGTCGAAGATGGCCGCGACGAGGTTCACGCGCGCGCGCCCGAAGCCGAGCGGGGTGGGGATCAGCCCGACGAGGGCGCCGAGCAGCCGGCACGCGTTCGCGTACAGCACCAGAAACGCGCCGAAGAACATCGCGACGAACGGCATGCAGATGAGCCCCATGCCGGCCGCGACCGCGAACATCGCCGGCTCCGAAGCCTGCGGCCGCACGGCCATGCCGACGATCGGCGCCGCGGCCGCGGCGAGGCCGAGCGCGACCGCGAGCCCGGCCACGACCGGCAGGCGGTGCGCGGCGAACGGCGAGACCATCGCGCGCCCGCGCACGAACGCCGCGTACGAGCGCCACTTGCCGTCGAGCACGGTGAAGCCGCCCGCGCCGCCGACGTCGAGGCCCGCCTGCCCGCAGCGCGCACACGACGCGTGCGTGCTCCGCACCCAGCACTTCGTGCACACGAAGCGCGCGCCCACCTGCCATGCAGGGACGCGCGCGAAGCCGAAGGCGTAAGCCGCAGGCGAAGCAGCGAGAGCTTCGCTCTCGCGTGAGCGCGGCCCCGATGACGCGACTCCGATCACAGCGCCGGTCCGCCTCCGGACCACCCCGAGTCGATGAGCTCGACGGTCTCTCCGCTCTGCGCCTTGCCGAGCACGAGGCCGTTGATCGGCACCGCGGGGTGCAGCCACGCCTCCTTGAACTTCAGCCCGAGCGGCGAGTGAATGAACTGGCCCTGGCCGGGGATGCAGCCCTCCATCGTCGCCGCGTACGTCGCGGCGGTGCCGGGCTCACCCTGCACCGGATGCGGGACGAGCGTGGCCCACAGCGGCTCGAGCGAGTCGCGCATGTCGACCCGCATGTCGCGGTGGAAGCGATACGTGTACGCGCGCTCGTCTCCGCGCCGGCGAATCACCTGCGTGAGGAAGTCGCGGGCCTCGTCGCGCGAGTGCGGCTGCTCCGAGAACGTGAGCCGCGCGGTGGTGCGCTGGCGCGGCGAGACGATCGTCATCATCACGATGAACCCGTTCTCGTCGGCCTCTTCGACCTGCGCCTCGGTGAGCGTCGTGTACTCGCCCTGCGTGATGCCCCACACCGCGAACTGCCCCTTCGTCCACGGCACGGGGATCGAAGCGCCCGCCTGCGGAGGCCCCTCGTGCCGGCGGCCCTTCTCGAGCGCCTTGGTGAGCTCCCGCTTCGTGCGCTCGACGAGATCGCGGTCGATCGACCGGCAGCCGGCACACGCGAGGAGCAGCACGAGGAAGAGACGCACCGCCACCGCTTTACCTCACCGCGGGTTCAGCTTCACGGTCCGCCGCACGGTCTCTCCGGGGCGGACGACGAGGTCCATCTCGGTCGACGCGCTGCCGTCGGGCGTCGCCACCGAGATGCGATGCCGCCCCGGCGTGAGCTGCTTCGAGAACGGGGTCACGCCGAGATCCACGTTCCGTTCGCGCACCACCGCCGGGATGTTGGAGTCGATCTCCACGCGGCCCTGGCGCGAGCTGCCCCGGCGCTTGCCGTCGGCGACGCGCGCGGCGGCGAGCCCCGCGTCCGGCGGGGCCGGCGCGACGGCCTCGACGTTGTCCGCGTCGGTGTTGGACGCAGCCGGCTCGGCCACCTGCCGCGGCCGCACCTCTGCCGTGGGCCGCGACGGCCCGTCCGCGTACGGCTCCGACTCTTCCTGCTCGTCGCTGCGCAAGAGCGCGCCGACGATGCCGCCGAGCACCACGATGCCGATCGACGCGGCGACGGTGATCACGATGACCCGCCGCGAGGGCGCGGAGATCATCGACCCGTGCGTGGCTTCGTCGTCGACCGACGTGAGCGCCGAGACTCCGGGCGAGGTGTTCGCCACGGTGTCGGACTCGAGCAGCGGTCCGACCGACGGGTTCGTCACGCCCGAGTTCTGCGTCTCCGAAGAGACCTCGGACGAGATCTCGGACACGGCCGACAGCCCGCCGGCGTCGGTCGCGGGCTCTTCGGGCACCGGCGGCGCCGGCTTCTCCTGCGGCACGGTCGCGCGCTCGGGCCGCGTCGGCCGCACCGTCTGCCGCTCGGTCGGGTAGACCGCCTCGACCTGATCGGTGCGCCGCTCGCGGAAGTCGGACCCCTCGGGCACCGGCCCCTTCTTCTCGACGTACGAGGCCTGCTTCGGAGGCGGCGCGAGCACTCCGGCCTTCTTCGTCTTCGTGGACTGCGTCGGGCCCGAGTGCTCGACGCCGCGGGCCTCCTCGAGGGTGCGGGGCAGCCGCTCGAAGAGCTTCCCGACCCGCTCGCCGAGCTTGTCTCGCGCGTGCGGGCTCGACAGCGGAGCGAGCGCCTCGGCGAGCTCCTTCGCCGAGCCCATGCGCTTCTCGACGTCGCGCTGCGTGGTCGCGAGCAGCACCGCCACCATGCCGCGCGAGAGGCCCTTGGCGACCTCGTCGGGGTGCGGCTGGGGCGAGTACAGCGCCTGCTGAAAGACCTCGGCCTCGCTCTGGCCGGGGTAGAGCTGGGCTCCGCACGCGAGCTCCCACAGCACGGCGCCGAGCGCGAAGACGTCGCAGCGCCGGTCGAGCTTCTGCGACTTGAGCTGCTCCGGCGGCATGTACCGCAGCTTCCCCTTGATGGTCGCGGTGATCGTCTCGCTCTGCGCGGTCGCCTTCGCGAGCCCGAAGTCGACGACCTTCGCGATGCCGAGCTCCGACACCATGATGTTCTGCGGAGACACGTCGCGGTGCACGAGCCCCAGCGGCTCGCCGTCGCGGCCCTTCACCTCGTGCGCGAAGTGCAGGCCGAGGGCCGCCTGGCGAATCACCTCGGCGGCCTCGTCTTGATCGAGCCGCGTCCCCGACGCGCGCAGCTTCTTGAGCAGCGTCGACAGCGACCAGCCGCGCACCAGCTCCATCGAGATCCACGGCCGGCCGTCTTCCTCGCCGACGTCGTAGACCTCGACGAGGTTGGGGTGCTTGAGCAGCGACGACGTGCGCGCCTCGCGCTTGAACGCGTCCCGGCTCTCGGAGCGCACCGTGAGGTGCTCGAGCATCACCTTCAGCGCGACGAGCTGCTCGTCGCGGGTCGCGGCGAGGAACACCTCTGCCTGCGCTCCCGCACCGAGGCGCTTGAGCAGCTCGAAGTCTCCGAAGCGGTCGATGGCCTCGGCGAGTCTGGCCCACGCGACCGAGTGCGGCAATGTACGCATTGTGCCTTCATGTGCCGATCGGGAAAGGCTCTTCGCCGCGGAGGACACTTGTAGGTCCCGAAGCGCGCAGGTACGTAGCGCGCGCCCTCGAAGCTCGCGTGGCCGACGCGGGCGTTCATCACCAGCAGGAGTGGCCGATGCCTCGTTCCGTTTTCGCCCTCTCGATTCTCATCTCGAGCTTCGCCTTCGCCGAAGTGGACCTCGAGGGCTACGACGCCTTCCTCGCCGACAAGACGCGCCGCGAGCTCGACGTGAAGGCGCTCTCGCCCGAGGTGCGCGACCTCGTCGAGCGCGGCCGCATCTCGACGATGGAGAAGCGGCACGGCGTGCCGACGTTCTTCTGGGCCGCGCGCGACGGCCGCGGGCTGCGCGGCCTCAAGCTCACGCCCGAGCAGGCCGCGCGCCGCTACCTGTTCGCGTACGCCGAGCTGTACCGCGCGCGTGCGCCGGAGCTCGCCGAGTCGCGGCTGTACCGCCTGCACGACCTCGGCAGCGGAGCGATCATCGCGGCGTTCCACCGCGACGTGAACGGCGTGCACGTCTTCAACGACGAGCTCAAGGTCGTGATGAACCAGGACCTCGAGCTCATCGCGCTGACGGGGTACCTGACGCCCGCGCGCAAGGTGCTCGGCGAGTACAGCTTGAGCTCCGAGTCGGTGATCGATCTCGCGGTGCAGCAGCTGACCGGCTTCCCGCTCGCCGGCCCGCTGCGCCGCCTGCCGACCGACGAGGCGGGCTTCGAGCGCTTCGAGCTGCAGGGCCAGCCTTCGCCGGTGCGCGTGCGGCGCGTCTATTACCCGCTGCCGAACGGCGTCGAGCCGGCGTGGCACCTCGAGGTCGAGCTGTCGGACGAGGGCACGACGGGCTCCGACGCGTACGCGTTCGTGTTCTCGGCGCGCGACGGCCGCATGCTGTACCGCAAGAACCTGACGGTGAGCGACTTCAGCTACCGCGTGTGGGCCGACGCCACCGGCTCGAAGATCCCGTTCGACGGCCCGCAGGGCAACGACCCGACGCCGCACCCGCAGGGCACGAACAACCAGTACAACCCGCCGTACGTGATGCCGAACCTGGTCACGCTGAACAACGCGGGCCTGTCGACGAACGATCCCTGGCTGCCGGCGAACGCGACGCAGACCGACGGCAACAACGTCGTCGCGTACGCCGACTTCAACTCGCCGAACGGCTTCAGCAGCGGAGACCTGAAGGCGACCACGACCGCGCCGGGCGTGTTCGACCGCACCTACGACACGGCCCTGAACCCGGGCTCGTCGGCGGACCAGCGCATGGCCGCGGTGACGCAGCTCTTCTACAACATCAACTTCTTCCACGACTGGTTCTACGACGTGGGCTTCGACGAGAAGTCGGGCAACGCGCAGGCGAACAACTTCGGCCGCGGCGGCGCCGGCAACGACGCGCTGTACGCCGAAGCGCAGGACTACTCGGGCACCAACAACGCGAACATGTCGACGCCGAGCGACGGCCAGCACCCGCGCATGCAGATGTACGTCTTCAACTCGGGCGTCCCGGCCTCGGTGGCGATTCAGGGCGGCTCGACGTACAGCTCGGGCGTCGCCGACTTCGGCCCGCAGTCGTTCACGATCACCGGCGCGCTGCAGCTGGTGAACGACAACGACGCGACGAACATGGGCAGCAACCTCGACGCCTGCCAGGCGACCGGGTGGACGTCGAACGTGATGGGCAAGATCGCCGTCATCGACCGCGGCACCTGCACGTTCGCCGAGAAGGTGCTCAACGCGCAGAACAACGGAGCGATCGGCGCCATCATCCTCAACACCTCTTTCGGCGGGGCGATCCCGCTCTCCGGCAGCGGCCCGCTGGTCACCATTCCTTCGCTGTCCATCAGCCGCAACAGCGGCAACACGCTGAGGACGCGGCTGCAGGCCGGCACGCCGACGACGGCGACGATGACGCGCTCGATGACGATCGACCGCGACGGCACCATCGACAACGCGATCGTCGCGCACGAGTGGGGCCACTACATCTCGAACCGCCTCATCGGAGACGGCAACGGCATCGCGAACCTGCAGGGCGTCGGCATGGGCGAGGGGTGGGGCGACTTCCACTCGCTGCTCATGACCGTGAAGGAGAGCGACGCGATGGCACCCGGCGGCGCCAACTTCGACGGCACGTACGGCATGGCCGGGTACACCAGCTACGCGTCGGATCAGAACGGCTACTACTGGGGCATCCGCCGGTATCCGTACTCGACGAACATGATGAAGAACCCGCTGACGTTCAGACACATCCAGCAGGGTGTGCCGCTTCCCGCGGGCATCCCCGTCGCGTTCGGCTCGAGCGGCAGCGGCAACGCCCAGGTGCACGCGACCGGCGAGGTGTGGGCGACGATGTTGTGGGAGTGCTACGCGGCGCTGCTGCGCGACAACGCGCGGCTCACGTTCCAGCAGGCGCAGGACCGCATGCGCGCGTACCTGGTCGCCGGCTACAAGACGACGCCGCTGTTGCCGACCTTCGTCGACGCGCGTGACGCGATCCTCGCCGCCGCGGTGGCGAGCGACGCGACGGACTTCGCGCTGTTCAGCGCCGCGTTCGCGAAGCGCGGCCTCGGCATGCTCGCGGTGGCTCCGGAGAAAGAAGCCCCCGGCAACCGGCCGCTCACCGAGAGCTTCATCACCGGCAACGCGTTTGCGATCGTGAAGGTGACGCTCGACGACGCGATCAGCGGCTGCGATCGCGACGGGCACCTCGACCTCGGCGAGACGGGCCGGCTCACGGTGACGATCAAGAACGTGGGCGTCGGCCTGCTGTCGAGCACGACGGGCACCGTGCGCACCACGGCGATGGGCGTCACCGTCGCGGGCGGCGGAGCGCTGACGTTCCCGTCGGTGCCGCCGTTCGGCACCGCGACGGCGTCGGTCGAGGTTTCGCTGGTCAGCTCGCCAGGCAACGCGGGCGCGACGTTCGAGATCGACGTGACGGACCCGACGACGGCGACGCCGGGGCCGGTGAGGGTGACCGAGAACTTCCGCCTCAACTTCGACGCGAAGCCGACGGGCTCGTTCAACGACGACGTCGAGGCGCCGATGACGGCGTGGGCCTTCGCGAACAACCCGAACGGCGACACCGGCTCGGACTTCCGCGTCTACGAAGACAGCGCGACGTCGCACTGGTTCTTCGGCCCGAACCCGAAGAGCCCGGCGGACACGTACCTCATCTCGCCGGTGCTCGACGTCGGCCAGAACCCGTTCGTCTTCACGTTCTCGCACCGCTACCAGTTCGAGGGCGACGCGGCCGAGCCGTACGACGGCGCGGTGATCGAGGCCCGCGTCGAAGGGACGACGCAGTGGGTCGACCTCGGCTCGAGGCTGTCGCAGCCGTACAACGCGCAGCTGCCCTCGCAGACCTCGAACCCGCTGCGCGGCCGGCAGTTGTACGCCGGCGAGAGCGCGAACTACCCCGCGTGGAGCACGGTGACCGCGGACCTCGGCACGATGTTCGCCGGCCGCTCGGTGCGCATCCGCTTCCGCATCGGCGCGGATGACGCGATCGGCCTCAAGGGCTGGGAGATCGACAACCTCACGTTCAGCGGCATCACGAACCGGCCGTTCCCCTCGGTGGTGACGGACCCGAACCTCTGCACGAACCGCGCGCCGACGGTGGCGCCCCCGGCGACGCTGTTCGTGAACGAGGGCCAGGTGGTGAAGCTGAACGTCGTCGCGTCGGACCCCGACGGAGAGATGCTCACGGTCGTGTTCACGCAGGTGGCGGGGCCGCAGGTGACGCTGCAGGACCAGGCGTTCACGGCGCCGCAGGTCGAGAACGACACCACCATCGACTTCGAGATCGTGGCGAGCGACGGCCGCGCGCAGTCGGTGCCGGTGATTCAGCGCGTCGTGGTGCGCGATCTCAACCAGACGCCGGTCGCGACGGTGACGCCTGCCGAGCAGACGGTCGACGAGGGCGCGATGGTGACGATCACCGGCAGCGCGACCGACGCCGACGGCGAGCCCATCACCGGCATGCGGTGGGTGCAGCGCACGGGGCCGGCGGTCGGCCTCGCCGGCGCGCGCACGGAGACGCTCACGTTCACCGCGCCCGAGGTGATGGTCGACACGGTGATGACCTTCGAGCTCTACGCGAGCGACCCGCTGTCGGAAGGGGCGCCGGCGACGGCGACGGTCATCGTGAAGAACGTGCCGAAGCAGGTTCAGCCGCCGCCGGTGACTCCGCAGGGGTGCGGCTGCGCGGTGGGCAACGACAGCAGCACGGCGTGGCTCGCGGCCGCGATGGCGATGTTCTTCGTGCTCGCGCGGCGCCGGCAGCGGTAAAACCCCTGGGCCATGGGCCTGCTCGAGACAGCCGAGGCGTTCTTCGCGAAGGAGCAGTGGGTCGCCGACCGCGCGAAGGACGCGCCCGTGCTGCGCCTCGCGTTTCAGGGCAAGAACGGCCGGTGGCGCTGCTTTCTGGAGGCCAAGGAGCAGCTGTCGCAGGTGGTGTTCTTCTCGGTGAAAGATCCGCCGGTGCCTGAGCCGCGCCGCGCCGCAGTGGCGGAGCTGTTCATGCGCATCAACTGCCGGCTCAACGTGGGGAACTTCGAGGTCAACTTCAACGACGGCATCGCCCGGTGCCGCAGCGGCATCGACGTCGAGGGCGTCGCGGACGTCACGCCGCTGGTGAGGAACCTCGCCATGCTGAACGTGGCGACGATGGACAAGTACTTCGCGGCGCTCGAGGCGGTGATTGCGGGAGAGGCGCCGATGAAGGCGCTCGCGGCGGTTCCGAACGACTGAGAAGCCGGGTCACGTGTGGACGTGGACCTGGACCTGGACGTGAACGACTCGACGGGCCCGGGTTCGTTCAGCGGAACGTTCACAGGAACGTGAAGGGGAACGCAGACGTTCCTGTTCCCGTTCCCCTTCCTGTCAACGTGAACGCACCCGGGCCCGTCGAGTCGTCCACGCCAACGTGAAGCGTCGACGTCCCGGCTTTTCCCGAAAACGCTACCGAGCCTCGAAGCCGAGCGTGCCCTGCCTCGCCGCGAGCTGGGCGTAGACGGCATCTTCCCGCATCAGGCTCTCGATCAGCGCCGCCGCCGCCGTAAGCCCCGACTGATACGCGCCATGAATCATCTGCGCGCTCGCGGCCGGCGCCGTCGCCTCACCCGCAAAGTACAGCCGGTCATCGATCGGCTCCGCCAGCTTGGCCCTCATCTCGGCCATCCCCGGCTTCGCGTACGAATAGGCGCCGAGCGTCCACGGGTCCTGCCCCCAGCGCGTGACGACCGTCGCCTTCACGTGGTCGTCGATGGTCGGCCCGAAGATGCCGCGCAGCTTCTTCATGAAGTGCTCGACCATCTGCTGGTCGGTCTGCCGCTCGAGCTGAAGCGCGTCGTTGCCGCCCGCGAACCCCACCGCGATGTTCGCGCCTCCCGGCCGCATCAGAAACGCCGCCGGAGTCGAGCCTCCGCTCTCGTGGCTCATCACCCAGTCGTTGACCGGCTGCTCGGTTCCGTCGGGCAGCGTGAACACGTTCGTGTCGAACTCGATCGCGACCTTGTCGAGCACGCCCATCGGCAGCGCGCGAATCGCGTCGGTCTTCCACTTCGGCAGCGGCGGGTCGAACTCGATCTTGCCCGACGCGAGCACTCCGGTGCTGACCGTCAAGAGCACGCGCCGCGTCCGAATCGTCTCACCCGCTGCGGTCGTGACCTCGTAGCCCCCACGCACCTTCTTCACCTTCGTGATCGGCGTGTCCGTGCGAACCGGCACCTCGCCGACGGTCGCCTTCAGCACCGCCATCTGCCCCTCGGCCGGCAGGGCGTCGTGCCCGGTCATCACCTGCAGGCCCGTGTCCTTCGACGACAGCGCGCCGAGCCCCTGGCCCATGTCGAGCTCGCCGAGGTTCTTCGCCGCGTCCTCACCGAACGGCAGCCCCTTCGGCAGCAGGTCGGTCACCGGCACGTCGAGGCCCTTCTCCGCCGCGGCCGAGATGATGTCGTCGTACTTCTCGAGCGTCGCGACGTACTGCTGCAGCTCCTCGGGCGTGGCCTTGCGGCCGTCGATGTAGAGGCCCGTGGTCAGCGTCGTCTCGGAGAGCTTGATGCCCGCCGCCAGCGCCTTCGCCGTCAGCGGGTTCAGCGGCTTGCCCTGGTCGTCCGTCCACGAGTGGATCCACGCGGCGCCGTGATCGAAGGGGATGCTGAGCGACGTCGTGTCGGTGCGGATGCGGCCGCCGATCTCGTGGCGCGCTTCGACGACCTGCGTCCGCACTCCCGCGTCGATGAGCTTCCGCGCCGCCGACAGGCCGGCCCACCCGGCGCCGACGACCAGCACGTCCGCGTCCCACTTCGGCGGCTCGAGCTCGAGCGTCGGCGCGACGGGGCCTGCGCCCAGCTTCCGCGAGTACGCGTCGAACAGCGTCGGCGTCTTCGTCTTCTCGACGGTGACCGCGGCCGCAGTCTTCGCCTCCACCTTCTCGCGGATCGGCTGGAGCATCGGCTTGCTGTCGAGGGACCGGGCGCGAGTCACGCGTTTTGAGGACCCACAATCTCAAATCCGCGGGTCCCCGGGCAACTGCCGCATCGGTTATAAGGGCGCGGCAATGCGTGTCGCTCTCCCCCTGACCGTGCTCCTCCTGGCCGCCTGCTGGTACCCCGGCGACCGCGGCGTCCTGCTCGAAGAAAAGGTCGGCAAGCTCTCCGACGAGAACGCCGCCCTGCGCAAGGAGCTCGCCGACAGCCAGGAGAAGCTCGCCCGCTCGCAGAAGCGCCTCGACGAGCAGCTCGAGCAGCTCGACAAGGCCGCCCGCCGCAGCGACGCCGACATCGGCATCCAGGTCCAGCGCACGGTGGAAGACGTCGCGATGCTCCGCGGCCAGGTCGAGCAGTACCAGCACAAGATCTCCGAGCTGGAAGCCGCGCTGAAGACCGCCAAAGAAGAGATGGAGAAGAGGGTCGTCGCCGTCGACCCCGACGCGGCCGCCAAGAAGAAGGCCGAAGAGGTCAAGCGCCCCGATGACCCGAAGGACTTCCTCCGCCTCGCCGACGACACCGCGAAGGGCGGCGACAAGGTCCTCGCGCGCACCCTCTACAACGAGTTCCTCAAGAAGTGGCCGAAGGACACCGCCGCCGGCGAGGCGCACTTCGGCCTCGGCGAGACGTATTACTCGGACGAGAAGTGCCGCGAGGCGCTCTACGAGTACGGCAAGGTGATTCAGGAGTTCACCAAGACCCGCTCGGCCCCCGACGCGTACCTGCGCAGCGCCGACTGCTTCAAGAAGCTCAAGATGGTCGCCGAGTCGAAGCTCGCCCTCGAGACGCTGATGAAAGAGCACCCCAAGTCCGACGCGGCGAAGACGGCCAAGGTGAAGCTCGCCGAGATGGACGAGAAGCCGGCGCCGAAGAAGGGGAAGAAGTGATCCTCCTCGCGCTCTCGCTGCTCGCCGCCGCGCCGGACAAGCAGGTCACCTTCGTCTTCACCGGAGACAACGGGGGCGAAGTCGCCCCCTGTGGTTGAAAGATGAACCCTCTCGGCGGTCTGCCGAGACGAAAGAAGATCATCGAGAAGCAGGAGGGCAAGCCCCTCATCCTCGACGCCGGCAACGCGCTCTTCCGCGCTCCGGGGCTGGACGACGACGCGTCGAAGAAGCGCGCGAAGTTCATCCTCGACGCGATGGGCGAGCTCGGCACGCAGGTGATGGCCGTCGGCGCGCGAGACCTGGGTGTCGGCCTGCCGTGGCTGCGCGAGGCCGCGAAGGACTCGAAGGTGAAGCTGCTCTCGGCGAACCTGCGTGACGGCGGCAAGCCGGTGTTCGACGCCTCGACGGTGCTCACCTCCGGCAAGGTGAAGGTCGGCGTCATCGGCGCCTCGCCGGCCTCGACCGGCATTCCTCCGCTCGTCGCGGTGACCGAGGAGCTCAAGAAGCTGCGCCCCAAGGTCGACCTCGTCGTGCTGCTCGCCGCGATGCCGTACGCCGACGCGCTGCAGCTCTCGACCGAGCTCAAGGGCCAGCTCGACTTCGTGCTGCAGTCGGGCGACTCGCGCGGCACGCCCGCGCAGCTGTCCGAGGGCAACGTGGTCATCGGCTCCGGCGAGCGCGGCCGCTCGGTCGGCAAGCTCACCGTCAACCCTGTAGGGAAGGGCGCCTGGGTGAACCTCGACCAGGCCGCCGCCGACAAGGCCCTGCTCGATGGCCTCGACGCGCGCATGAAGGAGCTCAAGGAGCGCCGCAAGGGCATCACCGACAAGAAGGCCCTCGCCGACTTCGACGCGACCCTGAAGGACTTCGAGAAGCGCCGCGCCGAGCAGGCCGCCCGCGCCAACGCCGCCGTCGCTCCCGGCGCGCGCACGTTCAAGCTCGAGTGGCTCGCGCTCGACTCCGCCCTCGGCGACGACGAGGCGATGAAGAAGCGCGTGCTCGAGTTCGAGCCGACGTACGCAGCCCCGCACTGACCAGAGCGGTGAGGGGGCCGTCGGATTCCTGAGAGGCGCTGAGGCGAAAGTCCTCGCAACCTCACGGGGCGAGACTGGCACGCCCACTGCTCTGCAGCGCGCGCATGAGACGCGTGCTCGTCCTCCTCCTGCTCGCCGCGTGCGGCCGCTACCCACCGTTGCGCATCGTCGACCCCTCCGGTGTCCAGGTCGACGCCGGTACGCTGCCGAAGCCGTCGCAGTGCACGGTCGCCTTCGGCGGCCCCTCGTGCTGCGGCGCCGACGGCCGGCGCGCGGGCACTGCCGCGTGCGTCGACGGAGAGTACGCGTGCGCCGCCGGCACCGCCGTCTGCGAGTGCGCAGGCCAGGCGCAGGAGTTCTACTGCGCCGACTTCTGCGGCTCCGACGCGTACGTCGAGCCGACCTGCGGCAGCGGCGGGTGGATCTGCCCGGTCGGCCTCCTCGCCACCTCGACGTGCCCCGCCAACACCTGCTGGGGCGAGCCGGGAGATCTCTGCCTCTCCCCGGCCTGCGTCGACGGCCACTGGACCTGCGCGGGCGATGACGGCGGCGTCAACGACCCGGAAACGTGACCGAGTCGTCGCGATTTCGGACAGCACGCGCAGCGGTGTCGCGCTGAAACGCGAGTGTTTCGCTCCGAGGGGCGCGACGGAAATCCGTAAAGCGGCTTCGTGCCGCTGGAAGACAGCCGCGCTCCATCGCGCAGTGCGGCACACGGGGGAGCGCGACGGGCACGCCGGGTGAACTGCGCGCGCCGATGCGAATCGGCCGAAAGTGGATCATCTGCGTGACACTCGCCGCGTGCGGCGGGCTGCCGGAGGGGGCAGAGGAAGAGACCGAGCCCGAGCAGCTCTACACCTCGGCCGAGCAGGGCCTCGTGAGCTGCAACGCCCGCCAGGACACCGGCTACCGCAACGGCGTCGCGTTCGGCATCACCGTGGTCACCGCCGACGGCAAGCCCGTCGAGCTCAACACCGCGAACGCGTACTCGGTGATGCAGGCGGCGGCGGCGCGGCAGGGCGTCTACCTGACCGTCATCTCCGGCTTCCGCACGATGGCGCAGCAGCAGTACCTCTACAACTGCTACCTCACCGGCAGCTGCAACAACGGCAACCTCGCCGCGCGGCCGGGCTACTCGAACCACCAGAGCGGCCACGCGCTCGACCTCAACACCAGCGCGGGCGGCGTCTACAACTGGCTCGCCGCGAACGCCGCCGCGTACGGCTTCTCGCGCACCGTGCCGTCCGAGCCGTGGCACTGGGAGTGGTGGGGCGGCGGCCCCGGCGGCGGCCCGTGCGGCAACACCGAGGACAACTGCACGCTGCAGGAGGCCGCGAACTGCGGCAACTTCGGCTGCGGCTGTGTCGACCACCAGTGCAACGGCGGCTTCTGCCCCGGCACCGGCTGCTCGGCGCAGCACGCGCAGAACTGCGCCGCGTTCGGCTCGGGCTGCTCCGACGGCAAGTGTGCCGGCGGCACCGCGCCCGGCACCGGCTGCACCGCGAAGGAGACGCTCGACTGCGGCAACTTCGGCTGCAACTGCGTCGACCACAAGTGCAACGGCGGCTTCTGCCCCGGCACCGGCTGCACGTGGCGTGAGACGCACGACTGCGCCCAGTTCGGAGTCGGCTGCGTCGACCACAAGTGCGCCGGCGGCTTCGGGCCCGGCAGCGGCTGCACCGCGAAGGAGACGCTCGACTGCCAGAACCAGGGCTGCAGCTGCGTCGATCACAAGTGCAGCGGCGGAAACAACTGCGCCGGCAGCGGCAGCACCGCGCGCAACGCGCTCGACTGCGGCAACTTCGGCTGCAACTCCGTCGACGGCAAGTGCAGCGGAGGCTTCTGCCC
>CALJKW010000013.1 GCA_937980205.1 uncultured Myxococcales bacterium | reverse complement strand
CGGCGCGGGCGGCGCAGGCGGCGCGGGCGGTGCGGGCGGCGCAGGCGGCGCAGGCGGCGCAGGCGGCGCAGGCGGCGCAGGCGGCGGCAGCGCGACCGGCGGCGGCAGCGCGACCGGCGGCGGCAGCGGGACCGGTGGCGCCAGTGGCACCGGTGGAGGCCTGGCGACCGGCGGCGGCAGCGCGACGGGCGGGGGCTCCGGGACGGGTGGTGGTGGCAGCGAGGTCCTGCAGGGCGGCTGCGGCTGCGGCACGGCGGGCGGCTCTGAGCTGCTCTTCGCGCTGGGGCTCATGCTGCGGCTCCGCACGGCGCGGCGCCGTAACCGGTAAATCGCGAAAACCGCAGTCGTCGAGCGATCCACGTCACCGAACCGTGCGCCACGATCCGCTCGTCGCTAGAGGAGTGTCCTCAGGGCGCCCCTTGGACTCGTCTGTCCCGATCAGCACCGATGAAGCGCTCCGCGAGCAGCGGGCCGCGACCGCGCACCGCATCACCCCGCTCCGCGTGGGCGCCGTGGCGACCCTCTGGGTGATGTCGCTGGCGTTCGGGTGGGACCTGAAGCTCGCGAGCGGCTACCTCCTCGTCGCCGTGCTCGCGTGGGTGCTGGTGCGCAAGAACCGCCGCGCCGCCGAGCTGTCGGGCTACGCGATCGCGTTCTTCGACATCCCCGTCGTCTACCTCCTCCAGCGCCAGAGCTTCGTGACGAGCACGAGCCCGGTCGCGGTGGCGGGCTTCACCGTCGCGGTCCTCAACGGCGCTCGTCGCCGTCAGTCTGCTCACGCTCGACAGCAAACAGACCGCCGCCACCGTCGGCACGGGCACGCTCTTCGGCATGCTGCTGCAGAGCCAGGCCGGCATCACGCTGGGCGGGCAGCTGTCGACGCCGCTCGTGCTGGGGCTGACGGGCGTGGCGGGTCACCTGCTGTCGTCGCGGTTGTTCGAGGTGACGCGTCGGCTCATCGAAGACGCGAAGCACAAGAAGGAGCTGGAGGACCACCTCCATCACACGGACCGCATGGCGATGATGGGCCTGCTGGCGGCGAGCGTCGCGCACGAGGTCGGTAATCCCCTCACCTACCTGCTCGGCAACATCGAGCTGATGCGCGTGAAGCTCGAGCGGGACGCCTACGAGAAGCAGCAGTTCATCGAGCACCTCGACGAGGCCGCCGTGGGAGCCCAGCGCATCGCGCGCATCGTCCGCGACATGCGGCAGCTCGCGCGCAAAGACGACTCCCAGACGCTGAAAGAGATCGACGTCCGCCGCGTGCTCGAGGGCACCCTGCAGCTCGCCCGCGCCGAGATCCGCCGGCGCGCGGAGCTCGAGGTCGAGCTCGGTGACACCCCGGGCGTGGTGGCCAGCGAGGTGCGGCTGTCGCAGGTGTTCCTCAACCTGCTCGTGAACGCGGCGCAGGCGATTCCCGAGGGCAAGCTCGAGCAGAAGGTCCGCGTGGAGACCGGCACCGGCAAGAACGGAGAGGCCTTCATCTCCGTGAGCGACACCGGCTCGGGGATCAAGCCCGAGCACCGCGACCGGCTGTTCCAGCCGTTCTTCACGACGAAGTCGCGGGAGCAGGGCACGGGCCTGGGGCTCTCCATCTGCGCGCAGCTGGTGAAGAACTACGGCGGGCGCATCGAGGTCGAGAGCGAAGTTGGAAAGGGAAGCACGTTTCGCGTGTTGCTCCCCCCACGGGGTGCCGGTCCCCTCCCAGCGGCCGTCACCCCGGAGTAACAGCTCAACTCGGTCCTTGTTACTCGAGAGTCCTTTTTCCAAGCTGATCGCCGCCGAAATCGATGGCACGGCGCATGATGGAGTCCGCTCATGGCTCAGCTCGCAGCAGGTCGGGTGTTGGTCGGAACGCCGCAGGGTCACGTGCTGATCCGCGTCGAAGGGCGTGGAACGCACATGAACAGTCAGCCTTTGCGCGACTTCGTGATGGAGATGGTGCGGCGCGGGTACGTCGAGTTCGACTTGGACCTGGGCGACTGCATGTACGTCGACAGCACCTTCGCCGGGGTGATTGTGGCGCTTTCGCTTCAGGTGCGTGAGACGTCGGGCGGAAAGGTCTCGGTCTTCGGGGCCAATGGCCGCTGCCGGGAACAGCTGCACACGCTGGGCGTGGATCACCTGTTCGACCTGGCCGAGGCGCAGCAGCCCCCGGGTATGCCGTCGCAGGACGACATGGAGGCGCTGCCGGGCGAGTTCGCGTCGAAGGAGGCCTGGGGAGAGACCATCCTCGAGGCGCACAAGACGCTCGCGAAGGTCTCGCCCGAGAACGCGGCGAGGCTGCAGGACGTGATCGAATACATGCAGCAGCAAAAAGCCCAACGGCTTCATTGACGCCGACGGACGGGACGAGGACGAGGGAGGGAAGGGGTAGAAATGCTGGGCACTCCGCTGCAGATTCTGATGTTGGAAGACGACGACGCGTTCGCCGGGTTGGTGGCGCGCATGCTCCGCTCGAGCGGCAGCGAGCTCGTCATCGCGCCGAAGACCGAGGTGGCGCTCAAGCACCTCGCTGCGCGCCAGTTCGACGTGATCCTGTCGGACCTGAACCTGCCCGACACGCGCGGCATCGAGACGTTTCAGAAGATGTACGAGGCGGCGCCGAAGCTGCCGATCGTCGTGCTGACGGGCGAGGACGATGACGCGCTCGGCCTGCGCACGGTGCAGTCGGGCGCGCAGGACTACCTGATCAAGGACAAGCTCGAGCCGGCGGTGCTGCTGCGGTCGCTGACGTACGCGATCGAGCGCAAGCGTATGCAGCTCGAGGCGGCGCGCGTGGCGGAGGAGCTGCGCCGGCAGAACGAAGAGCTGAACGCGGACCTGCGCATGGCGCGCGAGGTCCAGACGGCGATGCTGCCGATGGGCGCGACGCGGTCGAACGGCATGGTGTCGTTCGCGCACCGGTACCTGCCGGCGGGGCCGGTCGGCGGAGACTTCTTCACCGAGTTCTGTTCGCCGAAGGGGCCGTGCGCGGTCGTGCTGTTCGACGTGATGGGGCACGGCGTGCGGGCGGCGCTGGTGACGGGGCTGCTCAGGGCGCTCGTCGACGAGGGCTCGGTGCTGTCGCTGGGGCCGGAGAAGTTCCTGACGCTCTTGAACCGGAACCTGCGGTCGATCTTCCGCTCGGCAGATCAGCAGATCTTCGTGACGGCGCTGTGCATGGTGGCGGACCCGATCGAGCAGCAGGTGTACTTCGCGTCGGCGGGGCACCCGAACCCGCTGCACCTGGATTCGGTGAACAAGAAGGTGACGTCGCTCGAGGCGACGCGCGGGCCGCCGCTGGGCCTCACCGACGAGGGGAACTGGGTGAAGCACAACGCCCCGTTCGGTCCCGGGCATCGGATCTTGATGTTCACCGACGGCCTCTACGAGGTCGAGGGGCCCGATGGGCAGGAGTTCGGGTTGCAGCGCGTGTCCGACTGCGCGCAGCGGAAGATCGGCGTGCCCGGCACGCAGCTGCTCAGCGAGCTGGTCGAAGAGGGGCAGGAGTTCTCCACGACCGGCGACTTTCATGACGACGTGTGCGTGATCCTGGTGGAGCCGGAGACGCGGCAGATCAACACGTCGAAGTCGAAGATTGACTGAAGCGACAGGCCGAAGCTCCGGTCACGCTGAGCGGAGGCCGAAGGCCGAAGTCGAAGCGGGCCGCGCGTCGGCTTCGAGCCCCCTTCGACTGCGCAGCCCTTCGGGCTCGCTCCGCTCAGGGTGAACGGTGGTCTTGCCTAGCGCCTTGCCCGGTACCGCTTGATCAGCGCCGTCGTCGACGAGTCGTGCTCGAGGCGCTCTTCCTTCGCCTCGAGCTCGGCGCCGATCTTCTTCGCGAGCACCTTGCCGAGCTCGACGCCCCACTGATCGAACGCGTTGATGTCCCAGATGACCGACTGGGTGAAGACGAGGTGCTCGTACAGCGACACGAGCGCGCCGAGCGTGCGCGGAGTCAGCTCGTCCGCGAGGATCGTGGTCGACGGGCGGTTCCCCGGGAACGTCTTGTGCGGGATCAGGTTCGACGGGACGCCCTCGTTCTTCAGCGTCTCGGCGCCCTTCCCGAACGCGAGCGCCTCACCCTGCGCGAACAGGTTGGCCATCAGCGTGTCGTGGTGGCTGCCGAGGCGGTTGTGCGTCTTGCAGAAGCCGATGAAGTCGCACGGCACCAGGCGCGTGCCCTGGTGGATGAGCTGGTAGAACGAGTGCTGCCCGTTCGTGCCCGGCTCGCCCCAGTAGATGGGCCCGGTGCCGACCTGCACGTCGAGGCCGCCGAGCGTCACGCGCTTGCCGTTGCTCTCCATGGTGAGCTGCTGGAGGTACGCGGGGAAGCGCTTCAAGTACTGGTCGTACGGCAGCACCGCGACCGTGTGCGCGCCGAGGAAGTCGGAGTTCCACACGCCGATGAGCCCCATCAGCACCGGCAGGTTCCGCTCGAACGGAGCCGTGCGGTAGTGCTCGTCCATCGCGTGGAAGCCCGCGAGCAGCTCGCGGAACGCGGCGGGCCCGATGGCGAGCATCGTCGAGAGGCCGATGGCGCTCTCCATCGAGTAGCGGCCGCCGACCCAGTCCCAGAAGCCGAACATGTTCGCGGGGTCGATGCCGAACTTCCTGACCTCGGCCTCGTTGGTGGAGACCGCCACGAAGTGCTTCGCGACCGCCGCCTGGTCCTTCAGCGTCGCGAGCGCCCACGCGCGCGCCGACGAGGCGTTCATCATCGTCTCCTGCGTGGTGAACGTCTTCGAGGCGACGATGAACAGGGTCTCGGTGGGGTCGAGATCGCGCGTCGCCTCGGCGAGGTCGGTGCCGTCGACGTTCGACACGAAGCGGAAGGTGAGGTCGCGCTGCGTGAACGCGCGCAGCGCCTCGTACGCCATCACCGGCCCGAGGTCGGAGCCGCCGATGCCGATGTTGACGACGTTCTTGATGCGCTTGCCGGTGTGGCCCTTCCACGCGCCGCTCCGCACGCGCTCGGAGAAGTCGCTCATCCGGTCGAGCACCTGGTGAACGCCGGGGACCACGTCGGCGTCGTCGACCTTGATGACCGTGCCCTTCGGCGCCCGCAGCGCGACGTGCAGCACCGCGCGGTTCTCGGTGAGGTTGATGCGCTCGCCGTTGAACATCGCGACGATGCGCTGCGAGAGGGCGCGCTCGTTCGCGAGGGCGACGAGCAGGTCGAGCGTGCGCTGCGTCACGCGCTGCTTCGAGAAGTCGGCGTAGAGGCCGGCCGCCTCGAGGGTGAGCTTCGTCCCGCGCTGGGCGTCGTCGCGGAAGAGGTCCCTCAAGTGGACGTCTTGGGTCTCGGCGTGGTGCTGCTGCAGCGCACTCCAGGCACGGCTCGCAGTGAGGGTCGTCATGACCCCCTTAGATACCTCGGAGGGTCAGTTCGCGCCGCCGTTGATCCACGCGCGCACGGTGTCGAGCTGCGCCGCCGTCAGCGGCGTGCCGTTCCGCGGCATCCGCGAGCCGCTGCACATGCCCTGCCCCGTCAGCTTGTTCATCAGGTAGCTGTTCGCGGCGTCGTTGCGCGCCACACGCAGGCGATTGCACTGCGCCGCCATCACGCCGACGAGCTGGTTGTACGCGGTCGTCGCGTTGCTGAGGTTCAACCCTTCCGAGGGCGACGAGGCGTCGTGGCACGAGCCGGTGCAGTTCTTCGCCTGGAAGATGGGCCACACGTTCGCGGCGAACGTCGGAGTCGGCGCCGAGCACTGGCCGCTCGAGCCGCAGCTCTGGCCGGCGGCGCACGTGCCGCACGAGCCTCCACAGCCGTCGGGGCCGCAGCTCTTGCCGCTGCACTGCGGAGCGCACGCGCACTGCCCGCTCGCGTTGCAGCTCTGGCCGCCGGAGCAGCTGCCGCACGACCCTCCGCAGCCGTCGTCACCGCAGGCCTTGCCCGCGCACGAGGGCGTGCAGCTCGACGCGCACGTGCCCATGGCGGTGTTGCAGACGGTGCCGGCGCCGCAGGCGCCGCACGAGCCGCCGCAGCCGTCGGGGCCGCACGCCTTGCCGGCGCACGACGGAGCACAGGTGCTGGTGCACTGCCCGCTCGTGCACATCTGGTCTGCGGAGCAGGAACCGCAGGTGCCTCCGCAGCCGTCGTCGCCGCACGACTTGCCGTCGCACGAAGGCGTGCAGCCGTCGTCGAGGCACTGGCCGGTGAGGTCATCGCAGGTGCCACCGTCGTCGCACGCGCCGCACGTACCACCGCAGCCGTCGCCGCCACAGGCGCGTCCGGAGCAAGAGGCCGCGCAGGCCATCGCCTTCACCTGGTCCACGTAGGCGGAGACCGCGGCCGCCTCGCAGTCGTCGAGCGGAGCGCCGGGCGGCATCGTCTTCGACGTCACCGCGCGCTGCACGATGGCGTCGGCGTGCCGCTGCACGTCGCCCGCCGTATCGAACGCGACCCACGCCGGTGCGTCCTGCCGGTGCACGGCACCCGCTGCGTGGCAGCTCGCGCACCGTGACGCGAGCACCTGCTCGCCGCTGGCCGAGCACAGCGCCTGAACGCCGCCGTCCGAACCACCCTGGGTGCCGCTGCAGGAAACCAGCGACACCACGACCCCGACTCCGACCAGCCCCCTCATCATGCGTTCAATGCATGCGGTCCACTGCGTCTGGCCGCAATGGCTCTGGTGCGTGTGGACGATCCGTGACGAAGATTTGCTCCCACATGGAGCTGCGCAAGACGACCTGCAACCGCGACTGCCCCGATGCGTGCCGCATCGTCGCCACCGTCGAGAACGGCGAAGTCACGCGCATCTCAGGCGATCGGGATCATCCGGTCACGCGCGGCTTCCTGTGTTACCGGACGGCGCAGTTCCTCGAGACGCAGCGCTCGCCCGAGCGCCTGACCTCGCCGCTGCTGCGAAAGAGCGGCGCGCTGGTGAAGGTGTCGTGGGACGAGGCGCTCGACTTCGCAGCCGCGCGGCTCGAGGCGATCAAGCGCGAGTCGGGGCCGGGGGCGATCTTCCACTACCGCAGCGGCGGCTCGCTGGGCCTCTTGAAGCTGCTGACCGAGCGGTTCTTCGAGGCGTACGGGCCGTGCACTGGCAAGCGCGGAGACATCTGCTCCGGCGCGGGCGACGAGGCGCAGCTCACCGACTTCGGCGTCGAGGACTCGAACGACCTGTTCGACCTGCTCAACAGCCGGCACGTGCTCTTGTGGGGCAAGAACGTGCACGTGTCGTCGCCGCACACGCTGCCGGTGCTGCTCGAGGCGCGGAAGAAGGGCACGAAGCTCGTGCTCATCGACCCGGTCCGGCACCGCACCGCGGACTCGTGCGAGCGCTACGTGCAGGTGAAGCCGGGCGGAGACTTCGCCCTCGCGATGGCCGTCGCGCGCATCCTGTTCGAGCGCGGCTGGGACGACCCGCGCGCCGCGACGTACTGCGATCACCTGCCCGAGTTCCGCGCGCTGGCGCTCTCGCGGCCGGCGGCCGAGTGGTGCCGCGACGCCGAAGTCCCGGAGGAGGTCGCGGAAGATCTCGCGCGCCGCCTGGGCCCCGAGAAGCCGTGCGCCATCCTCGTCGGCTGGGGCCTGCAGCGGCGCAGCGCCGGAGCGGCGACGGTCCGGGCCCTCGACGCGCTCGCCGCGGTGAGCGGCAACCTCGACGTACCCGGCGGCGGCGTGTCGTTCTACTTCGCGCGGCGCATGGCGTTCGACGTCGGCTTCCGCACCGGCGCGGCGCCGCGCACGGTCTGCGAGATCACCTTCGCGCACGACGTGATGGCCGCGTCGGAGCCGCCCATTCGCGCGATGTGGATCACCTGCGGCAACCCGGTCGCGATGCTGCCCGACTCGCACGCCGTGGCGCGGGCGATCGCGTCGCGGGAATTCACCGTCGTGGTCGACAGCTTCCTCACCGACACCGCGAGGCTCGCGACGCTGGTGCTGCCGACGACGACGCTGCTCGAGGCCGACGACCTCCTCGGCGCGTACGGGCATCACTACCTCGGCGTCGCGAAGCCGGTGGTCGCGCCGCCGCCCGGCGTGAAGAGCGACCTCGAGATCATCCAGGCGCTCGCCGCGCGCGTGGGGCTCTCCGACGTGATGGCCGGCACCGCGCGCGAGTGGAAGGAGCGCGTCGTGAAGACGAAGCTCGCCCCGAAGGGGGTGACGCTCGAGCAGCTCGAGAGCGGGCCGCCGGTGCGGAACCCGCTCGCTCCGAAGGTGCTGTTCCACGACTTGAAGTTCCCGACCGCGACGGGCCGCGTGAACCTGATTCACCGCGCGCCGGCGCCCGAGGTGGGCGTCAGCGCCGAGTGGCCGATGAAGCTGATGGCGCTCTCGAGCGAGAAGTCGCAGAGCTCGCAGTGGGTGAACGGGCCCCCGGCGCGCGCGGAGGTGACGGTGCACCCGGACTCGGCCGCAGGAGTTCCCGACGGCGGGCGGGCGAGGCTGGAGTCGCGCCTCGCCTCCATCGAGGTGGTGGTTCGGCACGACGCGAGGCAGCGGCGCGACGTCGCCCTGATGCCGAAGGGCGGGCACGTGTCGAACGGTGGCTGCCCGAACGCGCTGACCGCGGCGCGCGTGACGGACGCGGGCGAAGGTGCGGCGCTGTACGAAGAGCTCGTTCGACTGCTTCCGGCGTAGAGCGGGTATGCTGCGGCGCAATGCTCGCAATCGCGCTTGCGCTCGCGTTGGCTGCTGCTGCTCCGTCGAAAGGGAAACCCAAAGGAACGCCGAAGAAGGGGCAGCCGCCGGCGACGGCACCGGCGACGCCGGCACCCGAGCCTGCTCCTGCACCTGCACCTGCTCCGGAGCCGGCGCCGACCCCCGCGCCCGAGGCCGCGACGACTCCTCCGGTGGCGCCGGTGACGCTGCCTCCTCCTGCGCCCGCGAAGAAGGCCGAGGCTCCGCCGGTGCCGGTGGCGCCGCCGGCCGCTGCGGAGTCAACGTCGCAGCCTCGCGTCGGCGTCGTGGACTTCTCGGCGTCTCCGCCGGAGCTGCAGCCGGTCGCGAACGCGCTGGCGGGCGTCATCGCGAACGAGCTGCAGCGGCTCGGCGCGTTCCAGGTGACGACGACGGATCAGATCCGGCAGATGCTGTCGCTCGAGCGCCAGGCGCAGCTGCTCGGCTGTCCCGACGACAGCTGCCGCGGACAGACGGTGGTGTCGCTCGGCTTCGACTACGTGGTGACCGGCAAGGTGACGAAGCTCGCGCGCGAAAAGGGCGCGACGACCGTGCTGGAGGTGGTGCTGATCGACCAGAAGAAGGGCGAGCGCATCGCGAGCGACGTGGTGCAGGGGGCCACGGAGGCCGAGCTGATGACGCGCATCTCTCCGTCGGTGACGAAGCTGGTGAACGCGCCGCTGAAGGCCCGGTCCGGCTCGCTCGTCATCGCGAGCAGCGAGTCCGGAGCGACGGTGAAGATCGACGACGTCGTGGTCGGCACGACGCCCATCGGGCAGACCACCGTCGCCGGGGGGCCCCACTACGTCGTCGTCGAGAAGAACGGCTTCGTGAGCTGGCAGAAGGAAGTGCGCGTGAAGCCGGACGAGCTGGTCCAGGAGGACGTGCGCCTGGTGCCGAGCCCCGACTTCATCAACGCGTACAAGTCGAAGCAGAGCGCGCTGCGCGTGGCGATGTACGGCTCAGCGATTCTCGCGGTTGCGGGCGTGGCTGCCGGGATCGTGATGGGCGTGGTCGCCCAGCAGAAGTACGGCAGCGAGGACACGAAGGGCACGTTCCTCTACGCGCGGCGGAAGATCTTGAGCGGCATCGAGAGCGACGCCGACGGCAATCACCGCGAGGACGCGAACCGGCTGAAGGCGGAGATCGAGACGTCGCGCATGCTGGGGTACGTGGGCATCGGCGTGGGTGCGGTCTTCGGCATCACTGCAGCGGTGCTGCGGCTGCTCAGCGACGACCCCGGCAAGTACGACATGTACAAGTCGGCGGACGTGAAGGTGTCGCTGCAGCCGCTGGTGGGGCCGAACGGCGGCGGCGCGGCGCTCTCCGGCTCGTTCTGACGAATGGGCCGCGCGAAGCTCGCGCCGCGACGTGAGCCGCAGCAGGCGCGCAGCCGCGAGCGGGTGGCGCGCATCCTCTCGGCCGCGGCGAAGCTCGTCGAGCGCGGCGGGGTCGCGGCGGCGAACACGAACGCGATCGCAGAGCAGGCCGGGTTGCCGGTCGGAACGCTGTACCAGTTCTTCCCGAACCGCGACGCGGTGCTGAAGGCGCTGATGCAGTCGCAGCTGGAGAAGTTCGACCAGGCGCTGTGGCCGCTGCTCGCTCCGTCGGAGGACGAGCAGCCGCTCGAGGTCCAGGTCGGCCGGATCGTCGACGCGCTGGCGAAGGCGTACCTGCAGGTTCCGGGGCTGGCACCGCTGCTGCGCGCGCTGCGCAGCGAGGCCCAGTTCGGCGAGCTGTCGGCGAAGAACAACGAGATCGTGGCCGAGGCGCTCTCCGCGCTGGTGCGCCGCAGAATGCCGCGCGTGTCCCGCCGGCGGGCGGGCGCCATCGCGCGCGCGGCCGTCGAAGCGAGTGACGGCGTGCTGATGCACTGGCTGGCCACCCAGGACCGGCTGCTGCTCGTGGAGCTGAAGGCGATGCTGCGCTCGTACGCGGCCGATTTGATCTCACGGGCCGAACATGAGTAATGACTCATGTTCATGAGATACGACCTCGCGCTGAACGGTGGCACGGTGTTCGACGGAACGGGAGCTCCGCGGCGCGAGGCGAGCGTGGCGGTGAAGGACGGCGTCGTGGCGGCCATCGGCGAGGGGCCCTTCGAGGCCGAGCGGGTCGTCGATGCCCGCGGGCTCTGGGTGATGCCGGGCTTTCTCGACGTGCACACGCACTACGACGCCGAGGTCGAGGCCGCGCCGGCGCTGTCGGAGTCGCTGATCCACGGCGTGACGACGACGTTCATGGGGAGCTGCTCGCTCGGCGCCGTGCTCTCCGAGCCGCTCGACATCGCGGACATGTACACGCGCGTCGAGGCGATGCCGCGGGAGCACGTACTGCCGCTGTTCGAGCAGCGCAAGACGTGGAGGACGCCGCGGGAGTACCGGGAGCACCTCTCGACGCTGCCGCTCGGGCCGAACGTGGCCTGCTTCATGGGGCACAGCGATCTGCGCTGCGCGGCGATGGGGCTGGAGAGATCGGTGACCGAGGGCGAGGAGCCGACGTCCGACGAGCTGGCTCGGATGAAGGCGTGGCTCTCGGAGGGGCTCGACGCCGGGTTCCTCGGCCTGTCGTGCAATACGAACCGGTGGGACAAGCTCGGCGGCACGCGGTTTCGATCGAAGCCGCTGCCGTCGACGTTCGCGCGGTGGGAGGAGATCCGATCGCTGGTCTCGGTGGTGCGGGAGCGCGGCCGCGTGCTGCAGGGCATCCCGAACATCAGCGCCAAGTACGACACGTTCCTGTTCTTCTTCGAGAGCGCCGGGTGGTGGTTCCGGCGCGCGCTGCGGACGTCGCTGGTGTCGATGGTCGACGTGCGCTCGAACCGGCTCATCTACAAGGCGCTGGGCCTGTTCACCCGACTCGTCAATCGCGTGCTCGGTGGTGACGTGAGGTTTCAGGCGCTGCCGATGCAGTTCGACTTGTTCGTGGATGGGCTGGATGCGCCGGTGTTCGAGGAGCTCGGAGCCGGGACCGCGGCGCTGCACCTCGAGGAGGCGGCGGCGCGCCGCGAGCTGCTGCTGACGCCGTCGTATCGGCGCTGGTTCCGCCGGCAGTGGACGAGCGTGTTCGCGCCGAAGGTGTTTCATCGGGACTTCCGGCAGAGCCGGGTGGTCTCGGCGCCGGATGCGTCGCTGGTCGGGCTTTCGTTTCACGAGATCGCGGCGCGTCGCGGGCGCGACGTGGTGGAGGTGTTCCTGGATCTGTGCGCGGAGCACGGGGATGCGCTGCGGTGGCGGACCGTGATCGGGAACGACCGGCCTCACGCGGTGAAGGAGATCCTCGCGCACCCGGATACCTCGCCGGGGTTCTCCGATGCAGGCGCGCACCTGCGGAACATGGCGTTCTACAATTTTCCGCTGCTGATGCTGCGGCTGGCGTCGCACGACGGCTTCATCCCGGTGGAGCGGGCGGTGCACCGGCTCACCGGGGAGATCGCCGACTTCTACGGGCTCGACGCCGGGCGGCTGGCTGTGGGGTGTAGGGCTGATGTCGCGGTGGTGGATCCCGCCGCTCTCGATGAGTCGCTGGATGGAATTCACGAGGGCACGATGCCGGAGTTCGGTGGATGGATGCGGCTCGTGCGCCGGAACCCTGCCGCCGTGCCTTACGTGCTCGTGAATGGTCGCGTGTCCGCTGAGCGTGGGGAGCTGCGCGACGTTGGCCACGGGCGATTCCTCGGCGGGGGCGAGGTTTCCCGCGAAGCGGCCGTTCGTGCGGCTGCGTTGGAGGCGGCTTGAGGCGGGGACCCGCCCTGTCGCCGCTGCGTTCGGTGTCGGCGGGTTGGGTGCTCTGGCGTGTTTTGCGTTCGGGTGGTCCCGGCTTGGATTGAGGCAGCCCCTCGGTTCGGCTTCGAGGGAACAGCGCGCGTTTCGTGCGCGCCGGCGGAGGGCTCGGCACGACGAGCCGGTTCGAGCACTCTTCCTCCCCTCGTGCTGCGAGCCCCGCTGCGGTTCGTTTCGATTCGGAGTACAGCGGCCCGCTGTTGGGCTCCTGGCTCCTCATTGCCGTCGCTGCCCTGCCGGCTCTGCGGGTCGATGTCGGCGCTGATGTCCCCTGTGAGCTGGGAGCTCGGTTGCCCGCCGCTGCTGCGGAGCAGCGGCTCGTCGTCGATCCGGCCGCCGGCCATCGGCTCGTCGTCGCTCGCGTTCGCGATGCCCTCGTCGTGCGGTTGATTGATCCCGCTGGCCGCGAGCTCGGGTGGCGGACTCTGCGTCCTTCGCCGCGCGATTGCCCCGTGCTGCCGCGCACCGTCGTGCTGCTCGCTCGCACGTGGCTCGTGGCTCAGTTTCCGGACGCTGCTCCTCCCGCTGGCGTTTCCCCGC
The DNA here is from genome assembly GCA_937980205.1 of uncultured Myxococcales bacterium. Classification (GTDB taxonomy): domain Bacteria; phylum Myxococcota; class Myxococcia; order Myxococcales; family Myxococcaceae; genus Xiheicaenimonas. The sequence continues at coordinate 206,738 of CALJKW010000013.1, read as the reverse complement.
CCGGTGCCTCGCCGCCCGGCAATGCGGCTGCGCCGCCCGCGCCTGCCACTTCGCCACCGGTGGAAACGCCCCCGGTTGCTGCACCACAGCCTGCTGCGCCACCGACTGCTGCGCCACCGACTGCTGCGCCACCGACTGCTGCGCCACCGACTGCTGCGCCACCGACTGCTGCGACACCGACTGCTGCGCCACCGACTGCTGCGCCGCCGACTGCTGCTGCTCCGCCGACTGCTGCTCCGCCGACTGCTGCTGCTCCACCGACTACGGCTCCGCCGACTGCCTCTTCTGGCCCGACTGCTTCTTCAGGTTCCTCTTCCTCCGCCGGCGTTTCTCCTCCAGCTGACCTTCCTTCTTCCTCCGACAGCCCCCTATCCCCTACGGGGAGAGAGGGGGACGTCGACTCTCGCTTTGCGGTCTTTGCCCTCGCTGGAATCTCTCTCGACCTCGCGCGCCCCGCCGCTCACGTCACTGCCGTCGTCGACTGGTCGTTCTTGCCTTCCTGGGGCCTCGCCCTCGACGGCACCTTCGACTCTCCGCGGACGCTGTTGACCAGCCGCGGCACCATCACCCTCCAGCACTACGCCGTCGGCCTGTCCGTCCGCAGACAGCTCGTCTCCAACCTCCACGCCACCGCCGGAGGCCGCCTCGTCTTCCTCCCCGCCAGCGTCGCAGACACCTCCCGGCTCCTCATCTCCGGCGCCTTCTTCCTCACCGTCGACTGGCGGCAGCCGCTCATCGGCCCGCTCTTCGCCGTGGCGCGAATCGGCACGCAGGCCCGCATCCAACCGGAAGTCCTCACCGTTTCCGGCGCTCCCGAGTTCATGGTGCTGCCCGTCTGGTCGTTCACCGCCCAGGCGGGCCTCGGGTTGAAGCTTTGACGGGGCTTCCCATACATGGGGCTAGACCCGTGGAATCCGCGATGCCCAGCCCGGCCTTCTCCGCCTCCGCCAGCGCGGCGTCGACGAACGTCTCGGACCTCAAGTCCCTCTACGACGAGATGGCCGAGCCGCTGCGCCGCGCGCTCTCGCGCCTCGCGTTCCGCGGCGCCGACGTCGACGATCTCCTCCAGGAGGTCTTCGTCGTCGCGCTCAGGCGCCCCGACCAGCTCCTCACCGCACAGTCGCCGAAGGCCTGGCTCTACGGAGTCGCCGTCCGCGTCGCCGCCGCCGCGCGCACGCGCCACCGCGTCCGCAGCTTCCTCGGTCTCGACTCGGCCTCGCAGCTCGCCGACGACGCCCGCGGCCCGCACGAATCTGCCGAGGCCGCCGAGACGCGCAAGCAGGTCCACCACGCGCTCGACCAGCTCTCCGGCAAGCGCCGCGAGGCGCTGATCCTCTTCGAGCTCGAGGGCCTCTCCGGCCCCGAGATCTCCGAGGCCCTCGGCATCCCGCTGAAGACCGTGTGGACCCGGCTGCACCACGCGCGAAAAGACTTCGAGCAACGCCTCACGCAGGAGGGCCGGCCATGAGCGACACCGACATCCTCGACGACGATCCGCGGAGGCTGCTCGAGCTCGCCTCGACGCCCGAGGTCGTCCACCACGCGCTCACGCTCCTCGACCGCGAAGCCCCCAAGCCGCTCGCCCGCGCCAGGCGCGACGCCCTCTTCCGCGCCGCCGCCGAGCGCGCGCACGCGCCCAGCCGCGCTCCCCGCCTCGTCCTCGCCTTCGCCGCCGCGTGCCTCGTCGGCGCGGTCACGACCGGCGCGCTCATCTCTACGCTGCGCCCGCCGGAGTACGTCGCCGGCCCCGGCGCCGTCGCCACGCTCGATGGTCGCACGCTCACCATCACCAGCGGCCACGTCGACCTGAGGCCCCGCCGCGCGCTCAGGGTCCGCGCCGGCTCCGTCGAGGTCACGCTGCAGCGCGGCCAGGCGGCGATGGACGTCTCCTCCGACGGCATCTCCATTCGCGTCGAAGAGGGAGAAGCCGTCGTCCGCGACGGTGACACCACGCAGCGGCTGAAGGCGAACCAGGGCCTCACCGTGGTGCCGCCGCCGCCGGTGCAGCTCGAGCTGTCCGAGGCGCGCACCGAGAGCTGCGCTCCGGGCGCCGCAGACTGTCTCTCCACGCTCGCCGCCGGTGACGGCCTCGAAGCCGAGACCGCCCTCTACGAGCTCGCGCTCGGAGCTCACGAGCGCGGCGACACCGCCGAAGCCATCGCGCGGTTCGCCGAGCACCAGCGCCGCTTCCCCGACGGAGTCCTCGCGCCCGAGGCCAGCATCGGCCTCATCCTGGGTCACCTCTCCGCGCGCGACCGCGCCGCCGCCGAGGCCGAGGCCCGCCGCTTCATCGAGCGCTTCCCCTCTGACCCGCGCGTGCCTCGCGTTCGCGCGCTCGCGCGTTGAAGCTTTCTTCCACGTCTCCGCACATCGGGCCATGAACCGCGCACTGACACTGCTGCTCATCGCATCGACGGGTTGCTTCAACGCTCCGCGAGAGACGGAGTTCCCCAGCGGCACCGGCGGAGGCTCGACGCAGGGCACCGGCGGCGGCACCAGCAACGGAGGCGGCAACGCCACCGGCGGAGGCAGCACCGCCGGCGGCCCCGGCGGCGGCGCCGCAATGCAGACCGCCGACGGCGACGCCACGTGCGATCAGAGCACCTGCCTTCCGTCGACCGGCAACATCGGCCTGTTCGGCGTCCGCCAGCTCACGCAGGACGCAGACTTCCTCTACGCGCTGCTCGATGGGCCGCTCGAGTACACCGGGTCGCTCATTCGAATCGAGAAGGCCACCGGTGCGCGCCGCGTGCTGTATCGCGACGACAGCAACCCCATCGACCCGGGAGTGCCGGTGCTCGTGCGCGGCGGCAACGTCTACTTCGGCAAGACGTGGGCAGGAGAGATCTGGGGCGTCATCTCGCGGGTGCCCGTCGCGGGCGGCGACGTCGAGGAGCTCGTCGACTCCAACGTCGGCGCCGGCAGTCCGAGCGAGCGGCGCTTCGACGTCTCGGGCGACACGCTGCTCTTCACCAGCGGAGCGCGCTTGTATCGGGGCACGGTCAAGGTCACGGGGACCACGCAGCAGCTGCTTCACCAGGCCGACTCGGTCATCCGCGACGTCGTGATCGCCGGCGGGGACAGCTGGTTCCTGTGCGACGCCGGCATCTTCCGCATTCCGCTCACCGGCATCGCGATCGACGACACGCTCTCCGGCTCTTTCCACAGGCTGCTCGTCGATGGCAGCGACGTCTACGCGCTGCGCAGCGACGGCGCAGTCATCCACGTCAACGGTCCCGACCGCTCGACGCCCGTCGCGAACCTCCCCGGCTCGACCCAGTTCACGCGCGCCGGCGGCGCGTTCTACGGCGTGAAGACCGACGCGACGAGCGCCACCCTCGTCGACGCGACCGGCGTCGTGCTGACCGCGCCTCGCACGATGGGCGACACCCACGCCGCGATCGACGCCACGCGCTTCTACCTCGGCACCGACACGACGTTGGCGTGGAAGTCGACGGCCACCCCGACCGCCACGTGCGGCTGTGGCCGGACGAGCCCGGTCATCCCCGGTGAGGCCATGGCGTGCATGCGCAACGTCTGCCCGACCACCTCCACCTTCTCGCGAGGCATGATCTCCGGCGCGGTCGACGGCGCGCACCTGTGGGGCGTGTTCTACGAGTCGATGACGGGCACGCGCGTGCTCGCGCGCTACCTGCAGAGCGGCGGCGGCGGCCTCGTGTTCCCGGCCGGCAACCTGCCCAGCGCGCTCGCCGGCGTCGACACCGAGTCGGTGTACTACGTGACCAGCGTCGGCGACGTCCGGGCCACCGACAAGCAGGGCAACGCCGAGCGGCCCGTCGCCTCGGGCGTTCGCTACTGGTCCGCCGAAGAGCCCGCTGCCGCGCTCGACGCCACGCACGTCTATTACCTCGCGACCGACGGCGTCCGGCGTGTCGTGAAAGCGGGCGGCACCAGCGAGCTCGTCGTCGCGGACACCGCAGCGAACCAGCTGCGATTGGACGACACCCACGTGTACTTCGTCTCGAGCGGCAAGCTGAAGCGCGCGCCCAAGGGGGGCGGCGCCGCGGTGGTGCTCGCCGAGGACTTCGCCTTCGAGCCCGGCTACGGCGTCGCCGGAAACCACGTCTACTTCCTCACCGCGCGTGGCCTGGAGCGAGTCAGGAAGACGGGCGACGGCTTCAAGACCCTCGTGCTCGCGGCGGACAAGCTCGCCGGCCTGTCACTGTACCGCATCGCCGTTCAGGGCAGCGACCTGCTCGTCTCGACGGCCGAGCTGTCGAGCAGCGGCGGCGCGCTGTGGCGGCTGAAGCTGTCGGACGGCTCGCGCGAGAAGCTGCTCGAGCTCGGCGCCGGTCACAGCCCGGCCAGCGTGCTCGTCGACACCAGGGGCTTCGCGCTCTCGTCGTGGCAGGACACGCGCTGGCGCGAGCGCGGCTGCAGCTGCCCCGCTCCTTAGGACGGCAGCTGCTTCTGCTCCGGCACCGCGTTGAGCGACGCCACGATCGCGCGCAGCAGCGCCCTCGGAGTGAACGGCACCGACCACACTCCGAGCTTGTTCTTGAAGCCGTGCACCGCGATGACCTTGCCGGCGTGCATCGCGCGGTAGCCGTCGCGGACCACGTCTTCGGCGGTCATCGCGCCCATCTTGAACAGGCGCACGCCTTCCATCTTCGCGACCTGCGTGAACTCGGTGACGGTCGCACCCGGGCAGCTGACGGTGACCGTGATGCCCGTGCCGCGCAGCTCGTACGCGAGCGCCTCGCTGAACGAGTTCACGAACGCCTTCGTCGCGTAATACGTCGCCATGTACGGGCCGGCCTGGAAGCCCGCCGTCGAGCCGATGTTCAAGATGCGGCCGCGCTTCTTCTCCAGCATCTTCGGCAGGAACAGGTGCGTGAGCGCGAGCAGCGCCGAGCAGTTCACCTGGATCTGACCGAGCTCCTTGTCGAGCTCGCTCTTCTTGAACGGCCCGTTGCTGCCGAAGCCGGCGTTGTTCACGAGGAACTCGACGTCGAAGCCGGCCTTCGTTACCTCGTCGAAGATGGCCTGCGGAGCCTTCGGGTCCTGCAGGTCGGCGGCGACGACGAGCGTCTTGATGCCGTGCGCCTTGGCGAGCTCGGCCGCGAGCTGATCGAGCCGCTCGCGCCGGCGCGCCACGAGCACCAGGTCGTGCTTGTCCGCGGCGAAGACCTTCGCGTACTCGAGACCGAGACCCGCGGACGCTCCCGTGATCAGTGCAGTGCCCATGGCTGCGCGGTCTAGTACGCTTTCACGCACCATGCGCACCTCCGCTCTCGTCGCGCTGCTGTTCGCTGCCTCCGCCCTCGCCGACCCGCCGTCTCCCGCCGAGATGGCGAAGCTTCAGCACGACGTGGCGAAGGCGCAGAAAGAGGTCGACAAGAAGTACGAGGGCCGCGAGCTGTCGCCCGAGGAGAAGAAGCAGCAGATCAAGGACCGCGCCGCCGCCGAGAACGGCGTCCTCGAGAAGGCCGGAGTCGATCGCAAGGACTACGCCCGCGCCGGCGCCAAGATGAGCAAGGAAGACCGCGCCGCGCTCGCGAGCGAGAACGAGAAGCTCGACAAGAAGGAGAAGGCCGCCGGCGGCGCCGGACAGGGCGGCTCGAAAGAGGTCGTCATCGAGAAGGGCGGCGCCGGGCAGAAGACGCCGGAGGAAGAGGCGGCGGAGATGGACCGGGCCATGGGGTTCGGGAAGGGCGGCGGCAAGAAGCGCAAGTAGCAACCGGGTTCGGGTTCGGGTTCGCTCCCTTCAGGCGCGGTAACCTCTCGCCTGCAGCTCGAAGAGGCCTGCGTAGCGCCCGCCCTTGGCGACCAGCTCGTCGTGGCTGCCGAGCTCGACCAGCTTTCCGCCCTCCAGCACGGCGATCTGATCTGCCAGCCGCACCGTCGAGAACCGGTGCGAGATGATCACGGCGGTGCGCTCGCGCGCGAGCTGCGCGAACCGCTGGAACATCGCGAACTCGGCTTCGGCGTCGATGCTCGCCGTCGGCTCGTCGAGGATCAGCACCTCGGCGTCGCGCATGAACGCGCGCGCGACCGCCAGCTTCTGCCACTGGCCCGCGGAGAGATCCTGCGCGTCGTCGAACCACGAGCCGAGCACCGTGTCGAAGCCGCGCGGCAGTGACTTCACGACCTCGCTGGCGCCTCCCGCCTCGGCCGCCTTCTCGATCGCCGGACGGTCGTCGAGCCGCGACGGCTCGCCGAGCCCGATGTTCTCGGACACCGGGAACTGGTAGCGCACGAAGTCCTGGAACACGGCGCCGAAGCGCTTGCGCAGTTCCACCGGGTCGAGCTCGCGCAGGTCGACGCCTCCGTACGTGATGCGGCCCTCCGTCGGGTCGTACAGGCGCAAGAGCAGCTTGATGAGCGTCGACTTGCCGGCGCCGTTCTCTCCGACGAGCCCGAGCTTCTCTCCCGGAGCCAGCGTCAGCGACACGTCTTTGAGCGCCCACTTCTCCTTCCCCGGATAGCGGAACGACACGTTCTCGAGCACCAGCGCGTGCGGCCCCTTCGGCAGCGTGCGCGGCGGTGAGACGATCGCGGACTCTCCGGGCGCCGCCACGTTGAGGAAGGTGAACAGGTTCGACATGAACAGCGCGTCCTCGTACATGCCGGCCGCCGTCGTCAGCATGCCGGTGAACGCGCTCTGCCCTTGCGTGAACATCGCGAACACCATCGACAGCTCGCCGAGCGTCACGCTGCCGTTCACCGCGCGCCAGACGACGAAGCCGTAGCAGGCGTAGAGCGCGCCCTGCGCGACGAAGTTGGTGACGAGGTGCCGCCAGAAGCGCTTCTTCGACAGCGCCGCGTCCTCGGCGAAGAACTTCGCGAACAGCGTTCGGTAGCGCGCGAGGATGAGCTGCCCGAGGCCGTACAGCTTCACCTCCTTCACGTGCGAATCGCGCGTGAGGATCCACTCGAGGTAGTTGAGCTTGCGACCCTCGGGCGCGCGCCACGAGAGCAGGCGGAAGCTCTCGCCCGAGAGCCGCGCCTCGACGAAGAACGCCGGCAGCGCCGTCACCGCGAGCGCCGGCAGCGCCCACCACGCGATCGTCCACAAGAGCGCGCCGAAGCTCGCCAGCGTGATGGTGCGCGTGACGAGATCGAGCGCCGAGGCGAACAGCGACAGCGGCCGCGCGCTCGCCTCGCGCCGCGCGTTCTGCAGCTTGTCGTAGAGCGAAGGGTCTTCGAAGTGCCGCAGCTCGAGGGTCAGCGCCTTCTCGAGGATCTGCTCGTTGATGAGGTTGCCCAGCCGCGCGCGCGTCAGCGAGTGCACCAACTGCGAGAGGCGCGCGACGAGCGCTCCGACGGTGGCGATGCCCAGCGCGATCGCGACCCAGGTGAGCACCCGCGCGCGCTGCTCCGGGCTCGGCGCCTTCAGCGCTTCGGCGACGCCGTCGATGATGTGCTTCGCCGCGTACGCCATCGCCGCCGGCTGCAGCGAGAGCATCAGCTGCAGGCCGACGTACGTCACCATGTTCACCCGGTCGGCCTGCCAGACCAGCTTCAGCGTGCCCGGCAGCTGCTGCACGAGCTCTCGCGCCGAGATCTTCGCACGCTCGTCCTTGCGCTTCGCGGGAGGGACCACTTTGCCGCTGCATGTAGCGTTTTGCGGGCACTTCCACACCTGCCCGATGGGCTAAGAAGGCCGGCCATGTTGAGTTTCTGGGCGCGCGACTCACGGGCGACTGTGGCGCCCTGCTCCGCTGCGAACACACTCCGCGCGCGGCTGCGCGTCGCGCGCTGGCTCGGCGCCCTCCTGGTCCTCGCCTCCTCCGCCTCCGCCAAGCCGTACCGCGCGATGGTCACCACCACCGCCGAGACGGTCCCCGGCGGGCACGTCGAGGTCGGCGCCCGCTACCAGGCCTTCATCCTCGGAGTCGGGCGCACGAGCGTCAGCGCCTCGAACTGGCACCAGGTCGCCGCGAGCGCCCGCTGGGGCATCATCGACAACCTCGAGCTCGACCTGCAGCTCGAGGCGCTCCTCGACTGGTCTCCGCCGGGCCGCGCGAACGCCTACTTCGGAGACATTCCCCTCGCGCTGCACTGGACCTTCCTCGACCGCCCGAAGTTCGCGCTCGGCGTCTTCCTGCGCGTCACCTTCCCCACCGGGCCGAGCCACATCGACGTGCTGCCGCCGACGTTGTCCGACGGCACGTGGGACGGAGAAGCCACCTTCGTCGCCGAGGTCCGCCCCAGCCCGTGGTTCCGCCTCATGTTCAACGCGGGCTTCCTCTATCACCACGTGCGCAACCGCAGCCCGGCCGCCTCGTTCGACGTCCCCGAGGCGGTGCGCTGGGCCGTCGCCGGCACGTTCAACCTCGGCAAGCGGTGGCTGTTCTCGCTCGAGGCGCTCGGCCTGCACTTCTTCCGCCGCGACATCACGCCGGTGTGGACGGACAACCAGCACCTCATCGAGGTCATCCCCGGCGTGCGCTTCGAGGCGATCCCCCGGCTCGTGTTCGAGGCGGGCCTGGGCATCTCGGCCACGCCGTGGCTGCGCGAGATCTGGCAGCTGCGGCCGCTCGCCGGGGTGACCTACGAATTCGGCCCCTGATCCGCGCGCAGGTAGCCGAGCACGAGGCGCTTGATCTCGCGCGCGAGCGTCTCGTCGTCGAGCGTCGCCGGCCGCGGCAGCACGCCGTCGTGCGTGAGCGAGTGAATCGCGTTCACCAGCACGTGCGTGGCGAGCTCGACGTCCTTCATCCCGTGCTGCTCGAGCAGGCCGCGGAACATCGCGGCCACGCCCTGCACGCGCTCGACCAGCAGCTCGTGGCGGCCCAGGTGCGGCACGCACTCGAGCAGGGCGCGCATCAGCTCGCCTTCCTTGCGCTGGAACTCGAGCGTGCCGCGCACGATGAGATCGAGCGTCTCGGTCAGCGAAGCGCCCTCGGGCAGCTCGGCGAAGCGCGCCATCTGAAACTCGACCTCGCGCTGCGAGATGCGCTCGATGAGCTCGGCGACGAGCGCCGCCTTCTCGGGGAAGTACTGGTACAGCGTGCCCGGGCTCACGCCCGCGACCTGCGCGACCTCGTTCATCGACAGCCCGTCCCACTTCTTCGCGACGAGAATGCGAGACCCCGCCTCCAGCACCGCCTCGACGGTCGCCTGCGACCGACTTTGCACAGGCGCCTTGCGGGGTTGCAGGTGCCTCGGAAGGCGGCTCTTCGCCTTGCGAATGCGAGTGGTGGGCATCGGCCCCCGCACATAGTTTGAAAGCCGATGCGAATCACCGTGCTCGGAGGCAGCGGGTTCTTGGGTTCACGCACCGTCGACGCCCTTCGCAAGGCTTCAGGCATCGACGTGCAGGTGGCGTCTCGTCGCGGGCCGCTCGTCGTCGACGCGACGAAGCCCGAGACGTTCGCCGCGCTCAGAGGCAGCGACGTCGTCGTCGACCTCATCGACGCGACGACGACGAGGCCCGACGCGCTCGCCGCGTGGTGCGTGGAGAACGGCATCGTGTTCATCGAGGCGACGAGCGATCGTCCGGCCGTCGAGCGGCTCGCCGCGCTGCAGCCGAAGGGGCCCGGCCTGCTCGTGCTCGGCGGCGGCATCTTCACCGGCGTCAGCAACCTGCTCGCGCGCGCGGTGGCGGAGGCGACCGTCGGGGCGCGCGAGCTCACGCTGGGAATCTCGTCCAGCCCGTACAGCGGAGCCGGCACCGGCACCATCGCGCTGATGACCGCCGCGATGGCGCAGCCCGCGGTGCGCACCGTCGACGGCCAGCGCGTCGAGGTCGAGAAGCTCGAGGCCGGGCCGAAGCTGCCGTTCCCCGCGAAGGAGCGCCCCACGCTGCACATGTCCTTCGCCGAGCAGGGCATGCTGCCGCGGTCGACGAAGGTGCCGCACGTCGAGGTGTTCTTCGCTCCGAAGCCGGCGTTCCTGGTCACCGCCTTCCGCATGCTGCCGGGCTTCCTGCTGCGCGCGCGCTGGTTCGCCGCGCTGTTGGGCCTGTACTTCACGTTCCTGCGCAAGGTGGTGCTGAAGAACGTCGTCTCTTCCGTGGAGCTGTGGGCCCGCGCGAAGGGCACCGGCGAGCACACGCGCGCCGTCACCTGCGCCGACGGGATGATGGCGGGCGCCTTGGCGCTCGCCGCCAGCGCGCTGCTGCTCGCGGAGAACCGGCCGAGCGCGACCGGAGTCGTCTTCATCGACGACGTGCTGAAGCTCGAGCCGGTCGTCGCGCGCGCGAACGCGCTGGCGGGCTCGGCCGTGCTGCTGGTGACGCCGCAGGAACCCACGCGGGCCTCGCTCAAGGCCGTCGCCTGAAGCGCCTCCGTTCACCCTGAGCGGGGGCGGTGAGATGCGTTGGGGCCCGTTTTCGCGTAGACACCGCGCGCCATCGAGAATCACCCGCTCATCGTCTACCTGCTCCCTTCGGCCCTGGCCGTCGTCATGCTCGGCCTCGGCCTGAGCCTGACGCTGGACGACTTCCGGCGGGTCGCCGAGCGGCCGCGCGCGGTGGTCATCGGCCTCTTCTGCCAGGTCATCCTGCTGCCGGCCGCCTGTTACTTCATCGCGCGCGGCTTCGGCTTGAACGGCACGCTCGCGGTCGGGCTCATGCTCCTCGCGGCCTCACCGGGCGGAGCGAGCGCGAACCTCTTCAGCCACCTCGCCCGCGGCGACGTCGCGCTCAACATCACGCTCACCGCCGTCAACAGCGTGCTGACCGCCGTCACGCTCCCGGTCGTGGTCGGGCTCTCGCTCGCGGCCTTCCTCGGCGAGGACCGCACCATCAACCTGGGCTTCACCAAGGTGCTGAACGTCGTCGCGGTCGTGCTCGTCCCCGTCGCGCTCGGCATGCTCGTGCGCGCCCGCCGCGAAGCGCTCGCCAGGCGGCTCGACCGGCCCGTCCGCTTCGTCAGCGTCGCGTTCCTGCTGATCGGCATCGTCGGCGCCATGGTGAAGGAGCGCGCCACCCTGCCCGGCTACTTCCAGCAGGTCGGCGCCGCGGCGCTCGCGTTCAACCTCATCAGCCTCGGCGTCGGCTACTTCGTGCCTCGCCTGTTCCGCCTCGACCGGCGCGCCGCCATCGCCATCGGCATGGAGGTCGGCGTGCACAACGGCATGCTCGCCATCACCATCGCGTCGAGCCCGATGATGCTCGGCAACGCGCAGATGGCCGTCCCTGCCGCGATCTACGGCGTCATCGCCTTCTTCACCGCCGCCGGCTTCGGCTACGCGATGTCGCGGCTCTCGAGCCCCGATGCGCCAGGGGATGGCGACGAGACCTCGGACGAAGCCTCACCGCTGGCGCCCGAGGGCGGCTAGGGTCTCAGGCCATGAGCTTCGGGCGGCCGATCGGGGCTACAATGCCGACTCCGGTGTCGGCCGAAGCACCTCCAGACGAGACGCGGGAACGCCAGGGGGACGTCCTGGGCTCCTACGCCCTCGAACGGCCGCTGGGCGAAGGCGCGATGGGCCGCGTCTGGCTGGGCCGGCACGTGAAGCTCGGCCGCAACGCGGCGATCAAGGTGCTCAAGTCCGAGCACACGCAGAACAGCGAGCTCGTCGGCCGCTTCTTCGACGAGGCCCGCGCGGTGAACCAGATCAACCACGAGCACATCGTGGCGATCTCGGACTTCGTCGAAGAGCTCGAGCCTCCCCGCGTGTATTGCGTGATGGAGTACCTGCCCGGCGAGTCGCTCGAGCGGCAGCTTGGCAAAGAGCCGCTGCCCATGGCCGAGGCGCTCTCCGTCATGCGGCAGGTCTGCGACGCGCTCGCCGCGGCCCACAAGCTCGGCATCGTTCATCGCGACGTGAAGCCGGACAACATCTTCCTCATGTCGAAGGTCGACGGCTCGCTGTTCGCGAAGGTGCTCGACTTCGGCGTCGCGAAGCTGACCCCGTCGATGAAGCGCGAGGCGGTCTCCACCACGCAGCAGGGGCAAATCATCGGCACCCCGCAATACATGGCGCCCGAGCAGCTCGTCGGCCTCGAGGTCGACCCGAAGGCCGACGTGTACGCCGCGGGCACCGTGCTCTACCGCCTGCTGGCGGGGCACCTGCCCTTCCCCGAGGACGACGTCGGCAAGCTGACGCTCGCGGTGATCAAGCAGGCGCCGAGCTCGCTGCCATCGAAGACGGCGTCGGGCGAGCGCATCCCCCGCGCGGTGGCGAAGGTGGTGATGGCGGCGCTCTCCAAGGAGCCCGAGGCCCGCCCGACCGCCGAAGAGCTCTCGGCGGTGCTGGCGCTGGCGCAGCGCGGAGAGCCGAAGCGCTCGGTGGCGCCCGCCGCGTTCGCCGCCGGCGTGTTCGTCGCCGTGGGGCTGGGGCTCTTCTTCGCGCTGAAGAAGCCCGACCCGGTTCCACCGCCGCCGCAGCCGGTGCTGTCCGCGACCGTGAAGCTCACCGTCCGCACCGAACCGCCCGGGGCCACCGTGACCGCCGTGAAGAGCGGTGAGGTGCTCGGCTCGACCCCGCTCGCGAAAGACCTGCCGCGCGGCGAGCCGCTCGAGCTGCGCATCGCGATGGACGGCTACCTGCCGCTGCAGCGCTCCATCTCGGCCGAAGCCGACGCCGTCGTCGACGTCGTGCTGGCAGAGGCGCAGCGGCCACAACCGTCGCCACCGCCGCCTCCTCCTCCCGCGGAAACCGTGCGCCCGGCCAAAAAACCGAAGAAGATGCCCGTGAGTGAAGACGGGACGATTGATCCGTTCGGCAAGTAGCCTCCTGCTGCTGCTCGCGGCGCACGTCGCGCACGCCCAGGACCCCGCCGAAGCGCAGGCCAGGCAGCACTTCAAGGATGCACAGGCCGCGTACAACCTGGGCCAGTTCGTCAAGGCGCTCGACAGCTACTCCGCTGCGTACGCCGCGAAGCCGCTGCCGCCCTTCCTCTTCAACATCGCGCAGTGCCACCGCCAGCTCGGCAACTGGGAGCGCGCGGCGTTCTTCTACAAGCGCTTCCTCTCGATGGGGGCGCCGGGAGCCGATCAGGCGAAGGTCGAAGAGCTGGCGAAGCAGATGGAAGAGAAGCAGGCCGCAGCCGAGGCGAAGCGCCAGGAAGAAGAAGAGGCCGCGCGCCGCGCCAGGGACGCCGCGGACATGAAGGCCCACACGCTCGAGCTCGAGCGCGCGCGCGAGGCCACCGCGAAGGCCGAGGCCGAAGCCGCCGCCCAGCGTGCTGCCGAAGCGGCCGCCGCCGCGAAGCTGAAAGAGACGAAGCAGCCCGAAGTGCCCCTGTACCAGAAGTGGTGGGTGTGGGCGGGCATCGGCGTCGTCGTCGCCGGCGCGGCGGCTGCGACGTCCGTGGGCATCGCGACGCGCCCGCAGCCCGAGGTCCCGTCGTACGGTACGGTGAACGCACGATGAACCGGTGGGGGGTTCTTCTCTTGCTGTCGGGCTGCACGTGCGACCCGACGGCGGCGAACGGCACGGCGCTGCGCATCCGCGTCAACTTCGAACCGTCGGTGGACATCACCCAGGTGCGCTTCTCGGCCACGCACGACGGCGGCGCGCTCTTCATGCCGGTGACGCGCCCCGAGGTCGCCGCGGGCCGGCTGGACCCCGGGGGCTCGCTGCTCGCCCTGCTGCCGGACGCGCTCGAGGGCCAGACCGTCGGGTGCAGCGCGGTGGGCGTACGCGACGGAATGGACGTCGCGTCGGGCTCGAACACCGCCACGGTGAGGCGCGGCTTCGAGGTCTCCTGTCCCGTGCAGCTCTCGCCCCCCGAGATCTGCAGCATCAGCTGCGCCGGGTGCTGCGTGGGCAACGTCTGCGAGACGGGCGTCGACGACGACGCGTGCGGCAGCGGCGGCGTCGCGTGCTTCGGCTGCAGCGAGGGCCAGCGCTGCGTCGGCGGCGCGTGCATCTGCGACACGTTGTCGTGCCGCGGCGGCTGCTGCCTCAACGGCACCACCTGCGTCGACGGCGGCACCGACCTGGCGTGCGGCCGCGGAGGAATGGTCTGCAACGCCTGCAGGTCGGGTCAGCACTGCATCGACGGGACGTGCGAGTGCGACCCGAGCTCGTGCGGCGGCTGCTGCTCCGGCAACAACTGCCTCGACGGCGGCTCGCAGATGGCGTGCGGCGCGGGCGGCCTCGCGTGCTCCATCTGCGCGGCGGGCCAGCTGTGCACCGGCGGCTCGTGCACCTGCTCTGCGACCTCGTGCCCGGGCGGCTGCTGCAACGGCAACGTGTGCGTCGACGGCGGAACGCAGCTCGCGTGCGGCACCGGCGGCTCGATCTGCTCCTCGTGTCAGCCGTTTCAGACGTGCACCGACGGCGTGTGCGGCTGCGACGGCGGTCCGTGCGCCGTCGGCTGCAACGCGCAGACCTGCCCCGGCGGGTGCTGCAGCGGGGGCATGTGCCTCGCGAACACCCCGACCAGCTGCGGCACGCTCGGCGTCACCTGCTTCAACTGCGTGACCGCCACGACCGACTCGTGCGGCACGAACAACACGTGCAGGTGCGGCAACAGCCCGGGCCCGTGCCCCTCGGGGCTGCACTGCGTCGGCGGGCAGTGCGTCTGCGACGAGACCGTGTGCGGCGGCTGCTGCCAGGGCCTGCAGTGCCGGCCCGGAGACGTGAAGCAGGCGTGCGGCCGCGACGGCGGCACGTGTCGCAACTGCAGCGGCGGGACGAGCTGCGTCGACCAGACCTGTCAGTGAGCGACGGGCGCCTTCTTCGAAGGGCCGGCGACGCTCAAGATGGCCTCGATGAGCCGCGCCGGCTGCATCGGCTTGCCGACGAACGCATGCGCGCGCTTGCGCTCGAGGTACAGCCGGCCGTTCGTGCTGACCGACATGATGATGCGGGGGATGGTCTTGAACCTGGGGTCCGCGTCACACGCCTCGCAGAACGCCTCGCCGTCCATCAACGGCATGAACAGGTCCACGATCATCGCGACCGGCGCGACGCCGGTGCGCAGCATCTGGAGCGCCTCGAGACCGTTGCGCGCGCTCATCGGCCAGTACCCGGCGTCGTAGAGCACGTCGGCGGCCGCTGCCCTCGTGTCGAGGTCGTCGTCGATGATCAGAATCGGAAGTTGGGTCACGCTCTGGCCGCCCGGCATTGCGCTGGCAAACTAACCGAGCTTTCGACGATCGCAGAAGCCTGATCTTCCCCGTTTCGCACCGGTAACACGGCGCTCCGGCAGCTGCCTGGCGGTCATTCCGCGGGTCGTCGTCTCGGGCGGTAGAGAGCTCTCGACCGTGCATCGCTTGGCGCGCGCGTTGGTCGAGAAGCCGGTGAAGCCGGATCAGCTGCTGGCGGTGCTGACCGAGGTGCTGGCCGGCTCCGGGTCGCACGGGACCCGCGTCAATCCGCTTTGACCCACCCCCAATGCCTCGAGCTCGGCGACGGCGGCCAGCAGCGTCGGCAGGTCGCAGGGCTTGCTCAGCCACTTGTGCGCGACCTTCATGGCGCGCTGCATCGCGTCTTCATCCGCGTAACCCGAGAGGATGACTCGACCGGTGCGTGGCCACCGCTCGGCGACCCGGGTGAGGAGCTCGGCTCCGTCGATGCGCGGCATGCGCATGTCGGAGATGACGAGGTCGAACGGTACCCGCTCGAGCTCCGCGAGCGCGTGGTCTGCGTCTGGCGCGAAGACCATCTCCCACTGCTTAACCTGCCTGCGCAACAGCAGCTTCAGGGCGCGCAGCACGTTCGGTTCGTCGTCGACGAAGAGGACCCGGCGGATCATGGCTGGGCACCGTGCAGCCGC
Source organism: uncultured Myxococcales bacterium (assembly GCA_937980205.1). GTDB lineage: Bacteria > Myxococcota > Myxococcia > Myxococcales > Myxococcaceae > Xiheicaenimonas. Next base: position 191,095 of record CALJKW010000013.1, on the reverse strand, counting down.
CATTCCACCTGCAGGCGGTGTGTAGGCATGGCGCGGACCCTGCACTGCAAACCGGCCCACGTGCGCTTCTCGATGCTCGATCGGCTGTTGCCTCCTGCGTTGGGCAACGACGACCTGCGTCGTGTGCGCATGCTGGCCGGGCTGAACGTGCTCACCTTTGTGCTGTGTGTGTGCGCGGCCGTCTACTGGGTGGTCGCGTTCGGGCCCCACTCGTTCTCCACGGTGGTCATCGGTGCGACGACGCTGCTGACCGGCACCTCGCTGCTCTTGCTGCGCCGAAGCCCCAGAGCGGCAGCCGTCGTGCTGCTGACCACCACGACGGCCGCCGTGCTCGCAGTGGCGGCCGATCACGGCGGGCTGCACTCTCCGAACCTGATGCTCGTCGGGCTTCCGGCGCTCTTCGCCGCGCTGCTCGGCCACCGGCGCACGAGCGTCGCGTGCGCGGCCTTCGCGGGCGTCGCCGCGCTCGGCTTCTATCTCGCCGAGGCGAACGGCCTCGCGCTGCCCACGGCCCCGCCGGACTCCGACCCGAGCCGCACGCTCGCGTTCATGATGATCGTGAACCTCGCGGCCGTCACGGCGATGGCGCGGCTCTACGACGCGTCGCGTGCGCACGCCACCGAGCAGCTGCACGACGAGATCGCGCGCCGCGAGCAGACCGAGACCGAGCTGCGGCTGGCGCACAAGCTCGAGGCCGTCGGCCAGCTCGCCGCGGGCATCGCGCACGAGATCAACAACCCGCTGCAGTACGTGCACGACAGCGTGCAGTTCGTCGGGCAAAGCCTGCCCGTGCTCGGCGCCATGCTCGACGGCTATCGCGACGTCGCCGAGCTCGCCGCGTCTGGCCAGCCGGCCGCCGACCACGCGAAGGAGGCGCTCAAGCGCGAGGCCGACTCGGATGTGGCGTTCGTGCTCGAAGAGCTGCCCGGCGCCGTCGAGCGCACGCAGGAAGGGCTCGAGCGCATCGCGGGCATCGTCCGCGCGATGCGCGCCTACAGCAGCGGCCAGGCGAACGAGCCGGCCGTTTCGGTCGACCTGAACGACTGCGTGCGGGCCACGCTGACGCTGTCGCAGAGCGAGTACCGCGACGTCGCCACCATCGAGACCGACCTCGCCGAGCTGCCGCCGATCAAGGGCTGGGCGGGAGAGCTGAACCTCGCGCTGCTCACCATCGTGGTGAACGCCGCGCACGCCGTCGCCGAGACCGCGCGCGCGACCGGAGCCCCCGGCCGCATCACGGTGAAGACGCGCCGCGAAGGCCGCGAGGCGATCGTGGCCATCTCCGACAACGGGCCGGGCATTCCCGTCACGATTCAGCACCGCATCTTCGACCCGTTCTTCACCACCAAGGGCCCGGGCCACGGCACCGGCCACGGCCTCGCGATGGCGCGGAAGATCGTGGTCGAGCGCCACGGCGGCAAGCTCACGTTCCAGAGCACTCCGGGTCAGGGCACGACGTTCGAGGTGCGGCTGCCGCTGGCGGCGCGCGTCACTCCCCCAACAAGCGCAGCACGCGCGGCGTGAGCACCGCCTTCAGCTTCATCTTCCCCGGCTCGAGCGGGCCCTCGAGCCAGGCGATGCCGCCCTTCTTGAGCTCGAGCTGCGCGGCGGCGTCGGTCTCGCCGGTGAGCAGCCAGCACAACAGCTCGGACAGCCACGGCTCGTGGCCGACGACCGCGACACACGCACCCTCGAGCTCGTCGAGCAGCGCGGGGTCCGGCGAGCGGGCGAGGTTCTCGGTGACGCGCACGTCTTCGACGAGGTCCGCGAGCAGCTGCGCGGTCTCGACGGCGCGCACCATCGGCGACGTGTAGAGGCGGTCGATGCGCAGCTCGAGCCGCTCGAGCCCCTCGACCTCTTCCCTGAAGCGCTTGCGTCCCTTCGGGGTCAGCGGGCGCTTTTCGTCGGGCAGCCCCGCTTCCCGGTCGACGGCGATGGCGTGGCGGATGAGGAGCAGCTCCATGTGGGAGCCTTCCATAAGCGGCCGACCCTCAGCCCGCCAGCATCGCCTTCGCGGCGTCGATGGCCTCGTGGGTTCCGCCCAGGGCGAGCACGTCGCCGGGCTCGAGGCGCTCGCCTGCGCCGGGCACCAGCACGTCGGCGCTGCCGCGGCGGATGGCGAGCACGGTCGCTCCGGTGACACCCCGCAGGTTGAGCTCGGCGAGTGTCTTGCCGACGGCGGGGCTGCTCGCGTCGAGCTTGAGCGGCACCGGCTCGCCCAGACCGGGGAGCACCGCGTGAATGTCGGCGAGCTCGCTCTTCACGTGCGTCTGCGAGGCGAGGGCCTCGACGATGGCCTGCGCTCCGGCGCGGACGTGGCCCTGCAGGTTCGTGGCGCTCTTCCAGAAACCGAAGCCGAGCAGCACGGTGAGCACGAGCAGCAGGAGCGCGCCCTGAAAGCCCGGGAGGAACGGCTGCGTCACGGCGACCAGCGGAATGCCCACCGCGAGCAGGCAGGCGAGCTGCAGCGCGACGAGCAGCATGCGGCGAGGCGCCGCGGCGAGATCGACGCGCCCGCCGGCGGAGAGCGGCAGCGCCCGCTCGGCGAGCGTGACGCCCAGCCGCCGCGCGAGCCGGACGATGCCGACGCAGAACGGCAGCGCGATGGCCGTGGCGCCGCCGAACACGATGAGCATCGAGACCTGCCTGCCGAGGTCGACGAAGGCCATCATCGAGTCGGCGGCGAGCGAGGTGCCGATGATGATGAGCGCGAGCAGCGTCGCGTCGAGCACCAGCAAGACGAGCAGGCGGCGGATGTTGGCGCCCGGCGTGTCGCGACGCGGGCCCGAGCGCACGTTTTCTATCCAGCTGCCGTAGAGCGCGGTGAAGGTCTGCAGCGGCCGCGGCAGCTTGCGGTCGACGAACTTCGCCGTGGGCACCGACGCGCGAATCAGCCACGGAGTGACCAGCGTCGTCACCGCCGAGACCGCCACCGCGATGGGATAGAGGAAGGGCCGCACCGCGCCGAGCGTGAGGCCCAGGCCCGCGATGATGAACGAGAACTCGCCGATCTGCGCGAGGCTCATGCCGGCCTGCAGCGAGGTGCGCACGCCGTTGCCGGTGAGGAACGCGCCGAGCGAGACGCTGACCACCTTGCCGACGATGACCACGACCGTCATCACGAGCACCGCCGCCCAGTGCTCGCGCACGAGGATGGGGTCGATGAGCATGCCGACCGAGACGAAGAAGATGGCGGCGAACACGTCGCGCACCGGCTGGACGAGGTGCTCGATCTCCTTGTCGTGGCCCGACTCGGCGACCAGCGAGCCGGCGAGAAAGGCCCCCAGCGCGACCGAGTAGCCGAACGACTGCGCGAGGAGCGCCACCGCGAAGCAGATGCCGATGCTGGCGACGACGGTCGTCTCCGGGCGGTTGAGCTTCACGATGGCGCGCACCGCGCGCGGCACCACGAACAGGCCCAGGCCGACGAGCCCGATCAGGAACGCGATCAGCTTGCCGGCGGTGCCCGCCAGCTCGCGGGCCGAGAGCTCTTTGCCGGTGTACAGCGCGGTGAGCACCGCCATCAGCATGATGGCGATGAGGTCCTCGACCACCAGCACGCCGACGACCAGCTCGCGGATGCGGCCCTTGATGCCCTGCTCCTCGAACGCCTTCGCGATGATGGTGGTGCTCGAGATGGCGATGGCGGCCCCGGCGAAGACGCTCTCGGCGGTGGTCCAGTCGAAGAGGCGGCCCACCGCGAAGCCGAGCCAGACCATCACGCTGCACTGAATGACGGCGGTGATGCCGGCGACCGCGCCGACCGCGAGCAGCTTGCGCAGCGAGAACTCGAGGCCGAGCGAGAACATCAGCAAGATGACGCCGAGCTCCGACAGCAGCTCGATGACGTGCTGGTCGGCCACCAGCGGCACCGGAGTGTGCGGGCCGACGATGAGCCCGGCGATGAGGTAGCCCAGGATGACCGGCTGCTTGAGCCGCTGGAAGATGACGGTCGTGACCGCGGCGACGCACAGCACGACCGCGAGCGCCTGGAGGAAGTGGTGCGGGCTAACCGCAACGCTCATGCGCCACCGCCAGTCCGATGAGGAGCGCCGCTCCGGCGAGCACCACCTGCAGCCACAGCCAGGCCACCCAGTCGTCGGGTTGCGGGCGGGGCGTTTCGTTCTTCAAGACACATGTGTCCTTCGGGCCGCGTCGGGCGCCCGAGCAAGGGTTTTAAGTAACGGGGGGTTGTCTGGCCGCGCGCTTAGACGGGCGGACCTTGCGCAGGACACGTCAGCACGTCGGGCGCGGTGGCGTGCACGAGCGGCGCGTCGGGGGCGGCGGGCGGCTTCGGCGCCAAAGACGCGTCGAGCCGCGCGACGGGCAGCGCGAAAGGCGGCCGCCACGCGTCTGCCGCTGCGCGCGCCGCCGGAGTCGCCGCGCTGCTCGCGACGAGGACCGCCGCGTGCGCGAACGAGACCGTGTCGCGCTCGTCGCACGAGCCCTCGTGCGAAAGCAGCGGCCGCGCGCCGAATAGGCCCGCGGCGACCACCAGTGCGATGACGGCGCGCGACGTCACGCGCACGAGTGTAGCGCGACTTCAGTACTGGTACGGCGAACCTCGCAGCCGGTACCGCACCGAGATGGCGCAGATCCACAGCGCCACCTGCGCGTACGTCCACTCTCCGTCGACGGGGAAGCGCGGCAGCACCGCGCCGCTCTTGCGCTCGTCCGGGTCGAACGGCCGGCTCTCGGTCGACCAGATGAGCCCTTCGGGCTCGAGCTCGCGCAGCAGCTGCACGTGCCTCAGCTCGTACTCGCGGTCGGGCGTCCCGAAGGGGAACGCGAAGTGCCGCTGCCGGCCGAACAACCTCATGAAGTCGGCGCGCGAGCTCTTGTACTCGGCGTCGGCCTCTTCCTGCGTCAGCAGAATCTGCCGCTGGTGGGAGTTGGTGTGGTTGCCCAGCGACACGTTCGGCAGCCGCGCGGCGGCCTTGAGCGTGGCGATGTCGGCCAGCGCGCCGGCGGGCTCGACGTCCCAGTGAAACTGAAGCCGCTTCTCGTTCTTCTCCGGGCACACGAAGAGCAGCCACTCGACGTCCGGGTACCGCGGCGCGCGCGAGAGCACGTACTGCGCGGCGTCGTCGTAGCCGTCGTCGAACGCGACGGTGAGCCACGGCCTCGGGCCCGTGGACCTGGCCGACCGCAACAGCTCGACGAGCGCGTCGAGCTGCGCCTCGGGCGTGATGAGCCAGTTGCCGCGCTCGACGCGCGCGACGCGGTGAAGGCAGAGCGCGAGGTTGTGCCCGCCGACGCAGAACCCGAGCAGCGCGCGCAGCTGCGTGTCTGAGAGGTGCTGGGCCAGCTCGAGCAGCGGCGCCTCGAGGGGGTGCCGCGGCATCGAGGGCGGAGGAACCTCAGTAAGGCGCGACTGCACCGCCTCGACCATCTCGGCAACGTTCGTCTTCATGAACCTCTCCTTCAGCGAACTCCGACCTTCAGCTTCCCGGACGCCACCTTGGCGCCGTGCTGGTTCGTGATGCGGCACACGAGCTCGGCCTGGCGGTAGACCTCGTTGCGGTAGGCGACCTCACCGTGCACGGTGAGGCGATCGCCGACGTAGACGGGGTGGTGGAACGTCGCCGTCACGCCCTGCAAGAGGCAGCGGGCGCCGGGCAGGTGCACGCCGGCGAGCCGCGAGAGGAACGAGGCGGTGAGCAGCCCGTAGACGACGGGGCCGTCGAAGCCCTCGGCGCGCGCGTACTCGGCGTCCATGTGCAGCGGGTTGCAGTCGCCGGTGTCCTGCGCGAACCGCTTCAACATCTCCTCGGTGATGGTCACCTCGAAGTTGGCGGAGACGCCGATCGAGAGGTGCTCCCACTCGTACGCGTTCATGCAGCCACCTGCTGCTTTCGAGAGATGAGCGCCATGAGGTCGCCGGCGTTCTCGAGGGCGAGGATGTCCTCGAGCTCGAAGCGGACGCCGAACTCCTGCTCGACGGCGGAGATGATGTTGATGTGAACGATCGAGTCGTAGCCGGGGATGCTGGCGGCGTCGGACTCGGGGGTGAGCTCGAGCTTCGGGTCGTCGAGCACGTCACGGAACAGGCGCTGCAGGCGTTCGAGCATGGGGTTCATCTTCACGGGCTCCTGGTGATGGGGGTGTTCTTCGGAGCCGGGCTCTTGCCCAGCTCGTAGCTGAAGGTGCCGTCGTCGAGCCGCGTGAAGCCGAGCGACTCGTAGTGCCCGGCGACCATCGCGTTCTTCGGCGTGGGCACGTACCGGCCGATGAGGCGAACGAGGCCGCGCTTCTGCGCCGCCTCGCACAGCGCGGCGAACATGGCGTGCTCGAAGTCGCGCTTGAGCACGCGACAGCTCATCAGCCAGGTGTCGACGTGCAGCGCCTCGCCGAGCGCGTGGGCGATGATGACCGAGACGAGGCCGTGGTCTCCGAAGCGATCGGAGAGCCGCCCGTAGAGCGTGACGTGCTCGGGGCTCTTCGCGAACGCAGTGACCTCGGCGAGCGAGTGCCGCGACGTGGTCAGGTTGAACTGGTTCGTCTTGTTGATGAGCTGCGCGATGCGGTCGAGGTACTTCGGCGCGAACGGCGCGACCTCCGCCTTCATCTCGAGCCACTTCAGGTACTCGCCGTAGTCCTGGAAGCGGCTCTGCGCTTCGACCCGCAGCGCCTCGACGGCGTACTGATCGGCGCGCGCCGCGTCGTCTTGCGTGATGGAGAACGGCTCGAAGTGCCCCTCGCGATCGACGACCTCGGCGTACCGGGCCGGGTCGGAGACCTTCGGCACCGCGACCTCGGGCAGCGTGCGCGCGACGAGCTCGCGCTCGAACGGGTTGTCGTCGACGAAGACGAGGCTGTCGAGGCCGAGGTTGAGCTGCTTCGCGATCGCGACGAGCCCTTCCGGCTTCGGGTCCCAGCTCGCGTGGAAGGCGGCGAAGTCGGACACCTTCAGCACCGAGTCGGGGTGCAGGAAGCCGGTGCGCGCGATGGCGGGGTCGTTCTTCGAGCAGACGGCGAGCAGCACGCCGCGGCTCTTGAGCTGCAGGCAGTACCGCTGGAAGGCGACGAACGCCTCGCCGCGCGGCGTCTCGTGGCCGAGCTCGAGGCCGTCGACGCCGTCGTCTCCGATGACGCCGCCCCAGAGCGTGTTGTCGAGGTCGAGCACGAGGCACTTCTTCGTGCGGCCGTAGGCGGCGCGGATGATCTTGGCCGTCTGGTGCGCGAGGCGCGCGGCGCCGGCGGGGCTCACCGCCATCTTGTAGTTGAGCCACCACGACGGGCTCGCCCACTCGTCGAGGCCCACCTGCGCCGAGAGGCGGGCGATGTCGTTGATGCGCAGGCGAGGCTCGGCGCGCGCGGCCTCGGCGAACGCGGCGTTGAGCCGCTCGACGAAGCGCACGTGCCCCGACGGCGCCGAGCTGCCCAGGTGGCCCAGCACCTCGAGCGGCGGCGCGTCGAAGTTGTTCTGCACCACGATGCACGAGAACTTCGAGAGCAGCCGCTTCCACAAGAGCTCGAACCGGCCGAGCTCCGAGGCCAGCAGCGCGTCGACCTGCTCGGGCGTGGCAGAGGCTTCGGGCCAGCGCGTGACGTTGCGCTGGGTGGTGTGCACCACGACGACGTCGGGCTCGAGCTCGTCGAGCGGGCTGCCGCCCAGCGCGCCGTCCTCGAAGAAGCGGTTGTACTCGGACTCGAAGAAGACCGGCTCGATGCCCGACGCGAGCAGGAACAGCTCGAGCAGCGAGCGCAGGTCAGCGGTCGTCGAGCCGCCGAGCAGGGCGATCTTCTTGCGCATGAAGGGGCCCTTCGCCGACAGCTCGGCCTTCAGCGCGCGGCGCTTGCGCAGCAACAGGGGGACGTCGAGGGGGTACTGCAGTGCTTCGCGCATGAAGAGCGCTCCAAAGAGAGGGTCAGTGGTTGAAGGTCCAGCGGGCCGGGTTGAGCAGCACGAGCTCGGTGTAGAGGCTGTCGATGGTGCCGGTGGGGCGAGGGTTGCCGGGGCGGAAGAGGCGCGGCTGCGCGAGCTTCCAGCCGAGCGCGCCGCGAATCCGCCGGCCGGCGAGCAGCCGCGAGTCGACCGTGGTGACGACCGTGTGCATGCCGAACAGCAGCGCGCGCTGCACGTGGTTCACGAGCTCGACGAAGAGGTCGGGGTCCGAGATGTAGTGCAGGTGGCTCACCTTCATGCGCTTGAGCCGGGTGGCGGTGGCGACGACGTAGAGGTGACGGCCGCGCGGCCCGGCGAGCACGACGTGACGCGCGGGGTACGGCAGGTGGTCGCGCCAGATGCGGCGCTCTTCGCCGACCAACACCGACTCGAGCTCGTGCGGCCGCTTGAGCTGCTTCCACCCGCGCGGGCTGAGGCGCGGCGTGACGGCGGGGATGACGACGAGGTGCTCGTCGAGCACCTGGAAGCCGAGGCGCTCGCGGAACAGCTTCGCGGTGAACGGGCTCGCGCTGTAGTTGAGCAGCGTGTGGTCCTCGAGCTTGAGCATCGGCACGAGGATCTGGAGGTTCGCCTTGCGGTACTCGCGCTTGGTGATCCACGACGTCAGGCTGCAGAAGCGCGCGTCGCCGCGGCGGCTGAAGATGCCGCCGAGAAAACCGACGATCTGGTCGTTCTCGACCGAGACCCACCCCCGGTAGGACTGGTCGCTGAAGCGGTAGTCGACGAGCCGGCGCCAGTCGTCTCGCGTCAACGAGCCGCCGAACTCGCGGAGCACTCCGTGAATGCCCTCGAACATCTCGGGCGTCGCCCGACGGATTTCCATGTGCACACCCCCAAGAGGCCGAGGAAGACCCGCTCGCCTCGCTACGCGCATCCAAGTAATCCGCACCCGGCGCGCTCGCTTCCGTCTCGGAGGACGTTACCCAGCGAGGGTGAACGCGCCCGCGGCGGCGTTGGCACGCGTTACGTGGGGCCGCGCCCTCGCGACCGCAGTACGTGGCGCTGCGGTAGCAGCGATCCATGCGACGGCGGCGGGGTGTCACGGGAAGCGAGAGGCCCGTGATGCCCAAGCTGGTGATGCTGATCGACGACGATCGAGACATCCGCGACGCGCTGGCCGAGCTCCTGCGCGAAGAGGGGTACAAGGTCACCGTCGCGGCGAACGGGCGGGACGCGCTGACCCAGCTCGAGGGCGGCGTCATGCCGAGCCTGATGCTCGTCGACGTGATGATGCCGGAGATGGACGGCTTCGAGTTCTGCGAGCGCTGCCGCGCGGACCCGCGGCTCTTGCCCGTGCCGCGCTTCTTGCTCACCGCGACGCCGCGCCTCGAGCACCGCGCAGCGCAGGCCTCGGTGCTCGGCGTTCTCGAGAAGCCGGTCGCGGTCGAGCGGCTGCTCGAGGTCGTTCAGCGGTTCGCCGACTGATCGATGCTCAGCGACTCGACGTGAAAGCGCGAGGCCTCGAGCTCGCCGACGAGCGAGCGGCAGACGCCCACCAGGCGCGGCTTGAAGCCCAGCAGCGTCACGGTGGTGACGAGGTTCACGAGCCAGTTGATCTGGTCGGCAGTGAGGTGGTCGACGTGCTCGAGGTCGAGCAGCACCGCGCGCGCCGAGCGCGTGCGAAGCGTGTCGATGACGGAAGCCGCCGCCTCGCGGGTGAGCCCGCGCGCGAAGATGTTCGCGAGCGCAGTGTGGACGACACCGCCGTTGAGAACGCGTGCGTGCATCGATTTCCAACCTTCCCTGGGTGACGAGTTTTCGTCGCCCGCGCGGCCGCGCGCAACGTGACGGCGGCGATGATCCCGTTCGGTGACTTGCCTGGGCGTTACCGGCGGGTAACGAGCCGCCTGCGGCGCTGGCCATTCGGCCACGGCGTGCCAAATAGTGAGGGCGTGTCTTCCGTCCCCCAGGCGCCCCCGGCCGCGAAGGTCGTGCTCGTCGTCGATGACGACCGCGAGGTTCGCGAGGCGACCACGGACCTGCTCACCGACATGGGCTACCTCACCGCCGCGGCGGGCAGCGGCCATGCGGCGCTCGGGCTGCTCGAGCGCGGCCTCGCACCGGCGATCATGCTCGTCGATCTCGAGATGCCGGGCATGAACGGCGACGAGCTCTGCGCTCGGGTGAACGCGCTCGGGTTCTCGGCGGTGCCGAAGATCTTCATCTCGGGCTCGCAGCAGCCCGCAGGCCTGCTCGAGCGCACCGGCGCCGCGGCGTTCTTCCGCAAGCCCATCTCCGTTGCGCAGCTTCAGGGCCTGCTCGCCTCACACGACATCCACCCGGCGTCGGCGCAATGAACGCACCGCTCGCCCGACCCCAGCTCGAGCACGCGCAGCTCGCCGCGGCGGGGTACGCCGAGGCGCTGCTCCACGTCACCGCGGCGATCGCGAACGCCGTGCGGCCGGACGAGGTCTACGCAGCGCTCGTCGACCAGGTCGCGCGCGTCGTGGGCGCCGACAGCGCGGGCTTGTGGCTCGTCGACGAGCCCGCGCGCGCGGCCGAGCTCAAGCGCAGCATCGGCTACGCCGAGCCCACCAGGGTCCGCATGACGCGGCTGCTCCTGGACATGCCGATTCCGGTGCTCGATGCGATTCGGCGCCGCGAGCCGGTGTGGATCCGCTCACAGGGCGAGCTCCTCGTGCAGTACCCGCACCTGTCGGCGTGGGTCACTCCGGGGCGCTCGTACCGCATCTCGTGCCTGCCGCTGTTCGCCGACGACCGGTGCGTGGGCGCGCTCGCCCTGACGATCGACGAGGGGCTCGTCGGCTCGGCGCACGAGCGCGACTTCCTGCGCCTGGTCGCGCGCTACGCCGGCCAGTCGCTCGAGCGGCTGCGCCTGCTCGACGCCGAGCGGCACAGCCGCGCCCTCGCCGACGCCGCGGCCGCGCGCCTGTCGGTGTTGAGCGAGGCCTCGCAGCGGTTCGCCGAGACGCGCGACCTCGAGCCGCTGCTGGCCGCGGTCTGCCGCGAGCTGTCGGTCAAGCTCGGCAGCTGCGTGAACCTCGCGCTGCTGCAGAGCGACGGGAAGCTGCACCTCGCCGCGGCCGAGCACCCCGACGCCGAGGCGACCCGGCAGCTGCTCGCGCTGTGGAAGCAGCACCCGGTGAAGCCGGGTGAGGGGTTCACCGGCGGCCTGCTCGTCGGCGGCGAGCCGGCGTGCATCCCCCTCGTCGGGCCGGAAGGCCAGGCGAAGCTCGCGCCGGCGGCGTTCCACGACTTCCTCGAGAGGTACCCGTCGTTCGCGGTGATGGGGGCGCCGCTCAAGGTCAGCGGCCGCATCATCGGCACGGTGACCGCGTCACGCGTGAACCCCGGCGAGACCTACCTGGCCGAAGACGTCGCGCTGCTGGCCGAGCTGGCCGATCGCGCCGCCCTGGCGATCGAGAACAGCCGCCTGTACGGCGATACCGTCGCAGCGCGCTTTCGCGCCGAGCAGCTCTACCGCTTCGCGGAGACGGTCGTCCGCGCCGACGACGTGGCGCCGGTGCTCGACGCCGCGCTCACCGCGCTCGGCAACATCTTGAAGTCCGACCGGAGCGCCGTGCTGCTGTTCGACGAGCGCGGCGTGATGCGGTTCAGGGCGTGGCGAGGTCTGTCGGACGGGTACCGGCAATCGGTCGACGGCCACTCGCCGTGGGCCGCGGGCGAGCACGCGCCCAGGCCGGTGCTGGTCGCCGACGCGCAGCGCGAGGAGACCCTGGCGTCCTACCGGCCGCTGTTCGAGCGCGAGGGCATTCGGGCGCTGGCGTTCATCCCCCTGGTCACGCGCGGCAAGCTGCTCGGCAAGCTGATGCTCTACTTCGACCAGCCGCACGACTGGACGGCCGCCGAGGTCGAGCTCGCGCAGCAGGTGTCGAACCACGTCGCGTCGGTCGTCGCGCGCTTCGCGGCGGTGTCGAAGCTCGAAGAGACCCTGCGCGCGAACGAGCTCTTCGCCGGGGTGCTCGCGCACGACCTGCGCAACCCGCTCGCCGCCATCGAGAGCGCCGCGCAGGTCACGCTGCGGCGCGCCGACAACGAGCCGCTGACGCGCGCGATGAGCCGCGTGCTCTCGAGCAGCGAGCGCATGCGCACGATGATCGACCAACTGCTCGACTTCACCCGCGTGCGCACCGGCGGAGAGCTCGTGCTCGAGCCGCGGCAGACGTGCATCTTCGACCTCTGCACGCGCGCGATCGACGAGCTCGAGCTCGCCCACCCGCAGTGGAAGGTGGTCAAGGAGAGCCGGGGCGACACCACCGGCACGTGGGACCCCGATCGCCTGCTGCAGGTCGTCTCCAACCTCGTCGCCAACGCCGGGCAGCACGGAGCGCCCGGCGGCACCATCGACGTGCGCGTCGACGGCACGTCGCCTCAGCACGTCGAGCTCACCGTCCACAACGAAGGCCTCATCCCCGAGACCGAGGTGCCCTCGCTGTTCGACCCGTTCCGCATTCGCAAGCCGAAGCGCGGCGCGATGGGGCTCGGCCTGGGCCTCTACATCGTGCACACCATCGTGCGGCAGCACCGCGGCGAGGTCTCGGTGCGCTCGACGCCGGAAACCGGCACCACCTTCACGGTGCGGCTGCCGCGGACGTGAAGCGGCGGCTGCGCGGCGGCCGCCCGAGTCGAAGCGCATCGAGGCGCCGCGCTCCTCGAACCGCGCCTCACGCCCGCAGCGCCTGCAGCGCGAGGCTCACCGCGAAGCCGATGGCCGCGCACGCGGGGAACGTGATGACCCACGCCCAGACCAGCTCGCGCGCGAGCTGCCAGCGCACCGCGCCCCGGCCGTGCGCGACGCCGACGCCCATGATGGCCGTCGAGATGGTGTGCGTCGTCGAGAGCGGCACTCCGAGCGTCGAGGCGACCGTGATGGTCAGGCCCGCCGCGGTCTCGGCAGCCAGCCCCTCGTGCGGCCTGAGCTTGGTGAGCTTCATGCCGAGCGTGCGGATGATGCGCCAGCCGCCGAGGCAGGTGCCGACGGCCATCACCCCGGCGCAGAGCAGCATGACGTAGAGCGGCACCGAGAACGTCTCGAGCACTCCGCCGAGCACGAGCGCGAGCGCGAACGCGCCCATGAACTTCTGCCCGTCGTTCGAGCCGTGGCTGAACGCCATGAACGCCGACGAGCCGATCTGCAGCCAGCGGAAGACGGGGCCGACGCGGCGCCGGTCGGCAGACCGGAACAGCCACGACACCGCGGAGATCGACAAGAGGCCCGCGGTGAAGCCCACGACCGTCGAGAGCACGAGGCCGATGAGCACCTTCTTCCACCCCGAGCTCGTGAGCGCGTCGGGCCCTCCGGCGGCGAGCGCGGCGCCCGCGAGCCCGGCGACGAGCGCGTGCGTCTCGCTGGTGGGAATGCCGCGGTGCGCGGCGAGCGTCGACCACGCGATGATCGCGACCATCGCGGCGCCGACCGTCGACAGGTCGACGGCCGAGGCGTCGACGATGCCCTTGCCGATGGTGGCGGCCACCGCGCTGCCCGAGAGCACTCCGAACAGGTTGAAGACGCCCGCCATGATCACGGCCTGCCACGGCTTCAGCGCGCGCGTGCCCACCGTCGTCGCGATCGCGTTGGGCGCGTCGGTCCAGCCGTTCACCAGCTCCGCCCCCAGTACCAGAATCAACACGACGGCGAGCGCGAGGCTCATGCCGAAGCGGTAACCGGGGGCTCATCGGGGCGCCGTGCCGCCCCGCGTCAGGGGCCCTATTCCGCGGCTCACCTGAGTTGAACACCTCCGCGCACGCGTCGTGAGAATCATGCCCTGCGGCGAAAGACGCGGGTCGCGTGCACGCCGTGCTCAACTCAGGCGAGCGGCAGGTTAGAGCCTCGAAGCCTGCGACGCCACGCGCTCGCAGAAGCGCTTCGGGTCGAGGAAGGTGAGCTTCACTTCGCCCAGGTCGAGCGTCTGGCCCGGCTCGAGCTTCGCCTCGGTGCCGGCCGGCAACGTTCGGCCGCCCACCTTGAGCGACTTCACCGACGGCGAGGCCTTCACGAACCAGCCGCCGTCGTCGCGGCGCAAGAGGCAGTGCTCGCGCGACACCGTCGCGTCGGAGATGACGAGCTCGCTCTCGTCGGCGCGGCCGATGCGCAGGGGTTCCTTGCGGTCGGACTTGAGCGCCAGCTCGAAGCACAGCGCGTCGCCCGGCGCGGCACGAGCGGGCATCGTCCCGGGCCCGGGCAGGCGTGTCTCGGCGACCCCCGCGTTCGCCGGCGGCGCCCGCCACGAACCTGGCTCCCACACGAGCCACGGGTTCTTGTAGCGGACGTCGAAGCCCTGCTTGAGCACCAGGTATTGCCGGGCGAGGAACGAGAGCAGATAGGCCCGGGTCATGGCGCGCGAGTCTAACCCCACCGCCTCAATCACGCGGCGGCCTGCTTTTCGTTCGCGGGTTGTTCGTGCATTTCCGATTTCGGCGCGGCGGCCGCTGCGGGAACCGCCGGCAAGGAGACGGTGAAGCAGGCGCCGTCGCCGCGGGTGGAGCAGAGCTCGACGTCTCCGCCGTGAGCGCGCGCGATGTCGCGGCTGATGGGCAGGCCCAGGCCCGTGCCGACGCCCGGCGCCTTGGTGGTGAAGAACGCGTCGAAGATGCGGTGCTGGTGCTCTGCGGCGATGCCGGGCCCGTTGTCCTTCACCGAGACGCGGACCTTGTCGCCCTCGCGCCAGCTCTTCACGGTCACCATGTTCTGCGTGACCGGGCGCTGCGCCATGGCGTGCGCCGCGTTGACCAGCAGGTTGACGAGCACCTGCGAGAGCCTTCCGGGGTCTCCTTCGATGAAGAGGCCTTCACCCAGCTCGCACGTCACCTCGGTGCGGTGCCTCAGCTCGGCGCCCGCGATGCGCAGCGCGGCCCGCACCACCTCGTTCACGTCGAGGCGGCGGCGCGTGGCGCCGTCGGCGCGCGACATGTTCTTCAGGTCTCCCACGATGTCGCGGATTCGACCGGCGCCCTCGGTGGCGTCGGCGAGCGCCTGCTCGAGCTCGGCGCGCGTCGCAGGGCCTGCGCCGGCGCAGACCTCCGGCAACAGCTCGGTCACGGCCTCGAGGCTCAAGAGCACGTACGAGACGGGGTTGTTGATCTCGTGCGCGACGCCGGCCGCGAGCTGGCCGATGGTCGCGAGCCGCTCGCTGGACGCGGCCTGTGTGGTCAGCCGCACGTTCTCGAGCGCGAGCAGCACCTGCGAGGCGAGCGCCGAGGCACGCTCGACGTCTCCGCGGCGGAAGGGCCGGCTCGCGCCGTAGCGGCTCATGCTCATCACCCCGGCCAGCCGGTCGCCCACCTTCAGCGGGTATACAATGCCAGTGCAACCGACGATCTGCAGCTCGGCGTCTCCGCCAGCATCGACTGGCAGCAGCTTCGGCCGCCCGAGCCGCGCGATACGCGCGACCGCGTCGGGGCTGATGGGCACCGGGCAGTCGGCGCGCTCGGGCCGCGTCGCGCGGTGCGCGAGATAGACGCTGTCCTTTGAGGGCAGCCAGAGGCTCACCGCGTCGGCGTCGAGCGTCTTGATCGCGCTGTCGGCAATGAGCTCCGGCAGCTTCTGCGGGTCGCGATTGGCGGAGATCGCGAGGCTCGCCTCGTACAGCTTCGACGAGGCGCGCAGGCTGCGGCGCTCGACGGCACGGCCGATGGTGGCGATGACGCTCGGCAGGTTGAAGGGCTTCTGAACGAAGTCGAAGGCGCCGCCGCGAACGCACTCGACGACCGTCTCCATCTCGGCGTACCCGGTCACGATGATCACCTCGGTCTCGGGGCACAGCTCTTTCGAGATGCGCAGCACGTCGAGGCCCGACAGGCCGGGCATGCGCACGTCGGAGACGATGACGTCGAAGTCGGTCTGCTTCAGCAGCTCGACGGCGCTGGTGCCGTTGCCGACCGCGAGCACGTCATAGCCGTAGCTGATGAGCTCCCACTCGAGCACGTCGAGCAGCCCCGGCTCGTCGTCGATCACCAGAACGCTTCCCTGTCCCATGTCAGCTCCCTTCCGGTGCGTGCTGCTCGACGGCCGCCACGAGCTCCGGCAGCTCGAGGGGCTTGAAGACACACCCTGCGGCGCCGCGGGCGTACGCCTCGGCCTCGAACTGGGCCGGGGCGTCGCTGCTGCCGCTCATCATCACGACCGGCAGGTCGGGCATCAGCGCGTGAATCTGGTCGAGCGCGTCGAGCCCGTTCAGCCCCGGCATGTGCTCGTCGAGCACGACGAGGTCGAACGGGCGGGTCGCGACCTGCGCGAGCGCCTCGGCGCCGTCGGCGACCCCGGTGACGCGCCAGCCGAGCGGTTCGAGCGCGAACGCGAAGAGGTCGCGAAAGCCGGCCTCGTCGTCGGCCACGAGCACGTGCCGCCTCACGCAGCCACCATCACTTGCGGCGCTCGGGGCACCGGCAGCCTGACGCGCATCACGGTGCCGGTCGGCCCGGTCGAGGCGACGTCGACGCGGCCGTGGTGCTGCTGGCAGATCTGGTACGCGAGCGAGAGCCCGAGGCCGGTGCCTTCGCCCACCGGCTTGGTGGTAAAGAACGGCTCGAAGATTCGCCCGCGGATGTCGGCCGGAATGCCGCTGCCGGTGTCCGCGACCTCGAGCACGACGTCGTTCGCCTCGGCGTACGCGCGTACCTCGAGCGCGCCGCCGCTCTTCATCACGTCGAGCGCGTTCGTGCCGAGGTTGACGATGACCTGCTGCAGCTGGGTCTGGCTGCCACGAAGCCGGGGCAGCGGGTCCTCGAGCTTCGAGACGATCTCGACCCCTTGAGTCTTGGCGCGCACGCCGAGCAGCAAGAGGCTCGACCGCACCGCCGCGGTCACGTCGATGGGCTCGTCGGTGCGCTTGCCGACGCGCGAGAAGGCCAGCAGCTCCTGCACGAGGGCCTTGCAGCGAAGGGCCTCGCGGACGATGGAGGTGACCGGCATGCGCAGCCCGTCGCCCTCGGGCACCCGCCGCTCGAGGCCCTGCGCGAAGCCCAGGATGACGCCGAGCGGGTTGTTGATCTCGTGCGCCACACCGCCGGCGAGCGTGCCGAGCGCCGCCATCTTCTCACTCTGCGCCGCGCGGCGCTGCGTCTCTTCGACCTTCGAGAGGATGGCGATGAACGACGAGCTGAGGCTCGCCAGCTCGAAGGTGCCGCTGTTCGAGGGGACGCGGAAGTCTCCATCACCGGTGGCGGCGGCGCGCGCGGCGCGCTCGAGCTCGGTGAGGGGCCGGCTCACCATGCGGATCAGCCTTCGCGCCAGCACCGCCACGCCGACCAGCAGCAGCGCACCGATGGCGAGCATCGCCATCGTCGAGATGCGGGGGCCGAGCATCATCAGGCTCGACGGAATCGCCGCCACCATGCGCAGGTCCGCCGGCGCGAGCGTCGGGTCGAGCTCGCGCGAGAACGCGAAGACCCGCACGTTCCGTCGGCCGGTCTCGGCCATCCGCTTGCCCCAGGCGTCGGGTTCGGCCTGCTGGAAGTACCCGCGGTACGGCCCGCCCAGGTCGAGCTCGAGCTCGACGAACTGGGGGCCCGGCTCGGCGAGCTTCGAGCGGTCGAGCGGCGTCACCGCCTTCAGCGGGTGGGAGCCGTCCTCGAGCGCGTACGTGGTGGCGATCGTCCCGTTCGGCCCCCACAGCTCGATCTCGTGCAGCGAGACACTCTTGACCTCGTCGACGAACGCCTGGCCGAGCGGCTCGGCGAGCCACAGCGACGCACCGCCGCGACCCTCGAGCGCGCGGGCCAACAGCACCGGCGTCTGGCGGCACCAGACGATGGCGCGCGCGGGGCCGGCGGCCGGCAAGTCCCGCGAGGGGAAGGCGTCGCACTCGGCGAGCGCGCTGCGCAGGTCTCGTGTGGAAGGGTCGTATACGACCCAGCGCGACCTCACCGAAGGCGGCAACGCGGCCGCGAGCGCCTCGACGTCTCGCTCGTCGAGCGCGCGTGCCGCCGCCTCACGCTCGAAGATCGCCCCGACGCGGCCCTCGAGGTCGTCGAAGGTGTGCTCGAGCACGCGCGCGCGCGGGCCTCCCAACGTCGAGCTGAGCCAGCCCCTCGCGCTGTATTCCGCGTTGAAGCGGCCGATGCCGTGGCCCAGCAGAATCATGAGCGCGAGGCTGACCCCCACGAGCCCGATCACCATGCCCAGCCAACGCCGCTCGAGGGTCATCCGCCGGGGGCCGCGGTGCATGGATCAGGCCCTGACGGAAGATCCGAGAACGACGCGCTCCCTACACGCGGCGCGCCGGGTCACGCTTCACCCGCGGGGGTGATTTCACCCGGTGGCGTGATATCAACGGCACCCACACCAACCTTCCCTGGAGGGGGAGTCCTTGCGAACGAAGCACCAGCCCCGGAACCATCGACGCATCCTGTGCGTCTTCCCTCGCTACTCGCAGGTCTTCGGCACCTTTCATCACGCTTACCAGTTCTTCCCCGACGTGAAGGCGTTCATGCCTCCGCAGGGGCTGCTGACCATCGCCGCGTACCTGCCCGAGTCGTGGGACGTTCAGTTCGTCGACGAGAACGTGCGCGAGCCGACCGACGACGAGATGCGCTGGGCCGACGCGATCCTCGTCTCCAGCATGCATGTGCAGAAGCGTCGCGTCGGCGCCATCGCCGAGCGCGCGCACGCCTTCGGAAAGGTCTGCGCGCTGGGCGGCCCGTCGGTCAGCGCCGCGCCCGAGTACTACCCGATGTACGACTATCTCCACTGCGGAGAGCTCGGCGACGCCACCGACGCGCTCGTCGCGATGCTCGACGAGACCGTCGCGCGGCCTCCGCAGCAGATCGTCTTCAAGACCGACAAGCGCGTCGATCTCGAAGACTTTCCGATCCCCGCGTACACCAAGATTCGGCTCTCGCAGTACTTCACCTCGAACATCCAGTGGTCGAGCGGCTGCCCGTATCGCTGCGAGTTCTGCGACATCCCCGAGCTGTACGGCAGAAACCCGCGCCTCAAGTCGCCCAAGCGCATGGTCGAAGAGCTCGACGCGCTGATGGCCGCCGGAGCCCACGGCGCGATCTACTTCGTCGACGACAACTTCATCGGCAACAAGAAGGCGGCGAAGGAGCTCCTGCCGCACCTCATCGAATGGCAGAAGAAACACAACTACGCCATTCGCCTCGCGGCCGAGCTCACGCTCAACGTCGCGCAGGACAAAGAGGTGCTCGAGCTGATGCGCGAGGCCTACTTCACCGACATCTTCTTCGGCATCGAGAGCCCCGAAGAAGAGACGCTCGAGGCCATCGACAAGCAGCAGAACCTGCGCATGCCGATCCTCGAGGCGATCAAGATCATCAACTCGTACGGCATCGAGCTGCACGCCGGCATCATCCTGGGCCTCGACGCCGACGGAGAGGACGCGGCGGACAAGATCATCCGCTTCATCGACAAGGCGCAGATTCCCCTGCTCGCGGTGAACGTGCTGTACGCGCTGCCGAAGACTCCGCTCTACCGCCGCCTGCAGAAGGAAGGTCGGCTCATCGAGACCGCCGACGTCGACGAGTCGAACGTCGTCTTCAAGCTGCCCGAGCGGGTCGTCGTCGAGCAGTGGAGAAAGGTCGTCGAGCACGTCTTCGACCCCGAGAACCTGCACGCGCGCTACCGGTACAACATCGAGAACACCTACCCGAACCGCAAGAAGGTGCCGCTGCTCGGCCAGGTGAACGTGCGCAACCTTCACCTCGCGCTGCACGCGATCGTGAGCATCTTCGTGAAGCTCGGCCTCGGCGCGAACTACCGGCCGGCCTTCTGGAAGATGGCCCGCGCGCTGCTCAAAGAGGGCCGCATCGACCACCTCGTCTACATCGCGACGATGGGCCACCACCTCATCACGTGGGGACAGGAAGTGAAGGACGGGCGCGCTCGCGCTGCGAACTACACCGAGCGGCCGATCGAGGAAGAGCTCGAGCGGCGCCGCAACCTCTCCAACGACCCGCGGGCGGCGCTGTTCAACGGCAGCGACGACCAGCGGATGCGGCCGAGCGCCTGAACGCGGTGTGTGCCCGCCGGGGCCTGCGCACCCGGCGAGACATCTAGAACCGCAGGCGATCGCGGTGCAGCAGCGCCGCGTGCTGCCGCGCGTCGCGCTGCGCGGGCGTCAGCGCGTGCCGCTTCACCGCGGCGAGGAACTTCTCGGCGTCGAGCGGCTTCGAGAAGTACTCGAGCACGGCCTCCTCGCGGATCGGGAAGAGATCGAGATCGGCGCCCGACACCACGAGCACCGGAATGCCGGCGAGCCGCACGTACGCCTGCAGGATGGTGATCAGCTCCCAGCCGCTCATGTCGGGCATGACCAGGTCCGCGACGATCAGCGCGGGCTCGGGCAGGTTCGCGGTGAGGTAGTGCATCGCGTTCTTGCCGTCGCTCGCCTCGACGACGTCGTAGCCGGCGTCGGTGAGCAGGCCGCGCATCGCGGCCCGCTCCTCGGGGTCGTCGTCGATGACCAGCACGGTGGACCTGGGTCCGGTCGGCATCATGTCGGCTCGCTCCACGCCCTCGGAGCACCGCGCAGCTCCGCGCAGAGCAGCAGCAGGTTCAGCTTCGCCGCACGCCCGGGCACCAGGCGATCGAGGAGCGCGGTCATTTCTTCGCGTCCACGCGAGAGGGCTTCGCCTTCGCCGGCGCCACCTTCGCCGGCGGCGCGACGGGCGCCGCCACCACCGGAGGAGGCGGCGGCACCATCACGGGGTCGACCTGGGCGACGGCGCGCGGCTGGCCCAGCGACAGCCCGGCGAAGCCGAGCGTGACGAGCAGCAGCACCCCCACCGCGAGCAGCGGCGCGTGCGCCCGGTGACTGCGCGGTGACGGCGGCAGCGACGGCACCGAGGGCACCACCGGCGCGATGAGCGTCTGCGGAGGCGTCGCGGCGAGCCGCCACGCGACGAGGTCGGTGCCGATCGCCGTGCGGCTGGTCGACGCCTCCTGCGGCCGCGGCACCTCGAGCGACGAGACCATCAGCCGCACCGCCTCGCACCAGCGGCGCACCGCGTCGGCCGACTCGGGCCGCTCTGCCGGCTTCTTCTTCAGCAGCGCGAGCACGAGCTCGTCGAGCGCGCGCGGCAGCATCGGCAGCACCGAGCTCGGCGCGGGCGGCGCTTCCTGCGCGTGCTGGCGCATCGTCTCGAACGGGGTCGGCGCGGGGAACACCTCGCGGCCGGTGAGCAGCTCGAACAGGAGCCCTCCGACGCCGTAGAGATCGGACGACGGGCCGATGGGCTGCCCCAGCGCCTGCTCGGGCGCCATGTACGTGGGCGTGCCGATCACCGCGGAGCGCAGCGACGGAACCGTGAGGCCGTTCGTGGCGGCGCCGAGCTTGGCGGCGCCGAAGTCGAGCAGCTTCACGTACGGGCGCCCGCGCTTCGGTCGCACGAGGAAGACGTTCGACGGCTTGATGTCGCGGTGCACGACGCCCTCGGCGTGCGCGGCCGCGAGCGCCTCGAGCACCTCTTCGACGTAGCCGAGCGCCTCGGACGGAGGCAGCGGCGCGCGCCGGGCGATCAGGTGATCGAACGGCTCGCCCTCGAGGTACTCCATGACGAGGTAGCACGAGCCGTCGGGCAGCTCGCCGAAGCCGAACACGTCGACGATGTTGCGATGGCCGATGGCGTTGACCGCGCGCGCCTCGGCGAGGAAGCGCGAGACCGTCTCGCGGTCGGTGCAGCGCTCGGCGGTGAGCACCTTGATCGCGACGCGCTTGCCGATCTTGGGTGCGACCGCTTCGTAGACGCGGCCCATGCCGCCGACGCCGATCAGGTCGCCGATGACGTAGTCGCCGACCTGCTGGCCAGTGAGGCTTCGGGTGGAGCTGCTCGAGTCAGAAATGGGGGACAGGGTTGCGTGGAGCACGGCGGTGCGAAGGCCTGAGCAGTCCGCGTGCCACCTCCCTCAAGTCGTGGAAACCGCACGACTCGTTACCGTTCCCGAACTTCACCGCTTGGGAACGTTACGCGTGCGCAACAGGCGCCGTTGGGTAACGCGCGGCGAGCCCCTGAAGCTAGACTCCGACACGGTGCGCCCGCTGCTGCTGTTGGCCGTCTCGTGCGTCGCGTGCTCGGGCCCAGAGCGGCCCGTGGTGCACGTCGACATCGCCGCGACCTGCGCCGACGTGAAGGGCGCCGGCGAGGTCCGCCGTGCGGGCCGCCCGTACTGGGAGCCGCTGCGCCGAGGCACGGCGCTCAAAGCCGGAGACTGGGTGCGCACGCGCGCCGGCACCACGGCTCGCGTCGAGCTGCTCGCGGGCGGACGCCTCGACCTCTCGGAGAGCGCGGTCGTGGTCATCGAGCCGCCGGCGTCACCCGCCGAGCCCGTCGTCGCGCGGAAGGGCTCGACCATCGGCGTCGAAGAGGGCGAGGTGCGCGCGACGCTGGTCGCCTCGGACGCGCCGCTCACGGTGAAGCGCTCGACCGGTGCCGCGCGGGTGCTCGACTCGCCCGCGGTGTACCGCCTGGTGGCCGGCCCGCAGGACGCCGGCGTCGAGGTGACGCGGCTCGATGCTCCTCCACCGGAAGCGGCGCTGACGCCCGACGCGCCGCCGCCGGCGGTGCGCGTCGCGCCGGCGCCGAGCACCTTCCCCTCGAGCCTCACGCCCGGCATCGACGCGCGGCTGAAGTTCGACCCGCGCGGCTGGGTGCGGCTCACGTGGTCGCCGGTGCCGGGCGCGCTGCGCTACCGCGTGCAGACCGCGCGCGACTGGTCGTTCACCGTCGAGACGCGCAACGCCGACGTCGAGGGGACGAGCTGGCTGATGCGGCCCGATGGCGTGGGGCTGTACGTGTGGCGCGTCGCCGCCATCTCGCAGAGCGGCCAGCTCGGGGAGTTCGGCTTCGCGCGACGGCTGTTCCTCGAAGAGGAGACGCCGACGGACCTGCTCGTCGGGCCCGCCGACGGCTTCAGCGCCGAGCAGCCGCCGGTGACGTTCACGTGGAAGGAAGCGGGCGGCGCCTCGAGCTACCGCGTGATGGTGTCGAAGGGCGTCGACCCGCAGCGCGCGCCGGTCTTCAACCAGGTCACCCGCGGAAACGCGGCGACCGCCGCGACGCTGGCGGCCGGCACCTACACCTGGGGCGTCTACGCGGACGGCGAGGTGCTGCGGCCGCTGTTCCTGAAGCCGCGAAAGCTGGTGGTGAAGGCCTCGGCCCCGAAGAAGTGAGTTACCGAACGGTGACGACGAATCGCCCTGCGGCAGTGGCCGCCGCGTGACGCTCGGAGTCTGTGTTGGAGACCTACTTCGCGATGCTGTTACTCAACCACGATGACCCTCGCTCCAAAGCCGTCGGAGACGCAGCCGAGCACCACGGTGCCGGTGGTGCTGCTCATCGACGATCACCTGGAGACGCGCGCCTCGGCCTCCGAGCTGCTCGCGGACCTCGGCTACCAGCCCGTCGTCGCACGCAACGGGCTCGAGGGACTTCAGCTCTTGCGGCGAGGCCTTGCACCGGCGGCGCTGCTCATCGACCTGTACATGCCGCTGATGGATGCCGACAGCTTCTGCGACGCGCTCAACGAGGAGCCGGCGCTCACGGCGATTCCGCGCATCATCGTGTCGGCGGACCACGGCGCCGGAACGGCGTGGCGGCTGTCCCGATGTCGCGCGCGTGGCTTTCTGCGCAAGCCGCTCGACCTGAGCGAGCTGGAGACGCTGCTCGAGCAGGTGCTGCGGAGCGTGGACGAGACTTGAGCAGCAACGGCCACAGCGGTTCGTCAGCGCAATGAACAGAGACCTTCCCGACGCGCCGCGGGTCGCGCAGCTCGCAGCGTTCGACGAGCTGCGCATCGGCCACTGCGCCTCGCTGCTCGTGCTCGTGTGGCGCGGCAAAGTGACCGAGCTGAGCCTCGCCCGCCTGGCCGAGGTCGAGGCCGCGTTCACCGGGCAGCACCAGCGCATCTCGGTGCTGAACGTCGTCACGGACGACGCGACCGGCGTGGCGAGCGTCGACCTCATCCGCAGCGCGGCCGCGGCCGCGAACCGGTTCGACGAGCAGGTCCGCGGCTCGGCGGTGGTGCTGCTCTCCAGCGGCTACGTCGCGGCGGCGACGCGGGCGACGCTCGACGGGCTGCTCATCCTCGTCGGCAAGGCCGAGCGCTACCGGCTGTTCGCGAACGTCGACCTCGCGCTGGAGTGGCTGTGGAAGCTGCCGCTGCAGGACCCGCGCATCCTCGACCCGCGGCTGGGCGACGCCGTGCGCACGTTCGTGCGCGAGTCACGGACCGACGGATAGCTCTCGCTGCTTCGCGTGGGCGGCGATGAGCTTGCCGAGCACTCCGGGGCGGCCGGGGTCGGCGGAGGCGAGCGCCTCGAGGTGCACGACCGCCTCGGCGTCGTTGCCGCGGGCAGAGGCGGTGGTCGCCATCAGCTCGAACACGCGGGCGAGCTCGGCGGCGCGCGCCTGCACGCGCTCGTCACGCGGCGCTCGCGCGCGGGCGGCGTCGAGCGCGGCGAGCGCCGACTCGTCCGAGCCGGCGAGCGCGCCCGTGCTCATGCGCTCGTCGATGCGCTGAAGGTCGCGATCGAGCGCGCGCGCCGAGAGCGCGCCGCGGGCTCCGAGGCCGGCAGCCAGCAGCAGCGCCACGGCAGCCACGGCGGACTTCGCGCGGGCCTGCGGCGTGCGAAGGGCGGCGCGCACGGCACGCTCGAGCGCTCCGCGGGTGGCCGGCCGCTGCGCCCGCGCCTTCACCGTCGCCTCGTCGACGCGGCGCTTCTCTGCGAACAGCACGTCGCCGCACAGCGCGTGCACGACGTCGCCGAGCTCGACGGCCGGCTCGGTGCCCAGCTCGGCGGTGAGGGCGTCGATCATCTGCCGCGCCGAGATGAAGCGCAGGTCGGGGTCGGGGTTCGTCGCGCGCGCGGCGACGTCGCTGTGCGCCGGAGCCAGCAGCTCGCCGAGCACGACGCCCGCGGCGTAGAGGTCCCACCCCGGGTTCGGCGCCTTCCCCTGGGCCTGCTCGGGCGGCATGTAGCCCGGCTTGCCGGCGACGATGCGCGCGCCTCCCTCGGGGGCGAAGATCGACGCGACGCCGAAGTCGATGATCTTCACCTCGCCGAACTCGGACACGAGCACGTTCGCGGGAGAGATGTCGCGGTGCACGAGCCGCAGGTATTCGCCGCTGGGATCCGACCGCGAGTGCAGGTACTCGAGCGCGTGCAGCATCTCGAGCACGACCTTGCGGGCGAACGCGGGCCAGGCCGGCGGTCGGTTGTGCCGCGCGCGCTTGAGCAGCGTGCCGAGATCGCGGCCGCGCACGTACTCCATCGAGAGGAACGGGCGGCCCAGGGCCTCGCCGAAGTCGAAGACCTGGATGAGGCCCTTGTGCTGCAGCGACGCCGAGATGCGCGCCTCGTCGAGGAACAGCCCGCCGTGCGGAGTGCCCGGCCCATACTCGGGCAGCGCGAGCTTGAGCGCGACGAGCTTCTCGACGCCGTCGTCGAACACCTGCCGTGCGACGTAGACCTCGGCCATGCCGCCGCGGCCGAGCCGCTCGAGCAGCTGGTAGTTGCGGATGGTGTCCAGCGGGCGAAGGCCTCCGCTCCACGGCGACGACGACGGCAGCTCGAGCGCGGCGGGCGGCGTCGGAGGCGACGCGTTGGGCAGGATGATCTTGGGCACCGGCGTGCCGAACGCGGGGGTCGGCGCCTCGGTGAACGGGTGCGGCCGCTCGCGCCACATGCCGGGCAGCAGCACGTCGTCGGGCCTGCTGCCCTCGAGCCCGAGCGTGAACTGCGGGCTGCGCCCCTCGAGCTCGACGAGCCTCAGGCACATGCGCATCGGCTCGGCCGAGACGACGCGCGCCTTCCCGTCGCAGGTGCGGTTGGCGCCGTCGAGCTCGATGGTGAGGGCGACGTGCTCACCCGGTGGAGCGGGGCTGTCGGTCTCGACCCAGAAGCGGCCGCCGAGACGCGGCGCGACGTCACGCAGGAACACGCCCTCGCTCGAGCACTGGAGGCGAACGTGAACCTTTCGCGAAGCGCCGTGCGACATCGGGCGTGTATTGTAACGCCGTGCGCGCCGTGATCGCCGTCACCTTGCTGCTCTGTGCGTGTGTGACCACGCCGAAGGGCGCGTCGGTCAGCGGCTTCCGCCTCGACGTCGACCCGTCGGACGCCGAGCTGACGATCGACGGCAAGGAGCTGGGGCCCGTGAACGCGGTGCCGCTCACCGACGGCGTGCTGTCGCTGGATCCGGGCGTTCACCAGATCTCGCTGCAGCGGAAGGGCTACCAGACGTGGCGCGCCGAGGTGTCGCTCGGCAACCAGGTCGAGGCCCTCAAGGTGAACCTGGTCAAGCGCTGAGTAGACAGCGGACAGTCGTCCGTTATATTAGATGACCATGTTCTCCGGGCCTGGCGCGCGGTGTCGCTGTCGCAGCTGTCTCTAGCGGCTGCTGACACGACCCCTCTTCCGGAGACCCTGCTTGAACCGAATCTTTGTCCTCGCAGTCGCCTCGCTGTCGACGTCCGCTATAGCGGATGCGGCGGTGCGGGCCGCGTCCGCTCGGTGGCTCGTCCTCGAACCATGAAGAAGCTCACGCTCATCGTGGTGCTCGCCGTCGCCTGCACGAAGCCCGAGGCGACCGGCGTCACGCTGCTCAACGTCTCGTACGACCCGACGCGCGAGCTGTACGAGGACCTCAACGCCGCGTTCGCGAAGGAGTACGCGAAGAAGACCGGTGTCGCGGTCACCGTGAACCAGTCGCACGGCGGCTCGGGGAAGCAGGCTCGCGCGGTGATCGACGGCCTCGAGGCGGACGTCGTCACGCTCGCGCTCGCGTACGACATCGACGCGATCGCGACGAAGGGGAAGCTGCTGCCGGCAGACTGGGCGAAGCGGCTGCCGCGGAACAGCGCTCCGTTCTCGTCGACCATCGTGTTCCTCGTGCGGAAGGGGAACCCGAAGGGCATTCGCGACTGGGAGGACCTCGCCAGGCCCGGAGTGCAGGTCATCACGCCCAACCCGAAGACGAGCGGCGGCGCACGATGGAACTACCTCGCCGCGTGGGGCGCGGCGCAGCGGAAGACGAGCGACGAGGCGAAGGCGCGTGAGCTGGTGAGCGGCATCTTCGCGAACGTGCCCGTGCTCGACACCGGCGCGCGCGGCGCGACGACCACGTTCACCGAGCGCGGCATCGGCGACGTGCTCGTGGCGTGGGAGAGCGATGCGCTGCTCGTGCTCGCCCGGGGAGGAGACTTCGAGCTCGTCGCGCCGAGCGCGAGCATCCTCGCGGAGACGCCGGTCGCGATCGTCGACGAGAACGTCGACAAGCACGGCACGCGCGCGGTCGCCGAGGCGTACGTGCAGTTCCTCTACTCGGACGAGGCGCGCGCCATCGCGGTGAAGCACGGCTACCGGCCGACCGCCGACGGCGCGCTGCCCGAGCGGTTCTCGAAGGTGGAGCTGTTCGGCATCGAGCCGCAATTCGGCGGCTGGGCGAAGGCGCAGCGGGCGCACTTCGACGACAAGGGCGTGTTCGACCAGGTGTTCAAGGTGAAATGAGAGTGAGCGCCGTTCACGCTGAGCGGAGCGCCGAAGGCGCGGAGTCGAAGCGCGCCAGTGCCGCCGCTGCGCCGGCCTTTCGGCAGCAGCCGCGGCGGTTCGTGCTGCCCGGCTTCAAGCTCTCGCTCGTCATCACCGGCGTCGCGCTGGCGCTCGTCGTGGTGCTGCCGCTGACCGGCCTGTTCGCGAAGACGTTGACGCTGTCGCCGGCCGAATTCTGGGCATCGGTGACCGAGCCACGGGCGCTCGCGGCGTACCGGCTGAGCTTCGGCGCCTCGCTGGCGGCGGCCCTCGTGAACGCGGTGTTCGGCCTGCTCGTCGCGTGGGTGCTGGTGCGGTACCGGTTCCCCGGCCGGTCGCTCATCGACGCGCTGGTCGACCTGCCGTTCGCGCTGCCGACCGCCGTCGCCGGGCTCACCCTGACGGCGCTGTACGCGAAGAACGGAGTCTTCGGCCGGCTGCTCGAGCCGCTCGGCGTGCAGATCGCGTTCACGTCGCTCGGCGTCGCGGTCGCGCTGACGTTCGTGGGGCTGCCGTTCGTGGTGCGCACGGTGCAGCCGGTGCTCGAGCAGCTCGACCCGTCGGTGGAAGAGGCGGCGGCGGTGCTGGGCGCCACGCGGGCGCAGACGTTCCGGCGCGTCATCTTTCCGGCGCTGTTTCCCGCGCTGTTGACCGGGTTCACGCTGGCGTTCGCCCGCGCGCTCGGCGAGTACGGGTCGATCGTCTTCATCTCCGGGAACATGCCGGGGAAGACGGAGATCGTCCCGCTGCTGATCGTGACGCGGCTCGAGCAGTACGACTACGCCGGCGCGACGGCGCTCGCGGTCGTGATGCTGGCGGCGTCGTTCTCGCTGCTGCTCGTCGTCAACGTGCTGCAGAGGAAGACGCTGGTGAGGACATGAGCTGGGCGCCGTTCACGCTGAGCGGAGGAGGGAACGTGCGGAGCGCCACTTCCGCGATTCAAGAGCCCGCGTGGATCCGGCGTACCCTCATCGCCGCAGCCCTCGCCTTCCTCACGCTCTTCCTCCTCGTCCCGCTCCTCGCCGTCTTCGTCAGCGCCTTCGGCGAAGGGCCGCTGAAGTGGCTCCAGGCGGTCACGCAGCGCGAGTCGTGGTCGGCCATCAAGCTGACGCTGCTGACCGCGCTCATCGCCGTCCCGCTCAACGTCGTCGTCGGAGTCGCCGCGGCCTGGCTCATCGCGAAGTTCCGCTTCCCCGGCCGCAGCCTGCTGCTGACGCTGGTGGATCTCCCGTTCTCCGTCTCGCCGGTCATCGCCGGCCTCATGTTCGTGATGCTGCTCGGCAAGAACGGCCCGTTCGGCTTCACGTCCATCATCTTCGCGCCGCCGGGCATCGTCATCGCGACCGTCTTCGTGACCTTCCCGTTCGTCGCCCGAGAGGTGCTGCCGCTGATGCAGGCGCAGGGCAACGACCAGGAGGAAGCAGCGCTCACGCTCGGCGCCTCGGGCTGGCAGACGTTCTGGCGCGTGACGCTGCCGCGCGTGAAGTGGGGCCTGCTCTACGGCGTCGTCCTCTGCAACGCGCGCGCGATGGGCGAGTTCGGGGCCGTCTCCGTCGTCTCCGGGCACATCCGCGGCGTCACCAACACGCTGCCGCTGCACGTCGAGATCCTCTACAACGAGTACGCGTTCACGAGCGCGTTCGCGGTGGCCTCGCTGCTCACGCTGCTCGCGCTCGTGACGCTCGCGGTGAAGAAGCTCATCGAGTGGAGGACGGCATGAGCGTGCACGTCGAGCGGCTCACGCGCCGCTTCCAGCAGGGCGGCCCGCCGGCGGTGAGCGACGTCTCCTTCACCTGTCCCAGCGGCGCCATCACCGCGCTGCTCGGCCCGTCGGGCGCCGGCAAGTCGACGCTGCTGCGCACCATCGCCGGCCTCGAGCAGCCCGACTCCGGCCGCGTGCTCATCGACGGCACCGACTGCGCGCAGGTGCGCGTGCAGGACCGCGGCGTCGGCCTCGTCTTCCAGTCGTACGCGCTGTTCGATCACATGACCGTGCGCGAGAACATCGCGTTCGGCCTCGACGTCCGCGGCACGCCCAAGGCCCAGGTCACGGCGCGGGTCGACGAGCTGCTCGAGCTCATTCAGCTGAAGGACCTCGGCGGGCGAAAGCCGGGCCAGCTCTCCGGGGGCCAGCGCCAGCGCGTCGCCTTCGCGCGCGCGCTCGCGGTCAGGCCGCGCGTCCTGCTGCTCGACGAGCCGTTCGGCGCCCTCGACGCGCGCGTCCGCGTCGACCTGCGCGAGTGGCTGCGCACGATGCAGGCGAAGACGAGCGTCACCACCGTGCTCGTCACGCACGACCAGGAAGAGGCGTTCGAGGTCTCGGACCACGTCGTCGTCCTCTTCGACGGCAAGGTCGCGCAGGCGGGGCCGCCCCACGAGCTGTACGACCGGCCGGCCAACGCGCGCGTCGCCGAGTTCATCGGCGGAGCGAACGTGCTCGCGAACGGGCAGGTCGTCAGGGCGCACGACGTGAAAGTGACGGCTCCGCCGAGCGGAGCGGACGAGCTGTCGCTCGGGCGCATCGTCGAAGTCCGGCGCGTGGGTGGGTACGTGAAGCTCAAGCTGCAGCTGCCGAGCAACGAGCTCGTGACGGTCGAGATGACGAAGGCGGACCTCGACGCGCGCGGCCTCAAAGAAGGCGACCGCGTGTTCGTCGACGTCGGAGCCGCGCAGCTCTTCGTGGGAGACTACGCAATATGATCTTCCCCGACGTCGTCAGCGCCGTCGGCCGCACGCCGCTCGTCGAGCTGAAGCGCCTGGGCAGAGGGCTCGGCGTGCGCCTGGTCGCGAAGCTCGAGACGTTCAACCCGAGCGCGTCGGTGAAAGACCGCGTGGCCGCGGCGATGATCTCCGCCGCCGAGGCCGACGAGAGGCTGAAGCCCGGCGCGACGCTCGTCGAGGCCACCAGCGGAAACACCGGCATCGGCCTCGCGGTCGCCGCAGCCGCGAAGGGCTATCGGCTCGTCCTGACCATGCCCGAGCGCATGTCGAAGGAGCGCAGGGCGCTGCTCGAGTACCTCGGCGCCGAGGTCGTGCTCACCGAGGGCACGCTGATGAAGCCGGCCGTCGACAAGGCGAAGGCGCTGGTCGCGTCGACTCCGGGCGCGGTGATGCTCGACCAGTTCAGCAACCCGGCGAACGCGGACGTGCACCGGCGCGTCACCGCCGAAGAGCTGTGGACGGACACCGAGGGGCGAGTCGATCTCTTCATCGCCGGCGTCGGCACCGGCGGCACCATCACCGGCGTCGGCCGGGCGCTGAAGGCGAAGAAGCCGTCGGTGCGCATCGTCGCCGTCGAGCCGGACAAGTGCGCCGTGTTGAGCGGCGGCGCGCCCGGGCATCACCTGATTCAGGGCATCGGCGCGGGCTTCGTGCCGCCCATCCTCGATCGCTCGGTCATCGACGAGGTCGTCACGGTGAGCGAAGACGACGCCTTCGCGAACGCGCGGCGGCTCGCGCGGGCCGAGGGCATCGGCGCGGGCATCTCCTCGGGGGCGGTGCTCACCGCGGCGCTGAAGCTCGCGCCGCGGCACCCCGACAAGCTCATCGTCGTGCTGCTCGCGGACTCGGGCGAGCGGTATCTCACGACGCCGCTCGTCGGCGAGCTCACCAGTCGGTGAACCGGCGCGGCCTGCGCCGCACCAGCGCGAGCAGGAGCAGGCCGAGGAGGCCTTCCCCGGACGAAGCGCCGCAGCCGCAGCCGCCGACCAGCTGATCGCTGCCGCCGCCGCCGCCGCTGCCACCGGCAGCTCCGCCGGCTCCTCCGCCCGCGGCGCCACCCGCGCTTCCACCTGCCGCGCCGCCGGCCGACCCGCCTGCGCTTCCGCCCGCGCCGCCGGCGTCGCCACCGCCGCTCCCGCCCGCACCGCCGGCGCCGCCACCCGCGTCACCGCCTCCGCTTCCTCCGGCAGCGCCGCCCGCGCTTCCTCCCGCCGCGCCTCCGGCGCCTCCACCTGCCGCACCGCCTCCGCTGCCTCCGCTGCCTCCCGCGGAGCCACCGCCGCTGCCGCCTCCTCCACCGCCGGCGCCGCCACCCATGCCGGCATCGGCGAACGGCCAGGTGCAGGGCGCGCTGCCACCGCTGCCGCCGGCTCCAGAGCCACCACCCGCAACGTCGACCACCCACGGCTCGGTGCCGGTGCCGTCGTTCGCCGCGAAGACGAGACGACTGCCGAGCACGGCGAAGTTGTCGGGAGACGAGCCCATCGGGCCGGGCACGAGGTCGATGACCGAGTGGCCGCCGTCGCGCGAAATCTCCCAGAGCTCCATGCCGGCGTCCTCCGTCCAGCCCGCGACGTAGAGCTCGCCGCCGGGCACGGTGACGACGTCGTCCGGAACGCTCACGGTCGACGGGTTGATGATGAGCGTCGTCGCAGGCCGAGTCCCCGCCGCGGTGCCGTCGCTCACGTAGAGGCGCCGGCCAGCGCCGTCGTCGCTGAAGAAGACGACGCGGTCGTTCCACGGCATCAGTCCGGTCGGATTCCCGCTCTCGGAGCCCGCGAACAGGTCGATCACCTGCTGGGGCGCATTGACGCCGTCGTACTTCCACAGCTCGACCTCGGTGCCGGAGACGCCCGCGAAGTACAGCGTGTTCCCCACCGGCAGCAGCCGGCTCGCCTGGTTGTTCGGAGTGATGGTCGTCACCGCGCCGCTGCACTCGAGCCGCATCAGGCGCGCGAGGTTGGAGGCGAAGTACAGGCGGCCCTGAAAGGCCGTGAAGCTGTACAGCTGGTTGCCGTCGACCGTCGCGAGGCTGGTGACCTGCGCCGTGTTCGCCGGCGTGCCGTCGGTGCGCCACACCTCACCGCTGCTCCCGCTGGTCCACGCGTAGAAGTACACGGTGTCGCCGATCGCCGTGTACAGGCCCGGCGAGCGCGCAGGAGCCGTCGGCAGCGGGAACGAGCGCACCAGGACGGCGCCGGCGTCCGGAGAGGTCCACGCCACCACGCCCCAGCCGGTGGCGGTGCGCACGGTCGCGAAGAAGCCGAGCTCGGTGCCGGCGGTCTCGCCGAGCTGGGGCGACCCGGTCCCCGCGACGAGCGACAAGAGCTCCAGGCCGGCGTCGGTGCCGTCGGTGCGCCAGAGCTCGTCTCCGGTCGCCGCCGTGCTCGCGCGCAGGTACACCTTGCCCTGCGCGACGGCGAACTCGCGCGGGTTGCTGCCGGCGGTTCCGGGCTCGAGATCCTGCAGCGGCTGGGTGCCTGCCGGCGTTCCGTCGGTACGCCACACCTCTGCGCCGAGCGAAGGCCGGTCTGCGCGGAACAGCAACCAGTTGCCCAGCACCGCGCGCTCGGTCAGCGGCGCTGAGCCGCTCGATGGCGGGAAGAGATCTCCCAACAGGCGCGTGCCGGCGTCGGTGCCGTCGCTCACCCAGGGCTCCGCGCCGGCGGACGTGGGCGGGTTCGCGCCGAAGTACGTGAGGCCGCCGGCGCCCAATGCGAACTCGGAGAGCGTGTTCCCTGAGGAGCCGATGGCGGCGACCTGCGCCGTGCCTCCGTCGTAGCCGTCGGTGCGGAACGGCTGCCCGCCGGCCGCAAACCAGACGCGACTTCCGATGGTCGTGAACGAGAGGGCGGGCGCCGAGCTCGGAAGATCGAGCAGCGGCCACGTGCCCGCGTCGGTGCCATCGCTCACCCACGCATCCCCGCCGGGGCCGGAGAAGACGAAGCGGCTGTTGGCGAGCGCGGCCCCGGGGCGATTGCGGTCGACCGCGCTCGCGACGGCGCGCGTCCCCGCCGAGGTGCCATCGCTCACCCAGAGCTCGTTCTGAAACGTGGTCAGGTAGAGCAGCGTGTCGGACGCCGTCATCGCGATCGGGTTGACGTTGACGAAGCTGTGGACCAGCTGCGTTCCGGCGGAGGTGCCATCGGTTCGCCAGAGCTGGCGCGTCGAATCGGAGGCGAGGAAGTAGACGAAGCCTCCGAGCGCGCAGAACGGCGAAGGGTTCGACGAGCCGTTGCCCGGGACGATGTCGACCAGCAGGTGCGTGCCCGCCGCGGTGCCGTCGGTCACCCACGGCTCACCTCCGCAGGCGAAGTAGGCGCGCGTGCCGTCGGAGAAGACGGCTGACGGCTGCACGCCGCAGGTGAGTGGCGCGAGCGTCGCGACGAGCGTGGTCGTCTCGGTCACGGGGTCGGTGACGTAGATGCCCGTGCTGAACGTGGCGCGGCCGAAGAACAGCAGCGAGCCCCCGACGACCACCGGACCGACGAGGAACCCGGAGTTCGGACCGGGAACGACGTCGGCGATCCGCCGGGTGCCGCTCGCGGTGCCATCGCTCTTCCACAGCTCGGTGCCCGCGGTGGGCTCACTGGCAGCGAAGTACATCGCGCTGCCCAGCACGACCGGCTCCGTCTCGGTGCCCCAGCTGGAGGAGGCGCCCGGGTAGATGTCTCGCAGCAGCCGCGTACCCGCAGGCGTCCCGTCGGTCGTCCACAGCTCGATGCCCTGCGATGGCGACGAGGCGAAGAACAGCGTCGAGCTGCCGACCGCCGTGAACTGGCGAGGCGCCGAGGCGGGAGAGGTGCTCGACGTGTTGATGTCGGCGAGTCGTACGGCACTGCCGAGCGCTTGCTGCTGTCGCTCCGTCGAGGAGGAGAAAGACCGCTCGCCCGGCGCTTCGCAGGCGGCGAGCAGCACGCACAGCAAACCCACGAGGCGCAGGGACATGGGTACGCGAGTCTACGTGACCGCGCGCCCGATCTTCACCGCGCGGCGGCTATTCCTTCTTCTTCAGCTTCGACTCGTTCTCTTTGATGAACGTGCGAATGTCTTCCGCCATGTCGAGGAGCTTGAGCCACTGCTCCTGGTACAGCGTGACCGGGAAGCGGCCCATGCCGTACACCGACACGGCGCCCTTCTCGCTGACCTTCATCGTCACGCCGCGAGAGCCGCGGGACTTGAGGGCTTCGTTCTCGGCTTTGAGACGCTCCAGCTCCGCCTTCAGCTCGGCTTCCGTGCTCATGGGGCTGACCGGTTAACGCCACGCGTTCACGAAGTGAAGAGTTTTTGGAACCGTCGCGCGCGCGGTAACGTCTCGTGGTCGGAGGTCGAGCATGAAGTGGGCGCTGGTTGGACTCTTCACGTTGGGCGCGCTCGGCGCGTGGGCCATGGGCCTTCAGTCGGCGGGCACGCTGAGCGCAGAGGTGAAGCCGCTGACGGTTCCCAAGGTCGCGATGCGGCCGCTGCCGCAGCTGCAGGGAGGCCCCGCGATCGCCGTCGCCGAGCCGCCCAAGGCCGCCGAGCCGGCCAAGGCACCGGAGCCCGCGAAGCCGGCCGAGCCCGAGAAGGCGCCCGAGCCCGTCGCCGCGAAGGCGCCGGAGCCTGCGAAGACCGACGTCGCCGCGCCCGCGAAGCAGCCCGACCCGCCGAAGACGGTGGCCACCGCGAAGGAGCCCGCGCCCGCGCCGCAGCCGAAGCCCGCCGCCACGCCGAAGCCGGCGGTCGCTGACGACACGCCGCCGCTGCCTCCGCCGCAGCCGAAGCCGAAGCCGGCACCGCAGCCGTCGTCGGACGAAGGCTCGCCGCCGCCGCCGGCGCCTGCTCCGGCGGCTCCCGCGGGAGAGGGCACCATCAACCTCAAGGCGTCGGACACGGCGGAGATCGTCGTCGACGGCCGCAAGGTCGGCCCCTCGCCGAAGCTCGGCGTGAAGCTGAAGGCCGGCAAGCACAAGATCCGCTTCGACTGCTACGACGAGAACGGCAACCTGAAGCCGGGCAAGGTGCAGACCGTCGAGATCAAGCCGGACGAAGAGCAGGACCTCGACTACGACTGCCCGTTCTCGCAGTAGCGAAAAGGGGACAGGCTGCATTTCGCGAGCGCCGGCGTATGACCGCCCGCAGCGCTTCGTCGCGAAATGATGCCTGTCCCCTTTTCGCTACTCGCCGAGGTACGCCTTCCGCACCTCTTCACTGGCGAGCAGCTTCTCGCCGGTGCCGGACATCACGATCTCTCCGGTCTCGAGCACGTAGGCCCAGTGGCACAGGCCGAGCGCGAGGTGCGCGTTCTGCTCGACGAGCAGAATCGAGACGCCCTGCTGGTTCACCTCGCGCAGGATGCGGAAGATGATCTGCGTCACCTGCGGCGCCAGCCCCAGCGACGGCTCGTCGAGCAAGAGCAGCGTCGGCCGAGACATCAGCGCGCGCGAGATCGCCAGCATCTGCTGCTCACCGCCCGACAGCGTGCCGGCGAGCTGCGCGCGGCGCTCCTTCAGCACCGGGAAGAACTTGAAGCACTTGTCCGCGTCCGCGCGAATGCCGTCGGTGTCGTTGCGCAGGTAGGCGCCGAGCTCGAGGTTCTCTTCGACCGTCAGGTTCGGGAAGATGCCGCGGCCCTCGGGCGCGTGCGCGAGCCCCTTCGGCACGAGCTCGTTCGCCTTGAGCCCCACCACGCTCGCGCCGCGCAGCGTGATGGCGCCGGCCGAGGGCTTGAGCATCCCGCTCACCGCGCGCAGCGTGCTGGTCTTGCCGGCGCCGTTCGCTCCGATGAGCGCGACGACCTCGCCCTGCCCGACCGAGAGCGCGACGCCCTTGAGCGCCTCGATGGCGCCGTACTTCACCTTGAGCCCCTTCACGTCGAGGAGCGGCTCTCGAGGCGCGCGTGTCCCGAGCTCAGGCATGCGCCGGCGCCTCTCCGAGGTAGGCCTCGATCACCTTCGGATCCGCGCGCACCGCCGCCGGATCTCCCGCGGCGATGGTCTCACCGTGGTCGAGCACGGTGATGTGCTCGCAGATGCCCATCACGAGCTTCATGTCGTGCTCGATGACGAGGATGCCGAGCGAGAACTTGTCGCGCAGCTCGCGGATCAGCACCATCAGGTCCGCCTTCTCGCGCGTGTTCATGCCGGCGGCGGGCTCGTCGAGCAGCAGCACCTTGGGGCGGGTGCCGAGCGCGCGGGCGATCTCCAGCCGGCGCTGCTCGCCGTACGGCAGGTTCTTCGCCTCTTCGTCGCGCCGGTGCGAGAGCCCCATCACCGAGAGCAGCTCGTCGGCGCGCCTGGTGACCTCTTCCTCCTCGCGCAGAAAGCCGGGCGTCTTCATCAGCGCCCGCCACCAGTCGAGGTAGTTGTTCCCCGCGTCCATCATGCGCGCGAGCGCGATGCCGGGGCCGCCCCCGGCGCGCAGCTTCGCGATGCGCTCGGCCGAGAAGAACGGCGTCGTGTTCGCCAGCACCGCGACGCGCACGTTGTCGAGCGCGCTGAGCGACTTGAACAGGCGGATGTTCTGGAACGTGCGCGCGAGGCCGCGGCGGTTGATCTCCCAGGGCCGCCGCCCGTTCACGCGCTCGCCGGCGACCAGCACGTCACCGCTCGTCGGCATGTACACGCCGGTCAGCACGTTGAACGCCGTCGTCTTGCCCGCGCCGTTCGGCCCGATGAGCCCCTTCAAGTCGCCGCGGCGCACCTGCAGGTTGAACGACGTCAGCGCCTTGAGGCCGCCGAACATGATGGAGGCCGACTTCGCCTCGAGCAGCGCTTCCGAAGCGCTCACGCCGGGGCCGCCTTCTTCCTGCGCCGGAACAGGTGCCACGCCTCGTGCGTGCCGAAGATGCCCTGCGGCCGCGACAGCATGATGATGACGAGCAGCACGCCGTAAATGGGCATGCGGATCTGATCGACCTTCTGCGCGAGCGACGCGTCCGTGCCGCCGAGCTGCGTGAACAGCGACCGCATGCCCTCGGGCAGCAGCGTCAGCACGACGGCCGCGGTGAACGCGCCGGTGGTCGAGCCCAGGCCGCCGGCGACGACCATCACCACGATCTCCATCGACTTCACGTAGGTGAACGAGCCCGGGTTGATGATCGGCACGAAGTGGGCGAACAGGCCGCCGGCGACTCCGGCGAAGAAGCTCGAGACCACGAACGCGCGGACCTTGTAGGCGGTGGTGTCGACGCCCATCGCCTCGGCGGCCACCTCGTCCTCGCGGATCGCCCACAGCGACCGGCCGTGCGACGACGCGGCGAGCCGGCGCGCGACGAGCACGACGACGAACACCCAGAACCAGACCATGCCGAGGCCGGCGCGCTGCGGGATGCCCGAGAGCCCGAGGGCTCCGCCGAGCGCGGGCGTGTTCTGGACGATGACGCGGATGATCTCTCCGAAGCCGAGCGTGACGATGGCGAGGTAGTCGCCGCGCAGGCGCAGCGAAGGCAGCCCGACGATGAAGCCGCAGAGCCCGGCCGCGGCGCCGCCGGCGAGCAGGGCTGCGACGAAGAGCACCTGATCCGAGAACGCCTCGGGGCCGATCAGCTTGTAGTCGTTCGTCGCGAGCGACACCGTGCCCGCCACGTAGGCGCCGACCGCCATGAAGCCGGCGTGGCCGATCGAGAACTGCCCCGTCATGCCGTTGATGATGTTCAGCGACACCGCGAGGATGACGTTCACCCCGACCAGCGAGGCCAGGTAGATGAAGAACTCGAACTGGCCGAGCGCCAGCTGAAGCACGCCGCACGCGACGGCTGCCAGCACGATGGGGGCCCAGGCTCTCAACGCGCGGCGCTCTTACCAGAAAAAGAGGACAGGTCTATTGCCGCCACTCGCGGGGCACCGAGGCGCGCGACGCCTCACGCTCGAGGTCGTCGAGCCGCCGCTGGAACTCGGCGCGCTCCCTCGCGGCTTCCTCGAGGTCGCGCTTGTACTGGTCGTAGCGCTCTTTCTCTTCGGGCGTCAGCACGGGCAGGACGACGCCGCCGCCGTACCGGAAGGAGGAACGGCGCACCGCGCGATCGGCGTCGTCGATGAAGCGCTGCTTCGCCCGCAGGTCCTTCTCGAACAGCTCGCGCTCTTCGCGCAGCGCCGAGAACCGGCCGCGCCAGATTCGCTCGTCGGTGGCGTCGAGCTCTCCCGGCTGCTTGCCCCGGGGCGGCGCGGGCGGCGGAGGCGCGAGCGCCTTCTCCGAGTCCGCGGTCACCGCCATCGCCTTGTCCGTCTTGCCGATCGGCGCGGCGTGCAGCAGCGGGTCGGCGCCATCGAGAAACAGCTCGCCCGTGCCGCACGCGGCGGTCGGCACGGCGACGGTGCTCATCGACAGGCCGATGTCGAGGTCGTGCGCGTCGAGGAACTGGAAGAGCTCGCGGGTCGGCTCGTCGAGCCACGCGTTGAGCCGGAACTTCTCCCACGCCGGCTCGAGCTCGACGTTGCAGCCGCCGAGCGTGACGCGCGGCGCGGCGGTGTACGAGAGCAGCACGACGTGCAGCGTGCCGTTCTTGTCGACGAGCGCGGTGACGAGGCCCGGCTTGCCGAGCGCGCGGCGCAGCGTGGCGAGCTCCTTCGCGAGCGCGGGCTTCGCGTTCTGAAGCAGCGCGCCCCACGACGGCAGCAGCACGTCGAGCGGCAGCACGTGCACGGCGTCGGTGGTCAGGCCGAGCACGGCGCCCTTCGCGTCGAGCACGATGCTGCCCGGAGCAGGCACCTTGTCGAACGCCGCCTCGAAGTGCGGGACGCCGAGGCGCGTGACGAGCGGAGCCCGCACGCTGCCGCTGCCGCCTGCGGCGAGCCACAGGTCGGTCGTCTCGGAGAGCGTCACCGCCGAGGCGATCGGCAGGGGCTCTCCTTCTCCACCCGAGATGGCCAGCTCGGCGAGGTCGAGGTCCAGCCACTTGTTCCGCACCTTGCCCAGCAGCGTGCGACCGTCGTGCAGCTTGACGCGCGGCGCGTCGCAGACGAAGCGGCGGCGCGTCACCACGATCTCCGGCGAGCTGAAGAAGCCCGGGCCCGAGATGTCGCCGCAGCTCACCGTGACGAGCGAGCGCGACACCTTCGGCAGAGCCGCCTTCGTCGCCGCAGGCGCCGTCGCCGGCGCGGCGGCCTCGACCTGCACGGGCGCCGATTCCTTCGTACAGGCGGACAGCAACAGCGCGAGCGAGACCAGGCGCCTCATCGACTCGAAGCTTCAGCCGCGGTGGTGGGAGATGCAATGGGTCATGCGCCGCGCCGATCTCCGTCACGAAGGACCGCCGCAACAGCCGGAGAGGAACGGCGCCTTCCAGGAGATCTCCCACGACGAGATCGAGCACGGACCGCGCCTGTGAACTGTCGTTCACACGCCCACGCGGGAGTAGACAGGGTGTCGTCGGGGACCGAGACTAAAGCTTCCCAAGCACATGTCGCTCGAAGGCCCCACGGTACCCAGCAACGCGCTCAAAGCTCCGGCTCCGAGCGGCCCTCCGAAGAAGTTCGACGTGACGGTGCTCTCGGGCCCGGACGCCGGGCTGACGCGCACCGGGCTCGAGCAGGTCGTGATCGGCAAGAGCGTCGAGGCGTCGCTGCAGCTCAAGGACGAGCAGATCTCCCGCGCGCACCTCGAGATCGAAGGCACGTACGAAGGGGCGCGCGTGCGCGACCGCGGCTCGACGAACGGCACGTTCCTCTCCGGCGCGCGCATCCAGCAGATGACGGTGTACGAGGAAGCGGTGCTGACGCTCGGCACGACCGTGCTGCGCGTCAACGTGCAGCGCGAGGGCGCCGCGCGCGCGAGCGGTCGCACCTCGCTCGGGAAGATCATCGGCAAGAGCCCGGTGATGCAGACGATGTACGCGCAGCTCGAGAAGGCCGCGCCGACCGAGTCGACCGTGCTCCTGCTCGGAGAGACCGGCACCGGCAAAGAGGTCATCGCCGAGAGCGTTCACAGCTTGAGCGCGCGCGCCGGCAAGCCGTTCGTCATCGTCGACTGCGGCAACATGGCGCCGAACCTCATCGAGAGCGAGCTGTTCGGTCACACGAAGGGCGCGTTCTCGGGCGCGGTGAACGATCGCAAGGGCGCCTTCCTCGAGGCCGACACCGGCACGATCTTCCTCGACGAGATCGGCGAGCTGCCGCTCGAGCTGCAGCCGCGCCTGTTGCGCGTGCTCGAGAGCGGTACGGTGAAGCGGCTCGGCGAAGACAAGCCGCGCAAGGTCGACGTGCGCGTCGTCGCGGCCACGCACCGCGAGCTCGAGGCCGAGGTGAAGGCCGGCCGCTTCCGCCAGGACCTCTGGTACCGCCTCGGCGTCGTGGTGGTGAAGATTCCGCCGCTGCGCGACCGCAAAGAAGACATTCCCCTGCTCGTCCGCTCGTTCGTCGCGCAGATGGGCCGCGGAGACTTCGAGCTGCCCGAGGAGCTGCGCAAGAAGCTGATGGAGTACCACTGGCCCGGAAACGTGCGCGAGCTGCGCAACGTCATCGAGCGCGCGCTCGCCGGCACCGAGGTCGACGTCGGCGGAGGCGCTGAAGGCCCCAAGCCGACCGGGCCGCTGCCGGAAGACCTCACCGGCCTGCCGTACAAAGACGCGAAGGAGCGTCTGGTCGATTCGTTCACCGAGCAGTACGTCACGACGCTGCTCGATCGTTGTGGGGGCAACATCAGCGAAGTGGCACGCACCGCGGGCATCGCGCGCGCGTACGTGCACCGGCTGGTGAACAAGTACGGCCTCAAGGGCCACGAGTAGAGCGCAAGAAGACGCCTATGCCTGAGGCCGTCACGGCACCGAGCGGTCAGCAGAAGAGCTGCAAGAGCTGCGGCGCGGCCTTCGCTTCGGAGCTCTCGGTGTGCCCGCAGTGCCAGGCGCCGTATGCGCCGGAAGCTCCGTCGTCGCCGACGGTCACCGAGGGCCAGCCCGTCGACGCAGCACCGCCTGCAGCGACCAACGGCAAGGCTCCCACCGACCTCGAGGCCGGAGAGACGCTGCTCGGCCAGTGGAAGCTCGAGTCCAAGATCGGCGAAGGCGGCATGGGCAACGTGTTCCTCGCCACCGAGCTCAAGCTCGGGCGCAAGGTCGCGGTGAAGGCGCTCGGCGTCGGCAACCTGCAGGACGAGACGGTGAAGCGGTTCGAGCGCGAGGCCCAGGTGATGGGGAAGCTCGACCACCCGAACATCGTCACCCTGTACGCGGTCGGCCGGCACCGCGACGTGCCGTTCCTCGTGATGCGGTACCTCGAGGGCGGCTCACTGTGGGATCTGCTCGACGCGAACGGCGGGCGGCTGACGCCCGAGCAGCTCCTGCCGCTGGTGAAGCAGCTGTGCTCGGCGCTCGGCTACATCCACGGCAAGAACCTCATCCACCGCGACCTGAAGCCGTCGAACATCTTCATCTCGCCGCAGGGCAAGGTGACGCTGCTCGACCTGGGGCTCGCGCGCGGGCACACCACCGCGCTCACGCGCACCGGCATCATCTGGGGCACGCCCGACTTCATGGCGCCCGAGCAGATCGTCGGAGAGAAGCAGCTCGACGGCCGCGCCGATCTCTACGCGCTCGGCGTCGTGCTGTACCGGATGATCTCGAATCAACCGCCCTTCCCCGACGCCGACGAGCAGGACCTGATGCGCGCGCACCTCACGCGCCCGCGGCCCGACATCTCGAAGGTCTGGTTCCAGGCGTCGGCCGGCCTGTCGCTGTTCCTCCAGAAGGCGATGGCCATCAAGCCGGAGGACCGGTTCCAGACCGCCGAAGAGCTCTCGGCGGCGTTCGAGCGCGTCGTGAACACGAAGGAGCCCGCGACGCGCGCGTCGGCCTCGGTGCCCGCGGTGACGACGCCGCCACCGGCTGCCGCTGCTCCGACGGCCGCTGCGAAGGGTCCGGTCCCGACGGCTGCGCCTGCGCCGCGCGCGAGCGTGCCGACGCAGCCCGCGCCGATCGTCCCCGCTGCTGCGGCGGCCGAACCCGCTCCGCCGCCCGCGCCTGCGCCTGCGCCTGTACCTGCACCTGCGCCTGCGCCCGCACCTGCGGCCGCGGTGAAAGGCCCGGTGACGACGTCGGTGCCGGTGCAGCACGGCGGCAAGGGCAAGATCATCGACGAGCTCGACGACGACGCGACCGAGCTCGGAGAGCTGCCGCCGGAGCTGATGGGCCTCATCAACGCCGACGGCGCGAGCACGATTCAGGTGCCGGCGAACGAGCCCGAGCCGCCCAAGCCGATTCCCCGGAAGTCGGTGTCCGGTCCGCCGAAGGTCGCGGCCGCAGGCCCGGTGCCGGAGACGCCGAAATCGGCGCGCGGCTCGGGAGTCACTGCGTACGACCGCCCGCCTGCGTCCCGGCCGGCGCCGCCGGGCGTCGACGAGCCCTCCAAGAACCCGAGCGCGACCGTGACCGACGAGCCCGAGACCGGGCCGCAGCAGACGGTGGTCGGCACCATCGACCTTCCGCCGAGCGGGCCGATGATGGTGCGCACCGGGGACATCGAGCCGGACGACGACGATGCCGACATGAAGACCGTCGTCGGCACGAGCGTGAACATTCCGGAGGAAGAGCCGGGCGGCGCGACGACGGTGATGCCGCCGCCGTCCGAGCAGACGAAGGCGATGCCACCACCGCAAGCGCCGGGACCTGCGACGGCTGCGGCGCCTGCTCCGGCTCCGCGAGTGAGCGCGCCGCGGTCGACCGGCAGTCACCGCGCGGTGCAGCCGCGGAAGACGTCGAGCGGAACTCCCGCGCCGCGCAAAGAGACGACGAGCGTCTCGGGGAAGAAGAGGGTCGAAGAGCCGCCTGCGGAAGAGACCCCGCCGTGGATGCACCCGTACGTGCTCGTCACCGGCGGGCTGCTGCTGCTGGCGCTGGGTTTTCTCATCGGCGTGCTGCTGCGCTGATCAGTCGTCGAGCAGGTTGATGAACGGCTTCCGGCTCTTCCACCGATAGGTGCGGAAGTCGCGGCGGTACAGACCGTATGACGCACCTGACGTCGCGCAACGGCTGCACGCCTGACCGGACCTGACGATTCCGTGCGACAATCCGCGCGCCGCAAGCTCCTGATGGTGGGATGGACGCCGGCTGATTCCGGTGTCAATAATCCGCGCGCGATGAGACGCACCCTCGCCCTGCTGCTGATCGCCGCCGCGTGCGAGGGCCCGCGCGGGGAGCCTGCGGGCGTCGAGACGAAGGCCGAGGCGCTGACCCAGGCGCCGCCGCTCTCTCCGACGCGCCTGTTGCGCCGGGTGCACCTCACGCTGCGCGGCACCGAGCCGAGCGTCACGCAGTACGAGGCCGCGCAGGCCGCCACGACGGCGGGCACCTACGACACGTTCCTCTCCTCGGAGATCGACGCGGCCCTCGCCTCGAACGACTTCTACGACCGCATGGTCGAGTGGGGTCACGACTACCTGCGCGTCGGCGACTACAAGCGCGGCAGCGCCGAGGGCAGCCTCGCCCACTCGTTCAAGGGCGCGATGTCGGCCGCGCTCGAGCCGTGCGCGGCGGGCACGATGCATGCGGGCGCGCTCTCGCACTTCGCCGGCGACCCCGATCACGGAGACCCTCCCGGCATCTGCAACGACCCCGCCGCGACGGTGCGCAGCATCGAGCCGTGGTGGGCGCCCGGCACGAGCGTGCGCGTCGTCGGCAACAGCGGCAGCGGCGCCACGACGTCGAGCGGCACCGACTGCGGCAAGCTGTACTGCGGCGAGACGCGCTGCCACTTCCCGCGCGCCGG
The DNA here is from genome assembly GCA_937980205.1 of uncultured Myxococcales bacterium. GTDB lineage: Bacteria > Myxococcota > Myxococcia > Myxococcales > Myxococcaceae > Xiheicaenimonas. Next base: position 147,320 of record CALJKW010000013.1, on the reverse strand, counting down.
CTGCTCGTGCGGCCCGAACCTCTCGTACTGCTACCCGCGCTACGAAGATCGCCCCGGCTACGTCTACGCGCTCGAGCGCGACTCGAACCCGAACTTCGACGACACCTACCGCCGCCTGCTCTGGGAAGAGCCGGCACGGCTGTTCGCGCACGTCATCACGCGCGACGAGCCGTTCTCCGACCTGGTGACCGGCGACTACACGGTCGCGCCCCGGAAGCTGCAGCACGTCTACGTGCGCTGGGGCCGCATGAACACGGACAACGCCGCGGTCTCCGACGCGAGCGGCTGGTGGCGCACCGCGACGGCGGGCTGGGACAAGGTCGTGGTCGAGACGCTGCACCCCAACCTGCTCGCGGCGCGCACCTACACCTTCGACCCGCGCATGGACCTGACCGCGCCGCGCGGGCTGCCGGCGGCGGGCGTGCTCACGCAGTTGGGGCCCGCGTCGTGGTTCCCGCGCGAGCGCGTGCGTGCGGCGCGCTGGCTCGAGACGTTCGCGTGCCGCAACTTCACCGCGCCCGACCCGTCGATCGTCTTCACGCCTCCGTACACCGACGACCCGGCGCGCCAGGGCGCCTGCCAGCACTGCCACCAGACGATCGACCCGGCGGCGATTCACTTCAAGCGGCTCGAGATCGAAGAGGAGATGCCGCACCACAGCGTCGGCCACGCGAACTTCGGCGGCATCGGCTCGTGGCAGTGGCGGCGCTCGGGCACCGTCTCGTTCCCCGACGCGAACTCGCCGGGCGGCATCTACTGGCGCCAGCCGTACGGCCGCTGGAACGTCTCGTTCATTCCGAACACGTTCCTGACGCCCATCACCGCGGCGCAGCTGATGAGCAACGCCGACGCGCGCTTCATCGACTTCCTGCCTCCCGGTGAGCGGCTGTTTGGAGTGCAGAGCGACGGCACCATCGGCCCGTTGGGCTTCGGCAAGCTGCTCGTGCAGTCCGGCGAGCTCGACCGCTGCGCGGTGCAGCGCGTCTTCGAGCACTTCATGGGCCGCAAGCTCGACGTCACGCGCGAGGCGTCGCGCGAGGCGGCGCTGGTTCAGCAGTTCGTGGCCGGCGGCCGCAAGGTGAAGCCGCTCGTGCGCGCGCTCCTCACCAGCGACGAATTCAAGAGGGGCCTGTGAGAGCGCTCGTCACCGCCCTGCTGCTGCTCGTCGCCTGCCAGGGAATCATCGGCGGAGCCGGTGGCGGCGGCACGGGCGCAGGCGCCGGAGGCTCGGGCGGCACCAGCGGCGCCGGCGGCGGAGCAGCCCCCGGCGACGGCGGCACGTACCTCTCGAACGGCGACGTCTACACCCGCCTCAAGGTCACCTGCGGCGGCTGCCACACGATGGACATGCGGCCGTTCTTCGCCGACCTGACCGCGTTCGAGAACCTCATCGTCTACGACCCGCGCTGGGTCGTGCCCGGCGACCCGGCCGCGAGCAGCCTCGTCGGCATCCTGCGCGGCACCGTCGGCCGCCAGATGCCGCCGCTGCCGAGCGAGACGTTCGAGCAGCTCTCGGGCCGCGGGCTCACGCGCATCACGCTCGCCGAGGTGGAGGAGTGGATTCGCAACCTCCCCGCCCGCCCCGACGCCGGCACGCCGTTCGACCCGGTGCAGGTCCGTCGCAAGTCGGCCGAGCAGATGCGCCGCGCGCTGTACGACCAGCTCGGGCTCACCGAGGCAGACTTCTTCGCGGCGTCTTCGACCGCCGGCATTCCGTACCGCGTGGACGCGCGCTTCGGCGATGCGTACGCGCTGCGCAGCTCGGACTCGACGCCGTACTCCGACCCGTTCGATCAGGGCGGCGCGCTCTACGCCGCGCTCGGCGGCGCGTACTGGCTCGAGGGGAAGCTCTCGAACGACGCGGTGACCCCGAACATGCTGCAGGCGCTGGTGCCGATCTCCCAGGCGTGGTGCCGCGAGGCGTTCGCGAAGACCGGCAACAGCGCGGTGCTGTCGAAGGCCACGCTCACCGACACGAGCGCGACGGCGCAGGGCATCGCCAACATCAAGGCGAACATCGCGTACCTGCACCTGCGCATGCTCGGGCAGCCGGCGAGCACCGCCGACGTCGACGACCTCTACGCGACGGTGTTCGTCCCGTACGAGGCCAGGAGCACTGCGACGGCGTGGACCGCGGTCTGCGCTGCGCTCATCCGTGACCCGCTGTGGATCCTCTACTGACATGGCCCTCTCGCGACGACACCTGCTGAAGGCCACGCTGGGAGCCACCCAGCTCGCGCTGCTCGCGAAGGTCGGCGGACCCAAGGCCGCGCGCGCGCAGACGTTCGACGGGCCGGACAAGCTGCTCACGCTCTTCCTCGGCGGTGGCTGGCAGTCGCCGTGGTCGTTCATCCCGATGAGCGCGCAGCAGATCGCGACGTCGATTCCGGCGCCCATCACGACGCTGGGCGAGCCGATCTGGTTCTCCGCGTCGCAGGTCGTGAACCTCGACGGCACCAGCGGCACCGGCGGCGCGATTCCCCCGCTGCGCGTCGCCCGCCTGTGGGACCAGGCGGCGCTCGCCGCCGGCATGCCCGACCCGCGCACGGGCGGGCAGACGAGCCCGAACGGCTGGTCGTGGGTGCAGCATCAGCTGTGGAACAACGCGCTGGTGGTGCACGGCGTCGACCAGCGCACCGTCGCGCACGTGGGCGGGCAGGTCAGCGCGCTCACCGGCATCGCGTCGTCGGAGTTCAAGTCGCCCTCGCTGCAGGCGTGGGCCGCCGACGGCCTGTTCTCGCGGTTCCCCGATCGCCCGCTGCCGAGCGTGTGGATCAGCGGGCCCGCGCCCGAGCTCGTCGGCCTGAGGCCCGAGGCGGCGCCCGCGAGCATCACCCGCGTCTCGGACATTCAGTTCCTGTACTCGAACCGGCTGTCGCGCCCGTGGACGAACCTCAAGGCGAGCGACGTCGGCGTCGCGCTGCCGCCGAGGACGTTCGACGGCGCGGCGCTCGACGGCGGCTTCGTGCTGAACCCCATCGAAGACCGCGTCGCGCGCCGGCTGCGCGGCTACCGCGGCGCGGTGAACCCCGCTTCGGAGAACGTGCTGCAGCAGCTGCACGACGGGCTGTCGGGCGTGAGCAAGGTGCTCGCGCGCGACGTCACCTCCGTCGTTCAGGCGACGCGGGGCATCGAGCACACGCCGCGCCCGTTCTGGGCGGGCGCGGGCACCGGCCACTTCGCCGTCGACGTGCCGGCGTTCAACAGCGACGGCGGCGGCACGTGGAACGCCGACTTCGACCTCGCGCTCAAGCTGCTGAAGAGCAACATCTGCACGAGCGTCGCAGTCAGCGCGCAGGCGCCCGCAAATCAGAGCTGGGACAACGGCCACGCCGAGGGCCACCGGTCGCAGTTCGTGCAGGTGCGGGCCATCTTCGAGGTCATCGGCCGCCTGCTCGGCGAGATGAAGGCGACCCCGGGGCAGAAGGCCGGCAAGTCGCTGCTCGACGAGACGCTCGTCGTCGTGCTGTCGGACTTCGCGCGCACCTGGCCGAACTCGGGCCCGACGAGCGACCACTGGGCGGCGAACTCGGTCATCTTCGCGGGCGGCGGCATCGAGACGAACCGCATGCTCGGCGGCTACGACATCGTCGACCCCAAGGCGGTCGGCTACGACGGCACGCCGCTGCAGATTCGCGAGGACACCGGGGTCGTCACGCGCGTGCCGCGCAGCGCCGACATCGTCACGACTGCGCTCGCCGTGCTGGGAGTCACCGGCGTGCGCATCAGCGGCGGCAACGGCGAGATTCTCGGCGTGCGCAAGGGCACGTAGAGCCTGCGTTCAGCCGGCTGCGCGACGAGCCCCGGCGCTCAGGAGCCCTTGCCGAGACGCGCGATGCCTCGCACGACCTGGACGAGGCCGGTGGCGATCGCGCCGGTGAAGACGACGTAACGGCCTCCGCCGCTGCTCGAGGAGGCGGCGCTGAAGCTGACGGCGCTGCCGCCGATGCCGAGCACGAGCAGCGCGACGCCGACGATGACGAGCCGCATGCCCGAGGCCTCGACGATGGGCTGCTGCGCGACGGGGCCCGTGAGCACGTTCGTCTCGCCGCTGACGCCCTTGCGGGCGTGGAGCGCGAGGGCTCCGAGCGCGGCGGCGATGGCGATGCTGATGAAGGAGCGGAGGTTGAAGACCCACAGCGGCGGGTGGTCGCTGAGGCGCAGCGCCAGCGCGACGCTGCTGAGCGTCCGCACGACCGCGACGACGATGATGCCGGCAGCGAACGCGGTGGTGCGGCCGAGCTTGCCGATGGCGAGGCAGAGGCTCACCGTCATCGCGAGGAGAATCGCCGCGGTGGCCAGCGAGAGGAGCTGGCTGCGCGTCTGGCCGGGCTCGCGCGTGAACATGTCCCACGTGAAGTAGATCTCCAGCAGCACCATCACGCCGGAAGAGCCGAGCGCGCCCCACAACAGCTCCGAGCGCACGGCGCGCCCGAGCTCCCAGACCGCCCACGTCATCGCGCCGGCGACGAGGACCCAGAGGACCATCTCGGCCCGGTAGACCGACTCGAAGTCGAGGCTGAGCGGCAGCAGCGTGAGGCCGAGGCTGAAGCTGCTGAGGCCGGCGTCGACGAAGAAGACGACGGCCAGGATGCCGAGGGCGACGCGGGCTGCGTGCTGGTCTTTGATCTCCACGGGCGTTCAACCCCTGGACAGGCTCCCAAGTGAAACGAGGCGGACGTGAGGACCGCGCTGCGTGGCCGTGGTCCGGCCGTGAGCACGGACCGAACGAGCGCGCCGCGTAGCGGCCGCGAGGCGCCTGGGCTTCAGCCCGGCTGACAGACCTGGCGGAGGATGTCCAAAGACTCGAGGGCTTTTCCGGCGCCCATCACGACGCTGGAGAGCGGGTCTTCGGCGAGGAACACGGGCAGGCCGGTCTCCTCGCGCAGCAGGGTGTCGAGGTTCTTGAGCAGCGCCCCGCCACCGGCGAGCACGATGCCGCGATCGGCGATGTCGCCGGCGAGCTCGGGCGGAGTGCGCTCGAGCGTCATCTTGACGGCCTCGACGATCCCGTTGACGGGCTCGGCGAGCGCGTCGCGAATCTCGTCGCTGGTGACGGAGAGCGTGCGGGGAACGCCGGCGACGAGGTCGCGGCCCTTGATCTCCATCGTCATGACTTCGTCGGTCGGGTACGCGGTGCCGATGCCCATCTTGATGAGCTCGGCGGTGCGCTCGCCGATGAGCAGGTTGTACTTGCGCTTCACGTACTGAATGATCGCCTCGTCGAGCTTGTCGCCGCCGATGCGCACGGACTTCGCGTAGACGATGCCGGCGAGCGAGATGACGGCGACGTCGGAGGTGCCGCCGCCGATGTCGACGATCATGTTGCCGGAGGGCTCGGTGACGGGGAGCCCGGCGCCGATGGCGGCGGCCATGGGCTGCTCGATGAGATAGACCTCGCGGGCGCCGGCGTTCTCAGCGGCCTCGCGGACGGCGCGGCGCTCGACCTCGGTGATGCCCGAGGGGATGCCGATGATGATGCGCGGCTTCACGAGCGTCTTGCGGTTGTGCGCGCTCTGAATGAAGTAGCGGAGCATCGCCGCGGTGATCTCGAAGTCGGCGATGACGCCGTCCTTCATCGGGCGAATGGCGACGATGTTGCCCGGAGTGCGGCCGAGCATCTCCTTCGCCTCTTTGCCGACGGCCAGGACCTTCTTCCCGCCGCGGGCGTCCTGCTGCACGGCGACCACGGATGGCTCGTTGGAGACGATGCCTACACCCCGCACGTAAATCAGCGTGTTGGCGGTTCCGAGATCAATCGCGAGGTCTCGCGAGAAGAGAGTGTGCAGCCAATCGAACATCGTCATTCCTTGAAGGGGAGTTGCAACTTGCCGGCCGAAAGCTACCCCGGCGCCACCGAACGGTAAACTTATCGTTCAGTGGATTTGTCACGAACGTGTCAGGCGATCATTCCACTGCGCCGCGCCGAACCGGAGCATTGCAGCGGCGAATTGGTAACGGCCCTGCGTCGCGCGCGCGAGATCTTTGCGCCCCCCCTTTTCACCACACGGAGCGAGCAGCCGCGCGAAGAACATCGCGCTCGACTCCAGCGCTTGCTACGCGGGCGAGAGCCATGTGGCTCCACCTCGTCGACGGGACCTACGAGCTCTTCCGCGCGCACTACAGCAAGCGCCCCTCGCACACCGCGCCCGGCGGCTGGGACGCGAAGGCGACGGTCGGCGTCGTCACGTCGCTCATCAACATGATGTGGGATCCGCACGAGAAGGTGACCCACGTCGGCGTCGCGTTCGACAACCCGATCGTCTCGTTCCGCAACGACCTCTTCGACGGCTACAAGACCGACGCGGGCATCGACCCCGCGCTGCGCGCCCAGTTCGACACCGTCGAAGAGGCCTGCGCCGCGCTCGGCCTCACCGTCTGGTCGATGAAGGAGTTCGAGGCCGACGACGCCCTCGCCAGCGCCGCGTGGAAGTTCTCCACCGACCCGGCCGTCGAGCAGATCCGCCTGATGACGCCCGACAAGGACATGAACCAGTGCCTGTCGTGGCCCAAGGTCGTGCAGTACGACCGCATGCGGCAGAAGCTGATCACCAAGGACACCTGCAAGGCCGACCGCGGCATCGAGCCCGAGAGCATCCCCGACTACCTCGCGCTCATCGGAGACACCGCCGACGGCATCCCCGGCATCGACGGCTGGGGCGAGAAGTCCGCCGCCGTCGTGCTCGCCGAGTACAAGCACCTCGAGGCGATTCCGCGCTTCCCCCACGACTGGAAGGTGAAGCCGCGCGGCGCCGACCGCCTCGCCGACGCGCTCGACAAGAACCGCGACGCCGCCCTGCTCTACAAGAAGCTCGCGACGCTGCGCACCGACGCGCCCGTGCCGCAGTCACTCGACGAGCTCCGCTACAAGGGCCCCAGCCCCCAGTGGGCGAAGTGGTGCGAGAAGGTCGGCGCGATGGACCTGCTCGAGCGGCCGCCGAAACGTTTGCACTCGGCTGCGCCCGCAGGTGTCACGCCGCAGTGAAACGAATCGCCGCAGCGCTGCTCCTCTGCGCCTGCTCGGCCGACCCCGAGCCGATCTTCCCCGGCACGGCAGGAGGCGAAGGCGGCGGCGCCGGCTCGAGCGGCTCCGGCGGAGGCACGGCGAGCGGCGGCGCAGGCGGCGCCGGCGGCGGCTCCGGCGGCTCCGGCGGCTCCGGCGGCTCCGGCGGCGGCGTCGCGCTCTCGGAGACGTTCACCGGCGGAACCCGCCTGAAGGCGGTGACGCTGACCGACGAGCGTGGCAACGCCGGCCAGGCGGGCTGGCACGACGTCATGCTCGACGCCCGCTGCTCGTTCATGCACGCCGGCGACGGCCAGCTGCGCTGCGTTCCGTTCAACGGTCCGTACGCGCCCGAGGGCTTCTTCTCCGACGCCGCGTGCACGCAGCCGGCGTTCCTCGCGCACCCGCAGTGCCTCGGCGCGCCGAAGCACGCCATCCGTTACGACACGAACGTGTGCCCCTTGCGGGTGCACGTCTTCGAGGTCGGAGCCGCGACCGGCGCGACCACCATCTACTCGCGGTCCGGCACGAGCTGCCTCTCTGTGCCGGTGCAGTCAGGCCAGCGGGTCTTCCGCCTCGGGGCCGAGGTCGCCGCGAGCACGCTGGTCGCCGGCACGGTGACGCGAGGCTCCGGCCCCTTCGACCTGAACGTGCTCGTCGCGGCCGACGGTGCGCGCGGCACCCTGGGCTACCGGGACGGCACGCTCGACACCGACTGCTACCCGCAGCGCTTCAGCGACGGCGCCGTCCGCTGCGTGCCTTCGCCTTTCACGTACGGCGGCACCACCTTCGCGAGCTCGACCTGCACCACCCCCTCGTTCCTGCACTCGGGGGCGTGTCCGCCGCCGCAGCTCACCGGCGTGCTGGCGAAGAGCTCGCCCTCGTGCGCGCTCGACTACGAGTACGGCCGGCTGGGGTCGGCGCTGACCAGCTACTACTCCGGAGGCCCCGGCATGTGCCAGGTGCAGCAGACCAGCTCGACGCTCCGCGCGTACGCGGCCGGCGCGGCGATCTCCACGAGCTCGCTGCCCACCGCGACCGCTTCGTCCGCGAGCGCCGGACGCCTCGAGCGCGTCGTGCTCACCTGGCCGGGAGGAAAGACGACGCACTTCGAGTGGCGCGATACCCAGCTCGACGTGGCCTGCCAGACCTACTCCTCGGCCGCCGACGGCTCGCGCCGGTGTCTGCCGCTCCAGCCGGGAGTCGGGGTCAGCGGCTACTTCGCCGACGCGAGCTGCACGCAGCCCCTCGCGTTCGCCCAGTTTGCCGGCGCGGGCTGCACGCCGCGCTTCGCCGCCGAGTACTTCGACCAGTGCCGCCAGCGCGCGCGGGTCTATCGCGTCGGCGCGCGCCACACTGGCGCCGTCTACGGAAAGACGACGACCGGCTGTGCGGCACAGACGGGCGTTGCGACCGCGCTCTACGCGATCACCTCCGAGCTGGCCCCCTCGGAGCTCGCCCCGCTGACCGAGACGCTCCGCTGACGCCGGGGACGCGGCGGCTCAGCGCGGCCGCACCTCGAGCTTGCCGATGTGGTGCTGCATCACGTCGTGCAGCGCCTGCGCCGTCTGCTCGAGGGGGTAGCTCTTGCTCACCTCGACGCGGAACGGCCGCCCTTCGATGGTGCGGTTGAGCCGCTCGAAGTCTTCGGGGTTCGCCTTGCCGTCGTAGCTCTTCGCGAGGACGCCTTGCGGGACGACCGGCTCCGGCTCGACGCCGTTGGGCCACGCGATGCGGCCGGCGCGCTTCACCTGCGCGAGCAAGAGCTGCCAGCCGTCGGCGCCGGCGAAGACGAGCGCGCCGTCGAAGCCGTCGGGAGCGAAGCGCCGCGCGTCCTCGTCGACGCGGCCGCGGTGGCCCTCGACGGCCGCGTCTGCTCCGAGTCGCTGCACGAGCTCGACGCCGTCCTGGCCCGAGGCGACGGCGAACACCGAGAGGCCCATGATCTTCGCGAGCTGCAGCGCGACGTGGCCGACGCCTCCGCTCGCGCCGGTGATGATGAGCTTCTGCCCCGGCACGAGCTCGAGCGCGTCGAGGCCCTGCAGCGCGGTGATGCCCGAGATGGGAAGCGCGCCCGCCTGCTCGAGCGAGAGCCCGCGGGGGATCGGGGCGACGTTGCGCTCCTTCACGACGATGTACTCGGCGAAGAAGCCGCCCTTCTTGTTGGCCCAGCCCCAGCCCCAGACGTGATCGCCGGGCTTGAAGCGGGAGACGCCCGAGCCGACGGCCTCGACGATGCCGGCGCCGTCGGAGCCGAAGACGGTCGGCAGCTTCCGCTTCCTGTCCTGGAACGAGCCGTCGACGAGCGAGGGGTCCCACTCGCCGACGGCCGCGGCCTCGACGCGGATGAGGACCTCGCCGCGCCCCAACCTCGGGACCGGGACCTGGGTCGTATGCACGACGTCGGGCGGGCCGAACTCGTCGACGACGGCCGCCTTCATCTCTTTCGGAAGCGTGTTTCGTGTTGCCATGACACCGATCAGGTAACGGCTCCGTCGCTGGGGCAGCCGTGGCATGGCGCCACAGGTCGCTGCTTCACCGACTGCGGCGAGGTGGCGTCCGGTCAGTCCTGCCCCGCGCAGACCGGCACACACGCTCGGTTTGGTACGCTCGTCGCCGCCTCGCGCCTCCTGGAGACCCCCAAACGATGCGACTGAAGACCCTGGCCTTCTTCGGCCTGAGCCTCGCCGCGTGTTTCAATCTCGACCTCCCTCAACAGCCGGTGCGGTCGGGCCTCGAGGCCACCGTCACGCAGCAGGACGGCACCACGCCGCTCGCGGGAGTCAGCGTCACGCTCACCGCCGACTCGGACGGCGCGACGCAGACCGCGACGACCGACGCTGCCGGCAAGCTCTCGTTTACCGCGCTCGTGCCCGGCGAGTACCAGCTCGACCTCTCGCTCACCGGCTACCAGGCCGTCGTGCGCAACTTCACGCTGCTGCCCGGCTACGTGAAGAACCTGGGGACCCTTCGCCTCAACTCGACGCAGCAGCCCGGCCAGAACGACGGCCAGATCAAAGGCAAGGTCACCACACAGGTCGGCGACGTCACCGGCACCGAGGTCCGCTTCCTCGTCGACGCCACGAACGAAGAGGCCGCGCTCACCACCGTCGGAGCCAGCGGCGAGTTCACGCAGCGCCTGCCGCCGAACACGTACCGCATCACGGTGAGCCACCCGTATTACGCGTCGCCGACGCCGCGCACCGGCATCACCGTCGGCGACAAGGCCACCGTCGACCTCACGATGATGCCGTTCGTGCTCACGCTGAGCCCGGCCCGCATCCAGGGCCGCGTGCTCAAGGAGCGCGACCTCTCTCCCGCGCCCTTCCCCGCCTCCGGAGTCACCGTCACCTCCGACACCGGCGCGACCGCGCAGACCGACCAGAACGGCAACTTCGACCTCGGGGGCCTGCCGGCCGGCCGCCGCACGCTCACGTATTCGTTCCCCGGCTTCCACGACCCGCTCGGCACGCGCTCGTACGACGTCATGCCGCTGCAGACGAAGATGGTCGGCGACGTCGAGCTGCTGCTCGACCGCGGCGACATCAACGGCGAGGTCGTCATGAAGGACAACACGCCGCTGCGCGACGTCACCGCGAGCCTCGACCTCGTCATCGCCGACGGCGGCACGCCCGACGGCGGCAGCGGCACGCCGTACAGCGCCGCGGTCGCGCCCTCGGCGACGAACCCCAGCCGCGGCAGCTTCACCATCCGCGGCGTCCCCGTCGGCACCTGGACGGTGAAGGCCTCGCGCACCAACTACATCACCGCGCTCTCCAGCGCGATCGACGTCAGCTACAACCGCAGCGCCCTCGCCGGGGTCCTCGAGCTCGTCCGCATCCAGGGCGACTTCTCGATCGACGACGGCGACCCCTCGAACTCGCCCGACTTCACGCGCACGCGCGCCGTCACGCTGCGGCTCTCGAGCGCGGGCAACGCGAGCGAGTGGCGCGCCTCGGAAGACGACCCCACCCTCGCGAGCGTCATGTTCCAGCCGTTCGGCGCCCTGCCCGACGGCGGAACGACGACGCCCAACTCGATTCCCTTCTCGCTCTCCGCCTCGGACGGAACGAAGACCGTCTACCTCCAGTACAAGGACGCGACCGGCAACGTCAGCGGCATCCTCTCGGCGAACGTCGTGCTCGACACGGTGCCCCCGGAGAACCTCTCGCTGCAGCTCGTCGACGGCGCCGACTTCACGCGCTCGAACGTCACGCTGCTCGCGACCGTCAGCGCCCTCGACCCGCGCGCGCAGGGCGTCGACAACGCCTCGGGCGTCGGCTTCGTGAAGCTGTCGGCCACGAGCACGCTCGACGCGACGGGCCAGCTCGCCGGCGCGCCGCGCAAGACGTACCTGCCGAACGTCACGTTCGATCGCCCCACCACCAGCGACGGGCCGCAGACCGTCTACGCGCAGTTCATCGACAACGCGGGCAACGCGAGCGCGCTGGTGAGCGATTCGGTCGTCGTCGACACCGTGCCGCCGTCGACCGGCAGCCTCACCATCGTGCGCGGCGCGAGGGCGACGCTCGACGGCTACACCGCGACGCCGCTGGTCGAGCTGCAGCTCGGCGCCGCGGCCGAGCCGAACGGCGGCTACGTGCAGGTGAAGCTCGCGAACGAGAACGCCGCGGACCTGAGCGGCGCCACGCTGCAGCCGTTCCGCTCGTCGATGGCGTGGTTCATCGAACCGACCGAGGGCCTGCGGCACGTGCACGTCCTCTTCGTCGACGCGGCCGGCAACGTCGGCACGCAGCTCGACCGCACCATCACGTACGACGTGACGCCGCCGGCGGGCACGTTCACGCTGACGTCGGGCTCTCCGACGAGCTCGCTGTCGGCGACCTTCACCGTCGCGGCGAACGACGCGAACGGCAACCCGCTGTCTCCGACGCAGGCGCTGACGCTGTCGGAAGACCCGGCCTTCGCGACCGCGACGCCCGGCGCGCTGGTGAGCCCGGCGATGTACACGCTGTCGAGCGGCGACGGGCAGAAGGTCGTCTACGCGCGGTTCCGCGACGCCGCGGGCAACGACTCGACGGCGACCGCGGCGGTGACGCTCGACCAGACGGCGCCTTCGGGCACGCTCGCCATCGAGGGCACGCTCGCCGACGGCACCCTCTCGAGCACGGTCACCTCTTCGGCGACGGTGACGCTGAAGATTCAGCAGAGCGGCGCGACGCAGGTCCTGCTCGGCAACGAGACGCTGACGGCGTGCCCGAGCGCGCCCGCCGGCTATTCGGCGCTGACCGGCACGACCATCACGGGGCACCTGCTGACGGGCGCGGCGACTCCGCGGCAGGTGCGCGCGTGCCTGCGCGACGCGGCAGGGAACACGTTCGGGCCGATGACCGCGAGCATCACGCTCGACGCCTCGCAGCCGACGGGCTGCGTGCTCTCGCTGGCCGGGCGGAAGGTCGACGGCACCGCGGCGCCGGCGGGCAAGACGGCGCTGCGCGACGTCACGGCGACCATCGGCTCGTGCGTCGAGACTCCGGCGGAGATCTTCCTCACCGAGTCGATGGTGACGTGCAGCGCGAGCGCGGCGCTCGCGTGGGTGCCGTTCTCTGCGAGCTTCATGTACTCGCTGACCGGCGCCGACGGGCCGACGACGGTGCGCGGGTGCGTGCGCGACGCGGCGAGGAACACGCAGCCGATCGCCTCGGCGCCCATCACGCTCGACACGCTGCCGCCGACGGTCTCGCCGAGCATCGTGCTCGACCTGGGCGCGCCGTACGTGAACGCCGCCCAGGTGGCGATGCGCGGCGGCAACGTCGCGAGCGTCACCGGCACCGCCGCCGGAGCCACCGAGTGGGCGCTCTCCGAGACGAACCCGCCGACGACCTTCACCGCCTTCAGCGGCATGGCGACGAACTTCACGTTCGCCGGCACCGGCGTCCGCACGCTCTACGCCATCTTCCGCGACGACGTCGGCAACGTGACGACGGTGGCGCAGGACTCGATCGAGTTCGACGTCACGCCTCCGACCGGCACGGGCGGCGCCGGCCTGCCCTCCATCTTGCTCGTCGGGCAGCTCGCCGACGGCACGAGCGACACCACCCTCACCGCGACGACGACGGTGAACGTGCAGGTCACCGTCGAGGGCGCGACCGAATACGTGCTCGGCAACGAGGCGCTGACCTCCTGCCCCACGAGCGGCTACAGCGCGCTCGGCGGGACGACGCTGGTGGCGCAGACCCTGAGCGGAGCGGCGACTCCCCGGCAGATGCGGGCGTGCTTCCGCGACGCCGCGGGCAACACCGCCGGCCCGGTGACGGACACCATCGTGCTCGACGGCACGGCGCCGACGGGCTGCGCGCTGACGGTGAACGGCACGAAGCGCGACGGCACGGCGGCTCCGGCCGACCGCACGGCGAGCTTCGACGTCTCGGTCTCGGTGGCGGGCTGCACCGAGACGCCGGTGCAGATCTACCTGACCGAGGCGACGCCGGTGTGCTCGGCGACGGTCTCGCTGCCGTGGCTCTCCTACGCGAGCACCATCCCCTCGTTCCTGCTCTCCGGCGGAGACGGCTCGCACACGGTGCGCGGCTGCGTGCGCGACGCGGCGGGCAACGTGACGAGCGTGATGCCCGACGCGATCGTGCTCGACACGACCCCGCCGAGCGCGGCGTCCATCACCCTCAACGCGGGCGCCGCGTGGGTGAACGCGAGCCAGGTGACCGGCGGCAACACGACGCTGTCGGTGACCGGCGTAGCGACGGGAGCGGCCGAGTGGGCGGTGGCCGAAGGCACGCCGTCGAGCTTCGTCGCCTTCTCGGCGGTGACGCCCTTCAGCCTGCCCATCTCGGCGACGCCGCAGGGCACGCGCACCGTGAACGCCATCTTCCGCGACGACCTGCAGAACGCCATCACCATGGCCGTCTCGGACACCATCGCCATCGACACCGACGCGCCGGCGCTGAGCTCGTTCACGGTGCAGGGCACGCTGGCCGACGGCACCCTCTCGTCGACCGACACGTCGACGGCGAGCGTCACGGTGCTCGCGACGGTGAGCGGCGCGACCGAGTACCTGCTCGGCAACGAGACGCTCACGAGCTGCCCGGCGAGCGGCTACACGTCGATGTCGTCGAGCTCGCTGCCGTGGACGCTCACCGGCTCGACGAGCCCGCGCACGGTGCGCGGCTGCTTCCGGGACGCCGCCGGCAATACGGTGCTGAGCGCTCCCGCGACGATCGCGCTCGACACCCTCACGCCGACGGGCTGCGCGCTCACCATCAACGGCTCGCGCACCGACGGCTCGGCGGGCCCGGCGAACCGCACGGCGCTCACGGGGGTGCGCGTGACGGTGGCGAGCTGCTCCGAGACGCCGTCGCTCATCTTCCTCTCCGAGGCTCCGGTGAGCTGCACGACGTCGGCGTCGTTCCCCTGGCTGCCGTTCTCGACGACGGTGAACTTCACGCTCGCGGGCGGCGACGGCACGCACACCGTGCGCGGCTGCGTGCGCGACGCTGCCGGCAACGTGGGCACGGCGACGACGGACGACATCGTGCTCGACCAGACGGCGCCGTCGAACACCGCGCTCGTCATCAACAACGGCAACCTCTACGTGAACCGCGACGAGGTGGTGGGCGGCAACATGACGCTCGACATCGCGGGCACCGCGACCGGCGCGGACGAGTGGGCGGTGGCCGAGGGGACGCCGTCGTCGTTCGTCGGCTTCACCGGCAGCACGATGCTCACGCTGCCGGCGACCGAGGGGCCGCACACCATCTCGGCGTACTTCCGCGACGACGTGTGGAACACCACGACGGCGCTGACGACCGCCAGCATCCGCGTCGATACGCAGCCGCCGGACGTCTCGGCGATGAGCATCGACGTGCGGTCGGGCGCGGCTCCGGTGGCGGGCTTCACCCCGACCGACTCGGTGACCGTCACGGTGAACGGCTCGAACGACGCGGTCGACGCGTTCCTCGCCGAGCACCCCGGCGCGGGGGCCTGTCTCGCGAACGACTTCAACCTCTCGCCGCGCCAGGCCGTCGTCTCGAGCTACGGCTTCCAGCTCTCGGGCGGCGAGGGCAGCAAGCGGGTCTGCCTGCGCTACAAGGACGCGGCGGGCAACACGTCGAACATCCTCGAAGACGACATCATCCTCGACACGACGCCGCCGACGACGCCGGTGGTGAACCTGTCCGACCGGTACACGACGGACCCCAACATGACGTCGTTCGTCATCGACGTGGCCCCGTCGAGCGACACGTATTTCTACACGTACGAGAAGCTGGGCGGCCTCGACTCGACCGGCCGGCCCATCACGTCGTGGACGCCGACGACGCACCTGCCCGGTCAGCCCTCGCGGTTCGAGTTCTTCGAGGAGAACGACGGCGGAGAGACCGGCGTGCGCAACGAGTTCCGCCTGCGCGCGCGCGACGACGCCGGCAACCTGAGCGGTGAGGCGCGCCTCATCGTGCACGCCGACACCAACCCGCCCGACCCCATCACCTGGCGCCCGGAGTGGATCGACAACGGCGACGAGCGCGCGACCGTGTACTTCCAGCAGTCGAGCTCGGCCGACATCGACCACTACGACGTCTATTACGGCGCGGCGCCGACGTTCTCCGACACCGAGAGTGCGGGCTTCGCGAACGAGGGCGTCTCGCCGGTGCGAATTCCGCCGCGCGCGAACACGACGCTGTCGGGGCTGCCGAACGGCGCGACGACGTACGTTCGAATCCGCCCGGTCGACAGGGCGGGCAACGTCGGGCAGTGGCTGCCGGACGCCGGCCAGCAGCCGCTGCGCCTGCAGCCGGGCGAGGTGTCGTCGAACGAGCTCGCCGTGCTGGGCCTGCCGGGCCTGCCGCGCGTGCACCGCATGGTGCGCCACGGCAACTTCCTCTACGCGCTGGTGACGTCGGCGGGGTGCAGCCTGACGAACCCCAGCGACGTGGGCCTTCACGCCATCGACCTGCGCGAGATGCAGTCGCCGGTGCAGCGCGGCGTCGCGCGCCCGAACTGGAACAAGCCGTTCGTCGCGGCGTCGGTCGGCTTCACCGACGCGGTCACCTGCCTGTCCGGCGTGCAGGCCGGCGACCTGCTCATCGACGGCAAGTGGCTCTACATGCTCACGCCGCGCACGCTGCGCATCTTCGACCTGGGGCAGCCGAACGTGCTCCCGACGCCGTGGTCGGTCATCAACCTGCAGGCGCTCGACTTCGGCGCCAACTTCCGCGCCACGAGCCTCGGCCTCATCGGCGACAAGCTGGTCATCAGCGGCCGCCGCGGCGTCGGCAGCGGCAACTTCACCGCGGTGCTCAACGTCGGCGAGCTCTACAACGGCAACGGCGTCCAGCCGCAGGCGGCGAACTTCGTGAGCGCGCCGCTGCTGTGGAACAGCACGGCGGTGGCGATGACGTCGGCGGTGACGCGCGACCGGCTCGTGATGATCGTCAACGACGGCGCGTCGTCGGGCCAGCACTTCGTGAACCTCACCTCGTCGCTGCAGGCGGCGATGCCCGGCCTGCCGGCGCTGCAGGGCAGCTCGAGCGGCGGCCCGAACGCCACGTCGCGGTGGCCGGTGAGCGGCAACCTCGGCTTCTTCTCGACGTCGAGCTTCGGCCTGAGCGGCTTCAACATGTCCACCATCTGGAGTGGAGGCACGGTGATGACCGCCACCGTCACGTCGGCGTACACCGGGTCGGCCCAGCTCGACGTGAGCGGACACCAGATCTTCCTGCCGGACGAGGGAGCGGGTCTCAAGGTGCTCGACGCCGCCGAGACGACGTTCACGCGCGACGTCGGCAGGTACAGCATCGGCAACCCGCAGAACGTGGTGACGTTCGCGAACTACGCGGCGGTCTCGGCGCTCGACGCGAACGGCGGGCGCATTCACTTCCTCGAGCTCGCCTCGCCGCGCGGCCTGCGCACGTTCACCACCGAGCCGGGGGCCGGCTACCACCCCGCCGTCTTCGGCACGTTCCTCTACACCGGCGCGCTGTACGTCTTCGACCTGCAGGACGGCCTCGCGCCGAAGCGCACGTACTCGCCGACGAACCCCGCCTGCGTGAGCGGAGCGACCTACGTCGACGACGTCGAGATCCTCACCCAGGGCAACGGCTTCCGCGTGAACAACATCGAGACGCTCACCGACCACCAGCCGATGGACATGCCGACCGGGTACAACGTCGCGCTGCCGGGCTCGCGGGTCACCGACGTCGAGCTGTTCGGGCACTGGCTCATCGTCGCCGAGGTGCGCGCGGGCGGCGTCTACGTCGAGGTGTTCCCGGCCGGGAAAGCGAAGAACCGCAGCGGCGTGCAGATCGCCGCCGGCGACTCGGTCGGGTCGGTGCTGGTGACGACCGCGACGGGCCCGAACCTGATGGCGAACATCGCGGTGCTCGCGGGGCGCGTCGCCGTCGGCCTCGAGACGAACGACGGCACGACCCCGCCCAGCGCCGGCACGGGGAACAACCTCTACTTCGTCGAGCTCAACACGCTGCTCGACGACTCGGTCGGCTCGGCGCCGATCGTTCACGGGCCGGTCGTCATCGACGAGGTGCTCGACGTCGCGATGCAGGGCACGCACGCGTACGTCGCCACCGTCAACGGGCTCAAGATCATCGACATCGGCCGCGTGATGGATTCCACGGCCAGCATGCTCACGCTGCCGCCGAGCATCGCGCCGATGCTGACCGGCAACGCGTTCGACGGCGTCTTCGTCACCGGCGCCACGCTGCTCATCACGCCCGCCGACCGGTTGCCGGCAGCTCAGGCGTTCGGCGAGGGCATCTACTCGGTGGATGTCTCGGAGCCGATGTCGCCCGAGGTCATGGGGTACTTCCCGGTGAATGGCGACTTCACCTCGTGCACGCCCGGAGGAGAGATGGTGCCCCGCCGCATGCACGCGCGCATCACCGTCGCCGGCACGCGGGCGTATTTCACCAGCGGGGGATTGCTGCGGGTGCTCGACCTCGAGTGACCGGGGACGCGGACGGGGACGCTGACGGGGACGCTGACGGGGACGCTGACGAGGACGTCCGGGACGTGAACGTGAACGACTCGACGGGCCCGGGTGCGTTCACCGGCACGTGGCCGGGAACGTGGCCGGGAACGTGGCCGGGAACGTGGCCGGGGACGCCAGATTAGGGACCTGAGCGGTCCATCTCCGCGCAGAGCGGAATGTCGAACGCTCCGCTCACGCTCCAGCCTGGCGCTTGGATGATGACTGAGCCATGCGCTCGACCTGCGTCCACCGCGTCCAGGATGACGCTTGCGGGTCCGAACGCGACGCCTCCGTCGAGCACCAGCCGCGCCACCGTCAGCTCGCCTGCGTCGTGCGGATCGATCGACGTGTAGAAGCCCAGCGACGAGGCCGGAGAGACGTACGCCGTCGGCGTCTCGCCGAGCTGCACCACCAGGTCTCGCGCGAACGCCCACGACGGGCTCCCCCACGCGTTGCGGAAGTCGATGTCGCCCAGCGGCGTGCTGCCTGAGAGGCGTGTTCCTGTCGCGAACGGAAGGCACGACACTGCTCCGCCGTCGCGGCAGCCGCGCACCACGCGGTGACCCCCGTCGGCTTCGCAGATCAGGCTGTCGCTGCAGCCGAAGTCCCTCGCGAAGCACCACCGCGGGCATGCGCCGCTTGCCGCCTGCCCGCTCAGCGCTTCCGCGCACTCGTACGCGCCGCCCCCGTCCACGCTCGCTGCGCCTCCGCCCGAGCCGCCTGAGCCGCCCTCTCCTCCGTCCGCTCGCTCGAGCTCTCGCCCACATACGCAGGCGCCGAGTGACATCAGCAGGACGAGCAACTTCCGCATGGGTCGGACCGACACCTACATCATCCCGTCGTTTGACCGGGAGTCCCTGATTATGGAATCAACCCGCGGCATGCGCGCCTCACTCTTCGCCGTCGCGGTCCTGTTCGCAGCCGGCTGCCAGCTCGAGCGGCTCAACCCGGGCGCCGTCGGCCAGGGCGTCGCGCGGCTCACCGTGCGCAACGCGGCGGTCATCACCGCGGTGCTCGCCGAAGACTCGACGTGCGGCTTCAAGAGCAAGGCGGCGCTCGAGAGCGCGAAGGTTCAAGGCACCACCGGTCAGCTCGGCACCGTCACGTGGACCGTCACCGACTGCACCATCGACTTCGGCGCGCAGCTCGAGGCGCTCTCGAAAGACTGCAGCGGCGTCGAGACGAGCGCGGGCGGCAAGGTGGTCGTCTCGGCCACGCGCGTCGTCGAGGGCATGCTCACCGGCTCGAGCGTGAACCCGGTCATTCCAAACCGGCCCGACGCGACGACGGTCACGCACACCGCGACGCTGACCGACTTCGTCTCCGCGCGCACCGACTCGCCGGCGAGCCTGAAAGTCATCAGCGGCAAGCTGTCGTGGACCGCGCTGCCGAAGCTCGCCGTCTCGAAGACGAAGGGCGTCTGCGCGGTGGCGACGAACGAGCTGGGGCTCTCCGGCATCACCTACGAAGACGCCGAGCTGTTCGTCGACTCGGGCTCGCGCCGCTTCAACGTGCCCGTCGGCACCTCGGACCTGAAGGCGCAGCTCGGGCGTTGGGGCGACGAAGAGAACGCGCTCTCCGGCACGCTGACCGTCTGGGGCGGCCCCGTCGAGCTGCCGAAGGACGGCGACAAAGACGGCCTCGACCCCGCCTACGACGCGGCGAAGTTCCTCGAGTCGTACGCGTGCAAAGACGACCTCGCGACGCCGGTCGACCGCTCGTGCCCGCCGCTGCAAGACCGGCTCGCGCAGGGCGCCTCGCAGCTCTCGGTGTCGATGTTCGGCACCATCGCGTCGGTCATCGACGACGACACCCGCTGCGGCTTCGCATCTCCGACGGTGATGGCGTCGGCGCGGCTCATGGGCAGCGTCGGCGGCGAGGGCTCGGTGACGTACACGATCTCCTCCGCGTGCGTGCAGCAGTGGGCGCAGGCCACCGCGGCGAAGACCGATTGCCACATGCTCGAGCGCAGGCTGCAGGGCAAGGTCTCGGTGACCGGCACCAAGACCGTGCGCGGCCTGCTCACCGGAGATCCCGCCGCACCCGTCGTGCCGACCTCGCGCGACGCCGCGAAGGTCGTGCTCACGATGACCTTCGAGAACCTCACCTCGACCGACAGCGCCTCGACGAGCGGCCTCACCGTCGAGAGCGGCACGCTGACCGGCGAGCTCGGCTCGCGGCTCGCGCTCGACACCACCAGCGGCGCGTGCAGCATCAAGACGCCGGTCGTCTACTTCCGCTCGCTCTCGTGGGCGAACGCGAAGGTCCAGGTCCACAGCGACGGCGCGCAGTACCCGCTCACGCTCGGCGCCTCGAAGCTCGACGCCCAGGCCGGCCCGCGCGAAGACCACACGAACTGGCTCGAGGGCACCCTCACCGTCGACGGCACCGCGCGGCAGATCCCGGTGAAGGGGCCGCCGATCCTCGACCCGTCGTACGAGGCCGCGCACCACCTCGCGTCCTACGCGTGCCTGCCCAACATCAAGGTGCCGCAGAACGACGAGCAGTGCTCGTTCAAGGAAGCGCTGGCGAAGAACGTCGCGCGCCTCGTCGTGCAGACCGCGGGCACCGTCGCGTCGATGGTGAACAAGGACACGTCCTGCGGCTTCGACGGCACGCTGAAGAAGCTGAACCCCGACGAGGTCATCGGCGAGGCCGGAGAGATCGGCTCGATGACGTGGTCGGTCAGCCGCTGCGAGCTCGCCCCGCGTGGAGACGCCCAGGTCGACCAGGGCTGCACCGGCGGCCGCCGCTACGCCTCGGGCCGCAGCACCGTCAGTGGCTCGCGCAAGGTCGTCGGAGAGCGCGAGACCCGCCTGCTCGTCGTCGCCTCCATCATCCCGCGTACGCGCGACGCCGTGACGCTCGACCTGAGCGACATTCAGCTCAGCGACTTCGCCGCGTGGTCGATCGCCCCGGGGCAGAGCGCGCCCGCGGGCAAGCTGACGATTCACGCCGGGCGGCTGACCACGTACATGAAGCCCATCCTCGGAGAGCTCGCGAGCGACCCGGGACGGTTCGAGATCCCCACGCCGGTGGCCCAGTTCGATCGCATCACGCTCACCGGCGCTCGCGCGACGCTGCAGGCCGGCGCGAAGGTGTTCTCGCTCGAGCTGCCCGAGGTGACGCTCGCCGCGCAGAACGGCTCGTTCCGCGGGAAGAGCAACGTGGTCTCCGGGCGCGTGAAGATCGGCACGACGCTGGTCGAGCTGCCGGAGATGCCGCTCGACCCTGGGTTCATGCAGGCCGCGTTCGACTCGACCTATGCGTGCACCGCGGATCTGCGCGGCGTGATTCCGCCGAACTAGAGGCGCCGAACGCGCGCGCGTAGGCGTTCCCATCCCTGTACCGGTGAACGTTCCAGTGAACGAACCCGGGCCCGTCGAGTCGTTCACGTCGCCGGCAACGTCCGCGTCGACGTCCCCGGCAACGTCAGCGTCGACGTCCCCGGCAACGTCAGCGTCGATGTCCCCGGCAACGTCAGCGTCGACGTCCCCGGCAACGTCAGCGTCGACGTCCCCGGCAACGTCAGCGTCGACGTCGCCGGCAACGTCAGCGTCGACGTCCCCGGCAACGTCTGCGTCGACGTCCCCGGCTTCTTCCGCCTCAGCCGCACGAGCCCGGCGCCAGCGCCGTCTCGTCACGCGCTCGCGCGTATCTAGACGACTCTCGTCACGTCCCCGTAGCGCGCGCGCCCCTTCAGCATCGGCAAGAGCTTCACCATCGGCGCCGAGACGAACACGCTGCCCTCGTCCGGCAGCGGCCAGCGCAGCATCTCGAGCACCGGCCCGCCCATCACCTTCGAGTTGTCGAGCCGCAGCAGCACCGTGTCGTCGTGCAGCGTGAGCACGACGTCGGCGTGGGGCTCGTGGGCGGTGAGGCGCTCCATCAGCGCGGTGGCCTGGGCGAGCACGGCCTGCGCGAGCTCGGGGTCCGGCGGAGCGTCGACGAGCGCCAGCGCCGCCCCGTCGTCGAGCTTCACCGACCAGCCGACGCTCTCGGCCGCCATCACGCTGACCATCTCGTCGAGAGCGCGCTCGGCCGCCGGCGACGGAGTCCGCGCCCTGAGGCACATCGCCAGCACGCGCCGCGCCCGCGTCTTCAGCGACGACGAGTGCGCGTGCCGCACCACCCGCTCGAGCTCGGCGGCGAGGTGCGCCGCGCTCGGGAACCGCTTCGACGGATCTCGCTCGAGGCACCGCGTCACCAGCGCGTCGACCGCCGGGTGCAGCGCGACCTCTTCGCTCGGCCGGCGCACGTGGTGGTCCGCGAGCAGACGTTTACCCGCTTCGGCGAGGGTCGCGCCCTGCAGCGGATTTTTGCCCGTCAGCATGAACGACAGCAGCACGCCGACCGCGTAGATGTCCGCGCGCTCGTCGACGCGCGGCGGCTCGAACTGCTCCGGCGCCATCACCGACGGAGTGCCCACGATGACGCCGGGCCGCGTGACCGCCTGGTAGTGGCCCGGCCGCGGCTTCACCAGCCCGAAGTCGA
Source organism: uncultured Myxococcales bacterium (assembly GCA_937980205.1). Taxonomy (GTDB): domain Bacteria; phylum Myxococcota; class Myxococcia; order Myxococcales; family Myxococcaceae; genus Xiheicaenimonas. The sequence continues at coordinate 124,866 of CALJKW010000013.1, read as the reverse complement.
TGAGCTTCACGTGCAGCCGACCGTCGACCACCGACAGCATCACGTTGTTCATCGAGACGTCGCGGTGCACGTAGCCGCTGTCGTGCACGGCGGTGAGCGCCTCGAGCAGCTGCTTCGTGATGGCCCAGGTGTCCTCGAGGGTCAGCGGGCCGCCGCGCTCGCGCACGTGCTTGCCGAGGCGCTCGCCTTCGATCCACTCCAGCGCGAGGAACGGCAGCCCCGAGCCCTGCAGCTTGCCGAAGTCGACGAGCTCGCAGACGTGCGGGTGAGTGATGGCCTGCATCGCGCGCACTTCGCGGTCGAAGCGCTCCATCACCTCGGCGCGCGAGTCGGGCGGCATCGCGAGCACCTTGATGGCGAAGGGCTGCGCGGAGCCCGGCTCGCTGGCGCGGAACACGGTGCCGGCGCCGCCGCGCGCGACGATCTGCTCGAGGCGGAAGCGGCCCGCAAACGTGCCGAGCTCGGGGACGAGCGCCGGCGCGGAGAGCAGCTCCGGCAGCGTGGGCTCTTCCGGGCTCTTGCTCAGCGGTGTGTCCATACGCCCCCGTTCGTCGATAGCGGGGCGTCAGAACAAAGACAAGCGCAGGTTTCGGAGTGTCACACGCGCGGCGACACCCGCTCGAGCCACGCGCGAATGCGGTGGGCGCGCGCGAGCTGCTCGAGCGGCTGCGGACCGTGATGCGTCTGCTCGACCTGATCGAACGCGTGCACGAGGACCTTGAGCAACACCGGCCGCTCGCACCACTTCAAGCGATCGACTTCGGCACGACGGGCGTCACGGGGAGAACGCATGACGCCCGGCACTCTACTTCAATACGGCATCGCGTACTTGTCGGCCGCGACGTAGATGTTCAGCTTCGTCACGCCGTCTTTCGTCTTGATGGTGGCCTCCGTCGTGCCCTTCTCCAGCGCGACGAGCGTGACCTTGCGGCCCTGCTTCTTGATCTCCACCTTCGACGGATCCGACACACTCACCTTCGACACCTCGCCCGGCATGTTCAAGGTCGTCGAATGTCCGAGCGGCAACGACAGCTTCTGCGGAGTCGACGCGAACGCCAGCGACTTCTGGGGAGCGCCAGCAAGAGCCAGAGACGAGGTCAGCAGGGCGGCGACGATGGCGGCGAGCTTCATGTGCACACCAGTTATCAATTCCCGCGCCATGAGATTTCCGGCCTGATCCAGCCGGTTGCGCAGTGCGCTTCCCGCGCATGGCCACTCCAGTGGAGTAGGCACGCTCCAGGCCGACCGCGAACGGCCGGGTTCGGGTTCGCGTTCGGGTTCGGCACGTGGGGGACAGGCACCTTTGCCTGCTGGCGGTAGGTCGGGGCTGCGCGGCCGGAAAAGGAGCCAGTCCCCGCTACCGCTTCAGCAGGCCGTACTTGCCGATCGCGTACAGGGCACGGACGCCGTCCTTCCAGCCGATCTTCTTGCCCTCTTCGTAGGTGCGGCCGAAGTAGTTGATCGGCACCTCGAACACGCGGACGTTCGCGCGGCCCACCTTCGCGGCCAGCTCGGGCTCGATGCCGAAGCGGTCTTCGACGAGCTCGAACGACTGAATCACGTCGCGGCGGAAGGCCTTGTAGCAGGTCTCCATGTCGGTGAGGTTCAGGCCCGTCGTCGCGTTCGAGAGCAGCGTGAGGCCGGTGTTGATCACCGTGTGCCAGAAGTAGAGCACCCGCCGCGTCTCGCCGCGGAAGCGCGAGCCGAACACCACGTCGGCCACGCCGTCTTTGATCGGCTGCACGACCTTCGGGATGTCGCGCGGGTCGTACTCGAGGTCGGCGTCCTGCACGATGACGATCTCGCCCGTCGCCTCTTTGAAGCCGCGCCGCAGCGCCGCGCCCTTCCCCTGGTTCTTCGGCTGCAGCAGCACGCGGAAGACGTTCTCGTTGGCCGGCCGCGCGCCGTCGAGCGCCTTCATCCCCTCGCGGTCGAGCCGCTCGAGGAACTCGCGCGAGCCGTCCTTCGAGCCGTCGTCGATGAGGAGAATCTCTTTCGCGAAGTCGACCGCGACCACGCGCCGCAAGAGCTCGGCGAGCGTGGCCATCTCGTTGTAGACCGGAATCACCAGGGAGACGCGCAAGGCGCACGGCGCTTAGCTCAACTCGGTTAGACTCGGCCACGATGATCGAGATGTTGATCGGCGCGCAGCCCGACGAGTGCTACCGCGCGTTTTGCGATCTGCAGTCCGCGCGTCACTGGGTCCCCGGCCTCAAGAAGCTCCGCGTCGTGCGCACCGACGCGAAGGGCCGCGCCATCGAGGTGATGTACGAGATCGGCGACTCGCTCTCGTATGCGCTCGTCTACGCCTATGACGACGCCAGGCGGCAGGTCCGCTGGGTGCCCTCCGCCGGAGCCCTCGACGGCGTCTCGGGCTGGGCCTCGTTCGAGGTGGCCGAAGACGGCTGCCGCTTCCGCTACTCGCTCGACAGCCTGAAGGGCCGCGCCGAGCACCACCCGCAGCGCGTTGCGCAAGCGTTCGTAGAGTGGATTTCGAAGGCTCCGCTGTGATCTGAAGTTCCCAGGGCCTCGATCGAGGAGGCTCGCGGAGTTGCGTCGCAGCAGCCCCCTGGCGCGTCGCTTGCTCTGGGTGCGGGACGTGAACGCACTCCTCGATGACGTTCCTCCTGCTCCGACTCCCCGGCTTCACCTGCGGCTCGTTCGCCAGGCGGTCCCCGCGCCGCAGCGGCTGACCGGAAAGGCGGTCGCGAAGCTCGCGCTCGAGCTCGCGCTCAGGTTCCCCATGCTCGAGGCCGTCGAGAAGGCGATCGCCCAGCTCGCGGAGCAGGGCTCGATGCAGCCTGAGCAGATGCAGCGCATCGCGGGCCTCGCGATGAAGCTCGTGACCGAGGGCCTGAGGCTCGACGACGCGGTCAGCGTCGCGCTGCACGAGCCCGCGCACCTCAAGCCCACCGCGCCGATTCCGACGGTGCTCAAGAACCACCTCTTCCCGCCGAACTGCACCGGCCAGAACGTGCTCAAGCTCGCGCTCGAGCTGAACCACCAGGGCACGAAGATGGACGACGCCATCATCGCGGCGCTGAAGAAGTTCGCCGCGCCGCGCGTGGTGACGCCCGAGATGGCGCAGGCCGTGCTCGACGCCGCGCAGCAGCTGTTCAAGGACGGGCGCGCCGCCGCCGACGCGTTCGACATCGCGCTCAAGCGCACGCTGCCGAAGCACGGTCACTGACGTCAGCGCATCGTCGGCTCGGCCTTCGACCAGCGCCACATCACCAGCGAGCCCACTGCCAGCGCGGCCGCGGCGGCGAAGCCAAAGATGCCCGGAGACCAGTGCGGGAAGACCGCGCACCCGATCGCTCCCGCGAAGAAGCACGCCGTGAGCGAGATGAAGCCACGGTGCAGCGTCAGCGAGGCGAAGACACACAGCGTCCCGTACAGCAGCGCGTCGAGGGCGAGCGCCGCGTGGTTCGGCATGCCGAGCCACACCGAGAACGCGCGCTGAATCAGCGAACCGAACAGCCCCACGCCGATGAGGCCCATGAGCTGGCGGTTGATGCGGTTCGAGAAGAGGTCCTTGCGGCCAACGAGCGCCATCAGGCCGAAGATGAGCGCCGTGAACGCGAGCGGGAGGATGCGGAACCACGTCCCGACCCGCGCCTCCATCTCCTCGCGCGGAATCCACATCATCATCGCGGTGACGAGCGTGGCGATGGTGACGGCGAGCGCGATCATCATCGCGGTGCGCGGGCGGCGGCCGACCTCGAGGTCGAGCTCGCGCCCGAGGCGCTTCATCTCGGCCTCGGCCGCCGCGCGCTCGGCCTCGCGGGCCTCGACCTTCTCGAGGAGCTGCGTCAGCGCCTCGGGCGGCTGCTCGAGCTCGGCGAGGAAGGCGCGCGCCGAAGCACCGGCGCCCCGCTCGAGCTCGTGTCGCGCGGCGACCTCGAGGCAGCGGCGCAGGCCCTCGCGCGCTGCGGCGTGGTCGGGAGTCACCTCGAGCGCCTGCTTGAAGCCGAAGCGGCACTCCGACACCAGCGTGTACCAGCGGCGCTGCTCGGCGGCTCCCTCGGGCACCGACTGCATCGCCTCGAGCTCGGCGAGGCGGCGCTGCGCGGCAGAGGCCAGCTCGCTCGCGCCGCGGTGCTGCAGGTAGCGCTTGAGCTCGTCGCGGAAGCTGGTGACGCTCGGGAAGCGCAGCGCCGGGTCGGCCGAGAGCGCGCGGCGGCACGCGTCCGCCAGCAGCGGAGGAGCGCTCGCCGGCAGCGCCGGCGGCGCCGACTCCCACGCGCGCATCAGCACCTCCTTCAAGTCCGAGCCGACGTGGGGAGGTGCTCCGATGAGCAGCTCGTGCAGCGTGGCGCCGAGCAGGTAGACGTCGGTGCGCTCGTCGGCGTGGCGCGGGTCACCGGTCACCATCTCGGGCGCCATGTACGTGGGCGTGCCGACGAGGCGCACGGGCTCGTGCTGCGCCTCGCGGCGCTCGAGGGCGACGCCCCAGTCGGCGAGGTAGATCTCTCCGAGCTCGCCGAGCAGCACGTTCGCCGGCTTCACGTCGCGGTGGATGATGCCGCGCTGGTGCGCGTGCGCGACGGCGTTGCACACCTGCACGAGCACCTCGACGTTGAACGCGAGGCGGTCGCGCCCGTCGCTCGCGAAGCGGGCCCACGCGGGGTGCTGCGGCTGATGGAGCAGCTCCTTCCACGGCACGCCCTCGACGCGCTTCATCACCACCGCGGGCTGGCCGTTGCCGTCGCGGGCGAGCGCGTAGACCGGCACGACGCTCGGGTGCTCGAGCCGACCGGTGGTGCGCGCCTCGTGGATGAGCGCGTCCGCGGCGCCTTCGGGCACCTGGCCGCCGCGCAAGATCTTCACTGCGACGGAGCGGTCGAGCGAGCTCTGGCGCGCGAGCAGCACGCGGCCCATGCCGCCTTCTCCGATGACCTGCAGCGGCTCGAGCTCGGTCTGGTCGGGCGTGAGCTTCGCGAGGTCGGGGCTCTTCAGCTCGAGCCGCGGCAGCGTGCCGGAGATGGGGACGGTGAGCGGAATCGGCCTGCGCGGCCCGGAGCGGCGGTCGCGCTCGGGCTCGGGCACGAACGTCGCGTCGATGGTCTCGTCTTCGAGCGGCAGCTCCTCGAGGCCGAGGGCCTTGAAGAGCGCATCGAAGTCACGGTCCCGCGTCATCTGCGTGCGACGTTACCGCATCGGCCAGTCTTCGCTTTCGACCGGGGCCGTAGGGTACGGTCGCAGGCCACCGGTGGGAGCTCCTTTGGTCTGCAGCACGTGCGGCAAGACGCTCGAGGGCGAGCCCAACTTCTGCCCCGCATGCGGCGCCGACATGCGCGGCCTCACGCCGACCAGCGACACGCTCAGCGGGCCGTTCGCCGGGAAGGTCATCGACGGCCGCTACCGCATCCTCGAGAAGATCGGCGAGGGCGGCATGGGCAGCGTGTTCAAGGTCGAGCACGTGCGCATGGAGAAGATCCTCGCGCTCAAGGTCCTTCGCCCCGACGTCGCGCGCGACAAGGGCATCCTCGGGCGCTTCCGGCAGGAGGCGAAGACCATCGCCAAGCTCAGCCACCCGAACACCGTGCAGGTGTTCGACAGCGGCGAGCTGGAAGACGGCTCGCTCTTCATCGCGATGGAGTACCTGCCCGGCCGCGATCTCGCCTGGCACCTGCGCGCGCACGGCCCGATGACCGAGGAGAAAGCCGCCTCCGTCGGCATTCAGCTGCTCTCGTCGCTCGCCGAAGCGCACGGGCTGGGCATCGTCCACCGCGACATCAAGCCGGCCAACGTGCTGCTCGTGCGCCGGAAGGATCGCGACGACCAGGTGAAGCTGCTCGACTTCGGCATCGCGAAGCTGAACGAGGGCGAGGGCCGCAAGACCATCACCGGCATCACCGAGTTCATCGGCACGCCGGGCTACATGTCTCCCGAGCAGGGAAAGGGAGACGCGCTCGACGCGCGCTCAGACCTGTACTCGGTGGGCGCGCTGTTGTTCGAGCTGGTCACCGGGCGAGAGCTGTTCCCGGCGCCGTCGCCGATGGCGACGGTGAACATGCACATGACGGCGAAGCCTCCGCGGGTGAACGAGGTGACGCCGGACCGGCCGGTGAGCCCCGCGTTCGAGGCCGTGCTCGCGAAGGCGCTGACGAAGGAGCCGACGGACCGCTGGGCGAACGCCGATCAGATGCGCGCCGCGCTCGAGAAGGTGCGCCGCGATCTCGGAGCCCTCGCGACCGACTTCACCCCGGTGCCCGACGAGCTCGCCGCGAAGATGGCGAGCCGCGAGGACTTCGAGGACTTCGAGAAGAAGCTCCGCCGAAAGCGGATGCTCGCGCCCGTCGCGGCGGCGCTGGTGATGGTCGCGCTCGCCCTCGGCGGCTGGCGCGCGTGGGTGACGCACCGCTCGGCGACTCCCGGCACGCGCGAGGTCGAGCCGAACGATCAGCCGCGCGAGGCGACGAGAATGGGGCTCGGCGTGCCGATTCAGGGCGCCATCGGCGCCGCCGAGGCCGGCAGCCACGACCGCGATCTCTACGTGCTCGACGTGCCCGAGGGGCAGCTGTCGCTGTCCATCAGCGGCGTCGACGACCTGAACCTCACGCTCGACGTGCTGCAGCTCGAGCCGAAGCCGACCGGCGGCGAAGAGCTGGTGCGGCGCGTGTTCCTCGACGACCGCGGCCCCGGTGAGCCCGAGCGGCTCGACGGCTTCTTCGCGCGCAAGGGGCCGCTGTACCTGCGGGTCGAAGAGGCGCCGTTCGTGACCGAGCCGCGCAATCGGCCGCGCCGCGAGCGCGCGCTGGTGCCGTACATACTCGAGGTGCGCAAGCTGAACGGCAAGCGGCTCGAGGAAGAGCCGAACGACTCGCCGGCCACGGCACAGAACTGCCCGCTCACCGAGGCCGTGACCGCGTACACCGGCGCGAAGCTGCCGGCCGTCGATGCCGCCGAGCGGCACGAGGCTCCGTTCTCTTCGCCCGACTTCTTTCAGGTCGAGGTGAAGGGGGAAGCCGAGAAGGTCGCCGTGCTCGTGGTGCCGGAGGAGGGCTGCAAGCTGCAGGTCGTGGACTCGGTGTCGTACGAGGCGTGGAGGCAGAAGCGCGCGGCGGCGACGTCTCCGAGCGGGCGCGCGGCGCCGGAGCCCGACGGGCTCGACGTCGACGGTGCACCCGGGCTGAAGGTGCTGTCGCCTGCCGGAGGGAAGCGCAGGGTCCGCGTGACCACGTCGGGGTGCGAGCCGGGGACTCCGTATCTGCTCGCGTTCGTGAGCGGAGATGCGAACGGGGCGATCGATCTCGCGGCGAAGCTGGAGGCCGCCGGGCGCGGGGAGGCGAAGAAGAAGGCGCTCGAGCTGACCGCGAACGAGTTTGGTGGGGCGGACTTGAAGGCGAAGCGCTGAGCTGTTTCGCGCCGGCGCTATTCCGGGCCGGGGCCGGGGCCGGGGCCGGCGCAGGCGGTCGGGCACGGGTGGGTCGGGCTGGGCGGCGCTGCGGTGCGGGACTGCGGGGGTCAGCGGGAGCAGCCGCGGTTGTTTCGCGGCGCGGCGCCTCGCAGCGCGATCTCATCGAGGATCTGCGCCAGGCTGTAGCGCGGCTCATCCAGCTCCGTCGCAGCGAAGACGTCGGCATGCTCCTCGGTGAAGACGCCGTTGCCGGTGAGCGAGGTGATGCCGTCGTTCTGCTGCAGGAACCAGACGCCGCGCTTTCCCGCCAATACGCCCGAGAGGTGTCCCGGGAACGAGTAGCCCGCATCGGTCACGCCGCCGTGAAAGACCGCCTCCACGCGATTCGGCGCCGTCCCGAAAAGGACTCGCTCGGCGGAGAAACGGATCTGCGTCATCGTGTACGTGCCGCTCGAGTATCGGACCGGCCCGTTCGTTCCGAGCTCCGCGCTGCTGCCGATCACGATGGCATCACAGGTTGAGACCATCCCGCACAGCGATCGATCGGTGCGCTCGGACGTAAACACCGGGACCGAGTACGGGTCGACGCCTTCTTGGTGGCACCCCGTCGCGAGCAGGAGCAACACGAGCCGTCGCACGGACGTCAGGATAGCAGCGCGTCGACGATCGCATCGGTGATCGGCGCGCCCGTCTTCAGCTCGATGTCGAGGTACACCGGCCCCGAGTTCGCCTCGAGCATCACGTACCCGTCGGCGCCCTTCTTCAGATCGACGCCCGACACCACCTGGTGGCACAGCTCGGCCGCCTTCAGGCACCACTGCTGCTGCTCGACCGGGAGCTCGTGCGGCACGTACTGCTGCCCGCCTGCGCGGTACGAAGGATCCAACCGGTAGTCGACCGCCGTCGACGTCGGAATCTCCACGCAGCTCACGATGCGACCCGCCACGATCGTCACGCGGATGTCGGGGCCTTTGATCCGCTCCTGGAAGATCACCGGCGCGACCGCGAGCTGGTCCAACCGCGCGAGCGCCGCTTCATCCAGCGACGCCGTCTCGGTGCCGCCGCCGACGGGCTTGAAGATGACGTCACCGACGTCCGAGGCGAACGCGCGCACCGCGTCGGGGAAGTTCGAGATCAGCGTCCGCGGCACGCGAATCCCCGCGCGCTGCAGCACGGCGAGCTGCAGCGGCTTGTAGTCGTACGGCACGCTTGCGGCCGGGTTCACCGCGCGCTTGCCGAGCAGCTCGAGGTGCATGAGGCAGCTCTGCGCGAGGTGCCACCGCTCCTTCGCCTTCACGGCGCGCTGCCACCACTCCGCCGCCGTCGCGGTCGTCTGCGGCTCGGCGAGCATCGCGGTCTCGGCCGGCACCTGACGAACGTAGAAAGCGTCGAGCCCACAGAGCTCGACGCCTTCGTACAGCCACTCCTCGACGTCGTACGCGAGCGGAGCGCCGACCGCGAGGCGCCCCAGCTCGATGATCTCGACTTCAGCGCCGCGGGCCTGAAGGCGCGCCGCCAGGTGCTGTGCGATCGGATCCGCGCGCCGGGCGAAGATTCCGACGCCGGGCATCGACATCAGAAGATGCTGGCGTCGCCCGGGTTCTCCGGGATGGCGAGCGTGACCGCGTCGGTCGGGTTCTCGGGGATCGCCTGCGTCACGAAACCGCCGCCGCCGCCGCCCGGCGTGTTCGCGCGAACGAAGCTGTCGAGCACCTTCTTCGCGGCCGGCATCATGTAGAACGCGTCGCCGCGCAGCTCGGGCAGCGCCTCGGTGAAGATGCGCGTCGGGTCGACGCCCTTGCTCATCAGGTTGCGGATCTCGGCGACCTCGCCCTTCGTCACGGGGCCCTTCTTCGCCTCGTTCACGATGCGCCGCGCCTCGGCCGCCGTCAGCTCCTTCTCGTAGCCGCGGTTCCTCTGCATGGCCGTCTTGATCTCTGCGCGAACCGTCCTGATGCTCATGGCGTCTCCGTAAGGTAGGGGTTTGGGTGCGGGTGTAAGTATTTGTCGGAGGCGCTCGCCGAATGTTGCGTGATTTCAGACTCTTGAAAATTGAGAGCGCCGGCTGCCCGCACGCGACGCAGCACGCCGCGGAGTAAGCTGCGGACTCGCTCCATGGCTGGAAAGATCGACTCTCTCCTCGAGAGCCTCAGGCTCAACCGGGTGAAGAACGACGTCGCGCTCGACGCCACGTTCGCGCCGTCGGGAGAGGAATACACGGTCCACTCCGCGCCGCGCTCGCCGACGGACCTCGCGCTCGTCGGCAGCTACCCGCGCCTCTCGCTCGCGACGCCCGACGCCGCGCGCGAGGTGAGCGAAGGCCAGCACGAGCGCGAGCTCGTCGCCGTGCAGCTCCTCGGCGAAGGCGGCATGGGCCGCGTCCTGCTCGCGCGCCAGTACTCCCTCGATCGCGAAGTCGCGGTGAAGGTGCTCAAGAAAGAGGCGCTCAGCCCCGAGGCCGCCGACGCGCTCGTCCTCGAGGCGCGCACCGCCGGCTCGCTCGAACACCCCGGAGTCGTCCCCATCTACGCGCTCGCCCGCGACGCCAACGGCATGCCCGCCGTCGTCATGAAGCGCGTCGACGGCGTGAACTGGCGCGAGCTGTTGCGCGACGACAAGAACCCCGCGTGGCAGCGCCTCACGCAGAGCGACGACCACCTCGAGGCGAACCTCCAGGTGCTCATCCAGGTCTGCAACGCGGTCGAGCACGCACACACCCGCGGAGTCCTCCACCGCGACTTGAAGCCCGCCAACGTGCTCATCGGAGAGCTCGGCGAGGTCTACGTCGCCGACTGGGGCGTCGCGATCCAGAAGGCGCGCGTGAAGCCTGGCGGCCCGCCGCGGCTGGTGGGGACGCCGGCGTACCTCGCTCCCGAGATGATGACCGGCGACGCGACGAAGATGGACGAGCGCACCGACGTCTATCTGCTCGGCGCGACGCTGCACGAGGTGCTGACGAAGCGGCCCCCGCACCTGGGCAGCACCTTGAAAGAGGTGCTCGAGGCCGCGCACGCCGGCGCCGCGCCCAGCTTCGGGCTCGACGTGCCGGCGGAGCTCGCCGCGGTCTGCGCCACCGCGATGGCGAAGGACCCGGCGAAGCGTTTCCAGAGCGCGCTCGAGCTGCGCGACGCGCTGAAGCTGTTCCTCGCGCACCGCGGCTCGAACGCGCTGTCGGACGCCGCACGAAAGCGGCTTCACGAGCTCGAGGTGATGGCCGCGAACGCGAACGACGAGCAGTCGGCGATGTCGACGGTGAACGGCGCTGGGAAGCCGCCTGCGCCCGAGGCCGAAGAGGAGATGCGCCGCTGGTACGCGCTCGTCTCCGAGTGCCGCTTCGGCTTCGCGCACGCGCTGCAGATGCACAGCCTCAACGTCGAGGCGCACGCGGGCATGCGGCGGCTGCTCGAGGTCGCCGCGCGCCGCGAGATTCAGCGCGGAGCCACCGCGTCCGCCCGGGCGTACCTCGCCGAGCTGAAAGACCCGCCGGCGGATCTGGTCGCCGGCCTCGAGGCGCTGCGCAGGCGCGACGCCGAGCGCGCCGCGAACGCCGCGAAGCTCAAGGCCCTGTCGCACGAGCTGAACCCGGCGGTCGCCGCTCCGCAGCGCGCGGTGCTGCTCGGCGTGCTGACGCTCACCATCTGCGTCCTCGCCGTGCTGACCTGGCTGCTCGCCGACTGGTGGATCGCCACCGCCGGGCGTTGGGCTCCCGTCGGCACGGTGGCCGTCGCGTTCCTCGTCTACGTGGTGGCGATGCTGGCGGGCCGCAAGTCGCTGCTCTCCACGCGGATCAACCGGCAGCTCTCGGCGGTCGCGGGCCTGGCGTGTGGCTTCACCGTGGTGAGCCGCGTGCTGTCGGTGCTGCTCGGAGCTCCGCTGTCTCAGGCGTTGAGCTTCGAGTCGGTGGTGCTCGCGGCCATCTTCGGCGTCTGCGCCTGCGTCTGGCACTGGAGCCTGGCCCTGCCGGGCATCATCATGCTCGGGGTCGGCGCCGCCGGCTGCTGGCTGTGGCCGCACCAGGCGATCAACCTCTACACGTTCGCGACCGCCGCGGCCGTGTCGTCGGCGCTGCTGATGCTCCGCGTGTGGAGACGCGAGTCGGCCCAGCGGAGCTGAACGCATGGAGCGCCTCGTCTACCGGGAAGGCATCGCCACCGTCCTCGACGCGGTACGCCCGCGGCTCAACCCGCGAATCGTGTCGCGGCTTCAGGCCGAGGCGGGCATCGACGCGGCGGCGAGCCGGCCGAGCTACCCGCAGGCCTCACTCGATGCGTTGACGCGGATTCTCGCCGAGGAGCTCTACCGGGGCCTGCCGGTGGACGAGGCGACGTTCCAGCTCGGCGTCGCCTGCCTCAAGCACTACGAGCACACGCTGCTGGGCAAGGCGCTGTTCCCCGTGGTGCGGCTGTTGGGGCCGCTGCGCGTGGCGAAGCGCCTGCCCGGCATCTTCCGGCAGACGAACAACTATGCCGACGTGAAGGTCGAGGTGACGTCGGACCGCAGCTGGGAGCTCGACCACAACGAGGTCGGCGCCTACCCGCACATGATCCGCGGCAACATGCACGGGGCCGGCGAGCTGCTCGGGTGGAAAAACCACAAGTGCGAGCTGCTCAGCTACGACGGCCACCGCGCGCGCTACCGCATGTCGTGGACGTGAATCACCGCGCGAGCAGCTTCTTCACCGCCTCTTTGTCGGCGCTGTACGTGAAGTGCTCGTACAGGCGGAAGCTGTTCTGCGGATCGACGATGCGTTCATTCAGCAGCGCGACGACCTTCACCTTCTCGGTCGAGTAGCTCATCTGGTCGACGAGCCGGCCGACCTGGTCGGCGGTGAAGTAGGCCGACGACGCGGTCTTCACGACGCTGATCTTCCCGTCGCCGAACCCCTCCTTGCCGACGGCCCGCACCAGCGCGTCGAAGTCTTCGGCGGCCATCGCGCGAGGCCCCCTCCGCGAGTCGCGGCGGCGGTCACGGCCGTCGTCGTCGTCGTCGTAGCGGCGGCGGTCGCGGTCGCGCGCACGCTCGCGCCGGTCCTCGCGCTCGTCGCGCTCGTCGGCCTCCGCCGCCAGGCTCTTGGCCCGAGAGAGCGCAGCCTGCGCCTCACCCATCGCGTCGCCGAGCCGCTCCGGGCAGCCGGCCATCATCGCACCCAGCGCGAGCCCCGCGAGCTGCATCTGCGCCGTGTCGACGCGCTTCGCGTTCGGCGAGCCGCGCGCGTCTTCGACCGCCGCGATGACGGTACGAAGGCTCGGAGCGACCCCGTCGCGACAGTCCTTCGACGCCCTGGAGAGCTCCCGGTCCGCCTGGTCGAGCGCATCGAGGGCGTCGTCGATGCGCTGACGGTAGGGGCCAGCGAAAGCAAGACACGGCAACAGCGACACTGCGAGCAGGGCAGCCTTGGTCATGAGCGTGCGGTTTACACCGCAAACCACACTGTGCGCAAGCCCCCTACATCACCTCACGGCACGTTGAGGTTGTCCCAGACGACGGTCGTCGCCTGGCCCTGCGGCTGGAAGGTGCCGGCGCCGATGTCGAAGGTCATGTCCGTCCACTCCTGGCGCAGCGGGGTCGAGGTCTGACCGAGCACGGAGTAGTTGCCCGGCGAGGTGCCGGCCTCGAAGAACAGGGTGCCGCCGCTCTCGCGGATGCGCAGGTACCGGCGGCCGGCGAAGTTGTGCACGCCCCAGGGGTACGTGAACGTGCCGTTGTTGCCGAGCTCGAGCACCAGGTCGTTGAGGTTCACGAACATGTGCAGGCAGCGGGTCGCGGACGGGAAGTTACAGACCGACGCGATGGCCTCCATGTTCTGCTGGTTCTGGTTGCCGGGGTTGACCAGCTCGAGGCGCAGCTCCGAGTCGGTCAGGTCGTAGCGGTGGCGGGAGAACACGCCGACGTAGGTGGTGCTGTTCGGCACCGTGGTGCAGTTGAGCTGGCCGTTCACCACCGACGCGGTGGGCGAGACGTTGGTCCACAGGTTCAGGTCGATGCCCGCGTCGAAGTCGTCCTTCAGCCGCGCCGCCTTCGGTATGCACGCGCCGCCGGAGCAGCGCGCGTCGGAGCAGCCCGCGTCGCTCGCGCAGAACGACGGGCAGCCGGTGTTCGTGCCGTTGCACGCGAAGTAGCCGGTGCACGGCGTCGACGGCTCGGTGCCGAGCGGAGCCACCTCGCAGCGGCCCTCCTTGCCCGGCAGGTTGCAGACGTCGCAGGCGTTGTTGCACAGGCCGTCGCAGCAGCGGCCGTCGACGCAGTTGCCGCTCGCGCACTCGGTGCCGGCGGTGCACATCGCGCCGATGACGGCGCCGCTGCCTCCGGTGCCGCTCGAGCCGCCGGTGCCGCTCGAGCCACCGGTCCCGCTGGAGCCGCCGGTCCCGCTGGTGCCCCCCGTGCCGCTGGAGCCGCCGGTGCCCGTGGCGCCGCCCGTGCCCGAGCTGCCGCCGACGCCGCAGCGGCCGGTCTCCTGGCAGTAGGTGTCGACGGCCGCGCCCCAGTTGCAGGCGGTGAGCGACACGAAGATCAGCCATCCGGCTCGCACGGTGCGGAGAATATAGTGCGCTTCGACTTCGATGCTCCTTGCCGGCAAGTACCGCCTCGAGCAGCCGCTCGGCCACGGCGGTATGGGCACTGTCTATCGAGCGGTGGACGTCTCGCTCGACCGACAGGTCGCGGTGAAGGTGCTGCACGCGAGCCTCGCGGGCTACCCCGAGCTGGTCGCGCGCTTCGAGCGCGAGGCGCGGCTGATGGCGCGGCTCGATCACCCGAACCTCGTGCCCATCTACGCGGTCGAGAAGAACGAAGACACGCCGTACATCGTGATGAAGCTGCTCGACGGGCAGACGCTGCGGCAGACGTCGCGATCCCGCGCGAGGCCGTTCCGCCCGAACGAGGTGACTCCGCTCTTGCAGCAGATCTGCGCGGGCCTGGGCTTCATGCACGCGCGCGGCATCGTCCACCGCGACTTGAAGCCCGGAAACCTGGTCATCGGCCCCGACGGGCACGTCACCATCCTCGACCTCGGAGTCGCGCGCGACGTCGACACCGGCCTCACGCGCCCCGGCGAGTGGATCGGGACTCCGCTCTACATGTCGCCCGAGCAGACGATGGGCACGACGATGGACCCGCGCAGCGACCTCTACTCGCTGGGCGTCATCGTCTACGAGATGCTGACGGGCAAGCCGCCCTTCATCGGAGAGAACGAGCTCGAGACGATGCGCGCGCACCGCGAGGGGCCCATCCCCGACGTCGCGTCGACGTCGGGCACCTCGCGCGCGATCTCCGACGTGCTCGCGAAGGTGCTCGCGAAGGCGCCGGAGAGCCGGTTTGCGAACGCCGAAGAGCTGCTGGCGGCGTGGAACGCGGCGGTGCGCGCGCCGGCGGAGGCGTCGGACCCGTCCGAGGAGACGCCGCTCGAGAACCCGCGCGCGACGCCGCCTTCGCGGCCGGCGGCGATCGCGAGCTCGACGACGGTCCTGCGACCTTCGACGCCGGCTCCGACGAAGCTCTCGCCCACCCGGCTCAAGCCTTCGGAGCTGCCAGACGACAGCCTCGCGCCGCTGGCGGACGTCGAGGTCCCCGCGCGGAAGGACGACCCCGACCGGACTGTGGCGCCGCCTCCGGCCGAGGCGCCGCGCACGGTGGCGGAGCCGCGCACCGAGCTGCCTCCTCCGCCGCGGCGCAGCGGGGCGGCGCGGTGGGCGGCGCTCGCCGGCGTCGTGGTGGCCGCGCTCGCGGTCGGCGCGCTCGCGATGCTGTACTTCATGCAGCCGCCGGTCAGGCCTCCGCCGCCGCAGCCGGTGGTGGCGGAGCGCGGGCCTGAGCCCACGCCCGTGCGAGACGACCCTTCGCCGCCTCCCGGAGCTCCCGACCCGGCGCCGGAAGAGAAGGAGGAGAAGGCCGAGCCGACTCCGGCGAAGCCTGCGCGCCCGCGCACCGGAGAGCTTCGCGTCGTCGTCGTCTCCGGCGACAAGTCGACGTGGGGCGACGTGAAGGTCGACGGGGTCGCGCGCGGCTACGCGCCGGCCACGCTGCAGGTCTCTGCCGGTGTGCACGACGTCACCGTCACGCGGGGCGGCGTCGTGCTGACCAAGAAGGCCAAGGTCACGGGCGGTGGAACGACGGTGCTCAAGTTCGAGGTTCGGGAGTAGCTTCGCGGTCCGTGCGCGCAGCGCTGTGCCTCGCCCTCGTGACCGCATCGCTGACGGCCTCGCCGGCGTTTGCTGCCGATGCGCTCGCGCAGGCGCGAGCGGCGATGGCGCAGGCGTCGTTCGAGAAGGCGCTCGGCATCGCAGACAAGGCGCTGAGGTCGACGCGAGATCCGGTCAAGCGCGGCCAGCTCGACCTCGTGCGCGCCGAGTGCTTCCACGCGCTGCGCAAGACGTCGCAGATGAAGGAGGCGCTCGCCGACGCGCTCTCGGACGATCCGCTCGCTGCGTTCGACGCGGATTCGACGAACCCCGAGCTGCGCGACGCGCTCGACCAGCAGCGCAAGGCGTACGCGGGCCGCATCATCGTGTCCGGCTCGTTCACCAGCGAGTCGGCGCCGACGGTGACGATCGACGGCGTGAAGGCGGGCAAGGCGCCGCTCACGACGCGCGCCGACGTCGGCAAGCACCGCGTCACGCTCACGTGGCCGACGGGCGAGGTGCAGAAGGAGAACATCATCGTGCGCGTCGAGGCGGACTCGACGCTGTCGGTGATGCGCGTCGGGAGCGCCGTCGCGAAGGAGGGCGCCTCGTCGCCGCGGAAGGCCGACCTCACGCCGCCCGACCGCGAGAGCGCGTCGGACCTCACCGAGGTCGACGAGTCGCCCAGGCCGCGCGCGCGGTGGCCGTGGCCGGCGATCATCAGCGGCGGCCTCGTCACCATCGGCGGCGGCATCTGCCTCGGCGTCGCGCAGAGCCGCTACGACGCGCTGACCGGCGGTGCCGGGACCTCGACGCTGATGCTGGATCGCGAGTCGGCGATGCTCTACGCCGAGCAGGGACAGCGGATTCAGATCATCGGGGTGTTGATGACGGTGGTCGGGCTGGTGCTGGTTGGGGCGGGGTTGCTCGGGCTGCTGCTCTGAAAAAACTGAAAAGCCGGGTTCGGGTTCGCGTGCGCGTTCGGGTTCGCTGGTGCAGGTCCGAACGCGACCGCGAACGCGAACCCGGTTTCTCCGAGCGCCACGTCGAGGCGACCTTCCCCGTTACCTCGCGCTGGCTCCCCACCAGCTCGGGCCGCCGGTGGTGAGCGCGGTCGCGCGACCCGTCGACAGGTCGATGCTGTGAATCGAGCCGTTGCAGTCGAAGCCGTACAGCGACGCTCCGTACGCCGAGAGCCCCCAGAGGCAGTCGACGCCGGTGTCTCCGATGACGCGGGCGGCGCCGCCGTCGAGGAAGACCTCGACCAGGCGATCGGTGACGGTCACGGCGGAGACGGTGGTGATGAACACGCGGCCCTGCACGACCGCGATGTCTCCGCTCGCGGACATGCCGCTCGGCAGGCTCGCGACGGCCGTCAGCGCGCCGGTCGAGCGGTTCACCGAGAACACGCGGTTGACGCCCGACCCGAGCAGCGCGCCGCCGGGGATCACGTCGAGGGCGTTGAGCGTGTCGCCGAGGTTGCGGACGAACGTCACCTTGCCGGTGAAGCGGTCGACGGTGACGAGGTCGGAGCCCTGCATGCCGTACATGCCGCCGTCGAGGTCCACCGCGATGTCGTTGAGCGTCACGTCCGGGCCGGCGTCGTTGCGGCGCGTCGGAGCCACCAGCGTCGCCACTCCGGCGGGCAGGCGCACGTCGTAGAGCCCGCTCGTCGCGACGGCGTACGCGAAGACCTGGCAGCCCATGGGTCCGCAGAAGTGGCCGCGCGGGCACAGCGAGTCGTCGGGCGTGGCGACACACTTGTCGGTCGGCACGTCGCAGCGATCGACGGTGCACGAGATGGCGTCCATGCACACCGGCGGAGGTCCCGGCACGCAGCCGCGCTGCACGTCGCACACCTCGACGCCGTTGCAGAACTTCCCGTCGTCGCAGCGCGAAGAGACGGGCGTGTGGCCGCAGCCCTGGGCTCCCAGACACCGGTCGGTGGTGCAGGCGATGTTGTCGTTGCACAGCGCGTCGTTCGGCGCGTGCGTGCAGGCGCCCATCGGGTCGCAGGCGTCGGCGGTGCAGCTCGAGCCGTCGTCGCACAGCGAGACGTCGACCGTGTGCGAGCAGCGGCCGGCGGTGCAGACGTCGCGGGTGCACTCGACCGCGTCGTTGCAGTCGGCGTCGTCGCGGCAGTCGCGGCAGCCTTCCGGAGCGCAGACCTGGCCCATCGGGCACTTGGTGTTGTCGGGCGAGTGCTTGCAGGTCTTGGTCGCCTCGTCGCAGGTGTCGAGATCGCAGGAGATGCCGTTGTCGCAGTCGCGGGGCGCTCCGACGCAGCCCCTCGTGGGGTTGCACTGGGCGTCGAGCGTGCAGAACAGCCCGGCGCAGCGCCCGTCGTCGGGCGTGAAGCGGCAGGTGCCGTCGGGCAGGCAGACGTCAATGGTGCAGGCGACTCCGTCGTCGCAGGGGTTCATGCCGCCGCAGCCGGGCGGGCGCGGCTCGTAGGTCCTCGTGCGCCCGCACGCGAGCAGGAGCAGCGCGAGGACGAGGCCGCGAGTCACGGCGGCGACACTACCGCACCTGCAGCCGGCCGACCCGCCAGCGCTCGATCTCCAGCTCGCTGAAGCGGTTCATCTGCACGAACAGCCAGCCGGCGAGCACGATGGGCACCAGCGCGAAGAGCGTCTGGCCGAGCATGAAGAGCAGCAGGATGCAGCACAGCCCCGTCAGCGAGAGCGCGAACGCCGAGAAGTCGCGGTGCACGAACGCGTTCACCGAGAGGCTGACGATGAGGCCGGAGAAGAAGAAGAGGACTGCGGCCAGCGGCACCTGGTGGACGCTGAGCGCCACGACCGGGGCGATGACCGCGAACGCGAACACGCACAGCAACATGCGCCGGCGGACGGCGTCGAGCTGGCGGGTGATCAGCTCGGCGCGGCTGGGCAGGCAGGTCCAGCAGCCGCCCGAGTCTTCGACCTCGCACTGCGCGCAGCCGTAGCGGCCGCAGCGGCAGCACGAGAACGCGGCCACCCGGTCCTCGTGCTCGGCGCAGCGCGGGGCGTCGACCTTGGCGGCCTCGAGGGTCTGCACGGCTCCGCAGCCGGGGCAGACGAGGACGTCATCCAGAAACAATCCGCAGGAATAGCACTCGCCGTCTTCCATGCGGCGAGGTGACCCGGGAGGCAAACGGCAGGTGCAAGAAATGCGACTCGCGCCAGCTTTGGGCGATAACTCTCGGTCAGGCCTCATGGACGAACCTACGGCACTGCTCGCGCCGGTCAGCACGCGGTCGCTCAGCGACATCGTGGCGGACGGGCCCATGCCGATGTCCAAGGGCCTCGAGCTGCTCGGCGTCATCGCCGGCGCCATCGCGAAGCTGCACGCGTCGGGCCGCACGCACGGTGGGCTGTCGGCCAGCATCATCCGCGTGCAGCAGTTCGAGAGCGGGCCTCCGGCCGTCATCTTCCTCGACCTCGAGGCCACCCGGGAGATGAGCCCCGGCGCGGATCAGTACCAGCTCGGAGTCCTCGCCTTCCAGGTGCTCGCCGGCCGCCCGCCGGAGGCCAACGAATCGCTGCGCGACGCGGTGCCCGAGGCGCCCGCCGCGCTCGACAAGCTCGTCACGAAGCTGATGGCGCCGAAGCCGTCCGATCGGCTCGCCGCCGCGGGCGCCCAGCGACAGCTGCTCGACCTCGCGGGTGTCGTCGACCAGCCCGAGGCGCGCACCGTCGTGCCGCTCGGCGAGCGGCCGCAGCTGAAGAAGAAGACCGAGGCGAACCCGTTCGCCGACGACGAGGCGACCGCGACCGTCTCCGGGCCCTCGCCCATCGAGTCGACGACGGTCGACCCCGACGCCGAGCCGCTGGAGCCGCTGCCCGAGCTGACGCCGCCGCCTGCTCCCGCCGTGCGTGGCCGCGTCGGGCCGGCGATGGAGGACGAGCCGACGCAGTTCGCCCCGGTGAAGTGGAACAAGAAGAGGCCCCAAGAGGAGTCGCGCACGCCGCTGCCTCCTCCGGTGCCGACGCCGGCGGAGGAGCGGCCGGTCACGATTCGCCGCTCGGGCGACGAGCAGACGGCCGAGCAGTTCGAGCCGAGCCGCTCGGACCTGCCGGGCAACACGGGGGAGTCGCTGCAGGATCCGCGGCTCGCTCCACGGCGGCGGCAGCGGCGGAACCCGGAGGAGCACAGCCCGATGTCCGAGTTCATGCACGTCGCGAAGCGGCAGCCCCCGTGGATCTGGGGTGTCGTGGGTGTCGGGCTGGCCTTCTTCGTGTTGCTGCTGATCGCGCTGGCGCGGTAAGCCTCTGCGCATGTCCACAGCGGCTGCGAAGATCGAGGTGAAGCGCTTCAACAATTTCATCGGCGGTGAGTGGGTCGCCCCGTCGACCGGCAACTACGCCCCGAACCGCAGCCCCGCGAACACCGACGACATCGTCGGCGAGTACCCCTCGTCGGGTCAGAAGGACGCGCAGGACGCCATCGCCGCCGCGAAGGCCGCGTTCCCCGAGTGGTCGGGCATGCCCGGCCCCGCGCGCGGCCGCATCCTCTGGAAGGCCGTCGACATCTTCCGCCAGCGCCTCGACGAGATCGCGCGCACGCTCTGCCGCGAAGAGGGCAAGACCTTCACCGAGGCCAAGGGCGAGGTGATGAAGGGCATCAACCTCTTCGAGTTCTACTCGGGAGAGGGCTTCCGCACCCACGGCCGCACCATGCCGTCCGAGACGCGCTCGCAGTTCACCTACACGCTGCGGCAGCCGTACGGCGTGGTGGCGCTGATCACTCCGTGGAACTTCCCGTTCGCGATTCCGGCGTGGAAGAGCGCGCCCGCGCTCGTCACCGGCAACTGCGTGGTGATGAAGCCGGCGAGCAACACGCCCGCGACCGCGACGCTGATCGCCGAGGTGCTGCAGCAGGCCGGCCTGCCGAAGGGCGTCTTCAACCTGGTGACCGGCCCCGGCGGGGCGGTCGGCAACACGCTCGTCGACTCGCCCGAGGTGAAGGTGATCAGCTTCACCGGCTCGAACGACATCGGCATCGCGCTGAACGTGCGCGCCGCGAAGCGCGGCGCGAAGGTGACGGCGGAGATGGGCGGCAAGAACCCGGTCGTGGTGCTCGACGACGCGGATCTCGAGCTCGCGATCCCGGGCATCCTCAACGGCGCGTACGGCTCGACCGGCCAGCGCTGCACGGCGACGTCGCGCGTGGTGGTGCAGAAGGGCGTCTCGGCGCAGGTCATCGAGCGGCTCGTCGCCGGCGCGAAGAAGCTGAAGGTGGGCAACGGCCTCGAGAGCGGCATCGACATGGGCCCGGCCGTCGACGAGAGCCAGCTGAAGACGGACGTCGACTACATCGAGATCGGCAAGAGCGAGGGCGCGAAGCTGCTCTGCGGCGGCCGCCGGCTCACCGACGGCGCGCTCGCGAAGGGCTACTACTTCGAGCCTGCCGTGTTCGCGGGCGTGAAGCCCGGCATGAGGCTGCACCAGGAGGAGATCTTCGGGCCGGTGATCTCGGTCGTCGAGGTCGGCGACTTCGAAGAGGCGCTCTACGCCGCGAACCACGTCGACTTCGGCTTGTCGGCCAGCATCTATACGCGCGACGCGAACACCGCGATGAAGTTCATCGAGCGGTCCGAGGTCGGCATGGTGCACGTGAACAACCCCACCGTCGGCGGTGAGGCCCAGCTGCCGTTCGGCGGGTGGAAGTCGACCGGCGTCGGCGAGCGCGAGATGGCCGAAGAGGGCGCCGAGTTCTTCACGCAGCTGAAGACGGTGTTCTTCGATTACACCGGCGCCGTGCGCACCTCGAAGATCTACTAGAGCGCCCTGCCCCAGCGTTCGATGGCCTTCGCGACGTCGTTGAAGGCCTTCCCGCTCGCCGTGAGCGCGTACTCCACGCGCACCGGCGGGCCGGCGTCGACGTTCCGCTCGAGCAGTCCCTTCGCCTCGAGCTCTTTGAGGCGCGTGGACAGCACCTTGTCCGTCGGCCCCTGCGCAGCCGCCTTCAGCTCGTTGAACCTCAGCGGCCGCTCCTGAAGCACGTTGAGGATGAGCGCCGTCCACGGGCGGCCGAGCAGCTCGATCGCCTGCTGGAACGCTTCGCAGTGGGAATCCACGCACTTGCCCATGACCATTAACTATCCTCTGGATAGCTACTTGACCAGAGAATGTTGCCTGGTTACCTCAGAGCCATGTTCGATCGGGTGCAGCAGACTCCGACCCCGGTGCCGGGGTTCATCGGCGAAGGTCACACTGCAGTCGAGGTGCTCTCGCCTACTGCGCTCGAAGCGAACGACCCTTTCGTGCTGCTGATGGACGACCGCTTGGACCTTCCCGAGCGGCGCGTCATCGGCGGCGCCCACCCCCACGCCGGCCTCGAGACCGTCACGCTCGTGCTCGAGGGCACGCTGCACGACCGCGACGAGGGAGCGCTCCGCGCCGGCGACCTGCTCTGGATGACCGCCGGCCGCGGCATCATTCACAGCGAGCACGTCGAGGCCGAGGGGCGCTCGCGGATCCTTCAGCTCTGGGTCCGGCTGTCGAAGGCCGAGCGCGCCGCCCCGCCCCGCTTCGAGCTCGTTCGCCGCGAGGAGGCTCCCGTGCTGCGGGCGCCGGGCGCGACGGCCGTGCTGTACAGCGGCGCACTCGGTGGAGTCGTCTCGAAGACGAAGAACCACGTGCCGGTGACGCTCGCCGACGTCACGCTCGAACCGGGCGCGCGCTTCGAGCACGAGCTGCCTGGCTCGTACAACGGCTTTGCGTACGTGCTGTCCGGCAGCGTGAACGGCGCCGAGGCCGGCAAGGTCGGCTGGTTCCGCGGCGGCGCCGTGTCGCTCACCGCGGGCCTGGCCGGAGCCCGCTTCGTGCTCTACGCCGGCGAGCCGCAGCGCGAGCCGCTCATGCACTACGGCCCGTTCATCGGCGACGACGAGAGCGTCATCGCCGGCATGTTCCGTGACTTCCGCGCCGGGCGGTTCACCCGGCTGAGCGAGCTCGCTCGCTGAAAGGAGCAGTCGTGTCGTTCGATATCTCTTCGCTGCTGATCCATGACGACGATGTTCCGCCGCAGGCGAAGGTGGCGCTGCGCGCCGCGCTCTCTGCGCCGGCTCAGGACCGGGAGCCGTTGCTCGAGGCGGCTGCGCGCGCCCTGTACTGGAAGACGCCGCTCTTGTGCGGCGAGGCGCGCGAGCTCGTTGGTCTTGCGCCGGGTTCGTGCGGCTGAGGCGGGAGAAGGCCTGAGAAGCCGGGGACGTTGACGCTGACGTCCGCGGGGACGTGGACGATTCGACGGGCCCGGGCGCGTTCACCGGAACGTTTGCGGGAACAGGGAGGGGAACGCCGACGTGCGCGTTCTCGTCCCCCTTCCAGTGAACGTTCCCCTGAACGCACCCGGGCCCGTCGAGTCGTACGCGTCCCCCGGCTTCTGACTCCTCAGTGCGCAGCGTCTCCGTCGAGCACGGACCGCGGGGTGTGCTCCTGTTCAACACGCAGCGGCTTCTTCGCGACGGCGCACAGGTGCTTGCTGCCCGCCGGGCCCGCCAGTGAAGACACGGCCTTCATCGCGCTCGCCCACTTGAGGCTCTCGGCGAAGAAGTCGTACGGCGCGGTGCCCTTGAACGCGCGCAGCGCGGACTCGGTCACGTACCAGAGGCGATCTCCGAGATAGACGACGCGCTCGACCGAGAACACCGCGCGCACCGGGTCGAGCAGCTCGTGGTGCCGGCGCGGCGTGAGGTAGTCCATGAACAGCGCGCGGCCCCCCGGCTTGAGCACGCGCTTCGCCTCTCCGAGCGCCGCGAGCTTCATCGCCTCGTCGAGCTTCCAGCTCACCAGGCCGTCGGACATCAGCACGACGTCGAGCGACGCATCGGGCCAGGGCAGCGCCGTCGCGCTGGCGGCCGCGAGCAGCGCCTTCGCTCCGAGCCGCTGCTTCACGCGCGCGACCGCGCTCGGAGAGAGGTCGACCGCCGCGACGTCGTCGGACAGCTCGCACAGCTTCTCCGTCAGCACGCCGAGCGAGCACCCGACGTCGCCGATCGCCGCCGCGCGCGACGGCAGCGCCGCGGACACCGCGTCGATGAGCATCTCGTACTTCTGCACCTCGGGCGCCGTGCGGTCGTACGTCCACGGCACCTTGCCGTCGCGGTAGCGGCGGTCGTTCTCTTCGAAGAGCGGCGAGGCGCGGAACTTCGGGTCGATGAGCACCGGAATGCCGTCCTGCGCGACGTACGCCGTCCCGCACGCGGAGCACTTCAGTCCGTCTCCGGTCAGCGCGGCGCGGCAGCACGGTGACACCAGCGTCATCGGCTAGGCGTATGCCACAGCCCGGCGTATCGTCCGTACTGCAATGCGCCTGATGGGGGGCTTTACCGCGCTCGCGCTGAGCGCCGCAGCGTGTGATTGTGGGCCCCCCGCGGGAATCGACGCGGGGAACGACGCGGGCCGTCCCGATGCGGGCCCCGTCGATGCAGGCCCCCGTGATGCCGGGCCGCCCGACGCGGGACCACCCGACTCCGGCTCCGGCGACGGCGGCAACCCCGACCTCTGCGGAGACCGCGCCGTGCAGAGCTGGGAGCGCTGCGACGACGGCAACCGCGTCTCCGGCGACGGCTGCGCGGGAGACTGCAGCGGCGTCGAGCACCTCTTCTCCTGTCCTCGCGACGGCGGCGCGTGCTCGGACCTCGTCTCTTGCGGCGACGCCGTCGTGCAGGGCGCCGAGCGCTGCGATGACGGCAACCTCGCCGCGGGCGACGGCTGCAGCCCGTGGTGCACGCTCGAGCCCGGCTGGCGCTGTCCCGTCGCCGGCGCGCCCTGCCTCGCGGCCCGCTGCGGCGACGGCTTCACGCGCGGCAGCGAAGAGTGCGACGACTCGAACCTGTCGCACGGCGACGGCTGCAGCGCGTCGTGCCGCATCGAGCCCGGCTACTCGTGCCCCGACGGCGGAGGCGCCTGCAGCAATGCGAGCTGCGGCGACCTGATGACGCACCCGACCGAGTCCTGCGACGACGGCAACTCGAACTTCGACGACGGCTGCACGCCCATCTGCACCTCCGAGCCCGACTGCTCGAGCGGCGACTGCTTCACCCGCTGCGGCGACCGCGTCTACCAGCCCGACGCCGGCGAAGAGTGCGACGACGGAGACCTCCGCCCCGGCGACGGCTGCACGCCCTGGTGCACCATCGAGCCCGGCTACACGTGCACGCTCGCGCAGCCCGAGGCGCTGACGCTGCCGATCGTGCTGCGCGACTTCCGCTCCACGCACCCGGACTTCGAGGCGTACTCCGGCGACGACCTCACCATCGTGCTGCCCGACATCGGGCCCGACGGGAAGCCCGTCTACGCGCGGTCGGACGGCGGCCGCTCGCCGACCACCACCGGCAAGGCCGAGTTCGACCAGTGGTACAACGACGTCCCCGGCGTGAACCTCACGTACCGCCGGCAGCTCGCGCTGGTGCCGCGCGACGCGGGCCTCGAGTTCGGCAGCTCCAACTTCTTCCCGCTCGACGATGCGGGCTTCGGCAACGACGGCTTCCCGCGCAACTTCCACTTCACGACCGAGACGCGCTTCTGGTTCATCCACAAGGGCGTCGAGCGGATGCGCTTCGAGGGAGACGACGACGTCTTCATCTACGTGAACGGCAAGCTGCTGGTGAACCTCGGCGGCATTCACCAGGTCGCGACCGGCACCGTCGTGCTCGACGCGGCGACGAGCGCGATGCTGGGAATCGAGTTCGGCAAGCTCTACGAGGTCGCGCTGTTCCACGCCGAGCGGCGCACCGTGGGCAGCTCGTTCCGCCTCACGCTCACGAACTTCGACTTCGAGCTGTCGCGGTGCGCGCGCGCGTGCGGCAACGCGATCATGGACTGGAGCGAGGAGTGCGACGACGGCTTCAACACCGGCGGCTACGCGAAGTGCGGCCCCATGTGCCGGTGGGACCAGTGGTGCGGCGACGGTGTCGTCCAGACGGCGCACGAGCAGTGCGACGACGGAAAGAACGACGTGCCGTACGGTGACGCCGGCTGCGCCCCGTCGTGCGAGCGCCCCCACTTCTGCGGAGACGGCCACATCGACGGCCGCTTCGGGGAACAGTGTGACGACGGCAACTCAGCCTCCGGGGACGGGTGCGCGCGCTGCCGCCTGGAGCGTTAGAATTCCAGGCGCGTATGGCCGACGTGTTGCGCTGGTTTCACCCCGTGCTGAAGGGCGCGCTCTTGCCCGCCTCGAAGCCCGTGCGCGTCGAGGTGAACGGAGAGGGCTTCGCGCTCTTCCGCGACGCGAGCGGCAAGGCGGCGTGCGTGGCGGACGCGTGCCCGCATCGGTTCGCTCCGCTGTCGAGCGGGAAGGTGCGGGCCGACGGACGGCTGCAGTGCCCGTACCACGGGTGGCACTTCGACGCGGAAGGGCGCGGGGTCTCGCCGTCGAACGCGACGCAGGCGAAGTGCGA
The DNA here is from genome assembly GCA_937980205.1 of uncultured Myxococcales bacterium. Lineage (GTDB taxonomy): Bacteria > Myxococcota > Myxococcia > Myxococcales > Myxococcaceae > Xiheicaenimonas. The sequence continues at coordinate 98,996 of CALJKW010000013.1, read as the reverse complement.
CACGCGGTCGCTGCGGGTCGAGGAGAAGTACGGGTGGGTGTGGATCTGCTCGCGCGACGCGGACGCGGCGGCTTCGGTGCCGGAGCTCGAGCGCGACGGTTACCGCTTCACCGGGGCGTTCTCGATGCGCATGCCGGCTCCGCTGCACGTCGCGCTCGACAACTTCTCGGAGAACGAGCACGTGCCGTTCGTGCACACCCGGCTCGGCTGGGACGAGGCCGCGGCGTCGCTTCAGAGCATCGAGTTCGAGGCGCAGAACCACGACGACTCGACGACGGTGAAGTACTCGGGGCAGCAGCGGTGGTCTCCGTTGCTGCGGCTGTTCGATCTCGCGCCCGGCGACCGGTACCACAACGACTGGGTGACGCGGTTCGACCCGGTGCGCACCGAGTACGCCATCTCGTGGTCGCGCGACGGCGTGAAGCGCCCCTTCCTCACGCGCACGACCATCTACATGGTGCCGGAGACCGCGCGCACGACGTGGTTCCACGTCTTCGTCACCACGCGGCTCGACAAGCGCTACCCGCTGCGCGGCTGGCTGTTCCGCCTCGCGGCGCTCGCCTTGGGTTGGTGGGAGGTGCGTGACGACGCGCGGTTCCTGCCGCTGGTGGCAGACGTCACTCCGGCCGGACGCCTCACCGGCAAGCTCGGGAAGTTCGACAAGCCGCTCATTCACAATCGCAAACTGCTCGACGGTTATTACGGAGGGGAGAACGCCAACGCAGCTCCCACGTTGAGGGTCGTCCCATGAAGCTCACGTACGCCGGTTCCACGAAGCTGACGCAGCTTTGGTATCAACTGCAGCACCGCGCGATGGCCGTACTCGCCGAGCAGGCGACGGGGCTGTGGCACCGCGCGCTGAACCCTCCCGAGTCGGTGCGGTCGCGCGAGGCCCGGCAGAACATGCACGCGAGCATGCGCGCGCTGTTCGAGCAGGACCTCAAGAACGTGGAGGAAGGGCACTACCCGGCGTCGCTGATCGACTTCCCGTATCTCGAGCACCTCGCGGCGGCGCCGTGGGCGCTGTTCGACGGGCCGAAGATGCTGTGGAAGCGCTGGCGCGGAGACTTCACCGACCTGCCGCGCGACGTCGACCTCTCCGCGTACCCGAAGTACTACCGCCGCAACTTCCACTGGCAGCCCGACGGGTGGCTGTCCGAGGCCTCGGCGCGCACCTACGACTTCGAGGTCGAGTTCTTGTTCTGGGGCGCGGCCGACGTGATGCGCCGCATGGCGCTGCCGACGCTGAGTCCCCTCAAGTCGATGGAGCGCCCGCGCGTGCTCGACGTCGCCTGTGGCACGGGACGCTTCCTGGGCACGGTGCGCAAGGTGCTGCCGCAGGCGAAGCTGTACGGCGTCGACCTGTCTCCGTTCTACATCTCGACGGCGCGGCAGCACGTGCCGGACGCGAACCTGCTCGTCGAGAACGCCGAGCGCATGCCGCTCGAGAGCGAGAGCTTCGACGCGGCGACGTGCATCTTCCTGTTCCACGAGTTGCCGCACGACGCGCGCCGGAACGTGATGCGCGAGGTCGCGCGCGTGCTGAAGCCGGGGGCGCCGTTCGTGGTCATCGACTCGCTGCAGCGCGAGGACGCCGCGGCGAAGGGCTTGAGCATGTACAGCGACTGGTTCCCGGTCGCGTACCACGAGCCCTACTACAAGGGTTACCTGGCCGATGACCTGCGGACGGCGCTGACGGAGTGCGGGCTCGAGGTCGAGTCGGTGAGCGCGCACGGCGTGTCGAAGGTCGTCGTCGCGCGCGCTTGAGGTAACGCTTCAGTAACGGCCCGGTGGGCCACTTGAGATCGATCGCGAAGTAGCGGCAGATCGGGCCGCATGAACCAGCGAGTCGAGATGCCCGCCCGTTCCGTCGACCCCCGCGCGCTGCGTGAGCAGCTCGCGCTGCCGGTCGAAGCCGACATCCGCTCGCCGCAGTTTCAGCGCTTCGTCATCCGCCTGAGCGAGGCGCTCGATCTCGACGTGCCCGCCGAGCACGCGCGGAACCTGGTGACGTCGTCGGACTGCGTCGACTACGTGCGCGCTCGCGCGCGGGCCTGATCAGGCCGACCGCTCACGGCTTCGGGTGCGCCTGCAGCCAGTCGTAGATGACCGGCGCCCAGGTCATGTTGAAGTTGGGCACATGGCCGCCGTTCTGAATCGTCCACAGCTCGGACGCGGTGCCCGCGGCGCAGCCGGTGAAGTGCTCGCGCTTCGTCTCGGCGCCGGCGAGACCCGCCTCGATGTCGAGGTCGGCGCCCGCCGACGTGAGCGCGGCGCCGCAGCCGTAGAGGTTCGCCCACGTGGTGACGGTCTCGACGGCGCCGGGGTACAGCGTGCCGCCCATGTAGCTCACGGTGCCGTCGTTCGTGCCGTGCACCTGCAGCACCGCGACGCCGCCATCGGGCACGCAGTTCGACTCGTCTTTCCACTGCGCGCCGGCGAGCGAGACGATGCCCGCGATGCGCGGCGCACGGTCGCACGCCATGCGGTGAGACATGAAGCCGCCGTTGCTGTGGCCGATGAAGAACACCCGCTTCGGGTCGATGCGGTAGTTCTGGCGGACCTCGTTCATGATCGCTCCGAGGTAGAGGACGTCGTCCTGCTTCGTCGTGTTGAAGCCGCAGCAGTAGTTCGTCGCGTTCCAGTACCGCTGGCCGAAGCCGTCGACGAGACCGTCCGGCGTCGCGAGGATGAAGCCGCGCGCCTGCGCGAGCTCGCTCATGCGGAAGTACGTGTCCTGCCCCTGGCCGCTCGCCGTGTAGCCGTGCAGCAGCATGACGAACGGCACCGCCGTGCTTCCGGTGTAGCTCGTCGGCACCACCAGCCGGTACGGCCGGTTCATCAGCGCCATCCGCTCTTCCATCGTCAGCGGAGGGAAGCCCGCGTCGCCGCCGCTGCTCGTTCCTCCGCCCGTGCCGCTGCTGCCGCCGGTGCCTCCGCCGGTGCCGCTCGTCGAGCCACCTCCCGCTCCGCCGGCGCCGGCGCTGCCGCCTCCGGCTGCCGTGAATCCGCCGCCGGTTCCTCCGTCTGCGACATCGGCCGGACGCTGACCACAGGCGATGAGCAACGCGAACAACGGCAAGACGCAGCGCATGCTCGGCTCTATATACCGGGCCCCAATGACGAGACGACTCGCGGCCGTGGTGCTGCTCACGCTGTGCAGCTGCGCAGCCCTCACCGACGTCATCCAGGCCGCGTTCCAGAAGCCGCGGCTCACCTTCAAGTCGGCCCGCCTGCAGAACCTCTCGCTCGAAGGCCTCACCCTCGACACGGTGTGGAACGTCGACAACCCGAACCCCGTCGGGCTCTCGCTCGCGCGCGCCGACTACAAGCTGTCAGTCGAGGGCAAGCAGGTCGTCGCGGGGGCTCCGCCGAGGGGCCTGCAGATCCCCGCTCAGGGAGCGGCCGAGCTCGCGTTCCCCGCGGGCATCAAGCTCCGCGACATCTTCCCGCTCGCGCAGGACCTCGCGACGAAGGACTACGCGAAGTACCGCGTCGAGGGCGTCGTCGGAATCCAGACGCCCATTGGCATCGTCGACTTCCCGCTCGCGTACGAAGACCAGTTCGAGGTTCCGAAGATTCCCGCGGTGCAGCTGCAGCCGCCGCGCGTGACGAAGCTCTCGTTCCAGGGGACCACCGTCGAGTTCCCCATCGCCATCACGAACAAGAACTCGTTCGCGCTGCCGCTCAGCGGCATCACCGGCGCGCTGAAGGTGGGCGGCGTCGCCGTCGGCCGCGTCGCCACCGGAGACCTCGGCCAGCTCGAAGGCAAAGGCACCCGCGTGGTGAACGTGCCCATCGACATCGACCTGTGGAACGCGGCCGGCGTCGTCGCGCAGGCTGTGCAGGGCGGCTCGGCGCCGGTGGAGCTCGAAGGCTCGCTCGCCTCCGGCTCCAGCGCGGTGCCGATCGATGTCACGCAGGTGTTGCGCTTCTTGCGCTGACGGCGCGCACCACGACGACGCTCGAGTGGAGTCAGCCTCGCGCCGAGGCGAAGCTCGCGAGCAGGCACGCCGGCTGGCCGGCCGCGTCGAGCCCCCAGAAGACGCGGTGGTCGACGAGCTCCTCGCCGATGTAGGCCGCCACGAGCTTCTTTTCGTGCGTCGCGACCGCGTCACCGTGAGCGACCTTCGACTGGATGAGGTCGTCGAGCGCCGCGCGATCTTCATCCGCGAGCGCGTCGAACGCGACCTCGTCGCCGAACACCAGGCCGACGACGTTGCTGTCGAGGACCTTCGGCACCTCTTCCCACTTCTCGACGCTCGCGGCGCCGAAGCGCAGGCACAGGGCGTCGAGGCCGGCGGTCGTGCCTTGCGCGTCGTCGTCATAGTGCACCAGCACCTTCGCGCTGCCCTTCGGCGCCGCGCGCCGCAGCGGCCGCGGCGCGTCGTGACCGCCGGTCGCCACCATGAGCGTGCCGGACGGCACCTTGATGGACGCCTCCTCCACGAGGTCACCCAGCAGTCGGGTGAGCCGCTGCGTCAGGTTCCCATCGAGCTCCGCGGCGGCGGGCGGCGGCGGGGCTTCGGGCGTCCCTGCCAGCGCGGCGAAGACCTCGGGCTGCAGCGGAGTCTGCGCGAGCAGCCTGCGCGCGCTCGCGTCACCGCCGGTCGCCCGGTAGTGCCGCTCGATCATCGGCAGCAGCCGGGGCCCGCACGCCGCGAGCGTTTGACCGACCCACGAGAAGGACACCTCCTTGGGGTAGGTCACGTGAACCGACTCGGCCTCGCGCATCGAGAACATCTGGCCGACGACCTCGTCGAGGGGCTCATCGCTCGCCAGCCACAGCGACGGCTGGTGCTCGAACGGGTCGAGCTTCGCCCAGGCGGTGAAGTACGCGTCCCTGCGCGCGGGCGGCAGCAGCTTCACCGCGCGCTCCCAGGCGAGCTTGTTGGCGCACCGCGCCGGGTGGAAGTGCACGTCGTGCTCGGCGGCGAACGGCGTGCCGCTCTGCTCGGCGGCGTTGATGAGCAGCGTCTGAATGGCCAGGTCCCACGTCGCGCCCTTGAACGCCGCACGCTCGCGGCGGGCGACGAGGTCCGGCAGCCAGTCGAGGCCGAGCCTGCCGATGCACGCCGCGGTGTCGTTGAGCACGCTCCACTCGAGGCCGTCGAGCAGCTGCGCGGTGAGCGCCGCGTCGGGGTGAGCCCCGAGCGCCACGGCCGCGCGCACCGGCCTGGCCAGGGGGAAGTCGTACTTCACCGGGCTCGGCTGCATCAGCTCGCGCGCTCGGGCGAGCACCTGCTCACGCGGCCAACGAGCGAGGGCTCGCGCGTAGGCAGGGTTGGGCTGTGTCGGGGGAAGATTGTCGATGAACCAGAGGCAGCCCAAGAGCTTCTCGGGAATGGGCTTGCCCGCCGCGGCCAGCCGCGCGCCCGCGACCACCGCGACGGCCTCGCGCGCCTGGTGCGCGTTGCGGTTGTCCCAGGTCGGCTCCCCGCAGTCGATCGCGCCGGCGACCTCGGTGAGCGCCTCGGCGGAGTCCCCGCGGGTCTCGAGCCACCGCAGCAGCGTCGCGCTGTCGAGGTCGCCCGCGCGCATCAGCAGCCCGGCGAGCTCGCCGGCCGGCGCGCTCAGGAACAACGGCTCGGCGCGCCACGCCTCGCGGAAGCCGTTCGCCGTGGCCGCGCGCACGACGCGCTGGTCCCAGTCCGCGACTCCCAGGGTCTTCACGACGTACTCGCGGTAGGGGTCGTAGCTGGTGAAGTCGCGGGGCACGAGGCACCGGCCCTGGCGCTCATACGCCGTGACCGAGCCGCGCCCGGCGACGAAGTCTGCCGCCAGCGTGTCGGCGAGCTCGTCGCCGATCGCCTCGGTCGACAGGCCCAGGCGCCGGCGCACCAGCGGTGCCAGCCGCGCGAGCTCCGGCGGCAGCGCACCGTCCTTCTCCGGCGAGAGCAGCGCGGCGTCGGCGGTGCCCAGCCGCAGGAGCGCCATCTCGCCCCAGCCCGGCTTGAAGTCCGGCCGTCGAATCAGGCCGAGCAGCGTCGCCGGCCGCATGAACGCCCAGCCAAAGAGGAGCTCGCGCAGGACCTGGGGGACGAGCTTCTGAGGCAGCAGCCCGCGATCGAACAGAATCGCCAGCGCTGCGCTCGATCGGGCGGCGGACCTTCCCCACGTGCCGACGTCGTCGCTTCCGGCGACGCGCTCCGCCAGCTCGTCCGGAGACTGCTTGCTCTTCTTGGCGAGCCTGGCCGCGAGGTCCGTGAGCATCGCCTCGGTCAGCCCCTCGGGCAGCTCGGTCGCACCGGCGCCACTCGCGGCGCTCGCGGGCGGGGCCTCGGGCTGCGAGGGCTGCGAGGGCTGCGAGGCCGGCGCGGCCTGGGCGCCTACGGGCCGGTACCCCTTGCCGAGCTTCTCTTTCACCAGCTTCGCCGCGGCAGCCTTCGCCGCGTCGGGTGACGCGAACGACTTCGTGTTCGTCTGCCCTCGGCTACCCAGTCGCCCGTACTCGACGACGAGCTCGCTGCCCCGGACCTCGAACTGCCAGAACTTCGCGGATGCCCCTTCGACCAGCTCGTACCGCTCCATGGCTCTTCTCCTCGATTTTTTCGGCGTCCCACCCCAAGCGCGCGCCGATGGTTTGCGACGTAAACCCCAACTCGATTGCGATGTGCAACTTCAGTGGCCGATGCAGGAGGCTTGCGCACGCATCGGTTTTGCGACGGGAGACCTCGCCGCCTGAACCGGCCCATCGTGGCGCTGCTCGTCGTGAGGCGCGTCGAGGCCCCCGCGCGGCTTGCGCCGAACATTGATTTATGAATCAAGGGGCACCCATGCGCCTCGCCCTGCTCGTCTTCCTCCCCGCATTCGCCGCTGCACAGCCGATGGACCTCTTCGGCGCCGGCCCGCGCAGCATCGGCATGGCCGGAGTCCAGGCCGCGGCCGACGACGACTGGAGCGCCGCCTATTACAACCCCGCGCTGCTCTGGCACGGCTCGGTCGGAGTCGGCTTCAACTACAGCGTCCCGCAGCTCTTCATCCGCCAGACCGCGGAGGCGATGCCCGGCCAGGAGCTCAGCGCTCGCACGCCGGTCGACTACCCCGGCATCGCGTTCGGAGCCTCGGTGCCGCTCATCGGAGTCCTGCGCGACAAGGTCGCGCTCGGCGTCACGCTCTACTCGCCGGTGCGGCACGTCTTCCGCTCGCACATCATCGACGAGGGCACCGCGTACTTCCTCCGCTACGACAACGCGCCGGAGCGGCTGCAGCTCGCGCTGGGCCTGAGCATCCGGCCGCTGCCGTGGCTCGCGCTCGGCCTCGGCACCCAGGTGCTGTCGAACTACTTCGGCTACGCCGAGTTCACGACGGTGCTCGGCATGAACGGCCCGGGGCGCGTGATTCGGCGCCGCCTCGACAGCGAGGTGCTGGGCGTGTTCGCGCCGACGGTCGGGCTCGCGGTCGGTCCGCTCAAGTGGTTCAAGGTCTCGGCGTACTGGCGGGGCGAGCTGAAGACGACGTTCGAGCAGCCGATCGCCGTCGACCTCGGCACCTTCGGCTCGCTCGACGTGATGGTGAGCGGCGTCACGCAGTACTCGCCGCACGTGTTCGGCCTCGGGATCTGGGCCGTCTTCCTCGACGGCCGCATGACCGCCGGCGTCGACCTCGCGTACGAGCGCTGGAGCGCCACGCCTCCGCTGGTGCCGGACATCCGCATCAACCTGCCCCAGACGCTGCGCGACCTCGGCTTCCACCCCGACATCGTCAGCCGCGAGCTCGCGATGGGCTTTTCGGACACGCTCGTGCCGCGCATCGGCCTCGAGTACCGGCCGCTCGACCGACTCGCGGTGCGCGCGGGCTGGTGCTACCGGCCGACGATGGTGCCGCCGCAGACCGGCCGCTCGAACTTCCTCGACGCCGACGCGAACGTGATGTCGCTGGGGCTCGGGTGGGCCTTCGATGATCCGCTGAAGATGGCGAAGACGCTGAACGTCGACCTCGCCGGGCAGCTCACCGCGCTCAGCCACCGGCAGGTGGTGAAGGACGGCGCGAACTCGAACCCGAACTACCGCTTCGGCGGCACCAACTTGCTGGTGAGCCTCGCGGTGAAGTACCAGTTCTGAAGGATGCTCACGCTCCTGCTGGTCGTCCTCGCCGCCGACGTCGCCCCGCTGCCGAAGCAGGAGTCGGCGACGTTGACGGTGAAGCAGGAGAAAACGACCGCGGGGGGCGCGCACTACGCCGTGCAGTGCTCGGTGCACACCGACGCGGGGGCGAGCAGGCTGCCCGGCCGGGGCCTGCCGCTCGTCGAGCACGTCCTCGAGGTCGACGGCGGCTGGGTGCTGCTCGGGTACAACACCACGGGCGTGCCGGTGTCGCCGTCGCTGCAGGTGGTGAAGCAGGACCTCACCGTGGGCCAGAAGCTGTCGTGGTTCACCGTGCGCGAAGAGCCGTGCGTGCTGCTCGAGAAGACGAGCACCGGCTGGCGCGTCGGCGCGCCGACGGGGCGCACCGAGCACACGCTGCGCATCGCCGGCGACGTGAAGCCGACCTTCGAAGACTTCGTCGCGACCGAGACGACGTGGTCGTACTGCCCTCCGAAGCACAAGCCGATGCCCGAGCCCAAGCAGGTCGCCTGGTACGCGATCGGCGCTGATGGGTTTCAGCCGGCCGCGAAGTGAGCGATCCTCCGGCGCATCGAACCGACGCCCAGAGAGCTGCGCCGGATGCCGAGGCTCGAGGTCGAGCTCACGGCCGAGCGCAGCGAAGGACCGACGCGCATCGTCGATCGCGTGCTGAACCTCTCGGTGTCCGGCCTGATGGTGCTCACGCAGCACGCGCTCGAGCCGGGGAAGATCGTCGCGCTGAAGCTCGGCGGCGAGGCCACTCAGATCGACCTGAGCGCCGCGGTCGTCTGGGCGCGCCAGTCGACCCGGTGGCCGGGCATCGAAGCCGGCCTCAAGCTCATCGGCATGTCGTCCGAGGCGTCGGCGCAGCTCGAGCTGTTGCTCACGCGCCTGCTCGCCTCGAAGCGCGGCCGCCGCTCGAGCATGCGCTTCAACGTGGCGCTCTCGGCGCACTGGCGCACGGCGGGCGCGGCCGAGACGCTGGGCATCGAGCTCATCGACTTGAGCCTCGGCGGCGCGATGATCAGCGGCGCTCAGGTGCCCGAGTACGGCGACCGCGGCCTGCTCTCGCTCGATCTCGGCGAGGGCGTCATGGCGACCGCGGCCAACGTCGTCTGGCGCGACGTCCACCGCGTGCCGGCGGCGGCGGGGCTCTCGTTCGATCCCGGCCCTGACGTCTCGGAGTTCGTCGCGAAGATCGTCCGCGCGGTGCTGCTGGTGCCGAGCTCCGAGGACTCGGTGGCGGACCCGATCGGCGCGCTGTTCGACGCCTACGAGGACAGCCTGAAGACGCAGTCGGGCCTGCCGCCCTTCGTGCGCCGCAAGCCGGGGTCCTGAGCCGTCGCCTCGCTCAGGGCTGCCAGCCGCCCGACGAAGGCGCGCTCGTCCGAGGCCGCCATCCGGTCGCTGCGCCGGCCGCGGGGCGCGCGGTCGACGACGACGCAGAGAGCAGCTGCTGCACGCCCTCCTGCGTGGGGTTCGAAGCGAGCTGCTGCAGCAGCTCGGGGTTCTCTTTCACCTTCGCCGCGAGCTCGGGGTTCGCCTGCAAGAGCTGCTGCATGGTGGCGAGGTCCTCCATGCTCATGTTGGGGAACATCTGCGCGAGCGCCTGCGTGGCCGCCGCCGGGTCGCCGCGCTCGAGCGCCTGCAGCAGCAGCGCGAACAGCACGTCGCTCAGGCTGAAGTACGACGGCGGGTCGATGCCGTTGTCGAGCGGCCGGCTGTAGCTGCCGGCCCCGCTGGCGCGCCCCGACGGAGCGTTGCCCGACGTGCCGCGCGCCGCCTGCGAGGTGTCGACGCCGATGTCCGACGACACCTGGCCCTCGCCGAACACGCGCCCGTAGCCGCTGATGCCGGGGTCGTTGAGGTTGTACACGCGCTGGGCGACGCGGTTCCCCGAGTTTCCCTCGATGGTGTACACGCGGCCGTTCTCGACCTTCTGCACGATGCCGACGTGGTGCTCGCTCGGCCGCCGCCCGAAGAAGATCGCGTCGCCGGGCTGCGGCGTCGAGCCGCCGGGGACCCAGCGGCCCGCCTGCTGAAACTGGGTCGCGAGGCCGCGCGCGCTGGCGCTGAACATGCGCCCCGAGACGCCGGGGATGTTCTCGCGCTGCAGCATCGTGGACACGAACGCCGCGCACCACGGCTGGTTCGGGTCGCCCATCACGTGCCGGGTGTACGGGTTGTTGTTGTTCGGCCCTTCCGTCCAGCCGAGCTCGGCGCGGGCGCGGTTGAGGAGGCTGCGCGCGGCCTCGTCGGCGCCGCGCGGGCCCTGCGCCGAGGTGACGCCGCCGAGGCGATTACCACCGGAGATGGGGGTGACCATGGAGGCGGAGCCTAGCGCACGGCGCAGTCATTCTCGCGGGGCCGACGCGAGGGGCGGAAAAGCAGCCTGTCCCCATTTTCACTCGAGCCGCTTCTTCAGCTTCGCGACCTGCTCCGCCGCCTCGTGCGCGCGGCGCTTCGCCTCGAGGAGCTCCTGCTCGAGCTCCTCGACGTCTTCCTGCGCGCGGGCGAGCTCCTTCTCCGCGGCTCTGAGCTCGCGCTCGAGCGCCTTGTCGACCTTCGGCTTCGGCGGCGAGGGCGCAGGCTTCGGCTCAGACGCTGGCGGCACCAGCGGCGAGACGGGCGGCGCGGTCTTCTTCGGCGCGGGCGGCGGCACGACCACGGGCGGCGCACCCTCGGGCGCGGCGCCGAAGAACCCGACCGGAACCTCGGGCAGCTTCGAGAAGCGGCCGAGCAGCACGGCCTGCGCGAGCTCGGGCACCGCAGCGGCGCCTTGCACCACCTGCACGACGGCGGCCGCGTCGTCTCCGCGCGCCTTCTTGCGGACGGCCTCGAGGGCGGCGCGCTGGCGCTCGAGCGACTCCTTGAAGCTCTTGCCGCTGGCGAGCGCGGCGGAGGCGGCGAACAGCTCCTCGAGCTCCACACGGGCTTCGCGCGCGAGCAGGTTGAGCGCGTGCGCGGCGAGCGTCGGCTTGTGCGCCTTCTTCACCTCGGCGGCGCCGTCCTTATCGCCCTCGGCCTTGAGCTTCTTGGCGAGCTCGTCGCGCTTCGCGATGAACTCTTCGACGGGGACGCCGTAGAGCTCGTCGAGCGCGTGGCTCACAACGCGCGCTCGTACAGGCGCACCGTTCGCGTCTTTCGGCCGCCGGTCGAGGTGATGGTCCGGATCAGGAGCGGCTCGTCCTCCGCGACGAGGCCGAGCTCTCCGGTCTTGTAGCCGAGCTTCTTCGCTTCGCGGAACGTCTCGTCGACGATGAGGGCGTCGATGCCCCGCCTTCGGAAGCCCGGCTTGATGCCGAACATGAGCACGCGGACGCGCTCTATTTTTCGAGTCGCCCACGCCATCTTCAATAACCCGATGGGCAGGCCGAAGCGGGTGATGCGCCCCTGCGCCGCGCGCAGCGCCTGGTTCATGTCCGGGACGGTGATGCAGTAGGCGACGGGGACTCCGTCGGCCTCGGCCATGAGGCACATCTCGGGGCGCAGCATGATGATGGGCCGCAGGCGGTTGACGCCCTGCTCGAACTCGGCGTCGGTGAGCGGGAAGAAGCCCCAGCCGCGCTTGAGCATCGCGTCGTAGATCTCTTTGACCCGCCGGCCCTCTTCCTCGGTCGCGGAGGGGTCGACGCGGCGGACCGTAATCTGCCCGCGCTCGCGCACGCGCTGGGCGAACCGGGTCACCTTCTCGGGCAGCTGCTCGGCGGTGAGCTCGTAGCAGAACAGGTCCTTGTGCTTCTGAAAGCCGTTCGTCTCGAACAGCCGCGCGTAGTAGCGCGGGTTGTACGCGAGGCCCATGCCCGGCGGCTGATCGAAGCCTTCCACGAGCAGGCCGATGTCGTGGTGGAACGACAGGTTCAGCGGGCCGACCATCGGCGAGAGACCTTCGCTCTTCAGCCAGCCGGCGGCGGCCTGGAAGAGCGCGGAGGCGACGCCCGGGTCGTTCACGCACTCGAACAGCCCGAAGGTGCCCCAGCTCACCTCGTGGAAGGTGTTGTACCGGGTGTCGTTCACCGCGGCGATGCGGCCGACGACCTTGCCGGCGCGGTGGGCGAGGAACATCGCGCCGCGCGCGTGGGTGAAGAAGGGGTTGCGCTCGGGGTCGATGAAGTCGCGCCGCTCGGCGACGATGGGCGGCACGAAGTTCGGGTCGTCTCCGTAGAGGTCGGCCTGGAACTTCACGAACGCGTCGCGATCCGCGCTGGTCTTCACCTCGGAGACGGTGACGTCCACCGCCTTCGGAGCGAACTGCGGAGGCTCGCTACGCTTGAGCGGTTTCGCCTGTGCCGCGCGCCTGGCCATTTTCAGCCTTCTGGTAGACCCGGTACGTCTTGTACCGCTCGCAGCCGAAGACTTCGATGGCGCGGTTCACCATGTCGTTGTCTTCGAGCGTCCAGCTGATCTCTCCGCCCCACCAGCCCTGCTTGCGGCAGTTGTTGAAGGTGTCGAGCATCATCACCGAGTCGAGCCCGCGCTTGCGGTAGCCCTTCTTGATGCCGAGGATCGCGAGCCGGCCCGACTTGATCTTCTTCGACGCGAGCAACAGCTTGGCGAGGCCGATCGGCAGCCCGAAGGTGGTGAGGCGGCCGTTGCCCGTCGCCTTCAGCGCGAAGTTCGCGTCGGGCAGCGTGATGGCGAAGCCGACCGCCTGGTAGTCGATCTCGGCGATGAGCGTGAGCTCGGGGATGAGGATCTGCTTGAGGTCCTTGGCGAGCTGATCGAACTCGCGGTCGGTCATCGGCACGAAGCCCCAGTTCTTCTCCCAGGCGTCGTTGTAGATGTCCTTGATGCGGCGGACCTCGGCGTCCCAGTCCTTCATGTTCGCCTGCCGCACGATGATGCCTTCGCGCTGACGAACCTTCTCGGCGATGCGCGCGACCTTCTCGGGCACGTTCTTCTGGATGTCGATCTTCCACGCCCAGAGGTCCTTGGCCTTGGTGAGCCCCCACGTCTCGAACAGCTTCGGGTAGTAGCGCGGGTTGTAGGACATCATCAGCACCGGCGGCTGCTCGAAGCCCTGAACGAGCAGGCCCCAGTCGGAGTGGTTCGAGCTGAACGCGCAGGGCCCCATGAACTGCGTGAGGCCGCGGGCCTTCACCCAGCCCTCGGCGGTGTCGAGCAGCGCGTTCGCGACCTCCTGGTCGTCGATGCACTCGAACAGGCCGAACCAGCCGACCTTCACGCCCTGGAACTCGTTGTACCGGGGGTCTTCGCTGGCGCTGATGCGACCCACGATCTTCCCGTGGCGCCGCGCGAGGAACAGCTGCGCCCGCCCGTGCTCGAACCAGGGGTTCTTCTTCTCGTTGAGGTGATCGCTGCGCTCCATCAGCAGCGGCGGCACGAAGTTCGGGTCGGCCTTGTTGAGCTCGTACTGGAACTGGATGAACTCCTTCTTCTCGGCGGGAGTGCTCACCGCGGTCACGACGACCTCTCCAAGCCTGGGAGAAGGAGCGCCGTTCGACACCGACTGGGGCTCAATCATGGCGCCGCCTTGTAGGAGATCGCCTCCAGAGCGTCAATGTGAGCAATTTATTGCCCGAAATCACCGCAGCGCAGGCCCGCGGACTCTCGCAAGGCACTGAGAGGGGCGGTTTCCGATCAGGAACACGCGACCGACCAGTCCCCAATCGCTCCCCCAGCGTTTTCGGCACTTGGCCGTGACCATACGATGATTTTTGAGCAATCTCTTGCTCGCTGAGTCGAGAAACGAAGGTGTCATTCACTGTGATGCCATGCGGTTACGCGCCTGAGTGACCCCTGCGGCGGCCACTCTCATTCTTGACCCATCCGGCAACGAAGATCTACACGGATGAACGCCATGGACCACGCCCACCTGGTAGCTGCGCTGGATGCTTTGAAAGGTCTCACCCACGCCGGGTTCACCTTCCTCGGCACGGACGGCAACGAAGAGCTCTACAGCTGGGACCGGCTGCGCGCCGAGGCGATGAACCGCGCGGCGCACTTCCGCTCGCTGGGGCTCAAGAAGGGCGACCGGCTGGCGATCGTGTTGCCCGACGGCATCGACTTCGTCCCCACCTTCTTCGGCGCCGTCTGGGCCGGCATCATCCCCGTGCCGCTGTACCCGCCGCTCTCGCTGGGCAAGCTCGACTCGTACGTCGAGGCGCTCGTGGCGATCATGAAGCGCGCCGAGCCGACGCACCTCGCGACCAACGCGAAGCTGGAGACCGTGCTGTGGAGCGCCGCCGCGCGGGTCCCCTCGCTCAAGGGCGTCATCACCGCCGAGACGCTGAAGACCGAAGCGCCGGCCTCGGCGAGCCGCGAAGCGGAGCAGGTCTCGGGCGACGACATTCTCTTCCTGCAGTTCACGTCGGGCTCCACCTCGCTGCCGAAGGGCGTCGAGGTGACGCACGCGAGCATGCGCGCGAACTGCAAGGCCATCATCAAGGACGGCCTCGACGCCCGCGCGGATCGCGACATGGGCGTGTCGTGGCTGCCGCTGTACCACGACATGGGGCTCATCGGCTTCGTGCTGGCGCCGATCTTCCACCTCATCCCGGTCACGTTCATTCCCACGCTGTCGTTCGTGCGCAACGCGACGCTGTGGCTCGACGTGATCAACAAGAAGCGCGGCACCATCACCTTCGCGCCGAACTTCGCCTACGCGCTCGCGACGAAGCGCGCGAAGCCCGAGCAGATGGCGAAGTGGGACCTCTCGTGCATGCGCGTGTTCGGCTGCGGCGCAGAGCCCATCAACCCGGCGACGATGCGCGCGTTCACCGACAAGTTCGCCGCGTGCGGCCTCAAGCCCGAGGCGCTCCTGCCCTGCTACGGCATGGCCGAGGCGACGCTGGCGATCAGCTTCATCGGCCTCGACGAGACGCTGTCGACCGACGTCATCGAGAAGGACGCGTACCAGAAGAACAAGCGCGCCGAGCCCGTGCACGTGTCGAAGCTCGACGACAACTCGGCGCTCGAGTTCGTGAACTGCGGCCGCACCTTCCCGCTTCACGATGTCGGCGCGTTCGACGACCAGGGCCGCCGGTTGAAGGACCGCCAGGTCGGCGAGCTGTGGGTGAAGGGCCCGAGCATCGCGCGCGGCTACTTCAAGGACGCCGAGGCGACGCAGCGCACGTTCGGGGGCGGCTGGCTGCGCACCGGAGACCTCGGCTACCTCGTCAACGGCAACGTCTACATCACGGGTCGCAAGAAGGACCTCATCATCTACAACGGCCGCAACTACGACCCGCAGCGCATCGAGTGGATCGCGGACGAGGTGCAGGACGTTCGCCGCGGCAGCACGGTGGCGTTCAGCGTGCCGGGCGGCTCGAGCGAAGAGGTCGTCGTCGTCGTCGAGTCGCGCACGCAGAACCCGGCGGCGCTCATCGACGCGGTGAAGCAGAAGATCAACGAGCAGCTGCAGCTGACGGTGATGGACGTGGTCATCGCTCCGCCGGGCTCGCTGCCGAAGACGTCGAGCGGCAAGCTGCAGCGCCAGAAGACGCGGCAGCAGTACCTCGACAAGACCGTCGGCCGCGAAGGCCCGCGCACGCTCGGCGCGAACGGCGACAAGCTCACGCTCGCCAAGCACGTCGCGCTCTCGTTCGTCGGCCGCGCGCGCCACCGCGTCCGCCGCGTGGCGAGCCACACGCTCGAAATCCGTTCGGTCTCCGATGCAGTGAACAAGCTCCAGCTGGCGTACCGCTACTTCGTCTGAGTTTTTTGGAAAGGAAACCCATGTCCGCACCCGTCGACGTCATCTCGCTGTTCCAGAAGGCCGCTCTCGAAGTGAGCGGCA
Organism: uncultured Myxococcales bacterium; assembly: GCA_937980205.1. Classification (GTDB taxonomy): domain Bacteria; phylum Myxococcota; class Myxococcia; order Myxococcales; family Myxococcaceae; genus Xiheicaenimonas. Next base: position 83,171 of record CALJKW010000013.1, on the reverse strand, counting down.
AGCAGCTCTCCGGCCTCACCAACGAGACCGTCATCTCGAAGCTCGGCCTCGACTCCGTCGCGGTGATGGAGCTCGTCAGCTACTTCGAAGAGAAGCTCAGCATCCGCATGCCGGATGAGGACCTCGCGTCGATCCAGACGCTCGGCGACCTCGCGAAGCTGGTCAATCGCCTGGTGGCGCAGAAGGCGGCCTGAGAACCCCATGGCCCTCTCCCGCGCGCTGAAAGACAAGTTTCACCGCGAGTACATGACGTTCTTCGAGCACGCCGAGCGCTCGAGACGGTGGAACCTGTTCGCCGACATCGACTGGGAAAAGGTCCAGAACGAGCCGCGCAACGAGAAGCTCGCGTTGTGCGCCGAGACGTTCATGGGCGTCGAGCTGTACCTGCCCGACTACATCGACGGCCACCTCTCGCTCTTCCGCGACAACTTCGCGCGCGCGTGGTTCGGCGCGAACTGGGGCTACGAAGAGTCGAAGCACGCGATGACGCTCTGGCAGTACCTGGTGCGCTCGGGGCACCGCACCGAAGAGCAGATGCGCGAGTACTCCGACCGCATCCTCGCGAAGAAGTGGACCAAGCCCTTCGAGACCGGCCGCCAGATGACGGCGTACGGCTGCGCCCAGGAGATGACGACGTTCGTCATCTACAAGAAGCAGCAGGCGCTCGCCGAGGCGGAAGGCAACCAGACGCTCGCCGAGGCCTACAAGCTCATCGCGAAGGACGAGATGGCTCACGCGCAGTACTACATGACCATCTTCAACCACTACCTGGACGACGACCGCGAGGGCACCCTCGAGGACCTCTCGACCGTCTTCTACGGCTTCACGATGCCGGCGTACGACCTCGTGCCCGACTACGACAAGCGCGTCGAGGTGATGCGCACTGCCGGAATCGACCGCGGCGTGTTCCTCACCGAGATCTGGGGGCCGGTGCTGAAGCGGCTCAAGCTCACCCGCCACGACATTCCGCGCCCCAAGCGCGTTCGGGCGGCGCTCGGCCTGGAGCAGCGTGCCGAGTAACAACGACAACACAGGCGGAAGAAGCGGGCGTTCGGGAGACTCCGCGCCCGCTTCGACTGCGGCGCCTGCGGCGCCTGCGCTCAGCGTGAACGGAGGCAGCGCGACCGCGGGTGCCGACATCGCCGTCGTCGGCATGGCGTGCCGCTTCCCGCACGCGCGGGACGTGAACCAGCTGTGGCGCGTGGTGCGCGACGGAGAGATCACCTTCGACGAGATCGGCGACTCGCGCTGGAAGCACTCGTCGTTCTTCTCGCCGGACGCGCGCGCGATCGACAAGACGTACGTCACGAAGGGCGGCTTCGTCGACGGCGTCGACGAGTTCGCGGCGCTGCACTACGGCCTGGCTCCGCGGCGCGTGCAGGTGACCGACCCGCAGCACCGGCTGCTCGTCGAGATCGTCCGCCAGGCGCTGCAGGACGCGGGCTACGAGAAGAAGGCGTTGCCGCGGCAGGAGACCGGCGTCTTCGTCGGCGCCTCGGTGTCCGAGTACAAGGACCTGCTGACCGCCCGCCTGCGCGCGGTGTCGATGATCGACGGCACGTTCGGCGACGCGCTCTCGCCCGAGGAGGCGGAGATCGTCCGCGCCTCGGTCGCCGACGCGGTGCCGGCGCGGGCGTTCACCATCGCCGGGTCTCTGCTCAACATGATGGCGGCGACGGTGAGCCAGGTCTTCGACCTCGGCGGCCCGTCGTTCACGCTGGATGCAGCTTGTTCTTCTGCGCTCGTCGCCATTCACGAGGCGACGGTGCACCTGCGGGCGAAGCAGTGCGACGTCGCGCTCGCGGGCGGGGTGTACCTGAACCTGACGCCCGACAACCTCGTCGGCTTCTCGCGCATCGGGGCGATCTCGCCCTCCAGCGCGTGCAGGCCGTTCGATGCCAAGGCCGACGGTTTCGTGATGGGAGAGGGGGTCGGCGTAGTGGTGCTGAAGCGCTACGCCGACGCGATTGCGGACGGGGACCGCATCTATGCAGTGATCAAGGGCAGCGGGTGCAACAACGACGGGCGCGGTGAAGGCCCGATGACCCCGCGCCCCGAGGGGCAGATGGAGGCGATGGCCCGCGCGCACCGCGAGGTGCAGTGGCCCATCGAGAGCATCGGCTTCGTCGAGACGCACGGCACCGCGACCACGGTGGGTGACGTCGTCGAGGTCGGCGCGCTCAAGCAGTTCTGGAACAAGAAGGCAGGTCGCGAGCTCGCGACGCAGTCCTGCTACCTGTCGAGCATCAAGGCCAACATCGGTCACACGATGTCGGCGGCGGGCGTGGCCGGGTTCATCAAGGCCGCGCTCGTGCTGCACCACAAGACGATTCCGCCGCAGCCCGCGGTGCAGGAGCTGAACCCGAAGCTCGAGCTGAACCGCTCGCCGTTCCGGCTGGCGTCGCAGCCGACGCCGTGGGAGCGCAACGGGCACCCGCGCCGCGCGGCGGTCTCGTCGTTCGGCTTCGGCGGGACGAACGCGCACGTGCTGATCGAAGAGGCTCCCGAGACGGTGCCTGCTGCCGAGACGGCGCAGCTGTTCGTGCTGTCGGCTCCGACCGAGGAGCTGCTCAAGAAGTACGCGGCGGAGCTCGCCGCCGTCGACGCTTCGCCCGCGGACATCGCGAAGACGCTCGCGTCGCGGCAGAGCTTCCCCGTGCGCGCGGCGTTCGTCGCGACGACGCGCGAGGAGCTGAAGCAGAAGCTGCTCTCGGTGAACCCGGTGACGGCCGGCGCGCCGAAGAAGCTCGCGCTGCTCTTCCCTGGCCAGGGCTCGCAGAAGGTCGGCATGCTGCCGGAGCTGGCCCGGCGCGTGCGCGAGCTCGCGGGCGATGCCATTCACGACGCGCTGTACCCGCGCGCCCCGTTCGACCCGGTCGCGGCGCAGAAGCACCTGACCCGCACCGAGATCTGCCAGCCCGCGCTCGCCGCCGTCGGCATCGCGATGGGCGAGAAGCTGCTCTCGTTCGGGCTCAAGCCCGACGTCGTCCTCGGCCACTCGCTCGGCGAGTTCGCGGCGGCGGCGATCGCCGGGAAGCTGACTCCGCAGGAAGCCGTGCAGCTCGTCGCGCGCCGCGGCCAGCTGATGAACGAGCTGGGCCTCGAGGACAACGGCCAGATGCTCGCCGTGATGGCCGACCGCGCGGCGGTCGAGCCGCTCGACTCCGAGGTGGTGGTCGCGAACCACAACCACCCGACGCAGGTCGTGCTGTCCGGCACCACGTGGGGCATTCAGACGGCGAAGAAGCGCCTCGAGGCGAAGGGCCTCAAGTGCGCGCTGCTCGACGTGAGCCACGCCTTCCACTCTCCGCTGATGAGCGGCATCGACGACTCGATGCGCGCCGAGCTTGCGAAGCTCGACGTGCAGCCGGCGAAGTTCCCGGTCATCTCGTGCATCACCGGGCGCCCGCTGAACGGCGACACGCTCGACACCTGGGCGCGCCACGCCTCGGCCGAGGTCCGCTTCGTCGACGCGCTGAAGGCCTGCGAAGCCGACGTCTGGGTGCAGGCGGGCGCGGGCAACACGCTGCTCTCCTTCGCGCGCGGCTCGGTGGGCGGCGCGGCGTTCCTCTCCGCGGGCGATCTGCTCGAGACGCTCGGCGCGCTGTTCACGCTCGGCTTCGACGTCGACGTTCGCTCGCTGTCGGCCGGCACGCTCGTCACGCTGCCGCCGACGCCCCTCGAAGTTCAGAAGTACTGGCCCGTCGAGCGCACCGGTCGTGCGCCGCACAAGCCGCTCACGGCCACCACCGTCTCGGGAGGACCCACCATGAGTCAGGACCTCGTCGCACTGTTCCGTGCCCAGCTCGAGATCATCAAGCAGCAGAACGCGGCGCTCGGCATCGAGGTGCCGGTGACGGCGGCTCCTTCCGCACCGGTGCCGGTGCCCATCGAGCTGCCGAAGCCGTCTTCGGTCGAGGTGAAGGTTCCGAACCTGTCGAACCTGGTCGCGGCGAAGGCGACGCCTCCGCCGGCGCCCGCCCCTGCGCCGAAGTCGGACGAGGTCCGCGGGCGCGTCTTCGCGTCCGTCGCGCGCATCTCGGCGTTCCCGCAAGACACGCTCAAGGCCGAGCAGTCGCTCACCGGCGAGCTCGGCTTCGACTCGCTGATGCTCGTCGAGCTGGACCAGGACATCGGCAAGGCGTGGCCGAAGCTCGGCGGGCTGCCGCGCGAGCTCTTCACGCCGAAGACGACCATCGGAGACATCGTCGCGTACGTGACGCAGGCGCTCGACAAGGCGCCCGCGGTCGAGAGCGCGGCGCCGGCGGTGCAGCTGCCGGTGCAGCGGTTCGCTCCGAAGCTGGTGGCGGCGCCGCTCACGCGCCTGCCCGAGTCGGTGGTCGCCTTCGAGGCGCCGCTGCTCGTGGTGGCCGACAAGAAGGGCATCGCCGAGGCGCTGGTCGAAGAGCTGATCAACCGCGGCCTGCGCGCGCAGCTCGGCCACGCCGAGTCGCCGGGCACGTTCGCGGGCGTCATCCACCTCGGAGACCTCGCCGCGGCCGACGACGTCGCCCCGGTGAAGAACCTGCTCACGCTCGCGCAGCGGCTGCCCGAGCCCGACGTCTTCTTCACCGTCAGCGGTCACGCCGGCGCGCTCGGCTTCACCCGCGCGCTCGCGCAGGAGTGGCCGAACACGCGCGTGAAGGCCATCGGCCTCGAGCCGTCGCTGAGCCCGCAGGACGCCGCGAAGGCGATCGCCGACGAGCTGTTCGCGACCGACACGCTGCCCGAGGTGCACCTGGGCAAGCACGGCCGGTCGACCGTCGAGCTGAAGGCCGTCGACGCCCAGCCGCAAGCGAAGCTCAACCGCGACAGCACGGTGCTCGTCACCGGCGGAGCGAAGGGCCTGGGCCTCGCCTTCGCGAAGGCGCTGGCGAAGCGGTACGGCTGCTTCATCACGTTGACGGGGCGCTCTCCCTCGGCGGACGACGCAGTCGCGGCGGTTCGCGCGGCCGGCGCGCGCGAGTGCCGCTACGTCTCGATGGACGTGCGCGAGCCGACTCCGCTCGGCCGGTTCGACGTCGCGGTTCACGCGGCGGGCGTGCTGGCGGACGGGCCGGTGGCGAAGAAGACGGTCGCGGACGTCTCGGCGGTCATCCGCACGAAGCTGCCGCGCGCGCTCTTGCAGGACGCGAAGCCGCGGCTGCTCGTCGGCATCGGCTCGTGGTCGGGCCGCTTCGGCAACGCGTACCAGACCGACTACTCCGCCGCGAACGCGATGCTCGCGCAGCTGGCGCAGCTCACCATCGACTTCCCGCCCATCGAGGGCAGCGAGATGGTGAAGAAGATTCCCTCGTTCAAGAAGCAGGAGATGCTCGCCAACGGCGTCACCTTCCTCACCGAGGACGAGGCGGCGGCCGCGTTCATCGACGCGCTCGAGAACGCGACCGGCGAGGTGCTCGTCGCGAAGACGCTGCCGAAGAAGGACGTCGTCGCCCGCGCGAGCTTCCCGGTCTCGCGGCTGAACCACGTCTACCTGAACGACCACACGATGAACGGCCAGCACGTGCTGCCGCTGGCGAGCGCGCTGGACCACGCGGCGGCCGCGGCGGCTGTGGGCCAGGCGTTCACCGTCACCGAGTTCAAGCTCGAGCGCCCGGTCCTCGTGCCGGACACGACCTGGCTGGAAGCGACCGTGAAGGCGAACGGCGACGTGACGCTGAGCCATGGCGACGTCGTCAGCTACCGCGGCAACGTCGGCCCGGCGCGTGGCCTCGTCGAGGCGAAGCCGATTCCGGCGTCCGCGCTCCCGCTGCCGCTCGAGGCGTTCTACTCGGGCATCACGTTCCACGGCCCGCGGCTGCAGGGCATCACGTCGATTGAAGGCATCAACGACGAGGGCATCACCGGCTGGGTGAAGGGCTGCGCTCCGTCGGATTGGATCAAAGAGCCGCTGCGCAGCTCCTGGACCGTCGACCCCCTCATCATCGACTCGAGCTTCCAGCTCGCCGGCTACTGGGCGTGGGTGAAGGAGCAGCGCGCGGGCTTCCCGCTCGGCTTCGTCGAGTACACGCAGCTCAAGCCGTTCGGCCCGGGCCCGGTGAAGTGCACCGTGCGCTTCGGCTCGCGCACCGAAACAGGCTTCACCGGCGACCTCGTGTGGCAGGACGCGGCGGGTGAGACAATCGCGTCGATGCGCGGCGTGCGCGGCGAGTTCAAGACGGTCGACAAGGGCGCGGCGGTGAAGCCGGCGGCGGGCATCGACCCGGCGACGTACGACCCGGCGCTGTTCCCCGAGTACGAAGAGCTCAAAGAGCGCATCCAGCTCGCCGAGGCGTTCGGCCTGAAGAACCCGTACTTCTCGGTGCACGAGCGCATCTGCAACGACACCACGCAGGTGAACGGCAAGGAGATGATCAACTTCTCCTCGTACAACTACGTGGGGAACTCGGGCGACCCGGTCGTCAGCGCGGCGGCGAAGGCGGCGATCGAGAAGTACGGCACGAGCGTCTCGGCGTCGCGCGTGGCGAGCGGCGAGAAGCCGCTGCACCGCGAGCTCGAGGCCGAGCTGGCGCGCTTCTTCGGCACCGAGGACAGCATCGTGCTCGTCAGCGGCCACGCGACGAACGTGACCGTCATCGGCCACGTCGTCGGAGCGCAGGACCTCATCCTCCACGACGCGCTCGCGCACGACTCGATCATCGGCGGCGCGAAGCTCAGCGGCGCGAAGCGGCGGCCGTTCCCCCACAACGACTGGGAGGCGCTCGACCGCGCGCTCACCCAGCTGCGCCCGCACTACCGGCGCGTGCTCATCTGCATCGAGGGCACGTACTCGATGGACGGCGACATCCCCGACCTGCCGAAGTTCATCGAGGTGAAGAAGAAGCACGGCGCGATGCTGCTCGTCGACGAGGCCCACTCGGCCGGCGTGCTCGGCAAGACCGGCCGCGGCATCGGCGAGCACTTCAACATCAACCGCGCCGACGTCGACATGTGGATGGGCACGCTGTCGAAGAGCTTCGCCTCGTGCGGCGGCTACATCTGCGGCAGCAAGGCGCTCGTCGAGTACCTCAAGTACACGACGCCCGGCTTCGTGTACTCGGTCGGCATCTCGCCGCCGAACGCGGCGGCGGCGCTCGCGGCGCTCAAGCAGATCGAGGCGCACCCCGAGCGCGTGGCCCGCGCGCAGCAGCAGGCGAAGAAGTTCCTCAACCTGCTCAAGGCCCGCGGCATCGACACGGGCATGTCGAAGGACTCGGCGGTGGTCCCCGCCATCATCGGCAACTCGCTCATCTGCCTGCAGCTGTCGGATCGGCTGAAGGACCGCGGCATCAACGTGCAGCCGATTCTCTACCCCGCCGTCGAGGAGAGCGCGGCCCGCCTGCGCTTCTTCCTCTGCTGCACGCACACGGATGCGCAGCTCGAGAAGACGGCGGACATCCTCCGTGAAGAACTGACCCGCCTGCAGCGGGAGCAGGAAAACGACGCAGTCGCCTAAGAGAGGGCTTTATGACGAGCAGCCGCCAGGAAGTCGAAGTCGGTTACGACATCTCCAACGAGTTCTTCCGGCTCTGGCTGGACGAGCGCATGCACTACACGTCGGCGGTCTTCGACGAGAAGAACACGACGCTGGAGCAGGCGCAGATCAACAAGTGCCGCATCCTCGCCGACTTCGCGGAGGTGACTCCCGACTCGCTGGTGATGGACATCGGCTGCGGCTGGGGCGCGAACCTCGAGTACCTGGTGCTCGAGCGCAAGGTGAAGCGCGCGCACGGCGTGACGCTCTCGCGGGCGCAGCACGACGAGATCATGGCGCGCAAGCTGCCCGGCGTGACCACGTGGTGCATCGACTACCGCGAGCACGTGCCGGCCGAGAAGTACGACGCGCTGGTGTCGATCGAGATGATCGACCACCTGGTCTCGCCGAAGCAGCAGCAGGAAGGCCTCGCGATTCCGATCTACCGCGACTACTTCAACACGCTCGCGAAGTGGGTGAAGCCGGGCGCGTGCTTCGGGTTCCAGGCGATTCTGCGCGACCGCGTGCCGCGCAACCGCAAGGACCTCGAGGACCTGAAGTTCACCGCCGACGTCATCTTCCCCGGCGGCCTGAACCCGCGCCTCGAAGAGCTCGTCGCCGCCGCCGGCCAGAGCTGGGAGATTGAAGCGCTCGTCACCCGCCGCGAGCACTACGGCAAGACGACCGCCGAGTGGCTGCGCCGCTTCCGCCTCCACGAGAAGGAGATCCGCGCCAAGTGGGGCGAGACGGTGTGGAACAACTACGACCGGTACCTCTCGACGTGCGTCCGCGCGTTCGCGAACCACTGGTCGAGCGACGTGCAGATGAAGCTGAAGCTGAAGCCGTAACGCGCCCGACAAAAGCCGGGTTCGCGTTCGCGTTCGCGTGCGGACCCGGTCAAGGTCAGGGCCACAGCTCAGGAGCCGTGTACCAGGCATCGGTTGCAGCAAGCCAGGCGGCGCGATCCCACTCGGGGATCGGCGCCGCTTCGCTCTTGAGGAGCTCGCTGCGGTGCGCGGCGAGCACGTCGGCGACGCGCTTGCCGGGGTGGCCCGTCTGCACCACCCTCGGCTCGCGGCGGTCGTAGCGCGCGTAGCTCGAGGTGATGACCCAGCGGTCTTCGCTACGCGTCACGAAGAACAGCGAGGGCGCGCCTTCCTTCGAGACGAACATCGCCGCGAAGCAGCGCTCGGCGGGCGAGGCGAAGACGATGGCCGGCGTCGAGCGTTCGGCGAGCACGTCGGTCTCGAGCGTGAGGCCGAGCCGCTCGAAGCCCAGCGAGGCGAGCTGCGTGAGCTGGCCGACGGCCTCTCGGGACGAGAGCTCGCGCGGCGGCTGCGCAGCGCCGTCGAACGTGCACACCAGGTCGAGCACGGGCTTGGGCGGCTCGGGGAAGGCGACGAACTCCGGCAGCTCCTCGGGCGGAGGCAGTGGAGGCACGACGTGCAGCGGCTGCTTCTGCGCCTCGGCGATGAGCTTCTCGAGCTCGCTCGTCGTGTCGGCGAGCGCCTGGAGGTGCTCGTCGCGCTGGCGCTGGTGCTCGCGCTCGCGCTCCGGGGTGTACCAGGCGGCCATCAGCGCGGCGGCGTCCTCGCGGGTGGCGTTCACCGCGCCGCGCAGCGCCGCTGCGAGCTCGCGGGTGTCGGCCCAGCGGTCGGCGGGGTCCTTCGCGAGCGCGCGCTGCAGCACGGCGTCGAGCGCGGCGGGCACCTCGGCGAACCGCGAGGCCGGCTCGAGCGGCAGCGCGAGGTCCGGCGCGGGACCGGGAGGACGCTGCGACATGGCAGTGATCATGTGCCCGAACGACTTGCCGGTGGTGAGCTCGTAGAGGACGAGCGCCAGGCCGAAGACGTCGGATCGGGCGGTGGCCTGGGCTCCGGCCGACTGCTCGGGCGTCCGTGGCGACTCGCCGGTCATGCCGAGAGAGAGGAACGCGCGGCGGACGAGCACCGCGCCGTCTCGCATGAGGACGATGGAGCTGTGGGAGATCTCTCCGTGCGGCGAGCCGACGCGTCGGCCGCGGGAGTCGACGCGCTCGAGCGCGGCGTGCAGCCGATCTCCGGCGACGGCGATGGTGTGCACGAGGCCGGCGAGCGGCAGCGGCGTCTTGCGCAGCGACTGCTCGAGCTTGAGCCAGGCGAGCGGCATGCCGTGGCTCCCGGGATTGATGAGGGCGTGGTTGCCGCGTTCGGTGTGCACCATGGCGCGCGGCGGAGTATGGCCCGGCGCATGCCCCGGCTGCGACTCGCGGCGCGCTCCGAGCTCGCCATCGCCGTCGCCATCGATGACGACGCGAGCGAGCTCTACGCCGAGGCCGGCATCGTGCTGCGGTTTCCCGAAGGACACCCGTTCGTGGTCGCCGAGCGTGAACGCTGGCGGGCGTGCGCCGAGCGCGGCGGCATGTGGTTCGCCGAGGTCGACGGTGTCGTCGCCGGCTTCGCTGCCCTCGAGCCGCTCGACGGGGTCATGGCGCGGCGCTGCCTCACCCGCAGCAGCGCGTCGCGATGCGGCGCTGAGGTCTGCGGCGTCGAAACACCGCGAGCGCGAGCGGCAGCAGCAGCCCCGGGGCGGCCGCGCAGCCCAACGGCTCCTCGTCCACCGGATCGCCACCACCGCCCGCTCCCCCGCCCTCGCTTCCCCCGCCACCGCCCCCACCACCTGAACCTCCAGACGCCGGCTGAATCATGACCATCCCGCTGTGCGAGACGCCGTAAGGCATCAGCTTCGCCGTCACCGTCATCGCGCCCGCCGCGGTCGGCGTGGCGCGCGCGAAGGCCGAGCCATAGGAGCTGGTGCCCTGGAAGTCGTTCGGGCCCAGCGTGACCGACGTGTCGATGCCGGCGCCGGTGAACTGCACCACGACGGTCTCGGCGCCCTTCGGCTTTCCGTTGACGACCAGCGAGAGCTCCGAGCCGGCGCGCGGGTTCGAGGGGGCGGTGTTGATGGCGACGTACGGAGGAATCGTCACGATCGGCGACGTGATGTCGATGTACCCGCCCTCACCGATGGCGTTGCCGCAATGACACGAGGCGCTCTTCGCGATGAAGCGGAAGGCTGAGCCGGCCGGAAACGACGTGCTCTCGGCCGTGTTGACGCCGTTGTCGTTCGAGCCGAAGAAGGCGCTGATGTACCCGGCCGACTCCATCGGAGCCTCGACGTACTTGCAGTCGGAGAGCGCGCGGTAGTGCAGCGTCGGCCGCGACGGCGGACACTGCAGCGAGCAGCTCAAGAGCAGCTCGTAGCGCGTCGTCGGCTGCCCGAACTCGTTGAAGCCCAGAAACGACGCATTGAACGTTCCGCTGATCGCCTGCGCCCACGCCGGGGCCGCGACGAGCACCACGAGAAGACGCCACATAGGCTCGCGACGATAGGGCCGCCGAGGTCCGGCACGGCCGTAGTGGCGCGAAACGGCAACGCTTTGGCGCGGCTGCCCGGCGCCTGTGCCACACTCGAAGCGCTTGTCTTCATTCGTCGTGACGTCAGGCCCGGAAGCCTTCGACGGTACGGGGCGCCGCTACTTCGCCGGGAAGTGCTTCTGCTTCTGGCAGGACGGCGTGCGCGCGCTGGGCACGATGATGTGGGGCAGGCCGCTCGAGGCGGACGTCGCGGAGATGATCCCGTACTTCGAGATCGGCGCCCACCCGCGCTTCAAGGGGCACGCGTCGTTCGTCGACGGCCGCGGCCTCGAAGCCGTCGACATGCTCGCGTTCAAGAAGCTGCTCGCGTACCTCATCGCTCGGCGCAACGTGTGGGGCCCGAACATCGGCCGCCAGGCGGTCCTCCACCCGGGCGGAGTCGTCGGCGTCATCGTCGCCGGCGCGCTGCACGTCGCGCGGCCGCCCTACCCGTTCGAGACCTTCGCGGACGAAGCCGCAGCGCAGGGCTTCGAGTGGTGCGGCGTCCCCGAGCTGTTCGACGAGCTCGAGGCGCTGCGGAAGCGGGTGAGCGGCACGCCGTCCATCTTGCGCTCGGTGCGCGAGGCGCTGAAAGCGCGCGGGGACCTGTCCGCGGCGGACCTGGCCAAGGCGCTGGGGCTGTCGCCGCGCACGCTGCAGCGCCGCCTCGAAGCCGCGGGCAGCTCGCTGCGCGAGGAGCGCCACCGCCGCGTCTCGCTCGAGATCGAAGAGCTGCTCGCCGGCACCGACCTCGATCTCGACGCCATCGCCGCGCGCGTCGGCCTGGCCTCCGCCTCACACCTGGTCCGTCAGTTCCGCAGCACGCACGGCATGACGCCCGGCGAGTGGCGCACCCAGCGTCGCGGCGGCGCCTGACGGGCGGACGCCAAAGCGTTGCACCTTCGCGCCATGCCCGGTTGCGTAACGCCGGCGTCCCGGTACGTTGCGGCGCCATGCGCCTCCTCGTTCTGACCCTGGTCTTCCTCGTCGCGTGCTCTGGCAACGGAGGCGGCGGAACCGGGGGCGGCGCCGGTGGAGGCACGACCGGCACCGGAGGCGGCGACACGACGGGCACCGGCGGCGGCACCACGAGCGCAGGCGGAGGGACTTCCTCCACCGGCGGAGGCCTCGCGAGCGGCGGCGGCACCAGCACCGGAGGCAGCGGCGGCACGGGCGGCACCGGTGGCAGCGGCGGCACGGGCGGCACCGGCGGCACCGGCGGCACCGGCGGCACCGGCGGCACCGGCGGCATCGCCACGTTCCTGCGCGTCGGCATGTACGACCTCTTCGTCGCGGGCAGCGCCGACGGCGCGGTGCACATCCTCTTCTACGAAGGCGCCGCCGAGCGCGTCTTCTACGGTCGCTGCGCGGCGAGCTGCGGCAACGCGGCATCGTGGACGATGGTGCAGCTCGCGAGCGTGACGACGCTGGGGCTCACTGCCGTCGGGGCAGAAGGCCTCGGCATCGACTCGAGCGGGCGCCTGCACGCGCTGCTCGGCGGAGTGCCTCCGTTCGGCAGCTCGGACAACCAGATGGTGTACGCGACGTGCGCGAGCAACTGCACCAGCGCGGCGAGCTGGACGCTGACCGACATCTCGGTGGCTTCGCAGGGCAGCAGCATCGGCACGAACGAGACGTTCATGGTGGCTCCGGGCGGGCAGCTGGCGTTCCTGACCCAGGGGCAGACGAACTCGTTCAACGCGCGGTACGTCTCGTGCGCCTCGAACTGCGCGTCGGCCTCGAGCTGGACGGGCAGCCCTGTGCTCAACGCGAACCCGCTCTACGCGAAGCGCGACGGCGCCGGAGTCATCCACGCCGTCCTGCAGCAGGGGCAGACGTCGATGGGTGACGACCTGCACTTCTATGCGCGCTGCGCCTCGAACTGCGCTCAGACGGCGAGCTGGCAAGTGTCGATGCTCGGCTTCATCTACCGCGGCGGCGGCTACACCGCGGGGTTCGAGGTGACTCCGAGCGGGAAGGTCTTCCTCGCGTACAACCAGGGCAACGCGATGGTCTCGACCGCCGACAACCGCAAGCTGTTCATCAACGCGTGCACCGGCAACAACTGCCTCGACCTCAACACGTGGAGCTCGGTCTCGCTCGGAGACCTCGACGAAGGCGACGACGGCACCTGGCTCGAAGCCGACGGAGAAGAGCTCGCGCTGGCGAGCACCGACCAGTTCGACGTGAACCTGCGCGTGTGCACGGCGAATTGCGGCGACGCCGCGAGCTGGAGCGCGCCCGTCGTCGTCGACACCGCGAGCGCCATCGCCCAGGCGATCGCCCCGGCCACCGGCAGCAACTGCCCCAGCACGGCGGAGTCCGCGAGCTGGTGGCCGAATCGGCCCGTGGTGGGCATCAGCGCGAGCGGGCTCATCGTCGCGCACGCGCCGTACGCGATCGTGAAGTGCCCCGGGAACCCGAACCCGTCGCGGCTGCCGACGATCGGCCGCATCTACTCGACGTTCTGAGCGTCCATCCACGGCTCGCGCTGCGCGGCGCCGAGGTGCCGCCCGAACCACGCGTGCGCCAGGCCGAGGACCTCTTCGCGTCCGCCGGCGGGCACCCGCTCACAGTACTGGTGGACGTGCAGCGGCGCGTCGAGCGGCGCGTCGCCGACGAGCAGCGTCGGCACGCGGATGCGCTCGAGCACCTCGGGGCCCACGTCGCCCGGCGACACCGCGACGACGGCGCCGATGTTCGGTGAGCACTCGGCCGCGGCCTGCAGCACGGCGCGCGCGCCCGCGCCTTCTCCGTAGAGGCCGACCGTCGAGTCGCAGAGCTCGCGGTCGGTGATGATGAAGTCGACTGCCCGGACGATCTCGTCCCACTGCGCCGCGACCGGCAGCACGACGTATCGACCGTCGCGCAGCAGCGGCTCGGCGCTGCGCGTGCCCGCGAGGATGATGATGCTCGTCATGCATCTTGAGTAACGGCGGCCTCGCAAGGCGCGCGCATACAACCGGGCGCGAGAAACATTCCCGAAGCGGCTCGCATCGTGCGCACCACGCGGCACCACGCGGCACAGTGGGCGATGAAAGACACATTGATCAGCCGCGACGCGCTGGGTCATGGTCCGCGCCCGCCGGCAATCCAGTCGGCACACGACACACGAGCAGTGCAGTAATGCAGCGACGAAGCATCAGCCTGGTCCTCTGCGTACTCGCGGGGTGCACGGGCGAAATCAGCATCTCCCCTGGTTCCAACTCCACCCCAGACCCCACGAACCCCTCGCGACCGATCGGCGCGCCGCTCTGCAACCGCGCGCTGTCGACGGTGGCGCCGCTCGGCACGCGGCTCGTGCGGCTGACGCACCGGCAATACGACAACTCGATTCGCGATCTCCTCGGCCTCGACGTGAAGCCGTCGCAGGCGTTTCAGAGCGACGCGACGTTCCGCGGCTTCGACAACAGCGCGACGGGCCTGCTCGTCGGCGATCGCCTCGGCCGCGACTACCGCCGCGCCGCCGAAGACCTCGCGCAGCTGCTCGTGCAGACGCCGGCAGCGCTCACGCGCGTCGTCACCTGCGACAAGACGCAGGCGACGTGCCCCGCGGAGTTCGTGCAGCGGTTCGGCCGCCTCGCCTGGCGCCGCCCGCTCAAGGCCGCCGAGCAGGGCCGGCTCGTCGCGCTGTTCTCGAAGGGCTCGGACCTCGTCGAGGGCACGCACGACACGTTCACGAAGGGCGTGCAGGTCGTCGTCGAAGCGCTGCTGCAGTCTCCGCACTTCCTCTACCGCGAGGAGGTCAGCGAGGAGCAGCCGCAGACCGACGTCGCGCCGCTCTCGCAGTACGAGCTGGCCGCGCGCCTCTCGTACCTCTTGTGGAACAGCACTCCGAGCCCGGAGCTGCTCGACCTCGCGGCGAACGGCGGCCTCGGCACGCCCGAGGCGCTCGCCACGCAGGCGAAGCTCATGCTCGACGATCAGCGCGCGCGCGCCGTCATCGACTCGTTCCACCACCAGTGGCTCGAGCTCGATCGCTACGAGAACCTGATGCGCGACCGCACGCTGTACCCGGCGTTCACCGACGCCGTGCCGGCGCTGATGCAGGAGGAGACGCGCCGCTTCGTGACCGACGTCGTGCTCGATCAGAAGCTCCCGTTCGAGAAGCTGTTCAACGCGTCGCACACGTTCGTGAACCGCGATCTCGCCACGCTGTACGGGCTCGGCGGGCAGCACGACGCGGACCGCTTCGACCGCGTGGAGCTCGACCCGTCGATGCGCCGCGGCCTGCTCACGCAGCTCGGCTTCCTGGCGTCGCACGCGTACATGCGCACCGACTCGCCGATTCACCGCGGCGTGTTCGTGATTCGCAAGGTGTTGTGCCAGCAGATCCCCGACCCGCCGGGCAACGCGAACCTGAGCCTCCCGCCGAAGACGGGTGACATCAAGACGACGCGCCAGCAGGTCGCGGTGCACACGTCGCCCGATGCGTGCGCGGGCTGCCACAACCGCATCAACCCGGTCGGCTTCGGCTTCGGCAACTACGACGCCGTCGGCCAGCACCGTACCACCGAGAACGGCGAGCCCGTCGATGCCTCGGGCGAGCTCTTGCTCTCGGGCAAGATGGAGAAGTTCCAGAGCGGCGTCGAGCTCTCCGACGTCATCGCGCGCTCGGAGGAGGCCCGCAACTGCTACGCGACGCAGTGGGTCCGCTACGCGTACCAGCGCGACGAAGAGGAAGCCGACGGCTGCACCATCGAGGACCTTCGCACCGCGCTCGCGCGGCCCGACTTCTCGGTGCGCGACATGATCGCGCAGCTCACCGCGGAGCGCGCCTTCCGATTCCGCGCGGTCGAGGAGGTGCAGCCATGAAGCGCCTCTCTCGTCGCATGGTGCTCAGGGGCCTGGGCGGCGTCGCCGTCGGTCTGCCGCTGCTCGAGTCGCTGCTGCCGAAGAGGGCGTGGGCGCAGGCGGCGACCGCTCCGAAGCGCGTCGTCGTGTTCTTCCAGTGCAACGGCGCCAACATGCAGAAGTTCTTCCCGGTCACGCCGTACGGGGCGCTGAGCGCGGCGTCGCTGCAGGGCACGTCGCTGCAGCCGCTGACGCCGTACGTGCAGAAGCTGCTCATCCCCCGCGGCATGCACAAGGTGCCGAAGGGCTTCAACCTCGGTGGGCAGACGCCGGTCGGCTGCGATCACCAGAACGGCATGGGCGGGAAGCTGACGGCGCAGGCGCTGTCCGGCACGGACCACTACGCGAACGGCATCTCGATGGACCAGGCGCTCGCTCGGGCCGTGAACCCGTCGGCGCGGCCGCCGCTCACGCTGAAGGTCGGCCCGCGGGGAAGCGGAGTCTTGAGCATCATCTCCTATCGCGGCGCGCAGCAGCCGGTGCCGGGCGAGAACAACCCGTGGTTCGCGTTCCGCGACTTCATGGGGCTGGGCACGCCACCGCCGCCGCCGCCTCCTCCTCCGATGACGGTGGATGCGGGGACGTCGCAGCCGCCGCCTCCTCCGCCGCCGATGAAGACCGCCGAGCAGCGGCTGCTGGAGAAGCGGCTGTCGGTGCTCGACCTGGTGAAGGAGGACATGGCCGAGCTGAAGGTGGCGCGCCTGTCGAAGAGCGATCGCGAGAAGCTCGACATGCACCTCACGGCGATTCGCGACGTCGAGAAGCAGATGGTCTCGCAGGGGCTGCCGCAGCAGCCGCCGCCTGACGCGGGCTCGCCGATGATGGCTGTGCCCGACGCGGGGAGCCCGATGCAGAGCCCGAGCTGGGCCGCGCGGCAGTGCTCGCTCGACGCGGCGAAGACGGCCGAGCTGCAGGCCATCAACCCGAACACCATCTCGAGCGACGCCGAGTACAAGAAGATGGGTCAGCTGCAGATGGACGTGCTCGCCATCGCGCTCGCGTGCGACTGGACGCGCGTCGCCACGCTGCAGTGGGGCAACGGTTCGCAGGGTCCCATCTTCAACTGGGACGGCATGACGAATCAGTACAACCACCACAAGCTGTCACACGGGAACACGGCCGACGACAACAGCGGCTCGGGCATCAGCGACTACCTGGATCGGCTCCTGGCGATCGACACCTGGTACGCGCAGCAGCTCTCGTACCTGCTGGGGCGGCTCTCGGGCTACGCGGAGGACGGAGCCTCGCTGCTCGACAACACCACCGTCGCGTGGGTGAACGAGCTGTCGGACGGCAAGGCGCACGACTTCCGCGACATGCCCATCGTGCTCGCCGGCGGCGGCCACTACTTCAAGCAGGGGCAATACGTGAAGGTGACCTCGCAGGCGAACACGCTGCAGTCGGTCGATGCGCCTCACAACAAGCTGCTCACCATGCTGATGAACTCGGCCGGCGCCAACGTGACGAACTTCGGCGCGTATGGAGAGCCGGGCGAGTTCGCGCAGCTGAAGCGGTGACGGACGAAGCACCGCTACGCAACCAGACTCACGGCCTGCACGGCGTCGTCCGCGCGGCGCCGCGGTACTCCCAGTGCCACGGCTCGCTCGGCACGGTGCGCACGTAGCCATACTTGCGCGCGTTGTTCTTCAGCCACGTGTACACGCGCGGGTTCCGGGTGCTGATGTCGAGCGCGATGCCGCCCTGGTGATTCGAGTAGCCGGGGCGCGCGGCGAGGTTGCCGTTGTTGCACTTCTTCGTGAGGTAGCAGTTGTAGAGGTACCGCTGCTGCGCCATCGTCCGGAAGCCGCTGTTGACGACGAGCGAGACGCCGGAGCGGGCCGCGGCGCGCTCCATGTAATAGAACGCGTTCGCGGCGTTGCGGCCGTGGGGCTTGTAGTCGGCGCTCACGAGCGTGACCGCAAAGGCCTTGCCGTTCCGGTAGCCGGTGCCGCGCCGCTTGTTGCACGTGACGAGCTCCTGCGAGGCCTCGGCGAGGTCGTCGTCGCCGACCTCGTCGGCAGGAAGGTCGACCGCGAGCGTCGGGTCGGTCACGCCGTCTTCGAGGAACACGTCCTCGGCGAGCGGGAGGTCGTCGGCCGGAAGCGCCTCGGGCTCGAGCAGCTCGTCGGGGATGTGCAGCGTGCCGCGGGGCTCTTCCTCGAACTCGCCGGTGCTCGGGTACACGAGCAGGCCCTGCTGATCGACGGCAAACTCGTCGTCGAGCGGCTCCTCGTAGAGCGGCGTGTCATTGGGGATGCCACAACCAGCCAGGAACCCGACGGTGACGATCATGAGCGTTCGCATGGGGCGCCGCAGTGTCCAAGACGGATGCCAACCCGGGCGCTCCCTCTGAAGAGGGCCGCGCGCGTAAACGATCTTGCCCGTGCCGCGCGTAGCGATTTCGAACGCTGCTGACCTGAGCTGCGACGTCGCGCGCGGGTGACGCGGCACTGTCGCGCCAGCGCGTCACCCGATGACTTCCAGAGCAGCTCGCTCGAGACGAGGAAGAGGCAGCAACGAAGGCTGCCCCACCCTCTCCCCAGCTCGTGAGGTCGACGGACTACGGCGTGCGCTGGAAGTCGACCGCGAGCTTCGTCGAGCGCACCGCGATGCCGCTGATGGCGCAGGTCGGGTTCGTGGTCGGGCAGCCCATGCCGGTGCACGTCGACGAGCTCGAGAGCGAGAGCGTGCCGGTGCCGGTGGCGGCGCGCGGGAACGTGAGCGTGAGGCTCGTCTTGGTGTTGATGGTGCGCGTGGCGATGACGGTCTGCACGTCAGTGATGTCGGTCTCGGCGACGAACTCGGTGCCCATCGCGCCCGCGGTGCCTTCGATGGCCTGCGTCGACGAGACGGTGACGTTCGGGGCGTCGCCCATGTCGAAGCTCAGCGACGTGTCGGGGTTCAAGAACGCCTTGCCCTCGGGGCCGTCCCAGACGGTGACGGTGGTGGTGCCGAGCGGGCCCTTCGCGACGGTGTCGGTGGGGGGCGTGGCGAAGCACGTCGCGGGAATCGTGACGGTGCTGACGACGAGCGCGTACATCTCGGGGGGAACGGCTCCCCCACATCCGGAAACGGCAACGGCGACGGCGATGGCGCAGGCAACTCGCATGGTGCTGCTTTCTCCGGCCCCTTTACGCCTGCTGTCGTAGAGCAAACGCAGCGGCGCGTCGAGTTCTGGTAGAGGGTGCCCGGAGCATGTCTGCGCCAGGTGTCGTCACCATCCACACGGACGGAGCCTGCCGCGGCAACCCCGGGCCTGGCGGCTGGGGCTGCATCTTGCGCTACGGCACGAAGGTGAAGGAGCTGTGGGGCGGCGAGCTGCAGACCACCAACAACCGCATGGAGCTCACCGCCGTCATCTCGGCGCTGCACGCGCTGACGCGGCCGTCGAAGGTGATGCTGTTCAGCGACTCCAGCTACGTGCTCAACGGCATCACGAAGTGGATTCACGGCTGGAAGAAGAACGGCTGGAAGACGGGCGCGAAGGAGCCGGTGAAGAACGTCGAGCTGTGGGTGGCGCTCGACGGGCTGCGCGCGCTGCACGAGATCGAATGGAAGTGGGTGCGCGGGCACACCGGCGACGAGGGCAACGAGCGCGCCGATGCGCTCGCGAACCGCGCCATCGACGAGCTGCTCGGTCGCGCCGCCGGATAGGTCTCGAGGCGTAGACCGAACCTCCTGCCGCGCCCGAGCGCCTCCGTTATCCGAGCGAGGACCGTTTTACGCCGGGGGGCGGACGATGACTCGCAAGGAGTTCCTCGAGGTGTTGGTGTTCTCGTTGGCGTTCGGTTGCAGCTCGGACAGTACCAACGGCTTCGGCGCTGGCGGAGGCGGAACCGGCGGTCGCGGAGGTGACGTCGGGAGCGGCGGCGCCGGCGGCGGCGTCGCGAGCGGAAGCGGCGGCGCGGGAGGCGAGACCGGGGGCGGCATGGGGGGAGGCGAAGGCGCTCTGACGTCGTCATGCGCCGGGCCCATCACCGCGACGAGCCGGGCGATGCTCAGCGGAACCGGGAGCGGCATCGAGGCGGACCATGCGCACACGCTGATGATCCCGCTCGCCGACATCATGGCCGGCGTCATGAAGACGTACCTGAACGCGGTCACCGCGAGCGACCACACGCACAGCATCACGCTCACGGCGACCGACTACGAGATGCTGAGGAGCGGCGGCACCGTCGACAAGCTCACGGTGAACCTCGGCAGCGAAGGAAAAGGACACAGCCACGCGGTGCGGCTGGTCTGCGCGTGAGCCTCAGCCGCCGCGCTGGCGCTTGTGCAGCGCCCAGGTGAACGGCAGCACGCGCGCTCCGGGCTCGGGGTCGACGAGCAGCTGCAGGAGGTCGGTATAGGTGACGAGGCCGACGAGCTCGCCGTGGTCACCGACGATCGGCACCGAGCCGACCTTCCGCTTCACCATGATGTCGGCGACCTGCGAGACGGTGGCGCCGGGGTGGGCGGTGTGCAGCTCGGTCGCCATCACCTCTGCCGCCGTCAGCTCGGGGAACGAGAGCGTGCCGTCCTGCTTCGGAGTGCCGTGCAGCATCAGGTCGCGCTGCGACACGATGCCGAGCAGCTTCTCGCCCTCGATGACGGGCAGGTGCCGCACGCGCAGCTCCTGCATCACGGTCCACGCGAACGACAGGTTCATGCCGGGGTCGATGCAGGTCACGGCGACGGTCATCAGGCGATCAGCGCGCATGAACGACAGTGTAGCGTGCGCGCCCCGTGGCGCCGCACAGTTGACGCGGCAGATCACGGAAAGCTCGACACTCCGAAATTGCAGGATCCGTCGGTCTTGCCTTCGCTAAACTCGAGCCCGCGCCATGGACGTCTTCTCGCTGAGAGATCGGGTCGTCGGCGACTACCGCAGGTTTGCGACGTCGTTCACGACCATTCACGCGGCGGATCTGCGCAAGAAGATCGACGCCATTTACGCCGAGGGCCGCTATTGGCCTGAGCCGCTGATCCAACTCAATCCCCGGTTCAAGTCAGCGGGGACGGTCGCTCAACTCGCCGAGGAAGGCGCGCTCGACCCCGCCTGCGCGCGCATCTTCCCGATCCGTCTCTACAAGCATCAACATCAGGCAATCGCCTATGCGGCACAGAAACAAAGCTACGTCGTCACGACGGGCACGGGGTCCGGCAAGTCGCTCTGCTTCTTCATTCCGATCGTCAACGCGGTTCTGGCAGAGAAGAAACACGACCCGGCCCCTCGAACGCGCGCCATCGTCATCTACCCGATGAACGCGTTGGCTAACAGCCAGCAGGAGGAGCTCAAGAAGTACCTCGAGAATGCCCCGGACCTGCCGATCACGTTCGGTCGATACACCGGCCAGGACGATCAAGACCGCCGCAAGGAGATCGCCGACAACCCTCCCGACATTCTGCTGACGAACTTCATGATGCTCGAGCTGCTGATGACCCGGCAGGACGACGTCGATCGGAAGGTCATCGGCAACTGTAGCGGCCTGCGCTTCCTGGTTCTCGATGAGCTGCACACGTATCGCGGGCGGCAGGGCGCCGACGTCGCGCTGCTCGTCCGAAGGGTCCGCGAGCAGCTCGCGCCCAAGGACCTTCAGTGCATCGGCACCTCGGCCACGATGGCGAGCGGCTCGCAGGAGGAGAAGAACCGCGTCGTCGCGGGCGTCGCCTCACGACTCTTCTCTGCACAGATCAGCGAGGACCGCGTCATCGGCGAAACGCTCGAGAGAGCCACGGATCCGGCTCAGACTGCGAAGACCGTCACCAGCAAGCTGAAGACTGCGATCGAGCAGGGAGTCGCCTCCGACATCACGGACGAGCAACTCCGCAACCATCCGCTCGCGATCTGGGTCGAGACGCGTCTTGGCATCGTCTTCTCCGAACGAGAACAACGGTGGATCCGTGCACAGCCGTCGACCGTCAGCGAAGCGGTCGGGGCGCTCAGCAGCGACTCTGGAAAGCCGCAGCAGGAATGCCTCGCGGCGCTGAGGCAGCTTCTCCTCACGTCCAGCGTGCCCGAAACCAAGCGCCTCGATGACGATGGCGCCAATGGCCGTGCCTTCTTCGCCTTCAAGCTCCACCAGTTCATCTCTGGCGCCGGCCATGCCTACTCCACGCTGGAAGATCAGGGTCAGCGAGCGGTCACGGTAGATGGACAGGTCTTCCTGCCGGGTGCCCCAAACAAGCGCCTCTATGCCCTGCACTTCTGCCGCAGCTGCGGCCACGAGTACCACCCGGTGCGCCTCACGATGGAAGCGGCGGACCGGCGCGTATTGGCCCGCGACATCGACGACGCGCCGATCAAGAAGGATGACGACGAATACGAAACGGAAGGAGAGGACGACGTCGAGCGCTTTGGGCTTCTCACCCTGCACCCCCCGGATGCTGGCTTCGAGTTCAAGGACCGCCCCGAGGACTACCCAGACGCCTGGACCGAGACATCCGCCGCCGGCGAGCTGAGGCTGCGTTCGTACTATCGGAAGTCGCGACCGGAGCAGATGTTCGTCGAAGCCGACGGACGCGTCGGCACCGGGCGACGCGCGTGGTTCATTCCCGGCAAGTTTCGCTTCTGCCTGCGTTGCGGCGAAACACACTCGACCGCTGGACGAGATCGGAATCGCCTCGCGTCGCTGTCGGCGGAAGGGCGCAGCTCGGCGACCACGGTGCTCTCGCTGAGCGCCTTGCGCTGGATGCACGGGCCCAATTCCGAGCTCGAACCCTTCACGCGCAAGCTGCTCGGCTTCACCGATAACCGCCAGGACGCGGCGCTGCAGTCCGGCCACTTCAACGACTTCCTCTTCGTGTCCTTGGTTCGCGCCGGTCTCCTGCGCGCACTCCGCGCGGCGGGCGACGCAGGCCTCTCGAGCGACCTGCTCGGCAGCGCACAGCAGCGCGCCCTCGGCTTCGACGACTCGACGCTGAAGGCCCAGTGGCTGCAGGAGCCGACCCTTCGTGGCCTGCGCCTCGAGGATGCTCAGCGGACGCTGCGCGAGGTGCTCGCGTACCGCCTCTGGTTCGATCAACGCCGCGGCTGGCGGTACACCAACCCCAACCTCGAACAGCTCGACCTCGTCGAGGTGGAGTACCGAGGCCTCGAGGAGCTCGCGAGCGACGAGAGCCTCTACGCCTCAGCGCCAGCGATTCTCAAAGCGGCGAAGCCACCAACGCGCAAGAAGGTCTTCCGGGCCATCTTCGACCACCTGCGAAAATGGATGGCCATCAAGAGCCAGGTGCTGGACGCCGCAACGCTCGAGCAGGTCCGAATCCGTGCCCATAGCCAGCTCAAGGCGCCGTGGGGCTTCGGTCGGGACGAGCAGCCCCGCCGGTCGCGATGGCTTTTCATCCAGGCGCCGGCGCGTGGGCGCAGCGAGCGTGGCGACGACGACCTCATCGTTCGTGGCGGAGCGCGCAGCGGTCTTGGGCGCACGCTGCGCGACAGCGCGCTGTGGGACAACGCCCCGATACGCCAGCTCAGCGGGGCCGAGCTCGACCAGGTCATTACAGCGTTGCTCGGTGCGGCACGCGAGCTGGGGCTCGTCATCGAGGAGCCGACACCGTTCGACGAGAAGGGCTGGCGACTCGTCGACACCTCGGTGGTCTTCCACCGCCACGAACCGACGACCGAGAAGCCGACGAACACGTTCTTCCGCGCGTTCTACGAGTCGCTTGCCGACCTGCTCGAGGCGCCGGGGCACCCGCTGTTCGGGTTCGAGGCACGCGAGCACACGGCCCAGGTCGAACAGGAGCGCCGGCAGATCCGCGAGAAGCGATTCCGCTTCGGCGAGAAAGAGCGGCAAGAGCTGACGGAGCAGGCCGCCGAGCTCTCGAAGATGGACGAACCGGGGCGGTTCCTGCCGGTGCTGTTCTGCTCACCCACCATGGAGCTCGGCGTCGACATCTCGGCGCTCAACGCGGTCTACCTGCGGAACGTGCCGCCGACGCCGGCCAACTACGCCCAGCGCAGCGGCCGCGCGGGCCGCAGTGGTCAGGCCGCCCTGGTGCTCACCTACTGCTCGTCGCAGAGTCCGCATGACCAGTACTTCTTCGAGCAGCCGCGCGCGATGGTTCACGGAGAGGTCAGGGCGCCGCTGCTCGATCTCGCCAACCGGGACCTCGTCGAGAGCCACCTGCACAGCGTGTGGCTGGCGTGCACCCACGTACCCCTGCCGATGTCCATCGCCGAGCTGCTTCAGCTCGATGACCCCAAGCGGCCGTTGAGGCGCGAGGTCAAGGAGCAACTCTCCGAGCCACGCATCGCTCAAGATGCGGCAAAGAAGATGGCGCGGGTGCTCGAGTCGCTCACGGCCGACCTCACCCCCGTCGAGGCGCCGTGGTTCACCACCTCCGAGGAGTTCGCCAAGGCGACGGCGCAGGTGGCGTTAGACCGCTTCGAAGCCTCCTTCGATCGCTGGCGCGATCTGCTTCTCGCCGCGGAGATTCAGCGCGATTCGGCTCGAAGGATTCTCGACAGCTTCTCGGCCACGCAGCGAGACAAGGACGCAGCGCGCAGTCGGCACGCACAGGCACTCGACCAGCTCAAGCTGCTGCAGAGCACCAACAACACGCAGTCGAACGACTTCTATACGTACCGCTATCTCGCCACCGAGGGCTTCCTTCCTGGCTACAACTTTCCGAGGTTGCCGCTGCGTGCGTACATCCCCGGCACGGACGGCGGCGGGAAGCAGGCCTTTCTGCAGCGGCCGCGGTTCCTGGCGCTCTCCGAGTTCGGCCCGCGCAGCCTCGTCTACCATGAGGGCCGCGCCTACCGCGTCGTGAAGGCATTGCTCGCGCTGGGAGGCACCGAAGCCGCGACGCCCGACGCAGAGCTGCCGACCAAGGTGGTTCGCATCTGCAGAGCGTGCGGCGCCGGCCACTTCGGACCCGAGAGCTCGAACTGCCACGCCTGCGGCGTGTCGCTGACCGACGCCGAGGTGGTGAAGTACGTCTACCGAATCGAGAACGTCGGCACCCAGCCTGCCGAGCGCATCACCGCAAACGACGAAGAACGCCAGCGACAGGGCTTCGAGCTGCAGACCACGTTCGAATGGGCTGTTCGCGATCACGAGATCGACGCGCGCAGCGCAACGGTCGCCGACAGCAGCGGCGAGGTGGCCCGGCTGACCTACGGAGCGGGCGCGACCATCACGAGGCTCAACAAGGGGCTCAGACGTCGCGCCAACAAGAAGCAGCTCGGCTTCCGAATCGACCCTGTCTCAGGCTACTGGGCGACGAACGATGACGAGGAAGCAGCGGGGCCACAGGATCCGAGCCGGGCTGCGCGGCAGTGGATCGTCCCCAGCGTCCGCGACGACAAGAATGCCCTGTGGATGAAACCGATCGTCGGCGACGCCGTGACCGACAAGACGCTGCCGACGGTTCAGCACGCGTTGCTACGCGGCATCGAGGCGGTCTTTCAGCTCGAGGAGGGCGAGGTGCTCGCAGAGCCGATGCCGTCGCGAGACGACCGAAGCAGCTTCCTGCTCTACGAAGCGACCGAAGGCGGCGCCGGCGTACTCACGCGGCTGGTGAACGAGCCCGATTGCCTGGCCGAGGTCGCCGCCAAGGCGCTCGAGGTGATGCACTACGTCGCGAGCGCGTTCCCCGATCTCAAGGACGCTGACGGCACGACGTGCGTCGCCGCGTGCTACCGCTGCGTGATGTCGTACTTCAATCAGCCTGACCATGAAGAGCTCGACCGCCGCGACGAGGCTGCGAAGCAGCTGCTCAGCCGAATGGCGCGAGCGAAGGCGACCCTCACCTCCGCCGGGCAGCGGGCCGGAGCGAGCGGCAAAGACCGGTGGCTCGAAGTACTCCGTGAACGGAACCTGCCGCTTCCCGACGAGGCGCCGTACGAGGGGCACAGCCGCGTCTGGCGGGCGCACTACGTCGTCGCCACGGTGAACGAGCCCGAGCCGAAGGCGCTGATGAAGAAAGGGTTCGAGCACGTGGCATTTCCGCAGGATGAAAATGAGTGGGCCGAGCCGCTCGAGAAGCTCGCAAGGGCGCTGGGCCGATGAGTCAGGCGACCTTCACCCCAGGCACACTGGTTCAAGCGCGCGGGCGCAAGTGGCTCGTGCTCGCGGGCAGCGACACCGAGACGCTCCGTCTCCGGCCGCTCTCGGGAAGCGAGGAAGACCAGGCGCTCATCTACGTCCCCCTCGAGCCGGAGAAGCCGAAGGAAGACGTGTTCCCCCTTCCGACGCTCGACCAGCGCGGAGGCCAGGACGGTGCGCTGCTGCTCCGCGATGCGCTGCAGCTCTCACTGCGCCGCGGAGCCGGCCCGTTCCGCAGCTTTGGGCAGATTGCGGTTGCCCCGCGCGCCTACCAGCTCGTACCGCTGCTGATGGCGCTCAAGCAGCAGACGGTACGACTGTTGATCGCCGACGACGTCGGCATCGGCAAGACGATCGAAGCGTCGCTGATCGCGCGCGAGCTGCTCGATCGCGGCGACGTGGAGCGTTTCGCGGTGCTGTGCCCGCCGCACCTGGTCGAGCAGTGGGTGCGCGAGCTGGATCGGCTGTTCA
This sequence comes from uncultured Myxococcales bacterium, assembly GCA_937980205.1. Classification (GTDB taxonomy): domain Bacteria; phylum Myxococcota; class Myxococcia; order Myxococcales; family Myxococcaceae; genus Xiheicaenimonas. Next base: position 56,961 of record CALJKW010000013.1, on the reverse strand, counting down.
ACCTGCGCGCGGTGGCGGTGACCGCGGGGACGGCGGCGCGGCTCGAGCGGGACATTCACCAGGGCAGCTCCATCTTTCAGGTGCACCCGCTGACCGTGGTGAGCCTCGACTACATCAAGGCCGAGCGCCGCCGCGACGACTTCCTGCGCGCCTGCCCGGAGCTCGTCATCGTCGACGAGGCGCACACCTGCACAGCGACCGGCGCCGGCCGCCATCAGCGCTACGAGCTGCTCAAGGGGTTGACCGAGGGCAGCAAGCGGCACCTGGTGATGCTCACCGCCACTCCGCACAGCGGTGACGACGACGCCTTCTACCGGCTCCTCGGCCTGCTCGACCCCAAGTTCCTGGCGCTGCAAGGGCCAGCCACGCCCGAGCGTGACGCGCTTCGCGAGCAGCTCGCGAGCCACTTCGTGCAACGTCGCCGGCCAGACATCTCGGAGTGGAAAGAAGGCAACCTCTTCCCGCGGCGGGAGACTCGCGAGCTGACATACCGGCTGACGGGCGCATGGGAGCGCTTCTTCGAGGCCGTGCTCGACTACTGCACGGGCGAAGGGAAGCGGCGGTTGGACTTCATCACGACGCTGGCGCTGCTGCGGTGCGCTTCGTCGAGCTCGCGTGCCGCGCTGCGAGCGCTGAAGACGCGCGCGGGGCTGGAAGACGCGGAGGCCGACTCGCTGTTCGACGGTTCGGCCGAGGCGCTGCCGGGAGATGATCAAGAGCCCCCGGCGGGCGCAGACGATCCGGCGCTGAAGAAGCTGATGGAAGAAGCAGAGATGCTCAGCGACAAGGGCGGCGATCCCAAGCTCGAGGAGCTCGCGAAGCACCTCAAGGAGCTGCTCGATGAGAGCTTCAGCCCGGTGGTGTTTTGCCGCTACATCGCAACAGCGCACTACCTCGAGGAGCAGCTGGCGAAGCGCTTCAAGGGAGTGACGGTCGCCGCGGTCACCGGCGAGCTCGCATCGGAGGAGCGAGAGGAGCGGGTCGCTGCGTTGGGGGACGCAGAGAAGCGGCTACTCATCGCGACGGACTGCCTGTCCGAGGGCATCAACCTGCAGGAGCACTTCGACTCCGTGGTGCACTACGACCTGTCGTGGAACCCGACACGTCACGAACAGCGCGAAGGGCGCGTCGACCGCTTCGGCCAGGACCGAAAGGTCGTCCGAACCACGCTGCTGTACGGGGCGAACAATCCGGTCGACGGCGCGGTGCTCGAGGTCATCCTACGTAAGGCGGAGCGAATCCGCTTAGAGCTCGGGGTCCCGGTCCCGCTGCCCGACGAAGGGCACACGCTCACGCAGGCGCTGGTGAAGGCCGTTCTGCTCAAGGGCGAGAAGCAACGACAGCTCGACTTCGGGTCCACGGCCGAGGCCAAGGCGATCGACCAGAGCTGGAAGGACGCAGCAGAGAAGACGAAGGCGAACCGCACGGTGTTCGCTCAGCGACGGCTCAAGCCGGACGAGGTGCTGCCCGAGTGGGAGAAGACGCTCGCAGCGCTGGGCGGCAGCGACGACGTGAAGCGTTTCGTCGACCGTGCGCTGCACCGGCTGGGGTCTGGTCTCGAGCCGCTGCCGCGGGGCGGCTTCAAGGCGGCGCTCGAGTCGCTGCCCGCCGACGTGAAGGAGCGGCTCGAGAACGAGGAGCTGCGCGGGGCGCCGCGCGTCGCGTTCACGCAACCTCACCCGCCTCGGTGCAAGCCCGTGCATCGCAGCCATCCCCTGGTCTCGGTGCTCGCCGAGTCGTTGCTCGAACGCACGCTCGCAGGGACCGACATGGTGCTCGGCCGCGTCGGTTGCTGGGTGTCGACCGAGGTCACCGAGCAGACGACCGTGGTGCTCTTGCGCCTGCGACACCAGCTCAGCACGCAACGCGGTGGCTCGATGCTGCTCGTCGAGGAGTCGGGGGCGCTGGCTTGGTCCGGCGAGCGTCTCCTCGAAGGCCAACCGGCATTGGAGCTTCTCGGTCGGGCCGCGGCCGAAGACGCGAAGGAGCATGTCGCGAAGCGCGTGCTCTCGTCCGCGCTCGAGCTGCTGCCAGGACGAAAGGCCGAGCTCGAGGCCTATGCGCAACGGCGCGCGGACGCGCTGCTCGCCGACCACCGGCGAGTGCGCGCGGCGGCGGACGCGCGCGGCAGCTGGAGCGTGCGGCCGGTGTTGCCGGTCGACGTCATCGGTCTCTACGTGCTGCAGCCGAAGGTGAGCTGATGGCGCGGCGAAGCGGGGCGGAGCTTTCGTTCGAAGCGCTCTCCATCGAAGGCGGGCTGCTCTCGCCGGAGTGGCTCGCGAAGGTTGCCCAGCTACAAGGCGGGCAGCAGAGCGAAGCGGACTACCGCGTCCCGAAGGGTCTCGCGATTCGCGACGAGATCGGCCGGAACTGGCGCATCGCGCAGGCGCACTGGGCGGAGGGCGGCGCCGGTGCGGTGCTCGCTCTGCTTCGCGAGGCGTTCGGCTTCGGGACGCTCGAGCCCTGCGAGCCCTGGTCGCGGGACGAGCGCATCTTTCCCGTCGGGCATCAGGCTTTGGGGGGCCGCGCACCGGTGGTGGTCGCGCCGGTCGGGAGCGACCTTGATGAACCGAGCCCCGCGTTCGGCGACGACGGCCGGCGCCGCTCGCCGTTCGGCCTCGCGCAGGAAGTGCTGAACGCCTACGACACAGCGCTGTGGGGTGTCGTGACGAACGGCGCGACGCTGCGCATCTTACGAGACAACGCGAGCCTCACCCGGCCGGCGTGGATCGAGGCGGACCTCGCGCGCATCTTCGCGGAGCAGCGGTACGCCGACTTCGCGGCGCTGTGGCTGCTGCTCCACGAGTCTCGGTTCGGAGTCGCGGGCGCGCCGGCTCACGAGTGCCCACTCGAGAAATGGCGCATCGAAGGACAGCAGCAGGGAGTTCGTGCTCGGCAACACTTGAGGGAGGGCGTCGAAGAGGCGCTGCTTGCGCTCGGCCAGGGGTTCCTCGCGGTGAACGAGCCGCTGCGCGACGCACTGCACGACGGCACGCTGACCAAGGAGGCGCTGTTTCAGGAGCTCCTGCGGCTCGTCTACCGGCTCATCTTCCTTCTGACAGTCGAGGAGCGGGGGCTGTTGCACGAGGAGAAGGCGTCAGCCGAGGTCCGCGCGCGCTACGAGCAGGGCTACGGCGTTCGCCGTCTACGCGACCGGGCGGTCCGGCGCAGCGCGCACGATCGCTTCGGTGACTTGTGGGACGGGCTGATGATCGTCTTCCGCGGCCTCGCACGGGGAGAGCCGGCGCTCGGGCTGCCGGCGCTCGGCGGGTTGTTCTCTGCGGAGCAGTGTCCACACCTCGACGGCGCGAAGCTGGAGAACCGGGCGCTGCTGACGGCGGTCTTCAAGCTCTCGTGGTTGAAGGAGCGCACCGGCCTCGCGCGCGTGAACTGGCGAGACATGGGCCCGGAGGAGCTCGGTAGCGTCTACGAGAGCCTGCTCGAGCTGGTGCCGCAGGTGCCTTCCGACGCGCGGACGTTCACGTTCGCGACGGGCGGCGAAGCGCGTGGCAGCGAGCGGAAGAAGACCGGCAGCTACTACACGCCGGACAGCCTCGTGCAGGTGCTGCTCGACAGCGCGCTGGAGCCGGTGATTCGCCAGAAGCTCGCGGCGGGGGAGGACCTGCTGTCGCTCTCGATCGTCGACCCGACGTGCGGCAGCGGACACTTTCTGCTCGCGGCCGCCCGCAGGCTCGCGTCCCACGTCGCACGGCAGGAGGCGAATGGAACTCCGTCGGCGGCGCAGTACCGCCATGCCCTTCGTCGAGTGGTCGGCCGGTGCATCTTCGGCGTGGACATGAACCCGCTCGCGATCGAGCTGTGCAAGGTCGCGCTCTGGATGGAGGCCGTCGACCCGGGGCGGCCCTTGTCGTTCCTCGACTCGCACCTGCAGGTGGGGAACGCGCTGCTCGGCACCACGCCGGAGTTGATGAAGGACGGCGTACCCGATGAGGCCTGGGCGCCCATCGAGGGCGACGACAAGAAGTCGGCGTCGGCGCTGAAGAAGAGGAACAAAGCGGAGCGCGCGAACCTGTCACTGGCGCTGTCTTCGCCGGCGGAGCTCACCGCGGCAGCACGGAAGCTTGATGACGTGGGCGATGCGGACCTCGCAGGCGTCACGCAGAAGCATGGCGAGTGGAATGCGTTGCGGGGGTCGGAGGGCTTCCAGCGGCAGAAGCTGCTGGCCGATGCATGGTGCGCGGCGTTCGTATGGCCGAAGCCGGCGGCGCCAGATCCGATCCTCGCGGCGGCGCCGACGAATGCGGTGTGGAAGGAATGCCGGGAGCCGCTCACGGTGAAGACCGTGGAGAAGCTCGCGCGCGATTACGCATTCTTCCACTGGCACCTCGCGTTCCCGCAGGTGTTCGCCAAAGGGGGCTTTGACGTGGTCCTCGGCAACCCGCCGTGGGAGCGCGTGAAGCTTCAAGAGCAGGAGTTCTTCGCCTCACGCAGCGGGGAGATCGCTGAGGCGGAGAACGCCGCCGCGCGGAAGAAGCTCATCGCGAAGCTGCCGGACACCAACAAGCAACTGTGGCGCGACTGGTGCGAAGCCAGTCGTCTTGCTGAAGGTCAGAGCCACTTCGTGCGGCAGTCGGGCAGGTATCCGCTGTGTGGCAAGGGCGACGTGAACACGTATGCCTTGTTCGCCGAGCACAACCGCGATGCGCTACAACCTCGCGGCCGATGCGGGTTCATCGTTCCGACGGGCATTGCGACCGACGACACCACGAAGGCATTTTTCAGTGCTTTGATTTCTGAGCAACATCTCGCAAGCCTTTATGACTTTGAGAACACGGCAACATCGGAATTTTTCAAGGGTGTCGGCCACGGCAACATCAAGTTTAGTCTTGTCACCATTTCAAGACTGCCGGTCGCCGCACCAGAACTTTTCTTCTTTGGACACGATACGGCAGAACTGTCCGACCCCGGCCGCCGATTCCACCTATCGCCAAACGAATTTACTCTGCTGAACCCCAATACCAGAACATGCCCAACATTCAGGTCACGGCGAGATGCAGATCTCAACGTCGCGATATATCAACGCGCCGGGGTGCTGTGGCTCGAAGATGACGCCACGAATGGCAACCCGTGGAACGCACGCTTCATGGCCATGCTGCACATGGCAAACGACTCCGGCCTGTTTCGGACTCGTTCCCAACTCGAGTCAGAAGGTTTCAACTTGAGAGGTAACAAGTTCGTCCGTAATGAAACTGAGTGGTTGCCTCTGGTCGAGGCGAAAATGGTGCACCACTTTGACCATCGCTTTGGTGATTACGACGATCGACCACCGACCGTCGGTGGTGTTGTCCTGCCTGCCGTTCCCGACACACGCAAGATGAGCCCTGACTATCAGCCTCGTCCGCAGTATTGGGTTTCACGGCAAGAGGTCGACGCGCGGCTTGATGGCGTTTGGACCAGACGGTGGTTGCTGGGGTGGCGCGACATCACCCGCGCAGTCGATCAACGTACAGTCTTCGCTGCGCTTATTCCGCTCGCTGCCGTTGGTCACACGACGCCACTGTTACTGTCCAAGGTCTCACCGATCTCGATCGCAGCCCTTTACGCAAACTTATGCAGTTTTGTCTTGGACTACTGCGCGCGGCAAAAGGTCGGCGGTACCCACCTCACATATGCCTATCTGAAGCAGTTTCCACTTCTTCGGCCAACGACGTTCGATGTCGCCGCACCATGGACCCAAGCGACTGTTGTTCGTGATTGGTTGCTGCCACGCGTCCTGGAGCTGACGTACACCGCGTGGGACCTTGAGCCCTTTGCGAAGGACGTCGGCTACGAGGGCCCCCCCTTCCGTTGGGATCCGAAGCGCCGCTTCGTCCTGCGCTGCGAGCTCGACGCTGCCTTCTTCCACCTCTACGGCGTCAACCGAGCCGATGCCGACTACATCCTCGACACCTTCCCCATCGTCCGAAAGAACGACGAGAAGGCACACGGCGAGTACCGCACCAAGCGCGTGATCCTCGAGATCTACGACTCAATGGCGAAGGGCGACTACGTAACTAGGCTCGAACCGCCGCCGGCTGATCAGCGCGTCGCTCACCCCAAGAACTGATGTCAGACTCCTCTGCTATGGGGCACGAAGGAGGCGACCACGAAGCTCCTCAATCAGATCCGAAGCGCGGAGTCCGTTATCCAGGTCTTCGCCGCAGCGTTCCCCGGCGCCGTGAATGCGTTCAGCGCGGCCGATCTGCGACGGCTCGATGCGCCGGAGGTCAACCGCTCGCCGCAGGCTCTGGGCTGGCTCGAGCTTTCATTTGTCGACCGGCTCCACGACTTCTTCCGCGTCCTCAGCATCAGAAACCCGAACCAACGCTACCGGTTCAAGCCGGCGCAGCTCGACAGCCTCCACGCGCTCCTCGGCGAAGACTTCACCCTCGACCCGAAGAAGCTGTTCCTCGTCGCGGTGGCGATCGACCGCGCCTACGCCTGCTTTCGCGAAGACCACTGGCGCGCGCCGCAACTGCGTGGCCAGGTGCTGCCGGCTCCGATTGCGTTCCTGACGGACGTCGCCAACGCGCCCCCGCCGATCGGCCAGATGACCCCGATGGCTGTCGGCCGACGATGGCTGCAGAACCTCTGGTACGTCGGTCGGCCGGATGCGTTCCGCTCCCTGGGCGATCTTCCCTCGGCCGCGCCGATACGTCTTCCCAGCCGGGTCGAGATCGCGCTCGAGGCCGCCGCCGAGGCTCGGCGCCTGAAAGTCGGGCTCGCCCAGTGGCCGCCGCACCGCGACGCAGAGCTGACGGTGAGCCGGGCGGATTCGACGTTCGCCGTCACGGGTTACAGCAGCCTGCAGCTCACCGAGCTCGACGACCTGATCGAACGCGCGCGCGAGCAGGAGATCGACGTGCTCATTTTGCCCGAGCTTTCCCTCGGCGACGATGCTCTCGGCAGGCTCCGTGAAGCGCTGCGAACGGGCGCCACCCGGCACCCCACCCTCGTCGTCGCCGGCCTCACCCACGCGAAGCTCGACTCGGAAGCGCACGTGTACACGAATCAGGCGGTGCTGCTGGACTCGGAGGGCAACGAGCTGCTGCGCCACGACAAGCTCGAGCCGTTCACGCACGTCGACCTCGGCCTCGAGAACATCGTGCCGCGCGCCGTGCGCGACTACCCCTTCATCGATACCCCACTCGGCCGTCTCGTCCTCAACGTGTGCCGCGACGTGCGCTCCGACCTGCCGATGGTGCTCAACCGCGTCATCGGCGCATCACTCATCGTCGTGCCCTCGTACTCAAACCGCCTCTCCTTCGTCGCCGAAGAGGCGACGCTGCTTGGCGCGCGACAGGGCGCCATCACGGCGTGCGTGAATGCCGCCAACGACAGCCTCCAGCACCGTGCCTACGTTTACGCCCCGCTCAGAGGGCAAGGCAGCGCCGTCACCTGGACAGTTGAGCAGACCTCCAGGACTCAGCTGCTCGTCGCGGAAGTGACCGTCGAGGGTGGTGTGGCTAGGCTGGCGGCCACCCCCCCTGCTAGGTAGTTACCCACATGGGTGCAGCCATGGTCGACGTCGACCCCAAGGACCTTGCCAAGAAGGAGCCCCACGAGCTCGCCACGTGGCTCATCGAGCAGGCCCGTGAGGTGCGCGCGATGGTCCTCTCCGAGGACTTCTCTGCCATGCGACAGCTGCTCACGACTCTGTCGCGGGCGGCGAGCGCCGCGCAGGGCGTGCAGCGGGATCTGCTGGAGGTCGCCGAATCGTTTCTCAGGCCTCTCGGCTCGAGCCACCTGGGCACGCGCGATCTCGCGCTCCGCGCCTTCCTGCGCGAACAGGGTGCCGACGGCGAAGGCTTCTTGCGCGTGCTGCTGGAGCGCGGCGGCATCCTCAAGTCGTCGTACGAGACCTTTCCGGAAGGACTCCGAGCGGCGGCGAAGCCGCTGTTCTCCTCCGGAGCACTCCTCGAGCTCGAGGGTCGGTACGTGCTCGCCGCCGGCGCCAACGGCATCGTCCGCGACCTCATCGAACCTCCTGTCTTCCGAATGTGGGCCGCCGTGGAGCGGGCCCGGTCGGCGGCTGAGGGTCGCCCCCCGATCCAGGCCGCCCAACTGCTCGCCGCACAGACCGGCGTGCTCACCGACGACGCGCAGCGCTTTCTCAAGGCGCACCCCTTGCAGCCCCGACTGTCCCCTCGAGGAACGACCGCCCCAGCCGAGCTGAGCCACTGGGACGTCGCCGGCCAGGGGAAGCCGCCTGCGCAGAAAGACGTCGCGCTTCGTCTCGAGGACGAGTCCCCCAGGTCGCAGAGTCTCCTCGATGACGTTGAGCTCATCCCCCGACCGGGGAGGACGCCGCTTGAGCATTGAGCTGGTCGAGCTCATCTCCGAAGCGCTCGTGCTCTTCGAAGCGGGCGAGCAGCTGGCCGCCGACTTGCCGTCGTTCAACGTCGGGCAGGAATTGCTACAGAAGAAGTTCGGTGTGGCGCAGATCGCCATGGGCCAACAGGGCAATCAACTCCTCTGGCTCGCGCAAAAGGGGCAGTGCACCCTGGGCGAGCGGAAGCTGCTGATTGACTCGGCCAATGGAAACAATCGCCGCCTGAGTGTCTCGGTCTACGGCACGACACCGGAAGCGTTCGACGTGCTCCAGGAGTTGTGGGTTCAGCTCGTCGACTGCGAGCGCGGGCTCAGGCCGGCTCAGGTCGCTGAGGGGACTTCCGCGCGCGAGCCGATCGGGAGGGTCGTCGCTGCCGGGCGCCCCATCGCGGTGACGACGGCAATCGTAAAGCTGCCATTCCGAGTCAATCAGCTCTTCCCCCAGGCCGACTTCCTTCGGGAGGAGGTGCGCGGTCAGCTGGATGACGGCTACAAGCTCTCGCGGGCGCCAATGATGCGGTTCAGCCTCGAGGTGCGAATCGATTGGGGCCTGACCCAGCGCAACGTGAACAGCGTCATCACCTTCGAGCCTCGCTCAGGTGACGACCTCGATAGCAAGGTCTTCTTCACCCGAAGCCCGCTGCCGAGCGACAAGCATCTGAAGGTCGTGGAACGGTTCGCCGAGAAGTTCAAGCCGACCACGTGACACCGCTTCCGTCGATCGCGATGGCGCTGCTCGAGAAGGCAGCCATCGACAACGGGTTCGACCTCGAGCTGGCTCCGGTCGAGAACTGGCTGGCGTACACCAGCACTTCCGCGCCGCTGAAGGTCTGGCTCACGCGGGGTACCGACGGCGTCGCGTACGCCGGCCTTTCTCGCCTCGACGTTGCTCGCGCTCTCGAGCGGGACTCCGAACCGTCCGCGGTCACTGCCCCACCGGGCGCGATGGCCGTGCGCTCGGCGGTGACTCCGACCGAGTTGCACCGCCTGCTTCGTCGTGCATGGCAGCTCGCGCGTTCGCTTCCCGACGAGCCCCTCGTCGCATTCCAGAAACAGACGGCAGCGCTACCGCGTTCGACCGAGGCCGAACGGCTCGTCATCCAGCGCGTCGGCCAAGGCATCTACCGGGAACGGCTGATGGAGTACTGGGAGGGCCGGTGCGCAATCACAGGCCTTGCTGTGCCGTCGTTGCTGCGAGCGAGTCACATCAAGCCGTGGGCCGATTGTGCGACCGACGCGGAGCGATTGGACGTGTTCAACGGTCTGCTGCTCGCTCCACAGCTCGACGCCGCATTCGACTGCGGGTTCATCACCGTCGGCGACGACGGGTTGGTGCTGGTATCCGACCAGCTCGATATCGCCACACGAGGACTCCTCGGGCTCTCGGAAGTGCTCCGGGTGCCGCGACTGACTGACCAGCATCGCGGCTACCTTCCCTGGCACCGCGAACGGGTCTTTCGGGTTGCGGCTCGGTGAGGCTTCCGTTCCAACCTCCCCTCGAGCCGATGCTCGCGAAGCTCGCCGGCGCGCTGCCGCCCGGCGACGGCTGGCTCTTCGAGCCGAAGTGGGACGGGTTCCGCACGCTCGCGTTCAAGGACGGCGACGAGGTCTTCCTGCAGAGCCGCGAAGGGCGCCCGCTGTCGCGCTACTTCCCCGAGATCGACGAGGCCCTGCGCAAGAACGCGCCCGAGCGCTGCGTGCTCGACGGGGAGATCGTGCTCGCCACCGCCGGCCGCCTGGACTTCGAGGCGCTGCAGCTGCGGCTCCACCCGGCGGCGAGCCGCATCAAGCTGCTGGCCGAACAGACGCCGTGCGACTTCGTCGCGTGGGACCTGCTCGCGCTCGGCGACGAAGACCTGCGCGAGCGGCCGCAGCGCGAGCGGCGCGACCGGCTCGTCGCGGCGCTGCGCGGCGCGAGGCCTCCGTTGCACGTGACGCCCGCGACGCACGACCGCGCGGTGGCGCAGGACTGGTTCACGCGCTTCGAGGGCGCGGGCCTCGACGGCGTCATCGCGAAGCCGCTCGACGAGCTCTATCGCCCGGGCAAGCGGGCGATGGTGAAGGTGAAGCACCAGCGCACCGCCGACTGCGTGGTCGCGGGCTTTCGGTGGTTCAAGAACGGCACCGGGACGCTCGTCGGCTCGCTCGTGCTCGCGCTGTACGACGGAGAGCAGCTCTTGCCCGTCGGCGTCGCGGCGTCGTTCTCCCGCGCGCGGCGGGCCGAGCTGGTGAGCGAGCTGGCTCCGTACCGCGAGGGCGCGAAGGAGCAGCACCCGTGGAAAGAGTGGATCGACGCGCACCAGGAGCTCCCCAGCGCGGCGCACAGCCGCTGGAACCCGGACAAGGAGCTCGGCTGGGAGCCGCTGAGGCTCGGCCTCGTCGCCGAGGTTTCGTACGACCACATGCAGGGCAAGCGCTTCCGCCACGCGACGCACTTCCTGCGCTGGCGGCCGGACAAGTCGCCGAGCGCGTGCCGGTTCGACCAGCTCGACGTCACGCCGCCGGAGGAGCTTCGGAAGCTCTTCGGGTAGGGCGACGGCACAAAGCGCCTCGTCCTCACACTCTGTTACCCTCGCTCAATGCGCGCCGGCGCCCGCAAGCCGGACTGGTCGTCCCTCGGGCTCACCGGCAACCCTTTCGAGAACGTCGCGCCGGGCGAAGCGCTGAGCTGGGTGGACGTGGCGCCCGAGGTCGCCGAGGCGCTGCGGACGCGCCCATTCTGCGTCGAGCTCGTCGGTGAGAAGGGGGCGGGGAAGACCACGACGCTGCGGTGGTACGCGGCTCAGCACGAGGACGCACGGTACGGCTACGTGAGCGGCGCGGAGCTGCCCCGCGAGGCCGCCGCCGTGTGGTGCCTCGACGAGGTGAACAACGCCCCGCCGTCGGCGGTGCGCGAGCTCGTCGCACAGGCGCAGCGGCGCGGCATGTCGCTGTTGCTCTCTTCACACGTCGCGCACCTCGAGCCCGGGCTGCGGCAGATCGAGCTCTCGCGGTGCCATGCGCTCGGCTGGGTGCACCGCCGGGTGGCGGCGGCGGCCCTCCCCGGAGCGACGGCGTTCGACTTCCCGGCGGTGGCGGCGAGCGTGTTCCCGTCGCGCACGGTGGTGAACTACGCCCTGCTGCGCGTCCTGTACGAGCTCGCCGAAAACCTGGCGCGTGGCGCGGCCGTGCCGGAGGCGCTCGACGATGCGATCCGTCGCGCGCGCGAGGACGAGACGGTCGCGCCCCTGCTGCGCTGAACGACGACTTCCCTCACGCGCCGCGGGCGGTGACGACGAACGTGCCGACGTCCTTCGGGTCGATGGCCCACGGAATGTCGAGCTCCGCGATGATCTCCCACCGCACCTTCACGTGCCGCCCGTCCCACGTCACGGGCCCGCGCTCGGGCAGCCTCACCGCGAACGGCAGCGGAGCACCGGACTGGGGCCCGCTGGCGAGCGTCTCATCGGTGACCGGCAGCGTCTCCGAGTTGCCCGAGCCCGAGATCTTCGCCCGCACGATCAACCGCACCGCCTTCACCTTCGACAGCTTCTCGCTCGACGGCTCGGGAAACACGACGCGCCCGACGAGCTCGTCGCCGAGCGCGACCCGGTTCCGATCCAGCTCGAGGCCGACCACGTCGCTCACCGCTTCACCTCCGGCAGCACCTCGATGCGGGCCTCGAGCGCGAGGTCCGGCCAGCTCACGATGTCGATGTGCGCGACGACCCGCGTGTAGAACCGGTTGGAGCTCCCCGACCAGGTCGGCGGCACGTCCACGGGGATCGGCACCTCGAGCTTCGCGGTGTGCAGGTCGCTCAGCGTCGAAGGCAGCTGCAGGGGGAGCGTCTCGGTGTGCAGCACCTCGCTGTAGGTGCGGCGGTCCGTACCGGCCGAGTACACGGCCTCCTCGACGCACTCGAGCACCAGCTTCGAGCCCGGCCCGAGCGTCAGTGGCTTCTTCGGCGCGAGGGTGAGGTCGACCGCGGCCTTGCCGCCGAGCGGCGTCGGCGTGCTGCACTCGAGCGCTACGGAGTGGAAGGCGCTGTGTGCGACGAAGACCCGTGCGCCGCCGCCCGCCACCAAGAAGCCGACCAGCGCCAACAGCCCGCCGAAGATCATGGCCCCGGTGTCGTGCCTCCCGCTGGCGAACGCGAAGCAGCCGCCGAACGACGCCAAGAGCAGCCCGAGGCCGATGGCGCAGCCGGCGCGAAGCTTCGGCATCACCTGCGTGGGGTCGTTCACGCGCGACGTAGGGTACCACTTCAACGGCGCGAGCAACCTCTCGGGGTGACGCTGATCAGAAGCCCAGGTCGGCGCCGGTGAACTGGTGCATCTGGCACGCCTCGACCGGCACGGTGTCGCCGGAGAAGAACGTGGTGTTCGCGGCGACGAGGCAGAACGCGACGTAGACCTGCGCCACGGTCCACCGCGAGGCGCGCACCTCGGCCGCCACCTGCGGCTCGAGCAGCGTGAGCTCGCGCCGGCCGTTCACCAGCGGCACGGACGAGAGCTGCACCACACGCGAGAGGCCGTAGCTCCCCGCGGGAGAGCCGGCGAGCGCCGTCATCTGCATGAACACCGCCGCGAGCACCGCGTAGCCGTCGGGCACGCTGAGGGTCGTGGCTCCGCCGGCGGGCGTGCCGAAGACCTGATCCAGGTTCGTCAGCGGAGGCGGCGCCGGCGTCGACGTCGACGTGCCGCCGTCTTCGCTGACGTCGAGCGTGTCGCCCATCGGGTCGAACGCCTCTTGCGCGACCGCTCCGGTCACGACGTAGCGCGAGCCCGCGTCGTCGTACGTCGCGGCGACGTCCTGCCGGAGCGTCTTCAACCGCAGCCTCTTCTTCCCGGGCCGCGACGTGAAGCGCGTGACGCCGCCGTAGACGGTGGTGTCGCGGCTCACGGCGCGGATCTTCGAGCTGAGCTCGTCATCGGCGACGCCCACGTTCGCCGCCATGCCGGGAGCGCCCGCGACCCAGCTTCCGCCCGAGCGCGTGACACGGCGGTTGGTGGACATCATGACCTGGTCGTCGTTGCGCGGCCCGCGACAGCTGACGACCGCGCGGCGCTCGTCGAGCTTGTAGATGGGCGGGTTGAGCAGGTCGCCAAAGAACTCCGCCTCGTGCGAGGCCGCGATGGCTTCGGCGCCCGGGCGCACGCAGGAGTACGAGAACGTCCGGGTCAGCGTCTGGCCGCCGGCCGGCACACCGCCTTCGTAGAACGGCTGCGCACCCACCGGCGTCAGGTTGTCGGGCAGCGTGACGGCGCCCGACGAGATGACCGGCGCCCGCTGGGTGCCGTTCACGATGACGTAGCGCCCGTTGTACGTCGGCCCGATGTCGCAGTCGTAGCAGTCGAGCTCGAGGCGGTGCTCCCACCGGCCGGCGTCGGCGACGAACAGCTCGCGCACCGGCGCGGCGGGCGCGGGAGGTGTGGGCTCGGGGATGCCCTGGAATGCGCCCTCGAGCGCCTCGTCGAGCGCGGCGCCGGCCGGCGGCCGGACGAAGAACTGGCCGGCGGTCAGCGCGTAGCTCCACTCCGGATCGTGGCAGAAGCCGGCGAGCGCAATCCGCAGCAGCGATCGACCGCGCTGGAGGAAGACCTTCACGAATCCGAGCCCGGGCGTCGCGGAGCAGCGCAGCGTCAGGTCGAACGACGAGGCGCGGTCGCCGGGCACGGGCGTCGGCACCGTGCCGTCGTTGACGAGCGAGACCGTGCCGGCGGCCTGCGCCGTCCACGACATCGGCTCGGGCCCGAGCGAGCCGTTCGGTACGAACTTGAGCTCCAGCTCGAACTGACTGCCCACCCGCTGGTTGAACGTCGAGGCCGGGAAGCCGGCGAGCAGGTTGCCGGTGGCGGTATGCACCTGGATCTCGCTGAAGTGCGTGATGACCGTGGCGACCACGTCGTATTGCTCGCCGACGTGGCCTTCGACGGTGCTGCGTACCGTCGTGGCGACCTCGCGGCCTCCGTCGGCGGAGACGAGCTCGGCCGCGAGCAGCTCGAACCCGCCGTCCCGCGCGCGCGGCGGGGCGTCGCGCATGAACAGCACGGCGTGCGGCGAGAAGCTCAGGCCGGAGGGCTGAAGCTCATAGGCCAGCGCGCCCGCGCGCCGCTTCACGGTGATGGCGACGTCGCCCGGTGCGCCGCCGTCGGGCACCCACAGCACCGCCGTGCCGTCGTCGCTCGGAATCCACCGCTCGGGGCGCGCGACGGTGGCGGCACCTCCGCCGGAGCCGCCGGAGCCGCCGGTGCCGCCGCTACCGCCGCCACTGCTTCCACCGCCGCCTCCGCTGCCGCCGCCGTCGGGGCCGCCGCCCGAGGGACACGCGCACAGCAGCGTCACCGCACCGAGCAAGAGCGCGCGCATGTCGTCAGTCCAGCCGCAGCACCGAGACACCGCCGTCGCCGAGCCCGACCGCGCCCCACGGGTGCCCGGTGGAGTCGAAGTCCCAGCCCTGGCTGAACACGTCCGTCACGCCGGAGTCGGCCGACTGGCGCGCGCCGGCGGCGTAGCGGCCGAGGCGCAGGTTGCGGCCGGAGCTGGTGCCGCCGCGCGAGAAGTCCCAGACGGTGCCGTCGGCCGCGGCGCGCATCACGTTCGCGAAGCCGCCGCCCGCGCCGAGCTGCGCCGAGTGGAAGCCGGCGTCGCGCGTGAAGCGCAGGAGGTTGTTCTCGGCGGCGAGGTGCACGACGTCGCCCGGAGCCACCGCGGCCGCCGAGCCGGTCATCGACGAGTTGCCGAACGTGGTCCCCTGCCAGGTGTCCGGCGCGGTGCGGTAGCCGTAGAACAGCTGCTGCTGCCCGGCGTCGTTGCGGTCGAAGTACATGACGTACGGCCGGTTCGTGCCGTCGACGGCGAGCGCCGGCTGGTACGAGGTGAAGCGGTCGGTCTCGGCGACGCGCTCGCGCGTCCACCCGCCGCCCGGCGCGCGCGTCGAATACATCACGCTGTACGAGCCGAACCCGGAGTCGCGCACCGAGTTGCGAATCAGGTAACCGGCGTGCGCCGCGCCGGTCGAGTCGACGACGAACCCGCCGGCGCCGACCTGGAACGTCGCGCTCTCGACCTCTTCGGCCACCCACGCGCCGGTGTTCTTGTTCGCGTACATCATCGGCGGGAACGGCGTGCCGCCGGTGAAGAACAGCACGTGCGGCCGGTCTTGCGAGTCGAGCTCGAGGCTGCCGCTGAACGTCGTCGCCGCGACGCGCTCGGTGGTCCAGCCGCCGTCGATCTCGCGCACGCTGTAGAGCAGGCCGGCGTCCGCCCCGCTGTACCCCGCGAGCACGTGCAGGCGATTGAGCGAGTCGACCTCGAGATCGGCCCCGTTCGTCGGCGGCAGCGGCACCGCCTCGCGGAAGCCGATCTGGGTGTAGAACGGGCCGGGCTGCACCGCGCCGCCGCCGGAGCCGCTCGTGCCTCCGCCCGTGCCGGTCGCGCCGCCACCACTGCCGGTGGTTCCACCGCCGGTGCCGGACACTCCACCGCCGGTGCCGCTCGTCCCTCCTCCGGTGCCGGTCGTCCCGCCGCCCGCGCCGGTCGCTCCGCCGCCGGTGCCGGCGGTGCCGCCTCCGGAGCCGGAGGTGCCTCCTCCGCTTCCTCCACCATCAGGCTCACCGGCTCCACCACACGCGACGAGCAGAAGACCCAAGACGAGCACGGACGTTCGCATGGCCGTGCTTCGTAGCGGACCGAGATCAGCGCCCGAATCACCCGCGAGAGGGCAATTTCGGGGTAATTTCCGGGGCCGCATGTCGAAGATCTTCAAATACTCGGGAGCCGGCCTTCCCACGGCCGGCACGAAGCTCACGCAGATGGAAGAGATCGGCCCGTACACGCGGCCGATGGAGTCCGCGAGCCCGCCAGTCGACGACAAGAAGCCGCTGCCGCAGATCATGAACGGCGCGAAGACTCCGGCGGAGAAGGCCGACCGCCTCGTCGAGTACGCGAAGACGCTCTCGAGCAACGGCTTCCGCAAGGACGAGATGGAGATCATCCGCCGCCTCGCGCTCGAGCACCTCACCGACGCGCACGGCCGGCACCTGCCCGAACTGCAGGCTGCGCTGTACAAGATCGAAGAGCTCCGGGACACGTTCACCAAGGGCGGCGCCGCGCGCTTCCAGACGACGGTCGCGCAGGTCGGCGCGAAGCAGACGGGCGCCATCAAGCTGCCCGAGAGCGACCAGGCCTTCTGGCACATCTGGACGCCGACGCTGACGAACTACATGTCGACGCCCGAGCTGCCGAAGAAGGCGAAGTACCTCGTCATCGGCTCGGGGCTCGCGGGCAGCGAAGCGGCGCTCCAGTTCGGAGAGTCCGGCGCCGGCAAGGACACCGTCGTGCTCGAGGCCGAGAACGCTCCGGCGCGCGAGGCGTCGGGCCGCAACGGCGGCAACTTCGAGGCGATCGCCGAGAGCTTCTACGGCGACTACGAGGGCCTCACGAAGGAGCGCTACGACTTCCTCAAGAACTACTACGCGGGCGCGAACATCCCCGACGAGGTGCTGAAGAAGCAGGCGCAGCGGCAGGCCGACTTCCACATCGAGTGGGGCAAGCGCAACGGCGCGCGCCTGATGGGCAACATCGAGAAGTACGGCATCGACGCCGACTTCTCTCCGCACGGCTGGACGCGCATCGCCGAGGACGCCGACGAAGAGGCCGCGCTGAAGAAGGAGGTCGAGCAGCTGCAGGCCCACGGCGTGCCCGCCGAGTTCTGGCCGCCGGAGAAGATCGAAGCCGAGCTCAAGCTGCCGGCGAAGTTCGGCGCGCGCGTGGTGACGAACAACGGCAACTACCACCCGGCGAAGTACGTCGACGGCGTGATGAACGCCGCGATCAAACAGGGCGTCAGCTACTACACGAACACGCGCGTGCTCTCGGTCGACGCGACGGACCCGAACAAGGTCATCGTGCACACCAACCGCGGAGACATCGAGGTCGAGCAGCTCGTCGTCGCCGTCAACGCGTTCACCCGCGAGCTGGTGCCCGAGCTGTACAAGATTCGCCCCTACGTCTCGCAGATTCAGGACTTCGAGCACGTCACCAACACCATCGAGGGTCAGACGGTGACGCGCCGCAAGGGCGACTTCTATTGGAACTTCCCCGAGTCGACCCAGTACGTCGACGACCAGGGCGTGAAGCGCGGCATGGCCCACGCGGGCGGCGGCCTCGATCGCCCCATTGAAGACCCGCACCACCCGCGCCGCAGCCAGAAGGTGCTCGACATGGTGCGCGAGGACGCCGAGCTCTTCATGCCCGAGACGAAGAACCAGCCGCCGTCGCGCGTGAACGTCGGCCCGATGGCGTTCTCCGACGACCGGTGGATCTCGGTCGGTCACGTGAAGACGGACAAGATCACCAACAACCGCGTCACCATCGTTCACGCCGGCAACGGCTACGGCGGCACGCAGGCGCTCGAAGCCGGAGCCCAGGGCGCGCGCATCGCGATGGCCGGTCGCGCCGTGCCGGAGACGCCGGAAGATCTCGTCTCGCCGAACCGCCTGCTCACCACGCAGCCGCTGTTCGACGTCAGCACGTTCGACGAGCCGAAGAAGACCGACGCGGGCGAGTAGACCTTGTGGTGCGTGCTGCCGCTGCTGCTCGCCGCGGTACCGCTCAGCGGCGCGCAGTTTCGCTGGGGCGACGACCCGTCGTTCGCGACCGAGGCCTGGGACGCGCCGGGCTGGACGGCGCTCGAGCTTCCCGGGCATCCACCGGGGCGCAGCAGCGAATGGGTGTGGGAGCGGCTGCAGCTGCCCGAGCCCACACCGAGCGAGCCCGCGCTGATGCTCGACGCCGTCTTCGGGCGCTACGAGGTCTGGGTCGACGGCGTGAAGGTGTTCACCAACCCGGCAGCCGGGCTCGACGCGAAGGGCGCGCCCGGAGCGCCGCCGACGCTCGTGCCGCTGCCGAAGGGCCGCCTCGTCGCGCTCCGCATTCGCACGCACTACCCGTTGGCCGGGATTCGCGGCGTGCCGCGGTACGGCGAGCGGGCTGAGCTGTTCGACGCGCTGCTCGTGAGCGACGTGTGGCGGCTGGTCACTGCCGGGCTCTTGTTCTCGGTGGGTCTGCTGGGCGTCATCGTCCTCGTGCCGCGGCGGCGGCTGAAGGCCGGAGCGGGCTTCGTGCTCTTCGCGTTCGCGGCGAGCATCTACGTCGCGTACTACACGTCGCTCAAAGATCGGCTGCTGCCGCTGACGCCCGGGCTGTGGATGTGGCTGTGGAGCATCTCGCTGGGCGCCATGGCCGCCGGCTTCGCGCGCTTCGTCTGCGACGTGCTCACGGCGCCGCCGCGGCTGCTACAGCGCCTGCGGCCGATTCAGGATCTCGCGGCGCTGGCGTTCGCGTTCACCAGCTTCATGGGTTGGGTCGCCGTCGAGCTGCAGGGCTTCGAGGCGGAGCGTTGGGGAGGTCCGCTGCTGTTCTGGGCGGGCACCGGCTTGCGGGCGGTGATGCTGGTTCACAGCGCGCTGATCATCTGGAAGCTGGTGGTGATCGCGCGCGCCGCGGGGCCCGACCGCACGAGCGCGCGCATCCTGCTCACCGGCGTCGCGGTGCTCACGTTCGCGATGTGGCTCAACATCCTCTCGTCGGTGGGCATCGTGCCGAGCTCGCGCGCCGCGTACGTGCCGCTCGGCCTGTTCGCCATGACGCTGTCGCTCGCGGTGCTCGTCGAGCGGGCGTGGACGGCGGCCCAGCTGCAGGCCGCGCAGTACGCGCGCGAGGCGGCGGACCGCGCGAAGGAGAAAGAGGCCATGCTGCGCGACCTGCACGACGGCATCGGCGGCACGACGACGCACATCCGCCTGCTCGCCGAGCTCGGCAAGCGCGACGGGCAGAAGGCGATGGAGGCGCTCACCGCCATCGCGGAGCTCTCCACCGAGGGGCTCGCCGAGCTGCGCACCTTCATCCACGCGCTCGACGAGGGCGAGCAGCAGGTGACGTGGCCGATGTTGTGCGCCGAGCTGCGCCGCTTCGGCGGGCAGCTCATCGAGGCGCAGGGGAAGACGTTCAACCTCGAGGCGAAGGTGCCGGACGAGGGCCGGCCGCCGAGCGCGCTCACGCTCGCGGTGGTGCGCATCTTCCGCGAGGCGCTGACGAACGTGGTGAAGCACGCGGGGGCCTCGCGCGTGGACGTGCAGGTCGAGGTGGACGAGGGCCGGCTGTCGCTCGTCATCCGCGACGACGGCCAGGGCGCGGGCGCCGCCCCGGGGGGCCCGCCGAAGGGGCTCGATACCGGCCGCGGCATGGCGAACATGCGGGCGCGCGCGAAGGAGGTCGGGGGAGAGCTCAAGGTGAAGTCGGAGGCCGGGCTGACGCTCGAGCTCGAGGTGCCGCTCCCCCGAAATTCCCCGGCCGCGGGCGACGTGCCGCGCGCGTGAAGCGTGTAGCCTTCGGGTCGTCGTGGAACCGCTGCGGCTGTTCATCGTGGAGGACGACCCAGCGTTGAGGCGACGCCTCGTCGAGCTGCTCGACGGCGAGCCGGGCATGAAGGTGATCGGGGAGGCCGGCAGCGGCGCCGAGGCGCTGCAGCGGCTGGAGAAGACCGAAGCGGAGATCGTGCTCACGGACCTCGGGCTGCCGGACATGACGGGCATCGAGGTGATCGAGAAGGTGAGCGCGGGGGCGGGGGCTCCGCTGTTCATGGCGCACACCGTGTTCGAAGATCGCGACACGGTGCTCAAGGCGCTGAAGGCCGGCGCGATGAGCTACGTGCTCAAGGGCTGCGCGCCGCGCGAGCTGGTCGAGGCGCTGCAGCAGCTTCGCGCCGGTGGGGCGCCGATGAGCCCGCGCATCGCCCGCGCGGTGCTCAAGGAGCTGCAGGGCAAGTCACCCGCCGAGCCCGACCCGCTGAGCCCGCGCGAGCGGCAGCTGCTCAAGCTCGTGGACGAGGGGCTCACGTACAAGCAGATCGCCGAGCGCCTGCACGTGAGCCCGCACACGGTGCACAGCCACATCAAGAACATCTACGAGGCGCTGCAGGCGAAGTCGCGGGGTGAGGCGCTGGCGCGTGCTCGCAGCCGCGGGCTCATCTGACCGTCACGGCGCGCGGTCGACCACCTGCAGGTAGCCGATGCACATCTCCTCGTCGGTGCCCTCACCCCACGTCACCGTCGACGAGGTCGGGTTGTCGTAGGTGCACTCGATGGTGAGCATGTCGGTCGGCAGCACCTTCACCGGCGTGACGAACTGGTAGCCGCCCTGCCAGTGGAAGTCCCAGCGGGGGATGTCGAGCAGGGTCTCTCCGTTCTTCTCGAGGTGCATGCGCGTGGCCTTCGTGTGCGCGTGCGCCGCGACGCCGAGCACGTAGCCGTCGCCGTCCGGGTAGAAGCGATTCAGCGTCCACTGGCGCGCGGTGAACGAAGACGTCTCGAGGTGCCCCATCGTGTTCGGCGGAATCGCGAGCTGCCGCTTGAGCAGGCGCACGGTGAGGATCTGCTGCAGCGACGCCTCGTCCCCCGGCGGAGCGAGCTTCACCTCGATGCGCGTGCGGTCGGGGTCGGTGCCGCCCGCCAGGTTGTAGTGAAGCTGCACGACGGCGATCGCGTTCGCGATGATGCGGTTCGCGGTGCCCGGCACGTAGGCGACGGCCGACATGCCCGGCACCCACGAGCCGAGCTGGTTCACCGGCTCGTTCATCGCGGTCGCCGGCACCGGCCCGCCGAAGCACTGCCAGCCGGGGCCGGGCGACGCGGCGTCGAGCTGCTGCAGCTCGGCCATCGCCGCCGGCTCGAACAGCGACACGATGACGTGGTGAACGATCTTCCGGTTCCCCGGAGTCACCCGGTACGCCGTCGCCATCCGCGCCGCGGGCAGCGAGAGCGGAATCGCGAAGCAGCGGTACTCGTCGGCGAGCGTCGGGTCCGGCACGTAGTCGTGGCCGATGTCGAAGGAGATGTCCGGCGACTCGAACGGGACCACGGCCGGCGGCACGAGCGGAGCCGCGGTCGCCGCGTCGCCTTCCGGCGCGCCGGCTTCGGCCCACGCGGCCAGCAGCTGGACCTGCGCGTCGCTCAAGCTCAGGTCGTGCCGCAGCGGCGGAGTCGCTCCACCCGGCATCCACGGCGGCATCGAGCGCGAGGCCGTCGCGGAAGAGATGGCCGCCGCGTGGGTCTTCGCTTCCGCGTACGTGGTCAGTGCGAACGGCGCGATGCCTCCCGAGACGTGACAGCCCGAGCACGACTCCGACAGCAGCGGCGCGACGTCCTGGTGGTACGTCGGCCCGGGAGGCTCGGTCGGCCCAGGCATCATCGGCTCGGGTAACGCTGCGGGACCACAGGCGGCACACACGGCGAGCAGGGCGGGCATCGTTCGCATGCCAGCTCCAACACGCGCCGCGCGCAGGAGTTGCGGGCTCAGCGCGGAAGCCGGGTCAGCTCGGCTTCGAAGGCCGCGCGGTCGGGCGCATCGGCAGGCGCGGCGGCGAGGTAGCGCTCGATGGCGAGCCGCTCGCGCTCGAGGTGCCCCAGCTTCGCAGAGGCGATGGCGGCATTTCGGAAGTACTGCGGCGGAGGCGTGCCGCGCCGCTCGATGAGCTCCCAGATGCGGCGCTCGCCGTCGGCGATGCGCTCGGGCTCGGTCGCGGCGATCTGCAGCACGGCGAGCCGGTGCTGCGCCTCCCAGAGCTCGTCGACGGCGGCGAGCTCCCAGACGTCGTGGCGCGGGAGCGCGGCGGCCTTCGCGAACGGCGACTCGAGCAGCGTGTGCTCGGCGGCGACGGCGCCCGCGAGCGCTGGGGCCGAGTCCGCGCCGGCCGGGGCCAGCCGCTCGCTCAGCCCGGCCGGCCAGCGGCTGAAGGAGGACGCCGTCGGGTCACCCGGCTTCAAGTCGCCGGCGATGAAGAACGGGCGGCCGCCGTTGGCGGCGACGAGCTCGGCGAGTGAGAAGCCTCCGCTCACGCTGGGGTTCCACCGCGCCGCGGGAAACGCGACGCCGGGCGGCCGGCGCGCGACGTACCAGGGGTAGGTGAGCAGCTCCTGGTCCAGCACGGCGACGTCGGGGCGCGCGCCGGTGGTTTGCGCGTAGCGGACCGAGTTGCTCACGAGGTCTCCGCGCACGAGCAGCACCGCGCTCGGAGGCAGCGGCTCGAGCAGCGCCGCCGCGTAGAGCTCGTGCAGCGCGTCGGGCGGTCGTTGGCGCAGCTGGAGCCCCCAGCGCAGGAGCGAGCCTGCGACGATGAGCGCGAGCAGCACCTTCGCCGGCCGCCGAGCGAGCGCGACACCGGCGAGGAAGAACAGCGGCAGCTCCGGCAAGAGGAAGAAGCGCGCGAGCACCGAGGCCATCAGCGGCGACGACATCGGGAAGCGGGCCAGCGCGACGAAGACGACCGACGCCAGGAGCCAACCTACGAGCAGGGCGATGGCGAGCGCACGCCGGGGGCCGGCCGCACGCAGAGCGGTCCAGGCGCCGAGCGCGGCGAGCGGCACGCCGACCCACGCCGCGGCGTCGAGCTGGCTGCGCGCGAGCGCCGCGAGCTGCGGCAGCAGCGGAGTTGCGGCGCCGACGGACGACGAGGCGAGCTGCAGCGTCCCGTAGTCGGAGCGCAGGACGTGGGCGACGAAGCCGCCCGGCGTCAGCACGTCGCCCCACGCCTGCGCCGGACCGAGCACCGCGCCGAGCGGGACCAGGGCGTAGACGAGCAGACCCGCTGCGGCCCCGAGCGCCGCGTGCGCGCGGTGCCCGCGCGTGGCCGCGAGCACCAGCGGCGCCGCGAGGAGAAGCAGAGTGAGGTGATTGCCGAGCCCCGCTCCCGCTGCGGCGCCCAGCAGCAGCGCGTTCGAGCGCGACGGTGCGTCCGCGCAGCTCACCGCGAGCAGCAGGACGAGCGCGGCCATCGCCTGGTTCAGCGTGAAGACCTCGGCGCGCGCCGACCAGGTGAGCATCAGCGGAGTGCACGCCGCGGCGATCGCCACCGCCGCCGCGACGGCCGCGTTCCGTGTCCACCGCAGCAGCGCCGCGCCGAGCAGGCCGGCGGCGGCGGCGGCGCAGAGCGCGGAGAAGAGGTTGTAGCGGTGCGCGAGCGAGCCCCAGAGCAGGTGCGAGGCCGCCCAGCCGAGCCAGACGTAGAGCGGGTAGCCCGGCGGGTGGGCCGTCGAGAGCGAGCGCGAGGCGCTGATCAGCTCGCCGGCGTCGCCGCCCGGCAGACCGGGGAGCGCCGCGATGGCTCCGGCGATGAACGTGCCCAGCGCCAGCGCCAGGCCGAGGCGCGCGGGGGTCCACGTCATCGGGAGGCCGCGACGAGATGACTCCGTTCACCCTGAGCGGAGCGGCGCGCAGCGACTCCGCCTTCGGCTCCGCTCAGCGTGAACGAGCGGTGATTCCCGCCGCGCCGACTCATCGCCGCCGGCGACGCGCCATCAGCATCGCCGCGAACGCGAACCAGAGCTCCGGTCCAGCCGTGACGCCGCAGCCGCAGCCGGACATGCCGTCGGTGCCGCCACCCGCGCCGCCCGCGCCGCCGGCATTTCCGCCGGAGCCGGCCGAGCCGCCCGCGGAGCCGCCGCCCGCGCTGCCACCTGCTGCACCGCCCGCGCTGCCGCCCGCTGCACCGCCGGCGCCTCCGCCAGCTGCGCCTCCGGCGCTTCCTCCACCTGCGCCGCCAGCACTGCCTCCGCCGGAGCCGCCGGAGCCACCGTCCCCGCCACCGGAACCACCCGCACCACCGGCGCTGCCACCGCCTGCGCCGCCCGCGCCGCCCGCGCTTCCACCTCCCGAGCCGCCAGCGCCGCCGCCCGCGCCACCACCTGCGCCGACGTACGTGAACGTGACCGAGTTGCTCATCTCACCCGCGCGGGCGAGCCGGACCTGCTGCACTCCGGTGCCGGCGGGCGTCGAGAAGACGACCTCCGAGTGCCTCTGCCGCGTCGGCGACACCGCTGAGCTGCCGACGAGCACCTGGGCGCCGGTCGCCCCGAAGTTCTGGCCGACGATGGTGATGATCGTCCCGCCAGCCGCGGGCCCCATCGACGGGGTGATGCTCGAGATCGCCGGCGCTCCGTACGCGAACGTCTGCGGCGCATTCGCCGCGACGCCGGCGCTGCGCAGCGTGACGGTCTGCTGTCCGACTCCTTCGGGCGCATCGCAGGTCACCTGGGTCGCGCTCGCCGACGCCGGCGCGCACGCGACGCCGCCGACCGTCACCGCCGAGTCAGCCCCGAAGTTCACGCCGCTGATGGTGAGGCGCGTGCCTCCCTGAGTGGGTCCGGTGACCGGCGTCAGCGAGGCGACCGTCGGCGCTCCGTACGAGTACATCGCGGCGCCGACCTGGCCCGCCGCCGACACCCGCACCTGCTGCGTGCCCTGGCCGGGCGGCAGCGTGCACACGACGCGCGTGTGCGTCGTGGGCAGTCCAGCGACGGCGGGGCAGTCTTCCGTTCCCACCGTCACGCGCGGCGTGAGCCCGAAGTTGTTGCCGATGATGGTGATGGGCACGTTGCCCGACGTGGGCCCGGCCGCAGGCAGCACGCTCGTGATCGACGGCGGGTCGTACGTGAACGCGCGAACCGCCGTCTGATCCGCCGCGGTCACCCGCGCCTCGGAGACCCCCTCGCCCGCCGGCGTGTCGCAGACCACCATCGTGTGGCTGCCCATGACGACCGGGCAGACGCCGCTGCCGATGCGCACCGACGGCGACGGCCCGAAGTTCACGCCGCTGATGGTGATGCGCGTGCCGCCCGCCGTCGGCCCGGACATGGGCGACAGCCCGCTGATCTGCGGCACCGCGTAGTCGATCGGAAACGCGTTCGTCGTCTGCGCGCCGAGCTGAGCGACGACGGGAACGCGTCGACCGGCGCCGGCCGGCGCGACGCACACGATCGACCCGTTCACCAGCGAGGGGTTGCCGCACACCTGCCCGCCCACGGTCGCCGTCGCGCCCGAGGTGAACCCCGAGCCGGTGATGGTGATGAGCACTCCGCCGGGAGAGGGAAGCAGGCTCGGCGTCACACCCGTGAGCTGCGGCGCGACGAACGTGACCGGATACGGCTGGCTCGCCTGCTGGCCGGCGCTCACCACCAGCGCGCTTCCCGATGCGCCCGAGAGCGCGCACACGATCTGCGTGTGCGACTGCGACGACGGGACGCAGTCGCTCGTCCCCACTCGAACCGTCGGGGTCAGGCCGAAGTCCTGCCCGACGATGGTGATGACTCCGGTCGCCGGCAGCGGGCTCGGCGTGACCTGCGCGATGTACGGCGGCTTGCGCGAGATGGCGCCCGGAAGCGTGGCGAGCTGTCCCGCGACGTCGACCGCGACCGGCTGCCCCGCTCCTTCGCCCGGCGGCGCGTTCACCACGAGCTCGGTGTGCGTCTGCGAGGTCACCATCGCGACGGCGGCTCCGAGGCGCACCGTCGCCGGCGCGGTCGCGCTGAAGTTCGAGCCGATGATGGTGATGGGCACGTTGCCCGCGGTGGGCACTCCGAAGGCGGGCGTCACGCTCGAGATCTCCGGCGGCAGGTACGAGAAGCCGCTGTCCGCGGTGACCGAGAGCGCGAGCTCGTTGCGCACCGTGACCGGGTGATTTGCGCCGGCGCCGCCCGGCAGCGTGCACACGATGTTGGTCGCGCTCCACGAGGTCGGCGCGCAGCCCGCGTCGCCGACCTCGACCCGGCCCTGCGCCATCGGCGTCGCGCCGAAGTTGCGGCCGATGATGGTGAGCGTGGTGCCCGTCGTCGGCGCGCGGCTCGGGGTGAACGACTGCACCGAGGGCTGCCGGCACGAAGCCGCGTAGTCGGCGCAGCAGTCGTTGAACGTGCCGCACGCCGAGTCGCACCAGCACGTCTGCGCGAAGCCTCCGCAGCGGTTCGCGCATTGCGCGGAGGCGACGGCGGGGACGAACAGCAGGGAACACGACGCCGCGAACGCGAGCAAACGAAGAACCATGGGCGGGACACGTTAGGCGAAGCGCGGCGGCTCCGCCGAAGAACTGCTAGACCCGGCACATGTCCGCTCTCGAAAAAGATCGCCACGCGCATCGCTTCGTCACGCACGAGGTCGAGAACCAGGCACCTCCGCTGGTGCCGTACGACACGTGGACGACCGACCTCCCGCTGCAGGAGGCGATGAAGCGCGAGGGCGCGTCCTGGGCGACCGACCTGCTCGCGAAGTGCGGCCCGCTCGCCGGCGGAGAGGTGCAGCAGCTCGCGTTCACCGCCAACGAGAACAAGCCGAAGCTGAAGCTGTTCGACCGCTACGGCCACCGCATCGACGAGGTCGAGTTCCACCCCGCGTACCACCGGCTGATGGAGATCGCGATCACGCAGGGCATCACCTCGCTGCCGTGGCGCAGCGCAGACAAGCCCGGCGCCCACGTCGCGCGCATGGGCCTCAGCTACCAGCTCGGCCAGGGAGACCAGGGCACCGGTTGCCCCACCACGATGACGTACGCGTGCGTGCCGTCGCTGCAGCACTCGCCGAAGCTCGCCGCCGAGTGGCTGCCGAAGATCACCGCGCCGGAGTACGACCCGCGCTTCTTGCCTGCCGCGCAGAAGAAGGGCCTCACCATCGGCATGGGCATGACCGAGAAGCAGGGCGGCAGCGACGTCCGCGCCAACTCGACGAAGGCCTACCCGCTCGGAGAGCGCGGCAACGGCCAGCCCTACGAGCTCGTCGGTCACAAGTGGTTCTTCAGCGCGCCGATGTGCGACGCGTTCCTCGTGCTCGCGTACGAGGAGGCGGGCCTGTCGTGCTTCCTGTTGCCGCGGTGGACTCCGCAGGGCACGCGCAACGCGATTCGCATCCAGCGCCTGAAGGACAAGCTCGGCGACTGGAGCAACGCGAGCTCCGAGGTCGAGTTCCACGGCGCGCTCGCGTACATGGTCGGAGACCCCGCGCGCGGCGTCGCCACCATCCTCGAGATGGTCGCGCTGACCCGGCAGGACTGCATGATCGGCTCGTCGTCGGTGATGCGTCAGGCGCTCGTGCAGGCGATTCACCACGCGCGGCACCGCAAGGCGTTCGGCAAGCTGCTCTCGAGCCAACCGCTGATGATGAACGTGCTCGCCGACCTCGCGCTCGAGTCCGAGGCTCACCTCGCGCTGACGGCCCGAATCTCCCGCGCCGTCGACGGCGCGACGAAGAAGAATGAGGCCGAGGCCGCGTTCGCGCGCATCGGCACCGCCATCGGGAAGTACTGGGTCTGCAAGCGCTGCCCGCCGTTCGTGAACGAGGCGCAGGAGTGCCTGGGCGGCATGGGCTACGTCGAAGAGTCGAACCTGCCGCGGCTGTACCGGCAGGCGCCGCTCAACTCCATCTGGGAGGGCAGCGGCAACATCCAGTGCCTCGACGTGCTGCGCGCGCTCGCGAAAGAGCCCGCCACGCAGGGAGCGCTCATCGAAGAGCTGATGAAGGGCAAGGGCGGCCACAAGGCGCTCGATGCCGAGCTCGAGCGGCTGCCGCAGGAGCTGATGGACCTCGACGGCATCGAGACGCGCTCGCGCGGGCTGGTCGAGCGGCTCGCGGTCGCGCTGCAGGGCGCGCTGCTCGTGCGCGCGGGCAACACGAAGGTCGCGGACGCGTGGTGCAGCTCGCGCATCGGCGGTGAGCACGGCCAGACGTTCGGCACGCTGCGCAAGGACGCGCCGATGCAGGTGCTCATCGACCGCGCCCTGCCGTCGTGAGCCAGCGGCTCATCCTTCCGTTCTGCATTCTCGTGGCCGCGGTGGTCGGCTACGTGCGGTGGACGAACGCAGAGCGTGAGCTGCCGCCGCCGTCGTCGTACGCCGACCTGGTGAAGGCGACTCAAGGGCCGCAGGGAGACGCCGGCTCGGCGCTGCCGTGCGCGGCGAAGTACACGGTGAAGCCGGCTGCAGCGGCGTCGTCGCCCGACGCCGGCCAACGCCGCGCCGAGGTGCTCGACGCGCTGATGAAGAAGACGTCTCCGCTCACGGAGCCCGAGCGCGACCTCAAGCTGCACTGGCTGCTCGAGGCCGAGGTGACCAACGGCGGGTTCCACCAGTTCTTCTTCAACTCGACGGGAGACGAGGCGCTCGCGACGCGCGAGGCCGTGGCGCGCATCGGGCCGCCCGAGCTCGTCGAGCTCTATGACTGCGCTCTGAGCGCGTTCCCGAACGGCAAGCCCGAAGCCGACCGCGTGAAGCGGAACGCGCAGCTCGCGCAGTGGGGCGAGGCGCAGTTCGAGCTGTTTGCTCCGCTGGACCGGACGTTCTGGGCGATGTCGCTCGACGAGGCGGCCGAAGCCTACATCGCGACGCGGCTCGCCCCGGCGAAGTAGCCGTGGTCCCAGCCGTGGCCGTCGTCACGCAACAGTGGAGCGCGACTTTCGCAGGCGAAGTGACTCATCATCGGATCATGAGATTCGGCCTGATTGCGGTCCTGGTGTGCGCGTGTGGCTCACCGATGAACGGCGGCACCGGAGGAGGCAGCGGAACGGGCGGAGGCACGGTGTCCGGCACCGGCGGCGGCACCACCTCCGGCACCGGCGGCGGCACCACCTCCGGCACCGGCGGCGGCACGACCTCCGGCACCGGCGGCGGCGCGACCTCCGGCACCGGCGGCGGCACCACCTCCGGCACGGGCGGCGGCACGGGCGGCAGCGCCGTCTACGACATCCCGAACGGCACCCTGCTCTTCAGCGAGTCGTTCGAGGACACGAGCTTCAACGCGCGCGGCTGGTACGACGGCGCGGCGGCTCCGACGCTGTCGACGGACGTGCCGACCGGCGGGGGCACGCGCTCGTACGAAGCGCGCTTCGCGATGGGCGCGACGAACGCGCCGACGCCGGCGCGGCACCAGTTCACCGGCAGCGAGCGCGTCTTCATCCGCATGTGGCTCAAGTTCTCGCCGAACTGGGTGGGCAGCGGCGTCGCGTACCACCCGCACATGTTCCACCTGACGACGAACAAGGACGGCATGTACATCGGCCCGGCGAACTCGCACATGACGACGTACCTCGAGGTCGTGGGCTTGAGGCCGATGCTCGCGCTGCAGGACGCGCGCAACGTCGACACGGCGTGCATCCTCCGCAACAACGACACGTTCGTCGGCTGCAACGGCAACTTCAGCACGTACGTGTTCACCGAGAACCGCAGCGTCGCGGCCTGCAACGGGCTGCGCGGCGACGTCGACGGGCGCGACTGCTTCGATAACGGCGGCGGCAATTGGTACAGCGCGCGCTACTGGCGCACGCCGTCGGACTGGTTCAGCAACACCGCCGGCCCCCGGTACAAGGCCGACTGGCACCGCTTCGAGGCGTACTACCAGATGAACACCATTCAGAACGGAGTCGGCCAGACCGACGGCAAGCTCCGCCTGTGGATCGACGGTGAGAAGGTGCTCTCGTACGACCGCATCCTCTTCCGCACGAACGAGAACGCCGACATGGTCTTCAACCAGTTCCTGATGTTGCCGTACATCGGCCCGGGCAGCCCGGTGGCGCAGAGCTACTTCGTCGACGAGCTGAGGGTCGCGACGGGGCTCATTCCTTAGCGCGGCTCAGCCGCGTCACCTTGCCCGTCGAGAGGTCCGTCTCGACGAGGTCGCGCTTGTCCCGCTCGACGCGCGCGCGCACGGTGCCCGAGGGGAGCTTCACGGTGACGACCTCACCGGCGAACGACCACTTCGCCTCGACACCGTCGATCAGCGCGGCACCCGTCTTGTAATAGGTGCGCTTCGTCGCGACGCCTTCGCTGCTGGCGGTCCAGTTGCCGATGAGGTCGTCGCGCTTCACCGGCTTCACCCGCTCGAAGCGAACGACGTCGGTGTCGACGATGTCGGTCTGCACCAGGACGTCGCCGTCGAGCTTCACCCGCGCCGTCAGCACCGAGCCGTCGCTGTACGTGACCGTCAGCCGGTTGCCGTCATCGAGGCTCCACTTCAGCTCCGAGCCCTGCGAGGTGCCCGTGCCGTCCTCGCGGTACGTGACCTTCGCGTCGGCGCTCGCCCACGTGCCGACCAGCTTCTCGCGCAGCCCCGGCAGCGGGGTCAGCAGCAGGACGATGAGCACGAGCACGGGGGCAGCATAGGCTCAGCGAACCGTGCGAGCGACCACGCGCCACTGGCTCTCGCCGGAGCAGCGCTCCTGCCAGACGATCACCAGCGCGTCGAGCACGAGCGCGAACTGCGGGTAGACCGCCTCGCACGCGATGTCGAGGTCGAGCACGTTCGGATACGGCGGCGAGAAGCCGGCGCGCGGCGGGCCGGGCAGATCGGGGGGGCTGCCTCCCGCGCCGGAGTAGATGGTCCCGGGCACGTACCGCACGCGAACGTCTCCGTTGAGGCTGTACGTCACGTACGTGTGGTTGCCGAGGCTCGCGAGGTCGTAGCCCTGCACCGCGGCCGTCGTGATGGGCACGATCCGGCTCGAGTCGATGCGCACGATGTTCAGCCCGCGCGCGGCGCCCGACTCGACGCCGACGACGATGAGATCGTCGCGCGAGCCGTGCGACTCGGGCACCAGAGCGCCGACGTTCGTCAGCGCGCTCAGGTTGCCGTTGTTCATCAGCGCCCACGTCGACGTCGTCGGAGCGTACTTCCACGCCGACACCGTCCCGTTCGGCGCCACCGCGAACACGTGCGAGTCCGCGGTGCCGAGCATCGAGACGCCGCTCACTCCCGTCGCGACCGTCGTCATCGGCAGGAACGCGCGGCTCGTCACGTCCCACGAGTCGACGCGGATCGACTGCGTCGCCACGTCGTAGCGCACGGACTTGAGCTCGGTCTCCCAGTTGCCCAGCGTCCCCGGCGCGTCGAGGCGTGACCACGAGCCGCTCGCAGAGCGGTTCACCACCGCCGGCGCGGTCCCTCCGTCCGTAGACGTCGCGACGAAGAGCTCGGCGCCGCCGTAGGCGTTGCGCAGCGTCGTCACCGGCGCGCCCGCAGGCAGCTGCAGCGCCTGCGTGCTCGAAGACCACGCGCACGACGGAGAGCACGCCGAAGGAGCGAACGGATCGATCGCTCCGAAGCGCACCAGGTCGCCGCCCTCGACCGCGACCACCTCGAAGCCCGGCACCGTCCCCGGGGCGATGCCGGCCACGCGCTGCACCTCGGAGGGCACCTGGCTCAGCGTCGCCACCGTGGGGCGCGGGTCGCTGAACGCCGACGTCGACACCCACGGCCCCGACCACGAAAGCTGCACCTGGAACGGAGTGACGTACACCGGCGCGACGCCGTTGACGTTCGGGTTCGGCGCCGTGTCCGCGAGCGAGGCGTGCACCGTGGAGTACGTGTCGCCGTGCACGAGGTACCCGTACGCGGAGCCGAACGCCCACGCGTTGTGGATGCGCCGGCTCGTCGTCCCGTAAGAGACGCCGGGGTTGAACGACAGCGTGGCGTTCTGCACCGGCTCGTTCGCGATGATGACCAGCCCGAGCTGGCTCATGCGGCCCGCCGAGACGGTGCTGAACGCCACGACAGGACTCGCCGTGTCGCGCAGCACGATGGTGAGCGGCGCGGAGATCATCGACGGGTCCAGCGGCGGCTGACCGGTCGCCGTCACCGTGCAGGCGTACGTCTGATTCGCACCCTGCACCTCGGGCGCGAGGAAGCGCGGCGACAGCGTGTCCGGAGCGAGCAGCGTGAGGCCAGGGCACGACCAGCTCACCGTGTACTGCGGCATCGACACGGCGCTCGAGCCGACCGTCGCCGAGAGCTGCACCTGCGGCGGAGTGCTGCCCACGGAGACGACGACCGAGCTTCCGGCGTCGATGCTCCAGTTGTTCGGGCTGATGCCGCGGACCGTGAAGTAGTTCGTGGTCGGCGAAGAGCGCGCGCCCACGGCGTTCGTCACCTGCAGCGTGACCCCCGCCAGGAGGTCGGGCTGCCCGAACATTCGCGGTGGCGCGATGAACGTCGCGAGCGGGCCACCGTCGGCGACCACGGTGCCCATCGAGCCGGCCGCGAGCTGCCAGTCGAAGCCGACGACCGCGACGCCGGCGTCGTCGAACGACGTCGAGGTGAGCGGCACGGTCTGACCGCCGCCGACCACCGTGCCGCTGTCGGGCCGGAACCGCGCCACCGGCGCGACGCCGATGCCGATGCGCGCGCTCGCCGGCAGGCTCGCGTTGCCCAGCCGATCGCGCACGACGAGCTCGAGCTCGATGAGCGTGCCCGCCGCCGGCGCCGTGAAGGTCGGGCTGTGCGCCGTCGCGCTGTTGTTCTGGCTCAACGTCACCGGCGTCCCGGACGCCTGCGTCCAGTGGTACGTGAGCGGGAAGTCGCCCGTGCTCGACATGCCGCTGACGGTCACCAGCGAGCCGGGCGCCGCGGTGCGGGGCGCGACCACGACCGCCGTGGGGAGCATCACGCCGGCGTCGACGACCGTCCCGCCGCCGGAGCCGCCAGCGCCGCCCATTCCGCCGCCCATTCCGCCGCCCATTCCGCCGCCCATTCCGCCGCTGCCTCCGCTGCCTCCGCCACT
Source organism: uncultured Myxococcales bacterium (assembly GCA_937980205.1). GTDB lineage: Bacteria > Myxococcota > Myxococcia > Myxococcales > Myxococcaceae > Xiheicaenimonas. Next base: position 24,281 of record CALJKW010000013.1, on the reverse strand, counting down.
GCCGCCGCCGCCGCCACTGCCACCGCCGCCGCCGCCACTTCCTCCACCGCTGCCGCTCATCCCGCCACCGGCGCCGCCACCGGCCGACCCTCCGTCGTAGGCAGGCGGCACCGTCACGTTGACCGGCATCGACGCGCCGTCGAGCAGGGTGAGCGTCCCCAGGTCCGTCGAGCCGGGAGCCAGCAGCACGCTGTACAGCACGATGGTGAGCGAGCCGGTGCGCTCGATGACGACGGCGTAGAGACCGGACGACAGCGCCTCCTGCAGGACGACGCCGTCGCCGGAGACGCCGAGCATGCGGTCGACGTCGACCTTCCGCAGCGTCACGCGCGCATCGCTCGCCGGCGCGCCGCTCTGGGTGACGAGCTGCATGCGCAGCGACGAAGGCTCATCGGGCAGCGGAGCCAGCCGCACCGCCGGCACCGTCTGCTCGCCTCCTCCCTCGAGCGCGACGTCGATCGACTTCGGCGCGTAGCCCTTCGCGAAGAACGCGATGCTGAGCGCGCCCTTCGGCAACGCCTCGAGGCGGAACGTCCCGTCGTCCGACGTGTACGTCGCCCAGGGCCCTCCCGGCACGAACACCGCGACGCCGCCGTGGCCACCGGACCCGGCGACGCCCTCGAGCGTGACGCGGCCCACTGCGGTCGCGTTCTCCGAGAGCAGCACGTTGCCGATGGCACGGTCGCGGCCGGCGGCGGCGCCGAGGTCCTCGAGGTGCAGCAGCCGCTGCAGCGCCACGCCGCCGGCCGTGTGCGTGAAGTGCAGCGCGCCGACGCCCGAGGTGATGCCCCTCAGCACGAAGCGGCCGTCGCCGTCCGCCGTCGTGCTCGCGCCGCTGCCCAGCAGCGTCACCTGCGCGCCCGAGGCCGGAGACCGATCGAGGCGACCCGGCTCGGCGTAGAGGACGGTGCCCTGCACGGTGCCGGGCCCCGGTGGCTCTCCGACGGAGAGCTCACGACAGGCAGGCACGACGATGACGAGGACAAGGAGAGCGAGCGCGCGGCGCATGGGCCGGCACCCTTACCGTATTGCGAGCGGTTGCGCTCACCGACCGTGCAGCGGGCTGCCCAGCTGCGCAATCGCGGCTTCGCAGCCGAACGCGCGCGCCTGGTCGAGCACCGAGTACCCGTCGTCGGACATCTCGTCGATGCGCCCGGCGAGCCGCAGCGCGGTGATGGCGGACCTCGAGCCGAGCGCGGCCGCGTAGTGCGTCACGCTCCAGCCGGGCTCGGACAGGTCCTCGCCGTGGAAGAGGTACGCCGCGCCGAGCAGCTCCATCGCCGGGTGCAGGCCGTGCTCGAGCGCGTTCTCGAGCGGAGTCAGGCCGAGCGCGTTGCGCAGCCGCATGTCGGCGCCGGCGTCCAGCAGCACGCGCAGCTGCTCCTGCGTCGCGAAGTAGCCGAGCCAGTGCAGGCAGCCGTTGCCCGCGTTGTCGACGGCGCGCACGTCGGCGCCGCGGGCGAGCAGCGCGCGCGTCATCTCGGCCGAGCGCGAGCAGAACAGCGGCACGACGCCGCTCACGTCCGCGGCCCGGACCTCGGCAGGCAGCAGCTCGACAGAGCCCGCCTCGGCGGCCCAGTGCGCGAGCGTCCGGCCGTCGGCGGCGCGCGCCCCCGGCGGCAGCAGGCGCATCGCGGGCACCGAGCCCATGCGCGCGGCCTCCATCAGCGACTCGACGCGCGCGGCGCGGGCGCCCGCGTTGATCAGCGCCTCGAGGGTCAGCGGCTCGCGCGAAAGCACGGCGAGATCGATCGGCGTCGAGCCCTCGCCGTCCGGCAGATCCACCGCCGCGCCGAGGCGCGCCAGGGTGCGGACCACCTCGGGGCAGCCCGCCTCCGACGCCCAGTGCAGCGGCGTCGCTCCGGCGTCGTCGCGCACGTCGATCGGCAGCCCCGTCTCGCGGACGAGGCGCTCGAGCTGGGACTCGCCTTCATGGCAAGCGGCCACATGAAGCGCCGTCCGGCCCCCTACCCCCCGTCTCGCCCCCAAGTCGTCCCATTCGGGCATCGCGAAACCGATGCTAGATTCGCCGGCCTCCTCATGAAACTGCGTCTGGTGCTCGCGGTGCTCCTCGTGGCCGCGTGCAAAAAGCCCCCCGAAGACGGGGGAATCATCGCTGCCGTTCAGATCGACCCCGCCGCGCGCGTGACGTGCGTCGAGCTGGTCGTCTCGGACATGAACGGCACGCTCCTCACGTCGAAGCGTTTTCCCCTCGGCGACAAGAAGACCCTCGAGCTCGGAGTCTCCCAGTCCGGAGACCCCGCCCTCCCCGACGACGTCCGAGTCCGCGCGCAGGGCCTCTGGTCCGTCTCGGGCTGCACCGACCCCGCGCGGCCGAACGCCGCGCCCGCGGATCAACAGGTCCGCTTCGTCGCCGCGCGCATCGATCGCGTCGACTTCACCGTCCGGCCGCCGGGCCCTACCGACGACGCGGATCAAGACGGCTACACCGGCACCACCCGCGGCGGCCCCGACTGCGACGACACCCAGCGCACCGTGAGCCCCGGAGCCAACGAGGCCTGCGGCATGCCGGTCGACTTCAACTGCAACGGCCGCATCGGCTGCGACGACCCCGCGTGCGCCGGCATGACCTGCGTGCGCCCGGCCGTCTCGCTCGCGTTCACGAACCCGCCGCTCACCACCACCGCCACGCAGTGCTCGCAGGCCATCGTCGTCGAGGCCCGCGACGATCAGGGCATGCCCGCTCCGGTCGGCGCAGACACCACCGTCACGCTCACCGAGCCCGGCGGCGCGCTCGGGCTGCAGTTCTTCGAGGACTCGGGCTGCACGCTGCCCGCGACGACGCGCGCGATTCCGCGAATGATGCGCGAGGTCCGCTTCTACGCCCGCGCCACGCGCGCCGGCCTCACGCGGCTCGACGCCTCGGCGATGGGCTTCGGCTCGACGCAGCAGGACTTCCGCATCAACCCGGGCCCGGCGGTCAGCATCGCGTTCGCGACCGCCGCGCAGACCGTGAAGTCCGACGCGTGCTCGGCGCCGGTCACCGTCGAGGCGCGAGACATGTCCGGCAACGCCGCCCCGGTCGCCGCGAACGTGCCGGTCACGCTCACCGCGATGCCGGCGATGGGCTTCGCGCTGTTCTCCGACGCGAGCTGCTCCGCGCCGCTGACGATGCCGGCGCTGCAGAGCGGCACGCCCTCGCTCACCTTCTACTTCAGGCCCTCGCGCCCGCCCGCCATGGTCGCGCTCACCGCCTCGGCCGGAGCGCTCGGCACCGCGATGCAGACGCAGACCATCGTCCCCGGAGACCCCACGCGCATCGTCTTCGTCACCTCGACGCAGACGGTGGTCGCCGGCGCCTGCTCGACTCCGATGACGCTCAAGCTCGTCGACGCGCAGGGCACCGACACCACGGCGATGATGCCGACGTCCATCAGCCTGTCCGCGCCGACGATGACGTTCTTCACCGGGAGCAACTGCTCGGGCGGCTCCGCCATCACCGCCGCGAACATCCCCGCGGGCGCCGGCAACGTCACGGTCTACTTCTCCGCCACGGGCGCCGGCATGCCCTCGGTCACCGCCTCGGGCGGAGGCCTCATGCAGGCCGCCCAGGTCCAGACCATCACCGCCGCGCCCGCGGTGCGGCTCGCCTTCGCGACGGGCCCGCAGGGCGTGCAGACGACGACGTGCTCGGGCCCGGTGCGGCTGCAGACCCAGGACATGTACGGCAACCGGTCGAGGGTCACCGCGCCGCTCGCCATCGCACTCTCTGCGACCCCGTCCACCGGCTTCACCTTCCACGCCGGCATGGGCTGCGGCGGAGCGGCCGTCACCGGCGTCTCGATTCCGTCCAACGCGGACGAGGTGGTGTTCTCGTACCGCGGCAACGTCGCGGGCCTGGTCACGATGACGGCGGACTCGGCGCTCGATCCCGACCCGACGCAGGTGACGAACGTCGGCGTCGGCCCGCCGGCCGCCCTCGCGTACCTGACGGCTCCGCAGATGCGCACCGCGAACGAGTGCTCGGGCGCGGTGACGGTCGAGGCGCGCGACAGCGGCGGCAACCGCTCGAACGTGATGACGCCGCTCACCGTCAACCTCGCCGCGGCGCCCGCGGCCGGCTTCACGTTCTACTCGGACCCGACGTGCACCACGCAGGTGACGTCGGTGCAGATGCCGGCGAACTCGGCGCAGGTGAGCTTCTACTTCCTCGGGCTCACCGCGACGATGGTGACGATGACGCCGTCGTCGACGCTGCCGATGGGCCCGGGCCCGCAGGTCGCCACCATCCGCCCCGCCGTCGCCTCGGCGATCGCCTTCGTGAACACGGCGCGCACCATCACCGCCGGCACCTGCTCGCAGGCGCTCACCGTGCAGACGCGCGACGCGTTCCTCAACGTGTCTCCGGTGACGTCGGACCTGGCGCTCACGCTCAGCGCGACGCCGGGCACGGCGCTCACGTTCCACTCCGACGCGATGTGCGCCTCGGCCGCGATCCCCACCGCCACGGTGACCGCCGGCCAGTCGCAGGTCGTCTTCTACGCGAGGGGCAACCTCATCCCCTCGTACACGCTGCAGGCGCAGGGCGCGGGAGTCGGCACCGCGACGCAGCCGCTCACCGTCAACGCCGCCGCCGCTTCGAAGCTCGTGGTGCTCACCAGCCCGCAGTCGCTGCTGACGGGCCAGTGCTCCGGTGCGCTCACCTTCGAGCGGCGCGATCAGTTCGACAACCCCGTCACCGTCAACCAGGCGCTGAACGTGGCGCTGAGCGGAGGCACCGGCATCTCGTTCTTCCCCGCGGCCGGCTGCGGCGGCATGCCCATCGCCTCGACGACCATCCCCGCGAGCTCGGCGACGGTGACCGTCTTCTTCCGCGGCACCACGCCCGGCATGCACAACGTCACCGGCACCGGCATGGGCGTCGCGATGGCGGGCACGCAGCAGGCGAGCATCACGGTCTCTTCCCCTTCGGTGATCGCCTTCACCACGGCGCCGCAGCCGATGGTCGTCGCCGGCACCGTGTCGGCGGCGGTGACGCTCGAGGCGCGCGACGCGTTCGGCAACCCGTCGCCGGTCGCGATGCCGACGGCGGTGACGCTCAACCCGATGCCGGTGCCGATGTCGTTCGAGTACTGCGGCGACGCGGCCTGCGTCAGCGTCAACCCGACGGTGCAGCTCGGCGCCGGCTCGTCGACGACGACGTTCTACTTCCGCGGAAACGTGGCGCAGTCGTTCATGCTCTCCGCGAGCGCAATGGGCCTCGGCGCCACGTCGCAGATGCACACCATCGTGCCCGCAGCCGTCAGCCAGCTGCGCATCACCGGCGGCGGCGGTCAGACGCGCAACGCCGGGGCGTGCTCGACGGCCGTCACGGTCCAGCGGCAGGACGCGTTCGGCAACCCCGTCTCGACCGGCACCACGGCGGTGACGCTCGCGGCCAACCCGGCGATGGGGTTCACGTTCTACCAGGGCGGCGGCTGCACCACGCCGCTCGGCCCCACGCTCAACATCACCACGGGCTCGACGGCGACGTTCAACTTCATCGGCACCGTACCGGGCACGGTGCAGGTGACGGCGAGCTCCGGCAGCCTGGCGCCGGACAGCGTGAACCAGAACATCTCGCCGATCGCGCCCGACCGCTTCTTCTACACGACGAGCCCGCTGACGGTGCAGGCGACGTCTGCCTGCGCGGGGCCGGTCACCGTCGAGGCGCGCGACCAGTACGGCAACGCGGCCGCCGTGACGTCGAACATCACGGTCACGCCGAGCACCGCCGTGGCCGCGAACGCGGTCTTCTTCCTCGACTCGGGCTGCACCTCGCCGGCTCCCAGCTTCCTCATGCCGATGGGCAGCACGCAGGCGACCTACTACCTCACCGCGACGCGCACGGTCATGAGCCCGTACACGCTCACCACGTCGGGCACCGGCCTCACCGCCGCGACGCAGTCGCTCACCGTTCAGCCCGGCCCGGCCGCGCAGCTCGGCTTCGTCGGCAGCGGCCAGACCATCGGAGTCGACCGCTGCTCGGCGATGCCGCTCACCGTCCGCGTGCTCGACCAGTTCACGAACCCGACGACCGTGTCGGTCGCCACCACGGTGACTCCGGCCGCGAGCCCGATGAGCGGAGGCACGTTCTTCTCCAACTCGGCGTGCGACACGGGCTCGGGTGGCGCGTTCACGCTGACGCCCGGCGACGGGGAGGGCACCTTCCACATGCGCGGCGGAGCGCTCACCAGCGGCTCCACCGTCTCGGTCTCGGTGGCGTCTTCGCCGTCGCTGCCGCTGCTCGCGCCGCAGGTGCAGACCATCACCGCCGGAGTCGCCTCGAAGCTCGCCATCACCAGCGCGCCGCCGTCGCTGATGGCCGGCGAGTGCTCGGGCCCCGTCACCGTCCAGGCGCGCGACGCCGCCGACAACAACACCACGGTGACGGGCGCGACGACGGTCAACCTCACCTCGCAGCTCTCCGGCGGAGGGCCGGCCACCGGCTTCCTCTTCTACGCCGACGCGGCGTGCACCACCTCGACCGTCACCACGCAGATCCCCGCGAGCCAGGCCACCGGCACGTTCTACGTGAAGGGCATCACCGGAGGGACGTTCGACATGATGGTCGGCGCGAGCGGGTTCACCGGCGGCACTCAGGCGGCGACCATCGCGCCCGCGGTGCGCACCGGCACCTGCACCATCGCCGACACCGCGAGCAGCACGACGTGCGCCGTCAGCCCGCCGCTGAGCTCGAACCTGTCGCGCACGATGATGCTGTTCCAGGTCACCACCGCCAACAACGCCGGCATCGCCACGAACGCGGTGCGCTGCGTGCTGACCGACTCGATGACCATCACCTGCTCGCGCTTCGGCACGACCGGCGCCATCGCGATTCGGTGGCACACCGTCTCACGGCCGACCGGGCTGGTCGTGCAGCACCTCAACTCGATCGCGTCGACCATGGCGGCGTCGCAGGCCGTCACGGTCAACTCGGTGGCGAACGTCGCGTCGACGTTCTTGCTGCTGTCGAGCCAGATGGACGCGGCCGCCGCCGAATACGACGACCACCGGCTCACCACGGCCCGGCTGACCGCGGCGAACACCGTGACGCTCGAGCGGCTCACCACGCCGAACGTCGCGATGACGTACGCGCTGCAGGTGGTGCAGTGGACCGGCTCGACCGTCGAGCGCGGCACGCTGCCGGTGCAGATCAACAACGGCAGCACGTCGGTGTCGGTCAGCCCGCTGCCCGATTCGCTGACGAACCCCGTCTTCCTGCTGCACACCAACCGCTGGGGAACCGGCGCCGGCAACCCGACCGAGATGTGCCACCTCGCCTTCCGCGGCGCGCTCGCCTCGACGACGAGCCTGACCTTCAGCCGCACGAGCGGGAACTCGGCGAACGCCTGCGACGACGACGGCTTCGTCATCGAATACGAGCGCGTGATGCTGCCCGCGGGGGCGAACCGGGTCGAGGTGTACACGGTGAACACCAGCGCGGCGTCGACGACCCAGCCGGTGAGCCTCTCCGACGTCACCCGCTCGGTGGTGTTCTTCTCCGGTCAGGGCTTCGGCGGCGGCCAGGCGTGGGGCGAGACCGCCGACTCGACGCAGGACCGCATCCGCGACGTCACCGCCCGCGCGTCGTTCGCGAGCCCGACCTCGGTGTCCATCGAGCGCGGAAGCGGCTCGAACACCAACGCTACGTTCACGCTGTTCGTGTGGCAGCTGGTGCCGTGAAGCAGCACCTCGGGTTCATCGCCCTCTCGTTCACGCGCAGCGGAGGCCGAAGGCCGTAGTCGAAGCGGGCCTCGCGTCGGCTTCGCGGCCCTTCGGGCTGCTCCGCTCAGGGCGAACGGAGCTGCGACCGAGCCACGTAATTTCGGTCATCTCCCGATGAACCGCCGGTACTGCTTCATCTCGTCGTGCGAAACCGCCGACAGCGCCCGCCACTTCCCCTCGAGCCGCGCGAGCAGGTACGAGGTGGTGAAGTCGTAGAGCGGCAGGTCCGCGAGCCCGACGAGGCCCCACTTCACCGTCGCGCGGCGCAGGCTGCCGGACAGCTCGTCGACGTCGAGCTCGCGCACCACGATGCGCTTGCAGCCGACGCGGCCGTACATGTCGAGGATGTGCTGAAGCGGCCCCGAGAACGCCTCGGGCGAGGGCACGACGACCGCCGACACCTTGTCGCCCGCGTCGCTCACGATGTGCGCGGGGAAGGACCACAAGCTGCAGATGGCCGCGAGGTCCCTCGCCTGGAAGGCGGCGCCGTACGCACGGAAGAACTCGTCGACATCGTGCACGGGCTGACGCCATAACATGGTGACGATGCCCTCCGTCGGCCGCCCGCTCGCAGCCGGTACGCTCGAGCCCGACGCGCTCGGAGCGAAGCTGCTCGCCCACGAGCGCGAGCCGGGTGAGCCGCACGTGGTGCTCGGCCCCCGCGAGCGGCAGCTGCTCGCCGAGATGCCGTGGCCGCACCGGCGCAGCGAGTGGCTGCACGGCCGGCGCGTCGCGAAGCAGCTGCTCTTCGACGGCTTCGGGCTCGACCCGGCCCGCACCGAGGTGCTGCCGGCCCCCAGCGAGGCGCCCGAGGTCTGGCTCGACGGAGAGCGCGTGAAGGACCTGGTCATCAACATCAGCCACACGAAGCGCTACGCGGTGGCGGCTGCCTCGGCGTTCCCGGTCGGAGTCGACGTCTGCGACGACGAAGACGGGCGGCGGCTGCCGCGCATCGCGAGGCGCGTCATGAGCGACGGCGAGGCCGAGGCCTGCGGAGCCTTCACCGACGACGGCACGCAGGCCGCCGTCTGGGCGCTGAAGGAAGCGGTGCTGAAGCTGCGCATCGGAGGCGTCTTCTCGCCCGGCGCGCGCAGCGTGCGCGTCGAGTCGCTGTCGCCGGCGCGCGTCGCCAACGAAGACACGCGCGTCGAGCTGTTCCGGCTGCCACACGGAGCCGTCGCCCTCGCGGTGCTCGCGCGCTGAGCCGCCGCTCGGCCGAGTTGAACACGGGGCGCACGCTCCCAGCCTCTCGCGGCCAGGGTCGACTCTCACGAAGCGTGCGCGCGGGTGTTCAACTCGGTCGAGCCGCGAAATATGGTCGGCGACCGTGGCTCGGATCCTGTTGCTCGATGACAGCGCCCTGGTCCTGAACGCGACGAAGCTCGCGCTGGAAGGCGGCGGTCACGAGGTGCACGCGACCAGCGAGCCCGCCGAGTTCTTCACCGCGCTCGAGAAGCTCGAGCCCGAGCTCGCCCTCGTCGACGTGCAGATGCCCGCGCTCGAGGGCGACGCCGTCGTGTGGATCGCGCGTGCCCACCAGCTGCACGCCTGCCGCATCGTCCTCTACTCGGCGAAAGACCCGGCCGACCTCGAGAAGCTCGTGCGCTCGAGCGGCGCCGACGGCTTCATCGCGAAGACGTCGGACGAGAACACGCTGCGCGCGCAGGTGGCCGAGGCGCTGAAGCGCAAGGCGCCGGGCCCGACGGGAACAGCGCCGGGCTGAAACGACCCGCTCCGCAAGACCTCCGGAAGAAGCGGGCCACGGGTCGGCTGCGGCGAGCTCGTGCTTACTGGCAGCTCGTCACGCACGCGTTCGCCACGCACCGCTGCGACGGCGTCCCGCCATCGCAGTCGGCCGACGTCGGCGCCGGCAGCCCAGCCGGGCAATCGGAGTCCACCAGGCAGGCGCCCTTCTTCGTGCACTGCTTGTAGCCGCACGAGGTGGCGTTCGGGCACGAGGCGCGGCAGTAGAGCTGGCCGCTCGGGCCGCAGCCGCCGTCGAGCGCGCCCTGAGCGCCGGCGGGGCCGTCGCAGTACAGGCCCTCGCCCTGCAGACACGCGCCGGTGTGAATCTGCTTCGTGAAGCGCAAGCCGAGCAGGCACGCGTTGTCGTACGTCGAGCCGTTGACCGCGCAGACCGGGTCCACCGTCTGCGGGCAGCTGCCGCAGTTGTCGCACAGCCAGCCATAGCTGCAGCCGGTCACCGGGTTCGTCCCGTAGCGCTGCGCGCAATACGAGCCGCCGCCCCAGCTGCAGTTCGGCTTCACCTGGTTGTTGCCGCACGAGTCGCAGCAGCCCTTGGTGCACGCGACGCCGCCGACGTTGCCGCACTCCCACGCGTTGCCGCACTTCTGCTGGCCGGTGGGGCACGCGCAGGTCGGGTCGCGCTCGTCGATGACGTCGTCGCAGTTGTCGTCGCGGTAGTTCTTGCAGAGCTCCGGCGCTCCGGGCTTCACGTCGGGAGCGCGGTCGTTGCAGTCGCCCTTCTGCTTGCCCGGGCACGTGACGTTCGGGTCATTGCCCGGCACGAAGCCGTCGCCGTCCTCGTCGCGGCACGGGTCGATGACGCACCAGCCCGGAGGACACGGACACGTCTGGCAGATGGTGCCCATCTGGCAGATCTCCCGCGTGCCGCACTGCGCGTCGGCGCGGCAGCCCGGCGTGCACGACCCGACACCGCCGCAGTTCACGCAGACCTGGCCCGAGCCGCACTCGGCGTCGCTCATGCAGCCGGTCGTCTGCTCGCCGGCGTCGTCACCGTGGACGTTCTTTCCGCCGTCGGGGCCGTTCGGGTTGGGAATGCCCCCGCGGTTGCAGGCAGCGGTGGCGAGCACGACGGCGAGCGCGAGTCGTTTCATTGGCAGGACCAGTTGCAGGAGCGGGTCACGCAGGTGGCGTGCGGAGTCCCTCCGTCGGGACACAGCGAAGGCGGCGGCGGCGCGCCAGCCGGACAGTCGAGGTCGTGCACGCACACGCCGACCTTCGTACACCGCATCACCCACGCATCACAGATGGGACACGCGTCGCGGCAGTACATCGTGCCGTTCGGGCCGCACGCGCCGGGGCCGTTCACGCCGCACTCGAGGTTCTCGCCGAGCACGCACTCTCCGACGTGGAGCAGCTCGACGCCCGCGCGCTGCAGCTCGCACGTGTTGCCGTACGTCTGGCCGTTCATGCCGCAGACCGGCGCGAAGTTCTCGGGACACGCGGCGTCGGGGATGCACGAGAGCACCCCGCAGCCGGTCATCGGGTCGATGCCGTGCGGCTGCTTCGAGAAGCCGGGCATGCAGCCCCCGTTGCTCATCGGCGGGCACGCCTTGCAGCACACCGGCACCGTGCCGCTCTCTTTGTCGCAGAAGCTCGTGCCGAGGCCGCACTCCCACGAGGTCGTGCAGTTGCCCGCGCCCGTGCACGCCTTGCACGACGGGTCATTCCCGTCGGTGAGGCCGTCGCAGTCGTCGTCGAGCCCGTTGCTGCACCGCTCGGTCGCCGCGGGGTTCACGTTCGCGTTGGTGTCGTTGCAGTCGCCTCCGCGCTTCGCGGAGCAGGTCGTGCCGAAGCCGGCGACGAAGCCGTCGTTGTCGACGTCGAGGCACGGGTCGATCGCGCAGAAGCCCTCGGGACAGGGGCACGTCGTGCACTGCACGTTGTGCTGGCACGTCGTCGGCCGCGCGCACTCGGCGTCCGTGCGACAGCCGGGCACGCACGCCTTTGTGCCCCCACACGGCTGGCAGATGTTGCCGCGCCCGCAGTCGGAGTCCTGCTGACACGAGCTGACTGCTCCTCCTCCGCCGCTTCCACCCGCGCCGCCGGCCGCCGCGCCACCACCGCTGCCGGCCGACCCGCCGCCCGCGCCACCGTCCGAGGGCTCGCTCACCGGCGCGAAGCACGCCGCGAGCGCCAGCAGTCCGATCGCCGAGAGTCGTCCCATCCGTCGCGGCCTTCAGCACGGGGTATGCCCATGGGGGTGCGAGTCCTTCAGCGCGCTTGGGCGCCGGGACTGCCACGGATTTCTGAGACGGTGCTAGCCTTTCGTGGCTTCCCGATTCGGGCCGGGTGGGCGCTCTCGTTCAAGATGACCCTGCGATGGCGAATGGCGACGCTGCTCGCCGCGGCTGCGTGCGCTGAACCGGCACGCCCGTTCGAAGGGGTCGCCGCCGGCGCCGCGCTGCTCGCGAGCACCGCCGAGCTTCGCCTCGACGAGACGGTCCAGGCCAGCACGACGCCGGGCGTGCAGCGGGCCCCCGCCATCGTCGGCCTGCCGAGCGGCAACCACCTCGTCGTCTGGGAAGACAGCCGGCGCGGCGACTTCGACGTCTGGGCCGCGGTGGTCAACGACGTCACCGCGCAGCTCGCCTTCGCGCCGTACCCGCTCGTGCTCGCGCCCGGCAACCAGCGCAGCCCGGCCGTCGCGTGCGGGGCGCAGCGCTGCATCGTCGCGTGGGAGGACGGGCCCAGCGGGCGCATCTCCGGCACGCTGCTCGAGGGCAATGGCCGGCCGCTCATCTCACCGACCGATCCGAACCGTCCGATTCTGCGGCAGGCGAGCGGGGCGCAGCGCCTGCCGTCGCTCGCCGCGCGAGACGGCACGTACCTGCTCGTCTGGGAGGACGTGAACGGCGCAGAGACCGACGTCTACGGCGCCTTCATGAACGACATCGACGCCGGAGCGGTCGGCATCGTCGTCGACGATCGTCCCGGAGTGCCTGCGCGTGCACCGCGCGCGGCCGCGGCGAGCCCGCACGACCAGTGGCTCGTCGTGTGGGAGGAGCCCGACGCCGGCATCGACGGCCGCCGCCTGGGGACGAGCGCCGCCGCGCTCGACGCGGCTCCGTTCCGGATCGCCAGCTCCACCATCGGCGACCCGGCGGACCCCGCCGTCGCGTGGATCGGCGAGGCCTGGCAGGTCGCGTGGAGCCAGCGCGTCAACGCCAACGCCGACATCTACGGGGCACGCGTCGGCGCCGACGGCGGCGTGACGCAGGCGCTGCTCATCGCGAGCGGCGGCGCGGATCAGATCACCCCCGCGGTCGCTCCGAACAGCATCGGCGCCTTCGTCGCCTGGGCGCAGCGCAATGGCCTCACCTACGACGTCCACGGCGTGGACATCGGCGTGACCGGGGCAGGCGGGGCTGTGCCGATCGTCACCGCCGCGGGGGATCAGACCGCTCCCGCACTGGAGACGGAAGGCAACAGCATCTGGCTCGCCTGGCGCGACGACCGCGCGCGCGACAACCAGAGCGACATCTATGTGACGGTGATCAACGGCTCGGCGAACGTCGCGCAGACGCTGGTGTCCGTCTTCCCGTCCGAGCAGACGAACGTGCGCATCGCGGGCTCCATGGCCGGCCGCTACCTCGCGGTCTGGGAGGACACGCGCAACCCGAACAACGGCGGCGACATCTACGGAGCGCTGCTGGACGGGACTGCGATGGCGGCCATGCGCCTCCCCGTGATGACCGACGACGGCCCGCAGGTGCAGCCCGCGGTCGCCTCGAACGGCTCGGACTTCCTGGTCGTGTTCGCCGACGGCGACTCGCGCAACATCCGCGCGAGGCTGGTGAGCGCGGGCGGGACGCCCGGCCTGCTCGCCCCGTCCGTGAGCGCGACGGTGCTCCCCGCGCAGGTCCACTCGCAGCCGGACGTGACGTGGGACAGCGCTCAGTGGTTCATCGTGTACCGGCAGGAGACCGACACGACGTCCTCCATTCGCGCCTCGCGCATCGGCATGCTGGGCAACGGCCCCGTGCCGATCGTCGTGCGCGACTCGCCGAGCAGCTTCCCGCTCGAGCCTGCGGTGGCGGCGATCGACGACATCGTCCTCGTCGTGTGGTCGGAGAAGAACGCCACCTCGGCCGGCTACGACGTCCTCGGTCGGCGCTACGACAAGTCGGGCAACCCGCTCGAGAGCGTGCCGTTCGAAGTCGCCGCCGCGCCGCAAGACCAGCGCCGCCCGGCGATCGGCGCCGACGAAGAGCAGTTCCTCGTCGTCTGGCACGACTCGCGGGCGGCGGGGCCCGGGCAGCAGGAGATCTGGGGCGCGCGCGTCGGCAAGAGCGGCGACCGGCCCGACCAGGCCACGGCCGGCGTCAGGCTCTCCGCCGCGCGGTGGGTCGAGACGAAGCCGACCGTCGCCTACGACGGCAGGGACTTCATCGTGGCCTGGGAGGACCACCGCGACGCCGCGGGCACCGCGGTCTGGGCCGAGCGCGTGCGACCGAGCGACCTCGCGCACTACCCCGAGGAGACCGTCGCCGACCGTGGCGCGCTCGCGCCCACGCTCGCCGTCGCCTTCAACTCGCCCGGCGTCGTCGGCTACCACCGGCTCGAGCCGCGTCCCGACGGAGGCCGCGCCGTCTTCGCGCGAATGCTGCTCGGCCGCGGCGGGGCGAGCTGCCTCCTGCCGGCCGACTGTCAGAGCGGCGTGTGCATCGCCGGCGTCTGCGCGGACGTCGACGCCGGTGCGGTGCTGTTCGATGCCGGCATCGTCTCGCGGCCCGATGCGGGGCTCATCGACGCCGGAGTGATGCCCGGCGACGGCGGCGCGGGCGGCGGCGGCGGCGGCGGCGGCGGCGAAGCTGACGGCGGCGTCACCGATGCCGGGACGGGGCCGGGCGAGGCGCCTCCGCTGCTCTTCAACACGTCGGCCTGCGGCTGCGCAGCGAGCGACGGCGTCGCGCTCGCGGCGGGCGCGCTGTTCCTCTTGCTGCGAGGCGTGCGCCGGCGCCTGCGACTCGCGGCCGTGCTGCTCGCGGCGGGCTGCGCCGAGAGCCCCCCCTCGCCTTCCGCGACGCTGCGCCAGGCGGCGTTCGCGGACAACGGCTCGGTGATGGGGTTCTCTCCGACGCGCACGAGCAGCGCGCGCTTCGGACACGCGGTGCACGCGTTCCCCGATCCGGTGCGCGGCGGCAGCCGCGGCTACGTCGCCGTCGGTGCGCCGCACCTCAACGACCGCGGCGCCGCGTACGTCTACGCGCCCGACAACGCCGCGCCGCTCGGCAACCTGGTGTGGTCGATGAGCGAGAGCGACGCCGGCCTCGGCGCCGGCTACGGCACCTCCATCACCAGCGCCGACCTGAACGGCGACGGCCGCGACGACCTCGTCGTCGGAGCGCCCGGAGCCCGCACCGACCAGGGCATCGTCTACGTGTACAAGGCCACCACCACCGGCTTCGAGTCCACCTCCACGCGGCTCTTCAACCTGCTGCCGGGGAGCCGGTACGGAACGTTCGTCGCGAAGACTCCGGACATGAACAGCGACGGCAAGCCGGACCTGCTCATCGGCGCGCCGGGCATCTCGTCGGCGTACCTGCTCGTGACCACCGACGCGGGGCTGGCGGGCCGCTGGCAGTTCAGCGCGCCGGGCTCCATCGAGCTGGGCGCAGCGGGCGCGTCGCGCGACTTCAACGAGGACGGCTACCCGGACGTCGTGCTCGGAGACCCGGGGTTCAACCTCGGCCAGGGCCGGCTGGTGGTCTTCAACGGGCTCGCCGACGGCGGCTTCGCGCTCGGCACCGGAGCGTCGAACTCGAGCACCTCCAGGCCGCGGCTCGGGGCGTGTGTGGTGCCGGTCGACGCGAACGGCGATCTGGTGAGCGACCTGCTCGCGGGTGCGCCCGGCGCCGATGGCGACGTGCCGGGTGAAGGCGGGGTGTACCTCTACTTGTCCTCGGGAGCGCCGCAGGGGCTCGGCCCCGTGCAGCTGTACGCGCACAGCGGCAACGAGGTCGACGGCGGCTACGGCACCTCCGCTGCGGCCGTCGGTGACGTCGACGCGGACGGCAAGCCCGATGTCATCGTCGGCGCTCCGCGGCTGGCCGGTCGCGGAGCGGTGTTCCTCCACACGTCTTTGACCGGCTCGCCGCCCGAGCGCGTCGACTACCTGGCGCCGGCGGGCTCGCAGTTCGGCTTCTCGGTCTCCGGCGGCTTCGACTTCAACGGAGACGGCGCGCTCGACATCGTCGTCGGCGCCCCCGAGCGCGACGGCGAGGGCGCGGTCTACCTGGGCTTCGGGACCAGCTCCCGCAGCGACGCAGGCATGGGAGGAACCGGAGGCGGTGCAGGCGGCGGCGCGGGCGGCGGCCCTGCGGGTGGGCCCGGCGGAGCTGGTGGCGCGGGCGGTGGCGGCAACACGAGGCTCGAGATCGTCGAGGACGCGCTGAGCTTCGCGGTCATCGGGCAGCCGTGGTCGTACAACGGCACCGGCTTCGTGAAGGTGACCGGCGGCACG
Source organism: uncultured Myxococcales bacterium (assembly GCA_937980205.1). Lineage (GTDB taxonomy): Bacteria > Myxococcota > Myxococcia > Myxococcales > Myxococcaceae > Xiheicaenimonas. The sequence continues at coordinate 8,323 of CALJKW010000013.1, read as the reverse complement.
GCGCCGCACACCTTCGCGAGCTGCGCGATGAGCACCACCGCCTTCATCGTCGAGGCCTCGAGCGGCAAGGTGAGCTGGGTTCCGGTAGGAGCGGACGGCACGACCGTGACGTTGTGCGTGAGCGCCTCGAGCGCCGACGCGCAGACGGACTCGTACGTGTTCACGGTGACGCTGCGGACGGGCGCCACCACCGTCGCAGGGATGAAGTTCGCGCCCGACCCGGCCACGGTCGGCCGCGAGGTGACGTTCGACGGCAGCTCGTCGGTCTCGCCGCTCGGCGTCGCGCAGTGGCGGTGGGACTTCGGCGACCAGACTCCGCTCGGCAGCGGCGCGGAGGCGAAGCACACGTATGCGCGCGCGGGCAGCTACGGCGTGCACCTCGTCGTGGTCGACAGGGACGGCACGGTCGCCAGCGCCCGCGCGTCGCTGCGGGTGCTCGACGCGCTCGGCCGCAAGCCGCCGCTCGCGCGCATCCTCAGCAGCAGGTCGCAGGGCCGTGCGCCGCTCGTCGTGGCACTGGGCGCCGAGACGACGCGCGGCGACGCGGAGCTCGTCTCGTGGGCGTGGGAGGCCTCCGACGGCCAGACGTCTCGGACCGACGCGTTCACGCCGACGTTCGCTCGCGGCGGCACGTATCGGGTGCGTCTGACCGTCACCGACGCGAACGGGCTGTCCGCGTACGACTCGATTCAGCTCGAGGTCTTCGAGGACCTCCTCGGCCCGCCTCCGCCATGCCGCGCGTCCGTCGACCCGGCCGCTGTCCCCGTCGGAGGCACCGTCCACTTCCGCGGCGAGTGGCCCGACCGCGCGGCGACGATGAAGGCGGTGCTGCGTCACGCCGGCGCCGAGACGAGCGACCCGCAGACCGGCCTGACCGCGAAGCTGCCCGCCCCGGGGCCGTCGCGCGCCACGCTCGAGGTCGTCGGGTTGACCGGCCTGAGCTGCGTCGACTTCGTCGATGGGATCGCGCTCGACCCGCCGCGCATCGCCTCCATCGACACGCAGAAGATGAAGTGCGGCACCTCACTCACGCTGCCGCTGGCCATCAGCGGAGCCGATCCGATGGAGCTGAAGCTCGAGGGCCCCGCCGGAGCGACGCTCGAGGGCCCGGTGCTGAAGTGGACTCCGCCGAGCGATGGCCAGTACGCGTTCACCGTCAGAGCGCTCAACGCCGACGGCCTCGACGAGGCGACCGTGAAGGTGGGCGTCGACTGCGAGCCGCTCGAGTTCGGCTCGGGCGCCTGCGGCTGCTCGAGCGGCAGCCCGCTGCTGTTGGCGTGGCTCGCGCTCGCGCTGACGCGTGTGCGACGCTCGCGACGATGAGCTTCATCGAAGACCGACGCACGTTCCTGGTCGCCGCGCTCGCGGCCTCGCTGTGTCTCCACGCGCTCGCGGTGCTGCTCGCGCCGCACGGCGCGATCTCGAGGCTGCCCGAGTCGTTCGTCATCGAGGTGATTCCGCTGCCGGTGCCGCCGGCGCCGCCGCCGCCCCCGCCTCCGGCGAAGGTCGAGACGCCTCGCGCGAGCCCGCGGGCGCCTCGCGCCGTCGTGAAGCCGGCCACGCCCGCACCGCCGGCGGCCACGGTCGAGGACGCGAAGGGCGAAGCGCCGGTCCCGGTGGGTCCGCCGGCGCTCCCCATCTTCAAGGCGCCGCTCGGCGAGCCGCCTCAGAGCATCGGCCCGCCCACTGCCCGACCGTCGAGCGCGGCCACCGTCGTGGAGACCGCCGCCGCGCTGGAGATCGAGGTGAAGCCCGCCTACCCTGACGAGGCGCGCGAGGCCGGCGTCGACGGCGAGGTGCTATTGCGCGTCACCATCGGGCCCGACGGGCGCGTGGAGGACGTGAAGGTGGTCGAGACTCCGGGCTTCGGCCTCGAGGTCGCCGCGCGTGCGGCCATCCTGCGGGCGCGCTTCAAGCCGGCGACCCGTGACGGACAGCCGGTGCGGACGACCCTCACGTACCGGTACGTCTTCCGGCTCGACTAGCGACCTCGGCCGCAAGGCCGCGAGTCGGCTACGCGCCCCTCTCGCCTACTTGAAGCTGTACGTGAAGTTCACTTTGAACGACACGGCGCTGCCGATGATCTTCGGGAAGCGCATGCGCTTCACCTCTTTGAGCACGCAGCCCTCGAGGCCGGTACCGCCGAGCCCGGCAGTGACGACGGCGGGGTTCTTCACCTCGCCCGACGGCTCGACCGTCATCGACACGGTCACCTGCCCCTGCTGCTCCTTCAGGTCGGTGCGGTGGCGATCGAGGCAGCGCTTCACCTCGCCCTTCTTCACCACCACCTCCTGAATCAACTGCGGCGTGAGCTTCACCGGCTTCGACGGCAGCGGCTTGGGCGGAGTCGGAGTCGGCGGCGGATTGGGAGGCGGCGGGTCCGCGACCGGCGGTGGATCATTCTTCACCTCCGGCGGCGGCTCGGGCGGCTCGGGCGGCTTCGGCGGCTCGGGCGGAGGCTTCGGCGGCTCCACCACCGCGACCGGAGGCGGCTGGGCCCGCTCCCAGGGCTTGAGCATGAACAGCCCGGCGGCGGCGGCCGCGAGCACCACCGCCGCGACCGCGAGCCACATCGCCGGCGAGCGCTTTCCTGCCGGCACCGGGTTCATCTGCGGCGCGACGGGCCGGATGCCCGGCTCGCTCGCACGAATCGCAGACATCGACATGTACGGCACCAGGGCCTCGCCGAGCTCGCGCATCGACTTCGGCCGGTTGTCCGGGTTCTTCTCGAGGCACTTGAGGACGATCGCCTTGAGGCCCGGGTCGATGCCCTCGCCGCTGGGCGTCTTGTCCGGCAGCGGCGGCGGAGGCTGGGTGATGAGCTGCACCGCGAGCGTCGCGAAGTTCTTCGCGTCGAACGGCAGCCGCCCGCTGAGCAGCAGATAGAGGATGACGCCGACCGCGTAGATGTCGCAGCGGTAGTCGACGGCGCCGCCGGAGGCCTGCTCCGGCGCCATGCACATCGGCGTGCCGATGATGGCTCCGTCCATCGTCGAGATGAGCGGCGCGTCCGGCTGCGCGTGCGTGAGCTTCGCGACGCCGAAGTCGAGCACCTTCACGTAGTCCTGCTGGCCGGCGCGCTCGATGAGGAAGATGTTGTCGGGCTTCACGTCGCGGTGGACGACGCCGACCTTGTGGGCGGCGAACAGCGCGTCGCAAATCTGGCGCACGATGTTGAGCGAGCGCTTGAGCTGCACCGGGGCCTTCTCGATGGCGCCGGTGAGCGAGGTGCCCTGCAAGAGCTCCATCACGCAGTAGACCGCGGACGGGCCGTCGGGGCCGGGCTCCTGGACGAAGTCGAAGATCTCCACGATGTGCTCGTGGTTGATCTGGTTCACGGTGCGGGCTTCCTGGAAGAAGCGCTGGATGAGGTCTCCGCGGCGGTACTGCTCGGGCCGCAGCACCTTGATGGCGACCTGGCGGCCGAGCGCCTTGTGCCGCCCGAGGTACACCTGCCCCATCGAGCCCTCGCCGAGCAGCCTCACCAGCTGGTACGGCCCGAGCGACAGGTCGGGAGACAGCGTGTCGCTCGCGTCGCCCGGAGGCAGCGGAGCCGTCGGCTCGGTGCCCACCACCTGTGACGGAGGCACCAGCGTGCCGTTCGCGTTGTGCAGCGCCTTCGCGAGCTCTCCGGCGGCGAAGTACCGCTTCGTGAAGTCCTTCGAGAGGCACTTCTTCACCACCGGCCACAGGTGCTCGGTGCCCGGAGGCAGCGGAGCGAGCTGCTCGACGTCGTTCACCGCCGGCGGCTTGCCGGTGAGGCACGCGTAGAGCACCGCGCCGAGCGAGTAGACGTCGGCGAGCGGGCTCGCCTCGCGGCCGCCGTGCAGCTCGGGAGCCGCGAACGCCGACGCGCCGGGGCTGCGCAGCATGCCGAGCGCCATGCCGGTGAGCTTCGGCTTGAACGCGTGCAGGCCGCCGGGGAGCTGTACGTGGTGCGGCGCGATGTCTCCGTGGACGACGCCGCGCTGGTGGGCCGCGTCGACGGCCTCGCACAGGAGCATCACGAGCTGCACCGCGTCGTCGCAGGCGAGCGCGCCCTGCTCGTCGAGGACCTGGTGCAGCGTCGGCCCTTCGACGGGCTCGCTCATCACCGACCAGCGGCCGTCGGGCAGCGGCACGGCCATGAGGCACCGCTGCAGCATCGGGTGCTGCAGCGCCGAGACGACCTTCGCGACCTCGGCGAACCTCTTGCGGACGGCCTCTTCGCGCAGCGCGTCGGCTCTGACGATCGCGAGCTGCACCTCGCGCTTGAGCTCTTCCGAGTAGCCGTTGAACGAGTCCCAGCTCCCCGAGATGCGGTTCAGCGGCCTGAGCGACCTGAAGCCGCTGATCGTCGTCGTCATCGAGGGGTCTGCTACTTCCACCCCTCGAAGCCTAGCAGCTACGGCAGCGCCGGCACGATGGAGACCGAGAAGCTCGCCGACGCCGGAGCCACCTGCGTCGCGACCGCTCCCGACCGCGGGATCAGAAACGCCTTCGCGGTGTAGTTGCCCTCGAGCTGCGTGTAGCCGTCAGCGAGCGCGAGGTCGACCTGGCCCGTGATGGTCCTCGTCTGACCCGGAGCGAGCGTGATGGCCGTCAGCGCGAGCGTGCAGAAGCGGCCCTCGGAGAGCGTGCGCACGACCTTGCCGGTCGAGTCGCTGAGCGTGAGGTCGTACTGGCAGCCGCTGTTGAAGTTCCAGGTCACCGACGACGAGGTGCCGTTGGTGATGGTGTACGTGAAGCGCGCGATGGCGTTCTCCGCGTTGCCCGGGCACGGCGTGGTGATGCACCGAATCGTGTTCGACTTGTTCACGTACGCGGTCTTGTCGAGCACGAGCTTCGAGGTGATGCCGCCGACCGGAGCCGCGGGGATGCTCTTGCCGTTCACCTTCGCCGACTTGAGGACGAACTTCTCGCCCGCGCCGGTGACGAGCTTCACCACGCCCACGTTCGGAGCGAACGTCACGCTCGACAGCACCGGCACCATGCAGCGCGCGTTCGGCGGCGGCGTGTGCGTGTAGCCGATGGTCCGCGCCTCGCGGAACGTGCCCGCCGGCGTCACGACCGTCACGTTCGTCTCGGTGCGCTTGAGCGTGAACTTGTCGCAGCCCGCGCCGATGCTCCACGGCGTGTACGCGTAGCCGAAGCGGTACAGCGCGTCCCAGCGGCGCAGATCGCTGTTCCACGCGAAGAGCGTGTTCGGAGCGCTCGACGCCTGGCCGGTCCACTCACCCGAGCGCGAGAGGCCCTCGAGCCAGCCGATGCGCGACTCGACGTCCGAGAACGAGACCGTCAGCGTGTTGCCGCTCGCCGAGGTCAGCGTCCAGGTGTTGCCCTCGTGCATCGGCAGCCACACCTGCGCCGAGCTCGACAGCAGCGCGTCGGCGGTCGAGTCGACCTCTTCTTCCGCCGCGAACTCGGTGCTGCCGTTGATCTCGGCCTCGGCCTCGCCGCACGCAGAGACGAGCCCGGACATCGCAACCAGGAACAGGAGGGAAGTGCGCATGGGCCGGCCGTCTGCCCGAGGCGCACAATGTAGTCAAGTGTCACCCCAGGGCGACGTCGGTGCGTCGAACAGCCGGGTTCGCGTTCGGGGTCGCGTTCGGGTTGCCGGACTCGAACGCGAACGCGCACCCGAAGCCGGCAGTCGTCGCTTCGACGCTCACTTCACGCCGGACATGAAGTTGGGCGTCGAGACCGACAGCGCGAGGCCGATGAACGGCAGCGGGCCCTTCGCGTAGCGGTCGTGCGTGTAGAACTGGACCATCAGGACGGCGGCGAGGTCGCGCATGCCCTTCCACTCGGGGATGTGCAGCACGCCGACGGGGCCGACGCGGTGCATCGTGTAGTCGGTGCCGACGGCGTACGCGAGGCTGCTCATCGCGCCGACCATGACGTGCGGCTTCGAGCCGCCCTCGTCCCTGAGCGCCTCGAACATGACCATGGCGGTGTTGGTGAGCACGGTGTCGTCTTTCTTCTGCGGCAGCGCGAAGAGCTCGTTGACCCAGAACGCAGCGGTCCGGCCGGCGGCCCAGTCGTCGCGGAACCACCAGCGCTCGGCGGTGAAGTTGTTCGACGCGATGAAGCGGCCGAGGCGGCCCTGCGAGAGGGCCTCGACCCACGCCCGGTGTCCGTAGTCGGCGCGGCCGGGAGCCGTGCTGCCCGAGAGCGGGAAGGCGCAGCTCTGGTCCTCGGCGGTCATGAACTTCACGCCCTCGCAGTTCGAGGCGGTGCGCATGGTGTTGAAGGTGCCGAAGTACCCGACGAGCTCGTAGGCGCCGGTGAGGCGGAAGAACGAGGCGGGCTGAACTTCGACGTAGGCGCCGGTCTGGCTGAAGATCGGAGTCGCCTGCGCGATGAGGCCGGCGCCGATGAAGTTGCCGGAGAAGGCCTCGTGCTCGCTCGAGTACAGCGTCTTGCGGTAGCGCATGCGCAGGTCGACGAAGCCGCCGGTGCGCTGAATGGTCCCGACCAGCATGCTCTCGAGGTAGAGGTTCGACGAGGGCTTCGGCAGCTCCGCCGTCGCCTCGGCGGCGGCCGCGGCGACCTGAGAGAACACGAATGTGGCTGCCAGAATGAACCGGCCCATGTGAACCCTCGCTTTCGTCGGAGACGGCCCGGTGCAGTGCAACGGCGCGGCCAGCGAGAGCAAACGCCCGGTTGAGAGGGTGGATCAGCGCTCTACGTGAGGGGCACTGCACGAGGCGTGTGCAGCGGGCTGCACAGTCCAGCAGCGCGGGCTGCCGAGGCTGCGGGGCTGCACGGCACTACGAGACAATGTCGGTACTTCGCTGCCGATAGGTACCGACGATTTCTCGTAGTGCCCTTGCCCCCCCATGCCCGTCGCGGCCGTGGTGTGTGCTAGGCCGGCGCGCGGCGTGGCGCGCCACGCGCCGTTCGAGCTGCGCCGACTGCTGACGCATTGGCACCCGCCGCAGGGCGCGCCGACGTCACCTGCGCTCGCCACCCTCGCGGCGTACGATTGCGTGAAGCACGGCCTCGACAGCCAGGCCCGAGGCGCTCCGCACTTCCGGCAACACCTCGAGGGCCGCGTCGCGTGGGTCGAGCAGCTCAGCCCGAAGCGTGGGGCCCGGCTTCGCGCGCTGCTCTCGAAGCTGTGAGCCTCAGCTCCAACCCGGTGCCGCGCCCCGAACACTGGCCCCTCAGGGCTCGTTCGTCGTGATCGCGAGATTCCAGTGGCTCGAGATCGCGACCGGGTGAACGAAGCGCACCGCGCCGCCCGGGCCGAGGAACATCAGCACGCGTGAGGGCGCGGGCGCGAGCACGGCCTCGGGCTGCCAGGCGCCGGGTTCGATCGCGTAGAGCAGTGAGCTCTCGGGCCACGCGACGTGGAAGATTCCCTGGCGAAAGGCCACCGGCGCGGTCGCCTGTCCGTCGAGGTACGGGAAGGGGCCCAGCATCGGCACCACGACACGCTCGACGAGCGTCGAGCCGACTCTGCGGGCGGCGATGAGCTTTCCGTTCGGGGCGCCCTGGGTGTCGACGAGCGTGAACCCGATGCTGCTGCCAACGTCGGCGGAGAAGCCGACCAGGTCCGCCGGCGACCAGCGAACGTGCTCGGTCATCCAGCTCGAACCCGTCCACGTTCCGTGGCGGAGCTCCCAGTTCTTCTTCGCGGAGGCGACGTGCACCACGCCGTCCCAGCCCGTGGCGAGCCGGGTGACGACGCGGTCGTACGTGTTCCACGCGCCGCCGTTGAACGAGATCGGCGTGGTGACGTTGAAGGGCGACGACGGGCTCGCGCGCGTCGCCACGCGCGCTTCGTAGACGTGGTTCAGCCCATTCCACGTGCGCCTGGTGTAGCCAATGAACGGGTTGCCGCTGGCGTCGTAGGTGAGGCCGTCGCGCTCGAGCGTGTCGTACGCGGTGAGCTGCTCGATGACGACCGCAGGCGTCCATCCATTGGGGCCGAGCTCGCTGAACTGGAGCACGAGCGTGCTCTGGCCGGTGAGGTCCCGCGAGACGAGGCCGAGCAGGCCCGACGGCGACACCGCCATGGAGATCGACAGAGAGCTCGGCGGCAGCTGGAAGACGGGCGCGGAGCGCTGAGCCGCTCCCGAAGGATTCCACTCGGTGAGCGCGAACCCCGTCGATGAGGTCGTCAACACGAAGAGGTTGCCGGTCACAGGGCTCTGCGCCGCCCACACCAGGTCCGTCGATACATCCGACGCCGGCAGATACGTGCGCCAAATCGCAGCCCCCGCGTCCGGCGCCCCCGCGTCCGGCCCCCCTGCGTCCGGAGATCCAGCATCCGTGCCGGCCGCGCTCCCACCGCCAGCGCTCCCACCGCCAGCGCTCCCACCGCCAGCGCTCCCAC
>CALJKW010000012.1 GCA_937980205.1 uncultured Myxococcales bacterium | reverse complement strand
GCACCGGCGGCGGAGTGTCCGGCACCGGCGGCGGGGTGTCCGGCACCGGCGGCGGAGTGTCCGGCACCGGCGGCGGAATGTCCGGCACCGGCGGCGGGGTGTCCGGCACCGGCGGTGGCGGCGGCGAGATGATGACGGCGTCGGGCTGCGGCTGCGGCGTCACGGAGCCGTGGCCGTTCCTCTTCGCGCTCGCGCTGCTGCTCCGCCGCGGACGACTCCGTTCAGCGTGAACTGAGTCGGTGAGGAACGGGCGGCACCAGGGCGCCCGAGCTCACCGCGGGGCCGCGCGCCACACGAAGACGCCCTCGTCGGCGAACAGCAGTCCCTCGTAGATGGCGAAGCCACCGCCGAAGCTGGGCGTGAGGGCCACCGGAGCGCCTCCGTCGAGGCGGCGGCCGACCAGCGCGCCGCCGTCAGCGGCCTTCAGCTCCGGAAGGTCGACGAAGGCCTCGTTCACGCGCCGCAACGGCTCGAGTCGACGCCCCGCGTCGCTCGAGGCGCGCACCAGGCCCTCGTCGACGGCGCTGCGCGACACCCGACCGCTCGCGTCGAGCTGAACCCAGCGAGCGCCCCCGTCGATGACCAACCTTGCGAGTGCGCCGTCACGCGAGGCGATGACGTCTTGCGAGCCCGATGCTTCGCAGCTCACGACCGGCTCGCCGGGCAGCAGCCCCACCACCCGCGCGCGTCCCGAGCGAGGGCTCCACGCCAGCAGCTCGACGCGCTCGTCGACGCCACCGTCGGCGGCGTGACTCACCGGACACCTGAGCAGCAGCCACGTCTCGCCCTGCGCCAGCGGCAGCGGCGCCAACGAGTCCCACGGCGCCTCGAACCTGCGACCGCTGCGCTCATCTACCAACACCACCCGACGGACGAACCGATCATCGGTGCCGAGCGAGACGACCCGCGTCCCTCCGTCCCACGGAGAAGGAGGAGCCGCTCCTGCTTCATCGACGTACGGCAGCCGGAAGAGGCCCTCGAAGACCAGCCACCCTCGCCACTCGAACGCCTCACCGGCCGGGACCTGCATCCACCGGCCGGCTCGCCGCAGCATGGACGGCCGCGCGGTGCCCCACTCGGACCAGGCACCGTAGCTGACCAGCAGCGCGCCGCTCGAGCTCTGATGAAGGTCCGTGAAGCGGCCCGGCAACGGCAGCGCCTCGAGCACCTGTGGCTGAGCGGCCACCGTCAACGAGGCGCAGCACGCCGCCACCAGCAGCACTCCGGGTCGCTCGAGCCGCATGCGGCGGTTCATTGCAGACAACGTGCCTTCACCGCGAGCGCGCCGGCGACGCTGATCAGCTCGCGCGAATCCCGGGCAGCACCTGCCCGACCTGGCTCAGGTCGTACTGCGTCGGCCACAGGTTCGGGTCCTTGCCCGCGGTCGACGTCGAGCCGTAGCCGGGCTGGCCGCCGAGCTCGTAGTCGGCCGGCGACAGCCCCATCGCCTGGAGAATCGTCACCAGCAGCCGGTTGTGCGGGATGCCGAGAATGACGTTGCCCATCTCCTGGGCGAAGTACGCGCGGCCGCTCCAGTCGATGTAGTCGAGGTAGCGGCCGGTGCGCAGGTAGCCACCGGCCGAGCCGGCGAGCAGGCACGGCACGCTGTACGCGATGTGATTGAAGCCGAGCTCGTTGCCCCAATAGACGAGCGAGTTGTCGAGGTACGTGCGGCCACCGCCTTCCATCACGTCGAGCTTCTGCAACAGCTTCGCGAAGACGTGCTCGGCGACCCACGCGTTGACGCCCTTGAGCATGCGGCGCGCGTTCGCGTTGCCCCAGTCGTGCGCGAGGCCGTGCCAGGTGCCGCCGCTCGCGTCTTCCGAGTGGTAGTAGCCCTGCAGCGTCGTGTCGGCCGCGTTCGGGCTGGGGCCCAGCGCCTTGTGCACGCCGATGGTGATGATGCGCGTGCGGTCGCACATGATCGCCGCCGCCGCGATGTCGAGCATCAGGTTCCACTTCGTGACGATGTCCGTCGGATCCGTGCCGCTGTTGTTCGCGAGCGACGCAGGCGCCACCGGTGGAGTGCACGCGAGCGCCTGCGTCGGCATCAGCCGCGCCTGCAGCTCGGTGATGTGCGTGAGGTACTGGTCCAGCATCAGCTTGTCCGCGCGCGACAGCCGAGCGCTCGACTTCAGCCGCACGTAGTCCTCGCGCACGCGGTCGACGATGAGCCGGTCGCGGTTCGGCGCGCTCGTCGTGCCCGGCATGAAGCCCTGGAAGCAGTCGTTGAACGCCGTGAGCGGGTTCGTGCGCGTCTGCTGCTGCGTCACCGGGCCGCCGCGGTTGCCGCCGTCCGAGTACGACATCGCGTTCGTCACGCCCTGCGCGAGGTGCAGCGACCGCACCGCAGGCGCCGACGGGTAGAACTTCGGCGAGTACGCGAGCACCTGGTCGATGGTCGGCACGTCCATCAGGCTGTCCGCCTGGCACGGAGTCGCCGCCGTGCACGACGAGAAGTTCCCCAGCAGCCCGCCGTAGTTGTGGTTCACCACCGGCAGAAAATCGAGCCCGCGGATGAGGTTCAGCTTCGGCAGGAACGGGTTCAGCGCCGGCCCCAGGATTCCCGAGATGCCGTTCGGCGTCTGGAAGTCGGTGAGCGGCGCCTGCGTGTAGCCGCCTCCGCTGCCGAGCGGCTGCGTGAGCAGCGTCGTGCCGTCGGCCTTGCTCGTGCCGGGGTAGACCGCGTCGTGCAGCTGGTAGCCGTTGCCGGAGAAGCGCGGGTACCACTCCTGGATGAGCTGGGTGCTGAAGCTCTTCACCACGATGAGGCGCTTCGGCGCAGTCGTTCCCTGCGCCGCAGCCGAGCGGGGCAAGAGCGACTCGAGCAGCGGCAGCGCGAGCATCGCGCCACCGGCGCCGGTGAGGAACATGCGACGAGAGACGAGCTTCATGGGTCACCCACCGTGCGCTGTTGGAATGCGGGGTCGAGCGCGAGGCCCTGGAACACCTCGGCGAGCGTCGCGCGGTCGGCGGACAGGCGCTGCGCGATGCACGCGTCTCCGGTGACGGTCGGCTCGCGGCGCAGCGCGAACGTCGTGAACTGCTGCGCGAAGCAGCGCTGCGGCTTGCCGCTCTCGAGCATGCGCGTGTTGAGCTCCGCGGGCCCGCTCACCGGCCGCTCGTCGTCGGACCACACGAACGGCACCGCGTTCGTGTCGACCGCAAGCTCGGCGAGCAGCGCGCCGGAGCTCTCGTCGAACACCTTCTCCTTCGTGCGGTGGCGGCCGAGGCCGTCGAACTGCTCCATCACGTAGCCCAGATCGGAGAACCCGCCGTGGCAGCCCTGGCAGAGGTTGTTGCCGTCCACCTTCGCCTGGAAGCGCTGCCGCGTCGTCTGCATCGGGTTGAACGGCGGTGGGTCGAGCGCGCCCGGCGGCAGCGATGTGGGGTTCGGCTGCGGCAGCGGGTCGCACAGGAACGCGCGCCGGGTCATTGCGCCGCGGTGGAACGGGTTCGTCTGCTCGAGGCCGTCGACGAGCAGCGCGGCGCGCTGGAAGAGGCCCTTGCGGTTGGTGAGGCGCGGGCGCTCGCCGGCGCCGCTCCACGCGGGGACTCCGTAGAGGCGCGCGACGTCGGCCGAGCGCGTGACCGAGACGTCGCTGTCGACGAGCTGCTCGAACGTGCCGGGCTGGCCGTACGTGTACAGCTTCGTGAGCTCGCGCACCTCGTCGACCATGTCGCGCCAGTGGTCGTGGCCGGGCTCTCCGATCTGCTCGCCCGCGGCGAGCGCGGCGAAGGCGGGCCGGCTCGTCGCGAAGCCGGTGAACTTCTCGAGCCGCAGCCACTCGCTCCAGAAGCGCCACAGCGTGGCCTCGGTGCGCGGGTCGGCGAAGACGCGCGCGACCTGCTCGCGGTAGCCGTCGGGCGTGAGCAGCGCTCCGCTCGCGGCGGCGTCGAGCAGCGCGTCGTCGGGCAGCGACTGCCAGTAGGTGTACGAGAGCCGCGCGGCGAGCTCGAACGCGGACAGCTGCAGGCGGCGATCTGCTTCGAGCGACTGGCCTTCGATCTCCAGGTGGTTCAGGAACCGCGGAGAGATCAGCATCGCGATCACCATCGCGCGCACCGCCTCGGCGGGGCGGCGCTGGCCGTCGTTCCAGCTGCGCAGCTCCGCGAGCTCGGCGCTCGTGAGCGGCCGGCGCCACGCGCGGCGGCCGAAGCCGTTGAGGAACTGGTCCGCGCACGTCGCCGAGAGCGTCGCGCCGCCCGCGCACGTGCCGGCCAGCGCGGTGAGGCGGGCCGGGCTCGCCTCGATGGCGTCGCCGATCGCCACCGCGACCTCGAACCACGCGCGGAAGTGCTGATCCGTCACGCGGTTGTCGAGGCCGCGGAAGCTGACGTCGCTGTCGTCGGGCACCGCGTCGAGCCGCGTGCCGAGCTCGGTCGCGACCGAGCCCAGGCCGCTCGACGACAAGAGGTCGCGGATGGTGTTGCGGTACTGCAGCGCCGACAGCTTCGTCAGCGGCGCGACGCCCGGCGGCAGCGGCATGAGGCAGGCCGGGTCGTCCTTCACTCTGCCGATGCCGCCTCCGCCGCCGGTTCCGCCGATCGGAGTCACGACTTCAATCACCCCCTCGCAGGCAGTGAGCACGAGCAACGCGACGGGTAGGCAGCGCATGGCAGCCCGGTCAGATGCGCGGCGTGCGGCGGAAGCTCACCCGAATTTCGGTGCCCACAGCCGTTCACAGGTGCCTGAAATCGCGGCGCTTGAGCCGTCCGCAGCCGCCGTGCAACTTGCTTGGTCGTGACACAAGGGGCGCTCGCGCTGACGCTGAAAGCTGAGCTTTGGCCGCTCCTGGTGCATCCTTGGCTCGGCATGGCGTTACCCGACTCGCGCGCCACGAACGTGGTGCCTCTGCACCGCGACGGCGAGCTGCCCGACGCCACGCTGGTGCTCGAGGCGCGCGAGGGGCAGATGTGGGCGCGCGACGCCCTGGTCCGCCGGCACGTGAAGCGCCTCATGGGGCTCGCCTACCGCCTCATGCCGGAAGAGGACCCCGAGGACCTCGCGCACGACGTGTTCGTCAAAGCGCTCGGCGCGCTCGACGGCCTCGCGAACCCGGCGGCGTTCGGACCCTGGCTCAGCTCCATCGCGGTGCAGCTCGTGAAGATGCGACTTCGCAAGAAGCGCTGGCTCCGACGCATCGGCATGGAGCGACAGGAAGAGCTCGACCCCGAGTCGCTCGTCTCGCGCGAGGCGCCCGAGGCGGTGCGCATGACGCTCAACGACCTCTACCGCGCGGCGCGCCGGCTGTCGGAGGAAGAGCGCATCGCGCTCGTGCTCCAGCGCATCGAAGGCCTCGAGCTGCAGCAGATCGCCGAGCAGATGAAGCTCTCGCTCGCCACGGTGAAGCGCCGCATCGCGCGCGCCGAAGAAGTCCTCCGGGAGGTGGCCACGTGAGCCCCGACCCGAAGGAGCTGCAGAAGTGGATGACGCCCGACACCTCGGACCTGCGCGTGAACCGGCTGGTCTCGCGGGTGCGCGACTCCTCCGAGCGGCGCGCGCCGGCCTGGCGCTGGGTCGCCGGCGCCGTAGGCGTCGCGGCGGTGGCGCTGCTCGCGGTGATGCTGTGGCCGCGTCCGCTCGCCGTCGGCACGGAGCTCGTGGCGAGCGCGGACGAGACGGTCGGCCGCTTCTCCGACGGCTCGCGCGTCGAGGTCTCCAGCGGCTCGTCGGTGCGGCTGGTGACCGACACCAGCAAAGAGGTGCGCGTCGAGCTCGCGCGTGGCCGCGCCACCTTCGAGGTGACCAAGAAGCCGGGCCGCAGCTTCGTGGTGAAGGCGGACGGCGTCGAGGTGCGCGTCGTCGGCACGCGCTTCACCGTCTCGCGCGGCGCCGACGGAGTCACCGTCGAGGTCGCGCGCGGCATCGTCGACGTCGTTCGCGCCGACGCGACCGTGCGGCTGACCGCGGGCGGGCGCTGGACCGAGGCCGAGGCGCACGCCGCCGCCGAGCCGGCGCCCGAGCCGGTGCAGGACCCCGAGCTCCCCAGCGCGCAGCCGGCGCCGGCAGAAGAGCCCGCGGCCCCCGAAGCGCCCGAGCCTCCGGTGAAGACGTCGCGGCCGTCGCGCTCGAAGAGCGTCGGGGGCGGAGGGCACAAGAGCGTGGCCGCGAAGGCTCCGGCGCCTGCTCCGGCCGAAGCCGCGGCGACTCCTGCGGCGGGAGGCGGCAGCGACGTCGTCGACCGCGCCGGCCCGAGCCCCGCGCAGCTGTTCCAGGAGGCGCTGCAGGCGCGCCGCGAAGGCCGCAGCGCGCACGCCGCGCTGACGTTCGAGCGGTTCCTGCGCGACTTCCCCTACGACTCACGTGTCGCGCTCGCGGCGTTCGAGCTGGGCCGGCTGCGCATGGACCAGCTCTCCGACGTCAAGGGTGCGGTCGAGGCGCTCGAGCGCGCGGTCAAGCTCGCGCCAGATGGAACCTTTGCAGAAGACGCAATGTCGCGGCTGGTCCGTGGCTACGATGAGCTCGGCCTTCAGCGCCAATGCCTCCAGTACCGAGAACAGTATCTGGCCCGCTTCAAGGGCGGCGCCTACGTGAAGTCGGTGACGGCGCGCTGCGCAGCGCGGTGATGGCGCTCGTCGCGATGCTGACGCTCACACCCGCGCTCGCCTCTGCCGCCTGCCCCTCGGTGCAGCTCGACTTCCGCGGCGACCAGTGGACCGACGCGCTGCGCGCGGACACCGCAGCCGAGGTGGAGCTCGAGGCCCAGCGCGCCGAGCTGTGCGAGCGCGACAAGCCGGCCACGGTGCTGCTGTTGTGGCAGGGCAGCGAGACGCTCGGCATCGCGGTCGACCTCACGCGCGACGACGGCACCGAGCTGCAGCTGCGGCGCAAGGTCGACACGGCCCAGCTTCCCGTCGACGGCCTTCCGCTCGTCGTGTCCGCCGTCGTCGGAGACATGCTGCGCGAGTCGAGACCGCCGGCGGTGCCGGCTCCTCCGCCGCCGGCGGCAGAGCGCTTCGGCGTCGGAGTTCGCGGCACCGGCGCCTACGGAGGCAGCTTCGTGCGCGGCGGCGCCGACCTGCTCGCGCGCGTCTTCATCGGCCGCTTCGCCGTTCAGGTCGCCGTCGGAGGGGGCGGCGGTCGCGCGTTCGCGAGCGACGTCGGCTCGGTCGACGTGCGTATGCTGTCCGTCGCGCTGACTGCGCTGGTGCGCATGTTCGGCGGAGAGCGGTGGCGCCTGTCCGCCGAGGCCGGGGCCGTCGGCGGTCCGTGGTGGCTCACCGCGACTCCGGCGCCGGGCTACACGGGAGGCTCCGCGGTGACGTGGGCCGTCGCGGCGCGCGCCGGGCTCGAGGCCGCGCTGCGCATCTCCACGCTGCTCGAGCTGCTCGTCTCCGGCGGCGCAGACTTCCCGTTCCGCAACGTCGTGGTCACCGACGGCGCGCAGCGCGTGACGACCGCGGTCGGCATCGCCGGCTGGCTCGCGCTGGGGGTGACGTTCACGTGGTGAACCGGCTCGCCCTGATGCTGGTGCTGGTCACCGGCTGCGCCGACGAGCAACTGTCGCTGTTCTCGCGCGTGCCGGTGGACGCGGGCTCGGACGCGGGTGTCGACGCCGGCGTGGACGCAGGAATGGATGCGGGCCGGCCGTTCGGCGTCGAGCAGGTGGCGACGGCGTTCGAGCACACGTGCGCGATTCACGAGGGAGCGCTGTACTGCTGGGGCTCGAACACCTACGGAGAGCTCGGCACCGGCGACCTGCAGGCGCGAAACAGCCCCACGCCGCTCGACGCCGGCACCGGCTGGGCCGAGGTCGGCGTCGGCTACGACGCGACCTGCGCGCGGAAGGCCGACGGCACGGTGTGGTGCTGGGGCGACAACACGAACGGCCGGCTCGGCCAGGGGCCCGGCGGCGCGCGGCGCGTGCCCGGGAAGGTGATTCTCCCGAACGCGGCGGTCGCGCTGTCGATGCACTTCCAGCACGCGTGTGTCATCGGCTCGGACGCGACGCTGCGCTGCTGGGGGATGAACACGGAAGGCCAGCTCGGCCTCGACGACGGCTTCCCGGGTTCCGGAGATCAAAACCTGCCCGTGCTCGTCTCGGGAGGTGGCCAGTGGCGCGTGGTGAGCGCCGGCCAGGGCCACACCTGCGGCATTCGCACCGACAACAGCCTGTGGTGCTGGGGCCGAAACATGCCGCCGGTGCTCGGGCTGCCCGGCGGCTCGCCGGGCCAGATTCGCAGGCCGACGCAGGTCGGCACCGACACCGACTGGATGCAGGTGGTGGCGACGCAGAGCTCGACGTGCGCGTTGAAGGCCGGCGGCCAGCTGTGGTGCTGGGGCGCCGCGTACGAAGCGGGCACGCGGGAGATCTTCGGCATCGAACGCATCGGAACCGACGGCGACTGGCGCGCGGTGAGCAACGAGACCTTCAGCGTGTGCGGCATCAAGGCGTCGAACACGCTGTGGTGCATGGGTCGCAACGTCGAAGGCCAGCTCGGCACCGGCGACACCGTCGACCAGTACACGCTGGTGCAGATCGGCTCCGGCACCTGGCGCTCGGTCGCGGTCGGCCGCTTCCACCACTGCGCCGTCGACCTCGCGGGCGGGCTCTTCTGCACGGGGCGGAACGAAGAGGGCCAGCTCGGCCTCGGCGACAACGTGCGACGGAACGTGCTGACGCCGGTGCGGTTCTGATGCAGTACAGCCCCACCTCACGTTCACGCTGAGCGGAGGCGCCGTCCGTCGACAAGCTCAGGAGTCCGCAGTCGAAGCGGGCCACGCGTCGGCTTCGCGCCCCCTTCGACTCCGCAGCCCTTCGGGCTGCTCCGCTCAGGGCGAACGGAGCTGCGAACAGGCCGCGGATTCTGATCGACCCTCTGAGCCTGCGAGCTACGGCACGATCGCCACGACGCCGGGGCTCTCGACGTCGGCGCGGTCCACCGCGGCCACCGCCCACGTCCCCGCCGTCAGCGTCACGTTCACGTTCGTCCCCGGCACGAAGCGGTCGAGCACGAGCTGCGAGCCGTTCAGCCGGTACACCGTGTAGCCGCGCAGCGGGTTCGCAGACCCGGGCATGAGCGTCAGCACCGCGCCCGAGCGCTGCACCAGCGGAGCGGTGAGCGTCGCCATGCGCTGCGTCGCCAGCGGCGGAGGCAGCGCCGGCGCCGCATACACGTCATCCTTGAACATCGCCTTCACGCTCAGCACGTCGTCGCGCAGGAACTGGGTGCGGAACCAGATGCCGCCCGCGGCGTGCGGCGCTTCGGCGCGTGTCAGCTGCACCTGGGTCTTCAGCTCCGCGACGGTCCACGCGCTCGTCATGCCGAGCCGGTGCAGCGCGTGGCCCGCGAAGATGTACCGACCCGCGGCCTGCGCCCGCGCCGCCCACCAGTCGATGAGCAGCCCGAACTGCTGCCCCGTCTGCGTGGTCGGCCAGTAGAGCTGCGGCGCCACGTAGTCGACCCAGCCGTTGTTCATCCACGCGAGCGGGTCGCACGCGATCGCCTCGTACGCGTCGAGGCCGGTGATGCCCGCAGGCTGCCCCGGCCGGTAGATGCCGAACGGGCTGATGCCGAAGCGCACCGACGGCTTGCGCGCGGCGATCGTCTCGGACGCGAGCTTCACGAACGCGTTGATGTTGTCGCGGCGCCAGTCGCTCTTGCTCAGCGTGCCGCCGTCGGCGACGTACGCCTGGTGCTGCGGGTCGTCCGGAAACGGAGTCGCCGCCGGATACGGGTACAGGTAGTCGTCGAAGTGGATGCCGTCGACGTCGTACGCGGCAGCGAGATCGCCGACCTCGTTCGCGACCCAGCTGTGCACCGCGGGCGCCGACGGGTCCATCACCACCGAGCCGTTGTAGGTGATGGCGTGCTGCGCGAGCACGTTGGTGATGTGGCCCTGCGCCGCCGTCACCATCGGGCTCGTCAGCCCGCGGAACGGGTTCACCCACGCGTGCACCTCGAGGCCGCGCGCGTGCGCCAGCGACAGTAGCGTCGCCAGCGGGTCGTAGCCGGGGCTCACGCCCTGCGTGCCGCTCAGGAAGCGGCTCCACGGCTCGCGCGTCGAGCTGTACCAGGCGTCGGACTCGGGCCGCACCTGGAAGAAGAGCGCGTTGAAGCCGTGCGTCGCGGCGAGGTCGACGAGGTTGCGCAGCTCGTTGGTGCCCGCATCGGGAGTGCGCACCGCCGCCAGCGGCACGTCGAGGTTGAACACCGTCGAGACCCACAGGCCGCGCAGCTCCCGCGCGTGGCTCACGGAGACGAGCGCGCCTTCGACGAGACCTGCGTCACCGGCACCAGCGTCGCTCGGGCCCGCATCACCCGCGCCGGCGTCGTTCGTGCCGGCGTCGACGCTGCCGGCGTCGGGCTCTCCGCCGTCCGGCTGCTCGGAGACGGCGGGCCCGCACGCGGACACCACCAGCAGCACCGCAGCCACTCGCCTCAGGCTCACGCTTCGTCGCACGCCCGGCGCCTTACCGTTTCCCGATAGCGCTTGCGAGGGGGAGGCCGTTGAGCTTTGCAGGCGCGCCCATGCGCTTTGCCCTCGTCGTGTTGGTCACCCTCGGTGTCGCCTGCGGCAGTCCCTCGAACCCCGACGGAGGCTCGACCGGCGGCGGCCGGGGCGGTGGCGCGGCAGGCGGCGGCACCGGCGGCGGCTCCGCGGGCGGCTCCGCAGGCGGCGGCAGCGCAGGAGGCTCGGCCGGCGGCGGCAGCGCGGGCGGCTCGGCCGGCGGTGGCAGCGCCGGTGGCTCGGCAGGCGGCGGCAGCGCGGGCGGCTCCGCGGGCGGTGGCAGCGGCGGCGGCTCGGCGCAGCCGATGATCTCGAGCGTGATGCCCGCGCAGGTGGTGCGCGGCTACCAGTCCCTCACGCTCACCGGCACCGGGCTCGCCGGAGCGACCGTCACCATCGGCAACGTCACCCAGCCGGTCACGTCGAGCACCGCGACGCAGGTCGTCGTGATGCCGGTCGCCGCTGCGACGCCGCTCGGCCTTCAGCCGCTGGTCGCGACGACGACGGGTGGCGGCGCGAGCCCGGGCGCCGACGTCACCGTGCTCGACCAGCTGCGCACGCTGCACGCCGAGGCGACGTCCGCCACGCAGCTCGTCGTCACGTTCAGCCGCCCGGTGGACTCCACCTCGGTGTCGGCGGCGCGCTTCACCATCGACGGCCTCACCGTCGTGGCCGCGACCGCCGCGACGAACCGGGTCACCCTCACCACCTCGGCCCAGGTCGCGGGCGCCGTCTACGCAGTGACGGCGGACTCCATGCTGCGCGACATGCTCGGCAGCGGCGCCGGGCCCGACGTCGTGCCGTTCACGGGCTTCTCGCCGCTGCCCACCGAGCTCGTCGTCGTCCGCGTCGGCGACGGAGCCACCGCGCTCAGCGCCTCGGCGACCCCCGTCGTCCTCGAGCGCCGCGCCATCGTCGACGGCGGAGTCATCGGCGAGCTCGCGCTGCCGGTCGAGGCCAGCGGCGCGCACTTTCCCTTCACGCTGCTCGGCAACGCCATCGCCGAAGGCGCGCTCAGCCGCTCGGCCGACGGCGGTCAGCTCGCGATGCTCGGCTACCAGTCGGTGCCCGGCACCCTCACCGTCAACGGCATTCCGCGCGTGGTCGCGGTCGTCGACCGCCCGGACTTCTTCGGCGGCGGCACCATCGACACGAGCACCACCATCGCGACCGTCTACGCGAACACCGCTCCGCGCGGCGCCGTCGTCGACGGCACCAACATCTGGTTGGCCGGCGGCACGAGCGGCACGTACCTGACCACGCTCGGCGCCACGTCCGTGCCGGTGAGCATCGCCGCGATGCCGCCGAGCCTCCGCGGCATCGGCATCTTCGACGGCCAGCTCTACGTCGCGACCGGCACCGCGCCGACCGGCCTCTACCAGGTGGGCACCGGGCTGCCGGTGACGACCGCCTCGTCGACGCTCGTCGCTGCGACCGCGAGCCCGTACGGCTTCGCGGTGTTCGACCTCAACCCCAACGAGCCCGGCCCCGACACGCTCTACCTCGCCGACGACTTCACCGCGCAAGGCATCAAGCGCTTCGTCCGGACGGGGGGTGTCTGGGGAACGACGCCGCAGGCCGTGCTCGGCCCGCCGGTTCGACAGCTCGCCTGCTTCCAGGACGGCGCCGATGTCGTCTGCGTCGCCGCGTCGAGCACCGTGCTCTACCGCGTGCGCGACGTCGCCGCGAGCCTGCCCTCGAGCCAGACGGCGCTCAGCGTCATCGGCAACGCTCCGGCGAATTTCGCCTTCCGTGGCGTGAGCCTCCTACCTGGTCGCTGATCCGCAACACCCCGACCTTACGGACGAAATTTCCCGGTGAGCTTCGGCGGTGGGCCGCGCATCTACCCGTCCCACGATGCGCCCGGTCGCCCTCCTCCCGCTCGCGCTGCTGGCCTGTGACGGAGTCATCACCACGGGCCCCGGCCCCTTGCTGCCCGGCACCGGCGGCGGCAGCGGGGGCGAAGGCGGCAGCGGCGGCGGCCCCTCGCGCGTGGAGGTCGCCTGCGCGAAGCGCGACGTCGCCACGCAGCCGCTGCGGCGCCTCACCTTCGAGCAGTACCAGAGCACGCTCGGCCAGCTCTTCGGCACCCTCGCTCCGCGGGTGCTGACCGGCTCGCTCTACCCGCCCACCACGCTCACGCGCGGGTTCGCGGCCGACGCCGAGAACACCACCGTCAACACCGCGCAGAGCCACGCCATCGAAGACGAGGCCGAGCGCATCGCCAACGTGATGCTCGCCGACCCGCAGCCGTTCTTGCGCGAGCTGCTGCCGTGCACGCTGTCGACCCCCGCCACCGACGCGCAGGTCGACGGCTGCATCGACGCGTTCATCGCGGCGTTCGCCGACCGCGCGTACCGCCGCCCGTCGACCGCCGCCGAGCGCGCCATCGCGAAGCAGGTCTACACCGAGGTCCGCGTCGACCAGAGCGCTGCGAAGGCGTTCATCGCGGTGACGCAGTTCTTCGTGCAGTCGCCCGCGCTGCTCTACCGCGTCGAGCGCGGCGCCGGCCCTGCTCCGCTGCCCGGCCTCGTCGCGCTCTCGGACCACGAGCTCGCGGCGCGGCTGTCGTTCCTCTTCACCGACGGCCCGCCCGACGCCGAGCTGCGCGCGGCCGCCCAGAACGGCGAGCTGCACACGAAGGAGCAG
The DNA here is from genome assembly GCA_937980205.1 of uncultured Myxococcales bacterium. GTDB lineage: Bacteria > Myxococcota > Myxococcia > Myxococcales > Myxococcaceae > Xiheicaenimonas. The sequence continues at coordinate 103,320 of CALJKW010000012.1, read as the reverse complement.
ATCTCCGCGCACGCGCAGCGCCTGCTCCAGCGGCCCGAGTTCCTGCCGACCGCCGCCGCGTTCCACCGCGACTGGCTGCACCTCTACGAGGCGTCGGCGGGCAAAGACCCGGTCCTCTTCCCCCGCTACACCCAGGCCGTCGCGCAGAGCATGCAGCGCGAGCCGCTCGAGCTGTTCCGCTGGGTCGTCGAGCGCGGCGACGGCCGGCTCTCGACGCTGCTGGGCGGCACGACGCTCCCGGTCGACGCCACCCTCGCCGACTTCTACGGAGTCGCGGCGCCGGGCGCCGGCTGGCAGCCCACCCTGGTGCCGAACCGCCGCGGCCTGCTCACGCGCGGCTCGGTGATGGCGGCGCTCGCGAAGCCGGCCCAGACGGGCACCATCCACCGCGGGAACTTCTTCCGCAACGAGGTGCTCTGCGAGCCGCAGCTCGTGCTGCCCGCGACCATCGACATCTCGACGCCGCTGATGGGCACGGCGAACCTGCCGACGGCGCGCGAGCGCCTCGCGCCGCTGACGACGAACGCGGACTGCCGTGGCTGCCACAACCAGATCAACCCGCTCGGCCTCGCGCTCGAGGGCTACGACGCCGCGGGCCAGTACCGCACCACCGAGAACGGCGCGCCCATCGACACGTCCGGCACCGTCGACGTCGGCGCGGGCCCCACCAGCTTCCAGACCGGCGAGCAGCTCGCCGCGCTGCTCGCCGACGGGCGCAAGGTTCGCGACTGCTACGCGCGGCAGTGGTTCCGCAACAGCGTCGGCCGCATCGAGATGCCGGAAGACGCGTGCAGCGTCGCGACGCTTCAGCAGGCCTTCGAAGACAGCGGCGGAGACTTGAAGGCGCTGCTCACCGCCGTCACGCAGCTCGACACCTTCCTCTACCGCCGGGCTCCGGAATGACCATGAGACTCGACCGCCGCAGGTTCCTCAAAGGGCTCGGAGGCATCACGCTCGCGCTCCCCTGGCTCGAGGCGCTCGACCAGCGCGCGTGGGGCCAGGGCATGCCCGCGCGCCCCAAGCGCGTCGTCGTCATGACGTACCAGATGGGCGTGCCGCGCGGCGCGTGGCGCCCGTCGGCGAGCGGCTCGACGTTCACGCTGCCGTACGCGACCGCGCCGCTCGACCCGTTCAAGAGCCGCTGCCTGTTCGTCTCGGACATCGACCACCGCATGCTCGACGCGGGCGGCAACGCGTTCTCGTTCGGCCACCCGGGCAAGACGGAGGCGGCGCTCACCGGCACGCTCACCACCGGCGCCTTCCCCACCACGAACGGCAACGCGCTGGCCGACCTGCGGCCCGACCCACAGACGACGGGTGGAGCGAACTCCGAGAGCATCGAGCAGGTCATAGGCCAGGCGCTGCGCATGGGGCAGCCGCACGCCGCGGTGAACGTCGGCATCGACGGCGACCGCATGACGCCGACCTCGCTGCAGAGCCGCTTCTTCTTCGAGAGCCGCGGCACCGCGGTGACGCTCGACTGCAACCCGACCTCGGTCTTCAACCGCTTCTTCGCGAACGTGATGCCGAACAACCCCGGCGACACGGCGCTGCGCGAGCTGCGCGCGCGGAACAAGAGCGTGCTCGACGCCGTTCGCCGCGAGTTCCAGGACCTGCGCGGAGGCCTCGGCAGCGACGACCGCCGCCGGCTCGACGAGCACGCGGCGCGCATCCGGCAGGTCGAGCTCGTCGCGACGCCTCCGCCGACCTGCGCGCAGCCGACCGGCATCACCGCGCTGAACCGGCCCAACATGGGCCAGGTGGCTCCGCTGCAGATTCGGCTGCTCGCGCAGGCGATGGCGTGCGACCTGGCTCCGATCGGCCGCATCGAGTTCGCAAACCAGCAGAACCCGCGCTTCGGCATCTCGGGCCTCGACACGACGCTCGACCAGGCGACGATGGCCTCGGGCTACGACTGGCACGGCATGGTGCACGGCGACCCGCTGCCGGGCACGTCGACGTACCTGCGCCCCGGCCGCGACCAGACCACGACGACGTACGACATGCGGCTGCTCGACGGGTACCGCTTCTTCGTGCAGCAGTTCGCGAACCTGCTCGCCGAGCTCGACCGGTTCCCGGAAGGCAACGGCACGACGGTGCTCGACAACACGCTGTGCATCCTGGCGAGCGACCTCGGCGAGGGCCAGGGCCACCACCACGGCAAGATGGGCTACGTGCTCGCGGGCAACCTGGGCTCGGCGCGCCGTGGGTTCCACTTCAACGCGAGCCCGGCGAACGCCGGCTTCTACACCGCGTCGACGTACAACGTGTCGCAGCTGCTCCACAGCGTGCTCGACATGGCCGGCGTCGGGACGGGCGGCGGCGGCACGGTCGCCGAGCTCGGGCTGCGAGGCTTCCTCGCGAGCATCAACGCGCCGAGGAGAATCGACTCGCTGTTCACGTAGAGGCGGCTCGTTGCCATCTCCGTTCACCGGGAGCGGCGGTCGACCAGGCGCCGGATCAATACGTCTTCAGGAACTCGACGAGGTCGGCCCGCTCGGCCGGCGTGAGCGCATCACCGAACGTGTGGCCCGCATTCGACAGGCCCGGCTTCGTGGTGTCGTAGACGCGCGCGCGCGCCTCGCGCGGCGGGCTGGCCGGCGGCGCCGCGTGCGCGGTGTACTTCCGCCCGACCTTCACCGGGTCGTAGTCGTCGGCGCCGGCCTCGAGCTCGAAGTACTTCGGCCGCGTCGAGCTCTCGAGCACGGCGGCGAGCGTGGGCACGCTGCCGTTGTGGAAGTACGGCGCGGTCGCCCAGACGCCGCGCAGCGGAGGCGCCACGTACTGCCCGGTCGACTGCTCGGGATAATCCTGCGCGAGCCAGCCGGCGTTCACCCACGCGACCTCGGCGGTGCCGTAGCGCTGCGCGCGGATCGGATCCGTCCCGACCTCCTGCAGCGTGACGAGCTCCGACCCGCTCGCGTCGCACGCAGGAGAGCCGTGGCACCGCTCGCACGTCGCGACGAAGACCTCGCGCCCGCGCGCCACGGCGTCCGCCGCGGGAGCCGCGAACGGCCACGCCGGCGGCTCGAGCGACAGCAGGTACTCGCGCACGTCCTTGAACGTCTCCTCTTTGGACTCGAGCTCGGCCTGGGTGACCCCGAACGCGAGCAGCGTCGCCATCATGCTGCGGTGCGCGCGGATGTCTCCGGACCCGTCGGTGAACATGCGGCTCTTGCGCGAGAGGCCCCACCACGCCGGCGGGTCCTGAAAGCCGATGTCCGTCTGAATCGGCGACGGCGGAGCTCCGTACTGCAGCGACAGCTCGAGCCCGAGGCCCATCGCGTCGTTCACGCCGCGCGCGCCGGTGCGAAGCCGCGCGTATGACGGCGGCTGGAACCCGGCCATCGTCGCGAGCTGCGCGAGGTCCTCCTGCAAGAGCGTGAGGTCGGAGCGGGGATTGCCGAGCCCGACGAGCGACTGCCCGTTCACCGAGCCCTGGTGACACGCGAGGCAGTCGAGCGTCGCCGAGTTGCCGATGAGGCGGACGCCCTCGTTCAAGCCGAAGCCGTAGCGCGCGCGAAACGCGGCCCAGTAGTCCGCCGGCTGCCCGGTGCCCCAGACCCACCAGAGGTTCTGCATCGCCAGCGCCGGCACGAGCGGCCCGGTGACTCCCGTCGTCAGCAGCGCCTCGCGACCGCGCGCGGCGCGCGCCGGGTCCGAGCTCAGGCGCTTGCCGCACACCACCTGCGTGCCCGCGTCTTCGACGGCGCTGCCGGCATCGGGAGCTCCCGAGTCGGGGACGACGACGACCTCTGCCGGCCGGCACGCCGACACGCCGAGCACTGCGAGCATCACCGCGAGCGAACGCATCCCGCCTCCGCTCTACCAGTGCCCGGGTGGCCCGGTCACGTTCAGGAGCGCGACGCGACACCGAAACCGACGCGCGCGCGGTGGGCCGGAGCGCTGGCCGCTTCGGGCTGATCCGCCGCGCCTTCAGCCTGCCGTGTCGAGCGACGGCAGCACCGCAGCTGCGCCCGGCGCAGAATGCCCCACCGCCACGAGGAGTCGGCCCAGCTCGCCCACCAGTGATTCGCGAAGCGGCCGAACAACTGCTCGCGGTGCGCGAACATGAACGTCCACAGCTCCGCGTCGTCGACCACGGAGACCGGGCCTTCCTTGCGCTCGAGCTGCATCGCGATGAGCGCGCCGAGCGGATCTCCGACCCCCTGCAAGGAGGTCCGCGAGCACGCGGTACGGCGCCGGGTCGTCCGGCGCGAGCGCGATGCTCGCCTGAAGCTGTTCGCGAGTCGCGTCCACGCTGCGGGCTCTATGGCGCTCTGCTGGCGTGATCTGTCTGACTCCTCACTTCAACGCTCTTGCGCTTCCATGCTGCGCGGGTCACAAGGCGCTTCGTGACGACGCAGCAGCCGAGCAGACGCCGCTTCCTCAAGCTCGGCATCGCGGGCGCCGCGCTCATCGGCACGGGCACCGTCGTCTACCGCACGGTCGGCCGCTTCGGTCCGCCCGCGCTCGGGTACAAGGTCTTCGACGCCGACGAGCTCGCCGTGCTCGAGGCCGCGTGCGAGGCCCACTTCCCGGGGCCGCCCGAGTGGCCGCTCTCGGCGAAGGAGGCCGGCGCGCCCGCGTTCGTCGACCGCTATCTCGCCGAGCTCTACCCCGACAACCAGAAGCTCTTCCGCGCGCTGTTGCGCACGCTGAACCTCTCGACGCTCGTCACCCACCGCGCGCAGTTCAAGAACCTGCCGGTGAAAGACCGCTTCGAGGTGCTCGAGACGTGGGCCGCCTCGTCGCTGCGCCTGCGCCGCGGCGGGAACCAGTCGCTCACGCTGTTCATCAAGATGGGCTACTTCGAGAACGAGAAGGTGCGCGAAGCGCTGGGCTACACGTACGGCTGCGAGGTCTCGCAGGAGGGCCGCCCGCAGGGCATCTGATGGACTTCCCCACGGGCCAGACCGTCAACGGCGACTCGTTCGCGACCGACGAGACCCTCACGTGCGACGCCGTCATCATCGGCTCCGGCGCAGGCGGCGCCGCGGCGGCGTGGCAGCTCACCCAGGCCGGCCTCTCGGTCGCGATCCTCGAAGAGGGCCGCAAGTTCGAGCCGCACCAGGTCGCGACGAAGCAGTCGTGGGCGCTGCGCAACCTGTACGCCGAGCGCGGCACCACCGTGGCGCTCGGCAACATCTTCCTGCCGCTGGCGCGCGGCCGCGTCGTCGGCGGCTCGACGTTCCTGAACGCGGCCATCTGCTTCCGTACGCCGAAGAAGGTGCTCGACACCTGGCAGAAGGAGTACGGCATCGGCTGGGCCGACGCGGCCGAGATGTCGTCCACGTTCGAAGAGGTCGAGCGCGCGATCGGCGTGACGAAGACGCGGCCTGATCAGGCGAAGACGCACTCGCTCTTGTTCAAGGCGGGCGTCGACGCGCTGAAGCTCGAGGGAGACTTCATCTCGCGCAACGCTCCGGCGTGCGTCGGCTGCGGCATCTGCCAGTTCGGCTGCCCGTTGGGCTTCAAGGGCAGCGTCGACCGCAACCTCATTCCGTTCTCGCTGCAGAACGGCGCCGCGCTGTTTCCGTGTACGCGCGCGGTGTCGCTGCTCATCGAGAACGGAGCGGCCGTCGGCGTCGAGGCGTACGGCGTCGACCCGCTGACTGAAGAGCGCAAGCGCAAGCTCACGTTCAGGGCGAAGAAGGTCTTCCTCTGCGGTGGAGCGATCGGCTCACCGCTGTTCCTGATGCGCAGCAACATCGGTGGAAGCTCGGGGCAGCTCGGAGAGAACCTGCGCGTCCACCTCGCCGCCGGAGTCGTCGCGCGGTTCGATCAGATCGTCGACCTCTGGCACGGAGCGCAGCAGGGCTACTACGCGCACCTGCCGGACGCGAACGCGGTGCTGGAGACGTTCTCCGCGACGCCCGAGGTGTTCGCGACGCAGTACTCCGAGTACGGCAAGCCGATGAAGCAGCTGCGCGAGCTCGCGGCGTGCGGCGTGATGATCGGAGACGTCTCGAAGGGCCGCGTGCGGCCGGGGCCGATCGAGTCGCGCAGCGCGCTGACCTACGACGTCGAGCGGGAAGACCACCTCACGCTGCTCAAGGGCTTCGAGCAGATCAGCCGCATCTACTTCGCCGCCGGCGCGCGCTCGGTGCACCTGGGCATTCCGGGCATCGGGCCGCTGGAGAAGATGAGCGACGTCGAGAAGATTACGCGGCGCACCGACCTGCCGTTCGACGAGCTCGCGCAGTACGCGTCTCACCCGATGGGCACCGTGCGCATGCACGCGGACAAGGCGCGCGGCGTGGTGAAGCCGGACGGCGAGACGCACGAAGTGAAGAACCTGATCGTGGCCGACGCGTCGGTGTTCCCCACCTCGCTGGGCGTGAATCCGCAGATCAGCGTGATGACGACGAGCGTGGTCATCGCGCGGCAGCAGCTCAAAGCCGGCGCGTAGACCCGCCCTCAGCCCCCACTCCCCAGGGGTGGTTGCCCCTGCCCTCGCCCGAGGCAGCTCGCATCAGTCCTCCTTACGGGCCCCGTGAATCGGTGTCGCACAATGGCGACACAGAACCTACACCCCCCTACCAATCCATTCTGCACTCGCGTAGAGGGTCGCGTGTCTCGTGTAGGACAAATGGATACCCGCGCCCTCCACTTTATTGTTTTCGCGAGCTTGGCCGCCGGCTGCGGCGTCGACAGCATCGCTACGACCGGCCGTACGCCGGACCTCGACCTCACCGAGTCTACGAAGCAGAAGGAAGCGTGGGCGGCGCAGGACGCGCCGACCATCTTCACCTCGCAGCTCGAGTACCGCATCGACGCGCTGCCGATGAGCGGCGAGGCGGCGAACATCCCCTGGGCCGGCAGCTACTGGCCGACCTACCAGGACAACATCAACTTCAAGTGGGGCGGCGCGAACACCGACAGCCCCGCGAAGAAGTACGAGCGCGCGTTCTACCCGGACGGCGGCACGAAGGTCGAAGACCTCGTCTCGCGGTACCACGGCATCGACTCCGTCCAGAAGGCCTGCCAGGCCGAGACCGACTGCTCCTCCGAGTTCGGAGAGGTCTGCGCGCGCCGCGAGGGCGCCGACGCCGGCCGCTGCGTCGCGACGTGGTGGGGCATCTGCCACGCGTGGGCGCCCGCGGCGATCATGCTCCCCGAGCCGCGCTACCCGGTCACCAAGAACGGCGTCACCTTCCAGGTGCAGGACCTCAAGGCGCTCGGCTCGCTCGTCTACAACAACACGACGTCGAAGTTCGTCTCGCTCCGCTGCAACAAGCAGAACTCGCTGCCCGACGGCGGCGGCATTCAGTACGACGAGTTCGGCCGCCCCACCGACGCGCACCGCGAGTGCCGCGACACCAACGCGGGCACGTACCACGTGCTGCTCGCGAACTACCTCGGCATCCAGAAGCAGTCGTTCGTCGAGGACCGCACGTACAACTACGAGGTCTGGAACCAGCCGCTGCGCAGCTACACCATCACGCAGAAGCTCGAGGTGAGCGCGAACGACGCGCACCGGCTCATCGGCGCGCCCGCGGTGCTGCCGACCGACGGCGGCGCCGTCACGTACCGCTTCAACCCGAACGCGAAGCGCTTCTTCCACGTGAAGCTGAGCGTCCAGTACATCAGCGAGTCGGGCTCGGACGACGGGTACACCGCTCCGAACATCTCCTGGTACACGAAGACCGACCGGTACGAGTACGTGCTCGAGACCGACGCCGAAGGGAAGATTCTCGGCGGCGAGTGGCTCGGCGCCTCGAAGCAGGACCACCCCGACTTCCTCTGGCTGCCCACCGGCGTCGGCTCGCAGACGGTCGCGGGCGGCTCCATCAGGTACTCGGTGGTGCGCGACCTCGTGCTCGAGTCGGCGGGCATCGCGCCGGACGCGGGCACGCCGCGCACCGGGCTGCCGGTCGACACGACCGAGCAGGCCTCCGTCGCGAAGAACGAGTGGAAGCACTTCGGCCCGTTCGCCACGACCGTCGGCAGCATCACCGTCGAGATGACCGGCACCGGAGACGCCGACCTCTACGTCCGCATGGGCGGCCAGCCCACCGCGTCGGTCTACGACTGCCGCCCGTACACCGGCTCTTCCAACGAGTCGTGCACGCTCTCCGGCCCTGGCCCGCTCTACGTCTCGGTGCACGGCTACGCCGCGGGCGCGGTCTCCATCCGCATCCGCTACACGTCGGCGAACGCGGGGCCGGTCGTCGATGCCGGCACGCCGATGGTCGACGCGGGCACGCCGGTGGTCGTCGACGCCGGCGCTCCGGTCGTCGATGCGGGAACGCCGGTCGTCGTCGACGCGGGCACGCCCTCGATTCCGGCCGACGCGACGTACGACGCGGGAGTCGCCGCGAGCGCGTGGAAGCACTTCGGCCCGTGGAGCGCCGGCGCCGGCACCGTGCAGATCGACATGACCGGCACCGGCGACGGAGACCTCTACGTGCGCAAGGGCTCGGCTCCGACGGACACCGCGTACGACTGCCGGCCGTACAAGAGCGGCAGCGCGGAGAGCTGCACGGTCAGCGGCCCCGGCCTCATCTACGTGAGCGTGAAGGGCTACACCGCCGCGCAGGTCAGCGTGCGCGTGCGCTTCACCGCGGGCACGACGCCGACGCCGGCGACGCACCTCGACGTGACCGGCACGGTCGCGACGAACGAGCTGAAGGTGTTCCAGGTGCCGGTGACGGCGGGTCGGAAGATCGTCCTGCGCACGACGGCTCCGAACGACGTCGACCTGTACGTGAAGCTCGGCGCTGCGCCGACCACCGCGGCGTACGACGCCCGCGGCTACACGAACAGCGGCAACGAGACGGTGTCGTTCACGCCCGCCACGAGCGGGACTCTGTACGTCGGCGTGCATGGCTACGCCGCTTCGTCGTTCACCCTGAAGTCAGCGGATCAATGATCATGAAAACGCATGTGCTCGCGCTGTTGACGCTCTTCTTCACCGCCTGCGGAGTCGATGACGCCTACGTCGGCGCAGGCCAGGAGCCGGAGCTCGACGAAGAGAAGGACCGCATCGCGAGCGCCGTCGCCACCGCGATGGACTTCACGTTCACCTCGACGCTCTGGGTGCCCGGCACCGTCAGCGCGAGCGGCGCGCGCTCGTACATCGACGAGCAGCTGCTCTTCACCGTCGGCCACCTGAACGGCAACAACTCGGTCGGCCGCCTCGACAAGGTGGTGCTCTCGAACGTTCGCACGATGGCCGAGAACGGCGGCACGCTCGTCACGTACACGGTGAAGCTGCCGGTCTCGTGGGGCAGCAAGACCTCGCTGCCCACGAAGTACAGCTTCACGCTGCCGCGCGATGCCTCGTACTCCGGCGTCGAGGCGTTCAACACGAAGTACGGCAAGACGTGCATCGACGTCGGCGCCCACGACGTCGACGCGGGCAGCATCTGGTACTACTACCGGCCGCGCGCGACCGGCTGCACGCTGGCCGACGCCGACGTGGTGAAGGTCGAGGCGACCTGCGCGGTCTCGCCCGAGAACACCACCGGCAAGTACCCCGAGTACCACAAGGTCTGGGAGGACGGAGTCCTCAACGTCGTCGCCATCTTCGGCAAGTACGAGGACGGCGCCACCACGTCTTCCGACGCCGGCATCGCGGCGTTCGCGGCGTTCGTTCGCGCGATGCGCACGGAGCTGGGCTCGCTCGGCCTCGTCACCATTCCGGCGACGCTGCCGACCACCATCGGCATCAACACGCCGGACATCACGTTCGAGGCGCAGCTCACGCCCACGCGGAAGATTCGCGTCGTCGCGCTGCTCGTCGACAACGTGCGCACCGCCGGCGCGGCGTTCGACGCGCGCTACAGCGAGCTGTCCACGCGCGCGGACCTCATCGCGTACAACGGCCACGCCGGCCTCGGCGCCAACGTGCGCGCGCTCTCGCAGAAGGGCCGCTTCGTCGCGGGCCAGTACGCCATCTTCTTCATGAACGGCTGCGACACCTACGCGTACGTCGACGGCTCGCTCGCCCAGTCGCGCGCGCGGCTGAACAGCGATGACCCGACCGGCACGAAGTACATGGAGATCATCACCAACGGCATGCCGTCGTTCTTCTCGCAGATGTCCGGCGCCTCGATGGCGCTCATCCGCGCCCTGCGCAACCCCGACGCGCCGCTCACCTACGAGCAGATGTTCAAGAACATCGACCGCAAGCAGGTCGTGCTCGTGACCGGTGAAGAGGACAACGTCTTCGCGCCCGGCCGCACCGGCGGCGGCTCTGGCTACGAGCAGAGCGAGACGGGCAGCGTCGACAAGGGCCAGGAGCTCCGCTACCAGACCGCGACGGTCGCCGCCGGCAAGGTGACGGTCACCATGACCGGCCCGAGCGGAGACGCCGACCTCTACGTGCGCGTCGGCGCACAGCCGACGACCACCGCGTACGACTGCCGGCCGTACCAGGGCGGTTCGAACGAGACCTGCACCGTGACGCTCTCGGCTCCGGGCGTCGTGTACATCTCGGTGTTCGGCTACGCGGCCGGCGCGAATGCGTTCTCGCTGAAGATTGTCGGTGAGACCGCGAGCACCCCGCCGCCCGCGCCGTGGACGGGAATGGTTCAGGAAGGCACCGTCGCCAAGTCGCAGGAGGCGCGGTTCACGACGCCTTCGCTGCCCGCGGGCAAGTACGTGTTCACGATGACCGGCACGGGTGATGCGGACCTGTACGTGCGCGGCGGCGTCGCGCCGACGACGTCCGCGTACGACTGCCGGCCGTACGCGAACGGCAGCGCCGAGCAGTGCACCATCAACCTGAGCGTGGCCAGCCCGATTCACGTGATGGTGCGCGGCTACGCGACGACGTCGACGTTCAAGCTCGAAGGCCGGCCGCAGCAGTAACAGGCACCGCTCACATCCTTCGAGAGGCTCAGGGCAAGTCGAAGTGGGACGCGCGGCGGCTTCGGGCCCCCTTCGACTTCGTCGCCCTTCGGGCGACTCCGCTCAGGGTGAACGGTAGAGTCATCACCGCGTGAAGCGCGCCCTCATCGCGGTGGCGATCGCCGTCCTCGCCGGCGCAGTCTGGTTCGCGCTGCGCTCGCCGAACCCGACGACGACGACCTCACCGCAGTCCGACGCACCGAGCACGCCCGACGCTCCGCAGCAGCCGAACGCACCCACCGCAGCAGCGCTGACGCAAGACGCCTCGCAAGACCCCGGCCCGCTCCCAACGCTCCACGGCGAGGTCCGCGACGACACCGGCCCCATCGCGCAAGCGACCGTCGAGCTCCGCCGCCGCGGCGAGACCGAAGAGCCCAACTGCGAGACCCGGCACCGCACCACCACCATCGGCGGGGGCACCTTCGACACGCCGCCGCTCTGCCCGGGCCAGTACGACGTCCGCGCCGCGCGCGGCAGCAACGTCGCCACCGCCGTCGCCCGCCTCGCGCGAGGCGTCGAGCCCGACGCGCTGCACCTCTTCCTCCGCGAAGGCACGCGCCTCACCGTCCGCGTCGTCGACGGCAAGAAGCAGCCGCTCGCCGAGGCCCACGTGAACGTGCAGGACGCCGAGTCCGGCTTCCTGCTCGAGACGGTCACCGACGACAAAGGGGTCGCCGTCGCCGACGGCCTCTCGCCGCGCACGCACGGGCTGCACGCCACCAAGCCGGGCTACCTCGACGCCTGGCTCTCGAACCGCACGCTCGCCGCCGGCGAAGACGAGGTGTCGCTGACGCTCCTCGCGGGCGTGACGTTCGAGGGCCGCGTGCTCTCCCCCGACGGAGAGCCGCTCGACGACGTCTGGGTCCGCCTCTCGAAGCCGCGCAAGGAGCTCGGCGGCGGCTTCGACAGCGTGCAAGGCGACAACTCCCACGACGGCGGAGAGTTCAGCATCGGCCCCATCCTCCCCGGCGCGTACGTCTTCGTCGCGACCCACGACGTCTACACGCGCCTCGAGCAGCCGGTGCGCGTGCCAGGGCCGCGCGCGACGTTCAAGCTCGGCCGCGGAGCCTCCATCGACGGCACGTTCCTCGACGCCGACGGCGCGCCGGTGTCCGAAGGTGAGGTCAGCGCCGAGGTCGGGCCCCACGGCGACTCGCGCACCGGCAGCGTCGACGCGTGGGGCCGCTTCCACCTCGACGGCCTCACGAAGGCGCGCTGGGCCGTCATCGGCGTCACGAGGTCCGCCGACGGCGGCTCGCAGGGCATCGCCGTCACGCAGGTCGACGTGAAGCAGGACACGACGTACCCGGTCACGCTGCAGCTCCAGCGCGGGCTCTCCATCACGGGGCGCTGCACGAACAGCGACGGCACTCCGGCGGACACCGACGTGCTCGCCATCGAGCGCGCGCTGTTCGACAAGCTGCGCCTGACCGGCTTCGACCCCACGCGCGTGCCGCCGGGGTCCGTGGCCATCTCCGCGTGTCCGGGCCGCTTCACCGTCGACGGGCTCAAGCCCGGCCGCTACGCGCTGCTCGCGTGCGGCAGCGATGAGGACCCCACCATCGCGAGCGCCGGCGACGAGGACGTCGCCGTCACCTGCATCCGCGGCCGCCTGCGGTTCCGCGTGCTCGACCCGCAGGGACGGCCGGTCGAGAAGTTCGCGCTCGGCGGAGGGCCGGAGGAGGACCACCCCGGCGGCGTCTACGACGACCCGAGCGACGTCACCGACGACGTCATCACCGTGCGCGCCGCCGGCTTCGCTCCGCTGCAGCGCCGCGTTCAAGCGAAGCGCGGCGAGCGCACCGACCTCGGAGACCTGCAGCTCACCGCCGCGCGCAAGCTCGCAGGCCAGGTCGTCGACGGCAGCGACGGCAAGCCGGTCGCGGGCGCAGAGGTCTCGTTCGGTTTCGGCGACGACGACGCCGTCTTGCGCGCGCGCACGCGGGCCGATGGCACCTTCGAGCTCGTCGGTGCGCCGAGCGAGGCGAGCCGCGTCTTCGCGCGTCACCCGAAGTACCGGCCCGCGGAGACCTCGGTCGGCCCCACCGACACCCGCCTCACCGTCACGCTCTCACCGGGCCTGCAGCTCGGCGGCGCCGTCATCACGCGCGATGGGCGGACTCCGCTCGGCTTCGAGGTCGAGGCGCGCGGCGCGGGAGTGGTGCGCAGGGCCCCGGTGCAGGACGGGCGGTACACGCTCGGCTCGCTCGAGCCCGGCGAGTGGAAGCTGCGCCTCCGGGGGCCGGATGTGTCGGCGTTCGACCCGCTGACGGTCACGCTCATCGGCAGCGGCAACGTCACCGCGGACTTCGTCGAGCGCCTCGGCGGAGTGCGCGTCACCGTGCTGCCGCTCGACGAAGACGGCCAGCCGGTCGTCGCGTACGCCTGGCTCGTTCCGGGCAGGGTGCCGCGCCCCTCCACGGACCAGGATGCGTGGCGGCTGACGAACGAGAACGGCATCGCGTCCGAAGGAGACCCCAGCGGAGCGCACAGCTTCGATTCGGTGCCGCCAGGTCCGTACACCGCGCTCGTCCGCGCGAAGGAGGTCCCCGGCCTCGTGTGGACGGAGTCGTTCGAGGTCAGCGCGTCGATGCCGTCGCCGCTGCGGCTGGTGATGCCGAGGGGCACCGAGCGGTTGAAGTGACGCGCGGGGCTCGACGAAAAAAAATCGCCTCGACCGGTGCGACATTTTCTCCGGCGCTCGTCTTTGGGCCACACAGGCCGAATTGGAGCGCTGATGAGACCGATGGTCGTTCGTTCGTTGTTCTTCGTGGCGGCTGCATGCGGAGTGAGCAACGCCGAGCTCTCAGAGGAGGCCATGCACGACGGCGTGAGCCTCGAGGGCTCCGCCGACGTCGACGGCGACCTCGCAGAAGCCACGCAGGGCATCGTCTCGAGCACGCCCTACTACCGCTGGTCGTCCCGAAGCGACCCGACGGCCGCGCAGTACGAGGGCTGCTCGCCGGCCCTCAACCAGCTGCTCGCGTACCTGCGCGCGCGCTGGGGCGGCGCCTCGTTGGGCTGCCACAACAACCGCCGCGTCGCGGGCAGCACCACGTGGTCGACGCACGCCTGGGGCGCGGCCCTCGACTACAACTCCGCGGGCGGCTGGAGCACGAACTTCGGGCCCATCGCCGACTTCCTCATCGCGCACTCGGAAGAGCTCGGCATCAACGCGATTCACGACTACCGCTGGGTCGGCGGCCGCGGTCGCATCTGGAAGCCCGGGGTCGGCTGGGTCCGCTCCAACATCGGCGGGCCCGGAGACTGGATGCACATCGAGGTTCGCCCCAACAAGTACTTCGACGGCCGCACGGTGGACCAGAAGCTCGGCGGCGGCGTGGTCGGCGCCGACGGCTGCACGGCGCAGCAGCGCTCCGCCGCGGCCGCGTTCGGCTGCGCGTGCGTCGACGGCTCGCCGAACGGCGGGTGGTGCCCGGGCGACGGGTGCTCGACGCAGCAGACGAACGCCTGCGCCAACTACGGCGCGGGCTGCGCCGACGGGAAGTGCAGCGGCATCTTCGCGCCCGGCTACGCCTGCACGCCGCTCGAGTTCAAGAACTGCGGCACGTACCTGAGCGGCTGCATCAATCACCAGTGCAGGGGCGGCCGGGTGGACGGCACCAACCCCCAGCGGTGCACCGAGCAGCGCATCTACGACTGCAGCCGCTTCGGCTGCGGCTGCAAAGACGAGCAGTGCTCCGACGGCTCGTGCCCGATCGTCCCCTGAGTCCGACGCGCTCGCGGGCTCAGAGCGCCGTGACCGGCACGAAGTTCCAGACGTCGAACGCCGCGTTCTGCAGCACCGCCGCGCCCTCGAAGAAGTCGGCGCCCCAGACGACCTCTTCCCCATCGCGGGCCCGCAGCACCGCGCGCCCACGGCCGCCTTCGACCTCGAGGAGAACCGTGCCGGTGCCACTGCCGGTCTGCGACCGAACGACCTGCGGCACCGTCCCGCGCAGAAACGCGTAGCGGAGCTCGCCGCCGTCCCTCCAGAACTCGATGCCCGCCCCGTGGTGGAAGCCGACCAGCGGGCCGCGGCCGGTGTACCTGCGCGTGCCGCCGCAGAACGCCCAGCGCCCGATGAGGCGTCCCTCGAGCGCGGCGCTCGACGAGAACGAACTGCGCGCGCCCCAATCTCCTCCGGGACACGAGATGGCCGGCACGACCACCTCGTCGCAAGCCGTTTCTTCTCCGGCCACCCGGTTGTCCGAGCCGACCACGACCGGCGGCGCGCAGCCGGCCACCGCGAGACAGAGCAGCAACAGCCTCATGGCCCGAACCCCTCTCCGCACGTCCCCTTCACGCGCGGCAGGTACGTCGACTGCGGCGCGAGCTCGACCAGCCGCTCGAAGTGCTGCGTCGCCAGCGCGCGGTTCCCCGCCGCGCAGTACGCGAGCACCTGAATCGCCAGCCGCTCTTCCTCGAACGCGCTCCTCGGATACAGCTGCTCGTGCCGCTGCATGTGCCCGAGCGCGTCGGTCGAGCGCTCCTCATCCAACGCGACGCGGGCGAGGACGAGCAGCTGCAGCTCGAGCGATGGGTCTTTCTGCGCGACCTCCGCGGTGAACAGGTTCTCCTGAAGTGCGCGACGCGCACGCACCTTCGCCTGCGACTCCTCCGCCGGAGCACACTGCGTCACCGCCGGCTTGCCCGCCTCGGGCATCGGCACCGGCACCAGCACCGGAGCCCACACCGCCGCCGGCGGCGCCGGACAGCTCGGAGCCGGCTGCACGACGATCGGCTGCGGCGCCGGCGCGCGGCGCTCGTGCTCCGCCAACATGCCGCGCAGGTACCAGGCACCGAGGCCCACGGCTCCGAGCATGGCGAGGCCGGCGAGCTTGCCGAGCCACAGCGGCAGCAGCACCGGGTCGGGCGACTGGCTCGCGAGGCCGGCAGACAGCTTCGCGCGCAGGTGGCTCAAGTCCTCGGCGCTCGGCGTCGCCTGCTGGCGAGCGCGGTCGACGAGGGCGCGGGCGCGGGCGGAGAGCTCGCTCATGACCGGGTCCCTCCGTGGCGCTCGAGGCTCTGCTCGAAGCGTTCGCGCGCGATGCGCAGGCGCGAGTAGACGGTGTTGACGTTGACGGTCAGCACCTCGGCGATCTCCGGCGCGGTGAGCTGCTCGAGCTCGGCGAGCACGAAGACCATGCGCAGGTTCTCGTCGAGGTCCTCGAGGCAGCGGGTGACGAGGTCGAGCGCCTCGGTGCTCTCCGACGGGCTCGTCGTCGACGGCTGCGGCAGCGCGGCATCGAGCCCGTTTCTTCGCCTTCGCTTGCGCGTGTGGTTGCGCGCGACGCCGACCGCGATGCCGCACAGCCAGGTGCGCAGCGACGAACGGCCCTCGAAGGAGTTGAGCTTGCGGAAGACGGTGCTGAACACCTCCTGCGCCGCGTCTTCGGTGTCCTCGCTGGGAACTCCGAGGCTGCGCAGCGTGCGCCAGACGAAGGCCGCGTGCTTCTCGTAGAGCGCGTCGAAGTCCGAGGCGAGCGCCACGGTGTCTGCCTCGCGTGCGGTGTCCGCCGTCAGGTCCATCGGGGTCTTCGGGGTGAGTGTCGGCATGCGCGCGAGTCCGTCAGAAGATTTCGAGGTCGATCTCGACGCCGAAGGTGAGCCGGCCCATGAACCAGCCGACCCCGTAGACGGTCGTGCTGCTGCCGCCCGTCCCTTCCACGATGAAGCGCGGCCGAACCAGGTTCACGCCCAGCTCGCCGCTCACCCACGGAGAGATGTTCTTCCGCAGCGGGAAGCCGGCGGTGGCGCCGACGAGCAGCGCGCTCCACCAGACGCCGGCCGGCTCCGACCTCACGACGTTCGTGCCCTCGACGGACATGCGGCCGACCTCCAGCGCGCCGCACGGCCCGACCCGCACCGCGTCGTGCGGCTTGAAGATGACGCACTCCTGCAGCTTCGCGGAGACGAGGTTCACGCGAACGCCGCGCGACGCGCCGGGCGACTCGCTGGTGAGCCAGCCGACGAGCTCGAGCTGGCTCTTGAGGCGCCAGGTCGAGAGCGTCAGCGCCCCGCCGACGGAGACACCGGGCAGCGGCAACAGCCCCACGTTCGCCGCGATGACCGGCTGAATGCGGATGCCGAGGGCCATGCGCTTGGACAGCGGCTCGTGGCCGCCCCCTTCGCCCTCCTCCGCGACGGGCAGAGGCTGCGCGATCGGCGGCGCCGGGTCCACGCGCGGCGCGGGCTCTACGGGCGGCAGCGTCGTCGCCGCGAGCGTCACCACCAGCACCGCCGCGTCGCTCACGTGCGTGCAGTCGGCGCCGTCGACGATGCGCGTGTGCTCCGCGCCGTCAGCGGTGGTGACGACGACGGCGCGCCAGGGCTGCCCCTCGTCGCGCGGCTCGTCGATGCGGACCGAGGCCTGGAAGGTGCGGTTCGCCGGGACCGTGGCCTCGAGCTGCGACTGGAGCTCCGCGCGGCTCGGGCAGCCCTCCGGCGCGACCCAGCTCACGTGCAGCCGCTCGACCTGCCCCGCGAGCAGCAGTGCGACGGCGAGCTGGACCACGTGCCTCCTGACCGGCCTCTTCGACGATTACCCGACTCCCGCGGGGAGGAGCAATTCGGGCTCCGAGAGGGGTGAGTGTCAGCAGGTGGGCGGATCCATCACGTAAAAACCGGGATCGGGATCGGGATCGGGAGGTCAGGCCGCCTTGGCGACAGGAGCCTGCGCAGCGGCGATGAGCCCGGCCAGCTCGGCCCCATCGAGCTCCAGCTCCAGCTCTTCGGCGTACTTGTCGATGGCCGCGGTCAGCACGCGCGCCGAGATGGCGCGCTCGGCCGGATCAGCCGCGACGAGCTCGAGCAGCGCCGCATCCAGCGCGTCGCCGAGGCCCGGGTTCAGCTTGCTGGGCGGAGGCGTCACGCCGCCGTTCGCGAGCGCCGCCTCGGAAGGCGTCTTGCCGGTGAGCAGCAGGTACGCGATGGCGCCGCACGCATAGACGTCGGTGAGCACGTCGGCGACCTCGCCGCCGAGCACCTCGGGCGGAAGGAAGCCGGGGTGCGCGCGCAGCCGGCCGTTGCGGGTGGTGCCGCCGCCGAAGTTGCAGACCTTCACCGAGCCGTCCTTGCCGCACAGCACGTGAGTGAGATCGAGCGCGCCGTGGACCAGAGCTCCGTCTTCGAGCTCGTGTGCGGTGGTGACCGCACGCGCGACCTGAAACGCGATGTGCAGCGCGAGCGGCTGCGAGAGCCGCGGGCCGTTGACCGCGACGAGCTCGGACAGCGGCACGCCGTCGACCCACTCGCGCACGAGCGCGTGCCGCGTGTCGAGCATGCCGATCTCGCGAACCTCGGCGACCCACGGGCCGCTGAGCTTGAGCGAAGCCGCCATGGCCGCGGGAGGCTCGCCCTCGAAAGTCTTCACTGCGAACCGCGACGTCCCCCGCTTCGCCACGTAGAGCCCCTTCTTGAGCTGGGACTCGACCTCGTACCCCTCCAATACGTTCGACATGTCGGATTTTTTAAGCGGGGGCTTCGGGCTGCGCTCGGCGCGGATCGGTAACGTGCAAAGTGCCCGCAAACGTGCAGGCGCCTACACCGGCGCCCTGCGAGCAGCGCGCGGCACGCCTCTTTCAAGGGACCGCTGCGCATGAAATGGGCACTGCTGTTCGTGGCCGCGGCGCGGCAGCTCGTGGGCACTCCGTACGAGCTGGGCGGGCGCGACGCGAAGAAGGGCGTCGACTGCCAGGGCCTCGTCTTCCTCGCCGCGCAGGCGGTGAAGGCGTGCAGCTGGAAGTCGTACTCCGTGTACCCGACGAAGACGCTCGCCTGGCGCGAGCTCGGAGACCCGGTGCCGGGCGCCTCGCCGGTCTCACGCGAAGAGCTCGACGTCACGAAGCTCGAGCCGGGAGACCACGTGATGCTGCTCAACCCCGCCGAGAACCCCGCCGAGCCGTCGCTCACCACGCTGGGCGGCGTGCCGCACTGGGTCTGGCACGTGGGGCTCTACGCCGGCGACGGCCGCTGGCTGAACGCGGACCCGTTCTCCGGCAAGGTCGCCGAGCAGCCGCTCGCCGACTACCTGCGCGACCACGGCTACGCGGGCATCTACGTGACGCGGATGAAGAACGGACCGAAGCCGGCGCGGTGCCGTTGAGCGTCGCGCCGCTACTCCTGCATCCGCTTCTCGATGTCGTCGACGTGCTGCTGGTCGTTCGCTTCGATCTCCTTCGCCTTCGCGCGAACGTTCTCGAGCTGCTGCGTCGGAGCCTCCGGCTCACTCGAGCTCGACACCGCCGAGCGCCCGTACAGCGTCCGGTACGCGAGAAAGCCCAGCACGGACAGCGCGATGACGGCGATGAGAATTCGGCTCATGATCTCCACTCGTCGAGCGCAGTCAGCTTCCGGGCCTCGAGCCGAAACGCGCCGGTGATTCCATCGCGCGTCGCCTGCAGCCCCTCGAGCTGCGCGACCACGCCCTTGTCGTCCTCGCGGCAGAACAGCACGAGCTCCCTGAGGCCCAGGTACACGCGCAGCGGCCCGCTGCCCGCGACGCCCTCGATGAGCTCCTGCTGCGGCGGAGTCAGAAGCCGCGCGGCGTCGTGCCCGTCCGCCGCCGCCAGCGCCCACAGCCCGGTCGCCGACGCCGACAGCCGCAGCTGCCCGTTCTCGAGCGCGATGGCACGCACCGGCGTGGGAATCGTCCCCAGCCGCTTCCACGCCGCCGCGTCGACGTCGTCGAGCGAGACCTCGTGCGTCTCGAGCGCCTTCTGGGGCACGTAGCGGACGAGCTCCGGGTCCTCGAGCACGTAGAACACCCACAAGCCCGCCGGCCCCTCGCGCCGCACGCTGCCGACCGAGCGCTCGAGGAAGCGGTCGTCGCGCAGCACCGGCAGCACCTGCGTGAGCAGCTCCGGCCCTCCCTCGGGCAACCCGAGCGCGCGCTCCGCGAGGTCCTTCGCGAGCGCCGCGACCGTCAGCTGCAGCGGCCGGGTCGAGCGCCGGTGCTCGGCATACAGCGAGTCGAGGTCGAGCCGCGCGACGCCGCCGCGCCCGAGCCGCACGAGCAGCTGCTTCTGCTGCAGCATGTGCGGCGTCGACTGCTGCGCGAGCTGCGCCACGAGCGCCTGCACGAAGTCGTCGCGCGTCTCGGCCTGCGCGGCGCCGCTCTTCAGCTCGCCGTCGAGCAGCTGCGCCTCTCCGTCGAGCGGGTCGAGGGCGAGCGCGCGGGCGACGAAGTGCCGCGCCTTCTCCATCTCGCCCCGGCGCAGCGCGAGCAGCGCGAGCGCCTTGAAGCCTTCGGGGTCATCGGGGTTGAGCTTGAGCAGCTCGTCGAGCGCCTTCTCGGCCTGGGCCCACCGCTCGAGGGCGATGAGCGCGCGAGAGAGCGCGAGCAGCCCCTGCACATCGCGCGGAAAATCGCGGCGGATGCCGACGAGGATGCGCAGCGCCTCCTCCGCGGCGTCGGCGTTGAGCAGCGCCTGCGCGTACGCGACCTTCATTCGCGGGCCGGGCTCGTTGCGCGCGGCGGCCTCGAGCGCCTCGAGCTCGTCATCGGCGAGCTCCTGGCCCTCTTCGACCTTCCTGCGCGCGCGTTCGAGCAACTCGTCCAAGCGTGCGGCACATGCTAGCAACCAACCGCCATGAGTGTGCGCAAGGTGACGCTGATCAACGGGGACGGCATCGGTCCCGAAGTGATGGACGCGACCCGCAAGGTCCTCGAAGCCCTCAAAGCGCCGCTCGAGTTCGAGTACCAGGACGCCGGCGCCGAGGTCGCGAACAAGTACGGCAGCAACCTGCCGAACGTCACCGTCGAGTCCATCATGCGCAACGGGGTGGGCCTCAAGGGCCCCACCGCCACCGGCATCGGCGGCGGCCAGCAGTCGGCCAACGTGGGCCTGCGCAAGCGCCTCGACCTCTACGCGTCGCTGCGGCCGGTGAAGTCCGTGCCCGGAGTGAAGACCCGCTACGAGGACGTCGACCTCATCGTCGTCCGTGAGAACACCGAAGACCTCTACTCGGGCATCGAGCACATCGTGGTGCCCGGCGTCGTCGAGAGCTTGAAGATCATCACCGAGAAGGCCAGCACCCGCATCTGCCGCTTCGCCTTCGAGCACGCGGTCGCGAACAAGCGCAAAAAGGTGAGCGCCGTTCACAAGGCGAACATCATGAAGCTCTCCGACGGGCTCTTCCTCGACTGCTTCCGCAAGGTCGCGCGCGAGTTCCCGGACATCAAGGCCGACGAGGTCATCGTCGACAACCTCTGCATGCAGCTGGTGAAGAACCCCGAGAAGTACGACGTGCTCGTGATGGAGAACCTCTACGGCGACATCGTCAGCGACCTCTGCGCCGGCCTCGTCGGCGGCCTGGGCCTCGTCCCCGGCGCCAACATCGGCACCGGCTGCGCCGTCTTCGAGGCCGTGCACGGCACCGCGCCGGACATCGCCGGCAAGGGCCTCGCGAACCCGACCGCCCTGATGATGTCGTCCGTGATGATGCTCGACTGGCTGCAGATGCCCGAGCACGCGCGCCGCCTCGAGAAGGCGATCTGGCGCGTCCACGGCGAAGGCCGCGCGCGCACCGGAGACCTCGGCGGCACCGCCAACACCGCCGAGTTCACGAAGGCCGTCATCGGCGCGTTCGATTGAGAAGAAAAAATCCAGGTGAGGGGAAAAGAGCGAGCGTGAAAGCGAAGCGAAGAACCCTGCTCCTGGTCAGCGTGCTCGCCGCCGCCTCCTGCACGACCCGCGGCCCCGTCGCGATGTCCGCGCGCGAGCTCAAGGTCAAGGGCACGCACCCGTTCGACGCGCCGTTCGACGAGGTCTACGACGCCGCGTACCTGGCGCTCGAGCAGCACGAAGGCCGCATCGCCTCGGCGAGCCGCCTCGAAGGCGTCATCGAGAACGACAAGGTCGAGTTCACCGCGCCGCCGGGCTGGGACGGCACCGCGTACCGCAGCTACGCCGTCAGCGTGTACCAGGAGGGCGCGCGCGTCGCGGTCACCGCGGTGCCGCGCCTGTGGGCGAACGATCGCGACGTCTCCGACGAGCCGCGCTGGGTGCTGCCCGGCCACGGCGGAGAAGAAGAGCACTGGGAGCGGTACTTCGAGGGCATCCAGGCGCTGCTCTCCGCGTGGCGCGACGTGCCGGAGATGACCGTCAACCGCCAGACCGGCACCGTCGAGGTGCACGGCGTCCGCTTCACCGCGCCGCCCGACTGGCGCGCGCCGGAGCTGGCGCCCGACCGCCGCAGCGCAGTGACGCAGAAGGGGCCCATCGACGGCATCAACGCGAGCATCGTCTTCGAGATCGCGAGGAGGCAGCCGGCTCCGGACGCCGCGAGGCTCGAGCTCACCGCGCTCGAGCACGCGCTGGGCCCGAAGGTAGTGACCCCCGAGGCGTGGGACGTCACCGAGACCGAGCACGGCCGGCGCGGAACCGGCCAGGTCGTCGCCGGCGAGCCGGCGAAGACGATGAGCATCGTGTGGAGGGTGTGGGACGCGCGCGAGCCCGCCTGGATGATTCGGGCGGCCGCGGCGTGCGGCGCGCCCGAGACTCCGGCGGGCTGCGAGGGCCCGTGGGACTCGATGATCGACGGAGTCACCACCAACATCCGGCGCTGACCTCCGCGGGGCGGGGGCTACTTCGCCTTCTTCTTCCCGGTCGCCTTCGCAGGAGTCTTGGCGTCAGCCGCATCAACCGCCGCCGCGTCCGTCTTCTCCTCCGCCTTCGGAGCCTCGGCCGTCTTCGCCGGCTCGGCCTTCTTCTCCTCGGCGGCGACCGCGCTCATCGACAGCAACCCCAGCATTCCCAAGAGCTTCGTGTTCATCCCGTCTCCTTTGTGGTGTCGGCCTTCCGTGAACGGATGCCGAAAACGAAGGACGGCAACTGGCCCTGCCCATTCAGCGGCCTTAGCGTTGGGGGGAAATGGCGACTCCTCTCGAGGCGTGTATCGCGGCCATTCGGGCCAAGGCGCCCAGTGCAGCCCCCAAGGTGGGAATCATCTTGGGCTCCGGTCTCGGAGCCTTCGCCGACGCGCTCTCGGGCGCGACGGCGATTCCCTACTCCGAGCTTCCCAACTTCCCCTTGAGCGGAGTCCCCGGCCACGCTGGCCGGCTGGTGATGGGCTCGCTCGGCGGCGAGCCCATCGTCGCGATGCAGGGGCGCGTGCACTACTACGAGGGCTACTCCGCGCAGGAGGTCGCCTTCCCCGCCCGCGTGCTCTGCGCGATGGGCATCAAGGCGCTCGTCGTCACCAACGCCGCCGGCGGCATCAACCTGAACTTCCAGGTCGGCGACCTGATGGCCATCACCGACCACCTGAACCTCGCCGGCTACAACCCGCTCATCGGGCCGAACGACCCGAACCTCGGCCCGCGCTTCCCGGACATGAGCGCCGCGTACGACCCGAAGCTGCGCGAGCTGCTGCGGCAATCGGCCAGCGCCACGGGCGTCGCGATGCGCGAGGGCATCTACGCGTGCCTCTCCGGCCCGTCGTACGAGACGCCCGCGGAGATTCGCATGCTGCGCACGCTCGGCGCCGACGCGGTGGGCATGTCGACGGTCCCCGAGGTCATCGCCGCCGCGCACATGGGAGTTCGCGTCGCGGGCATCAGCTGCATCACGAACCTCGCGGCGGGCATCGGCGCGCACAAGCTCTCGCACGAAGAGGTCGCGGAGACGGCGACGCGCGTGCGCGGCACGTTCCAGCGGCTGCTCGAGCGGTTTCTCCCCGAGGCCGCGCGAAGCTGATACGAAAGCGCCCCCATGTCAGACCGCCGCAACAAGAACGCGTCGAAGAATCCCGACCTCGCGAAGAACGACCGCAGGGTGAAGGACGACGAGCGCCGCGACTCTCCGCGGGTGCCGATGAAGTTCCTGCTGCGCGACGTCGCCGAGGGCGGCAGCTACGTCGAGCGCGAGGGCGACCTCTCGCTCGGCGGCATCTACTGGAAGGGCAAGTACCCGCCGCACGGGACGGACGTCGAGGTCCGCTTCCGTCTGGCCGGCGTGCCGAAGGAGATTCGCGCGAAGGGCGAGATCATTCGCGTGATGGACCGCGGCAACAACATCGACTTCCACGTCCGCTTCGTCGAGCTCGACGTCACCAGCGAGCTCGCCATCGCGAAGTACCTCGACGAAGTGACGCGGTAGGAAGGAACCAAGAAACCGCGCACCCTGAGCGGAGCGCGGCCGCGCAGCGGACCGCGCGAAGTCGAAGGGCCCGGGCGCAGATGGCATCGCCTCCGAGAAGGCTCTGCCCGGATCGCCCGAGGGGTTCGACGAGCTCACCCCGCGCGGGTCTTGCTCCGCTCAAGGTGTACGGCGCTCGGCTTCACCCTTCTCCCCGAACACCGCCGCCTGCAGCTCCAACAGCCCCGCCCCCAGCGACGGGCCCGGCTGCAGCAGCGCGCGCGACTTCGGCTGAACCCACCGCGGCTTGTCGATCAACCGGCGCGTCTCCGCGCGCCCGTCGTCCACCATCGCGCAGTCGACGACGACGTCCGGCTGCATCGCGACGGCCTTCTCCAGCGAGAACACCGGATACGCATTCGGCGCCTTGCCCGCGACGTTCACCGCGCCGACGTCGGCGAGCAGCTCATCCGCGAACGTCCCCGGCCCGGCGACCACGAGCGGCTTGAACCCGTAGACCAGCATCACGCGGGGCTTCTGCTTCGGCGCGGCGGCCCGCACGCGCGCCCGCACCGCCTCGATGCCGGCGACGAGCTCCTTCGCCTTCTCCGCCCGCCCGAGCGCCGCACCGACGACGGAGATCGCCTCCACCACGTCCCGCACCGTCGTCAGCGGCAGCGCGATCACGCTGACGCCGAGCGACGCCATCTTCTCCACCGCCTGCCGGTTCCCCGGAGACATCTGCACCACCACGAGCTGCGGCTTCAGGCTCACGACCGTCTCCACCGACGGATCCACGAACCCGCCGACGCGCGGCAGCGAAGCAACCGCGGCATCCTCGTCGAACCGCGACACCCCGACGAGCGTGGCCCCGGCGCCGAGCTCCAGCACCGTCTGCGTCAGCGACGGCGCAATCGTCACCACCCGCTCGACCTTCGCCGGGAGCGCGGGCCCCAGGCGAAGGACGCTCGGCTCGGAGGCCGCCAGCAGCAGCAGCAGAATCACGGCAACGACAAGATGTCGGCGACGTTCGAGAAGCCCGAAGGCCCGATGCCGCACGCCTGAATCTCGCCGCGCCCGACGAGCCCGCCGTCCGCCGCGATGTCCGCGACGAAGATGCGGCCGCCGTTCTGGTCTCCCAGGTACACGCGCCCGTTGCGCACGACCAGCTTCGACGGCTGCACCAGCAGGCAGCCGCCATCCGCGCCCGGCGTGCACTGCGGAGTCCACCGCGCGATCGGATCCAGCGCGACGACGCCGTGGCCGAACACCGACTCGATCGCCGTGAACGTCGCGTTGTACTTCACGCGGCCGCCGCAGCTGACGAACAGCCGGCCGTTGCCGACCGCGACGGCGCTGGCGTTGAGGCACTCGGGGCCGAGGTCGATCGCGGTCGCCGTCATCGTGTTCGGGTCGATGCGCGCGAGCATGCCCGGGCCCGCGGGCGCGTAGCTGTCGTCGAGGTTGTTCAGCGCCACGTACAGCTGACCGCCGCGCTCGACGATGTGGTACGGCCGCGGAATCGGCGTCCCGGCGTCGGCGAAGCCCTTGAGGTCGAGCCCCGTCAGCGACACCGAGCCCGCCATCATCGGCATCCGCGGGTTCGTGATGTCGATGCGCGCGACCTTCTGGCCGGCGGAAGCTCCAGCGCCGAAGTCACCGAACAGCGGCACCCACAGCGTGTTGCCGAGCTTCGCCACCGCCTGCGGGAACGTGTTCGCGCCGGTGTCGACCTGGCCGACGGTGACGAGGCCGAGCCCGCCGTCCGCGCCGGCCATGAAGCACGGCATCGGAGCGGGAGGCGGCGGCACCGGCACCACGAAGCAGCCACCGTCGAGCAGCGGGAACGGACCCAGGCCGCCGTCCTCCAGCAGCGCCTCGGCGCAGCCGCCGTCCGTCGGCGCCGGCACGAAGCAGCCGCCGTCGCCCATCAGCGGCGGCGCGAAGCCGCCGTCCTCGAGCTCGACGAACCCGCAGCCCGCGTCCGGCTGCGGCACCGGCGGACACCCCGCGTCGCCCGCGGGCGCGAGCACCTGAATCGTGTGGCTGCCCGAGTTGACGACGTAGACGTACGGCGGGTCGGAGACCACCTGGCTCGACTGCGAGCCGATGGTGTTGAACTCGGTGAGCCGGTCGAGCGACGGCAGCTTCGCCTGAACCAGCCGGTTGTCGAGCGTGTCCGCCGCGAGCAGCACCTGCCCGAACTGGCCGAGCGAGATGGGGCCGTTGCCGAGCGGCTTCAGCGGCCCGCGCACGTCTTCACCCGCGCGCACGCCGACCACCTGCCCCGTCGAGAGACACGCCGCCACGAGGTCGTACTGGCAGGTGCCGTTGTGGCAGCTCTGCTGATCCGGGCACGCCTGGCCGCAGGCGCCGCAGTTGTTCGAGTCGGTGAGCGGGTTCACGCACGAGAAGCCGCACTTCGTCGTCCCCGCGGTGCAGTCGCTCTGGCACTGGCCCGCCTGGCACACCTGCCCTGCCGCGCACGCGTTGTCGCAGCGGCCGCAGAACTTCGGGTCGCTCTGCAGCACCACGCAGTTCCCGCTGCACAGCGACGTGCCGACGCGGCACTGGCACTGCCCCGCCGTGCACACCTGCGAGCCCAGGCACGCCTGGCCGCACGCGCCGCAGTTGCGCGGGTCGGTCTGGAAGTCGGCGCACCCGTTGCCGCACCGGTCCGTTCCGGCCATGCAGACGACGCCCGTGCTCGGACATCCGCTCAGACACAACAAAGACAACACACCCACGGCAGCAATGCGTTTCATGACTTCCCCTCCGGGACGACGTCCCAGCTCAGACCCAACGTGAGATACGCGGCGCGCGGCGGCAGCGGGTAACCATCGAGGTCGGCCCCCTGCACGTCGAGCAGGTTCTTCAGCTCGAAAGACAGCGACAATTTCGGGTTCTGCAGGAGCTCGCACGTGGCGCCTGCGTTGATGAACACGCGCGACGGCAGCATCAGCGTCGCGGTGCGGTTCATGGCCTGCTCCGACTGGTAGAGCACCTCGGCGCGCGCGTAGAGCCACTTCGGCCCGACGGCGACGCGCGCGTGCAGCTTGTGGCGCGGGCGGTACGGCAGCGGCTGCAGGTACCAGCGCGGGTCGTCCTTCAAGTTCTGCGTGAGCAGGAACGAATACGACGCCGACGCCGACAGCCACGGCAGCGGCTCGACGCGCCCCTCCACCTCGAGGCCGCCGACCTGCGCCGCCGCGAAGTTCATCGGCCGCGCCAGCATCGGCGGGTAGTACTCGTACGAGATGAGGTCCTCGTAGAGCGCGTAGAAGCCGCCGAGCTGCAGGAAGCCCTTCTCGTGCCGGAACGCCGCCGCCGCGTCGGCCTGCAGCGCGCGCTCGGGCCTCAAGTCCGGGTTCGGCACCATGCGCCCCTGCTGCACGTAGAGCTCCCAGAACGACGGAGCCCTCCACGCCTGCCCCGCGTTCGCCTTGAGCTCGAAGCCCTTCGGCAGCGCCCAGAGCACGCCCAGCTTCGGAGAGACTCCGGTGAACGGCCCGACGCGATCGACGCGCAGGCTCGCGTCGACGGTGAGCGCTCCGTCGAAGAGCAGCACCTCGTCGCGCGCCATCGCCGCCACGCGGCCCCACTGCGGTCGCGCGGCGCTCGCCTCGAGCCACTCGGCGCCGCCGCTCACCATCGCCGAGACTCCGTGCCAGCCGAACAGCAGCTGGCTGTACGTGAGCTCGGCGCCCGCGCCGGAGACGCTCTGCCGCAGCGCCGCGTCTCCCCACATTCCACCCGCGAGCAGCGAGCGGTTCGTGCGGCCCCACGCGAGCCCTTCGAGCTCGCCCGCCCCGTCGAAGCGCTTGGTGAGGCGCGCCGCGGCCGCGATGCGCAGCCCCTGCTCGCGCGCGGTCGCCGTGGGGTTGTCGATGGTGCCGGCGAGCCCGCGGCCGTACGCGGTGCTCTCGAGCAGCGCGTCGAGCGTGACGTCTCTGGGCAGCTCGGCGCGGTAGCGCAAGAGGCCTCCGCCGAGCAGCGAGTCGTTGTTCTCGCGCGTGCGCCGCTCGACCGGGCTGCCGTCGAGCTGCGCGAGCGGCCGGTAGTCGTAGCCGAAGTTCCCCTGAGAGCGCGCGCCGTGGAGCAGCAGCAGGCCCTGTCCGCCGGGCAGCGCGCCGGTCGCGCCCGCGTTGAGCAGCGTGGTCTCGAAGGAGCCCTGCGTGCCCTCGGCGAAGAGGCGGCCGCCGCCGCGCGGCTTGAGCGTGACGACGTTGACGACGCCGCCGAGCGCGCCCGGGCCGTAGCGGGCGCCGCCGCCGCGCAGGACCTCGAGGCGCTCCATCGCGGGCGCGGGAATCGTGGCGAGGTCGACGCTCTCGCCGGGACCGCCGAGCGGCACTCCGTCGAGCAACACCAGCGTCCCGCTCGAGGCGGCGCCGCGCACGGAGACGCTCGTGCCCTGGCCGAGGCCTCCGGAGCTCGACAGCACCACGCCCGGCGTCGGAGCGAGCAGCGCAGCCGTGTCCTTCGCTTCGCCGACGTGCTCGGCCGGCTTCACCGTCGTCACGCTGCCGGTCGGCTCGCGGCGCTGCGGAGACTGCGGCGAGGCGGTGGTGACGTCGTCTTCGGCCGGGACGGGGACGTCGACCGGAGGCAGAGGAAGCGGACCCGGCTGCGAAGCAGGCCGGTTGGAACCAGGCTCTTCGGCGCGCGCGGCGAGCGACAAGGCCAACAGCGCGATGAAGAGACAGCGAACCATGCCCGCCTTCCGCTCTCTTTCGCGAAGAGAGAAGGGTGCTCCGCGGCTCTTGAGCCGCCCCCTCGGGTTGGTTCTCTGACTCCCAGGCACCTGCCTGGTCACAGTGGCGCGACCGTGCCGGATTCCCACCGGCTTCCCCATTGCTGCCCTATCTGGGCACCCGAAGGTGCGGCGTTCTTACGAGGAGGGTAGCGCAGCGGTCAAGTGCGAGCGGAGCTCAGGATTCGAGAAACGAGCGATGCATACCCTTCTGCGAGGCACGTCTTGGGCCGCCATGCGCACGGCATGGGTGGGGGTGCTGCTGGGCGGTTGCGGCGGCCGCCAGCCGAACGAGCCGCACCCTCACCGCGCGCTGAGCGTGAGGGTGAAGCCGCCGAACGCCATCGGGGCGATGTCGGCGTCACCCGAGTGCGTCATCGGCGCGTCGAAGGGCCCCGCGGCCCAGACGCGCTCGCCGTCGGTGTCGAGGCACAGCGCGTGGGCGTGGCGGTCGCCCAGGGCGGTGGCGAGGTGCCGGCTGAGCGGCGCGCTGCCGTCGAGCCGGTCGAGCACCAGCAGGGGCTCGGCACCGCGCGAGATGCTCATGCCGCCCCACCAGCGGTTCCAGCCTGCGCCGCCCGCGGCGACCAGGCCCTCGCTCGTCCACGTCACAGCCGAGAGGTGCTCGGCGCGCCCGAGGTCGACCGTCGCGGTGTGCAGCGGCGCGCCGGTCTGCCGATCGAGCACCGCGAGGTAGCCGTCGTACGGAGAGAGCGGCGTGCCCGAGCTGTGCCCCGGCGGCTCGAAGTAGTAGTCGGGCGAGCCCGTGTCGGGGTCGAGCTGCACCGCCGTGCCGACGACCGCGACCCGGTCGCCGCGCACGGCCATGTCGAACACCACGAAATCTTCGAACCCCGAGGGCGCGAAGGTCTGCGTGCCCAGGCGCTGGCCCTGAGCCGAGAAGGCGGTGAACGCGAAGGGCTGGTAGCGGTGGGGGGTGGTGTCCGCTCTCAGCTGGCGACAGCGCTGGGTGCTGAGCTCGCCGAACGTCGCCACGACCGCGCTGCAACGGGAGCTGCCGAGGGTTCGGCCGACGACGACCGAGCCGTCGGGGTCGACCGAGAGCAACAGCCGCGTCGCGGCGTCGAGCCAGAGGAACTCGTCGTACTGCCACGCCACCGCGATGAGGCTGTGCCGCCCGTCGACCATGCGGGCCCACTCCTCGGTGAAGGCCGACCCGCTCCACTTCAGCGCCAGCACCGCCGAGAGCACATCCGCGTCGGAGGGACCTGCGCCGGGCACCGCGGTGTACGTCACCAGCGCGACGACGACGTCCTCCCCGCGCGCCTCGAGGGCGAGCCAGGGGAGCCAGCCCGTCACCACCGACGTGTCGAGCACGCCCTTCATCAGGAAGGGTTCGGCGGGCAGGCCGGCAGCGAAGTCCTGCGGGGGAATCGTGCGCGGCGCCGCAAGCTGCTGACGGTGGAGCTCGCGACCCAGGGCGTCGAGACGAACGAGGTCGAACGCGTCGCGGGCGGCGTCACGGCGCTCGATGCCTACGGTGAGCTCACCCGACGGGTGCAGCGCGAAGCTGGTCAGCTGCTCGCCCGGCGCTTCGGCCCGCACCCATCGCTCGCCGTCAGGCCCCGAGGCCACGAGCCTGCGTCGCTCGACCCCGCGCGCGTCGCGCGTGAGCTCGAGCAGGTAGCGCGTGTCACCACGGTGCTTCAGGCGCAGCCCGGCGCCGCTGACCCTGGGCATCACCTCGCCCATGAGCCGGCCATGCGTGAAAGCCTGCACGAGCCCGCCGCCGTCGGGGGCTCCGGCGTCGGGCTCACCTGCGTCGGGCTCACCTGCGTCGGGCCTCCCGGCGTCGACGGGCACCTGCGACAGTGGCGCCCCACACGCGGCCGCGACGACGAGCAGCAACATCGGGATTCCGGTGCGGCGCATCAGATTTCCGGGGCGCGGCGGCGCTAGAACAGGGGCGGAGGACGGCATCTCCTTCACGGAGAGCAATCGCGTTGCCAACCCTGTCGGCTCGTCGAGCCGGGGAGACGTCGGCTCGCCGCAGCGCGGTGAGAGACCGGCAGCGCACCGCTGAATGGCGCGGGTGCCGGCGGGCACGCCGCGGCCAGTGCGTCCGCCGCCGGCTGCGTTGTTCTTCCATTCTCCGCTCGACTACGGCCGCACCGGCTCGCCGTCGAGCGTCAGCCCGTCGCGCGGCAGGAAGTCCGCCGGCGCCTTCGCGCGCGGCTTGAGCTCGAGGCCTTCGGGAGGAAGCCGCGGCCCGCGCAGCCGGCCGCTCCTCGGCAGCCGGTCGCACGAGTGCACCTTGCGCCCGAGCTCGCGGCTCAGCGGGCGGTGCTCCTCGAACGAGATGGCCTTGAGCCACCCGATGATCTTCTTCGTGATGAGCAGCTGCGAGCCGACGCCGAGGATGCCGACGCCCACCGTCACGAGCTGAGACGTCACGGACCGCGGCTGCTGCCAGGTCTGCAGCACCGGGTCGGGGTTCTCGGGGTTGACGTCGTCGCGCCGTCGCTCCAGCACCGCGTCGACGGCCGCGCCCGCGCCGAAGGCGATGGCTCCGGCGACCGCGGCGCTCACCAGCACTCCGCCCACGAGGAGCACGGCGTCCTTCGGCTTCGCGTACACGCTCTGCGCGCCGAGCTGGGTCGCCTCCTCGATGCAGTCGAAGTGCTCTGCCACCGACAGGAAGACGCCCGCGTCGGTCGGCTCCACCTGCAGCACCAGCCCCGCAGAGCTCCGCGACACCTCGAAGTACACCGGGGCGTCCCACCGCTCCTCGCGCTGAACGTCGTTCAGCACGGCGCACGCCGGCATCACCGTCACCACCAGCAGCAGGTGCGTGCGCGCCACGCCTCTATTTAACGACGAGGCCCTGGCTCGATTGCCAGCCACGGACCCGTCCCAAACGGCCGCCGCCGTGCGAGGATTCGAGCCTTGAGCAGTCGAATCACCCAATTTCTCGCGTGGCTGGCCCCGCGCGCGCCCGAAAACATCCGAGCCGAGATCGAGCAGCACCAGCTGTCCCGCATCCGCGAGCACCTGCCGCTGCTCTACGTCGTCGCGTCGCTCAACATGCTCATCGTCATGGGCGTGTGCTGGCGCTCGGGCTTCCCCGTCGCCTCGTACGGGTGGCTCTCGGCCTTCGTCGTGCTCGCCGCCATCCGCAGCGTGATGTGGAGCCGCACCCGGCGCGTCTCGCTCGCGCCCGCAGACGTCTCGACCATGCTGCGGCGGTCCGTCGCGATCGGCGTCGCGTCGCTCGCGGTGCTCAGCGCCTTCGCGACGTACACCTTCGTCACCGAGCTCTTCGCCGGCTCGACGCTCATCCCGACGTCGCTCGCCTTCGGCTCCCTCTCCATCGCCTTCTGCCTGGCGACGCTGAGGCCGTCAGCCGTGGCGGCGCTGTTCGTGGGAATCGTGCCGTGCTCCGTCGCGATGCTCGTCGTCGGCACGTTCGACGCCAAGCTCCTCGGCGTCAGCTACCTGAGCGTCGCCGTGCTGATGACCCGCTTCGTGGGCAGCCAGTACGACCTGCTCGTGCAAGAGCTCGTGCTCAAGCACGAGGTTCACGACCTCGCCAACACCGACCTGCTGACCGGTCTTCCGAACCGCCGCGCCATCGTCGCGTCCATGGACCAGGAGCTCGCGCGCGGCCCGTCACACACGTTCGCCGTGATGCTGCTCGACCTCGACGGCTTCAAGGGCGTCAACGACACGCTCGGCCACCTCGCCGGCGACGAGCTGTTGCGCGTGGTGGCGCAGCGCATGAAGGCGGCGTGCTCCGCTCCCGAGGCGAGCGCCGGCCGCCTCGGCGGCGACGAGTTCCTCGTCATCTTCCGCCCGGTGAATGGCGTCCTCGACGTGAAGGGCCGCGCCGACGCGCTGATCAACGCGCTGTGCGGCCCGACGGTCATCGAAGACGAGCAGGTGCACATTCGCTCGAGCTTCGGCACCGCGACCTTCCCCTCCGACGGGCAGACGAACGCCGCGCTCCTCGCCGCGGCCGACGCGGCCCTCTACCAGGACAAGCGCAGCCGCGCCGCGGCCCGCGACGACGACTCAGCCCCATCGGAGGAGCGGCGGCGCCATCGCGCCAGCCCGCCCGCCTCCCCACGGTCCTCGACGGCGTGACCGGGCCGCCGTCGCCCGGGCGCAGCGTCGAGTGGTAAGGCGTGGCCAGACATGACCGCTCCAGCCCTCCCCTCTCGCGCCCGCGTCGTCGTCATCGGCGGCGGTGTCATCGGCTGCTCCGTCGCCTACCACCTCGCGCACCTCGGCTGGCGCGACACCGTGCTGCTCGAGCGCGACCGCCTCACCTCGGGCACGACGTGGCACGCCGCGGGGCTGATGGTCACGTTCGGCTCGACGAGCGAGACGTCGACCGAGCTGCGCAAGTACACGCGCGACCTCTACGCGCGGCTCGAGGCCGAGACCGGGCAGGCGACCGGCTTCCGCCCCGTCGGGTTCATCGAGGTCGCGTCCGACGCCGACCGCCTCGAAGAGTACCGGCGCGTCTCGGCGTTCAACCGCCGCTGCGGCGTCGACGTGCAGGAGATCTCTCCCTCGCAGGTGAAAGAGCTCTTCCCGCTCGCGCGCATCGACGACGTGCTCGCCGGCTTCTACGTGAAGGGCGACGGCCGCGCCGACCCCGTCGACGTCACCATGGCGCTCGCGAAGGGCGCGAAGCTCAAAGGCGCCACCGTGCTCGAAGGCGTCGCGGTCGAGGACGTCGTCATCACGAACGGCCGCGTCAGCGGCGTGCGCACCGCGCACGGCACCATCCAGTGCGAGTACGTCGTCAACTGCGCCGGCATGTGGGCGCGGCAGCTCGCCGCGAAGAGCGGCATCAGCGTGCCGCTGCAGTCGGCCGAGCACTACTACCTCATCACCGAGAAGCTCCCGACCATCGACAAGAGCTGGCCGGTGCTCGAGGACCCCGCCTGCTACGGCTACTACCGCGAAGAAGGCGGCGGCATGATGGTCGGCCTCTTCGAGCCGGTGTGCGCGCCGTGGAAGGTCGAGGGCGCCCCGCAGGACTTCTCGTTCGGAGAGATTCCCCCCGACTGGGACCGCATGACGCCGTACATCGAGAAGGCGCTCTCGCGTGTCCCCGAGGTCGCCGGCGCCGGCCTCAAGAAGCTCTTCTGCGGCCCCGAGAGCTTCACGCCCGACTTGAGGCCCATCGTCGGCGAGTCGCCCGAGGTGAAGAACTACTTCGTCGCCGCGGGCCTCAACAGCATCGGCATCCTCACCGGCGGCGGCCTCGGCCGCGCCGTCGCGCAGTGGGTCGTCGACGGCCACCCCGACGTCGACGTCACCGGCATGCACATCGACCGGCTCGAGCCGTACCAGACGACGCCGGCCTACCGCCGCACCCGCACCGTCGAGTCGCTCGGCATGGTCTACGCGTGCCACTACCCGTTCAAGCCGATGAAGACGGCGCGAGACGCTCGGCGCTCTCCGCTCTACTCGGAGCTCGAGAAGCAGGGCGCGTTCTTCCGCGACGTCAGCGGCTGGGAGTCGCCCGACTGGTACGCCGGCCCCGGCAAGGTCGCCGAAGCCGGGCCGCTCTCGTTCGGCCGCCCGGCCTGGTGGCCGCAGTGGGAGGCCGAGCACCGCGCCGCGCGCGAGGGCGTCATCGTCATGGACATGTCGTTCATGTCGAAGTTCAAGGTCGAGGGCCGCGACGCCGGCCGAATCCTGAACCAGCTCTCGGCGAACGACGTCGACAAGGAGCTCAACCGCATCACGTACACGCAGTGGCTGAACGAGCGCGGCACGCTCGAGGCCGACCTCACCGTCACCAAGCTCGGCGAGCGCGACTACTGGGTGGTCGCCAGCGACACCGCGCGGCGGCACGTGCACGCGCGGCTCAAGCGCGCGCTCGACGAGGGCCACGGCTTCTGCGCCGACGTCACCGGCGCGTGGGCCCAGCTCAACGTGCAGGGCCCGCGTGCGCGCGACGTGATGCAGGCCGTGACCAGCGCCGACCTCTCGAACGACGCGTTCCCCTTCCGCTGCGCGAAGGAGCTCGACATCGGCTTCGCGCAGGTGCTCTGCGTGCGCATCACGTACCTCGGCGAGCTGGGCTACGAGCTCTACATCCCCACCGAGCAGGCGGTGCACGTGTACCGGCAGCTCGTCGCCGCGGGTGAGAAGTTCGGGCTCAGGCACGCGGGCCTCAAGACGCTCGCCTCGTGCCGCATGGAGAAGGGCTACCGCGACTACGGCCACGACATCGACAACACCGACTCGGTGCTCGAGGCGGGCCTGGGCTTCGCCGTGGACCTGAAGAAGCCCGGCGGCTTCATCGGCAAAGACGCCGTGCTGCGCAAGAAGGCGGAAGGGCCGCTCAAGCGCCGGCTGCTCCAGGTGCAGGTGCTCGACCCCAAGCCGCTCATGTTCCACGCCGAGCCGGTGTGGCGCGACGGCAAGTCGGTCGGCTACGTGCGCGCCGCGTCGTACGGGCACACGCTCGGCGGCGCCGTCGGCCTCGCGATGATCGAAGGCGGCGACACCGCCGTCGACGCCGCGTTCATCGAGTCGGGCACGTGGGAGGTCGAGATCGCCGGCGTGAAGTACCCCGCCAAGGCCTCGCTCAAGCCGCTCTTCGACCCGGAGAACAAGAGGATCAAAGGGTGACGCTCGAGCGCGCTCACCGGCACCACCGCGGCGGAGCCCGGTACCGGATTCGCCACGTGCCCGAGGGCACCTTCGTCGCGGTGAGCTGCGCCATCCACGTGCGCGGGTTGAACACGTCCGCGAACACGATGCCCGCGTGGGGCGGAGCGCCGAAGGGCGGCAGCACCTCTCCGGTCTCGGTCTGCATGTACACGTAGAGCGCGTTGAGCGGGTGCGCGGGCCGCAGCTCGCCGGTCGCCACCGCGCCGACCTTCAGCGCAGTCGACGCCCACGTCAGGTTTCCCGGCGGCCAGAACGCGTACACGAGCCGCGCGCGCTCGGTGCCCTGCGCGAGCGTCTTGCCCGGGTCGCAGGTGGGAACTCCCTCGACGGTGTACGTCCGGTCGAGCCGCAGCGTCGCCCTCACCAGCCCGACCGGAGGCACCGTCACCGACAGCAGCGCGCCAGGGCTGGGGCGCAGCGACGTCGTGGCGCTCTCGGTGAAGCCGGGCGTCGCGAAGTCGGGCGCGCGCAGCGTCGTCACCTCGAGCGCGTTTCGGCTCGCCATGTCGAGGCCGCTGAAGCCCACCGTCACCGCGGCCGGCCGCGCGGTGTGCCGGTTCGCGAGGAAGACGTGCACCGTGTGCTGGTCTTCGTCGAGCACGGCGTACGCGCTCACGAACGGGAGCGCGGCGTTCGCCGGGACACACGCGAGGCTGGTGCAGCCGTGGCTCGGAACGCGGAACACCGGGCCCTGCGCCTTCGTGTCGAGGACCGTGCCGCCGGCAGCTGCCGACGTGAGCGAAAACGCCTGCCCCATTCCGCTGAACGGCAGCCGCGGGTTCAACAGGCCGCACCGGCCTCGCGAGAAGGCGTGGTAGTGCGCCATCGCGACGCCCTTCTGCGCCATGAGCATGAGGTTCTCGAAGACGTAGAAGCCGTGCTCGGCGGTGTTGACCGAAGGCACGGCCCACCCGACCTGGTCCGTGACGTCGCGCAGCTCGGCGCCGTCGAAGTAGGCCTCGACCGCCGCGGGGCTCGAGCCCCACTCGTCGCGGTTCTTGTGAACGCGCAGCACCAGCGACAGCTGCGTGGTGTCGGCGAAGGTGTCGCCCGTGATGGTCACGCCCTGCCACGTGTTGGGACGCAGCGTCTCGAGCGTGTCCTCGGCGACGTGCCACCACTGGTGCGCGCCGGGGTTGGTCTGCTGAAGAATGACCTGCGTGTTGCGGGGCTGATTCGTCTTCACCCAGAGGGTGGCGATGACGCGGCGATTGCCGCGGACGTCGACGCTCTGCGCGGCCTGCACCGTGTCTCCCCAGTTGCCGGTGGCGCGCCCGAGCCGCACCTTCATCGCGGACGAGCCGACCCGGGCGCCCGTGGTGACGACCTCGATGCGGTTCTCGTCGATGGGCGCTCCGCGGGCGTCGCGCCCCTCCGGGAAGCGCTCCCACGCCGTCCACCGCACCGCGCCCGCCTCGAAGCCCGGGTTGATCAACCCCAGCCGCACGATGCTGCCGGACTCCCAACACTTGAGGTTCCACTCGGAGAGCGAGAGGTCGCTGCCGGCGTAATCGGCGAGGCGCTTGTCCATCGCCCACGCGTTGGTGAGCGCGTAGTACGCCGACGCGCCGGGGAAGCTCGCCGGGTTCGGAATGTTCTGCTGCTGCCACGCCCAGCCCGCCCAGCCGTAGGGGTGGTCGGTGATGGCGTCGAAGCACGGCGCGTAGCTGCAGCGCGCGGTGCGGTACTCGCGCGCGACCTTCGTCCACTCCACGTCGTCGGGCGTGGGCATTCCCGAGTCGGGCGCGCCGGCCATGTTGTTGCCCGTGGTGGGCGAGCCGGCGACCGAGACGTGGATGTAGGGGTCGATGCTCTTGATGAGCGCGGCGAACTCGTGCGCCGTCTCGAAGTACGCGCGCGGCATCTTCGCCCACGCGCCCCACGGCTCGTTGCCCAGCTCGATGTGGCGAATGCGCGAGGCCCACGGCTGCGAGAGGAGCAGCCGCGCGTCGGCGAGCAGGATGCGCTTGTTCTCGGCCTCGGTCGCGCGCCCGGGGTACGCAGGTCGCTCGCCGCAGGGGTTGGGCAGCCCGCGCGTCTCGACGTTCATCGTGTAGACGAGCTCGGCGCCGATGGAGTCTGCGTAGTCGAGCGCGTCGCGCACCGAGACCCGCGGCGTCTTGATGACGGCCGTGCCTCCGTCGTCGGCGTAGCGGTAGTGGGTGCTCGTCTTCCAGTCGAACGTGTCGGCGCCGCAGCCTCCGGGGAAGCGGAGCTGCTTGATGCCGAGCCGGCGCACGCGCGCGTCGGCCTGGTGCGGAGCATCGGGAGCCACGTACTCGCGCCACTGCTGCAGGGTTCTGCCCCCGTCCGCCCCTGCGGTGAGCCCGCCGTTCACGCCCCAGATTCCGGGAGACACCCACCGCGTCGCGGGCGGCGCCGCGACCTGCACCGAGACGGAGAACGGCGCTCCGAGCCCGTCGTCCAGCTCGCCGAGAGGGCCTTCGTCTTCGGACTGCTCCAGGCCTCCTGCACACGCCACCAGCAGCGCCGCGACTGCGGCGCACGAAACGCTTCGCATCTGCTGCTCCTCTTCGGCCGGAGGGCGACGGTTGCACCGGGCGTTCCAGCGCCCGGTCGTCGCAAGTGCCCGCAGCAGCGTTCGCGACCGTCACCCTCGGGGAGACACGTGTCTCGGGGCAGGGTCAGCGCGCCGTGACAGCGCACGTGGGGCTCACTCTTCCTGGCCGACGCGCAGGCTCTGCTCGAGCGTCGCCGCGCCGAGCTGGCCGCGCAGGACCATGTTCGCGCCGGCGCCCGCCTTCTTGCCGTCGACCCGGAGCGTGATCGGATCCGGCACCTCACCTTCCGACGGCCGGCGCAGCGCTGCAGCCGGGTCGGCGGTGATGCTCGGCGCGCCACCGAGCGCGTAGGCCCCGTCCCGCAGCTTCCACGCGAGGACGAGCTCCTCCGTCGAGCCGAACGTGTTCTTGTAGATGCGCACCGTGTAGTCGGCGTCCACGCGCGTGCCGAGCCGGTCGTGGCCCAGACCGCTCGCATCGGCGACCCACGGCGACTTCGCCGGCGTCCACAGCTCGCCGGCCACCGCTTCGTCCGGAGCCGCGATGCGCAGCGTGCGCGTCGTCTCGAACGGGCCGAGCTTGAGGCGCAGCGTCGCGACGCCGGCCTTCTTGGCGGTGATGCTCACCGGGACCCACCCGTCGAGCGCGGAGCCGTAGTCGTACTCGTATCTGCCGTACACGCGCGGGCCGATCTCCACGAGGCCGTCGCCTTCGCTCACCTCGACCTTCTGCGGGACGCCCGCGTCAGCGCCGAAGGCCGCGAAGGAGATGTCCACGCGCGAGCCCACGAGCACTGCGTGCGGCCCCGTGCAGCCGCGCGCGCAGTCGATGCGGACGGAGTCGATCTCCACGAGCTCGAGCTCGTGCTCGTCGGTCACGACGCTGCCGTCGTCGAGCGTCGCGGTCACGCGCAGCAGCGGGCGGCCGGTGGCGGTGCCGGTGACTTCGACGCTGCTCGGGTCGATGACGCGCGCCGTGCAGCCGCCGTTGGGGCACTCGACCGAGTCGATCGACGTCACGGTGACGACGCGCCCGGTGAACTCGCACCTCGTCCCGCCCGGCAGCGAGCCGAAGCCCGGATACGACGAGCACACGTGCCGGCCCGAGTTCGCGCGCGTGACGCCGACCACCAGCGGAACCCGCGCCGCCTGCGGCCCCCAGCTGGCGATCGACAGGTTGCCGAGCCGGCCGGTGTTGTAGTTCAGGTCCTGAGGCACGCCGCACGCGCTGCCGAGCACCGCCACCGCCACCGCGAAGTGTCTTGCGTTCATGCACGGCAAGGTACGGGCTCGCGCAGGGGCCCACATGTGCCGGAAGTCACATCCGAGCTCTCGAGTCGCGATGGGCCTTTGAAGACCGCCGCCTAACGCTTCTCGAGCGTGACCACCTCGTGGTGGGCGATGCACTCGGGCCCGCAGGCCTCACCGTTCGCGAACCACGTCGAGGGGGAAAGCGCACGCGACCAGCCGAGGCCTCCGTCTTCCGCGGTGACGCTGACCGGCAGCGTGTCGACGGGCGTGCCGATGTTCCGGCTGACCCCCGACGACGGTCGCCCGATCCAGCTGAGGTTCACCTCGATGACGCCCGGCGTGGGGCACGTGTACTGCCCCTCGAGACTTGCGTCGGCGGGGCACTCGAACGCGTGCTCGCCATCGGGGAGCGTGACTGAGCCGCGGAACGCCTCGACCAGGCCGCCGTCCGGCGCGCGTACCTCGAGGGTGAGCTCGTCGGCGCAGCCGACGAGCGTGCACATGCGACAGGCCTCGATGGCGAACAGCAGAGTCAGCGACACGGCGACGACGGCGACGCGCCTCATGCCGAACACGATAGATCAGTCCCGCACGCACGCCGGCACGGGGTTCACCACCGCGTCGCACGGGTGCCAGAGCCGGCCGAGCTGGTTCGGCTGAAGCATCGCCGTCGGCTCGGTGCCGGCCATCACCGAGCCGCACGAGTCGACGGCGTCGAAGCCGACGCTGGTGCACGAGGCGCTCGAGGACTGGTACGGCGCGATGCGGGCGATGGCGGCGCCGGTGAAGCTCGGGTCACCGCCCATCGGCACCACGCCGCGCGCGATGCGCAGCTCGGACATGCCGCCGCCGTTGTTGTTGAACCAGCCGTTGCACAGGTTCGGGCCCTGCATCGCGAGCGTCGAGATGTTGAGGCCGTACAGCCCCGCCGACTCGGGCGGGAGCGGCGCGGCGCACGTCGGCGCGTACATGCGGCTGCGAATCGCCACGTAGACGCCGCGCGGCGGGATGACGTCCGCGGCGCCGAAGTTCATCCACCTCAGGCTCTGCGCCGAGGCGTTCGCGTTGCGGTACGCGAAGTGATGACCCGCCAGCGTGACGGGGCAGTTCGACAGGTTGGTGATCTCCACCGCTTCGCCGGCCTGGCAGGTGTCCTGCGTCATGCAGTCGACCGAAGGACAGGTGCCCTCGCCGTTCACCACGTATTCGCTGAGCACCACGTTCGAGGCGGTCGGCGCCACCGGCGTCGTGCACACCGAGACCACGTTCACCGCCACCGCGGTCGGCGTCGAGCAGCACCGCAGGTCTGCGCTGGTGCACGAGCGGACCGACAACGTCAGGCTCTGGCCCGGCGGCTCCGCTCCCGGAGCGATGCGCGTCGCCGGCCGCAGGTGGTTGTGCCCCGCCGTCGCCGTGGCCAGCACCTGCCCGGTTCCATCGACCAGCTGGTACGTGAGCCCCGCCGGCACGGCCGCGAACTGCACGATCGGCCGCCCGTCCCAGCTCGTCACGCACGCGGTGCTCGCCGGGGGCGGAGGCGGGTTCGAGCACGCCGGCATCACGTTCACGTCGGCGGTGCAGCACTTCGCCTCGCCGATGACGGTGCACAGCTCGAGCGTGTACGCGCCGACGACGTCGGGCGTGAACCGCGTCGAGAGCTCATCCGGTGTCGCCGGCCGGGCGAGAGAGCCCATCGGCGCCTTCGACACGCTCCACTCGGTCGGCTCTTCACCGTAGGCGTCGTTCACCTTGCCGGTGACCGTGAGCTCTTCGCCGACCTTCACGGTCGCGGGGGCCGGACAGCTGACGGTGGCGCAGATGTCGTTGGGACAGCCGGCGTCCGGGCTCGGTCGCAGGCCGCCGCCGCGGCAGTCGCAGCCGGCGGCGAGCAAGAAGAGAAGGACGAGGGACGGGCGAAGGAGCCTCACCCGCGCCGGTGTACCAGCAGTCGGACATATCTGCGCGCTCGCGCCGGCGATCGAGCAAGATGCACGCCGGTGCTCCGCCTCAAGCCCGGTGACCGGTTCGGCGACTACCTGCTCGAGCGCAAGCTCGGCATGGGCGGCATGGCCGAGGTCTGGCTCGCGAAGCCGACGTTCGACGATCGCCGCAACCCGTACGTCGTGCTCAAGCGCGTGCACTCGCACCTCTCGCAGGACGAGCGGCTGCTGCGCATGTTCCTCGACGAGGTGAAGCTCGCCGCGCGCCTCAATCACCCGAACGTCGTGCGCGTGCTCGACCAGGGCAACGTCGACGACGACTGGTACCTCGTCCTCGAGCTCATCGACGGCCTCGACCTGCGCACCTCGATGGACCTGCACTCCGGTCCGCTGAAGCCTTCGTTCGCCGCGGCGCTCATCGCCGACGCCTGCGCCGGCCTGCACTACGCGCACACGCTGACGAACCTGAACGGCGAGCTGCTCAACGTCGTGCACCGCGACGTCTCGCCGGACAACATCATGGTCGACGTCGAGGGGCGCGTGCGGCTCGTCGACTTCGGCATCGCGCGCGCGGACATCTCCGAGGTGACGACGCAGACGGGGCTGCGCAAGGGGAAGGCCCGGTACATGTCCCCGGAGTACCTGCTCGACCACGAGGCGACTCCGAAGAGCGACGTCTACGCGATGGGCGCGACGCTCTGGGAGCTCGTGACCGGCTCGAAGCCGCACGGCGACCTCAGCGCTCCTCCGATGGTGTTTCAGGCGATCGTGAAGCACGGCCTTCCGCGCGCGGACACGCTGCGGCCCAGCCTGCCGCGCGAGCTCGTCGACATCGTCGCCGACGCGAGCGCGCACGACCCGAAGAAGCGCCTGAAGACGGCGAAGGCGTTCGAAGAGCGGCTGCGCGACTTCCTCGAAGCGTACCCCGGCCCCAGCCGCGAGGAGATCGGCGCCGAGGTGAGGCTGTGGAAGAAGAAGCTGGGCCCGGCGCTGAAGCTGCCCAAGCGCGTCGCCGGCAGCTTCGGTCAGCTCGAGTCCACCGAGGTCGTCGACACCGCCGGCCACGAGCCGGTGACCGCGAAGCTGCGCCCGATGAAGCGAGAGGCGAGCGAGAAGGTGAAGGTCGCGCACCAGCTCGAGGACACCGACTGGCAGCTGCCTGCGCTCGGCGATGAGACCGACCGCAGCATCGTGCCGCCCGACCGCAACGTCGAGCTGTCGCCGGAGCTCGAGGCCGTCGCGGAGCGGAGCTCGACGGGGAAACGGAAGAAGCGGCGCTGAAGGCGGCGAAGACCGGGTCGGGTTCGCGCGCGTCCGGGCTCGACTCACCGAACGCGACCGCGAACGCGAACCCGGTTGTTCGCGGTCCGAAGCTCTACGGCGTACACACGTAGAGCGCGTCCGAGCTGCGCGCCCGCGCGATGCAGCGCACCTGCGCGCGGGACAGGTGCCGCACGCACGCAGCCACGAACGCGCGGCGGCCTTCGCGACTGACCTCGTGCGCGTAGCCGAAGTTCGCCTCGCTCCGCGCGACCTGAACCACGGAGTCGTACGCGGCGTCGCAAGCAGACGCGCGCGGAGTCGACAGCAACATCGCGACGAGCAGTGCGCCCACTGCACTCCTTCTCGCAACACCGCGCGCGCGAGTTTCCGTTTCTCGAAATGCGGCAATCCAAAAGTGGCTGAGTACCCGTTACCTCACGCATCAGCGCCTGCGCGCCCGGCGCTGAGCGACCAGCAGGCCTGCGAGCAACACGAGCTGCAGCCGTCGGCGAACGTCGTGCGGCTCCACTTCCCGGCCCGCTCACCGACGGCGCCTACGCGCTGCGCTTCTTCGTCGGCAAGCCGTTCTGCGTCACGCGCGCGGTCGTCTGCCTCGACGAGGCGGAGGGCAAGGCCCATGTGGCGGTGTTCTTCTCCGGCGAGCTACAGCGCCGACCGGCAGAACGCGCGAACCTCGGTGCGGGCGCCAGCGGAGTCGTAGAAGACCATCCACAGGCGCTGCGGCGTGGCGAAGAGCGCGTTCGCGCTGCCGGGCACGCCCGCATCCCAGTACGTGAAGCCCGCAGGGCGAAAGCGCCAGATGGCGCCGGTGCTCAGGCCATACCAGGCCTCGGCGGCGTCGAGCGCGGCGACGGTGCCGGACGAGCCGGTGACGCCGATGGGGAAGTTGAGCGGCCCGAAGTCACCGCCGTCCCGCGAGACGAACGCCGCCGGAGTGCCGTTGGTGTTGAAGCCCGCCATGTACGTCACGCCGCCGGCGCCGTGGAAGGCGCGAGCTCCGCTGAAGCCGAAGCCCTGGTTGACGGTGAACCAGCCGTTCGGCCCGCGGCGGTGGACGAGCTGGGAGTTGCCGCCCACGTAGACGTCGTCGGGCGAGGTCGCCCAGACCGCCTGAAGGATCGAGCTGCCCGGCACCGGCTCGCGCACCAGGCTGCCGCCGTCGATGCAGGCCGCGACGTTGCCGCCGTTGCCGACCACCATCGCGAAGTTGGTGCCACCATCCGAGAGG
This sequence comes from uncultured Myxococcales bacterium, assembly GCA_937980205.1. Taxonomy (GTDB): domain Bacteria; phylum Myxococcota; class Myxococcia; order Myxococcales; family Myxococcaceae; genus Xiheicaenimonas. The sequence continues at coordinate 59,747 of CALJKW010000012.1, read as the reverse complement.
AGCGGGTCGCTGAACGCGAACAGGCCGATGGTGTTGGTGGCGAGCAGCGGCATCGAGACGCCGCCGCCGTCGGTGCCGATGAAGTGGTGCAGGAACTGCGCGCTCAGCGCCCAGACGTCGTCGCGCGCGGCGCCAGAGACCTTCTCGAAGTCGGGCAGCCCCGTGCCGCCGAGCGCCTGCCACGCGACACCGTCGAAGACGCGGATGAAGCCCCCGGTGCCGGCGGGCAGGCGCGTGCCGACGAGCCAGACGTGGTCGTCGTCCGCCGCCCACAGGTCTTCGCCGCGGAGGCCGGGGAACGAGAAGCTGAGCGGCGGGCAGTTGCCTGCGTCGGGGGCCCCGCCGCCACCACCTGCGCTTCCGCCGGCCGAGCCGCCTGCGCTTCCACCAGCCGAGCCTCCTGCGCTTCCGCCTCCCGCAGCGCCTGCGCTGCCGCCGGCCGAGCCTCCAGCGCTTCCGCCCGCTGAGCCTCCAGCGCTTCCGCCCGCTGAGCCTCCAGCGCTTCCACCCGCCGAGCCTCCAGCGCTTCCGCCCGCGGTGCCACCCGCTGCGCCGCCGGCAGCTCCACCCGCTGCGCCGCCGCCAGCTCCACCCGCTGCGCCGCCGGCGGCTCCACCTGCTGCGCCGCCGCCAGCTCCACCTGCTGCTCCGCCGGCCGAGCCACCCGCGCTGCCGCCTGCGGTGCCACCTCCCGCGCCGCCGGCGGTGCCTCCATCAACTTCCGACTCGGGGGCTCCACACGCGACCAGACCGACGACGCTGACGAACGCGAGGAAGCGGGTCATGGGCGCGGCGATGCTATCGGGCCGGCGTCACACCGCAAGCATGAGCGGGCTTCGACGACGACCGGCGCCCCATGCGGCGAACACGCGCCCTCGCCACTCGCCGCACCTGCGGGCGTGTTTCCATTTTCCGAGCTGCAACACTCCGGGGTTAGGTTAGCCCCGTGACTCGGCTCCTCGCGCTCCTGCTCCTCGCCTCGTGCGGCTTGAGCTCCCGTCCGGACGGAGGCGCCGGAGGCGGCAGCGAAGCCACCGGCGGCGGAGCGCCATCGACGGGCGGCGGAGCCGGAGGCACGACCGGTACCGGCGGCGGTACGGCCGGCGCGGGAGGCGGCGCGACGGCCACCGGCGGCGGCACCGCGACGCCGACCTGGCACTTCGACGAGGTCGCGACCGGCATCACGACGCCGAAGCTGCGCGCGGTGCACGGCAGCTCGCCGACCGACTACTGGGTGCTGGCCGACGACGGCACCGTGTACCACTCGAACGGCACGTCCTTCACGGCGGTCTCGAACGCGACGGGCGCCGTCGCGCTCACCACGCTCAACGGAGACGTCTTCCTCGCCGGGCCCAGCGCCGTGCACGCGTGCACGGGCGGCTGCCGCGCATCAGGCTCCATCTTCGAGCCCTTCTCCGTCGGAGACCCGATGCTCGGCATCTGCTCTCACCCGGTGCACGGCGTCTACGTCGCCGGGGGGCCGCCCGACACCAACACCGCGATGCACCGCTACGCAGGCGGCACGTGGCAGCGCGTCTGGTACGGCTCGAACGTCTACGACTTGAAGGGCTGCTTCATCACCGACGACGGCCGCGCGTGGGGCACCGGCAAAGAAGGCCTCGTGCGCACGCAGGCCGACGGCGGCTGGACGACCGAGCCCGTCTCGCCGAACTTCAGCATGGAGCTCTGGTACGCCGGCACCGGCACCGACGCCGGCCGCGTCGTCGGCGGCACCGGCTGGCGCATCGCCGCGCGCGAGGGCACCGCGGGCGGCAGCTGGCCGAAGGTCTCGAATCCTCCCGGAGCCACCGGCGTCGTCCGCGCCCTCGTCCGCCTCGGCAACGGAAACGACGTCGTCGCCGGAGGCACCTACGAGAACGGCCGCGGCTTCACCATCCGCCGCGACGGAACGTGGCGGCCGCAGGCGACGCCCATCGACGTCTGGGGCGCCTGGGGCGTCAGCCGCGACGAATTTTTCCTCGCCGGCAGCGCGCCCGACGGCGGCACCGCGCTGCTGCTGCACGGCACGTTTCGTTGAACGGCGTACGAAGCAGGCTCCGGTCACACTGAGCGGAGGCCGAAGGCCGGAGTCGATGTGGGCTCCATATCGGCTTCGGGCCCCCTTCGACTTCGGAGCCCTTCGGGCTCCTCCGCTCAGGGCGAGCGGGAGGCGGCTTCTCAGCGCCCCGCGCACTTCCCGCTGCGGCAGCTGACTCCGCTCCCGCAGTCGCGATCCGAGCCGCACGTCCCATCGGGCGCGTTCGCGCACTTGCCGCTGCGGCACGAGGCGCCGCCGCAGTCCCGGTCGGAGCCGCACGACGAGCCCGGCGCGGTCGCGCACTTTCCGCTGCGGCAGCTCACGCCCGGGCCACAGTCGCGATCCGACCCGCAGCCGCCGCCGCCCGCCGCGCACTTCCCGCTCCGGCACGAGCCGCCGCCGCAGTCACGGTCCGAGCCGCACGTGCCGTCCGGCGCGTTCGCGCACTTCCCGCTGCGGCACGACGCGCCGCCGCAGTCCCGGTCGGAGCCGCACGACGAGCCCTCGGCCGTCGCGCACTTTCCGCTGCGGCAGCTCACGCCCGGCCCGCAGTCGCGATCCGACCCGCAGCCGGCCAGCACCGGCCGCGCCACCAGCGCCGCGCACAGCGCCGCCGCGAACGCGAGCGCCCTCAATTGCACAGCACCGTGTACGCGACCGTCAGCGTGTCGCCCGGCTCGGGCACGTTCGCCGCGGTGAACAAGAGCGAGTTCGAAGCCGGCTCGTACGTCCACACCGTGCCGCCGAGGTTGGTGGGCGGCACCGGGATGCCGTTCAGCTGCACCGTGAACGCAGGCATCTGGGTGAGGTCGGGCTGCGAGCTCAAGAAGAAGCGGTCGCGGTACCCGAACGCCTTCTTGCCGATCTGCTGCAGCGCGCTGGCGAAGCCGTTCTGCTGATCGCAGATCTGCCCTGTCGCTCCGTCGAACGCCGTCACCAGGTACTCGTGCAGCACCGTGTCGGTGAAGTCGTCGTAGATGCAGCCCGGCGGCGGAGACGCCGAGAACGGGCCGACCACGTTGTACGAGAACAGGCCCGGCCGCTGCGCGCCCTTGATGTTCCGCAAGAGCCCCTCGATCACCGAGAACGGCATCTGCGACTGATCGCCGGCGTCCGTCACCGCGATGATGGCGAGCGTCGCGTCCGGCCGCAGGAAGCCCGCGTTCGCCGTGTTCACCAGCGGCGCCGTCAGCGCCCGCACCGCGAGCTCGGCGAACTGCTCGTTGCCCGAGCCGTTGATGCCGACGCGCACCTTCGAGCGGAACAGCGCGTCGACGTTCGACATGCCCGCGCGCAGCACCTTCGGGTTGCAGTCCACCGTGCAGCTCGGCTCGGTTCCTCTCAGCCGTCCACCGCTGATGGTGTTCGGGTCCGAGTCGATGACGCCCATCTGGTAATCGACGCCGCCCGGCACCACCGTCGACGCGTACTGAATCACCGACGCGAAGTTCATCGAGAGCAGCTGCTGCTTGTCGTACATCGAGCAGGAGCTGTCGATGATCCACAACACGTCGGCCTTCGGCCGCGGGTCCTGCGCGAAGGTGTCGACGTTGAGCCCCGCCGTGTCTCCGACGCCGCGCAGCGTCACCACCATGTCGGTGCGGGCGCCGCCGTTCTGCGTCACGTCGAGCGTGAAGGCGCCGGTGTCCGCGCCGAGGTCGATGGGGTGGTACTTCAGCTTGAACGTGCCCGGCATCGGCGCCGCCGGCGGAATCACCGCGCCCGCCATGAAGCTCGGCACGCCGTCGAGCAGGAACTCGGCGCAGTGCGCGGACATGTTCATGCAGTTCGGCCCGCCGATCGGCTGACCCGCCGGCGCCGACATGCGCCAGCCGTTGATGGTCACCGGCGTGAGGCACGTGTTGTAGACGGTGAACGTGCGCGACGACGAGTCGCAGCCCTGCTTCACCGTGCCGAAGTCGAGATCCGCCGGCGCGATGGTGAGGCAGCCCAGGCCGATCTGCGCCGACAGCGGCACCTCGACCTCGGGCCGCAGCGGGTCGGAGATGCCGAAGCGAATCGCTCCGAGCACGAGCCGCAGCGTCGTCGTCGCCACGCCGGTGCCGGTCGCGCGCACCTTCACGGTGAGCGAGCCCTGCGGCATCAGCGTCTCTTGCGACACCTCGCCGTCGGGCAGCGAGAACGTCGCGTCCGCCCCCGGCGCGAGCCCCAGGTGCGTCACCAGGCAGCTGTTCGTCGACGACACGTTCTTGATGGTGAACGACAGGTCACGCGACTGCGGCGGAGTCACCAGGCCGAACTGCAGGTTCGCCGGAGTCACCTGGAACTGGCACGGCGGCAGAATCACCGACGCCGCGCGCACCGTCAGCGCCACGACCGGCTCGTCGGGGTCGTTCGAGAAGACCTCGATCTCCCACTCCATCGTCTTGTTCGCCGCGTTCGGCGTGATGCGAATCGGAACGTCGAGCAGGCCCGACACGCCCGTCGCGGGGAGCCCCAGCGCCGGGTCGTACGACGGCGGCGGAGCGTTCGAGCAGCGCGCCGCCGGGTTCGGGTTCATCGCGTCGTACACGCCCACGCAGATCTCGCTGAGCGACGAGTCCATGTTCTTCGGCGTCACGCGAAACGCGAGCCCGGTGCCGCCCATGCCCAGCTTCAGGTTCGCGCGCGCGTCCATCGACGTCGTGCCGAGGTTCTGAATCGTCAGCTTGCGCGTCACGAAGAACGGCTCGGGAGCGCTCGCGAAGAACGGAATCGCTCCGAAGTCGAGCGTGCCCGACGGCTTCAGGTCGATGTCCGGACCGCCGCCCTGCCCCTGCAGCTGGCACGCGACCTTCGGCTGCGAGGCGAGCGTGGAGTCTCCGCTCACGTTCCCGGTCAGCGGCCCCAGCTTCGTCGGCTTGAACGTCACGTCGAGGCTCGCGGTGCCCGGCACCAGCACCAGCGCGCCGCCGGTCTGCATTTCGCGCCTGGCCGCCGGCACCGTCACCGACTGCGCGCCGGACGCGAAGTCCACGCTCGAGGCCACGAGGCCCGTCACGTTCACGTCCTGCAGCGTGTAGTTCGTCAGCGTCGTCGCCTGCGTGCGCTGAAGCCCCGTCGGCAGGAACGCGAAGTCCACCGGCGCGCACTCGACCGCCGACGCGACCCCCGAGCCGATCAGCTTCACCGTCGCCGACGGGCAGTGCGACGCGACCTTCATCGTCACCAGCGCCGAGAACGAGCCCGCCTGCGTCGGAGAGAACCGCACCGTCACGTCGCGCGCCATGCCCGGCACGAGCGGCACGGGCCCCGCCATCCACCCCGGGCCGTAGCGGAACAGCCCCGTGTCGGACGCCGAGGTGATCTCGCCGAGCGTCGCGGTCTCGTCGAGCGACGTCAGGTTCTCGATGCGCACCGTGCGCGTCTCGGTGGCGCCGACCGCGACGCCTCCGAAGTCGATGGTGTCGGGCAGCATGCACTGCGTCTTCACCGCGATGCCCTTCAGCTCGATCTCCGCGGTCTCCTTGCCCGGCTCGGTGTTTCCCGCGGTCAGCTTGAACTTCGCCGAGTAGGGCTTCTGCATGTCGTCGGTGACCGGCGCCGCGAACGTCGCCGTCAGCTCGATCGTCTCTGCACCGCTCACCACCGTCGAAGTGAACGCGATCGACAGCGCCTCATCGCCCGAGATGCGCTCGAGCGTCTGCAGCTCGAGCGGGCCGCCGCCCTCGTTCTTCACCTGGACCTTCAGCGTGCGCGTGACGCCCATCGCGACGCCGCGGAAGTCGTAGACGCCGTTCGGGCGCGAGACCATGAAGCCGTCGAGCTCGTAGATGATGCCGATCTCTCCGCGACCGCGGTCGATGGGCGGCGGTTCGCAGCGGCAGCCCGCGACGACCAGGCTGATCAGCGCAACGGGAATGAGGAGTGAACGCATGCGCGGCGTCTGTATGCGCCACCCGCGCACCGCGATGCAAGTGCCCGGAACGCGTTACAAAACTGGCATGACATCAGTGGCAGACCGCGCCGTACGTGACGGTCGTCGTCTCGCCCGGTCCCGGCGCAACCAGCGGATCCAGCTGGACTGCGTTGCGCTGGGAATCCCACGCCCAGTGCACCTGCGGAATCGGCATGCCGTCGCGCAACACCACCAGCGTCGACGGGTCCGGGTCGCCCTCCACGTAGAGGTGCTGAGGAGCACCGGTGCTGAACGCCGTCGCCCCCACGCGCGCGAGCATCATCGACCAGTCCGTGCTGCACACCTCTTCCGTCCGTCCGTCGAGCCGCGAGGTGAGGAACTGGTGCAGCGTCGCGTCGGGGAACGGCTCCCGGTAGGAGCAGCCCGCGGGAGCCGACCCGGCGAACGGGCCGATGACGCTGTACGTGAGCTGGCCGCGCGGCTTGAGCGCCGCGAGCGACGCGTGCAGCCAGCCGTGCGGCGGCGTCGAGCGATCGCCGGCATCCGTCACCACGACGACCGCGAGCTTCGCGTCCGCGCGCAGGAAGCCGAGGTTGAGGTCGCTCGTCAGCGCGGCGTGCGCCACCGTCGCCGGCTTGAAGCCGAAGCCGAGGTTGCCGACCTGCCGTACGCGCGCCGCGAGCGCGCCGGCGAGGTTGAGCGTCGAGGACGTGAGCACCTTCGGGCTGCCGATGAGCGCGCCGGTCGCCGACGAGCTGCCCACCACCCCGATGCGCGCGTCGACGCCACCCGCGGGCAGGAACCTCGCGGCGTACATCGCGAAGCGCTCCTGCAGCGCCGTGCTCGAGTCCTCCATCACGATGAGCACGTCGCGCGGACGCCCCGCCGGCTCGGTGAACGTCTCGCTCGACACGCCGGTCGCGTTCGCGGCGCCGCTCAGCGGCAGCGCGTACGTGACGAGCGCGCTGCCCTGCAGCGCCACGACCTCGACGACACCCTCGTCCGCGCCTGCGTTCTGCGGCTCGTACTTCACGGAGAGAGCGGACGGCGGCGCACCGGCGACCAGGCCCGAGACCTGGAACTCCGCGCCGCGCACCCTCCACGAGTCGACGGCGAGACCGCCGCAGGCGTCGTGAGCGGAGGCCGTGCGCACCGCTCCGGTGCAGCTCTCCCTCACCGTGCCGAACGTGAGCCGGTGCGGGAAGAACGCCAGGCAGCTCTCCGCCACGCTCGCGGACACCGGCACGGTGAACAACTGCCGCCCTGGAGCCGACACCGACAGCTCCACCGTTCCGCTCGCCGGCGCGGGTGCGCCGGGCGTGACGCGGACGACGACCTGCATCGACTCGCCGGGCATGAGCTTGCGCTGGCCGACGGCGCCGCCTGCCAGCGAGAGCACGGGCGAGCTGCCCGGAGCGAGCACCACCTGATCGACGATGCACACGTCGTCGGGAGTGACTCCGTCGTTGTGCAGCGCAATCACGCGCTCCTGCGGCTGGCCCGCGATGGTGCCGAAGTCGATGGCCGGCGGCGTCACGGTGTACCTGCAGGGCTGCGCGCGCACCGACCGCGCCTTCACGCGCACCGTCACCTGCGGCTCGTCGAGATCGTCGGAGAACAGCGTCACGTCCCACTCGAGCTCTCGTCCTCCCGCCGGAGCCGTCACCCGCAGCGGCACCTCGAGCACCGACGCGATGCCGACGGCCGGGTCGTAGCCCGGGGCCAGCCGGTCGAGGCACGTCGACGTCGCCTCGTCGAAGGCGCCCACGCACAGCGCGCTCGCCGGAGAGTCCGCGTTCAGCGGAGTCACCACCCAGCGCCCCACGTGCAGGTTGCCCTTCGGATCCGGCTCGCGAGAGCCGAGGTTCGACACCTTCACCTGTCGCGTCACGCCGTACGCCTGGCTGGGGAAGTACGGCACCTCGCCGAAGTCGAGGACGGCCGGGCTCACCGAGATGTCGGGGCCGCCGCCGACGCCGCGGGCCAGGCACGTCACGCGCTGCTGCTGCGGGTGGTTCGTCGACAGCACGATGTTCGCGCCGCGCGGGCCGAGCTGCGTCGGGGCGAAGGTGACCGGGATGATCAGCGCCCCGGTGCCGGGCACGAGCTGCGAGGTCTCGGAGAGGCGGAAGTCGGGGTTGCCGCGCGGCGTGACCGCGAGCGGCTGAAGGCCCGAGTTCCTCACCATCAGCGGCTTCGTGAGCGACAGGCCTGGCGGCACGTAGCCGAAGTCGAGCGCGTCGCAGGTCAACAGGTTCTCCACGCCGCTGCCCGAGAGCTGAACGATGAGGTCGGGGCAGAACGCGCTCACCCGCACCATCACCGTCGCCGCGTAGCTCTTCACGATCGTCGGGCGGAAGGTGAAGGTGACCTTCTTCTCTTCGCCGGCGGCGAGCTCGAGGTCTCCGCTGTCGGAGGCGATGAAGCCGTCGCCGACGATGGGGCCGATGAACGCGCTGCCGCTGTGCTCCGGCGGAGCGCTGAACGTCACGGTCTGCGTCGCCTCGCCGCCGATGATGACGTCTCCGAACTGCATGAGGCCCGGCAGCGTGCAGTCGGCCACGACGCCGATGCCGGCGACGACGGTGCGCACGAGGCCGCCGCTGTGACGGAGCAAGAGCGTCGCGCGGCCCGAGCCCTCGACCGCGGTGTACGCGACCTCGGCGGTCGCGACGCCGAACGCGGGAAGCTCGCCGCCGCGAAAGTCGACGATGCGAAACGCGCCGTCGCCGCTCTCGACCACCAGCGACTCGAGCGAGGTCGCGACGGCGCTCTCGTTGCGGAACGCGACGACGAGCGTGCGCGTGCTGCCGACCGCGAGCCGCCCGAAGTCGTGAACCGGCGCCGTGGAGACGATCGCGAGCTGCGAAGGAGGAGGCGTCGAGCAGGCGGCGAGCAACGAGCCGAGCAGAACAATCGAGCGCACGCGCCAAGCGTACACGGATTCGTCGCCCTCTCGTTCGCGCTGAGCGGAGGCCGAAGGCCGTAGTCGAAGCGGGCCCATGGACGGCTTCGGGCCCGCTTCGACTGCGGCCCGCTTCGCGTGCCTCCGCTCAGCGTGAACGGAGGCGCCCCGTGGGCCTACACCACCCCGCGCTCGCGCAGCACGCGCTCCATCGCCTCCATGCGCCGGCGCTGGTCGCGCTCGGCGAACTGGGGGTTCCGCAGGCCGCGCGCGGTGAACCGTCCGCGGTCGTCGTACATGGCGTTCACGCGGGCCTGGACGAGGTTCTCCATCGTCGGCTCGCGGCCGCGCATCGTCTGCGGCAGCCGCTGCAGGAACCGCTGCGCCATGCGCGGAGACTGGTTCCACAGGTCGAAGAACGCCGCCTGCAGCCGCGGGTTGTTCGGGTCGAGCCCCGCAGCCCGCGCCGCGCGCTCGTACGCCGGAATCTGCGCGCGCAGGCGGGCGAGCTGAACCTGGTCGGCCTGCTCGGGAGTGCGCACGTTCGGGTTCTGGTGCTGCTGGTACGAGAACGTGCCGAGGTTGCGGCGGCGGTTGCCGGGGTCGATGTGCGAGCCGTACGCGCGGGTGCGGCCGCCGTTCACGGTGCGCGTGCCCTCGGCGTTGCCGATGGCGACGGACAACGTCGAGTTCGGGTCGGAGAGCTCGCGCTGCAGGTCGAGCCCGCGGCCGCGCGCGCGCAGGCCCTGAGGCGCCTCGAGCTGCGGACCCGTCGGCCCGGAGGGACCGGTCGGCGTGCGCGGGTCCTGCACCGTCGCGGGCTGCTGCGACGTCGCCGTCGGCGCGGGCGAAGTGCTGCGGCCGCCGGTGAACGTGCGCAGCTGGCCGGTGGACCGGTACTGGTTGTCCATCGAGACGAGCCGGCCGTTCTGCTCGCGGAAGCGGACCTCGCGCCCCGTGGCCGGGTCGTTCGCGTAGTAGATGCTGCGGCCTTGCGGGTCGCGCTCGCGCCGCGTGAGGGTGACCCAGTGGTCGGTGCCGTTCGCTCCGCCGTTGCTGCCGGGGCGGGAGTCGACGCCCATCACCACCGGCCGACCGCGGTCGAGCTGGTTGTTGATGGTGTCCATGCTCCACGCCGGCCGCTCGACGCCCAGGCCTCGCGCGCGCGCCGCGACCTCCCAGCGCACCGCGTTGCCGGAGTAGCCCTGGTGCGTGTCGAGGAACTGGTCGAGCTCGCCGGGAGTGATGGGCTGACCCGAGATGCGCGAGATCGCCATCGCCGTCGCGGTCACCGCGCAGCCGGAGCGCGCCATCGAGCCGCCGCGGCCGAGCGCGCGCGAGCCCCACTCCGGGTCGCCCTGCCGGTACAGCGGAGTGCCGTCCGGCGAGGTCGGGAACTCGCGGCCGCTGCGCGAGCGCACCGGGCCCGAGCGCGCTCCGACGCGGCGCTCGGTCTCGACCGTCTCCGGCAGCGGAGTCGGCGTGCGCCACCAGTTCGGGTTCGTCTGTGGGTTGTACTCGTCGCCGATGCGCGCGTTCTGCTCGGTCGGCTCGACCGGCCCCGAGCGCGGGTTTTCGGTGCGGAACTCGTCGGGGATGACGAGCTGATCGCCTTCGAAGATCTGATCCGGGTCGGTGATGCCGTTCGCTTTGATCAGGTCTTCGACGGAGACCCGGAAGCGTTCGGCGATGGAGCTTAAGTTGTCGCCACGGCGGATGGCATACGGCTCGGTCACGGGAGGGCTCCGTTGACCCCTTTTGATGTGCAGGACGAGGGACTGCCCTCTGATTCTCTGTGCTCAAGAAAAAGGGTTGTGGCCCGTGAGGCCACAACCCTTGTTCTGCACCGTTAGCGTCAGCTCAGAAGCAGAGACCGAGCGCCATACCGGTCGCGCAGTCCGGCAGGCAGATTCTGCACACGCCGCCGCCCGTGCCGCACGACTGGCCGAGGCCCGAGCCGCCGCCGGGCGGGTACGCCGCGCCATTCTGCAGGCAGCCCAGCAGGAAGTCGCAGCACCCGCTCGCGCAGGTGGTCGGATCGCACACGGTGCCGAAGCCGCCGTCGAGGCCCGGGAACCCGCCGCCGCCGCCGGTGCCGCCGCCCATGCACATGCCGGTCGCCTTGTCGCACGTTGCCGGCGTCGAGCACGTCGCACACGCCTGTCCGCCGAGGCCGCACTGCGCGTTGCTGATGCCGCCGTCGGCCGGGATGCACGTGTTGCCCGCGCAGCAGCCGTCGCAGTTCATCGAGGTGCACTGGTTCGACATGCCGACGCAGCGGCCGTTCATGCAGCGCTGACCGTTCGCCGTGTCGCAGCGCGCGCAGACCGACGTGTTGCCGCCCGGACCGCCGCAGAAGTTGTCGTCGGTGAGCGTCATCTTGTCGGTGCGGCAGTTGCCCGACGTGTCGAGGCACGCGGTGCAGTTGGGCACCTGGCAGACGTTGCCCACGCCACCGTCGGGGCTCGCGGCGCACGCCTGGCCGTTCGGGCACCCGGAGCACGCCACGCCGCCGCTTCCGCAGCGCGTGAAGTTCTGCTGCGCCGGCATCACGCAGCCGGTCGCGTTGCAGCAGCCGGTCGGGCACGTCGTCGCGTTGCACATGCCGCCGTCGGGGAGCGTCGACGACCCGCCGCTGCCGCCGGTGCCGCCGCCCATCGAGCCGGCGCTGCCGCCCGCACCACCCGAGCCGCCGCCCATTCCGCCGATGCGGCAGTTGCCGTCGACGCAGGTCTGGTTCGACGAGCAGACCTGGCAGGTCACGCCGCCGAGGCCGCAGGCGTCATTCGCCTGAAGGCCGGCGTCGCTCTTGCCGAAGCACTGGCCGTTCTCGTCGCAGCAGCCGTCACACGTGTTGCGGTTGCAGCGCGCCGGCGGAGGCCGCGGCGGACCGCACGACACGGACGACGCGATGAGTCCCACGCACAGCCCGAGCACGAGCGCCTGCGCCACACCGAACGATGAAAGTTTTCTCATAACGCTCCTGACCCCTTCGAAGCTGCGCGCGGATCTCACATTCACGCCTGCCAAAGCAAGGCCCCCTCGCGCCACGGGCTTCATCCCACATTGTCCGACCGCCTTGGTCAAAAAACATTCTGGGGGGTCTTGATCTTCGTGCGGGCTGACGGCACCTTGCGCGCGCCAAAGGGGAAGTCGGGCAGTACCTCGTTCAAGAAGTCTGGGAGCCCTCACCCATGCGCGTCTCGCACGCTGCTTTCATTTCTCGCGGCCTCTCCATTTTCTCTGTCGTCGCGCTCATCGCCTCTGGGTGTGACTGCCGCGGTCGCGGCGGCGTCCAGGAGAACTGGGCCGAGCTCGGCGTCGTCTGGAAAGACGTCGACGGCACCGAGCGCGTGAACCGCGACGCGACCTACGACTTCGGCCCGGCCTTCGTCGGCGAGCGCGTCACCAAGCAGATGCTCGTCCGCAACTGGGGAAGCGGCGACCTGAAGCTCGTGCTGCTCGAGCAGACCGAGGGCGCGGCCGTCTCCATCGGAGACGACGTGAAGGCCGACGCCTACTTCGAGGTGAAGTTCAAGCCGACCCTCAACGTGGTCGCCACGCAGGAGATCGCCATCGACATGGCGTTCACTCCGCGCATCGGCGTGCAGCACCCGGTCGCGAAGCTGCTCCTCACCGCCGAGGGCACGCGACCCGAAGACGCCACCGCCATCATCACGCTCAAGGGCACCGGCGAGGGCGGCATCTGCGATCTGCCCACCGTCCTCGACTTCGGCGAAGTGCCGCTCGGCGAGACGCTGAAGCTCGGCCACACGTTCAAGAACCCGGCGCAGCTCGACGCCACCATCAACGTCGGCGGCATCACCGGCTCCGACGCGGCGTCGTTCGGCTCGAACTTCAGCGGCGACGTCCCGGTCATGTCGATGGGCACCCGCACCGTCGAGTTCAGCTTCAGCCCGACCGAGCTGCGCGACTACGAGGCGAAGGTCACGATGAAGGGCCCCGGCGATTGCCCGCCCGGCGAGGTCATCTTGAAGGGCAAGGGCGCCGACAGCATCCTCTCGTGGACGCCGGCCAGCATCGACTACGGCTACGTGAGCACGAACTTCAGCGCGCCGCGCGAGGTGACGTTCACGAACCGCAGCAACGTGCCGATCGTCATCACCAACATCCGCACCAACTACGCCGACTTCTTCTACGAGCCGCCGATGGGCGAGACGCCGACGACGTTCACCATCGCCGGTGGCGGCCAGTCGAAGATGGTCGTCTCGTGCCGCCCGTCGTCGCTCGGCGCCCGCAGCGCGACGCTCGACTTCGACATCCCGCTGATGCGGCAGTCGAGCGGCAAGGTCGAGCTCAGCTGCTACGGCGGCGGCCCCGCCATCAAGGTGACGCCGCGCCCGAACCTGAACTTCGGCAAGGTCGGCTTCTTCCCCGGCACGTCGACCTACTCCGTCTCGCGGAAGGTGACTGTGCAGAACGTCGGCACGAAGCCGCCGAACATGGACCCGAACGCGAACCTGTACTTCGGCCAGGTCGTGAACGGCACGCCGGGCGGCTTCCCGCTGATCGAGATCACCCCGACGAACGGCAACACCGCGGCGGGTGAGTTCGAGGTCGGCCTGCCGGCGTCGTACGACCCGTCGAAGGGCCTCGAGGCGGTCATCGGAAGCAACTTCGCCGACCTGCTCGTGACGCTGAAGCCGCAGAGCATCGGCGCGAAGGCGGCGGAGCTGACCATCTACTCCAACGACCCCGCCGAGCCGGTGATCAAGATCAACGTCACCGCCGACGCGCAGGCGCTGCCGCCGTGCAACCTGTCGGTCACGCCGGCCGCGCTGAACTTCGGCCTCGTCACGCCGCCCGACCACAAGGACCTCGGCGTCACCATCAAGAACCTCGGCTCGAACGCGAACGAGACGTGCTTCCTCTCCGGCATCGAGCTGTCGGCCGGAACCGACCCGGCGTTCACCATCGTCGGCGGCGCGATCGATCAGAAGGAGATGCAGCCGCAGGAGGTGCTCACCGTCGTCGTCCGCTTCTCTCCGACGGGCATGGTCGGCACGACCACCACCACGCTGACGGGCCAGTTCAAGTTCAACGTCGCGGACCCGAACAACCCGCAGCGCGTCGTGCCGCTTCAGGCGTCGATCGGCCCCGTCTGCCTCACGGTCGTGCCGAGCTCGTACGACTTCGGCAACGTGCGGAAAGACTGCAACACCTCGCCCCGCGAGTTCACCGTCTACAACACGTGCAGCGGCGACGTGTACATCCAGAGCATCACGATGCAGGCGGCGGCGGGCCAGCCGGCTGGCGGCCCCAACTGCCCCGGCGGCGCACCGTGCCCCGAGTTCTCGCTGACGTCGACGCCGGCGATTCCCGGCGGCGGCCTGTTGCTCCAGGCCGGCGGCCTCACCACGTTCCGCGCGAAGTACCGGCCCATCGACTACGGCGCTGACTCCGGAGCCATCGCCATCACCGCGATTCAGTCCGGCCAGAACGTGACCTACCTCGTCTCGCTCGCCGGCATCGGCGACATGAACGGCATCCAGACGGACACCTTCCAGCAGAGCCTCAAGCCGAAGGCCGACGTCCTCATCGTCATCGACAGCTCGTGCTCGATGGGTGACAAGCAGATGAGCCTCGGCAACAACTTCGCCGCGTTCCTGACCTACGCGCAGTCGACGAACACCGACTGGCAGATCGGCGTCACCACCGAGGACGCGCCGTCGGGCTCCGCGATGTGCCCGCCTCCGCCGCTGCCGTGCATCATGCCGCCTGGCGGCGGTCGCGGCGGCTACCTCATCGGCGATGACCCGATGACGAACCCCAACGGGAACCCGAAGATTCTGACGCCGATGACCCCGAACGTCGCGGCGAAGTTCCAGCAGAAGGTGAACGTCGGCACGAACGGCTACGACGAGAACGCGTTCGAGGCCTCGGTGAAGGCGCTGACGCCGCCGTTGATCACGAACGAGAACGCCGGCTTCCTGCGCTACGACGCCAACCTCGCCGTCGTCGTCGTCACCGACGCGGGTGATCAGAGCGGTCAGCCGTACAGCTACTACATGAACCGTCTGCGCAACGTGAAGGGCTACCAGCGGGCGAACATGTTCACGTTCAACGTCATCGGCCCGTTCCTCGCGAGCCCGCCCAGCGGCTGCACGTACGACGACTACACGGACTCCGCCTCGCTTCACCAGGCGGCGGTCGACACCGCCGGCGTCGAGTACGAAATCTGCGCCCCGAACTGGGCCACCAAGCTCCAGGACCTCGGCAAGACCGCGTTCGGCTTCCGCACGACGTTCTACCTGTCCGCCGAGCCGGACTTCTCGATGGGCCGCACGCTCACGGTGAAGATCGACGGCCAGGTCGTCCCGACGACCAGCTACACCTACGACCCCGCGACGCTGAGCGTGAACTTCCAGCCGATGACGACGCCGGGCCCGGGCAAGACGCTCGAGGTCACCTACCACAAGGCGTGCTTGTGAGCTGATCGGCCGCTGCTCGGCCGACATCGAGGCCGACGTGGGCACTGCTCGCGTCGGCCTTCGTTCCTGGAGTGTCGTACCCCGCCCGTTGCGGCCCACTCCTGCACCGCGCTCTACTTGCAGCGTTAGAGGTCGAAGCGGTGAAACCCACGCAGGTCTGCATCGGCATGATGGACTCGCGCCGTCCGGAGAGCGTCGCGACGGTTCCCGCCCACCACCTCACCATCGTCGAACGGCTCGGCCGCGCCGTCCGCCGCTTCCTGCTCGTCTCCGGCGGAGGCCTGCTGCTCGGCAACGTCGGCCTCTTCATGTTCCCCTTCCCGCACCTGCACCTGTGCCTCTTCCCGTTCGCGCTCATCTTCGGGCCGCTCATCGCGTGGTTCGGCTGGGCGAGCCGCGTCGTGCTCGGAGCCAGCGAGCTGCCCTGCCCGCGCTGCCACGGCACCGTCGCCGTGCCTGCCGGCACCGTCGGCTGGCCCGCTCGCTTCAACTGCGACCGTTGCGCAATCATGATCGAGCTCAAGCCGGCGAGGTAGAACCGGCGGGTGCGCCCACCTCGCTTCGTCTTCCTCGCCCTCTGCATCGCGTCCACCACCGCCTCCGCGCAGGACGCCGGAGTCTCTTCCGACCTCGAGCCGCTCGAGGTCATGGCCCGCCGCGCCGAAGGCCTCGTCAGCAACCTCGAGGCGACGGACGCCGGCACACCGCGGGCGCTGAAGGACTTCGTCGGCCAGCCGGTCATCCTCTACCGGCTGCGCTGCCCCGAGTGCGCCGAGCTCGAGCGCAACGCGAGCGTGCTGACGAACGTGCTCGCGGACACCGGCGTCCCGGTCGTCATCCTGCTCGGCGGCAAGGGCAGCACGAAGAAGGCCGCCGAGAAGCTCCTCGCGAAGAGCCCGCGCAACACGCGGCTCGCCTACGGAAAGACGCTCACCGGGGTCGGCGGCTACAACGACGTCTGGCTCTACGGCGCCGACGGCCAGCCGCGCGCGGCGATGAACGTCTACTCCGAGGAGGACGGCTGGGCGCTGCGCGCCGCGGCGCACAAGCTCCTCGCCGAGGCCGGAGCCGCCGCGCCCGTAACGAAGCCCCGCGTCCGAATCGGAGAGCCGTTTCCACCGGTGCTCGTCGAGGGTCTGCTCGGCGGCAGCCCCGACGCCGGCCCCGCGACGCTCGACGCCTACCTCGGCCAGCCGCACGTCATCTTCCTCGCCTGCCCTGCCTGCGGCGGAGCCTCCGACCTCGAGGCGTTCCTCCCCATCGCCGCGCCGTACCGGCTGCCGGTCGTCGCGCTGGTCAGCCACGTCAGCAGCACGCGCGAGAACGCGCAGGACCTGGCGAAGCAGCTCGGTCCGCGACCCGGCCTGCGCATCGGCTGGGGCGCTCAGCTGACTCCGAACGTGCTGCGGTACTCCGCCAGCACCGCGCTGCTGGTCGACCGCTACGGCACCATCCGGTTCGCGGCGCGCTGCAGCAGCTCGGAGCTTCAGAGCCAGGAGTGGGTGCTCCGCGCCGGCCTCGAGCGCCTGCAGAAGGAGAAGTGATGCTCCCCGCTCTCCTGCTCGTCCTCGCCGCTGCTCCGGAGAAGGGCCCGCCGCGCGTGCTCATTCGCCCCTTCCTCGACTCGGTGAAGGAGTCCGAGAGAGACATCATCGACACGCTGGCAGCCGAGCTCTCCGGCGGGCAGCCCGCGTACGAGCCGCTGTTCCTCACTCCCGAAGCGAAGGCGCAGCTCGACACGCTGCGCCTTGCCATCGAAGAGGAGTGCAAGGCCCGCATCCCCGACATGAACGTCACGGCGTGTCAGTTCAACATGCTCGACGCGGCGCAGGGGCGCGTGTTCTCGAAGCTCGGCGCCGACCACGTCGTCGACGTGTTCGCCGAACAGCTCGTCGAGAAGCCGAACATCATCATGAACATCGCGGTGTGGGACCCCCAGACCGGCAGGGGCCGGCGGTTGAGCCGCACCGTCGCCATCGAAGAGTTCGAGACCACCGCGCACCAGGCGCTGGCGCAGCTCCTCAACGGCGGAGGCGAGTCCTATCAGCGGCCGGTGCGGACCCTCGACGAGCTGAGGAAGGGTTGGAAGCCGTTCAAGAAGGAGTACGCACGACGCGGGCTCCCGGTGGTGCTGCACTCACGCGGCTGTCTGCGGCCGCTGCCCCCGAAGCTGAACATCGCCCCCGACGACGGCCTCGCGCGGACCCTCGCGGACCGCTGGCAGACCTCGGTGGCCGGTCACGCGCTGGGCAAGCAGCCCGAGACGTGCACGCTGCAGTACCAGCCGCTCTCGGATGCCGAGGTGCTCGTGCACGTCATGCTCACGTGCGGCGCCGTGAAGTCCACCAGCTTGATGCGGGGCTCGAGCGCCCTCGACGCGATCTTCGCCAGGCTCAGCGAGGACCTCGTCGCGGATCAGCTCGAGCTGCGGTGCACCGGCGCCTTCGGCGACACGCCACACGCCGCGCTGCACCTCGAGGAGCTCATCGGCTCGCTCGCCAGCAGCCGCGACTACGAGTCGGCGATGGACGACCTCGTCCAGTTCGGCCCGAAGGCCGTCCCCGCGCTCGTCGCCGGGCTCAGCAACCCGAACGCGCTCGTGCGCCAGCGCGTCGCGACGACGCTCGGCTACCTCGGAGCCGCCGCGCGCGATGCCGTGCCCGCCCTCGAGAGGGCGGCGAAGGACGCCGACCCGAGCGTCGCGGCCGCCGCAAAGCAGGCGCTGCAGGACATCAGAGGCTGATCGGCACGCTCAGCCCGAACGACACGTAGACGACGCCGTTGCGCTTCTCGTCCGGCCGCTCGCCGTTGAACTTCACCGGCGAGTACATCATCGAGACCTCGGGCATCAGCTCGACGCGCCGCACGCGCAGCGAGAAGCCGACCGACGCTCCGCCCCAGAAGAAGTTCTGCGTCTTCATCCCGTAGCTGGTGAGCACGTAGTCGGCGACGCGCAGGCCGAGGATGAGCTGGTGCGCGCCGAAGTTCTTTCCGAAGAGCAGCGGCACCGTGAAGCCGAACAGGTGGAACGGCTGATCTCCCTGCACCACCGCGTGGTAGCTCGGCGACAACCCGATGGCGATGTCCCAGCCCCACTCGCGGTCGTCGGCCTTGAAGAGCTGAAACTTCGAGTCCGCCGCGACGCCGAACGCGCCGGCGGTGCCGGGCACTCCGAAGCCGAAGACGCGCACGCCGAGCTGCGTCCGCGCGCCGACGCCGAGGTGGTAGCCCATACCGACCCACGCGGCGGGGATGTTCGTGGACTCCTCGGTGCCGCGCACCGAGGCGAAGTCGAGCTCCGCCGACGGCGTGAGCTGCGAGGCGCCCGGCTCGAGCACGGTGGCGCGGCCCGCGAACTGGTGCGCGCAGCCCGTGAGCGCGAACAGCAGCAGCGCGGCGGTCCTCATGACTTCACGAACGAGACGAACGCGGCGCACATGTCCTGGCCGTCTCCTCCCCAGGCGAAGTCCTTCGGTGCCTGCCCGAGCGGCTGGTTCGCGGCCGAGTTGTCGAAGTGGCACTCGACGTAGAGCTCGTCGTCGGGCTCGAGCGGAATCTCCTCGGCGAGCCAGAACGGCTGCTCCCAGCCGAAGCGCCACTTCGGAATCTCGAGCAGGCACACGCGCTCGCCGCTCGCGCGCAGCACGCGCACCGTGATGCGGCTGCCGAACGTGTGCATGTGCGGAGTCACGCCCTGCAGCAGCACCCGCTTCCCGCCGGTGAGCAACCGAGGCTTGTACTTGTAGAAGAACACCGCGTCGGGGTCGCCCGCGCTCACCTTCATCGCGTCGCCGATGAGCCACGCCGGGTTCGCGATGGGCGCCCCTTGGGCGTCGCGCGCCGTCGCGTCGACCTTGAAGTCCACCGACGTGCGGTCCGGCAGCACGGTCGTCAGGCCGAGCGTCGAGTAGTGGATGTTGAGGACCAGCTTGCTGCCCTTCGCGACGGCGGTGCCGAGCCCGCGCGGAAAGTCTCCGCCCTGCGTGGAGCCGCCGAGCACGACGACGTCGCGGAGGTCTCCCAGGCCCCCGTTGCAGTCGAACCCCGGGAGCGGGTCGGCGTCCTGCAGCTTCTGCACGGCGTCCACCGCCGACGGCTTCACCGCCGCGATGATGACGTGGTGGACCTCGCGGCGGACGCCGGGCCGCGGCGCCATGCCGGTGATGAACGCCTCGTGCTCGAGCGGCCAGTCGAGCAGGAAGCAGCGGTTGTCGTCGGTGCCGGCCGGCGGGTTCGGCACGTACTCCTCGGGCATCGTCACGGTGACGTCGACGCGCGAGAGCAGCGCCTGCTCGCTCGGAACCGGAGCCGCCGTCGACGGGTCGCCTTCCGGCAGCCCCTCGTTCAGGAACCGCAGCAGCGTCGCGTACTCGCGGTCGTCGAGCGAGCGGTCCTCGAAGTAGTGGTTGCAGCAGCGGTCCGCCTGCCACGGAGGCATCGCGCGCGTCTCGACCGCGAGGCGCACCGCCTCCTTGCGGATGGCGACGTCCGCGTACGTCGTCAGCTCGAACGGAGCGAGCCCGCCCGACGCGTGGCACCCGGTGCACTTCCGCGCCACGATCGCGTGCGCCTCTGCGTGCCACGTCGGCGTCGGAGTCGACCGGTCCGCCGGCGGCGGCGCCTCGAGGCTGCACCACGGCATCGCGTCCGGCGAGCCCATGCAGGCGCACATCGACACCACACACATCAGGGACAGGCGCATGCGACGAAGGACTGCAGCCACCATGCCCTCTCTCGTTCACGCTGAGCGGAGGCCGCAGGCCGTAGTCGAAGCGGGCCCATAGCTGTCCATCGGCCCGCTTCGACTGCGGCCTTCGGCCTCCGCTCAGCGCGAACGGAAGCGACTTCGGTCGCGTTCCTGAGCTACTCCGGTGCCGATGGCCGACTGGAACACGCTCCTCGACCACCTCGCGTCCGGGCCGCGAGAAGACGGCACGCCCGAGCTCGCCGCCACCGCCGCCTGGCTCGTCGAAGAGGCGAAGCGCCGCGGCCTCGAGGTCACGACCTGGGCCTACACGGCCCACCCCTGGCGACTGCGCATCGCCGGAGTCACCGCCCTGCTCGGCGCCGCGGCCTACGCGCTCGCGATGCTGCGGAAGAAGCACGTCGCCGCGCTGCTCGTCGCGCTCGCCGTCCCCGCCCTGATCATCGCCGAGCTCGACTTCGGCGTCCCGCTGCTCGGGGCCCTCCACTCCGCCGAGCAGCAGCACGTCATCGCGCGCATCCCTGCCGCCGAGGCTCCGAAGCAGCGGCTCATCTTCTCCGCGCACTACGACACGAAGACCGACCTGCTCGACCACGTGCAGCGCGCGCCCATTCAGCTGCTCGGGCTCCCCGTCACGCTGCTCATGCTCTTCGCCGCGCTGCGCCCCCGGCCGAGGCTCACCAAGGTCGCCGTCACCGCCGCGCTGCTCAACGGCCTCGGCCTCTTCCTCGTGCAGACCGGCGGGGCCTTCCTGAAAGGCCGCAGCCCCGGCGCCATCGACGACGGCGCCGGCTGCGCCGTGCTGCTCGAGCTGGGACCGAGGCTTCAGCTCCAGCGCACCGAGGTGCTGCTCGTGTTCTTCTCCGGCGAGGAGATAGGCATCGAAGGCTCGCGCGAATGGGTGCGCCGCGGCCTCGACCGCTCGCTGCCGGCGAAGGTCATCAACCTCGACGGCGTCGGCACGGCGAAGTCGCTCGCGCTGTTCAAGGCGGAGAGCGGCATCGTGCGCCGCTTCGACCCCGACCCGCAGCTCGTCGCGACGGTCGAGCAGGTGACGCCGCTGTACCGGACCTTCTACCCGGCGACGACCGACGCCCGCTCGTTCCTCGAGGCCGGCATCCCCGCGCTGAACCTCGCGAGCGATCTGCCGGACCACGCGCTGCCGCGGCACATGCACTCGACCGCCGACCGCCGCGAGCTGGTGAGCACCGAGGCGCTCGACGACACCGTGCGCGTGCTGCTCGAGGTCGCGGCGCGCCTGGACGCTACCGCGCCCGGAAGCGCACCCGCGTCTCCTCGTTGAGGCCGTCCGTCTCGATCGACCAGATGAGGTCGGGGCGCACCTCGTAGTCGCGGCAGTCTGCCGACGACGCGAAGTGCTCGAGCTGATTCCGGGCGATCGCGAAGCACCCGCTCATGTCCGCCGAGAACGAGATGGTCGGCATGCGCGCGGCGACGCCATCGCCCGTGTGCCGCGCGATGGCGGCGTTGTTCGGCGCGTCCCACGTGGTGAGCTGCCAGGAGCCCTCGTACGTCACGCGGGTGACACCGCGAGCCTTGGTCTCCCGCATGATCCACACCGCGCTCGGCTCGACGCCGGCAAATCTTCCGCCGATGTGCCGGCAGTCGGGCCCGGGCTTCAGCCCCGTCGCGTCCAGACCATGAAGACACACCCGCGTCCCCGTTTCTCCGTCGACCGAGAGGGACGCAACCGCGAGTGCTTGCGTGTCGAGCAGCGCGACGGCACGCAGCTCGGTGCCGAACGACACCGGAGCTCCGTAGCCGGTCGCGGTCAGCGGCAGCCCGACGACCTCGTTCGGGTTGATCCGCTCGAGCACGAGCCAGCGCGCGTCGGCCGCCATCAGCGCGATCGACAGCATCGGGCGCGACTCGAGCAGCAGGGGCGTGTTCCCGCTGAAGTCGTAGAGCCGCACCTCCTGCCCGCTGACGCAGGACACCCGGGCCGCGGTGCCGTGCGGCATGCACTCCTGCGCAGACGCAGAGAACGGCGTGCGGCTGCCGCCTGGCGTGAAGAGGTCTCCCCCGCACGCCCAGCCGAGCCGCGTCTGAAAGAGCGAGCTGCAGCGGCCGGGGATGACGACGCCCGCGTCAGCGACCCGCCGCACCGACTCGAAGACCGTCGTCTGCTCGACCCCGAGCGGCTCGAAGCGCGCCGCGACGACGTGTCGACCGACGGCGGACGAGCTGAAGCGCACGTCGGCGTAGACGTACGGGCCGAAGGCGCCGAGCGACGCCGTCGCGGAGATGGTGCCTCCATCGGGCATCGCGACGCTCGCCGTGGCCGAGGTGGGCTGCTGCGAGTAACAGACCGGAGGTGCGCCGACGTCGACGCGCGCCGACTGCGGCTCGCCCGCGAAACCCCAGTACGACTGGAAGCTCATCGCGGAAGGGCAGAAGCCGGCGTCGGGACCTCCGGCCGGCAGACGCGCCGGTCCGCCGCACGCCAGCAGCACCAGGGCGCCACCGAGCAACGAACGCGTCGTCATGAACGCCACTCTGCCCTGCATGAGCCGCAGCGCCAAACCGGGCAGCCGTGCCCTGGACACGAGGTCGCTCCCAGGGGGAGGCTCGGACGAGAACGTGACGGCCGCGGCCCCTCCAGCGGATCTCGTCGGTCAGCGCATCGACGACTACGAAATCACCGCCCGCCTCGGCGGAGGCGGCATGGGGGTCGTCTACGAAGCGAAGACCGACGCCGGCCGCCGCGTGGCCATCAAGACGCTCAAGCCCGTCTTCGCGAACGACACCGAGCTCGTCGGCCGCTTCCTCGGAGAAGCCCGCGCGCTGAAGGCCATCTCGCACCGCGCGATGGTCGACATCCTCTCCATCGGAGAGCTCGGCGACGGCACCCACTACATGGTCATGGAGTTCCTCGAGGGCCGCTCCTTCGAGGAGGTGATCCAGCACGGCGCTCCGCTCGACCCGCGCGAGGTGCTCACCTGGATGGTCGAGGTGCTCGACGCGCTCGAGGCCGTGCACGCCGCCGGCGTCATCCACCGGGACCTCAAGCCCTCGAACCTCTTCCTCGCCCGCACCGGAAGCGGTGCGCAGGTGAAGCTCATCGACTTCGGCATCGCGAAGCACACCGGCCAGAGCGGCCGCGACGCGCCGAAGACCCTCGTCAGCGCGATCGTCGGCACGCCCGACTACATGAGCCCCGAGCAGGTGAACGGCGAGGCCGTCACCGCCGCGAGCGACCTCTACGCGCTCGGCTGCGTGATGTTCGAGATGCTCACCGGCAAGCTGCCGTTCGACGACGAGAGCTCGGTGCGCAAGATGCTGAGCCACGTCGAGCGCCCGGCTCCCCGGGTCACGAGCATCGTGAAGACGCTGCCGAAGGCGATCGACGACCTCGTCGCGTGGACGATGCACAAGGAGCCCGCGCAGCGGCCGGCGAGCGCGAAGGAGCTCAAGAAGCGCATCCAGAAGCTCCTCGGCGACGAGCTCGGCGGCAGCGGCCCGCGCGCGACCGCGCAGCTCGAGGCCATCGTCGACCACGACCTCGGCGCTCCGCCGGCGGTGACCGAGCCGTCGATGCCCGCGGTGAAAGACCCGCGCCCCGCGCCGACCGCCGCGCGCGAGCGCCGCGCCCGCACCGAGCCGGTGCCGCGGCTGCAGCGGCGCGCCGAGGTCCCCATCTGGGCCATCGGCCTCGGCGGAGGGCTCTTCATCGGCCTCGTGCTCGTGCTCTTGTGGAGGCTCACGCGCCCGCCGGAGCAGCTCGTCCCGCTGCCGCCGGCGATGACGCAGCAGCAGCCCGCGGTGGCGCCCGCCGAGCCGACGCAGCCCGCGGTGGCGCAGCCCGAGCCGAAGCCTCCGCCCGACCGGCCGGTGCCGAAGCGGAAGAAGCCGACGCCGCCCGCGCGAAAGAAGCAAGCGGGAGCCAAACGACGGTAAGAGGGGCCTCCCATGTCGGAAGCCTCCGCCCCGCCGCTGGACCGCGCCGCGCTGAAGCTGCCGCCCGAGGACGGCGATGCCCCGCTGCACGAGGTCTCCCGCGACGGCCTCTCGGTCTTCCTCTACCTCTCGTTCACCGACAAAGAGCTGGGCGAGCTGTTCCAGAAGCTGCGCCTGTCCATCCCCGGCTTCCGCATCGACAAGCTGTCCGGCGTGCAGAAGGCCGACCACCTGGCCGACGAGATCCGCGAGCGGCCCGAGGCGCGCGCCGCCGTCGTCGAGCTGTTGCGCGCCATCTACGAGTTCCCCGCGCTCGACGACGTCACGCTCACGCCCGAGGTCGCCATGCGCCTCGCCGTCACCGCCGAGCTCGAGGACTTCCGCGTGCTCGTGCTGTGGCGGCTGCTCTCGGACCCGCAGCCCGAGGTCCGCAAGCAGGCGCACCCGTCGCTCGACCTGCTCGCGAAGGCCTACTACGGCGGCAGCGGCACGGTTCCGCCCGCGGCGAAGAACGCGCCCAAGCCGAGCAACGAGCCGCGCGAGGGCGCCGACCTCGAGAAGGAGCTCGCGCGCGCGAAGGACCTCGCCGAGAAGGCGAAGGCGCGCGCGGACGAGATCGCCGCGCAGCTCAAGGCCGCGCGGCAGGACGAGGCCGAGGCGAACAAGGAGCTGTCGAAGGCGCGCAAGACCATCGACCGGCAGGGCAACGAGATCTCCCAGCTCAAGCTCGAGCTCGACAAGGCCCGCGCCCGCGCGAAGGCGAAGATGTCCGAGAAGCAGCTGCGCGAGCTCGACCACGCGAAGGAGCAGGCGCAGAAGCTCGAGGCCGAGCTCGAGGCGCTGAAAGCACAGCAGCAACAGGCGAAGCCGGAGCCCGCGCCCGCGCCCGCCGTGCCCGCGGCGCCGGCCAGCGACGAAGAGAGCGACGTCGTCGAAGAGGCGCCGCGCGACTGGAAGATGCCTCGCTTCACGAACGAGTTCTACGACTCGCTGTCCGGCTGGGACCTGAGGCTGCAGCGCGCCGCGTTCAAGCAGGCGTACCTGCTCGCCGAGAACTACCGGCACCCGAGCCTGCGCGCGCTGCCGCTGCAGGGGCTGGACGGCTACTACCGCGTGCGCGTCGCCACCGACGTGCGGCTCATCTACCGGCGCAACACCGACGACAGCGTCGACATCCTCTCGCTCATCGACCGCGAGGACCTGGACCGCTACGTGCGCCAGGCGAAGGCGCGATGAGCCGAAAGGCGCAGCTCTGGGCGCTCATCCTCGCCGCCGTCATCGCCGGCGGAGCGCTGACGTGGCTCGCGTTCGGGTACGGCGTGCAGGAGAAGCCGCTGCCCGACCTGAGCGAAGGCGTCGAGCTCGTGCAGCCGAGGGACCGCGAATCACGAAGCCGTGCACCCTGAGCCGCGTCGGCCGCGACAGCGGACCGACGCGAGTCGAACGGGTCCGGGCGCTGATGGCTGTTGCCTTCGAGAAGGCGCTGCCCAGATCGCCCGGGCACTTCGACAAGCTCAGTGCGCGCGGATTTTCCTCCGCTCGGGTTCAGAGCGTCTTCAAGTACGCGACGAGGTCGGCAATCTCCGCCGGGCTCAGCTGCGACGTCACGCCGTGCTTGTCTCCACCGCCACACCCCGCCACCGTGAACCGCTCCTCGAGCGTCTTCGCGCAGCCGTTGTGCATGAACGGCGCGCGGGCGGCGAGGCCGATCAGCGACGGCACCTGGAACCGGTGCCCGGTGCCGACGTCTGCGGAGGTGTTGTTCGTCAGCATCGGCCCGCTGTGGCAGCCGGCGCAGCCGACGCTCGCCTTCTCGAACAGCTCCTTGCCGCGCACGGCGGCCGCGGCATCTGCGTCGCGCGGCGCGGGGCGGGGAATGGTGTCGAGCCAGCTCGAGAGCACGAGCGCCCGACTGGGCACCACGCTGGGGTGCCCCATGCGGCCCACGAACACCTCGTTCATCAGCGACTCGATGGTCGGCAGCGTGCCGTCCCAGTGGAACGGGGCCGTCGCCATCAGGCCGCCCGCCACCGTCTGGGTCCGGCGCAGGCCGTCGCGGTCGAAGTTCCAGACGCGGCCGTCGTCGCGCCCTTCGGGGTGACACGACGCGCACGCGAGCCCCGACGGAGTCTGCGCGTGGAACATCATGTGGCCCTCGTCCTTCGGCACCTGCATCGGGAACTGCACCAGCGACGTCGCCACCATCACGCCGCCGGGGAACCGCGTCTGCACCACGGTCGTGTCGCCCACGATGACGACGGCGACCGGCTGGCCGGGCACCGGCTGCGGCCGCTGCAGCATCTGGTCGAAGCAGGCGGGGTCGACTCCCGGAGGAGGCGGCGGCCCGCCCAGGCCCAGCGGCATCTCGATGAGCATGTTGTCCGCCGCCATCACCACGGCGACCTTCGTGCCGTTCGAGGCGACGTCGACCGGCAGCGAGCCGAACAGCGAGATGGGCTCCGAGCGCATCGGCGTCAGCAGCTCGCTCTGCACCACGCCGGCCGGCGCGCAGCCGCCTGAGCCGCCGCCGTACGGGCTGCCCCCACCGCCGGTGTTGAAGCCGCCGTCGGGCTTGCTGCCCGACAGGCTGGCGAGCGCGATGGTGCTCGTCTGACCGCGCTGGAACGTCATCAACGCGCCCTGCGGCGAGAGCGTCATGCGCCACGCGACGCCGGCGGTGAACGTGCGCACCCGGCCCGCCGGGCCGGCGTCGAACGAGAACTCCTGCAGCTCGAAGGGCGGCTGCTCGGCGCGGTTGACCACGTTGCCGTTGCCGTCGACCGACAGCAGGTCCGCCGAGTGGAACCGCGAGATCAAGAAGCCGCCCGGCACGACCGCGATGTCGCGCAGGTCGTCGAAGGCGAGCTGCAGCCGCGACACCGCCTCACCGCCGCCGGCCGCGAACGAGACGACCTGGCCGTCCGCGCACGCGACGACGACGCGATCGCTCGCAGCGTCGAACGCGATGCCCCGCGGCTCGGTGCACGCCGCCCTCCGCACGAGCACGCGCGGGTTGCTGCTGACGTCGATGGTCGCGATCGCGTTGCCGCGGCGGAGCGCGACGTGAACGCGCTGGGCGTTGTCCTCGACGAGGCGCCCGGGCTCGTCGCCGATGCGCAGCGCCGCTCCCACCGGAGTCCCGCCGGTGACCCGAACCTTCCACACCATGTCCGTGTCGGGGTCGGCCGCGACGACGTGCTGGGCGTCCCGCAGCGCGATGAGCGTGCCGCCTGAGACCGCGGGACGTGGCGCGAACGCGCCGCGCATGTTCGGGTCGAGCGGCTCCTCGACGATGACGGTACCGGAGCCGTCGTTGAGGCGGGGCAGAACCTCCATCCCGCAGCCGAAGAACGTCGTCCCCACCAGCACCACGGCAGCAGTACGGCTGAACCAGGAAGCGCGCATGACCACCTCCGTCAACGACCGGCCGGGAGGAAGTGTAGCCCTACTCCTTGGGCAATGCCCGCAAGACGGCCTTGCCGTCCTTGATCACGACCTTGAACTCGACGCTCTTCGCGTTGTGCTGCTTCATCAGCGCCGGCACCTGCTGCCGCAGCGTGTGCGCGACCGAGTCGAACGAGAGCTTGCTCGTGTCCTCGTTGCACCGCTTCTTCGCCGTCACGTACGCGTCGTAGATCGCGCGCAGCTTCTGATCCGACAGCTGCCCTGCCGGCGCCGCGACGGGCGCCGCCGGCTTCGCCACCGCGGCCGCTCCCGGCGCCGACGGGCGCGCAGGTGCGGCTTGAGCAGCGCCGGGCTTGGCCTGCAGCAGCGCCTCCGGAGGAGGAGGCGGCGGCTGCACCTTCAGCGCCTCGGGCGGAGGCGGCGGAGGCTTCACCTCTTCCTGCTCCTTGCGGTGCAGCTTCGCCTTGAAGACGTCGCGGCGGTACGTGCCGTCTTCCATCTCCTTCAGCGTGCGCGTCCACAGCCGCTCGTACGTGATGAGCTTCGCGTTGATCGACTGCGCCTTGAACTTCACGGCGGTCTGCTTGACCGTCGTCGTCATGATGGCGTTCACGCGCTTCTTCAGCTTGTCGTGCCGCTGGGTGGGCGGCTTGCGCTCGATGCCGAGGAAGTACTGCTCGTAGTTCGCGCGCAGCCCTTCGATCTCGTCGGAGAGCTTGTCGAGCTCATCGCTCAACGTCTCGGAGGTGTGAGCCTGGACCTGCGGGGGCGGCACGCGGGGTCAGAC
Organism: uncultured Myxococcales bacterium; assembly: GCA_937980205.1. GTDB lineage: Bacteria > Myxococcota > Myxococcia > Myxococcales > Myxococcaceae > Xiheicaenimonas. The sequence goes on along the minus strand of CALJKW010000012.1, from coordinate 31,678 downwards.
TCTACTTCAGGCGGCAGCGCTGCGGGCGTCGTTCGCCGTGGGCAGCTCGAGCTTCGGCCGCGAGGCGTACTTGCGGTACTGCGTCACCAGGAGCCAGGCGCCGAGCGAGAAGATGCAGATCGAGCCGAACTGGCTGGTCGAGATGTTCCACCACGCCTCGCGGGGGATCGCGTCGATCCACCCGTGAATGGTGCCGCGCTCGCCGTCGCCGCGGAACAGCTCCACGGTGCTGCGCTCGATCGCGTACACCATCAGCCAGATGCCGGCGATCATCCCGTGGAACTTGCGGAACGGCCGCAGCGAGATGAACAGCGCGAAGAGCGTGAACTGAATCGCCGCCTCGTACAGCTGCGTCGGGTGAATCGGCAGCGTGTGACCGTGCTGCGCGACCCAGTCGCTGATCCGCACCGCGCCCGGCACCGCGTCCTTGAAGACCTCGCCGGTCTGCTCGATGACCCACCGCGTCTCGTTGCGAGCGTCGGACATCGAGGCGTACGCCGCGCTCGAGACGCCGCCGCTGTGCGTGCCGATGAGGTCCTGCACCTGCGAGCCGGGGAACTTCACCGCGATCGCCGCGTCCGCCGCGCGCGGCTTGCCCCAGCAGCAGCCCGCCGAGAAGCAGCCCAGGCGCCCGAACGCGCTGCCGAGCGACACCGTCGGCAGGCCGATGTCCGACAGCCGCAGGAAGTCGATGTCGTTCTTCTTCCCGTACCAGTACGCGACGGCGGCCGCCGCCACCAGGCCGCCCTGGAACACCATGCCCATCTGCGGGCCCGCGGCGAGCACCTCTTTGATGTTCACGATGTTGAACAGCAGCACCGCGCCGCCGATGCCGCCGACGAAGACGTAGAAGGCGAGATCGAAGATCTGCTCCTTCATCTTCTTGCCCTTCTCGCCCGTCCACTCCCGCTCCGCGAGGTAGGCCGAGATGCTGACCGCGCCCAGGAAGCCGATGCCGATGAGGATGCCGTACGTGTGCAGCGGCACGCCCTCGCCCTTGCCTTTGCCGATCAGCGGCACGTCGGGCAGCGCGTACCAGAGACCGAACGCGGCGATGACGACGCCGATGAGCCCGTACGTGCGCGCGCGCTCCATGCGCTGCTCGCGCGTCGGCTCTTTGTACTTGCCGGTCTTCGGGTCGAGCGGGCCGAGCGCCGTCTTCCAGCCGCTCCACGCGGAGTAGGCGACGATGCCCAGCGCGAGCAGGTAGGCGATGACGTGCCCGACCGGGCCGTTGAAGGTGAAGCGATACAGCACGGGCATCATTTCGCGGGCTCCGGGATCGCGGCCTTCTTGGTGTCCTTCACTTCCTTGCGCACGTACGAATCGATGAACAGCATGATGACTCCGACGACGATGGCCGAGTCGGCGATGTTGAACGCCGGCCACGCGAGCGACGGGTCTTCTTTCCAGTGGGCGTCGATGAAGTCGATGACGAAGCCGCGCGAGAGGCGGTCGATGTAGTTGCCGATCGCTCCGCCTAAGACGAGCGGCAGGCCGCCGATGGCCCACGCCTCTTGCTTCGTCCCCTGCAGCTTCCGGAAGTAGTGGAGGATGAGGAACACCGCGCCGATGGAGACGAGGTGGAACAGCGGCCCGCGCAGCCCCTCGGGCAGGTTGCGGAACAGGCCGAACGCGGCGCCGGGGTTCTCGGCGTACCGGAAGCGGAAGAAGTCCTGCGAGATGACGTACGGCGGCTTCGACCGGTAGTGCTGCTCGTAGAGGCCGGCCTGCGGCGCGTCGTGGGTGAAGATCTTCAGCCGCGCGCCGAAGTCGCTGGCCCCCTCGAACGCATAGGTGAGGTCACGTAGGACGAGGTACTTCGTCCATTGATCCAGCGCGATGATCGTCGCCGTGACCGCGACGAGGAGCACCCATTTCTTCTGCACGGGCGACGCCTATAGCAGCTTCATCGGCGGCTTGCGCCTGCGCGGCAGGTGACGGAAGAATGAGGTCCCTATGAGCCTCATCGGCAGATTCACCGGCGCGAACTTCAAGCAGAACGTTCAGAACGCCGCCAAAGACGGCATCTCGCAGCAGGAGTTCGCGGCGCTCAAGCGCGAGTTCGACGGGCTCAACAACCTCGCGAAGTACGCCGTCTCGAGCTGGGTCGCCGGCACCTACCCCGGCCTCGAAGGCGCGCTGCGCATGCGCGGCCCCGCCTCCGAAGGCTGGAACGCGTACAAGGCTGCCGACGGTCACGTGCAGGAGTGAGCGGGTCGCTCCCCATCATCGACGACACGATGCGGCGCCTGACGAAGGGCGCCGGCGGCGTCTTTCTGCTCTCCGACAAGGCGGCGGGTGAGCTCTCCGTTCAGCTGAAGCAGCTCGAGGGCAAGCCGCAGTACCAGGAAGCGCTGCAGCAGCTCGCCACGCTCGCGTACATGCTGTCAGAGAAGAAGAAGTCGAAAGAAGCCAGCGCCGCCATCATGGACGTGGTGCAGAAGGCGGTCGGCCCCGCCAGGGCGCCCGCGCCCAAGAAGTCCTCCGGCGGCTGGGGCCCGAAGAAGAAGTGAGCTTGGGCGCAGCCTCCCGCTCACGCTGAGCGGAGCGCGATGCGTGCAGTCGAAGCGCGCCGGTGGACACCCCAAGCGACTCTGGCCGCCCGGCGAACCGCTACCGCGCGACGAACACCGCCACGCTGCGCGGCGCCACCGGGTGACTCACCGAGACCGCCACCTCGGAGCCCGGGTCGTGGAACGTCCCCGTCGCGCTGTCGCCCGCGAGCGCCCAGTTGGAACCGCCGGGCAGCACCGCGTTCACCGGCTGCGTGCCCCAGTTCCACGCCACGAACACCTCGCCCGCATGAAACGCGAGGAACGTGTTCGCCGCGTCGCCGAGGTACGCGCCGTCGGGCTCGGCGCCGTTCGCGCGCTGCCACATGCGGGCCCCGGTGCGCAGCGATGGGTGCGCGGCCCGAAACGCGAGCAGCTTCCGCGCGAACGCCTGCACGTCGGCGTTGGAGGCGCGAAGGCCGGCCCAGTCGACCCACATCGCCACCGAGTCGATGTTGAACGGGTTGTTGTTGCAGTACTGCGTGCGCATCAGCTCGTCGCCGCCGGTGAACATCGGCACGCCGCGCGCGGTGAGCAGCACCGACAGCCCGGTGCGCACCGCGGCCTTCTGCGCCGCCGCGTCGCCGCCCTGGTCCCACGAGTGGTTGTTGTCGTCGCCGCCGTTCGAGGGCCCGTACGGCCACGGCTGCATGTTGTCCTTCAGGTTGCACGCGTAGACGTCGCGCAGCGTGAAGCCGTCGTGCGAGACGACGTAGTTCACCGTCCAGTGCCGGGCGCCGTCGAACTTCGCCAACGAGCCGCTCCACAGCTCGCGCACGGTGCCGGGCGCGACGGCGTCGACGCCGAGCTTGTTCTGCACGCGGCGGACTCCGTCGCGGAAGGTGTCGTTCCACTCGCCCCAGCCGTCGGGGAAGTTGCCCAGCTGGTACGTGCCGGTGCCGATGCCCCACGGCTCGGCGATGAGCACCGCGCTCGGCAGCTCGCGCGCGATGCGGGCGAGGAAGCCGTTCTTCTCGTACGCGAAGCACGCCTGCGTGCACGAGTTGCCGAGCACCGAGGCGAGGTCGAAGCGGAAGCCGTCGACGCCGAGCGTCTCGTGCCAGTGCTTCAGCGAGCCGATGATCAGCTCCTGCGCGAGCGGGTTCGCCGCGTTCACGTTCGCGCCGACGCCCGTGTTCTCGACGTACCGCGTCTTGTCGGTCTGCAGCTCGTAGTACGACGCGTTGTCGAGCAGCCGCAGCGACTGCAGCCCGCCCGAGCCCTCGGACGTGTGGTTGTAGACGACGTCGAGGAACACCTTGAGCCCCGCGTCGTGGAACGCCTTCACCATCGCCGCGAGCTCGCGCGTCGGGCCGCCGGGCGACTTGTCGCACGCGTACCGCCGGTCGGGCGCCGAGAACGCCAGCGTGCTGTAGCCCCAGTAGTTGTCGCCCGACGCCGAGTTCGGGTTCACGTCGTTGCCGTCGTTCTGCGTCTCGGCGATGGGCAACAGCTCGATGGCGGTGATGCCGAGCTCTTTGAGGTACTGCGCCTTCGCCGCCGCGCCCGCGTACGTTCCGCGGCACGCCGCCGGGACGTCGGGGTCGTTCATGGTGAGCCCGCGCAGGTGCACCTCGTAGACGACGTCGTCCTGGAACGCGCGCGAGGGCCGCGCGCCGGTGTCGAACGTGCGCTCGGTGAGCACGAGCGCCTTCACCGGCCCGCGCGCGGGGAACGGGTCGTGCGAGAGCTCGCGCGCCCACGGGTCGATGAGCAGCCGGCTCGGGTCGAAGCGGTTGCCGTTCGAGTCGACCGCGACGCCCGCATCCACGTTCGGGCCCCACGCGCGGTAGCCGTAGTACAGCGTGCCCTGCGGCAGCGCAGCGCTCGGCACGACCACGCTCCAGCGCGCGCCGGCGCCGCGCCCAAGGTCCACCTTCAGCGCCGCGTCGGTGTCGGAGGCGCCGGTGAACACCGACAGCTCGATGCGCGTGGCGTGCTGCGAGAGGACGCTGGCGTGGAGCCCGTCGGCCTCGAGCCACGCGCCGAGCGGCGCGACGACGGAGCCGGCGTCAGCGGGCCCGGCGTCCGGGGTGCCGGCGTCCGTTTCCGGACGGGAACTGCACGCTGCGCAGACGACGGCGAGCGCGATACCGATGCGGATCATCGCCAGCGCGCTTACCACGCGCTGATTAGGGATGCCCTCGTGCGGCTGGTGCTCACAACGCTCGTGCTCCTGCTCGCCGGGTGCATCACCGGCGGCAGCGCGATGGGCGACGTCATCCGCAAGCTCAGCGGCGTACAGACCGGCTGGTACCAGGTCACGCCGCTGCTCCACCTCGCCGAAGACGGCGCGCTCGAGCTGCCGCCCGCGTCCTCGCTCGAGGAAGAGAACGACGCCCCGTACATGGAGCGGGTGCTGCAGACGCACCAGAAGCAGTTTCACCCGGTGCCGTCGCTCCCCGCGGGCGCCGACTGCGCCGACGTCCTCGGGCCCGACGGCCCGCGCGGGGGCACCCTCTATGTCTTCGTCCACGGCATCGGCGGCGTCGGCAACGAGTGGGTCGGCGTCATCCCCACGCTCGCGCGCACGCAGCCCGCCGGCATGTACATGTACAAGTGGTTCGCCTACGCGGAGCGCGGCGCCATCCTCGCCGGCCTGCTCGACGGGGTTCACCGCCTGGCGCAGTGCTACCCCGACAACCCCATCGTGCTGTTGGGGCACAGCGCCGGCGGAGTCCTCGGCGCCTTCGCCGCCAGCCGCTTCAAGCTCGAGCAGCACGAGCACGGGCTGCTGCTCGTCACCGTCGCGTCTCCGCTCGCCGGCGTCGGCGCGCTGGTGCCCACCGACGAGCACGACGACCGCACGCAGTTCTTCAACGACCTGGGAGCCGCCCGCAGCGGCTACCCCGCCGCCGCGCCCAACGTGACCGTGCTTCACCTGCGGACGCAGTACCCCGCCGACAACGTGATGAAGCCCAGCCGCGCCGGCTACCAGCCGAACGCGCTCAGCGCCGTGGTGAAGGGCGCGCGCCTCGTCGACCTGCCCGCGACGCTCGGCCACGACGACTCGCTGCTCTACGCCGCCCGCCAGCTCGCGCTCGGCCGCCTCGTCCCCGTCACACCTTGATTCTGGAATCAGCCGGGTGTTAAGGGCGCGCGCCATGCGACGAGCTCTCGTGGTGCTGCTGATGGCGTGCGGCGGAGTGCCGCAGGAGCTGCTGCCCGGCGGGCTCGGCCCCGTCGTTCGCGGGCCGGCGCTCGTCGCCGCGGACGGCACGCTCGACGCGTGGCAGGTCGACCGGCCGCTGCCGGTGGCTCGCGCGAACCACTGCGCCGCTGCGTTCGGAGATCGGCTGATCATCGCCGGCGGCAACTACAAGCCGGCAGGCGCCACCGACTTCGTCACGCTGGACGACGTGCAGCTCGCGAAGGTCGGCAGCGACGGCGCGCTGCAGGAGTGGAGGCTCGCCGGCCGACTGCCCGCCGCGGGCGTCGATTGCGTGCTCGCCTTCGACGGCACCACGCTCGTGCTGCTCGGCGGGCTGTTCGCGGACGACTCGCTCAACGGGCGCGTGTGGACGGCGGCGGTGGGCGAGGACGGAACGCTCGGCGCCTGGAGCGAGGTCGGCACGCTGCCGTATGGGCGCCGCTCGCTCGGCGGCCTCGCGAAGCTGCGTGGGGACACGCTGTGGCTGAACGACGCACGGCTCTCGAGCGAAGGCGCCGCTGAGGCCGTGCTCGCGACCGCGACGCTCGGCAGCACGCTGTCGGCGTGGACGTCGACGCCGTACGCGATGAGCTTCCGCGGCAAGCCGCAGGTCGCGTTCACCGCCGAGGCGGCGTTCATCATCGGCGGCTACGGCGACGCGAACGCGGTGCAGAGCTCCGTGACCGCGATCGGCCTGGGCTCCGGCTCCGTCGGCGAGACGACGCCCCTGCCCGAGGCCCGCGCCTTCGGCGCCGCGGCGGAGGTGGACGGCTGGGTGTTCGTCTCCGGTGGGCGCACGCAGCTCTTCGGCGTCGCGCCGCTGCCGGTGGTCTGGTCCGCGAAGGCCGACGCGAGCTCGCTCGGCGAGTGGAACGCACAGGCCTCGCTGCCCGAGCCGCGCAGCAATCACACGATGACGGTGGTGGGGGACTGGCTCTTCGTCGCCGGAGGCGGCGCCGGCGGCGGCGGGCTCGACACGGTGTTCCGCGCGAGGGTGAAGCGACCGGCGCCGGCGCAGTAGTCACCTCCGTTCGCCCTCGTGAAGGTGAGGCGGCGCACCTCCTGTGCTACGTGCGGCGCGAATGGCCCCGCTGCTGCTCGCCCTGGCGCTGTCCGCCGACCCGCGCCTCGACGCCATCGAGGCGCTCAACGACCAGCTCGAGGACCGCTTCGACGCCATCTGCTCGGCGCTCAAGGGCGGAGCGCGCTCGGTGCCCGTGGCGCTCGCGGCTCCCGGCGCGCACCCGGTGCCGAAGCAGCTCGTCTGGGTCACCTCGTGCTCGCTGCGCGCGCTGAAGCTCGAGGCGACCGGCGCCGCCTCACGCGCGGCGCACCTGTTGTGGGAGCTCGAGGGCCGCGACGCCTCGGGCGCCCGCGTCATCGAGCGCGGCGAGGGTGACGGCCGGGTGAAGAAGCTCGGCACCGGCTGGCAGCTCGCGTCGTTCACCGTCGGCTGGGAGCACGCCGTCCGCCGCGAAGCGCCGCGCTTCCTCGAGGTCGGCGCGCAGGTGGGCCTCTCGTTCCCCGCGCGAAAGGGCGGCCCCGCGTCGGCCGAGATCCTCACCGGCGGCCTCGCGGTGCGCGACTTCGACGGCGACGGGCGGCTCGACTTCGCGGCCGTCGACGGCCCCTCGCTCTACCTCTTCCGCAACGTCGAGGGCGGCGACCGCGGCTACCACTTCGAGCGCTCGCTGCTCCTCGAGGCCCCGAAGGACAACTTCGTGAGCTCCGTGGCTGCCGGCGACTTCGACAACGACGGTGACGCCGACCTGCTCGCCGTCTACTTCCGCGACGCCGCGCCGGCGGTGCTCGAGAACCGCGACGGCAAGCTCACGCCCTTCGGCTCCCTCGACCGCGGCGGCCGCCTGCAGTCGGCCCTCGCCTCGGACCTCGACGGCGACTCGAACCTCGACCTCGTGCTGCTTCCCTACCCGCTCACCGCCTTCGTGCCCTCGAACATGCTCGAGACGAAGAACGGCGAGCCGGTGCGGCTGTACCGCGGCGACGGCAAGCTCGGCTTCACGCCGTGGCCGCTGCCGGCCGCTCCCGGGCGATGGAGCCTCGCGGCGGTCTCCGCGGACCTGCTCGGCCTCGGCAGACCGCAGCTGTACGTCGCCAACGACTTCGGCTCGAACGACCTCTACGTCTTCGAGGCCGACGGCGGCGCGCGCAACGTCGCCAGGGAGCGCGGCCTCGACGACCCCGGCAACGGCATGAGCGCCGACGTCGCCGACCTCGACCGTGACGGCCGGCTCGACCTCTACGTCGCCAACATGTTCTCGAAGGCCGGCACGCGCGTCGTCGGCAACACCGCGATGGACGCGGCGGGCAAGGCGCTGCTCGAGAAGTTCGCGCGCGGCAACACCGTCTACCTCGCGCTCGACGACGGAGGCTTCGCCGAGCGCGCCCCCGAGCTCGGCCTCAACCGCGGCCTGTGGGCCTTCGGCTCGGTGATGTTCGACGCCGACGACGACGGCCAGCTCGAGGTCGCCGTCGCCAACGGCTACTACAGCGACCCGAAGCGAAAAGACCTTTGAAGCGTGTACTGGCGCCAGGTCGTGGCGTCCCAGAGACAGCAGCTGAGCCCGGCAGACCTCGACCTGGTCCAGCGCATGGTCGTGACGCAGGACAAGCCCTTCCCGAGCTCGCTCTCCGGCTGGGAGCCGAAGCGCCTCTGGCGCCGCCAGGCCGACGGCGGCTACGAAGAGGTCGCGTTCGCCGAGGGCTTCGACTCGCGCCTCGACGGCCGCAGCCTCGTCCCCGCCGACTTCGACGGCGACGGAGACCAGGAGCTGCTCATGCTCTCGCGGGCCGGCGCGCGCCTGCAGCTGTTCGAGAACGTCGGCGCGAACGGCCGCGCGGTCGAGCTGCAGCTCGGCAGCCGCTCGGGCCCGCGCGACGCCGAGGGCGTCGAGGTCCGCGCCGACGGGCTGGGCGCCTTCACCGCCACGCTCGCGCGCGGCTACGCGAGCACCGTGCCGCCGACCGTGCACCTGGGGCTCGGTGACGCGCGCGCCGTCACCGTCGACGTGAAGTGGAGAAGCGGCCGCCGCGAGACCTTCGGCCCGCTGCTCGCCGGCATGCGGCACACGCTCGTCGAGCGGAACGCGCCGAAGCCCAGCCGCTCGGAGAAGTTCGCGCGCCCGCGCGTCGAGCAGCCCGCGGGGTGGCCCTCGACGCTCGGCGCCCTCGGGCTCGAGAAGGCCGAGGTGCCCACCGTCGTGCAGCTGTTCACGCGCGGCTGCCGGCCCTGCGCGGACGAGGCTCCGGTGCTCGCGAAGCTCACCGGCGCGCGCGTCGTGGCGCTGGGCATCGTGGCGGAGGGAGACACTCCCGAGGCCGCGGCCGCCTCGCTCGGCATCAAGACGCCGGCGCGCCAGCTGCCCGAGGCCGCGGCGGACGCGCTCGCGCGCGGAGGCGAGCTGCCGCTGCCGCTGCTGCTCGTGTACGGCAGCGATGGGCAGCTCAAGCGTGTGCTGCCCGGGCCGGCGCAGCTCGCCGAGGTCTTGCGAAGCCTTCACCCTGGCTGACCGCTTCGCCCTGTCGCAACATCTTGCGCGGCATGTTGTCGATCCTCAGCCCGTCGGCGCCGCTCGCGCCCTACGTGACGGGGTACTGGCTGGTCGAAGACTGGAGCGGCGAGCACGCGGGGCAGCCGATTCGCACCAGCCCCCAGGCCGGCGCCGTCCTCTCGTTCAACTTCGGCCGCCCCAACCTGACCGAGGCGGGCACCCCGGTGCCGTCGGTCTCGTTGCTCGGCCTCCAACCCTGCGCGCGCACCTGGCGCTCGGACGCACAGACGCGCTTCGTGATGGTGATGCTGAACCTGCGCGGGCTCGCCCGCCTGTTCCCGGGCATCGGCAGCCTCATCGCGGGGCAGCTCGCGGACCTCGCCGACCTCGAGGGCAGCCTCACCTGCCGCGCGGCGCACGCCGACGTCACGCGGCGGTGGTCGCCGGCCGAGGTGCGCTCGAGCATCGAGCGCTGGCTCGCCGCTCGGCTCGACCGCGTCCCCGAGCCCCGCGAGCTGGGCCGCCTCGCCTTCGCCCGTGAGCGGCTGCGCGCGGGGGACTCCGTCGAGGCGGCGGCGCGCGCAGCCGGCGTCTCACGGCGGCAGCTCGCCCGCTGGTTTCGAGAGCACACCGGCATCTCGCCCCGGTCGTGGGTGGACCTCGAGCGCCTGCAGGGCAGCCTTCAGGCCTCGCAGCGCCGCCACGGAGACCCCGCCGACGGCTACAGCGACCAGGCGCACCAGATTCGTGCCTGGCGGCGGCGGCTCGGCGTCACGCCAGGCGCCTACGCGCGAGCCGCTCCGTCGCTGCTCGCCCGCATGGAGGCCGAGGCCTCGAACGCCGGGCCGACCTTCTACCTGTAGCGATGTCCCAAACGTTCAAGACCGCGCCGGCCCCGAGGCGGAAGCTTCGGAGCATGTCTGCACCTGACCCCGCGCCGTACCGCACCGAGGACCTGCCCTACGAGGGCGAGGGAGAGCGCTTCCTGGGACACGTGGCGCATCCGCACGCGGCGGGCCCACGCCCGTGCGTCGTGCTCGCCCACGACTGGAGCGGCCTGAACCGCGGCATGAAGGCCGTCGCCCAGCGCGTCGCGGCGCTCGGCTACGTCGCGTTCGGCATCGACGTCTACGGCGCGGGCGTGCGCGGCGACGAGCTCGGCGACAACAGCCACCTGATGGGGCCGCTGCTCGCGGATCGCGCGCTGCTCCGCCGCCGGCTGTTGCTGGGCCTGAAGGCAGCCGCGGCCCACCCCGCGGTCGACCCGGCGCGAATCGCCGTCCTCGGCTTCTGCTTCGGTGGCCTCTGCGCGCTCGACCTCGCGCGCGCCGACCCGCCCGAGCTCCGCGCCGCCGTCAGCGTGCACGGGGTGCTCCGCCCGCCGCAGCTCGAGCCGCGGCGCTCGATTCGGGCGAGCGTCCTCCTCCTGCACGGCTGGGAGGACCCGACGGCTCCGCCCGAGGACGTGCTGGCCATCACGCGCGAGCTCACCGAGGCCGGCGCCGATTGGCAGCTCCACGTCTACGGCCACGCGATGCACGCGTTCACGTTCGAGGCTGCGCGGTGGCCCGAGCGCGGCATCGCCTACGAGCCCAGGGCGGCGCGGCGCGCCTGGAAGACCCTCGGTGAGTTCCTCGCCGAGACCTTCGGCTAGTGTCGGCGTCGTGAGCGGAGCAGCCGAGGCGAAGGCACTGGTGAAGGCGGCGCGGGTCGCGACGCTGGCGACGGTGGCCTCAGACGGCAGCCCGCTCGCGACGCTGGTGGCCGTCAGCGCCGACGGCGAGGGCCGGCCGGTGTTCCTGCTCTCGTCGCTGGCCGAGCACACGAAGAACCTGCGCGCCGACGCGCGGGCCTCGGTGTTGATCAGCGGCGCCGAGTCGAGCTCGCTCGACCGTCCCCGCGTGACGCTGAGCGGGCGCGTGATGTGGCTGACCGGTGACGACGCCGAAGCCGCGAAGCAGCGCTTCGTCTCGACCCACGACGAGGCCAAGGTGTGGGTGACGCTGAAGGACTTTCAGCCGGCGCGGCTCGAGCTCGAGAGCATCCGCTTCGTCGCCGGCTTCGCGCGGGCGCAGAGCGTTACCGTCGACGCCTATCTGCCGGCGTAGCCTGCCGATGTCACCTCCCCGCCATACTCACCGGGACGCCGCGCGGCGGCGTGCGCCCTCTTATTCATCTGGGGGGAGGCGGTATGGCGGGGCTTCTTGGGGCGGTGGTGGCGGGCTGGGTGGTGGTGGCGGGCGCTGGTCGCTACGCCCCGGAGGTCGAGCGCATGGCGGCGCAGCTGTCGGCCGTCGAGGCCGTGCTCGCCGAGCGCAGCACCTTCAGCGAGGGCGTGCGGCGCGAGATCGCCATCGCCATCCTCGAAGAGGCCGCGCGCGCCGGCTACGACCCGTTCCTCGTGCTCGGCATCATCGACGTCGAGTCCGACTTCCGGCACGACGTCGTGTCGAGCGCCGATGCACGCGGCCTGATGCAGATTCAGCCGGTCACCCTCGCGTACCTCATCGAGCGGCAGCACTGGCCGCTGCCGGCCGACGTCGTCGCGCGCAGCCCTGCGCTCTCGGTGCGCCTCGGCGTTCGCTACGTGCGGCAGCTGCACGACCGCTTCCACTCGTTGGACTCCGCGCTCATGGCCTACAACATGGGCCCGACGAAGTTCGCGCGGCTGCGCAAGGACCCGACCGCGCTCGACGAGTACCGCGTCTATCCGAAGGCGGTGAGGCGCGACGCGGCGAAGCTCAAGGCGCGCAGCTCGCGCAACGCGCGCCCGCTGTCCTGAAGCTCCGCGCTTCTTCAAGCCCCACGTTCACACTGAACGGAGGTGGCCCGACGTCCGCCGATTCTTTCGACCCTACTCAGGGCAGATCGAATGCGCGCCGCACTTCCTGAATCGGCTTCCCGCCGTACAGGGCCTTCACCTGCGGCAGCGTCCCGAACGTCCGGGTGATCATCCGGTCGACGTAGAGCACGCCCTCGAGGTGATCCATCTCGTGCTGGAGAATCCGCGCCGGCCAGCCGCGCACGCGCCACGTCACGGGCTGCGCGTTCTCGTCGAGCGCGGTGACCTCGACCTCGCGGTACCGCTCGACCATGCCCGCGAACCCGGCCACCGACAGGCAGCCCTCGAAGAACGTCACCTTCTCTTCGCCGACCGGCCGCACGATGGGGTTCACGAACACGCGCAGCGGCACCGGCACGCGCTCGCGCTCGGCGAGCTCCTGCGGCGTCAGCGCGGTCTGCAGCTCGGCCTTGTCCTCGACCACGAAAACGCGCTTCGAGACGCCGAGCTGCGGCGCCGCGAGGCCGACGCCCGGCGCCTTGCGCATCGCGTCCACCATGCGCGCGACGAGCGCCTGGAACTCGGGCGTCCGAATCTCCTCGGCAGAGACCTCTCCAGCGCGCTCTCGCAGCACGAGGGCGCCGGTCTGGGTGATGTCCGTCGTCATGGGTTTGACCGTCGCGCACCCCATCAGCGCGACGAGCACGAGCGCGCGTCTCACCGCTTCTTCTTCTTCGCCGTCTTCTTCGCCGGCGCCTTCTTCTTCTTCGGAGCCGGCGGCGGCGCGTGGCACACGGCCTCGAGCGGGTGACCGTTGATCGGATCGATCACGAACGCGCCGTAATAGTTCGGGTGGTACATGTCGCGAACTCCCGGAGAGCCGTCGTCCGTCGCGCCGGCCTCGAGCGCGGCCTTGTGGAACGCATCGACCGCGGCCCGCGACGCCGCCCGAAACGCGATGTGCTGCGGAGTCGTCGCCGTCTCCGCCTCTTTCAGCCACAGGTACGGCTTCCGGTCGTCGCCGAAGCCGGCGAACTTGGGGAACTCCATCTTCACGGAGTAGCCGAGCGGCGCGAGCACCGCCGCGTAGAACGCCCTGCTGCGCGCGAAGTCCTTCACGCTGACCGTGAAATGGTCGATCACGTCGTCGCCTCCGTGCACCGGTTGCACAGCTGCTGCGCCCCGACCTCGGGCTTGAACAGCCAGCACCGGGGGCACTTGTTGCCTTCCGCCTTCGTCACCTTGTGCTCGGGCCCGTCACCGAGCTCGACCTGCGAGACCTTGAACAGCTCGGGGAGCACCGCGAGGTGCTTCTCGAGGAAGGCGCGCTGGTCCTTCACCGCCAGCACGACCTTCGCCTCTTCCGACTTGCCGATGAGCTTGTCGCGCCGCGCGACCTCGAGCACCGGCAGCACGCCCTCACGAACCTGCAAGAGCCGCGCGACGTCTTGCGGCTCTTCGAGGCCTTCGGCCTTCGGGAACTCGGCGAGGAAGACCGACGCCGGCTTCTTGCCGGGCAGGTACGACCACGCCTCTTCCGCGGTGAAGCTGGTCACCGGCGCGAGCATCACGAGCATCTTCTGCATCAGCTCGTACATCACCGTCTGCGCCGAGCGCCGCCTCGCGCCGGTCGCCTTCGACGTGTAGAGCGTGTCCTTCGAGATGTCGAAGTACACCGCCGAGAGGTCGGCGGCGCAGAAGTCGACCATCGCGTGGTACACGGTGTGGAACTCGAACGCGTCGTACGCCTTGCGCACGCGCGCGACGAGGCTGTCGAGCCGAGCGCGGATCCACGCGTCGAGCGGCGCGAGCTTGTCGGCCGGGACGCGGTCCTTCTCGGGGTCGAAGTCGTAGAGGTTCGACAGCGCGTAGCGCAGCGTGTTGCGGATCTTCCGGTACGCCTCGACGCGCGCGGCGAAGATGTCCTTCGAGACCGTGACGTCGCCGCGGTAGTCGCTCGAGGCGACCCACAGCCGCATCACCTCGGCGCCGTACTCCTTCACGATGTCGTCGCTGGGCACCACGTTGCCCTTCGACTTCGACATCGGCTCGCCCTTCCCGTCGATGAGGAACCCGTGCGTGAGGCACGTCTTGTACGGAGCGATGCCCCGCGTGCCGACGCCGACCAGCAGCGAGCTGTGGAACCAGCCGCGGTGCTGATCCGTGCCCTCGAGGTACAGGTCGACCGGCACCGGCAGCGGCGGCTTCACCGCCGAGAAGCTGCACGCCGAGTCGAACCAGACGTCGAGGATGTCCGTCTCCTTCACGAACTCGGCGCCGCCGCACTGGCCGCACTTGTGGCCTGCGGGCAGGAACTCGCCGACCGGCGTCGAGTACCAGACGCCGGCGCCCTCTTTCTCCACGCGATCGGCGACCTTGTTCATGAACGCGGCGTCGATGAACGCCTCGTCGCACTTTTCGCAGCGCGCGATGGGAATCGGCACGCCCCAGGTGCGCTGGCGCGAGATGCACCAGTCGGGGCGCGTCTCGAGCATGCCGCGGATGCGCGAGTGGCCCCACTGCGGCACCCACTTCACGACCTCGTCGACCTGCTTGAGCGCCTGCTGCCGCAAGCCCTTCTGGTCGAGCGAGATGAACCACTGGTGCGTGGCGCGGAAGATGACCGGGTTGTGGCAGCGCCAGCAGTGCGGGTAGCTGTGCTTGAGCTTCGACTGCTGCAGCAGCGCGCCGCCCAGCAGCTCGATGACCACCGGGTTCGCGTCCCAGACCTTGAGGCCTTTGAGCCGCTCGCCGACGGTCTCGTCGTACGTGCCGTCGTTCTTGACCGGGTTGTAGATGTCGAGCCCGTTCTCGACACCCATCGCGTAGTCCTCCTGGCCGTGGCCGGGCGCGGTGTGGACGAGGCCGGTGCCGGCGTCGAGCGTGACGTGCTCGCCGAGCACGACGGGGCACTCGCGACCGTGGAGCGGGTGCTTGTACTTCAGCTTCTTGAGGTCCTCTCCCGAGGCGTAGCCGACGATGCGCGACGGGTCGACGAGGTTGGCCGCGTCGAAGCCCAGGGCCTGCTTCACCTTGAGCTCGTCCGGAGCGACCTCGGCGAGGAACTTGAGCAACAGCTCCTTCGCGACGACGACGGTGCGCGCGCCCAGCTTGTACTTCACGTACTCGAACTTCGGGTGCGCGCTGACGGCGAGGTTCGCCGGGAGTGTCCAGGGCGTCGTCGTCCAGATGACCAGCGACAAGCCGGACGCGGGCCCCGAGGCGCCGTCAGGCGCCTTAGCGGGCGAAGGCCCGGTAGGGCCCGCGGCCGGCGAGGAACCGGGCCCGACGACGTCGAACGCGACGTAGATCGAGGGCGACTCGTGGTCCTCGTACTCGACCTCGGCCTCGGCGAGCGCCGTCCGGTCGGTGATGCACCAGTAGACGGGGCGCTTCTTGCGGTACAGCACGCCCTGCGCGGCGATGGTGGCGAGCTCGCGGATCTCCTGGGCCTCGTAGTCGAAGCTCAGCGTCCGGTACGGGTTGTCCCACCGGCCGAGCACGCCCATGCGCTTGAACTGCCCGCGCTGCTTGTCGATGAACTCGAGCGCGTACTCGCGGCACTTCGCGAGGAACTCGTCGCGCGACAGCGTGCGCTTGTCGATCTTCTGCTCGCGCAGCCGCTTCTCGACCGCCTGCTCGATCGGCAGGCCGTGGCAGTCCCACCCCGGCACGAAGTCGGCCTGGTAGCCGGCGAGGTTCCGGTACTTCACCACGATGTCTTTGAGCGTCTTGTTGAGCGCGTGGCCCGCGTGCAGGTTGCCGTTCGCGTACGGCGGCCCGTCGTGCAGCGTGTACTTCGGGCGCCCGGCGTTCTTCTCGAGAATCTTCTCGAACAGCTTCTCCTGGTCCCACTGCTCGAGCAGCTTGGGCTCGAGGACGTTGAGGCTGCCCTTCATCGGGAAGCCCGTCTGCGGCAGGTTCAAGGTCGACTTGTAGTCTTTGTCCGTGCTCATGAACGTCTCGAGCAGGTAGCACGAAAGTCACTCGATCGGTGGCTTGTCCGGGCCGCCGCCGACGCGCCGCTGCAGCACCACGCCGGTCTGCTTCACGCTCGGCTTCGGCGACTTCACCACGCGCAAGGAGATGCGCTCGGCGCCGCGCACGAACACGTCGGGCTCGATCGCCACGTAGCCCGCCTTCGAGAGCACCTCGCCGTAGAACGCGCGCACGGCCTTCGGCTCGGCGTCGGTCATGAACTGCAGCACGTCGACGCCCTCGGCCCTCGAGCGCACCACCGCCTCGGACTGCGGGAACAGCGGCGCGAAGTCGTCGGGCCTCGCGCCGCGCATCCACGGCTCGAGGTAGCTGTGCCCCATGATGACCGTCGTGTACCGCTCGGACGCGACCTGCAGGATGACGGTGTACGAGACGAGGTTGTCGGTATCGAGCGCGGTCACCTGCAGCGCGTTGCCGCCCATCGCCACCTGCTCTTTCGGCGGCGGGAGGTAGAGCCCCGCCTTCGCGAACTCGTCGACGTAGTACTTGAGCAGGAACTCCGGCTTCGCCCGCGAGACCGCCGCGCTGAAGCGCACCGGCAGCCCGTTCACGCTCTGCGTCGAGGGCACGTCGATGGTGTGCTCGAGGTCCGGCACCGACCACTTGTACTTGAGCAGCCGCTCTCCCCCGTCGGCCGGGCTCGTCTTCAAGATGTCCGCGAGCTCGCCGAGGTCCGCCCGAGGCTTCGCGACGCCGCCGTCGCCGCCCGCCTTCGGAGCGGCGATCACCACCAACGCGGGCAGCAGGGCCAAAGTTCCCAACCTGCGCGCGAGCGTCCCACCGCCTCGGTCAAACGGCCAGCCCCCGTTCAGGCCGCGCGGGCGCTGGGGTACACTTTCGAGCCATGCAGTCGGCCCTGGCCGCCCTCGCGGTCGTCACCTTCATCTCCGCTGAACCGAAGCTGCCCGCTCCGAGGCTGTGGCGGCCACCCGACGTGAAGCTCGTGTCGGCGGGCACCCCGCCGCTCACGCCGATGCGGTACGCGCTCGCGAAGCAGGGCCAGGGCGGCTTCAGCCTCGAGGCCTCGGGCCGCTGGCGGGTGAAGACGAGCTCCGGTGAGGCGACGAGCATGCTCCCCGACCTGCTGTTGCCCTTCACCTACACCGTCGAGGCGCCGGCGAAGGTCGTGTTCGAGTTCGGCGATGCGAAGGTGACCGGCCCCCGCGCCAGCCAGGAGGCCGCCACTCAGGCCATCCTCGACCAGCTCGAGGGGGTGCGCGGCAGCGTGCAGTTCGACGCGCGCGGCCTCGCGCAGTCGCTCTCGATCATGCCCTCGCCGAACGACCCCGAGTTCGCGCGGGACACGAGCAAGGTCACGGTCGGTACGCACTACGCGCTCGAGATCGCGCGCAGCGCGTTCATGCACCTGTTCACGCCCCTGCCCGACGAGCCGATCGGCGTCGGCGCGTCGTGGCGCGTCGAGCGGCCGCAGACCCGCGGCACCATCAGCTACACCGAGGTCGCCACGTTCACGCTCGTCTCGCGCGACGCAGACCGCGCAAAGCTCTCGGTGCGGCTGGGCGGCAAGCCCGACCCCCTGGGCGGGCTGCGCCCGGATCACATCGACGTCGAGGTCGGCGGCGAAGGAGAGGTCGAGCTCGAATTTGCGCGCCCCTTCCCCGTCCGGCTCGAGGACAAGCTCTCGATTCACGCCTTCACCGGTCCACGTGACGCACAGCGCGTGGAGCACGAAGGAGCCATGACCGGTCGGCTCCAGTTGGTCTCCAGGAGAACACCATGATTCTGGTCCTCACCGCGATGATGACGCTGTCTCAAGCCCACCAGCACGGGGCGAACCCCAAGATGCCCAGGCCCGGACAGGCGCCGCCCGGCCAGGGCACGAGTGGGATGAACCAGAGCAGCGAGCTCACCGAAGAACAGAAGTGCCAGTTCGAGTGCGCCCGCGAGGTCCGCAACTGTCAGATGCCCGCAGCCGGGCGCGTTCCGAGCGACGCCAGCGATGAAGACAAGCGCAAGGCCTTCATGGCCGTCTCGAAGGAGTGCATGAAGAAGAGCCAGGGCTGCTTCTCGGCCTGCCAGCAGAAGGGCAAGAAGGACAAAGGCAAGAAGGACGCGCCAGCAGCGGCCTCCTCACAGCCCGCGAGCAACCCGCCGTGAACCGCCTGCTGCTCGTCCTCTCGGTGGCCGCGCTGTGGCTTCCCGCGACCGCGGCAGCCAAGGGGACGTGTCTCGAGCGCTGCTCCGAGTCGCTGATCCGCTGCACCGGCCGGTGCAACTTCGACGCGAAGTGCATGGGCCGCTGCCAGGCGCAGCTCGACACCTGCAATGACGCGTGCGGAAAGGCGGGCGACACCCAGGTGCCCATGCCGAAGCGCTGCACCGACGCGAAGGGCCGCTCGGTCTCGTGCGAGGCGTTCTCCACGCCTTCGCAGAAGAGCCCGAAGCCGCCGACGAAGTGAAGCGGGTCAGGGTGAGAACACGACCTCGACGTTCGCGAGCTCGAGCGTCGACAGCGTCGGCACCGTGAGCCACGCCGCCGTCGCGCCCGACAGCCGGTGCGTGCCGGGCGTCAGCACCGCATAGCCGCCCACCGTCGCGCGGCCGTCGAGGCGCACTCCGCCGCCTCCGGCCGCGAACAGGATGATGGGCCCCACGCTCTCGCCGGCAGCCGGCTTCGGGGTCACCGTCACCTTCCACGTGTCGCGCCCGCTCAGGTCGTTGATGGTGAAGCGGTCGAGCGCGTCGACCACGACGACGGCCCCGCGCGCGAGAATGCGCTTCCCGTTCGCGACCGGGTTGAGCGGAGTCGACGGCACCTCGCTCGCGCTGCCGACGATCAGCGCGAGCCGGGTCGACGCGCGCGACCAGCGGCCGCTGCCGCTCGCCAACAGGTCGAGCACCGGCGGTTTGCCCGGAGAGAACAGCCACACCGGCACCACCAGCTGCTCGCCCGCGTTCGCGGCGCCGGCCGTGGGCGGCGTGATGAACGTCCACTGCTTCGTGCCCCCGGCGCCGGTCGGGTTGCCCATCTCGGGGAAGGTGAACGCCCCGGCGCGCACGTTGCCCGACGGCAGCGGGCCCGCCTCGCTGATGTGCCCGCTCGCCCCCATCAGCGCGGGCGCGTCGTCGAGCGACACGCGGTGGTGCGAGCTCAAGGTGAACGTCACCGGCGCGACCTCGGCGTCGTACGACACCTGCACCTTCTTGGGCTCGACCTCCGGCGGAGGGTTCTTCGCGACCGGCGGCGCGTCGTTGGGCGCTTCGTCCGGGTCCCCCGCCGAAGGCGGCTCGTCGGTCGGCCGCTGCGGCTCGTCCGCGCCTCCGGCGGCCGGGCGCGGATCCACCGTCGGCCGCTGCCCGTCGAGCGGCTTCATCCGCACCGCCTCGGCGATGCGCTTGCCGCGGGCCTCGTCGCTCTCTCCGCTGTTCGGGTCCGAAGGAGACGCGATCGCGAGCACCGCCAGCACCAGGCCCGCCACGCCGGCGCCCGCGAGCCCCGCGTAGAGTTTCTGCTTCGTCGACCACGGCTTGACCGGCTCGGGGACCGGCGCCCCCGACGCCGAGCTGCCGCGCCCCGACCGCCGCGACGCGATGGTGGCGAGCTCTCCCGGCCGCGAGTCGGCGCCGACGGCGCTCACCATCTCGCCGCTCAGCGTCGGCTTCGGGCCCGGCTTCCACTGCTCGATGAGGTCGGTGAACCCCGCGCGCAGGCCCGGCTCTTCGCCGCGCTTCTTGAGGTCCTCCTCGTACAGCCAGCGCACCCAGTCGCGAATCCAGTGGACGCCGGCGCGCGGCGCCATCGCGACGGCGCACGCGGACAGCGCCTCGACCAGCTCGAGCGTGGTGGCGAACCGGTCTTCCTTGCGCGTCGCCATCATCGTCTCGATGACGGTGGCGAGCTGATCAGGGATGTCGGGGTTCGCCACCCGCAGCGGCACGTATTCGCCCTTCTGAATCTGCTTGAGCACCTTCAGGCCCGGACCGTCGAACGCCTTGCGGCCCGTGACGAGCCGGTACAGCACGACGCCGAGCGCGTAGATGTCGGTGCGGAAGTCGACCTTCTCTCCGGCCGCCTGCTCGGGAGAGAAGTAGATGTACTTGCCCTTGATGACGCCGGCCTCGGTCTCGTTGCGGCCCTCGAGCACCGACTTGGCGACGCCGAAGTCGACGAGCTTCGTCTCGCCGTTGATGCCGACGATGATGTTGTCGGGCGAGATGTCGCGGTGAACGATGTTGAGCGGCCCCTTGGCCCCGCGCCGCGTGTGCACGTGCTCGAGCCCTTTGGCGATCTCGAGCGTGATGAGCGTCGCGATGGGGTACGGCATGTGCCAGTAGCCGCGCGCGATGCCGTGCTTGAGCACGCGGTCGAGCGAGCGGCCGTCGATCAGCTCCATCGCGATGAAGTGCGAGTCGCCGATCTGCCCGAAGTCGAAGACCTGGGCGACGTTGCCGTGCGAGAGGCTCGCCGTGACCTTCGCCTCCTGCACGAAGGCCTCGATGAACTCCTTGTTGTCCGAGAAGCTCGGCAGCACGCGCTTGATGACGACCGCTTTGCGCACGCCTTCGGCCGCGAGCAGCTCGCCGCGCCAGGTCTCTGCCATGCCGCCCTTACCGAGCCGCTCGACGAGCTTGTATTTGCCGAACTTGGCCCCGGGGGCCCACATGCTCACAGTGTACTGTCGCTGGAGGCCCACTTCACAGCGAAGGCCTCACTCTTCGTTGGGCAGGGCCGCCCGCTTCACCAGCATCCCGAACAGCTCGCCCTCCTGCCGGCGCGTGGTGAGCTGAATCACCTCGGTGCCCTTCTTGTACAGGCCGTCGCTTAGGGCCTTGTAGCCGAGCTTGGGCAGCTCGACCGCGTACCACTGCTTGAGCTCTTTCTCGCCCACGGTCACGCCGAACGAGATGCTCTGCAGGCCCTCGGTCGAGCTCTGCATCACGCTCTTCGCCGAGGGCGGCAGCGGCGCCCACATCGAGCGGCTCTTGCTCGCCTGCTTCATCGCCGCGGCGAGCCCGATGTTGGCCTCGCCGAGCACGACGGTGCAGATGCCGCTCTTCTCGCAGCGGATGATGGCCGTGTACGAGATGAAGCGGTCCATATCGAGGCCGGTCACCGCGGTCTCGGCGGTGAACTGCGGCTGCGTGTCGACGGGCTGAATGTAGAGCCCCTGCCGCTCGAACGAGCCGACGACCTCTTCGAGCACGCCGCGCAGGTTGTTCTTCACGCGCAGCGAGTGCAGCTTCACCGGCACGCCCATCGACTCCTGCACGCCCGGCATCGCGACCTCGTCGATGACGTTCCGCATCTCCCAGCGGAACGGAGGCTTCATCACGCGGCCGCCGTCGGGCAGGTAGTAGGCCTTCATCGCCTCGGCCCACAGGCGGGCCTCCTCGGCCTCCAGCTGCGCCTCGTACGACGACATGCCCCCGTCGTTCACGTCCTGCGCCTTGGGCGCCGAGGCCGACGGCGGCGCTCTCGTCGCGGCGCCTGCGGGAGCCGCAGCGAGCACTGCCAGCACTGCCAGAACGGTCATGGCATCGCGGCAGTCGACGTGTTGCAGGGCAGGCCGAGGTAGCAGCCGCTCGACGCGGCATAGGCCGCTGCGTACGTGGGCCAGAAGAGGAAGGGCGTGGTCTGCCACACCCAGCTCCACCCGATGGGGTCGGAGGCCCACGGGGTGAAGCCCATGAAGCCGAGCTCTTCACCGACGAACGTCATGTAGAAGCTCGTCGGGCTGGAGATGAAGGGAATCCACATCGGCGGCGGGGCCCGGTTGTAGACGCGGGTGATGAGGTTGCGATCGGCGCCGCTCTGCACTCCCGCGGGAATCGAGATGGCCTGGTACACGAAGTTCGTCGAGGCCCAGTACGGAAGGTTGGGGCACGGGATGCCGAACGGCAGCACCGGGCACATCATGGCCTCGGCGCCGCCGCCGTTCGACATGCCCCAGTCGTCGATCACCATGCGCATCGGCTGCCGGCAGTTGCCGAACTGGGCGCGACCGATCGCGCACGTGTGGTAGACGCCGCCGGCCCCCGCGCCTCGACCGGCGAACTGCCGCTCCTTGAAGAAGCCGTTCGCGTCATCGAGGAAGTTGAAGACCCTCATCACGCCGCCGTGACGCACGTCCGCCTGGGCGGTGCACTCGACGCCGCGGACGTCGCGGAACACCAGGCTGAACGGCAGCCGCATGAGCAGCGTCGGGAAGTAGTCGAGCCCCGCCCCCTGCTGGCACTGGACGCTCATGTTGTCGGCCGACGTCAGCACCTGCGTGAGCGACGGCGTGGGGCGCACGCTCGCGGCGACCACCCGGCCGTCGAAGTTGCGATAGCGGTTGCTGTTCGCGACCGCGGTGCTGATGGCCGTACCGGTCGGGCCCGTGTTGAGCGGCCAGGTGTGCATCGAGCCCGCGGTGACGTCCCACATCGTCGAGGCGCCCGCTTCGGTCACCTTCATCTGGGTGACGACGGTCTCGGAGAAGTGAATGCCGAACAAGAGCACCGTGACGAACACGATGCTGCCCAGGGCGAGCTCGGTGATGGCTTGCCCGCGGGGAGCGCGCTTGAGCTTCATTGCAGCCCCCGGAAGCCGACGTCGTACAGCTGGGTGTACGCGTCGGCGGCCCAGCCGATGCCCGAGTCGACGAGCACCTTGCGGATGTCGCCGTTGCGCCCGCGCGCCTGGTCGTCGATGTCCGAGCGCGTGAGGCCGCCGCGCCAGAACGGGTTGAAGAGGTTCGGCGGCTCTTTCCAGTGCCCCTGCCGGTGGTAGTAGACGATGCCGGTCGAGAGCGCGGTCTGCCGCGTGATGTCGGTGCCGTCACGCAGGAAGATGCCGTTGCGGTCTTGGAGGTCGAACCTCTGGCCCGGGCCCGTCTGCGAGAAGCGGAAGTTGAAGCCGATGTTCCACGGGTCGGGCCCGCCGGCGCGGTTGCGCAGGTTCCGCGACACGGTGACCGGAATCTTCGGCTGGGCGAAGTTGTCGCCGGCGTCCATCACCTTCCACAGGTTGTAGTCGACGAAGTTCGTCCACGCGCTCGGGCAGTTCAAGATGCACGCGCCGCTGATGGGGTGGAAGTAGTCCATGTACGTCGGCAGGAAGATGACGACCGGCGCGAACGGGAACGGCAGGCCCAACCCGATGCCCGCCCAGTGAATCGCGTACCCGGGGACCGCGTTCGACCAGACGAACGCCGCCGCCGTCACCGGAGCCGGCATGCCGCCGCAGCCAGGGCCGGTGTAGCGCGCGATCCACTGCGAGTGGTCGTCGGCGACGGCGGCCGTGCTCCGCGTGACGAACATGTTGTTCGTGTGGAAGGGCGCGCCGAAGTAGCCGTTGCCCTCGGTCATCGTCAGCGTGATGTCGCGGCCGAACACCGCTCGGGCCTGGGCCAGCAGAATCGTGCCCGCGCCGGACAGACCGAACAGCCCGCGCCCCGCCGTCCACGGGTGGCCGCGCGCGCCCATCGCGGCCATGACCGCATGTCTGTCCGAGGCGAGCAGACTGCTGAAGTTGAGCGCCCCGTCGACGTAGGGGATGCGGCCGACCTCGCGCTCGGCGACGTCCGAGGCGCCGGGGTTGACCTCCCACTCGGCGCCGGTCGTCGAGGCCTGCATCACCCTGCGCGACATGCGCTCGCCGTCTATGGCGTTGTCGAGCACCTGGTTGAGCTGGGTCTCGACTTGTGAGCCCCACATGAACATCACCGCCAGACTCGCTCTGTTGGCGGCGTTCGCGACAGGTATGTCCATGCTCACGAGCGTGGTGAGCACCCGGAAGAACTCGACCCACGCCATGAACTCTCGGAAGAGAACGAACGGTATTCCGATACATCCGCATATCTGCCAGGGCGGGTTGCACCGGGGTATCTGGTTACCGACCAGCTCGAGGATGTAATAGATGATCATCCCGTCGACGACGCCCAGCCACATCGACGCGAAGCTCGACGACGAGATGAGGCCGAGCATCGCGACCATGTGCGCGAGCATCACGCGGTTGGTCATCGCCAGAATGTTCATGCCGCGCGCCGTGCCGACCGCGGTCGAGTAGGCGGCCTGGTCGGCGACCTGCTGCAGCTCCATCTTCTCCTTCGCCTTGGTGCCGAAGGAGAGCGTCATCATCACCATGACGACGAGCAGCAGCATCGTCAGCGCGAAGAGCACCAGCGTCTGGCCGCGTTTTACGAGTCGACGAATTTTCATATGCCAGCCGGGGTGGGAGGGCAGTTCTTCGGGAACATGTTGGTGCTCTTCAGCGGCGTCATCATGCGCATCGTGTACGTCGCGGAGATGGGGAAGACGAACTCGCCGCGGTTCATGCGCGTCGCCATCTCGTTGATGATGGCTGCGTTGATCGACTTGGGCCCCGCCATCTGCCAGTTGGCCCTCTGCGGAGCCATCAGCGGGTTCGAGTACGTGTACGCCTGCACGTTGAAGTGAGCGAGCAGCGCCTTCGACATCACCCAGTTCGCGAAGGGGATGCGCATCGGGAACCAGAAGATGACCTGGACCTCCATGCGCTGGACGGGCAGGCCCATGTCGAAGTCGTCGTCGGCGGCGCCCGCGACGGGGCGGGGGCCGACGTCGCGCACCAGCCAGACGACCGCGCCGTTGACCATCACCGGAGCACCGCCGGCGGAGATCTGATCGTTGTACTGGTTGAAGCGCCGGCGGAAGTACGCGGCCGCGAGCTTCGCGCCCGCCGTGCCGGGCCCCGGCCTCATGAAGCTCTCCACCGCGGGGATGACCTGCAGCAGCGCGGCGTCGACCATGCGCTGACAGTTGCCGTGGTTTACGCTGCCAGCGCGCGCGGCGCGGTACGCCGCGAGCTGCGTCAAGATGCGGCCGTTCATCATCAAGAACAGCTGCATGGTGCCCAGCACCATGAACACGACCAAGGGGAGCGTCAGCGCGGCCTCGACCGCGGCTTGACCGCTGTCCCTGGGCGACGACGAGGGCATGGTGCAGATGATGGCAAACGCCAGCGGCACCGGCATCCGATCTTCGGACGCGTGGTCCCTTGTGCGTGGGTGTGCGCTCAGTACACCAGCCAGCGGGTGACGAACACCCCGCTGTACTGCAGCACCTCGACGTCGGTCACGCTGCTGCCGCCGCAGTTCCGGGTGCCCCGGCTGATGGCGAGCTGCCCCGAGACGGAGCCGACGATGAACTGCCGGTCGCGGTTCGCGTGCGACACGCTGACCGAGCTCGTCAGCACCTTCGGCGTCGAGGTGCACGGCTCGTTGTACGTGTCGAGATAGGTGCGACCGCTGACCGTCGCGGTGGCCGTCAGGTTGGCGGCGGGGTCGCTCGAGAAGCCGCCCTCGCCGGCGCCGGCGAAGCCGACCGCGAGCGAGCCGCTGCCGCCGCCTCCGTTCAAGGTGCTCGAGCCGTTCATGGTGATGACGTTCGAGCTCTTCGCGACCGCCACGCGCATGCCGTCGATGGTGAAGTCGATGACGGTGCCGACGGCGATGGTGTCCTGGAAGCGGCGCTTGCCCGACGGGGCGTGCCACTCGGCCGAGACGACGACCAGCGGCTCGTTCATCTCCTCCATCGTCGAGACCGTCGCGTCGGCGCCCGCGGGCGTGAGGGTGCCCGGGCCGGGCATGCCCGTCGGGGTCTCTTTCTTCCAGTCGACGAGCTGCTTCACCGAGAGCACCGGCCCGAGCGGGCCGGTCTGCGCGGAGGGGTCATCGCACTGGGTGACCACCGAGAGGTGGCTGTCGACGCCGGGGCTGACGAGGTAGTTGTCGATCTCGAGCTTCGCGCACGCCGCGAAGCTCCAGTCGCTGAAGTGCGAGATGGAGACGGTCGCGGTCTTCGCCGTCGCGTCGACCTGCGCCGCGCCCGCCGGCACCCAGCGGCCCATCGCGTCCTGCGTGGCGCCGAGCAGCAGCTCGGGCGCGGTCGTGCTCGCGACGCCGTCGTAGTGCAGCACGAGCTTCGCCGGGGTCGCGAACGTCGTGCCGTCGGGCGACAGGCGCACCGCCGGCCCGACGCCGAGCGGCGCGTGGCTGGAGATGGGCGTGAGCGACAGCTCGGTCTCGGCGCTGAGCGCGCCCATCGGCACCACCAGCTCGATGCGGCCGTCCCGCGACTTGAGCGTGCCGCCCGCCGCGCCGATGCGCGCCGTGACCGCCGAGCCGGTCACCGACCCGACCGGCGTCACCACCGGCCCCATCGGCCCCGCGTCGGGGCCGCCCCCGGGCACACACGCTGCAACCGCCACCAACACCCCCACGACGACGTTCTTCTTCATCATCTCACTGTCCGTTGCAGGCGCTGCCGGTCGGGTGGCTGAGCGCGGGAGAGACCCAGACGGTCGGGCTGACGGCGCAGGCGAGGCCCGCGGGGACGTTCACGCGGATGTAGCCCTTGGCCGCGCCGCCGCCGCCGCCGCCGCCGAGGTTCGTGCCCATTCCGTCCTGCCGGCCCGGGCCGCCGGCCATCGGCGGGTAGAGGTGCCCGCCGCCGTTGCCGCCATAGCCGCCGTAGAGCGTGCCGCCGTCGCCGCCCGGCGTGCCGCCGTCGCCGGTGTTCCAGCCGTCGGCGCCGTTGTCGCCGGCGGTCGGGCCCGAGCCCTCGCCGCCGCTGCCGCCGTTGGCGATGAGGAAGCCGCCCGTCGCGCGGATGGTCGGCGCCTCGAGGATGATGATGCCGCCGCTGCCGCCGCCGCCGCCGCCCTGCAGCGTGCTGCCGCCGCCGCGACCGCCGCCGCCCGCGACGGTGATGCCGCCGCCGGCGATGCCCAAGATGCCGGAGCTCGAGATCTGAACGGCGCCGCCGCCGCCGCCGCCGAGGCCTCCGCTGTTTCCGCCGCGCCCGCCGGGGCAGCCCCCCTGCAACAGCGTCGGGCTGCCGCGCGCGCCGCCGCCGGGGCCTCCGCTGCCGGCCGAGATGCCGCCCGGACCGCCGGGTGCGCCCGCGGTCTGCGCGCCGGCGCCGCCGCCGCCGCCGGGGTTCGTCGCCGCGCCGCCGACTCCGCCGGCGCCGACGTTCGCGCAGCCCGGGTGGTTGCCGCCGGGACCTGCGTCCTGCATGTGCGCCGAGGCGTCGATGACGCCGAGCACCTGCACGGTGCCCTGCGTGGCGATGATCAGCGGCCGCGAGCCGGTGACGGTGACGGTGGTGCCCATCGGGATGTCGAGGTCGCGCGTGGTGATGATGGTCGCGGTGCCGCCGCCGGGCAGCGTGACCGTGCCGACGCTCGGAGGGTTCGGGCCCCAGTTGCCGGTCACGCCGCCGCCGGGGTCGGTGTTCACGCTGACGGTGCCGCCCGGCGGAAGCGTCGTGCCGCCGTTCGGCGGCGCCGGCACGGTGCTCGGGTCGAAGTTGCTCGGCGTGTACGGGAAGGAGCCGAGGCCCGTCGGAGGCGCGCAGCCGCCGTCGGCGCGGCAGACGTTGCCGTTGCCGCACTGCTGGCCGGTGAGCAGCGGCCAGCCGCACGTCGCGTCGGGCTGGCACTCCTGCGGGCCGTAGCAGGCGCTGGGGGGCGCCATGTTGCAGGTGAGCGTGGTGAGGGCGCCGCAGGTGCCGCCGCCGCAGACCTCACCGAACGTGCACGGGTTGGTGTCGCGGCAGGTGAGGCCGCCGCACGCGGGGTCCTCGCAGTCGATGGTGCCGTTCTGGTTGTTGTCGAGGCCGTCGTTGCAGGCGAGCTCGGCGCACTGGCTCGGGCGGCAGGGGCCTCCGATGATGCCGCCGTCGGGCAGCCGGCCGGGGCCGCCGCCGCCGCCGCCGGGGTTCACGCCGATGATGCCGCCGTCCGGGCCGTAGACGACGATGATGCCGCCGTCGGGGCCGCGCAGCGGGCCGCCGTCGGGCAGGCCGGGGATGCACAGGCCGCGCTCGCAGCGGTACGCGTTCGGGCACTGCACCGTCGCGCAGAGCGGGTCGACGCAGCGCAGGCCGTCGCAGACCTGACCGCTCGGGCACGGCGTGCCGTTGCACGCGGTCTCGAGGCACTGGCCCTGCGCGCAGGCCTGGTTCGCCGGGCAGGTGACGCCGATGCAGCGCACCTCGGTGCAGCCGCCGTCGTGGCAGACCTGCGAGCTCGCGCACTGGGTGGCGCCGCACGTCTGGCTGACGCAGGTGCCGTTGCTGCACCGCTGGCCCGAGGGGCAGGTGACGTTGGCGCAGCTCTGCGGCACGCACTCGCCGTTGACGCAGACTTCGGTGGAGCTGCAGCTCTCGAGCGCGCACTGGCTCGTGTAGCAGACGCCCTTGAGGCAGGTGCCGCCGTTGCACGACATGCCGATGCACGCGGTGTCGACGCAGCGGCCGCTGGAGCAGACCTGGTCGTCGGCGCACATCATGTTGGCGCAGTCGTTCAGGTAGCAGCGGCCCTTGATGCACTGCTCACCGCTGGCGCACGGGTCCTCGGGGCAGGCCTTGCGCGCCACGCACATGCGCGTGGTGGTGTCGCAGCGCTGGTTGCTGTTGCAGTCCGAGTCCGCCATGCACGGCGGCGGAGCGTTGGGATCGCCACAGTTGCAGGCAGCGAACACGACCGCAGACACGACCGACAGGAGGGCTTGGCGGCGCACGGGCGCGGAGCATAGCTCCACGCGTGCATTCGATCACTTCACCTTCATCGCCCGCGTGTCGAGCGAGTACTTTTTCACCAGGCGCTCGATCGACTTGCGGTGCAGGCCGCTCTCCCGCGCGGCGCGCGAGATGTTGCCGTCGCAGCGCTTGAGGACCTGCGAGATGTACTCGCGCTCGAAGCTCTCGAGCAGCTGCTCCTTCGCGTCCTTGAACGAGAGGTGCTCGTTGAAGGGCAGCGGCTGCTCTTTCTGCTGGCCCTGAACGCGGGCGGGCAGGTGCGTGACGTCGATCTCTTCGCCGTCGCTGAAGGTGAGCACGTGGCTGAGCACGTTCATCAGCTCGCGCACGTTGCCGGGCCACGGGTAGGCCATCAGCATCGAGAGCGCGGCCTGGCTGAAGCGCTTGCGGCCGTGCTTCGCGATGGTCTCGGGCTCGGAGAGCGCCTTGCGGAGGATGTGGGGAATGTCGTCGCGGCGCTGGCGCAGCGGCGGCAGCTGGATGTTGATGACGCTGAGGCGGAAGTAGAGGTCTTCGCGGAAGTTGCCGGCCTGAATCTCTTTGACCAGGTCGCGGTTCGTCGCCGCGATGACGCGGACGTCGACCTCGATGACGTCGTTGCCGCCGACGCGTCGGACCTCGCGGTTCTCGAGCACGCGCAGCAGCTTCGGCTGCAGGTCCATGCGCAGCTCGCCGAGCTCGTCGAGGAAGATGGTGCCGCCGTTCGCGCGCTCGAACGCGCCGGGCCGCGAAGCGACCGCGCCGGTGAAGGCGCCCTTCTCGTGGCCGAACAGCTCGCTCTCGATGAGGTTCGGCGGGATCGCGCCGCAGTCGAGCACGACCATCGGGCCCTTCTTGCGGCCCGAGCCCTCGTGAATGGCGCGCGCCACGAGCTCTTTGCCGGTGCCGGTCTCGCCCTGGATGACGACGCTGACGTCCATCGGGGCGATCTTCTTGATGAGGCCGAAGATCTGCCTCATCTTGACCGACTGCCCGACCATGCCGCCGAGCAGGCCGTCGCGATCGGGCTCGACCGTGACCTCTTCGTCGATCGGCTTGAACTCGAGCGTCGAGGAGCCGGCGCGGATCTGCGAGCCGGGAGAGAGGTACGCGCGCTCGATGCGGCGGTTGTCGAGGAACGTGCCGTTCGTCGAGTTCAGGTCGATCAGCAGGTAGCCGCGCTCGGTGTACTGCACTTCGAAGTGGTGGCGGCTCGCGGTGCGGTCTTCGGCGAGCACGAGGTCGTTCGTCGAGTGCGCGCCGCAGCGCATGCGCTCTTTGTCGCTGACGACCTCTTTGCCCTGATCAGGCCCCGCGGTGACGGTCAGCCGGCACTTGCGCACCTTCAGCGTCGTGCGGTTCTCGACGACGAGCGTGTGGGTGGCGGTGATGTTCGCCTCCTCGAACGGGTCGAGGTAGGTCGCCTCACCGGGGCTGGTGAGGATCTCGTCTTGAACCGCTTCTCGCTGGGAAGCAGCGTC
Source organism: uncultured Myxococcales bacterium (assembly GCA_937980205.1). Lineage (GTDB taxonomy): Bacteria > Myxococcota > Myxococcia > Myxococcales > Myxococcaceae > Xiheicaenimonas. Next base: position 1,691 of record CALJKW010000012.1, on the reverse strand, counting down.
TTTCGACAGCGCGGTGGGTTCCTTCGGCGGAGTGTTCGACATCAGAAGGTGCGGACCTTAACCCAATGCAGGTTTGGTTGAACCGCTAGTTCACGCCGAGTAAGCCGCGAAGCTCATGGCGCGACGGAAGAACGGGCGCATCGGCATTCTGTCGCGAAAGCGCGCCCTGTACTCGACGTCGCGGCTGGTCGAGGCGGCGAAGAAGGCCGGCGTCCGCAGCATCGTGATGGACACGCTGCGCTGCGAGCTGCTGCTCGCGCCGCGGCCGCGCATGCTCTACCGCGGCGCCGAGGTGCGGGGGCTGACGGTCGGCGTGCCGCGCATCGGCGCCTCGATCACCGGCTACGGGCTCAAGGTGGTGAGCCACCTCGAGGCGATGGGCGTGGCGCTGCTCAACGACGCGCCGGCCATCGCGCGCAGCCGCGACAAGCTGCGCTGCCTGCAGCTGCTCTCCGGTGCGGGCATCGACATTCCCCGCACGGTGATGGCGTACCAGGGCACGAACATTCGCCGGCTCGTCGACGAGGTCGGCGGCCTGCCGGCGATCGTGAAGCTGCTGCGCGGCACGCAGGGCGTCGGCGTGATGATCGCGACGTCGATGGCCGAGGTGCAGGGAATCCTCTCGACGTTCTGGGAGCTCGGCCAGGAGATCCTCGTGCAGGAGTTCATTCGCGAGTCGAAGGGCCGCGACGTCCGCGCGCTGGTCGTCGGCGACGAGGTCGTCGGCGCGATGCGGCGCACCGCGAAGAAGGGCGAGTTCCGCTCGAACATTCACTTGGGCGGCGAGGGCAAGCCCCTGCCGCTGCCGAAGGAGTACGCGAAGGCGGCGGTGAAGGCGGCGCAGATCATCGGCCTCGAGGTGGCGGGCGTCGACATGCTCGAGAGCAAGTCGGGCCCGAAGGTGATGGAGCTCAACTCGAGCCCCGGCTTCGAAGGCCTGGAAAAGGCGACCGGGGAAGACATTGCCGGCGCGATCGTTCGACATGCGCTGGCAGTGTCCCGGCGTGGCCCCCGAGAAGCCGTATAGAGTACGGCCTTGAATTTTGAGACGGCGTCGCCCGTCTGGAGATCACTCATGCGTACCTTCCTCCCGTTGATCGCGCTGATCGCGTTGAGCGGCTGCTACGTGCGGACCGTCGGCTACCGGACCCGGCCGGCGACCGTCACCGTCACCAGCGCCTGCACGCCGGGTTACCCCTGCGCGGGCTCGTATTACTGGGACGAATGGCGCGAGGTGTACGTCTACTACGACGGCTACCGGTACCTCGACTGCACCGGCCGTCCCGGCGGCTGGCAGCTCCCGCCTCCGGGCGTCGCGTACTACGCGCCGCCGGCCGGCTACGTGCCGCCGTCGTCGTGGGTTCCGCCGCGCGGCACGTACGCGCCGCCCATCGGCTACGTGCGCCACAACCGGCCCGCGCCGTGGCACGACGCTTCGCCGGTGAACCCGCCTCCGCCGCCGGGCAACCCGGTGTACGGCTCGAACAACCCGCCGCCGCCTCCTCCGCCGGGGGGTGGCTTCCAGGGCGGCAACTCGAACCCGCCTCCGCCGCCTCCTCCGGGCGGCGGCCCCATCACCAGCATGCCGGGCTACCAGCGTGAGCCGCCCGGCGGCTCGAGCCAGCCGCCGCCTCCTCCTCCGCCCGGTGGCGGCACCATCACCAGCATGCCCGACCGCTCGCGCGACTCGT
>CALJKW010000011.1 GCA_937980205.1 uncultured Myxococcales bacterium | reverse complement strand
GTAGGTGGTGTTGAACATCGTCGCCCAGTCGCGCGCGAACTCGATGTGCTGCTTCTGGTCCTTGCCGACCGGGACGACGTCGCTGTCGTAGATGAGGATGTCGATGGCCATCAGCACCGGGTACGCGAAGAGGCCGAAGTCGGGCGAGATGCCCTTCTCGACCTTGTCGCGGTAGCTGGTGCCGCGCTCGAGGTGCGCCATCGGCACGACGGTGCCGAGGATCCAGTACAGCTCGGTGACCTCGGGAATGTCGCTCTGCCGAAAGAGCACCGCGCGCTTCGGGTCGACGCCCAGCGCGAGGAACGCGACGGCGGCCTCGGTGGTGAGCCGGCGCGCGAGCGCTCCGTCGCGAACCGTCGTGAGCGCATGGAGGTTGGCGATGAAGTACAGCGCCTCGGCGTCCGGCTCGTTCTGCAGCTCGACGAACTGCTTCAGCGCTCCGTAGTAGTTGCCGATGTGCAGCTGCCCGGACGACTGCACTCCCGAGAGGATTCGCTTCATTAAGCGCGCTTCTTTAACAGGCTCCGCGGGTGATGCATGTCGTAGACGGCTTTGAGCCGCGCCGAGCTGACGTGCGTGTAGATCTGCGTCGTCGACAGATCGGCGTGGCCCAGCATCGCCTGCACCGCGCGCAGGTCGGCGCCGCGCTCGAGCAGGTGCGTCGCGAACGAGTGCCGCAGCTTGTGCGGAGAGAGCGGCTTGCTGATACCCGCCTTCAGCGCGTAGCGGCGCAACAGCTTCCAGAACCCCATGCGCGAGAACGGCCCACGTCGCGGAGTCACGAACAGCGCCGGCACGTTCATGCCCTTGAGCAGCGCCGGCCGTGACGTCGCGAGGTACGCCTCGAGCTTCTCCTTCGCGATGCGGCCGATGGGGACCAGGCGTTCCTTCCTGCCCTTGCCGATGGTGACCAGGAAGCCGTCGCGCAGGTTCACGTCGGCCACTTTGAGCTTGATGAGCTCGGAGACGCGCAGCCCCGTCGCGTAGAGCAGCTGGATCATCGCGCGGTCGCGGCAGCCGGCGACGGTGCGCTCGTCGGCCGCGTCGAGCAGCGCCTCGACCTCGGGCAGCGAGAGGAACACCGGCAGCTTCCGCGCCGCCTTCGGCGTGTCGAGATCCTCGCAGGGGTTCTTGGCGATCAGCTTCTCGTCCTCGAGGAAGCGGTGGAACCCGCGCAGCGCCGCGAGGTGGCGGGCGCGGCTGCGCGGCGAGAGGCCCGCCTTCGCCAGCGCCGCGAGGTGCTCGAGCACGTCGTCGCGCGTCGCGGCCTCGACGGTGACCTTGGCTTTGGCCAGGTGCTCCAGGTACGAGCGGACGTCGGTGGCGTACGCCTCGACGCTCTTCGGCGCCAGGTTCCGCTCGGCGCGCAGGAAGGTCACGAAGTGATCGAGCAGGTCGGACTGCACGCCCCCGATCTTAAGGCTCAGGCGACGATGATTCCTTTTCCCTGCCGCAGAATCTCGATCTGATCGCCGACGAGCGAGACCACCGTCGACGGCTCGTTCGGCTGTACTCCACCGTCGAGGATCATCTCGAGCCGCGAGCCGAGCTGCTCTTTGATCTCGCGCGCGTCGGTGAGCACGTTGCCCTCGAGATCGGTCGCCGACGTCGTCACCACCGGCCGGCCCAGCTTCGCCGCGATCGCCAGCATCAACGGAGCCTGCGGCACGCGGATGCCGACCTGCCGCTGCTTGTTCTGCATCATCTGCGGCACCAGCCGCGTCGCCTCGAGCACGAACGTGAACGGCCCCGGGGTCAGCTGCTTCATCGTCCGGTACGCGAAGTTCGACACCAACGCGTAGTGCGCCACGTCCGAGAGGTCGGGGCAGAGGAACGAGAAGGGCTTGCGGCGATCGCGGCCCTTGAGCTGGTACAGCTTCTCGATGCCCTTCTTCGACTGCAGGTCGCAGCCGATGCCGTAATACGTGTCGGTCGGGTACGCGATGAGGCCGCCGCTCTCGAGCAGCTCGACGGCACGGTCGACGTGCCTCGGCTGCGGGTGCTGCGCGTCGACCTCGACGATGGGTGCTGCGGGACCGGCCATCTGTGCTTCAGGGCCCCTTACAGCCTCGGCGGGCTGCGTGGAATACCTCTGCCTTCGGGTCGAACGTGAAGGTGACCTGGCACTTGCCGTTGCCCAGCAGCGCTCCGCTGGCGGCCGCGCCGAAGTCCGCCTCGTAGCGGATGCGCGCGAGGCCCTTGCCGTCGAAGAGCACGGCGGTGAGGCGCGGCAGGCACTTGTCCGCCGCCTTCGACGACGACGGGCCCCACCGCACCGAGGCGGCCGGCTTGCCGCCGGGCAGCGTCATCCACGCCTGGTCGGGCGCGGCGCCGGGGCAGAGCTTCGGCGCCTTGCCGAGCTCTTTGGGCAGCGCCGCGCAGGCCTTCGTGTCGGCGAAGGTGCCCTGGGTGACGCCGGCGGTGACCTCGTCGAGGGCGCCGGCGGGGAAGACGGTGAGGCCCGGGGTCAGGTTCAGCCACTCGACCATCTGCTGCATCGCGTACGCGGAGCCGGCGATGAAGCGGCTGACGTTCACCGGCACCTTGTGGTCGCAGCCGGGCAGCGAGATCTCGACGGTGCGATCGTTGTCGCGGCCCTTGTCGAGCACGCGATCGAGCATGCCGAGCGGCGCGGGCAGATCGGGCAGCGGCGCGGGAGCCGGTGCGGCAGCCAACAGCAACAGCGGGAGCATCATCTAGGGGCGCCTCCTTACCAGCCACTCGCAGGCACGCAACAGCACCTGCTTCTCGTGGCGGCCGTACGAGTGCCCTGCCCCGGCGATCACCTCGAGCTCGAGGTGCCGGTTCTGCGCCGCGAGCTTCTCGAGCACCTCGACGGGCCCCAGCTCGTCGTCCGCCCCCTGGAGGATGAGCGTCGGAGACCTCACCGCGAGCAGCGCCGCCTCGTCTTCGGGCCGCGGCCGGTTCGGCGGGCGCACCGGGAAGCCGAGGAGCACGCGGGGCACCTTCGCCGGGACGCGCAGGCACACGCGGCCCCCGAACGAGCGGCCCACGTAGGCGCCGGCGTCGTGCTTCTGCAGCGCCGCGGCCTCGACCGCGAGCCCGGGTGACGGGCGGCCGCGCGGCAGCGTGATGCGCTTCGTCGACAGGCCTTCGGCTTCGAGGAGCTTCGAGAGGCGCACCAGCAGCGGCTGCGACGCGGTGCCGTTGAAGCCGGGGATGAGGACGACCCTCATTCAACCTCCGTTCACCCTGAGCGGAGCAGCCCGAAGGGCTGCGAAGTCGAAGGGCGCCCGAAGCCACCACGCGGCCCCCTTCGACTCCGGCCTTCGGCCTCCGCTCAGGGCGAACGGAGTCACTTCGACTCCAGGAGTCGAGAGAGCGCCCCTCGCTTCCCTCCGCGGAAGTCGAACAGCAGCTCGTCGCGAAACCTCTTCAGCTCGTCGTAGCCGATCTCGATGCCCCGGCCGTGGGCGGAAGGGTCTCTGAGCTTCTCTTTGCTCCACTGCACGAACTCGGCGAGCGCGTCGAAGAACGGCTCGGGCACCACGAACGAGACGGAAAGAAACTCCGCGAACGGAGCCAGGTACCGCTCGTTGCGCCGCTCGAGCGCGCGGACCACCTCTCCCATCGACGGAGCCTTCGTGCGCAGCTCCGGGTCGAACGCCTCAACGAAGTGATCGAAGTACTCGGCCCGCTTGCCGCGGCGCTCCCGCGTGGCGCCGGAGAGGAACTCGGCCCGCCGGCCCTTCTCGTCGAGCCACTTCTCGAACCGCTCCACGAACAGGCTGAACAGCGCACGCTCGAGCGCGCCCGAGTACAGCACCGCGACCGCGGCGGCCGGCAGCTCGGTGTACAGCGCCTTCTGAAACGTCCGCTCGGCGACCTTCAGCAGCCGCACCAGCGCATCCGGACAGCGCACCCCTTCGAGCGCGCGCTCGATCGCCTCGTCGGCCTTGGCCTCGATCTCCAGCTCCCGCGTCGCGAGCTCCTCGGCCAGCTTCGCCTTCGCCTCCTCGCGGGCGCGCTGCTCGGCCGCCCTCGCCTGCTCCTTCGCCGCCGCCGCGCTGGCCTCGGCCTTCTCCTGCGCTGCCTTGACGCGCTCGAGCTCGCGGCGCAGGGCGTTGAGCTCGCTCTCGCGCGAACGAAACCGCCGCTCGAGCGCCTCGGCCTCGGCGCGCGCGGCCGCGACCTTCGCCTCGGCGCCGGCCTCGAGCTCGTGCTTCCACGCGACCTTCCTCGAGGTGAGCTCGAGCGCGCGCTTCGCCTCGGGCTCGTCGGGGTCGAGCGCCAGCGCCTCTTGGAACATCGCCTCGGCGCGCACGAAGTCGCCCTGCTCGGCCGCGAGGTGCCCCTGATCGATGCGCACGCGCGCGCCGAGGCGCGGCAGCACGTGCTCGGGCATCGCCGCGACCTCGTCGAGCACGGCGCGCGCCTCGTCGTTCTTGCCCAACAGGCGCAGCGCACGGCCGCGCGTCGCCTTCACGTCGTACAGAAAGCCCGCGTAGTGCTCGGCCTCGGCCTCTTCCGCTGCCTCGAGCTGCGGCAGCGCCGCGGCCGGCTCGCCGCGCAGCACGAAGATCTGCGCGAACAACAGCCGGTCCTCCGCGGTCGGCCGCGAGGCGAGCCGCTGCTGGATCAGCTGCTCCGCGAGCGCGGCGTCTCCCGCCACCTGCGCCGCGTACGCCATGTGGCCGAGCTGCCCGGGCTCGACGTGCCCCGCCTCGCGCAGCCCCTTCCACATCTCCAGCGCGCCCTGCGCGTCGCCGCGGAACAGCCTCGCGTCCGCGCGGACCGAGGTCGCCGCGGACTTGAACGCCGGGTCCTTCGCGCGCTCTTCGATCTGCGCGGCCAGCGTGTCCGCCTGCGCGTAGTCGCCCTGCCGGCACTTCACCGCCGCGAGCAAGAGCCGCGCTTCGTCCTGCCCGCCGCGCTGCAGCGCCGCCTCTCCGGTGGCCCACGCCTGCTCGAGCTTGCCGGCGCGCAGCTGCGCGAAGCCGAGGTGCACGAGGAACGCGGGGTCGCGGCCCAGCGTCTTGCGCGCGCGCTCCATCATGCGCATGCCCTCCTGCGGGCGCGCGAGATCGACCAGCAGCGAGCCCATGCGCGCGAGCAGCGCCGGCTCGTCGGCGAAGCGCTCGAGGCCTTCGTCCAGCGCGGCGCGCGCGTCCTCGACGCGATCGACGTGTCTCAGCGCGTCGGCGTAGATGCCGAACGCCTCGGACGGAGCGATGTCGGCCTGCGCCACGACCGGAGCGAGGACGTCGACCACCTTCGTCCACTCGCTCCGCGTCTGGTGCAGCCGCGCCTGCTCGAGCAGCGTCGCTGCCTTACGCCGGTTGAGCTTGCCCGCCACCTCGGCCACCGTAAACGGAAGCCCGGGCCCACGGAAACGGATTCGTGGCCGCGACCTTCTCGCCCCGCGCCAGCGCCCGGAACTTGAGCAGGTGCTGCTCGAACTGCTCCTGCGCGAAGCCCGCCGACGTCTTCGCGTCGATGAGGAACGGCCAGTCGCTCGCCTGCGCGAGCAGCAGCTCCGCGAGCGCGTCGTCGTCGTCGACCTCGAGCATCTGCTCCGCGGCGCGGTGGAGGTGCGGCCACACCCAGCCGTTCTCGGGGCCCAGCCACACCTCGGCCGTGCCGCCGCGCCCCCAGCTCGAGAACGGCAGCTCGAGCGTCTCTAGCGTGGGCTGCGCGCGCAGCACCGCGCTGGGCGTGGTGAGCAGGTCGCCCTCGAGCACGGCGGCGAGGAACTGCGGCCCCTCGAGCCACCAGTGCCCGAACAGCTCGGCGTCGTACGGAGCCACCTGCAAAGGCTCGCCGCCCTCGCGCGACGAGAGGAAGTGCGCGGCGTGCTCGCGCGCCCGCGCGAACGCGGCCTCGGGCTCCCACGGCGCTTTGGGCTCCGCGCCGGTCACCCGCAGCACGCGCTGGCCGTTCACGCGGTGGTGAAAGTCGGCGTAGACGGGGTCGCCGGGGTAGCCGACCTTCGAGCTCCACACCTGCTCGCTCGCGGTCACGTCGCGCGCGAACGCCGCCACGCCGCTCGGCAGGAACACCGGCGCCGCGCTGCCGTGCACGCTGTGCTCGAGGGCGTGCGTGTCGACGAACGTGTAGCGGACGCCCGCCTCGGCCAGCACCTCGGACAGGCCCGGCGCATAGCCGCACTCGGGCAGCCAGAAGCCCTGCGGCTCGGCGCCGAAGAAGTGCCGGTGGCCCTGGGCACCCAGGAGCACCTGCGCGCGCGCCGCCTCGGGCACCGTCATCAGCAGCGGCAGAAACCCGTGCGTGACACCCGAGGTCATCAGCTCGACGCGCCCGTCGCGGGCCAGCTCGGCGAGCCGCGCGACGATGGGCCCTCTGCGGAACGACGCGAGCGCCCGCTCGACGTTCGCGCGGTGCCAGCCTTCCGGCGCCGCCGTCGCGGCCTGGGCGAGGTACTCGGCCGTCCGCTCTCGTCCGCGGGGGTCGTCGAGCATCGCGGCGAGCACCGGCGTCACCGACATCGTCAGCCTGCCGCGCGGAGCCCGCTCGAGCACCTCGAGCAGCGGCAGGTAGCAGTCGAGCACCGCCTCGTGCAGCCAGCGCTCCTCGGTCGTGCCCAGCACCCACGGCAGGTGGGCGTGCAGCACGAAAACAACCTGTGGGCGCTTGCGGTTCACGAGCCTTGTCAGGGTAATGTGGTCGATATGCCTACGCCTGCGAAGTTGTCGAACCGCGCACCGATTACCACCAAGACGACGACTCCCGTCTCCACGCCGCCGCAGACCGAGAAGCCCGCGGGCGCCACGAATACGCGAAACACCGACAGCGCGCAGTTCAACGGCGGAGTCACCGCCGCGGGCCTCAACCCCCTCGTCCCCGCCGCGCTGCAGAAGGCCACGTGGGATCGCGCGCTCACCCTCGCCGAGACGATGGCGAAGCAGGGCAAGGTGCCGCTCATCGTCATCGACCACCGCCTCTCCGGCCTCGACGATCGCCCCATCATCAAGAAGGGCTTCGAGAAGCTCGTCGCGAACATCCCCGAGCTTCAGAACGTCGACGCCGCGCTCGCGAACGGGACGCTGAAGTTCCTGCCCGGCTACACCGAGCAGGCCTCCGACGCGTGGCGGCAGGCGCACCCGGACCTGATGAAGAAGTACCCCGGCGTCTTCGGCTCGCCGGGCACCCGGCTCAACATCGGCTTCATGAGCTACCCGGTCAGCGACGCCAACGCGAACGCCGGCCTGCTCGAGCTCGAGACGGCGCTCAAGCTGCGCACCGGCGGCAAGGGCCGCCTCGTCTTCGCGGGCGCCGGCACCGGCACCGCCGACATGTTCAAGTCGGTCTACGAGCGCTCGCGCGAGTCGGGCGGCGGGGGCCTCAAGAACGTCGACATCCGCTTCGGCTCGCCGTCTCCGAGCGCGACGGCTGACGCGCGCGCCGGCGAGTTCGCGACCGCGTACGAGAAGAAGAACCCGGGCGACGGCGAGGTCCCGCTGGACCACGACTCGCGCGGCAAGGCCGGTTGGATCGAGACGCTCGAGAACGAGCCCGGCCCCGGCGGCGAGGAGCAGGTCGTCGTGGCGTTCGCCGATGATCGCCTTCACAACCGCATCGCGGCGCAGGCGGCGAGCAAGCTCGGCCAGAACCTGATCGCGATCCGCGTGGCCGCGCCCGGCATCAGCGTGGCGCCGAGCGACGCGGGCAGCGAGAACCAGATCTCGACGTTCCACCCGAACCCGGCCTGAGCCCGAGAGCATGAAGGTTCGGCGCGAGCGCTCCACGGCGAAGACCGCGGCGACACCCCCCGCCCCGGTGCGCACGAAGGCCCGCCCCCGGGCCGAGCGTTCGCGCGAGCCTGCGTCGGAGTTCGTCGCGGGCCAGTTGGTTCCCGAGAAGCGGGCGGTGACGCCGCCGAAGACCGCCTACGACGACCCGGCGTTCGAGCGCGCGCTCGACGAAGCCACCGGCTCGATCGCCCGCGACGGCAACAAGGTCACGCCGCTGTTCGACGGCGTGCACTCGTTTCCCGCGCGGAACGCGGCGATCGCCTCGGCGAAGAAGTCGATCATGTTCCAGACGTTCGTCTTCCGCTCGGACGAGACCGGCTGGGAGCTCGCGAAGGAGCTCGCCGCGAAGGCTCGAGAAGGCATACCGGTTCTCTTCATCTACGACGCGCTCGGCTCCCACAACGCGGACCCGAAGATCTTCCAGTTCATGCGCGACGCCGGCGTCGACGTGCGCGACTACGGCAACCCGCTGCAAGAGCCGTGGAACCTCAACGCGCGCTGGCACGAGAAGCACCTCATCATCGACGGCGAGGTCTCGTTCCAGGGCGGCATGAACATCTCGAACGAGTACGCCCTGGGCGGCTCGGGGCAGCTGTGGCTCTCGGGCGGCGTCGCGAAGGAGCCGTGGCGGGACACCGACATCCGCGTCGAAGGGCCCTCCGCCGTCGACGCCGCGCGCGCGTTCCTGAAGAACTGGGCGACGCTGGGGCCCCCGGTGCCGGACGATCGGCTGCACCTCTTCCTCACGAACCCGCAGCCGCGCGAGGGCGGAGTCAGCGCGCGCGTCGTCCAGCACCGCCCCGGCCAGGAGGGCGGCGGCCACACGATGGCGCTGCTCTTTGAAGGCCATCGAGACGGCGCGGCACAACATCACGATCGAGAACGCGTACTTCGTGCCGCCGCCCGAGCTGTCGAAGGCGCTCATCGCGGCGGCGAAGCGCGGGGTGAACGTGCAGATCGTCACGAACGGCGCGACGACGCACGACAACATGCCGGTCTTCCACGCCTCGCGGTACTTCTACGACGAGCTGCTCGAGGCCGGCGTCCGCATCTACGAGAAGAAGGGCGGCACCATCCACGCGAAGACGGCCACCTTCGACGGGGCCTTCAGCCTCATCGGCTCGGCCAACCTGAACGGCCGCTCGAAGGGCCGCGACAGCGAGGTGATCGTGGCGGTGAAAGACCGCACGCTCGCCCGAGAGATGGAGGACCGGTTCACCACCGTGCTCCCTCCCGCCAGCGAGGAGGTCACGCTCGACACGCTGCGCGCCGAGTCGGTGCGCGCGAACCTCAAGCAGTGGGCCTGGTCGACGCTCGCGTGGATGCTCTGATGGACGTGCTGCAACAGGCCCACGCGCGGCTCGAGGCCGGCGATCTCGACGCCGCGCGCCGCATGCTCGAGAGCGTGCCGGCCGCCGAGAGATCGTCCGCGCTCTGGCAGTACGCCCGCGGCACGCTCGCGCTGCGCGAGGGCCAGCCGAAGGTCGCGCAGGGCTTCTTCGAGCAGGCCGTGGCCACCGAGCCCGAGCTCGCCGATCTGCGCGCGAACCTCGGCGCCGCGCTGCTCGAGCAGGTGAAGGCCGGCGACCGCGAGCTGCTGCCCCGAGCGTTGGCGGAGCTCGAGGTCGCGGCGCAGCAGCCGTCACCGCTGCCGCACGTCGAGAACAACCTCGGCACCGCGAAGCTGGCCGCGGGCGATGCGGCCGGCGCCCTCGCCTCTTTCGACCGCGCGCTCGAGAAAGATCCGCAGCACCTGCCGGCGCACTTCAATCGCGCCGTCGCGCTGCACCAGCTCGGCCGGCGCGACGACGCGGTGAAGGCGCTCGAGGCGCTGCTGGCGCTGGAGCCCGGGTTCGAGCCGGCGCGGCAGGCGCTCCGCAAGCTGCAGAGCTGATTCGCTGAAGCGCTCAGCGCGCGGCGTGCCCCTCTTCGCCGGCCGCGACGCCCGCCGGGTCGAAGAACTCGAACTGGGGCTCAACCACCTCGCCGTTCAGCACGATGCGGTGGGCGAGGTAGCGCGGCGCCTGCGACTCCCAGAGCGAGAAGCCGAGCGACGCGTGGCGGATGTCCTGAATCCACCGGGCGACGAAAGGGTCGGCCTCGGGGCCCCAGCTGCCGACCTCGGCGGCGATCCGGTCGTACTCGGCGAGCGCCTCGTCGTGCATCTTCAGGATCTGCTCGAGCGCCGACTGCGGCGAGCAGCGCGTCTCGGCCATGAACGTCGAGATGAGGTTGATCTGCCCCTCGGCGAGGTCCTTCGCGAAGCTCAAGATGTCGTTGCCGAGGCCGACGATCTTGTTCGCGAGCTTCTTCAGCCTTCGGACGCGCCCGTCGCCGTGGAACGCGCGCGGCAGCTCGAAGTCGTACGCGTCTTCGAGCAGGTACGCGGTCGGGTACATGCCGATCGTCTCGATGCGCATCTCGAGCTGAACGTCGAAGCGCGGCGGCGCAGCGCCCTGCCTCACCGCGTCCATCACCTGCGCCTCGCGGCGCGCCCACTCGTCCCAGCGCACCATTCCGCTGCAGATGTCGTCGAGCCACCGGAAGCTGCGCCGCCTGGCGAACTCCAGGTACAGCTCCCACCAGCCGCGATCGAACCGGGTCATGTCGGGCGGCGGCTTGCGCGCGGTGACGTCACCGGCGCTGATCTTCCACCGGTTCTCGCCGGTCTCGACGTGCACGTCGTCCCACAACAGCCACATCGAGAGGTACTGGCCGATGCGCGTGGTCAGCGGCGGCGACAGCTGCGGGAACGGGACGCCGACGTACCCCGCGGCGTCGAACTTCTTCGCGCGGCTCACCTCTTTCTCCGAGCAGCCGAGCCGCTCGAACCACGCGATGATCTGCCGCTCGGCCTCGGCGGCGTGCGGGTTGACGCCGATCGGTGACCTCCAGTGCCGAGGCACGCGGAACCGGAAGCGGCCCTGGCTGTGCGGCAGCTGCGCCGCTTCGCGAGCCGTCACCACCTGCAGGCCGTCGCTGCGCGCGACGGCGACGGTCGGCACCAGCCCGCGCGTGTGCAGCGCCATGTGCCCGCGCTGAATGCCCACCGAGCCCAGCGCGCGCAGCGCCGCGAGGTTCTGCGCGAGCCCCACCGCGGCCATCACCTCGGACAGATCTCGCGCCGACGGGTTGCCCAGCATCTTGAGCGCGAGCCGGGCCACCGGGTGCTTGCGCACCGCGCCGCCGACCGTGCCGACCGCGAGCGGCAGCTCGATCGCGCCGTGAAGGCGGCCCGCCTCGTGCCACCACGTCGAGAGCGGCCGGTAGCCCGCGCGCATCGAGGCGAAGGCGTGCGCGCCGGCCTCGATCGCGCGCCAGTCGTTGCCCGTCGCCAGCGCGACCGCGTCGACGCCGTTCATGATGCCCTTGTTGTGCGTCGCCGCGCGGTGCGGGTCGAGCTCGGCGAAGCGCGCTGCCTGCACGATGCCCTCGGCGATCTGCGCGCCCGAGCAGCCGAAGTCGGCGAGGTGGTCGAGCGGAATCGAGCACGAGGCCCGGGCGCAGCGCTGATCGGCGAGGTTGGACAAGATGCGCAGGTACACCTTGCCGCCGGTGAGCAGCTCGATGAGCGGCGCCACGCTCTCGGCCATGGTGTTCACCATGTTCGCGCCCATCGCATCGAGCACGTCGACCAGCAGGTGCACCACGATCATCGCGCCGCGCTCGGTGTCGGAGTGCAGCACCCGCACCTCGAGGTCGCGGGCCCCGCCGCCGCGAGCGACGAGCTGCGGCTGGCTGCGGTTCGCCGAGGCGAGGATCTCGGGCGCGCTCAGCTCGAGCGCCGCGACCGCTTCCGGCACGGCCTCGTGCGCGAGGTTCGACACCTGCACCTGGCCGATCATCATCGAGTCGTCGGCCTCGGCCGTGAACCCGCCCCCCTCGCGGACGATCTTGGCGGCGAGCGAGACCGCCGCGATGACCGACGGCTCCTCGACCGCCATCGGGATCAGCCGATCGCGACCGTTGATGCGGAAGTTCAAGCCCACCCCCAGGGGCAGCTCGAAGACGCCGATGGCGTTCTCGATCATCTGATCGGCGTCGCCCAAGGGGAGGCCGGCGTTCAACACCTCGAGATCGGAGCTCGAGAGCCCACACTGGGTCGCCAGCGTGTTTCGGCGGTCCGACAGGGTAAGTCGATAAAAACCGGAAAGACGCGAGGTCGCGGTCATGCCGCGCATCATGGGTTTTTGTGCCTCCCTGGCGCAACGATCACCTCGACCTACCGGGCTGGAAGGTGGGGCTTTTTTGACCAGAAACGTGATTTTCGATGCACCCGTTTTATTCAGCTCAAAACATAAACATCGACATCCCGCGAAACTCTTCTCTAGACTCGGCTCATCTTCGGAGGGTCCGCCAGCGATGATGGTGATCAACGAGCATTCGACGCCGAAGGGCGTCAAGGTCGTGCGAGTCGGCCTGAGCAAGCTGTACACGGCGGCTGAAGCCGCGGAGGTCGGCAAGAGCATCGCCCCCGGGGGAAGGTTCCACGGGCTGCCGATGCTGGTGGTGATGGCGCTCGGCACCGACGTGCCCGCCGAGGCGCGCGAGGTGATGTCGAAGATGGACCGCGGGGCCCTCGAAGGCGCGGCGGTCGTCGTGCCTTCGGCGACGCTGCGCATCTTCGCGACGTTCATCGTCCGCGTGATGGGGCTGAAGAGCGTGACGCTCCACTCGAACGAGGAAGAGGCGATCGCTGCGCTCGACTCGCGTTTCACCCCCGAGCAGAAAGGTGCCGATGGCGTCGATCGCGCTCCTGAAGCTCGGTGACTGCCTCTTCGTGAGCGTGCCAGAGACGCTTCGTGACTCCGAGGTGCGCGAGCTCCAGGAGACGGTGTCGACGCGGCTCTCGCAAGAACGCGTGCGCGGCGTGGTCATCGACGTCTCCAGCCTGTCGATCATCGACAGCTTCGTCGCCCGCGTGCTCGGCGACACCGCGGCGATCGCGCGCTCGTTCGGCGCCCGCGGCGTGCTCGTCGGCGTCCGCCCGGCGGTCGCGACCACGCTCATCGATCTCGGCATCGACCTCTCTTCCGTCGAGACCGCCCTCAACCTCGAACGCGCCCTCGCGAAGCTGAACCTTCGCGTGGTGAGCATCACCTGACGTCCCATGGCTGCTCCTCTGCTCGACGCCGTCAACCGCGTGCTGGGGCCGATGCTCCCCGGCAGCGCCCTGCGCAGCGTCCTCACGACGCTCGAGATCGCGCCCAACGCCGAGGTCGGCTCGCTCGACCTCGTCTCCACGCGCCGCGTGCTCGATCAGCTGAGCGTCGGCCTGAAGCTCTACACCGGCCGCATCGGCCGCGCGCAGCTCGACCAGCTGAAGATCGCGCTCACCGGCAGCCTGCACCCGCCGCCGACGCGGCTGACGCTCGAGGTGAACGGCGAGTCCGACGTGCTGTTGTCGGTGAAGGCCTGCCAGCGCCTGTGCAAGGGCTTCTTCTCGGCGACCGACTGCGTGCGCCTGGCGACGGTGGTCTCCGAGCTCTCCCGGAACATCTACATGTACGCGAAGCGCGGGCTGGTCGTGCTCGAGCTCGCCGAAGACAACCGCGGCGTGCAGCTCACCATCGTCGCCTCCGACGAGGGGCCCGGCTTCGTCGTCGACGACGTCATGGCCAGGACCTACGTGTCGAAGACGGGCCTGGGCCGAGGGCTGAAGGGCTGCCGCGACATTCTCGACTCCATGACCGTCGAGTCGGCCCCCGGCCGCACCGTCATCGTCGGCTCGAAGCGGGTGCGGCAGTGATCGTGACGAGCGGTGCGGCCGTGCGGCCGTACCAGGGGCTGTCGAGCTGCGGAGACGCCGCCGTGCACGTCGCCTGGAAACACCACCAGCGCTTCGTGCTCATCGACGCGCTCGGCCACGGGCCCGACGCCGAGAAGACGGCGAAGCGCCTCACCGAGGTGATCCGCGAGACGGCCGATCTCAAGCTGCCCGAGGTGTTCGCGCGCTGCGGCGCGGCGCTCACCGGAACCACGCTGCGCGGCGCGGCGATGGGCGCGCTCGAGATCGACGCGAGCGGCGCGTGGTTCACCGGCGTCGGCAACATCGACGTCTACGGCCCCAAGGGCACGAGCCGGCCGGCGTGCCTGCCCGGTACGCTCGGCCGCCGACTGCCGCGCATCAAGACGATGCCGGTGGCCGTGGCCGCGGGCAGCCGGTGGGTGATGGTCTCCGACGGGCTGCGCAGCCGGGACCTCGCCGCGGCCCTCGAGTCGACGAGCGCGCTGGCTCCGAAGGTGGCGGCCGCGCGACTGCTCGAGCTGGCGGCGCGCGACGACGACGACGCGTCGACCTGGGTGCTCGACTTCGGAGCGGCGCAGTGACGTTCCGCTGGCCGGTGGTGGGCCGTGCCGATTGCCTGGGCGCCGCGGCGAAGGCGCGCGAGGCGCTCTCGGACGCCGGGTGGACGAAGAGAGAGGCGTCGGAGCTCGCGGTGGTCGTCGCCGAGCTCGCCTCGAACGCCGTGCGCCACGCCGGGGGCGGCGAGTGCGTGCTGGAGCTCGAGCCCGAGCGCTGGGAGCTGTGCGTGTGCGACGACGGCCCCGGCTTTCCGCGCGAGATCCTCGCCGACGCCGGCCGCACCGACGGCGTGCAGCCGCGCCGCGGCCTGGGCTCGGGCCTGAGCTGCGCGCGCCGCATGTCTGCGTCGCTGTCGCTCGAGAACGTCAGACCGAAGGGCGCCCGCATCGTCGCGCGCCAGAACCGCTGCAAGAGGAGCGAGCCATGAAGATCGAAGACCGCATCGAGAACGTCGTCAACTCGCTGGCCAAGGCCGCCTGTCAGGACTTCACCGTTCGCGTGCCGATTCCGGACGGCGTCGAAGACCCGTTCCTGCAGGTCGAGATGGGCGCGAACATCCTCCTCGAGGACCTGTCGCTCGCGCACAAGCGCAACGTCGAGGCGCTCGCGGAGATCGAGGCGAAGAACCGCGAGATCGCCGAGCGCAGCGCGATGGCCCTGCGCGAGCTGTCGAACCCGATCATCGCGGTCTGGGCGGGCATCCTCACCCTGCCCGTCATCGGCACCGTCGACACCGAGCGGAGCACCGACATGATGGAGGCGCTGCTCGCCCGCGTCGTGGCGGACCAGGCGACGCACGTCATCATCGACATCACCGGCGTGCAGGTGCTCGACACCCGCACCGCCGACCACTTCATTCGCATGGCGAAGGCCGTGCGCCTGCTCGGCGCCGACTGCTACCTGACCGGCATCAGCCCGGCGGTCGCGCAGACCATGACCTCGCTCGGCATCGACACGTCGGGAGTCCGCACCCGGCGCCGCGTCTCCGATGCGCTCGCCGAGGCGTTCACCCAGCTCGGCCTCAAGGTGAGCGGCGACGACCCCATGCGGGCCGCCGGCCTCGGCCACATCGAGACACCTCCGCGCTGACGGTGCGCGCCGCACGCAGAGTATCCGCGTTGCAGCGTTTTTCGTGATTATCCACAATCTCCAAATACCGCTCTGGAGAGGGAGGACACGTGAAGAAGCTGGGTGCAGTGTTGGCAGTGTCGATGGTGCTGTTCGGCGTGGGGCAGACCGCGGAGGCAGACCCGCGCTGCCGTTCGGTGCGCGGCACGTTGACGCTGATCCCCGTCACTGCGCCGTGCACGTCGCCGGTGGGCGTCTGCGGCATCGGAGACTTCCGCGGCGTGCTGCGGGGGCCGTACACGTCGCAGCTGACGAGCATCGTGCCGACGGCAGAGACGCCGCAGACGGGCGTGGTGCTGATCACGGGCGACACGACGCTGCACGCGCGCCTCGGCTCGAAGAGCGGCACGCTCGAGTTCAAGGACAGCGGCGCGTTCAAGACGATCGGCGACGGCGAGTTCGCCGAGCTGTTCTCGGTGGTGAGCGGAACGGGCGACTTCGTGGGCGCGACCGGCACGCTGATCGTCACGGGGACGTTCGACTTCGCCGGCGGCGGCGACGGCGAGTACTCCGGCACGATCTGCGCCCCGTGACGCCGCGGCGCGAGCGCCGACCGCTCAGGAGCTGAAGCGGCTCGACGAGGCGCGCCGGCGGGCGCCGCTGCGATCGCGCGCGCCGCGCTCTTCGGCGCCCTCTTCCGTCTCGGTGTTCAGCCGGCTCGAGCCGGCCTGCACCTTCGTCGACTTCCACTCGGTGCGGCCGGTGCGCGCGGGAGCGTCTTCCCACGCGCGCCGCTCGGGCTGCTTCGGGAGCGGCTGATCGAACGGCACCGTCATCTTCTGGGTGGCGGTGGTGCCCTCGTCTTCCTGCGCCGTGCCGCCGATCACGAACGGGCGGCCGCGCGTCATCACCCGGCCCCCGCGCACGACCTGAACGGTCAGCGCCTGGCCCGGCGGCAGCGTGTCGAACGTCGCGAGCCCCGTCGGAGCGCCGATGCGCACCGAGCCCACCAGCCGGCCCTTGCCGGTGACGAGCTCGAGCGCGAGGCCCTGGCCGTCCGCGAACGTCGCCGACGACAGATCCCACGAGACGACGATCGCCAGCGGCTCGCGGCGGAAGCACAGCAGCCGATCGTCTCCGTACGAGGCCGGCAGCGCCTGGCGCCGCGGGTCGACGAAGAAGTCGCGCGTGATCGGCAGCTCGTACACCTGCGCCAGCCGCTCGGACTTCGACGGCTTCGCGGTCGCCTTCGGCGCTGACGCCTTGGGAGCTGCCTTCGCAGCCGGCGTCTTCGGGGCCGACGCCTTGATGGCGGCCGGCGGAGACGGCGGCGCCGCCTTCGCGCCGCGCGCCGCCTTCGGCGCCGACGCCCGCGGAGCCGAGGCCCGCGCGCCGTTGCCGCGCCTGCGCGGCGGGCTCTTCTTCGCCGGAGCCGCTTCGGCCTCTTCCGACTTCTTCGCGGGCTCGGCCTTCTTGGCCGCGCCGTTCGCCTTCTTCACGGGCTCGGTCTTCTTCTGGGCGGCGGGCTCGGCGTCCTTCTTCGCCGTGGCCTTGCGCGCCATCGACGGCGCGGCCTTCTCGACCTTCTCGACCACCTTCGCGGCGCGGGCGACCAGGGCGTCGACGAGCTCCTGCTTGAGCTTGAGGCCCGCGGCGACCTTCGAGCCCAGCGACTTCACGGCGCGAGCGCGCAGCTCGCGCACGGTCAACCTCTTCAAGACGCGTTCGTCGTTCTCGTCGCTCATGGCGTTTTTGCCTTTATCCGAAATCCGGTAGCGAGAAAGCCCCCACAGCTGCTGCCGCCCCGTAACGACTGACCCAAACGAATGCACGCTTTGGGTATCCTCCCGGGCCACGGTGTCCGAACAGCCTCGCCTGCTCCTCTGCTGCTTCGACGTGCTGCCGAGCCCCACGGGCCTCTCGCGTCGAATCACGGAATACCTGAAAGGCTTGAGCGATCGATTTCAGGTCGTCGTGCTGTCCACCAAGACGCCCGACCACTCGCACATCGAGCGGTACCACGGTGCCCGCCTCTTGCGCGTCCCCGTCGGCGCGGGAGATCTGCAGTCGCGCATCCAGGCGTTCGACCGCGCGGTGCGCCGCCAGCTCGAGAGCGAGGAGTACGTCATCGCTCACTTCTTCGACCCCTTCGGCGGCTACGCGCTCTGCGACTGCCGCTCGCAGTACGGCTTCCGCCTCGTCTACGACGCGCAGACCTTCCCCTCGCAGGAGCTGCGCTACACGAACCCCGCGGTCGAGAGCGATCGCCGCTTCCTCTCGAAGGTGCGCCGCCAGGAGCTCTACTGCCTGATGAACGCCGACGCGGTCATCTGCGGCTCCGAGGTGACGCGCGACTGGGTGCTGTCGCTGGGCGCGCCGCCGATGTCGCTGCACGTCTTCCCACAACCGGTCGACCCGGCGCCCTACTCGTCCGACGCCGTCGGCCGGCCCGACGGCTCGCCGATGAAGCTGCTGCACCTGGGCAGCCAGCTGCCGTACCAGGGCATCGCGACGCTGCTGCGCGCGATGCAGCTCGCGCTGCGCCAGGCCGACCTGCGGCTGATGATCGTGGGGCCGCGGGTCCCCGACGGGCAGGCGCCGTTCGACGACCTCGTCACCGAGCTCAAGCTCACCGGCAAGGTCGAGTTCCTGCCGCCGGTGACGCACGACGAGCTGCCGAAGACGCTGGCGACCGCGGACGTCGGCATGCTCACGCTCGACGAGTCGGACCGCAACCGCGCGCAGGGCGGCCCGCTCGCGAAGGCGGCCGAGTACCTCGCGGCGGGCCGGCCGATCGTCGCGGCGGATCTTCCGGTGACGCGCGAGCTGCTCCCCGAAGACGCGCGCATGCTGTTCCCGCCCGGAGACTTCAAGGCGCTCGCCGACATCCTCGTCAGCCTCGCGCGCGACGCGGACCTTCGCGTGAAGCTCGGGCAGGCCGCCCGCGACGCCGCGCCGAAGTTCGACGCGTCGACGGTGCGCGGCAAGCTGCTCGACCTCTACGGCCTGTTGTCGACGCGCGGAAAGGTCAGCGCGAACGAGGGCCCCGGCGAGGTGACCGAGCTGCGCAAGACCGGCTCGAGCGACACCAGCACGGGCCGGGCCCGCGTGCGCGGCAACGACGCCCCGGGCGAGACGCTCGACGAAGAGGCGCCCCCCGTCGTCGTGGGCGAGCAGCTCGAGAGCCCCGAGCGCCCGGAAGATCGTCTGCGCGCCGCGGTCACCGAGCCCGGCGCCGCGAGCCCGAGCAGCGCGCCCGAGCCGACGCCGATCGTGAAGGCCCGCCGGAAGAAGAAGGGCGGCACCGACGAGCACACGCCGATTCGGCCCCCGCCAGAGGCGCAGAGCGAGCCGACGCCCATCACCTCGGCGCGCGCGCGGCGCGTCATCTCGAAGAGCGCGGCGAAGGCGATCCCCGTGGCGGCGCCTCCTCCGCCCGCCCCGGCGCCCGAAGCTGCGCCCGCCCCCGTCAAGCGGACGACCGAGGGGAAGGGCATTCGCTCGCCGGTGGCGCCGCCGCCCGAGCCGGTCGCCCCTCCGCCGACGAACGCGCCGCCGGCCGCCGTCACCGCCGAGATTCCGCCGCCGGTGTCCGACGCGCCCATCCGCATCAAGCGCACGACCGAGGGCAAGGGCATCCGCTCGCCGTTCGCTCCGCCGCCGGCGAGCGCGCCTGCGCCGGCGCCGGTGCCTCCGCCCGAGCCGCCGGCTCCGCCCCCGCCGGTAGCGGGCAGCCCGTCGGTGATCGTCGAGATGGACGCCGGCTTGCCGAAGCTCAAGCGCGGCGACGTCGACCCGCTCGCCTCGCGCTCGACGCAGCAGATTCCGGTGCTGACCCCGGCGCCGATGCCCGCGGTCGTCGTGCCGCCGCCAGCGCCGGCTGCACCGCCTGCGCCGCTGACGGCGCCGCCCGCGTTCGACCTGCCTCCCATCAAGCGCGGCCCCGACACGCGCAGCTCGCGCCCGACCGAGCACATTCCGGTGCTGACGCCGCAGCCGCCTCCTCCGGGGGCGTCGGGCACGCCGCTGATCGCACCTCCGGTGCTGCCGCCGCTGCCGCCGCCGCCGCTGCCCCCTCCTCCCGCGGCGGTCGCCGGCGCGGACGACGAGCCGATGGAGGTCAGCGCCGACGACGTCGAGAGCGTCGAGGACGAGGCGCCGACCGGCGCTCTGGATCCATGGCTCGCGCAGCTGTTCTTCGGCTACTGCCCGCCGGAGGCAGTGCCTTTCGAGCGGCCCGCGCCGCCGACGAACTTCCCGGGAAGAGACACGTGAGCTCGAGAGAGGGCCGCGGCTGGCGAGCGCTCGTGGTCGTGATGGTCGCGTGGGCGAGCGCCTGCAACTGCGGCGGCGGCGCGATGCCCGACGGAGGCACCGACGCAGGCCCGGGGGGAGGACGCGCGGGAGGCTCAGCAGGAACCGGCGGGGGCGGCTCGACCGGCGGCGGCGCCGCGACCGGGGGCGGCGCCGCGACCGGCGGCGGCGTCGCGACCGGCGGCGGCTCGGGCGGCGGCACCTCCGGCACCGGCGGAGGCAGCGCCGACGGTGGCCCGCCCAACCCGCTGCTGCCCCGCCTCGTCGTCGCCACCCGCGGAGCGAGCGGTGCCGGGGGCCCCGGCGTCCTCATCTGGGATCGCGCCAACACGCTCGCCAGCGACGTGGCGCCGAGCGTCACGCTCGGAGGCGTCGACGCTCCCGCCGCCGCGCTCGCGGCCGACGCGCTCAACCTCTACGTCGTCCACGAGACGACGAGCGCCGGAGCCCCGGTGCTGCAGCGCTACGCTGCAGCGCGCACGCTCGACGGCGGGCAGCCGGCGGTGCGGATCAGCGCGGGCACGTTCGGCCCGGTGCAGCAGGTCGGCGACGTGCAGCTCGACGCCATCGGGGCCCTGTGGATCCAGCGGAGCCCCGGCGAGATCCTCCGCATCGACAACGTCGCCAACGCAGCCACCACCACCGGCTGGAGCGCCCGCTACACGCACCCGTTCGATCAGATCGGCGGCTTCGCCTTCGAGCAGACCAACAACCGCCTCTTCGCGGGCCAGGTGAGCGGAGCCGGCATCCTCGTCTGGGGCATGGCGAACACGCGCACCGGCGACGCGGGCATGCAGAGCTTCGTGCTCTCGACCGACACGGTCGCGCAGCTCGAGATCGGCGCGAACCGCCTCTTCGGCTCGTTCTTCGGCAGCGACGTGAAGGTGTGGAACAACGTCGGCACCGCGTCGGCGCCGCGCGCGTTCGACTTCGCCCTGAGCGTCGACGCCGGCACGAACGCCTCGATCCGCGACCAGGCGGTGTTCCACGACACGCTCGTCGTCACCGTTCAGCCGACGCCGACCACCGGCCAGGTGCACCTGTGGAAGCAGATCTCGATCGTCTTCACGCCCGCCAACGCCGACGTCGTCATCGAGCACCCGATGCTCGGCGCCGTCACGAAGGCCGTGCTCGGCAGGGACGGCACGCTCTACGTGCTCGACCCCGCCGGCGTGTCGATCTTCTCCGATGCGCTGACGGCGCCGGCGTTCAAGACGAAGCTGCAGACCGACATCTTCGTCGCCGCCGACCTGAAGCTGCTCGAGTGACTACTTCGGGTCGTCGACGCCCGTCGAGCCGGTCGCGTAGAGCAGCGTCGCGCGCGCCTCGTGCACGGCCTTGAGCGCGTCGAAGTAGCCCTTGCGCGCGGTCATGTACGCGACGAGGCCCTCGAGCACGTCCTTCGCCTCGCCGGTGCCGGCGGCGAAGCCGGCGCCCGCGAACACGAGCCACTTCTTGCCGGCGTTCGACTGATCGTCGGAGATCTTCGCGAGCGTCTCGGCCTGCACCGCGTCGTCGTAGGCCTTGCGGACCTCCATCGGAATTCCGGTCGAGGCGAACTTCTTGAGGCCCTCGACCTGCTCGATGAGGCCCTTCGCTCCGTACGAGCGGGCGAGGGACTTCGCGATGTCGATGTCGAACTGCAGGCCGACGGCGAGCCCCGGGGTGGTGTTGTTGAAGCGATTGAACGCCCACGGGTTGTCCTGCGACGGCCACATCGGCGTCCAGTTGGCGTCGAGCTGCGCGGCGATGAACGCGGTGGGGTTCGAGGACAGCCGCTCGGAGAGCTCGAACGCGAGCGCCGCGCGCTGGCCGTGGAACAGCTGCGCCACCTCGGGCCGGTGGTCGGCGGCGCGGGTGATGTACGCCTGCAGGGGCTCGAGCGCCTCGGGGGGAACCGGCGGCAGCGCGGCCTCGACGGTCTCGAGCGCCGCGTCCTGGGGCAGGCCCATGGTGTGCTTGAGCGCGGCGAGCGCGAGCTTCTCGCCGATGTTCGCCTGCACCTGGGCCTTGGTGAGCTCGGCGCCGCCGAACTTCAGCTTGTTCAAGTCGACCTGCGTGACGCTGCCCGAGCCGCTGGCGAACTCCTCCTGGGCCTTCTCGGTCGCCTCTTTCAGCAGGCGGTTGGCGAGATCGAGCGCGGGGAGGAAGCTCTTCGCGTACAGGTGAAGCAGGTAGTACTTGCGCACCTCGAGCGCGAGGAAGTTTCGGGCCTGCTGGTAGCGCGCCGCTTCGACGGCCATGCGCTCTTGCGCGGCTTCCTTGCCCGCGTCGTAGCGGCCGAAGGTCGACAGCGGCTGGGCGAGAATCGCCTGGAACTTGAAGTAGGGCCCCCACGAGTTGAAGTCGTACTGATACGTGGTGGGGATCTGCATGTACGAGGGCGAGTTGACGTTCTTCACGCCGAAGATGGGCGCGACGAACGTGAGGCCCATCAGCTTCGGCCAGAAGATCGACTCGACCTCTTTGAGGCGCCCCTCCCACTCGCGGATCTTGCCGCGAGCCTCCATCATGACGCCGCTGGAGCCGAGCGCCTCGCGGACGCAGTCGTCCATCGTCACGCGGCGCAGCGCCACCGTCGCCACCGGTTTGTTCGGGGCGACCGCCTCGACCGGCGGCGGAGCGCCCTGCGCCAAGGTCACCGCCACCAGCGCGGCCGAGATCACTTCTTGGCGCCCTTCGTGTCCTTCGCGGGCTTCGCTTCGGCCGGCTTCGCCTCTTCCTTGGCGGGCGCGAGGCCGGCGCTCTTCTCGAGGGCGGCCTTGCGCTTGTCGATCTTGGCGATGAGGTCCTTCACGCCGCCTTTGTCGATGATGCGGCTGATCTGGTTCTTGTAGTCCTGCACCAGCGAGTCGCCGTCGAACGCGACGTCGTAGATGCGCAGGCTGCCCTCGACGATGCGCCACTTCATGTCGACCTTGGTGTCGAGATCGTCCTTCGACGCGGCGATGGTGACGGTGGCCTTGTCGCCGCCGTCGTCCTTCGCGCCCGAGATCGACCACTTCGCCTTGCGGAAGAACGCGCCCGAGTCGGGGTACGCGACGAGGCGGATGACCTCTTTGAACTTCTTGTCGAACTCGGCGCGCTCTTCCTTCGTGAACTTGTCGGCGCGCGTCGCGACGGGCTCGCTCGTGAGGTACGCCCAGTCGAAGTAGCCGTCGAGCTCGCTGAAGACCTTCTGGTTGGCGTCGTTCTCGGCCGCGGTCAGCGGCTTGCCCTCTTCCACCTGCTTCACCTTGAGCAGGCCGTCGATGAACGCCTGGGTGCGCTTCTTCGCCTCGTCCGAGCGATCGGCCGCGGCGGCGGGCAGCGAAAGACAGAGGGCCAGTGCGAGGATTCGATTCATGTGGGTTTAAGTCTCCTTCTTCTTCTGGATCAGCAGTAGGAACGCGGGGAAGCCCAGGATCATCACGACCAGGTTCATGGCGAACCCGAGGTTGGCCAACCGCCCGAGAGAATTGAGGCCCGGGTGATCGGCGAGCAGCATCGCCGCGAAGCCGACTCCCGACGTGACGAGACCGCCACAGATGGCACGTCCGGTCTCGGCGAATTGTTCACTGAACGACTCGTGCGTCTCGCGCAGTCGCGAGATGAGGTGCACGCCGGCGTCGACCGTGGTGCCGATGAGCACCGGGATGATGATGATGTTCAGGTAGTTGAACGGCTGGTCGATGATCGCCATCAGGCCGATGAGCGCGAGCAGGCTGAGCGCGGTCGGCGCCATGCAGATGAGCGCCTCTTTGAGCGAGCCGAGCGTCAGCCACATCGCGGCGATGACCAGGAAGATGGCGGCGAAGAGAATCGGCTGCCCCTCGCGGCGCACCATGCGCAGCACGTCGGCGAGCACCATCGCCTCACCGGCCGCCTGCAGCGACTTGCCGTTCGAGAGCTTGATGTCGCTCGCCTCTTCCGAGAACTTCAGCACCGCGAGGCCGTCGGAGAGCCGCACGTTCGGGAAGACGAGCACGAAGCCGCCGCTGGTCTCCTTCACGCCCTGGAACTGGCGGCGCAGCGTCTCGGGAATGTCCTCGCGCGTGAAGGGCTGGGCGCCGACGCGCTTCTTGAACTCGAGGACCTTCGGGTCTTCGGTCTTCGACTTGTTGAGCGTCTCGGCGATGCGGTCGAGCACGGCCCGCTTCTCGTCCTGCTTGTCGGGCACGAGGTCCGCGAGCGCGGCGACGAAGTCGATGGTCGAGTCCTTGTTCGCGGCCTTGCGCCGCTTGAGCTCGGCGACGACCTCGCGCTCGGTCTGCTGATCGTCGGTGAGCACGACGACGGGCTCGGCGGCGTAGCCGAGCACGCGGTTCAGATCTTTGTCGCGGCGGAACGACGGCAGCGACGAGTCTTCGAGCGCGTGGAAGTCGTAGTTGAAGCTGATGCTCGGCATGAACGAGACGAACGCGACGACCGCGAGGCCGACGACGAGCGCCACCTTCTTGAACTGCCGCGGCATCGTGCCGGCGACCTCGGACATGCCGCCGGTCTCGTGCGACGGCTTCCAGCCGTACTTCGTCGCCAGCCCGAGGAAGCCGGGGAGGATGAGGAAGTACGCGGCGAGCACGACCAGCATGCCGATCGACGCGATGACGCCGAACTCGCGGAACGCGCGGAACTCGGAGAACGACACCGCGAGGAAGGTGAGCGACGCGACGATCGACGAGATCAGCGCCGAGCCACCCGTGTGCTCGAACGCCTCACGGGTCGCTTCTTCCGAGCTGACGCCCTGCCCTCGCAGCGTCCGATAGCGCGTGAGCAGGTGAATGCCGTGCTCGGTGCCCAGCCCTCCCAGCACCGCGCCGAGGAAGCCGGTGAGGATGTTGAGGTTGCCGAAGATGAGGAAGGTGATGCCGTAGGTCCACGAGAGGCCCACGCTCACCGGGATCAGCACGAGCCCGACGGCCAGCGCGCTGCGGAAGTGGAACGCGAGGTACAACAGCAGCACGATCGCCGCGAGAATCGACGAGCGCTGCATGTCCGCCGTGATCTGCTGCTGCTGATCGAACTTGTACTTGTACGTACCGGTCAGCGAGATCTGGAAGTTCGGGCCGTACTTCTTCTTGTCGACCTTCTCGATGAGCGTGTCCGCTGCGGCGAGCAGCTTGTTCATGTACTCGAGGTTGGTCGACGGCGTGTCCGGCTTCGCCATCAGGAAGATGAGCCGCTTGTCGGGATCGATGTAGTAGTCGTCGCCGGTGCCCGCGATGCGCTGATCGGATCGCTTGCCGTACTTCCCCTCGATGTCGCTCATGTCGAGCGACGGCGGCTCTTCGTCGTCGAGCTTGACGAACATCGGGTTCGCCATGCGCCGCTGGTACTTCTCGTACTCCTTGATGCGGCGGGCGATCTCTTCGAGGTCTTCGAGCTCGAGGTAGTACAGCGCGCGCTCGGTGAAGAACCGCGAGGTCGGCTTGTAGTCGACGTAGCGGATGCCGGGCAGCTCGGTCTTGAGCAGCGGCACGATGTCTTCGGCGAACTGCTTGAGCTTCTCGGGCTCGGCGTCCTCGCCGACGAAGATGATGTGCCCGATGCCGCCGAAGCGCTCTTTGAGCGGCTCGAGGTCCTGCACGCTCTGGAACGTCGTCGGCAGCAGCTTCTCGAGGTCCGCGACCACGTCGAGGCGGCTGGACAGAAACGCCCCTAAGCCGGTCAGGACTGCCGCGATCGCGAGCCCTACGAAAGGCCGCTTGTGAGCGGACACCGCGAGGCGCCCAAGGTGCTTCTCCAGCCGGTGCATCCAGGTGTCGTCAGCCACTGGAACGCCTCGAAGCACCGAAGGACTTGGGAATCAAGGATTGTGTTGTTGCCGGGTTGGCGGTCATGAAGGGTGTGGTGAGACGTGCAACCGGCGCGCGACCGGTCACCGTTCGGTGTCACTGCACCGCGGGCTGATCCGTGCGCAGGACTCCGCGCAACGCTCGCCTCCGGTGTCGCGGCTGAAACAGCACATGCCTTGCAGCCGTAGTGATCGGTGATGAGCACCTGGGACACAGTCGTCGTCGGATCCGGACCTGGAGGTTTGACCGCAGCCGTCGCGCTCGCCCGCGCGGGGCAGAAGGTCCTGGTGCTCGAGCAGCACTACCTGCCGGGCGGCTGGGCCCACAGCTTCAACCTGGGCCCGTACCGCTTCAGCCCCGGCATTCACTACATCGGAGACCTGGGCGAAGGCGGCGGCGTCCGCGCGATGTTCGAGGGCCTCGGCGTCGATCGGTGGATGGAGTTCCGGCCGCTCTCGCCCGACGGGTTCGATCACTATCTGGTCGGAGACCGCCGCTTCGACCAGCCGGCGGGCGTCGCGCGATGGGCTGCACGCTTGAAGGCCGCTTTCCCAGCCGAGTCCGCCGGCATCGACCGCTTCTTCGCGACCATTCACCGCGTGGCCGAAGACCTCAAGGGCATGGGCAGCGGCCGCGTCACCGAGGTGATCGCGACGCCGTTCAGGCTTCCCAGGTTGCTGCGCTCGTTGGGCTCGCTCATCGATTCCTGCGTGAGCGACCCGGTGCTCCGCGCGGTGCTGGCGGGCCAGTGCGGCAACCACGCCCTGCCGCCATCGCGCGTGCCGCTCGCGGTGCACGCGATGATGGCGTCGCACTACTTCGACGGCGGCTGGTACCCGCGCGGCGGAGCGAAGATGATCCCGCAGGCGCACATTCGCGAGCTGCGCGCGCACGGCGGCGCGATTCGCGTGCGCTCGCGGGTGAGCAAGGTGCTCGTCGAGGCCGGCCGCGCCGTCGGCGTCGAGCTCGCGGGTGGCGAGGTGATCAAGGCAGGCAACGTGGTGTGCAACGCGGACCCGGCGATCGTGTACGGGCAGCTCCTCGACGAGCGCTGGGGAGGCCGGCTCGCACGCAAGGCCGAGAAGATGGAATACAGCGCGCCGATGGTCTCGGCGTTCTGCGCCGTCGAGCTCGACCTCGAGGCGCTGGGCTACGACTCGGGGAACTACTGGTGGTACCGCGACGCAGATCTCGACGGCACCTACACGCGCGCAGCATCGCAGCCGATCGGCGGCGCGCTCGACATGCTGTTCCTGTCGATCACGTCGCTCAAAGATCCCGGCCACGCGCCGAAGGGGCAGCACACGATCGAGATGCTGACGCTGGCGCCGTGGAGCGACTACGCAGGCCGCCAGCGCGACGCCGCGTACGCGCAGCACAAGCGCGACCTGGGCGCGAAGATGATCGCCGCGGCCGAGAACGTGATCCCCGGGCTGTCGCGGCACGTGAAGTTCCTGGAGGTGGGAACGCCGCTGACGAACCAGCACTTCTGCAACGTGTTCCGCGGGGCCTCGTACGGCACGGCGAAGACGCGCTGGCAGGTGGGCCCGTTCTCGTTCTCGCAGCGTGGGCCGGTCGACGGCCTGTTCCTCTGCGGCGCGTCGACGCTGAGCCACGGGTTCGCGGGCGCGGCGTTCAGCGGCCTCATCGCCGCGCAGCACGTGCTGGGGCTGCCGCGGCCGGACTCGGTGCTGCAGCTGCCGGAGGCCAAGCCGCGGCTGCAGCCGGCGCACGCAGCCTGATTTTGACGTGGACGTGGACGTGGACGTGGACGTGGACGTCAGTGGGCAGCGCTCGAACTGACGTCCACGTCCACGTCCACGTCCACGTCCACGTTCAGACTCCCTTGCTCCAGCCCCCCTCGCACCCCTTGAACAGCTCGTCGGCCTGACCCGGGCCCCACGACCCCGCGGGGTACGTGTACACCGGCAGCTTCGAGTCCGGCCCCCACCGCGCCACGATCGAGTCCGCGAACTTCCAGCTCGCCTCGACCTCGTCGCTGCGCAGGAACAGCGTCGCGTCACCGATGAGCGCGTCGTACAAGAGCCGCTCGTACGCCGGAGCGCTGGTGACGCCGAACTGCGCCTTGTAATCGAAGTCCCACCGCGCCGGAGCCATGACCATCGACGCCCCCGGCGTCTTCACGCCGAACGACAGCGAGATGCCCTCCTTCGGCTGAATCGAGAGCGTCAGCGTGTTCGGGCGGATCTGGCACAGCGAGCCGTCGCGCAGCGCCTTGCGGAACGCCTCGTCGCTCATGCCGTCGGGCTTGTTGAACAACTGCTGAGGCGGCATGCGGAACTGCACCACCACCTCGGTGAAGCGCTTCGCGAGCCGCTTGCCGTGGCGCAGCAGAATGGGCACTCCCGCCCAGCGCCAGTTGTCGATCGACGCGCGAATCGCGGTGAACGTCTCGGTGCGCGAGTCCTTCGGGACGCCGTCTTCTTCCTTGTACCCGAGCACCGGCTTCCCGCCGACGGTGCCCGCCGTGTACTGCGCGCGCACCGAGAACTTCTCCATCTCGTCCGAGTCCGGAGGTCGCAGCGCCTTCAGCACCGCCACCTTGTTCGCGCGCACCACGTCGGCGTCGAGCGACGCGGGGGCCTCCATGCAGACCAGCGACAGCACCTGCAGCATGTGGTTCTGCATCATGTCGCGCAGCGCGCCGGTGCTGTCGTAGTAGCCGCCGCGGCCGTTCTCCATGCCGAGCTCTTCGGCGACGGTGACCTGGATGAGCTCGACGTGCTCGCGGTTCCACACCGGCTCGAAGATCGCGTTGTGGAAGCGGAAGCCGAGGATGTTCTGGACGGTCTCCTTTCCCAGGTAGTGATCGATGCGGAGGATCTGCTCTTCGAGCAGCACCTCGTGCAGGTCGTGGTTCAGCGTACGCGCGGTCTTCAGGTCGTGGCCGAACGGCTTCTCCACGATGATGCGACGCCAGCCCCGCTTCGCCGCCTCGCGCTGCACCAGCAGCCCTTCGGCGGCGAGGTTCTTCGCCGCCATGCCGAACAGCTCGGGCTTGATCGACAGGTAGAAGAGGCGTCCCGCCTCGCGGCCCCCGGGAAGCTGATCGAGCCGCTCCGACAGCCGCTTGATCGCCGCCGGCTCGCCCACGTCGCCCGCGAGGTAGTGGATGTTCCGCGCGAGCTTGTCGAAGGCGTCGCGCAGGCCGGGCTCGATCGCCTCCCGCAGCTCTCCGCGCCACGCCTCGCTCGTCTTCTCGCGACGCGCGACGCCGAGCACGCTGAAGCCTTCTTTCGGCCGCCCCTTCTGGCACAGCGAGGCGAGCGCGGGGATGAGCTTGCGCTGCGTGAGATCCCCGCTGGCTCCGAAGATGACGACCTGGGCGGGCGCGCCGAGTGGAACGTCGGGCGCGGACGGCAGTGGCTGCGGCATGTGATGCCTCCCTTCGAGACGAGACTACCCCTGGTAACTCCCGTGCACAGTGGTTTCGCTCGAAGCCGGCTGCTATCTCGCCGCTTCATGCGCCCCTCCCTCGTGGTGCTGTTGTGCGCAGCGTGCGTCGGCGACATCTCCGCGCCCGCATCGATCGGCAACTTCCCGGGCCCCAATGGCGGCACGGGAGGAGGCAGCTCGCAGGTCGATCCCCCCGAGGTGATCCCCCCGTTCGAGCCGGCCGAGCTCAAGGGCCGCGTGCTCGTCTCGTGGCAGTACGTGAACGCGATTCACGACATCCTCGGGCCGCAGGCCGCCGCCGCCGTCACGCCGCCGAGGGACGTCGCGCTCAACGGCCTCACCGCGATCGGCGCCGGCACCATCTCGCTCTCCACCAGCGCCATCACGCAGTACGAGGCGAACGCGTACGCCGCTGCCGCGAGGGCGACGCTGTCTTACGGCTGCAACCCGACGACCGCCGTCGACGACGCCTGCCTGGGCAGGTTCTTCGACACCTTCGGCCGCCGCCTCTTCCGCCGCCCGCTCACCGCCGAAGAGCGCGCGAAGTGGACCGAGGTGCACCACGAGGCCGCGATGGCCTACTCGAGCTTCACCAAGGGCGTCGAGTTCGTGCTCGCCGGCCTCTTGCAGTCGCCCGCGTTTCTCTACCGCTTCGAGACCGGCGCCCCGGACGGCACGTGGGTGAAGCTGACGCCGTACGAGCTCGCCACGCGCCTGTCGTTCTTCATCGCCGGCACGACGCCCTCCGACGCGCTGCTCACCGCGGCCGAGAACGGGGAGCTCGACACCGCCGACGGCGTCCGCAACCAGGCCGCGCTGCTCATGGGCTCGGCCGGCACGGCCAAAGCGCTCGCGGCGTTCTTCGACGAGGTGCTCGACCTGCACGAGCTCGAGCACCTCGGAAAAGACTCGACCACCTTCCCCGCCTACGACTCCGCGCTCGCCCACTCGATGCGCGAAGAGCTGCACCAGCTCATCGAGCGCGACGCCTTCGTCAGCGACTTCCGCGAGCTGTTCGTCGCCGATCACACCTACGTCGACGCGAAGCTCGCCGGGCTGTACGGCCTGCCCGCTCCGGCGACCGCGTGGGCGCGCGTGCAGCTCAAGCCCGACCAGCCGCGCGCCGGCCTGCTCGGCACCGCCGCGTTCCTCGCGCTGAAGGCGCACCCGGTCAGCACGAGCCCCACGCTGCGCGGCAAGCTCGTGCGCGAGAAGCTCTTGTGCATGGCGGTCGCGGCGCCGCCGCCCGACGTCGACACGAACCTGCCCGAGGCGCAGCCCGGCCAGGACACCACGCTGCGCGAGCGCCTCGCCGCGCACATGACCGCGCCCGCCTGCTCGGGCTGCCACACGCTGATGGACCCCATCGGCTTCGCCTTCGAGAACTTCGACGCCATCGGAGCGCACCGCACGCTCGACAACGGCAAGCCCGTCGACGCCACCGGCTCGCTCGACAAGAAGCCGTTCACCGACGCGAAGGGCCTCGCGCAGGCGCTCAAAGAAGACCCGCGCGTCGCCCGCTGCCTCACCCGCTCGCTGTACCGGCAGGCCTCGGGGCACGTCGAGCTGTCGTCCGAGACTGGCCCGCTGCGCGCCGCCGAGAAGGCGTTCGCCGACTCCGGCTACCAGCTGCGCTTCTTGATGGTCGAGCTCGCAGCCTCGGATGCGTTCCGCTACGGGAGGGCGCCATGAAGCTGTCTCGCCGCACTCTTCTCCGCGGGGCCGGCGCCGCCGTCGCGCTGCCCACGCTCGAGGCGATGCTCAACTCGCACGGCACCGCCTACGCGCAGGGCATGGAGCTGCCCAAGCGCTTCGTCGTCTGGTTCTTCGGCAACGGAGTGCTGCGCAGCAAGTGGACCCCGCAGCAGCAGGGCCAGAACTGGCAGCTCACCGAGCAGCTCGCTCCGCTCGTCGACCCGGCCCGCGGCATCGACGTGAAGTCGTACGTGAGCGTGGTCTCCGGCTACGACGTCAAGACGCCGAACGCCCGCGGCCACCACAACGGCGTCGCCGCGATGCTGTCGGGTGCTCCGTTCATTCCGCTACAGCCGACCAACGGCGCCCCCTACGCGTCGAAGTTCGGCATGAAGTCGATCGACCAGGTGGCGGCCGACCTCATCGGCGCCACCACCACCTTCAAGTCGCTGCAGCTCGCGGTCTCGAAGCGGTACACGACCGGCGAGGGCCCCACCCTGCAGTACCTCTCGCACCGCGGGCCCGACTCGCCGATGCCGCAGGACACGAACCCGGCGGCCGTCTTCAATCGCCTCTTCGCCGGCTTCAGCCCCAAAGATCCGACCGACCCGCGCGACCGCCTGCGCGCGAGCGTGCTCGACGCGGTGAGGGACGACGCGAAGCGGCTGCAGGTGAAGCTCGGCGCGAACGACCGCGCGCGGCTCGATCAGCACCTCACCGCGATCTCCGAGCTGCGCACGCAGATCCTCGCGCTGCCGCCGGTGGTGACGTCGTCGTGCGTGCTGCCGGCTCCGATCACGCAGACGAACCAGGACCAGAGCGGCGTCGAGCCCTACGAGGCGGTGAACAAGGCGTTCTCCGATCTCATGGCGCTCGCGTTCGCGTGCGATCTCACCCGCGTCGTCACGTACCAGTTCAGCGGCTCGGTCGGCGGCCAGTGCTTCAAAGATCTCTCGCCCGGCCAGCCCCGCGACAACGAGCACTCGCTCACCCACGACGCCGCCGCGCAGGACGCCGTGAACGACGGCATCAAGTTCACGATGCGCTGCTTCGCCTACACGCTCGATCGCCTGAAGAAGTCGGTCGAGGGCCAGGGCAACCTGCTCGATCAGAGCTGCGTGCTGTGCACCTCCGACGTCGCCGAGGGGCTCGACCACTCGATCAAGGACTACCCGATCCTCGTCGCCGGCCGCGCCGGCGGGCGCCTCAAGCACCCCGGCATCCACGAGCGCGCGCCGCTCGCCGGCATCTCGGGCCCGAACACCTCGAACGTGCTGCTCTCGTGCATGCAGGCGATCGGCACCGGCGTCACCTCGGTCGGCAAGGATCAGGGCCTGTCGTCGACGCCGTGCGCGGCGATCATGGCGTGATCCGGGGCTGCCGCGCGCGCGAGGGTGTGGCGTTCCTGCGCCGGTAAATCGGCCCGCGATAGATCGAGCAATCGGCCCGCCAAAGTGGCTAAGCTCCGCGGCTCGCATGGAGCGTCGCGTCCTCATTGTAGAGAGTCAGAACGACTCTGCCCTCACCATGGCGTCCGTCTTGAAGGACGCTGGTTACGCCACCTCGATCGTCGGCAGCGCCGGCGACGCAGCCCGCGAGATGGAGAAGCGCCGGCCCGACCTCATCGTCCTGCGCGCCGAGCTCCCTGATCAGTCGGGCTTCAGCTTCTGCGGCACCATCCGCAAGGGCAAGTTCGGCCAGAACCTGCCGGTCATCATCGTCTCCGACGCACCCGCCGAGACCCTCGAGCAGCACAGCCAGAGCGCCAACGCCGCCAACGTCTACCTGCCCATCCCCTTCGAGATGGGAGAGCTCACCCGCCTCACGCAGGACATGGTGCCCATCAACGGCGAGGCGGTCGCCGCCGAGGGCCAGCCCCCTGCCGGCGGAGACGACGTCGACGGCGAGCTCGACGACGCGCTGACCGGCTCGGGCCCGAAGGCCGAGGCCCCGCCGCCGATGCCGCCGCCGATTCGCACCAGCGCCGGCGCCCCGCCCCGGCTGCCGAAGCGCGAGCGCCGCTCGGCCATCACCGACGAAGACCGCTCGTTCCTCGACCGCGCGTTCCAGTCGATCGCCGACCGCAAGGCCGAGCTGCTCGCCGAGTCGAAAGAGGTCCGCCGCGCCGCGCCCCGGCGAGATCTGCTCGGAACTCCCGAAGGCAAGATCCAGATCCTGCGCGACGAGCTGAAGGCCCGCGAGGCGCAGATCGCGCGCATCTCCGAGATCTGGTCCGTCCGCGAGCGCGAGCTCTCCAGCGTCGAAGACCGCCTGCAGGACAAGGACGTCGAGATCCAGGGCCTCAAGAACCAGCTCGACGACGCCATCCGCCGCTTCAACGAGTCGCAGGCCGCGATGGTCGAGAAAGAGCGCGAGCACGGCCGCGCCGTCGAAGACCTGCTCTTGCAGAAGTTCATCGGCGAGAAAGAGGTCATCGAGGTCGTCTCCGCGAAGGAGAAAGACATCAACGTCCTCCGCAAGGAGATCTCGCAGAAGGACGACGAGCTCCAGCGCCGCGCCCAGGAGCTCGAGGCGAAGTCGAAGGAGCTCGAGCAGGTCGAGAAGGAGTTCAACACCTCGACGCTCGAGAACGAGGTCCGCGAGCAGAAGCTGAACGAGACGCTGCGCGCGCGCGACGCCGAGATCGTCGAGCTGAAGAAGAACGTCGCCCAGCTCGACGGGCTGCTCGGCGACACCAAGAGCGAGCGCGACCAGAAGTACGCCGAGCTCCAGGGCAACATCGAGGCGCTCACCACCGAGCTCGAGAAGACCCGCGACGAGCGCGAGTCGACGGTCGCCGACCTCACCCGCAAGCTCGAGAGCGCCACCGACCACTTCCAGAAGTCCGACGCCGAGATCGACCGGCTGCGCGCCGAGCTGTCCGACGTCAAGACGCAGGGGTCGTCGAAGATCGGCGAGCTGGAAGCCGAGATCTCCGATCGCCAGAGCCGCCTCGAGGCGCTCCAGGCCGAGAAGAACGATCTCGAGCAGACGCTGACCGAGCGCCTCGCCGACCGCGAGGGCCGCATCGCGACGCTCGAGAAAGAGCTCTCCGACACCATCGAGCGGAGAGATCAGACCGAGGCCGAGCTGCAGTCGCAGATGCAGCAGCGCATGGAGCGCATCGGCGAGCTCGAGGGCGAGGTCGAGGCCGGCAAGGCGGCGCTCGCCGACCGCGAGGCCGAGCTGCAGGCCGAGCTCGGCGAGCTGCAGGCCGGCAAAGACGCGCTCGAGACCGATCTCAACGATCAGCTCAAAGAGGCGCGCGAGCGCATCCAGCTGCTCGAGAACCAGGGCAGCTCGCTCGCCGACACGCTCGCCAAGCGCGACCGGACGATCGACGAGCTCAACGCCGAGGTCTCGGACAAGAACGCGAAGATCACCGAGCTCTCGGAAGCGCTGCTCTCCACGCGCGAGACGCTGTCGACGCGCGACGGCGAGAACGCCGCGCAGAAGGAAGAGCTGGCCGCGCTGTCCGAGCAGATCGCCGGCCTCGAGAAGACCGTCGAAGAGCGCGACGCGATGCTGCAGCAGGGCGCGCAGCACCTGGAGACCCTCAAGGGCCAGTTCCAGGAGACGCGCGTCAAGCTCGAGGAGACCGAAGGCGCGCTGCAGCGGAAGACGCAGGAGCAGCAGGCCACGCAGCAGCAGCTGCAGGCCACGCACGCCGAGCTCGAGAAGACGCGCGGCGAGCGCACCGAGCGCGAGCAGGAGATCAAGGCGGCGCGCAACGAGATCACCCGCCTGCAGGGCATCATCAAGCAGGTCGAGCAGGCCCGCCTCGATCTCGAGGACAAGCTCAACGCCGAGCTCGGCCAGGTCAAGGCACAGCTCGCCGAGGCGCAGGGCAACTACGAGGCCGAGAGCGCAGAGCTGCAGAACCTGCGCGCGCAGTCGACCGAGACCATCGAGCAGCTCTCGCAGGAGCGCGACGGCCTCTCGCAGCGCCTCGAGCAGACCAGCGTCGAGCTCGCCGCCACGAGCGCGAACCTCGCCGACGAGAAGCAGGCGCTTCAAAAAGAGCGCGCCGCGCACGACAAGCTGCGCCAGCAGACCGAGGCCGAGATCAGCCGGCTCACCGCCGAGCTCGTGTCCGCGAAGGACTTCGGCCTCGACCTGCAAGAGCAGCTCGACGCGACCAAGCAGGAGCTCGGCAGCCGCGTCGCCGAGGTCACCCAGCTCACCGCGAAGCTGGCCCACGCCGAGGACACGCGCGGCCACCTCGAAGAGCGCATCGCGACCCTCACCGAAGAGTCGCAGCGCCGCGAAGAGCTGCTGCAGAACGACCTCGCGAACAAGTCGAAGGAGCTCTCGGACACGCTCCGCAAGCTCACCGCGCTGTCGCAAGAGAAGGTCCGCCAGGTCGACGCCCTCACCCGCGACGCCAACGCGAAGGCTGAAGCCGCCAAGCAGCTCGAGGCCAAGCTCAAGCACCTCTTCGACGAGTCGAAGAAGAAGACCGACGAGATGGCGCACCGCCTCGCGGGCTTGCAGAGCGAGCTGCAGGCGGCGCAGGGAGAGCTCGCCGAGCGCAACCAGCAGCTCGAGCAGGCCGCCAACGCGCAGAACGCGATGCAGGCGCAGATGCAGCAGCAGGCCGGCCAGCTGCAGCAGCAGCTCCAGGCCGCCAACGCCCGCAACACCGAGCTCACCAACCAGCTCAACCAGGAGCGCGCCTCGGCGAAGAAGGTGCAGGACGAGGCCAACGTCCGCGTCCAGCGCGCCGAGGCCCGCATCGGCCAGGTCAGCCAGGAGTCCCAGGCCCGCGCGCAGGACTACGAGAACAAGCTCAAAGAGGCGCAGGCCCAGCTGCAGCTGCGCGCCCGCAAGGTCTCCGAGCTCGAGCAGGCGATGGAGGCCGCCGCCCAGGCGAAGGCCCGCGCCGAGAAGGAGCTGCAGGGGAAGATCGCCGCCGCCGAGGGCAAGGCCCAGGAGGCCGCTGCCCGCCTCGCCCAGGCCGCGAAGGAGAAGAAGGACCTCGAGGCCCGCCACCTCAAGGAGCTCGACGACCAGGTCGTCAAGCAGAAGGCCGAGCTCGAGCGCCGCGAAGCGGTGAAGGCGCAGGAGGTTCAGCGCCTGCAGGCCGCCGTTCAGGAGAAGAGCAAGGCGCTCAAGGTCGTCGAGCTCGAGCTCGCCCGGTACAAGAACAAGCCGGGCGGCGCCGCGGGCGCGGTGCCGGCGAAGACCGCGCCCGCCGCTGCGGCTGCGCGTCCGGCGGCGCAGACGTCGATCGGGGCCGCGGTGCTGGGCCTGGGCGACGAGGGCGCCGACGAGGCCACGAAGGTGAACCAGATTCCGGTCGACGTGCCGGCGAAGCCTGCGGCCGCGAAGCCGGGCGCGCCGGCGACGAAGCCTCCTCCGCCGAAGTCGGCGCCGCCGCCTCCTGCTGCGAAGCAGGCGCTGCCGCCGAAGAAGGCCGACGAAGACGACTCGGACTTCACCAGCCTGATCGACAACCTGGGCGAGTAAGAGAACCGAGCGCGGGGACTACCGCGAGCGCGGGAAGCTCGGCTATAGGCCGTACCCGAGCATGCGCCCAAGCCTCGTCGTCATCGCCCCGCTGCTGCTGGTTGCGGCCGCCTGTAAGGACAAGCCCCGAGTCGTCCCTCCGCAAGATGCCGGGCCACTGTGCGACGGCAACACCCAGCTGGTGAACGGCGAGTGCCGCTTCGTCTGCCAGCGCGACGGCGACTGCATGACGGGCGAGCGCTGCAACCTCTTCCTCGGCCAGTGCGAGCCGAAGCCCCCCGAGCCGGACGCCGGCCCGGGCCCAGGCAACTGCACGCGCGGCGCGGTGCGCTGCAGCGCGGACAAGAAGTCGATCGAGACGTGTACGGCGGACCCGCCGGTGTGGATGACGAGCATGACGTGCCCGCCGCCGACCGGCTTCTGCCAGAACGAGCGGTGCCTGGTGTGCCAGCCGGGCGCGGCGCAGTGCGTGAGCGGCATGCCGACCGAGCTGTCGGTGTGCCTCGAAGACGGCTCGGCGACGCGCACGGTGACGTGCAGCGGGGCCGCGACGTGCCAGGCGAACGAGTGCCGCGAGTGCACGCCGAACGCGTACCGCTGCAACCCGTCGAGCACGGCGCTGCAGCAGTGCCAGAAGACCGGCGACGAGACCGCGACGTGGAAGTGGGTGAACGTCGGCGACAACTTCGACGGCAACTGCATCACGGGGCAGTGCCGCGCGGGCGGCGGCAACGGGTTCGAGTGCGTGCCGCCGGCGTGCTTCCCCGGCCAGATCCAGTGCAGGGACGCGGCGACGGCGCAGACGTGCAGCGCGTCGGGCGCGTGGACGGACGTGGCGTGCGGCGCCGGGCGCGAGTGCCAGGCCGGCGTGTGCGTCGACGAGTGCGCCGATGCCGTGGCCGCGAAGAGCTACTTCGGCTGCGACTATTGGACCGCGATCTCGGACAACAGCGTCGAGCCGCTGTTCA
The DNA here is from genome assembly GCA_937980205.1 of uncultured Myxococcales bacterium. Classification (GTDB taxonomy): domain Bacteria; phylum Myxococcota; class Myxococcia; order Myxococcales; family Myxococcaceae; genus Xiheicaenimonas. Next base: position 79,898 of record CALJKW010000011.1, on the reverse strand, counting down.
AGGCCGGCGTGACGGACGGCGGCCAGGGCACCACGTCGCAGCTGTCCGACTTTGCCTTCGCGGTCGCGAACCGCTCGCTGAACGCTGCGACCGTGACGGTCACGCGCTTCTACGGCGGCACCGTGCAGACGGTCGCGACCGTCAACGTGCCCGGCCGCAACGATGCCGCGACGCGCGGCCTCGCCATCATCCAGGTGCCGTGGCAGTCGGTCGGCTCGGCGTTCGAGATCGACACCGAGTCGGCGTCCGGCATTCGCCGCTTCGGCTATCGCCTGCAGTCGACGAAGCCGCTGACCGTCTACCAGTTCAGCCCGCTCGCCGCGGTGAAGTACACCAAGACCTGCACTGGCACCGCGGGCAACCTCGACTGCACCTGCTCCGAGGGCTTCGGCGGCAACACGTCGAACTGCAACCTGTATCTGTCCACGGGCGGCCTGTTCGGCTCCATCAACGGCATCGGCACCTGCGAGAACACGCCGCAAGGCGGAGCGCGACGCTGCGGCTACTTCACGTTCAGCAACGACGCCTCGCTGCTGTTGCCGGCGCACATCCTCGGCTTGAGCCACGTCGTCGTCACCCAGGAGCACGGCGTCTTCGCGGGCAACACCTCGGGCGCGAACGTCTCGCGGTCGCTCAACGGCCACGTGACGATCGTCGCCACGCAGGACAACACCGTCGTCACGGTGCGGTCGTCGGCCGTCACGCGCGCGGGTCCCGGCGTCGCCGCGTTCGCGAAGAACGAGCAGCGCAACATCACGCTGAACAGCTACGACGTGCTGCAGATCGCGTCTGCGAGCCTCGGGAACAACAACGTCATCGAGTGCGCTCCGAACCCGTTCGGCATCGCGGGCACCACGTGCCGGCAGGACAATGATCTCACCGGCACCGTGCTGACCTCGGACAAGCCGATCGCCGTCTTCGGTGGCTCGGCCTGCGCGCTCAAGCCGTTCAATCGCGTGGCCTGCGATCACATCGAAGAGCAGGTCTTCCCGTTCAACACGTGGGGCTCGAGCTTCGTCGCGGTGAAGAGCCAACCGCTGAAGCTCAACAACGGCTCCTTCGCGACGAACTCGCCGCCGGACCACTACAAGATCGTGTCCGGCTGCCCGGTCTCGCAGTGCCCGAACGGCACGAACATCACCATCACCCCGTCGAACGCCGTCGCTTCCGTGCTGCCCCCCACGACCCGCTGCGCGGCAGGCAGCAACCTGATGACCGGCACGTGCCGTCTGGTCGGCGTCACCTCGGTCGAGTTCAAGAGCTCGGCGAACTTCCGCATCGATGCGGATCAGCCGATCGCGGTCGCCTGGTTCACGCCGGGTCAGGGCGACAACCAGGGTCTCGCGACCGATCCCTCGGAAGGCGACCCCTCCATGGTGCTGCTGCCGCCGATTCAGCAGTGGCGCACGAACTACACGGTGCTCGCGGGCCGAGACTTCAAGTCGAACTACATCGGCATCGCGGTCGACAACACGCGCGTCGCGCGCGTCGAGGTCGACGGTGTGCAGGTGATGGGCCTCACCGGCGTGCCCGGCACGAACTTCGTGGTGAAGAACCACCCGGTCGCCGGCGGAACGCACGTCGTCAACGTCGTGCCGCGCTCGCCACAGCCGCTTCAGCCCGACGGAGGTGTGTACCCGGGTCTGCCCGGCGCCGGCCTCACCGTCTACGGCTACGACCAGTACGTGAGCTACGGCTACACCGGCGGCCTCGACCTCCAGTCGATCGTCACCGGCATCAACCCCGGCGGGTGACGTGGCTCACGCGCTCGCGCCGATCATGCGGCGCCTCGTCGACACGCTGAAGGGAGCGTTACCGGAGACCGACGTCCGTCAGCTCCACGAGCTGATCGACGCCAGCCAGCTTCAGCTCGCCCTCGAGTGGATCACCGACTCGGTGACCCAGCGCTCGATGACGCGCGACCCGCAGCTGCGCCAGCTGCTCGTGCAGCTCGGCGCCCAGCTCGGCATCGTGCAGTCGATCCGCGATCGGCTGCAGGCCTCGGGCGACTGAGCGCGCCGACTGGCCCGGCTCCTGCTTCGTGACCCGCCCGGGGAGGGCAGTCACGATGAACGAGCAGGGGTCTTGGCGGTGGGTGATGGTGGTGGTGTGCGGGCTCTCGTGCACTCCGACGCAGAACAACGAGGCGGAAGAACTGACGAACACCGAGGCCGCCGCCGTCTGCGGCGTGTGGGCGCCGACGTGGCGGCAGGGTAGCGGCGCCACGACCCAATGGGTCGAATGGGTGATCCAGGGCAACGCGGGCGTGAAGGCCGTCTGGCTCGAGGCGGCCGGCCAGGAGCTCGCCCTCGCCCCGCTCGACGGCGGCTGGGGCGTCGCGACCTCGGTGCCGGCGGGCACGCAGATGGTCCTGCACGCGCGCACCGACGACGACGAAGAGGCCCAGACGTTGCCCTTCGGTTACCTCACCACGCCCGAGCCGACGACCGACCCGAGCGCCTGCGCGAGCGCGTGCATCGCTCCGTGGGATCCGCTCTGGCAGCAGGGCACCACCGCCAACAACTACTGGATGGACTGGACCATCAGCCGCGGCACCGTGACGTCGGTCTCGATCGAGGTCGTCGGCGGAGCCACCACGCAGCTCTCTCACGGCATGGGCCGGTGGACCGCGACGGTGCCCGGCGGCATCACCACCGGCACCCCGGTCATCCTGCACGCGACGGACGCGAGCGGGCGCACCGCGCGCACCCTGCCCTTCGCGTACCTGCGCAACGCGCAGCCGCCGACGAGCTCGTGCGGGGGCACCGGCCCGACGCGCCGCTGCCCGTCGCTGCCGGCGGGCATGGTCACGCTCAGCCTCGACGACGGCTTCGCCGCGCAGGTCACGCTCGCGCGCAACGAGCTCGCCGCGCACCAGATGAAGGCGTCCATCTTCCTCATCAGCGGCGCGATCGGAAACTGGAAGGACTACCTCTCGCTCGGCCAGGCCCGCGAGCTCGTCGCCGACGGCCACGAGATCGGCTCGCACACGGTCAACCACCCGAACGTCGCCACGCTCGACGAGAAGGGCCGCGAGGAGCAGCTCCACAGCTCGAAGGAGTGGCTCGAGAAGCACCTCGGAGTCACCATCCGCCACTTCGTCACGCCCTACGGCTCGTACAACGACGACGTCATCGACACCGCGAAACGCCACTACGCGACGCACGGCACCGTCGACATCGGCCTCAACTTCCCCGGTGAAGATCTCTACCGGCTGCGGCGCTTCACCGTGCGCGCGAACACGACCACCGCCGAGCTCCGCTCACGCATCCTCGACGCGAAGGCGAACCGCGGCTGGCTCATTCTGCTGTTCCACGACTTCATCGTCGGCCCGCCGAAGAACATCGACGCCTACGACATCGCCGACTTCAAGACGGTGCTCGACGACCTCGCCGCCAGCGGCCTCGAGGTCGTCACCATGGATCAGGGCGTCGCCCGAATGGGCTGTCCGTAACGAACGCCGCGAAATGGGGACAGGCTGCTTCTCCGCAAACGGCCGCGTGCGCTCAGCCGGTCGAGGCGCTCGGAAAAAGCAGCCTGTGCCCATTTTCCGCCCCGCTTCAGGGCCGGGTCACGAAGATGCCGCGGTTCTCTTCCTGGCTGAGGTTGCCGACGCCCTCGATGAACACGCCGTAGAGCGAGATCTGCGAGTCGGCGGCGAACGCCGTGTTCGTCGGCGGCACGGAGTTGCCACCCGAGCGCGGGTCGACCGGCCGCGTGTCCGACAGCTTCACCGCCGGCGGCTTGAACCAGCCCTGCCCGCCGACCGGCGAGCCCGCGTCGAGCGCGAACTCCACCGCGTACGGGAGCAGGTCGTTCGGCCCCGCCAGCTGGCGCTCGCCGGCGACCCACATCAGCCAGATGCGCCCGTCACGCGTCGCGGTCACCTGCGGAGAGAACGCATCCCACAGGCCCGTCGTGCGCATCGGGTACAGCGGGTAGTTGCCGCTGAACTGCATGAACACCGAGAGGTCGGAGCCGGTGATCCACGCCTTCATCCCGTTGTTGCGCGGGAAGTACGCGAGGTACACGGTCGAGTAGACGCCGCTGCCCGAGGTCTCGAGCGTCGTCCACGTCGCGATGCCGCGCCGCGTGACGGGGTCGATCGTCACCGACACCCAGTCCTGCGGAGGACCGCTGCCGTTCATGCCGCCGGGTGAGTTGATGAAGATGGGGTTCGAGAAGGCGCCCCCGGTCGTCGTGTCGCGGTACGTGCCGAAGATGTCCTGGTCGGTGATGGCGCCGACGATGCGGCTGCCGGTGAAGCCGACGTGCACGATGTCCGCGCTCGGCAGCGTCGCGATCGACGGGCGCCGCGCGTTGAAGACGTTGAAGCCGCCGCCGTCGGCCGGGCTCGGGACGAACGCGATGTCTGCCGCACCGTTCACCACGAGCGCGTCGGTCACCTGCCGCGTGACGAGGTAGCCGTCGTCGACGGTGACCATCAGCGCGGTGCCGTTCTTCCACGGCGCGATGTCGCAGTCGTTGATCGTCGACTCGGTGCCGCCGTCGTCCTCGGGCTGCACGGTGAGCGCCTGCGAGGGGTCTCCCCAGCTCTTGCCGAAGTCGCGGCTGCGGCGCACGCGAACCCCGCGGCCGACGTTGTAGCAGGCGTAGATGACCTGGTTGTCGGGGTTGTACGTGACGTGGACGCCCGAGCCGACGGTGTCGATGACCGACGCCGTCTGGCTGTCGATGACGAAGTCCTTGCCGCGGGCGACGGTGAAGTGGCCGACGGGGGCTCCGCCCTGCTCCATCGCGACGAACTGCCGCGCGGAGTCGATGGCCACCATGTCCGGCCGGCGCGCGGTGAAGCCGCCGATGAACGTCTGGTTGCCGAAGGTCGGCGCCTGCGTGAAGACGCGCACCGACGGCGAGATCATCGGCAGCTGAACCACCGGCGTCGCCATCATCATGCCGGCGTCGAGCGCGCCCGTGTTGCCGGTGCGCAGGCACGAGTTCGGCATCACGTTGACGTTGCAGATGTAGTCGAGCGGGCACGTCGCGCTCATCGTGCACGTCTGCGGCGCGCAGGTGCCGAGGTTGCACACGTCCATCGTGCTGCACTGGTAGTTGTTCAAGCAGCCGCCGTCGGGGATCGTGACCTGGCCGCCCGCGTCCTCGACGAAGCCGACCGCCACGTTGCCGGTCGAGTCGAGGCCGGCGATGTAATACCGGCGGTGCTTGCCGGGGCCGAGGTTCAGCTCCTGGTACGTGTTCGTGGTGCCGCCGGGGATGTTGACCTCGGGCAGGCGCGGGCCGCCGCCGTCCGCCTCGGAGGCGTTGAAGACGTTGAGCTCCCAGTTGGCGATGCCCGCGCGCTGCAGGGGCACCCAGGCGAACGCGACGTTGTTCTCGTCGGCGACCACGACGAGCGAGATGCCGTGACCGCCGTCCTCGATGGGCTGGCGGCCGGCGTCGACGTAGGGGCCTCCGTCGATGCCGCCGTCTTCGCCGGGCAGCACGCCGCCGAACAACGCGTCTTTGCAGCCCTGCGAGAGCGACTGCAGGCCGCTGTTGCACGCCAGCTGCTGCGTCACCCAGTCGGCCTGGGTCGCGGCGGCGCACGTCGGCAGCTTGGAGAGACAGTCGAGCGCGGACGAGACCGTCTTCTGCTCGGACGCGCTGCACATGTTCGCGCGCATGGAGCAGGTGCTCGCCGAGCCGAGCACGAAGCCGGTGGCGACGCCGCTGCAGTCACCGGTCTTCGTCGCGAGATCGACGTTGTTGGAGCAGATGTTCGAGCCGCCGCTGCACGACACCGCGAGCGCCCCGAGGAGGGCGAAACCGCCAATCCGACCGGTCATTCAACCGCGCTTACAGGGTCTGCTTGGCCGATGTCCACACATCGCGGAGGCGGACCTGTGCGAACGCGCTCGTGATGCGCCGGCCGGCGGGACCCTCTTCGCGACGAACCGCTTCGGCGACGGCGCGCGCGAGCACGAACGCCGCGAGGAACAAGAGGCCGCCAGGCACCACCGCCATCACGAGCACACCCAGCACCTTTGCGACGCCTGCCATCGAAGTCATGCTCCCAAGCGAAAAGACCCAGGGCGCCAGTGCAGCGCGCGTGCCCGGTGCTACCGCTGTGTGCCCACCAGTCGAAACGGTCGGTTGAGACGGGTTGGAGCACGGCTGACGCGGCTGGAATTCATCCCCCTCTGTCATTTTCGCCACGGTAAACCCCCGACCCATCAACTAAGGTGCAAGCCGGAATGCTGCACGCGATTGCGAGCATCGACGACGCAGCTCGACGGCTGGAGCAGACCGGATATTTGCCGTCGCAGCAGATCTCGACCGTCGCGTTCCTCGTCGATCGGCTCGAGAAGCCGGTGCTGGTCGAAGGGCCGGCCGGTGTAGGCAAGACGGAGCTCGCCCGCGCGCTCGCCGCCGCCACCGGCCGCGAGCTGGTGCGGCTGCAGTGCTACGAGGGCCTCGACGAGACCAAGGCGCTCTACGAGTGGGAGTACGCCAAGCAGCTGCTCTACACGCAGCTGCTCAAAGACAAGATCGGCGAGCTGCTGGTGGGCGCGCAGACGCTCGAGGCGGCGGCCGATCGGGTCGCGTCGTCGGACGCGGTCTTCTTCTCGCAGCGCTTTCTGCTGCCGCGCCCGGTGCTCAAGGCGCTGCTCAACGACAAGCCGTCGCTCTTGCTCGTCGACGAGATCGACAAGGCCGACCCCGAGTTCGAGGCGTTCCTGCTCGAGGTGCTGGCCGACTACGCGGTGACGGTGCCCGAGCTGGGGACGCTGAAGGCGAAGCACGTGCCGCGCGTGGTGCTGACGTCGAACAACGCCCGCGAGCTGTCGGACGCGCTCAAGCGCCGCTGCCTGCACCTGTACATCGACTACCCGACGCGCGACCGCGAGCTGAAGATCCTCCGTACGCGGCTGCCGCAGGTGACCGAGCGGCTCGCCGGCGCGGTGGTCGACGCGGTGAACAAGCTGCGGAAGATGGAGCTGAAGAAGTCTCCGTCGATCGCCGAGACGATCGATTGGGCGCAGGCGCTGGTGCTGCTGAACGCCGACTCGCTGTCAGCCGAGCTGGTGGCGAGCACGCTCAACCTCGTGCTCAAGCACGAGACCGACGTGGAAAAAGCGAAGGCGCAGCTGCCCCAGCTGGTCGGCGGTTAAGAACGAGCGAACGGCACGAGGTCGAGGCGCCGGCGGGGACCGCGCGGAGCGTACGTCGTCTGGTACGTGAGCCATGGACCGGAGCCGGCAACGAAGAGCTCGGGCCGTGCAGCCGTTTTTCAGCGGCCTGTCAGGGCGCGGCGGCGGGCTTGTCGAAGTAGCCCTTGTAGCCAATCTTCACCGAGTCGTTGGTGAAGCTCTCGCCGCGCTTCTTGTCGACGACGTACCACTTCCCGTCCTTCTTCCCGACGAGGTAGGTGGCCATCTCGCCCTCGACGACGCCCTTCTCCTGCACCTGGAAGTTGTCCTCGGCGGTCTCGACGATGAACGTGCCGACGGGGCCCTTGGTGACGCCCTTCAGCTTGAAGTCCTTGAGCCAGTGCTCGGTCTTCTCGTACGCCTGCGGGGCCATCGGGTGATCCTCTTTCCCCAGGCGCTTCTTCCGCTCGGCGATGGCCGTGACGGTCTGCGGGTGGAGGAACTTCTGCGCGTCCTTCCACTTCTTCGCCTTCACCGCGGTGAGGTACTTGTTGACGAGCTCCTTCGCGGCGTCGGCCTCGGCGCCGGTGGCCTCGGCGCCCTTGGGCGTCTCCTCCTCGGCGGGAGCCTCGGTGCCCTGAGCAAACGCGAGCGAAGAAGACAGCACGGCACAGAAGAGAACGGTTCGCATGGGCATGGTGCCTACCACAACGAAAACGCCGTGCAGCGATTCACCGCGCGAACGCGCGCGTCACCGACATCGACGCGGCGAGGCCCAGGGTCATGCCGGCGAGGCCTCCGAAGCCGATGCAGGCGCAGCCGAAAGAGCCCACCAGCAGCGCGACCGAGGCCGCGGACGCGAGCACCTGCCACGGCGCCCGGGCGGCGCTGAGCGCGATCCACAGCCCGGCCACCAGGCCACCCGCGATGCACGCCGGCACGCACAGCGACGTACAGCCGCTCGCGGTGCAGAGGTGGCCGTACAGGTTCGCACCGTGGGACAGCACGAGCGGGATGAAGCCGGCCTTGAGGCCCAGCGTGAGGCCGCGCGCGTACGACTGCCCGCGCCAGAGCATGACGGTCGCTCCGACGAGCAGCGCGACGCCGAGCCCGACCGAGCTGCCGAGGCGGTGCCCGACGAAGAACGAAGCGATCGGGACGATCGCCAGCGGGAGCGCCGAGAGCGCCGCCCAGCGGACGCGGCCGCGCTCGTAGGCCGAGGAGGCGCGGGAGAAGAGCTCAGCGTCCATGGTCTCCTCCGTTCGCGCTGAGACCGTCGGCCAGAATGTAGCTCCGTTCACGTTGAGCGGAGGCACGCGAAGCGGGCCGGAGTCGAAACGGGCCCGAAGCCGTCCACCGGCCCGCTTCGACTGCGGCGGCTCCGCTCAGCGTGAACGGTGTTCTGATCGACCCTCCGAGCCGGGCTCCGTCAATCGCCATAGCGAGTCCTCCACAGCATTTTCAGTCTCCCCAGCGCGCGCTCGCGGCGCTTGCGCCAGGTGGCCCCGGTCAGCCCCTCGAGCAGGGCGGCGCGATCGGTCTGCGACATCGCCGCGAGCGTTCCCGCCAGCGCAGCCTCGAGCTCGGCGCGCGCCGCGGCCGCCTCGGGCCCGGGGGCGGCGTCGGCGACGGCCAGCGCCGACACGGAGAGCTCGGCCTCCTGCGACCGCGACCGCTTCTTGAGCGTGGTCCGGCACTCCCACAGCGCGATCTCCAGCGCCCACGTGAGCGCGTCGCGATCGACGTCGTACGCGCAGGCCTGCTCGAACAGGCGGATCACCGCCCGCTGCGCGGCGTCTTCCGCGTCGGCCGGCTCGACCAGCACGCGCCTGGAGAAGTCGCGCAGCACCGGCCACACCAGCTCGAACACCGGGCGCTGGGCAGACCGGTCGCCTCCCGCGAGGCGGGCGAGCGAGACGTTCAGCTGCGCACGGGCGAGCGAGTCCACGTCGTCAGGTCCTTATAGGCAAAAGCGGCCGCACCGTGACGCGAGGGTGGGATATACGTCTGCGCAGCTATCGAGATGGCGCCGCCGAAGACCATCAACGTCCTCATCGTCGACGACGACCGCGCCACCCAGCGCATGCTCGCCGACGCGCTCACCAAGCAGGGCTTCACCGTCACCGTCGAGCGCGACGGCGAGTGGGCGATCAAGACCTTCGAGAAGAAGAGCTTCGACGCCGTGCTGCTCGATCTGCTCTTGCCCGCGCTCAACGGCTACGAGGTCGCGCGGCAGATGCGCGCCCTGCCGAAGGGCAAGCGCACGCCGATCGTCATGATCAGCGGCGTGTACAAGAACGCGCTGCACCAACGCGAAGCGGTGCAGAAGCACGGCGCCTACGCCTTCCTCGAGAAGCCGATGCGCCTTCAGGCGCTCTACGACACGCTCAGGCAGGCGCTCGGCGACAAGTACCCGAAGCCGCGCGCGCCCGAGCCTCCGCCGCCGCCGGTCGAGGACGACGAGAAGACCGGAGAGCACCTCGCCGACTTGAGCGCCAGGGAAGAGCGCACCGAGGTCGAGCTGCAGGCGCAGAAGGAAGAGGCCTCGGCCGGCAACTACCAGGTCATCCGCGGAGACTTCGCGCAGAAGGCGTTCGCCGAGGTGCTCGCCGAGATCTACCGCTGGCGCGGCTCGGGGGCGCTGCTGCTCCGCCGCGAGAAGGTGAAGAAGATCGTCTACTTCCGCGACGGCACGCCGGTCTCGATCAAGTCGAACCTGCTGTCCGAGTGCCTCGGGCGCGTGATGGTCGCGCAGAAGATGATCTCCGAGGCCGAGTGCGAAGAGTCGCTGCAGCGCATGAAGTCGAGCAAGCGCCAGCAGGGCACCACGCTCATCGAGATGGGCTGCATCAGCCCGCACAACCTGCAGCACGCGCTGGTGCTGCAGCTGCAGACGAAGCTGTTCGACGTCTTCACCTGGGACCAGGGCGACTACCAGTTCAACCCGAAGGCGCAGCTGCCCGCCGAGCCCGTCGATCTCGGCATGACCTGCGCCCAGGTCATCCACGAAGGCATCAAGCGCAACTACGACGACGCGCGCGTGAAGAAGTGGCTCGGCGACGTCGACGGCAAATACGTGCACCCCTCCTCCCAGCCGCTCTACGCGCTGCAGGACGCCGGCCTGGGCGAAGAAGAGCAGCAGCTGCTCGCGGCAGCCGAAGGCCACAAGACGGTGGCGACGCTGCGCGCGATGGCGGTGCTTTCTCCGCTCGACACGGACCGGTTCCTGCTCGCGATGAAGTGCGCGCAGATGATCGAGCTCAAGGACAAGGCCGCCGAAGGCAAGGCGCCGTCGATCGCCGAGCTCGCGCGGGCGATGGCGCAGGCTCAAGGCGCGAAGCCGCCGCCGCTGCCGACGTCTCCGCCGCCGCTGCCGCCGAAGCTGCCGGTGCCGGCGCCGCCGAGCGACAAGCCGTCGCTGCCGCTGCCGTGGGACGACGCGAAGCCGTCGGCGAGCCTCGATCCGGGCGCGGTGCAGCCGCCGCCTCCTCCTCCGGACATCTCGCCCCCGCCTCCTCCGCCGTCGAAGAAGAAGAGAGAGGCCGAGCGGCCGCAGGCCCCGGTCATCGCGCGCCCGAGCGGCTCGCTGTTGCCCGAGCTGTCGGCGGTGGTGCCGGCGTCGCGGCTCTCGGGTGAAGAGAGCGTGCTGCGCGAGCGCCTCGCGGCCAAGGTCGCGGCGATGCGCAAGCTCGACTACTTCGAGATTCTGGGGCTGCCGACGACGGCGAACCGCGAGGACGTGAAGCGCTCGTACTTCGCGCTCGCGAAGGAGTACCACCCGGACAAGCACTTCGGCTCGTCGTCTGCCGAGGTCCGCCAGCTCGCGCAGCAGATCTACGATCTGATCTCGACCGCGCACGACACCCTCGCCGACCCCGTCGAGCGCGAGCGCTACGTGAAGGAGCTCGCCTCGGGCGTGAAGCGCGAGATCGGCGACGAGGTCGGCAAGATCCTCGCGGCCGAGGGCAAGTTCCAGCGCGGCGAAGAGCTCATGCGCCAGCGCGAGTACGGCGCCGCGTGGCGACACTTCGCCGACGCCATCGCGCTCTACGGCGAAGAGGGCGAGTTCCACGCCTGGCTCGGCTGGGCCCGCTTCCAGATGGACCCCAAGGACGAGGGCATCGTCGAAGAGTCGGTGAAGAACATCGAGAAGGCCATCTCGCTCAACCCGCGGCTCGACAAGGCGTACCTGTTCCTGGGCTACATCCACAAAGCGTGCGGCCGGCCCGACAAGGCGGAGAAGCAGTTCGAGAAGGCCATTCAATGCAACCCCGACTGCACCGAGGCGCTGCGCGAGCTGCGGCTGCTCGGAAAGTCGAAACGCTGAGGCCGCATGCGGTTCGATGAGCGCTTTCAGCTCATCCGCCCGCTCGAGGAGATGGAGATCTCCCTCGTGCGCGGCGCCATCGCGAACCCGTCGCTCGTCGACGCGCACGAAGAGGCGATCCTTCGCACCGCGCTCTCGCTGGCGCGGCTCTACAAGGTGCGCTCGGTCGAGGGCCGCGACATCGGCGTCGGCGCCTGGCTCTCTCCGTTCCGCGAGGAGATGGAGCGGCGGCTCAAGCCCGTGCTGTTGCCGCAGCGCGGCCCGATCGTGCGCACGCTGCTCTTGCCGCACCTCAAGGACCTCAAAGACCGCACGCTGCGCACGCGCGACGCGCTGCTCACGCGGCTCGAGGGGCGCGTCACCCACGAGACCGTCGACCAGGAGCTTCGCCAGAAGGCGCTGGTCCTCGTCGCCGGCGGCGGAGGCGGCAGCGGCTACGTCTACATCGGCGTGATGAGCCTGCTCGACGAGTACGGCTTGAAGCCGAAGCTGCTCGTCGGCACGTCGATCGGCGCGGTGCTCGCGCTGTTCCGCTCGCGGCTGCCGCGCTTCGATCAGGACGAGATCGTCAACATCGTCCGCACCCTGTCGTGGCGAAAGCTGTTCCGCGTGATCTCGACCGAGAACCGCTACGGCCTGCCCGCGGCGCTGCGGCTGTTCCTGCGCGCCGGCATCGGCCGCTGGTTCGGCACCGACCGCGAGGGCGCCGAGGCGATTCGGCTCAAAGAGCTGCCGATCAAGACGATCATCACCGTGAGCGGCATTCGGCGCGGCAAGCTGCCCCACCCGGTCGAGTTCTACGAGAGCGTGTTCTCGCTGCCGCGCATGGCGGTGCGAGATCCCTTGGGCCTCGCGCGCTCGATGCAGGGCACGTTCGGCGCGCTCGCCGAGCTCTTCACGCGCCCGGAGATCATGGTGAAGCTGCACCTCGGCGCGGACCAGACGACGGGCGAGTGGGACGCGCTCGACGCCGCCGGCTTCTCGTGCGCGCTGCCCGGCGTCATCCACTACGACGTGCTGCGCGAAGACGGGCGGATGAAGGGCCTCATCGAGGGGCTGATGGAGACGCACCGCGTGTCGCGCCTCGTCGACGGGGGCATGGTCGACAACCTGCCGTGCAAGGCGGCGTGGCGCGCGGTGCACCGCGGCCAGATCGGCACGCGCAACGCGTTCATCCTCGCGCTCAACGGGTTCGCGACGAAGCTGTCGCAGCCGCTGTGGCTGCCGCTCGCGCGCCTCGCCGAGGCGAACGTCGGAGCGAACCGCCCCTTCGCGCACCTCGTTCACGACTTCTCGAAGACGCTGTCGCCGCTCGCGCTGGTGCCGTCGCTGCAGGATCTCGCCGTCGCGCTCGAGCTCGGGCGCAAGCAGCTCACGCCGCAGGTTCCGTTCCTCACGCGCATGCTGGCCCCGCTGCCTCGGCTCGGGTAAACGCGGCGCATGAGCAACACGTCGGTCTCGAACGCGGTGCTGCGCGCGGACAAGGTGTGGATGGATGGCCGTCTGATCAAGTGGGACGAGGCGACCATTCACGTGATGACACACGCGCTGCACTACGGCCTCGGCGTCTTCGAAGGCATCCGCGCCTACGAGACGAAAGACGGCCGGCTGGCGATCTTCCGCCTGCGCGAGCACATTCGCCGGTTCCTCGACTCCGCGCACATCATCCTGCTCAAGATTCCGTACACCGAGCAGGAGCTGTTCGACGCGTGCATCGAGCTCCTGCGGGCGCAGCGCGAGCGCTTCGCGAAGGGCGCGTACCTGCGGCCGATCGCGTTCATGGGCGACGGCGCCATGGGCCTCGGCGCCACGAACACCACGCGCGTCGCGATCACCGCGTGGGACTGGGGCGCGTACCTCGGCGACAAGGGCATCCGCGACGGCATCCGCGCGAAGGTGTCGAGCTACACGCGCATGCACGTGAACGTGAACATGGTGCGCGGGAAGATCACGGGCCAGTACGTGAACTCGATCCTCGCGAAGCGCGAGGCGGTGCTCGCGGGCTACGACGAGGCGATCCTCCTCGACATCTCGGGCTTCGTCGCCGAGGCGAGCGGAGAGAACATCTTCTGCGTCGGCCGCCACCACGTCGTGCGCACGCCGTCGCTGTCGTCCCCGATCCTCGCCGGCATCACGCGCGACACCGTCATCAAGCTGCTCAAGGACATGGGCCGCGAGGTGCAGGAGGTCTCGTTCACCCGCGACGCGCTCTACATCGCCGGCGAGCTGTTCTTCACCGGCACCGCCGCCGAGGTCACCCCGGTGCGCGAGGTCGACAACCGCATGGTGGGCGACGGCAAGCCCGGGCCGCTCACCAAGGCCGTGCAGGAGACCTACTTCCGCGTCGTGCGCGGGCTCGAGCCGAAGTACCACGAGTGGCTGACCTTCGTGTGAACGGGGCCAGGGCGAGGGGCCCAAAAGCTCCGGGCCCCACCTCCGCGTCAGGAACCACCGAGCCGCACGTCTGAGCCGCCGCACACCGCGGAGTGGCGCAGCGTGGCAGCGCGTCGGGCTCATAACCCGAAGGTCGCGGGTTCGACCCCCGCCTCCGCAACTTTCCGGATCTCGTAGTGGCTTTCGCCCTGGTGGCGTCTGGCTGCTTCACCCGAACCCTCGAACAGGAACCGCCTTCGGCGACCCGAGGCTGGCTCGAGCCGCGCGAAGGCAGGGAGAGCGGCGCAGAGCTGGGAGTACGGCGCGCCGCCTTCCGTGCTCGTCCCGCTCTTACGTGCGCGGCTCGGGCTTCGTGAACGCCATGTACGTGAACTTCTGCCCGCCGATGACGGCCTCGGCCATCAGGCCGCCCGACGTCTTCGTCATCACGGCGACGCCGTTCTTGTAGTTGAGGCTCGCCGAGGCGCCTGCGCCCGCGGCGACGGCGCTGGCTCCGGCGAGGAACTCTCCCCGACCGCGCTTGAAGTCCTTCAGCGCTGCCTTGTCCCTGAAGATGATGACCTCGCTGAAGCGCTGGCCGCCGATCTGCGCGCCGACGTTCACGAAGGTGACCTTCGCCTTTCCGACGGGGACGCCCTTCTCGAAGAGGATGCCGTCTCCGCCGCCGCCGCCGACGACGACGCCCGCTTTTCCGATCTCGGGAAAGACGACGTAGCCGGCTGCGTTCTGGAGGTGATCGTTCAGATCGGGGTCGTTCTCCGTGTACTGCTCGAGCGCGTCTTCGGCCGCGGTGATGCTCGCTTCGTGCTTCGACTTGTCGGCCGCGCTGGCGTCCAGCGAGCCGAGCGAGACCGCGATTCCGAGGACCATGCCGATTGCGAAATTGAGGCTTCTGCGTGAACTGCTCATGTCTGCTTCTCCTGTGCTGTCAGAGGTAACGGAGAAGGCGCCTCGACGTCTGTGCCCCGGGTACGTGTCAGGCTCGGGACGCCGAGGCGTCTCCTCGCGCGCGATGTTCACGCTCCGCCCTCACTGTTCGCAGTCGAGCCGGCCCCTTCGCGGACGGTGACTTCAAGCGCTCGTCGCCCGAAAGGATCGGGCACCAGTCTGCGATGCTGGACGATGCAGGTTCGAGTCCTGCCGAGCGCACTTCCTCGCTGCTCGGCTCAGCCGCTCTCCGCGGTCTTCGGAATCACCAGCAGCACCAGCACCTGCGCCCACGCGAGCACCGCCACGGCGTACACGACGGTGTCGCTGAACCCCACCCCGCCCTCGGCGATCGCCGCGACCGCGAACGGAGTGAACGCCGCCGCGAACGCCGCGAAGTGGTAGCAGAGCCCCGTGCCGCGCGCGCGGAACCACGCGGGGAACAGCGTCGACAGCCACACCGGCGTCACCCCCGACGGCCCGCCCGCGAACGCGCCGACGAGCAGCGCGCCGAGCACCATCCACTCGGGGCCGGCCCAGCCGACCGCGAGCGGCGCGGTCAGCGGAGCGAACACGACGCACAGGGCGATCGCCTTCATCGGGTGCACGCGGCCGGCGAGCCAGCCGCAGACCGGCGCGCCGATCAGCATGCCGACGTTGAACCACGCCACGTTCCGGCCGACGCCGGCCTCGTCGAAGCCGTGCTCCTTCTGCAGCAGCGTGGGCAGGAACGTGGTCAGCGCGAAGTACACCGCGAACCCGAACGCGAGCACGAACGACGCCAGCGCGACGCGCCGCACCAGCTCCGCCGACGCGCGCGGCTCGGCCGACGACGCACGCGGCGCGGGCTTCGTGTCGGGCACGAAGAAGCGAATCGGCAGCACGATGAGCGCCGGCAGCGCGGCGATCACGAACAGCGCCCTCCAGCCGTAGATCGGCATCACCAGCGCGTAGACCTGCGAGGCCAGCAGGTAGCCGACGGCCCAGCCGGCCTGCAGCACTCCCGAGGCGAAGCCGCGCGTCTTCGCGGGCCACGCCTCCATCGCGAGCGTGGCGCCGGCGGTCCACTCCGCCCCCATCCCGAAGCCGAACAGCACGCGCAGCACGACCACCATCGCGAACGTCGGCGCGATCGCCACGAGGCCGTCGCAGACCGAGAACCAGACGATGGAGATCATCAGCGGCCACTTGCGGCCGAAGCGATCGGCCGCCCAGCCGGCGGCGAAGCTGCCGAGCAGCCGCACCAGCAGGGTGAGCGTCACCGACGCCGCCGTCGATTTGATCGGCACGCCGAACTCGGCGGCGATCTTCGGCATCACCAGGAAGAAGATCGAGAAGTCGAAGGCGTCGAGCACCCACCCGAACCACGCTGCCGTCAGCGCCGACCACGCGGCCCGCGAGGGCTTCTGCGCATCCACAGGCGGCGCACTCTATCCCCTGCGGCCCGCGCGCGGCTTCGCGCCGAGCGGCGGGCTGCTAGAGTCGGCCCCCGATGGCCACGACGATTGGGCGGCCCGGCCCGAAGAAGGGCGGCACGCGCCTGGTGGGCGACGACGATCTCTCGCAGGAAGCCACCGGCAACTTCTCGCCGAACGACCTGCCGCGCGACGGCGGCAACCCGTTCAACCTCGACAACCCGCGCATCCTCGAGATCGCGCCTCCGGAGCCGAAGACCCTCGAAGAGACCGGCCTCAAGATCGGCCTGCTGTCGGACATCGCGCTCAAGTACCTCTACTACGCAGGCAGCGCGACGGGCGTCGAGGTCGCCCAGGAGATGTGCCTGCCCTGGTCCGGCGTCATCGAGCGCGTCATCGACTTCCTCGCGCAGGAGAAGCTCGTCGACCTGAAGGGCGGCAAGGGCTTCGGCCGCGCCTCGGTCGACTTCGTGCTCACCGAGAAGGGCCGCGAGTACGCGCGCGACGCGCTGACGCGCACGACGTACATCGGGCCGGCCCCGGTCCCCATCGAGCAGTACAACCAGCTCATCCAGCTGCAGACGCAGGAGAATCCGGTCATCTCGAAGGAGGCGCTCACCCGCGCGATCTCGCACCTGACCGTGCCGGGGCACCTCGCCGACAAGCTCGGAGCGGCGGTGAACTCCGGCAAGTCGCTCTTCCTGTACGGCCCGCCCGGCAACGGCAAGACGTCGCTCGCCGAGGCGGTGTCGAACATGTTCGGAGGCGAGGCCTTCGTGCCGTCGTGCCTCGAGATCGACGGGCAGATCGTGAAGGTCTTCGATCGGCTCACGCACACCGCGATCCCGCTCGAGATCGGCCGCGACGCTCAGGGGCGACGCCAGACCTTCGAGATGGATCACCGCTGGCAGCTGTGCCGCCGGCCCTCGGTCATCGTCGGCGGCGAGCTCACGCTCGAGACGCTCGACCTCATCTACTCGGAGAGCGCCCGGTTCTACGAAGCCCCGTTCCAGGTGAAGGCGAACGGCGGCATGTTGCTCATCGACGACTTCGGCCGGCAGAAGGTGCACCCCACCGACCTGCTCAACCGGTGGATCGTCCCGCTCGAGAAGCGCGTCGACTTCCTCACGCTGCACACCGGCAAGAAGTTCGAGATCCCCTTCGATCAGCTCATCGTCTTCTCGACGAACCTCGACCCGAAGGAGCTCGTCGACGAGGCCTTCCTCCGCCGCATCAAGTACAAGATCGAGGTCGGCAACCCCGACGAGAAGGCGTACCGCGACATCTTCCGCCGCGTCTGCGACTCCTCGGGCATCCCGTACGTCGACCAGGCCGTCACGTACCTCATCGACCACTACTACAAGCCTCGTGAGATGGAGCTGCGCGCCTGCCACCCGCGCGACCTCGTCTCGCTCGTCCGCGACGCCGCGCGGTACCGGCAGATTCCCCCCGCGCTCTCGCGCGAGCTCATCGATCAGGCCTGCACCGTCTTCCTGGTGGATCTGTGAGCGGCCCCGCCTTCAAGGTTCGCCCCGGTCGCCGGGGAGACGCCGAGCCGGTGAAGGTGCTGCTCGGCGAGCTCGGCTTCACCGGAGACACCGCCACCACCACGTGGATCGTCAGCCACCCCGAGATGGAGCTCATGGTCGCCGCCGACCCCTTCGACAAGGTGATCGGCTTCGTCGCGCTCTCGCACCGGCCCAACCTGCGCTACGCGGGCCGCATCGCCACCATCGACGAGCTCGTCGTCGCGAAGGCGTGGCGTCGCAAGGGCGTCGGCCGCGAGCTGCTCAAGCGCGCCGTCGATCGCGCGAAGGTGCTCGGCGTGAAGCGCCTCGAGATTCAGACCCTCGAAGACCCGAATGAAGATTCGCGGCCGTTCTTCGAGAAGATGGGCCTCAAGCCTGCGGGGCTTGGCGTTTTCAAGATGAGTTAGCAGGGCAAGGGCAAGGGCACGTTGAAGGTGCTCGGCTCGAGGTGAAGGCTGATGGGATCAGGTCGATGGGGAAGGTCCTGGCCGAGGTCCATGGCCTTTCCCTGGATCTCTTGAACTTCACCTGTCGTGCTTCAACTTGCCCTTGCCCTTGCCCAGCAAACTTTCAGTCAAGGCTCCACGGGCGCTCCGTTCGCGATCATCGTGCGCGCGAGCTCGGACAACCGCTCCCGCACGTCCGCCGGAAGATCCACGAACCGAACCCCGACGACCCCTGCCCGCGCCCACTGCACGGTGCCCTTGATCTCGAAGTCCTGCCCGTCGACCTGCAGGTGGAGCTCGACGACCTCACCGACGGCGTGGGGCTTCGACGAGCGAAGGCACAGGCCCCCGGCCGAGAAGTTCACCGAGAACGTCTTGAACGCCTTCGCAGCATCCTGCGGGCTCTTGAAGGCGACCTCGAAGCGGGCTCCGACACGAGGGTCGCGACGCCGCTCCGCGTTGCGGAAGAGGGTTTGCACCATCAACCGTTACTGTAGACGAATGGAGAAGCTGCCGCTCGAAAGACCTGCGCCGTCCACCCAGACGCTGTAGGTGCCGGCCGCCAGATTCGGCACGGTGAGCGTGACGGCATCTCCGTAGGTCGGCGACACCTGGCACGCGATCGTCGACGACGCCGCCGTGCTCGCGCACGCGCTCTGGGCGCGCAGGTAGACGACCGGCCTGAACAGCGCGCCGGTCGTCGCGTCGGGCGTGACGGTCACCTTGAACGCCTGCGGCTGCTGCAGCGTCACGCTGTAGACGACGTCCGGAGCCGTCTCGCCGTTCGCTCCCGAGACGAGCCCGCACCCGCCCGAGCTGTCGTCGATCGCCGCGCGGGTGTCGCCCTGCAGCGGCTGCCCGGGCATCAGCGTCGGCACCATCGAGTCTCCGCACCAGTCGTTGTCCGGCACCGCCACCGGCGGAGACGTCGCCACGCGCAGCGTGAAGTCGCCCTGCGTCGCGCCGTCGCCTTCGATCCACAGCGAGTAGAGCCCGGGGTCCACCTCCGGCAGGCTGAGCACGGTGCGGTTCCACAGCTGCGGGTCGTCCCAGGCGCACACCACGTTGTCGAGCACCGCGGTGCTGCTGCACTTCTGCGGCGGCCGCAGCGCGAACACGGGCCTCAAGCTCGAGCCGGTGGCGGCCGTCACGTCGATGCTGAGCGCCTGCTTCGCCGGCAGGTTCAGCGTGTAGACGACGTCGGGCGAAAACCCGCCGGAGGGCACCGTGCACAGCAGATCGGTGTCGTCGCGCGCCGAGATGGTGGTGCCCGTCACCGTGACGACGCCCGACGAGAGCGGCAGCGGGGTCGCTCCCGTGCAGACGTCGTTCGCCGGCGCCGGCGGAGCCGCCTGCAGCTCGACGCCCAGGTCGAAGGCGCCGGCGGTGCCCTGCACGCCGTCGACCCACAGGTAATAGAGGCCCGCCGGCAGCGACGGCGCGATGAGCGAGGCGACGGAGCCCGTGCTCGGCGCCGTGGCGCAGCCGAGCTGATCGCTCAACGCCTCGCTGTCGCACCTGCCGACCTGCCGCAGGTACACGCTGGGCCGCAGCGTCGAGCCGGCGAGCGGCGTCACGCGCGCGGCCACGCGGCGAGGCCCGAGCAGCTCGAGCCGATAGACGAGATCGCTGCCGGTGCCCGCGCAGCCGAGCGCGTCGCCGCTCGCCGCCGAGGTGTCTCCCTGCACCGAGACCACGCCGACGCCGTTCGCGGGGAACGCGAGCGCCGTCGCGCTGCTGCACACGTCGTTCGTCGGCGGCGGCACTGCGTCGAGCAGCGTCACGGTGAGCCGGAAGGGCCCGGCGACGGCGTCGGGCGTCGTGCCCACGCCGTCGACGAAGAGGTGGTACCGGCCCGCCTGCAGCCGCGGCAGCTCGACCGAGACCTTCGCGCCGGCGGCGCCGGTGCCGCACCAGACCTGCGACGCCGCCGAGGTGTCGGTGCAGTCGGAGCCGCGCACGTACACGGCCGGCTGGAACAGGCCGGAGAGCGGCTCGACCTCGACGCTGACCCGCTGCGGCTGCGCCAGCGTGAACGTGTAGACGTTGTCGGGCGAGCTGCCGCCGCCGCAGAGCCCCGCGGCGTCGTCGGTGTGCCCGCGCGTGTCCGAGGTCACCTGCGCGCGGGCGCCCGAGAAGAACAGCTCGGTCGGAGACGCGCAGCTCTCGGCGGTCGAGGTGTCCTCGAGCTTCAGCGTGAGCTCGTAGGCGCCCGAGGTGCCGGCCTCTCCGTCGACCCAGAGGAACCACGTCGTGCCCGGCTGCACGTCGGCGGTGAGGACCGCGGCGGGCTGCGACGCACCTCCATAGGCGCAGGCCGCGTTGTCGGCCGGCTGAACGCTGTTGCAGACCTTGCGCAGGCCGAGCACCGGCTGCAGCGCGCTGCCGGGCTTCGCCAGCGCCGTCGCGGTCAGCCGCCGCGGCCGATCGACCTGAAACGAGTACACGAGATCGTTGCTCGAGCCGCCGGGCAGCGCGCACGCGAGCAGCGTGTCGTCGGTGGCGCGCGTGGTGTCGCCGAAGAGGGTGAGCGGCTCGTCGCCGAGCATCAGCCGTTGCGCGGCGCCGCACGTGTCGGGCTGCAGCGTGCACTGGTGCGCGACCGCGTCGCAGACGCCCGCGGCGCAGTCGCCGTCGGTGAGGCACGCGACGCACCGCTTCTGTTCGAGGAGGCAGCGGCCTGCCGGCGCCGCGCAGTGGACGTCGTCCGTGCACCCGCCCTGCCCTGCGTCCTGAGGCACCTCGCAGACGCCGGGCACGCGGCAGGGATCCAGCCTGGGTCCGGAGCAGCCCGCGACGACGACGACGATGAGGAAGGCGGTTACGAGGCTCGACTTCAGAAGGACCTCGAATTCGAGGCGGCCCGACGGGTAAACAGTCTACCCTACGCCGGAAGCGGCCGAAGAACCTGGAGAGCACTTACATGTCGCGACGCCTCGCTGCCGTCCTCGTCGTCCTCGCGCTCAGCGCCTGTCCGGGGAAGTCCGACACCGACGCCGGCGTCGACTCCGGCTCGGGGGGAGGCACCGGCGGTACCGGCGGGGGCACCGGCGGCGCCGGCGGTGGCACCGTCAGCGACGACGCCTGCGACTTCGGCGGCCCGCGCAACTGCGCCGCCGGCTCGTCGTGCACGCTCGCGCTGCTCGAGGACGGCGGCATCGCGAAGCGCTGCATCCCCGGTCAGTGCGATCTCATCGAGCAGGACTGTGACGCCGGCATGAAGTGCTCGTTCCTCGACGGCGGCCGCGCCTGCGTCGCCGACGGCGCGCTCAACGAAGGCCAGGCCTGCGCCGGCGCGACCGTCGGCTGCCGCAAGGGCCTCGCGTGCACGTTCTTGGGCTCGGACGGCGGCTCGACGTGCGCGCGCTTCTGCCGGGTGAGCACCGACTGCGGCGCTCCGCAGCAGTGCTACGTGACGCTCGTGCTGCCCGAGACCAACGAGCGGCCGCTGGTCTGCGCGGACCCGCCGATGACGTGCGACCCGCTGATGCAGAACTGCGCGAACACGAACGACGGCTGCTACCCCGGCTCGAGCGGGCCCGCGTGCTTCCCCGCCGGCATGGCGGCGCCCGGCGACACGTGCACGTATTCGAACGACTGCCAGAAGGGCTCGGCCTGCAGCGGCTCGGGCGGCATGACGCGCTGCCGGCAGCTGTGCGCGTTCCCGGCGGGCTCCGCGGGCCCCGCGTGCGACGCCGGCACGTGCACGCGGCTCACCAGCTCGCAGAACGTCGGGGTCTGCCTCTAAATGGAAGTCGAGCTCACAGGCTTCGGCGGCTTCGAGGGCGTCGAGCTGCTGCAGAAGCTGCACCTGTTCAAGAAGCTCACGTTCGAAGAGACGTCGCAGCTCGGCGGCCTCATCGAGTACGTCGACCTGCCGGCCGAGCACGTCGTCATCGAGCAGAACACGCTCGGCAACGCGCTCTTCATCATCGCGAAGGGCGAGGTGAAGGTGACCCGCGACATCGACGGCGACGGCAAGCACACCGCCACCGAGGAGATCGGCCGCCTGCGCGACGGCGAGCTGTTCGGCGAGATGTCGCTCATCGACGATCTCTTGACGTCCGCCCGCGTCACGACGGTGACGGCGTGCCGGCTGCTCAAGATGCCGCGCGACAAGTTCGAGGCGCTGCTGGCCTCGGACGACAAGCTCGCGGTGAAGGTCTACCGCTCGTTCTGCCGGACGCTCTCCGACCGCCTGCGCCGTACCACCGCGATGCTCGTGCGCTGAACCTTCGAAATGGAACAAGCGACCTTCAATCAATTCCTCGCCGCCGCCGTGAAGAACGGCGCCTCGGACGTGCACTTCAAGGTCGGCAGCGCGCCGGCGCTGCGCGTGAACGGGCAGCTGTTGCCGGTGAAGGTGCCCGCGCTGCAGCCCGAGGACACCCAGCGCATCGCGGGCCACATCCTCAAGGCGAACCGGTGGAAGGGGCTGATGGAAGAGGTGCACGACGTCGACACCTCGTACGCGCTCGAGGGCGTGGGCCGCTTCCGCGTCAACCTGCACCGCGCGAAGGGGCACCTCGGGGCGATCATGCGCTCGATCCCCTTCACCGTGCCCGACTTCGAGAAGCTGGGCCTGCCGAAGGTGCTCGAGAAGCTGTCGCAGGAAGAGCGCGGCCTCATCCTCGTCACCGGCATCACCGGCTCCGGCAAGTCGTCGACGCTCGCGGCGATGGTGAAGTACATCAACGAGCACTACCGCAAGCACGTGCTGACGATCGAAGACCCGATCGAGTTCCTGCACGAGGACAAGTTCTCGCGCGTCACGCAGCGGGAGATCGGCCCCGACACGCCCGACTTCGGCAAGGCGCTGCGCGCGGCGCTCCGGCAGGATCCCGACGTCATCCTCGTCGGCGAGATGCGCGACGTGGAGACGATCGAGATCGCGCTGCGCGCCGCGGAGACCGGCCACCTCGTGCTCTCCACCGTGCACACGCAGGACTGCTACCGCACCATCGGCCGCATCATCTCCGTGTTCCCCGCCGAGGCGCAGGTGTCGGTGCGCAACCGGCTCGCGGAGAACCTCAAGGGCACCGTGTCGCAGCGCCTGCTGCCGCACGCCTCAGGCAAGGGCCGCGTCGTCGCCGCCGAGATCATGGTGTCCACGCTCTCGGTCGTGGAGTTCATCAAGGACGCCGACCGCACCCACGAGATCAAGGACTACCTCGAGAAGAACCACGACCTGCTCGGCACGCAGAGCTTCGACATGCACCTGGCGAAGCTGTTGCGCGAGCAGAAGATCACGCAGGAAGTGGCGCTGGAAGCCGCGAGCAACCGCAGCGACTTCGAGCGCGCGCTGGCCTTCGAGTAACCCCACCCTCTCCCCTCGTAGGGGACCCTTCGACCGGGTCCGCCTGACGGCGGTACCCGCTCAGGGCGCGCGGACTGCGCCGGGGTGAGGGGGCAGTCAGCGGCGGGCGCGGGCGAGGCGACGGGCAATCAACCAGCCCATCAGCGCGAGCAAGCCCGCAATCACGCTGCCATCGCTGGAGCCGCAAGCGCAGCCGCCGGGGTCGACGGTGCCGCCGCCGGTTCCGCTGCCGCCGGTGCCCGAGCCTCCGCCGGTGCCGCTGGAGCCGCCGGTTCCGCTGCCGCCGCCCGGGGCAGCCGGCAGCTCGACGGTGACGGCGCTCGACCTCCCCTCGTTGCCGGCGAGATCGTAGGCCTTCGCGACCAGCGCCTGACGCCCGCCGGGAATGCCCGCCTGCGGAGTGAACGTCACGCGCCACGGCGGCGACGTCGCCACCAGCCCGGGCACTTCGATCTCCGCGATCGTGAACTGCACGCGCGCCATGCCCGAGGGGCTGGTGCCGGGGTCGGTCGCGACGGCCTCGATGACGGTGCCGTTCATGAGCATCGCGCCGATCTCGGGCTCGACGATCGAGACGGTGGGCGGCGTCGTGTCGCCCATGTTCGTCGGCAGCGGCATGTCGACGGTCACCGTCGAAGACGTCGCGATGCCCATGGAGCGCGACACGACGGTGAAGGGCCCGCCCGCCCCTGCCTGCGCCCTGAACATGTTGCTGGTGCACGCGTTGATGCAGTTCGTCCCGAAGACGCCGCCGCCGGCGGGGACCTCGTAGGTGATGGTCGGCTGCGGCGTCACCGGCGCGTCGAACTGGTCGACGGCGACGCTGGTGAAGGCCTGCGTCGCGTTGCGCGCGAGCCGCACCGCGTACGGCGTCATTCTCAGGCCGGTGAGGTTCGACTCGACCGTGAGCGCGAACGAAGACGTCACGGTCTGGTTCACGCTGTCGCGGACGGTGCAGGTGATCATGTACGAGCCGGCGCGCGAGAAGGTCGCCGTCGACGTCGCCGCGGCGTTGCTCGAGTTCGGCGAGAAGGTCACGGGCCCCGGGCCGGTCGCGCTCCAGATGTAGACGAGCGTGCCTTGCGGGCCGTCGTCGGCCGCCATGATGCTGACCTGCGTCGACTTCGCGCGCAGGGGGCTCATCATCGGGGCCGCCGGCATGGTGATCGTCGGCGGCAGCGCGCCGGTGCCGGGCATGATGTTCACGACCTTGGTCGTGTTCGCCGAGCGATCTCCGCCCGTCGAGCCGTCGCCGTTCACCGCGTTCGCGGACGCGTAGATGGTCAGCGGCCCCGACGTCGGCGGCGCCGACAGCGAGAACGTGTACGTGCCGCCCGTCTGCGGAGACACCTGGTACAGCTCGCGGAACGCGATCCCCAAGTTGCTCGACACCGGGTTCAGCGCGCCGAGCGTGTTCGTGATGGCGATGTTCACGCCGTTGCGGGTGCCTCCGCTGACGGTGAGCGTGAACATGCCGGTGCCGCCGGCAGGCAGATCGTTGGGCCCGGTGATCGACAGCGTCGGCGCGCCACCGCCGGTGTGGCAGTCGTTGCACGAGCCGGTGCCGGGGGCGCCGGAGTAGCCGATGGCCCCCGACGCGTTCGCGAAGGCGAGGAGCGAGAACAGCGAGCCGAAGAGCAGGACCAGGCGGTTCATGACGGCCCGCTAGTCTGCAAGGCCGCCACCGCCCGTTCAATTGTGAACGCGAGTGGTCACTTCGATTTCGGCACTTCCGACACGTCCCACGTGATCGTCTTCATCAGCTCTTTGCGGCGCTTCTTCACGTCCTCGTCGAGGAAATCCAAGGCGGCGTCGAGCTTTTCGACGAGGCGGAAGGGCTTGCGGCGCGACTCTTTGAGCGAGAGCAGCGCGTGCGTGAGCCAGGGGAAGACGGCGGTCACGTCGGTGTGCACGTAGATGCTGCCCTGCTCCACCGCGTCGGCCGACACCTTGCCCCAGGTGTGGCCCTCGCCGGCCGGGCAGCTCGAGAGCGCGCCGTTGTCGACGGGGTCGACGCAGAACTGCACGTCGATGTCGAAGCCGCTCGTCGGCACGGAGAGGATCTGATCGAGCAGCGGCTCTCCCTGCAGCGTGTAGTTCTTCGGCACGCCGCCACCGAGGATCCAGATGGCGAGCTTCTCGTCGAAGTGGTGCCGGCAGTAGTGCTGCACGGCGGCCATCGCGTAGACGTCTTCGTTGATGTCGATCTCGAGCTTGAACTCGGCGCCGAGCAGGCGGCGCAGCTTCACGACGTTCAGGAAGATCGAGCCGTCCTGCACGGCGCCGACGAAGATCGGCACGCCGTAGTTGTAGGCGGTCGACAGCAGCGACGGCTGCTTCACGCCGAGCTGCTTCTCGATGGCGGCGATGTCGCGGCCGAGCAGCCAGTGCAGCTCGGGCGTCGTCATCTTCTTCTGGTACTCGTCCTTCCGCATCAGCGCGGAGAACAGGCGGTCGGTGTCGAGCAGCGCCTCTTCCCAGAACCCCAGGTCGTAGATGCGGATGATGCGCGCGAGCCGGTACTGCAGGTCGCCGGCGTTGGGGTTCACCTCGCGGATCGCGTGGCCGATGATGCGGTGGGCGTCGTGGTACAGGTTCGCGCCCGTCGTCGTGATGCACGAGATGACGCCCGCCTCGATGAGCGGAATCAGGCAGCTCTGGTGCAGGCCGGCGGGCGTCATCGCGCCCGAGAGCGTGAGGAAGACCGCGGCGTTCTCGTTCAACGAGCGGCGCATGAGCTCGAAGGCGGTGCGCTCCTGGCGGCCGACGTAGGCGCCAAAGGCGTGCTCGAGGAGCTCGACGGCGCTCTCTTTTCCGGTGATGGGCTTGGGCTGAACGCGGCGGGCGCCCTGATAGCCCTTACGAAGTTTTTCCTGGGTCTTTGTGGCCATGGGGGGACGCGGGGTATACCTCGCCGCCTCAAAGGCCGCCTCGAAGGAATTGAACCACGTGAACGCGAACCGCCTCCTCCTCGCAGTGCTCGCTCTTACCGCCGCCTGCTCCTGTCGCAACAACGACACCGGCCAGAACAAGCCCGACTACGTCGCGACGCCGGCGCAGCTCGACTTCTCGGCCTGCCCGACGAAGGACGAGATGGGCGGCAATGTGACCGACGTGTTCCCCGACGAGCGCAAGGTGACCATCGACAACCTCGGCAAGGCGCCGGGCACCTTCTCCGCGACGCTGTCGGGCACCGACGCCGCCCAGTTCAAGCTCGATGCGATGCGGACGCCGGAGAACATCGCGGCGGGTGGCAAGGCCGAGCTGCCGGTGCAGTTCTCTCCGGCGAAGAAGGGCGACTCGCGGGCGACGCTCACCATCGACGACGGCGACATGGAGACGATGCCGATCACCGTCAACCTCATCGGCACCGGCAAGAACCTGCCGGCGCAGCCGACGATCGAGGCGGCGGTCGAGAACAGCGCGATCCCCAACGACTTCACCCAGGTGTGCAAGGCGGGCGAGCCGCTGTCCAAGTGCCAGCAGGGCTTCCCCGACACGCTGCTCGGCGAGTCGTCGACGCTGCGGATCAAGCTGCGCAACACCGGCTGCCCCGCGCTCAAGGTCACCGGCCTGGTGCTGGAGAAGGGCGCCGGCGGCGCCGACGACCCGGCGTTCTTCCTCGACCAGCCCGGCGTGCTGCCGTCGGCGATGAACCCGCTCGTGATGTCGACCGCGGACGGTACGGCCGAGCAGACGCTCGTCATCCGCTTCGCCCCGCAGCCGGAGTCCTCCGGCACCGAGCAGCGCTTCGGGACGCTGACGATCACCACGAACGACCCTGCGACACCGAGCCTCGTGCTGTCGCTCGAGGGCAACGGCCAGCAGCCGTCCATCTACGCCGTGCCGACGTTCTGCAACTTCAACAACCCGATGGACCCGTGCCGCACGACGGGCGCCAAGGTGCCGAACGAGGCCGAGTTCCGCATCACCAACGGCGGCGGCACCGCGGTGACGCTCACGTCGGCGCTGTTCAAGAGCTCGAACTCGAACGCGATGGGCAGCAACGGCCGGTTCACCGTGATGACGCCGATCGACGGCGCGATGCTGATGCCGGGCGCCTCGACGAACCTCGTCGTGAAGCACAACGACCAGCCGTTGTTCGTGCTCGATCAGATCGTCGTGTCGGCGATGCCCACGAGCGCGGGCCGAATCACGCTGAGCGTCGCAGGCGGCACGGAGCCGTGCATGACCACCACTCCAGACCAGACGCTCGACTACAACGCGCCCCCCGACGAGCTCACCGTGAAGAAGGTGACGGTCAAAGCCGAGGCGATGCGCCCTGGGACGATGCAGCCGTGCGGCGACCTGATCATCGACGGCGTCGACGTGACCGGGACGCAGTTCTCCGTCGTCGACCCGAAGATCGCTCCCGGCACGAGGATCGCCGCGGGCCAGCAGGCCGACATCAACGTCCAGTACAAGAAGCCCATCACCGGCGGCATGCAGGTCGGCGAGCTCATCATCAGGAGCAACGACCCCACCTACGGCGCTCCGGCGCACAAGAAGGTGCTGCTGCAGTCGGACTCCCCGCTGAACGAGATCCCCGTCTGCGTGCTCAAGGGCTGCCTGCCGGCGATGACGGACTGCTCGACGATGGGCGCGTCGAACTCGATGACGGTGAGCCTCGCCAACAACTTCCCCGGGTCCGGCCCCAAGACCATCACGCTCTGGGGCGGCGACAGCTACGACCCGCCGATGGCAGCGGGCATGGGCATCGCCGAGTACAAGTTCAACGCGATTCCGCCGTCGCCGAACGTCCCGGGCTGGAGCATCACCGGCAACAACGCCTTCAGCGCGATGAGCTCGCAGACGTTGACGCTCGACCCCGCGGCCACCGGGCAGTACCGCGTCTTCCTCTACGTGAAGGACGCGAGCGGCCAGCAGGGCGGCATGGCCTGCCAGCTCAACATCAACGTCTTCCAGTGAGCTGAAGACCCGGCCGGGGGAGCCAGGCCCCATTCGACACGCGGCGGTCCGCTGCGCGGCCGCCGCTGCTCAGGGTACACGGGCGCCAGAAACGCTCAGTGCCGCTCGGCGGCGAGCTGAACGAGCTCGCCGGCCTGCGGCGCGGTCTTGCCCAAGCCGCGCATCGCCAGGCGGTCGAGCCGCGCGTGGCGGAAGACCTCGAGCATGCGCTGCTGCCCGAGCTGCCAGACCTCGGTCATCGTGCAGCCGGTTCCGAAGTCGCACGCGTTGGAGTGCTGGGCGCAGAGGTTCACCTGCACCTTGCCCTCCATCGCCTCGATGACGTCGAGGAAGCTGATCTGTGACGCCGGCCGGGCCAGCGCGTAGCCGCCGAGCGCTCCGCGGGTGGACGTGGCGAGCTTCCCCTTCACCAGCGTCTTCAGGATCTTGGCCATGAACTCGCTCGGGACGTTCATGCGCTCGGCGATCTCGCGGAACGGCACGAGGGCCCCTTCCGGCTGCGACGCGAGGTACAGCATCGCCCGCAGGCCGTATTCGATCTTGCGGGAGATCTGCAGGGGGTGCGCCATCTGCTAATAGGTTTAGCAGGGCGATGATCGATCTGCACTCTCACACCACGGCAAGCGACGGCGAGCACGCGCCCGCCGAGCTCATGCGCCTCGCGCACGCCGCGAAGGTCACCACGCTGGCCGTGACCGATCACGACACGGTCGCCGCCCTGCCCGCCTGCGCCGAGGCGGCCCGGCAGCTCGGCATGACGCTGGTGAACGGCATCGAGATCACCGCGTACCTGAACCGCCGCGAGGTCCACGTGCTGGGCCACTTCGTGAACCCCGAAGAGCCGGGCCTCGCCGCCTTCGCCGCGCGCCTGAAGACCGAGCGCGAGGCGCGCATGATCGCCATGGTCGAGAAGATGCGGGCCTTGGGCTTCCCCGTCACGATGGACCAGGTCCGCGCCCTCGCCGGAGACACCCACTTCGCCCGCCCTCACCTCGCCCGCGTGCTCGTCGAGCTCGGCTACTGCACCTCCACGAAGGACGCGTTCGACCGCTTCCTCGCCGACGGGCGGCCCGGCGCCGTGCCGCGCTTCGAGCTCGCCGCCGCCGACGCCGTCGCCATCATCCGCGCCGCCGGCGGGGCCGCCACGCTCGCGCACCCCGGCGTCTCGAAGATCCACGAGCACGACCTGAAGGCGCTCAAAGAAGCCGGCCTCGTCGGCGTCGAGGTCGAGCACAGCGATCACCCTCCTAGCCTGCGCGAGAAGCTGCACAAGATCGCCCGCGAGCTCGATCTGATCGCGACCGCGGGCAGCGACTACCACGGCCCGAAGGTGGCTCCGAACCGGCACTTCGGCTCGGCGTCGATGCGGCCCGAAGATCTCGAGCGCCTGCAAAAACGCGCCGGCTGACCGTGCGATGACGAAGAGGCGGGCTCGCCCTCTTCGGTCCACTTGACCACATTGCCGTGTGACGCCCGCTGCCGTATCCAGTGCGTTCCCAAAAACGCGGCGGGTGCTCCTCGATGCGCCCTCTCGGAGCAGCCCGCTGCGCGCAACACACACGGAGCCGTACCGGATGCGCAGTCTCGCAGTCTGTCTTTCTCTCGCTTCAGCGATCTCTCTTGCCGCCGTCGGAAACCCCGCCGGCACCGTCCCCGCGGGCATGCCCGCCCGCCTCGTCGTCGGCCTCCAGGAAGAGGAGGGCCGCGCGTGGATGAAGAACAGCACGGTCCCCTGGGACGCCCGCTACCGCTACCTGGTCAAGGGCTGGGTGAACAACTTCGGCTGGGGCGCCGCCGACGGCAGCTTCGCGCTCAACTACATGCGCGAGTGCCAGGCGCAGGGTCGCCTGCCCGCGTTCTCGTACTACCAGGTCCAGAACGAGCCCGGCGGCGGTGAGTCGGCGTTCTACGCGAAGACGCAGAACGCGACGACGATGCGCAGCTACTTCTCCGACTTCAAGCTGCTCATGCAGCGCGCGAAGGACTTCGGCGCGCCCGTGCTCGTCCTCGTCGAGCCCGACGGCACCGGCCTGCTGGAGAGCCAGACCGGCCACAACTCCAACGCGCCCGCGGCCGTCGCCTCGACCGGCCTGCCGGAGCTCGCCGGCTTACCGAACACCGTCGGCGGCTGGGGCCAGGCGTTCTTGCGCATGCGCAGCGCCGTCGGCGCCACGAACGTGATCTTGGGCTTGCACGTGTCGGGCTGGGCTACCGGCCACGAGCTGTTCAACTTCTCCGCGACCGTGCCGCTGCAGCCGCACGTCGATCAGGCGTACGCGTTTCTGACGGGCTTCGGTCTCGCGCAGTACGACCTGCTCGTCGCCGACCCGCTCGATCGCGACGCGGACTACTACCGGCTCGTCCAGGGCAACCAGCAGCGCTGGTGGGACATGAGCGACAGCGCGTCGATCAACTCGGCGAGCTTCAACCGCTACGCCGAGTGGCTGCGCCTGTGGAACGTGAAGGCCGGCAAGCGCTGGGTGCTGTGGCAGATCCCCGAGGGGACCTCGGCGCAGAGCAACGTCTGCGCGAGCAGCGCACAGCGCTCCGGCTACAAGGACAACCGGTCGGAGTACTTCTTCGGGCCCAACGGCGCCGCGCGCCGCGAGAAGTTCGCGACCGCCGGTGTCGTCGCCCTGCTCTTCGGCCGCGGAGAGCCCTGCCAGGCGACCCACGAGACCGACGGCGATTACCTCAAGAACAACGCCGGCGCGTTCCTCCGCGCCGGAGGCCTCGCGATCCCGCGCGGCGCCGGAGGCGGCACGACGACGCCTCCCCCGCCTCCTCCGCCGCCGGTGTGGGCGGTGACTGCGGCGGTCACCGGCTCGACCGTGTCGGCGCAGGTGACCGGCGGGACTCCCGCGTTCGTCATCGTCGAGGTGCACGGCCAAAGCGGGCGCGTGGCGCAGCAGCAGTGCAACGCGACGGCGACGTGCAACCTGACGTTCAGCTCCACCACCGCCGGCACGTACACCGTGAAGGCCGGCGCCTTCGACTCGGCCTGGTCGCTGCTCGTCTGGAACGACGCGGCGGCGGCGCTCACGGTCAGCGGCGCGCCGGTGGTCCGCTACGACTTCGAGGGCAGCGCACAGGGCTGGACCGGTGGAAGCGTGAGCACGGCGCGCGCGCAGAGCGGCACGCGGTCGCTCGCGGTGAACATCACCTCGACGCGCGCGGTGCCGCAGATCGCGAACCCGCCGATCGCGGCGGGGAAGCGGGTGACGTTCAGGCTGTGGATTCCCTCCACCGCTCAGCTCGCCTCGGTGCAGCCGTACCTGATGGAGACCGGCACCTGGCGCTGGACCGGCGCCTGGACCAGCGGCTCGACGCTGACGAAGGGCGCGTGGAACACGGTCAGCGTCACAGTGCCGGCAAACGCCGCGCCGCTCGTGCAGCTCGGCCTCGAGATCGTGCCGCAGGGCACGTGGAGAGGGACCGTGTACGTGGATGCGGTCACGGACTGATGTCACCGCGCCGAAGTCCTCGCCGCTCACGCGGAGCGGAGGCCGAAGGCCGTAGTCGAAGCGGGCCGCGAGTCGGCTTTGGGCGCCCTTCGACTCCGCGCTGCGCGCTCCGCTCAGGGTGAACGGAGGAGGGGCCGTCAGCCGATCTCCGGCTCGCAGGTGAAGACGACATCCACCTTCGCGGTCATGTCGGCCTGCACCGTGGTGCAGACCTGCGGGCACAGGAAGATGGTGTTGTTCGCGACGTAGTAGTTCGTCGGGCCGCACTGCGCCTGGTCGGGGACCCTGGTGAACATCTGCGGCGTACCCGTTCCGCCGGGGCGGTAGCTCACGATGATCTTGTTGAACATCGTGAAGCCTGGCGGGGTTGGCGGAATCGTGAACGTGCAGGCCGCGCGCGCGCCGGCGATCACGCCCTGCGCGATGTTCTGGAACACGGCGTCGTACTTGGTCGGGTCGCAGACCGGGAACCGCAGGCCCCCGGTGTCGCGCGACAGCGGCTGGTAGTTGTTGCCGTTGTTCACGCCCGACGGGCACGTGCCAGTCACGATCGGCTCGTTCGGCTGGTACGGCGTGCCGGCGTCGTCCTTGTACGGAAGCCCGATGATCGAGTGCAGCTTGTAGTTGCGCGCCTGCATCGTGCCGAAGTGCCCGCCCGGCAGGTTGAAGAGGTTGCTCTCGAACGTCGTCGGCGTCACCGACGAGTTGTCGTCGGTGATCACCACGATCGTCTTGAACGAGCCCTGGCGCAGCCACCGCTGGTAGCCCGCGTCGGTGTAGCCGTGCACGTCGGGCAGCGCGAACCGCTGGGTCACGAGCTGCAGCGCGTTCGTGCTGCTCACCTCGATGTCGTACTGGAAGAAGTTCGCCGTGTTCGTCGGCCGCGCCGGCGGAGGAGTACACGTCGCGTTGCCCGACAGCGGCGGAGTGATGCAGATGCTCTGCCCCGGGCTCGCGGTGCCGTGCTTCGAGATCAGGATCACGCGGTAATCGAGCCCGCCGTCGTTCAAGATCGACGCGAAGTTCGCGTTGATGTTGTTCTGAACGCCGACGATCTCCTCCGTCATCGAGCCGGAGTTGTCGATCACCATGATGACGTCGACCGGCCGCGAGCCGACCGTCGCCTGCGACGACACCGCCGCGCAGCCGGAGTCGGGGTCGAAGATTCCGCCCGAGCCGCCGGTGCCCGCGCCCTGCCCGGCTCCGCTGCCTCCGGCGCCGCCGTTGCCTGCGCCCTGTCCGGCGCCGCTGCCGCCGGTGCCCGAGCCGCCGCCCGTGTTGCCGACGTTGACGCCACCTCCGCAGTCACACGAGCCAATCACTGCCATCATCGCCGCAAAGGACAGCAGGGACCGGGTCTTCATGGCTGCAGTTTCCTCACTTCCAGAGGTTCTTGTCGATCGTCACCTGTCGCACATGGGTGTCACGCTCGACGGAATGGCTCGAGCTGGCTTGCACTCCACCCACCGACACGGCCTTCACGTCGAGCGCGTTCTTGCCCTCGACGAGGCTCATCTGCGTGTTGAACCTGCCGGTGGCGTCGACGTGAACGACGTGCCCGCCGATCTCCACGCGCGTGCCCGGCTCCGTCTGCCCGACCACGGTGATCTTCCCCTTGTTCGTCAGCGACACCGCCGGCAGCGCGACCTTCAGCAAGAGCGACGACGGCACCGCGATCGGGTCGCTCGGCGCCTGGCCAGGCAGCACGACCGAGCGCTGGCCCGCGCGCACGATGACGACGCGGCCCTTACCCTCGAGCTCGACCTCGCCTTCCTCCGTCGCGACCGCGACCGTGCCCTCGCCGTTGCTCGCGACGGTGAACGTGCCGGCCGCGGTGCGCGCCGCGGCGTCGCCCTTCTTCGACTTCACCTCGAACAGGTGCTTGTTGTTCGTGCCGCGCACCTTCGCGTGCGCCATGCCGCTGCCGAGCAGGATCTTGGAGATCGACTCGGAGAGCTCTCCGACCTCGACCTCGGTGCCGGGCTCCATCTTCACTTCCCAGTACTCGCCGCCGACGAGCACGGCGTACGCGCCGTCTTGAGTGCGCACGCCGTCGCTGGGCTTGAGCGTGTCGCCCTCGCTCGCGACGCGCCACTTGCCGTCTTTGTCCTTCACCTCGACGGTGCCGGACAGCTGCGTGAGCTTCAGCTCCGCCGGCTTCGGCACCGCCACCGGCGCAGGCTTGATGTGCGCCGGCCGCGGCGGCGGAGGCGGCTCGCCCTGCAGCATGAACCACGTCGCGCCCGCCCCGAACAGGGCGATGCCCATGAGCCCCGAGATGAACGGAACGCGGCTGCGGGTGCGGGGAGCTTCACTCACGACGGCCTGAAGCGTATCACCGGACGATGCCCACGCCCTGCCCGCCCACGTCGAGCCGCGTCGGCGTCGCGGCCTGACGCTCGCGTAACCGCTTCGGGTCGAACGGAGGTAACCGGACGGTGAACTTCGCGCCCTTCCCCGGAGCGCTGACCACGTCGATGCGCCCCTCGTGCTCCTTCACCATCCGGTAGGCCACCGACAAGCCGAGTCCGATGTTCGACCACACGTCCTTCGTCGTGAAGAACGGGTCGAAGATGCGGCTCAGGTTCTCGGGCGCGATGCCCTTGCCGGTGTCCTCGACCTCGAGCTCCACGCCCGTCGGAGTCTGCCGCGTTCGCACCGTCACCCGCTTCTCCGGCGTCTTCGTCACCGCGGTGCGCGCGTTCGACAGCATCGCGGAGAGGATCTGAGCGAGCTGCTCGGGGTCTCCGAGCACCTGCAGGGGGCCCTTCGTGAGCTCGTCCTTCACCTGGACCTTGGCCTCGGCGAAGCGCACCTGCTCGAAGTCGAGCGTGCTGCGGACGACGGCGTTCAAGTCGGTCGGCCGCAGCGAGCCTTCGCCCTGCGACTGCGAGAAGCGCAAGAGGTTCTGCGTGATGTCGCGGCAGCGCTTGGCGCTCTCTTCGATCTTCTTCAAGAGGTCGAAGTCGGCGTCGCCCGGCTGGTGATCCAGCATCAAGAGCTGCGCGTTGCCGAGGATGCCGCAGAGCGGGTTGTTGATCTCGTGCGCGACGCCGGCCCCGAGCGAGCCGATGGCCGCGAGCTTCTGTGCCTCGATCAGCTGGGCCTGCGCCGCGCGCAGCTCGGCGGTCGCCTCTTCCACGCGCTGCTTGAGCTCTGCGTTCCACGTCGTCAGCTTCGCGCGCGCCGCCTCGAGCTCGGCGCCCATCTTGTTGAACGTGGTCGCGAGATCGCTGAGCTCGTCCGAGCCGCCGACGTCGATGCGGGTCGACAGCTCGCCCTTCGCGTAGGCCTCGGCGGCGGAGCCGACCTTCGCGAGCCGTGAGTTGAGGCGGCGCGCGAAGAGCGACGCCACGACCATCAGCAGCACCAGCGTGCCGAGGGTGCCGAGCAGGATCGTGCGGCGCAAGGCGTGCACCGGCGCGAGCGCGACGTCGTCGGCGAGGCTGACGGCGACCGAGAGGCCGAGCTTGCCGGGAACTCCGGCGACCGCGACGCGCTCGGACTCCGAGGTGCGGCCGGCGCCTTCCTGGCTGCTCCAGATCTCCTGGCGGCCGGCGCGCAGCGGGACGCCCGTCTCGCCGAAGCTGGTCGCCACGATGCGGCCCTCCGAGTCGACCAGCTCGAGCTCTCCCACGCTGGGAGACGCGCGGGCCTTCAGCGCCTCGGAGAGCGGCCCCAGCGCGATCTCCGCGACCGCGAACGGGGCCTTGGAGGAGCGCGGGCCGACCTGGATGGCGACCTTGAGCGAGGCGTGCTCGCCGTGGAAGGCGACGGGCAGCACCGCGACCTGCCCCCGCTCTCCGCGCGCGCCGAGCGACTCGAGCGGGAACGACGAGATCAGCGGAGACGACATGTCCGGCGCCGGGTGCCCCGGCACGTTCTCGAGCGCGGGGATGTCTTTGCCGCGCGCGGGGTCGGCCAGCGCCACCGCGGCGATGAGGTCGGACTGCGCCATGAGGAGCTTGAGGCCGCCCTGCACCTCTTCATCCGACGCGCGCTGCCAGTCGATCACCGCCGCGCTGCTCGCCAACGAGTTGATCGCCGACATGATGAGGTTGCCCGACTCTTCGGCCGCCGCCGCCGCGACGGCGCGCTGCTGCTCGGTGATGCGCGTGGTCAGCTCGCGCTCCGACTGGCGCAGGAGCCCGAACGCCACGATCGTCAGCGGCACGATGGCCGCGGCGAGGACGAAGAGAATGAGCTTCTCGGAGAGCCTCACGCGGAGTCAGAGGCTACGCCTGTCGGGCGACGCTGACGAGGATCCAACGTCACGATGACGCAGGGCCACTCACCGGCCGCCCAACGACGACGCGCCGCCGGCGGCGTCACCGGCCATGGGCGACGCCCCCCCCGCCGCGCCGACCGGACCGGGGATCTTCTGGCTTCAACGGGTCGAAGCTTCTCAGCGCGGGCCGTTCTGGCTCGCCACCCGGTTCTCGAGCTCCGCGACCTCGGCCTCGAGCGCCTCCTGCTGCTCGGGCTGGGCATCCTCCAGCCTCCCGATGAGCTTCTTCGCGTCGGCCTCGGCCGGAGATCTCTGCTCGCGCGCCAACAGCTGCGCCCGCTCGGTGCGCTCTTTGAGCACCTCGCGCCAGTCGGCGATCACCTCGGGCTCGAGCGGAGGCAGCTCGGGCGACGTCTTTCGCGCCTTCAACGGCTGGTTGCCCGCCTGACGGACCACGTGAATCGCCTTCACGGACAGGCCCAGCACGAGGCCGACGGCTGCGACAACCGCGGTGAGCACGAAGAGCCGCCGCCGCCGCGGCAGCTCGCTCGCCGTGTCGCGCATCGCGGGGACCTCGGTCGACGTCGGCGCCTGCACCAGCTGCGGCGTCGACAGCGGCGTCTGCCCCTCGAGCACGGGGATCGGCCCCTGCGCCCCGAGGTGCGGATCGGTGTCGCGCGACTCCGGGCCGGCGACGAGGCGACCGAGCTCGGGCGCCGTCGGCCGCTCGGCTGAGACCGCCGGCACCGCGTCCTGCGTCGCGGCAGTGCGCAGCTGCGTCGCCACCGAGCCGAGCCGCGCGCGGACCTGCGCGGCCGTCGGCCGGTCCTCCGGCTTCTTCGCGAGCAGCTCGAGCACGAGCTCGCACATCGCCGGGGGGATGCTGCCGTCCAAGACGCCCGGATCCGGCGGAGGCTTGTGCACGTGCTGCGCCATCACCTCCATCGGGTTCGCGCCGATGAACGGCAGCCGCCCGGTCAGCAGCTGAAACGCCATCACGCCGAGCGAGTAGAGATCCGCCGGCGGCCCCGGCGGCTTCCCGCGCGAGTGCTCGGGCGAGATGTAGTCCGGCGTGCCGGCGATCTTGCTGACGTCTTCCTTGTTGCTGCGCCGCGCCAGCCCGAAGTCGAGCAGCTTCACGTACGGGCGGCCGTCGCTCTCGCGCGCCAGGAACACGTTCGCCGGCTTGAGGTCGCGGTGCACCACGCCGGTGGCGTGCACGGCCTGCAGCGCGGCGAGCACCTCCTCCATGATGGTGGCGACCTCGCTCGTCGGCAGCTTCCCTTCGCGCGCGCGCCGGGCCTCGAGCGACTCGCCGGTGAGCAGCTCCATCACCAGGTACTTGCGCCCATCGGGGGTGTCGCCGGCGCCGAAGATCGACACGACGCCGCGGTGCCGCACCTTGTTGATGGCCTGCGCCTCGCCGAGGAACTTCTGCAGGTCGGCCTCGCTCTCGATCACGTCCGGCCGCAGCACCTTGATCGCGACCTCGTTGCCGATGAGCGGGTGCACCGCCCGGTACACGATGCCCATGCCGCCG
The DNA here is from genome assembly GCA_937980205.1 of uncultured Myxococcales bacterium. Taxonomy (GTDB): domain Bacteria; phylum Myxococcota; class Myxococcia; order Myxococcales; family Myxococcaceae; genus Xiheicaenimonas. Next base: position 42,270 of record CALJKW010000011.1, on the reverse strand, counting down.
ATGCCGATGCGCTCTTCGATTCGGTACTCGCCCAGCTTCGTGCCCCGCAGCGAGTCGGTGAGGACGCTGATCTTCGTCGGCTCGACGTTCGGCAGAAGGCTCTCGCCGCAGACCGGGCAGCTCTCCGAGCCTTCGGGAGCGACCCTCTGGCAGTTGGGGCACATCACCGCGGCGGCCATGGCGCGCCCGCGATTCTGGCATGCTCTCGCGTGGATTGAAGATCTCCGCGCAGACGCTCTCGACCACGACCTCGTCGCAGCTGGGCGGCTCGCCGTGGATTCAGCGCCCCGGCGCCGGCCCGCTCGGGCAGCTCTTGTTCGGCAAGGCTCCGCCGAAGCTGGTCGACCGCCGGCGCTACCCGTCGCTCAAGAAGGCGCTGAAGAAGCTCGACCTCTCGAAGCAGCAGATCGCCGAGGCGCTCGGCGCCCCCGAGGAGTTCTTCAGCATCGAGCTCGCCGAGGGCAGCAACGCGAGCATCAACCGGCAGGGGCAGATCGCCTTCGGGCTCGAGCTGCTCGAGGAGCACCAGAAGGACGACGAGCTGCTGGTGGCGGTGCTCGCCCACGAGATCGGCCACGCGCCGTGGACCTGGCCGTCGGGAGATCTCGGGCGGCTCACCAAGAAGCAGATCGATCAGATCTACCGCGAGGAAGAGGCCAAGGCCGACCGGTTCGCGGGCAAGGCGCTCGCCGAGCTCGGGCTGTCGCCCGATGCCATCTGCGAGTTCCTGCTCAAGGCCGCGAAGTTCGAGAAGCACCCGCCCAGTGACTACTACCCCGCGAAGGACAGGGCCGCGCTGATCCGGCAGACGTTCTCGAAGCGGAAGCGCGTGCTCGAGAACGTCGCGCACCTGAGCCCGCGCGTGCTGCAGCGGATGAGGGAATTGCGGTGAGCTCGAACCACCTCCGTTGACGCGCATGGGCCGACCGCCGTTCACGCTGAGCGGAGGCCGAAGGCCGTAGTCGAAGCGGGCCCCGCGTCGGCTTCGCGCCCCCTTCGACTCTGCAGCCCTTCGGGCTGCTCCGCTCAGGGCGAACGGAGCTGCGAAGCGGGCCGCGAATTCTGGTCGACCTCTCGAAGGAGGAGCTACGCGCTCTCGGCCTTCACCGGGCCCGGCCGGTCGCTGCGCAGGTACACGCTGCCGTGCACCGCCTTGGCCTTCTTCTTCAGGTCCGCGGCCTGCCGGGCGAGCTCGGCGTGGTCGGCGGTCTTCCCATCGGCCAGCACGGCGACGACCGAGACGCTCATGATCGGGAACCGGCGCTTCTCGCCGAAGCGATCTTCCGCCTCGATGTAGCCGCGCTCGCGATCGGCCTTGTCGTAATAGAGCGGGATGATCCGGTCGAACGACTCGATCACCTTCCGGCAGATCACGTCGACGGTCTCGGGCGCGGTGATGAACACGAAGTCGTCGCCCGCGACGTGACCGAGGAAGTCTCCGGGCCGACCGTCCTTCGCGAAGATCTCGCGCAGCAGATCTCCGGTCTGCCGCACGACACCGTCCGCCTTCGCGAAGCCGTAGTAGTCGTTGTAGGCCTTCAGGTTGTCGAGATCGAGGTACGCGAACGCGAACGGCTTCCGCTCGTGCAGCCGGCGCTGGACCTCGCGCTCGATCGACGACGGCCCCGGCAGCCGCGTCGTCGGAGACGCGCTCGCCTCGGCGTTCCTCCGCCGCAGCACCGACTCGACGCGGGCGCCGAGCTCGAGCGCGTCGAACGGCTTCGTCAGGTAGTCGTCGCCGCCGAGCTTGAGCGCGCGCACCTTCGCGGAGGTCTCGGACTTCGCGGACACGAACACCACGGGCAACGGAGAGCTCGCCCGCTCGGCCTTCAGCTCTTCGAAGAACGAAAAGCCGTCGCCGTCGGGCAACATCACGTCGAGCAGGAGCAGGTCCGGCCGCACGTCGGCGACCGAGCGCCGCGCCGTCGCGACGTCCTTCGCGGCCACCGCGTCGAAGCCCATGTTCCCCAGCACCTCGACGCAGATCGCGCAGATCTGCGGATCGTCGTCGACCACGAGCACGCGCCCGCGCCGCGCCGGAGCAGAAGAGAGCCCCTCGACCGCCGCGATCAGCTTCGCCGCCTCGAGCGGCTTCTTCAGGTACCCGCTCGCCCCGGCGCGCAGCGCTTTGTCGCGCTCGTCGTAGCCGCTGATCACGAGCACGCGGGCGTCGCGGGTGTCGGGGTCGTGGCGGAAGATCTCGGCGAGCTCGAGGCCGCTCATGTCGGGCAGCCGCATGTCGAGCGTGATGATCGACGGCCGGTGCTTGCGCGCGAGCGCGAGCGCCTCTTCGCCGTTCGCGGCGAGCACGACGCGGAAGTTCCGCTGCAGCAGCGTGGACTTCATCATCCACGCGAGCTCGACCTGGTCCTCGACGATGAGCACGGTGCCGCGCGACTCCTTCGGCTGCGCCTCGGGCTCCTTCTCCGTCGGGTTGATGGCCTCGACGGACGGCTGCACCGGCAGCACGACGACGAAGCGCGCGCCGTCGGGGCACGGCTCGGCCCACACCCGCCCGCCGTGGCCTTCGATGATGGACCGGCAGATCGACAGGCCCAGGCCGGTGCCGGCGATGTTCTTGGTGCGCTCCGAGCGCGCCTGCTCGAAGCGGTCGAAGATGCGCTCGAGGTCGGCTTCGGCGATGGGCTCTCCGCTGTTCCAGACGGAGATCGCCGCGAAGCCGTCGATGCCCTCGGCCGCGTTCAGCGACACCTTCACCCGCCCGCCCTGCGGCGTGAACTTCACGGCATTGGTGAGCAGGTTGTTGAGCACCTGCGTGATGCGGTTCGGATCGACGAGGACCTTGTAGTCCGACCCCTCGGCGCAGTCGAAGTCGACGGACAGCTTCCGCTCGGCGAAGGCGGCTCCGTACTTCTCGACGCAGCGGCGCGTGAGCTCGTCGAGATGCGTGATCTCGAAGCTCATCTTCATGCGGCCGCGCGCGAACTTCGACAGGTCGAGCAGGTCGTCGACCATGGCGTTCAGGCGGTCGGTCGACTCGCGCGCCATCTCGAGGTACCGGCGCTGGCGATCGTTGATGTCGCCGGTGATGTGGTTCAGCACGAGGTCGAGCGCGCCGGTCACCGACGTCAGCGGAGTGCGCAGCTCGTGGCTGACCATCGACACGAACTCGTCTTTGCGCTGCTCGAGCCGGCGCTGCTCGCTGACGTCGCGCAGCGCGAGCAGGACGCCGCGCAGCACGCCCTTCGCCTGCACCGGGCTCACCGTCAGCTGCACCTGGCGATCGAAGAGCTTGATCTCCTCGCGGTAGACCTTCTGGCCGCTGTACTCCCAGCCGCGCACCATCTCGAACGGAGCGAAGCCGAGCTTCTCCTCGAGCACGCGCATGGTGACGTGATCGGGGCCGTCGCCGAGCTGGAGCAGAGACTTCGCCGCCGGGTTGATGACGACGATCTCGTTCTTCTCGTCGGTGAGCACGACGCCGTCGGACATCGCCTCGACCATCTGCTCGATGCGGTGCCGCGAGTCGGCCTCGGCCGCGCGCAGGTGCGCGATCGCGTCGGTCGTCTGGTTGATGAGCAGATCGAGCAGCTCGCCGTCGTCGGTCGAGTACGCCTCGGCGTCGGACGAGAAGATGCCGAGCGTGCCGACCACGTTCTGCGCGATGACCAGCGGCACCACCACCGAGCCGGGGAAGTGCGCCGGCGCCGACGCATCGGACGTCGTGTTCCCCGAGACCCGCGCCAGGACCTTGTCCTCGGGCAGCACCACGCCGGCGCTCTTGCGGAACGCGCCGAGCACGGCCTCCTTCACCTGCAGCAGCGCCTTCTCGCTCACCACGCCGTGGCAGCGGATGCGCAGGCTGGCGGTGCTTCCCTCGTTCTGCACCAGCACCGCGCTCACGTCGTGCGGCAGCACGCGGCCCACCACGGAGAGCAGCCGGTCGACGACCGCCTCGGTGCTCGCCAGCTCCTGCGCCTCGGTGCGGCTGAGCTCGTACAGCACCGAGAGCGCCTCGAGCCGCTTGCGCAGCGTGACCAGCAGCCGCTCTTTCTCTTTCTTGAGCGTCGCGACCTCGAGCGCGTTGCGCACCGTCAACATCAGGTCGTTGAGGTCCCACGGCTTGCTGACGAACCGGTAGACGTGGCCGGTGTTGATCGCGGCGATCAGGTCGTGCGGGCTCGAGTACGCGGTGAGGAGAATCGCCGTGACGTCGATGCCCTCTTTGCGCGCCTGGGCGATGAGGTCGGTGCCGGTCATCTCCGGCATGCGCTGGTCGGTGATGAGCAGATCGACACGGCGGCTGCGGAGCACCCCGAGCGCGTCCGTCGCGTTGTTCGCGGTGATGACGCGGCACATGCGGTCGAACATCCTCGTGAGCACCTCGAGGACGTTCTGCTCGTCATCGACGACCAGCAGGGTGTGACGGTGGGGCACGGAGGACCCCGAGTCTAGTCCTCCGGCCACTCGCCACAAATCGGTAGGGGCGGCGCCTACAGGGGTGTAGCGGCCGCCGAAGCCGGAAGATCGGGCCCTGGCGGCACCGGCACCGGCGGGGGCGGCGGCGCGGCCGGCGGCGGCGGCTGGCTCTGCAGCGCGGTGAAGCCGAAGAGGATGACGAGCTCGAACAGCGCCCAGGTGAAGGCGACGAGCGCTCCGCCCGCGAGCTCGCTGGCGATGACCGGCTCGATGAGCTCGAGGCCTCCGTCGGGGCTGACCGCGCTGCCGAACATCGAGATGACGAGCTCGACGCCGGCGCCGGCGATGACTCCGACGACGAGCACCGCGAACCAGGCCCCGGGGCGGGCGGCGATCCACGCGAGCCCGCGCGAGGCGGCGGCGAACGGGCCGAGCTCGTCGCGCACGGCGGCGATGAGCGCCGCGCGGCGCAAGAGCGCCCAGCCCAGCGCGAGCGGCAGCGCGAGGGTGACGAACATGGCGAGCGCGAGCGAGGCGCTCAAGCCGCCGTCGCGGGTCAGCAGCGCGCGGCCGTACGCCCAGACGAGGGCGGCGAGGCCGACCCACTTCCACAGCGCGCCGAGCAGCTCGACCGGCAACGTCCACAGGAACCACCCCAGGCTCCGCGGAGCCGCGGTGAACATCTCTTCGAGCGTCGTGCCGGTGCCCCGCCCTTCGAGCCACGCGGCGCTCTGGCGAATGGCGCCCCCGTGCACGAACGCGAGGAGGATGCGCGCCGAGAGCAGGCCCAGCACCGCCGCGCCGATCGCGATCGGGCCCGAGCGCGACCCGCCGTTCAGCCACGCCAGGAAGCCGAGCATGAGGATGACGCCGCAGAAGACCTCGGCGATGGAGGCGAGGATGCAGAAGAGACCGGTGGCCCAGCGCGAGAACGCTTGCGTGAAGCCGAGGCGAATGGCCGAGCCGGCGCCGATCATCGACCGGCGCTTGTATCAGACGCGCTCCGCTCGCGGCGCCTTCTCGGGGCGGCGAGCTGCGGCCGTGACGCGCTACTTCGCGGCGACCAGCGCCTCGGCCTCGCGGCGCTGCTCCTCGCCCTGCGGCCCGAGCTTGCCGAACAGCTCGGCGGCGCGCGTCGCCTGGGCCCTCACCTCGCCGCGCGGAGCCTTCGTGGCGAGCAGCGCCTTCGCGTACGCGAGCCGCAGCGCCGCCTCGTCGTCCGGCTCGCAGGGGGCCCCGTCGCAGGCGCGCACGCCGTCGCGCCCCGCAGACACGGCGGCGGCCGGGTCGCCCAGGGCGAGGCGACTGTCGACCAGGCCGGCGAGCGGCCCGCTGACCTCGGGAGTGTCCGGGCCCAGCGCGGCCCGATACACCTGCACGGACTCTTCGAAGACCGGCACGGCCTCGCGGTGCTTGCCGCCACGCGCGTACGCCTCGCCGAGGTTGCGCGCCGCGGTGCCGATGCGCGGGTGGTTGGCGCCGAGCGTCGCGCGGTAGCCGTCGAGCACCCGCTTGAAGACCTCCGCCGCCTCGTCGAGCCGACCCGCGGTGCCCAGGCCCGCGCCCAGCGCGTTCAGCGCCTGAAACGAGTCCGGGTGGTCGGCGCCGACCGCCTGCGCCAGCAGCCGGTGGGACTCGGCGAGCATCGGCAGCGCCTGTTCGAGCTTGTGGGCGCGGAACAACGTCTGCGCGAGGTTCGAGAGCGCCCGCGCGCGCGCCGGGTGGGCCTCGCCGAGCCGCGCGCGGACGAGCTGCTCGACCCGGCGGTGGTGGGCTTCGGCGCGGGCGAGCTCGCCTCTGCGCGCGTCGAGGTTCCCCGCGGTGGCCGCCAGCCGTTCGTCCAGCGCAGCGTCGTGCGCGGCGGCGCCGTACGCGTCGGCGAGCTTCAGGTACGCCTCTCCGTCCGCGGGGCGCGCGCGCAGGTAGCCGGCGAGGAACGCGAGCTCGGCGAGCGCCCACGCGCCGAGCCGGGGGTCCTGCACGCGCGTCGCGGCAGCGGCGACGTCGGTCAGCTCGGCCTGGGCCTCGTCGAGGCGGCCGAGCTCTTCGACCGCGCGCGCATGCTCGAGCTGCACCACCGCGCGCGCGAAGGGGTCGGCAAAGCCGGCGTCGGCGGTGAGCGCTTCGGCGTCCTTGAAGCGGCCGCTCTCGTTCAGCGCGCTGGCCGTCGCGGCGAGCGCCGTCGCCTGCGATCGCTGCTGCAGCTCCGCCGGCGCCGCGACGAAGCGGACCGTCTCGGCGGCCGAGGCGCAGGCGCCCGGCCCGGGCAGGCGCTCGACGACGCGCGCCGCGCGCGTCACGGTCTCGTTCGAAGGCGAGGCGAACACCGACACGATGCTCTCGAGCTCGGCGAACCGCTCGTCGAGGCACGCGAGCCGCGCGTGCCAGGCCTTCGCGCCGTCCGCCGCCTCGTGCGAGGCCTCACACGCCTCGAGCGCCTGCGCGCTCCAGGCCGACGCGCGAGCGTCGAGCGCCGCGCGCACGAGATCGAGCTGCTTGTCCGCGTAGCCGAGCTTCGTCGCGGCGAACGCCGACTTCAGCGCTGCGCGCTGCCCGGGGCCCCAGGTCTTGGCGTGCCGCTCGGCGGCGAGCGCGCACGCCGGGCGCACCCGCACGCGCTGGCCGAGCAAGAGGCCTCCCCCCAGCGCGAGCGCCGAGACCCCGAACAGCGCGACCGCGACGGGGACGACGCGGCGCGAGCCGCGGGCCGCGCGCTCGAGCTCGAAGACGAGGGCCGTCATCGAGGGGAAGCGCGCCGCGGCGTCCGGCTCGAGCCCGCGCAGCACGACGCGTCGCACCGCGGCCGGCACGTCGTCGCGCTCCGGCACGACGAGCGCGCGCGACTGCTGGGCCTTCACCAGCTCGGCGACGGTCTCGGCGCGCCACGGCTTCTGGCCGTACAGCGCCTCGAAGAGGGCCACGCAGAAGCTGAACTGATCGGACGCCGCGCTGGCGGGTCGCCCCTCGAGCTGGTCGGGCGCCATGTACGCCGGCGTCCCGAGCAGCGCCCCGCTGTGGGTCAGCCCCACGTCGCGCGCGTGCCCGCCGCCGGCGGAAGACTCGAAGTGCCCGGCGAGCCCGAAGTCGGTCACGAGGGCCCGCCCGTCGGGGTGCACGAGCACGTTGTCCGGCTTGAAGTCGCGGTGCACGACGCCCGCCTCGTGCGCCGCGGCGAGCCCGCGGCCGGCCTGCACGAAGAGCGTCACGACGTCGCGCCATGCGCGCCCCTGCCGGGCGACCCAGTCCGCCGCCGAGCCTCCGGCGACGAACTCGAGCGAGATGAAGACCTGCCCTTCCCACTCGCCGACGTCGAACAGCGTCACCACGTTCGGGTGCGCCAGGCGCGCGAGCGTCTTCGCTTCGCGGACGAGGCGCGCCTTGTGCTCTTCGGAGGACGCGTGCGGCCGCAGCAGCTTCAGCGCGACCTTGCGGTCGAGCACGGGGTCGTAGGCGGCGAGGACCTGGCCGGTCGCTCCGGCGCCGACGCGCTCGATGACGACGTAGCGGCCGATGCACGTGCCCGGCCGAATCGGCGCCGGAGCGGGCGCCGCCGCCGCGCTCACGGTGCTGTCGCGCAGCAGCTCGGCGACCGCGCGGCGGCACCGCGAGCAACCGTCGAGGTGCGCCTCGGCCTGCTCCAGCGCGGCCCCGGCGAGTCGCCCGCGGCTCAGGTCGAGCAGCACGTTCTCGTCGGGGCAGCCCATGTTCACCTCGAGGTCAGTTCCGCACGCACTGCTCGACCGCGTTGTTGCACGTGTACCCCGTCGGGCAGTCGGCGTTGTAGCGGCACGGCAGCCCGAGGCAGGGCGCGTCGGTCTTGAAGCACCGCTTCGTCTTGTCGTTGCACGAGTACCCCGTCGTGCAGTCTGCGTTGTACATGCACTGCGCGGCCATGCAGAGGTTGCTGTTCACGCTCGCGACGCAGAACACGCCGAGCAGCACGTCGACCGCGCAGGGGTCTGCCGAGTCCGTCTGGCCGAGCACGCAGCCGACCTGCGCCTGCTGAAATTGAGCGTGGCAGGTCTTCGCCTTCGTCAGCGCGGCCTCGCACGGAGCAGACGTCGTGTTCGGGATCTTCGGGCACACCATCGTCTTCGCCATCGTCCACTGCGAGGCGTCGGAGCACTGGGCGTCCGCGAACCGCTGCATGTCTCCCTCGCACTCGCTCACCGAGAGCAGCGCCGACGACGTGCTGCCCCCGCCCGAGCCGCCCGAGCCACCCGAGCCACCCGAGCCGCCGCCGGTCGAGGCCACGCCTCCGCCGGTTCCGGTCATCATCTGCATCTCGCCTCCGCCGCCGCACGCCATGAGCACGACCACCACGAGCCTCTTCATGCGTCTTTTCCCCGGTTTGTACGGCGCGGAATGCGCCTTCGACCGGGGGACAGGCGGTGGGCATTTTCAGTCTTACGAATTCGTACGCAGCGCGCGGCTGAGCGACAGGTCGAAGCTGCGCTGCATGGACGAGAGCAGCCGCTCGGCCTCGTCGGCGCCCAGGCCGAGCAGCGCGGAGAGCTGTCGCCGGGTGTGCTTCGCGAGCTCCTCGCGGGCCTCGGCGAGCCAGCGCGCCGCAGAAGAGCGATGCGCGCCGTACATCGGGGCGATCTCGTCGATGGTCAGGCCGTCGAGCAGGTTGAGGCGCAGGAGCGCGCGCTGGCGCGGCGTGAGCTGGCGGACCGCGAGAGCGAACGCCTCGCGGAAGTGGTGCTGCTGATCGGCCTTCAGCAGCCGCGACTCGAGGTCGGCGGCATCGGGCAGCGCGGCGAGGGCGTCGTCGGACTCGGTCTCGCGCGGGGCGCGCTGGTTCGCCAGGACGTTGGCGGCGACCACGCGGAGGAACCCGAGCAGAGGGCCGCGACCGGCGTACAGCTTCAGCTTCGGATCGGGCCCGACGAGCAGGCGCGCGCGGGTGAGCTGCAGGACCTCGTCCGCCTCGGCGGCTGCGGTGCGCCGGCGCAGCGACTCGGCGACGCGAGGCAACAGCTCGGAGTCCAGCTCGCGGAGCGCGGCCGCGTCGGACTCGAGGCACGCCGTGGCGAGCGCGATGCCCTCGAGATCGAGCTCTTCGCGCGGCGTCCCGGCGTCGACGCGCTCACGCACGGCCTGCTCGAGGCGCTCGGCGGTCAGCGACGGGAAGCGGGCGGTGAAGTCCGGCGTCATCGGGTCAGCCGACCCCCCGTCGAATCGAGCCCTTGAGAGCCATGGACGCACAGCGTGCCACCTTTCCACGCAACGCCGGCTCTCGAATTCCGAGAATGGTTGAAAGGTTTTTCTCGCAGTCCCCGCCCGCCCTCATGACCACCATCACCCGCTCGAACCTCATCGGTACGCCCATCGCCTCGCCGTCGGACACCACCCTCCCGCGGCCTGCCGCGGATGCGTGCGACCCGGTCAACGGCGTCACGCCGCAGGTCGCGACCGCGAGAGGGAGCGTCGGCGACGACGGCTGGAACGTCGACCTCACCGCGCACTACCTCTGCGATGGGTTCTCCGAGACGTCGGCTCCGTACGAGGTGAAGCGCGCGGTCGAGGGTCCGGCCGAGCGCTACGACGAGATCGTCCAGGACCGCAACCGCGACGGCTTCATCGACGCGCAGACGACCTTCGAGGTCACCGAGCGCGATCCGGTGCTCGGCGGCACGCTCAGCACCGAGCAGCTGCTCGACGCCGACTTCGATCGCCGCGCGGAGACCGAGCTGTTGACCCGCGCGCGCCTGAGCACTCCGATTCCCGGCTGACGTTCAGTCGAACCGGCCGCCTTTGCGCTCGTGGGCGTAGCTGCCGGGCTCGTGCGGCACGACCTCCGCCTTCGGGGCGATGGGGCACTGCAGACACGAGAAGCTCTCCCAGCCTTGCTCGACGGATTCGTTCAAGCATCCGCCGTAGTGGGGACAGCCCATTCGTCTATGGATGAGGATCTGCCGTTCGGAACGGAGCGTTCCGTCGAGCCGCACTGGGTGTGGTGTCACAGCGCGAGAAGAACAAGACCGCCACGCGCTTATTTCTGCGCTGCGTCATCTACCGCGCGATCGCCCCGGACAGATCGCCCCACGCTGCGCGCTCACCTCACTGCTTCTTCTGCGGCGGCGGCGGGTCCTTCGGCTTGCCGACCGTGTCGAGGTTCTCGTTGTTGCTGATCGAGTAGCGCACGAGCTCACGCAGCACGCGGTTGCGCTTCACGTTGCCCAAGATCTCCTTCAAGTCCTCGTACACGGTCGGGTCGTTGATGACGGCTCCGAGCGTGCCCTCACCCGAGCGGATGCGCGCGGTGATGGTGCGGATGTCGCCGGCCGCCTGGCCGAGGTCGTTGAAGAGGCCGCGGGCGTCTCCGTAGACGAGCTGGTTGATCGCCCCGTTCGGAGACTTCTTCGCGTCGTGCACCAGGTTCGCGACCTCGTCGGCGGCCTTGCCGACCTCGGTGATCGCGTTCGCGAGCTTCTGGTCGTAGATGAGCGCGTGCGCCGAGCCGTGGCCCTGCTGCACCTCGAGCAGGATCGCCTCGACCTGCGCCACGGCGTTGTCGAGCCGCGCCGCGGTCTGCGCGATCGACACGAGCACGTCGTGCAGATCGTCCGCGCTCTGCTTGTCGTAGATCGCCCAGTGAATGGCGCCCTTCCCCGTCTCGACCTGGCCGACGATGTTGCGCGCGCTCTTGATGAAGCCGCTGACGTCGTTGCGCAGCTGGGGATCGGTGTAGGCGGCGATCGCTCCGCGCAGATCGCGGGTGATGGCGACGGCGTTGTCGATGATCTCGCCCGACGCCTTGAGCAGCGACGAGAGATCGCCCGATGAGCCCGTGGCGATCTCCTCACCGGGCTTGAGCATCTCGGCCTCGGGAGAGCCCAGCGAGATGTCGATGGCCTTGTCGCCGAGCACGCCGCGCGAGGCGACGCGCGCGACCGAGTCGCGGCGGACGCGCTCGCGGTACTTCGCGTTGACCTCCATCGTCACGACGATGCGCTTGTCCCCCAGGTCGGGGGCGAAGTTGATGTTCGACACGCGCCCGACCTGCAGGCCGCCCAGGCGCACCGGCGCGTCGACGCCGAGGCCGTCGACGTTCTCGAACGCGCCGATGTACGTGATCTGCTTGTCGAAGAGCATGCGCTCTTTGCCGAGCAGGAAGATGACGACGCCGGCGATCGACAAGCCGATGGCGACGAAGAGGCCGGCGCGTACGGCGACCCGCCGCTCGCGTGCCTGAGGGTTCTCGGCTTGGGCCATGCTGCTCTCCTTCAGTTCCTCGCGTCGAAGAACGCGCGTACGTCGGGGTTCTTGGAAGCCTTCATCTGAGGCACGGTGCCGCTCTCGACGATGCGGCGGCGCGCGAGCATCGCCATGCGGTCGCTGACGCGGAACGCGCTGTCCATGTCGTGCGTCACCACGATCGAGGTGCAGCCGAGCTGCTTCTTCATCGAGACGATGAGGTCGTCGATGATCCGCGTCGAGATCGGGTCGAGGCCGGTCGTCGGCTCGTCCCACAAGATCACCTCGGGCTGCATCACGATCGCGCGCGCGAGGCCGACGCGCTTCTTCATGCCGCCCGAGAGGTCGGACGGCTTCATCGCCTCGATGCCGGGCAGGTTCACCATCTGCAGCACCTTCGCGACGCGCTCGCGCACCTGGTCGGGCGTCATGTCCGGCATCTGCTCGTGCAGCGGGTAGGCGATGTTCTCGCCGACGCTCAAGCTGTCGAACAGCGCGGCGCCCTGGAACACCATCGAGATGCGGCGCCGCACGTCGCGCAGCTCGGCCTCGGTCATCTGCGTGACGTCGCGGCCGTCGAAGAGCACCTCGCCGTCGTCGGGGTACATCAGGCCGATGAGGCACTTGAGCATGACGCTCTTGCCGGTGCCGCTGCCTCCGATGACGGTGATGGTCTCGCCCTTCTCGATGTCGAGGTTGAGATCGTCGTAGATGCGCTTCTTGCCGAAGGCCTTCCTGACGTGGCTGTACGAGATGAAGGCGCTCATAGGGCCATCAGCAGCTTCGTGAGGAAGAAGTCGCTCAAGAGCACGGCGACCGAGGCGATGGCGACGGTCTCGGTGGTGGCCTTGCCGACGCCCTCGGTGCCGCCGCCGGTGTTGAAGCCCTTGTGGCAGCCGACCACGGCGATGATGAAGCCGAAGATGAAGCTCTTGCCGATGCCCGAGGTGAAGTCGCGGATGGTCGCGGTGTCGACGACGCTCCGGTAGAAGTCCTTGAGGCCGATCTCGAACTGGCTCCACACGACGGCCGAGCCGGCGACCAGGCCGAGCACATCTGCCAGGGCGGTGAGCGCGGGCAGCACCAGCATGCAGGCGAGCACGCGGGGGGCCACGAGCTTCTTCACCGGGTCGGCGCCCATCGCGCGGATGGCGTCGATCTGCTCGGTGACCTTCATCGAGCCCAGCTCGGCGGTGATGCCCGAGCCGATGCGCGCTCCGACGGTGAGCGCGGTGAGCACGGGCGCGAGCTCGCGGAACAGCGTCAGCACCACCACCTTGCCGACGGTGTGCTGAATGCCGAAGCGCTGCATGAAGAACGCGAACTGCAGCGAGATGACGAGGCCGGCGAACACGGCGACGAGCGCGCCGAGCGACAGCGAGCGCACGCCCAGCATCTCGACCTGGTACGTGATGTCCTTGAAGCCGATCGGCCAGCTGAACGCCTGGCGGATCGAGCGGACCGAGAGGACGACGACCTCGCCCAGGCCGGTGATGGCCTCGCGGATGCGGGCCGCGAGCGGGACGATCGACTCGAGCTCCTGCTGGACGATGTCGACCAGCGGCTCGGGCTCGGGCTCCGCCGCCGGGGAGGTCCCCGGGTTGGTGGGCTCGTCAGTCACGGGGCCTTGGCTTCCTGGGGAGGAGGCGGGTCTTCTTCACCCTCCGGCCGCACCTCGGGCGTGCCGAGCCGCACCGTCGCGGTGCGCCCGGTGGGCTTGCCGTCGGTGGTGGTGAAGCCGTCGATGAGCTTGTCGAGCTCGGCGCGGTACTGGGCGCCCTTCCCCAGCGGCGCGACGTAGGTGAAGTCGTGCACGCAGCCGTCTTTCTTCAAGACGGCGACGGAGATGTCGATGGGGACTCCGTCGAGCTTCGCGGTGTAGGTCGACTCGAGCGCGTCGCGGCCGTCGAGGACGAACGTCTTCCGCTCGACGAGCTGCTTGTCGGTGAAGCCCATGAGCAGGTGGTTGGTGAGGACCTCGAGCGAGGGGTCTCCGTAGTCCTTGCAGGTGGCGTTCATCGCGAGCAGCGAGCCGTTGGGGCCCAGCCACGCGAGGTCGTTGTCGGCGAAGCCGACCTTCTTCCAGGTGTTCTGGTCGAGCTCGGCGACGCGGTACTGCACGTCGCCCTTCCTGAAGTACTCGCCTTTGAGGCCCTCGGTGCACGCGGCGCCGACCACCAACAAGGAGACCGCCGCGAGCCGCATCGAGGCCCATCTGACACCCAATTTGATGATCCTGGCCAAAAAGTTGACGGGCAACGGCTGTTCAGTAACACTGAAAGCCTGTATCCCCCCGTGGAGGAGGCGTCCGATGGAAGAGCTGACCGACCGACAGAAGGAGATCTTGAGCTTCATCGTCAAGGAGTCGGAGGAGCGCGGCTTCCCCCCGACGATCCGAGAGATCGGCGAGGAGATGGACATCCGCTCTACTAACGGGGTCAACGACCATTTGAAGGCCCTGGAGCGCAAGGGGTACCTGACCCGCGGAGAACAACAGAGCCGCAGTCTCGTTCCGACCAAGCGCGCCCGGCTGGTGCTCGGCATGTCGTCGACCCGGCGGGATCCGAACATGATCGACGTGCCGCTGCTCGGCCGGGTCGCCGCCGGCGCTCCCCTGCTCGCCACGGAGAACGTCGAAGACTCGGTTCGCATCGACAGCTTCCTGCTCGGCGGGGCCGGGAAAGAGGTCTTCGCCCTGAGGGTGAAGGGCCAGTCGATGATCGACGACGGCATCTTCGACGGCGACTACCTGTTCGTGCGCAAGACGCCCACCGCGCACCCCGGCGACATCGTCGTCGCGCTCATCGAAGACGAGGCCACGGTGAAGCGGTTCTTCCCCGAGGGAGACCGGATCCGGTTCCAGCCCGCCAACAAGGACATGGAGCCGATCTACGTGAAGAAGACCGACTTCCGGCAGACGCAGATCCTGGGGCTCGTCGTCGGCGTCTACCGGAAGATGAACGGCGGCAAGGTCTGAGGCTGGCGGCGGCTACGGGGTGACCGTGACCGGCACCACCACCGGGTCTGCGGACACCGCGGCGTTCGACACCACGAGCGTCACCGAAGTCGTGTAGCCGGTCGCCGTCGCTGGCGCGGACACCGTCACCGAGACGCCGGCGTCGCTCGACAGGGCCACCCCGCCATCCGTCGTCCAGTAGTAGGTGAGAGGCGCTCCGGCGGGATCCGAGGAGCCTGCCGCCGAGATCACCGCGCTGCTGCCGCCCATGAGCGCGACGGGCGTGGGGCCCACGACGACGCGCGGCGGCGCCACCACCTCGACGATCGCGATCGCGGGCAGCGACTGCTGCAGGTTCTGCGACGTCACGGTCAGCTCGAACACCAGGAACTGCGCCATCTGCGGAGCCTTGTACGTCGGCGTCGCCGCCAGCAGCGAGTTGTTCGGCTGCAGGGTGATGCCGGCGTCCGACTGCTCGACCCAGGTGTAGATGAGCGGCCCGGCGTTGAGCGGGTCGTAGCTGGCCGTGCCGTCCAGCATCGCCATCGGCTCGTTGGTGCGCACCGCGGTGATGCCGGGCACCACCGCGACCGGCCGCACCGCGCCGCCGCTGCCGCCGCCTCCTCCACCGGTGCCGCCGTCGCTGCCGCCGCCGCCGCCTGCGCCGCCGCCGCTGCCCGAGGTGCCTCCGTCGCCGGCGACGAGGACGATGTCGCCGAGCGCGGTCTCTCCGGGCTGGGCGAGCACGTTGCGGAGGTCGGCGGTGTCGTAGCCGTCGAGCGTGACGCGCACGTCGTAGACGCCCGGCACGGTGTTGAACGAGACCTCGCCGGTGGAGGCGACCGGCGACGTCATCGACATCGAGGTCTGCACGTCGGTCAGCCGCGCGGTCGCGAGCTCGACCGAGGTCGCCGGCACAGACACCACGCGGGCGGTGATGCGCGCCGGCTCGAGCTGCCCGATCGGCTGCTTCTGCAGCACCACCTCGCGCACGGAGAGCTCCTGGCCGGCCACGAGCGTGAGCTGGCTGAAGCCGTCGGACACGTAGGTGGCGCGGAAGAACGCGAGGCTCAAGGCCCCCTCGGGCAGCTCGTCGAACACGTACGTGCCGTCGTCGGCCGAGGTCGCGCTGAACGGGCTCGCGGGCACGACGGCGAGCGTGCCGGCGTGGCCGCTCGGGCCGGTGACGTCGCCGCGCTTCACGCGGCCGACGAGCCGGGCGTTCTCGAGCAGCAGCACCTCTCCGATGGCGAGCTGCCGCCCGGGGCCGGCCTTGAGCGCCTCGAGCGAGACGAGCTTCTGCCGGTCGAACGAGCCGTTCGCGTCCGAGTCGAAGCGGAACAACAGCTGCCCCCGCTCCGAGGTGATGCCCTCGAGCAGGAAGTTGCCCTGCGCGTCGCAGCGCGTGCGGACGCCGCTGCCCAGCAGCGACACCTCGGCGCCGGAGGCGGGCAGCCGCTGGGGGCGACCGGGCTTGGAGATGACGGCTCTCCCGCTGATCGTTCCGGGACCTGGAGCGGGAGGGGGATCTGCGACCTCGAGCGCACGGTTGCACGCCACGAGGGCGAGCACCGCGAACAACACTCTCTTCACGGGCACTTTCCGGTCCCTGCGTCGGCGGCCGCGACATTCGCGCAGAAGACCTTCACAGCATCCTTCTCTCCCGCCTCTTTGGCGAGCTGTGCTGCCTTGAGCTGCAGCACGGTGTTGCCTTTCTGCTCGTCCTCCGAGGCGAGATCTTTCACCAGGGCGAACGCGTCTTTCTTGCGCCCGACGGACGAGAGCAGGTCGGCGAGATCGATGAGCTCGCGCAGCTCTTCGCCCGAGGCGGTGGCGAGGGCCTTGTCGAGCTCTTCTTTCACGCAGGCCTCGTCCTTCCTCGCCTGGCACAGGCGCGCGAGCGCGACGTGCACGACGCCGCGGTCTTTGACCTTGAGCGACTCGCGGAAGGCGGCCTCGGCGTCGCCCGGCTTGTCGAGCTTCGCGTTCAGCTCGCCGACGAGCTCCCACAGCGTCGGGTCTTTCGGGTTGCCCTTCGCGGCCTCGGCGTAGGCGTCGCGGGCCTCGTCGAGCCGGTTCACCTCGACGAGGCGATCTCCCAGCTCGCTCATCACGTCGGGCGCCTTCACGCCCTTCTTCGCCTGCGCCTCGAGCAGCTCGAGCGCGTCCTTCCCGCGGCCCTTCGACGACAGCTCGGTCACCGCGCGCAAGATGAGCATCGGCTTCGCGATGTCGGGCGCGGCGTCGGCGGCGGCGACGAGCCCCTCTACCGCCTCGTCGAGCTTGCCGTCTTTGAGCTGGATCTCGGCGCGCGCCTCGAGCGCGTTGAAGTCCTTCGGGTTCAACTCGAGCGCCTTGTCGAGCGCCTTCGTGGCCTCGGCCCGGTTCCCCTTGAGCAGCTGGATGTACCCGATGCGGCTCCACGTGGTGCCGCGCTTGGGGTCGAGCTTCGTGGCCTCCTGGAACGCGAGCAGCGCCTGATCGAGCTTCACCTCGGCGAGGTAGACCTCACCCTCGGCGGCGGGCAGGCGCGGGTCGGTCGGGTTGAGCGAGCGCACCTGCGCGAACTTCTCGTGCGCCTCGACGAACTTGCCCTGCAGGTAGGCGGTCGTGCCGGCGAGGTAGAGGCCTTCGGCCTGCGCCTTCGGGTCGGGCTGCTCGTCCTTCGGGCACCCCGCCAGCAACACGCACAACAGGAACCTTCGCATCGAGGAGGCCATCAAAACCTGAACAGGGCTCCGAGCGATAGCGCGAGGTTCACTCCGCGCTTCTGGGTGTCGGCCAGCTCGAAGGCCGCGCCGAGCACGTCGACGCTGAAGTCGGTGGTGACGCCGAGCCAGGGGAGGAACAGGTACGAGATGCCGACGTGCCCCCACAGCGCCGGGCGCGTGTCGCCCCTGCTGGTGATCGACTGGATGGTGACGAGCAGGCCGAGCGCCGCGCCGACGTACGGCTGAAAGCTCTTCCCCGCGCGGAAGTAGTACCGCGCGCCGAGGATGCCCGGCACCAGCTGCGTGCTGCCGAACTGCGACGTGTTGAACGTGGTGACGAAGCTGATCTGGAAGAAGGCCTGCACCGCCGGCGTGATGCGGTAGCCGATCTCGAGATCTCCGCCGGGCGCGAGCTGCTGGATGCTGGTGACGAGCTGGGTCGAGAACTTGAGGCCCAGCGTGAAGCCGGTCGTGTCGAGGCGGTTCGCGAGGTTCGTGTCGACGCGGGGCTTCACTCCGAGCGGGGCGAGCACCTCGTCGGCGACCTCGTCGAGCGCCGCCGGCAGCTTGCCGGGGTCCGTCACCTCGCGGCGCGACTGCACGCCGGCCTTCGCCTCGTTCTTGTCGTAGATGTTCGCGATGAGCACGTAGCGATCGCCGAAGCGATCGACGCGGCCGCTGATGATGTACCGGGCTCCGAGGGCGTCGGAGAGCTCGATGAGGCACGACTCGTCGGCGCAGCCCACCAGCTGCTTCTGCCGCTCTTCGCTGACGACGCGCTCGAGATCGGCCTGGCTGTAGATCTTGAAGGTCGGGTCTGCCGTCTTCACGCGCTCGGTGAGCAGCGCCGAGAGGCCCGCCACCAGGTCGCCGGCCGCCTCGTTACCCGCCAGCTTCTGCACGAGGATCGTCGGAGGCTCCTGCGCGGGCGTGCCCCCGTCGGCCTGCGACGCGAGCAGCGCGACCAGCAACGAGAGCCCCTCCGGCACGGCCGGGCATTATGGAGTGGGGCTCGCCCCGATGCGATCCCAATCGAGGCGCTGACCGTTCGGCGCGGAGAGGACGCCGAGCGGGACTCCGCCGTAGTCGCCGAGCGGAACGGCGACCCCCGGCTCGACCTCGAAGGCGTCGCGGCCGGCGTCGATCACGCGCCCCACCTTCACCTGCCTCAACAGCGGGACGAGCGGGCTCGCCGCGCCGCCGTCGGGCCAGTCTTCGAAGTACACGGCGAGCGCGCCCGGCCTCGGCTCCGCGGCCGCGCCCAGCCGCGTCGTCAGCACGCGGTCCTCGGCTCTGAGGCCGTGGCCGCCGGACGTGAGCGGCACCGCGGTGACGAAGCGGCCCGTCACCTGCCCGAGCGCGAACGCGGCGACGACCCAGCCGACGGCGAAGAAGCCATAGGCGCCCGGAGCCGCCTGCGGCGCGTTGAGCCTCACCATGCGCAGCGCGTGGACGGCGGCGAGGAGGCGCGTCGCCAGCGGCAGCCACAGCTTCGTGATGGCGAGCGCCTCGACGCTGAAGCTGCCGGCGCCGGCGAGCAGCTCGAGCACCGCGGGCAGCACGCGATCGCTGAAGGCGAACGCGAGCGCGAGGCCGAACGTGCCGGCGTAGACGTGACCGAGGCCGGGGATGGCGACCGACAGCGCGACGGCGACCCACGGCTTGCGGCCGATCACTGGCGAGTCCCGCGCTCACTCGAGCGGCTGCGGGGTGGCGCGCGCCGCCACCCTGCGGCGAGGCGGTCGACTCTCACGAAGCGCGCCGCGCGTGGATCCAGCTCACGGGAGCCCGGTGCTGGCGCTCGTCATTCGCAGCACCTCTTCGAACGACGTCTGCCCCATCGCCAGCTTGCGGACCGCGGCCTCGCGCAGCGTCCTCAAGCCCACGCGGCGGCCGGCGGCGACGAGCTGATCGACCGGGGCCTTGTGGTTGATCAGATCTCTCACCTCGGCCGAGGCGGCGAAGATCTCGAAGACGCCGGTGCGGCCGAGGTAGCCGGTGCCGCGGCACCTCACGCAGCCCTTGCCCTGCAGCACGTTCACGCCGCCCTCGAGCAGCGGCAGCGGGGCCCTGAGCGCTGCGATCTGCTCGGCCGTCAGCTGCACCGGCGCGGAGCACGCGCTGCAGTTCTTCCGCAAGAGGCGCTGCGCCATGACGCCGAGCAGCGTGGAGCTCAGCAGGAACGGGGGAACCCCCATGTCGAACATGCGGTTGACCGCGCCGACCGCGTCGTTGGTGTGCAGCGTCGAGAGCACGAGGTGGCCGGTGAGCGCCGACTGGATCGCGTTCTCGGCCGTCTCGGCGTCGCGGATCTCGCCGACCATGATGATGTCGGGATCCTGGCGCAGGATGTGGCGAAGCGCGGCGGCGAAGTCGAGGCCGATCTTCGGCACGACCTGCACCTGGTTGAAGCCCTCCCAGACCATTTCGATCGGGTCTTCGATCGTGGTGACGTTCACGTCGGGGCCGGCGAGCGCCTTGAGGGCCGAGTAGAGCGTCGTCGTCTTGCCCGAGCCCGTCGGGCCGGTGACGAGGATGAGGCCGTGCGGCTCGGAGATCCACTGCTCGAAGTGCTTCTTCTCGTCCGGGTCGAAGCCGAGCATCGCGATGTCGGGCACCAGCGTCTCGGGGTCGAAGATGCGCATCACGACCTTCTCACCGAACGCCGTCGGCAGCGTGGAGACGCGGATCTCGACCTCGCGGCCCTCGCGGTCGACCTTGATGCGGCCGTCCTGCGGCTTGCGCTTCTCGCTGATGTCGATGCGCGACAGCATCTTCACGCGCGAGGTGATCGGCGGGTGCACCTGCGAGGGCAGCGTGTAGACGGTGTGCAGCACGCCGTCGATGCGCAGGCGCACCAGCGACTTGTCGCGCTTCGGCTCGACGTGAATGTCGCTCGCGCGGTTCTCGAACGCGTAGCGCAAGAGGTAGTCGACCGCCTGGATGACCGGCTTGTCCTGCGCGTCGAGCTCCTTGCCGCTCGACAGCGTGATGAGCTGCTCGAAGTTCGAGACGCCCGTCTGGTCCTGGTGCTCGTCGGCGGCCGCGGCCAGCGTGCGCTTGAAGCCGTAGACGTCGGCGATGCCCTTCAAGATGTCGGCCTTCGCCGACAGCACCGGGGTCACCTTGCCGCCCGTCTGCCGCTGCAGGTCTTCGAACAGCATGCGGTCGAAGGGGTTGGCGACGGCGACGACGAGGCCCGTGGCGGGCTTCGCCTCGAGCGGCAGGATCGCGCGCTTCTGCGCGTACGGCTTCGAGATGCGCGCCGACACCTGCATGTCGAGCCTCAGGGTGTCGATCTTCCGGTACGCGATGCCGGCGGCATCGGCGCAGGCCTCGGTGATGCGGTCTTGATCGATGAGCTCGCCGGGCTTGCCCGGCAGCGGCACCTGGAACGCCGCCACGATCTCGACCGGAGACACCTCGTACCGCTCGACGCCCGCCGCCTTGATGACGCGGGCGCGGGCGGCGGCCTCTTTGGCGGCGACGTCCTGGGCCTGGCCTTTGGTGAGGTACTTCTTCTTCACCAGCACGTCGAGCACCCACGCGAGCGTGAAGTCCGACGCGATGCGGTGCTCGGGTGCGGGGGTGCTGGGTTCGTTCACTGCCGGCGTCGCCACGGCCTGCTCCTGATGCCGATGAGGGAGAGACCCATGAGACCAAACAACAGGCTCGCTGGCGAAGAATTGCACCCGCAACCGCCGCTGCCGCCCCCGCCGGTGCCGGCGTCTTTGGGCTTCGGCTTGATGGGGGCGCCGCCGTCGACGAGGTTGCAGAACAGGCCGCAGCCGCCGTCGTCGAGCACGGGGTTGCCGCACTCGCCGGCGTTGCAGGTGGTGCCGACGGGGCAGTCGAAGTTGTCCATGCACGGCGGCAGGCACGCGCGGCCGGTCGGCAGCTGCGCGCACTGCAGCGGGTTCGGGCAGGTGCCCGGGCCGGTGCAGTTCCTCAAGCAGAAGAACTGGCCTCCGGCGCTCGGCACCGGCTGGCAGGTGCTGCCGGTGGGGCACTGCTGGCAGCCGGAGCCGCAGCCCGAGGTGCACAGCTTGATGCCCGAGCGGCGGTCGAGCTGGGCGCAGACCTGACCGAAGCCGCAGGTGTCGTCGACGTTGCAGATGTCGCCGGGCTGGGTCTGGTTGTTGATCGCGACGCACAGGCCGTCGCAGGTGCGGCAGGCGAAGCCGTTGCCGCAGTCGTTGTTGGCCTCGCAGCGCGGGGCGCAGACGCCGCCGTTGGTGGTCGAGACGCAGGCGTAGCCCTGGCGGCAGTCGGCGAAGCCGACGCGGCAGCTCTGCAGGCAGACGTCCGACGAGGTGCCCTGGCCGGTGATGATGGTGGTGCACGCCGAGCCGCCGGGACAGGGAGGCTGGCCGGGCGCGCAGCTCTGCGTGCAGTAGCCGCCCTGCCAGAACTCGGTGTTGGTGACGGCCGAGCGGAACGGCTGCTGGCACAGGCCGAGCGACGAGGCGCACTCGCTCTGGAACATGCACGGGCGGCCGACCTGCGTGGTGTTCGCGCCGGGCCGCAGGCACGCGCCGTTGAACGACGGCGTGAAGGCCGTGGAGGCCTCGCAGACGAGCGGCAGGTCGCACTGGAAGTTCATGCCGGTCGGGCAGCCCCTGGTGCAGAAGCGGTAGGGCGGGCCGCTGGGCGCGGGCTGCGAGACGCACCTCAAGGTCGAGCCGCAGCCGCCGCCGTCGGGACAGGGGCTGCCGACCTGGCCGGTCGAGGGGTAGCGCTGACAGAGCATGTCGGCGTCGGCCGGGGTGAGGTCTCGCTTCGAGACGCCGGGCAGCACCGTGGTCACCATCACCGAGCCGGCGATCGAGGTGTTGTGATCGAGCCCGAGGCAGTGGCCGATCTCGTGCAGCATCACCGACTCGACGTCGAGGTTGTTGTTGCCGACCTGCATGGAGGTCGAGAAGGTGCGGGAGACTCCGTTCAGGTAGATGTCGCACTGCTGCAGCACGCCGGCGTACTGCAGCGGCAGCGCGACGGCCGAGACGTCGTAGGTGAAGGCATCGGCGAAGAACGGCTCGATGCTCGGCATGTCGGAGGTGATGAAGACCGGCGTGACGTTGTAGACGTCGTAGGGGTTCGAGGGCTGCGGCACGACGCCGCCGGTGAAGCCCATCGCGCGGCCCTTCGGCGTCGCGCAGGAGACCGCGTTCCACTTGCCCCACGCGCGCTCGGAGGCCGAGCGGATGTCGTCGACCGACAGCCCCTGCGGCGAGAGCATGCGGTTGTCGACGTAGTACTCGAACGGGTGCTGGCTGTCGGAGAGGTTCTTGAACGAGAGGTAGTCGTACTGCGCGTGCGCGGCGGTCGCGGCGAGCACGCCGAGGAGCGAAAGCGCCCTCATCGGGTGACTCCAGCGGGCTGCGTCGGCGTGGGCGTGGGCTGCTGCGGCGCGACGGCGGCGCGCAGCTCGGTGAGCAGCTCGGCGACCGGCCGCTTCGTGTGCTGCTTGGTGGAGAGGTCGTAGATGAAGGCGTCGCTGCCGATGAGCTTCACCTTGCCCTCGGAGAGCGCGACGAGGCCGCAGCGGCCGGGGCCGGTGGAGCACTTGAGGAGGAGCAGCGCGGTCTCGCCCACAGCGAACGTGGCGTCGCCGGGCACGTGGGCCTCCCACAGGCCGTGGCGGCCGCCGAGCTGGGTGATGGTGATGCGATCGAGGCCGGGGCCGCTGGGGCCCTTCACGACGTCGCCGACGAGCACCTCGGTGTACGTCACCATGCGGCGGACGTCGCCGTTGATGAGCTCGGTGCGCGTGGAGAGCACCTGCGCCACGACGACACGATCGGCCATCTTCGCGCGCTCGGTGATGGGACGCGGCGTGACGCTGCTCGCGAAGACAGCGCTGCCGAGAGCCAGCGCAGCCACCAACACGATTCGCATGTTGCTTTCTCCTACGAGCCGGCCGAAACGCGCTTGAGTCTTAAAGCTTGTCGAGGATGAAGGCGGCCAACAGGTCTGCTTCGGGAGACGTCGCCTTCTTCTTGTCGCCCTTCCCTGCTCCCGCGGCCGGCGCCGGCGCGGCGACTTC
Organism: uncultured Myxococcales bacterium; assembly: GCA_937980205.1. Classification (GTDB taxonomy): domain Bacteria; phylum Myxococcota; class Myxococcia; order Myxococcales; family Myxococcaceae; genus Xiheicaenimonas. The sequence continues at coordinate 18,974 of CALJKW010000011.1, read as the reverse complement.
GGCGATGTAGCCGGGGGTGACTTCGTACGCGGCGTCTCCGAGCAGCACGGAGTCCATCATGTGCTCGCAGCCGAGCGCGTCGAGCTGCGACATCGTCTTCACGCGGCCCACGAGCTGGCTCTGATCCACGCCCGAGACGAGCTTCACGAAGTGCACGGCCGGCGTCACGGTGTGGCTGGCCTTCGACGCAGTCGACGGTGAACCAGCTTCGGAGACGACGAGCTTGCCCTCCTGGAGGTCGGCCTTCTCGGCCAACGACCACTCCTCGAGCGTCTTCTGGGGGAGAAAGAGCTTCACAGCCACTTCTTATCCTGTCCGGCCTTGCAGGGCACGCACCGCAGTATTATTGGCGGCTCATGGGCAAAGACACCGTGGCGGTCGGAGATGCTGACTTCAAGACGCAGGTCCTCGACTCCGCCGAGCCGGTCCTCGTCGATTTCTGGGCGACGTGGTGTGCGCCGTGCCGCGCGATCGCGCCGGCCCTCGAAGAGCTCGCCACCCAGTACAAGGGCAAGGTGAAGATCGCGAAGGTCGACGTCGACGAGGCGCAGACCGTCGCGCAGCAGTTCGGCATCCGCTCGATCCCCACGCTCCTGATGTTCAAGGGCGGCAAGGTGGTCGATCAGATCGTCGGCGCGGTGCCCAAGGCGAAGCTCGAAGAGTCCTTGCGCAAGCACATCTGAGGTAGCCACGAGGAGGTCCCTTCGGACGTGGACCCCGAAGTGCCGATAGGCGCCTGGCGGGCGAAGCCCGGTAAGGGGCCGCGGCCGGAGCGGAAGCAGTGTTAGGCCACTTCCTCAAGCCCGAATACGAGGAGCTGATCGCCCGGAAGGACTGGGAGTCGCTTCGCGTCGCCTTCGAAGATCTGCACCCCGCCGACATCGCGGAGGTGCTGGACGATCTGCCCCCCGAGGACTCGGGGGTGATCTTCCGCATCCTGCCGCGCGACGTCGCGGGTACGGCGTTCGAGTACCTGCCGATCGAGCAGCAGGCCGAGCTGGTGAAGTCGCTGGGCTCGGAGCAGCTGGTGAACGTGCTCAACGGCATGTCGCCGGACGATCGCACGCGACTGTTCGAGGAGCTGCCCGCCGAGGTCACGCGCCGCGCGCTCACCACGCTGAACCCCGAGGAGCTCAAGGCCGCGCGCCAGCTGCTCGGCTACCCGGAGAACACCGCCGGCCGGTACATGACGCCGGAGTACCTCACGATCAAGCCGGCGATGACGGCGCGTGAGGCCCTCGAGTTCATTCGCGCCAACGGCAAGGGCGCCGAGACGCTCAACGCCCTGTACGTGACGGACGACAAGGGCGTGCTGCTGTACGACGTGCGGCTGGCGGATCTGGTGCTGGCTCCGCCGGACGCGCGGGTCGCGGACCTGCCGACGCGGCACATGGTGGCGCTGCCGGCGACGGCTCCGCGCGAGGAGCTCATCACCGCGTTCGAGAAGTACGACCGCGTCGCGCTGCCGGTGGTCGACTCGAAGGGGGTGCTCGTCGGCATCATCACCGTCGACGACGTGCTCGACGTGGCCGAGGCCGAGGCGACCGAGGACATTCAGAAGCTCGGTGGCAACGAGGCCCTCGACGCGCCGTACCTCGAGATCTCGCTGTGGGAGATGCTCAAGAAGCGCGGGCCGTGGCTGACGATCCTGCTCGTGTCCGGCACGCTGACCGCGACGGCGGTCGGCTACTTCCAGGGCGAGCTCGACACCGCCGTCGTGCTCGGCGTCTTCATGCCGATGGTGATCGCGTCGGGCGGCAACTCGGGCTCGCAGGCGACGTCGCTCATCATCCGCGCGCTGGCGACCCGGGAGCTCGAGCTCAAAGACTGGTACAAGGTCGCCGGCCGCGAGCTGCGGGTCGGCGTCGCGCTCGGCGGGTTCCTGGCGGCGATTGGCTTCATGCGCATCGTGCTGTGGCCCAACGCGCAGGAGCTCTACACCCCTCACTTCGTGCTGGTGGGGATCACCGTCGCGGTGAGCCTCGGGGCCATCGTGCTGATGGGGGCGCTCGTCGGGGCGATGCTGCCGTTTGCGCTGCGGCGGCTGGGGTTGGATCCCGCGACGGCGTCGGCGCCGTTCGTCGCGACGCTCGTCGATGTCACCGGGCTGGTGATCTATTTCACGGTGGCGATGGTGATCCTTCGCGGGACGCTGCTGTGAGCTTGCCCCGCTAACTGGTCTTCCCCGGCACGTAGCGCACGAGCACGTCATCGCTGATGCGCTCGACGCTCTGCAGCTCGAGCTTCAGCGCATTGGCCATCTGCTCGATGCCGAGGTTCCCCGACCAGGTGATGCCCTCATTGCCGACCAGCTTCGGCGCGATGAACACCCACAGCTCGTCGAACAGCTTCGCGTCGAGGAACTGCTGATGAATGTTCGCGCCGCCCTCGATGAGGACGTGCAGCAGGCCCTCTTGCGCGAGGTGCTGCAGCACGGCCTTCGGCGCCGACGGCTTGTCGACGAGAATGGTTCGGGCCTGGTCGTCGAACACGGCGGCGCCCTTCGGCGCCCTGCCCGCTCCGTCGAGCACCACGCGCACGGGGTTCCTGGCCTTCGGGATGCGGGCGGTGAGCTGCGGGTCGTCGGCGATGACGGTGCCGGCCCCGACGAGCACCGCGTCGACCTGCGCGCGCAGCTCGTGCACGCGCTGCCGCGAGGCCTGCGAGCTCACCCACTCGGAGTCGCCCGTGCTCGTCGCCAGCTTCCCGTCGAGCGTCACCGCGACCTTGAGCGTCACGTACGGCAGGCCCGTGCGCATGAACTTGAAGAACGGCCGGTTCAGCGCATCGGCCTCGGTGCGCAGCACGTGCCGCGACACCTTCACCTTCGCGGCCTCGAGGCGCGCGACGCCCTTGCCGTCGACGAGCGGGTTCGGGTCCGAGCTCGCGAACACCACGCGCTTGATGCCGGCCGCCAGGATCGCGTCGCAGCACGGCGGCGTCTTGCCCTGGTGGTTGCAGGGCTCGAGCGTCGTGTAGAGCGTCGCGCCCTTCGCGTTCTTCTTCGCCTTCGCGAGCGCGACCACCTCGGCGTGCGGAGCCCCCGCCTTCTCGTGGTGGCCGCGGGCGATCACCTTGCCGCCCTTCACGATGACGGCCCCCACGCAGGGGTTCGGGTGCGTGAAGCCCATGCCGCGCTGCGCCTCTTCGATCGCGAGCGTCATGAACTTCTCGTCCTGGATCACTTCTTCACCCTCTCCGGGTCGCTGGCGCCGTCTTCATCACGCGGCTCGACCGCCCGCAGACTCCGCGGCCCTCCGCGCTGCGAGCGCGTCTTGGACTCGGCCTTCTCCTGGATGATGTCTTTGAGCTCGTCCATGAACTCCGCGATGTCGCGGAACGAGCGGTAGACGGACGCGAAGCGCACGTAGGCGACCTCGTCGAGCTGCGGCAGCCGGCGCATGACCTCTTCGCCGATCTTCGACGAGGGGATCTCTTTCTCGCCGACGTCCTGCAGGCCCTTCTCGAGCTCGGTGACGAGCGCCTCGATCTGCTCGACGCTGACCGGCCGCTTCTCGCAGGCCTTCTTCAGACCGGCGACGAGCTTGTCGCGGTCGAACGCCTCGCGGCGGCCGTCTTTCTTCACGATGAGGGGCGTGAGCTGCTCGACGCGCTCGAAGGTGGTGAAGCGCCGCTTGCACTGCGGGCACTCGCGGCGCCGGCGGATGACCGCACCTTCCGCTGACTCGCGGGAGTCGAGGACGCGGGTGTCGTCAGTGCTGCAGAAAGGGCACTTCATGTCCGGTACAGCGGGAAGCTCTGTGCCAGCTCCTTCACCTGTCCCTTGATGTTGGCCAGCTTCGCCTCGTCGTTCGCGTTGTCGAGCGCCGAGCCGATGAGCTTCGCGATGGTGGCCATCTCGGCCTCCTTCATGCCGCGCGTGGTGACCGCGGGCGTGCCGATGCGCACGCCGCTCGAGACGTTCGGCTTCTCGGGGTCGAAGGGGATCTGGTTCTTGTTCACCGTGATGCCGGCCTTGCCGAGCACGTCTTCGCCCGCCTTGCCGGTGATCTTCTTCGGCCGCAGGTCGACGAGCATCAGGTGGTTGTCGGTGCCCCCGCTGCACAGGCGCAGGCCCTGCCCCTTGAGCGCCTCCGCGAGCGCCTTCGCGTTCTTCACGATCTGCTGCTGGTACGTCTTGAACGAGGGCTGGAGCGCCTCGCCGAAGGCGACCGCCTTGGCGGCGATGACGTGCATCAGCGGCCCGCCCTGGATGCCGGGGAAGATCTGCCCGTTGACGGCCTTCGCGTGGGCCTCTTTCATGATGACGAGGCCCCCGCGCGGACCGCGCAGCGTCTTGTGCGTGGTGCTCGTGGTGATGTCGGCGAGCTTCACCGGCGACGGGTGCTCACCCGCGGCGACGAGGCCCGCGATGTGCGCCATGTCGACCATCATGTACGCGCCCACCGAGTCGGCGATCTCGCGGAACTTCGCGAAGTCGAAGATGCGCGGGTACGCCGAGGCGCCCACGACCACGACCTTGGGCTTGTGCTCCTTCGCGAGCGCCGCGGCCTGGGCGTAGTCGACCGTCTCGGTGTCCCTCGACAGGCCGTAGTGCACGACCTTGTAGAGCTTGCCCGAGAAGTTGAACGACGCGCCGTGCGTGAGGTGGCCGCCCGAGTTCAGGTCGAGCGACAGCATCGTGTCGCCCGGCTTCATCAGGGCCATGTACGCCGCCATGTTCGCCTGGCTGCCGGAGTGCGCCTGCACGTTGGCCGCCTCGGCCCCGTAGAGCTTCACGAGCCGGTCGATGGCGAGGCTCTCGGCCTTGTCGACCTCTTCGCAGCCGCCGTAGTACCGCTTGCCCGGGTACCCTTCGGCGTACTTGTTGGTGAGGCAGGAGCCCAGGGCGGTCAGCACCGCCTTGCTCACGAAGTTCTCGCTGGCGATGAGCTCGAGGCCCTCTTCCTGGCGCTTCTCTTCGGCGCGGAGGATGTGGGCGATGTCGGGGTCGACCTGGTCGAGCGGACGAACGGTTTCGCGGGAAACGGTCTCGCGGGTAGTCTCCATGACTGACCCGCCTATCACGTCACGAAAGCGAGAGGATCAGTTCGGTAGCCCCGAGGCCTCCTGTTCTGGTTCGTACACGTAGATGCGGATGCCGGCCTTGGACAGGCGCATGACCGGCGCGAGGTCGAGCCCCTCGATGCGCACCGGCTCTTCGGTGCCGTCGAGGAGGTCGAGGATCATCTCGACGAGCGGGCGCGGGGCCGGCTCGCTGAAGACGAGCCCCTTCTTCGGGCCGTTGCAGCGGTAGACGAACGACGTCGGCAGGTGCCGGAGCACGTCGCACAGCGCCAGCACGGCCATGCCCAGCACGTGCACGAGCTGCTCGTCGGTGCCCTTCGGGCGCACGAGTAGCCCCTCGCCCGAAGCGGGCGGTTTTTCGTTCTGCTTCATGTGGTGCTTCCCCCTTTGTGTCAGGGTGCACCATAGCGGCGGGGTCTGACATCACACGGCGGCCCGATGACCATCCCCAAAAAAGCGCTGGAGCTGCTCCGCGAAGACCCCGACGACCTCGAGCGGTACGCCGTGGTGGCGGACCAGCTCCAGGCGCGCGGCGACCTGCGCGGAGAGCTCATCGCCCTCGAGGTCACGCTCGCGAAGACGGACCCGGCCTCGCGGCACTTCGTCACGCTCAGGCGCGAGATCGACCGCTTCATGAAGCTGCACGCGAAGCACCTGCTCGGCGGCCTGTGGACGGCCTCGAGCACGTCGCGCCTCGTCTGGCGCTACGGCTTCATCCGCGAGGCCGCGCTGTGGACGACCGCGACCGCGCTCGCGCCGCCGCTGGGGCGCCGCATCCCCAAGCCGCGGGTCAACAAGCTGCTCAAGCAGACCGACGAGCTGATGCAGCTCGAGTCGGCGGTGCTGCTCGAGCACCTCACGCTCGCCGCCACCTACAACTCGCAGCTGTTCGTCTGGGACGCGGCCGCGCGCGTCGCGCAAGGCGCCCCGAAGTCACTGCACGTGCTCGACTTGCGCGATCTCTACGAGGGCGCGGTGCCCGACTGGGACCCGATGTTCCAGCGCGAGCTCGTCTGGCGCCGCCAGGTGCTCACGCTGCGGTCCGACTCGCTGTCGCTGGACGCAGCGGCCGAGCTGTTCACTTGAACCGCGAGAGCACGGCGTCGAACAGCGCCGACTCCAGCCGCTCGGCGTTCGCCTCGTTCATGTACTCGATGGAGAACGACGTGTTCCAGCCGCCCTGCTTCACCGCGGAGACGACCTTGGCCTTGCCGGTGACGGGCTCTCCCTCGCGGGCGAGGGTGAGCTCGAAGTCGACCTCCTGGCCGACCTTCAGCTGCGAGGAGAGGCTCGCCGAGAAGCCCGAGCGCGAGACCTGCTTCGTCATCGTCTGCCAGGTCTTCGAGATCTCGATCTTGTACATCTGCGCGACGCGGAAGTACTTGCGCGAGTTCTGCCCCTCGGGGACCGACAGCGACTGCGCCTGAATGAGCGAACGGGCGAGCTCTTCGCGCATGAGCAGGTACTTCGTGTGCTCGTCTTCGGTGAGCTGCTTCGCCTTGGCCTTCTCGTGCGTGACGCGGAAACCGGCCATCCACTGCGAGGGATCCATGTGGGCGGCATTCTCGCATACGGAGCGGCATGTTTCCGGGTCGAAACACCTGCCTTCGACCGCCCGCAAGCCGCGCTGGCAGGCTGCTGAAAAACGAGCGAACGGCACGAGGTCGAGGCGCCGGCGAGGACCGCGCGGAGCGTACGTCGTCTGGTACGTGAGCACGGACCGGAGCCGGCAACGAAGAGATCGGGCCGTGCAGCCGTTTTTCAGCAGCCTGCTAGGCTCGGCCTCGCTACGGGACCCACCACCGACATCGCACCCCGCGTCCCTCCTGCGGTGGCCGAGCGCTTTACCCTGCTCGATCTGCTCGGCAAGGGAGGCATGGCCGAGGTCTACCGCGCCCAGGACAAGGTGTTGGGGCGCCAGGTCGCGCTCAAGCTGCTCGACCCGCGCGCCGCGGCCGACGCCGAGCTGCGGCAGCGCCTCGTGCGCGAGGCCCGCGCCGCTGCGTCGCTCAAGCTGTCGACCGTCGTGCAGGTGCACGACATCGACCCGTCGGGCCGCTTCATCGTCATGGAGCTCGTGCACGGCGAGACCCTCGCCGCGCGCCTGCAGAAGGGGCCGCTGCCGGTGCCGGAGGTCATGGACCTCGCGCGCGCCCTGCTCGGCGCGCTGCAGGCTGCGCACGCGGTCGGCATCGTCCACCGCGACGTGAAGCCTTCGAACATCCTGCTCACTCCCGACGGAGCCAAGCTCACCGACTTCGGCGTGGCGCAGCTGCCCGACGGAGCCGATCTGACCCGAAGCGGCACCGCGGTCGGCACCGTCAGCTACATGGCCCCCGAGCAGCTGCGCGGCGCAGGCGGCTCGCCGAAGAGCGACGTCTACTCGGCCGGCGTGACGCTGTTCGAGGCCGCGACGGCGACGCGCTTCCACGACCCTTCCGGCAAGCCCTGCCCCGACCCGCGCCGCGCCGTGCACCGCGCGTGCGGCGACGCGCGGCTCGCCGAGGCGATCGCCAAGGCCGTCGCGTTCGACGCGGAAGATCGCTTCGCCACCGCCGAGGAGTTTCTCGCGCACCTCGCGCGCCGCGGCCCCACGCGCCGCACCGTGGCCCTCGCTGCGTCGGTGCTGGGCGCGATCGCGCTCGCCGCGATCGTCGGGCCGCGCGTACCCGAGCTGCTGAAGTCCGAGCGCGAGAAGAGGCTCGCCGAGGGCATCAAGGCGCTGAAGGTGCACGATCTTCCGCGCGCCAACGCCGCCTTCGAGAGCGTGCTCGTCGACGACCCGCAGAACGCCGAGGCCGCCTACCACGTGACGCTCGTGCGCTGGTGGCTCGCCCGCTCGCCCGCCGAGCTGCAGCAGAGCATCAGCGTGGCGCTCTCGCAGAAGCTGTCCGAGCCGCAGCGCGGCCTGCTCGAGGGCCTGCTGCTGCTGCAGGCGAACGACTACCCGACGGCGAGAGACCACTTCGAGGCGCTCGCCGCGAAGTTCCCGAACGAGCGCGACATCACCTACGGCCTGTTCGAAGCGCGCTTCCACGGCGGCCACCCCGGGCTCGCGATGGAGGCCCACGAACAGCTGCGCAGGCTCGACCCCGGGTTCCTGCTCGGCGACATGCACGCGCTCGACTTCCGCCTCGCTCGCGGCGAGCTCGCCGAAGCTCAGCGGCTGATCACGAACCAGCTCGACTCGCGGATGTGGCAGCTGTACCTGGCCGTCGCCAAGGGCGAGCTCAGCCGCGCGGCGGGCGGCGTCGAGGAGCTCCTGGCGAGCGACCCGAGCAACGACTACGCGATGCGGCTGCGCTTCCACATCGCCGTGCTCTCGGGCAGCCGTGAGGCCATCGACCGAGCGCTCGTCGGCCTGGGCCCCGCCTCGGGCCAGAAGCTGCTGCTCGCCGCGCTCGCGGGAGACGACGCGGCCCACGACGCGCACCAGAAAGAGCTCGTCGATCGGCTGCTCGCGGAGCCCGCGTTCGGCCGCGTCTCGCTGGTGAAGGAGATGCTGCTGGTCGACGCGGCCCGCGAAGGAGAAGACGGCGCCGAGCAGCTGCTGGGCCTCGCCGCCGAGCTCGAGCCTCGCGACGAGCGCGGCCTGCCCGTGCGCATGGGCGAGGTGTTTCAGCTCGCCCGCCTGAAGGCCCGCGAGCGGCTTTCGCTGCACACGACCAGCCCCTATCCCGAGGTGGCCGCCGCGGCCGCCGCGCTGCTCGCCGAGCTCGACGGGCGCTGGGCCGAGGCCGCGAAGCAGTGGACCGTGGCCATCGCCTCGTCGGGAGGTGGCGAGTACCTGCCGGTCGAGTGGCTCGGCTTCGCGCGCGCCGCCCTGGGGGCCGGAGACGACACCGCCCTGCTGACCGCGTGCGAGCGCGCGCGACACCCGTTCAAGTTCACCCCGTCGTGGGCGGCCGTCGTCGCGCCGTGCCTCACGATGAGCGCCGAGGCCCACCGGCGGCGGGGCGAGCTCGACGCTGCCGAGAAGGATCTCGCGACGCTCGCGACGTGGCGGCGGTAGAACGCAGCTGTCCCACGTGACGGCCCAGGTGACATTCGGGCGGTACCTGCTCGAGCGGCGAATCGCCAACGGCGGCATGGGCGAGGTGTTCCTCGCGCGGCAGACGGGGCCGAGCGGGTTCGATCGCGTGTGCGTGGTGAAGCGCATGCACCCGCACCTCGAGGCCGACCCCGAGGTGTCGTCGATGTTCCTCGAGGAAGCGCAGCTCACCGCGCAGATCACCCACCCGTACGTCGCGCAGGTCTACGACTTCGGCCGCGTCGACAACGCGTTCTACCTGGCGATGGAGCACGTCGACGGGCCTCCGCTCGGGACGGTCATCAAGCACTTCTCGAGCAGCGGGCGCTTCGTGCCGCTCGACTTCATCTGCCGCGTGGTCTCCCAGGCGGCGCAGGCGCTCGATTACGCGCACCGCCTCAAGGACGCGCAGGGCGTGGCGCTCGAGCTCATTCACCGCGACATCAGCCCGCAGAACATTCTGGTGTCGAAGGACGGGCTGACGAAGGTGATCGACTTCGGCATCGCGAAGGCGCGCACCACGGCGCGGCGCACGCAGGTGGGGCTGGTGCGCGGGAAGATCGGCTACCTCTCGCCCGAGCAGCTCGCCAGCGAGCCGCTCGACTTCCGCACCGACATCTACTCGCTCGGGCTCGTGATGTACGAGCTGGTGACGGGGCGCCGCGCGGTGCTCGGCAACAACGACCTCGAGATGATCGGCAACATCCGCGCGCGCAACTGGCCGGCGGCGGCCACCGTACGCCCCGACTGCCCGAAGGCGCTGCTCGACGTCATCGCGAAGGCGACCGAGCCCGACCGCAACGCGCGCTACGGCTCGATGGCCGAGCTGTCGGCGGCGCTCGAGGCGGTCATCGCCCAGCAGGGGTACATGCCCTTGCCGCCCCGGCTGGGCGCGATCGCGGCCGAGGTGATGGAGGGGCGGCGGACGGCGCCGACCGGCTTCGACTCTCCGACGGACACCGACGTCAACACGCAGGCGCATCAGCGCGCGGTGGCGACGACGGCGGAGCACGCCGGGCCGCTGCCCCCGTGGGAGCGGAAGACGCAGCCCGACCGATCGGCGGTCACCCGGCGCCCGGCGGCGCGCCGGGCCTGGTGGGCCGCGGCGCTCATCTTGGGCGCAGGCGCCGTCGCGTTCGCGGGGGCGCTGTGGTGGATGAACCGGGCGCCGCCGCGGCCGGCGCCGGTGGTGCTGGTGCCGGACGTGAAGATGCCCGAGCCGGGGCCGCCGCCGGAGGTGGTGGTCGCGCCGCGGGCGGAGCCTGCGCCGGTCGTGATGGCGGAGGAGCACGTCGACGCGGGTGCTGCTGCCTCGGGCGATGCTCCGGCGCGGGCGGTGGTGAAGAAGAAGCGCCGGTAGAGGCCTCGTTTGAAAGACCGGGTTCGCGTTCGCGAACCCGGTTTCTCAGCGACGACGCTCAGCGACGACGCTCAGCGCCCGATGGCCTCGTCCGGCAGCTGCCAGGCGTTCGCCTCGAGCGCGAAGACGAACGGCGCGTCTTTCGTCGTCTCGTTGACCCAGTGCAGCTGCGAGAGGCCGTTGCCGCCCTTGGCGCAGATGGCCTCGCGGAGCTTCACGTAGGTCTCTTCGTCGGTCGCCTCTTTGGGGACCTGCACCCAGCCCAGGTTGATGGAGCCTTCCGGGACGTCGGTGGCGGCGGGGAAGTCGTTCACGCTGCAGCCGGTCTCCGGCGCCTTGAAGACGCCGGGCGGAGGCGGCTTGTGCTCGACCGAGATCGTGGTCCGGCAGGCGCCGCCGAGCAGCACCACCAGCGCTGCGCTAACGCTGATACCGCTTGAGCGCGAGAACCGCATTCGTTCCCCCGAAGCCGAAGCTGTTCGACAGCACCGCGTTCACCCGCACCTCGCGCGGCGTGTTCGGAACGTAGTCGAGGTCGCACTCGGGGTCGGGCGTCGTGTAGTTGATGGTCGGCGGGATGACGCCGCGCACGATCGCGAGCGCGGAGATGACGGCCTCGGCGCCGCCGGCGGCTCCGAGCATGTGGCCGGTCATCGACTTGGTCGACGAGACCATGAGCTTCTTGGCGTGGTCTCCGAAGACCTTCTTGATCGCCTTCGTCTCGTTCTGATCGTTGAACGGAGTCGAGGTGCCGTGGGCGTTGATGTAGCCGACGTCCTCGGGGTTGAGCTTCGCGGTCTGCAGCGCAAGCCGCATGCAGCGCACCGCGCCCTCGCCTTCCGGCGCAGGCTGCGTCTCGTGGTGCGCGTCGGAGTTCGCCGCGTAGCCGACCACCTCGGCGAGGATGTTGGCGCCGCGCTTCTTCGCGGCCTCCAGCTCTTCCAGCACGATGATGCCGGCGCCCTCGCCCATCACGAAGCCGTCGCGGTCCTTGTCGAAGGGGCGACTCGCCTTCGAAGGATCGTCACGGCGCGTGGACAGCGCCTTCATCGCCTCGAAGCCGCCGATGCCCATCGGCGTGATGGCGGCCTCGGAGCCTCCGGCGACCATCGCGTCGGTCTCGCCCCAGACGATCGACTTGTACGCCTCGCCGATCGCGTGCGCCGACGTGCTGCACGCCGACACCGGGCCCCAGTTGGGACCTTTGAGGTTGTAGCGCATCGAGATGCGCCCCGGCGCCATGTTGGCGATCATCTGGAGGATGAAGAACGGCGAGAGCCGGTCGGCGCCCTTCTCCAGCGCCTTGGTGTGGCTCTCCTCGAAGCTGGCCAGCCCGCCGATGCCGCTGCCGACGAGGCAGCCGACCCGCGTCGGGTCGTAGCCGTGCGGCTTGTCCGTGCCGACCGGGAGCCCGCTCTCGTCCATCGCCATCGCTCCGGCAGCGAGCGCGTACTGGCAGAAGAGGTCCATGCGGCGGGCCTCTTTGCGGTCGATGAACTTCTCCGCCTCGAAGTCTTTCACTTCGCCGGCGAAGTTCACGACGAGCTTGCTCTCGGGGAAGCGGGTGATCGTGCCGATACCCGACTGCCCTTTCAGGAGCGCCTGCCAGTTCTTCTCGGTGCCGGTTCCGAGCGCGGTGATGAGCCCGGTTCCAGTGATGACGACGCGGCGGGACACGGTGGGCCTACTTCTTGTGGGTGTTGATGTAGTTGATGGCGTCGCCGACGGTCTTGATGTTCTCGGCTTCCTCGTCGGGGATCTCGACCTCGAACTCCTCTTCCATGGCCATCACGAGCTCCACGATGTCGAGGCTGTCGGCGCCCAGATCTTCAATGAACGACGACTCGGCCTTGATCTCATCCTCACCCACGCCGAGCTGGTCGGCGATGATGGACTTGACCTTCGCTTCGATGTTCGTTGCGGACATTGTCTTTCTGACCAGCTTCCTTCAGTGCTTCGGGTTGAAAGTGCCGGGCCTATAGCTTGGAACGCCCGGGAACTACCAGCTTCGACTACATGTACATTCCACCGTTCACCTTGAGCACTTCGCCCGTGATGTACGAGGCGTCGTTCGAGGCGAGAAACACGGTGGCTGCGGCCACTTCTTCGGCTCTGCCGAGGCGCGCGAGCGGAGTGACCTGCAGCATCATCTTCCTCGCCTCCTCGGGGATGTGGGTCGTCATGTCGGTCTCGATGAACCCGGGCGAGACCGCGCAGACGCGGATGTTGCGCGGCGCCAGCTCTTTGGCCATCGCCTTGGTGAGCCCGATGAGGCCGGCCTTCGAGGCGGCATAGGCGGCCTGGCCGCCGTTGCCCATCTCTCCGACGATGCTGGTCATGTTGATGATGACGCCGGCCCGCTGCTTCATCATCGTGCGGCTGACCGCGCGGATGAGGTTGAAGGCGCCCTTCAAGTTGATGTCGAGCGTCTTCTGATAGTCGGCGTCGGCGAAGCGCATGATGAGCCCGTCGATCGCCACGCCGGCGTTGTTGACCAACACGTCGAGGCGGCCGAGCTCTTTGACCGTCTCTTCGACCGCCTTGTTGCACTCTTCCGGGTTCGCGACGTCGAAGCGAACGGCCTTGCCCTTGCCGCCGGCCTCGCCGATGAGCTTCACCGTCTCGGTCGCGGCGGCCTCGTTGCCCGCGTAGTTGATGACGACGGTGGCGCCGCGCTTCGCGAACGCGACCGCACACGCCCGGCCGATGCCGCGGGAGCCGCCGGTGATGAAGACGACCTTGTCTTTGAAGTCACTCATTCAAGGAACTTTCTCCAGAGTGGCTGGGTCTTCGACGTTGAAGGTCTCGATGCCCTTGGCGATGCGCTTGACCAGGCCGCAGAGCACCTTGCCGGGGCCGAGCTCGATGACGCGCGTGACGCCTTCTTTCTCCAGCGCCTGCACGGTCTCGACCCAGCGAACCGAGCCGGTCACCTGCCTGAGCAGCAGGTCCTTGATGCGGCCGGCGTCGCTGTTCGCAGCCGCCTCGACGTTGGTGACGACGGGCACGCCCGGCGCGCTGAACTGCACCTTCGACAGCACCGCGTCGAGGCGGGGCACCACCGGCTGCATCAGCGCGCAGTGGAAGGGGGCGGACACCGGCAGCGGCAGCACGCGCTTGGCGCCGGCCTCTTTGAGCTTCGCCGACGCGCGCTCGACGGCCTTCGCGTGGCCGGCGATGACCGTCTGGCCGGGCTCGTTGTAGTTCGCACAGGAGACGACCTCGCCCTCGGCCGACGCGCGGCAGATCTCGTCGATCTTCGCGGCGTCGAGGCCGAGCACCGCGGCCATCGCGCCGAGCCCTTGAGGCACGGCTTCCTGCATGAACGTGCCGCGCGCGCGAACCGAGCGGACCGCGTCGGGAAGCGACATCGCGCCGGCGGCGACGAGCGCCGAGTACTCGCCGAGCGAGTGGCCGGCGACGAAGGCGGGCTTCACGTCGGGGAAGCGCTTGGTGAAGACGGCGTGCGCCGCGACGGAGACAGCGAGGATCGCCGGCTGCGTGTTGGCGGTGAGCTTCAGGCTCTCTTCGGGGCCTTCGAAGCAGAGCTTCGAGAGCTTCTCGCCCAGGGCGTCGTCGGCCGCGTCGAGCACGGCCTTGGCTTCGGGGAACGCGTCGGCCAGGGCCTTGCCCATTCCGACCGTCTGACTGCCCTGCCCTGGAAAGACGAATGCGATCTTGGCCATGGGTATCGCTACCAACGAACGAGGGCGCTCCCGTAGGACATGCCGGCGCCGATCGCCATCATGGCGATGGTGTCGCCCGCCTTGAGGCGGCCGGCGCGGTTGGCCTCGTCGAGCGTGGTCGGGAGCGACGCCGACGAGGTGTTGCCGTACTTCGCGATGTTGAGGAACGCCTTCGACGCGGGGATGCCGACGCGATCGAGCACGGCGTCGATGATGCGGATGTTCGCCTGGTGCGCGATGAGGTGGGTGACGTCGCTGGCCGTCATCTTGTTGTGCTGGAACGCCTCTTCCAGCGCCTCGGCGAGCGAGCGCACCGCGAACTTGAAGACCTCGCGGCCGTTCATCGAGACCTTGTGCAGCTTGTTCTCGAGCATCTGCGGGCTGGCCGGGTGCATCGAGCCGCCGCCCCGGATGCAGAGGATGTCGGTCAGCGCCCCTTCGGTGTGCAGGTGCGTGGAGAGGATGCCGCGGTTCCCGTCGACCGAGGGGCCGAGGATCATGGCGCCGGCGGCGTCTCCGAAGAGGACGCAGGTGTTGCGATCGTCCCAGTCGATGAGGCGGGTGAGCAGCTCGACGCCGATGACGAGCACGCGCTTGGCGTTGCCGGTCGCGATGTACTGCTGGGCGATCGACATGCCGAAGAGCGAGCCGGCGCACGCGGCCGAGACGTCGAACGCGAAGCAGCGCCTGGCGCCCAGCTTGTGCTGCACGAAGGCGGCGCACGCCGGCATCGGCATGTCCGGAGAGATGGTGCCGACGATGATGCCGTCGAGCTCTTCGGCCTTCATGCCGGCCATGTCGAGGGCGCGCTTCGCGGCCTCGAGGGCCATGTCCGACGTGTTCTCTCCGTCGGCGGCCATGCGGCGCTCTTTGATGCCCGTGCGCTCGACGATCCACGCGTCGGAGGTCTGCACGCGCTTCTCGAGGTCGGCGTTGGTGACGACCTTCGAGGGGGCGTAGCTGCCCGTACCGAGAATTTGTGCCCGGACCATGGCGAGGCGTCCTGTATCGGGTTCGGAGGCCGAAGTCACCGCGAAGAACGTTGCGCACTGCGCATTCGGTGACGCGCGGCGGCACGACGGTTCCCGCGCGCCCGAGCCGAGATAGGTCACGCCTATCAATTTCATCAGAACGATGTGTTGGAACGTCCCTGCGAAGCCGGCGATCTTGCCGCCACCACGCAGCACGAACCCTCAAAGAGGCACCTCATGAGCCGCAGCGAGAGCGAAAACCCGGTCATCCCCTCACCCCAGCCGAAGACGACGCGCCCGCGCACGAACCGCGACTGGTGGCCCAACCAGCTCGATCTCTCGGTGCTGCACGCGCCGGCGCCGCAGTCGAACCCGCTGGACGCCGGGTTCGACTACGCGAAGGCGCTGGAAGCGCTCGACGTCGAGGCGCTGCGCCGCGACGTGGAGAAGGTGATGACGACCTCGCAGCCGTGGTGGCCCGCGGACTTCGGGCACTACGGCCCGCTCTTCATCCGCCTGAGCTGGCACGCGGCCGGCACCTACCGCGTCGAAGACGGCCGCGGAGGCGCCGGCGAGGGCGCGCACCGCTTCCCGCCGCTGAGCAGCTGGCCCGACAACGCGAACCTCGACAAGGCGCGCCGGCTCTTGTGGCCCATCAAGCAGAAGTACGGGCAGTCGATCTCGTGGGCGGACCTGCTGGTGTTCGCGGGCAACTGCGCGCTCGAGTCGATGGGCTTCAAGACGTTCGGGTTCGCGTTCGGCCGTCCCGACATCTGGGAGCCGCGCGAGGTCTTCTGGGGCTCCGAAGACGCCTGGCTCGGCGACGAGCGCTACAGCGGAGATCGCGAGCTGTCGAAGCCGCTCGGCGCGGTGCAGATGGGCCTCATCTACGTGAACCCCGAGGGCCCCAACGGCACCCCGGATCCGAAGCTCGCCGCGCGCGACATTCGCGAGACGTTCGCGCGCATGGCCATGAACGACGAGGAGACCGTCGCGCTCATCGCCGGCGGCCACACCTTCGGCAAGACCCACGGCGCCGGAGACGCGAAGAAGGTCGGCCCCGAGCCCGAGGGCTGCCCCTTCCACGCCCAGGGCCTGGGCTGGAAGAGCACGCACGGCACCGGCAAGGGGAAGGACACCATCACCAGCGGCCTCGAGGTCACGTGGACGACGACGCCCACGCGCTGGAACAACGACTTCTTCAAGCACCTGTTCGCCTACGACTGGGAGCTCACGAAGAGCCCCTCGGGCGCGCACCAGTGGAGGCCGAAGGGCGGCGCCGGCGCAGGCACGGTGCCGGACGCGCACGACCCGGCGAAGAAGCACGCGCCGAGCATGCTGACGACCGACCTCGCGCTGCGCTTCGACCCCGCCTACGAGAAGATCTCGCGGCGCTTCCTCGAGCACCCCGAGGACTTCGCGCTCGCGTTCGCGAAGGCCTGGTACAAGCTGCTGCACCGGGACCTGGGGCCGATCTCGCGGTTCCTCGGCCCCTGGGTCGCGCCCGAGCAGCTCTGGCAGGACCCGGTGCCCCCGGTCGATCACCGGCTCGTCGACGGCGCCGACGTCGCGGCGCTGAAGAAGCAGGTGCTCGAGTCGGGGCTGTCGGTGGCCGAGCTCGTGTCCGTCGCGTGGCGCTCGGCGGCCTCGTTCCGCTCGACCGACAAGCGCGGCGGAGCGAACGGCGCCCGCATCCGCCTCGCCCCGCAGAAGGACTGGGAGGTCAACGAGCCCCACGTGCTGCAGCGCGTGCTCGCGGTGCTCGAGAAGATCCAGGCGCAGTTCAACCGCGCGCAGCCGGGCGGCAAGAAGATCTCGCTCGCGGATCTGATCGTGCTCGCGGGCTGCGCCGCGGTCGAGAAGGCCGCGAGGGACGGCGGAGTGGCGGTGACGGTGCCCTTCTCGCCCGGCCGCACCGACGCGTCGCAGGACCAGACCGACGTGCAGTCGTTCGCCGTGCTCGAGCCGCGCGCCGACGGCTTCCGGAACTACGTCAACGGCCAGCAGCAGCTGTCGCCCGAGACGCTGCTGCTCGACCGGGCGACGATGCTCTCGCTGACGGCGCCGGAGCTGACGGTGCTCATCGGCGGGATGCGCGCGCTCGGCGCCACCTTCAAGGGCGTAAAGCACGGCGTGCTGACCGACCGGCCCGGCGCGCTGACCAACGACTTCTTCGTGAACCTGCTCGACATGGGCGTCGAGTGGCAGCCGCCCTCGAGCGACGGCGTCTACGAAGCGAAGGACCCCAGCGGCAAGGTGAAGTGGACGGCGACCGCCGTCGACCTGGTGTTCGGCGCGCACGCGCAGCTTCGGGCGATCGCCGAGGTCTACGCGTCGGCGGACGGCAGGGAGAAGCTCACGCGCGACTTCGTGGCCGCGTGGAGCAAGGTGATGAACCTCGACCGCTTCGACCTCGCGCGCAGATCTACTTGAGCCACTGCTGGGCCTGCTTCATCGCGTCGACCTGGAACTCCTTGAGGCCCGCGACGGCCGTGCGCCGGCACGCCACCAGCGCACGCTCGATCGCGCGGCCCTTCGAGCGGCCGTGCGCGACGATGCCGACCCCGTCGATGCCGAGCATCGGGGCCCCGCCGTATTCGGCGTAGTCGACGACCTTCCTCAGGCCCATGAGCGTGGGCTTGAGCAGCAGGGCGCCGACCTTCTCCGGGAGGTTCGCCTTCTCGATCGCGCGCTTGAGCAGGGCGGACACCGCCAGCGCCGCGCCCTCGCTCGTCTTGAGCGCCACGTTGCCGGTGAAGCCGTCGGTCACCACCACGTCGCAGTGCGAGCTGAACAGGGCGTTGCCCTCGACGTACCCGACGACGTTCAGCGGAGACTTCTTGAGCAGCTCGAGCGCCTTGCGCGTCAGCTCGGTGCCCTTCCCTTCCTCTTCGCCGTTCGACAGCAGGGCGACCTTGGGCTTCTCGAGCTTCCACAAGGAGCGCGCCCAGGCCTCGCCGAGCACGGCGAAGGTGGCGAGCAGCTTGGCATCGACCTCGGTGTTCGCGCCGGCGTCGAGCATCACGCTGGGGCGATCGCTGTCGACCTGCGGCAGCAGCGCCGCGAACGCGGGCCGCGCGACGCCGTCGACGCGCCCGAGCAGCAGCGCGGCGCCCGCCATCACCGCGCCCGAGTTGCCGGCAGAGACGAAGCCGTCGGCCTCTGAGTCGCGGTGCAACTCGATGGCGCGGCGCAGCGACGAGTCCTTCTTGCCGCGGATGGCCTGGGGGCCGTGGTCGCCCATGCCGACCACCTGCGAGGCGTGGTGCACCTCGACGTTCTTCAGGCGCTTGTTCTTGGGGCCCAGCAGCGGGTCGAGCTTCTCCCGATCTCCGACGAGGACGACGACGTCGGACGGGTGCTCCTTCGCGAACGCGACGGCGCCTTCGACGCAGACGGAGGGAGCGTGGTCGCCTCCGAACGCGTCGAGGGCCAGCCTCACGGGTTACTCGTTCTTGCCGGCTTTGACCTGCTTGTCGCCGTAGTGGCCGCACGCAGCGCAAACGCGGTGCGGCATCACGGGGGCTCCGCAGTTGGAGCAGCTGATCACCTGCACCGGGCTGCTGACCTTGTTGTTGGCGGCACGCCGGCGGTCGCGGCGCATCTTGCTGGTTCTTTTCTTGGGGACGCCCATGGGGGGCCCCTTTCTCAGCAACTACCGGCCGATGTCCAGCCCTATTTCCCGCGAGGGCCGGACCCGTCCGGGCTGCCGCCCGCTAAGCGCCTGACGGCGCCCGGGGTCCGTCCTCGCTCAGTTTCCCCGCGAGGGCCGGACCCGTCCGGGCTGTCGCCCGCTAAGCGCCTGACGGCGCCCGGGGTCCGCCCTCGCTCAGTTTCCCCGCGAGGGCCGGACCCGTCCGGGCTGTCGCCCGCTAAGCGCCTGACGGCGCCCGGGGTCC
>CALJKW010000010.1 GCA_937980205.1 uncultured Myxococcales bacterium | reverse complement strand
AGGAGGCTCCGCTGCTCGCGCCGGCGCGTCATCCCGGTGTCGCTGATGGGTCACGCCGCTCGCGGCAACACGCGAACGTTCAAAGGTGTAGAGGACCGACGACAGTTTCGCGCAGCCGCGCTCGTTGCCCTTCAATGGCTACGAAGCTGAGGCTGTGATCCGAGACTACTCGCGTGTCAGATCCGATTGACCTGCACCTAGCCCCTCCCGCCGCGTGCCGCGGCGGGCTGGAACGAGAACCTCGACGGCGGCGCCACGAGGGCGCTCTCGCGTCGAGAAACAACAGTGGAGGCGGAGGGAATCGAAGCAGCCGACAGGTCGGACCGGCCTGTGCCGGCTGGTGGGCGCCGGTGCCGCGCCGACGACCTCTCCGGCGGCCGGGAGTGGGTCTCCCTGCCCTCTGGTGCCGCCGGGTGGGATCGCGTTCCCCGGCGGCGGGGAACAAGGACGGAACACGGCCCGTGCCGGTCACGCGCCGTTGGGACGCCACGTACGCGCCAGCTCTACGAGTTCCCGAACCGACTTCTGCGCCGAGAGGACCATTTCAAGTTCCTCCGGGTCGAGCCGCGGCCACTTGACGGGGTGGTGCTCCGATGACGATGTCGTCGAGAACTGCGCGAGAGCACGCCACGGATGGCGCCACGGCTTCTCGAGGATCGAAGCGGCAGTCGCCGCCGGTAGCGCCGCGCTTCCTCCCGCAACACGGCGGAGGAGGTCATCGCCCGGGACTGACCGATCGCTCCATACCGGAGCCCTGCTCGTCAGAATCGCGACGGCTCGCCCCTCCGCAGCGACGACCTCGCGCACCGCCCTCGCGACCACACACACGTTCGCGCAAAGGTCGTCGACGACAGACCGTGGCAGGCGGGCACGGAGAATTTCGAGCGCCGCCACGGAAGCGAAGTGAGTCCGAATCCGCTCGACGGTACCCGGCGGGCACCGAGCGGGCGTCTCAGACTCGAGCTTGTATAGGCGTCGCAAGCTCGAGGGTGACGGCCTGACTCCCGAGAACCAGCGTTGCGCCGTCGAGAGACTTACCCCGGCGATCTCGGCGAGCGCCCTTGCGCTGACGCCGGGCAGCAGATCCCGGAGAAAGGTCGTTCGACGCTGCTCCGAGAGCCACGCCGGCAGTTCTCGGCCGCCCGCGTGCTCGAATGCCGCCGCAACGCGGATTCCGAAGTCGACCACCATGACGCCGATCCACTCCGGCACCAGGAGTTCCTCGAGAGGCGGCGTCTCTCTGGGCCGAGGCAGCGGCCGCTCAAACATGAGCCGGCGATGCTTCTCGGACCAAGTCGTCTGTCGGTGCAGGAACTGGTCGCGCGCGAAGGGCAGCCGAAAGACCTGGTGCCACTCATGCGCCCATATCTCGACGATTCCGCTGAGCGCTCCGGCGGAAACGGAGTTCCCGATCGCCGGCGCGACGAGGGCCGCGAACCGCTCGATCATGCGCCGCGCCGGCCGTGTCACTTCCATTTTCCCGGCCATGACGATCGAGTGCCGCTGCCTCGACGTCGCCCCGGCGCGCCAGCGAAAGCCGGGTGTGCGACCCGAAGTGAGCCGGCGGAACGCCTCGGAGCCGGCGCCCTCGAGCGCCGCGAGCCACGTACCGATCAGCTGAAACGCGGTCGGTGCCATCGCGAAGACCTCGACGCCGGAGTCTCTCCCGGCGCCCAGATCAGCTTCGCTCACTTCGAGGACGAGTTGTTATTGCGACCACCCCCCGACGGATTCCCCGTCGTGCTGGGCCAACCACCCTTCCCTCCGTTACTGCTGCTACCACTTCCGCTACCGCCACCGCCGCCCGCCGGTTTTCCGCCGCCGCCGCTTCCTCCGGAGTTGCCGTTGCTCATCGAATCCGCCTTCACGTTGTTGGTCGCGAAATGCGACGCCCAACAGATTGCGCCCGGCCCGACAAGATGGGGTACCCGCGAGCCGGTCGGTTCCTTGGACATCGGATTGAGAAGGCTGGCCTGCGCTGCGCCCCGTGAAAGGTCAGCCCGTCTTGAACAGGAGCCGCCAGATCCCGGAGAGCAACCGGGCATTCTTAGGGTCCGCAAAGACGTCTGGCGGCGCCTCGAAGACCTTGGTTTGCACCCCCTTCACGATGCGAGGGCTCTCGCACATTCGATCGGCGACCGCCCTCGGATCACGGTCGAACCCTGGCAGCAGCGCCGTTGCGAAACGCTGGCCCGAGACCTTCATGGTTACGGCGAGACTCCGCAACGCTGTGGGTGCCGTTACGATCGCCACGGATTCAGCGCGCGCATCGCTGGAGCAGACCGTCACGCTGACCTCGCCCAGCGCTGCGCGCTCGATGTTCTCTCGTGCAACCTGGGCGCACGGTGCGAGGACATAGTCGTAGCCGAACATCGAGAAGAGGCGCAGGTAGGCCGACCGGTAAAGCGAGCCGCGCATTCGCGTCGGGCGGACCTTGCTCGTCACGGACAGCTGGAACTTGCTTCCATCGCCCGCCGCCGCGAAGAAGTCCTGAATGCCGGTCCAGTCGGTTGGGTGTGCGTGGCGTATCGACGCGTCGAGCCTGATGGTCTCATCGTCCGGGTCAGCTGAAACCAGGATCGGAATGGACCGACCACCGGCGACGATGCGACCGCGCTGCTTGCTCCCCGGCCTTTCCACTCGAACGCTTTCGACGAGATCGGCATCTAGGGAGCTGCCATGGAGCGAGTCGCAGGACTGGCAAGCGAGTGTGACCTCGGACCCACCGGCCCCCTGCGGGAAGATGTGCGCGAGGCACAGCTTCGAATGAACGTCTTTCGCCGTGAAGTCCTTGAGGCAGAGCGGACACCGAAATGCTCCCGCCGAGCTGGGGTCAATGACACGGAGGTTGCCAGCGTAGCGAGCGAACAGTCTCTTCCTGAGGAGCTTCGCGTCACCCATCATCGATCTCCGCGGACGCCCGCTATCTGGTCCCTAAGCCCGCTGGGCCGCCCCCGCCGATGACGCTGGAACCAACTGTTCCTGAATCGCGTGCACCACCTGCGCTGCGCTGTAGCCCCGCGGCAGGTAGACGAGCGGCACGCCGATCGCCTTGCAGGCCTTGAGGAGCGGCACCGACTTGTGGCTCGTGTAGCCGGCCAGGAAAAGGACAACGTCGTAAGTGCCGTGCTTGACCCGCTCTTCGATGCGCCCGAACGCGCCGCTCGCGCCGCGCTCGACCGTCGCCCAGTCGAGCTCGTCCAGCTCGAGGAGCTTCTGCAGCTTCACGCGGTGGTCTTCTCGCGTACCGGTGCCGCCGACGATGACCGCGCGCTTCCCGCGAGTACACTCGAGCACCGCGGCAGGGACGGTGAGCGCTGGAGGCTCCGGTGGCGACGGGACCGGCGACGACACCGCTGGTGACGGCTCGGGCGCAGTTGCCCGGCGAATTACCGGCGGGACTGGCCTCCGCTTATCGCCGAATCGCTGCTTCGCCGCCCTGAGATCATCATCGCCGGCGTCGAGCACCGCTGACGCTTGCGCGATCACTTCGGCGGCGTCGCCGGGGCTGACATGCCGATTGGGGAGCAGAAGCCCGCGAAGACGAGCCCGCCAAAGCGTCTGCACTTCTTCGGCTAGCAGGGGCGCTTCCTCACCTGAGAGTTGGGCCTCGAGATGCGCGATGTAGATGTTCCAGGGCATCGACCATCCGGGGGTCAATGCGTCGATCCACTCGCACTGCATCTCCCTCGTGATTCGGGTGAGACGACCAAAGACACGCCTCAGCGCGCCTCGTCGCTCGTCGCTCACGTCGGTGTTCTTCCAGCGGTCTTGAATCTCCCGTGCCCGACCTGCCCAGATGGCCACCTGAGCAGTTCGCTGCTCGAGTGGCATGCGCTCGATGACGATCTCGCATGCATCGACTTCTTCAGTGAGCGCGTCGACGTCGTCTTGAGGCTCGCGGTGGATGACCTCTGGTTTCGCCGCGACACTCAGGTCGCGACCGCCGACCAGCGAGCTGAGCCGCAACTTGCCGTCGCGATCGGCATCCGCAACGCCAAGACCGACGAGGCGCCCGGTCAGACCGAAGTGAATGCCCTGCAAGTTGTCCAACGGAACACCCGAGTCGCGCACCGCGCGAACGAGCTCTGCCTGTCCCCACGCGCGGTCGGGCTCCGCGTGAAGGAGCCTCGTCGCAGCGCTGATGATCTGCGGCCAGGGCAATTCGCGTGGAGCTTTCGGCGCACGTGGAGCCGACGGTGCAGGCGGTGCGGCCGTGTCCTTTGCGAGCAACTCGGAGGCTTGAAAACCTCCACTGCCCTCGCGAACGGCTCCCCGCTGTCGAAGGCGCGGCATCAACCCGAAGTGCATGCCTTGAAGAGAAGCGACCGCGACACCGGAGTCTCGAACCGCGCGGCACAGCTCAGCCGGCTTCCACGTCCGCCGCGGCTCAGCGCGAAGAAGCTCGATCGCACGCTCGACGATCTCGTCCCAAGGCTGTTCGGCCTCAACGGTCTCAACCGGCTCCGGTTCCGTCTCCGGCGCGACGGGCTCAGGTTCCGGCGCGGGCGTTTCCGCGACCGAAGACCGGGGAGCCTCCGGCGTGGCGATCTGCTGGGGCGACGCCGGCACAGCATCACCAGATCTCGCCTCGAGTTCAGCGGCGATCACGTCGAGCGTCATCGAAGCTTCGGAGAGCAGCTCCGACAGCCTACGGATTTGGCTGGTGAGACGGGACGGCACGGCGGCTGCCATCGCGCGCGTGCGATCGAATGTCAAACTCGGATCAGAACGGCGCTGGAGCCAGCTTCTGCTCCTTACGTGCCGCAGGATCCATGAAGGTGACGCCGCATCGACAGCCGGTGCCGTCGGGCATGACGCTGACGCCGATCCAGTGGGTGGGCATCTCCCACCTGACCGTCCGGCCAAACTCGTCGGACGCATCCTTGCTCGCCGCCCCGTACTTCGCAGTGAGCCCGCCCACGATCTTGTCGACCGCCTCGCCACATACCTTTCGCGAATCGGCGACCGAAGTCAGGTAGACGACCGACTGCAGCCGGTCATTCTTGAAGTTGAAGTTCGCGTCGACCGGCATCCCGAAGAGGTCCATTCGGCGAGCTGGACGAAACTGCCGAGTCCCTTTCCACACCTCACGCAGTCGCTTGTTCATCTCGCGCGTCTTCTCTTTGGCTTCGAGTGTCCGCTCGGCGAGGTCGCGAAGATCCGGATCGATGTCCTTCGGCAACGTCCGCCTTGGCGGGTCCACCACCTCCAGCTTGTGTTCCACAAGGTCGGGGCGTTCGCGCTGCATCTCCTTCACGGTGGCACCCCAACGAAAGGGGCTGCCAGCCCCGCTCTCCTGAGCCGATGCCGCAACAGCAACGACACACGACAGCAGCCCGACCCTGGTTCGCGCACACGGCACGAAATTTCGAACGGTACCGGGAATCGATCGTCGCACCATGTCGCATCGTACGACCATTCCAATGCGAGGCGGGAGGCCGAGGCCGACGTCAGTAAGGGCTCGGTGCATCGGTTTTCCAGAGCACGGCGCCGGTGGCATCGAAGACCGTGACGCCGGACCAGAGGCAGTACGTCGCGTTCTGAAGATGCGAAATGCCGACCGCGCGGTCCTTTTCCGGAATCGTCCTAGTGAACCTGTACGTGAACCTTGTGAACTGCCCCGTTAACACCGGACCCTTGTCGAGCCAGCCAGCCGCCATGGCCAACCGAACCCATGCCTTGGCGTCGTCGAGCTTCGTCGGACACCGCTGATCGGGCCACCCGATCTCCTCGACGGTCGCCGAAGTCTCGAGGCTGCTGACGCAGCGCCGCGCCGTTTCCAGTTGCTCCCGATTCAGACCACCCAGCTTCAACGCCGTCTTGAGGTCGGAGAGAGCAGCGGCGTGGTGTTTGCTTTCATAGGTGCCGGCTCCTCGCTGCCCGGCATCCATGTGCACCATTCCGCGACCGAGGTACGCGATCGCGCTGCGAGGGTTCAAGTCGATCGCGGCGGTGAAGTCCTTCAGAGCGCCGTCGAGGTCGCGGTCCTGCGCCTTCTTGGTCGCTGCGCGAGCCAGACTCTCACTCTCGCCCGCGCTCCGACCGATGCGGGACGCCGTGTCGCTCAACAGATTGCTCCGAATTTCGCGCGCCACATTCGAGGGCACGGCGACCGGCACCGACTGCTCGTTGACCAACAGCGCCGCGATCAAGTCGCCCTCGGGGGTGAAGGTCTCGGTCGGGACGTCGAGCAGCGAGAAGACCGCCCGGCCCTTCGCCGAGGTGCGTGCCACGAGTGTGTCCGGTACGCCTCCGAGCTTTAGTCGAACGTCGGCTTCGGCAACGGGGACTGGGTCACAGAGCGACTGTGTTACGGCTGGCAGTCCCCTCACCTCGCCGCGATCCACTTCGCTGTCCATGGTGCGAACGCCCGTAACAATCGCTGCAACGACGCCGACGAGAACGATGGCGACTCCGGCCGCCACGACCAATGTGCCTGTGGATCGGTAGCGCGCCGGATCTGACGGCGTCGTGCCCGACTGGCTGGAAAGGGCGTCGGCATTTCCGATCATGTAGCCGCCCAGCGCTGCGAGCCCACCGCCGACACCGGTCCCGACCAGCGCCCACGCAAGGGGACTCCACCCTTCGACGCGTGTCCGAGTCACTCGAGCCGTCTCATGGACGATGGGAGTTTCCGCGAACTCGCACCTCTGGCCCTTGTTCACCGAAACCAGCAGCGAAACGCCCATGCCATCGCCCTTCCGTTTCACGCTGCCGTCGGCGACGAGAACGGCCTGTTCGTCGAGGACGCGCTGGGAACGCTCGGTGCGAAGGACCGTGCGCTCGACGGACTCCTTCTCTTCGATATGCGCGCACGCGGTCGCGACCATCGCAAGAGCCACAGCAGCCAACGGCCTGCACGCAGGAATTCGCCCCATTCCGCCCTCCCGATCGATGGTGCACGCCATTTTATTATATGGGCGTGTTGGGGTCGCTCCTCGTCTGGCTTCTTCTCGCCGGTGGCGCACTACAACAGCGACCCGGCGCTCCGAAGAGCGGTCAGCCGCGAGCTTGAGCAGATTGGTCGCCGGATTCGAACCGCGAGGCGGCGCTCCAAGATGACTCAGGAGGTCGCGGCCGAGCGTGCGGGTGTCAGCTGGCGCCGCTTCCAGGAGATCGAGGCGGGCGAGGTCAACGTGACGGTCGCAACCCTCGTTCGCATCTCGAGGGCGCTCAGGTGCGCCCCGCGCGCGATCATCTGAACTTAGGGCACGTCGACGAAGGGCTACCGATGACACTTCATGGTCACGCGCAGGTGGCATTGCGATCTCCTTTGAAGGCGGGCTTCAAGGACGGTGCCGACGCGACGCCACGATGCGGCACGTGCCGGCCGAGAGGAGCCCGTTCGTCTGGGGGCTCCGTCTTCAGGCCTTGAAGTATCTCGGCTTCAAACCCTGAAGGACGCTTCAAGTATCTCGGCGCCGCGGGTCCTCGCTCGTCGCCGCGAGCGGGTCCTCCGACGCAGGGCGGACGTGATCATCTTGGTACGGGGAAAGCCCCACCCGGGATCAAACTTCGCCTTAGGCCGCGTCTCGAGAAACCGGTCGGGTCCCTTCGCGGAAGTCGCGCACGAAGCGCGACTCCCCCACCCCTACGGCCGCCGCTTGTGCCCGCGGTCGGTCGGACCGGCGTAGAGGTGATCACCAACGAGAAGGGACAGGGGCGTCCATCCGAGCATGGCGTAGGTCTGTGGCGAGTTCGCAAGCGACGTCAGCAGCCCGACGATGATCAACCAGCGAACGAGCCGGAGAGCGAAGGCCACCAGGATCGCTAGGAGCACGAGCGGCGTCCGGAAGCAGCAGGCGACAGCTGCAAGCACGACGACCACAACTTTGATGAAGTCCGCGTTCGATGAGGTCATGCGCATGACGGTGCAACGCCAAGACCTTGGCATTGTCTCGACGAGATCGGCCCGGTGCGTCCGCGGCGGTCAGTCGTCGAGCCCCTCAAGCCATCTCTGAACCCTCGCCTCATGGTCTCGGGCCAGTTTCAACAACGGCTCGATCGAGAACGCTTTGCGAGGTGCGCCCTGTTTCGAGTCGGTCCGTGCGAGCCATACATGGCTCCGCTTCGGGGCGAGCAACCACTCGATCGCTTTATCGACGGACTTCGGGTGCAAGGCCCTCCGCTTTCCGACGCGGAGTGACGCAGCAACTTGCTCGACCTTCGCGTCGACGCGACCGCCTTTTGCGCGAACGACGAGGTGGAGGATGAGCGCGAGCGCGCCCTTATGCGGCGGCTCCGGTCCCTCCGCGACCGTCCACACAAGGAAGCGAACGACTCGAGCGAGGTCGTGCTCGGCGAGGCGTGCGGACTTGGAACTCAAGATCGATGCCAGCATAGCCCGCCTTTTAGGGGGACGTCCCCCGTTTTAGCGGGATTGAAACATCGAAAGTGGTCCTCGGTGCGGCTTGCAACGCTTCGTCAGCGGTTATTTCGAGAGCGGCGGCAGCATTTCGCTGACCGAGATGGAGAACGACATGAACAACAATGAACGAAGCAGCACGACGACGTTGAAGGTCGCAGTCGAGTGGTTGAAATCCCCGGCGACGCTGGCGGCGCTGGAACTGGGCGCGACCCCGGAACGAGACCCCCACCTGTATATCGAGGAGCACGGGCCGTACTCCGACAGGAACCTGCGTCAGCGCTTCCTCGGCAGGACCGACTGGTACCGCGAGCTCTACAACGCTTGGGAGTTCAAGGTCACGGCTGGCAGAGCCGCCTCTGAATTCGACGGAAGCACCCGCTCTGCGTTCCTCGGTCGCATTCGACCCGTGGTGGCGGCATCGCCCGACCTCACGTCGGGCGGCTGGAAGTGCCTCGCAGAACTCGAGCCGGAGTTCTGGGACGTCGAGGACGAGGGCGTGCTCACCGCGTGGTACGAGCCCGCGGACTTCAGCGACGAGTTCCGAATGTACAGGGTCTGGGTCGAGCCCCGCACGTTCGACGCGATCAAGCTCTACCGGGGAGATGAACGCTCATACGCAGGGCTCTGGCTCTGGGAGTTCCTCGCCAAGGTCGGCGGCGACCAGGGGGACGACCGATGAGCCTCGCCTTGGACAAGAATCGCGACGACAACAGAACGGCCTTCACCTGCGCCACGTGTAAGCGGTCATGGGCACCGAGGACCGGTACCGCCTTCGGCACGACGTGGTGCGACCGCTTCAGCTGGGTGGGCTTCGACGAGGTGTACTGCTCCGAGCGGTGCGCCGAGATCGGGCGACCGTCGCGCGACCTGCTCAAGCTGGTGATGGGTGACCTCCTGCTGCGCGGGATCGACTGGATCTACGACGAGGCCCACGTCGTTGAGGGTCGCGCGGGCTGGGCTCTCGACCAACTCGACCGCTTTCGGAGGGGCAAATGAGCGCGCCACTAGGGACGACCTGGAAGACCTGCATGTCCCGCGGCGGGGCATCGGCCTGGGGGCGGGGGGGCGCGCGGAACCGGGGCGTGGGGGCGCGAGACGATCTAGAGAGCGGCCTCACCCAGCCCCGCATCGCACCGTCGCGTCTCGACGTTCCGTCGTCGTTCGCGCGCGCGGAGCGCGCGGTTGTTCAATTCGTGTTCCTTCGATGCGTCTTCTTCCGTGCGTCTGATTCCCTTCGTCTTCTTCGGGTGCACACGGCTTCACCTACTCGACGAAGCACGCTTCACCCGCTGCGAAGCGGGCTTCATCCCCTGCGAAGACGGTTTCACCTCGGGATGAATGGCGCTTCACCCATGACGAGGTCGACATGAGCGACATGAGCGACGCCGCCGACATCGACTTCACCTGGCCGAACGACAACGTGCACGGAAAGTCCGACGTGACCTGGGGGAACTGCGGGCTTTGCGATGACGGCTTCACAGTCGTCTCGAACCTCTTCCTGCAGTGGGCCGGCGCTACCAAGCCCCGACTCACGTCCACCGAGCAGCTGCTGATCATCCACATCCTCAGCTTCAAGTGGGGCGAGGACCATCCCTACCCAGGGATCAAGACCCTCGCTGATCGGCTCGGCCTGTCGGAACGCGCGATCCAACAGAACCTCAAGTCCCTCAAGGCGAAGGGCATGCTCGAGATCGAGAAGGGGCCCGGGAAACGTGGGCTCGGCGCCACCAACCGCTACGACCTGACCCCTCTATTTCAGAAGCTCGTGGCCGTGCGCCTGGCGATGGAGAAGCAACGCCGGAAGAAGGAGGCGGAAGAGCGCAAGAAGGACACCTCGACGGAACCTGCTGCAAGCGAGGCCCCCAGGTAGTTCACGCGGCATCCGCGCTCCCTATGCGGGATGCGGAGGTAACCCATGGAATCGAACAACACAGGGGCTGGGCCCGCGGCGGTCCTCACGGTGGACGAGGCCGCCGCACTCTTGCGCGTGAACCGCAAGACGCTCTACGCGGCCATCGCCGCGGGGAAGGTGCCCGGCACGCTGAAGATCGGGCGCAGCATCCGCATCTCGAGGTCCGCGCTGGAATCCTGGATGCAAACCATCGGACCATGACCTCGATGGCGAACGCGAAGAAGAACCCGATCCCCGGCACCAAGTTCAAGAATCCGCGCGGCATCACCGGCACCGTGCTCAAGCAGCGCAGCGCGGAGGGCAAGCCCCTCGCCCGCTTCACCTGCTCGAACCCCAGCTGCAAGCGCACCCACGACCGGGCCAGCTCCGACTGGCACCAGGTCAACCGGTGCCGCTTCTGCGTCGCGAAGGGAGTCCAGTCTTGAGCGTCCGGCTGCGGAAGTGGACCGACGCGAAGAGCGGTCGTTTGCTCGAATCGTGGCAGATCGACATCCGGTGGACGCATCCCGACGGTCGTATCGAGCGCATCAAGCGCCGGTCGCCGATTCAGACCCGCCGCGGTGCCGAACAGTACGAGCGCGACGTGCGGCAGACGCTGCTCGACGGCACCTACGGCGCGGCGGCGCCGGTGGCGACGCCGACGTTCGAGGAGTTCGTTCCGAAGTTCCTCACCTATTCCGAGAACAACAACAAGGTGTCGACGCTGCTGGCGAAGAAGAACGCTCTGCGCGATCACCTGCTGCCCTTCTTCGGAAAGCTCCGGCTCGACGAGATTGGCCCCGGCCACGTCGAGGACTTCAAGGCGCAGCTACGCAAGACGGCGGTCGCGACGCGCGCGCGCAAGGACGCGCCGACGAAGGCGGCGATCCGCAAGCGGAAGAACATGCCGGCGAAGACGCTCTCGACGAAGTCGATCAACAACTACCTCACGATTCTTCGGAAGCTGCTCTCCGTCGCCCAGGACCAGGGCGTCATCGAGCACCTGCCGAAGGTCAAGCTCTTCAAGACCGAGAAGTCCCCCTTCGACTTCCTCACGTTCGAAGAGGCCGATCGCCTTCTCGCTGCTACCGACGTCGAGTGGCGTCCCGCCCTCCTCCTCGCGCTGAAGGCAGGCCTTCGTCTCGGGGAACTGCTCGGCCTCCAGTGGCAGGACATCGATCTCGTTGCCGGGAGACTCATCGTCCGCCGGAACATCTGCCGCGGCGTCATCGGGACGCCGAAGGGCGGACGCAGTCGGGAGATCCCGCTCACGGACTCTCTCGTCACCGCGCTGAAGTCCCACCGGCACCTGCGCGGGCCCTACGTCTTCTGCGACGAGAAGGGCGACTACCTCGAGCCGGGAACGTTCAAGGCGCCACTGCGGCGTGCGCTCCGCCGCGCTGGCATCGCGCGCTCTGAGGGCCACGTCGGCTGGCACGACCTCCGCCACACCTTTGCCAGTCATCTGGCGATGCGCGCGGTGTCGATCAAGGCGGTGCAGGAACTGCTCGGTCACGCGAACATCGAGATGACCATGCGGTACGCGCACCTCTCCCCGGAGGTGAAACGCGACGCGGTACGCGTCTTGGACGTGGCGCCCGCCATCAACAAGGAGGCACCGCGTGAAGATCACCGTGCAGGAGTTCGAGGGTGAGCTGCCCGAGAACGAGCCGTACACCATCATCGAGACCTGGGACGAGCTCGACCCCGACGTCATCCGCCGCTACCTGGTCGTCGGCCTCGAGCCCTCTTCATCGCTCACTGCGCTCAACGACGCGCTCGCCGACTACATCTCCGGCGGCGCCGCGGAGGGTGACGGCTGGCAGCTCGTACAGGAAGGTCAGGTCGGCCCCTTCCGCATCGGCATCTGCCGCACCGACCGCGGCCACTTAGGGCGGATCGTGGTCAACGTCGCCCAGCCGTAGCGCGTTCGCGCCCGGACATGTCCCACGCAAGACCTACAACCCAAGCTTCTTGTGAAGCTCCCCCAATTGTTTTCCGGCGAGCGCGAGAATCGGCGTCGCGCACTCCCTACAGTAGTTCCGTCGGCGCAGGGGGCTGCCCTCGTAGATCCCGAGGCAGAGCTCACCGCTCTGGATCTCGTGCTCGCCCTTCTTCCGGTGACACGTTCGCTTCCGCTCCGCGATCTCGACTCGAACGTGCCTCAGTACGTCACGAACCCTTGCCATGCGCTCTGCTCCTTTCAACTTCGTCACGAATCGCGTCACCGAGCTGATCGAGTTCCGAAAGGACGCGCTCGGTGCTCTCCAGATCGGCCTCGCCCCGCTGGCCCTTTCCGACACCGAGGCTCTCGTTGATCTTCCGCTGCAGCAGGACGGTCACCGCCTTCAGGTTCGCTGAGCCCCGCACCGAGCTCATCGCCTGTCCAACTTCCCTTCCCACCATTGACATGCCGAGTTCCTTCAGCACCCGCGCGACCACCGAGTTCTTGCGCTTGTTGAGGGCTTTTCTGAGCGACTGACGGCGCCGCTGCGGCGACACCACGATTGCAGAAGGAGCCGTCTCGAGTTTCGCCTGCTGCTCCTTCATCTTCGCGCGGAGGCCGGCACGCGAGACCACTGCGCCGAGCTTGAGCCCTGGCATGATCTCCTGCTCCAGTAACTTGTCGAGCACCCGATTGTCGTCAGGGTTCAGATAGGGCTGGGTGATGAAATGGCTGATGACCTCCTCGGCGTTCTGCATCCCGAGATCGAAGCGCCTTGGCTCACCGCCACCCTCAACCGGTTCACCGGTCAACCCGGCCTGCTCAGTTACCCACTCGTGGAAGAGCGCCTGATCGGACAGGTCGAGTTCTCGGAAGTCAGCCCACCGCGCGTCGTTGTTCATCCCGACGTGCGACACGATGAAGGCGTGATTATCGGGGTGGTCCTTCTTCCCTTCCTGCAGCACGCGCATCACTCGCCCGACGAACTGAATGTAGGGTGCCAGACTGCGGAAGGGGCGAAACACTGCGGCAACCGAGAGGCGAGGGTGGTCGAAGCCCTCGCCGAGCATCTGCACCTGCACGATGCAGTCGATCCGCCCACTGGCGAGCTTGGCGAGGACCTCGTCTTTCTTCGCTGCCGCCATGTCGCTGTGAATCGTCGCAGCGCGCAGTCCGGTCTCCTCGTACAGGCGGCAGACCTGGTCCGCGTGATCGACGGAGCATGCCGCTGCAATGATTTGATGCTGCAACCCGTGTTCACGCAGGTGTCGCAGGCGGCCGATGCTGGCCTGCACGATGTGGCGGTTGCATTCGGGTGCGAGAGCGACGCCCCGGCTAAACCACTGCTCCTCGCGGAGCTCGAGGATTTCGTCGAGAGTGTACCGGTGCGCCCTCGAACCGATGGTGAACGACAGGACGGCCGGCGCCACGTTGACCGAGTGAATCTGCTTGATGAATCCCGCCGTCATCGCCCGCCAGAACGCGTAGCGGTAGATGACCTCACCTTCGACGGGCTGCCCGTCTGACCGGAACGGCGTTGCCGTAAGACTCACCACCCTCGCACCCGGGAACCGCGTGAACACCTTTCGCCAGCTCTCGGCGGCGTTGTGGTGCCCCTCGTCGACGAGGATCATGTCGAAGTAGTCGGGGGCAAATTTCGGCAGCCACTTGTCGGCGCAGCTTGCGAGCTGCTGAATGTTCGCGATGACGAAGTGGCTCTCGTCACAGTCGTGGATGTTGGCATTCGGGCCATCAAGGACCGCTGTGAACGGCCCGAAACGCACATCGCGTAGAACGCCGTGGCGACTCCAGAAGCACCGCGGGCTGGCGAGGTCGAACGACTCGAACACCGACCTGCGGATGGTCACATTCGGAACCAACACCAGCACGCGGCCTTGCGCGATGCCGAAGGGCAGCGTCGCCATGATGCCGGTCTTGCCGCATCCCACGGGTACCTGAACCAACGCCCGCTCACGGCTGCGTTCGAAGTGTTGGCGCACGGCGGCGTGCGCCTCCCGTTGCGGGTCGCGCAGCTGCGCGTTCGCCTCGATGTTCGCCGTCGAGGCGAAGAGTTCCTGAGCCGACACGGGCCCTCCCGGTCGCTCCACGTTCTCGAGTCTGAAACGCTCGAGATCCGCGACCCGATAGAAACGGTAGTTATTCGCCGGGTGCCGCACGGACTTGAGCTTTCCAGCTTCGTCCCAGCGGCGGACCGTCTGAACGGAAACGCCGAGGAGGCGAGCCGCGTCCTGCACGGTGAGGCGATCGAACGAAGGGAAGTCGTCAGACATATTCGACAGTAGGCATCATTCGACAACTATAGTCAACCCTTCCATGGGCCCACAGGAGATCCTGAGACGCCTGTCCGACTGAGCCCCTCTCCCCCCTACGCCGGTGACGCCACAACTGCGGCTCTTCGAAACGAGTAGCTCTCCAGGGGCGGCGCTCGCGGCGCGGCCGACTGGCGCTGACGAAGCGGAGTAAGCTCGGCGCCGCGTGGGAAGGTTCTTCTGGGTCTTCGATCGAACGGACGAGGGGAAGATCGTGTCCGTGCCCGTGACGCGGTTCGAGGCGTGGAGACGAGGCAATGCCGCGCTTCCGCACCTACGTGGCCAGGTGTTCATCATCTTGGTCGCGGGGCCTTGCTACGACCGGCGCCCGGCCGCAGTCGATTTCATCCAACTGTCTCGATACGCGGTCACAGCCGAGGGCACCCGATCCCGCGGCCACATCAGTAAGGAGCTGCGAGGCATCTGGGACGGCATCGACACGACCCCAATCCCGCATGAGAACGTGCTCGATGGCAGGGAGAGGTTTCTCGCAGCGCGCAACCGGGCGAAGTGGGAGTGGAAGCCGACCGACATGGACGCTGACGCGATCCGCGCGGCGGTCAACCACAAGGCGAAGGGTCATATTCTGTAGGCCGATCGGCGATGACCAAGCAGGAAGTCCTTGAGGAGATCCGACGCACCGCCGCGGTCAACGGCGGCACCCCGCTTGGCGTACGCCGATTCGAAGCCGAGACTGGGATCAAGGAGACAGCGTGGAGCGGTCGTTACTGGGCGCGCTGGGCGGACGCCCTCGCCGAGGCTGGCTTCAGCGCGAACCAGATGCAGCAGCCGTTCGACGAACCGAAGCTGGTCGCCCACCTTGTCGATCTCGCGCGCCAGCTCGGGCGTGTGCCGACCTCCCGCGACCTGCGCATGCGGCGGAAGGCTGACCCGTCGTTCCCGACCGACGTGGTCTTCAGCCGGCGCTGGTCACGAGACGAAATGGTAGCCGTGGTCGTCAGGTTCTGTGGCGACCAGCCTGACCTCGTCGACGTCAGGAAGATTTTCGAGGCTGCCACCGGCCACAACTCGAAGGTGCGCGGACTCATCGCCGAAGAGCCAGTGCTCGGAGTTGTCTACCTGCTCAAGTCGGGCAGGCACTACAAGATCGGGCACACGAACTCGATCGGCCGCCGCGAGTATGAGGTTGCTCTGCAGCTTCCTGAGAAGGTGAAGACGGTGCACGCGATCAAGACTGATGATCCACCCGGCATCGAGGCGTACTGGCATCGACGGTTCGCTGAGAAGCGTGCGAACGGCGAGTGGTTCGCCCTCGACGCGGAAGACGTGGCCGCCTTCAAGCGACGAAAGACCATGTGATACCGCCGCGACTCCTCCCGTACCCCGAGCTGGTTGAAGGCATCGTCAAGGACCCGGACAACGACGATCTGAGGCTCTCGTACGCACGCCGCCTCGCCACAGAGGGCAACGTTCTGGGCCGATTCATCGAGTGGTCGGTGAACGCCGCCCGCAGTGGCGATGCCGAACGCGCTGATTTCGACACGACCGAGCCGATCGATGAACGGGACTTCCTGCCGGACGACCTCCACGCCGCGGTCAACTGCCCCGCCTTCAAACGCGGCTTCGTCGAAGAGACCGGGCTATACGCGAGAGAACTCGAGGGGCACGTTCACGAACTCTTTCGGGCGTTGCCGCTGCTTCGGCGAATCACGGTCTACGCCCAACAGTACGGTCGGGACCCCGACGCCTCGCTGCGAAGTCTGCTCGCCCTCTTCCGGGTCGAACAGTTCGCTCGCATCGAAAAGCTGTGGCTCCCCAGCGACTGGAAAGGGCAAGGCGATTCCCTTGCGCGAGCCCTGGCTGATCTCGCGTCGGCAAGGGGCCTCCGCGAGCTCGACCTCTCCTCTTCTGACATCAGCCGCGTCGGCATCACGGCGCTTCTCACGTCTCAGCATCTGACGCGGCTGAACTCGCTCCGGATTACGTTCTCCGCTCTCGACCGTGATGCGCTGGTGGCGATTGCCGACCACGGTGAGCGGCTCGAGAGCCTGTGGCTGTGGAAGAACGGGTTGAACTCAAGGGCGATCGAGCCTCTGTGTGCATCGATGTGCCTCGCCCGACTCAAGATGCTGCGGCTGTCGCAAAATGAGATCGGGGCGGCGGGCGGGCTGGCGATCGCGAACGCAGCGACGCTGCCGGTACTCGAGTTTCTGGAGGTCGATGACCAGACGCCAGAAACGGTTGTGCACCTCGCGACGACGCGCCGCCTTCCACGACTCCGCATCCTGTTGGTCAGTGGCCGCAAATTGGGCCGCAAGCTCGGCAGCGCACTTGGACGCGCAACCCCGACACATGCGCTCGACGAATTGAACCTCTACGGGGCTCTGATGGGCGACAAGGGA
Organism: uncultured Myxococcales bacterium; assembly: GCA_937980205.1. GTDB lineage: Bacteria > Myxococcota > Myxococcia > Myxococcales > Myxococcaceae > Xiheicaenimonas. The sequence goes on along the minus strand of CALJKW010000010.1, from coordinate 478,383 downwards.
GTTGCGGACTTCTGCAACTCGTCGTTTCTGATTGCCGCGGAGGTGACGCGCCTGAACCTCGGAGGGAACGAGATCACAGATCGTGGGGCCGCCGAACTCGCGCGAGCCCCCAGCCTTCGGCGCCTCAAGTCGCTCGACCTGAGCCACAACAAGATCACCGAGAAGGGTCAGGATGTCTTGCGCGCGAGCGATATCCTCGCCCACACGAAGCTCGACTTCGGTTTCAGGCCGACTTGATCCAGGCGCTGATGTCGTTCCGTAGGTTGTCGAGTTCCGCCAACTCGTTCTTCGCGATGACGAGCTCGCCGCGCGGATCCTTGAAGGTGGTGAGGTCGCTCCGCTCGATGGCTTCCTCGACGACTCGGATGTAGCCCTTCACCCAGTCGACAGCGGCGATCGCGCTCGCGACCAGCTCCCGGTACGCCATCGACTCCTTCGGGAGCTTGTGCGTCTTCAGATCATTGAACGCCCCGCGGATGTCCTTTGCGCGCTGCACCGTCACAATTGCCCCCTCGGATTCAGCCGCACGCGGCTGGTGGAGCGCGCAGACTGCCGGGCGGCCACGAGCCGGGCAAGCCGAAGATGGTGTCAGATCCGATCTGACCCGCACCTACCGCGTCCCACCGCGTACCGCGGCGAGAGGGAACAGGGATGGAACAAGAACCTCGACGAGGGCGCCAGAACGGCGCTCTCCCGTCGAGAAACAACAGTGGAGGCGGAGGGAATCGAACCCTCGTCCGAAAGCCTTCTTTCTCTCGGCGCTACGTGCGTAGTCGGTGCTTTATAGGTTCTCCGCCGCCATCACCGACACCGTCGGCGGGAACCGATCCTGGATGAAGCTTTAGTCAATCTCCCCCAGGTGAGAGATCAACGAACCCGCATTATGACGGTAGCTCTGCGACCCACGGGTCGAGATCGCAGTTACCGTGCAGTGCGGTTTTTCAGGCCGCGACTGCAAGCTCAACGTTGTCGTTGGCTTTTGTGGTTTGCCTACGTTTATTTACGAGTGTCGTAAGCGCACTCGGCACGCTCCGGCGAGACGTCATTGCCCTCGTCGAAACCAGGTCGCCCCCATGTCAAAGAACCGTCGGTACAGTAACACCGGCATGCGCCTACGCCAGGGGATCCTGACGCTTTTCGCGGCCTTCGCCGCCTGCAAGCGCCCCGCTACTGCCCCCACTCCCCCCGTTATTCCCGCCCCCTCCTCCGAGCTCACCCGCCAACAGGCGCTCGCCCACCCCGAAGGCTACGTCCTCAAAGTCGCCGCCGACGGCACCGTCTCCATCGACGCCAAGACCGAGGCCGGCCGCTTCTACGCCCAGCAGACCCTCAAGCAGCTCGGGGCCACCAAGGGCCCGCTCGAGCTCGCCGACGCCCCCCGCTTCGCCTGGCGCGGCCTCCACTTCGACGTCGCACGCCACTTCTTTCCGCCCAGCGACATCGAGCACCTGCTCGACCTCATGGCGCTGCTCAAGCTCAACGTCTTCCACTGGCACCTCACCGACGACCAGGGCTGGCGACTGCCGATCGCCAAACACCCCGAGCTCACCGCCGGCCAGCAGGCGTACTCGCGCGACGACATCGCCCGCATCGTCGCCTACGCGAAGCAGCGGCACATCACCGTCGTGCCCGAGATCGATCTCCCCGGCCACACGCGCGCGCTGCTCGCGACCCGCGCCGACCTCTCGTGCCGCGGCAAGCCGCTCGCCATCCCCACCACCTGGGGCGTCTTCGAGGACGTACTCTGCGCCGGCAACCCCGACACCTACGCGCTCGTCGACGACATCCTCGAGGAGACCGCCGCGCTCTTCCCCGGCCCCTACCTCCACCTCGGCGGAGACGAGGTCCCCACCACGCGCTGGGACGAGTGCCCCAGGTGCCGCGCCCTCGGCGTCCCCGACGTGCAGGCCTACTTCCTCGCCCGCGCCGCCGCGAAGGTGAAGTCGCTCGGCAAGCGCGCCGTCGGCTGGGACGAGGTGCTCGAGCACCAGGCGCCGTCCGAGCTCGTCGTCATGGCCTGGCGCAACCTCGACGCCGGCAAGCGCGCGCTGGCCGCGAAGCACGACACCGTCCTCTCGCCGTACGAGCTCGCCTACCTCGACCAACCGCAGAGCCCCTACGACGACGGCGCGATTCGCACCGAGGCGATCGCCGCGTTCGAGCCTCCGAGCGACCCGCACCTGCTCGGCGTTCAGGCCAACCTGTGGACCGAGCACGTCACGACCATGAAGCGCGCCGAGACCCAGCTCTTCCCGCGCCTGTTCGCCATCGCGGACGTCGCCTGGAGCAGCGCCGCGGCGCGCAAGGCGAACCCGCTCTCGGCGCGCCTCGCCCACGGCCGCGACCTGCTCGACGGCATCGACGTGACCTCCTTCGTCGACCCGCCGCTCGGCCTCGAGCCACGCAAGGCGTTCCTCGACGGCGGAGTGCTCGAGCTCCGCTCGCCCACCGGGGAGATTCGCTACGAGCTCAGCCCCGACGCCGACGTCACCCGCACCTCGCCGCGCTACGAGAAGCCGCTCGCGATCTCCAGCACCACGGAGATCTCCGCCCGCGTGTTCCTCGGCGCCCAGGCGAGCCCGATCGTCCGCGGCCGCGTCTTCGTCGAGCCTCCGCTGCCCGCGCTGCAGGACGAGCCCGAAGACGCGTGGCGCTACGCGCTGTTCGCCGGGAACTTCCGCGCCATTCCGGACTTCGAGCTCCTCTCGCCGCTCTCCAGCGGCACGAGCAAGACGCTCGTGCCCGCCGGAGTGCCCGAGTACGACTGGGCCCTGCGCGCCGAGCGGCTCATGCAGGTCGCCGACACCCGCGTGCACCGGTTCACGGTGACCAGCGACGACGGCGCCCGGCTCTACGTCGACAACCGGCTCGTCATCGACAACGACGGCCTGCACGGCGCGCGCACGCGCAGCGGGGAGATCGCGCTCGCGAAGGGCGTGCACCGGTTCCGCGTCGAGTTCTTCCAGCGCGGCGGCGAGTACCACCTCGAGCTGCGCTGACACCGGCATGGCCGCTGCAGACCGAAGGGAGGCCATACTCGGCAGCAACGACGTCTCAGCCGGTTCGCTGCTCTGACGAAAGGATTGTCACGTGACTGTCTCGAAGAAGAGCTCCATCGCGCCGCGCCCCTCGATTCCGAAGCTCGTCACCGCGACGACCGAGGCCATCGCCGGCGCGGTGAATGCGGCGGCGGCCGCGGTGCAGGCTCCGGACTCGGCGTTCGACGGCACCAAGGCGAAGAAGAAGGTGTCGATGACGGGCGGCCACCGCGCGCACCAGCCCGCGGGCCTCAAGGTCGACGCCGATCTGCAGAGCGCGGTCGCCGCGCAGCGCTCGGTCGTCTACGCCGGCGGCACGGCGCTGCCGCAGATGAAGCTCGGCACCGGCTACGACGTGGCGAAGGCCGCCGGGCTCGACCTCTCGCGCTACACGTCGGCGCAGCTGCGCAAGCTCGACGCCGTCGGCGACGCGAAGATCGACGCGAACGAGGCCGCCGCCATCGTGCGGTTCGCCGACGCCGACGACGACGGCAAGGTCAGCCCGAAGGAGCTGCTCGCCCTCGACTACGTGATGGGCAAGGACACCGAGGTCGAGGCGATGGAGGCCTTCGTCGAGGTCCACCGCGGCCGCATCGAAGATCGCGCCTCGAGCGTCGAGCGCGAGGCCGCCAGCGCCTCGCAGGTGTTCGACCAGAAGGATCAGGCGCACGACGCGCTCGTCGACTCGGTGCACCGGCAGGAGAACGAGGTCCGCGCGGACATGAACGCGAACGGCTTCACGTGGACCGAGGAGACCCCCGCGCAGATCAAGGAGCAGATGGCCGAGCTGCGGCGCACCGGCAGAGGCCCGGTCTCGATGGCCGAGCTCGACGCCCGCCTCGAGTACGCGCAGATGCGGGAAACCAACAAGGCCGAGCTTCAGGCGTCCTACGACGCGAAGGAGGCGGCGAAGAAGATCCGCGACGACGCCAAGGTCGAGGCGCGCGCGATGCGCGGCATCTCGAACGAGGCGACGAAGAAGGTCGACGGCGCGACGGTCGAGGTCGCCCGCTTCCGCGCGAGCGAGAAGATCGCCGACCTGACCGAGGTGCGGGCGGCGGTCGAGACCGACCCCAAGGTGCGCGACGCGTTCGTGAAGTACGCGAAGGCCGCCGCGATTCAGAACGCGGTCCGCGACGGAAAGCTCGACGGCGACGACGTCGACATGGACCAGGTGAAGGCGGACCTGAAGGACGCCAACAAGGTCATTCGCGCGCACACCGCGAAGCTCGAGAAGGTCGCCGAGGCGACGGTGAAGATGCTCGAGGACCCGAAGTTCCAGGAGCGCGTCGCGCTGCTGCCCGAGGACGAGCAGGTCCAGGTGCTCACCGACATGCAGGCGCTGATCGCCGACACCGAGGCGGGCCACGACTTCTTCAAGCGCAACATCCAGCCGGTCTTCGAGGGCAAGTCTCCGAAGAGCCCGGGCGTCGCCGCGTGGATGAAGGCCACCCGGCACGTCTCGAAGCTGGGGCTCAACATGACGGGCGTCTGGGGCGCGAAGCTCGCCCACGAGGTCGGCGGCAAGAAGGCGCTCGCGCTGATGGACAACCAGCTCGCGCGCGTCATCGGCGTCGACCCGTCGAAGATGAAGACCGTCAACGAGGCGGTCGAGCTGGTGAACGCCGGCAAGAAGGACGCGGCGAAGGAGCTGCTGGCGAAGGACCCGGAGCTCAAGAAGCTCTCGGGCCAGATCGACAAGGTCGCCGGCGGCATCGCGGTCGCGACCGCCATGATCGCCGCGTACGACCTGGTGAAAGATCCGAACCTGCGCAACTCGCTCGCCGCCGCGAAGAGCGCGACCGAGATCGCGGAGGTGCTCTCGCGCGCGAAGGTGCCTGCGTCGGTGGCGCGGTACGCGAGGTTCGCGGGGCGCGTGGGGCCTCCGCTGGACATGATCATCGGCGGCTACGACGCGTACGGCGCGGCGAAGCGCAAGGACATCGGCGGTGCGATCGGCGGCGCCACGCAGGCCACCGGCGGCCTGTTGGGCACCGCGGGCATCATCGCGGTGGCCGCCGGCTCGACCGGCATCGGCATGCCGCTCGCCGTCGTCGGCGGCGCGGTCGCCGTGCTCGGCTCGCTGGTGACGACGCTCTGGGGCGACTCTCCGACGGAGAAGTGGCTCAAGGACAATGCGCCGGAGTACCTGAAGTAGCACGTGACAGAAGGCCGGCCTCCGTCGTGAATCCGGGCAGTTGGAGGCTGGCATCCCGGGTGCTCCAGGGCCCCTCCACCATGAGCAAGATCACCTCGGCGGACCTTCGGAAGTGGGAGACCTCGGCGCTGCAGGACGGCGTGATCCAGGCCGCCGACGTCGCGGACCTGAAGAAGCTGGTCGGCTCGGACAAGCTCGGCGCGAACGAGAAGGCGGTGCTTCAGGACATGCTCCAGCACGACCGCTTCGACAAGGGCGCGAAGGCGACGGTCGTGAAGCTCGCGGGCGCGACGAAGCTCGAGTCCTCGCCGGTGCTCGGCAAGGAGGTCGCGAAGGGCGTCTTCGTCTCGAAGTCGCACAGCCCAGTCGAGGGCCACCGCACGAAAGAGCAGGCGCTCGCGGCGGCGCGCATGTCGGGCGGCGAGAACCTCATCGCGGTCGAGGACAAGAACGGCCGCTGGCACGCGGCCTCGGCGACGAAGCCGGTGAGCGCGAAGGACGCGAAGCGCGGCGTGGCGACGCTGCACGACTGCCCGCCGGCGGCGTACAAGGCGGTCTACGACCGCGCGATGGCGGCGACGGACTGGGACACCAAGAAGGCCGAGCTGACGAAGCTGGCCGCGCTGACCTACGGCGTCCCGGAGTCGCAGATCAACGTGATGAAGGTCGGCGAGCAGCCGAAGGTCGGCAGCATCAACGTCAGCGTCGACAGCAACATGGACGGCGCCGGGCGCATCACGTCGGGCTGCAACTGCGGCGGGTCGCACGACAACTTCAAGCCGGGCTCCAACGACTACGCGATCACGGTCCGCGCCGATCAGCTCGCCGACCCGAAGAAGGCGGCGGGCGTCATGTTCCACGAGCTCAGCCACGCCGAGGACTACCGCCAGGCGCAGATGGTGTTCGCCGAGTTCAAGAAGGCGGACCCGGTGGGCGCGGCGTACCTCGAGAAGGCGGACTTCAAGGACGACCCCAAGGGCCCCAACGCGGTGAACGGCGAGAAGGCGCTGCAGCAGTGGCTGCACAGCACCACGAAGGGCCCGGCGGGCAAGCTGAGCTCGGCCGACAAGTGGAAGGCGCAGGGGTACCTCACGGGACAGGGTGGAGCCACCGAGGCGAACGCGTACTCCCGCTCCTTCGTGCAGCAGTTCCGCGACCTCGTGAAGCAGGTCGAAGGCCAGAAGGCGCCCACCGACAAGAAGAGCAAGGAGTACCTCGACTTCTACGACAAGCTCGGCGGCCAGCTGCGCACGTGGGCCGAGGCGCAGAAGAACGGCAAGGTCGGGCCGATCAACGGCCAGACGGCGAAGATCGAGAAGGAGCTCAAGGCCTTCTACGCGACCCTGACGCCCGACGAGCAGGCGCGCTTCAAAGAGGTCATGACGGACATCAAGGCCCGGTACGCAACCTCGGACGTCGCGAAGCTGAACGCGCCGTAGTCGCCCGACCTCCGTTCACGCCGAGCGGAGGACCGCGAAGCGGGCCGCAGTCGAAGCGGGCTCAAAGCCGTCCATCGGCCCGCTTCGACTCCGCGCTGCGCGCTCCGCTCAGCGTGAACGGTGGGCGTCACCCGCCCTACAGCGCGTACGCGATCGCCGCCTGCGCGAACGGGGCCCAGCCGTCTTTCACTGCACCGTCGTACCGCACCCACGCGACGGAGATGCCTCCGCCCATTCGCAGCTCGAGGCTGAGCGGCAGCGTGAAGCCGAGCCACGCCTCGGCGCCCAGGCCCGGCCCCATCGTCCACCCGCTCGTGCGCGTGGGCCCCAGGCCGGCGGCCTCGAGGCGGTCCTCCTGCACGTGCTGCGCGGACGAGAAGATCGTCACGAGCTCGCCGAAGAGCGCGGCGCTCAGCCGCACGAGCCCGAAGCTGAGCTGGCCTCCGAACGCCGGCCCCGCGCTCAGCTCGGTGTGCCGCGTGCTCCAGGTGGCGCCGACCGCCTGCGCGGTGCCGGCGGCGACGCGGAACGACGCGAAGAAGAAGCCCCCTACGCGCCGCTCGAAGCCGACGCGCCCGCCCCCGCCGAGGCTCGTGAGCAGCGCGCGCGGCCGCGAGACGAACGCGCCCGCCCAGATGCGCCACGGGTTCGGATCGAGCTCCGCGCCGCGCTGCAGCGCCGCCACGCGCGGCTGCTCGACGAGCCCGCCCGCGGCGACGGTCTCGGTGCGCGCCCAGAGCAGCCGCACCCTGCCCGCCCACACGTGCAGGCCGTCGCGACGGATCAGGCGGTAGTCGCCGACGGGCAGCGCGAGCTCGAGCGGCGCAGTGCCGGACATCCGCAGCTCGGCGACCACGCGCGCCGTCGCGTCGTCCACGATCAAGAGCTCGCCGCTCAGGTCCGGCTGAAGCTTGAGGCGCGCCCCCGAGCGCTCGAGCGACGTGACCACGAGCTCGCCTTCCCCCTCGAAGTCCGCGCTCATCGACGGGTGCTGCGCCGCCTCGGCGGTGAACGAGCTGGAGAGCGTGCGGTGGTACGCGTAGCGGTACGCCTCGGCCACCGACACGCGCTTGTCGCCGTCGGAGTCGGCCGCGCCGCGCAGGCCGGTGAGCAGCTGGTGCGTGAAGAAGCCGCCCTCGAGATCATCGGACTCCTGCGCGACCTCGTCGGCGCCGGCGGACTCGATCACCACGCGCCCCTCGAGCCCGGCCTGGCGCGCGAAGCGGACGTCGAAGGCGGGCGCGTGCGAGAGGCCGCGCGCGGCGCCGCTGCGAACGGCTCCGGTGCGGCACGCGTCGATGAACGTCAGCACCACGTCGGCCGGCACCGCCTGAAGCCACGCCTGCAGGCTCGCGCGCGGCAGCTTGTCGTCGCCGAGGTGCAGCGACGCGCTGTCGCCGTGGCCGGAGTAGTAGACGAACACCTCGGTGCGCTCTCCGCGCCGCCGCGCTTCGGCGACCTCGCCGGAAAGGCGCGCGATCGCCAGCTCCACCGCCTTCGGCGCTTCACCGGCGAGCAGCCGGGCCCGCGGCTCGTCGACTCCGCCGAGCTCGGTGAAGAGCCGGTGCACGCGCCGCGCGTCGGCCTCGGCCCACTTGAGCGGGCGATCCTCCGGCGCGCCGATGTTGTTGCCCACCACGAGCGCGAACCGCACCGCGGCTGACGACGGCAACGCGACGAGCGTCAGCAGCAGCGCGGCGCGCTTCACGGGCGGCCCTTCACCAGCTTCACGACCGTCGCGTCGCGCACGTCGCCGCGGCGCGCGCGCTCGATCGCGTCCGCCGCAGTGACGGCGCGCTCGGAGGCGAAGAAGACGTACAGCTCCTCCGCTCCCGGCGTGTCGTCGAGCTCGAGGCTGTCGGGCAGCGTCGTCTCGCCAAAGACGCGCACCGCCTCGTAGAGCAGCTGCGGCTCGCCGCGCGCGTCGCGCGCCACGAGGGTCGCGACGCCCGGCTTCGGCGCCTTCAGCGTCAGGCGAATGCGATCTTTCGGCAGCAGCACCACGCCGTCCCGGTACGCGAAGACGTCCGCGCCGCGCAGCACCGCGACCTCGACGGAGACTCCCGCGTCTCCGCGCATCGCGATGCCGTCGTCCGGCTGCCGCGGCACCAGCACGACGATGAGCAGGGCGGCGGCCAGCGCGAGCGCCGCGCCGAACGCCCAGCGCCACGCCAGTCTTGGAGGCGCTTCCGCCGGCAGCTTCAGCGGCGGCCGCTTCAGCTTGAACGCCTCGCGGTCGGCGCGGCGGCTGCGCAGGTAGTCGGCGAGCTCGGGACGAGCTGCGGCTGCTTCTTCGATGCGACGCACGTCTTGTGCTTCCAGCTCGCCGGCGAGGTAGCGCTCCAGGAGCAGGTCGTTGAATGGCTCGAAGCGGGGTTTCATGGGTCCCCCCTCACCCCGGCCGCGTACCTTCTCGCTTCGTCCAGGAACAGCTCCAGCTTCCGCCGCACCGTGCGCTCGTTGACGTTCAGGCGGTCCGCGATGTCCTGCAGCTCGAGCTCGTCGAAGTAGCGGTGCATCACGATCTCTCGGGTGCGGTCGTCGGCGCGCGCCAGCAGCGCGGCGACGAGGCGGTGGTGGACGAACGGCTCCTTCGGGTCGGCCTCGGTCTCGAGGAAGCGCTGCACCTCGTCCGGCGTCGCGACGGTGGGTCGCGACTTGAGCGAGGTCAGCGACGTGCGGTCGGCGATGGTCAAGAGCCACCCGAGCGGAGACGGCCCGCGGTAGCTCGACTGGTACTTGTGGGCCCGAAGAAAGGTCTCCTGCATGAGGTCCATCGCGAGCGATTCCTCTCCGACGATGCGCATGCAACGGCGGAAGACCGGCTCACCGTATTGCTGGTACCAGCCGTTGATGTCGACCGCGTTCACGCGCTCCTTCGTAGGGAGAGACTGCGGGGGGCGCCGCCACCGGACATTGTAGATGTCCGGTCTGGCCGAGTCGGGCGGTATCTTGTCCGTACGCGTGTCTCGCGCCGCCGCCATCATCGCGCCGTTGCTGTGGGCCTGCGGGCCCGGGGTGTACTCCGCGCTCGACCCGGGGCCGCCGCTCGTCACCCTGCACGCCAACGTGGTGACCGCCGCGCCGCAGGACACGCCGTCGACCGGGGTGAAGGCCGCGGTGCTGTGGGCTGCCCTGCCCGCCTCCGTCGAGACCTGCCTGGGCGCGGCGACGAGCGCGGCCGGCGTGATCGCCTGCGCGGGCACGAACTTCCGCCCCCAGCTCACGACGATGACCGTGCCGGTGGAGCCCGCCTTCCCCGCCGCGTTCGAGCTGCCGGTGCACGAGGCTCCCGCGCTCGGAGCGCTCAGCCCGAGCCGCTTCGGCTACGGCCTCGTCGTCGTGCTCCACGACGGCAACCGGAATGGCCGGCTCGATCTCGTCCCCGCAGACGAGGTCGACGGCCCCGACCGGCTGCTCGGCACCTCGCTGCGCGCGAGCTCGGACATCGCCGGCGACTACCTCGCGTACCGCGAGGGCCCGGAGCTCCCGCCGGCGTGGAACGCGTTTCGGCTGCTCGCCGGCTGCCCGGATCCGCCGCGCGGGTACTTCGTGATCCGCCTCGCGCAGGTCGGCAACACGCTGTCGTGCCAGCTCGACGGGCCCGAGGCCTCGCTGACGCTGGAGCTCGCCTCGACCGCGCGCGTGCGGGCGCACGCCTGCCACTACGCGCCGGAGCCGGTGCCGCAGGCGCCGCCCGCGCTGGCGCCTGCCGCCGGCAGCGCGCTGCAGTGCTGGGGGCCGCGCTCGCTCGAGGTCGTCGAGCGGCCGGGCGCCACCTGCCGGCGCGTCGCGCGCTACGACCTCGGCGCCGAGCCCGCCCCTGCGTGGTGGCCGTGCGGCCCCGCGACGACGGTGCTCTCCCTCACGCCCGCGCAAGCGCCGCTGACGGCGGATTACGACCCGCTGTTCTCCCTGCGGTTCATCTCGGGCCCCGGCAGCTTCGACACGCTGGACCTGCGCGTGAAGGTCGGCAGCCTCGTGCTGAAGACGCTCGACTCGACCGTCATCGTGGGCCGGCCGACGTTCACGCTCGACGACCGCGACGGAGACGGGCGCTTCTCTGCCGGCGATCTGCTCGCCGTCGACGAAGAGGAGCCGGGGCAGTTCACGTCCGCTCCTGCGCAGCCGCTGCCGGTCGAGGTCTGGGCCGAGTCCGACGGCCGCGTCGTACCGCTGGGTTCCGGCTTGAGCTGGACGCCTTAGAAAAAATGTCCGCCGGAAATCGGTGCGCAGGTCTCTCACCTCGAACGAGGCCGAGGAGACCAACACATGTACCGATTCATCGCCGCTGTCCTGCTGTGCTGTGCCGCCTGCGGAGTTGGAACCGCGCCGCCCCCCGAGGGCGGGAGCGACTCCGTCGGCAAGGGAGTTCAGGCGAGCTGCCCGAACCCCGCCGACCCCGACGTCGACTACGTGAGCCAGGATCCGCTCGCGTGCGCCGCCGCGTTCTTCGCGTGCGCGCCGACGCAGACGACGTTCAACGACTCGTGCGGCTGCGGGTGCATCGGGCCGGCGCAGCAGCCGACGCCGACGTGCCCCGACCCGGCGGACCCGAACGTCCACTACGTGAGCCAGTCGCTCGCGACGTGCAGCGTGTCGCTCATCGGCTGCCCGGCCGGGCAGACCGGGTTCAACGACGCGTGCGGCTGCGGCTGCATCGGGCCCGCGGCGCCGGCGTGCCCGAATCCGGCCGACCCGAAGGTCCACTACATCTCCCAGGACCCGCTCAAGTGCGCGGCGATCCTCTTCCAGTGCAACGCGGGGCAGACGTCGTTCAGCGACGGCTGCGGCTGCGGCTGCATCGACTGATTCCACCCGCAGTCATGAACGAAGGAACGAACCGATGATGATCTCGCCCGCAGCTCGCCGTGCACCGAACTCCACCACCGGGCTGCTCGCGCCCGGCGCGTCGAAGCAGCTCGAGACGCGCATCAAGACGATCGACCGGATCCTGCGTGCCGGGCTGATCGAGCCGAAGCTCGCTCGCGCGCTGACGCAGGAGAAGGCCCGGCTCGAGAAGGTGCTGCTCGCCGGCGCCGGCGGACCCAGCGCCGGGCTCGTCTCGCCGGACCTGCAGAAGCGGCTCCAGACGCGGCTGAAGGAGATCGACAAGACGCTGCTCGCCGGTCTCGTCACGCCGCAGCTGGAGAAGAAGCTGCTGGCGGAGAAGGCGCAGCTTCAGAAGCTGCTGCGGGCGGCGTAGCACCACCGTTCGCCCTGAGCGGAGCAGCCCGAAGGGCTGCGGAGTCGAAGGGGGCGCGAAGCCGACGCGTGGCCCGCTTCGACTGCGGCGCCTGCGGCGCCTCCGCTCAGCGTGAGCGGCGGTCGGCCATGCGGGGCATTCTGGTCGACCCTCTCAGTGTGAGCGGAGTCACTTCAGAACAGCGGCGCGGGGCCCAGGTCGCTCCAGCGGGAGACCGGGCCGTTCGGGCCGAAGCCGGACTGGCGGTAGATGAGGCGGTTGTCGATGACGTACAGGCGCATGTTGACGTCCATGAGGCCCTCGGGCGTCATCGGGTAGCTGGGGTAGTCGTTGGGGTTCGAGACCGGCGGGCCCGAGAGCGCAGTGCCGGCGCCGGCGGCGAGGCGCTGCTCCGCGAGACCGACGTACAGCTTGCGGAGCTGGTCGCCGGTCGGGAACGGGTTCACCGGCTTCGTCTCGCCGTAGCGAACCGCGAACTCCTCGAGCGCCTTCACGGTGCCCTTCGCCGCGAAGAAGCCGTCCTTCGTGATGCGGGCGAGCCGCGGATCCGCCGTCACCGCGCGCTTCGCGTACGAGCCGACCAGCGCGGCCTCCTTCGCCGTCACCCCGCCCTTGCGAGCCTCCTGCAGGAGCTTGCGCGCCTCGCGGCTGGTCAGCTTCAGGTCGGACGTCAGGGCCTTGAACTCGCGCTGCACGGTGACGATGCTCATGGTCGGTTCCTCGGGTCGGAGTGTGTATTTATTTGTCGCACACGACCCCACCCGAGTTGCTCGCCGGCCTCGTCTTTTCGCGCTCTTGGATGTTGAGAAACGGCCTGTTCAGCAGCCCGAGCGCGCGTGACACATGCAGCACGTCGTCTGCTGCACCGGCAGGCCGTAGCTGTGCACGAAGCGCCACGCGTTCGCGAAGTCGGTGCCGGTCGAGGTCGTGGCCGGCACGGCCGTCGGCTTGCGATGACACTCGCCGCAGTCCGCCGGGTAGAAGTGGTTCTGCACGCAGCTGCCGGTTCCGCAGGTGCGGCTCGACGCCGCCGAGCTGCACGCGAGCGACGGCAGCCCGACCGGGCGCGTGTCGCCTCCGCTCGAGAGGATCGTTCCGCCGCCGCGGGTGCAGCTCGCGGTCACCATCCCCGCGCCCGGGGTCCACGGCGTCGCGACCAGATCGCTTCCCGCCTCGTGGCACGACGCGCAGCCGGTCGCGGGCGCCTGCGCGTGGTCGTACGCGAACGCTCCGCGGCCGCCGCTCGCCGACGCGTGGCACGTGGTGCACGAGCCGCTCGCCGGCACCGCCGGGTGCGGCAGGTTCGGGACGCCCGCCTGCGTCGTCATCGCGTTCGGCGCGGGGGGCTGCGCGACGCGGAAGCCTCCGACGGTGATGAACGGCGGCGCCCCCGACGTCAGCCGCCAGTTCGGCTGGCCCGGGCTGCCGGTGCCCGGCCACGAGTGGCAGGCGCTGCAGTCCGTCGTGGACGTCGCGGTGAAGCGGGTGTGGTCCTGCTTCGTGAACGACGCCGCCGGCGCCAGGTTCGCGTGGCACGTGCTGCAGCGGCCACTGACCGCCGCGCCGGCGCCGAGGCTTGAGTGGAACTTCGCCTGCGCCCACTCCTGCCCCGCGAGCGGAGTCCCGGCGTCGGCCATGCCCAACTGCGAGTGGCAGGCGCGGCACTCGCGCGACGCGACGTCGGGGGCGCCGTGATCGATCTGCACCTTCAGCCCTGCCCGCCCCGTCTGCACGCTCGCGCTGGTCGTGGTGCGCGTGTCCACGAGGCCGGCGGGCGCGTTTCCCGCGTGGCACGTCCGGCACGCGGTCGGCGTGATGCCCGGCCGGTGGAGGATCGTCGACTTGCTCCACACCGGCGGAGCCGCGAGCGCATGGCAGAACGCGCAGTCCTTCGCGCTCACGATCGCGGTCTGGTGGTTCATCAGCTGGGCCTGGCCCTTGTAGGTCCACGCGCTCATCCGCAGATCGGTCGGCACGCTCGCCGGCTTGTGGCAGTCGACGCAGGCCGTGGGGCTGACGTGCGCGTGCAGCTCGCCCGGCTTCCACATCTGGCTCGCGAGCGCGCCGGTGTGGCACCGGTCGCACTGCTGGAACGTGAGCTGCGACGACTTGTGCTTCATGTTGTACGACGCCTGGCTCGCGCCGCTGATCACGTCGGCCTGCGGCGAGTCCATCAGCCGGAAGTGGCAGCTCTCGCACGCCGGCGCCGAGGCCTTCGAGTGGAAGACGCCCGCGTCCCAGCCGCCGCCGGGCGACGTGTGGCACAGCGAGCAGTCCGCGGCGCTCAGCGCGTGGTCCATCGGGCGCGAGAGGCCGTTCTCCACCAGCCCCGGAGGCCGCATGTTCGAGTGGCAGTCGTTGCACTGCGCCGGCTGCGGGAGCGGCGTGATGCCGGCGTCCGGCGTCCGGCGGAAGTTCGCGATCGACGCGTGCAGCAGGCCGCCGGAGAAGGACGTCACGACGTCCGTGCCGGGCACGCTGGTGTGGCAGTGCCAGCAGACGCTGGGGTCACCGGCGAGCCCGGCGTCGAGGCCGGGCGGCAGCTGCGACGAGGTGTGCAGCATCGAGTTGTAGAGCGTCACCTGCGAGGGCACGGCCGCGTTGATGAGCCCGTTGCTGCCGCGGCGCAGCGAGAACGACGTCACGCGCACGAACTGATCGCTCGAGGCGATGAGGTTCGCGCCGGGGTAGCGAACGCCGCCGGCCCAGTCGCTCAGCGCGGTGAAGCGCGTCGTCGCCTGGTGGCAGCCGAAGCAGTCTCCGGTGCCGGACGTCGCGTGATCGAAGCCGTTCACCACGGCCGTCGGCCGCTGCGTCGTGTGGCAGGCGACGCACGTCTGCGAGGCGACGACACCGCCGTCGTGCGTGTAGTACCCGCCGGCGAACGTCTTCGGCACCGGCTTGTGGCACACGGCGCAGTCCTGACCGGCGCCGTGCGTGATGCCGCGCGAGTTGGTGCCGAAGTCGAACGGCGGCTGCGTGGCCGGCATCCCGCTCGTGGGCCGCCCCGCTTCGTGGCAGGGCAGGCACGCCGGCGGCGAGGGGAACGCGACGTGGAACGTGCCGCCCTTCCACCCCTGAGTCGTGTGACACGTCCCGCAGTCGCCGAGCCAGACCGGAGCGAGGTGATCCATCCGCACGCCGGGCAGCGGCTGCAGCACGCCGTTCGGCCGCGCGTTCGCGTGGCACTCGAGGCACGAGCCCGGCTGCGGAATGCCGGCGTCCGCGCGCGCCGCGTGGAAGCTGGCGCTGGTCGCCCAGCTCGCGTTCGACGACAGGTTCGGGGTCGTGTGGCACGCGCCGCAGTCCTCCGTGACGATGGGGCCGCCGTCGGGGAACACGACGGCGTCGTGCCGCATCGACGCGCTCGGAGGGTCTCGCGGCGGCCCCGCATCGCTGCGCCCCACGAAGCCGACCGGAGCCGAGCCCGCGTGGCAGTCGAGGCAGGCGCTCGGCTGCGCGCGCTCGGCGGCGAGCAGAGACCCGTGAAACACGCCCGGATGAAACTGCCGCAGCGGCGCATCGGGGTGGCAGCTCTCGCACGGCAGGCGCGGCACCTGCGCGCTGCCGTGCCGCATCGTCATCGGGATCGACTGCTCGAGCGGCTGCACGTCGACGATGATCGGGCCGGACCAGGTCGGCACTCCGCCGACGACATCGACGCTGCGCGCGCTCGCGTTCGCCGCGGGCGCGCGGCCCGACGGGTGACAGAAGCGACACTGCGCGCTCTGCCACACGTAGCCGGCGACGTTCGGATGGTTCGCAGCCGCGTTCGCCTCGGAGTGCTCGTGGCACGTCACGCAGGTGAAGTCGGCGAAGTGCAGCGCTTCGGGCGGGTGACAGCTCCGGCACTCGACGGCGGCGTGCACCTCACCCTCGTCGATCGGAAACCCCGGGTGCGGCGGGCGTGGCTTCTGCGGCGCAGGCCCCGGCGTACACGCCGCGAGCGCGAGCACCACCCACGCCGTTCGCAGAGTCCCCCTCACGTGTTTGCCGGTGCGTACGCCTCGCCCTTCATCGTCTTCACCTTCACGCCCGCCTTCTCGAGGAACGCGGTCGGTAGCACGCCGCCCGCGAAGATGAGCACGTAGTCGTTCGGCAGCTCGCGCGGAACGCCGCCCACGTCGACGGTCACCGCGTCGGCGCGGATCAGCTTCGTCTGCGCCTCGAGCAGCACCTCGACCCTGCGGGCGGCGATCGCGGCGTCGAGGCGCTCCTGGTTCTTCGGCTTGATGCGATCGAAGACCTTGCCGCGGTGGACGAGGTGCACCGTGGCGCCCGCCTCTCCGAGCGCCATGGCCGCTTCGACCGCGGCGTCACCTCCGCCGACGACGAGGCACTTCGTGCCCGCGTACTCCTCGGGCTCGAGCAGCCGGTAGCAGACCTTGGGCAGCTCCTCGCCCGGCACGCCCAGCTTCCTCGGAGTCCCCCGGCGCCCCATCGCCAGCACCACGCGCTGCGCGCGGATCGGCCCCTTCGAGGTCCCGAGCTCGAACGTGCCGTCGGCCGCCAGCTTCACGTCGTCGACGCGGATGCCGGTGCGGACCTCGAGGCCGGTCTTCGCGAGGATGTCGTTCCACACCTCGAGCAGCGCTTCCTTGCGCACCTCGGTGACCTTGAGCTTCCCGTAGAGCGGCAGCTCGACGGGCTTGGTCATGACGATCTTGTGCCGCGGGTACTGCAGCACGGTGCCGCCGACGCTCTCTTGATCGAGCAGCACGAAGTCGAGCTTCGCGTCGAGCGCGCCCAGCGCGGCGGCGAGCCCGGCGGGGCCCGCGCCGACGATGGCGACCTGGTGAACGCCGTCGGCGCGCGGAGGAGCGGACGACGCGAGCGCTTTGAGGCACTGCAGCCCCTGCGTCATCGCGTTGTAGATGAGGCCCATGCCGCCGAGCTCGCCGACGATGTAGAGGCCGGGCACGTTCGTCTGGAAGTCGGTGGCGAGCAGCGGAATGTCGACGCCGCGCTTCTCGGTGCCGATGACGAGCTGAATCGCCTCGACCGGGCAGGCGCGCAGGCACTCGCCGTGGCCGATGCACGCCGTGGGGTTCACGAGCTTCGCCTTGCCGTCGATGACCGCGAGCACGTCTTTCTCGGGGCACGACGTCACGCAGGCGCCCGAGCCGATGCACGCGCCGAGATCGACGCGGGGGTGCAGGCTGACCGGCTGCACGTTCCGCTCGACGTTCTTCTGGTGCTTCTGATGCGCGGCGTCTTCGGCCTTGCGCGCCTTGCTGGCCGACCAGACCTGCAGCCCGACCACGAGCAGGATCGCTGCGGCGCCGAGCGCGAGCACGAGGTCCAAGGTGACGCGCATTCTACGCAGCGGCGCGACATTTTCGACGCCGCCGTGCGAGCATTGCGGCAATGCCTGAGCCGGGGGCCCAGTTCGAGAACAGCGCGTCGTACCTGCAGTCGATGATCGACGCCGTGCGTGAGGTCGGCGCGTTCGAGCGCGTCGAGGCGAAGCTCCAGGGCGACCCGCTCGAGGCGCTTCGCGCGCCGCGCAAGAAGCCGTGGTGGCCCGGCAGCGTGCTGAGCGCCATCACCGCCGCGCTTCACGAGGCGACCGACGGCGCGACCGTGCAGCGGGTCGCGTACCTGTCGACGAAGAACGGGGTCGCGCCGGTCGCGATGCCGCTCATCAAGGTGACGTTCGCGCTGTTCGGGCCGTCTCCACACACGATCTTCGCGAAGGCGTCGGCGTACGCGACGACGGCCGTCCGCGGCCTCGAGCTCGATTGGAAGAAGGACGGCGACCGCTCGGGCGTGCTGTGGGCGAGCTACCCGATCGCGGTGCCCGCCTCGTACGCGGACGTCTGGAAGGGCACCCTGCAGTTCGTGTTCGAGCTGACGAAGGTGACCGGCGCGTTCGGAGCGATTCGCCACGAACGCGACGGCCGGACGTTGCAGATTCCCGTCAGCTGGAGCTGAGGGTCAGAGCAGCGTGATGTTGACGTCGACGAGCGTCGACGGCCCCGCCACGGCGAACACGCGGTTGCCGGCAGTCGCCGCGACGAACGAGCCCCCACCGCCACCGCCGCCGGTGCCGCCGCCGCCTCCTCCTCCTCCGGAGTAGCCGCCGCCTCCACCTCCGCCGAAGAACCCGCCACCTCCGCCACCCAAACCTCCCGGCTGCTGACCCGAGCAGCTCGCGCCGGAGGCGCCGTTGGTGAAGCTCTGACCGCCGCCGCCGCCCTGGGTGCAGTTCGCTCCGTTGCCCATGAAGCCGCCACCGCCGCCGCCGGAGGTCCCTTGGGCGCCGCCGCCGCCGTTCATCCCTCCAAGACCTCCGCCCCCGCCCGGCCCACCGCTGGTCGAGACCGTGCCGTTGCCGCCCACGCCGACAGGGTTTCCACCGCCGCCACCGCCGCCACCCGCGACGACGAGCGGCACGTTCCCCGGCGCGACGACGAAGGAGGCGCCGCCGCCGCCACCGCCGCTGTTCTGGTAGCCCGGGGGGCCGGTCGTCCCGACGACGATGGTGAGCGTCGTGCCGGCGGTGAGCATGAGGTCGCCGCGGGCGACCGCGCCGAAGCCGCCCGGAGCCCCATTGCCCTGGTCTCCTTGAGCCCCGCGAGCGCCGACCGCTTCGATGCGATACGTGCCCGTCGTGGGGACGGTCCACGTCGTGAAGGTCCCGCTCGCGAAGGTGACCCTCGCCAGCCGGCAGGCACCGTTCAGGCAATAGCGCCCTGCGGAGCACGTCGTACCGCACGCGCCACAGTTGGTGTTGTCGTTCGCGAGGATCGAGCAGTAGGGCACGCCCGAGTCGACGGCGCCGGCATCTGCGCCGCCATCCGTCATGCCCGCGTCGGGCGGCGCGTTGCACAGACTCGCCGGAGCCGCGCAGCCGAGCACGCACGAGCCGCCCGTGCAGACGCGGTTCGACGCGCACGCGTTGCCGCACGTGCCGCAGTTCACGGAGTCGGTCATCGTGTTCGTACAGGCGGCGAAGCCGGCGTCGCCGCGCGAGCAGAGCGACTCGCTCGCGGGGCACGTACCGGTGCAGCTGCCCGCGACGCACGCCTCGCCCGCGGCGCACGCCCGACCGCACGTGCCGCAGTTGGCGGGGTCGCTCGCTCGATCGGTGCAGGCCGGCGGAGTGCCGCACAGCTCACGGCCCGTCGGACACGCGCACTGTCCCCCGGTGCAGACCTGGCCGGCGGCGCACGCCATGCCGCACATGCCGCAGTGGCGCGGGTCGGTCATGCGGTCGACGCAGATGTCGACGCCTCCGACGGTGCAGGCGGTGAGGCCCGCGCCGCAGTCGGTGGTGCAGGCACCGCCCGAGCACACCTGCGACGCCGCGCACTGCCGGCCGCACATGCCGCAGTTGCTGCGGTCGACCATCACGTCGCTGCAGCCCGTCGCGCAGGACTGCTGTGTGCCGGCGCATGCCGCGACGCAGCTCCCGTCGCTGCAGACCTTGCCGCCCGTGCAGACGTTTCCACACGAGCCGCAGTTCTTCGAGTCGACCTTCACGTCGACGCACTTGCCGCCGCAGTCGGTGCAGGGGACCGGGGGACTGCCGACACACGTGGTCAACGACAACACGGCGAGCAGCGTGAATTGGCGCATTGCGGGAGAGGCTACTCCGGGCCTCTCCTTTTTCAGTGAACGTTCTGCGCGCGGGGGTATCGTCGCGGCCGCGCATGCGCCGACTGCTCCCTGCGGTCTACGCGGTCCTCATCGTTGCAGAGATCGCGTACCTCAGCTGGCGCTGGGCCACGAACCCTCCCGCGCCGACGTCCGCGTTCAGCGTGAACCTCGGCTGGGTCGGGCTCAGCTCGATGGTGGTGCTGCTCGTGTATTCGATCGCGCGGCGCTCGCGGGCGCTGCGGAACGCGGCGCGGCTCTCGGCCTGGCTGCACTTCCACATCTTCCTGGCCGTGCAGGGCTTCGTCTGCGTGGTGTTCCACTCGCTGCACCTGTTCACGCGCAGCTACGGCGTGAACCTGATGAACCCCGCGGTGCTCAACTTCATCGCGGTCGTCGTCGTGTTCCTGTCGGGGCTGTTCGGCCGGTACCTGTACTCGTTCCTCCCGCGCACGCTCGGCGGAGAGCAGATGGCGGCGCGCGACGTCGAAGCCGAGCTGTCGAAGCTCGGCGCCCTGCCTGCGGCGGTGCAGCCGCTGTTGCCGGCCGGAGGGGTGCCCCGCACGTTCGGCGCCCTCGTCCGCGCGGATCTCGACACCCGCGCCGCGCTCCGGAAGCTGTCGACGCTTCAGCTCTCGGCCGACCTGCGCGAGCTCGTCGCGCGGCGGCTCAGGCTGCAGCTGCGGCTGCACATGCTCGGCGCCGCGGAGAAGATCTTCCAGCGGTGGATCGTGCTCCACCGCCCGCTCGCGTCGGTGATGTACATCCTCTCCGTGGTGCACGTCGTCCTCTCGTACATGTACGCGATGTCGTTCGCCGCCGAATGACCCTGGCTCTGCTCATCGTCGTGCTCGGGCAGGCCGACGCCGGAGCGGCCGGCGCCGTCGAAGCGGTCGACGTGCAGAGCCACGCGTCTCCGAAGGCGACGCTCGACGGCACGGTCGCCACCGACGTGCTGTACGCGAGCTCGCTGAACCGGAGCCCGACCGCGGGCGTCGAGGCCCCGGAGCTCACCTCGGCGGAGCTCGGCATCCGCGCGCTCGTGGCCGCCACCGCGGTCTCGCGCCACCTGCACCTCGACGTCGACTACCAGGGCCGCCAGCCGATCGCCGGCAACCTGAAGAACAGCGACATTCACCTGCTCAACCGCGCCGAGCTGTCGGCCGACTTCCTCGACAAGCTGCTGTACGTCGGCGTCGGGCGCTTCCTCGCTCCCTCGGCGGTGATGCTGCCGATCGACGGCGGCCGGGTCGTGGTGCACTTCCGCGCGCTCGAGCTGCAGGTGTTCGGCGGCCGCCGCGCCATCACCAGCACGCGCAGCGGCAACGTCGAGCTGTCGACGTTCCTCCCCGCGGTCGGAGGCTTCGCCGCGGTGCGGTTCGACCGCATCCAGGCGGAGGCCGCGGTGAGCTTCGCCGGCGATCAGGTGCCGCTGCCCGATGGCTCACAGCAGTCGTACAACCAGCTCTCCTCGTACGCGCGCGTCACCGCGCGGCCGACCGACTGGCTCAACGCCGGCGCAGAGCTCGCCCTCGCGCAGCGCGCGACGTACGTCCTCGGCCCCACGTGGAGCTCGGCCGAGCTGCGGACCCGCACCGCCGACGTCTTCTACGCGTACGTCTTCGCCGACGTGCGCCCGCACGCCACGGTCCGCGTGACGTACGACTTCCACTTTCAGAACGCGGCGCTGTACCGCTCCGAGCCGGCGAGCGTGAACGACGTGCTGTTCGTGCCGCAGTTCATGGACAACCGCCTGCGCATCCGCTGGCGGCCGTTCGGGCTCGGCTGGCTCGGCCCCGACGTGCGCTGGCGCGTGCGGCCCGACCGCCACGAGTGGAGGTTCGGCGGGCGCGCCGATCTCGCCCCGTCGTGGGCGCGCGGCATCTGCCTTCGCGCGCACTACATGTACGAGCTGATGGCGCGCGGCGCGGAGCTGCCCTCCGACCGCAGCTACTGGTCCGCCTCGCTCGGCTGGCGGTGGAGCGGGCTGGACGTCAGCGCCGGCGTCAACAACGTGCAGCGCTCGAACCTGCCGCTGTCGAGCCGCGTCTACACGCCGTACGACGACACGCCGACCCAGCCGGTCGACCTGTCGCCGTTCATGCTGGAGGCACAGCGCACGGCGTTCGCGCGGCTGTTCTACTCGTCGGACGTGTTCTTCGTGGGCCTCGACTTCGAGCAGAGCCTCACCGACGAGCGCGAGCGGCGCGTGTTCGCGCAGGTGGGGGCGAGATTGGAGAAGGTGTGGTGACTCCGCTCGTGCTCGTGCTGTCGCTGGTGGTCGGCCAGAGCTGGAAGGCGTCGACGGCGCCGGGGCCTCCGAGCAAGGGCCACGCCGGCATCGCCGACAACTGCGACGCGTGCCACATGCCCTTCAAGGGGCTGCCCAACGAGAAGTGCCTGACGTGCCACACGGGGCTCAAGAAGTTCCACGCGTCGGTGGCGGCGCAGAAGTGCAACGCGTGTCACAGCGAGCACAAGGGCCCGACGGGAGAGACGACGAAGGCGGCGGCGCGCGCGGCGTTCGATCACGCGCTCACCGGAGTGCCGCTCACCGGCGCCCACGCGAAGGTCGCCTGCGAGAAGTGCCACACGAAGCCGATCCAGCAGATGACTCCGTCGTGCGGCAGCTGCCATGCGGATCCGCACAAGGGCTCGCTGGGCGCGACGTGCCAGGCGTGCCACGGAGCGTCGGTGTGGAAGCCGGCGGCGCGCACGAAGGAGCAGCACACCACCTCGATGAAGGACGGGCACGCGAAGGCGACGTGCGTCGACTGCCATCGCGACGGGAAGAACCTGGCCGCGAAGGTGGAGTGCTCGGCCTGCCACGAGCGCGCCCACGGCGGCACCACGGCGCCGTGCGACGGCTGTCACAAGGTCGCGGGCTGGAAGCCGGCGGAGTTCGATCACTCGTTCTGCACGTGCTCGCTGCCGCAGCTGCACCAGACGGTGGGCTGCCTGGGCTGCCACCAGAACTGGAACTTCACCAAGACGCCGACGCTGTGCAGCGGGTGCCACGAGAAGGACCGGCGGCACGAGCAGCTCGGCGAGTGCTCGCTCTGCCACAGCGCCGTGTCGTGGAAGAAGAACCGCTTCGAGCACAACAAGAGATCGAAGTTCAAGCTCACCGGGCAGCACCTCGCGGCCGCGTGCGAAGGGTGTCACCCCGCGCAGGGCAAGGCGGGGAACATGAAGTTCCGCGGCGTGCCGCTCTCGTGCGAGGGCTGCCACCAGAAGCAGGGCGACGCCGCGCACGGCAACTTCGGCGCCTGCGCGAAGTGCCACGTGACCGAGGGCTTCGACAAGCCGACGTTCGATCACGCGTCGACCGGGTTCCCGCTCGTCGGGAGGCACTCGAAGCTGAAGTGCCAGGAGTGTCACTCGGAGAAGACGAAGGGGTATCCGAGGCCGGTAAAGAAGGCGGAGCTCGGTGCGCCGCCTCCGCTCCGTCTCTCGATCGACGCGCTCCCGCGGCTCGTGACGCAGCTGACGCTCCGTGCGGCCGCTCCGCACGGCACGACGCCAGGCGCGTGCAGCCACTGCCACGCCGATCCGCACCAGGGCTCGGTGAAGGAGCTCGGCGAGTGCTCGTCGTGCCACTCGCCCGAGCAGTGGAAGCCGACTTCGTTCGACGTCCAGCGCCACGCGGCGACGGCGTTCCCGCTGACCGGCAAGCACGCGGCGGCGCGCTGCAAGCTCTGCCACACCGAGGCGAAGCTCGACGACGTGCCGCAGCAGTGCGCGAAGTGCCACGTCGACCGCCACGGCGGGAAGCTCGGCGACCAGTGCCAGACCTGCCACAACACGAACGCGTTCAAGCCGGCGACCGGGTTCGATCACGCGAAGACCGGGTTCACGCTCACCGGCCTGCACGCGAAGGTGTCCTGCGACAGCTGCCACGCCGGCGCGCGCGGGAAGGCGCTGGCGGCCGCCGCGAAGCCCTCGGAGTGCACGACCTGCCATCAGCCGCAGCACGGGCGCCTCGGCGACGACTGCGCCTCGTGCCATGACCCCGCCGCCGGCCCGTTCGCGAAGGCGCGCGGCATGAGCTTCGCGCACCACGAGACGGGGTTCCCGCTCGACCGCCGCCACGCCGGAGTGCGCTGCGGTGCGTGCCATCTGCCGGGCGGTGCGCCTGCTCCGTCTCCGCGCTGCGGCAGCTGCCATGCGGATCCGCACCGCGGCCAGCTCGGCCAGGGCTGCGAAGATTGCCACGCGCCGGATCGTTGGCGCGTGACGCGGTTCGATCACGACCGCACCGGCTGGCCGCTGCGCGGCAAGCACTTCGCGACCCCGTGCGTGAGTTGCCACACGGCGCAGCGCTGGGTCGGGCTGACGACGGAGTGCTTCGACTGCCACCTGCGCGACGCCGATCGCGGCCGCGCGGTGCGCCCCGACAAGCACCCCTTCGGGCCGCCGGAAGACTGCGCCATCTGCCACGCGTCGCAGTGGAAGTGGTGAGCCGCTCGCGGCCCTGCTTTGGATTGGCGCCGTGGAGGGGAGGCGAAGTGGCTCAGCTCCATGGCCTGCTTCCCGGCTGGTGCGTTCGTCGCGCAGTAGATTGGCAGCGAAGGAACGGCGGTTCTTTCGACTCCGCTGTCGCGACCCCGGGCCGTGCGATCTGCGTGTCGGAAGCGATCGTCGTTCGGAATTCCCGGGGCGGGCGGTCGAGGGGGTACGCGCCACTACGAGGAAATGTCGGTACTTCGCGGGCACGAAGTACCGACGTCTTCTCGTAGTAGCGCGCACCCCCACGCCCGGTCGCCGGCGCGCACGCGTGGCGAGACGGTTCCCAGCGCGCCGATCCCGGGACGCGACGGGGGATCGCACCGGAGGATCGAATTCGTGACCGCGTCGATCGTGCAGCCTCGCCGACGAGACCGTACCCACCACTCGCCGGGGCACCGGCCGCGAAGCTCTCCACGGCGCAAGCTGAGTGACACGCACCACTTGCGACCGCTGCCCCCTCGCAGCCGATCGCAGCGCAGCAGACCCGAGACAACGACACAGGCCTTGGGGCTGAGCCACTCCTCCTCCCTCCGCGGCAACGGCCCGAAGCAGGGCCCCATCACACTCCTGGAAGCCAACAGAGCCGGCCGTTAAGAGCGCCCCGTGCCCACCCTGAACGAGACCGTCGACGTCCTCGGCCGCTGCCTTGGCACCGTCCTCCGCGAGCAGGAAGGCGAGGCCTTCTACGAGCTGGAAGAGCGCATCCGCCTCGAGACGAAGCGCCTGCGCGAGCAGAACGCCGACACCTCCCCGATGCAGAAGGAGCTCGCCGAGCTCTCGACGGAGGACGCCGAGAAGCTCGTGCGCGCGTTCTCCACCTACTTCCTGCTCATCAACCTCGCGGAGGAGCACTTCCGCGTCCAGCGCGCCCTCGAGCCGCACAGCGACACGCGCCGCGAAGGCTTCGAGCAGGCGCTCACCGCGCTGAAGGCGCAGGGCCACGACGCCGAGGCCGCGAAGAAGATCATCTGCGACCTCGACCTCGGCCTCACCTTCACCGCGCACCCCACCGAGATGCGCCGCCGCACGGTGCGCGCCCACCTCGAGCGCATCTCCGGCATCCTCGAGACCGGCGACGGCATCCCCGCCGACGAGGTGACGGCGCACGTCGAGGCGCTGTGGACGACCCCGTGGCTGCGGCACCGCCAGCCGACCGTCCGCGACGAGGTGAACTCGGGCCTCGCGTACCTCGACGTCATCGCGTCGGTGCTGCCCCGCCTCGAGCGCGACCTCGAGGCCAGCTTCGAGAAGGTGTTCGGCAAGCGCACGCGCCTCGCGCTGCCCCTGTCGCTGCACTCGTGGATGGGCGGCGACCGCGACGGCAACCCGAACGTGACTCCGAAGGTGACGGAGGAGACGTTCGCCCTGCACGCCGAGCGGGGCACCGGGTCGCTGCGCAAGCAGATCGACGACGCCTACGCGCACCTGAGCCAGAGCCCGCGCGGCGAAGACGAGCCGTTCCGAACCTCGCTGCGCGAGATCCAGGGCGCGCTGCAGCACAGCGACGAACAGCAGGTCCGCCAGGGCATCGAAGACGTCGTCCGCGATCTGCGCGACCTCGGCCAGCAGCGCACCGCCGACGTGCTCGCGCGGCCCCTCACCGTGCAGGCCCGCATCTTCGGCCTGCACCTCGCCTCGCTCGACCTGCGCGAGCACTCGTCGCAGACCGGCGCCGCCGTCGAGGAGCTGCTGACGCGCGCGGGCGTCACGGGCTACCAGCAGTTGCCCGAGCCGAAGAAGCTCGAGGTGCTCCGCAAGGAGCTCGCGACGCGCCGCCCGCTGCTCGCCGTCGGAGAGCAGGCGCCGGAGCTCGTCGAGAAGGTCGTCGGGCCCTTGCGCGCCGCGCGCGAGGCCCGCCGCCGCGCCGGCCGCGAGGCGTTCGGCCGCTACATCGTGTCGATGAGCGAGCAGGCGTCCGATCTGCTCGAGGTGCTCGTGCTCGCCCGCGAGGCCGGCGTCGAGACCGTGCCGGTGCCGCTGTTCGAGACGCTCGACGATCTCGAGCGCGCGCCGCAGGTGATGCGCGCCGTGCTCGAGCTGCCGGAGTACCGCGCGCTGCTCGAGCACGAGGTGCAGGAGGTCATGATCGGCTACTCCGACTCGAACAAGGACGGAGGCTTCGTCGCCGCGAACTGGGCGCTGCACGAGGCGCAGCGAAAGACCTCGAAGGTCTTCGACGAAGCGAAGGTCCGCTACCGCTTCTTCCACGGCCGCGGCACCAGCGTCGGCCGCGGCGGAGGCCCCATGGCGCGCGCGCTGCTCGGCCAGCCCGCCGGCACCGTCGGCGCCGGAGTCCGCATCACCGAGCAGGGTGAGGCCCTGCAGGACAAGTACAGCCACCCTGCCCTCGCCTACCGCAACCTCGAGCAGGCGCTGTTCGGAGTCATCACCGCCGCGGGCCGCAAGGACACGGGCCTCGACGCGCGGTGGACCGACGCGATGACGAAGGCGGCGCAGGCCTCGTCGCGCGACTACCGCGCGCTCGTGCGCGACGAGCGGTTCCTGCCCTGGTTCGAGGCGGTCACCCCGATTCGGGAGATCTCCAGGCTGCGCATCGCCTCGCGCCCGGTGCGGCGGCCGGGCCCATCGAAGCTCTCGAACCTCCGCGCGATTCCGTGGGTGATGTCGTGGACGCAGTGCCGCGCGGTGCTGCCGGGCTGGTACGGCCTCGACGTCGGCCTCGACGCCATCGGCACCCCGCTCGCGCGCGAGCTGTACCGCGACTGGCCGTTCTTCCGCTCGATGCTCGACAACGCGCAGATGGCGCTCGCGAAGAGCGACCTGGGCGTGTTCCGCGCCTACCGCTCGCTGGCCTCCGACGACACGCTCGGCGAGCAGATCGCGAAGCGCTTCGAGGCGTGCGTCGCGAAGGTGCGGGACGTGATCGAGGGCGAGCTGCTCGCGGCGTCTCCGCGGCTGCAGCGATCGATCTCGCTGCGCAACCCGTACATCGAGCCGATCCACCGCCTGCAGGTCGAGCTGCTGCGCGAGGCGCGCGAGCTGCCCGCCGACGGCGATCTGCCTCCGAAGCTCGAGCAGGCGCTGCTGTTGTCGCTGCACGGCATCGCTGCGGGAATGCGGAACACCGGGTAAGAGGCGCACCGTGCGCCCGGTCCTCGCCGTCGTCCTCCTCTTCGTCTCGGCCTGCGTCACCACGCAGCCCGCGGTGCGCCGCGTGCCCGAAGGGCCGATGCCCGAGGTGACGGAGGACACGATTCACTACGAGGTCGAGGGGAACACGAGCGCCGAGCTGCGCGCCGCGCTCGATCGCCTCGGCCCCGAAGACGACAGCGGCCGGCACGACGCGTACACGAAGTGGTACGTGCGCTGGTTCTACGACTACGAGCGCTCGGAGGCGGCGTGCAGCCTGAAGAACGTGCGCGCCACGCTCGAGGTCACGTACACGCTGCCCCGCTGGCAGGGCGCCAACGGAGCGCTCGGCGAGCGCTGGCACCGCTACCTCACCGCGCTGCGCACGCACGAGAAGGGGCACGCGCAGAACGGGGTCGACGCCGCGCGCTTCATCGTCACCGAGCTCTCGAAGCTGCCGGCGCAGCCCGACTGCGACGCCGCGGCCACGAACGCCAACGCGAAGGCGAACGCCGAGCTGGCCACCGCCCGCGCGCGCGACCGCGCGTACGACGAAGAGACGAAGCACGGCGCCACGCAGGGCGCGACGTTCCGCTGAGACAACGGTATACGCGCCGCATGCTCGTCTCAGCGGCGCTCGCGCTCACCTTGTCGGCAGCTGCACCGTCCCTCCCCTTCCAGCTCAAGACGACGACGCTCAAGAACGGCCTCACCGTCGTGCGCGTGCCGTTCAGCTCGCCCGGCCTCGTCGCCTATTACAGCGTCGTCCGCGTCGGCAGCCGCAACGAGGTCGAGCCCGGCCACACCGGCTTCGCGCACTTCTTCGAGCACGTGATGTTCAAGGGCACCAAGGCCTGGCCGGAGGGCACGCGCGACGCCCTGCTCGGCAAGCTCGGCTTCGCGGAGAACGCGTACACGAGCGACGACGTCACCGTGTACCACGTGGCCGGGCCCTCGTCGGGGCTCGACAAGCTCATCGAGGTCGAGGCCGACCGCTTCAAGAACCTCGACTACGGCGAGGCCACCTTCCAGACCGAGGCCAAGGCGGTGCTCGGCGAGTACAACAAGAGCGCCTCGCACCCGTCGCTGAAGCTCGAAGAGACGCTGCTCGCGACCGCCTTCAAGACGCACACGTACCGGCACACGACGCTCGGCTTCCTCGACGACATCAAAGAGATGCCCAGCCGCTACGAGTACAGCAAGCAGTTCTTCAAGCGCTGGTACACGCCCGACAACGTCATGCTCTTCATCGTCGGAGACTTCGACGACAAGAAGCTGATGGACGCGATCACGAAGGCGTACGGCGACTGGGCCGGCACCTCCGCGACCGTCGAGATCCCGAAAGAGGGAGCGCAGGCGGGCCCGAGGAACGCGTCGCTGCAGTGGACGTCGCCGACGCTGCCGCGTCACCTCGTGTACTGGAAGATCCCCGCGGGCACGCTGACGGGGCCCGAGACGGCGGTGCAGCTCGTGATCTCCGAGTACGTCGCCGGGAAGACGTCGCCGCTCTACAAGCAGCTCGTGCTCGAGAAGCAGAGCGCCGAGGCCGTCGAGCCCGACTTCTCGGTCCACCGCGACCCGCACCTCTTCGGCGTCTTCACGATGCTGAAGGACGAGTCGAAGCGCGCCGAGGTCGACGCCGCCATCCTCGCCGCGGTGAAGGACCTGTCGATCGGCACCATCGACCCCAAGCGGCTGCAGGCGATTCAGGATCACCTCAAATACTCGCTCATCATGCGGCTCGAGACGCCCGACGCCGTCGCCGACGCGCTCGCGCGCACCGCCGGCATCCTGGGAGCCCCCGACGCGCTCGACCAGCTGATGAAGAAGGTCTCGGCGCTCAAGGCGGCCGACCTCACCGCCTACGCGAAGAAGTACCTGACCGACGAGACCCGGACGACCGTCGTGTTCGAAGCGCCTGGCGCGGGAGGTGCGCGATGAAGCGCCTTCTGCTCGCCGTCCTGCTCGGTGCTGCCTGCAAGTCTGCGCCTCCGCCGAAGCCTTCGACGGACACCGCCGACGCCGGGCAGCCGGTCTCCACCATCCCCGAAGCGCCGGTGAAGGCCGCCGAGCCGGTACCGCCGCGCCCCTTCGCGGCCACGCAGCCCCTGCAGCTGGTGAAGCTGCCGACGCCGCGGCCGGTGGTCTCCATCCGCCTCGCGTTCCGCACCGGCTCGGTCGACGACCCGCCCGGCAAGGAAGGCCTCACCGCGCTGACGACGCGGCTGCTGCTCGAGGGCGGCACGAAGACGTACAGCTCGGGGCAGCTGCTCGACGCGCTGTACCCGCTCGCCGGAGACATCGACGGCACCACCGACAAAGAGCTCACCGTGATGTCGGGCCGCGTGCACAAGGACAAGCTCGACGCGTTCCTGAAGATCTTCTCCGAGGTGCTGCTCGAGCCGCGCTTCGACGAGAAGGAGCTCGAGCGCCTGAAGACCGCGGCGCTCAACTCGATCAAGAACCGCCTGCGCTCGGAGAACGACGAGCTGTTGAGCCGCGTGCAGCTCGACGCGCTGCTCTACGAGGGCCACCCGTACCGGCACTACATCGGCGGCACCGTCGCCGGCGTCTCGTCGATCACGATGGCCGACGTGAAGGCGCACTGGAAGAACGTCTTCACGCAGGACCGGCTCATCATCGGCCTCGCCGGCCCCGTCGACGCGAAGCTCGAGAAGCTGGTGAAGGACGCGGCGAAGAAGCTGCCCGAGAAGGGCGTCGCCGCCGTCGCGCTGCCCGCCGCGCCGGGCCCGCACGGCCAGGCGCTCATCGTGAAGAAGGACACCGCCTCGACCGCCGGCGCCTTCGGCCTCACGTACTCCTTGCGTCGCGGAGACCCCGACTTCTTCGCCGTCGCCCTCGCGATGAGCTACCTCGGCGAGCACCGCCAGATGCACGGCGTGCTGTTCACCGAGCTGCGCGAGAAGCGCGGCCTCAACTACGGCACCTACGCCTACGCCGAGCACTTCGAGCAGGAGGGCTGGTCGTCGATCTCCCGCGTCAACATCCCCCGCTCGGTGCAGGACATGAGCATCTGGCTGCGGCCCGTCGAGCCGCAGAACGCGCTGTTCGCGACGCGCGGCGCGGTGCACTTCTTCCGCCAGCTGCTGGCCGAACCTCCGCCGCAGGACAAGCTCGACACCGCGCGCGGCTTCCTCATCGGCTACACGCGCATCTGGGAGCAGACCGACTCGCGCCGCCTCGGCTGGGCGATCGACGACCTGCTCTACGGGACGCCGGGCTTCCTCGAGCAGTACCGCGCCGCGCTGGCGAAGCTGACTCCGGTCGAGGTGCAGACCGTGGCGGCGAAGCACCTGCGCGCCGAGAACCTCAACTTCGTCTTCGTGACGCGCGACGCGGAGGGCCTCGCGAGCGCGCTCCAGAACCGCGTCCCGTCTCCGATCACGTATCCCTCCCCGAAGCCTCCAGACGTGACCGAGAAGGACACGGTGATCGCCGAGGTGCCGCTGCCGATCCCGGCCTCGCAGGTGCGGGTGATCGAGGCCTCGCAGGTCATGGAGAAGTAGAGACAGGGCTGTAGCGCCTGAGACTGTTTCTTCCTGCCCCGTTTCCGCGCGGATATAAGCGGGGGCGGGTGAAACGATCATGGGCCGTGATCGTGGGGCTGACGGCGGCGCTGCTGCCGCTCTACGCGCTTGCGCAGGTCGGCACCGACCCCCAGCGGCGCGGCATCGATCTCGTCGCGTTCAAGCTGACGCCGACGATGCGGTCGGGCCTGATCCTCGACGGCGCCGAGACGCCGCGAAAAGGCGCGTACCACTTCGAGGTCGCGCTCGACATCAACTTCGGGATCCTCGGCCTCACCACCGGCACGACGTACCACGGCGATCTCGTGCCGATGCGCATGGACCTGCACCTGATGGGCAGCTACCAGGTGCACAAGCGCATCGAGATCGCGGCCGACCTTCCGATCACGGTCTTCCAGCTCTCGAACTTCGGTCTGCTGCGCGAGCGCGGCTTCTACCAGTCGGATCTGAACATCGCGGGCCTCGGCGACCTGCGCATCCTCGGGCGCTTCCTGGCGTTCAGCCAGAAGGACTTCCCGCTCGGCATCGCCGGCGTCCTCGAGGTGCGCTTCCCCACCGGCAACAAGTACAGCCTCATGGGTGAGTGGGGCCTCGTCTTCCACCCGCGCCTCGTGCTCGAGCGGCAGATCGCCTTCTTGCGCCTGATGGCGAACGCGGGCTGGCGGCTGCGCACCGCGTACGGCCAGTACCTGAACCTGTACCTCGGCCAGGAGTTCGTCGCCGGCGCGGGCCTCGGCGTGAACCTGCCCGACATCGGCCGCTTCACCGGCAACCAGTTCCTCGCGGAGTTCAACCTGTCGACGCCGGCGGAGTCTCCGTTCACGATCTCGAACGCGAACGCGCTGAAGACGCCGCTCGAGCTCATGTTCGGTCTGCGCTCGCGCTTCAACGAGCGCTGGGTCGGCCAGCTCTCGATCGGCCGCGGCCTCGGCTTCCCGCACGGCTACGGCCGCGAGGCGTTCCGCGTCACCTTCGTCGTCCGCTACGAGTTCGAGCCCGACGAAGATCGCGACGGCGACGGCATCCCCGACAAGATCGACCAGTGCCCCGACGTGCCCGAGGACAAGGACGGGTACCAGGACGACGACGGCTGCCCCGAGCCCGATCCCGACTCGGACGGCGACGGCCTCGCCGACAACGTCGACGGCTGCAAAGACATCCCCGGCCCCACCGAATACGACGGCTGCCCGGATCGCGACGGAGACCAGATCCCCGACAACGTGGACAAGTGCCCCGACGAGTTCGGAGCCGCCGAGCTCGACGGCTGCCCCGCTCCGAAGGAGGAAGAGGTCGTCCTCGAGTCCGAGCGCATCCGCATCAAGGGCAACATCCTCTTCGAGACCGGCCAGGCCATCATCCAGAAGCAGTCGTACCCGCTGCTCGACGACGTCGCGAAGGTGCTCAAAGACAACCCCGACGTCGGGCCCGTGCTCATCGAGGGTCACACCGACAACCGCGGCTCGCGGCCGTACAACCTGGATCTGTCGGATCGCCGCGCCGCCGCCGTCGCGAACTACCTGGTCGGCAAGGGCATCGCGAAGAAGCGCCTGCGCACCGCCGGCTTCGGGTTCGACAAGCCCGTCGCGACGAATGACACGCCGCTCGGCCGCGCCAAGAACCGCCGCACCGAGTTCCGCCTGGTGCACGAGGACAGCGACACGCCGGGCGAGAAGAAGGACAAGCCGGCCGATCAGGGCCCGTCTCCGCAGCCGCCGCCGAAGAAGAAGTGACGGGCGAAGCCGCCTCCGTTCACCCTGAGCGGAGCGGCGCGCAGCGCCGCGGAGTCGAACGGGGCCCGCAGCCGACTCGCGGCCCGCTTCGACTTCGGCGCCTGCGGCGCCCCCGCTCAGCGTGAACGGAGCTTCATCGGGCCTCGAGCGCCTCGTTCACCCACCTGCGCACGCGCCACTCGCTCGTCGACCCACGCACGGACGCGACGACCTTCCCGTCCTTGCCGATCACGTACAGCGTGGGCAGCGCGTCGACGCGGTACTTCCCTCCGGTGAACGGGTCTCCGTAGACGACGTACTTCTCGAGCCCGGGGACCTTCTTCGCGAAGTTGGCGATCATCGCGGCGCGATCCTCCTCGTCGTCGTGGCTGACGGCGACGAAGCGGACGCCCTTGGCGGCGAGCTCGTCGCCGACCTCGACGAGCCAGGGCATCTCCTCGCGGCAGGGCGGGCAGTACGTCGCCCAGAAGTCGAGGATGACGACCTGGCCTTGGAGCTCGGCGCTGGTCAGCCGCCCTCCTCCGTGCTTCTCGAAGTCGAAGGCGGGCGCCTCGGCGCCGTCGGGCAAGAGCGTGCTTCGGGCGCCCTCGAACAGCAGCACCGCGGCCGCGCCGACGACGAGGAAGACGGTGACCGCGTTGCCGAGCACGCGCTTCACAGGCCCGCCGCCTTCAGCGCGCGATGCGTCGCCTTCAGCGCCAGCCGCAGCGCCGCCTTCGCCGAAGGCCTCGTGCTCAGCCACCGCGCGGCTCCAGGCCCATGCCGGTAGTACGCCTCGACCGCCTCGGGCGTTACGCGCATCAGCACGCGGTCACGAAACGCGCGGAACGTCTCGAGCTCCGCGGCCTCGTCGCCGAGCACCGCGCTCGCGATGAAGCACAGGCCGCGCTGCTTGATCCACAGCACGCGGCTGGACGTGAGGTTCAGCACGCCGCGCAGGTGGTTCGACGGCGCGTAGAGGAACGCGAGCAGATCGCGGCGCGCGGCGCCGAGCTCCCCTTCCGAGGCGTCGTCGAAGTGAATGCGCGTCGTCTGGCCGGTGAGCTCGTCGATGCGGAACATGTAGCGGCGCTCGCGCTCGCTCTTGCGATCGACCTCGAGCGTCTTGAGCTCTCCGATGTACGCCTGGAACGGCGAGCTGCAGCCGCGGCAGGTGAACCGGTGCGTCGAGTGCCGCGGAGAGAACTCGTAGTCGTGCACCGCGCGGCACAGCGGGCAGATGAGCTTCACCTGCACGGTCGGCTCTGGCCGCGGATCGAACCTCGACTCGCCGGTGTCGCGCGAGAACACCGGCGGCGCGTGCTCGTCGGTGCGAGCCCAGACGCGGCGCTCGTTGGCGGCCCGCTGCTCGGCGGCGATCGCCTTGCGCCAGATGCCCTCCGCCGCCTCGACGCGGTGCTCGGCGATCGCGGCCTGCGCCTCGAGGTGGAGATCGAGCGCCTCGCGCCACAGCTGCAGCGTGTCGTCCTTGTACGTGCGCGCGAGCAGCTCTTCGCCTTCGGACAACAGCTCGAGCGCGGCGCCCTTCGCGGGATCGTCGCGGCGCCGGTAGACCGGCGGCTCGGGGATGCGCGCGAAGAACGCGGACAGCTCGGTGCGGAGCTGATCGCTCTGTTCGCCGTTCGGCTCCGGCAGCGTCGCCGCCCGATGGGCCGCCCTGGTTCTGAGCTCCGCGAGCACGGTCATTCCTTACTACCTATCGCTGCAAGCTCGGTTGTCCGGAGCACCCGCGCGGCGCGCTTCCTCGTTGCTTCGATGGCGCGCGACGGTCGTGCGCGCGCGCCGCCCCGTGCTCCTCCCAACGAGCGCCGGCCCAAAACTGGCGGACCGGGTGGGTCCATGTAGGGATCGTGGAACCATGGGATTCATCCGCTTCCTGCTGTGGACGTCGATGTGCATCGGCCTGGGCATCTTCATCGGTACCTGGGAGATCGACGGCAAGACTCCCGCGCAGCACTTCCAGACGATGTGGAAGCACGCGCCGGCCGTGTCGAACCCGCTGAAGAAGGCTCCGACCGAGACGCACTCGGCGGAAGACAAGGCGGCGATCGACAAGCTCATCGCGAAGCGGAAGTGACGCGGCGCACGTGCTCGAGCGCGGAGAGCCACATCTCCGCCTCGCGCTGCGTGAGCTTCCCCTGAACCAGCGAGCGCAAGAGCTCGCGGCGCGCGTGCTGCGGCGCCTGCTTGTTGAGCCAGCCGACGGCGTCGAGCGCCTCGTGCAGCTTCTTCTCCAGCGCCTGCAGCGTCTGGCCGCGCGCGCCGTCCTCCGGGCTGGAATCGACTGCCTTCGTCCGACTCCACAGGTACAACAACACCGCGGCGGCCTGGGAGATGTTCATCGACGGCTGCTCGGCCGCGGTCGGGATCACCGTGACGTCGTGACACTGCGCAAGCTCGTCGTCGGAGAGCCCGCGCTTCTCTCCGCCGAGCACGAGCGCGACGGGCCCGCGCGCCGAGTGCTCGCGCAGCCGATCGATCGCCTGCTCGGGGCTCAGCGCCCGGCCGTCTCCCGCGCGCGACGTCGTCCCCACCGCGTAAACACATTTTTCGAGCGCCTCTGGAATGTCCTTGGCGATCGCTACGTCTCGCAACACGTGCTCGGCACCGACCGCCATCTTCTCTGCGCCGCGAAAGTCGTGCGTCACCGGATCGCTGAGCACGAGCCGTCTCAGACCGAAGTTCGCCATCAGCCGCGCGATGGATCCGAGGTTGTCGGCGGATCGGATCTGGTGACAGACGACCACGAGCGGCGACATGGCGCGCGGGACCTTATCCGGTATAGTTGAGCCCGTGATGCGCCGTCTGATCAGTCTCTCCCTGCCCGCTCTTCTTGCCGCTTGCGGCACCGGCGTTTCGTCGAGCCGCACCGTGTCGGCGCAGCAAGCGCTGACGCAGACCGCTGAGTTCCTCGAGTTCGAAACCGTCGCGACCCGCGCCGAGCTCTACCGCGACGTCACGCGCGCCTCGATGGCGCAGGCGGGCCGCTCCGGCCCCGTGATGTTCCCGGTGCTGAAGAACGGCGAGCTCGTCGCCGCGCCCGGCATCGATCCGCGCACCGACCTGCTCGTCTCCGCCGACGCCGGCGCGGCGCTGCAGCTCAACCTCGACTCGCCGGGAGACGCCTGGTCGGTCGATCGCCGCGAGTCGTTCGGAGGCCTCTCCGAGCGCGAGGCCGCCGAGCTCGTCGCGCGCTCGCTGCTCAACCTCTGGGGCATCTCGTCGAACACGCAGATCGTCGTCGAGCGCGCCGCCGGAGCTCCGTGGGCGGCCGCGTACATCGACGGCATCCTGCGCGTGAACCCGTCGTTCGTGTATATGGCAGCGGCTCCGGCCGCTCCATGAACGATCGACTCCTCCGCCAGCTCCCGTTCACTCTGCGCGGTACCGACTTCCCGGCTCTCGGGGAGAAGTACCAGGGCAAGGTGCGCGACGTTTACCGTCAAGGCGACCGGCTGGTGCTGATCACCACCGACCGGCTCTCGGCGTTCGATCACGTGCTGACGACGCTGCCGTTCAAGGGAGACCTGCTCAACGAGCTGGCGCACTTCTGGTTCCAGAAGACCGCGCACGTCGCGAAGAACCACGTCATCGACAAGCCCGACCCGTGCGTGACGGTCGCGAAGCGCGCCGAGCCGTACAAGGTCGAGTTCGTGGTGCGCGCGTACCTCACCGGCTCGCTGTGGCGCGACTACGAGAAGGGCTCCGACCCGTACGGCCTCTCGCTGCCGAAGGGCCTGAAGAAGGACTCGAAGTTCGAGCGCCCCATCCTCACGCCGTCGACGAAGGCGCCGGTCGGGCAGCACGACGAGCCGCTCTCCGCGGCCGACGTCGTGACGCGCGGCACGATGACGCAGAAGCAGTGGGACGCGGCGGCAGAGGTCGCGCTCGGCCTGTTCGCGGAGGGCCAGAAGCAGGCGGCCTCGCGCGGGCTCATCCTCGTCGACACGAAGTACGAGCTCGGCCTCGTCGGCAACGAGCTGCACGTGATCGACGAGATGCACACGCCCGACTCGAGCCGCTACTGGGTCGCGAGCGAATACGAGAAGCGCTTCCAGGCGCAGGAGCCGCAGAAGATGCTCGACAAAGAGAACCTGCGGCAGTGGCTCATCAACGAGCGCGGGTTCTCGGGCCACGGCCCGCTGCCCCAGATCCCCGACGACGTGCGCGTGGGGCTCACCGAGAAGTACCTCGCTGCGTACGAGCAGATCACCGGCACCACCTTCGAGCTCCACGTCGGCGACGTGCGCGAGCGCCTCGAGAAGAACCTGAAGGCCGCGAAGCTGCTCTGAAGGGCGCGTGACGCGTGTCCCTCCCGCAGGGACATCTGGGGGTGCAGACCCCCACCATCCCCCGGGGCACCTCTTCTAAATCCTCAAGAACGGCGGACGGTTGCGTCCGGTACGGGGCTTGGAAAGCGACCGGCCATGCGCTCGTCCGCCTTGATGTGTTGCCTGCTGCTCGGATGTGAGGGAGCGATCGTCGCGCCGGCGCCTTTGACGCCCGGCGGCGAGACGCCGATCGACCCGATCACCGGCCAGCCCGAGGTGAACCCGTGCGAGGGCGCGACGCTGCAGGTGCCCTCGCCGGTGATGCGCCGCCTCTCGCCGGAGCAGCTGGCGCGCACCTGGCGCGACGTGCTCTCCGACACGCAGCCCGCGCCGCTGCCCGACGCGCCTGCCGGAGCCACCATCACCGAGCTCGAGGTCGAGCGCCTGGCCGCGGCCGCGCACGAGCTCGTGCTGCGCGGCAGGCACCACACGTTCGTGCCGTGCAACGTCGGCGGCGCCGGCTCGCCCACCTGCGCGCAGCAGTTCATCGAGGCGTTCGGCCGCGTCGCGTTCCGCCGCCCGCTCAGCACCGAGGAGGTCAGCACGCTCACCGCGCGGTACGCGACGACGAAGGCGCTGGCGGTGACTCCGGCGGTGACCTTCCGCGAGGCGATCGACACCGTCGCCGAGGTGATGCTGCAGTCGCCGCAGCTCACGTACGTCGCCGAGCGCGGCCTCGTCGCCGGCTCGCCCGGAGTCACGCCGCTCACCGGCTACGAGCGCGCGACGCGGCTCTCGTACCTGTTGTGGAACACCACGCCCGACACCGCGCTGCTCGACGCGGCGCGCGACGGCCGCCTCGACACCGGCGCGGGCGTGAAGGCCGAGGCCGAGCGCCTGCTCTCCGACCCGCGCGGCCACGAGATGATCCGCCGCTTCGCGTCCAGCCACCTCGGCCTCGACGCGAAGCCCTCGCACCCCTCGCTCGAGATGCTCACGAAGGACGCGGCGAAGTACCCGCTCGACAGCCCCGCGCTGCGCATCGCCATGCGCGGCGAGTCGGAGGCGCTCTTCGAGCGCGCGTTCTTCGACGAGCAGGGCTCGTTCAAGGCGTTGATGTCGTCGAAGAAGGCGCGGGTCAACGCATCGCTCGCGCGGCTGTACGGCGTGGCGGGCCCCTCGAGCGACAGCACCTTCCAGTGGGTCGACCTCGACGAGAACCGCGGCGGCCTCTACACGCGCGCCGCGTTCCTCACGTCGAACGCGGCGGAGGTGCAGGCGTCTCCGACCCACCGCGGCGTCGAGATCTACCGCCACGCGCTGTGCCGCTCGCTCGCGAACCCGCCGGCCGACGTCGACAACACCCCGCTGCAGCCGACCGCGAGCGCGCTCTCGGTGCGCGATCAGATCGACGCGCGCACGCAGGGCGCCGTCTGCCAGAGCTGCCACGCGGTCATCAACCCGATCGGCCACACGCTCGGCCACTTCGACGCCATCGGCGCGTACCAGGCCGAAGAGCGAGGCACGCAGGGCGGCATGCCGTTCACGGTGCCGGTGAACGCCACCGCGACGCTGAACGCGGGCGACGTGAAGGGCGTCATCACCGGCGGCGCGCAGCTCTCGCAGGCGCTCGCCAACAGCCGCATGGCCGCCGACTGCATGGCCGACGCGTTCGTCGAGCGCGCGCTCGAGCGGAAGGCCGGCGCCGCCGAGGCGTGCCTGCAGCACCGCGCGCGCAAGACGCTGCGCGACACCGACGACATGCGCCAGGTGCTGCTCACGCTGGTGTCCAGTGACGAAGCGCTTCACATCCAGGGAGGTCAGCCATGACGAAGCTCTCGCGGCGGTTGGTGCTCAAAGGGCTCGGCGGCGCGGCGATCGGCCTGCCGTTCCTCGAGTCGATCATGGAGAGGAAGGCGTACGCGCAGGCGACCGCTCCGCAGGCGAAGCGCTTCTTCGTGTTCTTCGAGCACGGCGGCACGATCAGCGCGGCGACGCGCACCGGGGCGAAGTACTCCGGCAACGGCAACAACAACGGCTTCGACGGCTGGGCGCCGATGTCGCCGGGCGAAGCGCTGGTGCCCGGGCCGATTCACCAGCCGCTCGTGCCGCACACGGATCAGCTGCTCGTGCTGCGCGGCGTGGACAACATGGCGGTGTGGCGCCAGGCCCCGTACAACGGCGATCACGGCTGGGCGAACGCCGGCGCGCTGTCGCTCGCGAAGATCACGAAGCTCAGCGACGACGACATCGTGTCCGAGGGGCCCAGCATCGACACCGTGCTCGCGCAGCGGCTCGCGATGCGGAACCCGGTGCCGTTTCAGAGCATCGATCTCGAGATCCCCGCGCACAACTACGGCACCCCGTTCTACTCGGCGGCGCGGCAGCAGAAGTCGCGCGACTACAACCCGTACACGGCGTTCAGCCGGCTCTTCGCGAGCGTGGTCACCGGCGGCGCGATGCCCGACCCGGCGGCGGTGCGCGCGAAGGCGCTGAAGAAGAGCGTGCTCGACGGCACGAGCGAGACGCTGTCCGTGTACAAGAACCAGCTCTCGTCGCAGGACAAGACGACGATCGATCAGCACCTCACGCACATTCGATCGATCGAGACGCGGCTTCAGGCGATGCAGCTGCCGAACGCTCCGGCGTGCTCGAAGCCGACGGTGCCGAACATCACCGGCAACTGGTACTCGATGCCGATTCAGCAGACCGGCCCGCTGATGGTGGACATCTTGATCGCCGCGATGCGGTGCGGGCTCTCGAACGTCGGCACGCTGGAGATCGGCGACTTCTACGCGCTGTGGCTGAACCCGACGTTCCCCGCCGGCTACAACATCGGCCACTCGCTGCACCACTCGGCGAACGAGGTCGGCAAGACCGGGCCCGAGGGTGCGCGCTGGCAGGACTGGTACGACACCATGCTGAAGAACCGGCAGTGGCGCATCGGCCTGCTCGCGCGGCTGATGGACGGGCTCAAGGCCACGCCCGAGGGCAACGGCACCATGCTCGACAACTCGCTCGCGCTCTGGACGAGCGAGTTCAGCTGCGGCGCGGATCACTCGGTGAACGACATGGGCCTGTTGCTCGCGGGCAAGGCCGGCGGCTACTTCCGCACCGGGCGGCACCTCAACTTCAACACCAAGGCGAACGGCGTGCTGCAGCCGCTGCAGTACCAGACCACCGCGTCGCTCCATAACGTGTTCACGTCGATCTTGAACGCGTTCGGGTACCCGGACACGAACTTCGGCACGACCGACTACTACGTGCCGGGGCCGCTGCCGGGCCTGGTGTGAGGCTGCGGTTCGTGGTGCGAGAGTCGGGGCCCGAGATGGATTCGGGCGCCCTTCGACTCCGCAGCCCTTCGGGCTGCTCCGCTCAGGGTGAACGGTGCCTCTTCACAGCTTCGTGGCGATCCGCCCCGCGGTCACTCGCGAATCGCCGAGCAGCGTGACGCGCAGCCACACCCACCGCGCCGGCCTCCCGACGAGCAGCTCCCGTCCGCCGCGCGCCATGCCGAGCGGCAGCAGCTCGCCGAAGGCGCCGTCGTCGCCGGCGAGCCGCACCTCCATCTCCCACCGCCCTTCCCCCTCCAGCGTGATGCCCTCGACGGCGCCGACGGCGCTGCCGAGATCGACGCGCACCGAGAACGTGCCGCGTGACGGCGGCGTGTACAGCGGCCAGGCCGTCACCTCGTCGCTGAGCGAAATCAACAGCCCGCTCTCGGCGACCAGGCCGACGGACGCGCGCGGCCCCGGCAGCGACGCAGCGTGCGTCCACGGCCCGAGCGTGCCGTCGCCGCGAATCGAAGAGACCAGCACGTCGCGCAGCCCATCACCGCCCGCGGCGTAGAGCATGCCGTCGCGGGCGACGGCGCCGAAGCCGCGCCGCGGGCCGGGCAGCCCCTCGGCGCGCCGCCAGGCTCCGGGCGTGCCGTCGGCAGCCAGGCCCGAGACGAAGACGTCGCCCGTGTTGCCCGAGAGCGCGAACAGCAGCGACTCCTCGAGCACGAGGCGATCGGCCGCGACCGGCAACGCCGGCCCGGCCTGCCACGCGCCGTCTCTCAGGAAGTGCACCGCGGTGCCGGACACCGCGTACGGCCCGGCGAACGCCGTCGCCGCCGCGGGCAGCGCAGGCTCCTCGCGCCAGGCGGTCAGCGGAGCCGCCGCCGACCACACGGCAGTGCCGCTCGCCACCCACAGCCGATCTTCCGTCGAGGCCGCGAGCTGCGCGGACGGAGCCGAAGGCGCTGCCTCCCACGGCCCGCCGAGCAGCGACACGTGCACCGAGCCGTCGGCGCCGAACGCGTAGAGGCGTGCGCCCGCGGCGGCGAAGGCGACCTTCCCCGCCGGCAAAGAAGTCAGCACCCGCGCCGGGCCGAGCCGGCCGCGCCCGTGCAGCACGGCGGTCTCCACGAAGTCCTGCGGGTTGCCGTCGTAGCCGCCGGCGGTGACGAGGCGACCGGCGAACGTGGCCGCGGCGCCCGATCGCCGCGCCGACGGGTGCGTCGCGGCCACGGTGAACGCACCGACGCCGCCGTCCTCGAGCAGCGGCGCAGCCAGGGTGCGCGCGACGATGGCTCCGCAGTAGTTGCCGCCGACCTCGTTGCAGCCGTTCACCACGTACAGCGTGTCGTCGTACGTCACGGCGCTGACGCGGCTGCGCTCCTCGGGCAGGCGCGCGGCGACGGCCCACGACGACACCGTGCCGTCCGCCGCGATGCGGCCCGCGAGCACGCGATCGGAGTAGCCGCCAAAGCCGCCGCTCGTCTGCCCGCCCACGACGTACAGGTGCCCGCGCGACGCGACGAGCGCGTGGCCCCACACGCCCTGCTGCTCGGGCAGCGGGGTCACCGCCGCGGGAGGAGACAGCGCGCCGGTGTCGACGTCGATGCGCGAGCGCAGCACGTCGCGGCGCGTGGGGTTGTACCCGACGACTCCGCCGACCATGTACAGCCAGCCGTTCGAGACCGCGACCTGAATGCCCGAGCCCTCGGTGCCGGCCGGCAGCCGCTCGACGACGCGGAAGTTGCCGACGCCTCCGTCGGGGAAGAAGTCGCCCGCGTAGATGTCGTCGACGCTCAAGCAGTTGCCGCCGGCGTTCTCGCAGCCGGCGACGAGGTAGAGGCGGCCTCCCCACGCGGCGGCGCCGAGCTCTCCGCGCGCGCGGGGCATGCGGCCGGCGAGCACCCAGGGCGTGAGGCCTCCGTCCGGGGCGGGCTCGGCGCGGTAGACGGCGTCGATCGGCCCCAGCGTCTGCGGCGCGCCGCCGACGGAGTAGAGCGCCCCGTTCCACGCCACCATCGCGCCGTGCTCGTTCTCCGCCGGCAGCGACGGCGCGCCGACGTAGGGGTCGAGCCCGCCGCGCGTGAGCCGCGTGCTCGAGCGATCGGCGATCGCTCCGCCGTCGGCGAGCCGGCCGCCTTCGAGCCACACCTCACCGTCGAGCTCGATCGCCGACGCCGCGTACACCGGCCGCGGCAGCCGGGGCTGCTGCTGCCAGCGCGCGGCCTCGCCGAGGGGAAGGCTCCACGCCTCGGAGAGCACCTGTCCGTTCGCGCGCCGTCCGCCGAGCACGTGCAGCGCGCCGCCCGCCACGAGCACCGCGGGGCTCTCGCGCTCGCTCAGCGCAGGCAGGGCCTCGAACGGGCCGACGCCTCCGTCGGCGCCCAGCAGCGCACGGGCCGTCGTACAGGCTCCAGCGCAGGCGCCGCCGGCGAGGTGCAGCCGGCCGTCGAAGAGGGCGGCTCCGCCGCGGGCGCGCGGCTCGGGCAGCCGGGCGACGACGCTCCACGGCCCGAGGCGGCCGCTGCCCGAGATCGCCGCGGCGAGCACCTCGTCGGTGAGCCCGGTGGGCGCCTCTCCGCCGAGCGCGTAGACGACGCCACCGGCGGCCACGACCGAGAGCCCCGCGCGGGCGCTCGGCAGCGCGGGCTCGGTCTCCCAGGCGCCGACGCCTGCGTCGTCGAGCAGCGGGGCGCTGAAGACCTCGTCCCGCGGCGCGCCGTCTTCCGCGAGCCCGCCGGCGACGAACAGGCGCCCGCCTGCGATCGCGGCGCCCGCCTGGAAGCGCGGCGACGGCAGCGGCGTGGTGGGCCCACCGGGGCCTCTGACCTCCGAGCCCACGACGAAGTCACCGGCGGCGGCCTGCGCCGCGCGGGGGCCGGGCAACGTGCCGGCGTCGGCGAACGCCGTCAGCCCCGGCC
Source organism: uncultured Myxococcales bacterium (assembly GCA_937980205.1). Taxonomy (GTDB): domain Bacteria; phylum Myxococcota; class Myxococcia; order Myxococcales; family Myxococcaceae; genus Xiheicaenimonas. Next base: position 435,593 of record CALJKW010000010.1, on the reverse strand, counting down.
GGGTCGGCGCTCGCGCCGTACGGCTCACCCCACCCTCGCTCGACGCCGCGGAGAGATCGATCGGCACCGTGTCGAACGTCCCGGCCTTCGCGCACGCGGACCGGTGGCACACCAGCCCCTCGCCGCACTCGGCGTCGGCGCTGCAGCGGCGGCCCTCGAGGTCGTGGAACGACGGGAGGCAACCGGCCAGCGACAGGGCGCAGAGGAGCCCGCGGGCGTTCACAGCGCGGATGCTACACTCGGCCCCGAATGTGGTGGACGGCGATCTCGCTCGTCATCGCGGTGAACCCTCATCTGGACGAAGGACGCCGCCTCTACGAGCAGCTCAAGTACCCGGACGCGGAGGCGCGGTTGCGCGTCGCCGCGCAGTCGCCGACCAACACTCCGGAGGAGCAGGCGCAGATCGCCGACCTGCTCGCCCGCGCGCTCATCGCGCAGGGCCGCGCCGCCGACGCCGAGCGAACCTGGGCCGAGCTGCTCGAGAAGCAGCCGCACGCGCCCGACCCGGCCGGCGCTTCGCCGAAGATCCGCGACGTGTTCTCCCGCGCGAAGCGCAGCGTGTACCCGGAAGGGTTCGTGAAGCTCGAGCGGCGGCCCGCCGCGCCCGGCCGCTACGAGGCCGACCTCATCGACCCCTGGAACCTGGTCGCCGGCATGACGCTCGGCGGCGCGCCGCAGGCCGACGCGCGCCACTTCGCCGGCGAGCTGCCGGCGGGCACCACGCGCCTCGAGGCCCTCGCCGTCGACGGCAAGGTGCTCGCGTCGCTCGAGTGGACGCGCACCGAGGTCGTGCAGCAGCCGGTCGTCGTCGCCGCGCCCGAAGCGCCGCAGGGGCCGACGCGCTGGCCCGCCTTCCTCACCGGCGCCCTCGCCCTCGGAGGCTTCGCCGCCGGCGGAGTGCTCACCGCGCTCTGGGTCTCCGAGTACCAGCGGGTGATGCCCGGCACCGATGCGGTGATGACGCGCATGCTCGACGACGGCGCGCGCGCGAAGGCCGCCGCGTCGTACGCCGCGTTCGGTGCAGGGCTCGCGCTCGCGGTGCTCACCGGCGTGCTCGTGTGGAGGTGGTGAGTGGGCGCCGCCGGAATGCCCCTCGGCCGGTACCTGCTCGGCGAGCGCCTCGCCGTCGGCGGCATGGGCGAGGTGTACGTCGCCGTGCAGCGCGGCCTGGGCGACTTCGAGAAGCCGCTCGCGGTGAAGCTGCTCTTGCCGCACCTCGCCGAGGAACCCGCCGCCGTCGCCGAGTTCTTGAACGAGGCGCGGGTCGCGTCGCGGCTCTCGCACCCGAACGTCGTGCAGATCTTCGACGTGGGCCAGGAAGACGGCCGCTACTACATCGCGATGGAGCTCGTGCGCGGCGTCTCGCTGTGGGGGCTGCTCGATCGCCTGAAGGCGCGCGGCGAGCAGCTGCCCGCGCCGCTGGTCAGCTTCGTCGCGCACGGCCTGCTCGACGGCCTGCACCACGCGCACGAGCTCACCGACCGGGACGGGAAGCCGGTCGGTCTCGTGCACCGCGACGTGTCTCCGCACAACGTGCTCGTGTCGGTGAGCGGCGAGGTGAAGCTGTGCGACTTCGGCATCGCGCGCGCGCAGGACACGAGATCGTCCACGCGCACCGGGACGGTGAAGGGCAAGCCGGCGTACCTGGCGCCCGAGCTGTTCGAGGGCCACGCGGCGAGCCGCTCGACGGACGTGTTCTCGGCGGCGGTGACGATCTTCCAGGTCGCGACGCTCGAGTCGCCGTTCCGCCGCGAGTCGGACGCCGCGACCATGCGCGCGGTGATGACCGAGGCGCTGCCGAAGATGCCGCGCGCGGACTTGCCCGCCGCGTTCAACGAGGCGCTCGAGTGGGGCGCCGCGCGCGACGCCGGCGAGCGCGCCCCGACCGCGCTCGTGCTGCGAGAGGCCATCCCCGTCGGCTACGGAGCGTCCGCCGCCCGCGAGCTCGGAGACCTCGTCCAGCGCATCGCCGCCGAGCAGGTGCGCACGCTCGAGAGCCGGGCCGCGCAGACCGCGCAGCTCGCCCGAGAGGGCACGCGGGAAGCGACGCCGAGCAGGTCCGCCCAGCCGCCTCCAGCCGCCGCGCCCCAGCCGCGGTCGCGCGCTCCGATCGCGCTCGCAGGACTGGCCATGCTGGGCCTCGCCGCAGCAGGCGGCGCGTGGTGGGCGAGCCAGCGGCTGCCGCAGCCGGTGGACGGGTTCGTGCCCAGCTCCCCCCTCTCCCCTCGTAGGGGTGAAGGGGCCGTCGAGCGATCGGAACCGGAGCCGGCGAGCGCGACTCCAGCACCACAACCCGAACAAGCGGCGACCCCGCCACAGCCCCCGCGCCCCAAGCCGGCAGCCGCGCCGAAGCCGAAGCCCGACACCGGGCCACGCATCGGGTACCTCACCATCGACGCGCTGCCGTGGGCGACGGTGAGCGTGCGCGGCAAGCCGATCGGCGACACCCCGCTCTACAAGGTCCCCGTCGACGAGGGCGAAGTCACCGTGCTGCTCAAGAACCCGGACACCGGCAAGTCGGTGTCCCGGAAAGTCCGCGTGCAGCAGGGTAAAGAGACGTCGATGAAGGTGAACCTGCAGTGAGCGATCAGACCGCCACGCTCGGCGGCAACACGCCGGTGCAGCCGCTCAGCGAGCTGGTGGTCGAGGCCACCGAGGGCCCCGGCAAGGGCGCCCGCGGCGTGCTCAAGGCCGGCACCTTCTTCGTCGGCAGCGACGCCGCCTGCGATCTCGTCGTGCGCGACGACGCCGTCTCGCGGCGTCACTGCGCGCTCGAGCTGATGTCCGGCGAGGTCGTGGTGAAGGACCTCGGCAGCCGCAACGGCACGAAGTACCTCGGCGCCAGGGTGACGACGGCCCGCGTGCCGGCAGGCGGGTCGATCACCATCGGGAAGACGACGCTGCACCTCAAGCCCGCGACGGCCGCCGGCGCGCTGCCCGCGAGCGATCGCGAAGAGCTGCACGGCATGAGCGGCCGCTCGCTCGCCATGAAGCAGGTGTTCGCGCTGCTCGAGCGCGTCGGGCCCGCGGACTCGACCGTGCTCCTCACCGGAGAGACCGGCGTCGGCAAGGGCGCCGCCGCGCGCGTCATCCACGCGCTGTCGCCGCGCGCCACCAAGCCCTTCCACGTCTTCGACTGCGCGGCGGCCCACCGCGGCACCGTCGAGTCGACGCTGTTCGGCCACGCGAAGGGGGCGTTCACCGGCGCCGACCGCGATCGGCCCGGCGCCGTCGACGCCGCCAACGGAGGCACGCTCTTCCTCGACGAGGTCGGCGAGCTGCCGATCGATCTGCAGCCGAAGCTGCTGCGGCTGCTCGAGGCGCGCGAGTACATGCCGCTCGGCAGCAACACCGTGAAGCGCGCCGACGTCCGCGTCATCTCGGCCACGCACCGCAACCTGCAGGCCGAGGTGGCGGCCGGTCGCTTCCGGAAGGACCTCTACTTCCGCCTCGCGGTGACGGAGGTCGAGATCCCCCCGCTGCGCGCGCGGCCCGACGACATCGCGATGCTCGCCGCGCGGTTCGCGAAGGAGCGCTCCGGCGCCGACGGCGCGCTCGCGCCCGCCACGATCGCCGCGTTCCAGTGCATGCAGTGGCCCGGCAACGTGCGCGAGCTTCGCAACGCGGTAGAGCGCGTGCTCGCGCTCGGCACGCACGACGGCGGCGCCGACGACGACGCGCAGCAGCCGAGCTTCATCGAGGCGCGTGACAGCGCGCTCGAGCGCTTCGAGCGCGACTACCTGCAGGCGCTGCTCGAGCAGCACGACGGGCAGGTCACCGCTGCCGCGAAGGCGGCGAAGCTCGCCCGCAGCCACTTCTATCGGCTGCTCGAACGCCACGGCCTGAGCGGCAAGCGGGGCTGAGTGCGCGCGCGACTGCTGGCCCTGGTGCTCGCGAGCTGCTCGTCGCCGCCGCCGGAGCGGGTGGTCCGGTGCATGCCGACGGCGATGCCGGTGCTCACCTCCGTCGACCTCGCGCTCGTCGGACGGCCGTTCACGCGCGATCTGGCGCTCCCCCTCGAGTGCGAGGCCGCCGAGCTCATCACCGTCGACGTCACGGTCCTCGACCCCAACAACCTCGCGATTCCCTCACGCGCGGTGGTGCGGCGGCGCACTCCCCTGGGAGTCGCGGTGACGTTCACGCCGGCCATGCCCGGCATGCATCACGTCACCGCGCGCTTCCAGCCGAACCTCGGCATGGCGCAGGACGACGTGCTCGCAGCCGTCGATCGCGGCACCGCGCTGGACGCCGGCCGCAGCCTGCCCGCCGAGCTCGCGTCGTGCAGCCATCTGGAGATCACTCCCGGCGGCCTGACGCTCTGCTTCGGCACCACCGTCACGGTCTACGACGGTCCGAGGCCCGTCCAGGAGCTGTCCCTGAACCTGCCGGCCGTCACGGCGGGCGGCGTCATCTGGTCCGCGGGCATCGAGCGCTGGGTCGAGGGCGTCATGGGCGATGGAGGTCGCGGCTTCTGGCGCGAGCCGGACGAGCGCGTCGCGCCTCCGCGCCTGCCGGCGCTCACCGGGCCGACCGAAGACGACGTCGTCGTCATCGGCGACGATCGTTTCGTGCACCGCGTGCAGGTGCGCGACGGAGGCCTCGTCGCCGAGCGGGTCGGCTTCGCGTCGCGTGACGACACACGCGTCGTGCAGGCGCGGTGGTGGCGCAGCGGAGACACCCTGCTCGGCACCGACGTCTTCGCCGGGTGCCGGGGCCTCGATGGAGGGATGCAGGTCTGCTTGGGGCGCTTCCTGGCGTGCCCCGAGCCGCGCGGAGCCTGGTCTGCGATCACCTCGCCCGCTGGGCCAGACTTCGTCACCCTCGAGCGCGCCGGCGGAAACACGGACGTCGCCGTGCCAGACGGCCTGCGCACGCGCGGGGTCTGCACGCAGTGGAACCAGGGCCTCGTGTTCTCTTTCGAGCCACCGCGCACGGGTGAGTACGTCGCCACCTGGGTAGACGGCGTTCGCATCGAGCACTTCGACCGCGACGTGCACAGCGCCGCCGGCGATTGGGTGTTTCTGCGGAATCCGATGCGCGCGGTGCCCCGAGCGCCGTAGGCTCCCGCCGGTGCGCGCGCTCGCAGCGGCGGTGTTGGTCATCGGCTGCACGTCCGAGCCGACGCCTCCTCCGCGGCCGATGTGCACGATGACGGCGATCCCCGGCCCGACCTTCACCATCGCCGACGTCGGCACCGAGGTCACACGCCCGGTGATGGTGCCGCTCGAGTGCACCGGCGCGGGCCTCACCGTCGAGGTCTCCGTCCTCGACGACCTCGGCGAGCCGGTGGCCTTCTCCGCCGAGCTGGAGAAGTCCTCCGTGGTCCGCGCGCACGTCACGTTCCGCCCGGACCGGCCGGGGTCGTACCACCTCACCGCGCGGTTCCAGCCCAACCTCGGCATCGGACAGGCCGACGTGCTGGTGGTGCCCCGCGTGCAGGAGGACGCCGGCGTGCCGCTGCTCGCCGACTTTGCCGGCTGCGAATACGTCGACCGCACGCCCGGTGGGCTGTGGGTCTGCCTGGATGGCGCCAACAGCTTCGTCGCCACCGACACCGTGCGAGTGCAGGAGCTCCCCGTGTCGCTCGCCGTCATGAGCGGGGGCGTGGTGTGGACCGCCAGCGGCGAGCGCTGGGTCGAGGGCGTGCAGGTCGACGGCGGCCGCGGCTTCAGCCGGTCGCCCGCCGGGCAACCCGGGCCGGGCGGGACGGACGTCTCCATGGCCGGCCCGACGCCAGACGACGTCGTCTTCGCGCAGGTCAGCGGTCCGCTGCGACGGCTCCGCCATGCAGACGGCGGCTTCAGCGTCGATGATCTCGGGCAACGTCTCCCCTCGAGCACACTGCCGACCTTGTGGCGTGGAGGCGACACGATCGTTCAAACCGCCCCGACACGCAGCGGCTGTCAGCCGCTCGATGCGGGGATGCGCCTGTGCTCGGGACCGCTGCGCGCTCAGTGGTTTGATCCCGATGGCATGTGGTCCGCGCTCGGCGGCGTCGGCTCGAGCTCGCTCAGCGTCTATCGCTCGGACCAGCCGATCGAGCAGCGCATGCCGGACCAGCTCGAGTTCGCGATCGTGGGCTCCACCTGGGGCGCATGCCCGCTGTTCTGGTTCGAGCCGGCCTCCGCGAACCCCGCGGTCTACACGGCGAGCTACCGCGGGCGCGTCATCGTGACCAAGGTCGCCGAGCACCTGAGCGACGTGCGGGCGTGCTCGGGCGACTGGGTCATCCTGGCGAACCCGCTGCGCGCGGTCCCACGGCAGTAGAGCGATCAGTACTCGAGGACGCTCAAGCCCAGCCGCGCGGCGAGCTCCGAGATCACCGGCCGCACGGCAGCCTCTTCCTTTTCGTCGGCGTACTCGAAGAAGACGTTGTCCTCCCAGAGCGTGCCGCGCAGCCACGGCGGCTGGTTCTGCCGGAAGGTGAGGCACCGGCCGCGCGCGCGCAGCACCTCGTGCCCCTCGAGCTGCTCCTTCGACCAGCCGAGGCGCTTGCCGGTCTCGATCATGCGCTGCAGATCGAGCAAAGACGCCTCGAGCTTCGGGACCTCGAGCAGCGCGGCCTTCACCGCCTCGTACGGGAACGGCGTCGCGACGAGGCGCGTGCCGGCCACGTCACGCCCGCCCGAACACGCGCCGGAAGATCTCGTCCTGCGCCTTCAGGTGGTAGTCCGGCGAGAAGCACGCCTCGATGTCGTCGCGGCTCATCTTCGCGCCGAGGTCGGCGTCGCCGAGCAGCGCCGTCTTGAAGTCGACGCCCTGCTCGAAGAACTTCATCGCGTTGCGCTGGACGATCACGTACGCGGCCTGGCGATCGACGCCGCGGCGCGCGAGCTCGAGCAGCAGCCGCTGGCTGTTCACCACGCCGCCGAGCAGCGCGAGGTTCTTCGCCATGTTCTCGGGGTAGACGCGCAGGTTCTCGACGAGCCCGGTGAAGCGGTACAGCATGAAGTCGAGCGTCACGGTCGCATCCGGGCCGATGACGCGCTCGACGCTCGAGTGCGAGATGTCGCGCTCGTGCCAGAGCGGCACGTTCTCGAGCGCCGCCTGCGCGTAGCCGCGCATCAGCCGCGCGAGGCCGGTGAGGTTCTCGCTCAAGATCGGGTTCCGCTTGTGCGGCATCGCGGACGAGCCCTTCTGGCCGGCGGTGAAGGCCTCCTCGGCCTCTCGCACCTCGGTGCGCTGCAGGTGGCGGATCTCGACGGCGTACTTCTCGATCGACGTCGCGAGCATCGCCAGCGCGCCGAAGTACTCGGCGTGGCGGTCGCGCTGAATCACCTGGGTGGAGACCGGCTCGATGCCCAGGCCGAGCGCCTTGCACGCGTACGCCTCGACCGACGGCGGCAGGTGCGCGTACGTGCCGACCGCGCCGGAGATCATCCCGACCGCGATCTGCTCGCGCGCGTGGACGAGCCGCGCCCTGCCCCGCTTCAGCTCCTCGAACCAGATGGCCAGCTTGTGACCGAACGAGATCGGCTCGGCGTGAATGCCGTGCGAGCGACCCACCATCACCGTCTTCTTGTGCTCGAAGGCGCGCTTCTCGATGGCGGCCATCGCGCGGTCGACGCCGGCGAGCAGGCGATCGCCCGCGTCGCGGAGCAGGAGCGCGAGCGAGGTGTCGAGCACGTCGCTCGAGGTCATGCCGAAGTGCAGCCAGCGGGCGTGCGGCCCGATGCGCTCTTCCATGAACGTGAGGAAGGCGATGACGTCGTGCTTCGTCGTCTTCTCGATCTCGTCGATGCGGGCGACGTCGGCGGCGGTGAAGTCGCCGGCCTTCTCGCGGCAGGCCTTCGCGGCCTCCGCCGGAGCGATGCCCGCCGCCACCATGCCGTCGAGCGCCGCGAGCTCGACGTCACGCCACCGCCGCAAGCCCTCTTCGCGCGTCCAGAGCGCGGCCATCTCGGGCCGCGAGTACCTGGGAATCATTCCGTCACCCTCACGTTCAGCTGTTGCTTTGCCGCGAAGCCGAAGAGCTCGAACGCGAAGCCCTTCGCGTCGGAGAGCCGCTTCGCCGCGGCGAGGTTCACGTGCAGCTCCACTCCGTCGGGCGGCACCACCGCCATCGCGCCCGGGTCCACCTTCTCGTGGAGGATCCGGTTCGCGAGCCGCCCGGCCTGCTGCCCCAGGCCGACGGCCGCGGGCGCCATCGCCAGCAGCGCGCCCTCTCTCACCTGCGCGGGCGAGAAGCCGATGACCGGCAGGCTCTCGTCTTCGGACCACGCGATGATCCGCTGCACCACGGCCGAGTTCCCCACCGTGCGATCGGCGATGAGCATCATGCCGTCGACGCGGCCCTTCGACCCCTTCAGCGCGCGCGAGACCTTCTCGGCCCCGTCGACCTCGATGGGCACGAGATCGATGTTCTTCGCCAGCGCGACCGAGACGGCGGAGTCGACGAGCTCCTTCGAGAAGCGCGGGTCGTAGACGATGCCGATGCGGCGCACGTTCGGCAGCAGCGCTCGCGCCGTGTGCAGCTCGAGCGTGAGATCGCTGGTGAGCGAGATGCCGGTGATGTTCTGCCGCTCGAGCCGGTACGCCTTGAAGTACGGCACCATCACGAACACGATCGGCACGCGGTCGAAGGCGTTCATCGCGCCGACGGCGGCCGCCGGCCCGATCGCGAGCACCAGCGCGGGCGGGTTCTCGGTCGCCTTCTTGAACGTGCGCTCGACCGTCTCGCGCGCGGCGTCTTCGAGGATGAGCTGCTCGACACTTCCCTGAAGCTCGGCGGTGAAGCCCGCGACGACCGCGCTGTACGTGGAGAGGTCTTGCGACTTCACCACGAGGACGCGCGGCGAGGCGGTCAGCGCGAGGAGGAGCAGTGCGGAAGGCACGCGCCGAGGTCTACTCCACTTCCCAGCTGGCGCGGGCCCCCTTCGACTTCGGCGCCTCCGCTCAGGGTGCGCGCCTTCTCGTTCTAGTTCTTCGGATCCGCGCAGCAGCGGAAGCCGATCTCGGACGACTTGTTGACCGCACCGCCGGCCCGCCGCGCCGAGCACCGCACCGCGTAGTCGGCGCTCGCGAACGAGCCGCCCTTCACGATCTTCTCCGACGTCCACTCGGCCGCGTTGCCGGCCATGTCGCCGACCGCGTAGCCCGAGCGGCACTTGCCGAAGCGGCCCGACGGCACGAGCGACCGCTTCTCGCCGCTCTCGTCCTCGGTGTTGCACGCGGCGCCGTCGAAGGTGTTGCCGAACGGCCAGCGCGCGTTGCCCGGGCCCTTGCAGGCCTTCTCCCACTCTTCCTCGGAGCAGAGCCGCTTGCCCTTGCCCTCGCACAGGCGCTTGGCGTCGGTCCAGGCGATGTTCACGGTCGGCGACGTGCCGCGCTTGTTCGGGAACTCGAAGAGGTCGACGCAGAACGCGGCCACGTCGACGCTCGACAGCTTCCGCTCGTCGAAGCCCATCATCGGATCGTCGGCGGCGGTGCCCATCTTGAACGCTCCGCCGGCGACCAGGCGCATGCCCTCGGCGCACGGGCCTTCCTGCTTCGCGAGGGGGTCGGCCTTCTCCGTCGGAGGCGGGACGACGGCAGCGACCTTCGTCTCCTTCTCCTTCTCTTTCTTCGCGGCGATGGCGGCGGCGGCAGCGGCCTCTTTCTCCTCCTTCGCCTTGCGATCCTTCTCGGCCTTCTCGGCGGCGAGCCGCTCTCTCTCGGCCTTGTCGGCGGCGAGCTTCGCTTCACGCTCGGCCTTCTCTTGCGCGGCCTTGTCGGAGAGCCCCTTCTTGAGCAGCTCTTTCTCGGCGGCCTTCAGCTCGGCGGCCTGGCGCTCGCGCTCTTTCTGCGCGGCGTCCTCCTCGGCCTTCTTCTGCGCGAGCAGGGCCTCTTCTTCCTGCTTCTTCTTGATCGCCTCGTCGATCTTCGCCTGCTCGGCGCGCCGCTGCTCCTCGAGGCGCTTCTCCTCTTCCAGCTTGCGCGCCTGCTCGGTCTGCTCGGCCGACTTGGCGCGCATGTTCTGCAGGAGGTAGTAGCCGCCGCCCGCTCCGACTCCGACGCCGAGCACGGTGAGCATCACCAGCCAGATGACGGTGCGGTTCTTCTCGTCTCCCGGCGGCGGCGTGCGGCCGGGCTGCGCGGTGACCGGCTCGGGATCGGCGGTCGTCTCGACGCGCAGCTGCGTCTCGACGTGATCGTCGGCGAGCAGCTGGCCCGAGTCGATGACCTCGGTCGGCTCGCGCCCTTCCTCCGGCGCCGGCGGAGGCCCCTCGGAGCTCAGCGCCGACCGCAGGTGCTCTTCGTTCACCGGCTGCGTCGCGTCGACCGGGATCAGATCGGCGCTCGCGACCTGGACCTCGGACGAGTCCGCCGGCGGCGGCGGCATGTCCGGCACCGGCGGCGGCGGCTTCTCGCGCCGCGGAGACAGCTGCAGGGCGCCGACGCTCGACGAGCTCGGCGGCCGCCGCGGCGCGCTTCCGCCCAGCGCGCTCTCGCGCGACTTCAGCGGCGGCGGAGCGACCGCGTTCGCGACCTGCGCGATCTCCGACATGAACTCGCCGGCGGTCTTGAACCGGTTCGTGGGGTTCGCGTTGAGCGCGCGGCGGTACAGCCCTTCGAGCGGCACCGGCACCTCGGGGTTGCGCCGCTGCAGCTCGGGGATGACGCCGTCGGGCGTGAGGCCCGAGAGCATCTCGCCCAGGATGACGCCCATCGAGTAGATGTCCGCGCGGTGATCGACCTCGCGGCCTTCGGCGAGCTCGGGCGCGAGGTACCGGTCGGCGCGGCGCGCCTTCATCGCCTGCACGAACGGCAGCCGGGGCATCGCGAGCCCGACGCCGAAGTCGGTCACCTTCAAGAGGTCGGGCAGCACGAGCACGTTGTCGGGCTTGATGTCCGAGTGCGGCCCGACCTTGTGCGCCGCGTCGAGCGCGTTCGCGATCTGCAGGAGGATCGGCTCGATCTCGCGGATGTTGAAGAACTGACCCTTCGCGAGGCGCAGGTCGATGATCTTCCGCAGCGTCAGGCCGTCGAGGAACTGCGAGGTGTAATAGGGCCGGTCCTGATCTTCGCCCTCCTCGTAGACGCGCACGAGGTTCGGGTGGCTCAGCTTGCGCGCGAGGCGGATGTGCTTCGCGAAGTGCTTCCGCTCGTCGGCGGTCTGCACCAGCTTCGGGTTGATGACCTTGAGCGCGACCTCGACGTCGATCTCTTTGTCGTGTGCGCGGAACAGGTACCCGAGCGGGCCGACGGCGACGGTGTCCTTGATCAGGTACCGGCTGGCGACGAGGTCTTGCGGCTTGAACGGCGCGCCCTCGACGATCGACTGCGAGAGCTTGCGGCGCGAGAACGTGGCGGTCGCCTGGCGGACTCCGCCGCCCGCCAGCTTCTGCCCGCAGTTGGGGCAGGAGTCAGACGTGTCCGGAACGTGGCTGCCGCACTTGTAACAAAGCAAAGAGACAAACCCCGTTGCCTAAGCACCCGAAACCAAAGAATCAAACCACGCCTGTCGACCCGAAACCACCCCCGCCACGCTCTGTGTCGTTCAAGCTCTCGACTTCGACCAGGGTCGCGCGGCTCACTGGAGCAATCACCAGCTGCGCGATGCGGTCTCCCCGCCGGATTTTCGCGAGTTCTGTCGAAAGGTTGACGAGGATCACCTTCACTTCGCCCCGGTAATCGGAGTCGATCGTACCCGGGGAGTTGAGACACGTGAGCCCGGCTTTCAGTGCCAGCCCGGACCGTGGGCGAACCTGGCCTTCGTAGCCTGGGGGGATTTCGAGACACAGGCCGGTCGAGACCGCGTGGCGCTGCATCGGCTTCAGGTCGACGTCCTCGTTGGAGACGAGGTCCATCCCGGCGGCCTCTGCCGTCTGGTAGCGCGGCAGTTGAATGTTGGGCCCCAGCTTCAGGACCCTGACCGAGGGCGACGGCATCGATGAGCTTCACGCGCTTAGCACCGGTCGATTCCGTGAGACAAATGGCGCAAGCCGGTCCGCAGGTTCGTTCCCGGGCCCTGGTTCTGTTACGCAGGCCGCTCCCATGAGACGACTCCTGCCTGCCGCGTTGCTCCTCGCTGCCTGCTCCTCTCCGCCCATGCAGGTCTGCGTGCCCGGCAGGTCCGAGGCGTGCACTGGCCCGGGCGCGTGTGCCGGGTTCCAGGTCTGCAACGCCTCCGGCATGGCCTACGACCCGTGCGACTGCAGCGGCGGGGCCGGCGGCGGCTCGGGCGGCGCGACCGGCGGCGGCTCGGGCGGAGCGACCGGCGGCGGCTCCGGCGGCGCGACCGGCGGCGGCTCCGGCGGTGCGACCGGCGGCGGCTCTGGCGGCGCGACCGGCGGCGGCTCCGGCGGTGCGACCGGCGGCGGCTCGGGCGGCGCGACTGGCGGCGGCTCCGGCGGCGCGACCGGCGGCGGCTCGGGCGGCGCGACCGGCGGCGGCAACGCAACCGACGGCGGCACCGATGCAGGGATGGACGCGGGCGTCGATGCCGGCGTCCCGTGCGACCCCGTGGCACAGACGGGCTGCGGCGTGGGGCAGAAGTGCACGTGGGTCATCCTGACCGAGACGCCCACGAAGACCGGCGCGCTGAGGTGCGTGGCGAACGGCACGGTCGTGGCCGGCGGCGCGTGCACCAACGGCCCCGCAGGCCCGACGACCGGCTTCGACGACTGCGTGGCGGGGAACGTCTGCATCAACACCACCTGCACCGCGGTCTGCGACTTCACCGCCGGCTGCGGCATGTTGGACAACTGCTCGGGGTACACCGACCTGTTCGCGAACGGCGAAGACAGCCCGACGCACGGCGCGTGCACTCCCGGCTGCAACCCGGTGACCCAGCTGCGCACGAACGGCACGCCCTGCCCGAGCGGCCAGGGCTGTTACCTGCTCACCAGCAGCACCGAGACCGTCGCGGTGTGCGCCGGCGCCGGCACCGTCGCCCACAACCAGACAATCACAGGCACCGCGTTCGCGAACTCGTGCGTGCCGGGCGCTCAGCCCCGGCGCCGCGACCAGGTCTCCATGACCGTCGAGTGCGGCGGTCTGTGCAACCCGGCGCAGGTCACCTCGACCATGAACCAGCAGCAAGAAGGCGGCGCGGAGATCCCCGGCAACCCCACCGCCAAGGACAACTGTCAGACCAGCTGGGGCGCGGCGCCGCCTGGCGACGGCGTCGCCGGCGAATCGTGCCGTTACTGGTGGATGCGTGAGCCGTTCAACACCATCGGGCGCTTCAGCAACACGGTGGGCTGGTGCTTCAAGCACGCGGTGCACCAATACGACACGAACGGCGACATGGTGAATGACGCGCCCTATCCGCGCTGCGTGTCGCTCACGACGGGCGACGTCGTGCCGCCGATTCAGAACCCGCCGGGGAACGACGCGCTCGACTTCGGTTGCATCGAGTCGCCTTCGGTGCGGCCGCTGTTCGGGCCGCCGATCAAGGTTCAGCCCGGCATCGTCGCCGACCACGAGCCGCAGCTCGATCGCATCGGCAACTGGCGCTGAGCTCCTCTGGCACGGCGCCCCCCGGTTCACGGCATGTCCGTGCCGTGCGCCTGCGCCTTCTCGAACGCCGCCTTGAGCGGATCTTTCGTCTTCGGGGCCGGCGGCGGCGGCAGCTCGAGCGCGACCTTCATCTCTTTGCCCTTGAACAGGAACGGGTCGACCGGCCGGTGCGCGAGCTCGAGCTGGTAGTGCACGTGCGGGCCCGTCGAGCGGCCCGTGTTGCCGGAGTACGCGACGACGTCGCCTTCCTTCACGACCTGGCCGAGCGTCACGCGGAACGCCGAGTTGTGGCAGTACGCCGTCGTCACGCCGCGGCCGTGGTCCACGATCACCAGCTTGCCGTTGAGCGCGTCCTCGCTGACGCGGATGACGGTGCCCGCGGCGGTCGCGTGAACGTCGCTGCCCTCGGGGACCGAGAGGTCGACGCCGGTGTGCAGCTGCTGCCGCCCGAGGATCGGGTGCGCACGCCACCCGAACGGAGACGTCACCCGCGTGCCCGCCGGCACCGGCCACCCCAGGCCGTACGCGGTGGTGAGCAGCAGCGCCTGCGACGACGCGTCGACCGCCGGCGCCGCATCGGGAGGCAGCCGCTGCGCCAGCCGCTCGAGCGTCAGCGGGTAGCCTTCGGCCTTCGTGCGCTCGGCGGCGAAGCGCGCGGTGTCGTAGCCCGCGAAGAACGCGAGCACCGCCGCGTCCTCCGAGCCGAGCTCGGTGCGGCAGCGGTCGACGATCTGCGTGGCGAGCTCGGGGCCCGTGCCGGGCTGCTCGAGGCCGCTCGCCGGGAAGCCGTAGCGCTGCGCGAGATCCGCCCCGCTCTTCTTCCGCTCGAACGGGAGCTTCGTGTACGTGACGTAGAGCCCGCGGCCGAGCGCCGGGCCCGGAGGCACCGCGGCGAGCATCTGCGGATCCGGCACCTCCGGAGTCGACTCGACGTCGAGCCCGTTGCGCGGCAGCTCCCAGACTCCGCCGTTGTAGTAGCTGAGCAGCGGGCGCGCGCTCGAGCTCGTGCCCAAGAGCTTCGCGGAGAGCGTGCGAAAGCCCGCGCCGATCGGCGTGTGGTAGGCGGCGGCCCAGAGGCACAGCGCGGCGGCGAAGAGGTTGGTGAGCCCCGTTTTCGGTTGAACGAACATTCGCGGCTACCTGAAGAAGCTCCACCACGGGGTGTCGACGGCGGCGGCGAGTGCGAGCGGCAGCGCGAGCGCCGAGCCGACCAGGCCGGCCAGCATCGGCCCGCCCCGCTTCTTGCTCTGCTGCTCGCAGGCCTCGTCGGCGTGCTGCAGCGCGCGCAGCACGGCGCGCCAGCCGAGCGAGGCGAGGACGAGGATCATCGCGCCGAGCGCCGCGAACCGCGCGACGGGACCGTTGAGGTCGTCGGGCACGATGCCGTTGCGCAGCGCGAGGTAGAGCGAAGACTCGACCATGCGCGCGATCGCGTAGGCGCCGGCGACGACGAAGACGCCCGAGACCACCGGGCGGATGATGCGCATCGGCGTGGGCTTCTTGTTGAGCCGGTCGAGCTGCGCGCGCCAGGTCTTCGCCGGGTTGATGAGCGGGGCGCGCTCGGACTCTTCGAGGTAGCCGAGCGCGGGCAGCGCGATGGCGACGTCGACGGCGAGCTCCCAGAGCAGCGCGAGGCCGCGGGCGAGGTGCGTGCGCTCGACGCTGCCGATGGCGTCGACCCAGTGCCTGGTGGCGTCGAAGTCGGCGAAGACGCCGTCCATCGCGGCGTCGAGCTGCTCGATCAGCCAGCGCAGGCGGTCGTCGACGCTGTCGGCCGCCGCGTGGACGCCCACCGCGACCAGCGCGAGGAGCCCCAGCGGCATGAAGATCCACCGGAAGGCGGAGACGCCCCGCGAGATGCTCGCGAGCACGGGTGCGGCCGGCTTTTTCGGCAGGGGCGTCTCGGCCACGGGACGGTGAAACGTACAACGGGGTGCGACGATCTCTTCCGGACGAGCCCCCGTGCGGTCAAGCGCCCGCCGCACATCAGCGCACATGCCCAAAATGGGGACAGGCTGCTTTTCTGCGCAGCGGCGCCGCGCGCCGAAAAAGCAGCCTGTCCCCTTTTCTGCGCAGCCGAGCCACGCGGCGCAGCAACCGCGGCCGAGTCCGTTGCGGCACGATTTTCGTAGAGCCGTCACCGCATGTGCGGCGGACCGAAATTCGCTCCAGGGTTCAGAGGCAATCTCGAGGCGGCGATCTTCTTCGCCTTGCTGCCGGTGCTGGTCGTGATTCGCCAGGTGCTCGCCTGGGGCGAAGTCTTCAGCCCGGCAGCCGGTTCTTCAGGTCCCCGAGGGCCTTCGCCACGTCGGTGACGCCGCGGAACTGCCGCTGCGGCAGCGCCTTGATGAGCTCGAGCACGCGCGGATCCGTCGGGCGCTTCTCGGCCTCGGCCAGCAGCTGCTCGCGCGAGAGCGGGAAGTGCACGCCCTTCAGCGCGCTCGCGAGATCCGCGGCCGACGGCGCCCGCGGCGGGTGCGCGCCCAACAGGTGCTGATCGTACCGGCTGCGCGTCTCGAAGCCCTCGAGGCACATCGGGCAGATGAACCTGAGCGGGGGCCGCGGCGTCGGTTCGTCGTCGAGCGCGCGGCGCACACGACCGCGCAGCAGCCGGCGAACCTGTTGCTTGTCGAGATCGTCACCCGGCCCGAGCGCGAGCGGCCGCCCGCGCGCCGCGATGAGGATGATCTGCGCGTTGGGAAAGTCGAGCAGGTGCGGATCGTCGACGGACAGCCAGCGGTGGCCGCCGAAGCGCGCGCGCAGCTCCGGAGGAAACTCGGCGGTCGGCCCGCCGCGCCCGCCCAGCCGGCCGAGGTCGGGGTTGCGCACCGCGATGATGAGCCGCCCCTCGGAGTGGATGCCGAGCTCGCGCTGCAGCGGCCCCATCACCTCGGGCTGCTGGAGCGCGTAGACGAGCTCGGAGGCGCCGTCGTCGCGCAGGACGATGCGGTAGGCGCCCTCGCCCGCGAGCTCGGCCTCGGGCAGGTGGCACAGGCCGCGCGTCTTCGTCGGGTAGTCCTTCCCGGCGAGCTCGTCGTCGAGCATCTCGGGGTCGTCGGTGGTGAGCGAGTTGTACGCCCAGGTTCGGTCGACGCCGGGCTCGGGCAGGTGCTTGCGACCCACGATGAGGACGCGGAAATGATCGTACGGCTCGTGCGTGCCGAGCACGATGTAGAAGCGCTGTACGTCGCGCAGGTCGTGCACGTGCGCCGTGCCGACCCTGCGGCGGAACGCAAAGAAGAGATCGCCCTGCTCGACGACGTGTGCCACGGCTTCGTGACGTTGCATCGCGCGGGCCGGGCGGGCTTCCGCGCGTTTGCGGCTCCGCCAGGTGTGGCGCCATGGCACACTGACGGCCGTGCTCGCGCTCGTCATGGCGGTGGCGCTGCAGGCCGCGCCGGTCCCCGCCGACTACACGGTCATCCGCGACAAGGGGAACCACGCCAGCCTCTTCGCGTACACCGGCTGGTCGGTGCTCACGCTCGGAGTCGGCATCGGCGGCATCGCCACCACGAACGAGCCCTTCTGGCAGGGCGTGCACATCGGGCACCTCGTCTGGGGCGGAGTGAACACGGTCATCGCCGCGATCTCGCTCGGCACCACGTTCATCCCCAAGCGCGAGCCGAGCGAAGACGAGCTGCAGGAAGGCAAAAACGCGCAGCTCGCGTACGCGATCAACGCGGTCTTCGACGTCGTCACGCTGTTCGTCTCGGCGGGGATCTTCGCCGCGCTGCCGGATGCGCGGTGGCAGGGGTTCGCGTCGGCGTCGCTGGTGCAGTCCGCGTTCCTGCTCGTCTACGACGTGACGATGTCGCTGTACCACCAGCTCAACAACGACCGCGCTCTCGCGCTGTGATGGCCGCCGTGCCGACTCGACGGCTGGGTGTGAACCGCGGTGGTCACCCGATGCGGAGCACGTGTGCCGGACCCTGCGCTTCCCGCGCGTCTCTCGGCTGAACATCCCACCGCAGATCCGCGCGATCTCTGGCGATTCGGCGCGAGGCCCGCTGAAGGCGTGCTTCATGCTTCCTCGCCGACCCCGTGGCCGTCGTCATGCTCGTTCTCCTCGCTGCGGCTCCCGTCGATCGTGCGCGGGAGCTGACGGCAGCGCTGCGCTTCAAGGCCGTCGTCGAGCTGCTCGAGCCGCGCCGCGCCGAGCTCGACTCCGATGGAATCGATCTCTACGCGCGCGCCCTCGTGGCGCTCGGTCGTCCCAGCGACGCCGAGAGCGCCTGGGTCGAGCTGCTGCGCCGCGACCCCGACGCTGATGGTCCGAGCGACGGCTCTCCGAAGGTCCGCGCCGTCTTCGAGCGCGCGCGCGCGCGCCTCGACGAGCTGCCGCCGCTGCCTCGCCGACCCGGCAAGACGCGCGCAGTGAAGCACCGCAAGCGCGCGGCGCTCATCGCGACCCGTGAGCCGGAGCCGGCGCCGTCGATCGACGAGCAGGCGACGCCTCCCGCGGTGGCCGGCGAGCTGCCGATCGCTTCGGGCAGCGACACCGGCGCGCCGGTCGCAGAGCCTCCGCCGGAGCCGGCGGCGTTGGGACTCGCCCCGCCTCCGCTGCTGCCGGCGCCACAGCCCGTTCCGATCGTCGACCTCGAAGTGTCGCCCTCGGAGCGTCCCCGCTGGATCCCGTGGACCACCGCTGCCGCCGCGGTGCTCCTCGTCGGCGTCGGCGCCGCGCTCGCGCTCTGGTCGAACGCCGACGTGCAGTCGGCGCGCAGCGCGCGCTTCGCCTCGGATGCTCGAGATCTCGACGGCCGCGCCTTCCGCAGCGCCGCGGCCTCGAACGTCCTCTTCGGCGGAGCCCTCGTGCTCGGCGTCACCTCCGGCTTCCTCTTCTGGAGCTGGCGATGACCGTCGAGGTCTCGCTCAGCGCGTTCGAGCTGGGGCCCTATCTCGTCGGCCGGCGCCTCGGCCACGGCGGCATGGGCGAGGTCTACGCGGCGCTGCGTCGCGACGGCGCGGGCCCGCCGGTCGCGCTGAAGCTGCTCTTGCCGCACCTGTCCGACCACCCGCCCGCGGTGCACATGTTCCTCAACGAGGCGCGGCTCGCGGCGCGAATGGCGCACCCCAACGTCGTCCGCATCCTCGACGTCGGCGCCGATCAGGGCCGCTACTACCTCGCGATGGAGCTCGTCCGCGGCGTCCCGCTCACCGCCGTCATCGCCGAGGTCGCGAGGCTCGGAGCCACGCTGCCGCCGGGCCTCGTCGTGCACCTGGCCCACGGGCTGTTTCAGGGCCTGCACCACGCGCACACGATGCACGACGAGTACGGCCTGCCACTGGCGATCGTCCATCGCGACGTCTCGCCGCACAACGTGCTCGTGTCCGTCGACGGCGAGGTGAAGATCACCGACTTCGGGATCGCCCAGGCGCAGACGTCTCCGCACTTCACGCTGCCGGGCCGCGTGCGCGGAAAGTGCGAGTACCTCGCGCCGGAGCAGGCGCGCGGAGAGTGGATCGACGCGCGCGCCGATCTGTTCGCGGCCGCGGTGACGATGGCGCACGTCGCGACGCTGAGGTCGCCGTTCATGCGCGGCGGGATCTCCGAGACGATGGCCGCCGTGGTGAACGAGCCGTTCCCCGACCTGCTCGCGCTGCGCGGAGATCTCGACCCGCGGCTCGCCCAGGCGCTCGCGCGCGCGGCCGCGAAAGATCCGGCGGCGCGGTTTCAGACCGGGAGAGAGGTCTGCGAGGCGCTGCCGCCCGCGCCTGACGGCGCGAAGGAGCAGCTCGCCGCCCTCGTGCGCCAGCTCTGCCAGCCGGCGCTCGACGCGACGATCGACGCGACGCGCGAGCTCGAGACCGACACGCGGCTGCTGCCGCGCGCGAAGCGGCGCGACACCGAGCCGCCCTCGGCGCCGACGGTGCTCGAGGCGCTGCCGCCGCGGCCGTGGGGCCGGTACGCGATCGCCGCCGCGGCCGTGTTCGCGCTCGGCGCTGCCGTCGCCGCGATCAGCGCGCCTGCGCGCGCCAAGCCGACGCCGCTGCCGCCGGCGCTCGCGCGCATCGAGGCTCCGCCGCCGCCCCCGCCGGTCGAGCCCGCCCCCGCTTCCGAGACGCCTCCTCCGGCTGCCACGGTCGAGGAGGCCCCCGAGCCGTCTCCACGCCGCGCGCGCAGCATGGGCTTCCTCACCGTCGACGCCGTGCCGTGGGCCGAGGTCTGGCTCGACGGCCGCCGCATCGGCGAGACGCCGCTCGCCGAGCTGCCCGTGCCGGTGGGCAAGCAGCGCGTCGTGCTGAAGAACCCGAGCACCGGGGCGACCATCAGCCGCACCGTCGTCGTGCGCCGCGGTCACGAGTCGATCGTGAAAGAGGTGCTGCGATGAAGCGCGCGCTGCTGCTCATCGTGGCGGCGTGTCTCCCCTCGCCCGCCGACTACGTCGGAAAGGAGTGCGACGACCAGCACCCGTGCGGCGGCACGCTCTACTGCGTCGCCGGGCGCTGCGCGGTCGAGCCACCCGCCACGGGCACCGGCGGCGGAGGCGGCGCGGTCGTCGTCGGCCCCACCGGCGGCAGCAGCGGCACGGGCGGCGGCGCGGGCGGCGGCGCGGCGTCGATGCCTCCTGCGGATGCCGGCTCGGGCGGCGGCGGCGCGCCGGCGCCTTCGTGCGATGCGGGCGTCGCGGAAGACTGCACGAACGGCAGAGACGACGACTGCGACGGCCTCGTCGACTGCGCCGATCCGTTCTGCGCGACGCGCGAGTGCGACGCCACGAACCCGGGAGCGGTGTGCTGCGGCACGACGTGCCGCGATCTCTCGGCCGACAGCAACAACTGCGGCGGCTGCGGCACCCAGTGCGGCGCCGGCCAGACGTGCATGCCGATCTCGACGGGCCCCGTCGTCACCGGCCGCTGCTCGTGCTCGAACATGGGCCCCAACTCGTGCCCGATGCCGAGCGGCAACGACCAGTCGTGCGTCGTCAACCGCTGCTCGTGCGACGACGATGACGAGTGCGCGGAGGACCAGCGCTGCCGGCGCCTCGGCGGAGGCAGCTCGCCGGGCGTGTGTCACTACTGAGGCACTCGTTCACGCTGAGCGGAGGACCGCGAAGCGGGCTGCAGTCGAAGCGGGCCGCGCGTCGGCTTCGCGCCCCTTCGACTCCGCAGCCCTTCGGGCTGCTCCGCTCAGGGCGAACGGAGCTGCGAACGAGCCGCGTATTCTGATCGACCCTGTCAGCGTGAACGTCGCGGGAGACCGGTGCTGCGTCGAATCACGCCGTCACGGCGCAGCCGGGCAGCGCGCGCTTCAGCGCCTCGACCGCGGTCGCGCTCATGCGGTGCTGCAGCCCGTAGAGCTGCTTCAGCCCGCGCAGCGCAGACAGCGGGCCGACAGCCCCGTCCGCCAGCGGCGCGGTGAGGGTCAGCGACGTGAGGTTCGGCAAGCTCTGCAGAGCGCCGAGCCCACCCGCGGTGAACGAGCCGCCCACGCGCAGCTCGGTCAGCGCCGGAAAGCCCGGCAGCGCGCCGAGGACGGCGTCGGTGAGCCCGGACTTCGATCCACCCATCAGCGCGAGCAGCGCGGGCGGCATCGGGTTGCCGAGGGTGAGCAGCTCGAGCCCGCGCATCCCGCCGAGGTGTCGCATCACGGCGTCCGTCACGCGCGTGCCCTCGAGCTCGAGGCGGCGCAGGCGCGTGAGGCCGGCGAGCTGCGCGACGCCGTCATCGCCGACCGACGTGTACTGCAGCGACAGCTCCTCGAGCCGCGTCAGCCGCGCGACGTGCTTCATCGCCGCGTCGCCGACGTCTCCCGCAGAGTCGAGCCGCAGCCGCAACAGCCCCGGCACTGCGGCCGCGCGCTCGACTCCGGCCTCGCGGATGCCGGGGCCGAGATCGAGCTGCACGAGCGACGGATGCCCGGCGAGCGCGGCGAGGCCCGCGGGCGTGACCTCACGCGACTCGCACGTCTCGAACAGCACGAGCGCGCGCAGCGTCGGCAGCCTCGGGACGAGGGCGAGCTGCGCGTCGTTCAGGTTCCACAGGCCCCAGCCCACGGTGGCGGGCTCGGCCTCCAGCCCTTCGGCCGCGAGGAGCTGCTGCTCTGCGGCCGTCGGGCTGGACGACACGGGGGCTTACGCCTTCGCTTCGCCGCCGCTGCTCTGCGCCTGCGGTGCGGGAGGCTGGCCACCCTGCTGGGCCGCCATGTCGGCGAGCGCCTGCTTGCGCGAGAGGCGGATCTTGCCGGTCTTGTCGATGTTGATGACCTTCACCATCACCTCATCGCCTTCCTTCAAGACCTCGCCGATGGTCTTCACGCGCTTGTCCGACAGCTCGCTGATGTGAATCATGCCGTCGGTGCCGGGGAAGATCTCGACGAACGCGCCGGGGATCTCTTCCTTCACGCGGCGCACGGTGCCCAGGTAGATCTTGCCGACCTCGGCCTCGCGCGTGAGCGCCTGGATCATCGCGACCGCCTGCTTCACCGCCTCGCCATCGGCCGACGCGATGTCCACGCGGCCGGTGTCGTCGACGTTGATGCTGGTCTGGGTCCTCGCGATGATGTCCTTGATCACCTTGCCGCCCGGGCCGATGACGTTCTTGATCATCTCCGGCCGGATCTGGATGGTGGTGATGCGCGGCGCGTACTTGCTGATCTCCTTCCGCGGCTCGGGGAGCGCGGCGAGCATCTTGTCGAGGATGTGCAGACGGCCCTGACGCGCCTGCTCCATCGCCTTCATCATCAGCTCGGTGGTGAGGCCGGTGATCTTGATGTCCATCTGCACGGCGGTGATGCCGTTCTTGGTGCCGCAGACCTTGAAGTCCATGTCACCGAGGTGATCTTCGTCACCGAGGATGTCGGAGAGGATCGCGACCTTGTCGCCTTCCTTCACCAGGCCCATCGCGATGCCCGCGACCGGCTGCTTGATCGGGACGCCGGCGTCCATCAGCGCGAGCGTGCCGCCGCAGACCGAGGCCATCGACGACGAGCCGTTCGACTCGAGAATGTCCGAGACGATGCGGATGGTGTACGGGAACTTCTCGCTCGCGGGGAGCATGCCCTTGAGCGCGCGCTCGGCGAGAGCGCCGTGGCCGATCTCGCGACGGCCGGGGCCGCGCAGCGGCTTGGTCTCGTTCACGCTGAACGGCGGGAAGTTGTAGTGCAGCATGAACTTGCGGAACGAGTCGCCGGTGAGCGACTCCATCCGCTGCTCGTCTTCCGCGGTGCCGAGCGTCGTGACGACGAGCGCCTGGGTCTCGCCGCGGGTGAAGACCGCCGAGCCGTGGGTGCGCGGCAGCGGCTGGATCTCGATGGTGATGTTGCGGATGCCGTCGTGCGGGCGGCCGCCGATGCGCTGGCCGCTGACGGTGATGCCGCGCATGTACTCGTACTTGAGGTCTTCGTAGATCGCCTTCGCGGACTTCTCGATGGCCGCCGTGTAGCCGGCGTCACCGAGCTTGCCCTTGAGCGAGACGAGCATCGCCTTCTTGACCTCGGAGAGCTTGCCGTAGCGCTCGCCCTTGTCGGCGATCGCGTAGCCGGCCTTGATGCCCTCCCACGCGAAGCCGCGGACGGTGTCGACCAGCGCGGGGTCGTGCTTGGGGATCTTCTCGTACGTGCGCTCGGTGACCTTGAGCTCGGCGCGAATCTCTTCCTGCATCTTGATGATCGGCTGGCAGGCCTGGTGGGCGAACTCGAGCGCCGCGAGGATGTCCTTCTCGGGCACCTCGTTCGCGCCGCCTTCGACCATCACGATCGCTTCCTTGCTGCACGCGACGACGAGATCGATGTCCGACGTCTCGCGCTGCTTGTAGGTCGGGTTGACGACGAGCTTGCCGTCGATGCGGCCGACGCGAATGCCGGCGATCGGGCCATTGAACGGAATGTCCGACGACGACAGCGCCGACGAGGCCGCGGTGAGGCCGAGGATGTCGGGGTCGTTCTGGCCGTCCGACGAGATGCAGCTCACGATGACCTGGGTCTCGTAGCCGTAGCCGTCGGGGAACAGCGGGCGGCAGGCGCGGTCGATGAGGCGCGAGCTGAGCGTCTCTTTCTCCGACAGCTTGCCCTCACGCTTGAAGTAGCTGCCGGGGATCTTGCCGGCCGCGTACAGGTTCTCTTTGTACTCGACGGTGAGGGGGAGGAAGTCGACGTCCTTCTTCTCGCGCGCGGAGACGGAGGTGCCGAGGAGAATGGTGTCGCCGTAACGAACCACGCAGGAGCCGTCGGCCTGCTTGGCCAGCCGGCCCACCTCGATGGACAGCTCACGGTCCCCGAGGGTGATGCTCTTCTTGATGTGCATGTTGTGCTCGCTTTTGAAAATGAGCGAGCGGGCGGGCCGTCTTGAATCGCTGACCACGTGCGCCGAGAGCTCGGCACCCGAGGACAGTGAATCAAAACAGTGACCGACCGCTTGCTCTGGAAATACTGCTGGTGCTGCTACCGCACTACTTACGAATGCCGAGTCCGTCGATCAGCTTCTTGTAGCGGTTGCCGTCCTTCGTCTTGAGGTAGTCGAGAAGGCGCCGGCGCTGCCCGACGAGCTTGAGGAGCCCGCGGCGGGAGTGGTGATCCTTCTTGTGCGACTTGAAGTGCTCCGTCAGGTGCGTGATGCGCTCGGACAGCAGCGCGACCTGCACCTCGGGAGAGCCGGTGTCTTTGTCGTGGGTCTTGAACTGCGAGACGAGCGCAGTCTTGCGCTCAGGGGTAACGGACATGCTGCCTTGTTCCTTCCGCCTCCATGTTGAAAGAGTCACGCACCACGGAGGGGAGCAGACGCGTGACCGCCGGGGCCTATAGCGGGCCATTACCCACACCGTCAACCATCCGGGTATGGTCGCCTGCCGTGAGACGGCTCCTCGCGGCGATTGCGGTGGCCTTTGGCATGCTCTCGAGCTGCACCTCGTGCATCGCCCGTGGAGCCCGCGTCCGTATTCCCGGCGGGACGAAGGCCATCGAAGACCTGCAGGTCGGCGACGAAGTGATCTGCGTCGACCCCGATTCGGGCGCGCACCTCACCACGCGAATCACCCACCTCCGAAGCGCAGAGCGCGAGTGTGTGTCGCTGAAGTTCGAAGACCGCGAGCTGGTCTGCACCAGCGACCACCCCATCTACAGCCCGGAAGACGGCACCTGGGCGCCCGCCGGAGATTGGGCGCTCGGCCGACGCACCCTGCTCGCCGTGAGCACCGGCACCGGACTCGTCCACATCAAGGTCCACTCGCGGCGCATCGACGCGTCGATTCACGAGGTCTTCGACCTCACCGTCGAGCACGCGCTTCACAACTTCGTGGCGAACGGCGTGCTGGTTCACAACAAGAGGCGCCCTCCCCTGTGCCCAGACGGCTGTTGCACGGACGGCGGCACCGCGAACCTCGTCTGCGCCGCGGAACCTGCTCCGGCCGCTGATCGCTGTCCCACGCGCGGGACGAGAGCAGGTGTCTCCTCCGCGGGACACCTCGTCGCAAACACCCGTTCTCACTGACCGCCTGGCTGGCATCCGGCGTGGAAAGGGCTCCCCCTACCCACGCCGTCGAAGGGAGCCGCCATGCGCCTCACCACCCCGCTCGCCCTCGTTCTCCTCTCGTCCACCGCGCTCGCGAACTCGGGCGGCATCGCCGGCCGCTCGGGCATGAACGGCTTGAGCTGCAGCAACTGCCACCAGCAGAGCGGCCCGGCCGCGGCGGTCTCGGTGACCGGCCCCTCCACCGTCACCGCGGGCACGCGCGCGCGCTTCGACATTCGCCTCACCGGCGGCCCCGGGCTGTTCGGCGGCGCGAACATCGCGACCGACGCCGGCACGCTGCAGCCGGTCACCAGCACGCTGCGGTACTCCGGCGCCGAGCTCACGCACGGCGACCGGAAGCCGTTCGTCGACGGCGGCGTCGAGTGGCCGTTCTACTGGAACGCGCCGGCCACGCCCGGCCCCGCGAAGATCTGGGTCGCGGCGCAGTCGGTGAACAACGACAACGCGACGTCGGGCGATCGCGAGGCGCTGCGGGTCATCAACGTCACCGTCGTCGCCGCGAACCAGGTGCCGGGGGTGGCGAGCGGCCCGACGGCCAACCCGGCGCCGGTGACCGGCACCACCACGACGCTGACCGTGGCCGCGACCGACGATGGCCCGCAGTCGGAGCTCCTCTACACGTGGAGCCTCGTCAGCGGGCCGACCGGCGGCGCGGTCACGTTCTCCGCGAACGCGAGCAACGCGGCGAAGACGACGGTCGCGACGTTCACGCGCAGCGGCGCCTACGTGCTGCGCGTGCGGGTCGCCGACGCCCAGAATGCGTTCACGACCAGGGACCTCAACGTCACCGTCAACGCGACGTACACCACGCTGCGCGTGACGCCCGCGACGAAGACGCTGCCGCTCAGCAGCGGGCAGATCTTCGGCGCCGAGGCGTACGATCAGTTCAACCAGCGCATCGCGACGCTGCCCGGGCCGGTCACCTGGGCCGCGACCGCCGGGACGATCGCCGCGAGCGGCCTGTACACCGCGCCGGCCACCCCCGGCGGCCCCCACACCGTCACGGCGACCGTCGCGGGCAAGAGCGGCACGGCGACCGTCGACGTCGTCACCGGTCAGCCGCCGACGGTCGCGGCGCGCCCGACCTCGACGGCGCTCACGAACCGGACGCTGCGACTCACCGTGCTCGGCGCCGACGACGGCGGTGAAGGCCTGCTGCGCTACACGTGGACGGCCGCCACGACCCCGCCGGCGAACGTCACGTTCTCGGTGAACGGGTCGAACGCGTCGAAGACGACGGTCGCGACGCTGCCGCGCGCGGGCTCGTACACCTTCACCGTCACCATCACCGACCGCGCGAACCTGTCGGTCCCCGACACCGTCATCGTGACGGTCGACGCCGAGTACACGACGCTGCGGGTGACTCCCGCGACGGTGACGGTGCCGCCGATGATGACGGCGCAGCTCACCGCGACGGCGCTCGACCAGTTCGCGCGCCCGATGACGATGCCCGGCGCCGTGACGTGGCTCTCCTTCGGCGGCGGCAACGTCTCGAGCACGGGCCTGTACCAGGCGGGCTCGACGCTCGGCGGCCCGTTCCAGGTGCGCGCGACGGTGATGGGCAAGACGGCGAACGCGGACGTCACCATCGCGAACGGCGGCCTGCCGGTGGTGCTGACGGCGCCCAGCGCGACGCCGGCGGCGGTGATGGGCCGCACCACGCGGCTGCGTGTCGTCGCCGACGACGAAGCGGGCGAGGGCGGCCTCACCTACCGCTGGGAGGCCGAGGGCCCGGCGCCCGTGACGTTCGCTCCGAACGGGACGAACGCGGCGCAGCAGGCGACGGCGACGTTCGAGCAGGCCGGCGCGTACACGTTCACCGTCACCATCACGAACGCGGCCGGTCGCAGCACGCTGGCGACGGTGCCGGTCGAGGTGCTGTCCGCGCCCGACCGGGTGAAGGTGACGCCCGACTCCATCACGCTGCCGGCGAACGGCCTGCAGGCGTTCACCGCCGAGCTGCAGGACCAGTTCTCGGACGTCATCCCGGGCTCCCCGAACATCGAGTGGTCCACCGCGAACGCCGGGCAGATCGGCGACAACGGCCTGCTGCGCGCGGTCGGCGCGTCGGGCCGCTACACCGTGACCGCGACCATCGACGGCCTGCGCGGCCAGGCGCAGGTCAGCGTCGACGGCACGCCGCCGAAGGTGACACTGGTGAACCCGGCGCCGGGCGCGCAGCTCGAAGGGGAAGTGACGCTCGTCGCGCAGGTCAGCGACAACGACGTGCTCGCCGAGGTCCGCTTCTACAGCGATGGCGAGCTCATCGGTCACGCGACGCAGCCGCCGTTCGAGCTGAAGTGGGACACCACGACGGCGCTCGACGGCCGCCGCGACCTCCACGTCGTCGCCGCCGACCTGGCCGGCAACGAAGCCTCGACCTCGCCCATCGAGGTCCTGGTGTGGAACTCGGACACGCCGCCGCCGACGCAGATGAAGGGAGGCTGCCAGGCGGCGGGCGGCAGCCTGGCGCCGCTGCTGTTCGCCCTCGCCCTCGTCGCGAAGCGGCGCCGCAGCCGTTCCGAACCCGAACCCGAACGCGAACCCGAACCCGGCAGCTCGCGCCCCGGGGCACCTGTCCCATCGACGAGACAGTCCCCAGGAGACACCTGCCCCTGCCGCTCTTCCAACCCCGCAGCGTTGCGTGAGCGCTCCGACGGCACGCGCGCTGCTACCCGCCGCCTCCGGAGGCCCCTCATGTCCCGTCTCGCTCTCGTCGCATCGCTGCTCGCCACCACCGCTGCTTCGGCCCAGGCGCTCACCGCCGAGCAGCGCGAGCGCTGCGCCACGCGCCTGTCCATCAACGTGCTGGGCCAGTCTCCGTCGGCGCTGCTGATCGCCACGCCGGACCCGCGCAACGAGGTGCCGACGATGCTGCGCAGCCCGGTCTTCATCGACCGGTTCGCCGCGTTCATCCAGGCGCGCTTCGCTCCCGAGCCGAACAACCTCCGCGGGCAGGACACGCCGTACTACCTGACCCGGAAGATCCTCACCGACGGCAAGCCGTGGAAGGACCTCTTCGTCGGCCCGTACGTGTTCACCCGCCCGCCCGTCATGCCCGGTCAGAACGGGGCGGCGCTCGAGCCGATCATCACCGAGGACCCGGCGGGCTTCGGCTACACGCAGAGCCCCGACTGGCGCGCGCGCTTCGCCGGCAACGAGCTGCAGGGCTACCGGCTCGTCCACGCGTACCGCCTCATCAACAACGCGCTGGGCCTCGAGATGAAAGCCGCGCTCAACACCGACGGCATCAGCGCCGACGGGCGCAAGTCGTCGGCGTGCTCGGGCTGCCACTACCACCCGGTCTTCGGCCTCGACCTCATCGCCCGCGTGCTCCCGCGCCGCGGCCAGGCCGCGCCGGCCGACGTGCCGCAGACGCTGCTCGGCGGGAAGGTCATCTCCACCGAGAAGGAGCTGCTGCAGGCGCTCGTCGACTCTCCCGACTTCAAGTTCAACGTGTGCCGCACCGCGATGCACTACGCGTACGGCCGCGCCGAGTACAAGTGTGAGGGCCCGGTGTTCGACGCGTGCATGACCGCGTTCAACGCCACGCCGACGATGCAGGCGGCGCTCTCCGCGATCCTTCGTCACCCGACCTACTGCCAGTGAGGAGAACGACCATGAACGCCACGAGAATCTCCTTCTGCCTCTGTCTCGCCGTCGCGCTCGCCGCCTGCCAGTCGAAGCCGCTCGAGCCCGTCATCCCCGAGCCTCCCATCGACCCGAACCCGGTCGAGCCCGCGAAGCTGCAGCTCGAGGGCACGCTGTCGGCGGCGAAGGCCACCGTCGGGCAGCCGCTCACGCTCGAGCTCACCGTGACGAACACCGGCGCGTCGGTGGCGCTGAGCGTCACCCCGTCTCCCCTGTCGCAGAACGGCACCGGCCGCGTGCGCATCGTCGGCAGCCCCGCCGGCGGCGCGATGGACCTCGCGCCGGGTGAGCAGCAGAAGCTGTCCGTGCAGCTCGAGGCGACCGACCCGGGCCTGCTCACCCTCGGAGCCCTCGTCGAGGCGATGGACGGCCCGACCGGCGCGACGGTGTCGGCCGAGCTGCCCGGCCTCGAGCTCGCCATCGAGAGCCCGCCGCTGCTCACGGTCGAGCGCGCCGAGGCGCCGCAGTCGGCGGACGTCGGCCAGGACGTGGAGATCTCGATCACCGTCGCGAACGACGGCGAGGCGACCGCGCAGCTCGTCGCGGGCCAGGTCGACGCGATCCCCGGCTCGGTCGGCTTCGACCGCGTTCAGGGCCCGACGCCGGCGGCGGCGGCCATCGCCGCGGGCGGGCGCCAGACGTTCACCTTCATCGTGCGGCCGCGCACCGCCGGCAGCCTGTCGCTCGAGGCGCGCGCGTTCGGCATCGACGCGAACCACCAGGTCGCGGTGCAGAGCGAGCCGATGGCGGTGCCGGGCATCGCGGTCGAGACGCCGGCGCGCCTGACCGCCGAGCTCGTCATCCCCGACATGGTGACCGCGGGCCAGCAGGTGACGGCCACGCTCGTCGTGCGCAACGAAGGTGAAGCGGTCGCGCGCGGCGTGGTGCCGGTGCCGGCGATGCCGGTCGCGACGACGGTGAGCGGCACCGCGACGGCGACGGCCTCGGGCGCTGCGGCAGCGCAGGACGTGCCGGGCGGCAGCACCGCGACGTTCACGTGGGTGTACGTGGCGTCGGGCAGCGGGACGTTCTCGCTCGCCGCCCGCGTGCGCGGCACCGGCCTCAACAGCGGCGCCGTCGTCGAAGCGGTCGCAGCGGCGCAAGAGATCTCGGTGGTGCCGCCTTCGGCGCTGCAGATCGTCGAGCTGTCGGCGCCCTCGCCGCTCAACCCGACGCAGGGCTTCGACCTGACGGTGAAGGTGAAGAACACCGGCGGCTCGGCGGCGAACGGCGTGTCCATCGACCCGGCTCCGCCGTCGATCCTCGCGGCGCAGGGCGCCTCGGCGCGGCTGGTGACGGCTCCCGCGGCGCAGACCATCGCGCCGGGGGCGACCGCGACCTTCGTCTTCCGCTACGCGGAGAACGGCACGGGCCCGGGGAGCCTGCGCTTCACCGCCGGCGCCCGCGGCATCGACGCGCTGTCCGGCCTGCCCATCACGGCGATCGCGACGACGTCGAACCTCGTGCTCGTGGCGCCGGTGCCGGCGCTGCTCGTCGAGGCGATCACCCTGCCGGCGAAGGTGTCGCGCGGCCAGACGTTCCCCGTCGACGTGCGCGTGAGGAACACGGGCGGCACGCCGGCGACGAACGTGAAGCCGAACCTGAGCTTCGTGCTCACCGGTGACGCGGAGGCGATCGAGGTCACGCCCGCGACCGCCGCCGTGCTCGCGGGCGGAGCGCGCACGACGTTCACCGTGCAGCTCCGCGAGACCGGCATCGGCACGGGCACGCTGCGCGTCCGCTCGACGGCGAGCGGCACGAACCCGAGCTTCGGCAACACCATCGTCTCGGGCGCGCTGGTGTCGGCGGTGCCCGCGACGCTGGTGCAGCAGCCGGCCTCGCTGCAGATCGTCACCTTCCTGATGCCCGCCACGCTCAACCGCGGCGGCCGCTTCTCGCTCGGCATGGTGGTGGCGAACTCGGGCCAGGCCGACGCGCGGCTCGTCGGCCCGTCGCTGCCCACCATCGCCCGCACCGGCGGCGCGAACGCGGCGGTGCAGACGTCCCCGGTCGCGATGACCATCCCCGGCCTCACCAGCCGCACGTTCACCTGGACGTACCGCGAGAACGGCACGGCGGCGGGCACCCTCGGCTTCACCGCGGGCGCGGCGGGCGTCGACGGCAACAGCACCGCTGCGGTGAGCGCGGCGTCGGCGACCTCGAACGTCGCGGCGGTCGAGGTCTACATGGGCTGCAACGGCAGCCAGCTCTACCCCGCGCTCGACGGCCACCTGCTCGACGCCGACCGCCTCGAGCTGACGGCGCACACTGACCGCCTGCGCGTGAAGGCCTACTCGTCGCTGCCGGGCGAATATGCGCGCGTGTTCGGCGTCACCACCGCCCCGGCGAGCATCCGCTCGCAGGACGCGCTGTTCGACACGGCACCTCAACGCTGGTTCGCCGAGCAGGAGCTGTCGGCCATCAACCTCTTCCGCGCGTACATCGCCGGGTACCAGGCGTGCCTCACGCTGGTCACGGGCCAGGCCGCGTACATGACGGCGCCGACCCCCTCGACCGCGAACGCGCAGTGCGCCGCCTGGCAGCGCCGCTTCTGGAGCGCGACCCCGAGCCCGGCGCAGACCGCTGCGTGCGCCTCGTTCGCCGTGTCGGCGGACAACAACGGCGCGACGCCGCAGGAGAAGTGGGCCGCAACGTGTGCCACCACCGTCGCTTCGATGGGCTTCCTCGCAGAGTGAAAACGGAGACCGCCATGAACTTCTCTCGTCGGCAGTTGATCAAAGGTGCCGCGCTCGCGGCGATGGCTCCGGCGCTCGCGAGGGCGCAGGCAGCTCCGAAGAAGGCCGTCGTCGTCGTGTACTTGAACGGCGGCTACAACGCGCTGTTCTCGAGCCCGCAGGCGTTCGCCGCGGCCGGCTCGTTCGGAGTGACGTCGACCAACATCAAGCAGCTCGCTCCGAACCTGTGGGTCGACAAGGCCACGTACGGAGACCGGCTGCCGGTGGTCGCGCAGCAGCACCTGGCGACCGTCGCGGTGAACCACCGCCTCTCGAGCCATACGCCGGCGCAGATGGCGCACTTCGTGGGCCCGAGCGGCCGCAGCAACGCGCTGCTCCTCGCGAACGCGATGACGGGCGGCACCTCGGGCGCCACGCTGCCCGCGGTCGTCGTCGGCCCGGGCACGCCGGTGGGCTCGCACCCGATGGAGGGCAACGTGTCGCTGCAGCGCGCGAGCGATCTCGCTCCGGCGCTGGATCTGTTCGGCGTCGCCGGCAGCCCGCTTCCGCAGCCGAGCCGCCGCGCCGAGCTCGCGGGCCTGCGGGCGGCGCTGGCGCAGTCCCAGCCGCAGCTCACCTCGAGCCGCAACTCGCTCAAGAGCGCGCGCGAGGCGTACGACGGCGCGCTGGCGGTGCTGGGCGGCACGGCGCCGTCGGTCGTGCTGAGCGATCTGCAGAGCGCGTACTCAGTCACCGGCACCGCGGTCACCACCTTCACGCACCAGATGATGGGCGCCGAGCTGATGATCCGCCTCGGCACGAAGGTGGTCGTCGCGCAGAACACCGGCTGGGACACGCACGGCGACATCAACGGCACGCGCGTTCGCGCGCGCATGAACGACGTGATCATGCCCGGGCTGTCGAAGTTCCTCGAGCGGATGATGGCGCCCGGCAGCGGCTACGACGTCACCGTCGCGATCCTCGGAGACTTCGCGCGCAGCCTGCCCGGCTCCGACCACGCGAGCTGCCTCGCGGCGACCGTCATCGGCAACCGCATCAAGAACGGCTCGACGGGCAACGTCGACGCGCAGGTCGGCATGACCGCGGCCCCCGGCCCGGCCGGCTTCTGGTCGCTGCTCGCGACCTGCGGCGGCGTGTCGGCGGCGGCGAACCCGTTCGGCGCGAACCCGCACGGCTCGCTGCTGGTCTGAAGTAGGCTGCCGCTTCGTGACGCTGCTCGTGTGGGTGACCTTGGTGCTGGCCCAGCTGCCGGCTCCTGCGTCACCTGCCGAGGTGGCTGAGACGGAGATCGAGCGCGGCCGGCTGCTGATCCGCGACCTGTACGAGGAGAAGGCGCTCGACGTGCTCGCGCCCTTCCTCGACGACACCTCGCTGCCCGCCCCGCTGCGGGCGCGCGCGCTCGTGTACGC
The DNA here is from genome assembly GCA_937980205.1 of uncultured Myxococcales bacterium. GTDB lineage: Bacteria > Myxococcota > Myxococcia > Myxococcales > Myxococcaceae > Xiheicaenimonas. The sequence goes on along the minus strand of CALJKW010000010.1, from coordinate 402,926 downwards.
GGGCATCGCCCAGATGAACCTCGGCAACGACGCCGCGGCGAAGACGTCGTTCGCGCGCGCGCTCGAGGTCGACATCGGCGCCGTCCTGCCCGAGTGGGTGTCGAGGAAGGTGCGGGTCGCGTTCGGCGCGGAGCTCGAGCGGATCATGGCGGCGAAGCAGCCCCCGCCGCGCGAGGTCATGACGCGCGCGCAGCGACACTCGTGGGTGGGTCCGACGCTGCTCGGCGGCGTCGCCGTATCGGCGGCATTTTCCGTACTGGGGTTCGTGCGCGCGGAACAGTTCTGGCCCCTCAGCGCCGCGGCTCCGGATGTCGGCAGCACGCTGTCCATTCACGCCGAAGGCGTCAGGTGGCACACCGCCGGTATCGTCACGGCGGCGATCGGCGGCGCCCTGCTGCTCGCGGCGTTGCTCTGGTGGCTCGTCCCTTAAAGCTTCTCGCGCACGACTTTCTGCTCACCGCCCGAGAGCTCCACCTCGACCCGGCGCTTCACCTTCAAGTCGTCGTTCACGAGGTCGATCACGTGCCGCCCGGCGTACACCTGCGACGGCGGCAGCGGAGTCACGCCGAGCGCGCGGCCGTCGAGCGTCACCTCGGCCCACGGATCCACGCGCACGTGCAGGCTGGCGCGCGGCACCACGATCTTCTGCGGCTGCCCGCTGAGCTTCACGGTGTAGTCGATGCCGTCGGCGGCGGACACGAGCCGCACCGAGGTCACCTGCGCCGGCACCTCGACGGGCGTGCGCCCGAGGAACGTGCTGCCGGCGTACACGTCGACCGGCGGCACCGTCTCGAGGGGAACGCCGGGCTCCTCGATCTGCTTCGGAGCCGTCTTCTTCACCTTCGCGCGCTGCGGCGTGCGCCGCGTGGCGGGCTGCTCGGCCTCGACAGCCTCGACGTTCGGCTCGGGCTCGACCGCCGCTGGCGGCACGGGCGCCGGCTCGACCTGCGGCTCCGCCGCGGCGGGCGCCGTCTTCACGGTCATCGCGCTCGGCACCGGCAGCTGAAGCTCCGGCGCAGGCACCTGCCGTGGCCGCGCGCCGGTCACCCCCCACACCACGAGCACGACCGCGGCGATGCCGAGGCCCGCGGCGACGGCCGCCGTCCAGGGGACCCGGCGGCCCGAGAGCGGCGCGGTCGCAGCCGCGGGAGCAGGCAGCGGCTCTTGCGACACCGGAGTCTGCTTCGGCGTCACCTCCGGCATCGGCTCGGTGGGGCTCCGGACGTTCACCGTCTTCGGAGTGACGATCGGCATGATCATCGACGGGCTCACGTCGAGCAGCTCGACGTCCTTCGTCTCCTGCTTGCCCTCGGCCGACCTCGGCTGCTGCTCGCGCCAGCTCGCCACGAGATCGTGCAGCGTCGCGCGGGCAGCTTCGGGGCCGCCGGCGCCGGCCAGCCACTCCTCCAGCGCGGTGCGCATCGCGCGGGCGGTCGGCCACCGCTTGTCCGGGTCGATGGCCATCGCCCGCTCGCAGATCGCCGCCAGCGGAGCGGGCACCGCGGGCGCCGCGAGCTTGAGCGGGCGGCCGCGCCCGTAGACGACCTGCGCGAGCATCTCGTAGTCGTTCTTGATGCGGACGTAGGGGATGTCTCCGGCGAGCAGCTCGTAGAGCACGATGCCGAGCGCGAACAGATCGGTGCGCTGGTCGACGAGCTTCCCGCGCGCCTGCTCGGGAGACATGTACGCGATCTTCCCCTTCGCGCTGCCGACGGTGGTCGTGCCGCCGGGGTCGGTCGTGAACGTCTTCGCGATGCCGAAGTCGGCGACCTTCACCTCGCCGTCGAGCGAGAGCAGCAGGTTCGACGGGCTGATGTCGCGGTGGACGATCTTCAGCGGCTCGCCGGTGTCCGGGTGGCGCTGCTCGTGAATGGCCTGCAGCCCGGCAGCGGCGCGCGCCGCGACGTACGCGGCGACCTCGGGCGGCAGCGCGCGGCGGGCGGCGACGAGGCGGTCGAGCGACGTGCCGTCGACGTACTCGAGCGCCATGAAGTACTGCCCGCCCGCGGAGCCCAGCTCGTAGATGCGCACGACGCTGGGGTCGCTGATCATCGAGGCGACGCGGCCCTCTTTGATGAACATCTCGCGCACGCGGCTGTCCTCGGCCAGGTGCGGCAGCAGGGTCTTCACCACGCACTGCTTGCCGCCGCGGGTGGCGAGCCAGACCTCCCCCATGCCGCCGGCGCCGAGGCGCGAGAGCACCGAATACGAACCGATCTGGAAGCCTGTCTGCCCCACGCGTGAAGCCCGCTATGCTAGCCGATGAGAGATGCCCCAGGCCGCCCCGGAGTCGATGCTTTGCCGATGCTGACGAAAGGTGTTCCGGGCCGTGAGCCGGCACCTGCGGTCGCCGTCGCGGTCGTGGTCGTCAGCGGGCCCGACGCCGGCTCACGCCTCGAGCTCGCCCGCGGCAGCGCGCTCGTCGGCACGCTCGACACCTGCGACCTCGTGCTCACCGACCCCACGGTTTCGCGCCAGCACCTCAAGCTCGAGCTGCTGACGGACGGCCTGAGGGCGACTGACCTGAAGAGCCGCAACGGCGTCTGGTTCAACGGCTCGAAGCTGACCGAGGCGGTGCTGCCGCTCGGCGCGCGGCTGCAGCTCGGAGACACCGAGCTGCGCATCGACCCGCTCGATCGCCCCAAGCCGGCGCCCGGACGCGAGACCGAATACCACGGCCTGCTCGGCGGCAGCGCCGCGATGCGCGAGGTGATCTCGACGGTGAAGAAGGTCGCCCCGACGAAGGGCACCGTGCTCATCCAGGGAGAGACCGGCACCGGCAAAGAGGTCGCCGCGCGCGCGCTGCACCAGGGCTCGGGCCGCAAGGGCGAGCTCATCGTGTTCGACTGCGGCGCCGCGTCTCCCGGAGTCATCGCGAGCGAGCTGTTCGGCCACGTGCGCGGCGCGTTCACCGACGCCCGCACCGATCGCCCCGGAGCCGCCGTCGACGCCGACGGAGGCACCCTCTTCCTCGACGAGATCGGCGAGCTCGATCTCTCGCTGCAGACCTCGCTGTTGCGGCTGCTCGAGAACCACGAGGTGAAGCCCGTCGGCGGCAGCCGCTCGCGCAAGGTCGACGTGCGGGTGGTGGCGGCGACGAACCGCGACCTGCGCGTCGAGGTCGACGCCGGCCGCTTCCGGCAGGACCTGCTGTTCCGGCTCGCGGTCGTCACCGTCGTGCTGCCCCCGCTGCGCGAGCGCCTCGACGATCTGCCGCTGCTCGCCCGCAAGCTGCTCGATGACGCGCAGCTCTCGCTCGAGCTCACCGACGAGACGCTGAGCATCCTCCGCAGCTACACGTGGCCGGGCAACGTGCGCGAGCTCAAGAACGTGCTGTTCCGCACCGCGACGCTCGGCGGCGCGCCCGATCTGGCGGCGGCGAACCCTCAGCCGGCGATCCCGAAGACCACGGTGAGCAAGAAGCCCGAGGCCGGGCCGGCGCTCGACGAGGACCTGCCCGCCGATTACCGCCGTGCCCGCGAGTCGCTGCTCGCCCGGTTCGAGAAGCAGTACGTGAAGGACCTGCTCGAGAAGAGCGGCGGCAACGTGAGCCAGGCTGCGCGCACCGCCGGCATCGCGCGCGCGCACATGTATCGGCTCTTGAACAAGCACGGCCTGCAGGGCGAGTAGCGAGTGACGAGAGTCTTCGCGTTCACGCTCAACGGAACCAGGAACCGAGCTCCCTGAGCGGAGCCGCTGGCGCGAAGCGTCCAGCGGCGAAGTCGAAGGGTCCGGACGATCTGGGCAGAGTCTTCTCGAAGGCAACACTTGCTGCGCCCGAACCCATTCGACTCGCCGAGGTCCGCTTCGCGGCCTCGGCGGCTCAGGGCGCACGACTTCGTGATTTTCTGTCGCCTCTCAGCGCACGCGCACGGCGTCGGCGATCACCACCGAGCCGCTGGCGTTGCGACCGACGCGCACCTGATTCCACCCGGCGGGGAAGCTCCAGGTACCGATGACGTTCCACCGGCTGCCGTTCACGCGCTGATCCACGCGCTGGGTGGCGAGCGTGGTCCCCGCCGACGTCACGATCTTGAACGGCGCGTCCGGCGAGCGGTTCGTGCCGGTCGTCCACCAGCCCTCGATCGTCTTCTGCGCCGCCGACGGCAGGTAGAACGAGAACACGACGTCGTCGGTCGCGCCCGCGGCGGTCAGCGCATACCAGTACCCGGTGCCGAAGTAGCCGGGCGTGGCGGACGCCGAGACCCACGCGGCGGGCACCGAGATCTTCGCCACCGCCGGGTTGTTCCGGCTCGCGTTGCTGTCGACGATGATCTCTCCGGCGGGGACCTTGCCGTAGAGCGTCGCGACGCCCGCGGCATCGCCGGGGCTGAGCGCGGTGTAGTTCTGCGGGTACGTCGTGCCGTTCTTGCGCGTGATGGTCGGGTAGCCGTTCCGCGAGAACTCGTACGACGGGTAGTGCATGATCGAGTCGATGTCGTACGGCCCCGCCTGGCGCCCCGACGTGTACGTGTAGAAGTTGCCGGCGAAGCCCGCGCGGATGTTGTTCCAGTGAATCGTGACGTAGCTGTCGCGATCGGGGCGCGTGTGCTCGTGCAGGAAGCCGAGCGTGTGCCCCATCTCGTGAACGATCACGCCGGTGGGGTTCGAGACGAGGTTGATGAACTGCTGCCCACCGACGCGGCCGATCGACGCGTACGCGTAGCCGGCGGTGCTCACCCGGAACGTCACGTAGTCGGCCTGCGTCGTGCGCGGCACGAACTTCGCCACCGTCTTCGTGTTCCACTGATCGATCGCCGCGAGGATGCGCGAGCGCATCGTCGACGAGAGCGCGCTCGAGATCGTGTACGGCACCACCGCGTCGGGCCACAGCCGCGTCGACGTCGAGGCGCCGAGCAGCTCGTCCTGCGTCGACGCGAGCTCGTCTCCGTCAGGCGTCGTCTCCACCTCGGTCACCCACGACGGCGGCACCGCGATGTCGCCTTCGAACACGTACTCGCCGTCGACGACCTCGTACTCGATGACCGGCTTGGAGCCGAACTGCAGCACGCCGCGCAGGCGGCCCGGGGGCGTCTCCACCGAGGTCGTCTCCACGACGGCCTCGTTCGGCTCACAGCCGGCGGCGACGAGAAGAATGACTGCAGCGAGCGGACGACTCATGTCGGGGACTCCAGGTTGAAGGTTCGGCACCCAGAGCCCCCGGCGCCCTCAACTTCCAAAGCGAAGAACGTAAAGCGGCGTGTCAGGGGTAGACGGGCACCTGCAGCACCTGCCCCGGGTGGATGAGATCGGGGTTCTCGAGCGGGTTGAGCGCGAGCAGATCGCTCATCACCTGCTCCTGCGACGGGGTGCCGCCGTGCTGATCGCTCACCCGCTGCGCGATGAGCCACAGCGCGTCGCCGGACTGCACCGTGTACGGCTGCGACTGCATCGTGGGCCCGCCGGTGCCGTCGCTGGCCTGCGCCGGCTCTTCGGTGGCGGCCGGCTCGTCGACCGGCGCGGGGGTCTCGGCCGCGGGCTCTTCGGCGGGCGTCTCCGCCGCGGGCTCTTCGGCGGCCGTCGCGGGCTCGAGCTCGCGGCGCTCGACCTCGCGGTTCAGCGTCGACAGCCGCGGCTGCAGCTCGGAGAGCTCCTTGATGAGCTTCGGGTCCGGGTTCGTCTTCAGCTGCTCGACCAGCGCGTCGTATTCGCCCTGCAGCTGGGCCTGCTCGGCGAGCAGCGCCTCGTCGGTGAGGTTGCGCGTCGCGGCCCAATAGGCGAGTGGCCCCGACGTCGGGTCGTCGACCACGCGCTGGGCCATCTCGCTCTTCACCAGCGCGAGCCGCTCCTCGAGCGCCTCGACGTCGGCCTCGTTCGTGTGCGGGCCGGTCGACGCATCTTCGATCGCCGCCTCGAGCCGCTTGCGCTCGCGGTCGAGCTGCGCGTCCGACAGCTCGCCCAGCTGGTTCTGGTACTCGTCCACCGGAGTGCTCGGGTCGACGAGCACGCGGCGCCCCTGCTCCGCCTTCAACACCTCGAGGCGCCACTTCGCGTCGGCGGCGGCCTCCGGATCGGTGTGGGCGCCGGTCGTCGCTTCCTGCAGGCGCTCTTCCTGGGCCTTCACCTCCGCCTCGAGCTCCGCGTCGGTGAGCCGCGAGACCTTGCGGCTGTACTGCAGCTTCTCGAGCAGCGCCCCCATGTCGGGCGGCGGCGGCACCAGCGGCGGCGGACGGCGGTGCAGCTCCAGCACGTCAGGCCGCTGCCGCTGGGCGGCAGGCGGCACACGCGGAGCCGGAACAGGAGGAGCGAAGGGGATGCTGCGGTTGGTGAGCGCTTTGATGGTCATGCCTTCAAGGAGCGCGCGAGCCCAGACCTTCCAATTGCCCGGGCTGCAAGACGGCTTGACGATTTCGCCGCGAAACCCAGCTCAGCGCTTCTTCACGGCATCGAGCTGCTGCTCGACGAGCCGCACGTCCTCGGCGCTCTCGACGCTCCCGGCCTTCGTCTCCGCGTCGTCCAGCAGCATCGCCGCAGCCGGATCTTTGCCGCCCACCTTGCGCAGCGTCTCGATGCGCACGAGCAGCTCACTGCGCTTCGCCTTCACGTCGAACGGGCGGCGCTGCGACTCCACCGCCGCCGGGGAAGCGCCTTCGAGGTTCGCCTGCGGCGGGGGCAAGAGCCGCGGCGCGGCTCGGGTCGCCGCGGGAACCCAGATGATGGGAGCGCCCGACGGCTCCGTCGCGTCGTCCGTGGCCGTCGCGGCGAGGCGCCGAGCGGCGGTCTGCAGCGCCTGCAGCGCCTGCTCCGCGGTGCCGCGCGCTTCACGCCGCTTCGACAAGAGCTTTTTCACGATGGCGTCGAGGGCCGGCGGCACCTCGGCGACCAGCGCCGACGGCGCGGGGGCGTCGGCCGTGACGTGCTGGCGCATCACCTCTGCGGGGCTGCCCGTGAACGGCAACCGCCCGGTGAGCAGCTCGAAGGCGATGACGCCGACCGAATACAGGTCGGACTCGGGGCCCGACTTCTCGCCGCGGACCTGCTCGGGCGACATGTAGTGCGGCGTGCCCAGCACCGCGCCCGGAGCCGTCTGCGGCCGGTCGGTCGTCTGAAGCTTCGCCAGCCCGAAGTCGAGCAGCTTGAGCAGCCGCTTGCCGTCGGGCTCGTGCACCACGAACAGGTTCGACGGCTTCAGGTCGCGGTGCGCCACGCCGGCCGCGTGGGCAGCGCTCAACGCCGACAGCAGCTCGACGAGCAGCTCGACCGCTTCCTCCAGCGGCACCACGCCGACGGCCGAGAGGTGCTGGTTGAGGGGCGTACCGACGAGGTACTCCATGACGAAGTAGTGCTCGCCGCCGGGCAGCGTGCCGAAGCCGAAGATGTCGATGATGCCGCGGTGGCCGACGGCGTTGGCGGCGCGCGCCTCGTCGGCGAGCCGGCCGAGCAGAGACGCCGACCGCAAGAGCTCGCTGCGGATCACCTTGATGGCGACGGACTTGCCGATGACCGGCTGCACGGCGCGGTACACGATGCCCATGCCCCCCTGGCCGATGCGCTCTTCGATGCGGTACCCGCCGACCGTGGTGCCGAGCAGCGGGTCGACGCGGCGCGTGGGCTCGTCGGCGCTGCCGAGCGCGGGCAGCGACTCGGGGTTGGTGGTGCGGTCGGTGCGCCGCGCGACGTACGAGACGATCTCGCGGCAGCTCTCGCAGCGCTCGAGGTGCCGCGCGAGCTCGAGCCGCGCCGCCGCGTCGAGCCGCCCTTCGGCGTAGTCCAGCAGCGCGGCTTCATCGGGGCACTCGTTCACGGCGGCTTCACGTATCTTAAGTGCCCAGATGCCGGCACGACCGAGCAAAGACGAGGTGCTCGCGCGCGCGAAGGCAGCCTGGCCCCAGCTGCCGCTCGACGAGCGTGATTTTCTCGCCTGGCTCGAGGCGCGGGCGCCGGCCGAGGAAGAGGTCAACGTCGAGGATCTGTGGCTCGTGCGCGCGTGCGAGCTCGACGTGCGCGGCGCGCTGCAGGTCTTCGAGCGCACGGCGCTCAAGCCGGCGCTGAGGCCGATTCCGCCGGCGAGCCGCGCCGACGTCGGCCAGCGCGTGCTGCAGCGGCTGTTCACGGGCCCTGAGCCGAAGATCCGCCAGTACCGCGGCCGCGGCCGCCTCGCGCGGTGGCTCGAGGTCGTCGTCCTTCGCGAGGGGCGCACCGAGCGGAAGCTCGCCGAGCGCGAGCGCTCGGAGGCAGACGTGACCGGCCTCGCCAGCGCGATGACCCAGGCGGGAGTCGGCGAATTCGACCGCGCGCTGCACCGGCAGGCCAGCGCCGCGCTCACCGCTTCGCTCGCCGACCTCGAGCCCGCCGAGCGCCGGCTCATGTCGCGCCACTTCCTCGAGGGCGTCACCCACCAGGCGCTCGCCGACGAGCTCGGCATCCCCCGCAGCACCGTCGCGTACCGGCTGACGAAGCTCACCCAGCGCGTGCTCGAGTCGACGAAGCGCCGCCTCGCTGAGCTCGGCCTCACCCCGTCGCAGGTCGACTCGGTCGTCGGCGCGATGCGCAGCCAGCTCGACGTGAGCCTGTCGATTCTGCGCGAGGGCTGACCTCAGCGCGGCAGGAGCAGCAGGCGCACGCGGTTGTTGGGCTCGTCCGAGACGAACAGCCGATCGCCGTCGAGCGCGACGCTCGTGGCGCTCCCGATGATCCCGACGCGGTGCGGCCCGTCGGCGAAGCCGCTGATGGTGGAAACCGGAACGAGGTTGCCGAACGCCGGGTACTGCGCGCTGTCGAAGACGGTCTCGATGCCGCCGTCGCGGGGGTCTGCGCGGTGCACGCGCGGGCCGCGCCCGAAGAGAATGCGACCCTGCGCGTCGAAGGCGAAGGTCCGCACGTTCGAGTTCGCGATGTACCGGTAGAACGGCTGCACCCCGCCGTCGAACGTGAAGCGCCGGAACGTGTCGTTGGTGTCGACGAGGATGACGTCTCCGTTTTCGCCGCCGACGAGGCCGGTGACGCCGGCGATCGTCACGCCGGAGTCGAGGCCGCTCAGGTGCTGGCGCGTGTTCGACTGCATCCCGATGCGCCACAGCACCGCGCCCTCGACGACGAACAAGAGGTCCTCACCGTCGACGGGGCTCTTCGAGAACGCGAGCACCGAGATGCTTCCGGTGAACGGGCTCGTGACGGTCTCGATGCGGCCGGCGTCGAAGTCGAGCTTGCGCACGGTGCGGTTCGTCGAGTCCGTCACGTAGACCGCCCCGCCGGGGCCGAGCTTCGCGTCCACGGGAGTGCCGATCCACCCGCCCTGGAAGAGCGGACCGTCGGGGCCGCCGTCGCCCGAGGTGCGGCTGACCGCGGTGACCACGTAGCCTGCGTCGAGCACCATCATTCGCACCGAGGTGGCGTCGGTCCACACCAGCGTGTGGGGCGGCACGAACACCAGGCGATCGGGCTGCGAGAGGCGCGCGAACGAGGCGTCTCCGTCGAAAGACGGCACGTAGGCGCTGTTGCTCACGAAGCGCTGCAGCTGCCCGGGGCCGCCGTCGCCGGGGCTGACGACCCTCCGCACCCAGTGCGCGGTCAGCTCGCTGACTGCGAAGTTGTTGGGCGAAAGCGGCGCGATGCCGATCGGGTTCACGAGCGGCCGGTACACGGTGCTGGTGCTGACGGTGTTGTCGAGCGGCACGGCGCGCACGCCGCTGCTGCTCCCGAGCTCGGGCACGAGCAGGCGTCCGGCGTCGGGCTCGAAGAGCAGCTGCTGCGGCCCATTGAAGCGAGCGGCGACTCCCGCGCGGTCGAGGTACCCCGAGTCGCCGTCGGTCGAGCCGGCGATCGTCGAGCTCATGCTGCCCTGGCCCAACACCACGCGACGAATGCGGTGCGACTCGGAGACCGCCAGCTCTCCGTCGCCGATCTGCACCACGTCGACGGGGCTCTGGAACTGCACCGCCATATGGTCGCCGTCACCGAAGCCGCGGCCGGAGCCGATGGTGAAGCCGCGCGTGGTGAACAGGTAGATGCGGTGCTGCGTCGGGTCGGCCACGACGAGGCCTCCGTCGCTCAAGAAGCTCAGGCCTCGGGGCGTGGCGAGCGGCGGAGAGGGCCCCGCGTCGGCGAAGCGCGTCTCGACGGTGGCCATCGGCGTGAGCGGGTCGCGCACGACGCGGATGCGCTGGTTGCGGCTGTCGGAGACCCAGACGTCTCCGTTCTGGGCGACCGCCACGCCGCGCGGCTGGCAGAACGACGCCGCCAGCGCCGGGCCGTCGACGAGCGCGCACGCGCCGTTGCCCGCGACCGTCCAAACGCCGCCGTCCGGGCGAATGACCTTCACCTTGTTGTTCGACGAGTCGGCGAGAAAGACGTCGCCGTTTCGCCCCGCCGCCATGAACTCGGGTCGATAGAACATCGCGTCCTCGAGGTGGCCGTCGCGGTCGCCAGGAGGCCCGCTGCCCGCGATCGTCGAGAGGCAGCCGTCGTCGGCGAGCCCGTCGCAGTCTTCGTCGATGCCGTTGCCGCAGATCTCGGCGCCGGCGTCGACGGGGTTCGACGGCTGACACACCGGGCCGCCGTCGGCGCAGACGCGCGTGCCCTCTCCGCGACAGACGCCGAAGCCGCCGATGCACGCCTCTCCCGCGTCGAGGACCGAGTCGTCGACGTTCCCGTCGCAGTCGTCGTCGATGCCGTTGCAGACCTCGGGCAGCGGGTCGCCCTGCCCGCCCGAGCACGTCTGCTCCGCCTGCAGACACGACCAGGTGCCGCTGCGCGCGCAGGCCCCGACGCCCGAGACGCACGGCTGGCCGAGCTGGTCGGGATCGCAACGCTCGGCGCGGCACTTGCCGTTGAAGCAGACGAGGCCGTTCGGGCATTCGCCGCGCTCGTCGCACAGCTTCCCCTCGAGCTGCGGCGGCGGAGGACACGAGGCCAGCACGAGCAGCACTGCGATGCCGGCGACGCGTCTCATCGGGTCGCGAATCTGTCAGCGGAAGCGAGCTTCGTACAGCGTCGAATCTCATAGCCTGCTGCTATCGATTCAATCGTTACGATGTCTTGGCGATATCAGCATCGGAGCGGCATTCCAGATCTCGAAACAACAACTCACCCACTCACTGGAGACCCAAGACATGTTGACCGTTGGAGATCGCTTCCCCGAATTCAAGCTTCAGGCCGTCGTCGGGCTCGAGCCCGGCAAGGAGTTCAAGGAGCTGAAGAACACCGACCATGCCGGCAAGTGGAAGGTGGTGTTTCTCTGGCCGATGGACTTCACGTTCGTCTGCCCGACCGAGATCGCCGAGTTCGGCAGGCGCAACCGCGACTTCGCCGACCGCGACGCCCAGGTGCTCGGCGCCAGCACCGACACCCACTTCGTGCACCTGGCGTGGCGCAACAACCACCCCGACCTGAAGAACCTGCCCTTCCCGATGCTCGCCGACACGAAGCGTGAGCTGTCGACGGCGTTGGGCGTGCTGCACAAGACGGACGGTGTGCCGCTGCGCGCGACGTTCATCGTCGACCCGGACGGCGTCATCCGCCACGTCAGCGTCAACGACCTGAACGTGGGGCGGAACGTCGACGAGACGCTGCGCGTGCTCGACGCGCTGCAGACCGACGAGCTGTGCCCGTGCAACTGGAAGAAGGGCGAGCCCACCCTGGAGGCGGCATGACCCAGCTCGACACCCTGCGCGAGCAGTTCCCCGAGGCCGCGAAGGACATCAAGCTGAACCTGCAGGCGGTGCTGACCGACGGCCCGCTCTCACCGCAGCAGCGGTGGGGCGTCGCCGTCGCCTCGGCGGCCGCGTCGCGCAACGAGCGGCTGAGGCAGGCCGTGCTCGCCGACGCGAAGCAGCTGGTCGAGGCGACGGTGATCGACGACGCGCTGGCCGCGGCGGCGCTGATGGCGATGAACAACGTGTACTACCGGTTCCGGCACCTGGTCGGCAAAGCCTCGTACGGGAGCTTGCGGGCGGGCCTGCGGATGAACCGGCTCGCGAAGCCGGCGACGAACAGGGTGGACCTCGAGCTGTTCTCGCTGGCGGTGTCGGCGATCAACGGCTGCGAGAGCTGCATCCAGGCGCACGAGAAGGTCGTGGTCGAGGGCGGCCTCACCGAGGAGCAGGTGAGCCACGCCATCCGCATCGCCGCCACGGTTCAGGCCGCGGCGGTCTCGCTGGAGATCGCCTGACCGAAAAAAGGGGTCCCCTTTTTCTCAGCCGCCCTTGGCGTAGGCGCGGATGACTTCCTGCACCAGCGGGTGGCGCACGACGTCGGCGTCGGTGAACTCGGCGAAGGCGATGCCCTCGATGTTCGCGAGGATGCCGCGCGCGTGCACGAGGCCGGAGAGCTGACCGGCCGGCAGGTCGATCTGCGTCACGTCGCCGGTGATGACCGCCTGCGACGCGTAGCCCAGGCGCGTCAGGAACATCTTCATCTGCTCGATGGAGGTGTTCTGCGCCTCGTCCAGAATCGCGAACGCGTCGTTGAGCGTGCGCCCGCGCATGAACGCGAGCGGCGCGACCTCGATGACGCCCTGCTCGATGAGCTGCGCCGCGCGCTCGTGCTCCATCATGTCGTGGAGCGCGTCGTAGAGCGGCCGCAGGTACGGGTTCACCTTCTCGGCCAGGTCTCCGGGCAGGAAGCCGAGCTTCTCGCCGGCCTCGACCGCCGGCCGCGCGAGCACGATGCGCTTCACCTTGCGGTCGAGCAGCGCCTGCACCGCCATCGCCATCGCCAGGTACGTCTTTCCGGTGCCGGCGGGGCCGATGCCGAAGACGATGTCCTTCGTGCGAATCGAATCGACGTACCGCTTCTGCGCCATGCCCTTCGGCGCGATCGCGCGGCCGCCGGCGCGGGTCAGCACGGGCGTGGAGTAGAGCTCTTTCAACTCGGTTCCCTTCGGCTGCTGCTCGGCAGAAGCCGTGTGGCCGAGCACCTTGATCGCCTGCTCGACGTCTTCCCGATAGACGGGGCGGCCGGCCTTCAGCATGTCGAGCAGCTGCGAGAACAGCTGCGAGGCGAACTCGACGGCGGCGGCGTCGTTGCCGGACAGCGAGAGATCCGTCCCGCGCTGGCCGACCTTCACGCCCAGGCGACGCTCGACGAGCTTCAGGTTCTCGTTGTGGGCCCCGGCGAGGGACCGCATCAGCTCGTTGTCGTCGACGTGGATTTGTCTCATCTCATCTCAGCGGAGGCAGCAGCACGAACGTCCCTGCCTCCGTACGACGGTAGAAATAACCGTCGCGCCACGGGTAGCTCAAGTCATCTGCCTTCAGCAGGCCTGCCTCGACCAGCGCCTGCAGATCGTTCGGGAGCTCGCCCTTCTCCAGCCGGTATAACGAGAGCGCCGACTCGATGCGGGTCATCTGCTGGCGCGAGATGAACCGCTGGGCCGCGGGGTCGCTGTACGTCGAGGCCGACGCCGCGCCGAGCTTCAGCGCGCCCACGTCCGCCTTGAGCACCAGGAAGCCGAGCGCGGCCACCATCAGCAGCCCGACCAGCACGCGCCCGACGACCGCGAAGCTGCGCTCGAGGAAGGTGTCGTCGCGGTCGAGCTCCATCGAGTGCTCGGCGGCGGCGACGGCCTTGAGGTAGTCGAGGTTGACGAGGTTGCAGAGCGCCTTGCAGGTGTCGAACTCGCCCAAGCACGACAGGTCGATGATCTGCCGCACGGTGCGGTTGGGTTGGACGAGGCCGTAGACGCGGCGCTCCTGCTCTCCGATGGACTGGAACTCGCCCTTGCTGACCTCTTTCTTCTCGTCGAAGGCGTCCTCGAGCGCGGCGTCGAACTCGTTCGCCTGGGGCGGAGCGGGCGGAAGCTCTTTGAGCCTCTCGAACGTCATCTCGTAGCTGGTGATCTTCTTCTTCACCACTGGCCACTCGTCGACCATCCGGAAGCCTTCCATCAGCACCGACTCGGCGCGCAGCGGCGCGAACGAGGGGTCGGCGTCGACTTCGGTCTGCTCGAAGCCGTAGCTGCCGGTCTTCCAGGTGAACAGCTTGAAGAGCGTCTCGGTGGTCTGCAGCTGGACCATCTGCCGGAACTTGTCCGGGCCGATCGCGTCCATGCTGACGAGCACGTCGCCCAGGCGCTGCAGCGTGCGCTTCTGCGTCTCGAGCGCGGTCTGCAGCTGCAGCTCGGTGATGAGCTGCGCCCGCACCAGCATCGTGCCGATGAGGTCCTTCTTGTTCCGCGTGCTCGACTCGGCGCGGACGATGGCGCCCTCGCGGAAGTGGATGTGCACCTCCTGGTGGCTCGTCTTGAGGTGCAGCGTGCCCGTCTTCCCCTGCTGGCCGATCAGCTGGAGGATGTCGGCGATCCCGAAGTCCTTGAGCGTGCCCTTGAGCGCCATCGCCTATGCCGCTCCCTGGCTCTGCTGCTTCTTGAACAGGCCGCGCACCGAGAGCGCCCAGACGGCGACGAGCAACAGGCCCGCGGGCAAGAGCTTGAGCCACAGCGGCAGCCCTTCGAACGGCGCGCGCAGCACTCCGTCGCGCAACACCACCGCGACGGCGGCGAAGAGGAAGAGGAACGCGTAGAGCGCGCCGCGCACCGGCAGGCCGCGGAAGACGTGGCCCATGCCGGCGAGCAGGACTCCGAGCGCGAAGGTGAGGCGCTCGACGCGGCTCTGGTAGCGCGCGACCTCGACCTGCTTGCGCACCTTGAGCGCCGGCGGCACGACACCCTTCTTCGAGAAGACGTTCACGCACTGGGTGCACATCATCGCGGCCGGTGAGATCTCCGGGTCTTCGCGGCGCGACATCGGCAGGCCGCACTTGGTGCAGCTGCGCGCGGCGCCCAGGCGCATCGCCAAGCCCCCGAAGCCGACCAGCAACAGGCCCAGCGCCGCCGGGTAGAAGGGAGCCCACGGCGCGTTCGTGTCGCCCAGCAACATGAGCGACAGCTGCGAGCGCACGCGCTGCTCGACGTCGGGCGACGCGGTGAGCACGAGCAGCTCGGCGCGGGCCAGCGGCAGCGTGATGAGGAAGGTGTTGCCCTGCTGCTTCTCGGGCGGAGGATCGTCGCGCTCGGCGAGCGACGGGTCGCGCTGGCGGGCCTCTGAGAGCGCGGCGTTGCCCTTGTCGATCTCCGCGGACGCGACGTCGACGCCGAGCGTCTGCACGCGCCGCTGCGAGAGCCGCGCGAGGTTGAACCACGGAGCGGCCAGCTCGGGCGCCTTCGCCGCCGCCGCCTCGAACAGCCCGCGCGGGTTCTCGAGATCTCCGGTCAGCATCATCGCGACGCCGAGGTTCACCTGCGCGCGCGGCTCGTCGGGGTTCTTCGCGAGCGCCGCCTTGAGCCGGGGGAGCGCGAGGTCGAGCTTGCCGCGGTGGAGCTCGAAGGTGCCGAGCGCGAAGAGCTCTGAGAAGCTGGCCTTGTCCTCGGCGGCGCGGCGCATGACCTTCTGCGCGACGGCTTCGGCGCCGGTGCCTCCGCGCTCGAGCAGCCAGGCGTCTTCGGCGGGCGTGTCGGCGAACGCGCTGTGCCGCACGAGCAGCTCGGCGGCGATCGGCACGAGACCGAGCGCGCCGATGAGCACCGCGGCGACGACGCGCTCGGAGAGCGACAGGTAGAGCGCGGAGGCCGCGAACGCGAAGAGCAGCGACGGCACGACCCCGAGCCGGAACACGATCGGCAGCGCGAGCAGCACGAGGCCCATCGCGGTGGTCTGCCAGCGCGGCACGGCGCGCGGGAAGAGGAAGTGGAGGTCGTAGAGGAAGTAGCGGGCGCGCCGCGCGAACAGCACGGCGACGACGAGGATGACGGTGAACGCGAACGCGGCGAGCAGCGCGGTGCCGGCGTCGGCGAGCAGCGGCCGGGCGTAGCGCGGCTCCGAGAGCAGCCGGACGAGGCCGCGCTGCACCGAGGAGAAGTAGCGCCCGATGTCGGACGGGTCGGCCGCGAAGTACGCGCGCGCGAGGCCGAAGTGCGACGACGGCAGGTTCGGGGCGAGCTCCATCGCGCCGAGGGCCTGCTCGATGGCGACGGCGGAGGCGCCGGCTTCCTCGTGCTGGGCGGCCGCGCGCAGCATGGCGATGGACCAGGCCTCGAAGTCGAGCGCGCCGACCTCGGCCTTCATGCGCAAGAGCTCGGCGCGCGCGTTCGCCTCGGCCTTCGGGTCGTTCGCGAAGGCGGCGTTCGCGATGCGCCACCGGTCCCACGCGGCGTCGAGGTCGGCGTCGGTCAAGCGCGTGACGGCGATGGGCGGGACCGCGGGCTTGGGCGGGGCTTCGGCCTTCTTCGGGGCGGGCTCCGGCTTCTTCGGTTGGGGCTTCGGCTGCTCCTTCGGAGCGACCGGCGCCTCTTCTTCTTCCGGTGAGTCGATCTCGGGTTCCTCGCCGGGCTTGAGATCGATCGGCTGGCGGGGGGCGACATCTTCTGAGGCGGCCGGCTTCGGCGCGGGCGCGGGCGTCGGCTTCGGCGCGGGCTGAGCCGGCTTCGACGGCTTTGCATCGGGGTCGACGAGATCGACCTGCGCGAAGGCCGGAGCGGCGGCGAGGATGAGAAGGAGGTGGAGGCTGAGACGGCTTGGCACCCGGCCAGGAGCATAGGCCATCGACTGCCGAAACCGCTCAGGGTTCTTCTTCGTCGTCCCCGAAGAGGACACCGACATGGAGGTCGATGGCGTCGAAGGGTTCCGCCTTGACGCGCTCGTCTCGAGCGGCGACGAGGACCTCGACGAACCCGTCCGGGTGCCAGCGGTAGACGGTGAGCGTTTCCTCGAAGGGGTCGATCAGCCAGTAATGGCCAACCTCGTGGCGTTGGTAGATGCGCTTCTTCTTGATGAGGTCGTTGCGCTTGTTGTTCTTCGAGAGGATCTCGCAGACCCAGTCGGGCCGCACGGTGACTGGGACCTCAGCCGGCAACTCGACGAGGCGTTCGCGGCGCCACCCGGCGACGTCCGGTTTGAGCACGTCGGTCTTGGTGAAGAGGACTTCGGTTTCCGTGGCGAACCACCAGCCCCCAGGCGACCGACCGCCGGGTCGCCGGTCGTACGGGGCAAGTTTGCGGAACATTCGTCCCTGCGCTCCGCCGTGTCGGCCGGACGAAGCCTCTTTCTGGGTGAGCACCCCGTCGATGACCTCGTGATTGCGATCCTCTTCGGGAATCGCGAGGAGATCTTCGATGGTCGCCGTCTTCAGCTTCGGGGCACCGCTCACGGCCTCACCCTACTGCAGTCCTTCGGTGTTATGGGCGCGCCGCATGGGAAAGAACGGAGAAGCCCTCGAGCGCCTCATCGACGTCATGCGCCGCCTGCGCGCCGGGTGCCCGTGGGACCGCGAGCAGGACATCCGGTCCTTAAGGCCCTACCTGATCGAGGAGTGCTACGAGGTCCTCGACGAGATGGACCGCGTCGCCTACGGCGGCCCGTGGAAGCCGTTTGGCGAGGAGCTCGGGGATCTCCTGTTTCAGATCGTCTTCCACGCCTGCCTCGCCGAGGAGAAGGGCGCGTTCGACATGGGCGACGTCGCGACGTGGATCGCGGAGAAGCTCATCTCCCGCCACCCGCACGTGTTCGGAGACCTGAAGGGCCTAGGCACCTCGACCGCGGTGCTGGAGAACTGGGCGAAGCTGAAGGCCGAGGAGCGGAAGAAGAAGCACGGCCACGCCGGCTCGGTGCTCGACGGGGTGCCCACCGGAGCGCCAGGCCTCCAGCGCGCCGAGCGGCTGACCGAGAAGGCCTCGCGCATCGGCTTCGACTGGCCGGACTTGAAGGGCGTGCGCGCGAAGCTCGACGAGGAGCTGCGCGAGCTCGACGAGGCCATCGCGCAGCAGGACAAGGACGCGATCGAGCACGAGCTGGGCGACGTGCTGTTCTCGATGGCGAACCTGGCGCGGTTCCTCAACACGCCGGCGGAGGACGCGGTGCGCCAGGCGAACAAGCGCTTCACCGAGCGCTTCCACAAGATGGAGGCGAAGCTCGACGCGCAGGGGCGGAAGTTCGACAAGGTGCCTCTGGACGAGCTTGACGCGCTGTGGGAAGAGGCCAAACGCGAAATTTCGGCAGCGAAGAGAGCTGCCCCTAAGGAGAGCTGAACCGTGGCGAATACCCGCAGTGCTCAGAAGCGCAACCGCCAGTCGCTGAAGCGTCGGGCCCGCAACCTGTCCATCCGCAACGCCGTGAAGACGGCGGTGAAGAAGGCCCGCGAGGCCGTCGCCGCCGGAGATCAGGGCAAAGCGAAGGAAGCGGTCAACAACGCGAAGCGCATGCTGGATCGCGCGGCCACCCGCGGCGTGCTGCACGCTCGCAACGCCTCGCGCCGCATCGCGCGCCTGGCTGCTTCGCTCACCGCGAAGAAGTGATCTCTCGAGCGCTGCGCTTCGCAGTGCTCGTCTTCACCGCAGCGGTGGTGTCGAGCTGCGGCACGAAGTCCCCCTGCAACGCGAGTCTCTGTGAGGGCTGCTGCGACCCGGCAGGGGTCTGCCTTGCGGGCACCGCGGCGATGGCGTGCGGCAAGGGCGGCGGCGTCTGCGCGAAGTGCCCCGCCGGCGACGTCTGCCTCGGAGGCGCCTGCACCGCGACGACCGCGTGCACGATGACGTCGCAGTGCCCGGTGCTGGATTGCCGGTGCGGTGACGGCGCGATCGCTCCGGCGCGCGAGTGCGCTAGCGGGCGGTGCCGCGGGCCGACCGAGCTGTGCGACGACGCGTGCGTGGCATCGGGGCATCCGAAGCCGGGGTCTCCCGACGGCGGGCCGACGTACAGCTTCTGCGTCGACGGCACGATGTCGTCGTGCTTCGGCAGCGATCTGGTGTGGAGCAACGGCAAGTGCTGCGTGGTCTCGGGCTACGGGCAGTGCACCGACGGGACCGCGGCGGCGTGCTTCGGCTCGGAGCTGGAGTGGACGGGGACGACCTGCTGCGTGCGGACGTCTTACGGACAGTGCGTGGGCGGCACGGCCGCGGCGTGCAGCGGAGACGCGCTCGAGTGGACGGGGCTCGAGTGCTGCGTGAAGGACGCGTTCAACCTGTGCGTCGACGGCATGGCGACCGTCTGCGGCGGCATCGGCTTCGTGTGGACGGGAACCCAGTGCTGCGCGCTCGCCGAGTACACGCAGTGCGTCGACGGCGACGCGACCGCGTGCGCGAGCCCGAACATGCAGTGGACCGGGGCGAAGTGCTGCGTGCGGAACCGGAGCGCGTGCGTCGATGGGATGCAGGCCACGTGCGGTGGAGACTGGACCGGCGCGAAGTGCTGTAACTGATTGCGCGAACCGGGCCGGAAATCGATCGCGCTGACCGCGATTGATTCACTGCGCCTTGGCGTGGTCGCTTCCACACCACGCCGACATATGCTCTCGGCGTGAGACGGCTGCTTGGACTGCTGCTCGTCGTCGCGTGCCGCCAGGCGCCACCGCCGCAGGTCGAACCTGTGCCGCCGCCGCCCACCCCCGACGAGACTGCCGAGCTCCGGCCCGACCCGCCCTCGCCGCCGATGCTCATCGAGTGGCGCGCCCAGTCGGCGGACGGACGCACCGCCATCGAGCAGGTCAGAGCAGCCTCCACGTGCATCGCTAAGTGCGAGCGAAACCGCGAGCCGCTCTGGTCTTCAGACTGCCTCGCCACCAAGGACGACTTCGTGTTCCTCACGAACGACGGCGAGCAGGTGATCGTCGTGGTGGGCCGCCCTCCTCAGACGACCCCGTGGAAGTCGACCGAGGTGCTGCGCGTCTACTCCCGCGGAGTGCAGAAGCACGCCTACAGCGGCGGTCCCATGCTCGCGGAGCGCGACGTGCGAAGCGCCGACGGCGCGTGGGCGTGGCTCGGCGAGCGGCCGCCGCGCTACCTGCGCGGCGGCATGGGCATCGAGTTCGAGACTCGCACCGGCCGCGTCACGCGCGTGCCGTTCGAAGGCGTCGTGCTCGGCGAGGAACGGCTCGAGAGCAATCGGCCCGAGACACCTGACGCGCCGAAGGCGGCCACCGACTACGCGGCCGACCCCCTTCGCGACGTCCTCCACGGCAGCACCCCGCCGACGCCAGCTCCGCAACCGGCACCCGCGCCAGCCGCCACTCCCCACGCGCCGAACCCCGACCCGCGCGGGCCGAGGACCGTTCCGACCACGATCTGCAACGAACGCGGCTGCTACCAGGTCGAGCTGCCGCCGCCCCCGCCGCGCGACTCCGATGGCTTCACCAACTGCAAGTCCGGCGGCGAGGCCTGCTATTACAAGAGCGAGTGCTGCAGCTACTCGTGCGTCAATGACCGCTGCCAGTGAGCGGGTTCACTGACGCTCTGCCTTGAACCGCGACAGCTCCAGCTCCACCTGCTCCAGCAGCGCCCGCTCCTGCGCGTGCCACCTGGCCTTCGACGCATCGGCGAGCGTCTTGCGCGCCCGCGTGGCGATGTACTCGAGCTCCTCGCGCGTCCCGGCGGCCGGCACTCCGCTCGGCGGCTGAGCCACCGGCGGCGGCGTCCCGATCCGCAGCGAGCCCAGGTCCAGCACGAAGTACGCGCCGTCTCGCCGCGCGGTGCCCACCCGGATCAGCTCCTGCGAGCCATCGGCGCGCGCCACTTCCACCATCACCGGAAAATCGAAGGCCATGTCAGTCGTCCTCGTCGTCGTGGCACATCGGAGCCGAGCTGTACTCGTGCAGCGTCCACACCGAGCCGGTGCCGAAGCCAGGCCGCTGCAGCGGGTTGAAGATCGAAGACGAGGTCACCATGCCGCCCAGCGAGCCGCGCGGGCCGGTCAGCAGCTTGAGCGTGCACCCCGCCAGGATGATGAACGGCTGCGGCACGCTGTTCGACGACACCGTGCACGTGCCGATCGCCGTGTACGAGCCCTGCGGCAGATCGAAGCGAGCGTAGAACTGCTGCGTCAGACCTTCCGGGAACAGCACGTTCGTGAGCGCCAGGCACGCTGTCGCGCGGCCGATGCGGCGGCGGAAGCGGTCCTTCACGCTCGCGTCCTTCTTCTTCGTCTCGATGCTCCACAGCGACGCTCCCAGCTTGACCGTCGTCTGAAACGGCGCCGCCGCGCAGACGGTCGCGTCGGGCGGAGTCGACGGGTCTTCCTTGCTGCTGAAGACGAACGTCTCCTCCGCCGCGACCGCGGCCGCTGACCACCCCACCACCAGAACCCCGAGCAGGCGTCTCATGCGCGTCACCTCCAGCTCACGTCGTAGTCGGCGTCGAAGAGCCCCAGCTGCCGCCCGCGAACGACGACGTCCTGACAGCCGAGCGCGCGCAGCACCGCGGTGAACACACCCTCGTGGTACGCGTGCGGCATGAAGTCGCGCCGCATCTTGAAGACGCAGCTCGTCTCGCCGGTGACGATCGTCTCGCGCGAGCCGTAGCTGACCGCCGTCTTGTACGCGACCGGCGCCGCGCGCATCAGCCGCTTCGGCTCACCGGCCGAGACCGTCACCAGCGTGCGGCCGACCGCCGTGGCGAGGAAGTCGTCGATCGCCTGCTCTCCGAGCTTGCGCATGCCGGCATCGAAGCCGCCCTGCCCCGCCTGCAGCTGCTTCGCCGCCGCGAACGCGGCCGGCAGAAATGTCGAGATCGGGTAGTTGAAGAAGTCGACGTACTTCTTCTCCGGCAGCACCGCCGCGACCTGCGCGCGCCCGGCCTGGCCGAGCAGCTTCTCGGCGGCCGACAGCACGCCGTTGAAGAACATGCCCTTGCAGGTGTCCTCCTCGTTCGCGAAGCGCAGCCGATCGCCGAGATCGGAGATCGACAGGTCCGGCGGCTGCACCACGCGAATGGGGCGCACGCCGGCGATGGTGATCGGTGTCATTGCGACTCACTCCTTCTTCAGAGACGAATCAGCTGCGCGCCCCAGTGCACGTTGGCGCCGGCGGCGGCGAGGCAGATGAGGTCTCCGCTTCCGAGGTTCACCCGGCCCTCTTTGACGTCCATGGAGAGCGCCACGAGCATGCCGGCCGCCGACGTGTTGCCGAGCGTCTCGACCGTGCTCGCGACGGCGTCGGGAGCCAGCCCCGCCGACGACGTGAACCGGTCGAGCACGCGCTTGTTCGGCTGGTGCAGGTAGTAGCGCTTGATGCCGCCCGGGTTGCCGACCGACTCGAGGCACTGCCGCATCAGCTTCGGGTAGCTCTGCGCGACCTCGTGGCCGTTGACGACGAACGCGTAGTCGACAGGACGGGCGGCGGCGCTGAGAAAGGGGAGCTCAGCGCCACCACCCCGCTTGAGCACGAGTTGCTCGTGCCCGTTGCCTGACGTCGACTTCACGATGCCGCGTTCGCCGCCGGTGCCGCGCAGCACCACTGCTCCGGCGCCGTCGCCGAACACGTACATCGACAGGTAGCCGCTCAAGGTGCGGCCCTGCTCGAGTGACAGCTCGTCGCAATAGACGCGCCGGTCGACATGCGCCGACGCGAAATTGCTCGCCACGACCGCGACGGTGTTCATCGCGCCCGAGGACACGAGCTTGTGCACGAGATCGATCACGTACGGCGTGCCGCCGCAGCCGTCGTTGATGACGAGGGCCGTCGCGTCGGCGCGGAGCTCGAGCCGTCGGTGCAGCTCCATCGCGTCGTGGTTGAAGTCCGGCTGGTCCGGCGTGCAGGTGACGACGAACAGCGCGTCGAGCTCCTGCGGCGACATTCCCGCGACCTTCAGCGCGTCCCACAGTGCGAGCTCGGCCATGTCGCAGTTCGAGCGCAGCCCCACCACCGGCAGTGTCGCCAGGCCGGTCTCCACGTCGACGCCGCAGAGGAAGCGCCGCTCGATGATGCCGGTGCGCTCGCGGATGAGCTCCGCTGGCCACCCGGGGATAGCCCGCGCCATCGTCTCGTTGGTGATGATCTGGTCCGGCGTGTAGTCGCCGACGCCGACGATGGTGGTGCTCTGGCGCATGGCAACGGCTCCAGAGCAACGCGAGGGCCGCGCGCAGGTCCCTGCTTTCACGCGTGTGGTCGAGACGCGCACCTTTCACTTTTGAAGCACGTTTCCTCTGCGCGCTCGCGATCGGTCATGCTTCATTTCCGATGCGTGCCGTCGCCGAGCGGAAGTCGCTGTTCGTGCCGGTGCTGTGCGTCCCGGCGATGAACGCGTGCTGGTCGGTGAACGTGACCGAGCAGGGCATGGGCCTCGTCGCGCGGCCGACGCGCGGAGCCAACGGCCCGCTCGAAGGAGAGCCGGTCGAGCTCGACTTCCCGCTGCCGGCGGGGCCGCGCATCCGCGTCCGCGGCGTGGTGCGGTGGCGCCATGACGGCGGCGAGCGCGGAGCGTCGACGTCGCTCGGCGTTCGCTTCGAGGCGTTCGAGGGCAACGGCCTCGTCGACCTGCGCCGCTTCCTCGCCGCGCACCGCCTGCGCGTCGTCGTCGCCGGCGCGCCGCGCGGCCTGCAGCGCGCGCTCGAGCTCGCCTTCCACGGAGAGGTCGAGCTGCTCTTCGCCGACGATCCCGCCGACGTCGAGCGGCACCTGGGCCGCGGCGACGTCGCCGCCGTGCTGCTCTGCGGAGAAGACGACTACCAGGCCGTCGCCCTCGCCCACCTCATCGAGGGCGCGTCGCAGGCCGCCACGCTGCACCTCGGCCGCCCCGCCGAGCTCAAGCCGCGCGTCGTGTTCGCCGCGCGCGCCACGCCCGATCTGCTCGTCGAGCTCTTCAACAGCGGAGGCATCGAGCAGGCGCTTCCGCCCGACGCGCCCGTCGCGCAGCTTCGCAACGCGGTGCTGACCGCGTGCCGCGCGCACGAGGTGCAGCTGCAGCAGCAGCGCCAGTCGGTGGAGCTCGAGCGCCTGCTGCGCGACCGCGCGCGGCCGGTGCTGACGCTCGACGCGGGCGTCGAGGGGCCGGGCTACACGAGCGCTCCGATGCGCGAGGTGATCGCGCTGGTGCGGCAGGTGGCGCCGTTCAAGGTGACGGTGCTGCTGCAGGGAGAGACCGGCACCGGCAAGGAGGTGCTCTCGCAGCGGCTGCACGAGCTCAGCCCACGCGCGCAGGCTCCGTTCGTGGTGCAGGACTGCGGCGCGCTGCCCGAGACGCTGCTCGACAGCGAGCTGTTCGGCCACGTGAAGGGCTCGTTCACCGGCGCGGTCGGAGATCACCCCGGCCTCTTCGTGCTCGCCGACGGAGGCACCATCTTCCTCGACGAGATCGAGAACACGACCGCGAACCTGCAGGCGAAGCTGTTGCGCGTCATCGAGACGGGAGACGTTCGCCCCGTCGGCGGCACCACCGTGCGCCGCGCCGACGTGCGCGTCATCGCCGCGAGCAACAAGGACCTGCGCGAGGAGGTCGCCGCCGGCCGCTTCCGCGCCGACCTCTACTACCGCTTGAACACGTTCGTGATCGACGTGCCGCCGCTGCGCGCGCGCCGCGACGACGTGCTGCCGCTCGCCCGCTCGTTCGTCGACGCGATGAACGCCACGCACGGGAAGTCGGCGCGCGGCTTCACCCCCGAGGCGGAGGCCGCGCTCGTCTCTTGGAGCTGGCCCGGCAACGTCCGCGAGCTGAGGAACGTCGTCGAGCGCGCGGTGCTGCTGTCGGCGCCGGTCGAGGAGCTCGGCGTCGAGAAGCTGCCGCCGGCGATGGCGCGCGCCAGCGTGTTCGCGCCGCGCGAGGCGTCGCTGCGCGATCAGCTCGCCGCGGTGGAGCGGCAGCTCATCGGCGACGCGCTCGCCCGCCACGACGGCGTGGTGCGGCGCGCGGCGCAGGCGCTGAAGATGGACCCGGTCACGCTGGCACGGCGAGCCCGAAAGCTGGGGCTCCCTCTCCCTTCGTAGGGGTGAGGGGCGATTCCTCAGCGCGCGATCGCCGCCGCCGCGCCGCGAACCTCAGCCATCCGCTGGCGCTCACCAGCCGGTGCAGAGCCGCTCGTAGCCCTCGCGCATCAGCGAGTCGGCGAGGCGGCGCAGCGCGGCCTGGCGGTTCGTCTCGGTGGCGATGATGGTGCCCTCCGAGGTCGTGGCGGTGCCGGGCACGACGTCCTCTTCGCCGCTGACCTGGGTCTGGGCGAGCACCGCGCCGTTGCGGACGAGCTTGAGCGCGACGGTCGCGCTGAGCCGGTACGTCGGCGGCACCGGCGGAGCGCCGGGCGTCGTGCTCGGGCTGACGAGCATCGGCGCTGCGCTGACGCCGAGCACGGTGCCTTCGATGCGCGCCTCGGCGTCGTCTCCACCGAGCGTGCCGGCGCGGAGGAGCTGCTCGCGCAGCGCCTGCGTGAAGTAGCTCTCCGCCTGCGGCTCGGGCGTGATGTTCGACATCACCGGCGCCTGCACGGCGCGAATGCCCTGCGGCAGCGGGCCGCCGGGCGCGGTGAAGCGGTAGCCGCAGGAGGCGAGGAGGACCACGAGCAACAGCCCCTCACCCCTACGACGGGAGAGGGAGATCTCTTGTCCATTCACCAGCCGAGCTCCTTCTCGATCTCCTCGATGCGGTCGTCGTACGGCTCCTGCTCGAGCAGGCGCTCACGGAGCCACACGAGCCCAAAGCCGAACCCGGCGAGGCCGACGAAGGTCAGCGGGGCGCCGATGTAGAAGGTCGCCCTCACGTCACCGCGCAGCAGCGGAGGCAGTCCGACGATCGAGAGCACCGCACCGAAGATCATGGCGACTCCGGACAGGGTGCTCAGCACCGTCGGTACGGCGATGCTCGGGCGTCCCTCGATGAGGTGCAGCCGCTCTGCGAGCAGGTCCCGGCGCACCTCGTCCGGAGGCCTCGGCACGTGCGGCTTCAGCGGCGGAGGGTCCTCCCCCTTCGGCACGCCGTCGGGCACCGGCCCATCGGGCGGAGGAATCGGCGCGGGCGGCTCAGGGCGCGACGGCGGCAGCGGCGGAACGTCCTCCGCCGGCGCAGACGGGTCGCCGAACAGGTCGGGCTCCTGCGTGAGCAGCAGCGCGACGAGCGCGGCGACCATCGCTTCAGCCCACCACGAAGTTGACCAGCCGCTTCGGCACGAAGACGAACTTCCGCAGCGTCTTGCCGGCGAGCGCGGCGGCGACCTTCTCGTCGGCCTCGGCGGCGGCGCGGACCTCGGCTTCGGCGGCCGCGACCGGCACGCGGATCTCGCTCTTGAGCTTGCCGTTGATCTGCACCGCGTACGGGATGACGTCGTCGACGACGAGCGCCGGGTCGAACGTCGGCCAGGCCTCTTCGACGAGCATCGACTTCGCGCCGTACGCCTCGTGGAGCTCGTCCGCGATGTGCGGAGCGAAGGGCGACAGCAGCCGCGAAAGCGTAACCACTGCGTCACGCATCGCGGGGCCGTCGGGGTTCTGAACGAGGTAGAGCGCGTTCACGAACTCCATCGTGCCGGCGATGGCGGTGTTGAACGAGAGCCGCTCGATGGCCTCGGTCACGCGCTTGATCGCCTTGTGCGTGGCCTTCTTGATCTCCTGCGCGTTGGCCGGGTTCTCGGCCTTCGCCTCGCGGTGGGTCCAGGCGAGCGCCCAGACGCGCTTCAGGAAGCGGAAGGCGCCCTCGACCTGCTCGTCGCTCCAGTTGAAGTCCTGCTGCGGCGGGCCGGCGAAGAGCACGTACAGGCGCGCGGTGTCGGCGCCGTACCTGCCGACGATGTCCTTGGGCGCGACCACGTTGCCCCAGCGCTTGCTCATCTTGCGGCCGTCGGGGCCGTTGACGATGCCCTGCGTGATGAGGCGCTTCACCGGCTCGTCGCTCTGCGTAAGGCCGAGCTCGCGCATCACGCGGTACCAGAAGCGGAAGTAGAGCAGGTGCATCGTGGCGTGCTCGGGGCCGCCCACGTAGATGTCGACCGGCAGGTACTTCTTCGCCGCCTCGGGGTCGAACGGCGCCTGGTCGTACTTCGGCGTCAGGTAGCGCGCGAAGTACCAGGTGGAGTCGACGAACGTGTCCATCGTCTCGGTCTCGCGGCGCGCCGGGCCGCCGCACTTCGGACACGTCGTCTGCACCCACGCCGGGACCTTCGCGAGCGGAGGCTCACCCTTCCCCGTCAGCACCGCCTGCGTGTCGATCTCCGGCAGCACGACGGGGAGCTGCTCCACCGGCACGGGAATGCCCTCGCGCTTCGGATCGCACTTCTCGCAGTAGACGATCGGAATCGGAGTGCCCCAGTAGCGCTGCCGCGAGAAGCCCCAGTCCTTCTGGCGCCACGTGACGGTGGCCTTGCCGAGCTTCGGGCCGTGCGTCTTGCGGAACTCGGCGGAGGGCATGTTGCCGGCGGCGAGCACGAAGCCGTCGTCGGTGAACGGCAGCTCCTTGTCTTCGGGGCCGACGGCGCGCTTCACCGGCAGGCCGTACTTCTTCGCGAACTCGAAGTCGCGCGTGTCGTGCGCGGGGACGCTCATCACCGCGCCGGTGCCGTACTCGGCGAGCACGAAGTTGGCGATCCACACCGGGACCTTCTCTTTCGTGGCCGGGTTGGTGACGTATTCGCCGGTGAAGACGCCTTCCTTCTCGGCGCCCTCTTCCGTGCGCTCGGTCTTCGACTTCGCCTTCATCTTCGCGACGAACGCGGCGACGTCGGGCTTCGACATCACGCGCTCGACGAAGGCGTGCTCCGGCGCGACGACGACGTACGTGCAGCCGTGGATGGTGTCGACGCGCGTGGTGAAGATCTTGATGCTGTCGAAGTCGACCTCGACGCCTTCGCTGCGGCCGATCCAGTTGCGCTGCGCGGCGGTGATGCGGTCAGGCCACTCGGTGAGCGTGTCCAGCGCGTCGAGCAGCGACTGCGAGTACTTCGTGATGCGGAAGGCCCACTCGGGCATCTCCTTGTCGACGACCTTCGAGCTGCAGCGCTCGCAGAAGCCGTCCTTCACCTGCTCGTTCGCGATGACGGTGTTGCACGGCGTCGAGCCGCTCACCGACTCGCCGCACCAGTTCACCTTCGAGAAGCGGCGATAGACGAGGCCGCGCTCGAGCATCTTGACGAAGAACCACTGGTTCCAGCGGTAGTACTCGGGCCGGCTGGTGTCGACCTCGAGGTTCCAGTCGTAGGCGTAGCCGAGCGAGCGGATCTCCTTCTTGAACGAGGCGATGTTCTCGGCCGTGCGCGTCGCGGGGTGGACCTTGTCTTTGATCGCCGCGTTCTCGGCGGGCAGACCGAACGCGTCCCAGCCCATCGGGTGGACCACGTCGAAGCCGAGCATGCGGTAGTAGCGCGCGTAGACGTCGCCGAGCAGGTAGTTGCGAACGTGCCCCATGTGCATCTTGCCGCTGGGGTACGGCAGCATCTCGAGGACGTACTTCTTGCCCTTCGGGCCGGCCCGGCCGGCGTTGAACACGCCCTTTCCTTCCCAGCGCTGCTGCCACTTGGGCTCCAGCTCTTTCGGCTCGTACTTCTCGTTCATGATGCGTCGCTCTTAAGGGATGACGCCCTTGCAGGGAAGTTCCGACAGGCGCGCGAGTGTGGGAAAACCGGCTGTTGCGAATGGGGTCGGATGACAGTCCGGTGCTGATGACCCTCGCGTTCGAGGACGTCCGCGAGTTTCAGCTCCAGTGGGAGGGCGTGATCTCCGGCGGGAGCTGCTTCGTCCCGTGGCCGCGCCCGCTCGCGTCCGGCCAGAAGGTGCGCCTGCACGTCATCGTGGTCGGCGCCGGCACCATCGACGTCGACGCCGTCGTCGACTTCAACGACGTCGACTCGTTCGGGAAGAACGGCTCGCTGCTCAAGCTGCCTCCCGAGACGGTGGAGAAGTTCAGAGGCTTGTTCGAGCGCGCGGTGAATCCGCCCCGGCCGTCGGCGCCGACGCCGCTCGCGCTGCAGCAGGTGGCCAGCGAGCTGCCGCCGCCGCAGCCCGCGCCGCTGCTCTCTCCGTGGCCCACCAAGGGCTCGCCGCTCGCGCTGTCCACGCTCGCGCTCGATCTGCCGCCGGTGAAGAAGGTCTCCGCGGAGATCATCACCGGAGAGGAGCTGCCGCCGGACGAGAGCGTCGCCGCTCCGCCACCCGTCGCGGCGCCGGAGGGGCCCGCGACGTTTCCCGAGCGGGAGACGCCGCCTGCAGAGGTCGTCGAGGCGGCGGCGACCGCTGAGCCCCAGGCCGCTCCGGCGACCGACGCGCCTCCGCTCACGCCGAGCGCGGCCGACGGCGTCCCTCCACAGGCTCAGGACTCAGCGGTCCCCGAGTCGGATTCCGACCCCCTTCGACTGCGCCAGCCTCCGGCTGGCTCCGCTCAGGGTGAACGGGAGGTTCAGGCGGTCGCTGAGGTGCCTCCTCCGCCTGCGGCGGAACCGGCTCCTGCGCCGCCTGTTCCTGCGCCGCCTGCTCCTGCGCCGCCTGCTCCTGCGGCTGCTGCCGCTGAGCCACCGCCTCCTCCAGCTGCTCCCGCAGAGGCTCCGCCGCCTGCCCCTCCCGCCGCCGCAGAGCCCCCGCCGCCCGCACCGCCGCCTCCGGCTCCTCCACCGGCACCGGAGCCGCCGCCACCCGCGCCGGCCGCGTCACCTCAACCGCCGCCGCAGCCGCCGTCGGATCAGCCGACGCTGCCCATCGGCCAGCAGGACATCTTCGCGACGACGCGCCTGTTCAAAGCCGAAGCGAAGCCGGAGGCGCCGAAGCCCAGCACCGGCACGGCGGTCATGCCCGCCGCCGAGGCGCCAAAGAACGTCGAAGAGCGCCTCGAGCCCGGCACCCTGCTCGACAACCGCTTCCAGATCGAGAGCCACATCGCCAGCGGCGGCATGGGCGACGTCTACCGGGCGGCCCACGTCTTCCTGAAGCGGCCCATCGCGCTGAAGCTCCTGCGCCGCACGCTCGCCTCGGACCCCGAGATGTGGGCGCGCTTCCAGCGCGAGGCCGAGATGGTCTCTCAGCTCGAGAGCCAGCACATCGTCCGCGTCTTCGACTTCGGCCGAACGTCGGCCGGCATGCCGTTCCTCGCGATGGAGTTCGTCCAAGGCACCACCCTCGACGTCCTCGTCCAGAAGGAAGGCCCGGTCGCTCCGGAGCGCGCCGTCGATCTCATCTGTCAGATCTGCGAGGGGCTCAACGAAGCGCACGGCGTCGGCATCATTCACCGCGACCTCAAGCCGCCGAACATCATCCTCGGCAAGCGCCGCGACGGCACCGAGGTCGCGAAGATCCTCGACTTCGGCATCGCGCGCGTCGCGGACCAGCAGAAGCTCGGCGGCCCGCTCACGCAGATGGGCATGGTGGTCGGCACGCCGGCCTACCTCGCGCCCGAGCAGGCGCTCGCCGACGCGCTCGACGCCCGCACCGACATCTACGCGCTCGGCTGCGTGCTCTTCGAGATCCTCACCGGCCGGCCGCCGTTCCTCACCGACAGCCTGCAGAAGATGATCTCCATGCACCTGCGCGAGGCGCCGCCGTCGCCGGCGAGCATCCGCAAGGACCTGAGCCCCGCGCTCAGCGAGGTCGTCCTCAAGTGCCTCGCGAAAGATCGCG
Source organism: uncultured Myxococcales bacterium (assembly GCA_937980205.1). Lineage (GTDB taxonomy): Bacteria > Myxococcota > Myxococcia > Myxococcales > Myxococcaceae > Xiheicaenimonas. Next base: position 372,707 of record CALJKW010000010.1, on the reverse strand, counting down.
CGCACCGCTGGCAGAACGTCAAGGAGCTCGCCGTCGCGCTCAAGAAGAGCGTCGAGCGGCAGAACATCCCCGCGGCGTTCGACGACTGGCCGCCGGCAGACGTGGCGAGCGCGGCGCCCGCGGCCGACGCCTGGCCTCCGCCGCCGGACGTCGTGCAGGGCACGCCCGAGCCTGAGCCGGCGCCCGCAGCGAAGCCCGCCTCCGATGTCTGGCCGCCTCCGGAGGGCACCAAGACGCCTCCGCCCGTGAAGGCCGAGGTGAGCTCGTTCTTCGCCTTCGACACCGGGAAGATCTCCGCGGCGACCGCGCAGGCGCTCGTCGGCAAGCCGGCCGCGCCACCGGCTCCGCCGCACCGCCTCGAGGTCGCCCTCGACACGCTGAAGGTCCCCCTCGCTCCGCAGCTCAAGGCACAGCTCGTCGCCCGGCGCTCGAGCCTCGACGCCGGCACGCGCAAGCTCGTCATCCTCCACGTCGAGGTGCTCCGCGCGCCCGTCGAGTCCGGCGCCCGCGCCAACGCGCTCGCGCGCGCGCTGGCCATCGGCCTCCACCAGGACGGCGTCGTCGACGCGCTCGACGAAGACGGCATCAGCTTCCTCTTCTATGGAGAGGAAGCGCTCGTCCCCGGCGTCCGCGCGCTCTATGCCGCGCTCGAGATGCGCGAGGCCGTGGCGGACGCCGTCCTCGGCGCGACCATTCGCGCCGCCGCCGTCTTCGGCAAGACGCAGGTGACCGACAAGGACGAGCCGCTCGACGGTGAGCTGCCGCTGCGCGCCCGCACCCTGGCGGCGAAGGCAGGCGCCGGGAAGATCGTCGCCGACCGCCAGATGGCCATCGACGTGCAGGACGTCGTCACCGTCGCCGACGCCGGCCCCGAGGTCGTCGACGTCGGAGACCGCCGGCCCGTCCTGCACCACGTGCCCACGCTGTACGGGCGCGACACCGTCTTCGCGGCGCTCGACAAGCGCCTCACCTCCTTGAGCCAGGGCATCGTCGCGCCGGTCATCGTCGTCGGAGACGCCGGCTCCGGCCGCTCGACCGTCGCGCAGGAGCTCTCGGTGCGCGGCCGACACCAGCAGGCCGTCATCGGCATCGCCCGCGGCATGAGCTCGCTCAAGGGTCAGCCGTACTCCGCGCTCGCCGAGCTGTTCTGCAACATCTGCGGCGTCCCGAAGGAGCAGCGCCTCACCCGCCTGCCGCAGGCGCTCGAGGGCTTGAAGCTGCCGCCGACCGAGCTCGAGGCCGCGCTCGTCGTCGCGGGCGTGCGCAGCGTTCCGCAGCCCTTCACTCCCGGCCAGGCCGTCTATGCGCTGCGCGCCGTGCTCAACCTCGGAGCCACCGGCCGCAAGGTGCTGCTCGTGTTCGACGGGCTCGAGCACATGGACCCGTACTCGGTCGACGCGTTCCGCGAGATGTGCGCCCGCCCCGTGCAGCGCGAGCTCACCGTCGGCACGTGCGAGCCGGCGTTCGCGGCCGAGCGCTTCCCGCAGATCCCGACCCTCGAGCTGCGCGCGCTGCAGACGCCCGAGGCGACCGCGATGATGACGGCGTGGCTCGGCGGCGCGCGCGTCTCCGAGAAGCTCATCGACAGCGTGCACCGCAAGGCGCGCGGCCAGCCCGGGCTCATCATCGACTGGCTGCACCTGCTCGCCGACACCGGCCTCATCCGCTTCCGCAGCGGAGCGTACGTGCTCGCCACCGACCCGCCGGCGCTCGACGACGCCGAGCTCGCCGCCGAGCGCGTGAAGGCGCTCTGGCCCGAGGCGATGCGGTTGTTCGAGGCGGCGTGCATCGCGGGCGACTCCATCGACGGGGCGGTGCTGAACGCAGTGATGCCCAACACGCCGCAGGCGGCGTACCAACGCCTCGTCGGCAGCCGGCTCGTGCGCGCGCTCGGGGGGCGCCGCTGGTCGGTGTCCTCCGAGCGCTACCTGCGCGTCGGGCTGCAGCTCGGGTCGGCCCGGCGCGCCGAGCTGCACTCGAAGCTCGCCACCGTGCTGATGGAGGCTGCGCGCGCCGCCGGGGCTCAGCCCGACGCCGTGAAGATCGCCGAGCACCTCACCGCCGCGAAAGACGCGACGCGCGCGCTGCAGCTCTGGCGCAGCGTCGTCGAGTCGGCGCTCAAGCGGCGCTCGCCGCGTGACGTGGTGCAGGCGCTCAAGGGCTGGGCCGACGCGCTCGCCGTGCTGCTCGACAACCCGCAGGCGCCGGTCGAGGTCGCGCGCGCGCGGGTCGAGACGCTCGCTCGCGCCGCCGCCAACGCCGTCGCCTGCGGAGAGCCCCTGCTCGCCCGCCAGCTCGTCGACGAGGCCCAGGCGCTCGCCACGCAGAAGAGCGTCGAGAGCCCCGAGCTCGCGCTGTCGCTCGCCCGCGTGCTGCGCAGCGAGGCGCGACGCGCGCGCGCCGCCGAGGCCCTCGAGAACGCCATGAAGCGCGCGCAGGGCACGGCGCTCGTGCAGCTCGTCTGGGCCGAGCGCGGCGAGGCGCTCGAAGCCGAGGGCGATCTCAAGGGCGCCGCGACCGCGTTCCGCCAGGCGCTCACGAACGCCGACGCCGCGCAGGAGCTCGCGCGGTGGCACGGAGAGATCGACTTCCGCGCCCGCATCGAGACGCGCCTCGCGGGCGTGCTGCTCTCGATGAAAGACGTCGCCGCCGCGAAGCAGCTCTACGCCAGCGCGCTCGCCGCCTGGCGCCGCACCGCCTACCCGTACGCCGAGGCGCGCGTGCTCGCGAACATGGGCGCGCTGCACGTCGCCGCGAAGGAGTCGGAAGAGGCCGCCCGCTGCTTCAAGGAGGCCGCAGCAGCCGCGGCGCGCAGCGGAGACCTGCACTTCCAGGCGCGGCAGATGTTGAACCTCGCGAAGGTCGCGAAGCGGTTCGAGGCGCACGCCGTCGCGCGCCAGGCCGCCGACGTCGCCAAGCGCATCGCCACGCAGATCGGCTGGGAAGACGGGAAGACCCAGGCCGCCGCGGTGGGCTGAGGCTTCAGCGCCGCCGTCGCCGGAGCAGCCACGCCAGCGCCGCGACGCCGAAGAGCCCGCTCGCCGTGCTGCAGTCACAGCCCACGCGATGGTCGCGCGGCTCGAGCGAGGAACCGCCGCCCGAGGCGCCGCCGGCGCCGCCGCTGCCGCCTGCCGTGGAGCCGCCTCCCGTGGAGCCACCTGCCGCCCCGGCCTCGCCGCCGCCCGCAGCACCTCCACCGCCACCGCCGCCTGCGGCACCGCCACCGCCGCCGCCTGAACCGCCGCCGGCGCCGCCTCCCGCGCCACCGCCGGTGCCGCAGAGGCCCATGACGCACGGGCCGCTCGCACACTCGCCGGCGCCGAAGCAGCGCTCGCCGGCCGGCACCTCGAACATCATGCGCACGAAGTTGCGCTGGCCATCGTTCACCGTCGGCGAGCGCCGCACGACGGCGAGCAGCCGCCCTGCGCCCGCCGCGACGAAGGCGTCGAGCTCGTCCTCGCCAGGGGTGGAGGCCAGCACGAACGTCGGCCCCGGCACACCGTCGCGCGCCACCTCACGCACGTGAATGTCCGAGCCCGCATCGACGGTCAGCGCCTCGTACGCGACGAGGTAGCGCCGGCCATCGAACGCGACGGCAGGGTGACCCGGCGTCCCTACGGACTCGGGCGAGCTGGCGACCCGCTGCGTGGCGCCGGTCCCCCCATCGGCGCCGACCCACGCGGCGAAGATGTCGTCACCACCTCCCGACGAGGACCACGCCACGAGGAAGTCGCGTCCGTCGGTCGCCACCGCCGGGTTCACGCGGTACGAGCCCGGCGAGCTCAACGTCGCCGCGGCGCCGAGCGGCGCGCCGGCCGGGCTCACCCGGCCGTACCGGATCACGCCGTTCGACCCGTCGTACCAGGTCAACAGCGCCACGCCCGCGTCGGCAGCAAACGCTCCGCGCAGCCGCGACGCAGGGAACCCCTCGGTGAACCACACGCTCTCGGCGCCGAGCCGTGCTCCGCCGTCGAGCACGACGGTCGCTCCGCGCACCGCCGACGACGTCGAGTACGCGAAGAGGAAGCGGTTGCCGCCCAGGTGCACCGCGGTGGGCCCCTGCTCGGGTGCGACGGCGCCCGCTGCGAACGGGCCGATCACATCCCCGGTTGCGCTCACCTGTGCGACCTGCGCCCGCACCATCGAGCCCTCGTCATGCCAGGCGACGACGACCTCGCTCCCGAACCCCGCCACGGTCGGCCACCGCTGAATGAGCGACGGAGACAACAGGCTGCGCACGGGCCCCACGGCGCCGCCGTCGGCGTCGAGCAGCGTCCCCTGCACGCGCGACGCGAAGAAGTTCAGCTCGGCCCAGTGCGCCCGAAAGCCGTTGCCCAGCCACACCACCGACGTCTCACGCTGGAGACCGGGCGGCGAGGACAACGGCGTCGGAGTCAAAGTCGAAATACCAGAGACCAGCATGAGCGCGCCCTCGAGCCCCCGGCCCGGCGTCTCCGCCGTCCAGACGCAGAACGACGGGTTGCAGGCGACGTCGGTGCTCGCGAAGCTCGTCGCCGGCACCAGCACCGTGCGCACCGGCGGCGGCCCCGTGTGCGGCACCAGGACGGTGCGCACCGACGACCCGTCGTTCGCCCACAGCGCGAGGAAGCCACCCGAGACGGGCGCCACGTCGCGGCTGAAGTCGGAGTACTGCCCCAGGTTGTCCAGGCGCAGCGGCGGGGCGTCGACCGGCGCCGCGCCGCTCATGCGCGTGCCCAGCACGTCGATCGTGCCGCCGTCCGTCCTCAGCCAGGTGATGAGGCCCGCATCGGGGCCCCAGGCGAGCGCCGGCCGATAACCCGGGCCGATCGTCAGCTCGGTGCCCAGAGCCCCGGCGAGCGTCACCGACGTGAGGTGAATCGCGTCGCTCGAGGCGCCCGTCACCACCCAGATGACCTTCCACTCCGCGCCGTCGAAGACCACGCGGGGCGAGTGCTCCCATTCGGGGCGCGCGGAGATGGTGATCGGCGCGCCCAGCCCCAGGCCCGCCGCCAGCTGCATGCGCTGCCCGACGATGGTGCCGTCCTCATTCCACACCACGAGCGCCACGCCGCCCGCGACCGACACGTCCGTCTCGCTGCGGAACGCCTCGAGCGTGCTCACCGCGAGCGGCATCGCGTCGAGCGGCGCCGTACCGCGGAACGCGAAGCGCGCCGCGCGCACCTGATTTCCCGCGGCCCCTTGAACCATCCAGGCGACGACGCACACCGCGTCACCGCACGAGACCGCCGGGTACGTGTCCGCCAGCGGAGCGGCCGACACCACGAGCTCGTTCACCTTGTTGCCACCGGTGTCGAGCCACGCGGCGCGGATGTCGCCGAACGAGCTGCCGCCGCGCAGATCTCTCCAGACCGCGACGAAGCCGCCGTCGTGCAGCGCGAGCTCGTGCTCGACCTGCTGCGTGTCGGCCGGAGCGAGCAGGGGCACCGGGTCGATCTGCCGCTCGACCCCGAACGTCCACGCCAGGGCCCCGCCGGACGCGAGCACGACGAGCAGCAGCGCCGGCCGTGACCGCCTCACGCCTTCAGAACTCGGCCTGCCCCGGCGCGCGCGGGTACGGAATCGCGTCGCGGATGTTCGAGAGGCCGCACACGTAGACGACGAGGCGCTCGAAGCCGAGACCGAAGCCCGCGTGGGGCACGGTGCCGTAGCGGCGCAGGTCGCGGTACCACTGGTAGTGCGCGGGGTTGAGCTTCAGCTTCTCCATGCGGCGATCGAGCATGTCGAGCCGCTCTTCGCGCTGCGAGCCGCCGATGATCTCTCCGATGCCGGGGGCCAGCACGTCCATCGCGGCCACCGTGCGCTCGTCGTCGTTCATGCGCATGTAGAAGGCCTTGATGCCCTCGGGGTAGTTCATGACCACGACCGGGCGGCCGACGTGCTTCTCGACGAGGTAGCGCTCGTGCTCGGTCTGCAGGTCGGCGCCCCACTTGGGCGCGTACTCGAACTTCTGACCGCTCTTCTCGAGGATCTCGATCGCCTTCGTGTAGTCGATGCGCTCGAAGCTCGACGACACGAACTGCTCGAGCCGCGTGATGACCGACTTGTCGTGCCGCTCGACGAAGAACTTGAGGTCGTCCTGCCGCTCTTCGAGCACCGCCTTGAAGACGAACTTGAGGAAGTCTTCGGCGAGCTGCGCGTCGGCGGCGAGATCCGCGAACGCGATCTCGGGCTCGATCATCCAGAACTCGGCCAGGTGGCGCGCGGTGTTCGAGTTCTCGGCGCGGAACGTCGGGCCGAACGTGTACACCTTCGACAGCGCCAGGCAGTACGCCTCGACGTTGAGCTGGCCCGAGACGGTGAGGAACGTCTCCTTGCCGAAGAAGTCCTTCTTGAAGTCGATCTTGCCCTTGTCGTCGCGCGGCAGGTTCGCGACGTCGAGCGTGGAGACGCGGAACATCTGGCCCGCGCCCTCGGCGTCGCTCGCGGTGATGATGGGCGTGTTCACCCAGACGAAGCCGTTCTGGTGGAAGAAGCGGTGAATCGCCTGCGCGATGCAGTGCCGCGTGCGCGAGATCGCGCCGAACGTGTTCGTGCGCGGGCGCAGGTGAGCCACCTCGCGCAGGAACTCGAGGGTGTGCTGTTTGGGCTGCACCGGGTAGGTGTCGGGGTTGTCGACCAGGCCGATGATCTCGACCTTCGACGCCTGCACCTCGACGGTCTGGCCTTTGCCCTGCGACTGCACGAGCTGGCCCGTCGCGATCACGCTGCAGCCCGTCGAGAGCTTCAGCACGCCGTCGGCGTAGTTCGGCAGCGTGTTGGGCGCCACGACCTGCAGGTTGTCGAAGCACGAGCCGTCGTTGACGGCCACGAACGACAGCCCCGCCTTCGAGTCGCGACGCGTGCGGACCCAACCGCGGACCGTCACTTCGTTGCCGACCGGAACCTCACCTTGAAGCACCTGCTTGACCGAGACGATGCCCATGACGGGCGCCGGATTACCACGTCACGGGCATTTTGAATCGGAGCACGCGCCGGACCTGCAGTCGGTGGTGCAGCCGCAGGCCTCTCCCGAGCCCTGCACGCGGCCGGCGTCGGCGGGGAACAGGCAGGTGCCCGGCGTGAGCTTGCGGCAGACGCCCGTGACGCACGCGAAGCCCGAGCAGCACTGCGTGGTCGCCTGGCACGCCTTGCCTTCGTTCACCGCGCAGTATTCGGCGAGCGCGCCGGCGACCTCGCCGTCTCCGATGCAGGCGCACAGCGCGAGGACAGTGGCGAGCCGCTTCACGGGAACGCTCCGGAGATCGAGAGGCCGCCGCCGCCCGGCGCGAGCATGGCAGAGACGTTGAAGAACGTGTTCACCCGGCCGCTGTAGAGCGCGTAGAAGATCCCGCCGGCCGCGAGGACTCCGCCGGTGCCGAGCAGCACCACGCTGACGATCGAGAGGTCTCTCGCGCTCTGCGCCTGCTGCTGCGCCGCGAAGTACGAGGCCGGCTCGCCGCGCGCGACCGCCGACAGCTGGCTGCGCGACGTGACCAGCAGGTACGCGCCGCCGCCGAGGGCCCCCGCGCCGAGCAGCGCGAGCGCGATGCCGATGCCGACGCCGGGCTTCAGCTTCGTCGAGACCGGAGCCGCCGGCGCCGGCGGCAGCGGCTCGGCCTTCTGCCGCGACGGAACGCGCTGGGTGCGGCGGTAGAGCTCTCCGGCGAGCTCCTGCGCGGCCCGCTGCAGCACCTCGGAGATCTCGCCCTGGCTCTGCGCCGTCATGCTGAACGCGGCGAGCGCGCGGCCGTCGGGCTGCAGCACGCGCAGGTCGACGCGCGCTCCGCTCTGCGCGACGCGGGTGAGCTCGCCGCGCACCGTGCCGTCGGGCGCCTCGGCGTCGGCCGCGACGACCTTGATGCCCTGCTGGCGCAGGCCGTTCGCGAACACCGCGGACCAGTAGGCCACCTCTTCGGCGGGGAGATCGGACGCCTCGAACGCGGGCATCGCGAACGTGAGCGGTTCCGGTGAGGCGAGCAGCAACAACGCGAGGCACAGGCTGGTCATCGCGCCCGGTCGCTTACCCTCATTTCGGCGCCGCGCCCAGCAGGGCGAGCAGCTCTTCGCGCGTCTTGATGCCCAGCTTGCGGAAGACGCTCGTGACCTGGTTCAGCACGGTGCGCACCGAGGTGCCCCGCGTCTTGGCGATCTGCGCGTCCGTCTTCCCGTGCGCGATGAGCGTGATGACCTGGCGCTCTCCCGGCGTCAGCCGCATGGGCGGACGCAGCGGCAGGTGCGCGAGCTTCAGCGCCAGTGCATCGTTCATCCCCAACCGCTGGCGAATCGCGTCGTCGGTCTCGGCCACCTGGGTTTACAGCGTACGCCAACGGGCCCGCGCCGCGGAAATGGGAAATCGCCGCGTCAGTAGTGGCGGATCGCCTTGTACGCGCTCGAGGCCTGGCGCCGGTTGTAGAGGATTCCGTAGGAGCAGCCCTTCGCCTCGTAGGCGTCCATCCAGCCCCAGCCGTCGCCCTTCTCGAAGAGGAAGATGTGGCCCGCGCCGTTGGTGTTGTAGACGAACGCGTCGGCGATCGCCGCGCTGCCGCGCGAGACCGTGCGCCACTGCGACGACGCGCCCTTGAACGAGAGCGTGCTGTACGGGTGCGAGTCGGTGGTGAGCGAGGTGTTGCTCGCCGGCACCTGCCAGAGCTTCGCGAGGTAGCCCGAGCAGTCGGCGCCCGTGCTGCCCGAGTGCGAGCAGTTCGGGCAGCTTCCGGTGCACGAGCCCGCGTTGCTGCCGCCCTGCTGGAACGGGAACCAGCGGCCGTGGCCCCACCAGTACGAGGCGCCGACGCCCGACTTCGCGCGGTGCACCGCGCCGGCCGGGGTCTTGTCGGTGAGGCTGCCGGTCGGCGTCGTGGTGCCGCCCTCGGAGACCAGCTTGAGGTAGGTGCCCGAGCTCCAGCCGGTCGTGCCGTTGTACTTCACGTTGTAGAAGCCGTTGACCGGGGCCGTCGCGACCGTCGTCACCGTCGCGCCGTTCGGGATGACGAGCCGCACGCTGTTGCTGGTGCTGGCGCCGGTGCGCAGGTTCAGGTTCGCGGTCGTCTTCAGCGTCGAGCCGATCGGCAGGTTGCCCGCCAGCGCCTGGCTGGACGTGGTCGCGAGGTCTTCGTCCTGGCCGATGAGCACCTCCGAGTCCCCGATGTCGCCATCTTCGAGGGTGGAGCAGCCGAGCCAGCACGCCGAGAGAACGAGGGCAATCCGGAAGCGCATGGGCTGCGCGCTAGAGCGATTTCCATACCAGCCGATACGGTAAGAGGGAAAAACCGTCCTGACGCAAAACGTCTTTGCATCGATTTCACCGAAAAGAGCGCACCAGGCGCAGACAGGGTGTCTCAATCCGCTGCGTCACACCGGCGTGACAGTCCGATGTCACGACAGTGCGACAGAAATGGGGACTGTCCCCTTTTCGTCCCGGAAAAGGGGACAGTCCCCATTTCTGCGCAGTAGGGTGCCCGGCGCCGATGGGGAAAGACGAGGCGCTGCTGACGGTGGTGCTGGTCGCGTGCGCCGGGCTCGTGCTGGCGGTGATGACCTTCCCGACCGCCCGGCCGCGCATCATCGACACCGAGCCCAAAGACGAGCCCGACATCACCATCACGCCGGTCTCGCCCGACGTCCCCTCCCTCAAGTCGCTGCGCGCGCGCACCCTGCCCGACGGCGGCGCCCCCGTCGTCGACCCCCACATGCGGTACCTCGCCTCGCTCACCTGGGGCAACGGCAAGAACCAGCTCGGCCGCTCGCGCCCGCGCGACGGGAACCCCGCCGCGCCGATGAGCCTCACCACCGACGCCGCCGGCAACCCGTGGGTGCTCGACCAGGTCAACCGCCGCATCGTGAAGTTCGACGACAAGGGCCGCCCCGCCAGCGACGTCCCGCTCGTGCTCAGCCGCGCCCGCGACCTCGCGGTGGCGAAGAACGGCCGCACCGTCGTGCTCACCGAGACCGGCGTCGGCCTGCTCGAGCCCGAAGGCAAGATGGCCGGCGAGTTCGGCCTCGACGGCAAGCCGAACGGCCTCGCCCTCGACGGAGACGACATCTACGTCAGCTACGACGACGGCCGCACCGTGCGCGTCGGAGACGTCTCCGGCAAGCCCGACACCGCCAGGAAGGTCGTCACCGGCAGGCCCTCGCGCGACGGCCGCTCGTTCATCACCGCCGACATCCTCGACGGGGCCCGCGGCAAGGTCGTCGTCGGCTCCACCGATCGGTCGACCGGCGAGCGCCGCTTCGCGCGCGAGCTCTCGTTCGGAATGCCGGTGATGACCGTGCTGCTCGCCGAAACCGACCCGACCGGCCTCATCTACCTCGCCGCCCTCGGAGAGCGCACCCAGCCCGGCGCCCAGGAGCCCACCGCCACCGTCGATCTCTTCTGCCTCGACCCCGCCGATGGCCGCCCGCTGGGCCGCGCCGAGCTGCCCGCCAACACCTCGGCCGACGCCACCTTCCGCGAGATGACCGTGCCGGACACCGGCGGAGTCATCTACCTCTACCGGACCGAGGCCCACGCCGAGCTGCGCCGCGTCGACTGCCGTTGAGTCACTTCGGCAGCGCGGCGGGAATCTGCAGCGGGTCGCGCTTCGCCTCGTCGATGGCCTTGCGCACCGCCGTGTACTTGAGCGACGGCTTCGCCGCCGGAGCCCGGTAGCTCAGCGTGAACAGCACCGGCACGAGGTAGCGCTGCTCGGCCTTGAGGTCGACGGCGATGCCCGGCACCCCGCCGACGATCTCGGCCTGCGGCGGCTCGGCGAACTGCACGGCCAGCTCGCGGCGCGCCACGCCGGCGACCACCGCGTGCGTGCGCTCGCCCTCGAACGAGATGGGGTGCGACGACGAGAAGCGCACGTCGCGCGCCAGCAGCGGGTCGGACCTCCAGCCGGCGAGGAACTTCCGCGCGTTCGCGACGTCGGGCGTCTCGAAGGCGTCGCGCGCCGAGATCACCGCCAGCCCGGCGAGCACCGACTGCCACTTCTTCAGCTCGTTCACCGCGTTGAGGCCGCCCTGCCCCTCGGGGTCCACCGTGCTCAGCGAGCTCAGGCCCTCGGCCGCCAGCGCGCTCGCGAGCCGCGCCGAAGAGTCGGAGCCGCGCTTGAACGCCTCGGGCAGCGGCTCGACCTCGAGCCACGGAGGCGCCTCGAGCACCACGCGGAGCTCCGTGCGCACGACCTCTTTCGTCGACGGCTCGATGTTGCTCTCTCGCGACTCGTGGTGCGCGCCCTGCAGCGCGCAGAACGCGGCGCTGAACCGGTCGCGCCACGCGGCGTCGAACTGCAGCCCTTTGGGCTGCTCTGCGATGCTGAACGCGCCGAGCGCCGACTGCCGCAGCGCCTCGACGGGGGCGGTCGTCTCTTTCGGCAGCGCGACGCGGCCGTCGGCGACGGCGGCCGCGAGCTCGTCGACCGCCTGCGCGCGCTCGGCGCCCTGCAGCCCCGAGAGGAACTCGCCGAACGGCGCCCGCGGCGGAGCCATCGGCGGCGGCGGTGCCCCGTGCCGGTCGATCACCGGCAAGAGGTCCTCCAGCGCGGCGTCGGGGTCTCCGCCCGCCTTCTCGAGGTAGTCCTGCAGCGGCTCGAGCTTCGGTCCCCCGAAGAGGGTGTCGCGGCGCCCGCGCAGCTTGAGCCAGGTGCTCTTCAGCTTCGGCTCCTTGAGGATCGACAGCATCACGAAGCCGGCGGCGTAGCCGGCGCGCGAGGGCGGGAACGCCACGCCCAGCGCCTGCCAGCGGCGCCACGCGCACTGCAGCTCGTCCGTCCACTCCCAGAAGCCGCGCGGGGCGAACAGCGACTCGTCGGCGCGCAGCTCGGCCAGCTGCTGCTTCGCGTCGGCGGCGACGGCCGCGGGCGCCTGGAGGCGGTTCGGCTCGAGGCACGCGAGCGCGGCGGCGGCGCGGGCGGCGAGCAGCAAGGCCCCGTCGCGGGTGTCTCCGCCGTCGGCGTTCTTCGAGCGCGCGATCGCCTGCGCGGAGAGCTGCTGCAGCCACGCCTTCATCAGGCGATCGGTGTCGAGCGCGACGGCGGCGAGGGCTCCGTCTTCGAGGCGGCGCGTGCGCCACATCACCAGCTCCGCCGCGGGCAACAGCTTCGGCTCGTCGGGGTCGAGCGCGGCGCGCACGCGGCTCTTCGGCTTGCGCCGCAGGGGGTCGTCGGAGGCGAGCGCCCCATCCGACACGGCGCCGAAGCTGGTGGCGAGCGGCGCCTGCTCCAGGCCGCGGGCGGCGGAGAGGTAGAGCGGCGCCTGCAGCTTCACCTTCAGCTTCACGTCCTTCGGCAGGCTCTTGAGGAACGCGGCGACCGCTTCTTCTCCGTGCTCGGCCTTCGCGTCGGCGCTGCCGCCGCTCACCTTCAGCGCGGTGAGGTCGTAGCGGTACTCGACCGTGGTCGCGTCGACCCGCTTCGCCTCGTAGGGCCACAGCTCGGCGAGCGGCCCGGCAGAGGCCGCCGACGCGCAGAGCAGCACTGCCAGCGCGAGGGACCTCATCGGTTCAGCAGCTTCGTGACGGCGTCGAGCACGTCCTGCGCCTTCACCGGCTTGACCAGGTACGCGTCGGCGCCGAGCTTGAGCGCGCGCTGCTTGTCGGCCTCGGCCGCCTCGGTCGTGATGACGACGATCGGCAGCTTCGCGATGCCCGGGTCCGCGCGGATGTGGCTGATGAGCTTCAGCCCGTCGAGCAGCGGCATGTTGATGTCGGTCAGCACGATGTCGAACGCACCCGAGCCGAGCTTCTTGATCGCCTCGGCGCCGTCACCCGCTTCGATGCACACCACGTCGCCGAGGCGCTGCAGCGCGTACATCACGCTTCTTCGTAAAGGGAGCGAGTCGTCGACGACCAGTGCACGGAGGCCCATCGGGGCGGCGACCCTAACACACCGGGCTCGGTCGATTTGGATGCCGTGCTGCGCGCTTCGTGAGAGTCAGCCCCGGCGGCGAGCGACGGCTGCGCGCGCAGCACCGCACCCAATCAACCGGGCGCGGCGGAGCACTTCTCCCGCACGGCCTTGGCCAGCTCCGCGGCGAGCTCCTGCAGCGGTAACACGAACCCCACGTGGCCGGTCTTCATCGCGGCCTGGGGCATGCCGGCGATGACCGCCGTCTGCTCGGACTCGGCCCACACCACCCCGCCCGCCTTCGCGACGGCCCCCACGCCGACCGCGCCGTCGTTGCCCATGCCGGTCAGCACGACCGCGTGCGCCGTGCTCACCGCGGCCTTCGCGACGCTGTCGAACAGCCGGTCGATCGACGGCACGTGCTTGTCCTTCGGCTCGGGCTCGATGATCTCGAGCTCGAGGCCGTGGTCGCGGCGCACGAGCTGCAGGTGCTTGCCGCCCGGCGCCACCCACCCGGTGCCCGGCAGCGGCTTCTCGCCGCCGCGCGCCTCGGCGACGGGCTGGCCCCACGACTTCTCCAGCCGCTCGGCGAACGCCCGCGTGAACATCGGAGGCATGTGCTGCGCCACGAGCACGCACGCCTTCGTGCCCTTGAGGCCCATGAGGAGCTCGTGCACCGCCTGCGGGCCGCCGGTCGACGCGCCGACCGCGACGATGACCGGGTCGCTCGTGTGCCTGGCCGGCGCGGGCTCACCCGCCTTCGGCTTCACCTGCCGCACCGCGTGCACCTTCGCGAGCAGGTCCGCGCGGACCGCCTCGAGCGTCGCGGCCTTCGACGGCTTCGCCACGAAGTCGTACGCGCCGAGCTCGAGCGCCTTGAACACGTCGCTGCGGTGCGCGTACGACGAGATGACGATCACCGGAGTCGGCGCCACCTGCTTGAGCAGCCGCAGGAACGCGAAGCCGTCGAGCTTGGGCATCTCGAGATCGAGCGTGATCAGATCGGGCCTCAACCGCTGCGCCTTCTCGAGGCCCTCGGCGCCGTCCTGCGCGCGATCGACGACCTCGACGCTCGGCGCCGACTCGAGGATCTGGGTGATGGCGCGCCGGTTCGACGCCGAGTCGTCGATCACCAGCACACGCACCGGTGCCGTGCGCCTGCCCGTCACGTGGTCCCCACGCGGTACACGAGGTCTCCTTCGAGCTGCACGATCTCGAAGTCGGTGGTCAGCGTCAGCAGGCTCTCCGAGTGCCCGAGCAACAGCCACGCGCCGGGCTGCATGCGGCGGTACAGCGACTGGATGACCTGCTTGCGCGCCTCCACGTCGAAGTAGATGAGCACGTTTCGGCAGAAGACGACGTCCATCAGCGGCAGCACGTCGGTCGCGTCGGGCTGCACGAGGTTCAGGTGGCTGAACGACACGCGCTGCCGGTACGCCTGCTTCACCCGCACCTTGCCGAGCGGCAGCTGCTCGAAGTGCCGCTGCTTGCGCTCGAACGAGGTCGCGCGCAGCGAGGTCTGGCCGTACTCCGCCTTGCGCGCCGCGGTGAGCATGCGCGGAGACAGGTCGGTGCCGTGCACCTGCACGTCCCAGCCGGCGAACAGGCCGGTCTCCTCGAGCAGCATCGCGAGCGTGTACGGCTCTTCGCCGCTGCTGCAGCCCGCCGACCACAGCCGCAGGCGGCGCTTCGCCTCGTGCTGCTCGACCAGCTTGGGGACGATCTCCTTCACGAAGCAGTCGAGCTGCGCCGGCTCGCGGAAGAAGTACGTCTCGTGCGGCAGCAAGAGCTCGACCGCCAGCTCGAGCTCTTCCTTGCCGCGCGCGTCGAAGCGCAGGTACCGCTGGTAGGCGCCGAAGTCCGAGAGGCCCAGCGCTTCCACCCTCGGCAAGAGCCGGCGCTCGGCGACGAACTTGAGGTCCTCGCGCATCGCGAGGCCGCTCGCGTCCTTGACGAGATCCGAGAGCAGCCGGAACTGCTCGGCCGTCATCGTCAGCCGCGGCTCGTCGAAGGCGCCCATTATGAAGTGGCCCCCTCTCCCCTCGGAGCGCACCGGTCACCCACCCACGAGCCTCCCGAGCACGCCCTCGAAGATCGCCTTCGCCATCGTGTCCTGCTCCCGCTCGATGGCGTCACTGACCGCGGCGATCGCCTCGTCCGACCCGACGACCTCGAGCGCACGTGCGGCGGCAGCGCGCACGTCCCACCGCGGGTGCGAGAGCAGCCGCACCGCGTGCGAGAAGCACAGCGGGCGATCGGCGAGCAGCGTCAGCGCCGCCTTCACCACCTCGGCGTCGGTGTGCTGCAGCGCGAGCGCCGCCTTCTCGTCGCCCAGCGCCCCCATCGCGACCAGCCCCTGCAGCGCCGCGAGCACCAGAAACCCCTCGCTCGCGGACAGGAGCTCGACGAGGCGGGGAACCGTCGCCGTGGCCTTGAGCTCGGCCGCCGCATCGCAGGCGGCGGCGATCACCGACGCCTCGCGGTCCTTCAGCGCGCGAGGCAAGAGCGCACCGGCCGCGGCCGACGGCATGCGCACCAGCGCCCGCGCCGCGGCGCGCCGCACCTGCGCGGCCTCGTCGCCCAGCGCCCGGCCGAGCGCCTCGGAGGCCTCGTCCTCCGGCAGCGCGGGCACCGCCTCGGCCGCCGCGGCGCGCAGCGCATCATCGGTGTCGTTCGCCGCCTGCCGCAGCGCCGGCCGCGCGCCAGCGGGATCCACCTGCACCCACGCGCGCAGCACGTGCGGCTTCAGCGGCAGCGCGCTCAGCGCGAAGACGACCTCCGACGCGAACGAGGCTCCGATGCGGCCCAGCGCCCGCGACGCCGCCGAGGCGAGCGCATCGTCCTCGAGCGCCGCCAACAGCGGAGCGATCGCCGCCGGCGTCCTGCACCGCCCCAGCGCCCGGACCGCGACCTCGGCGAGCTCGGCGTCTCCGCAGCCGAGCAGGCGCTCGAGGTGCGGCACGAGCACGGGCTCTCCGACGCGGGTGATGGCCTCTGCCGCGACCGCGCGCGCCTCCGGGCCCATGCCGACGACCGGCGGGAGATCTCCGTCGATGAGCGCGAGGGCACCGAACAGGCCCAGCCGCGTGAGCGCGCGCGACGCCTGCTCGGCCGCCTCGCCGTCGCCGACCGCTTCGGCCACCGCGGGGGCCAGCGCGTACGCGCGCAGCACCGCGACGGCGCGCATCGCTCCGACGCGCACGGCCTGGTCTTCGTGGCGCAGCATGCGCTGAAGCCACTGCTCGACGTCGGGCGACGCCTTCAGCGACGCGCGCAGCATGCTCTCGGCGTCGTTCGGCCAGGCGCGGTCTTCGAGGCCGAGCGCGGCCAGCGCGGCTTCACGGCTCTTCGGCTGCTCGAGCGCGCGGCTGATGAGCGCGTGCGCCGCCGAGTGGTCGATGAGGCCCACGAGGCGAAACGCCTGCTTCGCCGGCAAGAGCGGCACCAGCCGCATCAACGGTGGCGGCTTCTTCAGCGCGAACAGCGCATCGAGCGCGCACGCCCGCACCAGCGCGCGCGGAGAGTCGAGCAGCGCCATCAGCGAGCGCGCGGCGCGGGCGCCCCCGATGCGGCCCAGCGCCTCGGCGGCCGCGCCCTGCACGTTCGCGTCGGGGTCGGCCAGCGCCCGCTCGAGGCCCTCGACGGCGTCGCGCTCGCGCCGCTCGCCGAGGATGTCGGCGGCCAGCTTGCGCTGATCGGGATCGGGGTGGGCGAGAAGGTCGATGAGCGGCTGGCGAACCGCCGGGCCGGCGAGCGAGAGCGCGGTGACCGCGGCGTTGCGCGCGCCCGTCTGCCCGCGGTCGGAGAGCACGCTGATGAGCTCGTCGGCGGTGCTCGCGTCGGTGGCCTTCGCGAGCAGCTCGGCGGCGTGCCGGCGCACGCGCCAGCTCGTGTCGTAGAGCGCGGTGACGAGCGCGCCGGCGCCGGCGGTGCTCAGCGCCTGGTACCGGCCTTCTGCGCCCGGGTCGTCCTGCAGCTCGTCGGTCTTCATGCGAGCAGCGCCCTCACGTCCAGCAGCATTCGCAGCTTCCCTCCCGCCGAGCACACGCCCACGATGTGCGGAGTCGATTCGCTCGCCATCGGCGCCGGCCTGAGCTGCTCGCGATCGACGCGGAACACGCTCGACACGCCGTCGACCTTCAGCCCGAGCAGGTGCGGCCCGACGCGGCAGACCACGAGCCGCGGCCGCGGCGGCGTCGTCGGCTCTGCCAGCCCGAGCTGCTTGCGCACGTCGACGACCGGCACGATCGCCCCGCGCAGGTTCACCACGCCCTCGATCGCCTTCGGAGCGCGCGGCACCTTCGTGATCGGCAGCGGGGGGATGATCTCCTGCACGCGCATGATGTCGACGGCGAGCTCTTCGTCGCCGGCGCGGAAGGCACACAGCTGCACGGACGCGCTCACTCGAGCACCTTCTCCACGTCGAGGAGGATGTAGAGCCGCTCGCCGCGGCGGCTCAGGCCCACGAGAAACGGCTTCTCGGTTCCGCCCGGCGGCGGGCCTTCGGTCATCGACGGCAACAGGCGCACCACGCCCTCGACGCCGTCGGCGAGGATGCCGGCATCTCCGGCGTCGCTGCGCACGAGCACGATGCGCGCCCTGGGGCCGGTCTCCTCGGGCCCGGTGACCGCCGCGATGCCGGTGGTGAGCAGGAGCCTCGCCCGGACGTCGTAGACCGGCAGCACCTCGCCGCGCAGGTTCATCACGCCGAGCAGCTCTTTCGGCGCCCGCGGCACTTCGGTCAGCGCCGGCACCTTCACGATCTCCCGCACCTTCTCGATCGGCACGGCGTACGTCTCGTCGGTGAGCTGGAACGCGAGGTACTCGCGCGGCGTCTCGACGGCGCCTTCGTCCGGCCTCGGCGCGTCTTCGAGCCACTGCAGGCCGGGCAGGCCCGGCTCGTCGGCACGGTAGAGGAAACCGTCGATGAGCTTCTCGAACGAGGAGGCGCTCATGCGGAGGTCTGTGGCCTCATCATTTCGCTGACCAGCGCCGGGACGTCCAACACCAGCACCGCGCGCCGATCTCCCAGGTCGGTCGCGCCCGCGAGCCCCGGCACGTCTTTCAGGCGCGCCGAGAGCGGCTTGGTCACCACGTCCTGCTGCCCGAGCAGGGCATCTACGGCGAGGCCCATGCGGTGCTGCGCGAGCCCCACGAGCACGACGTAGTGCTGCTCGACCTCGGCCGGCGGAAGCTTGAACAGCTGCGAGAGCCGCACGAACGGCACCGTCTGGCCGCGCACGCTCAACATCTGCCGGTGCTCGACGGTGCGCAGCTCGCTCGGCCGCACGGCGACGATCTCCAGCACCGAGTTCAGCGGCACCGCGTAGATGCGGCCCGACGCCTGCACCACCAGCGCGCGGATGATCGCGAGCGTGAGCGGCAGCGTCAGCACGAACGTCGTGCCCTGGCCGGGCTCGCTCACGATGTCGATGAGGCCCGACAGCCGCTGCAGGTTCGTCTTCACCACGTCGAGGCCGACGCCGCGCCCCGACAGCTCGCTCACCTGGCGTCGCGTCGAGAAGCCGGGCAGGAACGCCAGGTTCAAGAGGTCGCTGCGCAAGAGCTCGCTCGCCTTGCCCTCGGTCAAGAGCCCGCGCGCGACCGCCTCGTCGCGGATGCGCGACTCGTCCATGCCCGAGCCGTCGTCTCCGACCTCGATGACCACGTGGTTGCCCTGGCTGGTCGCGCGCAGGCGAATCTTCCCGCGCCGCGGCTTCCCCGCCGCCTGCCGCTTCGCCGGCGCCTCGATGCCGTGATCGATCGCGTTGCGCAACAGGTGCATCAGCGGGTCCGAGAGCTCCTCGACGATGAGCTTGTCGAGCTCGACGTCTCCGCCGGAGATCTCGAAGTCGATCTCCTTGCCGCTCTCGCGCAAGAGCCGCCGCACGAGCCGGGCGAGCCGGTCGAAGACCTGCCCGAGCGGCACCATGCGCACCTCGAGGATGCCCTTCTGCAGGTCGTCGAGCTTGCGCTCGAGCGCGCGGGCCTCGCGCGAGAGCTCTTGCGCCCACAGCGGGTGCAGCGCGCCCGAGCTCGCCGACTTCGCCGCCTCGGCGAACCGCTGGATGTTCGAGCGCGTCAGCAGGAGGTCGCCGACCGCCGCCATCAGCCGGTCGAGCCGCCCGATGTCGACGCGCACCGTCTGCGAGAGCGAGCGCAGCGACACCTCCGACGGCGGCAACGTCGACGGGGCCATCGGCGCCGACGGCCGCGGCGGCGGCGCCATCGACGCCGAGAGCAGCGCCTGCGTCGCCCCGAACGGAGCGATCACCTGCTCCAGCTCGGCCGCCGACCTCTTGCACGCCACCAGAAGATCGAACGCGATGCTCGTCTCGTCAGACGCCTGCGCCGACGGCAGCGTGCTCACCACCTCGGCGATCGGCTTCAAGCTCGCGTTGAGCGCGCCCAGCCGCTGGTCGAAGTCGTCGAGCTTGAAGACGGCGCGCACCTTGTAGAGCGTGACGCCCTTCTTCACGTTCTCGCGCAGCCGGTGCTCTTCGTATTCGGTGAGCACGTGCAGCACCGACGCGTCGATGCCGAGCTCTTTGAGCGGGTCGGCCGCCCTCGCCGGCGGCGGCGCCACCAGCGTCTCGATGTGCTGCGCCAGCACCAGCGCGCGCTCGGCGGGAGGACCGTCGCTCTCGCCGCGCGACGCCATCGCGAGCAGGCCCGACAGCACGTCGAGCCCGTCGATGAACGCATCCATCAGCGCGTCGTCGGCGGAGATCTTCCCCAGCCGCAGCGCATCGAGCGCGTCTTCGAGCACGTGCGCGAGCCGGGCGATGCGATCCTGCCCGAACAGCGACGCCAGCCCTTTGAGCGAGTGCGCCGCGCGGAAGATCGCGTTCAGCCGATCGGGCTCGGGCTCTTCGCCGCGGTGCTCGTCGAGGACGAGCAGCTCGCGCGACAGGCCCTCCACGATCTCGGTGGCCTCGGCGACGAACTCGGAGACCGGACGCTTCTCGGACATCAGAGATGGAGATACTTCCGGACGAGAGCGCCGAGCGTCTCCGGCTCGAAGGGCTTGATGACGTATTCGCTCGCCCCGAGCGCGAGCCCGCGGTCGCGGTCCTGCGCGCGCCCCTCGGTCGTCACCACGAACAGGGGCGTGTCCCTGTAGTGCGGGTTCTTCTTCACGAAGTTGATGAGCTCGAGCCCGTTGATGTCGGGCATGTTGATGTCCGTGATGATCAGCGCGAAGCGGTGACGCGGCAGCACCTTCAGCGCCTCGAACCCGCTCACCACCGTGATGACCTCGAGGTTGCCGATGGACTCGAGCGTCGCCGCGAGGAGCTCGCGAGTCGCCTTCGAGTCTTCCACCACCAGGACTTTGAGAGTGGCGTCCGGCACGCGCGTCAAAAGTACCACAGGCGACTACAGCAACGCTCTGAGCGCCTTCTCCGCGAAGACGGTCGTCGTGCCCGGCGCGAAGGACGGTGCAAACCGCTTCTTCACCGCGTCGGCGCGCGCCGCGTCGTCGAGCGCGCACTTCGGCAGCGAGATCGCCACCGACGTGACGCCGGCCTTCTTGAGCATCAGCGCCGAGCTCTCGAGCAACAGCCCGAGCGTCGACGCGTCGAGCGCCTTGCTGTTCCCGGCGCCCACCGCGAACAGCTTCACCGTCGAGACGCCGCCGCTCGTCGGCATGAGCAGCTGCTCGCCGCGGTCACCCTTGAAGAAGCCCTGCAGCAGCACGCGCGAGAGCGCTCCGCACATGCGCCAGTCGAGGTAGCCCGCCGCGCCGGAGAGCGGCCGGTCGTCTTCGGCCACGAACACGCACAGCGCGTCGATTCCGTTCAGCGCGTCGATGGCTTCCAGTGAGGGTTCGAACGAGGTCACGGCTTGTCGATGCCCTGCGCCAGCTTGTCCAAGAGCCCGTTGATGAAGGCAGAGGACTCTTCAGTCCCGTACTTCTTGCCGAGCTCGACGGCCTCGTTGAGCGCGACGCGCTTGGGCACGTCGGGCCGGAACTCGAGCTCGTAGGCGCCCAGGCGCAGCACGTTGCGATCGATGCGCGACATGCGGTCGACGCGCCAGTTCGTCGAGTGCTTCTCGATCTTCGCGTCGAGGTCGGCGAGGTTGCCGCGCACGCCCTCGACGAGCTCCTGCGCGAACTGCTTCATCTCGGGGGCCGCCGCGCCTTCACCGGCCTCGGTCGCGGCGCTCCACGCGGCGTCGAGCGCCTCGCGAATCGACGGCCCGCCGGGGGACGCGCTGTCCAGCTGGTAGAGCGCCTGCAGCGCACGCTCGCGCGCGATCCGCCGGGCTCCCACGGGTCAGGCCTTCTTCTTCTTCGAGCCGGTCGAGCCGGCGCCGAGCTGGCGGTACAGGTTCACCATCTCGATGCACGCGACGGCCGCCTCGGCGCCCTTGTTGCCCGCCTTCACGCCGGCGCGGTCGATCGCCTGCTCGACGGTGTCGCAGGTCAGCACGCCGAACGTCACCGCGCAGTCGGCGGTGGCGGCGATCGCGCCGATGCCCTTCGACACCTCGCCCGAGACGTACTCGAAGTGCGGAGTGCCTCCGCGAATGACGCAGCCGAGGGTGATGACCCCCGCGTAGTCGCCGGACCCGACGACCTTGCGCACCAGCCCCGGCAGCTCGAACGTGCCCGGCACCCGGTACACGTCGACGTCGTTCTCGTCGACGCCGTGGCGCTTGAGCGTGTCGAGCGCACCGTCGAGCAGCGGCTCGGTGATGAACGAGTTGAAGCGGCTCACGCAGATCGCGAAGCGGCCGGGCGGCAGAGTGAGGTTGCCTTCGAAATAACGGGGCATGCGCGCGGGTGGACCTTACTTCCTTTTGCCGGGCTTCACCTGTTCCACCACCGTGAGGCCGTAGCTGTCGAGGCCGACGATCTTCTTCGGCGCCGACGTGATCAGCCGAAGCTTCGACAACCCCAGGTCTTTCAGGATCTGCGCGCCGACGCCCAGCTCGCGCAACGTGCCCGTAGCAGGCCGTTGCGCCAGCGCCTCGGCCGGGGCGGAGTGCTTGTGCAGGTACACCAGCACGCCGCGACCCTCTTTCGAGATCGCCTCGAGCGCGGCCTGAGTGCTCGAAGGGTCGAGCAGGTCGCCGAGCACCGACGCGCGGTGCATGCGCACCAGCACCGGCTCGTTCGTCGCGACGTCGCCCTTCACCAGCGCGATGTGCACCTCGGGGTCGACGTCGCTCTTGTAGGCGTGCGCGGTGAAGTCGCCCCACGGCTCGCGCGAGAGCTGCTCGGTCGCGACGCGGCGGACGAGCCGCTCGTGCGCGAGGCGGTAGGTGATGATGTCGGCGACCGACAACAGCGTCAGGCCGTGCTTCTTCGCGAACCTCACGAGCTCGGGCCGGCGCGCCATCGTGCCGTCGTCGTTCATGACCTCGCAGATGACGCCGGCGGGGAAGAGGCCGGCCATGCGCGCGAGGTCGACGCTGCCCTCCGTCTGGCCCGTGCGCACGAGCACCCCGCCCTCGCGGGCGCGCAGCGGGAAGATGTGGCCGGGCCGCACCAGGTCCGTCGGCTTCGCGTCCTTCGACACGCAGACCTTGATGGTGTGCGCGCGGTCGGCGGCCGAGATGCCGGTCGTCACGCCGTGCGCCGCTTCGACGGAGACCGTGAACGCGGTTCCAAACGACGACGAGTTGTCCGTCACCATCAGCGGCAGGTGCAGCTGCTTCAGGCGCTCTTCGGTGAGCGAGAGGCAGATGAGGCCGCGCCCGTGCTTCGCCATGAAGTTGATCGCCTGCGGCGAGACCTTCTCGGCAGCCATGACGAGGTCGCCCTCGTTCTCGCGATCCTCGTCGTCGGTGAGGATCACCATCCTGCCGCGGCGGATGTCCTTCAGTGCCTGAGTGACGCGCGCGATCGCTTCACGGTCGTGGTGGGCCTTCTGCATGTTGCGGGCCCCCTCTTGTCACAGCCGCGCGGCGACGCAAGCGTGGCAAGAGGCCCAGCAGCAGCAGAGGTTCGAGACCCGAGAAGCCGCAGCCGCACCCCGACTTCGTGGCCACCGTCGCGGTGAAGCCGTTGCGGAGCGTGTCGCGGCTGCCGTCGAGGTTGATCACCACCACGTCGTGATCGCCGGGACTGAGCCCCGCAGGCACGTCGGCGTTGATCACCGCCGCCGAGCGCACCGTGACCGAGTCGAGCACCGTCGTGCCGATGATCACCTGGGCGCCGGTCTGGAAGCCGTCGCCCGTCACGACCACCTTGGTGACTGACGCGTTGTCGCCCTCGTTCGGCGTGATGTCGTCGATGCGCAGCACGGCGGTCGTGCCCCCGCCGCTGCCGCCGGTGCCGCCGCTGCCGCCCGCGCCGCCCGAGCCGCCGCCCGTCGAGCCGCCGCCCGCGCCGCCACCGGTGCCTGCACCTCCGCCGGCGCCTCCCATGCCGCCGTCCGAGGTCAGCACGGTGTAGCCGTTCGGCAGGGTGCCGAAGTTCGTCGCCGAGTTCTCGACGCGCACCGTGTACGGCCCTGGCGCGAGGCCGGCGGGCACCGTGGCGTTGATGGTCGACGTGCCCGACCGGCCGGTGACGGCGAGCAGCTGCGAGCCGACGTACACCTGGGCGGTGATGCTGAAGTTCATGCCGCTGATGACGACGGAAGTCGGCATGGTGGCAGGGCCGCGGTCGGGGAAGATCGACGTGACCGTGACCGGCAAGTCGGGCGTGTCCACGACGGCGCGGATGATCCAGTTGTGGTTGATGCCGCGATAGAAGCCGCCGTCGGGCCGATCGATGCGCGTGAAGACGCCGACGCTCTCGCGGTACCAGTTGGCGCCGGGCACGAGCGGCGCCGTGTCGATGGCGACCGTCGCGTTGTCGAACGCGGTCGAGAGCTGCTCGCCGATGCTGACGAATAGGCGCCCGCCGTCGAGCACGAGCGGCGGCACCAGGTCGACGCGGTTGAACGACGACGACGAGGTCGTGAACTGGCGGAACAGGCGCACCCGCGGCGGGTATTGACCCGCGTCCGCCAGCCGCGGCGGATCGACGAGACCGTCCCGCTCGTCCCAGATGTCGATCTGATAGCCGGCGATCGCCCCGGGCGATCCCTGGTTGTAGGTCACCGAGAGCACGTCGATGGCCTTGATCGTCAGCGGGTAGCCGCCGTCGGGCGAGAACAGCACGGCGGGGCCCTCGTACTCTCCGAAGCTCACGGCGGAGTTCACCGTTCCCGAGCCGCTGAAGTTGTCGTTCTGAATCCACCGCTCGCCGGCGAGCGCCAGGCACACCACGAGGCTCAGCATTCGCGGCGGAGCGTATCAGGCGAAGCCGGCGGCCTTCAGCTGCTCCACGGACACACCTTTCAGCTGCTGCTGCCGCGCGACGTATTTCCCGACGAGGTCCGCCTCGAGATTCACCTGCGAGCCCGGCCCTTTGCCGCCGAGCGTGGTGCGCGCGAGCGTCTCGGGGATCAGCGCCACCGAGAACGAGGCCGCCTCGACGGCGTTCACCGTCAGCGAGATGCCGTCGATGGTGACGCTGCCCTTCTCGATGAAGAACGCAGCGAGCGGCGCCGGCAGCTCGAACGACATCACGCGCGAGCCGCCCTCTTCGCGGGCCGACAGCACGCGCGCGACGGAGTCGACGTGCCCCTGCACCCAGTGACCGCCGAGGCGATCGCCGACGCGCAGCGCGCGCTCGAGGTTCACGCTCGTGCCCGACCGCCACCCGCCGAGCGTCGTCCGCCGCAGCGTCTCGGGGCTCGCCTGCACCTTGAACGTGCCGCCGTTGGCTTCGACGACGGTGAGGCAGCAGCCGTCGCAGGCGATCGACTCGCCGAGCTCGAGCGCCTCGAACGTGCTCTTCACCCAGAGGTCGGTCATTCCACCCGGCGAGACGCGCTCGACGGTGCCGACCTGCTGGATGAGACCGGTGAACATCGAGCTACTTCACTTCTTCTTCTTCGCGGCCTTCGTCTTGCCGCCGCCGCCGCCGCCGGTCTCGCTCGCTCCGTTGGCGAGGAACTCGACGATGCGGCCGTCGGCCTTGCGCAGCCGGCGCGACAGCATGCGGCAGATGTTCTGCAGGATGATCACGTACGCGTAATTGTCCTGCTGGTAGAGGTGGTACAGGTCCATGTTCGTCAGCGAGTAGGTCACGCACTTCTTCTTCGCGACCACCGTCGCCGAGCGGGGCTGCAGCTCGACCAGCGTCATCTCTCCGAACGTCTCGCCGGGCCCCAGGTCGACGATCGTCGTCTTCTTGCCGCCCTGGCTCTTGCGCGAGACCTCGACCTCGCCCTCGCGGAGCACGTACATCGTCCGGCCGAGCTCGCCTTCGTTGAAGATGGCCTCCCCCGGCTTGAACGAGCGCTCTTCGAGCAGGTCGATCAGGTTCTCCAGGGAGTGCCCTTCGAGACCACCGAGCACCGGCACGCTGCGCAGGAAGGTGATGAGCGAGTTGGGTCGCTTGTCGAGCATGGCGTAACGCGCGTCTTGCCGCGTTCCCCCGACCGGCGCAACAACTTAGCGCCGGTAGCCGACGCCGACCGAGAACCGGTACTCGGGGAAGTTCGACGCCGCGAACCGGCCCTGAATCAAGACCGGCTCGACGAGGAACATGAGGCCGTCGAGCGAGGGCGGCGCGAGCTCGACGGAGAGCGCTCCGCGCATGCCGAAGTCGGTGCGCGACTGCTCGAGCGTGGTCACGTTGAAGAAGACGGCCTTGAAGTTGTGGATGCTCGGCCCGACCCCGAATTCGGCGACCGCGCGGATCCAGTCGAGCACCTGGTAGCTCGCGCGCGCGCCGGGCATGAGGTCGACGACGATGACCGTCGCGGTCGAGCCCAGCCCGGTGTCCTGGGTGTAGAAGCCGATGGATACGGGGAGCACGAGGCCGACGCCGAGCTTCGGCCGCACCTCGTACTCGCCGAAGCCTTTGAGCCCCAGCTGCACGCCCGCGTTCGTCGACCGGAACGGCACGCCGACGCCGAGGGTGAACGCCGCGCCGCCGTGAATCGGGTCCGCGGTGAGCAGCGTCGCGACGAGCAGGCTAACCATAGAGCGCGAGCGCATTCTGCCCGAGCAGGCCGGCGAGGCGAGCTTCCGGCAGCTTCAACGCGCAGAGCTGCTTGAGCTCGCGATCCCACGCGTAGGGCAGGTTCGGGAAGTCGGTGCCGTAGAGGATGCGCTCGGGCCGCACGTCGAGGACGCGGCGGGGAATCTCGAGCGGAAAATAGGCGGCGCACATCATCGTGGTGTCGAGCCAGAGGTGGTCGTGGCGCTCGAGCAGCGTGGCGTAGGCGTCGAACTCGTCGGCGCCGAGGTGCGGGATGCACAGCTCGAGCTTCGGATGATCCCTCAGCACGCGGTCGACGCGCTCGGCGGCACAGAGCTTGTAGACGTCGACGGGGTACGCGGGGCTCTTCGGCTCGCGGCCGGCGTGCATGATGAGCGGGCGGCCTGCCTCGGCGCACGCGGCGTAGATCTCGTGCAGGCGCGGGTCGTCGGGGGCGAACGCCTGCACGTGGCAGTGCAGCTTGATGCCGCGCAGCCCGAGCGCGAACGCCTCGCGCACGATGTCGGCGGCACCGGGCTCGCCGGGGAAGACCGTGCCGAGGCCGATGACGCGCGGCTCGGCGGCGCACACCGAAGCCATGAACTGGTTCATGCCGCGGGCGAGGCCGGGCTTGTGCGCGTAGAGCAGCGCGACGATGCGAAAGACGCCGCGCTCGAGCTGAAAGCGCACGACCTCGGGAGCGAGCAGCTTGTGGCGAATGGGCCAGCCGTAGGTGTCGAACCAGCGCCAGATCGCCGCGAAGACCTTGTCGGGGAAGAGGTGCACGTGCGCGTCGACGACGGGAGGCAGGGCCTCGGGCAGCCGGGCGCCCTCTTCGTCGTCGAGGGCGGGCGCGGGCATGAGCGCAAAGGAGGTCTGGGGCAAACAGCAGGCGATGTCGTCGGTCGCCATGCCTGTGCCGGTGCGCGGGAACGTGCCGGTGCCGGCACACGGGCGAGTCGAGTCGTTCACGTACAGCTCCACGTTCGACGTGCCCCGGCTTTCCCGAGCCTCACTCCTCGTCGTTCCTCAGCGCCGCGAGCACGCTGAAGTCCTCGAGCGTGGTGGTATCGCCGGTCGACTCCTTACCGGCAGCGACGTCGCGCAAGAGCCGCCGCATGATCTTCCCCGACCGCGTCTTCGGCAGCGCGGCCGCGAAGCGGATCTGATCCGGCCGGGCGATCGCCCCGATCTCCTTCGACACGTGCTGCAGCAGCGCGGCGCGCATCTCGTCGCCGGGCGGAGTCCCCACCTTCAGCGTCACGAACGCGACGAGCGCCGTGCCCTTGAGCTCATCCGGCCGCCCGACCACGGCGGCCTCGGCGACGCGGCCCTCGGACACGAGCGCGCTCTCGACCTCGGCCGTGCCGAGCCGGTGTCCCGCCACGTTGACGACGTCGTCGACGCGCCCCATGAGCCACAGGTACCCGTCGGCGTCCTTTCGGGCTCCGTCGCCGGTGAAGTAGATGCCCGGCCGCTCGGAGAAGTACGTCTTCTTGAAGCGCTCGTCGTCGCCCCAGATGGTGCGCATCATCGACGGCCACGGCTTGACCAGGAACAGCTTGCCGCCGCCGTTCTCGACCACCTGCCCCTTGTCGTCGAGCACCGCGGGGTGAATGCCCGGCAGCGGCAGCGTCGCCGAGCCCGGCTTCGTCGGCGTCGCGCCGGGCAGCGGCGAGACCAGAATGCCGCCCGTCTCCGTCTGCCACCACGTGTCCACCACCGGGCAGCGCCCGCCGCCGACGACGTCGCGGTACCAGATCCACGCCTCGGGGTTGATGGGCTCTCCCACCGAGCCGAGCAGCCTGAGCGAAGACAGGTCGTGCTTCTTGATGTGCTCGTCACCGAGCCGCATGAACGCGCGGATCGCCGTCGGCGCCGTGTACAGGATCGTCACGCGGTGCCGCTCGATGATGTCCCAGAACCGATCCGGCCCCGGAGTCGTCGGCGCGCCCTCGTACATCACCACCGTCGCGCCGTTCATCATCGGCCCGTACACCACGTACGAGTGCCCGGTGACCCAGCCGACGTCGGCGGTGCACCAGTAGACGTCGTCTTCCTTCAGGTCGAACACCCACCGCGTCGTGAGCGAGGCCCACATCGAATAGCCCGCCGTCGTGTGCAGCACGCCCTTCGGCTTCCCGGTCGAGCCCGACGTGTAGAGGATGAACAGCGGGTGCTCGCTGTCGACCCACTCGGGCTCGCACGTGGCGCCCTGCTTCTCGCACAGCGCGTCCCACGCCAGCTCGCGGCCGGACAGCTCGAGCGCAGCGCCGGTGCGCCGCGCCACGACGACGCGCTCGAGCGTGGGGATGCCCGCCGCCACCGCGTCGCGCACGTTCTTGAGCAGCGGCACGACGGCGCCCTTGCGCCAGCCGCCGTCGGCGGTGAGCAGCACCTTCGCGCCCGCGTCGACCATGCGCTCGCGCAGCGCCTCGGCCGAGAAGCCGCCGAACACCACCGAGTGCACCGCGCCGATGCGCGCGCACGCGAGCATCGCGACCGCCGCCTCGGGGGTCATCGGCAGGTAGATGCCGACCCGATCGCCCGGGCGGACGCCGAGCTCCTTCAACCCGTTCGCCAGCCGGCACACGCGCGCGTGCAGCTCGCGGTACGTCACCAGCTGCTGATCTTTCGGCTCGCCCTCGAACCGAAGCGCGACCTTGTCGCCGCGCTTCTCGAGGTGCCGATCCAGGCAGTTCCACGCCAGGTTCGTGCGCCCGCCGAGGAACCACCTCGCGTGCGGCGGGTCCCACTCGGACACCTTCGTGAACGGCGTCTGCCAGTGCAGCTCTTCGCGAGCGCGCGCCGCCCAGAAGGCGTCGGGGTCGGCGTCGGCCTCGGCCCACAGCTTCCGGTACTCGGCGAGCGACTTGATGTGCGCCTTCGCGGCCAGCTCGGCCGGCGGCGCGAAGACGCGCTTCTCCTGCAGCACCGTATGGATGCTCATGCGAGCCTCTCCTCGAGCCACTTCACCAGCGGAGCCACCACCGCCGACTGCTCCACCATCCACTTCGACAGCTTCGGCGAGTTGCGCAACCCCGCCGGAATCTTCGGGAACGTAATGCCCAGCCCCTTGTGCTTCAGCAGCGTCGCGCGCGGGTGGGCAGGATCGAACCCGACGGGAACACGCTTCAGGCTCTCCATCGCTTCGATCTGGAAACCCTTCTTCTCGAGCCCGTCGACGCGCTTCTGCAGCTCGCGGCCGGTCTTCTCGTCGACGATCAGCTGCCGGTACCGCTTGAGCCGCTCGGGCGACATCATCCAGTGTCCCGCACCGACCACGTCCTCGACCCCGAAGTGCGCGTAGATCGCGGTGGGCGCCTCTTCCCCGCCGGAGAGGTGAATCGTCGCCGCGATGTTCGTCTTGAAGGGCGCCTTGTCCTTCGAGAAGCGCACGTCGCGATAGATGCGGAAGTGCTTCGGCGGGTCGAGCTTCCAGCCGGCGTACTGCTTCGCCACCCTGGGCGCGAGCTCCTCGAACAGCGCCTTCATCGGCGCCTCCCAGAGCTCCACGTATTCGGCCTTGTGCTGCTTGAACCACTCGCGGTCCTGCAGCGTCGCGAGCTGGCCGAAGAACCGGTCTCCCTCGCGTGAAAACCCGGTGAATGCCATGCAGGCGCTCATACGCTTCCCGCAATGGAACGGCAAAGGCGCTTGAGGTACGAAGCGCTCGAGCCGATGCCGTCCTTCAAGAACCCCATCCCCACCGTCGACTGCATCGTCGAGCTGCCGCGAGATCGCATCGTGCTGATCCGCCGCAAGAACCCGCCCGAAGGCTGGGCGCTGCCCGGCGGCTTCGTCGACGAGGGAGAGACGCTGCACGCCGCCTGCGTGCGCGAGGTGAAGGAAGAGACCGGCCTCGAGGTCGACCTCTCCGAGCAGTTCTTCACCTACTCCGACCCCGCGCGCGATCCGCGCAAGCACACGCTCTCGACCGTCTACATCGGCTGGGCCGAAGGCGAGCCTCAGGGCTCGGACGACGCCGCCGAGGCGCGCGCGTTCACGCTCGACGCGCTGCCCAGCCCGCTCTGCTTCGACCACGGCACCATCCTCAGTGACTACGTCACCTACAAGCGCACCGGGAAGCGTCGGAAGATCTGACCCCCGTCAGGCCGCGCTCGCCGCGCTGTCCGATCAGACGTTCGACCTCGCCATCGTCGGCGGAGGCATCACCGGCGCCGGCATCGCCCGTGACGCCGCGCTGCGCGGCCTCAAGGTCGCGCTCGTCGAGAAGCTCGACTTCGGCGCCGGCACCTCGTCGAAGTCGTCGAAGATGGTGCACGGCGGCCTGCGCTACCTCGAGAACGGAGAGCTCGGCCTGGTCTTCGAGAGCGTCAACGAGCGCAACTTCCTGATGACCAAGGCGCGCCACCTGGTGCGCCCGCTGCCGTTCATGGTCGCGAGCTACAAGGGCGACCGGCGGATGCTGATGACGATCGACTTCGGCGTCTGGCTGTACGAGGCGCTCTGCTTCTTCCGCTCGCCGACGGGCCAGCTGCACGACACGTTCGGGCCGCGCCGCACCATCGAGCTCGAGCCCGGCTTGAAGCGGGACGGCCTCAAGGGCAGCGTCATCTACTCCGACGCGCAGACCGACGACGCGCGGCTGACGCTCGAGAACGTGCTCGACGCCCGCGCCAACGGGGCCGTCGTGCTCAACCACGCCCGCGCCGGCGCCCTGCTGCGCGGCGACGCAGACCGCGTCACCGGCGTGAAGGTCATCGACGAGCTCGGCGGCGGAACCGTCGACGTGCGCGCCAAGGTCGTCGTCAACGCCACCGGCCCGTGGAGCGACGAGGTCCGCGCGCTCGCCGGGGCTCCGGCCACGCTCAAGCCCGCGCGCGGCTCGCACGTCGTCATCGACGCGAAGCGGCTGCCCGTCACGCACGCGTTCATGATGTTCGCGCCGCGCGACGCCCGCGTGGTGTTCTGCATTCCCTGGGGCACGGGGCGCACCGTCATCGGCACGACCGACACCTTCTACGAGGGCTCGCTCGACGACGTGTACGCCGACCGCGACGACGTGCAGTACCTGCTCGACACCGCGAACAAGTACTTCCCCGGCGCGAAGCTGCAGCTCGAGGACGTGCTCGCCACCTGGTCGGGCTTGAGGCCGCTCATCAAGCCGTCGAAGGACGTGAACGCCTCGAAGGTCTCGCGCGAGCACGTGGTCGAGTCGCAGCCGGGGTTCATGACGATCGCCGGCGGCAAGCTCACCACCTACCGGCGCATGGCGGAGGATCTCGTCGATCAGGCCCTCGCCGAGCAGCTCGGCGGCAAGCGCCCGCCCGCCACCGAGAAGCGCCCGCTGCCCGGCGGCGACGGCCTGAAGACCGAAGACGACCTGCGCGCGCGCGAGGCGGCGCTCGAGGGCTTCGGCAAGGACGTCGCCGCGAGCCTCGTCGCCATGTACGGCGTCCGCGGAGCCACGGTCGCCGAGCGCATCGCCGCCGACGCGACCGCGGGCGAGCGCCTCGACGCCGAGCTGCCGTTCTTGAACGCGCAGGTCGACGAGGCGATCGACGTCGAGCTCGCCGCCACGCTCGACGACGTGCTGTCGCGCCGCGTGCCGATGCTGCTGCGCGGGCGCGACCAGGGCCTCGCCGCCGCCGACGCCGTGTCCCGGAGGATGGCGGCCAGGCTCGGCTGGGACGAGGCCCGGCGCGCGAGGGAGCTCGAGCTGTACCGCGCCGTCGTCGAGCGAAGCCGAAGGTTCCGGCAATGAGTCCCCTCTCCCCTCGTAGGGGAGAGGGTGAGGGGCCATGCGTCCGCGCGTAGGGGCCGGTCTCCTCTTGGGCGTCCTCGCGGTCTCCTGGGCGGCCATCTTCATCCGCCTCGCGAAGGCGCCCGCCCTCACCACCGCGGCGTGGCGGCTCACCCTCGCCGCCGTTCCGCTCGCGGCGTGGGTCGCGATCCGTCACCGCCGCGAGCTCGCCGCGCTCGGCTCGCGAGGCCTGGGGCTGACCGCGCTCAGCGGAGTCGCCCTCGCCTTCCACTTCGGCACCTGGGTGAGCTCGCTCGACTACACCAGCGTCGCGAGCAGCGTGGCGCTGGTGACGACGACGCCGATCTGGGTCTCCGTCATCGAGCGGCCGCCGCGGCGAACCGTCATCGGCATGCTGATCGCGATGGCGGGCACCATCGTCATCGCCGGCACCGACTTCGCGGTCTCGCCGAAGGCCCTGTTCGGAGATCTGCTCGCCCTCGCGGGAGCCCTCTGCGCGGCCACGTACCTCAGCATCGGCAAGAAGGTGCGCAGGACGCTCGGCGTCACCCCGTACGTCGGCGTCGTCTACCCGGTCGCCGCGGTGTGCTTGATGGTGGCAGCGGTCGGCAGCGGCGCGAACGTCACCGAGCTGACGCCGAAGCAGTGGCTGTACCTCGGGCTGCTCGCGGTGGTTCCGCAGCTCATCGGGCACTCGCTGCTGAACTGGGCGCTCGAGCACGTGTCGGCCGCGCTCGTGGCCATCGCCATCCTGGGAGAGCCGATCTTCTCGACGCTGCTCGCGATCCCGATCCTCGACGAGGTGCCCGACGCGCCGCGCGTGATCGGGGCGGTCATCGTCTTGTTGGGAGTAGGCACCGCCGCGACGAGCGAAGCGAGGCCGCCGCCTCAGTAATCCGAACCCGGCAGCGCGCTGACGTACACCGGGTGCGAGAACACCTTCCCGCCCCGGCGCACGTTCACGACCGTCTCGCCTTCCTGCAGCCCGCGCACGACGACGCGGCCGTCTCCGACGATGCGGACCTCGGCGACCTCGTCGTCGTCGACCTGCACCGCCTCGACGTCCGGCGCCTTGAGCAACAGCTCGCCGCTGACGGGGATCTCCAGCCGGTCGGCGTTGGTCGCGTTCGCGCGCTTCTCGTTGAGCACGGTGCGCTCGCCCTCGACGACCACCGGCACCTGCAGCCGCTTGCCGCCGGCGAGCGTGAGGTCCAGCACGGCGCGGCCCGCCGCGACGCCGCGCAGCTCGAGCACCTTGCCGTTCACCCTCGTCTCGAAGGTCTGGGCGCCGGCGGCGGGCATCTTCTGAATGCCTGGGGTCTCGAAGGCGCGAGCCTCTCCGACGCGCAGGCGCAGCGGCTCGCCCTCCGCGGGCAGCGCCTCGGGCACGGGGCCTTCCGCGAAGTCGGAGGCCAGCACCTTCACGCGGAACGTCACCCACTGCTCGCTCTTGAGCAGCACGAGGATGCGGGCGTGGCCTGGGCGCCGCGCGGTGACGTTGAGCTGATCGTTCTTGGCCACACCCTCGACCACGGAGGCGTCGTCGATGGCGACCTGCGTGACGCCGGGCAGCTTGAACGACCTCTTCTCGCCCTCCCGCATCGCGAGCTCGCGGTCGGCAGCCCACGACGCGGTTGCGACGACACACAGCAGAAGAACGACGGCGCGCATGCTCGACACTCCCGTGATGCTCAACAGGAGGCAGTCGAGCACAATTTCTGCTGACCCACGAACGGGCTGAAACGGCTCAGCCGGTCCCCACACGCTCGCGCTCGTGGACGCGCTCGGCTGTGGTGGGCGCCCGGACGGACTCCCACGACAGCGCCGAGCTCGAACGCCGACCTCTTACAGGCCGCAGCCGTTGAACGGCGGCCCTGCATCGCGGAACACGTACTGAGTCGAGGGCAGGCACGAGACCGTCTGCATGCACGCCTGCGTCTCGCCCGGGTTGCCGAACTTGCAGAACGCCAGCACGCCGCCGTCGGGCTGGTTCGGGCACTGGCCGCTGCCACCGACGGTGCACAAGCAGGCCCTGGGGTGGCCGCCGTCGCGCAGGGTCTGGGTCATGTCGACACCGCAGTAGCCGGCGTCAGCGCCACCTTGGCGACACTGTTCATCCGAGTTGCAGTAGTCGTCGCCCATCACGAAGCGAATGCGGTTGTAGAAGGCCGAGAAGCCGGCCGGGCAGCCCTTGCTGTCGAAGCCGCGGCCGAAGCTGTCCTTGCGTGAATCGTTGTGGGTTGCCGGGGCGCAGACGCCGACCTGCCGCATCGTCATCGGCTCCTGGAACTGGTAGCAGAGGATCGGGTGCGGGCTGCAGCTCGGCGACTTGATGCCGGGCGGGCAGTTGTTCTGCCAGCTCGGGATCTGGATGTTCGTGCAGTCGTCGCTGCTCTGGCACGAGGTGCAGAACGGCGGAGACTGCGCCTTGTAGCAGCCGGCCTGATCGCGCTCGCTCGCAGGCGGGCACGGGTCGCCGGCGTCGTCGCCGTTCTTGTCTTCACCGCAGCAGTACTCGCCGGTGTTGCAGGCGATCGACGCGCCGCCCTGCTCGACGCACGTGCGGAGGATGCACTCGCGCACGCCCGGCGACGTCTCCTTGCAGCCGTACGGCGAGCGGCAGTCGTTGTACGGCTTCTGCGTGACCGGATCGTTGCCGGTGCGGCAGTCGAGCTTGCACTGGAACGAGCCGCGGTCGCAGTAGCCGAAGTAGATCGACGTGTCGGGCTGCACCGGGCACTCGAGGTTGTCCATGCACTCGCCGTTCGCGCGGCAGCGCTTGTCGGACAGACCGCCGCCCGAGAGCTGCTCACCGGCGCACTTCAGATTCGTGCCGCCGTTCGGGTTGGTCGCCGAGTTGAACGCGCAGTCCATATCGCTCTGGCACGGCGGACGGCAGCGGCCCGAGCCGTAGTAGATCGAGTTCGGGTCGAGGTTCTCGTTGTCGACCCAGCACGTCTGGTTCGGCGGGCAGCCCGGCGCCGCGACCTGCTTCGTCGCGAAGTCCCAGCGGCACCGCGGCTCACACGCGCACCGGCTGCGGTTGCACACGCTGCCGCCGGGGCAGTCTTTGTCCTCGGCGCAGCCGGGGTCCGCGCACGTGCGCCCCATCTGCGGCGCGCAGTAGCCATGACCCGGGTCGGGGAAATAGCCGCAGGCGCAGGCGGCGCCCTGCCGCTGGTACAGGCAGTACTTCTTCCCGCTCGAGTCGCCGGCGATCGTCAGGCACGCGCCCTGCGGGACGAACTGCGGCGCCTCACCGCACTGCGCGTTCGTGGTGCACTCGGTGCACGGCCGGTTGCGGCGGTGGCAGACGCCGTTGAACATGCCGGGGCCGGCGTCGTTCGGCTCGATCACGCAGCGGCACTGGATGCCGCCGTTGAAGCAGTAGTCGTCGAACTCGACGAAGCTGTTGCAGTCGGTGTCGACGTTGCAGCCGTGCACCTCCTTCGTGCACTTGCCGGTCGCCTCGTTGCAGCGGCTGCCCGAGATGATCGCGCTGCAGTCATCGTCCTGGACGCACTTCGTCGCGCACACGCCCGTCTCGTCGTTGCACACGATGCCGGCGTCGATCGTCGGGCAGTAGTCGCCCATCGGCCCGTTGCAGCGCGGCCGGCAGGTGCCGTCGGCCTTCTCGCAGACGCCCTCGGGCACGTACGTGCAGTCGCCGTTCGTGCCGCACCTCGGGACGCAGATCTTCTCCTGCGGATCGCAGACGAGATCGGCCATGCCGGCCGCGACGCAGTCGGCCGTGCTCATGCAGGTGAGCGGGCCCGCGTCGCCGCCGCCGTCGAGCGTGCCGCCGTCGTTGCCGTTGCCGTTGGTACAGCCGCAGGCTCCGAGGAACAGGCTCGCACAGGCGTAGATGGCGAGCAGCGCATGCTGGGTGCTTCTCGAGTGAGGCTGTCTCATGGGACGGGCCCTATACCCCAAATCAGGGTCCCAGGCCGACCCAGACGTCACCGTCCTCGTATATCTCTTTCTTCCAGATGGGGACATCCAGCTTGAGCTGCTCGATGGCGAACGAGCAGGCCGCGAACGCCTCGGCGCGGTGCGGCGCGGAAGCGGCGATGACGACTGCCAATTCTCCCGGCTCCAGCACACCCACACGATGGACGATGGCGACCCGGGTGCCGGGCCACTGGCGGGCGGCAGCGGCGCCCAGCTCCTCGAGCTTCTTCACCGCCATCTCGCCGTAGGCCTCGTACTCGAGCCTGAGCACCCGGCGGCCGCGCGTCTGGTTGCGGACGGCGCCGCTGAAGGTGACGACTCCGCCCTGCCCGGGGCCGCTGACGGCCTCGACGACCTCCTGCAGCGAGAGGGGTCGATCGACGACCGCGTACAGGCCCGAGCCTCCGGCGACCGGAGGAATCAGCGCCACCTCGTCACCGGCGCTGACCGCGTCGGCGGCGGTGCGGAACTCCTGGTTCACCGCGACGCGGCAGTGCTTGAGCACCGGCGCCAGCGCGGCGTGCCTTCGCACCAGCTCGGCGAGCAGCCCCTCGACCGTCGCCGGAGTCGGCACCGGCACCGTCTCGTCGCTGCAGCCGGCCCGCTCGCGGGCGGCGGCGAAATATCGAACGCGAACCATCACCGCACCTTCTCGCGCAACACGATGCGGCCGGAAATGCGCCCCCCGTCCTTCGTCGGGGCGAGATCCAGCAGCACGTGATCCAACGGAGTCAGCCGGTCGAGGAACGCCGACGCGAACCCCTGCACCGTCACCACGCGCACCGGGTCGAGCCCTTCGATCATCCGCGGCGTCTCGAGCTCCGCGCGCAGGCGGCCGACGTCGATCAGCACGGACGCGTGGCCCTTGGAGAACGCGCCGTCGAAGCGCTGCGCGAGCTGCGACGACAGATCGACGAGCGTGCGCCTCTTCAGCCCCGAGCCGAGCTCGAGCCGCATCGCCTTCGCGCCGACGCTGAGCGAGGCGTCCTGGCCGAAGACGCGGCTCGACCACACGGTGCCTTCCTGCCGCTGCTGCATGCGCGGCCGCACGGGCAGAAAGACCTCGAGCATCTGCCCGACGGCGAGCTCCCACGACGAGCCGTCGCTGACCCCGACCTCGAGGAGCGCCGCGCCGCGCGGCTCGGGGCGCTCGGTGCCGTCGACGAGGTTGCGCAGGAACGCCTCGGCGTCGAACCAGAGGAGGCCTCCGACGTCGCCGGTGAGCGCGCGCACCATGCGCTCGACGTCGATGCCGTGCGACAGCAGCCGCTGCCGGCTCGCCTCGCGCTCGGGGTTTCGCTTGTCGAGCACCGAGCGCACGAGGCCGGTGGGGAGCTTCAGCGACACCGCCGCGACGGGCCCCTCCCACGCCTTGGCGAACAGCGCCGCCGGTCGCTGGCCCTGCGACTGCCAGAGCGGGTCGTTCGACTTGAGCTCTCCGGTGACGCGCGCCTCGCGGCCCTTCACCTGCAGCGTGGCCCACAACACATCGATGGGCAGCTCGCGCTTGTCCCTGGGAGCCCCGAGGACGACGAGCTGCCCGGGCTCCGAAGGCAGCGCCCGGTGCGCGGCGCTCTGCTCGAGGCCGCGAGAATCGGCGGCGCGCACGTGCTGCATCGCGCTCGCGGCGTCTTCGGCCGTCGCGGGGAAGACCGCGAACACGTAGCCGCGATCGGCGAACACGAGCGCGCGCGAGCCGTCGCGAAGCTCGAGGCCGATGGCGCCCTCGGCGAGCTCCATCGCGTGGCCGCGCTGGCCGAGCTCGGTGAGCACCGCCTGCTCGTCGAGCACCCCGAGCAGCACGACGGTGGCGTCGGCGTCGGGCAGCGTGAAGGCGCCCAGCCCCTCGAGCGGGTCGACGAGCCGGCCGAGGGCCGTCGAGTCGATCGCGAGCGGCGCGAGCACGGAGCCGTCGATGAGCCCCTGCAGGTTGCTGGCGCCGAACGCGTCCTCGAAGAAGTCGAGCGACCCGACGAAGTCGTCCTTCACGCTCGGAGTGAACACCGCCCAATCGGCGTCGACCGGAATGGCGCGCGTGACGGGCCGGGGGATCGCGTCGAGATCGATCTGCCAGACGAGCCGCTCGCCGTCCTTCGCGCGAATGGTGTAGTGGCCGGCGCGCGCGAACGCCTTCTTCACCTGCGCCGCGACGACGGGCGGCGAGCCATCGCCGAAGTCCCACGACAAGACAGTCCCGCCCTCTTCACCGAGCGTGAGCGGCACGCCGGTGTCGACAGGCACGTCGCGACGCTCGATGCGGGTGCGAAAACAACCCGCAAGCAAGACGAGCAGCAGCGCGACGAGTGCGTTCTTCAAGGGGAAGAAACGTAACACCGGGCGCACCGGGCGCCCTGCGTTCCCGCAAACGTTCCCGGCAACGTGCCGGTGAACGAACCCGGGCCCGTCGAGTCGTCCACGTACCCGGCTGTTTCAGTACTCGAACGCGAGGCCGAACATGAAGTACCGCGCCGACAGGTCCAGCGTCGTGAGCCGGTCGGTGGGCATGCCCATGTCATCGCGCTGCTTGATCCCGAAGTTGTTCACCTCGGCGATGTTGTACTCGGCGAAGAGGTACGTGTGGTTCACGCCGATGCCGTTGTCGAAGTCGCGCGCGAGCCGCTGGTCGAGCACGTCGAGCAGGAACGCGAGGCCCCCCGCCCCGAGAATGCCCATCGACCACCCGGCGCCGGAGAGGTTCCTCGCGATCTCCGTCCCCGAAGCGCTGGTCGTCCACCAGTGCACCACCTGAAAGCCGAGCTTCACGTAGGGGACGAGCGGCACGTTGTACTTCTGCGCGGCCCAGTCCCAGCGGTACACCCCGAGCACCTTCATGGGCAGGATGCGCAGCGAGGTCGCCTCGCTCGTCGTCATGTTGGTGCCGTCGACCGCGTGGCCGTACTTCTCGGCGTAGCCGAACGAGAAGCCGATCGCCGCCGACCCGAACGCCTGGAAGAGCTGCCGCTCGACCTCGAGCTCGACGAGGAGCATGGCTCCCTTGAGCACGCGGGCGTACGGGCACTGGCCGGGCTGGCAGTCGAGCGTGCGGTCGACCCACGGGTAGTAGCTGCCGAGGCGGATCTCCGCGACCATGTTGCGCGGCGACTCACGCTTCTTCTCGGTGTTGGGAAACGGGTTGGCCTGCGCGAGCACGAGCGCAGCGAGCGTTACCGCGATCATCGGCGCATCCTCCGGAACAGCATCAGCACGGCGAGAGCGAACAGGCCCAGGGGGCCGGCCGCGGCGGCGTTGCAGCCTCCGTTGCGGCAGCCGGCCTCGACGCAGGCGTCCCAGAAGCCCGTCGACTCGCGCGGCGTGACGGTCACCACCGCGCTCGGATCGCTGGCGTTCGGGTCCGGCATCGCGGCGTCGAGCGCGATCGCCCGGATCTCGTAGGTCGTGCCGTTCGTCAGGCCCATGATGGTGACGCTCGACTGGTTCGTGAGCGTGGGCCCGGAGAGGAAGTCCGTCGCGCCGACCGACCGGTACTCGAGCCGGATCGACGCCGTGTCCGAGTCGGTCGCGACCACCGTCACCGCTGCGGCGCCCTCGAACGGCTCGGTGCTCGTGATGTTCGGCGGAGACGGCTTCAGCGTGTCGTACGAGATCGTCACCGGCGTCGTCGCCTTCACCACGATCTTCGAGAAGCAGCTGATGTCGTTCGCCACCGTCACCGACGCGCAGACCTTGTGGTTCACCTCGACGCCCGTGTTTCCGCACCCGCCGCCGTCGGCCGCGTTCTTCTTGAAGTAGGGCATGTTGTTCACGGCGAACGTGATGGCCTGGTTCTGGTTTCGCTGAATCAGCAGCGTCGACTGGGGGATCTCGGGGATCACCAGGTCCTGGTTCGACGTGCTCGGCGCATCGCCGCACTCGCCGTCCGTCACCCACATCTGCAGCGCCGAGCAGACCGTCGTCGCGGAGATCTGCGTCGTGATGTTGCCGACCATGTTCGAGCCACACGACGACGCGCCGATCGACACGTCGGTCTGGTCGTTGATGGTCAACCGCAGGTTGTTCACGAATCCAATCTGACCCGACACGACCAGCGGCAACAGGCTCAAAGCGAAACCCATGGAACGGCTCGATAAAGCAACCTTGCGGCCAGTGCAATTCGCGTCTGTCCGCGGGGTTGCATGCCGTGGGGCGACGCCACCCTTGCCAATTTGTCAGTAGAGCAGCTCGAGCGCGAGTCGCACTGCGCCGTGAGCGACGAACGCCGCGTTGTCGACCGCCGCCACCAGCCACACGTGGTTCCCCGCGGTGCGGACGCGGCCGACCAGCACCGCGTCGTCCGCCGCGGTCAGCTGCGTGGTCGGGTAGATGGACTCGTCGGGCGCGTCGACGACCTTCACCTTGTCGTTCGCCTTGAGCGCCGCGCGCACGGCCTCCGCGTCCGCAGGGTTGGTGAGCTGCATGCTCAGCGCGAGCGAGAGGCCGTGAAACACCGGCACGTGCAGCGCGGTCATCCGCACCACCGGGGCCTTGTCGAAGGCGCGTGCGACGTCGAGCGCCGCGGCGAGCTCCTCCGACGACTGCGGGTGCCCCTTCGCGAACGCGCCGACGTGCGGCACCACGTTGAACGCGAGCTGGTGCGGAGCGAGCTCTTCCGTGTCGACGCCCCGCCCCGACAGGAGCGCCGCGGTCTCCTTCTCGAGCGCCTCGATGCCCGCGGCGCCGCGGTGCGCCGAGCCGTAGAGCCCCGTCACGTCGGCCCACGCCACCGGGTTCCACCGGTGGATCGCCGAGAGCACGTGCGCGAGCGCAGAGCCGGCGGCGCCGGCGATTCCGACCGCGGGAGCCTCTCTGGCCGGCGCCGGGCTCACGCTGGGGACGAGGTGCGGAATCGCACGGTCCGAGCGGAACGCGCCGCTGAAGTCGACGACGCGCGTGCCCACCTTGCGCGCCTCCTCGATGAGCGGCTTCGCAGCCGCGAGCGGAGTCGCGATGAACGCGAGCTTCACCCCGCGGAAGTCGACCGGCTCGATCTCGAGCGTCTCTCCCGCGACCTCGACCTCCTTGCCGTGGCTCCGCTCGCTCGCGAAGAGGGTCAGCTCTTCGACGGGGTGCTCTTCGTCGGCGAGGGCGACGAGCAGCTGCGTGCCGAGGACTCCGGTGGCTCCGACGACCGCGATCATTTGAGCCGTGCTGTAGCAGGGACTCCGGGCAGCGGGGGGAACTTCGGGTTGTCCTCTGCCCCGCTCGAGCGGATGTAGTGCGGCTCGAGCGCGAACACCGCCTGGGCGTCGTAGGCGGCGGGCACCTTGGCGAGCTTCGCCAGGTGAACGGCGCTGGGGAACTTCACCGTCTCGAGCAGCCGGGCGGGCTCGATGCCGAGATCGACGAGCTGCTGCTTGTACTCGACGATGCCCGGCCCCAGCGCGACGGCGAACGGCCGCTCGCGCATGGCATCGGCGAAGCCCTGCACGGTGACGACGAGCTCCTCGTTCTCGCGGCGCAGGTACAGCTCGCCTTTCTTCACCGTGGCCGCCGCGAACAGCTCGGCGCCCGGGGGGCCCTCGGCGGCGACGGCGGCGAGCGACGAGACGCCCACGACGGGCACCTTGCGCGCGTACGCGATGCCCTTCACGCAGGCGAGCGAGATTCTGAGCCCGGTGAACGAGCCGGGGCCCAGCCCGACCACGAACGCCGTGATCTGCTCCAGCGGGACGAGATCGATGATCGCCTGCGGCAGCGCCTTCGACAGCCGCGTCGGAGGCCCGACCGTCGTGTGACGCACCAGCGTCTCGCCGTCGAGCAGCGCGAGGGACATCGTCAGCGTGGATGTGTCGATCGCGACCAGCATGAGAAAAAGGGGACGGGCCCCATTTTCTGCTCAGCGCAGCAGCCGGGTGATGTCGTTCTTCAGGACCATCACCATCAAGAGGGCCAGCATCGCGAGGCCGACCATGTTGGCGTACTCGCGGGCGCGAATCGGAATCGGGCGGCGGCGGATGCCCTCCCAGAGCGCCGCGAGCAGCGCGAAGCCGTCGAGCACGGGAATCGGCAACAGGTTCATGAGCCCCAGGTTGATCGACAGAATCGCCATCGACTGCATGTAGCTGTCGAGGCCCGCCTCGGCGCTCTTCGACGCGACGAGGTACAGCGTCACCGGGCCGCCGACCGTGCTGAACGCGACGTCGCCGGTGAACAGCTTGCCGATCACGATCGCGATCTTCCGGGTGATCTGCGGCACGATCTTCACCGAAGCCAGGAACGCCTCCTTCGGCCCGATGTGCAGCGTCACCTTGTCGAGGCGCGAGCCCCCGGCGAGCACGTCGGGCGCCCGCCCGGTGAACGCCGGCCGCGCCAGGATGCCGAGATCCAGGATCTCGAGCTCGTTCTTCAGCTCGTCGGTGATCTTGATGTGTGCCTGCGCGAGCTCGGTCGTCTTCTCCTCCGCGCCCGACCTCCACGTCAGCTTGAACGGCTTCGTGTCGAGGTTCTGCAGCGTGTTCGCGAAGAACATGTACGAGCGCAGCTGCTTGCCGTCGATCGCCACGATGCGGTCGCCGCGCTTGACGCCCGCCTTGTCCGCCGGAGTCCCCGGGCTCACCGTCCACACGTACAGATCGCCGAGCTCCGCGCCGCCGAGCGCCGCGAACCCCTCGCCCTCGGTGCGCGTGAGCTTCAGCGTCTTGATCTCGGGGATGACGAACTTCATACCGCCCGACTCCCCGAGGCCCGAGCGCAGCACCGTCAGATCCAGCTCGGTGCCCACCGGAATCGCCTCGATGACCTCGTTCAGCTCGAGCTCGTCGTGAATGACCTTGTCGCCGATCTTCGCGATGCGGTCGAAGGTCTGAAGCCCCGCCTGGTCGGCCAAAGTCCCCGCGGGCACGCCGACGATGGCCGCGCGCGGGTCCGGCGCGATGCCGATGAGGCCGCGCTCGGTGCTCTCGACCATGTCCCTGTCGACCACCTTCATCGGCGTGACGCTGAGCGACAGCTCCTTCCCGTCGCGCTCGATGACGATGGGCAGGGCCCGATCGAACTTCCCGTTGAAGGCCTCGCGAAGGTCGGCGAACGACTTCACCTCGACGCCGTCGATGCTCTTCACGCGGTCGCCCGGCTTCATGCCTGCCATCGCCGCCGGCTTCTCGGGCTCGACGTAGCCGATGCGCGTCGACACGACCTCGACCGCGCCGAGGTTCACGAAGAAGTACGCGATGACCGGGAAGATGAGGTTGAACACCGGCCCCGCGACGACGATGGCCGCCCGCTTCCACGGCGGCTGCGCGAGGAAGCTTCGCTTCGCGTCCTCCGGGGTCACCTCGTCATGCGGCTGCTCGCCCGCCATCTTCACGTAGCCGCCCAGCGGGATCCACGCGATGCGGTACTCGGTCTCGCCGCGCGTGAAGCCGAAGATGCGCGGCCCGAAGCCGATGGAGAACTTCAGCACCTTCACGCCGCACGCCTTCGCGACGAGGAAGTGCCCCAGCTCGTGAACCGTGACCAGGACACCCAGAAAAACGGCGAAGGCCACGATGTTCTGAAGGGGGTTCATTCAGGCCTTTAACGTTAACGCTCAAGACGGGGGAAAGCACCGCGCGGCGTGAAGATCTCCGCGGGAAAGCGCCGGCCGCGCCACGCGAGTGTGCGCTTGAGTACGTAGTCGAACTGCAGCGGATTGCGCTGGTCGATCTCGTTGAGCGCGCGCCGCTGCTCCGCCGTGATGAAGCCCTTCTCCTTCAACACCCGCGTCTGCACGATGACGTTGATGGCGGGCAGCGGGTAGTCGCTGCCGTTGAGGAGCCGCTCGTGCCACTCGGTTCGCTCGAGCACG
Source organism: uncultured Myxococcales bacterium (assembly GCA_937980205.1). Lineage (GTDB taxonomy): Bacteria > Myxococcota > Myxococcia > Myxococcales > Myxococcaceae > Xiheicaenimonas. Next base: position 329,445 of record CALJKW010000010.1, on the reverse strand, counting down.
GTAGCCAGCGGCCGCCCCGCCCGGTTCGCCTGCGTCATCGCGCTCACTTCTCCCCACAAACGGCCGACGTACTGCTTCTGTTCCATCAGCCGGGTGAAGAGGTCGAAGTTGTCGACCCAGGGCTGCGCGGGGTCGTCGAGGTCCGGGTTCTTCCCGAGCGAGGCGCAGTGGGCGATGACGACGCGGACTCCGCGATCGAGCGCCCGGCGGAACAGCAGCGGGTTGCCGAAGCGCTGCGCTTCTTCGGCCTCGACGGCCTTCTCTTCGCCCGCGTGCGTGAGCAGCGTGACGTCGAGCCGCGCCAGCGCGTCATAGAAGGCGTCGCAGCGCGGCGAGCCGGGGTCGATGAACATCGCGTTGGGAAGCCACTTCACCGCGACGGCGCCGCCGGCCGCGCAGCGCTCGAGCTCGTCGACGGCGTCGCGCCGGTACGGGTGAATCGAGGCGCACGGCACGAACGCGTCGGGGTTCTCGCGCGCGAGCCGCAGCACGTAGTCGTTGGGCGTGTGGAACTCGGTGAGCTCGGGCCTCGCGGCGCCGTCCTCTGCGTAGGTCTGATCGAACGCGAGGATCAGGTGGCGGCCGTGCACGAGCTGCCGGCGGATGCGCGAGAGCAGCGTGCCGACGTACTGCTGGTCGGCGCGGGCGTCGTCGTCGACTCCGGCGGCGCGCTTGTAGATGTCGAAGCGCAGCGCGTTGAGCGGGTGCGCGCCGGGCTGCTGCATCACCGGGTTCACCCAGCAGCCGGTGCCGCCGGTGCCCAGCCCCACGACGTGCACGTGCGCGTCGAGCACCTGGCGCGGGTCGACGTCCCTCCACGCCTCGAGCGTCAGCCGCCGCGCGAGATCGCTGAACGGCGCTTCGGGGTCCGAGGGTCTCGCGAGGCGGAAACAGCCACTGAGCCCAGCGGCCAGCGCGGCGCGGCGGGTGAGCTCGAGAACCGAACGCGAACCCGAACCCGAACCCGGCTTCATCAGCCTCGCGCGAACTTGATGTACACGAACACCATCGGCGCGTTGAACAGCAGCGCATCGACGCGATCGAGCATGCCGCCGTGACCGGGGATCATCTTCCCGCTGTCCTTGACGCCGTACGCGCGCTTGAGCATCGACTCGCAGAGGTCTCCCGCGGGCCCCAGGATCGAGCCGAGGCAGCCCATGATGAGGCAGTCGGCCACGGTCATCGACGGGAAGAAGAACGCCCGCTCGATGAACAGGCCGCCGACGGCGCCGGCGAAGCCGCCGGCAAAGCCCTCCCACGTCTTGTTCGGAGACACCGCCGGATACAGCTTGTGCTTCCCGAACATGCGCCCCGCGAAGTACGCGGCCGAGTCGTTCGCCCACGTGATGATGAGCGCGGCGACCAGCCACCACGTGCCGTCGTCCTGGTTGCGCACGGCCATCAGCGCCGCCATGCCGCCGCCGCCGTAGATGGCGCCCATCATGATGTGCGCCGCCCGCGTCGGAGCGTCTTCGAGCGGCCCCTTGATCAGGTGCCAGCCCCACGAGAGCAGCATGAGCACCGACAGGCCGGCACACAGAATCGCCGTCGCCGCGTTCGGCTGCCAGACGACGAAGAACGGCGCGAGCCCGGCTCCGAGAATCGCGAGCCACGCGATCGGCGAGAGGCCCTTCAGCGTGATGTTGATGTACTCGCCGCAGCACGACGCCGCGCCCCACGCGAGCAGGGCGGCGGTCCACCAACTGCCCTTGTAGAGCATGAACAGCACGAGCGGCAGCAGGACGAGCGCCGAGCCCAGCCGCACCAATAGATTCTTGTTCTTGTCGGTCAAGGAATCGCGCGCAGCTGGGCGGAAGTCAGCCCGAAGCGGCGCTCACGATTCTGGAATTGCTCGATGCAGTCCAGCAATTCGTGCGCACGGAAGTCGGGCCACAACGTATCGGTGAAGACGTACTCGGCGTACGCGCCCTGCCACAGCAGGAAGTTGCTGACGCGGTTCTCGCCGCTGGTGCGGATGATGAGGTCGACCGGAGGCAGGTCGCACGTCCACAGCTCGCGCTCGACGTCGGCCTCGGTGATGGCGCCGGCCGTCGTCTCTCCGCGCTCGATGCGCGAGGCCAGCGACCGCATCGCGCGCACCAGCTCTTCGCGGCCGCCGTACGAGAGCGCGAGCGTCAGCACCATGCCGGTGTTGCGCACGCTCTCTTCGCGCAGGGCGTCGAGCGGCTCGCGCACGTAGCCGGGCAGCTTCTCGAGGTTGCCGATCGCGTTGAGGCGGATCTGGTTGTCGAGGATCTCGCTGCGCTCCTTGAGCAGGTACTCGCGCAAGAGCTCCATCAGGCCGACGACCTCGAGCGACGGGCGCTGCCAGTTCTGCGACGAGAACGCGTAGAGCGTCAGCGCCTGGACGCCGAGGCGGCGCGCGCAGCGGGTGACGTCGCGCACCGAGCTGCTGCCTTCGCGGTGCCCCTCGAGGCGCGGCCGGCCGTGCGACTCGGCCCATCGGCCGTTGCCGTCCATGATGATGCCGATGTGGCGCGGTAGCGCCTTCGCCTTCAGGGTGTTCTCGCGCAGCTTGAGGGTCGCGGACTCCATGGACTGGCGGGCCTCCTTAGCCCACCCTATTAACCGTGAGAAGCCGCGCCGATGACGGTAACAACCGGCGAACGGTCGAATCCCCCAACCGGTCGGTCACTCTTCGAAGGGGTGGCACGGAAGATCCCCTCGCCGTTCCTTGGGGTAGGCTCCCGCCCCCAACGAATGCCCCCGAAGGTCATTGGCCCCTACCGCGTGCTCGAGACGCTCGGCACCGGCGGAGTCGGTACGGTGTACCGCGCCGTCGACCGCCGCACGAACGAGCCCGCGGCGCTCAAGCTGCTCTCGACCGGGCCTGCCCTCGATCCGCGCGCAGCGCGCCGCCTCGCCCGTGAGTTCGAGACGCTGGCCGAGCTCTCGCACCCGAACGTCGTGAAGGTGTACGACACCGGCGTCTTCCAGGGCTACCCGTACCTCGCGATGGAGCTGGTGGAGGGCCTCACCCTTCGCCACTACCTCTCGCTCGCGACGGAAGATCTCTCCAGCGACCAGGGCCTCGCCCGCGCCATTCGCAAGCAGCGCGCGCAGCTCAACCACACGGTGCCCGACTACGACTCGGCGTCCGACTCGATGTCCGACGACGGAGACGACGACGACGACGGCGAGCTCGTCGCGAACCCGTTCACGCTCTCGAGCTTCGCCGAAGAGAACCCCAGCGAGGAGTACCACGACAGCGACGACGACCGCTCCGAGCCCGAGTTCCAGAGCGGGCCCGACTCGGTGCGCCGCCTCGCCGATCTCGCCGACGAGCCCGACACGGACATGCCGGTCTCCGGAGAGATCTCCCTGCCCTACGACGTCCCGCCGCCCGAGGAGCAGGAGCCGCTCACCGGCAGGCCCAGCGACGCCGACCTCGAGCTGCTCAACCGGCCCGAGCGCCTCGGCCGCTTGAAGGACGTGATGCTGCAGATCTGCGAGGCGCTCGGCTACATCCACGGCCACGGGCTCATCCACCGCGATCTGAAGCCGTCGAACATCATGGTCGACGAAGATCGCGTGGTGCGGCTGATGGACTTCGGCCTCGCCAAGTTCATCGCCGACGACGCCGCGGTCACCGCCGACGGCCGCCTCGTCGGCACGTTCCGCTACATGGCGCCCGAGCAGATCCTCGGAGAGAAGCTCGACGCCCGCGCCGACCTCTACTCGCTCGGCGTGATCCTCTACGAGCTGTTGTCGGGGCGGGCGCCGTTCGACGCGAAGACTCCGTACGAGCTCTGGCAGAAGGTGCTCGAGACCGAGCCCGCGCCGCTGTCGGTGTTCAACCCGAAGACCGAGAAGATCATGTCGCGCATCGCGCACCGGCTGATCCGCAAAGAGCCGGAGGACCGGTTCCAGACCGCCGAAGAGGTCTTCGAGGCGCTCTCTGAGTGAGCTGGTCGTAGGGCCCGACGAGGCGGGCGAGCGGCTCGACCTCTTCGTCGGCAAGAAGCTCTCGCTCTCGCGCGCGAAGCTGAAGGCCCTGTTCGAGGCGGAGCTGGTCCGCGTCGACGGCCGGAAGGCGAAGAAGGGCCAGACCGTCTCGGCCGGCCAGAAGGTCGCCGTCGAGGTGCCGGTCGAGGGGCCGCGGGCTCCGGTCGCGGAAGAAGGCGCGCTGACCGTGCTGCACGAAGACGCCGCGCGCGTCTTCGTCGACAAGCCGGCGGGCATGCCGGTGCACCCGCTGCAGGCCGGAGAGACCGGCACCGTCGCGAATCGCCTCGTCGCGCGGTTCCCCGAGGTGGTCGACGCCTCGGAAGATCCGCGCGAGGCCGGGCTCGTGCACCGCCTCGACATCGAGACGAGCGGCGTGCTGCTCGCGGCGCGCAACCGGGAGGCGTGGACGAAGCTGCGCGCCGAGTTCAGCGGCGGCGGCGGCGCGCGGAAGATGTACCTCGCGCTGGTGAGCGGGCCGATCGCCGACGACGGAGAGATCGACGTCCCGCTCGTGCAGCACGGAGATCACGTGCGCCCTGCTCTCTCGACCGACGAGTCCGCGCGCCCGGCCGAGTCGCGCTTCCGCGTGCTCGAGCGGTTCGGCATGGACGCGCTCGTCGAGGTGCAGATCCTCACCGGCGTGATGCACCAGGTCCGCGCGCACCTTGCGGGCATCGGAGCGCCGATCGTCGGAGATGCGCTGTACGGCGGCCGCGCCGAGCCGGGGCTCTCGCGCTTCTTCCTGCATGCGGCGTCGCTCGAGGTCTCGTATCCGACGCCGGTGAAGGTCAGCTCGCCGCTGCCCGCCGAGCTGCAGGCGGTGCTCGACCGCAAGGGCTGAAGCCCGAAGAGGCCGGGGACGGCGACGACTCGACGGGCCCGGGTGCGTTCAGGTGAACGTTCACTGGAAGGGGTACGAGAACGCGCACGTCAGCGTTCCCATCCCCGTTCCGGTGAACGTTCCGGTGAACGAACCCGGGCCCGTCGAGTCGTTCACGTCGGCGTGCACGAGGTGGAACGTCCCCGGCTTCTCCTGCCTCAGCGCGGGTAGTAGTACGTCGACACGCGGTCCTGGTTCGCCCCGAGCGCGAACTGCGACTCGAACGCGTGCGTGCCCTGCGTGCGCAGGTCCTGCTCGCGCACCCAGTCGGTGCGGCCCGACCACGGATCCGAGACGAGGAACTGCCGGTCGGCGCCCTCCCCGCGCACGTCGGTCATCATCAGGAAGTGGCCGCTGCCGCCGCTGCTGTCGCAGATGCGGATGCCGACGTCGTCTCCGGCCTCGAGCCGGCGCGCCATATCGTCGGCCTGGCGGGCGGTGATGCCGTGCGCGCCGGCGTCGCGCATCGCGTAGCGCGAGTGCGCCGCGCCGCCGGCGATGCGATCGAGCGCGGCGTCGAAGAGCATGCCCTCGCCCGCCGGTTGCCGGCGCACCTCGCGGATGACGCGCAGGTCCTCGGCGGTGGGGCGGCCTCCGGTGCGACCGCGGATGCGATCGAGATCGACCGCGACGCCGGCGAGCTCGGTGGTGTCGGTGAGCTCGCCTCGCAGGTACGAGCCCAGCCGCGAGCGCACCGCCTCGGGCTCGCCGTGCACGGCGGCCTGAATGCGCTCGAGCGCGTCCATCGCGCGGCCGCGCTGCTCGCGCGAGACCGCGACGCCGTGCCCGGCCTCGAGCGTCTCCCGCTGCTCCGCGGCCAGCGCGCCTTCGGTCGACGTGGCCGAGACGCCCTCGCGGTGCAGCCGCCGCGCATAGACGGGGTCGAGCTCGGCGCGGGCGATCTGCGCCGAGGTCGGGCCGCACGAGTCGGTGAACCGCTGCACCAGGCCGTCGTTGTTGCCGAGGGTGTCGGTGCCCGCGCGTCCCAGGTCGCTCGCGCGCACCGACGAGGTGCTGCGGCTTCCGTCGAGATCGATGGCCGACGTGGTGCGAATCAGCTCGTCGCGCGGCAGGCCGCGGACCTCGCTCGCGAAGCCGGTGACCTCGTCGAGCGCGGCGTCACCGGCGGCTCCACGGCGGGAGAGCTGCGGCGCGCGCGCGGCGACGGCGTCGAGCATCAGCGCGCGCTCGGCCTGGGGGTCCGCCGAGGGCGACGCCGCGTGCGACTGGCCGGCGCGCGCGAAGCTGTCGCGCAGCCGGTCGTAGCGGGCCTGCGGCATGTCGACGAGCGCGCGAGCCGCCGTGGTCGCCTGGTGCACCCCGAGGATGCCCTCCTGCCCGAGGCGGTCGGCGGTGCGCGGCTCGGCGACGCCGCGGACGAGCGACTCGCGAAGCTCCGGCGTGAGGCGCTCGCGCGCGCGGCGGCTCGAGCCGGCGAGCTCGGAGATCTCGTCGTAGGCGCGGACGGCGCGGGCGCCGTTCGGGCCCGAGGCGACGCGCTCGAGCAGCGCCTGCTCGCGCGCCTGCTCGGCTTCGGGCAGCCGGTCGATGCGGCCGAGCACGCGGCTGCGCAGCGCGGCGTCGGTGCCGCTGCGCTCGAGGACTCCCTCGAGGCGGGCGCGGGCCTCGGTGCGCGCGGCGGGCCCGCGCTCGAACGTCGAGACGTCCGAGTGCCCGACGCGCGGCGGAGGAGTCGTGCGCGGCGGCGGAACGGTCTCGCGCGTGCGCGGAGCGTGGTGAACGGCCGGACTGCGAGGGGCGATCGAAGTGGTGGTTCCCATGCGGCGCCCGACATTGCGAGTGTGGGGCCACCCACCTGCACTCGTGCCGCCGCACACTTGGCGCGGCCGCAGTGGAGGCCGAGTTCACCTTGTGAACGCGTCGTTCACAGCGCTCTGTGGCTGGCGAATGCTCCAGCCGTGGATGGCGAGCGTGACGAGCAGGCACATCGCCGCGCTCGACATCGCCGCCATCGCGCCCCCGACGATGCCGATCTCGTCCCTGTTCTGCACCCACCAGGCGAGGCCCGCGACGGACGCGACCAGCGAAGCGCCGGCCAGAAAGCCCGCCGGCACGGTGTGCTTCGGCTCGCTCCAGCCCTGCTTCAGCAGCTGGTCGAGCATGAAGATGGTGTTCACCGCGGCGTAGGTCGCGACGGCGCCGCCGAGGCCCGCGACCACCACCGCGCGCTCGGTCTCGTCGAGCTCGGCCTGGGCCGCCAGCGGCAGGAGCAGGGCCACGATGAGCACGAGGCGCACGAAGGTTCGACGATGCACGGCCGGTGCCGGTTCCGGGCATCAGTTGCCACGGGCGGATGCCGGACACCGCATGGAGACGAGGCTGACGCCGGTGTCACTGTGGGCCAACGACCGGGATCGCGATCCCGAGCCCGATCCCGGTTGTAAGACGCAGTAACCTGCAACCACGCTCATGACCCGCGCGATCATCCACGTCGACATGGATGCGTTCTACGCGTCGGTCGAGCAGCGCGACGATCCGAAGCTGCGCGGCAAGCCGGTCATCGTCGGCGGCCACCCGACGCGGGGCGTGGTGCTGGCGGCCTCGTACGAGGTGCGCCCCTTCGGGGTCCGCAGCGCGATGCCGATGTCCCGCGCGGTGCGCCAGGCGCCGCACGCGATCGTCGTGGCGCCGCGCTTCCACGCGTACGCCGACGCCAGCGACAAGGTCTTCGGCATCTTCGAGAAGGTGACCCCGCTCATCGAGCCGCTGTCGCTCGACGAGGCCTTCCTCGACGTCACCGGGTCGACCGCGCTGTTCGGGCCGCCGGCGAAGATCGCCGCCGACCTGCGCGCCCGCATCGCGAAGGAGCTCGAGCTGCCCGCCTCGGCCGGCATCGCCGAGGTGAAGTTCGTCGCCAAGATCGCCAGCGACCTCGCCAAGCCCAACGGCCAGCGCGAGGTCCCCGCCGGCACCGCGCGCGAGTTCCTCGCGCCGCTGCCCATCTCGCGACTCTGGGGCGTCGGCCCCAAGACCGAGCTTCACCTCAAGGCCGCCGGCCTCCAGACCATCGGAGACGTCGCGGCGCGGCCGCTCGACGAGCTCGAGCGAAAGCTCGGCGACGGCGCCCGCCACCTCTGGGAGCTCTCGCAGGGCCTCGACGACCGCCCCGTCGTCCCCGATCGCGAGGCCAAGAGCATCGGCGCGCAGGACACCTTCGAAGAAGACGTCGTCGGCAAAGACGCCCTCGTGCACCAGCTTCACGCGCAGGCGCTGCGCGTCGGCCGCCGCATGCGCCGCGCCGGAGTGAAGGGCCGCGTGGTGCAGCTGTACATCAAGTACTCCGACTTCACGCTCATCACCCGCCGCAAGACGCTCGACGAGCCCACCGACGACGGCCAGACGCTCTACCGCGAGGCGTGTGCGCTGCTGTCGCGCGTCGATCTCCGCCGCCCGATTCGCCTCACCGGCGTCAGCGCGCAGGAGCTCGGCAGCGGCGCCGGCCAGCTCGGCCTGTTCGAGAACAAGGGCCCCAGCCGCACCGAGAAGCTCAACAAGGCGCTCGACGCCATCAGCTCGAAGTTCGGCAGCAAGGCGATCGTCACCGCCGACCTCGCCGGCGAGGCCACCGAAGACGCCGAGCTCGAAGAAGCACGCACCGCGATCGGCGCGCCGCGCTTCACGAAGACGGCGCAGTGAACACCTCGCGCACCGGCCGAATGGGCGCCGGCGGCACCGCCGCCCGTTCAGCAGCAGCTCGACATCGCCGCGACGTCAGCGCGCGTCGCCAGCCCGACCACGCGCGAACCGCGCCTTGAGCGTCGCGACGACCTTCGCATCGGCCTTCAGCGAGAACAGCTCGACGGGGGTGCGGCCCTTCCACAGCGCGCAGGCGAGGCACACCAGCGTGGCGGCGAGCCCGATGGTCGAGTTCTGCCACGAGGCGAGGTTCCACTGCCCGCTCCACATCGTCTCGTGCATCGAGAAGGGCCAGAGGTAGTGAATCGGCCAACCCGGACCCGAGCCGGCGAGATCGCAGAGCAGGTGCAGATGAAACGCCGCGAACGCGAGGCCGGCCACCGCGAGCTTCTTGCGAGCGAAAGCGGTGAGCACCAGCGTGCCGGCCACCGCCGCGACGGCCCCGTGCGTGAGCACGTGATGCCACCGCCCGTAGAGCTCCTCGCCGGCGAGCAGCGTGAGCCCATCGAGATCGGGCAAGAGCCCGGCGATGGTGACGAGCGCGCGATCGCGGCGATCCGGCAGCCCCTGCGCGAGCAGCCACGACAGCTCGCCATGGACGATGGGGTTCACGCCGACTCGGGCGTCGCCGCCGCCGGCCCACCGCGCCCGCGCCCGCGCCGCCGCCGGCGCTTCCTCGGCCCCGGCGCGTTCGCCGCCGGCTGCGGAGCCCCGCCGGTGTTCCACGCCTCGAGCGCCTCGCGCTTCTCGCCGGTCGCCTCCACCCACACCTCGAACACCTTCAGCGCCTCGGCGAACAGCGGGTGCCGCCGGAACGTGGCTAGCCCTCCGCGCCGCCGCCGCTCGCCCGCCAGCGTCGGCTGAGCCAGCAGCAGCATCCGCGTGCGCTCGGCGATGCGCCGCGGCAGCCGCGCCGTCCGCACGAGCTCGCGCAGCAGCGTCTCGATCGGCCGCGCGACGACGGTGGCCTCCTGCTCCGACGCCGCCGGCTGCGACAGGTTCAGCGACAGCGGCAAGAGCAGCGCCGCCAGCATCATCGAGTCGTCGAACGTGTCGCCGGCCTGCACGCGCATGTCGAGCGCGGCCGCGAAGTCGTACAGCTCGTCCTCGGCATCCGGCCCTTCCGCGCGCAGGTACTCGTCGACCGGAGGCAGCAGCACCTTGAGCGCGTCGAGCGCGCGCAGCATCTTCAGCGCCGGCGCGGCCACGCCGCCGCGAATCAGCCGGAACGTCTCCTCGAGCAGGCGCGGCGGAGAGCACCGCACCAGGTCCTCGACCGCGCCCTCCATCGCCGCATACGTCCGCGACTCGATGTCGAACCCGAGCTTGCACGCGAACCGCACCGCGCGCAGCAGGCGCACGGGGTCTTCGCGCATGCGCACCTCGGCGTCTCCGATGGTGCGGATCTCGCGGCGCGCGAGGTCGCGCAGGCCGTTCACGTAGTCGGTCACGCGCCCTTCGGCCGCGTCGTAGAACAGCCCGTTGATCGTGAAGTCGCGGCGGCGCGCGTCTTCGAGCGCGGAGCCGAAGACGTTGTCCTGCGTGATGTAGAGATCGTCCTCGTCGGGCACGCCGCCGATCGCCTCTTCGGCCTCGACCGGGTCGGGGCCCGTCGGCGCCGGCTCGGCCGCAGGCGGCGCAGCCTCTCCGTTCGCCGTCGGCACCACCGCGAGCGGAGCGACCGACACGTCGTCGCCTTCGATCGTCGCGAGCGCCGCCTCGGTCGAGACGTCGAGCGTCGTGTCTGGCTCGGGGGCAGGCGCCGCCGCGCCCTCCTCGAGCTCCGTCGGGTTCTTCCGGAACGTCGAGACCTCGAGGATCTTGCCGCCCTTGAAGTACACCTGCGCGAGGCGGAAGCGGCGGCCGATGAGGCGGCTGTTGCGGAACAGCTCCTTCACCTCGTGCGGGTGCGCCGACGTCGCGATGTCGAAGTCCTTCGGCACGCGGCCCAGCAGGAGATCGCGCACGCAGCCACCGACCAGAAACGCGTCGAACCCGTGCTGCTTCAGCCGCTGCACCACGCGCACGGCATCGGGGTCGAGCTGGTCTACGGGAATCTCGGGTTCGTCCATGAAACGCGACTGGCCTATAGCCTCTCGCCCCACCCGACTTCAAACCCGCTGCTTGCGAGCCTTGTGCGTCCTCGGGCGCGCATCATCCAACAGCGACAGGTAGTCGACCGGCTTTGCCGGCGGAGGAGGCGGCGGAGTCCCCAGCGCCGCCAGCCGCTTCGTGAACGCCGCGATGATGTCCGGCACCGGCCGCACGGCGTTGAGCAGCGCCGCGGGGCCTTTGAGCGCCTCGGCCAGCCCCTTCGCCACCTCGCCGAGGGGGAAGCCGCGGCGAATCAGATCCTGAAAGCTGTTCGACAGCGTCAGCAGGTTGTAGCCGGCCGTCTGCACCATCTCGACCATCACCTTCAGCGCCTGCGGAGCCGTCAGGTGGCCATCGGCCGTCAGCACCAGCGCCGCCTGGAAGTAGTTGAAGATGGGCACCACCCGCGGCCCGTAGCGCGCGAAGTACGCCGGCGGCGTCAGCCGATCGAGGTTGATGAAGATGCGCCGCACCGGGTCGGCCTGCGGAATCTCGCGCCACTGCTTCATGATGCGCTCGACGTCGTCGTCGTAGACCTCGGCCGCCTCGAGCACCTGGTACACGATCGGCTCGTCGACGCGCCTGGCGACCATGTCCGCGTACAGCGAGTAGACGAAGGCGTCGGCCTCGGCGTCGTCTCCGAAGAGCACCTCTTCCGCCTCGACCGGAGCCCGCGCCCGGCTCTCGAGCAGCACCGGCAGCTTGTAGCCGACCTGCCCGCGCAGCGCCTTGAACTTGCCGCGCAAGAGGTTGCGCACGTTGTCCTTCAGCACCAGCTCGTCGAACTCGACGCCGTCGAGCTTCAGCTTCTCGGCCAGCACCGCGCGCATCTGCGTCGGCGACCCGCTCACGATGCACAGCCGCGCCTCGGGGCCCTTCAGCTCGCGGATGAGGGCCGCCGCGCCCGGCACCGCCTGCTTCTCGGTCGCCTTCTGCAGCGCGGTGCGCACGAGCTGGCGCAGGGTGTCGAACTCGGTGCGCAGGTACGTCTTGTCGAGGTCCCAGCGGTAGATGCGGCGCGGAGGCGGAGGATCGATGCGGTCGGTCAGCATCACTTCTTCCGTTTAGCGAGATGCTCGGCCAATGCCTTCGCGACCTGCGCATCTTGCTTCTCGCGACGCGCTTCCGCGGCGGGGTCGCGCTTCTTCGTCGAGGCGAGCACCTGGGCGCCGAAGTCGCGCGCAGCCTGGTCGAGCTTCTTCGGCTTCTTGCTCATGCCTTCTCCAACAGCCCGGAGCGCGCGAACTTCTCGGCGTTGCCGAGCGCGCCGGTGAGCAGGCCCTGCACGTCGCCGCCCCGCTCCTTCACACGCGCCGCCTCGGCCTCGAGCGTCGCGATCGCCGAGGCGACGAGCACGGGCACCTCGGGCATCTGCGGCACGTCGTGCGCGTCGATGAGGCCCTGCTCTCCGAGCAGGCGCGCCTTCGGGTAGTGCGGAAAACGCGAGTCCGTCTCGGCCCGCTTGTCGTACTCGCCCATGTGCATCGCGAGCGTGGTGGCGGTGCCGGCCTTCTTCGCCGCGAGGTACTCGGGCGACTCGAGCAGCGCGCGCATGTTCTTCGCGCCCTCGACGTACGAGTGCGCGAACGTCACGACGTCGACGAAGCGGCCCGTGCGCTGGCCGCGGTCGAGCGAGCGGATGTACTGCTCGGCGGCCTCGTTCGCGGCGTACGCGAAGACCGTCTTCAGCCCGCGCGCCTGGGCCGCCTGCAGCACCCACGCGTTCTCGAGCCCGTCGGACTCTCCGGCCGAGTCCCACATCGCGCCGAAGGGGAAGCCTCCGAACTGGAGCTTCACCGTCTCGTCCATGTCGCCCTTGCCGGCCGCGACGCCGCCGCTCGTGACGAACACGGTGCGCTTCGGGTCGTCGGCAGGCAGCTTCGCGAGCGCGTCGAGGCGCTCGAGGAAGGCGAGCCGCGCGAGCAGCGTCGCCGTCGGGTGCAGCGCGTGGTTGGCCTCGGCGCGCACCTTCCGCTCGTCGGCGTTCGCCGGCTTCTCGGCGGTGCCGTACGGCGCGTACAGGCGCTTGAGGCCATCGGGCTCAAAAATCATCGTGCCGAGCTCTTCGTCGTGCGCCGCGAGCCGGGCGCCTTCGAGGAAGAACTCGAGGTTCTCTTCGACGTCGTTCGCGAACGCCGTCTCGTGCTTGCGCTCGATCGGAGTGAGCAGCGGGAACCGCGGCACCCCGCTCTTCTTCAAGCTGGCGACGTTCTCTTCGAACGAGCGTGAAGGGTCGGGAAACTCGACGCCCGGCCCGATGAGCGAGCCCGTCGCCTTGATCGGCTTCCCCGCCGGCGGCCCCACCAGCGGCTCGAACCCCTGCGGAAGCAGCCGCGCCAGCGCGCCCGACAGCACGGAGGACAGCGCGCCGCGTGGCTGAAGCTGCGCGGAGTCGGTCGGAGCAGAGAAGGGGACATGCTGCTTTTTCCTGGGCAGCGCTGTGCTCGTCACCAGGCCCGGGGAAAAAGCTGCCTGTCCCCTTTTCCGCACGCCGTTCATCGGCCGGGCACCCTATCAGGCCTTCGGTAGAGCGTCCTGAATGGCCTTGGCGAGATCGTTGCCGGCGGCCTTCGCGGCGACCTTGCCGGCGTTGAAGATGGCCTTCGACTTCGAGCGCCCGTGCGCCTTGATGAAGACGCGATCGAACCCGAGGATCGGAGCTCCACCGTACTGCTCCCAGTCGGTGACCTCTTTGATGCGCTCGATGCCCGACGACAGCATCGCGAGGCCGGCGCGCCAGAGCAGCTTCTCCTTGTAGGCGTACTTCGCGAGCTCGACGACCGTCTCGGAGACGCCCTCGAGCATCTTGAGGCACACGTTGCCGACGAAGCCGTCGCAGACGATGACGTCGGCCGTGCCCTTCGGAATGTCGATGCCCTCGACGTTGCCGATGAAGCGCAGGGACTTCAGCTGCGACAGCTTCGCGTTCGCCTCGACCACGCGCGGAGGCCCCTTCTGCGCCTCGGTGCCGTTCGAGAGCAGCGCGACCGAGGGCTCGGGGTTCTTCGAGATGATGCGCGCGTAGGCGCTGCCCATGACGGCGAACGCGACGAGATCATCGGCGGTGGCGTCGACGGTCGCTCCGACGTCGAGGATGAGCGAGAACGGGTCCTGCTTGCTGCCGTGGCTCATCTGGGTCGGGTAGACGGTGGCGAGCGCGGCGCGCCGCACGTTGGGGATGAGCTTGAACGAGCGGGCGCAGGCGAGGACTCCGGCGCCGGTGTTGCCGGCGCTGACGAGCGCCGAGGCTTCTCCCTCGGCGACGAGGCGGGCGGCGACGGCGATCGAGGCGTCCTTCTTCTCGTCGAGCGCCGCGTTGGGCTTCTCGGTCATCGCGACCCACTGCGACGCGTGGTGCACGGCGACGCGCTCGGCGTTGTGGCGAATGGTGGCGAGCGCGGTGTCGATGACCTCGCGATCTCCGACGAGCAGCGCGTGGATGTGCGGCGTCTCGAGCGTGAGCTGCGCGGCGCCGCGGATGACCTCTTCGGGGCCGTGATCCGAGCCCATGACGTCGAAGGCGATGGTGACGGGCTCGAGCTTCGGCTCCGGCGGAGCAGGCGCGTCTTTCTTCTCCGCCTTCTTCTCTTTGGGCGCTTGTGCCATCGCGTTCGAACATCATACGCATCGGCCATGCGATTGCTGCTGCTTCTGATGTCGATGACGGCCGCGTGCGCGCCGCGGGCCAGCACTGCGTGTTCACGACCGCGGGCGGCGAGCCTCAGTGCCTCCCGCAGTGTTCGCTTGACGGCGGGTGCATGACGGGTTCCTGCACGTGCCCGCCGTACGGCGCCGCGACGCAAGATTGCGTTCTGGTCTGCCGGTAGCTGCGCTAGGAATTCTCTCCACGGCGCCGAATTCCTCGGCGCACCAACGGAGGGGAGTCCACCATGGCGAAGGGCAAGCAGGAGCCGCTCATCATCGCGAGCAAGGCGAAGGACGTGCTCAAGAAGGCCGGAGTCCGCACCGCGGGCGACGCGCTCGACGGGCTGAACAGCTACGTGTACTGGCTGCTGGCGCAGGCCGCGAAGCGCGCGAAGGAGAACAAGCGCGAGACCGTCCGGGCGCACGACTTCATCGTCGGCTGAGCTCTGGCTTTTCGACGTGGACGTGGACGTGGACGTGGACGTGGACGGCTTTTGACAGCGCTCAACTGCCGACCACGTCCACGTCCACGTCCACGTCCACGTGATTGACTACTGACCGCTGGTCTCAGCACCGGGCTTGTTCGCGCCCTGCTCGATACACCCCTTGGTGAGCGTGTACTCGTAGGTGCCGAGCTCGTCGCGCCAGTACTCGCCGACGTACGGCCAGTACAGGTGGTCATCGGACACCGCCGCCGAGTACCGATACTTCCGGATCACGTCGACGTTGCCGCCGGCCTTGAGCGACTCCTCGAGGAACTCCTTCTCCTTGGTCGTCGTCTCGAACTTGATGCGCAGGCCGTTGCCGCGCAGCGTCTTGAGCTGATCGAGCTCGAACTCGAGCTTGCCCTTCGACATGGTGCCGGCCTTGTTGAGCAGCACCTCGCGCTGCTGCTTGAGGCCCTCGATCAGCGACTTCGCCAGCGCGCTGAACTTGAAGTTGTCGCCCTTCTGCGAGAACGAGTCGATCTCCGTCTCGAGCTCGTTGATCGAGTCGGACGTCTTCTTGAGATCCTGGTCCGTCAACGCCAGCTTCAAGATGCGCTCGAGCAGCTGGTCGGTCGCGTTCAGCTTGCCGCCGCTCTTCTCGTTCCGCTTCTGAACGTCGGCGAGCACCGTGTAGTACTCGGTCGCGGCCATGTTCCTCTTCACGAGCTGGTCGAGCTCTTCCTGCACGGGCCCGTAGATGCGCTCGAAGTCCTCGATGATGGAGAGCGCCTCCTTGTAGCGGCAGTTCTCGAAGTAGATGACCGCCTTCAGGATCAGCGCTTCCGGGAAGTACTCGTCGCGGAAGAACGGCGCCGCCAGCGTGATCAGGTTGCCCAGCGACTGCTCGTACTTGCCGATGCGGTACGAGGCCCACGACGACTCGAACAGCGCCTCGAGCCACTGCGTGTTCCCGCGCTCGACCTTGCCGAAGTAGTAGATGGCGTAGCGGTTCTGCCGCGCGCCGTAGTGCGTACGCGCCAGCTGCATGAACGCGAGCTCGCGCAGCTGCAGGTTCGCGCGGACCTCGGGGGTGATCGGCCCGTTCGGCGGCCGCGTCACGCGCACGACCTCTTTCATCGCCTCGAGCGCGGCCTCGGGCTTGTTGTCGCGGAAGTACGCGAGGCCCTCGAGGTACTTGCCCTTCGGGTAGAACGCGTCGCCCTTCGGGATCATCAGGACGAGCCGCTTCACCTCTTCGAAGCTCTTGTCGGCCTCGCCCTTCTGCTCGACCTCGTCGAGCGCCTTGCCGCGCACGAAGTGGTAGCGCGCCAGCAGGTAGCGGAACTCCGAGCGGAAGCGCTCGGGGAACTCGAAGTTCGCGTACTTCGCGATCTCGTCGAGCACGACCTGCTCGTTGACGGTCTTGCGCGAGATGAAGAACAGCCACTCGAGCGAGCTCTTGAAGAACTTGGTCTGCGGCCCCTTGGCGAGGATCTTCGAGAACTCGCCCAGCGAGCTGTGGAACATGTTCATGCGGTACAGCGACTTCGCGAGCAGGTACTGCGACTCGGTGGCGAGCGCCGCCATCTTCGGGTCCTGCATCAGCTCGTACGACGCGATCGCCGCCTGCTCGTAGTTGTCGTTCTTGAACTCCTTCACCGCGGCGTCGAGCTTCTGGCGATCGGCCGCCTTGCCCGACACGTCGACGCCCTCGAACGACATCGTCGGCGACGAGCCACCGGCCTTCTTCTCGTCCTTCTCCGGCTGCTTGGTGAGATCCAGCCCGCCTTCGGGGATCTTCACCTCGGACGAGCCGCCCGAGTCCTTGTCCGGGTCCTTCTTCTTGTCGCCGTTGTCCTTGTCCGGCTTCGGCTTCTTCTTCTTCTTGCCGCCGAGGTCGAGGCCCTCGAAGTTCATCTGGGCCGACGCGGGGGCCGCGAGCATCAACACCGACATCAGTACGAGCGCTCGGTTCATGGCATCACTCCCGCGTGAAGTCCGTGGGCAGGAAGAACGATACACCCACGTCGCCCATCAGCTGGTTCCGGACGGAGCCCGGCGCCTGCTGCTCGTAATAGATGAGGTCCCTCAGCTCGATGCGCACGCAGATGAAGCGGTTCAAGAAGATGCGCATGCCGACGCTCACGTTGCCGCCGATCGGCACCGTGTTGAAGTACCCGGCGACGAAGAGCGCGGGCCCGAGCGCCACGTACATGTTGAAGTGAATCATCTCGAGGAACGGCAGCACCGCGAGCATGCCCAGCTTGCCGTAGAGCGGCGCCCACTCGAGGTTCAGGTCCGCGATGAGGCCCATGCGGCCGTACGGCGGAATGCTCGCTCCGTCGAGCTCCATCAGCGTCGGAGACCGGCAGCCGCGCACGCCCATCGGGTCGTTCGTGCAGATCTGCGCGGCGTTCGACACCGTCGAGATCGCGTAGCCGGCGCGCAGCTGCACGCCGAGCGTCTCGGTGAAGTGGAAGGAGATCAGCAGGCCCGGCGTGTACTTCGTGTAGAACGCGTCACGGAACGAGAACCCGACCTCGGGGCTCACCTCGAACCGCCCCTTCATCAGGAACAGGTGACCCGAGACCGGCGCCACGCGATCGCGCAGCGGGCCCGTGCGGTCCTTGTCGACCTCCGAGACGTCGCCGGCCTCTTCCTCGCTCTTCTGAGCGAGGGCGGGCAACGCGAACAGCAGCACCAGGGGGAGCGCGCGCAGCATCATTCGGCCTCCCGGAACGTCGACCGGAACGGGATGAAGATCGACAGACCGACCATCACCGTGAGGAGGTTGTTGGTGGAGCCCTTCGTCGTGCCGGCGGGCGTGTCGACGTAGGTCGTGTTGATGAGCGCGCCGTTGACGGCGACCCAGTCACGCACCACGAACCGCAGGCCGCCGCCGATGTCGAAGGTCGGCTTGAGGCCGCTCTGCGACGACGTCTCGGTCGACATGATGCCGGCGCCCGCGGTGATGAACCCGTCCAGGTGGAGGATCGTGTTCATGAACGCGACCTTTCCGTAGAACGGGCTCCACTCGAAGTTCGCCGACACCGCCCAGATCGGCACCGAGCGGTACACGACGGCGTTGAACACGCGCTTCGCGACGCGCTCGTCTTCGGTCTTCACGACGCGCAAGATCGAGCCGCGCACCGACAGCGCCAGCGTGTCGGAGAGGTGGAACGCCGCGCGGAGGGCTCCGCCGAACTTGTTGTAGTAGGGGTCGTTGACCGTGACGATGAAGTAGGGCGCGAGCTCGAAGCGGTAGCGCTTGAGGTACAGCTTCTTCTGCACGCTCTTCACGCGGTCGTCCTGCGTGATGTCGCGCTCGACGGCCGGGCCGGTGTTCTGCTGCGGCGGCTTCGGCGCGTCCGACGTCGTCGTCGGAGGAGGCGAGTCCTTCTTGGGCTCCTCCTTCTTGGGTTCCTTCTTCGGCTCGTCGGTGAGGTCGAGGCCCAATCCCTCGTCCTGCGCGAGTGCGCCCCCGGCCGGGAGCAGGAGCAACAGCAGCAGAAGTCGCGAGCTCAAGAAGGTGTCTCCGTGCCTTTTTCGATCCCTACCCGCGCCCTTTGAACGCGGGCCCCGCTGGCAAAACCGCGCGCAACATACGCTCGCGCAACTTGCCCATCAACAACGCAAACTCGTGGTATGCACCTTGAGCCGCGCGGGCCCGCCCGCGCATCGAGGGAGCGAATGGAGCTCTTCATGAACCGGTTCTTCAGCGTGAGACGGCTGGGTGTCATCGCTCTCCTCGCGATGGGCGCGTGTGAGCAGACGGACCTCAACATCCCCTGCAAGCTCGTGCGCGGGCTCCCCGATGGCGGCCGCGCCGACCTGCTGAAGTCCGACCCCATCGTCAAGAACTCGGCGAACAAGGACTTCATCTCTTTCGGCTCCACGGAATGCGAGGACAAGGTCTGCGTCCGCGACTCGGCATTTCAAGAAGCCGACGACGGCGGTGTCGCCGAGGGCTACTGCTCGCGCGCCTGCGTCGCGAACAGCTCCATCGGATGCGCGAGCTATTCGGGACAGCTCGACAATGATGCGAAGACGAAGCTGAGCTGCCGCCCGCTCATCCTCGACGAGAACACCCTCGCCGCCATCAAGGCGAAGGACCCCGTCTCGTACCAGCGCATCTTCGGCGTCACGACCTCTCCGTACTTCTGTGCGCGGAGCGCCGTCATCCCGGACGCCGGCCAGCCCTAGCAGGCTGCTGAAAAGCGAGCGAACGGCACGAGGTCGAGGCGCCGGCGAGGACCGCGCGGAGCGTACGTCGTCTGGTACGTGAGCACGGACTGGAGCCGGCCCGTTCGGCGCGGCAGTCGATAACTGTGCGGCCTCTCAGCCGCGCGCACATCCGCGCACCGACATCTCCGGCAGGTTCCCCACCCGCTTTCGCGGGCATCGGTCGGTTAACCGTCGGTCGGAATGCGGATCTTCAATTGCAAGTAGATCGTTCATTCTCCTCGTTCGTGAACGGAGAGACGCGCGCTGGTGTCCGTCGACGCGCTGGGCCAACGCCTTGCCGGAGCAAGACATGAATCGAACCGCCATCTTCCTCGCCGCCGCCGGAGTCCTCGCGCTGATCGCCCTCGTGGTCGGCCTCCCGCAGCCGAAGCACAACGTGGTCAACCCGACACCGGTGATTGTCACTTCGTCACCGGGACCGACGGTGGCGAATGACGGCTCGATCAAAATGTCAGCGCGCCTGTCGCACCCGTACGTGGGCACCGGCACCTCCGACGTCTTCGTCACCATCGACTTGAACGGCGTCGAGGTGCCCGGCGCGACGCGCACCCCGGTCAACCTCGCGCTCGTCATCGACCGCTCGGGCTCGATGTCGGGCTTCAAGCTGCAGCAGGCGAAGATGGCGGCCCGCCAGCTCGTCTCGCAGCTGCGCGCCACCGACCGCCTCGCCATCGTCCACTACGGCGGCGACGTGAAGAGCCTGGACGGCGTGTTCTGCACCGAGGCAAACAAGGAGAAGCTGCTCCGCTACATCGACAACATCTGGGACGAGGGCGGCACGAACATCGGCGCCGGCCTCACCACCGGCCGCGACATGCTCATGGCCACGATGAGCGACTTCCGCGTGAACCGCCTCGTGCTCATCAGCGACGGCCAGCCGACCGAAGGCATCCAGGACTCGGGCGGCCTCACCGAGCTCACCCGCGCCATCCGCGGCAGCGGCATCTCGGTCACGAGCATCGGCGTCGGCACCGACTTCAACGAAGACCTGATGCAGGCGATCGCCGAGACCGGCGGCGGCGCGTACGCCTTCCTGCAGGACGCCTCGCAGCTCTCGACCATCTTCCAGAAGGACCTGAACCAGGCCGGCACGCAGGTCGCGCAGGGCGTCTCGCTCACGTTCGAGCTCCCGCCCGGCATGGAGCTGCGCGAGGTGCTCGGTTACCGCCTCGCCTTCACCGACGGCCGCCGCGCGATGATCAAGCTGCCGGACTTCTCGTCGGGCCAGCTCGAGCGTGTCGTGGCGCGCGTGACGGTCAGCGCGCCGTCGGCCGGCCAGAGCTTCGACGTCACCTCGCTCAAGCTCGACTACATGGATCTGCTGAAGGGCAACGCGGTCAGCTCGGGCGCGCGCCTCGCGGCGATGACGACCGACAAGGCCGACGTCGTCTGGGCGAACCGCGACAAGGACGCGACCGTCTTCGCGGCCCGGGCGCAGAGCGCGCAGAACACGCAGGCCGCCGCCGACGCGCTGAAGGCCGGTGACCGCGCCAAGGCGCAGAAGCTGCTGCAGAACAACGCCTTCTTCTTCGAGGAGGCCGCGAAGGTCGCCGGCGAAGGCGCCGTCGCGAAAGACGTGCAGGAGCAGCGCGAGTGGAACGACAACTTCAAGAACGCGAACACCGACGAAGAGATCCAGGCGGCGAGCAAGGGCGCCAAGCGCAAGGCGCGCCTCGACTTCGGTCTGCAGACCTCGACGTACTGAGCTGAGGACGACATGGCTACCAACTCCGCCGTTCTGCAGATGCACCAGCGGGAAGACTTCGAGCGCAACGTGATGCGCGGGCTCGCGGCGGGTGCGGGCGCCGGCTTCCTCGCGTACGTCACGGCGCGAATGGGCGCCGTCATCGGAGTGCCGGGCGTGCCCATCTCGTTCCTCGCCATCGCGGGCGTCGCGCTCGCCAGCGTGCGCGGCGACAAGATGGACAAGCTGATGCTCGGCGCGCTGTCGCTGGTGCTGCCGGCGGCTCCGTGGCTGTTCGGCTTCTCGCAGTCGTGGACCGTCGGGCTCGCGGGAGCCGCCTGCGGCGCGCTGATGGTGAAGGCGCGGCAGGTCGAGAAGGGCGAGGAAGGCAGCGTCGGCGCAGTGCGGCCCGGCCTCGTGCACTACGGCGCAGCGGCCGGCGCGACGGCGGGCTTGAGCGTCGCCGGCCTCGAGGTCGCCAAGGTGCTCGCGCTGCGCATGGCCGACTGGCAGACGCCGAACATGCTCCAGGCGCTGGTGAGCGGGGTCATCATCGCGCTCTTCGCCGGCATCGGCGGCATCGCGGCGCACCTGATGCTGAAGTCCGACCCGGTCGAGGCGCGCTGCGAGGAGCTGATTCCGCAGCTCCACGGCGAGTTCCAGACGCTCGCGACCCGCGCTCTGAACCTGTACCGGCAGTGCGGCGAGTCGATGGCGAAGCTGCCCCGTGAGCCGGCGCGTGAAGAGCTCGCGCGCACGCTGCAGCGGCTGACGAAGGACGCGGTCGAGCTCGCCGCCGAGTGGGCCGGCGTCGAGACGCAGCTCGAGGACGAGACGGTGAAGGAGCTCGAGCGCGAGGTGCTGGATCTCACGAAGAGCGCCGCGCAGTCGAAGGACGCCGTCGCGAAGCGGCAGCTCGAGATGGCGGCGGCGTCGCTGCGCGAGGAGATGGATCGCCTCGGCGAGCTGAAGAACAAGCGCGAGCGGATCCTGGCGAAGCTGAAGAGCCAGGTCGCGCTGCTCGAGCGGGCGCGCGTGGCCCTCATCGGCATGCGGTCGGGGCACACGCAGATCAAGGCGGCCGAGATGTCGGCGCTGTCGCGCAAGTTCAACGCGCTCGCGACGGCTCAGGCCGACGAGGCGAAGCTGGCGCACGAGGTCGCGACCGGCGCCGAGCTGTCGGCCCAGGAGGCCGAGCTGCACGCCGCGGTGAAGATCGCCGAGCAGGTCGCGAGCGCGCCGATGCTGCAGCCGGTCTCGCCGGTGAGCTCAGAGGAGCCGGCCGCGACGCCTGCAGCTGCCGAGTCGCTCAAGAACTGATCTCGATCACGGCTCGACCTTCACGTCCGCAGCCCCTTCGAGCACGACGGTGCTGCCCGGCTTCAGCGCCTTCTTCGCCGCCCACCCGCCCGGCACCTCGAGCACGAACATCGAGGGCGACCCGACGCCGCGCGAGGTGAACGTCTTCGGCTCCGCGTTCTCGACCACGCCCGCGATCTTCAGTTCCTGATCGATGAAGATCATGTCCAGCGGGATGAGCGTGTTCTTCATCCAGAACGTGAGCGGCTGCTGCTGCTTGAAGATGAACAGCATGCCCTTCCCGTCGGCGAGCTCTTTCCTCCACATGAGGCCGCGGGTGCGCGCGTCGTGCGTCGCGGCGATCTCCACCTCGACGACGTGCTTGCCGCCGTACGCGTCGACGAGCGTCACGCGCCCGCGCGGCAGCGGCGGCATCACGTAGTCCTCGGCCGTGATGTCCGTCTGAGCCGGCTTCGACGGAGCCACCCGCGGCTGAGCCTGCGGCGGCGGCTGCGGCTTCGCTCCCTCGCTCCTGCACGCCGCGAAGACGAGCAGCAGCGCTGCGACCGTCCTCACGTCTTCAGGCTCTTGTTCAGCAGCTTGCCCGTCAGCTCGGGCCCGAGCGACGAGGACATCAACTGCTCGACGACACCCTCGAACTCCGAGCGCTGGCCGTCGTTCGTGTAGATGAACCGGATGCCCATGCCGGGCTCGTCGCCGTCGGTCTGGCTCCAGACGACCTCGCCGAGCAGCTCGAACGGCTCGCCGCGCTGGGGCACCGTCAGCTTGAACAGGAACTGCGTGCCGATGGGCAGCGGCTTCTTCGTCTTGATGAAGGTGCCGCCCTTGGAGATGTTCTTGGTGTAGTCGGCGAAGAACGAGTTCAGCTTCTTGTAATCGACCTTGAGCTCGATCGGCGCGCGCGGCTCTTTGCGTGCGTCGGGGCCTTTTAGTTCCGCCATGGGTGGGCGCAGTATAGACGTGTTCCCGTGCGGCAGGCCGCATTCCGTGCCTTCGGCTTGGTCCGGCGCCCCTTCGTGGCGTTGACCTTCCTCGCGCTCGCCGTGGGGGGTGCCCTCCTCGTCCGCCTGCCGCTGCTCGGCCTGCCGGGCTACGAGCTCTCGGCCGTCCTCTCCGTCCTGCACGGCCTGTTCGCCTGCGTCTTCGGCATCGCCGCCGCCCGCCAGGAGCGCCGCCTCATCACCTCGAAGGACCCGCGCCCCAGCGGAGCCGTCCGCTACGACTCCGCGCTGCGCAACGTCGTCTACGCGACGCTCGGCGCCTGGCTCTTGAGCGTCGCCGCGCTCGCCGTGCCGTTCCTCGCCGCGCTCGTCTACGCCGCGACCTCGACCGCGTGCGACCCCGCGTTCGCGATCGGCTTCTTCCCGGTGCTCACCCTGCCCTCCGGGCTGCTCTCGTGCGCGCTCGGAGTCTTCGTCGGCTTCGCGTTCGAGCGGCTCGTGTTCAGCCTGCTGCTGCAGCTCGGCCTCGTGCTCGTGAGCGTCGTGCACACCGCGTGGCCGATCGTCTTCGGCCCGCAGGTCTTCGCCTTCAACCACCTCGCCGGCTGGCTGCCCGGGCCGCTCTACGACGAGGCGCTCACGCTGCCGCCGGCGCTGTGGTGGTTCCGCCTCGAGACGCTGCTCGTCACCGCCGCCGTCGTCCTGTTCACCGCGAACCTGCTCGACATGGTGAAGGGCAAGCTCTCGCGCCCGCACTTCCGCCTCGGCTCGGCGGTGCTGCTCGGAGCCGTCTGCTTCGCCATCTTCGTCCTCGAAGAGCGCGGGCCCTCGCTCGGCACCCGCATGACCGACGCGGTGCTCGAAGAGCGCCTCGGCGGCAAGCGCGAGAGCGAGCACTTCGTCCTCATCCACGCGCGCGGCCTGCAGAAGGACGACGTCGAGCGCGCGCTGAGGGATCTCGAGCTGCGGCACGCGCAGGTCTCGGCCTTCTTCGGAGCCCCGCCTCCGGGCAAGGTGACCGTCTGGTGGTACCGCGACGCCGCCGAGAAGCAGCGCCTCGTCGGCGCCGAGCACACGCAGTTCGCGAAGCCGTGGCGCCGCGAGATTCACGTCAACAACATGCGCTTCCCGCACCCCGTGGTGAAGCACGAGCTGGTGCACGCGATGGCGGCGCCGTACGGGGCCACTCCCTTCGGGGTCACCGCGCGCTACGGCGGCCTCATCCCCGTCGCCGGCGTCATCGAGGGCCTCGCCGTCGCCGGCGACGACCCGCTCGAAGATCTCACCCTGCACGAGTGGGCCGCGGGCATGCGCCAGCAGAAGCTCTTGCCCGACGTCCGCAAGCTGATGACGCTCGACGGCTTCTACGACGCTCCGCCGGCGCGCGCGTACGCCGCCGTCGGCTCGTTCATGCGCTGGCTCGGAGAGACCCGCGGCGGCGAGAAGCTCCGCGCCGTCTACCAGAAGGGCGACTTCGACCTCGTCTACGCCACGCCTCTCGATACCCTCGTCTTCGAGTGGGAGAAGTTCTTGGGCACCGTGCCGCTCGACCCCGCGGCCGTGAACCAGGCGATGTCGCGCTTTCGCCAGAAGAGCCTCTTTCAGCGCGCGTGCGCCCGCGAGGTCGAGACGCTGAGGGTGCAGGCGGCGTCGCTCCTGCCTTCGGATCCCGACGCCGCGATCGCGAAGTACCAGCGCATCATCGAGCTGCAGCCCGACGACTACCGGCACGCGATGGCGAAGGCCAACGCCCTCGAGCGGGCCGGAAACAAGGCCGCGTCTGCCGAGCTGCTCGAGAAGGTCGCCCCGAAGGTCGAGAAGGACCAGGCCGCCGCCATCGAGGTCGCGATGGCGCGCGCCGACGTGCTCTGGGAGCTCGGCCGCGCCGAAGAGGCGAAGGCGCAGCTCGAGGCGGTGCTGAAGCTCGACCCGTCTCCCGCGATGGATCGCACCGCGCACGTGAAGCTCGCCGCGCTCGCCTCGCCCGAGGTCGGCCGCGCCATCTGGCAGTACTTCGGGCCCGGCGGAGACGACGTGAAGCTGCTCGTCCTGCGCGAGGCGCTCGCCAAGGTGCCGGGCCAGGCCGAGGCCGCCTACCTGGTGGGCAGAAGGCTCGCGACCCACTCGGATCAGCCGATGCTCGCGGTGAAGTACCTGTCGCAGGCGCTGGCGGCGCCGGGCCTTCCGCCCTCGATTCGCCGCGAGGCGCTGCGCCTCAAGCTCGAGTCGCGGTTCCTGTCCGGCGACTGTGCCGGCCTGCGCGAAGAGGCGAAGTCGCTGCCCGACTACGGCTCGGTGTTCAAGCGCCGCACCGACGAGTGGCTCGAGCGGTGCGCCTTCGAGGAGAAGATGTTCGGCGGCGCGATGGTGCCCGCCGATGCCTTGAGGTGATTCACGAAGGGAAGCCGGTGGGCGCGAACGACATCCAGAGGGCTGTCCACCGGCACGCTTCGACTCCGCGCTGCGCGCTCCGCACAGCGTGAACGGTGCCGTGCTGCGTCTAGCGCTCCTGCTTCTTCCGCTCCTTCACTTTCTGCACGTCCTCTTCGTCGATGCCGTGCTTCTCGCGGTGCTCGCGGATCCACCGGGGGTTCACGCGATCTTTCTGCCACCGGACGTCGTCGTCGAACTCGCCGGCGCCGGGCGGCACGTGGGTGATCTCCAGCACTCCGCCGAACGAGTTCTTCGACAGCGGCGAAGGCACCTGCAACCCCAGCGAGAGCTGCCAGCCGAGCGGCAAGAGCAGCACCGCTCCGATGACGCCCACGCACGACTCGTTGGGGCCCATCAACAGGTCGCCCTGCAGCACGAGCCACTCGTGAATCACCTCGTACTCGGCGCCGAACATCGGCCCCGCGGGCCAGCCGCGCCCGACGTAGCTCTCGGTCGCGGTCCACGCTCCGACGACTCCGGCGAGCTTGAGCGACTCGGGGTGAATGCGCATCTCGACGTAGCCGAAGCCCGCCGGCACGTACTGGTGCTGGTGCTCGTCGCGCCCGAAGCCGGCCTGACCGCCGAACTGCATGGTCAGCCACTCGGTGAGCTCGACGGTGAAGATGGCGTTCGCCATCAGCAGGTTGCGCGCGCTCTCGGCCTGGTGGCCCCACAGGTGGACGTGGAACAGGTTGAGGCCGACCTCGACGCCGTGGCCGACTCCGACCGAGGCCGTGAGGTTCGACTCGCCCGAAGCAGAGGCGTTGATCTGCTCCTGGAAGAAGAAGCCGCCCCGCGTCGTGCCGGTGCCGGCGGGCACGTTGAACATGCTCTGCTGCGCACGGGCAGCGGGCCCGGCGACCAGGAGCAGCGCTACTCCCAGTTGACCAAGAGCTCGTACGACGTCGCGTAGCTGTACCAAACGGAGTTCATATACCTGCCCCAGCTCAGCTTGACGAAGTAGTCGCCGGCGGTCGTGAGGGGCGGCGTGCGGACGTTCTCGTGGTACGCGTCGTCGACCGGCGCCATCACGGGCGTGCCGTCGGCGAGCGTGAGCTCGACGCGAACGTCGCAGCTGTAATACCCGCGCGTGCGGATGCGCAGGCTGCGGCCGACCTCGGCCTGCGCGACGGTGATCTTGTACGTGTCGACGTCCGTCGCCGACGAGATCGTGGCGGGCGTCACCATCGACGGCACCGCCAGCGCCTGCGTCATCATGCCCTCGTTCGGCTCGGCCTCCGCGACGCGCATCGGCGTGACCACGCTGACCACGTAGTCGACGCCCTGCGCGTTCGACGGGTCGAGCACGAGGAAGCGCGTGTCCGGCGTCGAGGCGTACGGGTAGAACTGGTGGCTGTTCGTGAACGCGAGCGACGACACGGTGAAGCGGCCGTTCGCCGGCACGAGCACGAGCATCGGAGTGCCCTTCCCGTTCGTGGTCGTGACCGACAAGAGCTGCTCGACGCCGAACGACGTCGACGTGTGCTTGTAGAGGACGGAGTCGAAGCTCTTCTCGAGCGTGCCGGTCGCGGTGAGCGGCATCGGCGTCTCGGTGAGATCGGCCACCTCGAACACGTTGCTGAAGTTGAACGTGGTCTCGCTGGGCCGCCTCCAGTTGTTGACGATGCGCAGGTCGCGCTGGCCGAGCGGCGCGTCGGTGTCGATGCTGACCAGCAGCGTCACCGTGTGCGGCTTCACGTCGCGGACGGCGATCGTCGCGGGCGGGCTCAGCGTCGCGGTCACGCCGGTGAACGCGGAGCCGGTCCACGACGTGTCGAACTCGAACGCCGGGTCGTTGTGCGTCACCGTCACCGCCATCACGCTGCCGCGCTGCGGCTTGCCGACGATCTCGCGGGTGATGAGCGGCGTCACCTGGAAGACGCTCCGGTAGAAGAGCGGAGTCCCCCCGTTCTGCGTCACGCTCACGTCGCGGACGCCCAGCGTCGCGGTCGGGCTCACCTCGATGTCGACGACCAGCGCGTTGGTCGAGGCCGCGCGCACGCGCGTCACCGTGATGTCCGGGCCGGCGAAGCTCACCTGCGCGTTGTCGTTCCACGCCGTCGACACGCCCGAGATCGCCACCTGCGCCTTGAGCCCCGTCGCGACCGAGCGCGGGAAGACGGCCGTGATGGCGGCCTGCGCGCCGGGACCCGGGTCGCCCTTCTCGCCCATCGGGCCGATGATGCCCGGCCGACCCATCTGGCCCTCCGGACCTTCACATGCTGCGAACGCGACGACTGCGAGCAGCGCCAAGCGGTTCATGTGGCTCCCCTGTCGAGACGTGCAGAAAGCAGACGCCGCCCCTCGATGGCAAGCCGCGCGTGTGAGGAAACCAGAGACGTCGAAAGGTTTCGTACTTTCCCGACGCGTCGCTTGAGGAGGCACCACCTTTTTAGGTACCTGCGTCAGCGTGCGGTTCGAGAAGCGCCAGGTGCTGGAAGGTACGGTCGACGAGGTCGAGCGCGCGCTCATCTCCGACGCGTACCTGCCGTTTCTCTTGAAGCACCACGGCGTGCTGCTCGAGGTGTCTTTGCTCGAGAAGAAGGACGAGGGCACGCGCCTTCAGCGCAGGGTCCGCTATCGGCCCAAGCCGGTCATCGAGGCGATCGGCACCCGCCGCGTTCCGCCCGAGTGGTTCGCGTTCGTCGAGTCGTCGACGTGGGACCGGTCGACCCGCTCGGGCTCGTTCACCAACGTGCCGACGACGGCGCAGATCAGCTCGATGCTGCTGAACACCGGCACCGTGCGGCTGCGCGACGCCGGCAGCGGCCGCACCGAGCGCACCATCGAGGGCGAGATCGCCTTGAAGGTCCCCTTCCTGCTGAAGCTGGTCGCCCCGATCGCGGAGGCCCTGATTCACCGCGAGGGCCTCAAGATCCTCGACGCGGAAGCCGTGGTGATGAATCGATTTATCGCGGAAGTGCTCCGGGCGAAGTAGGAATGCCCTGTAACGCTCCAGTGTTGGGAGGCTCAATGTCTGCTCGAGGACTGTTCCTGCTCGTCGCCGTGGTCGCGGTCGGCTGTGCACCCAAGAAGATCCCGGGTACCGATCTCGACGACACCGACGACACCCGCGCCATCCTCGACGTGATGGAGAAGTACCGCGTCGCGCTCGAGAAGAAAGACTCGCAGTCGATCATCAGCCTCGCCGACGAGTCGTTCAAAGACGACGGCGGCAGCGCGAACCCCGACGACGACTACAACTACCAGGACCTCTACACGAAGCTCCCCGAGACGCTGAAGCGCCTGGGGGACATTCGCGTCGAGTTCAGCGTCCGCAAGATCGAGCTCAGCGAAGACACCACCAGCGCGCGCGCGACGTTCACCTACACCCAGAGCTACTCGATGCCGGGCCTCGCGTCGAAGCGGCAGAGCGACACCGAGATCAAGCAGATGATCTTCAAGAAAGTGGACAAGAACGTCTGGAAGATCGTCTCGGGCGTGTAAGACGCGTCCTTCATGGACGCTTCTTCCCCGAACCCCGGCGCTCCGCTCACCCTCTGGGTCGATTCGCTGTTCGACAGCCCGTACGCGATGTCCGCGTTCGTGGCGCTCGAAGAGAAGCAGCTGCCGTACACGCTCGAGACGGTCTCGCTGAAGACCGGAGAGCACCATAAGCCCGCCTACAAGTCCGCGACCGGCCGCGTGCCCGCCCTGCAGCACGGGGACTACTGGCTCGCCGAGTCGACCGCGATCGCCGAGTACCTCGCCGAGGTCTTCCCCTTCCCCAAGCACCCGCGCCTGTTCCCGGAGAACCTGCAGCAGCGCGGCGTGTGCCGCATGATCCAGGCCTGGGTGCGCAGCGACTTCATGGCGATCCGTGAAGAGCGCTCGACCGAGACGATCTTCTTCGAGCGCACCGAGGCGCCGCTGTCGAACGCGGCGATCGGCCAGGCGAACCGGCTCTTGAAGGGCATCGAGCCGCTCATCGCGGAAGGGCGCTCCACGCTGTTCGAGCAGTGGTGCATCGCGGACTGCGACCTCGCGCTGTTCCTGCAGCGCCTCAACCTGAACGGGGGCTTTACGCTGCCGGCGAAGGTCAAGGCGTACGCGGAAGGCGCCTGGCAGCGGCCGTCGATTCAGAAGTGGGTGCGGATGCCCCGTCCCGCTCGTTGACCGACCTGGAAGCCCCCGATATATCCGCGCGCGCTCGTTTCACTTCATCTCCCCAAAAGGAACAAAGCCCCATGGCCGATCGCGCCGACGCCAACAACTCAGACTGGAAGAAGCGTGAGAGTCTGCCGAGCGCGCTCATTCAGATCGTCATCGTGGGAGCCCTGCTCGCCGCGGCGGTCTGGTTCGTCGTCGGCCGCGGGAACCGGAAGAAGGAGATCGGCGACAAGCTGAAGGAAGCCAAGATCGTCGCCATCAAGGACAACCCGGCCGACCTCAAGAAGGCGATCGGCATGGCCGAGGAGATCCTGCAGCTCGACTCCACGGCCCCCGAGGTGCTCGCCACGCTCGCCACGCTGCACACGCAGCTGTGGCTCGTGCACCGCGAGCCCGGCCACGACGCCAAGGCGAAGGAGTACCTCGAGAAGGCCGAGAAGGCCGAGTCGAAGTCCGAAGACCGCTACGGCACGAAGGCGCTGCACATCCTCGCCAGCGGCAAGGCGAAAGAGGCCGAAGACTTCATCGAAGAGCTCCGCAAGAAGGGCGCGTCGACGGCGAAGCTCGCCTACGCCCAGGCGCTCGCGCTGAAGGCGCAGAACAACCTGCAGCTCGCCCGCGCCGCGTTCGTGCTCGCGAGCGACAAGGGCTGGAAAGACCCGCAGTACGCGAGCGCCTTCGCCGAGTCGTGGCTCGAAGAGGGCCAGCAGCTCAACGCGCTCGACTACTTCAACAAGGCGATGTCGAACAACCCGGATCACCTCCGGTCGAAGGTCGGCATCGCCCTCGCGCGCATCGAGCGGAAAGACCGCGTCGCCGACGCGGCCGAGACGCTGAAGGACCTGCTGGGCCGTGAGGCCGAGCTCTCGCCGGCGCTCAAGGCGCGCGTCTACGCGACCACCGCCGAGCTCGCGAACTTCGAGGCGCAGTACGACCAGGCGATCGCCGGCGCCGACAAGGCCCTGTCGATCAACCCCGATGATCCGTGGGCGCACTTCGTGAAAGCGAAGGCGCTGGCGCTGAAGAAGGACGCGGCGGCCCCCGCCGCGTTCACCGCGACGGTGACGAAGGCGACGTCGGCTCCGGCGTTCTACTTCGAGGGCGCGATGCTGCTGCAGCAGGCGGGCATGACGAACGACGCGCTCGCGCTGCTCGACAAGTACGAGAACGTGATGAAGCCGATCCAGAACCCGACGGCCGACGGCAAGACGCAGGCGTTCCTCGACCGCGACGATCGGTACTGGCTGACGCGCGGCGACGTGCTGCGCGACGCGGGCAAGCTCGACGACGCGCTCGCCGCCTACGACAAGGCCATCGCGGCGAAGAACGTCAACCTGGTGAAGGCGACGTACGCGAAGGGCTCCGTCTTCCTCGCGAAGAAGGAGTACGACAAGGCCGCCGAGCAGCTCGTCGACATCACTCCGCCGGACGGCACGGGCGCGCTCGCCGAGGCGTACATGGCGATGGGTGAGATCCAGTTCTCGAAGAAGGACTGGGCCGCCGGCTGCCAGTCGTACGCCTATGCGCTCTCGAAGCTGAAGGCCCAGTCGGTGCCGCGCGAGCAGCTCAACGCGATGCTGACCGACGTCGAGAAGAAGCTCATCTCGGCCGGCCAGAAGCCCGTCGCGAAGCTGTGGGTCGACGAGGCCAAGCCGCTCATCCAGTAGTCGGCTGATCATCCCGCCGCCGACGGGCAACACATCGTCTCGAGGACCTGGACGATGTCGGTATACGTGCGAGACGGGTTGGGACTGAATCGGGGGCGGCGCGTGCTGCACGTCGCGCTCCTGCTGCTTGCGGGCGCGCTGGGGAAGACGGCGTTCGACGTCATCGTGGCGCCGAGGCCGGCTTCGGCCGCCGCGGTGGTGCTCCCCGCCCTGCCCTCGCAGCCCGAGCTCGCCCCGCTGCCGCGGCCGCCGGCGCCGAAGAAGTCGAGGACCAAGGCCGCGCGCAGCGCTCCGCGTCCGCCCAAGCCGGTGACGCCGCCGGTGGATTCGGAGGAGGACTCGGTGCCTCCGCCGATGCTGGCCCCGCCGCTGGTGGCGACCGAGCCGCCGGCGCCGCCGCCGGTCGCCGAGGCCGCGCCGGTCGCGCCCGCCCGCGCCGAAGAGGAGCCGCTCTCGTTCGACGGCAACGGCGCCGAGATCGCCCGCGCGATCGCGAGGGCGAAGCGCGCGGCCGTGCAGGCGTGCTTCGAGCACGAGCTCAAGCGCAGCCCGACGCTGGCCGGGAACGTGACCGTCGAGCTCGACCTGGCTCCGCCGAAGACGGTTCAAGCCGTGCGCGTGACGGACGATCTCGGCCGCCCCGAGTTCACGCAGTGCGTGACGGCGGCGATGCAGCACCTGGCGTTCACCGGGTTGAACGAAGAGGTCTCGGTGCAGCTGCCCTACGTGCTCAGCGCGCGTCGGAAGTGAGCCTCTACGGCCAGCTGACCGGCGCGTAGGTCGCGCGGGTGAACTTCCACTCGCCGTCGCGTTTGTCGAGCGACGCGGTGATCCGGTACGCGCTCGCGACCATCTCGGGCTGCAGCTCGGCGGCGCTCTTCGCCTTGGTGCGCGCGAAGAGGAACGTGCCCTCGATCTCCGCGAGCTCGGGCCCGTTGAGCTTCACCTCGAGCGACGGGTTGAAGATGGCGACGTTCTCCTGGTTGCGCAGCACCTGGAAGGCGACGATCTGCTTCACGTCCTGCCGGGTGGCGCCCTGCGGGCCGCGGAAGTCTTCGGCCATCGCGTCGGCGAGCGGGCCGACGTCGCGCCCCTCGGCGCCGGCGACGATGCCGGCGATGAGCTTGCGGATCTCGGCTTCCGGGTCTTTCGGGCCGCGCGGCCACAGCCAGAACACGAGCGCCGCGGCTGCAGCGCCCAGCACCAATCCCAGCGCGCGGCGACTCATGACGTGCTCTCGACCACCAGCTCGTCGGCGTCGAGGATCTCGGCCGGCCGCAGGGCCTCGCCGATCATCTTGAGCCGGCGCTGCGACAGCCCGTCGAGGAAGCTGCGGACCTGCGGGAACTCCTTCACGAGGTCGTTGAAGCCGTTGCGGTCGAGGAAGGCCGCGGCCGTCTTCCGCGTCGCCTGAACCGTCGCCGTCGCGCGCAGGCCGGTGAGCAGCGAGATCTCTCCGGCGATGTCGCCCTCGCGAAGGATGCCGAGCGAGACCATGCCGCCGCCGGGGTCTTCTTTCTGCACCACAAATTCGCCGGCGAGCACGAGGAACAGCCCCGGCGCGTGCTCGCCTTCGGTGAGCGCCTTCTCGTTCGGCTGCAGCGCCTTGAAGAGGAACTTGGTGAGGATGCGCGGCCGCTCGCCTTCGGGGATCTGCTGGAAGAGCGGCGACGTCGCCATCAGGTTCTTCGCCATGCGGTTCTGCGCGAAGGCGGTGAGCGTCTGCGGCACCGACGGGTGCGAGCGGGCGATCTGGTTCAAGTCGAGGCGGCGAATCTCGAACAGGTCGCACTCGGAGACCGTCGTCACGCTCGCCGTCAGGGGAGCGCCGGTCAGCATCGCGAGCTCGCCGAAGATGCTGCCGCCGCCGAGGAACGCGAGCGTCTTCGGAGCTCCGTCGACGACGCGGGTGACCTCGGCCTTGCCGGCGACGATGACGTAGATGGTGTCTCCGCCCTGGCCCTCGCCGCTGATGAGCTCGCCCGGCGGCACCTCGCGGTAGGCCATGCACGAGACGAGCTCGACGAAGGCGTCGCGCTCGAGGTCGGCGAACAGCGGCAGCGGAGGCCGCGCCTCGGAGTCTGCGCCGCCGCCGGTGTCCGGCGACGCGAGGACGTTGATGGCCGCGTCCGAGAGCTCGCCGCCCTGCAGGCTCATCAGGTCCTGCTCGGTCTTGCCGTCGTACAGGGAGTCGGGCGGCAGCGGAGGCGGCACCGCCGCCTTGCCGGCGATGGTCTTCGCCGCGCGCGCGTGAATGCGGTGCAGGGTCTCTTTGAGGCGCTTCTCGTAGGGCGACAGCACGAGCGCCTGCTTGCAGGCCGCGATGGCGGAGAGCAGGTAGTCGCGGCGCAAGAGGCCCTCGGCGCAGGCGTGCAGCGTGGTCACCGCGCGCTCGGGCTCGGACAGCTTCTCGTAGCAGCGCGCCGCGAGCATGCGGGAGCGGTGATCGGCCGGCTGCCGGCGCACGGCCTCCGCGAAGACGCCGAGGGCTTTCTCCCACTGCTCTTCGGCGACGAGGTCCAGGCCCAGCTCGCGCAGTGATGATCCGCTCATGGCGCCGCGCAGACTAGCAGCGATGCTCACGCCGTGGGCGCGCCACTCACGCCGGAAGAGCTGGACGAGATCGCCGGGAAGCGTCCGTTCCACGGCGCACGAGCAGAAGAAGTGGGTCGCCGCCAACGTGCTGGCGGCGCACCCTGCCTCGGCCAGGACGCTCGTCCGTGAGCTGCTCCGCGCCGGCGTGCGTGAACAGAACCCGAGCTTCAACCGCGCGTTCGTGATTCCGCTGAAGCCCCACGTCACCTACGAAGACGCGGTGGTCCTCGGGCTCGAGCTCATCGAGACCGAGGCTGACGCCGGCGGCCTGGCACGCCTCGAGTATTGGTTGGAGATCGAGCTCGGCCCCGGCACCCTTTCCACGCAGCGGGCGATGAACCGCTGGCGCATCGAATCGTTCCTCTGCGTGAGCGATGGGTACGCCCGCAGATCGCTGCTCGCCGGCATCTCTTTCGCGAAGGCGCACCTCGATACCTCAGCGGCACGCCTCGCGCGTCGGGTCATCGCGATCGCCAGCTCCTCGGACGACGCGTATCTGCGGCACCGCCTCCAGAATCAGCGCAGGGATTCGGCAGCCTTCCCCGCCTTGTTGCCACCTGGTGGATGACAGACGGAGACGAGAATCTCGTCTCCGGAGGGTGGTCCTCGAGGGGGTGCGACAAGAATCTCGTCTCAACCCGCCATTTCGGCCCGAGAGGGCGACGCTGGGCGCGGATCGACCGGTTTGCCCCATCAAAAAAGGCAGTTTCGAGCCGTGAGACGAGATTCTTGTCGCACCCCTTCGAGGACCACCCCCCGGAGATAAGAATCTCATCTCACCGAGCCGTTGGCCGCACGTGCTCAGCAGAAGGAAGGCACGTTCGGCGCGGCGACCGCGTCGGCGCCGGGCGCGTAACCGGTCACGAGGGTCAGCGCGAACGTGCGCAGCCGCTGTTCCGCCTCGGTCCCAGGCTCCATCTCGCTGGCGGTGACGAGCAGGGACCAGACGGTGGTCATCAGCGGACTCAATCGCGCGCTGACGTTCTCCTTGTCGATGCAGGCCTGAAAGCGCCTGAGCCAGGACACCTCGGTTCGCAGGAGCGCCTCGAGTCCCCGGCCGACGGCGACGAATGGGCGCAGCGCGAGAAACGCCCTCCCGTACGGTGACCGCAGCGTCGCCGACACGCGGGTCCACCACTCGTCCAGCTCGAGCTCGCGGCTGCGCGGCTCGACGTGGAAATCGTCATCGAGCAGCTCGAGGCAGGCCTCGTGAATCTGCCGCAGGTAGTTACGGCAGTCGCCGTACGTCCGGTACAGCGTGGCGCGAGAGTGGCCGAGGTACTTCGCCAGCACCTGGAACGTGACGTTCTCGATGCCGACTTCCGAAATGCACTGCAGCACGATGTGCTCCATGCCGCCTCCCACCGCGAGCGATCGCCTGTACATGGACCGCGATCTTCGAGGGGCTCGGTCGCCACCGAAATCGGGCAGCTGCCCGACGACGGCGATGCACCAATTCTCAGAGGCTGAGGGCCAGCGCGTCGCAGCCGGCTACGGCGACATCGCGGCGATCTGATTTTTCGCCTTCTCGTGGACTGTGGAGCCACTGGGGGTGATCTCCACCACGACCTTGAAGCGCTTGAGCGCCTCCTGGGGATCGCGATCGCGGATCATGTACGCGCCCTGGTACAGCTCGTCGGCGCGGGAGATGACGTCGTTGAGCAGCTCCTTGGCCTTCGGCTCATCGGGATCCAGCCGGGCGGCGGTGCGGAAGTACTGAGCGGCGGTCGCGAGGTCCTCGCGCATCAGCGCCTCCTTGCCGGAGAACAGCGCCGAGGCCGCGAGCTTCTCCTTCAGCTCGTCACCCATGGGCGTCTGGAAGTCGATCTGCTGGTAGATCTCCCACGCCTTGTTGAGCGGCTTGGCCGCGGCCGCGAGCTGGTTCGCGCGGAACTTCTTCAGCCCCTCTTCGTAGTTCCGCCCGAACGAGGGGATCTGCTGCTGCAGCTGCTTCGCCTTCTTGCGGATGTCGTCGTCGCCGACGTTCTGCTCGATGACGCGGTCGCACTCGGCGGCGGCGCGCGACCACTCCTGGCCGGCGAACTTGCGCTGCACGACCGCGAACGCGAGCGCCATCGCCTCCTGCTTCGCCGCCTTCGACCGCGCCGCTTTGTTCGCGTTCGCGCTCAGCGCGGCGCGCTTCTCGGCCTCGAGCGCCTGCTGCGCGGCGGCCTTCGCCTCTTCGAGCACGGGGGCCATCTCGCGCTGATCCTCCGGCGACAGATCTTGCAGCGCCTGCGCCGCGGCGTCGACCTCGCCTTGCGCGATGAGCTCCTGGAAGCGCTGCTTCTTGTAGGCGCCCTCGGCCTCGGCCAGCTCGGCGGCGAGCTTCGCCTTCGCCTCTTCGGTCTTCACCGACCCCTGCGGAGCCTTCTGCAGCGCCGCCTTCGCGTCCTCGAACTTCTTCGCCTCGATGAGGCGGCGCACGTCCTCGAGCACGGTGACCACCGCGAGCTCGCTGCGCGCCTGCGTCGCGAGCCGCGTCTGGTCGATGCCCGGCACGAGCTTCTCGGCCTCTTCGATCAGCGTGATCGCCTCGGCGTACTTCTCGTTGCGAACCGCGTCGCGGGCGAGCTGCATCTTCTCCGCTGCCTGCGTCTTCAGCGGATCCGGCGGAGGCGGAGGCTTCGGCCGCGTCGCCACCACGACCACGATGATGAGCAGCAGCACCACGACGCCGCCGATCACCGCGATGCGCTTCTTCGGATCGGCGAGGAACCCGCCGCCTTCCTTCTCGCGGCTCCGAGCCGTCATCACCCGCGAGCGCGGGCCCTTCTTCTCGTCGCCTTCCTTCGCCTCGCCCTCACCCTCGACCTCGGCCTTCTCGTCGCCCTCGCCGTCGGCCTTCGCCTCGGCCCCCTCTTCGCCCTCGGCCTTCTCTTCACCCTCTCCGGCGGCCTCGTCGCCCTCGGCCTTCGCCTCGGCGCCCTCTTCACCCTCCGAAGGCTTCTCGCCGGTCTCGTCGCCCTCGGCGGCCGGAGCCGCCTTCTCCTCGGCCTCTTTCTTCTCGGCCTCTTCGCGCGCCTTCTTGAACGCGCCCACCTCGTCGACGAAGCGGATCTTCGTCTTGCCGATGTGGATCTCGTCACCGTGCGTGAGGACCTTCTCGGTGACCTTCTCTCCGTTGACCTTCGAGCCGTTGCCGGAGCCGAGGTCGCGCAAGATGACGCCGCCGTCTCCAGCGATGAGCTCGACGTGCCGCCGCGAGACCGACTGATCCGTCAGCTGCAGATCGACGCCCGGCGTGCGGCCGATCACCATGCGCACGCCGCGGAACTTCTTCTTCTTGCCCGTGTCGGGGCCGGCGACGATCTCCAGCTTCAGCGGAGGCCCGGCGTGCGTCGCGTTCGCATCGTCGGCGCCGTCGTCTTCCCCGCCGTCGTTCTTCCCGTCGTAGTCGGCGGGCAGGTTGCGCGTCTTCGAGTGCGCGACGTCGAGCTCGGGGTCGAGCGCGTCGAGGCCGTCACCCTCGAGGCTCTTGCCGTTGTACGAGATCTCCTCGTCCTCGCCGGCGACCGGCTCGTAGTCGTTGCCGGTGCGGTAGTCGGAGGCACTCTCGTCGAGGCCCTCTCCGTAGTTGCTGCCGGTCTCGTATTCGGGCGCGGACATCTCGCGCGACATCTTCCCGGGTGGAGCTTCCCACTCGGCCTCGCTCGGCTCAGGCAGCTGCTCCCGGCTCACCACGCCGCTCGGCTCGGGGACCGGAATGGTCGTGTTCGTCTTGTTGAGCCGCTCGGGGTCGTTGACCATCTGCTTGCTGCCGCGCTCGACCACCGACGATCGCTTCCTGCGCTCGGCGAGCGGCTTCTGGTTCGCGAGCGACGGCCGGGCGCTCGTCGCGTTGTTGCGCTCGGGGTCGTCCTCGACGTTGCCGCCGCCGCGCATGACCGAAGCGGTCGAGCGGCGCACGGTGCCCTGGCTCAGCTCTTCGTCTTCGTCACCGAGCTTGCCCGAGCCGCCCCGCTCGACCGGAGGCCCTCTTCTGCTGCGTGAATTGGGAGGCATGGGGAAGCGAGTTCTCGAAAGGAAGAATAGCCCGTTCGTTGTTACTGTGCGCGCATCCTATGGCACGCGTCGCAGCGAAGAAGATCAGCCCGTTGACACCTCCACCTCTCCTCGCCGTTCCCCAGATCGAGAGATTGCTCTCGGCCGCCATGGAGCGCGGTGGAGACTTCGCCGAGGTCTACGTCGAGCGCACCGTGACCACCGCGGTCGTCCTCGAAGAGGGCAAGATCAAGAGCGCCCAGTCCGGCCTGCAGCAGGGCGTCGGCGTCCGCGTCGTCAGCGGCGCGAAGGTCGGCTACGCGTACTCCGACGATCTCGACGACGAGGCGCTGCTTCGCGCCGCCCGCACCGCCGCGCTCATCGCCCAGGGCCAGGGCAGCGAGAAGCCGTTCAACGTCTCGCGCGTGCCGCTGCCGTCGTTCTACCGCATGCCCCAGCACCTCGCGGACGTCGAGGTCGCGAAGAAGGCCGACCTCGTCGTGCGCGCGAACAAGGCGGCGCACGCCTACGACAAGCGCGTGAAGCAGGTCATCGCCACGTACGCCGACTCGACGAAGCGCGTGCTCGTCGCGAACACCAACGGCCACCTCGCGATGGACACGCAGGACCTCTGCCGCCTCGGGGTGCACGTCGTCGCCGAGGGCAAGAAGGGAGAGCGCCGCACCGGCTTCTTCGGCGGCGGCGGCCGCGTGCCGTTCAGCTACTTCGAGACGTTCACGCCCGAGCACGTCGCCGAGGAGGCCGCCCGCCAGGCCATCACCACGCTCGGCGCCGTCGACGCCAAGGCCGGCCAGCAGACCGTCGTGCTCGCGCCCGGCTGGAGCGGCATCCTCCTGCACGAGGCCGTCGGCCACGGCCTCGAGGCCGACTTCATCCGCAAGGGCACCTCGCTGTTCGCCGGCAAGCTCGGCCAGAAGGTCGCGAGCGAGCTCGTCACCGTCATCGACGACGGCACGATGGCGCACTCGCGCGGCTCGCTGAACGTCGACGACGAGGGCGCCCCGCCCGAGTTCAAGGTGCTCATCGAGCGCGGCGTGCTGAAGGGCTACATGTACGATCAGCTCAACGCGAAGCTGATGGGCCAGCGCTCGACCGGCAGCGGCCGCCGCGAGAGCTTCAAGCACATGCCGATGCCGCGCATGACGAACACGTACCTCGCGCCCGGCGACTCGACCCCCGAGGAGATCATCCGCGGCGTCGACAAGGGCATCTACGCGGCCCACTTCGGCGGCGGCCAGGTCGACATCACGAACGGCAACTTCGTGTTCGAAGTGAACGAGGCCTACGAGATCGAGAAGGGGAAGATCGGCCGGCCGCTCAAGGGCGTCACGCTCATCGGCGTCGGCCCCGAGGCGCTCAAGAACGTCACGCAGGTCGGCAACGATCCGATGCCGGACCCCGGCCTGGGCACCTGCGGCAAAGACGGCCAGAGCGTACCGGTCGGCGTGGGGCTGCCCACGATCCGCATCGACAACATGACGGTCGGCGGCACGAAGGTCGGCTGACCGTCAGAGCTTGATGAGGTGCTGGACGACGAGCGACGGCTGCATCGTGTCGTGCGGCAGGCCGCCGCCGGCCGGCGCGGTGACGCCGGCGCGCACCAGGATGGTGCCGGCGCCGTCGCCCGTCGCCGTCTGGTAATCCGGCGAGCCGAGGATCTGGTCGTAGTAGTGCCAGTCCTCGTAGTTGTGGGTGTGGGACGGGAGCTCTGCCACGGTCAGCACGTGCGCCTTCGACCCGAGCGACTGTCCCACGGTGCGCGTGGTCGGGCCGCCGTTCGGGTCCACGTACGTGCCCGCCCCGATGAGCGCGCGGCCGCGCGAGTCGGGAAGGTTGAAGTCTGTGACGCCCATCATCGCGCCGGCGCCGGTCGTGCCGTCTCCCCACGTGGTGCCCAGCACCTGGAACAGCGGCTGGTAGAGGGGGTCGTCGCGGTCCAGCGCGCGGCCGTCGCAGGGCAGCCAGCCGGCGGGGATCGCCGTGCCTGCGTGCGCGATCATCGTGCCCGGAGGGAACGAGCCCGGCGGCCCCTGCATGCCGGGCATGCCGGGCGAGCCGGCGGCGCCCGGTGCGCCCGGGGCGCCCGAGCACAGGACGTGTGAGGCGCCCTCGACCGAGATGCGCACGCCGCCCGCGGGACACTCGCTGCCCGGAGCCACCGGGGCGAGCGTCACCGAGGCTCCAGCCGGGCCCGGCGGCCCCACCAGCGAGCCACCGTCGACGAGGAGCACCGAGCCGGGCGGCCCCGGCGGACCGGGAGGACCTTCGGGCCCACGCGGACCGGTGGCTCCTGCGGGACCTTCCTTCGCGCAGGCAGAGCACGCCAGCGCACACGCGACGCAGATTTTGATCAGGCGCATCATGGGGTCGAGGTCGTCGTCACTTCGACGAACGAAGAGAGAGGGATCGCCGGGCCGAGGCCCCAGAACGTGACGCCGGCGCCGAAGTTGCTCAACCCGCACGTGGTGCCGCGCAGGTCGTAGACCATTCCAGGCGAAACCGGCGTGACCTGGGCCCCGCGCTGGAACACGCCGTCGTAGGCGCAGCCATCGTGGCCGAAGATGTATGGCCCCGGCTGCGAGGTGCAGGTGCTCTGACCGAAAGGGAGCACCTCCGGGCCGGTACACCCCGCGTTGCGGAAGTAGCGAACCGACGCGCCGCGCGTCAGGTTCGGCGTGACGAAGTCGAACGGAATGCACCGCGTCTTTCCGTCGGCCATCGCGTGCACTCGGCAGCGCTCGTTGCGCTGAACATCGAACATGAGGTCGGCGACGCGCGTTCGGGATCCGTCGGCCCCTGCATAGAACATCGGCCGCAGCCGGGTCCCCGCGAGGCTGTCGGCCAGGCCGGGAGGGCCGCGGACCTCGAGCTGCCCGCCGTCCACCGCGAACGTGCCGCCGACGCCGACCGTGATGGCACACTGCCCCGTCGGGCCCTGCGCGCCGTTGCACGCCACCACGTCGCCGGTCGAGTTGAACACCCGCGCTCCGCCCGTGCTGCAACGCGCGCCGGGCATCAGCTGCTCGAGCTGCACCGCTTCTCCCGGAGCGCCGGGTGCGCCGTTGCAGGCGTACGCCTCGCTGCCGCCGGGCGACGTGACGCGCGCGCCACCGAACGCGCAGCGCGGGTCGCCGGCGTCGACGTGGGACACGCTCACTGGGGGACCCGCCGGCCCCGGAGCGCCGTTGCAGACGGCGAACATGCTGCCGCCGCTCGTCACCTGAACGCCGCCGAACGCGCACGCAGCGCCCGGCGCGAGCGGGGCGAGCGACAGCGCGCCGCCGTCTTGGCGTTGAGACCGTTGCAGACCAGGGTCGTCCCCGCGGGAGAGTCGAAGCGCGCGCCCCCGGCGGGACATGCCGGGTCCCCCGGAGGCAGCTGCGCGACGGAGAGCATCGCCGGCGCTCCCGGCGCGCCCATCGCGCCCATGGGGCCCTGCGGCCCGGCGGGACCTTCCGAACCCGCGGGGCCCTCGGCGCCGGCAGGCCCCGGGGTCCCCTGCGTGCACGCGCACAGCAGCGCGAGGGTGGCGGCGAGCGGTCGGTTCATGGAGTGTCCTCGGTGACGAGCTCGAAGCTGGACAGCGGGAGCTCCGGGCCGAGCAGAAAGCCGCGCGTGCCCGGGTTGAAACAGGCGACGCGGCAGGTGC
This sequence comes from uncultured Myxococcales bacterium, assembly GCA_937980205.1. Classification (GTDB taxonomy): domain Bacteria; phylum Myxococcota; class Myxococcia; order Myxococcales; family Myxococcaceae; genus Xiheicaenimonas. Next base: position 288,123 of record CALJKW010000010.1, on the reverse strand, counting down.
CGTCGTCGTTCCGCACCCCGTAGGCGCAGTAGCCGCCCGAGCCGCAGCTGCACGGCGCGCCCGTGAGCGAGGGGACCTCGGCGCCGAGCTGGTAGACGCGCAACGCGTCCGTGCAGGCCTCCACGCGAAAGGCGAGCGGCGGCGGGTTCGGTGCGCATACCCCCGGGAAGAAGATCGCGACCGGCGTGGTCGTACACGACGAGTCGCGGTACGTGCGGTAGCTCGTCGCGTTGCGGCCGGTGCGCTCGGGCAGGCAACGCAGGCCGCCGTCGAAGGCGGGCTGCGGCACGCAGGGCTCGTTGCGCAACGTGTCCCAGAAGCGGCCGTGCACCGCCGAGCGGCTGCCGTCGGGGCCGACGTCGTAGAGCGGAGCCAGCCGCGTGCCGGCGACGGCCTGGAGCGCGTCGGGCCCGCGCACGGTCGCCACGGCGGCGGCCACCGGCGCCCAGCCGCCGTCGGCCAGCCTCACGAGGTGATCGGTCTGCCCCGTGGCGCCGGTACACACCGCCGCAGCGGCCCCGCCCAGCGTGAGCGTGACGCCGCCGTTCGGGCCGCAGGAGGCTGCCCCGCTCACCTGCGGCAGCACGCCCGCCGAGCCTCGCGGCCCGTCGCAGACCACCGCGCGGCCGGCGTCGGAGGAGAGCTCGGTGCACCGCAGCGCGCCCGCGTCCAGCGCGGTGACGAGCGGCAGCGCGGCGGGGCCTCGCGCGCCGTCGCAGACGACGTACGAGCCCGCAGAGGTGACGACGCGCACCCCGCCCTCGGGGCACTCGGCCCCCGGTGCGAGCGGCTGCAACGCCGCGAGGCGGCCGTCCGGCGCAGCGGCGTTGCACACCCAGACGCTGCCCCCATCGGTGAAGACGCGCACGCCGCCGAGCGCGCAGGTCGCGTCGCCGACCGGAAGGGTCGCGGCCAATAACTGCGGCGGCGCGGCCGCCACGCCGGCGTCTCCCATCGCGCCCACCGGGCCCGGGCTGCCGCGTGCTCCCGCAGGGCCTTCGCTGCCGGCGGGGCCCTGCGGACCCGGAGCGGAGCATGCGAGCTGGAGCAACAGGGCCACCACGGCAGCGCGCATCGAGGCGGTGGAGTCTACGGCGCGCGCGGGTCGCGTTGGCAAGCAGATGTGAAGGGACGGGCTGCTTTCCGCCGCCACGCGTCGAGAGCTGCGCAGCCGTCCGCGCGGGAAGAGATGCCCGCTCCGATTACCGCGTCGGCTGCGGAATGCAGTTGCCCGCGCCCATCGGCAGCGGCGTGAGCTGCTTCAAGAACTCGCAGCGCTGCAGCGTCTCGCCGCGCTGCCCCGCCGGCGCTGCGGCGATCACCCGCGCCTGCTGGCTCTGCGCGACCGCCGTCACGATGCGCTGCTGCTGCTCGAGGGTCAGCTCTCCATTCGGGGGCACCTCGAGCTCGAACGTGTCTCGCGTCGACGACACCTGGACCCGGGCCTCTGCGGGGCACGCGGCGAACGCCCTGCCGATCGGCTCGGCGTGCGGATCGGCCCGCGGCGTCCCGTACTGCTTGTTCACCAGCTTCGCGGGCTCGGTCGTGAACAGCCGGATGAACGAGTACGTGAAGTCGACGCCGAACGGGATGGTGCCGTACAGCAGGTTGCAGTTGATGCTCGAGCCGGGCTCGTTGCACTTCACCGCGATCGCGACGCCCATGATGCCGCCGATGACGCCGTCGAGGATGACGGGCAACAGGTGCGCGCGGTGATAGCCGCCCTGGTACTCGTACGTCTTGTCGACGTTCCACACGCGATCGATTCCGCGCGTGACGTTCTCGCAGGCGACGCGCACGCGCGGGCCCTCGAACACGAAGCGAACTTCGGGTCGGCTCTCGCTCTCTCCCGTCGGCCGCCGCTGCTCGGTGCTGGTCGTGTACTGCTTGCTCGAGAGCAGGTACGCACCGTCGATGAGGAAGCCACAGCCGCTGGCGCCCATCGCCGCCAGCACGAGCAACAGACGCCTCATCTCGGCCTCACCTTCAGCTCCCAGCGGCCGCCGATGACGATGCCGCTCGGCCCCGGTGGGCCGGGAATCCACACCCAGCCTTCGCCGGGAGGCAGCTCCCAGTGGCCCGAGATCCACTCGTGCACCCCGGCGCTCGCGTTCCAGCGCCAGTAGCCCTGCAGCCACACCGCTCCGGGAGCCGGCTGCGGCGGCGGAGTCTCCGCCTTCGGCGGCGGAGGACGCTGGCAGCCGTCATGGAAGCCCGGCGACCACTTGTACGTTCCGGCGACGGCGATCCAGTCGCCGGGAATCCACCGCGCGCCTGCGCACGGGCTCGCGGTCGGCGTCTCGGGCAGCGGCTGCGGCTTGCCCCAGTGGCCGTCGATCCACACGAACGCCTTGCGGCGCCACTGCCAGTAGCCGGGGTTCCACGGGGCGCCCGGGCCCGGCGGCTCGCCGCGGTTCTCGACCTTCGGTGGCGGCGCCTTCCAGGAGCCCGAGATCCACTCCCAGCGGCCGGGACGCGCTCGCCACTCCCAGTGCCCGCGCGCCCAGGTGGCGCCGGGGTTCGGCGGCGGGCCCTCTCCTTCTGCTTTCAACGCGGGCGCGGTGCGAGGCGCGAGCCACCAGCCCTCGACCCACACCCACTCGCCGTCGCCCTCGTGCCAGACCCAATACCCGGGCTGCCAGACGGCGCCGGGATCTTCGGCGGGGTCCGGCGTCTCGCTCTTCGGCGCAGGCTGCGGCGGGCGCGGCTTCATCGGCTTCGGCTCGGGAGGCGGCGACGGGCTGGCGACGACCTCCGGCGGCGGCTCGGGCGCAGGCTTCGGGGCGACGCGCGCGACGATCTCCCAGCGCAGCTCGGCGTCCTCGAGCTCCTGCGGCACCTCGGCCCAGACCGCCAGGCTGCCGGTCTCGTCGAACGCGTTGACGTAGGTGAGCTCGTACTCGCGAGCCCGCTCGCACCGCACGGCGCGCAGGCGCTCGAACTCGAGCTGACCCGGCCACGTCTCGGTGCGGACCTGCTTCCAGCGCCCGGTCTGCTGCTGCGGCAGGGGAATGACGATGCCCGCCTCGACGCTGGCGCCCGCGGTCCCCGGCTCGGGGCTGGGACGTGGTGCAGGAGCAGGCGCGGGAGGAGGCGCAGGAGCAGGCTCCGGAGGAGGCGGCGGCAGCGGCTCGGCGGGTGCGGCGATCACCGGAGGCGGCGTCGCCTCGGGCAGCGGCGGCGGCGGCTCGTACTTCGCGCGAAGCGCGAGCAGCTCCTGCCAGCGCTTGTCGTCCTCTCCGAGCAGCTGGGTCTCTCCGTCGGGGAAGGCGAGCGTGAGCTTGGGCGCGCAGGCGGCGCGCAGCAGCACGCGGATCTCGAAGTCCTGGTTGTCGTGATCGGCCCGGCGCGGGACGGGAAACTCGAGCGGGCCGACGAAGCGGCCGCCTTGCAGGCGCACCGCGTCCGCTTTGATCGGCACGCGCTGAAACCGAGCACACCCGACCACGAGGAGCGGCAGCAGAACGAGGTGCCTCAAGCGCGCCACAAGAACGTGCATCGGCTCCACATATTCACCCACCCAGAAATGGGGACAGGCTGCTTTTTTCGCGCCCCGCCCATCTTTCTCAGCGACCGAGAATTGGAGCGCGAAAAAGCAGCCTGTCCCCATTTCTGCGTGGCAAGGTGCGCGGCCGATGGGTACCGATTATCAGGCGCTCGCGAAGCAGCTCGTCGCGCGCGCCAAGAAGCGCGGAGCGAAGCAGGCCGAGGCCTTCATCGAAGTCGGGCGCGAGTCCTCGGTGCGCGTGCGCGACGGACAGATCGAAGACCTCACGCAAGCGACCAGCAAAGGCGCGGGCATTCGCGTCTTCGTCAAAGACCGCCTCGGCTTCGCCTGGACGAGCGACTTCACCACCGACGCGCTGAACAGCACCGTCGATCGCGCGGTCGAGCTCGCCGCCGCGTCCGCTCCCAACAAGCTCAACGGCCTGCCGACGAAGAAGCAGCTCGAGGGCCAGGCCGACGTCGGCCCGCTGTTCGACGAAGAGGTCGCGAACCTCGATCCCGAGTGGAAGATCCGCTCGGCGCTCGAGATGGAGAAGGCCGGCAAGGGCCTCGACCCGCGCATCAAGACGTTCGAGAGCGTCGGCGCCGGCGACTACGTGAACGAGACGTACCTCGCCTCGAGCGAGGGCGCGGGCGGCGGCTACCAGGGCACGTACGTGTACCTGTCGGCGAGCGCCGTCGCGTCGGAGAAGGACCAGCTCCAGGTCGGAGACTGGTTCGACTACAAGCGCTTCTTGAAAGAGCTGCAGGCGCCCGAGGCCATCGCGAAGGAAGCGGTGCACCGCGCGGTGCGGATGCTCGGGGCCTCGAAGGCGAAGACGCAGCGCGTGCCGGTCATCTTCGACCCGATGATGGCGGCGTCGTTCGTCGGCGGCATCGCGGCGGCGGCGAGCGGCGACGCGGTGTTCAAGAAGTCGTCGTTCCTCGCGAACAAGCTCGGCCAGATGATCGCGCCCGCGAACGTCACGCTGGTCGACGACGGCCTCCTGCCCCGGGGCCTGGGCACCTCGCCGTTCGACGGCGAGGGCGTGCCCACGCGGAAGACGGCGATCGTCGAGAAGGGGGTGCTCCAGGCGTTCCTCTACGACACGTTCACGGCGCGCAAGGCGAAGGCCGAGACGACCGGCAACGCGGCGCGCGGCTACCGCTCGCTGCCGAGCATCGGCACGAACAACCTCTACCTCGAGGCCGGCACGCGAAGCCCCGAGGACCTCATCAGAGAGGTGAAGAACGGCCTCTACGTCACGAAGATGCTCGGCCACGGCACGAACCTCGTCACCGGCGAGTACAGCCGCGGCGCGAACGGTTTGTGGATCGAGAACGGCGAGCTCGGCCGGCCGGTGCAAGAAGTGACCGTCGCCGGCACGCTGCTGGACATGCTCAAGAGCATCGACGGCATCGGCAGCGACCTGACGTTCCGTGGTTCAACCGGGGCTCCGACGATTCGCTTCGCCGAGCTCACCGTGAGCGGAGAGTGACATGGGTGCACCGAAGAAGCCGCGCAAGCCGCGCCGCAAGAAGATCGACAAGGCGACGAAGGGCCTCGACCCGCAAGGTGTGGCGACGCCGGGAGACGAGGGCACGAAGCTCGCCGAGCTGATCAAGGAAGACGGCGGCCAGGCGCTCGCCGTGTACAAAGATCCGCTCGGCGGCCACAGCGTCGTGCTCGCGGCGCTGCCGATCGAGAAGGTCGAGCCGACGCCGTACCAGCGCGACCGCTCGGACACGCACGTGAAGAAGCTCGCCGCCGCGATGGAGCGCGTCGACCGCTACCTCGACCCGCTCATCGCCGTGCGCCACGACGGCAAGTACTGGACGCCGAACGGCAACCACCGCCTCGGCGCGATGAACCTGCTCGGCATGAAGACCATCGTCGCGATGGTGCTGCCCGAAGAGAACGTCGCGTTCCAGATCCTCGCGCTCAACACCGAGAAGGCGCACAACGTGAAGGAGCGCTCGCTCGAGGTCATCCGCATGCACCGCGGCCTCACCGGCAACAACGCCGGCAAGGAGAGCGACCACGCCGCCATCTTCGAGGAGCCCTACTTCGCCACGTTCGGCGCCGCGTACGAGAAGCGGCCGCGCTACTCGGCCGGCGCGTACGCGAGCGCGGTGCGGCGGCTCGACAGCTTCCTCGACCTGCCGATGGAGAAGGCGCTCGCCGAGCGCGAGAAGCGCGCCGACCTGTTGCTCAAGTGGGACGACGAGGTGGCCAGCGTCGTCGCCGCGCTGAAGGCGAAGGGCTTCGACTCGCCGTACCTCAAGAACTACGTCGTCGCGCGCGTGAACTTCCTCCGCTTCAAGAAGGACACGAGCGACCTCGACTTCCACGAGACGATCGAAGAGCTCATCACCAAGACGAAGAAGATCGACCCCGGCACGGTGAAGAAAGAGGACCTCGCGAAGATGGGCGGGGCCCCGGCCGAGTCGTCGGACGAGTAGTCACTTTCTCAGAGGGCGAGAAAGACAGGCCCTTTCGGCTTCGAACCGGCAACTCTGGTACCGTCCAGGGCGAAAAGGGCCAGTAAGAGGATCGTCTTTCGCCCATGAAGTTCAAGCTCCTGCCCGTCGCATTCGCGGCAGCGCTCGCGCTGTCGTGTAGTGGCGCGCCTCCGACGGAGCCCATGCCGAAGGGTCCCGAGACCTGCGACAACGGCAAGGACGACAACGGCGACGGCAAGACGGACTGCGCCGACCCGAAGTGCTTCAACTCGGCGAAGTGCCGCGTCGCCGTCGAGCGCTGCGACAACGGCATCGACGACGACGCGAACGGCCTCATCGACTGCGACGACATGGGCTGCACCGGCATGGACTGCGGCTTCGGCTGCACCTGCCGCGGCGGAGGCATGACCGAGTCGGCCTGCGGCGACGCGCTCGACAACGACGGCGACCTGCTCAGCGACTGCATGGATCCCGACTGCGCGATGATCCCGCCGTGCGGCGGCGCGGGCGGAGGCTCGGGCAGCGGCGGCTCCTCGGGCACCGGCAGCGGCGGCGGAGCGAGCGGCAGCGGCGGCGGCAGCTCGGGCGCCGGCGGCGGCAGCTCCGGTGCGGGCGGGGGCAGCTCCGGTGCGGGCGGCGGTGTCTCCGGCGCGGGCGGCGGCAGCTCCGGCGCGGGCGGCGGCGTCTCCGGCGCAGGCGGCGGCATGGCCGGCGCAGGCGGCGGCATGGCTGGCGCCGAGATCTGCAACGACGGCATCGACAACGACGGAGACCGCGCCGTCGACTGCGCCGACTCCAACTGCAGCGCGGGCGCCTCGTGCGTGATGCTCGCCGACGGAGAGCCCTGCACCGCCGACGCGCAATGCGCCGGGGGGCGGTGCCTCACCGAGGCGATGGTCGGCTACCCGAGCGGCTACTGCACGAACGCCAATGCGGCGCCGTGCACGGTCGGCTCGAACGCCGGGTGCCACGGAGGCACCTGCATCGCCGGCTCCCCGAACCGCTGCTTCAAGACGTGCAGCGGCAACGGGCTCACCGGGCCCAACCGCTGCCGCGCGGGCTACGCGTGCACGAACCACGACGACAGCGCGTCGACTCCGAACCTCTGCCGGCCGCTCTGCACCTCCGACTCGGAATGCGCGGGCATGGGTGCCGGTTACGGCTGCAACCCGATGACCAAGTACTGCGAGCAGAAGTCTCTGCCGGGCAGTGGTTACGGAGCGCCCTGCAACGTCGACACCGACTGCGCCTCCTGGTTCTGCATTCCCCACCCGACGATGCCGCAGGGGTACTGCGCGGGTGAGTGCCGCGCCGACCTGAACAATTGCGGCACCAACGGCTACTGCTCGTGGAACGCGGCCGAGGGCGACAACGTCGGCCTGTGCCTGCAGGCGTGCTCGACGAACGGCATGGTGTGCCGGGCCGGCACGTCGCAGCTCGGCGACCCGGTGAACATCAAGTGCCAGACCGACACGTACAGCTCTTCGACGGCGCGCGCGTGCATCTGCCGCTTCCGCAACGAGACCTGCACGGTCGACAGCGACTGTTGCCAGGGAAGCTGCGGCTTCGTAACAGCTGGTCGCTGTGACTTCTGACATCGCGCATAAGCCGGGCGTGACGGTGCTGGTCGTCGACGACGACCAGGCGAACCTCGACTCGGTGTGCCGCATCTTCCAGCGCGAGGGGCTGTCGACGCTGGCGGCTCCGAACGGGACGGCGGCGCTCGAGCTGCTGCGCAAGCCCGAGGTCGGAGTCATGGTGACGGACCTGATGATGCCGGGCATCGACGGGCAGGAGCTGCTGAAGGCCGCCCGCGCGATGCGCCCCGACGTCGAGGTCGTGCTGATGACGGCGTACGCGACGGTCGAGACCGCGGTCGCCTCGATGCGCGACGGCGCGTACGACTTCATCACCAAGCCGCTCAAGCGCCACTCGCTGGTGAAGGCGGTCTCGAAGGCGATGGAGAAGCAGGCCCTCGTCGCCGAGAACCGCGATCTCAAAGCCCAGCTCGCCGCGCTCGGGCCGCGCTCGCTCGTCGGCAACTCGCCCTCGTTCAGGGCGTTCCTGGACCTCTTGCGGCAGGCGGCTCCGTCGACAGCGACGGTACTCTTGATGGGCGAGTCCGGCACCGGCAAGGAGCTCGCGGCGCGCTTCATTCACGACTCTTCTCCGCGCGCGCGCATGCCGTTCATCCCGGTGAACTGCGCGGCGCTGCCCGAGAGCATCCTCGAGGCCGAGCTGTTCGGCGTCGAGAAGGGCGCGTTCACCGGCGCCGTCGCGCGCAAGGAAGGCCGCTTCGAGCGCGCCGACGGCGGGACGCTGTTCCTCGACGAGGTCGGCGAGATGTCTCCGAGCGCGCAGGTGAAGCTGCTGCGCGTGCTGCAGGAGGGAGAGATCGAGCGCCTCGGCGGCACGCAGACGATCAAGGTCGACGTGCGGCTCGTGGCGGCGACGAACAAAGATCTGCAGCGCGAGGTCGCCGAAGGCCGCTTCCGCGAGGACCTGTTCTTCCGCCTCAACGTCGTCGAGGTGCGGGTGCCGTCGCTGTCGTCGCGGCGCGAGGACGTGCCGCTGCTCGCCGAGCACTTCCTCAAGCGCTACGCGTCGAAGAACAGCAAGAACGTGCGCGGCTTCACCGACGCGGCGCGCGCGACGCTGACCGACTACGCGTGGCCCGGCAACGTCCGCGAGCTCGAGCACGCGGTGGAGCGCGCGGTGGTGCTGACGCGGTCGGATCTGATCGACGTCGGAGATCTGCCCGAGGGCGTGCGCAAGGGCCCCATCGGCGCGGCGAACCAGATCGTGATCCCGATCGGCACGCCGATGGACGAGATCGAGCGCCGGGTGATCCACGAGACGCTGCGGCACACCAAGGGCGACAAGAACCTCGCCGCGCGAATGCTCGGCATCGCGTCGCGGACGATCTACCGGAAGCTGGCCGCGGATGAGGCGGCGCCGGAAGCGCCAGCGTCTCCGCCGAAGCCTGCGTAGCCACCTCCGTTCACGCTGAGAGGGTCGGCCAGCACAACCAGCGCATTGCCGACCGCCGTTCACGCTGAGCGGAGGCCGAAGGCCGTAGTCGAAGCGGGCCCATGGACGGCTTCGAGCGCGCTTCGACTGCGGCCCGCTTCGCGTGCCTCCGCTCAGCGTTATCGAGAGGACGCACTCGCCGCGTCTGGTCGACCCTCTGAGCGGAGGTCCTCCTGGTCAGGTCGCAGGCGTGGTCGCCACCGCCGCCACCGGCTTCGCCTTCGTAGCGGGCGGGGGCTTGGCGGTGCGCGCCGACGCTTCTGCCTTCACGCGATCGACGTACGTGGCGACGTCGTACTCGCGAATCTTCCCGTCCCAGACGAGCTCGTAGTGGCCGGTCGGCACGAACGAGGCGCGGAAGAACACGAGCAGCTTCGTGCCCGGCTCGACGTCGCGCTGGTTGAACCCCGCGGCGGTCACGTCGAGCTCCGCCGGCACATCGCCGATCACGGCCTGATCGACCTGCAGCTTCACGCGCCCGTCTGCTTGAGAGACCACCGTCACCAGCGCCGACGTCGTCGCGCCGCGCAGCTGGTTCTTGATGTTCGTCAGCACGTGGCTGGAGATCTGATCAGGCGACTGCGAGAGCATCACGGCGACGGTGAGGGTGGCGATCATGGCTTGGCCTCCAGAGGACAGTGGGGCTCCTGTGCATCCCACATGCCCATACGGCCTCACGCCGCTCCGCGGATTTATCGGTGCGCAGGAAGCGCAACTGACCACTTCAGTGCGCAGACCTGCCCGTCAGACGCTCCAACTCGCTGTGCTGCTGCGCGACCAGCGACTGGGCCTGCTGGCGCGCCGAGCCCTGGAGCTGCGGCCCGAGCAGGTGCGTCGTCGAGTGCAGCGCGTAGAGCACGGCGGTGCTGCCCTCCTTCACCGCCTTCTCCTGAAGCTGGACGACGACGTCGAAGACCTCGGCGCCTCCGCCGTGGGGCACGAGCGCGTCGACCGCCGCGAGCCGCACCATGTCGGGCCGCCCCGCGTCGCGCGCGATGCCGGTGAGCGCCGCCTTCGCGGCCGCGTTGTCGCCGGTGCGGGCGTCGATGACCGCCTTCACCACGTCCTTGCGCTCGGGGAAGAGCTGGTCGCTGACCCCGGCCAGGCGCTGCGCCTCGGCGGTCTTCCCCTTCTGCGCGAGATCATCCATCAGCCCCTCGAGGCTGATGCGCGAGACGTCGAGCCAGGGCTCGAGCTCCTTCATGAAGCCCTGACGCTTCTCGCCCTGCGGCAGCTTCGGCAGCTCGGCCTCGAGCAGGCCGAACGCCTTGTCGGCGGTCGCGGCGTCACCTTCGGCCAGCGAGCGCAGCACGCCGAGCAACGGCACGCCGACCGCCTCGGGAGCGAGCGCGTCGGGCATCCACCGCTTCCACAGCACGCCGATCGCCATCGGCAGGAAGTTCGAGAACTGGCCGGTGCCCTTCCACTTCGGCGCCATCTCGGTGGCGATCGACATCGGGTACTTCCCGCCGTCGGCGAGCTGCTTGAACGACGCCTCGTCGAGCGCGACGCCGTAGTGCTGCAGCGTGCCCAGGATCGCCCCAGTGCCGTACGCCTCGAGGCCCTTCGTCTGCCACTTCTTGTCGACCCGCTCCTCGCTCACTTCTTTCCTCCGTTGAAGTCGTCGAAGTTGCCGTGCCGTCCCGCGCCTTCGGCGAACCGCTTCGCGCCCGCCGCGCCCTCGACGTCCATCGCCTTCACGCCCTTGACGAACTCGTTGCGCAGCGCGCGCGGCAGCTCGAAGTCGTACTGCTTGTACGCGCTGGTGCGATCGGCGCGCATCGCCAGCTGCGGGAACTCGGCGATCTGCCGCGCGAGCTCTTCGGCCGCCTGGCGCGCCTTGCCGGTCGGCACGACGCGGTTGGCGAGCCCCATCTGCAGCGCCTCGTCGGCCTTCACCGGGCGGCCGGTGAGGATGAGGTCGAGCGCGCGCGACAGGCCGATGCGCCGCGGCAAGCGCACGGTGCCGCCGTCGATGAGCGGCACGCCCCAGCGGCGGCAGAAGACTCCGAAGACGGCGTCTTCTTCGACGACGCGCAGGTCGCACCAGAGCGCGAGCTCGAGGCCGCCCGCGACGGCGTGACCGGAGACGGCCGCGATGCACGGCTTGCCGAGCAGCATGCGCGTCGGGCCCATCGGCGCGTCACCCTCCGGCGCGAGGCGGTTGTAGTTGCCCTCGGACACGGCCTTGAGATCCGCACCGGAGCAGAACGTGCCGCCTTCTCCCCACAGCACGGCGACGTGCGCGTTCTCGTCGGCGTCGAAGGCGCGGAACGCGTCGGCGAGCGCCTGAGCGGTCGCGCGATCGACCGCGTTCTTGCGTTCGGGGCGAGCGAGGATGACGGTGGTGACGTGACCCGACTTCTCGGTTCGAACCATGGTGGGCGTGGCATAACCTAAAAAGCCGATGGACGAGCGCACCGAAAAGATCCGCCGAGCGCTGTCTTCGCACGGAGCCGAGCTCGTGAACGTGACGCCGCTCTACGGCGGCGCGTGCCAGGAGAACTTCAAGGTCGAGCTCAAGCACGAGGGCAAGGACCTCAAGCTCGCGATGCGATCGGACGCGGCGCGCTCGCTGCCCGGCTCGCTGAAGCGCAAGGACGAGTTCGCGGTGATCGAGGCGGCGGTGAAGGCCGGCGTGCGGACTCCGGCGGCGCGGTGGCTGTCGCCGGGCCTGTTGCGCGACGGCGCCGACGCGTACTTCCTCGACTGGGCGCCGGGCGAGGCGATCGGCCGCCGCATCGTGCGCGAGAAGGAGCTCGAGACGGCGCGCTCGCGGCTGCCGGCAGAGCTCGCGCAGTCGCTGGCGCGGCTTCACGCCGTGAGGCCGTCGGATTCAGCGTCGTTGCCGCTCGGCAAACCGCCCGAGCGGCCTTCGCTCTGGGCGCTGAAGCAGCTGCGCGAGATGCTCGACTCGCTGCCGGTGCCCTTCCCCGCCGTCGAGCTTTCGCTCAAGTGGCTCGAAGAGCGGGCGCCGGCGAAGGAAGACGTCGTGCTCGTGCACGGAGACTTCCGCACCGGCAACTTTCTCGTCACCTCGAACGGCCTCGCCGCGATCCTCGACTGGGAGTTCGCGCACTGGGGCTCTCCGTACGAGGACCTCGCGTGGATCAGCGTGCGCGACTGGCGCTTCGGCCGCCTCGACAAACCGATCGGCGGCTTCGCCAAGCGCGAACACTTCTACACCGCGTACCAGACCGCCGGCCGCCCGAAGGTCGACGAGGCGCAGGTTCTCTGGTGGGAGATCATGGGCAACCTGCGCTGGGCGGTCGGCTCGGCGTACCAGGGCGAGCGCTACCTCTCGGGCGAAGAGCGCGACCTCGAGCTCATCGCCATCGCGCGCCGCGCGGTCGAGATGGAGTGGGAGGCGCTGCGCCTCATCCGCCGCGGGAAGCTGTGAGTCACTCGCCCATCACCTTCACGATGCCGCGCTTGCGCCGCTGCCCGTCGAACTCGGCGTAGAAGATCTGCTGCCACGGCCCGAGGTCGAGCTTCCCCTTCGTGATCGGCACGATCACCTGGTGGTGGATGAGCAGCGACTTGAGGTGCGCGTCGCCGTTGTCCTCGCCGGTGCGGTGGTGCCGGTAGTCGGGCCCCGCCGGGCAGAGCTCCTGCAGCCAGTCCCAGATGTCCTGCCAGAGGCCGGGCTCGTCGTCGTTCACGAAGACTCCGGCGGTGATGTGCATCGCGGAGACGAGCGCCATGCCCTCTTGCACTTTGCTCTTCGCGACGAGGTCCGCGACGGTGTCGGTGATGCGGACGAGCTCGCGCTTCTGTTTCGTCTCGAACCACAGGTACTCGGTGAGCGATTTCATGGCGCCTCCTATAGTGCGTGCCGTGCAAACGCGCCCTGATGCCTCGACCTTGCTGGAAGCCGTCGCGACGTTTCTGTTGGAAGAGGTAGGCCCCAAGCTCAAGGACGACAAGGCGCTCTCGTTCCGCCTGATGATCGCCGCGAACCTGGCGAGCATCGTGGCCTCAGAGCTGCGCACGCAGGACGACCGCTTCTCGCACGAGGCGCGGCGGCTCAAGGGCCTGCTCCCCGGAGTCGCCGACGAGGCGAAGCTGTGGAGCTCGCGCGGCGCCGAGCGCACCGAAGCGCTGCTCGCCCTCGAGCGCGAGCTCGCCGCCCGCCTGCGCTCGGGCCGCATCAAGATCGACGACAAGGTGATCGACCACCTCGTGCAGACCGCGAAGGACACGCTCGCCGTCACCAACCCGCGGTTCGAGCTGGGAGACGAGCCGTGAACTTCCACCTCTCCCCCGAGCTGAAACAGACGCGCGAGCGCGTGCGCGCCTTCGTCGACGAGAAGATCATCCCCGTCGAGGCCGAGCTCGTCTCCGACGCGAAGCGGACGAAGCTGAAGGCGCTGCAGGCGGAGGTGAAGGCGCAGGGCCTGTGGACTCCGCACCTGCCGAAGTCGCTCGGAGGCTTGGGGCTCGGGCCGATGGGCATGGCCACGCTGTTCCGCGAGATGGGCCGCTCGCCGATCGGCGCGAAGGTCTTCCACTGCGACGCGCCGGACCAGGGGAACATGGACCTGCTCGTCTCCACCGCGAGCGAGGCGCAGAAGAAGCGCTGGCTCGAGCCGCTCGTGCGCGGAGAGATCACCTCGGCGTTCTGCATGACCGAGCCCGCGCCGGGCGCCGGCGCGGATCCGACGAACCTCAAGACCGCCGCGACGCCGTCGGGCGGCGGCTGGGTGCTGAACGGCCAGAAGTGGTACTCGACCGGCGCGAAGAACGCGTCGTTCCTGCTGGTGATGGCGCGCACCAGCGACGACCCGAAGACGGGCGCGACGGTGTTCCTCGTCGATCGCCACGCCAAGGGAGTCCGCTACGACCGCGACATCCCCGTGATGAGCCCGGACGTGCTCGATCACATCGAGGGCCAGCTCACGTTCGAGGACGTCCAGCTCACGAAGGACGACGTGCTCGGCGAGGTCGGCCAGGGCTTTCAGCTCGCGCAGACCCGCCTCGTCCCCGCCCGCCTCACGCACTGCATGCGCTGGCTCGGGCTCGCGACGCGCACGCTCGAGATGTGCAAGGGCTACCTCGCGACGCGCGTCAGCTTCGGCAAAGAGCTCGCGCGCCACCAGGCGGTGCAGATCAAGATCGCCGAGAACGCGAGCGCGATTCACGCCGGCAACCTGATGACGTTCCACTGCGCGTGGATGCTCGAGCAGGGGCTCACGAGAGAGGCGCGCCCCTACTCTTCGATGGCGAAGAACCACGTCGCGCGGCTGTTGTGCCAGGTGCTCGACGACGCCATCCAGCTGCACGGTGCGCTCGGCTACTCGCAGGACCTGCCGTTCTCGACCTGGTACCGCGCCGCGCGCGCGGCCCGCATCGCCGACGGGCCCGACGAGGTGCACCAGATCACCATCGCGCGCGACTTCATGTTGGGAAGGCTGGAAGTCCTCGTCTGATGCGACGGGTCGCCAGCGCCGTGCTGCTCCTGCTCGCAGCCGACGGCCGGCCGGTCACGGGGGGCGCCGTGGCTCGCTTCGTCCCGCGCCTCGCGCTCGCGTTCGAGCCCGTCGACGGAGCGTTCCTCGTGCACGGCGCCGGCGCCCTCGCGCTCATCACGTCGCGCGAGGTGTGGACGGTGAACGTCTCCGAGCAGCTCGAGCTCGTCGGCGCGGCGGACGTGCCCGGCGAGCCCATCGATCGTCTCGCGGGTACCGTGAGCCGCTTCGTCGGAGACGACCCGCGGGCGTGGCGCACCGCGGCTCCGACGTTCGCGCGCGTTCGGTTTCGCGACGTGTGGCCCGGCATCGACGTCGTCTGGCGCGGCGACCACGGGCAGCTCGAGGTCGACTTCGTGGTGAACCCGGGCGCCGACGCCGCGCAGATCCGCCTGCGCCCGAACGGCCACGTGCTCGAAGCGCCGTACACCTACGAGCTCGGGCCGCGCGGGCCGCGGCCGGTCGCGTCGCGGTACGTCGAGCGCGGAGACGAGCTCGCCATCGCGCTCGGCGCGCACGACGCGGCCGCGCAGCTCGTCATCGACCCGGTGTTGTCGCTGTCGACGTACCTCGGGGGCTCGGTCAGCGACTACGGCACGGGCATCGCCGTCGACACCTCCGGCGGCGTGTACCTGTTCGGCCGCACCGCCTCGACGAACTTCCCGACGCGAATACCGCAGCAGCCCGCGCTCGGAGGGGCCAGCGACGTCTACGTCGCGAAGCTCAACGCCACAGGCGACGGCTTCGTCTACTCGACCTACCTCGGCGGCACATCGATCGAGATCCCGTACGGCATCGCGGTCGACGGCACGCGCAACGTCTCGGTCACCGGCTACACCGCCTCGAACGACTTCCCGCGGCTCGCCGCGGCGCAGACCATGCTGCGCGGCGGAGGAGACGCGTTCGTCACGCGCCTCAACCCCAACGGCTCGGCCCTGGTCTTCTCGACGTTCTGGGGCGGCAACGACATCGAAGAGGGCCGCGCGGTCGCGGTCGACGGCGCGGGCGCGACCTACGTCGGAGGCGTCACCTACGCGAACAACTTCCCGGTCGTGGGGATGCCGGCGCAGCCGGGCTTCGGCGGCCTCACCGACGGCTTCGTCCTGAAGCTGTCCAGCGGGGGAAGCGCGGTGTTCTCGACGTACCTCGGCTCCGCGGGAGACGACGAGGTGACGGGCGTCGCCGTCGACGCGGCCGGCTCGGTCTACGTCGCCGGCACCACGACCTCGATGGGCTTCCCGAGCACCGCAGGCGCGCTGCAGATGGTGCACGGCGGCTCGGAGGACGCGTTCGTGACGCGGCTCAACGCGACGGGGAGCACGATCCTCGCGTCGACGTTCTTCGGCGGCCCCAACAACGACAGCGCGGGGGCGCTCGCGATCGACGCGCTGGGCAACGCATACGTGACCGGCTTCATCGCCTCGGCGCTGCCGATGGTGAACGCGGCGCAGCCCATTTACGCCGGCGGCGGCGATGCCTACGTGGTGAAGCTCGACGCCCTGCTTCAGACCGTCAGCTTCTCGACCTACCTCGGCGGCACCGGCGCCGAGTACGGGACGGGCATCGCCATCACTTCCGCAGGAGACGTCGTCATCGCCGGCCACAGCGGCTCGGCGACGACGCTGCCCCTGGTCAGCCCGTCGCAGGCCACCTTCGGCGGCGGAGCACGCGATGCCTTCGTCGCGCGCGTCGGTCGCTCCGGCGGGCCGTTCCAGTACGTCACGTGGCTCGGCGGCAACGGCGACGACCAGGCGATGGCGGTCGCGGTCGACTCCGCCGGCAACGCGTGGGTCACCGGCAGCACGACCTCGACCACGTTCCCGACCGTGCGGCCGCTGCAGGCCGCGCCCGACGGAGGCCTCGAGGCCTTCGTCTCCCTGCTCAGCGACGACGGCGGGCTCAGCGGCGACGATGCCGGCAGCGACGGCGGCTTTGGGGCAGACGGCGGCTTCGACGGCGGGCTGCCGAGCTCCGATGCGGGCGTCGACGGCGGGACGATGTCCGACGGCGGCTCCACCGAGACGGACGGAGGCTCGACCTCGTCCGACGGAGGCTCGACCTCGAGCGACGGCGGCACGACCTCGACCGACGGAGGTGGCACGACGACGTCGGACGGCGGCCTGCTCGCCGACGGCGGCTTCGTCCCCGGCCCCGATGCGGGAGTCGACGGCGGCAGCACCGAGCAGCCGGAGCCGAAGCACTACGACGTCGGCTGCGCGTGCGGGGCCGGCGGCGAGCTTCCCGCGGTGCTCGCGCTGCTGGCGGCCGGGCTGCGGAAGCGACGCCGGCGCGGCACGTGGTAGAGGCGCGCGTGGTGGAAGACCCCTTCCTCAAGAAGCAGCCCCGCCAGTCGCGCTCGCGCGCCGTCGTGAGCGCGCTGGTGTCGGCGTTCGATCAGCTGCTCGAGCGAACGGAAGACCTGAGCGGCATCTCGGTGCAGCGCGTCGCCGAGCGCGCGGGCGTCGGCATCGGCTCGCTCTACGACTACTTCACGAGCCGCGAGAACCTGTTCGGAGAGTTCCTCGTGCGGCTCACCGACGACAACTTCGTGAAGCTGCAGGCCGCGATCGAGGCCACGCAGGACGTCGACCTCGCGCGGACGGTCGAGCGCATGATCGACGCGACGCTCGACACGTACGTCTCGAAGCCGAACCGCACGCGCGGCGCGATCTCGATCATGGCGCGCATCGGCTGGGTGAAGCCGGTGCTGGCCGAACGCGACCGCTTCGCCGGCGTCGTCGCGGCCCGCATCCTGCGCGAGCACCCGAAGCTCGAGCGCGCGAAGGTCGAGCACGTCTGCGTCGTGCTCTGCGACGCGGTGATGGGCATCGTGCTCACCGAGCTGTGGCGGCCGACTCCGGATGTGCGCGCGCGAATGCTCGCGGTCACGCGATCGCTGCTGAGCCACGAGCTGGGCCTTCGGCTGTAGCTCAGTCTTCGTCGTCGGGGACGATGTCCGCGTCCGCCACCTCGATGCCGAGCAGCGCATCGAGCATGTGCTCCACCTGCGAGAGATCTGTCTTCGTCAGCGGCTTGAACTTCACGCCCAGCCGAAAGCCGTGCTCGAGCTTCTGGCTCGAGACGACCTCGCCGGACACCTCGACGATGCTCTTGAGCCCGGGAACGCCGAACGACACCGACATCGTCTTGCCGAGCTCCACGTCGCGCAGCGTCTTCACCGACATGCCGCCCTTCGACAGGTCGTTCAGCATGCCGCGGAAGATGCCCTCGGTGCGGCAGTTCACCTCGACGCGCGCCGCGACGCGCGGGTGCGAGCGGCGCCCCTGCCCCGCGCCGTGCGACACGTGCTGCAACAGCTCGACGAGCTGCGCCTCTTCTTCCGGAGGCAGCGCGGCGAACTGCACTCCGTACAGCGAGAGCTCGTCGCGCGGCTCGGTGCGCACCACCTTTCCGGGCACCGCGAGCGTGAGGCCGTCGGGGGTCACCCGCTCGAGCATCAGCGTGATGGTCTCGCCGACCTTCGCCGCGCCTTTCGGGCCGATGACTCCTGCCCCGCCCTTCGACAGGTTCGCGATGTGAGCCTCGAACGCATCGACGGACGTCGCGACGCTGCAGACGATGCCCGTCTCGATGCGCGCGTGCTTCCGCTGTTCGGCGCCGTCAGCCACGTGAGCGCCCCATCTTGCCCCAACGCTCGGCTCGTGAAAGCTCCCGTTTTCTCGAAATTCCTCACGCGAGCTGGTCGAGCTCGTCGGGGTAGTTGAGCCCGCAGTGCGCCAGCGCGAACAGCGCCGGAGCCCGCTGCTCCCGCGACACCCGCGACAGGTGCATGATCACCGCCTCGCGCTGGCGGCTGTCCAGACGGCCGAGCGCGCGCGCCATCGCGAACGAGTCGTCGCGCGCGCCGAGCATGAGCTGCACCATCGGCACGATCGCCTCGGGCTGAGCGAGCTTCCCCATCGAGATGATCGCGTTTCGCCGCACGATCGCCTGCGGGTCCGACGCGCAGTGCCGGAGGATCGGCAGGAACTGGGCGGCTCCCGTCTCGCCCACCGCCCATAGCGCCGACGCGAGCAGCGTCCGCTCGGGCGACTCGAAGATGCGCTGCAGCGCCGCGAGCGCGGCGGGGCGGTGCTGCGGCACCCGCGCCAGCGCGACGACGACGTTCGCGAGCTCGCGCGGCGAGCCCGAGTCGAGCAGCGGCCGAAGCTCGGCGAGGAGCGCGGGATCCTGCGACAGGCCGATGGCCTCGACCGCGTTCGCGCGGACGCGCGGATCGTCGTCGGTGAGCCCCGCGCGCAAGATCGGGTGCAGCGCCGCCTGCTCCGCGCCGAGCGCGGCGATGAGGCTCGCCTTCACCCGCGCCGACTGCTCGCTGCGCAGCGCGGCGATGACGGCCTGCTGCACCTCGGGCGTCCAGAAGCGGCGCAGCGAGCCCGCAGCCGCGATCTTCATCGAGCTGTTGTCACTGCCCAGCGCGTACAACAGGAACGGCACGAACCGCAGGTCGCCGATGCTGCCCGCAGCGCGCAGCACGTTCTCGCAGACGACCGGGTCTTCGCTGCCCTCGAGCAGCTCGACGAGCCGCGGCACCACCGACCGGTTCTCCGGCTCGGCGAGCGCCTCGATGCTGCTCGTCACGAGCCGCACGTCGTTCGTCTTCAGGTTCTCGAGCAGCGCATCGCGGTAGACCGCGGCGAGCTTGCGCAGCAGCGGGAAGAACGCGGTGAGCGTCACCGCGATGAAGAGCCACAGCGCCGCCGCGCTCGCCTGCAGCAGCACCAGCGAGCCGCCGGCCGCGACCATCGCGAGCGGCTTCACCAGGCCCGCGAAGATGAGGCTCGCCCGGCCCCGGCGCGCGCGGGGAAACGCGGCCAGCGCGATGCTCATGCCCGGGTTCAGGATCATGTCCTTCTCGAAGCGGTCGAAGACCTTGAGCACGATCGCCGAGGTGGCGAGGCCGAACGGCGCCGCGCCCAGCGCCACGAGCCACGCGCCGACCGGGTAGCTCGTGAAGGTGCGGAACAGGCCGAAGGTGGTGAACAACCGCGAGCCGAGCAGCCCCGCCACCGCGAGCTGCACCACGCTGATCGCGACGTTGATGTTGCCGAAGAACGCCGCCAGGCCGCCGGTCGCGACGCTCTTCGCGACCGACTGCGTGAACAGGTAGTCGATCGCGACGCTGCTGCAGCTGATGGCCGCGGTCAGCACGCCGACCCAGCGCAGCAGGTGCGACGTGCGGAAGAGCGACACCCCGGTGCGCAGCTCGTCGCCGAGCGAGGCCTTCGTCGCGTCGTGGCGCGGGCCCACGCGGTAGCCGTAGCGGGCGCCCACCACCAGGGTGATGCCGCACGCCAGGGCCGCCGGCGCCACGAGCATGAGCGTCATGCCGCGCGTGCCGAGCAGCGGCATGAGGTGACCGGCCGCTCCGCCGCCGATGGCGCCGAGGCCGCCGGCGAGCGCGAAGGACGGGAAGCTGCGCCGCGCCTGGTCGGGGCTCAGCAGCTCGCTCGCGAGCAGCCAGAACTGCGAGCCGACGATCGCCGAGCCTCCCTCGACGAAGAGCAGGAACAGCGGCGCGGCGAGGGCCGCGTGCGACGACGGCACCGCGCCCGCGAGGCCGACCCCGGCGGCGAACACCGCGAACAGCGACGCGAGCAGCGAGGCGCGGCCCAGCCGATCGATGAGCCCGAACATCGCGAGCGTGATGAGCGCGACGGCCGTCGCCTGCCCCATGTACACCCACGCGAGCAGCGCGCTGTTGCCGGTCTCGACGAGCCACGTGTACGCGACGACGCGCCCCTGCACCGCGAGCCAGACCTGCGTGAGGAGCAGCGCACGCAGCAGCCATATGCGGCGCTCGGCGGCGCGCTGGGCGTCCATCGTCGAGGGACGGGAGCCTACGACAGGCCGCGCTCCGACAAGTTGGCGATGTGCACGTTCGACGCGCCGGCCGATCTGGCAACGGCCGCGACGGCTTCCACGCGTCGATGCGCGCGGACTTCGGGAGATCGGGCGCAGGGCGTTCGTCTTGCACTGAGCCTTCGCCCATGAACGCTCTCGCGTTGCTGGGAGTCCTCGCCGCCCTCGATGCCTCGGCCGTCGCGCGCCTGCTCAAGCTCTCGCTGCACGAGCAGGAACGCCCGCGAGCGCCCGCGCGTCTTTCGGTGAAGCTTCATGGGACGATGGTCGCGCACGATCGACGCTTCTCGTTCGCGCTCGTCGACGCGCACACGGTGTTCGAAGGCGACGTGCTCGAAGGCCGAACCGTACGCGGCATCACCCAGGGCTGTGTGCTGTTCGACACCGAAGAGCTGTGCATGCAGCCTCGCGCCGCGACCGGCTCCACGGAGCCGAAGCGGCACGTCGCCCTCGCGAGCTTCATGCAGTGGCCGCAGATCCGCATCGTGCCGACGCCGGCCGGCTTCAAGATCCTCCACGTCCCCAAGGGCTCGATCTACGAGGACCTCGGCGTTCAGAGCGGTGACGTGCTCAAGACAGTCAACGGGAAGCCCGCCGACCTCCAGGTGTTACCCCTCGTCAAACCCGGTGCCGTGCTTCGCGTCGAGCTCGAGCGCAATGGGCAGCTGTACGCCCTCGAAGGACAACTCGACTGACGCGACCAACCCCCAGCGACAAATTGTCAAAACCGGCGCCGGCAGCCGCCGAATTCCCCAACGAAAACAGGGGCCTGAATGGCACCTGGCTTGCTGACAGGACCTGATCGCCGTGGAATTCATCTTCAAGCGCCACTTCTGGATCGTTCACCTGCTGTTCATCTTCGGCGTGATGCTGATGGTGGCGCGCACCGCGAACGCGTTCATCGAGTCGCTGGTCACGCCGCTGCCGCAGCCCAAGGTGAAGGCCCAGGCGCCGCAGCGCACCGTCATCGCGCAGGCGGGCCTCGACGGAGAGAAGGTCAGCAAGCTCACCGGCATCCCCCTGCCGAAGGAGCCGGACGTCAGAGAGCCGATCGCGGCCGAGCCGAAGATCGACATGGACTCGGCGCCGGTGCACACCAGCCTGCGCGTGAAGCTGCTCGGCACGCTGGTGGCCGGCCTGCCCGAGTGGAGCATCGCCTCGATTCAAGACGTCGTGACGCTCAAGACGCAGACGTACATGGTCGGCGACACCATCCAGACCGCGACCATCCTCGAGATCGAGCGCAGCCGCGTCATCGTCAAGAACAACAACCGCCGCGAGTTCATCGACGCCACCAGCGGCGACGGCCAGGGGGCGCCACCGCCGATCGTGGCGAGCCCCGTCGTGCAGGCGCCCGCGGCGAACACCAACCCGCCCCCGGGCGTCACGCTGGGCGCCGGCATCAAGGCGGTCTCCGAGAACGAGTACGAGGTGCCGCGCGCCGAGATCGACAAGACGCTCTCGAACCTGAACGACGTCGCGATGCAGGCGCGCATCGTGCCCGCGTTCAAAGACGGCGTCGCGCAGGGCTTCAAGCTGTTCTCGATTCGCCCCGACTCGATCTACTCGAAGATCGGCGTCCAGAACGGTGACGTGCTCAAGCGCATCAACGGCTACGACCTGAACAGCCCCGAGAAGGCCCTCGAGATCTACTCCAAGCTCAAAGAGGCCTCGCGCATCGACATCGAGATCGAGCGCAACGGCTCGACGGTGCGCAAAACCTACAACGTTCGCTAATGACAATGACCCGGTCAGCTCTGCTTCTCTCCTGTCTGTTCTGTGCGCAGGCCCTCGCCCAGCCTGCGCGCATGCAGCGGCCTCAGCCGCCGCCTGGTGGGCAGCCCATGGCGCCTGGAGATCGCGCGATCGCTCCGTCCGATCCTCCCGCAGCCGGAGCACCGGCGAGCCCGAGGAAGCCGACCTGTGAAGAGGTCCGGCGCACCGCGCGGTACAACGTCTATTTCGACAAGGTCGAGATCGAGAAGCTGGTGCAGACGGTCTCGGACGCGACGTGCAAGACGTTCATCCTGCCGGAGAACGTGCGCGGCAAGATCTCGATCATCGGCCCCGAGGCCGGCAAGGTCGCGGTGACCGCCGACGAGTTCTACGCCGCGTTCCTCGCCGCGCTCGACGCGAACAGCCTCGCGGTCTACCCGCACGGCAAGTTCCTCAAGATCGTCGACAAGCAGCGCGCGAAGCAGTTCCCGATCCCGACGGTGCTCGACCCGAGCGAGGCCTACACCGCGAACGAGCAGATGATGACGCGGATGTTCAAGGTGAAGTACGTCGAGATCGAGCAGCTGCGCGGCGTGCTGCAGCAGCTGGTCACTCCGTCGGGCGACACCATCCCCTTCCAGCCCGACACGATCATCATCAACGACCTCGCGTCGAACATGAAGCGGCTCGAGCGCATCGTCGAGCAGCTCGACTCGCGCGCGGCGAGCGACGAGATCCGCGTCATCCAGATCCAGTACGCGACGGCGCAGGAGATCGCGGACAAGATCCAGAAGCTCTTCGAGTCGAAGGCGCAGAAGCCGGGCCAGCGGCCGGGCGGCAACATCGCGGCGATGCCGCCTCCTCCGGGGCAGTCACCGGGGGGAGCCCCGCCGGGCGCCGCAGTGCAGCCGGGGACGAGTGAAGGCGGCGGCCCGGCGACGCTCTCGCAGCTCATCCCCGACGAGCGCACGAACAAGATCATCGCCATCGCGAGCCCCGCCGCGTACGAGCGCATCTACGCGCTGATCGCGGCCCTCGACATCCCCGGGCAGTCGGGCGACAAGATCAACGTCTACCCGCTCGAGAACGCGAACGCGGAAGATCTGGCGTCGACGCTGCAGACGCTCGCGCAGGGCACCGCGAACAAGCCGAAGGCCGCGCCGGGTCAGCCGCCTCCGCCCCGCCCCGCCGGAGCCGGCGCCGCCGCCGAGCTCTTCCAGGGCGAGGTGAAGATCTCGGCCGACAAGGCGACGAACTCGCTCGTCGTCATCGCGAGCACGTCGGACTACCGCTCGCTGGTGCGCATCATCGAGAAGCTCGACATCGCGCGGAAGCAGGTCTTCGTCGAGGCCGTGATCATGGAGGTCAACCTCGACCGCACCGCGGAGCTCGGCGTGAACATGCACGGCGGCATTCCGCTCAAGACCGACCAGGGCACGCTGCCGCTGCTCTTCGGCACCAAGTACACCGCGAGCGGCCTGCCCCCGTCGCTGAACATCGCGAACCTCGCCTCGTTCGGCGGCTTCCTCGCCGGCCTGCAGGGCCCGATGGTGCCCGGCCTCGAGATCGGCGGCGTTCAGATCCCCGCGTTCGGCCTCGTGCTCAACGCGATGATGTCGAGCTCGGACGTCAACGTGCTCTCGACGCCGCACATCCTCGCGACCGACAACGAGGACGCGGAGATCACCGTCGGCCAGAACGTGCCGTTCCAGTCCGGCTTCTCGCCGCTCGGCCTCGGCGGTCTGGGGGGCGCGATCCCCGGCGCGGCGGGCGCGATCCCCGGCCTGGGCGGCCTCGGAGCGCTCGGCGGCCTCGGCTCTGCCTTCGCGCCGATTCAGCGCCAGAACGTCGAGCTCAAGCTCAGCATCAAGCCGCAGATCAACGAAGGCGACTACGTGCGCATGACGGTGAACGAGCAGACGGAAGAGATCGCCTCGCGCGACCCCGTGCTCGGCCCCACCACCGCCAAGCGCACCGCGAAGACGACGATCATCGCGCGCGATCAAGAGACCGTCGTCATCGGCGGCATCATGCAGGAGCGCCAGATCGAGGGTGTGAAGAAGGTCCCGATCCTCGGTGACATCCCCCTGCTCGGAAACCTGTTCCGCTCGCAGACCCACCAGAAGATCAAGACGAACCTGCTGCTCTTCCTGACGCCGTACATCATCAAGGACGCCGCCGACTTCCGCCGCATCTTCGAGCGCAAGATGAAAGAGCGGCAGCAGTTCGTCGAGCAGTTCTACGGCGCGGTGACCGGCTACGACGTCGCCATCGACTTCTCGCGCAAGCCCGGCCCGCTCGCTCGCATGACTCAGGCCGTGAACCACGAGCTCAACAAGTTCGAGAACGGCGGCCCTGGAGCGCCCGGCGAGAAGCTCATTCAGCCCGTCCCCGGCGGCTCGAGCGGCTCGACGCCTGGGCCCCGCGGCGACGTGGAAGTTCGTGAGCCGGCGCAGCCGCAGCCGGGCGGTGAGGCGACTCCGCAGATCGCTCCCGTGCAGCCGCAGCCGGAGCGCCTCGAGGTGAGGTGATGTCGAACGTGCCCGACGAAAATCTGGGGGAGACCCCACCGAGCCGTACGCAGGTCGTCGCGCACGGACCCGCCTATCTCTACGGCCGCCCGCTGGGGCAGATCCTCGTGCAGTCGTTCGGGCTCATGCCCGAGAAGCTCGACGAGGCGCTCAAAGTTCAGGCCGAGAAGGGAGGCCGCCTCGGCGAGGTGCTCGTCGGCATGAAGGCGGTCAGCGAAGAAGAGGTCACCCGCGCGCTCGCCGCGCAGCTCGACCTGCCCTACCTCGCGACCATCAGCGTCGACGACATCGACGCCGAGCTCATCAAGCGCGTGCCGATCAACTTCGCGAAGCAGGCGCGCATCGTCCCGCTGAAGGACGGCGGCGACTCGATCGTGGTCGCGATCGCCGACCCGCTCGACACCGCCGTGCTCGATCACGCGCGCATGCTGCTGCAGCGCGACGTCGCTCCTTCCATCGCCTCGGCGCGCACGGTCATCGACGCGATCAACTCCGTCTACGACCGGTCGATGAACGAGGCCGAGAAGGTCGTCGACGAGATGGAGGCCCTGGACCTCGACAAGGCCGAGGCCGAGATCGAGTCCGCGAAGGACCTCATCGAGAGCGACGAAGACGAAGGCCCGATCATCCGCCTCGTCAACTCGCTGCTCTACCGCGCCGCCAAAGAGCGCGCGTCCGACATTCACATCGAGCCGATGGAGAAAGAGCTCTCCGTCCGGTTCCGCATCGACGGCGTGCTGCAGGAGGTCATCAAGCCCCCCAAGCGGTACCAGAACAAGATCTTGAGCCGCGTGAAGATCATGGCGCAGCTCAACATCGCCGAGAAGCGCCTGCCGCAGGACGGCCGCATCCGCATCAAGCTCGCCGGCCGCGACATCGACATCCGCGTCTCCACCGTGCCGGTCTCGTACGGCGAGCGCATCGTGCTGCGTCTGCTCGACAAGAGCTCGACGGTGCTCGAGCTCGAGGCCATCGGCATGGGCCAGGACGTGCTCGAGGGCATCGACGAGGTCATCCACCGCTCGCACGGCATCGTGCTCGTCACCGGCCCCACCGGCTCGGGCAAGACGACGACGCTGTACGCCGCGCTCTCGCGCATCAACACGCCGGACCTCAACATCCTCACGGTCGAAGACCCGGTCGAGTACCAGCTCAAGGGCATCGGCCAGATGGCGATCAACCCGAAGATCGACCTGACGTTCGCGGCGGGCCTGCGCAGCTTCCTGCGCCAGGACCCCGACATCATCATGGTCGGCGAGATCCGCGACAAAGAGACGGCGGAGATCGCGATCCAGGCGTCGCTCACCGGCCACCTCGTGCTCTCGACGGTGCACACGAACGACTCGGCCGGCGCCGTCACGCGCCTCGTCGAGATGGGCATCGAGCCCTTCCTCGTGGCGAGCTCGCTCACCGCCGTGCTCGCGCAGCGCCTGTTGCGCCGCGTCTGCACGCACTGCCGGCAGCCGTACCGGCCGTCGGACACCGAGCTCGAGAAGCTCACGATGACCCGCGAGCGCTTCAAGGCGCTCGGCGGAGACATGGTCTTCAAGGCCGTCGGCTGCCCCGAGTGCAACAAGACCGGCTACCGCGGCCGCACCGGCATCTACGAGCTGTTGATGGTCGACGACGACATCCGCCAGCTCATCTTGAAGAACGTCGACTCGGGCACGATCAAGAAGAAGGCCATCGAGAAGGGCATGCTCATCCTGCTCGAAGACGGCGCCCGCCGCGTCGCGCTGGGCGAGACCACGATCGCCGAGCTGCTCTCGGTCACGCAGGAAGATCTCTAAGCATGGCCGTCTACGAGTTCAGAGGCCTCAACGCGGCCGGCAAGACGATCACGGGGCTGAAAGAAGCCGACTCCCCGAAGAGTCTGCGCGTCCTCTTGAAGAAAGAGGGCGTGTTCCTCACCGACGTGATGGGCCAGTCCGATGGCAAGGGCTCGGCCCGCACGGCGCTGAAGGGCGCCGCGGGGGCGAAGGGCGCGACCGAGGCGCTCAACCAGGACATCAACCTCAAGCGCTTCACGCGCGGCGGCATCAACACCGAAGACGTCGCGATCATGACGCGGCAGCTCGCGACGCTGCTGCACGCCGGCGTATCGCTGATCGAGGCGCTCACCGCGCTCGTCGATCAGGTCGACAAGGAGCGCCTCAAGGTCGTGCTCTCGGACATCAAGCAGCGCGTGAACGAGGGCTCCGGGCTCGCCGATGCGATGACGCAGCACGAGAAGGTGTTCGGCAAGCTGTACATCAACATGGTGCGCGCGGGTGAGCACTCGGGCGCGCTCGACGCGGTGCTGAACCGTCTGGCCGAGTTCACCGAGAGCCAGGCGCGGCTGAAGCAGAAGGTGCTCGGCACGATGATGTACCCGCTCGTGATGGTGGTGATCGGCGGCGGCATCATGGTGCTGCTGCTCACGGTCGTCGTGCCGAAGGTGACGAAGATCTTCGCCGACATGAAGACGGCGCTGCCGTGGACGACGCGCCTGCTGATCGCGAGCTCGAACTTCATGTCCGAGTGGTGGTTCGTGGTGATCCCGCTCGTCGTGCTCGGCGGCTTCCTCTTCTACCGGTGGACGGGCAGCGAGAAGGGCAAGCCGGTGTGGGATCGGATTCTCTTGAAGATCCCCGTCGTCGGCGGCCTGGTGCGCATGCTCGCGGTGGCGCGCTTCACCCGCACGCTCGCGACGCTGCTCAAGAGCGGCGTGCCGCTGCTGACCGCGATGGACATCGTGCGCAACGTCGTGACGAACGACGTGCTCGCGGGAGTCGTCGACAAGGCGCGCGACTCGATTCGAGAGGGCGAGAGCATCGCGGCGCCCCTGAAGCGCAGCGGCGAATTTCCGCCGCTCGTGTACCACATGGTTGCGATTGGCGAGAAGTCGGGCCAGCTCGAGGACATGCTGGTGAACGTCGCCGACTCGTACGAGTCGCAGGTGAACGTTCGCATCGGCGCGCTCACCTCGCTGCTCGAGCCGATCATGATCGTGATCATGGCGTGTGGTGTCGGCTTCGTGGCGTTCTCGATCTTGATGCCCATTCTGCAGATGAACTCGGCGATTCGATGACGGATGTCTGGATTCAGAAGGTCGGCGTTGCCGCCCTGGTTTCGTTGGCGCTCGTGCTCTTGAGCGTGGGACTCGTTTTGTACGTGTGATGGTTTTGAGGAGAACCAAGATGAAGAAGATGATGCGTAGGCAGAGAAGGCGGGCGGGCTTCACCCTGCTCGAGATTCTGGTCGTGATCGCGATCCTGGGGCTGCTGACCGGCATGGTCGCGGTCGCCGTGGTTCCGACGTTCAGCAAGGCGAAGGTGGACACCACCCGCACGAACATCGGGACGACGATGGATCTGTTGAAGCAGTACTACCTGCGGAAGAACAAGTACCCGGACACGGGCACCGGCCTGAAGGCGCTCGTCGACGAGCAGATCACCGACAAGGTCCCCAAGGACGCGTGGGGCAACGACTTCGTGTACCTGCTCGAGAACGGGAAGCCCGTCGTCATGTCGTACGGCGATGACGGCACGCCCGGCGGCGACGGCGTCGCGGCGGACCTGTCGAGCAAAGACGATACGTCGGCGAAAAAGTGAGCGATTGATTGACGGCCGACAAG
The DNA here is from genome assembly GCA_937980205.1 of uncultured Myxococcales bacterium. Taxonomy (GTDB): domain Bacteria; phylum Myxococcota; class Myxococcia; order Myxococcales; family Myxococcaceae; genus Xiheicaenimonas. The sequence goes on along the minus strand of CALJKW010000010.1, from coordinate 259,930 downwards.
CGCCAGCTCCCGCATGACAACGATCCCAAGGCGGGCCTCTCGCCCTGGGTCATCGGCGGAGCCCTGGGCGCTGCGGCCGCGGTCTGGATGATCGTCGAGCTGATCGAGAGGGTCCTCTGATGAGACACCCTCGCGGCTTCACGCTCCTCGAGCTCATCATCGTCATCGCGCTCATCGGCCTGCTCATGGGCGGAGCGGTGGCCGCCATCGGCGCCGTCACCGGCAGCAAGGCGAAGGCCTCGGCCACCGAGCTCGCCGGCACCATCCGCCTGCTCTACGACTCGGCGGCGCTGACCGGCAAGACCTGCCGCCTCGTCTTCGAGCTCCCCAACGTCAAAGACGACGACGGCGCGGTGAAGTACCACGCCGAGTGCGCGAAGTTCGCCCTCACCGCCCGGCGAGATCGCGACGAAGAGCTCAAGGAGCTCAAAGACTCCGAGCGCGACCGCGAAGAGAAGAAGCGCCGCGCCGCCGAAGACGCCCGCTTCAAGGCGCTCGCCTCCGACTCCGCCCCCACCGTGCAGGAGCTCATGGCGCGCGAGAAGAAGCGCGTCGAAGACGACGCCAAGTTCGACGCGTTCACCTCGGAAGAGATCGCCGAGCGCACGCTCGACGACGCCGTCCGCCTCACCGTGTGGACGCGCCACCAGCGCGAGCCCGTCAAGCAGGGCACCGCGTACATGTACTTCTTCCCGCAGGGCTTCACCGAGCGCTCACAGATCGCGGTGAAGCAGGGCAAGAACACCTGGACGCTCGTCGTCCAGCCGCTGACCGGCAAGGTCAGCATCGTCGCCGAGGAGCTGGAGGTCCCCCGGTCATGAGGGTCGAGCCCGATACGCGGCGCGCTGCTTCGTTGGCGGCTCCAGTGCGTGCTCACGGCCAAACGGCGGCCGCTCCGCGCGCGCTTCGCCGCCGCCTCGCATCGCTTGCGTCTCGAGCTCGACGTGCTTTCACGCTCCTCGAGGTGATGGTCGCGTTGAGCATCCTCGCGGTCAGCCTCACCGCGATCTTCTCGATCAACAGCTCGAGCATCTACGGGCACGTCTACGCCAAGAAGCTCACCGTCGCGACGCTGCTCGCGCGCTCGAAGATGACGGACATCGAGCAGCAGCTCTACGACAAGGGCTTCCAGACCGACGACGACGAAGACGCCGGCGACTTCTCCGAAGAAGGGTGGCCCTCGTACAAGTGGCGCGCGAAGGTCGTCGCGCCCAAGACGAACGGCATGTCGCCCGAGCAGCTCATCGGCGCGATCTTCAACCTGCCGATGGGCGACGGGAAGGACGGCGCGGGCGGCCTCGCCGGCCTGATCCCCGGCATGTTCGGCGGCGGCAAGGCGCCCGCGGGTCTGCCCGGCGGCATGACTCCCCCCGGCGGAGGAGCCGCCGGCCTCGCCGGCATGATGGGCCCGGCCGCCGGCTTGATGCAGACGCAGTTCACCGCGCTCGTCGATCAGATCACCAAGTCCGTCCGCGAGGTGCACCTCACCGTCACGTGGAAGGAAGGCAAGATCACCGAGAGCTTCGACATCGTGACGCACATCGTGTCGCTCGGGCCGGGCTCCGATCGCAACGGCGGACCGATGGCTTCGGCGCTGGCGCAGGCGACGGGCAACCCGAACGCCGGCCCGCAGTGGGTGCGCTCCGACAACGGCCAGCCGGTGATGAACCCCGTCCCGTGCACGAACGGCGTCGGCCAGTGCGACGGCGACGGCGTCACGGTCGTCGTCCCCGCGAACCAGGCCGGGGCCGCGATGCAGAACCAGATGGGCGCCAACCCGCTCGCGCCCGGCGGCATCAACCGCGGCATGTTGCAGGCGCCCGGCCTGCCGCAGCTCCGCGAGCTGCCCGGCACCCGGATGAGGAGGGGCTTCAATGAGTAGCGGCTCGCGCTCGCCCCACCGCCCCGGTGCGCGAAGCATCGGGAGCGCCAACGGCCCGCGGTGGCACCGGGGCCACAGACGCGGCTTCACGCTGCTCGAGGTCATCATCGCGGTCGCGGTGACCGCGTTCATCGGCCTCACCTTGAGCTACGCGTTCAACTCGACGGCGGGCTCCAAGGAAGTGATGGAGGCGCAGGCCGAGCGCTACCGCATGCTGCGCACCGCGATGAACCGCATGGAGCGGGAGATCGCCGCGGCGTTCGTCTCGGACCGCTACGACGCCCGCGTCTACCGCGATGCGTTCGACCGCCCCAGCAACTTCGTCGGCACCAAAGAGCGGCTGATGTTCACCTCGCTCGCGCACCAGCGGCTCTACGCCGACGCGAAGGAGTCCGACCAGATGGTGGTCGAGTACCAGGTGAAGTCCTCGACCGAGAAGAACGCGCGCAGCCGCAACGATCTCTTCCGCCGCGAGAAGCCGCTGCTCGAAGAGCGCATGGATCGCGGCGGCACCGAAGACGTGCTGTTCGAGGGCGCCAAGCGCATCGAGTTCTCGTACTGGGACACCGAGAAGAAGCAGTGGGTCGACGAGTGGGACACGCGCCGCACCGAGCGCAAGTCCCTGCTGCCCACGCGCGTGAAGATCGTGCTCACCGCGACCGACGAGACCGGCAGAGAGGTCAAGTACGTCACGCAGGCGCGCATCATGCTCAACACCGAGTTCCCCAGGTTCTGATGAAACGTCGCGCGCGAAAAGCAGAGCGCGGCGTCGCGCTCCTCCTGGTGCTGGTGGGCCTCGCGGTCCTCGCGCTGCTCGCGCAGGAGAACCGCTACAACGCCATCGTCGAGCAGCGCATGGCGACGAACGCGCGCGACGAGATGCGCGCGCACTACCTCGCGAAGTCCGGCATCGGCCTCTCGCGCATGATGCTCCGCTTCCAGAAGCAGATGGACGCGATCCAGATCCCCAACATCATGGGCATGCTGGGGCCGCTGCTCGGCGGCGGCCTGCCCGGAATGGGCGCTCCCGGCGCGAACCCGCTCGGCGCGCCCGGCGCCCAGCCCTCGTCCATGTCGATCCAGCTCTGGCGCATGGCGAAGATCGACTGCCACATGCTGCAGGCGATGGTGCCCGAGGAGGACCCGAAGAAGGGCGGGCTGGGTCCGAAGACCTCCTCCTCGAAGAAGTTCGACTTCGACGACGAGAACCCCGACCTCGCGTCGGCGCAGAAGAACCGCAAGTTCGGTGGCTTCGAGGGCTGCTTCGACACCGTCATCACCGACGAAGAAGAGCGCATCAACTTGAACAAGCTCGACTCGCCGGCCCTCTCGGCGCAGGTCATCTTGAGCCAGCTGATGGCCACGCTGAACGACAAGAAGTACGAGTTCCTCTTCGAGAAGGAAGACAGCAACCGCGTGAAGGTCACGCCGCAGGACGTGATCATCGCGATGCGCGACTGGGTCGACGACGATCAGACCGGCTCGAGCTTGAACTTCTCGGGCCAGGGCGAGCCGTTCATGCGCGGCTTCTCCGACGAGAACTACAGCTACGACAAGTACGACCCCCGCTACAAAGCCAAGAACGCGCGCTTCGACAGCCTCGACGAGCTGTACATGGTGCACGGCGTGAACGACCGCTTCATGGCGGCGTTTCGCGACCGGCTGACCGTCTACCCCGACATCAACTCGCGCATGAACATCAACACCGACGACCCGGTGCTGCTCGAGCTCGCCATCCGCACCATCGCCGACCCGATGCGACCCGACCCGCGCCTGTCGGACCCGGTCTTCATCGACACGCTCATCAAGAAGATCCGCATGGCGCGCGTGTTCGCGTTGTTCGGCATGTCCGTGACCGACTTCGTCAACGTCATCGCCAGCGCCGGCGTCGCCACGAACCCCACCATCACCAACAACGTCGCCGCCAACCGCTTCGTCGGCGACAAGAGCTCGACGTACCGCGTGAAGGTCACCGGCAGCGCCGGAGACGTCACCCGCACCATCACCGCGGTCATCCGCCTCGACGATCAGCTCGGCCGCCTCGTGTACTGGAGAGAAGACTGATGGCTCGCATCTTGGGACTCGACCTCGGTGCCTGGTCCGTGAAGGGAGTGCTCCTCGAGACGGCGATGCGCAGCGCGACCGTCCGCGCGTACGGCGAGGTGAAGAACAACGGCGACGCCTTCGCCGCCGTCACCGAGCTGCTCTCGAAGGGCGACCTCATCGCCGACCAGGTCGTGCTCTCGGTGCCCGGCCTCTCGATGGCGACGCACCCCATCGCGCTGCCGTTCTCCGACACCAAGCGCATCGAGTCGACGCTCGCGTTCGAGGTCGAAGAGCAGCTGCCGTTCGACCTCTCCGAGGCCGCGTACGACTACCAGGTCGCCAGCACCGACGGCGCCGGCAGCCAGCTGCTGGTCGGCGTGGTGAAGAAAGAAGACCTCTCGAAGCTGCTCGCGTCGCTGCACGAGAAGAAGGTCGAGCCGCGCATCGTCACGCACGCTGCCCTCGCCATTCAGAACATCATGGCGGCGCTGCCGCCGGCCGAAGGGCCCGTCGCGATCGTCGACATCGGTCACGAGCGCACCTGCGTCTCGGTCGGCCGGCAGACCGTCGGCGTCGAGGCCGCGCGCACGTTCGCCGGCGGAGGGCTCTCGCTCACCAAGGCGCTCGCCGCCGAGTTCAAGATCCCGCTCAACGAAGCTCAGGAGTGGAAGGACCAGCACGCGGCCCTCGGCGAGCACGTCGTCGGCCCCGACGCCGAGCGCGCCGCCGGAGCCTTCATCCGCGGCCTGCAGGGCATCCTGCGCGAGCTGAAGTCCACGCTGAAGAGCTACTCGGCCCGCTCGAAGCGCACGGTCGAGAAGGTCTACCTCTGCGGCGGCACCGCGAAGCTGCCGGGCCTCGCCGAGCAGCTCGCGGCGGATCTGCAGCTGCCGGTGCAGGTGCTCGAGCTGCCGAACGACGCGAAGGCGGTGATGTCGGGGCCGTCTCCGCAGGCGGCGCAGGCGTACGCGCTGGCGATGCGGGGGAACGCGACGGGGGCGAGGGCTCCGCGGTTCAACCTGAGGCGCGGTGAGTTCGCGTTCAAGAGCGACTTCGACTACGTGAGCGAGAAGCTGGGCCAGCTCGCGACGTTCGCGGCGGTGCTGCTCGTGCTGCTCATCGCGAGCGGCATCGTGAGGAACACGGTGCTCGAGCGACGCGAGAAGGCGGTCGACGCGATGCTCTGCGACATCACGAACCGGTACCTCGGGCGGTGCGAGAAGAACTTCGACATCGCGCTGAACATGCTGCAGGGCCAGGGCAGCCCGGCGGCCTCGATTCCGAAGCGGTCGGCGGTGACGCTGCTCGCGGATCTGACGAAGGCGATTCCGACCGACTTCCCGGTGACGGCCGACCAGATCGTCATCGACCTCGATCGCATCAGCGCCCGCTTCGAGACGGACTCCTCGAAGCACGTCGAGGACATCGTCGCCGCGCTGAAGACGGAGAAGTGCTTCCGCGAGGTGAAGGAAGGGAAGCTCGAGAAGAACAAGGACGGCACGAAGGTGCAGTTCCGCCTCGACATCCAGGTCGACTGCCCCGCGGAGACCTCGTCATGAGAGAGCTGATCGCCAGAGTTCAGACGGCGTTCGCGAACCTGTCGGCGCGCGAGCGGCGGCTCGTGCTCATCGGCGGCGCCGCGATGGCGGTGTTCGTCGTCTTCCTCGTCACCTTCAGCTTCTCGACCAAGGCGAACACCATTCGCGAGCGGACCGCGTCGAAGATGCGGAAGCTCGAAGAGGTGCAGACGCTCGCGGCCGGCTTCCGCGAGACCGAGGCGAAGCGCACCGCCGTCGAGTCGCAGCTCAAGGCCTCGAACATCCGCCTCATCACGTACCTCGAAGAGAAGGCGACGAAGGCGGGCATCGAGCTGCCGTCGATCAACCCGAAGGCCGACGTCACGCTCGACGGAGACAAGATCATCGAGAGCGCCGTCGAGCTCTCGCTCACCGACGTGAAGCTGAACCGGCTCATCGACTTCCTCACCGCCGTCGAGACCGCGCCCGGCGGCCTGGTGAAGGTGAAGTACATGCGGCTCGAGCCGCGCCCGGCGCAGGAGTCCCTCACCGCGTGGCTCACGATCGCCACCTACAAGGCGAAAAATTGAGCCCGATGCACTTCGCGCTGCCTCGGGCTCGACTCCCTGAACGAGGTTCATATGGCTGAACGAACGATGAAGCCGTGGAAGCGCGCCCTGCTCTACGTCGCGTTCGGGCTGTTCGCCCTCATCGCGTCGTTCTTCATCACCTTCCCGTACGACGCGCTGAAGGAGCGCGTGCGCAACGAGGCGGACGCGGCCGGCTACTTCGTGCGCATCGGCTCGATGGGCCCCGGCTTCTTCAGCGTCCGCGCGAGCGACCTGCAGCTGTCGAAGAAGGCGGAGGCCAACGCCGAGACGCCGCCCGAGGCGCTGCGCATCGACTCGCTGTCCGTCGGGCCGACGCTGTTCCCTCCCGGAGTCTCCGTGACGGCGAAGCTGCTCGACGGCTCGGTGAAGGCAAAGGTGTCGGGCCTGTCGACCGTCGGCGTCGCGGTGACCATCGACGATCTCGATCTGTCGAAGGGGAACATGAAGGGGTTCTCGGGCATCGACTTCGCGGGCTCGGTCTCCGGCGACATCGACCTGAAGATCCCGAAGGCCGCGGTCGGCGGCGGCCCGTCGGAGCCCGACGTGGGCGCGGCCAGCGGAAACGTGTCGCTCGCGACGAAGGGCCTCACCATCAACGGCGGCACCGTGAACATGGTGCTGCCGATGTACGGCTCCGAGCCGACGCCGCTCGACCTGCCGAAGATCGGCATCGGAGACCTCGACGCGAAGCTGACGTTCGACAAGGGCGCCGGCAAGGTCGAAGAGTTCCGCTCGAAGAGCACCGACCTCGAGATTCAGGCGACCGGCACGCTGAAGCTCGCGAAGCGGTTCGAGTACTCCGAGCCGAACATCGAGGTCCGGCTCAAGGCCGACCCCGAGTTCGTGAAGCGCCTGGGCCTCATCGGCTCGGCGCTGTCGATGATCGGCCCGGATCCGAAGGATCCGAACTTCCGCATGGGCCGGCTCACCGGGTACCTGGGCCGACCGGCGTTTCGCTGACGAATTCGACGGCCCGGCGTCCGCTCGGGCGCGCCTCGCGGGGCGCACGAGGCAGTCGCGACGTCAACCCATCTTTCGATTGGCCGAAATAGCGGCGCGAGTGACCGTTCGGCGGCTTGTTCGCGACGACCGTCTCATTTTTTGCTCGTCGTCGCCTCGATGCCTCTCGCTTCGCTGCTCGTTCCCATCACGTGCGGTGCGCTCCTGCTGACCTGCAAGGGCCCTCAGGGCCAATCGTCTTCGCCGGACGCCGCAGACGCGCAGGTCCTCGACGCGAGAGGTAGCGGCCCGTCCATGACCGCCGGCGAACGGGTGTGGAGCCCACACTTCGATGCCGGAACCACGGCTGCCGCCGACCCGCCCCCGCTCGAGTTCAACTTCTGGGGCCTTGACCAGTAGCGCTCGCACGCTCGCAGGAGAACCACCCGAATGCCGCTTTCACGTGAGGGAAAAGAACGCTCGTTCCGCGAGAACCTGATCCTCGCGAGCACGCTGCCGGGCGTCGCCGGCATGGTGAACGTCATCGGGTACTCGCACCTGGGCCACTTCACCTCTCACATGACGGGCCGCGTGAGCGGGGTGGGCATCAACCTGGTGAAGTCGAAGTTCGTCGAGGCGGGTTATCTGTTCGCGCTGGTGGGCTGTTTCATCTTCGGCGCGATGCTGGCGTCGGCGTTCATCGAGTTCGCCAAGGCGAAGCACCTGCCGCGCTTTCAGCTGCCCCTGCTGTGCGAGGCGCTCTTCCTCTCGGTCATCCTCGCGTTCGAAACCTCGACGTCCGTGCCGCTCGCCGAGCTCGCCCCCAGTGAGAAGATCGTCTTCGCGCTGGCGCTCGCGGCCAGCATGGGCCTCCAGAACGCGCTGGTGGCCCGCCTGTCGGGCGCCGTCATCCGCACCACGCACCTCACCGGCGTGTCGACCGATCTCGGCATCGAGCTGGTGCGGGTGATTCGCTGGTACCTCGAGCCCTCGAAGGACAAGTCCGAGACCAACAAGGACGCACAGCTCTACCGGGTGCGCCTCTACCTCACGATCTTCTTCACCTTCATGGCGGGCGCCATCATCGGCTCGCTGCTCAACGCCGAGGTGGGCGTGCTGGCGATGATCCTGCCCATCGCCATTCTCGTCGCGCTCGTCGTCTACGACCGGGTCGCGGGCGTCTCCCAGGAGGACCTCGGCGAGCACTACAACCCGAAGTTCGACGGGAAGCAGGCCGAGACGGCCGCCAAGGTCGACCCCGCGACGGCGCCGAGCGCGGTCCAGCCCGCCACCGCCGAGGGCCCCGGAGTGCCGCTGGCTGCGGTGCAGAGCAGCGCGCCCGCACCGACCGAGTCGAAGCCCTCGGCCTGACGGCTCACGGCGGCGCCGCCGAAGTCGACGACGGCAAAGGCGGCGGCGCGGTGTTCCGCCTCGTGTTCCCACTGCGGCCTGAGGGCGCCCCGCCGCCCAAATGGCCGTGGACCTCGTCGCGGCAGTTGCGCCAAGCTTCCGAGCACTCATGCCAGAGCTCGTGTTCTTCCGCCGTGGGGAGGAAGTGCTTCGATTTACGCTGGACGGCTCGAAGGTCGTCCTCGGGCGCGGCGAGAAGAGCGACGTCGTCATCCCCGACCCCGACGTCTCGCGGCAGCAGGTGCAGCTCAGCTTCGAGGGCGAGACCTGCAAGCTCACCGATCTCTCCGGCAAGGGCACCACGGCGATGGGGAAGAAGCAGACGGCCTGCGATCTCCCCGACGGAGCCGACATCGCGCTCGGCCAGTGGCGCGCCGTCTACCGCGCGACCGGCGGGGGCGCCGGCGCCGACGCCACGGAGGTCGGCCAGGGCACCAAGGTCCAGTCGCGCCACGATCCGCGCGACTTCCCCGCGCAGGTCCGCGTGCGGACGGCGACGAAAGAGTCCATCCACCGCCTGCAGACCGAGAGCTTCACCGTCGGCAAGGACGACGACAACGACCTGCAGCTCAAGGACAACTTCGTCTCCAGCCGGCACGTGAAGGTCACGCGCCGCAGCGGCCGCTTCTTCGTCGTCGACCACTCGTCGACGAACGGCACCTGGGTCGGCAACGCGCGCATCTACGAGGCCGAGGTCCCCATGTACACCTGCCTGCGCGTCGGAGAGACCGAGCTCGTCCTCGAGCCTCAGGGCGCGGGCGAGAAGCGCTCAGGCGCCGACTTCCTCGGCATCATCGGAGAGGACCCCTCGATTCGGCAGCTCGCCGAGCTCATCGAGCGCGTCGCTCCGTCGAACGCCGCCGTCGCCATCTTCGGAGAGTCCGGCACCGGCAAAGAGCTCGTCGCCCGCGCCGTGCACCTGCGCAGCCCGCGCGCCGAGAAGCCGTTCATCCCCATCAACTGCGCGGCGATCAGCAAAGAGCTCATCGAGAGCGAGCTGTTCGGCCACGAGAAGGGCGCGTTCACCAACGCCGTCACCGCGCGCGCCGGCGCGTTCGAAGAGGCCCACGGCGGCACGCTGTTCCTCGACGAGATCGGCGAGCTGCCGCTCGACCTGCAGGCGAAGCTGTTGCGCGCGCTCGAGAGCGGAGAGATCAAGCGCGTCGGCGCTTCGAAACCCCTCAACGTCGACGTGCGCATCGTCGCCGCCACCAACCGCGACCTGCTCGTCGAAGCGCGCGCGGGCCGCTTCCGCGAAGACCTCTTCTACCGCCTGTGTGTGGTGCCGCTGCAGCTGCCGCCGCTGCGCAGCCGGCGCGGCGACATTCCCGCACTGGTCGAGCACTTCTTGAAGCTCTTCTCGCCCAAGGGCCAGACGGTGCGGCTGCAGCCCGAGGCGATGCAGAAGCTCGAGTCGCACCGGTGGAAGGGCAACGTCCGCGAGCTGAAGAACGTCGTGCACCGCGCGCTGTTGCTCCGCAAAGGGCAGCACATCGAGGGCGGCGACATCACGTTCGACCAGGTGCCCGTCACGCAGGACTCGATCGTCGGGCCCGACGGCCGGCCCAACTGGCACCCCGGGCTGCACATGGACAAGATGCTCGACGCGTTCGAGCGGGCCGTCGTCGAGGTCGCGCTCGAGCAGCTCGGCGGCAACCGCGAGCGCGTCGGCAAGGAGCTCGGCATGTCGCGCTCGACGCTCTTCAAGAAGATGAAGGAGTGGGGCCTCACCAACCCCGAAGACAAGGAGTGACGGCCACTTGCAGGGCTTAGATCGACGCAGGGCGTCGCGCGTTTCAAAGCGACCCCATGTGCCGAAGCCCTGAAGTCGCCACCGCTCTTCCCCCCATCTCGCAGCTCTACGAGAAGCACCGCCGCCGCGCGCTGGCAATCGCCCGCAGGATCCTGGGCGACGCCGACGAAGCCGAGGACGTCGTGCAGGACGTCTTCAGCAAGCTCTGCTTCTCGGACGTTCGCTTCGACGGCAAGGCCGCCACGTCGACGTGGCTCCACCGCATCATGGTGAACTCGAGCATCAACTCGCTGCGCGCTCGCAAGCGCCGCGGCAAGCTGGAGACGCCGCTTCAGCCCGTCGACGACCCCGAGGAGATGACGCTCGGCGACGAGCGGCACCGCCTCTTCCTCGAGGCCCTCACGCAGCTGTCCGCGCAGCACCGCAGCGTGCTCACCCTGCGCGAGCTGCGCGGCTTCAGCTACCCCGAGATCGCCCGGATGCTGCAGCTGCCCGAGGGCACGGTGAAGAGCGCGCTCAACCGCGGACGTACGCGCCTGATGGAGGTGATGGAACGACAAGGTCACCTCCAGCGCACCCCCGAAGCGCCGACCGGCACGTCGCGGGCTGCTGGAGCGGAGTGAAACCTACATCGGTGGGCGTCTACGCTTTCGGGCGATTCCCTCCGAACTTTGAGCTCCTCCGACGACCGCGACGATGCCGTAGTTTTGGGCCGGATCACCACGCGCCGGATGACCGGTGACGAGCTTCGCGCGGTGCGCGATGCGGAAGAGCGGGAGAAGGCGAAGGCTCCGCCACCTCCGAAGCCGCACGAGCTCGACGTGCTGCCGCGCCTCAAGCTCAACGTGCAAAAGCTGCAGCAGGTGAAGGCGTTCGCGTCGACGCGCGGGGTCTCCGCCGGTGAGGCCGCGGTGACGCTGGGCCACGCGACCGAGGACGATCTCATCGCCGCCGAGGCCGAGCTCACCGCCGGCGTGTGGATGTCGAAGGCGCAGCTCGAGGCGGTGCAGCCCATCGAGGCGCTGCCCGAAGAGCTCTGCCGCGCGATGATGGTGCTGCCCGTGGCGATCAGCCAGAAGAAGCTGACCGTGGCGATGAGAGATCCGCTCGATCGGGATCAGCTCAAGACGCTCGCGGAGCACGCCGGCGGCTGGAGCATCGTGCCGGTCCGCGCAGGGCCGATGGCGCTGCTCGAGGCGATCACGCGCGTGACGACGAAGATCGACGAGGACGACCCGTCGAGCTGGCTCGAGCGCTGAGGTGCGGGAACAGCGGCGCGCGCGGTGCTGCCCCAGGGCGAAGCGAGAGTCGTCTTCCGCGTTCACGAGGGGCACGCCTTCCGATTGAGGACGGTGAAGATCGTGGGCCCACCTGAGGCGGTCATCTGGCAGGGCCGCCTGCCGTTCAAGACCGGGGACGTTTACGACCGCGGCCTCATCGCCGGTTTTCTCAAGCACATCACGAACGCAGGCTTCACGATTCAGCCGAGCGCCGCGCTCCATGAGGATGACACCGTCGACCTCACCTTCGAGCTGACGCCGCTGCCGCCGCGAACCTGAGGCTTCGAGCCCGCCGTCGCTCTCTTACCGGCGCCTGGCCGCCGAGGGAGCCTGGGAGGTTTCAGGCTTGTGGGTTCTGTCCAGCGATACCCGTCGAAAATCGGCGGGTATCCCCGATCGTTTCGGACAACCCGCAGACCCCCAACGGCGCCCCGGGCCGTCGGGCGAGCGCTCTCGCAGAATCAGACGCGGTCACTGATCGATGGGCTCATCCCTCGACGGGCTCTTCGCTGCAGCAACATCGCGAGGACCGCCATCACCAAGGGAACACCCGGAGCCGCGGGTCGCCCCCTCTGGAGAAGTTCAGTCGTCGCCGCGCTGGCCGATGAACTGATCGGCCTTGTCGCGGAACAGCACGTTGAACGTCGTGAGCGAGCCGTAGCAGCGCGTGACGTACGACTGCATGTCGGTCTTCTCGCCGTGCTCGAGCTTCGGGTGCGCGGCGATGCGCCGCTCGAGGATGCGGAACCGATCGCGGATCACGACGACGCGATCGAGCAGCGCGCCGATGGGCCACTCGCGCGCCTGGCCGCCTTCCTTCGGCACCACCTGCACGTGCCCGCCCTCCCACTTCGGAGCCAGCGACACGTCATGCGCGCCGAGCGCTTCCTGGAAGATGGCGCGGACGTCGTCGCGCTTCACCGGGTCGACGTCGCGGAACAGCACGTTGAGGCCCGTCAGCGCCGCGTACACGCGGGTGATGAGCTGCTGCAGCTCGACCTTCTGCACGTCGGACAGCGAGGCGTTCGCGTTCACCTTCTGCTCGAGCACGCGCAGGCGATCGCGGATCATCACGACCTTGTGGAAGAGGTCATCGACCTTGATGTCCTTGCCCTGCAGCGACTGCTCCTTCGGGAGGATCTGCAGCACCCCGCCCTCCCACTTCGGAGCGAGCGCCACCTCGGCCAGCCCGCTCGCCTCGAGGAACAGGTCCATCAGCTCGTTGCGCGTCATTCCGGCTCCCAGCTGTAAATCGACGGTCTCGTCACCCCGCGTGCTGCGAACGACCTCGGTGGCCACCGCGGGCACCACGCCCTGGCGCCGCACCTCGGGGCCGATGGGCTTGAGCCTGCGGGCCTTCGCCTCGGTCTCGACGACCGGCAGCGCAGACGCCTCGCCGCGCGGCGCGTAGGCGTCGCAGACCGGGGCGGTCGGGGGGAACATGCCGCGACTCTCCTGTATTCGGCACTGGCCGACCCAGCCCTTCACCTCGTGAACGGAGTGGGCGCGCCAGAGCTTGCAGTTGCCGCAGACCCGCTCGTGCGGGGCGAAGACAGGCAGTGCCACAGGCTCGGTCATCTACCCTTTACCCTCTAGCGAACTTTGAGGTAATGCGCCCGCTCCATGGCGAACATTCCTCTCGAACGCATCCGCAACATCGGCATCTCTGCGCACATCGACTCCGGCAAGACGACGCTCACTGAGCGCATCCTCTTCTACACCGGCCGCATTCACGCGATTCACGAGGTCCGCGGCAAGGACGGCGTCGGCGCGAAGATGGACTCGATGGATCTCGAGCGTGAGAAGGGCATCACGATCCAGTCCGCCGCGACCTACTGCGTCTGGAAGGGCTGGAACAACGAGCTCGCCGAGCACAACATCAACATCATCGACACGCCGGGGCACGTCGACTTCACCATCGAGGTCGAGCGCGCGCTGCGCGTTCTCGACGGCGCGATCCTCGTGCTCGACTCGTTCAAGGGCGTGCAGAGCCAGTCGATCACCGTCGACAAGCAGATGAAGCGGTACAAGGTTCCCCGCATCGCGTTCGTCAACAAGATGGACAACCCGGGCGCCGACTACGACCGCGTCGCGGCGATGCTGAAGGAGAAGCTGGGCCACCACTCGGTGAAGCTGCAGGTCCCGATCGGCGCCGAGGACAAGTTCCAGGGCGTCATCGACCCCATCGAGGGCAAGGCGTACTTCTTCGACGGCGAAGACGGCGAGAAGGTCCGCCAGGTCGAGGTGCCCGACGAGTTCAAGCAGATCACCAAGGAGCGCCGCGAGGAGATCATCGCGAAGGTCGCCGACGTCGACGACAAGCTCGCCGAGAAGTTCCTCGCCGAAGAGCCGATCTCGAACGACGAGCTGAAGGCGGCCATCCGCCGCGCGACGCTCGCGCTGAAGATGGTGCCGGTGATGTGTGGCGCCGCCTTCCGCAACAAGGGCGTGCAGATCCTGCTCGACGCCGTCTGCTCGTACCTGCCGAACCCGACCGAGGTCGAGAACATCGCGCACGACCAGGCGAACAACGAAGCGAAGATCGTCCTCTCCTCCGACCCGACGAAGCCGTTCGTCGGCCTCGCGTTCAAGCTGCAGAAGGATCAGTACGGTCAGCTCACGTACTTCCGCGTCTACCAGGGCAAGATCGCGACGGGCGACACCATCATCAACACGTCGAACCAGATGCGCAAAGAGCGCGTGCCGCGAATGTTCCGCATGCACTCCGACGATCGCGAAGAGGTGAAGACGGCGCAGGCCGGCGACATCGTCGCGTTCTACGGAATCGAGGCGAGCTCCGGTGAGACGTTCACCGACGGCAAGATGAACGTGACGCTCACGTCGATGCACGTGCCGGCGGCGGTCATCTCGCTCGCGCTCGCCCCGAAGGATCGCAAGGACGAGGCGAACTTCTCGAAGGCGCTCAACCGCTTCACGAAGGAAGACCCGACGTTCCGCGTGCACCAGGACGAAGAGTCGGCCCAGACGATCATCTCGGGCATGGGCGAGCTCCACCTCGACATCTACATGGAGCGCATGCGCCGCGAGTACAACTGCGACACCGTCGCGGGCAAGCCGCAGGTCGCGTACCGCGAGGCGATCAGCCAGCGCGGTGACTTCGACTACACGCACAAGAAGCAGACCGGTGGCTCGGGCCAGTTCGCTCGCGTGGCCGGCTTCCTCGAGCCGCTGCCCATCGACGCCGTCGAGACCTACGAGTTCGTCGACGACATCGTCGGCGGCGCGATTCCGCGCGAGTTCATCCCCGCGTGCGACAAGGGCTTCCGCGAGGCGATCAAGAAGGGCCCGCAGGTCGGCTTCCCCATCGTCGGCGTGCGCTGCACGATCAACGACGGCAAGCACCACGACGTCGACTCGAGCGAGCAGGCGTTCAAGACCGCCGCGCTCATGGGCTTCCGCGAAGGCTTCCTCGCCGCGAAGCCGATCGTGCTCGAGCCGATCATGAAGGTCGAGGTCGACGCGCCGATCGAGTTCCAGGGCGCCGTTCAGGGCCAGGTGAACCAGCGCCGCGGCGTCATCATGGACACGAAGAGCGAGGGCGCCGAGGTGACGGTCGTCGCCGAAGTGCCGCTCTCCACCATGTTCGGCTACTCGACCGATCTGCGCTCGGCGACGCAGGGCAAGGGCAACTTCACCATGGAGTTCTCGCGCTACAGCCCGCTGCCGCGCAACGAGCAGGAAGACATGGTCAAGAAGTACAGGGAGAAGATGGCCGCCGAGGCGAAGGAACGGAAGTAACGGGTCCAGCACTCGCGGTAGCGGCGGCTCTTCCTTCGACACTGAGGAAGAGCCGCTTCGCATTCTGCGCGGACGGCAGCGAGGCCGGCGTCTCGCGGCCTTCTGTTCCTGGCTGCGCCAGGAACCGCTCGCTGCCGCCGCGGCTTTTTCGGAGCGGTTTGCGTTGATCCTTCGGTCGGGCGCTGCCAAAAAGCCCGCCCATGAGCGAATTCAAGACGATCCCGGAGCTGGTGCTGCACCGCGTGAAGGCCAGCGCGGACAAAGAGGCCTTCAGCTACCCCGGAGAGTCGGGGTGGAAACACGTCACCTGGAAGCAGTTCGGCGACAAGGTCCGCGAGGTCTCCATGGGCCTGCGCTCGCTCGGGCTCCAGAGCGAAGAGCGCGTCGCGATCTTCTCGGGCACGCGCTTCGACTGGATCGTCGTCGACATGGGCATCCTCTGCGGCGGCGGCGCGACGACGACGATCTACCCGTCGACGAAGCCCGAAGACGCGGCCTTCATCATTCAAGACTCGGGCACCGTCTTCGTGTTCGCCGAGACCGAAGATCACGTGAAGACGCTGCAGGGCGTCCGCGCGCAGATCCCGAACGTGAAGAAGGTGATCACGTTCGACGGCAAGGCCTCGGACGACGGCTGGGTGATGACCTACGAAGAGCTGCTGACGCAGGGTCGCAGCGCCTCGCAGGAGGACTACGAGAAGATCGCCCGTGCGGTGCGCCCCGACTCGCTGTCGGTGCTCATCTACACGTCGGGCACCACCGGCAAGCCGAAGGGCGTCGAGCTCACGCACGACTCGTGGGTGTACGAGGCCGAGGCGATCGACAAGCTCGGCCTGTTGCGCGAGGACGACCTGCAGTTCCTCTGGCTGCCGCTGTCGCACTCGTTCGGCAAGGTGCTCGAGGTCGCGCAGATGCGAATCGGCTTCAAGAGCGCGGTCGACGGCCGCGTCGACAAGATCGTCGCGAACCTCGGCGAGGTGAAGCCGACGTTCGTCGCCGCCGTGCCGCGCATCTTCGAGAAGGCGTACAACGCGGTGCTCGCGAAGGCGAAGGCCGACGGCGGGCTCAAGTACAAGATCTTCCAGTGGGCGCTGGGCGTCGGCAAAGAGGTGTCGCGCGTGAAGCAGGCGCGCGGTACGCCGAGCGGCATGCTCGCGATGAAGAACTCGATCGCGGACAAGCTGGTGTTCTCGAAGATCAAGGCGCGCTTCGGCGGCCGCCTGCGCTACTTCGTGTCGGGCTCGGCGCCGCTCGCGCGCGACCTCGCCGAGTTCTTCCACTCGGCGGACATCCTCATCCTCGAGGGCTACGGCCTCACCGAGTCGAGCGCGTTCTCGTTCGTGAACCGCCCCGACAGCTACAAGTTCGGCACCGTCGGCCTGCCGGCCCCGGGCACCGAGGTGAAGATCGCCTCCGACGGAGAGATCTTGATCAAGGGCCGCGGCATCATGCGCGGGTACCGCAACCTGCCCGACGTCACCGGAGAGACGGTGAAGGAAGGCTGGCTGTACACCGGCGACATCGGCGAGATCGACGCGCAGGGCATCCTCAAGATCACGGACCGCAAGAAGGACCTGATCAAGACGTCGGGCGGCAAGTACGTCGCGCCGCAGGCGATCGAGGGCAAGTTCAAGACGATCTGCCCCTACGCGCAGGAGATGATCGTCCACGGCAACAACCGGAACTTCTGCACCGCGCTGATCGCGCTCACCGAGGTCGACATCACCAAGTGGGCTCGCGAGAACGGGGTGCCCGGCTCGTACGCCGACATCGTGAAGGACCCGAAGACCCACGCGATGATCAAGCCGTACATCGACACCCTGAATCAGGGCCTCGCCAGCTACGAGTCGATCAAGAAGTTCGCGATCTTGCCGAAGGAGCTGTCGGAGAAAGACGGAGATCTGACTCCATCGCTCAAGGTCAAGCGCAAGGCCGTCGAGGCCAAGTACAAGGAGCTGCTCGACGGGTTCTACGCCGGCAGCGTCGCCGACGCGGCGTAACTTTTCGCGCCCGGGGGGGTGTACAGATTCTTCAGGGGCGTTACGATTCCGGGTCGATGTCGCTCGTGATCGCCGGTCTCCTGATTCTTGGTGCTGCTGTTCTCGTTCGCCCCGCGCCGGCGCCGGTTCCCGTGAAGTCGCAGCGGCCGCGCCGGAAGTGACGTGAACGTCATCGGCGGGCCAGGACGCGACGAAGCCGCGCGCGAGCTGCAGGCCTGGCTCTCCTCTCGGTCCCCCTGAGCGGAGGCCCACGAAGTGGGCCGGAGTCGAAGGGGTCCCGTTCGGGTGTCCCTCGGCCGGCTTCGACTCCGCGCTGCGCGCTCCGCTCGGCGTGAACGGTGGTGGGTCGCCCTCACAGCGAAATGCCGAAGTGCCCGCAGATGAGCGCGAGGCCCCGCCCGCCGCCGCGCTCGGTGTCGAGCACGTGCTGCGCGTGCGCCCTCACCTCTTCGTTCGCGTGGCCCATCACGAACCGGTGCCCTGCCCGCTTCAGCATCGGCACGTCGTTGAGCCAATCGCCGACCACGGCGACGTCCTCGAGCGCGACGCCGTGCGTGCGCGCAATGAACTCGACGGCTGTGCCCTTGTCGACGCCGCCGGTGCGCACCACGAGCCCCATGCCGTCTTCGAACGGAAACGCGATCACCGTGAGCCCCTCGGCGAGCGCGCGCTCGCGCGCTTCCATCACCGGCTCGAGCGCGCCGAGCAGCACGACGACCTTCACCGTCTCGCGCGAGCGCAAGATCGACAGGTCCGTGTGCTCGAGGATCTGATCCGTCCACAGGCTCACGTACGGCAGGTGCGGCGCGCCGCGCTTGTCGTGGTGCACGTTGTCGGACTCGAACACGAAGGGAGTCGCGTCCACCGTCAACAGCCACTCCACGCTCGCCGGCGGCAGCGGGTGCAGCGCGAGCACGCGATCATCCGCCGCGTCGACGAGCTGGCTGCCGTCCGCGCAGCCCACCGGCCCGCGCAGGCCGAGCTCGCGGCAGTAGCGGCGCGTGCCCGAGTACAGCCGCCCCGTCGCGATCGAGACCGGCACGCCGTGCGCGGCGAGCGCCTTCACCGCGCGCAGATCGTCGTCGTGAACGCCGCCGTCGCTCTTGAGCAGCGTTCCGTCCAGGTCCGTCACCAGCAGCTTCATCGCCCCGTCACCCACCGATAGAAGAACGCGACCGTCAGCGCCCAGCCCAGGAAGACGACCACCGGCCTCACCCGCTTGGGCTCGACGCGGCGCGCGAGGCGTGCCCCCAGGTAACCGCCGAAGATGGAGCCCGCAACCATCAGCCCCGCTTCCGCCCACTGCACCGCTCCGGCGACCGCGAACACCGCGACGGCGACGCCGTTCACCAGCACGCCCAGGCCCGACTTCAGCGCGTTCATCCGGTGGATGTCGCCGACGCCCGCGAGCGCGAGCGCGGCCAGCATCATGAGCCCCATGCCGCCGCCGAAGTAACCGCCGTACACCGAGATGAGCGCCCAGATCGGCATCACCACCTGCCGCGAGCCGATCGAAGGCACGCGCGCGCGCACGCGGTCTCCGAAGGTGAAGACGAGGGTGGCGAGCAGCAGCAGAAACGGCACCGCGCCCTCGAACACCTTGGTGGGCGTGAGCAGCAGCAGGAGCGCGCCGAAGATGCCGCCGCCGAGCGAGACGGCCGACAGCCAGATGAGGTGCTCGCGCGAGGCGCGCAGCTCGTCGCGGTAGGCGAGCGTCGCGGCGAGCGAGGCCGGCCACAGCGCCACGGTGGAGGTGGCGTTCGCGTTGATCGCGGGGACTCCGGTGAGGACGAGCGCGGGGAAGGACAGGAAGCTGCCTCCGCCGGCGATGGCGTTGAGCGCTCCGGCGCCGCAGGCGGCGATCACGAGCAGCGCTCCGTCCCCAAAAGTCATGTCGAACCGACGTATAACAGCCACCCCATGGGCGCGAAGACCCGCATCGAGGAGGCCATTCACAAGTCCGTGCTCGACGCGAAGGAGCCGGTCATCGCGGGACCGGACGGCAAGCCCCGCACCACCCACGTCGCCATCGGTGATGCGCAGGCCCCGCTCGGCACGTTCCTCGCCGTCCTCGACCTGCACGGCCTGCTCGGCGACCACGGCCGGCTCAAAGACGACGTCGCGCTCGTCTCGATCGGAGATCACTTCGACTACGGCCCCACCGGCTGGCGGCGCTGGGCCACCGAAGAGGGCATGCAGCTGCTCGCGTGGCTCGCCGCGCACCCCGCCGATCAGGTCACGCTCATCTTCGGCAACCACGACTACGCCCGCGTCGGAGAGCTCGCGAACTTCGACCAGGCCACCTACCTGCGCGCCCGCGAAGACGCCGACCGCGCCTACAACGGCGGAGACCGCATCGCCGAGTTCCAGCAGGCCTTCCTCGCCCGCTGGCCGCAGTTCCCCGACAGCGAGATGATCGCGCGCGACTTCTCGTCGTTCCACGTGCGCCAGCGCGGCCTCGTCGCCTCGCTGCTGCGGGCGAAGCGCTTCCGCCTCGCGCACGCCCACGGCCACCTGCTCTTCAACCACGCCGGCGTGACGAAAGGCGACCTCGACGCGATCGGAGCGCCCACGAGCGGCGCCGACGCGATCGCCGCCGCGCTGAACCGCTTCCTCGACGACGCCGTCGCGCGCTGGCAGAGCGGCCCGCTCAACCTCATGCCGCTGCACCGCGCCGGCAACCGCGAGGTCGGAGAGCCCCGCGGCATCCTCGCGCACCGCCCCGCGCACCCCGACCGCGGAATGCCCGAGCAGTTCGAGGGGCCGCCGCGCCGCCGCTTCGACCCGCGCGAGCTGCCCTCCGGCGTGACGCAGGTCATCGGCCACATCCGCGACAGCAAGTGTCGCGAGCTGCTCGGCGACTGGGCGGCGCCTCCCGAGGTGGGCGATGGTCCGCTGACGCAGCTTCACCTCACGAAAGACGGCCCTCGCTACACGAAGGGCACCTCGAAGGACGCGGCGATGCTCTTCATCGACGGCGGCATGAACTACGCGCAGCTCGAGAACTACGAGCTGCTCGACTGCGACGCCGTTCAGCCGAAGGTGAAGTTGGCGATCAGCGGCACGTGATCCGACAGCCCGAAGAACGGGCTCTTCGTGTCGTCGAACGCGCAGGTGCCGTCGAGGTCCATCCACTCGACGCCGGGGCCGGCGAACAGGTGGTCGAGGTGCATGCGCAGCGCCAGGAAGCCCGCGGTGGGGAAGAGGTCCGGCACCTTCGGGTCGATCTGCCCGAGCTCTTCCTGCGCGGCGCGCATGCCGGCCTCGTGCGTCAGGTACGAATAGACCGGTGACGTCGGCAGCGCGTTGAAGTCGCCGCAGAGCACGTACGGCTCCTTCTTGCAGAGCTGGCCGATGTACGAGGCGACGACGCGGGCTTCCTCGAGCTGGTTGGGCCCGAAGCCGAAGCGCGGCCCCTTCTTCCAGAAGTCGCGGCGGAACGGGCTCGGCAGCGAGAGGTGCGTGTTGAACACGTGCATGCGCCGGCCGCGGGTGTTCTCGACCTGCAGGTGCGCGACGATGCGCGTCTGCTTGATCGCCTTGACCGGCGTCTGGCCGAACGAGGTGACCGACTTGGGCTCGGTCTGGTTGTGCCCGACGACGTGCAGCTTGCGCGCGTTGATGAGAATCGCGAGGCCGGTCGTGTAGAGCTTCAGGCTGCCGAGCCGGTACGCGTGCGCGGGGAAGTAGAAGGCCCGGTACGGCTGGACGCGCCCCGCGAGGTGGTAGGCGGCGTCGAGGTGGCGCATGAAGGCGTCGAGCTGGGTGTCTCCGCTGATGGCGCCGCGGTGCGCGACTCCGGCGCGGATGGAGCCGTGCTCGACCTCTTGCAGGCAGATGATGTCGGCGTTGGGCTCGAGGGCGCACAGCGCCTGCGCAATGCGCTGCTTGGCCTTCGCCGTGCTGGCGAGCCCCTTGAGCGCATGACCGAAGTACCGAACGTTGTAGGAGACGATCCTCACGCGTCGCCGCTCATGATTCTAACGCCCGATTCGCCGCAGCGCGGCGATCTGAAGCCCTTCGAGGCGAGACGGGCCGTCCGGGAGCATGCGCTCGGGCTCGGCCAGCACGCGCTCCTCGAGGGCGAAGATGCGGGCGAGGCGCAGCCGCTCGGAGGGATCCCTGACCTTCCGCAGCTGCCGGCGCCACCGCTCTACCGCTTCGGCTTCGGGCTCGAGGCCCTGGCTCTTCGCCCAGGCGGCGAGCAGCGCGGTGCGGGTGCCCTCGTCGGCGAGGCGCTCGTCGGGCTTCGGGGCTCCGACGTCGAGGATGCGGCGGCGCCGCACGAACGAGGACACGTTCAGCTCGGTGACCGGCCCGCGCGGTGCCCCGCTCTTCGCGAACGCCACCGCCGCGTCGAGGCACTCGCGGGCGTCCTGCGCCTTGAGGTCGTGGGCGACGAAGCCTCTGGGCCTGCCGCCGGCGGCCTCGAAGACGGCGGGCCAGGTGCGGCGCTGGTAGTGGATGCGGCGCGCGGCCTTCACGAGCTGCGGAGCCTTCAGCTGCTCGGCGACGTACATGACATTCACCAGCGGCACGGTGAGCGGGCGGAAGCCGTGCTCGGCGTCGGCGTGCAGCAGGGCGACGGCGCCGTCGTCGGTGAGGACTCCGTCGCGGTACCAGCGGAAGACCTGGCCGATGCCGATCATGCCGAGCGGGTGGAGCTCGGCGGCGCGGAGCGCGCCCATGCTGGCGGCGCCGAAGAGCGCGACGCCGCTCGCGAGCGCGGCGCGCAGCTCGTGGTGCCAGACCGAGGGGACGTGCTCGAAGACGCCGTCGATGAGCGCGATGGCGCGCGGCTGGGACTCGAGGGCGCGCCAGACGTCGCCCTGTCGGGCCGGCGGGCGGACGTCGACGCCGCGGATCTTCGCGTTCGGCAGCGAGGGGCCGACGAACGCGATGACTGTCCCGCTGGGTCGCTTCATGTCAGCAGCTCCGACACGCCGAAGCCCTCGACGAACACTTTGACGACCCGCACCGGCAGCCGGCCGGGCACGAGCTCCACGTACGCGACCGGCCGCCGCAGCTTCCTCGCCAGCGCGCGGGCGTCGAGCTTCGCCGCGCGGCCGAGCCTCTTCGACGCGCGCTGCCGGCGCAGCCACGGCGGCGGCTCGGCGCCGGGCCCCAGCGAGACGTCTTCGCGCGCGCCCTGCACGTCGGTGAGCCGCGACTGGAAGGCCTCGTCGCAGGCGGCCTGCACGGCGTCGCGCGGGTCGAGCCTCGCGGCGTAGCCGGCGGTGAGGCGCACCGGCCCGCCCTCGGTGTCCTCGAGCAGGGCTCCGGCGACGGTGACCGGGCAGCCCTTCGGGGTGAGCTCGAAGGCGCGCAGCACGAAGCCGTTCTCGTCGCTGGCGTAGACGCAGCGTCCCCGAACGAGACGCTCGGACCACCCGTCGGGCAGCGCGTGACGCTCGATGACCTCGAGCAAGCCGTGCAGCAGCGCGCGCTCGAGGCTCGGGTGAGCCGCGAGACCGTTCGACGTCCACCGCGTCACCGAGCGCCCCATCGACGGGGCTCCGAGCGGCGGGCACCAGACGGCCTCGGCGGGCACCCAGATGTCTCCGCGCGCGTCGAGCCGCTGCGCCTTCACGTGGGCGACACCGTCCAAGAACGTCCACCGCTCGGGCTCGCCCTGCTCTGCCGCCCAGAGCTCGGCGGCCTCGGCGACGGCCGCGACCTCGGCGTGGGCGCCCTTGCCGTTCGACACCTGCAGCACGTGGCCGGTCGGCCGAATGGCGCAGGCGACGCGGACACCGGCGCGGTCGAGCGAGGTGAGGTCGGCGATGCGGGTCACGCCGATGAGCCGGACCAGTTGCTTCAAAGCGCGCGCATGCTACTTGGGCCTCCGTGATTCGCGACATCGCCATCATCCTCGCGGCTGGAGAGAGCAAGCGCATGGGTCAGCCCAAGGCGCTCTTGCCCGCCAAGGGGACTCACACGTTTCTCTCGCAGCTGTGCGATCGGGCACGCAAGGCGGGCCTCGTGCCGCTGGTCGTCACCGGTGCTCACGCGCCGGAGATCAAGGCCGCGTACCCGAAGCTGTGGCAGGTCGAGAACAAGCAGTGGAAGAAGGGCCAGCTCTCGTCCGTGATGGCGGGCCTCAGGGCCACGGCGCTCGCGCGGCGCGTGGTGATTCATCCGGTCGACGCGCCCGACGTGTCGGTCGGCACGTTCAAGAAGCTCGCGCGCGTGAAGGCGCCGGCTGCGGCGGCCGCGTGGCAGGGCAAGCAGGGCCACCCCGTTTCGCTCGACGGAGTCACGGTGCGGCGCGTGCTGAAGACGAAAGAGAAGACGCTGTTCGACGCGCTCCAGGAGCTCGAGGTTCAGCTCGTGCCGGTGCGCGATGCCGCCGTGCTCGAGAACATCAACGAGCCGAAGCAGCTGAAGTCGCGGCGCTGAAGATGGGGACAGGCTGCTTTTCCCATCGGGCCGGCCAGGCCCCTCGAATCACTGGCGCCCCGGGAAAAGCAGCCTGTCCCCATTTGCTCAGGTGCCTTCGGGCGCCGGCACCGCCGGGGGCGGCTGCTCTTCGGGGCTCGGCTCGGGCGCGGGCTGCGGGCCTTCGCTGGCGGGCGTCGGCTCGGAGACCGGCGAGGTCGGCTGCAGCTGCTCCTGACGCTTGATCTCCTCGGCCTCGGCGCGCGAGCGGCCGAACTCGAAGCCGATCTCGACGTCGACGGTGAAGCCCCACTGGTTCTCGTAGCGCTCGAGATCGTTGCGCACGCGGAACGTCTTGTAGAGGCGGCCGTTGAAGAACAGGAACGGCAGCGTTCTCAGGCGCGCGCCGGCGAAGATGACGGTGTTCTCGTCGGCCTTCGTGAACTCGGAGAAGTTCGTGAAGCCGCGCTTGTAGAACGAGCCGAAGATCTGCAGGAAGTTGAGCCACGGCAGCTCGAAGTGGGCGACGAAGTTCTTCGCGTCGCTGTTGGTGACGGCCTCGAGCGCGACGGTGAGGCCGAGCACGTTCGGAATGCCCCACGAGATCTCGGCGTAGATGCCGCCGCGAGACCCGAGGCCCTGCTGCACCACGGTCTCACGCTTGGTGATGAGCGCCAGCGAGTTGAACGCGTTGCGGCCCATCACGCGCGCCTGGTACCGGTCGATCTCGTAGAACGTGTCGAAGTACGAGGGCTGGTACTTGCTGTCGAGGTAGCGGCCCTCGAGCACGACGCGGAAGGCGTTGATCGGGTCTTTGCCGAAGTTGAAGCGCCCGAGCGCGCCGACGGTGAAGCCTCCGCCGCCGCCGAGAATCGTCGAGTAGTCGACGTACGGCTTGATGTCGACGCTCTCGGTCTTGATGACCTTCACCTCGGCATCGACGCCGACGAGGCCGAGGATGGTGCTGTTCGCGGCGAGGCGGTTGTCGGAGGTGACCGAGCGTGTGCCGGTGTTCGGGTCGTAGATCAGCGTCGTCGGAGCCAGCCGGTCCATCGCGCCGGTCACGCCGATCGACAGCGTCTTCAAGAGCAGGTTCTGCGGCTTGAAGAACGAGAACGGCTTCACGAAGGCGATCGCCGAGATGACGCTCCACTCGAGCACGTCGTTCGTGAACGCCTCGAAGCCGGCGTAGTCGTTGTACGCGTCGACCTCGGCCGAGACGCGCGGGTAGTCGGCGTCGATGTTCGGAGCGTAGCGGCGCATGATCGCGCCGTGGCCGATCGACGTGGCGTACCGCTGCCCGATGTTCACGTAGAAGTTGTCTTCCTTCTTGCCGTAGTTGACGTACTTGAGCAGTCGGCCGAAGTCGTGAACGGTGTCGTAGTCCTCCTTGCGGATCTGGCCGGCCTGGCTGAACAGCGTGCCGAAGTCGAAGATCTGGATGCGCAGCGGGACGCCGAGACCGATGCCCAGCTTCGCGTCGAAGAAGCGCAGGTCGAGCTGCGGCTCGACGAGCGCGTAGAAGCGATCGAGGAAGAAGTCGGGGCCGACGGAAACCGCCACGCGGTTGCGCTTCACGCTGAGCCGATCGGAGCCCAGGTACACCGACAGCTCGCCCTTCACGAAGCCCGAGCTGGGTGAGACCGCCTCGGCGACCGTCATCGGAGGCGGAGGCAGCCCCTCGCTCAGGCCCGCATCGGGCTCCTCCGCTGCGACAGGCGCATCGGCGGGCACGGGCGGAGCCGCGAGCGGCTCTTCCGCGGCGACGTCTCCTCCATCCAGCTGTCCGAGAACGAGAACGAGGGCGAGGATCATTTTCCGCAGGGGCTCAACGGAGCGAGGAGCTTCTGCATCTCGTTCTGATCCGCGACGGTGCCCGGAAGCTCGCCGACGCCGCCTTCCGGCGCCCGCATCTGCCAGGTCCCCAGGCGGACCTGCCCGTCGGCAGGGCAGTCGAACAGCATCAGCGTGACGAGGCCGTCTTCGTCCATGTCGAGCGAGCCCTGCGTACGGAGCCGGCCCTTCATCGACACCCAGCTCACCTTGCGCCCCTTGTGCATGAAGCTCCCGCGCGCGACCTCACCCTTCGAGTCGAGCTGGACGTTGTCGTTCTCGAAGCTGCCGCCGTCGGCCCGATCGAAGAACGCTCTCATGTCGGCGTTCTGTTCGGTCTCGATCGAGCGGACGAACTGGAAGATGCGGGTGAACTCGGGCACGCCGCCGTCGCTCAACAGCGGGGCGTCGACGAAGAGCACGGTGTCGAAGAGCATGGGCACTCCGAGCGAGAAGGCCGCCGAGTACCCTTCGGGGATGCCGCCGAGCGTGGCCATCGCCTCTTTGCGCGCCTTGTTCTCGCGCCGCGTCGGGTCGGACATCTCTTCCTTCCAGTCGTTGCCCATCTTGAGCAGACCGAGGACGACGACCAGACCGCCACCGCACAACAACACGAGCGCGAGCCCGCAGCCGACGCCGACGTAGACCCACGGCGACCGCCTCTTCTGAACCTCCTCCGCCATGGGCCAGAGGTTCTACTTCAAAGCCGCCTCAGATAGGCGAACCGCTCATCGTGTCTACTGCGGCCGCCGCGGCCTGCCTGCTGCGGGCGGCCTCGTCGCTGCGCTGCTCGACGGGCCACCAGCACGCCTTGCGCTGCTCGCTCCTCGGGCGCCCGCCTCGGTTCCGGCCGACGGCTGCCTCGCTACGACACGATGAGCGGATCGCCTATCTAGGGGATGGGCGAAGTGAGCACCCAGTAGATGCTCTCGAAGTACTTCGTCAGGGCGTTGATGAGGTACGTGACGAACCACGTCCCGCCGAACGTGCCGACGACGAGCAGCGCGTGCGCGATGAACGAGTACTCGACCATCGCCTGACCGCGCGGGCGCGGCAGCCGTCGGGTGAGGCGCTTCACTTGCGCTTGCCCTCGCGGGCCTTGCACTCGGCGCGGCACGGGTCGGTCAGCTGGGTGCAGGCGTTCTTGCACTGCGCGGCGTGTTTCCCCGCCTTCTTGCTGCACTGGAGCTCGCAGCTCTTCTTGTCGTCCGCGCAGCGGTTCTCGCAGGCGTCGGGGCGCGCGAGCGCGGCGAACGGCAGCAGAATGACGAGGGCGAGGGCAAATCGACGCATGAAGCGGCTCACGAGTATGGCACGGATCTGATTGTCGTTCGTTCGAGCCGTCAGTCGCGACGGGCAGCCTGCCGACCGATGCGTAGCCTGGCAAGCCGCACTCGCGCCTCGTCGGTCGGTGCCCCCTCACCGAGCGCGTGAAGCTCGGCCGCGAGGCGCTCGTCGCCCGCCAGCCGCGCCTGGTGGCGCATCGCATCGAGGCACAGGGCCCACAGCTTCTCGTCGGTGCCCTGCTCCACCAGCCGCGCCCAGGCCAGCGCCTGGCGAATGCGCTCGGCCTTCGTCCAGGTGACGGGAGCGGCAGGCACGGCCCCGACGGCGCCGAGGTACGCGACGAGCGCGGCGCGCTCGCGCTCGGTCAACCCCAGCGCGTGGCGCCGATCGAGCTGCTCGACCGCCGCCGCGAGGGTGGGTGCGCTGCCGTCGAAGAAGTACGGCGCGGTCTCGGCGAGGTTCGAGAGCGTCGGGGTGTCGAAGCGCTCGGTGCGGCCGAGCGTGCCCTTGCCTTCGCCGTGGCGGAAGGGGTGCTGCTTGCGGTCGGTGAAGCCGCGCTCCTTCGGATGGCAGAGCTGGCACTGCTTGGCGTCGAACACGCGCTCGCCTTCGCGCGCGAGGGCCTCGGCGCGGGCGTCGAGCGCTCCGTCCGGGCCGACGAGCGGGCTGGGCCACAGCTCGAAGCGGGCCACGTACGCGGAGAGGGCCTCGAGCCACGGCTGGGGCAGCGGCTGCTGAAACTCGTGCCGGACGACGAGCGCGTTCGCGTGCTCGAGCGTGTCGACCGAGCCGTCGCGGCGGTAGGGCGCGGTCTTCGCGCAGCCGCGCAGGCTCGAGATGTTCCGCGGAGCGAACACGCCGTCGTCGGCCTCGGCGTAGAAGTACGGCGACAAGAGGTCGACGTTGCCCGGCCGATCGCTCTGGGCCTCGACGAAGAGCGTGTTGTTCGAGGCGCCTCCGGGGTGACAGGTCGCGCAGGAGAGCCCGAACACCGCCGCGCGCGGGCCGAGCAGCTTCGGGGCGTGGAAGAGGAGATCTCCCAACAGCAGCGCGTCGTCGAGCCGCTCGCGGTAGTAGCCTTCGACGCCGCTCAAGCGAAACGCAGGCACGGCGCGGACGGGCTGGAAGTGCAGCTCCATCTTCGCGAGGTCCTGCGGGGTGAAGACGGCGCCGGGCTGCCAGGGCTTGAGCGACAGCTGCGAGAGCTGGCCGAACAGCAGCACTGCGACGAGCTTCACTTCTTCCTCTTCGTGCACGAGTCGCGACACTGCTTGTCCATGTCGGACACGAGGGTGCGGCCGCGGCCTTCGCACTTGCCGCCCTGCCCCGACTGCTTGCACGCCTTCTCGAAGCGGTCCTTCATCTGGTCGCAGGTCGTAAGGCAGCGCGTGAGCTTGTCGGGCTTCGGCGCCGCGAGCGCGGCCGGCGCGAAGAAGACGAGCTCAGCGACGAGCCAGAACGTGAGCGTAGACCGCGACATGGTTCTCCTTATCGTCCCGGCGGAGCGTCAGTGACAAGTCGTTGCCCGCCCGCTTCGCGGCGATGTGGACCTGCCCCGGCCGGTTCTCGAGCACCTCTTCGATGCGCCACCCGAGCTTCTCGAGCTCGGCGCGGTAGAAGTCGCGCGCCTGCGCCAGGCTCAGCTCGCCCGAGCTCGCGAAGTACGTCTGCCGGCTCATGCCGGGGTCGCCGAAGCTGAACGACATCTCTCCCGTGGCGCTGGGCAGCAAGGGCAGCCCCTCGGGCCGCTGCGCGTCTTTCGCGGCGCGCAGGAAGGCCTCGGGGTCGCTGTTGGACAGGAAGACGAAGGTCTGGCTGCCGCTGCGCATGGCGGCGACGGTGTGCATGCGCTGATCGGGCCCGTAGAAGCCGATGTAGGCGGCTCCGTCGCCCCAGCGCTGCGAGACGGTGGTGCGGCCGGCCTTGTCGAGCTCGACGCGGTACCACTCGAGCACGTCCTCGAGCTTGTCCTTGGTCATGAACATGCCGGCCTTCATCGGCACGCCCTGCGCGAGGCTGGTCTCGGCGAGATCGGTGACCACGGCCTTCGGGTACTCGGGCAGGTACTTCACCGCCTCGGGGTCGACGTACGTCTCCTTGCCCGCCAGCGCATAGACCTTCGGCCGGGCCTGCTCGCGACGCTCGGCGCGCGCCTGGCGGTTCTCGTCACGCAGCCGCTGCTCTTCGAGGCGCTGGGCGCGAATCGACGAGGCGACGGTGCCCGCGACGATGCCCACCAGCGAGGAGAGCGCGATGACCCTGACGATGCGAACGGCCTTCATTCGGGCCGTTGTTGCGCGCCCATGTAGTGGTCGCCGCGCGTGTAGTCGTAGGGCGACCCGTGCATGTCTTCGTTGAAGTTGCCTGCGTTGTCGGGGTCGAAGGCGATGTTGGCGTCGATGGGGTTGTCGCCCATGCCGTCGAGGAGCAGGGACATGTTCACGACGTCGTTGCGGAGGATGTTCATGTAGAACTGCATGCCCATCGCCGCGCCGATGCCGCCGTACGTCTGGTAGACCTTGTTCACGCGGTCTTTGAGGTTGCCGCTGCCGCCCGAGTCGATGCGCTCCATCTTGCCGAGCGCCCAGGTGTCGACGACGAGGCCGGCCTGCTGCTCTTCGAGCAGGTAGTGCGAGCGGATGGCGAGGTTGCGCCCCGAGTCGTGGACGTTGCCCTCTTTCTTCTCGGTGCGCGTCATCTCGACGTCGCTGAACTCTTCGAAGAGGCGCTGGGGCAGGTAGTAGTTGATGACGCCGAGGCGCGCCGAGCAGCGGACGAGGCCGCCCTGGGTGTACGTGTCGTGAACCTGGTCGAGGGTGAGCAGGCCCTGCTGCTTGCCGAAGGCCTTGTCGACCGAGCAGGAGACCTGCTTCGCGCCCTCGGTGAGCCAGCACTGGTGCGCGGCCATGGCGACGTGGTGGTGGGTCTCGTCGCAGTCGTACGAGCGGGTGTACGAGTTGTACGCGGTGGTGTGATCGCACCAGCCGAGGCGAATGGCCGAGCGCACGCCGGTGCCGGCCGCGCCCTCTTCGTAGTTCACGCGGGCGTACTCCCACGGAGCGGTGATGACGGCCTCTTCGAGATCGAGCTTCGCGCGGAGCAGATCGTCGAGGAACAGCACGTACATGAACGTGGGCACGATGACGAGCATCGACACGGCGAGCTCGACGACGGCCTGGCCGCGCGCGCGGCGGCGGAGCTTTGCGAGCGGGCTCATTCGGGAGGAAACGCTCCTTCGATGACGACCATGGCGGGCGCGTCGCTCATCTTGTCGTCACCGGACGCGCCGAGCACCTGGGTCATCGACGCGGTGTCGAACGGGTGGAGCTTCGAGTGCCAGAAGGGGTCGAAGAAGTTCGGCGGACGGGCCCACTTGCCGGGGGCGTGGAAGTAGACGAGCGCGCGGCTCATCGCGGCGCCGGTGCGGGTCGGCGTCATCTGCAGCATGCCGGTCTCGCCGTTGAACTCGCCGCCCATGTCCAGAGAGATGCGGCCGTCGTCGCCGAGCACCCAGGGCCGCTTGCTGGCCTGCTTGGGGCGCAGCGACAGATCGGCCTGGTAGTAGGCGAACGCCGAGGGCATGCCCCAGGTCTTCTCGTCGTCGGGGTCGCCGCGGAAGTTCACGAAGCAGTTCTTGTCCTGAACGCACCGGGGAATGCCCTTGAACTCGTCGTGCTGGCCGGAGTGGGCGCCGCTCGGCGAGTGATCTCCGCCGTTCTCGTCGGAGTAGATCTCGGTGCCGCCCATGACACCGACGCCGGGCAGATCTTCGGCGCTGCCGACGAAGCCGACGACGGGAGTGACGGTGCCGCAGGCGAGCTGCCCTTCCGCGCCGACCTCGGGGCTGCAGCTGTCGTCGGCGAGCGCGTGCTCGCCGCCGTAGAACGCGGGGATCGAGTAGGTGAGATCGGACCACTTCTGGCCGATGAACGGCAGGTAATCGAGGCCCATCTGCCCGATGTGGTGCGAGAAGCGCGGCCGGCTGGCGTTGATGATCTCGGTGAAGAGCTTCGCGCGATCGGTCTCGTTGGTGCGGGCGCTGCACATGTCGGCCATCGACCCTTCGGTCGAGCAGTACATGTTGCGCATGTTCAGCATGCCGACGCCGGCGGGCAGCTGCGCGGCGTTGCGCATGGTGCCCTTGAGCGCGTCGCCGAAGCCCTGCTGCAGCTTCATCGCGGTGCTGCCGAGCACGATCTCCTGCTCGAGGTGAATGAGCTGGACCGCGTCCCACAGGCCCTTCACGGCGCGGTTGAAGGGCTGCTCCCAGCCTTCGAGCGTGTCCTCGGCGTCGTTGGCGTCGTTGATGAACTGGGGGACCATCGCGGCGGCCGTGGCGATGTGGCTGCAGCACGGCGCCGTGCCCCAGCTCGCGACGCACACCGCGAGCTCGGCGAGCGCCTCGATGCCCATCGCCATCGCGGCGGCCTTCAGCAGCTGGGGGGCGGTGTTCGCGACGGCGTAGAAGCCGTGCAGCGAGGCGATGGTGACGAAGGCCGCCGCCGAGGCGCGGTTCGAGTACGCGAGGTAGTTGAACGTGCGGGCCTCGATGGTCGCCATCGAGAACGCCTGCGCGTCGGAGTAGTTCTGCAGGCGGATCTTCTCGTGAATGACGTTGGCGATGTTGAACGACAAGAGCGTCATCAGCGCCATGAAGATGAGCGAGATGCAGGCGAGCGGCAGCGTCTGCCCGCGGGCGAGCCTTCGGTTGCGTCGAAGCGTGAGGCGAGGCGCGCTCATTCGGGGTCCGCCGGCGGAGTGTCTTGATCGGTGTCGTCGCCGCCGCCGCCGCCCAGGTCGACGTTGCCGCCGCCGCCGCCGTCGCCCTCTTTGGCGAAGCGCAGCACGCACTCGTTCGTCTGCGGCAGCTTGTGGGCCTCGGCGTTGGGGAAGAGGCTCGAGTGCATGCGCATCACGTAGTTGGCGCGAATGGGCATGAGGTAGAGGCCCATCTGCGCGGCGCTGTTGTACTTCGCGGCGCGCGCGGCGTGCTGCTGGATGGCCTGCTGGCTCTGCTGGTGCAGCTTGCCGAGCTTGAGCGCCCAGAGCAGGTCGGCTTTCTCCTGACCGGTCGCGATGAGGTACAGCACCATGTCCGCGAACGGGATGATCATGCGGTAGTTGTACGTGACCTGGATCGCGAGCCGGCCGCGGTCGAACTCGCGCCAGCCCTCGCGCTGCATGGGGCCGCCCTGACGTCCGGCGGCGCTGCCGGTGGCGCTCTCGCTGTCGAAGTCGTGCTCGTCGCCGCCGCCCAACAGCTCCTTGGTGGGGCTGCAGATCATGATCTCGACGTACTTCATGCCGGCGGCGTCGAGCATGATGTTCTGCGACATCTGCGAGAACGTGGACGCGAAGTCGCCGCCGCTGGCGATGTTGTTCACGACGCGCACGCCCTTCGAGTTGCCCGTATTGCTGATGGTGGGCACGAGGACGGCGAGCGCGGCGCGCTCCATCTTGGCCAGGTCGGCCGAGGTCATGGCGCCGACGCGCACGGCCTTGTAGGCGGCGTACTTGGTGAGCAGCCGGGCCTGGTGCATCAGCGCCAGCTGTAGCGTGCCGAGCAACACAAACATGAACAGCGGCAGCGTGAGCGCGGCCTCCACGGCGGCCTGACCCGCGTCTTTCGACGACGTCGCGCGGACGGTCTTGGGAGGCACAAGGCGCGTGCGTACGCGGGTTTGAGTGGAGGGAACCATCGGTGAAGTGGCCGGTCGGGCAGTGCTGCTTAGAGGATTATCGCCCCCCGGCGCCGGAACGTCGCGGGCTGCGGCACGGTGACCGATGAGCCAGGTGGTCGAAATGTCTACAGTCCGCCGAGGTCCTCGAGGAGATCGCGGCCGAGGCCGTGGCAGCGGTGCTCGCGCGAGGGGAAGTAGCGGAGCATGTCTTCGGAGACGGTGCGGGCCTTCTTGCGGTCGGGGCGCTTGGCGTTCATCGCCTTCTGGTAGTCGAGCACGAGCATGCTGCAGCGCTTGTCGAGCAGCACGGCGATCTCGCGCTGCTGCGAGCGGGCGACGATGTAGAGCTCGTCGGGCCGGTTCGCCATCGACTCGAGCTTGAGCCACGCCTCGCGGTAGCCCTTCCACGCCTTGAAGAGGTTGTCGGCGCCGATGTCGCGCTGGTCGTAGAACTTCTGCGAGCGCTCCATGTCTTCCTTCACGGCGTTGATGGTCTCCTCGGGGCTCATGTCGGGGATGGCGATGAGCTCGAGCCAGAGGTTCCACACGCGCCAGGTGTCTTCGCCGGGCGGGTTGCGGGTGTTGTCGAAGATGAGCTGGTTCTGCTCGCCGCGCTTGAGCTGCTGCGCGGGGAGGACGAGCTCGAGCTCGCGGGTCGCGGTGTCGAGCGTGTCGGGCGGGATGAAGCCCAGGTCGAAGCCGTTGATCGAGACCGCGACCTCGTCCTTCGTGATGTCCCTCGCCTGGTAGTGCAGCACGCCGACGATGCGGGTCGCGGCGGCGGCGGTGAAGGTGAAGACCTTCATGTCGCTGCGCTCGAACGTGACGCCGTCGCCGAGGCCGAAGCTCTGCTCGATGGTGGGGGCGCCGCCCATGATGTCCGCGGGCTCGGGGCCGGCGGACGTCTGCTTCTTCGGCAGCACGGAGAAGACGACGAGGCCGACGAGGCTCAAGGTGAACAGGCTGCCGAGCGCGATGATGGCGACGCGGGCGGACTTCGGCAGCTCACCGAACGCGTAGGTGAGCTTGCCCATCGCGGTCTTCTGGGCCTGGCGGCGGAGCCGGAGCTTGTCGGCGGCGGTGAGCTCGTCGGCGTCGCCGTCGTCGCTCGCCTTGCCGCCGCCGCGGCGGACGAGCGCGGGGGGCACGGAGAGCTCGGCCGTGCCCTGGTCCGAGGCCTTGAGGTCGTCGGGCTCGCTGGAGCGCTTGGCGAGCGCGCGCGACGGCGGCTGCGTCTCGCTGTCCTCGGCGGCGATCTTCTGAGCGCGCGACGGAGGCACGGTCTCGTCGTTCTTCGGCACGGCGAGCCCGGAGCGGGAGGCGGCGTTGCGCCGGTGCTGGGTGCGGCGCTCGCGCTCGGGGTCGGGCGCTCCGCGGCTGGTGGGTGGCGGCTTGAGGACGGTGCTGTTGATGTCGAGCGCCGGCTGCTCGGTGGTCTGGTCGACGACGACGGCGGGCGCTTCGCCGGTGACGTCGTTGACCTTGAGCAGCGTCTCGTTGTCGGCGAGCTCGACGCTGGGAGGCTTGAGCAGCGTCTCGTCCGCGAAGGTGAACTTGAAGGTCACCTCGCCGATGGTGATGGTGTCGCCGTTGCGAAGCTCTTTGATGCCGGTGATGACGGCGCTGTTCACCTTCGTGCCGTTGGCGCTCTTCATGTCCTCGACGAAGTAGCGCGTGCCCTTCTGGAAGACGCGGGCGTGGCTGCGCGAGGCGCCGGCGTCTTTGACGACGATGTCGTTGTCGGCGGTGCGACCGAGGCGCGCTTCGTTCGTGTCGAAGGGGAACTCGGCGCCGGCACCGGCTCCCCTGGTGACTGTGAGCGTGAACGGCACTTGCGCGCGCATTTCGACCCAACTTTGGGTGCTAAGCAAGGCCGCATGAGAGCGACGCTCGGTGGTCTTCAGTGTCAGGTGTTCCCGGAACGCGATGCGGGCAAGCCGGCGGGTGCGGTCGTGCTGTGCCACGGCTTCGGCGCTCCGGGAGACGATCTGGTGGGGCTCTACGGCGAGCTGGTGCACGCGCGGCCGGAGCTCTCGAAGCAGCGGTTCATCTTCCCCGAGGCGCCGCTGTCGTTGGGGCCCGGGTCGCGCGCGTGGTGGATGATCGACTTCGAGGGGCTCGAGCGCGTGAACCGCGGAGACCCCGAGGCGCTGCGCGAGTTCCGCAAGGTCGAGCCGCAAGGGATGCCCGCGGCGCGGACGGCGCTGCGCAAGCTGCTCGACGAGGTCTGCGCGCAGACGAAGCTGCCGCTGTCGAAGATCGCGCTGGGCGGCTTCAGCCAGGGGGCGATGCTGACGACGGATCTGAGCTTGAGGCTGGAAGAGGCACCGCGGGCGCTGGCGATCATGTCCGGCACGCTCTTGATGGAAGACGTGTGGCGGCAGAAGGCGAAGGGGCGCGCCGGGCTGCGGGTGCTGCAGTCGCACGGCACGCAGGACCCCATCCTCGGGTTCGACATGGCGAAGCTGCTCGAGAAGCTGCTTTTGGAAAGCGGCTTGAAGGTCGAGTTCGTGTCGTTCGCCGGGGGGCACGGCATCCCCATGAATGTGCTGGAGAAATTATCTGCGCTGCTGGACGACACTTTGGAGGGCAGCTCGCGAAAATGACTACATGATGCGACCTTGGATCACCCTGCTCCTTCTGCTGGGCTGCGTGGGTGAAGCGGAGTTCCAGCTCTCAGGGCCGGTCGGGGCCGAGCCGGAGCTTCCGGGCGGGCCGAAGCCGACGCAGGTCGGGACGTTCCAGGGCATGTCCGAGGGGCTGCCGCCGGCGCGGCTGGGCGGTACGGCGCAGTTCGACGGAGCGCTGTACACGGTCGCGGGCGACGCGCTGTACCGGCTGCCGGCGGGCAGCAAGGCGTGGGAGCCGGTGTCGCTGGGCGGCGCGCGCGCGACGTCGGTGCAGCGCATCGACACCGCGCTGTGGGTGACGACGCTCGACGGCGTGTTCCGGCAGACGCTGGCCGACGACGCGCTGGTGCGGCTGGCGACGGTGCCTGCGCACGCGCTGGTGAAGAAGGGCTCGGAGCTGTTGCTCGCGTCGGGCATGGGGCTGATGGCCTCGAGCGATCGCGGCGCGACGTGGAGCCTGCGCAACGCGGCGCCGATCTTCATGCAGCCGGTGACGGCGCTGGTGGCGTCGCCCGCGGCGGTGCGCATGTTCGCGGTCGTCGACTCGAAGCTGTGGCACTCGGATGACGCCGGCGCGACGTGGAACACCGGGCTCGTCGCCGGAGAGGTCAAGGCGATCGGCGCGGAGGCCGCGTTCGTGCTGCTGCAGACCTCCGCGGGTGCGCTGCGTAGCGAGAACTACGGGAACACGTTTCACCCCCTCGACGTCGGGGCGACGGCGCAGTCGTTCGCGACGGCGGGGCAGCGGGCGTTCGCGGGGACGATGAGCGGGCTGCGCGTGAGTGATGATGCTGGGAAGACGTGGAGGGAAGCGAGCGCGGGTTTGCCGAGCGGGACCGCTGTCGTTCAGCTGTTCCTCGCTGGAGCTTCGCTGGTGGCGTCTACCGGCGATGCCGTCTACGTGGCGCAGGTGCAGCTCGAGTAACTGCCGGGTACGTTGACGATTCGGCGGGCCCGGGTGCGTTCAAGGGAACGTTGGCGGCGACGGGGACCGGAACGCCGGCGTTCGCCGTTCACGTTCCAGTGAACGTTCCCCGGAACGAACCCGGGCCCGTCGAGTCGTTCACGTTGCCGCGTCAGACGTCGGCCGTACCCGGCTTTCCTGCGCTACTTCCTCTCGGGCTCGTTGGTCCCGTCTTCTTCCTGGTACTGCTTCGGGTTCGTGCGCCACTCGAAGTCGGCAGGCACCTTGCCGCCGCCGCGCTTGCCGCTCGTCCACTCGTGCTGGTGGTGGAACGCGTCGTTCTGACGCTGGTTGTCGGGCTTGTACGGGACCGGGAGCTTCTTCGAGTCGCTGGTCATGTGATGAGGTCGTCCTAGCAATGGCCGGGCGCCTCGAGCAACGCATTCAGAGCTTCGACTGGCTCCGCGGCGTCGCCGTCGTCTTCATGGTGCAGACGCACACCGTGATGTTCCTGCTCGAGCCGTCGCTGAAGAGCTCAACGCTCTACCGCGTGCTGATGCGGTTCGACGGCCTCGTCGCGCCCTCGTTCATCTTCGCCGCCGGCTTCTCGCTCGCGCTCGTGCAGGTGCGTGGCGCCGGCAAGCCCGGCCGCGTGCGCAAGACGCTGCGCCGCATCGGAGAGGTCCTCGCCGTCGCCACCTTCGTCAACTGGTGCTGGTTCCCCGTGGTGCGCGAGCCGAAGTGGCTCTTGCGCATCGACATCCTCCACTGCATCGGCCTGTCGCTGCTGCTCGCGTTGCCGGTGCTCGTCGCCCTCGCCTCGCGGCCCCGCGTGCTGCGGTGGGTGATGCTCGGGCTCGCCGTCGCGGCCTTCGCCGTGACTCCGCTCGCTCGCGACGTCACCGGCTGGCCCTCGCTCTTCTTGAATCAGTCGAGCGGCGCGCTGTTCCCGCTGCTGCCGTGGGCCGGCTACGTCCTGCTCGGCGCCTCGGCCGGAGCGACCGCGGCGTTGGGCTCGCTTCGCGAGCTGGTGGTGTGGATCGTCTTCCTCTGCGTCGCCGGCTTCGCGGTGTGGATGGGGCTCTCGCTCGATCACCCGCAGCGCGTGTTCTGGGTGATGAGCTTCGTGCTCGCGCTCCTGTTCATCGAGCAGCGCTGGGCCGACGCCCGCGTGCTGAAGGCCGTCACCGTGCTCGGCACGAGCTCGCTCGCCGCGTACTGCATGCACGAGCTGATGCTGTTCTACGGCGCGTGGTGGGTGCTGGTGATCGCCCTGCTCATCGCCTGGCAGGCGCAGCCGGTGCGCGGGGCGGTCACCGCGCTCGCGGCGGCTCCGCTGTTCGCGTACGAGTCGATCGGGCGCGTGCGCGGCCTCGCGATGGCGCACTTCTTCCGCGACCAGGCCGGCTGGGCGCTGTACTGGGTGCTGTTCGCGGTGCTGCTGGTCGCGACCTACGGGATCGTCGTCGTCATCGACGCGCTGTACCGGCGCCTGGACGCGGCGCTGGCGCGGGCGACTCCCTGACGAACTCCTCGAAGCGCTCCTTGTTCGTCGCCTTGTGGAAGGCCTCTTCGCCGTCGATGCGCTTCTCGCGCGCGAGCGCGTAGAGCGCGTCGTCCATCGCCTGCATGCCGACGCTCTTCCCGCCCTGGATGATGGAGTGGATCATCGGCGTGTTCCCCTCGCGGATGATGTTCGGCAGGCCCGGCGTCTTGATGAGGATCTCGTTCACCGCGACGCGGCCCTTGCCGTCGGCGGTGCGCAAGAGCAGCTGCGAGACGATGCCCGCGAGCGACTCGGACAGCATCGTGCGGACCTGGCCCTGCTGATCCGTCGGGAACGCGTCGATGAGGCGATCGATCGTCTTCGCCGCGTTGTTCGTGTGCAGCGTACCGAAGACCAGCACGCCCATCTCGGCGGCGGTGATGGCCAGGCCGATGGTCTCCATGTCGCGCATTTCGCCGACGAGGATGACGCCCGGGTCCTGGCGGATCGCGGCGCGCAGCGCGGAGGAGAAGCTGTCGGTGTCCGTGCCGACCTCGCGCTGCGAGATCGTGCTCGACTTGTTCGCGTGCACGAACTCGACCGGGTCTTCGATCGTGACGATGTGCTTCGCGAAGCGCGTGTTGATGAGATCGATGATGCCCGCGAGCGTCGTCGACTTGCCCGAGCCCGTCGGGCCGGTGACGAGCACGAGCCCCGACTCGAGGTCCGCGAAGCTCGCCACCGCCGGCGGCATCTTCAGCTCCGCCAGCGTCTTGATCTTCTCGGGGATGATGCGGAACACCGCGCCGACGCCGCGCTCCTGCTCGAGGTAGTTCGAGCGGAAGCGGGCGACGCCCTTCAGCGCGTACGCGAAGTCGAGATCGTGGTTCTTCTGGAAGTGCTCCCACTGCTGCGCGGTGGCGAGCTCTCTGAGGTGCGCGCGCAGCGACTCGTCGGTGAAGACCGGCCAGCCGGGCACCGGCGTCATCTCGCCGTGCACGCGCGTGTGCGGCACGAGGCCGGCGCCGAGGTGCAGGTCGCTGCCTCCCGACTCCTTGAGGAACTTGAACAGCGCGTCGAGCCTCGCCACTTACGCGAACCTCTTCGGGTCTTCGCTGTTGCGGCGCGCGGTGTCCTTCGTGATGACGCCCGCCTTCAGCAGGTCGGCGAGCGAGTCGTCGAGCAGCGCCATGCCGTCGGCGCGCCCGGTCTGCATCACCGAGCGGATCTGGAACGTCTTCTCGTCGCGGATGAGGTTCGAGACGGAGGGCTTCACGAAGAGCACCTCGCACGCGGGGACGCGGCGGCTGCCGTCGGCGCTCGGCACGAGGCGCTGGCTGACGATGGCCTTGAGCGACTCGCTCACCATCGCGCGGATCTGCGACTGCTGCTTCGGCGGGAAGACGTCGAGGATGCGGTTGATGGTGCGGATCGCCGAGTTCGTGTGCAGCGTGCCGAGCACGAGGTGGCCGGTCTCGGCGGCGGTGATGGCGAGCGAGACGGTCTCGAGATCGCGGAGCTCTCCGATGACGATGACGTCGGGGTCTTCGCGCAGCGCCGCGCGCAGCGCGTTGGCGAAGCTGTTGGTGTGCTTGCCCGCCTGGCGCTGGTTCACGATGCACGACTTCGACGGGTGCACGTACTCGATCGGGTCTTCGACGGTGATGACGTGCTCTTTGCGCGTGCGGTTCACCATGTCGACGAGCGCGGCGAGCGTCGAGCTCTTGCCGCAGCCTGCGGGGCCGGTGATGAGCACCAGGCCCTGGTGCCACTGCGTGAGGCGCTCGAGCGTCTTGGGCAGGCCGAGGTCCTGCAGCGACGGAGGCGTCGCGGGGATCGGGCGGAACACGCCGTCCCACCCGCGCTGCTGCTTGTAGATGTTCGCGCGGAAGCGCCCCGTGGGGAGCTGGATGGCGAAGTCGAGATCCTGGTGCTCTTCGAGCTGCTTCTTCTGCTCGTCGGTGAGCACCGAGAACAGCAGCGCTTTCGTGGAGTCGGGCTCGAGCAGGCCGACCTTGAGCTCCTTCAGCTGGCCGTTGACGCGCATCTGCAGCGGAGCGCCGGCGTGGACGTGCACGTCGCTCGCCTTCGCTTCCACGGCGCGCGTGAGGATCGCCTCGAGCTTCGGCAGCTGGTCGAGCGCGACGGTCTGCGTTCGCGCAACCGGAGCGACGTAGCCCTGCGGCTGGGCGGCGGGCTGCTCGGCGGCGGCGGCGGCGGGCGCCGGTTGGGCGCTGGCGCGCTTGGCCATCTGGGCCTGCGCGTTGAGCAGCCAGGTGAGCTGCTCCTGGCTGATGAAGTTCATCGCCAGCATGATCTCGCCGAGCTTGTCCTTCGGAGCCTGCATCGCGGTCTGCTTCGCGATGGCTTCCTGCAGCTGCTCGGGCGTGACGAGCTTGTAGTGGATCGCGATGCGGCCCAGCAGCGAGGCCTCGGGGGCGTTCGACATGCGCTGACGGCGCACTCTACACTTCTTCACGAGCGCACCGGCGCCAAAGCGTTACGGTGGTTGCACCCTGCGCCCGAAGACCGAAATGTCCAAGAAGGAAGAGGAGAAGAAGAAGCGCCCGCCGTTCAGCGTCACCTTCCGGCGCATCATCTCGCTCGCCAGGCCCGAGGCCGGGAAGCTTGCCGTCGCGACGTTCTTCCTGCTCGTCGCCGCCGGCGCGAACCTCGTCTTCCCGCAGGGCATTCGCTTCATCATCGACGAGGCGCTGACGTCGGGCTCGCGCGGGCGCATCGACACGCTGGCGGTGCAGCTCGTCATCGTCTTCGCGGTGCAGGGCTTCGCGATGGCGTTCCGCTACTACCTGTTCATGACGGTCGGCGAGCGCGTCGTCACGCGGCTGCGCACGCGGCTGTTCAAGAGCCTCACCGAGCAGGAGATCGGCTTCTTCGACTCGCAGAAGACCGGCGACCTCACGTCGCGGCTCGCGTCCGACACGGCCGTCATCCAGACGGCGGTCTCGTCGAACATCTCGATGGGCCTGCGGTCGCTCTCGCTCGCCGCCGGCACCGTGGTGATGCTGTTCCTCACCTCGAAGGTGCTCACGCTCTTGATGCTCGCCGTGGTGCCGCCGGTCGCGCTCGGCGCCGTGATGTACGGCCGGCGCGTGCGCAAGCTCGCGAAGGATACGCAGGACGCGCTCGCCGAGGCCTCTGCCGTCGCCGAGGAGTCGCTCTCTGGCATGCGCACCGTGCGCAGCTTCGACGCCGAGAAGAAGGAGGTCGAGAAGTACGGCGTCGCGGTCGAGAAGTCGTACGACATCGCGCGGCGCCGCACGCGCATGGGCGCCTACTTCATGGGCGGCGCCTCGTTCGCCGCGTACGCGGCCGGCGCGCTGGTGTTCTGGTACGGCGGCCGCCAGGTCGTCGACGGCGTGATGACCGTCGGCCAGCTGACCGTGTTCCTCATGTACACGATGCAGATGGCCTTCGCGATGGGCGCGCTGTCGGAGCTGTGGCCCGACTACAACCGCGCCGCCGGAGCCGCCGAGCGCATCTTCGAGCTGCTCGACCGCAAGCCGTCGATCAACCCCGAGGGCGGCAAGGTGCCGGCGCGCATCGAGGGCCACGTGAAGTGGGCGCACGTCGACTTCGCGTACCCGTCGCGCCTCGACGTGCCGGTGCTCAAGGGGTTCGATCTCGAGCTCAAGCCCGGAGAGGTCGTCGCGCTCGTCGGCCCGTCGGGCGCCGGGAAGTCGACGATCGCGTCCCTGCTCTACCGCCTCTACGACCCGCAGAAGGGGCACGTGCTGCTCGACGGCGAGCGGCTCGAGACGCTCGACCCGCACTGGCTGCGCCGGCAGATCGGCGTCGTCGCGCAGGAGCCGCTGCTCTTCTCGACCTCCGTCGCCGAGAACATCCGCTACGGGCGGCCCGACGCGACGATGGAAGAGGTCATCACCGCCGCGAAGCTCGCCAACGCGCACAGCTTCGTGACCGCATTCCCCGACGGCTACGAGACGCTCGTCGGAGAGCGCGGCGTGCAGCTCTCCGGCGGCCAGAAGCAGCGCGTCGCCATCGCTCGCGCGCTCTTGAAGGACCCGAAGCTGCTCATCCTCGACGAGGCCACCTCCGCGCTCGATGCCGAGTCGGAGCACCTCGTCCGCGAGGCGCTCGAGCGGCTGATGAAGGGCCGCACCACGCTCGTCATCGCGCACCGCCTGTCGACGGTGAAGGACGCCGACCGCGTCGTCGTGCTCGACCAGGGCCGGGTGGCCCAGGCCGGGCGGCACGAGGCGCTGGTCGCCGAGGAAGGCATCTACCGGCGGCTGGTGGAGCGGCAGTTCGCGGCGGCGTGAGCTGCCGGGATCGGGATCGCGATCGGGATCGATGTTCCGATCCCGACCGCAGGCTCCGTCAGCGACTCAGCGGCAGAAGCCCATCACGCACTGGTAGGGCATCGGGCAGCCCTGCAGCGCCGTGCACTGGATCACCTGGCACTGCTGATTGAAGCAGACCTGGTTGCCGGAGCAGACGGCTCCGCCGCACTGCACGGGCGTGCCGGCGTCGCCGGTGTTCGGCGCCTGGCACTGCTGCATCACGCACGAGTAGCCCGTGGGGCAGACGACGCCGCCGCACTGGACTCCGCCGCTCTGGCAGACGCCGTTCACGCACGTCTGACCGGTCGGGCAGCCCTGCATCGAGTTGCAGGAGTTGCTGGTCACGCACTGGCCGAGCGTGTTGCAGGTCTGGCCCATCGGGCACGGCGCGTTCGGGCCGCACATCGTCGACTGCGTCTGGCACTGGCCGTTCACGCACGCCTGGCCCATCGGGCAGTTCGTGTTGCTCATGCAGGCCGAGCAGCTGCCGTTCGTGCACGCCTGGCAGGTGCCGTTCACACAGACCTGGCCGCTCGCGCAGGGGCGGCTCGCGTCACACTGCGGGCAGCCGGTCATCGCGTTGCACGTGGCGCAGACGCCGTTCGGCGTGCACGTCTGGCCCATCGGGCACGGCGCGTTCGGGCCGCACATCGTCGACTGCGTGGTGCAGTTGCCGTTCACGCAGAGCTGGCCCATCGGGCAGGTGACGCCCATCGGACCGCAGCCGTTCTGCGTCGGCACGCAGGTGCCGTTCGAGCTGCACGTCTGGCCCATCGGGCACGGCGCGTTCGGGCCGCACGCGGGCTGCTGGCAGACGCCGTTGAGGCACACGCCGCCGTTCGGGCACATGGTGTTCGGCGAGCAGGTGTTGCTGCACGCGCCGTTCATGCAGAGCGCGCACATGCCGTTCACGCACGTCTGCCCCATCGGGCACTGGTTGATGGTGCCGCACTGGCCCGTGCAGGAATTTGTGGTGCACGCCTGGCAGACGCCGTTCGTGCAGACCTGGCCCTGGGCGCACTGGCTGTTCGTCATGCACTGGCAGCTCATGCTGGTACAGCCCGACGGCTTGCAGACGCCGTTGACGCAGACCTGCTGGCCGTTGACGCAGTCGTTGTTCGACATGCACGGCGTGTTGGTGCCGGGCTGAAAGCCGGTGAAGCCGTCGACGTCGAAGCGCACCGTCTTCGCGGTCTCGTCGACGACGAGCAGCGTGCGGTCGATCTCGAAGCGGGTGCCGTCGGCCTCGACGACCTGCACGAAGAGGCGGTCGGCGGTCTCGCCGGCGGCGAGCTTGTACGGCAGCGTCATGGTGACGGGCTTCGCGAACTTCGTGCCGCTCGGGCCCCAATGCACCGCCTCGCCGGCGCCCTTGTCATTGCCGGCGACGAGGCCTTCGACGCCGAGCTCGAGGGTGATCTGGGTCTCCGCGGCGAGCGCGCCGGCGGGAATGACGAGCTGCGTGCCCGCGAGCTCGGGGCTGTCGGAGGCGGAGACAGTGAGCGTGGCGCCCTGGGTGCCGACGGTCTCCGACTTCACGTACTTCGAGCCCACCAGCTGCGTCGGCGAGCAGGCGCAACACAACACCACCGCGATGGAAGCTGCGAGACGACAGGAATTGGAGTTCATGGTGGCGTTGAATTTCCCTACGCAGTGAGACCTTCAGTTTTTCTTTCGGCCGAGCTGCTGGTCGCAGAGGTCGGCGAGGACGCGGGCGTCGCGGCCGTGAATGGGGTGGTCGACGAGCGCGTGGAAGTCGTCGGCGGCGCCCTCGCAATCGCCGCGGTCGCGGCGGACGGTGCCGCGCAGGAACCTGACGTCGCCGTAGCGCTCGCTGTTCGGGAAGCGGACGAGGAAGTCGTCCATGGCGGCGAGGGCGAGGGCTCCGTTGCCGGCTT
This sequence comes from uncultured Myxococcales bacterium, assembly GCA_937980205.1. Taxonomy (GTDB): domain Bacteria; phylum Myxococcota; class Myxococcia; order Myxococcales; family Myxococcaceae; genus Xiheicaenimonas. Next base: position 216,311 of record CALJKW010000010.1, on the reverse strand, counting down.
TCAGCTGCACCTCGATGGAGAGCAGACCGACCTCGTGCGCCAGCGAGCCGTTCGGGTACCTGGCGCGGTAGGCGGCGAGCGCGGCTTCGGCAGCGTCGTACTTCTTCGCGCGCAGGCTGACGCGGCCGACCTCGTAGAGCGAGGGCTCGGCCCAGCCCGAGTCTCCGCGGGAGAGGCCGTCGTAGATGGTGACGGCCTCGGCGTAGCGGCCCTTCTGCGCGAGCGAGCGGGCGAGCATGTAGCGCTTCGAAGGATCTGCCGGCGGCTCGACGCGCTTCGGGTTCACTTCGGGCACCGGCTCGGCTTCTTCGGGCTCGAACGAGACCTGCGGCAGCGGCAGCTCCTTGGGCTGCGGCAGCTCGAGCGTCGTCGCCGGCGCTCCTCCGACGGTGGCCTTCAGCTCGGTGCGCAGCGCGCCCTGCACGCCTTCGAGGTGGTGCGCGCCGCGCTTCACCATCACCTCGAGCGGAGCGGTGCCGAGCTCGACGCCGTCGAGGGAGATCTTCGCGCCGGCGGGCTTCGCGACGCGGAGCACGGCGTCTCCCGGCTCGGCCAGCGCGCGCAGCGCAGCGAGGTCGGACGGCGAGAGCTCTGCCCTGCCCTTTCCGTCGCGGCTCGACCAGCTCTCTCCGGCGCGAAGCAGCACGTCGGTCTGGGGGCCGCTGACGCGGACCTGGCCTTCGCTGACCTGCAGCGTGACGGCGTCGGCGGCGGCCTCGAGCTGGAAGACGGCGCTCTCGACGTCGGCGCGGTACTGCTTCGCGCGCGCGGTGAGGCGGGCCGAGCTCACGATGAGCGCCGAGCCTTCGAAGAGGGTGAGGTCGTTCTCGAAGGTGGCGGTCGTGCCTTCGTGCAGCAGCACTCCGGCAGCGGATCTCTTCACCAGCGCCCGGCTCTTCGGCGCGACGCGCAGCTCGCCGGTGACGGGGGCGCCGACGGCGCCGGGGCGGACGTCTCCCGAGGCGAGCGCGAGGGTGAAGGCGGGCTGCGGCTTCCGGGTCGGGAGGAAGACGACGGCGACGATGGCAGCGGCGACGGCGGCCGGCACGAGCCACCACGCGGCGCTCGGGCGCCTGGGGTTCTCGAGCTCGTTCCAGATGCGCTCTTTGGAGCCGGGTCGCGGCAGCTCTCCGCCCTGCTTCGCGGCGCGGAGCAGCTCGCCCATCGCGTCGTTCTTGGTGCGCAGGGGCTCAGTCATGGCAGCCCCCGCTTGCGCGCGATGCGCTCGAAGTCCTGCCGGGCGTAGTGGAGCCGCGTCCACACGGTGTCGACCTTGCAGCCGACGCGCTCGGCGATCTCCTCGCCGGACATGCCGTCGAGCTCGAAGAGGGCGAAGACCTCGCGCTTCTTCGGGGCCATGCGCTCGAGCACGGCGGCGACGGCGGCCTGGGCCTCGCGGGCGTCGTAGGCGCGATCGACGGACGGGGCTTCGCGGGGCTCGTCTCTGCCGAAGAGGCCGAGCAGCGCAGCGCGAATGCGGCGGCGGCGGTGCCGGCTGGAGACGACGTTCGCCGCGATGCGGTAGAGCCAGGTCGAGATGCGGCCTTCGCGGAAGGCGCCGAGCTTCTTGAAGGCGACGACGAAGGTCTCCTGGACGACGTCGTCGAGCTCGGCGTCGGGCGTGCCGAGCCGGCGGCAGATGCGCTCGACGAAGGAGAAGTTCGCGTCATAGAGCTGCTTCCAGGCAGGGGAATCGCCCGCCCGGCATCGGGCCAAGAGCTCGACGTCATTCTGGTTTTCGACGGCGCTGCCATCCAACGCCCGTGAATTTCCCGAAGGCACGAGGACCTTCAGGGATTCTTGGCCGGTCACAGGCGGACCCCGACGCGCAACAGGCCGAGGAGGTCGAACGGCGGGCTGCGCAGCGGCTCGAAGCCTTCGACCGCGATCTCGCCGCGGATGAGCGGGAGGCCGCCGATCAGCTCGAGCGCGAGGATGATGCGGCCGAGCAGCAGGTACTGCGCGCGCGCGAGCAGGCCGAGCTCGGGGACGCTGATGACGCCGGTGCCGGTGCGGAACAGGCGGGCCTTCTGCTCCGGCGACGTGGAGGCGGCGGCCCAGGTGATGCGGGCGCCCCCGAAGGCGTTGCCGCAGAGCTGGAGCATCGTGCGCGTGCAGACGCCGAGCATCGCGAAGGCGCCGAGATCGAACGACTCGACGCTGCCGCGCACCGCGGCGCCGTCTTCGATGCGTCGCGTGATCGGCGTGTTCGCGAGCGCGAGGACGGCGAGGCGCACCCGGTCGCGGAGCATGACCCCGACGTCGAGGGAGAAGGCGCCCATCACGCGCGGATCGCCGTACCACAGGCCTCCGGCGAGGCTCACCTCGATGCCGGTGACGATGGGCTGCGGAGGTGACGGTGGGGGGAGGTTGATCACGGGCTCAGCCTCTCCCTTCGTAGGGGTGAGGGGCGGCTCCTCAGCCGGCGGCTCAGGCGAGGGCGTCGCTCCGATGCGAGCGATCAGCTCGAGAGCGTCGGAAGACCCTGCGTCGACGGTCTGCGAGATCTCGGTCATCCCCGCGTCGACTGGGTCGAGCGGCTTTTCCTTTCTGGGCTCGCTCACCGGTCCCCTCACCCCGGCCTTCTCCCCTACGAGGGGAGAGGGAGTCAGGAATCGCTCGATGATGAGCGCGCTCATGTCTCCGAGCTGTGCGCAGCCGCTGTAGAGATCGCGGCTCATCGCGGCGCTGCCGTCGGCGCGCTGGAGCTCGAGGCGGAAGCCGCCCTCGGTGGCGGTGATGCGGGCGCGCAGGTCTCCCTTGCCGAGCTTCACCTGCGGCAGACGGACCTTGATGGCCTGCTCGAGCGCGGCGTTGGCCGGGCACGGCAGCTTCGCGTCGAGCGCCTTGTCCACGTGCAGGGCGCTGGAGAGGACCGCGGCTGTGATCAGGCCGAGCACGGGCGGCGCATCCTGTTTCATCAGGACGGCCGCGGCCACTTCCGCCTTTGGCGCTGAGCCGGACGTGGCCGCCCGGCCCGGTGGCCGCGTCCTCCTTTGCCGGGCGGCGGCGAGGGTGTAATAGCGGCGTCGCCTTGCCGGCCGACTCCCAGCTGCTGACGTGTGTCCCGCTCTTCGAGCGCCTCGACGAGGAGGAGCGCGCGCTGCTCGCGGCGCAGCTGGAAGAGCAGACGTTCCCGGCGGGACAGATCGTCTTCCGCAAGGGCGAGCCCGGGAACTCGATCTACATCGTCGCGTCCGGCGAGATCGAAATCTTCGTCGAGGACACGACGGGCGGCCGCATCGTGTTCGAGACCGCGAAGGCGGGCGACTTCTTCGGCGAGCTGTCGCTGCTCGACGGCGACCCGCGCAGCGCGAGCGCGAAGGCGATCTCCGACTCGAAGGCGCTGAAGGTCGACCGGCAGGACCTGCAGCTGCTCTTCCAACGGCACCCCGCCGCGGCGATGGACATCCTCGCCGTCATCGGCCGGCGCCTGCGCGAGGCGGACAAGCTGCTCGGGTCGCGGGTGTCGGCGAGCCCGAACGAGGCGATCGCCGAGCGGCTGGGGATCATCGACCGCATGGCCGACTTCGTGGCCGCGTTCTCCGGCACGTTCTCGTTCCTGATGCTGCACGTCGCGTGGTTCGTGGTCTGGCTGGTCATCAACATGGGCATGGTGCCGCACCTGCCGACGTTCGACCCCTACCCGTTCCAGTTCCTCACCATGGTCGTGTCGCTCGAGGCGATCGCGCTGTCCTGCCTCGTGCTGATCAGCCAGAGCCGCCAGGCGGCGAAGGACCGCATCCGGTCTGACGTCGAGTACGAAGCGAACATCCGCGCGGGTCTCGAGGTGACGCAGCTCCACGTGAAGGTCGACGCGCTGTACGAGCAGGTGCTCGCGCGGCTCGCCTCGGTGGAGAAGAAGGTCGCGGCGAACGCGCAGGCGCTGGCGCCTCCGGCGGGCGGCCCGAAGAACTAGCCGTGTGCGGCATCGCTGGAGTCTTCGTTCGTTCGGGCGCTCAGCCTTCGCCGTCGCGGGAAGAGCTCTCGCGCATGGCCTACGCGCTGAACCACCGCGGGCCGGACGAGCGCGGGCACTACCTCGACGCCCACGCCGGGCTCGCGCACACGCGGCTGTCGATCATCGACGTCGCGAGCGGCCAGCAGCCGCTGGCGAACGAAGACGGCACGCTGTGGATCACGTTCAACGGAGAGATCTTCAACTACGTCGAGCTGCGCGCCGAGCTCGAGCAGCTCGGGCACGCGTTCAAGACGCGCTCGGACACCGAGGTGATCGTCCACGCCTGGGAGGCGTGGGGCGAAGGCGCGTTCGAGCGCTTCAACGGCCAGTGGGCAGTGGCGTTGTGGGACGCGCGCGCGAAGCGGCTCGTGCTGTCTCGCGACCGGCTCGGCGTGCGGCCGCTGTACTACGTCGAGACCGCTGCGCGCGTCGCCTTCGCGAGCGAGGTGAAGGCGCTGTTCGCCGGAGACCCCTCACTGCCGCGCGCGTTCGACCCCGTCGGGTTGAGCGAGACGTTCACGTTCTGGTCGGTGGTGCCGCCGCAGTCGGTGTTCGCCGGAGTGCGTGAGCTCGAGCCGGGGCACACGCGCATCTACGACGCCGCGAGCGTCACGGATCGCGCCTACTGGCAGCAGCGGTACCCCATCGACGGTGACGGCTTCCGCGGGACGCTGGACGAGGCGGCCGAGGCGGTGCGCGCGGCGCTCTTGCAGGCGACGTCGCTGCGGATGCTGCGCGCGGACGTGCCGGTCGGCTCGTACCTGAGCGGAGGGCTCGACAGCTCGCTCACGGCGGCGCTCGGGCGGCAGGCGAAGGGCGACGGGTTCATGACGTTCTCGCTGCGCTTCGCCGACGCCGAGTACGACGAGACGTCGTTCCAGCGGCTGATGAGCCGGCAGCTCGGCACGACGCACCACGAGGTGCTGGTGTCGCGCGACGACATCGCGCGCTCTTTCGCCGAGGTGATCCGGCTGACGGAGCGTCCGGTGCTGCGGACCGCGCCGGCTCCGCTGTGGGCGCTGTCGCGGCTGGTGAGGCAGCAGGGCCTGAAGGTCGTGCTCACCGGCGAGGGCGCGGACGAGATGTTCGCGGGCTATGACCTGTTCCGCGAGGGACGCGTGCGGCGGTTCTGGGCGCGGCGGCCGTCGTCGCAGTGCAGGCCGCTCCTGCTCGAGCGGCTGTACCCGTACCTGCAGCGCTCGCCGGTGTCGCAGCGGGCGATGACGCGGCAGTTCTTCGGCAGCGGGCTCGATGCGTGGCGCGAGCCGGGCTTCGCGCACGCCTTGCGCTGGTCGGGGGCGGCCGCGCTGCAGCGGCTGTTCGTCGAGCGCCCGGGTGTCGATGTCGTGCAGCGCCTCATCGACTCGCTGCCGCCGGAGTTTTCGCGCTGGTCGTACCTGGCGCAGGACCAGTACCTCGAGATCCGCACGCTCTTGTCCGGCTACCTGCTCTCGTCGCAGGGAGATCGGATGCTGATGGGCAACTCGGTCGAGGGGCGCTTCCCGTTCCTCGATCGCGACGTCGTCGCGCTCGCGATGTCGCTGCCCGACGCGTACAAGCTGCGGGGCCTCGACGAGAAGCACGTGCTCAAGCGCGCCGCGCGGGGCCGGGTGCCGGACGAGATCATCGAGCGACCGAAGCAGCCGTACCGGGCGCCCGATGCGCTCGCGTTCACCGGCGAGGTGCCACAGGAGCTCGAGGCGGCGATGTCTCCCGCCGCGGTGAAGGCGTGCGGCGTGTTCGACCCGGCGCAGGTCGAGCGGCTGTGGAAGAAGGTGCGGGCGAAGGGCGAGCGGCAGTTCAGCAACGCCGACAACATGGCGATCGTCGGCGTGCTGTCGACGCAGCTGTTGCACCAGCAGCTGATCGCGAAGGCGCCGTCAGTCGATGCGCAGCCTGAGCTGCTGAACTTCTCCCGGTGACACCGTCACCCGACGGGTGGCGGCCGGCTCGCGGTTCGGCCCGAACAGCTCGAGCACGTGCTCGCCGGGCGAAACCGTGAGCCGCGGGAGCGGCGTGGGGCCCAGCTCCGCTCCGTCGAGGCGCACCCACGCGAAGGGGTAGACGCGCACCTCGAGGTGACCTGGCGCCTGCCGGCGTGCCGCGCCGAGCGCCGACGACGACCGCGCGCGTGCTGCGCGCAGCGGCGCCCGAGCCGTCATCGCGGCTTCGCCCTCCTCCCGATCGCGCGCGCACCGCCAGCTCGCTGAGCTGGCGATGGCAGCCACGACCAGCGCGGCGATGACGCTGCTGCGGCGACGCTTCGGTCTGGGCGGGGCGGCCGGCAGGCGCTGCGTGAGGCGCTGCGCTTCGGGCGGCACGGCCACCAGGGGCACGTCCAGCGCGGTGTCGGCGGGAGCGGAGTCGTCGGCGGGTGTGACCGCGCGCCGGACGACGTCCATCAGCTCGGGAGCGCGGCGCAGCTTCGTCACCAGGCCCAGCGCTTCGAGCGCGTCGGCGAGCTCGAGGCAGCTCTGGAAGCGGTCCTCCGGCCGCTTGGCGAGGGCGCGCTCGAAGACGTCGTCGAGCGCGCCGGGCACGTCCGGCCGAAGCGAGGAGATGCGCGGGGGCCTGGCGTGCGCGATGGCGTTCATGATCTGCAGCTCGTCGCCGCCGCTGAACGGTCGCTCGCCCAACAGCAGCTCGAACAGCACGACACCGAGCGCGAACACGTCGGAGCGGTGATCAATCGGCCGGTCGGCGTCGAGGCGCTCGGGCGCGAGGTAGCTCGTCTTGCCGCGGGTCGCGATGGTGCGCGCAGGGTCGACGAGCGATCGGGCGATGCCGAAGTCGCAGATCTTCACGCAGCCCTCGGGCCCGACGATGAGGTTGTCGGGGCTCAGGTCGCGGTGGACGATGCCTGCCGGCGCCCCGCTCTCGGGCTCTCGAAGCGCGTGCGCGTAGTGCAGGCCTTCACACGCCTGCGCGACGATGGTGCAGGCCAGCTCGACGGGCAGCAGCAGGCCGCGCGCGAGCTCGGCGGTGAGGATGGCGCGGCAGGAGGGGCCGGGCACGTACTCCATCGAGATGTAGAGCTGGCCGTCGATGCGCTCGAAGCCGTAGAGCTGCACGATGTTCGGGTGCGAGAGCCGCGCGGCGAGCCGGGCCTCGTTGCAGAACAGGCGCACGTGCGTCGGGTCGAGGGCGCAGATGGGCAAGATGCGCTTGAGCACGACCTGCTTGTCGAAGCCGGCCGGCCCCTCGACGCGCGCGAGGAAGAGCTCGGCCATGCCGCCGGCGCCGAGCCTGCGAACGACGGTGTAGCGGCCGAGCTTCATGGCCTCGACAGGGCGCGCGTGATGCATAGAGTCCCGCGCGAATGAAGTACGCCGCGATCATCGAAGAGGGCCGGGCTGCGTGGCCGGCGGTCGAGGTGCCTGCAGCGGCGGTCGCGCGCCAGCTGGCTCGCATGGGCGTCGACGAGCGTTCGGTCTCGTACGCAGGCGATCGGTACCTCGCAGCGGCCTGCCTCACCGGCTCGCGGAGCGCGCTCGCCGCGTTCGTGTCCGGCCCGCTCAAGCGGGCGCTCGGGCGCGTGCGGCGGGACCTGCGCGCGGACGTCGGCCAGGCGGTCTGCGAGCGGCTGCTGACCGGAGTGCGCCCGGGCCTGCTCGGCTACGGCGGCACGGCGTCGCTCGAGCGGTGGCTGCGCCGCGTCGCCGAGAACGCCGCAGCGGACTTCGCGCGCGCGAACCCCGGCCACGACGGCCTCGACCGGTGGCTGACGGGGGTGTTGAGCTCGCCGGAGCGGCGCATCGTCGAGGCGCTCAGCCGCGCGCCCCTGCAGAAGATCGTGCGCGACGTCATCTCGCAGCTGACGAGCGCCGAGCGCGAGCTGCTGGCGATGTTCCATCAGCAGAAGCTCAAGCACGCCGACATCGGCGCGCGCCTGAAGCTGCCGCGGTCGACGGTCGCGCACCGGCTGCTGCGCGTGCACCAGAAGATCGGCCGCCTCGTGCGCGAGCGCGTGCGCGCCGAGCTGGCCCTCGCGACCGGCGATCTCGAGGAAGCGCTCGACACGCTGCGCGCCGAGTGGAGCAACCCGCTCAGCTTCTAGGCCGACCATCGGAGGTCCTCGCCCGGGTGCTGCGCCGCTGGGCCACCGGAGCGAGGGCGCGCTTGACCGCGTCGAACACTGCGCTGACGCGCGGAGAGACCGGCTCGGGCAGGCGCGCCGACGGATCCAAAGAGAGCGCGGTGACCAGCGCAGTGCGCGCCTCGGCGTCGCGCCCCAGATGCAGCAGGACGAGGCCCCGCCAGACCTCGAGCTCGGCGCGGCGGGAGAGCGCTCGCTCCGAGACGACGCGCCGGGCAGAGCCGAGCTGTTCGAGCGCGGCCTCGTAGTCGAGCTCGCGGTAGAGGTTCCGCGCCGCGCTGAGGTAGGCGGCCGAGGGGTCGGCGCCGAGCATGAGACCGAGCACGAGCGCCGTCATCGCGAGACCAGGGTGGTGGTGAAGCTCTGCGGCTCGAAGCGCAGCGTCGTCGAGCTGGGGCCGGGCGCGGCGTCGAGGCGGGCGAGCTGAAAGACCGGCTCCAACGAAGGGTCGTCCCGAGCCACGAAGCCGACGTGCACGACGAGCGAGTTCACGAGACCGTCGAGCAGCGCGACGTTCGAGACGCGGACGCGCTTGCAGTCGGCGCGGCCCTCGACGGCGAGCTCGGGCGAGTACACGTACGCCCACGTGGCCCGGGCCGTGTCGGGCCCGTCGGCGGCGGTGTGCTGGGTGACCTCGCTCAGATCCCCGATGCCGTCCGAGTCCTGATCGGCGCCGACGTTCGTGCGGACGGGCCAGCCGGTGCCGAGGAAGTCGAGCCCGTCGATGAGGCCGTCGAGATCGGTGTCGGGGCGCGTGGGGCTGGAGCCGAGCCACTTCTCTTCGCAGTCGGTCAGCCCGTCGGAGTCGGTGTCTCCGGCGGCGTCGCACTGGCACTCGCCCGCGACCTTCATCAGCGGGCTCCAGCCGCTCTCGACTTCGAGCAGGTCGCCGCAGCCGTCGGCGTCGGTGTCGGGGGCGTTGGGGTCGGTGCCGCGCGCGGTCTCGTCCGCATCGCTCAGCCCGTCGCGGTCGGTGTCGAGGGCGTGACCGGCAGGCGTCGCCTTCGCCGTCTCGTTGGTGAGGAGCCAGCTCTGCATCACCCAGGCACGGCGAACCGCGGAGACGTCGAAGCCGCTGAAGTCGATGGCGTCTCCGTTCGGCACGGACTTGAACTGGCCGAAGCCGCGGGCGGCCATGCCGGTGAGGATGGGAACGGCCTCGGCGTCGCCGCCTCCGACGTACAGGGTGTTGAGGGTGAGCGCGGCGACGCGGGAGCGGAGGAGCTGAAAGTCGTCGACCTTGCGCAGAATGTCGGGCGACTCGCTGTCGGTCGGCTTCCCGTCGGAGACGAAGATGACGACGTAGCGGGTGCGCTTCGCGAGCGGGCCCATCGCGGTGATGTCGGCGGCGAGCTCGACCCAGGTGAGGTCGAGCGCCGTGAGGTACGGAGTCCCGAGCACCAGCGGCGCGTTCTGCGGCACGGCGCGATCGAACGCGGCGACGTCATCGAGGAAGCGCGGCATCGAGAACGTCTTCGTGGCGGAGAGCGTGTTCCGGTCCGCCTTGCCGGCGAACAGCATGCCGCCGGCGTAGACGGTGCCCGGCTTCACGTGCTGCATCGCGAGGCGGCGCGCGGCGGCGAAGCGCACGTCGCGCGGGTCGCTGCGCTGCATCGAGTTCGAGTTGTCGAGGACGAACCAGATCTTCACCGGCGCGACGAGGGTCGAAGGATCGGGGGGGCAGATGACGCCCTCGACGGCGTGGGTGACGCGCTCGGGCGGCGGCGGAGGCTCGGTCTCCGGCAGATAGAGGTCGACGGCCGTGCACGCGGCGAGCGGCGCGAAGAGGAGCAAGGAGCGCATGGGGGCGGCTGTGTTCATCGCCCGTGCCACGCGCGTCATGAGCGTTGTCGGGGAGATCGCGGCGGGTGGGCCTGGCCCCGCTGCACAACTCGTGCAGGCGCCGGCTGCACAAAGGACCTCTCGTTCGCCCTGAGCGGAGCAGGCCGAAGGGCTGCGCAGTCAAAGGGGGCCCGAGCCGACGCGCGGCCCACTTCGACTCCGGCCTGCGGCCTCCGCTCAGTGTGAACGAGGGATTTTCCACAACCGTTGGAAGCGACGCCGCCCGGTCCGTCTTGCGCGCACACAAGGAGGAGTTCCCATGCGCGCAGTCGTGCTGGTCGTCGTGTCCCTGTTGGCCTGTGGTGTTCCGAAGGAGAAGCCGAGCGGCGTCGAAGGAGACGGCGCGCTCGCCAACGCGCTCCGCGCGGCGGAAGCGGAGACCGGCGTCGCCGCCGAGCTGCTCGCAGCGCGTGGCTGGCAGGCCTCGCGCTTCGCGGCGGCGCACGATGAAGACGGCCACTCCGAGGGGCTGCGCGGCCGGTTCGGGCTCTCCCTCGAGGCGTTCGCGCGCGCCGCAGCGCTCGCCGGGGTGACCGCAGAGCAGCTCGAGGCAGACCCGGCGCTCGAGGTTCGCGCCGTCGCCCTGCTCTTCCGCGATCGGGCAACAGCGCAGACGCTCGAGGGCTGGGCCGCCGCTGCGATCGCCGCGTCGGGCGCCGAACCCCAAAGCGCCGCGTTCGAGCCGGCCCGCGACGACCTGCTGCTCATCGTTTCGGACGGGCTCACCGTCGAGACGCCGGACGGAGAGCGCCTCGTGGTGAAGCCCCTCGAGCTGGGCTTCGACCTCGTGCGCAGCGGCTCGCAGGCGCTGACGGCTCCGCCGCCAGGGCAGTACCCGGCGATGGACTGGTTCGCGGCGCACCCGAACAACTACGTCGCCGGGCGCACGTCGCCGGTGAAGTACGTCGTGATCCACGACATCGAGGGCTCGTTCTGGTCGGCGGTCAGCTGGTTCCAGCAGGCGAACCCGTTCCAGGCGTCGGCGCACTACATCGTGCGCTCGTCGGACGGCTACATCGTGCAGATGGTCGGCGAGGCCAACACCGCGTGGCACGCCGGCAATGACGCCTTCAGCCGCGCGTCGATCGGCATCGAGCACGAGGGCTTCGCGAGCGCGCCGAACACCTGGTTCACCGAGGCGATGTACCAGTCGTCGGCGCGGCTGGTCTGCGCGATCGCGAAGAAGCACGGCATCCCCGTCGACAACCAGCACATCATCGGCCACTTCCAGATCCCGAACCCGTCGGTGCTGCCCGCGTCGGCTCCGCCGGGGACGATCGCGCAGACGCAGGCGACCCCGTTCAACTACGGCGGCATCTCGAACCACTTCGACCCGGGGCGCGGCGGTACCGGCTGGAAGTGGGACTACTACCTGGGCCTGGTGAAGGCGTGCGTCGACGCGGCGAACGGGACGAGCCCGGGCAGCGGGACGATCGCGTGTCAGGGCGCGGCGTGCTTCGCGACCGCGACGCTCGAGCTGAACAACGACAGCAAGCCCATCTACCTGCTGAAGCAGAACCTGGTGCTGCTGGGCTACTTGACGAACGCGGCTGCGCTGGCGACTCCGACGCGGTTCGACGCGGCGACGAAGGACGCGGTGGCGGCGCTGCAGCGGGCGAACGGCATCATCGACAGCGGCGTGTACGGCGTGCGCACGGCCGAAGCGCTGAAGACGGCGCTGCTCGCGCGCAGCTTCGCGAGCGTGCCGACCGCAGACGTGTCGTACGGGCAGACGTCGTCGAACGTCACGACGCTGCAGCGCGCGCTGACGAACCTCGGCTTCAGCGTGCCGCAGACGGGGTTCTTCGGCGACCTCACCCGCGCCGCGCTGCTCGCCTTCCAGAAGCGGCAGAAGGTGCCCGGCGGCGACGGCACGGTGTGCGGCTCGATGTCGCGCATGGCGCTGGCGGCGGCGCTGGCGCGCGGGCTCTGAAGCGCAGCACGAATTGCGCAACGGTGTCGGAAGGCGGAGCGGAGCGTGCCGGCCAGGTGCCGAGAATCAGGCCGGCACGCGAGGTGAAGTGGAGCCAAGGCACCATGATCTCCTCCCGTTCTTCAGGTCCTTCCCGCAGCTCGATGTCCTCTCGTCTCACCGGCGCTGCCGAACGGCTCCGCAGCGCGGCGCAGTCCAAGGCGGCCCAGCTTCGCAGCGCGGCATCCGGGATGGGGGCCCGGCTGCGCGGCGCGGCGGGCTCGATCGGCTCGGCGGGCCAGGGCGCCGCGGACGTCGCGGCCGACGTCGGGTCGATCGGCGTTCCGGCGGTGCCCGACCTCGGCGAGCAGATCCGCGCGCGGGTCGACGCGATGATGCGCGACGCGTTCGAGGGCGTCTCGCGCGCGGCGCCGGTGAACCTGAGCGGCAGCGCACCGGTGGCTCCGGTGACCGCGACGCAGCGGCCGGTGGCGCCGACGACTTCGCTGTCTCCGACGGTGCCGACGGCGCCGGCGCCGACGACGACGGTGGAGCCCGAGTCCGAGGTGGGCACGATGGACCCGCCACCGTCGAACGGGCTCGACCCCCGCATCGAGTTCCTCATCGACCCGAACGGCGCGGGGCGGCCGATCGCCGAGCCGACGCAGGGCACGGGCACGACGATGCCGACGGGGCTGCCGGAGACCGGCGTCTCACCCGAGGCGATCCAGGCGGCGAAGGCGATGAACGTGTCACCCGAAGGGCTGTCGCAGAACGCGATGTACGCGATGGAGCGCGCGAACGAATACGGGCTGCACATGACCGGCGGCGTCGGGCACTGGAACGACTTCCACGCGCACGGCACGTCGGTGGACGTGTCGAACTACACGCCCGGCCAGGGCCTCACCGAGACGCCCGAGATGCGCGCGTACGCCGACGAGATGGTCGAGCTCGGACGCTCGGGCGCGCTGGGCCCCGACGGCAAGCCGCTCGTCGCGTACGTCGTGTACGCGGGCAAGCGCGCAGGCATCAACACCGGCTGGGAGTGGGTCCCGGTGACGCAGCCGGAGCACGTCACCCAGGGCCACTGGGATCACGTTCACGTCAGCACCGACAACGCGCACTGAGTTGGAAGTTCCGGGCGAGGCTCCGTCTTCGGCGGCATGAACCCCAGACCGAGCCTCGCCCTGCCGTTGGTGCTGTGCCTCGCCGCGTGTGGAGTCGCAGAGGTCGCGGAGGTCGGCGACGAAACGGTCAGCGCCGAGTCTCCGCTCACGAACCCGGTGGCGGGCGCCACGATCCGCGCGACGGCTGCGGTGAACCTGCGCACCGGGCCTTCGACCTCGCACGCGGTGATTCGCGTCGTCGCGGCGGGCGACACCGCGACGCTGGCGTCCGCGGCGCCGAGCGGCGGCTTCTTCCAGGTGAATCACCGCGGCACCGTCGGCTGGTCGCACGGCCAGTACTGGGAGAACGCAGCGCCCGCCCCCGACGCGCTGCGCGTCAACGGGTTCACGCTGACCGCGGCCGAGGCGGCGAACGTCCGGCGCATCGCCGAGACCGTCGTGCCACGCCTCGCCGGCACGCGCGCCGACAAGCTGCGGGTCGCGTCACGCGTCACGTGGTGGTCGCTCAAAGAGGGCGTGCTCGGCCTGGCGAACCCGATCGGGTACTCGAACTGCAACACGCCGTCGGGCGACCGCCGCATCGGCCCCCTCGAGGTCTGCGCGCCGGGTCGCGCGTGGCAGGTCGGCGCCGCCGCGGTGCAGGTGCCGGGTCGCACGCTCGCACAGCTCGAGGCGACGGCCCGGCAGCTCTACCCGGGACTGGTCGTGTACGACGTGCTGTGGCGCACCGCGGTCGACGCGGGCTACGCGAACGGCACGGCGACGCACGGCGCGATCGTGAGCTCGACCGGCGACCTGCGGCGCTCGTGGCTGCTGCGCAACGGCGCCATCGGCTTCACCTACGAGGAGCCGACCGTCGCCTTCGAGTGCATCACCCACGCGTACGGCTGGTGCTACGGCAGCGGCTGGGACACCACCGCGCGCTACGCGCCGACGCGCGCGGCCGCGATGCGGTCGATCGCGGACTTGAGCGCGATCTTCGATCGCCTGGTGCCTTGAGCACGGTTGCGCAGGTGACAAGTTGTGCAGCCCGTCGCCGGGGCAGACAGGCGGCGCGAGCCAAGGGCGCGAAGGCAGGACGGCACGACCGTCGCAGTGGAGAGCCGGCGCAGCAACCCACTCACCTTCGGAGCCGCACATGACCTTTCCCATCCGTTCGTCGTCTTCCCCTTCGCGCCGCGGCCCGTCGCCGGACCTCGGCAGGCAGATCGCCGATCGCGTCCACTCGGCGGTGCGGGGCGGCGCGCCGAGCGCAGGCAGCGCGCTGCACGCGCAGATCCGCAGCGGCATCCACACCCGCGACTCGTTCGAGCCGGGCATCACGTCGCGGCCGCCGGTGAATCTGTCGGGGGCGCCGGCGCCGGTGTCGCGGCCCACGCCGACTTCGCCCGGCTCGCCGGCCGCGCCGGTGACTCCGACGACGCCGAGCTCGTCGACGGGCCTCGACTCGACGGGCGACAGCGCGCAGGTCGACGGGTGGATCGCAGAGGCCGAGCAGCGCATGGGCCGCGACTTCACCGCCGAGGAGGAGCAGGCGATCCGCACCATCGCGTACTACGAGTCGCGCAATGACCCGAGCGCGGTGAACGGCTTCGACGCGAACGCGCAGGCAGGGAATCCGTCCGAAGGCCTGATGCAGGTCACGCGGTCGAACTTCCAGACGTACAACCCGGGCGGCGACCCGTTCGATCCGGTCGACAGCATCATCGCGGCGGTGCGCTACAGCGACGAGCGGTACGGCGGCATCGACAAGTCGAAGGGCGTGGTCGATCTCGCGAACGGCGGCGCCACGGATCCGTACGGCGGTTGGAACGGCGGGTACACCTGGTACTGAGCGTCTCGCCGTGAACGGCCCGCCTGGTGCGCGAGGGCGCCGGGCGGGCCGTTGCTTTTCAGGGCCCGAGCTGAGCGCGAGCGACCATACCGGCGCGGACCTCGAGCGGCACTGCGTCCTGGCGGGGGAACAACAGCATCAACGAGCCCAGCGGCAGCCGCGTGACGCGGCACTCGTTGGACGATGCCCAGACCACCGGCGCCGGCACGTCGTCATCGCCGACGATGACGTTGACGTTGGGGTGCTGGGCCTGCGGCGCGGTGGTGAACGTGACGACGGCTTCACCCACGCGCGGGATGGCGACCACTTCGAGGCGGTTCTCGGCGGCAGCGCCGATGACCGTCTCCGTGCGCGGCACGAAGACCGTTTCGTCCTCGCTCATGTGGAAGCGCACCAGGAGCGCACCCGGCTCGAGCCCTTCGAGGGTGAACGTGCCGTCGTCTGCGACGATGTCCGATTGACCGGCGCTCCACGCGACGATGCGGCCGAACCCCAGGCCCTGCGGCGCGACGATGCGCCCGTGCAGCACCTCGCCGCGGCTCAGCACGAGGTCCAGTGGCGGTGCGCCGTCAGTGACGGTGACCTTTGCCTCCCGGTAGCTGCGGTGATGCACGCGGAGCTCGACCTGTCCCGGAGGCAGACCGTGCAGCTCGAAGCGGCCGGTGCGATCCGACGTGCCGAGGTGCTGGATTTTTCCCGCTGAGAAGCTCGCGCCGTGAATCGGTTGGCCCTGCGCATCGCGAACGGTGCCGGACACTCCGCGACCGGCGCGGAGCACGACGGTGCCGAGGTCGACGTCGGCGCCGTCCTTGGACGTCACCGGCAGCGAGACGGGAGCCCGGCCATCGGCCCAGATCGACTGCGGCCGGTCCGATGCGGCGACCTCGAAGCGGCCGTCCGGAGCGTGCAGCGCGCGGTAACCGCCGCCAACGCCGTTGATGAGCCGCTCGACCGGTGCGCCGCCTTCGTCGACCGCGCGTCCCTTCACGACGGCCGACCTGCTCGCCACGAGCTTGAGTTGCTTGGGAGGTGAGGTCACGACGACTTTGGCGTAGCCCTGAATTCGCCACCGCTCCGAGGTCGGGTGCACGTAGCAGAGGGCGCCGAGCTTGACGGGCTTCAGCTCGAAGCGCCCCGCGGCGTCGGTGGTCGTCTTCACGTACGCCCCGCAGCTCGCGGCCACTTCGGTCGCGCCGAGCGGGGTGCCCTGGTCGTCGACGAGCGTGCCGACGATGCTGCCCTGCGGGGGCTGCTTGAGCGTGACGTGCGCCTGGCTGCCAGCGCTGACCGTGACGGACTCGGAGAAACGACTGCTGTCCGCGAGGTACGCGATGGCTTGCCAGTCACCGGGCTCGAGGCCGGTGATCGACGCGCGGCCGGAGGCGTCCGTCACGGCGCTGCGGGAGCTGCCACGCCTCTGCAGGCCGACGTGCACTCTGGCGATCGGCCGATCGTGATCGTCCACCACGACCGCGACGACCTGACCGGCGCGCACCAACGTGATCTCGGCCCGGGTCGCCGGCGCCGTCAGCTCTCCGGTCCACTGCGCGTAGCCGTCGGCGGAGACGCGGACACTCTGCTTCCCCGGCGGCGCTCGCAGTGCGAACGCGCCGCTGGCGTCGGTCCGAGTCGCGGTCACCCCCTCGGCGAGGCCGCTGACGCTGGCGCGCGCGATGGGTCGTCGGGCTTCGTCGAGCACGATGCCGGACAGCTCGAGCCCGCGCTGAAGCGCCTGGTCCGCGCGGGTGGTGACGTCGGCCTGCACCTCGATTCGCCTGGTGACGCCCAGATGGCCCTCAGCGCGCACCTCGAGGTCGGCTCGGCCAACGGGCACGGTGGAGAAGACGAATGTGCCGTCAGACTGGGTCAGCGCGGTCTCGTCTTCGTCTGAAGTGCTCAGCCGCAACGTCGCGTTGCGAATCGGCGCACCGGTGTCGGCGTCGAACACGCGGCCGGCGACCTCTCCCACGGTGCCGAACTGCACGCCGGCGTCGACAGCGTCGTGGTCGCTCACGTCGATCGAGTGCGCGGCGCGACGTCCACTCTTCGAAGCGACGAGCCGGTGCGGACCTGCCGGCACGGCGTCCAGCACGAATCGGCCCGTCGGAGAGGTGGTGGCGGTGATCACACAGCCCCAATCGTTGGACACGACCTCTGCGCCCGCGACGGGACCGCGTTCGTCGCGCAGCACGCCCTCGAGTCGCCGCGGCGTGGAGAGTGACAGCTCCAGGCGACCCGGCTCGCCGCCGACGACGTCCAGCTCGACGTCGACGGTGTCAGCGCCGGGCAGCAGGCCCTGGCGATAGGCGAGCACCTCGACCTCTCCGGGCGGCAGGCGCACCTGCGCGAGGCCCGACCCGTCGGTCTCGTACCGATCGATTCCGTCGGAGAGCACGAGCACCGTCGCGCGCGCCACCGGCGCATCGTCGTCGTCCAGCACCGCGACCTCGTGTACGCGCGGGGCGCCGAGGCGAAGCTCGACGTCGGCGGGGATCTCGGAGTGCAGCGTCGCGACGAGCTCGCCGGCGCGCGCGGTCAAGCGCACGTGCGTCTCGCGCGGGGTGAGCGGCAACGCGAACGTGCCGTCGTCGCGCGTCACCGCACGGGCGATGGGCGAAGAACGGGCGGCCAGCGATTCGAGGCCGTCGACCCAGCGCGCGGCGACGGGACCGCACGTGCACGAGGTGTCGAGCTCGATGGCGCATTCCGGAAGACCGAGCGTGTCGGCCGGCTGGGCGAACACAAGCACCTCGACGCCCGAGGCGGCCCCGCCGTCGGGATGCAGCACCACACCCGTGAGCCCGTCGGCCTCGTCGCCCTCGAGCACGCCGTCCTCCGATGTACGCGACGGCGACAGCTGAGGTGCTGGAGCACCGGCAGCGAGCGGCGGAGACTCGGCAAGCTCGACCTCCTCGGAGTCGCCGGTGAGCCAGGCCGCGAGCGCGACCAGCGCAACGATGGAGAGGGCGGCAAGAGCGATGCGCTTCATGGTCACCTCCGCTGCCGACAGGCGGCAGTATGTGAGGCGCCGGACGGCGGGCGCAAACCGTCCGGCGCGGGTCAAACGCCGGCGCGCGTCACGCGAGACCGAGCTGCCGGCGGTACTGCGGGATCGACGACGCGATGAAGTCCGCGTAGTGCGAGCTGTCGTTGCCGTCCCAGTCGGGCGCGTAGATGTTGGTGAGGCCGTGCCAGTCCTTCGCGTCGACGAAGGGCTTGTAGGTCGGCCCGCTGAGCAGCTTGAACCAGGCCTCGACGCCTGCGGCGACGGTGGGGAAGCGGGCGAAGCCGTCGACGCCGACCGTCGCTCCGGGCTGGTTGGCGAAGCGCAGATTGCCCGGGTTGTTGTTCAGCGGCGCGAGGCCGGCGGTGTTCCACTGGCCCTCCATCTTGAACATGGCGAGCGCGAGCTCGACCGGCACTCCGTACTTCTTCGACATCGCTGCGAGGTGGGCGCCCTGCCCTGCCAGGCCGCTGCCGGCGAGCAGCGCGTCGAGCTTCTTCGCCAGCTCGGCGTCAGCGGGCGCCGGCGTCGTCGGGCTGACCGGAGCGCTCGCAGCGAGCTTCTGCTGCAGCGCCGCGCGCGTGAGCGGCCCGTAGAAGCCGGTCTGCGAGATGCCGTTCGCGGCCTGGAACGCACGCACCGCGCGCTCGGTGCGCGGGCCGTACGTGCCCGGGCCGGTGTTCATGTCCGCCTGGGTCAGGTAGCCGAGCGACACGAGCGCCTTCTGCAGCTGCTCGACGTTGCGGCCGCTCGCGCCGACGCCGAGGTCCACCGCAGGCGCCGTGAGCGCCGGAGCCGGAGTCGTCGGAGCCGGAGTCGTCGGAGCCGGAGTCGTCGGAGTCGGCGTCGTTGGAGTCGGCGTCGTCGGAGTCGCGAGCTTCTCGCGCAGCGCGGCGCGGGTGAGCGGGCCGTAGAAGCCGGTCTGCGAGATGCCGTTGGCCGCCTGGAACGCGCGGACCGCGGCCTCGGTGCGCGGGCCGTAGATGCCAGGTCCGGTGCTCATGTCCGCCTGGCGCAGGTGGCCGAGCGAGACGAGCGCCCGCTGCAGCTGCTCGACCTCGGGGCCGGTCGCGCCGACGCCGAGATCGACCGACGGCGCGCCGGTCGCCGGAGCCGGCGGCGTGGTGGGCGCGGTGCCGCCGCCCACCGACGTGCCGCTGTCGTTCACCCAGAACTCGGTCGCCCCGCGGGGGAACACGTCGTACACGTGCGCGGAGTTCGTGTTCCACGCGCCGGCCTGCGCGAGCGCCGGCCCGTTCTCGAGCTCACCTGGCCGCACCATGCCGATGTGACCGATGCCGTTCGGGTTCCTCCAGCTCGCGACTGCGGGGAAGCCCTGGTTCGCGAGCGCCTGCGCCTCTTCGGCGCTGACCTGCCGCCAGCCGTGTCGCGCGCCGTGCGCGTGCAGCCACCAGTTCGTACGGTTCGCGTCGAGCTCGTCGGGGCTGGTGAGCGACGGGTTCCCGTTCGCGTCGATGCGGTGGGGAATCGGCGTGCCCATCGCGCGCGTCACGTCGGAGACGAAGATGTTGCAGAACGTGTCCTGCCAGCCGTCGCCGTCGCTGTCGCGCGGCACGTAGCGCGGGTTGTTCGCCACCGCGAACTGGTTGATGGCGTTGTCGTAGGCGCTGCGGCTGCGCTCGCCCGGGCGGTTCTGGTACGGCGCGTTCACCTCCTGACCGGCGTTGCGGTTCGTCGTGCCGGTGGCCGGCGTGATGCCGTCGTAGATGACGGGCGGAGGCGCGAGCGCGACGGGAGCAGGTGCGGCGGCCGGAGTGAACTCGTCGGCGGCGCGGGCCGGGCGGCGCTCGGCGCGACGCTCTTCGCGGCTCGACGGTGCGGAGACTGCGGAACGGCTGCGGACTGGGCTCGGCATGTGACCTGCTCTTTCGTTGGTTGGTTCCCCGTTGAAATGCGAAGCGCGTAAGGTGCGCCGCCGTGCGAACCCACGACGTCACGCAGCGAGACTCGACCGGAGGCGCGACGACGGGCCGGCTGCGGCTGTTGCTCGTCGACGGCGACTCGGTGACCTCGCGCGTGCTGCCCGAGCAGGGCTCGGTGCTGCTCGGCCGCGGCGCCGAGGCCGACGTTCGCCTCGAGCTGCCGCGCGTCTCGCGCCAGCACGCGCGGCTGTGGCTCGGGCCTCCGCTGATGCTGGAAGATCTCGGCAGCGCGAACGGCACCCGCGCCCAGGGCCGCACCTTGAAGCCGGGCGAGCGCGTGCCGCTGAACGTCGGCGACGGCTTCGAGCTCGGCAGCGTCTGGCTGCTCGTGCAGCCCGAGCGCGTCGCCAGCGACGTGCACCGCCCGCGGCGCCTCGCGAGCCCCGATTACTTCGACACGCGCCTGGAAGAAGAGTGCGCCCGCTCCGAGCTCTCGTCCGCGCCGTTCGGTCTCCTTCGCATCGCGGTCGAGGGAGATGCCGTCGCCGCGGCCGCGCGGGTCGCGCCGCTCTTGCAGAGCTCCGACCTGCTCGCGCGCGACGCGAAGGGCCTGCAGGTGCTCGTCGCCGGTGCTTCCCCCGAGCGGCTCAAAGACCTGGCCGGTCGCGTCGCCACGGCGCTGCCCGGAACGCAGGTCGGCCGCGCGGCGTGGCCCTCGAGCGCCCGATCTGCCGACGCGCTGTACGCCGCTGCCGCTCCCGGCGGCTCGACCGACGCGCGCGACGACGAGCCGGTGATCGCCGATGCACGCATGCGCGCGCTGTACGCGATGGTCCGCCGCGTCGCAGGGTCGGACCTCACCGTGCTGCTGCTCGGCGAGACGGGCGTCGGCAAAGAGGTGCTCGCCGCCGCGGTGCACAAGGCGTCTCCCCGCGCGAAGGGGCCGTTCATCGCGATCAACTGCGGCGCGCTCTCGCCGACGCTGCTCGAGAGCGAGCTGTTCGGCCACGAGAAGGGCGCGTTCACCGGCGCGGTGAAGGCGAAGATCGGGCTGCTCGAGGCCGCCCGCGGCGGCACGTTCTTCCTCGACGAGGTCGGCGAGATGCCGCCCGCGACGCAGGTGAAGCTCTTGCGTGCGATCGAGGCGAGAGAGATCACCCCGGTCGGCTCGACCGACGCGCGCAAGATCGACGTGCGCTTCGTCGCCGCCACCCACCGAGATCTGGCCGCCGAGGTCGAGGCGGGTCGGTTCCGCGCGGACCTCTACTTCCGCCTCAACGGCGTGAGCATCGACATCCCCCCGCTGCGCGAGCGTCGGGAAGAGCTGCGAGCGATCGCGCAGCGCTTCGCCGAACGCGCCGCCGCGCGCCTGGGCCGGCGCGGCGCGAAGATCGACGAGGCGGCCATGTCGCTGCTCATGGGCTACGACTGGCCCGGCAACATCCGCGAGCTGCGCAACGTCATCGAGCGCGCGGTGCTGCTGGCGCCCGACGCGGTGGTGACGCCGGACGAGCTGCCGGTCGAGAAGCTCACCGCGGTGCAGCTCGACTCCGCGCAGAAGGTGCCCAAAGAGAAGGAGCGCGTGCTCGAAGCGCTCGAGCGCTGCGCCGGCAACCAGACCCTCGCCGCGAAGGTGCTGGGCATCAGCCGGCGCACGCTGGTCACGCGCCTCGAGACGTACGGCCTGCCGCGCCCGCGCAAAGGAGCCCGCAAGCGCGTCGGGCTGGAGAACGAGGGCGACGACCCAGCCGATTGACGTCGCCCTCGTCACGCCCGCCTCGACCCTTCTCGTCCCCGAAGAAAGCACTGGCCCGCCGCTCACCATGAGGGCGGGCCAGCCCAGCCGTCTGCGGGGAACCTCTTCAGCCGGCCAGGAGGACGGGGCGCTGCTCCACCATCCGTGCCGCGCGGGGTTTCATGGGGTTGTAGCGACGCACGTGTGCGAGATGCGGGCGCGCCTGCACAATTGGTGAAGCGCGTCGTGCGCAGTAGCGTGCGGCGCCCAGGTGCCCGAGCCGTCCTGCCCACGCTGCGGCGAGCCTCTCGAAGGCGGAGAAGAGTGTCGCTCTTGTCAGTCGACGCGCTCGGAGACGCCCGACCGCGAGCGCGTGCAGCGGCGGCTTCGCGAGCGCGAGGTCACGCAGGTGACTCCGCTGGTGCCCGGCGAGGTGCTCGAAGAGCGGTGGCGCATCGTCTCGATCCTGCGCAAGGGCCCGCTGAGCACCGTCTTCGTCGCCGACGATCTCGAGACGAAACGCGAGGCGGTGGTGAAGGCGCTGGCGGCCTCGCTCGCGCGCGAGGCGGACGCCGTCATCCGCTTCGACCGCGAGTGTCAGGTGCTCGCCCACCTCGAGCACCCTCACCTCGTGAGGCTCATCGGCGCCGGCTGGAGGGGAGTCACCCCGTGGATCGTCATGCCTCGCCTGCACGGGCACACGTTGATGCACGAGATCGAGCAGGGGCGTGTTCCGCACGCGCGCGTGCTGAAGGTGCTCGAGCAGCTCGGAGCGGCGCTGCAGTTCCTGCACGACAACGGGCTCGTGCACCGCGACGTGAAGCCCGGCAACGTGTTCGTCGGCGAAGACGATCACGTGACGCTGCTCGACATGGGGCTCGTGCACGACGCGAACGGCCCGCTGTTGACCCGGCCGGGGCAGAAGCTCGGCACGGTGGCGTACATGGCGCCGGAGCAGATCGACGGCGGCCCCGTCGACGCGCGCACCGACGTGTACGCGCTCGGCGTGGTCGTCTTCGAGCTGCTCAGCGGCCGACTGCCGTTCGACGGCCACGAGCACCAGATCCTGCGCTCGCACCAGGTCGTGCCGCCGCCGCTGCTCAGCGATGTCGAGCATGACGTGCCGCAGGGGTTGGCGTCCGCCGTGCAGAGGGCGATGGCGAAGGACGCGGCGGCCCGCTTCGCGACGGTCGACGACTTCGTGGCACGGGTGCGCCTGTTCCTCGAGACGCCGGCGACGTCGCGGCTCGACGATGCCCCGCTGCGACCGCCCCGGCGCTGACTGGCTGCATGAGTTGTGCAGCGGTGTCCGTGAGCGCGACAGCCCGCCGCTGTCAATGCGCTGATCCGCCGTCCTGCCAAAGACGGCACAGGTGGTGAACGGTGGGGGCTGCTGACCGGGGAACCGAATGCCAAAATGCGGCGCGATGCGCGCGAGGGACGAGCGGGGGCAGGCTGCCGTCGAGACAGCCCTGCTGATGCCGCTGGCGCTGTTCATGTTTCTGGGAACGGTGCAGCTGTTCCTCATGCTCCAGGGGCGCCAGATGGCGCAGTACGCGGCGTTCTGGGCGGCGCGCGAAGGCAGCGTCACGCAGGGTCGGTGCGAAGACATGCAGCGCGTGACGCTCAAGGCGCTGATGCCGACGTTCACGCTCGTGGGGGAAGACCGCGAAGACGTCGACCGCCGCATCGTTCGCATGAAGTACGCCTACGACCCGGCCCCCGGCTCGCGTTCGGTGTTCTGGCTCTTGCGCGACGCGCCGCGCGCGGCCGCGGTGACGGCGCGTGGCGAGCGCGTCTTCGACCAGGGCGGCGCACCCGAGCGCCTCGAGGTGCGCGTGGTGTTCTGGTACCCGCTACGCATCCCCTTCGCGAACAGGGTCATCGCGCAGCTGACGCGCGCGGCGTTCGGCATGGGCGCTCCTTCCGGCGTGAACCCGCTGATGCCGACGGCGAAGGCGCGGTGGCAGGACGAGGGGTACCGCTTCGACGCTGCGGTCGCGGCCGAGCTGCGAACGCGGCTCGCCGCCGACGAGCTCGTGTTTCCGATCACCGTGACGTCGTCGATGCGCATGATGACGCCGGCGACGCCCGCGAACTTCGCGACACAGAACTGCATCGGCCCGGGGGCGTCATGATCGGGCGCGGCCAGACGCTGGTGCTGTTTGCCCTGACGATGCTGCTGCTCGCGCTGCTCGCGTTCATCACGCTCGGCCTCGGGGTGCGCATCAAAGAGCGCATGGAGCTGCAGACCGCGGCCGATGCCGCCGCCTACAGCAACGCGGTGGCGATCGCGCGCACCTTCAACTCGCTCGCGATCGTGAACCGCACCGAGTGGAGCCTGCTCGTCGCGCAGAGCGCCGCGCAGTCGTACATCAGCTGGGCCACCGCCTACCGCGGCGCGGTCGAAGGCCTCGGAGATGCGCTCATCGCGGGCGGCCCCGGCTGTGCGGCCGTGCGGGTCGCGCTGAACGACGAGCGCGCTCGGGTGGTGCAGGAGTTCGAGGCCGGCGAGATCGCCGCCTTCCGCGAGCTGCGCGAGCTCGCGGACGTGCAGGAGAGGCTGCTCGAGGAGGACGCGCGCGAAGACTACCTGCGCCTCGAGGAGATGCTCGATGACGAGGAGATCACCCAGAAGATCATCCGCGGCGCCAACGACGACTTCGCCTGGCAGGCACGATCGCTGCCGGTCAAGTACGGCCACGACAAGACGCTCTCACGCGACTGCTGGACGGGCGTCGCGTGTGACCTGAAGAAGCGCAGCTTCATGCTGAACCGGCCGGGCTTCAGGGGTCGGGAGAACTGGATGGACAATCAACCGAACTGGCTGATCGTCCGGCACCAGCACGAGATCGTCATGGGCACTCGCGGAGATCCGTTCACCACGGACCGCATCGGCGGGCAGGCCATCGCGAACAGGCTGCGGGCGGCGCTCGGGCCCGGCGTCGGGGTGCAGTGGCGTGCGGACACCGGCAGCTCGTACCGCCAGACCTCCGGCGGAGGCCGGCTGGGAGCTCCGTCGCACTCGTCGGACTTCATGATCGACGACGAGGACAATGCCCGCTACCCGGTGATGCACCCCGGCGGCGCGATGTCCGACGACCACGGCTGGCTGTCGGTGCGCTCGCTCACGTGCAGGGTCTCCGATCTCGAGATCGAGGCGGTGGTGCGCAACGGAGCCCGGGTCGAGAACAACGCCCACGTGTGGGGCGCCGGGGGCGTGTACCGCGAATGCCCGCTCGCGCATGACCGCAGCCACGCGCTGCCGAACCTCGGCTACGGGCACTCGTGGCCGCTGATCATCGACTTCAACGACAGCCAGCCCACGCCCGAGGGAGACCTGCAGCACTCGTACGACCCCTACGTCCCCGGTTGGGGCCGCTTCATCAACCAGCAGCCGACGTTCTGGGTCGCGCTCGAACGCGAGCCGCGCCGCGACGACCCGTGGGACCTGCGGTTCACGTTCGGCGGCCAGCGCCACGAGGTCGGTCCGACCCGGCGCTCGCGTCTGGCGCCGTACAACGAGCTGTTCACCTACCCCGACCGCGTGCAGCGCCCGGTCGCCCTGTCGCGCGGCCTCGCCTATTACCACCGTGGCGACGACTGGCGTGAGCCGGCGAACTTCGTGAACCCGTTCTGGCAGGCGACCCTCATCTCGACCCGGTGGGAGCGCCCATGAGAGGCCAGGCCACCGTCGAGCTCGCGCTGGGCGCGCTGGTGTTCGTGACGGTTCTTCTGCTCGCGATCGCCTTCGCCGAGGTGGGGTTCCTCTCGACCAAGGTGCACGAGGCCGCCACCACCGCGCTGTGGGACACGACCGCAAGGCCGATGCACCGCCACCCGAACGGCTACGAGCCTCGCCGCGAGGCGGTCGCGCGCGCGGGCCCGGACGCGACGGAGCTGTACCGGAACTTCGACGGCCGCGCGTCAGCGCCCCCGTCGGGCAGGCGCACCCTCGCGCTCGCGACCGGGCGCGATCTCCGCGTCGAGTGCACCTTCGATCGTCTCCTGGACACGAGCCGCGCGCGCCGGCCGCCGTTCCCCGGAGGAGAGGGCGGCATGCGCTGCCAGGCGAGCGCGCGCGCCGAGTTCTCCGGCCTGCCGCCCGGCTTCGCGGAGGACGAGCGCGGCTTCTTCCGCCGGCCGCTCCTCGACCGCGCGGCGCTGCCGCTGTGCGCCCAGGGTCGGCCGCAGAACGGCAGCTGCGGCGGCTCGTCGTACGCGCTGCTGCTCGACACCTGGGCGCTCACCGGCGAGCGCGAGTCGGGGCTGTGCAGCATGGAGCCGCAGCGGTGTCGCAATCGCCCGTACCGCGCGCTCGTCGAGGACCTCTACGACCACTACGAGCGGCGGGCCGGCTCGCGCGGCCAGGCCGAGGGCTTCGCGCGCGAGGTCGTCGGCGCAGCGCCCGGGCAGTCGCCGCGCGAGTTCCGCTTCAGCTTCTGGGAGTCGTCGAAAGACCCCGGCTACCACCCGGGCGACGATGATCCGACGGTGCAGGGCTGGCCGTGGATGACGACCGTCCGCGGCGGCAGCCGCAACACGCGCTACCTCGACCGCGCCAACACGTTCCTCGGTGAGCCGCGCGACGCCTGGCTCTTCCGGAGGCAGCCGCGATGAACGCCCTGCTCGTCGCGCTGCTGCTTCGCCAGGCCGCCGCGCCGTTCACCTGGGACGTGCCCGAGGCGATGAGCTTCTACGACGTCGCCGGGCAGACACAGGCGCTCGGAATTCCGCAGCGGCTGAGCGTGGCGGTGACGCGGCTGTCTGCGGCCGAGGCGGTCGCGCACTACGCGCGCGAGTTCGAGCGGCGCGCGATGTACATCCCACCTCCGGTGGACCAGGTGCGCGTTCAGGGCGCGCTGCAGCTGTCGGCCGTCGACCCCGCGACCGGCGACGTCTACATGGTGCTCGCCCAGCCGCGCGCAGGAGGCGCCGGCGCGAAGCTGCTGCTCAGCGTGGCCTCGGTGAGGCAGCGCTCGAAGGACCAGACGCTGCCGGCGTACCCCGGCGCGAAGACCGTTCTGTCGTCGAGCGGTGAAGGCAGCCGGTCGATCACGTACGCCGTCGCGGCGTCTCCCGCCGAGGTGCGGGCGTTCTACGCGGATCAGCTGCCTCGGCTGGGCTTTTCGCCGCACGGCGAGGGCTTCGCGTCACCGACCGAGACGGCCCGCCTGTTGTTCGCCGCGCCGGATGGGCAGGGTCGAGTCACGGTGGTGCTGCGCATCGAGCGCCGGGCCGACGCGCCCCGCCCGCCTGAGTAAGGGCGGCGCGCCTCCGTTCACCCTGAGAAGGCTCGACCAGAATGCCTGCAGAGGAAGGCCGGACCGAGTGGCCGTGCCTCACGTGCACGCTGAGCGGAGGCCGCAGGCCGGAGTCGAAGCGGGCCCATGGACGGCTTCGAGCGCGCTTCGACTGCTGCCCGCTTCGCGTGCCTCCGCTCAGCATCATCGAGAGGACACACGCGCCACGGAGTGCCACCAAGCGCAGTGAGCTCACAACTCGTGCAACGTCGTCTCCGACGCGGACACCTCGCACGGCGCGCGCCCTCTCGTGCCCGCCCGGGCACGAGGCTCGCAACACGAGCCGCGCATGAACTCCAAGACCTGGTTGCTCTCCGCCGCCGTGCTGCTCACCGCCTGCGGCCCCGAGTCGCTCGACGACGACCCCGACGTGCTCGACAGCGACACCGCTTCGATCGTCGGCGGCCGTCGCGACAAGAACCACCCCGCGGTGGTCGCGCTCGACAACGCGCAGTGCACCGGCACGCTGATCTCGCGCAAGACCGTGCTGACCGCCGGCCACTGCATCGGCTTCGCGAGCGAGGTCCGCTTCGGCACCGAGGCGCAGCGGCCGACGCTCACGGTGCGAATCGCGCGGCAGGTCCGCCACCCCAGCTACGGCCGCGGCGCTGCCGACGATCTCGGCCTGCTCGAGCTCGCGTTCCCCGTCACGGAGATCGCTCCGATCCCGATCTTCCGCGGTCGCCTCGCCCAGAACGACGTCGGCCGCACCGTCCGGCACGTCGGCTTCGGCCGCACGCACGCGCGCGGCTCGGGCACGCGCATGACCGTCGCCTACCCCATCCGCGTCATCCGCGACGGCGCCTTCGAGTCCGGAGCCAACGGCGAGCAGACGTGCTCCGGCGACTCGGGCGGCCCCGGGCTCATCGACACCCCCAACGGCGAGCGCATCGCGGGGGTCGTCTCACTCGGCGACGCGCGCTGCCGCAAGACCGGCTGGGACGCGCGCGTCGACACCGACGTCGCGTGGATCGACGCGACCTCCGCGCAGTGGGAGTGAGCGTCGGTCAGTCGGCCGAGCCGTCCATCTTGAAGTTCTTCATGCCGCTGCTGCCGTTCGACAGCCACACGTCGGCGTGACGCTTCGGAAACGGCTCCACCTCGGCGGTGACCTCGTACTTCCCGTCGTAGCCGGTCAAGAAGTACGGCGTCAGGCCGACGTACTCTCTGCCCTGGCCCCTGATGGTCAGCTTCGCGCGCACCGGCTGCTCGTTCACGCTCGCGGTGATGAGGACCTCGCTCTTCTTCGGCCTGCGGTGGGGCAGCGGCGCATAGGGGAGCCTCGCCCGGGCCGGCGCAGCAGGCGGCACCTCGACCGTCGGCGCCGCGCGCTGATCAGGGGCCGCCGCCGGCGGAGGGGGCTCGCCACCGCGCTCCGTCTCGGTCGCGGCCTCGTGCCGGGTCACCACCTTCGGGGGCGGCGGAGCGAGGTCCGGCTTCACGACGGCCCGCGGTGGCGGCGCCGGCGGACCTGGCGGCGCCGGCGCAGGAGCCGCCAGCACGAACAGCGCAGCGGCGGTGATCGCGCCTCCGAGCAGGAGCACGAGCCACATCCACCACTCGCGCTCGGGCTTCTCCGCGGTCGGCGCAGCGTGTACCGCAGTCCGCTCACGCGCCGGGCGTGGAATGGGTCGCGTCTCGAGCTGCTCCTGGCTCACCGGCGCTGCGGCCGCCGACGCTTCCGTGCTCGGCTCCACCAACGTCTGCGCAGGGAGCGGAGCGTCCGCCGGCATCACCTTGTCCGTCACGCGCGGCGCGTCTTCGACTGGAGGCAGCTGCTGCGCCGTATCCGACCCGCTCGGCGGGGCCTGGACGGCGGGCACCGGCACCGTGTCAGGCGCGCGCGGCGCCGCGGCGGCAGGTCCAGGCCCGGTGACGCCGCGGAGGAACGCGACGATCTCCTCGGTCTTCACCATCGCGTGCTTCGAGAGCCAGGCGTCGAGCGCATCGCGCAGCGCGAACGCGTCCTGCGGGCGCTCGTCGATGTCGCGCGAGAGGGCCCTCGCCAGCGCGGCGTCGAGCTTCGCGGGCAGGTCGGGTCGAAGCTGCGACGCCGGCACGAGCGGCGCGCCGAGCACCTTCGAGATCAGCTCGTCGGCGCTGGCCGCGGCGAACGGCGGCGACAGCGTCAGCGCCTCGTAGAGCACCGCGCCGAGCGCGTACAGATCGCCGCGCGGGTCGACGCGGGGACTGCCGCCGAGCACCTCCGGAGGCGTGTACGCGGGCCGCGAGCGCACGGTGCCGGTCTGCGTCGCGTCGGCCTCGCGGGCGAAGGCGAAGTTCGTGAGCTTCGCGACGCCGTTGGACGAGATGACGATGCTGTGGGGCCCGACGTCGCGGTGCACGAGCATGAGCGGCGCCCCCGTCTCGGGGTCGTCGAGCGCGTGCAGGTAGGCGAGCGCGTCGCAGATCTGCGCGACGAGGTGCAGGGCGATCGCCACCGGCATCGGCTCGCCGCGCGCGCGGCAGGCGTCGACGAGCTCGCCCAGCGACGGGCCGTCGACGTGCTCCATGGTGAGGCAGTCGTGGCCGTCGATCTGATCGCAGTCGAAGACCTGCACGATGTTCGGGTGGTCCAGCCGCGACGCGAGCCGCGCCTCGGCGAGGAACCGCTCGTGTGCCGCGGGGTCCTTCGAGGCCTCGAGCGAGGCCCGCTTGAGCACGAGCAGCTTCTCGAACTGCCCCGGGCCACGCGCCCTCGCGAGGTACACGTCCTCGCCGGCGCTCGAGCGCAGGTGCTTGACGAGATCGTATCGGCCGAGGGCGTCCACGAGACGGACCTGGAGTCTATCCGCGAGGGCTCATCGCTTCGCACGCGCGCAGGCGGCCTTCGCCGCCGAGCCCGGCCTGGGCGCCTGCGCCAGCTCGAAGCCCACCGTGCTGCCGCGACGCGCACCGACGACCACCTCTGCCTGCAGCGCGCGCCGGCCGCCGACCACTTCGACGCGGTACGTGCCGGGCGGGCGCTCGACGGTGACCGGCGCGGCGCCCTGGTACGCGCCGTTGACCAGCACGCACGCCTCGACCGGCCTGCCGCGCATCGACGCGGTGATGTGCAGCTGGTGAGCGGGCTCGAGGGAGCTCTGCGGCGCCGCCTCCTTCGGCGTCGCGCCGAGCATGGCGCCCGCGGTCTCGACCGGAGCAGGCGGTGCGGCCCGCGGCGCGAGCGGTGCGGTCACGCGCAGCCGCGCGGCGGGAGCAGGCTGGGCGTCGGCGGGCGTCACCATCGTCGCAGCGGCGACGGCGCCGACCACCAGCGCCCCGACGCTGCCGAACAACGCCGCGCTGCCCGCGCCAGCCTTCGCCGGCGCGGAAGCGACGGCGCCGTGCCTCGCCTTGAGCTGCGCCGCGGGGAGCAGCACGGTCGGGCCGCGCCGGCGATCGACCGCCGGGCTCGCCGGCACGGTGGCTCGCGCGGCGCGGGCCGCGCGTGGGCGCTCTGCCGGGGCGCGCGCCTCGACGGGCATCGCGAAGAACGCTTCGGGCAGCTTGTGGGTCGGAGCCTCGTCTCGCGCACCGGTGGCCACGACGCGCGCGAGCGTGCGCGCGCACACCGGAGGGAGCGCCGGCAGCAGCGCATGGAGCGCTTCGACCAGCTTCGGCGTGGAGGGCCGCTGCGAGGGCTCGAGCGCGAGGGCGCTCGCGACGAGCGTGTCGAGCCCATCGGGCAGCCCGGGCCGCACCAGCGACGGCCGCCGCGGCGGCTGCCCTCTCATCGACGCGAGCAGCGCGCGCGCGCTGGTGCCCGCGAACGGCCGTTCGAGCGTCAGCGCCTCGTAGAGCAGCACGCCGGTGGAGAAGACGTCGGCGCGGCCGTCGGCGTGCGCACCGGCGAGCAGCTCGGGAGCGGCGTAGGTGACGCGGGGAGCGCGGCTCGCGGTGCGCGTCTCCTCGAGCTGCCGCGCGAGCTCGAAGTGGCTGAGCTTCGCGACACCGCGCGACGACACGGTGACGCTGCTGGGGCTCAAGTCGCCGTGCACGCAGCCGAGCGCGTGCAGGTAGGCCACGGCATCACCGACCTGCGCCAGCAGGTGCAGGGCGATCTCGACCGGAAGCAGTGACGCCGAGGCGGTCGCGCGATCGAGCACGACCCGCAGGGACACGGCGTCGCGGGCATCCGCCGGGGCGGCGAAATACAGGGCGCTGCCCGGCGCGGCGTCCAGCCGCTGCAGCAGCTCGCAGTTGCGCAGTGAGGGCATGGTCGGTTCCCCGTGTTCTTCAGCGCAGCGGATCGATGCCCAGCGCGACGTCGATGTGCGCGCCGCGCTCGGCGCAGACCGCGACCTCGACGTGGGCCGGCGGCTGCCCGGGCGCCCGGAGCGTCATCGCGTACCGGCCCGGCGGACGCCGAAGGAAATAGGGAGTCACGCCCAGGTGCTCGGTGCCGATCATCACCGAGGCCGCAGCGCCCGTCCGGTGCAGGCTGGCGGTGATGAGCACCTCTTGTGGCTCGGGCTCTCTGAGCGTGCTGCCGCGAACCACTTGGACCATGGGGACGGTTTCCATGCGCGGCTCTCTGAGCAAGGCCCGAGCCCGCGGCGTTTCCGGCACTTGGGCGCCGGATCCGTCGCGCGGCCAGCCAGCGCTGCACAACTCGCGCAATCACTTCGCGCGCTGCTTGGGAGCGCAGGCGGCGAAGTACCGGGCGAGATCCGACGGTCGCACGGGCGGGAATGCCGCCAGCTCGGACTCGACGGCCTCGAGCGCCTCGCGAGCGCTCTGCACGCGCTGGTCCGGATGCTTGGCGAGCAGCCGCTGGACGAGCGCGTCGACGCCGTCACCGCACTCGGGCCGCAGCTTCTGGAGCGACGGCGCCTGCGCGTAGAGGGTCGCCTGCATGACCGCGAGGTCGGTCGCTCCGGCGAAGGGACGGCGGCCGGTCAGCGCCTCGAACATGACGACGCCGAGCGAGAAGAGGTCGGCGCGGTGATCGCAGCGCCCCTCGCCGGACATGAGCTCGGGTGCGACGTAGCCCTGCTTGCCCCGCAACGACGTCGAGTGCGTGGCGTCGACGGCGCGCGCGAGGCCGAAGTCCGACAGCTTGACCGCGCCGGCGCGCGACAAGAGGACGTTGTCGGGGCTGAGGTCGCGGTGAACGAAGCTGCGCGGCGGCTCGTGGGCGTACTGCAGCGCGCTGCACAGGTGCGCGATGATCTTGAGCGCGATCGGAATCGGAATGGGCCGATCGGCGCCCCACGCAGCACGGTACAGCTCGCGAAGGCTCAGCCCGTCGACGAGCTCCATGGCGAGGAAGTGCTCGTCGCCGGCGGTACCGAAGTCGAACACCTGAACGATGTTCGGGTGGTTGAGCTGCGCCGCGATGCGCGCTTCGCGGAAGAACAGCTCGACGAAGCGCGGATCGTCGGCGAACGCGGGGAGGATCAGCTTCAACACGAGCTGCTTCTCGAAGCCGCCCTCGCGCGTGGCCTTCGCCAGGAAGACCTCGGCCATGCCGCCGCGGCCGAGGCGGCGGACGAGCTGGTAGCGGCCGATGGTCTCCACCCGTTCATTCTCGTACGAAATTCTCCGGTGCCTGCATTGGAAGTTCGGCGCGTCGCTCCGTCCGTCCCGGCGCAAGTCGAAGAACGCCCAACCCGGGAGGAACACCATGAGACCGTTGCTTCTGTCCGCAGGACTGCTCTTCGCGTGTGGCACCGCGGAGCTCGACGTGTTTGCCGGCGCTGACGAAGAGCGCTCGAGCAGCGCCGACCCGCTCACGCAAGACGTGCCGATCGGCTCGACGCTGGCGACGACCGACGCGCTCAACCTGCGCGCGGCCGCCTCGACGTCTTCCGCCGTGCTGCGGGTGCTCCCGCGGGGCGCCCGCGTCACGACGATCGATCGCACCTCGCCGAGCAACGGGTTCTACCGGATCCGCTACCAGGGCCAGGCCGGCTGGGCCCACGGCGGCTGGCTCGAGCTCGTCTCGCTGGGGTGCGGAGACTTCGCCAGCTACAGCGTCTTCAACTGCAGCGCCGACGGCCGCTCGCGGCTCAAGTGCTCGGGCGGCACGCTCGTGACCGAGACGTGCCCGAACGGCTGCTCGGTGATGCCCGAGGGCGTCGACGACCGCTGCGTCGACGGCACACCGGAGATCGACACCGTCGCCGAGGCGAACGCGTTCTTCGTGAATCAGTGGGGCCCGACGGCGTTCACCGCGGGCGGCGCGCCGTACGGCTTCAGCGACTGTGTCCCCACCAGCGGGCTGATGGTGCTCGCCGCGCTGGGCCTGCGGGCGCACCCCACCCCGGCGAACGCCCTCGCCGCGATCGATCAGATCCGCGACTTGAGCCTCGGCTTCAACAGCACGTTCTCGCAGCCGATGGGCATCGCGCAGCTCGACCGGGCCTTCCGCCACTTCGGCGCTCCGCCCGGCATCTGGCGCGGCACGTCGGTGGCGGCGCTGGACGGCATCTTCGCCCGCGGGCACTTCGCGGTCGCGGCCGGTGGCCCGTGGGCGGCCTGGGGCGCGTCGCTGAACGCGCAGGGCAAGTACCTCAACTTCAGCGACCCGGGCCCGCATGCGGTCGCCATCCTCGGCAAGACTGCGCAGGGCGCGTACCTGCTCGCCGACCCGCTCTCGAGCGCAGGGACGATCACCGTGACCGCGGCGCAGCTCGCGACGTTCCTCTCGTCGGGGCTGCCCGGCATCTACGAATACTCGCGCTGAGTGGCGGCGAATGTGGGCGGCGCGCGGCCTGCAACCGCCCGCCCTCATGCTCGCTCTTCCCTGGCGTACCGCTGGGTCAGTTCTGACCGCTGGCGTTGTGGTGACCCTGTCCGCTGCTGCGTGGGCCAACCCCGTGGTGCGCGATCTGGAGCTGACCGGCTCGGAGGACACCGAGCTCTCCGGCCAGATCGCGAGCCCGCGGCCGGGTGAGACGCTCGACGTGAAGGTCGAGAAGCCGCCGAAGCACGGCGCGGCGGTCGTCGATCCGCTCACCGGCGCGTTCACCTACCAACCGGCGCGCGACTTCAACGGAGACGACGGGTTCACCGTGCGCGTCGTCTCGGGCAAGCGCACCGCGCGCGCGCGCGTCACGCTGCACATCGCGGCGGACAACGACGCTCCGAAGGCGACGGCGCTGGCGCTGACGACGGCCGAGGACGCTCCGGCGAAGGCGCAGGTGCAGGCGAGCGACGTCGATCGCGACATCCTCACGTACCGGCTCGCGACGGCGCCCGCGCACGGCAGCGCCTCGGTCGACCCCCGCAAGGGCCAGGTGACCTACCGGCCGGCTCAGGACTTCAACGGCGAAGACACGTTCGCGATCGAGGTGAGCGACGGCGTGCTCACCGCCTCCGCCCCCGTGACGGTGAAGGTCGTATCGGTCAACGACGCGCCCTTCGTGCGCGCCACGCGACCGCCCTGCCGCGAAGACGAGGCGTGCGTCGCGCGCATCGAAGCCTCGGACGTCGACGGCGACGCGCTCACGTACAAGGTGACCGCGAAGCCGAAGCACGGAGAGCTGCAGCTCGACCCCGCGACCGGCGCCTTCACGTTCACGCCGGCGCGCGACTGGCACGGAGAAGACGAGCTCGGCGTCGAGGCGAGCGACGGGAAGCTGAAGGCCGCGGCGAAGCTCGTCTTGAAGGTCGAGGCGGTGAACGACGCGCCGGTCGCGTCGGCCGCGGCCATCTCGACGCGCGAAGACGAGCCGGCGGCGACCCGCGGCCAGGCGAGCGACGTCGACGGAGACGCGCTGACGTGGCGGGTGTCGGCGCCGCCCGCGCACGGTGAGGCGACCGTCGACGCGCGCACCGGAGCGGCCTCGTACCGGCCGGCGCAGGACTTCAACGGCACCGACGCGTTCACGCTCGAGGTGAGCGACGGCGCGGCGGTGGTGAGCGTCGAGGTGCCGGTGACCATCGCGGCGGTGAACGACGCTCCGGCGGTGAAGGCGGCAGCGCTCGCGCTCGACGAGGACACGCGCCTCGAGGCGCAGCTCGCGGCGAGCGACGTCGACGGCGACGCGCTGACGTTCAAGGTGGGCCGGGCGGTCACGCGGGGCGCGCTGACGCTGGACGAGCAGACCGGCGGCTTCGCCTACACGCCCGCGCGCGACTACCACGGGCCCGACAGCTTCACGGTGCAGGTCTCGGACGGGAAGCTCGTCACCGAGGTCGTGATGCGGCTGACGGTGAGGCCGGTGAACGACGCCGCGGTGACGCAGCCGCTGGCGCTGGCCAGCAACGAAGACGAGCCCGCGTATGGCGCGGCCATCGCGACGGACGTCGACGGCGACCGCCTGACCTGGTCGATCGGCGAGCGGCCCGCGCACGGCGAAGCGCGCGTCGACGCGAAGACCGGCACGGTGACGTACGTGCCGGCGCGCGACTACCACGGCACGGACGCGTTCACGCTCGCGGTGAGCGACGGCACCGCGGTGACGCCGGCGCAGGTGAGCGTGGTGCTGTCGCCGGTCGACGACGTGCCGGTGACGAAGCCGCTCCTGCTCGTGACGGCCGAGGACGCGGCGGTCGACGGCATGCTGCCGGGCTCCGACGTCGACCAGGACGCGCTCAGCTTCCGCATCGTCTCGCCCCCGCGCCTGGGCGGCGCGCGGCTCGTCGATGAAGCGACCGGCGCGTTCCGCTACGTGCCCTCGCCCGACTCGAACGGCGACGACGAGCTCGCGTTCGAGGTCTCGGACGGACGCACGACGGTGCGCGGCGCGGTGAAGCTGCGGGTCGAGGCGGTCAACGACGCCCCCGTCGTGGCCGAGCTGCGGCTGAAGACCCGCGAGGACGAGAGCGTCGAGGGCGCGCTGTACGGCTTCGACGTCGACGGCGATGCGCTGACGTTCGCGCTCGCGACTCCGCCGGCCGCAGGCAAGGCGTTCGTCGACGCGGCGACGGGCCGCGTGCGCTTCGAGCCGGCGAAAGATCATTACGGGGCGGTGAGCTTCACGGTGAAGGCGAGCGACGGCCGCCTCGAGTCGGCGCCGGCGAAGGTGATGGTGAGCGTGGCGCCGGTGAACGACGCTCCGGTGGCGAAGGCCGGAACGCTGACGACGGACGAAGACACCCCGGGCCGCGGAGTGCTGACCGCGCACGACGTCGATCTCGACGCGGTGACGTTCGCGCTCGCGCGGCCGCCCGAGCACGGGCGCGTCGAGCTGCTGGACGCGGCGCAGGGCACCTACGCGTACCACCCTGCCCCGAACTGGTTCGGCGCGGACACGTTCGCGTTCAAGGCGGTCGACCCGTCGGGCGCGGCGACGTTCGCCGAGGTGAAGGTCTCGGTCGCCGCGGTGAATGACGCGCCGGTGGCGGAGGACGAGCACGTGACGGGCCCCTGCCTCGGCACGGTGAGCGGCCGGCTGCACGGCTTCGATCGCGACAGCCGCTCGCTCGCGTTTCGCATCGTGAGCCCGCCGCGCCGCGGCCGCGTCGAGCTGGTCAACGAGAAGACCGGCGACTTCGTGTTCCACGCCGATGGGTACGACGACGAGGCCGTCTCGTTCGGCTTCGAGGTCTTCGACGGCCAGACCGCCAGCGCCCCGGCCGACGTCTACGTGCACCCCGCCGGAAGCTGCCGGCGCACGAGCGGCTGATGGCGCATAAAAGCACCTGATTTCGACGAATTGCGTCATTGCCACGGCTTCGTCACCGTTGCCGAATGGCCTGTGGCACCCACCCCGAGCGTTTTGTAAGGGTGTACGCGCATGTACCTCAACGCCCTGGGGCATTTTCATCCCAAGAACGTCATCGACAACGCGTTCCTCGCGTCGCTGGGCATCGACACGAACGATCAGTGGATCACCGAGCGCGTCGGCATTCGTACGCGCCACACCGTGCTGCCGCTGAGCTACATCCGCGACACCAAGAACGCGAACCCGCGCGAGGCGATTGAGGCGGCCGAGCTGTCGAACGCCGAGACCGGCGCCGAGGCCGCGAAGATGGCGCTCGAGCGCGCGGGCCTGCAGCCGAAGGACATCGGCATGGTCGTGTGCGGCGGGTGCTCGCCCGACGAGTGCATTCCCGCCGAGGCGAACCGCGTGGCCGAGGTGCTCGGCATCGACGCTCCGTGTCTCGACATCTCCTCGGCGTGCTCGAGCTTCTGCGCGCAGCTGCACATGTTCGACTCGATGCGGCCCGAGCGGCTGCCCGACTTCATCCTCGTGGTGAACCCGGAGAACAGCACGCGCGTCGTCGACTACTCCGACCGCTCGTCGTGCGTGCTCTGGGGCGACGCGTCTTCGGCGGCGATCATCTCGCCGCGGCACAAGGGCCCCTGGCGCATCTCGCACACCCTCCTGCGTGGCGACCCGTCGGGCGCCGACAAGGTGGTGGTCCCGCGCCACGGTCACTTCACGCAGCAGGGCGCCGCGGTGCAGTCGTTCGCCGTGAAGCGCACCGGCGAGGTCTTCGGCGAGCTCGAGAAGCGGTACCTCGAGCTGAACCCGACCAAGAGCCGCCGGAACCTCGCGTTCATCGGCCACCAGGCGAACCTGCGCATGCTCGAGGCGGTGAAGTCGCGCTGCGAGATCGACGACGCGCGGCACTTCTTCAACGTCGACCGCCGCGGCAACACCGGCGCTGCGGGGGCGCCGTCGGTGCTGTCCGAGCGCTGGGGCGCGTCGGAGCTGGGCGAGGCCGTCGCGCTGTGCGTGGTGGGTTCGGGTCTCACCTGGGCCGGCGCGCTGCTCGAAAAGGCCTGATGTCGCTGCCGAAAAATAGGCTGTCACAAAACCGCTGAGGAAAAGCGTTGGCGCCTTCGAACCCCCTCGAAGGAGCCCACATGCCCCACGGTAACCTCGCAGTTCAGATGTCCTCCGGCAGCACGCACGCCTCGAACGGCGGCCGCATGGTGACCGCCGACGGCCGCACGCTGCCGCTCAAAGGCGCGGCGCTGACCGCCGACGCGAAGGCGGGCGTCATTCGCGTCACGCTCGAGCAGCGCTTCGTGAACCCGTACGCCGAGCCGCTCGGCGTCACGTACCAGATGCCGCTGCCCGCGGACGCGGTGGTGAGCGGCTTCTCGTT
This sequence comes from uncultured Myxococcales bacterium, assembly GCA_937980205.1. GTDB lineage: Bacteria > Myxococcota > Myxococcia > Myxococcales > Myxococcaceae > Xiheicaenimonas. The sequence continues at coordinate 178,625 of CALJKW010000010.1, read as the reverse complement.
CCGCATCGGAGATCGCCGCGTCGTCGGTGAGGTCGACACGAAGAAGAAGGCGCGCGAGCGCTTCGACGAGGCCGTGCTCGAGGGCCGCACCGCCGCCCTGCTCGACCAGGACCGCTCGTCGCTCTTCACGCAGAACGTCGGCAACATCCCGCCGCACACCGAGGTGGTGAGCGAGCTCGTCCTCGATCAGAAGCTCGCGTTCCTCGCCGACGGCTACTGGGAGTGGCGCTTCCCCACGGTGGTGGCTCCGCGCTACCTCGGCGCCGAGGGCCGCGTGCCCGACTCGGCGCGCGTGACGGTCGACGTGGCCGACGCGCCGCTGCCGGTGAAGCTGTCGCTTCAGCTCTCGGTGCGCGATCGGCTGCCCGACGGCGCCCGCCCCGAGTCGCCGTCGCACGCGCTGCACACCGTGAAGGGCGTGCAGCGCTTCGACGTGGGCTTCGGCAGCGAGACGGGCGCGTCACTCGACCGCGACGTCGTGGTGCGGTGGAAGACGACCGAGGCGCAGCCGGGCATCGCGCTCGACACCGGCCGGCCGATCGACGGCGGCGCGGCGGGCAGCGCGTACGGCCTGGTCACGCTCGTGCCGCCCGACCGATCGGCGCGCATGGAGAGCGTCCCGCGCGACCTCATCATCCTGCTCGACACCTCGGGCTCGATGAACGGCACGCCGATCGCGCAGATGAAGCGCGTCGCCTCGGCGCTGATCGACAGCCTCGGCGAGAACGACTTCCTCGAGCTCATCGAGTTCTCCAACACCGCGCGGCGCTGGCGATGGCGCCCGGTGAAGGCGCTCGCCTCGAACCGGCAAGACGCGCAGGCGTGGGTCGCGAAGCTGCACGCCGGCGGCGGCACCGAGATGCGCACCGGCATCATGGAGGCGCTCGCCCCGCTGCGGAAGGACGCGCAGCGCCAGGTCGTGCTGATGACGGACGGCCTCATCGGCTTCGAGTCGGAGATCGTGCAGGCGATCTGCGAGCGGCTGCCGGAAGGCTCGCGGGTGCACACCGTCGGCATCGGGTCGGGCGTGAACCGCTCGCTGACGTCTCCGGCGGCGCGCGCGGGGCGCGGCGTCGAGGTGATCATCGGGCTCGACGAAGATCCGGAACGGGCGGCGCAGCGCGTTCTGTCTCGCACCGAGCAGCCGCTGGTGACGCGCGTGGAGATCTCGGGCAGCGCGATCGAAGGCGTGGCGCCGGCGCGGCTGGTCGATCTGTACGCGGAGGCTCCGGCGCTGGCGGCGGTGAAGCTGAAGCCGCACGGCGGTGAGGTGATCGTCCGCGGGCAGACGGCGAACGGCGAGTGGCTCGAGCGGCTCGAGGTGAAGCCGATCGAGCGCGGCGAGGGCTCGGCGGCGATCGCGAAGCTGTTCGCGCGCGAGACGGTCGAGGACCTCGAGGTCGAGCTCGCCGCGGGCGCACCGCAGCGGGAGATCGACCAGCGCATCACGACGCTGGGGCTCGACTTCCAGATCTCGACGCGGCTCACGTCGTGGATCGCCGTGTCGCCCGAGGCGACGGTGGATCCGCGCGCGCCGAAGCGCAGCGCGAACGTGCCGCAGCAGCTGCCGTACGGCATGTCGGCCGAGGGCCTCGGGCTGCGCGCGCCTTCGATTCCGCTCGGTGCGGTCTCGGCGGGCCGGGCAATGCCGCCGATGGCGGCGGCTCCGGCGCCGGCGGCGAAAGAGGTCACGCGGCTGTACCAGGACGCGCGGCTCGACGCGGACGACCTCGCCGAGACGTCGGCAGCGTTCGATGCGGGAGCCGCGCCCGAGGAAGAGCAGGCCGTGCCGGGACGAGCGTCGCGGCAACGCGCGTCGGCTCCGCCGAAGAAGCCGCAGGCGACCGCCCGGCGGGCCTCGGGTGGCGCTCCGCCGCAGGACAAGGCGAAGAAGCGTGAGGAGGCGACCGGCAGCTTCCGCCTCCCGCGCCGACTGGCTGCGCGCATCGTGCTGCTCAAGAACGGCAGGCTCGCCGTCGAGCTCACCGTCGACGGCAGCGGCCTCGCGTGGGGCCCGACGTCGGCGAGCGTGCGCACGAAGGACGGCACCATCGTCGGGGCGAGCATCGACGGCGCGCTCACGACGGCCAACGGCGCCATGTCGCCGGGCATGAAGCTGACGCTCGTGCTCGAGGTACCCGAGATGTCGTCGCCGCCCGACAGCATCCTCCTGCAGGGCGCGGTCGAGCTCATTCTGGAGCTGAATGGCTGACGAGCTGCTACCGCTGATCGCCGCCGGCGACTCGAGGGCCTTCGGGCTCTGGGTCGCCGGCTGCGAGCACGCGCTGCGCGCGTCGCTGCGCAAGTTCGCCGCCGCGGTGGACACCGAGGCCGTGCTGCAGGAGGCGCTCTTGCGCGTCTGGCAGGTGGCGCCGAAGTTCAAGCCCGACGGGCGGCCGGACGCGCTGCTGCGCTTCGCGAGCGTGACCGCGCGCCACGTGGCGATCTCGGAGATGCGGCGGCTCGGCACCAGCGTTCCGGAGGAAGAGGCGCCGGAGATACCGGTCGCGCCGATCGCTGTGGACCCGCTGCTCAGGGCGGCGGTGAAGGACTGCCGCGACAAGCTGCCGGGCAAGCCGCGGCTCGCGCTCGAGCAGCGCCTCGAGTCGCAGGGCGGCGATGACGACCACGTCCTCGCCGAGCGGCTGGGGATGACGCTCAACACCTTCCTCCAGAACTTCACGCGGGCTCGCAAGCTGCTCGCCGACTGCCTCGGCAAGCGCGGCATCGACTTGAGCGCGGAGCTACAGCCATGACCCTGGACGAACAGCTGCTGCTCGAGCAGGTGACGAGCGCGCACCGACGGCGGCGCGTGGACGGAAGCGTGTCGTCGCATCCCGCCTGGCACGATCTCGACGAGGCCGGCCGGCGCGAGGCCTTCGAGCAGACGCTGCTGCAGCGGAAGCTCGAGGCCGCGATGGATGCCGAGGGGCTGTCGACGACGGCGCGGGCGCTGCTGGCGAGGCTCAACCGGGGCTGAGGAGACCGCCGCTCACGCCGACCGTGACGAGCTACGCCGCGCGCGCATCCAGCTCTCTGCGCACGCGATGCAGCAGCTCTCCGGACGAGAACGGCTTGCGCAGCACGAGGTGCGTCTGCACTCCGCGCGCGCGGATGGCGGCGTCGGTCTGGCCGGACATGAAGACGAGCCTCGGCCTGCCGCCGTTCTCGAGCTTCTTCGCGAGGTCGTCGAGCCGGCAATCGGGCAGCACGACGTCGACGAGCGCGAGATCGACGTGTGGCCCCGCAGCGTCGACGGCCTCTCGGCACGTCGCGGCGCCGAGCACCGTGTACCCCTGCTCGCGCAGCACGACCTCGATCACCTCGCGGACCTGGTGATCATCGTCGATGACCATGACCGTCTCCGTGCCGCGCGGCGGCTCGGTGAGCCGGACCCGCTCGATCTCCGGCAGCCGCGGCGCCTCGATGCACGGCAGGTACAGCACCAGGGCGCGACCGTCGTCGGGGGCCTCGATGCCGCCGCCGACGTCTTGAAGGAAGCGCTCGAGCGCGAACGAGCCGAGGAGCGCGCGCGGGGTCGCCGTGGATCCGCCGAAGACGCCGACCGCGACGTGGCGGCCCGGCGCCGCGCAGCCGAACGACCTGGCGCTGTCCGCGTCGAGCGAGACCACCGTGCACGTGACGACGATGCGGTCCTCTGCGCCGAGCCGTTCGCGCTGTGCCCCGACGAGGTTCACGAGCACCTGCTCGAGGCGCGTGCGCTCGATGGGCACCCACGCCGCGGCCGGCTCGACCGCCAGCTCGATGCGCTCGCGCCCACCCGCGACGACCTCGAGCAGCGGCCGCAGCTCTTCGAGCGTGCGTCCGGGCAGCACGCCGCGATCGCTTCGCGGCGGCGGCTCGGAGAACCGCGCCAGCCCTCGCACCCGCTCCGTCGCGAGCGAGACGGCCTTCGAGAGGACGGCGGCCGTCTCTGCCGTCGGATCCCGCTCGAGTCGGTCGGCGAGCACCGCGATGGGCGTCAGCAGCGTGGCCAGCTCGCTGGAGACCTGCGCGGTGAGCGCGCCGAGCATGCCGGTGCGGCGGCTCAGGGCGAGCTCCGCCTCGGCGTCCCGCAGGCGAGTCACCTCGTCGGCGACGATCAGCGAGCGCTCCGCCGGCAACGGCGTCCGGCGCACTTCGTAGACGTGCAGCTTCCCCTCGTCGTCACGGGCCTTGAGCTGCGGCGCGTCGGGCCGTGCCACGCGCCACGCTTCCTCGAGCCCGGCCGCGCGGGCCGCCGCATTTCCGCACACCAGCCGGTCCTGACCATCGACGATCAGGAGCGGAACGGGACATCTTTCGAACACTGAGCCACTCATGTGTAGGTCATGCACACGCGCGGCGCACCCCACCATCGGCGGGAACCGGATTCGGGGGTCGGTGTTCGTCCTACTGCGGGGCGTACGGGACCCAGCGCTTGCGCTTCAAGGCACGAGGCGCGCGGTCACGGCGTAGCGCGTCAGCTCGGCGTTCGTCTTCATCCCCATCTTCGCTAACAGCCGCGCGCGGTGCGTGCTGATGGTCTTCACGCTCAGGTGAAGGCGCGCGGCGATCTGGCTGACGGTGAGCCCGCTGCCGATGAGCGTGAGCACCTCGAGCTCGCGGTTGGAGAGCGCCTCGTGCGGAGCACCCGGGGTTCCGCCGGCGACGTGGGTGGCGAGGCGCTCGGCGAGCTGCGGCGAGATCCACCGGCCGCCCGTCGCGACGTGGCGCACCGCGGCGATGAGCTGCTCCGGCGCGGCCTGCTTCGTGATGAAGCCCGACGCGCCGCTCTTCAGCGCGCGCAGGGCGTACTGCTCCTCCGAGAACACGGTGAGGATGATGACCGGCAGCCGCGGGCGCTCGCGGCGGATCTGCGCGAGCACGTCGAGGCCGTTCGCGGCGCCGATGTTGAGATCGAGCAGCACGACCGACCACTCGCGCGAGCGGACGAGCGGCATCACCTCGCTCGCCGCCTCGGCTTCGCCGCCGACGGTGATGTCGTCGGTCTCGGAGAGAATCTGCACCAGCCCGCGCCGGACGACCGCGTGATCGTCGACGATGAGCACGGCGATCACGGCGTGTCGCCTCCGTACGTGAGCGGCAAGCGAAGCGTCACGCGCGTCCCTTTGGGCGTGGCAGGCTCGGCGGCGAGCGTGCCCCCGAGTCGCGCGGCGCGCTCGCGCATGCCGAGCAGCCCGAGCGACAGGGGGTTCGTGAACGCGCCGCGGGGAAGACCGACGCCGTCGTCGACGACGTCGAGCACGAGCGCGTCGGCGTCGCGCACCAGGCGGACCGTGACCTGCTTCGCGTTGGCGTGGCGCGCGACGTTGGCGAGCGCTTCTTGAAAGACGCGGAAGGCGGCGGTGCCGATGGCGCGCGGCACGGGCTCGTCGCCGACCAGGGCCTCGACGGTGCACGCGATGCGGGTTCGGCGCGTGAACTCTCCGGCCTGCCACTCGATGGCCGCCTGCAGGCCGACGTCGTCGAGCAGGCCGGGGCGCAGCTCGGCAGCGATGCGGCGGACGACGTCGATCAGCCCGTCGACGGCGGTGGCCATCTGCTCGGTGGCGCTGCGCACGGCGTCCGGGTCGAGCGCGGCGCCTGGCTTGGCCCGGCGGCCGAGGTGGGCGAGGTCGAGCTTGAGCGCAGTGAGCGCCTGACCGAGCTCGTCGTGGATCTCGCGCGCGATGCCGGTGCGCTCGTCTTCGCGAATGGACTCGACCCGCGCCGAGAGCCCGCGCAGCTGCGCCTCGAGCTGGCGGTTCTCGATCGCGACCGAAGTGAGGTGGACGGCGCGCAGCACGAGATCGCGCTCGGCCTGCGTCGGGCTGCGGGGGTTCCGGGAGTACAGCGCGAAGCTGCCGAGCGGCCGGCCGTCGCGCGCGAACAGCGGCGTCGACCAGCACGCGCGCAGCCCGTGCGGCAGGGCGTGCTGCTTCCAGTCGACCCAGAGCGGGTCGGTCTCGATGTCGCTCACGAAGACAGCCTCGCGACGAAAGACGGCGGTGCCGCACGAGCCGGCGCAGGGCCCGATCGGCGCCCCGTCGATGGCCCTCACGTAGGCGGGCGGAAGGCTGGGCGCGGCGCCGTGGCGAAGTCGGGTGCCGGTGGCGTCGACGAGCAGCACCGAGGCGAGGGTGCCCGGCGAGTTCTGCTCGATGAACTGAACGATGCGCGTGAGCACGTCGCTGAGCGGAGCTCCCATCGCGATGGCTTCGAAGACCTGCTGCTCGGCGGCGAGCACGCGGGTCGCGCGCGCGGTCTCGGTGACGTCGCGGCAGGTGCCGGTGAGCGCGGCGGTCTTTCCCCTCGCGTCGGTGTGGACATCGCCCATCGTCTCGAGCTCGCGCACGCCGCCGTCGGGGCGAATGATGCGCTCGCCGTAGCGAAAGGGCTGGCGCGTGCGGATGGCCTGCTCGACGTTGGCGCGCGAGCGCTCGCGGTCATCGGGGTGCACGCGCGAGAGGTAGAACTCGAAGGTGATGGGGACGGCGCCGGGCTCGAGGCCGTAGATGCGGTACAGCTCGTCGGACCACCACACGCGGTTGCTGGCGGGAGTCCACTCCCAGCTGCCGATGTGGGTGATGCGTTCGACGCGGGCGGCACGCGCGGCCGCGCCCCTGTTGCCTGGTTCCGGCCGCCCCCGCGTCACCATGCAGGTCCCCGCGTAGACCACGCCGCGGCGCGGCTCAAGTCGAGACGCGCTATGAGCGCCCACCGGTGAGCGCGCGATGGATCACAGCGGCATGGGGGCTCCTGGTCGTCGCCTTCGTCGTCGTCGTCTCGAGCCTCGGCGCGGGGCAGCTCTCGCCGGACCTGCTGTTCCAGTCCGACGCGCTGTACCTTCCGGCGCTCTTCCGCGACGTCGTGCAGGAGGGCGGCAGGTGGGTCGACTGGCGCCTGCCTCCCGCGCCGTATTGGTTCCCCGACCTGCTCCTCTACTTCGCGTGGAACGCGGTGCTCGGAGACTTCCGCCTCGCGATCGTGGCGCAGGCGGCCACGCAGGTCGCGCTGCTCGCGCTCGGCGGGCAGCTCGTCGCACGGGCGATCGATCGCGAGGCGGTGGCGCCGCAGGTCGCGGCGGTCGCCGGTGCGGCGGTGTTGCTCGCCCTCTACGCCGGGGGCCGCTTCGACACGGGCATCTACCTGCTGGTGACGGCGCACCACTTCGGCGTGGTGCTGGGCTCTCTGTTCGCGCTCGCCGGCGTGCTGACGTGGGCGCGGCGCGGCGCTTCACGCGGCGTCGTCGCGGCGGTGGTGCTCGTCTGCGCGGCGACCGCGGCGTCGGACGCGATGTTCGGTCTGTACTTCACGCTGCCGGCGGCGATCGCGCTGCTCGTCGACCGCCGCGCGCGGATCGCCGCGGCCGTCGCTGCGGCGTCGGTCGTGGGCTGGGGGCTGCCTCCCCTGCTCTACCTGCGCTTCAGGAAGCACGGGCTTCCGTGGCACCTGCAGCTGGATGAGGTCGGCAGCACGCTCGCGGCGCTGGGGCGCGACGTGCTGACGGTGTCGCCGGTCGCGCTGCTCTGGTGCGTCGCGCTGGCGGGCGCCGTGCTGCACCTGCGCAAGAGGGCAGCCGTGGCGAGCGGGTACGTCGGGCTGCTCGTGCTGGCGTGCCCGGCCGCGATGGCGCTGACCGGCCTCTACGACGGGCCCACCGAGCTGCGGTACCTGCTCGCGCCGCTGTTCGTGCCGCTCATGGTCGGCTGTGCAGCGGTGCGCGCGCGCGCGGCGGCGATCGCGATGGTCGGCGCGGCGGCGCTGCTTCTGGTCGTGGCGGCGCGGCGGCCTGGCGCCCGGCTGCTGCGCTACACGTCTCCGCTGGTCGCGTGCCTCGACGCGCAGGGGCTGCATGGCGGCGTGTCCGACTACTGGAACGCGAAGCACGTGACGATGCTGTCGCGCAGTGGCCTGCGCGTTCAGCAGGTCGAACCGTCCGGGCGGCCCTACCACTGGCTCAACAACCGGACGTGGTACGTGCAGACGCCGGCGCGCTACGACTTCGTGCTGCCGGCGAGACTGGACGCGGCGCTGCTCGCGGGCGAGTTCGGAGCGCCGTCGCGCCGGATCACCTGCGCGGGCGAAGAGGTCTGGGTGTACGGAGACGAGCTCGATTCCCGAGCGCGCGACACCTTCAGCCGTTGGCGGTGACGGTCCTGTGCTACTTCAAGAGCCGTGCTGATCGCGTTCGAAGGCATCGACGGCTCCGGGAAGTCGACGCAGGCCAAGATGCTCGGCGAAGTGTTTCGCCGCGAAGGCCGCGAGGTGGTGCTGACGCGCGAGCCGACGCACGGGCCGCACGGCACCAAAATTCGCGAGTCGTTCACGACCGGGCGGCTGACGGCCGAGGAAGAGCTCGAGCTGCTCGTCGCCGACCGGCGCGATCACGTGCGGGAGCTGATCGCTCCGGCGCTCGCGCGCGGCGCGGTCGTGATCATCGACCGGTACTACTACTCGACGGTCGCGTACCAGGGCGCGAGAGGGCTGGATCCGAAGGCCGTGCTGGAGCTGAACCGCTCATTCGCACCGAAGCCCGACGTGGTGTTCCTGGTCGATCTGGATCCCCGCGTCGCGCTGGAGCGGATCTCCGCGCGCGCCGGCGGCCGCGATCTGGTCGAGAACCTCGAAGAGCAGCTGCGCGTCCGCGCCGCATTTCTCGAGCTTTCGAAAACCGAGCCGCACTTCATCGTCATCGACGGCACCCTGAGCGTCGACGCGATGCACGCGGAGATCCTCCGAAAAGGGGACAGGCCCCTTTTTCGCTCGAGCTAAGTGCCGGGAATGCCTGCGCGGAAAATGGGGACAGTCCCCCATTTAGAAGCCGGCTCGGCGCATCGCGAAGCGGGGCAGCGCCTTCACGGCGGTCATGACCCACTTCCAGATCGGCGGCGCGTAGACGACCGGGGTGCCGCGGTCGATGCCGTCGAGGACGACCTGGGCGACGGCGTCGGGCTCTCCCGCGAACGGCGGCGCCTTCAAGCCTTCCGTCATTCCGGTGCGCACGAAGCCGGGCTTCACGCAGACGGTCTTGAGGCCCTTCGCGCGGAAGCGGTGATCGAGGCCCTCGAGGTACGCCGACAGGCCCGCCTTCGCGGCGCCGTAGAGCACGACCGGCTTGCGGCCACGATCTCCGGCGACGGAGCTGAACACGCAGAGCGTGCCCCCTCCCCGCTCGAGCAGGCGCTTGCGCGCCTCCTCACAGAAGACGACCGTGTTCGCGAAGTCGACGGTCAGCACGCGCTGGGCGAGCGACGCGTCGGCCTCGAGCTCTTCCTGCGTGGCGAACAGGCCGGCGGTGACGACGACGCAGTCGAGGCCTTCGAGCTGCCGCTCGGCGCGGTCGAGCGCGGGGCCGAACGTTTCGGGCTTCGCGAGATCGCAGTGCGCGTGGAAGACGCGGGCGCCGGCGCCTCCGCGGGCCGAGAGATCGGCGGCGCTGCGCTCGAGGTCGGCGGCGTCGCGGCCCAGCAGCATCACGCGATCGCCGCGCTCGATCATCAGGCGCGACAGCGAGCGACCCATGCCGCGGGTGGCGCCGAGGATGGCGACCTTCACGGGGGATCTCCGAGGACGCGAATGGACTGGGCGGACCGCAGCTTGAGCGACGGGTCCCACTTCTTGCGAATGCGCTGGAACTCTTCGAGGCGCGGCTCCATGGCGCGGTAGTGCTCGGCGCGGGTGAACGCGTCCTTCGCGAGGTAGATGCGGCCGCCCTCTTTGATGACGTGCTCGTTGAGCGCGTCGACGAGCGCCTGGGTGTCGTCGCGCACGGGGATGTCGAGGGCGATCGAGATGCCGCGCTTGGGGAAGCTCAAGAGGCCGACGCCCTCGGGGCCGCAGTCCTTGATGACGCAGAGGAACGACATGGCGCCGCCGCGCGAGGTGAGCAGCTCGAGGAAGCGCCGCGCCGCCTGCGGGCCGGCCTCGTCGGGCAGAACACACTGGTACTGCGTGAAGCCGCGCGGCCCGTACATCATGTTCCAGTTCGTCACGAAGTCGAGCGGGTAGATCCACTGGTAGTGCGTGACGATGCGCGTCTTCACGCGCTTGGGGTGCGTCCGGTAGATGCCCGCGTTGAACGCGCCGACGGTGAGCCGGTTGAGCGCCCACGACGGCGCCTCGACCTTCGGCCACGGCAGGCGCCTCGGCTGCCTCGGGAAATACGGAGGCGCCTCGTGCGGCTCGGCCCACCGCCCGCGGAACACGATGCCGCGGCCGAGGTTCTTGCCGCCCGAGAGACAGTCGATCCACCCGAGCGTCATCGGCCAGCGCGCGGCGGCCTCTTTGAGCTTCGCGATGAAGACGTCGATGTTCGGCGCGCGCTCGGTCTCCTGCGTGATCCACGGCGACGGCACGCGCACGAGGGTGAACGCGACCTCGAGGATGTGGCCGGTGAGGCCCATGCCGCCGAGCGTCGCGCGGAAGAGATCGCGCTCGAGATCGGGGCCGCACTCGACGATGCGGCCGTCGGCGACGCGCAGCTTCAGCCGCGTGACGTGCGAGCCGAAGGTGCCGGCGACGTGGTGGTTCTTGCCGTGGACGTCGGCGGCGACCATGCCGCCGAGCGTGACGAAGTGCGTGCCGGGCGTGACGGGGGTGAACCAGCCACGCGGCAGCGTGATGCGGTTGAGCTCGTGCAGCGCGAGGCCGGCCTCGGCGCGGAACGCCCCGGTGATCTCGTCGAACTGGAGGATGCGGTCGGCGCGGACCGTGCTGATCGCCGTGTCCCCCGGAGGAGGCAGCGACGAGTCGCCGTAGCTGCGGCCGAGGCCGCGAGAGATGGGAGCTTCCGGCGCGTGCGCGAGATCGTCGACCTTCACCTCGCGACCGGGACCTTTGAGACGACCCCACCCGTGCAGGGTGGGCTCAGCGGGCTTCATCATCGGGCGCTGTCGTAGCAGGGCCGCTGCCGGCGCGCGAGAGCGCTGCCTTCGCCCGCGCACGCATCGGCGGGTCGAGCTGCTGCTGCTCGAGCAGGGCCAGTGAAGCCTCGAGCGCCGGCCGCGCCGCGTCTGCCTTGCCTTCGAGCAGGTCGACCTCCGCGAGGCCTACGCGGGCGCGCGCGAGCCACGGACCTTCGACCTTTCCCTCCGCGTACGCCGCGATCGCCTTCTCGTATTCGGCGCGCGCGTCGGCGAGCGCGTTGCGTCTCAGCAGCGCGTCGCCGAGCACGCGGTGGCACGCGGCTTCGTCGAGCGGGTACTTCCCCGCCGCGTTCGGAGCGAGCGCGAGGCCGGCGCGCAGCGGCGTCTCCGCGTCGGCCCCCGAAGCGAGCGCGACCTCACCCTCGGCGCACAGCGCGCGCATGAACATGAACTGCGTCTCGAGGTGGTGCAGCGTGAAGATGCGCTTCGCCTCGGCGATGAGCGACGAGGCCTTCGCGAGGTCGCCCCGCGCCGAGGCGACGAGCGCGCCGAGCACTTCGTTCACCGCCACGCGCGGGTTCTCGGGGCCGTGCAGCTTCGTCCAGATGCGGCCGGCGGCCTCGACGTGCCGCGTCGCGGAGTCGAGCTCACCGCGCACGAGCTCGGCCTCGGCGAGGTTGTGGTGCATGTCGGCGAGCTTCGAGTGATCGGGGCCGAAGCGCTGCTCGGCGCTGGCGATGGCGAGCTCGAGGGTCTTGGCGCCGCGGGCGATGTCTCCGACGGTGAGCAGCACGAGGGCCTGGCCGCCGTAGAGGTCGCTCGCGACGAGGCGCGCCTCTTCTTCCGGAAGCTGCGGCAGCACCCGCTCGGCCTGCGCGTACGCGGAGAGCGATTCGGTGGGCTTTCCGCGCCGCATGAGCAGCGTGCCGAGGCTGACGTGGTGACGCGCCTCGAGCCACGGGTCGCTGCCGATGGCGCGCAGGTTCGCGGCGAGGTTCTTCTCGGCGCGCTCGGCCTCGTCGAAGCGCGCGTCGTCGGTGCAGGCGCGCATCTTGACCAGCCACGCCTCGCCGACGAGGTGCGGAGCTCGGGCCTCGGTGCCCGCGAGGATGGCGGCGTCGAGTGCATCGTCGATGGCGGAGGTCTCCGACTTCTTGGCGCGCAGCTTGCGGAGGAGCTCGGCGAGCAGCAGCTGCGCCTCGCCCTCCACGACCTTCACGCCGAGCGTCTTCGACTTCGCGAGCAGCGCCTCGGCCGTCGCGCGGCCGTGATCGAGCGGTCCGAGGATGACGCGCTGCCGCGCCTGCACGAGCTCTTCGCGCAGCTGGGCGACCCTGGCGCGCGAGGCGGTGTCGAGCGTTCCGCCGCCTCCGCCGAGCAGGTACGCCGCGTCGGCGCAGCGGCCGATTGCGACCGCGTCCTGCGTGGCTTCGATGGCCTTCGCGAGCGCGGTCGCGGGCGACTTCTCGATGGCGAGCAGCAGCGCGTCGACTCCACCGAGCCGCTGCTGAAGGCACGCCATCTTGAGATCGAGCAGCACGTCGGACTGCTCGCCCGACACGCGCGTCGCCTCGCACGCCTGCCGGTGCGCCGCGCTCCACCGCGTGGAGAAGACGTCGAGCAACTGCGCGAGGCGCGCGGCGGTGGCGCGGTCGGCCTCGGGCGCCTTCGCGAGCAGCGCGTCCCTTCGCCCGGGGTTCCACACCGTGGCGACCTTCTCGGGCCCCGAGCGGCAGAGCGCGTCCGACGGTCGTGCGGCCCACACGACGGCCGCGAGGGTGAAGAGCGAGGCGCCGGCGGCGACGCCGACCCAGCGGCGGCGGCGCGCGATGCGCTCGAGTGCGGCGACGAGGCCGTCCATCGAGGCGTGGCGCTGGGCGGGCTCGGGGTGCAGGCCGCGCTGCACCACGCGCTTCAGCGTCGCCGGGCCGGAGCCCGCCAGCGCCTCGCCGAGGGCGACGCAGAACGCGTACTGATCGGAGGCCGCGGTCGCCGGGGCTCCCCGCAGCACCTCGGGGGCGATGTAGCCGACGGTGCCGGCGAGCGCGTCCGACTGCGTGACGTCGTGCGCGAGACCGAAGTCGCTGACGCGCAAGCGGCCGTCGTCGCCGACGAGCACGTTCTCGGGCTTGAAGTCGCGGTGCACGAGGCCGGCGCGGTGCGCGGCGGCGAGACCGCGGCCGGCGCGGATGAACGGCTCGAGGGTCTGTCGCCAGGTGCGCGGTGTGGACCTCAGCGCAGCGCGCAGCGTGCGGCCTTCGACCCACTCCATGGCGATGAAGAGCTGATCATTGAAGGTGCCGGCGTCGTAGACCGGCAGCACCTCGGGATGAACGACGCGCGCCATCGCCTTGGCTTCGAAGAGCAGCCGGTCGGCGGTGTCGGCGCGCACGCGGTCGGGCCGCACGAGCTTGAGCGCGACGGAGCGGTTCAGGGTGGGATCGAGCGCGCGGTAGATGACGCCCATGCCGCCGGCTCCGGCGAGCTCGACGATCTCGTACCGGCCGACGACGGTGCCCTTCGGCAACACTGGCGGCGGGCCGCTCGAGGGGCTGGTGGCTCCGGTCGCGAGCGCGGCGACCTCGGCCACGGCGCTGCGGCACGAGTCGCAGCCGTCGAGGTGCCGCTCCACCGTCTCGAGCGCCTCGCCCGACAGCTTGCCGCGCGCGAAGGCCACCAGCGCGTCGGCGGAGATGCAGTCTTGCGCTTCGTTCACGGCCGGCCTGCCAGGAGCCTGGGGAGGCTGAAGTCAGTGTGGCGCTGCAACGCCCGGCCGATGCTGTCCAGCTCGGAGGGCGACAGGCCGGCCTCGCGCTGCACGTGCTGGGTGACGCGCTCGTGGAGCGTGGCGCGGGCCTGAGAGATCCACTGTGACGCCGTCGCGCGGTGCACGTGGAAGATGGCGCCGATCTTCTCCGCCGACAGCCCGTCGACGGACGACATGCGCAGCACGAGCCGCTCACGGCGCTCGAGGGAATCGAACGCGGCCCGCAGCGCCTGCTTGAAGAGGGCGCCGTAGCGCGCGCGCAGGAGCGTGAGCTCGAGATCATCCGGCGCCGCGTCGACCACGCCGCTCAGCGAGTCGTGGGCCGACGACCGCAGCGCGAGCAGCCGCCGCGCGGCGATCACCATCACCCACGCCTTGAGCGGGCCGCGACCTCCGTACGCGGCGAGACCTCCCGCGACGAGCAGCTGCTCCCGCACGTGCTGCATCGCCTCGTCCGCGGGCGCCCGGCCGTGGCGGTGCGCGAGCCGCGCGGCCACCTGGGAGAAGACGTCGCGCTCGAGCGCCTCGAGCGCCCAGGCTTCGCCTGCGGCAGCAGCGCACGCCAGGTACAGGTCGGCCGCCTCTTCTCCTCCGCGCGTCACGCAGTCGGAGAGACGATCCGCGGCGACGCGCGCGCCCGGCCACCGCCTCGTCACCTCCGCCCCGAGATCCACGACCGCCTTCTGCGCAGCCGGCCGGGAAATGTCCAGCGGGGGGGGGCCGCGCACGCCCGCCGATTTCCCGAACCGCGGCGCACCCTTGCGCGGCGCCGAGGAAAATCGCCACGACAACTTCCGCGCCCGCCGCTCACCCGGTCACAGGGAGGAAGTGACATGGCTTCATGGCGGCTGTTGATGTGCTGCGCGCTGGCGCTCGCGGCGGTGGCGTGGTCGTGCGGCGGGACGACGATGTGCGAAGGGCCGGGGTGCCTGAGCGGAACCGGAGGCGGCAGCAGCGGGACCGGCGGAAGCACGGGTGGTACCGACTGCATGACCGCGTGTACGGCGAAGGCCGTCGACTGCGGCGCACCGGTCAACGGGACGGCGCAGTTCTGCCAGCCGTGGTGCGCGAAGAACCCGACCGACGCGCAGGTCTCGTGTCTGCAGGCGTCGTCGTGCGCCGCGTTGATGGGTACGGCGCCGTGCGGGGTGAACCCGAACGGGAGCGGCGGCGGCTCGGGCGGACAGGGCGGAGGCAGCAGCGGCACCGGCGGAGGCGGCGGTGCAACCGGAGGCGCTGGCGGAGGCAGCGCGTTCGGCTGCGCGGGCGCCACGTGCAAGAGCTCAGGCAGCTGCTGCAGCCAGGCGCCGTACTGCTCTCCGGACTCGAGCGCGTGCACGCTGCAGTGCAAGGCGAACGGCCAGTCGTGCTTCTTCGACAGCGAGTGCTGCAACCTCGGCTGCGATCGCAATACGGACACGTGCGCCTCGTGCAAGCCGCCGGGCGCCGCGTGCGGAAATCAGAACGACAACCTGCCCTGCTGCAGCGGCTCTTGCGTGAACCAGAAGTGCAGCCAGTGCCGCGGTCCGGGAGAGATCTGCATCGTCAACGCCGACTGCTGCGCCGACTCGTACTGCAACAGCGGCAAGTGCTTCCGCCGCCTGCGCGACGGCGGCATCCCCTGATGCCCCAAGTGGGGACAGTCCCCCTTACTGCGCGCGAACCAGGCGGCCCTGCCCGTCGAGCATCACCGGCGGGCAGTACGGCCCGACCTCGCTGCGGATCCACCAGTCGGAGCTGCCCGGCGGCGCGAAGCGGTACTGGTACAGCGTCGTGCGCAGGTACCGCGGGGGGCGGCCTCCGAACGGATCTGCCTCGAGCAGCGCGAGCACGTCGGGAGTCCCCCGCAACAGCTCGCGCAGGAACAGCTGAACCCAGAGCTCGCAGCTGCCCATCGCGGCGAACCAGAGCTGCCAGTCGAGGCGGGGCTGCCACGGCGCGATGAACGTCGGCCGGCGATCGACGCGGCCGGGCTTCCACTTCAGCTCGTACGTCTTCCACGTCACGCCGTCGTCGCTGCCCTCGAAGATGATCTCGGGGCGGGTCTTCGTCATCACGCGGAAGACTCCGTACGAGTGGACGACGTTGAAGGCCTGCAGCCGGTACAGCGCGAGCTGCACGGCTTCGGGGTAGCCGGGGCGGAACTGCTGCAGGAAGACGACGGCGGTGAGCAGCGCGGTGAGGCCGAACGCCGGCCAGCCGAGCTGCGGCAGCCAGCGCTCCTTCGGCGGCGGCTCGCGCTCGATCAGCGGCACGCAGAGCACCGCACAGAGCAGGTTGAAGTACGCGTAGTTCCCCGCGACGGCGAGGCCGACCTGCAGCGCGATCATCCCCGCGGCCGAGACGTGCCGCATGCGCCGCGTGCCGAACGCGAGCAGCGGGAAGCCGAGCTCCAGCACGAACATCGCGACGCACGACACCTTGTGCACGAACACCGGAGACCGATCGATGAACACGCTCGTCCACGCCGGCAGCGGCTGCGTCCAGTAGTGGTACGTGAGCGCCGTGAGGTCCGGCCACCACGACGCGTCGCCGGCGGAGAGCTTCACGATGCCGGACTCGAGCGTGATCTTCACCGCGACGAGCGCGACGAACATGCGCTGCCAGAGCTGTGGCTCAGCCTTCGGCCGCAGCGCATAGGGAATCGACAGCAGCGCCGCCTCGCAGAGCAACAGGTCCCACTGAAACGAGAGGAACGGCTGGCCCACGTTCACCAGCGAGCCCCACGCGATGAAGAGGGCCGCGAGCGCGAACGGCACGGCGACGTCGAACATCACCAGCAGCGCGCTCACGAAGCTCGCCGCGGCGAGCGCCTGCACCAGTCGCCAGTCGGTGGACAGCGCGAGCAGCGACGGCCCGTCGAAGAACGGGCGCACGTTGCCGGCGAGCGGCCAGATGGCGTTGAGCCCCGGCAGCTGCACCCAGTACGCGCCGGTGGCGATCGCGGCGGTGAGCCCGAACAGCCGGAAGTAGAGCCAACGGGTGCGCACCTCAGGTACACCATCACCACAGGTCATGTGCGGGCGCTACACCCTGAAGACGGACGCGAGACAGATCCAGGCCGAGCTCGGCCTCCAGGAGCTGCCTGCGCTCCAGCCCCGCTACAACATCGCTCCGACGCAGGCGGCTCCGATCATCATCGAGCCGGGCAAGCTCACCCTCGCGCAGTGGGGCCTCATCCCGCACTGGGCTCCCGACGCGACGATCGCCGGGCGGCTCATCAACGCGCGCGCGGACTCGCTCGACGAGAAGCCGGCGTTCCGCGAGGCGTTCAAGCGCCGCCGCTGCCTCGTCGTCGCCGACGGCTTCTACGAATGGCAGCACGCCGGCAAGGTGAGCCAGCCGTTCTTCATTCACCTCGCGTCCGGCAAGCCGTTCACGCTCGCAGGCCTGTGGGAGACCTGGCACGCGCCGAACGGCATGGACGTCACGAGCTTCACCATCGTCACGACGCGCGCCGACGGCTTCATGTCGAAGCTGCACGACCGGATGCCGGTGTTCCTGTCGCCCGAGACGCGCATGCAGTGGCTGGCGCCGGTCGATGACGTCGCAAAGCTCAAGCCGCTGCTCGAGCCCGGCACTCCCGAGCCGCTCGCCGCGTTCGAGGTCGAGCGTCACGTGAACTCGGTGGCGGTGGACGACCCGCGTTGCCTCGAGCCCGCGAAGCAGGTACAGCTTTCGCTCCTGTGAGCGCCGAGGACGAAGTCCGCTCAGACTTCAACCCGATCAAGTCCGGCTCGCCGCTGCCGTGGCTGCTGCTCGGCATCACGCTGCTGGTCGGCGTCACCATGGCGATCATCAGTCACTCGCGGCTGGTCGACGAGAAGTCGCGCACCGCGCGCGCGCTGCAGGCGAACGACGAGGTGATGGGCCGGCTGCGCGCCGTCGTCGCCGAGAACCAGCGCCTCATCGACGAGCAGCAGGACTTCCAGAAGCAGAAGGTCGAGCTCGAGCAGCGCCAGAAGAGCATGGAGGATCAGCTCAAGGCCTCCGCCGACGAGCTCGCCCGGTACAAGAGCAACCCGCGCTGCGTGAAGAAGTAGACTGCCGGGCGCATGCTCGCGCTCACGCTCGTCGTCCTCACCGCCACGCCGTTTCCGCTCCCCGCCATCGACGGCAAGCCGCTCTCCGTGACGGAGAAGCAGAAGACGTTCCGGCTGCCGATGAAGTTCGAGAAGGTGCGCGCCTTCTACGACGAGCAGTTCGCGAAGGAGAAAGACGTGTCGATGAAGGTGACCGGCACGTCGCCGCAGCGCACGATCTCGCTCGCGTCGAAGCGCAAGGGCGACCGCTGGACGAAGGCGACCGTCCGCGAGGGAGAGCTCGAGACGATCGTCGACGTGACTCCGGTCATCGAGGGCACCGAGGTCGCCGTCGAGGGCAACGGCAGCCCGCTCGTGCAGTTCGTGATCGGCCGCAGCAAAGAGGTCGACAAGGCGGTCGAGTCGACGAAGGACCCGCTCACCCGGTAGTGGCGGTCACGACCTGAACGGGTTGCTCATCAGAATCGTCTCGCCGCGATCGGCGCCGACCGAGACGCAGACGACGGGCACTCCGCAGATCTCCTCGACGCGGCGCACGTAGCGCAGCGCGGCCTCGGGCAGATCATCGAGCGTGCGCGCGCCGGAGAGCTTCTTCCCCCAGCCCGCGAGGTCCTCGTAGACCGGCTTCACGCGCGACAGGTCGTCGAGGTCGCCGGGGAACTCGGTGATGATCTTGCCGTCGAGCTCATACGACGTGCAGATGCGCAGCGACTCGATGCCGGAGAGCACGTCGAGCTTCGTGAGGGCGATGCCCCAGAAGCCGTTCACGCGCGCGGCGTAGCGAAGGACGACCGTATCGAGCCAGCCGCAGCGGCGAGGCCGCCCGGTGGTGGCGCCGAACTCGTCGCCGACCTTGCGCAGGCGGTCGCCGAGCGCGTCGTCGAGCTCGGTCGGAAACGGGCCGCCGCCGACGCGCGTCGTGTACGCCTTGCTGATGCCCATCACGCGGTCGATGGCGGTGGGGCCCAGGCCCGAGCCGACGGCCGCGTTGCCCGCGACACAGTTCGAGCTCGTGACGTACGGGTACGTGCCGTGATCGACGTCGAGCAGCGTGCCCTGCGCGCCCTCGAACAGCACGCGCGCGCCCTTGCGGACCTGCTCCGAGAGGAAGAGCGAGCAGTCGCGGACGAACTCCTTCAGGCGAGCGCCGTACGCCGCGTACTCGCCGACGATGGTGCCCTCGTCGAGATCGGGGTCCTCGACCTTGCCGAGCTTGGCGAGCCGGGTGAGCTCGTCGCGCACCGAGCCGAGCCGCTCGCGCACGCGCTTGCGCAGCTTGTCGGCGTCGAGCAGGTCGCGAACGCGAATGCCGTGCCGCGCGACCTTGTCCTCGTAGGCCGGGCCGATGCCGCGGCCGGTGGTGCCGATCGCTCCGCCGCCGCGCGACTTCTCGCGCAGGGCGTCGAGGTGCTTGTGCCAGGGGAAGATGACGTGCGCGGCTTCCGAGATGAGCAGCTGGTTCGCGTCGTTGAGGAAGCCGCGGGTGCGCAGCGCGTCGATCTCCTTCAGCAGCACGGCGGGGTCGATGACGACGCCGTTGCCGATCACGCACGTCTTGCCGGCGTGCAGAATTCCCGAGGGGATGAGGTGCAGCACGGTCTTCTGGCCGCCGACGACGAGCGTGTGGCCCGCGTTGTTGCCGCCCTGGAAGCGCACGACGACCTGCGCGTGCTCCGTCAGCAGATCGACGACCTTCCCTTTTCCTTCATCGCCCCATTGGGCGCCGATCACGACGACGTTCGGCATGGCGCAGGACTCATAGCAGCCCACCCGTTGGATGGCAGCGGTAGACGTAGCCGCACTTGAGCGCACGACACTTCGCCTCGGGTTGCGCTTGCCATCGACCGTCGACTTGTGCCGTTACCAGCGCGTGCGCCTGGCCGGCGAGCCACGCCTCGTCGACGGGAATTCCCGGCGGCAAGAGCTCGGGAGTCGGATCCTGCTCGCGCAGGAACGAGATGCCCGCGCGGATCGGCACCTCGGGGCCCAGCAGCGCGCGCGCCGCGAGCACGTAGCAGCCGAGCTGGAACCGGTAGGCGTCGAGGCCTCCCGCGGGCTTGAGCGAGCTCTTGTAGTCGACGATGGTCGCGCTGCCGTCGCTGCCCCTCACGAGCAGATCGATGGCCCCGCGCAGGTGCAGCGTGAAGCCGCCGTGCTCCAACCGCAGCACGAAGGGCAGCTCGCGGTGCACGTCTTTCAGGCCGCGCGCGAACTCCGTCGCGAGGAACCGCTCGACCCACGCGCGGACCTCGAGGTCCTCCGGCAGCCCGTGCTCTCGCTCGAGCGCTGCGAGGTCGTTCGCGACTCCGTAGCGGACGTGCTCGAGCAGCTTGTGGGCGTGGGTGCCGCGCTCGCGGACGTCGGCGACCGGCGCTGACGGCTCGAGCTCGAGCGCGCGCGGCTCGGCCGGGTACTCCGAGAGGCCCGCAAGGTGCAGCAGGCGATAGCGCGTCGGGCACAGCGCGAAGTCCTGCAGCTGGGTGACGGGCAAGAGCGCGCGGCGCGGCTTCGGCGCCGGCCGAGCGGCGAGCCGCGCTCGCGCCTGCTCGAGGGCCGCGGCGTCGGCGGCGCTGGATGGGCGCTCCATCGGCGGCAGCGGCTCCGGCAGCTGCAGCGGGCGCTCGAGGACTTCGGGGAGGCCGAGGCACGCGTCGTCGAGATCGGCCCAGGCGGCGCCCTTCTTCGTGACGCCGAGCACGAGCAGGTCGCGGGCGCGGGTCATCGCGACGTAGCGGACGCGCTTGAAGTCGGCCTCCTCGCGGGCCTTGCGCTCGGCCTTGGCCTTCTCGAAGCGCGGCGGGTCTTCGAGGTCGGGCTCGATGGTCTTGAGCGCGAGGCCCATGTCGCGCTCGTAGCGGGCGCGCGCTCCCGACGGAGCGAGCGGGCTGAACAGCTCTGGCAGCACGACGACGGGCCACTCGAGGCCCTTCGCCTGGTGAATGGTGCAGAGCGTGACGGCGTCGGGGTCGTCGTCGTCGATGACGTCGGCGTGCGCCTCGAGCGGGTTGGCGTCGGAGAGCTCGGCGAGCTCGCGGGCGAAGGCTCCGCAGTCGGCGGGCCCTTCCGAGTCGCGGCGCGCGGCGAGCTCGAGCAGCTTCTCGACGTTGGCGAGGATCTGGGCGCCGAACGCGGTGGCCGCCATCGCCTCGAGGTAGCGCGTCTCGTCGAGCGCGGCGCGCAGCATGGGCCTCAAGCCCAGGCGGTGGCGCTCGGCGCGCAGGCGGCGGACGAGCGATTGGAACCGCTGCAGCCGCGAGCGCTCGAGCGTGGTGAGCTCGGCCGGAAGCTCGGCGAGCGCGATCGCCTTGCGCGCGTCGAGGCGGCCGCCGGTCGCGCGGGCGATGCGCACCAGGCTGGCGTCCGAAACACCCACGAGCGGCGAGCGCAGGCACACGGCGAGCGCGGTCGCGTCGGAGGCGTCGGCGACCACGGAGAGGAACGCAGCGAGGTCCATCACCTCCTGCGCGCCGTAGAAGCCGCGGCCGCGGACGAGGCGGTGGGGGATGCCTTCCGCGAGCAGGGCCTGGCGGTACTCCTCGACGAAGGTGAAGCGGCGGAAGAGCAGCGCGACGTCTCCGCCGCGCCAGCGCTTCGACTCGATGAGCTCGCGGACGCGGCGGGCGAGCGCGCGCGCGTCGATGTAGCGGAGCTCGTCGGCGGTCGGCTTGGAGACGGTGTTGAGGTAGCGCTCGACGGCGGGCTCGGCGGACGACTGCTCCCGGTGCGCGAGGAGATCGTCGTGCGCGGGCACGTACGAGACGTCGAAGCTGCGCGCCGTCGGCGGAGGAGGCAGCACCTCACCTTCCGGAGACGGCAGCGGCGCGAGCTGCTGCGTTCGCGGGTCGACCATCAGCTTCGGGAAGATTCGGTTGAAGAAGGAGACCAGCGCGGGGCACGAGCGGCGGCTGGTCTTCAGGAACGCGCGCGTGCCACCGGAGGCGTCGATCGCGCGCGCGGCCTGCTCGACGACGCTGACGTCGGCGCCACGGAACTCGTAGATGCTCTGCTTGCGATCGCCGACGACGCAGAGGAACGCGGGCTCGAGCGGCAGCGACAGCACCGGGTCCGAGCCCTCGAGCAGCGCGGCGGTGGTCGGCCGCGGCGCGCCCTCGCGCTGCTCGGCGAGCAGGTGGAGCAGCTCGAGCTGCAGCCGGTTCGTGTCCTGCAGCTCGTCGACGAGCAGCGCCTGGAAGCGGCCCTGCGCGAGGCGGCGCGCGTTGAGGTCGTCGCGGAGCAGATCGCGCGCCTCGATCAGCAGCGCGGTGAAGTCGAGCGCGTTGCGCTGGCGCAGCGCCGAGTCGTACGCGGCCGCGACGTCGCCGAGCAGGCGGCGGAACGCGCGCTCGTAGGGGATGACCTTCACGCCCGCGGCGACACGGATGAGGCCGTCGCCGAAGAGCGCCTTGCGCAGGTCCGGGAAGGCGCGGCTGGTGCCCCAGGCGGCCGCCATCTTCGCGAGCCGCTCGCCCGCGTCCGCGAGCGTGAGGCCGGTGAGGTGCCGGCGGACCTCGGCGACGATGACGCGGCGCTCGGGCTTGAGGCCCTTGGCGGCCTCGACCTCGGCGCGCGCGAGCTCTTCTTCGCAGCGCGAGAGCTGCGCCGCGAACAGCGCGTTCGCCGCGTGCGGGTCGGAGACCGCCAGCGCGTCGGCGGTCTGCCCCTCTTCGCGGATGCGCTTGAGGACTCCGATGAGCGAAGCGGCCAGGCCGAACGTGCCGCCCAGGCCCCACTCGCGCGCGAGGTCGGAGACGTGCGGATCGCCGCGCTCGAGGGCCGCCAGCACGACGCGGTCGGCGGTGTCGGAGAGGAGCGCGCGCGCGTCGAGATCGTCGAGGAGCTCGAAGCCGGGGGAGACGGCGCGGCCCGGCGGCGCGTCGCGGAGCAACTGCACGCACAGCGCGTGGAAGGTGCCGATCGGCGCGGAGCCGAGGGCGTCGCGGATCTGCCGCCACGCCGAGGGCTTCGGGAGGTCTTTGCCGACCGCCTGGAAGGACTCGGCGAGCTCGGGCTCGGTCGCGGTGCCCCGCGCGAGGGCGTCGAGGCGCGCGTAGAGGCGCTCTCGCATCTCCGCGGCCGCTTTGTCGGTGAACGTCAGCAGGCCGAGCGCGTGCGGGGGGATGGGGTCCGCGTTTCGTGCGCCGCCGAGCAGGTGGAGCGAGAGCGTGATGAGCGAGTGCGTCTTGCCGGTGCCGGCCCCCGCCATCAGCGCCAGGTTTCGGTTGAGACGGAGCGCTTCGGCGACAGTTTGCGCGGGGGCGGAAAGACTCCGTTCACCCTGAGCGGAGGAGCCCGAAGGGCTCCGGAGTCGAAGGGCGTCCGGAGTCGACTGCGGGACCGCTTCGACGGCGGTTTCGACGCGGCGCAGCCCCTCGAAGAGCCCCCGTTCACCCTGAGCGGAGGAGCCCGAAGGGCTCCGGAGACGAAGGGCGTCCGGAGTCGACTGCGGGACCGCTTCGACTCCGGCGCCTGCGGCGCCTCCGCTCAGCGTGAACGGAGTCACCGACTCCAGCTCCCCCTTCGGCTTCGGCACCTCCGGCTTCGGCAGCGGCTCCTCGGGCACCTCCGGCTTCGGAGTCTCCGGCTTGGGCACCTCGGGCTTCGGCTTCTCCGGAATCACCTCGGGCTTCGGCTTCTCGGGCGGCTTCGGCACCTCGGGCTTCGGCTTCGGCTCGCCGAGCGTCTTCGGCACGGGCAGCTCGAACAACCCGAGCTGCCGGTCATCGACGGGCTTGCGTCTCATCGCCAGTCCTCGTGCAGCTTCCGCGAGGAGATCCGGCAGACGGCGCGGTAGGCGCAGTGCTCGCAGTCCTGCGGGCGGGCGGCGAGCTGGCCGGCGCGAAGCCGCTCCACCAGGTCGCGCACGGCGTTGCCGAGGTTGGGCTTCCCCTCCTTCTCGAGCCGGGCCTGGGTGAGCTCGTCGGTCGCGAGCAGCTCCGACACCGTGACGCCCCGCTCCTGCGCGATCACCGACAGCGGCTTCCAACCCTCGACCGTAGACAGCCATGCAGCATCCACCTCCCGTGCGAGTCCTGCCTCTCTAACGGCGTGGGCGTAGATCGGCAGCTGCCACTCCTGGGTGAGCAGCTTCTCGACGCGCTCGACGTTCCCTTTGATCTTCCCGGTCTTGTAGTCGATGACGACGGCGCTCGAGCCGCCGACGTCGATGCGGTCGACCTTGCCGCCGAGGGTGATGCCGCCGAGCTCGACGGTGAACTTCCACTCGGCCTTCTCCGGGAGCACGCCGTCGACAGGGCGCACGCGGCCGCTGCGGATGAGCGTCGCGATCTCCTTCACCACCTTCTGCCGCGCGAGCTTCCACAGCAGCGGGTGCCCGGTCGGCGAGCGGCGCTCGTGCGTGCTCGCCGCCTCGTCGACGGCGAGGCCGACGACGTCCTCGAGGTTCGCCGCAGGCACCGCCTCGCGCAGCACCGGCAGCAGCTTCTCGAGCACCGAGTGAATCAGCGTGCCCTTGGAGCGGTTGTCGAGGTCTTCGCCCTGCCCTTCCGACGGCTCGAGCCCGACGACGTCGGAGAGGAAGCCGGCGAACGCGCAGTTGCCGAACGCGCCGAGCTTGCCCGCGCTCAACGGCCGCTCGGCGTCGAAGACGAAGTGCCCGCCGACGAGCTCCGGCGCGACGAGGCCGGTGAAGGCGCCGGGCTGCTGCGTCTCGTCGGAGAAGAAGCGCAGCCGCTCGTGCTCCATCGCCGCGAGCGCCAGAGCCTCGTCCGCCCAGGGCTCCGAGGGCCGCGCCCCGTCGAGCATCGCGCGCAAGCGGAGCTCCGCCTCGTTCGACACCGCCGCCGCGGGAGGAACGAGCGGCCGCGGCAGCCTGCGGACCTCGAAGCCTTCGACGGCGCGCGCCACCTCGTGCAGGAACGGCGACGGGCTGAACGCGCGACCGAGCGCTTCACCGCGAGCATGCGAGAGCGTGACCGTCTCGGTGGCGGAGCACAGCGACAGGTAGAACAGCAGCCGGTCCTCGGCGAGGCGGAACGGGAGGCGGTCGCCGCTCTCTCCGACGTTGATGCGGAAGAGCGGTGCGCGGGCGGCGCCGTTCAACGCCCCCTTCTCGTCCTCGGCGAGCAGCCCGCCGCTGGAGCGCTCAGGGAAGCGCCCGTCGACGAGGCCGGCGATGAAGACGTGTCGGAACGAGCGGCCGGCGACCTCGCGGGCGTCGAGCAGCGCGACCACTCCTGCGCGGGGAGCCCGGACCAGCAGGTTGAGCTCGGCCGCCGCGTCGTGGAGCCAGCGGGAGAACTCGCGGCGCGTGAGGCGGACGTCGGCGAGGTTCGCCGTGCGTGCGGCCTCGGCGATCAGCCGCTGCAGCGCCTGCACGGCGTCGGCGGCGGCCTGGTCGCGCGCGAGCGCAGCCTCATCGCCCGCGGGAGTCAGCTCGGTGCGCAGTCCCTCCAACAATCCAATCTGCCGCAGCGCCTCGCTCCACGCGCGCGCGTGGCCCGCGAGCGAGTCCTCCGCCTTCAGCGGCTTGAGCGCTGCGAGCAGCCGCTCGACCTGCCGCGCGACGCCGCGCACCTCGTCGGCGGGGCCCTTCGGCCAGCCCTCGGCGAAGCGCGTCGCGAGCGCGGACAACCGGACGGCATAGGCGCCGCGCTCGGCGTCCGCGCCGACGACGTCGTCGCGAATCCCGGCGGCGGCGAAGAAGACGCCGGGCTCGGCGCCGGGCTCCCACAGCTTCACGAGGTAGCGGCTCGAGAGGTACCGGGCGACGGCGTCTGCGGGGAAGCCGTCTTCCGCGAGCATCGGCAGCCCGAGCGCCAGGTGCCCGGCCGGAGTCGCGACCAGCGGAACGCCGCGGCGCGCCCGCGCGGGCACGCCACGCTCGGCGAGCGCTTCGAGCAGCGCTTCGGTCTCGTCGCCGAGCTCGCGGTAGACGACGGCGATCTCCTCGGGGGCCGCGCCGGCGTCGAGGCGCGCGCGGACGCGCCGGGCGATCTCCCGCGCCTCTTCCCGCGGAGTCACCGCGCTGAACGCCTCGAGCCCGGGCGCCGGCCGCGCGGGAGCATCACCCTCGAGGAACAGCCCGAGCCGCGCGAACGGCGCGTCCGGCACGTCGCCGCTCAGATCCACCTTCGAGGTCTCATGCCGCCGCTCGAGCTCGGAGTGCACCTCGTTCACCAGCGCGTCGATCGCCGGGTTGTCGGCGCGCGGCAACTTCAGCGCCACCGCCGGCAGCGCCGCGTCGAGCGCGTGCACGAAGGCGAGGCGGGCCAGCGGCAGATCGTGCACGCCGTGCAGCTCGATGGAAGCGAAGGGCTTCAGCGCCTCGGGCAGCACGCCCGAGCGCAGCGCTGCGGTCGCGGCGGTCAGCTGATCTCCCGGGTCGGCGAGGCCCAGCTCCGCCTTCTTGCGCTTGAAGCGGCGCCACAGTTTCGCGAGCCACGCCGCGCGCGCCGAGCCCGCGTCGGCCGCCGCCCGCTCGAGCTGATCGGGAGTCGCAAGCTGCGCCTCGAGCTCGGCGAAGAGCTCGACGGCTCCGCGCGCGAAGGCGATGTCGCGCGCCCAGAGGCCGAACGGGCCCTCCGGCTGCTCGCGCACCAGGCCGGCGACGAGGAAGCGGGCCGCGAGCCGGGAGAGGGCTTTGAGGCCCCGCGGCGCGCACGCGGCCACGAGCTGCCCGAACGGCCAGTACCCGGTGGCGTCGACGAAGGCGCTGCGCAGCGACGCCTCGAGCAGCGCGTGCTCCACGCGTGCCGCATCCGGAAAAACTCGCAACGTTCGGGGAGTCACAGCCAGCGCTGCTTTACCTCAGGGGTCTGACGTAGAAACAGGCGCCCGATGCCCACCCAAGCGAAGACCGTCGACGACTACCTTGCCGCCCAACCTCCGCTGGCACGCCGCCTGCTCAAGCGCGTGCGCACCGTCATCCGTCAGACGCTGCCCGACGCCGAGGAGGTCATCAGCTACGGAATTCCGGCGTTCCGGCTGAACAAGCGCATCGCCATCTACTTCGCCGGCTGGAAGGACCACTTCTCGCTGTACCCGATCAGCAAGCGCATGGAGAAGGAGCTCGAGGGCCACGACTTGAGCGGCCGCGGCACCATCCGCTTCTCCTACGAGGACCGGCTGCCGGTGCACCTCATCTCGCACATCGCCCAGCTCCGCGCCGCCGAGCTCGCCGCGAAGAAGAAGACGAAGAAGTGATCACCGGGCTCGCGGCGGCGCTGTGGCTGTCCGCGGCTCCCGTCGAGCTCGAGCACGATCTGCGCTGGGAGCTGCCCGTCACCGCGGGCCTCGGCGCCTGGTGGATGCTGAGCGAGTTCGTCTTCAAGGAGGAGCTCGCGCCGCGCGACTGCAAGTGGTGCGCGCGGAACGGCTTCGACGATGCCGTCGCGCGGGCGATCGGCGCCCCGTTGGACCGCCAGAAGAACGCCGCGCTGGCGAGCGACTTCATCGGCATCGGGCTGACTCCGGCGCTGATGCTCGGCACGAGCCTCGTCTTCAGCCTGCGCGAGGACGCGACGTGGCGGCAGGCCGCCCTCGACGTCTTCTTCATCCTCCAGGCGATGGTGGCCTCGCAGGCGCTGAACCAGGCGGTGAAGTTCCTGGCCGGCCGAGAGCGCCCGCTGGTCGCCGCGCTGCCCGCCTCGGAGAAGCACATGACGGCGGAGCCCGAGGACAACAACCTGTCCTTCTTCTCCGGCCACACCGCGTACACGTTCTCTCTGGTGGCCGCGACGGCGACGGTGCTGCGCGCGCGCGGGTACGAGAGGTGGTGGCTGGCGATCGTCATCGGCGCCCCGCTCGCCGCCACGACCGCCGTGCTGCGCATGGTCGCCGACAAGCACTACCTGACGGACGTGCTCACCGGCATCGCGCTGGGGACGATCTTCGGCATCGGCGTGCCCACCATCTTCCATCGGCCGGTGAAGGTGGGCGAGGTGACTGCGTGGCTAACCCCCGGGCTCGGCGGGGTGTCACTGAACGGGAAATGGTGACGTGCGCCCGGGTGTTACTTGAACCCCGCCACGGAGCATGGCAACTGACCGCATGATGAAGCTTCTGCCCCGCGTGCTCGTGTTCGCCGTCGTCCTCGGCGCGAGCGTCGGCTGCGACCAGGCGACGAAGGTGATGGCGACCAGCGCGCTCAAAGGCGAGCCGGCGCGCATCTACCTCGGCGACATCTTCCGGCTGCAGTGGGCCACCAACGAGGGCGCCTTCCTCTCGCTCGGCGCGGGCCTGTCGGACTCGGCGCGGTACTGGGTGCTCACCGTCGCCGTCGGCCTCTTGCTCGCGGGCATCATGATCTACACGCTGGCGAGCCGGAAGCTCGACGTCTGGCAGGTCGCCGGCTACGCGCTCATCGCCGGCGGCGGCTTCTCGAACTGGGTCGATCGCGCCCGCTTCGAAGGCAAGGTCGTCGACTTCATGAACATGGGCATCGGCAGCTTGCGCACCGGCATCTTCAACGTCGCCGACCTCGCGATCCTCGCCGGCATCGGGGTCCTGCTCATCGTCGGCCAGCAGCAGGAGAAGAAGGCGAAGCTCGCGGCGGCTGCGGCGGCGAACCAGGCCGCTGCAGCGGCGGCGTCGAGCGGCGCGCCGCAGAAGCTGCCGCCTCAGGGGTGAACCTTCACCGCCTCGAGGTGTAGCCAGGTCTTCCGCTCGGCCCGCGCGCGGACGTAGCGCGCCGTCACGGGCCCGAACTTCGGCGTCCAGGTGTCGAAGACCTCGATCTGCCGCGCGATGACGGTCCAGTTCACCGTGTCGTCGCTGACCTCGATGGTGAGCGGGACGGCGCGGTGCTGAAGGCCCTCGTCCTTGCGGTTGATGATCGTCATCTTGGAGAACGTCGTCGGCTGGCCGAGATCGATCTCCACCCACGGGCTGTCGTCCTCGAGCGTGTGAAAGAAGATGCGCGAGCGTAAGGGCCCGCAGACGCCATGTTCGGGATCGCACTTCACCCCGGCCCACACCGAGCTCTGCCGCCACGGCTTGCCCTTCGCGAGGTCGACGGGCTCGAACGCCCGTGCGCCGGCGAACACCGCGGCCGAGGCGACCCACAGCCCCAGCGCAATGCCGAAGATCTTACCGCCCTGGTCCTTCTGCAGCCGATGCAACCGCGTCGAGCGCGTCGCCGCCGCGTGCTGCTGCGCACGCGCCGCCGCGGCCGCCAGCCGGTCGTGCGGAATCTGCGCCGCCTCGGGCGGAGACACAGAGAGCGCCTCGACCAGCTCAGGCTCGGGCGCGGCCTCCGGAGGCACCGCGCGCGCGAGCCCCTGCCACGTCGCGACGGTGCCCGGCGGGGCCACCTCGACCAGCGCACTCCACAGGGCCGAGCGGGCATCGCCGTTCATGGGCGCGGGTTCATAGCCGATCACGCGGGGTTTTGTGCTAGCGGGCACGCCCGTGTTCGTGAGGACCGTCCGCGCCGCGCTCGCGCTCGGCCTAATCGCCGCCGCCACCGTTCACACGATCGCCACGGAGCTGATGCCCGTCGGCCTGCCGTTCTTCACCGACAACCTCGTCGCGCCCGAGAAGCGGCACCTGGTGCTGGTGCTGATGGCCGCCACGTTCGCGATCGTCGCGTTCGCCACGTTGCTCATCGTGCACCGCACGCCGGACCGCGTGCCCGAAGGCGCCGAGTGGCTCGCGCGGCTCTTGTGCCCGCTGCTGACGCTGCCCGTCGCGATGCTGCTCATCCGCCACGCCTGGGCGGAGGACGCGGTCATGGCCATCACCCTCGCGATGTTCGCGTTCGCGCTCGAGCGGCTGATGCGCGAGAGCGTCGGCGCGTGGGCCGAGCGGCCTCCCGGGCTGGGCAGGCGCATCACCGCACTGCCGCGCGCGTTCTTCGGCAGGCCGCGGCTCGTGTTCGGCACGCTCCTCGCGCTCGCCATCGGGCACGCCATCTACATGGCGCTGTGGGCCGTCTTCGCGCACCAGCGCTTCGCGACCTACGGCTACGACCTCGGGCAGTACGACCAGGTCTTCCAGAGCGTGATGCACGGCCGGCCGCTGCGCCTGCCCTCGCTCGGCTGGGACACGAACTGGGGCGGCCTCAACGGCCACGCCGATCTCGCGACGTTCTACATGCTGCCGATCTACCTGCTGCACCCGCGCGCCGAGACGCTGCTGGTGATGCAGGCGGTCGCGCTCGCGGCGGCGTGCATCCCGGTGTTCCTCTTCGCGCAGAACCGGTTGCCGGTGCAGTACGCCTTCGCGCTCGGCCTCGCGTGGCTGCTCTACGCGCCGCTGCACGGCGCCCAGCTCTACGACGTGCACATGCAGCCGTTCGGAGCGACCTGGGTGATGTGGGCCATCGCCATGGTCGACCGGAAGCGGTGGAAGACCTACTGGCTGTTCTTCGTCTTCGCGATCCTCTGCCGCGAGGACGTCTCCATCGGCCTCGCGACGCTGGGCCTGTTCATGTTCCTGTCCGGCTGGCGCGTGGGCACCGGCGTCGCGACGTCGGCGCTGGCGACCGCGTACTTCCTGTTGCTGCGGTTCGTGCTGATGACGAACCAGTACTTCGCCGAGACGTTCAAGCTGCTCTACCCGCCCGGAGAGACCGGCTTCGTCGCCGTCATCAAGACGATGATCTCGAACCCGGGCTACACGCTGCGCACGCTCGTGCTGTGGGAGAAGATCCGGTACGTCTTCCAGGTCTTCGCGCCGCTGGTGTTCCTGCCGCTGCGCCGCCCGCTGCACTGGGTGCTGATGATCCCCGGGTTCCTTCTGACGCTGATCGCGACCGCGTACCTGCCTCCGATTCAGATCAGCTTCCAGTACGTGAGCAACTGGGTCGCGTACTCGTTCACCGCGACGGCGTTCGTCCTCGCGGCGTTCGCCGATACCACGGAGGGTCGCGCGCGGCGCGCGGCGGCCGCGTGGGCGCTGATGGCCGCCACAGTCATCGCCTGCATTCAGTGGGGCGCATACTCGACGTACCCGGCGGTACGCGGCGGGTTCTCCGAGGTGCCGTTCCTGCCGCCGTCGGCCGCCGACAAGCAGCGCGAGGTCGATCTGCAGGAGGTCATGAAGTCGGTGCCCGAGCAGGCGCGCCTCTGCGCCGCGGACCGCATCCAAGCGCACGTCACGTGGCACCTCGACACGTGGTCGCTGCGCGACGGGCTCTACGACTGCGAGTACCTCATCTACTCGACCCTCCCCGGAGACCTCGGCAACGACCGCGGCCGCAACGCGGTGTACTCCGGGCAGTACGAGGTGGTGGCCCAGAAGGGCGAGATCTTCTTGGCGAAGAAGAAGGCGGCGGCGCCTCCCGCTCCTCCTCCGTGAGGGGTCGGTGCTATGACGCGCCGCCATGACGACGGCGGAACAGGTCAACCGGGAGTTCTACGAGCAGGCGCTGCCCGGGCAGAACGACTACTGGCGCAAGATGGCGGCCCCGCGCTTCCGCGTCCGCACGGTCACGTCGGAGCTGCGCGCGCGCCGGCCGAACAGCGTGGTCGATTTGGGGTGCGGGGGCGGGCAGCTGCTCGACGAGATCGGCCGGGCCATGCCGGGCGTGCGCCTCGTCGGAGTCGACCTCTCGGAGCCGCAGCTCGCGCTCAACCGGAAGCGCCTGCCGGACACGCGGTGGATCTGCGCGAACATCGATCAGCCGGTGAAGTGGGCCGACGAAGATCGCGAGCGCTACGACGCAGTCACGGCGATCGAAGTGATCGAGCACGTGGACAATCCGAACGTACTGCTCGCGAACGCGCGGACGCTCTTGCACCCCGGCGGGTTCGTGATGCTGTCCACGCAGAGCGGGCGCGTCGGTGAGACCGAGCGCCGCGTCGGGCACCGGCGGCACTTCACCGCCGCGGAGATCTCGTCCCTGCTCGAGGGTGCAGGCTTCCGCGTCGAGCGCGTGTGGAATGCGGGCTTCCCGTTCCACGACTTCTCGAAGTGGTATGCCAACCTGAATCCCGATGCGTCGATGGGCCGGTTCGGGTCGAAGCCCTATGGGCTGTCTGAGGACCTCGTATGTCTCGGTCTGCGAGCGCTGTTCCGGCTGAACTCGAAGCGAAGTGGCGCGCAGTTGTTCGCCGTCGCGCGGGCGGCGTAGTCGCGGTCATCGTCATTGCAGTCGTGGCGTGCAGCTCGCCGATGACGCCGACGATGGATGCCGGCAACGGCGGCGGGGGCGCCACCGGAGGCGGCGGCGGAGGGTTTGGAGGGCATGATGGTACAGGCGGCGGTCTCACGACTTGTGTCCCGGCCCCCCCGGTTACGGGATGCAACTTTCGCCCTGCGTTCCCCAGTTACGTCTGCATGGCGCCGGATGCTTCGACGCAAACCATGCCCGTCGACATCGATGTCGAGGGCACTGCGACCTTCGTACGCGGTCTCCTGGACGGAGGTTGCACACAAGCCGCGAGCACGAGCTACCGGCCACAAGACGTCGTCGCCATCTCGATTTCCCAGGCGGACGGCGGGACGACGACCTTCGAGTACGTGGTCCCGGAGGATGCCGGCTTTGGTGGCCGAAACGGCGAGTGGGCGCGAGTGACGTACAAGGTCGATGACGATGTCTTCAACACACCACCATCGACCTTTTGGATTCAAGACGACGCCGGAACCGTCATCGCGCGCTTCGTCGGACGAACCCCATCGACGGTGAAACTATCCCCGCAGATGACTCTTACGTTCACACGTGCGGATAGAGCGGCGTGCGCATCGTGCGAATGGTGCGCTTGGTACGATAGCGACCTCGACGTGGCCGTCGACGGCGGAGGGGCGCTTCGCATTCCGTTTCGGAGCTCCGCACGGGTTGGAGAATGGCTGGTGCTGCACAACGGCAGTCCGATGGTCCGCTTTGGGTGCGATCCCACGCCAACTCCACACCAGGCGATCGTGTTCAACCGCGTCGCCCCTCCGTGAGCGATGCGCTCCACCGGTTCATCAGCTAAACGACGCCGCCCATGACCGGGGACGCCCTCGAGCGGCAGCGCGCCTTCCTGCTCGCCCTGCTGTTCGGCGCCTTCGCCGCGCTCGCGCTCATCGCGCAGCTGCCCGAGGGGTTGTTCTCGCGCGATCTCGCGCGCGGCAAGCCGTGGCGCACGAGCTCGACGCAGGTCGCGTGCGCGCCACGCCTGCGCTCGTGCGGAGGCTCGACCACCGACATCTTCTTTCACACCGGCGAAGACGAGATGCCGTGGCTGGAGATCGACCTGGGCGAGCCGCGGCAGATCTCGAGCCTGCGCATCCGCAACCGGCGGGACTGCTGCCCCGAGCGGGCCGTGCCGCTCTCCGTCGAGCTCGGGGAATCGCCCGAGACGTTTCGCGAGGTCGCGGGGGCGGCGGTGGATCTGAAGGGGCCGGCGGCGGCGCCCAAGTCTATGGACCGTCCCTGCCCGTTCAGACTGCGGCTTTCGTCCGGCATTCCCGCGTGAAGCCTCGTGCTCGTACTGCCCGTCCGCAGGGTTCAGGGTGTCGCCGCCGACTGCCGCCGCTTCACGGCATAGAGCCGCCACTCACCGGCCTCGCGCACGAGCTCGGCGGTCTCGGGCGTCAGCTGCGTGTCGCGGCTCTTGGGGTGCACGATGATGTAGTCGTAGTACTGGCCGTGCCGCTCCATGCTGAAGCTCTCGAACGGGTGGAACCAGTCGGGCTCCGGCGGACGCCCCTCGGGGCGGTAGACGATCGGCGAGCTGTCGTGATCGAACAGGTGCGGGTCGTACGACGAGCGCGCGGCGGCGGCGTAGCCGTGCAGCTGCCCGAGCGTCGGCTGATGCGCGCCGGGCCAGTGGAACTCGTAGTCCAGCGGCAAGAACTTCGAGCCCGGCTTCATCGCGGCGACGATATCGAGGTACGGCCGTACCCTCTCACCGTACTGCGAGAACTGCTGCGCACGATCCCAGCCGACCGCGAACACGAGCGCGATGCCGGGCGCGAGCAGGAGCGCGCGCCGTCCTTCGAGGCCGACCGACGGAAGCAACAGCAGCGCGAGGAGGATGTACGTGCCGTAGCGCGGAAACGTCCAGAAGTGGCTCACCGCGCCGAAGACCTGAAAGGGGAGCACGAAGTACAGCAGCATGCAGCTGGCGAGGATGCCGAGCGCGAGCGCGCTCGAACGCGGCGCCGGCGGCTTGGGGTCGAGCGCCGCGAGCGCGAGCGGCCCGACGAGCAGCAGCATGAACGTCCAAAGCGTGAACGTCACCGCGGCCGGCATGGTGTTCAAGCTGTACTGGTAGAGCTGAAGGATCTTGTCGGCGAGCGACGACTGCTGGAACGTCCACGCGCCGGGCGTGCCTCCTCGAAGCAGGCGCGGCAACACCCAGGGCAGCAGCGCGAGCAGGCCCGACAGCGCGATCGCGTGCACCGCCAGCATCTTGAGCGGCCTCGGCTTGAGCAACGCCAGCAGCGCGCCGGCGACGCCCAGCAGCGCGACGGCGTGCAGGTGCGTCAGCGCGACGACAGCGGCCAGCGGAACCACGCGCGCCCCTTCTCGCCAGCTGCTCGCCTCGATGATCCACGCGATCGCCCACAGCGCGAGCCCCATGCCGAGCTGAAACGTGAACCAACCCCAGTACAGGTTGACGTCCCAACACAGCAGGAAGGCCCAGAGCCCGAGCCGCGGCGATCGGCCCAGCGCGACCAGCAGCCGCATCGTCGCCACCGGCACCAGCAGCACGACGATCGCCACGGTCGCCTTCGCAGCGAAGAACGGCCCACCGATCGCGTCGAGCGCTCCCATGAGGAAGTACCCCACCCAGTACGGGAGCCACGAGGCGTTGATCGCGTAGCGCTCGGAGACGACCGGCGCGCCCCGAACCAGCTCGTCGAGCAACCCTGCGGCGCCGACGTGACTTCCGAGGTCGACGAGCGGAAGGATCGGGGTCAGGAACATTGGCGCGAGCGAAACGACGCTGAGGAGCAGGGTCAGGCCGAGCAGAACCCGGTCCTCCCGAAGCATGCGGACGCTCGGCCAGCGGGAGGTGCGCGCCGAGAGCGACCTCCACAATGCTGGCAACGCCCCGTCCATCGCGCGCATGCCATACCACGCAGGTGTCATGAGGGCGGCCACGGAAGTGGGAGAGTTGCGCCGCACGACCATCGGAGCGGCGGCAGGCTGCGCACAGGCAAGCCACGCTGCATGCACGACCCGCACGCCGTCATGATGCCAGCGAGCGTGCGCAGCCTCAGCGGCGCGCCCAGACCTGGAAGCCGTCGCGGGCAAACAGCAGATTGAACGAGGCAGCCACACCGGAGGGTGGCGCTGGAAACCGCCGGACGTCCACGAGCACCAGGGCCGCCCCAGCGACGTCGGGCGGGTCGGCCGAGGGCGTTGTGCAGGCTGCCTGCTGAAGCCGAGGCAGCTCGGCCTCGAGCTGCTGAATCTCCAGCCACTCGGTCGCACAGCCGAGCACCGCGATGCGCAGCGCGTCCGGGAGACTCTCTTCCGCAGGGAGCGCCGCGAGCCGCATGCCGTTGGGGATGACCTGTGGCGCGAGCCGCTGTGCGAAGCCGTGAAACGCGACGTCGTCGACGAACCGGCCCCAATTGTTCGGAGCAGCCTTCCACAGCACGTGCGTGACGCCGTAGGCACGCAGGCGCCGCGCGATCTCACGTGGCGAGCCGAGCCGCGCATAGACGAGCCCGCCTTGCTTGCCCCACGTGTCGTGAACGGAGGGCCGGCCGAGCCCGGTGTGAATGTGCTCCTCGTGAACGAGGACCTTCGCGTCGCGCGGCAGCAGCTTCGGCACCTCGTCGAGTCCCCAGCTGAAGGTCTGCTCTCGCTCCGCGAACGCCTTGCGGTGGCCGGTCGAGAGCAGATCCACCGTCTTGTGAATCGGCGCGGTGCCCATCATCGAGTGCGTGGGCAGAAAGAAGATGTCCGTGCAAGAGAGGATCTGCAGCCCGACGATCGCCGCGACCACGGGCTTCGTCAGCACCTGTTCCCGCCAGAGTGAAACGAGCACCGCGAGCGCGAATGCGGCACACCAGGGCGCCAGCGCCTGGAGGTACCGATCCTGGTGGTACGTCCAGAACCAGATGGCCACACCGGCGAGGGTGGCGAGCGCCAGGCCGAGCGCCCGCCTTCGCACCCGAGTGAAGGGCAGCGCGGCGAGGGCCGGCAGGAATAGCGAACCGAAGACCGGGCGCGTGCCGTGGAACGTCGACCAGTCGTGCGCCACGAAGCCGAA
This sequence comes from uncultured Myxococcales bacterium, assembly GCA_937980205.1. Lineage (GTDB taxonomy): Bacteria > Myxococcota > Myxococcia > Myxococcales > Myxococcaceae > Xiheicaenimonas. The sequence continues at coordinate 142,852 of CALJKW010000010.1, read as the reverse complement.
CGTGGCCACGCCCTTCAGGGTCTGAAGGGCCCGCTCTGCGAGAGTGCCTTCGGGCGCGAAGCCGGGGTCGGCCATGTTCAGCTCGACGCCCGGGTCGAAGGGGCGGCCGCCGAGATACGGGTAGATCGGGTTGCCGTGCCAGACGAGGTTCAAGAGCCAGTGGGCCGCCGTCACCACCAGTCCCGTCGCTGCGACTGCGATCAGCGCGCGCGGGTGGCGAGCACCGCGGATGAGCACGGCGACGGCAGGCACTGCGATCAAATAGACGGCCTGGTACTTGGTGAGCGCCGCGCCACCGAGCATCGCCCCCAGGATGATCGCCGACAGCGTGTCGGGCCTGCGCCAGAACCTCAGCAGCGCGAGGAACAGCGGCACCGCCCAGAACGCGAGGACGTGGTCGGCGCCGCCCGCCAGCGTCGAGTCGTAGAGCATCACCCCCGGAAAGAGGAACAGCGCGGCCCACGCGCCGGCCACGCGCGGACGCGGCAGAAGCCTGTCGACCAACACGGGCAGAGCGAGCGCCGTGGCGATGAAGAGCACCAGCTCGATGTGCATCACGAGGGCAAGGCGGTGGAACAGGTCGCCTGGCGAGGTGAAGGCCCACGTGTAGAGCCAGCTGGCGAGGTGCGGAAGCGCGCCCAGGAACCACCCCTCGGGGAATGCGCCGATGCGTCCGCCGCTCGCGTAGTGCTCGGCGATGGGCAGATGATACCAGCGCGCGTCGTAGGCGATGTTCGCCGGCGTGAGCAGATTCAGATACAGGCCGGCCAGGCAGGCGAGGCCGTAGACGATCGCCAGCCGGCTCCAGAGCGACAGCCGTGCCGGCCGAAGCCGCAGCACGCGACGGCGCGCCCGGCGCAGGTAGCGCGCGAGTGGAATGACGCCCACCCCGAGGCACCCCACGACCAACAGCACGGCCGTCCACGGAGAGATGAGCCCGACGAGGCCCACGAGCACGGTCAGCAGCGCCCAGGCCAGCACGCCTCCCGCGAGCGAGAAGACGAGCACCTCACGCATCGGCAAGCGCGTGGCGCCCAGCGCCCTGAGCATCGCAAAGCCGAGCGACGCGCAGGCTGCGAGCCAGAGCAACACCAGCCCCCAGACGACCACGTACCGCCAGACGAGCCAGGCCGAGATCGGGTCGTGCGTGTCGAACACGTAGGCCATCGCCGCAAGACCTGCGACAAGAACGATCGCCGGAACGGTGCGCCGTGCGTAGATGCTGCGCAGCGACCCTCGCTCCGGAGCGGCCATCAACGCCAGCTCTTCGCCTCGTCGGAGTCGAGCCACGCGAAGTAGCGCTTCAAGCCCTCGTCCATCGTCACCTTCGCCTTGAAGCCAAGCAGGCGCTCGCTCTTCTGGGTCGCCGCGCACGTCAGCGGCACGTCGCCGGGCTGGTCGGGTTTCCTGTCGAGGATAGCTTGCTTGCCGGCGGCCTTCTCGATGCCCGCGACGAGCTCGTTGAGCGTGACCGGCCGCGAGCCGCCGAGGTTGATGACCTCGAACTGCGGCCAGCTTCGATCGATGGCCGCCATGATGCCGTTCACGGTGTCTTCGACGAACGTGTAGTCGCGCGCGGTGGTGCCGTCGCCGAAGAAGGGCACCGGCTCTCCGCGGCGGATCAGCTTCGCGAACTTCGAGATGGCGAGGTCGGGGCGCTGCCGCGGCCCATAGACAGTGAAGAAGCGCAGCGCGACACACTCGAGCTGATACAGGTGCGCCCAGGTCGCGCAGAGCATCTCGCCGGCGATCTTGGTCGCCGCGTACGGGGACACCGGGCGATCGATGCGGTCTTCCTCGCTGAACGGCGGGTTCGAGCGGGCGCCGTACACGCTCGAGGACGAAGCGAACACGAAGCGCTTGGCCTTCGACCTGCGCGCCGCCTCGAGCATCAGCGTCGTGCCTTCGACGTTGATGCGCGCGTAGAGGGCGGGCTGGGCGATGGACGGGCGGACTCCGGCGCGGGCGGCGAGGTGGACGACGGCGGCGCCCTCTCCCACCGCGGCGAACGCCCTCTGCACGTCGGCTTCGACGGCGAGGTCGCCTTCGATGACCTCTGCGTTGAGGAGAGAAGCCGTCTCGCGCTTGAGCTTCGGGTCGTAGAACGTGTCGAAGTTGTCGAGCACGACGACGCGATCGCCGCGGGCGGAAAGCGCAGCGGCGAGGTGCGAGCCGATGAAGCCGGCGCCGCCGGTGACGAGCACGTTCATGGGCGGCGCAAGCTACCCCTTCTGGCAGGAATTTGGTTCGCCGCGATAGGGTGGAGCCGATGAGGCCTGCCTGGACCTGCGTGCTCTCGGCGGCGCTGCATCGCATGAAGCCCGGCAGATGGAGCGGCGCTCGCGTTGCCCTGGAGCTCACCCAGGACGGCGGTCGAGCCGTCTTCGACGGCGGCCTCGTTCTTCTCGAGGAGCCGCCGCTGTTCGACTCCTACTGCTCTGCCATCAGCGGACGGTGCCGGCCGTTCTCATGGCGAGGCACGTCGGTGCGCGATGGCGGCGCCACGGAGGTGACGATCAGCGGTTCCATTCCCGTGAGCTTCGGGCACGGTCGGCCGCCCGGCTCCGGGGGCCCCAGCGCCGCGACGATCACGGTATCGACCGACGCCGGCGTCCTCGTGGCGAGCGATCTGTACTACGGCCCGGCCTGCGCTGCCTGCCACGCTCTTCCGTAGCTCACGCAGCCCGGCGCCGGGCTGCTCCGTCGGCGAGCCATCGGCGCCTCCACAGCTCGAGCTGCAGCAGCGTCCACAGCGGCTTGCGGTGATCGCGCACGCCGTTCTGGTGCTCGTCGACGAGCCGGTGCACTTCGTGCGGCTCGAAGAGGCCGGCATCGCGCACGCTGCGCTCGCTGAGCAGGTCCTCCACGAGCGGCTTGAGGGGCCCCTTCAGCCACTCGGTGATGGGGATCGCGAAGCCGTGCTTCTTGCGATCGAGGATCTCGTCGGGCACGAGGCCGCGCAGCGCCTTCTTGAGCAGCCACTTCCGCGACGGGCCGCGGAGCTTGAGCAGCCACGGCAGCCCGAGGGCGAGCTCGACGACGCGCGTGTCGAGGAACGGCGCGCGCACCTCGAGCGAGGCCGCCATCGACGCCCGGTCGACCTTCACCAGGATGTCGTCGCGCAGATAGAAGGACAGGTAGAAGCGCTGGACCCAGTCGAGGCCGCGCTCGCCGCGGGCGATGCGGAAGCGATCGAGCGGCGCGTAGATGTCGTCGCCGCGAAGGTGCGGCACGAGCAGCGCGTTCACCCGCTCGGGAGTCATCGCTCCAATCCACGCCTGGTGCCGGTACTCGGGCGCCCAGCTCGTCCCCTGCAGGAACGTGCGCAGGCGGAAATCGAGGCTCATGTAGCCGGACGACGTCGGCAACAAGCCCGCCGCGCGCTGCAGCGCGCTCGTCGCCAGCGAAGGCAGCCGTGAAGCGACGAGCCCCGGCACGTGCGCGAGGAAGGTGTCGTAGCCGGCGAACAGCTCGTCCGCTCCATCGCCGCCGAGCGCCACCGTGACGTGCTTTCGCGTGAACTTCGAGAGCAGGTACGTCGGCACGTATGACGGATCGGCGAACGGCTCGTCCAGCTGGTCCGCGAGCGTGGGGATGAGGTCGAGCGCGGCCTGCGGAGACAGCCGCTCCTCGTGGTGCTCGGTGCCGATGCTCTCTGCGGCGCGGCGCGCGAACCCGCTCTCGTCGAACGAGCCTTCGGAGAACGCAATCGAGAACGTCTTCACCCTGCCCGCTGCGCGCGCCGCGAGCGCGGTCACCGCGGTCGAGTCGATGCCGCCAGAGAGGAAGATGCCGAGCGGTACGTCCGAGACGAGTCGCCGCTCGACCGCGCGCTCGAGCTCGGTGCGGAGCGTCTGCGCCGCATCGTCGACGCCGAGCCCCGCGAGCGTCTCGACCCCGAGGCCGCTCTGCCCCGCCGGCAGCACGTAGTACGGCCACACGTTGACGCGCCCGTCCTTCAGCAACAGCGCGTTGCCCTCCGGCAGCTTGCGAACGCCTGCGAAAATGCAGTCGGGCGTCGGCACGTACTCGAACGCGAGGTACCGGCGCAGCGCCACCGGGTCGAGCGCGCGCGGCACCGACGGGTGCTGCAGCACTGCCTTCACCTCGCTGCCGAAGACGAACGTGCCGTCGGTGCCCTGCCACCAGTACAGCGGCTTCTTGCCGAAGCGATCTCTCGCGAGCAGCAGCGTGCGCGTGCGCGTGTCCCAGATCGCGAGCGCGAACATTCCGTCGATGCGCGTGAGGAACTGGTCGCCGAACGCGAGGTACGCGCGCAGCAGGACCTCGGTGTCCGACTTCGTGCCGAAGACCTCGCCGCGGGCCTCGAGCTCGTGGCGTAGGTCGCGGAAGTTGTAGATCTCTCCGTTGAAGACGACGGTCGCGGGGCCGATGGTCATCGGCTGGTGACCGCCGCTCAGGTCGATGATGGAGAGCCGCCGGAACGCGAGCCCGCACGGTCCGTCGGTGTGGACGCCGCTGTCGTCAGGGCCGCGGTGCTTGATGGCGTTCGCCATCGCCTCGAGCACCGGCGCTTCGACGGGCTTGGCGTTCTGACCGCTGACCGCTCCAGTGATGCCGCACATCGCTTACGTGCCTACGCGATCGGACACGGGCGTCGGCTTGACCGGCTCTGGCCCCGTACGGGTTTCGAGAATCTGGCCGACGATGTACGGCCGCTTGCCCTGGCTCTCGTAGTACGTGCGGATGAGCACCTCGGCGAGGAGGCCGACGAGCAACGCTTGGAAGCCCACGAGCGCGGAGATGCCCGCGAACAGCAAGAGCGGCGTCTCTACGAAGTCCTTGAGGTGAGCGAGCTTCAGGTACACCGCAGCAGCGAGCGCAACGAACGACGCGAACAGCGCCGCGAGCCCGAAGCCGCCGAAGATGTAGATGGGCTTCGACAGGTACTGGAAGAGGAACTTCACCACCATCAGGTCGAGGACGACCTTCAAGATTCGGTTGAAGCCGTACTTCGACTTTCCGAACTGGCGCGCGCGGTGGTTCGTGACCATCTCGGTCACGCGCGCGCCCTGCCAGTGCGCGTAGATCGGCACGAAGCGGTGCATCTCGCCGTACAGGCGGACGCCTTCGATGACCTCGCGCTTGTAGGCCTTCATGGTGCACCCGTAGTCGTGGATCTTCACGCCGGAGAGTGCGCCGATGAGCCAGTTGGCGATCTTCGAGGGCAGCACGCGGGTGCCCGAGTCCTGCCGGTTCTTGCGCCAGCCACTGACGCACTCGAAGCCATCGGCCTCCATCTTCTCGAGCAGTTTCGGGATGTCGGCGGGGTCGTTCTGGAGGTCCCCGTCCATCGGGACGATGACGTCACCACGCGCGCGCTCGATGCCAGCGCTGAGCGCGGCGGTCTGGCCGAAGTTCCGCCGGAAACGCAGCACCACGACGTGCGGGTCGAGCGCGGCGATGGCGCGCAGCTTCTCGAACGTCTTGTCCGAGCTTCCGTCGTCGACGAGCACGATCTCATACGTCCTGCCAAGCTTTTCGAGGACGGCGCGCAGCTCCTCGTAGAGGGGGCTGACGTTCTCTTCCTCGTTGAAGAGCGGAATGACGACGGACAGGTCGAGACCCATGCTGCCCGGGCGTGTACCCACTTCGAGGATGCTTGTCGACGCGTCGTGCGCCTGAACTTTGGGTGCCCCCGCGGGCAGGCGAACTGTAGGATGGCGGCCACGTCGTCGAGCCCCGCTGGCCGGAACGGTTGCGCCGAAACTCGTGAAGCGGCTCGCCTCATCCATCGCTGCTTTCGCAGCCTGCGTCGCCGGAGCGGCCGGCATCGCTCGTGCCCTCGCTGTCCTCCTCGCGACGCCGTCGGTGCCGTTTGGGGTGACCGTCGCGACGTGCGTTCCCGCGGCCGTTCTGGCAATGGGAGCCGTCGCGGCCAGCCGCACGGCAGAGCAGAGGCCACGGTCGGCACGCTGGTGGCTCGTCGATGCCGTCGCCGCGGCGTGGCCGGTGATGCTGCCACTGGCTGGCCTACTCGCGTGGGGGCCGCAATCGACGACCCCGCTAGACCCCGGCTCTTGGTTTCCAATGTTCCTCGCCCTGCTCGTCCTGCAAGTCCGTGCTGCTCGTCAGGACCCTGTTCGCGAGCTTGTGCGGCCGAAGTCGATGCCGCTGCACGACGTAGCGCTGCTTGCCTTCACGCTCGCCGCAGCGGTGCACTGGGTCGCGCTGGCTGCCAGCTTCCACACGCTCAGCGACAACGACGGCGCGTACTACTTCGGCCTCGCGCGGCGCATCGCCACGACAGGCCGATTTGAAGAGCCGATCGTCTGGCACTTCCTCACCTCGCCGGAGCGCATCGTCCATGCGCCGTTCGATTACTGGGCGCCGATGCCCGTCTTCGCGCTCGTCGTTCCGATGGCCGTGTTCGGCGCGACGAACGCGGTCGCGGCGGTCACGATCGCGCTCGTGGGCACCGCGACGCTCGTGGCGTTCTGGTACCTCGTCTGCGTCTCGATGCCTTTCCGGCATCCGATCACGCGCTTCCTTGCGATCGTCTTGTTCGCGCTGTCGCCGGGCACCGCATCGTGGAGACTTCAGCCGGAGTCGATCGTGTTCGTGCACCTGTTCATCCTGCTGGCGCTCATCGCGTACTGCGCTGGTCGGCACGCGCTTTCGGTCCTGTTGGCGGCGGGCATCTTTCTGAGCCGCACCGACGGCGTGTTCCTGTTCGGGGTGTTCGTCCTCGCGAACGTCCATGCCACGTACAGGCTCGGCCTCAGGCAGACCGCGCGCCCGCTCGCGGCTGCCGCTGGGTTTGCCGCGGTGTACATCGCATGGAGCTTCGTTTCGTTCGGCACCCCGACGCCGCCCGCGCCGAGCAAGCTGCCGTTCCTGCTGAGTTATTGGCAGGTGTTCAACTGGGGCATCCAGGTCGATCGTTCACCGCAATTCGTGCTCGCGAAGCTCGACTGGGCGTATTTCGTCGCGCGCATCGAGCAAGGCTACCAGGCCATTCGCAGCGGCGGCTTCGTCGCCGTGCAGGACGTGTGGCTCCTCTTTGCCGTGTTGTCCGTGGTCCCCATCCTGCGTGGTGGGCGCCGCGGCGTTGCGCTCGCATGGATGCTGTTCTTCGTGGGGTTCACCGTTCACGTCTGGCTGTCGGGTGAGTCTTTCGCTTCCTGGCGCGCGCCCTACGGCTATCTGCCCCTCATCGTGATCGCCGGCGCGCTGGGCGTCGAAGAGGTGCTCAACCACGTTGGAGCGTGGCCGACCCACGAACGGCAGCGTGCCCTCGGGCTGCTCGGGACGAGCGTCGTGTTCGCCGCATTCATCACCAACATCGCGGCCCGCGCACGTTTGCCTGTTCCTCTTGACGATTCGCGCACGGCGCAGGTCGACTTCATGCGCCAGGTAGAGCCGCTCGTCGGAGGACGGCCCGTCGCATCGAACGCTTCGTGGTGGGTGCTCGCGTACACGACGAGCCCTGTCGTCTCCATTCCCATCAACGGCGAAGCGGCCATCGACGCTGTGTTGGAGAAATATGGCGTTGAGTACGTGGTGCTTTGGGGCAAACCGCCGGTGGACCTCGCCAGCCCTTCCCAAGATGCACTTCAGGGCGCGCGGACGTCCGGACACGGCCAGGTCGGTCGCTTCGAGTTGGAGCGCGTGAAGGACCTGGGCGCGGGTGAAGTGTTTCGCGTCTTGAAGTCAGATCAGAAGACCTAGCCGCGACCAAACTCGGTGTTACACGGGCGGCGATGCCCCTCTACCGGCTGGCGCTGCTGCTGCTCGCGCTCGCCGCCTGCCCCCGGAAAACGTCGGAGACGCCCACCGTGATTCATCGCCCTCGCGCTTCGTTGCCGTTCGTGGATCTGGGCTGGGTGAAGATGCACGACCACTTCGTGGCGACGGTCGGCCCGTCCGCGGGACAGGGGCGGCCGCTCGGCGATCTGCTCGTGCTCGCGGACGCCACGTTCACGCCGAAGTCGCGGTTTCCGTTTCACGAGCACGCGGAGATGGAGATCGTCAGCATCGTGCTCTCCGGCACGCTGACGCATCACGAGCCTTCTACGTCTCTGAAGTTGGCCGAGGGCTCGACGCAGCTGATGTCTGCGCGCGGAGGCATCACGCACGCGGAGGGGAATGACACCGAGGGCCCGGTGCGCATGCTGCAGCTGTGGATTCGGCCTTCGACGAGCGGAGGCGAGGCCGTGCACCGCGTGTTCGGGCCGTTCAAGCTCGGCGCCGAGCTCACGCGCGTGACGCCGGAGGATCTGCGGCAGGACGCGACCGTGTCCATGGCGCGCGTGAAGCCGGGGGAGAAGCTGCGGCTGGACGCGAAGGCTGGGCGGCGGCTCTACGTGCTGTGCGCCGGCGAGGGGACGTTCGAGGGGACGAAGCTCGGCGATGGCGATGGGATGCAGCTCGACAGCGGAGCGGGCACGTTCGCCGGTGATGCGACGCTCGTTGCGATCGACCTCCGCTCACGCTGAGCGGAGGCACGCGAAGCGGGCCCCAAGCCGTCCATCGGCCCGCTTCGACTCCGCGCCTGCAGCGCTCCGCTCAGCGTGAACGGCGAAGAGACGAAGCTCAGCGCCTTCGTCGATCGCCGAGCACGCGCGCCGGCACTCCGCCGACGATCGCCCACTCCGGGACGTCGTGCGTGACGACGGCGCCCATGCCGACGACGGCGTGGTCTCCGATGCGGACGCCGTCGGTGATGCAGGCACCAGCGCCGATCCAGACGTCGGCGCCGACGGTGATGCCCTTCGACGTCACGGGCTGCTCGCGGATGTTCCGGTCGGGCGCGAGGCCGTGATCGAAGGCGTACAAGCACGCGCCGGTGGCGATTCGGGTGCCTTCGCCGATGGTGATGCCGGCGGCGCCTCCGTCGAGGCTGGCGCGGGCGTTGACGCTGACGTTGGGGCCGAGCGTGAGCGGGCCGTGGAGGAACGCGTGGCTGGCGACGGTGCAGCCGGGGCCGAGGCGCACGGCTCGCCCCAGCTCCGCGAAGATGCCGGCGTCAGGCGCGATGAAGCAGCCGGGGGCGATCTCGACGGTCTCCTCTTCCATCAGCCGCTTCTGCACCTCCTGCTGCCACGGCTCGGCCCACACGAGGTGCTTGGGCTTGAGCGAGAAGTACAGCCACGGCATCCACGAGAGGCGCTTCTTGTGGGCGTCGCGGAAGCGCTCGGGAGAAGGCTCGATCACGAGCGCCGCTCATAGCCCGCTCGGCCCGGCGGACCCGCCTCCAAAAGAAGACATCAGATGTCTGATGTCCCATTTTGAGGGCGGACCCACCCCGGGGAGGCCCGGCCCGGGCGACCGCGTCGGCGAAAAGAACCGCCGCTCCTTCGACAGCCACCTCTCGGAGCGACGAACCGCGGCGACGACCCAGGCCCAGGAGCTGAGCCACTTCGCCTCCCTCGTGCCCCCGAGCTGGGGCGAGGCACGTCAACGGACCACGTAGCGGACCGAAGCGACCGCCTGTCCACGCGCATGCACCGTCAGCACGTGCGCCCCCTGCCGCGCCGGCACGCGCCCGGTGAACGGAGCCGACAGCGTCGTCAGCTTCGCGCCGTCGAGCGTGACCTCGAGCGGCCCCAGCGACGGAGCCGCCCGGATGCGCAGCGGGATCGCCTGGTCGGCGAGCGGGAGATCGTCGAGCAGCAGATACTCATCACCGGTCGCAGGGCTCAGAATCTTCGGAGCCGTGTCGTCAGCCGCCCCGCGGCACGCAGCTGCCAGCCACGGCTCCTCCTGCAGGCCGGTGTGGTGCGCCCAGTCGTAGTAGTCGACGCCGAGATCCGTCACGCGGGCGCCGCAGCGGCGCTGCAGCTCCGGCGAGAGCCCGGCGACCACCGGGCGGTGCATGGCACACGGCGACCGCGGCTGCGTGCCCTTCATGAACACCTCATCCATCGACGACGGACACTCGGGCCCGGCGAGCTCGCCGCTCAGCGGGCAGATCGTCGCATGCACGAGCCCGGCCTCCGACAGCAGGGGCCCGGCATTCACTCCGTCCATGGCCCGCGTCATCACGCGCTTGAAGATGGGCCCCGCGCCGGTGATGCCGCTGACCTGAATCATCGGAGTCGCGTCGAAGTTCCCGGCCCAGACCGCGACGGTCCGCTCGCGCGTGTAGCCGAGCGTCCAGTTGTCGCTGTAGCCCTTCGACGTGCCCGTCTTCGCCGCGACGGGAAACGGAAACCGCAGCGCGTTGTCGAGGCCGAAGGCGCGGGCGCGCGCGGCGTTGTCGCTCAAGACGTGTGAGATGAGCGCGGCTGCGCGTGGCTCGGCGAACCGGCGGGGCTTGCTGCGCGGCAGCTCGATGAGCGAGCCGTCGGCGCGGCGGGCCTCGAGCACCACCTGCAGCGGGTGCAGGACTCCCGCGTGCGCGAGCCCGGCGTAGGCGCGCGCCGCTTCCCAGAGCGAGACCTCGCCGTTGCCGAGGGCGACTCCGAGGCCGTAGTGCTCGGCGCCGGCGTTGAGCGAATCGAACCCGGCGCGGTGCAGCGCCTGCAGCGCGACGGCGGGCCCGAGCTCGTCGGTGACGCGCACCGCGGGGACGTTGAAGCTGTTCGCCAGCGCCTCGCGCACGCGCACCGGGCCGTGCGTCTTCCGGTCGTAGTTCTTCGGCGCGTAGGTGCCCTTGCGACCGCCGAAGTGCGTCTCGAGATCGGGGATGACGGTGGCCGGCGTGTAGCCGCGCGTGAACGCCTCGGCGTAGATGAACGGCTTCAGCGCCGAGCCCGGCTGCCGCAGCATCTGCACGCCGTCGTTCTGCCCCTGGTGCTCGACGTCGAAGAAGTCGGCGCTGCCCTGGTAGGTGAGGATCTCTCCGGTGGCGTTGTCGACGACGAGGACGGCGGCGTTGTGGACGCGGCGGTCTTCGAGCCGCGTGAGCTCTTCCGCGACCTGCTCCTCGACGTGGTGCTGCAGCGCCGGGTCGAGCGAGGTCTTGATGACGGTGGCCTCGGTGAGACCCCACTCGGGGAGGTGCTCCGCGACGAAGTCGACGAAGTGCGGGGCGCGGAAGGTCGAGTCGAAGCGCTCGAGGTCCAGCGGGCCGTCGGCGGCTCGCCCCATGCGCCCGAGGATCCACTTCTGCCGCGTCGCGAGGTTCTCGGCGCGGCGGTACGGGTTGTAGGCCGTCGGCCCGCGCGGGATGGCGGCGAGCGCTGCCGCCTGCGAGACGGAGAGGTTTCGAGCGGAGCGGCCGAAGTAGAGCTGCGCCGCGGCTTCGATGCCGTACGTGTTGTTCCCGAACGGGATGCGGTTCAGGTACTGCGCGAGGATCTCGTCCTTGGTGAGGTGCGCTTCGAGCCTGAACGCCCAGAGGGCTTCCTGCGCTTTGCCGAGGAAGGTGCGCTCGCGGGGCACGAGGGTCCTCGCCAGCTGCATGGAGATCGTGCTGCCGCCGGCGACGATGCGGCGCGCTTGCAGGTTCTGCTTGGCGGCGCGGACGATCGCGGTCGGAGACACGCCGAGGTGCGAGCGGAAGCCGTGGTCCTCGGCGGCGAGGAAGGCCTCGACGACGTGCGGCGGGAGATCGCCGACGAGGATCGGAGTCGAGCGGCCGTCGCGGGAAGAGCGCAGCTCGCGGAGCAGGCCGCCTTCGCGATCGAGGATGCGGACGGAGGAGACGGGACGGTAGTCGGTGAGGCCGTCGGGGAGAGGCCACCCCACGAACACGAGCACTGCCAGAACGCCCCCAATCCCCAACACCGTGCACCCTGAGCGGAGGCGCGAAGCGCCGAAGTCGAAGGGTCTGTCGCTCATTCGGAGCGCTCCCGTCCTTTGGACAGGGCTTTCAGCCGAGACCAGTCGCGTTCGATCAGAGCGCGCTTCTTGGCGCGGCTCCAGCCTTTGATCTGCCGCTCGCGGTCCAGGGCTTCGTCGCGGGTGGGGAACTCCTGGAACCAGACGAGCTCGGCGCGCATGTGCTTCTTCACGTAGAGGCTCGGAGCTTCAGCGAAGCCGTCTTCGTCTTCGTGGTTGGCGAGCCGGGCTTCGAGATCGTCCGTGTGCCCCGTGTAGAAGCTCTCGTCTCCGCACTCGAGGATGTAGACGAAGAAGGGCATCGGTAGGCCAGGAGTATGGATCGTGGGTGCCTTGCGTGTTGCGCGAGACCCTTCGACTTCGGCCCTTCGGGCCTCCGCTCAGGGTGCTCGGTTCAGTTGGGCTCGTCCCCTTCTCCGTCCTTCTCCTTTTCCCCTCCCTCTCCTCCGCCCGTTCTCACTTCGCAGTCACCGGCGTCGGCACCGCCACCTCGAACATTCCTCCCTCACTCCGTCCCCACACCTCTGGCTCGTACATGAGCTCGCCGCGCGCGGGCTTCATCAGGTACGTGCCCGGAGTCGTCGCGCGGGCCACGAAGCTCGACACGTGCACGCCGGGCGGCAGGTGGTCCGCGAACAGCACGACGCGGCTGTCCCGCTGCTCGATGTGATTGAACGGGCTCCAGAACGAATACGCCCAGGGATTCACCGGGCCGTCCTCGCCCTCGTACGCCTCGCCCTCGTCTCCCTCGCCCTCACCTTCGGCCTCGTACCCGGGCCGCCGCGACTCCTCGCCGGGTGCCGAAGCGTTGCGCGCCGTCGTCGCCAGCGACGTATCCACCGGCTCGAGGCCGGCCGGCAGCGGCACCTCGAACGCGGCCCAGTGCCGCTCCTGGTTCGTCGCGACGCGCACGCGCACGCGCACGAGATCGCCGGCGTAGAACTTCGTCGCCTGCCCACCGCCGGCGTACGGCTCGAACCAGCGCTGCACGAACAGCCCGTTGTCCAGCGACGTCACCGGCAGCTGCTTGGGCGCGTACTTGAGCAGCGCCGAGTAATAGAGAACGCCGGGCCCCTCCTTCGCGAAGGTGAGCTGGCCGCCCTTCCCCGCCAGCTCGGACATCGGCGTCGAGTGCGACTTCACGTCCATCGACCGCCCGCTGAACTTCTGCTCCACCAGCGTCGCCTCGCCGAGCGACACGGTCGCCAGGTACTCGGGCGTGTCCTTCTCCTTGGTGCGAACCACCTCCGTCAGCCCCATCAGCGTCCACGCGGCCTCCTGCGTCGAGCGCCACTCACCGTCGCCCTGCCGCACGTCGAGCAGGTACCGGGACAGCTTCCCGACGTACGGGTGCGACGGCTGAATGTCGGTCAGCGCCTGCAAGAGCGCCCCGTTCGTCCGCGTGTCCGAGTGGAAGTACGTCGCGTACGTCTTCGAGGAAGCCTCCTCGACGTGCAGCCCCTTCCCGGACTCCTTCGCGAAGTTGAGGATCTCCTGCAGCAGCTTCTGCGCCTGGCCACGATCCCCGCCGCCGACGAACATCGCGTTGGCCAGCAGCGTGCGCGCGAACAGCGACATCTTCTCCCGCCGCCCGTACAGCTCGCCGTACACCGACGCCTTCGGCTTCTTCATCCGCGCGAGCGCGTACGCCGCCATCACGCGCGTCTCGTCGTCGCACGTGTACTCGCACGGCAGGCACGTGCCACCTGCGACCTTCGACAGGAACGCCTCTGCCTTCGACAGCTTCGCGGCCGGCACCGCGAACCCGACCTCCTTCGCCCGGTACAGCGACAGCGTCGCCCACGCCGAGGTCCAGGACGATCCGCAAGAAGACGTCGGCCAGTACCGGAACGAGCCGTCCTCGTCCTGCAGCGAGCCGATCGATCGCACGGTCGACGCGATGATCTCGTCGGGATTGCCGGACGCCACACTCGGAGCCTGCAGGGTCGGGAACAGATACGTCTGCAGCCACGCGGTCGTCTCCGCATCGGCGGCGGCCTTCTTCTTGTCCGCGCCCGGCCAGGGCACCTTGAACTGCCCGGCGATCTCCCTCAGGGCCACGAAGGGAATCAGCCGCGACGACTGCTGCTCCAGGCACCCGTACGGGTACTCGATGAGCTGCTGGAACCCCTGCGAGAAGTTCCCCATCGACGTCGACGCCATCGTCACCGACAGCCCGCCCATCTCCGGCCACACGTCCTTCGGCGGAGCGACGCCCTCGACCGACTTCGTCTCCGTATCTCCGTACGTGGCGACCGCCTCGAGCGCGACGGGGAACTCGATGGGGATCTTCTGCTCGACGCCGTCGCTGTCCGAGCCCTTCGCCACCTTGAACCGGAACGTCGCCTCGCCCTCGCGATCCGCGCTGAACTGAAACCGCACCTCGCGCGGAGCCGTCTCGCTCACCGTCACCTTCTGCTCCGCCGGCCCGACGAGCGAAGCCCCGCCCGTCACCGAGGCCGTCACGGTCACCTCGCCCGCGCCGCTGCCGTACGCGTGCACGACGGCGCCGGCCTCGAACTTGTCGCCGACGCGGGCGAACCGCGGCAGCGCCGGCAGCGCGAGCACCGGCTTGTTCACCTTGATCTGCACGTCGCCCGAGCCGAACCGCTCCTGCTCCGTCACCGCCACCGCCATGATCCGGAACGTCGTCAGGTTGTCGGGCAGCTTGAACGTGGCAACACCCTTCCCGCCCCGCACCTCCACCGCCGGAGACCACAGCGCGGTCGTCTTGAAGTTCGACCGGAAGCCCGCGCCCTCGCCGTTGCCGCCGCCGCCGCCCTGGGCCTCGCCCTTCTCTCCGTACGAGCGCCGCCGCACCAGGTGAAGCAGCGGCTCACCGAGCCGCACAGACAGCGGCCGCTCGGGGAAGATCGACGCGATCGGATCGGGCGTCTGGTAGTCGGTGAGCATCAGCACGGCCTCGTCGACCGCGTAGAGCGTGACCTCGGCATCCGGAGCCGCGCCGCCCTTCGAGTCGACCAGGTCCAGCGACACCTTCACCTCCTGCCCCGGCTGGTACTCCGGCTTGTCGGTCGTCACCTTCACGGCCAGCCGCTTCGTCTTCTTCTCCACGCTGAGCTTCGCGAGCCCGATGCGCGCGTTCGGCCGGCCAGGATCGTCGCCCGTCTCGATGCCGCCGCTCGGAACCCGCGGGTGCATCAGCACCACGCCGGCGAACACGTTCGGCACCATGTCCTCGGTGATGGGAATCTCGACGGCCGTCACCGAGCCCTTCAACGCCAGCGGCTGCCGCGACAGCACGCCCTCGCGCTCCACGGTGAGCAGCGCGCGCGCCTCCGGATACGGAGACTTCACCAGCACCTTCGCCACGTCGCCGACGTCGTACTTCGTCTTGTCCGGCACGAGCTCGATGCGGTCCGTATCCGTCCGCTGCCAGGCGACGAAGCCGCTGCCCGTCACGTACACGCCGATCGAGGCGCTGTGCGCGCGCGCCGAGTCGTCCTGCACCTTCGCCTTCACGATGTAGAAGCCCGGGTCGGCCGGCTTGAACTTGCACGGCACGGCGCCGTCGGCCGAGCTCTCCAGCGCGCACGAGTGCACCTTCTTCTCCTCGGGCTCGCTGATCGTCGAGAAGCCTCCGGTCGCGTCCTTCTTCTTCACCGACTTCCACACGCGCGCGAAGACGTTCACCTCGAGCTTGCGCCCCTTCACGCGCTTGCCCTCGGTGTCGACGACGACGGTGTCGAGCGCGTACTCGGTGCCCGCCTGCATGAAGCCGGTCGGCGACTTCAGGCCCACGTAGAACTGGCCGGGGTGCACCACCACCTCCTTGCGACCGGCGACCGCCTGCCGGTTCACGTCTTCGACCTCGCCCTCGACGGTATACGTCCACGGCTTCTCGCCGGGCGCCTCGACCTTGCCCGGCACGATGGGCAGCTCACCGCGAACGTCGACGCGGCCGTCTCCGGAGGCGAAGAAGCCGCTCGCCTCTTCGGGCTGGCCGTCGTCCCACCACCACGTCTCCTGCGCGAACGTGAACTCGGGCATGCCGTCGGCGGAGAACGCGGTGCTCGAGCGGTTCACGCTCCACTTCGTCTTCGCATCTGCCATCGCGCCGCCGAACAGGTAGCGCGCGAGCACCTTCGCCTCGAGCGCCTCACCGGCCACGTACGACTTCTTCGCCGTCTGCACCTCGACGCGGAACTGCGGAGCCCGGTACTCCTCGACGCGGAAGCTGCCGTTCAGCTCGAGCCCGCCGGTCTCGCCGCTGCCGCTCGCGGAGATCCCGTAGTACCCGGTCGGCGCGTCCTTCGGGATCTTCACCTCCCACGCGAACGTGCCGAACTTCGTCATCGTCACGTTGCCGGCCTTCACCTGCTGATCGCGGCTGTCCGCCACGCGCACCGAGAACGTGCTCTTCGCGGACGGCATCTTCAGGCTGCCCACCTTGCGGTAGCGCACCACGCCCTTGATGTAGACGGTGTCGCCCGGCCGGTAGATGCCGCGGTCGGTGAAGACGAACGACGCGGTCTGCGGCGCCTCGCCCTCCCAGCCCTGGCTCAGGCCGAACTCGTACGGCTCGACGCCGCTGGCCCAGGTGTTCGCGGTGCCGGAGAGATCTCCGTCCTTCTGCGCGATGACGACGGCCTGCGGGTACTGCCACTCGTACTGCGGCGGAGCGAGCTTGAGCTCCACCGCGCCCGGCACATCGGCGAGCCCGTCCTTGTCGGTCTTGCCGGTCCACTTCGAGGCGCCGCCCTGGTCGTAGAGCGTGACGTCCGCGCCTTCCACCGGCGCGCCGTTCGACAGCCGCGTCACCCAGACGAGCGACTTCTTCGGGCCGATCTTCACGTGCGCGGCGAGGTCGGTGACCTGCGCGAGCATCGTCCACCCGTCCTTCGGCACGTACTTCACGTCGTTCGTCTTCACGTTCACGAGGGCGACGCCGGTCTTCGACTCCTTGAAGACCTTCGTCAGCTCCAGCGGGTGAATGCGCGCCTCGTTCCGCGGGTACGACAGCGCCTGGCTCTCGGCGAAGTCCGCCGGCCGGTTGAGCCACGTCGAGCGGTCGCTGCGCTCGAGCAGCGCAGGCACGAGCTCGGCGGGATCCGTCAGTGTCCACATCTGCACGTCGATCGACTTCAGGTTCGACACCTCGATCGGCAGCCGCGGGACGTTGTCCTTCGCCGCCTCGATGAGCCCGAGGTACGGGCCGGCGATGAGCGCAGGGCGTAGGTTCTCGGTGCGGGGGTCGCCCGAAGAGGCCGCCGTGGTCGCCTGCTTGAAGATGTCCGTCACTCCCGGCGCGATCTCGACGCGGTACTGCGTGCCGGGCTTGAACTTGCCGTGCAGCTCGGCGCGCGGCGACTCGCTCGAGCCGTAGGCTCCGTTCGGAGCCCACGTGCGCGACGCCTCCCAGTCGATCTCCACCGCAGGGGTGATCTTGACGCGCGACGCGAGCGAGCCGAGGTCGAGCTCGTTCGTCGTCTGCAGCACGAGTGGGCCGTAGAAGCAGCGGTTGCAGAAGCCGATCTCGGTGATCTGAAGCGGCCCGTACGTCTGCCACGCGAGCGCTTCCGGCTTCACCATCGGCGCCGGGCCTTGCTCGCCGTGCAGATCTTCGGCGAGCTCGAGCGAGATGTTCTTGCCGAGCGGCAGCGGCTTCTCGGGCTGCAGCACGTACCGCACCTGCTGGTTCCGGTAGCGCCGCTCGTCGTCGGAGAGCGGCTCGTAGTCGACCGGCGCCCGCTTGCCCTCTTTGCGCGCCTGCTCGATGGCCTCGCGCTTCTCGTCCTGAATCGACTTCTGCGAGACGACCTTCACCTTCCACGGCTTCGGCTCTCCCTCGATGACGAGCTTCGCCTTCGCCTCGAGGTCGGCGGTCTTCACCGGCTGGTTGAACACGAGGCGGATCTGATCGTCCGGCTTCATCCACCGGAAGCCGCGGAACGGCCCGACCTCCTGCACCTCGAGCGCCGGCGTGTCGAAGGAGAAGAGGTAGTCCTCGTCGAGGCTCGTGCCGTCGAGCGCCTTCAGGCCCTTGAGGACCTTCACGTCGAAGTGCGTGGAGAGCGGCACCAGCTTCGACGGCACGAACTCGGCCGACGCGCTGCCGAGCCAGCGCCACTCGCCCTCGAGGGCGGGCGTGATGGTCGCGAACGGAGCCGCCTTGTCCGAGGCGCGCTGCTCCTCGACCTGCATCAGGCTCTTCACCGGCTTGTTGAAGGTGACGGTCGGGCGAACCTCTCCGCGGATGACGCCCTGCGGGCGCGCGGCGACGACGGAGAGCGCGGCGGCGTCGGGAGGCGGCTCCTGCGGAACGCTCACCTCCGGCGGCTTCGGCAGCGGCTTCAGCTCGAGCGGAGGCTTCTTGTCCTCCGGCTTGAAGTCCCCCGTTCCGGTCTTCTTCTCGTTCTCGCAGTTACAAGCCCAGAAGCACAGCGACGCGACGGCGAACAACGCCCGCAGAGCTTTCATGGGCCGGAGTTTGTAACAGGTTAGAAAGAGCACCGTGGTCACGATTCAGCACGCCAGCGTCTACGCCGATGATCCGAAGCGCGCCGCCGACGCGCTGGCGGCGATCTGTGGCGGAAGAGCCGCACCGTTCTCTCCGCTGCCGGGCGCCTGGGTCTGCTTCTTCTCGGGTGGCGCGTTCCTCGAGCTCTACCCGCGCACCGCGCGGCTGAAGGACCTCGGCGACGACGTCGGGTTCGAGCCGCTGCCCGCGCCCGCGACCGGCGCCGGCACGCACTTCAACCTGCGGCTGCACCGCACGCGCGAGGACGTCGAGAAGGCGTGCGCCGCGCTCGGCCTCAAGTGCGCGCAGCGGCCGGGCCTCGGCTTCCTCGACGTGTGGATCGAAGAGAGCCTGTTGGTCGAATGCGTGTGCGCCGGCTGAGTGCTACTTTAGTGACACCATGCATCTGCCCGACGTAGCCCCGGTCATCGAGCTCAAGCGCGAGACGACGAAGGTCATCGCGCGCGTGCGGCGACGCAAGAAGCCGCTGCTCATCACCGAGCGCGGCCGCGGAGCTGCAGTGCTCGTGGATCTCGTCTCATGGGAGCAGCTGATGGACCGCATCGACGTGCTCTCTGCCATCGCACGCGGCGAAGAGGCGATCCGCGAGGGGCGCACGACGAGCCACAAGGATGCGATGCGGAAGCTCAAGCAATGGCTCGCCGCCCCAAAGCGGTAGTCGAGTGGACTGAGCCGGCGATGCACGACCTGGCCGCCATCGCCCGGTACATCGCGGAGCGCGACCGTGGGGCCGCGGAGCGACTCCTGGAACGGGTCGACAAGGCCGTCGAGCGGCTGCGAACGCTGCCTCGTCTCGGCCGACAGGTGCCTGAATCGCCGGAGCACCGCGAGCTCATCGTCGCTCCGCTGCGGGTGATCTATCGCGTCGACGATCGCCGAGTCTGGATCGTGCACGTGCGGCGTTTCGAGCGAAGCGGCTGGCCTCCACTCCAATGAGAACCATCCACGCCGGCGACGGCATCGCCTGGCTCAAAGCGAACACGCCGCTGCCCGCCGACCACTCGATCATCACGTCGCTGCCCGACAGCTCGGAGGTCCCTTCGATGGGCTTCGAGCGCTGGCGCGCCTGGTTCAGCGAGACGAGCGAGCTGCTCTGCAACGCGGTCGCGCCGAGCGCCGCCGTCGTCTTCTTCCAGACCGACGTGAAGCGCGAGGGCACGTGGGTCGACAAGGCGTACCTCGTGCAGCGGGGCGCCGAAGCGGCCGGGGCCGCGCAGCTCTGGCACAAGGTCGTGTGCCGCGCGCCGCCGGGCATCGCGACGTTCGGCCGCCCCGCGTGGGCGCACCTGCTGTGCTTCTCGAAGGCCTTACGCCTCGAGCCGAAGCACTCGACCGCCGACGTGCTGCCCCGCCTCGGCGAGATGACGTGGGCGCGCGCGATGGGCGTCGAGGCCTGCGTCGCGGCGGTGAAGTTCCTCGCCCTGCACGCCGGCGCGAAGACGATCGTCGACCCGTTCTGCGGCCTCGGCACCGCGCTCGCCGTCGCGAACGCGCTGGGCCTGGACGGAGTGGGCGTCGAGCTGTCCGCCAAGCGCGCAGAGAAGGCCCGCCGCCTCGAAATCGCGCTAGAACGCCCCGCCGATGCGCCGGGTGATCACCGCCGAGACGGTCGCTGAAGCCGCCGAGAAGGGAGCGACCCGCCTGGCCGCTCCGCGCGGCCGCGCCGTGATCACTCCCGGAGCGTGGACCAAGGCGCAGGAGCTCGGCGTCACCTTCGATCAAGCCGTAGACGCCACCGACGAGCAGGGCACGAGCTCCCGCACCGTCGACGAGGCTCGGGTCGTCCACGTGACCGGTCGCAGCGTCTGCCTCGGCAAGTTCTCCGGAGCGCCGAACGTCGGCCTCACCGACGTCGTCACCGGCAAAGACGGCTCGCCGATGACCGCCGGCTTCATGGCGTGGAAGGCGGCCGACTCGTTCTCGTGGCAGCTCGACTACGACGAGATCGACTACGTGCTCGAGGGCATGCTGCACCTGGGCATCGACGGCCGCGTGGTCGAAGCGCGCCCCGGAGACGTCGTCTACATCCCCAAGGGCAGCCGCGTGTTCTTCGGAACTCCGAACCGCGTGCGCGTCTTCTACGTCACGTACCCCGCCGACTGGCAGGGCCCGAAGAAGTAGCCGGCCTACTCGTCTTCCTCGCGCAGGCGCCGCGCCCGCTCGTGGTGCCACGCGCGCAGATACGGCTCCGCAGCGGCGAGCTGTTCGCCGTCGAGCAGCGCACGGGCTTCCTCGCTCGCCTTGCGATCGAAGTCCGGCATCGGCGGCTCGCCGAGCGTGGCGATTCGCTTCGCCAGGTCATCGCGGTAGTGGCCGCGGCGTGAGTTCTCTCCGGACGTCGCGTCGAGGCGCTTCACCTGGCGATCGATGCGCTCGCGCTCGGAGCGGTTCCACCTCCGGATCTCGATGCGCTCGAGCTGCTCGATCTGCCGCGCCGTGAGCTGCAGCCGCGCCGCGTTCCGCAAGAGCACGTCGACCTCGGACCTCGGGAGCTCGCCCTCCGCCGAGCGGGCCGTCGCGCACGACACCAGCAGCAGCGCGACGAGCCGCCTCATGGCTGGATCACGAAGTCCTTCACCACCGCCATGTGTTGCATGTTCGGCGCGGCGCTGTCACCCGCCTGCACCGGAGCCACCTCGCTCAGCGGCGTGTACACCCGGCTGTCGAAGACGAGGCCCGCGTCGAGCTGCTCGCGCTCGAGGCACGCGGAGACGAGCACCTGGTCGTACGGCCTCGTGCGGGTCGAGTTCGTGTACGGGTTGCCGGACTGGTCCGACGGCGGCGGCGAACCGGTGCTCACGCGCGCAGCGAGCGTCATCAGCGCCGGCTCTCCGAAGACGTCGGTGTTGAAGTCGCCGCCCACGAGCAGGAAGTCGCCCGGCGGCACGTTCGCGGTGAGCTGTGCGAGCAGCGCCACGGCCTCGAGGTTCCGCTCGGTCGCGCTCGACGTCAGCAGGTGCACCGAGACCACGAACAGCTCGCGCGGCCCGGGGAGATCGACGATGGCCCACGTGAAGCCGCGGTTGCCGACGCGGGGATCCGGCCACTCGCCGGCGTCGGCGATCGGGTAGCGGCTCAGAACACCATTCGGGATCTGCCCCGCGCCGCGCGTGTAGCGGTAGCCGGCGTCGAGCACGTTCATGAACGTGTCCATCGCCTCGGCCGTGTTCGCGCCGTAGTTCATCTCCTGGAGCATCACGACGTCGGGGCGGAGACCCTGGATGATGCGGATGCCGTGGCCGGGGTCGTACGACTGCAGGTTCCCGCTCGTGAGGTTCGCGGCCATCACGCGCAGCGGGAAGGCGGCGCCGAGGCCCGCGGGCAGCCGGCAGCCGGCGTCGTCGTGCGTGGGGCCGGCGTCGGCGATGACGGCGCCGGCGTCTTCAGACCCTGCATCGACGCCCGCATCCTCCACGACGCCCGCGTCGGACCCGGCGTCGACGACGCCCGCATCGACGCCGGAGTCCACCGTCGCTCCCGAATCGGGCGCACCCGCATCGGGGACGCCGGCATCAGGCACACCGGCATCGATGACGGCAGGCGAACCGCAGGCCAGCAACGAGCAGAGGACGAAGACGCGGCGGTGCAACGGCAGGCAGCGTAATACGAGGCGCCTCCGTTCACCCTGAGAGGGTCGACCAGAACGCCCCGCATGGCCGACCGCCGCTCACGCTGAGAGGGTCGATCAGAATACGCCGCATGGGCCGACCGCCGTTCACGCTGAGCGGAGGCCGAAGGCCGTAGTCGAAGCGGGCCCATGGACGGCTTCGAGCGCGCTTCGACTGCGGCCCGCTTCGCGTGCCTCCGCTCAGCGTTATCGAGAGGACGCACTCGCCGCGTATTCTGGTCGACCCTCTGAGCGGAGGCCGCAGGCCGTAGTCGAAGCGGGCCCATGGACGGCTTCGGGCGCGCTTCGATCCTTCGACGGGCTGAGGACCGCTTCGCGTGCCTCCGCTCAGCGTTATCGAGAGGGCGCACTTGCCGCGTATTTTGTCGACCCTGTGAGCGGAGGCCCTCCCGGCTCAGGCCGCCTCGACCTTGACCGTCTCGATGATCGTCTTCATCGCCGCCTTGACGACCTCGACATCGGGATCGCGGACGACGACGTAGCCGTCTCCCTCGTAGCTGTCGGACTTGTGGGCTCCGACCTGGGGCAGGCGCGCCTCGACGACGTACTTGCCGACGAGCTGGTTCGCGCGATCCACGTTCAGCACGCGCGTCACGCGCCCGCGGCCCATGGCGCGCAGGTACGCGACACCGACGGAGTACTTCCGCTCGAACGGACCGTCGAAGGCCTCGTCCACCGTCGCGCGCGCCCAGGCGCGGTACATGTCCGCGTCGTGCGCGAACGAGTTCGCGAGCACGAAGTGGGCACCGGGCGGCCGCGCGGCGATCTCTCCGATCGCGAGCGAGCCATCGTCGCGCCGGAACCACTCCATGTGCGTGAAGCCGGTCTGCAGCCCGAGCGCCTTCACCGCCTTCACGCCGAGCTCGCGGGCATCGGCGTACTCCGGGCCGCTCATGTCGCGCGGCCAGATGACGACCCACTGAATCCAGGGCGTCTCCATGACCTCGAGGGGCGCGGGGAAGTACCGCGACACCGACTGGAAGCGGACCTGGCCGCCGATGGTGATGGTGTCGAAGCTGTGCTCGCGGCCGCGCATGAACTCCTCGGCGAGGGCGGGCCGCTCGGGCGACGCGCCGATGGCCCCGAAGGCGCCGCGTAAGTCGTCCATCGAGTTGATCCGCCACGTGGCCTTGCAGCCCATGCCCGCGGGCGGCTTCACCACCATCGGAAAGCCGACCTCGCGTGCGAAGGCCTCGGCGTCCTCGAACGACCGCAGCAGCTTGTGCCGCGCGCACGGCAGACCGTGGCGGCGCAGCTCCTCTTTCATGCGCGCCTTGTCGCGAAAGAGATCCGCGGTCGTGGCGTCGGTGCCGGGGACGTCGAGCGCCTTGCGCAGCTCGCCGAGCTGCACCTGCAGCGGCTCGAGAATTCCGAGCACGCGGTGAATCTTCCCGTGCCGCTTCTCGAGCAGCTTGCCGGCCTCGATGAGCTGGCGCGTGTCGAGGCCGTCGGCGACGGTGACGAGGTCGGAGTAGACGCCCTGCTCCTTCGGCGCCTCCTGCACGATGCCGAGCAGCCGCACGTCTTTGAGACCGGCAGCGGCGCGGGCGAACCGCATGGTCGCCTCGAGGGGAAATGGAGCGACGAAGACGACGTTGCGCATGCGGCGCTTGTACCCGCTTCACTCGCGCCTGTCGCCAGGCGCCCAACCGAACCCGAACCCGAACCCGAACCCGCACCCGGCAGTTGGCGGACGGAGCCGTCACTCCCTCATGTCGCCGGCCAGCCGCCAATCGACGAGGTTCTTCGAGCGCGCGACGCCGAGCTTGCAGTGCCCGCGCCCCGCGAACCGGTCGCCGTCGTTCGAGCCCGAGTAGAACAGGTAGTACCAGCCGTCGTGCGCGCGCCAGTCGTTGAGCGAGGCGCCGTTCGCGTGCGCCTCCTGGTTCCAGTCTTCGACCTGAATCTTCAGCTGCCGCTTGTCGACCCAGCGCGTCCAGTCGTCGCCGTCCCTGCGGTAGATGAACGGCTCGTGGCTGCAGGTGTACGGGTTCGGGCAGCGAAAGCCCTTCGGGTCGCGGCCGGTGGCGACGAGGTGCCAGACGCCGTCGAGCTCGATGAAGTGAAACGCCTCGGCCCACTCGCCGCCTGCGCTCGCGCGCTGCGGAGGCTGCCAGCGGCCGTCGAGCTCCGCGCCCTCCGAGCGCATCACGTAGAAGTCCTGGTCGCCCTTGTAGCCGAGCCAGAAGTGGCCCTCGGCGAACGCGAGCGCGCCGTCGATCTGCCGCTGCGCCGGCTCGTTCTGTGGAGCGAGCTCCTTCAGCGTCTCCCACGTGACGAGGTCCTTCGACGTCGAGTGGAGCAGGCGCAGCGGACCGCTCGACGTCGACGGCGTCCCCTGGGTGACGAGCTGCCACCCACCGTCGACGTCGAGCACGTCCGAAGTGCTGAGGGCGGAGAGCGCGGGAGGCTCGAGCGTCTGCCACTCGCGGAAGTCGCGGGTGGTGAAGACGCCGGCGCTCGAGGTCTCGGGGCCCGCCGGGCCCTCGTCGAAGCGCTGGAACGCGAAGACCCAGAACTTCCCCTCGTGCAGCACGACCGTCTGGTTCTTGATGCAGCGATCCGGCTTCTCGAGGATCGGGTTCTTCAGCGCGCCCCAATCGATGAACGGCGCCGGCTGGCAGGCGCACAGCGCAAGCGTGAGCACGAGGGAGCGCACGGCACCCGCAGGGGTAGAAGCCCACGCGTGTCGAAACAAGGACACTTCACGCCAGCGCGGCCGTATCGTCGCGCCTCATGAAGGTCGTGTTCCTCGCCTGCAGCTACCCGCCTGAGATGCAGCAGTACACGCGCGGCCTCGCCGAAGTCGGCGCGACCGTCTACGGCGTCGGAGATCAGCCCGCCTCCGCCCTGCCCGGCTCGCTCAAGCAGCACCTGTCCGACTACCTGCAGGTGCCGCGGCTGCTCGACGAGGACGACGTCGTCGCCAAGGTCTCTGCCTGGCTGCGCGGCCGCGAGGTCGACCGCATCCTCGCGAACTGGGAGGTCATGGTCCTCACCGCCGCGCGGCTGCGCGAGAAGTTCGGCATGCCCGGCATGAGCTACGACACGGTGAAGGGCTTCCGCGACAAGCAGCTCATGAAAGAGCGCGTGCGCGGGGCCGGCCTGCGCACGCCGCACTCGCAGCGCGTGCGCACCGTCAGCGAGGTCCGCGCCGCCGCAGAGAAGCTCGGCTACCCGCTCGTCCTCAAGCCCATCTCCGGAGCCGGCAGCGCCGACACCTACCGCGTCAACGACGCGAAGGAGCTCGACGCGGTGCTCTCGAAGATGAAGCACGTCACCGAGTGCAGCTGCGAAGAGTTCATCTCCGGCGAGGAGTACACCTTCGACACCGTCTGCATCGGCGGCAAGCCGGCGTACATGAACGTCGCGCAGTACCTGCCCCCGCCGCTGATCGCGCGCAGCGAAGAGTGGGTCAGCCCGGTCATCATCACCGTGCGCGACATGGAGCAGGAGAAGCTCCAGAAGGGCATCACCCTCGGCAAGAACGTGCTCGGCGCGCTCGGCATGGGCGACGGCTTCACGCACATGGAGTGGTTCCGGAAGCCCGACGGCGAGACCGTCTTCGGAGAGATCGGCTGCCGCCCCGGCGGCGCGCACCTCGTCGATCAGATGAACTACACCGGCGACATCGATCTCTTCCGCGAGTGGGCGCGCGCGGTGTGCTTCGGCAAGTTCGAGGCGCCGACGACGCGCAAGTACAACGCGGCGATCATCTTCAAGCGCGCGAAGGGCCGCGGCCGCATCACGCGCATCGACGGCCTCAACGAGTTCTTGCGCCGCCACGGGCAGCACGTCGTCGAGGAGCAGCTGCTCAAGCCCGGCGCCCACCGCCGCGACTGGAAGCAGACGCTGAAGTCCGACGGGCACATCATGCTCAGGCACCCCGACTGGCAGAAGACGTACGACATGGCCTTCGACGCCGCGACGAACATCCAGCTGTACGCCGAGTAGCGGTGATCTGACTCCGGCTGGCACGCTTTTTCGGCCAGCAGCCTGCGCCGCGCGCCTCGAGCGCGTCGCAGCCGCGTGACACTCGGGAATTGCTGCACATTCGCGTGGCGGGACGGGTCCACCTCCACAATGGCCACTCGAATTTCGATCGCGATTTTCTGCGCGCTGCTCCTCCTCTCCTGCGGAGGAGGCGGCGGCACCGGAGGCACCGGCGGCGGCAGCGCGACCGGCGGCGGCAGTGGAGCAACCGGCGGCGGCAGCGGAGCGACCGGCGGCGGCAGCGGCGCGACCGGCGGCGGCAGCGAAGCGACCGGGGGCGGCAGCGGCACCGGCGGCAGCAGCGGCACCGGCGGCAGCAGCGGCACCGGCGGCGGCAGCGGCACCGGCGGAAGCAGCGGCACGGGCGGCGGCAGCACGACCACGCGCACCATCACCGGCCAGCGGCAGATCACCTTCATCACCGACACCGGCAGCTCGGTCTTCGCCGATCGCCTGAGCGCCGGCGTCGACGTCGCCGTCGAGTCCCAGGGCACCTTCACCACGCTGCCGGGCACCGTCGCCAGCAACGGCACGTTCACCGTGCCGAACGTTCCGGCCGGGCCGTACTACTTCCACTTCCGGCCCAACAACTACGACTTCTACGTGCACACGAGCTCGGCGACCATCGACCTCGGCTACGCGTGGGCCGGCCGCGCCGACATCAGCTCCGCGAGCTCGCCGACGCCGCTGACGTTGTCGCTCAGCGGCCTCGACGCGACCTCGCAGACTGACGGCTTCACCCTCACCTCGACCAACGCCGGCATGAAGGAACAAGACGTCCTCGCGCTCGCTGGCGCGCTGCCGCCCGACGGCTCGACCTCGGCGTCGCTGACCTTCGACTACGCGCGGACGCGCCAGCCGCTGCTGTCGGCGGCGCGGGGAGACACGCTGGTGATCGCGCAGCTCCGCCGCCTCATGACGCCCTACCCGCACTACACCGCGACCCGCGGCGTCACCGTCACCGGCACCACGCTCACGAGCGGCCAGCCCGCGACCGTCACCGCCACGCTCGCTCCGCTGTCGCCGACGACGCGCGCGCTCGACGTGCGGCTGAGCCAGTTCGAGGCGCTGCGCTCGGAAGTTCACCCGCAGGCCACCGCGGGTCCGTCGCAGGTGACCGTCCAGGGCCTGCCGGGCCTCACCGCGATGCGCGGGGTCGCCGGCGGCACGTCGACGCTGCTCTACGTTGCCGTCGCGCCCGCCGGCGGGGACGTCAACGCGTCGTTCACCTTCGGCAACCCCTTCCCGTCGACCGTGCCTCTGCAGCTCGACGTCGCAAAATTCTTCACCCTCTCGGTGCAGGCCCCGGGCGCGGCGCCCGCGCCACACCGGGCCGCCGCCTACAAGCGGCTCGCGCTGAGCGCGCTGTCCGGGCCGGTCGTCGCCGAGGTCAGCCCGCCGCGCAACGTGCAGGTGAACGGCCAGGCCGCGAACGTCCCGCTCTCGGGCGTCGGCGCGAGCCCGGTCATCACGTGGACCGCCCCGTCGATCGGCACGCCCGATCGGTACGACGTCGTCGTGCAGCGCCTCGTCAACCAGGGCGGTCAGACCGCAGAGGTGACGGTCGGCGTCGTGCGCACGAAGGCCACGCGCGTCGTGCTGCCGCCGGGGCTGCTCGCGGTCGGCCAGTCGCACCTGCTCACCGTCACGGCGGCGAAGACCGGCCTCGACCTCGAGACGAAGCCGTTCGAGATCCCCGTGGCGCAGGCGAGCGCCGACGCGGTGATCGGCCCCATCATCCCGTGACGCGCGTCACTTCGTGTCCTGCGAGCCCCCGAGCGTCTTCACCAGCAGCTTCGACGCGATGCCCATGAAGTCCTGCTCGGTGATGATGCCGACGAGCTTGCCGTCGGAGAGCACCGGCAGGCAGCCGAACCGGTAGCGCTGCATCAGCTCGATGGCCTCGGTCGTCGGAGTCTCCGGCGTCACGGTCTGGCAGTCCGTCTTCATCAGCGCGGACACCGGCGTGGTCTTCAGGTTGCCGCCGTTGATCATGAACCGCATCACGCTGCGGTAGCTGACGAGGCCGACGAGCTTGTGCTCGTTGTCCTCGACGGGCACGTGGCGAATGCGTTCCCAGTCCATGAGGATGGCGACCATCTGCACCGGGTCATCCTTGTGCACGGTGAAGAGGTCGGTCGTCATGTACTGCTCGACGCGCAGGTAGTTGTGCCGCGAGGCGTCGGCCTCGTCAAGGCGCGCGCGCTCCCACTCGTGAACCGGGCGGCCCGCACGCTGCCGCTGAATCGTGGCCGCGACGATCGCGTTGGCCCGCTCGCCCGGAGTCGCCTTGTCCTTCAGCGAGTTCCACGACGACAACAGCCACCGCGCGCCGGTGCGACCCGACTTCACGCGCTGCTCGATCGTGCCGAGGTACCGCTTGATGTCGGCGTCGTCGATCTTCTGGCGCTTGAGCCCCATCTCCGCGATGGGCAGCAGCTCTTCCAGCACGAGCGTGCCGGCGGGGAAGTCGCGGCCGTCGAGCCAGGTGAACGTGGCGCCCAGGCCCTCGCGCGCGGCGGCGTAGAAGTTCGCGCCGGCCTGGTCGAACTCCAGGCGCTTGGGGATGTCGAGCTCGCGCGAGCCCAGCTCGGCCATCAGGCCGAACCAGAACGCGGCGTTGGAGACCTCGTCCAGCACGCTCGGCCCCGCCGGCATCACGCGGTTCTCGATGCGCAGGTGCGCCTTGCCGTTGGCGACGCCGTAGCAGGGGCGGTTCCACCGGTAGATGGTGCCGTTGTGCAGGCGCAGCGACTTGAGGTTCGGCACCTCGCCGCGCTCGAACATCGCCTTCGGGTCTTCGTCGAACTGGCCGCCGACGAGCGCGCGGAAGCGGGCGACGTCCTCGCGGTAGATCTCGGTGACCGAGCTCTTCACCCAGCGCGTGCCGAAGCTGACGCGCGCCTCGCGCTCGCGGTGGTGCGTACGCTGCGTGCGGTCGTCGACGGCCTGGCGGAACAGCGCGATGCGCGTCTCGGCCCACAGGCGCTTGCCGAAGAGCAGCGGCGAGTTGGCGGAGATCGCCATCATCGGCGCCGCGAGCAGCTGGGCGAGGTTGTAGAGGCGGGCGAACTCCTTCGGCTCGACCTGCAGGTGAACCTGGAAGCTCGAGTTGCACGCCTCGAGCATCACGGAGTCGTGGTGAATGATGAGCTCGTCGAGGCCCTTGATCGAGAAGTCGAACTTGCCGCCGCGCAGATCCGCGATGACCTTGCTCATCGTGAGGTAGCGCTCGGAGGGCACCATGCCGTCCTGACCGAGGTCCTCTTTGCGCAGCGTGGGGAGAATGCCCATCAGCACCGCGTCGAGGCCGATGTCCTCGGCGGCCTTCCAGACCTTCTCCATCAGCGCGTCGAGCTGCTTCTCCATCTTGGAGATGCCGTCGCCGGAGAACTCCTGCGGATCGCAGTTGGCCTCGAGCTGGAAGAGGCCGAGCTCGGTGGTGAAGTGCGAGTCCTTGAGCTGCTCGAGCATCTTGAGCGAGCCCTTCGCGGCGTGCCACGACTTGTCGATCAGGAACATCTCCTGCTCGGCGCCGATGCGGCGCACGCCGGTCTCGAAGCGGTTCTCGGCGATCATCCGCTCGAGGACGTCGAGGTCGGTGAGGATGCCGGCCATGAACTCCCGGCGGGCGGTGCCGTCGTCGAGCCGTGCGACGGTCTTGTGTTCGCGAGTCGTGGTCATTTCATTCCCCCAGTCCATTGATTCAGAAGCTGCGGCACCATCTTCCGCCACGTCGCCCAGTCGTGCGGCCAGTCCTTGCCCCACGAGTCGACGTGATTCGGGATGCCCATGCGGCCGAGCACGTTGGCGAGTCTCCACGTCTCGCCGATGTCCTCGGCGCGGCCCTCGCCGCTGGTGAGCTGGATGAAGCGGGTGCGCAGCACGTCGAGGTGGCGGCCGGCGAGCGTCGGGACGAACTCGAGCGGCGTCGAGACGAAGTAGTACTCGTCGAAGTCGTGCGGCTGGGCGCCCTCGAAGAAGCGCTTGAGGTCGTACGTGCCGCTGATGCCGGCGGCCCTGGTGAAGACGTCGGGGAAGCGGCAGAGGACGGCGACGGCGTGGAAGGCTCCGAACGACATGCCCACCGTCCAGATCTCGGCCTGGGGGTTCTTGGTGTCGGTGCGGATCGCCGGGACGACCTCGTGCTTCACGTACTGGTGAAACTCGTTCTGCAGCCACATGCGGTGCTTCGGGCTGCCCTCGCGCTCGACGAGCGCGCGGCCGGCGACGCTGTCGCAGGTGTAGATGCGGATCTTGCCGGCGTCGATCAGCGGCTGGAGCACCTGCATCATCTGCCAGCGCTCGGCTTCCTCGGCGTCGCCGCCCGCGGTGGGGAACAGGAGCACGGGCTGACCCGCGTGGCCCCAGCGGCACATGGTGACCTCGCGGTGGAGCCGCTCCGACCGCCAGCGTTCTTTCGCCTTGTTCATGAACGCGCCACCGCGTTGTCGGCGCGCCACTGCTGAATGCGCTTGAAGAACAGGTCGGTGAACAGCTCGACCTCGTGTGAAGGGAAGAGCGCGGCGGTCTTCTTCTTCACGGCTTCCTTCGCGGCGGGAGTCGCGAAGAACTCGTGCGCGACCTCGTCGAGGTGCTTCAAGTGCGTGGCGCAGAACTCGTTGAAGCGGGCGGTCTCGAAGCGCTCTTCGGCGATCTTCGCGTAGGCGCGCAGCTTCTCGCGGTAGGGGACGTTCTTCTCGGCGGCGATCTCGTAGAACGGCGCCCAGTCGAGGTTCTTGCGGAACTTCTTCTTGGTGACGGCGCAGTAGATCGACCAGCGGATGTTGGCCTTCACGAGCCAGGGGAAGTGGTAGTGCAGGCTGGTCACCTGCGAGTCGGGGCACGGGTTGGCGAAGTCGATGGGGTGCCAGGTGCCGTTCTTGCGCAGGGCCTCGCACGAGTTGAAGTCCCAGCCGAAGAACGCGTTGATGGTGAGCGTGGTGTCGCGCAGGAGCTGGGCCTCGTCCTCGCTGATGAACGACTTCTGCTTGTCCATCGTGTAGCGGTCGTGCAGCGGGGCGCCGGGGTCGTAGCGGACGATGGTGGTCTGGGGGCCGAGGCCGATGCAGCGGATGAAGCAGTCGAAGGGGTCGACGGCCTTCTGCAGGTGCATGACGAGCTTGCCGGACTCGTCGTAGGCGGAGCGGAGCTTCTGCTCGTTGTCGATGCGGGAGACGCCCTTCCAGCCGCCTCCGTCGTACGGCTTCATGAACATCGGGTAGCCGAGCTTCTGGCCGATGGCGCCGAGGTCGAACAGGCGCGCGTACTGCTTCAGCGTGGGCCGCACGTCGGGGAGGTCGTCGTAGTTGTACGACTTGGGCGGCACCATCCACGTCTCGGGGATGGGCATGCCGAGCTGCATCATCGCGCAGTAGGTCGTGTGCTTCTCGTTGCTCTGGACCGACCACGGGTTGTTCAGGACGTAGAGGCCGTCCATGAGGATGGCCTTTTTTATCCACTCGCGGCTGGTGTGGTACCAGTGCGTGAGCCGGTCGAGGACGACGTCGTACGTCGACGGCTGGCGGAGATCGAACGGCTCGATGGTGACGCGATCGACCTCGACGCGGACGGTGTCGCCGTTGTGCGGGATCTTGAGATCGAGCCGCTTGACGATCTCCTCGTAGCAGATGGGCCAGCAAATATCGGCACCGAGCGAGAGCCCGATTTTTCGTGTGACGTCGGCCATGAATGGTTTCCCCGGAAGAGGCGGGCGGGTCCTACATCACCCACCGCGGGGATGGAATGGGGGGCCGGGGGGTGAGCTGCGGCGGTGACAGCCGTCAGGGCTTCACGCTGAAGATGATGGCGGAGGCGATCATCCACGCCCCGATGACCGCCCCGGCGATTCCCGTGGGCAGCAGGAAGCGGCGAGCGGACGGCTTTTGCGAACCACGTCGAACGTCGCGATCACCACGGGGAAGCCGCGGCCCGTAGCGAACACGTGAAAGGTCACCTTCCCCGCACCATGCGGCGGTCGTCACACGCCGCGCGTCCCGGTCGGGTTGACGTTATCGGTTTTTGCGATAACTATCACCACATGCTCGAGTACCTCGTCACCTCCAAGGTCCGTAGGCGCCTGCTTCTGCTCCTGTGGGGAGAGGGCGAGCGCGGAACTGCCAGCGAGCTGGCCGGGAGGATCGACGCTGCATTCGCGAGCACGCACTCCGAATTGAAGGCGATGGAGCGTGCGCTCCTCATCGTGGCGAAACGTGAAGATGGGCGCGACGTCTACGCGGCGAACTTCGATCATCCCGAAGCTGCGACCTTGCGACGTCTGGTCGAAGCGGGACGTGGGCCCACTGCTCTCGTCCGCAGCCGCGAGGACGACGGCGTGCGAGCAGAGCTGAAGGCTCTAGGTGCTCCTCTGGGAGGCGTAGAGGAAGCCTCATCGGTCAGTCGACCCGTCGAAGTACTCATGAAGGGAGTGCGGTTGGCACGCCGCGATCCAGTCGTGGCCAAGAGCCTGCCGGTGTGCTTCTGGCGCCAGCGTGGTGCGGTCGACGAACAGAGTCTTCTCGAGCTCGTTGCTCGACCGGAAGAGAAGCATGCGCTCGCCTTCTTCCTCGCCGTGACGGCCTACCTCGCCAAAGACCGATCGTTTGCCGCTGTCGCGGAGAAACTCCGCGATCACCGAGTTCGTTCGACGCGCCCCTTCTTCCTTCAGACGAGCAGGCACGACTCCGGCGTGAGGTTTCCTCTCGCCGCCAGGTGGGGCTTCACCATGAACGTGAGCTTGGAGTCGTTCCGTTCACACTTCGAAAAGTTCGTGCCGCGTGACCAGTGATGACCCCGGCTTCGCAGCCCCGGAGCTGAAGGCGTTCCTCACGTCTGCCGACCGGCATCTGAAGAAGAAGGCCGAGCTCGTCCTGATCGGCGGGAGCGCCGCCGCGCTGGCGCACGGCGCAACTTCCATCACCGACGACATCGATTCCACTGAGCATCCCTCGAGCGTTCTCGAGGCGGCTCTCGAGGCGGCGCGTCGCGAGACAGGGCTCGCGATTCCTGTCGGTAAATCGACGGTTGCCGACTTCCCATATGAATACGAGTCGCGCCTCGTTCGCTGTCTTCCGACCTTGAAACGGCTGAAGGTGTGGGCGCTGGAGAAACATGACCTTGCCCTCAGCAAAGCAGTTCGATGCGAAGAGACAGATCTCCAGCAGCTCGCTGAGATCCATCAGCGATCGCCGTTCGACTTCGACACCCTCATCGCCCGATTCCAGAAGGAGATGGGCCACGCGATTGGCAACCCGGTCACGGTGCGCGAGCGCTTCCTGACCATGATCAAAAGGCTGTTCGGCGAGCTGAAGATGATCGAAGCGGGGCGACGGGTGCCGTCACGGCGGCGCTACTCGTAGACCATCAGGAACGGCCCCGGGAAAAGCCAGGACAGGCCTTCCCTCAGACGATCGCGCCAGTTCTCCCAGTTGTGCCCGTCGCGCGCTTCCACGAACCGCACGTCCATGCCGGTCCCTTCCAGCATCGGCACCAGTGACCGGTTCTCGTAGATCAACGACTCGTACATGCCGCAGCTCACGAACACGCGCTCGCTCACGGCGATCGGCCGGGCCCGGAACTGGTTCATGAACGCAACCACCGGGTCGAACAGCGGCCCGCGGTGATTCCGCTGCCCGATATCCGTGAACGCAAACGACCCCGACTGCAGCAAGAGCCGCCCGTAGAACCCCGGCCGGCGCCACGCCGTCGACAGCGCAGCCACGCCGCCGAACGAAGCCCCCATCAGGCACCGCGACTGGGGGCGGCCGTCGATGGGTAAAGCCCGCTCCAGCGTCGGAATCAGCTCATCCGTAAGCCACCGCGCATGCCGCTCGTCGTTCGCGTACTCGACGAGCCGGTTCGGAGAGCTCGTGAGGCACACGATCACCTCCGGGATCTCGAGCCGGTGCATCAGGTTGTCGAGGATCGGGCCCAGCGAGGCGTACGCCATGTAGTCGTGCCCGTCGTGCACCACGAGCAGCGGGTACCGGCGCGTCCGGCGGAAGCGCGCGGGCAGGTACACGCCCACGCTGCGGCGGCCGAACGTCGGCCCCTCCACCCAGATCTCGTCCATCTTCCCGGGCCGGCTCTCCGGGTCGTGATGAATCCACGACGGGACCGAGTACCCCTCGCCGTGCGCGACCGAGTTGGCTCCGAACGGGTCGCGGGCCTGGGCCGGGTTGAGCGGATCCTGCATCCACTCGCCGTGGCCGTTGCGGACGACCTCGAGCTTGTACTCGACGCGGCTGCCGTAGGGGATCTCCAGCGTCAGGTAGAAGACGTTCGTCCCCTCGACGCGCGTCAGCTGCTGCGACGACGGCAGACCAAACACCCAGTGCTTGAGGTGCACGGCCTCGGCGTCGCCGCGCCAGACGAACGTCATCGCCGGCCCCTCGACGAGCGGGAACTTGTGCCCCGCCATCCACGCGTCGACGGCCTCGGGCGTCTTCGGCCCGCTCTTCAACACTTCGATCGCGCGCTGAACCTGGCTCATGCCATCAGCCTCAAGTCGTTCGCGCGCGTCACGCGGCCGTCTTCCACCCAGATGCGATTTCCGGAATCCAAAGCAGACACCACCGCCGGCGCCGCGCGCTGAACGAACCGCGCGATCGCGGCCCGGTCGTCCACCTTGATGCGCTTGCGCGGATCCGGCAGCACCACCAGGTCGCGCACCAGGCCCAGGCCCGAGTCCAGCACCTCGGCGATGCCCGTCCCGTGCGGGGCGAAGTCGTGGAACAGGTAGATGCGCTCCGTCAGCACCATCGCGCCGCCCGCCGCCGCCACCCACGGCCGCGTGCCGGTCAGCGAGCGGATGTCGAAGAGCTTGAGTCGATACAAGAGCGACGCCACGTGCCCGCCGGCGATGACGACGGCGGTGCACGGCTCGATCAGCTTCGCCAGCTCGGAGCGATGCCGCTCCACCTCCGGCCGGGCAAGCGGGCGCATGCGCGTCGCGTACTCCGCGTGGATGAGCAGCGACCGCTCGAGGTGATCGCGGTCCAGCTCGCGCAGCAGCTTCACCGACACCGCCCGCTCTTCGGCGAGCAGCGTCGCGTCGAGCTGGCGCACGCCGATCGCCTTCGCCGCCTCGAACGCGTGGTCGAGCCGAATCCGATACACGTCGTGCATCTGCTTGAGCCGCGTCTGCCTCGCGGCGTGCGCCTGCGCGAGCTCCTTGTCGACCGCGAACAGCTCCTCGCTGCGCGCGTGCAGGCGCAGGTTCACGGCCGGCACGCCGAGCTCCGCGATCAGCGCCTGATCGTCGCTCTCGCGCTCCTGCCAGCCGGCGGTGATCAGCGCGACGGGGCCCTTGATGGCCGCTTCACGCAGCGCCGCGCCGAGGTCCGGCCTCGGGCTCTGCGGTCCAACCAGCAACAACGGAGGCAACGCCACTTAAGCCGCCCACACCTTCACGGTCTGACCCACGATGTCCAACATGTGCCTCAGCTCGTCGTAGTTCTCGTGCTTCATCCGCAGCCACGCGTTCGCCATGTAGCCCGCCGAGACCGGCTGCGTCGGAGTCCCCTGCGGCGGCGTGTGCGCATCGATGATGTTCGGGCCGAACCGCCGCCCGATCTCCTCGAGCCCGGAGTACCCGGTGATGCGCCCGTCCTGCGACGGCCGCAGCGCGATGATGCCCGCCGCGAACCGCCGCGACGGCTTCTGCGACGGCCGCGCATGGCAGATCGCCATCGCCCACTCGCGGTACAGGTCCATGTCGTTGCCGACGTTGTACAGGTCCCACGCGCGCACGCCCGGCGGCCGGCAGCCGATCTCCGAGAACTTCAGCCCCTTCGAACCGAAGAACCACTCCATGTGCGTCGCCGAGGTCTCGATGCCGAGCAGCTCGACGACCTTGCGGCCCATCGCCTTCACCTCGTCGTAGCTCTGCACCGAGTCGATGCGATTCGTCGCGACGAACTGCGGAGAGATCCACCGCGTGCGCATCGCCTCCAGCACGTTCGGGTAGTAGTGCGTCGCGAACTCGTGCACGACGCGCCCCTTGATCGAGAGCGTGTCGTAGAAGCCTTCGTGCCCCTCGATGTACTCCTCGACGGCGCACGAGCGGCCGGGCTGCCCCAGGCCAAGCGACGCCATCGCGGGCCCCAGCTCTTCGCGCGAGCCCACGCGCACCGCGCCCGAGGCGCCGGCTCCGTCGCGCGGCTTCAGGATGACCGGGTAGCCGACCTTCTCGACGAACTCCTCGACCTCTCTCGGGCTCGAGGCGGCGGTCGACTGCGCGCAGGGGACTCCGCCCTCGCGCAACACCTCTTTCATCGCCGGCTTGTCGCGGCACAGCCACGCCGTGCGCACGCTCGTGCCGGGGATGCCCGCGGCCTCGCGCACCTTCGCCGTCGACATGATGTGCGCCTCGACGACGGCCTCGATCCGGTCGACGTGCTTCTTCGACTGGATGAACTTCAGCGCGTTGAGCACCTGGCCCTGGTCGGTGACGTTCTTCACTTCCTCGTAGTGCGTGAGCCAGCGCTTGAGCTCGTCGTCGAGCGAGTCCTTGCTGCCTTCGCCGATCGCCGTGACGGTGGCGCCGACCTCCGCGAGACCGCGCACGAACTGCTTCTGATTCGCCGGGAAGCGGGGCTCGATGAAGACGACGTGCATGGCGCTCGAGGGTTTTAGACCCTGGCACCCGCCCCTTCAATGAAACCCGGTGCTACCGTCGCGCGCGTGCTCCTCGCGATGGTCGTCCTCACCATGACTCCTGCCCAGCTCGAAGATCTCCGCAAGCACCGCGACGCCGAGGAGAAGAAGGCCACCGCGCTCTACCGCGACGGCAAGTTCGCCGAGGCGCTCGCCACGCTCCAGGCGCTGAAGGCCGAGCTCACGACGAAGCTGAAGGACGTGCCGCAGAAGGAACAGCAGGCCGCCTACCTGCACACCTCGGTCGACGTGCTGAAGCGCAACGTCGAAGAGCTGCAGCCCATCGTCGACGCCGCGAAAAAGAACGACGGCGCGACGCTCGTGCTCGCGCTGCTGCACCCGAAGTCGATCGCGTTCCCGCGCATGAAGGTGACCGACGCGCCGGTCCGCAAGGCGATCGCCACGCTGAAGCTCGGCAAGCCGCTCGACCGCCGCAAGGTGACGGTCCGCGTCACCGGCGCCGACCTCGCCAGCGCGTACGCCGCCGAGCTCGTCTCCGCGCTCCAGGCGTTGGGCCTGCAGGCCGCGACGGACAAAGGCGACGAGACGCTCGAGGTCGCGCTCACCCCGAAGGGCCCCGTCTCCGCGCACATGATCGGAGACGACGTCGACGAGTGCGCGCTCGTCGCCGTCGCGAAGTGGCCGGCCGGCGGCATTCCGCGGCTCGATCTCACCACCCACGGCTTCGGAGACGAGGAGACCGACGGCGACTGCCTGCGCAAGCGCATCGAAGACAGCGTCGCGCTCGCCGCCGAGCAGCTCCTCCGCACCGCGCTCAAGCTCCCGCTCGCGGAGAACCTGAACAAGGCCGAGGGGCCGAACGGCGTGTTCAAGTAGTCGCGCACGCCTGCGCAGCGCCCTGCGCAGCGCCGCCCGCGCACACGGCCGCCGGCGCCGCTTGCGGTGGACGGCGTCTTGCTCGTGCTCCTGGTGCATGAACGTCCTCTGCGCCCTCGCCGTCCTCGCCGCGGCCCCCGACGAAGTCGCGAAGCCGCAGCCCGAGCCCGTCGCGCTCGGCACCGGCCCCCGCCTGCGCCTCGGCGCCGGCTTCCGCAGCGCCGGAGGCACCGCGAACGGCTTCGACATGCTCGGCTTCTCCGCGCACCTCGGGGTCCAGGCGAACGACCACGTCGCGGTCTACGGCCTGCTGCAGGGCGGCGCGTCGCTGGGCTCGGCCTCGTTCGGCGTCGCCGCGGTGGCGGAGGTTGCTCCGCTCGACTGGTTCGCGCTCGGCCTCGGCCTCGGCACGATGACGGTCACGATGCAGGGCCAGCCCGCCTCGCTGACTCCGCTCGACGCGACTGCGTTCGGCCTGCCCGCGCGGCTGACGTTCATGTTCGGCCGCTCCGTGGAGCCGGGCCAGTACCGCAACCGCTTCTACGTCGCCGTCGACTCGTTCATGGGCGTGCGCCCGTTCGCGCCGACCAGCATCGAGAGCTTCGTCTGGTCCGCCGGCCTGAGCCTCGGGTACCAGCTCATGTGAACCGGCTCAGACCTTCAGCGCCCGCTCGTAGAGCTGCTCGTAGGTCTTCGCCTGCTTCTCCCACGAGTAGTCTTTCGCCATGCCGTTAAGCTGCACGCGGCGGAAGGCGTCGCGATCTTTGTAGAGCCTGAGCGCCGTCTCGATCGCCCAGCGCAAGCCCTGCTGGTCGTGGTGCTCGAACGCGACGCCGACGTCGGGAGTCACCGTGTCCGCGAGGCCGCCGGTCTTGTGCACGATCGGCACGGTGCCGTACTTGAGCGAGTACATCTGGTTGAGGCCGCACGGCTCGTAGCGCGAGGGCATCGCGAACAGGTCGGCGCCGGCTTCGATCAGGTGCGCGAGCTCGTTCGAGAAGCCGCGGTAGAAGCAGACCTGCCGCGGGTAGGCGCGCTGCAGCTGCGCGAAGCGCTCTTCGAGGCGCCCTTCCCCGCTGCCGAGCACGACGAGCTGAAAGCCGTGCCGCACGAGCAGGTCGGGCGCGACGTCGAGCAGCAGGTCGAGGCCCTTCTGCGACGCGAGGCGGGAGACCACGCCGAGCACCGGCACTCCCTCGCGGTACGGCAGGCCGAGCTTCTCGAGCAGCACGCGCTTGTTCTTCTCTTTCCCGCTCAAGTCCGAGGCGCTGAACTTGTGCGGGATGTGGCGATCGTTCTCGGGGCTCCACTCGGCGTAGTCGACGCCGTTCAGCACTCCGACGACGCGGGTGCTGCGCTCGCGCAGCAGGTGATCGAGCCCCGCGCCATGCTCCGGCGACTGGATCTCGCGCGAGTACGACGGCGAGACGGTGGTGATGCCGTCGGCGTAGAGCACTCCGTGGAGCAGGAAGTTGAGGCGGCCCTCTTTGAGCTGGTCCTGGTGGAACAGGCCGTGCGCGCCCTGCAGCCGCGTGTCGCCGAGCACGTGCGCCGGGAACTGCCCCTGGTACTGCAGGTTGTGAATCGTCAGCAGCGAGCGCGCGCGGCCGAGCACCGGGTCTCTGGCGTAGATCGTCTTCAGCGCGAGCGGCACGAGCCCGGTCTGCCAGTCGTTGCAGTGCACGACGTCGGGCGCCCAGCGCTGCTGCCGGCACGCCTCGAGCGCCGCGTACGACAGCGCGAGGAAGCGCAGGTGCTCGTCGGGGTCCGACGAGTAGATGCCCTGGCGCCCGTACAGCGCGGGGCAGTGCACGAGGTGCACGGTGAGCCCGCTGCCGCCGGGCAGCGTCGCCGTCGCGAACGCGATGCGGTAGCGGTGCGGCCCCAGGTGCAGGTCGAGCTCTTCGAGGCCCGGCGCCGGCGACAGCGGGTACTTCTTGCGATCGATCTGCGCGTACGCCGGCAGGAACACGCGAACGTCGTGCCCCATCCGCTTCAGCTGCGGAGGCAGCGCGCCCATCACGTCGGCGAGGCCTCCCGTCTTCGCGAACGGAGCCATCTCCGAGGTGATGTAGAGCAGGCGCATCGAGAGCGGGCGCATGTAGCACGAGTGCGCGAATTTCGAGTCGTGTCCCAACACGTCGCATAATCGGGGGCGAATGCCGGGGCGGATCCTCGTCGTCACCTCAGACGATCACGAATGGCAGGCGCTGACCCGCGAGCTGGGCGCGCGGTTCGAGCTCCATCGCGCGAACGGCCGCGACCAGGCGCTCGCCGCGCTGGATCGCGACTCCGACTTCGTCGCGCTCGTCGCGTACTGGGGCGCGCTGTCGTCCGGGCCCGAGCTCATGCGCCACGCGAGCACGCGCAAGGCGCAGGTCGCGCGCGTGCTCATCTTCGAGCGGCCGAACGACGACGCGGCGCGGGCGCTGGTCGCCGAGGGCGTGGTGCGCGCCGTCGTCGGCAGCCCGGCCGCGGTCGCCGAAGCGCTCGAGCCGGCAGCGGCCCCGCCCCAGCAGCATCCCCTGCGCACCGAGGCGCGGACTCCGGCGCGCGTGCAGCTCGGCGTCTCGACGCCCGCGTGGGAGGGCTTCCTGCAGCTGTACACGAAGGACGTCAGCCGCGGCGGCGTCTTCTTCCTCTTCGCGCGGCTGGTGATGCCGACCTCCGGCAGCCGGTGCAAGGTCGCGATCGGCAGCGAGACCGTCGAGGGCACCGTGGCGCACGTGCTGTCGGCGCGGCTGGCGACCGCGACGGGGACCGATGCGGGCTTCGGCGTGAGCTTCCCGGCGCCGCTCGCCGCGGAGTGGTGGGTGCCGCTGCTCGCGAAGCCGGCGCCTCCCGCGACGGCAGCGGCCCCCGCGCGGCAGGGCGCGCCGACCGCGAAGGAGCTCGAGGCCGCGAAGAACTTCCACGCGCTGGGCATGAGCTTCTACGACGACCGCAACTACGCGGCGGCGAGGCAGAAGTTCGAGCTCGCCGGCCGGGTGGCGCCGCATCCGCGACACGAGGCGATGCAGGCGGTCTGCCACGGAGCCCAGCTCGAGCGGAACGGAGACTCGACACAGGCCCGCGAGGCCTTCAGCCGCGCGCTCCGCATCGACCCCGACTGCGCCCCCGCCAAGACCGCGCTCGCGCGGATGAAGAAATAAAGGGGCCTGTCCCCTTTTTCGGGCGAAAAGGGGACAGGCCCCTTTTCCTGCCAATGAACCTCCTCGTCCTGGCTGTGGTCACTGCTGCTGTCCCCTGGTCGAAGTCGCAACAGCTGGTCGTCGTGGTCCCGGACGATTGGGACGCGAACGTCGCAACTCTCACGCGTTGGGAGCGTGAGGGCCCGGCGAAGTGGCGGCCGGTCGGCCAGGCCGTGCAGGTGACCATCGGCAGCAAAGGCTCGGCGTGGGGCCTGGGCCTTCACCCGCCGCAGAAAGACGGCCCGCAGAAACAGGAAGGCGACTCGCGCTCGCCCGCCGGCGTCTTCGAGATCGGCGACGGCTTCGGCTACGGCGAGAAGGCCGCCACGAAGCTCCACTACCTGCCGATGACGAAGGACAACTGGTGCGTCGACGTCCCCGCATCGAAGCTCTACAACCGCATCGTCGACGCGAAGGCCGTCGGAGACGCCGGCATCTCCGGCTCCACCGAGCCCATGCGCCGCGACCTGATCCTCGACGACGACGCCTACCGCGTCGGCTTCGTCGTGCAGCACAACCCGAAGGGCACGCCCAACGCCGGCAGCTGCATCTTCGTGCACCAGCAGCGCGAGGCCGGCCGCCCGACCGCCGGCTGCACCGCCCTGCCCGCCGCCGAGCTCGACGCGCTCTTCGCCTGGCTCGACGCCGCCAAGAAGCCCGCCTTCGTGCTGCTGCCGCGCCCGCAGTACGACGGCCTGCGCAAGGCGTGGAGCCTGCCCGCACTCCCATGAGCCAGACCACGCGCGTCCTGCTCGCGCTCGCGGCCGGCCTCGTCGCCGGCACCGCCCTCGCCTTCGCCGACCCGGCCACCGCCACCAGCGTCGCCGACGTCGTCGAGCCGTTCGGCAAGCTGTGGCTGCGCGCGCTGCAGATGACCGTCGTGCCGCTCGTGTTCTCGCTCGTCGTCGTCGGAGTCAACGCCGCGAGCGACGTCGCGCACTCGGGCCGCGTCGCGCGCCGCGCCGTCACGCTCTTCCTCGTGCTGCTCGGCGCAGGCGCGGCGCTGACCGCCGTCCTCGCGCCGCTCGCGCTGTCGCTGCTCACGCCCGACCCCGCCGTCGCCGCCGCGCTGCACGGCACCACGGAGTCCGCCGCGCCCAGGGGCTCGTGGGCCGACGCGCTCACCACCATCATCCCCACCAACGCGATCGCCGCCGCCGCCAACAGCGCGATGCTGCCGCTCGTCGTCTTCGCCCTCGCGTTCGGCTTCGCGCTCACCCGCCTCGACGCCGAGCCGCGTGCGCTCGTGGTGCGGTTCTTCAAGGCCGTCGCCGACGCGATGATCGTGATCGTCCGCTGGGTGCTGTGGGCCGCGCCCGCCGGCATCTTCGCGCTGGTGCTCGCGCTCTGCGCCCGCGCCGGCCTCGGAGTTCTTCGCGCGCTGGGCATCTACGTCCTGCTCGAGTGCGTGCTCTACGCGCTCGCGACGGTGCTGCTCGTGGCCGTCGCGGTCACGGTGGGCCGCCAGCGCCTGAAGCACTTCATGGGCGGCCTGTTCCCCGTGCAGGCCGTCGCCGCGAGCACGCAGTCGTCGCTCGCCACGCTGCCCGCGATGCTCGACGCCTCGGAGCGGCAGCTCGGCTTTCCGCAGGCCGTCTCCTCGCTCGTGCTGCCGATGGCGGTCTCGCTCTTCCGCATCACGTCGCCGATTCAGTACATCGCGACGGCGAGCTTCCTCGCGTGGGCCTTCGGCGTGCCGCTGTCACCCGCGCAGCTCGCGGCGGGCGCCGCGCTCGCGGTCGTGGTGAGCATGGGCTCGGTCGGGCTGCCGGGCCAGGCGATCTTCCTCGCGACGACGACGCCGGTGGCGCACGCGATGGGGGTGCCGGTCGCTCCGCTGGTGGTGCTGATGGCGGTCGACGCGATCCCCGACGTGCTCGCGACGGTCGGCAACGTGACCGGCGACATGACCGCGAACGCGATCGTCGCCAGTCGCGAGCCGCGCGTTTGACCTTCTGCCCCGCCGCGGGTGCAGGAAGGACATGAACCTCAGGCTCGTCGTCGTGCTGTGCAGTGTGGCGGTGTGTTCCTCGGCGTTCGCGCAGGACCAGCGGCCCGGAAGGTGGCACCGGCAGCGGTATCAGCCGCCGCCTCCCCCGCCGCCGCGGGACTGTGGGACCGGGTACGACCCCGGCTGCGAGACGTGGCGCAACGGCCGCCTCCCGATGGAGGCCTCGGCCTTCAACGGCCTGCTCGCCGCGCTCGACGCGACGCCGTTCGAGTACACGCGGCTCGACCTCGTCCGCGCGGCGATGGGCTCGAGCGCGCTGACCAGCGCGCAGCTGGGCCGCGTCTTCGACCGCTTCGAGCACGAGTACATCAGGCTCGACGCGGCCGCCGCCTGCGCCCCGGTGCTCGTCGACCCCGGCAACGCGTGGGGGCTCGTCGCACGCTTCCGCCACCACTTCATCGGCCAGGACTTCGCGAAGCTCATCGCCGCGCAGCAGTGACCTGGGGCGTTCAGCGCACCACCTTGATGGAGAACATCGGGTTCTTGAGCGCCCCGAAGAGCCTGAGCCACAGCGGCAGGTACATCTCGGTGCCGCGCGCGGCGCTCAGGTCGCCGAGGTCGATGAGGTCCTTCCAGCCGAACCACTCCTTGAGCTTGCCGATGACTTCGCCCTTCGCCTTCTCGTCGTTGCCGCAGACGAACGAGGTGTGGTCTCCGCCGGCGAGCTGACCGGGGCCGACCATGAGGTACGCGTTGAGCGTGTTGAGCGCCTTCACCACGCGCGTCTTGGGGAAGCGGCGCTGGATCTGCTCGGCGAGCGAGTCGGTGTTCGAGACGAACAGCGTGGGCGGCATGCCCTTGCTGAAGTCGAGCGGGTTCGAGATGTCGATGAGGATCTTGCCCGCGAGGCTCTGCTCGCCGGCGAGCCCCAGGCCATCGAGCGTGCCCTGGCCCGACAGCGCGTT
This sequence comes from uncultured Myxococcales bacterium, assembly GCA_937980205.1. Lineage (GTDB taxonomy): Bacteria > Myxococcota > Myxococcia > Myxococcales > Myxococcaceae > Xiheicaenimonas. The sequence continues at coordinate 99,381 of CALJKW010000010.1, read as the reverse complement.
GATCGCGAGCTCGCCGAACTTCGCCGCGTCGGCGAACGTGCCCACCTCTACCTTCGGGTTCTGCTCGCGCCAGACCTTGAACGGCGGGTTGCCGAAGACGTCCTTGTCCGTCTTCGCCATCGTCGCCGCGACGTCGCGCGTGCCCACCATCACCTGGTGGCCTTTGCTCGAGAGCGCCGTCGCGAACGTCTGGCCGACCGGGCCGGTACCGAAAATCGAGATCTTCATGGGGTGACTCCTTGAGTGCGGGTGATGCGGGCACCGTAAACGTCAACCTTCAGCGCGACAATCGCGCTACGGTTTGAGCCATCATCAACCTGGAGTTGACGATTGCCCTCTCCCGAGCCGCTGTTCGCTGGAGTCCTGCCCTTCGCCCGCGTGGCGGAGGAGAAGAGCTATCGCCGCGCCGGCGAGCGGCTCGGCGTCACCGCCGCGGCCGTCAGCAAAGCGGTCCTCAAGCTCGAAGAGGAGCTCGGCGTGAAGCTGCTGGTGAGGACGTCGCGCAGCGTGGCGCTGACGCCGGAGGGCGAGCTCTTCGCCGCGCGCTGCCGGGACGCCATCGCCAGCGTGCAGGCGGGCCGCGAGCTGCTCGCCCACGCGCAGCGACAACCGGCCGGCGAGGTGAAGATCACGGTGCCCTTCATCCTGGGCCGCATCGTCACGCGCGAGCTCGAGGCCCTGGCGTCGCGCTACCCGCTGTTGTCCTTCCGCGTCTCCACGACGGATCGGTTCGTGCGCCTGGCGGACGAGCGGGTCGACGTCGCGGTGCGCATCGGGGCCCTGCGCGACTCGGCGCTCGTGGCGCGCAGCCTCGGCGGCTCGCGCTGGGTGACCGTCGCGTCACCGGCGTATCTCGCGCGGCGGGGGACTCCGAAGCGGCCCGACGAGCTCGCCGCGCATGCGTGTCTGCAGTTCGTCGCGCCGGACGGCCGGCCGCGCGACTTCACGTTCAGCGAGCCCAAGACCGGCGCCGAGGTGCTCACGAAGGTGAAGGGCCGCCTGCTCGTCGACCAGGGAGAGCACCTGCTCGAGGCCGCCGCCGCCGGCTTCGGCGTCGCGCAGGTGCTCGACTTCATGCTCCCCGAGCACCTCTCGCGCGGGCGCCTCGTCGAGGTCCTCGCCCCCTGGGCCGCGCCCGGCCCCGAGCTGCACGTGCTCGCGACGCGCGAACGGAGCCGGGCTCCCGCGGTGCGCGCGCTGCTCGATCACCTCGCCGGCGTGCTGCGCCGCTGAAAAATGGGGACAGGCTGATTTTTCCCCGGACGGGGGTGTCGTCAGCAGCGACACCTGTCGCGGGAAAAATCAGCCTGTCCCCATTTTCGTGAGCCACGCGTCGATCGCGGCCGCGACGGGCTGCGCGAAGCGATCGGCCGCGTCGGGGCGCACGCGCATCTGCTCGAACGGCTGGTACTTCTCGACCAGCAGATCGCGGCGGACCTCGAGGCAGAGGAAGCGGTCGGGGTACTTCGCCGCCCACCGCGAGCCCTGCGCCGAGGGATGAAGCGTGTACGTCTTCGAGTCTTCGGCCTCGATGCCCATTCCCCGGTAGGCGGAGAGCACGTCCGCGACGACGCGCTCGGGCGCGAGCCGGCGGCCGTCGGGATCTTTCGTGATCAGGTCGACCTCGGGGCGCACCGGCCACTTCTCCCACTCGGCCGGCTCGTGCGCCTTCTTCAGCGCCTGCACGATCGAGTCGTCGATCTTCTCGATGCCCATCGTGCGCGGGCCGTACGTGTGCGGCGACAGCGCGAAGCCGCCGGCCTCGCAGACGAGCGTGTAGGCCTGCTCGATCAGCCGCACGTACTGGCGATGAAGCCCCAGCAGCAGCTCGATGTCCCGCGGGTCGCGGATGTACGGCGCGACGCCCGCGGTGAGCCCGGCCTTCGAGAGATCGTCGGTCGCCGACTCGAGGCGGTTCGTGTCGATGAACGTGCGCGGCACGAGGCAGCGGATGACGAGGGCGCTGCGGCGCGGATCGGCCGCCACGATGCGCTCGGCCACGCGCCGGCCCCACTGGTACGCGCCGATGTCCGTGTTGACGTGGAAGAAGACGTGCAGGTCCGCCGGCAGCTCACCGACGAGGCGCGAGCGCAGCGCGTCGTAGTGCGAGCGCTGATCCGCTCCGTGCGGGACTTCGACGAGCAGGCTCGGCGGAGCGGAAGGGGCGGCCTGCGCGCCGGCAACGTGCTCCACGTCTGCGACACCACGGATGGGGCTCAGCATCGCGCGGACACTAACCTGCTAGGTTGGTCGCCGCTTGAAGGTCGCGCCCAGGACAGTCACCGCTCCCCCTGCGACGGTCGCGAAGCCGGAGCCGACGAGCACGCCCAGCGTCGTCGCGTGGACGCCGCAGAGCGAGCGGCAGGACGTGTTCGTCGGTGGCGCTCCGCTGCAGGAGCTGAAGCTGCAGGGCTCCATCACCGATCCGAAGGTGCAGATCTCCGGCATGGCGTGGCACGGCGAGCAGCTGGTGCTGCTGCCGCAGTGGGCGAAGCAGCTCTACGTGCTCGACAAGGCCGACGTGAAAGCGGCCGTCGACGGGCGCGCCGCCACCCTGACGCCGCGAGAGCTGAAGGTCGGCCCGGAAGGCTTCGCCGACAGGTTCCCCGGCTTCGAAGGCTTCGAGGCGATCGCGATCGTCGGCGAGCGCGCGTACCTGCTCGCCGAGGCCAAGCAGGGCGACGACATGTTCGGCTACCTGGTCGCCGGGCGCATGACCGCCGAAGGCCTCGAGCTCGACCTGGACAACATCCGCACGCTGCCGCCGGCGACGCGCATCAAGAACATGGGCTACGAGGCGCTGCTCGTCGCGGGCGATCGCCTGATGGTGATGCCCGAGACCAACGGCGGCCCGCGCGTGGCGCACTCCTTCGGGCTGGATCTCGAGCCGCTCGGCGCGCTGCCGATGCCGGAGGTCTCGTACCGCCTCACCGACTCGACGCCCGCCGACGCCGACGGCCGCTTCTGGGTCGCGAACTACCACCACCCCGGAGACAAGGGCCTGCCCGACGCTCCGCGGACGGAGCAGCTGCTGCCGATGCAGGTGACGGAGCAGGGCGTCGCCGCAGCCGGGGCGCCGCTGCACATCGCGCTCGACATGACGCAGCCGGGCCGGAACTGGGAAGCGGTCGAGAGGCTCGACGAGCGCGGCTTCCTCGTGATGACCGACGAGTTCCCGCGGGCCATCTTCGGGTTCGTGCCGAAGGCAGACTGACGCAGTCGCCGGGCGCGCCGCCGCCTCAGCACGCGCAGCCGCGCCACGCTCGCCCCGCGGAATCCCCGCGCGCGGCGATCGTTCTGTTGTCTTCGCCCGAACGGCTGTACCTGAACGGGCGTTCCGCTATAAACGAGCACCTCCCCAGCTATGACGATCCTCAGAATGTCGGAACCGGACACGATCTCCGTTCGTGGAGCGCGTGAGCACAACCTCAAGGGCATCAACCTCGAGATCCCGAAGAAGAAGCTGGTGGTGTTCACCGGCGTCTCGGGCTCGGGCAAGTCGTCGCTCGCCTTCGACACGCTCTACGCGGAAGGTCAGCGGCGGTACGTCGAGTCGCTCTCGGCCTACGCGCGCCAGTTCCTCGGCCAGATGGAGAAGCCGAAGTACGACACGCTGCGCGGCCTCTCTCCGACCATCTCGATCGAGCAGAAGGCGGCGAGCAACAACCCGCGCTCGACGGTCGGCACCGTCACCGAGGTGCACGACTACCTGCGCGTGCTCTTCGCGAGCATCGGCGTGCAGCACTGCCACAACTGCGGCCGCAAGGTCGGCAAGCAGAGCGCGCAGCAGATCGTCGACGAGATCCTGAAGCTGCCGCAGGGCTCGAAGCTGCAGCTGCTCGCGCCGGTCATCACGAACCAGAAGGGCGAGCACAAAGACGTCCTCCCCGAGGCGCAGAAGCGCGGCTTCACCCGCGCGCGCGTCGACGGGAAGATTCGCGGCATCGAAGAGAAGATCGTCCTCGACAAGAAGAGCAAGCACGACCTCGAGCTCGTCATCGATCGCCTGGTGCTCAAGGGCGACATCACGTCGCGCCTCACCGACTCGGTCGAGACGGCGCTCAAAGAGGGCAAAGGCGTTCTCATCATCACCGACGAGCACGGCGCGAAGTCGTCGGACCGCACGATGAGCGAGCTCAACGCGTGCGCGCACTGCGGCATCTCGTTCCCCGAGCTCACACCCGCCTCGTTCTCGTTCAACAACCCCCTGGGCATGTGCCAGGACTGCAACGGCCTCGGCACGCGCCCGGAGATGGATCCGGACCTCATCGTCCCGGACAAGACGCGCAGCATTCGCGAGGGCGCCGTCGAGGTCTGGGCCACCGGCATGACGCGCGGCGAAGGGTGGACCGCCGACCTCGTCGATCAGCTCGCCGCCGCGTTCAAGTTCGACCTCGACACGCCGTGGGAGAAGCTGCCCAAGAGCGCCAGGGACCTCATCCTCTACGGCTCCGAGGGCAAAGAGTTCACCATGAAGTGGGGCGAGGGCCACCGCTGGCGCATGGAGTGGGAAGGCCTCGTCAACAAGCTGATGCGGAGCTTCAAGAGCACCGCGTCCGAGTCGATGCGGCAGTACTACATGAAGTTCTTCTCCGATAAGCCGTGCACGACGTGCGGCGGCGCCCGCCTGCGCCCCGAGTCGCGCGCGGTGAAGATCGGCGCGAAGACGCTCGTGGAGCTCTCCGGCCTCACCATCCAGGAGGCCATGGACTTCCTCTCCGGCCTTCAGCTCACGCCGAACGAGGCGACCATCGCCGCCGAGCTGCTCAAGGAGATCCGCTCGCGGCTCGGCTTCCTGCAGAACGTCGGCCTCGCGTACCTCACGCTCGACCGCTCGGCCTCGACGCTCAGCGGCGGAGAGAGCCAGCGCATCCGCCTCGCCTCGCAGATGGGCAGCGAGCTGACCGGCGTCATCTACATCCTCGACGAGCCGAGCATCGGCCTGCACCAGCGCGACAACGGCCGCCTGCTCGGCACGCTCAAGCGCCTGCGCGATCTCGGCAACACCGTCATCGTCGTCGAGCACGACGAAGAGACGATGGAAGACGCCGACTGGCTCATCGACTTCGGCCCCGGCGCCGGAGAGCTCGGCGGCCAGGTCGTCGCCGAGGGCACTCCGAAAGAGGTGATGGCGAACGAGAAGAGCCTCACCGGCGGCTACCTCTCTGGTCGCGAGGAGATCGAGGTCCCCGAGGTTCGCCGCAAGCCCGGCAAGACGAAGCTCGTCATCGAGGGCGCGAAGGCGAACAACCTCAAGAACGTCACCGCCGAGATCCCGCTCGGCGTCTTCGTCGCCGTCACCGGAGTCAGCGGCGCCGGCAAGTCGACGCTCATCAACGAGATCCTCTACCCCGCCCTCACCCGCGCGCTGCACGGCGCTCGCGAGGTCCCCGGCGCGCACAAGGCGATCCGCGGCATCGAGTACCTCGACAAGGTCATCGACATCGACCAGCGCCCCATCGGCCGCACGCCGCGGTCGAACCCGTCGACGTACACGAAGGTGTTCGACCCCATCCGCGAGTGCCTCGCGCAGACGCAGGAGGCGCGCACGTACGGGTACACGCCCGGCCGCTTCAGCTTCAACGTGAAGGGCGGCCGCTGCGAGGCGTGCGAGGGCGACGGCCTGAAGCAGGTCGAGATGCACTTCCTCGCCGACGTGTTCGTGCCGTGCGAGGTCTGCGGCGGCAAGCGCTTCAACGACGCGACCCTGCGCGTCCGGTACAAGGGCAAGAACGTCGCCGAGATCCTCGACCTCTCCGTGCGCGAGGCGATGCAGCACTTCGAGGTGCACCGCGACATCATGCGGGTGTTGAAGACGCTCGACGACGTCGGGCTCTCGTACATCCGCCTGGGGCAGAGCTCTCCGACGCTGTCGGGCGGCGAGGCGCAGCGCATCAAGCTGGCGCGCGAGCTCGCGAAGGTCGGCACCGGCCGCACGCTCTACATCCTCGACGAGCCGACGACGGGCCTGCACTTCGACGACATCAAGAAGCTCTTGAAGGTGATTCAGCGGCTCGTCGACGCCGGCAACACCGTGCTCGTGATCGAGCACAACCTCGACGTCATCAAGAGCGCCGACTGGGTGATCGACTTAGGCCCCGAGGGCGGAGCCGCCGGCGGGCAGATCCTCGCCGCGGGGACTCCCGAGGACGTCGCCGAGGTGAAGGCGAGCCACACCGGGCGGTACCTCAAGCACGTGCTCGAGAAGTCGCGGCGCATGCGCGTCGGGCGGCGCGTCGCGAGCTGAGGGGGGGGCGAACAGCCGGGTACGTTTTTTTCGGTCACGTGAACGACTCGACGGGCCCGGGTGCGTTCAGGGAGTACGTGGCCGGGAACAGGGAGGGGAACGCGTTCTTCGTTCTCGTTCCCGGTCACGTCATCGTGAACGAACCCGGGCCCGTCGAGTCGTACCCGCTGCGGCGCGTACGGCCGGCCCCGATCTGAGCTTCAGCTCTTCTTCACGGGCGCGCCGAGCTGGGCCGGCCGCTTCTCCTTCGAGCACAGGTTCCCGTCCGCAGGGCGCGCGCCGAAGAACAGCTGGTCCCCCTCCACCTTCACGAGATCGAACTCGCCGGCGCACTGCGCCTTCGGGTAAGCGCCGAGCTGCGGGCAGCCGCTCGCGTCGATGTCGACGCTCTCTCCGGCCTTCCAGTCCGCCTTCCCGCAGGCCTTCACGGACGAGAGCCACTTCGCGGCGCCCTCGCTCTTCGGCGTCGCCTTCCTGCGCGTAAAGAGGAACTGCGCCTCGGTGGCGCCCTTCACCTTCGGCGACGGCTTCTCCAGCTTGTACGGCCCGTCGATGTCGACGGTGACCATCTTCTCCTTGCAGGCGGCGTCACCGTAGGTGCTGAAGTCGATCGCCCACGCGCCCTTGTCGATCTTGAACGTCCGGGTGAAGTGCATCGAGCCGTCGGGGGTCGACTCGCAGGCCGGGCTCGACCACGTGCCTTCGATGGCGGGTGCTGCAGAGAGAACGACGACGAGCAGTGCTTCGAACATGTGTGCTGCCTCCTTGAGTGGGCTCTCTTCGTAATGCAGCCCCGCGCTGCATGGTTGCAGTGCTACCCTGCACAAACGCATGCCCGACTGGACCGACCTGCAGCACTTCCTCGCCGTTCAGCGCAGCGGCTCGCTCGCGGCGGCCGCGCGCATCTTGAAGGTCGACGCCACCACCGTCGGCCGCCGCATGGCGGCGCTCGAGAAGTCCGTCGGCGCCAGGCTGCTCGAGCGCGGAGGCCAGCTCACCGACGCCGGTCGCCGCATCCTCTCCTCCGTCGAGGCGATGGACTCCGCGAGCCAGGAGGTGCAGCGCAAGGTCGCCGCCCTCGGCACCGCGGTCAGCGGCACCGTCCGCATCGCGGCGACCGAGGCGATGGCCGCCAACCACCTGCTCCCCCACTTCGCGCGCTTCCAGGCGCAGCACCCCGACCTCGAGCTCGAGCTCGTCACCGGCAACCCGTCGGTCAGCCTCGCCCGCCGCGACGCCGACCTCGCGGTGCGCCTGGTGCGCCAGACGCAGGCCGGCCTCTACGCGAAGAAGGTCGCCGCCATCGCGATCGCGCCGTACGCGTCGAAGCGGTACCTCAAAGACCGCGGCGAGCCGTGGGCCGGCCACCGCGTCATCGGGTACACCGCCGAGGCGCGCGGCTGGCCCGAGGCCGCCTGGCTCGAGAAACACGCCCGCGAGGCCAAGGTGGCGCTGCGCGTGAACAGCGTCATCGCCGTCGCGGCGGCGGTGCGCGCGGGCCTGGGCGTCGGCCTGCTCCCCTGCGGCATCGGAGATCGCGAGCCGGGCGTCGAGCGCCTCGCGCCTCCGCACCGGGCCCTCGAGCGCGACGTCTGGCTCGTGGTGCACCAGGACCTGCGCACGACGCCACGGGTGCGCGCCGCGTGGGACTTCCTGCTCGGCGCGTTGGAGCAGGAAGCCCCGGTCATGCGGGGTATATAGGCGCACCATGTCCGGTCCCGCGGTCGCGCCACCGCTCCAGCAGAAGCTGCCGTCGCAGATCCCCTTCATCATCGGGAACGAGGCCTGCGAGCGCTTCAGCTTCTACGGCATGAGGAACATCCTCACCGTCTTCCTCATCGAGTACCTGCTGGTGAACGAGGTGCCCGACCCCGAGATGCGCACCGCGATCTCGAAGGCGCACTTCCACGACTTCGTCGTCGGCGTGTACTTCTTCCCGCTGCTCGGCGGCTGGCTCGCCGATCGCTGGTGGGGCAAGTACCGCACGATCCTCTGGCTCTCGCTCGTCTACTGCGTCGGCAACGCCTTCCTCGCGTTCTTCGTCGACAACAAGTGGGGCTTCTACAGCGGGCTCTTCCTCATCGCCCTCGGCAGCGGCGGCATCAAGCCGTGCGTCAGCTCGATGGTCGGAGATCAGTTCACCGCCCAGAACAAGCACCTCGCCAGCCGCGTCTTCCAGGCCTTCTACTGGAGCATCAACCTGGGCTCCTTCTTCGCGAGCGCCTTCATCCCGAAGCTGCTCAAGGCCGACTGGGCCGGCCCGCGCGTCGCGTTCGGAATCCCCGGCGCGCTGATGTTCATCGCGACCTTCATCTTCTGGCTCGGCCGCCACCGCTACGTGAACGTGCCCCCGACCGGGCCGAAGCAGCACGGCTTCGTGCAGGTGCTGCTCACGCGCCTCAAGTCCGGGTCGTGGGAGGCCACGCAGGCAAGGCACCCCGCGAACGTGGTCGAGGGCACCCGCTCGGTGCTGAAGGTGCTGCTCGTCTTCGCGCCGATCCCCTTCTTCTGGGCGCTGTTCGATCAGAAGGCCTCGACCTGGGTCGTGCAGGCGAAGTCGATGAACGGCCACATCGGTACGCTGCTCGTCGACTGGTACCGGGTCGAGCTCGGCTGGTGGTGCGCCGGCCTCGTCGTCATCTTCCTCGCCTCGGAGAAGCTGACGAAGTGGCTCGGCGTCGAGGTGACGCTCATCGCGTTCGGCGTCGCGCTCTACCGGATCGTCTGGATGCTCGTGGCGCCGCAGTACACCGGGTGGAAGACGGTGCCGGTCGTCTTCGAGCCGGCCCAGATGCAGCTCATCAACCCCGCGCTGGTGATGATCCTCATCCCGCTCATGGGCATCGTCGTGTACCCGCTGCTCCACAGGCTCGGGCTCGAGATGACGCCGCTGCGGCGCATGACCGTCGGCATGTTCGTCGCCGCGAGCTCGTGGGTGGCAGCCGGCATGGTGCAGCAGCCCATCGACGCCGGCACGACGCTCAACATCATGTGGCAGCTCGGGCCGTACGTGCTGCTCACGCTGTCCGAGGTGATGGTCTCGACCAGCGGCCTCGAGTTCGCCTACTCGCAGGCGCCCGTCGAGATGAAGGGCACGCTGATGAGCTTCTGGCTGCTCACCACCGCCATCGGCAACCTCGCCGTCGCGCGACTCTCGACGCTGCTCACGCTCAAGGGCGCCGACCTCTTCTTCTTCTACGCGGGCGCCGCGGTCCTCGCGGGCGTCGCCCTCGCGTTCATCGCGCGCAGGTATGTCATGGTCGACCGGTTCCTGCCGGCGAAATGATTCCGCTCACCGCCTTGCTCTGCGCGCAGTCGCTGTACGTCGAGCGCTTCGAGCTGCCGGTGGCGATGCCCGAGTGGAACACCGGCGCCTTCGACACGCACGGCGGCACGTACCTCTATTCGCAGAGCGAGGCCGCCGGCCGGTTCGGCGCGGGCATCGTGTTCACGAAGACCGACGCCGGCACGGGCGGCTTCATCACGCCCACGTTCCTCGGGCACGACTTCATGCCGCCCAGGCTCGGCAACGCGTACGTGCGCTACTGGATCCGGTACCGGCATCGCAGCGGCCCCCCGTACCTGTGGCCGGTGCAGATCCACAACGTCAACCCGTTCGGCACCGTCGCCGAGCTCATCGTCGGGCCGGCTCCCGACGGCGGCGACCACCTCGTGCTGCAGGGCAGCGGCGCCGGAGGCTTCACGATGGGCCCCAACCTGCCCATCTGGCCCGACGCGTGGCACCTCCTGCAGCTCGAGCTCGAGGGCCTCGGCACCGACGCCGGCCGCCTCGTCGGCGCGCTCGACGGCCGCCTCATCGGCGCGCTGCCGTTCGACTGGACCGGGGCGCGACTCAGCCGCTACCTGCTCGGCTTCGGCGCCGTGCACGATCGGTGGCTGGGCGAGATCGCGATCGACGATCTCGTCACGCTCACCGAGCGCCGCGCCGCCTTCGCGCAGCTCACCGCGCCCCAGCGCGCCGACGTCGGCCGCTGCACGCCGGCGAGCCTCACCTTCCACGATCTCGACGGAGGCCTGCTCGCCCCGCCCGACTTCTCTCCCATCTACCTGCGCAGCGACGCGGGCGTGCAGTTCTTCCGGGACGGGGCCTGCTCGGCCGCCTGGAACGATGGTCTGCTGGTCGCCACCGCGCAGCAGGCGATCGCCTTCCGCCCCGTGGTCGCCGGCCCCCAGCCGCTCACCGTGCTCTCGCCCGATCTGATCGGCGACGAGGCGCTGATCATCGCCGTCGACGCCGGCCCGACCGACGCGGGGCTCGAGCCGGCCGACGCGGGAGCCCCCGATGCGGGCCTGTCCCCCGACGCGGGCAGCCCGCCCACCCTTCGCGACTACGGCGTCGGCTGCGGCTGCACCGCGTCGCCGGCGCTGGCGGTGCTGATCAGCCTCGCCGTGCTGCGTGTTACCGCGCGCCGGCGCCGCACCTCGCGCTGATCAGCTCTCGCGGCCGCTGGCGCACGCGACGCACGCGCGACCGGCGCGAGATCACTCGTGCTCAGCTCGTGAGCCCGTCGAGCGGCGTCACCGAACGGTGGCAATTCCGCGCGCGCGCGACTGTCCGCAATTTCGCCGCGCGCCGCGTCAAATGTTTCCGCGGCGTGACGATTCTCCGCACCTGCTCCTCTGTCGCAACCTGGATCCGCGTTTGCAAAACGCCGCGCGCACGCGGAGGTCATCTCGACCGCTGCGCGACCGGAGGAACCACGTGGCACGCGAGCGTCGCAGGGACGAAGGTCGGGGCAGCCGTCGGCGGTCCGCACCGGTGGAGAAGAAGCAGCGACGCGAGCCGTCGCGGCGCGGCGGTCCCTCGAGCCGTGCGGGTCGCGGTCGCGCCGGCGGCAGCCGCCGTGGGTTCGCCGCGCTGAGCGCGGAGCAGCGGCGCGAGATCTCCCGGCGCGGAGGTCGCGCGAGCGGCGGCAACTTCCGGAACTGGGACGAAGACGCGCTCCGCGAGGTCGCACGCCGCGGCGGAGAGCGCAGCGGCGGCAACTTCCGCAACTGGGCCGACGCCAAGCTGCGCGCGGTCGCCCGCCGGGGCGGAGCGCTGAGCCCCGGCAACTTCCGCAACTGGGACGACGACCAGCTGCGCGAGGTCGCGCGCCGCGGCGGAGAGCGCAGCGGCGGCAACTTCCGCAACTGGAACGAGGACGAGCTGCGCGAGGTCGCGCGCCGCGGCGGAGAGCGCAGCGGGGGCAACTTCCGCAACTGGGACGACGACCAGCTGCGCGAGGTCGCGCGCCGGGGCGGCGAAGCCCGCTGGGAGGGCCGCGACCGCGGCGACGACGAGTACGACCGCGGCCACGACTCCTCGGAGGGCTACGACGACCGCGGCGGCAGCCGGCGCGGCTTCGCGGCGAGAGACGATGACCAGCGCGGGGGCTCGCGGCGCGGCGGCGGGTCGCGCTGGCACTGACGGCTTTGCAGTGGGGGGAACCACTCGCGTGACGCGGGCGGCGGCCGAGGACTTCGGCCGCCGCTCACGTTCGGGCCCGGATCACTCGGGCTGAAGGCCCAGCTGCTCGAGCCACGCGCGCGCGCGGGCCTCGAGGCGCTGGTGGCGGAACTGGTGCCAGGCGTGCTGCTCCTCGGGCAGCCAGCCGAGCACGGCGCGGAAGCGGCGCTCGGGCCGCGGGGCCTCGAGGGCGAGCTGCAGCGACTCTTTGAGCTTCTCGTCCTGGTGCTGCGCGGCGAAGGCCTCCATGTCGGCGAGCACGGTGCGCTCGTCGGTCGGAGGCACGCGGCGGAAGCGCTGCGGATTGCCCTCGATCTCCTCGACCTTGAGGCCGCCGTACTCGTGCGGCTCGTACTCGGCGTTCACCAGCACGGTGTCGCCGGTCTCGATGTCGAGGTACCAATCGAAGCCCCGCGCCTCGTTCTCGAGGGCGATGCAGAGCTCGGTGAGATCCACCGGCAGTGGCTTCAGCTGGCCCCCCTGGCCGCTCACGCAGCTCCCTCTGATGCCGCCGAGGTCGGCGCACCAGGTTGAGGCGCAACTGAGGTTTGCGCCTGCCCCTCTCCCATCTGCTTCTTCAGCCACGGCAACAGCGCGAACAGCACGCCGGCAGCGACGAACACCGCGAGCGCGTTGAGCGCGAAGAACACGCGCTTGTCCGGCATCTCGTTGTACAGCTCGCCGAAGACGCCCGAGAGCTTGTTGCCGACGGAGATGGCCAGGAACCAGCCGCCCATCATGAACGCGCTGATGTGGCGCGGCGCCATGCGGTTCACCAGCGAGAGCCCCATCGGAGACAGACAGAGCTCACCGACGGTGACGACGCCGTAGGTGCCGAACAGCCACCAGGCGCTGGCCTTGTCGAGGCCTCCGCGCGTGACCTGGGCGGCGGCGACCATGACGAGGGCCGAGAGGCCGGTGATGGCGAGGCCGAGCGCGATCTTCGCCGCGGTCGACGGCTCTTTGCCGCGGCGGCGCAGCATCGCGAAGAAGCCGACGAACAGCGGCGTGATGATGATGATCCAGCCGGGGTTGATCGACTGGAACAGCTCGGCGTTCACGAGCTTCGGGTGATCGTCGATGCGCTCGGGGCCGGCCTTCGCGTAGATGTCGTCGAACATCTTCTGCGTGACCGGCGTCGGCACGCCCGGCTTCACGTCGAGCTGCTTCGCCTTGTCGAGCTCCTTGTACCGTTCCTCGGGGACGACCTCGAACATCTCGGGCTTCGGGCGCGCCGTCTCGGCTGACGCGTTCGTGTAGTACGAGGGCGGCGCGGTCTCGGCGAAGTCGGGCGCGAGGTTGACGAGCGGCTTCACCACGGCGCTCGGCACGCGATCGGTGGTGTTGGCCGCCCAGTCCGAGAGCGCCGTCGCGTTCTGGTGGAAGATCATCCAGAACGAGATGACGACCGCGTAGATGACGAGCAGCGCGAGCGTGCGGCTCTTCTCCTCGGGCTTCTGGAGGCTCTTCCAGACCCAGATGAAGAACGAGACGATCGGGATGCACGCAAAGAGGAAGGCCGTGGTCACCGCGCCGAGGCCGATGATGCCCTTGCCGGTGAGCAACGAAGGCAGCGACTTGCCGAGCTCCGGCCAGATGGCGACGATACCGCCGCCAAGCACGTAGCCGACGACCGCGAAGCCGAGAGCGGGCAAGAGGCAGCGGATGAAGAGCGGCGCGAGGCTCTCCTGCGGAGCGTCGGTGCGCGTCTTCGGATCCGGATCCGCGTGCGCGAACGACTTCTGCGTGAGGATGAAGATGATGAGGCCGATCGCCATGCCGAAGCCGGCGCTCGCGAACGCCCAGTGCCACCCGTACTTGTTGCGCACGATGGCCGCGACGAAGTTGCACGCGAAGGCACCGACGTTGATGCCCATGTAGAAGATGTTGTACCCGCCGTCGCGCAGCGGGCTGCCCTTCTCGTACAGGTTGCCGACGAGCGTGGAGATGTTCGGCTTGAAGCAGCCGTTGCCGATCACGAGGCAACCGAGCGCGAGGTACAGCACCGGCTCGGCGGTGTCCGCGTCGACGAGCGCCGGCACCGCCATCAGCAGGTGCCCGAGCGCCATCACCACGCCGCCGATGATGACGGTCTTGCGGCAGCCGAGCACGCGGTCCGCGATGAGGCCGCCGATGAACGGAGTCAGGTAGACGAACGCGAGGTACGTGCCGACGACACCGGCGGCCTTGCCTCCCGACCACCCCATGCCGCCCTTCTGGGAGTCGATGAGGTACAGGTACAGGATGCCGATCATCAGGTAGTAGCTGAAGCGCTCCCACATCTCGGTGAGGAACAGCCACTTGAGCGCCTTCGGGTGCGAGCCCGTGTTGGCCAGCTGAACTGATTGGACCGTCATGCCCGCCGCCTACCACAGGGCCTTCGACGAAAGGTAGGCCTGGGCTCGAGACTGCCGGCACTTTCGCCGCCCAATCTTCTCCGTGGACGTGGACGTGGACGCGCTCGTGGACGTCAGTCAGTAAGCGGCGCCGCAAACTGACGTCCACGAGCGCGTCCACGTCCACGTCCACGTCGAAAAGGCGAAGCCCCGAGCGCCGTCCCTTGCGCCCGGGGCTCCTGCTGTCCATCACTCCCACCGTCTACCGTTCTTCATTCGGTCGCGGACGCCAGGCGCCTGACGGCGCTTCGGCGTCCGCGCCCGAAGAGCTCAGCTCGCGCCCTTGCCCGTGAGCACGACCGGGAAGGTCTTCAAGATGAGCGAGATGTCCTGCCCCAGGCTCCAGCCGTCGATGTACTGCATGTCCAGCACCATCCACTCCTCGAAGCTGATCTGGTTGCGGCCGCTGACCTGCCAGATGCAGGTGAGGCCCGGGCGAACCGAGAGGCGGCGGCGCTGCCACGACTCGTACTTCGCGACCTCGGCAGGCAGCGCGGGGCGCGGGCCCACGACGCTCATGTCGCCGGCGAGCACGTTGATGAGCTGCGGCAGCTCGTCGATCGAGAACTTGCGGATGAAGCGACCGATCCAGGTCACGCGCGGGTCGTTCTTCATCTTGAAGACCGGGCCGCTCATCTCGTTCTTCGCCGCGAGCAGCTCGCGGATCTTCTCCGCGTCCACCACCATCGAGCGGAACTTCAGCATCTGGAACGGGCGCCCGTGCAGGCCGCAGCGCGTCTGCTTGAAGAACACGGGGCCCTTGCTGGTCAGCTTGATCAGCGCCGCGACCACGAGCAGCAGCGGCGAGAGGATCACGATCGCCGTCGCCGACGACACGATGTCGAACAGCCGCTTGATCGCGCGCTGGTGGCGCTTCAGGTCGACCGACAGGTAGTGCATGTAGCCGTCGCTCACCGCGCGGCCGCCGATGGGCCGCGCCCGATCGAACCTGAAGCCCGACAGCGGCAGCGCGAACGGAACACCGAGCCGCTCGCAGACGCGAATCGACGCCTGCATCTCGGGGCCCTGCTTCAGCGCGTTGCCCGCGATGTAGACCTCGTCGACCGGCGTGTTGCGCAGGATCTTCTCGAGCTCCTGCACGTTGCCCAGCAGCCCCTTCGGCTCGCCGCGCTCGTCCGAGAACCGCAGGTGGCCGAGCACGGTGCGCTTGCCCGCCTTGCGCAGATCTTCGGCCGTCTTGCGGCCCAGCGTGCCGGCGCCGATCACGAGCACTTCATCGAGCGGGGCCTCCTGCTTCGAGATCGTGCGGAACACGAGCAGGCGCAGCGCGATGAGCAGCGGCCAGCACGCCAGCGGCACCACCGAGACCTCGGTCATCGCCGGAGCGCCGGGCACCAGCCGGACCAGGATGATCATCCCGGTGAGCACCGCCATCATCATGATCGACACCATGCCGGCGTCGAACGAAGCCGTCCGCCCGTACGCCCACGCGTCGTAGTGACGGAGCGTGATGCCCAGGAGCAGCCACAGGGCAACGGCGGAGAGGACGATGAGCTGAAAGGGTCCGAACCCGGCGGCCATCATCGCTGCGAGGATGATGAGCAGGTCCGTGATGAGGTTGAGCTTCGCGGTGAAGCCCGGAGCAAGTTGATCCAGAGTCGACGTCATGGCCAACGACTGCTTCCAAGCGCCGTGCCGGAAATGTGGCGTTACCGTCGGGTCAGCATTCCCGCCGCACCCAACAACCTCGACTCCAAAGACGCCATGGCTTTGCGTTCGGAGGCCGTGTGGTGGTCGTACCCGAGCAGATGTAGCAGACCGTGGGCCAAGTACAGATCCAGCTCACTTCGCAATGTCACAGCGTGCTGCTTCGCCACACGCCGCGCGGTCTCGAGCGAGATCACGACGTCTCCGAGCAGCACGCTACCGACGGGAAACGAGAGCACGTCGGTCGCCTTGTCCTTCTTTCGCCAGTCGCGGTTCAGCCGGCGGATCTGCGCGTCGCTCACCAGCGACAGCGAGAGCTCGGTGCCGTCGAGCTTCATCGCCCGCATGAACTGAAGCGCGCGGCGCTTCAGGCGCGGCAGCTCGGCGTCACCGCCCCGTACCGTGGAGGACGCGGCGACGCGGTTGCTCAGCTCGTGCCTGCCTTCTTCGCGGCCTCAGGCTCGCGCCGCGCCAGCGTCAGCGCCGGCTTCACCGGATTGCCGATCGCGGCGGCGGGGTAACTCGGCCTCGCGTGGTAGATGCCCTCGAGCGTCCGCACGAACGCGTTCGTGATGACGTTCAGGTCTTTCAGCGTGAGGTCGCACTCGTCGAGCTGGCCCTCGCTGAAGATCATGGTGATGAGCTTCTGCACCAGGGCGTGCAGGTTCGCGGTCGTCGGCTCGGGCATCGAGCGGCTCGCCGCCTCGACGGCGTCCGCGATCATCACCAGGGCCGTCTCGCGCGACTGCGGTTTCGGACCGGGGTACCGGTAGACGGCCTCGTCGATCGGCACCGGCGCGTCCTTGCCCTCCTGCTCCTTCTTCGCCTTGTGGAAGAAGAAGCCGACCAGCCGCGTGCCGTGGTGCTCGGGGATCGCGGCGGCGACGCGGCGCGGGAGCTTGTACTGCCGCGCCATCTCCATGCCTTCGGTGACGTGCCGCTTGATGATCACCGCGCTCATCGCCGGAGCGAGCTGATCGTGCCGGTTCTCACCCTTCTGGTTCTCGCCGAAGTACGCCGGGTTCCGGCCCTTTCCGATGTCGTGGTAGTACGCACAGCTGCGCGCGAGCAGCGGGTTGGCGCCGATCGCCTCCGCAGCCGCCTCGACCAGCGAGCCCATGATGATGCTGTGGTGGTAGGTGCCCGGCGCCTGAACGATGAGCTCTTTGAGCGCCGGGTGGTTCAGGTTGGCGAGCTCGAGCAGCTTGATGTCGGAAGCGTAACCAAAGGCCGCTTCGGTGAGCGGAGTCAGTGCCATCACCAACATCGGCACCGCGAAGGCTCCGGCCGCCAGCGCGAACGCCGCGCCGATGAGGGTGTCACCGAACAGCCCGCGCCCTTCGGCCAGGCCCAGGAAGATCACGAGCCCCGCGCCGGCGATGCCCGTCCACGCTCCCGCGCGGAAGATGCCGCTGCGATCTTTCGCGCGCGCGATGCGATCGCTCGCGACGAGCGACGTCACCAGCGTGAAGACGGAGAACGACAGCGAGTTGCCGATCATCACGCCGCACAGGCACGAGAAGACGATCGCGAAGAACAGCGCCAGCTCTTCCGACAGCACGAAGCGCACGAGCATCGCGCCGGCCGCCAGCGGGAAGCAGAAGTACAGCGCCTCGATCGGCATCTGCGGGTACCGGTCGTGAATCGCGTCCGCGATCGTGACCCACAGGTGCATCAGCCCGAGCAGGCCGAGCAGCGACATGCCGAGGAACAGCGCGTCCTTCCGCGTCGGCCGGAAGCGGCGAATCGAGCGCAGGAACACGAAGACGGCGATGGTGACGACCGCGACGACTCCCGCGCCGCCGATCTGCAGCTGCAGCATGTCGAGCTGATCGGTCTGCTCGCGCATCTTCTGCACCACGAGCAGGTGCGTGTTCGTGATCAGCTCGCCGTCGCCGATCACCTTCTGGCCCTTCTTGATGCTGACGATCACCGGCTTCGCCGCCGCGAACGCCGCCTTCCGGCGCGCCTCGGTCTCGGCGAGGTTGATGGTCAGGTTCGGCCGCAGCTGCCGCTTCGCGATGCGCAGCACCGCCCGCCGCAGCGACGCCGGAGTGTCCGGCAGGTAGTTCCCCGGCACTCCCGCGAAGCGGTCGAGCGCGTCGTTCACCTCTCGCAGGTCGAGCACCCCGCCCGACGCGCGCTGCTCGGCGCTGAGCTGTCGCGTGTCGACGTCGTACTCGCTGGTGCCTCCGAGGATTCGGACGGTGATGCCGTTCTGGTCGACGCGCGAGAGCTCGTCGCGCGAGATGACGAGCTTCGAGCGGTACGCCAGCTCGACGAGCCCCAGCGCCGCCTTCTGCGCGTCGGCCGAGAACCGGTTCTGGACGAGCGCCTCGAAGTCCTCCGGGTCGGTGAGGATGATGTGCGACTCGAGCCGCTTCCTCGCGTCACGCAGCCGCGCAGCGAGCTCGGCCGCCTCCTCCTTCGTCTCGGGGCCCCGCTTCTTCGGCGGCGCCGGCGTCTCCTCGCCGGGCTTCCCTTCGCTCTTCAGGTAGTGGTCGAGCTGGAACTCGTCGACGACCTCCTGCATCTCGTCGAACGCGTCCTCGAGAGAGCGCGCGACCGCCGACTGCACCGACGGGTCGTAGTCGAAGACCGGGCGCACGCGGGCCTTGCCCTCTTCTCGCGCCGCCTGCGTCTTCGGCTCGTCGGCGATCTCGTAGTCGCGGCTCGCCTTGAAGCCGGCCAGCGACGCGGCGCGGAACGGCTTGCCGAGGTCTTCGGCCGAGAGCTCGGGGATCTTCTGGCTGTACAGCCCCGGCGAGGCGAGGAACGCGGAGCCCACCGACACCGCGACCAGCAGCACCCCGTAGACGAGCCGGTTCGCCCACAGCGACGAGCCGGCGAGCCGGGTCGCCAGGGCGTCGAGTGACGCTGCCGGAGGCAGGCGTTGCTCTCCCGTGAGTCCACCCGGGTCGGGCTCTCTGGGGTCGGAGTCGGCCATGTGTGCCGGCGCGCACCGTAGGAGCGGAACCCGGGAAGTTCAAGACGCGCGCTCCCTACATCAGGGTGCCCCCGGCGCCGGCCCCGGCGGAGGCGGCGGCGGGGCGACCATCATTCCCACCGTGTGCACCATCGGCGGCGAGGCGAGGCCGAGCCTCACCTTGAGGTCCCAGAACAGCTGCCGCACCGACTCGACGAAGGTGGGCTCGCCGTTGAGGGTGCACTCTTCCTGCGCGGTGGCGAACGGCGCCGCGAGCAGCGCGAGCATCGCCGCCATCGAGACCGCGTACGTGCGCCGCTTGCGCGAGACGCCGACCGGGCAGTCGCGCGTGATGACCGTGCCGTCGGGCCGCGAGAAGAAGCGCACGCAGACCCGGCCCTCGCGCTGCTTCACCATCGCTTCCAGCTCGGCCTGGCTCATCGCCGAGAGGTTGTAGACGTTCATCTTGCAGTCCGAGCAGAAGCGCACGCGCTCGTCGCCGGACATCTTCGCCCAGTCGCGCTTGCAGGGTGAGGCGACGGAGATCTTCACGTCAGGGCTCCTCCCCGAAGGGCGTTGGGTGAACCGCTCGTCGATCTCTGCATGGTCCGCGTTCAACGGGCGACTCCCCGCGACGATCTACGGGCACACCTGCACGCACACGTCGTCGACGAAGACGTCTGCCGCCGGCGCGTTGACGTGGACGGTCATGCCGACATGCCCAGACGGATAGGCGAAGCGGTTCGTGAGCTTCTGCCACGTGCCGTCGGGCGTCACCGTGGTCTCCGCGCTCAGGTCGACGGTGCTGAACTGCCGGCCGAGCTGAAGACCGATGGCTCCGGAACCCGCAGTGCCGCGAACCCACGCCTCGGCGCAGTGCTCCATACCGGCCACCGGCTGAAGCGCCCCGAACTGGCTGATGAGAGAACCCGCCGAAGTGATGCGGGCCGCGAAGGCTCCAGTGCGGACGGTCGCACCTTGCGCCGTGAACGGCCCCATCCAGTTGAAGTTGACGAGATGTCCGTCCTCGAAGCCGCCGCCGCGCAGCAGGTTGTTCGGGCACGCCTGTGCCGAGCCTCCGCCGGCGCCGCCACCCGAGCCGCCGCCCGAGCCACCGTCGAAGTTGCCCGGCTCCACGCACACCAGATTGCGGCACAGCAGGCCATCCGGACACGCGTGATCGCGATCGCACGGCTTGCCCTCGACGGGATGCCGGCCGGGGATGCACGCGGCGAGCAGCACGAGAGCCGCGAACCCCCACCGCGCGACGCGTTCGCTGCCCGAAGCGCTGCCGCGTCGAAGGGGACGCAAAGCCGACCCGTGGCCCGCATCGACTGCGGCGCCTTCGCTCGACGTGAACGGCGCTCGGCCCTGAACGGAGGTCACCATGTGAAGAACAGCACCGCCGTCGTGACGGCGGCCGCTCCCGCGAGCCCGAAGAAGACGACTCCCGCGATGCCCTTGTCGCGCGCCGAGTCGTCATACGCGCGGATGTCGGACGCGAAGTACTGCTGCGCGGCGGTGTTCGAGTCCGACGCGGCCGCGGCGCTGAGCGCGGCGCCCGTGGCGAGGAACGCGACGGCTGCGCCCCCGGTGACGAGCAGCGGCCAGCGCGGCGCAGCAGGCGTCGCTGGCGCCTCGACCTGCTGCGGCGGCGCCGCGACCGCCGCCGCCACGTCGAACTTCAGCGGCCCGAGCGACGCGACCGCTTCATCCTTCACCGTCAGCGCCACGAGCGTCGCGCTGGTCGTCTTCTCCGTCACGTCGGCGACGATGAGCGGAGCCGCTTCGAGCTTCACCGGCTGCAGCGGGCCGTCCTCGGTCTGCTGCCTCAGCTCGACGTGGCTGACGACGTCCCACGGGTCGACGAGCTCGGCGGTCACGCGCGGCGGAGGCGACGGCACTCCGCGCAGCTGCGCCCTGCCCTTCGGGTACAGCTGCTCCTTCGCGTCGAGGAACATGCGCCGAATCGTCGGAGACGCCTCGGCCGGCAGCGGCGCCCGCGGGTCCGTCGACAGCAGGGCGACGAAGGTGCGGGCGGCCTCCTCGTTCTGGCCGAGCGCCACCAGCGCACGCGCGTAGAGATCGTGTGCACGGCGGCGCTCGGCCGTGGTGCTGGAAGACACCTCGGTCGCGCGCTTCAGCTTCGACGCGGCCTTCTCGTACAGCATGCGATCGAACAGCGCGGCGCCCTCGTCGAGGTACGGATTCGCGGCGAGCACGCCGGCCACCATCGCTGTCAGCAGCACGTCACGCAGCGTAGCTCAGCCCGGATCGATCGGGCCGCCGCCGTTGCCGTCGGCCGGCCGCGAGGGCGTTCCGGACCCGCCTTCGCGCGTCGGCTCAGGCTCCTCCCCCACGCACTTGTCGGGCGCCGCCATCGTGGGCGCCGCGTAGTCGACCGTCAGGCGGCCCGCGCCGGTGATCGACCTCGCGAACAGCGAGCCGTTCACCGTCGTGTCACCCGCGACCGCGAGGTCCGCGTTCGGCGCGTAGAGCGACGCGTTCAGCCGCTGCGCGCCCGCGGCGACCACGTGGCCGGCCACGTAGATGCGCACCGAGCCGGGCGTCGCGCCCGAGCCCAGGAACGTGTCGCCCGCCGCGGCGATGCCCTGCGCGACGTACAGGTCGAGCGTCGAGCCCGGCGTCAGCGAGATGTGCTGCTTGCCGGCCGCGTCCAGCGAGCCGCCGATCGCGAGCGCGACGGCGCCGTCGACCGTGATCTCGAGCTCACCGGCCGAGGTCAGCGACTCGGCGAAGTACGTGCCCGTCGTGAGGGTGACCTTCGTGGAGCCGACGGCCAGCGTGTCGCCGATGCGCGTCCCGTTCGCCTTCGCGTCGGCGACGCGCGCCGCGACGTCGACGGCCGGGGTGCCGCAGCCACAGGGCTCCTTCGGGGCCACGTACGCGCCGCGCTTCACCGCGTTGTAGCCGGTCAGCAGCGCCTCTCCCTGAACGCCGAGCGTGCCGGCCACCTCGAGCGTTCCGGCCGTGTTGAGCGTGCCGCCGACCATCATGTCGCCGCCGACCGAGATGCGACCGGCGCCGACGACGTCGCCCGCGGTCGAGAACGACCCGCCGGTGCGCAGGTCGCCCGCGCCTCCGATGCCCTGCATCACGATCAGCGAGCCGCCGATGTCGTAGAGGCCCGCGAGGCCGATGCGGCCGTTGACGCCCACGTTGCCGGGCGCGGCGCCCTTCACGATGAGCCCGCTGCCGGCGAGGCCGACGTTCTCGCACGCGCAGATCGCGTTCGAGCCGAACGCGGCCTTCGCGTCCTGCGCCTGGCACACCGGGCTTTCGAGCTTCGCGGCGCGTGAAGCGGCATCGAGGGAACCACAGGCTGCGAGGACGAGGGCGGCAGGAAGAAGTCGGTTCATGTCCCGGCCCCAGAGCAGTGCCCGTGCCGAGCCAAACCACGAGTCGCATCAACCGCTTACGCCGCCCGCGGCCCCGTCAGAGCAAGCGCGCGCAAAGACCAGTGTCCCAAACGCAGAACACCGAGGGAGCGCGCTCACCCCATCATTCGCCGCAGCGCGATCGCCGCGACGATCAGCGCGACCACGATGCCGCCGCCGAGCAGGCACGCTCCGATGGCGCGCTTCACCGGCAAGCCGCTGACGGCGGAGACGCCGGTGACGGCGAGCGACGCGCTCCAGACGCTGGTGGCCAGCTGCACGAGCACGACGAACGGCCCGAGCGGCATCAACCGCACGAGATCTCGCCGCTCGACCCAGACGACCTGGGTGCCCTCGACGAGCAGCAGCGCCGCGACGGCGACGATCGCGAACAGCTTGGGGACCGACGACCAGGCGAACACGGTACGCAGCGCCGGAGCCTCGACGCTCCCGCCGAGCTTTCGCACCGCCCACGCGACGGTCGACGACGTGAGCCAGACGCCGCTGATCGACAGCGCGGCTCCGAACGCGAGGTTCTTCACCAGGTACGTCGCCGGCGACATCTCGGGCGAGAGCGCGACGACGCCGCGGGTGAGCGCGCGCTCCATGCCCCAGATCGCGGCGAGCGCCATCGCCCAGGCCGCGGACGGCGACGCCGCGAGCCGCGGAAGGTACTCGCGGGGTCGAAACAGCACGCCGAGCAGCAGCTGCGTCACTCGGCCGCCCTCAGGCCGTGCCGATTCAGCAGCCGGTAGAACGCGCTGCGCGCCAGGCCGGCGGCCTTCGCCGCGTGCGAGACGTTGCCTCGGTGAACGCTGAGCAGCGTCGACAGGTAGTCCTTCTCGAACTCCTCGAGCACCTTCTCGCGGGCATCGTGGAACGAGGCCCTGGAGGCGGTGGGTGCCGCCGGGGCCTCGGGCTCCTCGAGCACGCCGAGCGCGAGCACGCGCTCGACGGCGTTGCGGAGCTCGCGCAGGTTCCCCGGCCACGGGTCGCACTGCAGCGCCGCGAGCGTCGACGGAGCGAGCTCGACCTCGACGCCGTTCACCGCCTTCGCGAAGTGCCGCGCGAGCAGCGGAATGTCCTCGGCGCGCTCGCGCAGCGGAGGCACCACGACCTCGACGACGGCGAGCCGGAAGAACAGGTCCTTCCGGAAGCGGCCGGCCTGCACCTCGGCGGTGAGGTCGGCCTGCGTCGACGCGAGCACGCGCATCTCGGCGCGGCGGACGGTGCCGTCACCGATGCGCTGGAACTCGCGCGACTCGAGCACGCGCAACAGCTTCGGCTGCAGCTCGAGCGGCAGCGCGGACACCTCGTCGAGCAGCAGCGTGCCCTGCGCCGCCGACTCGACGGCGCCGACGCGAACGCGATCGGCTCCGGTGAAGGCGCCCTTCGCGTGGCCGAACAGCTCGCTCTCGATGAGGTTCGGGTTCACCGCGCCGCAGCTGAAGACGACGTACGGCTTCGACGCCCGTGGAGACAGCGCGTGCAGCACGCGCGCGACGCTGTCCTTCCCCGTGCCGCTCTCGCCGCGGATGAGGACCGTCGAGTCCGTGGGGCCGAGCTTCTGCAGCTGCGCGAACATGCGCCGCGCCGCGGGTGAGCGGCCGATGAGCCCGCCCAGCTCCGGAGCCTCGGGGGCCTGCGCCTTCCTCGGCACGAACCGCAGCGTGCAGCGGCCGACCTTCACCGAGCCGCCGACCGGCACGCGCGCGTCCGAGATCTTCGCGCCCAGGTACTGCGTGCCGTTGCGGCTGCCGAGATCGGTGACGCGCACGGCGCCGGCGAGCAGCTCGACCGACAGGTGCCGCCTCGACACCGAGCGATCCTCGAGGCGCAGGTCGCAGCCCGCGTCGCTGCCGACGAAGACCGTGCCGGCCTCGAGCAGGCAGCGCGCGCCCTGCGACGGACCGTCGCTCACCTCGATCCACACCGGCTCCGGAGGCGCGTCGTCCTCGGACAGCTGCTCGGTCCACGTGCGCGTGTTGCTCACTTGAGGTCCGCCCTGACGAACGTGTGCTGCCCATCTGCGAGCTTCACCGTGCGCTTCACGGTTCGCTTCGTCTCCGGGTTCCGCAGCTCGACCTCGTGCGACTTGCCGTCGGCCTCGACGGGGTACCTCGCGATCGGCGTCTCACCGACGAGCTTTCCGTCGACGCGGACCTCGGCCCACGGCTTCGCGTCGATCGAGACGTAGCCGGTGCCGATCGCCTTCTTGGCCCTCCCTCTCCCCTCGGAGGGGTGAGGGGCGACCGCAGCAGGGGCAACCTGAACCTCGGGCGTGACCTCCACGATCGGCGAAGGCGAAGGCGATGGCGGAGGCGGAGGCGAAGGGATGGCGATCGGCGGAGGAACGAACGCGGCGCGCGGCCACGCCGCATACAACCCGCCGGCCACGACGATCGCCGCCGCGGCGGCAGCAGCGACCCACGGCGTCTTCGACCGCGGCGCCGGCGCCTTCTCCTCCTCGGGCAGCGAAGCGGTCCCCGCCGACGACGCCGCAGTGCCGAGCACCTTGGTGCGGGCATCGAGGGCGTCGATGTCCTTCGAGCACAGCGCCTGGACGAGCTTGGCGAGGTGGTCGGCGGCATCGGCGTGCGGAGGCGGCAGGGCATCGCGCATCGCGCGCGCATCGGCGAACCGCGCAGCGGGCTCCTTCGCGCTGGCCTTCTCGATCGCCTGCACGAGCGCGCCCGGCAAGTCGGGCCGCACCACCGACAGCGGAGTCCACTGATCGCGCGTGACCGCCTCGAGCGACCGCGAGTCGTCGTCACGTCGGAACGGGCTCTCGAGGGTGGCGAGCTGGTACAGGGAGACTCCGAGCGAGAAGAGATCGGACCGGTGATCGAAGGCTCCGCCGAGCACCAGCTCCGGAGCAATGTAGGCCGCCTTGCCCTCCACCTTCCCCGGCGAGGAGTCGGAGCCGACGTGGGCGATGCCGAAGTCGGTGAGCTTCACCGCGCCGTCGACGGACACGAGCACGTTGTGCGGAGTCACGTCGCGGTGCACGACGCCCATCGCGTGCGCGTGGTGCAGCCCGTCGCAGACGGCACGCGCCACGTAGGCGATGACCTCGGCCGGGAGCTGCCGCTGCGCGAGCTTCAGCGCCTTGACCAGGGCGGAGAGCGAGACGCCGCGCACGAGCTCCATCGCGATGAAGTACCGGCCGCGCTCCGCGCCGACGTCGAAGATCTGCGCGACGTTGACGTGGTTCATCTTCGCGGCGACCTGCGCCTCTTCGAGGAAGCGCTTCACCGTCGACGGCCGCTCGGCGAGGTGAGGCAGGAGCAGCTTGAGGGCGAGCGGCTTCTCGAAGCCGCCGAGGCCGGTCTGGATGGCGAGGTAGACCTCGCCCATGCCGCCGACCCCGAGCCGCTCGCCCAGCGTGTAGCGACCCAAGGGGACTGCGCCCGGCTTCACCCGGGGAAACTTCGCGCTACGGGATGCAGAGCGTCAACGTTCCCGGGCAGGTCTGAGAGAGGGGGTTCAGGCACTTGAGGCCCGACGGGCAGGTGCAGCCCGCGGAGCACTTCGACAACAGGCCAGCGGGGATGCCGGCGTCGATCGCGGGCAGCGGCGGCAGCGGAGGGATGCCGGCGTCGAACGAAGGCAGCGGCGGGATTCCCCCGTCGAACGAGGGCAGCGGCGGAAGGCCGGCGTCGAACGTGGGCAGCGGCGGCACGGGAGGAATGGTGACGGGGATGCCGGCGTCGGCGAGGCAGCCCTTGAGGCGCTGGACTCCGCCGTCGAGGAACGAGCGCCAATCACCGGCCTGAGAGAAGCAGGCGCCGACGGCGAGCTCTTCCTGGCTCTGGGCCGTCGAGTCGTCCGTCATGACGAGATCGGAAGTTCCACAGCCCAAGGCAAGCAGCGCAGCAAGCGAGAGGAGTCGGTTCATGCCGCGCCGCATGAGCAAGCGCCGCTCCACGCCGGAAGTCCGCAGAGCGACTCGAGAACCGCGAGCGAAAGCGGGCCGAGGCGCAAGCGCGACCACGAGCCAGTGTCCCAGCACGAGGACACCGGCGGACCCGCAGGCCCCACGATCAGCTCGCGGTCGTCGTCGTCGCGGTCGAGGTGAACAGGTACAGCACGTGCCCGCGCTGCATCACATTGAAGTGCTGCTTCATGGGCCGCTTCTCATTCGCCACGAAGGCCCGCAACCCCGGGTACAGGGCCATGAGCGTCTGCACGACATCACCGACGCTCGACGTCGGCGGCACGCCAAGCTCGATCTTCGCCCTGCCCTCGCAGGCCGGCTGCAGGGGCCGCGGAATGACGACGGTGATGTTCATCGAGACGGTCGGATCCAGTGTAGCCGCGACGGGAGTCTCGTATACAGACCGTCGTGCTGCGCATTCGAGAGCTGGCCGAGCTGGCCCGGAAGCTGGACGTTCACGCCTTCGAAGAGCAGATGGGGCCGTTCGCGCTGATGCAGCGGCCGATCCCCGAGTCGCTGAAGACGAAGTCGGCGAGGGGGTGGGACCTGAAGACCGCCCCGCTGCCGGCGGTCTCGGTGAAGGGGCCGGCGATCCCGGTCGAGTTCGAGCAGCTGCTGGTCGCGACGCTGCCTCCGCCCGCTCCAGACGGCACGCTGCAGCTCATCATCGGCCGCAGCCCCGAGTGCGATCTGGTGCTCGACGATCCCGCCTCGTCGCAGAAGCACGCCGCCATCCGCTGGGACGGCAAGTGCGGCGTGGTGCAGGAGCTCGGCTCGTCGAACGGCACGTTCTTGAACGGCATCAAGCTCGGCATGTACGCGGCGCTCCGCACCGGCGACGACATCGCGTTCGGGCGCTCTCACTTCATCTACCTGCTGACGCCCGAGCTGCACGCGCGCCTGCTGCGCCTGAAGTGACGGCACGGACGATGCTCCTCGCGTGCGGCGAAGGAGGCAGCACCATGCACGCGCACCGTTGGCATCTCCCGGAGCTCCACCTCGCGCGGGCCTTGCGGCCCGAGCACGTCCACCGCGCAGCCTTTGCGGCGCTGGCCGTGATGCTGGCGGCAGCTTGCGCACACGCGGCCGTCACGACCGACGTGGTCGCAGAGACCCACCGCTTCGCAGCGCAGCCCTACTGGTGGTTCCTCGAGAACGTGACGGCGTACTGCGCGGGCGGCTTCAACCGCTGACCATCACCCGCCGGTACTTGAGCTGACCGCCCACGACGTCCGCGATCGCGAGCAGCAGCCCATCCGGCCCGAGCACGCACACCGGCCCGCTCGCCGGAGCCGCCTCGACGCGCCCGCCCGAGCGCACGCGCTTCGCCTCGTCGGCCGTCACGCGCACCGAAGGCAGGTGCGCGACCGCCTTCTCGATCGGCATCAGCCCCTTCCCCGCGCACGCGTCCTCGAGCGACACCGCCTGCGCGAGCGTGAACGGCCCCGCCTTCGTGCGCCGCAGCGCCGACAGGTGCCCCACCGTGCCGAGCGCCTTGGCGACGTCGGACGCCAGCACCCGCACGAAGAACCCCTTCGAGCACTCGACCGCCAGCCGGACGCGAGGCCCCTCGACCGACAGCACCTCGAGCCGCGTCACCGTCACCTCGCGCGGAGCGCGCTCGACCTCTTCGCCCGCGCGCGCCGCCTCGTAGAGCTTCCGCCCGCCGACCTTCACCGCCGAGTACATCGGAGGCAGCTGTTGATACGTGCCGCGGAACCGCTCGAGCACGCGCGCGTCGAACGGCACCACCGGCCCGGTCGCGACGACCTTCCCTTCCGCGTCGAGCGTGTCCGTCTCGGCGCCGAGCGTCACCTCGGCCTCGTAGGCCTTCTCGTCTCCCATCAAGAGCTGGACGATCTTCGTGGCCTCGCCGAGGCACACGGGCAGCACGCCGGTCGCCATCGGATCGAGCGTGCCGGTGTGACCGCCCTTCTCGCGACCGCGGACCTGGTGAACGACGTCGTGCGAGGTCAGCCCGCGAGGCTTGTCGACGACGACGACGCCGTCTCCTGGCTCGGCCATCGGCGAGTCCCCGGTCTGTCGCCGGCTGTGACGCTCACGCGTCACCGCTCGCCGCCGGCCTTCGCGGCTACCAACCCTCTTTCTCCTTCACCTGCTTGAGCAGCCGCTCGATCTTGTCGCCTTCCTCGAGCGAGCCGTCCCAGGAGAAGAAGATCTCCGGCGACACGCGCAGCTTCACCCGGGAGGTGACCTCGCGCCGCACGAACGTCTTCGCGGCGTCGAGCCCCTTCTGGGTCTCGGCGCGCTGCTTCTCGTCGCCGATCATCGAATAAAAGACCTTCGCCACGCGCAGGTCGGGCGACATCTTCACGCCGGTCACCGTGATGTACCCGACGCGCGGATCCCGAATCATCCCGCGCGTGAGGATGTCAGCGACCGCCGCCTGAATCTCCTGCGCCACCCGTTCTGTTCTCGTGCTCATGGCGCAAGATCACCTTTCCCACTCCCGTTTGTTTCTCAGCGCGCGCGCCTTCGCGCGGGCCTGCTCCAAAGACAGCTTCGACGCCTTCGCCTGACCGCCCCCCGTAGAGCGCGGCGGCGACGGCGCCGTGGGCCTCGCGTGCCGCTCTTCCCACGCGCCCATCCCCTCCGCCTCGGCGAGCGTGCGCTCTCCGCGCGGAATCGCGAGATCGTCGAACGCCGACGCGCTGTCCGCGAACAGCTGGTCCCCGAACGAGAGGATCTCGATCTCCCGCCCGGTCACCGGGGCCGCGTACATCTCCTCGATGAAGTGCAGGATCTTGTCGAGCTGCTCGTTCGCGTGCGCCTTGTCGTTGCTCACCACGGCGACGGCGAGCACCGCGCGCTGCCACAGATCGTTCTCGTCGACCTCGGCGACCGCCGCATTGAACCGCGCCTTGACGCGGTCCGTGATGCGGCGCACGACCTGCCGCTTCGCCTTGAGCGACCCGGAAGCAGGAATGTCCAGGCTCACGCGAGCCACGCCGACGAACATGACGTTCTCCTAGCGCCGACTGGACTTCAGTTCAGGCTCGGGCGGGTCTCTTCGATCTCGAACGCCTCGATGATGTCGCCCGGCTTGATCTCGCTGTAGCCCTCGATGCCGATACCGCACTCGAAGCCCTGCGAGACCTCTTTGACGTCGTCCTTGAAGCGCTTGAGCGACGCCACCTTGCCGGAGTGAATCTGCTTGTTCTCGCGCCACAGCCGCACGTGCGCGGTGCGCTTGATCACACCGTCGAGCACCGACGAGCCGGCCACCACGCCCAGCTTCGGCACGTTGTACAGCGCGCGGACCTCGGCGCGGCCGAGCTTCTTCTCGGTGCGAATCGGCTCGAGCAGGTTCTCCATCATCAACTTCACCCCGTCGAGGAGCTCGTAGATGATCGAGTACGTCTGCAGCTCGACCTCGAGCACCTTCGCGGTCGCCTCGGAGCCCGACTCGGGCCGCGAGTTGAACCCGATGACCACGGCCTTGAGCGCCGCCGCCGTGTTCACGTCGGTCTCGGTCATCATGCCGACGCCCTTGTGCACGATGGTGACCTTGACCTTGCGGGTCGAGAGCTTCTCCATCGCCTGCGCGACGGCCTCGAGCGAGCCCGAGACGTCGGCCTTGAGCACGACCTTGAGCTCCTTCTGCTCGGAGGTCTGCATCTTGTTGAGCAGCGAGTCGAGCGTCTCGCGCGCCGTCTTGCCGGACTCGGCCTGGCGCTCCTTCAGCGCGCGGTGCTGCGCGATCTCGCGCGCGGCCTTCTCGTCCTCGACCGCGTTGATGATGTCGCCCGCGGGCGGCACGCCGTTGAGGCCCACCACCTCGGCCGAGTAGCCGGGCAGCAGCTCGTCGATCTGCTCTCCGCGCGCGTTCATCATCATGCGCACGCGGCCGTAGTCGGTGCCGGTGACGACCGCGTCGCCCTTGCGCAGCGTGCCTTCCTGAATCAGCACGGTCGCGACGGGGCCGCGGCCCTTCTCGAGGCGCGCCTCGATGATGGTGCCGACGGCGGCCTTGTTCGGGTTCGTCTGCAGCTCGAGCACTTCGGCCTGCAGCGAGATGTTCTCGAGCAGCAGCTCGAGGCCCGTCTTGTTCTTCGCCGAGACGGGCACCATGATCACTTCGCCGCCCCAGTCTTCGGCGAGCACGTTGTTGTCCGCGAGCTCCTTCTTCACGCGCTCGGGGTTGGCGCCTTCCTTGTCGATCTTGTTGATGGCCACCACCATCGGCACTTCGGCTTCCTTCGCGTGCTTGATGGCCTCTTTCGTCTGCGGCATCACGCCGTCGTCGGCCGCGACCACCAGCACGACGATGTCGGTGACGTTCGCGCCGCGGCTGCGCATCGCCGAGAACGCCTCGTGGCCCGGCGTGTCGAGGAACGTGATGTCACCGCGCGACGTCGTCACCGAGTAGGCGCCGATGTGCTGGGTGATGCCGCCGGCCTCGCCGGCCGCGACGTTCGCCTCGCGAATCGCGTCGAGCAGCGACGTCTTGCCGTGGTCGACGTGGCCCATGACGGTGACCACCGGCGGACGCGACTTCAGGTCCTCCGGCTTGTCGGCGACCTCGGGCAGGTAGTCCTCGACCTCGAAGCCGACCTTCTCGACCTTCCAGCCGTAGTCGGTCGCGATGATGGCCGCAGTCTCCGGGTCGATGGTCTGGTTCGCGGTCGCCATCTTTCCGCCGGTCATCAGCTTCTTGATGATGTCGCCGGTCTTCACGCCCATGCGCTGCGACAGCTCGCTGACCGTGATGCCTTCCTGAACCTTGATGATCTTCTTCTCTTCGGCCATCTCGGTGATCTGCGTCTTCTGCCCCTTCTTGGTGGGCTTCTTCTTCTTGCCGCGGATGGGGATCGAGACGCGGCCCGACATGAGATCTCGGATGTCCTGCTGGCTGACCTGCGCGCCTTCCTTCTCGGTCGGCTTGCGGCCACCGCGGCGCTCGTTCTCCTTGCGCTTGGTGACATCGACCAGCTCCTTGCCGCGCCCACTGTGATCGGGGACGACCTGGAAGGTGCGCACCTCGCCGATGGCCTTGCGGCCCGGCGCGGCCGGGAACGCCTTGTGCGCCGACGACGCCGGCGTCACGCGGCGCACCGGAATCAGCGGGCGCTGGATGACGACGGCCTGCGTCGCCGTCGGGCGGCGGTTCTCACCCGGCAGCTGCGTCGGCGGCATGTTGGGCCGAGTCGGAGTCACCGTCACGCCGGTCGCCGCGGGACCCGGCCGGGGAGCCGAAGCCCGCGGGGCCGGTCGCGCCGGGCCCGTCGCGGTGGCGCCCGCCGGAGCGGCGGCAGCCGCGCGCGGAGCCGACGCGCGAGGCGGCGGTGTGGCCACTGCGGCCTGCGTCGTCGGAGCCGGCGGTGGCGGAAGAGGAGCCGCAACAGCTTCGGGAGGAGGAGGCATCGCCGCAGTCGCTGCAGCCACCGCCGCAGGAGACGCGCGCGGTGGACGCGGCGCCGACTTGCGCGGCGCCGACGCGGGCGGAGCCGGAGGCGGAGCGGCGGGCGTCTCGGTCGCCTCGACCGGCGCCGAAGCCGCAGCGGCCGGGACCTCGGCGGCAGGAGACGGCGCCGGCGGCGGCGCCGACACCGGAGGCGGCGGAGGAGCAGCAGCAGCCGCGGCGGGCGGCGGCGGAGCCGCGGGCACGACCCCGCTGTCGCCGCCGACCTTGCGGCGCACGACGAAGCCCTTCGCGGCCACCGGAGCGGGCGCGGCCTTCGGCTTCTTCTTGTCGAGGATGCGGCGAACGGCTTCCTTCGCCTCGTCGTCTTCGAGCGAAGAGCTGTGGCTCTTCACGTCGTAGCCGAGCGCCTTCAGCTCGTCGACGACGGCCTTGTTGTCGAGCTCGACGCCCGCATCCTTCAGATCTTTGGCGATTTCGTGAACGCGTTTTTTGGACATGACATTGCCCCCGCTACTGCTAGCTGCATTTTTGAAGAGGTTTTAGGTCGACTACCGAGACAGCACTCGCACTGAGAACTTCTGGAACTTCAGTGCAGGGCAGCCTCCAGGCTCGTCGGTTCCAGCGAGATCATCTTCCCGCGGAAAGCGCGCTGAAACGCCTTCCGCCGGGTGGCTGCCTGAAGGCAACCTTGGCCGCAGAGATACGCCCCCCTGCCAGGGGCGCACTGCAAGCGATCTAGCGTCGGCTGGTGCTGCTCGTTGAGCACCAGCCGGCGGAGCGACGACTTAAGTCGCTTCTTGCCGCAACCCAGGCACGTGCGAACGGGCCCGGGTTCCTGTGTTTCGAGTTTGGACATCAGTTAGGGGACGACTCCTTAGCGAGGCGCTGACGGAAAGCCAACTGCCGACTCAGGCCGTGGTCTCCTTGGTAGGCGCAGGCACACTTCCACCTGCCAGCGCGGCGGCCCCGGCGCTCTTCTCGGCGTCGAGCTCCGCGCGGCGCCGCGACTCTTCCTGCAGGTAGTGGTCGGCAGCGCTCTTGATCTGGCGGGCCTTCTTGATGCCGACGCCCTCGACGGCGCCGAGCTTGGCCATGTCCATCTCCTTCGCGATGTCCTCGACCGTGTGGTACCCGGCCTTCTTGAGCTGGTCGATGGTCTGCGGGCCCACGCCGCGGACGCGCGCGAGGCGCTCGTCCTGGCTCAGCTCGTCGGGGTGACGGCGCTCCTCGGCGATCCGCTTGGCCTCACGGTCCTGCTCCATCTTGTAGAGCTCGGCCGCGTCGGAGTCCTTCTGCTTGTTCGCGGCCTCCTGCATCGCGGGGATCTTCGCGGCGTCGAGGCCGGGGATCTGCGCGAGCACGTCGGGGTTCGCGTCGGCGATGTCGCGCGCCTGGCGGAAGCCGTGCGCGTACAGCGTCTCGATGAGCATCTCGTTCACGCCGGGCAGGCTGCCGAGCGACTTGTTCGCGAACTCGCGCATCTCGCGCACGCGGGTCTCGGAGTTGATGTCGAGCTTCCAGCCGGTGAGCTGGGCGGCCAGGCGCACGTTCTGGCCGTGGCGGCCGATGGCCAGCGAGAGCTGGTCGTCGGGCACGATGATCTCCATCGCGTGGTTCGCCTCGTCGATGATGACGCGGGCGACCTCGGCCGGAGCGAGCGCGCTGCACACGAAGCGCGCCGGGTCTTCGTCCCAGGGAACGATGTCGATCTTCTCGCCGCGGAGCTCCTGCACCACGGCCTGAACGCGGCTGCCCTTCATGCCGACGCAGGCGCCGACCGGGTCGACGTCGCCGTCGCGGCTCGAGACCGCGATCTTCGCGCGGCGGCCGGGCTCACGCGCGGCGGCCTCGATGACGACGATGCCCTCGGCGATCTCGGGCACCTCCATCTCGAAGAGCTTGGTGAGCAGGTTGACGGACGCGCGGGAGAGGATGATCTGGGGGCCCTTCGCCTCGCGCAGCACGTCGATGACGAACGCCTGCACGCGGTCGCCGGGGCGGTAGGTCTCGCGGGGGACCTGCTCGCGAACCGGCAGCACGGCCTCGGCGCGGCCGAGGTCGACGATGATGTTGCCGCGCTCCGCGCGACGCGCGATGCCGGTGACGATCTCGTTCTTGCGGTCTTTGTACTCGTTGAAGACGTTCTCGCGCTCGACGTCGCGGGTGCGCTGCAGCAGCACCTGCTTCGCGGTCTGCGCGGCGATGCGGCCGAAGCCGCGGCGGAAGGTCTTGAGGCCGAGGATGTCGCCGTACTGCTCGTCCTGCGCCTTGGCTTCGGCGGCGTCTTCGTCGCGGTAGAAGATCTCGAACGCGAGCTCGTCGCCGGCGGCGACGTCCATGCCGCGCTTCTTCGCCTCTTCGACGGTCAGCTCGTTCACGACGTTGAGCGGGTCGGTGTTCTGGTCGACCACCGTGATGACCTGGCTGATCTCGACCACGCCCTTGTCCGGGTTGAACTTCGCCTCGAGGTTGCGCTCCTGACCGAAGTGCTTCTTCGCCGCCGTCTTCATGGCGTCTTCGAGCGTGGCGATGAGAACTTCCTTCTCGATGCCCTTGTCTTTGGCGACCTGGGTGATGACGTCATCGAGGCGGAGCTGTGCTTGTGCGGGGGTCATGGTCTTCTCTCCTCAGCGCCCTTTCGAAGCGCCTGTATGTTGGTACTCCAGGTTGGCCTTCGCGATGTCCTTGAAGGCGATCGTGAAGGGACCGGCGCCCTCCACGTCGACGGTGACGCCGTCGGGCGTGACTGCAGACAACTTGCCGGTGAAATTCTTGCGGGGCGGCTCGAAGAGCGGCCCGTACGTCTTGATCTTGATGAGCTGCCCCATCACGCGCTCGAAGTGCTGCGGCTTGCGCAGCGGGCGCGAGAGCCCCGGGCTCGAGACCTCGAGGCTGTATTCCTGGGGGATGTAGTCTTCGACGTCGAGCGCGGTCTCGACCGCGTGGCTCGCCTTGGTGCAGTCCTCGAGGCCGACGCCGCCGCCGGGCCTGTCGATGTACAGACGCAGGATCCACCCCTCGCGCTCGCGCAGGTACTCGACCTCGATGAGCTCGAGGCCCTCTGCAGCGATGATGGGACCTGCAATGTCCCAGGTGCGCTGCTCGATGGTGGGTTTGTCGATCTGCATGGACGAAGTGACGGCAAAAAAAAGTGGGCTCGGCGGCCCACTTTTCAGACAGCTGAAAAATGTGTGAGTGCTGGTAACACAGCGTTGAACGAGGGCGCAAGGGAATGACCGAAGACGAGAAAGTCCTCGATAAAGCTTCGAAAACCAGCGCCCTGGCGGTGTTGGGCATGTCGGCCGCGACGGCGGTCGCGCTGTTCGGCCCGCCGTTCTTCTTCCCGCTGGTGGCGCTGCCGATGGTCGCGATGGGCGTCGTCCAGCGGCTGACCGAGCGCCCGTGGCTTGCGGGAGCGGCGGCGGCGTGGGGCGCGGCGGTCGCGCTGTGGTGGCAGTCGCCGGTCGTCGGAGTCGGAGCGGCGGCGGCGGCCGGGTTCTTCGTGCGGCACTGGCTGCTCTACCGGAAGCTGGGTAGGAGGGACGCATGATCCTCGCAGCGGCGGTGCAGATGACGTCGGGGGCCGACAAGGCGAAGAACCTCGAGACGGCGGCGGCGCTCGTCCGTCGCGCGGCGAAGGCCGGCGCCACCTTCGTCGGCCTGCCGGAGAACTTCGCGTGGATGGGCCCGGAGCCCGAGCGGAACACCGCGGCCGAGCCGCTCGACGGCCCCAGCTTCAAGGCGATGAGCGAGCTCGCCCGCGACGCGAAGGTGACGCTGCTCGCGGGAAGCCTGCTCGAGACCGGGGCGCCCGGCGGCCGGCTCTACAACACGTCGACGGTGTTCGGCCCCGACGGCGCGCGGCTGGCGGTGTACCGGAAGATGCACCTGTTCGACGTCGAGATCGGCGACGGCCAGACGTACCGCGAGTCCGCCGCCGTGGCGCCCGGCGAAGGCCCGGTGGTCGCCGAGACGCCGGTGGGGAAGATCGGCCTCACCGTCTGCTACGACCTGCGCTTCCCCGAGCTGTACCGCGCGTGCTCGTCGAAGGGCGCGACGATTCTGACGGTGCCCGCGGCGTTCACCCTGATGACCGGCAAAGATCACTGGGAAGTGCTGCTGCGGGCGCGGGCGATCGAGAACCTCTGCCACGTGGTGGCGCCGGCGCAGTGGGGGCTGCACCCCAAAGACCGGCGCACGTACGGGCACGCGATGATCGTGGATCCGTGGGGCCTCGTCATCGCGCGGGCGTCCGAGGGTGAAGGCTTCGCGCTCGGGCCGATCGATGCCGAGCTGACGGCGCGGGTGAGGAAGAGCCTGCCGTCGTTGCAGCATCGGCGGCTCTGAAGACCTCAGGGGCAGGGCACGGGCAAGCTCAAGGCCCTGAGTCGTCGGCGTCAGGGACACACAACGTCGACGCCGTTTGGATTCACATTGTGACCACACCTGAAAGTACCGGCGACGCGGGTGAGTGCCCCTCCGAGCATCGAGTGCGTCACGGTCACGACGGCGGAGTTGATCGGCGGGCTGAGCAGAACGGCGTTCGCCCAGCCCGCGATGTCCGAATGCGAGATCCCTACCGCCGTGACACTGGAGACGACGACACCATCGCGACTTCCCATTTGCTCGCCGACGTAGCTGACGCTCACCTCGCGCAATTCACCGCTCCCGAACGTGAAGGCCACTCCCCGAGCCGAGCTGGCGGTCGACGGGGTGCCGAAGTGCCTGAGCCCAATGCGGGACCGCGTCAGCTGCAGGTGCGTGCCGCCACTCACGATCACGCCGGTAATGCTGGCGCCGGGGGCATTCGAGGGCTCGATCTCAATCGTTGAGTTCGTGACGTCCACGAATCTTCCGTTGCTTCCGACATGGATCCCGGTCAGCGACGTCGGGCTTCCGCTCTCGATGCGAATCCTGAGGTCTTGAAAGGTGGAGGTGGCGGCAGACACCGTTTCGACGCCGGTGATCGAGGTTGCTGTGTTCGAAACGAGATTGATGACCGCATGCCGGATGTCCGCGCTCCCGTCGGCGCGTACTCCCGTAATCGAGCCAGTCGTCGCGACCTGGGCATTCGAGCCGACGACGACGTCATCGATCGTGACGCGACCGCCCGCACGCACGTAGACGCTCGGTTGGGCATTCGGTGCAGCATCAACCCGAACGCCATCGGCGATCGAAACGCCGACGAGATCCAGAACGAGACCCGCCCCGCCACTACGCTCGATGTGAAGGTCGTGGAGCTCGCTGTTGGCGGCTTGCACGACAGAGCCTGACGAGGACGAGCCGCGAATGGTCGTCCCCACGAGACTCCCTGCGCCGCGGAGCATCACGCTGTTCAGCGCCAGCTTCGTGCTCCCGACGTCGTACGTACCTGGGTCGAGAAGAACTGCCCATGACGTGCCCGCTGGCAACGCTGCGAGGGCCTGTATGAGCGCAGTCCCAGCGTCGCCGTCATTGCCCAAGTGAGGAACGGCGATGGTCCGGTTGAGGCCCAGGCCCGCTGGACCCGGTGGTCCGATCGCACCGGGAGCGCCGGGAGTGCCGGGCGCACCGTTGCAAGCGAAGCTCGTTCCGGACGCGGAAACGAAACGCACGCCGCCGAACGCGCAGTTGACGCCAGGCCCCTCGATCGCGGTGCTGACGGACGTGCCGTCGGCGCCGGGAGTCCCACTGCAAGCGAACGTGGTCGATGTCGGAGTGTCGAAGCGACTCCCACCAAAGGTGCAGTTGGAGCCGGGAGGCTCCGTCGAGCCGATCACGGAAGAGCCGTTCACTCCGTTCGAGCCGTTCACTCCGTTCGAGCCGGGCGCACCGTTGCAGACGTAGGTCACTCCACTCGCAGAGGTGAGTCGAGTTCCGCCGAATGCGCAGTTCGTCCCGGCGTCCTCCGGCAGGCCAGTGACAGAGACTCCGTCAGCACCCGTTCCACCGGGCTCGCCCCTGTCGCCGCGCTCACCCTTCTCGCCCACCGGCCCCGGAGGCCCCTGTACGCCAGGCGGGCCCTGTTGGCCCGGGGGCCCCTCAGGTCCAGGAGTCCCGTTCGCCGTGGGGCAAGCCATGAGCATCGAGCACAGCGTCAGGGTCGCCAGTCTCATCGCCGCGGGGCCAAGCTACTACGGGCCAAGGCCCACGCGGAGCGCAGCGATGCGGAAGCTTGCGAGACGCAGCGACTACGGCGGCAATGTTCCTCATCAGTCAACTCACAAGCACAACCCATCGACGCAGGCGGTGCCGCCCGGGCAAGCATTGCCCGTCGAGCACGTCGCGACACACCGCTGCCCCAGGCAGCTGGCGATCATCCCCTCACCGGGCGTCGCGCACTGCACGTCGTACTTGCAGACGCTGGTGCACTGCCCACGGTCGCAGACGCCGAGGCACTGCTCGCTCGACGAGCACGCGCCATACAGCTTCGGCTCGATCGTCACGGCCGGAATCTCGACCTCGACCGGCTCGCGCAGCGCCGGGCCCGGCAACACCTCGACCTGCGGCACCACCGGCAGCTCGCAGCCCGGAGCCCGCTCGTGCTCGAAGCCCTCGAGCCCCGACTTCAACGACAGATCGAACGTCCCGACGACCGGAGCGGTCTCGTCATGGCGGCACAGCCCACCCGCGCACGACGTGCTCGACTGCGTGCGCCGGAAGAACCGGTCCGAGTCGACCTGCACCGTCACCGCGACCTCGAACAGCGCCCCGTCGAGCGAGCCTGAGCGCATCGTCTTCCTCCACGTGCCCGCGAGGTCGCAGGCGCTCGCGGTGAGGGCCTTCGCCGAGCGGCTCGGGCAGGCCGCGACGACGTCGCCGCGGAACAGCTCCTCACCGTCGAGCTCGATGATGCGGCAGTTCGGGCTCACCGACGAGTACGACAGCTGCTTGCCCTTGAGCGGGCCGTCGACGAACAGCAACCCGGACGACGTGACGCTCACGTCGTACGTCGCCGTGTTCCACGTGCGGCCCGAGCGAACCGCGTACTTGTTGCCGGGCTCGAAGCGCACCGCGCGATCTTCCGACTCGATCGTGACGCTGTCTTCGATGCGCGTCCCGCGCGAGTACGTGCCGAGCAACCACTGCGGAAGCGTGTCCGGTTTTTCACCGGTCTGATCGACCGCATCACCGCATCCGACTGCGAAGCACAGCACCGCGAGCGAGAGGGCTTTGAAGTTCATGGTGCGCGAGCACTGTGCAAAGCGCCGCCCAGGCCGGTGGGAAACGCAGCCACATCGCTCGCGCGCGCGCTTACGAACGACTGCGCAATCGTGTCCGAGACACCGGCGTCAGGAGCGAGCAGAGAACTGCACGCTCCATCGAAAATCGAGTCACACCGCGCGATTGCGAGGCCGCGGCGGACGTCACAGCCCCAGAAATCCGGTCAGCAAGCTGTTAGCATCCGCTCGCCCTGTGAAGCTCCACTGGCTCATCGTCGCCGGCGTGGCCGTCGCCGCCGCCTTCCCCACCGTGCTCGTGGTGTCGATGGCCTTGTCCTCGCGCGACGTCGGCCCGGTCATGATTGCGGGGTGCGTCGGCTTGATCCTGTCGGCCGCGCTCAGCATCTACATCGCCCGCCGCGTCGCGATGCCGCTGCGCAAGTTCGACCAGGCCGCGATGAGCATCGCGCGCGGCAAGTTCGGAGTTCAGGTCGAAGTCCCGCCCGGCACCGAGCTCACCGATCTCGCCAACACGTTCAACTACATGTCCGCGCAGATCGAGGCCTACGACCACGAGACGCAGCGGCTCTACGAAGACATCGAGGCCGGCTACCTCGAGACGATGGTCGCGCTCGCGAACTCGATCGACTCGAAGGACAGCTACACCCGCGGCCACAGCCAGCGCGTCGCCGAGATGGCCGTCGAGATCGGCCGCGAGCTCAAGCTCACCGAGCGCGAGCTCAAGCAGCTGCGCTACGGAGGCATCCTCCACGACATCGGCAAGATCGGCATCGTCGAGGCCATTCTCTTGAAGAAGAGCTCGCTCACCGACGACGAGATGAAGGTGATGCGCCAGCACCCGAGCATCGGCGACGCCATCATCCAGCCCGTCAGCTTCTTGAAGGAGATCCGCGCCGCCGTCCGCTGCCACCACGAGTGGTGGAACGGCACCGGCTACCCCGACGGCCTCAAGGGCGAGAAGATCCCTTTCATCGCGCGCGTCGTCTCCGTCGCCGATACGTGGGACGCGTGCACCACCACCCGGCCCTACTCCCGCGCGCTCCCCGAGGAACAGGCGCTCGCCGTGATGGAGAAGCTGCGCGGCACCCACCTCGACCCCTCCATCCTCGACGCCTTCCTCAAGGTGATCGAAAAGAAGCGCACGGCCGGCCTGCAGTCGGTCAAAGTCGCGGTGTGAGACTTCTCGCCGTACTCCTCTTTCTCGGTGTGGGCTGCGCGACCGCCAGGGTCGTCGGCCCGCCGGTGCACGTCACCGACGACCCGAAGATCTCTCGCGTCGTCGTCATCGAGCCGTTCTTCGAGAACGCCGACTGGAAGACCGAGGTGCTGCGCGTCAACGCGCCCATGGGCTCGATGATGCCGCCGCCGATGAGCCGCGGCCCCACCGTCGGCGTCGGCCTCGGCATGAGCACGCTACCGACCGAGGTCACCCAGACGGTGAAGCCCGTGCTCGCGCAGGTCGACTCGCTCGCCGCCGAGCACCGGCTCGTCCTCGAGTACGTTCAGCGCATGCGGCCGTCGTGGCGCGTCTCGTCGACGTCCGGCCTCGCCGCGCAAGACGGCACCGTCAACGTCGTGCGCATCATCGTCGGAGACACCGAGACCGTCGGCACCGACCGCCCCATTCACAGCACGGCGCTCGCCTTCGGCATCTTCATCTGGCCGCTGCTCATCTACCAGGCGTGGCCCGTCACCGAGACCTGGCGCGTCTACGGAAACCTCGAGCGCTACGACGTCGACGCCTCCACGGTGAAGGGCCGCCTCGTCCGCTACAAGACGCAGCCCGACAGCGCGTTCAACGCCGCGGGGTTCACGCCGCTCAAGCGCGAGTTCGGCCTCGACGTCACGTACGAAGAGGGCCTGCTCGCCGACGAGAACCCGCGCAAGGGCGTGATGATCGACGGGTTCGCAGAACGGCTCGCCTCGGCAATCGTCGCCATCGTAGAAGAGCAGGCGCCATGAGCTTCTGGGACTCGCTCAAGCCAGCGAAGCGGCCGCCCGTCGCGGTCACCGTGAACGTCGCAGACGATCAGCGGTCGCTCACCGTGACGTGGGACGACGGCAAGGTCTCGACCTGCTCGGGCCAGAAGCTGCGCCAGCTGTGCCCCTGCGCCGAGTGCGTGGAAGAGTTCACCGGCAAGCGCGTGCTCGACGGCTCGAAGATTCCCGCGGACCTGAAGATCCTCGAGGTCGCGCCGGTCGGGAACTACGCGCTCACGTTCGTCTTCGGCGACGCGCACCGCACCGGCATCTACAACTGGGCGTACCTGCGCGAGCTATGATGTAGGCCCCCATGCCCAGCACGCGAAGGCTCGGACAGTCCCCGGTCGTGCGCTCCAAGGCTGGGGATCCGCTGCCCACGAAGCCGCAGACCGAGGCGCCCAAGAGCGGCGAGTCGTTCAAAGACCCCGCCTTCGGCCCCAACAAGCGCGCCCAGCTCGACCCGCCGAACCTGAGGAACGGAGCGCTGAGCCTCGCGGCCGGCCGCGTCCTGCGCGAGAAGATCAACGACGCGCGGGTGCAGCGGCAGAACGGCCCGTACGTCCCCGAGAACGAGTTCATCAGCCGCCTCGCCCAGACGCCCGAGCAGGCGAAGGTGCTCGGCGCCCTGACGCAGAACAAGGAGTACAAGGCGCTCTGGAACTGGTTCTCGAAGTTCCCCGGCGGCAACCCGATTCGCTTCGCCGTTCAGCCCGGCCTGAAGATGGACGGCATCGAGCGGTTCGGCGGCTTCTTCGGCCGCGAGCTCCTGCTGCTCGTCAACCCGGCGAAGAAGGAGCACGTCGAGAACCCGCAGGAGCTCGTCAACACCATCGTCCACGAGCTCGTCCACGCCGCGCTCGACGTGCAGGAAGCCGCGAAGCGAAAGCGCCTCACCATCACTCCGCCGCCGCTGCCTGCGGGCGCGACCGACCTCTACCGCGACGAGCACTTCGCCGAGCAGTTCGGCGACGCCTCGCCCGAGAAGGCGGACTGGAAGCAGGGCTCGAAGGCGTGGGAGTACCTGCAGAAGCACTACGGCGACAGCGACTCCAGCCCTCAGACCGAGTTCATCGACGTCAACCGTGAGACCCAGGCGCTGGTGAAGCGCGTCGTGGCCGAGAACCTTCAGAAGACCGGCATCGGTCACCCGACCATCACGGGGATGGATCTCGCATGAGCGGCGCAGAGAAGGTCACGCTCGTCGAGGTCGTCGCCGCGCCCGCGCTGAAGGTGATCGTCAAGACGCGCGAAGGCGAAGAGCTGAGCCTCGCGCTCGCCGGCATCGCTCCGGCGGCAGAAGACGCCCGCGACGAGCTCGAGCACACGCTGCAAGCCGCCAAAGGGCTGCGGGTGGTGCGCGAGGGCGCCGGCACCGGCTTCATCGAGTACCTCGCGCGGCAGGACAAGAGCGGCGCCATCTGGGTCGACGCCGGCCGCGAGCTCGTCTCGATGGGCCTCGCGGTGACCGACGGCTCGAAGTTCTCCCGCGCCACCGAGTACGCAGACACCCAGCGCCAGGCGAAGGAAGACGTCTCGCCGCGCTACCCCGTCGGCTGAATGAGCGCGTTCGACGAAGCCGTCGCAGCCTGCAAGGCAGTCAACGCGCGGATGCCGCCGCACCTCGCGGCCTGGCTCGTCGCCACCGAAGCCGAGAAGCACCACTTCGATCAGCCGCAGCTCGGCCAGGCGCTGTTCGATCTGATGGGCGGTCCCGGCCCCGAGCCGCTCGCGTCGATCGTCACGCGCATGCTGCACCCCAACCTCGAGCACCGCTTCCCCGAAGACGGCATCGAGCTGCGGCAGGCGCTCTACGACTTCGTGAAGGCGAGCGGCCGGCCCGCGGGTCCGCCGCAGGTGCAGATGTACCTCTCGTCGGTGGCCGGCATGCCGAAGCCGCAGGACTCGGGCGAGTGGCTCGCGAACCGCCCCGCGCTCGACGCCTCGGGCCGCGTGTCAGGCGCGACGCGCTCGGAGGGTCGCCCGCCGGCTGCCGTCTTCGAGCCGCCGAAGATGAGCGCCGCTGAGCTCGAGCTCGCGCGCGCGCCGCGCAAGCCGCAGAAAGAATGGGTCGAGTCCGGGCCCTACCGCGATGACGTCGGCCGGCGCGGGCCGAACAAGGGCCTCGTCGCCGTCATCGTCCTCGGCGTGCTCGGCCTCGGCACCGCCGCGGCGTTCATGCTCTTCCCCACGCTGCAGCGGAAGCTGCCCCTGCCCACCACGTCCGCGCAGGCGCTCGTCGTCACCTCCACCCCGCCCGGCGCCACCGTGCTCGTCGAAGGCCAGGCCATCGGCACCACGCCCTGGGCCGGCAACAACCGGTGGAAGGGCCGCGCGAAGCTCGAGCTGAGGCTCGACGGCTACGAGAGCTTCAAAGACTCGTTCGAGGGCGGCCGCGATCAGAGCATCGCGGCGACCCTGAAGAAGAAGAAGTGATGCTGCTCGTCCCTGCCCTCTACGCGCTCGTCTTCGTGCTGCACGCCGCGCTGCCGGCGCGCCACGTCGAGGGGTACATCAAGCCGCTGAGGTACCGGCTCAACGGGCTCTTCGTCTTCTTCACCGTCGTCGGCCTGTGGGCGCTCGCGTGCCGCTTCGGGCTGCTTCAATGGAACGCGCTGTGGCTGCACCGCTGGGAGAACGCGGCCACCGCCTGCGTCATCGGCCTCGTCTTCTCGTTCGCCGTCGTGCTGACCGCGCCGCCCGTGCCGGGCTGGAGCTTCTTGAAGCAGCTCTACCTCGGCCGCGCCGCGAACCCCCAGTGGCTCGGCGGGCGCGTCGACGCGAAGATGTTCCTGTACCTGCTCGGCGCGACGGTGCTCGAGCTCAACCTGCTCTCGTTCGCGGCGCACCACTTCCTGACGTACCCGGCAGATCCGTCGCCCGGCGTCGTGCTGTACGTCGCGCTCTTCACGTTCTTCCTCGTCGAGTACCTCTTCTTCGAAGAGGTCCACCTCTACACCTACGACTTCGTGGCCGAGAACGTGGGCTTCAAGCTCGGCTGGGGCTGCTTCGTCTTCTACCCGTTCTTCTACGGCGTGGGTCTGTGGGCGCTGGCCGACGCGCCCAACCCGCACACGCCGCCGTGGGCGCTCGCGCTCGTCGCCGCGCTGTTCTTCAGCGGCTGGGTGCTCGCGCGCGGCGCGAACATGCAGAAGTTCTTCTTCAAGCGTGACCCGACGCGGAAGGCCTTCGGGGTGATCGCGCCGGTCGCGCTCGAGAACCGCGTGCTGGTCAGCGGCTTCTGGGGGCTGTCGCGGCACATCAACTACCTCGGCGAGCTGTGCATGGCGTCGGCGCTCGCGCTGGCGCTCGGGTACCCGCTCGCGTGGCAGCCGTGGCTGTACCCCATCTACTACCTGGTGCTGCTCGTGCCGCGGCAGCTCGCGGACGACAAGCGCTGCGCGCAGAAGTACGGGCCGCTGTGGGCCGAGTACGTGAAGCGCGTGCCGTACCGGATCGTTCCGTTCGTTTACTGAGGCCTGTCCTCTACC
The DNA here is from genome assembly GCA_937980205.1 of uncultured Myxococcales bacterium. Taxonomy (GTDB): domain Bacteria; phylum Myxococcota; class Myxococcia; order Myxococcales; family Myxococcaceae; genus Xiheicaenimonas. The sequence continues at coordinate 55,319 of CALJKW010000010.1, read as the reverse complement.
GGAGGACAGGGCCTCGCGCGCCCGCGCTCCACTACCGCGAAACGCGCGCGTTTCAGCGTGAACGATGACGCGCCGTTCCAGGCGGGTGCGCGGGTTGCTCCTCATTGGGCCCCGACCCGCCGAAACGCGGCGGTTTCACCAAGAGGACGAACGACATGAACCGAATGATGTGCATCGCTGTGCTGGCAGTGACCGCGTGCGGACCGATGGACGACGAGCTCGACCCTTCACAGCCGGTGGTCGACGGCGTGGTCGACGAGGGAGATCTCGCGGAAGACCAGTCTGCGCTCGGCGCCCGGCCGATCATGCGGATGCCGTTCCGCTGCGGGCAGGTCTGGCTCGCGCAGACGCGCTCGAACCACAGCCCCCAGCTCGCGGTCGACTTCAACCGCGACGGAGACTTCGGTGACGACGTGATCGCCTCGGCCGCCGGCCGCGTCACCCGCTCGGAGAGCGAAGGCAACGTCTCCTACGGCAACTGGATCGAGATCGAGCACTCGGGCGGCTACCGCACGCGCTACGCCCACCTGCGCGTCCGCCTGGTCGGCGTCGGCGCCCGCGTGCAGATGGGCCAGAAGATCGGCGAGGTCGGCAACACCGGCGGCTCGAGCGGCCCGCACCTGCACTACGAGCAGCTCGCCGGCTCGACGCCCGTGCGCGTGAAGCTCGGCGGCAACGACGTGCGCTACTTCGAGACGCGCGCCTACCGCAGCCGCAACAGCTGCCCCTGAAGGCTCAGGCGTCCGGCTCGGGGCGGCCGGGCCCCCGGCCGGGCGTCACTTCCAGGTCGTCGGCCCGGTCACCTTGGGGAGAATCTCCCGCCCGAGCGCGACCAGGTCGGCCTCGCGCGACACGGGGCCGATGAGCTGCAGGCTCAGCGCCTTCGGAGCGAACGGCAGCTGCAGGGTCAGGCTCACCAGCTCGGTGCCCCCCTGCCGCAGCGCCATGCGCAGGCCGCAGATGTCGTGCTTGCCCCACTTCTCTTTGAACGTGGTGAAGCCGCGCGAGGCCGCGAGCACCGCGGCGCAGTCCTTCGCGATGGGTCCGTCGAGGCGCTGGAACATCACGACCTGGTTGCCGCGGCGGTACGTCGGCTCATCGCTTCCGGGCATGGGCCGAAAGCCCTTGGGCAGCGGCACGGTCCACCCCGACGGGTCGCTCACCACCGGCGGCGGCCCGTCGTAGGCGTCCTGCACGGCGGCGGGCTCGAGCGCGAGCTTGCCGGCCATCAGCTCGCGGGCCGCGAGCGCGGCGACCGGCTCGACGACGCTGAAGTGGTCGGCGTTCGCGACGACGATGCCGCCGAGCTTCTTCGCGTCGTCGGCGCGGCCGAGCTCTCCTTCGATGATCCAGGTGCGGACCTTCGCCTTCTGCTTCGCTGGAGAGCGCCGCTCGCACTCCTTGGGCTTCGTGACGTCGAAGCGCAGCTCCTTCGGGCCGTACGAGCAGGCGTCGGCGACCGGGCCGAAGGCGATGACGCCGGCGAGCTTGTCGCTCTTCGCCGCGGCGAGCAGGGCGAGCGTGCCGCCGGTGCTGTGCCCGACCAGGTACACGCGGTCGACGCGCTCGTGCTTGCCGAGCCACTCGGCGGCCGCGAGCACATCGTCGACCTCTCCGCGGAACGACTCGATGGCGCCCGGGTTGCCGTCGGTGCCGCGGTACGTCGGGTAGAGGACGACGGCGCCGGCCTCGGCGAACGGCAGGCCGCGGGGGTCGACGCCGCCGCCGGGGAAGCCTCCGGCGAGGAAGACGATTCCGGGGCGCTTGCCGTCGCCGTCCGGAAGGCTCAGGTAGCCGTGCAGCTTGCCGTACTCGACGCGCGCCGGCGCCGCGAGCATGAGCGTGCAGGCCAGGGCGAAGAGGTTCATGCCCCGGCTCTACCTGTTATGAGACCTGCATGGGAACGATCTCGATCATCGTGATGCTTGCCCTGGGGCAGACCACCGCCGGCGACGTGAAGAAGGAGACCGGCGAGGCCTACGACGCCACGAAGCGCTACGCGAACGAGAAGAAGGACGAGTTCGTGGCTCGCACCGAGGCGCGCATGAAGGCGCTGCGCGAGGACCTCGTGAAGCTGAAGGACAAGACGAAGGACACCGCCGACGCCACCGCGAAGGATCTCGACGCCAAGGCGAAGACCGCGGAGTCGAAGTTCAACGAGGTGAAGAAGTCGTCCGGCAACGCGTGGACGAAGCTCAAGGGCGGCGTCGAGAGCGCGGTCGACGAGCTGGAGAAGGGCGTCAACAACGCGAAGAAGTAGCCCTCACCTCGGCGCCAGCACCGCCGCGCGATGCCGACCGACCTGACGGCGCGCGTCCGCTGCCAGCTTCGTCGCTGCAGCGCACCGATCGACCGCGTTCGTCAGACGCGTGGCCGCCAAGAAGCTCCACCGCACCAGATCTCCCTTGAGCAGGGGAGCCGCGAGCCGCTCTCCGACGATCTGCATCTTCGAATCCGCGCGCACGAAGCTCGCGATCGCCAGCGCGGACGGCACGTCGGCGGCCGCGAGGTCCTCGGCCCTGAGCACCTCACCCGCCGCGAGGTCTCGCGCGGCGACGACGAGCCGCGGGTTCGGCTCTGCCCCCAGCAGCGCCGCCACGACGAGCGCCATCATTCTCCGAACTCCTTCTGCGCCAGCTCCAGGGCGAGCTTCCGCTCCGCTTCGTCGGCGCGTTGAGCGAGCACCGTCTCGCACCCCAACGCGGTGCGAGGTTTCTCTGCGTCGTCCACCATCTGCCAGGCCAGCAGCTCGCCCTTCACCGTGGGAACCAGCAGCCGCTTGCCGGCGAGCTTCGGGCGGTCGACCGCGAGCACCAGGCTGCCGGTGACGAGCGCTTGGGGAACGCTCACCGTGGTGAGCGCCTCGTTGCGAAGAACCTCACCCATGACGGCATCCGCAGCCAGCGCCAACGCCTGCACGTCCTCGCCCGTCGGCGGCACCAGCTCGAGCTCGCCGCCACCCGGCGTCATGAGCGCGAGCCCCTCGTCGATCGCGGCCGCCCGTCGCTCGGCCACCCGCGTCTCGATCGTCTTCGCGCAGCGGTACGTCATGTCGATTCGGCTTCGGTCGGCGAAGAGGCTCCAGGTGACGAGATCGCCGGGCTCGACCTTGAAGGAGAGCCGCTGGTCCACGATGAGCTCCGCCTCGTCGGCCAGCACGTTGGACGCAGTGACGAAGTGCGCGGGCACCTGAACCGGCAGCAGGTCCGCTGCCTGCAAGCGGTGATCTCGGGGGTACGACGCCGCGACGCGCAAGACGACGCGCTGCTTGGCTGAGTCCTCGACGAAGCTCTTCCCCGAGTGGTTCGTGAGCAGCGCAAAGACCGCGCCGCAGCCCAGCGCGAAGCAGGGGATGAATCCGACCAGAAAGTGCCTCACCGCCCGGTCACCCTCGCTCGAATCTCCAACGGGCTCTTCTCGCGCGGCAGATCTCCGCGCGCGTTCACGACCCTCCGGCAGGCCGCCAGCGACTCGCGCGAGCCCGGAGGCATGTGCGCATCGACGCTCGTCTCGAAGTACTGCCAGTACAGGAGGTCGCCGGCGAGGACCGGCACGTCGATCTCCTTCGACACCATGTACCCGGCCTGCGCAGGCCTGATGACCGAACGGGTCAGTACGTCGGCGGGAACACGCCGCTCGGAGACCTTCTCTTGCGAGGCGATGTCGCCGGCGGCGAGCGGGCTCGACGCCACGACCGCGCTCACCAGCTCGTCCGTCAGCTTGTTCAGCTGCACCCGGGTCGTCAGGTTGGTCCAGCTCGCGACCAACAGGCCGCACATCGCGCCTGAGACGAGCCCGATGAGCACACCGGCGATCAGGTGCTGCCTGGGCCCGAGCGCCCCGCTCCGCCGCTCGCGCACGTCAGCTGGCCGTCGCCGTCAGCATCTCTTTGATCTGCGCGAGCATCTCGGCCTCGCCGGCCTGGATCTTCCCGTCGGCCAGCATCAACCGCCGCGCGGCAGCGATCGCCGCCTCGGGCTTGCGCCGCAACAGCTTCAGGTTCGGCACCGGCAGCGGCTCACCCTCATCGAGCCGCTGCATCAGCATCTGCAGATCCGACGGAGGCACTCCCCACTTCGTCGCGGCCATTCGAATCTGCTCGCGCTCTTCGGGGTCGAGCTCGTCGTCGCTCCACGCGACCTGAAGCAGCAGCTTCACCACTTCGGTGTGGAAGATCGTGTCTTCGCTTTGTGCAGTCATCGGGGAACCGGTGCCGTCATTTCACCAACCGGAGATGGCCACGCTTGGGAGGCTCCTTCGGCGGCTCGGGCTCGCTCGTCGCAGCCTTCTGATCGAGCACCACCTCGCGCAGCACCGCGCGCGCACTGCCCGCCTCGGGGGTTTCGGTCTCCGTCGACAGCTTCTGGGTCTGCGTCGCCAGCAGCTCCGGAGGCATGTCGTCGGGGTACATGTAGAACTCTTTCGTCGCGTGGCTCGAGATCGCGTACAGCGCGCTCCACGGCACCGCCACGCAGAACGGCACCCCGCCGAACGTCAGCGTCTGCCGCACGCCCCACTCGCTCACCGTCAGGTCCGGCGGGCTGAACTTGTACGAGAGGTTGAGCAGCAGGTGCGCCTCGCGCTTGAGATGATCCGGCACGACCACGCCGGGACGGCGCGCATCGAGGTGGATCATCGTCATGCCCCGCTCCAGGGCGGCGAGCAGACGGGTCTTCTTGTCGGGCTTGTCACCCGACTTCCCGTTGCCCTTCTCGCGCCTGGCGCCCAGCTCGAGCACCTTCTTGTCGGGATTTTCGTCCAACCCTCAGAACCCTTTCGCTCGATCCATCTCGCGCTTCGACTCACGTTCCTTGATGGTCGCCCGGCGGTCGCCCTTCTTCCTGCCGCGTCCCAGCCCCAGCTTCACCTTCGCCCTACCGTTCTTGAAGTAGAGCACGAGCGGAACAATCGAGTAACCCCGCTCGCGCACTTTTGCCGCCCACTTATCTATCTCTTCGCGGTGCAGCAGCAGTCTGCGCTTGCGCGTCGGCAGGTGCGCGAACATCGCCGCCGGCTTGTAGGCGCCAATGTGGGCGTTACACAGATACATCTGCGGCCCTTCGGGATTCCCGTAGGCGTCGTTGAGGTTCGCCTCGCCGTTGCGCAGCGCCTTCACCTCGCTGCCCATCAGCTCGAGGCCCGCCTCGACGGTCTCCTCGATGTCGAAGTCGAACTTCGCCCGACGATGCTCGGTGACGATCTTGATGCCGGGCGCCTTCAGCGCGTCAGGAGATTTCGACATTGTCGATGAGCCGCGTACTACCAACAAACGCGGCCACCAGCGCGCGCGCTTTGCGTTCGACGCGCTCGATGGGCTCGAGCGTCTCGGCGTCCACGATCGCGACGTAGTCCTCGCGCACGTCCTTGAGCTCCGAGCGGATGAGCTCCAGCAGCTTCGCGACGTCCTTCTCCTTCGAGTCGCGCGCCTTGAACAGCCCGCGCGACAGGCCCAGGCCCCGCTGCCGGTCTTCCGCCGAGAGGTACGCGTTGCGCGAGCTCATCGCCAGGCCGTCTCTCTCGCGCACCGTCGGCTGGCCGACGATCTCGACGCCGAGCTCCAGGTCCCGCGCCAGCGCCTTGATGACCTGCAGCTGCTGGTAGTCCTTCTCGCCGAACAGCGCGACGTCGGGGCGGAACAGCGCGAGCAGCTTCGTGACGACCGTCGCCACGCCGCGGAAGTGCCCCGGCCGCGAGGCCCCGTCGAGGCCCTGTGAGACGTCTTCGACCGTCACGTACGTCTGGTAGCCCTTCGGGTACACGGTCGCGGGCTCGGGGGCGTAGACGAGCGCGACGCCGGCGGACTCGCACTTGGCGAGGTCTCCCTCGAGGTCGCGCGGGTAGCGGGAGAGATCTTCCTTCGGCCCGAACTGCGTCGGGTTCACGAAGATGGTCGCCGCGCACGTGCCCGCGCGACGGACGCCCTCGCGCATCAGCGAGAGGTGGCCTTCGTGCAGAAAGCCCATCGTCGGCACGAGCGCGAGCCTTCCTGCGCTCGCGCGCCACGCGCGGACTTCGTCCGGCGTCTTGACGACCTTCACACCGGCACGCCGTAGATGCCGCTCTTCTCTTTGTCCTCGCGCTCGCTGACGACGACGTCGGGGTTCGAGGCGATGACGCGCAGGGTGGTCGAGCGGAAGCTGTGATCTTCGTCGGGGAAGCTGTGATCGCGGACCTCGGAGAAGAACTGCTCCGCGGCCGCCTTCACCAGGCCGTGGCCGTCGGCGTAGCGCTTCACGAACTTGGGCTTGAAGTTGGGGTTGAAGCCCAACAGGTCGTAGCAGACGAGCACCTGGCCATCGCAGTGCTTGCCGGCGCCGATGCCGATGGTCGGAATGTCGAGGCGCGCGGTGATCTGCTTCGCGAGCTCGAGCGGCACGCCCTCCATCACGATGGCGAAGCAGCCCGCGTTCTGCAGCGCGACCGCGTCTTCGAGCAGCCGGCGCGCCGTGTCTTCGTCGCGGCCCTGCACCACGTAGCCGCCCATCTTGTGCACCGACTGCGGCGTGAGGCCGATGTGGCCCATGACCGGAATCGACGCGCGGACGATGGCGCGGACGACGTCCGAGAACTCGGCGCCGCCCTCGAGCTTCACGCTGTGCGCTCCGCCCTCGGCGACCAGGCGGCCGGCGTTCTTCACCGCCTCGTCGATCGACGTCTGGTAGCTCATGAACGGCATGTCGCCGACCACGTGCGCCCGCTTCGCGGCGCGGCTCACCGCGCGGCAGTGGTAGATCATCTGGTCGACGGTGACGGGCAGCGTCGAGTCGTTGCCCTGAACCACCATGCCCAGCGAGTCGCCCACCAGGAGTACGTCGGCGCCGGCCTCGTCGAGGATGCGCGCGAACGTCGCGTCGTAGGCGGTGACCATGCAGATCTTCTGACCTGCATGCTTCTGCTTCTTGAGGCTGTGGATGGTGACCTTGTCCTTCACGGTTCACCTCCTATGTCGGAACGACGGGTTGTCGTGTTGCTTGAAGTGCGCCGCCCGTTACCGGGTCGCCGCCTATCGAGGATGGGGTAACGACTTTTACCGCCGAACGCTCATCGGCTGGTAGTGATGGGTGCCCTTCTTGGTGCTCTTCACGACGTTGATCAAATTCTCGAGGTCTTCCGGGTTGTTGACGAAGTCGATGTCGGACGTGTTGACCACCAGCAGCGGCGTGTCCTGGTAGTGGAAGAAGAACTCGTTGTACGCCTTGCAGAGATCTTCGAGGTACTGCGGGTCGAACTTCCGCTCGAACTCGCGGCCGCGCTTCTTGATGCGCGCCAGCAGCACCTCGAGCCGCGCCTGCATGTAGATGACGAGGTCCGGCTTCGCGACGCGCGGGCCCAGCTCTTCGAAGATTCGCTCGTAGAGCGACAGCTCGTTCGGGTCGAGGGTGAGGTGCGCGAAGATGCGGTCCTTCGCGAAGAGGTAGTCGCTGACCGTCACCGTCGCGAACAGGTCCTGCTGGAAGAGCTTCTGCTGCTGCTTGAAGCGCGAGAGCAGAAAGAACATCTGCGTCTGGAACGCGTACTTCGCCCGGTCCGCGTAGAAGGCGCTGAGGAAGGGGTTCTCCTCGACCACCTCCATCACTTTGCGGGCGGCGAAACGCTCCGAGAGGATGTTCGTGAGCGACGACTTGCCGACGCCGATCGGGCCTTCGACCACGATGTAGCGGTGCTCGCTCTGACTCACTTCCCCTCTCCAGAAAAATCGCTCCAGGGCCGGTAAATCGGCCTGGAACGAAGGTCGCGCATACAACCATGCGGCCCCGGTGCCGGGCAACCACGGCGAGGTTTTCCTCAAGAAGATCAGTGTTTTTTGACGACTCAGATCGGGTCACGTATGGTCATGTCATGTCACTTCGGAGAGGGGCCGTCGTACAGCTGAAGCAGCGGGCGGACGAGACCACTTCCACCACGGCGCCGGTGCCGAGCGAGGTCGCCGCCTCGCCGCTCTACGGCGTCGCGATGCTGAAGATTGCGATGGAGCTGAAGAAGGCCGACGCCGCTCCGGTGGATGAGCTCATCACCGGCGTGCTCAAGCGCATGAACCTGCCCGAGGCCGACTTCCGCGCGTTCCTCGCGATGAACGGCGGGCTCTTGAAAACCATCGCCCAAAAGCGGAAGTACTGACGCCCATGGCGACGCCGAAGAAGGTTCCGGTCGAGGTGGTGGAGAAAGCCGAGGCGCTGACGAAGCGCTACACCATCGCCGCGTCGCCGAAGGCAGCTGCGCCTGCTCCCCTGCCGAAGAAGAAGGCAGCGAAGGAGAAGGTCGTCGCGGCGCTCAAGCGCCTGCACCCGATGGACTGAGCGTCAGACCCGCGCGCTATGCTCCGCGCATGGCGCGTTCAACCGGGGGAGACATCGTTCTGCAGCTCGTGGCGCAGGCCTCCGAGCTGAAGGAATCGATGAAGCAGCAGAGCGAGCACATGAAGCTCGTCACCGACCACACGAAACAGCTCGGCGGGCAGACCCGACAGCTCAGCGAACAGACGAAGCAATTGAGCGAGCACGTCAGGCAGCTCAGCGAGCAGACGATGCAGCTCAGCGAGCAGACGATGCAGCTGAGCGAGCGAGTCGATCAGCTCAGTGACGACCAGACCGTCCTGTCAGCGAGCATGAAAGCGAACGTGGGTCAGTTCGCGCGACTCGCGAAGCTCCTGTCTGAGTTCGCGAAGTTCACCGAAGACCGCTTCGACGAAGTCGATGCGCGACTCGACCGCCTCGAAGCCGCTTCAGGGAAGTGACCGCTCGAGCGCAGCGAACTCCTCCACGCTGAGCGTCTCCGCGCGCCGCTTCCCGTCGATGCCGGCCCTCTCCAGCGCCGCCTGAACGTCACCGAGCGAGGGCTCGCTCTTGAGCGAGTTGAGCAGCGTCTTGCGCCGGTGCGCAAACCCCGCCTTCACCACCTTCTTGAAGCGCGCGTCGCTCGTCACCTCGGCCCGCGGCTTCGCAAGCCGCTCGAACACCGCGACCGCCGAGTCCACCTTCGGCGGCGGGTGGAAGTACGAGGCCGGCAGGTCCATCACCTTCTCCGCGTGGTACCGCAGCCCCAGCAGCACGGTGAGCAGGCCGTAGTCGCGGCCGCCGGGCTCTGCGGCGAGGCGCTCGACGACCTCCTTCTGCAGCGTGAACACCGCGCGCTTCACGCTCGAGGCCTGCTCGAGCACCTGGAACAGGATCGGGCTCGACAGGTGGTACGGCAGGTTCCCCGCGACGACCACGTCGTCGACGCCGGCGACCTTGGCGAACTCGGTCTGAGCCGCGTTGCCGGCGACGACGGTGAGCCCGTCGAGCTTCATGCCCTCGAGCGCCGCGACCATGTCGCGATCCCGCTCCACCGCGACGACGCGCGCGCCGGTCGCGAGCAGCGCGCGCGTGAGCGAGCCCAGGCCCGGGCCCAGCTCCACCACCGTCTCGCCCTTCGACAGCCGGCACGCGTCGGCGATGTCGGCGAGCACGCCCTCGTCGGAGAGAAAGTTCTGGCCCCAGCTCTCCTTCGCCCTCAGGCCCAGCTGCTTGAGCAGGTCGCGCGCGTGCATGTCGGTCTCAGATCCGCCAGTTCGGGTCGGCGTCGAGCGCGAAGTCCGAGCGCACGCCGCGCCGCAGGGCTTCGTAACCGGCGACGGCGATCATCGCCCCGTTGTCGGTGCACAGCGCGATGGACGGCAGGAAGAGCCGCGCGCCCTCCTCTTCCACGCGCTCCTTCGCGAGCGCCCGCAGCCGCGAGTTCGCCGCCACGCCGCCGCACAGCACCACGCTCGTCGCGCGCTTCCGCTTCACCGCGAGCTGCAGCTTGCGCGTCAGCGCGTCGGCGACGGCCTCTTGAAACGACGCGCACAGGTCGGCGAGCGCCTGGCCCTCGGGCACGCCGTGCGCCTTCACGTGCAGGCTCACCGCAGTCTTGAGGCCCGAGAAGCTCCAGTCGAGCACCTCGCGCTCGGGCAGCGCGCGCGGGAACCGAATCGCCTTCGGGTCGCCCTTCTGCGCGAGCTGATCGATCGGCAGCCCGCCGGGGTACGGCAGGCCGAGCACCTTCGCGACCTTGTCGTACGCCTCGCCGGCCGCGTCGTCGCGCGTCGTGCCGAGCTTCACGTACGTGCCGAGCACCGGACACTCGTACAACGTCGTGTGGCCGCCGCTGACGACGAGCCCCAGAAACGGAGGCTGCGGAGGCTCGGGCATCAGCCGCGCCGCGAGCAGGTGGCCCTCGAGGTGATTCACGCCGACGAACGGAATGCCGCGCGCCGCCGCCATGCCCTTCGCGACCTCGAGGCCGACGAGCAGCGCGCCCTGCAGGCCCGGGCCCGACGTCACGGCGATCTCGTCGACGTCGTCGAGAGAGACCTTCGCGCGCGAGAACGCCTCCTCGATGACCGGCATCACCTGCACGACGTGGTTGCGCGAGGCGAGCTCGGGGACGACTCCGCCCCAGCGGCGGTGGATGTCGATCTGCGTGGAGACGACGTCCGCGAGCACCTCGCGCCCATCCCGCACGAGCGCCGCAGCGGTCTCGTCGCACGACGTCTCGATGCCCAGGGTGATCACGACCTACTTCATGGCCTCGAGCGCCATCCGAATCTCGTCGCTCGTCGGACCCTTGGGCTTCAGCTTGAGGTACTCCTGGTACGGCTGCTTGGCGGCGCGGTCCTGCCCGATGTTCTGGTACGCCATGCCGAGCGCCAGCCACGCCTGCGCGTTCTGCGGATCTTCCTTCACGCCGTCCTTCAGCAGCGGCACCGCTTCCTTGAAGCCGGTCTCGCCCATCACGAGCGCGATGCCGAGGCCGGTCTTCGCCTCCTGCGAGTCGGGCTTCATCTCGAGGGCCTTGCGGTACGCCTGAATCGCGCCGCGCCAGCGCTGCTTCTGCACCTGCGTCTTCGCCTCGGCGAGCAGCGCGTCGAAGTCGCCCGCGGCCGGAGGAGGCGCCGCCACCTTCGCGCCCGCATCCGGGATCTCGGCGACGACCGCCACCGCGGCGGTGCCCGCATCTTTCACCGCGGGAGCCACGGCGACGGCGCTGCCCGCGTCCTTCACGGCGGGCGCCACCGCGACGGCTCCGGCGTCGACCACCGGCACCACGGCGACGGCGGCCCCGGCGTCCTTCACCGCCGGAGCGACCGCGACCTGCCCCGCGCCCGCGTCGACGACGTCGACGGCGGCGGCGACCTCGGCTCCGGCATCCTCCACGACGGCAGGCGCCACCACCATCGGCGCTTCGCCGGCGTCCGGCGTCGCCTCGGTGACGACCGGCAGGACCGGCTCGGTCGTCTCCGTCGCGCCCCAGTCGGTCGTGAACAGGTACGCGGCGGTGCCGAGCCCGCCCACGAAGAGGCCGAGCATCACGACCCAGACGAGCCGCCCCGAGTCGCTCGGCGGGCGAGCCACTTGCGGCGCGACCGCCTCGTCCGCGGCGACTGCATCGGTGAGCACGGCCGGCGTCTGCTCTTCGGTGCCGAAGAACGAGGCCTCGAGGTCCTGCGGGTTCGGCCGCGGAGACTGCCGCGGCGGCGGGGCCCCGTGCCCCGGGTACGGCGGCAGCGCGAGCTGCTTGCCGGGCGACGCGCGCGGCGCAGGCGGAGACATGCGCGCGAGGGGAATTGGCTGCGACGGCGGCGGCGGAGACGGCTGCGCCGGCGCGACCGGCTGCGGCGCCGGCGTCATCATCGGCGGCACCAGCCGCCCCGGCGGCGGAGTCGTATCCGGCGGCGGAGGCGGCGGCGCGCCCATCGGCGGCGGCGCCGACTCCGTCACCTCGTCGTGGGTCTCGACGGCCTCGGGCGGAAGCTCGCCGAGCGGCTGCGGCGGCAGCGGCGCAGGCGTCGGCGCCTCGGGGTGCGGCGGCGGCTCGTGCCGGCGCAGCAGGTTCGGCGGCAGCGGAGGCAGCGTCACCTTCTCGAGCGCGGCGCCTCCGAAGATGGGCGGGGCGTGCACCTCGGGCGCCTGCGCCGACCCAGAGGCGCGCGGCGGCAACACCGCCGGCATCGCGTCGCGCGTGTGCGACGGCGCCGGGGCCCACGTCGACTCGGACGAGAGGCCCTCACCGCCGAACTTGTCCCACGCATCGAGCAGCCGCGATCGCGCCCGCTCGATCTCACTCGACGGCGGCGGAGCGACCAGGAACTGCGAGCCCGGCGCCTCGTGCCCCGCAGGAGGCAGCGCCGCGGCAGCGGGGAACTCGGGGCGCGTGATGGGCCCGCGATCGCGCTTCTCGAAGCGCGTGATGTGCGCCGCCGGCGTGTGCCGCGGCGGAGGCACCATCACCTCGACCTCGTCGACCGCTCCGGCGACGGGAGGAACCTCGACGAGCTCCGGCGTCGCCGTCATCACCGGCGGCATCGCCGGCGGCCGCGGCGGAGACATCTTCGGCGGCATCTCCGGCTCGGCGGAGGCGACCTCTTCCTGCGCGCTGCGCTCGGCGGCCTGCGCCTCGGGCACCGGCGTCGGAGCCTCGGGGGCCGGCAGCGGAACGACCGGGGGGCTCGGCAGCGGCACGATCGGCAGCATCACCGGCGTGTCGATGTTCGGCCGCGGCTGCCCCATCGGCGGCGTGTCGGGCGTCTGCTGTTGCGGCTCGCCGCCGGTCGGGTTCGCGCCGGTGTTGAGCCACTCCTCGATGCCGGGCTTGCGCGGCGTTCCGTCGGGCGAGGCGGTGCCGACCTCGCGGACGAGGCCCTCGAAGTACAGCTTCGAGATGATGCCGAGCGCGGCGAGATCTTCGAAGTCCGAGTCGTCGACGACGCGCGCGAGCGTGCGGCGGCCGTCGAAGAGCCGCAGCAGGCCGTTCACCTCGTCGGGGATCTCGGAGAGGCGCTCGGCGAGCTGCTGGTAGTCGAGCTCGAAGATCGTCTCGAGCGGAGGCAGCTGCTCGAGCATGCGGCCCCACTCGTCGAGGCGGCGCATGCCCTCCATCAACAGGCCCTGCGTCGAGACCTCGATGCGCTCGGCGCGATCGACCGGCACGAACTGCACGTCGAAGTTGCCTTCGAACGTGTTGAGCATCCGGTAGAAGGCGTTCTCGCCGCGCAAGCGACCGAGCTCGGCGTCGATGACCTTGCCTTCTTTGAAGTAGATGATGCCGGTGCGCTCGCCCTCGAGCTTGATGGTGCCGGTCTTGCGGCCGATCTCGAACGTCTGAACGAGATCGACGACGCCCATGTCGGAGAGCGAGCCCGCGAAGCCGGTCTTGGACTCGCGCTTCTCGGAGCGCTCCTTCTCGACCTTCGCGAGGATCATCTTCACTCGCGTGACGATCTCTTTGATGTAGATCGGCTTGGTCAGGTAGTCGTCGCCGCCGAGCTCGAGGCCCTTCACCTTGTACTCGACGGACTTCTGGTTCGTGAGGAACACGAACGGGATGTGGCGGAAGCGCTCGTCGCTCTTGAGCACCTTGCAGAGCTCGAAGCCGTCCATCTCGGCCATGCGCGTCTCGGAGAGCACGAGATCCGGCGGGCTGATCTGGACCTTCTCGAGCGCGTCCTTGCCGTGAATGGCCGTAGTGACCTGGAAGCCAGCCTTCTTGAGGCTGACCTCCGTCACGCGCAGGTTCTTCGCGTCTCCATCCACCAGGAGGAGATGCTGCTTGGCCAAGACGACTCCTTATTACCGAGGAAACGCGGATGTTTCTTTGCGCGGACGTGGGTGTCAACGTTTCGAAGGCCTGCTATTGAAGAAGACGTGGAACCTGGGACGGAACACCGGCGGCATGAACGGAAGCCCATCAACACGGTGTTCCGCTGCACCGAGGCCTCGGGCGTCGGCGAGCTGGTGTTCGAGGCCGCCGACCTCTCGGCCGGCGGCGCCTTCCTGAAGGCCGACTTCCTCTTCGAGCAGGGCGAGAAGCTGTGGCTGCAGTTCCAGGTGCCGGGCGTGCCGAAGGTCGTTCACGCCGAGGGCCGCGTGCGCTGGGTGCGCCTGTTCCCCGAAGACGCTCAGCCCGGCGGCATGGGCATCGAGTTCGAGACGATCACCGAGAGCGATCGGGCGCTGCTGACGCGCTACCTGCGTTAGCGGGCGCTCCGGTCCCCCAACCTCCCCCAGGCTCAGCGACTGAAGAAGCCGCCGCCCTTCGGCGCCTGCTGCTTCTTCTTCCGCATCTCGATGAGCCGGATCTCCTGGTTGGCCTCGAGGTGGCGCGGGTTCACGCGCACGGCCTCGCGGAAGTGCCGCTCGGCGCGCTCCATGTCGCCCTCGACGCGGGCGATGACGCCGAGCTGGTAGTGCGCCCGGTCGCAGTTCGGGTCGAGCTGCACCGCCTTCGCCATCAGGCCCTTGGCGTTCGGCGCCTCGGCCTTGCGCTGCGGGTCCATGTAGATGGCCCAGGCCTGGGCCGCCAGCGAGGTGGCGCTCTTGTCGATGGCGTACGCCTTGGCGAAGTGCTCCTCGGCCTGGCGGTAGTCGCGCTTCTTGAAGAACGTCTCGCCCTGGCGCAGCAGCTCGGCGCTGTCGCCGCCCGGCCCCCCGGCGGTGGCCGCCTTCTTCGCGGAGCCCGACGCCAGCGAGCTCATGTACGAGGCGCGGCGCGCGTCGTCGTAGAGCGTCTCGTAGGCCTCGCGGATCGACTCGAAGACCGTCTGCATCTTCGGAGCGAGCTCGGGCAGCGACGGCGGCAGGCGATCGGGGTGGAAGACCTTCGCGAGCGCGAGGAACGCGGCCTTCACCTGGTCTTTGCCACCGCCCAGCGGCACGCCCAGGATCGCGTAGAGCTCCTTCTTCTTCTGCAGCTCCTCCCAGCGCTTCTCCACCTGGGCCTTGAGCTGGAGATCGTCCGCCGTCGGCTTCGGAGTCCCCGCCGTGGCCTTGGGCTCCTCTTTCGGAGCGACGTTGACGGCCGGCAGGTCGGGCTGCGTCGTCGAGGTCGACGTGACCTTCGCGCCCGGCATCGCGCCGAGGTTCTCCATGGCCCGCCGGAGCAGGCGCTGGCGACGCGCCTTCGCTGCCTCGTTCGGATCAGTCGGGTCGCCCAAGTCAGCCTCCATACCACCGGACTCGCTCGGAGCCGCTGGTTCCACGATCGCTTCTACCGTGGCCTCGGGAGGAGGCTCGTTGCTCGACGACCGCGGCGCCTCGACCAGCTGCTCGAGGCTCGCGTCGACGCGCTTGAGCGCTTCTTCGAACGAGGCCACGCCCCCCGGCGGACGCGATGCGGGTGACGCCGGCTTCACCGACTTCCACAGATCTCCGCCCTCGTCGTTGCCCTGCGGCCCGCCGAGGATGAGCGGCTGCTTCATCGGCGGCGGAGCGGGCGGCGGCGTCGGAGGCGCCACCGGAGGCGACGGCGCGGGCGGCACGTACGCCTTCTGCTCGCCGGTGTGCGCGCTGCGCCGCAGCGCTTCGTTCAGCTCTCGCAGCAGGTCGGCCTGCGCGCGGTGCTTCGCGAGGATGAGGCGGTCCTGCTCGGTCGCGGTGGGCAGCGCCTGCTCCATCGGCACGGGGCCGCGCGGCTCGACGACGGGAGCCGGCGTCGTATCGACCTCGGCCTCGACCACCTCGGCTTCGATGGTGGGCGGCTCGGCCTCGGGCGTCGTGACGACCTCGGCCTCGATCGGCGCGGGCTGCGCGTCGAAGCGCAGCGGAGCCGTCGGCATCGACGGCGCCGGCGAGGGCGAGAACCAGCCGTCGGGAGACATCTCGCGCGCTGCGGCTGCGGCGGCCGCCTGCTCCTCTTCGTAGCGGCGGCGCTGCTCGGCGAGGCGGGCCTCGGCCTCTTCGCGCTCGCGCTGCTCGGCGGCGGCGCGCTCTTCCTCGCGGCGCTTCTCCTCGGCGGCCTTCTCGGCGGCGAGGCGCGCCTCGTTCTGGCGGCGCTCCTCGTCTTCGCGGGCGATGCGCTCGGCGGCGACGCGTTCCTGCTCGCGCAGGCGGGCCTCTTCGGCTTCCTGCTCTTCCCGGCGCTGCTGCTCGGCGCGGTGGGCGGCCTCTTCCGCGAGGCGCTTCTCCTCGGCGAGGCGCTGCTCTTCTTCGGCGCGGCGGCGCTCTTCGGCGAGGCGCTCCTGCTCGGCGTGGCGGGCGGCGGCCTCTTCGGCCTCGCGGGCCTCCTTCGCGCGGCGGAGCTCTTCGGAGAAGCGGCGCTCCTGCGCGAGGCGGGCCTCCTGCGCGGCGCGCGCCTCGTCGGCGATGCGCTGGCGCTCGGCGGCCTGCCGCTGCTCCTCGGCGACCCGGGCCTCCTCGGCCTGGCGCTGCTCTTCGGCGAAGCGAGCCTCTTCGGCCTCGATGCGGCGCGCCTGCTCGGCGCGACGGGCTTCGCGCTCGGCCTGGCGGCGGGCGTCTTCTTCGGCGGCGCGCTGCGCTTCCGCTGCGCGGGCCTCTTCGGCCGCGCGCTCGTCTTCGCGGCGCTTCTCCTCCGCGAGCCGCGCTTCCTCGGCCGCGCGCTCGTCTTCGCGGCGCTTCTCCTCCGCGAGCCGCGCTTCCTCGGCGGCGCGCTCGTCTTCGCGGCGCTTCTCCTCCGCGAGGCGCGCTTCCTCGGCCGCGCGCTCCTCTTCGCGGCGCTTCTCCTCCGCGAGGCGGGCCTCCTCGGCGGCGCGCTCCTCCTCGCGGCGCTTCTCCTCTGCGAGGCGCTCTTCTTCGCGGCGCTTCTCCTCCGCGAGGCGGGCCTCTTCGGCGGCGCGCTCTTCTTCGCGGCGCTTCTCCTCTGCGAGGCGGGCCTCCTCGGCGGCGCGCTCCTCTTCGCGGCGCTTCTCTTCCGCGAGGCGGGCTTCTTCGGCGAGACGTGCCTCTTCCTCGGCGCGACGCTTCTCCTCCGCGAGCCGGGCCTCCTCGGCGAGCCGCTCTTCCTCGCGGCGCTTCTCCTCCGCGAGGCGGGCCTCCTCGGCGAGGCGCTGCTCTTCCGCGAGGCGTGCCTCTTCCTCGGCGCGGCGGCGCTCTTCGGCGAGCCGCGCCTCTTCCTCGGCGCGGCGCTGCTCTTCGGCGAGCCGCGCCTCTTCCTCGGCGCGGCGGCGCTCTTCGGCGAGGCGAGCCTCCTCCTCGGCGCGGCGGCGCTCCTCGGCGAGCCGGGCCTCTTCCTCGGCGATGCGACGGGCCTCGGCGCGGCGCGCTTCCTCTTCCGCGAGCCGGCGCTCCCGCTCGAGGCGTTCGGCCTCCTCGGCCTGGCGGCGCTCCTCGGCGAGGCGGGCCTCTTCTTCGGCCAGCCGGCGCTCTTCCTCGCGGCGGCGGGCCTCTTCGGCGAGCCGCTTCTCCTCGGCGAGGCGAGCTTCCTCTTCGGCGCGACGGCGCTCCTCGGCGAGGCGGGCCTCTTCTTCGGCGCGGCGGCGCTCCTCGGCGAGCCGGGCCTCTTCCTCGGCGCGGCGCCGCTCTTCCTCCGCGAGGCGCTCGAGCCACTCGGCCTCGGGCACCGACTCGAGCTTCCCCTCGCGCTCGAGCAGCTCGAGCAGCACGCGCTGGCCGAGCGTCAGCTTGCCGGGGTTCTTGAATTCGCCGAGGCCTTCGAGCAGCGCGTGCTCCTCGCGCGTCAGCAGCCAGTCGGCGCAGGCCGAGACGTCGGGGCAACGGAACACCTTCGGCTGCGCGTCACCCTTCGCGACGCTCTCGAACGCCGCGCGCACCGCCTCGACGCCGGAGACCGCCGCGGCGCTCGCAGAGACCTCTCCCGCCTCGAAGCGCACTTGCGCCGCCAGCGTGGAGAGACGCCGCACCTGGGCGAGCACCTGCTGCGAGGTGACCTCTGCCGGGTTCGCGCCGACGTCCTCGAGCGTCTCGGGATCCGTCTTGCCCGCATCGCCCCGCGCCCACAGCGCGTCGAGCTGCGTGAGGCTCAGCTTCTTCGACTGCAACAGGCCCTGCAGCACCGTCTGGTGCCCGAAGCCCATCTGGGCGCCGACGAGGTCTCCCTCTTTCAAGAGGAGCTTCGACTCGCGGCCCGACCACGTGAGCGTCATCCACCCACTGGCGCGCTGCTTGTGGGCCTGCAGGAGGGCTTCGGCGACGGCGGACACGGCCCTGAAGCTTACCCCCGCCCTCGACGGAGGCCAGACCCCTTGCGCTTAGATGCATCGTGCATATAACCTTATATGCATGGCGCAGAAAAGGTCATCGCCGAAGCGGTTCGACGAGTACCCGCGGCCTTCGGTCGCCGTCGACGTGGTCTGCCTCACCGTCGACGCCGGCAAGCTGTCGGTGCTGCTGTACGAGCGCTCCATCCCTCCGCAGGAGGGCACCTATGCGCTGCCCGGCGGCTTCGTGCAGATCGACGAGTCGCTCGACGACGCGGCAGCGCGCCTGTTGCGCGACAAGGCCGGGCTCTCGCGCGTGTTCCTCGAGCAGCTGTTCACCTTCGGAGACCCGCGCCGCGACCCGCGTGGCCGCGTCATCACCGTGGGCTACTTCGCGCTGCTCGACGCCGCCCGCTTCGGGAAGGCGACCGCGAAGAAGCTGAACGTGCAGGTGCCCTGGAAGGGCAAGACGGGCGGCCCGGTCGACGTGCTCGACGAGAAGGGCGGCAAGGTCGAGCTGTTCCTCGACCACGCCGACATCATCGGCCTCGCGGTGAACCGGCTGCGCGGCAAGCTCGACTACACGCCGGTCGGCTTTCAGCTGCTGCCGGAGCAGTTCACGCTGCGCCAGCTGCAGGACGTGCACGAGGCGGTGATGGGCGAGCCGATGAACAAGGACTCGTTCCGCCGCCGCATGCTCGCGTCGGATCAGCTCGAGGCGACCGGCGCGCACGAGCGCGACGTCCTGCACCGTCCCGCCGAGCTGTACCGGTTCGTCCGTCGCTCCGCTCTTTGAAGGAGGCAGTCCATGGCAACGATTCACTCCCTGCTGTTCGCCCGTCACCTGAGAGCCGAGCCCACCAGCCACGTGATGTTCTGGAAGGACGGCAAGCTCAGGCGCGCCGGCCCGGGGCTGTCGTTCTGGTTCATGCCGCTGGGCACGAGCCTCGCCGAGGTGCCGCTCGACGACCGCGACATCACGATCTGCGTGCGCGCCCGCTCGCGCGACTTCCAGGACGTGACGGTGAACGGAGTCATCGGGTACCGGGTCGTGGACCCTGCCCTGCTCGCGCGACACATCGACTTCTCGATCGACCCGTCCACCGGAATGTTCAACGAGGACCCGCTCGATCGCCTCGCCGGCCTGGTGAGCGGCCTCGCGCAGCAGCTCGCCTCGACCGCGATGGCGCGCAAGCCGCTGACGGCGCTGCTCGACGAGGGCGTCGCGGCGATGCGCGAGGCGATCCACGAGGGGCTCACCTCCGACCCCACGTTCGCCGGCATCGGCGTCGAGATCACGTCGACGCGCGTGACCGCCGTGCAGCCGACCGCCGAGATGGAGCAGGCGCTGCAGATGCCCACCCGCGAGCGCATTCAGCAGAGCGCCGACGAGGCCACGTTCCAGCGCCGCGCGCTCGCCGTCGACAAGGAGCGCGCCATTCAGGAGAACGAGCTCGCGAACCAGATCGAGCTCGCCCGCCGCGAGGAGACGCTGATCAACCAGCGCACCCAGAACAAGCGCATCGAGGCCGAGGCCGCGGCCGAGAACGTGCGCATCAACGCCGAGGCGCAGGCCGGCAACATCCGCGTCGTCGAAGAGGCGAAGGTGGGCGCCGAGCGCGCGCGCATGGAGATCTACAAGCACCTGCCGCCCGAGGCGCTGATGGGCCTCGCCGCGCGCGAGCTCGCCGGCAAGCTGCAGAACATCGGCCACATCAGCCTGGGCTCCGACGGCCTCGCGCCGCTGCTCGAGCAGCTGCTCCGGAAGAAGGCGTCATGAAGACGCTGCCGCCGCGGGCGGTCGTGGTGACGCGGCCGACCGACTACACGGCGCTGCTGCTGCGGCACGGCACGCGCGAGCAGGCGCGCTTCGTGCTCGAGTCGCGCGGGCAGAGCCTCGACGAGGTGTGGGATCGGCACGTCGCGCAGGACCGCGCGCTGCACACGGTGCTCGGCGCGGTGCCGCGCCACTGGAGGCGGGCGCAGGTGCAGCGCGCCGAGCTCGATCGGTTCCTGTTCGAGCCGGAAGATCTCGTGCTCGCCGTCGGGCAGGACGGGCTCGTCGCGAACGTGGCGAAGTACCTGCGCGGCCAGCCGGTCGCCGGCATCAACTTCACGCCTGGCGTGCTCGCGCGGCACGAGCCCAAGGCGGCGGCGGACCTCATGGCGGCGTTCGAAGCGCAGAAGCTGAAGACGGAAGCGCGCACGCTGGCACAGGCGGCCACCGACGACGGGCGCACGCTGCTGGCGCTCAACGAGCTCTTCATCGGCCACCGCTCGCACCAGAGCGCGCGGTACACCCTGAAGGTCGGAGACCGCCGCGAGCGCCACAGCTCGTCCGGCATCATCATCGCGACCGGCACCGGCGCCACCGGCTGGGCGCAGAGCATCGCGCTGCACCGCGAAGGGTGCCCTGCCCTGCCCTCGCCGACGTCGACCGAGCTCGTCTTCCTCGTCCGCGAGGCGTGGGCCAGCCGGGCGACCGGCGCCACGCTCGTGCACGGCGTGCTGCAGGGCTCGCTCTCGCTCAGCGCCGAGATGGACGACGGCGGCGTGTGCTTCGGAGACGGCATCGAGTCGGATCACCTCGTGCTGACCTACGGGCAGACCGTGACGGTGTCGCGCGCGAAGATGGCGCTGGAGCTGGTGACGTGAGGACGTTCACGCTGCTGCTCGACGACGTCCTGACCTCGCAGGAGTGCGAGACGCTGATGAAGCGCATCGACGCGCTCTCGCCGGCGGTCGCGCCGATCACGACGGCGCGAGGCTTCGTGATGGATCCCGAGATCCGCAACAACGAGCGCGTGATCTTCGACGACCCCGCGCTCGCGGCCGAGGTGTTCAGCCGGCTGAAGCCCGCGCTGCCCGCCCAGCTCGAGGACGTCGAGGGCGTGCCCGTCGGGCTCAACGAGCGCTTCCGCGGCTACCGGTACTCCCCGGGCCAGCGGTTCGCGCCGCACTTCGACGGGTCGTTCATCCGCAGCCCGCGTGAGCGCAGCGAGCTCACCGTGCTCTTGTACCTGAACGACGGGTTCCTCGGCGGAGCCACCCACTTCCTCGATCTGGAGGAGCGCGTCGTGCCGAAGCGCGGGCAGGCGCTGCTGTTCGAGCACTACATCCTGCACGAGGGCTGCGCGGTCGACGAAGGCCGCAAGTACGTGCTGCGCACCGACGTGATGTATCAGCGCGACAGCTGACGCAGCGCCTCGTACGCGGCGATGCCGACCGCCGTGGAGAGGTTGAGCGACCGCCGCTCCTCGAGCATGGGCAGCGTCACGTTCGGCCCCGTCGCGAGGATCTCTGCGCCCAGGCCCTTGGTCTCGCTGCCGAACACCAGGTGATCGCCGCCCTGGTACTTCACGTCCCAGTGGGCGTCTCCGGCGCGGGCGGTGAACAGCCACCGCCGCACGCCGGGCGTCGCCGACACGTATTCCTCCCAGCTCTGGTAGAGCTTGAGGAACACCTTGTCCCAGTAGTCGAGGCCGGCGCGCTTGAGCTCCTTGTCGGCGATGGAGAAGCCCAGGGGCTCGACGAGCACCAGCCGGCAGCCGGTGACGGCGCAGAGCCGGGCGACGTTCCCCGTGTTGGGGGGAATCTGCGGCGAGACGAGCACCAGAACGAGTGGTGGCTCGATGGCCTTCAAAGTGGTGGAGTCACCCACGAGTGCCTCTCCGCGTCCGGAACGTCACCAAGGACAAGCTGCTCGCCGACCGCGCGGCAGAGGCCCGCTCGTTCGCCCAGCGGTTCGTGGGGCTCATGGGGCGGCGCGACTTCCCCTTCGGGGAGGGCCTCCACATCGTGCCGTGCAACGGCATCCACACGTTCTTCATGCGCATCGCCATTGACGCGCTGTTCCTCGATCGGGAACTCAAGGTCGTCAAGGTCTTCCCGTCACTACCTCCCTGGCGGGCGACGAACGTCTATTTCAAGGCCCATTCCGTGCTCGAGCTTCCTTCGGGTACAGTGGCCGCAAGTGGCACCAGCGAGGGCGATCAGCTCGAGCTGAGCGACTCCTCAAACCTTTGACCGGAGAAACTCGAGTTGCTTAACTCCCCGCCTCGCTCGCCGACTCCAATGCGAATCGACGTCCAGGGCCTCACTCACGTGGGGATGAAGCGCAACCACAACGAGGACAACTTCCTGCTGTTGCCGGAAGAGCGCCTCTTTGTCGTCGCTGACGGAATGGGCGGCCACTCGTCGGGTGAGATCGCGTCCAAGATCGCCGTCGACGAGCTCGCCGAGTTCTTCCGCATGACCGCGAAGGACCAGGATGCCACCTGGCCCTACAAGATGGACAAGACGCGGAACTATGACGAGAACCGGCTCGCGACCGGCATCAAGCTCGCAAACGTCCGCATCTACGAGCGCGCCAGCAGCGAGCAGAAGTTCCGCGGCATGGGCACGACCATCGTGTCGATCCACTTCAACCAGGCGTACGCGTACGTCGCGCACGTCGGTGACTCGCGCGTGTACTTCTTCCGCGCGGGCATGCTGAAGCAGATCACCGAAGATCACTCCCTGCTCAACGACTACCTCAAGGCGAAGAAGCTCACGCCCGAGGAGATCGAGGCGTTCCCCCACAAGAACGTCATCGTGCGCGCCCTCGGCATGAAGGACACCGTGCAGGTCGACGTGTCCCGCATCGACCCGCAGGACGGTGACGTCTTCCTCCTCTGCTCCGACGGCCTGTCGGGCATGGTGACGGATCAGGCGATCTGCGACGTGCTGAAGCAGCAGAAGGACCTGCAGGCGGCGTGTGCCCAGCTGATCGACCTCGCCAACGCGAACGGCGGCAACGACAACGTCACCTGCGTGCTCGCGCGGTGGAACACGCACTAGCGCGTGCTCATCGTCGGCATCGTCCCGCTGCTGCTCATCCTCCTCGGCGTGGCGGTGCTGCTCGGCAGCAGCGACCAGCGCCGGCGCGTCCGCAGCCTGCCGCTGTCGAACACGGCGTCGGTCGCTGACGGCGAGGTCAAGCTTCAGGGCAAGGCGTTCGCGTACGAGCCGCTCACCGCGCCGCTCAGCGGCCAGGCCTGCGTGCTGTACCGGCTGAGCTTCTCGCAGTGGGTCGGCATGGGGCGGAACAAGCGGCTCGAAGAGGTCCACCGCGCGCTCGTGGTCGGCTCCGGCTTCGCGATCATCGATGCCTTCGGGAAGCTGGAGATCGACGCCGAGGGCGCCGAGCTGCGCTGCGAGAAGGTCCACAGCGGCGGCACGTCCCTGCTCGGCCTCGACACGAAGGCCTCGGCGGCGGTGAAGGAGCACGTGCCGCACCTGTCGGAGGGCGAGGTCCGCGTCGTCGAGGAGCTCATCCCCGACGGCGAGACGATTCTCGTCATCGGCACCGTCGACACGTCGCAGGCTCCGCCGAAGCTGGGCGGGCCGCGGCTCTTGCTCAGCCGCTTGAGCGAGGACGCGCTCACGAAGTGGGACAGCGGAGACTTCGCCGGCATCGCGATGATCGTGGGCGGTGTCGCGGCGGCGGTAGCGCTGGCGGTGGTGGCCCTGGGCTGACAGCTGCACGCAACCTCCGTTCACGGTGAGCGGAGCCCGAAGGGCGGAGTCGAACCGGTCTCGTGCAGGCGATGCGGGCGCCCTTCGACTGCGCGTTCGCAGAGGAACTACGGGGCCGCGTCGAGCACCCTCTCTCCGAAGAACACCTTGTCCTCGTAGAGCTGCCCGCCCGGCACCTTCGCGCCGTCGAGCACGATGCAGCGGTTGAGCTGCGCGCCGTCGCCGACGACGGCGCCGGGCCCCACCGACGTCGCCGAGCCGATGCGCACGCCCTTCCCCAGCGTGCAGCCCGCGCCGAACCACGCCGGCCCGCTGACCTGCACGTCCGACAGCGACGCCGTCGACGCCGCCCAGAAGTTCCCCGCGCCGCGCGGCTCTTCGACGAAGCCCTTCACCTGGCCGAACAAGATGTCCCGGTGCGTCGCCACGTAGCGCTCGAGCGTGCCCAGGTCCGACCAGTACAGGCGCTCGCGCACGACGTGGCCGTACACGCGCAGGCCCTTGCCGATCATCCGCAGGTACACGTCGTGGTTGATGTCCTCCGGGCCCCGCTCGGCCATGAAGTCGAACACCGCCGGAGTCATCACGTGCATGCCGCTGAAGTGCCACGGCGCGAGGCGCTCTCCGCCCGGGCCCTTCCCCGCGATCTTCCGCACGTCGCCCCCGCCGTCCGTCTCGACGGCGTTGTACTTCGCGCCCTCGGGCATCGGCAGCAGCACCATCGTCGCGGCGGCGCCGGACGCTTTGTGCGCCGCGACCACCGACGAGACGTCGACGTCGAACAGCACGTCGCCGTTCATCACGACGAAGTCGCCGCCCGAGAGGAACGCACGCAGCCCGCGCACGCCGCCGCCGGTGCCCTGGATCTCGCCCACCTCCGAAGAGACCGTGAGATGCGTCCACTCGCGGCGCACGCACTGCTCCATCACCTCCGGCAGATGGAACGTGTTGATGCCGAGCTCCGTGATCCCCGCGCGGCGCAAGGCGCGCAGCGTGTGGCGGATGAGCGGCTGCCCGAGCAGCGGAACCGCCGGCTTCGGCCAGACCTCGGTGATGGGCCTCAAGCGCGTGCCGAGGCCCGCGCACAGCACCATCGCCCTCATGCGAGCTCGGGCACGTACTTCGCGACGATCTTCCGCAAGGAGCCGAGCTGGGGCTGCCGATCCAGCGCGTCCTTCACGTACCGCAGCGACGCGGGGATCGAGACCAGGAAGCCCGGGTTGCCCTTCACGCGGTTGATGAACTCGAAGCGGCCCGCGTCCTTCATCTTCCGCTGCACGGTGAGCAGGTCGAAGAAGCGGATGAACTCCTTCTCGTCGCCGCCGACCTTCGAGATGTACCGGCGCAGCATCTCTTCGACGAACTTGCGGTCGAGCTCGACGTAGCTGTCGCGCAGGAGCGCGACGAGGTCGTACTGCCGCGGGCCCTGCAGCGCGTCCTGGAAGTCGATGACGACGAGCTCGCCCTCTTTCACCATCAGGTTGCGGCTCTGGTAGTCGCGGTGCGTGAAGCCGCGCGGCGCGGCGGCGAGCTCCTTCGCGATGGCGCGGAAGTGCTGATCGAGCTCGGCGCGCTCGGCGCCTTCGGGCTTCTTGCCGCTCCAGGCCTCCATGCCCCACTCGCGGAAGTGGTGGAGCTCCCAGTCGTAGAGGTCTTCGTCGAACGCACGCGTGAACGCGAGGCACTTCGGATCCGGGCTCTGCTCTGCCGCGAGCCGCAGGCGCGCCAGCAGATCGATCGCATCGGAGTACAGCTGGTCGCGCTTGCCGGTGCTGACGAGCGCCTGCTCGAACGTCTGATCCGTCAGGTCCTCGAGCACCATCATCCCGGCCGGCTCGTCGTACTGGACGATCTTCGGCACGCGGACGCCCAGGCCCGAGAGGTACCGGTGCACGTTCACGAACGGCAGCTCGGTGGGAGCGTCTCCCTTGCTCGCCTCTTCGCTCTTCTTCGAAGCGTCGGGCGGCATCACCATCACGACCCAGCTCTTCGGGGCCACGCTGACGCGGTAGTACGAGCGATTGCTCGCATCGCCTTTGAGCTTCTTCACCTGGCCGGCGGAAGCGTCGACGCCGGTGGCCTTCTGGACCTGGGCTTTGAGTTGTTCGTCCGTCGCTGCGCTCATCGCTCTTTTTTCAAGGGCAGCACGTCGTAAGGCAAGGCCAACAGCGTCGGAAACTTGTGCACCTTCTCGGGCACGACGCGCATCGAGGCCTCTCCGAAGCCCTGGCCCACGACGATGATGATGACGGGCTCGTCGGCCTGGTTGCGGCCGGCGCCGATGCGGAGGATGCCGCGCACTCCGAACATGAGGCGGATGCACTCTTCGACGGCGGCGGCGAGCTCGGGGTCTTCTTTGTCCTCCGAGTGCCCTTCGCGCTCGTAGTCTTCCTTGAAGAAGACGCCGTGCGGCTGCGCCTGGTTCAAGAGCGTCATCGCGTCGGGCGGCTTGCCGGACTTGAGCGCGCGCTCGGCGGCCTCGCGAACCGCGTCGGTCGTCTTCGCCGCGGCGACGGCCTCGGTCGCGCCGATGCGCTGGGTGCCGAGCGCGTCGAGCGGCGGGGGCTTGAGCTTCGACTGCAGCCCCGACTGGCTCAGGTTCGGCTTCGACTGGAACTCGTCCTTCTTGGCGGGCTGGTGGAGGCCGGGCTTGTTCTCTCCCGACTTCTTCGCCTCGGTCGTCGTCTTCTGCGGCTGCTTGACCTGACGCTGCTTGTCTTCGTCGTTGCGTTGGGCCTCGGCGAAGGCCTCTTCCTTGTCGGCCTTCCGCTCGTGCGCCTCGTGGTGGGTGTCGTGCGTCCACCCCATCGCCTCGGCGTGCTCCTGGGCCGCCTCTTCGTGGGCGAGCTTCATGTGATGGGCGCCGCTGACCTCGCCCACCTCGGTCGCCCTCTCCTCGAGCTTCTCCTCGTGCTTCACCTCGTGCTTGTGCTCGACGTGGCGCGGGCGACGCACCGGCCGGGCTGCGGGTGGCGGCGGCGGTCGATTTGATGGCGGTACGCGGGTCACGAAGGAGTTATCTTACAGACCCACCCCATGGCGGACTACGGAAAGCGCGACTACGGCAGGTGCCCCTGCAGTGGGCAGTATGAGCAGCGCTTCGTCGAGGTGCGCATGACGGTGAACGGCAAGGTCGTCGTGCTCACCGACGTGCCCCAGGGTGCATGCCCGAACTGCGGGTCTCGCGTCTACAAGGCCGAGGTTCTGGAGCGGATCGAGAGCCTGATGAAGGGCGAGAAGGTGAAGCGCTCCACCGCGTGATCGGTTAGAGGTGCCGGGCATGAAGAACGTGCACCCCAACGTCCTGTCGGCGATCGGCAACACGCCGCTCGTGAAGCTCAACAAGATGGTCGGCCCGAACGACGCGACCGTCTACGTGAAGCTCGAGTTCATGAACCCCGGCGGCTCGGTCAAAGACCGAATGGCGCTGCACATGATCGAGAAGGCCGAGAAGGCCGGCACGCTGAAGGCAGGCGGCACGATCGTCGAGAACACGTCGGGGAACACCGGCATGGGCCTCGCGATGATCGCGGCGGTGAAGGGCTACCGCACCGTGTTCACGATGCCGGACAAGATGTCGATCGAGAAGATCAACCGGCTGAAGGGCATGGGCGCGCAGGTGGTGGTGACGCCGACGAACGTGCCGGCCGATGATCCGCGCAGCTACTACGAGACGGCGAAGCGCATCGTCCGCGAGACGCCCGGCGCCTTCTACCCGAACCAGTACCACTCGCAGGACAACATCGAGGCGCACTACCTCACGACGGGCAGAGAGATCTGGGAGCAGCTCGACGGAAAGCTCGACGTGTTCGTCTCGGGCCTCGGCACCGGCGGCACGATGAGCGGCGCCGGCAAGTACCTCAAGGAGAAGAACCCCAAGATCCAGAACGTCGGCGCGGATCCCGAAGGGTCGATCTACGAGGGGTACTTCAAGACGGGGAAGATCGGCACGCCGCACGTCTACAAGGTCGAGGGCATCGGCGAGGACATGCTGTGCGCCGCGATGGACTTCAAGGTGGTCGACCAGGTTCGCCAGGTCGATGACCGGCAGTGCTTCGTCGCTGCGCGGCGGCTCGCGCGCGAGGAAGGCATCTTCGCCGGAGGCAGCTCGGGCGCCGCGGTTCACGTCGCCTGCGAGCTCGCGAAGGAGCTCGGCAAGGGCAAGGTGATCGTCACCGTGCTGCCCGACGGCGGCTCGAGCTACATCTCGAAGTTCTATTCAGACGAGTGGATGCGCGACAACGGGTTCATCGAGGAGAAGGGCCCGGGCGTCGTCGCCGACATCTTGAAGGCCCGGCCGCGCGACGTCATCTCGGCGAAGAAGGGCGAGAAGATCTCTTCCGTCATCGAGGACATGAAGCGGCACGGCATCTCGCAGATGCCGGTGGTCGAGCAAGACGGGTCGGCCGTCGGCATGATCCACGAGTACGACCTGCTCAACGGCCTCATCGGCGGCTCGTACAAGATGACGGACACCATCGATCGGCTGGTGACGCCGCTGCAGGGCGTCGTGACGCCGGAGACCAACATCAACCGGCTCAAAGACGTGTTCGCGCAGGATCACGTCGCCGTGGTGCGCGAGGGTCAGAAGGTCACGGGCATCGTGACGAAGATCGACCTCATCGAGTTCCTCGCGTCGCGCGCGGCCTGAGTCACGGCGCCCCGGCGCAGATCCAGTCCCTGATTTGTTGCCGCTCGACCTCGCTCAGCGTGGTGCCGTCGCTCGGCTCGCTGGGGCCTGTCTTTTCTCCGCGAGGCCCATCGCGACCATTCGGCCCCGTCGCGGTCACCATCAGCCAGAGCGACGAGCTCCGCAGGCGGCCGGGATCCACGATCTTCAGACGCTCGAAGTCGTCGGCGTAACGCGAGGCCTTGCGCGCCAGCCCTTTCGTGGAGACCTCGCTCCCCATCGTCGCGTATTGGCCCGCAGAGCCGCCAAAGGCGTGGCAGGTGGCCCCGCAGCGCGGACCGAGCACGCTCGAGTGAACCTGAGCGGCGGTGACGACGCCGGCATCTGGCGGACAGTGATCGATCATCGGCACGCACATCGACCCGGTGCACCCCTCGCTCGTGGGGCAGGTCGCGCATTGCGCGCCGCCGCTGCCGCAGGTGAGATCTGACGTGCCCGGGACGCAGCTGCCGGCGCTGTTGCAGCACCCCGAGCAATTGTGCGGACCGCAGTCGTACACGCCCCCGACGCAGATGGTCCCGGGGCGGCACGTCGGCCCGAAGTCACAACCGCAAAGAGCGGCGAACACGACGCCGGCGAAGAGCCTGGACATGCATCGAGTGTGCGCCGCTCTCGCCAGCAGCACAAGCAGACGCACATCGCCGGTCAAAGCTCAGTCGCGCCACCGCGCGCGAGCTCGACGGCGGTCAGCACGAGCACCAGCACCACGAGCGCCCCGAGCGTGGCGAGCAC
The DNA here is from genome assembly GCA_937980205.1 of uncultured Myxococcales bacterium. Taxonomy (GTDB): domain Bacteria; phylum Myxococcota; class Myxococcia; order Myxococcales; family Myxococcaceae; genus Xiheicaenimonas. Next base: position 26,469 of record CALJKW010000010.1, on the reverse strand, counting down.
GACCCACCACGGGTTGCGCTTGCGGAAGCCGTGCTGCACGAGCACCGCCCACTCCGGCTCCCAGGTGCGGCCCATCGTGATGCCCGCGCCGACGTTCGCGGCGAGGAACGCCACGTTCGGGATCGCGTCGATGTTCATCAGGATGACGTAGATGACGCCGATCACCACGGCGGCGATCGTCCACTCGCGCGCCTTCGCCTTGTTGCCGACCGCCGAGTAGTTCATCGCGAGCATCGCGGCGCCGGCGGTCGGATTCGTGAGGATCGCGACGGCGCGTACGGCGACCTGCGAGTACACCGGCATCGCCTTCAGCCGCTCGATGCACTGCGCGCACAGCTGCTGCCCCACGAGCGGAGTCAGCGCCGCGAACGTCCCACAGCGCGTGCAGGCCGCGTCGCTCACGCCCAGCGCAGGTGCAGCACGCTCCGCTCGGGAGTCGTCTGGGTGGTCTCGACCTTCGCGCCGCGCGCGCCGATGAGCGGGAGGATCACCTCGAGCGAGCCGGCCACGAAGTCGGCGAGCTCGCCGTCGTTGAGCTCGATGTTCGCCCCGCTCTTGCCGTTGTCCTCGACCTTCACGCGCAAGGAGCTCTGGCCCTGCACGTAGTCGGCGAGCTGGCGCAGCACGCGGCGCGGGCCCATGAACTTCGCCATCGTCAGCACCGCGCCCTTGATGTCGCCCGCGGCGCGCAGGTCTTCGACCACCTTGCCGCCGAGCGCGCGGAGCTGCTGCGCGGGCTCCTGGCCGGGGAAGAGCTCGCGCGCGGCGATGCGCACCCAGGCGACGAACCGCTCTCGCGGGTAGCTGTGCTGCATCGGGCGCGACAGGTGCAGCCCTTCGGCCTCGAGCAGCGCGGACAGCTCGTGGTCGATGGACGGACCCAGTGCCCGGTTGAAAAGCCCCTCGACCCACTTGCCGCTCACCATCCGCTGGTCAGTCATTGATTCTTGAACTCGAACTTGATCGCCTGGTTCTTCGGGAACACTTCCGAGAAGCGGGGCTTCGCCTCTTTACCCCAATAGATCTCCGCCAGCCCACCGCACGGACTCTTCACCGCGAGCTGCCGGGCGCCGAAGGGGACGAGCAGGAGGTCTCCGGTGCGGGCCTGAATCGGGCCGGGCGTGATCTCGGCGATGCAGGCGGCGCTCATCGACAGCCGCACGTACATGCGCCCGTCCTCGCGCGGCGGAATCGGAGCCCACGCCTCGGGCGGCACGTAGCTCTCCACCGGCGCCGCGCTCGCCACGGGAATGCCTGGGCCCGTCGGCGGAGGCGACGGCGTCACCACCGTCTTCGTGTCGTTCGGCGGCGGCGGCGTCTGGGCAGCAGCGATCGGTGGCGCAGCACTTCCGCCCACGGCAGGCGTCGCAGCGGCTACCGGCACCCCGGCATCGCCCAGCGCGGGCCGGTAGTAGGTCATGCCGTTCACCGTCACGAGGTTGGGGTTGCTCGTCGGCTGCGCCGGTGCGGGCGGCGCCGCGGACGCGGTCGTGGCCGGCGCCGCATTCGCCGCCGCCGCCGGAGCGCTGCCGCCGGTGGCAGGCGTGGCGCCCGTCGCCGGCTGCGGAGGCGGAGGCAGCGCCGTCAGCGGAGGGATCTGGGTCTTCACCGCGACGGCGACTCCGGCGTCGGCGGGCGCCGGCACCGGCTGCGCGACCATCGTGGCGCGGACGCGGGCGGCCTCTTCCTCTTCCTTGCGCTTCTTCTCGGCCTCGAGGCGCTTCGCCTCGGCGCGGCGGGCCTTCGTCTCGTCCATGCACCGCGGAGGAATGCCGTTGGCGTCGTCGCTCTGCGAGAGCTTCTCGAGCTCGAAGTCGGTGAGCTGATCCATCTGGCGGCACTGCTTCTCGATGCGCGGCTTCCACGCGGTGTAGGCGTCGAGCGCGCAGACGGTGCAGCGCGTGTTCGTGCCGTCTTCGGACTGCAGCAGGGCCATGCCGCTGGCGCCGCCCTCCTTCTTCTCGATGGAGCGGACGATGGCGGCGGGGTTCACGCGCGTGCAGTCGCAGGCGCGCAGCTCGCGGCTGGCGAGGAAGCCGAGGGTGTAGTCGCGGTCGGTCTCCTGGCGGGCGGTCTGCTCGGCGAGGTACTTCCACTTCTCGAGCATCGGCCTGGCGAGCGCGGTCTCACGCTCGGTGACCCAGTTCGCCGGAGGCGGCTCGGCCTTGAGCGCCGCGGTCTCGTTCGCGGTGAGCGCCGACGTCGTCGCGGAGATCTTCGGCGGCGGCTCGGCCTTCGGCTCCGGCTTGGGCGCTTCGGGCTTCGGCGTGTTCTCGACGGCGAGGCGGGTGTTGTCCTTCGCGGCCTTCTTCGCGGTGGCGACGTCGCCACGGCACTTGAGCGACTCCTGCATGAGCCAGGCCTTGTAGTTCGCGTACTCCGACTGGATCTGGGAGGTGAGGCGAGCGAGATCCATGCGCGCCTGCGCCTGGGAGAAGAGCTCGCTGCGCTCGCGGCTCCGGCAGGTCGCCTTCTCGTTCGGCTTGTCTTTGAGGCCGGCGCGCTTGGCCTGGTACGTGGCGCCGCGGTACGGGCGGTCGAGATCTTTGAGCGCGGTCGCGGCGAGCTCGCGCAGCGTCGACTTGTCGGCCGCCTTCAGCGACGACTCGCACGAGGCGATCGCCTTCGCGCAGTCTCCCGTCGGGGCGGCGTCCTTGCTGGCTTTGACTTTGCCTTTGCCGGGCTGCGGGAGCAGGCCGCCCGTCCACGAGCCGCCCGGGTCGAAGCACCAGGTGGCGACGCTGTCGAGGCCGACGCTCAGCGCGCCGTCGAGCTGGGCGAGCTGCTTCAGCGGCAGGACGTCGCGAAGCTCGGGCTGTTCGCACTCCGGCGGAAGGGGAGCCGCGGCCAGCAGCGTGATGACGGCAATGGGGAGCAACGGCGCGGAATCTACGTCAATCGGATGGAAGCGTGTGATGGCAGTAGGGACAGTTTTCGGAGCGAATTGCTCGCCCACATCCCGGGCAGGTCCTGCGCCGGGTACCCAAGACGATGGCGCCGGCGACACCGAGGAGGAAGGGCGCGCCCACGGCCCAGATCGGAAGCGCTGCGCTCGCCGCGAGCGCTGCAGTCGAAGCGAGTCCGCCACAGAGTGAGACCAAAGCCGCCTTGCTCCAGCCGTCGCGGCCTGCCTGCCCGCGGGAAGCTGCCGCCGTACGTTGCTCTTCGAAGGTCCGGTCCAGACAACGCGCGACGAGTTGAGCGAGAAGATCTTCGAGCTTTGACGCGGTCGACTCCACGTCCAGTTCGCGCAGCCGGCTGGCGGCGACCTTCGCGAGCCGCACACGCGCCGCGGCGAGCGGCTCGGTCGCAGAGGCATCGAGCTTCTGCACGCGCGCCACCGCCTCGTCGAGCAGCTTCTCGCGTTCGACCTCTTCGCGGATCAGCTCCGGAGCCTCCCGGATGCGGAAGAGCCAGTCCGGCTCACGCAGGAGCCGGATGAGGATCTCCGTCCGAAGGACGGCGTCGTCGACGGTGTCGAGCGCGCCTTCGGAGCGCCTGGCGAGCTCGTCGCGCGTCACGCCCCACTCAGGCCGCTTCGAACGCCTGCTTGAGGTCGTCGATCAGATCCTGCGCGTCCTCGATTCCGACGGACAACCGGATCAGCCCGTCGCTGATGCCGAGCTTCTCGCGGTTCTCTTTGGGGATCGACGCGTGCGTCATGATCGCCGGGTGCTCGATGAGCGACTCGACGCCGCCGAGCGACTCGGCGCACGCGAAGACCTGCACCTTCTGCAGGAACTTCCGCGCCGCCTCGAGCCCGCCCTTGATCTCGAACGTCATCATCCCGCCGAAGCCCTTCATCTGCTTCTTCGCGAGCGCGTGCTGCGGGTGCGACGAGAGGCCCGGCCAGTTCACCTTCCCCGCCTTCGGGTGCTCGGTGAGGAACGCCGCCACCTTCGCCGCGTTCTCCGCGTGCCGCTGCATGCGCACGCTCAGCGTCTTCACGCCGCGCAGCACGAGGAACGAGTCGAACGCGCCCGCGACGCCGCCGACCGCGTTCTGCGTGAAGTAGATCTTGTCCGCGAGCGCCTTGTCGTTCGTGCACACGAAGCCGCCGACGCAGTCGCTGTGGCCGTTCAGGTACTTCGTCGTCGAGTGCGTGACGATGTCGAAGCCCAGGTCGACCGGCCGCTGGAAGTACGGCGTCATGAACGTGTTGTCGCAGACGCTGATCAGCTTCCGCCGCTTGCAGACCTCGGCCACCGCGGCGAGATCGATGAGCTTCATCATCGGGTTCGTCGGCGTCTCGACCCACACCATCTTCGTCTTCGGAGTGATCGCCGGCTCCAGGTTCTCGACCTTCGACAGGTCGGTGAACGTGAAGCTCAGCCCCTGCCGCTTGAAGACCTTGTCGAAGAGCCGGAACGTGCCGCCGTAGACGTCGTCGCTGCACACGACGTGGTCGCCCGCTTCGAGCAGGTGCATCAGCATGTCGGCGGCCGCGCAGCCGCTCGCGAACGCGGCCCCGTACTTCGCGCCCTCGAGCGCGGCGAGGCACTGCTCGAGCGCGTTGCGCGTCGGGTTCTTCGTGCGCGAGTACTCGTAGCCCTTGTGCCCGCCCGGGCCGTCCTGCACGTACGTCGACGTGAGGTACACCGGCGTCATGATGGCGCCGGTGGAGGGATCGGGGGCCTGACCTGCGTGAATCGCGAGCGTGTCGAATTTCATGCCGGCCACAGAACACGACGCCAGCCAACCTTCAAGCCCCGCTCGGCGCTCTTCACTTCCCGGTCAGCTCGGCCACCAGCGCGTTCGCAGACTCCACCTGATCCAGAATCCACAGCAGGTACCGCACGTCGGCGACGATGTTCCGCGCGACCTCGGGGTTGTAGCCGAAGTCGCTCGCCACGTTCTCCCAGACGCGGTCGAAGTTCACGCCGACGAGCTGGCCCTGGCCGTCGATCACCGGCGACCCCGAGTTGCCGCCGCTGGTGTCGCAGTCGGACAAGAAGTTCACCGGCACGTCGCCGAGCGCGGCGTCTTTCCACCGGCCCTGCTTGCCCGCGCGCGCCACCTTCAGCGCCGCCTCCGAGAGATCGAACGGCGCCTCGCCCGTGTTCTTCTCCAGCACCCCGGCCAGGCGCGTCTGCGGCGCGAACGTCACGCCGTCGCGCGGCGCGTACCCGCGCACCCGCCCGAAGCTCACGCGCAGCGTGCCGTTCGCGTCGGGAGCCACCGGCGCGCCGGCCTGCGCGATGACCGCTTTGCGCCACTCCGGGCGGTGCCGCGCCGTCGCGCCCGTCCACCGATCGCGGCGCTCCTTCAGCGCGCGCCGCTCTTCGTCGAGCTCGAGCGAGAGCCACAGCAGCGGGTCGGCGCGCTTGAGCAGCACCTGCGGCGCCTCGTCGAACATCTTCTTCCGCTCTTCCGGATCCGTGAGCTTCGTCAGCCGGTACATCTCGCTGATCTTCTTCTTCAGCTGCACGTCGTCGCTCGCCGAGCCGAACCGCTCCTGCACCGCGCTGATCCGCTGCTCGCGGGGCAGCGCGAGCGCGCGCTTCACCCACGAGAGAAACATCTCCTCGTCGACGGCGCGCTCGAACCGCTTCTGGTCCCTCTCGAGCCGCTCGCGCAGCGGCTGCAGGTCGCGCTCCTGGTAGCCGGGCTCGCGCTGGATGTCGGGCTTCTGCGCCTCGCTCGAGCGCCGCGCGATCGCCGTCCCCCACCTCGTGCCGCGAGGTCCGAACACGAGCGCGTCGAGCAGGAAGTCGCGCTCCCACGTGGCGAGCCGCTCTTGCGCGATGCCCTGAAGCGCGTCGCGCGCGGCCTGCGCGGCCTTCGCCTCGGGGTGCTTGGCGATCCACGCGAGCACCTTCTGCTCCACCGCGCGCTGCTTCTCGACCATGCCGCCGCGCTTGAGCCCCGCGAGCTGCCCCTCCGCGTTCTTCTGCCGGTTCGCCAGCGCCTGCAGGTCGTCGGCGACCGCGACGGCGGCGCTCGGGCTCGTCGTCGCCGCGCGCTGCATGATCTGCGTCCACTCGCGCGCGAGCTCCTCGATGCGGGGGAAGAAGAACTGCTCGCGCTCCTCCATCTCCGAGGCGAGGAAGCCGCGGTAGCTCGCCGCCGGGTAGCCGAGGATCGCGACGCCGTCTCCCGCCTTCACGCCCTTCGTCGACACCGGGAACCAGTACTCCGGCACGTACGGGTCGCCCTTCGCGTCGTACGCGCGCAGCAGGGCGAAGTCGCCGGTGTGCCGCGGCCAGGTCCAGTTGTCGACCTCGCCGCCGAAGTCTCCGATGCCGCGCGGCGGGGCGTAGACGAGCCGCACGTCGGTGAGCTCGCTCGACTCGGTGAGCGTGTAGAAGAGCCCGTTGTCGAACGCGGCGAACTGGCACCGCGTCGCGGGCTTCTTCTCGCACTCGGCGACGAGCGACTTCTGCTTCGCCTCGATCGCGCGGAAGCGCTCGAGGTCGTCGGCGCCCTCGGGGATCGCCAAGAGCACCTCCTTCGTCACGTCGTGAAACGCGCGCGGGATCTGGATGCGGAAGGCGGCGGCGCGCTTCTCCTCTCCGCGGGCGCGGGCGAGGAAGCCGGTGGTGTAGAGGTTGTTCTCGGGCGTCGAGTGCTGCTGGAGGATGCCGACGACGCAGTGGTGGTTGGTGATCAGCAGCCCCTGCGCCGACACGAACGCGCCGGTGCACTGAGGCAGCGCGATGGCGTTGGTGAGCAGGCCACCGTGCTTCTTCTCGTTCCACAGCTTGTCGAGCGGGAGCTGAAACCCCTGTTGCTTCACCCACTGCGGTCCCAGCTCGAGGACCTGCTGCGGTGTCCACTTCCCTTCACCTGCGAGCGCTGCTCCGGACGCGAGCAGCGCTCCTACGACCAGCGCGCGGGTCATGCGGCTCGGGAGGTTAACCCCAAGCCGCTTTCGACCGTGCGTTTTCAGCCGCGATACTGTGTGGGAGGCGCCTGCCACGCCGTGCTGCCGCCGCCCGAGTGCAGGTCGCCCGACGTCGGCGAGATGACGACCTTGTTCTCCTGCGACTGCTGGAACGACGAGTTCCCCTGCATCAGCGGCTGCGTGATGAGGTCCGAGATGGGGCCGAGCTCGGCGCGCATGTGGCCGGCGATCTGCGGGACCGCGCGCTGGATCTGCTCGCGCGTCAGGTGCGTGCCGCGCGCCGTGCCGGTGCCGGCGTCGACCCACGACGCGATGCGCTCGAGGAACGCGGGGGTCGCGATCTTCGAGTTGAGCTGGCCGATGAGCTGCGTGAACTGCGGGTTCGCGACCTTCTTCGCGACCTCGCTGAGCGTGCCGGTGAGCTTGTCCGAGAGCAGCTTCGCGAACTGCATCGAGGTGCCGCCGCCGAACGCCTGCAGCGCCTTGCCGAGCCCCATGGGGATCGCCTGCATCGCGACGTTCATGAGCGCGCCCTTCCAGTCGGGCGGCTTCTGCGAGAGCGCGTTGACGACGTTGAGCGCCATCGCCGCGACCGTGAGCACCTGCAGACCAGGAACGAACATCGCGATCGGCGCGACGACGTTCAGAACCTTCGACAGCCCGCCAACGATATCTCTGAACAAGCCCATGATTTGCCTCGGAGTTTGAATGAAACGGCTACACCTGTAGGTCGTTATCGGCGCGTGTGGTCTCCAGGTTTCTCCGAATCGTGGAAAGAGGCTATGCAGGCGCGAAGCGATCATGGCTCAGGAAACTCAGCGGGTTCAACAGGCGGGCCTGCCGCTCAAGGCGCTGTCCGTCGTCGTGGTCGAAGGTCCTGATCAGGGAAAGCGCTGCAGCTCGGAGAATGAGCGGCTGACCATCGGGACGGCGACCGACAACGACCTCACGCTCACGGACCCGTCGGTCTCCCGGTACCACCTCGAGCTGGGCCGCGCGGCCGACCGCGTGACCGTCCGCGACGTCGGCAGCACCAACGGCACCGTCGCCGGCTCCGTCGCGATCGAGCGCGGCTCGGTCGCTCCGGGGACGGTGCTGAAGATCGGCCGCACCGCGATCGAGGTCAGCGACGGCAAGACGCTCGAGCTCGAGCTGCACCCCGGCGACTCGTTCGGCGCGTTCAAGGGCCGCACCGACGTGATGCGCCGGCTGATGACCCGCGTCGCGAAGGTCGCCAAGAGCGACGCGGCCGTGCTGCTCAACGGAGAGTCCGGCACCGGCAAAGAGCTGCTCGCCCAGGCGCTGCACGAGCAGAGCCCCCGCGCGGGCAAGCCGTTCGTCACCGTCGACTGTGGCTCGCTCGCTCCGGGCCTCGTCGCCAGCGAGCTGTTCGGCCACGAGCGCGGAGCCTTCACCGGCGCCGACCGCCGCCACGTCGGAGCCTTCGAGCGCGCCGACGGCGGCACCATCTTCCTCGACGAGATCGGCGAGCTGCCCGCGGCGCTGCAGTCCACCCTGCTCGGAGTGCTGGAGCGGAAGACGTTCCGCCGCGTCGGCGGCACCGAGCAGGTGAACGTCGACGTGCGCGTCGTCTCTGCGACGCACCGCGATCTCCGCGCCGAGGTGAACGCGGGCACGTTCCGGCTCGACCTCTTCTACCGGCTCGCGGTGGTGAAGCTCGACATCCCAGCGCTGCGGGAGCGCGCCGACGACATCCCGCTGCTCGTCGAGCACTTCCTGCGCGAGGCCGGCCACGACGGGCCGGTCGAGGACCTCGTGTCCGCGCGCGCGATGGAGTCGCTCAAGGCGCACTACTGGCCCGGCAACGTGCGCGAGCTGCGCAACCTCGTCGAGGCGACGCTCGCGATGGGCGAGACGCCTCCGCTCGAGGGCGGCGCGGTGACGTCGGCCTCGCCGGCCGCGCTCGACGAGCGGACGTACAAGGACGCTCGCGCCGCGGCGCTGGCGGAGTTCGAGCGGCGCTACCTCGGCGGGCTCATCGAGAGATCGAAGGGAAACGTTTCCGAGGCGGCGCGGCTGGCGAGGATGGATCGCTCGCACCTCATCGAGCTGTTGAAGAAGCACCAGCTCAAGTGAGTCACTGCTGCCAGTTCAGCTTGCGGCTGGCGCAGATCCGCACGCCCTGATCGCACTGCCCGACGAGCGTCTCGAAGCCGAGATAAACGTCTTCGTTCGTGCGGTCGAACAGCGTGGGGCACGAGTACACGCACCCGATGAGCTGGTCGTTGTCGAAGTCGAGTTTGTTCTGCACCGTCGAGCAGGGCTCGAGCGTCGCGACCATGCGGAGGATCACGTGCTCGTCCGGCGTGTCGGGGACGAGCTGTTTTCCGCTGAGCGTGCGCAACTGGGTGCGCACAGCCTCCCGCACCAGCTCACGGTCGAGGCTTCCCAGCGCGGCCGGCAGGTCGACGGTGTTGCAGACGCGGAAGCCCTCCGAGACGTTGCACAGGCCTCCGTCCCTCTGGCAGTAGCGGATCAGCTGCCCCGTGCGGCACCCCGGCTTTCCTCCCGCCAGGCCAACGACGTCGCTGACGATCGAGACGGTGCGCAGACCGGCGTCTGGCGCGCCGCGGTCGAGCAGGTAGCGGCCTGACGAGTCCTTGCAGAGGAAGCCGTCGAGGCCCTCGCCTTCCTCGCCGAAGGTGACGCCGACCGAGCGGTACTGCGTGCAGGCAGCGATGCCGAGCGCCACGAAGAGAGCGCGCTTCAAAACTTCACCACCACTTCGGTGATCTTCTTCGGGTCGTAGGTGAAATAGATGGCCGTCCCCGCAGCCGCGGCTCCTGCGGCGACCACGACGGCGATCCAGAACAGCGGCCGCTTGTAGATCGGCACGGACGCTTCGATGACCTGTCCGCGCACGAGCAGATCGTTCAGCAGCCCGTCGAGCTCGCTCCGCTCCGCCCGGGCCGTCACGGCGCCGTCGGTGGCGAGCACGGCCTGCAGCTTCCCGCCGGCGCCCTCCTCCGCGGTCAGCATGATCAGCCGGCTCGCGCGCAGCGCCGTCGACAACAGCCGCACCGAGCGCGCGCCGTCGACATCGCTCGCGTTCTTGTACCGCGCGCTCCACTGGGCGGCGGCGAGCTCGGGCGCGGCGGGCGGCAGCTCGACGTCGACCTGGCCGCGCGGCGCCTCGACGCGCACCGGCCTCACCGCGCTCTCGTGTCCATCGGCGTTCAGTCTCACCACGTGCAGGCCCTCGAGCACTTCGAGAGAGCACGGAGTGGTGCAACCGGTAGGCCGCCCGTCGAGCTCGACCGACGCCTCCTTCGTGCCGCCCACACTGAAGGGAACCGGCTTCATCGCGGCCACCTGGCCGAACGCCTTCGCGATGACGGCCTCGACCTCGGGGCTCACGCTGCCGGCTTCAGCCGGCACCTGTAGGCTCGAGACTGCAAGCTGGGTCGCCGCGCGCCGCGCCGGCTCGAGCTTCCCCGCGCCCACGTTGCAGGCCACCCGCCACAACAGCACGCGCGCAGCGTTCGGCCGATCTCCCTCGCCGAGCGCCGCGGTGAGCGCGCCGTCGTCGGCGACCTGCTCGAGGCACTTGTTGAAGTCCGCGTCGACGTAGGCCTTTCGCGCCGCGGCGATGCGCTCTTGCGGCAGCGCGGGCGCGGCGGTGGGCGTCGCTCCGACGTTCGGCGGCTCGGCGCGCTCGAGCACCACGCCCGGAGCGGCCTGATCGAGCTGCGCCTGCGTGATGTCGGCGCCGCGCACCACCACCGTGATCGACGGCTTCACGGGTTCCGCGGAAAGCAGCACCAACATGAAAGCGGCGGCGGTGGCCATTGCGCGCGCGCATAATGCGAGAAGCGTGCAAGCAGGCAAGTACCGACTGGTGAAGCTCATCGGCCGCGGCGGCATGGGCGAAGTGTGGGAAGGCACGCTCGCGGGCGAGCACGGGTTCGCGCGGCGCGTCGCCATCAAGCGGATGCTGCGCCAGGAGGCTCCCGGGTGGGAGAACCGCTTCATGGACGAGGCGCGCATCGCCTCGCGGCTCCATCACGCGAACATCGTCTCGGTGCTCGACTTCGGCATGGACGAGGGCGCGTACTTCCAGGTGCTCGAGCTCATCGACGGCATCGACGCGCGCCACGTGTACGAGAAGGCGATGCAGCGCGGCACTCCGCTTCCTCCCGAGCTCTGCCTGCACATCTGCATCGAGGTCGCGCACGGCCTCGCGTCTGCGCACTCGGCGCGCGACGACGCCGGCCGGCCGCTGCACATCGTCCACCGCGACGTGAGCCTCGAGAACGTGCTCGTGTCGTGGGAGGGCGACGTGAAGCTCTCCGACTTCGGAGTGGCGAAGGCGCGAGACCGCGCGTCGCTCACCACCGGCGGAGTCGTCGGCAAGCCCGCGTACATGGCGCCCGAGCAGGCGACCGGAGGAGACGTCGACGGCCGCACCGACGTCTTCGCGCTCGGCTGCGCGCTGCACGCGCTGTTCACCGGCACCACGCCGCTCGCGGGGGAAGATCGCCTCACGAACCTGCTCATCGGCAAGCCGCTGCCGATCGACCCTGGGATCCCCGCCGACGTCGCCGGCGTGATCGCGAAGGCGATCTCGCGCAGCAAGGACGAGCGCTTCAAGAGCGCCGAGGCGATGGCCGCCGAGATGGCGCGGCTGCGGCACGCGCGCATGAGCCAGGATCCGCGCTCGGCGCTGCGCGACTTTCTGGCGCCGCTCAAGCCGAGGCCGAAGCGCGCCGTCGGAGCGCTCGATGCGCTGCTCGCTCCGCAGGAGGTTCCGGAGGACGCACCTGCGGCCGGCAGCACCGCGACCGCGCTGAGCCCGGCGCCCCGGAGCGCGCGACGCGTGCTGCCGTACGTCGCGCTCGCCGCGTCGACGCTGTTCAGCGGAGCGGTGGCGTACTGGTGGATGGCGAGCACTCCGGCGGCGGTCGAGGCGCCCGTGGTGGCCGCCGTCGCCGAGCCGAAGCCCGCGGCGGTGGAGCCGCCGGCGGTTCCGCCGCCCGCTCCGCGGCCGCCCGAGCCGCCGCGGGTGGCGGCGCCGGTGAAGCCGAAGCCCGCGCCGAAGCCGGCGGCGGTGGCGCCGGCCCCGAAGGCCGAGGGCGCTGGAGTGCTGATGATCGGCGGCGCCGCCGCGCAGCGCGCCGAGATCCTCGTCGACGGCGCGAGCATGGGCTTCGCTCCGAAGCGGCTCGAGCTCGGCGTCGGAGCCCACGAGGTCGTGCTGGTGACGCCCGATGGCCGGCGCCTGGGGCCTCACAAGGTGGACATCAGCGTGAGGCACACCGACCTCGACCCAGCGCGGTGGATCGTCGCCGAGTAGGCGTTGTCTCGAGGCGAGACCGCGACCAAGTCATCCATCCAACGGGAGGTGACACCGAGTCCAACCGCGGACAACCCCGTTCACTCGAGGCTGTCTAGAGTTACGACACAGACCGCAGAGCGGTTGTTTACCCCGACCGTGAAGAACCCCAACGACCGATGACGCGATCAAAAACCGAAGCAGTGTCTGACACGGAACTCGAGGCAATTCGTGCGCGATGTGATTCTGCGACGCCAGGTCCATGGAAAGCCTACGTCGAAGGGAGAGATCATGAGAGCGGATCCAGCTTCATCATGACCGGGCAGGGCAACGCCAGAGGACCGGACATTGAGCTTTCCGGTGCCACCGCTCCCGACTACGATTTTATTGCCCACGCGCGGCAAGATCTCCCAAGACTTCTAGAAGAAGTCCTACGGCTTCGTCGAAGTCGGAGATGATCACGCCGACCTCCCCAATGCGCGCGCATTCGAACGTATCGTTTCGGCACATGCCGTCTGAGACGGCGTGGCGCCCCGCGGCGGTAGCGGGCCGCAGCGGCAAGACGCGGGCGAGCTGCGAGAAGCGAGTCGAGCTGTGGAACGCGAGAAGGTGCGCGCAGCGAACCTTCGGCCGCTTCTCCATTGGTGCAACTGGCTTGCAATGGGGTTCACGGACCCGGCTGTTACGTTCACGCACGCTCGCCGGGAGATCACGTCCGAGGTGAAGATGGCCCGGCTGAAGAAATGCGTTCGCCCGCATCGCTGACTGGACTCGCGCAGCGAGAGCGCGCCCTTGAGTTGTCCTGCACGATGGCTCGTCGCCGAGTCGTTGTCTCAGGCCCGAGACAACGGCGCAGGCGCGCCGCAGGAAATCAAGCGTCCAGCGGTCGTTTGAGACCCCACAAACACCGGTAACGACTGACGCCGGGGCTGGCTTGGGCCATGCTCTGCCCCCCTGCGCCGATGCCAACCTTCACGCTGACGCTGGGAGCCACCGTGCTCCCATTCGAGAAGACCGAAGTCCGATTTGGCCGTACCTCCGACAACGACGTGGTCGTCGCCGACGCGCTCGCGTCGCGCAGCCACGCGCGCATCTACAAGAGCTCTGACCGCTGGTACGTCGAAGACCTGCAGAGCGGCAACGGCACCAAGCGCAACGGCGCGAAGATCGCCGCGCCGGTCGAGCTGAAGAGCGGCGACACCGTCGCGATCGGCGACACCGTCTACACGTTCACGCTGCCGAACGCGCCGCTGATGATGGACTCGACGCAGCCCGTGCCCGAGCTGCCCGCGCTCGACGCGAACGCGACGATGCTGAAGCCGCCGCCGAACTTCGCGATCTCGCAGCCCATCGACGGCGAGGCGACGCGGCCGCCCGCCGACAAGACTGCGCTGCAGCAGCCGTCCGACGACTCGACGGTGCTGAAGGCCCCCAAGGTCGACGACTCGACCGTGCCGCGAAACATGCAGGCGATGCAGCCCGCGGAAGATCCGAACGCGACGATCTTGAAGCCTCCGCCGGAGCTGCGCGACGCGCTCGCGAAAAAGTCCGAAGCGAAGGTCGTCGACGCGGACACCCGCGACGTGGCTCCCGCGCTGAGCGCGGCGGACAAGCGGCGCGAGAAGCGCGAGGCCGAGAAGAAGGGCGCGGCCGGGCGTCTCGCGTACAACTGGAAGCAGCTTTCTCCGGGCGCGCGGAAGGGCATCTCGATCGGCGCCGGCGTCTTCGGCCTGGCGATCGTCGCGGGCTCCGTGGCGCTGCTGATGCCGAAGCCGAAGGCCGAGCTGCCGCCCGAGCCGAACGACCTCACTGCCGGCGCAGCGCCCGCGGAGGCGAGCTACGGGCTCGGCGACGGCGTGATGTACCCGCGCCGCGATCAGAAGGTGTTCCAGTTCACCGCGGTCGGCGCCACGCGCCTCATTGGCGTCGTGCACTACCAGGCGAAGGAGATCACGAAGGACGAGGTCTCCATCACGCTGAACGGCACCGAGCTCGGCTTCGTCCCCCCCGACACGCTCGACACCGAGCGCGAGCTCGAGGTCGTGCTGCCGGCGGCGCAGCTCAAGCGCGGTGAACCGAACACGCTGGTCTTCGACAACGTGAAGAACCCGCCGGGCGACGAGACGTGGCGCGTCGCGAACGTGTGGCTCGAGATCGTCGCGCTGCCCGACCTCTCGCAGGAAGAGATGCTGGTCACGGTGAACGAAGACATGCTGCGCGCGCAGACGGCGTGGGAGCAGCGCGAGATCGGCCCCGAGAACCGCTTCCGCGCGTGGAAGGGCTACCGCGAGGCGTGGCTCAAGCTCGAGGCGATGCCGTCGGGCCGGCCCGAGGCGCTGTACACCGAGTCGCGCCTGCGGCTGCGCGAGGTGGCGGCCGAGCTCGACGCGAAGTGCAGCACGATGCAGCTCGAGGTCGTGAAGATGATGCAGGCGAAGCGGCCCGACTACGAGCTCGCGCGCTCGACGCTGCAGCAGGCGCTGCTCTACTTCCCCACGCGCGAGCACCGCTGCCACGCGATCACGCGCGAGCTGCTCGAGCAGATCGGCGGCCCGCTGTGAAGTCGGACTCCGGCCAGGCGCTCGTGGAGACGGCGATCGTGATGCCGCTCTTCGTGTTCCTGCTGCTCGGGACGATTCAGCTCGGGCTCCTCCACCAGGCCCATCTGATGACGCACTACGCGGCGTACAAGGCGGTGCGCGCAGGCTCGCTGAACCACGCCGACCGCGATGTGATGCGGCGCGCGGCGGCGGCGGCGCTCTTGCCGATGATCTCCTGGCAGGACAACGGCCGGGAGAACGTCATGCCGGTGACGGACGCCGTCTCGTACGTCACGAAGGTGCAGCTGGTTCGCGCGATGGCGCTCGCGGTCGCTCCGGTCGACGTGACCATCTGCGGGCCCACGCGCAACAACGTGCGCTCGACGACGGGCATCGACCCGGTCGCGCGGCGCGCGGCGCAGGAGATTCAGTTCGACGCGCCGCTGAACATCGCCCAGGCCGACTGGCGCGCGTCGGACCGCACCAAGCTGCGCATCGAGGTGACGTTCAACTACCGGATGCCGATCCCCTTCGCGAACATGATCCTCTACAAGATCGCGCGCGGGCAGGAAGACGCCGAGCTGCTCTGGCTCACCCGGCTGGGCAAGCAGGACTTCACCGCGCGGCGGCGTGAGGCGCGGTTCCTCCACGACGCGATGGCGGCTGCGGGCCTGGGCTACACGCTGCCGCTGCGCGCGTCCTACGCGATGCGGATGATGTCGGATCTGTACCCGGCGCGCTCGGGGTTCGCGCTGCCGACGAGCAACGAGTGCCACATCCCCTTCCCGAAGCGGGGTGGCGAATGAAGAAGCTCAAAGCCGGCAAGGGCCAGGTGATGGCGCTCGGCGCGGTGACGATGCTCGTGCTCGCGCTGATGCTGGTCCTGAGCTTCACGCTGACGCGCGCCATTCACGAGAAGATCCGCCTGCAGTCGCACAGCGACGCGATGGCCTACTCGATGGCCACGGTGCAGGCGCGCGCGATGAACTTCTACGCGTATTCGAACCGCGCGACCGCGGCGTCGGCGGTGTCGATCATGACGCTGCACGCGTACCACGCGGCGATGACGATGACGGCCAACGCGATGCAGGCCGGCATGTGGAACTTCATCGAGATCGTCGGCTGGGAGATGGCGAGCTTCGCGTCGACGTGTCCCTCCTGCCAGTGGGACGACCTCGCGCATGCCATCGAGGCCGGCATCATCGCGGCGCGCTTCAGTCGCGAGGCGAACCGCTACAACCGCGCGCTGCAGGGGCTCGAGGCCCGCTTCAACTTCGCGGTGCGCCTGTACTCGATGCTGATCGACTTCGTGTGGACGACGCAGCAGTCGGTCACGCTCCACACCCTGAACGTGCTGCGCGGAAACGGGCTCGACTCGCTGCACGACATCAACGCGCCGTGCTCGTCGCAGCTGCCGCTCGGCGTCGCCGCGCTCAACGTGCGCGAGTTCGCCTGCGCGCTCGAAGGCTCGCCGATCGACTTCATGTGCATCGCGGGCCGCCGGCCGAGCTCGCTGCGCGCGCGCAGCCGCGTCATCTCGAACGTGGCGAACGCCGCGCGCGGCGACTTCCCGAAGAACCGCAACATCCCCTTCCCGATGCTGATGCACCCGCGCGTGCTGCAGGACCTGATGACCGGCATCCAGCGGCAGGGCTTCACCGTGCCGGTGGTCTTCGGCGGCGGCGGCAAGGTGATCCCCGGCACGACCCGCGCGCAGTGCGACGGCAACCAGGCGAACGGCACCGGCGAGACCATCTGCGGCACCGAGAACGGCCTCTTGACGTCGTTCTTCCGCGACACGCCGCCCGGCTTCTTCCCGTTCAGCGGCGAGGTGTACTCGAACAACAACGGCGGAGCGCACCGCCCGACCGGCGGTCACACCGGCCGTCACGGCGAGTGGCGCGGCTTCGCGCGCATCGACAACCCGATCGGCTGCCTGACCACGGGCGAGTGCTTCGTGAACTTCCGCTCGGACCCGCGCCGGAACGAAGACTTCGGCCAGGCGCGCGTCTACGGCGTCTTCCAGCAGAGCCTGCGCGACATGCAGAACTGCAACCGCGGCCCCTGGGAGATCGGCCAGGACGGCAAGCTCATCTTCAGCGACGGAGCGCGCGGCAGCGGCGTGCTCGACTTCGTGCCGCGAGACCCGGCGACGGGGCTGTCGAAGGCGATGGTCTACTTCCACCGCCCCGACAACTGGCAGATGCCGCCGACGGCGTTCGACCCGTACTGGAAGGCGAAGCTGCACCCCTTCCGCAACGTCGAGGCGGCCACGGTGCTCACCGCGGCGGGAGATCTCACCGGCGCGGCGATGGCGATCGGCGGCCCGGTCGACGGGAGGGACCCGTGAGTCGGCGCGAACGCGGCGCGGCGACGACGGAGCTCGCGTTGCTCATGATCGTGCTCGTGCCGGTGTTCCTCTACACCCTCTTCCTGCACGACCTGTTGCGGCACCAGCTCATGGGTCAGGCGGCGGTCGTCTCGACGCCGTGGGACTGGCACGCGCTCAACTACGAGCGGTTCAACCGCAACGCGAACGTCGACACCGTGCGCTTCGACAAGGCCCGCGTGAACGCGCTGCAGAGCCAGGCGGTCGGAGGCCGCACCGGCAACGCCCCGGCCGTCTACGCGCGGCTGATGTGGTGCGACCACACCGCGGCGTACAACTCGTACGACCCGAACTACGACTGCAACGACTCGACGCACCACCGCGCGGTGAGCGCGCACGCGTGCTGGGACACGCAGCTCGCGCAGGAGATCGGCTGCGGCATGGATGCGGACACCGGCGCCGGCTACACCGACCCGTTCGGGATGATCGGCAGCTTCAGGGACGAGGTTCACCGCGGCGGCGAGGTGTACTGCTCGGCGCGCGTCGGAGTGCTCAACTACTTCCTGCCGCAGAAGCTGTTCAGCAGCTTCAGCAACGTCGACACCACGCGCGCGAAGCAGCTCTCCGGCGACGTGCACGGCCACCGCGGAGAGTCGGCGGCGAACACGTACCCGCTCGTGATGGAGCGCTTCTCCGTGCTCCACGACCCGTGGGCGCAGACGACGGTCGCGAACGTGAACCCGCCCGGCACCGGCGTGCTGCAGCGGCGCGTGAACAGCATCTACTGGACGCCGATGGGTATGGCCGCCTACGGCGCCGCGATGCTGTACGTCGGCATGGGCGTGCGCGATCAGCTCATCAGCCCGCTCGCGCTGCTGCCGGTCGACACGCCGTTCAGCGACAACCTGATGTCCGCGAACGTCTCGTACCAGACCGCGCCCGGCGGCCGCATCGACAACGCGTTCTACCCATCGCCGTGGTTGGACTGGGAGCAGAACCCGGTGCAGGCGACGCACCGCGCGCGCGGGCGCTTCTACATGGGCATGACGGCGGAGCCGCGATGAACCCGCTGCGCCTGCTCGTCGTCACGGCGGTCGTGGGCGTGGTCGGTGGAACCGCGCTCGCGCTCTGGCGCGAGGCGCGCGACGCCGAGGAGCTCGAGCGGCTGCAGGACGCCGCCGATCAGCTCCCCGCGGTGGAGTTCGTGCCCCCCGAGGCGCCGCCGGAGAAGGCGGGCCCGGTGAAGCTCGCGGCGCTCGAGGGCCTGCCGCAGTACCCGGGCGCGAACGCGCGCCACCTCTCGTCGGGCGCGCACCAGGACATCGCGTGGTTCTCGACGACCGACGACATCGAGCAGGTGCTGTCGTTCTACGAGAAGGAGTTCATCGCCAAGGGCAAGCTCGCCGTCGGCCACCAGTACAGCCCGTTCGCCGGCTGGGTCGGCTACATGGACATCACGGATCACCGCCTGCACCTCATCTCGGTGCTGCGGCAGAGCGAAGAGACGCTCGTGTTCCCGTCGACGAGCTGGCCCGAGAAGATGCTCGACGGCGCGGCCGCGGTGCCCGCGGGGCTCCCGGTCGTGGCGGGCGCCGAGGGCGGCGTCGCGTTCGACCTGGGCGCGGGCGGCCGGCAGGTGTGGCTCGGCAGCTTCGCGAACCGGACGCCCGACGACCTCGCCGAGGCCTGGCGCACGGGCCTTCAGAAGCAGGGCTGGGACGTGAAGCGGTCGGAGGAGAGCGGGCTGCCGAAGCTCGACGCGAGCGGCCCGGCGGGCTCGCTGCAGGTGGGCTTCAAGCGGGACGGCCCGATGAAGGTCGCGGTGTCGGTGACGCTCGCAGGAGGATCTCGATGAGCTGGATCGTGGTGGCGCTGGCCCTGGCGGCGTCTCCGAAGGAGCGCGAGGCGGCTCCGCCGGCGACGTGCGAGCAGCGCTGCGAGAAGTCGGCGAAGCCGTGCGGTGACGCCTGCGAGAAGAACATGCCGAAGGACAAGCTGGCGGGCTGCAAGCAGGCGTGCGCGGCGTCGGTGCCGTTCTGCAAAGAGCAGTGCAAGAAGGGAGCGTCGAACGAATGAGAGCGCTGGTGTTGGGGCTGTTCCTCGCGGCGGTGCCGGCGTTCGCCGACGACCTGAACGAGTGCATCAAGTCGTGCGACGACATCGCGAAGCTCTGCGTCGACTCGTGCGCGAAGAAGACGAAGAACAACTCCATCTGCAAGCCGCAGTGCGCGGCCGTCGGTGACGGCTGCAAGCAGGACTGCAAGAAGAACGCGCCGGCGAAGCAGGAGGAGTCGAAGTGAGGCGGCGGCTGCAACGCGGGCAGGCGATGCTCGAGTACACGATGGTGACGCACGCCATCCTCATCGGCGGCACCATGCTCGTGTGGCCGTTCCTGATTCGGATGCTCAACGCGCTCACGGTCTATTTCCAGAGCATCTATTTCGTGCTGAACGCAGCGACTCCGTGAGTTCGCCGTTCGAGAACCGCCTCGCCAAGAACTGGAAGCACTTCGCGAAGTGGGCGCAGCGGCGCGAGCTCGATGCGTTCCGCGTCTACGACCGCGACATGCCCGAGTTCCCGTGGGCGATCGACTGGTACGCGGGCGACGTGGTGGCGTCGTGGTTTCCGTCGCGGCGCGATCGCGGCACGCCGGAGCCCCCGGCCGAGGAGCGCGCGGCGATCGAACGCGTGCTGAAGCCGGGCGAGGTGTTCCTGAAGGTGCGGGCGCCGAAGGCGTGGGGCAGCGAGCAGTACGAGCGCGAGGCGCGGCGCGAGGTGACGAAGGTGGTGCGGGAGAACGGGCTGAAGTTCGAGGTGAACCTGTCCGACTACCTCGACACCGGGCTCTTCCTCGATCACCGCGACACGCGGCAGCGGGTGCGCGGCGAGGTGAAGGGCAAGCGGTTCCTGAACCTGTTCTCGTACACCGGCGCGTTCTCGGTCTACGCGGCGGCGGGCGGGGCTTCGGCGACGACGAGCGTCGACCTCTCGTCGCACTACTCGGACTGGGCGCGACGCAACCTGCGGCTGAACGGGCTCGACGGGACGGTCATCACCGCCGACGTGCTCGCCTGGCTCGAGACCGACCGCGGCCCGTTCGAGCTCGTCGTGCTCGACCCGCCGTCGTTCTCGACGTCGAAGAAGATGGGCCGCCGCTTCGAGGTGCAGCGGGATCACCGCTGGCTCATCGAGCGCGTGATGTCGTTCCTGGCGCCGGGCGGCACGCTGTACTTCTCGACGAACTTCCGCGGCTTCGAGATCGACGACCGCGTCGAGGGCGCCGAGGAGCTGACGCCGCGCTCGCTGCCCGACGACTTCCGGCCGGGCATTCACCGCGCCTGGCGCTTGATCAACCGGGCGTAGAGCTCGCTCGTCAGCAGGTAGACGAAGTGCGACTGGCCGAACGAGAGCTCGTCTGCGGTGCGCAGCGTCGCGCGGCTGCCGATGCGGATGCCGTTCAGGAACGTGCCGTTCGCCGAGCCGAGCTCGCGCAGCAGGCCCTGCTGCCCGTCCCAGAGGATCGCGGCGTGCTTGAGCGAGACCGCGGGATCGTCGACGACGACGTCGCACTCGAGGCTGCGCCCGACGATGAGCTGCAGCGAGCCATCCTTCGCCGGCGGCGGCAGCGTGGCGATGAGCAGGTCCTCGAGCACGACGGGCCCGAGCTCTTCCTTCACGACGCTCGCGGGCGGCAGCTTCGCGGTGCTGGTCATCCAGTCGGCGCCGCCGGGCTCGCCCGTCGGAGGCCGCTGCATCAGCACGAACGGCCCCATCTGCTTCGCGAAGGCGAACGGGTCCATCTGCTTCGCGATCTCCACCAGCTCGCGGACCGGGCGCATCATGCGTTCAGAGCACCTTCTCGAAGAGCACGTAGAGGAAGAGGAAGAAGCCGGCGATGCCGAGCAGCACCTTGGTGCCGGGCTTCAGGCCCTCGGGCTCGCTGGCGCCGTAGCTCGCGATGACGGCCGAGGACACGCCCATGTACTCGCCGGCGTAGCGC
Organism: uncultured Myxococcales bacterium; assembly: GCA_937980205.1. GTDB lineage: Bacteria > Myxococcota > Myxococcia > Myxococcales > Myxococcaceae > Xiheicaenimonas. The sequence continues at coordinate 5,463 of CALJKW010000010.1, read as the reverse complement.
GCCGTGCGCAGGTACGAGTCGGCGACGAGGCCGTCGTCGTTCGCGTTCAGCGTGCGCGAGAGCATCGGGTCGACGGCGCGCAAACCGGCCTCGGAGGCCAGCTGCACGGCCTCGGCGACGAGCTCGCGAATGAGGTCGGTCTTGTCGGTGAGCTCGACCTTCAGCTCGGTGGCCATGGGCACGCCGTTCTCGAGCAGCCGGCGGACCTCGACCTCGCCGTGCTTGAGCCTCCAGAGCTTCGAGCCGTCGGGCCGGTCTTGGGCGCCGCGGGCGGTGAGCAGCGTCTCGACGGGCGCGGGGTCGTAGGGAATACCTGCTTCCTTCGACTGGAGGAGGATGTCGTAGCGCACGGCCGCCCTGACGCTATACGACTGTGAGAGGATGCGCGCGCCATGGTGAAGCTCGGCCGCTTTCAGCTCCACGAAATTCGCGATGGCAGCATCGCGCTCGACGGAGGCGCCATGTTCGGCGTCGTCCCCCGCCCCTTGTGGGAGAAGCGCTTTCCGCCCGACGAGCGCAACCGCATTCCGATGGCGGTGCGCTGCCTGCTCATCGTCGACGGGCCGCGGAAGATCCTCGTCGACGACGGCATCGGCACCCGGTGGGACGGCAAGCACCGCGAGATGTACGGCATCGACCACAAGGAGCGCGACCTCGACCGCGAGCTGAAGCGCGCCGGGCTCGAGCGCAAGGACATCACCGACGTCGTGCTCACGCACCTGCACTTCGATCACGCCGGCGGCACGACGCAGGAAGGCGACGTGCTCACGTTTCCCAACGCGACGTACCACCTGCAGCGCCGCCACTGGAAATGGGCGCACGCGCCGAGCGACAAGGACAAGGGCAGCTTCCGGCACGAAGACTTCCACGCGCTCGAGGCGAGCGGCCGGCTGCACCTGCTCGAGGGCGGCACCGAGCTGTACGACGGCGTGCACCTCTTCATCAGCGAGGGCCACACCGTCGGCCTGCAGCTCGTGCGCGTCGAGACCCAAGACGGCACCTGGGTGTTCTGCGGAGACCTCGTGCCGACGACCGCGCACCTTCGCCCGGCGTGGGTGGCCGCCTACGACCTGTACCCGCTCACCGTCATCGAGGAGAAGAAGCAGCTGCTCGCGCAGGCGATCGAAGATCGCTGGGTGCTGTTCCTCGAGCACGACCCGCACGTGGCGGCCTGCACGGTGAAGGACGAGAACGGCACGGTGGTCGTCGACCAGGTGGTGACCGTTTGACGGACCAGCACGCTGGCCTGCCAAGCGTGAAGCTCTCGCGGCGCGGCATCGAGCGTTGGCGCGCGGGTCACCCGTGGATCTACGAGTCCGACGTCGAGGCGCCGAAGTCGCTGAAGGGCGGCGAGGTCGTCCGCGTCATCGACCACAAGGGCTACCTGCTCGGCCAGGCCTTCTTCTCGCGCGCGTCGAAGATCTCGCTGCGGTGGCTGTCGTGGGACGACACGCCGATCGACGAGGCGTTCTTCGCGTCCCGCATCGCCGCGGCCGATGCGCTGCGCCGGAAGCTCTACCCGGGCGAGGACACGTACCGGCTCATCCACTCGGAGGCCGACGGCATCCCCGGGCTCGTCGTCGATCGCTACGGCGACGCGCTGTCCGCGCAGTTCCTGGTGCCCGCCACCGAGCAGCGCAAGGAGCTCATCGCCGATCTGCTGATGAAGCACTTCGACGCGAAGGCGATCGTGAACCGCAGCGACGTCGGCGTCCGCAAGCTCGAGGGCCTCGAGCAGGAGAAGGGCGTGCTGCGCGGCGAGCTGAAAGGGCCCAAGGCGTACCTCGAGGGCCACGTGCGGCTCAGCGCCGACCTCCTGCAGGGGCAGAAGACCGGCACGTTCCTCGACCAGCGCGAGAACCACGTGCTCGCGTCCTCGTACGCCACCGGCGAGGCGCTCGACTGCTTCAGCTACGTCGGAGGCTTCGCGCTGCAGCTCGCGCTCAAGGCCTCGAAGGTGACCGCGGTCGAGATCAGCGAGGCCGCGTGCGCGACGCTGAAAGAGAACGCCGCGGCCAACGGCTTGAAGAACGTCGACGTCGTGTCGGCGAACGCGTTCGACTGGCTGCGCGACGCCGTCGACGAGGGCCGCAAGTTCGACACGATCGTGCTCGACCCGCCGTCGTTCGCGAAGAACAAGGGCGCGATCGAAGCGGCGACGCGCGGCTACAAGGAGATCAACCTGCGCGCGCTGCAGCTGCTCAAGCCGGGCGGGCACCTCATCACGTGCAGCTGCACGTACCACGTCGACGAAGAGGCTTTCGAGGCGATGCTCGACTCGGCCGCGGCCGATGCGAAGCGCAAGGTGCAGATCGTCGAGAAGCGCGGGGCAGCCCGCGACCACCCGGTGCTGCTGGGCCTGCGCGAGACGCGGTACCTCAAGTGCTTCGTGCTGAGGGCGCTGTGATCGACCGCGCCGAGCAGGAGACGCGCGCCATCTACGCGAAGGCCGACGCGCTGTGGTCTCGCTGGTCGTGCCCGGCCTCGGGCGAGTGCTGCCAGCTCGCGAAGACGCAGCGCGAGCCGTGGCTCTACCCCTCCGAGTGGCGCGTGCTGACGCGCGGCCGCCCGCTGCCTCCCGCGCGCGCAGACGGCGCCTGCCCGTTCCTCGTCGAGGGCCGGTGCTCGCGGTACGCCGATCGACCGCTCGGCTGCCGCACGTTCTTCTGCGATCGCGTGCGCGGGCCGTCGTCGCAGCCGGCGCTGAAGATGAACGAGCTGCTCGAGCGGCTCGCGCGCATCAACGACGGCGCCGAGCCGCGCAAGCTGCTCGAGCTCGTCGCCGAGGCGCGACGATGATCCTGGCGCTGCTGCTGCTCGCGGCGCCTCCCCTACCCGAGCGCGTCTGGCTCAAGACGTACGACCGGCAGTTCACCGCGAAGTACGACCTCGCGATCTACAACGGGCAGATCTGGTGGAAGCCGATCGAGTCGAAGGAGTGGGCGCTCTTCCCTCCCGCCGGCTTACCGGCCGACAAGAGCTTCAAGACGCCGGACTACGTGACGGAGATCTCCGCCGACGGCGACAACCTCGTCGCGCTCGATAAGTCGGGCCGCCTCTACTACGCGAAGCTCGACACGCTGAAGTGGACGGCCGAGTGGGGCCCGCTCCTGCTCGACGGCCCGCTGTACATCGACGAGGCCGCCGGCGAGCGCATGGCGATGAGCCACCGCAAGATGGCGTTCGAGGACATCGACGGCAACTCGCACGGCGTCATCGTGGGCGTCACCACGCTCTATCTGCTCACGAACGGCGGCACGCGCCTCGTGTACACGGACCCGTGGCTGCCTCCGAAGAAGCGGCACTTCGTCTGCCTGCCCGAGCACGGCCGGTTCCGCGCCGCGGCGGTGAGCGCGAGCGCCTCGACCGTGTTCGTGATGGACGCGGCGGGCCGCTCGTACACGAAGCTCGGCGACTTCGACACGATGGGGCTCGACCCGGTGCTGCGCTACGGCTGGGAGCGCGAGCGCCGCACCGGCCTGCTCAACGACGACGTCTACTCGCTGCCGGCGCACCAGTGGGTCGCGCAGCCGCCGCTGCCCGGGCCCGCGACGACGGCGATCACCATTCACCAGACGGGCCTCGGCAACGACTCGCGCGAGCTGCGCGTGGGAGCCCCCGACGGCTACTGGAAGAAGCCCATCACCGGCGCGACGTGGGAGAAGGTCGAGACGGGCACGCCGGCGCCTGGCGACCCGGTGAAGCCCGAGGCGCAGACGTGGCTGCCTCCGCACACGAAGACGATGAAGGGCACGTACGAGGGCCAGCCGGTGCTGCTCGAGGAGTTCGCGCCCGACTGCGCTCCCGCGACGCTGACGATCGGCGCCGAGAAGATGACGCTCTACTTCCTGCAGGACTGGGAGCCGGGGCACACGCTGCTCACCGGCGCGCTGTTCCCCGTCGAGGGCGCGAAGCCCCCTGCCCTCTTCCACGGCCGCCCGATGGTCGAGGTCGAGGTCCGGCTCGACGGCGAGAAGGCCACCATCGTCGAGCGGTTCCGGCCGCGCGCGCTCGCCTTCCGCATCGAGCTCGTCGGTGACGCGGCAGGCGCGGCGCGATGAGCATCCGCTACGGGACGTTCAGGTTGTCGTAGGTCGCCGTCGTGCCGGCGTCTTCGGGTCCGTAGGCGCCCGCGCCCATCCACACGTTGGCTTCGCGGAAGTCCGAGATGAACGGAGTGGCTCCCATCGTGAGCACCGTCCAGGCGCCGGCGTCGAGCGAGCCCTCGAAGTACAACGTGCCTGCGCGCTCGCGCATTCGGTAGTGGCGCCAGGTGCCGACGCGGACGCTGCCGAACGGCGCGCTGTAATTGTTGAAGTCCTTCAGCTCGATGAAGATGTCGCCCTCGTTCGCGAGCAGCGAGAGGCAGCGATCGTTGTTCGGCACGCTGCAGACGGCCACGAGGTAGGCCTCGAACGTCGCCAGCGCCTGGTTGCCCGCGTCGACGAGCTCGACCTTCACCTCGGAGTCGGTGAGGTCGAACCGGCGGCTGGTGAAGATGTTCGGGTAGACGGTCGAGCCCGCGAGGCTCGGGGCGAGCAGCTGGCCGTTGCTCTGCCGCATCGCCGGGTGGATGAAGTCCCACACCGAAGCGTCGAGCCCCGAGTTGAAGTCTTCTTTCAGCGTCGACACCTTCGGGATGCAGGTGAAGTTCGAGCCGCAGCGCCACGCGACGCAGCCGGCGTCGGAGGTGCACAACGTCGGGCAGGTCTCGGCGATGCCGTTGCACGCGTAGCCGCCCGGACATGCCGGCGAAGGCACCCGGCCCGCGGGCGACGTGCGGCATTGCCCTTCGAAGCCCGAGACATCGCACGCGTTGCACGGGCCCGCGCACGCGTTGTTGCAGCAGCGGCCGTCGACGCAGAACGTGCTCGTGCACTGCGTGCCGCTCGTGCAGGACGCGCCGTTCGGAGCCGTGCTGCCGCCGCCGGAACCTCCCGCTGCTCCGCCTGCGGTACCTCCAGCGGCACCTCCCGCGCTGCCGCCGGCTGCTCCCCCTGCGCTGCCGCCAGCCGCTCCACCGGCGCTGCCGCCGGCGGCTCCACCGGCGCTGCCGCCGGCCGCTCCGCCCGCGCTGCCACCGGCTGCTCCGCCCGCACTGCCACCGGCTGCTCCGCCCGCGCTGCCGCCGGCGGCTCCACCGGCGCTGCCGCCGGCTGCTCCGCCTGCGCTGCCGCCGCCATCACCCCCTGCCGTGCCGCCGCCTGTGCCGCCGCGCGAGCAGACCCGCGCGACCGGGTCGCACCGAAACCCGTCGATGCAGTCGTTGTCGCTGACGCAGGCGTACTCGCGGTCGTCTGCGCCGCTCGACAACGAGCAGCGGACGACGACGATGGCGACGAGGGCGGCGGCGTAGCGGCGCATGACGCGCTTCGGAGCCTAGTCAGCTATGAGCACGGCCATGAAGATCCTCGTCATCAACGTGGGCAGCACCTCGATCAAGTACCAGGTGTACGAGATGGA
>CALJKW010000009.1 GCA_937980205.1 uncultured Myxococcales bacterium | reverse complement strand
CAGCAGCGGCACCGGCGGCGGCAGCGGCACCGGCGGCAGCAGCGGCACCGGCGGCGGCAGCAGCGGCGCCGGCGGCGGCGTCGCCGGCTCGACCGTGACGGGCCACCTCGTCGTCACCTACCGCCTCGACGACGGCGGCACGCTCGCGCAGCCGGTGAACCTGACCACGGTGCCGGTCGGCGCCTGGGTCGACGACGCCGGCACGTACCTCACCGGCAGCGGCACCGCGAACGGCACCTTCTCCATTCCGAACGTGCCGGCGGGCGAGTTCATGTTCCGCGTGGCCACGTCGCACCTGGTGACGACGGCGCGCACGATCGATCTCGACTACTCCACCACGGGCCGGCCCGACGGAGTCCCCGCCAGCATCGACCCGACGACGCTGACGTTCGACTTCACCAACCTGCAGACCTGGCAGGACGGAGACGAGCTCGAGCTGGTGTCGACGAACGCCGCGGTGTCGATCACCAACGTCGAGTACTACGGCATGTCGCCGCCGACGCCGGGCGCGGTCGCGACGACCGGCCTGTCGCTCAACTACTACCTGTTCTCGCAGCAGCTGCAGACCCCGATGATCGAGGCCACGCGCGGAGACCGCGCGCTGTTCCTGCAGCGCTCCGGCGCCTACGACGGCGGCACCGGGCACGTCGTCGTCGCGCGCTCGGCGGCGCCGGCGCCGTTCACGATGGCTGACGGCCAGACCACCGCGCTCAGCGGCATGTTCTCGACGCCCGCGCAGCAGGCGGTCACCTACGACGTGCGGCAGGCGGACTTCGCCGCGCTGTCGTCGCAGCTCAACCCCTCCGCGCAGCAGGTGATGTTCGCGGCGTTCTACGCGGGCCCGGTGAGCCCGATCGCCGCCGACACCGATCTCTTCGGAGACCTCGGCTACCAGTACGCGCTGCTGCCTGCGGTGATGCCCGGCGCGTTCACCTACGGCAACCCGTACCCCTCGAGCTGGGGCGTCGCAGTGCTCGTCATCTACCAGCACCCCGTCGCGCGCTCGATCGCCGGCGGCACCATGTACCCGTACCAGACGTCGTCGTACCTGCGCTCTTTCCTGCCGCTCACCGCGTTCACCGCCGGCCCCGTTCAGCCGCAGCTCGGGCCGGTGTCGCAGCCGCAGGTCAACGGCCTCGACCTCCTGCAGGATCAGACCGGCATCGGCACGAGGCCCGTCATCAGCTGGAGCGCCCCGACGCTCGGCGTGCCGTCGCGCTACCGCGTCGACGTGAGCCGGCTCGCGGTCTCGGGCGGCCAGACCTACGTCGCCGCGCGCTCGCGCTTCGAGACGCCGCACACGTCGCTCACCCTGCCGACCGGCACGGTCGTGCAGAACCAGGCGTACGTGGTGACGATCACCGCGTTCCAGTCGCCCGGCGTGACGAACGCGCGGATGTTCGGAACTCCGCTGCCGCTGCACGACTCGGCGATCGTCAGCGGCGTGCTGCGGCCCTGAGCGGGCCACAGGCCTTACTTCCGGTCTTCGGGAACGAAGGTCGCCTCTTCCGGCTTCATCTTCGGCTCGGCCGCGGGCAGCGTGCGCGCCATCTGCTCGATGCGCGCGTTCAGGTCGTCGGCCGGCACCGGCGTCGGGTCGTTCCAGCCCCGCGTGTTCCGCGAGCCGACGTCGGCCGGCTTGCTCACCCACGTCAGCTCGACGGCGCGCGTGAACGGCGGAGACCCGCCGGTGAGGTCGAGCCCCTCGACCTTGGTGTCGCTCGCCACCGGCTTCGCGAAGAAGAACACGCGCGGCCCGGTCTCGCCCTTCGTGGTGGAGCCGGTCGACGTATCACCCTCGGGGAACGGCCAGGCGCCGGGCTTCGACTCGGCGGGAATCGGAATGTCCTTCGAGCCGAACGCGGCCGTCTTCTTGAAGTAGCCCGTGTCCGCGAGGTGCACCGTGCGGCCGTCGGGCAGCTCCTGGATGTTCAGCTTCATCAGGCGGCCGAGGATGTAGAAGCCCTCTTCCGGGAACCGGTCGTACTCGAGCTTCTTCGTGGTCTTGTTCAGCTTCGGCTCGCCGGGCAGCAGCACGCCGACCGGGTTCCACGCCGCCCAGTCGCTGTCCGGGCCCTTGTTCATGAGGATGCGCTTGAGCTCCGGGTTCGTGACGAGCGCCGCGTCCGGGCCGACCGAGCCGCTCGGCGTGATGTAGACCTCGTCGCCCTGCACCTGCACGCGGCCGGAGAACATCGGCTCGGTGCCGGGGCCCCACTGGTCGACCTTGATGCTCTTGCCGTCCGCGCTGGGAATGCCCTTCACCGTGACGATCTCGTTGAGGAACGCGGTCTCGATCTCCTCGCGCCACGTGTACGGCATCTCGAGATCGAACGTGCCGTGCGTCGTCTTGAACTTCACCTTGCCGTCGTCGAGCACCGGCCGGCCGGTGATCTGCGCGGCCTCTGCTTTCTCTGCCGCTTCCCACGAGAGGCTCTTCGCGCCTTCCGTCTGCGCCTTCGCCATCGCCTTCGCGTCGGAGAGCTTGAGCAGCGCCGGCTCCTTGGCGACCAGCTCCGCGAGCTTCGCGGCCTTCGTCTCGTCGGTGCCCCGCCCGGAGAGCACCTTCTCCAGCTGGTCGATCGCCTTCGACTTCGCGCCCGACGCCTTCGCGACGTTCACCGTCCAGCGCGCCGCCGCGAGGGGGTCCGCCTTCCAAAACTTGGCGAGTTCTCGGGGGTTATGCTTCGTCCGGTCGAAGGCCGCAGCCGCTTTGCTGATCATGATGTGTGGTTTTCGTGCACACATCGCCCCTGTTCCGCGGCCCTTTCGGATCAGGACTTTACATCTACCGCCTTCAAATCTGCCCAGTTGGGGCCGGCCTCGACCCCCACCTTCAGCGGCACCTCGAGCTCGAAGCAGCGCCGCATGGCGTCCGCGCAGACCCGGGCGGCCTCTTCGAGCTCGGCCTCTGGCACCTCGAACAGCACCTCGTCGACGACCTGCACGAGCGGAACGGTCTTCAGGCCGCGTGCGCGCAGCGCGCGATCCGCGTCGAGCAGCGCGCGCCGCGAGACGTCTGCGACCGAGCCTTCGTGCGTACCTCGGCGCGCCATGCGCTCGGCGTACGAGCGCAGCTGCGAGTCGAGCGACTCGAGCCCGCCGATGGGCCAGCGCCGGCCGGCGAGCGTCACGAGGTAGCCCCGCGTCTTCGCGAGCTGGAGCTGCTCGTCCTGAAACGCGCGCACGGTGGCGTAGCGGCGATCGAAGCGGGCGACGTACTCCTTCGCCTCGGCGGGCGTGATGCCGAGCTGCAGCGCCAGCGCGCTCGGGCCCTGGCCGGCGAACGTGGCGAAGTTGATGACCTTGCCGAGCTGGCGCTCTTCGAGCGTGACGTCCTCCGGTTTCTTCTCGAGCACGGCCGAGGCGGTGAGCCGGTGCATGTCGGCGCGGGCCTTCAGCGGCTCGACGAGCGCCGGGTCCTTCGTCAGGTGCGCGAGCACGTGCAGGCCGAGCTGGTTGAAGTCGACGGACATGAGCAGGTGTCCCGGCGGAGCGACGAACGCGCGGCGGATCTGCGCCATCTCCTCGGTGCGGCCGGGGACGCGGCCCAAGTCCGGGTTCGAGTTCACCAGCTGCCCCGAGAACGACCGGGCGAGATCGAAGCGCGAGTGCACCCGGCCGTCGGCGCCGACGTAGCGCCGCAGCGACTTGATCCAGCTGTCGCGCAGTCGCCGGAGCAGCCGCCAGCGCAGCACGAGCGAGACGATCGGGTGCGCGTGCTCGATGCGCTCGAGCGCCTCGTTCGCGGTGCTCCAGCCCGTCTTGGTGTGGCTGACGACCTCGAGCTTCAGCTCTTCGAACAGCACCTTCCCGAGCTGCTGCGACGAGTTGATGTTGAACGGGTGGCCCGCGAGCTCCTCGATCTGCCGCTCGAGGTCCTTCTCGATGATCGCGAACTGCGCCTCGGCGCGGTCGAGCTGCTCGAGGTCGACGGCGAGGCCGTGCAGCTCCATGCGCAACAGCACGTCGGACAGCGCCCGGTACTCGTCGACGAGCTTCGGATCCAGCCCGGGCTCGAGCGCCTTCGAGATGCCGGCCGAGGCGTCGGCGCGCTGCACCGCCGCCTGCGCGGCGCGCTCGACGGGCAGCTCGCCGAACCCCTTGCGCTCGCGGCCGGTGCCGAGCAGCTCGTCGTCGTCGGGCAGCGAGCGGCCGAGCACCTGCCGCGCGACCCCCGGCAGCTCGTGCGGAGCCCACCCGCTCGGCTGCGTCAGGTGCGACGCCCACGACGACTCGCAGGCGAGGCCAGAGAGCCCGGCGCCCTGCCGGTGCAGCGCCACGCGCAGCGGCGTGAGGTCGTGGCCGCGCTTGTCGATGCTGCCGTCGCCGAGCCAGCGCACCAGCGCCGGCCACGCCGCGCTCGAGGCCGGTACGTAGAGGCCCGCGCCGTCGCCCTTCGACAGCGCGACGCCGACGATGCGGTCGGGCTCGTCGACGAGCGCGTGCACGCTGTGCCCGCTGCCGGGAGCGCCGAGCCCGTCGGGCGTGGTGCACACCTTCACCTGCGTCGCCGCGCCGGTGCTGAGGAGCAGCTCGACGAAGCCGAGGCGCTCGAAGAGCGCGTTCAGCTCCTTCGCGGGCGCGGGGTTGAAGGTGCACTTCGCGAGCGGGACGGGCAGGGCGCGCCGGCGATCGAGGCGGGCGCGGGCGAGCTCGCGCGGCACCTCGTCGCGGGCCTGTCGAAGCGCCTTCGCGGCGCGGCCGTCGAGCGCGTCGAGCTTCGCCATCACCTCGTCGGCGCTCGCGTGCTCTTCGAGGAGCTGGGTGGCGCCTTTCGCGCCGATGCCGGTGACTCCGGGGAGCTGATCGTCGTCGCCCACCAGCGCGAGCCAGTCGGCGACCTTGTCCGGGCCGACGTTGAAGCGCTTCTTGACGATCTCCGGCGTGTAGCGCGCGTCTTTGTTCGCGTCGTACCACCACACGTCGTCCCGCACGAGCTGGGCGTACCGCTTGTCCATGCCGGCGATGACGGCGTCGTCGCCGGCGTCGAGCGCGGCCTGCACGTACGAGGCGACGAGGTGCGGCTCGGCTTCGCCTCTGACCACGGTGAGGCCGAGCGCGACGAGCAGCGGCTCGAGCAGGGGCAGCTGGGGCTTCAAGAGCTCGGGCCACTCGCGGCTCTGCTCGTCGATGATCGCGACCGCGCGCGCCGGGGCTTTCCACGCCAGCACGTGCATGATCGCGCGCGCGACCGCGAACAGGCCGTTGACCGGGGCTCCGTCGCGCGCCCTGCGATCGGTGGGCACGACCAAGAAGCCGCGCGCGAGCAGGTTCGTCGCCGAGGCGATGAAGGTGCGGTCGCCCATGGCTCACTGATAGCAGCGTTGAACGACGTGCTGCACGCGCATAAAATATGCGCATGAAGCGTGCGCACGGCCGCAGGGCAACCAACGTCTCGCTGAGCGCGGCGCTCGTCGAGGAAGCCAAGGAGCTCGACATCAATCTGTCGCGGGAGTTCGAGCGACACCTCGAGGAGTTGGTCCGCGAGCGCCGCGCGGACAAGTGGCGCGCCGAGAACAAGAAGGCGATTGACGCCTACGCGAAGTTCTTCGATCGCCACGGCATCTGGAACGAGGATGACCGGGGGTGGTGAATGAAGCAGTTTGATGTCTTCAAGAACTCCAACCCAGCCTCGTCGCGGGTCGTGCCGTTGTTGTTGCTCGTCCAGTCCGATCTTCTGGACGACTTCCCGACGCGCGTCGTGGCGCCACTGGTCCGGCCGTCGAGCTTGTCGCTGCCAGCAACGCGCTTGAATCCGACGTTCAAGATCGAGAGCGAATCGCTGACGATGCTCACCCAGCAGCTCGGAGCGGTACCCAAACGATCGCTGAAGGTGAGGGTGGGTTCGTTGGAACGACACCGCACCGAGATCATCTCGGCGATCGATTTCCTGCTGGGCGGTGTCTGACCGTTCACTCGGTGCCGGGCACCACCGGGTTCAGCTCCCAGTGGAACGCGTCGAGCAGCGCGGTCGAGTCGAGGATCGCGTCGCCGACGTCCCAGATGGCGAGCCTGAGCGTGAGCTCCTCGCCGGGGATGACGTTGCCTCGCACGAGCAGCCAGCGCGTCAGGGGCGCGACCGTAGCCCCGCGCGCGGGCGCGCACCGGACGGGCCGCCGGGCGTCACGCGCGACGGACAGCGTTTCGCGCGGCCGCTCAGCCCGCGCAACGCTTGCGGCCGTCGGGGGCGGCAACCGCGGGGACTGCCTTCTGCTGGGCCCCGGGCACGTCCGCTGCAGCCGGGTGGCCCGAAGAGCCATGTCCCGCAGGCATCAACCCGGAGCCTTGCACCACGCCATCTCGGCGGCGGTGTGCCTGCTGCTGCTCGTGCTCGCGCACCTCTGGCCGCTGTGGCAGCCGCTGACCGGCGGCGTGGTGACCCCCGAGTGGGCCTCCGTCCTGTGGGCCGTCGAGCTCTCGCTGTTGGTTCAGCTCGCGGGGCACGTCGCGCTCGCGGTGAGCCACGTCGAGTCGGTGAAGCTGCTGATCGAGTGGTGCTTCTCGCTGGTCGGGCTCGTCGGCGCCGTCGTCATGGCGTCGGTGTTCCCCTTCGACTTCTCGCGCGTGGGCGGCCCGTGGCTCGACGTCGTGCTGCGCAGCGTCGCGGTGCTCGGAGCCGTCGGCGCCGGCATCCGCCTGCTCTTCCACTGCGTGCTGCTCCTGCTCGGTCCGCGACCTCCTGGACATACGACTGCCCGGCCACCGTTTGGAGTGACCGGGCAGCCGCCTGCTCATTGAGCGTCAGCGCTATCGATGAACGAAGCGCCGGCCGCCCAGGCCCGCGAGGAAGAGGACCACGATGGATCCGATGACCGAGAACAGGATGCCCGTGGGGTGCAGGTCCATCCAGTTGCCGCGAGAGTAGATGAGCGAGCTGATGAGGCCGCCCACGAACGAGCCCACGATGCCGAGCAGCGTGGTCGCGATGAGGCCCATCGCCTGTGTGCCCGGGTAGATGGCCCGCGCGATGAGGCCGGAGATCAGACCGACGACGAGAAACGCAATCAGACTCATGACGTTCTCCTTCTCGAGACCGAATCGCCTGGAGGCGGTTCAGTCGACCTTGTCCTTCAGCTCTTCCGCCTCGTCGGAGACCTTGTCCTTGGCCTCGTTGACGCGGTTCTTCGCCTTCTTCTTGTCGCAGTCGGCCTTCGAACCGGTGCAGAGCGCTTCCTCCACGCGGTTGCCGGTCTTGCGGCCCTGGCGCTTCACTTCATTCCCGGCCTCTTTCGCCTTCTCGGGGTACGTCTCGTCCGCGAAGGCGGTACCGGACACCAGCGCGACTGCAGCAAACAGACTCACGATGTGCTTTTTCATGGGCAACCGGTAAGGCAGCGCACATGCCAGCGCGACGAGTCGCGCACTTGCAGCGCCGGTATGAGGCGCGTTTGCCGTTACGGGGTGGGCGCTGGTGCGACTGTGCACGTGGTGAGGCTCACGCGACCCGGTCCATTTGGCCTGGTCGGTGCTATGGAAGCCGCCGCAATGAGAAGAACCCTCGCCGCGTGTTTGTTGGCCCTCACTGCGTGTCCCCCGAAGGCGCCCCCCGGCCCGGGTGTGGGAGAGCGGCCGCGGGTCGAGGTGAAGAAGGACGAGCGCGCCGACCAGGCGCTCAAGGACGCCGCCGCGACCGCCCAGGCTCAGGGCAAGAAGAAGGGCATCGAGGCGTACCTCGCCGTCCGCAAGGCGTACCCCGAGACGACCGCAGGCCAGGACGCGCTCTACCAGGCCGGCGTGCTGGCCTTCGAAGAGGGCGACTGGGTCACCGCGCGCAAGGCGCTCAACGAGCTGCTCTTCGAGAACCCGCTCTACGAGAAGTCGAACGACGCGCGCTTGAAGTCCGCGCTCGCCGCGCTCGAGCTCAAGGCCTACCGCGACGCGTACCAGACGCTGACCGCGCTGGTGGACAAGCTCGAGGGCGCCGACAAGCAGCGCGCGCAGGACGCGCTGCAGCGGGCGGCCGCCGGAGCCCAGCAGTACGGCGAGGCGCTCAAGCTCGCGCTCAAGGCCGTCGAGACCGCGACGACCGAGGACGAGAAGAAGGCCGCGCTCGCCAACCTCGAGGAGACCGTCGAGAGCAAGACCTCGTTCCTCGCGCTCGCCGAGGCGTGGCACGAGCTGCCGTCGACGCACGCCGCCTGGCCGCTCATCACGTTCAAGCTCGCGCGCGTCTACTACCACCTGCGCGACTGGGTGCGGCTCGACGAGACGCTGCGGAAGCTGGTGGCCGAGGCGCCGAATTCGCCGTGGACGCCCGATGCGAAGGCGCTGCTCGAGCGCACCGCGCGGCGCAAGGAAGTGAAGCCGAACGTCGTCGGCGCCGTGCTGCCGATGAGCGGCAAGTACAAGGCGCTCGGCGAGGCCGTCGTGCGCGGCGCGCTGCTCGCGCTCAAGGGCTCGGGCGTCGAGCTCGTGGTGAAGGACAGCCAGGGCGACGTGAACCTCGCCGGCAGGATGGTCGAGGAGCTCGCGTTCGAGACCGGCGCCATCGCCATCATCGGCCCGCTGCTCGCCGACGACTCGCGCCGCGCCGCGCTCGTCGCCGAAGAGCTGCAGATCCCCATCATCACCATGACGCGCGCCGAGGGCATCACCGAGATCGGCCCGCACGTGTTCCGCAACATGGTGACGAACCAGCAGCAGGCCGAGGCGCTCGCCGAGTACGCGATCGGCGAGCTCGGCTTCAAGACGTTCGGAGTCCTCTACCCGAACATCCCCTTCGGCGTGGAGCTCGCGAACGCGTTCTGGGACGAGGTCGAGAAGCGCGGCGGAGTGATGCGCGCCGCCGAGACGTACGACCACGATCAGACGACGTACACCCGCCAGGCGCAGTCGCTCGTCGGCCGCCGCGAGGAGTACCTCACCGATCGCTGGGACTACATCGAGAAGCTCCGCGAGATTCGCGAGAACAAGGACCTCGACGAGTTCCGCCGGCGCAAGGCCGTCGAGAAGCTCAAGTCGAACCTGCCGCCGATCATCGACTTCGAGGCGCTGCTCATCCCCGACGCCTGGCAGAAGGTGTCGCTGGTCGCTCCCGCGCTCGCGGTCGAGGACATCGTCACCAACGGCTGCGATCGAAAGGACATCGAGCGCATCCTGAAGACGACGGGGAAGAACAACGTGAAGGAGCTCAAGCCCGTCGTGCTGCTCGGCCCCTCGACGTGGTCGAGCCCGAAGACGCGCGACGGAGACTCGTACGAGCTCATGCAGCGCGGCGGCAAGTTCGTGCTCTGCAGCGTCTACGTCGACACGTTCTACGAGGGCTCCAGCCGCAAGGCGACGAAGGTCTTCTCCGACCAGTTCCACGACGCGCACGGCCGCGACACGCAGCCGACGCTGCTCGACGCCGTCGCCTACGACACCGCGGGCATGGTGCGGCAGCTCATCGAGAAGAACCGGCCGAAGACGCGCGACGAGATGACCCAGGCGATCGGCAGCCTGAAGGACTACGACGGCGCGACGGGTCAGACGCGGTTCGACGACAAGCGCGAGGCGCAGAAGCCGCTCTTCCTGCTGACCATCGACCCGAAGGGAATCAAAGAGATTCCGCTCAAGGGGAAGACTCCCGCGGGGTGAGGCGTGGACGCGTCTCGTCCTTTGGGCTGAGAAATTTCTCCGCGCGCGATCGCGCTGCCTGTGGCAGATGTTGGGCATGCTCAAGACCGTGAAGCGGCGGTATGGGAGGGCGCCTCTTCGAGCTTCAGCGACGTGCACGCTGGAGCAGCGTCGTGTTCCTGCGACGGTGTGGCAGATCGGCGAGGGCGGTTTGTTCGTCGAGCTGCCCGAGGTGGGCTCGTTGCCGGCGATGTTGGCCGTGGCGTTCGAGCTGCCGGGCGCCGGCGCGCACCGCGTCGTCGCGGCGCCCGTGTGGAAGACCGACGGGCCGACCCGTGCGGCGCCGGGCGCGAAGCGCGGGGCAGGGTGCGAGTTCAAAGAGGTCAGCCCGAAGACGCGCGAGGCCGTGGCCGAATACGTGCGGCGGATGAAGGAGACGTACCGGCAGCTGCAGTTTCAGCTCGCGCTCGACCGGCCGACTCCGCAGCTGCCGCTGCTCTTGCGCGAGACGAACCTCGACGGTGTCGTCGACCGCAGAGAGCTGAAGGAGCGCGTCGCGCTCGCGGTGGCGCAGCTGCAACCTACCACCTGAGCGTGAGCGCTCCGCCGCTGCCGTCGGCGCTCTCGACTCCGGCGAAGTAGAGGATGATGCCCAGCACCGCGAGGCCCGCGCCCGCGGCCCAGAGCACGTTCGCGACGAGCGCCTGCGTGCGAATGCGCTCGCGCATCTGCAGGTCGTAGAGCTGCGGCGGCCCGTCGACGCCCGGGTACCGCACCACGTCGCCCACCGGGTTCCGCTCGGCGTTGTCGATCTTGTCGCGCAGCGTGTCGACGTTGAGCCGCCACATGCCGCCGAAGACGGTTCCGACGACGAGGCTCGCCATGCCGAGCGCCAGCGACGTGTAGCCGATGCCGCGCACCGCCGCGCTGCCGTTGCTCGGCGCCTCGACCGGCGGAGGTCGCTCGGGCTCGGGCAGCTGCTCCGGCGTCGACGTCGGCGTCTCGCGAATCGGCTGGGGCTCCTCGACGACCGGCTTCTCTTTCTCCTTCTCCTTCTCTTTCTCTTTCTCGACCGGCTTGGGCTTCTCGGTCGGCGGCGGCGGCGCGACCGCGACCTGCTGCGGCTCCTTCTCTTTGAGCTTTCCTTCCTTCAGCGTGGCCTTCGAGGTGCCGACCTGCGCGAGCACCATGTCGCGCTCGCCGAGCGCCTCGGCGTACCACTCGAGCCCATCGGAGTCGGTGCCGACCGACGCGTACGGACCCTGCAGCTCGACGAGCGACTCGGTCCACTTCTGTCCCTCGGGGCGCACCGCGAACTTCACCTTCTTCACGACCTTGAGCGCGTCGCTCTTCACCTTCACCGCGAGCTGCAGCACCTTGCCCGAGGGGTCGACGGCCGCGGGCTCGGCCGAGACCTCGAGCGGAGGGTTGTCGGCCGCCCACGCCTGCGCCTCGGAGAAGGGCTTCAAGACCTTCGCGTTGTATTTGCCGCCGAGCTCGCGCTTCGGGTCGAGCGAGACGAGCAGCTGAAAGGCGGCCTTCGCCTTCGCCTCCTGGCCGAGCTGGGCCCAGGTGACGCCCTGCAGCTCGAGGATTCGCAGCACCGTGTCGCGGCGGTTGCCGCTCTGCCGCCAGGCGACCTCGAGCGCGCGGGCCGCGGCCTCGTAGCGCTGCTCGAAGACGAGGCGCGCGGCGCGGTCGAGCTCGGAAGGCTTCGCCTCGGCGAGCACCGCCGCCGGAACCAGAAGCGCGACGATGAGCAGGCGCAGGCCCACGTTTCACACGTTCAAGAAGATGTGTCCGCGCGGCATGCCGCGGCGGTGAAGCTCGGTCACCACGTCTTCCACCATCGCACGCTGGCCGACGACGAACGCGATTGTCTCGCGCAAATCGCCCTTCGGCAGGTGCAGCTGCACGCGGCCGGTGCGGCCCTTCCACGTGCTGCCGCCCTGGGTGAGGGTGACGTGCACCTCGATGCCGTCACTCATCCACGCGGCCTCTTCATTGGAGAACGCGAGGTGGTGGGCGTCGCGGACTCCGAGCAGCAGGGTGACCGGGCCGAACGCCGCGCGGTCGCGCCGCACGCTCTCGATCACGCTGCGCATCGGGGCCTGGCCGGTGCCGACCGCGACGAGCAACAGCGGCCGCCCCTTGGCCCGCTCGAGCGGGAAACCCGAGCCGCTCGCCTTCGAGACGTGCACGCGCGCTCCGGAAGGCAGGCGGTCGAGCGCGTCCGTCAGCGGGGTGCCCGGCTTGAACAAGAGCTCGAGCGGGCCTGGCGTGCGCGGCGCGGAGGCGGGAGCGAACGGGCCGTGCACGTCTTTGACCTTGACCATCAGGTACTGGCCCGGCTCCGTGAACGAGGTCTTCACCGCGTCGGGCACGTCGACCTCGACGTGGACGGTGCCCGCCACCACGCGCCGGGACACCAGAGTCGCTTCGAACCAGTCCATCTCCGATGTTGTTTATAGTGAAACCGTTGAAGCCCTTCGCCTGGATTGCAGCGTTCATGTTGGCACTCGCCGTGGTGCTGATTCCGCTCATCTACCTGTACATCGGCACCCAGCTGCCGACGCTCGACAGCGAGTTCGACCTCGAGCGCCTCTTGCGCCAGTCGATCGAGAGCGAGCGCAAGAGCGTGCAGCTCGGTCTCTACGAGAAGAGCAAGGAGTCGGTCGCCTTCGAGCGCCCCGACTTCGCGAAGCTGCCGAAGAACCTCGTCGCCTTCTACATCACGCAGCGCGGGTGCCCGACGTTCTTCCAGACTCCGCGCGAAGAGGGCTTCAAGTGGGCCAAGCGCGTGCTGCTCGGCGTCGTCAACGTCGAGCCCGAGGACAGCGACGGCTGGTGCGAGCGCGTCTTCGGCATCAACCTCGCGCGCCGCGTCGGCGCCAAGGGCAAGCTCGAGGAATCGGTGGCGGTGCACAAGATTCATCGCTTCCTGAAGAAGGACGGCCTCATCGCCTACGACCTGCACACGCTGAAGCTCGAGCCGGGCATCATCGGCGTCGAGGCCGCCGCGCAGGTGCTGTTCAAGAAGCCGCTCGCCGAGCTGTCGCTGTCGGAGCTCGCCGAGTTTCAGCTCGCGATCCCGCCGCACGGGTACTGGAACCAGATGAAGGCCTGCCAGAACCCGATCCTCATCAAGCAGAACCGCGACGTGATCCTCGACGAGCTGCGGCGCGTGTCGCTGGTGCCCGACGATCTCGCGAGGGCCGCGCAGCGCCAGCCCGTGTTCTGCACGCGGGACGACTGAACTGCCGGGACCGGTCGATGCCGGTCATGCTCACCGCTTCGGCGGCACCCCGCGAGGCGGCACCGGCCGCGTCGCCTGGTTCGAGGCTCCGCCGGAGCGGGCCGGCTGCGGTGAGGTGGTGCGCCGGGGAGGAATGGAGACCTGCCCGTCCTCCTCCATCTCTCCGAGCAGCGACTCGCTGATGGCGACGGACGGCTCTTCGTCGCCGGTCTCGTCCTGCCCCGAGTTGAGCGCGGGCCGCGGCGCGGTGCTCGCGCCGGGACGCTCGTCGTCGTTCGAGTCGCCGGGGGCCGTCTCGGCCTGGGGCCGCCGCTGGGCCTGCAGCGGATTCCGGGTCGGGGGCGGCGTGTCGTCGGGGTTCCGCGCGGGCGGCGGCTTCATCACGCCCGAGCCGCGCGACTGCAGCGGCTGCGCGGCCGGGGCGCCGGGCTTCTTCGCCAGCGGGGCCGATGCGGGCACCTGCACCGCGCCGCTCGGTTTCCCCTCGGCCCGCTTCGCGGCGGCGTCCGCTTTGAGCTTGGCCTCGAACGCGCGGTACTGCTCCTGCAGCTCGTCGGGATCCGGCTCGTGCCGCTCGCGGTGCTTCAGCGACGGAGCCCAGTGTGTCGTCACCTGCTCGCCCAGGCCGTGCACGAGCGGCGGCGGCGGCACGCCGTACGTCGCGGGATCGAAGAACGCCTCGTTCAGATCCGTGAACCCGTACGCGCGCGCCTTGGTGAGCCACGTCGGCAGAATGCCCGTCGGCGCGTGGTAGCCGAGCAGCTTGCCGTCTTCGTCCTTCGTCACCGGCGTGAACAGGAACAGGTCCTGCGTGCGGTACTCGCCCTTGTCGTTGAGCGGCAGCACCTCGGCGACGGCGTGCGTCTTGCGGCTGCCGTCCTGGAAGCGCTCGCAGCACACGATGAAGTTGATCGCGCTCGCGACCTGCGCGCGCACGGCGACCATCGGCAGCTCGACCGCCGACATGAGGCACAGCGACTCGAGGCGGCGCAGCGTGTCGGTCGGCGTGTTCGCGTGCACCGTCGCCATCGAGCCGCCGTGGCCGGTGTTCATCGCCTGCATCAGGTCGAACGCCTCGCCGCCGCGGACTTCGCCGACGACGATGCGGTCGGGGCGCAGACGCAGGGCCGACTGCAACAGGTGACCCATGCTCACCTCGCCCTTGCCGAACTTGTCCGGCGGGCGCGACTCGAAGGGCACGAGGTGGTCCTGGTTCAGCTGGAGCTCGGCCGAGTCTTCGATGGTGAGGATGCGCTCGTCGTTCGGCACGAGCGACGAGAGCACGTTGAGCAGCGTCGTCTTGCCGGAGCCGGTGCCGCCGCTCACCACCATGTTGAGCTTGATGCGGACGGCGGCCTCGATGAGCCGCACCATCTGCGGCGTGATGCTGCCGAACTTCACCAGCGCTTCGGGGCCGAGCTTGTCCTTGAAGAACTTGCGGATCGAGATGGTCGTGCCCTTGCGCGCGATCGGCGGCAGCACGACGTGAATGCGGCTGCCGTCGGGCAGGCGCGCGTCGAGTCGCGGGCGCTCGTCGTTCAGCACGCGGCCGACGAACTGCGCCATGTTCCGCGCCGCGCCGAGCAGGCCTTCTTCCGAGAACCGCGCCTCGGTCTTGAAGACGCGGCCCTTGCGCTCGATCCAGATGTCCTCGGGGCCGTTGATCATGATCTCGGAGACGGACTCGTCGTCGAGAAACCCGAGCACCGGCTTCAAGAAGGCCCGGAGCGACTCGTTGTACATGGACATGGCGACGGGATCGTACCCCAGGTACGGTGCGCCCATGGCGCAGAAGAAAAAGGTGCCGGTGCACCGCTTCGAGAAGAAGAAGCCGGATGCGAAGAAGGTAGAGCCTGCCACCGCCAAGGCTGAGTCGCGGACGCTGCCCTTCGAGATCGACCCCAAGAAGCTCGAGGAGTCTCTCGCCGGCCTCAAAGACCAGGTCGTCAAGCTCGCGAAGAAAGGGCGCTACACCAAGGTCCGCTTCAAGTTCCGCGGCAAGCAGCTGTTGCCGGATCTGCCGCTGGTCGCCGTCGCCGCCGTCGAGGGCGCCACGTTCTATTGGGCGGGCCTGCTGCGCCTGCTGGTGTTCAACCTCGCCGGCCGCACCGTGCTCGAGGTCGAGCTGGTCAACGACTCGGAGAAGAAGATTCAGAAGGGCAAAGAGGCGCTGCTGTCGGGCGAGCTCGACGCCGCGCTGGCGGCGTTCAAAGAGGCGCTCGACATGGACCCCGACAACCCGCACGCGCACCTCAACATCGGCGTCGCGCACAAGCTCAGAGGCGATCGCGACGCGGCGACGAAGGCACTGGAGAAGGCGCGCGAGCTCGACCCCAAGGGGCCGACTGGCGCAGAGGCAGAGCGGCTCCTCGTCGGCTTGAAGGGCGCCATCGTCAAGCCGACGGAGGCCACGTGAAGCGCGCTGCGCTCTTGCTGTGCCTCACCGGCTGCATCGACTTCCGCTCCAGCCTCGAAGAGTTCTGCATCCGCAACCCGGGGCGCTGCGCGGCAGACGCCGGCGTCGGCGGCGGCGCTGGCGGAGGCGTCGCGACCGGCGGCGGTACGGGCGGAGCGACGGGCGGCGGCAGCGGCGGCGCGATGGGCGGAGGCAACGGCGGCAGCGGCGGCAGCGGCGGCAGCGGCGGCAGCGGGGGTGCCGGGGGCGCGGGCGGCAGCGGCGGCGGCAACACGATGCAGGCCTGCACGGCCGCCGAGGTCTGCCACGTCGAGAGCTTCATCGTCTCGAACGTGCTGGTCGAAGTGTCGGCGATCACCCCGCGCGACTTCTGGATGGTCGGCGGAGCGGGCGCCGTCTTCCGGTGGGACGGCGGCTCGTTCGGCCGCATGGGCTCTCCGACGCAGTACCGCATCTTCGCGGTCGCTGGCGCGGCGTCCGACGACGTGTGGCTGGGCGGTCAGGACACTCCGGATCTCTTCCACTACAACGGCACCGGCTACACGGTGGTCACGTACGACGGCGGCGTGCAGACGAGCAGCCTCTACGCGCGCGCGGCGAACGAGGTCTACATGACCGACGGGACCAACCTGTACCAGTGGGACGGCGGCAGCTGGGAGAACGTGTACGACGTCGGCGGCAACACCTACTTCGGCGGAGTGTGGGGCGCGCCCGGGACGCCGATCTCGCTGCCCGTCCTCGACACCGTCTACCAGTACGCGGGCACGGCGCCGCCGGCGGTGCTGCCGATCGACGGCGAGGACATTCAGGGCATGAAGGTGCTCGACACGAACGAGGCGTGGGCGGTCGCGACGCGCGGTCGCGTGGCGCGGCGGCACCTCGACGGCGGCTGGCAGCGCATCCCCATCAACATCCCTCCGTTCCAGAGCACGGACCTGTGGGCGGTGCACTCGGAGTCGATCGGCGAGGCGTGGATCGTCGGCGAGGACGGCGCGCTGCTGCACTGGCGCGAAGACGCCGGGTGGACGTCGCACCGGGAGCTCGTGCTCGACGGTGGCAACTCCGACGTCATCTGGTTCGACATCGACGGCGCGGGCAAAGAGCTGTGGATCGTCGGCGGCAAGGGTTTCCTCGGCTCGGGCGCGTTCGACGCCGGCGCCGCGGCGCACCTGCGGCTGCCGTAGCGCGACGACGTCTCGCACCGCCGGTGGACGAAACACGACCCAGCGCACGTGGGCGCTGTCGCAGAATGCCGTAGCTGCGTACGCGCGCGGCGGAGCACTGAGGCCGCTTGGAGCCGCGAGATCACTGGATCTCGGTGGGCTGGCGGACCGGTTGCAATGACGTCTCGCCCGAAGGCGCGTTCGCACGCCAACGACAGGAAAGGCACGTCATGAAGATCAAACGATTCATCGTCATCGGCATTCTCGCCACAGCGGCTGGGGCCCTCGCGCAGGACACCACCGATACACCTCCGACTCCTCCGCCGCCTCCGGGCATCGGAGATCCGATCGCTCCGGCGCCAGATCCGGCGGTTCCGGTTCCGGTCCCCGCGCCGGTGGACGACGACGCGTACCGCGCGACCGGCTTCATCGATCGCGACGGAGACGGCATCGACGATCGCGCCGAAGCCGATCGCGACGCCGACCGTCCGCGCCGCTACGAGCCGCCCTCGAAGATCGGCCTCGGCATGGTGATCGGCGGTGGTGTGACGGACTTCATGACCGACCGAGCGTCGGACTCGGTGCAGACGGGCCCTGAGTGGGCCGCGCGCCTCAACGTCGGCACGCGCTCGTTCTTCGGCGCCGAGGCGGCGTACGTCGGCAGCACGAACCAGGTCGCCGGCTTCACCGGCTCGCAGGGCCAGCTGATGTCGCACGGCGTTCAGGGCCTCGCGCGCGTGAACTTCACCCGCGCGGCGATTCAGCCGTACCTCGGCGCGGGCATCGGCTACCGCCACTACCGCCTCGTGAACGCGACGGCGGGCGTCGGCCCCACGTCGAACATCCGCCAGAGCGCGGACGTCGCCGAGCTCCCGGCCGCGACCGGCGTCGCCTTCCGCGGCGGCGGCCTCATCCTCGATGCGCGCTTCAACGTCGGCATCCCGCTGAGCACCCCGGCGTTCCAGAACATGCCGTCGAGCGTCTACGCCACCACGTGGGGCGTGAACGGCAACGTCGGCTTCGAGTTCTAACGAAGGCACAGCTGGTTTCGAACGGCGTCTCCAGCCTTGGTGCTGGGGACGCCGTTTGTGCCGGTTCGGGTTCGGGTTCGGGTTCGGAGGTGCCGCCCCCGAACCCGCACGCGAACCCGAACCCGGCAGTTCAGGGAGCCGGCACGTGGGCGGGATTCGATCCCGTCGTCCGCGAAGCCGCGATGGCCTCCACCCGCTCGGACAGCGAGAGATCCGCGTGCAGCGCGGCGAGGAACACCTCTCGCGACAGCACCAGCAGCAGCGTCTCGGTCGTGGTCCGCACCGTCGCGGTGCGCGGCACGTTCCGCAGCAGCGCGATCTCTCCGAACACCTCGCCGTCGCCGAGCGAGACGAGCTTCTTGCCGTCGGATGAGAGCACGTCCACCGAGCCCTTCGCGACCAGGTAGAACTCGTCGCCCTGCTCGCCGTAGCGCACGACGTCGGTGTCGGCGGGCACGCTGCGCGGCACGAACTTCGTCGCGAGCGACGAGAGGCGCTCGGCGGGCAGCTCGCGGAACAGGCGGCTCTTGCCGATGGCGCTGGCGGCGCGGAGCACGGCGGCGAAGTCGACGCCTCCGACCTTGGCGACGACCTTCTCGAACGCCTCGCTCGCGAGCTCGATGAGCGTCGTCTGCGTGAGCGCGCGCACCGTCGCGGTGCGGACGCCGTCTTTGAGCATCGCCGTCTCGCCGAAGCAGTCGCCGATGCCGAGGCGCGCGACGACGCGAGCGTGCTCGGGGGTCTCTCCGCGCTCGACGACGACGACTCCGCGGCGCACCGAGTAGAACGTGCTGCCCTGGGTGCCCTGCTCGACGATGGCGTGGCCCGCGTCGTAGGTCACCTCTTTCGACTGCGCGGCGATGGCGGCGAGGTCCTGATCCGACAGCTTCGAGAACAGCGGAATCGAGCGGAAGACCGACAGGTCCGAGACGCCGCGCGAGCGCTTGGCGCCGATGTCCGGCGGCCACAGCATCGAGAACATCGACTCGATGAGCTGGCTCACCAGCACGAGCAGCGGCAGCGGGCAGACGGCGAACAGCGCCACCGCTCCGATGTAGGCGATCGCCGTCATCCACCCGCTCGCCTTCACGCCGACGTGAATGAGCTGCACCGCGGTCGACAGCCCCTCTCCCAGCACGACGAAGAGGAACCCGCCGACCCACACCAGCGACAGCATCGCGGAGAAGAAGATGGCGCGGTCGGCGCGCGGCAGCTTGAACGAGAGGATCTTCTTGATCAGCGGCAGGCCGACGTAGGCGCGCACGTGATCGCGCAGGTTCAGCTGGCCCGAGAGCGTGCTCAAGATGCCGCTCATCGAGCTCTGCACCATCGGGCAGAGGTCGATGACGAGCACGAGCAGCGCTCCGGCCCAGAGGCCTGGCCAGGGCTTCGAGATCGCGAGCGCCGTGCCTGCGCCGGTGAGCGCCGCGAGGTGGGCGAGCACGCGCGGGCGCCGGTCCATCAGCACGGCGACCTTGTGGTCGGGCACGACGTGCAGCACGCCGAGCGCCGAGACCAGCTCGGTGCGGCGCGGCGGGAAGCCGAACACCGCGCACACGGCCGCCTTGAACCGGTCCCGCAGCGTCAGCGCGAGCACCGCGCCGACGTAGAAGAGGCCCACGTCGATCGGCGACAGCGGCCGCGCCGGGTACGTCAGGTTCACCCACACCGCCAGCGCGGGGAACAACAGCAGCTCGAGCGCGCGCAGCGGCGTCGGCCAGTACGCGCGGAAGCGCAGCAGCGAGCGCGGCGCCAGCACCTCGATGAACGAGTTGCGGTCCATCATGCCGACGCGCTGGAGGCTCTCGGGCGGGTCGTGCAACAGGTCGGCGTCGGCGAGCCCGCGCATCAGGTCGTCGAGCGCGGCGAAGGGCACGAAGCCGTGGCGGTTCAGGTACTCGGCGCTGATCTCGAGCAGCGAGCGCTTGCCGTCGAACAGCGTGACGAGGTTCGCCTGATCCGGCGCCGTCTCGAAGCTGTTGCCGGTGTTCGCGTCGTAGATGCCCTCGGTGCCGTCCGAGCGCTTGCGGACCTCTGCTGACGGAAGGAGCGCCGGCCGAACCTGGTCGAGCATCGGCGGGGGAGACTATCAGGGCAGCGGAACGCTGAGGGACGCCGCAGCACCATGAGGTGTGACCATTACCGACGCCGTCGCCCCCGAGCTGCCGCCGTGGCCGATGATGAACGTGGTCACCGCCGCCGCCGCGGCCGCCGCGCCCACGCCCACGGCGACCCAGCCGAACAGCTGCATGTTCGCGCCGCGGTTTGCCGTCGCGAGCGCCTCTTCGCGGTTCGTCGGCACGTTGTTGTTGAGCGCGTCTTGCGCCGACTTCGCCTGCACCAGCAGCACAGTGCCGGTGACGAGCGCGGCGGTGGCGACGACGGTCTCGGGGATCCACAGGTACTTGAGCGCGGCGGGCTTCGCCTCGGGCTGCGGCTGCTCGACGACTGCGGCCGGCGGCGGCGTCGGGTCGGGGTTCTGGGCGACCGGCGGAGGCTTGTTCGCCTCGTCCCGCTTGCGCTGCTCCTCGGCGCGCGCGCGCTCGGCCTCGGCCTGCGCGGCGAGCACCTTCTGCACCTGCTCCTTCGCCTTGTCGAAGACCCGCTGCACCTTGGGGCTCACCACGAGCGGCAGGTTCGCGTTCGGGTCCATGCCGAGCGCGCTCGCGAACGCCGCCGGCGCCGTGGCGTCGCCCATCTCGGCCAGCACCACGCCCTCGTAGAGCGCGATGCGCAGGTCGTCTTCGGGCCCCTGGCTCTTCGCGCGCGCACGCTTGAGCTGGGCCAGCGCCTTCTCGTACTCGAGCTTCTCGAAGAGCGCCGCGGCGCTGCCGAGGTACTTCCTCACGTCGGGGCTGACGTCGGCGAGCACGGGGGCCGCGCAGAGCAGCGAGACGATCACCAGGGCACGCTTCATTCGGAGAACCTCACTCGAGGAGGTTGTACTTGAACACGTTCTTGCCCGGCTTCACCACGAAGTCGACCGTCACGTCTTTCTCGTACTTCTCGTTCACCATGCGGAAGGCGTGCTTGCCGGCCGGCAGGCTCAGCGGCTCGTCGAGCGGCGTCTGGCCGATCTTCTCGCCGTCGACGTAGAGCATCGCATACGGGCGGATGCGCACGTCGACGTCTCCTTTGCCCTTCACCGGCGGCGGCTGCTTCGGGTGCTTTCCGCCCTGCTGCGGCGGATGCTGCTGCGGAGGTGCCTGCGGCGTCGGAGTGGGGTCGACCGCCGCCGTCTCGGCCCCGGCGTCCGGCTCTGCCGCTGCGGCGGCCACCTGCGGAGCCGGCGCCGCGCCGGCGTCCTCCACCGCGGCCACCGGCACCTTGTCGGTGTTCGCCTGCGGCGGAGGCGGCACGATGAGGGGCTTCGTGTCGGGCTTCGCGTCCATCACGCGCGGGCCGAGCAGCACGTAGCCGCTCAAGCCGGCCGCGGCGAGCACGAGCGCGAGCGCGGCGAAGATGGCCCCCTTCGGAGCTCCGCCGCCGGCCGAGGTCCGCTGCGCCGGCGGAGGCGCCGGCGCGTCGGCGGAGACCGGCCGCAGCTGTGTGTTCGAGACGCCGGTGATGGGACGGTCTCCCGTCGCGGCGATCGCCGTGGAGTCGACGGGCCCGCCGTCGCCGCCGTCGTATGCCGGAGTCTCGCGGCTCGTCTCTTCGCGGTGCCCCTGCTCGGCGCGCTCGACGAGCGCCGCGAGGTCGGACGGCAGGCACTTCTCGCCGCTCGACTGGATGAAGCTCTCGAGGTCGTGCTGGAACGACTTGCAGTCGGGGTAGCGGTACTCGCGCTGCTTCGCGAGCGCCTTCGCGACGATGTGCTCGAGGCCTTGCGGGACTCCGCCGACGAGCTGCGAGAGCGGAGGCATCGGCTCGGGCTTCATCACCGCCTGAATGATGCTGACCTCGCTGGTGGCGTCGAACGGCAGCGAGCCGGCGAGCAGCTCGAAGAGCACCACGCCGAGCGCGTAGACGTCGACGCGCTGGTCGAGCGGCTCGCGCTGCAGCTGCTCGGGAGGCATGTACGCCATCTTCCCCTTCAGCATGCCGGTCGCGGTCTTGTGGACCTGCGTCTCGGCCTTCGCGATGCCGAAGTCGAGCACCTTCACCGCGCCGTGCTTCGAGATGATGAGGTTGTCGGGGCTGATGTCGCGGTGAACGAGGTTCACCGGCTTGCCGGTCTTCGGGTCCTTGAACGCGTGCGCGTACGAGAGACCCTCGCAGGCCTGGCTGATGATGCGGGCGCAGAGCGCGAAGGGAATCGGCCCGCTCTGCATGCGGTGCATGCGGTTGAGCGAGCGCAGGTTCATGCCGTCGACGAACTCCATCGCGAGGAAGTAGTCGCGGCCCGCCTGCCCGAAGTCGAAGACCTGCACGATGTTCGGGTGATCGAGCTGCGCGGCGAGCTTCGCCTCGGACAGGAACATCTGCACGAACGCCGGGTTGTCCGCGTGGTGCGGCAGAATCTTCTTCACCACCAGGTTCTTCGAGAACCCGCCGGGCCCCTGCGCCGTGGCGAGGAACACTTCGGCCATGCCGCCCGTCGCGAGCTTCTTGATGAGCTGGTACCGACCGAGCGTCTGCACGTCGCGTTGAACCCTACTAGATAGACTCTCGTTCCGATGACGGAAGTGTCACAGCTGCAGGCGTGGCTCGAGGGCCGCAAGGTCTTCGCGCTCACTGGCGCCGGCATCTCGACGGAGTCGGGAATTCCCGACTACCGCGGGCCGGTGACGAAGCTCAAACCCCGGCGGCCGGTGCAGCACCGCGAGTTCGTGAACGAGCCGCGCGCGCGGGCGCGGTACTGGGCGCGCAGCGCGCTCGGCTGGCCGCGGTTTCGTGCGTTCGAGGCGAACGCGGCGCACGCGGCGCTGGCGCGGCTCGAGGCGAGCGGGGTGATTCGCGCGCTCGTCACGCAGAACGTCGACCGGCTGCACACGAAGGCCGGGTCGAAGGCGGTGCTCGAGCTGCACGGCTCGCTGTACCTCGTGCGGTGCCTCGCGTGCGGGTCTGCCGAGAGCCGCGACGGGCTGCAGGCGCGGCTGCTCGCCGCAAATCCGTCGGCGGCGGCGTGGTCGTACGAGCTCGCGCCCGACGGCGATGCGGACATTCCGATGGAGGCCATCGAGGCGTTCGTGGTGCCCGGCTGCCTGCGCTGCGGCGGCGTGCTCAAGCCGGACGTCGTGTTCTTCGGAGACAACGTTCCGGCGCCGCGCGTGGCGACCGCGTTCGAGCAGCTGAGCGCGTGCGACGCGATGCTCGTCGTCGGCTCGTCGCTGCACGTGTGGTCGGGGTACCGGTTCGTGCTGGCGGCGGCCGAGCGGGGCATGCCCATCGCGATCCTGAACCTCGGTGAGACGCGCGGGGATGCTCACGCGTGCCTGCGCATCGACGCGCGCGCGGGCGACGTGCTGCCGGCGCTGCTCGGCGAGCCAGGCGGGCCGCTCACGGGCAGGCGCTGAAGGTCTTCACGCACTTCATGACGATGTCGTACCGGTTCGGCACGTCGGTGCCCATCAGGTCGATCACCTTCGACTTGCCGGTCATCGCCGCGTTCGCCATCGACGACTCGTACTCGCAGCCGTTGTTCGCGGGAGGCTCGATGATGGCGACCTCGATGCGGACCTGGCCTTCGGCGATTCCGTCGAGCGTCACCGGCACGCTGTTCAAGTCCATCGCGAGGTTGCTCGAGCGGCGCATCGGGTCCTTGTCGAGCGAGGCGCAGACGGTCTTCTTCACGACTCCGGTGCCGGCGTCGCTGGAAGCGTCGATGACGTAGAAGCCCATCTCGAACGGGCAGTCGAGGCGGATCTGGTCCTTGTTCTGGCCGCACCAGTCGGCGGGCAGCGTCGACATCACCAGCTTGCCGGTGAGCTCGACCTTCTGCTGGCGGCCGCAGGCGCCGAGCGCGAGCAGGCTACTGAAGAGGAGGACAGTCGCTCGCATGGCACCAGTTGTTGAACGTGTACGTCGTCGTCGTCTTCGAGCCGAGCACCGCGGCGGTGACGATCACGCCGACCACCACCACCACCGCGCCCGCGCCCGCGCCGATCACCCACGGCTTCTTGTACCAGTCGGTCCGGTCGGCCGCGGCGGCGGCCTCGAGGGCGCGCCGCTCTTCGATCGCCTTCACCTCGGCGTCGGTGATGAGCGGCTTCGGCGTCGTGCCCTTCAGCGCGGTCACCGTGTCGGCGATCGCGGGCTCGATCTTCGTGAAGGGGCCGAGCCGCGCGCTCGTCGCGTCGTAGAGCGCCGCGTCGTCGGGACGAACCACGACGACGTAGCGGGTCTTCATCAGCTCCGCGACGCGCTTGGCGCCGAGCGCGAGCGACGCGTCGGTCTGCGCCGAGAGCAGCGTCGCGCGCGCGACCACGAGGTCCGCCTCGTTCGACGCCGGCTGCAGGTTGAGCGTGACGGGCACGACCTTGCCCTTGCCGACGGTGATGCGCTGAATCTGCCCGGCGTAGCCCTCGCGGCTCGCGGCGATGAAGTGGGTGCCGGCCTCGATCGGCCCCGAGACCCCCGACTGCGCCTTCTGCCCGTCGATGGTGACCCAGGCGGTCAGCGGGTCGACCTTGATCACCACCTGGCCGGTGCCGCGGTCCTTCGACTTCAGCATGCGCGCGTAGACGCCCATCGCCGAGTCGAGCGTGGCGAGATCGGGCTTGAGCAGGAACGCGTTGCGGAAGGCCTCGTCGGCCGCGGCCGAGTCTTTCTGCTTCAGCGCGATGAGCCCGGCCAGCCGCTCGAGCTCGGCGAGCGCGTCGAACGTCTCGGGGAACGGCTCGGTCGACATCGCCATCGCCTCGGCCTGCGCGACGGACTCGGCGGCGACGTCGAGGTTCGAGCGGTTGTAGGCGGCCTTGCCCTCGGTGAGCAGCTTGTTGACGTCGGCGAGGATCTGCTTGGGGCTCGGGGGCACGTGGGCCGACGGCTCCTCGAGGACGATGGAGGACTTGATGCTGGGCGCGAACGACGGGTCGGCCTTGAGCACCGCGTCCTTCATGACCTGCAGCGTGTGCTGGCCCGAGGCTCCGTCGCTCGCCGCGTTGACGAACACGAGCGTGTCGGCCGCGAGGGCCGGGGCCGAGAGCAGCAGCACGACGATGGGCGCGATCGTCTTCAGGCGACCGCGCTATAGCACCGCCCTCAGAGCGCGTCTTCCGGAACCCAGCCCTCGTTGCCCTGCTGATCGCGGACGCGCGCGTAGTCGCCCTGCTTCTCGAGCACCTTGAGCTTCTCGCCGCGCTCGAGCTTCGCGCCGCTGGCGCGCCCCATCGTCGACGCCGGAGCCGACGCCCGCGCCGGCGCCGCCTGCAGCTCGACCTCGCGCCGCGCGCCCGACGCGTAGAGCGAGTCGATGCGCGGGGCGTCGGCCTTCTTGGCCTCGGTGACGTTCTCGGAGAACTGGGTGAAGCCCTTGCCGGCCTGCGCGACGTTCGGCGCGACCTTCTGGCCGGGCTGGGTGAAGAAGTGGCCGGTGACGTGAATCACCTGGCCGTCTTCGTAGCGGAAGCGGGCGGCGACGAGGCCGGAGCCGTAGGCCTTGGCCATCTCGGGCGACTCCATGAGGACGGTGACCTTCTTCGGGTCGAGGACCTTGAAGGTGTAGCCGCCGCCGGCGGTCTGCCACATCTCCTTCGCGTTGCCGCCGAGCGAGTTGAGCAGGCCGCGGTCCTCGTCCTTGCCGGCGAGCTTCACCGGGAACACCTGCTCGTTGGTGGTGCCCGCGTAGGCGATGGTGTTGGGGAAGAGCGGCTCGATGAGCTGCCTCACCGCGTGGTCGGTGGTGTAGAGGAAGCCGCCGGCGGCGACGAAGCGGCGGACGCGCTCCTGCGCCTTCGGCGACATGTCGCCGGTGCAGTTCACCATCAGCACCTGCTTCGCGTTGAGGGCCAGCTCGGGCAGCTCGTCGGGGTTGACCGCGACGTAGCGGACCTTCGCCTGGGCGAGGACCTGCTCCATGTGGTCGGCGGAGCCACGGACGACGACGACCGAGGCGTGTGAGACGTCGGTGACGGCGAGCAGTGCTGAAATGAGGGGGAGGATGGCCATGGGCGCGTGGAACGATCGGGGCGCCTTGGGGATCTGTTCGATCGCTGATGGTTCGGGCCGGGGGCCGGGGCCGGGGCTGGGGGGCTTCGGTTCAAGGGTCTGTGGGATCAGGGGGTTGGGGATGAGGATGCTGGGGTGGGACACGGATGCCCTGTCCCCGCAGCACCCGCAGCACCCGCATTACCCCGCAAGCCTTGGCCCCTGAGCCAGCCCCGGCCCCGGCCCCGGCCCGAAGCGGGCAGACTTACTCCGGCTGAGCGACTTTCGCCTTCTTGGTCTTGGGCTTCACGAGCTCGATGACGGGATCGAAGTCGCCATCGATCGCGATGCCCCAGCCGTCGACGCGGAACGCGTCCTTCAGCAGGCGCTTGCCTTCATCGTTCAGCGACATGCGGCCGAAGACCTGGATGATCCCATTCACGCGCTTGCGGTCGAACGCGAAGTCGGGCCGGCAGGCGATGACCTCGTTGGGAATCGCGCCGGTCGCGGCGATCACCCTGTAGTCGTCGAGCGAGCCGCCGGCGTCGGCGCAGCCGTCGGGCTTGGGCAGCGCCTTCGGGTCGCCGGTGTCCTGCGCGAAGGTGGCGCCGACGTCGGCGGCGCCGGACTTCACCGCCTTGCAGACGGCGGGGTGATCTCCCGCCATCGTCTCGCCGGAGAAGAACGAGTCCGGATCGAACCCGTTCTGCTTCAGCAGCGCGCGCGGGAACAGATACCCGGACGTCGAGCTCTTGTTCACCCACGCGACCTTCTTGCCCTTGAGCTCGCCGAGCGACGAGGCCGCGTTGCCCTTCTTGGTGATGAACACGGCCCGGTAGAACAGCCCGCCGCCGCCCGCGCGCATGGCCTTCGAGAGCGCGGTGACGTCGGCGTTCTTGTCCGACGCCTGCACGAACGCGAGCGGCGTAATCCACGCGAGGTCGACCTTGCCCTCGGCGAGCGCAGCCGACAGCTCGTCGTAGGTCGGGAAGACCTGCACCGTGACGGTCGTCTTCAGCTCCTTCGACAGGTACGGCTCGATCAGCGCCTTGGCCTTCTGCGCCTGCTCGGGTCCGTACGGCTGCGAGATGCCCATGGAGATCGGCTTCGCGGGGGCAGCCTTGTCCTTGTCCTTGTCCGCAGCAGGAGCAGCGGCGACCGCGACAGCGACGGCGCAGGCGAGCAGCGACATTCTCTGGAACTCCCCTCGTTGAGCTACTTGAGCGCCTCGGCGCCGGAGACGATCTCCATGAGCTCCTTGGTGATCGCCGCCTGCCGGGTGCGGTTGTAGAACAGCGTGAGCCGGCTGATCATCTCGCCGGCGTTCTTCGTGGCGTTCTCCATCGCCGACATGCGCGCGCCGTGCTCGGAGGCCGCGCTCTCGAGCAGCGCGCGGAAGATGCGCGTGGTGAGCGCCTGCGGGACGAGCGCGTCGAGCACCGCCTGCGGGCTGGGCTCGTACTTGTAGTCGACCATCGCGGTGGGGCCGGTGGTCTTCTTCGTCGAGGTCTCGAACGGCAGCAGGCGGACGAACGTCACCTTCTGGCTGATGGCGGAGACGAACTCGTTGTACGCGAGGTACACGGCGTCGACCTCGCCGTCGAGGAAGCGCTTCGAGGCCTCGCTCGCGATCTCGCTCGCTCCGGCGTACGAGATCTTCGAGAGCACGCCGGACCAGTCTTTCCGCACGCTGAAGCCGCGGGCGCGCAGGAAGTCTCCGCCCTTCTTGCCCACCGTGGTGATGAACGACGTCTCGAGCTTCGAGCCCTCGTCGCGCAGGTAGCGCCACGCCGTCTTCGAGACGTTCGCGTTGAAGCCGCCGGCCAGGCCGCGGTCCGAGGTCACCAGGATGACCTCGATCTTCTTCGCCGGCCGCTCGACGAGCAGCGGGTGCGAGATCGAGCCCGGCTCCACGCGCGAGACGAGCTCGCTGATCATCGCTTCGAGCGTCTGGGCGTACGGCCGAGCCGCCAGGATCGCGTCCTGCGCTTTGCGCAGCTTCGCTGCAGAGACCATCTTCATCGCCTTCGTGATCTGGCGGGTGCTCTTGACCGACTTGATGCGCTTGCGGATGTCGCGGAGTGAAGCCATGTCGGCCGATGCGCTTAGGGCCCGGGGGCACCCGAGGTCAACGGAAAGAGCGTTTAGAGGCGGTAGCCGAACTTCAGGAGCGCCTTAGCGCCGATGTCGAACGCCTCTCTCCCCGGCACGTGAAAGCCGGTCGCGTCGGCGATGCGGTCGATGGTGCAGAAGCCGGCGCAGACGGCGATCGCGTCCTCCATCGCCTGCTTCGAGACTCCCGCGGCCCGCACCGCGGCGGCGTCTTCACGCGTGGCGGTCTCGGGGCTCAGCGTCAGCTTCTCGAGGAAGCCGAGCATCGCGCGCAGCTTCGGGTCGATCGGCGCGGTCTTCCAGTCGGCCAGCACCGCCTCGACCGTTGCATCCGTCAGCTTCTTCGACGCGACCGCGCCGTGAGCGGCCGTTCAAAATCGACATTGGTTCAGGTGCGAGACGAAGGTGGCGAAGAGCTCGCGCTCTCCGACGCTCCAGTCGGAGGGGCCGCGCATCACCGCCTGCAGCCAGTCCGAGAACGGCTCGCCGAACCGCTTCTGCTTGTAGTGCAGCGCGCGCAGCACGTCGGGAGCCGGCCGCCCCTGCACGAGGCGAATCATCCCCAGCTTGAGCCGCACGAGCAGCGTCTGATCCGTCTCGAGCGCCTTCAGCCTCATTCGAGCCCCTCGAGCGCTCTGAGGCCCGCGCTCCACCGCTCGAGCCCCGCCTTCAGCGCCGCGTCGTGTGTCGCGTGAAAGATGGCGTCGTCGTCGAGGCCCGCCGCCTTCAGCGCGGCGACGTCTTCGTCGGTGATGCGGTACGCGTGGCGCTTCACCTTCTCGAGGTACGGCGCGAGCGCGGGGTGCGTCGGAGCCGCGCCGCCCGCGCGAACGACGGCGTCGATGAGGGAGTCGTAACGCGTGGCCATGGGCGTTCTCGGCCCACCATATGCACCACCGTCACCGACATGGAACGTGCAATGTGGAAAGGGGCCATCAGCTTCGGCCTGGTGACCATCCCCGTCAGTCTCGGTGTGGCAGTTCGGCAGAAGGATGTCTCGTTTCACCAGGTCCACGACAAGGACGGTGGGCGCATTCGCCAGAAGCGCGTCTGCGAGCTCGACGGCAAAGAGGTGCCGTACGAGCACATCGCCAAGGGCTACGAGATCTCGAAGGGCAAGGTCGTCATCGTCGCGAAGGAAGAGCTGAAGGCGCTGGCCCCGGTCTCGGACAAGACCATCTCCATCGAGGCGTTCGTCGACCCGGTCGAGGTCGACCCCATCTACTTCGAGCGCACGTATTACGTGCAGCCCGACGCGAAGAGCGGCGCCGGCGCGAAGGCGTACAACCTGTTCGCGAACGCGCTCGAGAAGCTCGGCCGCGCCGCGGTCGCGCGCATCGTGATCAGCACGAAGCAGCACATGTGCCTGTTGCGCGCGAAGGACGGCCTGCTCGTGCTGACGACGATGGTCTACGGCGACGAGGTGGTGAAGGCGCCGAAGGTGCCGAGCGCCGGCGTGTCGCCGAAGGAGCTCGAGCTCGCGCGGGCGCTGGTGCACAGCATGGAGGGCAGGTTCACCCCCGACGAGTACCGCGACGAGCACCGCAAGCAGGTCGAGAAGCTGCTCGAGCAGAAGGCGAAGGGGAAGGAGATCGCGATGCCCGAGGCGGAGCAGGAGGTGGCTCCGGTCGGCAACCTGCTCGAGGCGCTGCAAGCGAGCCTGTCGGGTGGAAGGCCGGCCGCCGCGAACGACAACGCCGAGAAGCGCGCGGCGAAGCCGCGTCGTGCAGCGCGAGCGCGCAAGCCGGCTCGCCGCCGCAAGTCAGCGTGAGGGGACTGGCTGCTTTTTCGCCGCTGCTGCGTCGTCAAAAACGGCGGAGCCCGAGCGAAAGAGACGCCTGTCCCCGCGCTCCCTCACTCCGGCAGCCGGCGCCCGCGGCCCCAGGCCACGAACGCGCACCCGATCCCAATCATCACGTCCATCGCCAGCATGCCGGGCTGGTGGCGAATGATGTGCGAGGCGGCGACGACGGACATGACGATGGCCATCGCGATCGCCGTCGCGGGGACCAGCCGCTCGCCGACGCGGATGACGGCGGGCAGCACGAACGCGAAGGCGACGCAGATGAGCGCGTAGCCGGTGCCGCGCAGGAACCAGTCGTTGCCCGGGTCGGCCCAGTTGAGCCGCGCCTGCAGCGTCTCCATCGGGGCGAAGGCTCGAACGACGCCGACGATGCCGAAGATCCACGCGAGCGCGAACTGCGAGATCCACAGCGTGATGTTCCAGATTCTCTCTTCACTTCTCGGTGCGTACAGCGCTTGTGTAGCCATGCTTCTCGGTGCTCCCTTTTCAGGGACATGTAACGGCGATGTGGGATGGGGGCCGCGCCGCTACCGCGCGGGATCAGGGCAGAACTTCGCTGCAGCTCTTCTCGTCCTCGCGCCACGCGGCGTCGAGCTTCTTCGTGAAGCCTTCGTCGAAGACGACCAGCGTGCCCTCGTCGAGCAGGTCCTGGCTGAACTTGTCGAGGTTGATGCTGCCGACGACGGAGATGTGGTCGTCCACGATGATCACCTTCGCGTGGTACATCGCCGGCTGGTACTCGCAGACGCGCACGCCGACCTCGAGCAGCGACTGGTAGTGCTTGCGCTGCATGAAGAGGATCTCCGGGTGGTCGGTGCGATCCGACGGGCCCATGAAGCGGATCTCCACGCCCTGAAGCCGCTTCTGCTTGATCAGCTCCTTGAGCCCCGGTGACGGCTGGAAGTACGCGTTGCCGATCCACACGCGCTTCTTCGCGGCGGCGATCACCAGGTGCGTGACCCGCTCTGCGTCGGTGACGTTCTGGCCGCCTTCGCTCGAGACGAACGCCGCGAGCGCGTCGCCCGCCTTCTCGAGCTCGGGGAAGTGCGAGCGCGGCACCAGCGAGCCGGCCTCCTCGACCCAGTTCTGCGCGAACGCCCGCTCGAGCTGCTCGACGACCGGGCCGCGGATGCGGACGTTGGTGTCGCGCCACTCGCTCTCCTTCATGCCGTCGCCGAGCCACTCGCGCGCGATGCCGACTCCGCCGGTGTACGCGATGCGTCCGTCGATGACGAAGATCTTCCGGTGATTGCGCGCGAGCGTGACGCTGTCGCGCGCGAGCCGCGTCTGGCAGCCTGCGCCGATGAGCGCCGGCTCGACGCGCTCGGCGAAGCCGTTCGACGCCATCGCGTCGACGATGATGCGGCACTCGACCCCGGCGCGCACCCGCTCGGTGATGATGGGGACGAGGCGGTCGCCGGGCTCTCCCGCGCGCCAGATGAAGACGACGATGTCGATGCTGTGCTTCGCGTTCTTCAGGTCCTCGGCCAGCATGTCGAAGACGGCGCCGTTGTTCGCCTCCTCGATGGAGTTACCCGGCATCAGCTTCGCGCCCACCGCCTGGTACAGCGCGTTCGAGAACCCGTCCGCGTCCGTCGGGACCTGGCCATCGAAGCGGTATGTCGACGCCTTCTGGAGGATGCAGCTGGAGAAGACGAGCAGCGCCAGCGCGCCGCAGGCTCGCACCATGCGCCTGTCCATAACGGGCTGCGGCGCGGCGTGAGGGTAGGCCACCGTCCGGTGACGCCCGATTCCCGCAACTCCTACAGACCCGGGGAACGGTGCCCGCTACGCGGGTCGGGACCGGCGCAACAGCAACAGCACCGCGAGGGCGGCGAGCGCCAAGCCATCGGCGGCTCCGCAGCCGCAGCCCGCGTTGCGCAGCCGGTAGATGGGATCCTCCGGCACGGTCGGCTTCATCGGCTCGGGCTGCGGCTCGACCGGCAGCGGCTCGCTCGCCGCGACTTCGACCGCCGGAGGAGGCAACGGCGCGCCACTCACCGCGCCTTCCCCCGGCGGCTCCACGTCGACCGGCGTCATCGGACACGGATTCTCCGGAGCGAGTCGCGTGTCCGTCGAGCCCCGCCCATCGGTCGCCCACGGGAACCACTGCTCCCACCGGCGGCGGTACGCGTCGACGAGCGCGATCTCCTGCGCCGTCGCCGTGTGGCCGGGGTGGGTGATGAGAACGAACGCCATGCGGAAGCACCGCTGCGTGTTCGGATACGCGGGGATGCGCGGCCCGAGCGCGCGGATCACGTCGTCGACCGGAATCTGCACCCCGGTGCCGCTGACCGTCTGCGTCTGACCCTTCTGCAGCGGGTCGCCGCTCAAGCCGCGCTGCGAGCCGTCGTCGATGGCCAAAAGCGGCGGAGTCTCGTGCGGCGCGCGCAGGCCCATGAAGTACTGGTCGAACGGGCCGTACTTCCGATCTCCGCCGGCGAGCTTGAACATGCCGCCGCCGAGCGGGGTGATGAAGTTGCCGTACATCACCGAGTGCGAGTCGGCGTAGTGGCTGTAGTGCACGCCCGCCGCCGCGGGGTACGGCCGGTCGGCCTGCTCGGGGTCGCGGTCGTCGAGGCGGAAGAGCGCGCGCAGGCCGCGGCCGTCGTTCGCGTCGTGCGCTCCGAAGACGAGCCAGTGGTGGCCGACCTCGTGGCCGAGCACCTCGATGCCGGTGACTCCGCTCGGGCGCGTGCCGCCCAGCGGGCCGGCGATGACGTCGTACGAGCCGTCGGGGTTCGCGGGCAGCGCCGAGCTCGGGCCCATGTACACGCAGTGCTTGAGCTTCGCGGCGCTGCCGAACTCGGAGGGCTGCTTGCGGATCAACCAGCCGCCGTACGAGACGCCCTGCGCGGTCTGACGCACGAGGTTGCCCGACGGCGAGCGGCCCATGAACGCGTACTGCGGGCCGCTCATCGGGTGCGTCGTGAACGACACGACCATGTCGTAGTCGTCGCGCATGACGCTGTAGAGCTCGCGCGCGGCGAAGCTGCAGAGGGCGAGGTCGACCGAGCCGAAGTTCACCGTCGCGTCGTGCGGTTGGCCGGTCGTATCCTCGACGATGACGATCTCACCGGAGACGCGCGCGCCTCCGAGGACCATGATCAGTGCGATGTTTGCGGTGAACGAGAGCACCACGGGGGACACCTCGACCCGGCCGTCCCCTTACGCCACTGCGGACCGAGCGGGCGCCCTCATAACATGACGCTCGAAATGGTTCAAAGCGCCTTCAGGTACTCGATCAGATCGGGCAGGTCCTCGGGGGCGACCGTGCTGCCGTGGCTCTTTCCGCCGCACGCGGGGTCGAAGCGCTGCTCGAGCGTCTTCGCGCAGCCGTCGTGCATCCAGGGGCCGCGCCAGCGCAGCGCCTTGAGGCTCGGCACCTGAAACGCGCGGCCGGTGCCGACGTCGACGGTGGCGCCGTTCGTCAGCGCTTCACCCGAGTGGCACGTGCCGCACTGCGCGTCTTCGAACACGACGCTGCCGCGCTTCGCGGCGTAGCGGTCGAACGAGCCGTCGCCGCCGCGCGCGGGAACCGAGTCGAGCCACCGCGCCACGGCGTCCGACTGCGAGAGGTCGGGGTTCGCGCCGCCCATGCGCCTGACGAACGTCTCGTCGAGCACCGCCTTCACGCTCGACAGCCGGCCGTCCCAGTGGAAGGGCGCGGTCTTCAACAGGCCCCCTTCGAGCGACTGCGAGCGCAGCGTGTGGTTGCCGAAGTGCCACGTGTGGCCGTCGTCGTAGCCCTCGGGGTGGCACGACGCGCACGCGACGCCGCTCGGCGACTGGGCATGGAAGAGCTGGCGCCCCGAGTCGAACGCGCGCACCGGCACCACGCCGAGCTCCTTCACCTCGGGCGCGTCGGGCACGTGCACCTTGCCCGACTGATCGAACCACTTGAGCTCGTGGTTCACGTAGCCGACGCCGATCGGCACCGTGCCGAAGCCGTCGGTGCGGGTGGGCGAGAGGCACCCGAAGCTCGGCGAGCCCAGGTCGACCTCGACGACGCGGCCCGCCCCGGCGAGCGCGATGGCGGCCTTGCCCTGATCGACGGCGATGTCGACGGGCACGGCGCCGACGATCGGCGCCGTCGCCGTCGTGTTCGTCATGGTGTCGAACACCGTGACCGCGCTGGTCACCACGCTCGCGTCGCACAGCGGCCTTCCGTAGTACGGCACGACGGGCGTCGGGTTCGTGAAGCTCGCGACCTCTTGATCGAGGTGCAGCTGGTGCACCATCACCACGCGCGAGCCGTCGGCGACCGCGCGCCACGCCACGCGCGGCGTGAACGTGAAGCCGCTCAACGCCCGCTTCGGAGCCTCGAGCGTCGACGTGACCTTCCCGCTCGCGTCGAGCCGGTGCAGCGCCGCCGAGCGGAACGTCGTCACCCACGTCGTGCCGTTCACCACCAGCACGTCGCGCAGCTCGAGGTCGGTGTTCACCACCGCGCGCTCGGTGGGGCTCACCTTCACCAGCGCTCCCGAGGCGCACGCGACGAGCACCGTGTCTTTCGCGCCGTCGTAGGCGAGCCCGCGCGGCTCCGAGCACGCGAAGGAGAGGGCCTCGGGCGGAACGACTCCCGACTTCGGGGCCACGCGGGCCAGCTGCCCGCTGCCGCGCAGCAGGACCGCAAGGTCGCCGTTCGTCGCGACGACACGCGAGGGCCGGCTGCCCTCGGGGAAGCGGATGCGGCTCGACGTCTGCCCCTTCACCACGAAGACGCTGTCGCTCTCGGCGTCGGGGATCGCGAAGCGGCCATCCGAGAGCGGCTCGAGGGGCGCGCCCCACAGCGGAGGCGCCTCCAGCGCAGACCCATTGCTGCCGCTCGTCGTGCCGCCCGTGCTCGTGCTCGGCTCCGGCTCCGGTTGGCAACCGACGAGAAGTCCCGCTGCGACGACGACGATGAGCCGCATGTGCCGCCTCCGTTCGAGCATGTGGGACCTTTCGGGGAGCGAAAACGGCTCACCGGTCATTGTACTGTCATGAGGCATGTGAGCCGATGTCGCCGGCTCACGGGTCACTCTCTTTCGATGCCCACCCCGCGCGTCAACCCCGGTGACAGCGAGCCGCGCACCGCGGATGTCGCACACCTGCGCACGGGAGTCCCCGACGCCGTGCTCGTCGAGCGCGCCCGGGAGCACGACCGCGGCGCCGAGAGCCTGCTCTACCGGCGCCACGCCGGGCCGCTGCTCGCGATGGCGTCGCGACTGTTGAGGAGCACGCACCTCGCCGAAGACACCGTGCAGGACGCGTTCGTTCGCGCGTTCGAGCGGCTGCACCAGCTCAAAGACCCGACGATGTTCCGCTCGTGGCTGCTCTCCATCGTGGTGAGCCTGGTGAAGAAGCGGCTGCGGCGGCAGCGGCTGTTGACCTGGGTCGGCCTCGACGCGGTCACCGACGTCCAGCTCGATCAGCAGGCCCAGAGCCACCTCGGCGTCGAGGCGCGCAGTGAGCTCACGAAGCTCGACGCGAAGCTCAAAGAGCTGCCGGCCGCGCACGCGCTCGCGTGGAGCCTGCGGTACGTCGAAGGCGAGAAGCTCGAAGACGTGGCCGCCGCGATGAACAAGAGCCTCGCCACCACGAAACGCTACATCGCCGCGGCCGAGCGGCACGTGCGCACGCAGGTGCGCCTCACCGAAGAGGAAGTCCCATGATCCTTCCACGGCCCGTGAAGTCGGTTCTCACCGACGGCCCTGTCGACGCGGCGGTCTCGCGCGGCTGGTCTTACGTCCAACGCAAGCGGCGCCGCCGCGACAACGTGCGCAGGGGCGTGCTCGCCGTCTCGTGCCTGCTGCTCGCCGCGTCCGTCGGCTGGGCGTTGCGGCCGTACCTCGGCCCGCCGGCGAAGCCCGCGGTCGCGGCCGCGGCGGCTCTTCCGCTCGACGCGCTGGTGAAGGAGCTGCCGAAGGTGCAGGGCCGGGCCCCGGCGGTGCAGCGCCCGCTGCCGCCGGCTGCCGTGGCGCCGGCCGCGCCGCAGCAGCCCGTCGCGATCCCCGACCCCGAGCTCGACGTCGTCGGCGCGCTGCTCGAGAGCGTGCGTGACGCGTACGACGCCGGCAACAGCGCGCGCGCCGCCGTGCTGCTTCAGGAGATCGCCGAGAAGCACGAGGAAGATCCGCGCGCTGCGCAGGCGCTCTACGTGCTCGGCCTCATCCAGCTCGACAAGACGAAGGACCCCAAGGGCGCGGCGAAGAGCTTCACGCACGCGCTCGAGCTTCAGCCGCCGCCCGAGCTGGTGCCTGTCCTGTGGCAGGCGCTCGAGCGGGCGCAGGGCGCGCGCGGCCGGTGACGCCGTGCGCCGGGCCGGCGCGGGCGTTACTGCCTGACGGTGAAGCTCCTCTGGGCTCCGAAGAGCCTGCTGATCGGCGCGATGGCGAGCGGCCTCGACCTCGCGATCGGCACGTTCTGCGCCGTGGTGCTCGTGCTGCCGACGCGCGTCTGCACCGCCGCGGGCCTGGTCGTCGGGGCCACCATCAACTTCCTCGCGCAGCGGCGCTTCGCGTTCCAGGACCGCGATACGCGCCTCGCGCAGTCGACGGTGCGCTGGCTCATCGTCACGGCCGGCCAGATTCTGCTGCACGGCCAGCTCGTCACCATCTTGCGCGACCGGCTCGGCGTGCCCTACGTGCCCGCCAAGATGGCGGGCGACGTCGTCGTCTTCACCGTGCTGCAGCTGCTGCTGCTGCGCTACGTCATCTTCCCCGAGCGGAAGCAGCAGTCCGCCGAGAGCTGACGCGCGCGTCGCGGTTGCGCAGCGCAAGTCGCGGAGCGCGGATGCTCCACTTCGACCCCCCGCGCCCGTTTGGGCGTTGGTTCGGGGGCTGCACTGGCGGCCGGCCCCATGCTCCGGTCCCTGCTGCTCGCCGTCGTGCTCTGCAGTGCGTGCGGTCCCGACTTCTACAGCGATCGCGGGCGCGTGCCGCTCAGCTCGTCGATGAAGCGGCACTACGTGCCGTGGACTCCGCGGCACGCGGTCGCTCCGGGAACGCCGGTGCAGTTCGACCACGCCGCTCAGCCTTGTCTCTTCGGGTGTCCGCCTCCGGTCTACTTCAACGCGAGCGTCGACGGCGGAGCGCTGCGGCAGACGGCCGCGTCACCGGTGGGCTCGGGCCGGCTGGTCGCCGTCGCCGAGGCCGAGGGCTCGGCCGTCGTGACGTACGTCAGCGTCGACGGCGGCGTGACGGACGAGTTCACCGTGCGCGTCGCGGCGCCGCAGGACCTCGCGCTCAGCGACCCGCTGCTCTTCGCCAGGCACGTGTTCCCCGACTACATCGGCTTCGACGGCGGCACGTGGCCCGACGTCGGTCGGGGCCCCATCGTGATGGGGCCGAATGGAAAGTTCTACCTCGAGGCGCTGCTGCTCGACGACGCCGGCGTGTGGCTCGGCATGTCGCCCGGGCTGCTCGACGCGGGCACGGCCGAGCCCTCGTGGGGGGTGGCGCCCGCCGGCATGCAGGTCGACGTGCAGTCGCCGGCGTCGGGCGCGGCGACGTTCCACATCGGCTACGGCGACGCCGGCTTCTCGCGCAGCTTCGAGGTGCGCGTCGCGCCGGTCGAAGAGGCCGTGCTCCACGCGCTGCTGGTGCAGCGGATCAACGGTCTCCGCTACGTGGTGAAGGCCGACGTCCGCACGCTCGATGGTGGTCCCTTCCTCGAGCCCGAGCTGGTCTGGGAGCCGGACCCCGGCTTCGTCGAGTACGACCACGGGCTGCGCCCCCGCCGCGACGTGAAGGTCTACGACTTCGGTGCCTTCGATGCGGGGACGTTCGACGCCGGCGTCACGGTGCGCTTGAGCAGCCAGACGGCGCGCGTCGAGCTGCAGCCCATCGTGACCGTCGACGAGGTCACCGTCCCTCCCACGCCGGAGCCGACGGGGTGCGGCTGCAGCTCGGCGAGCGGCCCGCTGCTGCTCGCGCTCGTCGCGCTGTGGCGCCGGCTTCGTGCTAGGCGCGTCGCCTGATCGATGAACCTCGACCTGCCGAAGCCGCCGACGTTCCCGCCGTCCGAGCACACGCTCACCTCCATCGAGGGCATCAAGGCGGCCGGGGTCGCCGCCGGCATCAAGGCCTCGGGCAACCCCGACGTCGCGCTGCTCGTCTCGGACGTGCCGATGTCGGCCGCGGGGCTGTTCACGCAGAACCACTTCGCCG
Source organism: uncultured Myxococcales bacterium (assembly GCA_937980205.1). GTDB lineage: Bacteria > Myxococcota > Myxococcia > Myxococcales > Myxococcaceae > Xiheicaenimonas. Next base: position 433,172 of record CALJKW010000009.1, on the reverse strand, counting down.
CGGCGCCCGTGAAGGTCTCGAAGGCGCACCTGCTGCGCGGTCACGGCCAGGTGCGCGCGCTCGTCGTGAATTCCGGCAACGCGAACGCGTGCACCGGCGCGCAGGGCGAGAAGGACGCCATCGCGATGTGCGAGCAGGTCGCGACCGCGGTGGGCTGCCCGGTCGAGCAGGTGCTGGTCTGCTCGACCGGGGTCATCGGCGTGAAGCTGCCGATGGACAAGGTCCGCGCCGGCATCGACGCGGCGGTGAAGGCGCTGAGCTCCGAGCCCGAGGCGGGCCGCCGGTTCCTGAGCGCCATCATGACGACCGACGCGTTCCCGAAGGAGGCGAGCGCGAGGGCCGGCGAGGGCCTCGTCGCCGGAGTCTGCAAGGGCGCGGGGATGATTCAGCCGAACATGGCGACCATGCTCGCGTTCCTGGTGACCGATCTCGATCTGCGCGCCGAGGTGATGAAGCGCGCGATGCCGGGCATCGCCGCGAGCAGCTTCAACGCCGTGCACGTCGACACGCACACGAGCACGAACGACACGTTTCTCCTGCTCGCGCGCAAGAAGGCGAGGGCGGACACGTCGTGGTCGAAGAGCGCGGAAGACGTCGCCCGCCGGCTCGCCTGGCTCATCGCCCGCGACGGCGAGGGAGCGACGAAGGTCACCACCATCGACGTCAGCGGCGCCGCGACCGACGAGGCCGCGCGGGCCATCGCGCAGCGCGTGGCCGCGTCCGCGCTCGTGCGCACCGCGCTCTACGGAAACGACCCGAACTGGGGCCGCTTCACCAGCGCCGTCGGCAACGCGCCCGAGGTCCGGGACGCGCGGGGGCTCACCTGCCGGCTGCAGGGCACGCTCTTGTTCGAGCGCGGAGAGCCCACCCTCTTCGACAAAGCCGCGCTCTCGAAGGCGATGGCGGTCGAGGACGTGAAGCTGGAGCTGGAGCTGAAGGACGGGCGCGGCCGCGCGAGCGTGATGACGTCGGACCTCGGGTACCGGTACGTGCAGGTCAACGCCGAGTACACGACGTGAGGTGAGAAAGAGCCGGGTACGCGGACGCGGACGACGCAGGTGAACGACTCGACGGGCCCGGGCTCGTTCACCGGGACGTTGTCGGGAACCGGCATGGGAACGCGCGTTCCTGTCCCCGTTGCCGCCCACGTTCCCTTGAACGCACCCGGGCCCGTCGAGTCGTTCACGTTCAGGTACGCGTACCCGCAACCGTACCCGTACCCGACCGGCTACGGCCCCGAGACGCCAGCGGCGAGTGTGGCCGGCTTCACCCGCCCGGTCGCCTGCCGCTCGAGCAGCGCGATGTCCGCGGCGAAGCGCAGCAGCCGCGTCGCGAACCCCTTGGGGTCATCGAGAAACCCGCCGTGGCCCCAGCCGGCGGCGTTCTCCTGCCGCGCGTGCTTGGGCAGGTGCGCCTGGAAGAACTCGAGGCACTGCCGGGGCAACAGCCGCTCGGACTCTCCCCAGATGAACAGCACGGGCATCTTGAGCGACTGCATCTCCTCGGGAGTGAACAGCCGCGGCAGCTGCATCTCCTCGAGCACGGCGAGGGTCTGGGGCAGCGAGAAGTACGCGCGCAGGCCGACGGCGTAGAGGTGACGCGCGAGCTTTCGCTCGTGAAAGAGGTTGTCGACGAACTTCACCGCGTCAGAGTGCTTCTTCAGCGTGAAGCGGCGCCGCAGCTCGTCGAGATCTGCGGCGCACATCGCGGCGCCGGCGGGCGCGACGAGCATCAGCCCGGCGACCTTCTCCGGCCGCGCGAGCGCATAACGAATCGCCGTGTAACCGCCGAGGGAATTTCCGGCCAGCACCGCGGGTCGATCGATCACCTTGTCGAGGGACTCGACGAGGCCCGTGAGCAGCGTCGTTCCATTGAGCGGCGACGGCACGTCGGAGAATCCATGACCCGGAAGATCAGGCAGCACCACGCGGGATGTGGCCCGCAGGTGACGCGTCACATGCACGTAGTGGCATCCAGCGGAACTCAGCCCGTGCAGCAGCACGATGGGCGGCAGATATCCGTTGGCATTTCGCTCCAGTACGTGAACGCGCCCCACCGAAGTTTCGACCCAGCGGCGGTCATAGCCTTGCAGGACTCGGAGCGAGGCCAACGCAACATGCTCCCCGAGCTGAACCAGGTTCACGTCGATCAAATGCCGGCCGGCGAATCGCCGCGCCACAAGTCTCACCTTCGTGTCGTCCCGCCGCCGCCGCCGAGTCCGCCGACGGTAACACGGCCCGAGAAGGCACGACCGCGGTCGAAGATCGCGAGGCTGCTGGACACCGTCGCCAGGAACGAGCACGGCTACGACCCCGCCGCCTACGATCTCGAGTTCACCCGGCAGGTCGCCGACAAGGGCTGGAAGGTCTTCGGCCCCGGCCGCTACTTCGACACGCACGCCCGCGGCTTCGAGAACATCCCGAAAGACCGCCCGGTGATGATGGTCTCCAACCACTCGGGCGGCACCATCGCTCCCGACGTGTGGGGCCTCGGCCTCGAGTGGTACCGCCACTTCGGCTTCTCGCGTCCGCTCTACATCCTCGCGCACGAGATGATCTTCACGCTGCCGTTCTTCGCGCGGCAGTTCGAGAAGATCGGCGCGCTGCGCGCCTCGCAGGACGTCGCCCGCCGCATCGTCGAGAGCGGCCGCGACGTGCTCGTCTACCCGGGCGGAGATCGCGACGTCTGGCGCCCCTACTCGAAGCGCTGGAAGGTCGACTTCTACGGCCGCACCGGCTTCTCGAAGCTCGCGAAGGAGATGGACATGCCCATCGTGCCCGTCGCGCACGCGGGCTCGCACGAGGGCATGCGCGTGCTCACCGACGGTCAGTCCATCGCGGAGGCCGTGGGCCTCAAGCGCATCTGCCGCGTGCAGATCTGGCCCATCGCGCTGATGCTCCCCTGGGGCCTGGCGCTCGGGCCGCTGCCGCACCTGCCTCCGCCCGGTCGGTATCGCTACCTCATCGGTGAGAGCATCACGCCGAACCGGGACCCCGGGACCGTCGCGCTCGACGCCCAGCACGCGGTGCAGCGCCAGCTCACCCAGCTCGAACGCGAAGGCTGAAGCCGAAAATGGGGACTGTCCCCATTTTCGGTGAGAAATGGAGCCTCCGCGCTCCAGCCAGGAGACGTAGGTCGCGCTCCCACCCTCGGCGGCGATCCATGCGGCGGGGCTCGGCGGTCATATACATTCGCCCGCCTTGTCCGAAGCCCCACAGCCTCATTCCGGTGAGGGCCGCGCTGCACCGGTCGAGCTCGTCGGCGGCTACCGGGCGCTGCGCGCCATCGCGCACACGCGCATGTACGACGTGCTGCTGGTCGAGTCGATCGACCGCGGCCACAAGCTCGTGTGGAAGGTGCTGCGCCCCGAAGCCACGCAGGACCCCGACGCGCTCGGCCGCTTCATCGACGAGGCCGGCCTCGTCCAGGAGCTCGTCCACCCGCACCTCGTGAAGAGCCTCGGCGCCGGCCGCCTCCCCGACGGCGCCTACTACCTCGCGACCGAGTACCTCGAGGGCGAGACGCTCAAAGAGGGCCTGACCCGCACCGGCGTCCTCACCGCCGACGAGCTGGTGAAGCTGATGCTGCCGGTGTGCGAGGCGCTCCACTACATGCACGGTCGCGGCGTCGTGCACCGCGACCTGCGCCCCGAGAAGATCTTCCTCGCGAAGGAAGGCGGCCCGCGCCTGCTCGACTTCGGCCTCGCGCACTTCGGGGGCCAGCGCTCGGTGTCGACGGCTCCGGGCGTGCTGCTCGCTCGCCCGCCGTACACGCCGCCCGAGTGCATCATGGGCCACCGCTGCGACGCGCGCGGCGACATCTACGCGCTCGGCATCACCCTGTTCGAGGCGCTCACCGGCAGCCCGCCGTTCGTAGGCCCCGACGGCGAGGTGCTCTCGCAGCACCTGACCTCCTCGGTGCCCGCGCTGCCGCCGACCGCGCGCCACCTGCAGCCCATCATCGACCGCTGCCTCGCGAAGGAGCCCAGCCAGCGCTTCGACGCGCACGAGCTCGCGAAGGCGCTCGAGCAGTTCGGGGTGCTGCCCGCGAGCAAGGTCGACCCGAGCCAGGTCATCCAGCTCACCGCGATGCTCGACGGCGTCGCGCAGGGCGACCTGCTCGGCAACTACCGCATCGAGAAGATGCTGGGCGACGGCGGCATGGGCCAGGTCTTCAAGGCCCGCCACGTGAAGCTCGACCGCGCCGTGGCCATCAAGCTGCTCAAGCCGCAGCAGGCGCAGACCGACTCGTTGGTCGAGCGCTTCTTCCGCGAGGCGCGCGCGGTCAACCGCATCCGCCACGAGCACATCATCGAGATCCACGACTTCGTCGACGAGCGCGACGCGCGCGGCCTGCGCCGCAGCTACTGCGTGATGGAGCTGCTCGAGGGCGACTCGCTGCTCGCGCTCATGGCACGCGAGCCGCTGCCGATCTCTCGCGCGGTGAAGCTCGTGCGCCAGGCCGCGAGCGCGCTGCAGGCGGCGCACGAGGTCGGCATCACCCACCGCGACGTGAAGCCCGACAACATCTTCGTCATCCAGAAGAACGGCGCCGACTTCGTGAAGGTGCTCGACTTCGGCGTCGCGAAGCTCGCCGGCCCCGACGACAAGGAGCTCGTCTCGAAGACGCTCGCCGGCCTCGTCGTGGGCACGCCCGCGTACATGGCGCCCGAGCAGGTGCAGGGCCTCGACGTGGGGCCGCAGAGCGACGTCTACGCGCTCGGCACCGTGCTCTACGAGATCCTCTCCGAGCGCCGGCCGTTCGTCGCGCCGGGCTACCTGCAGCTCGCGCTGCAGATCAGCACCGAGCTTCCTCCCGCGCTGCCTGCGAAGACCTCCAAGGGCGAGACGATTCCGCCCGGCCTCGCGGCGATCGTGATGCGCTGCCTCGCGAAGGCGCCGGCCCTGCGCTTCGCCTCGATGAAGGAGCTGTCCGACGCGCTCGCCCCGTTCGAAGACCTCGAGCGCCTGCGCATCACCTCGCCCGACGACGCGGCCGTCGCCCTCGCGGCGGGGGTCGCGCCGAAGAACCGGGCTCCGTATCTCATCGGCGCCGTCAGCCTCGTCGCGTTGATGGGCCTCGGCGGCTTCATGGCTTCGCGCCCCCAGGCGCCGGACGAGCTGCCGAAGGTCATCGCGACGCCTCTTCCTCCGGCTCCTCCTCCCGCACCGGTTGCAGCCGTGCCGGATGCCGGAGCGGAGGTCGTCCAGAAAACGCCGGACCCCGACCCACCGCCGTTGCCTCTCGTGTCACCGGCCAGTAACAAGCCCACAAAGAAAGCCGCGCCGGTCCGAAAAACGAGCACCATCGACCCCTATGCGAACTGAGCCGATGGTCCTCGCGTGCTGCCTGCTGGCGCTCGGTGCCACCGCCGCCGCCGAGCCCGCCGCCGCCGAGCCCACCGCCGCCGAGAAGGCCAAGGCGAAGAAGGAGTACCAGGCTGCGCAGAAGCAGTACGACCTGGGCAACTTCAAGGACGCGCTCGCGGGGTTCTCCGAGGCGTACCGGCTCGACCCGCGGCCGCCGTTCCTCTTCAACATCGGGCAGTGCCACCGCATGCTCGGCGAGCACGAGCGCGCGGTGTTCTTCTTCGACCGGTTCCTCTCCTTCTACCCGCCGGGGAAGGCGCCGAACGACAAGGTCGTGCGCGAGCTGCTCGCGGAAGAAGAGGCGAAGGTGAAGGCCGCGCAGGCGCCGCCTCCGGAAGCGCCGCGGGCAGAGCCTCCGCCGCCGGTCGCGCCCCCGCCGCCGACGCTGGAGCCCGCGCCGTTCCCGTCGGGGGCCGCCGCCGCGCCGCCGCCTCCGCCTCCGCTGGTGCCGAAGGACGAGCCGGTGACGACGGTCGAGACCGAGGGCGGCATCACCGGCAAGTGGTGGTTCTGGACGGCCGTCGGCGTCGTGGCGGCCGGCGCCATCGCAGGGGGCGCCATCGCCGTCGCGAAGCCGCAGCCACGCGGCACCACGCTGCCCGACGGAGACTTCCGGTGAAGCCCTTTACGGCAGCACTGCTCTTCCTCTCCATCGCGTCCTGCCAGTGCTGGAACGCGAACGCGCAGTACGGCACCGCGCTGTACCTCACCGTGCGCCTCGGCGGGCTCGACGTCGACCAGCTCGAGGTGTCGGTCGTCGGCGAAGGCATGGCGTTGCAGCGCCCCGAGACGCCGTCGAGCACGCTGCTGACCGACCCGCAGACGATGCGCCTGTTGCTCCGCGACGAGCTCGACATGCAGAGCGTCACCGTCGTCGTCGACGGCCTGCGCAACCAGCAGCGCGTCGGCCGCGGCACCGCGTCGATGACGGTCACGAAGGGCATCGAGGTCGACGTCATCGTGACGCTCTCCGCAGTCCCGATCCCCGACGGAGGAGTCGACGCCGGCACCGATGCGGGCGTCGACGCCGGCTGCGCCGGCTCCTGCCAGGGCTGCTGCCAGGGCGAGGTCTGCCTGCCCGGAAACGACGCCGGCTCCTGCGGCACCGGCGGCCGCCAGTGCGCCGCGTGCGATCTGGGAGACGTCTGCCAGAACGGCCTGTGCGCCGGCTGCAACGCGGCGAAGTGCCCGAGCGGCTGCTGCGTCGGGAGCACCTGCGTGCCGTCGCCGACGGCGGAGCAGTGCGGCATCTCCGGCCAGATGTGCTTCTCGTGTCCGGGCGTGCTCGCGAACCTGTGCACCAACGGCACCTGCAGGTGCGGCCCGAACGACCAGTGCAGCCCCGGTCAGCGCTGCCACAACAACACGTGCGTCTGCGACGCGACGAGCTGCCCCGACGGCTGCTGTGGCGGCAACGTGTGCCGCCGCCCGCCCGGCTTGACGGCCTGTGGCATCGGCGGCGGGGCCTGCACGGCGTGCGACCCGCTCTACTCCGACACGTGCTCTTCGACGGGCACCTGCACCTGCGGCTCGAACCCGCGCTGCGCGATGAATCAGCGCTGCGTCGGCGGGCAGTGCGTATGCACGGGCCAGAGCTGCGCCGGCGGCTGCTGCCAGGGCACGCAGTGTCAGCCGGGCAACGACCAGTTCGTCTGCGGCACGGGGGGCACCAGCTGCTTCGCGTGCGATCCCGACCGGGCGAACACCTGCGGCATGGGCGGCTGCGGCTGCGGCGGCGCCGCCACGTGCAACCCCGGCCAGCGGTGCGCCGGCTCGAGCTGCGTGTGCGACGGCGTGAGCTGTCCGAACGGCTGCTGCGACGCGACCGGCGCCTGCATCACCAACGGCGGCAACGCGCAGTGCGGCACCGGCGGAGCGGCGTGCGCGAGCTGCGGCGCGGACACCTGCATCGACGGCCGCTGCTCGAGCTGCTCGAACGCGAACTGCCCGACCGGCTGCTGTGCGGGCGCGACGTGCTTCTCCGCGGGGGCCACCTTGTTCACGTCGTGCGGCACGGCGGGCAACGCGTGCCGCCCGTGCAGCACGACGCTCTCGGACAACTGCGCAGGCGGAGTCTGCCGCTGTGGCAGCGGCAGCCAGTGCGCGGCCGGTCAGTTCTGCTCCGACGCGGGCACGTGCAAGTGCGACTCGACCTCGTGCACCGGCTGCTGCATGGGAGACGTGTGCATGCCGGGCAGCGACGCCGGCACCGCGTGCGGCAAGGACGGCGTCGCCTGCCGCGCGTGCACGGCGCCTCAGGCGAACGCGTGCGCGCTCGGCGAGTGCCGCTGCGGGAACAACCCCGCCTGCGGCCCGGGCCTGCGCTGCAACGTCGACGCGGGCACCTGCGTGTGCGACGCGCAGTCGGGCTGCTCGGGCTGCTGCCAGGGCAACCGCTGCGTCGATGCGGGCAGCACGACGGTGACGGTCTGCGGCCGGGCGAGCGGCGTGTGCAGCGCGTGCGACACCAGCAAGGCCGACAACTGCAAGAACGGCGCGTGCGCGTGCGGCGACGCCGGCGTCTGCGGCACCGGGCTCATCTGTCAGAACGGCGCGTGCGTGTGCAACGCGCAGTCGGGCTGCGGCGGGTGCTGCCGAGACAACCAGTGCCTGCTGGGCAACGTGGTCAGCGCGTGCGGCAAAGGCAGCATCCAGTGCGTCGACTGCGCGCCCGAGGGCAACGGCTGCAACCAGCAGGGCCAGTGCCGCTGCGGGCTCGGCGCCGCCTGCGCCGAGGGCAAGCGCTGCGTCGACCTGGGCCTCGGCCTCATCTGCAACTGACCGGAAACACCGGGCTCGTCCGTCGACACAGGGGGCTGCGACGTAGTAAGCCTCCTGTACTCCTGTTGGCCGGCGGGGTGTAAGAACGCGGTTAGACGGAGGTGCCCCCAGATGATCCGAAACTGCCTGCTTCTTGCGCTCGTTCTGTCCGGGCTCTCGTGTGACCGCACGAGGCTCACGAAGGTGCTGCCTCCGAACGTGCGCGTCGACGCGTACAGCCAGGAATCCGCGTCCAACATCGACGTGCTGTGGGTGATCGACAACTCCGGCTCGATGGCGCCGCGCCAGGAGAACCTCGCCAAGAACTTCCAGTCGTTCATGGACGTGTTCCAGAAGAGCGGCATCAACTACCGCCTGGCCGTCACGACGACCGACACCTTCAAGGAGAAGGGCGAGCTCGTCGGGAACCCGAAGGTGCTCTCGCCCACCACGCCGAACGTCGCCAGCACGTTCGCGAACAACGTGCGCGTGGGCATCAATGGCAGCCCTTACGAGGCAGGGCTCGAGGCGGCGTGGCTGGCCGTCGACGATCAGGCCAAGAAGAACGCGCCGAAGCTGGTGGCGCGCGACATGTGCAAGACGAACTGCAACAGGGCGATGGACCCCGCCACCTGCGCGGCGAACTGCGACAAGGCGAACCCCATCGACTTCCTGCGGCCCGAGGCCTACCTGTACCTCGTCTTCGTCAGTGACGAAGAAGACCGCTCGCCGCAGGACGTGCGGTTCTACTGGCGCTCGTTCGAGACGGCGAAGGGCATCGGCAACGACGGCACCGTGACGACGGCGGCGATCATGGGCGACGTGCCCTCGAACGGCTGCGGCGCGACGCCGGGCAGCCGCTACAAGGCGCTGTCGGACCTGACCGGCGGCGAGGTCGGCTCCATCTGCGACACGAACTTCTCGGCGACGCTGCGCAAGCTGGCGACGAACGCGGTGGGCCTCAAGCGCAAGTTCGCGCTGGGCGACATGCCCGACCCGGCGAGCATCCAGGTGACGGTGAAGTACCCGTGCAACCTCTCCGATGCCGACCTCTCGCGCTGCCAGACCGTCGACCGCACCGAGTGCATGGGGATGCCCGACGACTCGTACAACGTCTCGTGCACGCCGCCGCAGGGTGGCCCCGACGGCTGGACGTACGAGGCCGGGAACAACGTCATCTTCTTCGCGGGTGAATCGGTCCCGGGCGTGAAGGGACAGATCGAGATCCAGTTCTGCCCGGAGGGCCTGCAGTGCGGCACCTGAAGCTCGTCATCGTCGCGCTGGTGCTCGGGGGCTGCGGCGAGCGGCTGCGCCCGAACACGCCGCTGCTCGCTCCGCCGCTCAATGAGTACGACTTCGGCTCGGTGCCGGTGCTGAACGAGGTGCTGGAGCCGATCATCCCGGTGCGCAACATCGGCACCGCGAGCATGACCGTCTCGAACGTGCGCCTCACCGAGGGCGAGGGGCCGTTCACCATCAAGTCGTTCCCCACCGAGATCGACCGCAGCATCGACGACAAGATCGTCATCTCGTTCCTGCCCACGAAGGAGCAGGACTACACGGCCACGCTCGTCTTCGAGACGAACGACGAAGAGAACAAGGTCGTCACGGTGAAGCTCAAAGGCAAGGGCAGCACGCGCGCGATCATGGCGGTGACTCCCGACCGGCTCGACTTCGGCCGCGTCAACGAGTGCACGTGCGCGGTGCAGACGTTCACCATCGAGAGCAAGGGCACCGCGGACCTCAAGCTCACCGACATCTCGTTCACCGAGGGCACGAACGCGGCGTTCACGAAGGTCGGCTCGTGGAACACGCCGGCGACCGTGAAGTTCATGGACAAGAACGGCCTGCCCGGCGCCATCACGCTGACGGTGAAGTACTGCGCCGCGGCGGGCATGACGATGCCTGCGATGGGCGCGATTCGCATCGCGGGCACCGACCCCGAGAACCGCGAGGTGACCATCCCGCTGTCGGCGACGGTGAACCAGGCGCCGCTTCCGCAGATCGGCATGCTCGGCAACGGCGCTCCCGGGCAGATGGTGATGCTCGACGGCTCGATGTCGAGCGACCCGGACATGGATCTGCCGCTCACGTACAAGTGGACGCTTCGCTCGTCACCGATCGGCGCGAGCACGACGATCGCGGATCCGATGGCGCCGATGACGGCGATGACGCTCGACCCGCTGCTGCCCGGCTCGTACGAGGTTCAGCTCGACGTCACCGACGCCGCCGGCGCGAAGAGCTGCATGCCGGTGCGGCAGACCATCGTCGCGTCGCCGGCGCAGAAGCTGCTCGTCGAGATGTTCTGGGACAACTCGAAGACGGACATCGACCTGCACGTGCTGCGGACGCCGACGTCGGTCGTCGGCCGCGCGCCGGACGATTGCCACTACGCGAACATGCGCCCCGATTGGGGCATGCCCGGCACGATGGATGACCCGGAGCTCATGCGCGACGCGCTCACCGGCTACGGCCCGGAGATCTTCGGCTACGTGAACCCGATCGACACGACGTACCGCGTGCTCGCCGAGTTCGCGAACGAGCACCTCGAGCCGATGCCGGCGACCAACGTGACGATCCGCGTCTACCTGTTCGGCGTCGTGAAGTTCGAGCAGACGAAGCAGCTCACCATGAAGGGGCAGCGCTGGGCCGCGGTGGACGTGACGTGGCCGAGCGGAATGGTCGTGCCCGTCCCATGAAACGCGGGCTGCTGCTGATGACGGTGGCAGTGCTGGCCGGTTGTCCGAAAGGCCAGCCGATGAACGACGGAGGCATGAAGCCTCCCGAGTGCATGACGCGGGCGGAGTGCAGCGAAGGCAAGGTCTGCGTCCCCGACGGCTACTGCGACAACTGCAACTCCTCGGGCCAGTGCCGAGTGAACGAGGTCTGCCAGGCGGACGCGGGGCTGTGCCGCTTCCGCGACGGCTGGGGCAACGCGTGCAGCAACAACGAGCAGTGCCAGGCCGGCTTCTGGTGCAAGCAGGGCCTCTGCCGCGATCGCAGCGAGGTGAACCTCTGCCCGACCGGCATGAGCTCCGACTGCCCGCAGGGCCAGCGCTGCAACACCATCACCACCGTCTGCGAAGAGGACCTCGGCTGCAGCGAGAACACCGACTGCGGCGCGATGGAGGTCTGCAACGTCGGCTCGCGCAAGTGCGTCCCGCGCTGCACGATGGAGACGCAGGGCACCGTCTGCATGGGCGGCGAGAAGTGCGTGATGGAGCGCTGCGTCCAGTGCGAGCGTGACGCCGACTGCGGAGTCGGCCTCAAGTGCGACGCCGCCGGCCGCTGCTCCACCGGAGACCGCTGCTACTCCGACCGTGACTGCCGCATTCCGCTCATCTGCTTCGTGCAGACGGGCGCGTGCCTGCCGAGACCTCCCGGCTGCCGCTCGGACGACAACTGCCCCGCGAACCAGCGCTGCGACGTCGGCTCGGGCCGGTGCATCCCCGCCACGTGCCAGCCCGACCGCTACGAGCCGAACAACGACCAGACGACCGCGTACGCCGTCGCGGCCGGCAGCTACCGCGACCTCACGCTCTGCCCGAACGACATCGACTACTTCGGCCTGCAGCTCAACCGCGGAGACCAGCTCGGCGTGAACATCGACGCCGACCCGTTCAGCGAGCACACGTTCAGCGCGGTGGTGAAAGACGGGTCGGGCCGCGCGCTCGCGGCGGGCAAGCTGCTCGTCAGCTACGTCGCGACGGCGCCGCAGAAGTACTACGTGGCGATCTCGACGACGGACCCGTACCAGCCGTACGACGTGACGTTCCTGCTCTCGCGCGGGACTCCGTGCGACGACGACGCGCTCGAGCCGAACGACTTCGAGAACCAGGCGACGATGGTGAACTCGGCCGCGCAGCTCGAGGGCGCCATCTGCCCGCAGGACACCGACTGGTTCCGCTTCACGGTGCCGGCGGCCAAGGGCGCGCGCGTCTCGCTCGTGAACTACAACTCCGGCAACGGCCTGTTGCGGCTGTGCCTGTTCGACGGGATGACGCAGCTCGGCTGCAGTGACGACCCGCAGCCGGTGGTGAGCGCGACGGCAATGCAGGTCGCCGGCAAGCCGCTCAACGCGCGCGTCGTCGGCTCCGATGCCCGGGTTGCCAACGGCTACACGATCAAGGTGGAGTTCCCATGACTGTGGGACTCACTAGGAACAAGGCGGGTGCGACATGAAGTGGCTCTCACTGCTGCTCGTCGGCGCGATGGTGGCGGGGTGCAACTGCGGCGGCCGTCCTCGCCCGGATGGCGGGCCGGAGCCCGAGGACGCGGGCTTCGACGCGGGCGAGCCGGACTCCGGCACCGTCGAAGACGCCGGTGAGCCCGACGCGGGCCCTGCGCCGATGCTGCGCATCAACAAGGTGCTGCCTCCGCGCGGCCCGACGGCCGGCGGCACGTCGGTCACGCTCGAGGGCTCGGCGTTCCTCCGCAACTTCGCGCGCACCGGCAGCGAGGCGAAGCCTCTGACCACGCTGCGCATCGGCATGAACAACGTCATCGACTACGTGATCATCGATGACAACACCATCGAGCTGCGCGCGCCTCCGGGCATCACCGGGCCCGCGACGGTGCGCATCACGAACCCGAACGGCACGTTCCTCTGCAACTCGTGCTTCACGTATTACGACGAGCTCGTCCTCACGAGCGCGATGCCGCGCGAGAGTCCGATGCGCGGCGGCGGCGTGCTGACGCTGAGCGGCCAGGGCTTCACCGCCGACGCGCACGTGCTCATCGGCGGCCAGGCGTCGCCTGAGGTCACGCTGGTGTCTCCGACGCAGCTGACGGCGGTGATTCCGCGCGGCCTGGTCAACGACCTCGTCGACGTGACCGTCTACAACAAGAACGGCGTCGGCACGCTGCGCCGGTACTTCCGGTACTACCCGGACCTGCGCATCACGGGCGTGTCGCCGGCGACGTCTCCGATCGACGTGGCGACGACGAACGTGGTCATCACCGGCGCCGGCTTCTCGGGCGCGACGAGCGTGAAGTTCGGAATGGTGGACGCGACCGGCTACAGCGTCGACTCCGACACGCAGATCTCCGTCACGGCTCCGTCGTCGAGCGTGGCGGGCGCGGTCGACGTCTCGATCGTCACGCCGCGCGACGCGTGGACGGCGAAGAAGGCGTTCACGTACTTCGACCCGGCCGGCCCGTTCGCGGTGTACGCGGTCTTCCCGCACGTCGCGTACCCGGGGCAGCAGGTGACGCTCACCGGCCAGGGGCTCAACTCCGGCGCGATGAACGTCACCATCGGCGGAGAGCCCGTCACCGTCGGCGCCCGCACCTTCTCGACCGCGGTGCTCACGGTTCCGCCGCGCGGCTCGGCGCCGCGCAAGGCGACCGTCGTCGCGGACACTGCTTCTCTCGTCGACGGCTTCACGTTCCGCGTCTCTGCGGCGGCGCTGATGCCTTCGAGCGGTCCTTCCGCGGGTGGCACTGCGACGACGCTCACCGGCGGCGCGATTCCGTCCGATGCCCTGATCGCGGTCGGTGCGCTGAACGCCACGAACGTGATGGTGGCCTCGGAGACGCAGGCGACGCTGACGACGCCGAAGGGCTCGGGCGGCGCTCCGAACGACCTGTGGATCCGCGAGCTGGCGGACCCGGAGAACGAGGCCGTGCTCGGTGCGGCGTTCACGTTCGACGAGCCGCTCGCCATCGGCCGCGTGCAGCCCGACCGCGGAGCCATCGCCGGCAACACGCTCGTCACCGTCCTCGGCGCCGGCTTCGGCGTCGGCAACAACACCGGCACGCTGGTGAAGTTCGGCAACAACGTCGCGAAGGACATCAAGGTCATCGATCAGCACACGCTGACCTGCCGCACTCCGAAGGGAGACGTCGGCACGGTCGACGTCACCGTCGAGCGCCTCGGGCCGACTGACGTGCTGCCCGGAGGCTTCTCGTACTTCGACCCGCGCAGCATCTCGGGCGGCTTGAGCGGTGGTCCGCTCGTCGGCACGCTCAACGTCACGGTCCTCGACTCGACGCAGGGCTCCTACGGAGCTCCCGTTGCGCTCGCGAGCGTCATCCTCGGAGTGGATCCGTCCACGCCGTTCCAGGGCCTCACCGACGCGCGCGGGCAGATCACGTTCTCCGATCCGTCGCTGGTGAAGGCGCAGACCGTCACCGCCTACAAAGAGGGCTACGCGACGGCGACCGTCACCGCGGTCAACGCCGAGAACCTGACCGTCTTCATCTCGCGGACGGGCGGCGGAGATCCCTCGCCGGCGCCTCCGCCTCCCGGAGTGCCGCCGTCGACCATCTCGGGCCGCGTCACCGGCTTCAAGGCGCCGCGCCCGCTGCTGATGGGCGAGACGCTCGAGGCGCGCGTGTTCGTGGCGCAGAACTCGTTCTACGCGGGGCCTCCGTTCCGGGCTCCTCCGAACCGCAGCCAGGAGAAGTGGCAGGTGGTGACGGATGGCGGCGAGTACCTGGTGTTCACCGGCGCCGGCCTGCGCGCGGTCTACGCGATCATGGGCATCGCGAACCGCGGCCTGAACTCGTTCACGCCGTACCTCATGGGCGTGAAGCGCGGCATCGCGACGTCGCCCGATCTGCCCGCGACCGGCCAGAACATCATCCTCGACACGTACCTGGATCTGACGGTGCCCATCACGATCGACGGGCCGCTGACGATCGGTACCGGGCCCGCCACGAACACGGTGTACGCGTGGCTCGACCTCGGCGCGGAGGGGTTCATCCCGAATCCGAACAACTGGGCGACCGGCACCGCGGTGCTCTCGTCGGCGTCGAGCACGGGCTCGTCGCTGATGTTCGCCGGTTTCCCGCGCCTCGACGGCAGCAACTTCGTCTTCATGAACCTCGCGCTCGGAGCGGCTCCCGAGGATCCGTACAGCATCTACTTCCGGCGCCAACCCGGAGACATGTCGATGGGCGTCACCATCGGCCCGCTGCTGCCGCCGCCGGTGCTGACGTCGCCGGTCGGAGGCACGTTCACCGGCACCATCTCGTGGACGCTCCCGCCGGGGCCCACCGCGAACATCCTGCAGGTGAACATCAACCTGCCGACGCTGTTCGGCCCGGTGACGCTGTGGAGCGTCGTGCTGCCGGGAACGGAGACGCAGGTCGTGCTGCCTCCGCCTGCGGTGCAGAAGCTCCGCAACGAGCAGATGGGTAACGGGCTCTACGTGGAGATCCTCGCGAGCCGCAGCCCGAAGTTCTCCTACAACCAGTGGACCTACGACACGCTCAACGGCGTGAGCTGGTCGAGCTTCACGGTCACCACGTCGGAAACGTTCCTGCCGTGACGCGAGCATTCCTCTTCGGGTGTCTCGCGTTGGCCGCGGCCTCGTGCGATCGCACGCGGCTGAATCCGAACGGCTGCCAGAAGGACGAGGACTGCGGCATGCCCGCGGCGGCCTACCTCTGCGAGGTCGAGACCGGCCGCTGTTTCTGCCGCACCGACGACGCGTGCCCGAGCGGTCAGTTCTGCAATGCCGCCGGGTTCTGCCAGGACCGTTCGGGCTGCGAGAAGAACGCCGACTGCGGCGACTCGTCGTTGTTCTGCGACACGACGACGGGCTCGTGCCTGCTCACGGGTCGATGCTCGTTCGATCTGCAGTGCCCCCTCGGCAACGTCTGCGACACGTCGCGGAGCGTCTGCGTGGCGGGCTGCCGCTCGAACGGAGACTGTCCGGGGACGTCGTGCCGCTGCGGTGACGTTCCGTGCGCGTGTACCGGGACGACTCCGGCCGAGCTTCAGGCCTGCACGATCGGCGAGTGCGACCCGAACTTCTGTGCGGACAAGTCGTTCTGCCTCTTCGGAGAGCTGTGCGCCCCGATCGCCGACGGCGGCACCAGCCGCAACCAGTGCTACAGCGACTTCGACGTCGACCGCAGGCCGTACTGCACCACGTGCGCGTTCGGCGGCGGCGTCTCGGTCTGCGGCACCGGCGCGAACTACTGCCTCGTCGACACCACGAACGGCGGCTCGTTCTGCGGCGCCGACTGCAGCGAGGGCCAGCAGTGCCCGCGCGGCTACGACTGCAGCGACGTCGTCGTCGTCTACACGCAGTGGGCGTGCTCACGCGGCAATCCCTCGTGCCCGGCGAACAACGCGCTGACGTGCATGAAGGACTCCGACTGCAAGCACGGCGGCACCTGCGTGATTCCGACCGGTGCGGCCATCGGCACCTGCGCCGGTAAGTGCGCGGTGAACGAGGGCGACAACAACGGCTTCTGCACCTGCCTCGTCGACTCCGACTGCGCGCAAGAGAGCTGCAGCGCCGGCGAGTGCAGCATCTCGCGGAAGAAGTGCGTGACGCAGGCCGACTGCCGGCCCATCCGCTGCGTGGACTTTGGCGGCGTCGGCGGCTGCCTCATCGGCCAGAACTGCGCGCCGGCTGACGGGCTCACCTGCGTCGAGCTCAGGCAGAAGTAGGACGGATGAAGCGGGCGCACGCCAAGGCGCTGCTGGCCGCGATTCGTCGGGCCGGCGATGAGCTTGCGCACGGGCTGCACGACTTGCGTCAGAAGAAGCCGCGCGACCTTCGGCGATGGGAGCTGGCGTGGGCGCGTGCGATGGGCGGGCTCTACAAGCACCTGCTGGAGCCACTGTTGGAAGAGTTCCCGGAGATCGCCCCCGAGTCGCTCGGTGGGCCGAGGACGTGGAGCCGCAAGGAGGGGCCGCCGCGGTCTAGCCCGGGACGGCCGCAGCGGCGCCGAGCGAAACGCCGGTAGGGATTGAGACGGGATGTCTCGTCTCAGGCGCTCGGGTCTCACCGCGGTGAGATGAGACGTCTCGTCTCAGGCGCTCGGCGTCGCCGCGGTGAGATGAGACGTCTCGTCTCAGGCGCTCGGCGTCGCCCCGGTGAGATGAGACGTCTCGTCTCAGGCGCTCGGCGTCGCTGAGACGAGATATCTCGTCTCAATCCCGTCGCGCGCTTGGCTCCGCCGCTCAGCCGAGCTCTGCCAGGCGCGTGGCCGCCACGCGTCCGCTCTCGCCACCGTCGGCGCGGATGCCGTAGAGCCGGGCAGCTGGCGCGCGGTCGAGCAGCGCCTTCACGAACTGCACGTCGTGCGTGAACACGATCACCTGACGCGCCTCGCTGAGCTGAACGAGCCGCTCGGCGACGTACGCAGTCCTCTTGTGATCCAGGTGCGTGACTGGGTCGTCGAACACGAGCGGAGCGGGCGTCGGCCGCAGCGACGCCTCGGCCAGAAAGTCCGCGAGCGCGATGATCTGCTGCTCACCCTCGGACAGCACCGCGCTCAAGCGCTGCGACGGAGCGAGCACCTTCTTGCGCGCCGCCTGCCCGCGGCGACCCGAGAACTCCACCTCGACCGGCGGAGCCTTCAGCCGCTCGGCCTCCGCTCGGAAGAGCTTCTCGAAGTCCTGGTTCAGCGCCTCTTCGTTCGCGAGCTTCGACTGCTCGGTGAGGCTGCGCATCACGGGCGAGATCCGATTCGAAGCCGCCGTCGCCGCCGCGGCCCACTTCGCCTTCGCGACGAACGCCTCGATCTCCGGCAGCCGCGCCCGCAGCGCGAGCCGGTTCTCCAGCGTGGCCAGCTCGCGGCCGAGCGCGTCGAGCTCCGCCTGCCGCTCGCCGCCCTGCTTCTTCAGCGACGCGATGACGGCCTCGGCCTCAAGCTTCGCCGCCGTGGCCGCGCCGCCGACCTCGCGCGAGACCTTCGCCAGCGCCGCGAAGTCGGTCGTGCCGCGCTGCTGCAATGCCAGGCCCAGCTCGAGCAGCTGCGCCGTGCGCGTGAGCACGGCCGGCACCTCGTCGAGCGCCTCCACGCGGCGGGTCACCGACGCGAGCACTTGCGTGACCGGCAGCGCCTTCAGCGCGCGCTCGCGCTCGGCGAGCTCGTCGGTCGCCTCCTCGAGCTCGTGCTGCGACGAGTCCTTCAACGCCTTCCGGTACCGCTTCACCAGCGCGACGGCCTGCGCCTTGAGCGGCTGGCGGCAGTAGAGGCAGTCGTCTCCGCGAGAGGGGTACGTCTTCTCGCCCACGTCCTCGAGGAACCGGTCGGCGGCTTCCAGGAACGCGCGCCACGAGGGCAGGTTGGAGCCGGCGATGCCCTCGTCCTCGAAGGCGTCGTCGGCGGCAGCCTCGGCCGCCGCCTGCGCTCTCTTCACGCGCTCGGCAGCAGCGGCGTGCGCCGCGGCATCGAACGCCTCGAGCGCGGCGGCCAGCGAGGCGATGGCCCCGTACAGCTCGACGTCGGTGACGGCCGCCTGCAGCCGGGGACGCGATGCCTCCGGGCGCAGCGCGGCGATGCGCTCGCGCAGCTTCGCCGCCTGCCCGTCGTCGTCGATGGCGAGCGACCTCAGCGCCTCGATCTCCAGCTTCTCGAGGTGCGGCCAGACGAGCGGGTCGCGCGCGAACCCGCCGAGGAACGGGTTGCCGCCCGCCGACGCCGCGTCGGCGACGCGCGCGTCGAGCTTCGCCTTCAGCGCGCCGAGCGCCTCGTGCACGTGGCGGTAGAGCGCGAGCTCCGGCGGGGTGAAGACGTAGCCCAGGTCCTCGTCGACGTGCAGCGTGACGGCGCGGAAGTCGAGCACGCTCACGCGCGTGAGCGGGGGCACGCCGGCCTCGCCGCTCCACTCGAGCGAGTGCGTCTCGCCGCCGAGCGTGTAGTCGATCACCGCGCGCGGAGCCGAGGCCTCACCGCGGAAGTTGCCCAGCACCGGGTCCGCGCCGCGCGCGCCGGCGAGCCGCTTCAAGATGCGCACGTAGCCCGACTTGCCGGCGGCGTTCTCTCCGTAGAGCACGGTGAGGCAGTCGTCGAAGGCGAGCTCCTGCTGCGCGGCGAGCGCGTTGACGCCGCTCACCGAGTGCAGCCGCGTGAGGCGCAGCACGTCGCTCGAGGCGCTCGGGCCTTCCGAGCTCTTCAGC
Source organism: uncultured Myxococcales bacterium (assembly GCA_937980205.1). Lineage (GTDB taxonomy): Bacteria > Myxococcota > Myxococcia > Myxococcales > Myxococcaceae > Xiheicaenimonas. The sequence continues at coordinate 414,175 of CALJKW010000009.1, read as the reverse complement.
GGCGGGACCTCGCGACGCTCGCCCGCGTGCAGCTCCTTCTCGACGAGCAGCGCGGTGAAGACGCCCTCGAGCGCCGTGGAGCTCGGCGCGCCGCCCGCCGCGATCACCTCGCCGACGAGCGTGCGCACCCAGCTCTCCTGGGCGTTCGCCCATTCGATCAACCGCTGCTTCGCAGAGCTCGCCACGGCGGCGCACCACACCACATGTCAGACCCCCTCGTTACAGTGGCGAGCGTCACAAAGGGGGGCGCATGAAGCGCTACACACGAGAAGACGTCGACAAGATGAGCCGTGCCACGTTCCTGAAGACCACGTTCCAGAAAACCATGGGCTGGCTCGAGCGGCCATCGAAGGAATGGACGGCCGCCTGGCGAGGGCTCGCCCGCATGAGCGGAGACAAGGACTTCGTCGGCGAGCACGAAGGCGAGGCATGGCAGTACATGGGCAGCGACAGCTGGCTCGGCTACTGGAGCCACCACTTCCGCCATCGCAACCACCGCAAGCTCGGGCTCTACGCACGCATCCGCGTGCCGGCTTCGCCGGGGTGGGCGCCGACGCCGAGGCACGATCCGGAAGAGGAGACGCCGCGGAAGCCGAAGCGCAGGGCGAAGCGCAGGCCGACGGCGGCCCGCGCTCCTGATCTCGCGATGCCTCAGTAGACGATGCGCACGTTGAACTTCGCGGTCGCCTCCATGGCGGGCGCGTTGTTCATCGGCTGCAGGTACATCTTCGCCGTGTAGTCACCGTCGAGCAGCTGGCCGTTGTCGCCGGTGAGCTGCAGCTCCTCGGTGAAGGTCTTCGACTGGCCGGGGGCGAGCGTGAACGAGGTCAGCGCCTGAATGCACAGGCGCGCGATCTCGAGGCTCTTCACGACGGCGCCCTTGGAGTCGAACAGCTGGGTGTTCGTCTGGCAGCCGCTGGAGAACTGCCACGTCTTCGACGTCGTGCCCGCGTTGGTGATCGTGTACGTGAGCTTCGCCGTCGCCGGGATCTCGTTGCCCGGGCACGGCGTGGTGATGCAGACGATCGTGTTGCCGGTGGACGAGTAGGAGGCCTTGTCCGTCGACAGCTTCGCGATGAGCCCGCCGCCGCTCGTCTGCGGCCACGTCTTCGTGCCGACCTTCGCCGAGGTGAGGTTGAACACCTCGCCCGCCGGCGTCTTGATCTGCACCAGGCCCACGTTCGCCGCGAAGGTGAACTCGCTGAACGACGGCGCCGCGCAGCGCGCGGTGGGCGACGGCTTCAGGGTGAACTCGATGCTGCGGGTGTCGGTGAACGTGCCGGCCGGGGTCACGACCTTGCGGCCCGTCGCCGAGCGCTTCGCCGTGAAGGTGCCGCACGCGCCCGAGCCCCACTGCCACTGGAGCTTCGCGTAGCCGAAGCGGATGAACGCCTCCCAGTAGCCGTTGTCATTCCAGGTGTAGAGCGTGTTCGGCGAGCCCGTCGCGATGCCGGCCCAGCGGCCGTCCGGAACCATGCCGTCGAGCCACGCCACGCCGCCCTCGACGTCCGAGTAGCTGACGGTGCGGGTCGCGCCCGATGCGGTCTGGAGCGTCCACGTGTTCCCCTCGGCCATCGGGAACCACGAGCTCACCTTGCTCGACGCGAGCTCGCCTTCCGCGATCTCCAGCTCGGGCTCGAACGAGCCGGTGCCCACGTCCGCCTGCGAGTCCACGCCACACGCGGCGAACAGCGCCGCGAAGCCCACCACCGTCAGAACGTTCCGAACCATGGGCGCCGCGTGTGCCAAACACCCACAATGTAGTCAAGAGGCGGAAATGGGGACTGTCCCCTTTTCCGTCACGGAGCGGCAGAAATGGGGACAGTCCCCATTTTCGCGACGCGCTGCTCCGAGCGGATGCGGAGGCCGTAGATGCGGTCGCCGCGGGTGGCGAGGACGGCGCGGTCGTCGAAGACGGCGGGAGATGCCTCGATGTCGCCGACGAGCTGGACCGATGCCGCGGTCGCGCCCGTGCGCGCGTCGATGAGCTGCACGTAGCCGCCGATGCCCCCCTGCAGCAGCCACGTCTTGCCGTTCGCGTCGGTGAGCAGCGTCGGCGAGGACCACGAGAAGTACGGCAGCTCGTGCTTCCAGACCTCCTTGCCGGTCTCCTTGTCGAGGGCGACGAGCGCCCCGCGCTTCTCGCCGGGGCAGCGCGACAGCGTGAAGAAGACGAGGTCGGAGACGTCGCCGCGGCCGACTCCGTTCGTGGCGAACACACCCGCCTGGTTCTTCTTCGGCTCGAGCGTTCCCTCGCACGCGTACGCGCGGTCCCACACGACGGAGCCGGTGCGCGCATCGAGCCGCCGCACGTGGGCGAACCCCTTCGGGCCGGTGCGGTCGACCTCGTTGCCGGTGTACAGCGCAGGCCACTCGACGGTGAGCGTGGCGTCGGTGTCGTCTCCGGCGTCGAACGTCCACAGCGGCTCGAACGTGCGCAGGTCGACGGCCTGAATGATGCCGCTGTTGTCGGCGAAGAAGGCGACGTTGCGCACGACGGTGAGCGAGCTCTCGACGCCGAGGCGCTCGGCGTTCTTGCGCGCGTTCTGGTACCGGTACCGTGCGACCTCGGGCGCGACCTTCATGGTGAGGCCGATCGGGTCGAAGTCGGAGTGCAGCTTGATGCTGTAGACGAGGCCGTTCTCGCCGCCGACGACGTAGGTGTCGGTCTTGCGGTTCAAGAGCCCGCTCGAGTCGAAGGCGCCCCACCAGCTGCGCAGCGCGTTCGAGTCGTGCCCGGGCAGGAAGAACACCTTCGTGTCGCTGATCAGCTCGTAGACGTAGAGCCCGATGTTCGCCTTCTCGGGGATGCCCTGGCCGACGAACAGCAGCGGAAAGCCGCGCGGGTCGAGCGAGACGGAGCCCTTGATCGGGTTGCCGGTGTCGAGCGGCTTGCGCGTGCGCGCGCCGGTGTAGAGGTCGAGGAAGTAGACGTGTCCGTCGAGCGAGCCCTGGATGACCTCGACGAGGCCGTCGTCGGCCCGGTACTTCCCGAGCTTCGGCATCGAGTTCCGGATGACGGCGGGCCAGCGGACGATGACGGGCTCTCCGGTCCAGCCGGCTCCGCCGAACCAGGGCGGCTCGCCGTGCTCGGTCTGCACCGTCCACGCGATCTCGAGCTTCGTGGGGTTCGCGGGGATGGTGCCGAAGGCGCCGCCGGTGCGCGAGGGGCCTCCGCGGAAGGTGAAGACGCCGTCGAACGTCGAGTACGGCTCGGGGAAGATCTGCTGGTCGTTCTGCAGCACGCCGCCGTCGAGCAGCTCGGCGTCGAGCTGCTCGCGCGCTCCGGGCTGGGGCTCGAGCGCGAGCGCGGTGAAGACGGGCTTCGCGGGGCGCGGCGGCGCTGGCTCGTGCAGCCGCACCGTGACGGCGGACTCGAACGCTCCGCGCGGCGCGTAGAGCACCGCGGGCACGAGGAGCCCGGCGACCGTCAGCAAGCGAAACACGGTGAATCAGTCTGCCTGATCAGCGGGCGCGATGCCGGCCGCCTGAACGGGCGTGCCGGGGAACAGCTTCGGCAAGAGGAAGCCGCTCTTCGCCTTGTACGCCGCCCACTCGGGGTAGCGCGCCATGCTCTTCTCCTTGCGGAGCATGTTGGGCAGGAACAGGCCGGTCCACACCCAGGCGAGCACGACCCACGGAATCCAGTGGCCGGCGACGACGGCGAAGCTGCCGTACAGCATCATCTCGCCGAGGTAGTTCGGGTGGCGCACGCGCGCGAAGAAGCCGTCGGTGATGAGGCCGCGCCGCACTTTGAGCACGAAGAACTTCTGCGCGTCGCTGCCCATCATCAGCACCACGCCGACGGCGTAGACGATGGTGGCGATCGCCAGCGTGCGCGGCGGCGCCTCGTAGCGCGAGGTGATCAGGAGCACCGGCGCGAGCCAGTACAGCCCGAGCACCAGCAGCCAGCTGTTGAGCGCGGAGGCGAACGTGACCTTCTTCTCCCAGTTCGGGTCGGGGAAGACGGCGTCTTTGAGCAGCCAGAGCAGCCCGTAGCTGCCGTGCAGCGCGGCGTACGTCCACGCCGTCGCGGTGAAGTTGTCGAACGCGACCATCAACGCGAGCACGAAGGGCAGGGTGCCGCCCTTCTGCAGGTTGATCGCCCACGAGAGCTTCACGACCTTCGGGCCGCCGAGGAAATCTTCCGAGAGGTGGTCGCGGAGCTTGAGCCAGCGTTCGAGCACGGCGACAGGGTACGCTCTTTGCCGTGCTCCAGGCCATCGGCCGCTGGCTGTTCCGCCTGTACCTGACGCCGCTCGCCGCCGTCTCGTGGGGCGTGGCCGCCGCGGGCGCGGCCATCGCGAAGCTCGCCGGGTGGAGCCGCACGCCCTTCGCCATCGACGTCGGCGACCGGCTCTTCGCGAAGGGCAGCATCGTGATGCCCGCGCTGATCACGAGCTTCGAGGACACGTACCAGCACCCCGAAGACGGCCCCGGCTGGAGCGAGCAGCAGATTCCGAAGCTCTGGGCCACCTGCCGCCAGCTCGCCGAGAAGATGGGCTGCCAGCCGCCCGACGCCATTCACCTCTCCGTCGAGCCCGGAGACTGCTGCGCGTGGAGCTCGAAGAAGGACGACGGCCCGGTGCGCCGGCACATCGCGCTGAGCCTGCTCGACCTGCGGCTGCTGTCGCACGACGAGGCCCGCGCCGTCATCGCGCACGAGATCGCGCACGTCGGCTTCAACCACCTGCAGCGCGAAGAGGTCGACTACAAGCACGAGTACCTGATGGGTGCCGTGGCCGGCGCGCTGCCGTTTCCGCTGTCGACTCCGGTGCGCGTCATCGGCGCGATTCACGCAGCCGGCATGCGCCTGGGCGCCCACGACGCGGAGAAGGAGGCCGACCGCAAGGCCGCCGAGGTCGTCGGCGGCAACCACGCGGCGAGGGCGCTCGAGCGGTCGTACCTGCACGGCCCGGTGCTCGCCCGCGTGTTCAAGCTCGTGCTCGAGCGTGCGCTCGAAGGGCCGCGCGCGCCCGAGCGGCTCGCCGAAGCCGCGGCGCGCGTCTATTCCTCGTTCGACTTCAAGACGCTGCGGGCGCGGGCCGAGGTCAGGGCAGAGGTGCCCGGAGAGCAGCATCCCGCGCTCGGTGAGCGCAAGGCCGCCGCGGAGGCCGAGGCGAGCCGCGCCGGCGTCGGCCGCGGCGCCTCGTTCATCGACGCGTACCCGGAGCTGCTCGTCTGCGAGGAGCTGCTGACGAAGACTTACTTCCCGGACACTCCGGTGCATCAGCGGTCCGACGCGTCGCAGCTGCGGCGCAAAGCGCTGGCCGCAAGGCTCAAGACGCGAGCGCCCTGAGCCTGCACCGGGCCCGCAGTGCCGGCAGTGCCCGCAGTGCCGGCAGTGCCCGCAGTGCCCGCAGTGCCGCCCTGAACCCTCCGGGCCCTGCCCATCCCGGCCTGCCCCGGCCCCGGCCCCGGCCCCGGCCCCGGGCCCAATCCAACGTCCGACGTCTCCTTCCCGGGGAGGCCCGCCGGCTGGTGCCCCTCGCGATTTACACTCGCCGGGCCGATCGGGTGTCATCCCCAACGTGCAGCCGATCGAGTCCCTCGTGTACGCCGATTGGCTGCTCGCGCAGGGGAACCTGCAGGGAGAGCTCATCACCGTCCAGGTCGCCCGCCAGTCCGCGGCGCGCACGCCGGCGGCCCAGCGCGCGCTGCGCCTGCGCGAAGAAGAGCTCCTCGCAAAGCACGGCGCCGAGCTCGCCGGACCGCTGCCGCGCAAGGCCGAGCTCTGCTGGCGCGGCGGCTTCGTCCGCGACGTCCTGCTCGAGCCAACCCTCGACGAGCTCGAGCTCCTGCCTCGCGTGCTCGCGCGCCCGGCGTTCGCGATGCTCGAGCGGCTCGCGGTTCACCTTCCCCCTGACGCAGCCGATCGCATCGCAGGGCTCGTCGCGGCCATCGCGACGGCGCCGAAGACGCTGCGCGCCGTCGCGATTCGCGGGATACGCAGCCTCGACCTCGACCTGCGGTCGCTGCCACGCCAGCTCGAGCGGCTCGACCTCGCCGGCTTCGAAGTCACGCTGCAGCTCCCCGAGCTGCCGGCGCTGACCTCGCTGCACCTCATCGGCCTCGGAGAAGCCGAAGGCCTCGACCCGGCCCGCCAGCCGAAGCTCGCGCGCGTCGTCTGCGACACGCTCGTGCCGCTGCACCGCTTCCGCGGCCTCGAAGTGCACCTGTGGTCCGACGACCCGGGCGTCGATCTCGCCGAGGTCGCGGCCCGCCGCGTCGTCGTCACCACGTCGGAGCCCGGCGAGCTGCCGCCCGGCCGCATCACCGCGCGCCTCGAGCAGCAGGCGGAAGAGCGCGCGTTCCTGCTCTTCGAAGACGGAGCGTACGAGCTCGAGCGGGCGATCGAGCGGCTGCGGAAGACTCCGCTCGACGGGACCATCATCGCGGCGTGGAGGACGCTCCGCATCGGCGCCCGCAACCTCACCGCCGTGGAGCTGCGCTCCAACGAACCTCAGCCCTCTCTGCTGCGCCTGCTCGCGAACGATCTCGCCGGCGCGCTGCAGCGCGGAGTGCTCGAGGTCGCCGAGTCTCCGAGCTCGAGCACGTACCTCCTGCGCGGCCACGAGCGCATCGGCACCACGGTGACGAGCTGGGTCATCGGCCGCAGCGGAGGCAACCTCGGCCTGCGCCGCGCGGTCGACCGGCTGTTCGGCTTCGACCCCGGCCTGCGCGCGCTCGAGGACGTGCTGCTCGAGCTCGACGGCGCGAACCCCGTCGAGATCCGCGGCGCGCTGCCGAAGGGCTCCGAAGAGCTGCCGTGCTGCAGCCCGCTCGAGGCCGACTTCCACAACTTCGAAGAAGAGGACGACGAGGACCCCGAGGACGCCGAGTACGAGGACGAAGACCCGTACTACGACGTCTACGAGGCGCAGCCCGACGCCGCGCCCGCCGAGGTGCTGGTCGCCCGCGAGCTCGTCGAGGACGCCGAGGAGGACCCCGACGACGACCCCGACGAGCCGCACCGCGACGCCGCCGACGCCGACATCCACGAGCTGCTCACCGAGAGCCCGGTCGACCTCGACGACGAGCCCGAGGACGGGCTCGAGCCCAAGACGGAGACCGGCCTCGAGCAGGAGGTGAGCGTCGACGGCGTGTCCGAGGTCGTCGTCTGCGAGACCTGCCGCCGCCACGAGGCGCACGTGCACTGCCACCTCTGCAACGCCGAGGTCTGCGAGGCCTGCCTCTCCACCGAGGCGCCGCCGACGTGCCGCGAGTGTCGCGCCACCGCCACGCACCAGGACAACGCGGCGCCGCGCGCGAGCGCTCCCACCTTCATGCGCCGGAGCCGCTGACGCCCGTGCTCGACCTCCTCGGCATCGGCGTCGGCCGCATCTCCCTCGAGCTCGACGCGCTCGACTACACGCTCGGAGACACCATCCGCGGCACGCTCACCCTGCAGCTCACCGAGCCCGCGGAGGCGAAGCGGCTCGTCGTCGGCGTCGAGGCCACCCAGCGCGTCATCTCGACGCGGCAGGACACCATCGGCTACCGCCGCGACACCGCCTGGAGCTTCGAGAAGGAGCTGAAGGGAGAGGGGCGCTTCTCGAAGCTGAAGCAGAAGTTCACGCTGAACCTGCCGCAGGCGCTGGAGCAGTCCGGCCAGCTCCCCGACAGCCTCCTCGGCGACGTCGTGCAGGTCGTCTCGTTCCTCTCGCCGACCAAGCGCTTCCCGCTCGAGTGGAGCGTCTTCGCGTTCCTCGACCGCCCCTGGAAGGTGAACGTGAAGGCGCGGGTGCCGATCACGGTGAGCGTCAGGCCTGCAGCGCGGCGAGGTAGGTCCCGTCGGCGGGCTTGAGCTCTTCGCCGTCGCGGAAGATGCGCGGCACGATGCGCTTGCGGCCCACCGGCGCGTCGGGCTTGGCCTCCCACGTGACGAGCGCGGTGCAGCCGTGCGGCAGCGCGAGCAGCTGCACCAGGCCGGGCTGGTTCGCGGCGATCGCGAGCAGCGGGACGACGTCGACCTCGCCGTGCTCGTGCCGCTGCGTGCAGCTCAGCGACCAGCCGGAGAAGCCGGGTGGAAGGTCTTCCTCCTTCGGCATGCGGTTGAGCACGAAGCCCTCGGTCTCGTCCGTGACGCAGCGGTAGATGAGCATGTCGTCGGTCTGCTTCGGGAAGTCGAGCTCGTCGGAGAGGCCGAGGCTCGAGGCGATCTCGCGCTGCGTCCACAGGTCGACGAGCGCGCGCTGGGCGGACTCGGTCCACTGCTCTTCGGGCGTGAGCTCGCGCTCCTGGACTCCGAGGGTGCCGTCGGGCCGGTCGATGAACTTCAGCGTCGACCAGCCGAGCTGCAGCGTCTCGCCGGGGAGGAACTTCGTGCCCTTCGCGACGGCCCCCTCGACGTAGTCGGTGAGCATCGTGTGCAGGTTCGGCACCGGCGAGGTGATCTTCACCGTCAGCTCACGGTGGCCGTGCTGCGAGCACTTCGTCGTGCGGAACTCGGGCATGGCCGTGGGTTGTGGCACAGCGCACCCGTCCACGGCTATGAGCGTTCACCGACGTGGCGGACCTCGACTGCGACACGCTGATCATCGGCTCCGGCGCAGGAGGCCTCGCCGCCGCCGTCGCGCTCGCGCAGGCCGGCCGCAAGGTGCGCGTGCTCGAGCAGCACTACGTGCCCGGCGGCTACCTGCACAGCTTCCACCTCGGCGGCTTCCGCTTCAGCCCGGGCGTCCACTACTGCGGCCAGCTCGGCCCCGGCGCCGACTTCCGCAAGACGCTCGAGGGCCTCGGCGTCGCGAAGCACGTCACGATGCTCGAGCTCAACCGCGACGCGTACGACCACGTGCGCTGCGGCGACGAGAAGTTCGACTTCTGCGCCGGGCTGCAGCCGCTCACCGAGCGCTTCGCCGCGCGCTTCCCCGACGACGTCGCCGGCATCCGCTCGTACCTCGACCTCGTCGACAAGCTGCGCGTCGAGCTCGTGCGCATCGGAGAGGCCGACGGCTTCCTCGACACCGTCACGCTGCCGTTCAAGACGCTGCACCTGGGCCGCTACGGCCTGCAGAGCCTGCAGACGGTGCTGCAGGCGCGCGTGAAGAACCCCGCCGCGCGCGCGCTGCTCTCGGTGCAGTGCGGAGATCACGGTCTGCCTCCGTCGGTCGTGCCGTTCGGCCTGCACGCCGCCGTCGTCGGCCACTACCTCGACGGAGGCTGCTACCCGCGCGGCGGAGGCTCTGCGCTCGCCAAGGGCTTCGTCCGCGAGCTCGAGAAGGCCGGCGGCTCGCTGCACCTCGAGACGCGCGTGACCGAGCTGCTCATGGAGGGCCGCCGCGTGCTCGGCGTGAAGCTCGCCGACGGCCGCGAGCTGCGCGCGCGCGAGGTCATCAGCAACGCCGACCCGCTCGTCACCTACGGCCGCCTCGTCGGCGCCGAGCGGCTGCCGCGGGGCCTGCGCAAGAAGCTCGAGGGCACCCAGATGTCGACGGCGTCGCTCGGCCTGTACCTCGCGGTCGATCTCGACGTGCGCGCGGCCGGGCTCGACTCGGGCAACTTCTGGATCACGCGCACGCTCGACGCCGAAGGCACGTACCAGCGCATCGCGAAGCCGGAAGTCGCCGACGCGACCGAGTGCCCCGGCCTCTTCCTCACCTGCACCACGCTGAAAGATCCGACCATCTTCGACGGGCGCCACCACGTGCTCGAGGCGTTCACCTTCGTGCCGTATTCGGTGTTCGCGCGGTGGGAAGACAGCCCGCTCGACGCGCGGCCCGCCGACTACGTCGCGCTCAAAGACCGGCTCGCCTCGCAGATGATCGAGCTCATCGAGACGGTGGTGCCGGGCCTGCGCCGCCACATCGTGTTCCAGTCGGTGTCGACGCCGCTGTCGAACCGCTACTGGTGCGAGAGCACCGGCGGCGCGATGTACGGCACCGCGAAGATCCGCTCGCAGGTGGGGCCGTTCGGGTTCGGCATGAAGTCGCCGTTCGAGGGGCTGTGGCTGTGTGGCGCCAGCATCCTGGGCCACGGCGTGCACGGCGCGGCGCTGTCGGGCGTGCAGTGCGCGGCGAAGCTGCTGAGGCTGCGGCCGAGCGAGCTGGTGAAGACGAAGCGCGCCGAGCTCGAGGTGCTGCCGGCCGAGGACTTGTCCGCCTGGCCGGCCGAGCTCGTGCGCACCATGCAGGTGCGCCAGGCGGCGCGCGCTACTGCGTGAAGTCCGGCTGCGAGAAGCCGCCGGCGGCCTCGCGCTCCCAGACGTACCAGACGGGCTCGAGGTAGACCCAGTAGCCGGGCCGCAGCGGGCCTTCGCCCTTGTAGTAGGTGTGGTCCCACCAGCCGTAGTCGCGGTACGCGCCGTAGCGGCCGACGTCCTCGGGCGCCTCGAACGTGTGGATGAGGTACTGGTACTTGCCGTTCACGCTCGCCTCAGCGGGCGCGCGGCGCTCGTCGTCGTCGGTGATGGTGTACCGCGAGTACGTCACACAGCCTGAGAGGGAAGCCAGCAGCAGGACGAGCGCGCGCATGGGCGAAGGGCACAGACGATGGCGCGCGCTGCCGATTCAATCAACCTCCGCTCACCCTGAGCGGGAGGTCACCCGAGCACCGACACGTGATGCCTCGGCGCGCGCCGCGGCACCGCGGCCTCGACGACCCGCCCCAGCCGCAGCAGGAAGTGCTCTTCGAACGGCCGCCCGAGCAGGTGCAGCCCGACGGGGAGGCCGATGGAGTCGTAGCCCGCGGGCACCGACAGCCCGGGGAAGCCGGTGAGGTTCCCGGCGCGGATGAAGCGGAGCAGGGCATCGACGACGGGCAGGTTCGACTCGCCGTCCGGCAGCGACCGCTCGTTGATCGCCGGAGCGGTGGTCGCCGTCGTCGGCGTCACGATCGCATCCACGCCCTTCATCAGCTCGATGTACTGGCGCGTGATGGCGTGCCGGTGCCGCATCGCGTGCACGAGATCGGTGGCGCGGAAGTGCCGCCCGATCGCCAGGTTCGTGCGCGCGTCGGGCCCGAAGCGGGTGCTGTCCTCGCGCGTGTGCGGCAGCATCGCGGTGGCCATCTCCGACAGGATGATGATCGCGTGCGCCCAGAGCATCACGTTCAGGTCGGGCGGAGGCAGCTCGACGATCGCCGCCCCCGCATCGGTGAGCGCCTTCAAGCCCTCGCGGCACCGCGCGACGACGTCGGCGTCGGCGTCCTCGAAGTAGGGCCGGCAGACTCCGAGCCGCACGCCCTTCAGCGAGCGGTCGCCCAGCCCCGTCAGGTGCACGGCGGACTGGCGCCAGCTGACCGGGTCTCCGTCGTCGGGGCCGGCGATCAGCGAATAGCCCACCGCGACGTCGGCGACGGTCAGGCCGATCGGCCCGACGTGGCCCGGGTTCCAGCACAGCGGCGGGACTCCGGACTCGGGGATGCGGCCGAACGTCGCCTTGAGGCCCACGACGCCGCACAGCGCCGCGGGGATGCGAATCGAGCCGCCGCCGTCCGCTCCGATGCTCAGGGGCGCGAGGCCGGCGGCGACGGTGGCGGCCGAGCCGCTCGAGGAGCCTCCGGTGATGCGGGTGCGGTCGTACGGATTCCGGCACGCGCCGTGGTGCGGGTTCACGCCGATCGGGTTGATGCCGATCTCGTGCATGTTCGCCTTGCCGATGATCACCGCGCCGGCCGCCTTGAGCCGCGCGACCACCGCCGAGTCCGCCGTCGCGGGCGCGCGCATGAACTTGGTGCCCAGCGTCGTCGGCCGGCCCGCGAAGTCCATCTCGTCCTTCACCACCACCGGCACGCCGTCGAGCACCGACAACGGCTCGCCCTTGCGCAGCCGCTCGGCCGAGGCCTCGGCTGCCTGCATCGCCTCGCTGAACGTCCGCGCGATGAACAGCGCGAGGCGGTCGGGCTCGGACTCGAGCCGCGTGATGTGGCCGTCGAGCTTGCGGACGATCTGCACCGGGTCCGCCTGCCCGCTGCGGTACGCCTGCGCGAACCGCGCGATGGTCTCGAGCTGCATGCCCGTCGCGACCTCGGGCAGCGCCGCGGCGCGCGCCGCCACGTCGACCGCCTTCTCCGCTTCGCGCGGCGCCGTCGCGTCGAGCGGCAGCGGAACCTGAATCGGCGACGCGTGCCCCGCGGAGGTGTCGCGGAACTTGTCGATGCCGCTGTCCTTCACCAGCTTCGCGAGCAGCGTGTCGGCGGTGATGCCGCTCTCCAGCGCCGAGACGAACAGCTTGAGCGGTGCGCCGCTGACGCGAGGCGCGACGACCGACTGTCTCGTGTAGGTCTGGGAGGTCATGGGTGGCATGAATACCGCAGCGGGGCGTTCGTCGGTATGGGCATGAAAACGACGCTCCTCGCTGCTGCAGTTGCTGTTGGCCTCTGCTCCACCGCCGCGTTTGCCCAGAGCTTCGTGCCGGCGCCGCCCAGCGGAGTCGCGTACGGCGTGTCGAACGGCGGCTACTACGACGACGGCTACGGCCCGCGCCGCGGGGGAGTCGATCGTGACGGCGACGGAGACGTCGATCGCCGCGATCGCCGCGGCCGCTACGAGCTGCGCAACGTTCAGCAGTGGGTCCCCGGTCAGATGACGCAGGTCTACGTGGCCGGCACCTGTGTGCGCTCGCCGAGCGGCTTCGCGCAGATCTGCTCGCCCGGCCGCTACGAGACCCGCCAGGGGCCCGGCTACTACCGCACCGTTCAGCAGTGGGTCTGGGTGCCGTTCCAGAACGGCAATCGTTGGGGCCGCCACGGTCGGCGGTGAATCGCGAGGGGGGTTACCCCTCTCCCCTCCGGAAGGCGCGAAACCGCGAACGGCTACGCCCAGCGCGGTTCTCCTGAGCTAAAACGAGCGGCGTAAGTGCCGCTTCCCCCCAAACCCATCGTCGTGCTGCCCGACAGCGCCCCCTCCCGCGAGGGGGTGCTTCGGGCTTTTGCACGTGAGGGGCTCACCGCGGCAGGGCTGCCGGTGCCTTCGGACGCCGAGCTCGCCATCGTCGACCTCTCCGCCGCCGACGGCCCCGCCGCGCTCGAGAGGCTGCTCGAGTCTCCGGGCGGCAGCCGGCTCTCCATCATCGCCATCGCCGACGGCGCCCAGGCCGAGAAGGAGATCGCTTCAGTCGCCGACGTCATCGCCCCCGCCGCGGTCGACGCCGAGCTCGTGCTGCGGCTCAAGCGCGCGCACGCGCGGCGCCTCACCTACCGCGAGGCGATGGCGCGGCAGCGCGATCTGCAGGTGCTGCTCGAGCTGACCTCGCGCTACGCCGAGGCGAGCGACGTCGACGAGCTGCTGCACGAGGTGACGCGCCGCCTCGCCGACGAGATGGAGATCGACCGCGCCGCGCTCGTGCTGCTCGACGAAGAGAAGTCGACCGGCACCATCCTCGCGGCGAGCGACGACCCGGCGCTGAAGGACCTGAAGATCGACTTGAAGCAGTACCCCGAGATCCGCGAGGTCGTGCGCACCGGGAAGCCGGTCATCGTCGAGGACGCGCCGTCGCACCCGCTGCTGGAGGACGTGAAGGACAAGGTCGCGTCCGCCGGCATCCGCAACATCGCGGCGCTGCCGCTCGCGGTGCGCAGCAAGGTGCTCGGCGTGCTGCTGCTGCGCCGCTCGTCCGGGCGCGGCGCCTTCGTGAACCGCGAGGTCGAGTTCCTGCAGACCGTCGGTCACGCGACCGCCATCGCGCTGCGCAACGCGCGCCAGCTCGACGCCGAGCGCGGCCGCCGCGAGAAAGAGAAGAGCGCCCGCATCGCCGCCGAAGAGCGGGCCGAGGCGCTCAAGCAGTACGAGTCGTACTTCCAGCACCTGTCCGACGGCGTCGCGATCCTCGACGACAAGGCGTGTGTGCTCTCGCTCAACCCCGCCGGGCGCAAGCTGCTCGACGTCGAGCTCGCCGAGGCGAAGGGCCGCCACATCAACGCGCTGACGAACCCCACCGACGACGGCCTGGTGATGGATCTGCTCATGTCCGTCAGCCGCGGAGAGAACCGCAGCGACGTCGACGTCCCCGTGCGCACCATCGCCGGGCGCCGCCTCGTGCTCAGCGTCTCGGCCGCGCCGCTCGACTACGAGCGCGACAAGGCGGTCGCCATTCTCACGCTGCGCGACGTCACGCGGGCGCGCGCGCTCGCCGACGAGCTGCAGAAGACGAAGGACTACCTCGAGCGCCTCATCGACTCGTCCGTCGACGCGATCATCGCGGCGGACATGAAGGGCAAGGTCATTCTCTTCAACAAGGCCGCCGAGTCGATCTGCGGCTGGACGAGCGAAGAGGCGCTGCAGTCGCTCGACGTGCAGAAGCTCTACCCGAAGAGCCAGGCGCGCGAGGTCATGGCGCAGCTGCGCAGCAAAGAGCACGGAGGCGTCGGCCGCCTCGCCCAGTCGCGCCGCGAGATCATCCACAAGAACGGAGACCGCATCCCCGTCAGCATGTCCGCCGCGATCATCTACGAGGGCGGCCGCGAGATCGGCACCGTCGGAATCTTTACGGACTTGCGCGATCGGTTGAAGCTCGAGCGCAAGTTGTCGGACGCAGAGACGAAGCTCGAAGAGAGCGAGAAGAACAAGGTGTTGATGGCGCTCGCCGGAGCCGCGGCCCACGAGCTGAACCAGCCGCTGACGTCCGTGATGGGCTACGCCGAGCTGGTCAAGCGGAAGATCGCCGAGGACCAGCCCGCCTACCGCTACATCGACGTCATCTACCGCGAGGCAGAGCGCATGGCCGAGATCGTGCGCAAGATTGGTAAGATCACGCGCTACGAGGTCAAGGAGTACGTCGGCGACCAGACCATCGTGGACATCGATAAGGCCGCAGCACATGAAGAATGACGCTGGTTCATGAAGACTGACTCTTCCGCCAGCCTCGTTCCATTCCCGGTCACCGGGCCGGCGGCTGACGCCTTCCGCGCGTTCTTCGAGACGGTCGACGGGCCCGCGGCCCTCTGTGACGCGCAGATGCGCGTGCTCACCGCGAACCCTCCGTTCGAGGCGCTGTGCGGCTCGCGCGACATCGCGGGGCGCAGGCTCTCGGAGCTGATGTCGCAGGTGCCCGAGGCTCCGGCCGAAGGGCGCACCGAGGTCGTCGACGTGAAGTGCGAGGGCGAGCGCACGGTGACGCTCACCTTCACGCGCCGCGGCGCCACGGTCGCGGTGCTGGCGCGGCAGCTGCCCGCCGACGCGCTCTCTGCTGCGGGCCGCGCGCTGATCGAGCACGGCCGCGTCGAGCAGCGCCTGCTCGAGCTCGGCCGCCAGGTCGCGCTGTCGATGAGCGAAGAAGAGCTCGTCGCCACCGTCGCGCGCGGCGTGAAGAACCTGTTCCCCGGCCGCACGTTCTGCGTGCGCATCACCGACCCGCGCACGTGCGTGCTGACGTCGCTCTACGCGGAGGGCCGCATGCGCGAGGGCGTGCGCGACACGCTCGTCATCAAGAAGAGCGCCGCCGAGAAGACGCACCTGTCGACGGCGGGGCTGCCGGCCGACCGCGTGAAGATCGTGACCGGCGACCGGCCGCTGTTGTTCGTGGGCAGCGTGCGCGGCATCAGCGCTCCGCTGGTGGCGAGCGGCCAGCTGTTCGGCATCGTCGACGTCGAGTACCCCGAAGGCATGAGCGCCGACCTGCTCTCCGACGAGCGGGTGCTCATTCAGCTCGCGAACCAGGTCAGCGTCGCGGTGCGAAACGCGAAGCTGATCGACGAGCTCATCTTCGTCCGCAAGTACCTCGAAGAGCTGCTCGAGCACGCGAACGCGCTCATCCTCGTCGCGAACCGCGAGCGCAAGGTCGTCGTCTTCAACAAGGCGATGGTGCAGCTCACCGGCCTCGCGAAGAGCGAGGTGCTCGGCCAGGACCTGCTCGAGTTCGTGCCCGAGAGCGAGCGGCTCAAGGTGATGCGCGTGATGTCGAGCTCGCTGAAGGGCGAGGCGGTCTCGAGCTTCGAGACGCTGGTGCAGGCGCGCGGCGGCAAAGAGGTGCGCGTCGCGTTCTCGACGTCGAGCGTGCTCACCCAGACCGGCGAGGTCGAGGGCGTCATCGCGATCGGGCAGGACCTGACCCGCATGAAGGAGCTCGAGCGGCGGGTGGTGCAGGCCGAGAAGCTCACGTCGCTCGGCCAGCTCGCCGCGAGCGTGGTGCACGAGATCAACAACCCGATGACCGCGGTGTCGACGTACGCCGAGGCGCTGCTGATGCGGGCGCAGGGGCAGCCCGCCTCCGACCCCGCCGACGTCGAGAAGTTCAAGAAGATCGTCGACAACAGCGAGCGCGTGCTGAGGTTCACCCGCGACCTCGTCAGCTACGCGCGCCCCGCGCAGGACAGGGCGACGCAGGTCGATCTCAACGCCGCCGTGGACCAGGCGATCGGCTTCTGCGAGCACGTGCTCTCGAAGCACGGCGTGACGCTGACGCGCGACTTCGGGTCGGTGCCCGCGTTCTTCGCGGTGAAGCAGAACCTCGTGCAGGTCGTCGTCAACCTCGTCACGAACGCCTGCCACGCGATGCCGAACGGGGGCTCCATCACCGTCGTCACCCGCGCGCAGGAAGGCGCCGCCCTGGTGCAGGTGAAGGACAGCGGCGCCGGCATCGCGCCCGAGGTGAAGGCGCGCATCTTCGAGCCGTTCTTCACCACGAAGCCCGACGGGAAGGGCACGGGCCTGGGCCTCTCGATCGTGCAGGGCATCGTCGAGAAGCACGGCGGCACCATCGAGGTGGACAGCGAGCCCGGCAAGGGCACGACGTTCTCCATCAAGCTCCCGATGGTGACGATGGAATGATTGCCCTGGTCGCCGCCGCAGTGCTGTCGGCGGCTCCGGTAGGGGCGGTGCGCGACTCCTTCACCGACACGGTGCTCGCCGCCAAGAAGAAGAAGAAGAAGAAGGCGAAGCCCAGCGCGAAGCCCGACGAGAAGGAAGAGGAAGAGGTCGAGACGAGCGAGGGGCTCGATCTCACCGAGCCGACTCCGGCGCCGGCGAGCGAGACGTCGACGCCTTCGTCGGACGAGCCGGTGGCGCCGACCGAAGAGGCCCCGCCCGCCGAGTCGAGCGCCGAGGGCTGGAGCCTCGTCACCCCGCGCACCGTCGGCGAGGGCGCAAACGTCGTCGAGCTCGGCGTCGGCTGGCCGGGCGTCTACGCGGGCTTCACGCGCGGCATCCTGAAGGACCTCGATGTCGGCGCGCGGGTCGGCTTCAACTACGGCTGGGAGGGCATGGTCACGGCGCTTCGGCCCGGCCTGCGCATCCAGCTCTTCGGCAAGTACCTGCTGACCGAGATCGCCGGGCTGCCGCTGGGCGTCAGCTTCGCGCCCGGGGCGCTCATCTACTTCTTCCCGTTCGGCACGGTGCGCGGCGGCCTCACGCTGCCCATCGCGGCGACGCTGGGGCTGCCCCGGTTCGTCGACAAGCTGAACGTCAGCGTCTCACTCGAGCTGCCGTTCTGGGTGCTGTTCGGCTTCGGCGCCGGCATTCCGTTCGTCGCGGGCGCGAGCGCCGAGTACGCCATCATGGACTCGCTGCTCGTGTTCGCGAAGGTGAAGCCCCTGGGGGTCACCATCTTCACGACCGGTCCGTTGGTTCTGTACACGTTCGAAGCTCTCGTCGGCGCTGCGTATCACCTCTGAGCGGTGGAACAGCTCGGCCGCTATCTGCTGGAACGCAGGCTCGCGCAGGGCGGCATGGCCGAGGTCTACGTCGCGCGCGACGCGGGCACGCAGCAGCAGTGCGTGGTCAAGCGCATGCTGTCGCACCTGTCCGAGGACGTGACGTTCATCGAGATGTTCCTGGACGAGGCGCGCGTCGTCGCGCAGCTCTCGCACCCGGGCATCGCGCGCGTCTTCGACTTCGGCCACGAGCAGGACACGTATTTCCTGGCGCTCGAGTACGTGCCGGGCGCGAACCTCAAAGCCGTCATCGAGAACCGGCTCGAGAGCAAGAAGCCGGTGCCGCTGCCGGTCGCCGCGCGCATCACCGCGCTGGTCGCGCAGGCGCTCGACTACGCGCACCACGCGACGGACGCCGAAGGCAAGCCGCTCTCGATCATCCACCGCGACGTGAGCCCGCACAACGTGCTCGTCGGCATCAACGGCGACGTGAAGCTCATCGACTTCGGCATCGCCAAGGCGGCGACCGACAGCCACCGCACCGTGGCGGGGACGCTCAAGGGGAAGTACGCGTACATGTCGCCCGAGCAGCTGCGGCAGCAGAAGGTCGACATGCGCACCGACATCTACGCGCTCGGCCTCGTGCTGTACGAGCTCATCACCGGCCGCGCGGCGGTGGCTCCCAACGACAACATGAACGCGCTGATGATGGCGGCGGCGCAGCGGCGCTATGCGCCGATCGATCAGTTCCGCCCCGAGACGCCGAAGCGGCTGCGGCAGATTCTCGACAAGGCGCTCGCGCTCGACCCGAACGACCGCTTCCAGCGCGGCAGCCACTTCTCCGACCAGCTCGAGGAGTGGCTCGCCAGCACCGGCACCCGCGTGGTCGCGAAGGACATCGCGCTGCTCGTCGACCCGAAGCTGGTGTCGACGGATCCGATGGCGAAGCCGGCGCCCCCCGCGCTGGCGGACGACGAGGTGCCGCCGACGGTGGTGGGCTCGAGCGCGCGCGAGGCGCGCACCCTGCAGGACATGGTGCAGCCGCGCGAGCTGCGCGAGACGCTCGCCGGCCGGACGAAGGACGACCGCACGCCGGTGTCCGGCTCGAACCCGGTGGACCCGAGCTTCGCGCCGACGCCGATCATGGGGACTCCGCCGGTGGCGAGGCGGGCGGTGGCGGGGACGGCGACCGACGTGTCGCTGATGCCCACGGAGCCCGAGAAGAAGATGCCGGACATCAAGGCGGCGATGTCGAGGCCTCCGAAGTCGAGGTCGGGCAGCGCGCCGAAGCTCGAGTCGGTGACTGCGCCGAGCGTGCCGAAGCCGGCCTTCACCCCGAAGCCCGAGGCCGACGCCGCGGAGGACCTGTCGCCCGAGACGCTGCCGCCCGACGCGATCGAGCCGCGGACGGTGCCGGTGCAGAGCGCCATCGGCGTGCCGGCGACGACGGTGTCTCCGGGGCCGAGCACGCACGTGCTGATGGAGGCTGCGGGCCTCAAGCCGCAGCCGCGCCGCTGGCCGTGGATCCTGGTGATCGCGCTGATGCTGCCGATCGGCCTGGTGTCGGGGGGAATCGTGTTTCTGCCGAAGGACTCGGCGGTGAGGGCGAAGCTGCTCGAGGTGGTCGGGCCGCTGCTGTCGAAGCTGCAGCGCTGACGGCTCAGTCGCCGTCTTCGTCGAGCTCTTCGCGGAACTCGTCTTTGGTGATGAGGCCCTTGCGCGCCATGATCCGCATCAGCGCCCAGAACTTGCGCTCGAGCTTCTCGACGTCGTCGAGCTCGGGCTTCTGGCCGAAGAGGTACTCGAGGTCCTTCGCGACGGTGCCCTTCTTCTTCGCCGACTGCGCGGCGCGCTGCGCGATCAGCTTCTCGAGCGAGCCTGAGTCTTCGGGCGGGAGCTCCTGGCCGACGACGACCATCGGCTCTTCTTCTTCCTGCGGAGCAGGCGAGCCCGGGTCGGTGTCGATCATGCGCACGCCGCCGCCGCGCTGCACGAGCGCCATCTTCCCCTCGCCGGCCACGTCGGGGTTGACCTTGTGGTACCAGCGCAGGATCGCGTTTCGCACTTCGGAGAGCGACGCGATGCGGACGGTGACGGGCAGGCCGGTGGTGAACTCGACCTCCTGCACCGCGGGCGCGTTGAGGGGGTCGGCCATCGCGAGCAGCAGCGCCTTGCGCGTGCCGTTTTTTTCGATTCCGAACGGGAACAGCTCGTTCGTTTCGCAGAAACGCGCGCGCAGCAGGTGAATGGCGGCCCACTCGGGTGTTACCGTTTTCAGCTCGACGCGGGGCACGTTGAGCGCCTGGGAGAGGGCGACGACGAGGTCCTCTTCGCTCAAGAACCCCTGTGAAACGAGGGTGATGCCGAGGCGGGCGCGGGTCTGCTTCTGGATCATCAGCGCGGCTTCGAGCTGGTGGCGGCTGATCACTCCGCGCTCGAGCAGGAGCTCGCCGATGCGCTTCCTCGCCATGCGTGGTCTCCTACCTTGACAGCGTTTCTCGGCGGAGCCTACTGTCCGCCGTCTTTTTCGAAGGGGTTGTCAAAAACCTCGGAGGCAACACAACAATGATTCTGGGCAAACTGGCGCTTCTCGCTACCGAAGGTGGCGGTGGAGCGGAAGAAGGACTTTTCGACTCGATCGCGACCCGTTGGAACGAGGGTGGCGGCGGCATGTACCCGATCGCGCTCGCTGGCGTGATCGGCATTGCCATCATCGTGGAGCGCATCATCGTTCTGTACTTCACGGCGAGCATCAACAAGGACGGCTTCCTCCGTGGTCTGAAGAAGCACATCTACGCGGGCGATCTGGACAAGGCGATCAACTACGTCGCCGGCCAGAAGCCGACGCCGCTCACCAACGTGATCAAGTCGGGCCTGATGAACGTCCCGAAGGGTGAGGAAGAGGTTCAGGCGGCGCTCGACGAAGCGGCGCTCCGTGAGACGCCGAAGATCGAAGCGCGCACGGGCTACCTCGCGATGCTCGGCAACGCGGCAATGCTCGCCGGTCTGCTCGGAACGGTGAACGGTCTGATCGGCTCCTTCAAGGCGGTCGCGCACGTCGCGCCGGCCGACAAGGCGACGATTCTCGCCGCGTCGATCTCTGAAGCCATGAACTGCACGTTCTTCGGCCTCATCGTCGCCATCCCGATGCTGGTGTTCTTCTCCGTCCTGATGGGTCGCACGCAGTCGCTCATCAACGACATGAACGAGACCTCCGTCGCGGTTCTCAACCTGGTCGTTTCCAACAAGGACAAGTTCAAGAACGTCTCCGTCCCGGCTTCGGCTGGCGAGGAGTGACGTTCTTGGGCCGCAGGGAACCTTCCGGGTTCCCTGCTGTCTGGTCCTTCTAGAAGTAAGGAGAGAGAACCATGGCAGGTGGTGGAGATCCTGGCGTACCGCAGAAAGGCGGCAAAAAGCCGCTCGATACGGTCATCAACCTGGTTCCGTTCATCGATCTGATGGCAGTGACCATCGCGTTCCTCATCATGACCGCGGTGTGGACTCAGGTCGGCCGCCTGCAGGTTGGGCAAGCCGGCGGTCCTTCGGATCCGAACAAACAAGAGGAAGAGCAGAAGACGCTCCCCCTCACGCTGCTGATCACCGAGAAGGAGCTCAAGCTCACGCTCGGCGGCACGCAGTACGACCCAATCCCGATCGATCCCACGAAGCTGGACCTCGCGAAGCTCGAGGCCAAGTTCAAGGAGATCAAGAGCAACCTGCCTGATCAGCAGGCCATCACGCTGCAGACCGAAGATGCGGTGAAGTACGAGGTGCTGGTCCGCATCATCGACACCTGCATCGGGTCTGAGCTTCCGGCGATCTCCGTGTCGCCTGCTTCGAGCTGAGGAAAGACATGGGAATCAAAGTTCCAGGCAAGCGGATGGGCAAGCGGTTCGAGCACTCCAAGGTGTTCGGCCACGGCCACTCCAAGAAGTCGGGCTTCGCGGATCTGCTCGTGACGCCGCTCGTCGACATGTTCGTCATCATCGTGCTCTTCCTCATCGCCAACTTCTCGGCGACCGGCGAAGTGCTGATGATGAGCAAGGACATCTCGCTGCCCGAGGCGAAGAACGTGCAGGACATTCAGTCCGCGCCCGTGGTGACGGTCTCGAAGACCGAGGTGCTGCTCTCCGGAGCGCTCATCGGTCGCGTCGAAGACTTCACCCGCGAGGAGTACCTCAACATCCCCCTGCTCGAAGAGAAGCTGCGCGACGAGCGGAAGAAGTTCGAGGACCTCCACTCCGCCGCGAACGACAGCGGCGCGTTCAAGGGTGACGTGAACATCCAGGCCGACAAGGGCGTGGAGTTCCGCATCATCAAGCGCGTCATGTTCTCGTGCGCGTCGGCCGGCTACGGCAACATCAACTTCGCGACGCTGAACGTCGGCGGCGCCCCGGCCACCGAGGCCAAGCCCGAGTCGGCTTCTCGCTGAGCGGTTGAACGGTTTTTCCGGCCCGCTTCCTTCACGGGAAGCGGGCCTTTTTTTCTCCGCCCGACAACGGCCGGGTTCGGGTTCGGGTTCGGGTTCGGGTTTGGAACTCGCGCGGGTGCTCGGTGTCTGCTGCCGCATGGCTGGCGGCGGAGACCCTGGAGCTCCTCAGCGCGGCGGCAAGAAGCCGCTCGATGCGGTCATCAACCTCGTGCCGTTCATCGATCTGATGGCGGTGACGATCGCGTTTCTGATCATGACCGCGGTGTGGACCCAGGTCGGGCGCGTGGAGGCGGGCACGAGCGGCGGTGGCGTTGGCGAGGCTTCGCCTGAGCTGCCGCTCACGCTCGTCATCACCGAGTCGCAGTTTCGCCTCTCGCTCGGCGGTACGGCCTACGAGCCGATCGCGGTGACCGAGTTGGCGAAGCTCGAGGCGCGGCTGCGCGAGGTGAAGGCGAGCGTGCCGGATCAGCGGAGCATCACGGTGCAGCCGGAGGACGCGGTGAAGTACGACGTGCTCGTGCGCGCGATCGACGCGTGCATCGGCGCGGATCTTCCGGCGGTCTCGGTCACGCCGGCGAGCTAGCGGTCGTTTGCCTCAGCCTGCTAGCGCCGGCCGCGGAACAGCTGCGCGCCCCCATCGTCGACCCCGACCGCATAGTACGTGTTGGCGTTGGCGGCGGAGAGGTCGAGCAGGCGGAAGCGCGGCGCGATCGGGGGCGCGGGGCTCCACGTGGCGCCGTTCCAGCGGGCGAGGGCGGTGCCGCCGCCGGCGTAGAGCTCGAGCGGATGAACGCCTGCGATGGACACGAGGCGCTGTGACGCCGAGTGCGCGACGGTGAACGTGCCGTCGTAGCCGACCTCGACGAGCTGGTTGCTGCTGCCGCTGATGAACGTGGTGAAGCCGGCGCCGTGAATCGCGGTCCACTGGATGCTCGCGGGAGAGGAGAGGCCGGCGGCGGTGACGTCGACCTCGTAGGTTCCTCCGTCGGCGAGCTCGTACGCGAGGCGGCCGGTGCCGCTCGCGATGACGACGCCGTCGGCGCGGACCCAGCAGTCGAAGAGCGGCCCAGTCCCCAGAAAGATGCGCTTGCGCGCGAAGCTCGTCGCGCCGAGGTTGAAGAGGGCGCCTGAACCTCCTGCGGTGCGACCGACGCCGTAGGCGCGGACACCGTCGGTGCACAGACCGCCGAGCGTGTCGCCGGGATCGGCGGGGAACGCGGTGCCCCAGGCGCCGGGGTTGAAGCAGCCGCCGTCGGTGCGGTCGCACCAGACCACCTCCGTCGCGGTGGTGGCGTAGACGCGGGCCGGGCTCCGCGTGAGCTCGAGGTCGACGAACGGATCGTCGGTGAAGACCGTGACGTCCGCGCCTCCGTCGACCGCGTAGAAGACGAAGTGCTCGATGGCCGCCGGCGAGACGGTCGCCGTCATCCAGACGTCTCCGGGCGCGAACGCTCGCACGTGCGTGAACGCGTCGAGGTTCGTGTTGTCGACCAGCGGCGTCCAGACGAAGGCGCCGCCGTCGGAGGGCAGCGGCCCCGCGTCGAAGGGCGGGGGCGTGAGGGTGCCGCCGCCCATGCCGCCCATGCCGCCGCCAGCGGAGCCGCCGGCCGCGCCGCCAGCGGAGCCGCCAGCGGAGCCGCCGGCCGTGCCACCTGCGGAGCCGCCGCCGCTGCCGCCAGCGGAGCCACCTGCGCTTCCACCTGCGGAGCCTCCGGCCGTGCCGCCTGCGGCGCCTCCTGCGGACCCGCCTGTGCCGCCTGCCGCTCCGCCGGCGCTACCGCCCGCGACACCGCCGCCAGCAGCGCCTCCGCCGAGGCCGCCGGCATCGGGCCGGGACTGCAGCCCGCTGCAGGCAGCGAAGAGGATGAAGCCGACGAGCAGCGGGCGCACGCTGGGACTGTCGGTCAGGCGATGCACCCGAGCAAGTCCCAGCGCCCGCAGTGCCCCCCAGCCCCACCGGGCCCCTGCCCATCCCGGCGTGCCCCGGCCCCGGCCCCGGCCCGAACCAGGGCGTGGCGGCGGCTGGCCCGCCAGCTTGCGACTCCTCACCCACCCACATAGGGTGCGCCGCCTATGCAGACCCTGATGTCCTTCGTCGACATCTTCCTCCACGTCGACAAACACCTCGAAGCCCTGGTGGCCGGCTACGGCATCTGGGTCTACGCGATCCTCTTCCTGATCATCTTCTGCGAGACGGGCCTGGTGGTGACGGCGATCCTCCCCGGCGACTCGCTGCTGTTCGCGGCGGGCTCGCTGTGCGCGCTCGGCTCGAGGCCGGAGAGCCAGCTCAACATCTTCATCATCATCCCGCTGCTCATCGTCGCGGCGATCATCGGCGACGCGGTCAACTACTCGATAGGCAAGGCGCTAGGCCCCGGCTACCTCGAGAAGAAGAACTTCCGCTTCGTGAAGAAGGAGCACCTCGAGAAGACGCAGCGCTTCTACGACAAGTACGGCGGCAAGACGATCGTGCTCGCCCGCTTCGTGCCGATCGTGCGCACGTTCGCGCCGTTCGTGGCCGGCATCGGCAAGATGCCGTACCCGCGCTTCCTGATGTTCAACGTCGTCGGCGCGTTCGCGTGGGTCATCATCTGCGTGGTCGCCGGCTACGCGTTCGGCCAGATGCCGATCGTGAAGAAGAACTTCGAGCTCGTGATCCTCGCGATCATCTTCCTCTCGATTCTCCCGATCGTGATCGAAGCGCTGAAAGCGAGGAACTCCAAGGACCCGCTTCCTGGGGCTCGCGCGAGCTGAACACATGCGCGCGCGCTTCGTGAGAGTCGCAGGCCGTGCCGAACGGCGGAGCCGCGCGCACGCCGTGTTCGCTGCGCGCGACCCCAAGGTCCCGGCCGCGGGATGAACCCGCTGGAGCGTTGCCGCGCCGCAGCCGGGCGCCTCAAGGTGTTCCCGTTGCCGTCGCTGGTGTTGTTTCCCGGTACGGCCGTGCCGCTCCACATCTTCGAGCCGCGGTACCGCGCGATGGTGAAAGACGCGATCGACGGCGACGGCGTGTTCGCGCTGGCGCAGGTGCCGGCGGCGGGCATCGCCGAGCTCGCGGGAGATCCCCCGCTCTTGCCCATCTTGAGCGCCGGCGTCATCTCGCTGCACGAAGAGCTGCCCGACGGCCGCTACAACCTGATGCTCACCGGCGTCTGCCGCGCGCGGGTGATCGCCGAGCACCCGAAGGACAAGCTGTACCGCGAGGTGCAGGCCGAGATGCTGCCGGACGACGAAGGCACGCCCGCCGACTCCGAGCTCGCGCTGCGACGGGCGGTGCTCGAGCTCGCCGCGCGGCTGCCGACGAAGGCCGCCGAGAACTTCGTGAAGGTCGCCTCACGCGCGAAGGGCGGAGGCCTCGCCGACGTCGTCGCCGCCACGCTCGTCAACAACGTGAACCGCCGCGTCGAGCTGCTCGACGAGCTCGACAGCGAGCGCCGGCTGGCCGAGGTCCTCAAAGAGGTCACCGCGGTCATCGCGAGAATGAAGGCGCCGCCGAACCCCGGTGGCTACCTGAACTGACGATGAGACTCCTGCTGGCCGTCGTGATGTTGCTGTCCGGTAGCGCGCTCGCCGCCGATGGAGAGTGGGTCACCGTCATCGACGGCCCGCCCATCGTCGTGAAGAACCGCACGAAGGAAGGCTCTCCCATCAAGGAGGTCTGGGGCGAGGGCGACGTCGAGGCCCGCGTCGAGGACATCCAGTCGGCGCTGCTCGACGTCGAGAGCTTCGCGAAGTTCATGCCGAACGTGCGCGGCGCCGCGTCGCTCAACAAGACCGAGGAAGACGGCAGCTACTACATCTACACGCAGGTCGATCTGCCCATCCTCTCCGGCCGCGACTACGCGGTGCGCATCTGGAACGACGAGAAGGTGAAGCCCGACGGCAGCGGCGCGTTCCGCCAGCGGTGGACCGCGGCTCCCGACAAGCTGCCCGAGGTGAAGGGCTACGTGCGACTGAAGGTGAACGACGGAAGCTGGACCATCACCCCCGTGGGAGACGGCTCGAAGAGCCACGTCGTCTACAAGTTCTCGACCGACCCGGCGGGCAACATCCCGAACTGGGCGAAGGACATGGGCAACAAGCGGGCCGTGGTCGACGTGATTCAGGCCGTCGAGAAGGAAGCGCAGCGCCGCGCGGCGGAGCGCGCGAAGAAGGCCGTCGCCGCTCCGGCGGCGAAGTAGCGCGAAGGCCCGCAGATCGGGCGTATGTTCGAAGCCATGCGACTGGTGAAAGTCGGCCTGGCGTCGGTGAACACGACCGTCGGCGCGTTCGGCGCCAACGTGGATCGCGCGCTGAAGCTCGCGAAGGCGATGAACGACGAGCACGTGACGGTTGCCGTGTTCCCCGAGCAGCTCGTCGGCGGCTACCCGAGCGAAGACCTCATCCAGTGGCACGCCTTCGTCGATCGGCAGTGGGCGGAGCTCGAGCGGTTCGCGAAGCAGACGGCGGCGACCCCGATGGTGCACGTGCTCGGCGTCGCGGTGAATCAGAAGGGGCTTCGCTACAACTGCGCCGCGGTCGTCGCGGGCGGCAAGGTGCTCGGGCTCGTGCCGAAAGAGAAGCTGCCCACGTACAACATCTTCTACGAGGGCCGGACGTTCTCGCGCGGCTACCCGGGCATGGACGAGCTGTACCGGAGCAGCATCCCCCTGGGAGATCAGATCTTCGCCTTCGACTTCGGGCTGCTCGCCGCCGAGGTCTGCGAAGACCTGTGGAGCGCCGACGGCCCGATGCGCCGGCGCGCCTACGCCGGAGCCGAGCTCGTGGTGAACGTGTCGGCCTCGCCGTTCCGCATCGGCGTCGAGGGCACGCGCCGCGAGCTGATGGCGACGCGCGCGTCCGACCACCAGTGCACGCTCGCGTACGCGAACCAGGTCGGCTCGAACGACGGCCTCATCTTCGACGGCGGCGGCTTCCTGAACCAGAACGGGCGCCCGGTCGTCGAGGGCGTGCGGTTCAAGGAGGGCTACTCGACCGCGGTCGTCGACCTCGCGCGCACGGCTCGCCTGCGCACCGAGAACACCACCTGGCGCACCGACCAGGAGCACTGGGCGCGGACGAACGCTCCGATCCCGACGCGGCTCGCCGTCGACTTCAAGACGAAGCGCGAGACGCTGCACTACCCGGCGCCTCCGAACCGCAGCTTCTTCCTGCCGCAGACCGGGACGGTGCGGTCGCCGAGAGAGTCGCTGTGCGAAGACGTGCTCGACGCGCTGGCGCTCGGCGTCGGCGACTACTTCGAGAAGAACCGCGTGTTCACGAAGATCGGCATCGCGCTGTCGGGCGGGCGCGACTCGACGCTGACGCTGCTCATCGCGCACCGGTACGCGCAGCGCGTGCGGCCCGACAACCCGGGCTCGCTGATTCAGACCTTCTACATGCCGACCCGCTTCTCGTCGGAGCACACGCGCAGGGCCGCCGAGGTGACGGCGCGCGAGCTCGGCGTCGGCTTCGCGGTCGTCTCCATCGACGAGGCGTTCGAGCGCGAGATGGAGGCCGCGAAGAAGATGCTCGGTGAGGGCGTCGAGCTCACCGGCGTCACGAAGCAGAACATCCAGGCCCGCCTGCGCGCGCAGCGCATGTGGAACTGGGCGAACACGTCGGGCGGGCTGTTCCTGCAGACGGGGAACATGAGCGAGAAGGCGGTCGGCTACACGACCGTCGGCGGCGACCTGATGGGCGCGCTCGCCGTGATCTCGAACCTGCCGAAGACGCTCGTCGTGTACCTGCTCGAGTACCTGCAGGAAAAGCACGGGTACGAGGGCATCGCGCTCGTGACCGCGAAGCCCGCGGGCCCCGAGCTGCAGCCGAACCAGGTCGGCGAGGAAGAGCTGATGCCGTTCCCGGTGCTCGACGCGTGCTTCTACCTGTTCGCCGGCGAGAAGCTGTCGCCGTCAGAGCTCTTGTCGGCGCTCGTGCCGATGTTCCCCGAGCGCGGCGCTGCGGCGCTCAAAGGCGACGTCGAGAAGTTCGTGCGGCTGTTCACGCAGAGCATCTACAAGTGGGTGCAGTCGCCGCTGTCGCTGCACGTCGGCAACCTCGATCTCGATCGCGAGCGGGCGCTGCAGCTGCCGGTGGTGACGAAGACCGAGTGGTGAGCGACTACTGCTCGCCGATGATCAGGCTCGGCTGCACGTCGTATCGGACGACGAGGTAGCTCGGCAGCGGCTGCGGCACGACGACGTCGGCCACCACCCTCAGCGTCGCCGGCTCACCGTTCAAGATCTGCTTCCGCACCGGCTCGAAGGTCTCGCCCTCGATGCGCAGCTGCTGCGGCAGCATCAGGAGCTCTTCGCGGTGCAGCTCGAGCGTGCCGGCGATGGTCACCGTGCCCTCGGGCACGAACCTCACCGCCGTGTCTCCGTCGATGAACGTGAGCACGCGGACGTCGAGGTCCACCGCCTTCACGTACGAGACGAGCCCGTCGAGCTTCACGTACGACTTCTTCGTCGCGATGACGACGTCGCGCTCGAAGTGGACGCGGCAGTCTCCGTAAGGCTGGCCGCAGACCGAGTCGTCCAGCACCGCGAGCGTCTCGCCCGCGATCGGATCCAACCCCGTGCTGGAGCCGAGCTGCAGCTCCCGACCGCACGCGCTCACCACCAGAACTGCAAGGGCGCCGAACGCCCGTCCCCACCCGCCCACGACCGCCTCCGTCCCGATCGATTAACGGGACGGGGGAAATCGCGCAGCGGTGTTACCCGCCGAGGTTGATGTTACCGGTACCGAGCACCAGGGTCGGCTGGGCGTCGTACTCGACCTTGAGCTGGCTCGGGGGAGCGGGCGACTTCGGGACCAGCATCGTCGCCGTCGCCCGCACCGTCGCCGGCTGGCGGGCGTCGACCTTCGCCTTGATGTTGGTGAGGGCCGCGCCCTCGAGCCGAATCGTCTTCGGCAGGCTCTGCAGGTCGCTCTTCGACGCGACCTGCTGGCCGTCGACCTTGAGCACCGCCGACTTCACGTAGGTGTTCAGGTCGAGCGACATGCCGTTGGAGGCGTCGACGAACTTCAGCGTCTTCACCGTGACCTCGACGGCCTGCACGAGGTTCGTGCTGCCCTGCAGGTCGGGGATGCTCTGGTAGTCGGACTGGCTGATGATCGTGACGTCCTGATCGAAGTTGAACTCGCAGTCGGCGCCGCGGTCGGTCGTCGTCACGGTGTACGTGTCGTCGCTGATCGGCTGGCCACACGTGTAGCTGCCGATGGTGATGGTGTCGTTGCCCTTGATCGACGGAATCTTGCCCTCGCCGATGCGAACCTCAGCGGCCGTGCACGCGCAGAAGACGAGCAGCGACAGCGCAGAAATGCGGTTGAACATGTTGGGAGACCCCTTCCTTCTTCGTGCCGCTCGGCCGCGGCGATGCGCGGTACTCTAACAAGGTGACTGTGGCGTCCCTCAACTTCTCGCTGGCGCGCTTGTCGGCGGTGCTGGGTGCATGTGCGCTCGCGCTCGCGGCCGTGCTCATGCTCGCGGCGGGCTTCGGCGAGCAGCCGCTGTCGCTGCCCGAGGTGTTCGAAGAGGGATCAGCCGCGAGATCGATTCTCCTCTCGATTCGCCTGCCGCGCGTCGCGCTCGCCGCGCTCGTCGGAGCCAGCCTCGCCGCGTCCGGCTGCACGCTGCAGGCGCTGACGCGCAACCCGCTCGCCGATCCGTTCGTGCTCGGGGTGTCGGGTGGCTCGGCGCTCGGCGCCACCGTCGCGCTGGCGCTCGGCCTCTCGGCGTCGGCGCTGCTCCCCGGTCTGTCCGTGACGAGCCTGTTCGCGCTCGGCGGCGCGTTCGGAGCCACGGCGCTGGTCATGGCCGTCGGCCGCCTCTCGCGCGGAGGCCCGCACGCCACGCTGCTCGCCGGCGTCATCTTCAACTCGTTCGCGCTCGCCGCGGTGCTGTTCGTGAAGGCGCTGGTCGCTCCGGATCAGCTGGGCGAGGTCCTCTACTGGCTGGCGGGCCGGCTCGGGCACGAGCAGGGCACGACGCTGGTGGGCGCCACCGTGCTCGAGGCGATCGCGTTCGCCGGCATGTGGTCGCTCTCCGGCAAGCTCAACCTGCTCATGCTCGGCGACGACGACGCCGCCTCGCTCGGAGTCGACGTGAGGCGCACGCGCGCGCAGGTGCTGCTCGCGACGTCGCTCGCGGTGTCGGTGGCGGTCGCCGTCTCGGGCCTCGTCGGCTTCGTCGGGCTGCTCGTGCCGCACGTGGTGCGGCTGTTGTTCGGCGCCGACAACCGGCTGCTGCTGCCGGCGAGCGCGCTGTGCGGCGGCGCGTTTCTCGCGCTGGCCGATCTGCTGGCGCGCGTGTCGTTCCGCGCGTTCAACCAGGAGCTGCCCGTCGGCGTCGTCACCGCGCTGATCGGCGGGCCGCTGTTCCTCGCGCTGCTGGTGCGCGCCTCGCGCCAGCGCGCGGGGTGACTACTGGCAGCCCGGCTCGGTGCAGGTGCACGCGACGGCGGCGGGCTCTCCGGCGGGGCAGCCGCCGATCGGCACGAGGCGCACGGTCTCGAAGACGTTGAAGCCGGGCGACAGCGTCAGCGCCTTCGAGAACGCCTGGTAGCCGCTCTTGCCGACCGACAGCGTGTGCGGGCCACCCGGTGTGAGGCCGCTGAGCTCGAAGTACGACTTGCCGGAGCGCGACAGCGAGCAGCCCGACTTGCCGTTGATGGTGACGCGGGCGTCGAGCGCCGCGCCGGTGCAGTCGCTGACGACGCTGCCGGTCAGCACGGCGCCGCGCACGCACGTGCCGCTCGAGCAGAACTCGTCGTCGGCGCAGTTGAACCGGCCGCACTCGTTCGGAGCCAGCGCCATGTCGAGCCGGTTCTCGCCGGACACCAGCGCGACGGGGACGTTGTAGGGGTGGAAGCCGTGAATCGAAGCGGAGGCCGTGGTCGAGCGCGCGAGGAGCCCCTCGATGCGGTACGCGCCGTTGTGGTCCGTCTGCGTCGAGTAGCCCTGCACGCTGACCGCGACGCCCGGCAGCGGCGCGCCCGTCACGCCGTTCGTCACCTGGCCGAAGAGCCACGCATTGGCGCTGGCGCGCAGGCCGAAGATGTCCTCGCTCGTGAGGCCTTCCACGTTGCCGCACGCGGTGAGCAGCGTGACGGAAAGAGCGGCGAGCTTCATCTTCTCCATGCGACCCCCAACGATAGCAGCGGCGAGACGAACGGCCGGCGCGCGCCGTCGACGGACAGGAGCGTGAGCTCGGCGCGGGCGTCGAACGAGAGCGCGAAGCCGCCGCCGATGGGCAGCTCGAGCCGCAGGCCCCCGATGAAGAGGGGAGCGGTGAGGTCGGCGCGGGTGACTCCGGCCTGGTTGCGCCAGACCGAGGTGACGCCGACGCCGAAGTGCGGCTGCAGCTCGAACGGTGCGGGGAGGAAGCGCACGCCTCCGTCGAGCAGCGCGCCGGCGCGGTTGAGCGTGACGTCGCGGAAGGTCGCCGAGTGGAAGAGCGCGCGCACGCCGCCGAAGAAGCGGCCCGAGGCGTAGCGCCAGCCGGCCTCGACGCCGTGCTCGACGCCGAGGGCTCCGAACGGGAGCATGTTGAAGCCGTAGGTGACGTCGAGGGTGTGGCGCCACGGGCCCGGCTGCGCGGTCTGTACGCCCGACTGGTAGCCGGCGCTGAGCGCGTTCACGACGTCGCTGGAGAAGGGGCTGACGAAGCCGTCGAGCTCGTCGCCTCCGCGCGCGGCGACCGCGGTCGAGGCGAACGCCGTGGGGACGACGAGGACCTTGGCGCCCGCGGTGACGTCGACCTCGGCCGAGTCGGTCGCGCGCTCGACGCGGTAGCGCCCGGGCGGGAGCGCGAGCTGTGCGGCGAGCCCGGCGGGCTTGTTGAGCTCGGCGACGACCGAGCCGGTGGCGAGGCTGCGCACGCGCAGGCGGCCCTCGAGGCGCGGGTCGAGCGCGAGGCCCGAGCGGCGGTCGAGCTCGAGGACCGGCGCGCGCAGATCGCCGCCGGGCGCTTCGAACCAGGGGCGCTGGCCGAACAGGCGCTCGGTGTGGAAGGCGACGAAGGCGGCGAGCTCTCCGAAGCGGACGGTGCCGTCGGTGTCGGCGTCGGCGGCTCCGGCGAGCCCGCTGGCGAGGACGTGCGAGAAGTAGCCCCCGCCGAGCGAGACCGCCTCGCCCGCGCTCTGCGTCGAGGAGGCCGCGGTGAGGATGCCGAGCGGCGAGCTGTCGGCGGCGCGCTCGAGCGCACGCACCTCGGCGGTGAAGTCGTTCGCGCCGCGCTCGGCGAAGAGGCTCTGCGAGCGGCACGCGTCGAGGAAGAGGACGGCCGTCTCGGCGTCGAGCGACGAGAACGCGGCGCGCAGCTCGCGGCCGGTGAACGCGGCCTCGTCGCCGGTCTCGGGCTGGAGCAGGAAGCGGCCGGGCAGGCCGTGGCCCGCGTAGATGAAGAAGACGCGCGCCTTGTGGCCCTGCGTCTTCGCCTTCAGCTCGTCGATGGCCTGCAGCAGGGCGGTGCGCGTCGGCGCTCGCGCGGCGGGCAGGTCGCTCGCGCTCGCGCGCGTGGCCTCGTCCGGGTCGGCGAGGAGCCAGAGGTGGTCGTCCGGCGCGAGGCCCTTGAACCAGCGGTGGAAGCGCAGGGCGTCGTCGTCCGCGAAGCGCAGCGTGGGAAGCGTCGGGCCGTCGCCGCCGGAGCGGCCGCCGTTGTAGCCGACGATGATGGCGTAGAGCTCGGGCGGCTCGGGGGAGGCCAGCAGGGCGACGGCGGCGACGAGGGCGAGGGAGCTCACCGGGACTCTCCCTCGGCGCGATCCCGATCCCGATCCCGGTTGTTGCCTTTCACGGCGTCACCAACAGCGTGCTGCAGTACTTCACCGCTCCGGCCTTCACCGCGTCGGCGATGCTCTGGTGCTCCTGGGTGGCCTGCGCCGCGCAGACCTCGATGCTGCCGGGGCCGAACTCACCGACGGGGAACGCCTTGCCGACGGCGGCGAGGTCGTCGTTGCCCGGCTCGCTCTTGTACGTGACGACCTTGCCGCCGGTGCCGCGCGACTCGACGATGACCAGCGTGTACCCGGGCTTCACGAAGTACTGCAGCTCGGCGCGCATGCCGACCTGCGCCTCGTTCGAGCCGGGGAAGTCGGCGATGAGCCGCACGCGCTGCCCGGGCGCGTCTTTCCCGTAGACGCGCAGCGAGAACGGCGCCGGAGCCGCCGGGTCGGCGCCGCCGCGCATCGTCACTTCGTCGGCGGGCTTCCTGAGCAGGAAGATCGCCCCGATCGCGACGAGCACCATCGCCGCGGCCACGATCGCCCACGAGAAGCCCGACGAGGGCGCCGCCTGCTGCGGCAGCGCCTTCATCAGCCGCTCCCGCTCGGCGGCGGCGCCGTCGTCGCCGAGGGCTCTCGCGGTGAGCTGCAGCTGGTCGTAGTACGCGCGGCACTCCTCGCAGCCGCGCAGGTGTGCGCGGACGGTCTCGTCGACGTCGCCCGCCTCGATGCGCTCGCGGAACAGGGCCAGGCTCACGACTTCGACTCCTTCATCAGCGCGACGAGGCGCTCGTCCCTCGACGCGGCGAGCAGCACCTTCTGCTTCAAGTACTTCGACCGGCGCTCGTCGCAGCCGAGCTCCTTCGCGATCTCCGCGTGCGAGCGCTGCTCCACGAAGCACAGCTGCAGGGCGCGCGCCTCGTCGGGCGCCAGCGTCGCCGCGAACCGGGCGACCTCGGCCTTGAGCGCCGCGGCGTGCACCGCCTCGTCGGGTCCCGGAGCGTCGAGCCACAGGGCGTCGGAGAGGTCGTCGACCGGCACGTCGGACGGCGGCCGCCGCGACGCCGCGCGAAGCAGCTCGCGGCAGCGGTTCGCGCACAGCGCCCGCAGCCACGTCACGAGCGCGCCGCGCGAGGGCTCGTACATGCGCTGCATGCGGTGGGCGGTCAGCCAGACTTCCTGCACTGCTTCCTCCTGCTCGAACGGACTCTTGAAGAACCTCTTCACCCAGCGCCTCACGGAGGGGGCGTGCGCGGCGTAGGCCTCGACGAACGCGTCGCGCCCGCCCCGCGCGAACCGGGCGTCCATGAGGCTCGAGGTTGCTTCGGCCACGCCCGTTTCTCACCCGTATGCCGGCCCGAAAAAAAGGAACAAATCAGTCCTGTGGGAGCTCGCTGGCCTCGCGCAAGTCCCACCGCTGCTCACCACGGTCCCAAACGTAGAAGAAGTCGGTCGGCAGGAAGAACGCCGGCTCGGCGAAGTACAGGGTGTACCCGCCGTCTGCGCGCGTCTGCAGCGTGAAGTGCTCGGGAGGCTCGCGGCGCGCTCCCGCCTCGAGCTCGGCGATGAAGCGGCTGCCGGCGCGCTTGCGCTCCTCCGCGGTGCGGCGGTGGGACACCTGGCTGACGGTGCAGACGCCGATGAGCAGCACCAGCACCGCGGCCGAGACGCGCTTCAGACGGAGACCCCGAAGTCGCGCAGCGCCGCGTTGAGCGACGTCTTCTTGTCGGTCGACTCGGTGCGCTTGCCGATGATGAGCGCGCACGGCGTGAGGTACTCACCGGCGGGGAACTTCTTCGGCCGCATGCCGGGGATGACGACGCTGCGCGCGGGGACGCGGCCCTTCGTGACGACCTCGGTCGAGCCGGTGACGTCGACGATGGGCGTCGAGGCGGTCAGCACGACGCCCGCGCCGAGCACCGCTTCTTCTTCGACGACGACGCCCTCGACGACGATGCAGCGGCTGCCGATGAACGCGCCGTCTTCGACGATGACGGGCGAGGCCGAGGGCGGCTCGAGCACTCCGCCGAGGCCGACGCCGCCGGACAGGTGCACGTTCTTGCCGACCTGGGCGCAGCTGCCGACGGTGGCCCAGGTGTCGACCATGGTGCCGCTGCCGACCCAGGCGCCGATGTTGACGTAGCCGGGCATCACGACGACGCCCTTCTCGAGGAACGAGCCGTAGCGCACGGTGCCCGGCGGCACGACGCGCACGCCGGCGGCCTCGAGGTTCTTCTTCAGCGGCACCTTGTCGTGGAACTGGAAGGGGCCGACCTCCATCACCTGCATCGACTGCGTGGCGAAGAAGAGGAGAATGGCCTCTTTCACCCACGCGTTGACCTTCCAGCCCTGCGGGCCCTTCTCGGCGACGCGCAGCTGGCCGGCGTCGAGGCGCGCGAGGGTCTCGCGGACGGCCTCGGCGTGCTGGCCGACCTTCAGCAGCGCGCGGTCGGCGAAGGCGGCAGAGACGAGTGCTTCGAGCTCGGCGTCGGTCATGTGTCAGGTCCCCAGGTAGTGCAGCGCGAGCTCGCGGCGGTGCGGTGAGTGACGGTGCTCCCAGACGTAGACGGCCTGCCAGGTGCCGAGCTGCGCCTTGCCGTCGCGCACCGGAATCGAGAGGTGCGTCTGCGTGAGCGCCGAGCGGACGTGCGCGGGCATGTCGTCGGGCCCCTCGTCGTCGTGCTCGAACATCGGGTCGCCGTCGGGCGCGAGCTTCGCGAACACGCGCTCGAGATCTTCGCGCACGGTGGGGTCGGCGTTCTCCTGCACGATGAGGCTCGCCGACGTGTGGCGGATGAAGAGGGTGACGAGGCCGTCTTTCGCTTCGACGCTGCCCAGCCAGCGCTGCAGCTCGGGCGTGGCGTCGGTGAACCCGCGCCCTCTGGTCGGAACAATCATCGTGTGCAGTGCTTGCTTGAGGCTCATGGCTTCACCGTGCGGGTCTCTCCGGTCCACAGCCGCGTAACCTCCAGCGGCTTTCCGCTCAAGCGCGACAGCTCGCGGCCGAGCGGCAAGAGCAGCGCCTCGGTGGCGTCGAAGTCCGCATCGGGTCCCCACGCGTCGGGCGCCTCGAGGCGGGTACCGTCGGT
Organism: uncultured Myxococcales bacterium; assembly: GCA_937980205.1. Taxonomy (GTDB): domain Bacteria; phylum Myxococcota; class Myxococcia; order Myxococcales; family Myxococcaceae; genus Xiheicaenimonas. The sequence continues at coordinate 378,422 of CALJKW010000009.1, read as the reverse complement.
GAGCGTGAGCTCGAGCACGGCCCAGCACTTCGGGTCGCGCGGGTTGGTGCCGGCGCCGCGGCGCACCTGCAGCGTCAGCGCCTTCAGGCTGGAGAGCGGCTCGATGCGCATGCCCGCGAGCGTCTGGTCGGCGGCGAACCCCGAGACGAGGCCGGCGCCGGCGTCGAGCACGAGGTGCGTGCCGGCCACGGCCCGGCGGGCGCTGCGCAACAGCGCGAGCAGGCCGAAGACGACGACCACGAGCAGCAGCACGATGACGGGCGCCATCACCCAGAAGAAGCTCTTGCTCGCCTGCATGGCGCCGGCGGCGAGCGCGACGATGAGGGTGGTGGCTCCGAGGACGACGAAGAGCCGGCGCAGCGCCTCGCGCAGCTCGACCTTGCCGCCGCGGGCGAGCGTGAGGCGCTCGCCGGGGACGAAGGCGGCGACGGTCCACCCTCCGGGCAGCGGCGAAGTGGCGGAGAACGCTGGGTCTTGCGGGCGACGTGAAATGGCTGTGCCTCTCGTTCGTTCCCTTCTCATGAAGTTGGCCTCGGTGCGCAATTTCCTCAAGGACTCTTCGGTGAAGCGCTGGCGCAAGGCGCTGCTGCTGGGGGCCATCGCGTACGTGCTCGTTCCGTTCGACGCGATCCCCGACACGATTCCGCTGCTGGGCTGGCTCGACGACGTCGGCTTCCTCTCGCTCGCCGTCGCCGCGGTCTGGCGTGACGTGAAGCGCCACTCGGAGCAGATTGTGGCCCGTGAGGACACTCGCCTTCGCGGCGCTGACACTTTCGATCCTGTGGCCTGAGCCGGCGACAGCCTGAGGCGTCACCGCTCCCGTCGGTCCGACGGGGCTCGCTCAGCGCTGCACCGGCAAGCCGCACACCGACGACGAGCCGCTGCCGTCGTACCGCTTCGGCGTCGGCGTGGCGGGCGTGCAGACGGTGCTGCTGTTCGGAGCGGACCGCGTGCGCAGCGAGCAGCTCGCGCTGACGTCGCAGCTGCAGCTCCACTTCGGCACGAAGCGCACGCTGTCGTTCGGAGCCGGCGCGCTGCTCGGCGGGACGCTGTTCACGGACGTCGCGCAGTACCACCTGGGCCCCGGCGGCCTCGCGTCGGTCTCGTATTCGCAGCTGCTCGTGGAGCCGAAGAGGGCGGTGCCGTTCGTGATGCTGTCCGGCTCGCTCGCCGTCGTGCACGCGCCGACGCGCCTGGGCAACTACTTCGCGGCCGACGTGCGCGCGGGCGTCAGCGTGGGTTGGCTGCTGTGGGACCGGTTCACCCCGTACGTGACGACGCGCGTCTTCGGCGGACCCATCTTCTGGCGCGGGCAGACCGGGACGGATCAGTTCCACGTCCAGCTCGGGGCGGGCTTCGTGCTCGGCCTGCCCGGCGGGCTCGATCTCGTCGCGGAGTGTGTGCCTGTCGGAGAGCAGGCGCTCTCGGCGGGCGTCGGGTTCAGCTTCTGACGTCGCGCCGAGACTCACCTCTGGCCTCGCGATTCGCTTCACGCCGCAGTAAACGTCGCGCGCATGATGAGACGCGCCGTCGTGGTTGCCGCGCTCGTGCTCGCGGCCTGTCCGAAGGAAGTGCCTCCCAGCGAAGCGACGAAGCCCGCGCCCGCGCCGGAGCCGGTCGATGCCGGGCCTCCGCCTGTGGCCGAGCCCGCGCAGCCGCCTCCGCCGAAGGTGCAGCTGGCGCCGGCGCCGGAGATTCCGCTGCCGCCCGCGCACCTGTCCGACGTCGAGGACAGCAAGGACAACCCGACGACCGCCGAGAAGGTCGCGCTCGGGCACCAGCTGTTCTGGGACCCGCGCCTGTCGAAGGACGGCTCGATGGCGTGCGCGACGTGCCACCTCCCCGAGAAGAACTGGGCGACGGGCAACGCCGTCGACAACAAGGTCGGCGGCGCGGCGAACAAGCGGCACACGCCGGTCGTGGTGAACCTCGCCTACCACTCGAGCTTCTACTGGGACGGCCGCATGCCCACGCTCGAGGCCGTGTGCAACGCGGCGTGGAAGGGCCAGCTCGGCGCCGACCCCGCGGAGATCGCCGCGCGCCTCAACGCGAACGACACCTACAACGCGCTCTTCCACCGCGCGTTCAAGGAAGGCGCGACGAGCGACAACATCCCGAAGGCGTTCGCTGCGTTCCTGCGCACGCTCAAGGCCGGCAACGCGGCGTTCGACAAGGCCGAGTCGGGGGACAAGAAGGCGATGTCTCCCGAGGCCACGAAGGGGTGGGAGCTGTTCAAGAAGTCGGGCTGCATCACGTGCCACATTCCGCCGCTGTTCACGGACTTCGACTTCCACAACGTCGGCATCGGAGCCGACAAGCCGGAGGCCGAGCGCGACCCCGGCCGCAAAGACGCCACGAAGGCCGACGACGACTTCGGGAAGTTCAAGACGCCGACGCTGCGCAACATCGCGCTCTCGGCGCCGTACTTTCACGACGGCCGCGCGAAGACGCTCGAAGAGGCCATCGACTACATGACCGAGGGCTTCGCGAAGCAGAAGGGCGTGAAGGTGGACGAGCGGCTCAAGGTGCAGAAGCTGTCGAAGAAGGACAAGGCCGCCATCAAGGCGTTCCTCGAGGCGCTGAACAGCGAGACCACCTTCGGCGGGGCGAAGCCGGAGCTGCCGCCCCAGTGAAGCGCGCAGCGCTGCTGCTGGGGTTGGCGCTCGCGGGTTGTCCCAAGAGAACGGGCACCGAGCGCCCGGCGGTGGTCGTCATCGCGATGCGCATTCGCACCGGCGACCCGGCGAACCCGATCGCCCAGGCGATGGCGCTGCGGGACGGCCGCATCATCAAGGTCGGCTCGCGCGAGGCCGTGCTCGAGGCTGCGGGCCCCGGCGCCATCATCGACGAGTTCCCCACCGGCGTCGTCGTGCCGGGGCTCGTCGACGCTCACGGCCACCTGATGGGCCTGGGCCTCGCGCTCAGCGTGGTCAGCCTCTACGACGCGAACGACGAGACCGACGCCGTGCGCCGCATCAAGGGCGCGGGCCCGAGCGCGAAGCAGGGCGACTGGATCATCGCCGACGGCTGGGACCAGAACGACTGGCCGTCGAAGGACTTCCCGACGCGCTGGTCGCTCGACGGAGAGCTCGAGCGCGTTCCGGTGTTCGCCAAGCGCGTCGACGGCCACGCGGCGTGGGTGAGCGGCGAGGCGCTCAAGCGCGCGAAGATTACGAAGGACACGAAGGACCCTCCCGGCGGCCGCATCGTGCGCGACAAGGTCGGCGAGCCCACCGGGGTCCTCATCGACAACGCGATGGAGCTCGTCGCGTCGAAGATTCCTCCGCCGAGCGAGGAGCAGCTCAAGCTCCGCCTCAAGGCCGCCATCGAGGCGTGCGCGCGCGTCGGGCTCACCGGCATGCACGACGCCGGTCAGGACCTGGCGGTGTTCGAGCAGCTGCAGCGGTGGGATGCCGGCGGCGCGCTGCCGATTCGCATCTATTCGATGGCGCGCGGCAACGGCGACGAGCGCGACCTCTTCCTCGGCCGCGGCGTCTTCAAGGGCAAGCACCTCACGCTGCGCGCCGTGAAGCTCGTCGCCGACGGCGCGCTCGGCAGCCGCGGCGCCGCGCTGTTCGAGCCGTACGCCGACGAGCCGGGGCAGACGGGCCTCATGCTCTTGCGGAGGGACCTGCTCGAGCAGCGCGCCGAGGCGTTCGCGAGCGCCGGCTTCCAGGTCGCCGTGCACGCCATCGGAGACAAGGCCAACGCCGAGGTGCTCGACATCCTCGAGAAGCTGCCGCGGCAGGGGCGCCACCGCGTCGAGCACGCGCAGGTGCTGCGCGAGCAGGACCTCGGCCGCTTCGCGAAGAGCGGCATCATCGCGAGCCTGCAGCCGACGCACGCCACGAGCGACATGCCGTGGGTCGACACGCGCATCGGCGCGACGCGCTCGAAGTATTCGTACGCGTGGCGCAGCCTGCTCGACGCGAAGGCGCCGTACGCGTTCGGCAGCGACTTCCCGGTCGAGCGGCCCGACCCGCTGCTCGGGATCTACGCGGCGCGCACCCGGCAGGACCCGAAGGGGCAGCCGCCGGGCGGGTGGCACCCGGAGCAGAAGGTGACCGCCGAGGAAGCGCTCGACGGCTTCACCAAGGGCGCCGCGTATGCCGAGTTCGCGGAGGACCGCCGCGGAGTGCTGAGAGAGGGCTTCGACGCCGACTTCGTGGTGCTGAGCGTCGACCCGGTCGAGGACCCGCCCGAGGCGCTGCTGACGGCCAAGGTGCTCGTCACGGCCGTCGACGGCGTCGACGTCTGGCGCGACGCGTCGGTGCGGGCACCGTAAAAATGGGGACAGGCTGCTTTTGGCGCTGCACCCGTCGCGACGCGCACTTGCGCGGCGGCGCGCAAAAAGCAGCCTGTCCCCAGTTTACGCCGCGGTCGTCACGGCCGGCCCGAGGCTGCTCAGCAGCTCTTCGAGCCGCGTCATCCCGAGCCGGCGGACGATGATGGGCGACATGCCGCGCTGCTTGAGCGCGCGCCGGGCGGCGTGGACCGCGTTGTGGCTGTTCACGTCGGTCACGATGACGACGACGTCGCAGCGGTGAATCAGGTTCTCGAGCGCGGGCGAGCCGCGGCCGTTCATGTGCCCGCCGTGGAAGACCAGCTCGTGCCCGTAGCGTGCGGCGAGCTGCACCTGGGCGGCCTCGGTGCGCTCGACGCCTCCGATGATTCCGATCCTCATCGTCCGTCCCCTTCGCGGTAATGGCCGAGCGCGCAGAGCACGGTCGAGCCGGTGGATTCGTTGGTGAGCTGGCTGAGCACGGTGAGCTCGCCGTGGCGGGCGCGCACGACGCTGCACTCGAGGCGCAGCGGCTCGCCGCCCTTCAGCCACTCGAGCACCGAGAGCGCCCCGAGGCCCGCGAACGTCGCGCGGTGGCCGAGCGCTCCTTGCGCCGAGAGCAGCGCCGAGGCCTGCACCCAGGCGAGCACGTTGCCGGCGCCGAGGTGATCGCCCGGCTGGGCCGCGAACCGCGCGGTGACCGGCGAGCTGCCGCGGCTTGCCCCGTCGGGCAGCGCGACCGCGGGAGGCGCGTGCGACGTGCCGGCGAAGGTCATCACCGCGAGCGCAGCGACCGGCCCCTTCGGGGCGCGGCGCGCGACGAGCGAGACGGCGAGCTTCGGAGCACGCTGCGGCTCGAGCGTCGCCGTGACGACGAGCCGCTCGCCGGCCTTCAGCGGCGCGACGAGCTCGAGGTTGTCGATGGAGACCGGTGCGACCGCTTCCTTCGCGGTGCGGCTCGCGACGGAGCCGGCCAGCTCGGCGAGCCGCTCGACGAGGTGCGCCGAGACGACCCCGTGGCCGCCGGGCTCGGCGACGACCTCCCATTCCTGTCGGGTTGCTGCGCCTTCGATGCGCGCATCGCGCGCGATGATCCGGATCATGTTCCTCTCCAAACGTCGACGTCGCTGGCCCTGGAAACGGGTCAGCGACAACAGCGCGACGTTCGGAGAGTGGATGCCATGACGAATTGTCCGTTTTAACGGACGGAATTTCTCACTGCGGCTGGCGAACCACGCGCAGGTACGGCTTGAGGGTCTTCCAGCCGTTCGGGAACGCCTTCTTCGCGTCCTCGTCGGAGACCGCGGGGACGATGATGACGTCTTCGCCGTGCTTCCAGTCGGCCGGGGTCGCGACCTTGTGCTTCGCGGTCAGCTGCAGCGAGTCGATGACGCGCAACAGCTCGTCGAAGTTGCGGCCCGTGCTGGCCGGATAGGTGAGGGTGAGCTTCACCTTCTTGTCGGGGCCGATGACGAACACCGAGCGGACGGTGAACGTGTCGCTCGCGGCGGGGTGGATCATGTCGTACAGGTTCGACACTTTCCGCTCGGGATCCGCGATGAGCGGGAAGTTCAGCTTCGCGCCCTGGGTCTCGGCGATGTCGTCCGCCCACTTCGAGTGGCTGCCGACGGGGTCGACCGAGAGGCCGATGACCTTCACGTTGCGACGCTCGAACTCGGGCTTCAGCTTGGCGACGCGGCCGAGCTCGGTCGTGCAGACCGGGGTGAAGTCTTTGGGATGCGAGAAGAGCACGCCCCACTTGTCGCCGAGCCAGCTGTGGAAGCTGATCGGGCCTTCGGTGGTTTCGGCGGTGAAGTCCGGGGCGGTGTCTCCGAGTCTGACGGTCATGTTCGTGGCTCCGAAAAGAGGTTCGAGGCCCTTTGTAACGCGTCCGTTAGAAATGACAAGGTGTCCGCTATAACGGAGAGAGGACGGCGCGGGTGATTCCGTTGCCGGTGCGCACCGGCAGCATCACGCGGCGGCCGGAAGGCGAGACGAGCGGCGGGCTGCACTGATCCGGGTCCAGCTCGGCGATGAGCCGCGGTGGCGCAGAGAGATCGGCCGGCAGCACGTGCACGCGGATCTTCGGCTGGGCGGCGGGGACGAACTCGGTGAAGTGCAGCCAGCGGCCCGGCTGCGCCGCCGAGGTGCTGGGGGGCCCCAGGCTGCGCAGGAAGCCCGGCGCCGAGCACGTCTCGTCCGCGGTGAACGGCAGCATGAACGGCGGATTGAAGAAGAGGTTGTCGGTCACCCGCACCACCTTGCGCTGCTCGACGTTCCAGATGTCGAGGTACGTGAGGCTGCCGCTGGCGTTGGACGAGACGACGAAGACGATCTGCGACTGCGGCTGCTCGACTTGCGTGGCGCCCGTGTAGACCTCGCGCTTGCGCTCTCCGATGCGGAACGGGAGCCCGCGCTGCAGGCCCCAGACCCGGTCGACGTCTTCGAGCAACAGGCCGCCGCCGAGGCCGACGACACGGGCGCGCGTCGCGGGCACGCCGACCCGCTGCGAGCTTCCGGTCGTGAGGTCGAGCTGCACGATGCCCCCGTCCACCGCCGTGTAGAGGGCGAGCTCGACGCCGCCGGCGACCGCCGGCAGCCCGTCGGACCTGAACGTTCGCGTCGGCCGTTCGCCGAGCCCGTCGTGGGCATCGCACCGCCGCCCTCCGACGAGGCGCAGCGAGCAGGCCACGGCCCAGCGCCCCGAGGCCGCGGCCGCGACGAAGTCGATCTCGGTCGAGGCGAGCTGGGCATCGTGCCGCGCCCGACCCGGCAGCCGCAGCGTGGACAGCCGCTGGAACGGATACGCGCCGAGGACGTGCAGGAACCCGGACGTGACGAAGTACTCGCGGTAATCGGCGTCGATGGGCAGGTACGAAGATGGGTCGCGGGGCCGGGCGATGCCGAGCGGCGAGGTGAGGCCGGCCTGCGAGACCACGATCAGCTGCCCGTCGGAGGTGTCGTCCTCCACCCAGGGCGGAGCCGACGGATCGCTGGGAATGGCCGCCAGCACCTCGGGGACGCCATACGGGGGCGTCGTCAGCAGCGGCGTGGACTCGATCTGCCCACAGGTGGCGCGGTCCGAGCGGTCGCGGCGGACGAGCGTGCCCCAGCGCGTGAACGGGCTGTAGATGAGCGTGGGCTCGACGAGGGTCGGCCCGTACGAGACGAGGCGGTCGCCGGACTGGGCGTCGTAGAGGCCCCACGTGCCTTCGACGAGCTGCACCGTCAGGTTCGGGCTGACGCAGAGAAAGCCGGCGTCGACCTCGACGGCCGCGAACTTCGTTCCGTCGGTGGAGAACGGGTCGGTCGCGACGGGCGCGAGGCGCTGGTGGCGCTGCAGCAGGACTCCGCCATCGCCGTACCAGCTGAGCGTGCAGGTGCCGGCGTCGCAGTCGGACTCGATGGCCCAGGTCGTGTCGGACAGCGCGAAGGCGCGACCGGGGAGCTCGGCCTCGGCCGTCGCCGGCAGCGCGGGGCCACGTACGCCCAGCCAGTCGACGAGCTGCACGCCGCCGTCGTCGTCGGGGCCTGCGTCGGCCGGAGCGCCCGCGTCCGGGCCCGCGTCGGCAGAGCCGGCGTCTTCGGGGCCCGCGTCGGGCGGGCCGGCATCCTGCGGCGTCGGGCCGGGACACGCGGTGAGGGCGAGCGCTGGGATGATGAGCCACGGGAGACGGGTCATGAATGAGCGGTGTAGCGCGGTGCTGTCGCCTGGCGATAGGGTCCGCGCCCCGGGAGAGGGACCACAAACACCATGGCTGAGAACACGAGTCATTCGATCACCGAGAAGGAAGCGCGGCAGCTATCCAACACGACGAAGACGCCTCCGCAGTGGAGAGGCGCGACTCCGCGCTGGCTGACCCAGATGCTGCCGTGGGTGCCGGTCGAGGCCGGCGTCTACCGCGTGAACCAGGCGATCGACGACGACTTCGCGGCGAAGTGCAGCCCGGAGCAGGGCGAGCCGCTGCCCGTCGGCACCTCGCACTACGACACCCAGCCGCGCGAGCACGTGCTCGCGCAGATCGCGACCATCATCGAGGTCGACGCGCGCATCTCGGACCTGTTCCGCAGCCCGATGGACCAGGTGAAAGAGCAGCTCACGCTGGCCGTCGAGAAGCTGAAGGAGAAGCAGGAGAGCGAGCTGCTCAACAACAAGAGCTACGGCCTGCTCCACAACTGCGACCCGGAGATGCGCATCAAGCCGCGCAAGGGTCCTCCGACGCCGGACGACTTCGACGAGCTCATCGCGACGGTGTGGAAGGAGCCCGCGTTCTTCCTCGCGCACCCGCGCGCGGTCGCGGCGTTCGGGCGCGAGTGCACGCGCCGCGGCGTGCCGCCTCCGACGGTGAACCTCTTCGGCTCGCCGTTCCTCACCTGGCGCGGGCTGCCGATCGTCCCATCCGACAAGATCCCCGTGAAGGGCAACAAGACCGACGTGCTCTTGATGCGCGTCGGTGAGCGCAAGCGCGGCGTCATCGGCCTGTTCCAGCCGGGGCTGCCCGGTGAGGTGTCTCCGTCGCTGGCGGTGCGGTTGATGCAGATCAACCAGGCCGGCGCGGCGCAGTACCTCGTCACGCTGTACTGCTCGACCGCGGTGCTCGTGCACGACGCGCTCGGAATTCTCGAGGGCGTGAAGATCGATCACTTCCATGAGTACCCCTGAGCAGGGCGGCGGCAACCTGCCCGGCGAGGCGCAGATCCTCATCGGGCAGGTGCCGAAGCACACCGACACGCCGTCGCAGGGCTTCCCGACGCCGGGCGTGTCGTCGTCCGCCGTGCGCCACCCTGGCGTGCCGACGCTCCCCGAGCCGGAGACGTCTTTCTCCGCCGTGCTGCAGCGGCTCGCGAACGACCTGTTCAAGCCGGTGCCTCCTGCCGGCGCGATGGACGTGAGCCCTGCGCCGCTGGGGCCGAACGTCGCCGTCGCTCAGGGCCTGCCGCAGACGCCGCAGGCGCACGCGCCGGGCCTCTCGCCGGGCGCGACGTCGACCGGCTACTCTGCTTCGTCGCCGCCGACGCAGGCGCCCCAGGGGCTGCCGCGAGAGGGCGCGCCGCCTGCGGTGCCGCCGACCTCCGAGCAGAGCGTCGCGCCGGTCGATCTCGCCGGCGTCTCACCGCGCGGCACCGAGAACGTGAAGGGCATGCCCGCTCCGCAGGGCTCCCTGCCCGGCGCGCAGGGCTTCGGCAGCGGCGGCTCGATTCCCGGCGCGGCGGCGTTTCCGATGCCGGGCGCTCCGGCGTTCGCGCCGCCGGCGCCGAGCGGGCAGCCGGTCTCGCCGAGCACGCACCACTATGCGCCGAACGACAACCCCGGCTACAACCAGTCGTCCGCGGCGCCGCAGCGTGACGACTCGCCCGGCCGCGTCGTGCAGCGCCACACGCCGCCGGACGCGGACCGCAGGTTCGAGCCGCACCACGCGCGGAGGTCGTTCGACACGGGCGGTCGCGGCTTCGACGCCGCCGACGTTCAGAAGACGACGGCCGCGACGGACGCGCCGGCGACGCACGGCGTCTCCTCCTCCGTCGCGCCGCGCCGCGAGGGCGAGAGCCCGTTCCAGGCGCCGCTGAGCTTCGACACGCTCGGCACCAACCCGCTGCCGCCGATCGACGGCGGCATGCACTCGCCGGTGGATCAGCAGGCGCCGTACTGGCTGCAGCCGGCGCGGCCGGGCGAGACGACGCCGTCGCAGCACCGCGGCATCTTCGACGCGCACGCGATTCGGCGGGAGTTCCCGATCCTCCACCAGCGCGTGAACGGGCACCGCCTGGTGTGGCTCGACAACGCGGCGACGACGCAGAAGCCGCAGGCGGTCATCGATCGCCTCAAGCACTTCTACGAGCACGACAACTCGAACATCCACCGCGCGGCGCACACGCTGGCGGCGCGATCGACCGACGCGTACGAGCAGGCGCGCGAGACGGTGCGGCGCTTCATCAACGCTCCGTCGAAGAACGAGATCGTCTTCGTGCGCGGCACCACCGAGGGCATCAACCTCGTCGCGCAGTCGTGGGGGCGCCGCAACATCGAAGAGGGAGACGAGATCGTCATCTCGCACCTCGAGCACCACGCCAACATCGTCCCCTGGCACCGGCTCTGCTCGGAGAAGAAGGCCACGCTGCGCGTCGCGCCCGTCGACGATCGCGGCCAGATTCTGCTCGAGGAGTACGAGAGGCTGCTCGGCCCGAAGACGAAGCTCGTCGCGTTCAGCCAGGTGAGCAACGCGCTCGGCACCATCACTCCGGCGCGCGACATGATCGAGCTCGCCCACCGCCATGGAGCGAAGGTGCTGCTCGACGGCGCGCAGGCGGTCTCGCACATGCGCGTCGACGTGCAGCAGCTCGACTGCGACTTCTACGTCTTCTCCGGCCACAAGGTGTTCGCGCCCACCGGCATCGGCGTCGTGTTCGGCAAGGCCCCCATCCTCGAGGCGATGCCGCCGTGGCAGGGCGGCGGCAACATGATCCAGGACGTGACCTTCGAGAAGGTCGTGTACCAGGGCCCCCCGGCGAAGTTCGAGGCGGGCACCGGCAACATCGCCGACGCCGTCGGCCTGGGCACCGCGCTCGACTGGCTGATGCGCATCGGCGTCGACAACGTCGGCCGCTGGGAGCACGAGCTGCTCGAGTACGCGACGCCGCGGCTGCTCGCCGTGCCGGGCCTGAAGCTCTTGGGCACCGCGCCGGACAAGGCCGGCGTGCTGTCGTTCACGCTCGCGGGCCAGAAGACGGAAGAGGTCGGCGGGCTGCTCGACAAAGAAGGCATCGCGGTGCGGTCGGGCCACCACTGCGCGCAGCCGATCTTGCGGCGCATGGGCGTCGAGGCGAGCGTCCGCGCGTCGCTGGCTCCGTACAACACGTTCGAAGACCTCGACGCGCTGTGCGAGGCGCTGCACCGGCTGCAGGTCGGCAAGCCGACACGGTGATCCGCGGCTCGGCTTTGGCTGAAGGCACGCGCGTCACGCCGCGTTCAACTCAGCCGAGCGACGGTTTAAGAAGGCGCCATGGTGAAAGCAGTCTCTCCGCAGGAAGCGCAGTCGCTGATCGCCGGCGGCGCGGTCGACGTGGTCGACGTTCGCGACGCCAGCGAGTTCGCGGGTGGCCACGTGCCGCGCGCGCGCAACGTTCCGCTCGGCTCGCTCAAGGCTGATCCGAAGACGGCGCTGCCTCGCGACAACGTGCTGCTCGTCTGCGCGAAGGGCGTGCGCTCGCAGACGGCCGCCTCGGTCGCCGAGGGCATCGGCCTCACGCAGCTGTTTCACCTCGCCGGCGGCACGAACGCGTGGGTCGATGCGGGGCTGCCGCTCGAGGGGGCTCCCGCGCCGAAGCCCGTCGCGGCGGCGCCGGCGTCGACGGACTCGGAGCCCGAGAGCTGCGAGATGCCCGAGCCTCAGCTCGACGCCGTCGTCGGCCGCAACATGAAGGAGCTGCGCACGCAGCGCGGGCTCACGCTCGATCAGCTCGCGCGCACGACCGGCATCTCGCGCACCGTGCTCGGGCAGATCGAGCTCGGCAAGGCGCCCTCGAGCGTCAGCGTCGTCTGGCGCATCGCGCAGGCGTTCGGCGTTCACTTCTCGGCGCTGCTCGCCACCGCCGAGCGGCAGGAGAACACCGTGCTGCGCGTCGCCGAGGCCAAGCGCCTCGTCGGGCCCGACGGCCGCTTCTCGTCGCGCGCGCTGTACCCGTTCAGCGAGAAGCCGCAGGCCGAGTTCTACGAGCTGTACCTCGGGCCGCACTCGCGCGAGGACGCCCAGGCGCACGCGCCCGGCACGCGCGAGAACCTCATCGTGACCTCCGGGAAGCTCGAGCTCACCTGCGGTGGCGACACGTGGGAGCTCAACAAGGGCGACGCCATCGTCTTCACCGCCGACAAGCCGCACTCGTACGTGAACCCATCGGGGCAGGAGTGCTGGATGTACCTGGTGATGACGTACGCCCGCTGAGCAGCCGCCGGCTGAACAACCGGGTTCGCGTTCGCGTTCGGTGTCGCGCTCCCGACCGGAGCGCAGCAGCGTCATCAACACATGCAGACGGGAGCGCCGCTCGCGTCGCGCTGCGGCCCTCCGTCGGGGAGCTTCTCTGCCGCGCAGTCCGCCGAGCCGCACACGTAGCCGCCGTCGGGCGTGCAGATGACGACGCTCTCGAGCGGCTGCCGCGTGCAGGGGCCGTTCGAGCCGCAGCCGGACAGCACCAGCGCCGCGGGCACTGCGAGCTTCCGCGTCTTCATCGCCGGCTCTTCCTGGCGAGCGCGAGCAACGCGAACGCCACGAGCGTCACGCCGGGCACCGCGCTGCAGCCGGCCTCGGCTTGTCGGTAGCCGACATACCTGCACCGCCCGTTCACACAGGCGAAGCCGCGCTCGCAGTCCCTCGACAGGCTGCACACGCCGTTCGCCCGCATCTCTCCACCTTCCTCGGTCATCATCTCGGCGCCGCCCATGCCGGCGGAGGCGTCGGGCGTCGTGAAGCCGCCGTCGTCCGCGAATGCGGGGACGCTCAGCAGCACGAAGAAACTCGTCGCGAGGCTGCGGAAGGCCATAGAAAGGTCGGCGTTCACAGGGTAGCTTCTTTGCCGCCGTGCCGCCTACCCTCCTCGTCGTCGACGACAACAAAGAGCTGCTGGCGCTGCTGACCGGTCTCTTCGAGGAAGCCGGTTACACCGTCGCAGCCGCCTCGAAGGGCAAACCGGCGCTGGAGCTCGCGAAGGACAGCAAGCCCAAGCTCGCGGTGCTCGACCTCCTGCTGCCCGACATGATGGGTTACCAGCTCGCCGACGCGCTGCGGTCGTCGGGCTCCGACATCCCGTTCGTGTTCATCACCGGCGTGTTCAAGGGCAGCAAGCACCACACCGAGGCGACGCAGCGGCACAAGGCGGCCGACTTCTTCGAGAAGCCCTTCGACGCGAAGAAGCTGCTCGAGTCGGTGAAGCGGCTCGTGCCGCCCGACGCTCCGAGCCCGCTCGCGAGCGCCGTCGCAGGCGCCGCCAACGAGTTCGACGTCGAGCTCGACATCGACGTCGAAGAAGACACTCCGCAAGAGGAGATGGAGCTCACCGGAAAGATCCGCGTCACCGGCGGCGGCAACATCAGCGCCGAGCTGCGCGGAGAAGCCCTGCACGCGAGCGGCGGCTCGGCCGGCCCCGTCTCGGGTGGCCGCCCGCATCCGCCGAGCTCCGCGGTGCCGCCGCGGCCGCAGGGGCGCGCGCAGCGCACGGGTGAGCTGGGCGACAACCTGCCCGGCCTCATCACCGCCTTCTACCTGGCGAAGGAGACCGGAGAGCTCGGCGTCCAGCGCGGCAAGGTGAAGAAGGTCATCTACTTCGAGGGCGGCAACCCGGTCTTCGCGCTGTCGAACCTCGCCGCCGACCGCTTCGGCCAGTTCCTGGTGCGCGTCGGGAAGATCAAGCCCGAGCAGCTGCAGGACGCGGCGATCGTGGCGAGCGAGTCGAAGCGGCGCACCGGCGACGTGCTCGTCGAGCGCGGCCTGCTCAAAGACACCGAGCGGCTCTACTACGTCGGCCAGCAGGTGAAGGCGATCATCTACTCGCTGTTCGGCTGGGAAGACGGCTCGTTCGTCGTCAGCTTCCGCGAGAAGGCGCGCAGCGAGGTCATCAAGCTCGACGTCTTCCCCGGCAACCTCATTCTTCGCGGCGTGAAGAAGCTCTACAAGCCCGAGCGCCTCTCGCGCCTCATCACGCCCGAGGACCGGCTCATTCCGTCGCCGCAGCCCGCCTACGCGCTCAACGAGCTCGAGCTCGAGAAGTGGGAAGCGCAGCTCCTGCTCAAGATCGACGGCGTGCGCACCAACGCCGAGGTCCTCGCACTCGCCGGCAAGCCCGAGCACCAGGTCCGCGCCTTCCTCGTGGCGATGCTGGGCCTCAACGTGCTCGAAAAGCGGTCCTGAGCCAGAATACGGCGCGTGCGCTTCCTGCTCGTGGCCGGCTCGACGCTCTTCGTGTGCGCGTGCGCGTGCCGGCCACCCGAGGGCGGGCTCGAGGTCGAGGTGAAGTTCGAGGGCTTCAAGCCCGCGTGCCTCGAGGTGGTCGTCACGGACGTCGACAACGCAGAGAGCTCCGGAACCGAGACGGTGATGGTGACCGCCGCGCGGCCGTACGTCGTCGGCGTCGCGCCGGGGAAGGGCTGGGGCCGCAGGTGGCGGGTGCTCGTCGCCGCGCGCGAGGCGAGCTGCACCGGCAAGGTCATCACCTCGCAGACCGACGCGGTCGTCGAGGTTCCGCTCGGCGCGCCGCAGCGCCGCTCGTACACGCTCACCGCGACAGACGCGGACAACGACGGCTACCCGTCGATCGCGAGCGGCGGCACCGACTGCGACGACACGCAGCCGATGTCGTCTCCCGGCCTCGCCGAGAACTGCTCCGACAACATCGACAACGACTGCAGCGGCAGCCGCGACTGCATGGACCCCGCGTGCCTCGGGCAACAGTGCAGCGACGGCAACGCGTGCACCGAAGGAGACGTGTGCACCGCGACCGGCTGCAACGGAACGACGCGCGACTGCGGCGCGCCGACGCAGCCGTGCCGGCAAGCCGACGCCGGGCGCTGCGAGCCGGGCGGGTGCTTCTGGCCGCTCGCGCCGCTGGGCACTCCGTGCGGCGCCGGCATGGCGTGCAACTCGGGGGGCGTCTGCGTGCCCGGCTCCTTCGAGCTCAACTGCAGCGACGGGCTCGACGACGACAACGACGACGCGGGCATCGACTGCGGCGACAGCGACTGCGACACCATCGCCTGCGACGCCGGTCTGTGCGTCACCGGAGCGACGTGCCAGGCGCGCTCGTGCATCGGGGCTCCGCTGGTGTGTTCGGCGCCGGCGCTCTGCCGCGACGCCGGCACGTGCAACCCATCGACGGGCGCGTGCGATTACCCGCTGATGCCCGCCGGCACCGCGTGCACGAACGACGCGTGCTTCTCGGGACGGACGTGCGACGCGACCGGCAACTGCGGAGGCGGCACGTTGATGAGCTGCCCCGGCGGCGTCTGCCAGACGGGCTTCTGCGACGGCGGCGCGTGCTTCACCGCTCCGGCGAACGGCGGCAGCTGCGACGACGACGCGGGCTGCACGCACTCGGACACGTGCATCGCCGGCGCGTGCCTGGGGACTCCGTACAGCTGTGCGGTGGCGCCGGCGTGCCAGGTGCCGGCCGTGATGGCGTGCCTCGGCGACGGCGGCTGCAGCTTCGTGCCGAACGCGGCGGCGGAGGGGACGCGCTGCGATGCCGGCAGTTTGTGCCAGGGCGGCAGCTGTGTGCCCGCGTT
The DNA here is from genome assembly GCA_937980205.1 of uncultured Myxococcales bacterium. Taxonomy (GTDB): domain Bacteria; phylum Myxococcota; class Myxococcia; order Myxococcales; family Myxococcaceae; genus Xiheicaenimonas. The sequence goes on along the minus strand of CALJKW010000009.1, from coordinate 362,871 downwards.
TCCGTATGCGCCGTCGAACATTGCCGACCCGACGCTGTTCCCGCCAGCGGGCGACGTCACCGTCAACTGCTTCATGGGCGTGAACACCGACGACGCCGGCACGGCCTTCGCGAACTGGTGTGGAGGACCGAGGCCGAACATGTACCAGACGGTGCAAGAGGGCAGCACCGAGCCGGTGATGGTGCTGTCGATGCGCTCGCTGCGCGTCACCAACGACGGCGGGGTGCTCTTCTTCTTCGGCCGGCATACGCCGCTGCTCCTCGTGTTCGACCCTGGCACGACCACGCTCAGCGGCCTCACGACGGTGCAGTCCGTCAACTACTTCGTGCCCGCCGGCGCGAACCACGCGGGCTGCGGCGTCGGCCAGAATGGCGTGGCTGCGATGCGTGGCTCCGGCGGCGGAGGCGGCGGCTGGCTCACCGGCGGAACGCGCGGTGGAACGGGAGACAGCGCCGGCGGTGATGGCGGCACGGCGATCGCGAACCCGAGCTCGTACACCCCGTTGCTCGGTGGCTGCTCGGGGGGCAGTGGTGGCGCAGGGCTGTTCGGAGATGGCGGGTCGCCTGGAGGCGGTGGCGGTGCGCTGCAGATCTCGGTCGCGGGTGAGCTGCAGCTCGGCTACGCCTCCGCGAGCGGTGGTGGAGGCGGCGGTGCTCCCCTCAGCGCGCGTGCGGGCGGCGGCGGCGGTGGCAGCGGGGGCGCTCTGTTGCTCGAGGCGCGACGTCTGAACCTCTCAGGCGCGTGGCTCACCGCCAATGGCGGCGCGGGCGGTGAGGGCTCCGACGACAACGAGCCTGGGAACCCGGGGCAGGACGGCTACTGGAATCAAACCGGCACTGCGAACGGAGGCACCGGCGCGGCGAACAACGGCGGCAACGGTGGCAACGGAGCTGCCGGAACGACGGGGCCCAGCGCGCCGACGGCGGGTGGCACGAACGGAGGCGGTGGCGGCGGCGCCGGAGCGGTCGGCCGCATCTTCCTGCGCGCTCAAGACGGCGGCTGCCCACGCGGAGGCGCGAACTTCAGCCCGCCCTTCTTCAACGTCAGCGGCTGCAACTAGCAGGCTGCTGGAAAACGGCTGCACGGCCCGATCTCTTCGTTGCCGGCTCCGGTCCGTGCTCACGTACCAGACGACGTACGCTCCGCGCGGTCCTCGCCGGCGCCTCGACCTCGTGCCGTTCGCTCGTCTTTCAGCAGCCTGCTAGTACGCGTACCGCGCCTCGAACGCGATGATGCCTCGCGTCGGCGACAGCGACATCTCGCCCTGATGCGGAGAGATTGTCACCGCGCCCATGAGCCCCAACGTCAGGGCAGAGAAGGTCGCGTCCACACGTGCCTGGAAGACGGTGGACGCGTCCGACAGCGACATGATGGCGCCGCCGGAGATGCCGATGTGCTCGAGCCACCCATCCTCGGTGAGGTGGGGGCGCTGAGCGAGAACACTCAGGTAGTGCTGCCGAACCAGGACGAGCGGAGTCGCGACCGCCGGGGCGCGCGCCGGCTCGGTGAGCGCGGCGACCTTCGCGGCGGCGCGCAGGCACGGCAGCTCGCTGCGAACGAGCCGGTACTCGTTCGGGGCCCAGCCGCCGGAGTTGTACATGTACTCGACCGACACCATCGAGTGATCCGACCAGTCGTGGCGAATGCCGGCGACGGCGCCGCCGCCTACCTTCGGGTCATCACCGAGCGACGGGCCGCACGCGTCGACCGCCTGCATCGGCGGGCGGTCCACCGAGCCCAGGTGCAGCACACCTTCGGCGTGGACCTCGAGCGTGTCGGCGATGATCGACGACGCCGCCGCGCCGAGCGAGTGCCGGTCCTTCCCCTGGTCGCGGAAGTACATCATCGACATGTCGACGCCGAGCTGCCGCGTCATCAGGCGGGCGCCGATGACGGGCTGGGTCAGCTCCACGCGCGAGGGCAGGCCGTACGCGTCGTCCGTCACCGGCGCGCTGAGGAAGGCCGACACCGTGAACCACGGCAGCGCGACGTCGATGGAGGGCAGGAAGAGCGCGCCGGCGCGCGTGCGCGCGGGCTCGAGCAGATCGCGCCGCGGGTTCACGAGGTCGGTCGGGTTCCACGACAGGCCCGTGCCCCACGAGATGCGGCGGCGCCCGGCGGTCACGTAGACGGCCGAGAAGAACGACGCCTCGAGGTAGAGCTCGTTGAGAGCGACTCCGACGTGCGGCTTGTCGGACGTGCCGAGCAGCGAGACGTCGCCGGCCAGCGTCAGCGCGCCGTCGAAGAGCTTGAGGCGCGGCTGCGTGTTGAGCTCGCCGGTCACGAGCCACTCGCTCTGCGACGGGGTGATGCCCGACAGCAGCGCGTGCCGGTCGAGCACCGCGTGCTGAAACCGCATGCGCGCGTAGCCCTTGTGCTCGAACTCGATGCTCGAGGTGCCCTCGGTCGCTTCGTCGTCGATGGGGTCGAGCGGCGCTTCGTCGGGCTCGTTCGCGACCTCGGGCGGCAGCTCGTCCTCTTCCTCTGCGGCGGCCGGCAGGTCCGGCACGATCGCGTCGGGCGCCGGACGGCGCTTCTTCTTCCGCACCTTCTTCACGCCCTTCTTTTTTTTCTTCTTCTTCGTCGACATCAGCGCCGAGAGCGGCCCGCGCGCGGTGGCCGCCGCGGCCGGCTCGGGGGCAGCGACGAGCGCGCAGAGCGCGAGCAGCAGCCACTTCTTCATCGCGATGCCTCGACAGGGTGGGTGACCGCTGAGAGGATGCCGCGGTGCGTTTCGCGGTGTGGGCGTCGTGCGCGCTGCTGGTCGGCTGCCCCAGGCCGCACACCCCCGTCTCGGAGTTCTGCTCCCGGTACGTGAACGCGGTCTGCGCGCGGCTGGCCGAGTGCCGCGGCGGACCCGCCGACGCGTGGTGCTCGCGCCTGTCGGCCGAACGGCTCTGCCGCGAGGTCGAAGCGAGCCACGCCGCGAGCCGCATTCGCTTCGACTCGGAGTACGCCGAGGAGTGCTTCACCATCCTCGCCGGCCTGCCGTGCCAATCGCTCGTCGGCCGGACGCCCGCCGAATTCGACGTGCTGTGCAACCAGGCCGTGGTCGGTCTCGTGCCGCCGATGGGCACCTGCTTCGCCGACCGCGAGTGCGGGCTCGACTACCACTGCGATCGCTCGGCCACGCGCTGCCCCGGCGTCTGCCGCCGGCTGCGCGAGGTCAACGAGTCGTGCGACGCGCTGCAGGGCACCCGCTGCAACATCGGCTGGGCGTGCATCGCGGGCGCCTGCTCCGTGGCGAAGAAGAGCGGCGACGCGTGCTTCGAGAGCTCCGACTGCGAGGGCGGCCTCTCGTGCGACGCGTTCTCGACCCCCGTCAGCTGCCAGCCCGAGCGCAGCAGCGGCCCGTGCCGCCCCGGCGCAGGCGACTGCGCGCCGCGCGCCGCGTGCACCGTCGGCGGCGACGGCGGCACCTGCGCCCCCGCGAAGCAGGAAGGCGAGCCCTGCGTCATGGGGCGGGCCGAGTGCAACGACACGCTCTCGTGCATCGGCGGCACGTGCGTGCGGTGGGGCAAGCTCGGCGCGGCGTGCGGAGAGCTCTCGCCCAACGAGCGCGCCGGCTGCCTCGAGGGCCTGTGCGACGCCGTCGCCAGCGGAGCGCGCGGAACCTGCGTGCAGCGCGACGCCGGCGCGCCCTGCGATCTCGACGTGCAGTGCGGCGCCGCAGGCCAGTGCCTCGGCAACCCCCGCGTCTGCGTGCCGCGCTGTGGGCCGCCCTGAGGTCATGGGACCAGGACTGCGGTGAGCTCCGAGGTGCAGGAGTACGTCTTGTCGAACGCCATCTGGTCGTAGTTCGGCGTGAGCTCCATCGTGCCGAGATCGATCGGCACGCCGTCGACGGTGAGCGTGCCGCTGAGCGAGTTCTTCTGCCCCGCGAACGCGCCGTTGAAGCCTTTGAGGTTGGTGTCGGTGACCGGGAACGTGAAGGTCTTCTTGCCCGTCGTCAGCGTGACGGTGGCCCCCTGCAGCTTGAGGTCGCTGACGCCCACGATCGGCGTGCCGACGTCGAAGTGACCGTTGCCGCGGCGCCGGCCCTGAAACGGCTTCACCGCGGACGAGAGCGTGCCGGTGCGGATGATGAGCCGGCCGTCGTCGTTGCCGAGGCCGAAGTTGTTCAGCCGCACGTTCACGAGCGAGAACGACACCGCGTCGGACTTGATGGGGATGATCGTGTCCGCGCAGAAGAGGTTCAAGAAGCCGCCGCAGATCTCGTCGCGGAAGCCGTCGACGATGCGCTGCGCGGGAACCGCGGCGCTGCCCTCGACCGTGGTGACGACGTTGTTGCAGTCCTTCGAGAACTGCTGGCGGCTGCCGGTGCCGACGCCGCAGTAGGCGTTCCAGCCCATGCGGCCGAGCTGCCCGGGCCGGCCGACGACGAGGAACGGGTCGGTGAGGATGTCGCGGTTCTGGAAGCCGCAGTTGCCGTTGTCGTTGATGAGCCGCGCGAGCCCCGCGGCGTTGCGGACCATCATGCGCGCGGTGCCCTCGGCGAGCGGGCGCGCGAACGAGCACGCGGCCTCGTTCGCCGGCAGCTCGAGGTTCGGCTCGCACCGGTACGAGTCCTCGAACTTCACCGGGTCGAAGGCAGGGTCGAGCGCGGCGCTCGCGCTCAGCTGCTGGCCGGCGGCGGTGACGGTGCCGGTGAGCGTGTTCGCCGGGCCGCTCGACGCCTCGAGGGTGGAGTTGGAGACGACGAGGGGAACTCCGATGCCGCCGCTCTTCACCTCGGCAGAGACGCCCTCGTGCTTCACGGTGACCTTCGCGACCGGCGTGGCGATCGAGCAGGCGCGGGTCGTCTTGTCGAGCGCGGTCTTCGGCTCGAGCGTGCCGGTCATCGTGCCGCCGTTGAGCACCAGCACGTGCTGCGTCTTGTTGTCGGAGAGCTTCAGGTTCCTGGGCTTGAGCGTCAGCGCGAGCGTGGCGGGGGTGGAGGTCGCGGGCACCACGGGCTCGGCGGGATCTCCGGTGAGCCAGCCGCGCACGGTGCGCGAGCCGCTGACCTCGACCTCTCCCTCGAGGAACGTCTCGGTGCCCAGGCAGTCTCTGTCGGCGACGGTGGCGGCGGCGAACCTGAGCGTGCACGGCGCGGGCAGCGTCCACGCTCCCTGGCCCTTGGTGCCGACGGCGCCGTTCGAGACGAACGCGCTCTTCACCGCCGGCGCCGCGAAGCCGCACGTGGTGTCCTTCTCGATCTGCTTGGCGATGGCGCCCAGCAGCTTCACCGACAGCGCCGCGACGCCCTGCGCCGGCTTCTCGCGCGGCGGCGGGCAGACGTGGCTCACCGGCGTGGCGAGGTCCTTCCGGCACTGGAACGAGCGGATGAAGGCGTCGCGCTGGTAGCCCGGCACGAGGCCGTCCGAGTCGATGCGCGCGGGGACCTGCACCGGGGTCTCCCAGACGGTGACCTGGCCCTCGAGCCAGTTCTCGTGCTCGACGCCCTGGCCGACCTGCGCCGAGAAGCGGGCGGCGGGCACCTTGACGCGCAGCTCGCGGCCGTCGCGAGACAGCTCGAAGTCTCCGTTCTCGATGGTGACGTCGTCGAGCTTGAGCTGCGGCGTGGGGACGGTGCACAGGCCGAGCGACTGGCTGACGGCGAGCCGCGGCGTCGCCGCGAAGCGCAGCGAGCCGGAGAACGCAGTCATGCGCGTGTCGGAGGTCGACTCGCGAACGGTGAAGCGCTCGAAACGGACGTCGAGGGAGATCTTCGCCGCGTCCGGCGCGTCGGGCGCGAGCGGCTGCTCGGGGTCGGTGGTGACGACGCCCTTCACCGTGCGAGTCGCCGAGATGACGGCGCGGCCGCCGATCCACAGCTCGCCGCCCTCGCAGTCGGTGTCGAGCTTCTCTTCCGGCTCGAAGACGAGCTCGCAGTCCTTCACCGTCCACGTGGCGTCGCCGTCGTCGCCCGGCTGGCCGTTGACGGTGAGCGAGGCCTTCGCCGCGTCGCTCTTGAAGCCGCAGCGGGTGTCGTCGTCGACGGCGGCGAGCAGGGCGGCGGCGTGGCGGGAAGAGAGGCGGGCGACGCCCATGGCGACGAGGGCGCGCTCGACGGCGGGGGGACGGGCGTCGACGTCCTCCGGCTCGACGTCGCGGGCGATGCCGTCGCAACCTGCGAAGAGGATCAGGGCGCATGCGATGAGGGGTCGCATCACGGCGGGGCCGGACTGCAATCAGGTGGCCACGACTGCAGCCGGCGCGCTGATCCTTCGGAAAGAGAGGCTCCTGCGCTTCGTGCGCACGCCCCGATCGGTTCGATCGCTTGCACAATTCTTGGAGCATGAGAGCGCACATTGCGCTTCACGAACTGCGCTTCGCCGGACGAATGCCGAGGAGTCCGGCGGATCTGTGCGACGGCCCGGAAGTTGGAAAAGGAGCCGCCGATGATGAACCTCGAGCTCGGCCAGCAGGTCGTTCGGATGGCTTTGCGCAACGTCACCCGCAATCGTCGGCGCTCGCTGCTCGCCGGGACGATGGTGGCGGCGGGCGTCGCCGCCATCCTCTTCGCGAAGGCCTACCTGAGCGGGCTGCAGCAGCTCATCAAGGAAGGAGTTATCGACGCAGGGCAGGGCGCGTTGCAGGTGATGCACGAAGGCTACGCAACCGCGCAGGAGATGAGCCCGCTTCACCTCGACCTCCCCGAGGACCCGGCGCTGGTCGCCCGCATCGCCCGCGTCGAGAACGTGAAGGCGGTCGCGCCGCGCATGCGGTTCATGGGCATCATCAGCGCCGGCGACACCGGCACCGCGTTTCACGCGCTCGCCATTGACCCCGAGCGGGAGAGAGAGGTCTGCCCGCGCGGGCCCGCCGCGCGCACCGATCGCCTCGAGGGGCCGGGCTTGTCGAGCAGCGACGCTCCCGAGGTGCTGCTCGGCATCGAGCTCGCCCGCGCGCTGAAGGTGAAGATCGGCGACACCATCACGCTGCTCACGCAGACGCGCTCGGGCTCGATGGACGCGATGGACGCGACCGTGACGGGCACGTACCGCTTCGACGATCTCGAGCTCAACAAGCGGCTCGTGGTGATGCCGCTCGCGTCCGCGCAGAAGCTGCTCCACATGAAGGACCGGGTGACGAGCTACTCGATCGCCGTCTACTCGCTCGAGAAGCTCGACCAGACGGTCGCGTCGGTGAGCGCCGCGCTCTCGAGCGGGCCGTGGCAGACCGAGACGCGCGACTGGGGCACGCTGAACCCGCGCTTCCGCGACCTCCTGCTCGTCGAGGACGCGGTGCTCGGCGTGCTGCTGTTCATCGTGTTCGGCCTCGTGCTGACCGGCGTCGTGAACACGATGCTGATGTCCGTCTTCGAGCGCACGCGCGAGATCGGCACGCTGATGTCGATGGGCTTCTCGCGCGAGCGCGTCGCGGCGCTCTTCCTCTGCGAGGCCGCGCTGCTCGGCGCGTTCGCGTCGGCGATCGGCGCCGCCATCGGCACCACGCTCACCTGGTACACGCACCAGGTCGGCATCCCCTTCCGCGTGCCGGGCGTCGGGCTCGTCGAGAACCGGCCCGTGCTCGCGCTGTCGTTCGCCATCGCCGCGGTCTTCGGCGCCGTGCTCGGCGCGCTGATGGGGGGCTTGTGGCCCGCCTATCGCGCCGCGCGGCTCGAGCCCGTCGAGGCGCTCAGCTCTCACTGACGCAGCACCTGCCCTCGTTGCACCCGACTCAGGAGACGACACCGATGCTACCGACCCTCGCCGTACTGCTCATGGCCGCCGCGCCGACCGCGGAGGCGATCCTCGCGCGCGCCGACGCGATCCTCGCTCCCGAGAACTTCCAGTCGGACGTCACGATGACGACCGTCCGCGCGAACGGAGAAGAGCGCTCGTACTCGATGCGAATCTGGAAGAGCGGAGACGACCTGCACCGCATCCGCTTCACCGCGCCCGCCGACGACAAGGGCACCGAAGTGCTGCGCATCGGCAGCGACATGTGGAACTACCTGCCGAACCTGAAGCGCGCGCTGCGCATCTCCGCGAAGCAGGAGTTCCACGGCGGCGACTTCAGCAACGCCGACCTGCTGCGCCCGAACCTGTCGCGCGACTACACGCCGAAGCTCATCTCGACCGAGGGAGACGAGTACCAGCTCGAGCTCACCGCGAAGAGCGACGAGGTCGCCTACGCGAGCATCAAGTACTGGATCCGGAAGAAGGACTGCATGCCGCTCCGGCAAGAGTTCTTCACCTCGTCCGGCAAGCTGGTCCGCAAGCTCGACCTGCTCGACCCCAAGCCGTTCGGGAAGGTGAACCGGCCCAGCAAGCTCGTGATGTGGAACGCGCTGGTGCCGTCGCGCCGCTCGGAGCTCGTCGTCAACGCGTTCGCCGTCCGCGCGGAGATCGACGAAGGCCTGTTCAACCTCGCTTCGCTGGGGCGCTGACGATGCTGCGCACCGTGGTGGAGATGAGCGGGATTCAGAAGCGCTACCGTGACGTGGCCGCGCTGCGCGGCGTCGATCTCGAGCTGATGGAGGGAGAGATCTGCGCGCTCGTCGGCTCGTCGGGCTCGGGGAAGACGACGCTGCTCAACATCCTCGGCTGCCTCGACGTCGCCTCTGCCGGCAGCTACACGCTCGACGGGCGCAAGCTCGACGACGCGAGGCCGGGAGATCGCGCGCGGCTGAGGGCCGGCGCCATCGGCTTCGTGTTCCAGAGCTTCAACCTGGTGCCGGTGCTGACCGCGGCGGAGAACGTCGAGCTCGCGCTCTTGTGCGAGGGGCGGCTGCCGCAGTTCGAGCGCCGGCGTCGCGTCGCCGAGCTGCTCGAGGCGGTCGGCCTCACGCGCTGGTCGCAGCACCTGCCGGATCAGCTGAGCGGTGGGCAGAAGCAGCGCGTGGCGCTGGCGCGTGCCCTGGCGACGCGGCCGCGGCTGCTCTTGTGCGACGAGCCGACCGCGAGCCTCGACGGGGACACCGCGGCGCAGGTGCTCGACATGCTCGTCGCGCTCAACCGCCGCGAGCGCACGACGGTGCTGATCTCGACGCACGACCCTCGCGTGCTGCCGTACGCGCACCGCATCTTCGAGATGAGCGAAGGCCGCGTGCGCCAGGTGCCGCGCGTGGACCACGTCGGGCCGTCGAAGCTGCAGGTGATGAGGTGGTGAGGGCCTCTCGAGCCCTCCACCGTTCACGCTGAGCGAAGGCCGAAGGCCTTCAGTCGAAGCGGGCCGCGCGTCGGCTTCGGGCCCCCTTCGACTCCGGAGCCCTCCGGGCTCCTCCGCTCAGGGCGAACGGAGGCGCTTCGAAGGCAGCTACCGGCTGTGCGCCGCGCGCTCGAGCCGCTTGAGGTAGTCCTCGATGCCGTCGCAGTGCGCGGCGAAGTGCAGCCCCATCGAGTCATCGGCGGCCCAGGCGACGGTGGCCTCGACGTCGACCACGCTGGCGCGGAGCTTGGCGTCGGGCACGGTGATGGCGAAGTGGTGCTTCGACCCCGGCTGGAGCGGCGTGGGGGTTCTCACGCAGGCGCCGCCGTAAGACAGGTTCACCACCTGATCCGCGAGCGTGCGCTCGGTCGATCTGCACACCACGCTCAAGACGACCGAGTACCGCTCGTGGCGTCGTGCCGGGCTGAAGATGTCGGGCATGATTCAACACCCCCGTGGGAGGCCAGAATTGTGGCCAATGGTGGGCTGGGGGTTCAAGGGGGGCTGTAGTAGACGGGTGTGCGCATGGGCATTCGCCACGTCGGTTCGAAGACTCCGAAGTCCGCGAAAGCAGCTCCCCCGAAGAAGAAGCAGCCGAAGCTCCCGGCGCCCCGGCAGCGCGCACGCGAGGCCACGTCGCGCGCGACGGAGGCGAGCACGTTCGAGCCGATGAAGCCGGGGACGCTGCCGTCGCTCGACGCGGTCTTCAAGAACATGCCGACGGTCGGCGGAGGCCCGGCGAAGGCGCGCGTGCTCTCCACCAACCTCGACGCGTGGAACGCGCGCTGGGACATGCTCCAGAACGCGAAGTCGACCATCGACACGCAGTACTTCATCCTCGAGAAGGACGTGTACGGCTTCGCGTTCCTGGGGGCGATGCTCGAGAAGCAGATGAGCGGCGTGAAGGTGCGGGCGATGACCGACGCGATGGCCGACACGTTCGGCACGCACGGGTTCAAGATGCCGCTGCGCGGGAAAGACTTCCTGCAGGAGCTCGTGAACCACGGCGCCGAGGTCTCGATCTACCACCCGATTCACCAGCGCCCGGCGAAGCTGTTCAAGGCCGACTACTCGGCGCTGGCGTCGAACCACGACAAGATCCTGGTCGTCGACGGCCGCGACGGCATCACCGGCGGCCGCAACATCGGCATCGAGTACTTCGCTCACCCGAAGGACCTGAAGGGCGCGTGGCGCGACATGGACGTGTCGCTCTCCGGCGAGTTCACCGCGCGCGGCCTCACCAAGGCGTTCGAGCTCGAGTTCGACAACAAGGACATCTCGGTCCCCGTGAAGAAGGACATGTTCGGGAACTGGGACAAGAAGGACATCCAGCTCATCGGCACGGCGAAGATGATGGATTACTGGCTGAAGGCTCCGCCGTTCAGCGAGGCCGAGAAGACGCGGCTGCGCGCTGACCCTGCGGCTCGCAGCGCGGTGGCGGCCGAGCTGGTCGAGAAGGCGATCGCGGCGCTGCCGGCGTTCATCGACCGCAAGCCGTCGGACAACGATCGGAGGTTCCTGCTCGCGCAGGCCGAGCAGCTCGCGGGCCAGGTCGAGACGCGGGGCAGCAACCGCACGTTCCACTCCGGAGCGCTGCCCGAGCGTCAGACCGAGGCGAAGGTCATCGATCAGACGTCGGCCGCGAACGGCCGCATCAACGGCATGGCGACGGCGATGACGGACATGATCCGCGCCGCGAAGACGCGCGTGGTGATCGAGAACCCGTACGTGGTGCTCACCGAGGCGATGCTGGTGGAGATCGAAGCGGCGTCGAAGCGCGGCGTGAAGATCGACATCATCACGAACAGCCCGCTGTCGACGGACTCGGCGCAGACGCAGGCGTTCTTCCTCGAAGACTGGCCGATGATCCTCGCGCGGGCTCCGAACGCGCGCGTGTTCGTCGCGACGGGCGAGCGGAAGTTCCACACCAAGTCGGCGGTCGTCGACGGCACCGACGCGTTCATCTCGACGTACAACCTCGACTTGCTCTCGGGCTACGTGAACAGCGAGCTCGGCGCGGTGGTGAAGTCGACGCAGCTGGCGCAGGACCTGCTCGGCGAGCTCGACAAGGACCTCGCGGATCCGCTCAACGGCTTCCTCGAGTACACGATCAAGAAGAACCCCGACGGCACGGCCGTGCTGAAGGACGGCGAGCCCGTCATCGAGTTCGGGCCCGACCACCACCTGCCGAAGGAAGTGCTCGAGGACTACAAGGGCCGCCGAAAGCTGTGGGGCAAGACGCTGCGCGAGAACGTGCGCTACCTCGCCCCGCTGCGGCACCCGAAGCTGGAAGGGTGAACGCTCGCGCAGGTGACGAAGCGCCTCGCCGTCGGCGAGCTCTCCGCGCAAGTCTTGCGCGCGTGGCAGCACGCGCTCGCCACCACCCGAGCGCCCTCACGCTGCGTGGTACCGTTGCGGTCGATGCGACGTCGGCGACAGCTCCCGCTCGCGTTGGCTCTCGCCGCTGCGGCGCTCGGCTCGGCTCCGGCCTTCGCGTGTGACGGCGGTGACGGCCGCGTGTGGATGCGGCAGCCCGCGTACAACGGCATCACGTGGGACCAGCTCGCCGCGCAGTGCCCGGTCGGGGGCGGCGGCCCCTGCACCGGCGCGCTCGCCGGCTGGGTCTGGGCGAACGCCGACGACGTGCTGCAGCTGTTCAGCTGCTGGGCGCCGCAGCTCGCGAGCCAGACCTGCGCCGCCACCGTCGTGGACGTCGGCGCCGGCGGCGCCGCGGTCAATGCGCTCGGCGCCAACTTCCGCTACTCGACCTCGTTCTCGATGTACGCGATCAGCGAGGGCTGGGTGTCGACGCGCGAGGCCTCGGGCGCACCGATGTACGGCGCGGCGTATGAATCGGTCGGCGTGAACCAGATGGGGGGCTACGCCGTGGGCGCGCTGACGGTCACCGTCTCGTCGGTGCCCGCGGACGCCGGCAGCTCGTACCGCGGCGCGTGGCTGTACCGCGCGGATGCGGGCGCGGCGCCGTCGCCCGTCGTGAGCTGCGTGGCGCCGCTCGACGCCGGTGCGGCGCCGGCGGATGCGGGTGTCGACGATGGCGGCAGCGCCGACGCGGGCCGGGCCGACGCGGGGTCGGCCGACGCTGGAAGAAGCGACGGGGGCGTTCGTGATGGCGGAGCGCCCGACGCGGGTGAGACGCCCGGCGCGGCGGAACCGGTCCACCTTCGCGTGGGCTGCTCGTCGGGCGCGGAGCTGCCGTTTGCGCTGCTGCTGCTCGCGGTGTTGCGGCGTCTCGATAGATCGAATCGGCGCGGCGTTCGTGAAAGCCGCCCATGCAATCTGGACGACTCGCCCTCCTGACGGGCGCGATGGTGGTGTGTGCCGTGTCATCGGCGATGGCCGGCGACGACGGCGAGAAGATCAAAGAGCACCCGAAGGGCTGGGTGCAGACCGACGAGTTCCGCGGCAAGCGGATCCTGATGGTCACCTGGTACAGCGAGGGCGGTCAGCCCGACTCGGTGCCGCTGAACCACGTGCCGCAGATCCTCGAGCGCATGGGCTTCAAGGTCGATCGCTCGGTGTCTCCGAAGCACCTGCCGGACCTCGAGAAGTACGACCAGGTCTGGATGATCTCCGGCGGCGGCCAGGGCAACCTCGGCGGCACCGCCAGCTTCGACGCCTCCGACGTGAAGAAGCTCGAGGCGTTCGTCGCGAAGGGCAAAGGCCTCTACTCGCTCAACGACAACGTCCCGTACGTGCAGGAAGGCAACGTCATCGGCAAGGCGCTGCACGGCATCTCGATGAGCGGCGACTTCTACGGCGGCCAGATGGTGCACGTCGTCTCGCAGGGCGAGCTGGCGAAGATCGTCGAGGAGGCGAAGAAGTCGGGGAACCTGCAGAAGCTCGCCGACCTGCGCCGCTCGGGCGTGCTCAACGGCAAGCTGTACGCGCAGGACCACGAGCTGTTCTCCGGCATCGAGCGGATCATGGAGGGCATCACCATCTGCCACATGACGCCGTCGCCGGACCTCGACGTCATCTTGCGCGCGTCGAACAACGAGTCGCTGGTCGCGGTCTCGAAGAAGCCTGGCGAGAACATGCTCTACGACTGCGGCTTCACCCGCATGTACGTGAACTGGGAGCAGCACCAGGACACCGCGACGCGTTGGTACGAGAACGTCGCGCGCTACCTGCAGGGCAAGCGCCGCACCGATCTCGCCGCGGCGGGGAAGGGGGCGCAGCCGTGAAGAAGCTCATCGCCGCCCTGCTGTGCCTCACCGCGCTCGGTGCCTTCGCCGACGAGAAGAGCGAGAAGGCCGCTGCCGATCTGCTGCACCGGCGCCTCGCGAACGAGAAGCCCGAAGAGGCCGCGCTGCTGAAGTCGGTGCAGGGCAAGGACATCGTCGTCGTCGCCGGAGAGATGGACCACATCGAGAGCGTCTTGCGCGCCACCGGCGTGCCGTTCACCCTCATTCAGCCGAGCCAGGTCGCCGACTTTCAGCTCAAGGCGAACATGGCGGTGATGGTGAACTGCCCGGGCACGATGCCCGACGCCGGAGTGCAGCGCATCGCGCGCTTCGTCCGCGCGGGAGGCCTGCTGTACACGACCGACTGGGCGCTGCAGTCCGTCATCGAGAAGGCGTTCCCCGGCACCATCGCCGCGAACGGCGAGATGACGGCGAGCGAGGTCGTGCCGGTGTCCATCGACAAGGCGAGCGACAACCTGATGTCGAGCGTGCTCCTGCGCAAGGCGTCGCAGCCGCAGTGGTGGCTCGAGGGCGGCAGCTTCCCGATCAAGATCCTCGACCCGAAGAAGGTCGAGGTCCTCGCGTCGAGCCCCCAGATGGCGAAGTCGTACGGGGCGGGCCCGGTGGTCGTGCGCTTCCGCTGGGAAGACGGTGAGGTCGTGCACGTCGTCAGCCACTTCTACCGGCAGCTCGACGCGCAGGGGCCGGCGGTCGCGGCGGCCCAGGCGGTGAACAGCTTCGAGGGGCTGAGCGACGCCGACAAGCGCGCGTTCGCGAAGTCCGAGGGCGGCGGCACCAGCGTCGGCAACGTCGAGAGCAGCTACGCGTTCCAGCGCATGACGTCGAACCTGCTGACCGGGAAGCAGAAGCGCAACGAAGAGCTCGACCGCACCTACGGCTTCACGTCGACGACGACGCTGGCGCTGCCGAGCGCTCCGCCGCGGCCGGCGAAGGAAGCGAAGCTGCGCGTGCTCGAGCGGAAGAAGGACAAGACGCTCGTGCGCGACGACGAGGGCAACGAGGGCTGGGTCGACTCCGCCTCGCTCATCGCGCGGTGACGGCGGTCAGCGCGCCTTCGTCTTCTTCAGGCGCGCCTTGAGCTGTGCGTCGTTCGGGAAGTCGTCGAGGCCGTGCTGCCAGGCGGCCGCCGCGTCTTCTCGCTGACCCTGGGCCGCGAGCGCGTCGCCCTTCACCAGCCACGCGCTCGCCGACGGGGCCAGCTCGAGCGCAGCCTCGGAGTCGAGCTGGGCGCCGGCGGCATCCTGGTCGCGCAGCCGGGCGCGCGCGACGGCGATGAGCCCCTTGGCCTTCTGGGCTCGGGCTGCGTCGGTCGCGTTGGGCAGCTCCTGCAGCATCTTGATGGCCTGCTCGTAGGCGACCAGCTGCCCCTTCCCCAGGTCGCGCTCGAGGCGCGTGACGAACGTCGCGAGCGCCTTGTCGGCAGCAGGGTCCTTGCGCGCGAGGTGGGCGCCGAGCTTCTTCAGCGCGTCCGCCGCTTCTTCGGGGTCGCCGCGGTCGAGGCTGCGCGCGACCTCGCCGATCGGCGCGGTGATGGGCGGCAGCTTCGGCGACGCGACGGGGGCGGGTGCTGCGGGCGCGTCGTCCTCGGGAGCGTCGTAGGCCGTCTCCGTCACGACGGGCGCCGGCGTGTCGCGCGGCGGCGTCGGGGCAACCGCAGCGAGCACCACGAGCGCGCCGATGCAGGCGACCGGAACGGTGGGCAAGGCGGCCACCAGCCAGGGGGCGATGCTCGCGCGGGTGCCGTCGGCCGTCGGCAGACGTCGCGAGGTGAGGAACGCCCAGAAGTTCGCGAGCAGCGCGATGGGCGTGGCGATCGCCGAGATCATCCCCCACCAGCCGAAGAAGAGGCAGACCAGCGTGTAGCGGGTGAACGTGCTGTCGACGCAGCCGCGGCACATGAGGCCGGAGGTGTTGGTCCACTGCCTGGCGACCAGCATGCCGATGTTGCGCATCAGCGTGAACGACGCGACCGGAGCGTCGCGCCCGCACTGGCTGCACGTTCCGTTGAAGGCGTCGGCCACGGCCGCAGCGAGTCTACTCGTGGGCGGTCACGTCCACGCAGCCGACTGCGAAGGCGATCTTCCGTTGAAGGGGCGCCATTTAGCGCGCAACCAACGGTAATTACTATGACTTGCGTTAGTAGACCAGTTGGTCTCGACCGTCTGGTCCAGAGATGCCGAAGCGAGACCTCGAGCCGGAGAAGAAGCAGAAGCTGCTCGCCGCAGCGCGGAAGGAGTTCGCCGCGCGCGGCTACGAGGCGGCCTCGCTCAACACCATCCTCGACGAGGCGGGGTTCTCGAAGGGCTCGTTCTACTGGTACTTCGAAGACAAGACGGACCTCGCGGCGACCATGCTCCTCGAGGAGCTGGCGACGTCGGCCGAGCTCCTCAAGGCGATGCGCATGCCGCAGACCGCCGACGAGTTCTGGCACGAGCTCCGGCGCAACAGCCTCGAGCGCCTCAAGGTCCTCGATCAAGACCGTCTGCGTTACGAGGCGTTCATCCGCCTCGGCAACGCCTTGTTGAACGACGCCGCCCTCATGGAGCGTCTGCGCCCCGCGATGCTCGAGGGACGCAAGTTCATCGGAGAGTTCTTCGAGCGTGGCGTCGCGCTCGGCGCGCTGCGCAGCGATCTCCCCATCGCCACGTTCATGGCGATCGCCGAGGCCGTGAAGTCGTCGCTCTACAAGTCGCTCTACCCGGGCGACCAGGTGCCGACCGAGGCGCAGCTCGAGGCCTTCACCGATCTCTTCATCGATCTGTTGCAACGCATTGCCCGGAGGTGAACCGTGTTGACGCTCCTCACGCTGTTCCTCGCTGCTGCCGCGCCCGACGCACCTCCCCCGGATCTGCCGGCGTGCCCGAGCGACGCCGACGCGCCCGACGTCGTGCCGCTGATGCAGCGCACCGAGCGCGTGCTCGAGGGCCGCTCGAGCGTCGCGGTCATGACGATGGGCATCAAGACGCCGTCGTACGAGCGCACCATCAAGCTGAAGCTCTGGTCGCGCGGCCGCGACTTCGCGCTGGTGCGCGTGCTCGAGGGCGGCGCGCGCGAGACCGGCATGATGACGCTCAAGCGCGAGAAGCAGCTGTGGAACTACCTGCCGCAGGCGGGCCGCGTGATGAAGCTGCCGAGCGGGATGATGGGCGACTCGTGGATGGGGTCGGACTTCACGAACGACGACCTCGTGCGCGGCAGCTCGATGGCGACCGACTTCACCGCCGTCGTGAACAAGACCATCGAGCGCGACGGGCGGAAGGCGTGGTTCGTCACCTTGACTCCGAAGCCGGGCGCGAAGGTCGTCTGGGGCAAGGTCGAGCTCGAGCTCGATCGCGCCACGTGCCTGCCGCTCGAGCAGCGCTTCTTCGACGAGGAGGGCGCGCTCGCCCGGCGCATGACGTACTCCGACATCAAGCAGGTCGGCTGGCGCAGCTTTCCGATGAAGCTGACGATGCACCCCGCCGAGAAGGGCCGCTCGACGACGATGGCCTACGAGTCGATCGAGCTCGACGGAGAGGTGCCCGAGGACACGTTCAGCCTTCGCCGGCTGCAGCAGGGAGGCAACTGATGCTCCTGCTCGCGTGGAAGAACGTGTGGCGCAACGCGCGCCGCTCGATCATCACGATGACGGCCCTCGGCGTCGGAGTCGCCGGCATCGTCGGCATCTACAGCTACCGGGAGATCGCCAACGACGCGATCATCCGCGACGTCACCGCCGGCCTCATGGGGCACATCCAGGTGCACGCCGAGGGGTACCAGGCGGCTCCGTCGATCGGCCTCGTGGTGCACGAGCCCGCGCAGGTCGAGGCGAAGCTCCACGGCGCGCTGCCCGGCGCGAAGGCCGAGAAGCGCGTCATCGGAGCGGGCCTCGCGGGCAGCGCCGAGCGCTCGGCGCCGGTGATGGTGCTCGGCGTCGAGCCCGGCGCGACCACGCTGTACCGGCTCGAGCAGGGGCGCGAGCTCGGCGCGGAGCGCGAGGTGCTCGTCGGCCGCGAGCTCGCGGTGGAGCTCGGCGTCGGCGTCGGCTCGGAGCTGGTGCTCGTGAGCCAGGCGGCGGACGGCTCGGTGGCGAACGACCGCTACGTCGTCGGCGGCACGTTCACCTCGAGCAGCGCGGAGATGGACGCGAGCGCCGTCGCGATGCCGCTCAGCGAGGCGCAGTCGTTCTTCGCGCTCGGCGACGGCGTGCACCAGCTGATCGTGCGGCTGCCGGAGGCGAAGGAGGACGTCTCGGGCGAGGTCGCGTCACTGCGCGCGGCGTTGGACCTGAAGGCGCTCGAGGCCATGTCGTGGAGCGAGATGCTCCCCGAGATGAAGGCCTCGATCGATCAGAAGCGGAAGAACCAGGGCTTCATGGATTTCGTGGTCTTCCTCATCGTCGGCCTCGGCGTCTTCAACGCGATGACGATGTCCGTGTTCGAGCGCACCCGCGAGCTCGGAGTCCTCGGCGCCCTGGGGACCCGGCCCCGGCGAATCCTGGCGATGATCGTCGTCGAGTCGCTCTGGCAGGGTGTCCTCGCGTTCGCCCTCGGCGTCGGCATCGCGGCAGCGGTGCTGTACGGCATCGGCACCGTCGACCTCGGCGCGCAGTTCGGCGGCGACGTGATGGGCGTGCGCATGCCGTCGTCGCTGAAGCTCGGGCTCTTTCCGGGCGCGCTCGGCGGCGCGGCGGTGACCGCGTTCTGCACGGCGCTGCTCGGAGCGTTGATCCCCGCGGTACGGGCGATGCGGCTCAAGCCCGTGGAAGCGCTGAGGCACGTATGAGCACCCTCTCTCTCGGCTGGCGCAACATCTGGCGCAACCGCCGCCGCACGCTCATCAGCATGAGCGCGATCGGCGTCGGGCTGTTCCTCGTCATCTTCTACTCGGGCATGGTGGGCGGCCTCATCGGCGAGGCCCGGAACGAGCTCGACAACGCGGGCATGGGCCACGTCGAGCTGTTCGCGAAGGGCTACCGGCCGCGGCGCGAGGTCTCGATCTCGATGCCGGCCGTGCCGGCGCTGCAGCTGCCGCCGGGCGCCGAGGTCAGCGCGCGCGTGGTCTCGCGCGGCCTCGCCACCAGCGCACGCGGCAACGAGCCGGTGCAGCTCTTCGGCGTCGACTTCTCTGCGGAGAAGAACGTGTCCGCGCACTTGCGCCAGCTGCGTGACGGGGCGCTCCCCGAAGACCCGCGCGGAGTGCTCGTCGGCGAGCAGCTCGCCGAGCGCCTGGGCCTCAAGGTCGGCTCGAAGGTCCGCCTCATGGTCCAGCGCGCCGACACCGAGATGGGCGCCGACCTCTTCCGCGTCCGCGGCATCTTCCACTCCATCTCGCCGCAGATCGGCCAGCGCCAGGTGTTCGTCACGCAGGCCGCCGCCCGCGAGCTGCTCGGCGTCGCAGACGTCACGCACCAGGTGGTCGTCCAGCTCCCCGATGCGGCACAGGCCGACGCCGTCGCCGCCGCGCTGCGCGGCTCGGCGGGAGAGAACGTCGAGGTCCTCACCTGGGGCGAGCTGCTTCCCATCTTGAAGCGCATGGAGGCGCTCACCAACAACGCCGTCATCGCGCTCGCGTTCTTCGTCTACCTGCTCGTCGGCCTCGGCGTGCTCAACACGATGTTGATGTCGGTGCTCGAGCGCACGCGCGAGCTCGGCGTCCTCATGGCGCTGGGCACGCGGCCGTCGCGCGTCGTGAAGCTCGTGCTCGCCGAGTCGTTCTGGATCGCCACGCTCAGCGTCGTCATCGGCGCCACGCTCGGCGCGCTGCTCACCTGGCACTTCTCGCACGCGGGCCTGCGCGTGAACGCGGCGGCCGAGTCGTTCCAGATCGGCGGGGCGACCATCTCCACCCTGGTGAAGACCCGCTTCGCGCTGGCCGACGTCACGAAGGCGACGCTGTTCGTCTACGTGATGGCGCTCGTCGTCGGTCTGTACCCCGCCACGCGCGTCACGCGCCTGCAGCCGGCCGAAGCCCTTCGCCGCACCTGAGAAAGAGGAGCCACCCATGCCCGCAGTCGTCGAAGTCTCGAAC
Organism: uncultured Myxococcales bacterium; assembly: GCA_937980205.1. Classification (GTDB taxonomy): domain Bacteria; phylum Myxococcota; class Myxococcia; order Myxococcales; family Myxococcaceae; genus Xiheicaenimonas. Next base: position 343,498 of record CALJKW010000009.1, on the reverse strand, counting down.
GTCACCCGCACCTACGAAGAGAAGGGCATGCCGCCGGCGCTGGCGCTGCGCGGCGTCTCGCTCACCGTCGAGCAGGGAGAGTTCATGTCGCTCGCCGGGCCTTCGGGCTCCGGCAAGACGACGCTGCTCAACATCATCGGCGGCATCGACGAGGCCACCTCCGGGGTCGTGCGCGTCGACGGCCGCCCGCTGTCGGGCCTCTCGCGCAACGAGCTCGCCGACCTGCGCCGCGACCGCATCGGCTTCGTGTTCCAGGCCTACAACCTCGTGCCGGTGCTGACCGCTGCGGAGAACGCCGAATACGTGCTGCAGCTCAAGGGCGTGCCCGCGGCCGAGCGGCGCGCGCGCGTGAAAGACGTCTTCGAGCGCATCGGGCTGGGGAAGTACCTCGACTCGCGGCCGCTGAAGATGAGCGGCGGGCAGCAGCAGCGCGTCGCCGTCGCACGCGCGATCGCCTCGGAGCCCGCGGTCGTGCTCGCCGACGAGCCGACGGCGAACCTCGACCAGAAGACCGGGGCCGAGCTCATCGACCTGATGCGCGAGCTCAACCGCGAGCGAAAGACGACGTTCATCTTCTCCACGCACGACCCGATGGTGCTCTCGCGCGCCGACCGCGTCGTACGCCTCGTCGACGGCCAGATCGTCCAGTGAGAGCGCTCGTGGCCATAGCCGTCGTCGCGGCGTGGCCGGCGGCCGCGCTCGAGGTCGCGCGCGACAGCGGCGGCGCTCGGCTCGAGGTCGCCGGCTTCTACAAGAACCTGCTCTTCGCGGTGGTCACGCCGAACGGGCAGGGCGGAGCCACCGACGCCCAGCTGCTTCGCGCGGGCGCCAAGTACTTCATCGAGGACAAGTTCGAGCTCGACGTGGCATGGCAGCTGACCTTTCAGCTCGCGTCCGACCCCGCATTCGCCGGCGGCCTCTCGTTGAGCCGCGCGATCGGGGGCACCGGTGCGGGCCCGCAGCGCAGGGTCGTGCCGCTTGGCGGCCTCATCGCCCAGACGCCGACGAGCACGCTGGTGCACGACGTCGACCGACTCTCGATGAAGTTCGCGCTGCCCTTCGGAGATCTGACCGTCGGCCGCCAGGTGCTCTCGTGGGGCACGGGGCGGTTCTTCAACCCGACCGACGTGCTGTCTCCGTTTCCGCCGACGGTGATCGACCGCGAGGTGCGCCGCGGGTTCGACGCGGTGCGGCTCGCGGTGGCGCTCGGCGACACGACCCAGCTCGATCTCCTCTGGCTGCCGCAGCCGAAGCCCGAGGACAACGGCGGCGTCGTGCGCTTCCAGACGAACCTGCTCGGCTGGGACGGGTCGCTCTCGGCGGGTAAGTACGTGCGCGACTTCGTGTTCGGCTTCGACCTCGTCGGCGACATCGGGCCCGTCGCGGTGCACGCCGAGGGCGCGTACACGGTCGAGTGGCTCGAGACCGGCGGAGTCGGCGAGCACTTCTTCCGCGGCGTCGCCGGGGCAGACTTCAGGCCGCACGAGAAGCTCTTGGTGACGGCCGAGTACTCGTTCAACGGCTACGGCACGACGGACCCGTCGAAGTACGCGCAGGTACTCACGTCGAGGCGTGCGCTGCGCGGCGAGGTCTTCGGGGCCGGCATGCACGTGCTCGCCGTCGCGACGAACTTCCGCGCGAACGACCTGCTCTCGGCCTCGCTCAGCGTGCTGTGCAACGTGACGGACCCGAGCGCCCTCGCGTTCGCGGCGGTGGAGTACTCGCTCACGCAGGTGGTGCTGCTGCGAGGCGGCGCCTACGTGCCGATCGGCCGGCCGCCGGCGCCGACCGAGGCCGCGAGCCCGAGCCGGGGCCTGCGCAGCGAGTACGGCAGCAGCCCGTTCGGGGCGTTCGCGCAGGTCGGCATCTACGTGCCGTGAGCTCCGCTCACTTCCCGTGGTGCGGAGAGTGCGGGCCCCAGTACGCGTAGCCGTTGATGCGGAACGGCACCTGCAGCTCGCGGCAGACCTCGTCGATGACGTCGTTCGTCCAGAACCAGAAGCGCAGCCGCGTGAGGTGGCCCTGGCCGTCGTGCTCGGCGCGCGCAATCGAGCGCACGGCCTCTTCGGCCGCGTGCTTCGCCCAGAACAGCACCACGTGGCCGTCGCGGTGCGCGCGCAGCTCGGCGCGTGCGGGCTCTGCCACGTAGTCGGCGCGGTACTGCGGCCGAATCCCCGTCCACAGGCCCATCATGCCGGCCAGCATGCCGCGGTCGGGGCTGAACGGGCCGCGCCGGCCTTCCTGGAAGGCGCTGCCGACCATCTCCGACTGCGTGGTGTCGAGCAGCAGCGCGGTGAGCCGCCCGACGTCGCGCGCGTTGAACGCATCGACGAACTCGCTCAGCACTGCGGGCGCCGGCGGGGCCTTTTCCTCGAGCGGTGACTCGCCGAGCTTCCCGCGGCCGCGGTGCAGCGCGGCCTTCACCGCGTTCGGCGTCGTCGTCAGCGCCGCCGCGATGTCTTCGAGCGAGAAGTCGAACACGTCCTTCAGCACGACGGCGGCGCGCTCCTGCGGAGCGAGCTGCGAGATGATCGTCGCCGCGGCCTCGCGCGTGCCGCGCGGGTCGACGCCGTGCGCCTCGGGCTCGGCTGCGCCGACGTCGCGCGCGCGCCGCACGCCGTCGAGCCACACGTTCGACGCGATGCGGAACAGCCACGCGCGCGGGTTCTCGATGCGCTCGAACGTGGCGCCCGCGGCGAAGAACGCTCTGGCCAGCGTGTCCTGCACCAGGTCTTCGGCGTCGAACGCGCCGCGCGTGAGGTGCCGGCAGTACCGGTAGAGCTCGGGCCGCAGCCCCTCGATGGAGTCGTGAAACGCCTGCCAGCCGTCTCGAATCTGCTTGGAGATGTCGTTCATGCAGCTTCAGACGAACGAGGAGGCCAAAAAGATAGTTAGAGGTCCACCTGCATGCCGAGCTCGACGACGCGGCCGGGCGGAATGCCGAAGTACGACGTCGCCGAGCGCGCGTTGCGCGACACGAACGCGAACAGCGTTTTTCTCCACGTCATCATCGACGACTTGCCCGAGGTGAGCAGGGTCTCGCGGCCGAGGTAGTAGCTCGTCGTCGACGGCTCGCACACGAGGCCGTGCTCGCGCGCGCGCAGCAGAATCTGCGGCACGTTCGGAGTCTGCATGAAGCCGGTCTTCACGATGACGCGGTAGAACCCGTGGTCGAGGGCCTCGACGGTGAGCGCCTCGTTGGCCGGCACGGCGGGCACCTGCTCCGAGACCACCGACATCAGCACGACCTGCCGGTGGAGGATCTGGTTGTGCTTCAAGTGGTGCAGGAGCACCGGCGGCGTGCCGGCCGGCGAGCCGGACATGAAGATGGCCGTGCCGCGCACGCGGTGCGGCGGGTTCGCGGCGAAGTCCTCGAGCAGCGACTCGAGCGGAATCGACTGGGCGGCGAAGCGCTTCGCCATCTCCGCGCGGCCGCGCTTCCACGTGGTCATCAGCGTGAACACGAACACCGCGACGGCGATCGGCACCCAGCCGCCGTCGAAGAACTTGATGAGCGTCGACGCGAAGTACGTGCCGTCGAACGCGAGGAAGAGGGCGACCAGCGGCACGGCCTTCCACCACGGCCAGTTCCACGCCTTCAGCACCACGAAGCCGAACACGATGCTGGTGATGCAGAACGTGCCGGTCACGGCGATGCCGTAGGCGGCGGCGAGGCGGCTCGAGTCCTGGAACGCGAGCACGAGCACGACGCAGCACACCTCGAGCGCGCGGCTGATCTCGGGGATGAAGATCTGCCCTTCCTGCTGCGAGCTCGTGTGCACGATGGTGACGCGAGGGAAGAAGCCGAGCTGCACCGCCGCGCGCGTGAGCGAGAACGCTCCGGAGATCATCGCCTGCGACGCGATGATCGCCGCGCTCGTGGCGAGCACGACCATCGGGTACTTCAAGAGCTCGGGCACGATTCCGTAGAACGGGTTCTTCGTGCCCTCGCCGCCGGTGAGCATCAGCGCGCCCTGGCCGAAGTAGTTGAGGATCAGCATCGGCCCGACGAGCGCTGCCCACGAGAGGCGGATCGGCTTGATGCCGAAGTGCCCCATGTCGGCGTAGAGCGCCTCGGCGCCGGTGATGCACAGCACGACGGACGCGAGCACCACCATGCCGCCGATGCCCATCTCGTTCAGGAAGCCGAACGCGTAGCGCGGGTCGAGCGCCCACAGCACCTCGGGCTTCGAGATGATCCACGGGATGCCGAGCGCGCCGATCGAGAGGAACCACACGAGCATGACCGGCCCGAACAGCCGCCCGATGCCGCCGGTGCCGCGCTTCTGCAGCGCGAACAGCGCGATGATGATGCCGACGGTGATGGGCACGACGAGGTGCGCGAAGGCTCCGTCGCCGCGGTCGCCCTTGAGGCCCTCGACGGCCGAGAGCACCGAGATGGCGGGCGTGATCATGCCGTCGCCGTAGAGCAGCGCGGCGCCGAAGATGCCGAGCAGCACCATGCCCGTCTTCATGCGAGCCGAGAGCGGCGGCAGCTTCGGTGGAATCAGCGCGAGCAGCGCGAACATGCCGCCCTCGCCCTTGTTGTGCGCGCGCGTGACGAACACCAGGTACTTCACGCTCACCACGAAGACGAGAGACCAGAAGACGAGCGAGAGGACTCCGAGGACGTGGTTCTGCGTCGGCGCCACGCCGTGCGGGCCGTTGAAGCACTCCTTGATGGCGTAGAGCGGGCTGGTGCCGATGTCGCCGTAGACGATGCCCAGCGCGCCGAGCGCGAGGGGCAGGAGCTTGCCGTGCGAGGGCTCTGCCTGGGCAGCCGCCTGGCCCGGAGCGCCCTGCTGCTCCGACGAAGGCGACTGCGGCTCGACGACTGCCGTGGACATGCGCGACCTCTTTACCGCAACCTTTCCGCGACTGGAGTGTAATGACAGGCGTGCGGCGAGCACTCGTTGGCATGGCTCTGTTCCTGGGCAGTTGCGCGAGCGCCGCGGCTGGCACGCCGCTCCCCGACGCCAAGGCGCTTCCCATTCCTGCCAACGGCTGGAGCCGCGAGAAGCTCGCGCAGCACGTGCTGAGCCGCGCCGCGTTCGGACCGTCTCCTGCGGACCGTGAGTACGTAGAAGCCGTGTCCGCCGGCGCGTGGCTGTACGAGCAGCTCTCGCCCGGCGTCGACGCAGCGCTCGAGCAGCGGCTCGCGGCGGAGTTCCCGACGCTGCAGCTCTCGGTCACGCAGGCGCTGCAGCAGTTCCCGTCCGTCCGCGAGCGCGCGAAGGCGATGGGCATCGAGGACAAGGACGAGGCGCGCAAGCTGTTCGCGGCGCGGCCGTACGAGCTGCCGCGCCAGCTCGTGCTCGAGCTCACGCAGGCGAAGCTGCTGCGCGCGGTGAAGAGCCGCCGGCAGCTCGAAGAGGTGCTCGTCGACTTCTGGTTCAACCACTTCAACGTGAGCGCCGAGAAGGGCCGCGCGCGGTGGCTGCTGCCGTCGTACGAGCGCGACGCGATCCGCCCGTTCGTGTTCGGGAAGTTCCGCGACATGCTCGGCGCGACCGCGCGGCACCCCGCGATGCTCGTGTACCTCGACAACTGGATGAGCGTTCGCGACGGGCTGCAGGTGCCGGCGCTGCGACGCGCAGTGGGGCTGAACGAGAACTACGCGCGCGAGCTGCTCGAGCTGCACACCCTCGGCGTCGACGCGGGCTACACGCAGGCCGACGTCCGCGAGGCCGCCCGCGTGCTCACCGGCTGGAGCATGGAGCTCAAGCGCAAGGACGACGACTGGGGAGAGTTCCTCTACCGCCGCGCCGCGCACGACACCGGCCCCAAGCGCGTCTTCGGGCTCGAGCTCCCCGCGGGCGGGCAGATGGACGACGGAGAGCGGCTGCTCGACTACCTCGCATCGCACCCGAAGACCGCGCGGCACCTGTGCTTCAAGCTCGCGCAGAAGTTCGTGAGCGACGAGCCTCCGGCACAGCTCGTCGACGCGCTCGCCGCCGAGTACCTGCGGACGGGCGGAGACCTGCGCGCGGTGTACGTGATGCTGTTCGGCGCTCGTGCGTTCTGGGCCGACGCGGCGTTCGCGGCGAAGACGAAGACTCCGCTGGAGCTCGTGGCGTCGTCGGTGCGCGCGCTCGGAGACCTGACGCTGGTGCAGCCGCAGCTGGTGAAGGCGATCGACGCGATGGGGCAGCCGCTCTACCGCTCGACTCCGCCCACCGGCTACGCCGAGGTGGCGAGCGCGTGGGTCAGCGCGGGAGCGCTCGTGTCGCGCATCAACTTCGGGCTCGCGCTCGCGCGCAACGACGTCGCCGGAGTGCAGGTGCCGCTCGACTCGCTGCCTGCGGGCACCGCCGACGAGGTGATCGACGCGCTGTCGCTGCGGCTGCTCGGCGCGAAGCTGACCGGAGATTCGCGCCGCACCGTGCTCGCCGCCGTCGAGGACCCGGCGGACCCTCGCGTCGTGGCCGGCCTGCTCATCGGCTCACCGGAGTTCCAGAAACAATGAGCGCCCCGACCGTCGAGCGAAGGAGGGAAACTTCGCGCCGCGAGCTGCTCATCGGCGGCACGGCGCTCTTCTTCGCCGGCCGCGCGCACGCGCAGTCGAAGCCGCGCACGCTCGTCGTCGTCTTCCTCCGCGGCGGAGTCGACGGGCTGGCGATGGTGCCGCCGACCGACCGCGGGTACGAAGCGCTGCGGCCGACGCTGCGCGAAGACGCGCTGAAGCTCGACGGCAGCTTCGGCCTGCACGCCTCGATGGCGCCGCTGCTGCCGCTCTACGAGTCGAAGCGGCTCGCGGTGCTGCACGCGGTCGGGCAGCAGCAGCCCTCACGGAGCCACTTCGACGCGCAGGACTTCCTCGAGTCCGGGCTCGCGGGCGCGAAGGCGTCGGACGGCTGGCTGAACCGCGCGCTCGCCGAGCTGCCGGCCGGCGGCTCGGCGTTCCGCGGCGTCGCCGTGCAGAACGGAGTGCCCTTCGCGATGCAGGGCCAGGAGCCCATCGTCGCGTTCCCGGCGCTGAAGGACTTCCGCGTGGGCCAAAGCGTGGCGCCGAGCTTCGAGCAGCTCTACGCCGCGGCCGTCGACGAGGCGCTGCGCGTGCGCGGCGCCGAGGCGTTCGGCAGCCTCGAGCTCGTGAAGGGCTTGCGGAAGGCCGAGCCGCGCAACGGCGCCGCGTACCCGAAGAGCCCGCTCGGCCGCCGGCTGCAGGACGTCGCGCGCATGATTCACGCCGACGTCGGCCTGCGCATCGCCGCGACCGAGTCCGGCGGCTTCGACACGCACCTCGGCCAGAAGCAGGCGCTCGCGCCGCGGCTCGAGGAGCTCGCCGAGGGGCTGGCCGCCTTCGCTGCGGATCTCGGCCCCCGGCTCGACGACGTCTGCGTGCTCACCGTCACCGAGTTCGGCCGCACCGCGCAGGAGAACGGCACGCGCGGCACCGACCACGGCACGGCGTCGGCGATGCTGGCGCTCGGCGGCGGCGTGAAGGGCGGGCGCGTCGTCGCCGACTGGCCGGGCCTCGAGCGCGCGCAGCTGCACGAGGGGCGCGACCTGCGCGTGACGCTCGACGTGCGCGCCGTGCTGGCGGAGGCGCTGACGCAGCACCTCGAGGTGCCGAGCGAGCGCGCGCTGCCGGGCGTGAAGCCGGCGCGCGTGCTCTTCGGCTAGACCCGGCTCCGTTCAGGGCGAGCGGAGGGGCCCTCGGTGCCTCACGCGACCACGCGCGGCCTCAGCTCCTCGGCGAGGCCGGCGAGCTCCGCGGCGATGCGCTCGCCTTCCTGCCCCATGCGCTCCTTGAACGACCTGCGGCTTCCGAGCACGAAGAAGGTGCGCAGGTCGTGCAGCGCGGCGCTGCGGCGCTCGTAGTAGTACCGGGTGTACAGCGCGAGCGGCAGCGTGCCGACGAACGCGACCGCAGCCGCCGGCCAGCCGCCGAGCCACCACGCCGCGAGCGTGAGCAAGAGCAGCCACAGCGGCGCCAGCACCCAGAGCATCACGATCTTGATGGTGGCCTGAATGTCCTCCGCGACGCGGAACACGCGCACCGCGAGCGGCGGAATCCAGAACGGCACGAAGAACAGCGCCATGCCGGCGAGGAACACCGGCAGCATCGCGAGCGCGAGGGCGTTGCGCAGCACGAACTTCGTCACGCCCCACGCGTGGTACCGGTACGCGACGTCCTCCGGCGAGGCCTGCACGAGCTCGAGTCGCCGCCGCATCGCCAGCACCTCGGCCTTGAGCCTCGCGAACCGCTCGGGCTGCTCCGCGCGCAAGAGCGCCATGCCGCGCGCGAACGCCTTGAGCCGCTCGGGCTGGGCCGCGGCCTCGCCGAGCTTCATCGCGTAGAGCGCCTCGGCGGTGCGGATGAGCGGCAGGTCTTCCCACTGCTCCAGGTTGAGCGTCACCGCGCGCAGCGCCTCGAAGATGGCATTCGTCAGCGCGCCGACGTCCTCGTCTCCGCTCACCGAGATCGGCGCGCCGACGTCGACGTGCACCGCGCTGCGGAAGCGGTTCTTCTCCGAATACGTGAGCCCGAGCGGCACGATGCGTACGCGCGCGCCCTTCTTCGCGGCCGTCAGCGCGATGCGCGCGGCGCCGGTCTTCAGCTCCTGCAGCTGCGGCTCGCTGTGGCTCTTCCCCTCCGGAAAGATGGTGATGCAGCGGCCCTGCGCGAGCGCGTCGGCGGCGGCGTCGAGCGTGCCGGCGTTTTTGCCCATCTGCGTCGGGTCGTCCTGCTTGCGGTAGACGGGCAGCGCACCCATCCCGCGGATCAGCCACCCGACGATCGGCAGCGAGAACAGCGGCGCCTTCGCGAGGAACGTGATGTGCCGCCGGGCGAGCACGAACACCAGCCCGGGGTCGACCATGCCGTTCGGGTGATTGCCGACGAACATCACCGGCCCGTCCATCGAGAGGGCGCCCGCGGGGTCGACGGGAGGCTCGATGCGGTAGAAGGCCCGCATCAGCAGCGAGACGATCGCGCGCAGCCCCCGGTAGAACGCGTTCACTTCTTCGGCGCGGCTCCAGGGGTCGCGTCGGTGCGCTCGAGGAAGCGCTCCTGCTTCTCGTAGCCCGCGCGCTGCAGCCGCCGCTGCTCGATCATGTTCGCCAGCGAGGTGAACGCAGACGCCATCGTGCGCAGCGAGTGCGTGACGGAACGCTCGACCTCCTCCATGCGCTCGCGGCGCGCGGCATCGGACGTCTCACGCTTGAACAGGCTGGTGAACCACATGACGTTCGCCAATGTAGCGCACGGCGCGCCCGCTGGCTTTTGAACAGCACGGCACCCTATGAAGGCGCGCCAGATGACCATCAAGCGCGTCGGTTTTCTCGGCCTCGGACTCATGGGCAGCCGCATGGCGCAGACGCTGAAGCGTCGCGGCTTCGAGGTGGTCGGCTGGAACCGCACGCCGCGCGACGTCGAGGGCGTGGTGATGGCGAAGACTCCGCGGCAGGTCGCCGAGCAGGTCGACGCGTTCTGCACCTGCCTCGCCGACCCGCCCGCCGTCGAAGAGGTCGCGTTTCAGCTGCTGAACGCCGCGCGGCCAGGCCAGCTGTTCCTCGACTTCTCCACCATCTCGGTCGCGCTCGCGCAGTCGCTCGGTGTTCGCGCGGCGGCGAAGGGCGTCGGCTTCGCGGACGCTCCGGTGACGGGCTCGAAGATCGGCGCGGAGAAGGGCACGCTCGTCATCATGACCGGCTGCTCGCCCGAGACGCTCGAGCGCGCCCAGCCCGTCTTCATGGGCGTCGGAGAGAAGGTCATTCACTGCGGCCCGGTCGGCGCCGGCACCCAGGTGAAGCTCGGCGGCAACCTGGTCATCGCGGCGATGCTGGAGTCGCTGTCCGAGGGCATGCTCACCATCTCGAAGGCAGGCGTCGACCCCCGCAAGCTGCTCGAGGTGATCGAGGCCTCCGCCTTTCGCTCGCCGTACTTCCAGGCCAAGGGCAACGCGATGCTCGCGCGCGACTTCTCGCAGCACTTCTCCATCGACCTCATGCACAAGGACCTGGAGCTGTTCCTCGCCGAGGCGGTGAAGCACCGGGTCCCGGCTCCGGCGGCTGCCGCGCTCCGTGAGACCTACAACGCAGCGCGTGCGGCCGGCAAAGGCGACCTCGACATCTGTGGCGTTGTCACCGCGCTCGAGGACATTTGCAAACACACACTTCGGTGACGGTTACTGAGCCGTTACGCACATTTGGGCAGTCAATTCGTTTACTGGGGTGTGAATTTACCGATTTGCATCGATCGGGGCTCGATCTGTTGAACGCGGCGCGTCGAGCAGGCACTGTTCTATCGCATGGAGCTCGAAGGGAAGCTGGTGCAGCTGGAGAACGGGACGTGGGCTCGCTATCGCGCGGTGCCGCTGAAGGACGGAAGCGGGATGCGCGTGGTGGTCGCGGTCGAGCTCACCGCGGAAGAGCGCGCGCGCGTCGAGCGCGAGACGTCCCGCCGTACGCTGCACTGAGCGTCGAAGAAGTTTGATCGCCGTCGTGCGTGGCGTGCTCTAGGGTGCGCCGCCGATGCGATCCCTCCTCAGCCCCCGCGTCGTTGTTGCTGCTGTCGTCGTCGTTGTCTCCGCCTGCGCCACCACGCCGGACGCTCCCCCTGCGAAGCCGAGCCCGCCCGCGAAGCTGCTGCCGGAAGAGAAGCACCTCTCCGACCTGAAGCAGCTCACGTTCGGCGGCGAGAACGCCGAGGCGTACTGGAGCTTCGACGGCACGCGCCTGTCGTTTCAGGCGCACGGCGAAGGCCAGGGCTGCGACCGCATCTACACGATGCGCGTGTTCGACGACCCGGTCACGCCGAAGCCGGTCTCGACGGGCCTGGGCGCGACGACGTGCGCGCACTTCTTCCCCGACGACACCGAGCTGCTCTACGCGTCGACGCACCTCGGCGGCGCCGAGTGCCCGCCGAAGCCGGACATGAGCCAGGGCTACGTCTGGGCGCTCTACGACACGTACGACATCTTCAAGGCGCAGGCCGACGGCTCGCGGCTCCGGCAGCTCACCGACACCAAGGGCTACGACGCCGAGGGCACCGTCTGCGCGAAGGACGGCAGCATCATCTTCACGTCCGTGCGCGACGGAGACCTCGAGCTCTACCGCATGGACGCCGACGGCAAGAACGTGAAGCGGCTCACGTTCGAGCCGGGCTACGACGGCGGCGCGTTCTTCAACGCCGACTGCTCGAAGATCGTCTGGCGCGCGTCGCGGCCCAAACCCGGCAAAGAGCTCGACGACTTCAAGGCGCTGCTGCAGCGCTCGCTGGTGCGGCCGTCGAAGCTCGAGCTGTGGGTGATGAACGCCGACGGCTCGGATCAGCGGCAGATCACGTACCTCGACTCTGCTTCGTTCGCGCCGTTCTGGGTGCCGGGCGAGGACCGCATCGTGTTCTCGTCGAACTACCCGAACCCGCGCGGCCGCGAGTTCGACATCTGGGCGATCAACGCCGACGGCACCGGCCTCGAGCGCATCACGTACGCGCCGGGCTTCGACGGCTTCCCGATGTTCTCGCCCGACGGCAAGTGGCTCGCGTTCTCGTCGAACCGCGCGACGGCCGAGGGCTCGAACGACACGAACGTGTTCCTCGCGAAGTGGGTGAAGGGCCCGGCGCCGGTCGACGCGAAAGCGCCCGCGCAGCGCATCAAGACCGACGTGACGTGGCTCGCCGACGCGCAGCGCGAGGGCCGCGGCATCGGCACGAAGGGCCTCGAGGCGGCGGGCGCGTACATCGAGGAGCAGTTCAAGGCGCTGGGGCTGTTGCCCGGCGGCGACGACGGCACGTACCGGCAGAAGTTCCCCGTCGTCACCGGCGTGAAGACCGGCGCGGCGACGTCGCTGGTGATCGGCAAGGAGAAGGTGCCCGCCGACGCGTTCCAGCCGCTCGGCTTCTCCGCGCCGACGCAGAAGAAGGTGAAGGCGCCGCTCGTGCTGGCGGGCTACGGCCTCGTCGACGCGGAGCTGGGCTTCGACGACTACAAGGGCGTCGACGTGAAGGGGAAGATCGCCGTGGTGCGGCGCTTCACGCCCGAGCACCCGGCGCTCGACACTCCCGAGAAGCAGCGTCGCGCGGGAGACCTGCGGAAGAAGGCGTTCACCGCGCGCGAGAAGGGCGCGGTCGCGCTGCTCGTGGTCGACATGCCGGCGGCCGCCGCGGCACCCCCGGCGGGTGCGCCCGAGGCGGCGAAGGCTCCGGCGCCGGAGCTGCCTCCCGAGGCGGCGTTCCCCGCGCTGCAGCCGGAAGGCACGACGGGCGACGCGGGACTTGTGGTGCTCGTGGTGAAGCGCGCGTGGTTCGACAAGCTCACCGCGAAGAAGGCGACCGCGGAGCTCGAGGTGGCGCTCGAGCTCACCAGGGCCGAGGCGTTCAACGTGGTGGCGAAGCTGCCGGCGAAGGGCGCCCCGGCGATGATCATCGGCGCGCACTACGATCACCTGGGCCTGGGCGGAGTGAACTCGCTCGCGCCGGATCGCACCGAGCCGCACCCGGGGGCCGACGACAACGCCTCGGGCGTGGCGGTGATGCTGGAGATCGCGCGCAAGCTCGTCGCGACGAAGGACACGCTCCAGCGCGACGTCGTCTTCACGGCGATGTCCGGCGAGGAGTCGGGCGTGCTCGGCTCGGCGCACCTCGTGAACAGCCGCAAGGACCTGGTGGGCGCCGGCGCGGTGATGCTGAACCTCGACATGGTCGGGCGCATGCGCAGCAACACGCTGACGGCGCTCGGCAGCGAGAGCGCGGACGAGTGGAAGGCGTTGCTCGAGCCGGTGTGCGCGGCCGCGCGCGTGCGCTGCAGCATGAGCGGCGACGGCTACGGCCCGTCGGATCAGATGCCGTTCTACACGGCGGGGGTGCCGGTGCTGCACTTCTTCACCGGCGCGCACTCGGACTACCACAAGCCCTCCGACACGGCCGAGAAGCTCACCTACTCGGGCGCCGCGCAGGTCGCCGAGCTCGTCGCGCGGCTGGTGACCTCGCTGCAGGACAAGGCGCTGACGTACCGCAAGGTGCCGCAGCCCGCTCCGCGCGGCGACGCCCGCAGCTTCAACGCGTCGCTCGGCACCGTGCCCGATTACGGCGGGCCTCCGCCGGGCGTGAAGGGCGTGCTCTTGCAGGACGTGCGGCCCGGCGGCGGAGCCGAGAAGGGCGGCATGCGCCGCGGCGACGTGCTCGTGAAGCTCGGCACCCACGTCATCGGCAGCGTCGAAGACCTCATGTTCGTGCTCATGTCGTCGAAGCCCGGTGAGACCGTGCGCGCCGTCGTGCTGCGCGAGGGGAAAGAGGTGACGCTCGAGGTGACGTTCCAGGAGGGGCGGCGGCGCTGAGCGCTCAGTCCCGCGTCCGCGTCAGCTCGGCCTGCACCTGCTCCCACGCGGTCATGATCTGCCGCGTCTTCTCTTCGGCGAGCTCTTTGAACTCGGGCGCGAGGTGCGCGACCTTGTCCGGGTGGTAGAGCGTCATCAGGCTCTTCCACGCCTTCTTCGCGTCGGCGAGCGAGGCGCCGGGCTCGAGGCCGAGAATCTCCCACGGGTTCGCCGAGTAGATCGGCACCTCGTCCTCGACGGTGCGCGCCGCCGTGTCCTGGCGTGACGAACGCCAGCCCTTCTTCTTCGCGGCGCGCTCGGGCGGGCGCTTCATCGTCAGCTTCTCGACGGCCTTCTCGAGCCGGTCGAGGTCGTCGTCGTGGTCGTTCGTCTTCTTGACGGTCGCCTTCCACGCTCCGGCCTGCACGAAGAAGTACCCGCGCGCCGCGGCGTAGGCGGCCTTCTTGTCGCCCTCGTGCAGCGTGTCGGCGAGGTCGACGACGGGGTCTCTCCACATGCCCTCGATCTTCCCCTCGTCGACGACGAGCACCTGGTCGAGGACCTCGCCGAAGTCCTTCTCGAGCGAGGCGAACGGCTCGAGCTTCGTCGGCTTCGTGGCCGCGCGGTGCGGCGGCAGCACGGTGACGAGCGTGAGCTTCTTGGCGTTCTTCACGCGCTCGAAGAGCTTCTCGTTCACGGCTTTGTCGGAGAAATAGAGGACGTCAATCACGGCGCTTTGTGCCTAGCGTACCGCGCCGAATGCCCGGTCAACGCGTCGATCTGGAGCCGCCTCCGTTCGCCTTCGACTCCGCCACGGTGCACTACGCGGCAGATCGGCCGGTGCGGCCCGCACACGTGCGCATCGAGGTGACCCTCGACTTCGACGAGCGGTCGCTCACCGGCCGCTGCAGCACGCTCGTGAAGGCGGTGCGCCAGGTGAGCAGCATCGCGTTCGACGCCGTCGAGCTCGACGTGCAGTCGTGCGACGTCGACGACGCGCGCGCCGACTTCGACAACGACGGCGAGCGCGTCGTCGTGCACCTGAAGAAGCCGCTCGCCGCAGGCGCCGAGGCGAAGGTGGTCATCGGCTACCGCTGCACTCCGCGGCGCGGCCTCTACTTCATCGGCCCCGACCGCCAGTACCCCAAGCGGCCGCTGCAGGCGTGGACGCAGGGGCAGGACGAAGACAGCCGCTGCTGGTTCCCCTGCCTCGACGCGCCGGCGCAGAAGGCGACGACCGAGGTCATCGCGACCTTCCCGAAGCGCATGACCGCGCTGTCGAACGGGGCGAAGGTGTCGGACGTGGTGAAGGGCGCGTCGCGGACGGTGCACCACCGCCTCGAGGTGCCGCACTCGCCGTACCTCGTCACGCTCGTGGTCGGCGAGCTCGAGGAGCACGTCGCCTCGGCGGGGAAGGTGAAGGTCCGCACGCTCTACCCGCGCGGGCGCAGGGCCGACGCGCTGCGCTGCGTCGCGCGCACCGGCCGCATGCTGAAGATGTTCGAGGACCTCACCGGCTGCGCCTACCCCTGGGGTGACTACGCGCAGGTGTTCGTCGGCGAGTTCATCTTCGGCGGCATGGAGAACACCGGCGCGACGACGCTCACCGACGCCGTGCTGCACGACGAGCGCGCGCACCTCGACTACTCCGCCGAGAACCTCATCTCGCACGAGCTCGCGCACCAGTGGTTCGGAGACTGGCTCACCTGCCGCGACTGGCCGCACGGCTGGCTCAACGAGGGCTTCGCGACGTACTCCGAGGTGCTGTGGAAAGAGCACGCCGACGGCGACGACGAGGCCGACCACCAGCGCCGGCTCGATCTCGAGGAGTACCTCGACGAGGCCTCCGAGCGTTACGCGCGCCCCATCGTCGAGCGGAGGTTCGACGAGCCCATCGAGCTGTTCGACCGGCACCTCTACGAGAAGGGCGCGCTCGTGCTGCACGCGTTGCGGCGCTGGCTCGGCGACGCCGACTTCTCCAAGGCGGTTCGGCTGTACGTGGGGCGTCACGGCGGCGGAGCGGTCGAGACCGTCGACCTCGCCCGCGCGATCGAAGAGGCGACCGGCAAGAACCCCGACCGCTTCTTCGATCAATACGTGTACCGGGCCGGGCACCCGGCGTTGAGCGTGAAGCTCGAGCACGACGCCGAGCGCAAGGTGCTCACGGTCCGCGTGAAGCAGACGCAAGGAGGCGAGCCGTACCGCCTGACGCTGCCGCTGCGCGTGGTCGAGGGCGGGCGCGTCGTCGACCAGCCGCTCGACGTCGAGCGCAACGAGCAGGTGTTTCAGGTGTCCTGCGAGCGGCCGCCGTCGCTCGCGATCGTCGACGGGCGGCGCGACCTGCCCGGCACCGTCGAGGTCGAGAAGCCGGCGGCGTGGTGGCGCGCCGAGGTCCGCACGGCTCCGTGGGCGCGCGCCCGCACCGAGGCCGCCGTCGCGCTCGGGAAGGACGGCAGCGCCGCGTCGCTCGACGCGCTGTCCGAGGTGCTGCTCGACGAGTCGGCGTTCTGGGGCACGCGCGGAGCGTGCGCGCGGGCGCTGGCGCGGGCGAGGACTCCGCGGGCGAAGGCGCTGCTCTTGAAGGCGCTGAAGGTGAAGCACCCGAAGGCGCGGCGCTCGGTGGTGGTGGCGCTGGGTACGTTCAAGGAAGACGACGAGGTCGGCCGCGCGCTCACCGCGCTCTGCCGCCGCGGAGACCCGAGCGGCTTCGTCGAAGGCGAGGCCGCGCGCGCGCTCGGCAAGGTGCGCGCCGCCGGGGCGCGGCAGGTGCTCGCCGCGATGCTGAAGCGCCCGTCGTTCGCGGACACCGTGGCGTCCGGCGCGCTCGACGGCCTCGCCGAGCTGCAGGACCGCGAAGGGTTCCCGCTCGCCGTCGCGGCGACGCGCTACGGCGCAGCGCCCATCGCACGCCGGGCCGCGGTCATGGCGGTGGCGCGGCTGGCCGAGGTGGCCCAGCGCAAGCAGGAAGCGGTCGACCTCATCGCGCGCCTGTTGGCGGACCCGATGTTCCGCGTGCGGCTGGCCGCCATCGAGGCGGCGCGGCTGCTGGCCGACGAGCGGCTCATCGGGCCGTTGACGCGCACGCCGTTCCTCGACGGCCGCGAGCGGCGGCACGCGCGCGAGGCGGTGCGGGCCATTCGCACCGGGTCGGGCGTCGCGAAGCAGCTGGCCGAGCTCAGGCGCGACGTCGAGCGGCTTCAGGGCGAGACGAAGGAGCTGCGCGAGAAGCTCGAGGCCCCGGGCCGCAAGAAGTCTCGCCGAAGTTGATTCAACTGTACTTGAATCAAGTATGGTTGAACCATGTTGCCGGTGACGCGCGGGCGGTTCGTGGGGCGGGCGGCCGAGCTCGCGGCCCTGAGCCGGCACTACGGCCACGATGCTCCGGCGCTGGTGCCGATCTACGGGCGCAGGCGGGTCGGCAAGAGCGAGCTGCTGGTGCACTTCTGCCAGGGCAAGCCGTCGGTGTACTTCGCCGCCACGCAGGGCACGGCGGCGCAGCAGCTGAGGTCGTTTCTGGTCAGCGCGGCCGAGGCCCTGCGGCTGCCGATGCTGTCGATGCTGCAGGTGACGGGTTGGGAGCAGGCGCTCGAATTCGTCCTCGACGCCTTCCCGCGCGGCAAGCGGCGCCTGCTCGTGCTCGACGAGTTCCAGTGGCTCTGCGAGTCGTCCCCCGAGCTGCCGAGCGTGCTGCAGAAGCTGTGGGATCACCGCTGGCAGCACGAGAAGACGCCGTTCATCGTGCTGTGCGGCTCGTACATCGGCTTCATGGAGCGCGAGGTCCTCGGCTCGAAGTCTCCGCTGTTCGGCCGGCGCACCGCGCAGCTCTTGTTGCAGCCCTTCAGCTACCTCGAGGCGCGCGACTTCCACCCGCGGTGGTCGCTCGAAGACCAGGCGCGCGCGTGGTTCATCTGCGGCGGAGTGCCCGCGTACCTCAAGGCGTTCTGGGAGGGGCAGTCGCTCGAGCAGAACATCGTCGCCAACTTCCTCGACATCGACGGCGTGCTCTCGCGCGAGGCCGACTTCCTGATGCGCGAGGAGCTGCGCGACGTCGGCTCGTACACCACGCTCGTCGAGGCGATCGCGCTCGGCCATCACACGCCGACGCTGATGTCGAAGTACGCGGCGCTGCCGGCGCCGAAGCTGATGTACTTCCTCGGCAACCTGCAGCGGCTCGGTTACGTCGAGAAGCGCCTGCCGCTGGTGCCGGGCAAGGCGTCGGCGAAGCAGGTGCGGTACGCGATCAGCGACCCGCTGCTGCGCTTCTACTTCCGCTTCGTCGCGCCGCAGCTGTCGTCGATCCGGCGCGAGCCGCACGAGGCGTTCCTGCACCACGTGAAGCCGCACCTCGAGAGCTGGTACGGCACCGGCTTCGAGGCGCTGTGCCGAGAGGCGCTGCCCCGCCTCCTCCACGCGGAGCGCGTGAAGGCGTCGCTCGAGGTCGGCGAGTTCTGGAGCCCCGCGGCGCAGATCGACGTCGTCGGCCTGCGCCAGGACCGGTGGACCGAGCTCGGCGAGTGCAAGTGGGGCGGGGTGGGCTCGCTGCGCGCCGTCGCCGACGAGCTGCGCGGCAAGGTGGCGCACTACCCCCTGCAAGGTGCGACACCGCAGCTGCGCGTCTTCACTCGAAGAAGGCTGCAGGGCAAGCCGCCGGACGGCCTCAAGGTACACTCCCTCGAGTCCCTCTACGCTTTGTAGTCGTAACCCCCGTTCTGGTATGCGCTGTAAACCGTGAAGAGGCACATGCCGATCCTGTCCCTGCCCGAGAAGGGTACGCCCCGAGAAGAAGTGTTGAAGCGCATGCGCGCGATGCGTGAAGACGACGCGCGCTGGCGCGAGGGCAAGACGTTCAGCCTGGTGTACTTCGCCGGCGACGAGGTGAAGCGACTGCAGGAAGAGTCGTACACCGAGTTCATGGCCGAGAACGGGCTCTCGCCGCTCGCGTTCCCGTCGTTGCGGCGCTTCGAGGCCGAGGTGCTGGCCATCTGCGCCGGCATCTTCCACGGCGACGCCGACGTCTGCGGCACGATGACCAGCGGCGGCACCGAGAGCGTGCTGATGGCGGTGAAGACCGCGCGCGACTGGGCGAAGGCCGAGCGCGGCATCGAGCACCCCGAGATGGTGGTGCCGATCAGCGTGCACCCCGCGTTCGAGAAGGCGGCGCACTACTTCGGAGTCAAGGCGCGCCACGCGCCCATCGGCCCCGACTTCAAGGCGGACGTGAAGGCGATGCGCGAGCTGGTGAACGCGAACACCGCGCTCGTGGTCGGTTCGGCGGTCGCGTACCCGCAGGGCGTCGTCGACCCGATCGCCGACATCGCTGCGCTCGCGAAGGAGAAGAAGATTCTCTGCCACGTCGACGCGTGCCTGGGCGGCTTCATCCTGCCGTGGGCGAAGAAGCTCGGCCGCGACGTGCCGCCGTTCGACTTCGAGGTCGACGGCGTGACGTCGATGTCCGCCGACCTGCACAAGTACGGCTTCGCGGCGAAGGGCGCCTCGGTCGTGCTGTACCGGAACGCCGACCTGCGCCGGCACCAGTTCTTCACGTACGCGTCGTGGCCCGGCGGCATCTACGCGTCGCCGTCGATGACGGGCACGCGCCCGGGCGGGGCCATCGCCGCGGCGTGGGCGGTGCTGCAGCACTTCGGCGAGGCCGGCTACCTCGAGCAGGCGAAGGGCATGCTGGCGACCACCGACGCGCTCGTGCGCGGCATCAACGCGATCCCCGGCCTCGAGGTGCAGGGCACCCCGCCGGCGACGGTGTTCGGCTTCACCAGCGACTCGCTCAACTGCTGGGAGCTCGGCGACGCGATGGACGCGCGCGGCTGGAAGCTCGACCGGCTGAACTACCCGGCGGGGCTGCACATCATGGTGACTCCGGCGCACGCGCGCATCGTCGAGCCGTTTCTTCAGGACCTGTCGGCGTGCGCGGCGGCGCTGCGGGCGGGGCAGCCTCCTCCCGAGGGCAGCGCGGCGATGTACGGCATGCTCGGCGCCGTCGCGGGCACGCCCGAGGTCGACGCGTTCGTGAAGGACTTCCTCGACGGTCTGTACCACGTCGGATGAGCGGTGAGCTCGGGCTGCTCGCCGCGCTCGTCTTCGCCGGGTTCCTGGTGGAGGCGGCGGCGGGCTTCGGCGGCATGGTGGTCGCGCTGACCGTCGGCGCGCTGTTCATGCCGATGGGCTCGCTGCTCGGCGTGCTCGTGCCGGTGAACCTCGCGCTGTCGACGTACCTGCTGGTGCGCGGCCTGCCGCACGTGGCGTGGGGCTTCCTGCTCAAGCGGCTCGTGCCGCTGATGGCCGTGGGCCTTCTGGTCGGAATGCTGCTCGCGCGCTCGACGAGCACCGGGTGGCTCAAGCCGGTCTTCGCGGGGTTCGTGGTGGTGGTGGCCGCGCAGCAGCTCGTGCAGCTGCGCGCCGGGACGGCGCCGGCGCGGCTGTCTCCGTGGGTCGCGGGCGCGTGGCTGTTCGGCGGCGGGCTCATTCACGGGGTGTTCGCCACCGGCGGGCCTCCGACGGTGTACGTCGCCAGCCGCGAGCTGCCGGAGAAGGCGGTGTTCCGCGCCTCGCTGAGCGCCGTCTGGGTGCTGCTCAACCTGCTGCTCCTGCCGCGGCTGTGGGTCGAGCGGTCGCTGTCGCCGCAGACGAGCGCGCTGCTGCTCGTGCCGCTCGTCGTCGGCATCGTCGCAGGCGAGTGGATTCATCACCGGCTCGACGAGCGGAAGTTCCGCGTCGCGGTCGCGGTGCTGCTGCTGGCGGCGGGCATGACGCTGCTGGTGAGCTCGGCGAGAGAGCTCGCGTGAGCGGGGCAGGTGAGCTTCGAAGCCGCCTCACGTTGACGCTGAGCGATGGCGCCGCAGTCGAAGCGGGCTCCGAGCCGGCTGCGGGCCCCCTTCGACTCCGCGGCGCTGCGCGCCGCTCCGCTCGGGGTGAACGGAGGGGCCAGTGATCGCCCTCATCCAGGTCCTGCTCTGCCTTTGCTTCCCCGGCTTCGCGCTGTGGGCGGCGAACAAGAGCAAGCTCGTCGAGAAGCTCGGCCCGGTCGTCCTCTGCTACGGCTTCGGCATCGCGCTCGGCAACATTCCCGGCCTCACGCTCGACCGCGACGCCTCGCTGCACGTGAGCGAAGCCGCGGTGCCGCTCGCGATCCCGCTGCTGCTCTTCTCCACCGAGCTCTCGGCCTGGCTGAAGCTGGCGCGCTCGCTGTTGCTGTGCTTCGCGCTCGCGTGCCTGTCGGCCATCGTCGCGGCCGGCGCCATCGGCTGGCTGTTCCGCGCCCACACCGACGAGTGGTGGAAGGTGGCCGGCATGCTGGTCGGCGTCTACGTGGGCGGCACCGCGAACATGAGCGCGATCGGCCTCGCGCTCGCCGCGAAGCAGGAGACGTTCGTGCTGCTCAACGCCGCCGACGTGGTCGCCGGTGGCGCGTACCTGCTGTTCCTCGTCTCCGTCGGCCAGCGCGCCGCGCAGCTCGTGCTGCCGAAGTTCGCTCAGGCCGGTGACGAGGAAGCGCACGCCACCGCCGCGAAGATTCCCAACAGCCCACCGAAGATGGCGGTCGCCTTCGCGCTCGCGGTCGTCATCGTGGGCTCGACGGTGGCGCTCAGCTTCGCGCTGTTCCAGAAGCTCGAGCCGCCGTTCGTGCTGCTCGGCATCACGTCGCTCGGCATCGCGGCCTCGCTCTCGAGCAAGGTGCGCGCGCTGCACGGCAGCTACGACGTCGGCGAGTACGCGCTGCTGTGCTTCTGCGTCGCGGTCGGGAGCCTCGCCGACGTGCGGCTGCTCACCGGCACGAGCCCGACGCTGATGCTGTTCGTGTTCGGGGTGATGATCGCGGCGATCCTCATGCACGTGGCGCTCGCCGCGCTGTTCCGCCTCGACGCGGACACGACGCTCATCACGTCGGCCGCGACCATCTTCGGTCCCGCCTTCATCGGGCCGGTGGCGACGGCGCTGAAGAACCGGCGCCTGGTGGCACCGGGCCTCACCATGGGGCTGATGGGCATCGCGCTGGGCACGTACCTCGGCTTGGCGACCGCCTGGGCGTTGCAGCGGCTGTAGACGTCATCGGTTCGTCACCGCCGCCGCGCACCGCGCTTCGCACCGCCTCGGCGCCTGCGCTGGCGCCGCCGCCGCAGTTGCGAAGAAACGTTGCGCAACGTCACGGCTCCATCAGCGCGTGCAATCGAACGGTTCGTCGCGGCGTGACCGTTGCTGAAAGGACTTCGCATGAACCTCGCAACGCTCACCGCAGTGCTGCTGTCCCTCGCCGACGAGAGCCTGGCCGAAGCTCCGCCGCCGGACGACTTCGCGGGCTACACGGCGAAGCACCACTTCGAGCTGGGGATGGGTTTTCTCGGCGGCGTGCGCGACGAGACGCGCGCCGGCTACACGTTCAGCTCGGGCTCCGCGCAGCTCGCGCCCGGCGCCGAGGCGATCGTCACCCCCTTCGCGCTGACGCCGTACGACCGCACCATCGTCTACGGCCTCGGCTGGGAGACCCGCTACGTGGCCAACCACCTGCGCTTCACGCTGGGCCTGCAGAAGCCGTTCGCGTCGTTCCGCATGATGGACGCGCTCAGCCCGTCGGAGGCCGGGCTCGCGGGCACGCGCTCGCTGACGCTCTGGGACATCCGCTTCGGGCTCGGCGTCGAGCACGCGTTCCGGTACGCGGCGCCGTTCCTCGACGTCATCGGCGATGCCCAGTACGTGAACGCGGCGCTGACCATCGACACGCGCTCGGCGCAGTTCAAGGCGTGGAGCTTCGGCTTCGTGGTGCGCGCCGGCGTCCGCATCCACGTCGGCGAAGGGCTCTTCATCGCCCCGATGGGAGAGATCGGCATCGGCGGCCCCGTCATCTGGGCCGCGGGCCTGCAGGCCGGCTGGGTGCTGCCCCTGTCGCGGAGCTGAAGGCGTTCCGATGCCCCTGCCGGTCACGCTGAGCGGAGGCCGCAGGCCGTAGTCGAAGCGGGCCGCGAGTCGGCTTTGGGCCCCCTTCGACTCCGCGCTGCGCGCTCCGCTCAGGGTGAACGGAGGCGGCTGAACCCTGGGGAGCTCTCACCACGCGCTCGCGCTCGCGTTCGTGGACGCGCTCGGCTTTTGGCGGCGCACGAACCTAGATCGTCGCCGCGAAGTCGACGGCGCGCCTGAGCACCGTCCCCGCACCGGGCAGCGCGCGCTGCTCGATCGCCAGCGCGCGCTCGCACTCTCCCCAGAGCAGCGGGCCGAGCACGTCGTGATTGGGCGGCTCCTTGACGCGCAGCTCGAGCAGCGCGACCCAGAACTTCACCGGCTCGACCCGCGCCGGAAGCGCGCCGCGCGTCGCTGCATCGAGCGCGGCGACGAGGCGGGGGCGCAGCGACTCCTCCGCCGGCTGCTCGGCGGTGGGGCCCAGCACGACGGCGAAGGCGTCTCCGTGAATGCGGACGACCTTCCCGCGGGGGCACACTTCCTTCAGGGCGCGGACCTGCGCGGCGAGCGCGGCGTCGACGGCCTTGAAGCCGTGCTCCATGTTGAGGTGGGTGAGGTGAACGGTGTCGACGACGGCCGCTCCGATGACGGAGCCGCCCGCGAAGAAGTGGGTGCCGTGGTCGTACTCTTCCTTCAAGAGCGTGCCTTGAGTCAGGGCGAGGCGGGAAAAGGCCCCGCTGACCGGATCAGGTTCTCCGCGCCGCCACCGCTCTGCCTGAAGCACCGACTCGACGTCCATGGACCCACCATAAAGGCTAAGGTGCCCGCCGTGCGAAGGCTGTTGCTCCTCCCGGTCCTGCTCATCCCCGCCGTCTCGTTCGGCTGGGGCTTCAACGGGCATCGCCGGCTCGCCTCGATGCTGCAGGACCCGCTGCCGAACAACCACTGCCTGCGCAGCTGGTTCTCCGCGCGGCAGAGCTCGACGCTGCAGGACCACGCCTGCGACCCCGACCGGTGGAGGAGCACCGACCCGAACGAGTGGCCGCGCCACTTCCTCGAGATCGATCGCATCGCGCCGACGGTCGCGTACCCGCGCGACTGGCAGCAGGCGATGCAGACGTTTCCGCAGTACCACACGCAGAACGGCCGCGTGCCGTGGCGCGTGGAAGAGCTCTACCCGCAGCTCATCGCGGCGTTCGCGGCCAACAACACGACGCAGATCCTCGACCTCACGTTCGTGCTCTCGCACTACGTGACCGACGCGTTCTCGGTGCTGCACAACACGAAGGACTACAACCCAGGCGGCACGCTCCACCAGCGGTGGGAGAGCGACATGCTCCAGGGAACGCAGCTCAACGCCGTCGCCGACGCGAGCCGCGCCTACTTCGGGACGCCCGGCCGCGCCGACCCGAAGAACAACATCTTCGACATCGTGATGGTCGGCGAGACGCTCGAGCCGCAGCTCACGCAGTGGCACTTCGCGAACCCGACCGACGAGACCGCGTTCTTCAACGCCGCGAGGGACCTCACCGCGCGGCGCTGGGGAGACGCCGTGACGCTCTACGCGAGCATCGTGTGGACGGCCTGGGCCGAGGCCGGCGCTCCGACGCTCGCGGGCTTCAACACCACGCCCGGCTGCTCGAGGGCGGTGCCGACCGCCGAGATCGTCCTGCGGGGCTTCCCCGTGCCGGGCGGCTTCACGCACCCCGATGGCGGCACTCCGCCGATCGTCGACGCGGGCATCGTCGACGTGCCCGACGGCGGCCCGGCCGACGCGGGCTGCCTCGACCTCTGCGGTGAAGACGACGGCGGCACCGGCGGCAGCGGCGGCGGAGGAGGCGGCAACGAAGAGCCTCCCCCTTGCGGCTGCGCGGCGGCCCCGGGCCTCTTCGTCCTCTCGCTTGTGCTGCTGCTGCGTCGGAGGCGCACGAGCTAGAGAATGCGGCTCCTGCTCGTCGTCGTGCTCGCGCTGTGCGCCTGCAAGGATGAAGGCAAAGACACCCTCGCGAAGGTGAAGACGCAGTACGCCGCGCTGATCTCGGTGGGGACTCCGGCGCAGTCGCGTGACTTCGATGCCCTGCTGAAGGACCTCGACGGCATCCCCTCGAGCTCGGGCGCGCGGGCCGAGGCCGACACGCTGAAAGCGGCCATCGTCGCCGCGCGCGGGCCGCGGGTCGGCAGACCGCTCGCGGTGCCGGCGCGTCCGCTGCCGGACCTCGGGGCGCCTGAGGTGCAGGCGCAGCTCGAGGCGACGCGCGCCGAGTGCGAGCGGCTCGCGAAAGAGGTCGGCACGCTCGAGGGCGACGCGCGCAAGGGCAAGCTCGAGCTCGTCGATGCCTGCCGCCGGCGCACCGACGAGCTCATCGGGTCGCTCGAGCACGCGCACGACGGGGGAGCGCATTGAAGGAAGACTCGGAGCTGCTGCTCGGCGTCTTCGTCGTGCAGCTCGGCTACGCCACCGCCGCGCAGGTCATGGCCGCCGCCGGAGACTGGGCCACCCGCCGCAAAGAAGGCACCACGCTCGCCGACGTGCTCACCCAGCGCGGCCTCTTGGACCCCGAGAAGCGCAAGATGGTCGAGGCGCTGATGGGCAAGGCGCTGCAGGTGAACCAGGGCGACGTCGCGCGAACGCTGCAGAGCTTCTCGACCGGCCTGAACGCGCTGATGCGCTCGCTGTCGAGCTCGATGACCGGCGGCACCGACAGCGGGGCGCGCACGCAGGCGACTCCGCAGGGCGACAGCCTCGAGGGCACCGAGAACGTCAGCGACGAGCCCATCGGCCGCTACGACTTCGAGACCGGCCCCAACCGCGAGACCGAAGAGCTCGGCCGCGGAGGCATCGGCCGCGTCGTCGTCGTCCACGACCGCTACCTCGGCCGCGACGTCGCGATGAAGGAGCTGCTCGCCGAGCACACCTCGAACCCCGCGCTCGCCACCTCGCGCATGGTCGCGCTCGAGCAGCGCTTCCTGCGCGAGGCGCGGCTCACCGGCCAGCTCGAGCACCCCGCCATCGTCCCCGTCTTCGAGGTCGGGCGCCGGCTCGACGGGGGCCTCTATTACACGATGCAGCGCGTGCGCGGCCGCACCCTGCACCAGCTCCTGCGCGAGGCGCGCTCGCTGGAAGGCCGGCTCAAGGCCGTCGCCGCGTACCTCACCACGTGCCAGGCCATCGCGTACGCGCACAGCCGCGCGGTCGTGCACCGCGACATCAAGCCGCAGAACATCATGGTCGGCCCGTTCGGCGAGACCTACGTGCTCGACTGGGGCCTCGCGCGCGTGAAGGGCCGCTCGGACCCGCGCGCGGCGGACCTGAAGCTGCAGCCCGACATCACCGGCAACGTGCTCGAGGGCGGCGCCATCGGCACGCCGAGCTACATGAGCCCCGAGCAGGCCGAGGGGAAGATCGAGATCATCGACGAGAAGAGCGACGTCTGGTGCCTCGGCGCGGTGCTCTACGAGCTGCTCACCGGCGAGCCGCCGTACACCGGCAACAACCCCTTCGACGTGCTCGGGAAGATCATCAAGGAAAAGTGGACCCCGGTGCGGCAGCTCGAGCCCGACGCGCCGGTCGAGCTCGTCGCGATCGCCGAGAAGGCGCTGCAGCACCGCCGCGAAGACCGCTACCCGTCGGCCGCCGAGATGGCGAAGGACGTCAACGCCTGGCTGCAGGGCGGCCGCGTCGCCGCGCACGACTACTCGAGCTGGGAGCTGATGCGGCGGTTCACCCGCAAGAACAAGGTCGCCATCACCGTCGCGAGCATCTGCGCCGGCGTGATGATCGCCTTGGGCACGCTCGCGTGGCGGCAGGTGCTCAAAGAGCGCGACGAGGCCCGCGCGTTCGCGCAGCTGTTCCTCGACGACGTCAGCGACAAGCTCGCGCCGATCGCGGGCTCGGGCCCGCTGCTCGACCAGCTCACCAACAAGACGCTCGACTACTACCGCAACACCGTCGACCCGAAGACCGGCCCGCGCGAAGAGCGCCTGCGCCTCGGCCGCGCCTGGCGGAAGATCGGCCGGCTCTCGCTCGAGGTCGACAAGACCGCCGAGGCCGAGGCCGCGTACGCCTTCGCGCTCGAGGTCGCGCGCCCGCTGGTCGAGGAGCAGCGCGGCGACGTCGAGGCGCGCGTGCTCTTGTCCGAGTCGCTCATCGGCATGTCCGACGTCGAGAGCGATCGCGGCAACGTGCAGAAGTGCGAGGCGCTGATCCTCGAGGCGATCGGCCACGCCGAGGCGGCGACCGAGGCGACCCCGAATCACGTCGACGCGCTCGACACGCTCTCGCGCGGCAACAGCCGGCTCGCGGCGCTGCGGCTGTCGGCGGGGCGCCTCGCCGACGCGCTGGCCCCGGCCAGGCGGTCGCTCGAGGTCGACAAGAGGCTCGCCGAGCTGCAGCCCGACAGCGAGACCATGCAGGAGAACGTCGGCATCTCGCTCGACTCGGTCGCGCTCGCGCTGGCCCGCAACGGGCAGGTCGACGAGGCGGTGAAGCTGTCCGACGAGTCCATCGATCGCATCGAGCGCATCTTGAAGAAGCACCCGCACAGCCTGAACGGCCTGCGCTCGGCCGCGTACTTTCACGTCACGCGCGCGCACCTGGCGCGGCAGCAGGGCGACGTCGATCGCGCGAAGGCCGAGATCGAGAAGGCCTGGCGCTTCGGCACCGAGCTCATCGAGATGGAGCCGAACGACAGCCAGGGCCGCCAGGCGCTGGGCCTCGCCGAGATCCAGTCGGGCCGCGCCGAGAAGACGTACGCGCGGCTGCACGAGCTCGGCGACGCGCGCTTCGACGCCGACACCATCGGCATCTACGCGCTGTCGATGTTCTTCACCGGCCGCCACGCCGAGGTGCTGATGTTGGTGCCCAGGGCTCCGCCGACGACGAAGAAGATGGTGTGCATGCTCGCCGCGCTGTCCGCCGCCTGGCGCGGCGACGCCCAGCGCTCGTCCGAGCTCGCGATGGAGGCGTCGCGCGCCGGCGCTGCGCACCTCGAGTGGCCGATCGATCAGGTCAGCGAGCAGCTCGAGCACCCCGAGACGCCGCTGCAGAGCAGGGCGTGGCAGCTGGCGCGGCAGATCGACGCCGCCGAGCGCAAGGTGAACCCCGAGGCGCTGGACCTCGCGCTCGTGCAGTACGCGAACGACGTGAAGCCTTGAACGCAGGCTGCACCCAAGCGAAGGTTCGCGCGTGAACGTGAACCTTTCCTTCGCGTCGCTCGAGGAAGAGGTCCGCTTTCTGCGCGGGCTGGTGAACGTGCAGCGGCTCGCGGACGAGGTGCTGGAAGACTGCCTCGCGCAGGCGATGGGCCTCGCGTCGGCGCTCGACATCTACCTCTCGCAGTGCGCGCGCATGATTCACGCGAAGGGCGCGTTCGTCGAGCTGATCGGCACCGACGGCCCGGTGCTCACGCGCATCTGGGGTCAGGTGCCCGCCGACATCGACCGCTTCTCGCACTACGAAGGCGCCGTCGTGCTGCAGGAGAGCCGCACGCTCTTCGTCTCGCAGCTCGAGCTCGCCGACGTGAAGATGGGCAGCATCGGCTTCATCCTGCCCGGCCGCTTCGAGGGCGGCGGCAAGCACGTGATGGCGCTGGTCGACGCCGTCGCCGAGATGCTCGACTCCGCGGTGCTCGGCTTCATCGCGCTCTCCGAAGGCCACAGCCCGAACGAGCGCCTCGACGAGCTGCACGCCGGTGACGACTTCCGCCCGCGCGCGAAGGTCGGGCGGTACGAGCTGGTCACTCCGCTCGGCACGGGGGGCATGGCGCAGGTGCTGGTCGCGCGCACGCAGGGGCCCGCGGGCGTCGGCCGCCTCGTCGCGCTCAAGCGCATGTTGCCGCACCTCACCGACAAGCCCGAGCTCGTCGACCAGTTCCTCGACGAGGCGAAGCTGGGCCTGAAGCTCCAGCACCCGAACCTGGTGACGGTGCACGACTTCGGGCAGTCGGCCGGCGGCGGCTACTTCATCGCGATGGAGCTCGTGCGCGGCGTCGACTTCGATCAGCTCATCTACGAGAAGGGCGGGCAGCTGCAGCTGCCGATCATCTCGGGCGTGATGTGCCAGGCGCTCGAAGGGCTGCACGCGGCGCACGAGACGAAGGACGACGACGGGCACCCGCTGGGGCTCGTTCACCGCGACCTGTCGCCGCACAACCTGATGGTCGGCTTCGACGGCCTGGTGAAGGTGCTCGACTTCGGCGTCGCGAAGATGAAGAGCCAGCGCACGGTGACGCTGCCCGGAATCGTGAAGGGCAAGCCGCTCTACATGAGCCCCGAGCAGGCGGTCGCCGAGCGCGTCGACCGGCGCAGCGATCTCTTCTCGATGGGCCTCATCTTCTTCGAGGCGGTGATGGGCCACCGGGCGTTCGACACCGGCAACGACACGCGCACGATGGAGGCGATCGTCAACGATCCGCTCCCTCGCCCGAAGGAGATGAGCAACGTGTGTTGGGATCTGTGCCGCGTCGCGCTCGCGAAGCGCCCGGAGGACCGGTTCCGCACCGCGCTCGACTTCGCGACGCGGCTGCGCGAGCTGATTCCTCCCGCGACGCCCGCGGAGATCGGCCGGCTCGCGCGCGAGCGGTTCCCCAAGCGCGTCGAAGACATGGCGAACTGGGACCGCCTGGCCGCCGAGGCGAGCCGGCTGCGAGCCAAGGTCGGCCGCAAGGGCGGCACGCCGTCCTCGTAAAAAGGGGACAGTCCCCATTTCGAGAGCGCGGTAAGAGGCCGGCCTCATGGTCGCCCTCGCGTTGCTGCTTGCTGCCGCTCCGCAGTCGCCGGACCTCGTGTTGCTCAACGGGCGCGTGTACACGCTCGACGCTGCCGCGCCCTGGGCTGAAGCGGTCGTCACCAGCGGCGAGCGCATCGCCTTCGTCGGCAAGAGCGCCGACGCCCGCAAGAAGGCTCCGGCCGGCGCCCGCGTCATCGACCTCAAGGGCGCCTTCGTCGTCCCCGGCTTCCACGACGGGCACGTGCACATCGACGAGACCGGAGAGCTGCTGCTCGGCGTCAACCTCCTCGACGTCCACGAGCCGAAGGCGTTCGCCGACCGCATCGGCGCCGCCACAAAGCGCATGCCCAAGGGCGCGTGGATCACCGGCACCTGGGGCGCCTACGAGGACGACGCCGCGAAGAAGGGCCCGCCGTTCGCTCCCACGCGCGAGATGATCGACGCCGTCACGCCGGACCACCCGGTGCTGGTCAACCGCTTCGACGACACCGCGTTCCTCGCCAACGCGAAGGCGCTCGAGCTCGCCGGAGTGAAGAGCCCCACCGGCCTCGTCAGCGGCAAGGACCTCGAGAAGGTGCGCGCCGCGATTCCCGAGTCGCCGCTCGAGCTCAAGCTCCTGCAGCTGCAGGCGGTGCTCGACGAGGCGCGCGCCGGCGGCGTCACCTCGATTCAGGACGGCGTCACCAGCCGCGAGTGGCTGCGCGCGTACCGCGAGGCCGAGCGCCGCGGCATGCTCACCACGCGCCTGCTCGCGCGGCCGTCGCTCGACCTCGCGCCGATGGCGAAGGAGCTCGGCCTCTCCCAGGGCTTCGGCAGCAGCAGCTTGAAGATCGTCGGCTTCAAGGCGTGGGTCGACGGCATCATGGGCAACAGCTCGGCGCTGTTCTTCGAGCCCTACGAGAGCCAGGGCAAGAACCGCGGCAAGCTGCGCAAGATCATGTTCCCGGAGGGCCGCGAGGGCTGGGGCATGTCGATGACGCGCGAGCAGAAGTACACCGACGCTCCGCCGGGCAACCTCGAGAAGCTGATGCTCGCCGCGGCCGAAGCAGGAATCCCCGCGCACGTGCACGCCATCGGAGACGAGGGCAACCGCATCCTCCTCGACGTGCTCGAGCGCGTGCTGCCGCAGGCGAAGCTGCTCGGCACCGATCACCGCTGGCGCGTCATTCACGCACAGGTGATGGACCCGCCCGACATCGCGCGCCTGGGCAAGCTCGGCCTCGTCGCCGAGGTGAACCCGTACCACGTGACCGACGACATGCGCTGGATGGAGAAGAAGATCGGCTCGCGCTGCACCGGCGCGTACGCGTTTCGCTCGCTCAAAGAGGCCGGCGCGCCGCTGGTGTTCGGCTCCGACAGCCCGGGCACCATGGCCGCGCGCTACTACCTGAGCCCCGTCTTTGGTCTCTACGCGGCGGTGACGCGCCAGACGCTCGCCGGAGAGCCGAAGGAGGGCTGGTACCCGGCGCAGCGCCTCACCATCGAAGAGGCGCTCGACGCGTACATCCGCGCGCCGGCGTGGGCGGCCTTCGAGGAGCACGACAAGGGCACGCTGAGCCCCGGCAAGCTCGCCGACCTCGCGGTGTTCGACAAGAACCTGGTCGACGTCGCGAAGAAGAACCCGAGAGAGCTGCTCGACGCCAGGGTGCTCGTTACGGTGACGGGCGGACGTGTGGTCTACGAACGGAGCGGAAGATGAGACTGCGGGGCAAGACGATCGGGATGTTCGTGGAGGACGGCTTCGAGGACCTCGAGTTCTGGGTGACGGTGATGCGCCTGCGCGAAGAGGGCGCCGAGGTGCAGATCCTCGGCGGCGATCGCGCGAAGACGTACACCGGCAAGAACGGGCTCGAGGCGAAGTGCACGCACCTCATCGCCGACGCGGACGGCGCGCGCTTCGACGCGCTCGTGGTGCCGGGCGGCTGGGCCCCGGACAAGCTGCGCCGCGACGCGAAGCTGCTCGACCTCGTGCGCACGGTGAACGCGCGCGGGAAGATCGTCGGGCTCATCTGCCACGCGGGCCTCGTCGGCATCTCGGCGAAGATCGTCGAGGGCCTCGAGGCGACGGGCTCGCTCGGCATCAAGGACGACCTCGAGAACGCGGGCTGCACCTGGGTCGACAAGCCCGCGTTCAAGAGCGGCAACGTCGTGTGGGGCCGCGTCGTCGCCGACATCCCCGACTTCTGCCGCGAGCTGGTCGCGGCGATCAGTGAACGAGGGTGAAGGTGACGCCCGCGGCGGGGGCGCTCGCAACGCGCGCTGCACGCCGCTCACAGGTGGCACATCGTGCACCCCGGCGTCGTGCGGCTGTTGTTGATGCCGGGGTTGTTCGGGTCGTGCCGCCACGTCCACACGTTCGCCGTCGGCGTCGGCGCCGTGTACACGTGGCACGAGCCGCAGCGCGCAAGGCCGGTGTTGGCGTGGTTCGAGGTGAAGCTGCCGCGCGGCGGGCCGGTGTCGTTGTTCTCGCGCCCGGTGACGCTCTGCGTGGCGCTGAACTGCTTCCCGCCCGGAGTGGTCGGCAGCGTCAGCGGCGGCGTCGTGGTCAGCGTCGTGTACAGGCCGGCGGTGAAGAAGTGGCAGGTCTGACAGCCGCCCGCGTTCGCGGTGGCGTTGTTGTGCGCGTACTTCAGGTTCGCGACCGTGCCCTTGAAGCCGGAGAACTCGATGTGACACGACGTGCACTTGTTGCCGTTCGCGATGCCGCCGTAGTGGTTCGCCGCCGGCACCATCAGCCGCGTGTTCGCGCTGCCGCCCTGGCCGTGGCACGTGTTGCAGTCGAGGACGCTGGTGGCGGTGGGGCCGCTCGCCGCGTGGGCTCCGGTGGCGCCCTTCCAGTTCGGCACCGCGGGGTTCGTGCCGGGCCACGAGTGGCACGAGCTGCAGTCCTGCGGCGACGTCGCGGTGTAGGGGGCGTGGTTGAACGCAGTGAACGCGGCGGTGGGCTTCACGTTCAGGTGGCAGTTGCTGCAGCGGCCGGTGGTGCCGTTGGTCACCAGCGGGTTCGAGGCCGAGAAGCTCTTGTGGAACAGCGCCTGCGCCCACTCGCTGCCCTGCGCGGGCGAGCCCTGCGGCGCCGCGCCCTGCTGCGTGTGGCAGAGGCGGCAGTCCTGCGAGGTGACGTTGAGGTCGGCGTGCGAGAGCTGATCGCGCGTCCCCGCGGGCACGCCGGTGTTCGCGCCGGCCGTGGTCACCGTCTTCGTGTCGATGAGGCCCGCCGGCAGGTTGTTGTTCGTACCCACCACCGTGCCGCGCCCGTTGGTGAGCCCGTGGCACTCGCGGCAGGTGGTGACCGAGGCGAGCGGGCCGTGGACCTTCGCCGCCTTGCTCCACGCGCTGCCTGCGCTCTTCGCGTCGGCCGCGTGGCAGACGGCGCAGTCGCGGCCCGCGAGCACGGGAGAGGCGTGGTTCATCCACTGCGCCTGGTTCGTCGCGGTCGCGCCCTGCGCGAGCGTGTACACGACGGTGCCCTGGGTCGAGGTGGTCGGCAGCGACACCGGCGCGTGGCAGTCGTTGCACGCCGCGGGCTGCGCCGTGCCGGCGGCGGGGTGGAAGGCGCCCGTTCTCCACAGCGTCGCGGCGATCGGCGTCATCGCGGCCCGCGAGAGCGCGGTGCCGTGGCAGCGGTCGCACGCCTGGAAGGTGAGCTGCCCCGACCGGTGGGCCATCTTGTACGTCGGCGCCTGCGTGACGTCGGACTTCGGCGCGTCGGCCATCAGCGGGTAGTGGCAGCCGCCGGTGCAGTCGCGCGGCACCGCGGCGCCGATCTTCGAGTGGAACTGGCCGTCGCCCCACGTGCCGCCCGGGTCGGCGTGGCAGGTCGAGCAGTCGAGCTGCGCCACGCCGCTGACCATCTGGCCGCCGATGTTCACGGTCGCGGTGAACAGCGACGCGTGGTCCATCGGCTGCAGGTTCGTGGTGCCCTTCTGCACGATGTTCCTCGGCAGCATGCTGGCGTGGCAGTCGTTGCAGCGGCTCGTCGGCTGCGGGAACGGCATCACCGCCCCGCCGACGGTGGCGCGGTACGTGTCGAGCGCCTGGTGGTAGACGCCGCCCGCGTAGGCCGTCACGGTGCCGGCGTCGTTCGCGTGGCAGTGCCAGCACTTCGTGTAGTCGGGCGTGCCGGTCGCGCCGGCGTTCAGCGCCGCGGGCACCGCTGCCGAGTCGTGCAGCATGCCGTTGTAGAGCGTCGTCTGAACCGACGTGGTGCTGGTGACGAGGTTGTTCGGGCCCGAGCGGTTCAGCCGCGTCTCGGTGACGGTGATGAAGAGATCGGTCGAGCTCACGAACGAGCCGGGGTAGCCGACGCCGTTCTTCCAGTCGCCGCCCGGCAGCATGCCGGTCTGCGGGTTGAACAGGTTCACGTAGGTGCCGGCGGTGACCGTGGCCTGGTGGCAGCCGAAGCAGTCGCCGGTGCCGTCGCGCGCGTGGTCGAACCCGAGCAGCGCGGCCATCATCGGCGCGGTCGCGCCCGGCAAGAGGTCGGGCCGCTGCGTCGTGTGGCAGCTCACGCACTGGCTCGCCGACAAGGTGCCCGCACCGTGCACGAAGTTGCCGCCCGTCCAGTCCTGCGTGCGGGTGTGGCACGTGACGCAGTCCTGCCCGGCGCCGTGCGTCACGCCGCGCGCGTTCGTCACGTAGTCGAACGGCGAGCGCTGGTAGGTGGTGCTGCGCCAGCTCGCCGTCGACGTCGGGCGCTCTCCCGCGTGGCACGGCAGGCAGGTCGAAGGCGCCGGCACCGCCGCGTGGAACGTGCCGCCCACCCACGAGGCGCCGCTCACCGCCGCCGCGTTGGAGTGGCAGGTGCGGCAGTCTCCGAGCAGCGCGGGGTTCTGGTGGTCGACGAGGATGCCGCCGTCGAGCGCGACCGGCAGGGTGGGCCGGGTGTTCGCGTGACAGTCGAGGCACGACTGCGGCTGCTGCGCCGTCGTGATTGCCGCGTGGTACTTCGTCGTGCCTCCGTCCGCGCGCGAGGTCGACCAGGTCGCGCCCTGCGCTCCGGCCGACGGAGCCTTGTGGCACAGCTGGCAGTCCTGCGTGACGAGCCGCATCGTGCCGCGCACGTCGTTCGCCCACCCGACGGCTTCGTGCCGCATCTCGGCAGAGGCGGGCACGCGCGCCGGGTTCGTGGCCAGCGGGCCGACGAAGCCGACCGGCTCGGTGTCCGCGTGACAGTCGGTGCAGCCGGTCGGCTCGGGCAACCCGAGATCGATGAGCGAGCCGTGGAAGATGCCCGGGTAGTAGACGCCGCTCGGCGCGTCGGCGTGGCAGTTCCGGCACGCGCTGTTCGCGGCGGCCGGGTACTGCGCGCTCGCGTGGTTCATCCGCATCGGCAGCTTCTGGCTGACCGGCATCACCGTGGTGATGGTGGTGCCCGACCACGAGGGCACCAGGCCGTCGAGCGTCAGGTCGCGCAGCGGATCGCGCGCGTCGTTCGGCGCGAGGCTGCCGCCGAGCCACGTCGTCGTCACGTGGCACGAGCCGCAGTCCGAGCCGCCCATGTCCGGGTGGGTGAAGCCCGGCTTCGGCAGCGCGGCGAACGCCTTGCCGTCGGCATGACACGCCGCGCAGCCATCGCGCGCGACGCCGGTGTGGGTGAACGGCGGGGTGTGCTCGCCGGTGGGATGACACGCCAGGCAGGCCTGCGCCCCGAACGTGTACTCGGCGACGCCGTGGTGCAGCTCGTCGGCGACGGGCTGGCCGTGCGCGTCGTGGCAGCTGACGCAGGTGAAGTCCTTGAAGCTGGGAGCGTCGGCGGGGTGGCACGACTCGCAGGTCGCGACCTTCGCCGGCAGCTCGTGCTTCGTGCCCGGCCCGATGGGGAAGAACGTGTGGTTCTCCGCCGTGACGCCCTTGCTCGAGCCCTTCCCCCCGGGGGAGCACGCCGACAGTGCGATGAGCACGAGCAAGCGACGCATGAGCCCTCGGTACCGCGAGGGGGTCGCGGGCAGGCAGCGCGCCGCCTGCCCACTGTCGTTCACAGCTCGACCCCCAGCATCGCGGTGCCTTGCGCGCCGGCGCTGCCGGTGTCGAGGCGGGTGCGCACGAGGCCGGAGAGCCTGAGCCACAGCCAGGGCGCGAACCTCGCCTCGACCGAGGCGGTCGCGCCCAGCTCGTGGCCGCCGAGGCCTTCGCTATGGCCCTGGTAGTTGAGCCAGACGCCGCGGGCCAGCAGGCGCACGCGCCAGTGCGGCACGAAGGTGGCCTGGACGAAGCCGCTGCGCCCGCGGATCCACCCGAGCTCTTCCAGGTAGCCGACCGAGAGGCCGCCGACGCGGCCGAAGAGGGTGGGGAACTGCAGCTCGGGGCCGACGCGGCCCGACGCGAGCGCGGTGTCGAAGTCGCGGGCCCAGCCGCCCCACACGCCGATCACGAACGCGCGGCTCACCTCGAACAGCACCTGCCCGTCGGTGTGCAGCGCGCGCGCGCCGGGGATCAGCGCGCCCGGCTCGAGCAGCTCGCCCGACGGCATGCCGCGGTAGCGCGCGCTGGCGATGAAGCGAAACCGCTCGCCGGCGCGCACGCCGAGGTCCGCGCGCGCGACGTCGAGCGAGCTCACGGTGCCGAAGCCGGCCTGCGCCATCAGGTGGAGATCGAAGTAGCGGCCCACCCAGCCGTGCACCGACGCGGCGACCTCGAAGCGGCTGCCGACGCCCGTTCGGTTCGCCCAGCCGGCGCGCAGCTCGGGCTGCAGCCAGACGGCGTCGGCGCCGTGCCCGTGCGAGAAGCGGGCGAGGGCGTACGCGCCCGCGGCCCACGAGCCGTTCGACAGCCCCAGCGTGTACGGGTTGGGCAGCGCGCCGCCGAAGACGCCGCCCTCGAGGTCTCCGTCGCGCGCGGTGAGCCCGGCCTGCGCGCCGTCGAGCACCGAGAGCCCCGGCGTGCCGCGCGGCCAGATTCGGCCGAGCGCCGCGCGCACCGGGCTGCCGCGCTCGCGCCACGACACCTCGAGCTGCCGCACGAACAGCTGCGGAGTTCCTTTGAGCGGGTTGCGGAACACCACCGGCCGCCGGCTCCAGTTGAGGACGGTCACGTCCGCCGAGACGTGCAGGCCGCGCCACAGGTGCAGCTCGCGCAGCGCCGCGTCGACGCGCTGCAGCTGGTACGGCCCGTTCGCCGACGCGAAGTCGCTGAACGTCGTGTGCGAGATCGTCACCTGCACCGTGCTCGCCGCGCCGCTGCCCACCGGCGCGCCGCCCTCGAACTCGACCAGCGGCACCGGGGCCGCCTCGACGGCCGAGAGCCGCGACGAGAGCTCCTTCGCGTCGGGCACCGGAGCGATCGGCGCCGGCGCGCTCTGCGCCTTGCGCTGCACCGAGATGCGATCGCCGACGGTGAAGCCGGTGCCGGTACACAGCGCGGTGTGCTCGGAGAGCTGGCTCACCGTGCACGCGCCGAGCGCCCGGCCGCTGCGCACCATCTGCACCTTGTCGCCGGCGCGCAGCCCGTCGGCGCTGCCGCGGTCGATGTAGACGCCCTCGCTGGTGAGGTACGTCACCTGTCCCGGCCCGCTGCCGCGCTTGCCCTGGGCGAGCGCCGCGCCGTCGCCCCCGACGCTCGGGCCGCGCGGCCGCCGCAGCAGCCCGGCGGCCGCGTCGGCCGGGCGGGCCACCCCTGCCGCGAGCAGCAGCGCCAGCGCGCGCTTCACTCGCCCACCCCCGCCTGGTGGCAGTCGGCGCAGCGCTGGCTCGAGCACTGGTAGCCCGCGACGCCCTGGTGGTCGCGGTCGGTCTCGGTCATGCCGCCGGTCGTGCTGCAGCGGTGCTCGTGGCACTCGGCGCACTTCACCGAGCGCGTGTTGCACGTGCCGGGCATCGCCGCGGTCGTCAGCGTGGCGTGGCACTCGTCGCAGCGCAGCGACGCGTGCGAGCCGAACGAGACGAGGAAGCAGCGGTCGTGGTCGGGGAAGCGCGCGGGCCGGAACGCGAACGCGCCGTGGCAGCGCTGGCAGTCCTGGGTGAAGCCGAGCGCGACGTGGTCGACCGCGGTGCCGCTGGTGCGTACGAGGTCGTTCGCGTGGCACATGCTGCAGGTGACCGTCGGCCGCGCGAAGCGGCGGTCGCGCGACTCGACGTGGCACTCCTGGCAGGGGATGACGGCGTGGCCTCCGACGAGCGGAAAGTTGCTGCGCCGGTGGGCGTCGGCGTTGAACGGGCTCTTCCACGTCGTCTCGTCGTGGCAGGCCTCGCAGTGGGCGCCGAGGTCCTGCGTGTGCGCGTCGCGGTGGCACGCGGCGCACTGGCGCGGCACCGGCTGCTCGAAGTCGGCCGAGTGGCACCCGCGGCAGTCGACGCGCGCGTGTTTTCCTTTGAGCGGGAAGCCGGTCTTGTCGTGGTTGAAGCGCACCTGGCTCCACGTCGACGTGGTGTGGCACGCCGCGCAGCGGGTCATGCCCTGCGACGCGTGGCCCTTCGCCGCCGGCAGCAGCTTCGGCGGGCGGCTCTCGACCGGCGCGTCGGGGGTGGCCGAGAGCAGCACGACGAGCAGGGCCGGCGTCACGGTTCGAACCCCCTGAAGGCGCCCTGGTGGAAGTCGGCGTGGCAGCCCTCGCACGTCTGCGGCAGCGGCTTGTACCGGGCCGCGGTGACGCCGCCGGGCAGCTTCACCTTCAGGTGGCACGCCTCGCAGGCGAGCGACGCGTGCTTCCCGTCGAGCAGGAACTGCGTGAACGGCGGCTGGTGCTCGAACTTCGCCGGCTTGAAGCCCTTCGTCTCGTGGCAGCGCTCGCAGTCGGTGACCGCGCCGCGCGTGGGCGCGAGCTGCCCGGCGTGGACGTCGGCGTGGCACCCGGCGCAGGTGGTGGGCAGGCCCCGGTACTTCACCGGGCCGCCCTTCTTCTCCGGCGCGTGGCACTTCTCGCACGAGACCTCTGCGTGCTTGCCGGTGAGCGCGTACCTGCTGTCGCGGTCGTGGTCGAAGCTGAGCGTCGCGAACGACTGCTGCTGGTGGCAGGCGGTGCAGGGCTTGTCTTTGAGCTGACCCAGGTGGACGTCCGCGTGGCAGCTGTCGCAGCGATCGAGCGGCGCCTTGAAGTCGAGCAGCGCGAAGCTGAACAGCTCGGGCCGCTTCTTCTTCTTCAGCTCCACCCGCACCGCCGAGGGGATGCGCGCCTCCAGCGACGGGGTGCGCGGGTGGCACGAGAGGCAGCCGACGGTCGCGTGCGCTCCCCGCAGCGGAAACCGCGTGGCCTGGTGCTGCGTGAGCGTGAAGCGCACCGGCGTGAAGCCCTCGACGCTGTGGCACTTCTCGCAGTCCGGCGCCTTCGAGAGCTGCCCCAGGTGCGCGTCGGGGTGGCAGTCGATGCAGGCGCCGAACTTGAGCCCCTTGAACTTCGCGGGGTGGCCCGGCGACGGCCCGTGGCACGACGTGCAGGGCGCCTCGAGGTGCTCGCCCTTGAGCGGGAAGCGCGTCTTGTCGTGGAACGCGCGCTCCTGGCTCGCGTTGCGGATGACGGTCCACCCCTGCGTCGAGTGGCAGCTGCTGCACTTCGGCCCGAAGCGGCCCTCGTGCGGATCTCTGTGGCACTCGGCGCAGGTGGCGTGCTCGATGGGCGCGTATTTGAGGAACGTCTCGCCCTTCGGCGGCGGGAACGTGCCCTTCGCCGTGCTCTCGTCGTGCACCTTCGGGTGGCACTTCTCGCACGCCACCTTCACGTGTTTGCCGGTGAGCGCGTAGTCCGTCTGCCCGTGATCGAAGCCGGGCGCCGGCCTCCACGCCTTCTCGACGTGGCAGCCCTCGCACTGCTGGCCGACCTGCCCGCGGTGCTCGTCGAAGTGACAGCTCGAGCACGCGTTCGGCAGGCCGAGGAACGTCTCTCTGCCCTTGTCGAGCAGCGCGAGCGCCGTCGCGCCGGTGATGCGCCGCTTCTCGTGGCACTTGCCGCACTCGACCTCGAGGTGCTTCCCGTGCAGCGCCCAGCCGGTGCGGGCGTGGTTGAAGCCCTTCATGCCGCCGGCGCCCCACTCGAACAGCGACGCGCCGCGCCCCCGGTGCTCGTGGTGGCACTTCTCGCAGTCGCGGTCGGCGCCGCGCAGGCGCCCGTGCAGCCCCAGCCCCTTCGACAGCCGCGGCTCGAGCTCCTTGTGGCAGGCGAGGCACGAGCCCTGCGAGAGCTGCTGGCCCGCCGGGTGGCACTTCGTGCAGTTCTCCAGGCCCTCGAGGTGCGCGTGCGGCTTCGCGAGCTCGCCGGGGGAGAACAGGTCGGCGCGCGCGGCGAGGGGCACGAGGCAGAGCGCCGTCACGAGCGCGCGCCTCACCGGAAGATCCACGTGTACCCGAGGAAGATGGAGACCGCGATGTGCCCGGTGATCAGCACCACGAGCAGCACCGCCAGCACGACGTGGAACAGCCGCCACACCGACATCAGGCCGCGCAGGCTCTTGAAGAAGCCGACCTGCACCTGCAGCGCGCGCATGCGGTGGTACGCGGACACGAAGTCGAGCCAGTGGCCGTGCGTCTTGAACAGCGACCGCACGCGCAGCAGATCGCGGTCGTCGCGCAGGCGCTGCAGCGGCTGGCGGACGAGCTGCCAGGCCAGCGACCCCGACGGCTTGAGCGACGCGCGCTCGAGCAGCTCGCCGATGCGCGTCACGTCGGTCGTGCCCTTCGTCATGTTCCCGACGCGCACCTTGAGCCGCTCCCACCGCGCGGTGAGCTCGCCGAGCTCCTGCGCGCGGCCTTCGGATGACGGCACGAGCGAATAGAAGTACCGGCCGACGGCGCCGGTGACGACGACGACCGCCAGCGCCGCCGCGGTCGACGTGGCGAGCAGGTTGTTCGACTGGAACGCGGCGTGGAAGGCGATCACCGCCGGCGAGAGGAAGCCGACGAACTGGTGGAACGTCAGCCACCCGCGAATCGGCCCGGCGCCCTTGAACGCGCGCACGCGCTTGCGCACCGCGTAGAGGAAGTTCGACATCATCACCAGCGTCGCGACGATGCCGATGCCGTGACCGACCGGGCCGGCCGGCTTGAGCCACGCGTGCGCCGGAGAGTCGCGCCGGGCCTCGAGCGGCAGCTTGTAGTAGTGCCACCCCAGCACGAGCAGCAGCGCGACGACGAACACCGCGATGGTGAACAGCGTCATCGCGAACGCGTTGACCTTCGCGTCCTCGTCGAGGGCGCTGCCCGCCCGCGCGCGCGCCTTGCCGCGCTCTTCGCCGTGGAAGCGCTTGATCTGCACGTCGTTGGCCTTGAGCCAACCGGCGGGCAGCTCTCCGCCGATGCACGCGATGATGAAGTCGTTCTTCAGCCGCACCGGCTTGCCGCCGGCGCTGAGCAGCACCTCGCCCTTCGTCACGCCCGTCACCTGCGACGGCAGGAACGCGTGAATGCGGCCCTGCTGCACCAGCTCGCGGAAGCGGCGCTTGTTCGCGTCGCGGCAGCGGCCCAGCTCGGCCTGGCGATAGCTCAACGCCACCTCGGCCTCGGTCTCCTCGACGATCTGGATCGCCGCCTCGAGCGCCGAGTCGCCGCCCCCGACCACCAGCACCCGCGCGCCCTCGTACTGCTGCGGGTCGATCATCCGGTACGCGACCTTCGGCAGGTTCTCGCCCGGCACCCCCAGCTTGCGCGGCGAGCCGTGGCGCCCGATGGCGAGCACCACCTTGCGCGCCGCCACCGGCCCGCGGCTCGTCTCGAGCGTGAAGGCGCCGTCCGCTCCGGTGAGCGCCGTCACCTTCGTTTCGGTCTCGACGGTGACGCCCGCCTTGTCGAGCGCCTTGCCCCACATCTCGAGCAGCTCTTCCTTCGAGATGAGCGGCTTGCCGAACTTGCCGTAGAAGGGCACGTCGATGCGCTCGGTCATCACGATCTTCTGGCGCGGGTAGTGCGCGATGGTGCCGCCGACGCTCTCCTGCTCGAGGAGACGGAAAGAGAGGCCCGCCTCCTTGAGCCCCAGCGCGCACGCCATGCCGGCCGGGCCCGCGCCCACGATCGCGACGTCGACCGCGAAGCCGGGCTGCCCCTTCTTCATCACCTTCCCGAGGTGCCGCGCGCACTGCAGGCCCTGGGTGATGGCGTTCTTGATGAGGCCCATGCCGCCCAGCTCGCCGACCACGTGCACCCCGGCGCGGCTGGTCTCGAAGAACTCGTCGAGCTCGGGGAGATCGAGCCCGCGCTCGCTGGTGCCGAACACGAGCTTGATGGCGTCGACCGGGCACTCGACCGCGCACTTGCCGTGGCCGATGCACGAGCTCGCGTTGATCAGCGCCGCCTTGCCTTCGACGACGCCGAGGATGTCGCCCTCCGGGCAGACGCGCAGGCACGAGAAGCTGCCGATGCAGCGATCGGGGTCGATGACGGGGTGCAGCGTCTGCGGGACGTGGCGGTTCTCGGCGACCGACTGCTCGAACGCCTCGGTGTCGGCGAGCTGCCGGCGGACGCGCAATCTTTGCAGCGCGATCAGGCCGCCGAGGCTCAGGGCCACCAACGCAGCAAAGCCGATCGTCTCGAGACCCATACTCCTGGACCCGAAGAGGTACCGCGGGCGCCGAAGAAGCAGGCTGGGGCTGCCTGAAAAAGTGAGACTCGTGGCACTCTACAGGCAGCGGCGCGCGATGACGGTGACGGTCAACATCGGGAAGTACCGCGTGCTGCACCAGCTCGCGACCGGCGGCATGGGCGAGGTGTTCCTCGCGCGCAACGAGGGCCCGGGCGGCTTCACCAAGCTCGTGGTGGTGAAGCGGATTCTGCCGCACCTCGCGCGCGACCCCGTGTTCGTGAAGATGTTCCTCAACGAGGCGAAGCTCGCGGCGCTGCTGCAGCACCCGAACCTGGTGCAGATCTTCGAGCTCGGCGAGCACGACGGCTCGTTTTTCCTCGCGATGGAGCCGGTGCTCGGTCACACGCTGCGCGAGATCTGCGATCGGCTCAAGGAGCAGGGCCGGCCGTTTCCTCCCCAGCAGCTCGCGCGCATCGCCGCACAGATCCTCAACGGGCTGCACTACGCGCACACCCTGAAGGACGAGCAGGGGCGCCCGCTCGGCCTCGTGCACCGCGACGTCAGCCCCGAGAACGTGATGGTCGGCTTCAACGGCGCGGTGAAGCTGCTCGACTTCGGCATCGCCAAGGCCGTCTCGAGCTCGAACGAGCCGACCGCCGTCGGCGCGGTGAAGGGCAAGTTCGCGTACATGTCGCCCGAGCAGCTGAAGGCGCACGAGCTCGACGGCCGCACCGACGTCTGGTCGGTCGGCGTGCTGCTCTACGAGCTGCTCAGCGGCCAGCGGCCGTTCACCTCGGTGTCCGACGCCGAGCTCGTGCGGCGCATCGAGAGAGAGCCCCACCGCCCGCTCGACGCCGCCGCGCCCGGCACGCCGCCCGAGCTGGTGAAGATCGTCCACCGCGCCCTCGAGAAAGATCGCGCGCGCCGTTTCCCCACCGCCGAGGCGATGGCCGCCGCGCTGGAGCGCTGGGTCGAGGCTCAGCGCACCACCCTCACCAACAGCCAGACCAGCGCCTTCATGCGCGAGGTCTACGGCGCCGAGGCCGAGCAGGTGCTCGCC
Organism: uncultured Myxococcales bacterium; assembly: GCA_937980205.1. Taxonomy (GTDB): domain Bacteria; phylum Myxococcota; class Myxococcia; order Myxococcales; family Myxococcaceae; genus Xiheicaenimonas. Next base: position 301,099 of record CALJKW010000009.1, on the reverse strand, counting down.
TCGGTGAGCGCCAGCGGCCGCCTGCTCGAGGAAGATCGCCAGGCCGAGATCTACCTCTCGGGTCACCACCAGCTCGGCGACCCGCCGCGCAAGAAGACGTCGCCGCGCCGCCGTGCGCTGATGTTCGGCGCCTCGGCCGCCGCCGCGCTCTTCTTCGTCGTCGGCGTGGTGCTCGTGCTCTTCACGCCGGCCGAGGGCGCCGCGCGCCCGGTGCGTGACGCGGCCCCCGTCGCGGCCACGCTGCCCACGGCCGACCCCGGCGCGCCACTCGCGGCCACCGGCGACACGGCGCCCGTCGACGCCGGTCTCGATCAGCCGCCGCCCGAAGAGGCGTCGCCGCTGCCGGCGAAGGTGCGCAAGCGCGGCGTCGGCAAGCTGGCCCTCGAGGTGACGCCGTGGGCCGAGGTGTACGAGGGGCGCAACCGCCTCGGCCTCACCCCGATGCAACCGTTCGAGCTTCCGGTGGGCCGACACGTGCTCACGTTCAAGAACCCGCAGCTCGGCGCGACGCGTCAGGTCACGGTGAAGGTGTCACGAAACGCGCTCGTTCCCCTGAAGGTGGACCTCTCGCAGCCGTAGCGCCTGATTCGGCCCTGCTTCGGGGTACACAAGGAGGGAGACTCCATGTCTCCCTCGCCTCGTAAATCGCCCGACAAGCGTCTGGCCCTGCAGCTGGTGCGCAGCGAAGCGCCCACGGACGAGGAGCTCCTCGAGGGCGTCGCCACGGCCGACCCCACCTGGGCCGATCAGTTCGTGCGGCGCGTCTGGCCGACGGTGGTGCTCGCGGTGCGACGCCTGCTCGGCGACAGCGACCCCGACGCCGACGACGTAGCGCAGGTCGCGGTGATGGAGGTCCTGTCCAGCGTGAAGCGCTACAAGCGCCAGGGCACGCTCGACGGCTGGGTGCGTACCGTCACCGCGCACACCGTCTACAAGCAGCTGCGCCGCAAGGGCCTCGAGCGGAAGCTCTTCACCGCGCTCGAGGCCGCCGAGCCCGAGCGCTCGCGCCTGCCCGGCCCGGCGGCGGCGGTGCGCGTGCGCGACGCAGTCTCGCGCGTGCTCGCGCACCTCGGGCAGATCGACGCCGACCGCGCGATGACCTGGGCGTTGCACGACGTGCACGGCTTCGGAGTGAAGGAGATCGCCGAGATCACCTCGGTCACCGAGGCCGCCGCGCAGACGCGGCTGTCGCGCGGGCGCCGCGAGCTGCTCGAGCGGCTCGACCGCGACTCGGCGCTCGCAGAGCTGTTGTCGGAGCTGGAAGGAGACCTGCCATGAAGCACGAGCTCCCCGAAGATCTGCCCGGCCGGCTGCTGCGCGCCGGCCAGCCAGGGCCGCGGCCGGTTCCTCCTCCTCCCGACGCGCTGCTGGGCGCCGTTCGCGACGCGATGGAAGGGGCCAGGCGGCGCGCGCGCCTGCGCGTCGGCGCGCTCGTCGCGCTGGCGGCGGGGCTCGCGGCGGCGGGCGCGTGGTTCGGGTTCTCGCTGCGCGGTGCGCCTCCGCGCGCCGCGGTCGAGTCGCTCTCGGGCATGGCGGTGCTGACGCCGCAGGGCGGGCAGGCCGTCGCGCTCAGCGCCGGCATGCCGGTCGAAGAGGGCGCGCGCATCGTCACCATGCAGGGCGGCAGCGCGCAGCTGAAGCTGCGCAGCGGCACCGAGCTCGCCGTCGGCGCTTCGGCCGAGCTCGAGGTGCAGGGGCTCGCCGACCACCAGCGCTTCCGGCTCGCCGCCGGCCGCGCGACGGTGCACGTCCGCCCGCTCGCGCGCGGCCAGCGCTTCGTGCTCTCCACCGAGGACGCCGAGCTCGAGGTCCACGGCACGCGCTTCGAGGTCGAGAGCACGCAGGTCGACGCGGCGTGCGACGTGGCGACGGCGACGCGCGTCGCGGTCTTCGAGGGCCGCGTCGTCGTGCGGCACGGCGCCGACGTGGTCTCGCTCGAGGCCCCGGCGCACTGGCCGGAGTGCGGCGCCACGGGCCAGCTCGCGCCGGACGTCGTGCCCGAGCAGGAAGCGACCCTCGAGGCGCAGCCGCCGCCCGCGCCCGCGCCGCGCAAGGAGCAGCGCGCCTCGCTGAACGAGCTCAACGCGCGGTACCGCGAGGCGATCGCGGCGAAGCGGCGCGGCGACTCCAAGCGCGCGCTCGAGCTGTTCCAGCAGTTCTACGAGCGCTACCCCCACAGCCAGCTCGCCGAGGCCGCGCGCGTCGAGGCCCTGCGGCTGCTCGGGCGCACCGACGTCGAGGCGGCGCGCGCCGCCGCGAAGGAGTACCTCGCGCGCCACCCGCGTGGCTTCGCGCGCGACGAGGCGAAGGCGCTGCTCGAGCCGTGAGCCCCGCGCGCGCCCTTGGGCTCGCCGCCGTGCTCGTCGGAGCGTGCCGCGAGGAGTGGCACTTCTCGACCGACGCCGGCGGCGGGTGTCCCGCGAGGGGGTGTCCGGCTCCGCTCGTCTGCGCCGCCGCGCTCGCGCGCTGCGCGGAGTGCTCCGACGACGTGCACTGCCCCGCGTCGCGGCGGCACTGCGACGTCCCGCGCGGCGCCTGCGTCGAGTGCCTCGCCCACGCCGACTGCCCGCCGAGCGCGGTGTGCGAAGCGGAAGAGACGCGCACGTGCGTGCCCACCTGCTCGTTCGACGCCGGCTGCGCGGTCGGCCGCTGTACGCAGCTTGCACTCGGCCCCGTCTGCGATGCGTGCTTCCAGGAAGACATCTGCGAGCACATGCAGGTCCTGCGGCACTGCGACCCGGCGCGCAGAGGTTGCGTGCGCTGCTCGGAAGATCGCCACTGCGCCGCGCCGCTCTCGCGCTGCGATCGCCGCAGCGGCGCGTGCGTCGAGTGCATCGACTCGCGCGACTGCAGCGGCGCGCTGTTCTGCATCGCCGGCACCTGCCGCACGAGCTGAGCACCGGCGCGCTCGCGGCGCGTCTTGCCGCCGTTCCCCGGCGGACCCTCAAGGCCAGATTCGCAGGCCGAGCTCGAGGCAGAAGACGAACGGAGTGATGGCCGCGACGCGCTGCTGGTTCACGTAGATCTGAATGGCGCCGAACGTCGTGCGCGCGGTCGGCTTGAGCACGACCGACAGCATCGACGCCGGCAGGAACGCGAGCTCGAGCGACAGCTCGGCGCCGCCGCGCCACGTCTCCTGCTCGGTGCCGTTCAAATACATCTCGAGCTGCACCAGCAGCGCGTGCGCGACCGCCGAGACCGCGACGCCGCTCGACTGGAACATCGCCGCGCGCAGCCCCCCGCGCAGGATGACCTCTCGCACCGTCGACGCCGGCAGCGGCGAGTTGCCGAACGCGCCCCCGCCGCCGATGCGCACGCCGAGCCAGTCGAGCGTGCGCAGCTCGACCGCCAGCGCGCCGCCGAAGCCGGGGTTCGAAGAGACGAACGAGCTCGAGACGAACGCCGTGACCTCGAAGCCGAGCCGCCCCTGCGGGCGCTGCGCCTGGGGCTGCGGCGCGGCCTCGACCACCGGAGCGGCCGCGGCCTGGGGCTGTTGCTCCGGCGGCGGCGGCCGTGGAGGCGGCGTCGTCTCGGCCTCGGCAACGGGGGAGGGCGGTGGTGAGGCGGGCGGCGCTGCGGCGCTCGGCGGCGGTGCGGGCGCGTCGGCGCGCAGCTCGGGCAACAGAGCGCCCAGCGCGTACCCGACGGCTCGGCCGCGATCGAGCGGCCGGTCGCCACGACGGAACTCGAGCTCCTTGCCGGGGCGGCCGGTGGGCGCCACGCAGCGCAGCGAGGCCCGTCGGCCGTCGCGCGAGAAGCTGACGGAGACGACGTAGGCGTCGTCGGGCGAGGGCAGCTCGGGCGCCTCGCGCAGCTCGATCACCACGCGGCGGTCGAGCGCCTCGCGCAGCGCCTGGAGCGTGCCGGCGGCCCAGTCCGAGCCGGCTTCTCCAGAGCCGACCAGGACGATCACCAGCGCGGCGGGGCTCACGGTCCGCGCACTGTAGCCGGCCAGGGCGATCGGTTTGCAGCCGTGTCGAAATGTCTATATGCGCCGTGGCTTCATGGGGTTGAGCGCGATGCCTGGAAACAACATTCTGGTGCGATGGTTCGTGCTCGGCTTCTTCATCGCCGGCACCGCGTGGGCGCAGCGCAAGGTGCCGCTCGAGTTCGACGGCGGTCTGGGCGCCGACCCCGCGGGCACGCAAGCCAAGCTCACCGCGCTCACCAACCGCATCCCCGCGGCGCTGTCGATTCCTCCGTCGTTCGTGCCGATGCTCACCGGCCCCGACGGCGCGCCGGTCGGCGCCGCGACGGTGTGGCTCTCGCCGGAGGTGCGCGCGCAGTACCACCGCGCCGCCGACGCCGGCACCGCCGCGATGCCGTGGCCCTCGCCGAGCTTCTGCGCGCAGCACGCGACGTTCGTGCTGCCGGCGCCAGGCTCGTGCGCGCAGGACGAGGCCGCGGTGCGCGCGGCGCTCTCGGCGGCGACGCTCGCCGCGTGCCTCGAGGTCGAGGAGCCCGAGCGCTACATGGCGGCGAGCCGCGCGCCGGCGACGCTCGCTCCGAACGACTCGAGCGGGCGCGTCGCGTTCGCCGAGTCGCACACGCGCAACCTCGAGGAGCAGCTCGCCTTCGCCGGCGCTGCGCTCGGCACCATGCCGGTGCCGCAGGGGCTGTTGCCGCCCGACTTCGTGCCCGCGCTGCGGCGGGTGCTGTGGAAGATCCGTCCCGCGGCGGCGACCACCGGCCGGCTGCAGGCCGCGCGCACGGCGTATGCGTCGGCGCTGTCGACGATGATGAACGCGCAGCCGCAGTGCTTCGATGCGTCGCTCCTCACCGCGGTGCAGACGCTCGACGCCGAGCTCGCCGCGCTCGCGGCTCACGTGACGCAGGTCCTCGCTGACGGAACGGCGCAGGCGGCGAACGAGCGGCAGTGCCTCGGCGCGCGCTCGCGCTCGCGGCCCGCGCTGCCGTTCCCCGCGCTCACCGACGCCGAGCGCGAGCAGGTCGCCTTCTGGCTGGGCGGCATCTACTGGCGCATGCGCGGCGGCGGTGTCTTCCAGCTCGGCTCCACGCAGAACGCGCGCACGCTGTTCGCACGTCGGCCCTTCGTCGAGCTCGCGAAGCTGGCGGGCGGGGCGAATACCACCGCCGCCGAGCGCGCGGCCGACGCCCTCTACTGCGCGCTGGGCGACGGCTGGGGCGACTGGATGGACATGGGCACCACGCCGGGCGGGCAGGACTTCCACGAAGACCTCGTCGACATGACCGAGCGCGGCCGGCAGCACGTGATGGACTTCTCGACCAGCGCGCTGGGCCTGTGCCTGGGGCAGGGCGTGTTCAACGTGAACAAGTCCGCTGAGCAGTACCTGCGCGAGGCCGGCTACGACACGCAGGCGCTGTTCGCCGGCGGCATCAGCATGGGGCCCTGCTACGCGGTCGCCTACAACCCGATGAAGGCGTTCACGTACTTCGGCGCGAACGCGCCGGCGCCGTACTCGGACCTCATCCTCGGAGCGACGAGCATGGGCGAGTTCTGCGTCGGCGCCTCGATGGGCCTGGGGCTCGTGCGCTCGCTGCTCAACGGCACGCCGACCGGCCAGGCGCCGGTGAACCTGTGCGCGGGCAGGCAGTGCGGCACCGACGCGTGCGGCACGTCGTGCGGCACCTGCAGCGCAGGCATGAGCTGCGACGCGAACGGGCAGTGCGTGATGGGCGGCGCGGGCGGAGGAACTGGGGCAGGTGGAAGCGGCGGCGCGGGTGGCGGCAGCGGCGCGGGCGTCGGCGGCGGCATGTCCGGCAGCGGAGGCGGAGGCGGTTCCGGCGGCGGCGATACCGGGGGCGCAGGCGGCGGCAGCGCGGGGGCGACCGGCTCGGGCGGCTCAGGCGGAGGCTCCGCGGGCGGCAGCGGCGGCAACACGGGCGGTGATGCCGGCGGCTCGGCGACTGCCGGCAGCGGAGGCTCGGGAACCGGAGGCAGCAACGTCGGCGGCGGCAACGAGCCTCCAGCGCAAGGCTGTGGCTGCGATTCTGCCGACGGATTGTTCGCGTTCGCGGCGCTGCTCTTCAGCCGAAGAGCTCGTCGACGGCGATCTTGATGTCCGGAAACGCCGCGGGCGACAACACGCTTCCCCTCGAAGAAGCCGAGCTCGACCATCTTGTCGAATTCGGCACGCGTGAAAGCGTGCCTCGGCAAATCAGCTGGGACCGCAAGCTCCATGTCGCCCCCGCTTATGGCAACCCGTCACAAGACGTACGCGAGGCCATCTCCCAGCGTCGCCACGCCGAGCACCTCCATCTTCGTGGCGCCCGGCTCCAGCCGTGACGCGCTGCTCTTCGGCATCACCACGCGCTTGAAGCCCATCTTCGCGGCCTCGGCCAACCGCGGCTCCACCTGAGACACCGCGCGAACCTCTCCCGCCAAGCCGACCTCGCCGAGGATCAACGTCTGCGGATCCACCGCCTTGTTCCGCAAGCTCGACACGAGCGCGGCGCAGACCGCGAGGTCCGAGGCCGGCTCCGTCAGCTGCATGCCGCCGGCGACGTTCACGAAGATGTCGCAGCCCATCAACTGCACGCCCTCTTTGCGCTCGAGCACCGCGGCGAGCAGCGCCACGCGGTTCCCGTCGACGCCGATCGCCGTGCGCCGTGCCGTGCCGTACCCCGTCGGAGCCGCCAGCGCCTGCACCTCGACCAGCAGCGGCCGCGTCCCGTTCAGCGTCGACGTCACCACGCTGCCGGCCTGGCCCGCCGGCCGCTCGGAGAGGAACAGCGCCGACGGATCCGGCACCTCGGCCAGCCCCGAGCCCTTCATCTCGAACACGCCGATCTCGTTCGTCGACCCGAACCGGTTCTTGTGCGCGCGCAGAATGCGGAACGGGTGGCCGCGCTCGCCCTCGAAGTACAGCACCGTGTCCACCATGTGCTCGAGCACGCGCGGGCCGGCGATGCTGCCCTCCTTCGTCACGTGGCCGACGAGGAAGGTGGGCACTCCGCTCTTCTTCGCGAACGCCATGAACCGCCCGGCGACCTCGCGCACCTGGCTGATGCTGCCCGGCGCCGAGCCCAGCTCGGGCAGGTACATCGTCTGAATCGAGTCGATGACCAGCACCTGCGGCGCCATCTTCTCCGCCGCCGCCATCACCTTGCCGGCGTCGGTCTCGGCATACAGGTGCACGCCGTCGGCCCGCACGCCGAGGCGATCGGCCCGCATGCGCGTCTGCTGCAGCGACTCTTCGCCGCTCACGTACAGCGCCTGCGCCTCGCGCCCCAGCCGATCGAGCGCCGACAGCAGCAGGGTGGACTTGCCGATGCCGGGGTCTCCGCCGAGCAGAATCAACGAGCCATCCACGACGCCGCCGCCGAGCACGCGGTCGAGCTCCGTGATGCCGGTCAGCTTCCGCGACGTCGACTCGCCGCGCACGTCCTTCAGCCGCACCGGCTTCTCCGACGCGCCGCCGGCGCCCCATGCGGGCCGCGTCTCCGCGGCGGTCTCCTCGACCTCCTCCACGAGCGAGCCCCAGGTGCCGCACTCGGGACACTTGCCCAGCCACTTGGGGGCCTGGTGCCCGCACGACTGGCAGGTGAAGTGGGTCTTCTGCTTGGCCATACTCCCTCATACCTGAGGGGTCTGACGTCCTACGTGTGATCCTAAGAACCGTTTGCGGCGTCGGCGTCACCGTTTCGCGCCGCGTCAGCGCTGGCCCCTGGTCTGCAATTGATCCGGCGCATGACCTGTCACACCTCCGCCGCCGAGCGGCATCTGGTCGCACTGTGGGGAGCAGTGCGCGATGCGCACGAGCTGCTCCGGCGCGGCGACCTCGACTCGCTCATCCAGAACCCCCAACTCGTCGGGTTGCTCCGCTCGCTCTCGAAGGACATGCGCCAGTTCTCCGATGCGCTGCACCAGCGGATCCTGCCTGCACCGCCTGCCATCGAGCTCGTCCGCAACCCGGACGAGAAGCCGCACGTGCTCGTCGTCGACGACGATCCCGACAAGCTCACCGCGCTGACGCAGATGCTCGAAGACGACTTCCACGTGACGTCGACGAACCTCGCCACCCAGGCGGTGAAGCTCGCGCGCGAGCAGCCCTGCGACGCGGTCGTCACCGACCTGCGCATGCCGGGCGTCGACGGCCTCGCGCTGCTCGACCTGTTGCGCGTCAGCAGCATGTCGCCGGCGCCGCCGCTCATCGTGCTCGCGGATCCTCCGGATTCCCGGCACCGGCGCCCGGCCCTCGAGCGCGGCGTCTTCGACTTCCTCGTGCGCCCGCTCGAGCGGGAAGAGCTCGTCGCCCGCCTGCAGAGCGCCGTGCTCCACAGCCAGGAGCTGCAGCGCGAGCACAACCTGCAGCTCACCGACGAGCTCACCGGCCTGCTCAATCGCCGCGCGCTCAACCTCGCGCTGCGCGACTCGCTGCAGAAGAGCGCCGAGCACGGCATGCCGGTCGCCCTCGCGCTCGTCGACCAGGACGGCCTCAAGCAGATCAACGACCGCTGGGGCCACGCCGCCGGAGACCGCGCCATCGTCGCCGTCGCCCGCGCGCTCTCCGCGGTGCGCCGCTCCACCGACGTCGTCGTCCGCCAGGGCGGAGACGAGTTCGCGGTGCTGATGCCCAACACCACCATCGACGGCGCCCACAAGATGCTCGAGCGCGCCGAGGCGGAGCTCGCCCAGAACCCGATCGACGTCGCCCAGGGCGTCTCGATCAAGCTCAAGATCAGCTTCGGAATCGCGTCGTGCAACGCGTCGGTCACCACGGCCGAGGCGCTGCTCGCCGCGGCGGACACGGCCCTCTACGCGATGAAGCGGCAGAAGGCGGCCTAGCAGCCCCGCGAAGGTGGGGGTGGTCCGGTAACCGGGGTGCCTCTGAAGCGTCACCACCCGGTGGCGAACAGGGGAGGTACGGCCTTCTTGCAGGCTCGGGCCGATTGACGATTCTGCGCGGGTGTGGCGCATTGGTCGGCCATGACGCCTCGGCTGAAATGTGCGCTGGGCGGTGTCGCGTTGCTGGTGATCGGCCCGCTGCTCCTCAAGTGGTCCGTGCTCGACGTCCTGGAGCAGGCCCGCGCACATGCCTCCGACGTCAGCTTCTCGGAGAAGTCGATCTTCTTCGCGCCGCTGGCCTTCTTCGGCGGCGTCGCCGGGCTGGTCATGGCCTCGATGCCGTCCGTCTGGGTCGGCTTCGTGCCCTACCAACAGCGGCGCTTCAGCGACCTCTCGCCGGCCCACAAGGCGCTCGTCATCGCCTTCGTCGTGCTGGTGTTCGGCGCAGGGTTCGCGCTGCGCTCGTGGTTCGTTGGAGAGCTGCTCGAGCTCGGCTACGAGGTCTGAGCCGCCGCAGGCAGCCGCGCGCGCAGCGACTCGGGCAGGTTGACGATCCTCAGCTTCGTCAACGGGTGCGCCGGGGACCACCTCTCGAACACCTCTTCCACGAACTCCTCGCCGACGTCTTCCACGCCGCGGAAGTCGAGCGTCAGCACGTCGCAGTCGACGTCCTGCAGCAGCAGCCGGGCCGAGAGCCGGAACAGCGAGCCTGCGCTCGCCACCTCGACGCGCTGCTCGCGCGACATTCGCGCCTGCGGCTGGAGAATCGTCAACGGGGCCGGGTCGACGATTCCGTCGAGCGCCTCGGCCAGCGCCTGCACCTTCGCCCAGAGGTTGGGGTGCTGCTCGCGCTTGAAGTACTTCGCCGCGCGGGCCTTGCCCTCGACGCGGAGCGCCCCCTTCGCGACCAGCGCCTTGAGCTGCTTCTGGGCCGCCTGCCGGCTGACTCCGGCGCGGGCCGCGACGTCTCTCGTCGTCACCGCGCCGCCGCGCAGCAGGAAATCGTCAATCACCGTCCGGACGTTCATCGCTACAGGACTGTAGAGACGCCGTGCGGGTCGTCAAAAAACGAGACGCTCAGGGCTCGCCGATGTCCTCGTTCCACAGCCGCGGCTGCTCGCGGATGAAGTCGGCCATCAGGTCGACGCACTCCTGCGAGTCGAGGTTGACGAGCTCGACGCCGTGGCTGCGGAGCAGCTCTTCCGCGCCCCGGAAGGTGCGGTTCTCGCCCATGACGATGCGGGGAATCTTGTAGAGCAGGGCCGCTCCGCTGCAGAGGTGGCACGGAGAGAGCGTCGTGTAGAGCGTCGCGCGCGCGTACGTCGCGGCGGGCAGCCGGCCGGCGTTCTCGAGCGCGTCGGTCTCGCCGTGGCGAATCGCGCTGCCGAGCTGCACCCGGCGGTTGCGGCCGGCTCCGACGACGCGCCCGTCGACGACGAGCACCGCCCCGATGGGAATGCCGCCTTCGGCTCGGCCCTGCCGCGCCTGGTCGATCGCCAGCTTCAGGAAGTCGAGGTCGGTCATCGCAGCGCCGAGAGGCTCATGTCGACGTGGCTCGAGATGACTCCGAACAGCGAGTCGACCTCGGCGGGCTTGAGGCCGCTCTTCAGCAGGTGCCGCCGGGTCGCCTCGAGCACCCGCTGCCGCGCCTGCTGCAGCTTCCACGCGATGGTGGAGCGGGGGATGTCGACCGTCTTCCCGATCTGCCCGTGCGGAACGCCGTCGAGGTGGTGCATCGCGAGCAGCTTGCGGTCCTGCGCGTCGAGCTCCATCACCGCGGCGACGAGCGCCTTCTTGAGCTGCGCCTGCGAGCGCGCCTTGATGAGCTGCGAGTCGGGCGACGGCATGAACGCACCCGAGAGCCGCTCGGGGAGGCCGCCGTCGTCCTTCGCCTCCGCGCGCGACTCGCGCAGCACGACGAGCTTGAGCCAGCGCGCGAGGCTGCCGCGGCCCTCGAACTCTTCGAGCTTGGGCTTCTTGCCGGCGAGCAGCCGCTCCATCACGCGCTGCCCGACGTCCTCGCGGTCGTCTTCCGGCACTGCGGCGAGCGCGGGCTCGAGGACCTCGCGCTGGAACGTGGCGACCGCGCCGGGCACCTCGAGGAGACACGCGCGGGCGAGCCAGAGATCCTCGGCGTGGAGGCCGTCTTCGCCGGCGCGGGGCCCGAGCCACTTCAGGAAGTCGGCCTCGTCGAGCTTCAGTCTGGGCCAGGCGGCGCGGCCGCGCTCCGCGGCGTTCGGCTTGGGTCGTCCCATGTGGCGGGTACACTAGAGCAGTTGGCGTGCCCCACCGAGAACGAGCTGCTCGAGTACGCGTCCGGCAGGCGACGCGACCTGGACGCGCACGTGAAGGGCTGCAGCTCGTGCACCGCGCTGCTCGGCGCCGCGTTCAGCGACCCGGGGCTCTCGCCGACCGCGGGCGGCTCGGACGCGCTCGTCGGCGCGCGGCTCGGCGAGTACGTGGTCGACGAGCGCATCGGCCAGGGCGGCATGGGCATCGTCTACAAGGGCCGCCAGCCGATCATCGGCAAGACGGTCGCCATCAAGGTGATTCGCCCCGAGATCGCCGCGGAGGACCCCGACCTCGTGCGCCGTCTGCTCGCAGAGGCCCGGGCCGCCAACGCCGTCGGCCACCACGGCATCATCGACATCTTCAGCTTCGGAGAGACGCCGCAGGGCCAGCACTACTTCGTGATGGAGTACCTGGTCGGCGAGCCGCTCTCCGACGTGCTCGCGCGGCGCGGGCGGCTGGGGCAGGCGGAGGCGATCACGCTGCTCGAGAGCTTCCTGGGGCCGTTGGGGTCGGCGCACGCGGCGGGAGTGATTCACCGGGACCTGAAGCCCTCGAACCTGTTCCTGGTGCACCAGCCGGACGGGACGCGCTTCGTGAAGCTGCTCGACTTCGGGCTGGCGAAGCTGCCGGAGTCGGGGGCTCCGAAGACGGCGCCGGGCGTGCTGCTGGGGACGCCGGAGTACATGTCCCCGGAGCAGATCCGGTCGAGCACGGTGGTGGGCCCGCGCGCGGACCTGTACTCGGTGGGCGTCATCGCGTTTCAGATGCTGACGGGGAAGCGGCCGTACGCGGCGAAGGAGGCGAGCGACGTGGTGTCGCTGGTGCTGGAGACGCCGGCGCCGCGGGTGTCGTCGCTGCAGCCGCGGGTGCACCCGCGCTTCGACGAGCTGGTGTTCCGGCTGATGAAGAAGAGGGCGGATGATCGCCCGGCGTCGGTCGACGAGGTGCGCCGGGAGCTGCGCGCGATCCGCGCGGAGATCGAAGTGGAGTCCGCCGGCCAGCCGACGGACCCCGCGATGGCGCCGACCGAGCTGGTGTCCGCACTCTCGGACCCGGCGCTCGACGACTCGAGTCCCCCGAAGCGCAAGCGCCGCTGGCCGCTCATCGCCGCCACAGTGCTGCTCGCCGCCGGCGCAGCCGCAGCCGCGTGGTGGCTCAGCTGAAAAAATGGGGACAGTCCCCATTTCCCGCGCTCCACTTCCCGAATCGCGAGAACGGCCTGACCGCGGAGGCTTGTCGCGTCGGCTTTCGTACGCCGGAAGAAGTGGAGCCTCGGAGCCGCAGGGGAAAAAGGGGCCCTTTTTCTCAGCCGGCTTTGAGGCGGGGCGTCAGGGCGTTCTCGAGCGGGCGGAGGAAGAGCGGCCACAGCGTCTCTGAGAACGCGCGGCGGAAGGGGCCGAAGTGGCCGATGCGCTTCACTCCGAAGTCGCGCGGCACCAGGTGCACGCGCTCGACGTCGGCGCTCTTGTAGATGGCGTAGAGCTGGTCGACCGCCTTCCTCGGCGCGTACTTGTCGTCGTCGATGCTGAAGCCGGTCATCGGCACCTTCACGCGCGTGTACCGGTCCTGAATCCACTGCCCCTCGCTGAGCAGGTAGCCCTTCGCGCGCAGCCAGCGCGCCCAGTCGATGATCGGCCCCTTCGGCACCTCTTCGCCCATCAGGCCCTTCGGCAACTTCCCGAACAGGCCGCTGATCGACGGCAGCAGCACCGACGACACCATCAGCATCCCCACGTCGTACGGGAAGGGCCAGTTGCGCCAGTCGCCCGACTGCGAGCCGATGCCGACGACGGCGCTCAGCTTCGGTGCGCTCTCCGCCAGCCCGAGCAGCTGCGTGCCCAGCGAGTGGCCGATGACGAACACCGGCTGCTCCCTCGCCAGGGCCCACTGCAGCACGCCCTCCATGTCCTTCTCCGCCCACTCGCGCAGCGTCACGCGCCCCGGAGGCGCCGGCCGCGACGCCGCCACGCCGCGGTAGTCCCACGTCACTGCGCTGAAGCCCTGGTCGGCCACCCAGCGGGCGAAGGCGGCGTAGTACTCCTGCTTCACGCCCATCGCGGAGTTGATGACCACCCAGCCGCGGGTGGGCGCAGCGGGCTCGAACGTCGTGGCGGTGAGCTTGAAGCCGTCGGTCGCGTCGATGAGCATGTGAATGTCTCCAGTGGAGACATTATTGCGACGGCGACCGCTGATTTGCAAGTCGCAAGGGTGCTAAGGGCTCGCCCCCATGTCCGGCCCTCGGCTGTTCCTCGTGGTTCCGCTGCTCTGTGCGTGTGGTGTGGCGCCTGTCGGAGCGGAGGACGAGCTCACGCAGACCGGCGACGCCATCGTGCGCGGCACCACGCAGCCGACGGTGCTCGCGCTGACGGCGAAGCAGAAGCTCAGCATCGGAGCCGTGCTCAACGGCTGGTCGGGCTGGGCCAACGAGTGCACCGGCACGCTGGTGACGCCCACGCTCGTGGCGACCGCCGCCCACTGCGTCGAGGACGTGCGCGCGGGCGATGTCGGCTTCGCGCTCGGCGACGACGCCGCCACGCCGCGCCAGGGGCAGGTCGCCACCGCCATCTACCGTCACCCGGACTACGACCCCGACGCGGACGCCGAGGCCGACTTCGCCGTGCTGCGCTTCGCGGCGCCGTTCACCGGCATCGAGCCGATCACGCCCAACTGCGACGCCGTGCCGAGCGCGCTGCTCGGCAAGAAGGTCCAGACCGCCGGCTACGGAGAGACGCTCGACGACGACGAGAACACGCGGCGCTACTGGGCGGCGGTCACCGTGCGCCGGCTCTCCTCGTACGACATCAGCACGAACGGCTACGGCAGCGGCGGCTGCTACGGCGACTCCGGCGGCCCGCTGCTGGCGAGCATCGGCGGACAGGTGCGCCTCATCGGCACGCTCTCGTGGGGCGAGACCTGCGGAGAGGTAGACCACTACACGCGCGTCGACTCGGTCTGCGCGTTCCTGAAGCCGCTCCTGGGTGTCAGCACGAGCACCGGCGGCCAGACGGTCGAGGGCGTCGCGTTCACCTCAGAGCAGGCGACGAGGGCGCTGCGCACCGCGAACACGGCGACCGAGGCGACGCTCGACGGCCCGGTCGGGCTCGACGCGCGGGCGGCGAAGGCGATCGTCTCGGGGCGCCCGCTCGCGTCGCTCGAGGCGCTCGCCGCGGTCCCGTACGTGGGCGCGTCGGCGCTCACGCGGCTGCGCGACTACTGACGGCCGGCGTAGACGCGGCGGTCCTTCTCGACGCCGAGGAAGCCGAACGGCTGCTGCGTCTCCACCGGCGGCGCGGCGTCGTCCATCAGCTTCTCGTACTGGGCGACGGTGAGCCGCTGGCGCGCGTCGAGCGCCTGCACGACGCCGAGCTCGCGCACGCGCCGCTGGGCGCCGCGCGCGATGGTGCCGCTGAAGAACTCGGCGCACGAGCCGCTGCCGTAGCTGAAGAACGCGAGGTCCGCTCCCGAGAGATCGCGCGCATCACACGCGAGCACCGACAGCAGCGAGAGGTACAGCGAGCCGGTGTAGACGTTGCCGACGCGGCGCGGGAGCTCCAGGCCGCTCTTCACCTGCCAGTCGAAGGTGCGCTCGGGCGAGGTGTCTCCGTCGAAGGCGCGCAGCGCGGCGTGGGCCTTCCACGCCATCTTCGGAAACGGCACGTGGTAGCAGACGGCCTGGAAGCGGTCGCTGGCGTACGGCTTCACTCCGCCGCGCGCGACCTGCCACTGCAGGTACGCGGCGGGCACCGCCTCGAGGTAGCAGGCGAGCGAGTACTGCCCGTCGACGATGGCGTCCTTGCGGTACAGCGGGCGCCAGAAGTCCATCACGTCGCGCGAGTGGGTGCCGACCTCGGGGTGAATGGCGACGAGCGCGGGGTCGGACGAGACGACGAGCGCGATGGCTCCCGCGCCCTGCGTCGGCTCGCCGGGCGTGCGCAGCCCGTAGCGCGCGATGTCGGAGCAGATGACGAGCGCCTTGCGGCCGCGGCTGCTGCCGGCGCGGATCCAGTCGAGCGCGATCATCAGGCCGGCGGTGCCGCCGTAGCACGCGTGCTTCGTCTCGAAGATGCGGCAGCTCGACGGCAGGCCGAGCAGCCCTTGAAGGAACGACGCGACGGGCTTCGAGTGATCGACGGCGGTCTCGGTGCCGACGACGCACAGGCCGATGTCCGAGCGGTCGAGGCCCTCGAGCGCCATGCGGGCCGCGCGGGCGGCGAGCGCGACGGTGTCGTCGTGGGGAGCGGGCACGGCCATCTGGTGCACTCCGAGGCCGCCCAAGAACTTCGCCGGGTCGACGTCGCGGGCGCGCGCGAGGTCGGTCATGTCGAGGTACTGCGAGGGAACGGCGACTCCGATCGCTTCGATGCCTGCGGTCAGGTTCATGCGGCGGCCGTCTATGTTGCGGTGCAGCAATCGTCAAGCGGCGCGTGACGTGGGCGGCGGTGTTGCGCTGCAGCAAACCGTTGGTGTACGAGGCCGCCCATGAAGAGGCTGATCCCGGTCTTCCTGCTCGCGGCGTGCGGAGTCCCCGAAGGTGCGGCGGTCGAGGTTCGGCGCGACGCGCTCGATGCGGTGACGGGCTTCGGCTCGAACCCGGGCGCGCTCAAGATGTTCCGCTACGTGCCGGCAGGGCTCGAGGCAGGGCGGCCCGTGGTGCTCGTGCTGCACGGCTGCGGAGACACGGCGAACAACTTCTCCACCGCGTGGTCGACGTGGACGACGCTCGCCGACGCGCGCCGCTTCTCGCTCGTGTACCCGGAGCAGCAGACGGCGAACAACTCGGGCGGCTGCTTCAACTGGTTCGAGTCGGGGGACCAACTGCGAGACCAGGGCGAGCTGCTCTCGATGAAGCAGATGGCGGACAAGACGATCGCGGACACGCAGGGCGCCTCGAAGTGGTTCGTGGTCGGCTTCTCGGCGGGCGCGGCGTCGGCGGTGAACCTGCTGGCGGCGTACCCCGACGTCATCTCCGCCGGCGCCGTGGCCGCGGGCGTCGCGTACCGCTGCGCGCAGAACGTCACCGACGCGTTCAACTGCATGGGCGGCAGCGGCGGGCAGACTCCGGCGACGTGGGCGACGCGCGCGCGGCAGGCGTTCCCCTCGTTCAGCGGCACCTGGCCGCGCGTGAGCATCTGGCACGGGCTCAATGACATGACGGTCGTTCCGTCGAACCGGGTCGAGCTCGTGGAGCAGTGGACGGAGCTGCACGGCGGAGATCAGACGGCCGACGGCTCGGCGAACATCGCGAGCGGCGGCATGCGCAGCCAGTACCGCGGCAGCGGCGCGGACGTCGTCGTCGAGCTGAACGAGGTGCCCGGCCTGGGCCACGTCGTGCGGCTGGGGTGGGCGACGGACATGGCCGACTTCTTCGGCCTCACCGCGCCGGCGCCGATGGACGCCGGCATGACCGGAGGCGGCGGCGGCAGCGGAGGGACCGGCGGAAGCGGCGGAAGCGGCGCGGCCGGAGGAGCGCCAAACGGCGGCGGCAACGGTGGCGGCAACGGCGGCGGAGAGACGTCTAGCGGCGGCGGCAGTGGCGCGAGCGCTGGCGGTTCAGGCGGCGGCGGCGGCACGGAGGCACCTCCGAGCGGCTGCGCGACGGTGCCGGGCATCGCAGGCCTCTCGGCGCTGGCGTTGCTCCTGAAAAGACGACGTGTATAAACAGCCTTAATCAGGTCGCATCAATATGAACTTGACATCATGTTCATGTCTGTGCGACATGCGCCATGAAACATGAATCAACTTTCAACTTCGACGAAGAGGCCGCCGACGGAGCGCGGGCAGCGAACGCGGCAGCACCTGCTCGACGCGGCCGAGGCGGTGTTCGGCGAGATGCCGTTCGAGCACGCGTCGATCTCCGAGATCACGCGGCGCGCGGGCGTGGCGCTCGGCACCTTCTACGTCTACTTCCCGCACAAGCAGGCCATCTTCGTCGAGCTGGTCGACGAGCTCGGCACGCGCCTGCGGCAGGCGCTCGGCGCGGCGATCTCGAAAGCGACGACGCGGCTCGAAAAAGAGCGCGCCGGGTTCCGTGCCTTCTTCGAGTTCGCCGGCACGCACCGAAACCTCTACCGCGTGGTGCGCCAGGCCGAGTTCGTCGACGAGGCCGCGTACCACCGCTACTACCGCACGCTCGGCAACGCCTACGCGAACGGCCTCAAAGACGCGATGGACCGGGGCGAGATCGGCCGCTTCGACCCGGAGATCGTCGCGTTCGCGCTGATGGGCATGGCCGACATGATCGGCATGCGGTTCGTGCTCTGGGAGAACCCGCAGAAGCTCGACGCCATCGTCGACGAGGTCGTCGAGCTGATGACCCACGGGCTGCTCTCGCCGAAGCGGATGCCCGGCCAATGAACTTCTCCAAGGAGCGAATGATGAGCGACGCAAGCGCAGCGCAGATGCCGTGGTGGAAGGAGCCGACGCGCGGTCAGTGGGCCTCGTTCGCAGCCGCGTGGTTCGGCTGGGTGATGGACGCGTTCGACTTCACCGTCTTCCTGCTGGTGATGAAGCAGATCAGCGACGAGTTCCAAACGACCGCGACGACGACCGCGAGCCTCATCGCGCTCACGCTGCTCATGCGGCTGCTCGGCGGCGTCAGCGCCGGCTGGGCCGCCGATCGCTGGGGCCGCAAGCTGCCGCTGATGATCTCGGTCATCTGGTTCGCCGTCTGCGACGGAGCGATCGCGTTCGCGCCCTCGTTCACCTGGGTGCTCGTGCTGCGCACGCTGTTCGGCTTCGGCATGGGCGCCGAGTGGACGAGCGGCGCCACGCTCGCGATGGAGAACTGGCCCGCGCGCAGCCGCGGCATCGCGTCGGGGATCCTCCAGGGCAGCTGGGCCGTCGGCTACCTGCTCGCCGGCGTCGCCGCCGGCTACATCGTCCCGCTCTACGGCTGGCGCGCGCTGTTCCTCGTCGCCGCCGCGCCCGCGATCCTCGCGTTCCCGATTCGCTTCTTCGTCCCCGAGAGCCCCGAGTGGAAGGCCGGCAAGGCGAAGCAGCCGACGACCACCTGGGCCACCATCGTGAAGATGCCCGGCGTCGTGAAGCGCCTCGCGTGGGGCAGCGTCGCGATGGCCGCGGGCTTCGGCGGCTACTACGCGCTCACCGGCAACTACTCGGTGATGGTGCTCACCGACCTGCACGGCACCATGGCCGACGTCGCGCGCTGCGTCGCCGTCTTCAACGTCGGCATGCTCGTCGGCGCCATCATCTGCGGCACCATCGCGACCCGCGCCGGAGTCGTCGTCGCCGTCGCCGTGCCCGCGATCATCATGGCCATCATCGCGCCGCTCTACGTCGGCTGGCAGCCGGGCCTGCTCACCCTCGGAGCCTTCCTCGCCGGCATGTTCGGCGCCGGCTACGCGGGCGTCTCGCCGCTGCTGCTCACCGGCCTCTTCCCGCCCGCGATTCGCGCGCGCTGCGTCGGGCTCGTCTACCACCTGGGCGCCGTGCCGGCCGCGTTCGTGCCGATGGCGATCGCGTGGATGGCCGAGGCGAAGCTCGCTTCGCTGCCCGTCGTGATCGGCGCCACGGTCGCGGTCTTCCAGCTCGCGATGGCGGCGATGATCATCTTCGCGCCGACCGATGCGGTTCCCCAGCCGGAGGAGAGCAAGGAAGCCGGCTCCGTCGCGCTCGCCCACTGACGCCGCGCCCCCTCCGCAGGACGTAGACCGCCGAGCACGATGGCTCGCCTCTTCGTGTTCGGTCAGCCCACGCTCCACGGTCTGCAGGGAGTGACCGACACCCACGGCGTGTGGCTCGAGCTCCCGCGTGAGCCGGTCTTCTTCGGTCGTACCGCTCCGTACGAGCCCGGCGAGCGGCGCGTTCAGCTCGCCTTCAACTTCGTCGCGCGCCGCCACTTCGTGATCGAGCCCGTGGACGATGGCTGGCAGCTGCGAGATCTCGGCAGCAGCGGCGGCACGTGGGTGAATCGCCAGCGCGCGGCGCCGGCCGTCCGGCTCAAGGCCGGCGACGTCATCGACCTCGCGCAGCGCATCGCCATCTTCAGAGACGACGACGGCGGCGAGCGTTGAGCGCCCCGCCTGCTCTCACGGCTCGATGTAATCCTTCGGCGCCGCCGTGCCGGTCGAGCCGCCCGTGCTGTTGTCTGGGTACCCGCTGCGTGACGCCGCAGCGTCAGGCGCATCGAGAGCTTCGCGTGATGCCCGTCACCTGCGCATCAGCAGCTCGCGCCGTTGCGGAGAATCTCCACACGCAGAAGCGCAGCGTCGAAGAGCACGTGGGGGCCCACGCAGTTCGTCCGCGCAGCTCTGCTCCGCGCACCCAGCGTTTTTGCTCGGTGTCCACGTAGACTCGCGCCGCCGTGCTGCGCCGCCTCTTCGAGCCCGTCGACGCTGCTCCGCTGATCTACGCGCGCATCGTCTTCGGCGCGTGCATGGCGATCGAGGTCTTCCGCTTCTTCGAGCACGGGTGGATCGCCACGTACTTCGTCCGTCCGACGTTCTTCTTCGCGTACCCCGGCTTCGATTGGGTGAAGCCGCTGCCCGGCGGCGGCATGTACGCGGTGTTCGTGGTCGCCGGGCTGGCCGCCCTGGGGGTGGCGGCGAACAAGCTCTACCGCGTCTGCGCGATCGCGCTCGCCGTCACCTGGTCGTGGATCTTCCTCTCCGACCAGACGAACTACCTGAACCACGGCTACCTGCTGGTGCTGCTCGCGTGGCTGTTCGCGGCGGTGCCGATGGGCCGCACCGTGCCGCGCTGGGCCGTGCTGCTCGTCACGGGCCAGCTCGCGCTGGTCTACTTCTTCGGTGCGGTCGCCAAGCTCGACGCCGATTGGTTCTCCGGAGACGTCGCGCGATTTTTCCTCTCACGCACCGAGCTGACCGATCCGCTCGCGCACTCGAAGCTCGGGCGCGTCGCGTTCGCGGTGAGCGGGTTCTTGTTCGATCTGCTCATCGTGCCAGCGCTGCTGTGGCGCCGGACGCGGCCGCTCGCGACGGCGGCGGCGGCGACGTTCCACCTCACCAACGCGTGGCTGTTTCAGATCGGCGTGTTCCCGTGGGTGATGCTCGCGCTGACGCCGATCTTCTACCCGCCGGACTTCACGCGGCGCCTGCTGCGGCTTCCCGAGGCGCCGCCTCCGGTCGAGCCGCTGCCGTATCGGCCGCTCGTGGTCGCGGCGTTCGTCGCCTGGTTCACCGTCCAGTGCGCGCTGCCGCTGCGGCACTGGCTGTACCCCGGCCAGGTGAACTGGACGGAAGAGGGCCACAACTTCTCGTGGCACATGAAGCTGCGCGTGAAGCGGGGCGAGACGAAGTTCCTCGTCGGCGGCGTCGAGGTCGACCCGCGCGAGGTGGTCACGAAGCGGCAGGCGAAGAAGATGGCCACGCGGCCGGAGATGATTCGGCAGCTGGCGCAGGAGCTGAGCCGTCGCGCAGGTGGGTTGCCGGTGCACGCCGACGCCCGCGCGAGCTTGAACGGCAGGCCCTGGCAACCGCTCGTGGACCCGGCGGTGGACCTGTCGAAGGAGCCGCGCACCCTCGGGGCCGCGAAGTGGATCGTGCCGCTCGCGGACGTGCCGCCGCTCGACGACTTCGAAGATGAGGAGGGTGGTGAGTAACAACGAAGGCGCGCACCCTGAGCAGCCGCGGCCGCGACAGCGGACCGCGGCGTGTCGAACGGGTCCGGGCACAGCTTGCACCGCCTTCGAGAAGCCTCTGCCCAGATCGCCCGGACACTTCGACTGCGCCGCTGCGCGGCTCCGCTCAGTGCGCGCGCCCTTTTGACTCGCCCTCTGCCTCCCACCCATCGAGCAGCGGCGCCGCCAGCGCGTGGAAGTACTTCACCGTCAGCTCGGGCCGCACCCGAATCCTGCGGACCCAGACGAGCCGCAGGTACCCGTGCGCGAGCGACCACAGCGAGAACCCCATGTCGCGAATCTGCTCCCGCGTCGCCGGAGCCTCACGCATCCCCGTGAGCGCGCGCAGCAGGACCATGTACCCGCGCTCGGCGATGGCCTCGAGCGCGGGGAACGTCCCGTCCTCGTTCACGCGCCGCCCGAACGTGATGCGGTACCGCGCCGGCGACTCGAGCGCGAACGTCAGGTAGGCGTCCATCAGGGCGAGCACGCGCGCGCGCGGCGCCTTCTTCTCGCTCTTCGCCCACGAGACCTCGAGCGCGACGGCGAGCGCGAGGTAGCCCTGCTCCGCGATCGCTGCGGTCAGCGCGCGCTTGTCCTCGAAGTGTCGATACGCCGCGCGGTGATTCACGCCGACGCGGCGGGCGACCTCGCGCAGCGAGACGCCGTCGGGGCCGAGCTCGTCGACGAGCTCGAGCGCCTTGGCGAGCATGGCGTTGCGCAGGTCTCCGTGGTGATACGAGCGCCTCCTCGGCATTCTAGGGCGCGACTGTAGCTGGTACGGTCGTGACATCGATGGCCGAAGTCATCGCGGGCCGCTACACGCTGCTGCGCAAGCTCGCCTCCGGCGGCATGGCCGAGGTGTTCCTCGCCCGGCAAGGCGGCCTCGAGGGCTTCGAGAAGCTGGTCGTGGTGAAGCGGATCCTCCCCGGGTTCGCGCAGAACGAAGAGTTCCGGAAGATGTTCCTCGACGAGGCGCGGCTCGCCGCCGACCTGCGCCACCCGAACGTCGTGAACATCTTCGACGTCGGCCAGGACCAGGGCACCTACTTCATCGCGATGGAGTACCTGCACGGGCAGGACCTCTCCGCGCTCTTTCACAAGCACCGCGAGCGCGGCGAGCAGATGCCGCTCGAGCACGTGCTGCAGCTCGTGATGGACGCGGCGTCCGGCCTGCACCACGCGCACACCAAGACGGCGATGGACGGCGAGCCGCTGCACATCGTCCACCGCGACATCTCGCCCCACAACCTCTTCATCACCTACGACGGCATCACGAAGGTGCTCGACTTCGGCATCGCGCGCGCGCGCCGGCGCGGCGTGCAGAGCGACGCCGGTGTGGTGAAGGGGAAGTTCGCGTACCTGGCTCCCGAGGCGCTCGAGGGCGCCGAGCTCGACGCGCGCGCCGATCAGTTCGCGCTCGGCATCGTCCTCTACGAGCTCACCACGCTGTCGCGGCTGTTCCAGCGGCCCTCCGACGCCGAGTCGCTGCGCGCGGTGATGGAGTGCCGCATCCCGCGCCCCGCCGAGCGCGTGCCCGGCTACCCCGCCGCGCTCGAGGACATTCTCATGCGCGCCCTCGCGAAGGAGCGCGAGCACCGCTACCCCGACTGCGACGAGCTGCGCGGCGAGCTCGAGACCTTCCTCGAGAAGCACGGCCGGCCGCACTCGGTGCGCCGCCTCGGCACCTGGGTGCGTGGCCTCTTCCCCGATCACGCCAAGGCCCCGCCGGGCGCCGAGCCGGTCGCCGTCACCGAGGAGCAGGCGGCCGCGAAGCGCCGCGCCGACGAGCCGACCCGCGCCGCCGGCAAGGCCGCTGCCGCCGCGAAGAAGACGAAGACCGGCGAGACCCGGCCGGTCCGCCGTCGCCCCGAAGCGAAGCCCGCGCTGCCCGAGGTGGAAGAGTTCCTCGCCGCGGTGCAGAAGTTCCTCGAGCCCGCGCCCGAAGCGCGCAAGACGAACGTCGTCGTGCCGCCCGAGCCGTTCATCGGTCGCGAGGCGGACCTCGAGGCCGTCGGCAAACACTTCGAGGGCGGCGCGCGGCTCGTCACGCTCTCCGGCTTCGGCGGCATGGGCAAGACGCGCACCGCGCTGCGCTACCTCGAGCTGCAGCGCGAGGCGTTTGCCCCGAAGGGCGGCACGTGGTTCGTCGATCTCTCCGAGGCGCGCAACGTCGACGACATCTGCAAGGCGGTCGAGCGCGCGCTGCAGATCGGCGCGGTGCACGCCGGACCTCCGCGCGACTCGGTGACGTACACCGGCCGCACGCTGAGCTCGCTGGGGCAGGCGCTCGTCGCGCTCGACAACTTCGAGCAGATCGTGAGCCTGGCCGGTGAGACCGTCGGCGAGTGGATGAAGCTCGCGAAGGACGTGCGCTTCCTCGTCACCACGCGCGAGGCGCTGCGGCTGCCCGGCGAGAAGGTGCACGCGCTCTTGCCGCTGCCGGCCGAGAGCGACGGCGTGAAGCTGTTCCTCTCGCGCGCCGAGCGTGCGGGCGCGAAGCTGCCGAAGGCGAAGGGCGAGCTGGACGCGGTGCAGGAGATCTGCCGCCGCCTCGACGGTCACCCGCTCGCGCTCGAGCTCGCCGCGGCGCGGCTCGTCACCCTGAAGCCGTCGCAGATCCTCGAGAAGCTCTCCGAGCGCTTCGAGGTGCTCGGAGGCAAAGACCGCGCCGGCCGCCACGCCACGCTGTGGAACGCCATCGACTGGAGCTGGCAGCTGCTCTCGAAGGAAGAGCGCGCGGCGTTCGAGGCGCTCTCCGTGTTCCGTGGCGGCTTCACGCTCGACGCCGCCGAGGCCGTCGTGCCGTGCAAGAGCGAGGTCGTCGAGGCGCTGCACCGCAAGTCGCTGCTCAAGGTGTTCGTGGTGCCCGAGGTGCCGCAGCAGCTGAGGCTCGGCATGCTCGAGAGCATCGCGGCGTTCGCGGCCGAGAAGCTCGAGGCGTCGGGCCGCGTCGCGGAGGTTCGTGGCCGGCACGCGAAGCACTACCTCGACCAGGGCGACGTCTGGGCCGAAGACGTGCACGGCCACAAGGCGTCCGACGCGCTCGCCGAGCTCACCGCCGAGCGCGAGAACCTGCTCGAGGTGTTCGAGCGCGCGCTGACGCAGATGCCCCCCACGGCCGACAGCGTGACGCGGACCCTGCGGGCGCTGCACGCGCTCGACGGCCTGCTGGCGAGGAAGGGCCCGTTCAACTCGCACCTCGGCCTGCTCGACTCGGCGCTGCAAGTCGCGCAGGGCGCGAAGATCAACCCGGCGTACTTCGCGCGCGCGCTGCAGCAGCGCGGCAACGTGCGCCGCAACCGCGGCCAGCTCGGCGCCGCCGTCGAGGATCTCGGAGAGGCGGTGCGGCTGGTGAAGGGCGCCAAGGACGAGCCGCTCGAAGGCCGCATCCTCTGCGACCTCGGCGTCGCCTGCTTCGTGACCGGAGATCTCGACCGCGCCGAGGGAGCGCTCGAAGAGGCGCTCGCCATCACCCGCCGCGTCGGAGATCTCGCCTTCGAGGTCCGCGCGCTCTCGTACCTCGGCATCCTCCAGCTCGCGCGTCACAACATCCCCGAGGCGCTCGCGCGCTGCGACGAAGCGCTGCCGCTCACGCGCAAGCGCGGCGACGCGGTGAGCGAGGCGCGCGTGCTCGGCACCATCGGCGGCGTGTACTTCGACGACGGGAAGCCGGAGCTCTCCGAGGCGTTCTACGCCGAGGCGCAGACGCGGTGTCAGAGCGTCGGCGAGCAGCGGCTGCGCGCGTTCTTCCAGGGCCGGCAGGGCCTCTCTCGCCTCGAGCAGGGCAACGTCGAGATGGCGCGCAAGTCGCTCGAGGCCGCGGCCAACACGTTGAGCGAGGTCGGCGACCTGCGCCACGAGGGCCTCGTGCTCAGCTACCTCGGCACGCTCGAGGCGCGCACCGGACGGCAGAACGCGGCGGCCGTCTCGTTCTCCGCCGCGCAGTCGCGCCTCGACAGCGTGAGAGATCCGCTGCTGCTCACCACGCAGGCGCTGCGGAAGATGGAGGCCGAGGTCCGCCTCGGAGCGGCGACGCCCGACGAGGGCCGCGCGCTGCTCGACGAGGTCCGGCTCGCGCGGGGCAGCGTTCCCGCGAGGGTGCTGCAGTCCGAGGAGATCCGCCTCGCCGCGCGCGGGCTGGAAACAGCCCTCGGAGCCGGCCTCGAGGCCGCGCTCTCCCCGCAAAAAGAAAACCCCTCTCCCCCGTAAGAGGAGAGGGGCTCTCACGAAAAATCTCTCAGCTCACTTGCACTCGGCGGTGTTGGCGAAGGCGGGGTTCGCCTTCAGGCCTTCCATCGCCTGGTCGCACGCCTTGGTGCAGGCGTCGGCGGCCTCGGAGCTCTTCCAGCAGGCGCCGTCCTTGCCGTAGCTGGCCTCCATCGAGGCGCCCGTGCCCGGCACGAGCTTCTCAGTACACGCGATGAGCTTCTTGCAGTTCTCGCTCTGGCTCTTGGCGCAGCCTGCGAACGCAAACGAAAGACCGAGAACGGCCACTGCGAGGAAACGGCGCATGTTTTCTCCTGGTAAAGAGGGTGAACGGCGGGGCGTACATAAGCACCCCCTTGCCTCCATGGCGTGAAAAAAGTGATCGAAGGAACCGCTGCTGGATGCGGGTGTCTGGCCTCGCATGAAAACGAGGCTGCTGGCGGTTCTGTTGGTCGTGGCGTGCAGCACCGAGAAGGTCGAGCAGCAGCAGGAGGCGCCTCCGCCGCCGCGCGCGCTCGCCAAGCTCGTCATTCCTCCGCAGGCGCCGGTCGCGGCTCCGAAGCTCGAGAACAAGGCCGAGAAGAAGGATGAGGGCCACGCCGGGAAGAAGGTGGCCTCGAAGGGCATGCTGATCACCCTCGGCGGAACCGGCCTCGGCGGCGGCGGCAACGCGCTTGGCGGCCTCAGCGGCTACGGTCAGGGCGCCGGCGGCATGGGCACCATCGGCCTCGGCGGCCGCGGAGTGAAGGGCGACCTCTCGAGCCGCGGCGAGGGCTACCGCCACCACGAGCCGAACGCGTGGACGTCGACGTCGAGCGATCACCTCTCGACGTTCGCGGTCGACGTCGACACCGGCTCGTACACGCTCGCGCGCGCGAAGCTGCTCTTGGGGGCGCTGCCGCCGCCCGACTCGGTGCGCGTCGAAGAGTTCCTCAACTACTTCCGCTACAGCTACCCCGAGCCGCCGGAAGGCGCGGTGCTCGGCGTGCACATGGACGCGGCGCCGTCGCCGTTCGCGAGCGGCAAGCACCTGCTGCGCGTCGGCGTGCAGGGCCGGCGCCTCGACGTCTCGCAGCGCAAGACGGCGCACCTCACCTTCCTCGTCGACGTGTCCGGCTCGATGCAGAGCGCGGACAAGCTGCCGCTGGCGAAGCGGGCGCTGCGCATGCTCGTCGATCAGCTCCGCGACGGAGACACGGTCGCGCTCGTCACCTACGCGAGCGGCACGCGTGTGGTGCTCACTCCGACGGGGATGGAGAAGAAGGCCGTCATCCACGCGGCGATCGAAGATCTGCAGGCAGGCGGCTCGACCGCGATGGCCGGCGGCATTCAGCTCGCCTACGAGCAGGCGATGAAGACGCTGTCGTCGGACTCCGAGTCGCGCGTCATCATCGTCTCCGACGGAGACGCGAACGTCGGCGCGCGCAGCCCCGACGAGATCCTGAAGCTCATCCAGGCCAAGGTGAAAGAGGGCATCACCTGCACCACGCTCGGCTTCGGCATGGGCAACTATCAGGACGCGATGATGGAGCAGTTCGCCAACAAGGGTAACGGCAACCACTACTACGTGGACTCGCTGTTCGAGGCGCGCCGCATCTTCCAGCAGCAGCTCGGCGGCACGCTCGAGGTCATCGCGAAGGACGTGAAGCTGCAGGTCGACTTCGATCCGAAGCAGGTCAAGTCGTACCGGCTCATCGGCTACGAGAACCGCGACATCGCCGACGAGGACTTCCGCAACGACAAGGTCGACGCCGGAGAGCTCGGCGCCGGCCACACCGTCACCGCCCTCTACGAGGTCGAGCTCATGGCCGGCGCCGGCGAGGGCCTCGCCACCGTGCGCGTGCGCGCGAAGAAGCCGAAGGGCGAAGACGCCACCGAGCGCGCGTTCTCGTTCGCGGCGGCAAAGCTGCACCCGCGCTTCGACCAGGCGCCGAAGGACCTGCGCTTCGCCACCGCGGTGATGGGCGCGGCGGAGCTCTTCCGCCAGAGCCCGCACGCGAAGACGTGGAGCTACGAGCTGGTGCAGGAGATCGCCAAGAGCTCCGCGGGCAACGCCGAGCGCGACGAGTTCGTCTCGCTGCTCCAGCAGGCGAAGTCGATCGTCTCGACCGTCGCGGTGCGCTGAGCTACGAGGCGAGGGCATGAAGACCCTCGCCTGCGCCGTCTTCCTCTCGACCGCTGCGCTCGCCGCTTCAGACCGCCCGTCGGTCGTCGTCATTCCTCCCGTCGCCGACAAGAAGGTCCCCCAGGGCCTCGAGCTCGCGATGCAGGAGAAGGCCACCGCGCTGCTCATGGCCACCGGCCGGTACGACCTCGTGCACGCGCGGCAGCTGTACGCGATGGCGCGCAGGCACCGCATGCCGCTCGAGTCGATGAACGACCCGAACGTCGCGCGGCAGGCCGGCGAGCGAATGGGCGCGACGTACTTCGTGTACTCGAAGCTGTCGCCCGCGAAGAACGGGTGGACGCTCGAGGTCGCCGTCGGAGAGCGCGGCTCGCCGAAGGTGCAGGGCTCGTCGCTGGTGCTGCCGCTCGCGGACGACAAGGCGGTGGCCGAGGGCGGTCGCGGCCTCGCGGTGGAGCTGACGAAGTACGACGGCTCGAAGGCGCCCGAGGGCGACGCGCAGCCGGCGACGACGAAGGACTCGGCGATGCGCAACTACGCCGCGTGCGACTCGCGGCTCATCAACCAGCCCGTGGGCATCGAGAACCCGTTCGTGCTCAACGAGACCGAGCTCAAGAAGGCGATCGCCTCGTGCGAGACCGCGGTGAAGACCGACCCCGAGTTCTCTTCGGCGTGGGCCGCGCTCGCGTTCGCGTCGGCGCTCGCGGGCAACGACGCGCGCGCGGTCGAGGCGCTCACCGCGGTGAAGGAGAGCGCGGGGCACGTCCCGAACGCGATGGCCGCGCGGTTCTGGCTGGTGTCGCGCTACCAGTCGAGCGAGGCGGCGGAGTCGGTGCTCAAGGACTCGATCGCGAAGGAGCCCGGCTTCCTGCTCGCGCGCGGGTACCTCGCGGAGCTGTACAACGCGCTCGGCCGGCACGAAGAGGCGGCGAAGGCGTGGCGCGAGTACGCGGCGCACTCGGAAGGGAACGCGTGGGTGATCTCGCGGCTGGCGTACACGCTCGCGCGGCTCGGCAAGACGAAGGACGCCGCCGACTTCGCCGCGAAGGCGATGGCGTACGACCCCGAGGCCTACGATCTCGCGCTCGAGCACTCGAGCCGGCTCATCGACGACGGCCAGGTCGACAAGGCGATCTCCGTGCTCGAGCCGCTCGCGGCGAAGAAGGACGCTCCGGCCGAGCTCATCTTGCGCCTGGGCTACGCGAAGATGCTCAAAGGCGACCTCGACGCGGCGGAGAAGCTCGCGAACCAGGCCTACGGGCTCGCGAAGGACCCGAGCGAGTGGCGCACGCGCGGCCGCGCGAAGCTGAACCTCGCGGAGCTGTGGCTCAAGCGCGACGCGAAGGACAAGGCGAAGGCCTCGGTGACCGACGCGCTGAAGGAAGGGCTGCGGCCGACGTCGGTGAAGCCCGAGCTCGCCGCGCTGCTCACCGAGGCCGAGGTGAAGGCCGCCGAGGCGAAGGGCGTCGGCAAGGTGAAGGTGAAAGAGGCCGCCGCGGTGCCGGAGAAGACGGCGACGACTCCGCCGAAGGGCTTCGACAAGGTGAAGGTCCAGAAGTAGCGCGAAGGGGGCGGGGGTCGTTGTCAACCCGTGCCGAACGACACGGTTGACAATGCCCGACCCGGCGCCTACCCAGCGCAGCACATGCAACTCCGCCACGACTGGACGAAGGCCGAAGTTCGCGCGCTCCACGATCTGCCGCTGCTCGAGCTGACGTACCGAGCGCAGACGGTTCACCGCGAGACGTTCGGCGACAACGCGGTGCAGCTGTGCAGCCTGCTGTCGGTGAAGACGGGCGGCTGCCCGGAAGACTGCGCGTACTGCCCGCAGGCCGCGCGGTACCACACCGGCGTGAAGGCCGAGAAGCTGATGCCGGTGACCGAGGTGCTCGAGAACGCGAAGAAGGCGCGCGAAGCCGGAGCCACCCGCTTCTGCATGGGCGCCGCCTGGCGCGAGGTGAAAGACGGCCCGCAGTTCGAGCAGGTCCTCGACATGGTCCGCGGCGTGCGCGACCTCGGCATGGAGGCGTGCTGCACGCTGGGCATGCTCTCCGAGTCGCAGGCGAAGCGGCTCAAGGAGGCGGGGCTCTCCGCGTACAACCACAACCTCGACACGTCGGAACAGCACTACGGCGAGATCATCTCGACGCGCACGTACGAAGACCGGCTCGAGACGCTCAAGCGCGTGCGGGACGCCGGCATCCACGTGTGCAGCGGCGGCATCATCGGCATGGGCGAGTCGATCGACGATCGCTGCGAGCTGCTCATCACGCTCGCGAACCAGCCCGAGCACCCCGAGTCGGTGCCGATCAACGCGCTGGTGCCGGTGAAGGGCACGCCGCTGCAGGACGCGAAGCAGGTGTCGACCATCGAGATGGTGCGCATGATCGCGACCGCGCGCATCATGATGCCGCGCGCGATGGTGCGGCTGTCCGCCGGCCGCATGCAGCTCGGCCAGGACGCGCAGCTGCTCTGCATGATGGCCGGCGCGAACTCGATCTTCTTCGGCGAGAAGCTGCTGACGACCGGCAACCCCGAGTACGAGAGCGACATGGCGCTGCTGCAGGAAGCAGGAGTCCGCGCGCTGGAGCCGAGGCCGTGAACACGCTCTCTCCCGCGGGGGAGAGGGAAGGGGTGAGGGCCGCAGTCGAGGCGTGGGCGAGCGAAGAGCTCGAAGCCATCGAGCGGGCCGGCCTCCTCCGTCACCTCGAGCCGCTGGAGACTCCGCAGGGGCCGGTCGTCGACATCGGCGGCCGCCGCTACCTCAACTTCTCGTCCAACGACTACCTGGGCCTCGCCGCAGACGTCGACGTCGTGGCGGGAGCACGAACCACGGCGATGCGTCACGGCTTCGGAGCCGGCGCCTCGCGCCTCATCGTCGGAGACACGACGGCGCACCAGCACCTCGAGCGAGCGCTCGCGAGCTTCTTCAACGCCGAGTCAGCGCTCCTCTTCAACTCGGGCTACCAGGCGAACGTCGGGGTGCTCTCGACGCTGGCCGGCGCCGGCGACGTCATCTTCTCGGATGAGCTCAACCACGCGTCGATCGTCGACGGCTGCCGGCTCTCACGCGCGAAGGTGGTGGTCTACCCGCACCGCGATCTCTCGGCGCTGCAGTCGCTGCTCGCCGCGAACCCCGGCCGCCGCCAGCTCGTCGTCACCGACGCCGTCTTCTCGATGGACGGAGACCGCGCGCCGCTGCGCGAGCTCGAGCGCCTCGCCCGGCAGGCGGGAGCAGCGCTCATCGTCGACGAGGCCCACGCCATCGGAGTCCTGGGGCCCAACGGCGGGGGCCTCTGCGAGCAGCTGCAGGTGCAGCCCGACCTGCGCATCGGCACGCTCGGCAAGGCGCTCGGCGGTTTCGGAGCGTTCGCGCTGTGCTCGGCGGCGGTGCGGCGCTGGCTGGTGAACAAGGCGCGCTCGCTCATCTTCTCCACCGCGCTTCCCGCGGCGGTGTGCGGCGCGGCCGAGGCGGCGCTGGCCCGCGTGGTCGACGCTCCGCAGCTGCGCGCGCGGCTGTGGCGGAACATCGGGCTGTTCGCGGCCGGGCTGCAGAAGCTGGGCCTGCCGGCGCACCAGGACTCGGCGATCTTCAGCGTGGTGCTCGGCCGTCCGGAGCGGGCGCTGTCGGCGTCGCTCGCGCTGCGGGAGAAGGGCATCCTCGCGAAGGCGATTCGGCCGCCGACGGTGCCGCAGGGGACGAGCCGGCTGCGGTTCGCGCTGAGCGCGGCGCACACGGAAGAGCACGTGACGAAGGCGCTCGAAGGGCTGGCCGAGGTCCCGAGATGATCTCCGTTCACCCTGAGCGGAGGCACGCGAAGCGGGCCGCAGTCGAAGGGTGCCTCGAAGCCGTCCATCGGCCCGCTTCGACTTCGGCCTTCGGCCTGCGCTCAGCGTGAACGGAGGCGTCATGAACACCACCGAGCTCCTCGATCTCGATCTCCGCCACCTCTGGCACCCCTTCACGCAGCAGCAGCTGTGGCCGCACGACGAGCCGATCATCATCGAGCGCGCGGAAGGCAACTGGCTCATCGACACGGACGGCCGTCGCTACCTCGACGGAGTCTCGTCGCTGTGGTGCAACGTGCACGGCCACCGCAAGGCCGAGCTGGACGAAGCCATCCGAGCCCAGCTCGACAAGGTCGCGCACTCGACGATGCTCGGCCTGTCGAACGTACCGGCCATCGAGCTCGCGGCGAGGCTGGTGAAGCTCGCGCCGGAAGGCCTCACCCGCGTCTTCTACTCCGACAGCGGCAGCACCTCGGTCGAGGTGGCGCTGAAGATGGCGTACCAGTTCCAGCAGCTCTCGGGCCGGAAGCAGAAGCGCCGCTTCGCCGGCCTCGTCGACGCGTACCACGGCGACACGCTCGGCTCGGTCTCCGTCGGGGGCATGCCGCTCTTCCACGATCGCTTCCGCGCGCTGCTGTTCGACGTCGAGCGCTGCGTCCCGACGTTCGAGGCCGTCGAGAAGCTCTTCGCCACGCACGCGCACGAGCTCGCCGCGTTCGTCGTCGAGCCGCTGATCCAGGGCGCGGCCGGAATGCTGCTGCAGCCGCCGGGCTGGCTGAAGACGGTCGAGGCGCTCTGCCGCAAGCACGACGTGCTGCTCGTCTGCGACGAGGTCGCGACCGGCTTCGGCCGAACCGGCACGATGTTCGCCGTCGAGCAGGAAGGCGTGCGTCCCGACTTCCTCTGCGTCGCGAAGGGGCTCACCGGCGGCTACCTGCCGCTCGCGGCGACGCTCACCACGCAGCGCGTGTTCGAGGCGTTCCTCGGCACGGCCGCCGAGCAGAAGACGTTCTTCCACGGCCACACGTACACGGGGAACCCGCTCGCGTGCGCCGCGGCGATCGCGAACCTCGAGCTGTTCGAGCGCGAGCACACGCTCGAGAAGATGAAGCCGGCGATGAGCGCGCTCGCCGAGGGCCTCGAGCGCATCGCAGGCTTGAAGAACGTCGCCGCGGTCCGCCGCCGCGGGCTCATGGTCGGCATCGAGCTGAGAGGCTACGAGCCGTCGGCGCGCACCGGGTTCCAGGTCTGCAAGGCCGCGCGCAAGCACGGCGTGCTGCTGCGGCCGCTCGGCGACGTCGTCGTCCTCATGCCTCCGCTCTCGCTCACCGTCGACGAGGCGAAGCTGCTCACGCGCGCCGTGCACGACTGCATCGCCGCGGCATGAGGTACTTCGTCACCGGCACGGACACCGGCATCGGGAAGACCGAGGTGTCGCTCGCGCTGCTGACGCTCATGCGCGAGCGCGGGCTCGAGCCGTTCGCGCTCAAGCCGTACCAGAGCGGCGGCGGAGACGACGCGAAGCGCCTCGGCGCGAAGGTGCTCTTCCGCTTCCGGGCTCCGCTCGCGCCCGGAGTCGCCGCCGAGCTCGAGGGCGTGAAGACGGACTTCGGCGAGGTCCTGCGTGCGATCCCTCGCAGAGGCGCCGGAGTCGTCGAAGGCGCCGGAGGCCTCTACGTCCCGCTCGACGCGAAGCACGACGTCATCGATCTCATCGAGACCGCGAAGCTGCCCGTCGTGCTCGTCGCGCGCCTCGGCCTGGGCACGCTCAACCACACGGCGCTCTCGCTGGAAGCGCTTGCGAAGCGCAAAGCGCAGGTCGCAGCCGTGGTGCTCGTGAAGTCGTCGCGCGGGAGAGATCCCTCCGAGCGACACAACCCCGAGTGGCTGCGCCGCCGCCACGACGTCCGCGTGCTGGGCCCGGTCCCTTACGTCAGCGCCGCGGCGCGACGGCTCGCGGCGTTCAAGCGCGCAGTGGCCCCGCTGGTGCCCTGACGCGGCGGCGGAGCGCCTGAACCAGCGCGACCAGCGCCAATCCGAGAGGCGCCGAGTTGCACCCGCAGCCGCCGCGCGGCTCTTCGTCGGACGGCACTCCGGCATCCGGCGAGCCACCGTCGGCGGGCGGAGGGACACCCGCGTCTGCGAGACCCGCATCCGCGAAGCCCGCGTCCGCGAAGCCCGCGTCCGGCACTCCGGCGTCCTGAGGAGCGCTGCCGGCGTCGCAAGGAATGGGCAGCAACGGACCGACCCACTGCGCGACGGGCGGAACGCCGGCATCGAGCGGAGTCCCGCCGTCAGTCGCGAGCTCCCAGACCTGCGCCTCGATCGCGTCAATGAGCGCGAGGTTTACGCCTGCGTCGGCGAGGCTCTCCTCGGTCGCCATGGGCGAGCCGCTGACCCACGCCACGTGCTGGAACGCAGCGAGCACCCGCGCGCGCATCGTGCCGCGGGCGGGGAGCACCTCCGGGCGGAAGCGGCCTTCGGCGGTGCAGAAGTCGAGGTTGGGCCCGCCGAAGTTGCTGTGACACTGAGGGATGAACCAGCGCGGATCGCGGCGGAAGAGCGCCAGATGCGGCTCCATCTGGAAGAGGTTGAGGAGCTGAGCGCGATCCCCGTCCGCGAGCGTCGGCCGCCAGGCACAGTTGCGGAACTGCGGAGTCGTCCAGCCGGCGCTGTCTTTCGCCATGAAGTCGGGAAGTGTGACGACGGTGCCGATGGGCCAGGGCAGCCGTGAGGTGACTTGATCGAAGTACGGCTGCTGACAGACCCGGTCCCCGGCTACCGATGCGGTGGCCACGATGCCGACGCCGAGCCCTGCGTCGGACGGCACGACGACGGCCTCGTAGATGCTGGGCGTGGAGCGGATCTCCCAGACGGGCTGACACGCGTAGTACGTGGGCTGGACGAGGGCGGCCTCTTCCGGGGCGACTCCGTGCGCGTCGAGCCATTCGAGGAGTCCGGGCTCGTCCGCGAGCTCCGGCACGCGCGCGAGGTTGCGGGTGCGGCGGATGTTCTCGACGACGGCCTCTCCTCCGAGCTCGGCGATCAGGGCGCCCATCGCGCAGTGCGTCCCGCTCTCGTCGACGAACACGGGAGTCGCCGGCTCGCTCGAGTGGTTGCGAGGAAACCGGCCGCGGTCGATGTACCGGCGGAGCGCGGCGATGACGTCTCGCCGGGCCTCGCCCTGCTCTGCCGTCAGCGGCGGCGGCGAAGTCACCAGCTGCGCGTAGGCGTCCTCGAGGTGAGCGCGGACGCGCGCATCCTCCTGGTCGCAGGTCCAGGCAGCCAGCAGCGTCAGGGCAATCGGGGCGATCACGCGCGGCGCAGCCTACGCGCCGGGCCAGGCCGGAACCAACCCGCCGGGGTGGGCGTGCTAACACCGCTGGTTCCATGACCCTCTTCGAAGCCGTGCAGGCCGCCGACGCCGAAGCGCTCGAGAAGCTCGCCGCCGAGGTCCGCGACATCAACGAGGCGTTCGACGGCGGACGCACTGCGCTCATCGAAGCCGCGGCGCGGGGCAGGGTGGAGCTCGTGAAGATCCTGCTCGAGGCGGGGGCTGATCCCTCGCTCAAGGATGCGGAGCACGAGACCGCGATGCTCAAGGCCGCGGCGAACGGGGAGACCGACGTCGTGCACGTCCTCGCTCCTCACGCGACCGAGGACGAGCGCGACATGGCCCGCGCGTTCTTGAAGGCCCACGGCAAGTCGTTCAGCCCCGAGTACCTGGGCCCGCCGGACGACTTCGGGAAGCTCAAGCGCGCCGCGGCGACGGCCAGCGCGCGCGTCTCG
Organism: uncultured Myxococcales bacterium; assembly: GCA_937980205.1. GTDB lineage: Bacteria > Myxococcota > Myxococcia > Myxococcales > Myxococcaceae > Xiheicaenimonas. The sequence goes on along the minus strand of CALJKW010000009.1, from coordinate 266,527 downwards.
AAGTTCGTGGGGCACGACAGCCCGTCGGAGCGGCTCGACCGGGTCAAGCGCGCAGAGAAGAACAAGAAGTAGGTCGGGGCGTTGAGCGTCGCGGACCCGCCGTCAGTACTGCGGCCCGGTGTCCTTCGCGAGCTCCGTCCGCGCGCGCTCCCACGTCGCGTCGTCCGCGGTGCCGGTCCAGTGCTGCACCGCGCTGCCGCCGCGAGACAGGTCGGTCACCATCACCATCGCGTTGCGATGCGCGTCGCCGGCCGAGAATCGCTGCATCGCCATGAGGTCGCGCCACACCGTGAGCGTGCGCGCGGTGAAGCAGTGCTCCGAAGAGATGAACCGGTACGCGATGAGGCCGTCCTGCGCGGGCAGCGACTGGATGATCGGACCGTTCGAGTCGGTGAAGAGCTTCTTGGTCTCCTCATCCGGCTTGAGCCGCAGGTACGTCGTGCTGATGACGTACTGCGTACCGGCAGGGACTCCGCCGTCGACGACGCCCGCGCCGAACCACGGAGACGGCATCGCGTCGGGCTCGAGCGCGTCGCCCTTGCACGCCGGGTCCACCCCGATCGGCATCGGCTGCTGCGGCGGAGCGGAACACGCGGCCATCACCACCACCACGGAAACGATGAGCTTGTTCATGGTCGTTCGTCCTCTCAGTACTTCAGGGTGATCTGCTTCGAAGCGGTGGCGCCGGCGGCGACGTCGAACTTCGACTCGTCGAACTTCGGCGGGCCCATGGGGTACGTGATGTTGTTGGTGACGCCGTACCCCTCGACGGGCGCGCCCACGATGTTGGTGTCGAGCTTTCCGTTGTCGTTCTCGTCGTGGAACACGGAGATCGCGTACGTCCCGGCGGGCAGCTCGTCCCACGCGCACATGACGCTGGCGCCGTTCGCGGCGTGCTCCTGGCCGCCGCCGATGATGCGCGAGGCGCCGGGGAACTGCTCGCCGTCGATGTGCAGCGAGCAGCCGAGCGTGCCCTTGTCGCTGCGGACGCCGGCGACCTCGATGCGCAGCGCAGAGGTGCCCTTCTCGAGTTGAAGGGTCTCTCCGGGGTTCGGGGCGCGGCCGCACGCGGCGAACGCGACGACGACGGCGAAGATTCGGAACGCTCTCATGATTACAGCTCCTTCGTGGGGACTGCGGGTTGAACTGCGGCGAACCAGAGCTCCGCGAAGTCGCGGCGGAGCCTCGGAGAGTGGAAGTCGCGCGCCTTCGCGAAGACCTGGACGCGGACGCACAGTTCCTCGCGCGGCGGCGCGAACGACGAGAGCGTCGCGACCCAGTGCTCGCCGTTGCCGTCGAGGACGCGGAGGTACAGGTATCCGCCGGCAGGCAGCCGCTCGAGGACGACGGCGTCGGTGGTGAAGTCGACGAGGTCGGCGCGGGCGAGCGGGTTACCGGCGGCCGCGCGCGGCGCGAGCACGGCGCCGGCGGCGGTGACGACGACTGCAGCGGCGAGAACCAGGAGAGCGCGTTTCTTCATGCCCTCCAAAGTACGGATTCACGTCGCGCGTTTTCGGAGCCGGCGATGGACGGCAGCCGAGCGGCGACGAACGGTGGAGAATGGCCGACGAATGGTTCGGAGTGTGCCGCATGGCCGACCGCCGCTCACGCTGAGCGGAGGCGCCGCAGTCGAAGCGGGCCACGCGTCGGCTTCGCGCCCCCTTCGACTGCGCTGCCCTTCGGGCAGCTCCGCCAGGGCGAACGGAGGTGTTCACAACCCGAGAGCTTTTCTGACATCCGCCGCCGACCGGCGGCTCACGCGCGCCAGCTGCCCATCGGCGAGCTCGACCTCGAGAATGCCATCCGCCGACTTGAGCGCCTTCACCTTCGCGAGGTTGATCAGCTCTCCGCGGTGAACGCGCAGGAAGCCGTGCGGAGCCAACCGCGCCTCGAGCTCGGAGAGCGGCTCCTCGGTGAGGTGCTCCTCTGTGCCCTCGCGGAACAGCGTGTACTTGTCGCTGGACCAGAAGCGGCACAGCTCCTTCGCCTCGAAGAAGCGGACCTCGCCGCGCACGCTGCTCACGACGCGCGTCCCGGCGGCGGGCTGAATCGACTGCAGCACCGCCGAGCGCACGGGCCCGAGCTTCGCGCGCACCTTCGCGACCGCGGCCTCGAGGCGCTCAGGCCGCACGGGCTTGAGCAGGTAGTCCGCCGCGTTCACCTCGAACGCCTGCACCGCGAACGTGTCGTGCGCAGTCACGAACACGATGGGCGGCAGGTCCGCCCACCGCTGCGCGAGCGAGAGCCCGTCCATGCGCGGCATGCGGATGTCGAGGAACACGACGTCGGGCTTCACCTTCCCGATCTGCTCGAGCGCCTCTTCGCCGTCGCCGGCCTCTCCGACGACCTCGACGTCTCCGAGTTCGAGGAGCATGCGCGCGAGCCGCCGCCGCGCGGGAGCTTCGTCGTCGACCACGAGTGCGCGCAGGGTGCTCATCACGGAAACGGCAGCGCCAGCCGCGCGACGCAGCCGCCGCTCGGAGACGGCAGCAGCTCGAACGTCCCGCCCTCGCCGTAGAGCAGCTTCAGCCGCTCGCGCAGCTCGCGCACGCTGGTCTGCGTGCCGCGGTGCTCGGAGGCGCCCGGCCCAGGACCGTCGTCGGCGATGTCGATGACCACGCGCGTGCCGTCGCGGCGGATGTCGACCTTCACGGCGCCTCCGCCGCGGTCGCGGGTGCCGTGGACGATGGCGTTCTCGACGAGCGGCTGCAGCAGCAGCGGCGGGACCTCGAGGCGGGCGGCGGACGCGTCGAGGTGAACGTCGACGCGCAGGCGGTCTCCGAAGCGAGCCTGCTGAATCGCGAGGTAGTCGCGGATCACCTCGACCTCGCGCGAGAGCGGCACGACGCGCGTCTTGCTGCTGTCGAGCGCGTAGCGGAACAGCTCGGCGAGGCGCTCGAGCGTGCGCTCGGCGAGCTTGGGGTCCTCGGGGATGAGGCTCGCCACCGTGTTGATGGAGTTGAAGAAGAAGTGCGGGTTCGTCCGCGCCTGCAGCGCCTGCATCTGCGCCTCGAGCGCGGCCTGCCGCTCGGCCTGCGCCATGCGCTCAGTGTTGCGCGCGCGCGCGAACGCCTGCTGCAGCAGCACCGCGGGGAAAAGCGTGATCGTGCAGAAGAGGGCCGTGACGATCGCGAACTCGAGCGGCGGCGACGGGTGACCGCCCGCGAGGATGAACAGCGGGCGAATCGGCTGCCCGACGATCGGGCCCAGGACCCAGGCGACGAGCGCGTGCAGGCCCCACCGCTGCGCCGGAGTCTTCGCCTCGCGCAGCAGCTTCGCCAGCGGCCAGCGGTACAGCGCGTGGAGCAGCAGCGGAATCGCGATGAAGGTGACCTCGAGGGCCGCCCACGCGCGCAGCAGGTGCCCGAGGCCGCGGTCCAGGTGCGCGAGCTGCATCAGCGGCGAGAACAGCACCGGCGCGACGAAGCAGACGATGAGCGCCTCGCGCGAGAGCGGGTTGCCCGCCTCGGGGAGCTGCAGCTCGATGCGCCGATCGGAGGTCACGTCGACGCAGAGCGTACCGAAACCGGGCGCCAGCGGCGGCGCCGAGCCGACGAACGGCCCCGCTCAGCCGACGAACGGCGTCAGGCGGCGGCCGGTGCTTCTGCCTCTTCAGTGCGCCGAATGACGCGGACGCGCTCCTTCGCGGCGTCGAAGATCGTCTTCACGAACCGGTTCACGAAGCCCTTCGGCTTGGGGACGATCTCCTCGGCGACGGGCTTGCCGTTCTCGTCGTAGGTGTACTTCTTCCGCGTGCCCATCACGTTGTCGAACCACGGGTGCGTCACGCACCAGTTGGCGTTCTGGTCGCGGCCCATGTGGTGGTCGTAGTGCCAGGGCAGGTGCTCCTTGCACCAGTCGCGGTCGAGGTGGGCGCGCTTGTGAATCTGGTAGTAGCGCAGCGTCCGGTACAGCACGGTCGCGGTGAAGAACGGCGCGATGGGGAAGAGCGGCGCCGTCACCGCCGCCGCGCCGACGAGCGCGAGCGCCTCTTTCCCCTGCGGCGACCAGGTGAAGACCGAGCGCACGTACTGCGGGTCGAACATGTCGTGCTTGCGCGACTCGCGGTGATGCTCGTGCCAGTGGAACGCCCAGAAGTTGCGTTTGTCGCGACCCAAGCCGTGCAGCATGTACCGGTGGAGAAACCACTCGGCTGCGTTCGTGTACGCGAGACCCAGGGGAATGCCGATCATGATTTCGCTCCAGGCTGAAAACGTGACTGAACGGTCACTTCAAAACACGATCTTTCAATAACGTCAAGCTGGCCTAGATTCAGCGGCGTTACCGATGGCCAAGCGAAAGCGACCCGGGCAGCCGGGAGGGGTACGAGACACCAACCGGAAGGCCCGCAAAGAGGCGCTGCTCGACGCCTCGCTGCGGCTGTTCCTCGAGCACGGCATCGAGGGCGTCTCGGTCGACGACATCACGACCAAGGCGAAGATGGCCAAGGGCAGCTTCTACCGGTACTTCGAGAGCCAGGCGGCGCTGGTCGCAGAGATGATCGAGCCGACGCGCGCGATCGTCACCGAGGCGCTCGAGCAGTGCAGCAGAGAGCTCAACACGGCCTCGACCCGAGACGCGCAGTTCGCCGCGTACGCGAAGATCGGCGACGTCATCGGCACCGTGTTCCTCGAGCACCCCGGCGTCGTGCGCCTCTACCTGCAGGAGAACCGCGCGCCCGCCGTCGGCGCGCGCAAGCCGATCGTGCAGCTGTCCGACGTCATCTCCCGCTACGCGATCGAGATCACGAAGAAGGCGCAGAAGCACGGCATCCTGAGGCCGATCCCCGAGGCGATCAGCGCGCTCGCCGTCGTCGGCGCGGCCGAGCGGCTCTTGCACGGCATCATGCTCGAGGAGGACATCGGCAACCCGCTCGAGGTGCCCAAGCACCTCGCGACGCTGATCCTCGACGGGCTCAAGGCCCAGTAGCGCCCGCGTCGGGCACCTGGCACTCGGCGAGGTGAGCGCCGGCGTCCATCAGGTAGAACTGAAGCTGCTGCACGCACTCCTTCGTGCACGCCTCGGCGACGAGCGGGTTCGTGGCCCAGCACGTGCCCTGGGGCCCGTATTGCCCGCGCGCCTGGCGCACCGAGCCGCTCGCGTCGACGAGCTCGGCGCAGGTCAGGTACGCCACGCACTCGGGGGTCTGCGGCTGCCGTCCGCACGCGAGCAGCGCGCCGAGCAGCAGCAGTGACCGCTTCACTGGCACTCCGGCTTGCCCGCTCCCGCGCCCGACGCGAGGAACTGCCGGCCCTGCAGGCAGGCGGCGGTGCACTGGTCGGCCGAGCGGCGGTCGGTCGACCAGCACGAGCCGTTGTCCGCGTAGGAGGCGTAGTTCGCCGAAGAGCCCGGCGTCACCGCCTCGGTGCAGGCGAGGTACTGCTTGCACTCGGGGGACTGCTCGATGCCGTTGCAGGCACACAGGAGCACGAGCGCGAGACCAGCAAGCCGCAGCATGCGCCGACCCTCTACCTTCACTGACACTCCGGCGTCGAGCGTCCCGCGCCCATCTTGAGCGCCCGGGTCGCGAGCTCGCAGACCTCGCGGCACGACTCGGCGTCGGAGGCGTTCATCCAGCACGTGCCGCCCGGCCCGTACGTCGCCTTCGTGTCGCGCGTGCTCATCGGCTGAACGGCTTCGGAGCAGGCGAGGTACTTCTCGCACGCCTCAGGCTGCGGGATGCCACCGCACGCGGACATCAGCAGCGCGGCGGCGACGGCCCTCACTTGCACGCGGCCGGAGCGTTCGTCATCTGCGCCTGCGCCGCCGTCGCGTTCTTGCACGAGGAGGTGCAGGCGGCGGCGTTCGCCGGCGTGCTCTGCCAGCAGGCCCCGTTCGGGCCGTACGCCTCGTCCTGTCCCCCGGGCGTAGAGCCCGGAAGTGCCTCCCAACACTCGATCCATTTCTGGCAATCGCCTGACTGCCCGGTGCCTCCACACCCACACAGGAAGGCGATCACCAGCAATGTACGCATGTTGGCCCTCTAACCCCGCGCGTCAAAAAAGTCTTGATCCGGCCAGAACCCTGATATGCCTCCGCCCGAAGTGAGCAGTGGCGACATGTCGTCGACCACATCCCCCGGAGGGGCAACACAATGTTGAAGAAGATGAGCGTTGTTCTCGGTCTTGCGGTCACTGTCGTCGCGGTGGCGTGTGGCGGCGGCGGCCAGCCGCAGGAGTGCAAGGACTACGTCGCGTGCGCGACCAAGATCGGCGGCACGGTGAAGGACTCGGCGGAGACTGGCTACGGTGAGAAGGGCACGTGCTTCGTCGGTGGCCAGACGCAGGTTTGCGCGGATGCGTGCAAGTCCGCTCTCAGCGGCCTGAAGACCGGCTATCCGGACGCTGGCTGCTAAGCGGCCGAGAGCTTCTGCTCTCAAGACCTGGCCCTCGGAGCGCGCTCGCGCCCGAGGGCCTTGTCATTTAGGGTGCCTGCGTATGCGGAGGCTTCTGCTCCTCGTGCTCGTCACCGCGTGCGGCCCGACCGGGCCGAACGACGTGTGCAAGGAGTACGTCGCTTGCGCCAAGAGGATCGGCGGCTCGGCCGCGATGGCCGTCGAGCAAAGCTACGGAGAGAACAGCGGGTGCTTCGTCGGCGGTGCCACGGACGCGTGCAACGAGGCCTGCAGCGTGGCGCTCGACAGCGTGAAGGCGGCCTACCCGGATGCTGGCTGCTGAGCGGCCAATCAGGCTGCCGTTTGGGCCTTCGGCCTTTGTCATTTATGGTGCCCGCGAATGCGGAACCTGATGCTCATCCTGCTCGTCACCGCGTGCGGCCCGACCGGGCCGAGCGACGAGTGCAAGGCGTACGTCGGCTGCTACGAGCTGATGGGCACCGCGAACCAGGACCTGCGAGACACCTACGGCGAGGAGGGCACGTGCTGGCAGGAAGGCACCGCCACCGCCCAGACCTGCACCACGGTCTGCAAGAAGGGCCTCGAGAGCCTGAAGAAGGCGTATCCGAACGCAGGCTGTTGAGGAGACAGATGAGCCGAGGGTTTCTCGTCGTTGCAGCTGTGGCCGCGCTCGCGGTCGCGTGTGGTGGTGGCGGCAGGCAGTCCTCCGAGTGCCGCGACTACCTGTCCTGCGTCGAGCGCTCGAGGGGCGTCGACGGCGTGCTGCGCGACGCCTACGGCGAGCAGGGCACCTGCTGGCAGACCGACAGCGCCGCGGCCCAGCGCTGCACCGACACGTGCAAGAGCGTCCTCGATCAGCTGAAGGCCGCGAACCCCGACGCGGGCTGCTGATGCGCGGCGCGCTCCCTGCGCTGCTGCTCGCGCTCGCGACGTCGTGCGGCGCGAGCACCCAGAGCCCTCAGTGCAAGGCGTACGTCGCCTGCACCGAGGCGACCGGCACGTCCAACGCGCTCATCCGCGAAGCCTACGGAGAGGCCGGCAGCTGCTGGACCGACAACCCCACGATGACCGGCCGGTGCACGTCGGAGTGCCAGACGGCGCTCGATCAGCTGAAGGCGGTCTACCCCGACGCCGGCTGCTAGTTCTTCGGCTGTTCCTGCGCGTAGATCGCGTCGGCGATGCGGTACGCGCTGCCCTCGAGCCGCGTGAGCGCCTCTTTGATCTTCACCGGATCATTCGAAGGCAGAATCCCCTTCAAGTTCTCCAGGTCGACCTTGATCTCGTCGCGGTCCTTCTCTTTGAGCATGGACGCGTACTCTTCGAGCGACTTCTCGGTCGTGTAGATCAGGCCGTCGGCGTTGTTGCGCAGGTCGGCGAGCTCTTTCTTCTTCTTGTCGTCGCCCTGGTGCGCCTGCGCGTCGGAGATCATGCGCTGAATCTCCGCCTCGGTGAGGCCGGAGTTCGACACGACGCGCACCTGCTGCACCTTGCCGGTGCCGAGGTCCTTCGCCGAGACGTGCACGATGCCGTTCGCGTCGATGTCGAACGACACCTCGATCTGCGGCACGCCGCGCGGCGCGGGAGGAATGCCGACGAGCTCGAAGCGCGCGAGCGTCTTGTTGTCCGCCGCCATCTCGCGCTCGCCCTGCAGCACGTGCACGCTGACGAGCGGCTGGTTGTCGACGGCGGTCGAGAACACCTGCGACTTCTTGCAGGGGATGGTCGTGTTCTTCTCGATGATCTTGGTGTTCACCCCGCCGGCCGTCTCGACGCCGAGCGACAGCGGCGTCACGTCGAGCAGCAGGACGTCTTTCACCTCGCCCTTGAGCACGCCGCCCTGAATCGCGGCGCCGATGGCGACGACCTCGTCGGGGTTGATGCCCTTGTGCGGCTCGCGGTTGAAGAACTGCTTCACCTTCTCCTGCACGGCCGGCATGCGCGTCATGCCGCCGACGAGCAAGACCTGGTTGATCTGGTTGATCTGCAGCCCGGCGTCTTTGAGCGCGATCTTGCAGGGCTCGATGGTGCGGTCGACGAGGTCCTTCACCAGCCCCTCGAGCGTCGAGCGCTCCAGCGTCTCGGTGAGGTGCTTGGGGCCCGTCGCGTCGGCCGTGATGAACGGGAGGTTCACCTCGGTCTCGGTGGCGGAGGACAGCTCGTGCTTCGCCCGCTCGGCCGCTTCTTTCAGGCGCTGCAGCGCCATGCGGTCTTTGCGCAGGTCGATGTTGTTCGCCTTGAGGAACGACGCGGCGAGGTGATCGATGATCCGGATGTCGAAGTCCTCGCCGCCGAGGAACGTGTCGCCGTTCGTCGACTTCACCTCGAAGACGCCCGCGTTCAGCTCGAGGATCGAGATATCGAACGTGCCGCCGCCGAGGTCGTAGACGGCGATCTTCTCGACCTGCCCGTCCTTGTTCTTGTCCATGCCGTAGGCGAGCGCTGCCGCCGTCGGCTCGTTGATGATGCGCAGGACGTTGAGGCCCGCGATGCGCCCGGCGTCTTTCGTCGCCTGGCGCTGACCGTCGTTGAAGTACGCGGGGACGGTGATGACCGCTTCGGTGACCGGCTCTCCGAGGTAGTCCTCGGCGGTCTGCTTCATCTTGGTCAGCACCATCGAGGAGATCTCCGGCGGGCTGTACGCCTTGCCGCGGATCTCGACCCACGCGTCGCCGTTCTGGCTCGCGGTGACCTTGAACGAGCTGACCGAGATCGCCTTCTTCGCCTCGGGGCTGTCGAAGCGACGGCCCATCAGGCGCTTCACCGCGAAGACGGTGTTCTCGGGGTTGGTGACGGCCTGGCGCTTGGCGATCTGGCCGACGAGGCGCTCACCCGAGTCGGTGAAGCCCACCATCGACGGCGTCGTACGCGCGCCTTCGCTGTTGGGGATGACGACGGGCTCGCCGCCTTCCATCACTGCGACGCACGAGTTCGTCGTGCCCAGGTCGATTCCGATGACCTTACCCATTCGTGCCTCCCTCCCCAGGCGGCGATGCGGGCTCGTCCTTCTTCTCCGGCTGTGCTTCCGCCGGCTTTGCTTCGGACTTCGCCTTCGAAACGACCACCAGCCCCGGCCGGACCAGGCGGTCGTTCAGCGTGAAGCCGCGCAGCACCTCTGCGTAGACGTGGTTCGGCGGCATGTCGTCGGTCTCGGCCTGCGACATCGCCTCGTGAACGTTCGGGTCGAACGGCTTGCCCTTGCTGGTGAACGACTTCACGCCGTGCTTGCCGAGCGTGTCCTCGAACAGCTTGCGGATCATCTCGACGCCCTTGCGCAGGGAGGCGAGGTCCGTGGAGTTCGCCGGCTCGAGCGCGCGATCGATGTTGTCGATGACGGGCAGGAAGTCTTTGAGCAGCTTCTCGTTGCCGAACTTCTGAGTCTCTTCGAGCTCTTTGCGAGCGCGCTTCTTGTAGTTCTCGAGATCGGCGACGGCGCGGAGCATCTTCTCGTGCTCCTCTTTGATCTTCCCCATCAGCTCGCGGCCCTTGGCCATCGAGGCCTCGAGCTGGGCGTTGAGCTGCTCGATCTCTTTGTCTTTCGCCGAAGCGTCTTTCCCGGATGCAGCGGGGGCCTCCGGCTGATCCGGGCTGCCGGTTTGCGCTTCTCGAGGCTCGGTTTGCACCGGAACCTCGACCTCTGCTCCAGCCTCCCGCTTCTTCACCGCGTCGAGCGCGGCGTCGAGGATGTCCTGGGGAAGCTCGGTCTTGAAGTTGCCTTTGTCACCCGACGACACGGCCGGCGACTATGTCACGGGGTTCGCTTCTTGCCCAAAGGCTTCTTGGAGGCCGCCTTCTTGGCCGGAGCCTTCTTCTTCTTGTCCGCCCCGATGGTCTTCGGCGCCGGCTCGGGCGGCGCGGCCTCGACTGCGGGGGTGTCGACCGGGGTGTCGTGCCGCAGCGGCTCGGCCTTCAGGGGCTCCGTTTCCGACTGGGAAGGGGCGGGCCCGGTAACGGGGCTGTCGGGGCCGACCCCGGCGGGGGCGTCGACGGCGCTGCGCATCGCGCCCTCGGCCTTCTTGAGGCCCGAGTCGACGACGGTCGCGACCTCTTCGGCGGTCTTGCGGGCCCACAACTTGAAGGTCTCGAGGCCCTTCTTCACCTTGTCCTGGCGCTCGGGGTCCTTGACCTCCTTCATGAGGCGCTCGGCCTCGACGCGGATGTCGGCTCCGGCACGCTTGAGGTCGTCGCCGGTCTTCTTCAAGAAGCCGCGGAGCTTTTCCTCCCACTGACTCTCGTTCATGGTGGGGTTTATATAGGCTTGAGCATCAGCGAATGGCGCGCATCGTCCGACATTTCATCGAGGAGCCCCGGGCGTGCGCATACCTCTCGGATCGCCTCGCCTCTCTCGAGTACCGGTTGATGGTGAACGTCTCGGGCGAAGAGCTCGAGGTGTTGCTCCTGCGCGGCTGGCGGCGCTTCGGCCCGGCGTACTTCCGCCCGGCGTGCAAGCTGTGCACGGAGTGCGTCTCGATTCGCCTCGACGTGCACCGGTTCAAGGCGACGGACTCGCAGAAGCGCGCGTACAAGCGGAGCAAGCGCTTCAAGGTGGTGGTGGGCCGGCCCGCGGTCGACGCCGAGCGGCTGAAGCTGCACGAGGCCTGGCACGCGACGCGCGAGGACGCCCGCGGCTGGGAGAAGGCGTCGCTGACCGAGGACGAGTACCAGACCCAGTTCGCGTTTCCGTCGACGACCGGGCGCGAGATGGCCTGGTACGACGGCGGCCGGCTGGTGGCGCTGGGGCTCGTAGACGTCACCGCCCGGTGCGTCTCGGCGGCGTACTTCTTCTATCACCCGTCGATCGCGCACCTGTCGCCCGGAGTCGCGAACGTGCTGCGCTGCGTGGAGCTGGCCAGAGAGCTCTCGGCGACGCACGTGTACCTGGGCTACCGCGTCGAGGGGTGCGCCTCGCTGAAGTACAAGGCGAACTTCACGCCGCACGAGCTGCTCGAGGGGCGGCCGTCGCTGGCGGAGCTGCCGGTGTGGAGAGAAGCGAAGCCTCCGGCATTGCCGAAGCCGTGACGTGGACGTGGACGTGGACGTGGACGTGGACGTCAGTTGTCGGACGGTCGCGTCGGTCGCGTCGGGCGTGTCAGGGGTGGCTGGTACGACACGCCATGCTCGCGTTTCAAAAGCTCGATGTGTACCGGCGTTCCAGTGAGTTCTTCGCGCTGAGTGCTGAGATCGCTGCTGGTGTGCCGCGCGGACACGGTCCGCTGATGGATCAGCTCCGAAGAGCAGCGACCTCCATCTCACTCAACATCGCGGAAGCGACGGGGCGCACCACAGCTGCCGACAGAGCCAGGACCTATGCGATCGCTCGCGGCTCCGCGATGGAATGCGCGGCGATATTGGACGCACTTGTCATTCTCAAGGTCGTCGACACTGCCAGGTACGACCGTGGAATAGGGCTACTCGAGCGCGTCGTCGCGATGTTGACCCGCTTGTGCGTAGTCGCGCCCGACGACCGACAACTGACGTCCACGTCCACGTCCACGTCCACGTCCACGTGGTGACTGCAGTGCCGCTATCTCTGCTCGATCCGCGCCGGCACCGGCGAGAACACGCACGCGCGGATCGTGCTCACGTTCCCGTTCGTGAACCTGAACGGCACCAGCTCGCAGGTGGTCATGTTCGGGCACGTCGCATCGCTGCAGCAGAAGTCCACGCAGATGTTCAGGTTCCGATCGCACACACCGCTGCGGCAGTCGGCGTTCGCCGAGCACGCCGCGCCCGCCACGCGATTGCCCGTCGCCGGCACACACGACGGCACGAAGCTCCAGATCTGCGCTCCGCCGGTCGTGTACCCGATGTAGCTGCTCGGCCCGCCCACGTTGCAGCTGTACCCGCTCGGGCAGTCTGCATGCGTGCAGCACGCCTCCGCACACCGCGCCGTGCCGTTGTACGTCACGCACATGTCCGTGCCGCCTCGGCACTCGCCGGCCACGCACGTCTGGCCGGTGTTCTTCGTGGCCGTGATGCGCGAGTCGAGCCGGCAGCGCGACGCGTAGAAGTTGCCGATCACCATCGGCCCCGACGTCACCGGGAACCTCTCGACGTGGCACGTCGTCGTCGCGCTGCACCCGCTCTCGTGCGTGCACTGATCCGTGCAGTAGCCCGCCCCATCCGACGTGATGCACGAGCCGGTGCGGCACGAAGACGACAGCGAGCACGACTGGCCGGTCGTCGACGTCCCCGTCGGCACCACGCTGCACAGGTGCAGGTTGTCCGTGTCGATGATGTTCCGCGTGCAGCCCTCGCCGACTGCGCAGGAGTCGTTGAGGCCCGCGCCCACCGTCTGGTTGCAGAAGCTGCCGCACGTCAGCGCGCCCGTCGCCACGTTCGAGACGCAGATCAGATCCGGCCGGCACCGATCCGTCCCCGACGGCCACGGCACGTAGCTCGGGCCCTGCCGATAACCGCACGGATCCGAGACGCCGCAGTTGTCCACCGTCGCCGTGTTGCAGTCGTTGTCCTTGCCGTCGCAGACCTCGACGCCGTTCGGCCGCACCGCGCTGTCGGTGTCGTCGCAGTCCTGGCACTCGTTGAAGCCGTCGCCGTCGCGGTCGCGGTTCATCTGGCAGCCGCACGTCTCGTCGACGTACCCGTTGCAGTTGTCGTCGACGTTGTTCGCCGTGTTCGGGGTCGCCGCCGCGCCGCAGTCGTCGAGCTTCAGCGGGAAGACGAACGCGTTGTTGTCGTTGCAGTCGACGCGCCGCGGATCCAGCCCGCCGCCGACCACCGTGCCGCACGTCGTGAAGCCGTCTCCGTCGACGTCGAAGCCCTCGTCGATCTGCATGTCGCAGTCGTCGTCGCGGCCGTTGCAGCGCTCCATCGCTCCGGGGCGGATCGTGCCGTCGTTGTCGGCGCAGTCGACGCACTGGTTCGCGCCGTCGAAGTCGTTGTCGATGGCCGAGTTGCAGTTGCACACCATCACGTCGTCGACCTGGCCGTTGCAGTTGTCGTCGAGGCCGTTGTTGCAGATCTCAGCGCCCTGCATCGTCGTCTGGTTGCAGACGAGCGAGCCCATCGCGCAGCCGTACGTGCCCGCCGCGCAGATGCCCGGCCGCCCCGTCGAGCACATCACGCCGCTCTGCGGGAACGTCTCGTCCGTCATCGTGTCGCAGTCGTCGTCCTGACCGTTGCACGTCTCCGCGACCGGCATGCCCGCGGTGCACGTCTGCGGCATGCCGCCGACGCACGCCGCCACGCTGCGGAAGCAGGCGCCCACGCCGCACGTGAGGTTGCCCAGGCCGTCGTCGTTCGTCCCGTTGCAGTCGTCGTCCTGGCCGTTGCAGGTCTCCGCGACCGGCGTGCCGGCGGTGCACGTCTGCGTCATGCCGCCGACGCACGCCGGCACGCTGCGGAAGCACGCGCCCGTGCCGCAGGTGAGGTTGCCCAGGCCCTCGTCCGTCGTGCCGTCGCAGTTGTCGTCCTGGCCGTTGCACGTCTCCGCCACCGGACTCCCCGGCGAGCACGACTGCGTCATGCCGCCGACGCACGCCGGCACGCTGCGGAAGCACGCGCCCGTGCCGCAGGTGAGGTTGCCCAGGCCCTCGTCGGTCGTGCCGTTGCAGTCGTCGTCCTGGCCGTTGCACGTCTCCGCGACCGGTGCGCCGGCGGTGCACGTCTGCGGCATGCCGCCGACGCACGCCGGCACGCTGCGGAAGCACGCGCCTGTGCCGCAGGTGAGGTTGCCCAGGCCCTCGTCGGTCATGCCGTTGCAGTCGTCGTCCGCGCCGTTGCACGTCTCCGCGACCGGTGTGCCGGCGGTGCACGTCTGCGGCATGCCGGCGACGCAGTTCGCCTGCGTCCGGAAGCACGCCCCGACGCCGCACGTCGACGAGCCCAGGCCGTCGTCGGTCATCGCGTCGCAGTCGTCGTCGAGCCCGTTGCACGACTCGGCCGCGGGCACCACCTCGCCCACGCACGGGCCCCACATGCCGTTGTTGCAGGTCTGTGTCCCCGCGACGCACCGGCCGACTCCGGCGGTGCCGGCGGGGCCGCTGTAGCAGCTCTGCGTCTGCGTGCCGGTGCACGCGCACCCGTCGTTGATGACTCCGTCGCAGTCGTCGTCGAGCGCGTTGTTGCAGTCTTCCGTCGGCGCCGGCGTGCCCGGGTTGCACGTCTGCGGCATGCCGCCGACGCAGCGCTGCACCGTGCGCGCGCAGACGCCCTGGCCGCAGCTCTGCGAGCCCAGGCCGTCGTCCGCCGTGCCGTTGCAGTCGTCGTCGGCGCCGTTGCACACCTCGGCGCTCGGAGTCCCCGGCGTGCAGCTCTGCGCCATTCCGTTCGAGCAGTTCTGCACCGTGCGCTCGCACGCGCCGGTGCCGCACGTCGACGAGCCCAGGCCCTCGTCCGTCATGCCGTCGCAGTCGTCGTCCTGACCGTTGCAGGCCTCGGCTCCCCCGGTGCCCGGCATGCACGTCTGCATGACGCCGTTCACGCACGCCGGCACGGTGCGCAGGCACGCGCCCGTGCCGCAGGTGAGGTTGCCCAAGCCCTCGTCGACGGTGCCGTCGCAGTCGTCGTCGACCAGGTTGCACGCCTCGACGCCCCCCATGCCCGGCGTGCACGTCTGCGCCATGCCGTTCACGCACGACGGCACGGTGCGCGCGCAGGCGCCCATGCCGCACGAGAGCGTCGGCAGCCCGTCGTCGACCGTCCCGTCGCAGTCGTCGTCGGCGCCGTTGCAGACCTCGGCCGCCGGCATCCCCGGAGTGCACGCCTGCGCGACGCCGCTCACGCAGCTCTGCACCGTGCGCGCGCAGGCGCCGGTGCCGCACGACGACATGCCCAGGCCGTCGTCGGGCTGGCCGTTGCAGTCGTTGTCGCGCCCGTCGCAGACCTCTGCCGCGGGCATGCCCGGGGTGCAGGTCATCGGCACGCCGCCCTGGCAGGCAGGCAGGGTGCGCGCGCAGTCTCCGGTGCCGCAGGAGAGATCGCCCAGCGCCTGATCCACGAGCCCGTCGCAGTCGTCGTCCTTCCCGTTGCACGTCTCGGCGACGGGGTTCACCGCGCCCATGCAGGGGCCGAAGATCCACACGCCGTTCTGCTCGACGCAGCTCGCCGTGCCCAGGCGGCACTCGCCCAGCTTCGACGAGCCGCACGACTGCGTGTCGCCCGGCATGCACACGCTGACGGGGATGACCGGCGTCCCACTGTCCTCCATCTGCTGCACGTCCACGCACGTGCGCGTCGACGGCACGCAGCGCTTGCCCATCGCGCAGTCCGCGTCCGTCGCGCACTCGAAGCCCGCGTCGCCGGCGATGACGTCCGGCGGCTTGCAGAGGCCGCCGCTGCAGACCTCGCCGAGCGGGCACCCGGAGTCGGCCGTGCACGCCATCGTCAGCGGGCCGGCGTCCTCCGTCATCACCGGGTCCCTGGAGCAGCGGCAACCGCCCGCCGAGATGACGCAGAGGAAGAGGAGTGACGCGCGAGCCACGGAATGCGGACCCGTCGAATCGCCGCCTGGCCACGTCACCCGTGAATTTTCAGGCCTTTGCGTAGGCGGCGACCGCTGCGGCGAGCACCGTCTTGAGCGCCACGCCCGACTTCTCGGCGAGCGCCTTCGCGTCCTCGAACTCCGGAGCCGCGTTGAGCACGCGCGCGCCCTCGTAGCCGATCTTCATCCGCACCTTGCCGTACGGCGTCTCGACCGTCTCGAAGCGCCGCTGCAGCGCGGTGCGCTGCACCTCGTACGACCGGACGCCGAGCGACGTCGACTCGGTGAGCAGCAGCTGCGTCAGCGGGCGCACGCCGTTCGCGGCGACCAGCGCGCCGAGCAGGTGCCCCGGGCGGCCCTTCTTCATCGTGGCGGGCAGCACCCAGACGTCGAGCGCTCCCTCGTCGATCAGCCGCTCGACGAGCGCGCCGATGAGCTGCGGCGTCGCGTCGTCGAGGTTGCACTCGAGCACGTGCAGGCCGTCGATGCTCTCGGCGCGCGTCGCGAGCGAAGCGCGCAGCACGTTCGCGCGATCGGGGAAGTCTTTCGTGCCGACGCCGTAGCCTACCTTCTCGACCTTCAGCGGCGGAGGCGCCTGCACCTTCGCGAGCACCTTCACCAGCGCGGCCCCCGTCGGAGTCGTCAGCTCGCCGGCGCCCTCGAACTTCACGGGCACGTCCTTGAGGATCTCGAGCGTCGCCGGCACGGGGATGGGGATCGTGCCGTGCGCCATCTTCGCCTGGCCCGAGCCGAGCGGCGGCGGCGCGCTGAACACCTCGGGCTCGCCGAGCAGATCGAGCACCACCGCCGCGCCGCAGATGTCGATGATGGAGTCCACTGCTCCGACCTCGTGGAACTCGACCTGCTCGAGCGTCGTGCCGTGAATCTTCGCCTCGGCGCGGCCGACGGTCTCGAAGATCGCGAGCGCGCGGGCCTTCGCGCCGTCGCTCAGCTTCGAGTCGCGGATGAGCTTCTGGATGTGGCTCAGCGGCGTGTGGTCGTGGTCGTGCTGGTGATCGACGACGACGTCGACGTGCGTGCCCTCGATCGCGTGGCGCTTCTCGCGCTTCACGGAAAATTTCCAACCTTCGACGTTCAGCGAGCGAAGCGGCGCTTCCAGCTCTGCGAGCGGCACTCCGAGGTCGAGCGCGCTGGCGAGGAACATGTCACCCGCGATGCCGCCCACGGGCTCCAGGTAGAGGATCCGAGACACGACACGTCTCTACGCGAGTTGGCGCGATCGCGATAGTAGAGCAGTGTGTTCGACGTCGACGAGTCCGCCTGGCCGATCGTCGCCGTGACGTGGCACGGCTCGGTGGACGACGCGGAGCTCGAGCGGCTGCTCGGGTGGGTCGACCAGTGGTTCGCGCGCGGCGAGCGGTTCGGGCTGCTGCTCGACCTGCGCCGCGGCATCGGCGACATGAGCTCGGATCAGCGCGCCCTCGTGGTCCGCCACATGCGCGCGACCGCCGAGAAGAGCGGGGCGGGCATGGTGCAGGCGATCGTCTACGACCACCCGCTGCACCGCGCGATGTACGAGGTGATGAGCCGCATCTTCCCGCTGCCGTTTCCGAGCAAGACGTTCCCCGAGCCCGAGTCCGCGCGCGTGTGGCTCGCGGACAAGCTGCGCTCGGTCACCGCCGGCGGCCGCGCGAGATGAGCGCCGCCTGGAAGCCGGCTCCGAAGCCGTTGTCGATGTTGACCACGCTCACGTTCGACGCGCACGACGTCATCATGCCGAGCAGCGCGGCGAGGCCGTCGAAGCTGGTGCCGTAGCCGACGCTGGTCGGCACCGCGATGACGGGGACTCCGACGAGGCCGCCGACCGCGGTGGGCAGCGCGCCCTCCATGCCGGCGATGGCGACGATGGCGTCGGCGCTCGAGAGCTCCTTGCGCCGCTTGAGCAGGCGGTGGATGCCGGCGACTCCGACGTCGGTGATGAGCTTCACGGTGGCGCCCATCGCGCGCGCGGTGACCGCGGCCTCTTCGGCGACCGGCAGGTCCGAGGTGCCGGCGCAGACGACCGCGACGCGGCCGGCGCGGAGCCTTCGCTTCCCGTGCACCTCGAAGATGCGGGCGGTCTCGTGCCACGTCGCGCCCTCGGGGAAGGCGGCGGTGAGCGTGTGGACCTTCTCGGGCTGCAGGCGCGTGACGAGCACCGGCAGCCCGGTGGGCCGCAGCTTCAGCGCGATCGCGGCGCAGTGCTCGGCCGTCTTCCACTGACCGAGCACGACCTCGGGGAAGCCGAGCCTGAGCGCGCGGTGGGTGTCGACGGTCGCGAACCCGAGCTCGGCGAACGGAAGGTCCTTCAGCTCGGCGAGCGCTTCGGAGATCGACGTGCGCTTCTTCGAGACACGGGTGAGCAGCCGCTTGAGAGATGCCGCGTCCATCGATTACGGCTGCGCTTCCTTGATCAGCGCCGCGAGCGCTTTCTCGTCGAGGTCTTCGAGCTTCTTGAAGGTGACGCAGCTCTTGCCGACCTTGGCCTTCTCGAGCTTCGGCTTGTACTTCTGGGCCGGGTAGGGGTTCGGCTTGTCCCAGGCGATCACGTACAGCGAGATGTAGCTCGCGTTGCTCGACACCGCGACGTACGCCGAGTCGCCCTCGCGGCCGCTCGGGTACTTGTAGTGGTAAGGCCCGTACGAGAGCACGCCCTGGAGGATGAACGGCTTCAGCTTCGGAGCCGCCTTGCGGATCAGCTTGTCCAGCTTCGCGATGTCGCTCTTGCGCGGCTCTTCGAGCTTCGCGAGGTACTCCTTCGGGGTCGAGACCTTGAGTTGGCCTTTCATGCGCGACGCTGACTAGCGCGTCGCGACGGCGGAGTCACTGACGGGCGCGCCCACGTTCGCGACCGCCTTCTCGCAGTCGGTCTCGAAGCGCTCGTTCTCGTCGGCGTCGTCGAGCCGGTGCGCCATCGCCCACGCGCGCGTGTCGCCCTTGCCGTCCTTCCACTCGTAGCGGACGAGGCCCATCGTCTGGCCGTGTTTGCCGCGCCACTGGCTGAACGCGACGCGCACCTTCATCGACTGGTGCGGTGTGCACGGGCCCGCGATGCAGCGCGAGACCTTGAACGTCACCTCGGCCCAGTCGACGCCGTCGTCCGACAGCTGCGGAGCGATCCGCTGCACCACACCCTCCGCGGCGAACGTCGCGGCGGGCTCGGTGCGCTCCGACGGTTCATCGGCAGCGAAGGTGGGGAGTGCGACGACGAGGACGGCGACCAGTGCGGAGCGGAGCATGGCCGCCGCTAGAGCAGCGGGCGTGCCGAGCCCCACCGCCCGTGCTCGCGCAGGGTTGCGCGCGCAGGCGGGCGGGTCGGAATCAACCTCAGGGTCGCCAACGCCGTGGGGCTTGCCCCACCCCCGTCCGGGAGGACAACTGCTCAGTAGGCTTTCGAGAAGACGATGCGCCCCGGCGATGGCTCACCGGTGACCACACACTTCCCCGGCTCCTGCTTCAAGTCGAACGGCCGGTTCCGGGTGGTGAGGCCGGTCTCTTCCTTGATCTTCGCCTCGACCTTCGCGTCACCGTTCCAGTGCGCGAGCAGGAAGCCGTCGTCGGCGCGCTTCTTCATCTCGTCGTACGAGTTCACCTCGAACGTGTTCGCCGAGCGGAACGCCTTCGCCTTCTCGAAGAGAGACGTCTGCATCGCGTCGAGCGCGGCCTGCGCGTGGGTCACCGCCTGGTCGAGCGGCACGAAGTCCTTCTTCGGCCTGCCGGCGGGGTCGCGTTCGGCGTCGCGGCGCACCATCACGCAGGTGCCTTTCTCGAGGTCTTTGGGCCCCAACTCGATGCGCAGGCAGATGCCCTGCAGCTCATACTCGGCGTACTTGAAGCCCGGGTTCTTCGATTCGTCGTCGTCGACGCTGACCCGCATGCCGGCCTTCTTGAAGTCGGCGCTGAGCGCGACCGCCTTCTCCTTCGCTTTGGCGCGCTCGTCGCCCTTGCCGACGACGATGATGACGACCTGCCGGGCGGCGAGCTTCGGCGGCACCACCAGGCCCGAGTCGTCCGAGTGCGTGAGGATGAGCGCTCCGATGAGGCGCGTCGAGACGCCCCAGCTCGTCTGCCACGCGTAGTGCTGCTTGCCGTCGCGGCCCTGGAACTGGGTCTCGAACATCTTGGCGAAGTTCTGGCCGAGGTTGTGCGAGGTGCCGGCCTGCAGCGCCTTCTTGTCCTGCATCATCGCTTCGATGCTGTACGTGCGGACCGCGCCCGGGAACTTCTCGCTCTCGGTCTTCTGACCGCAGAGCACCGGCATCGCCATGTAGTCCTCGGCGAAGCGGCGGTAGACCTCGAGCATGCGCAGCGTCTCTTCCTGCGCGTCGGCCTCGGTCTCGTGGCAGGTGTGGCCTTCCTGCCAGAGGAACTCGGTGGTGCGCAGGAACAGGCGGGTGCGCATCTCCCAGCGCATGACGTTCGCCCACTGGTTCAAGAGCAGCGGGAGATCGCGGTAGCTCTGAATCCACTTCGCGAACGAGCGGTTGATGATCGTCTCCGACGTCGGGCGAATGACGTAGCGCTGGCCGGCCTCGAGCGGCGCGCCGCCGGCGTACCCGACGACCGCGAGCTGCGGCTTGAAGCCCTCGACGTGCTCCTTCTCGCGGTTCAGGTACTCCTCGGGGATGAGCAGCGGGAAGTACGCGTTGACGTGCCCGGTCTCCTTGAACATCGCGTCGAGCACGCGCTGCATGTTCTCCCAGATCGCGTAGCCGTTCGGGCGGATCACCATGCAGCCCTTCACGTCGGAGTAGTCGGCGAGCTTCGCGCGCTGGATCAGCTCGACGTACCAATCGGAGAAGTTCTCCGCGCGGGTCGGAAGTTTTTCGGAGGAAGCCATGGGGGTGGGCGTCTAGCAGGCCGCTGAGAAACGTGCGATCGGCATGAGATCGAGGCGCCGGCGAGGACCGCGCGGAGTGTACGTCGTCGGTGCGTGAGCACGGACCGGAGCCGGCGACGAAGAGATCGGGCCGTGCAGCCGTTCTTCAGCGGCCTGCTGGGCCCCTGGTCAGAACGTCGCGAGCACGAGCGAAGGCCTGACCGCCGGGAACCCGGCTCCCGGCGGAGGAGGCGGCGGCGGAGGCGGCGGCACCGGGTCGTACCGGTCCGGCTGCATCGGAGGCGGCTGACCCGGCGGCGCGTACGAGCCGTCGAGGCGCCGCTGAATCTCTTCCTGGGCCTGGCTGAACGGCTCGCGCTCGGCCCGCGCCATCTTCAGCATGATGATGCCGACGGTGAGCAGCGCTCCGCCGCCCAGCACGAGCCCGACGCCGACCAGCACCGGCACGAGCGGCACGCTGCCGGTGATGGCGATGAGGAGCGAGACCCACAGCGTGACGGCTCCGATGCCGAGCGTCGCTCCGCCGAGCGCGATCATCGTGATCTGCCCGCCCAGCCCGGGCTTCTCGTCTTCGAGGCGCTTGTATTCGGCCTTCAGCTGCTCGCGCGTCATCTGCGAGAGGGGGATCTCCGCCTGCGTCTCGCCGCCGTACTGCACCGGCGTCCACGCGCGCCGTCCAGCGGAGGGCGCGGTGCGCGCGACGCGGAACAGCCGAGACGCAGTCTCCCCGTGGGGCGAGCGCGAGGAGACCAGGTAGCCGTGCAGGGTGCCGGCGTCGGCGAGCGCCGCCGCGGAAGGAGCTGCGGACAGCGCGGTGAGCAGGACGAGGAGCATGGGGCTTTCAGAACGTCGCGAGGACGATGTCCGGCCGAACGTCGATGAAGCCGGCGCCGGGCGGCGTCGGCGGGGGCAGCTCTGCAGGAGGCGGGGGAGGTGGCGGGCTGCCCGTGCGGTCGAGCGACTCGAGCCGCGCGTTGATGTCCTCCATGCGCTGCGTGTACGCGCGGCGCTCTCCGATGCGCTGAAAGAGCTTCACCAGGCCGACGGCGAGCAGCACGCCGCCGGTGACGGCGATCGCCGACCCGAAGACGAGGAAGATGTACCCGCCCAGCACGAGGGTGGAGTTGCCGCCGCTCAGAATTCCGATCAAAGCGACGTACAAGAGCGGCAGCGAGAGAATGAGCAGGCCGCCGCCGACCGAGGTCAGCGCGATCGGCGCGCCGATGCCCGGCTTCTCCTGCGCGAGGCGCGTGTACTCGGCCTGCAGCTGCTCGCGCGTCAGCTGCTCCACCGGAGTCTCCATGCCGGTCGGCGCGCCCTCGGCGAGGTGCACCGTGAAGCGCGGCACCTCCGAGAGCAGCGCGCCCTCGAAGTGCGACGCCGGCGCGGCCGTGAGGAGCGCAGCGCACAGGGCGTGGAAGATCACGCGCGTGACATAGCCTTAGCGGGGCTATGGTCAAGCGCGATGGTCGAGGCGCCTTCACGCTTCCCGACGACGCGGTGGACGCTGATCCTCCAGGCGAAGACGTCGCCCGAGGCGAAGCGCCGCGCGTTCGAGGAGCTCGCGCGCGTCTACTGGCGGCCGCTCTACGTGTATCTGCGCAGCCGCGGCCTCGACGCGGCCGCCGCGCAAGACGCCACGCAGGAGCTGCTGGTGGCCCTCCTGCAGCGCGACGTCGTCGACAAGGTGAACCCCGAGCGGGGCCGGCTGCGCGCGTACCTCAAGACCGCGGCGGCGAATCACCTCGTGCACCAGCACGAGAAGTCGAGCGCGCAGAAGCGCGGCGCCGGCGCGCGCGTGGTGAGCATCGACGAGAAGCTCGCCGAGCGGCTGCCGTACGACACCGCTTCTCCGGACGTCGCGTTCGAGCGCGAGTGGGCCCTGCTCGTGATGCAGCGCGCGCTCGACGCCCTGAAGGCCGAGTTCGAGAGCGGCGCGCGCGTCGGGCCGTTCGCGCTCGTCGAGCGCTTCTTCCGGCCCGGCAACGAGCAGCAGCCGTCGTACGCGGACGCCGCGCGCGAGCACCAGATGTCGCTGCCGCAGCTCAAGGCGTTCCTCCACCGCGCGCGGGTGCGGTTCCGCGAGCTCGTTCGCGAGCAGGTGCTCGACACCGTCGAGGACGAGCGCGACGCCGACGCCGAGCTCGGCGCGCTCGTCGAGGTGCTGTCGAAGTGAAGTGCTCGCGCTGCGGCGCCGCCTTCCCGGAAGGAGCGGCGGCGTGCCCGTCGTGCCTGCTCGGCGGCATCGCCGAGGCCGAGACGTTCGCCGGGCTCGAGCTGCACGACGAGCTCGGCCGCGGCGGCATGGGCAGCGTGTTCAAGGCGCGGCACCTGAAGCTTCAGCGCGAGGTGGCGGTGAAGTTCCTCGCTCCGCAGGTGGCCGGCGACGCCGAGGCGCGCGGCCGCTTCGAGCGCGAGGCCCGCGCCATGGGGCTGCTCTGCCATCCGCACATCGTGCAGGTGTTCGACTTCGGGGTGGAGCAGGGCGAGGCGTACCTGGTGATGGAGCTGGTCAGCGGCGGCCCGGTGTCGAGGCGGCTGCCGCTCGCTCCGAAGGACGCGGTGCGCATCTGCAGGCAGGTCTGCGAGGCGCTCGAGTACGCGCACGGCAAGGGCGTCGTGCACCGCGACATCAAGCCCGAGAACGTGCTGCTCGATGACGAGGGCCGCGCGAAGGTCACCGACTTCGGCATCGCGCGCATCCTCTCGGACTCGACGTCGACGGTGACGCGCACCGGCGTCGCCGTCGGCAGCGCCGGCTACATGGCGCCGGAGGTGTTCAGCGGTGCCCCGCCCGCGCCGGCGATGGACGTGTTCTCCGTCGGAGCGCTGCTGCGCGAGCTCGTCACCGGCAAGCCGCCCGTCGGCGAGCTCGGCGCGCTGCCGATGGGGCTCGAGACGGTGGTGAAGAAGGCGATGGCGTCCGAGCCGGTCGAGCGCTTCCCGTCGATGCGCGCGTTCGCCGATGCGCTCGAGCGGTGGCTGTTGCCGCCGACCTCGGTGCTCGAGCTGCCGACCGACGAGCGCCTGTGGATGCGCGCGGTCGCGCTCGTTCAGACGTGCTCGATCGCCGCGGTGCTCTACGCCGGCCTGCTCTCGCTGACGCCGCGGGTGCTGCCGGCCGACGACGTGCCGCCGCTGGTGTCGCTCGGCACCCGCGTGCTCGACGACGGCCGCGTCTTCACGCGCGCGCGCTTCGAGACGGTGCCCATTCTCATCTCGCTGGCGTGCTTCGGTGGCGCGCTCGCGGTGACCGCGATGCTGCGGCGGCACTGGCGCCGCGAGGGCCTCGACGTGCCGAAGCCGGACGTGCCGCTGCAGCAGTCGCGCTGGGTGCTGCTGCTCGGCGCGGCGGCGCTGGGCATCTACGGCTTGCGGAACCTCGCGATGGGCGCGGCCGGCGTCGAGCCCGCGCGCATCTCGTTCGTGCCCGTCGTCGGTGGCCTGTGGCTGCTCACCGTCTGGTACGCGGCGGCCTACACGCTGCTCGAGTGCCAGCGCGTCGGGCGGCCGTTCCTCAAAGAGCCGAAGGTGTGGGTCGGGCTGTTCCTCGCTGCCATTCCGCCGTTCGTCGACGGCGTGCGGCAGATCTCACAGCGGCTTTAGGAAGCGCGGCTCCGGCATCGGAATGCCGTGCCCCTTCCTCAGCTTCGCGCCCATGAAGAACATCATCACGCCCATGATGCTCATCATCAGGTGCAGCACGCCGGCCGGCTTGAGCACCATCTGCCCCGCGCGCGTCTGCCCCGCCTGGATCGCGGCGATCTCCGGCATGCGCTCGTCCTGAATGCTCTGCAGCGCCAGCTCTTCATTCTTCTGCAGCGCGGGGATGAGGACGTTCGCGGCGACGTACGTGTCGCGCAGCGCCACGTTGAGCCCCTGACCTCCGGAGGGAGACATCGTGTGCGCCGCGTCTCCGAGGAAGAGGATGCCCGGCGCGTGCCACGACTTCACGCGGTCGACGATGATCTTGAGCACCTGCATCTCGGTCTGCTCGGAGAGCTGCGCCCCCACGACGCTGCGCAGCGGCTCGTTGAGCGTGGGCAACAGCCGCTCCTTCAGCTTCGGGAGGTCGCGCTTGAGCGCGGCGAGATCTTCCGCTGAGCTGTACGCGATGTGCAGCCGGTGGTTGCCCGACGGCTGCGTCACCATCACCACGCCCCTGCCGAACATGTGCACGTCGACGGTCGAGGGCAGCGCCTCTTTCGCCTGCGAGAAGTCGAAGCGCAGCCACAGCGCGTCGGCCGTCGTCTCGAACGTCTCGGTCTCGAGCCCGAACGACCTCCGCAGCGGGCTGTTGCGGCCGTTGGTGACGACGACGAGGTCTCCTTTGAGCTCCTGCGTCTTCGTCTTCACGCCGACGACGCGGCCGTTCTCCACCAGCGCCTCGGTGACCGCCGACGAGAAGTCGAGCCGGTAGTGCGGGAACGCGCTGCACGCCTCGTGCAGCAGCGACAGGAAGGCGGGCTGCGAGACGATGGCGCCCTTCTCCTGCGGCCCGGGGATCTGCACCTGCCGCGTCGGGCCCACGAACATGCGCCGCTCGACGTCGGGGATCGCCGCGCCCCGCTCGACGAGCTTCTGGAAGATGCCCGCCTTCTTCAGCTGCTCGACGTTGGAGCCCTGCACCAGCTCTCCGCGGAACTCGCGCTCGAAGTCGGGGTGACGCTCCAGCACGCGGACGCCGATGCCGTTCGAGGCCAGCTGGTAGGCGAGCATCATGCCGGCGGGGCCTCCGCCGACGATCACGACGGTCTTCATCGCTTGTCTTCTCCTCTGCGGCCGGCGCTGAGCCCGGCGTCTTTTCGGCCTCTGTTCCGGGCTGAGCCCGCGCTCATCGCCGGCCGCGGAACCACTGCGTCCAACCCTCGATCACCTTCAGCTTGTCGACCTCGAGCCGGTAGAGCCGCGCCTGCGCCTTGCGCTCGCAGGTGACCAGGCCGGCCTCTTCGAGGACCTTGAGGTGCCTCGTCGTGGTCGGCCACGCGTGCTCGAACCGTTTCGCGATGTCGCCCGCGGTCATCGAGCCCCCGCGGAAGTACAGCGTCATGAGGATCTGCCGCCGCGCCCGGTGCGACAGCGCGGCGAACACGGCATCGAGCTCGGCGAGCCGCTCTTCGGGATCAGCCAAGGTCCGCGGGTTTCAGGTGCAGGAACTCCATGCCGTCGCAGCACTCACCCATCGGCTCCCAGACCGCCATCACCTCGGGCATCTGGTGCGCGGCGTTCGAGCTGTTCTCGTCCTTCCACTGCATCTGCTCGACGTAGATGACGCCGGGCTTGCGGCCCGACTCGGCCTTCCAGATGACCGGGCCCTTGTCGCTGCTCAAGCCCGCCTTCTTCAGCGTCGGCCCGTGCTTCTTCAAGAGCTTCTTGAACGCGGCCTCCTTCGCCCGCTTCACCCGGTAGATGCACAGCACGTCCTGCGGTCGTCCTTTGGCCATGTTCGCGGCTCCTGTTTAGCGAGATGGCTAATTAGCGGATTCGCTAAACGAGATCAAGCCCGCAACCGGCGGCGCGGCGACCGGTACGGATGGGCGAAAGGGAGGAACACACTTGGAACAGAGCAACCCGTACCTGGTCGCGCAGTACCTCGCGTATCTCACCGTCTCGATCGCCGTGACGATCGGAGTCGGCCGCACGCTCTTCAAGCACGGCGCCGCGTTCTTGAACGACACGTTCGTCGGCAAGGAGAAGCTCGCCGAGGCGGTCAACCACCTGCTGCTCGTCGGCTTCTACCTGATCAACTGCGGCTGGGTGGTGCTGTCGCTGAAGACGTCGGTGCCCGCGTACAACGCGCAGCAGGTGCTCGAGAACCTCGCCGGGAAGGTGGGCTCGGTGCTCGTCGTGCTCGGCATCATGCACTTCGCCAACCTGTACGTGTTCAACCGCATGCGCCGGCGCGCGATCGCCGACCGCCTGCCGCCGCCGGTGATGCCGCGCGAGTGGGTGCCGTCGACCGCGGCCCAGAGGGTGCCGTGACCGGAGCCTTCATCTTCTACGACGACGCGTGCGGCTTCTGCTGCCGCTGCGCCGAGTGGCTGAAGGTGCAGCCGACGTTCGTGCCGGTGTCGGTGCTGCCGGCCTCGCAGCTGCCGGTGGAGAAGGGCGAGAAGGCCGAGCTGGTCGTCATCGACTCGGCCGGCGGCGTGTACCGCGACACCGACGCGTGGCTGATGACGCTGTGGCTGCTCACCGAGTGGCGGGGGTGGTCGGTGCGGCTCTCGCGCGGAGACCGGTCGCTGGCTCGCAAGGTGGTCGAGCTCGCCGGCTCGTGGCGCCACGGGCTGTCGCGGCTGTTCGCGCTGCAGAGCGACGTCGAGCTGCGGCGCGAGCTCGAGGTGCTGCCGCAGTCTCCTGCGTGTCACGACGGGGCGTGCGAGCTGCCGAGGTGCCGCAGCTGCGGAGCGGGCACCGCGCCAGGGCATTCCTTCTGCGCGAAGTGCCTCGCCGAAGCGCTGCGCTCGTAAGTAGAGTGCGTGGGCGCTTGGAAGCCCCCGAGCAAAAGACCATCGAGGTGCCGTCGCGGCGCTTCGGCAAGTACGTGATTCGCTCGCGCGTCGGAGCGGGCGGCATGGCCGAGGTCTTCCTCGCCGACGCCATCGACGTCGACGGCAACCAGGTCGAGGTCGCGCTGAAGCTGATGAAGAAGGGCATGAACGCCGAGGCGTTCCACGACGAGGCCGACCTGATGGGGCTGCTCGACCATCCGAACCTCGTCGGGCGCTACGAGGTCGGCGAGGCGTTCGGCCGCCCGTACATCTCGATGGAGTACCTCATCGGCGGCGACCTGCGGCAGGTGATGGACGCGCACCGCCGGCTGATGCGCGACTTCCCGGTGTCGATGGGCGTGCACTGCTGCCTCGAGGTGCTCAAGGGGCTCGCGTACTTCCACCAGGCGAAGACGCGCAGCGGCGCGGCGATGCACCTGATTCACTCTGACGTGAACCCGTCGAACGTCTTCTTCTCCGGAGACGGCGAGATCAAGCTCGGAGACTTCGGCGTGGCGACGTCGTCGCGCGGCAACATCGGCCCCGGAGAGGGCGTGGCGGCGGGGAAGCTCTCGTACCTCTCGCCGGAGCAGACGCGGGGCGAGAAGCTGTCGCCGGCGTCCGACGTGTTCGCGGTCGGCATCATGCTGCACGAGATGGTGGTCGGGTATCACCCGTTCCAGAAGGACGGGGCGTCGCAGGATCAGGTGATGGCGGCGATCCGCGCGGCGAAGCTGCAGATCCCCGACTACGTCGACAAGCCGCTCGCGGCGATCATCTCGAAGGCGCTCGCGCCGGACGTGCGGAACCGCTACCAGACCGCCGGCCAGCTCGCCGGCGCGCTGTTCGCCTTCGCGATGGACGAGGGCATGCTCCAGACGAACGTGCAGGTCATGGAGTGGCTCCACTCGGTGCTCGAGATCGTGGGCTGAGCTCGGGCCAGGCCCCGATTCTCGATTCTCACCGCGAGAAGAGCGACCAGGCGGCGGGCATGGTGAAGAGGGCGGAGAGCAGCATGAGCGCCGGCGCCGCCACGAAGACCTTCTGCGCCAGCGTCTGCTCCTCGCCGCTCGTCACGACGTCGAAGTGATCGAGCACGGCAGCGAGGAACGCCGAGATGCCGACCACGACCGCCCAGCCGACGCCCGCCGCGATCGGCGCGCTGAGGCCCGCGTTCGGGCGCTCGAGCATCATGCCGACGATCGCGCCGGCTCCGGTGCCGAGCGCGGTCAGCGCGCCCACGTACGGCACCGCCTTCTTCGCGCTGCCGTCCGGCATCCCCGAGGTGATCGCCAGCGCGACGGCTCCGCTCAGGGTGAAGAGCGCGAGCCCGCCGATGAGGCCGCCGGCGCCGGCTTCGAGGATGAGGCCGCCGTATTGATCGAACCCGCCCCGCTGCGAGACCGCGAGCACCGAGCCGATGGGCACCGCGATGAGCGCGCCGCCGGCCGAGAACGCCGCCACGCTGGTGCGCGTCGACTCGCACGACCTCCACACCGGGTCGGTGGCGTCGGGCGGCCGGCCCTCGCAGAAGAACCACGACCGGTTCCGCACCGGAATCTCGGGCTCGAGCTTCAGCCGGCAGCTCGCGAGATCCATCGCCTTCTTCTGCACCTCGCGCTGGGTGTCGGTGACGTGGGCGAGCAGGCGCCGCGCCTGCACCGGGTCTCCGTCGCGCACCGCGCCCTCGAGCATGACGTGCCACTGCTCGGCCGACTCGATGCGGTGCGCGATCGCCACCTGGCCGTTCTTCACGCAGTCGAACGCGGCGCGATCGCCGAGGTCGTTCGCCTCCTGCAGGCCGTGCTCCGCCGCGCGCAGCAGGTTGCGCATCGACTCGAGCGCCTGGCGGCTCTCGGCGACGCTCGTGTCGAGCTCGAGCGACACGCCGGCGTCCGCCTGCGCCAGCACGAGCACGATGGGCAGCCAGACCGCGGTCACGGAAATGGGGACTGTCCCCTTTTTCGCAAGCCCGCGAAACTGCTCAGGCGCAGAAAATGGGGCCTGTCCCCATTTTATTGGCGCAGGGCCGACAGCTCTTCGCTCGCGGTCTCGGCGAAGAGCGTGCGCTCGGCCTTCTCGAGCAGCGGCTGCAGCCCTTCCCGGCGCGCGGCGCTGATGGCCACGCCGCCGTGCTCGGCGAGCAGCTCGTCGATGGCCTCGGGCGGCAGCTTGTCGGCCTTGTTCCACACCAACAGCCGCGGCGTCGACGACAGCTCGAGCGAGTGGAGAATGTTCTCGACCGCCTCGATCTGCTGCGGGTGCGCGGGGTCGGCAGCGTCGACGACGTGCAGCAGCAGCGACGCGTCCTCCAGCTCTTCCAGCGTGGCGCGGAACGCGGCGACGAGGTCCTTCGGGAGATCGCGAATGAAGCCCACCGTGTCGGTGATGATCACCTCGTGCTCGCGCGGGAAGCGCAGGCGGCGGCTCGTCGGATCCAGCGTCGCGAACAGCTTGTCCTCGGCCAGCACCTCGCTCTGCGTGAGCGCGTTCAGCAGCGTCGACTTCCCGGCGTTCGTGTACCCGACGATGGAGATCACCGGCAGCTCGCGGCGGTTGCGCGCGCGGCGGCGCGTCTTCCGGTCCTGGCTCAGCTGATCGATCTTCCGCTCGAGCTGCGTGATGCGGTCGCGCACGCGGCGGCGATCGATCTCGAGCTTCGTCTCGCCGGGGCCGCGGCCTCCGACGCCGCCGCCCATGAGGCGCGACAGCGACGAGTCCGACTGCACGAGCCGCGGCAGCATGTACTTGAGCTGCGCGAGCTCGACCTGCAGCTTGCCGTCGGCGCTCTGCGCGCGCTGCGCGAAGATGTCGAGGATGAGCTGCGTGCGATCGAGCACCTTCATACTCGTCGCCTCGCCGATGTGCCGCGCCTGCGACGCCGTGAGGTTCTTGTCGAACACCAGCACGTCTGCGCCGGTCTGCATCGACGCGAGGTTGAGCTCGTCGAGCTTGCCGCGGCCGATGAGGTAGCGCGGGTCGGCCTCGCGGCGGACCTGCAGCACCTCTTCGACGACCTCGACGCCGGCCGTGCGCGCGAGCTCGGCCAGCTCGGCGAGCGACGACTCGCTGGCGCCGCGGTTGCGGTCGAGGCAGACGGCGACGAGCACCGCGCGCTCGCGGTCTCCGACCTTGCGCAGCGAGACCTGCTGGGCGAGCTCGTCCTCGAGCGCCTCGAGCGTCGCGGCCATGTCGGGCTGCTCGTCGTGAACGCTCGGCAGCGTCTCGGTGCGCCAGTACTGGCCCTCGCCGTTCGCGGGCAGCAGGTGCGCCCAGTGCAGCACGCCGGGCAGACCGTCGTCCTTCACTCCGATGGCGGCGACGGCGTCGAGGCGCAGCAGCGCGAGGTCGGTGAGGTCGTCCTTCGTGAGCGGCTCGCTCTTGAGGTGCGTGTGCACCAGCCGCAGGCCGCGCAGGCGGACCTGGCCGGCGCGCGCGCGCCCGATGTCGGGCAGCTCGAGCTTGTGCGCGTTGCCGACGACGACCCACTCGACCTCGCCTTTGCGGTTCAGCAGCACGCCCACCTGGCGGTGCGTCTCGCGCGAGAACTCGGTGAGGTGGCGCGCGAGCTCGGGCGACACCAGCTCGTGCGGAGACGTGCGGCGGCGCCACGTGTGCTTGAGGTGCTTGAGCTCGGAGGGCTTGAGGCCGAAGGTGTTGCCGAAGGGTTCGTGCATCGAGGAAGGGGAGACGTCCTATAACGCCGTCTCTGAAAATGGACAGCCGACCGGCACTGAAGAAGGCCCGCCGCATCGTGGTGAAGGTCGGCACCAACGCGCTCACCAACGCGACGGGCCGGTTTCACCGCGCGCACTTCGAGCAGCTCGCCTCCGAGATCGCCGAGGCGGCGGCGGAGCGCGAGGTCGTCGTCGTCTCCTCTGGCGCCATCGCGCTCGGGGTCGAGCGCCTCGGCCTGCCCGCGAAGCCGAAGGACGTGCCGGGCAAGCAGGCGTGCGCCGCCGTCGGCCAGAGCCGCCTGATGCGCGCGTGGGAAGAGGCGCTGCACCCGCGCCCCGTCGCCCAGGTGCTGCTCACGCACGACGACGTCCAGGAGCGCCGGCGCTACCTGAACGCGCGCCACGCGCTCGAGCGGCTGCTCGAGCAGCGCGTCATCCCCGTGATCAACGAGAACGACACGGTCAGCGCCGACGAGATCAAGTTCGGAGACAACGACACGCTCGCCGGTCTCGTCGCCGGCCTCGTGGACGCCGACCTGCTCGTCATCTTGAGCGACGTCGACGGCCTCTACGAAGAGGACCCGCGCCAGAACCCGCGCGCCGAGCGCATCGCCTACGTGTCGCAGCTGACGAAAGAGCTGCTGGCCAAGGCGGGCGCCTCGGGCTCGAAGGTCGGCACCGGCGGCATGGCGACGAAGGTTCGCGCCGCGGCGCGCGCGACCGAGCTCGGCATCCGCACCGTCATCTGCGCCGGGCTCACCGCGGGCCGCCTCGGCCAGGTGCTCGCGGGAGAAGAGGTCGGCACGCTGTTCGAGGCGGTCACGCAGAAGACGAAGGCGCGCGCGGCGTGGATCGCGCACGCCCTGAAGGCGCGCGGCCGGCTCACCGTCGACGACGGCGCGCGCCGCGCCGTGCTCGAGCGGAACAA
Organism: uncultured Myxococcales bacterium; assembly: GCA_937980205.1. Classification (GTDB taxonomy): domain Bacteria; phylum Myxococcota; class Myxococcia; order Myxococcales; family Myxococcaceae; genus Xiheicaenimonas. The sequence continues at coordinate 234,797 of CALJKW010000009.1, read as the reverse complement.
GAGCCTGCTGCCCAGCGGGGTCCGCGCCGTGGAGGGCCGGTTCGACAAGGGAGACCCCGTCGACATCGTCGGCGCCGACGGAGAGGCCTTCGCGCGCGGGCTCGCGGCCTACGACTCGAACGAGCTCCAGCGCATCGCGGGAAAGAAGACCTCGCAGATCGAGGCCGAGCTCGGCTACCGCGGGCTCGACGAGGCCGTGCACAAGGACGACCTCGTGGTGCTGTGAGGGAGCCGGCCGCGACGTGCGAATGGGTGCCGACTTCGATGCGTCGCCGAGCCGGAGCCGAGCGATGATGTCGGCCACCTCATGACTCGGCTCGGCTCGTTCAACCCTCTGGTCCTCGGCGCCGCGGTGCTGCTCGTCGCGTGCGGAGGCTCGTCTTCGACGACGGACGCCGGCGCCGATGCGGGCAACACCCCGTCGTACAAGCTCTCGGGGCTGCCCGACTGCGGCACCGTCGTCGACGCCGGCACGGTGCAGGACCTCGACGACCTCCTCGTGAGCACGGGCTGCGCGGCCGGCGGCTGCCACGGGCCGACCCAGTCGCAGCTGTTCGGGTTCAGCGACCCCGCGGGCTTCCGCACCGCGAACGTCAACGTGAAGAGCTCACAGGTGCCGGACCTGAACCGCATCACTCCGGGAGACCCGAACGCGAGCTACACCGTCTACAAGATCGTCGGGCAGCACCGCGACGCAGGCTTCGAGGGCCTGGGCGAGCGCATGCCGCAGGGCGGGCCCTACCTGGACGACGCCCAGCTCTGCAGGGTGCTCGAGTGGGTGAGGGCCGGGGCGCGCTGACGTCCCATCTTCGTCGCCGCCTCCGCGACGAAGCCGAGCAGCACGCGGGCGGCGTCGGGCAGCGAAACTCCGAACGCTCGCAGCGTGCGGCGGTGGTCGAACAGCACGGTGAGCGCCGCCGCCGCCGCGAGCGGCCACCACAGCCAGTGGAACACCCTCGGCTGGCCGGAGAAGAAGTCGCAGTGGAAGTCGAAGTGCACGCGCTCGTCGGCGCAGATCTGCTCGAGCGCCGAGGCCATCGCGCCGGGCGGCAGCGCGCGGGCGAGCAGCCCGTAGAAGCCGATGGCGATCACCTCGGCGGACAGCAGCACGAGCAGCTTGAAGCGAACGCCGATGCGGCGCCGGGCGAACACGAAGAGGTGGCGCGTCCAGCTCTCCTCGAGCATGCGGCCGCCGAGCGCCTTCACCATGAGCGCGAGGATGCGGGCGTGGCGGCCCTCTTCGGCGACGAAGAGCTTCACCGCGGCGCGGTAGTCGTCGTCGATGAGCGGCAGCCGGGCCGTCTGGACCTGGTGGGCGATGCGGCCTTCGCCGGTCTCTCCGAGCTGGAAGACGGCGAGCGAGCGGGCGAGCACCGCGCGCCGGTGCTCGTCGAGCGGCGGGGCTTCGATGTGCGGCAGCGGGCGGGCGCGGTTCGCTTCGAAGTGGGCCCTGTAGTGCGTGAACATGGTGTGAAGGAGAACCGCGGGCCGAAGCGGCCGTGCGTTCGCATCGGCGAGTGGTCGCGCCGCGCGGCCGAGCGGTCGCCGGCGAAAGCAAGCCGCAGCGCGCGAGAGCGGAGAAATCGTCCGCGTCAAGGCGGTGGGCCCCTTGTTTCACTCGGCAGCGTTCGATTTTCTCGTGAGTGGAATCGACCTCGTCCGGGAGGGCGCGATGCGCACCACGATCTCCGAAAGCGGAAGCATCGAAGAGGCCTCGGGGGCGCTCCTCGAGTTCGCGCTGCAGCCGCAGAACTGGCTCACGACAGGCAAGCAGCGGATGTCGGCGGCCTACTTCCGGCGCGTCGAGTCGGTGCAGATCTGCGTGTCGGTGGACGTCACTCCCACGCTGGAGACCTACCTGCGCGTGTCGTTTCGTGGGCCGAACCTGACTCCGATGCAGGCGGCGGATCTGCTCGAGAGCTTCGTGCGCGGCCGCTTCACCTTCCACCCGAACATCGAGTGGACGGTGGAGATCGACTCCCGCAACTGGATTCACTTCACGCGGCGGTACACGGGGCCGATGCTGCGGGCGTGAAGCCCTGGCTCATCGCCTTCGCCGTCACGCAGGTCGTCGAAGTTCCCATCTACCTGCGCGCGACCGGGCGCAAGTGGCTCGCCGCGTTCGGGGCTTCGCTGATCACACACCCGGTCGTGTGGTTCCTGCTCCCGCGCTTCTGGCCGCGGGGCCACTGGGAGTCGCTGCTCATCGCCTCTGCGCTGTTCTGCGTCGCCATCGAGGCCGCGTGGCTCGCCAGCTGGGGCGTGAAGCGGCCCATCGAGTGGTCGCTCGTCGCGAACGCTGCCTCGTTCGCCGTGACGCTGGTGCTGCAGCGCCACGGAGTGCTGTAGCCGCTTTGCGCACGGGGGGGCCCTCGGGGGTATACGGCTCCTGCCGTTGACTGCCCTTCTCTTCACCCTGCTCGCTGCGGCACCGGTCGGCACCGCGAAGCCGCCGGTCGTGGCCGTCCTCTACTTCGACAACGACTCCGGAGACCCGTCGCTCGACGTGCTGCAGAAGGGCCTCGCCGACATGCTGGTGACGGACCTCGCCGCCTCGGAGCAGGTCGAGGTCGTCGAGCGCGAGAAGTTGCAGCAGCTGATCGACGAGCTCGAGCTGCAGCGCACGAAGTACTTCGACCCGAAGACGGCGCTGAAGCTCGGTCGCATCGCCGGCGCGACGCACGCCGTGACCGGCTCCTTCCACAGCTTCGAGCCCACGCTGCGCGTCGACATCCGCCTCGTCGAGGTGGCGAGCGGCAAGGTCGTGCTCGCCGAGAGCGTCAGCGGCTCGAAGGACAAGTTCTTCGACCTCGAGCAGAACCTCGCGCGCCGGTTCCTCGCGAAGCTCGACGCGCAGCTCAGCGGCGCCGCGAAGAAGACGCAGGGGGCCGACTTCGAGGCCGTGCTCACCTACTCGAAGGCGCTCGCGTACAGGGACGAAGGCGCGCTCGAGGAGGCCTCGCGCACACTCGCCGAGGTCGCGCGCCGCTCGCCGCAGTTCGCGCTCGCGAACGAGCGCCAGAAGGATCTGCTGCTCGCGCTCGAGCAGCTCGCTCAGCGCCGCAACGACGCGCTCGTCGGCTACAGCGACGAGCTGCTCAAGAACGCCGACGCGTACCTGGCGACGCACGACCCGGCGAAGCTCAAGAACCCGGCGTCGCGCGTGTACCTCGCGTACCGGCTCGTCCGCGGCGCGTTCGCGCTGTCCCTCATCGAGTCGCGCCTCGGTCGCGGGACACCGCGGTGCACGCTCGATGGTCGCGCGGACGAAGTGACGGGGCTCATGAAGTCGTACTTCGCGAACCAGGAGCTGCTCGACCGCGAGCTTCGCGTGCTGCCGAAGGGCACGACGCCGTCGCTGCCGGCGGGAGATCTCGGCCGCGCCCGCGCCCTCGGCATCGAGGAGCTCGCGGTGCCCGACGCGCTCGACGCGGCGCGCTTCGTGCTCGAGGGCAGGGCAGGGCGGTGGACGGTGTGGCCTCCGCTGGCGCAGCTCGACCCGAAGGCGTGCGACGCGGCGGTCGCGACGGTCGACCGCATCGCGGCCGAGCGCGACGGAGAGGCGGCGATCGTCGCGCTCGACCTGAAGGCGCGCGGGCTCATCGCGGCCGGCCGCGTCGACGAGGCGAACGCGACGTGGCGCAGCGTGCTCGAGCGGTTCCCGGCGAGCCCGCGGTACCGCGAGGTCGAGGCGCGCATCAAAGATCTGGGTGGTCTCTCCTCGGCCGCGAAGCAGCGGCAGGAAGAGCAGCGCTGGTTCGATCGCGCGCGCACGGCGTGCCGGCAGGACGAGCTCGAGCGCGCCGGGCCGTACTTCGGCAAGCAGCGCTCGGTCGCCGAGGGCCTCAACGGCTGGCGCCGCACCATCACCGAGCTCGAGCAGACCTGCGGCTCGAACCCCGGCCTCGCGCCGCTTTACGCCGCCGCTGCGCGCGCCGCCGTCGCCGCCGGAGACTGTGGCACCTACGCGAAGGTGACGACCCGGCTCGAGCGCGTCGACCGCTCCGCCGCCTGGACGCTGAAGGGAGAGCTGCCCTGCGATGATGCGCCGCCTCACTGAGCTGACGTTCGTCGCCGTGCTCGCCGTCACGGCCGGCTGCCGCCACGTCACGCTGCGCGAGCAGCCCGTCGAGTCCATCGACGTGCGGTTCGACAAGACGATGTTGTGCCCGGGCGAGACCGCGCAGCTCACCATCTGGGCGCGCACGAAGGACGGGCAGCTGCTCGGCTCGGAGAACACCGAGGACGGCCGCGTGCGGTGGGACAGCTACCGCATCACGCTGAACGGCCAGCCGATGCCGGACGGTCGCGTGACGATTCCGGCGGACCCGATGCAGGTGCAGATCCCCTCGCGGCTCGACATCTCGGTCGACGGGCACGCAGAGGTGAAGACGGCGTTCACGATGCCGATTCACTTCCGCTGCCGCTTCGTCGCCGACTTTCGCGGGCAGTCGGGGCGCGACGGCGCGTCAGGGCGCGACGGAGAGGCCGGCCGCAAGGGGCAGGACGGCAAGTCGTACAGCGTGCCGGGCAAAGGCTTTCAGAAGGATCCGGGCGGCAACGGCACTGACGGCCGGGACGGCAGCGACGGCGCGAACGGCGAGGCCGGGCGCGATGCGGAGGACGTCGAGGTCCGCGTGACGATGGCGCAGCCGACGCCGGAGCTGCGGCTGCTGCAGGTGAAGGTGCGCGGCATGCAGTCGCGGCGCGAGCAGGTGTTCCTGGTCGACCCCGAGGGCGGCTCGCTGACGGTCACCGCCATCGGAGGCGAGGGCGGCGACGGCGGCCGCGGCGGCCAGGGAGGTCGCGGCGGCGACGCCGGCGACGGTGAGCCCGACGGCAACGCCGGCAACGGCGGCAACGGAGGAAACGGCGGCGACGGCGCGGATGGAGGCAAGGGCGGGCGCATCATCGTCTCCGTCAGCGGCGCGGCGCAGCCGTACCTGAACGCGCTGCAGTTCGACAACCGCGGCGGGCGCGGCGGGAACGTCGGAGCCCCAGGGGCGGGCGGCGCCGGTGGGTCGTGGGGGCGCAACTCGACGCGCTGGGGCCAGGCCGGGCAGTCGGGGCGGCGCGATGGGCGCGAGGGACAGCCGGGGCCGAAGCCGGAGATTCGCGTCGACGGGGTGTAGACAGAGGCTTCTCGAAGTCGATGCTTGCTGCGCCCGGACCCGTTCGACTCGCGTCGGTCCGCTGCGCGGCCGACGCGGCTCAGGGTGCGCGCCTTCGTGTTTCGCTACGTCAGCAGCCTGTAGTGCCGCAGCGGCTTCTCGACGTTCTTCACCGGCGTCTCGGTGAGCGGGCCGTACTGCAGGCTCTTCAAGTCCGGCGCGTCGATCGTCTCGATGGCCTGCTTCGCGGACTCCATGACGAGCGTCTCGCGGAAGGCGCCGAGCGACTGCAGGCGGGCGGTCTGGTTCATGCCCGTGGAGAAGCCGGTGTACTGCCGGTTGGGGCCGAACAGCCCGCAGAACGTCGGCGCGAGGTTGACGCCGATGGCGACGCCCAGGCCCGGGAGCTTCAAGATCTCCGACAGCCGCGAGACCTCGGGGTGCGCGCTCATCTTCTCGCGCGTGAACTTCTGAATCTCGATCGCGGCGCGGACGGCGTCGGCGGCGCGCTGGCCGGCGGTCGAGCGGAAGAACGGCGGCCCGAACAGCCCGATGACGCAGTCGCCGACCATCTTGTCGAAGACGCCGCCGTGGCGGTGGAGGATCATCACGGCCTCGTCGCTCCAGTCGTCGACGAACTTGCCGATGCGCTCGGGGCGCTCGAGCACCTGCTCGCAGATGCGCGTGAAGCCGTTGATGTCGGCGAAGAGAATGCCGACCTCCTCGGAGCGCGGCTGCAGGTAGCGGCGGCCGTAGTCGGGGTCCTTCAGCAGGTCGTCGATGACGGCGCCGGAGAAGAACTGCGAGAGGTGAATGCGCTCGCGGTTGTAGTCGATGAGGCGCTGCGACAGCGTCGCGGCGAGCAGGCGCAGCAGATCCATCGTGAAGGCGGAGAAGCCGTCGCCGCCGCTCCACACCATGATCTTGCCGAGCGTGTTGTTGTTCTCGCCGACGCCGCTGATGAGCACGGCCTCGATGGCGCGCGCGCTGCCGAGCACCGAGCGCAGGGTGGTGTCGCTGGTGGCGATGAGCTTCGGCCCGTGCGAGCGGATGGCGGCGTCGATGGGCCCATGGCGGCTGCCGTTCGACGCGTGCTCGAGCTGACCGTACTTGTAGATGCGGTAGTGCAGCGACGCCGAGTCGACGGCGTCGCGGTACAGCAGCATGAAGCCGGGCAGCTTCACCTTCTCGCAGAGCGCGCGGACGGCCTGGTCCATGCCGGCCTCGAAGACGCGGTTCGAGAGCAGGTGGTTGATGGTGACGAGCAGCTGGTGCTTCTCGCTCGCGGTCTGGATGCTGGCGAGGACGGTGTCGAGCTCTTCGGCGATGGTCTCGAGCGCGCGGGCGAGCCGGGCGGCGGTCTCGGGCGCGGTCTGGTCGCCGGGGAAGAGCAGGCCGATGGCGCCGACCCGGTGGCCGACGACGTCGAGGGCCTGGGTGACGAAGGTGTCGCCCTTGAAGCGGCGGGCGCCCCAGTGGTTCTCCTTCAAGACGGTGCCGGGGAAGACGTCGCCGAAGTCTCCGGTGGACCAGGTCTGCTCGGTGAGCTCTTCGTCGATGGTGGTGATCGCCGCGCCGGTGGCGCCGGTGAGCTTGAGCAGGACGGGGAAGAGGCGCTTGAAGGTCTGCTCGAGGTTCTCGCGCGCCTTCAGGGATTCTTCGAGGCAGTCGTCGACGGCTCGGTTCAGCGCACGAAGTGACTTCAGCTCCTCGCGCGACAGCTCGGGCTGATCTTCGGTCATCGCTACCACGTTGTAGCACCACCTTTTCGCGGCGTATCGGCTCATCAGGTACGATGCTGGACGCCATGGTTCTCGCGATCGTTGCGTCTGCGTGGTTGTCCAGCTCCGTCGCCGTCAAACCGGACACGTACAGCGAGCGCTGGCTCTGTGACCTGTGGGCCGGCGCCGTGTGCCACGCCACGAGCTGCAAGCCCGACGCGAAGGAGCGTTGCCAGGCCGTCTCGAAGGCCTGCAAGGACACGTCGCGGAAGGAAGCCGTCGCGCCGGCGAACGCGGACAAGAAGGCGGCGTGCGCGCGGGCGCTCTTGAAGAATTCGTGCGGGCAGCCGACGCCGGCGGAGTGTGCCGGCATGGGCGCGCCGTAGAAGGAAGAACAGCCGGGTTCGGGTTCGGGTTCGGCACCCTCGAACCCGAACCCGAACCCGAACCCGAACCCGGCTGTTCTTCTTTTACTGCCCCGGCGCGTGCATCTCACTGCCCGCGATCCGCCCATCCTTCACATCAATCAGCCAGTAGCCCTCGCGCCCCGCCTGGGTCGAGCTGCCGGCGCCGAAGATGTGCGGCCGCTCGGGCGTCGCCGGGTGGTGAAACCGGTGGTGCACGTGGCCGTGCAGCACCGCGAACCTCGAGCCGCGCACGCGGCGGAACAGCGCCTTCGCGTCGAGCAGGCCGTGCTGCACGGTGTCGGGCTTCCCGTTCTGCTTCAGCGGCGCGTGGTGCACGACGACGAGCACCGCCTTGCCGTCGAGCTTCGGGTTCGCGAGCGCGGCGTCGAGGCCTTCGAGCTGGCGGTTGCCGATGACTCCGAACGACATGCCCGGCACGAGCGGCATGCGCGCGGAGCGAAGGCCGATGACGGCGACTCCGTCGAGCAGGCGGACGAACGGGTACGGCCCCTCGCGCGTCACCTCGGGCAGGTCGCTCTCGAGCAGGTGGCCGAAGCGGCGCTCGAAGCGCCGGTCGCGCAGCGCGCCCGGCGTGTACGTGTCGTGGTTGCCGGGAATCACCGTGCACTTCTGCGGGTCGCCCACCCAGGGCTCGAGCGCGGCGCGGGCGCCGTCGAACTCTTCTTCGAGCGCGTAGGCGGTGACGTCTCCGGAGACGATGACGTGGTTCGCGCGGTGCCGCTCGGCGTCGCGCATGATCTGCCGGACCGTGTCGGGCGCCTTCTGGAAGTTGCGGTAGCGCCCCTTCAAGTACAGCTCGCCGAGCGCGGGGATGCGGCGCCAGCCGAGCTTCAACAGCGAGGGCGTTCGGTAGTCGCCGGTGATGTGTACGTCCGAGCAGTGCAGGAACCGCATCGTTTGAACGTGCTCTTAACAGAGGAACCGAGCTTGACGCCCAAGCGTCGCTTTTCTGCTATCTGCCCAACCGTATGCGTTCCCTGCTGATCGTCCTCGTCTCCTCTGCCGCGCTCGCCGAGGAAACCGCGCCCGCCACGCCGCAGAAGCTCGGCGTGCTCCCCTTCGCTTCGCTCTCCGGTGACGTGCCCGCGCGCGCCGGCCAGAAGGCGAGCGGCATGCTCTCGACCGAGTTCAAGAACGCCGAAGGCCTGCAGTTCGTCGACCTGCGCAAGGCCGCCGGCTCGGACGCGGCGAACGGCGACGCGCTCTCCGACGCGCGCAAGCTCGTCGACGAGGCGAAGGAGCAGCGCAAGAAGAAGAAGTTCCGCCTCGCCGGCGAGGCGCTCACGAAGGCCGTCGCCGCGTACCGCACGGACGCCGCGGCGGTCAGCGACGTCGCCGAGGTCGTCGACGCCTACGCGCTGCTCTCCGCGGTGCAGTACAACACCGGCCGCGACGACGAAGGCCTCGCGAGCCTGAAGACCGCGCTCGCGCTCGCGCCGGATCGCGACCTGCCGCTCGCCGCCACCTCGCAGCTGTTCGCGCGCGTCGTGAGCGACACCCGCAAGGCCGTGAAGGACGCGCCGAAGGGCACGCTGCAGATCGAGACCACTCCGTCGGGTGCTCCGGTCGCCGTCGACGGAGTGCTGCTCGGCAACACGCCGCTGCAGGTGAAGGAGGTTCCTCCCGGCCTGCACTTCTGGCGCGCCACGCTGCCCAACGGTGAGGTGCTCGGCGGCGTCGCCGAGGTGGCCTCGGGCAAGACCGCGAAGGTCACCGGCACCTCGACGTCGAAGGACCCCGAGTCGCGGCTGCTCTCCGCCGTCTCGCAGAACCGCCTCGACGCCGACCTCGTGAAGGCCGCGCAGGAGCTCACCGCCGCTTCCGGCCTCGACCTGCTCGTCTTCGGCACGCTGTCGAAGGAAGGCAAGGGCCTCGCGCTCGACTCGTTCATCTACGCCGCCAAGGGCGGAGAGGTCCGCCGGCTCTCGCGCGCCGCCTTCGACACCGAGCTGCTCTCGGCCGGCGTCGAGTTCTACAACCTCGCCGGTCAGCTCTCGGCGAAGGGGCCGAAGTCGGGCGACCCGGTGAAGGTGCCGTCTCCCGTCATCGCCGCGCTGGGCCCGTCGGGCGTGAAGCTGGCCGAGGCGAAGTACGGCGTGCAGCCCGGCAAGGGCGAGCTCGACGTCGGCGAAGAAGCGCCGGCAGCGAAGGACGAGGGCCCGCGCAAGCCGGCTGGTCCGCGCAAGCCGCTGCAGAAGAAGCCGTAACCCCACCGTGCGCGGCCGTTTCGCGCCGTCGCCGACGGGCCTCATGCACCTGGGCAACGCGCGCAGCGCGCTGCTCGGCTGGCTGCACGCGCGCGCCCTCGGCGGCGAGTTCCACCTGCGCATCGAAGACCTCGACCTCCCGCGCTGCCGGCCCGAGTACACCGACGCGCTGCTGAAGGACCTCGAGTGGCTCGGCCTCGACTGGGACGGCCCGGTGCTCAAGCAGAGCGAGCGCGGCCAGCTCTACCGGGAAGCGCTCGGCGTGCTGCAGGCGAAGGGGCTCACGTTCTTCTGCACGTGCTCGCGCGCCGACCTCGCGCGCGCGGCGAGCGCTCCGCACGAGGGCGAAGAGGGGCCGATCTACCCCGGCACCTGCCGCGAGGGGCCCACCAAGCCGCGCCACCCCGCGTCCGTCCGCTTTCGCGCCCGTGGCGCAGACACCTCGTTCGTCGACCTCGTCCGCGGCCGCTACACGCAGGACGTCGCGAAGGCGGTCGGCGACTTCATCGTGCGGCGCGCCGACGGCATCGCCGCATACCAGCTCGCGGTCGTCGTCGACGATGCGGCCACCGGCATCACGCACGTGCTGCGCGGAGACGATCTGCTCTCGTCGACTCCCCGGCAGCTGCAGCTCTACGAGGCGCTCGGGCTCACTGCGCCGCAGTTCGCGCACGTGCCGCTCTTGCTCGACGCCGCCGGCAAGCGCATGGCCAAGCGCGACGGCGCGAGCACCGTCGCCTGGTTCCGCGAGGCGGGAAGGGACCCGCGCGAGCTCATCGGCCGCCTCGCGCAGTGGAGCGGCCTCGGCGGCGGCGAGCCCGTCTTGGCCCGCGACCTCGTGCCCGGCTTCTCGCTGGAGAAGATCTCGCGGACGGCCGCCGTCGTGCGCGATGCTTCGTGACGCGTGAAGCGCCTGGTGCTCATCGCCGCAGCGGTGCTCGTCCCGTTCGGCCTGCTGGTCGCGTGGGGCCTCGCGGCGCTCGGCGACGAGCCGCCGCCGCTGCCGCCGCCGGCCCGCGTCGAGCCCGCGCCTCCGGCTCCGGCCGTCGTCGAGTCGCCGCCCGTGGCGCGGGTACCGCCGCCTCCTGCTCCGCAGCCGGCGCCGCCGCCCGAGCCACCGCCGGAAGAGCCCCCGCCGCCGGGCCCCCGCGACGAGGCGACGGTGCGCGCGGCGGTCGTCGATCAGCTCAACCCGGTGGTGCACATCTGCTTCCTCGAGATGAACGACCGGCTGAAGCAGTCCATCAAGGTCGTCACCTCGTTCGACACCACCGAGACCGGCGCGCTGACGAACGTGAGCGTGAAGATGAAGTCGGCCGACCCGTACGTCGTGGCGTGCGTGCAGGACGCGCTCGAGGGCGCGACGCTCGACCAGGCGCGCGGGCTGCCGAACGGCACGATGCGACACACGTTCAGCTTCAATCCGGCCGGGGCGAAGTAGGCTAGGGCCCTAAAGTTCCCCCATGGCCGTTTCGGTCGAGCCGCTCCACAGCCGACATCTCGAGGTGCTGCGTGCGATGCTCGCGCGTGAGCCGGCGCACAACCTCTACCTGCTCGGCATCCTCGAGGACTACGGCGTCGCTCCGAAGCCGGGTCACCCCGCGTTTCACTTTCACGGGCGGTACGTCGACGGCGAGCTGACCGCTGCCTTGTTCGTCGGCGGCCCCGGCAGCCTCGTCGTTCCGAGCGCGAGCCCGCCGAACGCCATCGCCGACCTCGCGCGGGCGCTGGCGGGCAAGTTCAAGCCGATGTCGATCATGGGCGACAAGGCGGCGGTCGACGTGCTCGTGCAGCACCTGTGTCCGACGCTGAAGCCGACCTTCAACCGGACCCAGCGGCTGTTCGCGTGCAGCGCCGACGACCTCGGGCCGTTCACGAACCCGACGCTGCGGCTCGCGGTCGAGGCGGATCTTCAGCAGCTCGTCCCCATGGCGGCGGCCGCGGTGAAAGAGCAGATGGAGAAGGACCCGCTGGTGCTCGACCCGCAGGGCTTCGCCGAGCGGGTGCGCCTGCGCGTGCTGAGCAAGCGCACCTACGTGCTCGAGGACAAGGACAAGCGCATCGTCTTCAAGATCGACATCGGCAGCCGGTGTCCGCACGGCGCCGAGCTCGAGGGGCTGTACACGATCCCCGAGCAGCGCCGCATGCACCACGCGACGCTGTCGCTGGGGCAGATCTCGCGGCACCTGCTCTCGTCGCTGCCGCGGCTGACCTTGCGGGTCGACGACGCGAACGCGCAGCTCGCGGGCCTCGCGCGGAAGGTGGGGTACCTGGCGGGCCGAGCGCAGCGAATGCTGGTGCTGTGACCGGCGCTCGCCGGCCCTCACCCCGGACGTGCGCGAAGCTCAGTCGAGCAGCAGCGTCGGCAGGGACTGGGCCTTCATGTCCGGCATCAGGTTCTGCGCCGCCTCGACCGAGATGACTCCGCTGACGAGCTTGTGCAGCACGCCCTCGCCCACGTCGTAGACGACGCCCGCGACGGTCGGCCGCTTGCCCTTGGCCCACGCCTGCCGCAGCACCGGAGTGAGCGACAGCTTGTAGACCTGGTTCAGCACCGACAGCTCGACGAGGCGGCGGTGGCGCTGCTCGTCGTCGAGCTTCTGCAAGAGGGGCCGGTAGCGCTCGGCGAGCGAGCGGAGGTCTCCGAGCCAGTGGTCGACGAGGCCGTAGAAGTTCGGGCCGTCCGCCGCCTTCACGCCGCCGCAGCCGTAGTGGCCGGTGACGACGATGACCGCGACGTCGAGCACCTCGACGGCGTACTGCAGCACCGCGAGCGCGTTCATGTCGTGCGGCAGGAACTGGTTCGCGACGTTGCGGTGGACGAACACCTCGCCCGGCCCGGTGCCGGTGAGCGCGTTCGCCGGCACGCGCGAGTCGGAGCAGCCGATGAAGAGGAACTCGGGCCGCTGCCCCTTCGCGAGGCGCTTGAAGAAGTCCGGGTCCTTCTCGAGGGTGGCGCGCACCCACTGCTTGTTCTGGTTCAGCAGCCGATCGACGGGATCCATGCTCATGTGGCACCTCCGAGGCCGATGAGGCGCAGGTCGATCTGCTTCTCACCGGCCTTCTGCGCGTACTCCTTGATGAGCTGCAGCACGTCGGGGTCGATGCGCTGGCAGCGGCGGCCGTCGATCTCGACGCGCGAGCCGGGCTCGATCGACTCGAGCTTCTGCTGCAGGCCGACGCGGTTCAAGAACGTCACCTGCTCCTCGAGCTCGAAGCGCTTGACCACCGCGCCGGGCAGCGTGAGGTCTTTGAGGCCCGTCGACTTCGCGTGCTGCCTGAGGATGAACAAGGTGCCGGTGCCGAGGCCGATGGCGACCCCGATGAGCAGGTCGGTGGCGAGGATCGCGACGACCGTGGCGGCGAACGGCACGAAGAAGTCGCGGCCGGTCTTCCACGCCTCCTTGAGCACCGCGGGCGAGGCCAGCTTGAAGCCCGTCATGATCAGCACGGCGGCGAGCGCTGCGAGCGGGATGAGGTTCAAGATGCCGGGGATGAGGAAGACCGCGGCGAGCAGGAACACGCCGTGGAGAATCGCCGAGGCCCGCGTGCGCGCGCCGGCGTGAATGTTCGCGGTGGAGCGCACGATGACGCCGGTGATCGGCAGGCCGCCGAGCAGGCCGCTGATGGTGTTGCCGATGCCCTGCGCGAGCAGCTCGCGGTCGGGAGACGACTTGCGCTTGAGCGGATCCATGCGGTCGGTGGCCTCGAGGCTGAGCAGCGTCTCGAGGCTGGCGACGAGGCCGATGGTCAGACCGACGACCCACGTCTGCGGGTTCAGCACCCCGTGCCAGTCGAGGAAGCGGTGCTCGCTCGCCGAGACCTGCAGCGGCAGCTGCACGAGGTGCGAGGCGCCGATGGCGAGGCTGGGGAAGAAGGCGACGAAGAGCTGGTTCAGGCCGATGCCGATGACGACGGCGGCGAGCGGGCCCGAGACGATCTTCTGCTTCTTGAGCCGCGTCTTCTCGAACACGATCATCGTGAGCAGCGCGACCGTCGCGATGATGACCGCGCCGGGGTTGATGGCGCCGAACATGTGCTGCAGCGCGGTGAACGTGTTCTCGCCGTCGTGTGAGAACGCGAGGCTGCCCTCGGCTTCCCTGTCGTAGCCGACCGCGTGCGGCAGCTGCTTCAAGATGAGGATGAGGCCGATGGCGGCGAGCATGCCGCGCACGACCGAGCGCGGGACGTAGTCGGCGACGAAGCCCCACTTGAGCAGGCCGAGCGCGATCTGCAGCACGCCGCCGAGCACCACGGCGACGAGGAACGCCTCCCACGAGCCGAGCTTGCCGGTCGACTGCAGGACGACCGCGGTGAGGCCGGCGGCGGGCCCGCTGACCATCAGGTGCGAGCCCGACAACGGGCCGATGACGAGGCCGCCGACGATGCCGGCGATGAGGCCGGCCATCAGCGGAGCGCCGGACGCCAGCGCGATGCCGAGGCACAGAGGAATTGCGACGAGGACGACGACGACGGATGCCGGAAGATCGTTCTTGAGGATTTCTTTCATGGACGGCTTTCGAAGGTTGAAGGGACGCGCCGACGGCTTCGGGGGTCGCTTCAAACGCTCGGAGGCCGCTCAGCGCGCTGCAGCGGAGGCCCTTCAGGGGCTTCGACGTCGTGCACGCGCTGGGTTCCCTGGATGTGGGCCAGCTGTGGCTGGGTCCACTCGGCGATCACGGCGTCGGCCGTGTCGGTTTCGTCGGCGTCGTCGAGGGCCAGGGGGGCCTCGACGGCGCCGGAGTCAGGTGGTTCTGCGAACGAAGGAAAAGCGCCCAACACGGGTGCCAGCACCATCAGCACGAGCAGTGCGTATCGGGCGACCGTCGCCATGTGCGTCTTCATAAAGGCGGCAGAAACTCAGTCAAGGCGCTTATTTGAGCCCGTGCAGGAGCAGCGGTAACACACGACCGCTGGTCACCATTTCCATGTGACCGAAGCGTTCGCTCGACATGTAGAGCACCGGCGCGGTCGCCTGGGCGGCGCGGAAGCCGTCGTAGAGGAAGGGGACGTCGTCGAGCTTCACGGCGTTCGGGTGGGCGCGCAGGAACCACTCGGCGCGCTGGGCGGTGTCGAAGCCGATGACGGTGAGGCGCCTGCCTTCGCCGCCCTTCACCCAGGCGCTGAACTCGTCGTCCATCGAGTACAGCGCGTCGAGCAGGACGACGCGCTGGAGCCGGGGGTGCACGAGCCATGCGGCGGCGGTGCGGTAGGCGCCCGAGTGCGCGACGACCCAGACGGGGCCGGTCGGCATCTTCACCTTCACCTGCCGCTCGACGGCGAGGAGCAGCTCGTCGAGGTCCTTCCAGATGACGTCGTCGGTGCGCCACGACGGCGCCTCGGGGACGACGAAGAGCGCGTTCCTGCCGCTGTCGCGAAACTGCTCGGCGAGGTGGTGGCCCCAGAAGGCGGTGTCGGCGTTGTCGTAGAAGCCGTGCACGTAGATGACGGTGAGCGCTCCCTCGGGCTTGTACGTCGCGGGCCGCCAGGTGTTCACGGCGCCCTTGCCGTCGGTGCCGAAGCGCACGTGGCGGCCGTCGTCGAGCAGCTGCGCGACGTGCTCGTGCCGCGTCGTCTGCGCGATGAGCAGCGCAGCCGGAGTGCCCGCGTCGTACTGCGCGAGCAAGGTGAAGACGACGACCGCCGTCATCACTCCTTCTTCGCCACGGCCTTCTTCGTGATGAGCATGTGGTACCGCATGCTCTTGTCGAGGTAGCCGTAGCGGAACTCGAGCGGCTGCGCGTCCTTCCACAGCTTCTTGAAGTCTTCGTTGTACGACGGGTTCGCGCCGAGGAACGACGCGTCGAACCTGCCGAACGTCACCTGCTCGAAGCCGGCCTTCTTCGCGAAGACGGGCGGCACGCCGGTGGAGTCGCTGACCATGAACTCCATGTGGTTCAGCAGGTAGTCGCGGATGGTGGAGAAGTTGTCGCGCCAGAGCAGGTACGAGGCGGCCTTCGTCATCGCGCAGATGCGGCCCTTCACCTCGAGGTGCTTCTGCATCGCCGCGTCCTTGCCGAAGTGGTCGTTGTCGAGGTTCTGCGCGAAGTGACGGTGGGTCTTCGTGTCCTTCTTGGGGTCGGCGCCCTTCTTCACGAAGACGAGCTCGGCGTTGTCGAACGCCTCGGAGAAGTCGGGCGCGACCCACTTGCTGTGGAGCAGCTTCGCGTCTTTGCCCTCGGCGGCGGTGATGTCGGCGGCGGTGACTCCGCGCAGCGAGCCGTCGGCGTTCGGCTTCACGTAGCGCAGCGAGACGGGCTCGTAGCCGTGCACCGCGAGCGCGATGAGGAAGAACGAGAGCTGGCCGGGCAGCTCGCCGCGCTGGCCCTTCATCAGGTTCTCGGTCTTGCTGTCGTTCGCGACGAGCAGGCCGGCGGAGGTCTTGATGATGACGTCGAGGCTGTCGCGCAGCTGCCTGGCGTCGACCTTGTGGATGCGGCGGGGGTCTCCGGCGTGCTCGAGGGACATCGTCGTCACCTCGGTGAGCTCGGGGTAGGTGGTGAGCGCGGAGATGAGATCGCCGCCGCCGAACGGGTAGACGACGGTGGTCGGCAGGCCTTCGGGCTTCTGCTTCTGGATGAACGGCGAGGCGATGTTGACCCACGTCGCGCGGTACTTCTCGATGCGCTCTCTGAGCTTCTTGCAGTGGGTCTCGACGACCTTCGCGTCGATGTGCGCAGGCAGCGGCTGGTCGCCCTCGCAGGCCACGATGCGGAAGAGGAGCTTCGCTTCGGTGGTGAAGTCCTGACCGCCCTGCGGGTGCTCGCCCGCGGCGGGGGCGGCGGCCTCTTTGGCGGCGGGGGCGGCGCCGGCGTCGGCGGCGGAGAGGAGTACGGCAGCAGCGAGTGCGAGCATGGCGGTCGAGGCTATTTCAACGAGACCGTGCTCCGAAGAATTCTCGCGGGCCGCTGCGCGGGCGAAGCAGGGGCGAGAACTCGCCCCGTCGTGCGCGCAGCCAGATTATGGTGCGCGGGCCTGCATGGCTGACGCCCCGGAAAGACACCTCGGTCTCAAGAGCGGCATCGGCCTCGTCGTGGCCAACATGGTGGGCGCCGGCGTGTTCATCTCCGCGGGCTTCATGGCGCAGGACCTGGGGCCCTCGCAGATCCTCATTGCGTGGGCGGTCGGCGCGGTGCTCGCGCTCTGCGGAGTCGTCGCCTACGCCGAGGTCGCGCGCCTGATGCCGCGCAGCGGCGGCGAGTACCGCTACCTCTCGCAGCTGTGGCACCCGTTCCTCGGCTACCTCGCGGGGTGGACGTCGCTGCTCATCGGCTTCAGCGCGCCGATCGCCGTCGACGCGTACGCGGCCGGGGCGTTCGCGCACAAGCTGACGCCGTGGCTCGACCCGAACCTCTTCGGCGTGCTGCTCGTGGTCATGCTCACGCTCTCCCACGCGGTCGGCCTGCGCACGAGCGCGCGCGTGCAGAACGTGCTGTTCGGCGTGAAGGTCGTGCTGCTGGTCGCGTTCATCGGCGTCGGCGTCGCCTTCGGCCGCTGGGCGTTCCCCGCCTGGGAGCCCGCGCACCCGTCGACCGGCTTCCCCATCGGCGCCTTCGCCGGCAGCCTCTTCTTCATCGCCTTCGCGTTCAGCGGGTGGAACGCCGCCGTCTACGCGGCGGAGGAGTTCCACGAGCCGGCGAAGAACGTGCCGCGCGCGATGCTCATCGGCTGCGGCGCGGTGGCGCTGCTGTACCTGGTGCTCAACTACGTCTTCATCGCGAACCTGACTCCGACGGACGACATGTCCGACTGGTACATGAAGACGCAGGACCAGGTGACGCTCGGGCACGCGGTGATGGCGCGGTTGATCGGCGAGGCGGGCGCGCGCATCTTCTCTGGGGTCATCGTGCTGCTGTTCATGTCGGCGATGAGCGCGATGATGCTCGTCGGCCCGCGCGTCTACGCGGCGATGGCGTCCGACGGAGTGCTGCCCGCGTGGCTCAAGGCGCAGGAGGGCAAGCCGCCGGTACGCTCGGTGCTGCTGCAGGGGGCGATCGCGACGGGCCTCATCCTCGCGCCGGACGTGCGCGGCAAGCTCGAGGCGATCGGCGCGCTGCTCGTGCTGTTCGCGGCGTTCACGGTGACCGGCCTGTTCCGCGCGCGCTTCGACAAGACCGGCAAGTTCGAGAAGCCCTCGGCGCTGAGCCTCGTGGCGGCCGCGGTCTACGGCCTGTCCGCGCTGTGGATGCTGTACTTCGGGTTCTTCCGGAACCCGGCCGGCAGCCCGCACTGGCTGCTGCTGTGGGCGGGTGTACTGCTGATCGTCACGTCGATTGCCTATGCGGTGACGAGACAGAGTAAGCGTCGCCCTGCATGAGACTCGCATCCGTTTTCGTTCTGTGCTCGTTCGCGGCTGGTTCCTCCACGGCAGTCGCGAGCGAGGGGAAGTGGACTCCGTCGCAGGTGCTCGACCTCGGCCCCAAGTGGGTCAAGGAGCAGGGCTTCCAGCTGCCGCTCGGCAAGCTGTGGGACAAGAAGAAGGGCACCGGCCTCTTGTCGAACGCGGTGCAGCTGCCGGGCTGCTCGGGCAGCTTCGTGTCCGCCGACGGCCTGCTGATCACGAACCACCACTGCGTGGTCTCGATTCTCCAGGAGCACTCGACGCCCGGCGCCAACCTCTTCGAGGACGGCTACCTCGCGAAGACGCGCGCCGACGAGAAGCAGTCGAAGTCGTTCCGCCTGCAGGTGCCGCGCGCGTTCCGCGACGTCACCGCCGAGGTGCGCGCGAAGCTCGACGCGGCTCCGTCGGATCTCGAGCGCTACCGCGCGCTGGAGGCGGTGCAGAACACGCTGGTCGCGGCTTGCGAGAAAGAGGCGCCGAGCCCGGGGGCCGTCGGCACCCGCTGCACCTTCGCCACCTTCGACGGCGGCGTGAGCTTCAACCTCACCATCTTCGACGAGCTTTCGGACGTGCGGCTGGTGTGGGCTCCGCCGCGCGGCGTCGGCGAGTACGGCGGAGAGATCGACAACTGGAGCTGGCCCCGCCACACCGGCGACTTCTCGCTCGTGCGCGCGTACGACGCGAAGGGCCAGCCGTGGAAGCCGCAGCACTACTTCCCGCTCGCCACGCAGGGGGTGAAGCCCGGCGACGCCGTCGCGGTGCTCGGCTACCCCGGTGTCAGCTACCGCGGCCTGCTCGCGCGCGAGATGCAGGAGCGCGCCGAGCGCTGGTTCCCCGCCCGCGAGAAGTTCACCGGCGAGTGGATCGCGCTCTACGAGAAGGTCACCGCGGGCAGCGAAGAGGGTCGCATCGCCGTCACCGACGAGCTCAAGCGCTTCGCGAACGTGCACAAGAACGCGCAGGGCCAGGTCGCCGGCATCGCGCGCGGCAGCATCCTCGAGAAGCAGCGCGCGTCCGAAGAGGCCGTGCTCGAGTGGGCGAAGAAGCAGCCGGCGCAGGCGAAGGCCGTCGAGGCCAAGGCGAAGCTCGAGGCGCTGCTCGACGAGAAGCTGCGCACGTGGGACCACGACTTCACCGTCGACATTCTTCCCAGCGCGTCGCGCGCGCTCGAGTGGGCGGTGTTCCTCGCGCGGCTCTCGACCGAGAAGGCGAAGCCGGACCTCGAGCGCGAGCCCGGCTACCAGGAGCGCGACCTGCCGCGCATCCGCGAGCGCCTGGCGCGCGACCAGAAGAAGTTCTTCCTCGCCGCCGATCGCGAGGCGACGCTCGCGTGGGTCAAGCGCGCACAGGCGCTGCCGGCCGACCAGCGCGTCGCCGCCGTCGACGCCGACCTGGCGAAGAAGCTCGACGCCATCTACGCGAAGACGAAGGTCACCGTGCTCGACGAGCGGAAGAAGATGATCGAGGAGACCGCCGACCAGCTGAAGGCCCGGAAGGACCCGCTGCTCGAGCTCGGCTTCGCGCTCGACGCCGAGCGCAAGGCGCAGAAGGAGCGCACCGACGCGTGGTCCGGCGCGGCGCTGATGTACCGGCCGCTGTGGCGCGCCGCGGTGATGGCGCACGCCGGGAAGCCCGTGGCGCCCGACGCGAACTCCACGCTGCGCGTCACGTTCTGCCGCGTGAAGGGCTACGACCCGAAGGACGGCCTGACGATGAAGCCGCAGACGACGCTGTCCGGAATGCTCGCGAAGCACACCGGCCAGGCGCCGTTCGTCGTGCCGCAGAAGGTGCTCGACGCCGGCCGCGCGAAGAAGCTGGGCCGGTGGAAGGACGCGGCGTTGGGTGACGTGCCCGTGGCGTTCCTCGCGGACTGCGACACCACCGGCGGCAACTCGGGCTCGCCCGTCATCGACGGCAACGGCCGCCTCGTCGGCGTCAACTTCGACCGCGTCTGGGAGAACATCGCGAACGACTTTGGCTACAACCCCGAGGTCGCGCGCAACGTGACCGCCGACGCGCGCTACGCGCTCTGGCAGCTCGACGAGGTCGAGGGCGCCAAGGCGCTGCTCGTCGAGCTCGGCGCCGGCTCGGGCCCCGGCTCGCGCTGAAGCGCCTTCAAGAGGCTCGCGAGCCGGTTCACCTGCGACACGTAGCGGCGCAGCCGCGCACGGAGGGCGACGAGCTCTTCGTGCGTGACCGTCTCTTTCACGAGCAGCGCGTTGATGATCTCGAGGATGGAGCCGCTCTCGGCGGGCGCCTTCTCGACCACCTCGACGCGCTCTTCGCGCTCGAGGGTGAAGCGGGACGACGGTGAAGACTGCTCGGCGGGCGCGCGGGTGATGCGCAGCTCCGGCCGGTAGGAGATCAGTGTGTCGGACATGGTGGCCCCTCAGGCTCGAGTACGGACGGTCGAGACGGAGAGGACACCGCGTGGAGCGTGGGCTCGGCGCAGTCGAACGACGCAACTTTCAGTTGGGTCGTTGCGAAGGCCGACAGGCTGCGGAGAGTGAAGCCCACGAGTTGATTCTCGAAACTGGAGGCTCGGAGTTGTGGAGCATGGCCGCACCACTTCTCACCGAAATGGGGACAGGCCCCATTTCGGCGAGTGAAGCCTTACAGCTGCTTCTCCAGCTCCCAGGACACCACCGCAAACCCCGAGGTCTTGAAGATGTCGATCTCCTTGGGGTCGGTGTCGACCGGGCAGGAGACCGTCATCGACTTACAGCCGCGCGACTTGAGGTACAGGCTCGCCTCGAGGACGAGCCGCTGCGCCACGTTGTACCGGACGTAGGCGGGCGAGGCGGTGAGCGCGAGCAGCTGGCCGTGCTTGTCGCCGGTGAGCGGATGCGGGCCGCGCTGCCGCACGATGGCTCCACCGACGACGATGTTGTTGAGGTCGGCGACGAAGAAGCCCTCCGGCTCCTCGGACATCGAGCGCTCGATGTGCTTGCGGTAGGTGTCGAGCCAGCCGCGGCGGCCCGGGTGGCGTTCGACGATCTCGCGCTCGAGATTCTCGAGCGCGGGGATGTCGAGCACCTTCAGGCGGCGGACCAGCAGCGACACGGGGCTGGCCTCATACACCAAGAGAAGAAAGGTGACGCGCCCGAGTGAACAAGCCGTTGAGTCTTGCGACTCCAGCGTTTCAGGCTGGTGCTCTAACCAAGCTGAGCTACGAGAGCGTGCTCTCGACGGGATTCGAACCCGTGCATCCTTGCGTGTGAGGCCTCTTCGGCCGGGTGCGTCGCACCGGCTGACGCGCGACTCACCGTTCCACTGACAGCTCCTCGAGCATGTCGAGGTCCTTCACGTCTTCGAACGCCTCGAGCAGCTCGAGGTTCTTGAGCAGCTCGGCTTCGTCGGCGGACAGCGCGGGCTTCGCGGGCGGAGAAGGCGGCGTTCCTCCATCCGCTGCCGCGAGCCACGCGAGCAGCAGGATCGCGCTCACCGGCGCCGCCTCTCCCGGATCCGCTCGCGCATCTCTTCGCGCTGCTCCGGAGACATTCGCCTCCACCGCCGCAGGTTCTCGCGCAGCTGCTCGCGCTTCTCCGGGTTCGCGCGCAGGTAGGCCCGCATCCGCTGGCGCAGCTCCTGGCGCTCGGACGGGTCCATCTTCCGGTACTGCTGCCAGCGGTCGCGCAGCTCCTGCCGCTCTTCCGGAGACAGCGCGCGAAACGCCTTCAGGTTATCCCGCACGCGCTCGCGCTCTTCGGGCGACATGTTGCGGAAGCGCTCGGCGTTCTGGCGGATGCGCGCCTGCTCTTCCGGCGGCAGCGCCTTGAAGGCCTGCCACTTCGCCTTCAGCTCGGCCTTCTGCGCGTCGGAGAGCTGGTTCCAGCGCTCTTCCGCCGACGTCTGGGCGAGCGCACCGAACGACAGCAGCAGGACAGCGGCGATCGTCCTCATGGCGTGCCCTCCAGCTCGTGCAGGCTCGCGACGACGTCGAGATCGTCGGTGTTGTCGAGGCCGATGACGTCGAGGTCCTCGAGCACCTCCATGTTCTGCGCGACGAAGAGCGTCTCGGCGTCGAGCTGCGGCCTCTCGCCGGGCCGCTGCATCACCACGACGGCGACGACGGCGGCGGTCGCGAGCCCCAGCGCCGGCACCAGCTTCGGCAGCGTGAAGAACGCCTTCAGCCGCTCGAACGCCGAGGTCGGCTCGTCGAGCTTCGAGAGCACCGCGCGCCGCAGCGCCTGCGACGGCTCGGGAGAGGGCAGGGCGGCCACCGCCTTCAGCGTCGCGCGCAGCTGCCTCTCGAGCGCGGCGAGCTCGGGGTCCGCGTCGAGCGCTTCCTTCATGCGCCGCATCTCGAGCTCGGAGAGCTCACCGTCGATGTACGCGGTCAGGTTCGCGGCCAGCTCGTCTCTGGTGCTCATGCTTCACTCCTCGTGATCGCGGGCCCGAGGCCCGCCTTCAACTGCGCCACCTGCTTCATCACCTGCAGCGTCGCGCGGTGAATGAGGCTCTTCACGGCGGCCTCGCTCGCGTCGAGCGCGGCGGCGATCTCTTTGTACGGCAGCCCCTCGAAGCGGCACATGCAGAACGCGGCGCGCTCGCGCTCGCTCATGCCGTCGAGCGCGAGGTGCACGGCCTTCTCGAGCGCCTTGCCTTCGAGGGCGGCGTCGGGCCGCTCGGCGGACTCCTGCGTGTCCGGCACCTCGGCGACGCCCGCCTCGGCCTTGTGGAACGGCCGGCGCACCTCGTTGAGGCAGTGGTTGGTCGCGACGCGGAACATGAACGTCTTGAACTTCGCGTCCGGCCGGTAGCTCTTCGCGTTCTTGTAGAGCTTCACGAAAATGTCCTGGGCGAGCTCTTCGGCCTTCGCCTGGCTCCCGACGAAGCGGTATGCGAACCGCACGATGCTGTTCTGATGGCGGTCGAAGAGCGTCGCGAACGCGCGCTTGTCGCCGGCTGCCACCTTCATGAAGAGGGCGGCGTCTTCGTCTTCCACCGTCATCTCTGCAGCGTTCAAACCCGCGTGGCCCCGGGAAGTTTCTGATCAGAAGCGGGCGTCGCCGCTTAGCAAGTTCGAGGGGTTTGGGCCCGCGCTGATCAGAAATCGACGGCCGAAAAATGGACGCGTCACAACCCTGTGGCACCGTGTTGCACGTCAACCCACACACGAGGGAAATCGATGATCCGTCTGTTCGCAGTGCTGACGCTGGTGGTCGCGACGGGGTGTGCGAAGAAGGTGAAGACGTCGTACCTCGATGAGCCCGCAGATCCGTCCGGCGACCTGAAGAAGCAGGCCGATCACGCCGCGCTGAAGAAGCTGCTCTCGGAGTGCACGCTGCACTTCGGCTTCGACGACGCGACGCTGACCGAGGCCGACAAGACGATGCTCGAGAAGGTCGCGATAGCGCTGCACGACAAGCCGGGCGTCACGATTCGCATCGCCGGCCACGCCGACGAGCGCGGCACCGAGGAGTACAACCTCGCGCTGGGTCAGAAGCGCGCCGATGTCGCGAGGAAGTTCCTGATCGCGCTCGGCGTCGGCTCCGACCAGGTCGAGGCCATCACCTTCGGAGAAGAGGTCCCCGCCATCCCCGGCAGCAACGAAGAGGCGTGGGCGTGGAACCGCCGCGACGAGCTCGGCATCGCGCCGCTCGAGATGGTCGGCTACTGGGGCGGCCCGGTCGAGGTGCTCAAGTGAAGGACCGCCGGTCGAAGATCGATCGCCGGCACCTGAAGCTCGTGCCCGAGCCGCTCGAGCGCTTCGCCGAGCGGCGCGTCGGTGAAGAGCGCCGGACGTCTCCGCGCGCGCCGCTGCGCCTTTGGGTCGTCGACCCGGGAGAGAGCGGAGTCCCCACCGTCTACGAAGGCGAGATCTCGTTGGGAGGCGCCTCGTGGTGGACGCGCTACCCGCCGCTCGCCGCCGAGGTCGACATCCACTTCCGGCTGCCCGAGGGCTACGAGCACAAGACGCGCGCGAAGGTGCTGCGCGTGCTCGACGACGGCGGAGATCACCGCGTGCAGGTGAAGTTCACCGACCTGCCGGTGAAGGCCGAGCTCGCGCTGGCGCGCTATCTCGAGACGTGCGTGCGCGCGGCGAAGCCGCCGATGGCGCTCGCTCCGCTCTTGCCGGAAGTCCCCGCGCCGTGAGGTGGCGGGCAGCCACGCTGCACGCGCTCTGCGACCGACACCGTTCGGCGCCGAGCGACGACGCGACGGCTCGGCTGCCCCCTCACCTGGTCCCTCTGTCTACTTGCAGCTCAGCTGCTGGCCTCCCGCGGCGTCGTACGACTTCGTGCGCGCCGCGAGGTTGCCGTTGTCGGACTCGGGCATCGTCTGATCGTCCTTGCCCGCACCGAACGCCATGAGCACCGCGTGCGTCGCGGCGACCTCGTCGGTGTGCTGGAAGAAGTAGTCGACGCGGTTGTCCTGGTAGCGCGTCGTCGAGTTGCCGAGCGGCAGCTGCCACCACACGAGTGGACGGCCGACGCCCTCGGCGATCTTCGTCGCCCACGCGAACGCCTGGTGGAAGCTCGGCAGCGTCTTGTTCGTGACGTCCCAGAACGCGGTGGTGTCTCCGTTCTGGGCGTAGAAGCCGGCGTCGCGGTCCGAGGTCTCGACGACGACGAAGTCGGTCTCCTCGGCTCCGCACGCTTTGAGGAAGTCGGCGGTCTTCTTCGCCTCGGCGGCGACGTCGAGCGACGGGTCGGTGTTGCCGGCGACGGAGATGTTCGTCGCCCACGCCGACGCGTGGAAGCCGACCTTCGCGTTCGGCGCGTACTTGCGCACCATCGCCACCATGCAGCGGCCGAAGCCGGCGAACGTGTTCGCCATGCCGGTGCAGTCGGTCGCGTTCGCGGTCGCGACCGCGACGGGCGTCTTCGACGGGTCGGCGTTCGCCTGCTGGCCGTAGGCCCAGGTGTCGGGCTCGAGGTGGAGGAGCGCCTTCGCGTCGCCGACCTGCTGCAGCGCGAAGCGGAAGTCGGCGAAGTAGCGGCTCATGATGGAGGCGTCGTTCATCTTCGCGATCTGCGCCGAGCCCTCGAACGCGCCGCTGGCGTAGAGCTGCTGGTAGTACGTGAACATCGGGATCTGGCCGCGGGCTTTGGCGTCGGCGATGAAGCTGCGCGCGAAGGCTCCCGGGGGTTCCTGGTCGTCCTGCCAGCAGCCCCACCAGCCGCAGCCGCCGCTCTTGCAGCTCGTGTTGCCGGAGGTGCAGCCGCTCGCGCAGCTCGAGCACGGGCCGCTGCCGTCGGCGATGCCGGCCGTGAGGTACTGGTAGCGCACGTCGTACGGCGCCGCGGTCGCGGCGGTGTCGCTGCCCGTCGCGAGCCCCACCATGAGCCGCGACTTGCCGAAGAAGTCGAGCAGCTGCTTGCCGAGGCAGTTCTCCACCGGCGGCGGTGGAGTGAACGGCGACGGCGTCATCATCACGGATGCCTGGCAGGCGCAGAGCGCGAGCGAGGCGGCGAGCAGGACCGGGCGCATGTCGCGCGAGGCTCTAGCAGGCCGCGGCCGTCCGGAGGAAGGCGGCCAGGACGTTGCCGCCGGGTGGAGCGGGCGCCCTTCGACTCCGGGCTGCGCGCTGCGCTCAGGGTCAACGAAGCAGCTCTTCGAGCTGCGGTCGCCCCTCTCGGAACACCGGCCAGCCGTCGCCGACGAGCACGGCGTCGAGCTCGCGGTGCTGCTCGACCAGCGCGCGCACCGACTCGAGCGCCTTCGCCTTGTCCTTCAGCTTCGCGTCGGGCAGCAGGTTGAGCCGGCCGCCGCGCTGCGCGCGGATGAGGTCTCCGGTGATGAGCGTCGTGCGCTCGAGCACGAGCGCGAGCTCGCCGGGAGTCTTCGAGCCGTGCAGCTCCAACGCGACGAGCCCGGGCACGACCTCGTCGCCGTGTGCGAGCCAGCGCGCGGCCTCGAAGACGCCGCGCTCGGCCTGAGGGCCCAGCACCTTCGCGCCGAAGCGCTGGGCGATGCGGGCCGCCGCACGCACGTGCTCGGAGTTGGTGATGACGATGAGCGCCGCTCCGCCGAGCTGCTCGAGGTGCTGCTCGTCGTGCGCGCTGAGCTCGAGCGGGTCGACGAGCACGTTGCCGCCGTCGCGCACCCACGCGACGCTGTTGAAGTCGAGGTTCCGCGCCTCGTCGAAGCGCGACCAGCCGTACAAGTCCGCGCGATGGAGCGATTTCATGGGGGGCCGAAGGTATCCTCTTTGCGCGTGCGGCTGGCGATCGTGTTCGCGGTGCTGCTGTCGGCGGCCGAGGCGGCGGCGCAGTCGTGCCCGGCGCTCACGTTTCGCTGTCCCGGCTCGACGACGACGTCGTGCGGCAGCACGTGCGACGGCGAGGTGACGTTTTCGCGCACCGCGACGTGCAACGCAGGGGGGCAGCTCACCTCGTGCATCGTCTCTGCCAGCACCGGAGAGAGCTGCAGCTGCATGGGTGGCGCCTGCACCCTCGACATCGCCCGCTGCCCGTGCCGCAACAGCTGCGGAGGCCAGTGCCTCGACGGCCTCGGAGAGGTCACCTGCTGCAGCGGGCGCGTGTTCATGGGCCGCGTCACCTGCTGCGGCGCCGACTTCGCCTGCGCACCCGAGCTCGACTGCTGCCAGAAGGGGATTCCCCGTTGCATCGAGCGCGGCGGCTCGTGCTGCGAAGACGGCGTCCGCGGCTGTGCGGCCGGCTCGGACTGCGTGTCGAACGTGTGCTGCCCGCGGCTCGCCAACGAGGGCGCGCCGTTCACGCGGTTCGACGGCGCGACCGGGTACTGCTGCGGCGCTGCCGGCTCGGGCGTCTGTGCCTGCGCGGTGTCGTGCAATGGCTCGTGCTGTCCCTCCGGCACCGCGTGCTGCGCGCACCGCGGCTGGTGCGCTGCGGACTCGAGCGGCTGCCCGACGTGCCCGGCTTCTGCGCCGGTGATGTGCGCGGATGGGACGTGCGCGCCGACCGGAGCCACCTGCTGCGGCGGCGGCTTCTATTGCCCGACGGGCCTCACGTGCGCGGACTGCGGCAGCGGCCAGCCCTGCTGCGGCGGAGGCAGCGCCGGCACGTTCGAACTCGCGCCCGCGACGACGCGGCCGGTGATGCCCGACGCCGGAGGCGCCGTGCCCAGCCTGCCGGCCGCGATGTCGCGCGGCGCTGCCGAGGTCTCGGTGCAGGAGACGATCGCTCCTGGCGTCACGCAGATGACGACGTCGGGCTGCGGCGGTCCGCCACCGGCGAGCGGGCCTGCGCTGGGAACCGGCTTCGGCTGCGGTTGTGCCGGCGGCGGCGGCGTGCTCGAGTTGTTGCTCGTCGGACTGCTGCTCCGCGGCTTCGCGCGAACGCGAAAAGTGTAATGGCGGTCGTCGCGCCGCGTTAGTGAGCGCAAGATGAACTCGACCGGCTCGATTCGTTGGCTGTGCGCGGCGCTCATCGTCTCGTGCTCCGGATCGATGCCGCCGCCCGACGGCGGGCTTCCCGACGCGGGCCCGTTCGACGGTGGCGGCGACGGTGGCAGCGACGGCGGCGTGCCCGACGCGGGGCCGCTCGACTGCGACTTGCGCGCGCACGACCCGATCCTCGGTACGGCACAGGTCGGTGCTGGGTACCGCCTCGTCGACTCGGCGGTGCTGCCCGGCACCGCGTGGGTGCCGGTCGCGGTGAAGGACGAGGCGTTGCCCGACGGCGGGCGCGGCCTGGTGGTGTTCGGGTACTCCGGCGCGGGGACGGTGCATCGCCTCGGCGTGTGGCCTGCGCTCTTTGAGCCGTCGGCGGCGAACGGGGTGTTCGACGCCGTCGCCGCGGAGGATCGCGCGCGGCAGGTCATCATCACCCCGTCGCTCGTCAACGCTCAGGACAAGCTGCTCGCGGCGTACCGGACCATCTCCGGCGGAGGCTTCGTCGACGGCGGCATCTCGGTGTTCGACACCAACGCGCCCGACGCCGGGACGCGGTGGCTGCCGGCGCCGGGCAACGAGTCGCTGCTGGCGCTCGGCTCGTATTTCCTCGTCGGCGGCGACGGCCTCGGCGCGGCGGGCGGGCCTCGCGGCGTCTACGGCGTGAAGCACGACGTGGTGGACCTGCGCGCCGGCCTCGTGGCGACGTACCCCGCCATCGCGGGCGAGAACGTGCGGCCCGGCCTCATGGCGCTCACCGCCCACGGCCTGCCGGTGCTCGGCTACTACCTCGACGGCGCCGATCGGCACGTGCTGAGGCTGCCCGCGCCTTCGCAGGTGATGGAGGCGCTCAGCGGCGCGGGGTCGGCCATCGCGCTCGGCGATGCTCCCGAGCTGCAGCTCGGCGACGACGTCGAGGCGCTCGCCGGGTTCAGCACCGGCGTCGTCGCGCTGCACACGCAGCAGGTTCGCGGCGTGCTGCCCGCGCTCGGCGCGCTGCAGTGGCACGGCCTCACCCGGCAGCCCGACGGAGGCACCCGCGTGGACGCGCCCGTCGACGTGCTGCGCGCCGCCGACGACGGCTGCACGGCGGTGTCGCAGGTGATGGCGGCCCAGACCGTGCTCATCGTCGGGGTCTGGGACAAGAACGGGCAGCGGCTGCTGCGGCTCGTGCCGCGCTGAGGCTACTGTGCGGTGACGGTGAGCGTGCGGAGCATCGCGTCGAGCGTGGAGCGCGCGCGCTGCAGGGCGGGGCGGGTGCTGCTGAGGCTCAAGCCTCCGACTTCGCCGTTGCCGAGATCGATGGCGGCGACCTCGATGACGTACTCGACGCCGGACTGCACCAGGGTGCCGGTGGCGATGACCGCGGGCAGCGGAGCGGTGGCCGGCCCGGCGCTGGCACCCGCCGTTCCCTCGAGCTTCGCGCCGCTCGGCTGCAGCCACTCGGTGGAGAGCTCCTGCAGCGTCGCCGTCCCCTTCCTCTGCACCGCGGTGACGCGGAGGGTGAAGCCCTCGCCCTGCACGGCGCCGGCGTTGCGCAGGTCGAGGGCGTCGAGGCCGAAGGGGATCTGCGCGCTCAGTCGCCGCGTGACGTCGAAGACGCGGCCGTTCGTCACCGACGGCGTCGCCTTCCGGCAGGTCGCCGCGAGCGCGTTGGCTTCGGCCTGAACGTCGGCGGAGGGAGGGCCGAGCACGAGGACTCCGGCCCAGGTGGGCTCGGTGGGCGCGATGGCGAAGGCGGCCTTGAGGCCGTCAGGCAGCTCGCCCAGCGGCGACGCCCCCGCACGCTGCAGCAGCTCGGCCGCTCGCTGGGCCGGACCGATGGAGACGGGCCGAACGGTGAGGAAGACGAGCTGCCTGAGGCCGTCGTCGCGCTCGAAGCGCCAGGGCAGATTGGGCAGGCTGGAGAACCGGTCCGGCGCGTCACAGCGAACGCGGCCGGTGGGGTCCACCCACGGAGCGGCCAGCAGCAGGGCGAGCAGGGCGGGGGTCACAGGAGGAAGGCGACTCCGGCGCCGGGGACGAAGCGGAAGGTCGAGCCTCCGAGCCAGAAGATGCTGAGCGAGGCGAGGTGGAACTCGAGGCCGATGCGGCCGGCCTTGAGGCGCAGGCCGGCGGGGTGCAGCGAGATGAACGGCGCGAAGATGCCGTTCGAGCCGCCGTAGAAGACGCCGACGTCGCCGGCGGCGAGGAAGGCGAGGCGCTCGGTGCTCGTGGTCGAGATGCGGGCGGCGAGCGTGATGCCGAGCGAGCTGCCGACGATGAACGAGGAGACTCCGCCGATGCGGAAGCGGCCGACGTTGGCGCCGAACGACAGCTCGATGGCGGGACCGCCGCGGGATTCGCCGATGACGTAGAAGCCGTACGCGCCGAGAGTGAGCCGGCCGCCGGCGACGAGCGGGCGCTCTTTCTGCGGCTGCGGCGGCCTCTTCTCGAGGAGCGGGGCGGGGTCGACCGGCGGGTGCTCGGGCTCGTTCGTCGGCGTGTCGGTCTTGGGCAGCTGCGGGGTGAACGCGGCGGTGGCCTTCGTCGCGGCGGCGGCGAGGCGGGCCTTCAGCGTCGCGATCGCCTCGGCGCGCGCGGCGGCGACGTCGGGCTCGTCCGGCGCGGGCGCCTCGGGGTCGTGGAGGAAGTGCTGCACCCACTCGTCGTGCGACTTCGCCGGCTCAGCGGCCGCGAGCGCTGCGACGAGGAGGAGGAGCCCCACGGGGTGGAGGTTCTAGACCGGGACGGCGGCGGCGTGCGGAGGATCGACTACGCCGCAATCGCCTGCACCGCATCGAGCCAGCGCGC
Organism: uncultured Myxococcales bacterium; assembly: GCA_937980205.1. Taxonomy (GTDB): domain Bacteria; phylum Myxococcota; class Myxococcia; order Myxococcales; family Myxococcaceae; genus Xiheicaenimonas. Next base: position 204,874 of record CALJKW010000009.1, on the reverse strand, counting down.
GAAGTCGATGCGGTTCGCGTCGATCGCGACCTCGTGATCGATGCACCACAGCGGGTGCCAGTCGCGCCATGAGTTGGCCGTGAAGATGCGGCGGAACGCCGCGGGTGCGGTGACCAGCGCGGGGACGTCGCTCAGCCGCAGCATGGGAAGAGCCTCGAACGCGCCCGCTCGGTCAGTCCACACGGAGCAGCAGCGCGTGTGATTGGGCCAATTACGGGGTGACGCGGCCCACGTGCGCCCAGAGCTTGTCGACGTCGAGCTTGAGGCCCTTGCAGCCGGGAACCGCAATCACCCCGCCGCTCACCGAAGCGACGACCGTGTACCGCCGCCGCGGGCCGAGCTCGAGGATCTCGACGCTTCGCACGGCAGGGTCCACCAGCCAGTACCAGCGGATGCCGAAGCGGGCGTACTCCGCGGTCTTCTCGACGCGGTCTCTTCTGGCATCCCGCGGACGCGGAGTGATGACTTCGACGGCGATGTCCGGCGGCACCGCCCCGAATCGATCGCGGGCACGCGGCGGCGTCGTCCCCGGCAGGTACACGCTCAGGTCCGGCTTGCGGCCGCGCTTCGGCGCGACTCCGTACTTGTACTCGGACGGGATGACGATGCCGCCGCGGTCATCCACCCAACCGAAGAGCCGCAGCAGAAAGTACACGACCATCTCGTGCGGCAGGTCGGCCAGCTCTTCTTCGACGAGCACGCCATCGACGAGCTCGCCCGGCACATCATCGGGAAGGTCAGCCCACTCTTTGAGGGTCAGTCCCTTCGTCTTGATGTTCCGAGCCCGCATCATGGCAACTCTAGTCGCCTCCCCCTTCACGTTGCACCGCTGCGGCAGCGGCCGGCCGGGGGAGTCGGCCGACCGCGCCAGCGCTCGCGTTACTTCGCCGCCTTCACGCGCGGCCGCTTCTCTTCGACGTCATCTTCGTCGTCTTCCGGAGGCGGCACGGCGTGCACGGGCGGCGGCTTCACGACGCCGAACTTCTCGAGCACGAGCTGCTCGATCTGGCGGGCGAGCTCGGGGTGCTCCTTCAAGTACTCCTTGGCGTTCTCGCGGCCCTGGCCGATGCGGTCGCCCTTGAAGCCGAACCACGCGCCGCTCTTCTCGACGATGCCGTTCTCGGAGGCGAGGTCGATGAGGTCGCCCTCCTTCGAGATGCCCTGTCCGTACATGATGTCGAACTCGACCTCCTTGAAGGGAGGCGCCATCTTGTTCTTCACCACCTTCACGCGGGTGCGGTTGCCGACGACGGCCTCGCCGTTCTTGATGGCGCCGATGCGGCGGATGTCGAGGCGCTGCGACGCGTAGAACTTCAGCGCGTTGCCGCCGGTCGTGGTCTCGGGGTTGCCGAACATCACGCCGATCTTCATGCGGATCTGGTTGATGAAGATGACGCAGGTCTGGCTCTTGGCGATGGCGCCGGTCAGCTTGCGCAGCGCCTGGCTCATCAGGCGGGCCTGCACGCCCATGTGGGCGTCGCCCATCTCGCCTTCGAGCTCGGCCTTGGGGACGAGGGCGGCGACCGAGTCGACGACCAGCACGTCGATGGCGCCCGAGCGCACGAGCATCTCGGCGATCTCCAACGCCTGCTCGCCGGTGTCCGGCTGGGAGAGGAGCAGGTCGTCGGTGCGGACGCCCAGCTTGCGCGCGTAGCCGACGTCGAGCGCGTGCTCGGCGTCGATGTAGCCGCAGACGCCGCCCTTCTTCTGCGCCTCGGCGACGGCGTGGAGACACACGGTCGTCTTACCGGACGACTCGGGCCCGAAGATCTCGATGATGCGGCCGCGGGGATAACCGCCGCACCCCAGCGCGATGTCCAGAGACACCGAGCCGGTCGGCACCACCTGCACGTCTTTGGTCAGCGGCTCGTCGTTGCCCAGCCGCATGATGGAGCCTTTGCCGAACTGCCGCTCCACCGCCGTCATCGCCAGCTCGATTGCCTTCGCCTTCTCCGGATTCGCGATCGCCATGTATGAGTTCCTTCCCCTCGAATTGTTCCGTTCAGTGTACTGAACACGGGTTTAGTACCACGGGCAAGGCTTCTAATCCAGGGGTCTGACATCATCCCGGCCGACTCAGCCGTGCAGGCCCCCATCCCCGACAAGACGCAGGTCCGCTCCGAGCTCGTCGGCACGGTGGTCGCGCGCTGGGAGCTCGTCGAGAAGATCGGCGACGGGAAGAACGGCGCCGTCTACCGGGCGCGGCACGTCGACACGAACGACGCCGCCGCCGTCAAGGTCACCCGCGAGGCGGTGGGAGAGCGCGAGGTCCGCGGCGCCAGCATGCTCGGTCACCCGAACATCGCGAAGGTGCTGGGCCTGGGGCGCCTGCCGGACGGCCGCCACTACATCATCATGGAGCTGATGCAGGGCGAGGGCCTCGACTGGGCGCTCCACCGCTTCGGCACCATGCTGCCGGCCGACGCCGTCCGCATTCTCTATGCGGTCGCCGACGCGCTCGCCGCCGCGCACCAGCGCTCGCTGCTGCACGGGAACCTGCGGCCCTCGAGCGTCTTCCTCGTCCGCGACGGCGACGGGCCCTTCCGGGTGAAGCTGCTCGACTTCGGCATCTCGCCGCCCGAGGGCGCGCCGGTGCCGTCCGTCGATGCCGACCTGCGGGCGCTCGGCGTCCTCGGCTTCCTCATGCTCACGGGCCGCAAGGAGGTGCCGGCGCAGCTGCCGCGGCCGATCGCTCCGGTGCTGCCGCTGGCGCTCGAGGAGATGATCGTCGACCTCGTCGAGGGCGCCTCGAAGCTGCGGCCGCGGACGGCTGCCGACGTGCTCCACCGCCTCGAGCCGCTCCGGCCGCTTCCTCCGCCCGTGCCGCCGGAGCTCGCGGCGACGCAGATTCGCCCCGCCACCGCGCCGCTTCCGAAGCCGCCGCCGCGCGCGCTGCCGCTGAAGCCGATCGGCGCCGCAGCGGCGGTGTGCCTCGCCGGGCTCATCGCGTGGCTCGCGTGGCCGGCGGCCGAAGCGCCGGACATCGTCGTCGACGCGCCGCCGGCGCAGACGGAGCCGCGGCCTCCACCGGTCGCGGTGCAGCCGGACGTGCAGAGCGAGCCGCCGCGACCGAAGCCTTCGGCGCCGCCGCCGAAAGGGCCGCGTCCCACGCCGACCGCCGAGCAGCTCGACGACCGCATCTCGCGCCTCGACGCCAGGCTGCGAAAGAAGTCGGGAGACCACTCCGAGGCGGTGCACATGCTGAGCAAGCAGCGGCTGCGCCTGGCAGGCAGCCCCGACGCCGACGAGCGCAGGGACGTGCAGAAGCAGCTCGACCTCTGGGAGCAGGCGTACCTCTCGCGCTAGAGCGCGCTGGAGCGGGTGTCTCCCGACACCCCGCGCGAGGTCAGGCAGGACCCGGTCTGGCGCGCGTAACCGACCGCCCCGACGGGCGACGTGAGCGGATCGGCGCTTGCTCAAGGGCCGGCCCGACATGGCGGCGATGACTCAGAGCGAGAAGACGCGCACCCAGCGAGTCCTGCGGCTTCCGCGGACGATTGCCGTTCAGGCGCCGTGGCTGCTCGTCGCCGTCGCGGCCGTGCTGTTCGTGGCGGCCGGCGTGCTGGGCGTGCGCAACACGCTGGCCCAGGCCGACACGACACGCTGGCTCATGCACACCCACGAGGTGGTGAAGTCGCTCGACGACGTGCTCGGGGGCATCGCCGAAGCCGAGAGCTCCGTTCGGGGCTTTGCGCTGACGCGCGACGAGCAGTTCCTCACCGAGTTCCACAGCAGCATCGAGCTCGCCCGCTCGGGGCTCATGCGCGCCCGGTCGCTGACCGCAGATCGCGTAGAGCACCAGGCGCGCCTCGCCGAGCTGGCGCCGCTGCTCGAGCGCCGCACCCAGCTGCTCCTCGAGAGCGAGCGCGCCGTGCAGCGGAGTGAAGGGCCGTCGGTTGCGCCCGAGGCGCAGGCGCTCACGCGGCGCATCCGCGCCATCGTGGCCGGGATGACGAGCGTCGAGCAGCGCCTGCTCGCGGAGCGGCGCGAGGCGCTCGACCGCTCGATGAAGGCGATGCAGCAGAGCGCGCTCGTCTTCTCGTGCCTCGCGCTGATGCTGCTGTCCGCCGGGTTCTTCTTCCTCCAGACCGAGGTCGGCCGCCGCCGGCGCGCGGAGATGTCTCTGCGCGAGAAGAGCCTGCTCGTCGAGGCGATCGTCGACGGCACGGGCGACGCGGTCTTCGTGAAGGACACCGCCGGCCGCTACGTGCTCGTGAACCGCGCCGCCGCGCGCCTCGTCGGCCGCCCGCCGGAAGAGGTGGTCGGCGCCGACGACGGCGCGCTGTACTCCGCGGGCACGACCGCAGCGCGCAGCGAGGCCGATCGCGCGGTGATGCGCGAAGGCGAGACGAAGATCCTCGAGGAGCGCGTCGAGACCGCCGACGGCAAGAAGCGCGTGCTCTCGACCGTGCGCTCACCGTACCGTGACCCCTCGGGCGCCACGCTCGGAGTCATCGGCATCTCCCGCGACGTCACCGAGCGCAAGGAAGCGGAAGAGGCGCACCTCAACGAGATCGGCCTTCTGCTGCAGATGGGTGAGCTGCTGCAGGCGTGCCGCACCACCGATGAGGCCTACGACGTCATCGCGCAGCTCGCGCCGCGCTTCTTCACCCGCGAGTCCGGCGCCATCTGCCTCTTTCACGCCTCGCGGAACATCCTCGAGGCGCGGGTGCGCTGGGGCGAGCTCGAGGTGCTGCGCGAGCCGCCCCTGTTCGGCCCCGACGACTGCTGGGCGCTGCGCCGCGGCCAGATGCACGTCGTCGAGCACTGCGGCGCCGGCGTCTCGTGCCGTCACGCCGTCGCCGAAGGCACGCGCTCGATGCTCTGCGTGCCGCTCGCGGCGCAGGGCGAAGTGCTCGGAATTCTCCACCTCGCCGCGAACGAGCCGCTGACGTCCGATCAGCGCCGCCGCGCGCGCGTCGTGTGCGAGCAGATCAGCATGGCGCTCGCGAACCTGCAGCTTCGCGAGACGCTGCGGAACCAGTCCATCCGCGATCCGCTGACCGGGCTGTTCAACCGCCGCTACGCCGAAGAGACGCTGCCGCGCGAGCTCTTGCGCGCCGCGCGGGAGGGCAGCTCGCTGTCGGTGCTCATGCTCGACGTCGACTTCTTCAAGAAGGTCAACGACACCTACGGCCACGACGCCGGAGACCTCGTGCTCAAGAAGGTCGCCGCCGAGCTCCAGAGCCTCGTCCGCGGCAGCGACTTCGTCAGCCGCCTCGGCGGCGAGGAGCTGATGGTCGCGCTGCCCGGCTCGAACGCCGAGGGCGCGCGCGCCAAGGCCGAGACGCTGCGCGAGGCCGTCGCGCGCCTCGACCTCTCGCACGCGGGGCGGCCCATCAAGGTGACGGTCTCCATCGGCGTGGCGTCGGCGGCGGGCAACACCGCGCGCGCCGACGAGCTGATGCACCGCGCCGACCTCGCGCTGTACCGGGCGAAGAACGAAGGCCGGAACCGGGTGGTGCTGGCGGCGTGAGCGCGTGAGCGCCGACGAACACTCACGCCGCCGAAAGGGTAGCGGCCCCCGAGGTCCCCCAGTGCACCGAGGCCGTGGCGCGAACGCCTCTCGGCGTACCCCGATTATGCCCTGCGGTGCTGCGCGCGAGGCTCCGTAGAATTCGGTGCATGCGCGCAGCGCTCGTGATTCTCGTGGTGGGGGTGGGCTCGTGCTCGAGGGCCCCGTCGGGCTCGGTGCTGGTGGAGGCGGCCAGGGGCGGCACGGTCGCGAGCGCCGACGGAGCCTTCGTGCTCGAGGTGCCGCCGAACGCGCTGAAGGCCGACACGACGGTGACCGTGCGGCTGCTCGACGAGGCGAGCTGGCCCGCCGAGGTCCGCAGCGCGGCGCCGGTGGGGCCGGTCTTCGAGCTCGAGCCCGACGGGCTGGTCTTCGATCCGCCGGCGCGCGCGACGACGAGGCTGCCGGTTGCGCCGCCGGGGATGGTCAAGCCGGGCGAGGTCGCGTTCCTGCAGCACCGCATGCGCTCGAAGGGAGGCGCCGTCGAGGGGGCAGCGACGCGGACGATCGTCGAGGCCGACGGCTCGGTCACCGTCGTCGCCGAGCTGCCGCACGCGAGCCAGCAGTGGGTCTCGTTCGGCGGCTTCTCGGTCGGCCACGGCCCGCTCGGCGGCCAGCGCGAGGTGGAAGAGACGTGGACCGTCGCGCCGCTGACGCTGATGTCGGCGAGCGCGACGGAGATCGACGGGTACGCCCTGCGCTCGATCGTCGACTCCCCCGACAGTGACTCCCCCATCGTTCCGCTGCACCCGGGCTGGCAGACGAGCTTGTCCTTCGCCGGGCGTTTCACGCTGGCCGCCAGCCAGGACCGCCCGGGGGTCGTCGCGCTCGCTCCGGACGCGGGCTTCTCGATACCGGACCCGCTGCCCGGCTGGCTGTGTGTCGATCCGGGGACCGCGAACACCACCGCCAGCATCGTCCTGAGCTCGTTCCGCGACTCGGGCAGCCTCGAGCTGCTGCTGCCCATCACGCCGGCGTTCTGCGTGGAGAAGGGCGGCACCGTGCCGCCGCGGGGCTCTCCTTACACGCGCGAGTGCGCGAAGCTGCCGTTCGAGTTCACGCCGGTGCAGGGGCGCCAGGGTGAGCTGGGCGTGCTCTGCCTGCCTCCCGACGGCGGCTGCTTCTTCACGAACGACGTGCGGGTCGACCAGCCGCCGACCATCTCGCAGTGCGTGAACGAGCAGCGCGCGATGGTGGTGACGCACAGCGGGACGCAGGGCACCGCGAACGCGCACGCCGAATGGGGCTACGCGTACGCCAGCAGCGGCGTCGATCTCGCGCGCCGCAGCACCAACCCGCGCGACGCGGTCGCGGAGCTGGTCGTGCTGCACTCGACGGGCGACGGCGGCCGGTGGCGTGCCGACTTCGCGATGGATGCCGGGGCGATTCGCGTCGCCGCCGTCACGCGGTTCACGGGCGTGCTGCCGCAGTACGGCGCGGTCTGGGACGCGTCAGACACGCCGCGCACGTTCGCCAGCTCCATCACGGTGGGGCAGGCGCAGGTCTACGTGCGCGTCTGCTGGGAGACCACGGGGCTGTACCTGCACGGCGACGTCGACGCGACGCCGGAGGACGATCGATGCCGCGCGGGGCACTACGCCGCGGCCCTGCTGGTGAACTCCACCGGCGCGGTGCTCGACGCCACGCACCCGTCGGTGACCGACACGTACACGGTGGTGTCCACGACCGCGGGGACGATGGCCCTCGACTCGGTGACGAACCTTCCGGCCGGGGTCGACGTGACCACCGTCATCGCGGGGCCGCTGGGCCAGGCGCGCCTCGTGTACCGGTACACCGGCGGCGGGTTCATCGTGCAGTCGGCGACGCTGCAGTAGCGCCGCTCACTCGAAGTCGAGCTCCGGCGCGGGCCGCTTCGCCGCGGCATCCAGCGCGAGGCGGAACTTCGCGCGCGAGTCGAGGCGGTACGCCGGCAGCCGCGCCAGCGCGGCGGGCTCGAACCAGTACTGCTCGAGCACCAGCGACGCCCGCGCCGCTTCCTTCGGAGCGTCCTGCAGCGCGAGCACCTGGTGCTCGAGGTCGCCGCGGAAGTGCAGCAGCGTGCGCTCGACGGGCGGGATGACGCCCGCGAGCTTCTTGCCGCGCGCGAGCACGAGCTCTCCGCCGCGCGACTGCGGCACCTGCAGGTAGAGCACGCTGACGACGCGCGGCGTGGCGCCCTCGACGCCGGCGGCCTTCGCGAGCGTGGCGTCGATGTGCGGCTCGACGCCTCCGGCGGAGCCGACCAGCAGCAGGTTCATGTACCAGGCGTTCGGCTTCGGCACGGCCTTGCGCGCCCAGAACGCCCGCAGCTGCGCCTCCGCGAGGCCGTCGATGGCGAGGCTCAGGAACGGCTCGAGCTGCGGAAACTCGGCGACGACGCGGGCGCGACCTTCGGTCGTGAAGGCGACTCCGAAGCCGCGGCTGGTGCGGAAGGCCCCGTTGAGCTGCGACGAGGCGACGAACGGCGAGCCCATCACGGCGTCGCGAAGGCGCGTGAAGTCTTCCTCGCGCAGCGCCTTGGGGACTCGACGGTACTCCGCCACGCCTCAGTAATTGAACTGAACCTGCAGCCGTGTCCAGTGCCCGTACTCCTGCTGGTAGGTCTTGTCGTTGGTGCGGTTGGAGATGAGGTACGCGAGCACGACCTCGAGCGCGGGAGCGATCTGCCACTCGACGCCCAGCTCCACCTCGCGCACGCGGTAGTGCGGAGCGTTCGTGACGAACTTCTTGCCGCCGTCGTACATCGTCCCGCGCACGAACGGGGTGAGCGCGACCGTGCCGAGCACGTCGTCGAGCTTCAGCATCAGCTGCAGGTAGCCGCCGTAGAGCAGGCGGTCGTCGAGCACGTACTTGTCGTCGATGCCGAGCTGAGGGCCGACGCCGACGTTGTATTCGAACGCCACGCCGAACGGCTTCGGGTACCAGACGGCGCTGATGTGCGCGCGCGCGTCACGAAAGGTGTTCGTGCTGCGCATCGACTCGATGGCGGTGCCGTCGGGGTGCTTGCCGACGCTGACGGTCGCCTGACCCCAGTAGCCGCCGCCGCCGAGCTCGAAGAACTGGTTGCCGATCGCGAACGGCCAGGTGACGCGGCCGATGACGTGCGGGAACTTGTTGAGCTCGATGCGGTTCGCCGTCTGGCCGTTGTACAGGCCGAACCCCACGACGCCGTAGTCGCCCGAGCCCTTCAACCCCGAGTCGACGAGGTGCTTGAAGCGCGCGCGAATGTGCGCGGGCGCCCAGTAGAAGAAGACGCCGAGATCGCGCTCGTCCTTCACGGCGCTGTTGAGCGCGTCGTTGCGGTCGAGCGGCAGGCGGTTCTGGCTCGACTGCATGTTCTCGAAGCCGAAGGGGACCTTCGACTGGCCGACGCGGATGCGGAACTCCTTCGCCTTGTCGAGAAAGATGTCGGCGTACCAGTCGCGCAGAATCGCCACGCCGAGCTGGGTGTCGATGACGCTGGCGAAGTCCGGCTGCAGGTAGATGAAGACGTGCGGGTGCACGTCGCCGAACAAGATGACGCGCGCGCGGCGGATGAGGAAGCCGCCGTTGCCGCCCATCGAGCGGTCGCCCTGGTCGTTGATCAGCTTGTCGTTGTAGACGGCGCCGGGCAGGTTGACGCGGATCTGCGTGTAGCCGCGAATGCGGATCTTCTCGTACCAGGGCTTGTCCTTCTGCTCCTTCGGCTCTTCGGGCTTCACCGCTTCGGACGGCGCCGGTTTCGCCTCGGCCTGTGCGCGCAGCTTCGCGAGCTCCGCTTCGTGGGCGGCGAGGCGGTCGAGCGCCTCCTGCAGCTTGCGGCTCAGCTCCTCGGTCGTCGGCGGCGCCGGCGGCTCGGAGAGTCCGGCGTCCGCCAGCTCGGCGGCGGCGATGAGGGTCACGAGGGTGAAGAGCATGCGCGACGAGTACGTGACCCGCGCGGTGCGGCCGCGACGCGAACGTGACATCGCGGCAAGACGAATGTGACGGGACTGTCACAACGCTCTCAGAAGAAGACCTGGGCCTGCGCGCGCAAGAGGTGGCGCCCGGCGCCGAAGAAGCCGTCGTCGATCCAGAAGTAGTCGAGCTGGAGCTTCAGGTCGTGCTGCTGCACCATGAAGTTGATGCCGCCGCCGAGCTCGCGCTGCCGGATGAAGTTGGGGTCGGTGGTCGCGTACGGCCGCAGGTCTCCGTAGCGCGCGACGAGCTCGAGCCAGTCGAGCACGTAGGCGCCGCCCTGCACGAACCAGCCGAGGCCCGATCTCGACCACTCGGTCTTCGTGCCGTCCTGGCTGACGTTGAAGTCGCGATCGGCGTCGCGCAGGAAGCCCTGCGCCAGCAGCGAGAAGCCGTACGCCTTGAAGTGGAAGTCGATCGTCGCGTGCGTGTAGCTGAAGGTGCTGAACTCGTAGGGGTCCTCTTCGGTCGAGCGCGGCCGCGGCGTGTCGTTGTTGCGGGCGAGGGCTGCGCCGATCGCGAAGCGGACGCGCTTCTCGCGGTCGGGGTCTCCCTCTTCGCGCTCGTTGAACTCACCCAGCGGAGAGATCACGACTCGGCCGACGAACATCAGGCCCGGGTTCGTGCCGATGCGGTTGCGGCCGTCGCCGCCCATCACCGCGACCGAGTACTTGAGCCGCTTGCCGAGCCCCAACAGGTCGTCGGAGAACACCGCGAGGCCGATGTCGCGCTCGAGGTTGAGCTCTTCGGTGACGAACGAGCGCCCGACGAGCTGCAGCGCGCTCGACGACACCTGCCGCTGAACGTCGAACGGCACCTTGAACTGGCCGAGCCGGATGGAGACGTCCCGGAAGCGCCGCCAGTCGACGTAGAAGTCGCGCAGCACGTTCGGCTGGTCGGGCTCCATGTCGCGGTTGGCGAAGGAGAGCTGCATGTACGTCGAGAGGTGGTACGGCAGCCGCGTCGTGAGCAGCAGGCGCGCCCGGCGAACCTCGAAGCTGTTGAACCGGTCTTCGTCGGGGTTCCGCTCGGGAAGCTGCGACGAGTACAGCACCTGGACGCGGGCTCGAAGCGTGAGCTCGAAGTCGTCTTTCCCCAGCGTGGCGCCGTCGCCGAAGCGCGCGTCGAGCTTCAGGCCGAAGGGGAGCCCGCTGCCGGCGTCAGGGGCCTGTGTCGTGTCCGGGGTTCCGCCGTCGGCCTCGGGGGCCTGCGCAGCGAGCACTGCCACCACCAGCATCAGCATGGACGGCTGGATATGCGATGAATGCGACCGGTTCGCGACAGATTCGTGACACGGCGTTCAGTTCGGCACGCACAGGCCCTGATCGCAGGTGAAGCCGCCGGCGCAGGGGCACGCGGTGAGCGACAGCAGATCTGCCGTGGCGCCGCGCACGCCGGGCTGGCCGGTGCCGGAGCCCGGGCTCGAGCCGCCGGCGCCGCCGAGGCCCGCGGGGTTCGCCGTCGTCGGAGTCAGGAACGTGTTCGTCGTCTGCCACGACGCAGCGTCGATGTTCGCGGCGAGCACGCCGTACGAGGGGCCTCCGGTGCCGCCTCCGCCACCGCCTCCCGAGCCGCCGTTGCCGCCTTCGCCGCCCTTTCCGCCGCTCGACGAGCTCCACCGGTTCGCCATGCCGCCGAAGCCGCCGGCGCCGCCCAGGCCTCCGGCCCCTCCGAAGCCGCCGGCGCCGCCGAGGCCGCCGAGGCCGCGCTCGATGCGGTTGCCGGTCAGGCGCGGCAGCCGCGTCGCCGGCTGGGCCGTCGTGTAGCTGACGAGCACCGCGATCGAGGCGCCGCCCGCACCGCCCGCGTCGCCGCCGCTGCCTCCGCAGGCGCCCGCGCCGCCGCCGCCGCCGCTGGCGCCGACCTCGAACGCGGTGCAGCCGAACGTGAAGCGCGCGACGCCGCCGCCGGCGCCGCCACCTCCGCCGCCGAGGCCGGTGCCGCCGAGCGTGCCGTTCGACGCGCGGAACGAGGAGACGACCCACACGCCGCCGACGACCGTGCCGTGCCGGCCGACGGTCGAGGCCGCCGCGCCGCCGGTGCCGCCCACGCCGTCGGCGCCCGGCCTGCCGTCTGCGCCGTCGTGCGTCTGGATGTTCGAGGGGAAGCCCGACTCGGTCACGTGGCTGCAGCCGCCTCCGGACATCTGGTCGAACGACCAGTCGAAGCCGCCGGCGCCGTTGCCGTTCGCCGTCGGAGACAGGTGCTGCTGCTGCGCGCCGGTGAACGTCGCCATGTTGTACGTCGGGCACACGACGTTGCCGCCGGCGAAGCCGTTCGAGCCGGCGCACGACGTGTTCGCTCCGCCCAGGCCCCCGGCCAGGTGGAACGTCGCGTTGCAGAACTGGTTCTGCACGAAGCGCGAGTCGCGGCCCGCTGCGCCGTTGAGCTGCAGCGACGCCTGGCGCCCGAAGCCCTGGATGCCGGTGCGGCCGCGGCCGCCCTCTCCGCCGCGACCGCCGAAGATGTCGTTCGTGGCGAGCACGACGTTGGGGCCGCAGTCCTTCAGCAGCACGGCGGTGCTCGCGCGGCCGGCGGTGCTCTCGGTCGGCGCGAGGTTCACGTCCCAGCCGAAGATCGAGAAGCCGGACACCACGGTCTCGAGCGCGCCGTTGCCGAGGTTGTCGAGGTCGAGCGCCGCGCGCGGCGCGCCGGGGGCGGTGTTCGGCTGCCCGACGATGACGGTGCCGTGCACGCGCGGGTCGCGCTTCAAGAAGTCGCTCGAGTAGCCGCCGAAGAGCTGCGCGCCGTCGATGAGGCGCAGGTTCTCGCGGTAGATGCCCTGCGCCACCAGCACCCAGCGCTTCGTCCCGCCCAGCGCCGCGAGGCCCTGCTCGATGCTCTGGAAGGGCTGCGTGCGCGTGCCGTTGCCGCCGGCGGGCGCGGCTGCGGAGACGAACACCGCGTTCGCGATGACGCCGTCGACGCCGTCGCAGTTCTCGTCGGCCCACGGCGGCGCGCGGTCGGGCAGGTCGGTGGTGAGGTTGCCCTGCACGCGGCGGCACTCACAGCCGTTGCTCGTCTGGCCGTCGACGTTCACCCACTCGAACGTGGTGGCGCCGACCGTCTCGGTGAGGCACGGGCCCATCTCGCACACCGGCATCGCGGGCGCGGCGTTGCAGACGCCGGTCGTGTGCTGCAGCGTCGGCGAGAAGTACTTGGTGCAGTCGTTGTTGCAGAACCCACAGTTGCTCGGCTGGTCGTATTTGCCGGTCACCGGGTTGCGCCAACCCTCGTCGACGGTGGAGTTGCAGTTGTTGTCGACGCCGTCGCAGATCTCCGGGTTGAACGAGGTGACGTCGCAGGCGCTCCACATCGGGTTCGCGCCGCCGGTGCACGACTGGAAGCCCTTGCACGTGAGCACGCTGCACGAGCGGCTCGCGGCGACGCCCGCCTTGCAGTTGCACGAGCCGGTGGCCGGCTGGCACTGGCCCATGCCGCAGGTGTAGCCGGCAGGGCAGGTGGTGCCGTACGCGCTCGTCGCGGAGCAGTCGCGCCCGCACACGCGCTCACCGTCGATGGTGAGGCAGCGCGCGCCGGGCCCGAGGCAGTCGGCGTCGTTCGCGCACGGGCGGCAGAGCGTGTCGGGCAGCTCGAGGCACCAGGTGCCGCCGTCGTTGGGGAAGAAGCCGGCCTCGCAGCGCGAGACGCGGCACGAGCCCGCGTCGGCGACGAGCGGGCAGGTCACGTCGAGCGAGTGGGGGATGAGCTTCCTGCAGTCGTTGTTGCAGCCGCCGCAGTGCGTGGTGAGCAGGTACCGGCCGGCGGAGTCGGTGAACGGCTCGTCGCTGCGCCCGTTGCAGTCGTCGTCCGCGTAGTTGCACAGCTCGTCCGCCGGAGTCTTCGCGTTGCACACCAGGCCCGCGGAGGCGAGGCACACCTGCGGACCCACGCACGTGCGGCCGTTCGCGGTCTTGCTGCACGAAGGCGGCGTGAAGTCGTCGATGGCGCCGTTGCAGTCGTCGTCGGCGCCGTTGCACGTCTCCGGCATCGCGGGGGGCGCGTTGCAGGGGGTGAAGCCTCCGTCGGCGAGGCACACCTGGTTGCCCTGGCAGGCGCCGAACGTGTTGCGGTCGAGGCAGCCCTTCATCAGCCCCAGCGTCTCGGGCAGGCAGTCACACGTCTTCTTCTCGGGCACGCACTGCTGGTTCTCGCAGCGGTAGAGCGCGGGGCAGCCCGCGAACGTGCAGTCCCGGCCGCAGAAGCTGTCGCCGCCGTCGTTCTGCACGCACTTGTCGGCGCCGCTCGCGCCGCAGTCGAGGTCGCGCGTGCACGTCTGGCAGAGCAGGTTGGTGGGCACGGTACAGACCGGAGTCGTCGGACCCTGCAGGGTCGGAGCGACCTTGCACTCGTACGCCAGCGGGCAGCCGCCATCGAGGCCGCAGGGCTGGGTGCAGAAGGCGCCCGCGGGGCCGCCGACGCATACGGTCGAGTCACACTCGAAGCCGGCGTCGCAGGGCTCTCCGAAGCGCTTGATGCCGCGCCGGCCGCCGTCCGCGTCGGTGAGCGGCTGGCAGACCTGGTTGATGCAGTGAAGGGGAGGAGGGCAGTCGCTCTGGAAGACGCAGGGTTGATCGGAGGTGTAGAAGAGCGTTCGGCCGCACGCGGTCAGCAGCAACAACAGCGGCGCCAGACCGCTTAGAAACCGGGTTCGCGTTCGCGTTCGCGTTCGCGTGTGTGCCTGCCGCACGCGAACCCGAACCCGAACCCGGCTGTTGTCGAGTGAGCGCATCAGTAGCTCCTCAGCGTCCCCGCCAACCCAGCAACCCCATCCTGCCCCCTCGCCGTCATCCCCGCGGGCGAGGCCCCTCCCGCGCCGGGCGCTCCCGCCGCGTTGATCGGCGCAGACCTCAGCGTGTTCGACGTCGCGTACCCGGCGCCCGCGATGTTCTCGCCGGCGATGCCGAACGCGACGCCGCCGCAGCCGCCGCCACCACCGGCACCGGCGCCGCCGTTTCCACCGCGGCCTCCCGGGCCGCCCTTGCCTGCGCACCATGCCACCGCGTTGTTGTCGCCGCCGGCGCCGCCCGGCCCGCCGAGGCCTCCGTAGCCGCCGGCGCCGCCCGAGCCGCCCGCGCCGCCGAAGCCGGGCTCGACGACGTTGCCGCTGACGCGCGGCACCGCGCCGACGATGAAGATGCCGAAGCTGCCGCCGCCGCTGACGCCTCCGCTGCCGGGCGCGCCGCCGCAGCCGCCCGCGCCTCCACCGCCGCCGGTCGCTCCGAGGTCGCCGACGCGGCGGCCGATGGTGCAGGTCGCCGGGTTGTTGTTCGTCACGCAGCCGCCGGCGCCGCCGCCGCCTCCGCCGTTGCCGGGCCGGCCGCCGCTGCCGGACAGCGCGGCGCCGCCGCGCCACTCGCCGGCGAGCACCAGGCCCGCATTCGACAGGCAACCGTTGCCGCGCGTGCCCGGCTGACCGTCCGAGCCGTTCGAGGCCGGCAGGCCGTTGAGGCCCGTCGCCGGCACCGTGCAGTCGTACTTGCAGAACGGCGCGTGGGCCACCGGATCCGAGTGCCGGTAGATGCCGTTGCTGCCGCCCTGACCGTTCAAGCCGCCGGTCGTGTACTGCTGCGGGTCGTTGTTCGGGTTGCTGCCGGCGCCGGGGTTCGCGGCCGCTCCCGGGCAGGCGAGGTTGGCGCCCGCGGTGCCGCCGGCCTGCGACTCGTTGAAGCACGTCGTCGAGTTGCACTCCTTCGCGTCGAGGCCTCGCGCGCCGGGGCCGCCGTTGGTGCCGGCCGCTCCGCCCGCGGCGGGGCTGGCGTCGCCCGCGCGGCCCCCGATGACGACGTTGTTCTGCAGCGTGAGCCCGCTCGCGCCGCGCGCGTACACGGCGTACGAGTTGAAGCCGGACGTGCCGGTCGGGCTGCGCGTGATGACGTCGTAGCCGCGGATGGTGAAGCCGGCGAGCACCGTGTCCGCCGTGAGGTTCACCGCGTTCACGCTGCCGAGCACCGGGCTGGGCACCGAGAAGTCCGGCTGCGGAGCCTCGATGAGCGTCGGGAACGTCACGACGTCGCGGCGCGCGAAGTCGCTCGAGTAGCCGCCGTACAGCTTCACCCCGTTCCGCAGCACGACCTGCTCGGCGTAGCTGCCCTGCGCGACGAGGATGTGGTCGTGCAGCCCGGCGTTGAACGCGTTCACCGCCTCGCGAATCGTCCGGAACGGAAGCGCCCGCGTGCCCAGGCTCTGCGGCGACTGCGCCCACACGAACAGCGCGCGAGACGCCCGGCCGTCGACGCCGTCGCAGTCGCGGTCGACGTAGGGCTGCCCCGCGGCGGGATAGGAGGAATACGTGTCGGGCACGTCGGTGACGCCGGCCGGCGAGGGGCACTCGCAGCCGTTCGTCGGCTCGCGGTCGCTGTCGAAGAACGCATAAGCCGCCGCGCACACGCCCGCGTCGCTGCAGCGCGAGAGCGCGCCGTACTGCGCGGTGCACACCGCGTCGTTCGTGCAGCGCACGCCGCACGCTCCGGCGAGGCACTGCTCGTTCGCGGCGCAGCCGGCGCTGCACGCGCGCACGCACTGGTGGAACAGCGGGTGGCACGTCTGGCCGCCGCCGCAGTCCGAGTCGAGCTGGCACAGCCGCCCGCCGGCGAGCACGTCCGAGGTGCACTGCACGATGCGGCACCCCGGCGTCCCCGCGTCGAGGCGGCAGCCGCCGATGGCGTGCTGAATCGTCGGGCTCCACTGCGCCTTGCAGTTCGTGGTGCACGAGCCGCAGTGCTCGTCGGTGTCGTACGTGTTCGTGCCCTGCGTGTTCTTGAACGGCTGGTCCGCGAGGCCGTCGCAGTCGTTGTCGAGGCCGTCACAGAGCTCGAGCGCGGTGAGCGCGGTGTCGCAGGCGTCGAAGCCTCCGTCGGCGCGGCAGACCTGCTGGCCGATGCAGACCGCCATGCCCGCGGTGCGCAGGCACGAGCGCGTGAAGCCGACGCGGTCGGGCGTGCAGCTGCAGTTGCCGGTGACCGGCTGGCACAGGCGCTTGCCGTTCGTGGTCATGCACACCGAGCCGGACGGGCACGCCTCGGTGTCGCACGCCTGCAGGCAGTACCGCCCGACGTCTCCCGTCAGCTGCGTGCAGGTGTCGCCGGGCACCTGGCAGTCGCCGTCGCTGGTGCACGGCCGGCACTGCGACCCGAGGTCCCTCTGGCAGACCTGCGGGTCGTTCGTCGGCCACGGGTAGAAGCCGCGCGCGCAGGTGCGCGGCACGCAGCGGAAGGCGCCGGCCTGGCTCACGCAGTCGACCGCACCGGGCAGCACGACGCCCGCGTCGCTCTTCGCGAGATCCGGCACCGCGGCGGTGCAGTCGAGCGCGCAGCTGCCGCACGCCCGCGGGCTCGAGAACGTGCCCGTCGAGTCCTTGAAGTCCTCGTCGATGGCGCCGTCGCAGTCGTCGTCGATGCCGTTGCACTCTTCCGCCACGAGGGGCGGCGCGCTGCACTGGAAGCCAAAGCCCGCATCGGCGCCCGCGTCGGGCGGCAGGCCGCAGTACCACGCGCCCATGCAGGCGGTGCCGCGCGTGCAGCTCGGATAGCCGGCGAGGCCCGAGACGTCTTGATCCGGGTCGTCGTCGTCTTTCAGGCCGTCGCAGTCGTCGTCGATGCCGTTGCACTTCTCGGGGCTCGCGAGCAGGGCGTCGCACCCGCTGAAGCCCCCGTCGGCCTGGCACCGCTCGAAGCCGAAGCAGGTGGCCATCGGGTTCGTGCGCTTGCACGAGCGCGCGAGGCCGACGTTCACCGGGCTGCAGTCGCACGAGCTCGAAGGAGGCGTGCAGACGCGCGCGACCCCTGCGTCGACGGCGAGCGCGCGGCACTCGTAGCCTTCGGGGCAGCCTTGCAGGGCGCAGTCCTGCAGGCAGTGCTTGCCGGTCTGCAGCTGGACACACCGATCTCCTGCCGCGTTGCAGTCGAAGTCGTCGCTGCACGAGAGGCACAGCGCGCGCAGCGGCGGAGTGCACACGAAGCCCGGCCGGTCGAGCGCCTGCCGGCAGTCGTAGCCGCGCGGGCACACGGCGCCGGCGTCGGCGGTGTTGCAGGGCTGCGAGCAGACGTTGCCGTTGCCGGGGCCCTTCGGCAGGCAGAGGCGCGCGTTGCACTCGGAGTCCTGCGTGCACGGCCAGCCCAGGTCGCCCGGGTTCAGGTCGGGCTTCTTCCTGCAGAAGCCGTCGACGCAGTCGAAGCCGGGGAGACACTGGTCCTTGTCTTTGCACTCGCAGGTGCGGTCGAGGATGCAGTCGGGCTCGCGGACCGGAGCCCAGCACGCACCGCACAAGAAGATGAACAAGGTGAGCCGGCGAGACATTCGTTCGAGCGGGCTCGGCCTGTTCCGCCGCCGGCACCGTACTCAAGTGTCGGATGCCTCGCCAGACCTTCAATTTTTCGGGGTCACCGCCTGGGAACGTCGCGGCGCTCCCGGCCCGGTGCAGTTATCCGACAGATTGATGTCACGTTCAGCCAAGCGGTTCTTCATCGCGCTGATGGTGGGCACGATGGTGGCGCTCGGGCTCGTGCTCTTCAAGCTCGGCGCTGCGCTTCTGCTCGCCGCGGTGCTCGCGGCGATGCTGTGGCCGCTGCAGCAGTGGCTGTCACGGAAGTTTCGCGGTCGTCGGTCGGCGGCGGCGGGTGTGCTCGTGTTCGCGACCATCAGCCTCATCGTGACGCCGCTGGTCGGCTTCTCGGCCGTCATCGTGCGCGAGGCGACGTCGGGCGCGAAGTTCGTCATCGACACGGTGAACCGCGACGGCCTCGAGGGCCTGGTCGACAAGATGCCCGGCCCGATGCAGAGCCTGGGCGACTGGGTGCTCGATCGCTTCCCTGCCGAGCAGCGGCTCGAGCAGACGGTGAACGAGCAGGGCGGCAAGGCGGTGGGCGCCGTCGGCGGCGTGGTCGGAGCGGCCGGCAACATGCTGCTGCACACCGCGCTGATGCTCATCGCGCTGTTCTTCTTCCTCGTCGAGGGGCGCCGCTGCATGGATTGGATCGACGAGGCCTCGCCGCTGCGGCGCGGGCAGACGCACGAGCTGCTCAACGAGGTGAAGATGGTGGCGCGCTCGGTGGTGAAGTCGACGTTCATCACCGCCGGAGTGCAGGCCGCCGCCGCCATGGTCGGCTACCTCATCGCGCGCGTGCCGCACCCGCTCTTCTTCATGGGCGTGACGTTCTGCTGCGCCGTCATCCCCGCGATCGGCGCGGCCTCGGTCGTGCTCGCGGCGGCGGCGATTCTGCTGCTGACCGGGCACCCGTACTTCGCGCTGTTCCTCGCGCTGTGGGGCATGCTCGTCGTCGGCCTCGTCGACAACCTGGTGAAGCCGTGGCTCATCAAGGGTGGGGCCGAGATGAACGGCGCCGTCGTCTTCTTCTCGCTGATCGGCGGCATCCTGGCGTTCGGGACGGTCGGCCTGATCATCGGCCCCCTCGTCGTCGCGCTGTTCCTCGCCCTGCTGCGCATGTACCACCGCGACGTGGCGAAGACCCGGCGCGACATGACGCAGGTCTCGCCGATCAAGCGCGAGCGCAAGGCCGTCCGCCCCGACAGCCCCGGCCTCGCCGCCGACTGAAGGGGGCGTCGTCAGGGCGCACCC
Source organism: uncultured Myxococcales bacterium (assembly GCA_937980205.1). Taxonomy (GTDB): domain Bacteria; phylum Myxococcota; class Myxococcia; order Myxococcales; family Myxococcaceae; genus Xiheicaenimonas. Next base: position 185,846 of record CALJKW010000009.1, on the reverse strand, counting down.
GGCGGCGTCGTCAGGCCGCGCGGCTGCGTCCTGCGCACGCCTCCCATGTTCCCGTTCTCCTGAGAGCTCGCCGTCGTTTTCGTCGATTCGAAGCGAACCCTTTCACGAAGGAACGGAACACCCATGCCTGCAGATCCGAAGAAGCCCGCGGTGCGACCGCAGAAACCCGTGCGCCCGCAGAGGCCGCAGCCCCCTCGAAACAACTTCAGCCTCGGAGGCCGCCGCTTCAACGGCCAGTCGATGAGGCGGGGCACGAGGCACTGAGCAAAAAATGGGGACAGCCTGTCCCCATTTCTTCAGAACGAGCCGGTGAGCGCGAAGCCGTTGAGCGTGAAGCGCATCGCCACACGCAAGCTCGAGCTGGCCACCACGTCGGGCGGGAAGAGGACGATGCCTCCCGCGACGAGCGCAGCGCCCGCGAGCATGGAGATCAGCGACACCGTCCGCTGCGTCCCGTGCTTCGAGCGCTCGCGCTCGTAGTACTCGTGGCTCTTCAGCACGTCGGGGAACATCTGGCCCTGCTGCAGCTCGGACGCCATCGTCGCCTCGCTCGTCAGCGTCACGATGCCGAGCACGGCGCCGAACAGCACCGCGGCGCCGCCGACGCCGATCAGCGAGATGGGCAGCACCTTCGACGGAGGCGGCGGCAGCGGAGACCCCGTCGCCTCGGCGACCGCGTAGATGACCTGCGTGCGCAGGTCCGACTCGTTCTTCGACAGCCGCGTCGCGCGGTGCACGACCTGGCTCTTCTTGTTGTCGAACATCTGCAGGTTCAGCTGCAGCGCATCGCCGAAGCGCGAGACGGTGCCCGCGAGCACGTACTGCGCGTTGAGCGCTCCGCCGAGCTCGAGCATGCAGCTCGACGAGTCTTCGCCGCAGCCCAACAGCTGCTTCTGCCGGTCGATGTTCACCATGTTCGCGAGGTCGCGCGACGACAGCACCTGGAAGAAGCCCTTCGCCTCGGCCTCGCTGACCACGGCCTGCGTGATGGCCTGCGCGAGGCCGGGTTCGGCTCCGCCGGCGGCCTGCACGTCGAGGACGAGGAGCTTCGGCTTGGTGGCCTCGGCGGCGAGCAGCACCGCGACGGCGGCGATCACTGCGTGCATGGAGCCCCCTTGAGCAGCGCCGACGTGCCGTCCGCGGAGAAGACCCACAGGTCGCCGGTCGCAGCACCGTACATCTTCTGCCAGTTCGCTCGCGCGGGCAGCACCGTCTCGCGCTGCCATTTCCCGATGGGCGAGTCGGCGGCGGCGTCGAGCCGCCAGAGCCCGTCGGCGGTGAGCGCGTAGGCCCGGCCGCAGTGCGCCTGAAAGTCGAGCACCGTGCGGTCACCCTCGATGGGCTCGGCGATCGCCACGCCGCTCGGCAGCGAGTACACCGTGCCGTCGCGCCGACCGAGCCTGCCTCGGTCACGATCCGTCCACACCTCGAGCCACTGCCCTTCCGGCACGTCGATCTGCGACACCGTCCACCGCTGCTCGCTCTGCGCCGTCAGCAGGAACACGCGGTTCTCCGTGAGCAGGAATCCCTCGGCGAGCTCGGTCGCATCGGAGGGCGCGTCGAGCAGCGCGACCGAGAGGATCCGGATGCCCGGCTCGGGAACGAGCTTGGGCTCGATCGCAGCCGGTCGGGCGACCGAGGCGTTGCTCAAGTCCCCGGCGAGCAGCGTGTCGTACGCGGTCATCACCAGGAAACTTCGCATCGACGCCTGCACGATCGTGCCGACGATGGGCCCTCGCAGATCGCGTCGCGTCGGCACCGCGATGATCTCGGCGTCCTGCGCGGCACGCTCGAGGTTCGACAGCAGCCCCACGCGGCCGTCGTCATACAGCAGCCAGCTTCGCGACACCCACGCAGGAGCAGGGGCGTCGCCTTCGGCCAGCTCGTGCAGGGCGACGCCCAGGTTCGGCGTCTCGCGGTAGATGCTGCGCTGGCCGAACGCGACGAGCCGCGAGCCCATCATCGTCGAGTACGAGTGCGCGAACAGCGGCGGCCGGTCGAGCGTCACCGGGGTGTAGTCGCTGAGACCGTTCGTGCGCGTGAGCACCGTCTCGCGCGAGGCGACCGCGGACACGTACGGGTTCGAGGCTCCACGTCGCGTGATGGGGACAGGTGTCACGTCGGCGCGGCGCTTGCGGATGCAGGAGAACCCGGCGCTGTCCGTCGTCAGGTCGTAGAACGACGGCGGGCCGTCCGGTGCGCGCGAGCACTCCGAGCGCAGCGCCGACGCGCCGTTCGAGTCGACGCCCCACTGCATGTCGACGAGCTGTTCTCCTTCGTCGCACGCGGGGCAGAACCCACGCGCCACGTGGCGGTACCGGGAGCCTCCGCAGGTGCCGACGTTGAAGTTCGGCTCGATGCGCATCCAATACGGAGCGCCGGCATCGCCGCGCTGGAAGTCCACCGACACGGCGACGAGCGGCTGCTCGGTGAGGTTTACGTTGGGGTTGTCGGTGACGTGCAGACGCCGCGCGATGAGGTTCTCTCCGACGCTGGCGGCGGACCCCGAGCAGTTCGTGATGAACGTCAGCCGGCCGGGCGAGTGGATCTCGAAGGTCCCGAACACCATGTTGCCGCGGGACTGCGGCAGGCGGTTCGCGATCTCGATGCGCCCGTCGACGATCGCGTACACGAACTGCCCGTCGGTGTCGGCCATGTCGGTGATGCTGCTGCCGGACGCGTCGTTCTCGACCCCGACGTCATCCGGCACGGCGGTGTCGAAGACCCGGTAGTGACCCGAGTCCGGCTTGAACTCGAAGACGAGCGGGAAGGGCGAGTTACCGGAGCGCAGCCGGTCGCCGATCGCCGCGACCTCGACGCCGGCATCGAGCAGAGCGATCGTCCCGGGCGCGCCGGTAGGGCTCCACTGGTAGTGGAACAGCCGCTCGCCCGTGGTCGCGAACACCTGGTCGCGCGCGACGGCGACGTCCGTCACGGGCCGTCCACCACGAAGCGGCGCCCGGCCCACGAAGAACTGCTGCGGCGGCTGCGAGCGCGCGAAGCCGGCCTGCGATCGCGCCACCGTGTACACGTCGGGACCGTCGGCCACCGCGATGGGCGTCACGTCGGTGAGCGGGCCGTTGCCGAAGGGTTGATAGAACGTGCGTCCCGCCGCGACCGCCGTGAGCCCTGCGTCCCACGGCGTCCGCGTGCTCGCCACGATCCGGTCGACCGTGAACGTCACCGTCGGAGCGTCGGCGCGGAGCGCATCGGCGCTCGGGTCGACGCAGATCTGCTTCGGCCCGCAGCGGAAGTTGCCGCCGCAGTGGAAGTCTTCGCGGCACGCGTACGCCCCGCCGACGTCGGGCGGGTGGCACTTGCCGTCGAAGCCGCAGAACAGGTTGCCGGGGCATTGCTCCTTCGTGCGGACCGTCGCGCTCGAGGGAGTGCACGGAAACGACAGCCCGCCATCGATGTCGATGGAGACGCCGGACTGGCAGCCGCAGAGGAAGAGCACTGCGAACGACCGAAGCGCGCGCATGTGTGTGCCGCGAAGCAAACCCGCGCGAGCGCGTGAATGCAACGACAACCCGGCCGCCGCAGCTGCGGGTGTGTGCTGCGCTCACCGGCTGACCGTCGCGGCGCACCAGTCGACGAGCAAGAGGCGCTCGGCCTCCCGCAGTGCGCGCACGTCGGCGTCGGCGCGGCTGACGCCGAGCTGCGCCACGCGCGGGCCGTCGGCGACGCCGTAGAGCACCGCGCCGCCCGGCAGCGCGAAGGCGAACCCGTGCTCGAGGAGCCCCGACCCGTTCAGCCAGGCGACGCCGCGCCGTGCGCCGAAGCGCTGCTCGAGCGCGGCGACGTTCAGCACGCGCATGCCGAACGGAGCGGGCAGCGCCTTGCGGATGTGCAGCCGCTCGAAGGCGGCCCCCTTGCGCTCCTGCTCGAGGACGCGGCGCACGGCGGCGAGGTCCGGCGCGAGCTGTGCTTCGACCTCCGCGGGCACGAGCTCGAGCTGCAGCCAGTCGTCTTCGTGCAGCGTGAGCAGGGTCTCGCCGCTGCCGGGCACGCCCTTCGGCACCTCGTCGGCGACCGTCGGCAGCGAGAAGAGAATGTCGCGCGGGTCGATCTTCTGCAGCTTGCGCAGCCGCAGCGTGAGCGCGCCCTTCGCGATGTACTCGGCCGCGGTGACGGGGCTCGCCTCGACCACCTGCCAGTCGTCCTGGCCGAGGTTGAGCGTCGTGGCGGTCGCGAACGAGTCGGGCAGCTGCCGCGCGGGCAGCTTGAGCTTCATGAGGGTCTGCCCCGAGTCCGCGTCGATGAACGTCACGTCGACGATCGCCGTGCTCACGCGCGAGACCTTACCGTTTCGTCGCGGTGACCGCCCGGCGTCGATCGCTACGCGCCGGTGACGAAGCACGCCCCCGCCTCACTCTGAGGCAGGTGGCGGACCCTCTCTTGCACGCCGGCCCGCATCACGGCGTGGGGCCATGCAGGCCTCGCGCAGGCGAAAGGAACCATCGATGCGTGGACAGCAGCGCAGGGGCAGCACGCGGTCCGGACAGCAGGTCGGGCGTCCGAGCAAGGGCCGGGGCCGCACGGAGACCGGTCGCGACGAGAGCGGCCGCTTCATGGGCGGTCGCGGCGGCGCGCAGAGCGAGGCGCGGCGTCGGGGCACGAGCAGCAGCCGCTCGCAGCCGCAGCCGCAGCCGCAGTCCCGCAGCACCCGCGGAGGCTTCGAGCGCGGCGACGGCCCGCGCGACGACCTGCGCGGTCGCGATCCGCGCGAAGGCTACGGCCGCGGCGCCTACGGCCGCAGCGACGAGCTGCGCAGCTACGACGAGATGGGGCGCGGAGAAGGCCGCGGCCACGAGCTGATGGCGCGCGAGGACAGCCGCCACCACAACGAGCAGCGCTACGGCCAGTACCGTCAGTACGGCCGCGACGAAGGTCGCGGCGGAGGTGGCCGCGGTTACGGCGGTGGAATGGGGCGCGGCGGTGACGAGCGCGGCTACGGCCGCGACGAAGGCGGCCGCTATCGCGAGCAGGGCCGCTTCATGTCGCGCGGCGACGACGAGCGCGCGTACGGCGAGGGCCGCTTCATGTCGCGCGGCGGCTACGACCGCGACGAGGACTACGGCGACGACGACTTCAACCTCGCGCGGCGCTTCGACGAGCGCTTCGGCCGCGACGACGAGGAGACCACCGGCCGCGGCTACGGCCCGATGGGCGGCGAGGGCAACTTCGGCAGCTACGACCGCGACTCGCGCCGCTACGCGCAGCAGGGCCGCGAGCGCCCGGGCCAGGGCTTCGACCGCGAAGGGCGCCAGCGTGGCGACGAGCGTGGACGCAGCGAGCGCTACAACCGCGGCGGCAGGTACTGACGAACCCGAACGCGCACGCGAACCCGAACCCGGTTTCTCGTTCAGCGAATGAGCCGCCCCCAGCGGCTCGTGACGAAACCCATCGCACGATCCACGAGCGCGCCGGCATCCGGGCTGTACAGCCGGCGCGCGACGGACACGGGGCTCGAGACCAGCACGCCCTTCGCGTGTGAGAAGGTCTCGAACCCATACCGGCCGTGGTAGCGGCCGATGCCGCTCTGGCCGAAGCCGCCGAAGGGCAGCTCCTCGTTGGCGAAGTGGGCGAGGGTGTCGTTGATGCAGGCGCCTCCGCAGGGGACGCGGGCGACCGTCTGGCCGGCGCGCGCCTCGTCTTCGTCGAACACGTAGAACGCCAGCGGAGCCGGCCGCGCGGCGATGCGCGCGAGCGCGTCGGCGTCGTCGCGGTAGCTCACGATCGGCAGCAGCGGCCCGAAGATCTCCTCCTGCATCAGCCGCATGTCGTCGCGCACGTGGAAGACGAGCGTGGGCTTGATGCCGCGGGCGCCGGTCGCGCAGTCGATCTCCTCGCAGCGGGCCCCCTTCGCCCGCGCGTCGGCGAGCAGCGCGCGCATGCGCTCGAGGCCGCGCTCGGTCGCCATCGACGTCAGCGGCGCGCGCCCCCAGTGCTCGGCGACCGCGAGGCGGAAGGCCTCGGCGAAGACGGCCTCCTTGCCTTCGCGCAGCAGCACCCAGTCGGGGGCGACGCAGGTCTGGCCTCCGTTGAAGAGCTTGCCGATGGCGATGCGCTGGGCCGCGACGGCGACGGGGTAGTCGGCCTGCACGTACGCGGGTGACTTGCCGCCGAGCTCGAGCGTGACGGGGACGAGGTTCTCCGCCGCGGCGCGCGCGACGAGCTTCCCGACCTGCGTCGAGCCGGTGAAGAAGAGGTGATCGAGCGGCAGCCGCGTCACGGCCTGCGCGACGTCGGGGCCGCCTTCGACGACGGCGACCTCCTCGGCGGTGAAGTGCTCGCGCACTGCCGCGGCGATGGCGGCGCTCACGTTCGGAGTCAGCTCCGACGGCTTCACCAGCGCGCGGTTGCCGGCAGCGAGCGCGGCGGCGAGCGGGCCCAGCGCCAGGTTCACCGGGTAGTTCCACGGCGCGAGGATGCCGACGACGCCCTTCGGCACGTGCTCCACGTACGCCGCGGAGCCCAGGAAGCCCACATGGGGCCGCACCTTCGTGCGCTCCATCCACCGGCGGACGTTGCGGCGCGCGTCGCGCACGGACTCGAGCGTCAGCACGACGTCGACGATGAGCGACTCGTTGCGCGAGCGGCCTCCGAAGTCGGCGTCGCACGCGGCGACGAGCTTCTCGCGGTGCTTCACGAGCAGCTCCTCGAGCCGCTCGAGCCGGTCTTCGCGCTCGTCGGCGGTGGGGAAGGGCGCCCCCGCCTTCAGCTTCTGGAACGCCTGCTGCACCTCGGACGACTTCGGGAACGAGAGGACGGAGAGCATGACTGGTCGGACCAGTACCACATGTGCTACTGGTCCGACCAGTCCATGTCCACCGTCGCAGAGCGCATCGCCGATTCGTTGAAGACCGCCATCATGAAGGGGCGCTTTCGCCCGGGAGACGCGCTGCCCTCCGAGCGCGAGCTGGCCGAGAAGTACGAGGTGAACCGCTCGAGCGTCCGCGAGGCGGTGAAGCGGCTGCAGGGCTGGGGCCTCGTCCAGGTGAAGCACGGCGGAGCGACCCGCGTGCGCGACTTTCTCCTCGGCGCCGGGCTCGAGGTGCTGCCCGCGCTCGTCGAGCTCGGCCGCGTCGACCCCGGCATCCTGCGCGAGCTGCACGAGCTGCGCGGCATGCTGTTCGGCTGGTGTGCCGAGCGCGCCGCGGTGCTCGCCGACGAAGACGCGGTCGCGCGGCTGTCGGCCATCGTCGACGAGATGGAGAGCCCGAAGGCGAAGCCGCAGGCGCTGCAGGTGCTCGACTACGACTTCTTCGAAGCGCTCGTGCAGGTCACCGGCAACCGGCTGCTCGTCGTCTTCTCGAACCTCGTGCGCGACGTGTACCTGCGCTCGCCCGACCGCTTCCTCGGGCTCTACAAGAAGGGCGTCTTCGACCCGTCGCTGCACCGCAGGGCGGTGAACGCCATCCGCGCGAAGAACGCCCGCGCCGCCGGAGACGCCATGCGCGCGCACGCCGCGACCGCGCTCAACGCAGAGGAGGAGTCGTGAACGTGAACGACCGCCGTTACTCAGGGAAGCCCGGCCACGTGGAGAGCTGGTTCATCCGCGCCAACGATCCCGCCGCGCCGCGCGCGCTGTGGCTCAAGATGACCATCCTCGCGCCGCTGGGAGGAGGAGCCCCCGTCGCCGAGACCTGGTTCATCTGGTTCGACGGCGTGAAGAAGACCACGCTCGCGCACAAGGACACGGTGCCGATCGCCCAGGCCTCGTTCGACGGCGACGTGGTCGAGGTCGCGCGCTGCCGGTTCGACCTGCGCGACGGCGGCTCGCTCTCCGGCGAGCTGCAGACGAAGCACGGGCCGGTCTCGTACGCGTTCGGGCTGAAGACCTCGGCGCCGCCGCTGAAGCTCTTCCCGTACGACGTGCTGCTCACCGCGCCGTTCCCCAAGTCGAAGACGCTGACGCCGCACCCGGTGCTCGAGCTGTCCGGCGAGCTGCGGCTGCCGGGAGAGACCGTGAAGGTCGACGGCTGGCGCGGCTCGCAGGGCCACAACTGGGGCAAGGAGCACGCGTTCGAGTACGCCTGGGGCCAGTGCGTGTTCCCCGCGTCCGGCGCCGAGCCCGAGGTGATGCTCGAGGGCTACTCGGCGCGCGTGAAGGTGGCCGGCCGCACGCTGCCACGCATGTCCGCGCTCGTGGTCCGCCGCGGCGGCGAGGAGCTGCGCTTCGATCGCACGTTCGACTTCTTCCGGCAGGAGGCCAGCATCGCGCCGCGCCGCTGGACCGTGCGGCTGTCGGGGCCCGACGGCGAGGCGAGGCTGCGCATGGACGCGACCGACCGGCCGATGGTCTGCCTCGGCTACCGGAACCCCGACGACGCGATGGCGTACTGCTTCAACAGCAAGCTCGCCGACGTGCTGCTCGAGGTGAAGCCCAGGCGCGGCCCCGAGTTCCGCTGCATGAGCGCCCACGGCGGAGCGCTCGAGCTGCTCAAGCGCGAGCCCGAGCCGGGAATGGAGGTCGTATGAAAATCGGGTTCTCCGAGACCATGCGCGGCACCCTCGGCGCTCATCCCGTCGAGTTCACCGTCACCGCCCGCGCCGAGGGCCTCGGCTTCTTCACCCTCGACGGCACCGTGAAGGCGCAGCCGTGGGCCGAAGGCGCCGTCGTCGGCTCACTGCACCTCTCCCTCGGCGCGCTGAGCTACCGCCTCAACCTGCCGAACGGCTTCGTGCTCACCGCGAAGAAGACGCCGTCGCTCTTCCACCCGGTGCGCTCGATGACGTGGATGCCGGCGAAGCTCACCGATTCTGCCGGCAACACCGTCGCGGAAGGCGAGATGACGTTCGCCCTGCGCGAGCTGCCGGCGTTCGTCCTCTCCGCGCTGCCGGTGCCGCGATGAGCGCGTGGGTCCTCTCTCCCGCCGAGCGCACGACGCTGCGGGCGTTGGCGACGGCCGCCATTCCTCCGGGGCACCTCCTGCCGGGAGCCTCCGAGTCGACGCTCGACCGGGCAGAAGGCCAGCTCTCCGCGCTGCCCGCGGCCGCGACCACGGCGGTGAAGGCGATGCTCCACGCGCTCGAGTGGGGCACGGTGCCGCTGACCGGGCGGAAGTTCTCCGCGCTGCCGCTGGGGCGCCGCCTCAAGGCCCTCGAGACGCTCGAGAAGCTCGAGGCCACGCGCCTGGCGCTGCGCGGCCTGCTCGTCCTCGTGAAGCTCGCGTACACCGACGACCGCAAGGTCTTCGAGGCGCTGGGCTGCCGCTTCGGCGTCGAGCCGCCCAAGAAGCCCGAGGCCGCGCGGTGGAAGGACCAGCTCATCGACGGAGCGACGCTGCCCGACGACGAAGAGCTCGAGTGCGACGTGGTCATCGTCGGCACCGGCGCCGGAGGAGCCCCGCTCGCCGACGAGCTCGCCTCGCGCGGCCTCGCCGTGTTGCTCGTCGAAGAGGGCCCGTACTTCAGCCGGCAGGACTTCACCGGCCGCCCGCTCGACATGATGAAGAAGACGTACCGGAAGGCGGGGCTCACCGTCGCCTTCGGCAACACCGCCATCCCGATTCCGGTCGGCCGCGGCGTCGGGGGCACCACGCTCATCAACTCGGGCACCTGCTTCCGCACCTCGCCCGCGGTGCTGCGGTCGTGGGGCATCGACGGGCTCGACGCCGACGCGCTGGCTCCGTTCTACGAGCGGGTCGAGCGCTTCCTCGAGGTCGGGCCGTCGTCGAAGGCCGCGCTCGGCCGCCCTGCCGAGCTGATCGCGAAGGGCTGCGACGCGCTCGGCTACCAGCACCACGCGCTGAACCGGAACGCTCCGGGCTGCGACGGCCAGGGGCTGTGCTGCTTCGGGTGCCCCAGCGAGGCGAAGCGCTCGACGAACGTCTCGTACGTGCCGTCGGCGCTCTCGCGCGGCGCGCAGCTCGTGCACGGCCTGAAGGTCGACCGCGTCCGCCTCGAGGGCGGCCACGCCGTCGGCGTCGAAGGCGTGGTGCAGCGGCCCACCCGCGCCGGCCGCATCCGCATCCGCGCGAAGGCGACGGTGCTCGCCTGCGGTTCGCTCGCGACGCCGGCGCTGCTGCTCGAGCAGGGCCTCGCGAACCGCTCGGGCGAGGTCGGCAGGAACCTCTCGATTCACCCCGCCGCCGGAGCGCTCGGCGTCTTCGACGAGCCGGTGAACGCATTCAACACCGTGCCGCAGGGGTACTCCATCGACGAGTTCAAGGACGAGGGCATCTTGTTCGAGGGCGCGCACGCCCCGCTCGAGCTCGCCGCGATCTCCGTCTCCGGCTACGGGCCCTGCTTCACGCGCGTGCTCGAGCAGATGCAGCACGCGCTGATGTTCGGCTTCATGGTGAAGGACAGCTCGCGCGGGCGCGTGCACCCCGGCGGCCGCATCACGTACTGGCTCAACGACGAGGACCTGAAGAAGGTGCGCCGCGGCATCGCCGTGCTGTCGCGCGTCTTCTTCGCCGCCGGAGCGCGCGAGGTGCACCTGCCCATCGCCGGCTCGCAGCCGCTGCGCGCCGTGGACGAGACCCACGCCTTCGAGCGCGCGCCGCTCGCGGCTCGGCACGTCGACCTCACCGCGTACCACCCGCTCGGCACGTGCCGCATGGGCACCGACCCCACGCGTTCGGTCGTCGATGCAGCGCACCGCACGCACGACGTGCCGGCGCTGTACGTCGTCGACGGCTCGGTGATGCCGGGCTCACTTGGCGTTAATCCCCAGATGACCATCATGGCCATGGCGCTGCGCGCGGCGGACGGCATCGCGCGCCACGTCGAGGCCGCCTACGCGAGGGCCGCATGAGCGCGACAGAGGACCGGAGTTCGACGCGTAGCGGCGGGCGCAGTCAGACCGCCGCGGAGCAGGGCGACGCAGTCGCGCGTGAGTCGAACGACCAGGAGTACGACTTCGTGGTGATCGGCTCGGGCTTCGGGGGCTCGGTCAGCGCGCTGCGCCTGGTCGAGAAGGGCTACCGCGTGCTCATGCTCGAGAAGGGGCGCCGCTTCGCCCCGACGGACTTCCCGAAGTCGAACTGGGACCTCAAGAAGTGGCTGTGGTGGCCGTCGCTGGGCATGCGCGGCCTGTTCCAGATGAGCTTCTTCCGGCACGTCACCGTGCTCTCGGGCGTCGGCGTCGGCGGCGGCTCGCTCGTGTACGCGAACACGCTGCCGGTGCCGAAGGACGACTTCTTCAACGCTCCGTCGTGGGGTCACCTCGCCGACTTCAAGCGCGAGCTCGAGCCGCACTACGCGACCGCGAAGAAGATGCTCGGCGCGACCGAGAACCCGAGCTCGACGTTCAGCGACGACGTGCTGAAGGAGATCGGCGCCGACCTCGGCCGCCCGCACAAGCCGAACAGCGTGGCGGTGTACTTCGGCAAGCCCGGCGTCGAGGTGGCGGATCCGTACTTCGGCGGCGAGGGCCCACATCGCACCGGCTGCACCGGCTGCGGTCACTGCATGCTCGGCTGCCCGGTCGGCGCGAAGAACACGCTCGACAAGAACTACCTCTGGTTCGCCGAGAAGCGCGGCCTTCAGCTCATCGCCGAGGCGAAGGTCACGTGGGTGCACCCGCGCGAGGGCGGCGGCTACACGGTCGAGGCCGAGGTCGGGCTCGACGCGCGCGAGCCGCGCAAGTTCATGACGAAGGGCGTCGTCTTCTCCGGCGGAGTGCTCGGCACCGTGCCGCTGCTGCTGCGGCTCAAGGCGAGCGCCGACGGGCTGCCGAAGCTCAGCGACAAGGTCGGCGACTTCGTGCGCACGAACAACGAGGCGCTCATCGGAGTGACGACGAAGCGCAAGGACCTCGATCTGTCGAAGGGCATCGCGATCGGCTCGATCCTCGAGACCGACGATCACTCGCACCTCGAGCCGGTGCGGTACCCCGAGGGCTCGGGAGCGTTTCGCCTGCTCGGGGCTCCGCAGGTGAACGGCGACACGTTCTTCTCGCGCCTGGTGAAGCTCATCACCGCGACGGCGCGGCACCCGATCGACACGACGCGGGCGTACTTCGTGAAGGACTGGGCGAAGTCGACGTTGATTCTGCTCTACATGCGCACGGTCGACGGGCACCTGCGCTTCGAGCTGAAGAAGGACAAGCGCACGGTGGGCACGGCGCTGGCCGAGGGACCGGCGCCGACGGCGAACATCCCGGAAGCCGGCGAGCTGGCGCGGCGGGTGGCCGAGAAGATCGACGGCGTGCCGATGACGCTGGTGACGGAGACGCTCGGCGGCATCCCGACGACCGCGCACATCCTCGGAGGCGCCTGCATGGGCCGCTCGGCCGACGACGGCGTCATCGACCACCAGCACCGCGTGTTCGGCTACGACAACCTCTACGTCGTCGACGGCTCGGCCATCTCCGCCAACCCCGGCGTCAACCCCTCACTCACCATCACCGCCCTCGCCGAGCGAGCCATGTCCTTCGTGCCCCCCAAAAGGGGACAGTCCCCTTTTTCGGGCGTCTGAGCCGAATGAGGGGACAGTCCCCATTTTTTCAGGTCTCGACCTGGCCCGTCAGCAGGCCGGCGAGGGCGCCGTTGGAGGTGCGGCCGACGATGAAGACCGAGATGTTCACGGTGCCGAAGCGGTAGACGGTGAGGTCGGTCAACTGCGAGGTCATGAGGTCGCGCAGCTGGGCGAGGTGCCGCGCCTGCGCCAGCGAGGCGTCGTCGTACGGGTCGGCGTTGTCGATGATGCGGTTGAGGAAGAGCAGGGCGTCGCGCTGCTCCACCGCGGTCCGCGTCGCGAGCGGCACCTGCGCCGGGTCGACCCACATCACCTGCGGCAGCAGGGCGTCGTGCTGCGCCGTCAGCGTCGCGCGAATCAGCGCCTCGGTGATCGGCGCCGTGCCCACGCCGCTCGCCGAGACGAACAGCATCCGCGCGTCGGTCTCGCTCGGGAAGTCGATCTGCGCCGCGACCGGCTCGAGCGCCGCCTTCAGCTGCGCCACCGGGTCCACCGCCGGAGCGCTCGCCCACCGGTGCAGCGCCTGCATCGTCGACGTCCCGACGCCGCTCACCGCGGCGATCTGCGCCACGCTCGCGTACGGCCGGTTGCCCACGATCGCCGCCGCTGGAGCCGCCGGCACGCCGTTCGCCACCATCACCTCACGCGTCGACCCGTTCGCCAGCTTCAGCGCCGCCGCCGCCGTCACCTCGTCGAACGACACGCCGTCGAACGTCCCCGCGAGCGACGACGCCGGCGGCGGCGGCGTCACCGGCGTCCCGCCCCACTTCCACGCGTTCCACCAGACCTTCGCCTGGCCGCGCATCGCCTGCAGCGCGTTCGGGCCCACCAGCGGAACGTCCGCGAGCTTCTTCATCGTGAAGTACGGCCGCCCCGCGATGACGTTCGCCGCCGCGCGGTTGTCGAGCAGGCCGTTGAGCACGCCGACCGGCACCGTGTTCGCGCCCCACAGCACGGCCTCGGCCTGCCAGCCGGTGAACGCGACGTTCTCGACCGTCACGCCCTGCGGAATCGGGTTCGCCTTCGCGAACGCGAGGATGCGGCCGATGGCGAGGTCTCCGACGTACGGGACCGCGTCGAGGTCCGCGATGCTCGTGAACGGGCGGTCGTCCGCCGTCAGCTCGCGGCCGTCGGGGCCGTTCTTCCGCGCCACGATCGCCTTCGCCGCGCGTGCGTCGAGCTGCACGTCGTTGTCGAGGATGCCGACGGCGGTGCCCGGGTAGTTCACATACTCGAGCACCGTGGCCGAGTCGGCCGCGCCCAGCGAGAGCCCCAGCTGCGAGGTCGAGAGCTCGTCGTCGACGCCCTCCGCCTCTCCCATCGGTCCACAGGCGGCGAGGGCGAGGACGGCGGCGGCGAGCAGTTGGCGCATGGCGCACGCAGATGCAGGTTCGCAGCCGCCCCGTAACCCCTCGTCCCCACGGGCGCGTCGTGACCACGAAGGCAACTTGTGTTGCATGCGATGCAACTCATGTTGCGTTGCCGCGCGGAGCCTCGGGCAGCAAGTCATGACCATGGCGACAGCGGTGCTGCTGGTCGACGTCATCAACCACATGGTGTTTCCGGGCGGCGACAAGCTGGCCGAGCAGGCCGCGCCGATCGCGGACCGCATCCTCGCGCTGCGGCGAGCGGCCCACCGGGCCAAGGTGCCGGTCATCTACGCGAACGACAACTTCGGGCAGTGGCGCGCGACGTCGCGGGACATCATCCGCTTCTGCACGAAGCGCGGCCAGCGCGGGGCGGCCTTCACGCGCGCGGTCGCTCCGACGAGCCGCGACTACTTCGTGCTGAAGGCCAAGAACTCCGCCTTCTACTGCACCTCGCTCGAGCCGCTGCTCGAGAGCCTGAAGGTGAAGCGCCTCATCATCGCCGGCCTCACGGCGGACAACTGCGTGCTGTTCACCGCGCATGACGCCTACCTGCGCGAGTACCGGGTGAGGGTGCCGTCGGACTGCGTGGCTTCGCAGACCGCCGAGGGCACGCGCCGCGCGCTCGAGCAGCTTCACGACGCCGTGAAGGCCGACGTGCGCCCGTCAACCGCGGGCGACACTCCCCTGAAGTGATCTCGCGCTCTCGTGAACGAGAGGCGCTCGTGCGCGGCACACGCGAAGCCGCCACCCCGACCGAAAGGCACTCCATGGCGCGCATCAACGGCAACCGTCCCGTTCGCCCCGGTCAGCTCGAGCCCGTGAAGCCCAACCAGCCGAACCAGCCGAACGGCCACGGTCCGCTGCGCCCGCCGGTTCCGGTGCGGCCATCGGGGTCGGGGGGCATGGTCCTGACGCCGCGCTGAGCGAGCGTCGCCGCCGACGTCCCCGAAGACGTGAACGTGAGACCTGAACGGGCCCGTCGTCCCCGTCCCGGTCCCCGAGACCCGTCGCCGGCTGTCAGCCTCACCTCAGCGGTGCAGCCACAGCCTGAGCGTGGCGAGCAGCTGATCGGTGTTCACCGGCTTCGCGAGGTAGTCGCTGGCGCCGGCGTCGAGGCACTTCTCGCGGTCGCCCTTCATCGCCTTCGCGGTGAGCGCCACGATGGGCAGCCGCCGCAGGTCGGGCTTCTTCCGGATGAGCTGAATGGTCTGATACCCGTCCATCTCGGGCATCATGATGTCCATCAGCACGATGGCGACGTCGCTCGTCGTCTCGAGCGTGGAGATCGCCTCGAGGCCCGTCTGCGCCGTCAGCACCTGCATGCCGTGCCGCTCGAGCACCGAGCCCAGCGCGAAGATGTTGCGGACGTCGTCGTCGACGACGAGCACCTTCCGGCCGCGCAGATCTTCATCCGACTTGTGCAGGCGCTCGAGCAGCTTCTGCTTCTCGGGCGGCAGGTCGGTGACGACGCGGTGCAGGAACAGCGCAGTCTCGTCGAGCAGGCGCTCGGGGCTCTCGACGCCCTTGAGCACGACCTTGCGCGCGAGCTCCTGCAGCTGCGAGTCCTGCTCGGGGCTGAGCTCTTTCCCCGTGAACACGACCACCGGCAGATCCTGGAACTGGGGGTCCTTCTGCAGGCGCTCGAGCACCTCGACGCCGGACATGTCCGGCAGCCGCAGGTCGAGCACCACGCAGTCGATCGTCTGCGACTGAATCGCCGCGAGCGCCTGCTGGCCCGTCGCCGCCGACACGATGTCGATGTCGCTGTGCTCGAGCAGCGTGCGGATGCTGAGCAGCTCGGCCTCGTTGTCCTCGACGATGAGCAGCTTGCGCCGCCGCGGCTCGGAGTACTTCTTGATCCGGTCGATCGCCTGCTCGAGGCCTTCGGTCGTCGCCGGCTTCGTCACGAACGAGAACGCGCCGCGCGACAGACCGTGCTGCCGGTTCTCGTCGAGCGTGATGATCTGCACCGGGATGTGCCGCAGCCTCGAGTCCTGCTTGAGGTGCGACAGCACGGTCCACCCGAGCATGTCGGGCAGGAACACGTCGAGCGAGATCGCCGTCGGCTTGAACTCGCGCGCGAGCTCGAGCGCCTCGGCGCCGCGACCGGCGACGAGCACCTTGAAGCCCTTGTGCCGCGCCAGGTCGACCAGCACGCGCGCGTAGTGCGGGTCGTCTTCCACCACGAGCAGCGTGTCGTCTCCCGGGTGGATGTCGGCGCGATCGTCGGGCACCCGCTCGGGCGTGGCGTCGGCGACGCGCACGTTGACCTGCTGCGGAGCCTGCGGCTTCGCGAGCGCCGGCGGCTGCTGAGCCTGCGGCGCGTGCTGCTGGGACTGACCCTGCCGCCCCGTCTCGCGCTGCGACGCAGGGCCCGAGTACTTCACCGGCAGGTACAGGGTGAACGTCGAGCCCATGCCCGGCGCCGACCTCAGCTGAATCTCGCCGCCGAGCAGGTTCGACAGCTCGCGCGAGATGGCGAGGCCGAGGCCCGTGCCGCCGTACTTGCGCGACGTGCCTGCGTCGGCCTGCTGGAACGCCTCGAACACGATCTTCTGCTTGTCGAGCGCAATGCCGATGCCCGTGTCGCTCACCTCGAACGCGACGACCGCGCCCGCCGACTGCAGCACCGGGTGATCCGGAGTCCACCCACCGGTCGCCAGCGACACGTTCAGGCGAACGCCGCCGTGCTCGGTGAACTTGAACGCGTTCGAGAGCAGGTTCTTCAGCACCTGCTGCAGGCGCTTCGCGTCGGTGGTGAGCGAGCGGCCCAGGCGCGGGTCGAGCTGGTAGTCGAACGTGAGGCCGCGCGTATCCGCGACGTGGCGGAACGGGCGCGCCACCGAGTCGAGCACCGCGTTGAAGTACACCTCCGCGGCTTCGACGGTGACCGTGCCGGACTCGATCTTCGACAGGTCGAGGATGTCGGAGATGAGGTTCAGCAGATCGGTGCCCGCGCTGTGAATCGTGCGCGCGAACTCGACCTGCTTCGGAGAGAGGTTCGCCTCGGGGTTCTCCGCGAGCTGCTGGCCGAGGATCAGGATGCTGTTCAGCGGCGTGCGCAGCTCGTGCGACATGTTCGCGAGGAACTCGGACTTGTACTTCGACGTGAGCGCGAGCTCTTCGGCCTTCTCCTCGAGGGCGCGGCGCGCCTGCTCGATCTGCTGGTTCTTGCGCTCGACCTCGGCGTTCTGCTCGGCGAGCTGACGCGCCTTCTGGCCGAGCTGATCGTTGGTCTGCTGCAGCTCCTTCTGCTGGACCTGGAGCTCTGCGGCGAGCTTCTGCGACTGCTCGAGCAGCGACTCGGTCTGCATCGTCGCCTCGATCGAGTTCATCACGATGCCGATCGACGTCGTCAGCTGATCGAGGAACGCGAGGTGCGACGCGGTGAAGAAGTTCAGCGTCGCGAGCTCGATGACCGCCTTCACCTGGCCTTCGAAGTGAACCGGCAGCACGACGATGTTCCGCGGCGGGGCCGTGAACAGGCCCGACCCGATGCGCACCACCTCGCGCGGCAGGTCGCTGATCAGCATGCGGCGCTTCTCGACCGCGCACTGGCCGACGAGGCCCTCGCCGAACGCGAGCCTGCGCGGGTGGCCCTGGTGGCCGTCGTCCGCGTACGACGCGAGCAGGCGCAGCTCGGTGCCCTGGCCTTCGCCGCCCTCGTCGGTGCGGTAGATGACGCCCTGGTGCGCGCCGATGAGCTGCGCGAGCTCGGACAGCAGCATGCGACCGACGGTGGCCAGATCGCGCTGGCCCTGCAGCATGCCGGTGAAGCGGGCCAGGTTCGTCTTGAGCCAGTCCTGCTCCTTGTTGCGCTCCGTCGTGAGACGGAGGTTGTCGATCATCGTGTTGATGTTGTCCTTGAGCTCGGCGACCTCGCCCTTCGCCTCGACCTGAATCGACCGGGTCAGGTCGCCCTGCGTCACCGCCGTGGCGACCTCGGCGATCGCGCGCACCTGGGTCGTCAGGTTCGCGGCGAGCAGGTTCACGTTGTCGGTGAGGTCTTTCCACGTACCGGCGGCGCCGGGCACGTTCGCCTGGCCGCCGAGCCGGCCTTCGGTGCCGACCTCGCGCGCGACCGTCGTCACCTGGTCTGCGAACGTCGCGAGCGTCGACGTCATGTTGTTGATGGTGTCCGCGAGCGCGGCGACCTCGCCCTTCGACTTCACCGTGTAGTTCTGGCGCAGGTCACCGTTCGCGACGGCGGTCACCACCTTCGCGATGCCGCGCACCTGCTCGGTGAGGTTCGACGCCATGTAGTTCACCGTGTCGGTGAGGTCTTTCCACGTGCCGCCGACGTCCGGCACGACGGCCTGGCCGCCGAGCTTGCCCTCGGTGCCGACCTCGCGCGCGACGCGCGTCACCTCGGCGGCGAACGAGTTGAGCTGGTCCACCATGATGTTGATGGTGTTCTTCAGCTCGAGGATCTCGCCCTTCGCGTCGACGGAGATCTTGCGCGACAGGTCTCCTCGCGCGACGGCCGTCGTCACCTCGGCGATGTTGCGGACCTGCGTGGTGAGGTTGCCGGCGAGCAGGTTCACGTTGTCGGTGAGGTCCTTCCAGGTGCCGGCGACTCCGGGCACGTTGGCCTGACCGCCGAGGCGGCCCTCGGTGCCGACCTCGCGGGCGACGCGCGTCACCTCGCCGGCGAACGAGCGCAGCTGCTCGACCATCGTGTTGATGGTCTCCTTGAGCAGCAGCAGCTCGCCGCGGACGTCGACGGTGATCTTCTTCGACAGGTCTCCGTTCGCGATCGCGGTCGCGACCTCGGCGATGTTGCGAACCTGACCGGTCAGGTTCTTCGCCATCGAGTTCACGTTGTCGGTGAGGTCCTTCCAGGTGCCGGCGACCCCGGGCACCTCGGCCTGGCCGCCGAGCTTGCCTTCGGTGCCGACGTCGCGCGCGACGCGGGTCACCTCGGACGCGAACGAGTTCAGCTGGTCGACCATCGTGTTGATGGTGTTCTTCAGCTCGAGGATCTCGCCCTTCACGTCGACGGTGATCTTTCGCGACAGGTCGCCCTTCGCGATGGCCGTCGCCACGTCGGCGATGTTGCGCACCTGCGTCGTCAGGTTGCCGGCCATGAAGTTCACCGAGTCGGTGAGCGCTTTCCACGTGCCGGCGACACCGGGCACCTGCGCCTGGCCACCCAGACGCCCTTCGGTGCCGACCTCGCGCGCGACGCGCGTCACCTCGCCGGCGAACGAGTTGAGCTGGTCGACCATGGTGTTCATGGTCTCCTTGAGCTGCAGAATCTCGCCGCGCACGTCGACGGTGATCTTCCTCGACAGGTCGCCCGAGGCGATCGCGGTGGCGACCTCGGCGATGTTGCGAACCTGAGCGGTCAGGTTCTTCGCCATCGAGTTCACGTTGTCGGTGAGGTCCTTCCACGTGCCGGCGACTCCGGGCACTTCGGCCTGGCCGCCGAGCTTGCCCTCGGTGCCGACGTCGCGCGCGACGCGGGTCACCTCGGACGCGAACGAGTTCAGCTGGTCGACCATCGTGTTGATGGTGTTCTTCAGCTCCAGAATCTCGCCCTTCACGTCGACGGTGATCTTTCGCGACAGGTCGCCCTTCGCGATCGCCGTCGCGACGTCGGCGATGTTGCGCACCTGAGCGGTCAGGTTCGACGCCATCGAGTTCACCGAGTCGGTGAGGTCCTTCCACGTGCCGGCGACGCCGCGCACGACGGCCTGGCCGCCGAGGTTGCCTTCGGTGCCGACCTCGCGCGCGACGCGCGTCACCTCTCCGGCGAACGCGTTCAGCTGGTCGACCATCGTGTTGATCGTCTCGCGGAGCTGCAAGATCTCGCCCGACGCCTCGACGGTGATCTTCTTGCTGAGGTCTCCGGTGGCGATGGCCGTGGCGACGTCGGCGATGTTTCGCACCTGCGTCGTCAGGTTGTTCGCCATGAAGTTCACGTTGTCGGTGAGGTCCTTCCACGTGCCGGCGACGCCGGGCACGCTGGCCTGGCCGCCGAGCTTGCCCTCGGTGCCGACCTCGCGAGCGACGCGCGTCACCTCTCCGGCGAACGCGTTGAGCTGGTCGACCATCGTGTTGATGGTCTCCTTGAGCTGCAGGATCTCGCCCGAGACGTTCACCGTGATCTTGCGCGACAGGTCGCCTTTGGCGATCGCCGTCGACACCTCGGCGATGTTGCGGACCTGGGCGGTCAGGTTCGACGCCATCGAGTTCACGTTGTCGGTGAGGTCCTTCCACGTGCCGGCGACGCCGGGCACCTGGGCCTGCACGCCGAGCTTGCCGTCGGTGCCGACCTCGCGCGCGACGCGCGTCACCTCGGACGCGAACGCGTTCAGCTGATCGACCATGGTGTTGATGGTGTTCTTCAGCTCGAGGATCTCGCCGCGCACGTCGACGGTGATCTTCTGCGAGAGATCTCCTCGCGCGAGCGCCGTCGTCACCTGCGCGATGTTGCGCACCTGGTCGGTCAGGTTGCCGCACATCGCGTTCACCGAGTCGGTGAGGTCCTTCCACGTGCCGGCGACGCCGGGCACGATCGCCTGGCCGCCGAGCTTGCCGTCGGTGCCGACCTCGCGCGCGACGCGCGTCACCTCGGACGCGAACGAGCGCAGCTGATCGACCATCGTGTTGATGGCCTCTTTGAGCTGCAGAATTTCGCCGCGGACGTCGACGGTGATCTTCTTCGACAAGTCGCCGCTCGCGACGGCGATCGTCACTTCCGAGATGTTTCGAACCTGGGCCGTCAGGTTCGACGCCATCGAGTTCACCGAGTCGGTGAGGTCTTTCCACACGCCGCTCACGTCCGGCACCGAGGCCTGGCCGCCGAGCTTGCCTTCCGTACCGACCTCGCGAGCGACGCGCGTCACTTCGGACGTGAAGACGCCGAGCTGCTTGATCATCGAGTTGACGATCGTCGCCGAGCGCAAGAACTCGCCCTGCAGCGGCCGCCCTTCGACGTCGAGGCGCATCGTCTGCGAGAGGTCGCCCTGCGCCACGCCGGCGAGCGCGCGCGTCACTTCGGCGGTCGGCCAGACGAGGTCTTCGATGAGCGTGTTGACGCTCGTCTCCATCTCGCCCCAGGCGCCGGTCGAGCGCGAGAACCGCACGCGCTGGCGGGTGCGGCCTTCTTTACCGACCGCTTCACCGGTGCGCTGCAGCTGGCCGGCCATCTGCTCGTTCGCCGCGACGACGTCGTTCACCGTGTCGGCGACCTTGCCCATCAGGCCCGTCCAGTGCCCGGGCAGGCGGACCTTGAAGTCGCCTTCGCGGATCGCGGAGAGGACGCGCAACAGCTCCTGCAGCTCGACGTGCGAGTCGAGGTTGCCGTTGCCGTTGTGGGGAGAAGCGATGGGCACGGAGACACTTGCTGCCGCGCCAGTCGGGGTCGGCTCTCGGGATGCCATGTGGGTGCTCCTGTAAAAACGAAAGACGTTCAGTGATCAGCGCGCCGTCTCTGCGTCGCGCTTGCGGCGCAGCGAGGCGAAGACGGCCACCTTCTTGCGGACGATCTCGGGGTCGAGCGGCTTCACCAGGTAGTCGGCGCCGCCCGCGGCGTACGCGCGGTGAATCTCCTGCGGGTCGTTGCCGAACGCCGTGACGAAGAGGATGGGGATGTCGCGGCACCGCTCGAGCGCGCGCATGTGGCCCGCGACCTCGACGCCGTCCATGCCCGGCATCGCCACGTCGAGCAGCGCGACGTCGAACTGCTCGCGCAGCGCGAGCCGCAGCGCCTCTTCGCCGCTCGTGGCGGTGACGAGGCGGTAGTTCGGGTTCTGCAGAATCGCCTTGAGCGCGACCAGGTTCTCCGGCCGGTCGTCGACCAGCAGGATGTTCGAGACCGTCTGCGGCGCGGCGGGCTTCGCGCCCTGGGTGCTGACCGGCAGCGTGAAGCACATCGTCGTGCCCATGCCGAGCTGGCTCTCGGCCCAGATGCGGCCGCCGTGCGAGTCGACGATCGCCTTGCAGATGGTGAGCCCCAGGCCCGTGCCGCGGCGATCGTGCCGGCGCGCCTGCCAGAAGCGATCGAAGAGGCGGGGCAGGTGCTCGGGCTTGATGCCGTGCCCGTTGTCCTTCACCCAGATCTTCACTTCCTTGTCGGTCGCGCCCGCGCCGATGGTGACGATGCCGCCGGGCTCGGTGAACTTCACCGCGTTGCCGACGAGGTTCTCGAGCACCTCGAGCAGGCGCTCTTCGTCGGCCTCGATCGGCGGCAGCTCGGGAGCGATGTCCGAGGTGAGGATGACGGACGCGTCGGCCGCGACGCTCTGCTGCGACTCGAGCGCCGAGAGCAGCACGTCGGCGGGCTCGAGCTTGCGCCGCTCGACGGAGAAGCGGCCGCTCTCGATCGCGTTCACGTCGAGCAGATCGCGGATCAGCCGATCGGCGCGCTGCGTGGCGCGCAAGATGCGCTCGATCGGCCGCAGCATCGACGGGTCGGGCTGCCGGCGCACCAGCGAGTTGCCCGACACGGTGATGACGTTGAGCGGGTTGCGCAGGTCGTGTGCGACGACCGCGAGCAGATCGTCTCGCGCCCGAATCGCCTGCTCGAGCTGTTCGGTCGCGTGACGGCGCGAGAGCGCGGTCGCTCCGTGCATCGACAGCGCGGCGAGCAGCTTGCGCTGCTCGGCGGCGAAGACCAGCGGGTTCACCGCGCCGATGTAGATGACGGCGAGCAGCCCTGCGCCCGTCGAGGGGTCGCCGGTGCGCAGCGGCACCGCGTAGAGCGCCTGCAGCCCGAGGTCGCGCATCGGCTTGCTCCACGAGCCGGTCTGCGCGTTCACCGAAGCGTAGAGCGTCTCGTCCCCGACGGGCTCCATGCCCGCGAGCGCGGTGACCGTCGGCAGGTGGAAGCCGTCGGTCACCTCTTCATCGAGGCCGATGGCGGCGCGCGCGCGCAGGTTCGAGCCTTCACGCACGCGGATCACGCCGAGCGCAGACCCGGCCGAGTCGAGGCACAGCTCGAGCAGCAGCTTCGCGACGTCGTCGAGCGAGCCGTTCGAGGAGACCGCGTCGACCAGCCTGCCGAGGTTGCGCGCAATCTGCTTCTGCGTTTCGAGCTCGCGCTGGAGCTCGGCCGTGGAAGACGGTGGGGAGGAAATGGGAGCCTCTCGCCGCGTGGCCGCGGGCGCTTCGATGAGCGTGTCAGTCATGAGTCGGTTGGAAAGTGTTGCTGGAAGGAAACATTAGGAAGCGGCAACACTTTCTGCAGCGGAGATCGGGCGGTTGCGTCGCTGTTACCGGTCGGTAATTCCGCTGGCGATCCGCGCGATTACCCTCGGCGCCCGGGCTGCGCCCATGGGGGCGAAACGCGCCCGTTACAAATGGATGAAGAACGCGAGCGCGAAGAGGGCGGCGAGCACCCCTGTCACGACCGCCATCGCCCGCCAACCGCTCGGAGCAATGCGCGACGGCTTCACCGTCCGCAGGTACTCGAGGTCATCCGGCTCGAGGTGCAGCGCGTGCGGGAAGCCGAGGCTGAGCACCGCCTCGACCGCGACCGCCCGGCACGAGATGCCGTCGCCGTCGTAGAGGTCGTGAAACGCCTCGTCGTCGAGGCGCTCGAGCACGAACTGAGCCCACAGCTCGCGCTCGCCCTCCGGCGGGCCGCGGCGCAAGAGGCGGTTGAGCTCGGTCGCCAGCTCCAGCCGATCGTCTCCGTCGGAGTTGCGCGCGCGCTGCAGCGTCTCGAGCGCCACCGAGGTCAGCGACGACTCGTCGATGCTCAGCTGCTGCTGCTGCGGGTGCTGGCGCTGCTGCTCGGACACGGAGCCCGAAGGATAACCAAGCCACGACTTGTTGCGCTAAGGCCCGAAGTCCTCTTTCCTGTCGAACAGGTGCGACTCGCTGCGCTGGCCATGCTCGCCTGTTGCGCTGCCTGCCGCTGCGGCGGCGGAGCAGGCCCCGACGGCGGCGGTCTTTCCCGCACCGTCGACGTCACGCGCCAGCGCACCTTCGTCACCGCCGCCGGCCGCGAGGACGTGGCGTTCGACCTGATCGACTCGGACGTGAAGCTGCTGATCACCGACGACGCCGGCCAGCGCGTCATCTACCCGGAGGTCACCGGTGCCGGCACCGGCACGTTCTGGGGCGTCCCGCCCGGGCCGTTCATCGTCTCGCTCAACGGCTACAACCTCGAGACGAACGAAGACGACCTCGACCTGGGCCTCGCCAACCTCGGCCGCTCGGGGGCGACGGCCAGCGACGGCGGCGCCGTCGTGCTCCAGCTCGACGTCACGGGGCTGCAGCCGTGGCAGCCGTTCTCCGACGTGCTGCAGCTCACCTCCGAGAACGCGGGCTACGTGGCGCTCAACGCCCAGGCGTTCGTCGCAGATCAGCCCGACGCCGGCGTCACCGACGCGAGCTTCCCCATCGGCTACTTCAGCGCGTGCGGCACCCGCCGCGGCCGCTACGTCCCGCTCATCGACGCCGACGCCGGAGACGTGATGACGCTCACCCAGCTGCAGTCGGCCCCCGTCGGAGACGCCGGCCTGCTCGAGCTGCGCACCCTCGTGCGCGCGGCGGTGCTGCCTGCGTTCTCGATGGCGGATCACGCGCTCACGCAGGTGCCCGTGGCCCTCGCCGCGCCCGCGACGATGGAGCGCCTGTCGCTCGACTTCCGCCAGAGCGCGTTCGACGCCCTGCGCAGCGCGGTGCACCCGAGCGCGGCCGCGATCGCCTCGACCGTCACGGTGACCGCGCTGCCGTTCACTGCGGACCTCGGCGCGTACACGGCGGCGCCGGACCTCGCGGTGCTGCGCCCGCAGCAGCTGTCGCAGGACGTCAGCTCGAGCTTCGACACCGGCAACCCGTTTCCCGCGTCGTGGCCGAAGCTCGTCAGCGTCCGCTACACGATGCAGGTCGCGTACGACTACCCCGACGGCGGCACCCGCGCGCTCACCACCGCGATGGTGACGCAGGACCTGCTGTCGGCCGTCGGCACCGCGCCGCTGGTTCCGCGGGTCAGCCCGCCCCGGAACATCCGCGTCGACGGGGCCGACGGCCTTCAGCGCGCGCAGATCTCCCGGCTGCCGGTCTTGAGCTGGGACCCGCCGGCGAGCGGCACGCCCACCTCGTACGGCATCTCGCTGTTCCGCTTCACCCGCATCGGCAGCGGGCAGATCATCAACGTCAGCGAGGGCGCCTTCTTCGAGGTCACCGGCACTTCGTTCCGCCTGCCGTTCGGCGAGGTCATCCCCGGCGGAGAATACGTCTTCGGCGTCACCGCCATCGCCGCGCCGGGTGCAAGCGTCGCGCGCGCGCCGTTCAAGGGGGGCTTTCCCATCGGCGCCGCGACGGCCTTGACCACGATGCTGCACGTGGACCCGACGCTGATGCCGTGACGCCTGCTGCTAGGCTATGCAACTGCCCCCGTGACGGAAGCCCCCCTGGCGAACAAAGCGATCTCCACCAGCATCGGCCGGTGCGCCGAATCGCTGCTGGACGTCGACCGCCTGCGGGGCGAGACGAACGTGCTCAAGTCCCACCCCGGAGAGCTCGCCGCGTTCGCCGCCGCCCTCTTCGAGCTCGAGTGCGCGAAGCAGGGAGACCCCGACGCCCGCGCCAACATGCTCGACACCGCCGATCTGCTGCTGCAGTTCTGGCGCGACCGAAGCGGAGACGTGCTCGCCGCCGCGCACCCCACGCTCTCGCAGCTGTGGATCGACGCTTCCCAGATGCTCATCTCGTTCGAGGCGAAGCGCATCGATCGCGCGCTGCAGGCCTGCTTCGAGGCGCGCGGCGACGCGGCGCTGCTGCAGCAGGCGATGCTCGCGCTCACGCCCGAGGGCGATCGCCGCGTCGAGTTCGCGACCTGCCTCTACCACCTCGAGCTCGCGCGGCTGTTCGTCGACACCTCGCGCGCCGGGTTCGCGCGCCGCATCTCGATCGTCACCGAGGCGTACAACAACCCCGAGATCGCGAAGGAGCTCATCGGCACCGACAAGGGCCTCGAGCACCTGTGGAAGGAGCTCGTCCCCTACCTCGACGAGTTCTTCGAGGCGCAGGAGCAGGCCGAAGAGGCCGCCGCGCGCGAGAAGCTGAAGACCGATCCCGGAGCGCTGGCCGCCGCGGTGGTGCCGCCGCCTCCTCCGCCGATGTCCGATCCGTCGGTGGCGGTGGTGCCGCCGCCGGCGATGTCGCCGCCGTCGGTGTTCGTGTCCGAGGCCGATCTGCTCACCTCGAGTCCCGGCGAGCCGGTCTCCGACGGAGAGGTCGAGATCGTCGAGAGCCGCGAGCTGACCCCCGCGCCGGGGCCGCTGCCGGTGCCGCCGGTGCTCGACGCGGGCGCGCCGCCTCCGCCGCCGAAGACGGTCAGCCAGGACTCCGAGGTCGAGGTCATCGAGCTCGAAGAGGCGCCGCCGCCGCCCCCGAAGCCGAAGGTCCGCGACCTCGACGTGCTCGTCGACTACGAGCCCGACGACGAGGCGCAGGCGTTCTGGCGGCACACCGAGGCGGCGCTGGGGCTCTTGCCCGACAGCGCGGCGCCGCGCGGGGGCAACCGCGTGCTCTCGGCCGACGGCCGCGGCGAGCGCAAGAAGCTCAACGCGTGGCTCGACGGCATGAACGGCCGCTTCACCGAGGTGCCCGAGGCGCGCGCGATGCAGTGCCTGATGCGCCTCTACATGGCGGCGCAGATCAAAGAGAAGTCGCTGTTCGGCCAGCCGAACCCGAAGCGCAAAGAGGCGTTCCGCGCCGCGCTCGGGCTGTTGTCCGGCTCGGCTGCGGCGGCGGGCCGCGCCGCGGTCTGGTTCGAGCTCGACGGCGCCGAGACCTGCGAGCACCTGCAGACCGGGCTCGAGGTCGTGCAGGACTTCCTGCAGTACTGCGCGCGCAACGGGAAGGACCCGCTCGACGGCGCCGCCGCCGACGAGTTCCTGGGAGTTTGAAGTGCTCGGCAAGCGCGGCTGGCTGAAGGAGATTCTGACCCGCGCGGTCTCGTCGCACATGCGCGACGAGTCGTCTTCGGCGGCGAAGAAGTCGGCGGCTCTCGGCACGCCGGTCGCGCGCGCGAGGGCGTACCTGCGGCTCGCGCTGCGCGAGAGCGGCCTGTTGTACGGCACGCCGTCGAAGGCCGCCGAGGGCACCGGCTCGGCCGAGGAGAAGCTGTTCGTCGCCGTGCTCGAGAGCCTGTGCCGCATCGGGCTCGACCTCGCCTACCGGGTGGTGGCTCCGCCGGGGCCGCGCGTCGAGCAGCTGCTCATGTTGCTCGCCGCGATGTCGGGCCGCATCGACGACGCGGTCGAGATTCACCACCGCATCGAGAACGCGTTCAAGAAGAAGGGCTGGCCGCTGCCGGACAAGCTGTGGCGCCGCGTCGAAGAGGCGCTCGAGGGGCGCGCGATGTCGCTCGCCGGAGACCCGTACTACGGCCTCGTGCTGCACAACGGCGCGCTGTTCAGCGACGCGCACCTGTTCGGCCGGCTCGCCATCTCGTACTTCGCGACGGCGACGTTCCCGCGCGAGATGGCCGAGCGGCGCTTGCACTTCGCGGCCCAGCAGAAGGCGCTGCTCGTCGAGGTGCTCATCGGCCTCGCGTGCGCCGAGCGGCGGCCGTCGTTCCCCGCGCGGCGCGCGATCCTGCGGCAGATCGAGGACCTCAAGCTGCCCGAGGAGATCGGCGAGCCGCTGCACGCGTTCGCCCGCAGGGCGTTCGAGCGGCCCCCGTCGCTGAAGTCGGCGCTGCAGACGGTGCGCACGTACGAGCTCAAGCGCTTCATCCTCGAGCAGGCGCTGCTGGCCTCGCTCGTCGACGGCCGCCGGTCGCCGAAGGAGATCGACTTCCTCGCCGCGCTCGCCTCGCAGCTCGGCTTCCCGCCCGAGGAGCGCAAGGCGCTCGAGCTCGAGGTCGCCGAGTTCTACGCGAAGCGCCGCGACGTGGTGGACGTCTTCACCGTCGCCGCCGGCGCCGAGGTGATGGGCGAAGAGCTCGTCGACTCGATGCAGTCGACGCTCGAGAAGAACTTCACCGCGCTGCTCAACGAGGTGAAGGAGACCGGCGAGCTCAGCGTGCTGCTCGCGCGCGCGGCGCGGGGCCAGAAGCTCACGCGCGAAGAGAAGCGGCGCATGCGAGAGCAGCTGCTCGACGTGGCGCGCGCGGTGCCGGCGCTGGCCATCTTCGCCGCTCCCGGCGGCGTGCTGCTGCTCATCGCGCTCGCGAAGGTGCTGCCGTTTTCGCTCTTGCCGTCATCGTTTCGCGAAGCGAAGGACGAGCCGCGCTACGACGCGTGAGCGCCTCTTCCGGCGGCGAGTGCTCTCTGGGCCGTTCTCAAGACGCCGCCGGCGCACCTTCGACCAGCGCGAGCACGGCCATGAGCTCGAGCGGCTTGACCAGGTGGTGATCGAACCCCGCGGAGCGGGCCGCAGCGCGCTCGGATTCCCGCCCGTAGCCGGTGGCTGCGATGAGCCGGGTGTTGAGCAGCGCGGGCCGAGACTTCAGACGGCGCGCGAGCTCGTAGCCGTCCATCGTCGGTAACCCGATGTCGAGGATCGCGACGTCCGGCACGAACGACTCCACCACGCCCAGCGCCTGCGGGCCGTCGTGGCACACGCGAACGTCATAGCCCTCGAGCTGCAGCGCCTCGGCCAGAATCTCGGCCGCGTCGACGTTGTCGTCGACCACGAGCACGTTGCGGCGCACCGTCGCTTCGCGCCTCACGACCTGCGCAGCAACCTCGGTCTCGACGGGCGGCGAAACGGAAGCCGCCGGGAGCCTGAGCTCGAACTCGCTGCCTCGATTCGGGCCTTCGCTGCGCACGGTCGCTTCACCGCCGTGCAGGCGGGTGAGGTTCTTCACCAACGACAAGCCGAGGCCCAGACCCCCCTGGCCTTTGGCGCGCGCCCCTTGCACGAAAGGCTCCCACAGGTGTGGCATCAGCGCCGGGTCGATGCCGACTCCGGTGTCGCGAACGGTGAGCCGAACCTCCTCGCCGTCGCGCCAGCCGCGCACGGTGATGAGCCCGCCTGGCGGGGTGTATCTCGCCGCGTTGGTGAGGAGGTTCGACACCACCTGGCACATGCGGCCCACGTCGACCTCGACCCTGCAGCCGGTCGGCGGCACGTCGACGCGGAAGGTGTGCCGGTGCGACTCGATCAGGCTGCTCGCCATCTCGGCCGCGCGCTCCACGATCACCGAGAGCTCGACCACGCTCTTGTTCAGCTCGACCTTTCCGCGCGTGACGCGGGCGACGTCGAGCAGGTCGTTCACCAGCCCGGTGAGGTGCGCGACGTGCCGCTCGATGATGGCGTGCTCCTTGGTGACGAACTGGCCGCGCATCTTGAGCAGCTGCAGCGCGGTGGCGATCGGCGCGAGCGGGTTGCGCAGCTCGTGGCCGAGCAGCGCGAGGAACTCGTCCTTCGCCTGGTTCGCCTGCTGAAGCTCTCGCGTCAGCCGCGCGGACTCGTTGAGCGCGCGCTCCAGCTCGGCCCGCGCCCGCTCGAGCGCCGCGGTGAGCGCGTTCGCGTGCCGCGCCTCCTGCCGCTCGACCTGCACCTGGCCCTGGGCCAACGCCACGGCCAGCTCCGCCTGCAACAGCCCGGCGAGCAGCGGCAGCGCGATCTCCTCAGGCGCCGGAAGCCGCGCCTGCGGACCGATGACCACCAGCACGAACCCGGCGCGGCTGAGCGCGTGCACCGGCCTGCGCTGGGCGAGGTCCGGCCACGCCGCCTCGGCGTGGTGCTCGCCCGGCTGCTCGCAGCGCTGCAGGAACGTCACCCACGTCGGACCTCCCGGCACCCGCTGCACCCACGGCCCGGCCGGCACCAGCGCGCCGACACGCCCGTCGTACAGGAAGATGAGCAGCGCCTCCGCGCCGAGCGCGCGGGCGAGCGCAGCCGCGGCCTCTGCCCGACCTGAAGGCACGGCCAGAGCGCAGCTGAGCTCGAAAGTCTGAGGAAGCTCGATCACTGAGGCAGCACGCAGACCACGGCCGTGCAGTTGTGGAAGCCGCCGAACTGGCCCGGGGCGCGCGCGATTTGACCGTGGGTGTTGCAGCCGAGGTACGCCGTGTCACCGAGCGCTTCGGTGACCTTCTCGAGCTCGAGGCCGAAGACGTCGCCCATGCGAAGTCGCGTCGCGACGCAGTCGAAGAAGAACCCGACCTGCGGCTTCTCGCCCTGCAGGCCGCTCACCGCGCTCTGAGCGGCGCGACGCGCTGCTTCGGCCGCCGAGTCGATGTCGGTCTTCATGAAGTACACCACCGAACCCGCGGGCACCTCGGACGCGCAGAGCACCGAGCCGTCGGCGTTGATGGCGAGCGGCACCCGCAGGCGATGCCCGGTCGACGTCTCGATGCCGATGATGTTGTGCAAGAAGTACGGAATCGGGGCCGCACGGTCCAGCTTCTGGCCCGTCTGCTCTGCGTGCGCAGCGATCAGATCGGCCGCCGGCAGGCCGTTGAGCGACAAGAGCCGCATGCCGTCGGCGCCGGTGACGCGCATCGGCTTCGAGGCGGGCACCCAGCCGTGGCCGACGCCGACGCCGATCGGTTTCTCCGACAGAATCTCCAGGGCCACCACCGCGTCGGTGAGCACCTGGTCTTTGTAGAACACCGTGGTGCGGCTGAACTGCGCGTTGTCGCCGGCACCGCCACCGAAGAACTGGTAGGCGCCCGAGGTCTCGACGGTGAGCTGATCCACCAACTCGTCGGCGTGGCCGGCGAGGGCGTCGGTCATCACCAGCGCCGCCTTGTGCAGGTGCGAGCGGCCGGGCGCGTTGCCTTGAAATCCCGCTGCGAGCTGTTTGGCCGCGCCGCCGGCGCTGACGCTCAGACCACGCCCGACGGCCGCCGAGAAGCGCAGCGCGCGCGATCTGACTGCCAGGGCGCACGCCATGCCCTCGCCACGCATCTCGTGGGTCAGCTCGCCCGCCGACGAGGCGCCCACCAACAGCGATGGAGACGTCCGCCGCGACAGCTCCGCGAGGAGGGCCCGCTGGTCGTACGTCGGCGCGGCGAACAGCACGATGGCGTCCGCGGGGCCGCCGCCCAGCCGGGCTCGGATCTTCTCGTCCAGCTCCCGGGCGGCTGCGACTGCGTCCGGAACGGATGTGTATACGACGGCGCTTTCCGTCATGGGGGCTCCTGGGCAGGGGGGAACGCGCCGTCGTCTGTAGCGTTTCGATCGCCCGATCGCTCACCTGGTTCGCTTGTTACCGAATGGTGTCGATCTCTTCGGTCTCTCACGCCTCATGCCGGCCGACCCTCATCGGCCTCGCGCGGCGAGACGCGCCTCGGTACGAGGCCGTCGGCGATCGTCAGGCCGCCGCGCCCATCTTCCGCACCCACCGTGCATGCGAGACCAGCGCGCCGAGCGCGGTCGGGTACACGCGGTACGGCACGTCGAACTCTGCGCACGTCGCCTTCACGATGGGCGCGATGGCCGGCAGGTGCACGTGACAGATGCGCGGGAACAGGTGGTGCTCGATCTGGAAGTTGAGCCCGCCGATGAGCCAGGTGATCAGCCGGCTGCCCTGCGCGAAGTCCGCGGTCGTCGCGACCTGGTGCTCGGCCCAGCGCGAGGTCCCGTCGTTCTCCGGAAACGTGACGCGCTCCACGACGTGGGCGGCCTGAAAGACGAGCGCCATGGTGAGGCTCAGCACCACCGAGCCCAACAGCCACGCGGCCACCACGTGCGAGACGGGGAAGAGCACGACCGGCAGCACGAACGACCACCCGAGGAAGAACAGCTTGCCCGCGACGAACTGCGCGAGCTTTGCCCCCTTCGGGCGTGGAATCGGCCGGCCGCCGACGGCGCCGTTCGCGATGTCGCGGAAGTCGTCGAACAGCCACTTGAACGCGAGCAGCGAGTACAGGAACCAGATGTAGACGTGCTGGAAGCGCTGCCAGGGGTGCCAGCGCTGCGCGGGCGCGAGGCGGCAGAACGGCTGAATGTCGATGTCGGCGTCGAGCCCGACGCGGTTCGGGTTCGCGTGGTGGAAGACGTTGTGCTTCCACGCCCAGACGTACGAGCTGGCCCCGATGAAGTCCATCATCGCGGCGGCGAAGGCGTTCGTCTTCGAGCTCTTCGAGTACGCGAGGTGGCTGCCGTCGTGCTGCACGTTGAAGCCGATCGCGGCCATCGCGAGGCCGATCGACGCGGCGCCGAGCGCCACCTGCCACGCGCTCGACGCGACGAGCAGCGTGAACGCGTACGAAGCGGCCCACCAGGCCACGATCAGCGCG
The DNA here is from genome assembly GCA_937980205.1 of uncultured Myxococcales bacterium. Lineage (GTDB taxonomy): Bacteria > Myxococcota > Myxococcia > Myxococcales > Myxococcaceae > Xiheicaenimonas. The sequence continues at coordinate 153,886 of CALJKW010000009.1, read as the reverse complement.
GTCTTCAGCCGCATGGCGCCGGGCCCGTGGGGATCAGTCGAGGTGGAGGCGAAGTGCGCCGCGACCCGCTGCTCCAGCGCGGCGTGGAAGGGGCCGTGCGGGAGGTAGCGACCGTTGGGCAAGGTTCGCTCTTAACACTTCGAGCGAATCATTTCTTCTTCGCCGGACCCAGCGTCGGAATGATCTCGCGCTCCGGTACGGGCACCGCGACGTCGACGAGCTCGCCCTTGCGCATCACGCGGTACGCGATGCTGTCTCCGGTCTTCAAGCCCGCGAGATAGCCGCCGATCTCGTCGGTCTTCCAGGCGTCGTGCGGGCCGACCTTCACGATGAGATCTCCGCCGAGCTTGACGCGCGACTCGCCGACGACGGCGTCGACGACTCCGCCTTTGAGGCCCGCCTTCTCGGCGACGGAGCCCGGCCGCACCGCCTCGACGAGGATCGCGCCGGGGTAGGGCCAGTTGAACAGCTCGGTCACGGGCGCCGGCAGAATGCGCAGCGTGACCCCGAGGTACGGCAGCGGCCTCTCGAACAGCCGGCGTCGCACGATGTTCGAGGGGATGGCGAAGCCCAGGCCCTCGCTGCCGCCGCTCTTGCTGAAGATGTAGCTGGCGATGCCGACGACCTCGCCCTTGTCGTTGAACAGCGGCCCGCCCGAGTTGCCCGGGTTCAGCGCGGCGTCGGTCTGAATCACGTGCCCCGGCGTGAGGCCGCGGTTCGGCTCGTTGCGCACCGAGGAGATGACGCCCGACGACAGCGTGTGCGGGTAGTTCTGCGGCGTGCCGACGGCGAAGACGACCTGCCCGACGCGCAGCTTGTCCGAGTCCGCGAGCGGGGGAGGGTTGATGCCCTTCGGCACGCGCTCGGCCTTGAGCAGCGCCAGGTCTTCGGTGCGCGAGAGCGTGACGACGCGCGCGCTGCTCTTGCTGCCGTCCTTGAACTCGAGCTCGATGACCTCGGCCTGGTCGACGACGTGCGCGGCGGTGACGACGAAGCCGCTCTCGTGCAGCACGACGCCGGCGCCGGCGCCGATGCCGACCTCGAGGCGGAACGCGCTCTCGCTGCCCTCGAAGTGGCGGATACCGACGTGCACCGTGACGACCGCCGGGTCGACCTTCTCGAAGACTGCGTCGAGGGGAACGGCCGCCAGCACACACAGGGTGAGGAGTGTCATCTCTGGGTCCACAGGCCCGGATCGACCGGGTGACGGAGGGCGGCGGGCTCTCGCACGCCGAGAATTTCTCAAAGCCCACCTTACTCACGGAGCCCTCACATGTCGGTTCGAATCGGAGCACGCGGTCAGTCAGTTCGGGACGTTCAGCAGGCGCTGCAGACGCACGGCCAGCCCGGCGTCGCCGTCGACGGCCTGTTCGGCCGCCAGACCCGCGAGGCCGTGCGCGCCTTCCAGCGCGAGCACAACCTGCGCGAGGACGGCATCGTGGGGCCGCAGACCGCCGCGGCGCTCGGGCTGCACGGAGATGCGTTCGAGCCCGCGCGGCGTACGGCGCCGGGGCGGACGCCGACTCCGACGCCGACGCAGCCGTCACAGGGCCCCGGCGGTGTCGGGACGCCGCCGCCGGTGCGACCCCCTCCGGCGGAGCTGCACCCGTTCGATCGCATGGCGATCTTGAACAACCAGCTCGCGGATCGGCTGCAGTGGTACCGGGATCACGGTCAGGCCGTGCCGCCCGCCGAGCTCGCGGCCGCCCGCCGGTTCGACGAGGCGAACCAGGACATGGTCATCCCGATCGTGACCGGCGACGGAGGTGCGATGGATCGCCTGATGCAGTCACGCGCGCGGCTGCACGAAGAAGTTGAACGGGCGAGGTAACGACCCCCGAACCCGACCGAACGCGAACCCGAACCCGGCCGTCGTCGCCTTCACGCATCCGGCGCCAACCACAGCGCCTCGAACCTCACCTGCGGCGGCGTGGGATGAAACCTCAACCCCTGCACCGCGGGCGCGGCGGCGGCGTGGAACCGCTCGTGGTACAGCGGCACCACCACGCAGTCTTCGCGCACGAGGTTCTCGGCCTTGCGGTACAGCGCCTGACGGTGCCCGGGGTCGATGGCGACGCGGGCCTCGTCGGTGAGCCGATCGAACTCGGCGCTCTGGTACCCGAACGCGTAGAAGGTCTGCGCCTTCGAGTTGAGCAGGAAGTGCAGAAAGTTGTCCGGGTCGGCGAAGTCGGCGATCCAGTTGCCGCGCACGACGCCGGTGCGGCCCTCGCGCACGCGCTGCCAGTAGCTCTCGGCATCGGGCACTCCGACGTGCTCGAGCTCGAGCAGCCCGGCGTCGAGCAGCGGCTTGAACAGCACCGCGTCCTCGGCGCGCGTGTCGCGATCGGGAGGAAAGTAGATCTGCATCTTCAGCCGGCCGACGCCGGCCTCGCCGAGCAGCCGGCGCGCGAGCTCGATGTCGGCGCGCGGCTCGTGAATCCGATCGACCTCGAGCAGCGCCGGGGGCGTCAGCGATCGCGCCACCCGCGCGCCGCGGTGAAACTGCTCGACCAGGCCGCGGACGTCGAGCCCCGCGCGAAGCCCGCGCCGCACGCGCGGGTCGTCGAACGGCGCGTGCTTCAGGTTGAACCCGAGGAACCAGGTCGACGGCGAGTTGCCCGACACCACCTGCGCGTCGGCCAGCATCGCGCCCGCCTGCGTGATGTGCTCGCCGTGCAGATACGAGACGACGTGCACCTCTTTCGCCGAGAGCTTCTGCAGCGCCGCCATGCGGTCGGGGCACAGCATCAGCTCGACGCTCGACAGCAGCGGCAGCCCCGCGCGGAAGTACGCCGGGTTCCGCTCGAGCACGATGCGCTGGTCCTGCAGCTCGGCCTGGCGGAACGGGCCGGTGCCCGAGAGCTTGCCGCCGTCCGTACGCCGCGCGATGCCCGTCGACGTCAGCGCGAGCAGGCGCAGGAAGTACGCGCGCGGCTCCGCGAGGCGGATGTCGAGCGTGTGCGCGTCGAGCACCTCGATGCCGCTCACCCCGCGCGCCTCGCCGGTCATGAACGCGACCGCGCCCTCGATGTCCTTGAGCACGCCCTGATCCGGAGACCCCACGCGCGGATCCATCAGCCGCTCGAAGTGCGCCTTCACGTGCGTGGCCTCGAACGGCACGCCGTCGTGGAACTGCACCCCGCGCCTCAGCGTGAAGCGGTAGCGCTTCGCCGTGGCGTCGGCCTCCCACTTCTCGGCGAGGCCCGGCACCAGCATGCCGTCTTCGAAGCGCAACAGCGTGTCGTAGAGCGCGGCGCTCACCTCGGCGAACTGCAGGTCGATGGTGAAGAGCGGGTCGAGGCCGTGCGTGCGGGTGACGACGTCGGGCTGGTGAATCGCCGCGACCAGCGCGCCGCCGGGCACCGGCTGCGGCAGCTGGAAGCGGAACACCTCGGCGTCGAGCGTCTCGCCCTCGTGGCTGAGCTGGTCGACGGTGCGCGAGAGCGCGTCGGCGATGCGGATGATGCGCAGCGCGTCTTCGCGCACCTCGGCGACCTCTTCGCCGATGGCGATGTCTCCCTTCTTGAGCACCGCCTGCGCGGCGCGCAGCTCGTCGATGGCGGCGGTCAGCTTGAGCACCGAGTCGCTCAAGTCGCGGCCGGTCTGCGCCTGGCCCTCGGCGCGCTGCGAGGCGCCCTGCGCGGTGCGCGCCATGTCCTGCGCCTGGCGCACCAGCTCGCGGCCCTCGCTCACCTCTTCGCTGGTGAGCCGCGACACGTCCTGCAGGCGCTTGGCGACCTGGCGCGCGGAGTCGACCATGCGCGTGCCCTGCGCCTCGAGGCGCGCGGTCTCGGCGACCGTCGCCTCGATCGACGCGAACGTGCGCTGCGTGATGGTGCGGATCTCCTTCAGCGCGGCGGCGGCGCGATCGCCCTGCTGCACGCCGGCGGCGGCCGCCTCGCGCCCTTCGGAGACGAGCTCGACGGCGCGCTGCACTCCGTCGCGCACCTTCTTCACCAGCTGGAAGATCTCGCGCGTCGACCGCGCGGTGCGCTCCGAAAGTCCGCGCACCTCGGTCGCGACGACGCCGAAGGCCTTGCCGCTCTCTCCGGCCTGGTTCGCGATGATGGCGGCGTTGAGGGCGAGCAGGTTGGTCTGGTCGGCGATCTCCTGGATGACGTCGACGACGCGGCCGATCTCGAGGCTCTGTGCGCCGAGGCGGTCGACGAGCTCGGCCGAGCGGCGCACCGACTCGTCGATGCGGTACATGCCCTTCACCGACGCGACGACGAGCGCCTCGCCCTTCTCGGCGGTCGCGGTCACCTCGCGCGCGAGCGAGCCGGTCTCGTCGCCGCGGCGGCGCACGGCGTCGATGCCGCCCTCGACGGCCTGCACGTACTCCTCGGCGTCCTGCGCGAAGCGGGCGAGGGCGTCGTTGGCGCTCGCCACCTGCTGGGCGCGGCCGGCCATCGCCTCGGCGCGCTCGGACGTCTTCGTGGCCGTGGTGACGAGCGAGCGCAGCGCCTGCGCGACGTGCTCGACCCGCTCGGTCATCTCGGCGAGCACGGCGGTGGTGTCGCGCGCGAACGCCTCGAGCTGGCCGATGCGCTTGCCGGCGCCGTCGAGGCTCTGGCCCATGGATCCGACGGCGGCGAGGCTGCGGTCGACGGCCGAGCCCTGGCGCCGCGCGGCGTCGAGCAGCGCGGTCGCCTGCTCGGAGAGCTCTTCGCGCGTGCCGTGCAGCGTCTCGGTGCCGCGCTGCACGTTCGCGAGCGCGCGGCGCAGCGAGAGCGACAGCCGCTGCAGCTCGGGCTCGTCGTCGAGCGCGCCCTCTTGCGACGGCGTGAGATTTCCCGCGGCGAGCTTCTCGAGCAGGCGGTTGCGGCGCTCGGTGCTGCGCAACGCCCACTGGTGGTACGTGAGCCACCCGAAGCCGGTGAAGCCCAGCATGCACGCGACGAGCAGCGTGGCCCAGCCGCCCCACGTCGCCGGCTGACCGGTGAGGGTCAGCGACGCGATGCCCGTCAGGAGGCCGGTGCCGAGGCCGCCGCCGACTCCGAAGGCGATGAGGTACCGGAGCTTGCCCATCCCGCGCTGTCGCAGTGCGTACCACCAATCGACGGCAGCAGCGATTCGATATGGTCCGCGCACCATGCGCGTGAAGAAGGACATCCCCGCTCCGAAGGTCAGCCGTCCTGCACCGCCGCCCCGCACGGAAGCTCCACGGGCGCCGACCGCGCCCACGACGACGACGATGAACGTCTCGTTCGACAAGCAGCCCGGCAAGGCGCCGTCGGGCACCGCCGCGCACCGCATTCTCCAGACGAAGCAGGTCGGCGAGCTCTCGACGACGAAGGTCGACTGGAAGAACCCGTTCGAGGCCTTCGACCGCCTCGGCGGAGACGGCGCCGCCTCGACGGTCGCCGGCCTCGTCGCGACCGGCAAAGAGGGCTTCCCCCAGGCGGTGCAGGACCTCATCGACCAGGGCGTGAACCTGCTCGGCTCGGCCAGCGGTGAGGTTCGCGCGCGCCTCGAAGAAGCGCTCGACGCGCTCGGCGTGCTGAAGGGCCAGAGCCCGGCGGCGCTCACGCTGCTCGACCTGTCGAAGCTGCAGACGGCGGTCGGTGCGCTGCGCGACGCCGGCGCGACGACGGCGTCGGGGCTCGACGCGTTGAAGCCGGGCTCGGCCGGAGAGGCCGTGCGCTCGCTGCAGGGCCTGCTCAACCACGCGATGCCGGGCATCGCGCTCGCGCCGGATGGGAAGTTCGGCCGGCTCACCGAAGACGCCGTGCGCGTCTTCCAGAGCCAGAACGGGCTGCCGGTCACCGGCGCGATGAGCGCCGAGACGGCGAAGAAGCTCGAGCAGGTGGCGGCTCACTTCCAGCAGCGCCTGCCGGCAGGCCACGGAGAGTACGTGCCCAGCCCCGCGCTCGACGGAGTCCGCAGCGGCAACGAGACGCTCGGCCTCGGCCAGACGAGCCCCGCGGTGACGGCGCTGCACACGGCGCTCAACCACGCGCTGCCCGGGGCGCTCGGCCTGCCCGCGCACAGCACGTTCACCGACATGACCGAGGCCGCGGTTCGGCTCTTCCAGGGCGCGACGGGCATGCCGGTCGACGGGCAGGTGACGCGGCCGGTGACCGAGCTCATCGACAGCGCCGCGGGCAAGGCGAACTGGGACGCGAAGAAGGCCGAGGCCGCGGTGCGCGGGAACAAGGCGCGCGAGAAGGCGGTGTCGATCGACGACATCAAGAAGGACCCCGACGCGTTCCTGAAGAACGTGGTGCAGGTCGACGGCATCGACAAGACGGGCCTCGACATCTCGTCGTGCGGTCCGACCGCGATGCTGATGGGGATGATCGCCGGGCGGCCCGAGTCGGTGGTCGAGCTCGGCAAGAAGCTGATGGACGATCAGGGCAACATCACGCCGGCCGGCCGCAAGCTGCTCGACGGCGCCGACAGCCCGCTGGTGAAGGCGGCGGTGAAGAACATCCGCGACGGGAAGTTCTCCGCGAAGGACATCACGTTCCTCGCCGAGTCGCTGCGCGGGAAGATGGGCACGCCCACCGGCGGAGTCACCGCGAAGGACATGATCGCGCTGCGCTCGGCCATCACGGGGCTCGGCGTCTCGGTGCCCCGCATGGAGCTGCAGCAGTTCGGCCCGCCCGACGGCACGATGGGTCACTGGCGCGTCGGAGTGAACGGCAAGCAGTACAACCCGTGGCCGGACGCGAAGGGCCAGTCGACGGTGAAGACCGGCCCCGAGTCGCTGGCCGACGGCGCGTCCGATTGGCCCGGCGGCCAGCTGCGCGAGAAGCTCTACATCGACGACAAGAGCGTGATGCACAACATGTACACGGTGTACCGCAGCAGCGGGCCGCCGTTCTCCACCGCGCAGGATCCGCCGCTCTTCATCCTCCGCTACGAGCGGCAGGACGACGGCACGATGAAGCGCGTGTCCGTCGACCAGTCCGGGTTCCTCAAGCAGGTGCCGGGTGGCGCGAGCCAGTCGGACATCGACGGCATCGCGCCGAAGACGATCGCGGACCCGGCGAAGTAGCGCAGAGCATCGGTCGGCCTGCGTTCAGCCTCAGACGGGCGACCCCGAGGCCTGGCGAAGATCGACGGCCATCGGCGTTGCGCCTCTCGTTCACGCTGAGAGGGTCGACCAGAATGGCCCTCGCGCCCCCTTCGACTCCGCAGCCCTTCGGGCTGCTCCGCTCAAGGCGAACGGAGCTGCGGACAGGCCGCGTATTCTGGTCAGCGTCATCGAGAGGGCGCCACGAGTCCGAGGGAGGCCGCGGCGCCGCGCGCCGCTACCGGAAGAAGTTGATCTCGGTCGACGCGCCGTTGACCTTCGCGGTGCCGTCGCACGCGGACCCGAACTCGATCTCGGTGATGCGGGGGATGAAGTTCGTCACCTCGGTGATGTCGGCGGTGCCGGCGGTCGGGTTCTTCGTGCACGACGGAGAGAACACGACGCCCTTGATCTTCACCGTCTTCGCCTGGGTGCCGGCGCCGGCGTTGCCGAGCGCGCTCGTGGCATCGACGGTGAGGACGTCGTCCGCCGCCTCTGCCGTGCCCTGCGTCGCGATCTTCAGCGTCCACTTGTTGCTCGCGCCGACGGCGGCGACGCTCGAGCCGGCGGCGGCGACGGCATCAGAGCCCGAGTATTCGACCGTGATGGTGTTGCCCGAGCGCTCGACGGAGACCTTCTTCACGCTGGCCACGGCGCTGGCCGCCTCGTCGCCGACCTTCACGTCGGTGAACACGGCGGTGAGCTCTCCTTGGGTCGCCGAGTTCCAGCGGCCGGTGACGTTGACCGTGCCGGTCGCCGCACCCGTCGCGAGCGGACAGGCGTTGCCGAGCGTCACGTTGGCTTCGCCGTCGCACGGGAAGGTCGAGCACGCCTTCACGACCTGAACGCAGGAGGTGTTGGTGCCGGCGACTCCGTCGAGCGCGAGCGAGATGCTGCGCCCGATGGTGGTGGCGGTGGCGAGGCCCTGCTCGACCTCCTGAATCGGCGGAGTGCCTCCGCAGGCCACGAGCGTGAGTACGGCGGTGAGACCGAGGCTGCGCTTCATCGTTGTTCCCCTTTTGCGACGACGGCGTTGGACCGGCCCGGCGGCTTGTCGACGAAGACCTCATGTTGCCATTCGCGGCCACGGCGATCCGCGCACGTCTTCCCACCTGGACGTATGCTCCGGTGCGCCATGGTGCTCGCGCTCACGTTGGTGCTGCTGGGGCAGACCCGGTACCTCTTCGAGCTCGACGGAGTCCCGGTCGGCAGCGTCGAGCTGACGCTCGAGGGCAAGCACTACACGTACAAGTCGACGCACGCGTACCGCCGCGCGCTGTCGGAGCACGTCGACGAGTTCAACCTCGCGCCCGAGAAGCCGGTGCCCGAGGGGTACTGGCTGTGGCGCAAGCCGGCGGCCGGGTGCGTCGACGGCATCGCCGAGGTCTCGGACGAGAAGGGCCAGCTGTGCGCTGAAGACGTGGGCATGCGCGAGGTGAAGGGCACGGCGATCAAAAAGGCGTTCGTGGCGCGCTACGACACCAGCGGCGAGCTCGAGGAGCTGACGATCGGGAAGAGCCGCTTCGTCCGCACCGACGCGCCGCTGCAGCCGGGCCAGCCGTACGCGAAGGGCTTCGAGGTGGAAGGGAAGGGGAAGAAGCTCGAGCTGGAGCCGGCGCTCGAGGGCACGCGGTGGCCGTTCCACACGCCGAAGGGGACGCGGAAGCAGCCGCTGCCGGAGGCGGACTCGTGCCTCGACGTGGCGCGCGAGTACGTGGCCGCGCATCCGGACTTTCACCTCGCCTTGGGGCTCGTGGTGGAGAAGGGCCGCGCTTACCCGCATGCGTGGGCGGTGTCCGACGTCGCCGGCGATGTGGATCCGTCGGCGAAGCTCGCGAAGGGAAAGCCGTCGGCGAACAAGGCCTACCTCGAGCTGCCGCGCGCGGAGGTGGGGCGCGTGTACCTCGAGCTGCTCGAGGGAAAGCGGAAGGTGGTGTGGAAGTAGGAGCGTTTCTCGTCATGCTGGCCGCGGTCGGCATCGGAACCGCTGCCTGGCGCGTTCACCGTGCTGCGAATCGACCGCCCGCAGCGGCGAACGCCAAGGCGATCGTCGTTCTGGGCGCACGCGTCCTGCCTTCGGGCCGCGCGACACCTGCGCTGCAGTACCGCGCAGAGACGGGCGCGGCGCTGTTTCTCGCGGGGCGCGCGCCGCTCATCATCTTCAGCGGAGGAGGTGCCCCCAGCGAAGCGAGCATCGCGCGCGAGCTCGCCGTAACAGCAGGTGTGCCGCCGGAGGTGTGCCTCGTCGAAGAGCAGAGCCGCTCGACATACGAGAACGCGATCTTCACTGCGCCGATGTTGAAGGAGCGCGGCATCGACGAGATCCTGCTCGTGACCGACGACTTTCACCTGCTGCGTGGCGCGGCGCACTTCGCGCGGCTCGGGATCAAGGCGCTTCCGGTATCGTCCGGGCGGCTCCTGGACCGGAGGCAACGGCTGGTCGCCACGGCGCGGGAAGCGCTCGTTCTGCTGCGGCGACCGTGGCTGCTCTTCTAGACCAACCCGCTCTTCACCAACGGCAGCTCTCTGACCCGCGTCCCGGTCAGCGCAAACACCGCATTCGCGATCGCGGGCGCGACCGGCGGCAGCCCGGGCTCACCGACTCCACCGGGCGGTCGCTCGCTGCGCACCACCTCGACGTGCACCGCGCGCGGAGCCTCTCCGATGCGCGCGATTCGATAGTCGCGGAAGTTGCTCTGCACCACGCTGCCCTTGGACCCGGTGATCTCGCTGTAGAACGCGATGCTCTGGCCGAAGATGACGGCGCCCTCGAGCTGCGCGCGCACGCGCTCGAGGTTCACGATGGTGCCGGCGTCGGCGCACGTCCACGCCTCGTCGAGCCGAATCTTCCCGGTGGCCTCGTCCTTCACCACCGCCACCACGACGGCCACGTACGTGAGGAACGACCGGTGCACCGCGAGCCCGTACCCGCGCTTCGAGTCGTTCTTCCGCTCATCCCAACCCGCGGCCTTCGTGACCCGCTCGACGACGTCGCGCAGCCGCGCGGTGTCGATCGGGTGCTCGTCGATCGACCCGCCGTAGTTGGGCAGCGACCCGATGCCGAGCTCGTCGAGCGTGACGACGCGCGGCGGCCCGATGATCTCCAGCAGGTTCGCCTTCGGGTCCACGCCGCGCGCGTGCGCGATCTCGTCGATGAAGCTGTTGATCGCGAACGCGTGGTGAATGTTGTGCACCGAGCGCAGCCAGCCGATGCGCACGTACTCCTTCGCGGGCCCGACCTCGGCGCGCACGTTCTCAATCGCGAGCGGCCAGTCGAGCACGCCCTGCTGCAGCTCCATCGCGACGCCCGACTTGATGAGCGGCACGAACAGCGTGGCGATCGTCGGGAACACCGTGCGGTGCAGCCAGGCGACCGGCTTGCCGCTGGCGTCGAGCCCCGCCTCGAGCCGCTGCGTCGCGGTCGAGTGGTAGTAGTCGTGGCGCAGGTCGTCCTCGCGCGTCCACTGCAGGCGGACGGGGGCGCCGATCTCCTTCGAGATGTACGCGGCCTCGGCGACGTAGTCGGGCTTGCTCTTGCGCCCGAAGCCGCCGCCGAGCAGCGTGACGTGCACGGTGACGTTCTTCTCGGAGATGCCGAGAATCGACGCGACCTCCTTGCGCGCGGCTTGCGGGTTCTGCGTGCTCGCCCAGATCTCGCACCGGCCGTTGTCCCAGCGGGCGGTCGCGGCCGGCGGCTCCATCGTGGCGTGCGCGAGGTGCGGCACGTGGTACTCGGCGGAGATCCGCTTCGCCGCGCCCTCGAGCGCCGCGTACGCATCTCCGTTCGAGCGCACGGAGCCGTGCTTCTCGCGCGCGGTCTCGAGCATCGTCTGCTTGTACGCGTCGGTCTCCCACTCGACCTTTTCGCCGGCAGCCCAGTCGACCTCGAGCAGCGCGCGGCCGCGCATCGCAGACCAGGTGTCCTCGGCGACGACGGCGACGCCGCCGAGGGGGCGGAAGCCGATCGGCAGGATGCCCGGGTGCGGCAGCTCGACGACGTGCTTCACGCCCGGCACCTTCAGGGCCTTCGTCGAGTCGAGGCGAGACAGCTTCGCGCCCACGACCGGCGGGTGCAGCACCACGGCGGTGAGCATGCCCGGCACCTTCACGTCGGCGCCGAAGACGGCGTTGCCGGTGACGAGGTCGGGGCCGTCGAGCAGGGGCAGCTCGGTGCCGACGTGGGTGAGCTCCTTCAGCGGGCGCAGCACCGGCTTCTCGGGCACCGGCTCCTTCACCGCGTCCGCGACGAGCGCGGAGAACGGCAGCGACCGGCCGCTCTTCTCGTGCACGACGGTGCTGTCCTTCGCGACGAGCTCGCTCGCCGGCACCTTGAGCTGCTTCGCCGCCGCCGCGGTCAGCATCATGCGCGCCGACGCCGCCGCCTCGCGCAGCATCGTCCAGTGGCTGCGGATGCTGGTGGAGCCGTCGGTGTTCTGATCTCCGTACTTCTCGTCGCCGTCGCCCTGCACGAGCTTCACGGCGCTCACGTCCGCGCCCAGCTCGTCGGCGAGCAGCACGGGGATGCTGCTGCGAACGCCCTGGCCCATCTCCGAGCGCGCGCAGACGAGGCTCACCGCGCCGTCGGGCGCGATGTGGATGAACGGGTTCGGAGCGAACGGCCGGGCCACGTCCGCCGCTCGCGCCGAGCGCAGCGGCACGACGAGCCCGGCGATCGACAAGCCGAAGCCCTGCAGCACGGTCCGGCGGGAGAGCGCGTTCACGTGCCGGCCGCCTTCTTCACCGCCGCGCGGATGCGCAGGTACGTGCCGCAGCGGCACAGGTTGCCGGCGAGCGCGCGGTCGATGTCTGCGTCCGACGGCTGGGGGTTCCGCTTCAGCAGCGCCGCGGCGGACATGATCTGCCCCGCCTGGCAGAAGCCGCACTGCGGCACACACTGCTCGACCCACGCCTTCTGCAGCGGGTGGCTGCCGTCGGGCGAGAGGCCCTCGATGGTGGTGATCTGCGCGTTCACCGCCCGCGACAGCGGAGTGACGCACGCGCGCCGCGGCTCTCCGTCGATGTGAATGGTGCACGAGCCGCACAGCGCCTCGCCGCAGCCGTACTTCGTGCCGGTGAGGCCGAGCTTGTCGCGCAGCACCCAGAGCAGCGGCATGTCGGGGTCGGCGTCGACGTGCACGTCCATGCCGTTGACGTTCAGGGTGGTGGGCATCAGCGTTCCTCCTCGCAGACTGCGCCGTTCTCGGCCCACGCGGCCATGAGCTCTCCGAAGATCTTCTGCGTGCCGGGTGCAGGCTCGCGATCGGCGCCGGGCTTCCAGCCCCAGCCGACGAGCTCGTCCTTCGCCGAGTGCTCGACGAGCTGCTCGAGCGTGCGGTGCCCATTGCGGTTCGGGTCTTTGAGCTGCGCGCAGATCTGCGCCGGCGTCCGGCCGAGCCACGCCATCTCGAGCGGGGCGAGGTGCCAGTTCGGCGCGCCCGGCACGCGCGTCAGCTCGACGTTCTGCAGCTGGTGACAGGTGGGGCACGCCATGCCGAACGGGCCGAAGCCGCCGAAGCCGCGGTCGACGGGAGGATCGTGCGCCTCGTTCGTCTCGCGCTGCCGCGGGCGATCGTCGGGCGGGTGGCAGTTCACGCAGCGCGGGTGCAGCAGCACCTTGCTCGCCTCGGCGAACGCGGCCTTCGACTTCGCGGAGGCGTCGGAGAACGTGCCGAGCTCCGCGACCGTCTTCAGCTTCGCGCCCGTCTTCGGCGTCTCGGGACGCGTCTGCAACGGATGGTTCGCGCACGCGACGAGCGCGATGAGCGCGATGAGCGGAATCGAGCGCATGGTGGGGCTGTCTAAGCAATTGGCTCCGCGTTGGCCACGTATGATGCTCGCCGTGACGAAGCGACTTGCCATGCTCTGCCTCGTTCTCCTCGGCTGCGCCGAGGCGAAGAAGCAGCTGCGCTACGGCATCGGTGGCAGCGGAGCCAGCCAGCAACCCGGCCAGCCGAACGTCCGCGCGGCGGGCGCCACCGACATCGCCGGCGCCGTCGGCAGCGCCATCGGAGCCGCGGCCGTCTCGCGCGCCGCCGGTGGCTGCGTCGCCGCGTGCCCGCCGGGCACTGCCTGCAACGAAGAGACGGGTCTGTGCGATCAGCGTCCCTGCCGCGATCTCTGCAAGGCCGACGAGGTCTGCGAGAACGACCGCTGCATCCCGGTGCTGCTGCCCGGCCTCCAGATCAAGACCAAGAGCAACGACTCACGGTGACAGGTACTGGCTGCGCTTGAGCTCGCCGACCTCGACCGGCTTTCCGTTCACGTTGTACCGGTAGAAGCGCGCGGGCAGCCCCTGCGCGGTCGCCCAGTCGGGCCCGTCCATCAGCTGGTAGTGCAGGTGGGGCTCGGTCGACATGCCGCTGTTTCCGGTGACGCCGATGATCTCTCCGACCGTCACCATCTCGCCCTTCTTCACCACGACGCTGCCTTTCTTCAGGTGCGCGAGCAGCGAGTACTCGCTGTTGCCGTGGTCGATGACGACGTGGTTCCCGTAGAGGTTCTTCGGGTCCGGCGCGTTCGGCCGGTTGTCGGGCCGCCCGTTCTCGACGAACACCACGGTGCCGTCGGCGGGCGCGACGATCGGCTTTCCCCAGCAGTGGTACTGCTCGTTCTTCGTGCAGTCGCCCTGGCACGAGCTGCCCTTCACCAGCATCCACAGGTCGGTGGCGAAGCGCATGTCCGCGACCGAGGCGTGGCGGTTGAGGTCCCACGTGCGCCCGCCCCACAGCACCGTCCAGGTGCCGCGGAACGGCAGCTTGAGCTCCACCTTCGGCACGTAGTCCTCGTGGGGAGACGGCGCCTCGCGAAACGCGGGCCGCGCGCTGACCGACATGAGCAGCCCCTTGGTCGGATCCCACACCCACTCGAGCTCGACGCCGCGCGCCCAGCGGCTGAACGTCGACTGCCGCGTATAGACGACCAGCTGCTCGCGCTCGGCGATCTGCTCGAACGTGACGCGCAGCTCGTCACCGAAGTCGTTCGCGAGCTTCGCGCGGAAGTTCTTCAGCCCGACCGGGTTGCCGCCGAACGCGCGCTTGAACGACGGGGCCGCTTGCCCCCACAGGTCATCGAGGCGTGAGTCGAGCAGCGTCTGCGTGAGGCGGCGGCCGGTCTCGAGCCGGCCGTCGTACTCGGCATCCGCCAAGACGACGCTCATCAACACTGCCGCCCACATTCACTCGAAGGGCACGAGCGAGATCTTCTCGCCCGTCTTCAGGCCCAAGACCTCCTTGGCTGCTTCGGGAAGGTAGGCGATCTGGTCGGCGAAGCGAACCGGGCAGCACACGGATCGGAAGCGGGCCTTGCCGTTCGACTTCTCCGCGCCGACGAGGTGCAGCTCGGCGTCGAGCTCGAGGTTCTCTTTGGCCACCTTCGCGGTGCGGAAGCGGCGGATGAGCGTGACGTCGTCGAGGTCGGCCTCGTAGTGCGGGCCGCCGTCGAACGGGTCGATGCGGCTGACGTACTTGAAGCCGATGCGCTCGAGCATGCGCTGCACGCCGCGCGTCTCCTCGCCGACGACGCCGATGATCTTCTGCGCGCGCTCGGGGAAGAGCGTCGCGTAGATGTCGGAGGCGGGGAACAGCTCCTTGATGAACTCCTTGTTGCGGCGCGAGAGCTTGTCGGCCTCGGGGTACTCGAGCCCGGTGAACTTCTTGCCGCACGCCTCCCAGAGCAGGCTGCGACCGTCTTTCATCAGCGGAGGCAACAGCTCGGCGAGCACGCGCGGCCGGAAGAGCTTCCGGTGCATCGCCATGTAGAGGAAGCGGACGTACGAGAGCTGCTTGCCCGGCTTCTCGGGCGTCGAGCGGTGCGGCGGGTCGACGACGAGGCCGCCGATCTCGGTGGGGCCCTCGTAGTTGTACCCGATGGACAGCACCTGGTGGCGGATGTGCTTGTCGATCGACGCGCTGTAGTGCTCGGCCTCGGTGACCTGGAACGCGATGTGCGGCGCCTCGCGCGTGCCGTGCTGCGCGATGATCATCGAGGTGCCGATGAGCTGCTTGTTCCGCCGGTCCTCGAGCACGAACAGGTACTCGCGCTCGAACGGGTTCTTGATGGCCTCCGAGAAGCTCTTCGTCGACTTCTCGATGAGCGACGTCAGCACCGCCTCGTTGTTCGGCAGGTTGACGCTGTTGAGCACCGCCGCCAGCCGCTTGAGGCCGTTGAGATCGCTCTTCTGCACGTCTCGAAGGAGCAGCATGGGCGGCGCGGGCCTTACCACAAGGGCTACACTTTGCGGCCAACATGACCCACCTCAGGACGTGCACGCTGTGCGAGGCCGTATGTGGCGTCGTGGTGACGACCGAGGGCGGCCGCATCACCGACATCCGCGGCGACCCTGATGACCCGTTCAGCAGGGGCTACATCTGCCCGAAGGCCGTGGGCCTCAAAGACGTGCACGAGGACCCCGACCGGCTGAAGACGCCCCGCGTGCGCGAGGGCGCGTCGTGGCGCGAGGTCTCGTGGGACGAGGCGTTCGAGCTCGTCGCGCGGAAGCTGAAGGGCGTGCAGCGCACCTACGGCCGAGACGCCGTCGCGATGTACCTGGGCAACCCCTCGGTGCACAACCTCGGCACGCTGCTCTACGCGCCGATGCTGCTGCGCGCGCTGCGCACGAAGAACCGCTACTCCGCGACCAGCGTCGACCAGCTGCCGCACATGCTCGTCGCGTACCTGATGTTCGGCCACCAGCTGCTCTTCCCGGTGCCCGATCTCGATCGCTGCGACCACTTCCTCGTCTTCGGAGCCAACCCCGCGGTCTCGAACGGCAGCCTGATGACCGCGCCCGGCATGCCGCGCCGCCTCAAGGAGCTGCGCGAGCGGGGCCGGGTGGTCGTCGTCGATCCCCGCCTCACCGAGACCGCGAAGCTCGCCAGCGCGCATCACTTCATTCGCCCCGGCAGCGACGCGCTCGCGCTGCTGGCGATCTTGAACGTGCTGTTCGCCGAGAAGCTCACCCGGCCCGGTCGCGTCGAGGCGTTCACCGACGGCCTCGAGGTGCTGCGGTCGCTCGCCGAGCGCTTTCCGCCCGAGCGCGTGGCGGACGCGACCGGGCTGTCCGCGGACACGCTGCGCGGCATCGCGCGCGACTTCGCGGCGGCGAAGGCCCCCGTCGCCTATGGGCGCATGGGCGTCTCGACGCAGGCGTTCGGCTCGCTCTGCGCGTGGCTCATCAACTGCGTGAACCTCGTCATGGGCCGGCTCGATGCCGAAGGTGGAGCGATGTTCACGCTGCCCGCCGTCGATCTCGTCTCGAACCCCGCGGTCATCGGGAAGGGGCACTTCGGCAAGTGGAAGAGCCGCGTGCGCGGCTTGCCCGAGTTCGGCGGCGAGCTGCCGGTCGCCGCGCTCGCCGAGGAGATCTCCACGCCCGGCGACGGCCAGGTGAAGGCGCTCGTCACGCTGGCGGGCAACCCCGTGCTGTCGTCTCCGAACGGGGCGGCGCTCGATCGCGCGCTGCCGAAGCTCGACTTCATGGTGGCCATCGACTTCTACCTGAACGAGACGACGCGCCACGCGAGCGTGATCCTGCCGCCCACCTTCGCGCTCGAGCGCGACCACTACGACGTCGCGCTGTACCTCCTGGCGGTGCGCAACGTCGCCCGCTACTCGCCGCCGCTCGTCGAGCGCTCGAAGGAGCAGCGGCACGACTGGGAGATCCTCTCCACGCTCACCCGCCTCGTCGGAGACCCCGAGCTCGGCCGGAGCCTGCGCTTCAAGGCAGAAGGCGCCGCGATGGGCGCGCTCGGGCCGCGGCGCGTGCTGGATTTTCTGCTGCGCACCGGGCCGCGGAAGCTGTCGGTGAAGAAGCTCGAGGCCGCTCCGCACGGGCTCGACCTGGGGCCGCTCGAGCCGCTGTTCCCCGCGCGGCTGCCGAAGAAGCGCATCGACGCGGCTCCGGCCGCGCTGGTGGATGACGTGAAGCGACTCGAGGCGACGCTCGACGCGCGCGCCGAGGGCGAGCTCGTGCTCATCGGCCGCCGCGACCTGCGCACCAACAACTCGTGGATGCACAACAGCGAGCGGCTCGTGAAGGGCGAGCGGCGGTGCACGCTGCTCATGAACCCGGAGGACGCGCGGGCGCGGGGCCTGACGGACGGTCAGCGGGTGAAGGTGAGCTCAGCGGTCGGAGCGATCGAGGTCGAGCTCCAGCTGACGTCCGACCTGATGCGCGGCGTCGCGTCGCTGCCGCACGGCTGGGGACACCACCGCGACGGCATTCAGCTCAGCGTCGCGCGCGCGCACGCCGGCGCGAGCATCAACGACATCACCGACGGAGCCATGCTCGACGCGCTGTCGGGGAACGCGGGCTTCTCCGGCGTCCGCATCGAAGTGACGCGGGCCGCGGAGACGGCACGGCCGCCGGTGCAGGCCGCGACTGTGGCCTGAGCGTGCACTTGCCAGCGGCCGGCGAGAGCCTTGGGGGGTCATGAACCCCCCAAGGCCCCTCGGCCCGGCGAGGCTACCGCGGCGACTGCACGTGGCGAGTGCGTCCTCTCGATAACGCTGAGCGGAGGCGCGCGAAGCGGGCCGCAGTCGAAGCGCGCTCGACGCCGTCCATGGGCCCGCTTCGACTTCGACCAGGCGCGGCATTCTGGTCGACCCTCTCAGCGCGAACGGCGGTCACGCCGTCAGGGCGAGAATCGGCGCTCCGCGCGTCGTGCCATCCAACGCGAAGTCGACCGCGGCGGACACGATGCTCTGCACGCGCGGCATGCCGTGATGCCCGGCGCCCGGTGCGGCGACCAGCTTCATCCGCTCACCCCAGTTGGAGGCCAGGCGCTGCGCGTGCGACCACGGGACCTCCGGGTCCGCGGGGTCGTGAACCACGAGCACCTCGGTGCCCACCGGCGGAGCGTGGTGCCTCAAGCTCAGCGCATCCGGAGCGATGCCGACGCGCTGCTCGATGCGCGACAGGAGCCCGACCGCGATGCCCTGCGAGAGCCCCGCTCGCGCCGTGAACGCGTGCGCGAAGTACGTCATGTCCTCGCCCGGGGCGAGCAGCACGGCGCGCGCGAGCTTCGGGCCGAGCTGCAGCGCGAGCGCGGTCGCGGTGGCGCCGAGCGAATGGGCGATGACGGCGGTCGGCCGGAACCGCCAGAGCGCCGCCTCCACGGCGCGCGTCATCTCGACGACGTTCGTGGTCTCTCCCTCGGAGAGCCCGTGCGCAGGCAGATCGACGGCGATCACCTGGCGGCCGGCCTCGGCGAGCGGGCGCGCGAGCTTCTCCATCGAGACGGCGCTGCTGCCCCAGCCGTGCACGAGCAGCACGAGGTCGGCGTCGTCGCGCATGCCCCACTCCCAGGCCTTCATCGTGCCGACCGGCGACTCGAGCTCGAACGGGCGGCCATCCTTGGGAGGACGCGGCCGGCGCGGGCGCGGCGGCGTGCACCACGCCTGGAACGCGCGGTCGAGCACCGCCTTCGGCGCCAGCCACTCGGCCAGGGTTCCAATCGAGAAACGAACGGTCGTGCTATTTTTCGGGACGGCGACGGGCGCTTCGGACATGGCTCTTCTCCTTGGGTTGTTCAGCGTTGAACCGAGCGGATGAGCCGCTCGAAGGCCTGCTTCGCGTGCTTCTCGGCGTTGGGATCGCGCAAGAGCCGCTTGAAGTGGTTGTACGAGAGCACGATGCCGTACGCCTCGTGCGCGAGCTGCTCGCAGTCGACCTCGGACTTGAAGTGGCCCTGCTCGATGCACAGGCGGGCCGCCTGCGCCATGAACGCGATGAGGCTCTTCTGCGTGGCGACGAGATAGTCGCGGACGCGGCCCTCGCGGTCGTCGAGCTCGGCCGACGCAGCGATGAAGACGCAGCCGCCGGGGTTCGCCGGGTTCGTGCCCCAGTCGAGCCAGAGCTCGAAGAGCTTCTTGAAGCGCGGCAGCCCGCGCGGCGCCTTGAGCGCCGGCTTGATGACGAGCTCCTGGAACCGGCGCTCGCCCTCCTGCAGCACGGCGAGCTGCAGGTCTTCCTTCGAGCCGAAGTGGGCGAACAGGCCGCTCTTCGAGAGTTTCAGCTCGTCCGCGAGTGACCCGATGGTAAGACCCTCGACGCCGAGGCGCCCGGCGAGCAGGTAGGCCCGGTCGATGATGCGATCCCGCGTCTCCTGGCCTTTCGTCATCCCGGCCGGAAAAATACGAACGGTCGTTCTAAAAGTCAAGCCGTCGGCTTCGTGGTACGACCCCGCGCGCAATGACTGATGCCGCGAAGTGGCTCGAAGGTCGGCTGTCCGAGATGGAGGGTGCGCTCTCCGCGCTGGTGAACGTGAACTCGTTCACGGACAACAAGGAGGGCGGCAACCGCGTCGGCGACATGCTGCGCGAGGTGTTCGCCATCGAGGGCCTCTCGGCGAAGGTCGTGCCGAGCACGCAGTACGCGAACCACCTCGTGTTCTCGAGCGTGGGCCGCGCCGACGCGAAGCCGGTCGGGCTCATCGGGCACCTCGACACCGTGTTCCCGCCGGGCGCCTTCGAGGGTTACCGCGTCGACGGAGACCTGCGTCGCGGCCCCGGCGTGCTCGACATGAAGGGCGGCCTGGTCGTCGTCGCGTGGGCGCTCAAGGCCCTCGCGCAGACCGGGGGGCTGTCGAAGCTGCCGCCGGTGAAGGTCATCATCGTGTCCGACGAAGAGGTGGGGAGCTTCGAGGGCGCGCCCATCATCCGCACCGAGCTCGCCGGCGCGCAGGCCGCGCTGGTGTTCGAGTCGGGCCGGGCGAACGACGCGATCGTCACGTCGCGCAAAGGCACCGGGAACCTCGACGTGACCGCGAAGGGCAAGGCCGCGCACGCCGGCAACAACCACCAGGACGGAGCGAACGCCGTCTGGGCGCTGGCGCGCTTCATCGACAAGGCGCAGGGCTTCACCGACTACAAGCGCGGGGTCACCGTGAACGTCGGGAAGATCACCGGCGGCCAGGGGAAGAACACGGTCCCCGACCACGCGACGGCGGAGCTCGACCTGCGGTTCGTCACGCGCGCCGATGCCGAGTGGTTGGTGAAGGCGCTGTTCGACGCGGCGGCGGAGGCGGGCGCCTCGGTGCCGGGCACGTCGCTCACCTGCGTCGGCGGCGCGAACCGCCTGCCGATGGAGCGCACCGACGCGAACCTGAAGCTGTTCGAGGCGTACGCGCAGCACGCGGTGAAGTTCGGGCTGGCGGCGGGAGAGTCTCCGCGCGTGGGCGGCGGGTCGGACGCGTGCACGACGTCGGCGATGGGCATCGCGTCGATCGACGCGCTCGGGCCGCGCGGGAAGGGCTTTCACACGAAGGACGAGCACATCGAAGTGAACACGCTCATCCCTCGCGCGCAGGCGCTGGCGTCGCTGCTCGCCTCGCTGTGAGCGCTACGGCTTGCGGTGACGATCGAACCAGTCGAGGACCTCGTTGCCCCAGTCGAAGCCGTTCATCCCGTTGCACTTGAACGTGAAGAGCTGACCGGTCGCGGTGCCGGGATCCGTGCTGCCCGGGTAGCAGTGCCCGCCGAGGACGATGGCGCCGGAGTATTGGTGCGTGAGCATCTCGAACGGAGTGCCGGCATCGCTGGTGTAGCGGACGCGGGTGTACCCGGCGTCGGCGGCGATGGTCACGGGCCCGCTCATGGCCCAGCCGCTGACGACGGCGTTGCGCTGGGGGACCGCGACGCCCGAGTAGCTGACCAGCGCGTCGCTCGTGCCGAAGAGGAACAGCGTCGGCACCTCGCGAGACGGGCGGCCGCTCGTGGCGTCGAAGTAGCAGGCGCCGCCCGCCGCGGGAGCGACTGATGCCCAGGCGTCGGCGTGCTTGCACAGCATCCGCCACGTCATCATTCCGCCCTGGCTGAAGCCGGTGAAGTGCAGCCGCTTCGGATCGGTGTGGAAGACGCGCGCGAAGAGCTGCGCGGTGGCGAAGACCTTGTCGTCGTCGGTGGCCGGATTCCACGAGGCCGAGGGCGGCGCCGGGTTGGCGCTCGGCTGCACGACGATGAAGCCCTTCGCGGGAGCGCGAGCGGCGAGCTTCGTGTTCGCCTCCTGCATCTCGGCGGACATGGTGAGGCCGTGGACGTCGAGGATGAGGCCGCAGGCTGCGGTGAGACAGGCGGCGGGAATGGTCGCGCGGTAGCGAAGGCCGTCGCACGTGTAGTCGCGCATGCCGGCGGTGACGTCCTGAACGCAGCCCTCGGGAGTGGGGGGAGGAAAGACGGCGGAGCCGCCGCCAGTGCCGGAGACTCCGCCGCCGGTGCCGGAGACTCCGCCCCCGGAGCCGGAGGTGCCGCCGCCGGAGCCGGAGGTGCCGCCGCCGGAGCCGGAGGTGCCGCCGCCGGTGCCGGAAACGCCGCCACCGGTGCCGGAGACGCCGCCGCCGGTGCCGGAGGTGCCGCCACCGGTGCTGGAGGTGCCGCCACCGGTGCTGGAGGTGCCGCCGCCGTTCGCGGCGCCGCCGCCGGAGCCGGCGTCCTCGACGGAGGGAACGACGGAACCGCAGCCAAGCAGGCACAGCGTCAGGAGGACCGGGCGCATCACACCTGCGCGTACCTCAATCCCCGCAACCGGATCCAGGGAGGCGGGTTGGAGAGGGCATGAACGTCAAACTGCTCGTTGCCAGCTTCGCGGTCGTCTTCTCGCTCCCGAGCTTCGCGGCCGAAGTCGACCGGCGCGCGGACCGCCAGCAGGCGCGCATCAACCACGGAGTGAACAACGGCGAGCTGACGGGCCGCGAGAGCGCGCGGCTGAACGCACGTCAGAACAGCCTGGAAGCGCAGATCGCACGCGACCGTGCAGATGGCCCGGGGCTGACGCCGCACGAGCGGGCGAAGCTGCAGCGAAAAGAGAACCGCCTGAGCCGGGACATCTACCGGCAGAAGCACGACGGACAGGATCGGTGAGCGTAGGCGTTCCCGCTCACGTCCCTGTGAACGTTCCCCTGAACGACCCCGGGCCCGTCGAATCGTTCACGTTCACGTCGACGTCCACGGCCCCCGGCTTCACCCGAGGCGAGCTTCGAGCTGCTTCTCCAGGTCGGTAATCGCCTTCGCGAACCCGTCGATGCCTTCCTTCAGCTTGTCGGAGGCCATCTTGTCCTCCGCGTGCATGCGGTCGAACGTGGCCTTGTCGACGTGAATCTTCTCGCCGCCGAGCGCAGGCGCCTTCGCCGGATCCAGCTTCCGCACCAGCGTGCCTTCGGTCGACTCCAGCTCGCCGAGCAGCTTGGGCGCGATGGTCAGCAGATCGCACCCCGCGAGCTCGACGATCTCACCGGAGTTCCGGAACGACGCGCCCATGACCTCGGTCTGGTACCCGTGCTTCTTGTAGTAGTTGTAGATCTTCGTCACCGAGAGCACGCCCGGATCCTCCGGCGGCGGGAACGACGCCTTGCCCGTGCTCTTCAGGTACCAATCGAGGATCCGCCCGACGAACGGGGAGATCAGCGTCACCTTCGCCTCGGCGCAGGCGACGGCCTGGTGGAAGCCGAACAGCAGCGTGAGGTTGCAGTGAATGCCTTCCTTCTCCAGCTGCTCGGCGGCCTTGATGCCCTCCCACGTGGAGGCGAGCTTGATGAGCACGCGGTCCTTCGAGATGCCGGCCTTCTCGTACATGCCGATGAGCTCGTGGGCCTTCGCGATGCTCGCCTGCGTGTCGTACGACAGCCGCGCGTCGACCTCGGTCGAGACGCGCCCGGGGACGATCTTGAGGATCTCGATGCCGAACTCGACGGCGAGTCGGTCCACAGCGCGCTTCGCCTTGTCGGCGGTCGAGCCGCCGCCCGCGCGCGCCCACTCGAGGCCGCGCTTCACGACGGCCTCGTACTGAGGCAGCGCCACGGCCGCGGCGATCAGCGACGGGTTCGTCGTCGAGTCGCGCGGCTTGAACCGCTTCATCGACTCGAAGTCACCGGTGTCCGCCACCACGACCGTCATCTGCTTCAGCTGCTCGAGGAGGTTCGCCATGTGGAAGACGTAACCCAAAACTCCGGCGTCACGCCACCCGCGCGGCGAGCAAATCCTGCACGTCGACGAGCCCGACGACTTTGCCGGCCGCGTCGACGACCGGCAGCTGATCGACCTGCACCTCGCGCATCAGCTGCGCCGCTGCCAGCGCAAGCTCGTTCGGCCCGACGCAGCGCGGCCGGCGGCCCATCACCTCGGAGACCTTCACCGAGAAGTCGAGCCGCTTCCGCTCCGCGAGGCGGCGCAGGTCGCCGTCGGTGAAGATCCCCGCGAGGCCTCCGCGACGATCGACGACGAGCGCGGCTCCCGGGCGCCCGACCGTGTTCGTCATCACCACGACCACGTGCGAGAGCTGGTCTCCCTCGCGGACGAGCGGCAGCGCCTTGCCGGTGCGCATCACCTCGTGCACGCGCAGCGCGTGGCGGCCGAGCTTCCCTCCCGGGTGCAGGCGCGCGTACTCGTCGGCGGAGAAGTCGCGCCCGTGCGCGAGCGTCATCGCGAGCGCATCGCAGATCGCGTGCATCGCGGCGGTGGACGCGGTCGGCACGAGGCCGATCGGGCACGCCTCGTCGATGGGGCCGATGTCGATGACGACGCGAGCGCCGCGGGCGAGCGGCGAGCCGCTGTCACCGGTGATCGCGATGACGGGCACCTTGAGCTGCTCGAACGCCGGCAACAGCACCAGCAGCTCGCGCGACGCGCCGCTGTTGGAGAGCGCGATGACGACGTCACCCTTCGCGACGCGGCCGAGGTCTCCGTGTGCGGCCTCGGCCGGGTGCAGGTAGAGCGACGGACTGCCGGTGGACGCGAGCGTGGCGGAGAGCTTCTGCGCGATGAAGCCGGGCTTGCCGATGGCGGTGGTGACGACGCGGCCGCGGCACGCGCGCAACAGCTTCAGCGCGGCGTCGATGGACTTGCCGACGCGCGGGTAGAGCGAGGCGATCGCCTTCGCCTCGATCTCCAGCACGGTACGCGCAAAGCCCGCCATGAAGGCGGCGCTTCTACACGAGCCCCGGCAACGGTCCAGTGCCGTTGGGCATCAGCAGCGGGTCGCCCCACGTCATCACGTCGCTGTAGCCCATGAAGTGCCAGCACGAGATGAGCAGGTTCGAGAAGCCGCGCCGCTGCGAGCCGCTGAAGGCGAGGTAGCGGCCGGTGCGGAAGACTCCGCTCTGGCCGGTGGCGAGGACGACGAGATCGTTGTCCTTCTGGTGGGTGTCGCCCTGGGAGAGCTCGCTCCAGTGAACGACGAGCGTGTTGTCGAACACCGACTTCCCGCTCTCGGGGAGCATCATCAGCTCGTCGTGGAGCTTGGTGCTCAGGTCGAACAGGTGCCGCTTCACGGTGCGGATCTTCGTGAACGACGTGCCGTCGGTCAGGTGCGACAGCGTGTGGTGGCCTTCGGTCACTCCGATGTCGTTGTACACGCGGTCGGAGGTGTTGCCGCTCCAGCTGAAGTTCACGGTGCGGACGAGATCGCGCGCGAACGACATCGCGATGATCTTGAAGAACAGCTGGCCGACCTGCGAGTAGTTCGCCGGGTTCTGCGCCTGCGCGTTCGTCATCGTCGTGCCCAACGACAGCGGCCCGCAGGCGGGGCGCAGGTTCCCGGTGGCGGCGAGCTGCCGCTCGATGTCGCGCAGCGACTCGCTGTGCTGCTCGAGGCGAACGCGGTCGGCGGAAGACACCTTGCCCTTGAGCGAGTTGAGCTCGCCGTTCACCAGGTCGAGCGCCGAGCGCTTCATCGCGATGCGCCGCGCGAGGTTCTGCTGCCCCGCGACGTCGATGCCCATGAAGATGCGCGTGTACGCGGTGAACGGGTTCGTCTCGGGGTTGATCGGCGTCTGCGTCCCGACCGGGCCCGCGTGGCTGTGCACGTTCCAGATGTTGTTGCCGCTGTCGCCGACGCGGAAGTTGAGGTGCCGGTGCGGCAGGGTCGGGTTGTCCATCAGCAGGCGGTCGCCGATCGCCTTGTCGATCGAGGGGCCCTGCACCCAGCCGATGTAGTCGCAGTTCTGCCCGTTCGCGTCGCAGGTGCCGCCGATGGGGAAGCTGCCGGTGCCGCTGCGCCACGGCGCCAGCGCCGAGCCGCCCTGCTGGTGCGCGTCGCTCACCTGCCCCGAGGGCAGGCGGTCGTGGTACTTGTGAATGCCGTTCAGCACGAGGAGGTGCTGGCGGTGGCGCTCGAACGGCATCAGCATGTCGTCGAACACCCAGTTCGTCTCGCCGGGAGAAGCGATGCGGCGGTCGATGTCGTCGCCGTTCGCGGTGAACACGAACACCACGCGCTTCGGCGGCGTCGTCGACTGGCCGAAGGACTCGAGCGTCGGCAGGAAGAGCGAGAGCCCCGCGGCGCCCTTCAAGACGTTTCGTCGGGAGATGGTCATGGCTGCACCTGGCGGTGATCGAAGTCGTCGAGCTGGGTGAGTGAGAGGAGCAGCTGCTTCACGTCTCCTCCGCTGTCGGCGAAGCGCCTCTTCATCGTGTACGTCGAGCAGGCGTCGGCGGCCTCTTCCTTGCGGCCCATGCTGAAGCGGTAGAGGTGCGTCGCGAAGCAGTCGCGCACCTCGTCGCTCTGCGCGAACTTCGCGACGAGCTCGTTGGCGTCGTTGACCGGGCCGTTGAGCTCGGTGTCCTTGCTCTTGGTCAGCTCGCCCTTCGTGTCGACCAGGTTGCCCGCCTCGTCCATCGTGCGCGCGCGTCCGACCGCGTCGAAGCCCTCGAACGGAGTTCCCAGCGGGTCGATGCTGTTGTGGCAGCCCGCGCAGCCCGGGTTGGTGCGGTGCTCAGCGAGCCGCTGCGCCTGCGTCAGCGAGGGGCTGATCGGCCCGAGCGCCGGGATGTCCGGCGGAGGCGCCGCCACCACCTGGCACATCACCAGCGTGCGCATCGTGACGCCGCGGTGGACGATCGAGGTGCGGTTGTGCAGGTCGCTCGTGGCGAGCGTGCCGCCCAGCATCAAGAGGCCGCCGCGGCCGGTGAGGCTGACGCGCTGGAACGCCGAGCCCGTGACGCCCGACAAGCCGTAGTGCTGCGCGAGCGTCTGGTTCACGTACGTGTGCTTGCCGGTGAGCAGCGTGCCCAGCCTGCCGTCGTCGTCGAACACCGTGCGCTCGGCGAACGTGCGCGCCTCGGTGCGGAGCAGCGGCCCGAGGCCCGCCGGCAGGCCGGGGAACGTGGTGGCGTCGCGCGAGAGCGTGTCGAGCTTCTCCCACTTGAGCCACTGGTCGAAGAAGCCGACCATGCGCCGCGCCTTCGGGTCGGCGACCATGCGCTCGGCCTGCGCGAGGAGCTGCGGGCGCGTCTGGAGCTCGCCGTTCTCCGCGGCGGTAAGCAGCGTCTCGTCGGGGGCGCTCTGCCACAGCAGGTACGAGAGCCGCGAGGCGAGCTCGGTGCCGGTCAGCGCGCGCACGCCGCTCGAGCCGGGCGGGTCGAGCTCGATGCGGTACAGGAAGCCCGGCGAGTTCAGGAACGCGAACACCACCCACTCGATGCCGGTGCGGAAGTCGAAGCCCTGCGAGCGGGCGCTGTTGTAGACGGTGAGGTACCGCGCGGCCTCTTCGGTCGAGAGCGTGTGGCGGTACAGCCTTCGCCCGAGCGAGAGGATGAGCTGGTTCGCGCACGCCGCCTCGTTGCCGGTCGGGTTGCACGGCAGCAGCGCGGTGAGGTTCGCGCCCGAGACGGCCTGCGCGGCGATCGCCTCGGCCGCGTCCATGTACTCGGCGGCGAGGACGGGCTTCACGTCGAGGAACTGCGCCCCGTTCTTGAAGCCGAGCGACTCGCTGTCCTGCGTGAAGGCGTTGGCGCGCGTGGCGGCGAGCGTGGCCCACGCCGGCTGAATGTCGCCGAGCGTGTTCTTGTACTCCTCGTGCGAGAGCCGCCGCATCGGAGCGGTGCCGACCGACAGCGTCGGCACGTCGCACGGGTTGACGTCGACGGCTGCGCCGCCTCCGGTGCCGGCGACGCCACCGCCGGAGCCGCCGATCGGGTTCGGCCCGAACGGGCTCATTCCGGGTGGAAGGATCGAGGCTTCGCACCCCATCAGACACACGACTGCCAGCAGGACCGGGCGCATGGTCCGCGAGCCTACTGCAAGCCGGCCGCCGGTCCCCTGGCTTCTTTCCTGCTTCGAAGCCACGGAGATCAGAGCGTTCTGCGCTTCGAGCCCCGGCGGTTGCCCACTGCCGTGCACAGGTGCGGTGCGGGGTGGCGACCCCGACTCTGAAATCAGGGGCCGGTGATCAGGCTCGAGCCGGGCTCGAAGAAGGTGAACACGGTGGGCGGGTTCGTCGCGAAGGACGACGGCGTGGCGCCGGCCTCCGTGTAGACGGTGCTCGTCGGCATCAGCATGCGCGGGTGCAGCGTGACGACGTCATCTCCGCTCTGCGTGCCGAGCGCGTAGAAGTTGAGCTGCGCGTCGAGGCGGCCGACGCAGGTGCTGCCGGCGGCGAAGTTGTACGTCTCGACGAGGAGCATGCCGTTGAGGAAGTCGATGCGCCAGAGGTTGCACGGCGGAACCTCGTTGGGGCCGGGCTGACCGAAGACGACGAAGAAGCCGCCTGGCGCCGCCCGCACGCTGCGCTGGCGGCCCATGACGAGCAGGTTGAACTGCTGGCTCGCACCCTGAACCGTGCGCGTCATGCCGTTTGCGGTGTCGACGATGACCGGGACCTGGGTCATGCCGTCGCGCGCCAGCACGAGCCCGTCGTACCCGAGCGCGAGGACGTTCAGCCCCGCGAGGTCGGCGATCTCTGCGCCGTTCTCGTAGGAGCTCGCGCCCGTCGCGCAGCGGTACACGACGCCTCCGGTGTCGGGCCAGACCCAGAAGTCGCTCACCGGGTTCGTAGAGCTGCACGGCGACGTGTTGAAGGCCGGGTCGTTTGCCGTCGGCATCGTCGGGTACACGGCGGTGCCGCCGGCCCCGGCCTCGTACGGGTCGGGCACGAACTCGCGCACCTGACCGGCCATCGCGTCGAGGTAGACGATGCTGCCCGAAGGGCGAACGAC
This sequence comes from uncultured Myxococcales bacterium, assembly GCA_937980205.1. Lineage (GTDB taxonomy): Bacteria > Myxococcota > Myxococcia > Myxococcales > Myxococcaceae > Xiheicaenimonas. The sequence continues at coordinate 125,943 of CALJKW010000009.1, read as the reverse complement.
CGCGGTCGATGCCAGCATGTTCGGCGGGAAGCCGACCTGCGCATCGTTCGGCACGGCGAGCCGAGCCACCGCCCACGTCGGAGGAGTCGTGGCCGTCAGCCTGCCGAGCAGCCTCACGACGTTGCTCAGGCCTCCGTCCGATGGCGGCAGGGCGCCGGAATCCGCGGGACCCGCGTCGGCGACCCCGGAGTCGGGCGGCCCGCCATCCGACGGGCCTGCGTCGCTCGTGCCTCCGTCACCGGCGCTGCCTCCGCCTCCGCCGGTGCCGCCTCCACCGCCGCCCGCTCCGCCGCCGGTGCCGACGGGGATTCCAGCGTCTCCCACGAAGATGCGCCGGGTGGCCGTGATGCCGTTCCACTCGGCGGTGAGGACGACCTGGCCTGCGCACCGGGAGTCCGCGGCGACCGCGCAGGTGAACGGCGTCTCCGCGATGCCGCTGCTCAGCGTCAGTGTCGTGCCGACCCCGAGCGAGCCCGCGGACGAGCTCAAGCTCACCGAGCCGGAGCCGGGCATTCCGTTCGCCTGCGTGGCGGTCACGCGGATCATGCTGGTCTGGCCCATGTCGTCGATGAGCCCCGGACGCGCGGAGACCGACAGCGACGGCATCGGCGGTGGTTCGCCGCTGCAGTTGACGACGATGCCGCCCGTCACGAGCAGGACGGCGAGCAGGGTCCGCCAGGGCGCTCGCATGGCGGCGGAGGTTATCCGGCACACGCCCGGAGTGCTAAAACGTGTAGCGCGCGCCGGTGGCAAGAACGGCAAAGGGGAAAGCTCGATGATGCGTGGTGGCGGTCTGTTGGTCGCGGCGGTCACGGTGTGTGCGGCGTGTTCTTCGGCGGGCGGCGGTCAGCTCGAGCTCGCGACCCGGAAGTCGCGCATCCTCGACGACGGCGAGCTGTCGGAGATCACGATCAAGGCGACCGAGCTCTCGGGCCGCGTCGGCAGCGGGGTCGTGCGGCTCACGGCGAGTGCAGGCGGCTTCAGTGAGAGCCCGGTGCAGCTCGACGCGTACGGTACGGGGAAGACGGGCTACTCGTGCGATCAGCGGACCACCGAGGGTTGCACCGGGACCATCACCGTTCGCGCAGAGTGGAACGGCGCCTCGAGCGAGCTCACCATTCGGCTCGCCGAGCGATGCCCGGGCGCGAAGCTGTGCGGCGAAGAGTGCGCGACGCTGCCGACGAGCTGGCACCACTGCGGCGCCTGCGGACGCAGGTGTCAGCCGATGGAGCAGTGCACGAACGGCGCGTGCGTGCCCTGCACGGGCGACTGCGACCGCGACGGCTGGCAGGAATCCGATGGAGACTGCTGCGATCGCTACGACCAGTGCAGCAAGCCGGAGCTCGTGAACCCGGGCGCCATCGAGAATGCCGGGAACAATCTCGACGACAACTGCAACGGCCTGCTCGACGGCGCCGACACACTGGACGTCTCGTCGTGCGACGAGGCCCTGGGGCCGCGCGTGACCGACCCGATGGACTGGGCGCGGACCCTCGGTCTGTGCCGCGCCACGACGGAGAGCTCGCGCTCGTGGGGAGTCATTTCCGCGGAGCTTCTGCTCGCGGACGGCAAGCCGGGCGTGCCGCCGAATTCGGCGTCGATTCGACCGGTGTTCGGCACCATCGCTCCGCAGGAGGGCTCGCGGCTGGCCGTCTTCGCCACGGACGTCGCGTCGGACAAAGTGCAGACGAACCCGGGCCTCTCGGACTCGACGATGCAGACGACGGCCGACATCTCGGCCTGCGACGCGGGCTCGTGCATCCGCGACTGGCTGATGTCGGCGCGGCCGGGCGTGAAGCAGGCCGGCAAGTTGCCGGCGTCGGCGGGATGCAACGAAGCAACGGAGCAGAAGCTCGCGAACGACTCGGTGATGTTGAAGCTGCGAATCCGCGCTCCGACGAACGCGAAGTCTTTCCGCCTTCGGTCGCGGTTCTTCTCGCTCGAGTACCCCGAGTTCGTCTGCAGCCAGTTCAACGATCAGATGGTGCTGCTCATCGACACGCCCGGAGCGACGGTCGGCAACCCGGTGGACAAGAACCTGATGACGTACAGCGCCGGTGCCGATGCGGGCGTGTGGCCGGTGGGCATCAACCTCGCGGCGGGAACTCCGTTGTTTCAGGTGTGCCAGTCGAGGCTCGAGGCGCCGACGTGTTGGGACGAGTCGGTGAGCTCGCTGTCGTGCGCGCAGGGCCCGGGTGAGCTCGCGCAGACGCAGTTCGCGGCGTCGATGTCCGGGGGCTGCGTCGAAGGCGGCGGCACGGTGTGGATGGGCACGCGCGGCAACGTGAAGCCGGGGCAGGTGTTCGAGCTCCGCGCGGCGGTGTGGGACGTCGGAGACCACATCCTCGACAGCCTCATCCTGCTCGACGACTTCGAGTGGTTCGTCGAAGAGGTCGAGCCGGGTACTGGTGAGTAGGGCATACTCCGCGAACTCTCGTGCAAGGGGACAGGTGATGAGGATGTCGTTTCGAGCTGCGCTCGCCGCTTCTGCCGTCGCGCTCGCGTATGCGAGCTGCAGCCCGCCGGCGAGCCCTGCGACGCTGGTGTTGACTCCGAAGCCGCGGAACATCGACGCGATGGGCGCGGTGTCGATGATTCAGATCGCCGCGACGGATTCTTCAGGGGCGCCGGGGTCGGGGACGGTGCGGCTGACGTCTCCGTCGGGCTCGTTCGTGGATCCGGGCGTCGAGGTGACGCTCAGCAACGGCATGGCGACGGCGGACTTCTCGTGCGCAGGCTGCTCGATGGGGACGGTGCGCATCACCGGGCAGTGGGTCGCGAGTGGGGTGCTGACTGAAGCGACCACGACGGTGAGCGTCGGGTTGAGCGGTGCCGGTGGCGGCAGCGGAACGGGCGGAGGGAGCGGGACGGGCGGTGGAAGCGGGACGGGCGGTGGAACCGGGACGGGTGGGGCCGGCGGCGGCGCGACCGGCGGAGCAGGTGGCACCGGCGGCGTGGGCGGCGGCAGCGGGACGGGCGGCAGCGGCGGCTCGGCGGGGGACGCAGGTCCCGTCACGGTCACGCTCGCAGCGTCGAGGTCGCGCATCTACCTGGGCGTCGGCGACTTCGTCGACTTCGCTGTTGCGGCGCGCCGTGGCGGTGACGCGGGAATGCCGATCCCCATGCGCGATGTCACGTTGACGGCGACGCTGGGCGGGTGGAAGGACGCGGTCGACGGCGGGACGATGGCGCCGGCGAGCCCGTACATGCTCAACACGGGCGCCAGCGGCATCGGCTTCGCCCGGTTCGCCGAGACGGGAACGATCGGCACGGCGATGATCACCGCGACGGATACGGCCAGCGGGGTGACACGCTCCGGGACGGTGGAGATCGCTCGCGTCCAGCAGGTGTCGTGGGTCGGCATGACCTGCCGTGGGGTGGCCTGCACCATTCTCGGCGTGCGCAACTCCGGCAACGAAATCGGAATCGCCCAGTTCCGGGTGACGGACAACCTGAATCGGCCCGTGGCGGGGGTTCCCGTCTCGTTCTCGCTGGTGAACGCACCGGGTTCGACGATGATCAACCCCACCTCCGCGATCACGGACGCCGCCGGCGTCGCGGTGGCCACGGTCAGCGCGGGTCCGACGACCGGCGCCTTTACGATTCACGCGGTCGTCATTCCCGGCATGGTCGAGGGCGACAGCGTGACCATCGGTATCCGCGGCGTGAAGCCGGCGAACCGCAGCTTCGGCATCAGCTGCGCGACGCTCAACATGGTCGCCCTCGAGTGCGCGAACCCGAACTGCCCGCGGCCGCTGTCGACGACGTGCACGATCAGCCTGAAAGATCGGTTCAACAACGCGGTCGGAACGGGCACCTCCGTCAACCTGAAGGTCGAAGCAGGGCAGGTGCCCGTCTCGATCAACACCGTCCCCTACATGACCACGGGTATGAACACGAACGAGGGCACCGGCACGTTCACCTTCAGTACGACGGGCGGGAGCAACAGCTTGCCCGTCGACGTGCCGCCGTTTCCCGCGGCTCCACAGGGGGTGTTCATGGCGCGCGAAGCCGAGCCGTCGACCGGCACGGGCCTCATCCGGAATCCGCGCGACGGTCTCGTGTCTCTCATGGCGTACGTGAACGGCGAAGAGTGGTTCTCCGACGACAACCAGAACGGCGTGCAAGACGGGACCGAGCAGTTCGTCGATCAAGGTGAGCCGTTCGTCGACAGCAATGACAACGGTGTGCGCGACGTTGGAGAGGACTACATCGATCTGGCGCCGCCCGACGGCGGCATGCCGAACAACATGTGGGACGCGCCGAACGGCCGGTGGGATGCGAACACCACCATCTGGAGCGAAACGCGGTTGTTATGGACCAGCGCTCCGAATGCCGTCGTGTTCCGGGCACCGACGTCGCCGTTCTCGCCCGCGACCTGCCCGAGTGGGTTGCCGAAGGGCCAGACCCAACAGATCTTCGTCGGTGCTCCCGACATCAACCTCAATCACGTGCAGGCGGCGACGACGAACATCAGCATGAGTCGCACGGCCTCGCGCGGCATGGTCAGCATGCAGTTCGGTACGCACCTCGACACGCTCGGCATCGGCAACGAGCGCCGTCTCGTGAGCTCGGCGGACAACAACCAGGACTGCACGCCCACGACGCCCCAGTGCGTGTGGAAGCTGCTGTTCTACGACTGGAGCGCCGGTTTCACGGGTGCGTACCTGCAGATGAACGCGCCAGCCGTCACGGACATGGGCATGTGCCAGAACGACACCATCACGGTGCGCGCGACGACGGTGAACGTCACCGCACAGGGCACGCTCAGCGGCGCGTGGCAGTGAAGCCCGAAAGTCCTCGGCGGGCTGCTATATGAGCCCGCCATGGACTTCCGGCTCTCCGACGACGAACGCGCGCTTCAAGACACCGCCCGAAAGTTCGCCCGCGATGTGATGCGGCCGAAGGCCGCGTACTGCGACGAGCACTCGCACTTCCCGAAGGACATCCTCGAGAAGGCGTGGGAGCTGGGCCTCATGAACATGACCATCCCGCAGGAGCTCGGCGGGGTGGGGCTCTCGCACCTGGCGCAGTGCATCGTCGCCGAGGAGCTCGCGTGGGGCTGCGCCGGCATGGCGACCTCGATGATCGCCAACGACCTCGCGCTGCTGCCGATTCACATCGCCGGCTCGCCCGCTCAGAAAGAGCGCTTCGTGAAGCCGATGACCGAGAAGTTCCGGCTCACCAGCTTCGGCCTCACCGAGCCGGGCGCCGGCAGCGACGTCGCCGGCATGAGCACCACCGCGCGCCGCGACGGAGACCACTACATCCTCAACGGCCAGAAGCAGTGGATCACCAACGGCGAGTACGCCGACCAGTACACGATCTTCTGCACCACCGATAAGGCGAAGCGCCACAAGGGCATCATGGCGATCGTCGTCGAGGGCCGGCCGCAGGGGTTCTCGACCGGCAAGCACGAGAACAAGATGGGCCAGCGCGCCTCGAACACCGTGACGCTCACGTTCGAGGACGTCCGCGTCCCCGTCGCGAACCGGCTCGGCGAAGAAGGCGAAGGCTTCCGCATCGCGATGGAGACCCTCGACAACTCGCGCCCGCTCACCGCGATGCTCGCCACCGGCGTCGCCCGCGCCGCCTTCGAGCACGCCGTCGAGTACGCGAAGACGCGCGTCCAGTTCGGCAAGCCGATCGCCGAGCTGCAGGCCGTGCAGTTCATGATCGCCGACATGGCGAAGGACATTCACGCCGCGCGGCTGCTCACGTACCAGTCGGCGCAATTGCTCGACGACGGGCAGAAGAACACGCTCGTCTCCAGCTACGCGAAGTGCTTCGCCGCCGACATGGGCATGCGCGTCACCACCGACGCGGTGCAGGTGTTCGGCGGCTACGGCTACTCGCGCGAGTACCCGGTCGAGAAGCTGATGCGCGACGCGAAGCTGATCCAGATCTACGAGGGCACCAGCCAGGTGCAGCGCGTGGTGATGGCGCGCGAGCTCCTCAAGGGATGATTTCGCGGCGCGAGGTGCTGGCCGCGGCAGCCGCGCTGTCGTGCGGCCGGTACGACCCGCGCATTCCTTCGACGGCCTCCTACGACGAGGTCCTCGCCGCGGTGCAGGCGACGGACTTCGAGTTCGGTGGCGGGCTCGCGAACCATGCGCCCATGGCCGCCGAGGCGCTCGTCGCCGGCGGGCGAGGGGACCGCGTCGCCGAGTGGGCCGAGCGGTACGCGCTGGGTCGGCTCATGACGCTCGAGGCGCAGCCCAAGCTCGACGCTGCGGCGCGCGCGAATGCGCTCGGCGTCTACGAGAAGCGCGCCGCGTGGACGGCGACCTACGAGGCCGAGCTGCAGACGACCGCGCCCGAGGCGCTCATCGCCCGCGAGTGGACGACGCTCGCGCCGGGGTATTTCGCCGCCGGCTGGCACGGAGTCCTCCGCACCGCGCACGCGTTGAGGGCGCTCGCGCGCGGCGACACGCCCGAGCGCCGCCGCGAGCTCGCGCAGGGCCTCGCGTTCTGGGCCGCGCGCTTCGAGCGTCTGCCGGGCGAGCCGGGCTCGGCTCCGCAGGCTGGCCTCGACGTGGTGAGCGCGCTGAAGGCGGTGCCGCTGGTGCCGGTCTCCGAGCGGAAGAAGGGGCTCATCCGCGAGCAGCTCGCGCCGCTGCAGCAGCGGCCCGAGTTCGCGACGGCTGTGGCGAAGGTCGATCTCGACGCGCAGTCGTTCGACGTGGCGCTCGCTGCGCTCGCCTCGGCCGCGGCGCGCGTGTTCGCGCACGGCGGCGGGAAGGACATCGTGCTCCTGCACGGCATCACCGGGACCGTGGCGCTGCGGCAGCTGGCTCCGCTGCTCGATGCAACGCAGCGGAGGGATTCGCTGGGTCGTGCGTTTCACGCGGTCGCGGCGGCGTACGCGGTGCTGGGCGGGGGACCGGCGCACCTCGAGCCCGTGGAGCCGGCGAAGTCGAGCGCGTCGAGCCTCCTCGAGCGCGGACTCGAAGACGACGACGAGCACAGCATCAAGCTCGCCGAGGCGTGCATCCGCGAGCATGCGGTGAGCGGTGCGCCGGAGCTCTTGCTCGCGCTCGAGCGCTGGCTGGCGTGAAGCGATGGTTCCCTGCTTCGGCGTGAGTCCGTGGAGGGAGCAGGAGTGTCGCAGCTCCAAGGCCTGTCTCCGTGCAGCCCGGTCGAGAGCGTCGCGATCGGCAGCGAGGGGGACGGCGGTTCTTCGCACGGCGAGTCATCCGAGCCGTCGCCGGGCGCGAGGGTATGCGCGGCACTACGAGAAAACGTCGGTACTTCCGAACCACGAAGTACCGACGTTTTCTCGTAGTGCCGTGCCCCCCCACACCCACCGGCCGGAGGAGCTGGGCGGAGTCGACGGTGACCGGCGGACGACCGCCGCTTGCGTCGAAGCAGAGCCGCAGGACGCGCCGGCGCCATCGATCCTCCAAGAGGGTGCCGTGACCTTTGCATTCCTTCGACCCGGCAGAGCAGGGCGGACTCGGCGGTGACGACCGCGAACGACCGCCGCTCCTTCGGTAGCCGCTCGCCATCGCAACGAAGCGGCGCCAGCGACGCAGGCCCAGGAGCTGACCCACTCTTCCTCCCTCCATGGCAGGAAGCGAAGCGAGGCCCCATCGAAGCGCCTATAGACCCCCTGTGCTGTCGCGCAGAGAAGTGGTCGCCGCCGCCGCCGGAGCCCTCGCTCCGAAGGACGCGTACGACGCCGGCCTCGAGAAGGTGCACCGCACCGCGCCCGAATACGCCGGCGGCCTCTCGAACCACGCGCCGATGGCGATGGACGCGCTGGTCGCCGGCGGCCGCGCAGACCGCGTCGCGCGCTGGACCGACGCGTACCTCGCGAAGATGCCGGCGGCCTCCGGAGAGCCACCCGACCTCGAGCGCTACGCGACCGGAAAACCCAAAGACGTCCTCCACCGCGAGTGGCCGCTGCTCGTCACCGGCTGGGCCTCCGCCGGCTGGTGCGGAGTCATCCGCACCGCGCACGCCGTGCGCGCGCTGCGGCGCGCCGGAGCTCTTATCCGCCGCGCAAGCCCGGCTGAACTCCGACTGATTCCGCCGTCATTGATTCCTTGCGCACGACGCAGCGCGTCGCTAGATGCCGGCGCATGAAGATCCTCGTCACCGCGAAGCGCGTGGAAGACCCCGAGTCGAAGATCAAGGTCGACGCTGCCGGCAAGGGCATCGTCAAAGAAGGCCTGAAGTACAAGATCAACCCGTTCGACGAGATCGCCGTCGAAGAGGCGCTTCGCCTGGCGGCGAAGAACCCCGGCGACGTCGTCGCCGTCTCCATCGGCGGCAAGGAAGTTCACGAGCAGCTGCGGCACGCGCTCGCGATGGGCGCCACCAAGGCCATCTGGGTCAACCACGAAGGCCCGCTCGATCAGATGGGCGTCGCCGGCCTGCTCAAGAAGGTCGTCGAGAAGGAGAAGCCCGACCTCGTCATCCTCGGCAAGCAGTCGATCGACGACGACCAGAACCAGGTCGGCCAGTACCTCGCCGAGTGGCTCGGCTGGGGCCAGGCGACGTTCGCCTCGAAGGCCGACTCGCTCGACTCCGAGAACGAGAAGAACAAGGTGCCGGGCATCATCGTCGGCGACGGCGGCAAGACGGTCGAGGTCGTCCGCGAGGTCGACGGCGGCCTGAACCGGCTCCAGCTCACGCTGCCCGCGGTCGTCACCACCGACCTGCGCCTCAACCAGCCGCGCTACGCCTCGCTGCCGGGCATCATGAAGGCGAAGTCGAAGCCGCTCGAGGAGCTCACTCCTGCTGGCCTCGGCGTCGACGTGACGCCGAAGATCACCGTGACGAAGCTCTCCATGCCGCCGCCGCGCAAGGCGGGCATCAAGGTGCCCGACGTGGCGACGCTCGTTTCCAAGCTCAAGACCGAAGCGAAGGTGGTTTGAAAAATGGCAACCGTTCTCGTCGTCGTCGAAGCCCAGCCTGACGGACACCTCCGCAAGGCGACCCTCAACGCCATCACCGCGGCGAAGCAGCTCGGTGACGTGCACGCCGTCGTGCTCGCGAAGGACGCGAGCGCCCTCGCGAACGAAGTGAAGGACTACGTGAAGGTCGTGCACGCCGGCAGCGGCGCGCACCTCGAGCACTACCTGGCCGAGACGTTCGCGCCGGCGGTGGCCGACCTCGCGAAGTCGATCGGCGCCGAGTGGGTCGGCGCGGCCGCGACGCAGCAGGGCCGCGACCTGATGCCGCGCGTGGCGGCGCGCCTCAACGCCGCGATGGCCAGCGACATCATGGCCGTGAACGGCACGACGCTCACCCGCCCGATGTGGGCCGGCGCGGTCATCGCCGAGGTCGCGCTCTCGACGCCCATCAAGTGCTTCTCGGTGCGCACCACCGAGTTCGCCGCCGCGGAGAAGGGCGGCGCGGGCGAGGTGAAGGCGTTCACGCCGGCGGCGGTGACGGCTCCGACGAAGTTCGTCGACTTCAAGGAAGTGAAGTCGGCGCGTCCCGAGCTGACCGAGGCGAGCGTGGTCGTCTCCGGCGGCCGCGGCACCAAGGGCGACTTCAAGGAGATCGAAGCGCTCGCCGACGAGCTCGGCGCGGCGGTCGGCGCCTCGCGCGCGGTGTGCGACGCGGGCTGGCAGCCGAACGACCTGCAGGTCGGCCAGACCGGCAAGGTCGTCGCTCCGAAGCTGTACATCGCGGCCGGTATCAGCGGCGCGATTCAGCACCTCGCCGGCATGAAGGGCTCGAAGACGATCGTCGCGATCAACAAGGACGCCGAGGCGCCGATCTTCCAGGTCGCCGACTACGGCCTCGTCGCGGATCTCTTCAAGGCACTGCCCGAGCTTCGCGCGGCGATCAAAGCAGCGAAGTGATCGCAGTCGACGAGGCGTTCCTCGCGGGTCTGGGCATCCACCGGATCCCCACGCCGGTCCCCTTCGTGGAGGCCGGCGGGCCCGCGAACGCGTACGCGATCGAAGACGTCGGCGGAGGCTTCACGCTCTTCGACTGCGCGTGCGGCACCGAAGAGGGCCTCGCCGCGCTGCGCGCAGGCCTGAGCCAGCGCCAGCTCGACCTCGAGGCCTTGAACCGCATCGTGGTGAGCCACGGCCACGTGGATCACTACGGCAACGCGCAGACGCTCGCCGAGGAGTCGGGCTGCGAGGTCTTCGTCCACCCGCACGACGAAGAGAAGATCTGCGGTCACGGCCGCTGGTACCGCCAGCTCGAGAACAGCTGGTCGTACTTCCTCAAGCTCGGCGTCCCCGAGGCCACGCTGCAGGCGATGCTCGACGGCGCGAAGCGGAACCGGCAGTTCGCGCGCCCCGTCGACCGCCAGCGCGTGAAGCCGCTCGCGGACGGCGACACGCTGCAGTTCAAGCTGTTCGACGCGCGCGTGCTGCACCTGCCGGGGCACACGCCCGGCCTCGTGTGCCTGCACGTCGCGAAGCACAAGCTGCTGTTCGCGGATGATCACGTGCTCGCGAAGGTGTCTCCGAACCCGCTGCTCGACCTGGGGCTCGGCGAAGGCGACACCAAGTTCAAGGCGCTGGTCGCGTACGTGAAGAGCGCGAAGCAGGTGCAGGCGATGGAGCTCGACTGCATCCTCCCGGGCCACGGCGAGGCGTTCAAGGGCCACCGCGAGCTGCTCGAGGGGCTCTTCTCGTTCTACGGCGCGCGCCAGGCCCGCATCATGAAGCGGCTCGCGTCCGGCGCCGCGACCATCTACGAGCTGGTCCCCGCCGTCTTTCCGCGCGTCGACATCGGCCGCATGTACCTGATGCTGTCGGAGGTCATGGGCAACGTCGAGGTCCTCGAGGAGGCCGGCGAGGTCGCGCGGTCGCTGGAGGATGGAGCGTTCCGCTTCCGCAGTGTCTCGTCGCGATGACGCTTCGGCGTGCAACGCGCCGTGCCCCGGAAGCCCCGTGCTGGCGCGGGCCTTGCGATGGACCGCGGCACCATGCGCCTCCTCACGCTCGCAGCTCTCGTCCTCGCAGCCTGTAACACCTCCACGCAGACCCGCGCGGTGCAGGGCCGGCTCACCGGCACTTCGGCGCAGGCGCTCGTCATCTCCGAGACGGCGACCGGAGAGCAGACGGTCACCCAGGCCGGCGGCGACGGCACCTTCACCGTCTACGTGGCGACGAATCAGCCGGTGACGCTGCTCGTGGCCAATCGCACGGCCGACGGCAGCGTCGTCGTCACGCGCCACATCGGCCCGACCTGGTTCCGGGTGAAGCCTGGCCCGACGATCGTGCTCGGCACGGTGCGGCCCGAAGGCGAGCCGGTCGGGCAGCTCGAGCCCGTCTCGACGACGACACCGCAGCAGTGCCCGGCGAACCCCGGAGAGGCCGACCTGCCGTACGCCGCGAAGGTCGCGCTCGGGCAGACGTGGCGCCTCGCCGACGCGTTCGCGGAGAAGGGCCCGCAGCCGAAGGCCGTCATCGAGGTGACGATGGAGGGGACGCCGTGGCGGCTCGAGGAGCTGCGCAGCGGCGCGGCGTTCACCGTGACCCAGGCGGACTGCGATCACGTCGGCAACAAGGACGTCGGCCGCGATCGCGTGTTCGTGACGTGGGAGAACGCCGACGGCTCGCGCGAGACGGATCACCTCGACATGCGCTACTGCGAGAGCGACTCGGCGCCGGCTTCTTCTTCGCCCGCTGACGTCGACGCGGAGGACTGCGACCTCGTCGAGCACGACGGCTGCGGCACCCGCGGCAGCTCGTGCGACGACGACTCGGAGCTCGAGCCGGTGCCCGGCATGGGCACCTGCCCCGGCGAAGGCCCGGCGGAGACGTCTCCGGGCGGCGCGCCGATCAACTGAGGACGTTCGTTTTCCAAGGCGAGAGACTGCCGCCGCTCACGCAGAGCGGAGGCGCCGCAGGCGCCGGAGACAGCGGGCCGCGCGTCGACTGCGGGCCCCCTTCGACTCCGCTGCGCTCCGCTCAGGGTGAACGGCGATGCTTCCGACCCGGAACTACTCCTCGTCCCCGCCCGTCTTCAGCCCGTACTTCACCGCGAGCTTGTGCAGCCACGGTCGCGCGAGCCCCGCCGCGCGCGCAGCCCTCGCCACGTTCCCGTCGTGCCGGTGCAGCAGCGCCTCGAGGTAATCCTTCGTGAAGCTGTCGACGAGCCGCTCCTTGGCCTCTTTGAACGGCAGGTCGAGCACCACCGGCGCCTTCTGCGCCGTCGCGGCCGCCGCAGGCCCCTCGAGCGCGTTGGCGTCGCCGAGCAGCGCGCGGGCGACGACGTTGCGCAGCTCGCGCACGTTCCCCGGCCACGTGTACGAGGTCATCTTCGCGACGAGCGCGGCGGGCAGCTCGAAGTCGCCCTTGGCCTCTCTCACGAACCGGCGCGCGAGCAGCGGAATGTCCTCGACGCGCTCGCGCAGCGCCGGCACGCGCACGAGCGCGACGGCGAGGCGGTACCAGAGGTCCTGCCGGAACTTTCCTTCGCGCACCGCGGCCTCGAGATCGCGGTGGGTCGCGGCGACGACGCGCACGTCGACGACGCGGTGGGTGTCGTCTCCGAGCGGCTTCACCTGCCCCGACTCGAGCGCGCGCAAGAGCCTGGGCTGCAGCTCGAGGGGAAGCTCTCCGATCTCGTCGAGGAACAGCGTGCCGCCGTCGGCCTGGGCGAACGCCCCGCGGCGGTCGGCAGCCGCCCCGGTGAACGCGCCCTTCGCGTGGCCGAACAGCTCGCTCTCGACGAGCGTCGGCGCGACCGCGCTGCAGTCGAACACCACGAACGGCTTCGCGGCGCGCGAAGAGCTGGCGTGCAGCGCGCGGGCGAGCACGTCTTTGCCGGTGCCGGTCTCCCCGAACAGCACGACCGGGACGTCGGTCTGCGCGAGGCGATCGAGCACGCCGAAGACGCGGCGCATGGCGTGGCTCTCGGCGACGGCGTCCCCGAACCTCTCGGGGCCGAGCGGCGCGCCGAGGTCGTTCTCGAACACCGAGATGCGGAGCATCGACTGCCCGAGCGTCAGCGTCGCCTCGCTCTCGATGATCGCCTGCTGCACGCGCGCTCCGCCGACCGAGATGCCGTTCATCGAGTCGAGGTCCTTCACCGCGACGCCGTCGCTGCGAGGCTTGAGCTGTGCGTGGTAGCGCGACACCGTCGGGTCTTCGAGGCGGAAGCCGGCGTCCTCCGCGCTGCCCAACACCAGCGGCCCGGCGAGCGGGGCGCTCTTGCCCTTGTCGGGGCCGGAGACCACGGTGAGCCGGTACTCGCGCGAGCGCAGGCGCCCGGTGGCCGAGTCGACGCGGACGAGCTGGCTCTGCATCGGCTGGGTGGTGCGGATCACGTTCGGAGTCGTATCACGCGTGGTAAATCACGCGGCGTTGCACCGCGCCTGCGCACTCGCCATTCTCGTCGCGACGCCCGCGTTCGCGATCGACAACGTCGTCCTCGCAGGGTCTGCAGCCCTCGACTACCGCTACGTCTCTGGCGACACCCCGCCGACGAACCCGTCGCTGCTCGGCATCACCTCGCTCGGTCTCGAGGTCGCGGCGAAGGCCGTCATCGACGTCGGCCACGGGGTGAGCTTCACCGTGAAGGCGTGCGGCGGCTGCCACGGCATCGAGATCGACCAGGCGTACGGCGAGGTGATGCTGAAGGAGTACTTCAACGTTCGCCTCGGCCGCATCAACCCCGCGTTCGGCGAGTTCAACCAGCGCCACGACCCCGCGAACTTCACCACGCCCAGCAAGCCGCTGCCGTACGCGATGGGCGACATGCTGTTCTACACGCCGCGGGGGTTCAACTTAGGGATCGTGCCGTCGCCGTACGTCGAGAACGGCATGGAGATCTACGGCACCCTCGCGCTCACCGGCTCGGTGCAGCTCGACTACGCCGTCTGGGGCGCGAAGGGCCTCGCGGGCGCGAACGACATCGACTGGGTCTCGACGCGGCGCTACCTCGACAACAACAGGCTGCCCGCAGGAGGCGGCCGCCTCGTCTTGAGCGGAGCCGACTGGGCCGTCGGCGCCTCGTTCTCCGCGGGCACGTACGACGACGGCGATCGGCTCATGTACATGATGGGCGGCGCCGAGCTGTACTTCCGCGCCGGCATCGTCACCTTCCGCGGCGAGCTGCTCGCGCGGCGGACGGATCTCGATCGCAACGCGGGCGGGTATCCGTTCCAGCTCATCGACCCGTGGTTCTTGAAGGTCGGCTGGTACGGGCAGGTCGATCTCGAGGTGCACCCGCAGTTCACGATCGTGCTGCGCTCCGACGGGCTGCACCGGTTCGGCATGCCGCTGCCGGGCAGCGAGATCGTGAGCACCTCGGCGGGAATGCAGCGGCAGACGCTGGCGCTCTTGTACCGGCTGACCGGCAACTTCGCGATCAAGGGCGACTACGAGCTGTGGACCTTCGCGGGGGCTGCGCTGCAGACGCGGCACATGGCGCGCCTCGCAGTGGTGTTCGGGTACTGACATGGTGACCTGGCTCTTGCTCAGCGTGGCGCTGCAGGCGAACCCGCGGATCCTCTATGAGCAGAAGTGTCTGTACTGCCACTCGGAGGAAGTGACCGAGTCGCAGAAGCGGACCCCGCAGCAGTGGCGGCGCGTGGTGAAGCGGATGCGCGCGAAGGCGCCGGTGCTGATCACCCGCAGCGACGCGCGCGTGCTCACCGAGTACCTCGTGAAGACGCTGAAGCTGGTGCCGCCGGCGCGCAGGGCGCCGGCTCCCGCGCCGGCGCCCGAGCCCGAGGAGCTGCCCAAGGAGGTCCCCGACGAGCCCGACGAGCCGCCGCTTCCGCCGCCGCCGGTCGTCGAGGCCGAGCAAGCGATCGACGAAGAGGGCGCCGAGCTCATGCAGCGGCGCTGCTCGAAGTGCCACACGCTGCAGCGCGTGTACGGGAAGCTCGATTCCTATGACCGCGCGTTGTTCACGCTCAAGCGCATGCGGCTGAAGACCGGGTCGGGGATTTCGCGCGACGACTACGAGAGGCTCAAAGCGTTTCTCGAGGCGCAGTTCGGCGTGCAATGACGAACAGCCTCCGTTCACCCAGAGCGGAGGAGCCCGAAGGGCTCCGAAGGGGGCCCGAAGCCGACGCGCGGCCCGCTTCGACGGAGTCCTGACCTTGTCGAAGGACGGCCTGCACTCAGCGTGAACGGTGGTTGAGCCGAGGTCCTACAGGCAGCATCTGAAGCCGATGTGCTTCGCGCCGCCCTGGCCCGGCAGGTAGTAGTCGCGCGCGGTGCACGACAGCTGCGAGTCGCTCTGGCCGAAGGAGCCGCCGCGGATCACCTTCTGCGGCGCTCCCTCGCGCACCGCCGTCGCGGTCCACTCGGCGACGTTGCCGAAGAGATCGTGCACGCCCTGCGTCGTCGCGCAGCGCTCCATCGCGCCGGCGGGCATGGCCACCTTCAGCTTCCCCTTGCGGTGGCACTTCGCCGCCCCAAGCCGCTCGCTGCCGGCGATGCAGGCGCGCTGCCACTCGTCCTCCGTGCACAGCCGCTTGCCGGCCGTGGCGCACAGCTTCACCGCGTCCTTCCAGTCGACCTTCACCGTCGGCTGCGCGCCGGCGCGGTTCGGGTGCTCGTAGGCGTCGATGTACACGCCGCCGGCGCGGACCATGCCGTACTTCCGCGCGAGCTCGGCGCGCTGCAGCTCCTTCGCGAGGGGGTCCTGGTCGCCGGGAGGGTCGAGCGCGAGCGCCGCCTCGGCAGCGGCGAGGTCGCCGCGCTCGAGCGCGTCCGTCGCCTCGAGCCGCACGGCGGCGCGCGCCTCGCCCCGCAGCGCCTCCCACTCCTTGCGCTTCGGGAACGCGCGCTCGGCCGCGCCGAGCCGCTCGAACACCTGAGGCCACTGCCGCTGATCCAACGCGCGGCGCACGTCCCACGAGAACCGCTTCGTCGCGGCCTCGAGCGGGTCGGCGGGGATGGTGACCCGGGTCTCCGGCTCGGGTCGCGTCGCGACCCACGCGCCCGTTCCGGCGGCGAGCGCGAGCGCCGCGGCGGCCACGGCCCACGCCCACGAGCGCCGCTTCGGCGCCATCGCCTTCAACGCCGCGCGAGCCGCGGACGCCGAGGCCGGCCGCGCGGAGGCGTCGATCGCCATCAGCGATACGAGCAGCGCGTCGAAGGCGGGCGGAAGCTCGGGGCGCTGCTTGCGGACGGACGGCCGGTCGGCCGAGCCGGCGAGCTGCACCACCGTGCGCGTGTCGGGGCCGTCGAACGGCGGGTGCCCGGTCGCGGCCTCGAAGAGCACGCAGCCGACCGAGTAGAGGTCCGCGGCGGGCCCCAGCGCGGCGCCGGCCTTCACCTGCTCGGGGGCCGCGTACGCCGGCGTGCCCAACGCGAGCCGGCTCGCCACACGGGAGCGCTGTGCGAGGCCGAAGTCGAGCAGCTTCACGAACGGCTCGCCGCGCTGCGGCCGCACGACGAAGACGTTCGCCGGCTTGATGTCGCGGTGCACGAACCCCGCGTGGTGCGCGGCCTCGAGCGCGCCGAGGATGCCGTCGCCGAGGGCGAGCAGCTCGGCGAGGTCGAGCCGCCGCTTGCGGCGGATGAGCGCGTCGAGGCTCTCTCCCTCGAGCAGCTCCATCACGAGGTACTGGCGGCCGTCGGGGAGGGCGCCGAAGCCGTGGACGTCGACGATGCCGCGGTCGCCGATCGCGTTCACCGCCTTCGCTTCGGCGAGCAGCGTCGGCAGCTCGGGGATGGCGTTGACGTGCGGGTGCACGACCTTGATCGCGACCTTCTTGTCGATGTTCCGCTCGACGCCCGCGTAGACGGCCCCCATGCCGCCGATGCCGAGACGGGCGAGCACGCGCCAGGTTCCGACCTCGGCGCCGACGAGCGGATCATGCTCTGCCGGGACGAGCTCGCGGCCACAGGTCGGGCAGACGAGCGAGCCCTTCGGTGGAGTCTCTCCGCAGCCGGGACAGAAGCCGCTCAGGGCACGACCTCGATGGCGCCGGCCATGCCACTGCCGCCCTGCGCGCCGTGATCCTCGCAGAAGTAGCCGTAGGTGCCCGGCACGGTGAACGTGACGGCGGACGACCAGCCCGACACCTGCGCCGGCCCGCACGCCTGCGAGATGGGGTGGTCCGAGAAGTTGCCGGTGAACGTGACCTGCTGGCCGGCGCGCACGCGCAGGCACTTCGGCGCGTAGACGTCGTTGCCGCCCACGGGGAAGGTGACCGCGGTGCCGTCGGTGAAGCGGGTGCAGCCGGCGTAGCCCGGGCAGCCGGCGCTTCCGCCTCCGTCGCCGGTGCCACCCCCGTCTTCGAGCGCTCCGGAGTCGGTCGTCACCGGGGGGCCCACCTGCGGCAGGCACGCCACGCCAAGGAGGAGCAGGAGCACGACCGAACGCACGAGGCGGGCAACAAAGCAGGCCGGCCCGAAAAGTTACAGCCTGCGACGACGCGCTACACTCGGGTGCCGTGATTCAGATGTTCCACGTGACGAAGGCCTACCCGGGCGATCCCCCGGTCCTGGTCGACATCAACCTCGACGTGCAGAAGGGCGAGTTCGTGTTCCTCACCGGCCCGTCGGGCGCCGGCAAGTCGACGCTGCTCAAGCTGATGTTCGTCGCCGAGCGCCCGACGCGCGGGCAGGTGCTCATCTCCGGCCGCAACGTGGCGCGGCTGCGGGAGAGCGGCATCCCGTACCTGCGCCGCAACATCGGCGTCGTGTTTCAGGACTTCAAGCTGCTGCCGACGCGCACGGTGGCCGAGAACGTCGGCTTCACGCTCGACGTGCTGGGAACGCCGCGCGACGTGGTGCGGGCGAGGTCGCTCAAGGCGCTCAAGAGCGTCGGCCTCGAGCACAAGGCCGACGTGCTGCCGCCGAAGCTCTCGGGCGGAGAGCAGCAGCGCGTCGTCATCGCCCGCGCGCTGGTGAACGACCCCGCGATCCTCCTCGCGGACGAGCCGACGGGGAATCTCGACCCGCGCCTCACGGTGGAGATCATGGATCTGCTGTGTGACGTGAACGCGCGCGGCACGACCGTCGTCGTCGCCACGCACGATGCGTCGCTCATCGAGAGGTACCAGAAGCGCACCCTGCGCCTCGAGCGCGGGACGCTGGTTGCGGAGGCGCTCGGCCATAAGGCTGCGGCGCTGATGGCGTGAAAACGACAACTGCCGGGTTCGGGTTCGCGTGCGCGTTCGCGTTGCGCACTTCCGAACGCGAACGCGAACGCGAACGCGAACCCGGTTGTTCGGCGACGAGGCACCCGTGAGCGTCACCGCCTCCCTCTCATACTTCTCCCGCACCGCCCTCAACGGCATCGTCCGCTCGCCGTTCGTGCACGTCATCGCCGTCTCGTCGCTCGCGATCGCGCTGGTCGGCTACGGCCTCGCGCGCATGGCGTCGTCTCGCCTCGACCAGCTGCTGTGGGCGCTCGGCGGCGAGGTGGAGATGACCGTCTACCTGCAGGAAGGCACCAGCGAGGAGAAGATGGCCGAGCTGCAGGCGGCGCTCGCGCAGCGCACCGGCGGGCAGGCCCGCGCGGTGTCTCCGGCCGAAGCGCTCGGGCGCCTCTCGAAGGAGCTGGGCGAGGACGGCGACGCGCTGACCTCGCTCACCGACAACCCGCTGCCGTGGACGCTCGAGGTCACGCTGCCCCCGCTGTCGCGCGAGCCCGAGCAGCTCAAGGCCCTCGCCGAGCGCGTGCGCACGCTGCCCTTCGTCACGCAGGTCGACTACGGGCAGGAGGCCCTCGAGCGCCTCACCGCCATCGCGCGCGCGCTCAAGCTCGGCTCGCTCATCGCGTTCATCCTCGTCTTTCTCACCGCCGTCGTCGTGGTCTCGGCCACGCTGCAGCTCGCCATCTACTCGCGCCGCGAGGACATCGAGATCCAGAAGCTCGTCGGAGCCACCGACCGCTTCGTGCGCGCCCCGTTCCTCATCGAGGGTCTGCTGCAGGGCGCCGTCGCCGCCACGCTCGCGTGTCTCGGGCTGTGGGCCTTCGCGTTCTTCGTCGGCCCCAGGCTCGCCGCGCTCTTCAGCTTCCTCGACGTCGGCGGCAAGGGCACCCGCATCGACCCGCGCCTCGTGCTCGAGCTCTATGGTCTCGGCGCCGCCATGGGCTTCGCGGGCAGCCTCGTCGCCGTCCGCAGGTTCCTGCGCGTATGACGGCGCTCTTCATCGCGCTGCTCGCCGCCGCGAGCCCGCAGGAGCTGCGTGAAGAGCAGGAGGACGTCGCCGAGCGGCTGCAGCACGAGCGCGCCGCGCTCGCCGCGCTGAAGTCGAGCAAGGTCGAGGTGCTCGCCGTCGTCGATCTGCTCGAGCGCATGGCGCGCGCCAGCCAGCTGCGTGCCCTGCAGCTGCAGAAGGCCGCCGCCGTGCTCGAGGCGCAGGCCGCCGCCGCGCGCGCCGACGCCGACGCCACGCGGGCCGAGCTCCGCGAGCGGCAGGCGAAGCTGCAGCCGCGCGTGTCCTCGCTTTACCGCCTGCTGAAGGAAGATCGCCTCACGCGGCTCGTGTCCGCGCAGAGCTTCGGCGCCCTCGTCCGCAAAGAGCGCGCGCTCGGCGCGCTGGTGAAGGCCGACCTGCAGCAGCTCAAAGTGCTGGCGACGCTCTCGCGCTACGAGGCCCGGCAGGCCGCGCGGCTCGATCGCCTCGAAGACTCGGCGCAGGCGGTGCTCGTCGCCCTGAGCCAGGAGCAGGCGGTCGCGAAGGCGCGGCGGGTGGCGCTCGACGACCTGCTGCGCACGCTCAGCGCCGAGGCGAACCGCTCGAGCCGCATCGTGAAGGACCTCGAGAAGGCCGAGGCCGAGCTCGCCGCGCTCGTCGCCGACTTGAAGGCGACGTCCACGGAGATCGGCCTGCGCGCGCGAAAAGGGCACCTGCCGTTCCCCACCGCCGGCGGCATCGTCGAGGTCGGCTTCGGCAAGGTCGTGAACCCGCGCTTCAACACCGTGACGGTGCAGAAGGGCGTCGACATTCGCGCGCCGGCGGGGGCTCCGGTCGTCTCCGTGGGGCCCGGCAGCGTCGTCTACGCCGGCTGGCTCAAGGGCTACGGCAACCTCGTCATCATCGACCACGGCGGCAACTACCACTCGCTGTACGCGCACCTGCAGGACGTCGGCGTCGACGTCGGCGTCGAGGTCGAGGAGGGCGAGTCGATCGCCACCGTCGGCGACACCGGCTCGCTGAAGGGCTCGTACCTCTACTTCGAGATCCGCAAGGGCGGTCAGGCGGTCGACCCGTTGCCCTGGTTGGAAGCCCAGGAATAGCGTTACGCCCCTCTCACATGGATCTGCTCACTCCTGCGAACCGCGCCCTGCGCGCGCTGATGGTCGCCCGCGGCATCGACAGCCGTGACGTCACCGTGCACGGGCACCGCGTGCACCGCTACCGGCTGTCGGGCGCCGGCAGCGGCCCGCCGGTCGTGCTGCTGCACGGCCTGGGCTCGAGCGCGAACGCGTTCTCGCGCGTCTTCTTCTCCCTGCAGCGGCACTTCCGCTCGGTGTGGGCGCTCGATCTCCCCGGCAACGGCTTCTCGCCGCTGCCCGCGTCGGGGCCGGCGCCGCTCGAGACGCACGTGCGCCTCTTGCTCGAGTTCTTCGAGACCCAGATCCGCGAGCCCGTCTTCCTGGTCGGAAACTCGCTCGGCGGCGCGATGAGCATGTACGCCGCCAGCGAAGCGCCGCAGGCCGTCAGGGCGCTCTCGCTCGTCAGCCCCGCCGGAGCCCGCGTCCAGCCCGAGCGGCTCAAGAGCCTGAAGGCCTCGTTCGACCTCATCTCCACGGCCGAGGCGCGCCGGCTCACGCGGCGCCTCTTCCACAAGACGCCGCTCGCGTACGAGCTCTTCGCGGGTCAGCTCAAGGTGCTCTACGGCTCGGCCGCCGTCCGCGGCGTGCTGCAGGAGGTGAAGGAGACCGACTTCATCGAGCCCGAGCGGCTCGCCAGGCTCTCGATGCCGACGCAGCTCGTCTGGGGCCAGAGCGAGAAGCTGTTGCCGTACGAGAGCCTGCAGTACTTCCGCGCGCACCTGCCGGCGCACGCCGAGATCCACGAGGTTCACGGCTTCGGCCACATCCCCCAGATGGAGCGGCCGCAGGAGCTCGTCGACCTGCTCGTGGCCTTTGCCCGGCGTAACGCCCTGGTGCACTGAGGCTGTATGCCCGAGTAGGTGGTGCGCGAGCCTCGAGGGGGCTCTTAAGATGACTCCCATATGGTCGGTTTGGTCATCGCGCTGGTCACCTTCGCGGCTCCTCCCCAGAACCCCAACGCAGGCCCCCATTCGGATCAGACGTACCGGCAGCTCGAGCTCTTCGCGCGCGTGCTCAGCTACGTCGAGAACAACTACGTCGAGGCGGTCGATCAGCAGCAGCTCATGTACGGCGCGATCAAGGGCATGCTCGAGACCCTCGACCCGCACACGGTCTTCATGCCGCCGGACGTGTTCAAGGAGATGAAGATCGACACCTCCGGCGAGTTCGGAGGTCTCGGCATCGAGATCGCGCGCAAGAACGACGGCATCGTGGTCGTCGCGCCGATCGACGACACGCCCGCGCAGCGCGCCGGCATCAAGTCGGGAGATCAGATCCTCAAGATCGACGACGAGCCCTGCCGCAACATGGAGCTCGCCCGCGCGATCCAGAAGATGCGCGGCCCCGCCGGCAAGAAGGTGATGCTCACCATCATGCGCGAGGGCTTCGCCCAGCCGCGCGAGTTCGCGATCATCCGCGACCACATCCGCATCGCCTCGGTCGAGGGCGCGCTCTACGGCGGCGTCGGCTACGTGAAGGTGAAGAACTTCCAGGAGCGCACGGACATGTCGCTGCACAAGGAGCTCGAGCGCCTGCGCGGGCTGAACGGCGGGCGCGAGCTGCGCGGCCTCGTCGTCGACCTGCGCAACAACCCCGGCGGTCTGCTCGAGCAGGCGGTCGCGGTGAGCGATCGCTTCCTGCCCGGCAACCTCACCATCGTCTCGACGCGCGGTCGCCAGGCCTCGAACTTCACCGAGGAGAAGAGCAAGGAGCGCGACACCGAGAAGCCGTACCCCATCGTGGTGCTGGTGAACGCGGGCTCCGCGAGCGCCTCGGAGATCGTCGCCGGCGCCCTGCAGGATCACCAGCGCGCGGTGATCCTGGGCACGCCGACGTTCGGCAAGGGCAGCGTGCAGACCGTCATCGAGATGGAGGACGGCTCGGGCCTCAAGCTCACCATCGCCCGCTACTACACGCCGCGCGGCCGCTCGATTCAGGAGCGCGGCATCTCGCCCGACTTCGTCGTCGGCGAGACCGAGAACGGCCAGCAGTCGAAGAGCGAGCAGCTGCGCGAGAAGGACCTGAAGCGCCACTTCAAGAACCCCGAGGCAGGCGAGGCGGCCGAAGAGGACCCGCCCCTGCTCAAGGTGAACCTGCCCGAGAACCTCAAGAGCTGGGACGTGACCGACAAGATGCAGGACTACCAGCTCAAGGTCGCGCTCAACTACCTGAACGGCGTCAGCAACGCGCCGGGGCGGGTGACGGCGAAGGCGCCGTCGCGCTGAGCTGACGGCAACGACGGCAACAACCGGGTTCGCGTTCGCGTTCGACCACCGAACCCGTCCGCGAACCGGGCTGTTCTGGGCCGAGCCCTGACGAGGGGAGGGAGAGGGAGTTCCTCGTTGCGACGCTCGGCGCGGTAGGCGACCATCCTTCAAATGCGTGGCGCCGGAACGCAGCTGCTCAGCGCGTACCTGATCGCGTTCCTGTGCGGCGCGCCGGCGTACGCCGCGCCACGGCTGCTGCCGAGCCCAGACTTCTACGCCGCCAGAGGCAGCACGAAGGTGCTCGTCGTCGTGGCGCCGCTCGACGCGCGGGCGAAAGCGCAGGCCGGCGTGGTCGAGCAGACGGCGGAGGAAGCGCTCGACGCCTCCGATCGCTTCCAGGCGCTGCGGGCGATCGACGCGTTCGACTCCTCCGCGGCGAGCGGGCGCGCGTCGAAGGAGCAGGAGGCGCGGAAGCTGATGGCCGAGGCGAAGCAGGCCCTCGACGACCTCGACTCGGCGAAGGCGTCGAAGCTGTACACCGACGCCATCGCGGCGTGGCAGGCGGCAGATCTCACCCGCGGCATCGACGGCCTCGTCGAAGCGTGGACGGGCAAGGCCGCGGGTCACGCCGTCAGCGAGGAGAACAAAGAGGCCAAAGCCGAGCTGGAGAAGGTGCTGGTGCTGGCGCCGAAGACGAAGCTCTCCGACGCGCAGTTCCCGCCCGAGCTGTTGAAGTACGCCGAGGGGCAGCGGAAGCAGCTCGCGAAGGCGAAGGGGAAGCTCACGGTGCGCACCGAGCCTCCGGGCGCGCGCGTGTGGATCGACGGCAGCTACCGCGGCACGAGCCCGGTGACGTGGGAGGGCGTGCCGGCCGGGCAGCACATGGTGGTCGCGGGCCTGGGCGGCTGGTCGATGGTGGTCGACGACCTGCCGCCGGGAGATCACCTGCTCCGGCTCAAGCCCGCCGAGGGTGCGTACGGCTTCGATCGCGCGATCGAGAAGATCGCGAAGGACCCCGACGGCGCGCAGCGCGACGCCGCGGCGAAAGAGCTCGGCAGCCTCGCCCTCGCCGACCAGGTGCTGCTGATCGTGGTGAAGAAGGGCGTCGGCGACGGCCTCGACGCCACCGCGGTGCGGCTCGACCCGAAGGACGGTCACAACTTCGCGTACGCGAAGGGCTCCTTCTCGGCCGACTTCGTGAACGGCCTGCTCGCGAGCGACGACCCGCGCGACGGCAAGCGACCGGTGACGCACTACGCGGGCGGCGGTGGCGGTGGGCTGTCCGGGCTTCGCATCGCGGGCCTCGGCCTCATCGGCGGCGCCCTCATCGCCGGCGTGAGCTGGGGCATCTTCGGGTTCAGCGCGCTCGACGCGGCGAACCGCTACCGCACGACGCTGCAGGTCGAGGCGATGAAGTCGAACCAGGCCGCGACGACCGGCCGGACCTTCGCCCTCGTCGCCGACATCTCGTGGGCGGTGGGCGCTGCGCTGCTCGTCGCCGGCGTGGTGATGGTGCTGCTCGGCGGCAGCGGCGGCGGCTCGTCGGCGAAGGCGAGGCCGCAGAAGCAGGACGACGCGCTCGAGCAGTACCGCCGGCAGCAGGAGGAGCAGCGCCGGCAGGAAGAGGAGAAGAAGAAGGAGAGCGAGCAGCAACAGCAACAACAGCAGCAGCAGCAGCCAGCGCCGGCGCCGGAAGAGCAGCCGAAGCCCGCCCCCGAAGAGAAGAAGCCCGAGGAAGCCCCGAAGCCCGCGGCGCAGGAAGAGAAGCCCAAGAAGCTCACGCCCGCCGAGGAGCGCGCCGAGCGGAAGCGCAAAGCAGAAGAGGAGAAGGCCGAGAAGAAGCGCAAGGCCGAAGAGGAGAAGGCCGAGAAGAAGCGCAAGGCGGAGGAGGAGAAGCAGCGCAAGGCCGAGGAGAAGAAGAAGGCCGAGGACGAGAAGCGCGCGGCGGAAGAGGAGAAGAAGCGGAAGGCGGAGGAGGAGAAGCAGCGCAAGGCCGAGGAGAAGAAGAAGGCCGAAGACGAGAAGCGCGCCGCCGAGGAAGAGAAGCAGCGCAAGGCGGACGAGGCGAAGAAGGCCGAAGAAGAGAAGAAGAAGAGCTCCGACGAAGAGGAGCAGAAGAAGAAGGACGCCGAAGAGGCGCGCCGCATGGACGAAGAGCGCAAGCGCCGCGAGGAAGAGGAAGAGCGCCGCCGCAAAGAGCGCGAGCAGCAGAAGCAGGACGAGAAGAAAGAGAAGCCGCCGCTCGACGAGGACCTGCGGAACTTCTGAAGCACGGTCGAAAACTCGACCCGCGCCTACAGGCCTGTAGCCTCCCCGTGACGTGCCGATGGCATCGCTGCTGCTTAGTCATGCAGCGGCCGCCACCAACCGCGGCCAGGAGGACACATGGATCGAGTCGGCGTTCTGATGGGCGGGTGGGGCGAGGAGCGGGAGATCTCTCTCAAGACAGGCGAAGCCATCGCGGCGGCGCTGGAGGCGAAGGGGCACGACGTCGTCCGCGTGGTCGCGGGACCGCGGCTCGACGAGACGCTGCGCAAGGCGCGCATCGACGTCGCCTTCCTCGCCCTACACGGGCGCATGGGAGAGGACGGCAAGGTCCAGGGCCTGCTCGAGGTGCTCGGCATTCCGTACACCGGCAGCGGGGTGCTCGCGTCGGCGCTCGCGATGAACAAGCCCGTCGCGAAGCGCCTCTTCCGCGACGCCAACCTCGCGACGCCCGTCGGCTACGCCGCGAAGCCCGGCCAGGCGGCGTGCGACGTGGGCCTGCCCTGCATCGTGAAGCCGTCGATCGGAGGCAGCTCGGTCGGCCTGACGTTCGTTCACCACGCGCACGAGCTCGAGCGCGCCATCGCCGACGCCAGCCGCTTCGGCGGCGAGGCCCTCATCGAGCGCTACGTCGAGGGCCGCGAGGTCACCGTCGGCATCCTGGGTGACGAGGTGCTCGGCGCGCTCGAGATCTCGCACGAGGGCCGCACCTTCGACTTCGCCACGAAGTACCAGTCGGGCAGCGCGCGCTACCACCAGCCGCCGCGCCTCTCGCCCACGCGCATCGCGAACGTCGAGGCGATGGCGCTGCGCGCGTACCAGGCGCTCGGCTGCCGCGGCTACGCGCGCGTCGACTTCATCTGCAGCGAGAACGGCCACTCGAACGACGTGCTGCTCGAGGTCAACACGCTGCCCGGCATGACGGCGACGAGCCTGTTGCCGAAGATCGCCGCGAAGGCGGGGCTCGACTTCCCGGCGCTGTGCGAGCGGATCCTCTCGCTCGCGGCCCTCGATGAGCAGAGCACCCAGGAGTCGGAGCCGGTTCACGAGTCGAAGGCGGCCTGACGTAGACTGCGGGGCGCATGCTCCTCGCCCTCGCCCTCGCCACCAGCCTCTCGCTCGTCCCCACCGACGTCATCCGCCTGTCGCCGGGCGAGCAGCAGGTGCTGAAGCTGCCCGGCCTCAAGCGCGTGGCGATCACCGAGGACTATGCGGCGGTCCGCGTGACGGGGCAGGGCGAGCTGTTGGTCGTCGGCAAGCAGGTCGGCCGCACGTCGATGACGCTCTGGGTGCAGGACCGCGTGCTCTACAAGACCATCGTCGTCGACAACGGGCGGCAGTCGGAGATCGCGCGCCTGGTTCACGAGCAGGTGAGCCCCACGCTGAAGGTCGAGGAGTACAGCGGGAAGATCATCATCGACGGCACGCTCGACGCGATCGAAGAGCTCGATCGCCTGCGGCTGCTCGTCGGTGACGATCCCAACGTCAAGATCCTCTGCCGCATGAACCCGCGCGTGCTGCCGGTCGTCGCCGCGCAGATCACCCAGGCGCTCGACAAAGCCGGCCTGCGCACCGCGCACGCGGTCGCGGTCGGCAACAAGATCCTCCTCGAGGGCTCCGTCGCCGACATGGCCGAGTCCCACAAGGCCGAGCAGATCGCGAACGCCATCTACAACCAGTCGCAGGTCGGGTTGACCACGCGCTGACGCGCTGAGTCGTCCGAAGGCTGCATTCGTTTGACATAGGGCTCCTACGCTCCTAAATGAGCCGGCACCTTTCCCCGGGAGGGAGAAGTCTTTGTTTTCCGGGGGGTTTGAAAGGGCCGTTCAAACGTGAGCACGCTCGAAATCGTCTTCCTGGCGCTCTACTTCGGCGTGCTGACCATTCTTGCTGCCTACGGCTCGCACCGGTACCGCATGGCGTACCTGTACTACCGGCACAAGTTCGCCCTTCCGACGCCGAACGGCCGCCTCGAGAAGCTGCCCCGCGTCACGATCCAGCTGCCCATCTTCAACGAGATGTACGTCGTCGAGCGGCTCATCGACGCGGTGTGTCGCATCCGCTACCCGCGAGAGCTGCTCGAGATCCAGGTGCTCGACGACAGCACCGACGAGACCTGCCCCATCGCGCGGGCCTGCGTCGAGCGCCACGCCGCCGAAGGCCTCGACATCGTCTACATCCACCGGGACAACCGCTTCGGCTTCAAGGCGGGAGCGCTCGAGCACGGCCTCAAGCTCTCGAAGGGCGAGTTCGTCGCGGTGTTCGACGCCGACTTCGTCCCCGCGCCCGACTTCCTCGAGCGCACCGTACCGTTCTTCTCCGACGAGCAGATCGGCATGGTCCAGGTGCGCTGGGGCCACCTGAACCGCGAGTTCTCGATTCTCACCCAGGCGCAGAGCATTCTGCTCGACGGTCACTTCATGATCGAGCACACCGCGCGCAACCGCAGCGGCTGCTTCTTCAACTTCAACGGCACCGCGGGCATCTGGCGCAAGGCGACCATCGAAGACGCCGGCGGCTGGCAGCACGACACGCTGACCGAGGACCTCGACCTCTCGTACCGCGCGCAGCTCAAAGGCTGGAAGTTCACGTTCCTCCCCGAGGTGGTGTCGCCTGCCGAAGTGCCGGTCGACATGAACGCGTTCAAGAGCCAGCAGCACCGCTGGGCGAAGGGCAGCATCCAGACGATGAAGAAGCTGCTGCCGTCGATCCTCCGCAGCAAGCTGCCGTTCGCGGTCAAGCGCGAGGCCTTCTTCCACCTCACGAACAACTTCGCCTACCTGTTGATGCTGGTGTTCTCGCTGCTGATGCCGCTCAGCATCGTGGTGCGCTTCAAGCACAACCTCTACAGCACGCTGCTGCTCGACCTGCCGTTCTTCGTCACCGCGACGTTCTCGGTCTGCTTCTTCTACGTCGCGACGCAGGCGGAGCTCGGCATGAGCTGGGGCCGGCGCCTCAAGTACCTCCCGTTCCTGCTCTCGCTCGGCATCGGCCTCGCCATCAACAACGCGAAGGCCGTCATCGAAGCGCTGATGAACCAGGAGTCCGGCTTCACGCGCACTCCGAAGACGGGCGCCGAGGGCAAGAGCGCGAAGGCGGTGAAGAAGAGCTACCGCGGCAAGAAGAACTGGCTGCCGATCGCCGAGCTCGCCTTCGGGGCGTACTTCACCTTCGCCATCTGGCTCGCCTGGCACCTCGAGGTCTACACCTCACTACCGTTCCTGTTCCTGTTCCAGGGCGGCTTCCTCTACGTCGGCCTCTCGAGCTTGCTGCAGGGCATGCGCGCCCGCTCCGAGCCGGAAGGCCCGAAGCCGCAGCAGATCGGCTCCGAAGCCGCGGTCTGAAAAGCCGCCGGTTTGAAGTAGCCTTCCCGGTGCCCTTTGTCTTCGTCACCGAAGCTCGCGCGCTACCAGGTGCTTGGCCGTCTTGCGACCGGCGGCATGGCCGAGGTGTGGCTGGGGCGCGCCCTGGGCTTCGGCGGCTTCGAGAAGCTCGTCGTGCTGAAGACGATTCTGCCGAACCTCATCACCAACCCGCAGTTCGTGCAGATGTTCATCAACGAGGCGCGCGTCGCCGCGATGCTGAATCACCCGAACTGCGTGCAGATCTTCGAGCTCGGGAAGGAAGAGGGCGTCCTCTACATCGCGATGGAGTACATCGAGGGCTTCTCGCTCTCGCGCGTGCTCAAGCGCGCCAAGGCGCAGGGCGTGAAGGTGCCGCTCGAGATCCTCGCGCGCATCGCCGCCGACGCGCTCGCCGGTCTCGAGTACGCCCACAAGCTCACCGACCGCGAGGGCAAGCCGGTCGGGCTCATTCATCGCGACGTCTCGCCCGACAACCTGCTGATCAGCTTCGCCGGCCAGACGAAGCTCGTGGACTTCGGCATCGCGAAGGCCTCGCTCTCGGCGGCACAGGCGACGCGCGCCGGAACCGTGAAGGGGAAGTTCGGGTACATCGCTCCCGAGTACCTGCGCGGGCAGCTCATCGACGGCCGCGCCGATCTGTTCGCGCTCGGTGTGGTGCTCTACCGCGCCATCACCGGCAGGCGCCCGTTCATCGGGCCGAACGAGGCCGCGATCTCGCTCGCGGTGCTGAAGGAAGATCCGCCCTGGCCGAGCGACATCGAGCCCACGCTGCCGCAGGCGATGTCGGCCGTCGTGATGATGGCGCTCGAGAAGCAGCCCGACTCGCGGTTCACGTCGGCGAAGGCGATGCGGCAGGCGATCGAGCAGGCCGTGCGCCCGGCCGACGCCGAAGACGTCGGGGCGCTGCTCAACACGCTGTGGCCTCCCGGAGACCCCGAGCGCGTCGCGCTCGAGACCCTCGCCTCGGGCCGCGCGGAGGAGACCAGCGAGCCGTTGCTCGAGTCGATCATCTCGACCGGCATCGAGCTGCCGTCGACCGCTCGGGCGACGGGCCCACATGCGTCGGTGGCCGAGCCCGAGCCCGACAGCCAGGCGGCGACCGCGGTGGCGCCGGCTCCCGCTCCGGTGCCGCCGCTGCTCGGGCCCGAGCCCGTCTCGAGGGCCACGGTCGTCGAGCCGAAGGTGAAGGTGCACCCGGCATCGCTGCCGGAGGAAGACGACGAGCCGCCGCCGCGCAAGGGCGGCGCGCTGAAGTGGACGGTGCTCGGCCTGTCGGTGCTCGCCGGCTCGGCGGCGGTGTGGAAGCTGCGCCCGGCGCCGAAGCCGAGCGCCCCGACGCCCGTCGTGGTGACCCCGCCTCCGCAGCCGGAGGCGCCGCCGCCCGCGCCGCCGCCCGCGCCGCCGCCCGCGCCGCCGCCCGCGACGCCGGAGCCCGAAGCTCCGCCCGAGGTGAAGCGCGGTGTGCTCTCGGTGAAGGCCGACCCGTGGGCCTACGTGAAGATCGACGGCAAGTCGTACGGGCAGACGCCCGTGCGGAAGGAGCTCGAGCCGGGCTCACACACGCTCGAGCTCTCGAACACCGAGCTCAACGTCACCAAACGGCTCGAGGTCGTCATCAAGCCCGGTGAGAGCCGGGCGGTGAACGTGAAGCTGGAGTGATCTGCTTTACGTGGTCGTGGTCGTGGTCGTGGTCGTCAGTTACCGGCGCCCGAACTGACGACCACGACCACGACCACGACCACGTGCGGCTACTTCTTCTCGATGTCGCCGCGGCGGTTCTTCGACCACGCCTCGGGCGTGTGGCTCGGATCGAGCGGCTTCTCTTCACCGAAGCTCACCGTGTCGATGCGGTTCGCGTCGACGCCGAGGCGGCCGAGGTAGGTCTTCACCGCGTCAGCGCGCTTCTGCCCGAGCGCGAGGTTGTACTCCTCGGTGCCGAGCTCGTCGGCGTTGCCGGCGACCTTGATGTGCACCTGCGGATTCGCGCGCATCTTCTCGGCGAGCACGTCGAGGCGCTTCTGGCTCTCGGGGGTGATCTCCGCCTTGTCGAAGTCGAAGTGAATCGCGAGGCCCTTGAACAGCGCCTCGATGTCGTCCTTCACGTCGGCCTGCTTGGCGGGCGCGGCTTCCGGCTGGGCCGCGGGCTTCGCCTCGGCCGTGGGAGGGGGTGCGGAGGGCTCCGGCTGCGGCTTCGGAGCAGTGGCGCACGCGATCAGCATGAATACGGGAACCAGCAACTTCTTCATGGCGGCCTCCAATCGTTTGAGGTCAAACTGATTACTCCCAATGCCCATTCCGCTCAAGTCACCGCCAGCCGTGCTCGAGCTGATGCGCGTCATCTGGGCACTCGACCACGCGCTGCAGTCGCGGAGCAAGGCCATGGCCAACGCGCTCGGCATCACCGGGCCGCAGCGCTTCGTGCTGCGCGTGCTCGAGCTTGCGCCCGGAATCTCCTCGGGAGAGCTCGCGGAGTACCTCCACCTTCATCCCTCGACGCTCACCGGCGTGCTGCAGCGCCTCGAGCGCCGGAAGCTGCTCTCGCGGCGGCGAGATCCGAACGACGCGCGCCGCGTGCTGCTCGAGCTCACGTCGGCGGGCCGGCGGGTGCTGAAGAAGCGCATCGCCTCGGTCGAGGCCGTGGTCCGCACCGCCATCAGCCGCGAGCGCGGAGAGGAGATCGACACGGCGGTCGAGGTGCTCCAACGGCTCACCTCGGCCCTCGAGACCGCGGCGTCGCCCTGACGGGGTATCCTTCGAGGCTCAAATGCAGACCCTCGAGCAGAAGATCCAGGCGCTGGCCGGCTACGAGCGCATCGGCGAGAAGCTCGCCCGCCGCTTCGGAGACCTCATCGCGGAGCAGGACGACTGGGGCCTGTTCCGCGTCAACCCGCTCAAGTTCGCCCGCACCTACGACCTCTCTCCGCGCGGCACGCTCGACCTCTTCATCTACGCGGCGCGCGTCGGCCTCTTCGACTTCGCCTTCAACCAGCTCTGCATCGGCTGCGGAGGCGTCACGTTCAGCCTCGACACGCTGAGCGAGGTGAAGGGCAGCGCCCACTGCACGACGTGCGACGTCGACTACGAGTGCTCGCTCGACGACCGACTCGAGGTCTCGTTCACGCTCAACCCGTCGGTGAAGAAGCTGAACATCAACCCGTACGCCGACCCCCTCTCGTACCAGCGCACCTTCTTCAGCGGGAACGTCGAGCGGCCGCCCGAGGTGGTGGCTCGCATCGGCGGCGCGATCATCGGCTTCATGTCGCTGCCGCCCGACGGGGCCGAGGTCCTCAGGTTCAACACGGCCGGCTACAAGAGCCTCGGCATCCTCAGCATCGACACGCACTCGCGCGTCGAGTTCGACCTTCGACCGGGTGGCCCCATGAAGGCGTCGCTCGGCTTCCACCCCCACGGCGCCGAGCTGCAGAGCATGCCGCTCGGCATCGGCGACGTGGAGCTCGCGGTGAAGAACAACCGCGCCACGCCCATCGGCGGCCTCATCGGCGACGGCGTCTCGATGAGGCAGGTGTCGCAGGAGAACCCGCCGACCTGGCTGCCGTACGTCACCGGCAAGATGCTGCTCAACAACCAGTCGTTCCGTGAGCTGTTCCGGGTCCAGGCGCTCGCGCCGGATCTGAAGCTGAACCTCAAGAGCCTCACGCTGCTCTTCACCGACCTCAAAGGGTCGACCGAGCTCTACGACCGCACCGGCGACGTCTACGCGTGGCAGGTCGTGCAGGAGCACTTCCGCCTGCTGCACGAGGCGGTGCGCGCGCACGACGGCGCCATCGTGAAGACGATGGGCGACGCGATCATGGCGAGCTTCTCGACCTCGCGCGACGCCGTCGCCGCCGCCGTCGAGATGATGAAGGCGATGGAGCAGGTCAACGCGAAGGTGAAGGCCGACGGCCACGAGACCGGCCTCAAGGTCGGGCTGCACGAGGGCGCCGCGCTCGCCGTGAACGCCGAGTCGCGCCTCGACTACTTCGGGCAGACGGTGAACATCGCCGCCCGCGTGCAGGCGCTCGCGGCGAGCGGCGAGATCTGGCTGACCGAGCCCGTGCTCGCGGCCGAGGGCGTCGACGACGTGCTGAAGCGCGCCGGCCTGCAGCGCGAGCGCAAGGTGGTGAGCCTCAAGGGGGTCGGGACGCCGACGCCGGTGTTTCGGCTGAGCGCGTGAGCGGCTTTGACGTCGACTACGCCCCGACGCCCTCCACGCCCTGGGCCGCGATGTCCTGATCGACTCCGCCGGCGCCGCCGATCTCCTTGTGCAGCTGGATGACGGCCATGCGCACGTCGTGGATCAGCTTGTCGCGGTCTTCGGTCTTGAGCCCCGCGGTGGGAATGGGCTGACCGACCTTCATGCGGATGTGCCCGGGCCGCAGCCTCCACACCTTGTGCTTGCCCGAGACCTTGCCGCTGCCGTCGATCGCGATGGGGATGATCGGCACGCCGGCCGCGAGCGCGAGCACGAACGGGCCCTTCTTGAACGGCATCACGCGCCCGTCGGGCGACCGCGTGCCCTCGGGGTAGGCGAGGATGGTGGCGCCCTTGCGAATGCGCTCACCGGCGCGCTCGAGCGACGCGACCGCCTTGTGCCGGTTGCTGCGATCGACGAACACCATGCCCGTCATCCAGATGTACCAGCCGAGGAAGGGCACCCACTTGAGCTGCTCCTTCGCGACGAAGCGGATGTTCACGGGCAGCGACTTGAACGCGACGGGGATGTCGACCATCGACTGGTGGTTCATCACCAGGATGTGCGGCTGGCTCCAGTCGATGTCGGGCAGCGGCTCGACCTCGAGCGTCGCGCCGGCGGCCTTGATGAGCGTAGGCGCCCAGATGCGGCGCGCCATCACCAGCGCGATGTTCTGGCTGAAGCTCAGCAGCGTCATCACGAACGCCGCGCTGATCCAGAAGGCGCTCCACGCGAAGCAGAACAGTAGCTGCCCCACGTTGACGAGCGGCCACATGGCTTACTTTTTGGCGCGCTCGATCTTGATGCTGCGCTCGCCGTGCTTCTTGCCGTTCGCGCCCTCGAACCCCGCGACGTCTTCCTCGGGGACGAAGACGTACGAGAAGGCGCCGAGCAGCTCGACGTGCTGCACCTTGCCCGCCGGAGCGCCCGCGGCTTCCAGCGCGGCGGTCACGCCTGCGGCGTCGAGGTTGCTCGCCTTGCCGAGGTTCACCCAGAGCCGCGCCTGGCCCGGCTCGGCCTGCCGCACGTTGCCGCCGGAGGGCTCGCGGCGCCGGCGCTCGCGGCGCTCTTTGCGCTCGCCGCGCTCGGCGCCTTCGCCTCCGGTCGACGGAGAAGACGCCTCGACCGTGAGCTGAAGCGGACGGCCTGCCTGCATGGCCTCGAAGATCTCGCGATCGGAGGGCCGCTTCGGGCCGGCGTCCTGCAGGCCGGCGGGGGCCTGGATGATCTGCGTCGTCTCGGTGCTCGGGGCAGAGTGCTCGCGCCACTCGCGCGTCTCACGGTCGCTGCGCGAGCCACGCTCTTTGCGCGGCCCACGACCTTCACGATCGCGATCGCGATCGCGGCCTTTCTCTTTGCGCTCCGGTCGGGCCTCCGCGGCGGGGGCCGGCGCAGCCTCTTCGGACGTGAGGCTGCGCATCTTGTCGCGGCGCCGGTATGCGAAGAACGAGCGCAGCATCGACGCGATGAGCGCGTCGGCGTCGGGGCGCGCCTTGAT
The DNA here is from genome assembly GCA_937980205.1 of uncultured Myxococcales bacterium. Lineage (GTDB taxonomy): Bacteria > Myxococcota > Myxococcia > Myxococcales > Myxococcaceae > Xiheicaenimonas. Next base: position 92,234 of record CALJKW010000009.1, on the reverse strand, counting down.
GGCGGCGGCGAGCGGCAGGTAGCCCTCGTAGATCGAGCCGGCCGCCGCGTCTTTGAGCTCGGCGACGTGACGCTCGGTCCACATCTCGAGCGCCTGCTCGGGCGTCGGCATCTCGCGCTTCTCGAACTTGATGCCGTACTTCTTCTCGAGCGCGGTGAACGTGGCGAGCTCTTTTCCGGAGATGAGGTTCAGCGCGACGCCCTTCTTGCCGATGCGGCCGGTGCGGCCGACGCGGTGCAGGTAGACCGCGGGGTCCTCGGGCAGCGAGTAGTTGATGACGTGGCCGAGGTCGGAGATGTCGATGCCGCGCGCCGCGAGATCGGTGGCGACCATGAACGCGACGTCGCCGCGCTTGATCTTCGCCATCACGCGCTCGCGCTCTTTCTGCGGCAGATCGCCGTTGAGCAGCTCGGCGTCGAAGCCGTTGCGGTTGAGCACCGCCGTCACGAGCTCGGTGTCGGTGCGCGTGTTGCAGAAGATGATCGCGTTACCCGGCTCGTTCATCTCGAGCATGTAGATGAGGTTGCGCGGCTTCGGGTACGCGTCGCTCACGTCGTAGCGGATGTGGTGGATGTGCTCGACGGTGAAGACGTCTCCGGAGAGCAGCAGCGTCTCGGCGTCGGTCGTGTACCTCGCGATGAGCCGCTGGATGTCGTCGGGCACCGTCGCGGAGAACAGCAGCACCTGCCGGTCGTCGGGCGTGCAGTCGAGGATGCGCGTGACCTCTTCGTAGAAGCCCTGGTTGAGCATCTCGTCGGCCTCGTCGAGGACGGCGAACTTGCACCCGTCGAGCTTCAGGTTCTTGCGGCGGATGTGATCGTAGACGCGGCCCGGGGTGCCGACGACGATGCTGGCCCCGGCGGTGAGCGCGTCTTCCTGCTGCTTCATCGACGCGCCGCCGTAGATGGCGACGATGCCGACGTTGCGGTACTTCGCGAGCGCCTCGAGCTCGGTGGCGACCTGCAGCGCGAGCTCGCGAGTCGGGCACAGGATCAGCGCGCGGACGCCGCGCTGGCCCATGGGGATCTTCTCGAGGAGGGGAATGCCGAACGCTGCCGTCTTGCCGGTGCCGGTCTTGGAGCGGACGATGATGTCCTTGCCCTCCATGACGGGCCCGAAGGCCTTCGCCTGCACCGGGGTCGGGTGGGTGTAGCCACGCTCGGCGATGGCCTTGAGCAGCTCCTGGGAGAGATTGAGATCGTTGAAGCCGACGTCGGCCAGGTATTCCTGAGGCCGTTCCGACGGAGCTTCTGGGAGGGGAGCAGTTTCCATCTGGTGGTAAGGCCGTGTATCCGCGCATCACGCCTGTGGCAACGCCGAGTTGCTTTCGCTAATGGAGCGGACCAGTGCCCGCTCGCTCCAAAAAGCCGAAGAAGGCGAAGGAGAAGGACGTCGCCAAACACGACGACGTCGTCGACGCCGAGCTCGTGGAGGACGTCCCGGCGAAGCCTTCGGCGCCCTCTCCCCAGGCGGAGGCGAAGCCGGCCGAGGTGGTGGAAGACGTCGAGCCCCCCAGCGAAGAGCTCGAGGAGATCGACCCCGCCGAGGTCGACGAAGAGCTGAAGAAGGGCGCCGGCCTCGCGCGCAAAGATCCGCTCACCGCGTACATGGCCGAGGTGACCCGGCACCCCCTGCTCACCCGCGAGCAGGAGATCGAGCTCGCGAAGAAGTACCGCGAGACCGGCGACGTCCGCGCCGCGTACAAGCTCGTCGCCAGCAACCTGCGCCTCGTCGTGAAGCTCGCGCACGAGTACCACCGCAACCCGCTCGCGCTGCTCGACCTCATCCAGGAAGGCAACATCGGGCTGATGCAGGCGGTGAAGAAGTTCGACCCCGACCGCGGTGTGAAACTGTCCAGCTACGCGGCCTGGTGGATCCGCGCGTACATCCTTCGCTTCATCATGGACAACTGGAAGCTGGTGAAGCTCGGCACGACCGAGGCCCAGCGGAAGTTGTTCTTCAAGCTCCGCCAGGAGCAGGACCGGCTGCAGGCGCAGGGCTTCGAGGTGACTCCGAAGCTGCTGGCCGAGCGGCTCAACGTCACCGAGCAGGACGTGATGGAGATGGACCAGCGCCTCTCGCACGACGAGCTCTCGCTCGACGCGCCGGTACGCGAAGACGACGATCGCCAGACGCGCGCCGATCGGATCATGCCGTCGGGCCAGCAGGGCGTCGACGAGCGGCTCGGCAACGAAGAGCTCAAGGCCACCTTCAGGCAGCACCTCGACGAGTTCGCGAAGACGCTCAACGAGAAGGAGCGGTACATCTTCGAGAAGCGGCTCATCTCCGACGAGCCGCTCACGCTTCAGGACATCGGGTCGCACTTCGGCGTCAGCCGCGAGCGCGCGCGGCAGATCGAGGCGGCGCTCATCAACCGCATGAAGCAGCACATGCGGCAGAAGATCCCCGACTTCGATCTCGTCGCCGCCGAAGATCGCGACTGACAAGACGCATTGCACGCTGCGCTTCGTGCGCAACGTGCCGCAAGCACAACCTTTCTGCGTCGCGCCCGAGAATCCCAGCGTTCCTTTAAGGGGAAGTCGCAGGAAGCAGTCGTGGCCCTCTCAATCGGAAGCCGTGGTCAGCAGGTTCGTGATCTCCAAACCCGCCTGCGCGCGCAGGGCCTGTACTCCGGTCGTCCGGACGGAATCTACGGCCCGCGGACGCAGCAGGGTGTTCGCCAGTTTCAGCAGCGTGAGGGCCTGCCCCAGACGGGCCAGGCCGATCAGACGACGTTCCAGCGCCTGCAGGCGGCGCGCAACCGGGACGCGTTCGAGCCCGCGTCGACCGGCCCGCAGGCGGCGCGGCGGCGCGAAGGGCCGGCCGGCGGCCTGCAGGGGCTGATCAACTTCGCGCGCAGCCGGGGGTTCACGGTCACCTCGACGACGGGTGGCCGGCACAACCCCGGCTCGGCGCACTACCGGGGGCGCGCCATCGACGTGCGCACGCGCGACAAGACCCCCCAGCAGGTCGAACAGTTCATTCGCGATGCCCGCGCTGCGGGGTACCGGGTGCGCGACGAGCGCCGCCGCCCGGCGGGGCAGCGCGTGTGGAGCGGCCCGCACCTGCACCTGGAGTTCTGAGCGGGCCCTGACCTTTCGAGGCGTGGCATCGTCGCGGTACCTCCACCTCGACGTTCGCTGACGCGCGCCGACGAGAGGCCTCGGCGGAGCGAAGCGGATTCAACCCCCGGGAGGGGTGACGTTTGCGTGAATCCGCCGAGGCGTGCTGCTAAGACCCCCGCCGCATTCCCACAGGGAAAGGGAAGGGGTCTCTCATGCAACGCAAACTTCTCGTCGCGGCGCTCGCGCTGGTCTGTGCGTGCGATCCGAAAATCGACAACACGCCGCCCACGACGGTCATCACGGCGCGGTTCGACCCGTCGGCGGCGGTGCCCGTCGTACCGACCCCGAACGATCTCGCGTTCAACGCCGAGACGCAGCTGCTCGCCGTCTCGGTCCCGCCGACGGCGACCGACGCCGACCGCGCGTTCTACGCGTACTTGAACCAGCTGAACGGCTTCCCCGCGAGCGCGACGGCGACGGCGACGTTCGACGGCGACCTGCAGCCGAGCTCGGTGACCTCGACCGGCGTGCGCGTCTTCGACGTGACGGCGCAGCACGCCGCCGTCAGCGACGCGACGATCGCCTACGTCGACACCGACGTCGACGTCGTGAAGGGCACGGTTACCGTCACGCCTCCGCCGACGGGCTGGGTGGCGGGCCACACCTACGCGGTCGCGCTGCTGTCCGGTCCCGGCCGCCTGCTGGGCAAAGACGACGTCCCGGTGAAGGGCAGCGCCACCTGGGCGTTCGTCCGCTCGAGCAAAGAGCTGGTCACCTGCGGAGCGAACCCGCCGACCGACTGCGCGCCCGCCACCGAGATCATCCCCTCGCCGGAGAAGGAAGATCCGGCCGCGCGCTACGCGGATCAGACCGCGAAGTCGCTGCAGCTCGAGCAGCTGCGGCTCAAGTACAAGCCGACGGTCGACAAGCTGGTGGGCGAGGGCGTCAAGCGCGAGGACATCGTCCTGGTGTGGACGTTCAAGATCACCGACTTCACGCAGGTGATCTTCGACCCGACGAACCGGCGCATCCCGACGCCGAACGATCTGCTCATCAGCACGCAGACGGGGCTGGTGAACATCCCGATCGACCCGGCGTACACCGACGCCTACAAGGAGTTCATCACCGACTACCTGAACACGCTCGACGGCTTCCCGGTCTCGTCGACGGCGTCGATCGCGGTGGGCGGAGATCTCGACGTGGCGACCGTGACGGACAAGTCGGTGCTGGTGCTGCCGATCGACGGCAAGGATCCGCTGGCGGGTCCGCCGAACGTGTCGTGGAACGCGACGACGAAGAGCATCTCGGTCGCTCCGCCGGGCGGCAACTGGGGCAAGGGCCGGCAGCTCGCGATCGTGGTGCTCGGCCGCCAGCAGAAAGACCGCGACGCGATGCCCGCGCCCGACGCGGTCACCACGCCGGGCGGTGGTCCGGTCACCGCGTCGTCGGTCTGGGCGCTGGTGCGCAGCGCCGGCCCGCTCGTCGAGTGCCCGATGAACGACCTCACCTCGCCGGAGTGCAAGCGCACCATCACCGCGGCGCCGCTCACCGACGGCCAGGCGATTCAGCTCGAGCAGCTGCGCCGCAACTACGCGCCGGTGCTCGACGCGGTGGTCGCCCAGGGCCACTCGCGTGAGGACGTCGCGCTCGCGTTCACCTTCCGCACGGTCAGCCTGCCCGAGGCCACGTTCGACCCCTCCGCGTCGATCATCCCGTTCCCCAACAACGTGCTGCGCACCACGCCGCCGAACCCGCGCCTCAACCTGCCGGTGCCCGACGGCGGCTCGGCGCTGCAGCGCAACCTGGTCATCGGCCTCAACACGCTCGACGGCTTCTCGCTGACGGCGCCGATCGTGTCCGAGAGCTCCGAGACGCGCGGCGCGCTCGACCTCGGCGCCATCGCGCCCGAGTCGGTCGACGCCGGCACCGGCTTCCTGCGCCTCGGCCTCGGCACCCAGCCCCGCGTGACGAAGTGCCTCGACTGCGCGTCGAGCCTGCTGCCCGACGGCGGCGCGCCGGCGACACCGCAGCAGCTGCAGTTCGTGCCGCAGCTCCCGCTCGAGGAGCAGGCGACGTACGGGGCGTACCTCACCACCGACCTGCGCAGCACCGAGGGGCAGCGCGTGATCCCCTCCGGGCCGTTCGCGCTGGCGCGGCTGTCGGCGCCGCTGTGCGACGCGAACATGAAGTCGACGGTGCCCGTGCTCTCGGACCTGCAGGCCTGCGGCGCCGGCGGCGCCCCCGGCCTCGAGCAGCTGCGCGCGGGCCTCAAGCCCTTCGTCGACGCGCTCGTGGCGCAGGGCCTGCCGCGGCGGAACCTCGCGCTCGCGTGGGCGTTCACGACGCAGTCGACGGTGAGTGAGCTCACCACGCTCGCGGGGGCCGTCGCGATGGGCTCGCTGCCGACGACCGTCACCGCCGGGCCGGTGCCGCGCGCCGCGGTGATGCCGATGACGCTGCCGCAGAACAACCTCGCCGCGAACCTCTACATCGGCACGCTGACCGTGCCGCACGCGCTCACCGGCCCCGGCGGAGTCATCGTGCCGCCGAACCTCTGGTCGTCGCGCAAGGCCGCCTACCTGATGACCGTGCCGAGCGGCGCGGCGCCGACGAGCGGCTGGCCGGTCGTCATCTTCGGCCACGGCCTCACCAGCAACCGCACCACGATGCTGGCGATCTCGAACGCGCTGGCCGGCGTCGGGTTCGCGACCATCGCCATCGACGTCGTCTGGCACGGCGAGCGCACCACCTGCATCGGCGCCGGCGCCGCCCTCGCCGCGAGCATCCCGAACGCGACCGACGACTACGCGTGCGCGAGTCCCACCGCCCGCACCATGCCGGACCCGGTGAACAACCGGTGCGACCAGATGACCGGCCGCTGCGTGGTGCGCATGGGCACCGGCACCGCGTGCGCCAGCGACGTGCAGTGCATGGCGCTCAACGAGGGCTACTGCCTGCCCAGCGGGTTCTGCGAGGGCGCCGACTTCACGCGCTCGGCTTCGGGAGCGCCGCTCGTCAACGCGCACAACTTCCTGAACCTCGGCAACCTGTTCGCGGCGCGCGACAACTTCCGGCACTACGCGCTCGACCTCACCCAGGTCGTGCGGCTCATCAAGGCCGACGCGTTCCTCGCCGCGGGCGGCCCCGACCTCGACGGCACGACCATTCACTACGTCGGCCAGAGCCTCGGCGGCTTCAACGGCGCGCTGTTCGCGGCCGTCGACGCCGACGTGCAGAACGTGACGCTGAACGTGCCCGGCTCCGACCAGACGCAGGTGCTGCTGACGTCGCCCGGGTTCGCGAGCGTGCGCAACGGCTTCCTCGGGCAGCTCGCCCCGCTGGGCATCACGCCGGGCACGCCGCAGTTCGACCAGCTCATGGTGCTCATTCGCACGATCTTCGACCGCGCGGACCCGCAGAACTACGCGCTGACCGCGGTGAACCGGAACGTGCCGCTGACGCGCCGCGTGTTCATCCAGGAGATCATCAACGACTTCGTCGTGCCGAACGCGACGACCGAGAAGCTGATCGCCGCGGCGAGCAGCGGCGCGCGAATGCCCTTCGTCGAGCGGGTGAACCCGACGCTGGTGCCCGAGCCGGGCATGGGCGGCATGTGCTCGCCGATGCCCGGCCAGCTCTGCCCGTCGGGCCGCCACGGCTTCCTGCTCAACTTCACTGACCCGACCACAACTGCGGCAGCGCAGACCAAGGTCGCGAACTTCGTCCAGACGGGGGTGGTGCCGTGAAGAAGCTCCTCGCGGTGGTGATCTCGCTGTCTGCGCCGGCGTTCGCCGCCGGCTTCCGCATCGACACGCAGGCGGGGCGCGCGACCGGCATGGGCAGCGCGGTCTCTGCGTTCATCGACGACTCGAGCGCGAACTTCTACAACCCGGCGGGTCTCACGACGCGCGGCAAGGGCTTCGAGGTGATGGCGGGTGACACGCTGATCATCCCGCAGCTCAAGTTCACCGGTGAGGACGGGAACACGACGAGCTCGAGCTTCCAGGTGTCTCCGCCGCCGCACCTGTACGCGCGCGCGGGGCTCTTCGACGAGCTCGCGGTCGGCATCGGCTTCTTCGTGCCGTACGGCGCGAGCGGCAACTGGCCCCCGGACTGGGTGGGCCAGTACCGCGCGAAGCACTCGTCGCTGCAGACGTACAACCTGAACGTCAACCTGGCGTACCAGCCGCACCGCCGCATCTCGTTCGCGGCCGGCGTCAGCGTCATCCGCGGCACGGTGTTCATCGAGCGGAACCTGAACTTCGTCGACAACGTCGAGGACACGCCCGGCACGGTGGAGCTCGGCGGCTCGGCCTGGGGCGTCGGCTTCAACGGCGGCGTGCGCCTCGAGGCGATCGAAGACCTGCTCTACGTGGGCGGCTCGATTCGCTCGAGCTCGAACCTCATCTTCACCGGCCGCTCGCACTTCTCGAACATCCCCACCGAGTTCCAGAGCCGCATCTACGATCAGCCGATTCGCGCGGGCGTCACGCTGCCGGTGACGGGCCAGTTCGGCCTCGGCTTCAAGCTGTTCAAGAAGCTGCGCGCCGCGATCGACGTGACCTACGTGGGCTGGTCGTCGTTCCGCGAGCTGCGCATCGAGTTCCAGGACAACCCGGATCTGACCGTGCCGCTGCCGAAGCGGTGGTTCGACACGGCGAGCCTGCACCTCGGGCTCGAGTACGACGTCACGCAGTCGATTCAGGCGCGCGTGGGGTTCGTCTACGACCCGACGCCGTCGCCGAGCGACACCCTGACGCCCGACCTGCCCGACGCGAGCCGCATCAAGGTGAGCGCCGGCATCGGCTACACGCACCCGAGCGGGCTGTTCGCGGACCTCGGCTTCCAGTTCGTCGCGCTGCTCTCGCAGCGCAGCACCGCGCCGGGCTTCCCGGGCACGTACAGCGGCACCGCGCAGGTGATCTCGCTGTCGATCGGGTTCCGGCGCTCGTCGGCCGATCGGCCCGCTGAGCCCGCGCCTGAGGCGCCGCCGGCGGATGCGCCGGCTGCGACGGATGCGCCGCCGGCTGCGACAGATGCGCCGCCGGCTCAGCCGGAAGCGGCTCCGCAGCCCTGAACGAACTGCCGTCGCCGTTGACGGCGACGGCGACGGCAGCTACTCGCCTCTGCCTCGGAACATCGCGCCGGTCTTCTCCGTCAGCTGCCCGGTCTTCTCGAGCAGATCATCGAGCTCACCGAAGATGGCGTCGACCTCGACGGCCTGCTTCGGCGCGGGAACATCGCCGGTCTGAGACAGGCGATCGAGCAGCGTCACGACGCGGAGCAGGTGCTGGTGCGCGAGCAGAAGGTCTCTGCCGGCCCGCGTGCCTTCCTTCGTGAACAGCGACCCGGTCTGAAACAACCGCGTGATGGCCTGCTGGTTGGCGGCGAGCACGCGGTCGAGCCGCTCGCGGTAGGTCTTCAGGCGCCTCTGCAGTCGTGCTTCCTCGAGGCTGAAGACCGTTGAATCCATCGCTCACAAACCGTACTTGAGCGCACGTCGTCTTGTCATCTGCGCTAAGAGGCCACGCGTGTTCAAAAAGATCCTGATCGCCAACCGCGGAGAGATCGCCCGGCGGATCATTCACGTCGCGAAGGGCATGGGCGTGAAGACCGTCGCCGTCTACTCCGACGCCGACCAGAACCTGCCGTTCGTGAAAGAGGCCGACGAGTCGGTTCGCCTCGGTCCCGCGCCGTCGAAGGACAGCTACCTCAACACCCAGGCGCTGCTCGACGCCGCGAAGCAGACCGGCGCCGAGGGCATTCACCCCGGCTACGGCTTCGTCTCCGAGAACGCCGAGTTCGCGCGCGCCGTCACCGCCGCGGGCATCACCTTCATCGGGCCGCCGCCCGAGGCGATGACGCGCATGAAGGACAAGAGCGAGGCGCGCAAGCTCGTGGCCGCCGCCGGCGTGCCGATCGTCCCCGGCTCCAACGGCATCGTCGAAGACGCCGCGAAGGCCGCCGCCGAGGCCGAGCGCATCGGCTACCCCGTGCTGGTGAAGGCGGCCGGCGGAGGCGGCGGCATCGGCATGACCGTCGCCAACACTCCGGCCGAGCTCGAGAAGGCGTTCCGCGCCTCGAGCGATCGCGCGAAGAGCGCGTTCGGCCGCGAGGGCGTCTACCTCGAGCGCTACTTCCCCGCGCCGCGCCACATCGAGGTGCAGATCCTCGGAGACGGCAAGAAGACGCTGCACATCCTCGAGCGCGAGTGCAGCATTCAGCGCCGCCACCAGAAGGTCGTCGAAGAGGCCGGCAGCCCGCTGTTCCTCGGCGGCGCCAGGCCCGAGCTCAAGGCGAAGCTGTTCGACGCGGCGCTCAAGGCGGCGAACGCGTTCGGCTACGCGAACGCCGGCACCGTCGAGTTGCTCTACAGCGACAACGACATCTACTTCATCGAGATGAACGCGCGCCTGCAGGTCGAGCACCCGGTGACCGAGGTGACGACCGGGGTCGACCTCATCGGCTGGCAGCTGCGCATCGCGTGCGGCGAGTCGCTCACGCTCGAGCAGTCGCAGATCCAGCGCAAGGGGCACGCGCTCGAGTTCCGCATCTACGCCGAGGATCCGGTGAAGTTCTTCCCGTCGCCGGGCCCGCTGAAGGTCTTCCGGCCGCCGTCGGGCCAGGGCGTGCGCCTCGACTCGGGGTACGCCGAGGGCGACGTGGTGACTCCGAACTACGACCCGATGATCGCGAAGCTGATCATCTCGGGCGACGACCGCGCACAGGCGATCGCGCGTGCGGACGAGGCGCTGCAGCAGTTCAACATCGAAGGCATCAAGCACAACATCCCGCTGCACCTGCGCATCGTGCGCGACGCGGCCTTCAAAGAGGGCGCGCTGGATACGAAGTTCCTCGAGAAACACGCGAAAGGGTGATCACCCATGGCTGACGTCGCTGCACACATCACGGGAACGGTTTGGAAGATCGAGTGCAAGGTCGGGCAGACGGTGAATTCCGGTGACGTCCTCGTCATCCTCGAGTCGATGAAGATGGAGATGCCGGTCGAGGCGCCCGAGGGCGGCACGGTGAAGGAGATCCGCTGCAAGGAAGCGCAAGCGGTCAACGAAGGCGACGTGCTGGTCGTGCTCGGCTGAGGCACGTGCTGACCGTCGACGAGCCGGCGCCGGGCCTCCGGCGCCTCACGCTCTCGAACCCCGGCGCGCGCAACGCGCTCGACCCGGAGACGCTCGATCAGCTCGAGGCGGCCGTCGCCGACGCGGCCGGCGTGCGCTGCTGGATGCTGCGCGGGGCCGGCGGCCACTTCTGCTCCGGCTGGAACCTCGGCGCGCTGGAGGAGCTGAAGCCCGACGGCCCGCTGCCCGACGAGCGCATCGGCGCCGTCTTCGACCAGCTCCAGCGCGTCGACGCGCCGTCGGTGGCGTTCATCGAGGGCTCGGCGTTCGGCGCCGGCTTCGAGCTCTGCTTCGCGTGCGACTTCCGGGTGGCGGCGAGCAGCGCCGTGTTCTGCATTCCGCCGGCGAAGCTCGGCATCGTGTACGCGCCGAAGGGCATCGCGCGCGTGGCGTCGGTCATCGGGGCAGGGCGGGCGAAGTACATGTTCCTCTCCGCGCGCCGCGTCGGCGCGGACGACGCGCTGCACATGGGCATCGCCGACGAGCTGGGAGACGAAGCGCGCGCCCTGGCCCTCGCCAACGAGCTCGCGCTCACCGCGCCGCTGGCGGTCGCCGGCATGAAGCGCATCTTCCGCGGCGAGCATGGCGGCATCGAGGCCCGGCGCCGCGAGAGCTTCTTCAGCGAGGACGCGAAGGAAGGCCTCGCCGCGCTGCTGGAGAAGCGGCCGCCGAAGTTCAGCGGCCGCTGACGACGGCTCCGCCGCGCTGAGCGGAAGGCCGCATCACGAGGCCTACTTCGAGTTCTGCCGGAACTGCTCGAGCAGCTGCTTCACCTTCGGGATCTGCGGATGATCCGGAGGCGCGTACTTGAGGAACAGCTCGTACTCGCGCGCGCCGCCAGGGCCGTCGCCGAGCATGCCGAGCGTCGCGCCGAGCAGCTTGTGGCAGTCGGAGTTGGTGACGTCGAGCTTGATGCACTTGTCGAGCTTCACCTTGGCGTTCTTGAAGTCCTTGTTCTTGTAGAAGCCGCGGGCCTCTTCGAGCTGCGCCTCGGCCTCGGCCTTCGGGTTCGCCTGAGGCGGAGGAGGCTGCTTGGGCTGCTGCGGCGGCTGCTTCGGCTCGGGGGGCGCCTTCGCCGCGACGCTGTTCTCCTGCAGCTTCTTTTCGGTCGCCTTGGCGAGCTTCTCGCGGACCTGCGCGAGCCGCGAGCCGAGGAACACGCTGTGCTCGGCCGAGTCGAGCAGGTTCTTCGCCTGCGACAGCTCGTCCTGGTCGATGAGCTGCTCGGCCTTGTCGATCGCCGCGCGCAGCGGCTCTTCGTTCTTCAGGTCGATGAGCAGCTTCTGCGCCTCGGGGTGCAGCGACTCGCCGACGAAGCACGCCTTGAGAATGTCCGACGCTTCCTTCCAGTCGCCGGACTCGATCTTCGCGCGCGCGTCTTTGAGCTTCGCCTCGACGGCGGCGCGCTGCTGCTCGGGGGTGAGCTCTTCGGGCGGCGGGTCGACCTTCGGCTTGCCGTTCGCCGTCAGGTCGTTCGGGACGGCCACCGGCGGAGGCGCCGGCTTCTTCGCGCTGCCGTACTTGATCCACGCGAACGCGCCGCCGCCGATGACGCACACCGCGACGACGCCGACGGCGACGAACACGCCCATCTTGCTGCCGCCACCCTGGGCGTCGGCGACCGCGTCGGCGGCGTCGTACTTCTCGCCGGCTCCGACGAACTTGAGCTTCACGTGGCCGAGCTCGAGCACGTCGCCGCCGCGGAGCGCAGACTGGGCGTACGACTCGCCGTTCACCATCAGGCCGTTCGCCGACTGCATGTCGATGACGCGCCACTCGCCGGTGTCCTCGCGGACGATCTTGCAGTGCGTGCGCGACAGCGAGCGGTGATCGATCGCGATGTCGTTCTCGTCGGTGCGGCCGATCTTCAGCTCCGAGCGGACGCAGCTGAACTCGCGGCCGGCCAGCTCGGTGTTCAGGATGATCAGGCGCGGCGCCTCGGTGGCGTCGATGTCGACGATCTGCCGGGTCGGGTTCTTCTCGACCTGATCCATCCGGATGATGGCGGTCGACTGGCGGCGCGCGTTGGCGGCCGGTGAAGCGGCCGGGGTGGCGCCGCCGAGGTCGTCGGCGGCTTGGGGCTGCAGCGTGACGTCGTCGGGGTTCGCCTCTTCCGGCTCTTCGCCCGAGAGGGTGGTGTTCGGATCCACCGTCGGCAGCACGGGGATCGTGGCGCCAGGGTCGGGCAGCGGCTTGGTGACGGCGTTCGAGCTCGCGCCGTTGGTGCGCGGAACCGAGATCGCCTGCACTTCTTGGGTCTTGTCGTTGGCGTTCGGCGCTCCGTGGGGAGCGGCCTCGCTCGCCTCGCGCTGCACGGCGAGGTCGTAGTCGCCGATCTGAATGAGGTCGCCCTCGTTGACCTGGACCTGGCCCTGGATGCGGTCGCCGTTGATCCGGATACCGTTGTAGCTGCCGAGATCCTCCACGAGGATGTGCCCGTTCTGCCTCAGCAGCCGGGCGTGGCGGCGCGACACGTTCCGCTCGGTCAGGCGGATCGTGTTCCCTTCCTGACGACCGATGGTGATCTCATCCCGAACGAACGGGACGACGGTTTTCCGGCCTTCGTCGTCTTCGATGATCAGCTTCATCGTCCGCAGAGGTTTCTACTACGAGTCCCGTAACAAAACACTCATCCCTACAGAATGACGGCAGTTTCAGCGATCGGGCTGTCCATCGGGCGAATGGACGGCTCCTGGCGCTCGCAGGAGAGCCGAGCGCGGGGGCATTATTCGTCCGAACCATGAGTCAGCCGCTCACGCTCAGAACGGACGCGGGAGACGAGCACCTCGATCTCTCCGAGTTCGAAGCACGGGTGCGGCGAGGTGAGATTTCGCCGCAGAGCCTGGTGCGGCTGCCGGCAATCACCGGAGAGCAGTTCGTCCCCGCGTGCGAGCTCGAGGTCTTCAAGGCGCTCCACGAGCCGAAGCGGGCCTACTTCGCCCGCGCCTTCAGCCTCTCGCGCTTCCCGTGGATGACGTCGGCGCTCATCCTGCTGAACCTCGCGATCTACCTCTACACCGTGCGCACCGGCCCGCTGTCGCTCGACGACATGGTGCGGTTCGGCGCGAAGGCCGACCCGATGGTCGCCGACCTCGGCGAGCTGTGGCGCCTGTTCACCGCGAACTTCCTGCACCGCGACGCGCTGCACATCGGCCTCAACATGTTCGTGCTGTTCAACGTCGGCGGCGCGCTCGAGAACACGTACCGCACGCTCGACTATCTGTGGCTGCTCGTCTTCTCCGGGGTCGCCACGATGAGCGCCTCGCTGTGGCTGTCCGACGCGGTCTCGCTCGGCGCGTCGGGCATGGTCTACGGCTGCCTCGGCGCGATCGTGGTGTTCGGGCTGAAGTACCGCTCGATCCTCCCCTCGCGGTACCGCACCATCATGAGCGAGGCCGCGATCCCCACCGTGCTCGGCCTGCTGCTCATCGGCATCACCAGCGAGGGCGTCGACAACTGGGCGCACGTCGGCGGGCTGCTGGCCGGCCTGCTCACCGGGCTGTTCATGCGGCCGAAGCTGCTCGCCGACTCGGGGCCGAAGTGGGCTCCGGCCCTGAGGGCGGCGCCGACGCTGGCCGTCGCGTCGCTGCTCGCGTTCGGGCCGCAGCTGCTCGGAGATCACCTGCCGTCGATGCGGCAGGAGCGCGACGACACGTACGGCATCACCGTTCCGGTGCCGAGGTCGTGGCGGCGGGGCGCCGATCGCTTCGGCACCGTCGCCTGGAACAACGGACTGCCCGAGCTCGGCCGCGCCTCGTTCGCCGCCCAGGCGGTGGAGATGCCCGAGGGCGCCGACGCCGTCGAGCAGGCCTCGCGCTTCGAGCAGGGTTTGAGGGCGCTGCCGGCGGCTGCGACCGAGGTGCTGTCGGTGCACACGAACCCGGTCGTGCCCTCGCGCATCGGCGAGCGCGACGCGCTGAAGATGCACGTGACGTTGCACGAGCGCTGGGGCAGCACGCACGTCGTCGCGTTCTTCGTCCCCCGCGGCGAGCTCGTGTACCAGCTCGTCTTCAAGTACCCGGCCGAGTTCCCGCGCTACGGGCACGTGCTCGAGCAGATGCAGGCGGGCATCCGCTTCGAGGAGCGCCGCTCGCTGCGCGAGGCGCGGGCGGCGGCGCTGTTGTTCCCCAACTCTCCGCCGCTGCTGGGGCGGCTGGGCTCGGCGCTGCGCCGCGAGGGCGAGCCGGTCGCGGCCGTCGAAGCGCTGAAGGTGGCCGTGCGCGGAGCGCCGTCGCGCGTCGAGCTGCGGCGCGAGCTCGCGCTGGCGCTGCTCGCCTCGGGCGAGGTCGACGCGGCGTGCGAGGCGAGCGCGGCGGCGGTGCTCTATTCGCCCGATGACCCCGACTCGCTCGAGGTCGACGCCCGCTGTGAGGTCGCCCGCGGAAACCCGCGACGCGCGCTCGAGCGGCTGTCGGCGGCACGCGAGATTCTGCCGCAGGACGAGAGGCTCAAGGCCGCGGAGCTCAGGCTCAAAGCCAGTGTGCACGAATGAGAAACCGGGATCGGGATCGGGATCGCGATCGGGATCGGGTCGCTGTTCCGATCGCGATCCCGATCCCGATCCCGGCTGTTCTTCGGTGGTAAGACCAGCCACCGATGAGACTGCTGACCGCGCTCCTCCTCGTCCCCTGCGTCGCCCTCGCTGAAGAGACCACCGCGAAGGAGATCTCGCAGAAGTCCCGCGAGCGCGGCGCGCTCAACCTCGTCGGGCTCACCGCGCAGCTCAAGCTCGTCACCACGTCGAAGGACGGCAAGGCGAAGGAGCAGATCCTCACCACCTCCTCGAAGAAGCTCGACGGCCGCTCGCGCGTCGTGACGCGGTTCGAGCAGCCCGCCGGAGTCGCCGGCGTCGCGTTCCTCACCGTCGAGGGCGCGGCGGGCGAGGCCGACGACATCTCGCTGTACCTCCCGAAGCTCAAGCGCGTGCGCAAGGTCGCGCGCCAGGAGCGCGGCCGCGCGTTCATGGACACCGACTTCAGCTACTCGGACATCGCCAGCAACGGCGGCCGCGACGAAGACTTCCAGAAGCTCGCCGACGACAAGGTCGAGGGCCGCGACTGCTTCGTGATCAAGGGGAAGGGCGGAGAAGACACTCCGTACGGCGACGTCACGATGTGGGTCGACAAGCAGTTCTTCGTGCCGATGAAGGTCGACTACGCCGACAAGAAGAACGAGCCGCTCAAGCGCTACCGCACGCTGAAGCTCAAGTCGTTCAAGGACCGGACGATCGCCGCCGAGTCGGTGATGGAGAACCTGCAGACCGGCAGCAAGACGCAGATGACCGTGCTCAACCTGAACGACGCGCCCGTCGGCGACGAGGCGTTCACCGAGCGCGCGCTGGAACGCGGCCCGTGACACGTCCGTGGGCCGGCGCCGTACTGGTGCTGTGTGCCTGCCACTCGTCGCCGCACGAGGCCGACGCGGTCGTCGCCGAGGTGAAGGCGCCGATTCACGCGCGCATCATGCTGCGCGAGCACGAAGAGCCCGTCGACTGCGCCGGCCTGACCGGCGTCGTCGAGCGCATCACGTGCATCTTCCACACGAGCAGCACCACCTGCCACTGGCTCGAGATCGACAGCCCCGAGCTCGCCGCGCGTCCGTTCGGCACCGACCTGAACGCGTGCAACTCGCTGCCGCCGTATGGCGCGCGCGTGCGCCTGGGCGAGTCGCCGACCGGCTGGGAGCTCGAGGTCGACCCCAGCGGCTCGCGCCTCGCGTACCACCGCCCCAAAGACAGCGCGACCGTCGCCTACGTGCTCGACGGCGTCGTCGTCGGCGCGAACGTCACCGCGCGGGTGCCGGTGAACTGGTCCGAGGTGCCGACGCTCGACGAGAACCTCGTCGACCTCTTCACCGTCGCGGACGCCGAGACCGGCCGCCGCCTGCTCGCGCACGCCGAGAAGTCTGGCGGAGAGGCGAAGGTCGTCGAGCTGATGCGCCCGATCGCCGAGTCGTCGGTCGATCGCTGGTTCGAGCTGTACGACCGCATCGAGGACGCCGAGCTGAAGAGCAGGGCGCTCGTGGCGCTGCACGAGCGCGTGCACGAGGAGGACGCGCCGAAGGAGCTGCTCGTCGGGCTCATCGCGTACCCACAGGTGCAGCCGGCCGACTTCCAGGCGCTGCTCGCCGACGCAGCCAGGCTCGAGCTGTCGGGCTACACCGACTGGTACTCGCTGCAGCCGATGCTCGACGAGCTCGTCGCACGGAAGGACCCGCTCGCCGGCGAGCTCGCCTGCCGCGTGTACGGAATGCAGGTGCTCTCGTCGATGCCCGACTCGTCGCAGGTCTATTACGAGGAGTCGGCCGACCTGGAGGTCGAGCGCGGCGCCCTCTCGATCGTCGCGCTGCAGAAGACGAAGTGCCCGTGGGTGCAGCTCGCGCTCGACAACGATCCCTGCTCCGAGTCGCTGCGCTGCCTCACCGACGGCGGCCTGCCCGACCCCGAGGCGGACCTCGAAGATCCGTATGATCCGATCACCGGCGAGGCCATCTACGTCGCGCGCCCGCTCTGCAGCCGCGCCGTCGCCGCGTCGGCCATCAAACGCCTCGCGCCGAAGGCAGACGACGACGAGGGAGAGTACGAGCCCGAGCCTCAGATCGGCCCGCTGCTGCTCGGCGCCGGCTACGCCGAGGGCGTCGTCTCGAAGGAGCTGCTCAGCCGCAACGCGCGGCGCATGTACCGCTACCAGTACCCGAAGCCGCCTCCGCCGGACGAGGACGGGTACCAGGCAGAGCCCGCCTGCTCGCGGCCGCGCAACCTGCCCGACGCGGTGTGCAAGCTGCCGCTCACCGTCAACGAGCTGGTGTTCAACAACTGCCGCGCGCGCATCGACGACAAGGCGCAGGTCGTTCGTGTGGAAGAGCTGAAGGCGAAGTAGAGAGGCGCCTTCAAGATGCTGCTCCGCACCTGCGCCGTGCTCCTCGTCACCAGCGCCGTCGCGCGCGCGGAGGAAGACGGCGGCTCGTCGATGCTGATCGAGGAGTTCACGCCGGTCGCGGCCCCGGAGCCCTTCGACGCAGGCAGCGGCACGGAGGCGTTCGCGCCGGTGGTCGAGTCGTTCGGTGCGCCCGCTCCCGTCGGCCCGACCGCGCGCGTCTACGGCCACGTGCTGGGCCTGGGCTCGATCGACACGCGCTTCGACTCTCCCCCGAAGGTGGACATGGCGGAGAACGTCGCCGAGCTGCGGCTGAAAGGCATGCTCGGCGTCGACGTGAAGGTGACCGACCGCATCCGCCTCGTGCTCGAGGGGCGCGCGCAGGTCCGCGGCGTCACCACGCGCGACTTCGATCGCGTGAAGGGCTTCTTCGACCCCATGCTCGGAGACGCCTACCTCGACCTCTACACCTCGAAGGTCGACATCCGCATCGGCAACCAGCGCATCGGCATGGGCGCCAACGCGGGGATCGCGCCCGCCGACGCGCTCAACCCCAGAGACCTGCGCGAGAGCTTCGGCAGCACCACCGACCCCGAGGACGCGCTGCTGCCCGTCTTCGCCATCCGCGCGCTCGGAGAGATCGGCCGCGTCAGTGTCACCGCGGCCTACGTGCCGTTCTTCATGCCGCACCGCTACTTCGTGTTCGGGCAGGACGAGGCGCTGCTGCAGCCGGGCGCGGAGCAGACCGTCGAGAACCGCCGCATCGACCCGTCCATCGAGGACTACATCCAGGAGCGGATCCTCGAGACGAAGCGGCCTCCGCCGTTTCTCGGCGACCTCGCGCTGCGGGCCGTCACCACCGGCGACTGGAAGATCGGCGCCTCGTGGGTGTGGATGAACGAGAAGCTGCCGCGCGTCACCGTCGACCCCGAGCTCTCTGCGCTGATGCGGTCTCGTTCGGCGGGCCGGCCGGTGAGCCCCGCGGTCGCGGCCTCGGTGTCGAACCGCATCGAGGCCGGCGAGCAGCTGTACACCGGCGAGTACTGGCGCCAGCACCTGTTCTCGCTCGAGCTCTCGCGCCTCATCGGGCCCGGCCAGCTCGACGTCGACGTGACGTTCTCTCCGCGGCAGACGTTCTTCGACGCGAGCTTCACGCCCATCAACAAGGCGTCGCTCTCGTGGGTCATCGGGTACTCGCAGGCGACCGACTCTCCGCTGACGTGGGGCGTCACGTACTTCGGCATGGCGGTGCCCGGCGTCGGCGCCGGGGAGCAGCTGTTTCTGCTCGAGCCGGCCACGGCGGTCGGCGCCGACCGCATCGCCTGGCTGCACCTCGTCGCCGGGTTCATCGGGTACCCGTTCTTCGACAAGAAGCTCGACGTGTCGTTGCGGGCCGCGTTCGAGGTGGTGCAGCGCAGCTTCGCGCTGGCGCCCCGCGTGACGTGGAAGGGGTTCGACAACCTCGAGCTGTGGGTGGCGGCGGAGTTTCAGGAGGGCTCGCCGTACTCGCCGTTCGGGTACTTCAGCCGCAACGACAAGATCTTCGTCGGGGCGCGGTACGTGCTGTTCTGAACGAAGGGGAACACGAAAGACCTTCGTTCACCGGGAGAGGGTCGATCGGAATGCCACGCAGGGTCGACCGCCGTTCACGCTGAGCGGAGCCGAAGGCGGAGTCGAAGCGGGCCACGCGTCGGCTTCGGGCCCGCTTCGACTGCGGCGCCTGCGGCGCCTCCGCTCAGCGTGAACGGAGGTCGGCAATGCGCTGGTTGTTCTGGCCGACCCTCTCAGCGTGAACGAGGGAGGTCACGGCGCCGGCGGAGGCACGCGCGCCGCCAGCCACTTGTCGACGTCTTCCTGCGCCGGCCCGTTGAGCGCCTCGCGGGCCTGCTGCGCCAGCTGCCGCGACCGCTCGCGCGCGTCCGGGCCCGATTCCCACAGCGCGCGCGCCAGCTCGAACCGCGCCGCGGCCAGGTTCGGCCCGTCGTTCTCCTTCTCGCGCAGCGCGACCGCGCGCTCGAGCGGAGCCACGGCCTTCTCGGGCGCCTTCAGCGCGAGGTGGCACCGCCCGATCGCGACGAGATCGTTCGCCACCGTCGGAGACGACGTCCCGTTCGCCTTCTCGCGCGTGGCGAGCGCCTTCTCGTAGAGCGGCAGCGCCTTGTCGGGGCGGTTCTGCGCGAGCTGCAGGTCTCCGAGCGCGTTGAGCGAGCGCGCGACCTCGGCGGACTCTTCGCCCGCCTTCTCTTTGCGATCCTCCAGCGCGCGGTTCAGCTCGGCCGCGGCCTTCTCCCACTGCCCCAGGCCCAGGTAGATCGCGCCGACGCGCTCGCGCGCGGTCGCGGTCGTCAGGTGCGAGGCCCCCAGCACCTTCTCGAGGACCGCGAGCGCGAGCTGCGCCTCGGCGAGCGCCTCGCGGAACGCGCGCTTCTCGACGTAGAGGTCGGCGATCTCTCCGTGCACCTGCGCCACCGAGACGTGCGCGGGGCCGAGCGCCTTCTCGCGCGTGGCGAGCGCGAGCTTCAGGTGCTCGAGCGCCTGGTCGGGGTGCTCCATCTGCTGCAGCAGCTTCGCCATCGCGACGTGCGTGCTCGCCACGTCGAGGTGGTTCGGCCCCAGCGTGTCGGTGCGGATCTTCAGCGCCGAGTCGAACAGCTCGAGCGCCTCGGAGAGCCGGCCCTGCTTCCGGTAGATGACCGCGAGGTTGTTCATCGACGAGGCGGTGTTCGGGTGCTCGCGGCCCTCGTACTGCAGGTGCAGCTCGAGGCTGCGCTCGTAGCTGCGCGCGGCCTCGTCGAACTGCTTGAGCTGCGCCTGCGCGGTGCCGAGGTTGTTGAGCGTCATCGCGAGGTCGGGGTGACCCTCGCGCAGCGTGCCCTCGCGAATGCGCAGCGCGCGCTCGAACTCCTTCTTGGCGTCCTTGGGGCGCCCCTCGCTGAGCGCGACGTCTCCCGAGTTGCTGGCGAGCTCGGCCTCGACGTCGGGGTCGTTGCCGAGGCGGGTGGCGGCGGCCTGGGCCATGCGCTCCCACGGGTGGGCGGCGTCGAAGCGCTCTTGAATGCCGCCGATGACGGCGTAGAGGCGGCTGAAGGCGCGGGCGGCGAGGGCGGCGTCTCCGGCCTCTTCGGCCTTCGCGGCGGCCTCGAAGAACGCCTCTTCGGCGGCCTTGGCATCGCCGGCGCGCGTCTGCAGCCGGCCGAGCAAGAGCCACGCCTCGGCGAGGCCGCCGGGTGAGCCTCCGCCCTGCACGGCGAGCTTCGCGACCTCGACGCCGCGCGCGTACTTGCCCGCGTCGAGCAGCGCCTTCGCCTCGATGACCTTCTGGCGCAGGCCCTCTTCGCGCTCTCGCTCGAGCGGGCTCTTCGGAGCGCCGTGCAGCGACAGCGCGACCGCGTCGCGGCAGTCGTCGATGCGGTCGAGGCCGCGCGCGGCGGCGACGGCGTTCGACACGACGACCTGGTCGGCGGTCTCGAGCAGATCGACGAGCGCCCGCACCTGGCGCAGCCTCGTCTCGAGGCACAGCGACTTGCGCTGGTAGAGCTCCTCGGAGTCGGTCTTGCGGATGCGCACCGCCTCGCAGCTGTCCTTCTCGGCCGAGACCCACGACTGCGTGTACGCGTCGAGCGCGCTCTCGACGCCCTTGAACGCGTCGGCGGCGAAGGCGGCCTGCGTGTCGAGGAACGCCCGGCGCAGCCGCGTCTTCGCGCTCGCGTCCCAGATGCCGACGAGCCGCGCCTCGGCGCCGCTGCACACGCGCAGCCGCTGCGTCGACCACACCGAGAAGCCGACGCCGGCAGCAGCCACCACGCCGAGCGAGACGAGCGCCGCGGCCATGCGCCCGCGCCGCGCGGCGCTCCTGCGCGGGGCGAGGGCCAAGAGCAGCGCGTCCATGTCGGGGAAGCGCTCGGCCGGGTCGGCCATGAGGCCGCGGCGCAGCGCCTCCCACACGTATTCGGGCGCCTCGTGGCCCGGCGGAGGAGGGGGCAGTTGGTTCACCACCATCTCGGTGGCGTGGGCCTTGAGCGTCGCGCCGCCGAACGGGCGCTTGCCGTAGAGGGCCTCGTAGAGCGCGACGCAGAAGCTGAACTGATCGCTGCGCGCGTCGGTCGGCAGGCCCCCGAGCTGCTCGGGCGCCATGTACCCGGGGGTGCCCATCACGGCGCCGTCGCGCGTGAGCGGAGCGCCGAGCGGCGAGTCGGCGTGCTTCTCGAGGCCCTGCTCCTTCTTCAGCTCGCTGGAAGAGGCCTGCCGCGCGAGGCCGAAGTCGAGCACGCGGGGGCGGCCGTCGTGCCCGATGAGGATGTTGTCGGGCTTGAAGTCGCGGTGGACGATGCCGGCGCGGTGAGCGGCCGAGAGGCCGGCGCCGGCGGAGAGGAACACGCGCAGCGTCTCCTGCCAGGTGCGCGGGCTGCGCATCCACTGGCCGAGGGTGTCGCCCTCGACGAACTCCATGGCGATGAAGACGCGGTCGAAGGCGATGCCGACGTCGTGCACGGTGACGACGTTCGGGTGCTGCAGCCGGGCCATGGCCTGCGCCTCGCGCAGGAGCCGGGCGCGGCCCTCGGTGGCGGAGACGGTGCCCGAGCGCAGCAGCTTGAGCGCGACCTTGCGGTCGAGGTGCGGGTCGTAGGCCGCGAAGACCTCGCCCATGCCGCCCGCTCCGAGGCGCTCGAGCAGCACGTAGCGGCCGAGCGGCATGCCCTTCTGCAGCGTGAGGAGCTGCTGCTCGTGCGCGGTCGGGCTGTCGGGCCGCGTGTCGGGGCTCGCCGGCGGGTGGCTGGAGATCGGCGCCTGCAGCGTCTTCGAGTTGAGGAACGCCGCGGCCTCTTCGTAGGCGGCGCGGCACTGCTCGCACGAGGCGAGGTGCTCTTCGACGGACCTGCGCGGGCCCTCGTCGAGGGTGCCTGCGGCGGCTCGAGTGAGGACGTCTTCGTCGAGGTGGCTCACGGTCGCTGGGTAGGCCCTCTTAGGACCAAACAACGCCTCGAGGGGGTTGTGCTAGTCCCCAGTGCCGCTCATGGAGCTGTCCTCGCCACGTACCTGGTTCGGTCTCGTCGCCGTGCTGTACGTCATCATCTTCCCCTGGCACCCGAACCTGCGCTCGCCGAACGAGCTGTGCCGGCTCTGGCAGACGCGCGCGATCGTCGAAGAGGGCAAGCTGTCGCTCAACGAGACGATCATGAAGTACGGCCGCGTGGGAGACCTCTCGGTCGTGAACGGCGTGTATTACCCGTCGAAGGCGCCGCTGATGAGCTTCGCCGCGGTGCCCATCTACTGGGTGATGACGAAGCTCTCGGGCGGCCCGGTGCCCGAGCTGCCGCAGGTCTTCTTCTCGCGGCTCTTCCTCACCATCGCGCCGACGCTGCTGTTGCTCGTCTTCCTGCGCCGGTTCTTGAAGACCTACCTCACCGGAGTGCTGCCCGAGGTGATGGTCGTCGCGTACGCGCTGGGGACCATCGCGTTCAGCTACTCGGAGGCGTTCTTCAGCCACCAGGCGACCGCGGTGCTGATGTTCCTGTCGTTCTACGCCGCGTGGCGCACGCTGCGCGGCGAGCTGAAGGCGCACGGCTGGGCGATCTCCGGCGCGCTGTCGGGCGCGGCCGTGATGGCCGAGTACACCGCGGCCCTCACCGTCGTCTGCCTCGCGGTGTACGTCGTCGTCGCGCTGAAGGACGCGAAGAAGATCGGCGTCGCCGCGGGCCTCGTGCTCGCCGGCGCGGCGCCGTTCCTCCTCGGGCTGATGGCGTACCACCAGGCCTGCTTCGGCCACCCGCTCGAGAGCGGCTACAAGCACCTCGCCGACGAGGCCTACCAGCCGTGGCACCTCGGCGGCTTCCTCGGCATCCGCTACCCGGATCCGCGCGCGTTCGCGCTGTCGTTCTTCTCTCCGCTGCGCGGGCTCTTCTCGCTGTCGCCGTTCCTGCTCTTCGCGCTGCCGGGCCTGTGGCAGCTGAAGAAGGTCGAGGTGCCGCTGTTCTGGTTCACCGTCGTGCTGCTCGGCGCGAACGCGTACTTCACCTCGTCGTTCACCTACGACTCGTGGGGGTGGACGACGGGGCCCCGGCACATGACTCCGCTGGTGCCGTTCCTGCTGCTGCCGGCGGGCCTCGCGCTGATGCAGCTGTCGAAGGCGACGACGGTCGACGGGCGCGTCGGCTACGCGATGGCGGTGGGCTTCGTCGTCTCGTCGGTGCTCGCGGTGGGCTGCATCGTGTTCGTGAACTACGTGCCCGACTCGCTCTCGACGTCGCTGTTCGGGCTCGCGTTCCCGCTGTTCGGCAAGGGGTACCTGCCGCCCACGGTGCTCAACTTCATCGGCATCACGAACCCGGTCGCGGGCGTCATTCCGTTCCTGCTGCTGCTCGCGGCCGCCGCGCTACTCGTGCGCGCGCTGGTGCAGACGCCTCAGGTGGCCGCCGCCGCCGCCGCCGCCGCGCTCGCGCACCTGCTCTTGCTCAGCGGAGCGACGAAACACGACGCCGCCGACGCGGGCGCGGTGGGGCACCTGCAGAGCGTGTGGCTGTCTCCACCGGGGCAGACCCCGAAGTTCTGGTGAGGCTCGTGCGCGGGCTCGTGGCGCTGGCGCTGGTGGTGTCGCTGGCCGCGCGCGGCCAGGCCCCGGCGCTGGAGCCCCGGTCGCTGGTGCCGCCCCCCGCGACGCTGGGGCAGCGCGTCGCCTACTCGCTGCTCGGCGGCGCCGCGCTGGGCGCGCTCTTCGGCGGCGTCACGCTCTACGTCGTCTGCCAGAGCGGCTGCCGCAGCCCGGTGGTCGCGGGCCTCGGCACGGCGCTCGCCTGGTCGACGGGCGTCGCGCTCGGCGTCTTCGCGGTCGAGAAGCTCGGCGCCGACGAGGTCGACATCCTGCCGGCCCTGTTCGGCACCACGCTGGGCCTGTTGTTCGCGGGTGCGGTGGCGCTGCTCGGCCAGAACGAGCGCGACCGCGTCATCCTCGCCATCCCGGCGACCATCATCCTGCCGCTCGCGTTCGCGACCACCGCGATGGAGTACGCGCGGCCTTCGCCAGCGACGATTCGCTGAAGCCGCGTTGACGATTCACCCCGGCGGTTGACGATTCTTCTTTCCGGGGTTGGCGATTCGTGTACTCCAATGTGGCCGTGCTCGATCCTGCGATCTCGGAGCTCTGTCTCCCGCTCTTCGAGCACCTGCCTGTCGGCATCATCATCTACCGGCTCGAGGACCCCGCGCAGGACGAGAGCCTCACCCTGCGTGGCTGCAACGCCGCGGCGGTGAAGATGATCCGGCCCGATCTGCAGGACCTGATGGGCCGCCGCATCCTCGACGTGTTCCCGAACATCCGCCGCGAGCGCATCGCGCTGTATGCGCAGCTCGCGCGCGAGGGGGGCTCGCACGCCGTCGGAGAGACCATCTACGGCGACGCGGCGGTCGCCCTCAGCATCTTCGACCTGAAGGCGACCGGGGTAGGGAAGCAGTGCGTCGCGCTGTTCGTCGAGAACCTCACCGAGCTCAAGCGGGTGAAGACGTTTCTCGACACCATCGTGGAGAACCTGCCGAGCATGGTCTTCGTGAAAGAGGCACGCGAGCTTCGCTTCGAGCGCTTCAACCGCGCCGGAGAAGAGCTGCTCGGCCTCAAGCGCGAGGCGCTGCTGGGTAAGAACGACTACGACTTCTTCCCGCCGGAGCAGGCCGCCTTCTTCCAGGAGCGCGACCGCGCCACGCTCGCGAGCGGCGCCATCGTCGACATTCCCGAGGAGCCGATTCAGACCGCGACCGGGCAGCGCTGGCTGCACACGCGCAAGGTGCCCATCACCGACGCGACGGGAGAGCCGCGCTACCTGCTCGGCATCTCCGAGGACATCACCGAGCGGAAGCAGTCGGATCAGAAGATGCGCGAGCTCGTCGCCCAGCTGGAGGAGTCGAACGCCGAGCTCGACGGCTTCACGTATTCGGTCTCGCACGACCTGCGCGCACCGCTGCGGGCGATCGACGGCTACGCGCGCGTGCTGCTCGAGGACCACGCGGACAAGCTCGACGAAGAGGGCAAGCGCGTCGCCACGGTCATCACGCGCAGCGCGGTGAAGATGGGGCGCCTCATCGACGACCTGCTCGCGTTCGCGCGGCTCGGTCGCAAGGCGCTGACGATGACGACGGTCGACATGACCGGGCTGGCGCGCGACGCGGCAGACGAGTCGCTCGAGCGGGACCGGAAGATCGACGTTCGCGTCGCCGAGCTGCCGCCCGCGCTCGGAGACGCCGCGCTGCTCAAGCAGGTCTGGGTGAACCTGCTCTCGAACGCGGTGAAGTACACGCGCGGCCGCGACCCGGCGGTGATCGAGGTCACGGGCACGCGGAAGGAGCGCGAGGTCGTCTACACGGTGAGCGACAACGGCGTCGGCTTCGACCCGCGCTACCAGGCGAAGCTGTTCGGCGTGTTCCAGCGGCTGCACACCGACACCGAGTTCGAGGGCACCGGCGTCGGCCTGGCGCTCGTGCAGCGCGTGGTGCGGCGCCACGGCGGGTGGGTGAAGGCCGAGGGAGTGCCCGGCAAGGGGGCCGCGTTTACGTTTGCGCTTCCCACCCCGGGACAGGAGCAACCTTGAGCGAGCTGCAGCCAGTCGAGATTCTGCTGGTCGAGGACAACGACGAGGACGCGGAGCTCGCGCTGCGTGCGCTGAAGAAGCACCACCTGACGAATCACCTCACGCGGCTCGCCGACGGCGCCGCGGCGCTCGACTTCTTCTTCCGCGACGGCGGCCCCAGACAGCAGCCGCGGGTCGTGCTGCTCGACCTGAAGCTGCCGAAGGTCGACGGGATGCAGGTGCTCAAAGAGCTCAAGTCGCGCGACGAGACGCGGTCGGTGCCGGTGGTGATGCTGACGTCGTCGAAGGAAGATCGCGATCTCGACGAGGCCTACCGGCTCGGAGCGAACAGCTACATCGTGAAGCCGGTGGAGTTCGACGCCTTCGTGAAGGCGGTCGAGCAGCTCGGGCTCTACTGGGCGCTGCTGAACCAGCGGAAGTAGGGGCGAACGAGCGAACGGCGCGAGGTCGCGGCGTTCGCGTTCAGCTGGCGAGCAGGTCGAGCTGAATCGGCGCCTGCGTGTTGCGCCGGCGCGGCGGGCGCGAGACGCGGGTGGCGCGGATGAGCGCGATGCGCTTGGGGCCGAAGCCGCAGACGTTCTGAAGGCGGCCGCTCTCGGCGGCCTGGACGAGCTGGTCGACCGACTCGATGCCGAGCTCGCGGACCTCGTGGGCGAGCTTCGGGCCGATGCCGGGGATGCGGCGGAGTCGGGCCTCGGGGTCGTGCTTGCGCTCGAGCCGCTCGAGCAGGGGCAGCTCGCCGCTGCGGATCCAGTCGGTGACGAGGCCGCTGATCAGGTACCCGATGCCGAGCTCGTGCAGGGCCTCGACGCCGTCTTCTTCGACGAGCTCGGAGGCGGGCCGGGGAGCCGCGGCGATCGCGGCTGCCGCGCGGCGGTAGGCGGCCACCGGGGTCGGTTCGGCTCCATCGAGCTCGAGCAGCTCGGCGATTCGCTCGAGGGCGGCTGCGATGGTGTGGTTGCTGGGCGCCGACATGAGTCGCGTTACCCGTGCATCGCGCGGGCCAAGGGAAGATCGGCGTGGATCAGCCGATCTGCACGGAGGCGCCGTTACGGCGGAGTAACGGAGGGGGTTGGATCAGGCCGCCATCGGTACCAGCGCGAGCGGCTGCAGGGCCGGTGAATCGAGCCCGCGCACGGTCAGCTTGCGGCCGTGGATGGAGGCGAGCGCGGGGATGAGCGCAATCATCGCGCTCTCGCGCATGAGGCGGACGCCGCTGAAGTCGAGGATGACCTCCGAGGCGAGGGGGAGGCGGCCGACGAGCTGCGGCAGCCCGATCGCATCGCGAAGGCTGAACGAGTCCTCGAACCGAACGGTCACCGAGCGGCGCTTCGAATCACGGATGAGCTTCATGGCGGGTCCCTCCGACTGCGTGGTCGGGGCCGGCCATGTTCACGTCGCGTGCCGGAGTCTCGCCCTACGGGCCTGTGGCAATTCGCGACGCTTCGGTAACCCCGCCGCGGGAATTGGTTACTCGGCAGTGCTAAGCCACTGCGTTCATGGTCGTGTGGGTGCTGCTCTTCTTGGCCGCGGGTGACCCGAACGAGTGGTCGACGTTCCCGTCGGGTAAGGCTCCGGCGAAGGGCGGCGTCACCGCTGGAGGCGGTAAATCGGCTCCGGCCGTGTCGATCCCTCCGGGGGCGACCGAGCGTTACCGCGAGGCGGTGGCACACGTTGGGAACGGCAAGTACCAGGACGCAACCGTGGTGCTGAATCAGCTCACCGCGGAGTACCCGCGCGTCGCCGAGCTGTACGCCACGCGCTGCTCGGCGCAGCTCGGCCTGAAGCAGCCGGGGTACGCCGAGGCCGACTGCGCGTACGCGCTGAAGCTGAAGCCGTCGCTTTCGATGGCGCTCTACGGCCTCGCGACCGCGGAGGACGCGCAGGGCAAGCGCGAGCTCGCGGTGAAGCACTTTCAGCAGTACCAGAAGGACCCGAACGCGCGCGCGGACCTGAAGGAGCTGGCGGCGAAGCGGGTCGAGGTGCTGGCCGCTCCCGCGGCGAAGGCGGGTGCGCCGCCGCCGCCGCCTCCTCCTCCTGCGCCGGCCGCGGTCGCGGCGGCGCCGACGCGCTCGTCGAGCCCGCAGTGCCGGACGGGCACCGACGGCCGCCAGGCGTGCGGCTACAACTGCGACGTCGGCAGCGACGGAGTGGCGGCGTGCGCGGATACTCCCGAGGGCAGCTGCGCGCGCGGCGCGGACGGACACGTCACGTGCACGCAGCTGGCGGTGCGCGGCGGAGCGAACGCCGGGGGCGCGCCGCCCGAGTGCCGGACGGGCACTGATGGGGTGAAGGTGTGCGGGTACAACTGCAAGAAGGGCACGAACGGGCGGTACTTCTGTGCGGCGATGCCCGACGGCGAGTGCACGCCCAACCCGAACGGCACGTATACGTGTCACTGAGGAGTCGTTCACGTGGCGGCTCGTACCCGCGGCCCGTGAACACCGTCCCCGACGTCTTCACAGCTGCATGATCAGCACGACGATCGCCGCGACCGCCAGCGCTCCCGCGATGCCGAACGCGACGTTCGCGATGGTCGCGCTCGTCTGCGCAGAGCTGCGCGTGGCGAGGTAGTCGCTCTCGAACGTGAGCGTCTTGGCGTAGCGCTCGAGCGACTTCGCGTGGGCTCCGAAGCCGATCGCGATGCCGCTGACGGCGAGGGCGCCGACGCCGAGGACGATCGGCGCGACGTGCTTCGACAGCGCCGAGGGGCTCGTCACGACGACGGGCTTCGGCTCCGGCTCGTTGCGCTCGGCGGCCTGCTTCGCCTCGAGCTTCGCGGGCGTCGGGGCGTCGGCGGGCAGATCTTCATCGGGCATCGGCGCGACCGTCGGCGTGCGCAGCTTGCGCTTCACGTAGAGGAACAGCTTCACCGCCTTCGGTGAGGCGAACTCGGGCAGCTCGAGATCCTCGTCGATGCGCAGCGCGAGCTTGAAGCGCTCGGCGGCCTCGGCGCGCTGGCCGAGGTTCAAGGCGCACAGGGCGCCGTAGAGCTCGACGTCGCGCTGGTCCCTCACGCTCGAGTTCTTCCACGTCGACGCCTGCTTGATGCGCTGCATGCACTTCTCGAAGTCGAGCGCCTCGTAGAGCTCCTTCGCCTGCGCGAGGAACGGGTTCGGAGGTTCGGCGTCGGGCAGCGGACCGGCGAGCGACAGCGCGACCACGAACGCCAACGTCACAGCGGCACCGTCGGCCCGTCGGCGAGCGCCCAGTCGGTGAGCGTGATGCTCCAGCCGGTGCCGGCGTCTCCCTCGTAGCCGTTGATGCCGAGCTCGAGCTGCCGCGGCGTGACCAGCGCCGTCCCCGGCATCGTCGCGCCGAGCGTGCCGGCATCGAGGCCGTTGAGCGACACCGACAGGTACTGGCCTCGCTGCCACGCGACGTCGACGGTGTAGTCCGTGTTCGGCATGTAGCCGCCCGCTCGGACGATCGTCTGCGTGAGGGCGGTATTGCTGATGAACCCGGTGTCGCTGCGCACCACGAGCTGCTCGCTCGCGTTGAAGCTCACCGAGATGACGGCGTTTGCGCCGTTCTCGAGCCGGACGAACGTCGAGTTGCCGCGAAGGTTCAGCGTCGAGGGGAAGCGGAACGTGCCCTTCAGGCGGCCGTGACCGGACTGGGGCAGGCGCCCTGCGTCGGCATAGACGGCGGTGGCGACGTCATTGCCGTCGGCCGCGGTCACGATGGTGGAGATGACCTGGTTGCCCGCGTCGGCGCGCACCGTGACGGTGGCGGAGCCGGGAGCCCCGTTGCTGGTGAAGCCGTCGACCTCTTGCCGCCAGACGACGGAGCCGGCGTCGACGGGCATCGGGTTTCCGCCGCCGCTGCCGCCGCCGGTGCCGCTGCCGCCGCCGCTCATTCCGCCCGCGGTGCCGCCGCCAGCGACTCCGCCGCCGGTTCCGGCAGTGCCACCGCCCGTAGCGCCGCCGCTGCCGCCGGCGCCGCCGCCCTGGGAGAGGCCTCCGCCGGCGCCGCCCTCTTCGACGCAGAAGCCGCCGACGCAGTCGCGCCCCTCGGAGCACGGGTGCTGGTCGTCGCAGCGCAGGCCGGGCTCGTCGGGCAGATCGACCGCGCACGCGGCGAGAAGCACGACGATGGAGTGGAGAGCTGCGCGCATGAAAACCTTTTCGAACCGAAACTACCAACCTGCTACATCATCGGCCGAATATGTTCGATCGCGTGGCTTCCGCCCTCAAGAAGGGGCTCAAGTCCTGGACCGAGTCGATGGTCGGGCCGGAGCTGGAAGAGAAGGTCAAGTCGCTCGAGCGCTCGCAGAACGAGTACGGCGTCGACCCCTTCGGCTTCAGCATCGAGTACGCGCTCTCGGCCCTCGCGCCGATGATCTGGGTCTACCGGCACTACCACCGGGTCGAGGTCCACGGCATCGAGAAGGTCCCCAAGGGCCGGGTGCTGCTCGTCTCGAACCACAGCGGCCAGCTGCCGATGGACGGAGCGATGATCGGCGTCGCGCTGCTCATCGAGGGCAACCCGCCCCGCGCGATCCGCTCGATGGTCGAGAAGTGGGTGCCCACGCTGCCGTACGTGTCGACGTTCATGGCGCGCGTCGGGCAGATCGTCGGCACCCCCGAGAACTGCCGCCGCCTGCTGTCGAACGACGAGGCGATCCTCGTCTTCCCCGAAGGTATCCCCGGCATCGCGAAGCTGTGGCCGCAGCGGTACCAGCTGCAGAACTTCGGGCTGGGCTTCATGCGCCTCGCCCTCGAGACGAACACGCCCATCGTGCCGATCGCGGTCATCGGCGCCGAAGAGCAGTCGCCGGCGCTGGTGAACATCAAGCCGGTGGCGAAGCTGCTGGGCTTCCCGGTCGCTCCGCTGACGGTGACCGGCGTGCCGTTTCCGCTGCCGACGAAGTACCGCATCTACTTCGGAGACCCGCTCTTCTTCACCGGCCGCGCCGACGACGAGGACGCCGAGCTCGAGAAGAAGGTGAAGGTCGTGAAGGCCGCGATCCAGACGATGCTGGATGCGGGACTGAAGGAACGGAAGCACGTCTTCTGGTGAGCGCGTGAGACCCTCCGTCGTCGTCACCGGCATCAGCGGCAACCTCGGGCGCACGCTCGCGAAGCAGCTGCACCAGCACGAGTCCATTCTCGGAGTCGATCGCCGCCCCTTCGTGGGCCGGCCGAAGGACATCGAGATGTTCCAGATCGACCTCCGGAAGAAGAAGATCGAAGACGTCTTCCGCCGCCACAACGTGAAGGCCGTCATTCACATGGGCATTCTTCACGACCCGCGCATGTCGAGCGAGGACCACCACTCGTTCAACGTGCTCGGCACGACGCGCGTGCTCGAGTGCGTCGCGAAGTACAACGTGAAGAAGCTCATCGTGCTGTCGTCGGCCGACGTCTACGGGCCCTCGCCGGACAACTCGAACTTCCTCACCGAAGACGCGCCGCTGATGGCGGCGTCGCGGTTTCCCTCGGTGAGAGATCTCATCGAGGTCGACATGCTGGCGTGCAGCTTCTTCTGGCGGCACCCGCAGGTCGAGACGGTGGTGCTGCGGCCGGTGCACATCGTCGGGCCGACCATCAAGAACGCGCCGTCGAACTACCTGCGCAACCGGCGGCCGTGGAAGCTGGCCGGCTTCGACCCGATGGTGCAGATCCTCCACGTCGAAGACTGCGCGAGCGCGATGGTGGCGGCGCTCAAGCCCGGCCTGCGCGGCGTCTACAACGTCGTCGGCCCCGGCGAGGTGCCGCTGTCGTCGATCTTCGAGGAGCTCGGCTCGCGGCCCGTCTCGATGCCGCACCCGATCGCGCGGCCCCTGCTCTCGACGCTGTTCCGCTACCGGCTCGCGAGCTTCCCGCCCGAAGAGCTCGACCACATCCAGTTCCTCTGCGCCGTCGACGGCTCACGCTGGGCGCAGGAGGCCGACTGGAAGCCCAGGCACACCATGCGCGAGACCATCCGCGCCGTGCTCGGCGAGTAAATGGGGACTGTCCCCTTTTCCGCGCCGAAAAGGGGACAGTCCCCATTTTCTCGCATGTAGGTTCTTGTCGCCCCTGACGGCGATGTCGTGAGCGGCGCGTGCGCGCGCGAGTCGCGCTGATCCGAAATCACTGAATTTTCGGTGGATCAGTGCCAGCGGCGCCATGGCACTTCGATTGCTCAAACCTCAACCCGGTCAGGGGGTTCCATGGGGGAACTCCCGACGCCCGTCGCCTCGGCCGGCCCCGAGACGACGGGCGTTTTTTTTTCCCCACCGGGTTCTCAAAGCGCTTCGCGCGCGACACCGATGATCCCGCTGCTCGTCCTCGCGCTCGCGGAGCCGCTGCCGGCCCCGGTCGGGCCCACGCCGCTCCCCCTCGACGAGGAGCCGGCCGTCGAGCTCGCTCCCATCGAGCCGCGCCTCACCGACGACCGGTACTCGTTCGCGCTCGGCCTCACCGTCGCGGCCGGCGCCTACAAGCTCGACGACGGCTGGGTCGCCGCCGCGTCGCTCTCCGTCGATCTGATCGCCGACTTCGGCCGCTTCGAGCTCATGCTCTCGCCGCACGCGGTGGTGCACGTCGGCAACGACATCGCCGGGCTCTTCGGCTTCGAAGGGCAGGCCGTGCTCGCGCTCAGCGAGTTCTTCGCGATCGGCGCCGGCACCGAGCAGCTGATCAGCGTCAGCCGCTACCAGACCGGCGCGCTGCGCTTCGGCCCGAGCTTCCGGCCTTTCATCGCCCGCATGGGGCTGCACCGCCTCTCGCTGCAGATCGCCTGGCTGCCGATCGCCGCGTACGAGCGCGACTGGCGCAACTGCGCGCCGTGCAACGAGCGCCCCGAGCCGTACTACACGCTCGGCTATGGCGTGCTCTTCTGAGCCGGAGCCGGAGCCGGCGCCGGCGCCGGAGCGCTCAGCGACAGCTCCTCGGCGAACGGCCCGTCACTCTGCCGGTCGATGAGCCACTGGCCGCCCTGCCACTTCAGCGTCGTGGCAACGACGACGGTCTTCGTGGCGACCGAGGGCAGCCGGTACCACGACACCTTCGACATGCAGATGGCGATGGTCTGGTCGTCCGGCTTCACGTCGCAGGCCTCGAGCTGGTAGTCGGTGACGAAGAGGTTCTTCTCGTCGTCGCGCTTGTTGCTCGCGGTGACGAAGGCCTCGCGCTTCTCGAAGACGAGCTGCGAGGGGATCTGGGCGAAGTCCTTCCAGCGCATGCGGCTGTGGAAGGCGTCCAAGGTCGGCCTCAAGAGCTCGACGTCGCCCTTCTTGGTCGTCGCGCAGGCGACGAAGAGGCACAAACTGATCGCGGTCAATGCGGGGCGCATGGGCTAAGTTCCCCCCTCGCCAATGTCGAAGTCGATGGTCGAGAAGTACGAGCAGGTCCTGGCCCAGGACCCGGCGTCTACGGTCTTCGTGGAGCTGGCGAAAGCGCTCATCGAGCAAGGCCAGCATAGCCGCGCCATCGAAGTGTGCCAGGGAGGGCTCCAGCACCACCCGCAGTCGGTCATCGGCCGCGTGCTCTGGGGCAAAGCGCTCATTCAGCTCGGCAAGCCGAGCGAGGCGATGAGCCAGTTCGACAGCGCGGTGAACATCGATAAAGACAACCCGCGCGCCTACAACCTGATCGGCGAGGTGCTGCTGCACAAGGGGCTGTACCGCAGCGCGCTGCCGATCCTGCGCAAGGCGGCCGCGCTGCAGCCGAACGACGGCCGCATCCGCCAGTGGCTCGAGCAGACGCGCGCGGCGCTCGCCGGCGGACCTGCGCCGGTGCTCACCGAAGAGACGTCACTCGCGGCGGCGACCGATGATCCGCAGGCGACCGCGGTGATGCCGCCGGTCAGCGACGGCCGCCCGGCGGTCGACGCGAACGCGCTGCCGACGGTGGTGACGCAGGCGTACGTGCCCGACGCCGCGATGCGCGAAGAGACGAAGCCGCTGCGCACGCCGGTCGCTTCCGAGATGGCGACGCAGGCGGATCTGCCGGTGCAGTCCGGCACGCCGACTCCGCAGCCGCAGCCGGCGGTGCAGGGGCGCGACAGCGCGACGGCGGTGCTGCCTCGGCCCGCCGAGCTCTCCGGGCCCGACGCGCCGCCCGACCCGGACGACCCGTTCGCGAACGTGCCGAAGCGCACGCCCTCGAGCCCCGGCGACGTGCTCGTCGGCCTGACGTCGACGTTCAACGCGCTGTCCGAGGGCAACGACACGCCGGGCATTCCCCTGCCGCCCGAGCCGAGCCCGCCGGTGGTGAAGGGCGTGCCGCTCGAGCCGAGCGTCATGGTCAGCCAGGACCTCGTCTCCGAGGGGAAGCCCGCCAAGGCGGGCGGCGGCCTGCTCGACGAGATTCCGTCGGTCGAGAACGAGACGCCGACGTCCGAGACCTCGATGCCGAACGCGGGCGGTCAGCGGGCCGCGGCGCGTGTTCCGGCGCAGGCGCGGCCGCCGAAGCCCTCCGGCGGCGGCGGCGGCCTGCTCGACGACATTCCCGACGCGCTCGAGCCCTCGTCTCAGGTCGAGATCCCGAAGGTGGAGATGAGCACCACCGCGACCGAGCAGATCGCGAAGGAGTACGAGCGCGAGCTGCGCGAGAAGCTCGCGGCGAGCACGTCGAAGAAGACGTTCCTGCAGAAGCACGGCGTGAAGCTGTTTGTCTCGCTCGGGCTGCTGGTCGTGATCGCGGGCTCGGGCGGCAGCTACCTGTACACGCGCTCGCGCAACCAGGGCCTCGATCTGGCGAGCGCGATCGCAGAGGGGCGCAAGGCGCTCAACGCGGACACTCCGGTGCGGTACCGCGACGGCCTGAAGGCGCTCGAGCTCGCGCAGCGCATGGACTCGGACAACGCCGAGGTGCAGGCGCTGCTCGCGTACGCGCACGCGGTGCTCTACGCCGAGCACGGCAAGGCCCCCGAGCACCTCACGGCCGCGAAGCAGGCGCTCGGCTTCCCCGGCGTGAAGGAGAAGGCCCCCGAGCTTCAGCTCATCGCCGAGATGATGATCGCTGACGGCGCCGGTGCGGCGACGGCGCGCGCGGCGGTGCTGACGTCCACGCTCGAGAAGGCCGAGGTGTTCACCGAGGCGGGCCGCATTCTGCTCGCCGACAAGAAGCCGGACGAGGCGCTCAAGAAGCTGACCCGCGCGGTCGAGCTGCAGTCGACGAACGTGCGCGCGCTGGTGACGCTCGGCGACTACTACCTGCAGTTCGAAGACTGGGAGAACGCGGTGAAGCTGTTCACCGGGGCGGCGGCGCAGCTGTCTCCGACGCACCCGGGGCGCGTGCTGGGGCTCGCGGAGGCGCGGCTCGAGCTGCAGCGCGAGCTCTCCGAGTCGCTCGCCGAGGTCGAGGCGCTCACTCCCGACAACGTGCCGGCTCCGATGCGCGCGCGGCGCGAGGTGGCGTACGGGCAGCTGTTGTCGACCGCGGGGCGCCACGAAGAGGCGCTCAAGGTGCTCACCGCGGCAGAGAAGCAGTTCCGCGAGAACGCGTTCGAGGTGCAGCTGGCGCTCGGCTTCTCGAACCGGGCGGCGGGGAACATGGACGCGGCGCAGCGCGCGTACGACAACGCGGTGAAGCTCGCGCCCAAAGGGCGGGCGGACGACGCGAAAGAGGGCCTGGGCCGCGTGCTGCTGGCGCGCAGCCGTGAGCGTGAGCTGCTGAGCCGGCTGCCGCGCGAGGTCGACTCGCGGAAGGTCTCGCTCGTGCGCGGCATCGCGTACGGCCGGCTCGGCGAGTGGAAGAACGCGCGCGCGGAGATCTCGAAGACCGCGGTGAACGGCAAGTTCCCGCCCGAGTCGGTGGTGCAGCTCGCGCTCGCCGACGCCGCGGAGGACAACGCCGAGAAGGCCATCGAGGTGCTGAAGAAGCTGGAAGGCGCCGTGAAGCGGAACAAGGCGGCGGTGCAGGTCGCGCTCGCGCGCGTGCACATGCAGCGCAACGAGCTCGACAAGGCGAAGGCCGCGCTCGAGGAGGCCTCGAAAGACCCGAACGACTACGAGGCGAACGCGCTGCTCGGCGAGCTGCTCGTCTCGCTCGGGCTGTCGGAGCTCGCGGTCGACCCGCTCACGAAGGCCGTCGAGCGCAACGGCAGCCACGGTCCGTCGCGGCACCTGCTCGGCCGCGTGCACCTCGACCTCGGCCACGTCGACCAGGCGCTCAAGCAGGCCGAGGCGTGGGTGAACGACAACCCGGCCTCGGACGACGCGCAGCGCGACTTTGCGTTCGCGCTCTTCCACAACGGCCGCGCGCGCGAGGCGGAAGCGCCGATCGCCAAGGCGGCGAAGTCGGACGGCAACAACCCCGAGGTGCACCGCATCCGCGCGCAGATCCTGTTCGCGAAGGGCGACGCGAAGAACGCCATCACCGCGCTCGAGCGCGCGAACAAGCTGAACCCGAAGGACGCCGAGACGTTCTGCGAGATCGGCCACGCCATGGTGCGGCAAGGCAACGTCGACATCGCGGTGAAGGCGTACGAGGCCGCGCGGCTGAACGACCCGAAGGCGGCCTGCGGAGAGATCGGCCCCTACCACGCCCGCCCCGTCGGCCAGGCGAAGGCGGTGAAGGACCTGACCGACGCGAAGAACAAGGCGGTGCACAGCTGGGACCGCGCGCTCGCCTACGCGTCGCTCGCGCGCGTGAAGCTGCAGCTCGGAGCGCTCAAAGACGCGAAGGCGGCGGCCGATGATGCGCTGCAGCTCGCTCCGTTCGGGGCGACGGCGCACTACGCGGCCGGGCTCGTCGCGCAGCGCCAGAAGGACGACCTCAAGGCGCTCGAGTACCTGCAGAAGGCGTCGGAGCTCGACCCGTCGTGGGGCGGGGCGCGGCTCGCGTACGCCGACCTGCTCGTGCGGCAGGGGCCCGACGTGCTGCCGAAGGCAGTGGCCGAGTACGAGGCGTTCCTCATCGTCAGCCAGAGCGAGCCGGATGTCACCCGCGTGAAGAATGCGCTGAAGACGCTGAAAAAACGGCTACAGAACTGACGCCGTGGCGATTCCGATCTTCCGCATCAGCCTGTCGAACGCGACGGTGCTGTCGGTGGCGTACCTCGCCATGGCGCTGCTCGTCGAGGCGTCGCGGAAGTGGTTCCCCTTCCGGTGGACCGAGCGCGCCTCGCTGACGGTCGAGTGGATACCCGCGCGCACGCTCGAGTGGTTCGGGCTGTACCACGTGGTGCGCGACGCGGTGATCGACGGGACGCTGTCGAACTTCGAGGTGCGCATGATCCTCGGCTGCATCAGCGTCGCCGGGATCTTCCTGGTCGCGATGGGCGTGGGGCTGCTCATGTGGTGCGGGCGGTGGGTGATTCACCGCGCCGAGGCGCGGCGCCGGAAGGTCTGATCGCATGGCGCTCTTCGCCACGCGCAGGTTGCGCGTCGTGCTCGCCGTCACGGTGCTGCTCATCGGCGCCGCGGCCGCCACGCTCGCCGTGGTCTTCCGCGCGCGGCACTTCGACCCGGACCCTGCGTTGGAAGAGCGCACGTACGTCGCGCCCTCCACCATCCCCGGCGCCGGCGACGGGCTGTTCGCCGCGCGAGATCTGAAGAAGGGCGAGGTCATCGCCGAGATGGGCGGCGAGCCGGTCTTCGAGGCGACGCTGCCCGCGAAAGACCGCGGCTACCTCTTCAAGCCGCCCGCGTGCGCGATGAGCGACGTGTGGCCCTACGACGCGCTCGACGGCCGCAACTTCGGAGGCCGCGGCAGCAAGATCAACTTCGCGCCGCGGCTCATCAACGGCGTCGAGACCGGCTTCCAGAACGCGCGCGGCAAAGAGATGTGCCGCCGGCCGTACATCTACTTCGAGGCGACCCGCGACATCCCCAAGGGCACCGAGGTGCTCACCAGCTACGGCGAAGACTACGACTACGACTTCATGGCGTTCGCGACGGTGCGCGAGCACTTCTGCGCCGCCGCGAAGGTCGACTGCAGCGGCGCCTTCGAGTGGAAGCCCTAGAACTCGTACCGCGTGCTCTGCGCGCCGATGCGCAAGATCACGGTGCCGGTCTGGGACTGGTAGCCGGCCCGGTAGGCGGCCTTGAGGCCGGCGAGGTCGAACGTCAGCGTGTTGCTCACGATCGCCTCGCAGCTGTCGCCGTTGTCCTGGTGCAGCACGCGCAGCTGCGCCTGCACCGGGTTCGACTCGAGGAAGCTCTGGTTCCAGCACAGCCCGTATTCGTGCGTCTTGCAGCCGCCGCTGTGCTGCACCGTGAGCGTCAAGGAGTCGCCGCTGAGCGTCACGTCGCTGACTCCGACCGAGCCGTCGCCGGCGAGCTGGGCAGGGCAGGCCTGCAGCTCGGACTGCCACTGGTGCCCCGACGGCGTCGAGGACAGCGGAGGCGCGCGACCACAGGCGACGAGAGACAGCGCGACGGCGACGAGCAAGCGGTGCATGCGCACGAGGTGCAGCAAGCCCGGGGCCAGCCCTCGACCCCGTGCGGTCCGCAGCTTACGCGACGACCGCCCGTCAGATTTTTAAGGGCAGGTGCCGCCGTCGGTGGTGAACCAGCACCGCGTGAACGGCGAGCTCTTGAAGAACGCGCGCAGCATCGTGCCGACCTTCTGCTCTCCGAGCATCGAGGCGTGGACGCCGTCGGCTTCGACGTCGGCCTGGGTCCAGGTGAGGCCGTCGGCTCGGCCGCGCAGGCCGTCCGTCCAGAGGTACGGGCCCCACGCGAGCCACGGCGCGACGCCGGTCGAGTAGTCGAGATCGCCGGCGTCGGGGTTCATGCCGCCTCCGGCCATCTGGCGGATCTGATCGTCGACCAGCCAGCTGACGGCGAAGGCCTGCTCGTACGCGTACGGCTCGGGGTTGTGATCTCCAACGGACCAGCCGCCGTACGTGCGGCTCGAGATGAAGACCATCTTGAGGTTCGGGTAGCGCACCTTCATCGCGCGCACCGCGTTCGCCGCGAGGCGCGAAAGGTCAGGTCGCTACTTCAACCGCCCGCCGAGCTTCGGCGCCTGCCCGTCTTTCCACAGGTAGAAGCTCTGGGTGCCCTTCGGCTTCTCGGCCCAGGGGTCGGGGCGCGGGCCGTCCCACCCGTAGGGGTCGAACGAGGTGGGCTTGCCGGTCTTGGTGCCCATGATGCGCAGCACGCCGAAGTAGAAGACGGGCTCGGTCGCGCAGCCCGAGCGGCCGGAGAGCCCGAGCTTCTGGCCCTCGGCCACGCGATCTCCGACCTTCACGTCGACGCGCGAGAGGTGCTGGTAGATGGTGATGAAGCCCATGCCCGCGAGGCCCTCGTGCTTCACGTGCACCGACTGCTGGTCGCTCACCGCGCGGCGGAACTCGGGCAGCACGCAGAAGAACTCGTCGTCGAGCCCCGCGTGAATGACCTCGCCGTCGGCGACGGAGCTCACCGGCGTGCCGTTCGGCAGGCCCCACGCGTAGCCCTCGTAGCCCTCGGTGAGGCCGAGCATGTCGATGCCGCAGTACGCCTGCTCGGCGTTGCCGGCTTCGAACGGCTTGAACTCGCCGGGCGTCTGGTGATCGAACAGGTTGTAGACGGGGTACTCGCCCTGGAACGGGCGGCTGAACACCGGCTTGCGCGGGTTCTTTCTGCCCGGCTCGGCCGAGCAGCGCCGGGCGCCGAGCGGGCCGTCGCGCGGAGGGAGCTGCGGCTTGTCTTCCTCCGACCTGGGGCACGCGGACAGCGACAGCGCGAGCAGCCCCCAAAGCAGCCGCGTCATTTCCCGTCCTTCTTCAGCCGTTCGATCATCCGGCTCGCGACGCGGAAGGAGTTGGCCGCGATGGTGAGCGTGATGGGCACTCCGCCGCTCGTCGGCATGAAGCTGCCGTCGACCACGTACAGGTTCTTCACCACGTGCGACTTGCAGTCCTTGTCGAGGAACGACGTCGCCGGGTCTTTGCCCATGCGGCAGGTGCCGCCCTGCAGAATCGTCGTCTCTCCCATGTCGCCGACCGGCTCGAGGCGATCGGGCTGCAGGCTCTGCAGCACCTCTTCGCCGCGATCGACGAGGAAGCGCGTCATCTTGTAGTCGAGCGGGTGGCGCGTGACGGTGATGGCGGCGACCGGCAGGCCGTACTTGTCCCTCACCACCTTGCCGTCTTTCGTCGGCGCCTGATCCGACAGCTGCACGTAGGTGCCGTCGGTGGGCAGGAACTCGCCGTAGATCTCGAACTGCAGCGTGCGCGAGTCGCGGTACGCGCGCATGCGGTCTTTGAGCGCCTTGCCGAACACGCGGTCTTTGCCGCGGCCGGCGAGGTTCACCGCCGCGAAGATGGGGTTCGGGTGCGTCCACATGAACCCGAGCGTGCCGCCCTTGCGGAAGCCGAACTTGTCGTCGGGCATCACGTAGAAGCTCTGCAGGCTGCGGTTCACGAACGGCTGCTGGTCGGTCTCGAGCCACGGCCAGCGCTTCTTCTGCTTGCTGACGGTGAAGTGCGCGCGGGACTCTCCGAAGGAGCTGAACATCAGGTTCTTGCCGAGCTGGCCGCTGTCGTTGCCCAGGCCCTTCGGGAACCGGTTGGACTTCGACATCATCAGCAGCCGCGCGCTCTCGATCGCGGTGCACGAGACGACGACGTACTTCGCGGGCTGCTCCTGCTCGACGCCCTCGGGGTCGAGGTAGACGACGCTCTTCGCGAGGCCCTTCGCGTCGACGGTGATCTCTTTCGCCATGCAGCGCGGGCGCAAGGAGAGGTTGCCGGTCGCGAGCGCGCGGGGAATGAGCGCGGCGCCGGTCGAGGCCTTCGCGCCGTGCTCGCAGCCGTAAGAGCCGCAGAGCGTGCAGTAGGTGCAGGGCGCGCGGCCCTGGTGCTCCTGCGAGAGAATTCCGCGCGCGGTGGGAATCGAGTGCCAGCCGAGCGACTTGCAGACCTTGTCGATCTCCTGCGCCATCGTGTGCTCTTTGAGCGGCGGCAGGGGGTAGTTCCGCTTGCGCGGCTCGAGGAACGGGTGGGGCACGGCGTTGCCCGAGACGC
Source organism: uncultured Myxococcales bacterium (assembly GCA_937980205.1). Lineage (GTDB taxonomy): Bacteria > Myxococcota > Myxococcia > Myxococcales > Myxococcaceae > Xiheicaenimonas. Next base: position 51,693 of record CALJKW010000009.1, on the reverse strand, counting down.
CGAGCTCGAACTCGGCCTTCTCGTAGAACGGCTCGAGCTCGTCGTAGGTGATGGGCCAGTCGGCGACGTTCGCTCCGGCGATGGCGCCGAGCTCGGTGCGCATGCGGAAGTCGATCGGCTTGAGCCGGTAGAAGTAGCCGCTCATGTGAACGGTGCCGCCGCCGACACAGTTCGCGGTCCACCCGTCGTTGGTGTGCTTGAAGGGGATCTCGGTGCCGCCGGGCCGGAACAGGTGAGGCTCGTCCCACGGCAGCGGCATGAAGAAGTTGCGCCGCGAGTTCAGGATCTCGTCGTGCACGAAGTCCTGCTGCTGGTAGTGCGGCCCCTTCTCGAGCAGCACGACCTTGATGCCCGCCTTCGCGAGCTCGAACGCCATCGGGCCGCCGCCGGCTCCGCTGCCGATGACGACGACGTCGACCGGGTCGAGCGCCATCAGCAGCCCTTCCCCGAGCCGCAGCGCTTGTGGTCGAGGTGCTGCAGGCCGTCGTAGTCGGGAGCGACCTCACCTGCGACGCCGCCGACGAGATCGAAGCCCATCGTCTTCCAGCCGGCCTTGTTCTTGTTCCCGCCGTAGGTGGGGTCGCCCAGAAAGCCTTCCATCGTGAGCGCGATGAGGATGTCGAACCACTTGAACTCGCCGCTCGTCTCGGGCGCGTTCTTGAACGCGACGGTGAGCACGTCGTCCTGCTGCTCGGGCGTCGCCTTCGCGAAGCCGACCTTGTACATGCGCTCGCAGCGTCGATCGAGCGCGTTCAGGCCGCCGACGAAGTCGATCTTCATCTTCTTGAGCTGCTGCGCCTGCAGCGCGTTGTCGATGTACTCGGGGACGTTCGCGTCGAGCGCGCCCGGGTCTTCGTCTTTCGGGAGAATGCGGTCGACCGCAGCGCTCAAGACCAGCCACTGCTCGTGGGTGAAGGTCTTGTGCGACGTGGTGAGAGGCTCGTCCACCTTGGGCGCAGGCTTGGGGGGCGCCGGGGGCGGATTCGATGAAGGTTTCTTCGAGTCGTCGCACGCACTGCCGAGGAGAACCGCGCCTCCTCCCATGAAGGCCAGCCGATGAACGAAGACGCGGCGGGAGAAACCAGTGCCAGATTTCGGCTCCGACTTCGACTTCGAGATGCGGCGCGGCATGCGGCCCGCGAGCATCGGCCCACAACGCACGTTGTTCAAGCTTGTCGGTGACACATCCGTCGCGCACAATCTTTCGACGCCCATGAGAACGCTCAGCCTGGTGGTGCTCGGCCTCGCCGTCCTGCTGTCTGCGTGCAACTGCGGCTGCCCTCCGGGCGACGCGCGCTGCAACTCCGGAGTCGGCGGCGGCGGTGAAGGCGGCGGCCAGGGCGGAGGCACCGGCGGCAATGATCCCTACGACCGCTACACGCTCGACCCGTCGTTCTCCGACCGCTTCTACATGGACATGGTCGTCGACAAGACGCGCAACCGTGTCGGCGTCGCGTACTTCGCGGGCCGCGGCGAGATTCCGTTCACGTACCTGCCGGGCGACGCCGGCATCACGATCGACGCCGGCCCCGGCGTCGACGCCGGCTCCTACGAGCTGAAGTACGTCGAGTGGGAAGACGGGCAGGTGAGGGCGCCCCAGCGCGTCGACGTCACGCGGCGCCTGGTCGGCGTCTCGATCGACTTCCACCCGACGACGGGAGAGCCGGCGATCGGCTACCTCGGCGGCGGCAACGACATGTCCGTCTTCTGGGACAACTCCGACGCGCAGCTCGCGGTGCGCTCGGGCGGCACGACGTGGACGAGCTCGACCGCGGCGCGCACCGGCTACCAGGTGTTGTGCGGCAACCCGGTGTCCGACAACCCGGGCGGCGACATCGTCGGCCTCTGGGCGGCCATCGCGTACTCGAGCACCGGCACGCTCTGGTACTGCTACCGCGACGTGCACAGCGGCCAGTACCCGCAGCAGGACTGGGCGGGCTCCGACGTCGAGTGCGTGAACGGCAGCCCCGGCAACTGGCAGCGCGAGTGCGTCTACCCCGCGGGCAACATGAAAGACGGCCCCGGCGGGCGCATCGACATGACGATGGTGAACGACCAGCCCTGCATCAGCTGGGACAGCGCGCTGGGCGGCGCCGACACGCGCGGCCAGAACGTTCAGGTGCAGTGCCGCAACGGCACCGTGTGGTCGTCGACGCGGGCCGCGCACACGATCTCGGACACCCAGAGCGGCGGCAGCATCGCGTACGACCCGATGGAAGGGCTCGGCGTCGCCGCGGTCGACCTCACCGACAACATCTTGCGGTACTCGAAGAAGGCGCTGGCCGCGCCGAACTTCGGCTTCGCCGACTCGGTCTACGGCGACGGCACGGGCGGCTGGTTCCCGTCGCTGGCGATGGACCCCGTCGCTCACGAGCCCGCGATCGCGTTCTACGTGTGCTCTCCCACGGCGTCGCAGACCGCGGCCAACTGCCTGCCGAGCTACGACGGCGTGCGCGTGACCCAGCGCAACAGCGTCACCAACGACTGGTCGACGCCGGAGGTCGTCGACGACGTGTCGGCCACGGTGATTCGCCTGGGCTTCCTCGCCGACGGCCGCAAGGTCATCGCGTACCGGAACCGCGTGGGCGAGCTGAAGCTCGCCGTGCGCAAAGTGCCCTGACCGATGAAGCGACTCGCGCTCGTCGTCCTGCTCACGTCGGCCTGCCTCGAGGAGAACTCGCTCTCGGGCAGCATGAGCGAGGTGTTCTCGCTCGACGTCTCGCGCGTCGAGATTCACAAGAACGACGAGGCGATTCGCGTCACGTACCTGCGGAACCGGAACATCTACCTCGACGTCGTCGCCAGCGTGACGGTGTCGCTGCACATCCCCGACGGCGGCACGAACTCGACCGACGGCGGCACGCTGTTGCCGCTGGTGCCCGGCACCCGCATCGATCTCGCCGGAGAGTACGCGCTCGGTCACCCGAGGGTCAGCGTCGTGCACGCCCCGGGCGGTGAGCCGCCGCGCCTGCTGCCCGACGTGCAGCGCGGCGACTTCTTCGTCTCGCACGGCGGCAACCCCGGCGAGGAGACCGTCGGAGACTTCAGCATCGTGTTCAAGGACACCGGTGGCGACATCGGCTTCGGCCGCACGCTGTCGGGCCGCTTCCGCGCGGTGGCCATCGACGCGGGCTTCGGCCCGCTGCCTTGAGGCGCCGCGCCCGCGGGAAGAGATCGACGTCGGGGAGCAGAAGGCCGCTTCGGCCGGTGGGGAAACACAGTCACCGTCCGGTGGCGTCGCCGGCGGGGTGATTGACGCCGCCGCCGCTCCGCTGCCCTGATGGGGCCGTTGACCCTCTCGTGTCCCCACTGCGGCGCCGCGCTCGCGCTCGGCGCGATGGCCTGCTTCCGCTGCGGCCGCATGGTCGACGCCGACGGCAAGGGCGGCACGACCGGAGGCGGCGCGCTGCCGACCGAGCTGCAGACGCTCGCGAAGGCCGGCCTGCTCGAGAACCAGTGGCGGCTCATTCGCCCCATCGGTCAGGGCAAGACCGGCATCGTCTGGGAAGCGCAGGACGTCGCGCTCGACCGCCGCGTGGCGATCAAGATCCTCCACGAGTCGCTCGGGTCGAGCCCGTCGCAGGTGAACCGCTTCGAGCGCGAGGCCCGCGTGCTCGCGATGCTGGATCACCCGAACCTCACGCCCGTGCTCGGCTCGGGCCGCTTCGAGGGGCGCCCGTTCACGGTCATGCGGCTGTTGTCCGGCCGCACGCTCGCCGAGCTCATGCACCAGCGCGGCGGGAAACTGAGTCTCTCCGAGGTTTCATTCTGTGTCCTGCCGGTATGTGACGCGCTCCAGGCGCTGCACGATGCGAAGGTGGTGCACCGGGACCTCAAGCCGAGCAACGTCTTCGTCGACGACGAGTCGCGCGTGACGCTGCTCGACCTGGGGCAGGCGTTCGAGTCGGGCAGCGATCTCACCCGCACCGGTGAGCTCGTCGGCGCCGCCGAGTACCTCTCTCCCGAGCAGATCTCCGGCCGCGCCGTCGACGGCAAGAGCGACGTCTACGCGCTCGGCTGCCTGATGCACGAGCTCTTCACCGGCCGCCCGCCGTTCACCGGAGACCTCGCCGAGGTGCTCGTCGCGCACGCGACCGCGCCGCGGCCCTCTGCCGAGGGGCTGCCGCCAGGCGTCGGCGCCGTGGTGGTGAAGATGCTCGCCGTCGCGCCGGAAGCGAGGCCCGGCCTCGCCGAGGTCCGCGCCGTGCTCTCGCCGCACGCGCCCGCCGCGCTGCAGCTGCCGCCGATGGTGCTGCCCGAGCGCGAGCGCCGCCGCGGGTCCCACGGCGTCGAGCGCGAGCCCGACACGACGCCGGTCGATCCGCCCGAGGCGCTGACGAAGCCGATGCCGGCGCTCGTGGACGAGACGACGCGCGCGATGCCGGCGCTGCGCGACGACTCGACCTCCGTCGTCGCGCTGCCGCTCGCGCTGCGCGAGCCCCAGACGCGCGAGGCGCCTCCCCGGCCCCTCGAGGACGAGTCGACGGTGCAGGGCCAGGCGCTGAGCACGCGCCCCTTCCCCGCGCTCGTCCGCGAGCAGGTGACGCGGCCGACCGCGAAGCCGCTGACGAGGGGCGTGATGCTGGCGATGGCGGTCGTGGCCGGGCTCGTCGCCTTCGTCGTCATCGCCAGCATGGCGCAGCCGCCCGAGCCGGTGCCGCCGCCGGTGCGCGTCGACGCGCCGAAGGTCGCGGTGCAGGTGAACGTCGAGCCGCCGGCGCCGAACGCTCCGCCGGGGCCGCCGCCGGAGGCGGTGTCGACGCCGGTGCCTCCGCCGCCGCTGCCGCACATCGAGGAGCGGAAGGTGACGGTGAACGCGGCGCCTCCGACGGACACGCCGCCGAAGCGCGGCCGCACGCCGAACCGCAGCGCGGTGCCGAAGGGCGCCGTGCGCATCATCACGACGGTGGGCCTCGACGAGATCACCTGCCGGCTGTGGATCGACGGCGCGCTCGTCGGCCCCACGCCCTACGTGTCGGGCCTGCTGCGGAAAGGTGAGCACGTGCTGCGCGCCGAGTGCCCGGGTTGGCCGCCGGAGGAGCTCATCTGGCCGTTTCCCTCGCCGGAGAAGCAGAAGGTCGGAGTGCTCGTCGAGCTCGTCATCGGCGGCGTGAACCTGGGGGCCGATCGCCCGATGCAGGAAGAGCGCAGCCCTGCAGAAGATCGCGTGTGCAAAGGCGGAGGAGTCGGATGCGAACCGTGAGGCGCGACAGAGCTCGCGGGCAGACCCTGGCGCTCTTCTCGCTCACGGCGCTGCTCATCACGCTGATGGTGCTGATGACCATCAGCTTCGGCATGCAGGCGGCGCGGAAGGCCGACCTCAACAACGCCGCCGACGCGACGGCGTACGCGGCGGCGGTCTCGACGGCGCGCACGTTCAACACCGCCGCGCTGCTCAACCGCGCGATCATCGCGCACTACGTCACGATGGCCGGCATCGAAGCGCAGATGGCGTACATCAGCGACGGCCACAACGCGTTCAACCTCGCCGCGAACTTCTTCCGGATGATGGACATGACCGGCAACCCGGTGCGGCTCGCCGATGCGTTCCCCGGCCTCAACAACCCGTCGGGCCGCTGCGATGCGGTCACCTGGGAGACGCGCGATGCCAGCTACGAGATGTGGCACGCGTCGCTGTTCTACATGTCGCCGGGCCCGCCGCCTGCGCACTCGGGCGACAACGTCGACGGCTACTGCAACTACCACGTGAGCACGACGTTGTGTACGCGGCGACGGCCGTTCGCGCGCGGCGACGGCTGGAACTGGGAGAACCTCGCCACGCTCGAGCACCGCGCGACCGACGAGCTCAAGGCGGCGCACACCGCGATTCACGATCTCACCAAAATTCAGCGCTCGACGTACCGCGAGCTGCGCCGCCAGGTCGGCAACGGCAACCTCGCCGAAGACATCGCGGGCGCCGCGAAGATCCGCAGCGGGCTCGTCGTCGAGGCGGGCCAGCAGGCGAAGAGCGAGCTCGACAGCGCGACGCGCTCGACCGACGGCAACGCGTACACGCAGCGCTGGCGCGGCTTCGAAGAGGGCTTCGCGAACGCCATCATGGGCACGCGCCCGCGCGAGCGCCTGTCGCTGCAGCAGGCGCAGGCCCGGTCGGACAACTTCGCCCCGCTGTTCCGCCAGCTGCGCGACTTCGCGACCGCGGCGTTTCAGGCGTACCCGGAGCAGCCGTTCGCGGTCTCCTTCACCGAGCCCGACGTGATGAGCGACTACACCTGGGGCATTCAGGACAACACGCCATCCATCCCCAAGCGGTTCGAGGAGCCGATGGTCAACGTGCAGGACCTCGAGCCCGGCATGGGCTTCTCGTACGGGCGCACGCAGGGCGGCACCGTGACGGTCATGTACCGGGACGCGTGCGCGGGGCGCACTCCGCGGTACATCCGCAGCGGCGTCCCGCTCTCTGGCCCCGACCCGGTGACGAACCAGCGCTACGAGACGCTGCCGATGGGCGTGAACGTCCGCAGCTCGGGGAGTGCCGGTGTGCACCAGGGGTACTCGAGCGAGCACCTCGACGGCATGCACTGGACCGAGTCGAACGGCATCGGCCCGATGGGCTGCCACGGCCGGCACGGGCACTACGCCTCGACCAACGTCACCGGTGAGCACATGCTCGAGCACGAGACCCTGCCCGAGGAGATCCTCGCCTACGTGCTCGCCGACCCCGCGGGGCTCGACGGCGCGCACGGCATCTGGGGCCAGCCGGTCGTCCCGGTGTTCCTCACGCGAAGCTTCCCGCTCGCCTCGGATCCGTGGGCGCAGAAGTTCCACTTCGGGTTCACGCAGCGGGGCAGCGACTTCGACATGCAGAAGGCCGACGTGATGACGGCCTCGGCGGCGGGGGTCGCGCACTACCACCGCCGCGAGCACCTCGGCGAGCCGCCGAACCTCTTGAACCCGTTCTGGCGGGCGACGCTGCAGCCGCTCGAGGTCGACGGCCGCCCGCGGCGCTTCGACCCGACGGCCGCCACGCGCCTGCCCCCGAACAGGATGCCCATGATGGACATCTTGCGCTCGGACGTGCCGCAGTACCGCGACCGCCGCGATGCGCGCGACGCCTACGACGCCCTGCGCAACCAGGTGCACGGCATGCAGCGCCAGCCCGGCGACGGCAACGGAGTGGTGCGATGAAGCAGCGCGGGCAGGCCACGACGGAGCTCGCGCTCGGCGCGCTCGTCTTCGTCACCGTGCTCGTGTTCGGCGTCCACTTCGGTGAGGCCGGCTACGCGATGCTGAAGGCGAAGGAAGCGGCGCAGCACGCGATGCACCGCGCGTCGGGAGACCGCACGCACCTGTTCAGCTTCGACAACGTGCAGAGCGGCAACACCTATTCTCCGTTCAGCCCCGCGTCGGCCGGTTCCGCGACGCAGGCGCGCTACGCGAACGGCTTCAAGGGGGTCTTCACCGACGTGTCGGGCGTGAACGTCAGCTGCCGGCGCGACGACACCGTGCAGTTCGAGGTGCAGCGGCCGGCGCTCACGGCCGAGGGCGCCTCGGCGCTGCGCTACCTGCGCAACATCTACGAGAACCGCGGCGGCGTCTCGTGCGAGGCGCGCGCGCGCATGAGCCTGTTCGGGGTCTCCGAGTCGTTCGCGGAGGGCGCCGGCGGGTTCTTCCAGGAGCAGCACGCGAGGTTCACGACGATTCGCGTCTGCGGTGCGGGCATGCCGCGCAACGGCAACTGCAACGGGCGGCTCGCGACGCTGACCGGCGACTGGGCGTTCGAGGGGCCGATGGGCGGGCGCGACAGCGAGATCAACGACGACGTGCCGGACTCGCGCGAGGGACGCGTGCACAACCGGCCGTACCATCACGTGGTGCGCGAGCTGTTCGACCGCGCGGGGGGGCCGTACTCTGAAGCGACGACCGAGACTCCGGCGCAGCGGCTGATGCGCATCGGCGGCGGCATGAACGGCTCCGAGCAGGAGTGGATGAACGAGACGCGCTTCTCGATGAGCTACGTCGGCGAGCGCGGCAACGGCGTGAACGTGCAGCGGCACCGCGTGTTCCCCGAGTACAACCCGAACCTGATGTACCCGACGGTCGGCGCGGACCTGGGCAACTCGGAGGTGCGGTGGAACAAGCGCAACGGCGGCGTGTACGGCGTGCCGCAGTGCTTCCTGAGCGTCTACGGCTGCCCGGCGTACCAGACGAACCCCAACTGAAACGGGTCTAGAAGTGGTGACGGCTCTCCTCACGCTGGTGCTCGCGATCGATCCCTTCGAGGGGATGCCGAACGTGCAGCTCGAGGTGCCGGTGACGGGCGAGCTGCAGTCGAACGGCACGAAGGTCGAGGCGCGCGCGTACCGGGTGAAGCTCAAGCCGGCCGAGGCGTGGGCGTGGGTGTTCCAGTCGTTCAAGCGCCACGACCTGTTCATCCCGCGCGCGAAGAACCGCGGACAGATCAGCGGCGCGCCGCAGCTCACCGGCTACGACCACCCGACGCGCAAGAGCTACACGGCGATCTTCAAGGACAACGGCGACGGCACCACGACGGTCATCGCCGGCCGCGCGGACCTCTCCGGCGAGTGGACGAAAGAGAAGGGCACGATGCCGGCGCTGCCGGGCGCGACGGACCTCGCCGAGGCGTCGTCGGAGAGCGGGCTCACGATGACGTACCTCGTGAAGGCGACGCCCGAAGAGGTCGAGGCGTTCTACGCCGAGGTGCTCACGAAGAACGGCTTCAAGCGCTCGGACGAGCACAACGGGTGGCTCAAGTCGGGCCAGCTGCTCGAGGTCACCCACAGCGCGCGCAGCGGAGGCCTGCGCTCGGTCGCGCTCACCGTGCGGCCGGTGATGGAGCGATGAGGCTCAGGCGGGGGCAGGCCGCGGTCGAGACGGCGCTCACCATGCCGCTGCTCGTCTTCATGATCCTCGGGGCCATTCAGCTCTTCATGCTGATGCAGGCGCGCATCCTCGCGCAGTACGCCGCGTCGCGCGCGGTGCGGGCCGGCGCGCAGAACTTCGGCGACTGCTTCACGATGTACGACACGGCGCACCTCGTGCTGCTGCCGGCGATCGACTCGGGGTTCGCGAAGGCGCCGTCGCGGGGCACGAGGTACGCGGACGAGGTCCGCCTGCGGATGCAGTCGAACCGCTACGTGCCCTCCGAGGACGACGGCCGTGACGGCCCGGTGGTGTGGATGGATCGACTCGAGCCGCTGGTCGGCTCGGTGCGGGCCGACGAGGAGGAGACGTGGGATCTGCCTCCCCACCGGTTCCTCGACGTGCGCATGGTGTTCTGGGCGCCGCTCAAGATTCCGTTCGCAAACTGGGTCTTCGTGCGCATGGCGATGGCGCACTTCGGCCTGCGCGAGCTGCACACGGCGGACCCGATCATGCCGGTGAAGCGCGACGCGAACTGGGTGCGGTACTCGAGCGGGCCGCGCGCCGAGCTCGCCACCGAGCTGGTGCGCCGGTTCGACCTCAAGCAGTACGTGTTCCCGATTCAGGTCACGTACGCGACGCGCATGATGTCGCCGGTGCGCTTCACCGAGCAGAACTGCCCGCGCTGATCAGTTGATCACCGCGTTGCAGGTGCACGCGCCGGTCGCGCCGCACGGGTTCCCCGAGCCGTCGAGGCAGGCGAGGCTCGCGCAGCAGCCCGACGCGGCGGTGCAGGTCTGGCCGAGGCTCACGCAGCTCGCCGCCTGGCACGTGCCGGTGATCATGCCCGCCTGCACGATGCACGAGAGGCCGGTGCAGCAGTCGAGGCTCGCGGTGCACGAGGTGCCCTGCGGCTGGCACGCCGCCGGCGGAGTGCACGTGCCGTTCGTACACACGCGCGAGCAGCACTGCGCCGAGCTCGTGCAGGCGGCCGTGTTCGCGAGGCACACCGCTCCGCCGTCCGAGCTGCCGCCGCCGCCGCCGTCGGGAAGCGTGCCGCCTCCGCCGTCGGGCGAGCCCTCGGTGAACGGTGAGCACACGCCGCCGAGGCACGGGCTGCCCGGGCAGCACTCGCTCGCCGACGCGCACGTCGCGCCGGCGGGCTTGCACGCCTGGCCCTGGCACCTGAGGCCGCCGTCGGCGCCCGGCACGCAGGGCAGACCGTCGCAGCACTGATCTTTGAACTGGCAGGTGTTGCCCGCGGCGATGCAGCACGGCGCCTGGCCGGTGTAGCCGGTCGGGCACTGGCCCGAGCCGCCGCCGAAGCACCGAGGGATGCCGGAGCTGTCGGCCTTGCAGACCTCTTTCATGCCGTCGCAGCAGTTCTGCGAAGCGTTGATGCTGCCGCCGTCGCGCAGCACCGGGGCGCCGCAGATGTTGCCGACCGGGTTGCACGCCTGGCCGTTGTCGCAGCGGCCGCCCGAGCACATGACGCTGCCGTTCGGGTTCGTGCCGCCGCCGCAGCAGTCCTGCGCGGTGTTGCACCACGTGCCGGTGAGGCGGCAGCCGCCGGCGGGCAGACACACGGTGACGCCGGAGCCGGGGTCGAAGCAGATGCGCGAGCAGCAGTTGCTGCCGCCGTTGCACGGGTTGCCTTCCTGCAGGCAGCCGCCGCCGCCGCCGCCGGTGACGAACTCGCAGCGGCCGGCGGCTCCGCCGCTGGCGGAGCACTTGTGGCCGCAGCACTCGGCGTCGCTGGTGCAGACGTCTCCGTTGGGCTGGCAGTAGTAGGCCTTGGCGCAGATGCCGCCGGTGCAGTTCGTCGAGCAGCACTCCCCGCCGCTGGAGCAGGCCTGGCCGAGCACCTTGCAGGTGCCGCCGCCGAGCGTTCCGCACATGCCGTTCGTGCAGGTCTGCGTGCAGCACTCGCCCGCGCCGGTGCACGCGGTGCCGACGTCTTTGCAGGCCTGGCCGCCGCACGTGCCGTTCGTGCACTGGCCGAGGCAGCAGTCGGTGTTCGCCGTACAGGCGGCGCCGGCGGCCTTGCAGAACGTGCTGGCGGTGCACACGCTGCCGTTGCACGCGCCGCCACAGCAGGGCGTCGAAGCGCTGCACGGCTGGCCGGCGGCGATGCACAGGCCGCCGTCACCGCCGGGCCCTGCGTCGTTGTTCGGGTTCACTCCACCGCAGTTGCACGCGGAAACCCACAGCAACACGACGATTGAGCCCCGTTTCATGCCGGCTTAGACCCGAACGCTCACGCATCGGCCACGGGTGGCCGGTCCTTCGAGCGCCGGGTCATGGAAGACATGCAGGAGCTGGCTCGCCTGTTGAAGAAGGCGGCCACAGGAGACGAGACGGCCTACCGGTGGCTGTACCGGACCTACCGAAAAGGTGTGGTGCGTCTGTGTGCGGGGTTCGCCGCCCTCGACGCGGATGAAGTGGAAGACGTGGTGCAGGAGACCTTCGTGAGAGCCTTTCGACGCGTGGCGCAGCTGAAGGAACCGGCGGCGTTCGAGCCCTGGCTGTACGCCATCGCCCGCAACCGCGCGCTGACCGCCGTCGAGCGGAAGAACACGGCGTCGAAGATGAAAGACGCGCTCGAGCGCGAGGACGTCGAGCCCATCGAGCTGGTGCCGGCGTCGCTGAAGATCGAGGCCGCCGCCCAGGTCGTGCGCGACGTCATCGCGGCGCTGCCCGACGGCGCCGAAAAAGAGACGGCGCGGCTCTTCTACATCGAGGGCACGCTGTCGGCGCGAGAGATCGCCGAGCGCGAAGGCGTCGGCAAGAGCGCGGTGACGATGCGCCTCGAGCGCTTTCGCGCGCGGGTGAAGCGGGTGTTGTTGCGCAGGCTGCTGGAGACGAAATGGGCCACCTGAACGAAGAGAGCTACCGGCGTCTGCTCGAGTCGCCGAAGGCCGAGCCCGAGCTGTACGCGCACCTCGCGCAAGGCTGCGACGTGTGCGAGGAGTTTCTCGCCGCGCGCGCGCACCCGCTGCTCGACGGCGTGACCGACGCGGCGCTGCTGTCGGTGGCGCCGGCCGTCGCCTCGAGCGACGCGCGCGCGGAAGAGACGTACGCGCGCATCCGCCCGAAGCCGTCTTCGTCGCGGCGCTGGGTGCTCGCGCTGGCGGCGATGCTGCTCGCGGTGCTCGGCGCGGCGCTGCTGGTCTCCCGCCCGAGAGAGCAGACGGAGCTGGGGATGAAGGGCGCTCCGGTGTTCGCGCTCGAGCTGCAGGCGGTCGTGAAGTCGCCGGACGGAGCGCTCACGCGCGTCGAGCGCGGCCAGCGGGTGCCGGGCAGCGGCACGCTGCTCATCCGCTACCACGCGTCCGACGCGGCGACGGGCAAGCTGGTGGTGATCCGCAACGGCAAGCGCGAGGTGCTCGGGCCCGTTCAGCTCGAAGGTGGGACACATGACCTCATGCGCGACGGGCAGCTGCTCGGGCTGTCGCTCGAGGGAGAGCGGGGGCCTCTCAAGCTGCGCATCGAGGCAGTAAGCTCCGCGGCCGAGCTCGAGATCGACGTCGGGCCCTGAAGTCGCCATGAAGCGCCTGGCTCTCACGGTTGCGCTGTGGTCGCTGGCCGTGGGCTGCGTGAGGGGTCCGCTCGAGAAGGGCGGGCTGGTGAAGGTGAACCTCGAGCAGAAGAAGCTCGACGAGGCCTACGAGCCGCGGCGCTTCGCGCTGCTCATCGGCATCGAGCAGACCGACGACGAGACGTACCGGCCGCTGCGCTACGCCGCGAAGGACGCGACCGATCTCGCCGCGGCGCTGATGAACCCCAAGGTCGGCCGCTTCGACGACGTCGCGGTGGTGACCGGCCGCGAGGCGACCACGAAGGCGGGCGTGCTGGGCGCCATCTCGACGCTCGCGGCGAAGGCGAACCGCGCCGACGACGTCGTGGTCGTCTACGTCTCGGCGCACGGCACGCTCGCCCGCGACGAGCGCGGCGTGCTCAAGCGCTACCTCGTCACCTCGGACGCGCGCGTCGAGAAGGCGAGCGCCACGGCGCTCTCGATGGAGGCGCTCGAGGCCGGCTTCAAGGAGCTGCCGTCGCGCCGCCGCCTGCTCGTGCTGGCGACGTGTCACTCGGGCAGCGGCAAGTCGCTGTTGCCGCGCGAGGTCGAGGCCGAGCTCGCCACGCTGAAGGCGTCGTTCTACGCACCGCCGCTCGAAGAGGCGAGCCGCGCTTCGGTCGTGCTGTCGGCGAGCGACTGGGGCGAGACGGCGCGCGAAGACGAGCAGCTCGAGAACGACATCTACACGCACTTCCTGATCGAGGCGCTCTCGAGCGGAGACCGCAACCTCGACGGCGCGGTCACCGCGACCGAGGCGCACGATTGGGCGCGGCGCCGCACGTACGCGTTCACGAACGGCCGCCAGCGGCCGTCGGCCGAGATCCTCGAGGTCGGCGCCGACCCGATCATCCTCTCCGGCCTCATTCGCCGCGCGGGCAACCCCGAGCTGTTCAGCTACAGCCAGCGCCTCGACGGCTTCGAGCTCAAAGTCGACGGCGAGTCGAAGGCCGAGCTGCCCGGCGGCACGGCGGTGCAGCCCGGGCGCCGGCGCGTCGAGCTGACGAAGGGCGGCGCGGCGCTGTTCGAAGACACGGTGGTGGTGGAAGAGGGCGAGCGCATCGACCTCGACACGCTGATCCGCCGCGCCGAGCCGCGGCGCGCGGTGACGCTGGTCGGCGGAGCGTTCGGGTTCGCCGACTCCGCGAGCCGCGCGACGCTGCTGCCCGCGGTGCCGACGCTGGGCGCGGGCTTCCGCTACGAGCGCGTGTTCGACGCTCCGCTCGCGGTGCACGTGGGCTTCGCGGGCAGCTTCGGCAACCACACGCTGCTCCCCAATGCTCCGTTTCGCTACCAGCTGATCACCGCGAGTGCGGGCATCGATTACCTGTGGCAGCGCGGGTGGTTGCAGCTGTTCGGCGGCCCCGAGGTGGCCGGCCTCTGGCTCAACAGGTCCTTCGACCTGGAGAGCTACGTGGGAGCACAGAACGTCATCACCGCGATGCCGGGCCTCTCCGTGGGGGCGGCGGTGCTGTTCCTCGATCACTTCGAGGTGTCGGCGCGCGCGCGGATGATGCTCGCCGTGATGTCGATCGACGGCGACAGCAAGGCGCTCGGCTTCTTCTCGGTCTACGCCGGCCTGGGGTACCGGTTCTGATGCGCGCGCTCTTCGCCGGCGCCGTCGTGGTGCTCGCGGCCGCGTGCGGCGGGCTCGACAACCGCCCGCTGCTGACCGGCGCCGTCAGCGGCCGCGCGGTCGAGTGCGACGACGAGGGCATCGTCGGCATCGTCGGAGACATGTCGACGCGCATCGCGCTCGACTCGACGTGCGCGTTCCGCATCGAGGGCCTCGACCCCGGGGCGCACCAGCTGTTCATCGCGCCCACTGCGAAGAAGGTCGCGCTCGTCGACGTGAGCGTCCGCGCGACCGAGCTCACCGAGGTCGGCGACGTCACCGGCCGCCCGGGCGCGTTCGCGCGCGTGCAGGTGTCGGCGCCGGGCAACCCCGAGCTTCAGGGCCAGGTCATCGCGCCGGATCTCCCCATCTCCTCCTCGCCCGTCGGGCGTTCGGGCATGGCGCGCATCGGGCCGTTTCCTCAAGGGTGCTTCCGCATCGAGGTCACGATGCAGAACCTCGGCAAGAAGGCGCTGATGAGCTGCCTGTCCGAGGGCGAAGAGAAGTCGCTCGACGTCGTGTACTGATCAGCGCGACGACGTGCCGCTGCCGTGGGCCTTGGTGGCCGCGATGCGCTCGCCGACCTTGCCGAGCACCTCGTTGAACGTGGCGAGAGACTCGGGGTTGGTGACGATGCCCATGTGCGTCTCGGAGAAGCCGATGACCTCGGTGGCGCGGCGCTGCATCGTGAACTCGAGCTCGCTGGTGAGCGCGACGGTGCCGTCGTCGCCGACGTCCGAGCCCTTGCCGTAGCTGAAGAACATGTAGTGCGGCACCGAGGGAATCGCGGTGGCGATCGCGGCCTTCTGGAAGTCGCTGCCCTCGGTCATGTCGTACCAGGCAGGCACGGTCATCGGAGAGATCTTGGTGCCGCTCTCGGCCATGCGGTGGCCGGCCCAGGGCGTCGAGAAGGTGACGAGCCCGCCGACGGTGTACTTGTGATCGCGGTCCTGCAGCTGGACGACGGCGTCGCGCGCGACGAGGCCTCCGACGCACTGGGCGACGACGATGACGTTCGAGAAGTCGTGCAGCACGCGGTACTCGTCGAGCAGGCCTTTCAGGCTCTGCGCCGAGACGTTCATGCGCATGCCCGACGCGTACCAGAACAGCCAGACCTGGAAGCGCGAGCGGTCGACGTTCTCGATGAGCGCGTGCATGTCTTCGGGCGTGCCGCCGGTGCCGTGCACGAAGACGATGGGGATGCGGTTTGGGTCGAACGGCTCCATCAGGTAGAGGCGGTCGTCGCCGTTCACACGGCGCCACTCGCCGGGGGCCCAGCCTCCCTTGCGGCCCATGCGCTCGCGCAGCCGCTCGTCGTAGACGCCGATGATCTCGTCGTGCTTCGGCTGCCAGGCGACGGCCTTGACGCCGTGGTCGTTGCCGAGCGTGAGCTCGACCAGCGAGGAGAGCTTGCCTTCCCGCAGGAGGACCTGCTTCGCGGCGACGGCGCGCGGCTCACCCTCGTCGATGCGCAGGTTCGAGTTGAGATCCGCGAACGCGTGCACCGAGTAGCGGCCGGGGCTGGCGTAGAAGTGGAACGGGCCGGGCCGCCAGAGGACGTTGCTCGCGAAGACGCGCTGCTGGTCGACGCCCTGCTCGTCGCGCTCTTCGCGCACGAGGAGGACGACGATGGGGCGGCCGTTCTCGACGGTGAGGTCTCCATCGGAGACCAAACCTTCGAGCTCGCTCAGGGGGCCGAGCTCTTCGTTCTGTTGGCGGACGCGAAAGCCGATGCAGGCGCTGTGCGCGAGCAGGGAGAGTACGGTCAGGGTACGGAGGTTCATCTCGATGGGGAGCGCGGCTTTCTACCTCAAGCTGCAGTTAGAATGCAGGGGTCATGAGACACCTGGCTGGCGCGGAATGAACCGTCGAACCTGCTGTTGCTGGAGCTTCGGGTCGAACTGAGTCCGTGATACGCCGTCGGCACTTAAGCCGGTGACCGCACTGCTCGTCGCGCTGCTGTTGTCGCAAGCCGAGTCCCAGCAGCCTGGGCCTGAGGCGCTGGTGCCTCCCAAGGCCGAGTGCCCCGGGCCGCCCGACTACCCGTCGAGCGAGCGCAGCAGCGGCGTCGGCGGCCGCGTCATCTTGAACGTGACGCTCGACGAGAAGGGCGCGGTGACGAAGACCGAGGTCTTCCAGTCGCTGGCGCCGGCGTTCGACGAGGCGGCGCTCGCGTCGGCGAAGCGCTGCAGCTTCACGCCGGCGATGATGGGCGGGAAGCCGGTCGCGTCGATCGTGCAGCTGTCGGCCGACTTCGTGCCGCCGCTGCAGCCGTGGACGCTCGAGGGCAACGTGGTCGGCGAGCTCGGCGAGCCGCTCGAGGGCGCGAAGGTCGCGTACGGCGGCAAGGAGGTGCTCACCGACTCGAGCGGGTTCTTCAGCCTCACCTTCGAAGAGCTGCCCGCCGGTGACGGCTGGGTGCGCGTCACGAAGGCCGGCAAGGCGGAGAAGGCGTTCCCCGAGCTGTTCAAGTCGGGCCTCACCACGCGCGTTCGCTACAAGCTGCCGAACGAGACGCAGTACGAGACGCGCGTCGAGGGCAGCCGCCTGCTGCCGCCGGTGCCGGAGCCCGACAAGACGCCGCAGGTGTCGAAGTTCACCATCACGAAGGCCGACCTCGATCGCACGGTGGGAGCCTACGAAGACGTCGCGCGCGTCGCGCAGCAGGCGCCGGGCGTCGCGGCCGACCCCGACCTGCTCGGAACGCTGTTCGTGCGCGGCGGCGGGCCCGACGAGGTCATCTTCTATCTGGACGGTGTTCCGCTCGCGAACCCGTACCACCTCGGCGGGTTCCTCTCGGTGTTCAACCCGCAGATGCTCGACAGCGCCGAGTTCTACACCGGCGGAGTTCCCGCGCGCTTCGAGCCCACGCTCTCCGGAGCGCTCGAGATTCACTACGCGACGGGCGAGACGAAGAAGCCGCACCTGATCGCCGACCTCTCGATGCAGACGGCGATGCTGCGCGCCGACGTGCCGCTGTTCATCGACGGCCTGTCGGCGGTCGTGTCGTTCCGCCGCAGCTACTTCGAGGCGTACTTCGCCGTCTTGCGCGCCGCGAAGGTCGTCGGCTCGAACTTCTTCGCGCCGGAGATCACCGAGGCGCTGGTGCGCATCAACTTCCGCCGCGGGCGTCACAACACGATGGCGACGTACATGTTCACCGCCGACGGGCTGAACCTGCAGATCAGCCCGGGGGAGCAGGTGCTGTTCGACTTCGTCGGCAGCCTGAAGCTGTTCAACCGCCTGCACCTCGCGTCGCTGCAGCACAAGATCGACATGGGCGGCGACAGCAACCTCACGTTCCAGGCCTCCTACACGTTCGACACCTCGTACACCGAGTCGGGGCAGACGCTGCCGGGCGCCGACCGGCCGATGCTCGGACAGATCTTCACGAACAACGCGCGACGCGGAGACTTCGTGCTGCGCGCCGACGGCGTCTTCGCGACGGTGAAGAACCGCCTGCAGGCCGGCCTGCAGTACTCGCACCGGAACCTGCACCTCGAAGGCGACGTCCCCAACTCGACCTTCATCTCGACGTGGGCGCAGCTGCCGGGCGTGAACAACTACGAGCCGTACCTGAGAATTCGCCCCGACCTCACGCGCAACCTCTTCGCGGCGTACGCCGAGCACACGTTCCGGCCCGTCGAGTCGTTCACGGTCGAGGCGGGAGGCCGCGCGCAGCTCGACACGGTCTCGAACACGTTCAGCGGCTCGGCGCGGGTGGCCGCGGCGTGGACGTCGCCGATCTCGACGGTGCTGAAGCTGTCGACGGGGGTGGCGCTGCAGCCGGTGCAGTACCCGCTGATGCTCGACCCGACGTACGGCAACCCGAAGCTGTCTCCCGAGCGCAGCTACCAGATCGTCGCCGGCCTCGAGCAGCCGCTGCCGATCGAGGCGCTGGTCCGCCTCGAGGTGTGGGCGAAGTTCCTCGATCAGCTCGTGGTGAACCCGGACAACAAGGCCGACGTCGACGCGCGCCGCGCCCGCGGAGAGCCGGTGTTCGTGAACGGCGGAACCGGCTTCGCGCGCGGCGCCGACCTGCTGGTGCTCGGCCGTGCGCGGTACTTCTTCTACGGGCTGTCCGTCGGCCTCTTGAGCGCCGAGCGGACGAACCCGCTCGCGACGCGGCAGAAGACGTACCCGACTCCGTGGGATCAGCAGTTCACCGCGGCGGCGAACGTCTCGTTCTCGCCGACGGACCACTGGCTGTTCACGGCGCGCTTCAGCATCCGCTCGGGCCGGCCGGTGACCTCGGTGTCGGGGTGGAATCAGATCAACGTCGACTGCGACACCGGGCAGCTTCCGACGCCCGACACGACGAAGTTCTGCCCGGCGTGGTCTCCCGAGTTCGGGCCGCCGAACGCCGAGCGGTACCCGTGGTTCTACGAAGTCTCGGTGCGCGGCGAGTACCGCTTCAACATCGGGCCGGTGAAGTCGGCCGTGTACCTCGAGGCGATGAACATCACGAACAACACCAACGTGTTCACGTACCTGTACTCGACCGGCGCGAGCGCGCTTCCGCCCGTGCTGTCGCCGATCGCTCACCTGCCGTTCCGGCCGTTTCTGGGCGTGCGCGCCGAGTATTAGGTCGGCGGTAAAGAACCCCGGGGCCGAGGACGACTCGACGGGCCCGGGTTCGTTCATGGATACGTCTGGCGGGAACGTGGCCCGGGTACGCGTTCACGTTCTCGTTCCCGGTCACGTACGCATCAACGCGCCCGGGCCCGTCCCCGGCTGCTCCCCGGTGCGGGGTTGTCATTTCGGAACGCCGCGTCTAGTAACTGCGTCGATGGCCCGGCCCCGCTCCACCGACGCACACGCTCGCATCCTGGACGCGACGAACGCGCTGCTCGAAGAGTGCACGGTCGCCGAGCTGTGCGTCGAGGAGATCGCCGACCTCGCCCGCGTCGGCAAACAGACCATCTACAAGTGGTGGGGCGGCAAGCGGGCGCTGGCGATGGAGGCCGTGCTCTCGAGCCTGCAGCACCACGTCCCGGCGACCGACACCGGAGACCTGAAGAAAGACCTGCTCTCGTTCCTGCGGCGCAGCGGCCGGGTGCTGCGCGACACCGCGACCGGGCGGACGCTGGCGTCGCTGATGGCCGAGGCGCAGTCGGACCCCGACTTCCGCGCGGCGTTCCGCGAGCAGTTCCTCGAGGTGCGGCGCGACGCGCTGCTCGAGCTGCTCGAGGCGGGCGTCGCGCGCGGGCAGCTGCGCAAGGGGCTCGAGCTGGACCTGGTGCTCGACGCGCTGTTCGGCGCGTACTGGTACCGGCTGCTGACGCGGCGGGCGCCCATCGACGATCGGTTCGCGGAGGAGCTGGTGGGGTTGTTACTCCCAGGCATCGCGGTGCGGCCGAAGCGGAAGGCGGCCTGACATGTGGCTCGTTCGCGTCGCGCTCAAGCGACCCTACACGTTCATCGTCATGTCGGTGCTGATCGTGCTGCTCGGCGCCGTCACCATCACGCGCATCCCCGTCGACATCTTCCCGGACATCGACATCCCGGTGATCACCGTGGTGTGGAACTACGGCGGGCTGTCTCCCGACGAGATGGAGAAGCGCGTCGTCACCAACTACGAGCGCTTCCTCACCACGGTCGTCAGCGACATCGAGCACATCGAGAGCCAGTCGCTGACCGGCATCGCGGTGGTGAAGATCTTCCTGCAGCCCGGCGCGAGCGTCGACACCGCGATCGCGCAGGTGACCGCGGTGTCTCAGTCTGCGGTCCGGCAGATGCCTCCGGGGTCCGTGCCGCCGCTGATCATCCGCTACAGCGCGTCGAACGTGCCGGTCATCCAGGCCGCGCTGGAGAGCGACACGCTGAGCGAGAAGTCGCTGTTCGATCTCGGCGTGAACTTCCTGCGCGCGGACCTGGCGACGATCAAGGGCGCGCAGATTCCGTGGCCGTACGGCGGCAAGCAGCGGCAGATCATGATCGACATCGACCCCGAGCGGCTCTACGCGCAGGGGCTGTCTGCGGCCGACGTGAACGCGGCGCTCGGGGTGCAGAACGTCATCCTGCCGACGGGGACCGCGAAGATCGGCGAGTCCGAGTACCCGATCGTCATGAACTCGAGCCCGGACGCCGTCGACGAGCTCGGGTCGCTGCCGATCAAGACCGTCAACGGGAAGACCCTCTTCATCCGCGACGTGGCGAACGTGCGCGACGGGAACCCTCCGCAGACGAACATCGTGCACGTCGGCGGCAAGCGCGCGGCGCTGATGCCCATCTTGAAGCTGCAGGGCTCGAGCACGATGGCGGTGACCGGCGGCGTGAAAGATCGGCTGCCCGAGTCGCTCGCGAGGCTGCCGAAGGAGCTCAAGGTCTCGCTGCTGTTCGATCAGTCGGTGTTCGTGCGCGCGTCGATCGAGGGCCTGGTGAAGGAGGCGCTGATCGCCGCCGGCCTCACCGCGCTGATGATCCTGCTGTTCCTCGGCTCGTGGCGCTCGACGCTGATCGTCGTCGTCTCGATTCCGCTCTCCATTCTCACCTCCATCGTCGTGCTCGGCGCGCTCGGGCAGACGCTGAACGTGATGACGCTCGGAGGGCTCGCGCTGGCCGTCGGCATCCTCGTCGACGACGCGACGGTGGCGATCGAGAACATTCACCGCAACCTCGGCCAGAAGAAGTCGTTCATCCAGTCGATCGTCGACGGGGCGCAGGAGATCGCGGTGCCCGCATTCGTCTCGACGCTGTGCATCTGCATCGTCTTCGTGCCGGTCGCGTTCATCGCCGGCGCGGCGAAGTCGCTGTTCGTGCCGCTCGCGCTGGCCGTCGTGTTCGCGATGATGATGAGCTACTTCCTCTCGCGCACCCTGGTGCCGACGATGGTGCGCCTGCTGCTCGAGCGCGAAGCGGCCGAGCACCACGATGCGCCGCCGAAGCCGACGGTCGGCTCGCGCGTCTACGGGGCGTTCAACCGCGGCTTCGACCGGCTGCGCTCGACCTACGGCGGCTTCCTCGCGCTCGCGCTGGCGCGGCGCCGCGGCTTCACCATCGGCTTCTTCGTGCTGGTCGGCGCGTCGCTGCTGCTCTTGCCGCTCGTCGGGCAGGACTTCTTCCCGTCGGTCGACGCGGGCCTCATCAAGCTGCACGTGCGCGGCCCGCCCGGCACGCGCGTCGAGGACAGCGAGCGGCGGTTCGCGGCGATCACCGAGACCATTCGGCAGGTCATTCCGCCTTCGGAGATCGCCACGATGATCGACGTCGTCGGCACTCCGGTGAGCGGCATCAACCTGAGCCTCTCGGAAGGCGCGCTGATCTCTTCGGCCGACGGGCAGATCTCCATCGCGCTGAAAGAAGGGCACGCGCCGACCGCGGGCTACGTGCGCAAGCTGCGCGCGAAGCTCAAGGCGACGTACCCGGACACGACGTTCTTCTTCCTGGCTCCGGACATCTCGACGCAGGTGCTGAACTTCGGCCTGGCGGCGCCGATCGACGTGCAGGTGAGCGGGGCTCCGGGCAGCGAGCAGGCGACGTTCGAGGTGGCGAAGAAGCTGGCCGCGGAGATCGAGAAGATCCCCGGCGCCGCCGACGTGCACCTCGCGCAGGTGCAAGACCGGCCGCAGCTGCGCATCGACGTCGACCGCACGATGGCGAGCCGGGTGGGCATGAGCCAGCGCGGCGTCGCGAACGACGTGCTCGTGTCGCTGTCGTCGAGCGGGCAGGTGTCGCCGAGCTTCTGGCTCGACAAGCGCGGCGTGCAGTACCTCGTCGCCGTGCAGACACCGCAGGCGCAGATCGCGTCGCTCGACGACCTGAGGCAGCTGCCGCTGCAGGCGCCGATCGAGGGGGCTCCGCAGCTGCTCTCGAACGTGGCGACGTTCTCGCGCACGTACGGGGCGGCGAACGTCACGCACTGGAACGCGGCGCGCACGTTCGACGTGCAGGCGAACGTCGACGGCGCCGACCTCGGCGCGGTGGCGAAGAAGGTCGAGGCCGTGGTCGAGAAGGCGAAGAAGGACTTCCCGCGCGGCACGACCGTCGCGATCCGCGGCCAGGTCGAGAGCATGCAGTCGAGCTTCCGTGGCCTCGCGTTCGGTCTGCTCTTCGCGATCGTCCTCGTCTACCTGATGCTGGTGGTGAACTTTCAGTCGTGGGTCGACCCGCTCATCATCTTGAGCGCGCTGCCGGGGGCGATCGCCGGCATGGTGTGGATGTTGTTCGTCTCGCAGACGACGCTGTCGGTGCCGGCGCTGATGGGCGCGATCATGTGCGTCGGCGTGGCGACGGCCAACAGCATCCTCGTGGTCACGTTCGCGAACGATCAGCGCAAGGTCGGCCGCGACGCGGCGCAGGCCGCGCTGGCGAGCGGCATGACGCGGCTGCGGCCCGTGCTGATGACCGCGCTCGCGATGATCATCGGCATGCTGCCGATGTCGCTGGGCCTCGGTGAAGGCGGAGAGCAGAACGCGCCGCTCGGCCGCGCGGTGATCGGCGGGCTGATCGCGGCGACGCTGACCACGCTGTTCTTCGTGCCCGTCGTCTACAGCGCGCTGCGCGGCAAGCCGCCGAAGGTCGACCCCCTGGTGGAGCATCTATGAGCGCTGAATCGAAGCACGACGACCTGGGGTTCGAGCTGCCCCCGCCGGTGAAGGTGCCGCCTCGGCGCGCGCGGTGGATGGTGGTGCTCGCCGTGGTGGTGCTGCTCGGGCTGTTCGCCGCGGGCCTGGTGCCGAAGCTCGTCGCGAAGAACCGGCTCGAGGCCGAGACGGCCGCGGCGGCGTCGTCGATTCCGCGCGTCGAGCTGATCTCGCCGGTGGCGATCACGTCGGACCGGGACCTGGTGCTGCCCGGCAGCATCGAGCCGCTCGAGCAGACGATCGTGTACCCGCGCGCGCAGGGCTACGTGAAGCGGTGGCTCGCCGACCTCGGCTCGCAGGTGAAGGAGGGCGAGCTGCTCGCGGAGATCGACACGCCCGAGCTCGACGCCCAGCTCGAGCAGGCGAAGGCCCAGGTGGCGCAGGCCGAGGCCGACGTCACCCGCGCGCTCGCGAGCGAGTCGTTCTCGAAGCAGAACCTGACGCGGTACCAGCAGCTCGCTCCGGCGGGCGTGGCGTCGCAGCAGGAGCTCGACCGCTCGCAGGCGCAGGCCCAGGTCGACACGTCGTCGGTCGGCGTCGCGAAGGCGAACGTCGCCGCGCAGCAGGCGAACCTGCGCCGGCTCGTTCAGCTCAAGAGCTTCTCGAAGGTGACGGCGCCGTTCACCGGCACGGTCATCGCCCGCATGGTGGAACGCGGCGCGCTCGTGAACCCCAGCACCACGCCGCTGTTCAAGCTCGCGGCCATCGAGACGGTGCGCGTGCTGGTGCAGGTGCCGCAGGACGTGGCTCCGTCGGTGAAGACGCAGGTCGGGGCGAAGGTGAAGGTGCGCGAGTACGCCGGCGAGGAGTTCGCCGGCACCGTCGCCCGCTCTGCCGGCGCGCTCGACGAGGTCGCGCGCACGATGACCGTCGAGGTGCGGGTGCCGAACCCCGACGGCCGGCTGCTCACCGGGATGTACGCGCAGGTCGCGCTGACCCTGCCGACTCCGCACCGGCTGTGGGAGGTGCCCGTCACGGCGCTGTACTCCGACTCGCGGGGGACGCGCGTGGCGACCGTGCAGGACGGGCGCGTCGTGATGAAGACCATCGGCATCGAGCGCGACACCGGGCAGACGCTGCAGATCAGCACCGGGCTCGATGGGACGGAGAAGATCGTGAAGCTCGCCAACGCCGGGCTCACCGAGGGGGCTGCTGTCGAGGTGATTCAGGCGACGGAGCAGAAGAAGCCGGGGACGTGAACGTCGCCACGTGAACGTCCACGACTCGACGGGCCCGGGTTCGTTGACCGGGACGTGGCCGGGGACGTTGCCGGGGACGCGACGAACCTCCACGGCAATGTCGGCGGCGAACGAGTGCGGCGTTCGCTCGTGCACTGCATTAAGTCGTCGGTTCGTGAACGAGCTCGTCACCGACGTGCCTGGCCGCATGGACCGGCTGCCGTGGCTGCGCTGGCACACGATGATCGTCGTCGCGCTCGGCGTCACGTGGATCCTCGATGGCCTCGAGGTCACCATCGTCGGCGCGATCGGCAGCGCGCTCGAGTCTCCGCTCACGCTCGGGCTCACGTCGGCCGAGGTCGGCCTCTCGGCCAGCGCGTACATCGCCGGCGCCATCGGCGGCGCCCTCTTCTTCGGGCACCTCACCGACAAGTGGGGCCGCAAGCGGCTCTTCCTCTACACGCTGCTGCTCTACGTCCTCGCCACGGTCGCGACCGGCTGCTCGTGGAACGTCTGGTCGTTCATCGTCTTCCGCTTCTTCACCGGCACCGCCATCGGCGGAGAGTACGCGGCCATCAACTCCGCCATCGACGAGCTGTTGCCCGCGCGCGTGCGCGGCTTCGCGGCGCTCGCCATCAACGGCAGCTACTGGGTCGGCACCGCCATGGGCGCGCTGTCGAGCACCGTGCTGCTCAACCCCACCATCTTCGCGCCCTCGGTCGGCTGGCGGCTCGCGTTCCTCCTCGGCGGAGTCCTCGCCGTCGCCGTCGTCCTCGTCCGCACCCACGTGCCCGAGAGCCCGCGCTGGCTCATGTTGCACGGCCGCAACGCCGAGGCCGTCGCGATCGTCGAGAAGGCCGAGGCCGAGGCGAAGCGCCGCGGCCTCCCGCTCACGGGAGAGGTCGGCACGCTGCGCATTCAGCTCGGGCAGCACATCTCGCTGCTCACCGTCGCGAAGACGATCCTCGGCAAGTACCGCGCGCGCGCCGTGCTCGGGCTCTCGCTGATGCTCAGCCAGGCGTTCTTCTACAACGCCATCTTCTTCACCTACGCGCTGGTGCTGACGAAGTTCTTCCAGGTGCTCCCCGAGCACGTCGGCTGGTACCTGCTGCCGTTCGCCGCCGGCAACTTCTTCGGCCCGCTGCTGCTCGGCCGGCTGTTCGATCACGCCGGCCGCAGGGTGATGATCGTCTCGACCTACGCCACGTCCGGCGTGCTGCTGCTCATCACCGGCTTTCTCTTCCGCCAGGGCGTGCTCGACGCCACGACGCAGACCGTCTGCTGGTGCGTGGTGTTCTTCTTCGGCTCCGCGGCGGCGAGCTCGGCGTACCTCACCGTCAGCGAGCTCTTCCCGCTCGAGATCCGCGCGCTCGCGATCGCGCTGTTCTACGCGGTCGGCACCGGCGCCGGCGGCGTCGCCGCGCCCGCCCTGTTCGGCGCGCTCATCGGCACCGGAGATCCCTCGCGCGTCTTCCTCGGCTACGCGCTCGGCGCGGCGCTCATGCTGCTCGCGGCCGGCGTCGCCGCGAAGCTCGCCGTCAACGCCGAGCGGAAGTCGCTCGAGGAGCTGGCGATGCCGCTGACTGCTGCTCGGGAGCGTTGACGGCCGCCGGAATCGGGATGCGTCGGGGCTCGCGCTCGCCGCGCACCCGAACGCGAGCCCGGCCCGGTGAACGTCAACGCCTCACGCGATCGTGCCCAGCGGTTCAGCGCGACTGCAGCTTCACCGTCAGCGCGAGGAGGTGGCCCTGGTAGCCGCCGATCTCGTAGCGGTAGGCGATGTCGACTCCGCTGCCTTCCAGGAAGAAGCCGAGGCCGCCGGAGATGAAGCGCTGGCCGGTGATGTTGTCCCACGTGAAGCCGGCGCGGATGGGCACGACCTCTCCGGCGATCCACTCGAGGCCCACCGCCCACGCAAAGCGCGGGAACCTCGCGTTGAAGTCCATGCGCCACTCGAAGCTCGGAGTGAACAGGCCGAACGACGCCGAGGTCGACAGCGCGAAGAACGGGTTCACCAGCGCGCTCGCGACGGGGATGAGGTTGTGTCCCGAGAAGCCGATGATCCACGCGTCGAAGATGCGCACCGCGGCTCCGGCGTTCATCGTGATCGAGTTCGTCGCGTACGGGCCGTAGATGAGCTGGTAGCGCCCGGCGATGCCGAGGTGCAGCCAGTCGAAGATCGGGTAGGCGAGGGCGGTCGAGTTGAGGTGCGCGGTGCTGCGGCCGTACGGGCTGTCGAACGTGACCAGCGTGTACGACTGGCCGTACGCGAGGTCCGTCGTCGCGCTGTCGACGATCGAGATGCCGCCGAAGCCGTACCCGTTGGGGATGTCCCACGCGCCGCCCAGCTCGAGCTGATAGCGGCGGTACATCGAGATGAGCGCGGGGTTGCCGCTGATGGTCTCGGTGCCGTAGCCGACGCCGCGGTAGGCGCCTCCCATGCCGAAGCTGCGCGCCTGCTGCCCGGCTTCGTTGAGCGCGTTGGGCACCGGCAGCGCCGCCTCTTTGGGCACGTCGGCGAGCGCGGGTGTCGCGACGACGACGACGGCGCAGATGAGCCCGTGGCGCATTGGTTACGGTTGTACGACGGCGTGGCGGGGCTGACGAGTTTCGATTAAGCGAGCGCCTCGCATGGCAGAACAACCGTTGAGGAAGGTGGTCGTTCCCGCTGCCGGCCTGGGCACCCGCTTCTTGCCCGCGACGAAGGCAGTCCCGAAGGAGATGCTGCCCATCGTCGACAAGCCGACGCTTCAGTACATCGTCGAAGAGGCCGTCGCCGCCGGCGTTCAGGACCTCATCTTGATCAACGGGCGCGGCAAGGGCGCGATCGAAGATCACTTCGACGTCGGCTTCGAGCTCGAGACCACGCTCACCGAGCGCAAGAAGACCGCCGACGTCGAGCTCCTGCAGAAGATCTCCAAGATGGTGAACCTCGCGAGCGTTCGCCAGAAGTACCCGCTCGGCCTCGGCCACGCGGTGCTCTGTGGCAAGAGCCTCGTCGGCGACGAGCCGTTCGGCGTCATGCTCGGAGACGACATGATCGACTCCGAGGTGCCCGGCATCCTGCAGCTGTGGCGCGCGTACCAGAAGCACGGCAAGGGCGTCGTCGCGCTGATGGAGGTCCCCGCCTCCGAGACGCACATGTACGGCATCGCCGCGGGCGACATGATCGACGAGCGGACCATGCGCATCACGAAGATCGTCGAGAAGCCGAAGACGGATCCTCCGTCGCGCATGGCCGTGATCGGCCGCTACGTGCTGCCTCCGAAGGTGTTCGAGTACCTCGAGAAGACCGGCCGCGGCGTCGGCGGAGAGATTCAGCTCACCGACGCGCTCGCCAGGCTCGTCGAGAACGAGGGCCTCATCGGCTACCGGTTCGAGGGCACGCGCTACGACGCCGGCGACAAGGTCGGCTACCTCACGGCGAACATCGCGTACGCGCTCAAGCGCCCCGAGCTGCGCGAGGGCCTGATGCGCTACCTGCGCGAGGTGGTGAAGTGAGGCTGGCGGTCGTCGCGCTCCTGCTCGCCTACGTGATGCCGGCCCCGTCGGTGCTGCGCCGCACCGCGCGCGAGCGCGACGAGCTCGGCCTCACCGCGATGCGCGTCGAAGGCACCGTCAACGTGCCGATGGCGGCCGCCGCCGACTACGCGAACGCGCTCGGCGTCACGACGGGGCCGGGCGAGCTGCAGCTCAACGCGGTCATCTCGATGCGGCTGCCTGCGCGCTGCCGCTTCGAGCTCTCGTCGCTCGACAGCACGAAGTCGGTCGCGGCGATCTCGAACAACGGCAAGCGCCGCAGCGAAGGCGCCGAGCTCCCCGCGCTGCAGGCCGCGCTCGACGAGATCTGCGCGACGCTCGCGCTGCGCGGCGCCGGCGAGGGCGACTCGGGCAGCGCGCTCGAGCGGCACCTGCAGTCGCTGAAGGTCGACACGAAGCAGAGCGCCCTCGCGCGCTACGACGGCACGCTCGCCTACCTCATCGGCAACAAGGCCCAAGGCTCGCCGCAGTTCTGGGTCTACAAGGACGACCAGTTCCACCCCGGCCGCGTGCGCTTCACCGACGACAAGGGCGTGGCGTGGGACATCAAGTTCCGCGACTACGCCTCGCAGGCGAGCGACGCGTTTCCGCGCCTGGTCGAGGTGTGGAAGGGCGATGCCCTGCAGCTCAAGTTCACGACGCTCAGCACCGACGTGAAGCCGAAGCTCGAAGACAACCTCTTCTGAGCATCAGCGCGACAGCGACACAGTGAGGTGGTGTGACACCGGCACGCCGTACTCCGCCGGGGTCACCTCACGCACGCGCGCATCGGTGTCCGCCGGGCCGACGTCGGCGCCGCTCTGCTGCGGCCCGGTGTGCGGCCCGACGAGCGGCTCTTCGCTGAGCTCCGAGCCGACGTCGTACAGCCGAACGTCGCCGGTCACTGGACCGAGCACGGGCTCGTCTCCGTCGAACAGCTCGATGCCGTGCTCGTCGGTGCCGAAGAACCAGTCGCTGGACCAGCCGAACATGGTGACGAACGACAGCCGGTCGCCCGGCACGGCGTCGAAGTCGATCTCGTACGCGCCGCCGGGACGCGCGGGGCCCGTCGTGTCGCGGCCCACCGGCGTGTCGAACAGCTTCACGGCCTCGAGCGTGGCGTCGGCGCCGAGCGCGGTGCGCAGCGGCACCGCGTAGCCGTCCTCCGCGATGCGCTCGAGGCCCTGGCCGCGGTCACGCTCGCCGAGCGTGAAGAGCGGAGCGTTGCCGCGGTGCACGACGAGCACTCCGGGAGAGATCGGCGTGGCCAGCCCGGTGAGCGGCCTGAGCGACGCCGCGAGGCCCTCGGGGTTGCCCGTCTCGGCGATCGCCTCGAGCCCGAGCCCGCGGTCCGGCATCGCCTCGCTGAACAGCGGGTCGCTTCCGGCGCCCACCGTCCACACGCCGGGAGAGATGCGCACGGGCCTCGCGCCCTGCGACGTCATCAGCGTCGAGGTGTCGTTCGCGACGTTCTGGATGCGCAGCGTGAACGCCTGCCCGCGCGGCGTCAGCGTGACGCGGATCATCGAGGCGACGGGCGGCACGGCGAACTTCGCGCCGCTGGTGAGCGTGTACATGCCCTCGACCTTGCGGACGCGGGCGATGGGGTCGGCGGCTCCGGGGCCGTCGCCGGAGCTGCCCTGGTTCGGCCCGGTGTGCGGACCGACGCCGGGCTCCTCGTCGATCTCGGTGCCGACGTCCCAGAGGGAGATCTGCTGGGTGATGTCTCCCGAAGTGGGCGCGTTGCTGTCGCCGGCGTGCAGGTCGATGCCGCCGGGCGGCGTGGCGAAGACCCAGTCGTTGGAGGCGCCGAACATGGTGGCGAACGCGAGGCGCTGGCCGCGGCCGGCGGTGAAGGTGATCTCGTAGGCGTCTCCGGGGGCGAGGGCGCCGGGCGCGGAGCCTCCGACGCGGGTGTTGAAGGCGCCGCTCTTCTCCTGCGCGAACGCGGCGACGTTGGCGATGCGCAGGCGGAACTTCGTGGGCGGGACTTCCGTCACGGGCGCGGGACCGGAAGCAGAGCCGGTGCAGGCGGCGAGCAGCAGCAGCACGGAGCGTCGAAGCACGGGAGATCTCCTCGAAGAAAGCGGGTGTGCTCCCGGTACGCGGCGCCTGGGCGCCAGGTAACCCGGACGCGATGACAAGGCCTTTGACGAACGCGCTGACAACTTGTCCGGCCGAAAATGGGGACTGTCCCCTTTTCCGAGCGCCAAGCCCCGAAAAGGGGACAGTCCCCATTTCCTGGCACAGGCGCTGCTACCGCCCGGCGCATGCCTGTTGCGCTGGTCGTGCTGCTCGTCGCCGCTGCGAACCCGAAGAAGAGCTGCGAGGCGCTGCGCAAGAACGGCCGCTTCTCGGCGTTCTTCGAGCGGGTGGAGCTCGACAAGCTCGTGCAGACGGTGAGCGACGCCACCTGCAAGGCGTTCATCGTCCCCGACAACGTGCGCGGGAAGATCTCGATGATCGGGCCCGAGAACGGCCACACGCAGCTCGACGCGGACCAGTTCTACGCCGCGTTCCTCGCCGCGCTCGACGCGAACGGGCTCGCCGCGGTGCCGAGCGGCCGCTTCGTGCGCATCATGGAGAAGCAGCGCGCGAAGGGCGCTCCGATTCCGTTCGTGGCCGACGACGAGACGAAGTTCCCGGCGCGCGACGAGATGGTGACGCGCGTGTTCACCGCGAAGCACGTCGACCTCGAGCCGCTGCGGGCGCTGGTGATGCAGTTCCTGAGCGGCGGCGGCGAGGCCACCGCCTTCCCACCCGAGACGCTGATCGTGAACGAGGTGGGCTCCAACCTCGAGCGGCTCGAGCGGATCATCGCGGCGGTCGACGTCGAGCGGAAGGCCGCCGAGGAGCTGCGCGTCGTGCCGGTGCGGCACGCGGACGCCGCGACGCTCGGCGACGAGGTGTCGCGCGTGCTGGCGCCGAAGACTCCGAAGCCTTCAGAGGTGTTCACCCTCACCGCGGACGAGCGCAGCAACCGGCTGGTGATCGTCGCGAGCCCGCCCACGATGCAGCGCGCGCTCGACCTCATCGCGCAGCTCGACGTCGCGCTGCCTGGCGACGGCAAGGCGCACGTCTACAAGCTCGCGAACGCCGAGGCGAAGGAGCTCGCCGGCAACCTCACCGAGGTCATCAGCGCGTCGCGGGCGGTGGTGAAGCCGGGGGCTCCGCAGGCGGGCACCGAGCCGAAGATCAGCGCGAACGAGTCGCTCAACGCGCTGGTCATCGTCGCGAGCGCGGGCGAATACCGGAACCTCGTCGAGCTGATCGAGGAGCTCGATGTTCCGCGCCGCCAGGTGTTCATCGAGACCGTCGTGATGGAGGTCTACGTCGAGCGCAACAGCCAGGTCGGCGCCTCGGGCCACGTCGTCGCCGCCCCCGACGGAGTCCCCCTCGTCGTCGGCTCGCAGCCCACCGGCGCGACGTCGTCGGCCTCGCTCGACGGCCTCGCGGCGGCGTCGGGCCTGCTCTTCGGGCTGCAGGGCCCGCAGCTCTCCGCGCTGAGCGCGCTCGGCATCAAGCTCGGCCAGTACGGACTGTCGTTCACCGCGAACCAGACGACGGCGGACACGAACATCCTGTCGACACCGCACATCCTCACCACCGACAACAAGGAGGCCGAGATCAGCGTCGGCCAGCGCATTCCGTTTCAGCAGGGGCTCAACCCCGCGCTCATGCAGCAGCTCAGCGCGCAGACCGGGCAGAACGCCACGACGCTCGCCGCGTTCGCCGGCAGCGTCACGCGCGAGCGCGTGGAGCTGAAGCTCATCGTGAAGCCGCACATCGGCGAGGGCGACAACATTCGCCTCGACATCAACCAGAACGCCGAAGAGGTGTCGGGCTCGAACTCGCTCGGGCCGATCACGTCGACGCGCGCGCAGAAGACGACGATCGTGGCGAAGGACTCGGAGACGGTGGTGCTCGGCGGGATCATGCAGGACCGCGTGATCGAGGACATCTCGAAGACGCCGATCCTCGGAGACATTCCCATCATCGGCCGCCTCTTCCGGCGCGACACGACGAAGAAGATCAAGGTGAACCTGCTCGTGTTCCTCACGCCGCACGTCATCCACGAGCCGGCCGATCTGCGGCGGCTGATGGACCGGAAGGTCGAGGAGCGCAAGCGCCTGCTCGAGCTGACGTACGGCGCCGACGAGACGCAGTACCCGATGGACTACTCGAAGCGGCCCGGGCCGTTGATGTCGATGATCCGCGCGCTGAAGCGAGAAGAGGCCAGACCCGAGAACGGGGGCCCCGGCGCTCCGGGCGAGACGGTGATCGAGCCGACGCCCGCGCCGTGACGGGCGGTGGGGCGCTACGCCCCAGGGCGCGCGCGCCATCCGCGCGAGGTCACGTCGGGCACAGCCGATGCAGCCTCCAGGGGCAAATCAACAAGGAGATACGTCATGCCGAATCCGTTCGAAGAGCTCGGCGCCAAGGGCGCAGGTGCACTGAAGCAGGCGCAGGGAGCCCTGAAGGGGCTTCACGGCGTCTTCAACACGCTGGTGAAGGAGCACGGGGAAGTTTCGATGCTGCTGGAGCGTACGAAGCTGAGTAACGACCCGGAGAAGCGGCTCGACCTCTGGTCGAAGATCCGCATGGAGCTGCTCTCGCACGAGCAGGGTGAGCTCGAGGTCGTGTACCCGGCCTACCGCCAGCACGCGCAGCTTCGCCAGTACGCGGAGGAGCACGAGGCCGAGGCCGGCGCGCTGCAGGCGCTCATCTCGGAGCTCGACGGCATCGACACCGCGTCCGACGCCTGGCTGCCGCGGTTCGAGGCGCTCGTTCAGCTCGTGAAGAGCCACGTCGACGAGGAGGAGAACATCTTCTTCCCCGAAGCCGCGAAGATCTTCAGCAAGGAAGAGTCGGACGAGCTCGACCAGCGCTACCTCGCGAACAAAGAGTCCGCTCAAGGCGCCGTCGGCGCGCACTGAAGCGCTCGAAACGACGCAGGAAAAAATAGGGACAGGCCCCATTTTGAGACGAACGTCTCAAAATGGGGCCTGTCCCCTTTCTTCGACGTCAGACCCCTGCGCTATGAAGCGCGGCCCCCCGGATGTCGAACCTCGACGCCAGCCCGTACGCCTCCGTTGCGGTCGGCCGGCCCCTGCGCGGCGAGTTCACGTACCTGGTGCCGTCGGCGCTGCGCGGGAAGCTCACGCCCGGGCAGCGCATTCGCGTGCCGTTCGGCCGCGCCACCGCGCTCGCGTTCTTCCTCGCCGACGCGCCGCCGCCGTCCGCAGAGGTCGCGGCGAAGCTCAAGCCCATCGACTGCGCGCTCGAGCCCGAGCCGGTGCTCACGCCCGACGTCGTCGAGCTCGTGCGCTTCGCCGCGCGGCACTACCGGTACCCGCTCGGCGAGGCGCTGAAGGCGGCGCTGCCTCCGCAGCTCGCGAAGCCCGACGAGGAGAAAGAGGCGAAGCAGGACGTCGAGTGGTGGGCGCACGTGCTCGGCCTGCCGGACCCGGACGAGCTGCCGAAGGGCGCGCACGCGCAGCGCGCGACGCTGCAGTACCTGCTCGCCGTCGGCCGCACCGCGACGGTGGAAGAGGTCTCCCACGCGATCCCCGGTGCGCGCGAGACGCTCAAGAAGCTCGCCGAGAAGGAACTCGTGCGGCTCGAGGCGCGCAAGCGGGTGCAGACGGTCGCCGAAGGCCTCGGCGCCGAGCGGCCGGCGGTGCTCACCGAAGAGCAGCAGAACGCGATGGAGACGCTCGGCGCCGCGCTCGATCGCGGCGGCTTCGAGCCGTACCTGCTCCACGGAGTCACTGGCAGCGGCAAGACCGAGGTCTACCTGCGGCTCGTCGAGCGCGCGCTCGAGCTCGGCAAGGGCGCGCTGGTGCTGGTGCCGGAGATCGCGCTGACCCCGCAGCTCGTCGGCCGCTTCCGCAGCCGCTTCGGCCAGAAGGTCGCCGTGCTGCACTCGGCGCTCAAAGACTCGGAGCGGTACCGGAACTTCCAGTCGCTGCGCAAAGGCGAGCAGCGCATCGCCGTCGGAGTCCGCAGCGCGATCTTCGCGCCCGTCGCCAACCTCGGCGTCATCGTCGTCGACGAAGAGCACGATCCCTCGTTCAAGCAGGAAGAGAAGCTGCGGTACCACGCGCGCGATCTCGCGGTCGTGCGTGCGCGGCAGGCGCAGGCGCTGGTGGTGTTGGGCTCGGCGACTCCCTCGCTGGAGACGCTCGAGAACACGAACCGCGGCCGGTACAAGCTCGTGCAGCTCACGCGCCGGGTCGACGATCGGCCGATGCCGAACGTCGGGCTCGTCGATCTGCGCATCGAGCGGCCGCGGAAGAAGGACGAGCCGCGCACGGCGGAGCCTCCGATCCTCTCGGCGCCGCTGCGCGAGGCGATGGAGGACGTGCTCTCGCGCAACCAGCAGGTCATCTTGTTCCTGAACCGGCGCGGCTACGACACGTTCCTCGTGTGCGAGGTCTGCGGGCAGAGCCTCAAGTGCCGCGACTGCGACGTGTGCATGACGCACCACCACGGCAGCCGGCGGCTCTTGTGCCACTACTGCAACCGGCACGAGTTCATTCCGGACGGCTGCCCGGCGTGCACGGGGCCGCTGATTCGCCTCGGCATGGGGACGGAGAAGGTCGAGGCCGAGGTCGCCGAGGCGTTTCCACACGCGCGCGTCGGCCGGCTCGATCGCGACGCGGTGACGTCGGCCGAGGCGCTCACCGAGCTGCTCGCGTCGTTCGCGCGGCGGGAGATCGACGTGCTGGTCGGAACGCAGATGGTCGCGAAGGGGCACGACTTCCCCGGCGTGACGCTGGTGTGCGTGGTGATGGCGGACACGGCGCTGGCGCTGCCCGACTTCCGCGCGGCGGAGCGCACGTTCCACCTGCTCACGCAGGTCGGCGGGCGCGCGGGCCGCGGCGTCGATGCGGGGCGCGTGCTGGTGCAGACGTACAACCCGCAGGCCGAGCCGGTCGCGCGCGTGCTGCACCACGACTTCGAGGGCTTCTCGAAGGAGGAGCTGCGGAGGCGGCGGCTGCTGGCGTGGCCTCCGTATTCGCGGCTCGCGGCGGTGCGCATCGAGGGCTCGCACCCGGAAGACACGGCGCGCGTGGCGCGGGCGCTGGGGAAGGCGATGGCGGACCACCTGCCTCCGCCGGCGCATGGCGTGCGGCTCTTGGGGCCGGCTCCGGCGCCGATCTCGAAGATCAAGGGCAAGACGCGGTGGCAGCTGCTGCTCAAGGGCCCGACGCACGCCGCGCTCGAGCGGCCGCTGTCGGCGGCCGAGGCGCTGCTGCCCGAGCTGCCGTCGTCGGTGCGTGTGACGCTCGACGTGGATCCCGGCGCGATGCTCTGACGGATTTTCGTGGGCGGGCCCGGTGCAACCGCGCGGTTTGCGGTGCAACCTCTGCGGCACGTCGATTGCTGAACGCGCGCGCATGAGACGAATCTTCGCCGTGCTGCTGCTCGTCGGCTGCGGAAGCGTGTCGTCGGTGCCGTGCGGGTCGACGACGTGCGGGCCGACGCACTACTGCCGCAACACGTGCACCTGCTGCGGTGCGCAGGGCGGGACGCCGTCGGGGACGTCTGAGTGTGTGCCGATTCCCGCGGGGTGCAGTGGAATCGACATCTGCGCGTGCGGCTCAGCGAAGGCGGGTGGGGCGTGCAACGCGTCGACGCGCACGGTCGACATTCCCTGCCCGTGAAGCGCCGTGCTGTGATGCGCGCGCGTGTCCTTCACTTGGCAGCAGGGCCCCTTGCTCGGCTCCGGCGGAATGGCGGACGTCTACCTCGCCATCGTCAAGGACCCGACGGGCCCGCGCCTCGTCGCGCTGAAGCGGCTGCGCGGCGGCAGCGTGCAGCCGGACCTCGTCGCCCAGCTCGAGCGCGAGGCCCGCATCGGCGCGCTGCTCAACCATCCCAACGTCGTGCGCGTCGAGGCCTCGGGCTCCGATGCGCAGGGGCCGTGGCTCGCCATGGAGTACGTCGCCGGCCGCTCGGCGCGGAGAATCCTGCGCGCCCACCTCGAGCTCTCGAAGTTCCTCGACCCGCGCGTCGCCGCCACCATCCTCTGCGACGCCGCGAAGGGGCTCGCCTACGTCCACGCGCTCCACGTGCCCGACCAGGGCCTGCACGACCTCGTCCACCGCGACATCTCGTCCGACAACATCCTCGTCGACCTCGACGGCCGCTCGAAGCTCGCCGACTTCGGAGTCGCCCGCATCGCCGGCATCGCCGGCCTCACCCGCGCCGGCGCCTTCAAAGGCAAGGTCGCCTACGCCGCCCCCGAGCTGCTCGAGGGCGCTCCGCCCACGCACAAGAGCGACTACTTCGCCTTCGCCGCCACCGTGTACGAGCTCTTCGAGGGCCGCTACGCCTTCCTCGGCAAGAACGAGGTCGAGACGCTCGACAAGGTCGTGAATCAGCCGGCGCCGCGGCTCGAGCGCGCCCCCGCCGACGTCGCCGAGTGGGTGGAGGCCGCGCTCGAGAAGAACCCGAAGCATCGACCCGACTCGCTCACCGGCCTCGTGCTCGCGCTCGGTCGGCTCGCTGCGCCCCATGCCGAGGTCGCCCAAGCGATCCGTGACGTCGGCGCCGACCAGGGCGTCCAGCGCGCCGATGCGCTGACCACCCAGCTCACCCAGGGCGGCAAGCGCCGGCTCGCGATGTGGATTGCCCCCGCTGCTGCGCTCGCCGTGAGTGTGGCGCTCGCCGGTGTGCTGCTGCGCGGGGACGACGTGCCTCCGCCGGCGTCGATTCCGGCGCAACCATCAATCGCGCCGTCTCGGCCACCTCCGGTCGACACCGCTCCTGCTCCTGCTCCTACGCCTGTCAACACGGCACCTGCTCCTGCTCCTCCGCCTGTCGACACCGCTCCTGCTCCTGCTCCTGAGCCCGTGCAGGCCGAGCCGCCCCTTCCGCCTCTGACTGCCCCCTCACCCCAGCCCTCTCCCCTACGAGGCGAGAGGGGGCGGGTGGCGATTGTTCGTTTCGAGGTGAAGCCCTGGGCGGACGTCTGGCTCGAGGGGAAGAAGCTGGGCATCGCGCCGTTCGAAGCGAAGGTCCCCGTGGGGCGCCGGACCTTCGAGGTCCGTAACCCCGAGCTGGGCAAGACGGTGATGACGACCATCGACGTCGAGCCCGGCGCCGACAACGTCCTCTCGGTCGACCTTCACGATTAGGCCCGAAAGTGGAAACCCCTCCCGCCTGTAGCAACATGTGGCGGTCCACATGGCGGCACCGGTACTCCTCGTCCACGACGACCTCGAGGTCATCGCTCAGCTCAAGCGCATTCTCGCGCGCGAGGGCTACGAATTCGTGCTCGCGACGTCCGCCGCCGACGCGGTGATCGCCTTCGGCGCCCACCTGCCGGGCCTCATCCTCCTCGCGCCCTCCGTCGAGTCCGGCCGCGGCCACATCGTGCTCGAGGAGCTGCAGCAGCACCCCGACGGCAAGCTCGCGAAGGTGCTGCTGCTCGGAGAGTCGGTGCCCGGCTTCGGCTACCCGGTCGCGCCGATGCCTCCTGGAGACGAGCTCCCGCAGCAGATCAACGAGCTCATCAACCCGACCGCCGACGACTGGACGATGCGCGAGGTGGAGAAGACCGTCGCGCCGCCGCAGCTCGAGGAGCCTCCTCCGCCCGAGCCGCCGGCTCCCGTGCCTCCGGAAGAGACGGCCGGGTGGCGCACGAGCCCTCCGCCCGAGGAGGAGCGATCGCCCAGAGATCTCGAAGGCGCGCTGTTCGGCGACCTCGAGCAGCAGGTCGGCCAGGAGATCGAAGCCCAGGTCCAGTCGCACATCGACCCCGAGCTCGAGCGCCTCGAGAACGAGGTCCGCGCCGAGGCCGCGCGACGGCGCATGGCGCGCGAGCCGGCGACGACTCCGCCGCCTCCGTCGATTCCTCCCGCAGCGGCCGAGGAGAGCGCGCGCTTCGAGCTCAAAGAGCACGAACAGCCCGAGCCAGAGCCCGCCGCGCCTGCGCCGCCGCCGCCGGAGAGCGCCGAGACCTCCACCCGTGAGGCCGAGCTCGAGGCGAAGGTCCGCGAGGCCGAGGCGAAGGTCGACAAGGCCCGCGCCGAGTGGGCCGCGCGCGAGGCCGCGGCGCACGACGCCGTCGAGAGCGCGGAGAAGGCCCTCAAGGCCGCGCGCGCGCAGGCCGACACCCAGCGCCGTACGCAGAAGGGCGAGCTCGAGCGCCTCGAGCGCGAGGCCGAGCACGCCGACACGCTGGTCCGCAAGGAGCGCGACCAGCGCGCGCAGGTCGAAGAGCAGCTCGAGCAGGAGCGCGACGCCCGCGCCCGCGCCGAGCAGCAGCTCGCCACGCTGCAGGAGTCGTTCGACGCCGTGAAGGCCGAGCTCGATCGCCTGCGGCGCCAGGCCTTCGAGGCCGAGTCGCGCATCAAGGAGCTCGACGACGCGCTGGTGAAAGCGCAGGGCGCCCACGAAGAGACGCGCAGCGAGCTCGCGCTGCTGTCGGAAGAGCACGAGGGCCTCGGCAAGCAGTTGACCGACGAGCAGGAGCGCGGGCGCGAGCGCTCGGAGGCCGCGGCCGCGCTCGAGATGAAGGTGCTCGAGCTGCAGGAGTCGAAGGACCAGGCGGCCGAGGTCGCGAAGGCGACGAGCGAGCAGCTCATCCGCGAGCTCGAGCACGAGCGCGGCGCGCGCGCGACCGCCGAGGCGCACCAGAGCGAGCTGCTCGCCGACATCGGTCGCCTCGAGCTGCAGCTCAAAGACACCCGCAAGCAGATGGAGGCCGAGCGCGAAGCGACGTCGGCGCAGCTCAAGGCCCTGCGCGAAGAGCTCGACCAGGTGCGGGCCGAGCAGGCCGCCGAGGCCGCGCGCGCCGCAGCCGCCGAGACCGCCGCCCAGCGCGCCGAGGCTCACGTGAAGGAGCTCGAGGACCGCGCGATTCTGCCGCTCGCTCCCGCCGGGAAGCCGCCGCTCGGTCTGCCGCGCACCGGCACGCTCAAGCTGGGCGAGCTCGCGCGCATGATGGCGACGCTGGTGCTCGGCGGCGCCGAGGTCCGCGTCGAGCTCGGAGTCGCCGGCGGCACCCGCAACCTCTGGCTCAAGCGCGGGCAGCTCGTCGCGGCCGAGTCATCGCTGCCGTACGAGACGCTCTCGGACCGCGCGCGCCGCGACGGCCTCATCGACGCCCGCCAGGAGGCCGACCTCGCGTCCGTCCGCGGCGCCTCTGCGCACGAGCTGCTCGCGGTGATGAAGCAGCGGGGCCTCATCCGCGACGCCGAGGTGCCTGGCCTCGTGCAGCGCTACACCGAGGCGGTCGCGCTCGACGCGTTCACCGAGAGCTCGTGTACGTACCGCCTGCACGACGAGCAGCCCGGGCCCGAGGTGCTCGCCGCGGCGTCGACGCGCACGGTGCTGCCGATGGTGGCCGAGGCGCTGCGCCGCGTGCTCCCTCCGGAGACGCAGCTCGAGGCGCTCGGCGGCAGCGAGGCGGTGCCCGTCGCGACCGACACCGAGCTCGACATCCGCTCCCTGGGCTTCACCGATCGCGAGCGCCGCATGCTGTCGTTCGTCGACGGCGAAGCGACCATCGAGGACCTCGTGCTCGCCGCGGGCATGCGGCCCGACAAGGCCTACAAGGTCATCGCGGTCGCGAAGCACCTCGGCCTCATCGAGGTGAAGCCGCCCGCCGCGCGGCGGCCGCAGCCGTCCCCGGAGCTGGACGTGCAGCGCCTCGAGGCGAAGTTCGAGCAGGTGCAGGAGGCCGACTACTTCACCATCCTCGGCCTCTCGCGGAACGCCGGCACCGACGAGGTGCAGCGGGCGTTCGAGCGGCTCTCCGAGGAGTTCGACCCCCTTCGATTTTCGGGTCACCCAGATGCCGCACTGCAGCAAAGGGCGGCCGTCGTCCACCGGGTGCTGGAGGAGGCGGCCCGCGCCCTCGAGGACGACCAGCGGCGGGCCGAATATGCCCGGCACCTGCTGGATTAGAGAAGACTGGGACGGTAGCGCACCGGCCACCAGTTGCTCCGAACGGTAACGCTGTTTAAACATGTAGGTATGGTTCGCGAAATCCTGGTCTGGCCGCACCCGACCTTGAAGAAGAAGGCCGAGAAGGTGACGGTCGTCGACGACTCCACCAGAGCGTTGATCAAGGACCTCTTCGACTCGATGTACGAGGCCGACGGCGTCGGCCTGGCCGCGCCGCAGATCGGCGTGCTCCAGCGCGTCATCGTGCTCGACACCCGCGCGCGCCAGCCCGAGTCGAAGCCCATCGCGATGATCAACCCGGAGATCGTCTCGCTCGAGGGCAAGGTCACGTACACCGAAGGCTGCCTCTCGGTGCCGGGCGAGGCCGAAGACGTCGACCGCGCGGCGTTCGCGACGGTGAAGTTCCTCGACGAGCAGGGCCAGGAGCAGACGATGCGCTGCGACGGGCTGCTCGCCATCGCGGTGCAGCACGAGACCGATCACCTCGACGGCACGATGTTCGTCGACCACATCTCCGTGCTGAAGCGCGAGCTCATCCGCAAGCGGATGAAGCGGCTCAAGACGGTGCGCGCGTCCGAGAAGGAAGAGGGCGCCGAGCGGTCGGCTTCCGCGCTCTGAGCGCCTTCACGCCCCGCTTCGGGCACAGCTCAGCCACGACGCAGCGGTGACACTCGGGGTTTGCCGCGTGGCAGACCCGCCGGCCGTGCCACACCAGCAGCTGGTGGCCCTGGAACCACTTCTCCTCGGGCAAGAGCGCGCGCAGGTCGTTCTCGATGTCGTCGGGCTTGTCGTGCCGGGTGAAGCCGAGCCGGTACGACAGCCGCATCACGTGGGTGTCGACGGGGAAGCCGCGGTCTCCGCCGATGTGCATCGAGACGACGCCCGCCGTCTTGTTGCCGACGCCAGGCAGCGCGGCGAGCGCGGCGCGTGAGACGGGCACCTTGCCCTCGTGCTCGGCCATCAGCGTCTTGCCGAGCGCGACGAGGTTCTTCGCCTTGTTGCGGAAGAGCCCGAGCGTCTTGATGTGCTGCTCGACCTCGGCCGGAGACGCCTTCGCGTAGTGCTCGGGTGACGGGAAGGCCCGGTGCAGATCGGGCGTGACCATGTTCACGCGCCGGTCGGTGCTCTGGGCCGAGAGGATGACGGCGACCAGCAGCTGCCAGGGCGAGCCGTGGTCGAGCTCGATCTTCGCTTCCGGCATCGCGGCGTCGAGCTTGTCGATGACGGCCACTGCGCGCGCGGCGCGCTCGTTCTTTGTCTCCTTCACGGGGCGCAAGGTAGCATTCGCGGCGTCGTGCGCCCGGTCCTCCTTTTGTGCGTGTTGTCGGGGTGCGTCGCCGCTCCGCAGAAGATGTCGTGGGCCGAGGCGATGAAGGCGCCTGCCGTGACGCGCTCGGCGCCGAAGCTGAAGTCGGACCCGCGCTTCGAGGCCGAGCTGAAGGCGTTCATCGACGGGGCCCAGGCCGCGCGAAGGGGCGCCGTCTCGGGAGCCCCGATGCCGGTCGAGCGCAGCGCGGCGTGGGCGAAGCTGCTCTCGGACGTCGACGCCTTCCTCGCGCGGGCGTCGGTGGCGCCGACGGACCTCGCCCGCGCGCGCATGGTCGTCGAGGGCGAGCTCGAGCTCGACGCCCAGACGTACGGAGACATCGCGCCCGAGACGGCCACGGCCGCCCGCGCGACGCTCGACCGGCTGACGTCGCGGCTCAACGCGGTGCTGCAGGTGTCGCGGCGGCCGAAGGTGACTCCGAAGCTGTTCGCGTGGCCGGTGTCTCCGGTGATGGTGTCGAGCCCGTTCGGCTCGCGCGTGCACCCGATGTCGGGCACGTGGCGGGTGCACCGCGGCGTCGACGTGGTGGCCGAGCTCGGCCAGCCGGTGAAGGCGTCGTTCACCGGCACCGTGGTGTTCGCGGGCTGGAACGGCGCGCACGGCAAGACGGTGCACGTGGTGCACGATGGCCACTGGTCGACGCGGTACAGCCACCTCTCGACGTGGGAGGTCGAGGCGGGCCAGGTGGTGCAGAAGGGGCAGCTCATCGGCTTCGCGGGCTCGACGGGTCAGAGCACCGGGCCGCACGTGCACTTCGAGCTGCTTCACGAGGGCGAGCCGGTGGACCCGGAGGCCGAGCTCCCGGTACCTCGCGGGCCGTTCACGCCCGTCGCGTGGCTCTTGCCATGAGCGCGCTGCAGCCGCTGCTCGACAAGGCGTTCCACCGCGCGCGCGCGATGGACGCGAACAACGAGATCGCGAGCCAGCGGAACGCGCAGGCCTTCGGCGGAGCAGAGGCGCTCAGCTACGAGCTGGTGTTGTCCGAGGCGGATGACCTCGAGGCCGTGGCGGAGAAGGTGCTGCCCAAGCTCGTCTACTTCCTCGACTGCCGAGGAGTGGCGCTGCACGACGCGCGCGGAGTCTTCTTGAGCTTGTTCGTGGGTCAGGCGCTGTACTTCGTGCACGCGAGCGAGTTCATCGCGGTGCTGGCGCCGGCGGCGGGCCTGTCGTTGCCGGAGCTGAGAGCGAAATACGGGGCCGCCTCAGGCTGAAGCGGCCCCGGTTGCTGCTCGGCGTGGAGCGTCAGGCGCAGTCTGCCTGACGCGGAGCAGGGCGACAGTGTCGCCCGTTGGCCGAGCAGCCGGGACGCGGGACTCTCTTAGAGGGTCTCCTTGAGCTCCTTGGCCGGACGGAAGCCGATGGTCTTCGACGCCTTCAGCTTCATGATCTCGTTCGTCTGCGGATTGCGGATCTTGCGCGCCTTGCGGTTGCGCATCGTCCAGGTGCCGAAGCCGGGGTAGCTGAAGCGGTTGTCGGCCTTCACGGCCTTACCGATGTGGCTGAACACCACGTCGATGATCTCCGCCGCCGACTTCTTGGTCAGCTGCGTCTGCGTCGCCACGGCCTCGACCAGCTCTGCCTTCGTCATGTGCGTTTTCCCTCCCTCGGTGGGTCCCTGACAGCGGGGCGCGCTGAGTACCAGAGGCAGATCAGACGCGTCAATGTAAGACATACATGACACCGATGTCTGATCAGAGAGGATCCGTTTGCGATCAGGGTGGCCGCGCAACCTTGCGTTCCGGCGCGGGAATCGCCGCCGTTCTGATCGGGCGCGGGCCGTTTGCGATCTAGGCTCGGGGCCCGATGCGGCGGTGCCTCTGGCTT
This sequence comes from uncultured Myxococcales bacterium, assembly GCA_937980205.1. Lineage (GTDB taxonomy): Bacteria > Myxococcota > Myxococcia > Myxococcales > Myxococcaceae > Xiheicaenimonas. The sequence continues at coordinate 9,305 of CALJKW010000009.1, read as the reverse complement.
CTGGTGGTGAGCGCGTGCGCGCACGCCCCGGAGTCCGCGAAGACCGAGCCCGCGCCTCGGCGGGCGCAGGTCTGGGTCGACGGCTCCGCCTCCGAAGGGGGAGACGGCTCGAGCGCGCGCCCGCTCAAGAGGCTCGAGCTCAAAGGCGGCACCGTCACGCACCTGGCGACCGGCCTGTACGAGCTCTCGGGCGTGCTGCCCGACGACGTCGAGCTTGTCGGTGAAGGCAAGGCGGTCGTGCTGTTCGGCGAGGGGCTCGAGGCGGGCCGCGCGACGCTCCGGAAGCTCGCCATTCAGGGCGGGCAGGTGGGGCTGACGGTGCGCGGCGCCGTGACGCTCGAGCAGGTCTCGTTCAGCGGCCAGCGACAGGCGGCGGTCCGCGTCGAAGGCGCGCTGACCTGGCGCGGTGGAGACGTCGAGGGCTCGGTGCCGGAGAGCCGCGGAGTCGTCGTGACGGCCGGCAAGGCTGAGGTCTCCGACGTGACCTTTCGCGGAGCGCTCCGCCACGGCGTCACCGTCGAAGGCGGAGAGGCCATCATCACCGGCTGCACCAGCGACGGCGCGGCGACGGCGGTGCACGTCTCCGGCGGCCGCGCGTTGGTGCAAAAGACGAAGGCGCGGCGCGGCCGCAGCGCGGGCTTCAGCGTCAACGGCGCGCGGCTCGAGCTCGACGACGTCGAGGTGGTGGCGCACGAGTACGGCGCGCTCGCGGGCCCCGGGTCCGAGCTCGACGTCGACGGCATGACGGTCGAGCGGACGCAGGTCGGCGGCGTCGGGCTGTCCGGAGCGAAGGGCGTGGTGAAGCGGCTGCACGCGACGTCTCCGGGCAGCCACGGCGGCATCTCGTCGCTCGACTCGCAGACGCGCGCGGAAGACATCTCCATCCGCGGCGCGGTGGACCTCGCCGTCCTCGCGCGGCTGGGGCGGCTCGACGCGAAGAAGGTCCGCATCGAAGGAGTCACCGGCGACGGCGACGGCATCATGGTGCGCGACGCGATCGCCGTGCTCGAAGACGTCAAGGTGTTCGACATCGCCGGCACGGGCGTCGTCGCCACGGCGGTGTCGACCGTGGACTTGAGCGGCCTGCGCTGCGAGCAGTGCCTGCACGGAGCGCTGCTGGTCGAGCGGCGCTCGACGGTGAAGGCCCGCGGCATCGTGTCCATCTCCTCGCGCGAGGCGGCGGTCACCATCCCCGACGACGGAGTGCTCGAGCTCGACGGCCTCGACGTCACCGGCAACGGGCCGGGCGTGTGGGCCGAGTGCGCGCCGGGCTCGCGCGTGGTGCTGAAGGGCAGGCTGCCTGCGCGTGAGCTACTGTCGGGCCGGTGTCTCGAGTTGCCGCCGCCCGGAGCTCCCGCTTCACCGAGGTGAAGCCCTCGCCGCACGACGCGGCGTTCCGGCGGTACATCGAGAAGGGCCTCGCCGAGCTGCAGAAGAGCGACACGCCCGAGGCGCGCCGCACGCTCCGGGCGCTCACGTCGGGCCAGGTGAAGGTCGACGGGTTCTCGGACCTGACCGCCGCCGACTTCCGGCACGTGCGGAAAGATCTGCCCGCCGAGCGGCTGACGAAGCTCGACGCCCGCGCGGTGAAGCGCATCTCGAAGGCCCTCAACGGCTACCAGTGGGACGACCGCATCTACGTGCACCGCGACCTCTCGCCGCGGCGGCTGGCGTCGCTGCTCGTGCACGAGGTCACGCACGTGCTGACGCGCGCCGAGGAGAACTACCGCGGGCCGAAGGCGGCGCTGCTGCAGGAGTACGCCGCCTTCTACGCGGAGAAGCGCTTTCAGGGCGTCGAGATGACTGCGGCGCGGTGCCTCGCGCTGAAGAAGTACGTCATCGAGCTGTACGAGCTGAAGGGCGTCACGCCTGCAGACGTGCCGGATCGGCCGACTCCGCCGTTGGCTGCTCGACCGGCGCCGTCTGCGTCGCGTGCTTCGCGAGCCAGTCGATGATGCGCGCGTAGACGTGCAGCGGGGCGTGGCGGCCGAGCAGGAGGTCTCCGTGGCCGTAGCTGATGCCCTCGGGCCACTCGACGAGCAGCGTCTTGTCGGGGCTGCCGGCGAGCGCGTGGGCCTTCGTCACCGTCTCGAGCGGCGCGAGCTTGTCGACGGCGCCACCGACGGTGAGCAGCGGGATGCCGAGCTTCGCGATGCGCTCGCGGTAGTCGGTCTGGCGGTCGAACGAGCGCAGCACGTCGTTGGTCACCCAGTCGCTCATCTGCTCGAGGACTCCGCGCCAGATGGGAGAGATCATCTGCGCGAGCGACATGCGGCGGATGAGCCCGTCGACGTTGGTCGCGTTGAGCATGCCCTCGGTGAAGTACCTCGGGGCGATGCCGGCGACGGGCAGGGCGAGGCGGGCGAGCGTGTCGAGGTGAATGCGGCGCGGGTAGCTGAAGAGCTTGCCGATCGAGAGCGCGAAGCGCGTGCGGGCCTCGAGGCCGGAGAAGTAGACGGGAGAGCCGATGGTCACCAGGCCGGCGAGCAGGGCCTGGAGGTCGGGCGTGGCGGAGCAGAGCGCGACGAGGCCCCCCAAGGAGTGCCCCACCCACAGCACCTTCGCGTCGCCGCTCTGGCGTCGCGCAAGCTCGAGCACGGCGGGAACGTCGAATTGCACATGGTCGTCGATGGAGGCTCGGAATGGCGCACCCTTGGGAGCCCGCTGGGATTGGCCCGCTCCGCGCAAGTCGACGGCGTACGTGTCGAACCCCGCCTCGTTCAGCGCCACCGAAAGCGAGAGTGGCGCGTGAAGATCGAAGACCCGGTGGTTATTCCCAAGACCGTGGCAGAGCACGACGGGCTCGGCGAAGCGCTTCACCCGCGCCGGGCGGTGCCACACCGCGAGCTCCCAGCCGTCAGCGCAGGTCGCCTTGAGAAGTTGCGCACGCTCGCCTTTGAGCGGGTAGAGCAGGTGGGCAAACGCCGCCAACGCCACGAGGGCGAGGAGCACGACGGCGCAGATGATCAGAAACGCGGTTTCCAAGTTTGTTAGGGTGATCTTCTAGATGAAGCTGCGAAAGCTCCTCTTCGTACTTCCGAACCTCTTCACCGTCAGTTCCATCTTTTGCGGCTTCTACGCGCTGACGCTGTGCACTGGCGAGGCGAGCCCGGCCCAGCTGTACCAGGCAGCGCTGGCGATCTTCTTCGGCATCTTCTTCGACGGCTTCGATGGGCGCGTGGCGCGGCTCACGAAGACGCAGAGCATGTTCGGGCAGGAGCTCGACAGCCTGGCGGACGTGGTGACGTTCGGGGCGGCTCCGGCGCTGGTCGTGTACCGGTGGGCGCTGCAGCCCATGGGCATCTGGGGCATCTTCATCGGCTTCATGTTCGCGGCGTGCGGAGCGCTGCGGCTCGCGCGATTCAACGTGCTCGCGATTCGTGAGGACGCGGCGAAGAAGGCGGCGGAAGCAGCGGGCCAGCCGATCGCGAAGAACCACGCGGCGGGGCGGTTCTTCGTCGGGCTGCCGATTCCGCTGGGCGCCGGCGTGGTCATCTCGATGATCATCGCGCATCACGGGGCGCGCGGCGCGCTGCCGCTGCCCGACGTGGCGCGGGCTCCGGTGGCCGGCGCGGTGGTGTTCCTGTCGCTCTTGATGGTGTCGACGATCCGGTACCGGACGTTCAAGGACCTCAAGCTCTCGCCGCGCGCGGTGCTGGTGTTCATGTTCATCCTCGGGGGCGGCGCGCTGATCGCCACGCTGCTGCACCCCGCGTGGCTGCTCGTCGGAATCTTCTCGCTGTATCTCGTGTCCGGCATGGTCGAGTCGGTCGTGCTGCTGGGCCGCGCGCTGAAAGAGAAACGCGCGGCCGCCGCAGCGCTTGCAGCGACCGTGGACGATGACGACGAAGAGGAAGAGGGCGACGAGGTCGACGAGCAGGAAGTGCTCTGACGCTTGAGCGACACGATGAAGAGGGCGAGAGCGAGAGGCTGCCGTCGAGGCCTGGCTTCGACTCCGCGCTTCGCGCTCCGCTCAGCGTGAACGGTGTCGTCTCGCGGTCACCGCCAGGGTCACGTTCGGCAGCTGTCGCTGCACCACCGCGGCGAGCCTCCGGCTCGCGTGCGACGTCCCGGTCAGCGACACGCGCTTCATCTTGTGCAGCCGCGTCCGCGCCGCGACGAGCGCCTCGAGCGCCGCGTCTCCGTAGTCGCCGGTGAGCTCCATCATCTTCAGCCCGCGCAGCACCTCGGGCTCGAGTCCCCGCAAGAACGAGTCGATCGACTCGAGGCCCAGCACGAGCCGCTCGAGCTTGGGAAACCGCATCGGGGTCAGCGCCTCGGCGAGCGAGCGGTCGCGATCCTCCGCCTGCGCCTCGAGCACCTTCAGCTCGGGCCAGCTCGCGGTCTCGAGCCAGTGCCACGCCGCGGGTCCACAGTCCGCCAGGTGCAGCGCCTTCAGCTTCGGCTCCGCAGGGCCCACGAACGCGTTCTTCGCGTACATCAGCTCGAGCTCCTCGACGGCGGGGTGAGCGGCGAGCAGCCGGTCGAGGGCGCCGACTCCGCCGAGCCGCAGCTCGCGAATGCTGGGCGGCAAGAGCTCGGTGAGCAGGGTGGTGAACGTCGCGAAGTCTCCGCCGCCCTCGCGCTCGAGGTGCCACGCAGTGAGCCCCTGCAGCGCGGCGAGGCCGGGCGCGCCGAGCAGCGCCGAGACCGAGCTCCGCATCGGCGCCTCCGGCAGGTACTCGATGGTCACGCGGCGCACGAAGCCGTACGCCCACTCGAGCTTGAGGCGCTGGTTCCACGTCCACGCGTCGCCGAGCAGGCGCGGCGTGAGCTTCTCGCGCAGCGCCTCGATGGCCTTGAGCCGCGTGAGGAACCGGCTGGAGTCGCTCTCTCCCTCGAGCGCGCACTGCAGCCCGATGAGCTCTCCCCAGGCGTCTCCCTTCGCCATCAGCGCGTCGGCGAGCACGAGGTACGCGCGGCGATCGTAAGGGGCTGCGCGCACGGCATCGAGGAGCTCCACGCGCTTTTCAGTGTACAAGCGAAGCCGTGCGCATCGAGACCCTCTGCACCGGCGACGAGCTGCTCACCGGCCTCACCGCCGACACGAACAGCACGCACTTTCAGACGAAGCTCCTCGACACGCTCGGCGTCGTCGTCCGCCGCAGCACGGTGGTGCGCGACATCCGCGAGGACATCATCGAGGCGCTCGAGACCATCTCCGCGCGCGCGGACGCCGTGCTCGTGTCGGGCGGCCTGGGCCCCACCGCGGACGACTTCACCGCCGAGTGCGCGGCGAAGGCCGCCGGCGTCCCCCTCGTCGAGAGCGAGGCGGCGGTGCAGCACCTCAAAGCGCGATTCGCGAGGCGTGGCCTCACCGTCACGCCGAACAACCTGCGGCAGGCGCTGGTGCCCGATGGCGCCGAGGTGATCGTCAACACCGAGGGCTCGGCGCCGATGTTCGTACTGAAGCTGAAGAGCTGCACGTGCTTCTTCGTGCCCGGCGTCCCCAAGGAGTACCGGCACCTGGTGGACACCGAGGTGCTGCCGCGGCTGCAGAAGCTCTCGGGGCGGGCGAGCAAGCGCGTGCTGTGCATCTTGAAGGTGATGGGCATCTTCGAGTCGGCGCTCGACGCGAAGGTCTCGCACCTGTACCCGAAGTACCCGCGCGTCACGTTCGGCTTCCGCACCCAGGCGCCGGAGAATCACCTGAAGCTGCTGGCGGACGATGAGGCCGCGCTCGCTCCGGCGCGGGAGGAGTGCCTCGCGCTGCTGGGCGATCACGTCTTCGCCGAAGGGGACGCCACGCTCGCGCAGACGGTCGCGAAGGTGTTCGAGCGCAGCGGCCAGAGGCTCGCGCTCGCCGAGAGCATGACCGGCGGCCTCGTCGCCTCGGAGCTGTGCGCCGTGCCCGGAGCGAGCGCCTGGCTCGAGTCCGGCGCCGTCACGTACACCGAGAGCGCTAAGCAGCGCGTGCTCGGCGTCTCGGCGGCAGACCTCGCCACGCACGGCGCGGTCAGCGAGGTCGTCGCGCGCGCGATGGCCAAAGGAGCGCGCGAGCGCGCGGGAGTCGAGTGGGGCGCCTCGGTCACCGGCGTCGCGGGCCCGACCGGCGGCACCGAGAAGGACCCCGTCGGAACGGTCTATCTCGGCGTGAGCGGCCCCGGCGTCGACGTCGTCGAGCGGCACTTCTGGCCGTTCGACCGCGAGCGCGTGCGGCGCTGGGCCGCGTGGCAGTTGATGGACCTGTTGCGGCGAAAATGTGCGATGACGCCTCGAGCATGAGCGAGGCAACCGCGCCGGCCGCACAGCAGCAGCCCAGTCCCACCACCGCGGCAGTGAAGCTCTGGCTCCAGGCGTACCGGGTCGAGCTCATTCTCTTCGCGGTCTCGTTCGTGGTGCTCGCGGGCTTCAGCTCGATGCGGTTCTGGCGGCAGAGCGCGGCGCCGCACTTCGTCTACCAGTCGAAGGCGTGGCTCGAGGGGCACCTCGCGCTCGACCCGCAGGTGCTGCCGAACCTCGAAGACTGGGCGTGCGTGCGCGAGGTGAACGGGCAGAAGGTCCGCTGCGAGGGGCAGATTCAGCCGACCGACAAGTGGTACGTGAGCTTCCCGTCGTTCCCCGCGGTCGTGATGCTGCCGTTCGTCGCGCTGCACGGGTACCAGTTCAACGACACCTCGTTCGGCGTCTTCTTCGGCGCGCTCGCGATCGCGCTGTTCTACTCGTTGCTGCGCGAGCTGCAGCAGCGCGAGGGCAGCGGGCGCTCCGACAAAGAGAACATCGCGCTGGCCGCGACGCTCGCGTTCGGGACGGTGTTCTTCTACTGCGCGATCCGCGGCGAGGTCTGGTTCTCGGCCGAGGTGATGGGCGTCGCGTTCACGTGCCTGTACATGCGCAACGCCATCGGCGCGCGGCGGCCGGTGCTCGCGGGCGTGTTCTTCTCGATGGCGGTGCTGACGCGCACGCCGCTGCTCTTCTCGGGCGTGTTCTTCGTGCTCGAGGCGCTCGCGCCGACGCCCGGCAAGCGCGTCGAAGAGCTGAAGGCGTTCTCGAAGAGCCCCGGCCTGAAGAAGCTCGGCCTCTTCGCCGCGGGCGCCGCGCCGCTCGCGCTGTGGCACGCCTGGTACAACGCGGCGCGCTTCGGCAGCATCGCCGAGTTCGGTCACCGGTTTTTCTACAACAACCGCGTCAACGCCGACATCGACGCGTGGGGCCTGTTCCACCCGCACTACCTGCAGCGCAACATCGACGCCGCGTTCCTGCTGCTGCCCGAGTGGGCGCGCGGCCAGCTGATGTACAGCCCGTGGGGGCTGTCGCTGCTGCTGACGATGCCGCTGCTCGTCTTCATCTTCGTCTCGCCGGAGCGGAAGCAGCAGCTCCAGCTCTCCATCGGCGCGGCGTGCGCGGTGCTGGTGCTGTCGCGGCTGTTCCCGGAAGAGCCTCCGCCGCCGGGGGACTTTCCGATCGGGCACCGGTCTCCGATCGTGTGGATCGCGGTGGTGGCGCTGTTCGGCGTGTGGTGGGTCGGCTTCTCGCAGGACCAGAAGCAGGCGCGGCTGAAGGTGCCGCTGGTCGTCACTGCGCTCTGCTGCGCGATTCCGGGAATGTTCTACCAGAACACCGGCTACGCCCAGTTCGGGTTCCGGTTCAGCCTCGACTACACGCCGTACCTGCTGGCGGCGTTCGCGGTCTCGGCGTGGCCGCTCAAGAACCGGGCGGTGCAGGTGGCCCTGGCGTTAGGTTTCCTGGTGAACTTCTGGGGCGCGGTCGGGTTCCGCGGCTACACGGAGGGAATGCGGGGTTGGTGAGTGAAGCGCTGGCACACCAGGGAAGACAGCGGCATCGAGCTCGATGAGCGCTTGCGCTGGTGGCACGACGGCGAGCCCGTCGAGCACCCGAAGATCATCGAGACGTTCAACCGCGGCCTGAAGGTCGCCGAGGACGGGAAGTTCAAGCTCGAGGTCGGCAACGACTGGTGCTTCGTGAAGGTGCACGGCCCCGCGTTCGGAGTCGTCGCGGTCGACGTCTCCGAAGACGGCCTGTCGGTGAGGCTCACCGACCGGACCGCCGAGCTGATGGATCCCTCGACGCTCGCGCTCAGCGCCGACGGCGTCCTCACCGTGAAGGTGAAAGAGGGGCGCGCCACCGCGCGGTTCTCGCGCGACGCGCAGTTTCAGCTCGGCGAGCTCGCGGAGGCGACCGAGCGCGGGCCGGTGCTGCGGGCCGGCGGGCGCGAGTGGGCGCTGCCGGTCAGTGTTTGAGCGCGCGGCGGAGCCACTTGACCGCCTGCGTCTGGCTGTCCATGCGAAGACACCGTTCGAGCAGAGGCAGATCGGCGTCGAGCGCTCCTCCGCGCACGAGGCGGTGCCGATGGATGCGTTTGGCGTCCCAGAGCCAGACTTCGCGGACCCCGAGCCTGCCGTAGAGCTCGAGCTGGTCGATCTCGCCGTCGAACCGCCGTTTCTCGACGACCAGATCGGGCGGGCCGCGGCGCGCGCGGCCCACGTAGTAGCAGTCGTCCGCTTCTGCGGCCGCGTCCTTCGCTCGGTTCATGATGGTGAACGAGCCGCAGCCGTCGACGTCCACGTTCATCGCATCGGCCCACGCCTCGAAGCAGCGCGACACGAGCTTCTTCCGGAGCTCGTGCTCCCAGGAAGAGTGCATCAGCTCGAGCACGCCGTCGAGATAGTGCAGCCGCGGATTGCCGCGCTCGCCGCGGGCGTCGGCGACGGCGAGGAACTGCGACCACCGCAGGTCACGCAGCACGACGCGCTGATGATCGTCACGGAGCATGCGCGAGATCGTATCAGTGCCCCTGCCGCCTCGGCATGTGCACGGGCGGCCGGTGCGGCGGCTTGTGCAGCCAGCACCGCCGCGCCGGCTCGCCGGTCACCCGCGGCGGCCCGCGGGTGAAGCCGACCAGGTTCGCCGTGAAGCCGGCGAGCGCGAGCAACAGCGCCCACCTCACGCGGCGTCCTTCTCCGCCGTGGGCGCGGCGAGCCCGGGCTTCGGCGTCGCGATGATGCGCGCGGCGAGCTGCTCGACCAGCTCGGGCCGCTCGCGCAGCCACTCGACCGCGCGCTCGCGTCCCTGGCCGATGCGCTCGCCGGCGAGCAGGAAGTGGCTGCCGCTCTTCTCGATGATGCCGAGCTCGGCGCCGAGGTCGACGACCTCTCCCTCGCGGTTGATGCCCTTGTTGTAGACGATGTCGAACTCCGCCTCCTGGAAGGGCGGGGCGCACTTGTTCTTCACCACCTTCACGCGCGTCCGCGTGCCGACCACGGTGTCCCCGTCTTTGAGGTTGCCGGCGCGGCGGATCTCGCAGCGCACCGACGAGTAGAACTTCAGCGCGTTGCCGCCGGTGG
>CALJKW010000008.1 GCA_937980205.1 uncultured Myxococcales bacterium | reverse complement strand
CACTGCTGCCTCCCGTAGGAGTCTGGACCGTGTCTCAGTTCCAGTGTGGCTGATCGTCCTCTCAGACCAGCTACCCGTCGTAGCCTTGGTGGGCCGTTACCCCGCCAACTAGCTGATGGGCCGCGGGCTCATCTCGTGGCGAGACCCTTTCGGGCCCCTTTTCTCTCAGCGTCCGAAGACGCCGTGAGCTTAACCGGTATTAGCCAACCTTTCGGAAGGTTATCCCGGACCTCGAGGCAGATTACCCACGTGTTACGCACCCGTGCGCCGCTCTACTCAGGTTGCCCTTTTCGCGCTCGACTTGCATGTGTTAGGCACGCCGCCAGCGTTCGTTCTGAGCCAGGATCAAACTCTCCAAAGTAAAAGAGTAGAACTGGTTTGAACTCTCACTGGCTGGATTGTCTTTCGACAACCCGCCTTGTGTTTGTTCGGAAGTCTGGGTTCACCAACTCTGCACTGTTTCTTGCGAGACAGTGGCTTCGTCGATGAACGCGACTTCATCAAAGAAATGACTGCGAAGCTTCCGCAGTACTTCTTGGGTTTGCTATCCAGTTTTCAAAGAGCGAACTGCACTCGAACCGCCTCTTTCGAGTCGGTCTTTCGAGGGGGCGCAGGATCTACTTGCGCTGTTCGCTGCTGTCAAGAACCGCGTTCTGCGTTTCTGACGTTCAGCCCCACCCCGAACTGACTTCGACTTCTATTTCGTTCCCCCTCCAACCTCGAGGGGGCGCGCCGTTTATGGGATCTCGGGGCCGGCTGTCAACACCCCATATTCGATTTTCTTCCGTCCCGGGTTCCGACCGATAAAGCGCCGGATTCCCTACTGCTTCCCCTCCTCAACGTCGAAGGGGCGCGCCGTTTACGGGATCTCGGCGCTGGCTGTCAACATCCCCGTGTCGCTTTTCTTCCGACACGATTCCAGGCGCGGATTTACTCAGGTTTTCGTGAGGGTCCGGCCGTTCCTACAACTCTCGGCCACGACGATCGATTTCAACCGGGCGTAGGCGGCGTCGAGATCATCGTTCACGACCACGTAATCGTATGATTCCAGGCCCCTTTCCACCTCTGATCGGGCCGCGAGCATCCGCCGCTGGATGGTGTCCTCCGAGTCGGTCTTCCGATCGCGCAGGCGGCGCTCGAGCTCCTCCATCGAGGGCGGCAGCACGAAGACCAGCACGGTGTCCGGGTACTTGGCCTTGATCTTCGCCCCGCCCTGCACGTCGATGTCGAAGATCGCGATGCCGGAGCCGGACTTGGCCCGATCAACCACCGCCTGCGGCGAGCCGTAGAAGTGGCCGTGCACCTCGGCGTTCTCGACCATCTCTCCCCGATCGAGCCGCAGGCTGAACTCGGCCGCGTCGATGAAGTGGTAGTCGATGCCGTTCCTCTCCGAGCCGCGCGGCTTGCGCGTCGTGAAGCTGATCGAGAACTCGGCGTTCGGGAAGTCGGACAAGAGGCGCCGCGCGAGCGTGGTCTTCCCGGCTCCCGACGGCGCGGAGAGCACGAGCAGAACTCCCGGGGTCGGCTTCGGCTTCGCGTCACTCGACATTCTGCACCTGCTCCCTGATCCGCTCGAGCTCCGCCTTCAGCGCCACGACGTGATTCGAGATCTCCGGGTGCTGGCTCTTCGAGCCGGTGGTGTTCACCTCGCGGTGCATCTCCTGGACGAGAAAATCCAGCTGGCGGCCCGCGGGCTCCTTTCCCTGCAGCAATGTCTTGAATTGCACGATGTGTGAGCTGAGCCGGGTGAGCTCTTCGGCGACGTCGGTGCGTTCGGCGAACAGCGCGACCTCCTGGGCGAGGCGCTGCGGGTCGACGGTGAGGCCCTTGGCGAGCTCGGCGATGCGCTCGGTGAGCCGCTGCTGGTGCTCGGTCACGGCCTGCGGCGCGAGCACCTTCAAGCGCACGACGCGCGCCTCGACGTCGGTCAGCCGCGCGAGCAGATCTCTCTCGATGGCGACGCCCTCGACCGAGCGCATCTTGCCCAGCGCCTCGAGCGCCTGATCGATCGCGCGCTCGAGCGCCACGGCCGACGCGGCGAGATCGACCGCCGGCTCCTCGAGCTTGAGCACGCCGGGCTGCTGCATCAGGTCGCGCAGCCGAACGTCGTCGGTGAGGCCCGCAGCGTGGGCGAGCTCTTTGAACGCGCGGCGGTACTCCTTGACCAGCGCCACGTCGACGACCGGCACGGTGCCCGTCGTCGAGCGTGACGCGCGCTTCACGGCGAGATCGACCGCGCCGCGCGAGAGCTTCGCCTTGATCTGCTTCACCGCCACCGGCTCGAGCGACTGCAGCTCGCGAGGCAAGCGCGTCTTCACCTCGCAGAACTTGTGGTTCACGCTCTTGAGCTCGACGGAGATGTCCTCCGCGCCCTCGGTGCCGCGCCCGCTGCCGAACCCCGTCATGCTCTGAGGCATTGTTGGCAGGGCACCGTAGCTTGGAAGCCGTTGGTGAGGAACGCTTCTCGTCGTAAAGAGGCCCCCGTGCTCAAGGCGATCGAGAGCTTCGCCAAGACCGCCCTCGCGATCTTCGCCACGGTGGTCCTGTGGCGGCCATGGCGGCGCTTCCGCAAGCTCGCGAAGGCGAAGCGCCTCGCGCTCGTCCGCGTCGACGACCGCGTCGGAGAGGCCCTGCTCGTCACGCCGCTCATCGAAGCGCTCGCCGACAGGTACCAGGTGGACGTCGTCGTCCACGAGCGCTGCAAGCGCGTGCTCGACGGCCACCCGAAGGTGCGCCAGGTGCACGCGCTCGACCGCACCGCCCTCGCGCTCGGAGCCTTTGCCCCGGGCATCAAGCCGCTGCGCGCACAGGCCTACGACGCCGTCGTGAACTGCGCGAACTGGGAGGTGCAGTCGGTCACCAGCGCGCTCGTGTCCCGGCTCATCGCCGGCAAAGGCCTCGTCATCGGCCCCGCCGTCGGGGCCGCCGGCCTGCTCATGGACGTCCCCGTCGCGCAGCTGGAGGGCACGCAGTCCGAGCTGCAGCAGCGGCTGCGCCTGCTCGCGCCGCTCGGGGTCGAGGCGCCGAAGGCGGCGCTGAGCTTCCGCAACCCGCGCCACTCGCAGGCGGTCGAGCCGTTCCTCGCGCGGGCGCGCGAGACGCCGCACGCGGTCGTGAACCCTGGCGGCCGCCTCGACTGGCGGCGCGTGCCGTCGCGCATCTTCTCGGCCGCGTGCCGCACGCTGATCGCGCAGGGTCGCACGCCGATCGTCACGTGGGGCCCCGGCGAGGAAGAGCTGGCGCGCATCGTCGTCGCCGAGGCGCCCGGCGCGGAGCTCGCGCCGCCCACCTCGCTCGACGACCTCGCGGCGCTGATGCGCGCGTGCGGCCTCACCGTCTGCAACAACACGGGCCCGATGCACCTGTCGGTCGCCGTGGGCGCGCGCACCATCGCGCTGTTCCTCAACATGCCCGCCGAGCGTTGGGGCTACCGGCAGACGCCGCACCGGGTCGTCGAGCTGTCGGCGACGGACACGATCGAAGAGATGATTCGCAAGGTCACCGCAGCCCTCGAGCCGAAATGACTCCACGCGCCGAGACGATTCGCACCCTGCTCGAAGGCCACACCAGCCGCGCGGAAGAGGCGCAGATCCTCGCGCTGCTCGGCGAGGCGGCCGCCGCCGAGCTCGACGAGGTCATCGCCGCGATCGACGTGAACCTGCTCTTCAGCGGCGTCGACGACCGCCTCGTGGGGCCCGACCACCGCACGGCGCTGCGCGCCCTGCTCTCCGAGACGCGGCTGGGCGATCTGAAGGTGCCGGCGCGGGCGGCGATCGCGCGGGCGCTGCAGCGCGGGCGGACGTGCGACGCCGACGAGCAGGCGCTGGTGCGCATTCTCCTCGAGACGCGGGGGAAAGATCTGACCGCGCTCAAGAACGCCCTCAACGAGGCGGGCGATCACCGCGATCTGCAGAAGCTCGTCTGGGTCGACATCGACGACGCGCAGCGGCGGCACACCCTGCTCGCCCACTTCGCCCGCGAGGCGGTGCCGACGGGCGAGGTGAAGGTGCTCTCGGACATCGACGACACCCTGTACGAGAACTGGAAGGACACGCGCTACCCGCCGAAGACGGTGTACCCGGGCGTCGTGCAGTTCTACGCCGAGCTCGACGCCGGCCCGCGCGGCGAAGGCCGCCTGGGAGATCTCACGTTCGTCTCCGCGCGCCCGACGGATCCGCTGGGCGCCGTCGAGGCGCTGACGCACCGCACGCTCCGTTCTCACGGCATCAAGGTCGCCGCAGTGCTCACCGGCAGCGTGATCTCGGCGCGCAGCAACCAGGCCATCGCGCAGAAGAAGCTCGAGAACTTCCTGCAGTACCAGGCGCTGTACCCCGAGTACGGCTTCGTCTTCGTCGGCGACTCCGGCCAGGGAGACGTGATGTTCGGAGAGGCGATGCGCGAGCGCGCCGCCGACGCCGTGAAGGCGGTCTTCATTCACGACGTCGTGGCGACGCCGCAGCCGCGCCGCGACGAGCTCGCGAAGAAGGGCGTGCACCTGTTCGACACGTACGTCGGCGCGGCGGTGACGGCGCTCGAGCTTCAGCTCATCTCGCGCGAGGGCCTCGAGCGCGTGTGCGAGGCGGCGCAAGAGAAGCTGCGCGCGATTCCATTCGCAGACGAAGCGCAGAAGCGCGCGCGGTGGGACGACCTCGAGCGCGACCTCGCGCGCGCGGCCGTCTAGGCGGAATTCGCGGGGCGCTTCGCTGTTCGTCTCCGACAGCGAATGCGATTCCTGCACCTCGGCACCGGCCTCGCCGGCGCCCTGCTCGTCTTCCGGTACGGACAGCTCTTCTTCCGCGTCATCAGCGGCCCCGGCGACGACAACCCGATCGCGCTCCTGTTCCTCGTGGCGGCGGCGCTCTCGGTGGTGCCCGCGTTCGGTCTCTTCCTCGCCGTCGTGAAGCCGCCGTACGGCGTCGGAGTGAAGCTGTGGCTCGCGGCGTCGGCGCTGGTGCTGGCGCTGGTCACTCCGTTCGCGGCTTTGTTCTTCCTGTAGTGATCAGCGCGGTGGTGCTGTGGTCCTTCGGGTCGCCGGTGATCGCGACGCGGCCGCCGTACGCGAGCACCTCGTCGCGCTCGGGCACGGTGTCTGGAGTGTAGTCGGTGCCCTTCGCGTGAATGTCTGGTTTGAGCGCGCGGATGATGTGCCGCACGTCGGGCTCGTCGAAGACGAGGACGTGATCGACGCAGCGCAGGGCTCCGACGAGCTCGGCGCGCTCGCGCGCGGGGATCACCGGGCGGCCCTCTCCCTTCGCGGCGCGAACCGAGCCGTCCGAGTTCACCGCGACGACGAGCACGTCGCCGAGCGCCTTCGCCCCCTCGAGGTAGCGTACGTGGCCGACGTGCAGCAGGTCGAACGCGCCGTTCGCGAGCACGACCTTGCGGCCGCGCGCGTGGTGACCCGCGACGATGCGCGCGAGATCTTCGAGGCTCATTGGCCTTCGAGCTCCGCCTTCAGCTCGGCGGCGCTGACCGTGGCCGTGCCGGACTTCTGGACCTTGAGCGCTCCGGCGACGTTCGCGAGCTGGGCGGCCTCGATGGCCGACGCCCCCGCCGCGAGGCTGACGGCGCAGGTGGCGACGACGGTGTCGCCCGCGCCGGTGACGTCGACGGCGTCTTCCGGGCCGTAGACCGGCAGGAAGACGGGGCCCTCTCTCTTCGAGAAGACGGCCATGCCCTGCTTGCCGCGGGTGACGAGCAGCGTCTGGCAGCCGAGCATCTCGAGCGCGCGGCGGCCGGCGCGGATGAGCTCGGACCCGGTGCCGACCGGCATGTCGGTGAGCGCGGCGAGCTCGGGCTCGTTCGGCTTGCACATCGTGGCGCCGCGGAAGCGGTGGAGATCGAAGCGCGAGTCGACGCAGAGCAGGCCGCGGCGGGCGAACGACTTGAGCTCGGCGCGGGTCTCGTCGCAGAGCACTCCGGCGCCGTAGTCGGACACGATCGCGACGTCGCACTTCGCGAGCGCGGCGCGCAGCGCGGCGGCGAGGCGCCGGCGGACGTCTTCGGGCAGCGGGCCGACCGCGCCGCGATCGATGCGGATCATCTGCTGCCGCGTGGTGCTGAGCCCACCGGCGAGCACGCGCGTCTTCGTCTCGGTCGCGGCCGCACGCACGGCCTTCACGGCGATGTCGGCCTCGGCGAACCGCTCGCGCAGGGCGTCGCCGGCGTCGTCTTTGCCGAGCACTCCGACGGCGGTGACGCGGGCGCCGAGCGCGGCGGCGTTGGCGGCGGCGTTCGCTGCGCCGCCGAGCTTCACCTCGTCGCTCTGGTGGCGGACGATGAGCACCGGCGCCTCGCGGCTGATGCGCTCGGTCTGGCCGTAGATGTAGCGGTCGGCGACGAGATCTCCGACGACCAGGGCGCGCACCTTCGAGAAGCGCCGCACGAAGTTCGCGAGCACGCTTTCAGCTCTTACCCAAGCAGGAGGTGGCGTTCCAGCAGGTCGCGGCCGGAGACGAGCTCTTCCTCGAGGCGCACGACGAGCGCGGGGAAGCCGGGCTTGAGGCGCTGGGCGTCCTTCTCGGTGGTGACGACGACCGCGCCGAGCGAGCGGACCTCGTCGAGCTCGGCCGAGGTGAAGACGTGATGGTCCGCGAAGTAGCGCTCGGCGACGACGGTGGCGCCGAGCGCTTCGAGCGTGCGCGTGAACGCCGAGGGGCGCGCCAGAGCTGCGAGCGCCACCACCCGCTTGCCCGAGATGGTGCCGTCGACGACGTGCGCCACCGGGCGGCTGACGACGCGCGGCGCCGAGCCGAGCGCCTCGTCGAGACCGGCGGCGGAAGGCCCGGTCTGCCGCAGCCAGACGAACGACGCGCGTGACAGCTGCGAGAGCGGCTCCCTCAGCGGACCAGCGGGCAGCAGCCGGCCGTTGCCGAAGCCGGCGGCGGCGTCGACGACCACGATGTCGACGTCGCGAGAGAGCCGGCGGTGCTGCATGCCGTCGTCGAGGAGGATGAGCTGGGCGCCGGAGTCCGCTGCCAGCCGCGCGAGGCGGGCGCGGTCGCGGCCGACCCAGAGGGTGGCCTCGGGCACCCGCTGCGCGACGAGGCGGGGCTCGTCGCCGACCTCGCTCCACGGCAAGAGGTTCGCCGCGTCGAAGCGCACGTCGCCGCGCGCGCGCCGCCCGTAGCCGCGGCTGAGCACGGCGACCTTCCTGCCCGCGGCGGCCGCGAGGCTCGCGAGGAAGATGACGACGGGCGTCTTGCCGCTGCCGCCGACGGTGAGGTTGCCGACCGAGACCACGCGGACGCCGTCGATCTTCTGGGGGCGGACGAACAGCGAGCGCACCGCGACCGCCGCGCCGAAGCCGGCAGAGGCGACCCGGAGCGGCAGGCCGAGCAGGCCCGTGTCGCCGCCCTCGTACCAGCGCCGTTCCCAGAAGCGGCTCACGCGCGCGCCCTCTCGTACAGAGCGAGCACGCGCTGCGCGATCTCGTCGGCGCGCACGACCGGCACCTCGCGGCGTTGCGGCTGCAGCGCGGCGGCGGCGAGCGCACCGGGGTCGGCAGCGATGACGGCGTCGGCGTGCACGGCGAGCGCGCCCTCGTCTACGGCGACGACTCGAGCACCGCATGCCCTCGCCTGCGCTGCGGCGCGGCCGGCGAAGTCGTTGCCGAGCCCGAGCACCCAGACCTCGTCGAAGGCCTGCACCCAGCGGGGGAACTCGTCGGCCGGCTGGTAGCCGACGAACGTGACCGCCTCTTTGAGGCCGAGCGAGAGCACGCGGGCGCGCAGCGCGGCGCCGCGCTCGCCGTCTCCGAGGATGACGAGGTGGGCGGAAGGCGCGCGCTCGCGCAGGCGCGGCAGCGCGTCGATGGCGACCTCGTGCCGGCGGGATTCCTGAAGCGTGGAGACCATGCCCACGAGCGGGCCGCCGGGCAGGCCGAGCGCGGCTCGCAGCGCGGCGCGATCGGCGGCAGGCGCGAACGTGGGCGCGACGAGCGCGGGCAGCACGATGGCGGGCACGCCCGGCGCGTCGCGCAGCATGGCCTCGTACGGCACGGTGATGGCGTCACAGCGCGGGGTCGTCGCGCGCATCGAGCGCGGCGCGTGAATCGATCTGACGAGCTTCGCTCCGCGCGGCAGGCCGTAGCGGGCGATGACGTGGTCGTGGCTGAAGTGCGAGTGAACGACGTCGACGTCGCGGCGCTTGAGGCGGCGAACGTCGCGGTACGCGACGAACGGGTTCGACTTCACCGAGAGCTCGAGGCCGCCGCCGTCGAGCAGGCCGAGCTGTTGGAGGTGCGGGAGCGCGAGCTCCTCGGAGCTGACCTCGAGCCGCTTGCGATCGATCGCGACCGTCACCTCGTGGCCGAGGGCGCGCTGCGCGGCCGCGAGCAGGGCGACCGGCTCGGCCGGGCCGCTCCACACGGGGCTCGCGAGCAGGTGGAGAATCTTCATGTGCCGAGCAACTTCGAGAGGTGCTCGACGTTGCGGCTGCTGGCGCCGCTGACCTGGCGCACGGCCAGGCGCGCGAGCTCGCCGAGCGAAGAGAGCGTATCGGGTCGCGACAGCAGATCGGAGATGACGCGGTGCAGGTGGTCAGCGTCGTTCACCTGAATGCCGCCGCGACCGACGAGGACCTGCACGCTGTCGTGGAAGTTCTCCATGTGCGGGCCGAACAACACCGGCCGGCCCTGCGCGGCGGGCTCGAGGATGTTCTGGCCGCCCCGGGTGGTGAAGCTGCCTCCGACGAAGACGAGGGTGGCGAGGCGGTAGGCGCGGGCGAGCTCTCCGATGGTGTCGAGGATGACGACCTGCGCGCCCTTGGGGTCGCCTTCGCTGCGCAGCGCGACGTGAAAGCCGGCGTCGCGGGCGAGCGCGGCGACGCGGGGCGCGCGGTCGATGTACCGCGGCGCGATGACCATGCGCAGGTCGGGGAAGTCTTTGACCAGGCGCCCGAAGACCTGCAGCAGGCTCTGCTCTTCGCCCTCGTGGGTGCTGCCGGCGATCCACACGCGCTGGGCCTCGGTGATGCCGAGGGCGTTGCGCAGCGAGCGATCGTCGGGGGCCTCGGCCAGCGGCACGAGCGCGTCGAACTTCGTGTTGCCCGTCACGATGACGCGATCGCGTGCCGCGCCCAGCGACAGCACGCGCTCGGCCTCGTCCTGCTCGCGCATGAGGAAGAGGTCGACCTCGGCGAGCGGATTGCCGATGGCGGCGAACAGCGCGCGGTAGCGGCCGAGGTGCGTGGCGCTGAAGCGCCCGTTCGTCAGCGCGATGCGGGCGCCGCTCGCGTGCACGGCGCGAATGAGGTTCGGCCAGATCTCGGTGTACTCGAGCACGAGCAGCGACGGCTTGATCGCGCGCACCGCGCGGCGCGTCGCGCCCCAGATGTCCCACGGCGCGAAGACGACGGCGTCGATCTTCCCCTTGAGCCGCTCTTTCGCCATCAGGTAGCCCGAGTTCGTGATGGTGCTCACCACGATGCGCGCGTCGGGGAAGCGCGCCCGCAAGAGCTCGATCATCGGAGCGAGCGCGAGCAGATCGCCTGCGCTCGCGCCGTGAAGCCACAGACGCGGGCCGTCTCCTGCGGGCAGCTCGCCGGGCGCGTAGAAGCCCAGGCGCTGCATCACGCCGTCGCGCGTCTTGCGATGCAGCAGCAAGAGCGGGAACAACAGCGCGAGCAGCAGGTAGCTGCTGAGGATGTACAGCAGACGCATGGAGGCCCTTCGCAGGGCCCGCAACCAACCGCCGGGTCCCGGGTTGGTGCAGTTACCATGACCAAGACCTCGATTCTCCTCGGTGTGCTGCTGTGCGCTTCGACGGCCTCGGCGCAGGTGGTGAGGGACCGCGGCGAGAAGGCGGCTGACCGCCGGGCGCTCAGGCAGGACGCGCGGGAGTCACGGGACGACTGGCGCGACGCCGCGCGGCTCGAGGCGCTGCTCGCGCGCTTCGACGCCGCGCGCGCGCGTGGAGACTACGGCGCGCTGACGGCGATCGACGCCGAGCTGCGTCGGCTGCTCGCCGGGGAGCTCGCGGAGAGCGGCGTCGAGCACGCGAGAGATCGCGCGGAGGTTCGGCAAGATCGGCGCGAGCTCGGCAGCGATCGCCGGGAGCTGAGGCGCGACGCCGCGACGGGGAGAGGCCCGGGCGTGAAGGCCGACGACGCGCGCGATCTGCGCGACGACCGCAGGGACCTGCGCGACGATCGCCGCGACGCGCGCGCCGAGGCCCGCCACGGCGTTCGCGTGGCGCAGATCGACTCGGAGCTCGCCGGCCTGAGCGGCCGCTCGGACGCCGGCAGCCTCGATCGCAAGCGCGCGCTGATGAACGAGCTCATCGGGCTCGCGCGCCAGGAGCTGCGCCAGGACGGCCGCGAGGCCGCGGAAGATCGCCGCGAGCTGCGCGAGGATCGGCGCGAGCTCCGCGAGGACGTGCGCCAGCGCTGAGGAGCGCTCGTGCGCGAACGAGCACCAGGGCGTTCTTCAGCCGCTCGACGCGCGCAAGCCTGCGAAGGCCAGCGAGGGTGCGCGCCTCGTCGGCGAAGGGCAAGAGCTCGTCGGCGATCACGCGCGCGAACGCCGCCCTGCGGTCGGCCACCTGAACGTCGAGGTCGAGCACGCGGCGCAGCCTGGCCTTGGACGACACGATGTCGTCAGCACGCAGTCGGACGTGGCACTGCGCCTGCGGCGGCAGCTCCGCGTGCCCGAGCGCCTCGAGCCAGACGGCGAAGTTGACGTAGTACTGGTCGCCCCACTGGGACTTCTGCAGGTTCACCACCTGCACGAGGTCGGGGGTGCTGCGGAACCACGACGAGGGCCGCTTCCGCGTAAAGCCGGCGGGGCGCAGGGCATCGACGAGGCCGAGGAGAAGCGGGTTGGGCACGAGCCCCACTTACACCTTCTTCTCCGGAAACTGCTTCAGCGGCACCGGCGGCGGCACGTTGTCCGGCTCGGGCCGCGTCACCGCGACGATCGCCGCGGCGAGCGAGAGCACGACCGCGACGACCACGGCAGTGATGACGGCGACCCTGCGGGTCGGAAAGACGCGCGGCGTCGCGACCGGAGTGAACCCGTCGACGGTCGTCATCGCCGACGACTCGTCGTCTTCCTCCATCAGCGAAGCAGACGGCACGGGCGGAGGGGGCGGCGCCGACGCGCGGGGCGCGGCGGCGTTCTGCGGCTCGGTGGCCAGCTCCGAGCCCGGCCGAGGTGCGGTCACCGAGCGCATCACCCGCGACGAGGTGCGGCGGCGCAGCGGCGGCGGCGGCGGGCGCTCGGGGAAGAGCTCGCGCAGCGTCGCGGCGACGCCGCGGGTGCGAGGCATGATCTTCAGCTTCAGCGCCAGGGCATCGAGCGCGTCGAGCATGGCGCCGGCGGACTCGTAGCGGTCCTCCGGGCGCAGCGCGAGCGCGGTGAGGATGATGCGCTCGAGCTCGGGATCGAGGCCCGGCTGAAGGTCCCGAGGCTTCGGGAATTCTCCGGCCGCGCACGCCTGCACCATCGCGAAGAAGTCTCCGCGCTGCTCGAACGGCCCCAGGCCCACGGTCAGCAGGTAGAGCAGCGTGCCGGTCGCGTAGAGATCGGTGCGGTGATCCACGGCGAGGCCGCGGCACTGCTCCGGCGACATGTAGCCCATCTTCCCGCGCACCTGCCCGGCCGCCGTGCGGTGCTCGGAGATGCGAGCCCGCGCGATGCCGAAATCGAGGAGCTTCACCGCGCCCTCGTCGGTGACGATCAGGTTCCCGGGGCTGACGTCGCGGTGCACGATGTTCAGCGCGCCGCCCGTCTCGTCGGTCGCGTGGTGCACGTAGCTCAGGCACTCGAGCAGCTGGCCGACGACCTTCAGCGAGACGTCGACGGGCAGCAGCATCCGGCGCTCGCGCGAGCGCTGCACGACCTTCCACAACGACAGGCCGTGCACGTACTCCATGGTGATGAAGTGCCGGCCGTGGTGGACGCCGAGCTCGTACGTCTGCGGAAGGTTCGGGTGCGCGAGCGCAGCGGTGAGGCGCGCCTCGTCGAGGAAGAGCTCGACGTATTCCTCGTTGGAGGCGAGCTCGGGCAGCACGAGCTTCAAGACCACCTGCTTCCGGTAGCCCCACTCGCCTTCCATCGTGGCGCGGAACACCTCGGCCATGCCGCCCGCGCCGATGCGCTCGGCGATGCGGTACCGGCCGACGACGTCGCCCGGCTGTACAGGTGAGATGTCTTCCGCGGACTGCAGTACAGGCGGCCCGACCGGCCGCCGCGTCGAATCTGTGTGGGTCACCCGAGCGGGCCCCGCGTTCCCCTTACGGACGAAATGTTTATTCGCCTACATTGACCCACTTTGCAAGAGGGGCCGTGCTCCACTTGCGCTCGATGGGCAGCGCGCGATGCGCATGGCCGTTCACGCCTCGGGGCGCAAACACACGACAACGCATGTTTTCTGCGCGTGGCACCGCGCGTGCTCATGGCGCGTGCATCGCCTTCGGCGTCGAACTTTAGGGGACCGCCGAAGCGCTCGAGGACACCATGCGTCGCCTTCTCCTTGCTGTGGCCGCCGCGCTCGGCGCGTGCGACGGCACCTCCGATCTTCAGATCAGCTCGAACGGCTCGACCGGGGCGGCGCCACCTCCGGTCGTGGGAGGCGCGGCCGTGCCGCTGGGGCCCGAGCCGATCCCGTTCGATCCGGCGGCGATCCCGTCGGCCGAGCCGTTCCTGCCACCGCTCGCGGGGCACCGCCTCGCGGTCGAGGGCACGCTCGCCGTCGTCTCGGATCCCGAGGGCGCGCAGGCCGACGGACGCGCGCCGATGTTCCACGTCGTCGACCTCGCCGCCGAGACCTCGCGGCAGATCGTCCTGCCCGACGGTGCACGCCCCGGAGCCGTCGAGATCGACAGCGGCGGCCGACACGCGTGGGCCGTGCTCGAAGGCTCGGGCGGCCTCGCGCTGCTCGACCTCCAGGCGGCGCGCGTCATCCGCTTCTTCCCGGTCTGCCAGGCGCCGGTCGATCTCGCCTTCCTCGGCTCGAACATCTGGGTCGCGTGCATGAACGGCGAGGTCGTGCGCTTCACCGGCCCCGACAACCGCCGCATTCCGATCTCCGGCGTCCCGGTGCGCATCGCGGCGTCGAACGGAGCCGTTCACGTCGCGCTCTCCGACGCGACGCTCGTGCAGCTCGACGAGCAGGGCAACGTGCAGGCGACCTCGCGCCCCGAGGTACAGCCGCTCGTGCCGACCACGCACAACCCCGTGCGCCGCGACGCCGTACCCAACACGCCGCGCCGCCTGATCCCGATGCCGAGCGGGCAGGTCGCCCTGCTCCACCAGCAGAGCGTCGAGGGTGAGCTCGTCGACCCCGAAGTGCCGGCGCCGTCCCCCTACTCGGGGGCCGCCGCGAGCCCGCGCAGCTGCCCGACGCCGGCGACGCGCGACGCGTTCACGCTGGGCAACAGCGTCGGCACGCGCTTCGGCTTCACCGGCAGCCACTTCCTCGGCACGACGCTGCCGCTCGACGCCGCCGTCTCGCCGGTCACCGGCAAGCTCGCGATCGCCGACGGCGCGACCGGCCGCGTCGCGTTCATGAACCCGCAGTCGACGCCGGCGAAGAACTCCCAGGGCTGCCCGGTGCCGAACTCCGGAGACAGCCAGTCGCTCAACGTGCCGGGGGTCTCGAGCATCGCGTACGACGCGAGCGGGCGGCTCGTGTCGCTGAGCGCAGACAAGCACCTCACGGTCCTCGTCTCGGGCGCGACGATGTCGCCGGAGCGCGTGGTGGTGCTGCGCCCGCGCAACGTGCCCGTCGGCTTCACCATCTTCCACTCCACGCCCGCGCCGATGGCGGCCACCTCGCCGAACGTCGCCTGCGCGAGCTGCCACCCGGCCGGCCTCAACAACGGCGGCACGCTGCAGGTGAACGGCGTGAAGCGCAAGGTCATGACCCTCGGCACGCACCTGCGCGGAGCGACCGGCGTGCACTGGGACAACCAGCCCTTCCAGGACGCCGTCGTCGTCGGCACGTGGAAGAACAACATGCAGGGCCGCGCGCTCACCGCCGCCGAGGCGACGTCGCTGCGCGAGTACATCGAGCAGTTGAGGCCACCAGCGATGCCGACGCTCGCCGCCGAGAAGCTCGAGCTCGGGCGGCTGGCCTTCGGGAAAGCGAGCTGCGGCGGGTGTCACGATCCGTCGAAGCAGTTCACCAACAACTCGCAGGCGAACGTGGGCCGGGGAATGCACCGCGTTCCGTCGCTGGTGGGCCTCGCGTATTCGGCGCCGTACATGGCCGACGGCTGCGCGAAGACGCTCGAAGAGCGGTTCAGCAACGTGGCGTGCGGCGGCGGCGAGCAGCACGGCCGGCCGTCGCTGCTGACGGCTGACGAGCTCGACGCGCTGATCGCGTACCTGAAGACGCTCTAAGGGCGCGGCCCTGAAGCTCGGACGAGCGCCGCGTAGGCACCGTTCGCCGCGAGCAGCTCGTCGTGCGTGCCGGCTTCGACGACGCGCCCGCCGTCGAGCACGCAGATGCGGTGGGCGCCGCGCACCGCTTCGAGCCGGTGCGCGATGACGATGGCGGTGCGGCCGCTCTCGCGCAGCACCTGGTCGATGGCCTGCTGCACCTGCCGCTCACCGTCAGGGTCGAGGCTGCGCGTCGCCTCGTCGAGCAGCAGCACGGGCGCTCCCGACACCAGCGCGCGGGCGAGGCAGAGGCGCTGCTTCTCTCCGCCGCTGAGCGTGACACCGCGCTCGCCGATGGCGGTGTCCCAGCCCTTCGGCAGCGCGGTGATGAAGTCGAGGGCGTTCGCGGCGCGGGCGGCGGCCTCGAGCTCGGCCTGCGTCGCCGAAGGGCGCGCGACGAGCAGGTTCTCGCGCACGGAGGTCGAGAAGACGAGCGGCTCTTGCGTGACGAGCGCGAACTGGCCGCGCACGCTCGCCAGCGTCGCGCGCTCGACGTCGACGCCGTCGAGCTCGATGGTGCCGGAAGCGGGCCGCTCGAAGCGCAGCAGCAGCGAGAGCAGCGTGCTCTTCCCTCCTCCGCTCGGCCCGACCAGCGCCACGGTCTTGCCCGCCGGCACCTCGAGCGACGCACCGGCGAGCGCGGGGCGGCCCGGCGCCCAGTCGAATTTCAGCTCGCGCACCACGAGCCGCTCGCGCAGCAAAGGCACGGCGACCGCGCCGGGAGCGTCGACGAGCTCGTCGGAGGGAGAGATGACGGCGTCGATGCGCTCGAGCGCCGCGGCGGCCTGCAGCCCGAAGCCGCTCAGCCGGCCGAGGTCCTTCGCCGGCTGGTAGGCGAGCACGACCGCGGCGATGAAGGAGATGAGCTCTTCCGGGCCGGCGAAGCCGAAGCCGGTAGACAGGCTCACGACGGCGCCGATGGAGACGGCGGCGAGGATCTCCATCACGCCCGGAGTCGCGGCGCCGGTCCACCCCGCCCGCTCGAGCGCCTTGCGCAGCGCGCTCGCCTTGCGATCGAAGCGCTGCAGCTCTGCCTCGCGCGCGTTGAACACCTGAAGCGTGCGCAGCGCGCCGACGCCTTCGTGCACCTGGCCGGAGAGCTCGCCGAGCGCCGCCTGGCCCTCGCGCAGCCGAGCCAGCAGGGCAGCGCCCAGCCGCGCCGCAGGCAGCAGCGCGAGCGGCACCGCGACGAGCAGCACCAGCGCGAGCTTCCACGCGAGGCTGAACGCCACCGCGACGAGGATGACGATCTGCACCGTGTCGCGGAAGTACGACGCGAGCGTGTACGTCGCGGCGAACTCGACGGCGGCGACGTCGGTCGTCAGGCGCCCCAGCAGATCGCCCGACAGCTGCCGCGACAGCTGCCGCGGCGAGAGGGCGAGCAGCCGCGAGAAGACCCGCCTGCGCAGGTCGACCACGACGCGCTGGCCGAACAGGCCCACCGTGTAGAACTGGCCGAGGTAGGCGGCGCCCTTCACGACGCCGATGGCCAGCGCGACGATGGGGAGCACCCACAGCGCCTGCGCGCGATCGAGCGAGCCGAGCTGGGGGAAGAGGCGGCCGAGGGCTCCGAGGCCCGAGGCGCCGCCGGTGAGCAGGAAGTGCAGCGCCGGGCCCATGAGCCACGCGTAGGCGCCGGTCGTGAGCCCGACGATCGCCATGTAGAAGAACGAGCGCCACAACAGCCCGCGGTGCGGAGCGCCGAGCGCGTACAGGCGCTGCAGCGCGGCGATGAGCGGCGAGCGGGGCATCGTGGACCGGTGGTGTATATGCCGCTTTTCGCCATGGACCTGCTCGTCGTCGCCGGTGAAGCGTCGGGAGATCGGCACGCCGCCGACGTCGTCGCCGCGCTCAAGGCCCGGCGGCCCGGGTTGCGCTTCTTCGGCATGGGCGGCGAGCGGCTGAAGGCAGAGGGCGTCGAGCTCGTGCACGGCGCCCACGAGATCTCGGTGATGGGCATCACCGAGGTGCTGCCGAAGATCCCCCGCATCCTCGAGGTGCTCGGAGATCTCGCCCGCGCCGCGCGCGAGCGGCGGCCTGCCGCGGCGCTGCTCTGCGACGTGCCCGACTTCAACCTGCGGCTGGCGAAGCGGCTCAAGGCCCTGGGCATCCCCGTCGCCTGGTACGTGAGCCCGATGGTCTGGGCCTGGCGGCCGGGGCGCGTGAAGGCGATCGCCGCGCGCGTCGACCGCATGCTCTGCATCCTGCCGTTCGAGGAGGACTTCTACCGGGGCACCGCCGTGAACGCGCGCTACGTCGGCAACCCGGTCGTCGAGCAGGTGCCGCCGCCGGGCGACGTCGCGTCGTTCCGCCGCGCGCTCGGCCTGCCCGTCGAGGGCCGCTGGCTCGCGCTGCTGCCCGGCAGCCGGCCGTCCGAGATCTCGCGCATCCTGCCGACGCTGGTCGACGCGGCGAAGCGCCTCGACGAGCGCGTCATCGTGCCCATCGCTCCCGGGCTCGACCGTGGGGCGATCGTCGCCGCGTTCGAGGGCGTGCAGGCGCACTTCGTCGACGGCCGCGCCGCCGAGGTCGTCGGAGCGAGCGACGTCGCGGTCGTCGCCTCGGGCACCGCGACGCTCGAGGCCGGCCTGATGCAGCGGCCGCTCGTCGTCGTCTACCGCGTCGCGCCGCTGAGCTACCTCGTCGGCCGCGCGATGGTGAAGCTCCGGCACTTCAGCCTCGTGAACCTGCTCGCCGGCCGCAGCGTCGTGCCCGAGCTCTTGCAGGGCGAGCTCACCGGCGAGGCCGTCGCCCAGCACGTCGCGAAGCTGTGGAGCGGGCCCGATCGCGAGGCCCAGCTCGCCGGGCTCGAAGAGGTTCGCGCGAAGCTCGGCGGCAAGGGCGCGGCCGGGCGCGCGGCGGACGCGGTGCTCGAGCTCTTGTAGCGGCTACGAGTCCGTCAGGAAGTTCACCGACACCTTCTCGGTGACTCCACCTTTCAGCTCGACGACGCGCTTGATCGTCTTCTGCAGGCTCGGGTCGTCGAGCACGAACTCGATGGTGTGCCGGCCCTCACCGATCTCGAGCTCGTGGAACGACTTCTGCCCCGCGACCTGCTTGCCGTCGATCACGTACTTCGTCGCGAACGGAGTCGCCTCGAGCTGCAGCGTGCCCTTCGCGGCTTCGGCCTTCGCCGCCGCGGCCGGCACCGTCCACTCGATCGTGTCCGGCTTGCCCGCCTTCACCACGAAGGGCATCGACTTCCGCTGCTTCGACGCCTTGTCGAAGAACAGCACCGTGTGCTTGCCGGGCTTCAGCTCGACGTCGACCGGCGTGGTGCCGCGCGGCTTGCCGTCGACGTCGACGGTCACCTCGGTCGAGGCCTTGAACGAGTAGGTCACGTCGGCGACGACCGGCGGCGGCTGCTTCGGGTTCGCCGGCTGCGACGGCGGCGGATCTTTCGGAGCGGCGACGGGAGGCGGATCGGGGTCCTTCTGCGCGACGGGCGGAGGGTCGGGATCCTTCTGTGCCACCGGCGGCGGGTCGGGGTCCTTCTGCACGACCGGCGGCGGATCGGGCTCTTTCTGCACCACCGGCGGCGGCACGACGACGACCGGATCCTTCGGCGGCTCGACCGTCTTCGAGCCCTGGTAGACCTTCCAGCCCAGGCCGGCGACGACGACGAGCAGCACCGCGCCGACGAGCATCAGCACGTAGGGCGGCTTCGACGGAGGCGGCACGACCGACACCGGCTCCGCGTGGGCCACGGCGCCGTTCATCGGCTCCGGGGCCACGTTCGGCACGTGCTGGTCCGTCGGGTGCGCGAGGTACGGCTGCGGCTCGGGGGTAGCGACGACCTGGGCCTCGCCGAGCTTGAGCACCGCGGCTCCGCCGAGCTGAACGCCCGCGGGCATCGGAGGCGCCGTGAGCCGGGCGGGGTTCTGGGGGACCTCGACGTCGGTCTTCGCCGAGGCCGCGTCGGTGGCGAGCACCTGGTTCACGGCTCCGCCGATGCTCGACGGAATCGGAGACGGCATCGGCCCCTTGTACGTCTTGTCGAGCGGCTCGGCGGGCACGACGTCTGCGGCGGGGTTGCCCTGCTCGGCGGCGACGACGCGGAACAGCCGCAGCAGATCTTCGCGCCCGACCTTGTGGCCCTCGTACACGAGGTACTTCTCGAGATCCGCCGCCAGCGCGCCCGCAGTCGGGTACCGCTTGTCGGGGTTCATCTGGAAGCAGCTGTTCAAGATGATCTTCAGCGGCTCGGGAGTGTTCGGCCGCAGCTGCTCGACCGGCTTGATGCGCATGTGGCGAGCGTTCTCGATCTGCTCGACCTCCATCTCGCCGGCGATCGCGCGCGCGTTGGTGAGCAGCTCGTAGAGCACGAGGCCGAGCGCGTAGACGTCGACGCGGCGGTCGATGCGCTGCCCGGTGATCTGCTCGGGCGCCATGTACGGGTACTTGCCCTTCACCAGGCCCGCCTGGGTGCGGTGCATGGTGTTGGCGGCCTTCGCGACGCCGAAGTCGATCACCTTCACCTCGCCCGTCCTCGACAGGAGGATGTTGTGCGGGGTGACGTCGCGGTGAATGATGTGCAGCGGCTGGCCGCGCGCGCTGACGGCGTCGTGCGCGTAGTGCAGCGCGTGCGCGGCGTCGGCGATGACACGGGCCGCGAGCTCGGGCGGCATGTACTCGCCATGACGCTCGTGCTCGAGGCTGATGGTCATCAGGTCGTAGCCGGGCACGTACTCCATCGCCAGGAAGTAGACGCCGTTGACCTGGCCGAGATCGAACAGGCTCGCGATGCCCGGGTGGTGCAGCTGCGCGACGAGCGACGCCTCGTCGAGGAACATGCGCACGAACTCGGGGCTGTTGCACAGGTGCGGGTGCGGGCGCTTTACGACGCAAACTCCGTTCGGGCCGCGGGCGAGGAAGACGTCCGCCATGCCCCCGGCGCCGATGCGCTTTTCCAGCACGTACTTGCCGAGTTGCTCCGGCATCCTTAGGGCCGAGACTTAGCACCTTCGCAGGCCGATGGTGGGAAGCTCGGCGGCCGTGATCGCCCTGCTGCCGCTGCTGATGCTGAGTCAGGCACCCGTGGAGTCCGACACGCCGCCGCCGCCGCTCGTTCCGCCCGACACGCGCGTGCTGCGCGAGGCGATGCACACGTACGTGCGCGGCGAGCGGCGCTCCCTCATCCCGTTCGGCGTGGCGGCCGTGACCAGCCTCGCGGGCGCCGCGGCCCTCTTCGTCCCCGCCGACCCGCGAGCCCGGGGCGCCGCGTGGACGCTGCTCGGCTTCGGCGTCCTCGAGCTCGCGGCCGGCCTCTTCTTCGGCCTTCGCAACGAGCAGCCGAAGCTCGACGCGCTGCTCGACGAGAGCCCCGCCGAGTTCGTGCGCACCGAGACGGAGAAGCTCGAGCGCATCTCCAGGCGCAACCAGCCGGTGCTGCTGGGCATCTGGAGCGCCGTCATCGCCGCCGGGGGCGCCATGGCCGGCATCGGCGCCGCGAGCGACCAGCGCGCGCTCGAGGGGGTCGGCTACGGCCTCGTGGTGTCGGGCCTGGCCTTCTTCCTCATCGACTGGGCCGTGCTCGATCGCGCTGACGACTATCTCGCCGTATTGCGCGCTTTCAGGTAAGGCGCGGGGCGCTTGCGCCCTGCCCTGGTCATCATCCCCACGTACAACGAGCGGGAGAACGTCGCCGCGATCACCGCCGCCGCGCTCGCCGCGGATCCGCGCATCGACGTGCTCATCGCCGACGACAACAGCCCCGACGGCACCGGGAAGATCGCCGACGAGCTCGCCGCGAAGGAGCCCCGCATCCAGGTGCTGCACCGCGCGAAGAAAGAGGGCCTCGGCCGCGCGTACCTGCACGCGTTCGCCTGGGGCCTCGAGCGCGGCTACCAGTACCTCATCGAGATGGACGCCGACTTCAGCCACGACCCGAAGTACCTGACGCCGATGCTGAACGAGGCGGAGGCGGGCGCGGACCTCGTCATCGGCAGCCGCTACGTCGAAGGCGGGGGCACGGTGAACTGGGGCCCCGGCCGCAAGGTCATCAGCCGCGGCGGCTCGCTCTACGCGCGCACCATTCTCGGCGTGAAGCTGCGCGATCTGACCGCCGGCTTCGTGTGCTTCCGCCGCGCGGTGCTGCAGGCGATCGACCTCAACGCCGTGAAGAGCTCGGGCTACGCGTTTCAGATCGAGCTCAAGTACCGCACGCTGAAGGCAGGCTTCCGGGTGAAGGAGATTCCGATCATCTTCGAGGACCGCCGCGTCGGTCAGTCGAAGATGAGCCGGAAGATCTTCCTCGAGGGGCTCACCATGGTGTGGAAGCTCAAGCTGAGCGTGTGAGGCGCGCTTGCTCGAGCACCTGGTGATCGCGCTGCCCGCCGTCTTCTTCGTGGTGGATCCGCCGGGCGCGGTGCCGTTGTTCCTCGCGATGACGGCGCGGGACTCGCCCGCCAAGATCCGCTCGATGGCGCTGCGCGCCTGCGTCGCCGGTGCGCTGCTGTTGTTCTTCTTCGCCTTCTTCGGCGCGGTGATCTTCAAGACGTTCGGAGTCACCCTCGCCGCCTTCCGCGTCGCCGGCGGCGTGCTGCTGCTGCTCACCGCGCTCGACATGCTGCGCGCCGAGCAGTCGAAGACGCGCACCAGCGAGGCCGAGACCCAGGAGGGCGTCGCGAAGGAGGACATCGCCATCGTGCCGCTGGCGATGCCCCTGCTCAGCGGCCCCGGCAGCATCGCGACGGTGATGGTGCTGATGGCGGATCAGGACGTCTGGCCGCGCGGCATCGCGGTGAGCATCGCGATCGTCATCACCTTCGTCGTGACCTACGTCATCCTCGCGACCGCGCAGCGCGTGAGCAAGGTGCTCGGCCAGACCGGCATCGCGATCACGCAGCGCGTGTTCGGCCTGTTGCTCGCCGCGCTCGCGATTCAGTTCATCGCCGACGGCGCGAAGGCGCTCTGGGGCCGCTGAGGCTTCAGCGCCCCGGCAGCGACCGCCTCAGAACAGGTGTCGGCGCATGGAGATGTTGGCCAGCAGGCCGATGCCGAGCATGACGCTGACCATCGAGCTGCCGCCGTAGCTCATCAGCGGCAGCGTGATGCCCGTCACCGGCAGCAGCCCCGTCACCATCCCGATGTTCTCGAACACCTGCCAGAAGATCATCGCGGCGATGCCCACCGCCACGAACGCGCCGAAGCGATCGCGCGCGTTGTAGGCCACGTTCAGGGCCCCCACGAGGATGACTCCGTAGAGGAACAGCAAGAGCAGGCACGACATGAAGCCGTGCTCCTCGGCCCACACCGAGAAGATGAAGTCGGTGTGCTGCTCGGGCAGGTAGCGCAGCGCGGTCTGCGTGCCTTCCTTCCAGCCCTTGCCGGAGATGCCGCCCGAGCCCACCGCGATCTTCGACTGCATCGAGTGGTAGTTGGTGCCCTTGAGATCGCTCTCCGGCTCGAGCCAGCCCGAGATGCGGCCCTCCTGGTGCTTCTTGAGGTGGTGGCGAACCAGCGTGACGCGCTTCTCGCCCTCGGGCACCGGCCGCGCGAAGTCGTTCCAGATGACTCCCGCGCCGGCGAGGCCGACGATTCCCGCGGCCACCACGACGGTCCACTTCACGCGCGCGAACGCCACGAGCGTCAGCGCGGTGAAGGTCATCATCAGCGCCGTGCCCAGGTCGGGCTGCACGAGCACCAGCAGCGTCGGCACCACCGCGAGCACGAGCGGCGGAATCAGCCGCAGGAAGCCGTAGCTCGGAGACGCGGGCCGATAGTCGTCGTGAAAGTACTTCGCCATCATGAGGATCATGCCGATCTTCATGAACTCGGCCGGCTGCACGCGGAACGGGCCGAGCACGAGCCAGCTCTCGGCGCCCTTCGCCTTGTGGCCGACCACCTTCAGCGCGAGCAGGAGCGCGATGTTGAGCAGGTACACCGGCACCGTCGCGCTCTGAATGAAGCGCAGGTCGACGAAGGTGACGGCGATCAGCACGCCGATGCCGACCAGCAGGTACACGGCCTGCGACGTCCACATGCTGCGCGCCGCGGACATCAGGTTGTAGAGGCCGATGCCCGACACCGCGAGCGACGCGAGCAGCACGCCCCACGGCGCCTGCGTCACCATCCGCGCGCGCTGGGCTCCTCCGAGCTGCATCAGTGAGGCGCCTCCTCGTTGTCCGACGTCGCCACCGAAGGCGCAGCCGGAGCCGCCGGCGGGGCCGGGGCCGCGACCGCCGTGCCGGCATCGGCCACGGGCTTCGGCGCCGGCGCCGCCACCTTGATCGGCGGAGGCGGCGTCCACGCGGCGCCGAACGCCATCGAGTCGGCCGCCTTCAGCTCGAAGAACTTCTGCATCACGGCCGACGCCGCCGGCGCCGCGTCCGAGCCGCCGTGACCGCCGTGCTCGTTCAGCACCACGATCGCGATCTCCGGCGCCTCTGCCGGAGCGAAGGCCGCGAACCACGCGTGGTCGCGCTCGAAGTAGGACATCTGCTCTTTCTTCAGGCGCACCTCGCCGAGCTTCGCGACCTGCGCGGTGCCCGTCTTGCCGGCGACGAGGATGCCGCTGAACGGCCCTTTCAGCCGCGCGCGGCCGCCGGTGCCGCCGCCGACGTTCACCACCGCCGACAGCGCGTCGATCATGATGCGGTGCTGGTCGTCGGTCATCTCGATCTTCCGCACCAGCTTCGGCTCGAACTTCTGAATCACGCTCCCGTCGGGAGCTTCGACGTGATCCACCACCTGCGGCTGGTACAGGTTCCCGGTGCCGAGCGCCGCGTACATCATCGCGAGCTGCAGCGGCGTCACGTTCACGTCGCCCTGGCCGATGCCGGTGTTGAGCGCCATGCCCTTCTGGTAGCCGCCGGGCGTCACGCGGTCGTGGTACGCGGTGTCGGGCATGATGCCCGGCACCTCGGCGGCGACGGCGAAGTTCGTCGGCTGGCCCAGGCCGAACTCGCGGCCCACCGCCGCGACCGCGTCGATGCCGAGCGTGTTCGCGATCGAATAGAAGTACGTGTCGCAGCTCTTCTGCAGCCCGCTGACCGCCGCGACGGTGCCGTGCACCGAGTGACAGCGCCACACGCGCGCGCCGAGCCGGTAGCCGCCGGTGCAGTGCGCGGTCGTGTGCTCGGTGAACGCGCCCGAGCGCAGGCCCGCGATGAGCGTGATGGGCTTGAACGTCGAGCCGGGGCTGTAGTGCTGCGCCGCGACGCGATTGACCATCGGCTGCAGCGGGTCCTTCGCCATCTCCTGCAGCTGCTTCGACGAGACGCGGCCGGTGAGCACGTTCGGGTCGAACGACGGCCGCGACACCGCCGCGAGCACGAAGCCGGTGCGCGGGTCGACGGCGATGATGGTGCCGGCCGCGCCCGGGAACGACTTCTCGGCCTCGGCCTGCAGGCGCGCGTCGATCGTCAGCGCGACGTTGTTGCCCGACCGCGGCGCGATGTTCTCGCGCTGCATGACCTGGCCGTTCTGATCGCGCATGACCTCGCCGCGCGCGTTGACGACCTCCTTGCGCCACCCGTCCTTCCCGCGCAGCAGGTGCTCGAAGCTGCGCTCGACGCCGCGCCGGCCGATGTAGTCGCCGAGCGCGTAGGGAGCGCGCTCGAGCTCGGACGCGCCGTTCAAGCGAGCGAGCTCGTCCTGCGTGACCTCGTTCATGTAGCCCAGCACGTGCGCGAGCGCGGGCCCGGCCGGGTAGTTGCGGTGCGGCACCTTCTCGACGTCGACGCCGGGCAGCCGATGAACGACGGCGTTCAAGCGGTCGAGCGCGTCGCGGTTCAAGTCGGTGTCGACCTGCATCGGCTGGTAACGCTGCGGCCCGTGCGCCGCCTTCACGTTGGCGGTGACGCGCGCCTTCTGCTGCTCGTCCCAGCCGATGAGCTCGGCGAGCCGGGGGATCACCTCGGCCGCGCACTTCTGACAGAACGCGGGCGTGATGAAGACGTCGAACGAGGGTCGAATGTCGACGAGCACCTCGCCGCGGCGATCTCGAATCTGCCCGCGGGGCGCGCGAATGCGCACGTCCTTGAACTGGTTGTCGATGGAGAGCGCCAGGAACTCCTCG
Organism: uncultured Myxococcales bacterium; assembly: GCA_937980205.1. GTDB lineage: Bacteria > Myxococcota > Myxococcia > Myxococcales > Myxococcaceae > Xiheicaenimonas. The sequence goes on along the minus strand of CALJKW010000008.1, from coordinate 10,701 downwards.
TGGCGAATCACCATCAGCCGGTACAGGTTCACCGCGAGCACGAAGAGCCCGAACACGAAGAACCCGCCCACCCAGAAGTAGCGGACGCGCAGGTCTTTGCCGGTGGTGCTCCTGCCGAGCGTCATCGCAGCATGCCCGCCTGCGGGCGTTCGTACGCCGGGTCGAGCTTGCGCAGGAGGGGCCACATCAACGCCGCCGTCAGGGTGACGAGCAGCGCCTGCAGCGGCAGCCCCGTCAGCGAGATGATGGTTCCGCCGCCCGACCGCGACGTGAGCCACGAGAAGAATGCCGCGAGCAGGCCGTGCGCGAGCGCCGAGGCCCCGCACAGCAGCGCGAACAGCGCCCGCGCGCGCGCGTCGACGAACGACGACGCCATGCGCGCCATGAGGAAGATGAAGACCGCGAGGAACGGGTACAGGCCCGTGGGCCGCCCGCTGAACACGTCGAGCAGGTAGCCGATCGCGAACGACGCGAACGCGCCCTCGAGCGTCGCCGCGCGCAGGCCGAGGAACACGACCAGCATCAGCGTGACGTCGAGGCGAGTCACCTCGAGGCCGAGCTGCCGCGTAAACACGGACTCGACGGAGAGAAACAGGAGGGCCAGGCCCACAGTGGCGGCGAACCTCAAGCGAGCGCCTCCGCGCGAGCAGCCCGAACCCGAACCCGAACCCGAACGCGAACGCGAACCCGGCCTCTCATCGAGCCTTCACCTCCGGCACGGGGCCCATGGCCAGCATCGACGGCAGCAGCAGCACCTCTTCGACGCGCCGCAGGTCGACCGCCGGCACGATGCGCGCCTTCAAGAACATCGCGTTCGACTCGCGCGTGACGTTCTCGACGTGGCCGATGACGAGGCCCTTCGGGAACAGCCCGTCGGTGCCCGAGGTGATGACCACGTCCCCGTCGACGACGTCGTCGCCGTACAGCACGTTGTCGAGCGCGAGGGTCTGGCCGCCGCCCGCGCCGATCGCGGTGCCGCGCACGCGCGTGCGCTGCACCACGACGCCGAGCTTGCTCGACGGGTCGGTGATGAGCATCACGTCCGCCGACCCGCCGACGACGCGCGAGACCTGGCCGACGACGCCGTCGGAGGTGAGCACGGGCATGCCGGTGCGGACGCCGTCCGACTCACCGCGGTTGATGCGCAGCGAGATGAAGTGCGGAGACGCGTTGACTCCGATGACGCGCGCGGCGATCTCGGGCTCGACCGTCGTCTCGGTGTAGCCGAGCATCGCGCGCAGGCGCTCGTTCTCGGCCTTCGCCTCGCGCATCGCGTTGAGCTCGGCCTGCGAGGCCGAGAGCTGCGCCACGCACTGATCGCGCTGCTCGCGCGCGCCGCGGAGCGCGATGTACCCGTCGACTCCGCCGCGGCTGCCCTCGATCAGCGCGGTGAGGCCCCGCTGCACCGGCGACGAGATCCACAGCACCGCGCGGTCGGCGAAGTTCGGCTCACGACCGCGATGGCCCGACGACAGGTAGGTGATGAGCGGGTACAGAAGAAGCGTCCCGACGATCAGCAGCTCTCGGTAGCGCTTGAACAGCGAAAGCATCGTGGCTCAACCGTTGATGGAACTTGCATGTTCCAGGGGCAGATCCTACAGGGAGGCCCGCTCATGAACGAGTCTTTCGACGCAAAGCGCTTCTTAAGCTACCTCTTCATCGCGGCCATCGCGGTGCTGTTCGCCCTGCAGTGGGGCCCGGGCTCCGTCGGGTGTGGCAAGGGTGGAGGCCGTGGGGCGGGCGGGCTGCTCGAGAACGAAAGCGCCGCAACCGTGAACGGCAAAGAAGTCCCGCTGAAGGACTTCAGCCGCGCGTACGCAGGTCAGATGCAGCGCTACAAGTCGCAGGGTCTCACCCCTCAGCTCGCGAAGCAGCTCGGCCTGCACACCCAGATCCTCGAGCAGCTCATCAACACCGAGGTGCTCGCCCAGGCCGCCGAGGCCCGCGGCATCATCGCTTCGGACGAAGAGCTCCTCGAGATCCTCAAGCGCAACCCGGACTTCCAGAAGGAAGGCAAGTTCGACCCCCAGACCTACAAGGACGTGCTGTCGAGCTACTACCGCCGCACGCCGCAGGACTTCGAGGCCGAGGTCCGCCGCCAGCTGTCCGCCCAGAAGCTGCTCGATCTCGTCGAGCAGGGTGCGGTGGTGTCGGAGGACGAGGTCAAGACCCGGTACCTGAAGGAAGCCAACAAGGCGAACGTGACGTTCGTGAAGTTCGGGGCGGCGCAGTTCGCCGAGAAGGTGCTGCCGCCGAAGGCCACCGAGCTGGACACGTGGGCGGCCGGCCACGAAGCGCAGATCGCCGAGTACTACGAGAAGAACAAGGCGAGCTTCTACCAGGACGCCCGCGCGCAGGTTCGCCAGATCTTCATCAAGTCCCCGAAGGACGAGGGCGACGCCAAGCGGGCCGAGGCGAAGGCGAAGGCCGAAGGCCTGCTCAAGGAGCTGCAGGGCGGCAAAGACTTCGCCGAGGTCGCCAAGGCGAACAGCGATGACGCCGAGACGAAGGCCAAGGGCGGAGACCTGGGCCTCGTCGAGCGCTTCGCCCTGCCCTCTGCGCTCGCCGACGTCGTCTTCCGCGCGAAGCCCGGAGAGCTCACCGGCGTCGTCGAGTCTGGGCTCGGGTACCACATCGCCAAGGTCGAGGACATCAAGCCGCCCGAGACGAAGCCGCTCGACAGCGTGAAGCGCGAGATCGCCGAGACGATGTGGAAGAAGGAGAAGGCGACCGAGCTCGCGAAGGTCGAGGCGCAGAAGGCGCTCGCCGCGGCGAAGTCCGGCAAGCAGCTGAGCGAGCTCTACCCGAAGTCGGCGGAAGACGCGTCCGCGGGCCAGTTCGCCGCGCCCACGAAGCCGACCGCCATCGAGACGGGCGAGTTCAACGCGTCGACGCTGAACATTCCCCAGCTCGGCACGCTGCCGGAGATCAACAAGGCGGTCTTCGCGCTCGAGGCGCCCGCGGTGCTCGACCAGATCTTCGACGTCACCGGCGACCCCGTCGTCATCGTGGTCACCGAGCGCAGCAAGCCGTCGGACGCCGACTACGAGACGCAGAAGGCGCAGATGACGACCGAGGCGATCAAGGGCAAGCAGTTCGAGCTGCGCGAGGCGTTCGTGAAGTCGCTGCGCAAGCAGGCGCAGATCGTTCAGAACAACCCTGCGATCGACCGGGTCACCGAAGGAAGCTGACGTTGTACTCGGATCTCTTCGTCGCGACTCCGGGCGAAGCTCCGCTGGTCGCGTCGGTCGAGGAGCGGTTCGCTCGCTGGCACTCCGTCAGCCTGAAAGACGTGCTCGAGCTCGAGTGGATGGCGTTCGCCAAGGCGGCGCGCACCGACGTCTTCGAGGAGCCGCTGGTCGAAGAGCGCTCGTGCGTGGTGCGCCCGATGACGCACCACGTGCTGCAGCGGCTCGCGACGCACGACGCCGCGCAGCGCCGCACGCTCGCCGAAGCGTGGAAGGCCGAGGCCGACACCTTCTCGCAGTGGCCCGTCGAGGCCGTCGAGCGCGTCGTCACCGAGCTCGAAGATCTCGCCCGCCGCGCGAGCCGCGAAGGCAAGGCCGTGCTGTACCTGGCGACGTGGTGAAGGAACCAAGAGAGCGCGCCCCCTGAGCGGAGGCGCGGCCGCGCAGCGGACCGCGCCGAAGTCGAAGGGTCAGGGCGATCTGGGCAGAGCTGCCGTTAAGCAGCCGCGCCGGACACCTGATTCCGCCCCGCCGCCTTCGCCGCGTACATCGCCTTGTCCGCGGCCTCGAGCAGCCCCTTCGCCGTCTTGGCGTGCTCCGGGAACGTCGCGAAGCCGACGGAGGCCGTCACCTGCACGGTGACGCCCTCGACGGAAAACGGCCGCGACGCGATCGCGTGCCGAATCCGCTCGGCCACGACCTTCGCGCGATCGACGTTCGTCTCGAGCAGCAGCACCGCGAACTCGTCGCCGCCGTACCGGCACACCGAGTCGACCGAGCGCACCGTCTCGACCAGCGTCTTGCCGAGCGCCTTCAGCGTCCCGCTGCCGACGAGGTGCCCGCGCGTGTCGTTCACCTCTTTGAACCGGTCGATGTCGAGGAACAGCACCGAGACCGGCCGCGCGAACCGCTGCGCGCGCTCGATCTCCCGCTCGAGCGTCGAGGTCAGGTAGCGGATGTTGTACAGCCCGGTGTGCTCGTCGGTGAGGGTGAGCTCCTGCACCCGCTGGAACACGCGCGCGTTCTCGATCGCGATCGCCGCGTAGTCCGCGATCGCCGTCACCGCGCGAAGGTCATCGCGGTCGAACGGCGGAGCCCCCTTGCGGTTCACCAGCTCGATCACGCCCAGCGACCGGCCGCGCGACACCAGCGGCACGGCGATGATCGACTGGGTCTCGAACTCGGCCATCTCGTCGAAGCGCGGCGAGAAGTCGGGGTCGTCGCGCACGTCGTTCACCAGCCGCCCGCGGCCCGCGCGGAAGACGGAGCCTGCGATGCCCTCGCCGGGCGGAATCTTCAGCGGCTTGAGCCGGTCGGCCGCCGGCCCGACGCAGATCTCGAAGTACAGGTTGCCGTCGGGGCCCTCGAGCAGCAGCGACCAGCTCTCCGGCTCGAGCAGCTCGCTGACCTTCTGCATCACCAGCTCGAGCACCTTGCCGACCTCGAGCGTCGACGTGAGCGCCTTCGCGATCTGGTTGAACGCGGCAAGCTGCTCTACCGTGCGCTTCATCGCGCCGAGGAGCTCGGAAGGATTCACCGGCGCAAGACTCCTCCATGACTGCCGCGACCCCACAAAGCTTCGTCCTCGCTTCGGGCTCTCCCCGCCGGAAGGATCTGCTCGCCCAGCTCGGCCTGCGCTTCACCGTCAGGCCGGCGGACATCGACGAGTCGCTTCAGCCCGGCGAGCAGCCTGCCGCCTACGTCGAGCGCCTGGCCAGGGCGAAGGCCGCCGCGGTGCCCGGCGACGTCGTGCTCGCCGCCGACACCACCGTCGCGGCCGGAACCGAGATCCTCGGCAAGCCCGCCGACGCCGCCGACGCCCGCCGCATGCTCTCGGTGCTGTCCGGCCGCGAGCACTCGGTCTTCACCGGCATCGCGACGAAGACCGCCTCGCGCGTCGTGCAGACCCGCGTCTGGTTCAAGCGCCTCACCCCCGCGGAGATCGACTGGTACGTCTCGACGCCCGAGCCCTACGACAAGGCCGGCGGGTACGCGGTGCAGGGCCTGGCCGCCGCCTTCATCGAGCGGCTCGACGGCAGCCCCACCAACGTCATCGGCCTGCCGCTTCCCGAAACACTGGAGCTGCTCGCCCGCGCGGGGTTACACCTTCCCTGGTGATCATCGAGACCGCGCAGCTCGAGAAGAACCTGGAGCTCATCGAGGCCCGCATCGCCAAGGCGTGCTCCAGGGCCGGCCGCAAAGAGCACGACGTGCAGCTCGTGGCCGTCTCCAAGCTGCACCCGCCCGAGGCGATTCGCCGGGCCTACGACTGCGGCGTCCGCCACTTCGGCGAGAACTACGCGCAGGAGCTGCGCGACAAGCAGGCCGCCCTCGCCGATCTGCCCGGCATCCGCTGGCACGCCATCGGGCCGTTGCAGACGAAGAACGCGAAGTACGTCGCGAAGGCCGCGCACGTGTTCCACGCCCTCGAGAAGCTCGACATCGCCGAGGAGCTCTCGAAGCGCCGCACCGGAGAGCCGCTCGACGTGCTCGTCGAGGTGAACGTGGCCCGCGAGGTGAGCAAGGCCGGCATCGATCACGGCGAGGTCGCCGCGTTCGTCGAGAAGGTGCGCGCGCTGCCGAACCTGCGCGTCACCGGGCTCATGACGATGCCGCCGCTGACCGACGACCCCGAGACGGCCCGGCTCCCGTTCCGAGCGCTGCACGCGCTGGCGCAGCGGCTCGGCCTCAAAGAGCTCTCGATGGGCAGCACGCACGACTTCGAGATCGCGATCGAGGAAGGCGCCACGATGGTCCGCGTCGGCACGGCGCTCTTCGGCGAGCGGCCCGCGAAGTAGCACCGCTCACGCCGAGCGAGCGCGGGCCTTCACAGCTCCTTGAAGTCGAGCTTGCCCTCGTCGTCGACGCGCACTTCCCACTCCATGCCGCAGTAGTTGCACATGACGTTCGACTTGTGGCCGAACGGCTCGGCGGGGTTGTTCGCGTTGCACCCGGGACAATCGAACTCGGTGAACTTCATCTGCCCCGGCTTCACCGACTTCACGTCGTCGTCGTCGTCGTCGTACCGGTAGTCCTTCACGGGCATGGTTTCACCTCAGGGGAATCCGCTTCACCTCTGCACCACGTCGGCGGTCTTCAGCGTCCGGTACTTCGAGTCGACATGGTCCATCAGCTCGAAGATCGCGTCGCCGTACCGCGAGCTGTCCGTCCCATCGTAGCCGCTGCGGTTCACGTAGAAGCTGCCCGACTCGCACTCGCGCTTCCAGCCGGGCCCGGTCTGGTCGATGTCGCGCCCGGTCTCGTCGGTCTCGCGGCAGTCTTTCCCGCCGGTCATCGAGTTCACCCAGCAGCAGCGCCCGTTCGGGAACAGCATGATCATCGGCCGGAACTTCACGTCGGTGTCGGTCACGAACAGGTCGGTGATGATCGACGTGCCCATGAAGTCCTTCGCGTTCATGCCGTAGCCGTGCAGCATCAGCACGACGGGGTACCGCTTCTCGGCGTTTGCGGGGTCGTCGTACCCGGGCGGCAGCGCGATGGCGTACTCCCACTTCGCGCCCAGCGACGTCGAGTCGAAGGACTCGATCTTCTGCCGCTCGGACGCCGAAGAGCCACCGAGCGGAGTCACCGGCCGCTCGAGGCTCGGCCACGTCGCCGCGGCCCAGTTGAACATGGTGTTGAACCGGTTCACCGCCTGCGCGGGAGTGCCGACGTGATCGCCCTCTCCGTTGAGGATGTCCTGCATCGACGGGTTGTCGAGCCCGTACAGCACCTCGAGGTTGCGCGGCACGCGCGACCAGAGCTGGTTCCAGGGGTTGAAGCTGCCGCTGCGGCGGTCCTTCATGCCGGGGATCTCGACGAAGTCCCGGTACTGCCCGACGGTGGTGTCGCTGCGCAGCGCCTTCACGAGCGAGAAGAGGTGCTTCGACATCACGCCGAGGTTGAAGACGTCGCGGACGCCGCCGTCGACGAGCACGTCGAGGCGCTTGCGCGCGGCCGCGTCCATCTTGCGCAGGTTGCTGCGCGCGTCGTGCGCGAGGAACTTCTTCACGCCCGCAGCGAGGTCATAGCGGCCGTTGCCCTCGCCGAGGTCCATGGTGCCGGGCACGCCGTCGAGGCCGTCGTCCCGGTAGGGCTCGCCGTCCTCGCGCAGCCAGTCGTTCTCGGTGCCGAGGGGGTTGGTGTCGGGGTCGTAGTTGTCCTTGTTCGGATCTCCGGTGGCGCCGCTCGCGGTGCAGCCGCCGTTCCCATCTTCCTTCGCGTCCGCGCAGCCGTCGGTGCCGACGTCCTCGAAGCGCTCGGTCGAGTTCTTCACGATCGGCTCGCCGTAGTCGCGGCGGCCGTTGCCGTTGAGGTCGAACGCGAGCGCGAGCGGAAACGGCCGCACGGCCTCGCGGCAGGGGTCGACCTCGCCCGCGTGCGCGTAGAAGAACTCGAGGTGATCGTTCTTGTTCGCCACCTCGGCGCCGCCCTCGCTCGCGCAGAAGGTGTTCGCGAAGGCCGTCTCCATCGCGACCGGCAGCGGGGCCACCTTGTTCGCCGGGTCCGAGCAGAAGTCGACGCGCTTGCCGGTGTTGCGGCACCGCCACAGCCGCGGCTGCCCGTCGCAGAACGTGATCGCGTCGTACTTGCCGGTCGGGTTGTACTCGGCGTTGTAGAGGTTCTTCACCCGAATCGGGTTCGAGCAGAAGTCGGGCGGCGGGTTCCGCGCGGCCGACGCCGGCACTCCCGGCGGAGCGAACGGCGACAGCGGGTTCTCCGTCGCGAAGCTGCCGTACGCGAGCGTGATGTCGGTGAACATGTCGATGTACGTCTCGCGCGTCGCCGACGTGCCGTTCGAGGTGTAGTGCCAGTGGTTGAAGTCCTGGCTGTGCTCCCACTTGAGCGCCGGCTCGCGCTTCGAGCAGCTCGCGAGCGCCTCGGGGTCGTTCAGCCTGGCGGGGTCGACCGCCATGATCGCCTCGAGCTCCGACAGCGTGCAGAAGCCGCCCGTCGCGAACTTGTCGACCATGCGGATGAAGTAGGCGCCGTCGAGGGGCCCGCCGAGCACCGCCACGCCGTCGAAGCGCTCGGGGCGCGAGAAGCCGAGCGCGGCGGCACCCGTCGCGCCCATCGAGACCCCGGTCATCAGCCGGTAGGTGGTGCGAATCGGCGTCGGGGCGGGCGGCTCCTCGGTCTTTCCGCAGGCGGCCAGCATCACCACCAGGGTGCAAAAACCACTACGCATGAGGGCGCTCCTTCAAGAACGGGGCGGCTCGTGAGATACCGAAGCTTCGGGGTCCCACACAAGGCATCGAGCACCCTCAATGAATTCTCAGCTCACTCTGGCGTTGGAGTCACACGTGGCACGACACCGCTGTCCCCCTGTTACAATGAAATCGTTGCGTTTCGCCGTGGTGTCGCTGCTGTTGGCCGCTGTCCCCGCTGTTGCCGAGGAGGCCCCGATCAAGTCGGCCTTCGGCCCGGGCGAGCAGGCCAATTACGTCATCTATTTCGCGGGCGTTCCGACCGGTGAGTTCTCGATCACCGTCGGGATGCTGATGAAGCGCGAGGGCAAAGAGGTCTGGCCCTTCCTCTGCCTCGCGAAGACCGAGATCCCCATCTACACGATCAACGACAAGTACGTGGCGTACTGGGACTTCCGCGCCCAGGAGCACGTCGGCAGCGACTTCTGGATCGACGAGAACAAGAAGAAGCGCCGCGAGCACGTCACGATGAAGCGCCCCGAGAGCAAGGCGCTGGTGAAGCGCGCCAACATCGGCGAGCAGCTTCACGAGGTCAGCTACGACATCGACCCCACCGCGCTCGACGTGAGCTCGGCCACGATGTGGCTGCGGAACATCCCGCTCAAGGTGGGTGACAAATATTCGCGCCCCGTCTTCACCGGCGCGGTCGCCTTCATCATGCACGCCGAGGTCCTCGAGAAGGTCACGCTGGACACGAAGCCGTTCGGTCAGAAGGAGGCGTTCAAGCTCCGCGTCTCGACCGAGTTCGCCGGCCAGCTCAAGCAGAAGCGCGACCTCATCGCCTACATGAGCGCCGACAAGCTGCAGGTCGTGCTGCGCATGGAAGCGGACTTCTTGCTCGGCCAGATCACGGCCGATCTCGTTTCTTTCGAGCCGGGGAAAGACTTCACACGCGGATGAGCCCAGTCGTTTCAGTACTCGCAGCAGCAGTCCTCGCTTCGGCGCCCGACGCCGGCAGCTACGTCAGCCCCGCGATGGCCGCGCAGGCGATGCCCACCGACGCCGAGTGCAAGCCGCTGCCCGCCTGGCGCGGGCCGATCGCCTTCGCGCCCGGTGAGCTGCTCGAGTACGACCTCGACGCCCTCGGCGCCAAGGCCGGCCGCATGACGATGTCGGTGCTGCCGCCGAAGGATCAGAAGCTGCCCGTGGCGGTCTCCATCGAGACGAACACGTTCTTCTCGAAGGTGCGCCGCGTGAAGGGCACCGGCACCAGCTACCTGAGCATGAAGACGCTCAAGCCGTCGCGGTACTACGAGGACGCGACCGAGAACGAGGTGCACCGCACCGCCGACGTCACGTTCTCTCCGCACCTCGCGCACCTGGTCGCGACGATGGACCAGCGCAGCGGACAAGCCGACCTGCCGTTCTCCGCAGACGGCCTCGACGTCGCCGGCGCCATCTACCTGATGCGCCAGCTGCCGCTGCGCCAGGGCACGAGCATCTGCTTCGACATCTATGGCATCCGCAGAATCTGGCGCGTCTGGGGCACCGTCGAGCCGCGCGAGCACGTCTCGCTGCCCGTCGGAGAGTTCGACGCCTGGCACCTCGCCGGCCAGGCTGCCCGGCTCGACATGCCGCAGTTCCGCCGCGAGGTGCACGTGTGGATCAGCGACGACCCGCGGCGCCTGCCGCTCGCCGCGCTCGGCTCGATCGACATCGGGACGATTCGCGCGACGCTGACCGCGTTCTCCCGCCCGGGAGACAAGGCGGCTCAGCAGGAGAACAAGGGCAACATCAAGTGGTGACGTTGCTGCGCAGCTTGCCGGCGGCCTGCGACAGCCGCTTGCGCAGCTGACCGACGACGACGTGCAGGTAGTCGAGGCGGTTGAGGATCCGGAAGTCCTCGCCGGCCTCCACCAATGCCGCGGGAGAGAGCTTCCGCGAGTCGAGCGTCTCGAGGATCCGGCGGAAGTGCTCCTCGACCTCCTCGACGGCCTCGAAGCCCTGGCGCAGGTCGTCCTCGAGGAAGTCGACGAGGACGCGGGTGTCCTCACGCTTCGGAAGCAGGGCTTCCAGGCGATCGACGCAGCGGCCGATCTCGTCGACCGTCTCCAACCGTTCGAGGGACTCGAGCTCGCTCGTGACCATGGATCAGGAACGCTACAGCCCTGATCGGATCGGTCAATTTTCCGGCCCGGCGAAGCCGCCGGAAGCAGCTCAGATGAGCCCGCGGGCGCGGCGGATCTGCTCGGTGTCCAGGGGGCTTGCCCCCTGCCCCGCCGGAGGCGACCTCTCAGATCAAGCCGCGGGCGCGGCGGATCTGCTCCGTGTCCAGGGGGCTTGCCCCCTGCCCCGCCGGAGGCGAC
>CALJKW010000007.1 GCA_937980205.1 uncultured Myxococcales bacterium | reverse complement strand
GGGTAGTTTGACTGGGGCGGTCGCCTCCCAAAGAGTAACGGAGGCGCGCGATGGTTCCCTCAGCCTGATTGGAAACCAGGCGACGAGTGCAATGGCATAAGGGAGCTTGACTGCAAGACAGACATGTCGAGCAGGTGCGAAAGCAGGTCATAGTGATCCGGTGGTCCTGAATGGAAGGGCCATCGCTCAACGGATAAAAGGTACTCCGGGGATAACAGGCTTATCTCCCCCAAGAGTTCACATCGACGGGGAGGTTTGGCACCTCGATGTCGGCTCATCGCATCCTGGGGCTGGAGCAGGTCCCAAGGGTTTGGCTGTTCGCCAATTAAAGCGGTACGCGAGCTGGGTTCAAAACGTCGTGAGACAGTTTGGTCCCTATCTTCCATGGGCGTAGGAGGCTTGAGAGGCTCTGACCTTAGTACGAGAGGACCGGGTTGGAGACACCTCTGGTGTACCAGTTGTCGCGCCAGCGGCATCGCTGGGTAGCCATGTGTCGATTGGATAACCGCTGAAAGCATCTAAGCGGGAAACCGACCTCAAGAATTGGCCTCCCGGGGGCAACCCCCTGAAGACCCGTCGCAGACTACGACGTTGATAGGCCGGGTGTGTAAGCGCAGCAATGCGTTCAGCTAACCGGTACTAATGGGTCGTGCGGCTTACTTTACCCTCAAGCTTTTTGATTTGAGGGACTATCGGCCGAGGCCGAGGCTCTGAGCTCTGATCACGCTGATCAGACAGTTCAGGCCCGAGCGCTGAGAACTTGTTTGTAACGACAAGTTAGATTCAAAAGCATTGAGTTGGTGTGCTTCTTCAATTTGTGGCGCTTCCACGGCGCCCTCCCTTCGTATGCATGATTCGCCAATTTTCCGGTGGCTATGTCGGTGGGGTCACACCCGTTCCCATCCCGAACACGGAAGTTAAGCCCACCAGAGCCGATGGTACTCCGCGGGAAACCGCGTGGGAGAGTAGGTCGCTGCCGGATCTTTTTTGAGCTGAGAGCCCCGATCGCCTTCATGGCGGTCGGGGCTTTCGCATTTGTGGCGTCTGGCCGGTCGGTGACAGTTCTCACGGTTCGCGAGCCGGGCAACGCAGCGTCGTTCGTGCTTCCGGAACTCCTGGAGCTGTTGCCGGAGCTCGCCACGTCGGAGTGGGGCGTGACGGGGCTCGAGTGTACGGGCGATGCGGCTGATGCAATGTACGCCATCGAGGAACGGCGCCAGCGTTTGACGGGTGAAGAGCTTCTCGCGCTGGCGCGGCGACTGCTGCAAGTCATCGATGGGGAGTTCGACGGGCTCCGTGGCGGAGCTGAGTGGGTCACACTCCGGGTGATCGACGGCTCGGACTTCGATGTCGAGACGCGAGACGAAGTTGTCGTCGCGCGGGTGCGCGCGCGCTTCACCCAGGTCGAGGACGTCACGGCGCACTTCCGACCTCGATGAGCTCGACCGCACGCTCGATGCCAGACACGGACAGCTTCGGCGCGAGAGATTGGCCTGCCGCCCGATCGCCGAGGCCGAGCGCGTCGACGCGCTTCTTCCAGAAGAACTGGTCCGTCGCGTGGGGCACCACTTGTTGCGGCACTCCGGAGCGCGCCGCAGTGTGCGTGGTGCCGGCGCCGCCGTGGTGGATGACGAGGCTGCAGCGGGGAAAGAGCTTCCCGTGCGGCGTGGCTCCCACGGCGAGCGCCCCTTGCGGCGCAGGGAGTCCACTCACGATCGCTCGGCGGCCGCGCAGGGACTCGAGCACGGCGCGCGCCTTTGGGCGGGGCATCGAGCCGAAGCCGACGTAGACGGGCGGATCGCCGCTGGCGAGGTACGCCTCCACCTCGGGGGAGAGCTCCTCCGTCTCGGGCAGGAACCAGGCGCCGGTCTGCACGTATTTCAGCGGCACGTCGGCAGGCAGTCTCTGGTCGATGAGGTGCATCCACGCGTCATCGATGCGGGGCAGCCCGAGGCGTTTCCGCTCCCCGTTGATCACGGACCGCAGCCCGAAGTTGTTCGCCCACGCGCTCTGCCACCAGCTCAACCGGTTCATCCACCTCGGCAGGCCCTGCGCCCTCGTGAACAGCGACGGGTGCTCGGCCGAGGGGATCGCCGCAGGCGTGAAGGTGACGTAGTGCTACCGGAAGCCGAGCTTCTGGGCGAAGGACGCGCCCGCCGCGGTGAGCGTGGAGCCAAGCATCACGTCGCACCGCTCGCAGAACGGAGCCAGCGCACGGTACTGCCCGGCGAACAGCTCCGGCAGCGCGCGCATCGCGAAGCGGATGCCCGAGCGCCCATCCATCGACCGGGAGACGAACTCGGCCATCGACGGTCCCCAGGGCATGACCGATGAGGCCCAGCCGGGCGATCCACTCGGTGAAGTCGGGTGGAGCGCAGACCGTGACTTCGTGGCCGCGGGCCTGAAGGCTGAGGCCCAGCGCGAGCATGGGCTGAACGTCTCCCCGGGAGCCGAACGGGGCGAGCAGGACACGCACCGGGCTCACACTCTGGGAGGAACTCCCACAGCGGTCAGGCGCGTTGCTCGTCCACCCCTCTGGCACTAGACTCTCCCGGTTCCCCGATCTGCCTGAAAGCAGTGTGATTTCAGGCCCCGCCCGATGCGAAAACCCACCATCTTCGGCAAGTATCTTCTGCTCGAGCGCGTGAACGTCGGCGGCATGGCCGAGGTCTTCATCGCCAAGGCCTTCGGCGTCGAAGGCTTCGAACGCATCCTCGCCATCAAGAAGATTCTCCCCACGATGGCGGAGGATGAAGAGTTCATCACGATGTTCATCGACGAGGCGCGGATCAGCGTTCAGCTGAACCACGCGAACATCGTGCACATCCACGAGCTCGGGAAGCACGACGACGCGTACTTCATCGCGATGGAGTACGTCTCCGGCCGCGACCTGCGCACGATCCTCGAGCGCTACCGCCGCCGCAAAGAGATCATGCCGACGGCGCAGGCGGTCTACTGCGCGTCGAAGATCTGCGAGGGCCTCGACTACGCGCACCGCAAGAAAGACGCGCGCGGCCAGGAGCTCCTCATCATCCACCGCGACGTCAGCCCGCAGAACATTCTCTGCAGCTACGAGGGCGAGGTGAAGATCATCGACTTCGGCATCGCGAAGGCGGCGAACCGGAGCCAGAAGACGCAGGCCGGCATCCTCAAGGGCAAGTTCGGGTACATGAGCCCGGAGCAGGTGCGCGGGCTGCCGATCGATCGCCGCAGCGACGTGTTCGCGGTCGGCGTGATCCTCTACGAGATGCTCACCGGCGAGAAGCTGTTCGTCGGCGAGAGCGACTTCTCGACGCTGGAGAAGGTGCGGAACGCCGAGGTCGCCAGCCCGCGGCAGTTCAACCCCAACATTCCGCCGGGCCTCGAGAAGGTCGTGATGAAGGCGCTCGCGCGCGAGGCGGAGGATCGCTACCAGTGGGCGAGCGATCTGCAGGAAGACCTGATGCGCTTCCTGCTCGCGGGAGACGCGATCTACTCGAACAAGCACCTCTCGAACTTCATGAAGGAGGCGTTCGCCGAGGACCTGATGCGCGAGACCGAGAAGATGGAGCGGTTCGCGAACATCGACCGCCCCGATCAGATCGAGAGCTCGGGGGTGACGGCGGCGGCGGACAAGAAGCGCAAGGCGCCGCCTCCTCCGGCGGCGAGCACGAACGCGCTGCCGGCGCTGACCAGCAACCCGCCGACGTCGGCGCTGCGGCCGTCGCGCACTCCGGCGGTGTCGGCGGCGGCGGGCAACAGCGCGGTGGCGATGGGGCTGCAGAACGCGACCGTGAACATTCCTCCGCCGTCGGCGGAAGAGCTGGCGGAGATGGACGGGCCGGGCGACCGGACGCAGATCGTCGACCCCGACAGCAAGACCATGATCGGCACGCTGCCGATGATGGAGAGCGACGGCATGAAGACCGAGGCCGTCACCGGCAACGTGCCCTCGCTCGAGATGGGCGCGGCCGAGCCGACGGGTACGGGCTCGCAGGACAAGACGATCGCTCCGCAGGCGCCGGCGCGGCGCATGCGCTCCGCCACGAACAACGGGCGGATGCAGCAGGTCGAGCCGAAGCCGAAGGTGACGGGTGAGCAGCGCTCGTTGATGAACGATCGGAGCGAGCTCAACACCGGAAACGATCTGCGGCCGCTCGACCAGACGGGCTTCATCCCCGCCATGGAGAAGGAAGGGCAGGAGGACGACGAAGACGCGACGCGCGCCGACGGGCCTCCGCTGGACGCGACGATTCCCCCGCGGCCGGCCGCGAGCCCGAAGCCGAAGATCGTGATCGGCGATGCGGTGCAGTACTCCGGCGCGACCGTGGTCGGGCCGTCGCCGCTCGCGAAGCCGGACCCCGACGAAGACAGCCGGCCGTCGATGCCGGCGCCGACGCGCGCTTTCGAAGAGCAGGCCGACGAGAGCGACGACGAGCGCTACGACGACGAGCAGGCCGAGGGCGACGGCTACGACGACGAAGAGCAGGAGGAGGGCGGCGACCGCACCGACAGCCAGGCCGGAGCGCTGGAAGAGGAAGGCACCGGCAGCGACCTCGAAGCCGACGAGGACCCGGCGACGACGGCGGCGCGGCCGCAGCACAGGAAGTCGGGCGGCATGTCGCCGCAGCAGAAGAAGGTCGCGATCATCGGCGGCGGCATCACCGTCGGCCTCATCGCGGTGCTCGCGGTGGTCGCGGTGATGATGCTGGGCAGCAACCCCGGCCAGCTCTACGTGCGCATCCTGGCGCCGGACGGCTCTCCGGGCGGACAGTTCTCGGTGAAGGTGAACCCGGGGAACAAGACGTACGACGGCGAGAAGGCGATCTCGCTGGACCCGGGCGACTACACGATCGAGGTCATTCCCAGCTCGAGGGGGCTCGAGAGCGCGCAGCAGAAGGTGCACATCTCGGCGGGCGAGACGCGGCAGCTGCCCGTGACGCTCAAGCGTCGCGGGCCGGCCCAGCCCGACGAAGACAGGCCGCCGCCGCCGAAGCCGAGCGAGACGGCCGCTGCGCCGACGCCGGCGCCGGGTGAGACCGCGGCCGCGCCGAAGCCGGGTGAGACGGCAGCGGCTCCGAAGCCGGGAGAGACCGCCCCGCCGCCGAAGGAGCCGGCTCCGAAGGAAGCTGCGCCGAAGCCGGGTGAGACGGCGGCGGCTCCGAAGCCGCAAGAGCCGGCGAAGGCCCCAGAGCCCGCGCCGAAGCCGGCGGCCGCTCCGACGACGTACACGCTGGCGGTCACGAGCGAGGAGCCGGGCGTCGAGGTGATGGTCGACGGCAAAAAGGTCGGCAAGACGCCGGACCTGAAGGTGCCGGGGCTCGCGTTCGACAAGGTTCACAAGGTGGTCGCGACGAAGCCGGGCTTCGAGACGATGAACGTCGCGATCGAGAACGCGAACCGGCTCGAGACCGTCGACGTGAAGCTCGCGATGGTGAAGGCCGAGGCGCCGGCGCCGAAGGAGACGAAGCCGCCTCCGCCGAAAGAGGCGCCGCCTCCGAAGGAAGCGCCGCCGCCGAAGCCCGTGGCCGAGAAGCCTCCGCCGAAGGAAGCGCCGCCGAAGGAAGCGCCGCCGCCGAAGGAGGCTCCTCCGAAGGAGGCGGCTCCGAAGCCGAAGGGCGGCAAGGCGAAGGGCAAGTTCGCGTGCGCGACGAAGCCGCTGGGCGCAGAGGTGTGGGTCGACGGAAAAAACACGGGCGAGAAGACGCCCATCTCGATGTCGAAGGCCATCGACCTGCCCGTCGGCAAGCACAAGGTGCTCTTCAAGCTGAACGGCAAGACGAGCGGTCCCCACGAGATCAACGTGGAAGAGGACCAGATCGCGAAGCTCACGGGCATCACGTTCGAGTGACGCTCGTGTTAATGAGCTGAAGCCATGCTGAACCCCTCGCCCGCCCCGTCGGCGCCTTCGCAGCGCGCCGCGATGACCTCGGCTCACCAGCCGTTCCTGTACCCGCTCGAGCGGCAGTTCGTGGAGCCGGACTGGAACCGCATCCCCGGGTACAAGGGGGTCTCGAAGGCCGACTGGGAGAGCGCGCTCTGGCAGCGCAAGCACACGGTCAAGAACCTCAAAGAGCTCAAGGCGGCGCTGGGCGAGCTGTTGCCCGACGGGCTCGCGCTGGCGATCGAGCGGGATCAGAAGGAGCGCGCGACGATGTCGCTGCTTCTGACGCCGCACATGATCAACACGATGAACATGGCGGACCTGTGGAACGATCCGCTGCGGCGCTACATGCTGCCGGCGTTCGACGACCGGCGCGCCGACTGGCCGTCGCACCCGAAGTCGTCGCGCGACTCGCTGCACGAGGCGGAGATGTGGAAGGTCGAGGGGCTCACGCACCGGTACCCGACGAAGGTGCTGGCGGAGCTGCTCTCGACGTGCCCGCAGTACTGCGGCCACTGCACGCGCATGGATCTCGTCGGCAACGACGTGCCGGGCGTCGACAAGCTCAAGTTCCACACGCCGCAGCCCGAGCGGTGGACGCAGATCCTCGAGTACCTGCGGAAGACGCCGTACATCCGCGACGTGGTCGTGTCGGGCGGCGACATCGCGAACGTGCCGATTCAGCAGCTCGAGCCGTTCGTCAGCGCGCTGCTCGACATCGAGAACATCCGCGACATTCGCCTCGCCTCGAAGGGGCTGATGGGCATTCCGCAGCACTTCCTGCAGGACAACGTGGTGAAGGGGCTCGAGCGGCTCGCGAAGAAGGCGTTCGAGCGGAACGTGGATCTCGCGGTGCACACGCACGTGAACAACGCGAACCAGGTGACTCCGCTGCTGGGGCGCGCGGCGAAGAAGCTGTTCGAGATCGGCTTCCGCGACGTGCGCAACCAGGGAGTGCTGCTGCGCGGCGTGAACGCGACGTCGAGAGATCTGCTCGAGCTCAGCTTCATGCTGCTCGATCACGCCAAGATCCTCCCGTACTACTTCTACATGTGCGACATGATCCCCAACGCCGAGCACTGGCGGGTGTCGGTCTGGGAGGCGCAGCAGCTCCAGCACGACATCATGGGGTACCTGCCGGGGTTCGCGACGCCGCGCATCGTCTGCGACGTGCCGTACGTCGGCAAGCGCTGGGTGCACCAGGTCGCCGAGTACGACCGCGAGAAGGGGATCAGCTACTGGACGAAGAACTACCGCACCGGCATCGAGGAGAAAGACCCGATGGCCCTGTCGCGGAAGTACGAGTACTTCGATCCGATCTACACGCTGCCGGAGTCCGGGCAGAAGTGGTGGCGTGAGCAGGCCGCCAAGGCTGCTGGCGCCGCGCAGGCGTGACGGGGTGTCCCAACTGCGGGGCTCCGCTGGCGGACGGGCGGTGCTTGCAGTGCCGGGCGGTGGTGCCTCTGGCGGGGCGTGCTTCTGAAGAGGCGGAGCGGATTGCTCGTGGGCTCGCTGGCGTCTTGGTCGACCGCGTCTTTGCCATGCCGCTCGCTTCCACTCGGCCGCAGAGCGCCGGGTACGCGCGCAGCTGGTGGGTCTGTGTTTCGGTGCGGCCCACGCTGGCGAGGCGGGTGCTCGTTCGTGGGTTGAGTGAGGAGCGCGCGGTCGAGCTCGCTGCTGCACTTGCTGCGCGGCTCTCGGCTTCGTAACGACGCTGGATCGGGCCGGGGCCCGGGCCGGGGCAGGTGGGTTTCGGGCTGGGGCTCGGTGGGGCCGGGGCCTTGGGTCTGGGGCTTGGCGCGCTGGCGCCTTCTCGGTTAGGCGTGGCGCTCCATGGCTTCGCCTTCGTACGAGAGGGTTCTCATCACCGGCGCGTCGAGCGGCATCGGCCGTGGCATGGCGCTCTGGTTTGCTCGCCGCGGCGCCACCGTCTGGGCCACGGCGCGAAGGACCAGGAACCTCGAGGCGCTCGCTGCCGAGGGTGAGGGGCGAATTCGCGCCGTCGCGATGGACGTCACCAAAGAGGCGGACACCGTCGCGGCGATTCAGCGCATCGACGACGAGTGTGGCGGGCTCGATCTCGTCGTCGCCAACGCCGGCGTCGGTGGGCCCACGCCCGCGCACGTCGCCGATTGGCCCATGGTCGAGCGGCGCCTGCGCACCAACGTCATGGGCGCCGCGGCGACGATCACCGCCGTGCTGCCTCGCATGGTTCAGCGCGGCCGCGGTCACGTCGCCGGCGTCAGCAGCGTCGCCGGGTACGGAGCCCTCGGCGCGCACTCGTCGTACAACGGCTCGAAGGCGTTCCTGTCGATGTTCCTCGAGTGTCTCGCGATCGACCTGCACGGCACCGCGGTGAAGGTCACCTGCATCGAGCCCGGCTTCGTGAAGTCGGAGATGAGCGACCTGCTCGAGGGCAAGGCGCCCATGCCGTTTCGGGCCTCGACCGAGGCCGCCGTCGAGAAGTTCTGCACCGCCATCATCAAGGGCAAGAAGCGCATCGCGTGGCCACAGGTGCACGCCGTCAGCGCGTCGCTCGCGAAGTACGTGCCGACCCCGGTACTCAAGAGCGCGTCGCTCTCGCAGCTCGTGCTCGCCGAAGAAGAGCTCAAGGCGCGGCTGCCGTGACGCTGCCTGCGGAGTGGAACGACTGGCGCTGGCAGATGCGCAACGCCGTGCGGTCGCTCGAGCAGCTCGAGCGCGCCGTGCCGCTCACCGACGACGAGCGCGCCGGCTGCCGCGAGACGGCGTCCGTCTTCCGGCTCGGCATCACGCCGTACTACCTGTCGCTCGTCGACAAAGAGCACCCGCTCTGCCCCGTGCGCATGCAGGCGATTCCCGTTCGCGCCGAGGCGCGCGTGCGGCCGGGCGAGCTGAAAGATCCGCTCGGCGAGGAGAAGACGCGGCCCGTCGAGGCCATCGTGCACAAGTACCCCGACCGCGTGCTGTTCCTCGCGATCGACTCGTGCAGCGTCTACTGCCGCCACTGCACGCGCCGGCGCATCACCGCCGGCGGAGAGGCCGAGCTGTCGCGCGCGGCGCTCAAGGAGGGCATCGAGTACGTGCGGGCGCACCCCGAGGTGCGCGACGTGCTCATCTCCGGCGGCGACCCGCTGATGCTCGCGGACGCGCGGCTCGAGGAGATCCTCGCGCCCCTGCGCGAGATTCCGCACGTCGAGATGATTCGCATCGGCACGCGCGTGCCGGTGTGCCTGCCGATGCGCGTCGACGAGGCGCTGGCGAAGATGCTGCGCCGGTACGCTCCGCTGTTCGTGGTGACGCACTTCAACCACCCGAAGGAAGTGACGGCCGAGGCGCGGCGCGCGTGCGAGCTGCTCGTCGACCACGGCGTCCCGGTCGAGAACCAGGCGGTGCTGATGCGCCGCGTGAACTCGTCGGCCCGCATCATCAAGGAGCTCTCGCACGCGTGCCTCAAGATGCGCGTGCGCCCGTACTACCTGCACCAGATGGACGTGGCCGAGGGCTGCGAGCACCTGCGCACTCCGATCATGGAGGGCGTGAAGATCCTCGAGCAGCTGCGTGGGCACACCACCGGGCTCGCGGTGCCGCACCTCGCGGTCGATCTGCCGGGCGGGGGCGGCAAGGTCACGCTGCAGCCCGAGTACGTCGTCGAGCGCGGGGCGGGCCAGACCGTGCTGCGGAACTACAAGGGCGAGCGGTACGTGTACCCCGAGCCGGAAGAGACCGATTGCTCGTGTCCCTACGACGAGGTGTGGACGGCGCGCCGCTGAGGGTTACTTCCTGCCCTTGCCGCTCTTCGTCTCGCCACCGCTCGAGCCGGTGCCCATCCCCGCGGCTTCCTGCTGATCCTGCTGTGCCTCGGGCGGCAGGCCCTTCTCGACGACGGGGGCGCCTTCCTGGCCCTGGTTCTCTTCGAGCGTGACGGGGTTGCTGTCGCTGAAGCCGCGCTGGATGACGATCTCTTTCGGGCCGCTCTGCTGCTCTTTGGCCTTCTTGTCTTCCTGCTCTTTCTTGTCGAGGCGCTCGCGCTCGGCCTTGGTGGCGGCGCGATCTTGAAGGTTCATCTTGGCCTCGTAGCGGGCGAAGTCCTTCGCGTCGACGCCGTGCTTGTCGAGGACGGCGCTCTCGGCGTCGCGCTGGTCGCGGATCATCTCGCGGCGCTCGTCTTGAGAGAGCTCGGACGACTTCTTGTTGCCGTACTTCTTCGCGACGTCGGCCATGGCCTTGTCGCGGTCTTTCTGGATCTTCGCCGCCTTCTCGGGGTTGAGGTCGTCAGCCGCGAGGGTGAGGAGCAGCGCGAAGGCGATCATTCGGTCGAAAGCTTAGCTACTTCTTGCAGCTGGAGCAGCTGTCGGTGAAGCGGGCGCAGTCTTCCTGCGAGGCGACGCACTTCGCCTGGAAGTCGGCGCGGTCGCTCTTCGTGCCGGCGATGTCGCAGACCTTCTTCGAGGTGTCGCACACCTTGCCCTGCATGCCGCACCAGTCGTCGCACTTCATGTCCTGCGAGGCGCGGGCGCGCATCTCCTCGAGCTGGGCCGAGTACTGGTCCATTCGCTCGTCATCGGAGCCGGAGACGTTCTCGACGTTCTTCGGGCAGGCAGCGAAGAGGACGGCCAGGGCACACACTCGGAGCAGTCGGTTCATGGAGCGCCAATGCTTAGACGCGCCTGTGCGCTACTTCAAATAGAAGTACAGCGTCAGTGCGATGATGCCGGCGATGGCCAGGCGCCGGGCCCAGACCTCGACGGTGTAGCGGGGCGAGGCCTCGTAGTCGGCCTGGGCCTTCTCCATGAGGCGCTTCACCTCGTCGCGGTGCTGCGAGAGCAGGTGGAGCTCGAGCGTGAGCGCCTCGGCGAGCCGCGGCGCGTCGGCGTCGTCGTCGGTCGGCGTGCGGCCGAGCGCGCGCTCGAAGTCGTGCACGGCGCGGGCGAAGAGCACGTCCCACTGCGGCAGCTTCAGGCTGTAGAGCGCGGCGCACTCGTCGCGGGACCGGCCCTCGAGCAGGCGGTGGCCGAGCACCTGCGCCGAGCGGGCGGGCATCTTCTCGAGCGCGAGGTGGAGCTCCTTTGGGGTCATCTTCTTGCGGGCACCTCAGCCCTGCCTACACTTCCAGCCGTGCTGCGCGCGAGCGTGATGATGATGATGGTGGTGGTGGCCTCCTCGGCCTTCGCCGCGGAGACGATGCGCATCGCCATCGGGGCCGAGGTCAAGGCGGCACGGCTCGCGGCGACCACGCTCTCGCTCGGTGAAGACGACGAGGCGGCGGTGTTCTCGGCGGTGCGGCGCGAGGTGACGGTCTCCGCCCAGGGCGGCGCGCTGTTCATCGACGGCAACCCGGTGGGGCGGCGCGCGGTGCGCTTTCGCACCGAAGGCGCGATCGACGTGAACGGCACTCGCGTGCGCGGCGACGTCGTGGCGCTCGCCGGACGCCAGGGCGTGCAGCTCGTCAACGTGCTCGCGCTCGAGGACTACCTCGCCGGAGTGCTCGGCAGCGAGATGCCGAAGTCGTTCCCGCTCGAGGCGCTCAAGGCCCAGGCGATCGCGGCGCGCACGTACGCGCTGCACAAGAAGCTCGAGCAGTACGGCCAGCCCTTCCACCTCGGCTCGTCGGTCATCAGCCAGGTGTACGGCGGCCTCGCCAGCGAAGACCCGCGCACGCGCGAGGCCGTCGACGCCACGCGCGGCATGGTGCTCACCTGGCAGCTGCAGCCCGTCGAGGCGTACTTCCACGCGTCGTGCGGCGGGAAGACCGAGAGCGGCGTCGAGGCGCTCGGCCGCGACCTGCCGTACCTCAGGCCGGTGACCTGCCCCTGCTCGAAGCTGCCGCAGTCGGAGTGGAAGCTCGACCTGGGGGCCAAGGTGCAGGTGCTCTCGCGCAGCGCGACCGGGCGCGCGACGAAGGTGCAGCTCGACGGGCGCACGCTGGACGCGGTCACGTTCCGCGAGCGCATCGGGTACTCGAAGCTCAAGAGCCTGTGGTTCGAGGTGAAGGGCTCGAGGGTCGAGGGGCACGGCTTCGGTCATGGCGCCGGGATGTGCCAGTGGGGCGCGAAGCTGCTGGCGGAGCAGGGGATGAGCTTTCGCGAGATCCTCTCGCACTATTACGCGGGCACCGAGCTCCAGACGCTGTACTGAGGACGACGTCAGAAACCGGGTTCGGGTTCGCGGCCGGGTTCGCGGTCGAAATGGGGTCGTGCTTCGGGCGCTCGGGCGTGAGAAATCAGCGCCGTGCGGATTGAGGACTTCGACTACGAGCTCCCCGAGGAGCTCATCGCTCAGCGACCCCTCGAGCGTCGCGACGCCTCGCGGCTGCTCGCCGTCGATCGTTCGTCCGGCGCCGTCACGCATCGTCGCTTTCCCGAGCTCGTCGACCTGCTCGGCCCCGGCGACCTGCTGGTGGTGAACGACACCCGCGTCATCCGCGCGCGGCTGCTGGGCCAGAAGCAGGGCACCGGCGGCAAGGTCGAGCTCTTGCTCGTGCGCCCCGAAGGCGCTGCGTGGATCTGCTTGGGGCAGGCGAGCAAGGCGCTCAAGCTCGGGCAGGTGATGGAGTTCGGCGAGCTCAAGGCCGGCATCGCCGAGGTCCGCGGCGGCGGTGAGTACCTCGTGCAGTTCGACGGAGACCCCACGCGCATCGGCGAGCTGCCGCTGCCTCCGTACATCTCGCGCACTCCCGATGTGGCGGACGCGGAGCGGTACCAGACGGTGTTCGCGCAGGTGCCGGGCTCCGTCGCGGCGCCCACCGCGGGGCTGCACTTCACCCCGGAGCTGCTCGCGGCGCTGAAGGCCAAGGGCGTGAAGACGGCGACGGTGACGCTCGACGTCGGGCCGGGGACGTTCCTTCCCGTGCGCGACGGGGACATCTCCGGGCACAAGATGCACTCGGAGCGGTGCGTGCTGCCGATCGAGACGCACGACGCGATCGAGCAGGCGCAGCGCGTGGTGGCGGTCGGCACGACCGTGGTTCGCACGCTCGAGACGTTCGCGGCCGCGGGCATCAAGTGCGGCGAGCTCGACACGCGGCTGTTCATCAAGCCGGGCTTCGAGTTCAAGGTCGTCGACGCGCTGCTGACGAACTTCCACCTGCCGCGCTCGACGCTGCTGATGCTCGTCTCTGCATTCCTGGGAACCGAGAAGACGCTGGCGGCGTACCGGGCGGCGGTCGCCGAGCGGTACCGCTTCTTCAGCTACGGCGACGCCATGTTCATCGGCTAGAGCAGGCCGCTGAAAGACGGCTGCACGGCCCGATCTCTTCGTTGCCGGCTCCGGTCCGTGCTCACGTGCCAGACGACGTACGCTCCGCGCGGTCCTCGCCGGCGCCGCGACCTCGTGCCGTTCGCTCGTCTTTCAGCAGCCTGCTGGGTGCGACATTTCGCACCCGGGCGACTCCAGGGGGCATGCGCTTCGCCGGTCCCGTCTGCCTGGTCTTCTCAGCGTGCACCGCGGCCCTGCCGGAGAACCTCGACATCGCCGTGCACCCGGTCGACGTGCTGCCGCGCGCGTGTCACGTGAGGCCCGCCGCTCCCGTGTGCATGAGCGACGGCGCGGTGATGCCCGAGGGCTACTTCAGAGAGGTCTCGGGCGAGCTCGGCCTCACCGGAAAGTTCGGGCGCCGCGTGGCGTGGGGTGACGTCAACGGCGACCGGTACCCGGACTTCATCGGCATCGAGTCGGGCACGCGGCCGGGTCTTCAGCACCTGTACTTGAACCGCCTGGGGCAGCGCTTCGACGAGGTCACGGCGGAGTCGGGCATCACCGCGAACCGCGCCGGCACCGACGCCGGGCAGACCTCGCTGATGGCCGTGTTCGGCGACGTCGACAACGACGGCGACCTCGATCTCTTCAGCGGCAGCTACTCGCAAGAGCCGTCCGGCCCGAAGTTCAACCCGGACTCGAACGAGCTGTACCTGAACGACGGCACCGGCAAGTTCAGCCTCGCGCGCGAGAGCCGCCTCGACCAGCCGTGGCCGCTGACGACGGCCGCGGCCGCGTTCCTCGACTACGACAAGGACGGGAAGCTCGATCTGTACGTGGGCAACTTCATGATCTCGTACCCGTACATCACCTCGTACGCGTCGAACCTGTACCGAGGCGACGGCACCGGCCGCTTCGTGCTCGCGAACGACGCGGCGCGGATGACGATGACGGCTCCGTTCGGAGATCCGAGCGGGCGCTACGCGAAGCCGGTCTACGGCGTCACCGCGTGCGACGTGAACGACGACGGGTGGAGCGACGTGCTCGCGTCGGGCTACGCGCTGACGTGGGACGACCTGTGGCTCAACCAGGGCGACGGGACGTTCCGCGACGTGGGCAGGGAGCTGCGCTTCCACATGGACGACGTGCCGAACCCGAGCGAGCAGGAGTACCGCCACGGCGGCAACACCTTCTCGGCGTCGTGCGCCGACTACGACAACGACGGCGACCTCGACGTCTTCCAGGCCGAGACGACGCACGGCGACTGGCCGCGCAACACCGCCGATCGTTCGCGCATCCTGCGCAACACCGGCAAGGCGGGGGGCTTCGTGTTCGAGCGGCCGGCGCTGTCGGAGACGGGCATCAACCGCGATCTGAACGGCTTCGACTCGAACGGCAACTTCGGCAACGAGGGCGATCACGGCGCGACGTGGGTCGACCTGAACAACGACGGCCTGCTCGACCTCGTGATCGAGAACAGCGCGTACCCCCAGAGCCACGCGTGGATCTACCAGCAGCTGCCGGACCACACGTTCATCAACGTCACCGAGTCGAGCGGCGTGCGGCCGCTGCTCGTGAACACCAACGGCATCTCGGTCGACGACTTCGACCGCGACGGCGATCTCGACGTGCTGATGGGCTCGGTGAACACCGGGGCGCAGCAGGCGCCGGGCGGCGTCGAGCAGATTCACGTGTTCCGCAACGAGGTCGGCTCGTCGTCGAGCTGGCTCTACGTGACGCTCAAAGGGGTGACCGCGAACCGCCAGGGCATCGGCGCGAAGGTGACGGTGACGGCCGGTTGCCGGACGCAGACGCGGGAGATCAGCGGGGGGAAGGGCACCTTCGGCGCAGGCGACCCGGCGTATGCACACTTCGGCCTGGGCGATGTGAAGCGCATCGACCGGCTCGAGGTGCGCTGGCCGACGAACCCGTCGAAGGTGCAGGTGTTCGAGGACGTGGCGGTGAATCAGTTCCTCGAGGTCACCGAGGACAGCGAAGACCTGTCCTGCTCGGCGAAGTGACGCTATAGCTTTTCGCGTGGCGGTCCGTTTCGAGCTGTTGCACGTCGACGAAGGGACGGGGGCGCGGCGCGGCCGGCTGCACACTCCGCACGGGACGATCGAGACGCCGGTGTTCATGCCGGTGGGTACGCAGGGCAGCGTGAAGGCGATCGCGCCGGACGATCTGCGAACGCTCGGCGCGCAGATCATTCTCGGCAACACGTACCACCTGATGCTGCGGCCGACGGAGAAGCTGATCGGCAAGCTCGGCGGGCTGCACCGGTTCATCGCGTGGGAGCGGCCGATGTTGACCGACTCGGGCGGCTTCCAGGTGTACTCGCTCTCCACGGCGCGGAAGATCACCGAGGAGGCGGTGTCGTTTCAGTCGCACCTCGACGGCTCGAAGCAGGTGCTGTCTCCGGAGCGCTCGATCGAGATCCAGCAGACGCTCGGGGCGGACGTGATCATGGCGTTCGACGAGTGCCCGCCGAGCAACTCCGAGCGGCCGTACCTCGAGGCGTCGCTGGCCCGGACCACGCGGTGGCTGCACCGGTGCGTGAAGGCGTGGCGGCCCGACGGGCCGTCGGCGCTGTTCGGCATCGTGCAGGGCGGGACGCACGAGGATCTGCGGCGCCGGCACGCGGAGGAGGTCTGCGCGGTGGACCTGCCCGGCTACGCGCTCGGCGGCTACGCGGTCGGCGAGACGCCCGAGGCGATGTACGCGGGCGTGGCGTTCACGGCGCCGCTCTTGCCGCGCGAGAAGCCGAGGTACCTGATGGGCGTGGGGACTCCGGTGGACCTGCTGACGTGCATCGGCGCCGGCGTCGACATGTTCGACTGCGTGCTGCCGACGCGCACGGCGCGGCACGGGCAGCTGTTCACGTCGGTCGGCAAGGTGCAGATCAAGAACGCGAAGTACATCGAGGACGAGGGCCCGCTGGACCCGGCGTGCTCCTGCTACACGTGCAAGACGTTCTCGCGCGCGTACCTGCGGCACCTGTTCGTGGCACAGGAGCTGGTCGCGATGCGGCTGAACACGCTGCACAACCTGCACTACTTCCTGCGCCTGGTGGATGGGGCGCGCGAGGCGATCGAGCAGGACCGCTACGCGGAGTACCTGAAGGCGTTTCACGACCGGCAGGCGCCGGCCTGAAGCGTCAGGGCGCGCAGGCCTTCACCGTGCCGCCGGCGGTCGCGCGGCAGAGGTAGGCGCCGCCGCGGCACTGCGAGTCGTCGGTGCAGGCGTTCGAGCAGAAGAGGGTGCTCGACGTCGTCGTCGCGCGGACGCAGACGGAGTTGCCCGGGCACTCGCGGCCGAGCTCTCCCTCGCGCGAGCAGCCGCGCGTGCAGACGCCGCCGGGGAAGCCGTTGAGGAAGCAGGTCTGGCCGCCCTCGCAGTCGCGGTCGACCTCGCACGGGTTGCCTAAGGTGGTGCTCCCGCAGGACAGCGCGGCGATCGAAAACGACGAGGCGGCGAGCAGCAGCAGAAGCGTCTTTTTCATGGGCGCGGCGCCCCTTACCACAGCTTGCCGGGAGGGGTGGTCACTGGTAAGCGGCCAGCTCCCCATGAATCATTTTCTTTTATTGGCCCAGGCCAATAACCAGGGCGGCGGCCAGTTCCTCATCCCCGGCCTCGTCTTCTTCGGAGTGATGGTCTACTTCCTCATCCTCCGTCCCCAGCAGAAGCAGCTGCGCGATCAGCAGAGCCTCATCTCGTCTCTGAAGAAGGGCGATGAGGTGGTCACGCAGGCCGGCATCCTGGGCAAGGTCGTGAACGTGCAGGACAAGGTCGTCACGCTCGAGGTCGCGGCGTCGCTGAAGCTGCGGGTCTTGAAGTCGGCGATCCAGGGCAAGCTGGCCGAAGAGCCGGCCGCTGCGAAGGCCGAAGCGCCGGCGGCCGAGAAGGAGGAGAAGTAATGGACCGCAACTGGTGGACGAGGGTCGCCCTCGTCGTGGGCGTGACGCTCGGCTGCATCTGGTTCCTCGTGCCGACGTACTACTCGTTCTTCAAGCTCGACCGGGCCGACCGGAACAACGTGAAGAAGCTGGAGACGATTCTTCCGGGCTGGGCGCCTCCGGCGAAGTACCGGCTGTCGCTCGGCCTCGACCTGCAGGGCGGCATTCACATGGTGATGCGCGTCGACACGGACACGGCGCTGATGAAGCGCTCGGAGCGCCGGGGCGCCGCGATCGCGAACTACGTGAAGGACAAGAAGCTCGGCGAGGTCACGCTCGACACGAACCCCGAGCAGCGCGAGGTGACGCTGACGGCGAAGGACCCGGGCACGATGGACGCGATCGAGAAGGACGTGCTCGCGACGTTCGAGGACTTCACCAAGGTGAAGCGTGACGGCGCGTCGCTGACGCTGCAGCTCGTCGACACGCAGGTGAGCTACTTCAAGCAGGAAGCGGTCGAGCAGGCGATGCTCGTCATCCGCAAGCGCATCGACAAGTGGGGCGTGAGCGAGGTCGACGTCCGCAAGCTCGGCAACGACTCGATTCAGATCTCGCTGCCCGGCGCGCAGGACCCCGAGCAGGCGAAGGAGCTCATCGGCACCACCGCGCAGCTCGAGTTCCGCATGGTCGACGACCAGTCGACGTTCTTCACCGATCACTTCAAGGCGAACCCGCCGCCGGAGGGCTCGAACATCACCCTGGGCAACTACGCCGGCTACCCGACGCTCGAGGGGCCCGATCGCGAGGCGCTGCTCGCGTACGTGAAGGGCAAGGAGCCCGAGGGGCGGCAGGTGCTGCTCGAGTGCATCGAGGCGAAGGAGTCGAAGGAGAAGTGCTCGGGCTACCGCACGTACCTCGTCGAGAAGCTCGTGCCGCTGACCGGTGAGAGCCTGGTCGAGGCGTTCTACACGCGGAACCAGCAGACCGACGCGGCCGAGGTCAACGTGACGTTCGACGCGCAGGGCGGCCGCGAGTTCGGCGACCTGACCGAGAAGAACGTCGGCCGGCGCATGGCGATCGTGCTCGACGACAACGTGCACTCGGCGCCGCACATCAACGAGAAGATCCCGAACGGCAACTGCCGCATCACGCTCGGCCGCTCGGTCGGCAAGACGCGCGACCAGATGGACGAAGAGGGCAAGACGCTCGCGCTGGTGCTCAAGGCGGGCGCGCTGCCGGCGCCGGTGACGGTCGGCGAGGTGCGCCGCGTCGAGGCGTCGCTGGGTGACGAGCTCATCAAGCGGGGCGCGCTGGCCGCGCTGGTCGGCCTGGGCCTCGTCGTGCTCTTCATGGCCATCTACTACAAGGTGTCGGGTCTCGTGGCCGACGTGGCGCTGGTGCTGAACGCCGGGCTGATCCTCGCGGGGCTGGCGCTGTTCTCCGCGACGCTGACGCTGCCGGGCATCGCGGGCTTCGTGCTCACGCTGGGCATCGCGGTCGACGCGAACGTGCTCATCAACGAGCGCGTGCGAGAAGAGCTCGCCGCGGGCAAGTCGGCGAAGACGGCCGTCGACCAGGGCTACGACCGCGCGTTCTGGACGATCTTCGACGCGCACGTGACGACGCTCATCGCCGGCGTGGTGCTGTTCTTCACCGGCACGGGCCCGGTTCGCGGCTTCGCGACGTCGCTCGTCATCGGCATCGTCGCTTCGCTGTTCACCTCCATCGTCGTGACGCGGGTCATCACCAGCTACCTGGTGCACGGCCGCAACGCTCAGACGGTCTCGGTCTGAAGAGGACTCCATGCAGATCATCAAGGGCAAGACGAACATCGACTTCATCGGCAAGCGCCGCATCGCGCTGCTGCTCTCGTCCCTGCTGAACCTCGGGATCATCGTGGGCATCGCGATCTTCGGGTTCAACCTGGGCGTCGACTTCGCCGGCGGCACGCTGGTCGAGGTGAAGTTCAAGGATCCGATCGAGGCCGACGCGATTCGCGAGGCGGGCAAGAAGGGCGACCTGCACGACCTGCAGGTGCAGCGCATCGGCGCGGACTCGGACGCCTCGTTCCTGCTGCGCATGGGCGGTACGACGCAGCTGACGGAGCAGGGCGCGAAGCAGGCCGAAGCGGCGGTGCAGGGCCTCGGGAAGATCAAGTTCATCCAGAAGCCGGACCTCGACAACGGCATCTTGAACTTCCGCACGGAAGAGGCGCTGCCGCCGGCGGACAACGAGAAGGAAGCGCTGCAGAAGGCGAAAGAGGCGATCGAGAAGTCGGGCGTCGGCGTGAAGGACGTCGTCCGCGTCGGTGACGCGCAGGGCGGCGGCGTCGACTACCAGGTGC
Source organism: uncultured Myxococcales bacterium (assembly GCA_937980205.1). Classification (GTDB taxonomy): domain Bacteria; phylum Myxococcota; class Myxococcia; order Myxococcales; family Myxococcaceae; genus Xiheicaenimonas. The sequence continues at coordinate 64,144 of CALJKW010000007.1, read as the reverse complement.
ACTTCGCCGGCATGGAGCTCAAGGTCTCGTCGGCGCTGCGCGCGCAGCTGCCGGGCAAGGACTTCGAGGTCCGCCGCGTCGACTACGTGGGCCCGCAGGTCGGCAAGCAGCTGCGCAACAAGGGGATCATGGCGATCCTCTACTCGGCGCTGTTCATCCTCATCTACGTGGCGTTCCGCTTCGAGTTCAAGTTCGGGCCCGGCGCGCTGCTCGCCATGACCCACGATCTCGTCATGGCGGCGGGCTACTTCCTGGTCACGCGCCGCGAGTTCAACCTCACGTCGATCGCGGTGCTGCTCACCGTGCTGGGCTACTCCATCAACGACACGATCGTGATCTACGACCGCATCCGCGAGGAGATGGCGCGGTTCAAGGGCAAGCCGCTGCCGGAGATCATCAACATCGCCGTGAACGACACCCTGTCGCGCACGATCCTCACGTCTGGCGTCACGGCGCTGTCGCTCGTCGGGCTGCTCATCTTCGGCGTCGGCGAGATCTTCGACTTCGCGGCCGCGATGCTCGTCGGCATCGTCGTCGGCACCTACTCGTCCGTGTACATCGCGTCGCCGCTCACCATCTGGCTCGACGAGCGCGCTGCTCGCGCCAACCAGGGTGGGAACAACAAGCTGAAGGCGACGACGGCGTAAGGGGCTCTGAAGCCGGCCGTAGTCCAACTCGGCCGGTCGGGTGTCCACCGGCCCGCTTCGACTCCGCGCTGCGCGCTCTGCTCAGCGTGAGAGAGAGGCGCAACGAGGCAAGGCGCCGGTCTTCGTCACGCATCGCGCATGAAAAACGCCGCTGGTTCCACGAGGGAGCCAGCGGCGTTCGCACTTCCGGAGAGCCTCTTGGGCTTACTTCTTCGGCGCCGACTTCACGCCGGCGTCGGCCGCCTTGGCGGCCTCGGCGGCGGGCTTGGTCTCTTCCTTCGCCGCCTCCTGCTGCGCGGCCTCGGCCTGCTTCGGGCCGATCTCGGCGCTGACCTCGATCTTCACGTCGTTGCCGACGAAGAGCGCGTTGTTCGCCATCGGCACCTGCCACTTGAGGCCGTAGTCGAGGCGGTTGATCTTGGTGGTGCCGACGACGGCGCGGACCGGCGCCTTGGTGAAGGGGTGCGTGTACTCGGGCGTCATCGTGACGTCGACGACCACTTCCTTGGTCACGTCACGCAGCGTCAGGTCGCCGGTGACCTTGAACTTGTCCTTGCCGGCCTTCGCGATCTTCTTCGACTTGAAGGTCGCCTTCGGGAACTTCTCGACGTCGAAGAAGTCGGGGCCCTTGAGGTGCGCGTCGCGCTTGGCCTCCTGGGTGTTCGGGTCGACGTCGATGGAGATCTCGACGGTGGACTTGGTCATGTCCTTCTCGTCCATCTCGATCGTGCCGTTCACCTTGCCGAGCGTGCCGGTGACATCCATCACCATCATGTGCTTCACGGTGAACTTCGCCTGCGCGTGAGCCGGGTCGACCACCCAGGTTCCCGCGAACGCGAAGGAGGGGAGCACCACTGCGATCGCTGCCACTGCCTTTGGGATGAGGTTCATGGTCTGCACAACTACTGCCGCGTACCAGCCGCCTCAAGCTTCATTCGCACCCACTTTGCGAGGTCGGGCTGGGCGACCGGGGCGCGCGAGCGGCGCGCCTCGGCGATCGCCTGCCGCAGCGCCTCGCAAGACGGGAAGCGACCGGCCGGATCGCGCTGCAGGGCGCGCAGCAGCAGCACGCGCAGCTCTTCGGGCACGCCCGGAAGCGGGGGAGGAGCCGCCTCGCGGACGCGGTCCATCGTCTCGAGGGGCGTGTCGCCGTCGAAGGGGCGGGCGCCGGTGAGCAGCTCGACGAGGGTGACGGCGAGCGCGAACTGATCGCTCGAGGCGGCGAGCGGGCGCCCGCTGACCTGCTCGGGGCTCATGTACGCGTACTTGCCCTTGCGGATGCCGGCGCGCGTCGTCTCCTTGAGGGCGGTGGCCTTCGCGATGCCGAGGTCGGTGAGCTTCACCTCGCCTTCGCGGCTGAGCAGCACGTTCTGGGGGCTGACGTCGCGGTGGACGAGGCCCAGGGGGCGGCCGGCATCGTCGGCGGCGCGGTGCACGTAGTCGAGCGCGAGCGCGAGCGCCTCGGCGATGAAGAGGGCGAGCGGCTCGGGGACGGGTGCTCCGCCCGCGAGCGTGGAGAGATCGGCGCCGTCGACGAAGTCGAGGCGGGTGAAGTACTGGCCGTCGGCGCTCGACAGCTCGTGCAGCTGCACGAGGTGCTGGTGAGAGAGGCGTGCGTGGAGCCGCGCTTCCTCGATGAACATGCGCTCGTACTGCGCCTCGCCGCGCAGCTCGGGGAGCAGGAGCTTGAGGACGACGACCTTCTCGAAGCCGCTGGCGCCGAAGGCGCGGGCCTTCCAGACCTCGGCCATGCCGCCGGCTCCGAGGCGGCAGATGAGCTCGTACGGCCCCAGGGTGCGCGGCATCGTGGGTAACATACGCGGCCCATGGCGCAGACGAGACTCTCGACGCGCAGCGAGGAGATCGCAGGGGCCCCGCTGCGCTGCCAGCTCGTCGTGCTCGAGGGCCCGGACATGGGCCGGGCGGTGACGCTCGACGGGACGACGCGTGCGGGCACCGATGCAGGCTGCGACCTGCGGCTCACCGACGAGCGCGTGTCGGGCCGGCACCTCGAGGTGAGCCCGAAGGGGGCGCGGTTCGAGGTGAAGGACTTAGGCAGCACGAACGGCACGTTCCTCGAGGGCACGCGGTTGACGCGCGCCGAGGTCGAGGCGGGCGCGACGCTGAAGGTCGGCTCTTCGGTGCTGCGGATTCAGGCGCAGGCGGTGGCCATCGAGGTGGCTCCCAGCCAGGCGCGCAGGTTCGGAGAGCTGGTCGGCGAGAGCCTGGGAATGCGCGAGGTGTTCGCGGTGCTCGAGCTCGCGGCCCGCGGTGACGCGACGGTGCTGGTGCAGGGAGAGACCGGCACCGGCAAGGAGCTCGTCGCGCGCGCGCTGCACGACGCGTCGCCACGGCGAGGCGGCCCGTTCGTCGCCGTCGACTGCGGCGCGCTGCCCGAGAGCCTGCTCGAGAGCGAGCTGTTCGGGCACGTGAGGGGCGCGTTCACCGGCGCCGAGCGGGCGCGCGCCGGAGCCTTCACCCGCGCGCACGGCGGCACGCTGTTCCTCGACGAGCTCGGCGGGGTGCCGCCGGCGGTGCAGGCGCGGCTGCTGCGCGTGCTGGAGGAGCGGCGCGTGAAGCCCGTCGGCAGCGACGACGAGAAGGCGGTCGACGTGCGCGTCGTGGCGGCGTCCCGCTCGTCGCTGGAGGGCGCGGTGGCCGCGGGCACGTTCCGGCCCGACCTCTACTACCGGCTGTCGGTGCTGTGCGTGGAGCTGCCTCCGCTGCGGGCGCGGCGGGAGGATCTGCCGCTCATCGTTCGCGAGCTGCTGCAGCGGCGCGGCTTCGAGGACCCGGGCCCCATCGACGGCGAGGGGTTCGATCGGCTGCGCGCGCATTCGTGGCCGGGCAACGTGCGTGAGCTGCGGAACGTCATCGATCGCGCGCTCACACTCTCGCCCGGGGCGCACAGCTTCAGGGCGCTGAAGATCTCCGTGGTGCCTCAGCCGGGGGACGACGCCGGCGGCGTGCGCAGCGATCTGCCGTTCAAGGAGGCGAAGGAGGCGGTCGTCGAGCAGTTCGAGCGGCGGTACCTCGAAGACGTGCTCGCGCGGCATGGCGGGAACGTGTCTGCCGCGGCGCGGTTCGCGGGGATCGACAGGAAGCACTTTCGCGCGCTGGCGCAGAAGCATGGTCTGCGCGGGGATGCGGAGGATGATGGCGAAGAGTGAGACGTCGCCTCCGTTCGCCCTGAGCGGGGAGGAGCTCGGAGGGCTCCGGAGTCGAAGGGGCCCCGAGCCGATTCGCGGCGCGCTTCGACTCCGGCCTGCGGCCTCCGCTCAGCGTGAACGGTGGGGTCAGTGCACGTCGAGGAGGACCGCAGTGATGTTGTCGGATGAGCCGGCCTCGTAGGCTGCGCGCGCGACCTCGCCGGCGTCGCCCTCCATCAACTCGCGCAGCGCCGCCGCGTCCAGCGGGTCGTGCACGCCGTCGCTGCACAGCAGCAGGCGGTCTCCCGGCTCCAGCTCGATGGTGACGAGGTCGGGGCGGGCGGCCTCGATGCCGAGCGCGCGGGTGACGACGTTCTTGTGCGGGAACCCGGCGCGCTCGCCGGGAGACATGCCGGCCGCCTCGAGCTCTGCCCAGAGCGAGTGATCGCGGGTGAGCTGCGACAGCGTGCCGCCGCGGAGGCGGTAGATGCGGCTGTCTCCGACGTGGGCGAGCGTGGCGCGGCGGCCGTCGACGAGCACCGCGACGACGGTCGAGCCCATCTGATCGAGCTCGCCGCGGCGCTCCTTGACGATGGCCTCGTGCGCCTGACGGACCGCGGCGCGCAGCAGGTTCTCGGCGAAGGAGAGCTTCTTGTCCTCCTTGCACGGCCAGGTGCCCTGGGCGTCGCGGCGGTTGCGCGCGATGAACGACTCGAGGCTCTCGACGGTGAGGCGGCTGGCGACCTCGCCGCCGGCGTACCCGCCGATGCCGTCGGCGACGGCGTACAGCGCGAGCTCCGGTGCGACGAGGTACGCGTCTTCGTTGTTCTTGCGCCGGCCCACGAGGGAGACGGCGGTGGCGGTGATGTTCATGCGCCGCTGATGAGCAAGCGGCGCGCGCGGGGAAGTGCGCGGAGCTCGAGGGAGGGGTGGGGTGGCGGCTCCCCCAACCGATGGCAGCGCTGGGGACTGGAGTCTCCAGCGTCCCGGCTCAACGCGGGCGCGGGGGCTTCGGCGGCGGAGGCTTCGCGGTCAGCGGATCCTCCGGCCAGGCGTGCTTCGGGTACTGCCGCATCAGCTCCTTGCGGATGGCGGGGTAGTGGCGCTGCCAGAAGCCGGCGAGGTCGGTGCTCACCTGCACCGCGCGCTGGTTCGGGGCGAGCAGGTGCAGCACGACGGGCACGCGGCCGCCGCAGACCGTCGGGCCCTTCGTCGAGCCGAAGAAGTCCTGCAGGCGGGACTCGATCCACGGCGGCTTGCCGGGCTCGTAGTTGACGCGGACGCTGCGGCCGCCGGCGAGGGTGATGCGGTCGGGCACCTCGCGCGCGAGCAGCTTCGCCTGCTCGGGAGTGAGCTGCGCCTGCATCGCCTGCAAGAGCCCGGCTTCGCGGATCTCGTCGAACGTGCGCAGGCCGACGCACAGCGCCTCGAGCACGCGGCGCACGAACGCGTCGTCCATCGGCGGGAAGCCGGCTTCGGGGTAGGCAGTGCGCAGCTGCTCGATGCGCGTCTTGAGACCGGCGAGCGCCTCGGGGTCTGCGAACCGCTCGGGGCCGGCGGCGAGCGCGGCGGCGGCCAGCACCTTCGCCGATGCCTCCGAGGGCTCGGCGGGCTTGCGGGTCTCCTCGAGCACGACGCTGCCGACGGCGAGGCGGGTGACGCGCTCGACGCGGCCGGCCGTCGCGTTCCACTGCAGCTCGTCGAGCTCGGTGAGGGCGTCGGGCGCGGCCTCGAGGATCCACTCGGGCTCGACCTTCGAGGCGAGGCGCACATAGACGCCGCCGCGGCGCTCTTCGGCGTCGACGGCGACCATGAGCTCTGCCTCGTGGACGACGCTGGTCTCGTCGAGCGTGGCGGAGCCGCCGCCCGCGAGCACGAGCTCCGGCGACTTCGGCCGTCGGCGCTTCGCGAGCCGGTCGGGCCACCCGGCGAGCACGCACAGCATCAGCGCCTCTTCGAAGTCGCTCGGCGGATCGCGCTTCGTGTCGAGCAGGCGAACGAGCTGCTTGTGGACGCGCTCGACGGAGTGGAACGCCGCCGGGTCGAGGCCGGCGCTGCGTGCTCCGCTCTGCTGGCCCTCGCGAAAGCGCTCGAGCAGCTCGAGCAGATCGGAGGGCCCCGAGAGCGCCTCGGCGCGCGCGCGACCCCGCGAGCGGACCTCCTGGCGGATCTCGCGCTCTCCGAGCAGGGCAGCGATGGCGGCGCCGTCGCTCGCGACTCCGCGCTTCTCGGCCTCGATGATCAGGCGCCCCTGCCGGGGGTGAACGGGGAAGCGCATCAGGCGGCGGCCCTCGCCGGTGAGCGCGCCGGTCTTGCGGTCGACGGCGCCGAGCAGCTTGAGCAGCTCATCGGCGGCGTCGAGGGCAGAGGCGGGCGGGGCCTCGAAGAAGGGGAAGTCGCGCAGCGAGGTGACGCCGCTGCCGTGCAACGCGAGCGCGGCCTCGGCGAGATCGACGCGGCGAATCTCGGGGGCGTCGTTGGCGGGGCGCTGCTCGAAGTCGGCCTTCGTGTAGAGGCGCAGCACGGTGCCGGCGCGCGTGCGGCCGGCGCGACCGGCGCGCTGCGTCGCGGACGCTTTGCTGATCTTGGCGAGCTTGAGCGTCGGCAGGCCCGACCACGGCGAGTGGGCGGCGACGCGCGCGAGGCCCGAGTCGATGACCGCGGCGACTCCTTCGATGGTGACGGACGTCTCGGCGACGTTCGTGGAGAAGATGACCTTGCGCTTTCGTCCGGGGCGAATGGCGCGGTCCTGCTCGGCGCTCGAGAGCTCTCCGTAGAGCTGGTGCAGCTCGAGGTCGTGGCGGGCGGCGAGATCGGCGCAGGTCTCGGCGGCGCGGCGGATCTCTCCGGCGCCGGGCAGGAAGACGAGCACGTCGCCGTCGAGCTGCGCCTGCAAGAGCCGCTTGAGCGCACCGAGGACCTGCTGATCGAGGTGGCGATCGTCGTCCTGCGGGAGGTGCTCGATGGTGAGCTCGAAGCGCCGGCCCTCGCTGCGCAGCCGCGGTACGTCACCGAGCCAGCGCGCGATCGGCTCGGCGTCGAGCGTCGCGGACATGACGAGCAGCTTGAGGTCGGGCCGCGTCGTCGCCTGCATGCGCTTGAGCAGCGCGAGGGCGAGATCGCTCGCGATGTGGCGCTCGTGAAACTCGTCGAGCAGCACGGCACCGACTCCGCGCAGTGTCGGATCGGAGACGAGGCGGCGCGTGAGCAGCCCTTCGGTGAGGAAGCGGATCCGCGTCTTCGGCCCGCTGACGTCCTCGAACCGGATCTGGTAACCGACGGTCTCTCCCACCCGCTCGCCGCGTTCCTCGGCCACCCGCATCGCCGCCACACGTGTGGCGAGCCGCCGCGGCTGGAGCACGACGATCTCGCCCTGGCCGGCGAGCCCGGCGTCCAACAACGCAGGGGGAACGCGGGTGGTTTTCCCTGCTCCCGGAGGCGCCTCCAGCACCACCGCCGGCGCTGTGCGCAGCTCTTGCAGAAGTGAGGGGAGGAGGGTGTCGATGGGAAGCGGTGTCACCAGTTGGGCGCATAGCAGGAAGGTGGCCGCAGCGGCCGTCGCGATGGTGTTGATGCTCGGCGGCTGCGTGGAGCCGGCGATGCAACTCGCGGCGGACGGCACGACGCCTGGAAGAGCGAGGGTCGGCGGTCCGTGCTCTCCGATGAACTGCACCGGCTGCTGCGCCGGTGACGTGTGTCTCGGCGGAAACATGGACGAGGCCTGCGGCTATGACGGCCGCGCGTGCGAGGTGTGCCCCTCGACGCACCGCTGCGAGACGCCCGGAGCGTGCTATCCGCAGCCCATGCCTGCTTCCGCGAAGCCTCCCGAGCCCATCCCCGACGACGCGCACTGCTACCTCGTCGACGGCATGATGCGCTGCCTGTGATCCGCGAGGCCGTGCAGGCCGACGACGCCGCGATCGGCGAGCTGTTGGTTCGCGCGTTCGTCGACACGTATGCGCGCAAGCTGCCCGACGTCGTCGTCGGCGAGCAGCGGCGCGCGGATCTTCGCGCCGTCGCGAACAAGCGGTCGGTCGCGAAGGTGTGGGTGGAGGACGAGGGCGGTCGCATCACCGGCACCATCGCGCTCTGGCCGCCGGGGGCTGAAGGCTCGGAGGCCTGGCTGCCGAATGCGTTCGACCTGCGGCACCTGGCCGTCGACGACTCGCGGCGCGGCAGCGGGCTGGCCGATCGGCTCTGCGATACGGCGGAGAACTACGCGCGCGCGAAGAAGGCTTCGGCGGTGTGCCTGCACGTGCGGCGCGAGGCGGTCGGCGTCGCGAAGCTGTACCTCGCGCGCGGGTATCGGCGCGCGCCGGAGGGAGATCTCGATCTGTTGCCGGAGGTCTTCCTCGAGGCGTACTGGCTGGAGCTGTGAACGTCAGGGGGCTTCGAAGCGCTCTGCGAGCTCGATGAGCTGGAGCTCAGAGCCCGGCGGCCCCATCAGCTGCAGGGCGCGCGGCAACCCGTCGGCGAACTTCCCGAAGGGGATCGCGATGGCGGCCGCGTCGGCGAGGTTGCCCGGCACGGTGCACTCGATGACGCGCATGTTCTTCACGGTGTGGCCGATGCGCGGCGCGGGGTAGCAGGTGACCGGCATCGCGACGAGCGTCCCTTCGGACCAGACCCTCTCGAACGAGGCCTTCACCGCGTGGGCGTCGGCGAGCGCGCGCTGCTTGTCGCGGAAGACGAGCACTCCGCCGAGGGCGATCTGCAGCAGCAGCGCCGCGGTCGTCGGGTGCACGCGCTTGTCGAGGCGGCCGCCGGACACGACCGCGAGCACGGACGCGATGATTCCGTCGGCGAGGCCGATGGTCGGGTCGCACGCGAGCAGATCGAAGAAGTGGCTCGCCCAGACGGCGTTGTAGGTCCACTGCATCGCGCGCGTGGTGGGGAGGGCGTGATCGCCGCGCACGGGACCCACGACGGCGGACAGGCGCGGGCCGACCTCGCCGGCGAAGTCTCCCCAGAGCGTGCGGCCGGGCGGACCGTGCAGCGCGATCGAGGTCGGCTTCCACGCGTTGCGCCCGGTCTCCCGCTGCATCGCCGGCGCGAGCGTCTCGAGCACCGCGCGCAGCTGCGGGAGCGTCCGCGCGAGCGGGCCGTGCGCCAGCAGCCACGACATCGTCGGCGGAGGGCACGGGAACGAGTGCGAGCTCGGCCAGGCCTCGCTGGACAGGCGCATGCCGTACACGCCGCACAGCGCGGCGGGGTAGCGGATCGAGCCGCCGATGTCGGCGCCCCAGTCGAAGCCGCTCATGCCGTCGGCGACGGCGGCGGCAGAGCCCCCCGAGCTGCCGCCGGCGGTGCGCTCGAGGTTGCTCGGGTTGCGCGTCGCGCCGACGACGTGGTTCGTGGTCTCGGGAGCGACGCCGAGATCGCTCATGTTCGTCTTGCCGAGTAGCACCGCGCCGGCGTCGCGCAGCACGCGGACGACGGTGGCGTCTTCGGTCGAGCGGCGCTCGCGGTGGCGCCACGAGCCGCCGCTGGTGGGGAGGCAGAGCGTCTCCCACTCGTCCTTCACCGAGAACGGCACGCCGTGGAGCTTCGACTTCGGCGGCTGCGCGGCGAGGTGGCGCGCCTCGGCCGCGGCGTCGTCGAGGCGGGTCGCGGCGAACGCGCGGATGGTGGCGTCGCGCGCGCGGATGCGATCGATGCAGTCAGCGACGGTGGGAAACATCGAGCAGGGCCTCCAGCGCTCCGGGAGCTGCGAGGGAGTCGAACGCCGCCGTCGCGCCGAGCTCGAGCAGTTTCTGCGCGCTCGAGCTGCCGGTGCCGACGCCGATGCAGGCGGCTCCGATGGCCTTGGCGGCGGCGACGTCGCGCGGGGAGTCGCCGATGACGACGACCGGCACCGCGCCGGGCTCCACGCCCAGCCGGGCGGCGCCGCGCTTCACTCCGGCCGCGAGGAGGAGATCGCGCTGCTCGTGATCGTCGCCGAAGCCGCCGAACGCGAAGCGATCGTAGAGGTTCACGCGCGCGAGCTTGAGGCGGGCGCCCTCCTTGATGTTGCCGGTGCCGAGCCCGACGGCGAAGCCGGCCTTCTCGCAGGCGGCGATCGCGTCGTGCATGCCGTCGTGCACGCGGTAGCTGTCGGCCGGGGCCGCGGCGATGGCGTCCTCGAGGTGGCGGACGTAGGCGGTGATGAGCCGGTCGACCTCTTCGCCGGTGACCTCGCGGCCGAGGCGGGTGAGGCCCTCGCGCATGATGGCCCGGTCGGTCATGCCGTCGAAGCTGAAGTGCGAGCAGGCGGTGCGATCGCCGTAGAGATCTTCGAAGGCGAGCTCGATGGCGCGCCGGCCGACTCCGCCGGTGGTGATGAGGGTGCCGTCGATGTCGAAGAGGACGATCGTCATGTCGAGAGCCGCTGTGTAACGCGATCGGCCCAGGTCGGGTCCAGCTCGCAGCACCAGGCGCGGCGGCCGAGCTTGAGTGCGGCGGCCGGAATGGAGCCGGAGCCGGCGAAGACGTCGACGATCAGATCTCCGGGGCGGCTCCAGGTGCGGACGAGCGGCTCGATGACGCCGAAGGGCTTGTGGTTGGGGTGGTTCCCCCAGCGCGCGGCCTCGCCGTCGTCGTCGTAGCCGGCGACGACGCTGAAGGGCAGGGCGGGGTCCTCGGGCTTCGGGTTTTCCGGCGCCTCACGCGTGAAGATGAGCGCGACCTCGACGACGCGGAGGAGGTCTTCTCCGGAGCTGCCCTCCTTCGTCTTCTTGCCCCAGACGTACTCGCCGCGCTGGTGGCTCCAGCCGAGCTTCGCGGCGGCGGTGCGGATGGGCTCCTTGCCGAGCAGGTTGGTCCAGATGACGAGCGGCCCGTCGACGTGGCGCGTGACGTTGCCGAGCCAGGCCTCGGTGAAGGCGCGGTACTCGCGGACGTCCTCGAAGCGGCGGATGTTGGGGCCTTCGTTCTTCACGCCCTTCGGGTCGCGCAGGTCGCCTTTTCTGCGGCGGCGCGTCAGCAGGCAGTAGGGCGGGTCGGTGAGCAGCAGCTGCGCCCGCTCGGTGAGCGGCAGCGGGTTCGTCGCGTCGCCTTGAAAGCACTTCACGGCGCGCGACAGTAGATTCAAAACGATGACCACGACTACCCGCGCGATGAAGAAGAGCGACCTTTCGGCCGTGTCGAAGCTCGCCGGCCAGCTCGTGCGCCAGCACCACGGCTTCGACGAGCGGCGGTTCTTCGTGCCGGATGATCCGGAGGAGGGGTACCGGTGGTGGTTCGAGAAGCAGCTCGCTGCGAAGGGGACGGTGCTGATCGTGGCGTTGGTGGATGAGGAGATCGCCGGGTACCTCTACGGCAGCGTCGAGTCTCGCGATTGGAATCGGCTGCTGGATCGGCACGGCGCCATTCACGACATCTTCGTGGATGGGCGGTTTCGGCGGCGCGGCGTTGCGACGGCGCTCATGAAGGCGGGCATTGCCGCGCTTCGTGAGGAGGGCGGCGAGCGGATCGTGCTGAGCTCGGCGTGGCCGAACAGGGAGGCCCAGGCGTTGTTCGAGGCGCTGGGCTTCCGGAAGACCATGGTGGAGATGACGCTCGATTAGCCGGTGGCCCTCGCTGCTGGTCCGGGCCGGGGCCGGGGCCGGCGCTGGGGGGCTTCGGGCAGGGGATTTGTGGGGTCAGCGGGGCACTGCGGGAGCGGGGATCAGGGCACCGTCAGCGCGCGGAGCATCCGCCCGCCGCCTTCCACCTGCACCCGCAGCAGCACCACGTTGCCCGACTTCGCGTCGGCGAGCTGGCGCTCGAGATCGTTCGCCCCGCCCACCGCCTTGCCGCCGGCCTCGACGATCACCATGCCGGCCTGAAGCCCCGCGCGCTCCGCTGGCGAGCCGGGGTTTACCGCGATCACCATCGCCCCCTCGCCGTTCGGAGCGTCCTGCACCGTCATGCCCCACCGCTCGTGGCGACTCTCTCGCTGCGGTGCGCTGGGCTCCACACCCCGGCCCTCGAGGTCCGGTCGCGTCCCCAACGTCACCGGCAGCGTCACCTTCCGGGCGTCGCGGTACACGGTCAGCTGAGTCACCGAGCCCGGCGACTTCAGCGCGATCTTGCGCGTGAGATCCTCGTGCGAGCCGACGTCCTCGCCGTCGACCGCCACGATCACGTCATCTGCGCGCAGCCCCGCTTTCGCCGCCGGCGAGCCGTCGTTCACCGAGCTCACCAGCGCCCCCTTCTCGACGGGGACCTGCAGCCCCTTCGCGAGCTCGGGCGTCAGGCCCTGAATCGCCACGCCGAGCCAGCCGCGCGTCACGGCGCCCGACTTCTCGAGCTGAGGCAGCAGCGCCTTGATGAGGTTCGACGGCACCGCGAAGCCGATGCCCGTCCCTCCACCGATGATGGCGGTGTTCATGCCGATGACCTCGCCGCGCGCGTTGAACAGCGGGCCGCCCGAGTTGCCCGGGTTGATGGCCGCGTCCGTCTGCAGGAAGTCGTCGTACGGCCCCGCTCCGATGCGGCGCGCCTTCGCCGACACGATGCCCGCGCTCACCGACGACGCCAGCCCGAACGGGTTGCCGATCGCCACGACCGGGTCGCCCACCCGCTGCGCGTCCGAGTCGCCCAGCACCGCCACCGGCAGCCCCTTCACGTCCGACTCGATCTTCAACAGCGCGACGTCGGTCAGCGGATCCCGCCCGAGGATCTTCGCCGTGAACGAGCGCCCATCGTCGAGCTTCAGACGAATCGTGTCGGCGCCCTCGATCACGTGGTTGTTCGTCAGCACCAGGCCGTCGGCGCGGATGATGAACCCCGAGCCCTGGCCCTGCTTCAGCTGCTCGCGCGGCTGCATGCGCGGACCGGGCATCATCGGCCCGCCGCGGAACCCGGGACCGAAGAACCGCTCGAACACGTCCCCTCCGCCGAAGACCGGCGCCTTCACCCGGGACACCACCTCGACGTTCACCACCGACGCCTTCACCGAGTCCACGAGGTCCGCGAGGCTGGTCAGCGGCTGCGACGCAGGTGCGGCGGCCGCGGGCGCGACCGGCACCGGGGTGGTCTTCTGAACGGCCTCGATCGCGGGCGTCGCATTTCCACAGGCGAGCGGCGCGACCACAGCCAGGAACGTGAACAGACGAACGGCGGTGTGCACGGGTGTGAGCTCCTTCGGTATCCGGCCCACCGATAAACAGCGGCGGCCCGCCGTCAACTCCGGGAATACGAGCAGGGCCTTCGTGGATTTTTCCCACGCAGTACGGATTCGGAAACGAAGGAGGTCCCATCGACCAGACACGTCACCCAGTCCTGAACAGCATCCATCACCTGTCGTGAATTGAACTCTGTCGATCATCCTGATCGGCGCGGGGCCCAGGCGCTTTCGTCCCTACGAGCGCGGGCCCCGTTTTTTTTCGCCGCCTTGACGACTCCCGCGCCTGCTTTACCAAAGGCCCGCGCGGCCATGATGGCCGCCCAGGAACAGGAAAGGAGACTGCAATGCTGGCGAAGTGGAACCCGTTTTCGACCAACACCCATGGTGGCATCGCACGCTCTGGCGGGCAGATGCCTGTTTTTGACGACCTCTTCCGTGAAGCCGACCGGCTGTTCGAGTCTGCGTTCTCGGCTCCGGCGATCGCCTACGGGCTCCCCGCGGCGGACATCTACGAGACGCAGGACGAGCTGACCCTGCGCATGGATCTGCCCGGGCACGACCCCAAGAACATCGACATCCAGGTCGAGGGCGACACGCTCACCGTCCGGTCGCAGCGCGTCGAGGGCGAGGTGAAGGGCGCGAAGTGGTTCCGCTCCGAGCGCGCGCAGGGGCAATTCGCTCGCTCGTTCGTGTTGCCCACCACGGTCGACGCCTCGAAGTGCGACGCGAGCTTCCAGCACGGCGTGCTGACGCTGACGCTTCCGAAGCGCGACGAGGCGAAGCCGCGCAGCATCAGCGTGAAGGTCAACAGCTGAGGTCTGACAGCCATGGCTCTCATCGCGACGCTGGGAATGGTCGCGCAGCTCTGGGGCGGGCCGGTGTCCTTCACCGCGCCCGCCGAGCTGGGCGGGGAAGTCGTCGTCAGCGGCGACACGCTGCCGTCGGTCGTGCCGGTGACGGTGCGGCTGTACGACGGCGCGCTGCCGGTCGCGACGGCGCAGGCAGATCTCTTCGGCCGCTTCGCGCTTCAGGCTCCGCCGGGCGAGTACTGGCTCCAGGTGAAGCTCGGCGAGGTGGAGGCGCACGTCCAGAAGGTGCGGCTCGACGAAGGCTCCTGGAGCCGGCGCTTCGACGTCCCGCTGCCCTGGAAGGAACGGGCCCGAACACTCGTGGACGTGGCCCTGAGGCAGCGCTCGACCGCGAAGAGCTGAAGTATGGTCCGCCGCAAATGGACCGCAACGCCGCCGAAGCCGCCCTCGCCGAAGTCGAGCTCATCACCTACGGAGAGGGGCCCATCGCCGCAGTGAAGGAGCTCGAGCGCGAGTGCCTCTCGCGCGAGATCCCGGTGCTGCTCGCGAAGGCTCCGCCGAAGGCGTGCTGCGGCGGAGGCGGCTGCGGTTGCGGCGGCAAGATTCAGCTGCTCGTGCGCGAGGAGGACGTCGCGCGCATCCAGAGCTTCCGGAAGGAGCAGTGGCACGAGAGCGCCGCCGCCGAGGGGCTCGTGCAGCTCGGCGGGCCTCCGCAGGAGCTGAAAGAGGGCGAAGAGCCGCCTTGTCCTGCGTGCGGATTTGTCGGGGCGCTCAAGGACGGCGCCTGCGCCGATTGCGGGCTCCAGCTCGAGTGAAGAAGGGGCAGGTCCCTTTTTTCGCGTGACGGCTTGTGCACGGCTCGCGTCGCGACGCCGCGAAGAAGGAGCCAGCCCCCTTTTCACCGGCGCTGCGCGGCGACGTCGGCGTGCTTCTCGAGGAACTCTTCGAGCGAGCCCTGGAAGTCGACGACCTCTCTGCCCAGCCGCGGAGCCCAGATGCGCGTCGCGACCTCGGAGATGAGCTGCTGGTCGTGCGTCACGCAGATGACCGTGCCCTCGTACTTCGACAGGCCCTCGCCGAGCGCGGCGATCGACTCGAGGTCGAGGTGGTTCGTGGGCTCGTCGAGGATGAGCACGTTGTCCTTGCGCATCATCAGCTGGCACATCAGCACGCGCACCGTCTCGCCGCCGCTCAACGTGTCGGTCGGCTTCATGCGCTCTTCACCTGAGAACAGCATGCGGCCGAGCAGCCCGCTGATCTCCTCGTTGTAGAGCTTCGAGTCGAGGTCGCGCAGGTACTGGTAGACCGTCGTGCCCTTCTTGATGATGCCGTGGTGGTCCTGCGGCATGTAGCCGATGGACGCCTGGTGCCCCCACGTGAGCTTGCCCGCGTCGGGCTGAATCGCTCCGGCGATCATCTTCACCAGCGTCGACTTGCCGACGCCGTTCTTGCCGATGACGCAGATCTTCTCGCCCTTCTGGATGAGCGCGCTGAACGGAGGGATGACGGTGCCGACGCCCTCGTAGCTCTTCGAGATGCCCTCGATGGTCAGCGTCTGCTTCCCGCTCGGGGCCTTCTGCTCGAACTTGATGAACGGCCGCGCGATGTTCGAGCGCTTGAGGTCTTCGCTCTTGAGCTTCTCGAGCTGGTTCTTGCGGTTCTGCACCTGCGAGGCGCGCGTGCCGGCCGAGAAGCGCGCGATGAAGTCCTGCAGCTGCGCCACCTTCTTCGCCTTCTCGGCGTTCTCGGCCTCGACGCGCGAGCGCACCTGCGCCTTCTGCCGGACCATGTCGTCGTACCCGCCCGGGTACTGGATGATCGTCTCGTAGTCGATGTCGGCGATGTGCGTGCAGATCGAGTTCAGGAAGTGGCGGTCGTGCGAGATCGTGACGAGCACGCCCTCGAACTCGTGGAGGAAGGTCTCGAGCCAGCGGATCGAGTCGAGGTCGAGGTGGTTCGTCGGCTCGTCGAGCAACAGGCCGTCGGGCTTGCCGAACAGCGCCTGCGCCAGCAGCACGCGCAGCTTGTAGCCGCCGGTGAGGTTCTTGAGCGGCCCCTCGTGGAACTGCTTGTCGACGCCGAGGCCGTCGAGCAGCGCGGCCGCGTCGGCGTCGGCCTGGTAGCCGTCTTCCTCCGCGATGACGCCCTCGAGCTCGCCGAGGCGCTCGCCGTCCTTCTCGGTGATGTCGGGCTTCTCGAGGAGCTTGTTCTTCTCCTCCATCGCGGCCCACAGGGCCTTGTTGCCCATGATCACGACGTCGAGGACGCGCTTCTCTTCGTAGCGGAAGTGGTCCTGCCTCAGGATGCCGAGCTTCTTCGGGCGGATGATCGTGCCGGTGTCGGGCTCCTCGTCGCCGGCGAGGATCTTCATGAACGTCGTCTTGCCGGAGCCGTTCGGGCCGGTGAGGCCGTAGCGGCGCCCGGGCGAGAACGCCACGTTCACGTCTTCGAAGAGCTTCTTGGGGCCGTAGCCCTTGCTGACATTGGTGATCGAGAACGCCATCGGAGCCGGTTGATATACACGCCGAGCCCGTGAGTGTCTCGGCGGCTTACCGGCTGGTGCTGGCGCGGGGCCTCAGAGGGTTCGCAGACGGCGCCGTGATGGTGCTGCTCACCAGGCACCTCGCGTCCCTGGGCTTCGACGGCGCGACGAGCGGCGTGCTGATGACCGCCACGCTGCTGGGCTCGGCAGGCGCCACCCTCGCGCTCGGGCTCTTTGGCCACCGCCTGCCGCCGCGCGGAGTGCTCCTCTTCGGCAGCGCGCTCATGTTCTTCACCGCCGTGGGCTTCTTCACCGTCAGCGCGTTCGCGGTGCTCATGGTGATCGCCGTGCTCGGCACGCTCAACCCGTCGAGCGGCGACGTCAGCTTCATCCTCCCCACCGAGCAGGCCGCCATCGGAGGCCTCGCGGAAGGGCAGCAGCGCGTCACGCTGTTCGCCGCGTACTCCATCGCCGGCCGCGCCGGAGTCGCCGCGGGCGCGCTCGCCGGCGGCGTCGCCCCGTTCGGGCTGCGCAGCGGCTTCGTCTTCGCGATGGGCGTCGCGCTCGTGTGCTTCGTCATCTACCTGGGGCTGAGGCTTCCGGCGCCGGCGGTCGCTCCGCCGAAGGTGCCGCTGCAGAGGTCGCGCGACGTGGTGGTGAAGCTGTCGCTCTTCTTCGCCCTCGACTCGGCCGGCGGAGGCTTCGCGCTCGAGTCGCTGCTCGTCTTCTGGCTCCAGCGGCGCTTCAACCTCGAGCTCGAGGTGCTCGGCGTCGTGTTCTTCGCCGTCAGCATCTTGAACGGCGTGTCGCAGCTCGTCTCGGTGCCGGTCGCCAGGCGCTTCGGGCTCATCAACACGATGGTGTTCACGCACCTGCCGGCGAACGTGTTCCTCATCCTCGCCGCGCTGATGCCGACGGCGCCGCTCGCCGTCGCCTGCATCCTGCTGCGCGCGTGCCTCACGCAGATGGACGTGCCGGCCAGGCAGGCGTTCGTGATGGCGGTCGTGCCTGCGGAAGAGCGCACGAGCGCCGCGAGCGTCACCGCCGTCCCTCGCGCGCTCGCGTCGGGCGTCACGCCCGCCATCGCCGGCGCGATGCTCGAGGCGACGGCCTTCGGCTGGCCGCTCGTCATCGCCGGCTGCCTGAAAGTCACCTACGACCTCTTGATGCTGTTCACGTTCCGGGAGACGAAAGTCTCCTGAACACGAACTCGAGCTCCTTGCCCGCGCGGGCCTCGAAGCTGTCCGGCGCCCGCACGAGGCGCTGGATGTGGAAGTGCGGAGCGAACAGGTCGCGCACCTCGGCCTCGCTGGTGTCGAAGGGAGGGCCTCCCTCTTTGCCGTGCGCGTAGAAGAGGCCGAAGAGCACGCCGCCGGGCCTGAGCGCGTGGAAGACGGTGTCGACGTACTCGGCACGGCGGGCGACGTCGATGGCGCAGAAGCAGGTGTGCTCGAGGATCCCGTCGAACGGGCCGTCGAGATCGAACACGTCCTGCTCGCGCGCGTCGAGCTGCACTCCGGCCCTCGCCGCGTTCTCTCGAATGCCCTTGATGGCCTCGGGCGCGAAGTCGACCGCCGTCACGCGGTAGCCCTGGCGCGCAGCCTCGATGGCGTCGTGGCCGCGGCCTGCTCCGATGACGGCGATGCTCCCGCCCTTCGGCACGATGCCCTCGCGCAGCAGCCGCACCAGCGGGGGTGATGGCGCACCCTTGTCCCAGCCGGTATCTCCTTTGAGGTAGAGGTCGTTCCAGTAGGCCGCGTCCAGCATGAAGCAGACTCTTAGCGCGACATTGACGGGCCTGGGCATCGCCGACACGACCGGCGACTTCGTGACCCGCGCCGTGCTCGAGCTGCCGCTCGTGCTCGGCGGCATCGAGGGCGACCGGCACTTCGGCCTCACGCGCAAGGCGGGGGTGCGCGAGACCCACCACCCGCGCGGCGCCGAGATCATGAACGTGCGGCAGCTGTCGCTCGTCTCGGAGGAAGAGCTGGCCGAGCTCTCCGCCGCGCTCGGAGCTCCGGTCGACTGGCAGAAGCTCGGCGCCAACCTCGTGCTGCGCGGGCTGCCGCAGCTCACGCAGCTCGCCGCCTCGTCGCGCCTCGTCTTCCCGTCGGGCGCCACCGTCGTCGTCGACGGCGAGAACGCGCCGTGCAGCAAGCCGGCCCGCGCGCTCGGCCTGCCCGGCTTCGTGAAGGCCGCCGTCCGCAGGCGCGGGCTCGTCGGCTGGGTCGAGCGCGCCGGTCTGATTCGCGTGGGAGACGGCGTCGCTCTCTGGCAATGAACGCCTCACTCCTCGTCGCGGAGCTCGGCCCGACGAACACCGGGAAGACCCACCGCGCCATCGAGCGCATGCTCGAGCACGACAGCGGGATGATCGGCCTGCCGCTGCGGCTGCTCGCGCGCGAGGTCTACGATCGCGTCACCGCGCGCGTCGGCGAGGCCCGCGTCGCCCTCGTGACCGGCGAAGAGAAGCGGGTGCCGCCGCACGCCGCGTATTGGGTCTGCACCGTCGAGGCGATGCCGGTCGACACGGCCGTCGACTTCCTCGCCGTCGACGAGATCCAGCTCTGCGCGCACCGCGAGCGCGGCCACGTCTTCACCGACCGCCTGCTGCACGCGCGCGGCAGGAAGGAGACCTGGTTCCTCGGCGCCGAGACGATGCGGCCCCTCATCCGCGGGCTGTTCCCCGAGGCGACGTTCCGGCGAAGCGAGCGGCTCTCGCAGCTGCGCTCGTTCGGAACGCGCTCGCTCAAGAGCCTGCCGCCGCGCTCGGCGGTCGTCGCGTTCTCCACCGAGAAGGTCTACGAGCTCGCCGAGTCGCTGCGGCAGCTGCGCGGCGGAGTCGCCGTCGTCCTCGGGGCGCTCTCTCCGCGCACGCGCAACGCCCAGGTCGCGATGTACCAGTCGCAGGAGGTGCAGTACCTCGTCGCCACCGACGCCATCGGCATGGGCCTGAACCTCGACCTCGAGCGCATCGCGTTCGCGGGCCTGTCGAAGTTCGACGGCTTCGAGCAGCGCGACCTCACCGTCGACGAGCTCGGGCAGATCGCCGGCCGCGCGGGCCGCCACGTGAAGGATGGAGCGTTCGGCACGCTCACCACCGCCGCGGCGCTCGACGCGCGCACCGTCGCCGCGATCGAGGGGCACCGGTTCCCGCCGGTGCAGCAGCTCGTGTGGCGCAACGTCGAGCTCGACTTCACGAGCCCGCAGACGCTGCTCGACACGCTGTCCGTCGCTCCGGACCGCGGCATCTTCACGCGCGTCGAGCGCGCCGACGACTTCGACGCGCTGCGGGCGCTCGCCGAAGACGCCGAGGTGCGACGCTTCACCGCCGAGCGCGCCGGCGTCGAGCTGCTGTGGGACGCCTGCCGCATCCCCGACTTCCGCAAGGGCCTGCTCGGAGAGCACGTGCGCATCGTGAAGGAGGTCTTCCTGCAGCTCGCCGCGGGCGACGGGCGCCTCGACGCGGCGTGGCTCGAGCGGCAGGTCGCGCCGCTCGACGACGTCTCCGGCGACATCTACACGCTCACGGGAAGGCTCGAGGCGATCAGGACGTGGACGTACATCACGCACCGCTCCTCGTGGATCGCCGAGGCGGGCAGGTGGCAGCAGCGCACGCGGGCCATCGAGGACGCGCTCGGCGATGCGCTGCACCAGCGGCTGGTCGAGCGGTTCGTGCAGCGCGCCGCGCTGAAGAGCCCGCGGCGGTTTCGCCAGGAGGCGCCGGCGCCGGCGGCGAGCGGCCCGTTCGCGCAGCTCGGCGCGCTCGTCGACACCGGCCCGACCGCCGACGAGTTCGTACAGCGCGTGGTCGACGCCCGCGGAGACGCCTTCGACATCGACCCCTCCGGCCGCATCGCCTTCGAGGGCGAAGTGCTGGGCCGGCTCGTGCGCGGCCCCGATCGCCGCACGCCCCACGTGGCGCTCGTCGACGCCGACGCGTGGAACGGCGGCCAGCGCGCGCGCCTCGAGCGGAGGCTGATGGCCTGCGCGCGCGACGTCGTCTCCGAGGCGATGGGCGGCTTTCCCGCCGACACGCTGACCGCGGAGGGCAGGGCGCCTGCGCTGCGCGCCGTCGCGTACCGGTTCGCCGAGGGCCTGGGCATCGCGCGGCGCGACGCGGCGCTGCTCGACCAGGTGCGGCGCCTCGACGCCGAGTCGCACCAGCGCCTCGATGCGCTGGGCGTCCGCGAGGGCGCGCGCTTCCTCATCCTCGCGCCGGCCGTCGCGCCGCTCGCCCTCGAGCGCCGGTGCCTGCTCACCTCGGTGCACGCCGGAGCGCCGAGGCCCGAGGGCGCTCCCGCGGCAGCTGTGGTGGCGCGCGAGGTGATGACGGACCACGACGCCGAGGCGTACGGCTACGAGTGGGTCGGCCCCGTCGCGGTGCGCATCGACGCGCTCGAGCAGCTGCTCGGCGTGCTGGCGGACGCGAGGCGGGTCGAGCAGACGTTCGACGCGCTGGCGGTCCCCGGCTCCCTGCGGGCGACGGTGCTGCGGCAGCTCGCGCCGAGGCGCCGCCGACGGTAAGAGAACGCCATGAACACGATCCTCGTCGCGGTCGACGGGTCGGAGGCTTGCCTCCACGGCGTCCGCAAGGCCGCCGAGCTCGCGCGCTCGATCGGAGGAAAGCTCGAGCTCGTCTACGTCTCGCCGCCCATCCTGCTGCCGCCCAGCGTGTACACGGAGACCATCAGGAAGATTGAAGAAGCCGAAGACACGCACGCGAAGGACGTGATGGACCACGCCGCGAGCGCCGCCGGCATGGACGCCGTCCGCGTTCACCTCCGCGGAGGCGCCGCCGAGGCCATCGCCGACTACGTACGAAACCAGGATCGCTTCTGGGCCGTCGTGGTGAGTGCCAAGGGCCACAACGCCCTGTCGCGGGTCATGCTGGGAAGCGTCACCGACCGGCTCGTTCACATCTGCCCGATTCCCGTGCTGGTGGTGCGCTGAAGGCGCCCGCCAGCACTGGGCTTTGCGCTTCAAGCGCAGGAATTCTTCAGAAAAGTTAGGCGGTTGGCGCGCAACTCGGTCTCTCGGAATGCGAGAATGGGTGTGATGGCCCTCTCGCCCCCGACCTCGCTGCGCACCCACCGGTCGATCACCGCACCGGTTTCGATCGACGCCCCCATCGAGGCACAGCCGCAGCCGCAGCAGCCGCAGGGCGACGTCTCGCAGCACTCGCTGCTGCGTCGCGGCGCGACGGGGCAGGAGGTCGAGCAGCTGCAGGCGCGCCTGCGCGAGGCGGGCTTCGACCCCGGAAACTCGGGCCAGTTCGACGAGCGCACCGAGCAGGCGGTGCGCGCGTATCAGACCGCGCGCGGGCTGCAGGTCGACGGCATCGTCGGCCAGCAGACGTGGGGCTCGTTCTACGGCCAGAGCCTGCCGCCCGGCCGCAACATGCTGCGCGGTGGCCAGCCGACCGGCTACCCGACGGACGACACCTTCGAGCCCTCGAACGTGACCCGCACCAGCGGGACGACGTCGACGGACCCGGCCGCGCGGACGACCGCGGTGAACCCGGCGGCGAACGTCGACACGAACCACCCGTGGATGCGCGCGCTCGCGACCGAGCGGCTCAACAACGGCCCCGACCGCAGCTGCGTACGCACGACGCTCAACAACATGGCGCGGCTGGGCATCCCGAACACGCCCGGCTCGACGGGCGCGGATCCGAACAACGCGCGCGGCGCGATGGTGCAGCTGCTGCGCAACGGCCAGTGGACCTCGCTGAACCTGCCCGGCTCGGAGACGCGCACGATCCGCAGCCCGTACGGCACGGTGCAGGCGCAGGTGTTGAGCGCCGACGCGTACCGCCGCATGGCGGACGCGGGCCAGATTCCCAGCGGCGCGGTGATCTTCCAGACGCGCCACGGCTGGAACTACAGCGGCGGCCCGTACGGCAACGACATGGGCATCGTCCGCAACGGCGGGCGCAACACGCACAACTACCGCACGATGCCGGGCGTGATTTACCGCGACGCGCGCGAGGTCGTGATCCTCGTGCCGAGCGCCGCGGCGCGCTGAGGTCTGCGAAGCAGGCGCGGTCGAACGACGCCCGAAGCGGGTGTCCACCGGCCCGCTTCGACTACGCCCTTGGGGCTCCGACTCAACGCGAACGGAGTCACTTCGGGCTAGCAGCCTTCCGCCGGAAGCCCGTGGCGCACCTGCAGCCGGCCGCCGACCCACGAGCCGGCCACGATGCCCGCGAGCGTGATGAGGCCGTAGAGGCGGCCCTCTCCGACCTGCACGAGGACGATGCCGGGGCAGGCGCCGCTCAGGGCCCAGCCGGCACCGAAGAGCACCGAGCCGATGACCGTTCCGCGGTGCAGCACGCGTGACGGCAGCGCGTGGCGGCGCTGGAACACGAAGACGCCGATGGCGGTGAGCGCGACGCCGCCGACGAAGGTGAGGAACAGCCGCAGGTCCGCGAACGTGAACATGCGGTGGACTTCGCCGAAGTCCCCGAAGCCGATGTGGCTGAGCGAGAAGCCGAAGATGAGGCCGGGCACCGCTGCGGCGGCGAGGCGGTTGTTCATCGCAGCACCACGCCGAGCGCGAGCGACACCGCCACGCCGACGCCGAAGAACAACGCGGTCGCGACGAAGCTCGCCGGCTGCAGCCGCGCGCACCCCGACAGGCCGTGGCCCGAGGTGCAGCCACCGGCCAGGCGCGTGCCGAGCCCGACGAGCAAACCTCCGCCGAGCAGCGCGAACCCCAGGCCGGCTCCGCTGCCGAAGAAGCTCGTGTGCAGCCCGCCCGGCAGCCACTGCAGGGTGATGCGGCCGCTGATCAGCGCCGAGAGGACCGCTCCGATCAGCACGCAGACGACGAAGACGAGCTGCGCGTCGACCGGAAGCCGCGTGGCGCCCGCCGGAGCCGCCTGCAGCGCCTGCTGCTCGAGCTTCGCGATCTCTGCCTCGTCGACGCCGGCCGCGCGCATGTCCGCGACCGTCTCGGCGATCAGCGACCGGCGCAGCGCCGCGTCGGAGAACACGCGCTGCTCCTCGGCGTCGCGCTGGCGCTCTTCACGGAGCGCGAGCAGGCGCGCGTACACGCTCGAGACCCCCATCGGGCGGCGCAGCAGGAACAGGTGACTCAGCGCCGCCGCCGCAAGTCCCAGCGCCCCGGCCCACCACGGCCAGTACGCCGAGCCGTCAGCCACAGTCGCCGTCCTTCTTCCCCGCCACCGCGAGGGCGCTCATCATCTTCCCCGACGGCAGCAGCGTCGGCGGGACCTTCTCGCCCTTCGACGACAGCTTGAAGCGCGCGCACCGCTCGTATTCGGCGTGGCAGTACGACGACTTCCAGTAGTTGAGCAGGGCGTCCATCGAGAACTGTGAATAGAGCGCGCAGTTTTCCGCGTGAGGACAGGCCATGGGCCCCAGCATGACCGGCGCCGCGCCGAATGACAAAACCCGCAATTCCCCCGACCCGGGAAAAGGACTCAGCCCTTGATGACGTTCATCGGGGCCTCGGGCGCCGGCGTCGCCGCCGGGGCGTTCTGATCCACCGGAGTCCCCGCGAGCAGCACCAGGTTCTTCGGGTGGTACGTGTTCGCGAGGTGCCCCGGAGACTCGCGCAGCGCCTCGAGCACGGCCTCGGTCCACCGCGGGGGAATGCCGGCCTCGCCGACCCACGCGCCGTACATCGCGCCGGTGATCGCCGCGTTGGTGTCGGCATCTCCACCGCGGTTCACGACGTCGATGAGCGCCTGCTCGAAGTCCGGCGCGTGAAACAGCTCCCACAGCGCGAGCCGCAGCGCCGTGCGCACGCCCTTCTCGTGCACGTGCAGGTGGATGTCGGGCCCGTAGAGCAGCGGGTCGGACTCCCTCGCCATGCGAATGTCTTCGCGCAGCCACTCGGCCGAGTCGGTGATCTGCACGATGACGTCGGGGTGCTGCCGCCCGAGGTTCGCGGCGGCGATCGACAGGTCCGCCTCGATCTGCTTCAGCATGTCGTCGTGCGTGGCCTTCTCGTTCGGCGTGTACAGGCACGCGGCGATCACCGCGTTCACGATCACGCACCCCAGCTGGCAGCGCGGATCGAAGTGGGTGATCGCCGAGTCCAGCGTCGACGCCTCGATGCGCCGCGGCTGGTCCTTGTAGAAGAAGACGCCGATCGGCGCGGCCCGCCCCAGCGAGTTGTTCGACGCGGGTCGCGGCCTCGAGTCCATCCAGTAGCGCCGCCCGCTGTGCTCGCCGGTGCGGCCGTCGACGAGCAGCGAGAGCGCCGCCTTCGTCTCGGGGTCGACGTCGAACGCGTGCGGCATCCACCGCGCGTAGTCTTTCGCCGTCTCGATGAGGTCGTAGCGCTTGCGCTCTTTGAGGCCCATCGCGAGCGCCGTGGCGAGCTGCGTCTCGTCGGTCACCTGGCCCGGCTTCACGTTGAACGGACCCTTGCCGACGATCTCCGTGTACACGCCGCCGCACAGGTCGGGGAACATCGGCGCCTGATAGCGACGGCCCTCGTGCGTCGCGCCGAGCGCGTCGCCGCACGCCAGGCCCAACAGCGCGCCGCGACCACGCGCGACGACCTGCGCCTCGGTCGCCTCCTTGACGTACACCTTCTTCTTCTTCGGAGGAGGAGGCGGCCGTCTCGGCGGAGGAGGCATGGCGCCCTTATCTCAAGAGATGACTTCTTCCGTCTCCGGGCGCTGACCATGCCAGCGGTGCAGCGAAGAGCGCGGTGGCCCGTCATCCTGCCACTCGACGAGCCCGTAGTGCAGCGCGAGGCTCTGCCCCAGGTTCTGCAGGCGCAGGTTCACCATCGGCATCCACGTGCCGGTGTTGATGTAGACCTTGCCCCTCGGGAAGCTGCGCACCATCTCCATGTGCGTGTGGCCCATGAACACGGCCTGCAGCTCGCTCGACTGCCGCAGCATGCGATCGGCGTAGCGATCGAGGTGCTCGAAGAAGCCGATCTGGTTGCGGAAGAACCGGCTCACCTTCTCGAACGGCCGCTTGCCCCACCACTTCGGGTTGATGCGCGCGCGCACCAGCGCGATGAGGCACTCGGCGATCATCTTCGAGGTGAAGGTGGTGTCGAAGATCATCCCGCCGACGAACAGCGGCCAGAACGGCATCACCTTGTCGAGGTGCGGCCGCTCTTTCACCAGGTTGTTCACCACGTGCAGGATGAACAGCGAGCCCCACGGCAGGTTCAAGATCGGCTCGTTCTGCCCGCGCGTGAGGAACAGCTTCTTGAAGTCGAACGCGTGGATCGCCTCGAACTGCTGGCCGTGGTGGAACTGCACGCCGTCGATGGTGAAGAACGGCTCGTCGGGCACGAACGACAGGCGCGGGTGCGAGTCTTCCCCGGTGACCGCGCGCGAGAAGAGGCGCTGGCAGCCCGGGTAGAAGAGCTCCATGTCGTGGTTGCCGGGCTGGTACGTGATGCGGTTCCGGCCGTTCTTCAAGAACGCGCCGAGCGCCTTGGTGACGATCGGGTGCCCGGTGAGGCACTGCTCGAGCTTGTGAATCGCGAGCCGCTCGGTGATGGCGTCGGGGAACTTGCCGTTCACCGGCACCTTCAAGAGGTCGAAGATGTCGCCGTTGAGGACGAGGTGGACCTCGTCGTTCTCGTGCTCACCGGTGGAGAAGCGCTCGAGCAGCTGGCGGAAGCGCACGTCCTCCCGGAAATCGTCGTAGATGTTGATCTCACCCTTGCGGTGACCGGTACCGATATGCAGATCGGAGAGGACGAGACCCAGCTTCACGGAGACGAACCGGTCTTTAGTGTACACACCTCCAATGCGCATTCTCGTTTCAAATGATGACGGAATCTCGTCCCGGGGCATCCAGGCCCTGATCGAGGCCGTCTCGCCGCTCGCCGAGGTGTGGGTGGTGGCCCCCGAGAACGAGCAGAGCGCGGCCTCCCACTCGTTGTCCCTGCACCGGCCGTTGCGCGCCCGCAAGGTGCAGGAGCGCATGTTCGCCGTCGACGGCACCCCCGCCGACTGCGTCTACATGGCGGTGCACCACCTGATGAAGGACGAGCCTCCGAAGCTGGTGGTCTCGGGCATCAATCACGGGGCGAACCTCGCCGACGACGTCATCTATTCGGGCACCGTCGCCGCCGCCATGGAAGGCTCGCTGCTCGGAATCCCGGCCATCGCGTTCAGCCTCGCGACCCGCCGCGACTTCAGGTTCGAGCATGCGGCGCAGTTCGCCCGCTCGCTCGCGGCCGCGGCGCTGAAGAACCCGATGCCCGACCGCACGCTGCTCAACGTCAACATCCCCAGCCACGGTCCGCCCGAGGGCTACGAGGTGACCCGGCTCGGGCGGCACCGGTACACGGGCGACGTCATCGAGAACAAAGATCCGCGCGGCCGCACGTATTACTGGATCGGCGGCACCGGCTACGAGCACGTGAAGGAAGACGGCACCGACGTGACCGCGGTGCACGATCACCGGCGCGTCTCGATCACGCCGCTGCAGCTCGATCTCACCGAGGTGCGCATGCTCGAGACGTTGCGCCAGTGGCAGCTCGAGGGTTTCCTTCAGCTGAAGTGAGCGCGAGAGGAAAACCGCGGGGGCTGCTGATGTCGGCGGCGCTGCTCCTGGTCTCCTGCGTGACCACGAGCCCGCAGCCCAGACCCGACCTGCAGCAGCCTCACCCCGAGCCCGAGCTCATCTCGGTGCGCCACACGGTCGAGAAGGGGCAGACGCTGTACCGCATCGCGCGCACCTACGAGGTCAGCGTCGACGATCTGATGGCGGTGAACGGCATCGAAGATCCCACCCAGCTCCGCATCGGCCAGGAGCTGCTCATCCCCGGCGAGACGAAGGTGCGCCCCGTGGTCGTCGCCGACTCGCCGGAGCCCGACCCGCCCGCGAGGCCACCGCCTCCTCCTCCGAAGAAGGGGCCGGTGAAGGTCGGCCGCGCCGAGGGCACCTTGAGCTGGCCGCTGCGTGGCGTGCTGTACGCCCGGTTCGGCCGCAAGGGCAGCGAGGCGCACGACGGCATCGATCTCGCGGCGCCGGCGGGGACTCCGGTGAAGACGGCGGGCCCGGGCGAGGTGCTGTTCGCGGGAGACCAGAAGGGCTACGGCCTCATCGCGATCGTCGAGCACCCGAACCGGCTCGTGACGCTCTACGCGCACAACCGCGACCTGCGGGTGAAGACCGGGCAGAAGGTGCGCGAGGGGCAGGTGATCGCGACGGTCGGGGACTCGGGCGCCACCAGCGGCCCGCACCTGCACTTCGAGGTGCGCAAGGACGGCAAGCCGGTCGACCCGCTCGAACACCTCGGGCCGATCCCCGCCACGCCGTGATAGTCAGCGCGCTGCCTTGCGCCTTCTGGTCACCGCCGCGCTGTTGCTCGCGCTCTGCGAGAAGAAACCTCCCCCCAAGCCGCCTCCTCCGCCGCCGGATCCGAAGGAGGAGCTGAAGGCCGCGGTTGCCGAGCTGTACGGCGCCCTCGAGCACCAGGAGCCCGAGCGGCTGAACGCCGTGCTGACCGCCGACGTGATGGCGTACGGGCTGGGCCCGAAGGACACCTTCACGAACCGCGACACGCTCGTCGAGGCGATGCGCACCGAGCTGATTCCGTTCGGGCTGCGCGGAGACGTCTTCAAGGTCGCCTCGTCGAAGCCGGTCGTCGGCCTGGCGAGCGGAGAGGGCTCGGGCTGGTTCTACGACTTCGTGCGCTTCGAGCAGCAGCGCAGCGAGAAGTCGCCGAAGTACTGGAAGGCGAGGGTGACGGGGCACGCGATTCGCGAAGACGGCAAGTGGCGCATCGACGCGGTGCACGTCTCGTTCGGCTACCCCGACGCCGACCTCTACGCGCCGGACGCGGCGAAGAGGCTGAAGAGCCCGGAGGCCGCGGGCGCCGACAAGGGCCCGGACAGCGAGCAGGTCATCGGGCTCACGAAGCGCATGCTCGAGGACATCGCGGTGAAGGTCGACCGCACCGGGGACTCAGACGACGTCGTGCTCATCGGTACGGACCCTTCCGACGTCTTCGAGGGCGGCGCGAAGTTCAAGGAGCTCGCGAAGCCGAAGCTGCCCGAGCTGAAGAAGGCGGTGTTCTCGTTGAAGATCGAAGACGGCCCGCGCGCCCGCGTGGCGCCGGACAAGAAGTCGGGCTGGGTGACGGGCGTCGTCGTGCTGCGGCTGGGCAAGGGCGCCAAGGCGCAGGCGCTGCCGCCGTTCCGCGCGCTGTGGATCTTCGCGGAGGACAAGGACGTCTGGAACCTCGTCTCCGAGCACCAGTCGGTGGGGCTGCCGAACGAGCTGCGCAAGCCGAGCGGGGCGGACGACGACGCGGCGGCCGACGCAGGCCGCTGAGTCGGAAAATGGGGCCTGTCCCCATTTTCGGTGAGACATGGAGCAGCCGTGCTCCAGCGGTGGGGCCTGTCCCTGGTTTTCAGCCCATCTGGTCGAACCGCCGCCGCCGCCGGAAGACGGCGAGCAGCAGCACGACGAGCGGCCCACCGAGCCCGGAGGCTCCGCAGCCGCAGCCGCCGATCGCGCCGCCGGCGAAGACGCCCTCGGTGCCGCCGTCGGTGATGATGCCGGGGATCTTCACGACCATGTTCATGGTGCCGGCGTCGGCCATCGTGCCCGCATCCATCGGCGGGTTGCAGCTCGCGGGCGGCTGAACGCTGACGTTCACGTTCTGCAGCGTCACCGCGCTCATGCCGTCGTTGGCGATCGTCACGTAGACCTCGGACGAAGCGCCGCAGGGCGCGTTCAGGGTCACCGTCGCCTGGCCGGCGTTCTGCGCGGTCGGCAGGTCGACCGTCGCCGTCGCGTCGTTGTTGAGCGTCGCGCCGTTGCGGTTGAACGTGATCGGCGTCCCGACGCGGCCGAGCAGCTTCAGCCGCGTCTGGCCGCCGCCGAACATGCCCAGCAGATCGCCGCCGGCGACCTGCGTCGTCACGGTCACCGACTCGGCGCCGTTCGGCGTGCGGACGCGCAGCTGAACGGGGCCGGGGATGAAGCCGGAGGTCACCGTCGTCTGCGACCGGCCGCCGATGCCGTAGGTGCGCCGCGGAGTCCCGGGCGTCATGTCGATCACCTTCGAGCACCCCGTCACGCCGCGCGCGGCGAACACGTCCGACAGCGGCTGACCGGCGTCGGGGAACGCGATGTCGACGTGCGTGCGCATCACCTGCGCGACCTGCGCGAAGTCGGCGCTCGCCGAGAGCGAGACCAGCATCGCGTAGAACGTCGCGTCGAACGTGCCGCCGTCGTCGGTGCCGAGGTAGTGATCGTTGCGCGCGCGCCACAGCGCCGCAGACACGTGCTGGCTGTCGTCGTGCACCTGGCCGACGAGCACGTCAGGGCAGGAGAGGGTGTTGTCGAGCGAGCGGAGGTAAGCCTCCTGGCGGATGCCGGGGTTCGTGCCGCCGGCGCCGGTGCGGGGGCCGACGTAGGCGCCGAGCGAGGGGGCTCCGCCGTAGGCGCCAGCGATGTAGTCGGAGAAGCCTTCGTGCAGCGCGCCGCTCTCGTTGTTCGCCGACCGCGAGTCGAGGGCGAGGCGATCGAGCGCGAGCCCCGCGGTCGAGTAGACGACGCCGTGGCCGAACTCGTGCCACAAGACGGGCGCGTCGTAGCCGAAGTCGGCGCGAGGGCCCTGGAACATCATCATCGTGTCGACGTCGTTCCGGTATTCGTTGAGCGGGATCTGCGTGAAGTTCTCGCGCGCGAGGAACGCGGCGTTGTCGAGGCGCCCGAACGAGTTCAGCACCACCGGCTGCCCCATCAGCACCGCGGTGAAGTTGATCTGCGAGAAGTCGGGGAACACGACGTTCGACCAGATCGCCGGCTTGCGCGCCGGGTTGAGCCGCTCGTCGCGCATGCGGAACGGCACGATCGCCGGCTGGTTGTTCGGGAACAGCGGAGTCGCCGCCCGCGACAGGCCGCGCACCCAGTCGTAGACCTTGTTCACGTGGTAGAACGCGTGCACCTCGCTGAACTCGTCGCTGTTCGCGGGGTCGAGCAGCTGGAACGCGCCGGACATCGGCGGGTCGAGCGGCGGGTACTCGAACGAGCCGGCGTCGTGCTTCGTCTCGTCGTTGGTCGCGCGGTGCTTGAAGTCGCACGCCACCACGTCGAAGTTGATCGTGAAGCCCGCGACCATCGTCATGCCGGACGAGCGGAGCGGCCCGGCATCGGCCGGCGACGAGTCGCAGTCTCTGAACACGCAGCAGTTGTAGGCGTCGAGCTGGGTGCCGACGAGGACTCCGCCGGCGTCGGCCGACAGCATCGAGCCGCCGTCGTCGTGCGCCAGCGTCACCTTCTGCGTCGGCGTGGCGCCGACCCCTGCGTCGAGGCCGCCCGGAGACAGCCGGTACACGTTCGCGTCGAGCGCGGCGTTGAACACGCGGTTCCACCGCTGCAGCACCGCGCCGGTCGTGGCGTCGATGGCGACGTAGAAGTTCTGGCGGATGTCGACCGTGGGGACGTGGACGATCCACCCGGCGTGGACGTCTTCTCCGACCGGGAAGTACACCTTGCGCGCTGCGCCGTACGGCGAGCCGTCGGCCTTCAGCGAAGGCAGCGGCACCTCGCGCGCCGCGCGGCGGAGCGCCTCGTCGGCGTCGATGAGCCAGCCCTTGCGCGCCTGCCGGTAGGTCTGAAGGCTCGAGGTGAGCAGCACCACCCGGGCGCTCTTGTCGAGGGTGACGACGGCGTTCGCTCCGTAGACCTCGACGCCGTCGAGCTGCTGCAGCAGGTGGAACGAGGCGCCGAACCGCGTGCCGAAGGACTCGCCGTTCACGAGCGTCGAGTCGGGCGGCAGCTTGAGCTCGGCGCGGCGGCTGAGCGCCCACGTGCGGGCGGCCTGCGGCAGGTCGCCCTGAAGGGGAGACGACAGAATCCCGCGATCGACCTGTACGGCACCGGTCTGCGGATCGAAGACGGCTGCGGCCAGAACGAGAGAGGCGAGCACGCGCGACACCTTACAGGCCACCGGCTCGTGGCCCAGTGATTGAAAGCCGGGGCACACTAGCGCTAATGGGCGCCGCATGAAGAAACTTCGTTGCGGCCTCATCGGAGCCACCGGCCTGGCCGGCCAGCAGTTCGTCTCCGCCCTCAAGGATCACCCGTGGTTCGAGCTCACCGGCCTCGCGGCCTCGCCGCGCAACGCGGGCAAGCCCTACCTCGAGGCGCTCAAGGCCCCGAACGGCATGCTCGGCTGGTTCCTCGCCGAAGAGCTGCCTTCGCACATCGCGAAGATGACGGTGCAGGCCGGCTCGGACCTGAAAGCCTCGGACTTCGATCTGGTGTTCAGCGCCGTCGAGAGCGACGTCGCGAAGGAGCTCGAGCCGAAGCTGGCGCGCGACGTGCCCGTCATCTCGGCGGCGTCGGCGTTCCGCTACGAAGAAGACGTGCCGCTGCTCATCCCCCCGGTGAACGCGGACCACTCGAAGCTCATCGAGACGCAGAAGAAGCGCCGCGACTGGAAGGGCTTCATCGTGCCGATCCCGAACTGCACGACGACGGGGCTCGCCATCACGCTCGCTCCGCTGGAGTCGGCGTTCGGAGTTCAGGCGGTGATGATGACGTCGCTGCAGGCGGTCAGCGGCGCGGGCCGCTCGCCGGGCGTCATCGGCCTCGACATCATCGACAACGTCATCCCCCACATCTCGAAGGAAGAGGGGAAGGTCGAGGTCGAGACGAAGAAGATCCTCGGCGGCATCCAGTCGCCGCACGCGGTGAAGGTGTCGTGCACGTGCACGCGCGTCGCGGTGCTCGAGGGCCACACGGAGGCCGCGTACGTCTCGCTGCGGAAGAAGGCGTCGGTTCAGGAGGTCGCCGCGGCGATGCGCGAGTGGAAGGGCCACGAGGCGGCGCGCGCGCTGCCGACGTCGCCGAAGCACTGGCTGGGCGTCAGCGATGATCCGTTCCGCCCGCAGCCGCGCCTCGACCGCGACGCCGAGGGCGGAATGACCACCAGCGTCGGCCGAATCCGCGAGGACGGCGTGCTCGACAACGGCGTGAAGTACGTGCTCGTCAGCCACAACACCAAGATGGGGGCCGCGAAGGGAGCGGTCCTGGTGGCGGAGCTCTTGAAGCAGCAGGGATTTGTTGTATAGGGCGACGCCACCATGGCCTACGTCGTCGCGGAACCGTGCATCAAATGTAAGTACACCGACTGCGTCGAGGTGTGCCCCGTCAACTGCTTCTACGAGGGTTCCAACTTCCTCGTGATTCACCCTGACGAGTGCATCGACTGCGGCGCTTGCGAGCCGGTGTGCCCCACGAAGGCGATCTTCCCGGAGAGCGACCTCCCCGAGAAGTGGTCCGAGTTCAAGGCGCTCAACTCGGAGTACGCCACGAAGTGGCCGAACATCGCCGAGAAGAAGGCCGCGCTGCCCACTGCCGAAGAGTTCAAGGACAAAGAGGGCAAGCGGCCGATGCTCGAGCTGCAGCCCGGCGGGAAGTAGCTCCCCGTTCCTTGCGGTTGGTGGCTGCCGTTCCTTGCGGAGCGGCGGGTTGGTTCAGGCCCGACTCGCGCCCGTCGCCCACGGTTCGGGCCCCGGCCCGATCCGCAGCACAGTCTTCGACCTGAGGGCCGAGCGCGAGGGGGCACCAAAGGCCGAGCAGAACAGCGGGCCGAGCTGAACAGCCGCGCTCTCAGGCGACCGAGAGCGCGCCGACCTTGAGCCCCCTCGCGCGCATCTCTTCGCGAATGCGCCCGATGTCTTCCGGCGCCGGCGGGCCGTTCTTCCCGACCACGCGGAGCGCGACCTCCTTCGGCCCCAGGCGCTCGATCTCCACGCGGGCGCCGAGCGAGCCGTCGAGGGTGATGGCGAGGCCAGGGCGCTGCGACTTCACGAAGGCCTCGATCTTCTCGATGAGCTGAACCGCCGAGGCCGCCTTGAGCGCCGCTTCCTGCTTCGCCGAGGCCTGCGTGATCGGCGTCACCGTGGCCTGGGGCTGCGAGGGCACCGGCGCGGGCACCGGGCGATCCGAGTTCGCCGCCTGCGGCCGCGAGAGCTCGTTCCCGAACTCGGCCCTCAGCTCCGCGCAGATGAGATCGACGAGGCGCGAGTCGTACCGCGCTTGCGTCTTCTCACCGTGCTGCGAGCGAAGCTCGACGAGGTTCTCGGCCTTCGCGTTGGCCTCGGCGCGGGCCGCCGCGCGGGCCGTGGCCGCCGCCTGAATCGACCGCACGTTCGGAGGCAGGGGCTTCGACGTCGCCTTCGGCAGGGGCGTCACGCCGCCGGGCAGCTTCTTCAAGACCGGCTTCGCCGTCAGCACCGGAGTCTTCGCCGGCGCGGCGACCTTCGCCGCCACCGGAGCCGGCTGCTGCGGCTGGCCCAGCCCCGCCTTCGGTCCATCGTTCATCACCTTCTTGAACGGGTTCGCCTGTCCCACCACTCCCGACTTCTGATTCCCCGCCGAGGGATTGCCGATCTTCATGACGGCGCCAATCGAGCAGGGCTCGTGCCAGCGCCAACCCTGCGACATTCACCGGGTTTCTGCCCGGTGACGGTGGGTCTGCCAGGACGCGATCAGTGCCTGAATCCGCCGGGTTGGCTCGGCGCGACGCCCGTCAGATCGTTGACGGCGAGGGGGCACTGCATGACCGCGTTGGGGTCGGCAAGGACCACGCCCGCAGAGAAGTCACGGTCTTCGAACAAAAGCGCCTCTTTGATTTCCACTTCCGTGACGCTTTGGTTCATCTCCCAGAAGCGGCCCTTCACCAGCAGGCGCTTGCCGATCGGAATCTTCTCGAGGTCGATGAACTGCCGCGGCTGCAGGTGGACGAAGAGCACGACCGGCGGCGGCGGCTTGTACTTCTGCTGGTACTGAATCTGACCCGCCATCGGGTCGGGCGGGACGTACAGCAGCACGGCGCCGAGCTGCTGCATCGACGGCTGCAGCTTCTTGCCCTTCGCGAAGCGCTTCTGCGCCTTCACGCCGGTGTCGAGCAGGGTGACGTTCCCCCACGCGATCTCGCGGTCGAGGTAGGCGTCGCGGAACGCCGCGTTCACGTCGGTGGTGACGGCACTGTTTGCGCGCAGCACCTCGATCTCGTAGCGGTCGCGCAACGCCTGCAGCGTGAAGTAGCCGCTGTCGACGAGCTGAAGCTTCTCGTTGATCATCTTCAGCTTGCCGATGTCGATGATCTCGACGGTCTCGTTGATCGCCTCGGCGGTCGCGAGCCACTCGTCGGGCAGGCGCTTGTCGATGAGCACCCGCCGCACCATGCCCTGCAGGTAGTCGAGCGCCGGCCACGCCGGAGTCCGCACGGTGTCATAACCGACCTGGGCGACGCCGTTGACCGTGCCGAGCTGCAGCTGCACCGCGTTGAGCAGCGCCGGGTCGATGCTGAAGTTCGCGTCCTTCGCGTGCAGCGTGGGCGCGATCTCGGCCAGCACGGTGAGCATGCCGCCGAGCAGCTGGACGCAGGCCGGGTTGTCGGTGCCGGTCGCCAGCGCCTTCGCGAACTTCGTCTTCGCGAACTGCCGGTCGCGCCCCTCTTCGCGGAAGACGAGGGGCTTGCCGTTGCCGAAGAACTTCTCCTTCTGCGCCAGCGCGGGCGCGGAGACGAGCACCAGGAAGAGCGCGATTCGACTCATGCTGGCCTAAGACGTTACCTCGCCGCGGCCATTCTGAGGCAGTTGGAGCACCAACAAAGCGGGCACCAGCTCCAGGCCCGCGGCGATGCCGAACACCGCGTGGCTGGACGGCAAGAGGTCGAGGCCGACGCCGGTCGCGAGGTAGCCCAAGAGCCCGCCGACGCCGAAGGCCGCCGCGACGAACAGGGCCTGGCCGGTGGCGCGCAGCGTCTCCGGCGAGCGCTCGGCCATGAACGCGACGGCAGAGAGGAAGAAGACGCCGAAGGTGAGGCTGTGCAACAGGCCGAGCGCGACGAGCACGTCACCGTTCGTGGTGAGCGCGACGCCGGCCCAGCGCACCGCGCTCGCGGCGAACGAGACGAACAACAGCTTCCGCGGAGAGAAGACGTGTCCCCACCGCGGCCACGTCATCATGATCGCGATCTCGGAGAGCACGCCCAGGGTGGCGGCGTCTCCGATGACGCGGTTGGGCAGCTTCATCGCGGTGACGTGAATCGACAGCGCCGAGTGGTACGGGCCGCACGCGAACCAGTGCAGCGCGACGGCGATGAGGAACAGGCGCACCTCGCGGCTCTCGGCGAGGCCGAGCGCGGCCCTGAAGTCGGGGCGCGGGCCGGCGGCGGCGACGACCCGCACGCGCGAGAGGCCGATGGCCGTCCACGCCGTGCCGAGCGCCGTGAGCACGACGGTCACGACGACGACGCGCTCGTCGATGACGTCGACGAGCCGGCCGAACGAGAGCGACATCGTCGCGAAGCCGATCGAGCCCCACAGGCGCAGCCGCGCGTACGAGCCCCCGCTGCGGGCGACGTGCCGCAGCGTCATCGAGTCGATGAGCGTGGAGATCGCCGACGCGAAGCAGCCGTACACCACGAAGACGAAGAAGACGGCCGCGAAGCTGCGGACGACGAGGAACAGGCCGAAGCAGGCGCAGGCGCTGCCGGTGACGACGAGGAGAATGAGGCCCGGCCGCCCGGTCCGGTCCGCGAGCTGGCCCCACAGCGGCGGAGCGACCAGCGACAGGGCCGGGCTCACCGACAGCAACAGGCCCACCTCGGTGCCGCTGAGGCCCAGCGACTTCAGGTACTGCGGAAAGAACGGCAGGGTGATGCCGATCGCTCCGTAGATGAACAGGTAATAGAGGGTGATCGAGCTTGTGGTGGTGCCGCGCTCGGGCGGCGACATGGCCCTTCGCTGTAGCACCCTTTTCAGTTAGGGTGCCGCGCGTTCATGCCGGCCGTGCCTGAGTCCTCGTCGATCGTGATTGCCCCGGTGAAAAACGAGGGAGAGCTCATGCAGGCGCTCGCCATTCGCGAGGTCGTCTTCATCGAGGAGCAGAGCGTTCCCGAGGACATGGAGCGCGACGAAGACGATCAGCACGCCTACCACCTGCTCGCGGTGGACAAGGGCCACGCGATCGGCACCGGCCGCCTCGTCGCGCTCAAAGAGCCGCCCGCCGGAGAGCAGGGCGCCTGGGGCCGCGTCGGCCGCATGGCCGTGCTGCAGGCCTACCGCAAGAGCGGCGTCGGCTCGCGGCTCTTGCGCATGCTCGAAGACGAGGCCAAGCGCCGCAACCTGGCCGGCATCATGCTGCACGCGCAGCTGTCAGCGATGGAGTTCTACAAGCGCCACGGCTACGAGCCGCACGGCGCGGTGTTCGAAGAAGCTGGAATGCCGCATCTGGAAATGAAGCGGCGTCTCTAAAGGAAGCAGTCTTCTAAAGGGAGGTATCAACCGTGAAGCTCTCGGAACGTCTCGACCAGATCATCGCTGAGCGCCACCTGCTCAAGCACCCCTTCTACCAGGCGTGGACGGAGGGCCGGCTCTCGCTGGACACCCTCAAGCGCTACGCGGGCCAGTACCACGCGCAGGTCTCGACGTTCCCGCGGTTCGTCTCGGCCGTGCACAGCCGCTGCCCCGAGATCGACGCGCGCAAGGTGCTCACCGAGAACCTGGCGGACGAAGAGATTCACGGCACCGATCACCCCGAGCTGTGGATGCAGTTCGCCGAAGGCCTCGGCGCGAAGCGTGACGAGGTGAAGCGCGAGGTGCCGTTGCCCGAGACGAAGGCGATGGTCGACGACTTCTTCTCGATCGCGAACGGCTCGTGGGCCGACGGCCTGTGCGCGCTGTACGCGTACGAGTCGCAGGTGCCGGCGGTCGCGAAGTCGAAGATCGAGGGCCTCGAGAAGTTCTACGGCGTCACCGATGCGAAGACGCTCGCGTTCTTCAAGGTGCACCAGCACTACGACGTCGAGCACGCGCGCAAGGTCGCCGACCTCATCGACCAGCACGGCGATCCCGCGACGGCCGAGGCCGCGACCCGGAAGGCCGCCGATGCGCTCTGGGGCTTCCTGGACGGCATGGCCCGCGAGGCAGGCATCTCCTGCAAGCACTGAACTGGGTAGCCCTCGCGCTGCTCGCGTTGACCCTCTTCTCGTGGGTCACCTGCATCGTTCAGGGCGTCGCGTTGTTCGTCATCAGGCGCCGGCGGCTTCCCGAGCCGGCGCAGTGGCCCGCCATTTCCATCTTGAAGCCGATGGCGGGCTTCGATGACGACCTCGTCGAGAACCTCGAGACGCACCTCGAGCTCGATTACCCGGCGCCGTACGAGATCATCATCGGCGTTCGCGACAAGAGCGACTCGGCGTACCCGGTCGCGAAGGCGTTCGCCGAGAAGTACGCGCACAAGAACGTGCGCCTCGTCCTGCAGGAAGGCGAGCCCGGCTACAACCCGAAGGTCAACCAGCTCATCACGCTGACGCGCCACGCGAAGTACGACGTCATCGCGTGCACCGACGCGAACGTGCGCGTGCCGAAGCACTGGCTGCGTGAGAACGCCGCGGCGCTCGCGCTGCCCGGCGTCGGCCTGTCGACGAACATCTTCGCCGGCGCCGAAGAAGAGAGCGTCGGGGCCGCGTTCGATCACATGACCCTGAGCTCGTTCTGCGCCGCGAGCATGGCGTTCGCCGAGTACTGGGGCTGGAACCTCATCGTCGGCAAGTCGCTCGCGCTGACGAAGGCGACGCTGAAGATCATCGGCGGCTGGGAAGAGGTGAAGGACCTGCTCGCCGAGGACCAGCGCCTCGGCAAGCGGCTCGCGCAGGCGAACCTGCGCACGCGCGCGTGCCCGGCCTTCGTTCAGAACGTGCAGCGGCAGCGGTCGATCGCGCAGTTCTGGGACCGCTACTCGCGCTGGGCGATGCTGCGCTTCAAGGTGATCGGCGGCTTCTGGGCCGAGCCGCTCTTGAACCCGACGCTGTGGGCGCTGCTGTTCCTCGCCGCGGCGCCGAGCCTGTTCTCGCTTTCGCTGCTCGTGGCCTCCGGCGCGTGGAACGCGCTGTTCACCGACATCACGGTGCGGTGGACGCGCGGCTACGGCATGAAGCTGAAGTACCTGCTGCTGACGCCGCTGCGCGACGTGATCATGTTCGCGGCGTGGGTCCGCGGCACGACGCTGAAGACGGTGAACTGGCGGGGCAACGTGCTCAACGTCGGGAAGAAGACGCTGCTGACTCCGGGAGAGCCCGGGGCGATGGCTTCGCCGGCGGCGGTGCCTCCGCGGCCGCCGACCTGACGACGGCACCGCTACGGCCTACCTGGGCAGCGCCGCCTCGACGGCCTTCTTCAGCTCGGCCGACTGCGGCTCGACGCGCGAGTCGTAGTGCGCGACGACGTCTCCCTTCGCGTCGACCAGGAACTTGGCGAAGTTCCACTTCACCTGTCCCTTGCCTTGCAGGAACTTGTACAGCGGCTCGGCGGCGTCGCCCTTCACCGCGACCTTCGAGAAGAGCGGGAAGGTCGTCTTGTACTTGAGCGTGCAGAACTTCTTCACCTCGGCGTTGGAGCCGGGCTCCTGCCCGCCGAAGTCGTTCGACGGGAACGCGAGGATCTCGAAGCCCTTGTCCTTGTACTGCTCGTAGAGCTTCTGCAGGCCCTCGTACTGCGGCGTGTAGCCGCACTCGCTGGCGGTGTTCACGATGAGCAGGGCCTTGCCCTTGTACGTGGACAGCGGCACATCCTTGCCGTCGATGCTCTTCACGGTGAAGTCGTAGACCATGGGGCTCCCCGTCAGAATGACCGCGAGTAAGAGGCTCATCGGCGCTGCTTGAACGCGTTTTTGCCCGCGTACACCGCGGCGGAGCCGAGCTCCTCCTCGATGCGCAGCAGCTGGTTGTACTTCGCCACGCGCTCGCCGCGCGCCGGGGCGCCCGTCTTGATCTGCCCGGCGCTCGTGGCGACCGCGAGGTCCGAGATGAAGTCGTCGGGCGTCTCTCCCGAGCGGTGCGAGATGATCGCCGTCCACCCGCCGGCGCGCGCCTCGCGGATCGCCTGGAACGTCTCGGTCACCGAGCCGACCTGGTTCAGCTTCACGAGCACCGAGTTGCAGATCTTCGCCTCGACGGCCTTGCGCACCAGGGCGGGGTTCGTGACGAGGTAGTCGTCTCCGACGAGCTGGAGCTTGCTGCCCTGGCGGTCGGTGATCATCTTCCAGCCCTCGTTGTCCTGCTCGGCGAGGCCGTCTTCGATCGAGACGATGGGGTACTTCTTCGCCCAGTCTTCCCAGAACGCGACCATCTCGGCCGGCGTCTTCTTCGACTGGTCCGACTTCTTGAAGACGTACTTGCCGTCTTCGAAGAACTCGGAGGCCGCCGGGTCGAGCGCGAGCACGAACTCGTCGCCCGCCTTGAAGCCCGCCTTGCCGATCGCCTCGAGGATGACCTCGATCGCCTCGTGGTTCGCCTTCAGGTTCGGAGCGAAGCCGCCCTCGTCGCCGACGCCCGTCGAGTGGCCCTTCTTCTTCAGGATGCTCTTGAGCGCCTGGTAGACCTCGCAGCCCCAGCGGATCGCGTCCCTGAAGCTCGGCGCGCCGACGGGCACGATCATGAACTCCTGCATGTCGACGCTGTTGTCGGCGTGGGCTCCGCCGTTGATGACGTTGAGCAGGGGGACGGGCAGGGTGCGCGCGTCGGCTCCGCCGAGGTAGCGGTAGAGCGGGACGCGCTGCGAGGCCGCGGCGGCGCGGGCGACGGCCATCGAGACGCCGAGGATGGCGTTGGCCCCGAGCTTCTCTTTGTTCTCGGTGCCGTCGAGCGAGAGCAGCTTCGCGTCGATGGCGACCTGGTCGGTCGCGAGCGCGCCCTTGAGCGCCGGAGCGATGGTGCCCAGCACGTGGCCGACCGCCTTCTGCACGCCCTTGCCGCCGTAGCGCTTGGCGTCCTGGTCGCGCAGCTCGAGGGCCTCGCGGGTGCCGGTCGAAGCGCCGGAGGGCACCGCCGCGCGCCCGAAGGAGCCGTCGGTGAGGCGGCAGTCGACCTCGACGGTCGGGTTGCCGCGGGAATCCAACACTTCACGGGCGTGCAGCGAGGCGATGGTGGACATGGCCCCGCCCTAATATCAGCGAGCCAGTTCGTCCGCAGTCTCAGATAGCGATCGTTCGAGGTTCTCGAGCGTGTCGCGCGCGTCGGCGAGCGTGAGCGTCGGCCGCTTCGAGGTGAGCCCGGCGCGCGTCGCCTGGGCCTTGAGCGCCTCGGCCGTCACCGACACCTTCTTCTGCAGGGCCTCGAGCTTCTCCTCGGCGTCGCGCAGCTGCGACTGGGCCTGGGCCTTCTCGAGCTGCAGCGTCGAGGTGGCCTCTTCGACGCGCAGCTCGAGGACCTGCACGAAGACGTCGAGCTCGGTCTGGCGCTGGAAGACGGCCTCTTCGCTCTTCTTCAGCCGCGCGCGCATCTCGCGCAGCGTGCGGGCCAGCGCCTCGCGCTCGAAGGCGGTGCGGGAGTGCTCCATCGCGTGCGTGATGCGCTGCACGACGAGGCCGAGCTCGGGGAAGGGCTTCTCGAGGTAGTCGCTGGCGCCGGCGCGCATCGCCTCGAGCATCGACTGGGCGGTGGGGTAGCCGGTCATGATGAGCGAGGCGCAGTAGGGCTGCAGCCGCTTGGCCTCTTTGATGAGCTCGAGGCCGTTCATGCCGGGCAGGTTCTTGTCGGTGATGAGGCAGCCGAAGCGCTCGGTCTCGAGCAGCTTCACGGCGTCTTCGCCGCTCAGGGCGCTCTTCGCCTCGAGCTTGCTCTTCCTCAAGATGGCCGAGAGCACGTCGATCACCGACTGCTCGTCGTCGACGACGAGGACCGCCGTGGGGAACGTGGCTCCGGCCGGCATGACCGGGAGGATAGGCTAAGCTCTCGGAAACGGACTGAAATTTTCTTGGGGGTGAGATCGTTTCGAGTAAACCTCCCTCAGTGAAGAAGGAAGTGCCCATGCGCTCACTTTTCGCCGCCGCGCTCCTGTTCGCGAGCAACGTGTTGGCCGCCGGCTCCGTCTACTTGAACGGGGTGCGGATCGACGGCGTCACGAACCAGAAGTTCGACAAGGTCAACGTTCGCATCGACGAGCAGGGCAACGTGTTCATCGACGCGCCCGGGTACAACGTGCGGCAGGTCGAGGGCGGCCCGACGGATCGCCCCGCCCCGAAGCCCGCCGGCGTGCTGACGCGGAAGTACTTCCTGGTGACCGAGCAGGCCGCCGTCGGCATGACCGAGTACGACGTCGACGTGTACGTGAACTCGAAGTGGCTGCGGAAGCTGCGCGGCACCGACGATCAGATCGTGACCGACATCACGAAGAACCTGCAGCCGGGGCAGAACACGATCCTGTTCATGGCGAAGAAGAAGCTCGCCGGCTCGTCGCCGAAGAGCTTCAGCAAGGAGCACTTCTTCAAGGTGCTCATCGGCGAGGGCACGATGTCGGGCGATCACGTGATGATCGAGAACCCGGTGGTGCGCTACGAGCGCACCGCGGCGGACCAGGGAGATCACACGCAGGAGTTCACGCTGGTCACGCGCTGACATGTTCACGATCGACGAACGCCTCAAAGGGTTGCCGGCGCTCAAGGACCAGGTGATGAGCCTGCACGAGTCCTTGAACCAGCCGCACCTCGCGGTGCCGGGGCGCACGGCGGGGCCCGCGAAGGCGTACATCCTCGGCTTGCGCGGCCCGAGCGGCTTCGCGGTGTTCGTCTACCTGTGGCTGCCGCAGTCGCACGAGTGCGCGGTCTACATGCCGTCGAACCGCGCCGCGTCGGCCGAGCAGTTCGAGGGTGAAGAGGCCGAGGCGCTCGGCTTCGTCGAGTCGATGGGGTTCATCATGGACAACCTGAACTTCCGCGCGAAGCCTGCGGCGGAGCAGGACCAGCTGATGAAGACGCTGCCCGTGTTTCAGCGCGACCCGACGGCGGTCGGCAAGCCGGGCTCGAACCCCGGCGTGAAGCCGGCGGGCGCGGCGCAGGCGCAAGCGCAGGCGAAGGCGGCGACGAGCGCGTCGGCGATCGGCAAGCTGTTCGGCTCGTTCGTCGTGCTGCTGCTCGCGCTCGGCGGGTGCAAGCACGTGCCGACCGACAAGGAGCAGCGCGAGGCGCTGGCGCTCTACGACCTCGCCGCGAACCTCGCCCAGAAAGAGCCGCAGGCCGCGCTGGTCGAGCTCGAGCGCTCGCTGGCGCTGGACCCCGAGCTGCCCGAGGCGAACCACTTGAAGGGCGTGCTGCTGCACATCGCGTTCAACCGCCCCGAAGAGGCGATCGCTTCGTACAAGAAGGCGCTCGAGGTGCGGCCGAACTTCTCCGAGGCGAAGGTGAACCTCGCGAACGTGTACCTCGATCAGAAGCGCTTCGACGAAGCGATCGCGCTCTACAAAGAGGCGCTCAACGACATGCTGTACCCGACGCCGTTCCTCGCGCAGGGGAACCTGGGCTGGGCGCTCTACAAGAAGGGCGAGGTCGAGCAGGGCATCACGAGCATCAAGTCGGCGGTGACGCTCAACCCGAAGTTCTGCCTGGGCCACCGGAACCTCGGGCAGATCTACGACGAGAAGGGCGCCGTCGAAGAGGCGTGCAAGGCGTACGGAAAG
Source organism: uncultured Myxococcales bacterium (assembly GCA_937980205.1). Lineage (GTDB taxonomy): Bacteria > Myxococcota > Myxococcia > Myxococcales > Myxococcaceae > Xiheicaenimonas. The sequence continues at coordinate 21,529 of CALJKW010000007.1, read as the reverse complement.
TTCCGCGACGCGTGCCCGGACGTGGCCGACGCGTACCTGCGCGAGGGCGTGTGCCTGGCGAAGAAGGGCGACCTCGCGGGCGCGCACAAGAGCCTGCAGGGCTGCCTCGAGAAGTCGCGCATCGAGGCCGAGCGGGACGGGTGCAAGAAGCTGAAGGACGGCCTGGGGCCTCCTCCTCCGGAGGCGGGCGGGCAGTAGATGCCGGGCTCGTTCATCGACTTCGGCAACTTCTTGAAGCAGCAGCGCGAGCTGCGCGGGCTGTCGCGCGACGACGTGGCGAGGCAGACGCGGATTCCTCCGACGCTCGTGGCAGCGCTCGAGGACGGGCAGAACGATCGCTTCCCCGAGCTGGTGTTCGTGGTGAACCACCTGCGGGCGTACGCGCAGGTGCTCGGCCTGTCACCGGACGAGGTGCTGAACCGGTTCCACGAGATCCCCGGCACGCTCGCGCCGACCGAGCAGAGCCCCGTCGCGCTCGAGGCCGCGCGCCGGAAGAGCGCGTGGAAGGTGCTGGTGCTGCTCGCCGTGCTGGTGCTGGCCGCCGGCGCGGCGCTGTGGTGGTGGACCGAGCTGTCTCGCGTGCGGCCGCGCGGGGAGCTGCCCTCCAGTCACTCGCAGCAGGCGAGCGGCAGCGTCGAGCCGCAGTTCGGCGTCGCGCTCGTGTTGGTGGTGGTGACGCCCGTGGGCAGCGCGATCGCCGCGCTGTAGGTGCCGCCGGTGCCGTGGGAGAAGTTGTTGCACGGCACGGAGGTGTCGGGGTCGGTGCTCGTCGAGCTGATCGAGTAGTCGAGCCACGCGCCGGCGGCGGGCAACGTCGTGATGCTCCGCGCGTGACGGAACTCGGTCTGCGTGCAGAGGTGTGAGCCTGGGAACTCGGTGTGGCAGCGCGCGTTGGCCTGGAGCCGGCCGCCGATGTTCCCGGTCGAGGTGAACATCGTGTAGCCCCGGAACAGGACGTAGGAGGGTGAGGTGCAGCAGGCGAGCGACATCGTCGAGCCGCAGTTGGGCGTGGCGCTGGTGTTGTTGGTCGTGATGCCGGTCGGGAGCGCGATCGCCGCGGTGTAGGTGCCGCCCGTGCCGAACGAGAAGTTGTTGCAGGGCACCGAGGGGTCGGGATCGTTCGATTCCGAGCCGGCCGCGTAGTCGAGCCAGACGCCCGGCGACGGAGGCACCAACAGCGTGCGCGAGAGGCGGAACTCGGTCTGCGTGCACAGGTGCGTGCCGGGGAACTCGCTGTTGCAGCGCGCGTTCGCGAGGGTGCGGCTGCCGATGGCGCCGGTGCTGGTGAAGACGGTGTAGCCGGCGAGGACGGGTCGGGCCTCGCGCGCTCGGGTGAGGACCACGCCACCGTCGAGGTAGAGCACCGCTCCGGGAGGACCCATCGGGCCGATCGGGCCGGCCGGGCCAGCGGGACCTGCTGCGCCCGTCGGACCTGCGGGGCCCGCGGGACCTTGCGGACCTTGAGCTCCGGCGGGGCCGGCGGGGCCAGCGGGGCCTTGTGGACCGGCAGGGCCCTGCGCGCCGGCGGAACCGGCCGGACCTTGCGGACCTTGAGGGCCCTGCGCTCCGGCGGGCCCTGCCGGGCCTGCGGGGCCGGCGGCTCCCGTCATGCCCTGCGGTCCGGCCGCGCCCGTCGCGCCCTGGGGCCCCTGCGGGCCGGTAGGGCCCTCGGCGCCGTTGCAGAGGTGAGAGACGCCTCCGTCGGAGAGCTGCGTGATGCGGACACCGCCGGCCGGGCACGGCTGGCCGCCGGCGGCCACCGGCGTGACGACGACCGAGGCGCCCGGCGGGCCGGTGACGACGCCGCCGTCGATGACGAGCACCTGGCCCGGAGGTCCGGCGATGCCTTGCTGCCCCATCGGGCCCTGCTGGCCTTCGGGGCCCTGCGGGCCTCGCTCGCCGGTCATGCCCGGCGGCCCCTGCGGGCCCTGAGGACCTTGCGGGCCTTGAGGGCCTTCCGGACCTTGCGGGCCCGTGGTCGACGAGGGGCAGGCGGTGAGGAGGACGGCGCAGGCCAGGACGAGAGAACGCATTGAACTGCATGACCCGTGAGTGGCGGGCGTGGTGCAAGGTTCAGAGCGGGTCGCGATCGGGATCGTCGTTGGCGGCGCGGGCGTCGCTCCCGACCCCGATCGCTCTGCGGCGCCCGGCACGCTCAGTGTGCACGCCGTCTCGATTCCTCTATGTTGCCGGCCGCTTTGGACCGCTTCACCGAAGAGTCGATCGTCCTCTCGAGCGTGGACTACGGCGAGGCCGATCGCATCGTCACGCTGTTCACGGTGGGGCGCGGGCGGCTCTCGGCGTTCGCGGCCGGCGCGCGCAAGAGCAAGCGGCGCTTCCCCGGCGCGCTCGAGCCGGCGACGCACCTGAAGGCGCGCCTCGTCGAGCGGCGCGGAGACACCTACCGCCTCGACGCCGCCGACGTCGTCACCAGCTTCCACCAGCTCCGCGGAGACCTGGGGCGCATCGCCCGCAGCCTCTACGCGCTCGAGCTGTGCCGCGAGCTGACGCGCGATCACGAGCCGCACCCGCAGCTGTTCCAATCGCTGCTCGACTACCTCGGGCTGCTCGACCGCGCGCAGGCCGGGCCGACCTCGCTCATCGCGTTCGAGCTCGACACGCTCGCGCGCGCCGGCTTCCGGCCCCAGTTCGCGCCGTGCACCCGCTGCGGCAGCGACACCGGCGAGCGGCCGAGGTTCGACCCCGACGTCGGCGGAGCCATCTGCGACTCGTGCGCTCCCGAGTTCCACTACGCGGTCCCGGCCGACGCCGCCGTCATCGACGCGCTGGCTCGGCTGCAGGCCGGAGAGCGCACCCCGTTCGATGCCGGCATCCGCGCCTCGGCGCGCGAGCTCTTGAACCTCTTCATCGAGCACCACCTGGGGCGGCGCCTCAAGAGCGTCGATTTTCTGAACCAGGTGGGGATCGACTGAAGACGTAGCCGAGCGCGAGCCCGGCGGCGAAGCCCGAGAGGTGCGCGATCCACCCGACGCCCGAGCGGCCGGTGGACCAGAAGAGCCACTGCAGCCCGGCCCAGAACACTCCGTAGACCCACAGCGGCACGTAGATGCGCTCGAAGCGGATGAACATCGTCACGCGCGCCTTCGGCTGCAGGAACAGGCAGGCGCCGAGCAGCGCGGCGATGACGCCCGAGGCGCCGCCGATGAGCGTGCCGTCCTCCGAGTCCAGCGACTGCACGAGCGCGGTGAAGGGCCCCAGCGCGATGATGGCCGAGAGGTACGCCCAGCGCGGCAGCTTCTTCTCCGCGGCCGAGCCGAAGACGACGAGGAACGCGGCGTTCCCGGCCAGGTGGGCGAACGAGAAGTGCGCGAAGCCGGACGTGAGCGCGGCGCCGAGGTCCCAGCTGCCGGAGACGTACGCGAGCTCCTTCACGTCGAAGCCGAGGTACATGACCGCGAGCAGCGCGGCGTACGAGAGCGTGAGCCAGGGGAACCGGTCTCCTTGCAGCCGGTCGAGCAGGGGCACTCCGGTGGCGACGGAGAGCGCGGTCTGCGCCACGCCGACGTCCGGGCCGGTGTCGACCTTGGTCGCCTCGGCGAGGCCCTGCGCGAGCTCCTTCTTCTCTTCGTCGCTCATCGACGCGTAGGCGGCCTGGCGCGCGGCCGACTTCGCGAAGAGCTCGAGCGTGCGCAGGTCGGACCTCTCGACCCAGTACGACTCGCACGACGAGCACCGCTCGACGAAGGCCTCGGCTTTTCCGATGCGCAGCGGCACCAGGGCGAGCTCGCACTGCGGGCACAGCCGCTGCTTCACGCGCGCCTTCGGATCGGGCTTGAGCAGCGCGATCGAGCCGGGAACGCGGGTCTCGAGCTCGCTCTCGGACATCAGCTCGCCGAGACAGGTGGGGCAGCGAAGGTCGCCTCCTGGCGGCCCGGCTGACGCAACGGCTTCGCCGTTGCTGCTCCGCCCCCGGCCGACTTCGCCGGGTGCTCCGCGCCGAGCCGCGGTGAGCGGTTTGCCGTGATCCGGGCACTTCACCGTTCAGAAGTTGAACGAGGCCTGAACGGTGGCGCGGACGACGAACATCTCTTCGATGCGGAAGCGGCGGCCGACGCGGTCGATGCGGTAGTCGAACAGCGGGCTGACCTCGTTCGGGTTCGCGGTGATGTCGACGGTGCCGTTGCCGTCGAGATCTCTGCCGATGTTCTCGCTCGTGAGCGTGTGCTCGGTGTTGTAGCCCATCTCGACGTACGCCTTGAGGTGGATGAACTCGGCGGCGTGGCCGATGAGGCCGAAGCGGCCGGCGACGTTCACGTAGTCGCCGGTGTAGAGCAGCTTGCCGAAGAGGTCGGACATCTCGTTGTAGTACCGGCCCTCGGAGACGTAGGTGACCATGCCGCGCAGATCGATCGCGAGCTTCTGGTGCTTGTTCGCCGACTCGAACATCGCGAACTCGGAGCCGAAGATGAAGCCGCCGACGTGCGGCGCCTGCGTGCCGGTCTGCTCGCGCGAGAAGCCCTCGCGGCCGCAGTTGCCCGGCATACCGAGGCGGTCGGGGCTGGGGTCGTCGCAGTTCGTGTAGAAGCCCGACGACTGCCAGGGCAGGGTGTAGTGCAGCGAGAAGTACGGGTCGGCGAAGCCGATGCGCTTGCTGATCGCCGTCGAGAACTTGTAGCGGTGGATCTTGTCGCCGACGGGCCCGCGGTCGCTGGAGGTCGTGGGGACCGAGGGGTTGATGACCGAGGCGACGGGCGCGGTGTAGTCGAACGACAGCACCCAGGTGGCGGCGGTGTCGTCTTTCTTCTGGTTGAGCACGGCCCACGCGAGGCCGAACGTGAGATCGCCGAGGCCGCTGCGGTAGCTGCTGGCGCCGTCGGCGTTGGTGATGGGGAAGAGGGACCGCGGAGTGGTGCAGGCGCGGGCGCCGAGCGGGTTGGTGGCGGCGGAGACGAGTGAGCCGTCGGGGTTCAGGCAGTTGTTGACGATGGTGCTGTTCGACTCGTCGGTGCCCTTCGCGAAGCCCCACTGGCGGTCCTGCGAGAAGACGTAGCCGAGCCCGAAGTGGAACTCGAGGTCGCGGAAGATGCCGAGGTGGACGTCGGCGGCGAGGCGGTGCTCCTGCATCTTGTAGCGGAGCTCGCTGACGTCGAGGTTCGTGCCCGCCATCGGCTGGTAGTGCTCGCGCGTGATCTTCGCGTCGTTGAGCGTCAGGTTGTAGGTGATGTCCGCGAACATCCCGAACGGGTCGTTCGGCTCGAACGACGAGGCGACGCGGGTAATCTCTGCTGCCTGCGCGCTCGCGGCGAGGCACACGATGAGCGACACAACCAGGCGCACGGAAAGGACCGTAGTTGCCGCGTTCTAAGGGGTCAAGAAACGGAGCACGGCGAAAAAGGGGCCAGGCCCCTTTTTCCGCTACCGGCTGCCGGCGACGGGGTCGCTGCCGAACAGCTTCTTGAAGCGCGCGACCTCGGCGTCGAGCTGGGGCTTCTGCTTCATGTCGAGCGCCGCGTGCATCGTCTTGTGGCTCTCGAACGGGTCGATGACCTTCCCGGCGGAATCGGCGAGCTGGTAGTGCAGGTGCGGCGCGAACGAGTGGCCGGTGTTGCCGCTCGCCGCGATGACGTCGCCCTTCTTCACCCGCGCGCCCACGACCGCCGTCTTCGGCAGATCCGACAGGTGCAGGTAGAGCGCGTGACGGCCCTTGCCGCCGACCTCCTGGATGTCGAGCGAGTTGCCGTTGCGGCCGAACGCCCACGTCTTGCGCGCGATGACTCCGTCGAAGGTGGCCTTCACCGGCGTGCCGTTCGGGCACTTGAAGTCGACGCCCTGGTGCTTGCGGCCGTCTTTGAGCAGCGAGGTGATCTGCTCCCACTCGTCGAGCGGGCCGTCGACCAGCTGCAGCTCGAGCTGCACGCCGTCGGCGTCGTAGAAGTGCGGGTACTTCTCGCCCTGCGCGTGGAAGCGGTAGGCCTCGAACGTCTTGCCCAGCTTCCCGCTCGCGAAGCGGACCGCGTGCACGAGCGGCTCGGCGTTCTCGCGCGTCTCGTAGACCACGGAGAGCGTGTCGCCCTTCACCAGATCCGCGGGCACGCGCACCCACCACACCAGCGTACGGTTCACGACCTGCGTCAGCGGCGCGCCGACCGTCTTGCCGACCTCGTCGACGATGCTCGACTCGAGCGCGCCGCGGATCTGAACGGTGAAGGCCTTGAGGTTCGGCGGCAGCGGGGCGGCCTCGGCGACGGGCGTCGCCGGAGCCGCGGCGGACGGCGCCACGGCGGCCGCGGCCGGCGCGGGCTCGGCGGTCTCTGCGGCACGGGTGGGGTGCTTCCACCAGTAGAGCCCTCCGGAGACGGCGCCGACGATCGCGGCAGTGATGACCAGGGCCGGAACCGGACTCTTCTTCTCATCAGGCATGAGCATGGAAGCTAGGACCGCAACAGCCCTGTTGCAAAAATAGTTCAGCAGCTCCGGTTGCAGACCTTGCGCCCATCGGGGCACGTCTGCACCGAGCCGGTCGCGCACGTCATGGTGCAGTCGCCCTGGCACCGGCACTTCGCGCTCTCGGCGCAGGTGAGCGTGCAGACGCCGCCGCCCTTGCACTCGAGGTCGCACTCGGACGCGTTGCTGCACGACATCGCGCTGCCGCCGGTGCCGTCGATGCTGCAGTTCGCGGTGTTCGCGCACGTCGCGTTCACCGGACCGTTCACCACGAGGTCGCACACCGAGCTGTTCGCGCAGCTGACGTTCGAGCCGCCCCCGAGCGTGCCGCTGCAGGTCGCGGTGTTCGTGCACGTCGCGTTGGTGTTGTCTCCCGACGAGAGGTTGCACGTGCCGGAGCCGCACGCACACGTCGTGGCGGTCTGGCACGACGACGGCGCCGAGCTGCCACAGGCCGCCGTGGCGAGAATGAGACAGAGCGAGAAGGAGCGCATGGTGCGCTCGTCTTACTCTTCGGGCTCGTCGTCGCGCAGCCCGAACTCCTTCATCTTGGTCTGCAGCGACTTGCGCGAGATCTGCAGCAGCTTCGCGGCGCGCGTGACGTTGCCCTGCGTCTCTTCGAGGGCCTTCACGATGAGGTCCTTCTCGACCTTCGCGGTCTCCTGGCGAACGATGTCCTTGAGCGCGCCGACCGACGGTGTGGCGGCGCCGTCGGTCGCGGGCGCGGACTGAGGCGTTCCGCCGCGGACGGGCTCGGGCAGATCTTTCGAGGTGATCTCGGGGCCGTCGGCGAAGACGATCACGCGCTCCATCAGGTTCTCGAGCTCGCGGATGTTGCCGGGCCAGGGCCACGCCTGAAGCACGGAGAGCGCGTCGTCGGAGACCCCCTCGATCTTCTTGTTGAGGCGCTTGTTGTACTTCTCGACGAAGTGCTCGACGAGCCTGGGGATGTCGCCTTTGCGCTCGCGCAGCGGAGGCAGCACGATCGGCACGACGTTGAGCCGGTAGTAGAGGTCTTTTCTGAACGAGCCCGAGTCGACCTCTTTGTGCAGGTCGCGGTTCGTGGCGGCGACGAGGCGGACGTCGACGCGCGTGGTCTTGATGCCGCCGACGCGCTCGAACTCGCTCTCCTGCAGCGCGCGCAACAGCTTCACCTGCATCTCGACGGGGATCTCGGCGATCTCGTCGAGGAAGAGGGTGCCTCCGTCGGCGAGCTCGAAGCGGCCGGGCTTGCTGGTCACCGCGCCGGTGAAGGCGCCGCGCTCGTAGCCGAAGAGCTCGGACTCCATCAGGTCTTTGGGGATCGCGGCGCAGTTGATCTTGATGAGCGGCTTGTCACGGCGCGAGGAGCCGTCGTGCAGCGCGGTCGCGATGAGCTCTTTGCCGGTGCCGGACTCGCCGGTGATGAGGACCGTCGACGGCGTGTCGGCGACCTTGTCGATGATCTTGAAGATGTCCTGCATCTGCGGCGACTCGCCGATGATCGAGGCGCGCGTGCGGCCGTCGGCCTTGACGTTCTGCTGGTTCGCCGCGTGCGTGCGCGCCGCCTTCGCGACGACCGCCTGGATCTCGGCCTGCTCGAAGGGCTTGGTGATGTAGTCGAAGGCCCCGAGCTTGATGGCCTCGACCGCGCTGTCGACCGTGCCGTGCGCGGTGATGATGATCACCGGCACGTCGGGCTGCGAGGCGTTGATGGACTTGAGGATCTCCATGCCGCCGACCTTCGGCATCACCAGATCGGTGACCACCACGTCGGCGCCGTTCTTCTCGAGGTCGGCGAGGGCCTGCTCTCCGTCGGCGGCGACCGCGACCTCGTAGCCCTCTTTGCGCAGCATGGCTGCGAGGACTTTGCGGAGGTTTACTTCGTCGTCGACGACGAGGACTCTTGCCACTGGTTCGGTTTCGCTGTGATGGGGGTTCGCGTCAAGGTCTTGCGCCGTTGAGTTGGCTGGGCAAGGGCAAGGGCAAGTTCAAGCGCGACGGAAGAAGGGGAAGGTCAGGGGAGCGGCCAAGGGAAAGCGCTTTGGGAATGGCTCGCGCTACTCGAACTTGTCCTCGTCCGAGCGGGCCATGCCTTTGAATGCTTCCACCAGGCCTCCCGCTGCTCCGCCCGCGCTCGCCAGGGCACGGTCGATCTCCTGCTTGAGCTGCTTCGCCTGGAAGTCGCTCTCCTGCACCTCGGCGAGGCGGTCGGACAGCTCCTTGAGCCTGGTGAAGGCCCGCGAGCCCGGCTTGAGGTCCGAGTCGGCCGTGAGGTGATCTTCCAGGCCATCGAGGTACTCGCGGTACTTCGCCCAGCGCTCCGCTCGTGACGCCTTTGCCTCGTCGATCTTGGTGGCCATGCACGGCACCATAGTTGAAAGTGGCGCGCCTCAACGATGCCGGACGAGAAGCAGAGCAGCGGCCGCGGCGCCGCGGTGGTGGGAGCCGGCATCCTCCTCTCGCGGCTGCTCGGCCTCGTGCGGCAGCGGCTGCTCGCCCACTACTTCGGCACCACGCCCGCCGGCGCGGCGTTCCTCGCGGCGCTGCGCATCCCCAACTTCCTGCAGAACATGCTCGGCGAGGGCGTGCTGTCGGCCTCGTTCATCCCCGTCTACGCCGGCCTGCGCGCGAAGAAGGACGAGGAGTCGGCGCAGCTCGTCGCCGGCGCGGTCTTCGGGCTGCTCTGCGTCGCGAACGCCGTGCTCGTGGCCGTCGGCATCCTCGCGGCGCCGCTGCTCGTGACGCTGCTCGCGCCCGGCTTCGCGCCCGAGACGCGCGAGCTGATGACGACGCTCGTACGGCTCTTCTTCCCGGCGACCGGCGTGCTGGTGCTGTCGGCCTGGTGCCTCGGCGTGCTCAACAGCCACCGGCGCTTCTTCCTCTCGTACGCCGCTCCGGTGCTGTGGAACGTCTGCATCATCGGCGCGCTGCTGCTCTGGCAGTCGGACGTCGTGATGATCGCGCTGGGCGTCGTCGCCGGCGGCGTCGTGCAGTTTCTGGTGCAGGTGCCGCTCACCCTGAAGCTGCTCGGCCGCTTCCGGCCGTCGGTGAGCCTGAAGAACGAGCACGTGCGGCAGGTGTTCAAGAGCTTCGGCCCCGCGGTCACCGCGCGCGGCGTCGTGCAGATCTCGTCGTTCCTCGATCAGATCTGGGCCTCGTTCGCGGGCGAGCGCGCGGGCGCGATCCTCTTCCACACGCAGACGATCTCCATGCTGCCGGTGTCGCTGTTCGGCATGGCGATCTCGGCGAGCGAGCTGCCGGCGATGTCGGAGGACGCGGCGACCCGCAAGGACGCGCTGAAGGCGCGGCTGCAGGCGGGCCTCGAGCGGCTCGTGTTCCTGGTGATCCCCTCGGCCGCGGCGTTCCTCTTCCTCGGTGACGTCATCGCGGCGCCGCTGCTCGAGTCGGGGCACTTCAAGGCCGCCGACACCCGCGTCGCCTGGTACGTGCTCGTCGGCTCGGCGGTCGGGCTCACCGCGTCGACGCAGGGCCGGCTGTACTCGTCGGCGTTCTTCGCGCTCAAGGACACGAAGACGCCGCTGAAGTTCGCGGTCATGCGCGTGGTGATCTCCGCGGGGCTGGCGGCGGCGGCGGTCACGCAGCTGCCCGCGCTGCTCGGAGTCCCCCAGCACATCGCGGTCGCCGGCATCGCGGCGGCCTCGGGCATCGCGGCGTGGGCCGAGTACCTCGCGCTGCGCCGCGCGCTCGGAGCTCACCTCGGGGACGTCGGCGTCCGCCTCACGCGCATCGCGCACCTGTGGGGCGCGGCCCTCGCGGCGGGGCTCGCCGCGGCCTGTGTGAAGTTCGCGCTGTCGGTGCGCTTCGGCGCGGCGATCACGGCGGAGCCCGGCGGGCTGCTCTTGCCTGCGCCGCAGCTCAGCCCGTTGCTGGTGGCGCCGATCGTCGTGGGCGTGTTCGGGATCGTGTACTTCGCGCTGACTCCGAACATCTGGAAAAAAGTCCTTCGGCGGCGGTCGATGAAGTAGATCGGCGCCTCCACTCCAAACCCGTCAGGGGGTCGTTCACATGAAGAACATGAAGGGCACGATGATCGCTTCCGCCGTTGCCTCGCTGTTTGCGTTCGGCGCGTACGCGGCCGATGCGAAGGCTCCCGCGAAGGACACGAAGGCCGCGGCCGGCAACGTGAAGTGCACCGGCGTCAACGAGTGCAAGGGCAAGGGCGCCTGTGCCGGCGCGAGCAACGCGTGTGCGGGCAAAAACGAGTGCAAGGGCAAGGGCGTGCAGGCGATGACCGAGGCCGACTGCAAGACCAAGGGCGGCACGGTGGTCGCCGAGGCGCCGAAGAAGGACGAGAAGGCGCCCGCGAAGAAGTAACCTCCTCCGCAGCTTTGGAAGGAGCCGAAGCCCGGTGCCCTCTCGCAGGTCGCCGGGCTTTCGTACGTCTGAAGCGATCACGGCGCCGCTGAAGGAGATGTTAAACGGGTCGAAGGATGTTCCCTCGCGTCGAGCTCGGTCACGGCATCGGTTTGCGGCCCCGCCACTACGGCGAGTTCCTCGAGGCGCAGCCGAAGGTCGACTGGGTCGAGGCGATCTCCGAGAACTTCATGGGCACCGGCGGGCGGCCGCTCGCGGTGCTCGACAAGGTCCGCGCCGATCGCCCCGTCGTGCTGCACGGAGTCTCGCTCGGCATCGGCTCGGTCGACGCGCTCGACGAGCGGTACCTGAAGGAGTGGAAGGAGCTCGTCGATCGCGTTCAGCCGGCGTACGTGTCCGACCACCTGTGCTGGGGCCGGCACAAGGGCCGCTACTCGCACGACCTGTTGCCGCTGCCGTTCAACGAAGAGGCGCTCGCGCACGTGGTCGAGCGCGTGAAGCAGGTGCAGGACCGGCTCGGGAGGCAGCTCGTGCTGGAGAACGTCTCCAGCTACATGACGTTCCCCAGCTCGACGATGAGCGAGGCCGACTTCACCGCCGAGGTCGCGCGGCGGGCGGACTGCGGCATCCTGCTCGACCTCAACAACGTCTACGTCAGCGCGAAGAACCACGGCTTCGACCCGAAGACGTTCATCGACGCGATGCCGGTCGAGCACGTCGCCCAGTTCCACCTCGCCGGCCACCTCGATCGCGGCGACATCCTCATCGACACCCACGAGGGCCACATCATCGAGCCGGTGTGGCAGCTCTACGCGTACGCGATCGAGAGGCTCGGCCGCGTGCCGACGCTGGTCGAGTGGGACACCGGAGTCCCCGACCTCGAGACGCTGCTCGCCGAGAGCGAGAAGGCGCGCACGCTCGAGTACGAGACGTTCGAGCGCGCGAACGCCGAGGCCGAGAAGGCGATGCTGGGCGTCTGACCGATGTGGCCCTTCGGACGGAAGAAGAAGGTCGAAGAGCCGCCGCCCGCCGAGCCGGCGCCCGCGCCGCCGCCGCCCGAGGCTCCGCTCGCGAAGCTGCAGCGCGAGGTGTTCGAGCGCATCGTGGAGGGCAAGCCGGGGCCCGAGGGCGTCGACGACTGGCGCCTGCAGATCTACGCCGGCATGTACGAGGCGCGGACGCACGACGCGCTGATCGAGGACGTGCCGCACACGGCGAGGCTGCTCGGGGCGGAGAAGTTCCCGGCGCTGGTGAAGCAGTACGTCGCCGCGGTGCCGTCGACGCACCACTCGCTGGCGCGGCTGGGCCACGGGTTCGCGGCGTGGCTGCGGACGCAGCCGCTCGAGCGGCCCGATCTCGCCGACCTCGCCGAGCTCGAGTGGGCGCGCAGCGAGGCGTTCGTGGCCGACAGCTTCACGCCCGTCGAGCCGGAGACGATTCAGCAGCTCGGCCCCGAGCGCTTCACCGCGTCGTGGATGCAGTTCGTGCCGTCGCTGCGGCTGCTGGAGACCGCCCACGCCGTCGATGCGCTGTGGCAGGCGCTCGAGAAGAACGAGCCGGCGCCCGCGCCGGCGGTCGGGCCCGAGCGGCTGATCGTGTGGAGAAAGGGCTTCGACGTCTTTCACGTCACCGTCGCCGAGGACGAGTTTCAGGCGCTCGAGGCGGTGCAGGCGCGCGCGACGGTGGCGATGGTGTGCGAGCGGTTCGCCGGTCGCGGGGACGATGCGGCCCACGCGGCGTTTCAGGCGATCGGCTCGTGGATCAACGAGGGGATGATCGCCGCGCTGCGGGAGCCGCCGCTGCAGGACACGTTCGGGCTCTGAAGAACGCAACGTTACCGTTCAGTCACCTTATGCCTTTGACCGCCGGGTCAGCTGCGCTAAGCGCGCCGGCCCATGACGACCCTGGCGATCGCAGCGTTGCTGGTCTTCTCGCAGTCGCAAACCGTCGACGGCGGAACCGCGGTGGCGCCGGTCTCGTCGCCGAGCGCGAACCCGGACGACAAGGACGAAGGCCTCAGCGGTGTCCGCGTCCCGAACCCGAAGAAAGACGCGCCCGACGCCGACAGCCCGAACGACCAGGCGCGCGCGCCGGAGAACCAGCCGAGCCCCGCCGGCGCGAACCCGCCGATGGCGATCCTCGGGGAGTGGTGGAAGAAGCTGCGCCCGTTCGGCTACGTGAAGGCCGGCGTCTTCTACACGTTCCCGTTCACCAACGAGCAGCTCGTCGGCAGCAACGGCGGCTTCCGCATCGCCACGGCGCGCATCGGTATGGAGTTCGCGCTCGTCGAGCAGCTGCAGGTCGTCGCCTCCGTCGAGATCGGCGCGCCGCAGCTTCGGCCCGATGATCCGCTGCAGGGCGGCCGCATCGTCGAGATGCGCGACGCGTACATCGAGTACCGCCCGTTCCGCTTCCTCTGGTTCCGCATCGGCCAGTTCAAGGCGCCGTTCAACGGCGAGACGCTGCTCGGCGACGCCGACCTCCCGTTCCTCACGCGCTCGGTCGTCACCGACGGCGTGAACCCGCCCGAGGCCTTCGGCCGTGAGGGCCTCACGCTCGGCCGCCAGGTCGGTGCGCAGCTGAGCTCCGACCGGCTCGGCGGCGACGCGTTCGGGTTCCGGTATTACATCGCCGCCGTCAACGGCAACGGCCAGAACCAGCTGTTCAACGACAGCAACCCGATCGCTCCGGTGGGGCGCATCGAGCTCGACGTCTTCCGCACCGTGAGCCTCGGCATCAACGGCTTCTACAACGTGCGCACCGAGGGCATTCGCCCGAACCGGCTCAACGTGAACCAGATCGGCTACGGCGCCGATCTCGCGCTGCGCCTGGGCGGCTTCCGCGCGCTCGCCGGCTTCCTGGGCCGCAACAACTCGTACTCCACCGGCATCCTCCCGCCCGACATGTCGATGGGGTTCTTCGGGCAGATGCAGTACGTGCTCGAGAGCCTCGGCCTCGAAGGCGCGGTGCGGTTCGCGTGGCTCGACCCCTCGTCGGCGCAGACCGCCGACAGCGTGTGGGACATCGCCGCCCTCATCGGCTACCGGTTCAAGGCGGTGCCGCTGCGTGTGATCCTTCAGTACACGCACCGCGAGGAAGAGCCGGCGGTCGCTATCCAGAACGAGTCGCTTGATTTTATGGTCCAGGCCACCTGGTGACCATGAACCGCTTCCTCATCATCGCCGTCGCGCTCATCGGAGCGCTCTCGTGCAGCAAGAGCACGCCCCCCGCGCGCGCGTTCAAGGTGCAGGTGCGCTCGGACCTCGTCGGCGGCCAGCGCGCGCTCGGAGAGATCGGCGACTTCAAGCTGAGCAACGGCATCATCCACGCGATCATCCAGGACGTCGGCACGTCGCGCGGCTTCGGCGCGTTCGGCGGCTCGCTCATCGACCTCGACCTCGTGCGCGAGGGCCAGCGCACGATGACGCAGCAGCCGGTCGGCAACGACTTCTTCACCGAGATGTTCCCCGCGTTCTTCCTGCAGGCGGTCGAGCCGTCGAAGGTCGAGGTGGTGGCCGACGGCAGCGACGGCCAGGCCGCGGTCGTCCGCGTCAGCGGCTACGGCGGCGAGTTCATCTCGATCGTGAAGACGCTCAACGACGACCTGAACCTCGTGCCGCGCGCGAAGCTCCGCTACTCGGTCGACTACATCCTCGCGCCGGGCGCGCAGTACCTGAAGATCGTCACCACGATTCACAACGAAGACGACTTCGACGCGACCTACGGAGCGGTCATCCCCTTCGGGTTCGTCACGCTGCTCGGCGAGGGCCAGCGGCTGTTCCTGCCCAACGAGGCGGGCTTCGACGTGCGCTTCCACCTCGAAGAGGTGTTCAAGCGGCCGAGCGAGCTCGAGGCGCTGCCGGGAGAGGTCGTCCCGATGGTGACGACGGCGGGCCAGGGCGTCAGCTACGCGGTCGCCGCCGCGCGCCGCGGCGCCGGCTACATGCAGTCGAAGAAGCAGTACTACGAGCCGTACGGCATGAAGCCCGACTCGATCTTGATCCCGATCGCGTCGAGCAGCTTCCTCGGCACGTTCTGGGGCCGGCCTCCCGAGCTGCCGAACGGCGGCGGGCCCGGCATTCCGGCGAAGAAGACGTACTCGTACACGGGCTATGTCGCGGTCGGCACGGGCGACGTCGCGTCGGCGCAGAAGGTCGTCTACGGCATCCAGGACGAGGCCGAGGGGCGCGTGCCGACGGCGTACGGGACGATCTCCGGCTTCGTGCGCGAGAAGGACACGGGCATCGCGCTGCGCAACGTCTCGGTCGTGCTGCAGGACGACAAGGACCGCTACGCGAGCCAGGCGTGGACGCTGGAGAACGGCCTGTACACCGCGTACGTGCCGGCGGGCCGGTACCGCGCGTACGCCGTCGATCGCTCGCGCGCGGTCGTGGTGTCGGGCTTCGTCGACGTCGCGAACGACGGCGCGGTGCGCGTCGATCTCGAGATGGAGTCTCCCGCCACGCTCAACGTCACGGTCCGCGACGAGCGCGGCCGCAACATCCCCGCGAAGATCTCGGTCGAGGGCGAGTACGAGCACTCGGGCGCCGAGCCTCCGCGGAAGTTCCTCTACCAGCTGCCCGTCGGCGAGAGCTTCCGCCACACGGACATGGCGCCGGACGACGCGAACGACCCGAACAGCCGCAAGTACCTCGAGCGCGTGTTCTACGCGCGGCTCGGCCACGGCGGCACCGAGATCCGCCCCGGCAAGTACCGGGTCTTCGCCTCGCGCGGCGTCGAGTATTCGGTGGCCTCGCAGGAGGTCGAGCTCAAGGCGAACGAGAGCGCGACCGTCGAGCTCAAGCTGACGCAGGAGATGCCGACCGACGGCTGGGCGAGCACGGACACGCACGTGCACTCGATCAACTCGGTCGACTCGGACATGGCGCTGTCCGATCGCGTGACGAGCTACGCCGTCGAGGGCGTCGACCTCGTCATCGCGACCGACCACAACTACGTCAGCGACTTCGCGCCGACGATCGAGGCGCTCGAGCTCTCCGACTGGCTGCAGTCTGCGGTCGGCCTCGAGCTGACCACGCTCGAGATGGGGCACTTCAACGGCTTCCCGCTGAAGCTGGATCCGGGCCCGGTGAACCACGGGTCGTTCGCGTGGTTCCGCAGGCCTCCGGGTGAGCTGTTCGCGCAGCTGCGCGGGCTGGGGGAAGATCCGCAGCGCACGCTCGTGCAGGTCAACCACCCGCGCGACACCATCCTGGGCTACTTCAACGAGTTCAACCTCGGCACGTACACGCTCGAGCCGTACAAGCCGTCGGCGTTCAGCTTGAGCCAGGCGCCGCTGCCCGACGGCGGCGTCGGCCCGTACCACCACAGCCAGTTCTCGCTCGACTTCGATCTGCTCGAGGTCTTCAACGGCAAGCGCGACATGCTGATCTTCAGCTACCGCGTGCCGCAGGTGGTGCCCGCGGGGCCGGAGCCTTCGGCGTATCCGAAGTGCATGGGCACCGAGATCGCGGATTGTGTCCCCGCTCCGGGGCAGATGACGTTCACGAAGCAGACGGCGCTCGACGGCGGCACGGTGATTCAGCCGGCGTTCCCCGGCGCGCAGGAGGACTGGTTCTCGCTGCTCGGCCACGGCCACAAGCTCACCGCCACCGGCTCGAGCGACTCGCACGGCCCCACCGACGAGGCCGGAGTCGCCCGCACCTACGTCAGGGTCGGCCCCTCGGCCGACGGCTCGCTGCGCGGGCTCTCGGTGCCCGCCGCGATGGACGCGCTGAGGAAGGGCCAGGCGCTCGTCACCAACGGCCCGTTCATCGAGGTCACGGTCAACGGCAAGTCGCTCGGCGAGGAGGTCGTCGCTCCGACCGGCGACATCGAGGTCCACGTCGTGGTCAAGGCCGCGAGCTGGATTGACCTCGACACCGTGCGGATCCTGCGCGGCGGGCGCGACGCCTTCATCCCCGAGGTGCTCGCCGAGTTTGCCGTGCCGCAGACGCGCGAGCTCGTCCGCCTCGACGTCAAGCGCACGTTCAAGGTCTCGGACAAGTCGTTCATCGTGGTGGATGCCAGGGGCGCGGACTCGATGTGGCCGGTGCACACTCCGTACGAGGTGGCGTCGTTTCAGATCAGCGACGCCGTCGTGGCCATCGCCGGGCCGCTCGCCAACAGCTTCGGGCCGGCCAGGTGGGGCAAGTACCAGCCCGAGCCCACCAACCCCACGCGGCCTTATGCGTTCACGAACCCGGTCTGGGTCTCGTACACCGCCTCGCAGGCGCTGCGGCCCGCGAAGAGGGTGCTGCCCGTCGGAGCTTCGCAGCCGTTCACTCCTCGCAGCGTGTCGGATTTGCGGAAGCTGTTCGGATCGTTTCACGCTGACCCGCATTGATTGGGTTGCTCGCTGCCGTCGTGCTCGCCCACCCGGCCGGGTTTCACGAGCGCGTTGCCTTGTCCGTTTCCCGGCAGGCCGTCGACGGGCTCGTCGTGCTCGATCTCGATCGCAGTGAGACCGCTCGGCTCATTCGGGCCGGCGCGGACTTCGATCGCGATGGAGTCATCTCGGCCGTCGAGCGCGGGGCGCTGCAGAAGAAGCTCGTGTCGCTCGCGGTCGGGGGGCTGAAGCTGGGCATCTCCGGGTTTGCTTTGAGCCTGAAGGTCTCCGACGTGAAGATGTCCATGCGCGGCGATGATCGGGTCTCGGATCTCGGGCTGTCCGTCGCCTTGATGATTGAGGCGGGCGTGAGCTCGCCCATTGGTGAGGGCATGAAGCTCGAGATCGAGGCGAAGTCGCCCGATGAGTCGCATGTCGTCGTCGAGGTCAGTGCGGTGGCGGGACGGGATGGTGGCGTCGTTGCGCTGGAGCGGCGCGAGCTTGTGGCCGGGGAGAAGTGGTCCGTCAGGCTGGGTGTCTTGGGGCCCCGGTAGGTCCGGGCCGGGGCCGGGGCCGGGGCTGGGGCCGGGGCAGGGGCAGGGGGGATTCGGGCTGGGGCTTGTGCGGCTGCTTCGGCTCAGGGCCTTGGGGGTTGGGAATTGGAGCGTCCTTTTCTTCGCGCTGACCCGGTGCGCGCGTTCGAGTGCTCTCGCGCGTTTCTCGCGGTCTGGGCGTTGCCTCGCGGGCGCGCATGCTCCTGCTCGCAGCCGTCTCCGTGGCGTTGGATCCCATCACCTCGCTCAACATCACTGCGCGACTCTTCACTGACGTCGCTTGTGCCGGTGAGTGCCGGCTGGTCGTCGGGTCGCTGCAGTACGTCGACGGGGACTACGCCACGTCGGCTCGTGGCTCTGCTTGCGGGGACGTCTTGCGGCTCGAGCAGGTGCCCTTTGGGGCTCACCTCACTCCTCGGGTGACGTTCACCTGCGACGGGCAGCTGCTGTCGGAGACCGGGCCTTCCATCGTCATCGGGCCGTACCTCACCAACGTCGTCGCGAGTGACGACACCATCTGGGTGCCGGCGCTCGCCGAGCCTCGTGGGGAAGAGCGCGTCAGGCTTCGCGTCACCGGCGACGCAGGGTTCGACGTGACGGAGGATTTTCCTTCGCGGGACCTCGTCTTGCGGAAGCTGAGCGTGCCCTACGGGAGGCTGCAGCTGCGGGCTTCGCTCGAGCCTTACGGGATCGTGTCGAACACCCGGACGATCGTGCGGGAAGAGCCGGATGACCATTGGGTGGCGACCCAGGTCGGGTGCGAGTCCGGCCACTCGGGCATGGGGGTGCTGACCCTGCTGTTTTTCCGACGGCGCCGTTTCCCTTTCCCTCGGGGGTTCTGCTAGGCAGGCGCCCGTTTCTCTCTCTGCAAGGGGTAGCACTGTCGTGACGGATGAAAGCAAAGGCCCTGGAGCCAAGAAGCCGAAGGCCACGTTCGGCGACGCCATGCTGGGCATTCCCAGCGGTGGCGGAGATCGCGACGACAAGCGCTCCTCGGAGAAGAGGGACCGCAAGAAGGACGAGCGCCCCAAGGGGCCGATGGTCGTCATCAAGCGCGCGAGCGGCGTCGTCGAGACGAAGGCGCCCGAGGCCGACGCAGGCGCGGGTCCCGTCGTCGAGGTGAAGCCGGCCGTCGCTACGGGAGCCGTGGAGACGAAGCCGCAGGTGACTCCGGTGCCGGCGCCCACGAGCCCGCTGTACGAGGACGTCCCCGAGTCGCAGAGCTTCGCCGAGATGTTCGAGCAGTCGGGCAAGGAAGGCGTCGCGAAGCGGCTGCCGAAGGTCGGCGAGAAGATTCGCGCGAAGATCTTCCAGCTCGGCGCGGACACCGCGTTCCTGTCGCTCGGCGGCAAGTCCGAGGCGATGATCGATCTCGCCGAGCTGAAGGACGACGAGGGCATCTTGCGCTTCGGCGTCGGCGACGAGGTCGAGGCGCACGTCGTCGAGACGGGCGCGAAGGGCATCATCCTCTCGCGGAAGATCTCGCGCGGCGCGGCGAGCCTGTCGCTGCTCCAGCAGGCGAAGGACAGCGGCATGCCGGTCGAGGGCCTCGTCATCGCCGTGAACAAGGGCGGCCTCGAGGTGGCGGTCGGCGAAGTGCGCGCGTTCTGCCCGTCGAGCCAGGTCGACGTCCGCTTCGTCGGCAAGCTCGAGCAGTTCCTGGGCGAGAAGCTGATGTTCCGCGTCACCGAGGTGAAGGAGCGCAACGTCGTCCTGTCGCGCCGCTCGATCCTCGAGGAAGAGAACAAGGCGAAGGCCGAGCAGCTGCGCAAGGAGCTCGCGCCGGGCAAGGTGCTCAAGGGCAGCGTCACCGGCGTGCGCGACTTCGGAGCGTTCGTCGACCTCGGCGGCCTCGAGGGCATGGTGCCGGTGAGCGAGATGTCGCACCAGCGCGTGCAGCACCCGAGCGACGTGGTGAACGTCGGCGACGAGGTCGAGGTCGAGGTCCTGCGCGTCGAGCCCGCGGAGCCGAACAGCCCCGACAAGGCGAAGCGCAAAGATCGCATCACGCTCTCGCTGCGCGCCCGCCAGGAAGATCCGTGGAAGGCCGCGCTGGAAGAGCTGAAGGAAGGCACCCGCGCGAAGGGCAAGGTCGTGCGCCTGCAGGCGTTCGGCGCGTTCGTCGAGCTCAAGCCCGGCGTCGACGGCCTGATTCACGTCTCGGCGCTGTCGGACCGTCGCATCGCGCACCCGCGCGACGCGGTGAAGGTCGGCGACGAGGTCGAGGTGCTGATCGAGAAGGCCGACCCGGCGGAGAAGCGCCTCGCGCTGCGCCTGGTGAAGGACGGCAACGTGGTGGGCCAGGGCGTGTCGTCGTCGCCGTCTGCGCCCGCCGAGCCTCGCGAGCCGCGGTCGGAGCAGGCTCCCCGCGAGCAGGCGCCCAAGGCGCGCCGCGGTCAGGTCGTGATGGCGAAGGTCGAGCGCATCGAGCCGTTCGGCATCTTCGTGGCGTGGGAGGGCGGTAAGGGCCTCATCCCCGCGAGCGAGACCGGCACCGAGCGCGGCACCGATCTGCGCCGCGTCTTCCCGCTGGGCAAGGAAGTGAAGGCCGAGATCATCGAGATCGAGGGCTCGAAGCTGAAGCTGTCGATCACGGCGGCGCTGCGCAGCGAAGAGCGCGCGGACCTCGACGCGTGGAAGAAGACCCAGAAGGCCGAGCAGAAGGGCGCCGGCGGCAAGGGCTTCGGCACGCTCGCGGACAAGCTCAAGGGCTTCAAGCTCGGTTGATCTTAGGCTTCGCGATCCCAGTCACGCTGCTGTACGGCGGCCTGCTCGTCGTGCTGGTCGTGTTGCTGGGCTCGTGGGTCAGCATCAAGCGGCTGTTCCTGGGCTCGAAGGCGCGGCTGGGGAAGCCGACGCCGGACGAGCTCACGCACGTGGTGCGCGCGCACGGCAACGCGGCCGAGTGGGTGCCGCTCGGCATCGTGGCGCTCTTGATGCTCGAGCTGTCTCACGCGCCGTCGATGTGGCTGCACGTGTGCGGCGGCGCGCTGCTCGCGTTGCGGCTGGCGCACGCGGTGTACGCGCTGAACAAGGGGCCGTTCGCGTTAGCGGTGCCCGTGGCGGTGCTGCACTACTGCCTGCTCGGCGGCATGGGCCTGTGGGCCGTGATCCTGCACTTCCAGTAGGCGCCGTTACGCGGCGTCTTTGGACTTGCTGGAGCTGTCCGGCTTCTTGGAGCCGTAGAGGTCGGCGTACCAGCCTCCGCCTTTGAGCTGGAAGCTGGAGCGGGAGACCTTTCGGGTCACCGGCTTTCCGCACTCTTCGTGCTTCTTGAGGGGCGGATCGGAGATCTTCCGCATCACTTCGAAGTCCCCGCACTTCGGGCAGCTGTACTCGTAGAGCGGCATACTGTCGCAGAGGTAAAACCGGCACCGGCCGTCGTCAAGGGAGCGCTTTGCATGTGGGTGGTGCTGTTGCTGGTGGTGTCTCAGGCTCCGGATGCGGGAGTCGACCGGGAGCTGGCCGAGAAGGTGATGCGGGAGACTCCGCCGGCGGAGCTCATCGGCCTGGGGCGAGAGGCGGTGACGGCGCTCGGGCCCTACCGGTACCGGATGGCCAAGCAGGAGCGCGTGAAGGGCGAGCTCTTGCCGGTCCAGGACATCGACATGTTCGTGCAGGAGAAGCCGTTCGCGGTGCGCCTGCACTACGTCGGCGGGCCGGCGAAGGGGCGGAAGGTGCTCTACAACTCCGCCGAGCGGAAGGACGACTTCCGCGTGCGCGAGGCGGGGGTGCTCGGCGTGTTCGGGGCCGTGTGGATCGGCGTGGACTCCGGGATGGCGAAGAAGGACTCGAACCACACCGTGAAGGAGGCGGGGATGGGGGCGCTGCTCGACCGGTTCATGTCGGACCTCAAGAAGGCCGAGGCCGTGAGCATGAGCGCGCTTCTTGATGGTGCACCGGTCACGGTAGTTGAGGGCCGTTC
>CALJKW010000006.1 GCA_937980205.1 uncultured Myxococcales bacterium | reverse complement strand
GGTAGACCGCGCCCATGCCGCCGCGGCCGATGCGGCGGATGATCTCGTAGTGGTGAATGCGCGTGCCGACCTGCGGCGCGCGCGCCTGCGTCTCACCCGCATGCGCCTCGGCCCCGGTGATGGCCGACGGCGTGGCGGGCGGGCTCGTCGACGGCTTGCTCGCCTTCGGGTCCACCACGACACTGGGCGGCTGCGTCACGGGCTTCGGCGGCGAGAACGGGGGGATGGCCGGCGGACCCTGCACGGTCGCCGTGGGGTTCGGGCCGCCGACGGGCGGCAGCTTCATCGCCGGAACCGGGGCCGGAGCGGCGGGCGTCGCGGGCGCGCCCGGGGCGCCCATCGGCTGCGTGGGGCGCGGCGGCGGCTGCGGAACGATCGTCACGTCGACCGGCGGGAGCATCGGCTTCGACGCGCCGGGCGGCGGCGGCTGAAGCACCGTGTGCTCGGGCTGCGAGGGAGGATTCGAGATCGACGTCGCATCCTCCATGGGGCTGGAGTCGTTGCGAAGAACGGTATGGACGTCGAGCTGCGAATCGCCGGGCTTGCTCACGGGCTTTGGTACCTCTTTGAAATTTGTGCGGGAGCGCCCGGAAGTGTACTGCGATTCACTCGTTGGGAATCGAAATCACTTTGGGTGGGCGAACGTAGGTGTACCATCTCGCGCCCATGAACCCGACCGGACAGCCGATGGGAACCCCGATGCCGTCTGCGCCGAGCGGCGCGGCGAAAGACGCGGTCAACCTGCCGTCGCTCTTCATCATCATCCTGGGAGCGCTGGGCGGGCTGATGTTCCTGTTCTCGATGGTCAGCGACCAGTCGGGCATGTCGCAGAAGATGCTCGAGAGCTACATGCAGAACATGCCGCCTGATCAGCAGGAGCTGATGGCGAAGCTCATGTCGCAGTCGCGCAGCGGCGGCATCTTCAGCAACATCCTGGGGCTCGCGTTCGCCGGCCTCGTCGTCTTCGCCGGCCTGCAGATGCGCAGCCTGAAGAACTGGGGCCTCGCGCTCGCCGGCGCCATCCTGGTGATGATTCCGTGCTCGACGAACTGCTGCTGCTGCCTCGGCATCCCCATCGGCATCTGGGCGCTCATCACGCTCACGAAGCCGGAAGTGAAGAGCGCGTTCAGCTGACGGCGCTCAACCGCGGCGCTTGCCGCGCGCGCGGGAGATGGGCGTGACGTTCAAGATGCCCGGCTCGTGCTCGATGCCGATGTCGCGCAGCATCTTCCTCAGCTCGAGGCCGTGCAGCTCCTCCTGGCCGATCTGCGTGCGCGCGAACTCTTCGAGGTACACGCTGCGGTCTTCGACGAGGTCGAGCAGGTTCTTGTAGAGGTCGAGCGCCTCCTGCTCGTGCGACAGGCTCTCTTCGAGGATGTCGCGCACCGTGTGCTTGAAGCTCTCTTTGATGGGAGCGATGCGCACCGACGGGTGGCCGCCCAGGCCGGTGAGAATCTCTCCGGCCTGCTGCGCGTGCAGCAGCGACTCGCTCGCCTGCGCCTTCATGAACGCGACGATCGGGATCCGGTTGGGGCCCGAGATCATCAGCGCGTAGTGCGTGTACCGCACGACGCCGGCCAGCTCGAACTCCATGATCCGCGACAAGAGGTCGCAGGTGCGCTTCGTGTCGAGGTCCTTCAGCATCTTCCTCACTCGCCTTTCTTCTCGAACAGCTGGGTCTGTTCCTTGTCCGTCGCCACGCGCAGGCCGATGAGCTCCGCGCGCACCAACCGCCCGGCGCCCCAGTCTTCGGTGCCGCCGCCGATGGAGATGGTCTCGCCCGCCGCCTTCTCCGTCACCTTCGCCACCTTGTGCAGCTTCTTGTCGACGTCGACCTTGCCGAGGCGGAACACCACGCGCGCCGACAGGCCGATAAGGTTCTTGTTCTTCCACTCCTTCGCTTCAGCCATCGACTTCATCGGGATGGAGAACTTGACCGGGTCCGCCATCCAGTAGTTCTGCGTGATGTCCGCGTCCTGCTTCGCGGCCGAGTTGCCGGGGTTGCCCGCCTTCGCCGGCGTCCACGCGATGGCCACGTGACCGAAGCTGTCGGTGCACTCGATGGAGCCGACGACCTCGAGCGGGAACTCGCCCTTCGGCGCGTCGAACTCCTTGAGCTTCACCTGGTCGGGCGCGCGCAGCTTCACCATGAACGTCTGCGCCTTGAGGTCTTTCTGAAGCTCCGAGCGCTTCGCTTCGTTGGCCTTCTTCTCGGCCTTGTCGGCGCCCGGCGCGTCGCCCTTGAACAGCGCCCAGATGCCCTCGGGGCAGGGGCCCTCGTTCACCAGCGACTTGCCGTCGTCCCACGGAGAGCCGAGCTTCACCGTCTCGCTCGGCTTCGGGTCGTTCTTCTTCGCCTCGGCCTCGGCGTCCTTCTTCTTCTGCTCGACCTTGTCCTTCTCCTGCTGCGCGAGCTTCTCCTTCGCGCGCTTCGCGGCGGCGTCTTGACCCTGGCAGGCGAAGAGCGCCGGTGCTGCCGTGAAGCAGACTGCAGCGGTGAACGCGATGGGCAGGCGCATGGCGCGGCGGACCATAGATCACGCGGTATGCTCTTCAAACGCTCGTGCGCGCGCGCTCTTGGGGCATCGTCGTCGTCGCTGCCGTCGTCGGGGTCGCCGCCTGGGGCTTCGGCGTCGTCATCGGCGGCCCCGTCACCGCGCAGGGGCCGATCGAGGTCGCGGGCAGCGAGCAGCGCTCGCCCGTGCTCGTCTCCACGCCGGGACCCGTCGTCGCGCTGTGGAGCGACTCGCGCACCCTCACGCGCAGCATCTACGCCTCGCGCCTCGCGCCGGCGAACCTCGAAGCGTTCGACGGCCCCGGCGGCGTCGAGGTCGGCATCACCTACGGCCGCGGCCGGGGCTTCACCGCGGCGTGGGGCGGGGCGAGCTTCACGCCCTCGGGCTTCGTGCTCTCTGCCCGACAGGCAGGGCCGGTCAGAGGCCGCCGCTTCCTGCTCGACGGCGGCCAGAGCGCCGACCTGTCGCTGTTGGGGAACCCGGAGGCCGACGACCTCGCGCTCGCATCCGACGGAGACGCCTTCCTCCTCGCGTACGTCGACTACAACCTCGCCACGCCGCGCGTGTTCGCGTTGCCGCTGTCGGCGGCCGGCATGCCCGCTGGGACGGCCGTGGGCGTGTCGGAGCCGTCGCGCCGCTCGGTCGGGCCGCGCGTGGTGTGGACGGGCGGCCGTTGGGTCCTGGCGTGGACGGACGGGCCGCCCGGCTCGACGAACATCATCGCGCGCGAGCTCTCCACTGCGAGCATGCTCGGCCCGCTGCGGCAGCTCTCGACGGCGGTGCCCGCGGAGCTCCCCGAGGTCATCGGTCTGCCCGACGGCGGAACGTTCGCGGCGTGGTTCGAGCAGGTCGGCACCAGTCGCCGCCTCGTCGGTACCGTCATCGAGTCGATGCAGCCGGCGGTGGAGTTGGCCCTCGATGCCGGCATGAACCCCTGGTACGGCATCCCGTCCAGCCCTGCGCTCGCGCGGCGCGGGGCGCAGCTGCTGCTCGCCTGGTCGGGAGCCGAGCTGCCGAGCTTCTCCGACCGCGTGACGTTCGCGGTGCTGGCCGAGCCGTACGCGTCGGCCACGCTCATGGCGCAGCGGTCGGGCATCATCGCGTCCGGGCCCGCGCTCGCGACGGGCCCCACCGGCGGCGTGTACGCGGCCTACACCGACCACTCGAACGCGTTCTGGGATTGGGACCGCAGCTCGTCGGATGTGACGGCCGAGCTGCTCGACCCGACGCTCGGCACCGTCGCGAGCGCCACGTTCCCGGTCTCGCGCGTCGAGCAGCGGGCGCCGGCGATCGCGAGCGACGGCGTCAACACGCTCACCGCGTGGATCGAGTACCACCGCGACGGCGGCTACGACGTGATGGCGGGCCGGCTCGGCGCCGCGGGCAGCACGACACCTCGCGCCGTCGCGACGGGGCCGGCGGTGCAGCTCGCTCCGTCGCTCGCGGCGTCCGACGCGGGCGTCTTCCTCGTCGCGTGGACGGACCTCGGGCTCCGCGAGGTGCGCGCGCAGCGGCTCACCACCGACGCGTTCGCCATCGGGCCGCCGCTGACCGTGGGCATGGGGCCCGGCCTCATTCCCGACTACCCGTGCGTCGCGTTCGGCGACGGCGTCTTCCTCGTCGTGTGGACGGACGGCGTGGACGTGGACTTCCGGCGCTACGACGTCGCGGGCGCGCCGCTCGACCCGGCGCCGCGTGTGCTCTGCGCGGGCTGCGTCGGCAACGGTCGCCCCTACTACGACCGCACCGCGTGCGCGTTCGGCGGTGGCGCGTTCGGCGTCGCGTGGCTCGACGCGCGGCTCGCGGCCGAGCAGGTCGCGTACGGGCGCGTCTTCCTCGACGGCGGAGTTCCCAAGGCGCAGGGCCAGCTCGTCACCGCGACATCGCTGCTGCCGGCGCACGTGGCCCTCGCGTGGGACGGCGCCCAGTTCATGCTCGTGTGGCACGAGCACAAGCCTTCGCTCGAGGTCGGCGAAGTGTGGGGCGCGCGCCTGCGCGGTGAGACCATCGTCGATTTCGACGGCGTGAGACTGGTGGCCACGCAGCCGTTCGGAGAGCAGCACCTGCCCGCACTGGCTCCGGCGCCGGGCGGCGGCGTGCTGCTCGCGTGGGAAGACGAGGCGGCGAGAGTCGTCAGCGCCGTGCACCTCGTCGACGGCGGCGTCGCCGGACCCACGGTGATGCTCTCGGGGCCGAACGACTTCGAGGGCGTGGCGGCGGTGGCGGCCTCGGGCCGCACCGTCGTGGCGCTGAGCCGCAACGGGGAAGAGGTCTCGCTCAACGCGCTGCGGGTGCACACGATCGAGATCACGCGGGGCGGTTCCGGCGACCCCTGCGCTTTCGGCTTCGACTGCCAGAGCGGGCTCTGCACCAACGGGCTGTGCAGCGGCGACGGCGGAGGCGCCGGTGGTGGTGCGGGCGGGGGCGCGGGCGGGGGCGCCGCGGGAGGTGCCGGCGGCGGCACGGCAGGTGGCGGTGGTGGTGCAGCCGGCACGGGAGGTGGCGTCGCAGGCGACGGCGGCGGAGCTGCGGCGGGCACCGGAGGCGGCGTGGGCCCGGCGCTCACGCTCGGCGTCGGCTGCGGCTGCGCGTCAAGCCCCGGCGCGCTCGGATTCTGGATGCTGCTCGCGCTTCTTCGCGCGGCGCGGGTAAGGTGGCGCGCACCATGAAGACCCGGCCCCTCGACGGTTCCTCGCGCCTCACCTCCACGCAGCCGACCCTGAGCACGCCGGTGAAGCAGCCGGCGGGGCTCGAGGTGAAGCCGTCGAACCCCGACGCGTTCGGCGGCGAACCGCCGGCCGCGGAGCTCGAGCGCGCCGATGCGCCGTCTTCGGTGAAGCCGACGTTCAGCGCTCCGGAGCGCGCGGAGCTGCAGAAGAAGATTCCGTGTCCCGCGCTCGCCGGCATGTTCACCGCGGGAATGCTGAACCCGGACAAGGACGGGAACGTGAAGATTCCCGAGCTCGAGCGCGCGCTGAGCCAGCTCGGCCCCAGCGCGACGGTGCGGAAGGTGCTCACCGGGGGCGCGGACAAGACGGACGCCGTCGAGGGCTCGTTCAACCTGTTCAACCTCAACGGCTCGAACCTCGACCACACCGGCAGCACCGGCATCCGCCAGAACGGCATCCACGAGAATCGGTTCGAGGTGCTCAAGTCGTTCAGCAAGGACGGCGAGCGCCTCACCGCGAAGGACCTCGCCGATGCCGCCGAGCACTTCGCGAAGGAGGACCCCGGCCTGCGCGGCCGCGTCACCCAGCTCGCCGAGATGAGCATCGTGCTGCAGGTGTTCGGCCGGCAGGGCGCCGACGGGAAGCAGTACTTCACCCTCGAGGACGCTCGGAACCTCTTCGTCGAGGGCCGCTTCCCCGCCAGCTGGAGCCCGCCCGTGACGCCCGGCAAGGTGGGCCTGGGTGACGTGCTCGGCGCGACGGCGATGGGCCTGTTTCGCCAGCTCGTGAACGGGAAGTAAGAACGAAGGACGAAGGCGTGCACCCTGAGCCGCGGCGGCCGCGAATGCGGACCGCCGCGAGTCGAACGGGTCCGGGCGCAGATGGCATCGTCTTCGAGAAGGCTCTGCCCAGATCGCCTGGGCACTTCGACGGGCTCAGTGCGCGCGGTTTCGTGCCCCGTCAGTAAGCCGCGTTGCCTCCGTATCCGCTGCTCGCCCGCGCCACGCCGGTGCGCTGCAGCCGCATCGCCGTCTCCAGCAGCTGCACGAACTCGAGCCGCTCGGGCGCGCCGTTGTGCGCCGAAGCCGCCAGCTCGCGCGCCTTCGCGAGGGTGAAGTCCGACGCGGCGCCGTTGCCGCGCAGGATGTCCGCCGCGCCCGCGACCGCCGCCGCGAAGCGCAGCTCGGTCGAGGCCGCCGACAGCGACCGCGCGACGGCGCTGCGCTCGACCTTCACCGCGGTCTCGAACGCGCCGCCGCCGCGGGGCTGCTGGCCGCGCACGAACACGGTGGCGAGCGGGCCAGCCGCGTCCGGCGCCAGCTCGAGCTCGTACAGCGCGGTGACGCTGTGGCCGGCGCCGATCTCTCCGCCGTCGACGGCGTCGTTGCGGAAGTCCTTGTCGGCCACGTCTCGGTTCTCGTAGCCGACGAGGCGGTACCGCTTCACCACGCTCTTGTCGAACGCGACCTGAACCTTCACGTCCTTCGCGATGACCTCGAGGGTGCCGGCGATCTGCGTCTGGAACACCTTCACCGCCTGCTCGCGCGAGTCGATGTACAGGCTCTGGCCGTTGCCCTTGTCGGCGAGCTTCTCCATCAGGTTGTCGCGGTAGTTGCCCATGCCGAAGCCGACGGTGGTGAGCGTGACGCCCTCCTTCACGTAGCGGCCGATGGCGTCGAGCATCGCGTCGGCGGTGACGTTCCGGCCGATGTTGGCGTCTCCGTCGGAGAGCACGATGACGCGCGAGACGCGGTCGCGCCCGACGCCGTGCACGGCGTGCTGGTACGCGAGGGTCATGCCGTCGCCCATCGCGGTGCCGCCGCCGGCGGACAGCTCGTCGATGGCGCCGAAGATGCGCGCGCGCTCGGTCGCCGGCGTCGGGGGCAGCACGTCGCGCACGCCGCCCGCGTAGGTGACGAGCGACACCGTGTCGCGCGCGTTGAGGTTCTTGACCAGGATGCGCAGCGACTCCTTCGCGAGCTCGAGGCGGTCTTGCCCCTGCATCGAGCAGCTCGTGTCGACGAGGAAGACGAGGTTCGCGGGCAGGCGGTCGGCGTTCGCGACCTCGCGGCCCTTGAGCGAGACCTTGAGCAGCGTGTGGCCGGCGGTGAACGGCGAGGGCGCTCCTTCGGCGGTGACCGAGAACGGCGCGTCCTTCGGAGCAGGCAGCTCGTAGCGGAACGCGTTGACCCACTCCTCGACGCGGACGCCGTCGGCGACGGGCAGCATGTTCGACTGCAGCGTGCGGCGCGCGAGCGTGTAGCTCGCGGTGTCGACGTCGATGGCGAACGTCGAGAGCGCGTCCTCGCGGGTGTCGGTGACGCGGTTGGCGTCGACGTGCACGTGCGAGTTGCCCTGCGGGACCGGCGCGATCGGCGCGTCGCCGTACGAGTTGTTCATGCCGAAGTTCTTCATCGTCTTGCGGGTGAGCGGCGACGGCTGCGCGACGTACGAGTCTCCGGCGAGCGCGTCGGCGGACATGCCGTTCAAGCGGCGGATGTTGTCTCCGAAGAGGGTGACGAGGAAGACGACGGCGAGCACGGCTGCGACGAGACCTGCGGTGAGCTTCATCATGAGGGCCTGGCTCCTGGTGCTGCGAGGTGGCGAGCAGGGTGCGCTCATTCGCCTCGACCAGCATCGGGCGGCAGGAGGAGGGTCCCCCTGATGACCGTCGGTCGAATGACGGACAAACCGGTGTAGAAGGGCCCCATGGCGGATCAACCGGAGCGCCGCAGGTTCAAGCGCCTCAACGCCCCCGTGTACTGCAGGCCCCTGGGCCGGCCGATCGGCGGCGCGACAGAGAACGAGAAGCTCAAGGCGCAGGACATCTCGTTGGGCGGTGTTCGCGTGTACACCGACGACAAGCACAAGCCCGGCGACCGGCTGGAGCTCGAGCTGTGGCTGCCCGACGGAGAGAGCATCACGCTCGACACCGCCGTCGTCTGGGTCGACGCGCTCGAGAAGTCCGAGCCGGCGCGCTTCGAGGTCGGCCTCAAGTTCGTCGACGTCGCGCAGAATGACCTCGCGCGCCTGGAGGCCGTGCTGAAGGACGCGTGAGGCGGCCCGCGCCCTCAGTGCGCCGCAGCGCCGAAGCCACCGCCCGGCCGCGGGTTCTCGATCGCCGCCGGCTGCGGCTGGGTGAACAGGCCCGACGGGCTGCCCAGGTAGCTGTGCGCGCGGCCCTTCCAGGTGGAGCCGGACGGCTGGAACGGCCAGTCGGTCGCGATGACGTCAGCGTAGCCGTCGCCGTCGATGTCGCCGGGCCCGGCGAGGACGTCGCCGAAGTTCACCGTCGCGCCCGTGGGCGCCGGCACGGTGAGCGACGGCACCGCCGGCACGCCGCTCGACGACGAGTAGTAGACGTGGAACCGGGCCTCGTTGGTGATGACGAGATCCGGGTAGCCGTCGCCGTTCACGTCGTTCGCGGCCGCCAGGTCCTGCGCCCACTCCACCGACATCGGCGGCACGCTGAGGGCCGTGAACGCCGCGGTGAGGCCAACCGGGCCGCCGCGGTAGATGCGCACCACGCCGGTGCCCACGGGGCCGCCGACGACGAGGTCGGTGTAGCCGTCCCAGTCGAAGTCGCCTGCCGCCATCGACGCGCCGAAGGAGCTGTTCATCGGCCCGCTCAGCACGATGCCGGGCGCGGAGCTCAGCCCGCTCGCCGACCCGTAGTACACGTAGACGGTGCCGGTGTTCGAGCTCGAGATGGCGACGTCGCCGAAGCCGTCGGCGTTGAGGTCTCCCGCCGAGATGGAGGTGACGCCGAACGTATAGTCGGGGTTCGAGAGGGTGACCGCGGGCGTCGTGATGAGGCCCGTCGCGCTGCCCCGGTAGATGAGCACGTCGTAGCTCATCGTCGCGAAGGTGAAGCGGTTGCCGACGATGAGGTCTCCGTAGCCGTCGCCGTCGACGTCACCGGCGGTGCCGATCGACCGGCCGAGCCCGCTGCTCACGCTCAGCGTCTGCACGCTCGTCAGGTCGATGCCCGTCGGGCTCCCGAAGTAGACGAACAGGCGCTCCGTGGTGTTCGCGCTCGCGAACGTGATGTCCGAGTAGCCGTCGCCGTTGAGGTCACCTGCGCGCGCCACCGAGCGACCGAAGAAGGTGTTGCCCGTCGGGTCGACGATGGTCGTCGCGGGCACGGGCGGAGTCGAGCGCCACGTGGAGCTGCCGTGATACACGTAGACGCGCGCGTCGCTGAACGTCGAGATCAGCGGGTCGGCGAGGCCGTCGCCGTTCACGTCCGTGAAGCTGCCGAAGCTGCGGCCGACGGGAGCCGACAGCTGCGGCGCGCGGAACTCCCAGGTGGGGCTCACCAGCGTGCTCGGCGTCATGCCGGCGCCGTTCGTGCCCCGCACGCGCCAGTAGACGACACCGGGAATCAACGGAGTCGTCGGCGTGTGCGACGTGCCCACGACGGTGACCGGGAAGCCGGGCAGCATCGTGGTGCACGCCCGCGTGGTGCACACCTCGAGCTGCGCGCCCATCACGCCGGCGGGGAGCGCCCACTCGAAGCGCGGCCGGTTCGACGTCGCGAACGACGCGGAGCCGGGGAGCAGCTGCTTCGGCGGCAGGAGCTGGCAGGTCCCCCCGGTGCGGGCGTAGCCCGTGTTGCACGTGAAGTCGCAGCCCGCCGTCGCGCACACCGCCACCGCGTTCGGCGGCGGCGCACAGACGACGCCGCACGCGTTGCAGTTCATCACCGTGGTGGTCGTCGTCTCGCAGCCGTTCTCCCGGCTCGGGTCGCAGTCCGACCGGCCCGGCCCGCAGACGAGCGAGCAGTCGCTGTTGCACGTGCCGTTCACCGGCAGGCAGCAGACGCCGCCGCAGACGCGTGAGCCGGGCTGCGGCGGGTAGTCGCACGTCCCCATGTTGCAGGTGGCGGCGCCGAAGCACGCCGCCGGCCCCGGCGGGTTCATGCAGTCACTCGCCGTGCAGCATGCCGCGCTCGGGATGCACTGGTTGCCGCAGCGCTTGAAGCCGGTGTTGCAGGTGAAGTCGCAGGAGACTCCGTTGCACGTCGGCGTGCCGTTCGCCGGCGGAACGCACGGCGTGCACGAGGTGGTGCCGCACGAGCTCACGTCCGTGTTGTTCACGCAGACGCCGGCGCAGACGTGCTGGGTCGAGCTGCACATGACCGAGCCGCCACCCGCGCCGCCCGCGCCGCCGCCCGCGCTGCCTCCGCCTGCGCTGCCTCCGCCTGCGCTGCCTCCGCCTGCGCTGCCTCCGCCTGCGCTGCCTCCGCCTGCGCTGCCGCCGCCTGCGCTGCCGCCGCCTGCGCTGCCGCCGCCTGCGCTGCCGCCGCCTGCGC
>CALJKW010000005.1 GCA_937980205.1 uncultured Myxococcales bacterium | reverse complement strand
TCGGACGGCTCCCGCCGCTTCTCGGACGGCTCCCGCCGCTTCTCGGACGGCTCCCTCCGTGAGTCGGGGGCCGATCGCCGAACGTCGCAACGGGCCGGACGCGACGGGCAAGGACGCGCGCAAGTATCCGCGCGCCGAGCTGCACGTGAAGGCGCGGCTGTCGATGAGCGGCGATCGCTCGCGCTCGTTCGAGGCGTCGCTGCCGACGGCGAACATCTCCGTCGGAGGCATGTTCCTCGAGAGCACGTTCTTCCTGAAGCTGGGCACGCTGCTCGACGTGGAGCTCGAGCTTCCTCCGCACGGTCGGACGGTGCATGCGCGAGGGCAGGTGGTGCGCGTCGAGACGATGTCTCCGAACGGGCACAGCGGCTTCGCGCTGAGGTTCATCGAGTACCTCGACGGCTCCGAGGTGGTGCTCGCGACGTACTTCCTCGCTCCGGTGCTGCGGGAGTTCATCCAGGACTACGCGAAGCAGCACCGGATGCGGGCCGAGCCCGACTACGTGGCGAGGACGGCGGACATCCTCGCCGCGTGGGAGCTGCGCAAGGCGGAGCTCGGCGCGGACGTGTGGGAGTTCAAGCCGCCGGCGCCGGTCGAGAGCTCGCGCCGCCGTTGATCAAAAATACAGCGCGGAGGTCCCACCTACCGCGCCATGACGCCCTACTACTCACACTCCGGGAAGTTCGCGCCCGATGCGCCGTTCGTTGCGATGGCCGTCGGAGTCCCGACCGCGCTCGTGCTCTCGTGGCTGTACGCGTACGCGATTCTGTACATCCCGATCGTGGGGATCGTGACGTTCATCCTCACCGGTGGTCTGGGCGCCTGCGTCGGCATCGCGGTGGGGCTGGTGCTGAAGCAGCGGAAGGTCCGCAACAAGGCGGTGGCCTGGGGCGTCGGGTTGTTCGTCGGCCTCGTGACGCTGTGGCTGTCGTGGGTCTCGTGGATCGTCGGCCTCGTGCGCCGCGGAGACGAGGACATCAGCTGGCTCGGAGTCCTCTTCAGCCCCGCCGGGCTGTGGGAGGTGGTCCAGAAGGTCAACGAGGTCGGCGCGTGGAGCTTCAAGGGCGCCACGCCGACCGGCGGAGTGCTCTGGGCGCTGTGGGCCGCGGAGGCGCTGATCATCCTCGGCGTCGTCGCGTGGATGTCGGCGCTGATGATCGGCGACCCGTACTGCGAGACCTGCGGCACGTGGACGACGGGACGTCAGGGCGTCGCGACCTCGGCGAAGGGCGACGCCTCGTCGCTGCGCGAGGCGCTGGAGCGGAAGGACTTCGCCGGTGCGCTCGCGGGTGCGGGCCCCGCGGTGAACGTCGTCGAGTGGCTGCGGTACGACGTGCACGAGTGTGCGCAGTGCGGAGAAACGAACACGCTGTCCGTCATCGAGGTGAAGGTGAAGGACAAGGGCCCTGAGGATGGGGCGCCGTTGATTCAGCACCTGCGCGTGACCCGCGCCGACGTCGCGGCGCTGGGCTCGGCGATGCCAGCGCCGCCGGCCGCGTAGTCTGGGGGTGCTCACCCCCATGGGTGGGGGTGACTTTCCCCACGTTTCTCAGACGCGCCTGAAGGGTCGCATCAGTTCTGCGAACAGGCGTGGCTGGGCAGGTCGCACGCGCGCGCTTACGGTGAATCCATGAGCGCAGCCTTCCCGGCGGAGATGAACGTGCGCGAGGCGCGGGACCTGTACCTCGCGGAGAACGGCTTCTCGGTCGAGACGTACGAGGCGGCGGGCTCGAAGGTCGACGTCTTCGGCTTCCAGGTGTATCGGCCGCTGACGCCGGACGCGAAGCGAGCGATTCGCCGGCACGACCTGCACCACGTGGCGACGTGCTTCGGGACGGACCTGGTCGGCGAGGCAGAGATCTCCGCCTGGGAGCTGGGTCGCGGCTTGAGAGGTCTCGGCCTGTACGTGCGGCTCATCATCTCGAGCGCGATGTTCCTCGGGCTGTTCATCGCGCCGCGTCGCACCTGGCGGGCGTGGAGAGCGGGGAAGGGCGGCGGCTGCCTGTTCGCGGTCGATGACTACGACGGTCTGCTGGGCCTCAGCGTCGGCGAGCTGCGAGCGCAGCTCGGCATTCCGGCAGGCGGCCTCGCCGATGCTCCGCGGAAGCTGCACGCGAAGGCACCGGGCAGACCTTCGGACCTCGCCCCAGCTCGTGGCGCCGAGGGAGGAAGAGTGGCGCAGCCCCAGGGCCTGCCTCGCTGAGATCGTCCGCGCGTCGGTGAGGTGGCTATCGAGGGAACGGCGGTTCGTCCTTCACGCTTCGCCGAGCCCGCGGGCCGTGGGGGCTTTCAGACTGGTTGGTTTTAATCGCCGATACCCGCCGAAATTCGGCGGGTATCTCGAAACGTTTCCAACCACCCTGGAACCCCCCCCCGCGCCTTGCGGACTGCTCGCCCGCGGAGCCAGAGCGCGACGGTGGTTCGTCCCTGCTTCGGCGCCTCGCCGTGGAGGGAGGAAAAGTGGCTCAGCCCCTGGGCCTGACTCGCTGAGCGCGGCTCGGTGGGAGGGGCGAGCGGCTGGCGACGGAGCCTGCCGGGTCCCCGGGCAGGGTTGGGCGTCGTGTGCTCTTTGGACCCGGACCCCTGCACGTCCCCGGCGCCTTTGATGGCCAACGAGAAAACGCCGTTCCTTCGATGGCCGCTCTTCAGAGCCGCGAGCCGCGACCCCGACCCAGGCTTGGAGCTGAGCCACTCTTCCTCCCGCGACGCCCCGAGCTGGGGCGAGCAACGTGCCGACTACCGAGGTCCGAACAGCCGGTTCAGGTAGCGCTGGCGATCGACGAGGAAGTCGCGGGTCAGCTTGAAGTGCTCCGTGTCCTCGTAGTCGACGGCCTCCGGCCCCTCCGCTCCGTCGAGCGAGAGAATCAGCGCCTCGGGGTACGCGAGGATGATCGGCGAGTGCGTCGCGATGATGAACTGGCTGCGCTTCTTCTCCGCGAGCTCGTCGATCAGCTTCAGCAACGCGAGCTGCCGCTGCGGCGAGAGCGCGGCCTCGGGCTCGTCGAGGATGTAGAGGCCCTCGGCGCCGAAGCGGTTCTTCACGAGGGCGAGGAACGATTCACCGTGGGACTGCTCGTGCAGCGAGACGCCGCCGTAGCTGTTGATGACCGGCGGCGCGAGCGATGGTTCGCGATCCATTTCCTCGATGTGACTCGCCACGTTGAAGTACGACTCCGCCCGCAGGAAGAACCCGTTCCTCGGCCGCCTGACTCCGCGGATCAGCTTCAGCGCCGCATGAAGGGGCGACTCGCTCCGCCTCGCCGCCGCGACCCGACCTTCAGTGAAACGAGAAGAAGAACGACGAGGTCGAGTTGAAGATCGACGTCGGCAGTTCGATGGGGTGGCTGAACAGGTACCCCCGCTTGTCCGCAGCCGCGACCCAGTACGGCTGACCGTTCGAGTCGAACTGCGGCTCGAACCCATCGCGGTACTCGACGGTGACTCCGAACGCCGCGAGATCCACCTTCGTGTAGACGCCGCCGGCCACCGTGTAGACCGAGTCGTGCAGCACCTCGGTCTCGCCGCGGCTCCACGCAGGGTGCGTGACCCAGAGCCCCTTGTACTTCGACGTGCCCTGCGGCGTGAGGTCGCGCTGCTCGATCCACGACGTGTTCACCTCGACGACGTAGCGGCCGACGGTGCGCGCGCCGTTCGCGCGGTACACGATCTTCGCGGTCGCATCATCCGGCCGAACGAGCTCGACCTCGTACTTCCGCGGAGCCAGCTTCATCACCTCATCCGGCCGCATCGACGGTGTCGCGTCGGTGGGGAACCCCTTCTTCGACCCGGAGATCCGCGCCCAGACGGTCTGGTTGTCGTACGACCAGCCGCCGCTCGTCTGCTTCAGCATGCCGTCCCAGATGTCGAGCGAGCGCTTCGTGCCCTGCGCATCGGTCGCGAGCACCTGGCCGACCTTCCCCGCGCCCGTCTTGATTCCCAGGTTCTCGCCTTTCAGCTTCAGCCACCGGTCTCCATCGAGGTGATCGATCTGCCCCGCTGCGTCCGGGTCGCCGCCCGGCACGCGGCCGACGTCGAGCACGGGGACCATCTCGCACCAGTTCTCCAGCGTCTTTGGCGCGTAGCCGTCGTCGCCGCGCTTGCCCGGCTGCTCCACGTACCCCGGCTTGATGAAGTACGGCTTGCCGTCGTCGGCCGCGTCCGCAGTGCGAATCGCCGTGCCGCCGGCGCCGTCGAAGTACGAGCAGATCGGCTCGTACGCCGCTCCGTACTTCTGTGCCGAGTCGAAGGGCAGGAACTCGCCGATGCGCTCGTACCGCGAGCCGTTCATCGGGTACTGCGGATCGACGCCCTTGTAGACGCGATTGGCGAGATAGCCGCACGCGGCGCGATAACGCGCGGCCAGCTCCGTCTTCCCGGTGCGCTCGAGCTCCAGCGCCTGCTCGCGCAGCAGCCGCAGCGTGACCGCCTTCTCCTTGTCGAGGCGCTCCGTGCCGTACAGCGTCTTGCACCACGACTCGGTGCGCGCCTTGTTGAAGAAGCCGTCGATCGCCGCGCGGTCGCGACCCCCGGACGGAATTTTCCCGTCCTCGCGCTGCTCGCTGAACCACGGCAGCGTGTCGAGGTCCTCGGGCTCGTAGTACTCGGGCACTGCGTACGCGCCGTTGCCACGGAAGTGCAGGCCGTCGTCGACGAAGCTCAGGCCGTC
The DNA here is from genome assembly GCA_937980205.1 of uncultured Myxococcales bacterium. Classification (GTDB taxonomy): domain Bacteria; phylum Myxococcota; class Myxococcia; order Myxococcales; family Myxococcaceae; genus Xiheicaenimonas. The sequence goes on along the minus strand of CALJKW010000005.1, from coordinate 38,491 downwards.
GCGGGCGCTCTCGACGCCGTAGCGCACGATCGTCTGGCCGGTCTTCGCGGCGCGCCGCTCGTCGCGGCGCATGTTCGCGTGTGACCGGAACATCACGACCACGATGGGCTGAATCACCGGCCAGATCGGCGGCGTGTACGAACGATTCCCGGTGATGTGGAACTCGCGGCGGATCGACTCGGGGATCTCCGGCTCGGACTCCGCGGTGCCTGCCATCACGAACGTGTTGATCCACCCGTCGCCGAGCAACCAGCTCGGGCCGGCGATGGTGCGCGCCGCCGTGTAATACGAGTCGTTCGTCGCCCAGCCATCGGTGCACTCGTTCTGCTTCGACGGGTCCGTCCCGTTCGCCGTCGCGCCCGGCATCGTCTTGTTCGGATCCGGAGCAGGCAACGGCAGGCCGAGCTCGCCGAACTTTCCGCCTTGCGCGTCGAACGACGCGATGACCTGGCGCAGGCCCTCACCCGCGCACGTGTTCATGATCTTGTGCTGCGTCCCCACCTTGAGCGACGCGGCGGGGCTCACCGGCGTGATGCTCTTCGTCGGGTTCAGCACCGTCGCGTTGAACCGGTCGTCGAACACGTCCGCGTAGTAGTAGTCGCCGACGCCGCGCTGCACGCTGCGGTCGGGCTCGCTGAACCAGCGGTTCGGCTGGCTGTACCGCCACGTCATCGTCTTGACGCTGTCGTCGCCGACGAGGCCGTAGTCGACGAGCGGCGCGCACAGCGGGTCGGGCGTCCCGAACACCGCCAGGCTTCCGTGCACGATGCCGGTGAGCGTGCCGAAGCGCGAGACGTCGCCGAGCCGCACGGGCCGGCCGTTCGAGACGTCGCCCTGGTGATCGCTCAGGCTGCCGCCGCCCCAGCGCGAGATCATGTGCCCGATCGACCACCGGTCATGCAGGAAGTGCTGGCCCACGACCTCGTACGAGAGCGAGAGCAGCTCGGCCTCGCGCACGTAGTCCGCGTACCAGCGGTCACCGGGAGGCAGCTGGCCGCTGCGGCCGCCGGCGCGGAGCAGCGCACGAAGCTCGGCCGCCCGCTGCGCCTGCTTCACCGCGATGCCGTGGTGGCGCCCGTAGACCTCGACGGCGAGGTCGCCCATGTGCGTCGAGTTGAGGCCTGCGCCGAGCCACGCGCGATACACGTGGCACAGCTCGTAGCGGTCGGCGTCGAGGGGCAGCGCGGCGCACCGCTCCGATTTGTTGATCCAGTCGTACACCGTGTAGTTGAAGTCCGGCAGCCCGGCCCACATCGACAGCGCGGGCAGCTGCCGCTCCTCGAGCTTCGACTGCATCAGCGGGTTCGGGGCGATGCCGAAGAGGTCCGGCCGCATGATGCTCGCGTTGAGATCGACGACGCGCGGCGCGTGCGCGCACTGGTTCGGAGCGGCACACGTCGACAGCGCGTGCGCTCCGAACAGCTGCTGCAGCGACGGGTCGATGGTGAACAGCGTCTCATCGGTGATCTCCGCGTGCTCGTTGCCGCGCGCGGTGCCGTCCGTGTGGCTGCCCGTCCCGCCGTACTTGTTCTCGTAGATCGACCGCCAGTTGTGCGCGTGGTTCACGTACGTGTCCCACGCGTGGGCAGGAACGGCCGCGAGCAACGCCGCGATGACGAAGGCCCTCATGGCGTCACCTGAGCCTGTCCCGGGAAGGCGCACAGCCCGCCCTCGGCGAGGAAGACGGCCTCGACGGCCGAGATCTCGGCCTCCAGCTCCGTCGAGCCCGCCAGCACGCGCGCGAAGTCGGCCTTGCACGCGTCGGGGCAGAGCGCGCTCGCCACGCAGTCGCGGTACTCGCCGCCGCCGTCGGCGCACCGCATGAACGACATCATGCAGCGCCCCCACTGCGCGGGCGGGTCATCGGTCGTGTTGTCGACCAGTACGCGCACGTTGCCGACGTGCGCCATCTCTCCGGTGCCAATCTCTTTGCAGCTGGGGCACGCGGGGTCGAACGGGTGCGTGGTGGAAGCCCACGGCCCGCTTCCTTCCGGGCCGGTGTTGCGGCACGCGCCTGAGCACAGCGCGAGCGTCATCAGCAGGACGAAGCGGGTCATGGGCGTCGTCCTCACTTGCAGTGGTCGTTGAAGCAGAGGTTTCCGCAGGCGAAGTAGTCGCTGCACGTCGCCTCGGTGATGCAGTCGCAGTTGCACGCGGTGTACGCGTTCATGTCGCGGCAGTTGCTCGTCTTCGCGTACCAGCCCTCGCACGACGTCTGCGTGAGGTTCGCGGCGCACTCGTTGATGCTGCGCTCGCACAGGTCCGTCGGCGTGCAGAGCAGCGTCATGCCGGACATGCCGGCGTCGCGCGGCGGGCCGCCGTCCGGCTTGGGAGTGAGGTCGACGAGGCCGCCCTGCATCGGGCCTCCACAGGCGACGAGGGCGAGAGCGAGAAGGAAGAAGCGGTGCATGTATGACTCCTGGGGACTGCGGGGTTCTCCCCGGTAGAGTCAGCACCTTCGGAATCGATCAGTGCCCACCGACCAACAGCTGCTCGAGGCCTGGCGCAGCGGAGACTCCGCCAGTGGCGACGCGCTCTTCGAGCGCTGGTTCGACACCCTGTACCGGTTCTTCCGCAACAAGGTCGGCGAGGGCGTCGAGGACCTGGTCCACGACACCTTCCTCGCCTGCCGTGAGGGCAAAGGCTTTCGCGGCGAGTCGTCGTTCAAGACGTGGTTGTTCACCGTCGCGCGACACACCTTGTACGCACACCTGAAGAAGCTGCAGCGGCGCGGCGAGGAGCTCGACGCCGACGAGGTGTCCATCGCCAGCCTCGGCACTTCGCCGAGCGGGCTGCTCGCGCGCGCCGGAGAACAGCGCCTGCTGCTGCACGCGCTGCGCGCCATTCCGGTCGATCTGCAGATCGCCCTCGAGCTCTTCTACTGGGAGGATCTCGACGGCCCCGACATCGCCGCCGCGCTCGAGATTCCCGAGGGCACGGTGCGCAGCCGCCTGCGTCGCGCGCGCGAGGCGCTGGAGGAGCAGCTTGAGAGGCTCGCCGAGGACCCCTCGCTGCTCGAGTCCACGCGCAGCGGCCTTGAGACGTGGGCGCGGGGCCTGCGCGAGCAGGTCATGGGAGCTTGATCGAGAAGCCGTCCGCCGACGCCGGCACGCGATTGAACGGCCTCACCCGCACCGAACGGAACAGGCGCCGCAAGCAGTCGCGCTGCTCGGGCGTGCTCCTCGGCGCGCCGGTAATCTTCACCTCGTAGGGCTCGCCGCTCTCGGTGAAGCTCACCTTCAGCGTGAAGTCGCCGCCGAAGCAGTCGCGCGCCGGCGCCGCCTTCACCGCGGCCAGCGCTTCGTCGTAGACCGCCTCGAACAGGCGCGTCGTGTTCGCCGGAGCCGTCGACGGCGCGACGTACGGTCCCGCGCCGTCCTGCTCTTCGACGAGCTCGGCGGAGACGGTGTCGCTCTCGTCCTCGCGGCGATCGAACGGCCTCACCTTCAGCGCGTGGAACTTCCGCTGCAGGCAGCCGAGCTCGTCGGCCGTCGGCGGCTCATGCCGCTTCGTCGCGTAGCGGTACGGCTCGAGCTCGACCTTCCGCGCCGAGCCGTCGGGGTTGAAGGACACACGCGCGCTGAGGTCGCCCGCGTAACAGTCGCGGCGTGGAGCGCTGCGCACCGCGACGTTCGCCTCGTCGAGGACGTCGATGAACGTTCGGCCCACCTTCGGTGGCACCTGCTTCGGAGGAGGAGGAGCGGGTCGTGGCGGCGCCGGCTCCTGCTCCCGCGGCGGGTCCGGAGGCGGCTGCGGCGGTGCGGGGCGTTGAACGGCGGGAGGAGCCTCAACCGCCGGCGAGGGTCGCAGCAGCCAGCCCGCGCCCGCGAGCACGAGCACGCCCGCAGCGGCGGCGCTCCACGCCGGCGCGCGCGATGGCCCGCGCTCGAGCAGGCGAACCACCTCGTCCATCGACGCGTGGCGGCTCGCCGGGTCGTAGCTCAGCCCGCGCGCAGCGATGCGATCGAGCCAGCCCGGCACGCGACCGGCGCCGACGGCCGGAGCGCCTCGGTGCGCGGCGCGGAGCTCGTCGACGCCGCGCCCGAGGAAGGGTCGCGTGCCGTGCAGCGCCTCGTGCAGCGCCACGCAGAACGCGAACTGATCGCTGCGCGCGCTGGCGCGTTCACCCGTGAGCAGCTCGGGAGCCATGTACGCAGGCGTCCCCGCCACCTGCGTGTGCTTCGTCACCGCGAACGGCGCCGCTTCGGTCGGCGCGGTCTCGCGCGCGAGGCCGAAGTCCGCGACCAGCACCTTGCCCGCGCGATCGATGAGCACGTTCTCGGGCTTGAAGTCGCGGTGCACGATGCCCGCGCGGTGCGCCGCCGACAGCCCGCGCGCCGCTTCGGCGAAGACGCGCGCGAGCTCTCTGGGCGTGCGCGGCTGGGCGGCGAGCCACTGCGCGAGGTTCCAGCCGTCGACGTACTTCATGACCAGGAAGACCTGGCCCTGGTGGGTGCCCATGTCGTGGATGCCGAGCACGTTGGGGTGCTCGAGCCTGGCCATGGTGCGGGCCTCCTCGAGCAGCTTCTCGCTCGAGCCCTCTGCCGAGCGCAGCAGCTTCAGCGCCACGTCGCGCATGAGCTGGGGGTCTCTGGCGCGGTAGACGGTGCCCATGCCGCCTTCTCCGACGCGGGCCTCGATGAGGTAGCGGTCGACCTGCACCGGCGCCGCGCTCGTCTGGAACAGTCGACTGCGCACGTTCGCGCGGATGCGCTCGGCTTCCAGTCCTCTCATCGGCTCCTCGATTCTAGGGCCGGTAGAGAGCGGACCGGCAATATCGATCACTGAAGCTCGCGAGTCTTCGGATTTACGAATCCGTAACACTGCCTCGAGCGCGCCCGCTCGGTACTTGAGTGACAAACGCCGCCGCGCGTGCAAAGCGAAGCCACGCGATGACGGTGCTGCAGGCGATCGTGCTGGGCCTCGTTCAGGGGCTGACCGAGTTCCTCCCCATCAGCTCGACCGCGCACCTGCGCATCGTGCCCGCACTGCTCGGCTGGCAGGACCCCGGAGCAAGCTACTCCGCCGTCATCCAGCTCGGCACCGTGCTCGCGGTCATCATCTACTTCGCGAAGGACCTCGTTCGCCTGCTCGCCGCGTTCTACCGTGGCCTGAAGGATCGGAAGCCTTTCGAATCGGCCGACTCGAAGCTCGCCTGGTGCGTCGGCTTCGGGACGATTCCGATCAGTCTCGCAGGCCTGTTGCTGAAGGACTTCATCAAGACCAGCTTCCGTTCGCTCTATGTCATCTCCGCAAGCCTCATCCTCCTGGCGATCGTCCTCTTCGTCGTCGAGCGCATTGCACGAAAGCAGCGCACGATCGCCGAGGTGACGGTGAAGGACGGCATCATCGTTGGGCTTTGGCAGGCGCTCGCGCTGATCCCCGGAAGCTCGCGGTCGGGGACCACCATCACCGGCTCGCTGCTGCGCGGGTTCACCCGCGAAGACGCTGCGCGGTTCTCGTTCTTGTTGTCGATTCCAGCGACCGCACTCGCCGGTTTCTACGAGATGAAGGACGTGGTGTGGGCGAGTGAAACGATTCTCATGATGGCAGTGGGCACCGCCGTCTCGTTCGTCAGCGGCCTCGCGGCGATCGCGTTTCTCTTGAAGCTCTTGCGCACCCGCGGCCTGTTCGGCTTCGTCGTCTACCGCATCGTCCTCGGAGTGCTCCTCATCGGCCTCGTGGCCTCGGGGCAGCTTCAGCCCTGAGCCTGAGCCCGTGGACCCCTTCTTCCAACGCCTGAAAGCCTCGCTGCACGAGCACCCCTCGCCGTCCCTGTCGTCGGCCGGCATGGTGCTCAAGGAGGCCTCCGTGCTCGCGCCGCTCTTCATGCGCGGCGGAGAGCCCTGGGCGGTGCTCACCATGCGCCCCGAGACGCTGCGCAAGCACCCCGGCCAGGTCTCCTTCCCCGGAGGCGGCCGCGAGCCGCAGGACGTCACTCCGCTGCACACCGCGCTGCGCGAGGCGCACGAGGAGCTGCGCATCCCGCCCGACGACGTGGATGTGCTCGGCATGCTCGGTACGATGCCGACCATCACGAGCTACCTCGTCACTCCGTTCGTCGGCGTCATCCCCGAGGGCCTGCCGCTCGTCGCCGACCCGGGCGAGGTGCAGGAGATCCTCGAGGTGCCGCTCTTGCGCGTGCGCCTCGAGAAGCGGCAGGCCTACCAGGCCGACCGCGACGCCTACGTGTGGGAAGGCTCTTCGCGCTTCATCTGGGGCGCCACGTTTCGCATGGTGCAGCAGCTGCTCGAGCACGTGAGGCGCGCCGCCGGGGTGGAGCGATGAGCGGCACCGCGCGCGTCATCCCCAACACCGACCTGTTCACCCGCATCGGAGTCCGCGACCCGTACTTCGCACTTCGCACCGTCGCCGCGTTTCGCGAGGGCACGCTCGAGGCCGAGGTCCCCATTCAGCTCGCGAGCGAGCAGGAGATCGGGCCCATCACCGCCGGCGAGGCGGCGCGGCACCTCGGCCTGCTCGCGTCGTGCGCGCTCGCGGAGGCGAATCGAGACCGCTCGCTGCACTACTACCTCGCGCGCACCGCGACGCTCGTGCGCACCGCGGCGAGCTCGACGGCGACCCGCCTCGAGGGGCGCGCGAGTGGAGAGCTGGTCGGCAGCGACGCCGGCCGCGCGCACGCCTCGCTGCACCTCCGCGGCGGCGGCACGCTGTTCGAGCTCGACGTCGAATTTTCGGTGCTCTCGGCCGCCCGCTTCCACAAGCTCTTCGAGGGCGCGAAGCGGGACCTGAGGAAGGCGAGCCGCCCGCCCGTGCTCGAGCGCCGCCACAGCGGCGAGCTGAAGATCATGCGCTCGAACCCGTACGGGGCTCCGCTCGAGCTTTCGAACATGGACCTGTCCCCCGGCGCGGACCTGATCGAGGCCACCTTCGGTCCGATTCCGCCGGGGGCCTGCAGCGGCCACTTTCCGATGTACCCGGTGCTGCCCACCGGCATCGTGATGAGCGCGCTGTCGCAGCTGTGCGGTGAGCTCTTGCGCAGAAGGAAGGGCGACGTGAAGTACCTCGTGCGTCACGCCGAGGCCCGCGCCGACAACCTCGCGCTCGTCGGTGAGACCGTGCGGTTCGAGGCGCGGTACGTGGGCGGAAGCAGCAAGAACTACCGGTTCGAGTGCAAGGCGCGCAGCGGTTCGCGGCCGGTGGGCGCCGTGGCGCTGACGCTGCAGTTGGCGTGAACGCTCAGTGCGGCGCGCCGCAGTGCGGGCACTTCGCCGAGCCGGGCGGAATGCGGCCGCCGCAGTGCCGGCACTTCGTCGGCTCGGGGTCCGGCGCGGGCACCGGCTGGATGCGAATGGGCCCTTCCTCAGGCATGCACGGAACCTAAAGCGCTGCGCACGTTCTTGCATTAACGAGCGGCCATGGACGGCAACGAGGCACCGAAGACGTCGCTGAAGAGCCGCGGCCCGTACGTGGGCGTCGTGCTCGTGCTCATCGCGCTCGCGCTTGCGGGCGTAGGGACATGGCTCGTGCTCGAACGGACACGGGTGCAGGCGCCTCCCGACGCGGGGAGCCCGCCGCCGGTGGTGGACGCAGGCGCCGAGCCGACGGCCGGCGTCGACCCGGCCGCGGGTGACGTGCTCATCGGCGACCTCGTCCCGAAGGAGTGGCTCGCCGGAGGAGACGTCGTCCGCCGCGCCGCCACCGCCGTGTACTCCGTGTCGCAAGGCGAGAGCCCGCGCGTCGTGCTGCCCTTCCTCGACCCGGGCGGCACCTTCCTCGTCGACGAGGTGAAGCAGAAGCCGAAGTCGAAGAAGGACAAGCCAAAGCCCAGGTACTTCATCAGCGAGAAGAACGACGCCCGCTACGACGCGGTCACCGCAGCCTTCACCGCCATCGACGCCGCCGCGGTGGGCCGCGCGTACGGCAAGCTGCGCCCGTACCTCGAGTCGGCGTTCCGGGAGATCGCCCCTCCGGGGAAGACGTTCGACGCCGCGTTCATCGCCGCGGTCGACCGCCTCGCGGCCGTGCCCATCTCCGACGGTCCGCGCGAGGTCATCCCCATGGAGGTCGGCGTGGGCTACGTGTGGGCCGACCCGAAGCTCGAGGCGCTCAAGCCGGCCGAGAAGCACCTCCTGCGCATGGGGCCCAAGAACGCCCGCGCGGTCGTGAAACAGCTCCAGGCCCTTCGCGCAGCCATGGCGGAGGCCGACGCGGGCGGGTAGCCTTCGCCTCCCGATGGGAGGGACCAAGAGCCGTCGCCCGCTCGACTTCACGTTCCGGCTGGTGCCGCTGATTCTGAAGCTGCTCGAGAAGCAGGGCGTCGACGGCCGCCGCTTCGCGCTCGAGGCGGGCCTGCCGCAGGGCTACGACTCGGCTCCCGAGATCACCGCGCCGCTGCCGCGCTTCCGCACGTTCCTCGACGCCGCGGCCTCGGCGATGAGAGACGAGCAGCTCGGGCTCACGCTCAGCCGCGCCGTGCCGAAGGGCACCTACGCGCTCGTCGAGTTCATCTGCCGCAGCGCCGGCAACCTGCGCGAGGCCCTGCACGCGCTCGCGCGCTTCGGCCGCATCATCAACGCCGGCGTCGACTGGGTCTTCATGGAGCGCGACGGCTTCGGCGTCCTCGAGCACCGCGTGCCGGCAGAGGCCGAGGGCCTCGGCCGCATCTTGAACGAGTACTCGCTCGCGTTCCTCATTCGCGCCGGCGCCGAGGTGCTCGGCAAGCGCCTCGAGCTCAAGCGCGTGTACTTCGCGCACGCCGCGCCGGCGAACGTCGCGCCGCTCACCGACTACTTCGGGGTCAAGCCGGAGTTCAGCGCCGGAGTGAACGGCATCGAGATCGCAGACCCGGTGCTCGCGTGGCCGGTCGTGTCTGCGGACCCCGCGCTCAAGCGGTACCTCGAAGAGCAGGGGCGCGCCGTCCTCGAGACGCGCCCGGTCAGCACCGACCTCATCGGGCTCATCCGGCAGGAGCTCGTGCGCCGGCTCGGCAAGACCGAGGCGAAGGTGGAGACCGTCGCCGACGCGCTCGGCCTCTCTCCCCGCACGCTGCAGCGGCGCCTCGAGGGAGAGGACACCTCGTTCCAGGAAGTGCTCGACGGCGTGCGCGAGCAGCTCGCGATGAGCTACCTCGTGAACGAGTCGCTGACGGTGAGCGAGATCGCCTACCTGCTCGGCTACTCGGAGCTGCGCGCCTTCGATCGCGCCTTCCGCCGGTGGACGGGGAAGACGCCGGTCGCCTGGCGCACCGAGCGCAAGGCCGCGAAGGTGTGAAGCCGGCCGTCGTCGGTCTCGCGCTGCTGCCGCTCGTCTTTGCGTTGCCGACGCTGAGCGAGCCGTGGGGCAACTCGGAGGAGTCGCTCAACGCCGCCATCTGGTCGCTCGGCGCGCGCAACCTGCTCGAGGGCAAGGGACTCGGCACGGTGGTGCTGCCGCACGGAGGCACGCGGGGCGACGGCGTCTACGCGCATCATCCCCCGCTCGCGGTGTGGCTGAGCGCGGTGCCCGTCGCGCTCGGCGGCTGGGAGGGCGGCCCACGGCTCGTCGCGCTGCTCGCTGCGTGTGGGGCGCTGTTGCTGTTGCACCGGCTCTTGCGGCGGTACTTCGAGCCGCGCGCGGCGCTCGTCGGGCTCGCCGTGGCGGCCGCGAGCACCTTCGCGCTGAGGTACGGGCGGCTGCTGACGACGGTGACGCTGGCCGCGCCGCTGTTCCTCGCGCTGGTGCTGTATCGCGACCGGAAGTGGTCGCCGCTGCTGGTCGCGCTGCTGGTGCTGAGCTCGTGGGATGGAGTGATCGCAGCGGCAGTCATCACCGCGACGTTCACCCTGAGCGGAGCGCGAAGCGCGGAGTCGAAGGGGGCCGGGGTCGGCGATTCGGGCGCCCTTCGACTCCGGCCTGCGGCCTTCGCTCAGGGTGAACGGTGGATGTTCGCCGCGGCGTTCGCGGTTTCCCTCTCCTTCGTCGCAGGGCACCTCATCACCGCGAGCGGCGGCATCGGCGATCTCGTCTGGCAGTTCCGCTGGCGGTCGACCGGCGACGACATCACCTGGCTGCAGTGGCTGGCGGCGCAGGCGCGCCACGTGGGCGAAGGCGTGGGGCCTGTCGCGCTGGCGGCGCTGCTCACCGTGCCATTCCTCGCGCCACTGAACGCGAACCCGAACGCGAACGCGAACCCGGTTTCTCCCGGCACCCAACTCGCAATCCTGCTCGCCCCCGGCCTGGTGATGCTGGTGCTCTTCCGGCAAGGCGCCACGCGCCACGCGTTCTGGGGCTACCTGCTCATCCTCCCGGCGGCCTTCGCCGTGGCGCACGTCGTCTCACGCTGGCCGAAGCTCGCCTACGTCGCGGCGCTGCAGCTCGTGCTGACCGCGAGCCTCGCCGTGCACCGCCTGCGCGAAGAGCACGAGATGAACCAGCTCGGCCTGGTGGCGAAGACGCTGCCTCAACGGACCACCGTGCCCGTCTTCGCGCAGCGCTCCTTCCACCCGTACGTCGCCTGGTACGCAGCCTCGAAGCCGCTCACCGTGCGCACGCTCGACGAGCTGCGCGCGACGACGCACAGCCCGGTGCTGGTGGACGGCACCCACGCGGCGCGGCTCGGCTGCTCGGTCGATGCCACGTGGCAGGTGCTGCCGCTTCCGAACCTGCTCGAGGCATGCGCGCTGATCGCTGACGCCCACGCTCCCCTGCGCTAGCGTCGCAAAGCGAGAGATGGGAGAGGGGTACGACTACGACCTGCTGGTCATCGGCAGCGGCCCGGCGGGCGAGAAGGGCGCCGCGCAGGCTGCGTACTTCGGCAAGAAGGTGGCCCTCATCGAGCGCGAGGAGGTGCTGGGCGGCGCATCGGCGAACACCGGCACGCTGCCGTCGAAGACGCTGCGCGAGACGGCGCTGTACCTCTCCGGCTTCCGGCAGCGCGGGCTGCACGGCGTCAACCTGAGGCTCAGCCGCGAGGCGACGGTCGACGACTTCCTCTACCGCGGGGAGCGCGTCATTCAGGAAGAGCGCGAGCGCATCGCGGACAACCTGAACCGCCACAAGATCGTCCACATCTGGGGCGACGCGCGCTTCGTCGACGCGCACACGCTCGCGGTGCGCCGGCCCGGCTGGCCCGAGACGCAGGTGTCGGCGGAGTACATCCTCGTCGCGACGGGCAGCTCGCCGTTCCGCCCGCCGATGTACCCGTTCGATCACGCGCGCGTCTACGACTCGGACGAGATCGTGCGCGTCGAGTTCATCCCCAAGAACCTCGCCGTCGTCGGCGGCGGAGTCATCGGCTGCGAGTACGCGTGCCTCTTCGCCACGCTCGGCGTGAAGGTCACGCTCATCGAGTCGCGGGCCACGCTGCTCTCGTTCCTCGACGGAGAGATGTCGCAGCAGCTCGCCGAGCGCATGCGCCACCTCGGCATCGACCTGAAGCTCGGCGACACCGTCGAGCAGGTGACGCTGCTCGCGCAGGGCGTCGCGCTCGCGCTGAAGTCAGGGCACCGCTTCGAGGCGGACATCGTGCTCGTCGCCGCCGGCCGCGAGGCGAACACCGCCACGCTCGACCTTCACAAGGCCGGGCTCACCGCCGGCAAGCGCGGCGCGCTCGAGGTCGATCAGCACTACCGCACGAAGGTGCCGCACATCTACGCCGCCGGCGACGTCATCGGCTTCCCCGCGCTCGCCGCCACCTCGATGGAGCAGGCCCGCATCGCGGTCGTGAACATGTTCGGCCTTCAGTACAAAGAGACGCTCGCGCCGATTCTCCCGTACGGCATCTACACCATCCCCGAGACGTCGATGGCCGGAGAGACCGAAGAGACGCTCAAGGCCAAGAACGTGCCCTACGTCGTCGGCAACGCGCGCTTCAAAGACAACGCGCGCGGGAAGATCATCGGAGAGGACTACGGCCGCCTGAAGCTCATCTTCGGCGCGCCGGACATGAAGCTGCTCGGCGTGCACATCATCGGCGAAGGCGCCACCGAGCTGGTGCACATCGGCCTCGCGGCGATGCTGCAGGGCGCGACCGCGGAGCTGTTCATCCGCATGTGCTTCAACTACCCGACGCTCTCCGAGACGTACAAGTACGCGACATACGACGCGCTCGGGAAGGCGCGCAGAGGCGCTCAGAGCGGGCAGACGTAGTCGTACTGCGTCGCGCAGCTGCCGTTGCACGTGCACGACCCGGTTTCGGTGCAGCTCGCGACGGCGCCGCCGTCGGAGCGGTCGGAGCAGCACGGGCCGCCGCCCATCGGCACTCGGCTCCCCGGCGTGTAGCAGAAGACCCCCGCGGCTCCTCCATCCGGCCAGAGCAGCGCGCACGACTGCCTCTCGTTCGACCAATCGTCCGGCAGGCAGTCGAGCCCTCCGCCCAGACGCGTCTGGAACGTGCGGACACACCGGCCGGCGTCGAAGCGGAGATCGCAGGTGAGCCCATCGATGCAGTCGGTCTCGTCGCCGCAGGTTCCGCCGTCGATCTCCCGCGCTGCCAGCGGCGTACACCGCCGGCCGCCGGTGGCGGTGAACGGAAAGCCGAGGCACTGCCCGGTCGCGCACTCGTAGTCGCGGCAGCACCCGTCGGGTATCGACAGCGAGCCCGGCGCGGCCGTGGGTGTGCAGTACGGCAACGACGCGCCGAAGATGGCACCTGCGTCGAGGCCGCCGCCGTCGGAGTCGCCACCGTCGGAGCCACCGCCGGCACCACCACCGCCCACGCCACCGCCCGCGGTTCCTCCAGCGGTGCCGCCTCCCATGCCTCCCGAGGAGCCGCCGCCTCCACCGGCCGCTGCCGTCGCCCGGCACTGGCCCATCACGCACGAGCCGCTGCAGCACGGCGTGTCCGCGTTGCACGTATTCCCCTCGAGCACGCAGCACTCGCCACCGTCACAGCGACACGCCAGGGTCCGCAGGCAGTAGTCGTTGAGGGCATCGCCGAGCTTGCACGAGCCCACCGCGAGCACGACGAGCCAGAGGCGCCTCACCACGTCCCCCTGACGCTCACTCCGCCCGGCCCGGCGGAGAGAGCGACCGACTCGCCGATCGCCATCACGACGACGCTGGTGGTGAGCGCTGCGAGGACGCCGGTGCCCAGCAGCACGTAGCCGATGGTCTCCTGCTGGTTGCCCTCCTGCACGAGACGGAAGGCGGTCACGGTGTCCGGGCCCATCGGCGCCCGCAGCCGTTGCTGCGCCGTCGCGGCCGCGGTGAAGAACATCCCCGACACCGCGAGCAGCACACCGGCCGCGCCGTAGCCGACGCCCATCGCCACCTTGGCGCGCAGCGGCAGCGAGCGGCGAGGGCGAAGCTGATCCGCGATGTCCGCGGCTCCGCGCGAGAGCGTCGCGGGCAGCTCGTCTTCGCTGCCGACCTCGGACGAGAACACCGCGAGCGAGGCGCCGTTCGCGGCGTCCGTCACTTTGACGTTCACCGTGTAGCGCGTGCCGAAGCGGCCCAGCGAGCCGGTCACCACCGCGGCGACTCCGAGCGCGTTCGTGAGCTCGGTGAGGCACGAGCTGTCGGTGTCGGCGCAGCCCAGCAGCTGCTTCTGCCGCTCGATGCCGATGAGCGCGGCGAGGTCTTTCTCGGTCGTCACGTCGAAGCCCTGCTTCGAGAGCTGCTGGGTGAAGTGCTCGCCCGCCACCTTCGCCACCTCGTCGCTCACGTTCGCATGTGAGAAGCCGAGCGCCGCGAGCTTCTGTGGGGCTGCCGCTGCGATGAGCAACGTCAGAAAGAGCATCGGACGCCCACACGGTATCCGATGGGAGTAGACTTTGGCTCAACCTTCCGGGGGCCGTTTCTTGAGCCGGTGTCTGGGTGTCCTCCTCTGCGTGGTTTCGTGTGCTGCCGCGGCTGCGGTGGACCCCGCCGTCCTTCACAAGAAGGCGAAGCAGCGCATGAAGTCGCTCGACTTCGACGCGGCGCTGCCGCTGCTCGAGCAGCTCAAGGGTGACCCGACGCTGTCGCCCGAGCGCCGCCTCGACGTCCTGCTCGACCTCGGCATCACGCACGTGAACCTCGGCCAGACCGAGGAGGCGAAGCGCGACTTCGACGATGCGCTCGGCTTGAACGAGAACGCGCGGCCGCCCTCGAACGCGAGCCCGAAGGTGCAGCGCGTCTTCGAGGAAGCGAAGGAGGCGCGCGAGGTGCGCCTGCGGCCGCCTCCGCCGCCGGAGCCGAAGCCCGAGCCGCCGCCGCTTCCTCCGGTGTCGCTGACTCCCGCGCCCGCCGCGCAGCAGCCCGTGGTGGTGGAAGAGCCGCCCGCGCCCCCGCGCCAGCGCCTCGTCGCCGTGCCGCTCGTCATGATGCTCGCCGGGGCCGGCTGCGTCGCCGCGGGCGCCATCTTCGCGCTCCAGTCGCAGAGCGCCGCGCGAGAGCTGCAGAGCTCGCTGCACCCCAGCGCCGAGGTGATGGCGCTCGAGGGCAAGCGCTCGACGTTCGCCGCGCTCGGCTACGGCGGCTACGCCCTCGGAGGCGCGCTCGCCGCCGCCGGTCTCGCCATCCTCGTCTTCAGCGGAACCTTCTAGAGATCTCCATGCGCTCCATCAGGCTGCTCGCCGTCCTCACGCTGTGCGGCTGCCCGTCGACGGGACCCATCACCATCCCCTGTCGCAGCAACGCGCAGTGCCCCACCGGCTACGGCTGCACGACCGAAGGCGTCTGCGAGAAGGGCAACCCCGGCACCAGCGGAGCGACGCTGCAGATCACTCCCCAGACGGCGAACGTGATGACCGGCGGCACGGTGCAGTTCAGCGCGCTGCTCGACGACATGCCGGCCGAGGCGGAGTGGTCGGTCGAGGGCGAGGGCTCGATCGACCTGAACGGGCTGTACACCGCGCCGGCCGCGGTGCCCGCGATGCCGGTGGTGACGGTGAAGGCGGTCAGCCGCGCGGTGCCGGGCGCTGCGGCCTCGGCGCTGGTCAGCATCCGAGCGCTCTTGCCGGTGCCGGTGCTCACCTCCATCTCGCCCGACAACGCCGCGGCGGGCGCGACGGACACGGTGCTCACCGCGACCGGCAGCGACTTCCTGCCGACGACGGAGCTCAGGCTCGACGGCGTGAAGCTCGACACGCAGTACATGTCCGGCACGTCGCTGCGCGCGACCATCCCCGCTGCGCAGTTGGTGATGGGCCGCATCGCCACCGTCGTGGCGGTGACGCCGGGCCTGGGCGGCACGTCCGCCGGCGCGTCGTTCGTCATCTCGAACCCGCAGGCGGCGCTCGGGGCGGTGAACCCGACCAGCGCGCTCGCCGGCTCGATGCCCATCAGCATCGTGCTGACCGGCACCGGCTTCGTGCCCGGCGCCGTGGTCACCGCGAGCGGCACGGTGCTGCAGTCGAACGTCGTGCTGCCCACGCAGATCCAGGCGACGCTCTCGGCGCAGGTGCTGTCGAAGTCGGGCCTGCTCACCATCGCGGTGAGAAACCCGATGCCCGGCGGTGGCGGCGTCGGCGATCAGATCTTCCGCGTCGACCCCGTCATCCGCACCGTCGGCGGCGGCTACACCGGAGACACCGGCCTCGCCCAGGCCGCCACGCTCACCCGCGTCACGTACATGGCGTTCCACCCCATGACGAACGAGCTCTACTACTCGGAGCCCGAGCGGCACCGCGTGATGAAGATCGACGTCACCGGGCGCACGCGCAGGGTCGCCGGCGGCATCGGCTGCGCGTTCAGCGGCGACGCCGGTCCCGCGGTGCAGGCCGGTCTCTGCACCCCGCGTGGCCTCGCCTTCGACGCGCTCGGCAACCTGTTCATCGCAGACGCGAGCAACTTCCGCATTCGCCGCATCGACGCGACGGGCACCATCACCACGTGGGCGGGCACCGGCAGCTGCTCGTACGGCGGCGAGGGCATGGCCAGCGCGACGCCGGTCGGCGAGGTGCAGGACGTGAAGATCTCCGCGTCGGGCAACCTGTACTTCTCGACGACCACCGGCTGCGGGGGCACCCGCGTGCGCCGCGTCTCTCCGGCAGGCGTCACCACGCTCGTGGCGGGCACCGGCTCGAACACGTCGACGCCCGACGACGGCGGGGTGATCGCCGCGTCCGCCGCCATCAACAACCCCGTCTCCATCGCGATCGACCGGCTCGAGAACGTCTACATCGGCGAGCACGACGCGCACCGCATCAAGCGCGTGACGGCCGACGGCGGGCTCCTGCAGAACTTCGCCGGCACCGGCACCAGCGGGAGCAGCGGCGAGGGCGTCGCCGCGACGGCGGGCCAGCTCTCGAGCCCGCGCGCGCTCTTGTTCGACGCCGACGGCGGCATGGTGGTGTCGTCGTTCAGCGGCTTCCGGCTGCGTCGCATCGACCTCGGTGCGGGCACGATCTCGACGTTCGCCGGCACCACCAGCGGCCTGGTGGCGGCCGACGGAGTGAGCGCGGCGATGGCGCGCATCGGCCGGCCGTCGGCGCTCGCGATGAACAACGCCGGCGTCGTGCACTTCACGACGTACTCGGACGCCAGCGCCGCGCCGAACAGCATCAAGCGCATCGACGCCGCCGGCCTCGTGCAGCCGGTGCTCGGCCCGGCCCCGCTCGCGACGACCGCGACCGACGCGTTCATCTTCCGCCCCTACGGCGTCGCGTTCGACGGGACGGGGAGCTGGTTCGTCTCCGACCGCGAGAACGATCGCATCTACAAGGTGGACACGACCGGCGCGCTCACCGTGTACGCCGGCAACGGCGTCCGCGGCAGCGCCGGCGACGGGGCGCTCGCGGTCGACGCGCAGCTCTCTGCGCCGGAGGCGATGGTGTTCGACAACGGAGACCTCTACTTCGTCGACAACGGCAACGCGCGCGTCCGGAAGGTCGACGTCGGCGGCACCATCTCGACGGTCGCCGGCGGCGGGTCGACTCCTGCGGGGTGCACGACGATGAGCAACACGCCGTCGTCTCCGCCCGGGGGCTCGGGGCCCGGGTACAACTGCTTCGGCGACGACTACTTCGCGTCCAGCGCCATTCTGATCAGCCCGCGCGGGCTCTTGAAGGTCGGCAACACGCTCTACATCAGCGAGTACGAGAACTCGCTCTCGTCGACGACGCTGCGCGGCAGCCGCGTGCGGCGCGTGAACCTGCAGACGAACATCATCACCACCGTCGCGGGCTCCACCGACTTCCGCGGGCCGACGAACGGCTTCGCGGGTGACAACGGCCCCGCAACCTCGGCGCTGCTCAGCCAGCCGTCGGGGCTGGCGCTCGACGCCAACGGAGACCTCGTCATCGCCGACTCGGGAAATCGGCGCCTGCGCGTGGTGAACCTGGTGAGCGCGCCGATCGGAAACATCCGCACCGTCGCGGGCACCGGCGCCAACAGCTCGACTGGCAACGGAGGCCCCGCCGCGGTCGCCACGTTCCGCCGCCCGTGGGGGCTGTTGAACGACGGCACCGGCAACCTCTACGTGACCGACTTCGACGCGCACAACGTGCGCCGCATCGACACGCTGGGCATCGTGTCTCCGGTCGCGGGCGCGCAGGGCTGCTCGACGTGCGCGTTCGGCCTCGCCGGTGACGGCGCGGCGGCGCGCGACTCGACGCTCGCCAGCCCCGCCGGTATCGCGCTGTCGCCCACCGGTGCCATCTTCGTCTGTGACAGTTTCAACGAGCGGGTCCGCGCGATAGGGCCCTGAACGGTTTCCCCCTTGGAGCAGATCGGTCGCTACAGCATCGAGCGCCTGCTCGCCCGCGGCGGGATGGCCGAGGTGTACATCGGCAAGGCCGTCGGGCCCGGCGGCTTCCAGAAGAGCGTCGTCATCAAGCGCATCCTCCCCGAGCTGGCCGAGGACCCCGCGTTCGTCGAGATGTTCCTCTCCGAGGCGCGGCTCGCGGCGCAGCTCTCGCACCCGAACGTCGTGCAGGTCTTCGACTTCGGCGTGCACGACGGCCAGTACTACCTGACGATGGAATACGTGCGCGGCCAGACGCTGCGCGTGCTGCTCAAGCACTTCCTGAACCGGAAGGTGCCGATGCCGCCGCAGCTCGCCGCGCGCATCGCGTGCGGAGTCTGCGAGGGCCTGCAGTACGCGCACGACCTGACGGAGGAAGACGGCCCGCCGCTGAACATCGTCCACCGCGACGTCGCGCCGGACAACATCATGGTGACGAGCACCGGCGTGCCGAAGCTCGTCGACTTCGGCGTGGCGAAGGCGGTCTCGAACACGCACCGCAGCGTCGCCGGCACGGTGAAGGGCAAGTACGCGTACATGAGCCCCGAGCTCGTGCGCGGGCAGGAGGCCGATCGCCAGGTCGACGTCTACGCGCTCGGCGTGACGCTCTACGAGCTCGTCGTCGGCCGGCGCCCGTTCTCGGCCGACACCGAGCTCGCGCTGGTTTCGAAGATCGTCGAGGGCAACACGCCGTTCGCGCACGTCGCGAACCCCGCCGTGCCGATCGAGCTGTCGCGCATCATCGCGCTCGCGATGCACCCGGCGAAGGCCGAGCGCTACCCCGACGCGCGCTCGCTGCAGCGGGCGCTGGAGGAGTGGCTGCAGTCGACCGGCGCCCGCGTGGGGTCGCCCGAGCTCTCGACGCTCGTCGAAGAGGTGACGCGC
Source organism: uncultured Myxococcales bacterium (assembly GCA_937980205.1). Classification (GTDB taxonomy): domain Bacteria; phylum Myxococcota; class Myxococcia; order Myxococcales; family Myxococcaceae; genus Xiheicaenimonas. The sequence continues at coordinate 19,998 of CALJKW010000005.1, read as the reverse complement.
GCGCGGCGTGGGACGCACCCCGAGTCGTCGCGGCCGAAGACGGGAAGCGGCACGGGGACGCCGATCTCCTCGCGGTCTGGCGCCGCGCCGGTGCTGGGGCTGGTGTCTTCTCCGTCGCTGCCGGAGCTGCCCGTCATCGAAGGTACGCTCGACGAATCGTCGCAGTCGTCGACCGCGGTGCTCGACGTCGCGGTCGAAGAGCCGAAGAAGGCGAAGCGGACGCCGGTGGCGCTGCTCTCTGCAGTAGGCGTCGTGCTGTTGGCGGCGGGAGGAGCCGGAGCCTGGTTCCTCAAAGCGCCCGCCGCGCCCCCCGCCGGAGAGACGGCCGCGGTGAGGGGCGAAGAGCCGCCGAAAGAACCGGAGCCGAAGCCGCCGGAGGTCGCCGAAGCAGCTCCGCCGCCGAAGCCGGCAGAAGAACCCAGGTCCGCCGAGCAAGCGGCGAAACCAAAACCCAAACCCGTGGCCGCCGCGAACGCTCCCGCCGCGACGGGCGAAGACGGCTACCTCACGCTGCGCACCGAGCCGTGGGCAGACGTCTACCTCGGCGCCGAGAAGCTCGGCACGACGCCGCTCATCCGCGCCCCCATCGCCTCGGGCAAGCGCACGGTGCTGCTCAAGAACGAGAAGGTCGGCTTCACGAAGAAGCTCACGCTCAACATCGAGCCGGGCAAAGAGCTGAAGCAGGCGGTGGTGGTCGAGCAGGGCAGCATCGCGATCGAGGCGCCTCCCGGTGTCGAGGTCTGGCTCGACGGAGCGCGCATCGGCACGACGCCGCTGCAGCCGTTCGACGCGGTCGAGGGCAAGCACGAGGTGCGGCTCGGCGCGGTGTCGAAGAGCGTGAAGGTGAAGGCGGGGCAGACGGAGAAGGTGGCGCCCTGAAGCGCGCGGGCACATCGATGAAGATGCTTTCGCATCTGAGGACTACGCTCGATCTGCCTGATCCGCTCTTCAAGCAGGCAAAGAAGCTCGCGCGTCAACGCAACGTGCCCTTCCGCGCCATCGTCGCCGAGGCCCTGCGCAGCTTCCTCAACCGCGCCCAGCCGAGCGCGCGCTTCAAGCTCGCCGACGGCTCTTTCAAGGGAGACGGCCTGGTCGAGGGGCTCGCCGAGACCGACTGGGAGCGGATTCGCGACCTCGCCTATGAGGGGCGTGGCTCCTGATCGCCTTCGACACGAACCTGCTGGTCTATGCGCACCGCGCCGAGTCTCCGTTTCACGACGCCGCGAGGAGGGAGCTCCTCACGGCAGACCGCGACTTCTCCCGGTTCCCCGAGCTGCGGACCCGGAACCCCCTCTCCGCCGGGTAGATGGGTGAACCGCTCATCGTGCCGCAGCAGGCAGGATTAGCGGTTCGCCTATCTATCTAGCTTGGGCGATCATTCGGTCGCCGTCCCTGCAGCCCCGCGCTATGGAAGGCGGCCATGCTCCATGCCGTGGTCATGGCCGGCGGTTCCGGAACCCGCTTCTGGCCGCTCTCCCGCTCGAAGCGCCCCAAGCAGTTCCTGCCGCTGACCGGCGGCGAGCCGCTCATCGTCGAGACCGTCAAGCGCCTCAAGGGCCTGCCGACGTGGGTCGTGTGTGGCACCGGCCACGCCAAGCCCGTTCAGAAGCTGGTGAAGAAGGCGAAGCTCGTGGTCGAGCCGCAGGCGCGCAACACGGCTCCGGCCATCGCGCTCGCCACGCTGCACGTCGCGCACGAAGACCCGAACGCGACGCTCGCGGTGCTGCCGTCGGATCAGCACGTCGCCGACGTCGCCGCCTTTCGCGCCGCGCTCGAGGCCGCCGAGAAGACCGCGCACCACGGCTTCATCGTCACGATCGGCATCGAGCCCACGCGTCCCGACACCGGCTACGGTTACATCCGCCTCGGCGACCCGCTCGACGGCGGCCCCGCCCGCCGCGTCAGGCAGTTCGTCGAGAAGCCCAACCTCGAGACCGCGCAGCAGTACCTGGCCTCGAAGGAGTACGTCTGGAACGCGGGCATGTTCGTCTTCCGCGCGTCGACGATGCTCGCCGCCCTCGAGAAGCACATGCCCGAGCTCTACGGCCCGCTCGAGGAGCTCGAGAAGGTCATCGGCACGAAGAAGTACGGCGCGGCGCTCGAGAAGCTCTTCCCGAAGATGCCCGCCACCAGCATCGACTACGGCGTCGCCGAGCGGGCCGAGAACATGGCCGTCGTCCCCGGCGCGTTCGGCTGGAGCGACGTCGGCTCCTTCAACGCGCTGCCCGAGGTCCGCCAGGCGGACGAGCAGGGCAACGTGAAGGAGGGCCAGGCCATGGTGATCGACTGCAAAGATTGCGTCGTGCTGGCAGGCGAGCGCCCGGTGGCCGTGGTGGGTATGAATGACACCGTCGTGGTGGACGCCGGAGACGCCATCCTGGTGCTGCCGAAGTCGAAGTCGCAGGACGTCCGCAAGGTGGTAGAGCAACTGAAGGCCGGGAAGAAAAAACTCGAGCGATACCTATGAACCCTCAAATCTTCCGCGAGTACGACGTCCGTGGCGTCGTCGACAAAGACCTCACCGACGACGTGGCCGAGAAGCTCGGCCGCGGCCTCGGTACCCTGTGCGCCCGCGCGCACGGCCGCACGCTGGTCGTCGGCCGCGACTGCCGGCTGCACTCGACGCGGCTGCGCGACGCCTTCATCAAGGGCGTCATCGCCACCGGCACCGACGTCATCGACGTCGGCGTGGTGCCGACCCCGGTCGTGTACTTCGCCGCGAACACGCTGCCCGTCGACGGGCTGGCGATGATCACCGGCAGCCACAACCCGGCCGAGTACAACGGCTTCAAGATCGGCCTCGGCAAGACCACGTTCTTCGGCGAGGACATCCAGAAGCTGCTCAAGCTCATCCACGGCGCCGACTTCGTGCGCGGCGATCGCCCGGGGCACGTGACGACGTTCGACGCGGTGACCCCGTACCTGCACTTCGTCAAGTCGACGGTCTCGCGCGGCCGCAAGCTGCGCGTCGTCGTCGACGCGGGCAACGGCGTCGGCGGGCCGACCGCGCTCGCGATGCTGAACGGCCTCGGCTACGAGGTCGTGCCGCTCTACTGCGAGATGGACGGGCGCTTCCCGAACCACCACCCCGACCCGACCGTCCCGAAGAACCTCGAGAAGCTGATCTCCGAGGTGCAGGCGAAGAAGGCCGACTGCGGCATCGCCTACGACGGAGACGCCGACCGCATCGGCGTGGTCGACGAGAAGGGCAACATCATCTGGGGCGACAAGCTGATGATCCTGCTCTCGCGCCACGTGCTGAAGGACATGCCCGGCGCCGCCATCGTCGGCGAGGTGAAGTGCAGCTTCACGCTCTACGACGACATCCAGGCCAAGGGCGGCCGGCCCATCATGTGGAAGACGGGCCACTCGCTGATCAAGGCGAAGATGAAAGAGACCCACGCCCAGCTCGCCGGCGAGATGAGCGGCCACATCTTCTACAAGCACCGCTTCTTCGGCTTCGACGACGCGCCGTACACCAGCGCGCGCCTGCTCGAGATCCTCTCGTACGAGCAGAAGACGCTCTCCGAGCTGCTCGCCGATGTGCCGGTCACGTACTCGACGCCCGAGCTGCGCTTCGACACGACCGAGGACAAGAAGTTCGCCGTCGTGAAGCGCTGCAAGGAGCTGCTGCAGGGCAAGGGCACCGGCCTCAACGACGTCGACGGCGTCCGCGTCACCTGGCCCGACGGCTGGGGCCTCGTGCGTGCCTCGAACACCACGCCCGTGCTCGTCGTGCGCTACGAGGCGAAGACGAAGCAGCGGCTCGAAGAGATTCAGAAGCTCGTCGACGGAGTCATCGAGCAGGCCAAGCGCGACGTCGGGAGCTGAACCGAGCCCGCCGGGCTACGCAGCTTCCGGCACGTTAGTTGTTGGGAAGCATGGCCTACAGGGAAGACGACTCACGCGGCAGTTGGGCCGCGGACGACGACGGAGTAGGAACGAGGCCGATGCTGCGGCTCAAGAACGCGGTCGCGCTCTGCTACCGGATCTTCGACGTCGCCGACGAGATCGACCTGCAGCGCGCCGCCGGCATGCTCTCGCAGGGCACCACCCGCATGGCCTTCACCCGCGAGGGCAGCGAGTACGTGCAGCTGTCGAACCCTCCGCTCAGCGTGGACCTGGGCACGCGCCCGGTCGCGCTGCGGAACGGCAAGCTCGACGTTCAGGCCGCGGCCCGGCTGTTCGATCACGGCGCGCTCTCGGTGCTGCTGCGCGTGCCGATCTCCCCCGGTACGACACTGGAAGACCTCATCCCTTTCGCCGACGAGCTCTACGACAGCCCCGCCATCGAGCGCGTCTGCCAGGAGGTCGCCGCGCAGCTCCGCGCCGCCTTGGGCCCCGCGTTCAAGGACCCGCACCTGTGGGAGCGCAACGAGAGCTACACCGTGCTGCTCGCGCGCGACATCGAGGGCGTCGCGAAGCCCGGTGACCTGCTCGCCGCGCCCGAGCTGCCGCGCCTGCTCATCGGCGAGGTGAAGGAGAAGCACCTCTCGAAGACCGAGCGCGACGACGTGCTCGAGCGCGCCTTCAGCTACTCGGACCGCGACCTCGCCGTCGTCGACTGGAACGCCGCGTTCCTGTGGGAGCCGAGCGGCTCGTACGACATCGCCGACCTGCTCGAGATCGCGAACGCGCAGCTGCTCGAGCTGCGGTACTACGACGACGTCCTCGATAAAGAGCTCTCGCGCATCTACGACGCCATCGAGAGCAAGCGCCCCGGCAACACGCTCCTGTTCAGCCCGTACAAGCGGCTGATGCGCGACCTGATGCTCACGCTCATCGAGCTCACCGAGTTCATCGAGCGCGTCGAGAACAGCATCCGCATCGTCGGCGACACGTACCTCGCCCGCGTCTACGAGGCCGCCGTCGTGCAGCTGCGCATCGGCCCGTGGCAGGCCCAGGTGACGCGCAAGCTGCGGCTCTTGAACCAGACCTACGAGCTGCTCAAGGGCGAGGTCGACACGGCCCGCTCGCTCACGCTCGAGATGATGATCGTCGGTCTCATCGTGTTCGAGGTCGTCATGGCGCTCCTGCGGGTCGGCGGACACTGACGCCGCCGGAGGCTGTTATCCTTCGAAGGCGTATGCGCCTGCTGCCCCTGCTGATCACCGCCGCCGCCTGTGGAGTCCCGCTCGAAGAGCAGGAGCCCTCCGTCGAGGTCTCCTCTTCGCTGGAGGGCGTGACGCTCGAGCTCGGTGGCTCGGCGTGCCGGGGCGAGTGCCGGCTCGCCGCGCCGCCCCGCGGTGAGCGCCTCGTGCTGCGCGTCAGCGGCGAGCTGAGCTTCGAGCGCGACGTGTGGCTGCCCGAACACGGCGAGCTCGTCTCCATCACCGTCGGCGCGCGCGGCGTCGAGCTCAACCTCATCGACGAGAACGCCCCGCAGGGCCTGCAGCTCGACGGCCGGCACGTCGCGAACTTCACCGCTGCGCCGGTGGTCGCGTTCGGCGGCTGCCGGCTGCACGAGGTGAAGCCCGGCTCCGCGGCCGAGCTCGACTGCGTGCGCGACGGCATGGTCGCGCTGCAGCAGTCACAGCGCCTGCACGACGACGTCACGCTGACGACGACGTACGGCCTCTGGGCTCACTGACCCGAGGGCAGCTGCGCGACGCGGTCGAGCGTCCCGAAGCCGATGCCGTCCATGATCTTCTGCGCGAGCGACGGCGAGATGCGCTGCAGGAACAGCAGCGAGCCGTTGCCGCCGGGCAGCTCCCACGCCTTGCGCCCTTTGAGGAACCGCACGAAGCGCTTCGCGACCCACTCGGGCTCGAAGATGTGCGGCAGGTTCAGCGGCATCGCCTTGCCGGACTCGGTGCTCGTGTGCGGCGGAGAGAAGACGCGGACATCGATTCGGTGCTCGCGCAGCTCGGCGCGCAGCGTCTTCGACAGCATGATGACGGCGGCCTTCGCCGAGTTGTACGCGGCGGTGCCGGGCATCCCGACGTAGCCGAGCGTGGAGGCGAAGTTCACGATGGTGCCTCCGCCGGCCTGCCGCAGCAGCGGCACCGCCGCGCGCATCACGCGCTCGCTGCCGAACAGGTGCACCTCGAACATGCGCCGGACGCTGTCGGCCTCGGCCTCGGCCCAGCGGCGGACGGGACCTCCGCTGCCGGCGTTGTTGACGACGACGTCGAGGCGACCGAAGCGGCGGCCGAGCTGCTCCATGCACGCGGCGACCGAGGCGTCGCTCGTGACGTCCAGCCTCACCGGGAAGGCGTTCGGGCCGATGGCCCTGGCTTCCTGCTCCAGCAGCTCGACCGTCCGCGCCGCCAGCACCACGCGGCAGCCTTCACGCCCCAGCGCGCGGGCGATCTCGCGCCCGATGCCCATCGAGGCTCCAGTGACCAACACCACTCTCTCAGCGAGCTCCACGACCTGCTCCTCTCAACGTCCTGCGGGTTCTCTGCAGCCACTTCAGCTCGGTGTCGCACCATGCGAGCCCGTGCTCGATCGACAGCTTCCAGATCGCCGCCTCGCGCCTGCTGCGGGCGAGGGAGAAGATCTCCTTCGCTCCGAGGCGGCCTTCGTATTCGGCGCGCGTGGCCTCGAGCGATGACGCGTAGGCCTCGAGCACCGCGTCGAGCTCGTCGGGCGGCACCTGCGAGGCGAAGACGAGCTTCAGCAGCAGCGGGTGCCTCAGCTGCAGCGGCTCGAGCGGCGCGCGCAGCCACGCGTGCAGCTCTTCGCGGCCGGCGTCGGTGAGCGCGTAGACCTTCCGGTCGGGGGCGCCCTCGCCGGGCTCGCGCTTCGCCACGACCTTCTTCTCGCGCTCCAGCGCGTGGAGCTCCCGGTAGATCTGGCTCTGCGTCACGCTCCAGAACGAGCCGACCGAGCCCTCGAACCGCTGCTTGAGCGAGTAGCCGCTCGTCGGGTCGAGCTCCAGGAAGCCCAGGATGGCCGCGCGCAATGACATGAGTGACATATATCTATTGTGTCATAGCGAGGCAAGCGCGAGGCGACATGAGCCGCCCTGCTGCGGTTTGTTCAGCCGCGGCCGGCGAGCGCCTTGCCGAGCGACTGCATCTCGGGCTCGAGCCGCGCGCGCGCGTACTGCACCGTCGGCATGCGCACGTTGAGCTTGGTGGCGGAGTAGGCGGACAGCGGCAGCTCGGCCAGCGCCTCGGCCTTCGCGATCGCGGCGGGCAGCACCTCGGCCGGCTCCAGCACCGCGTCGCACAGGCCGTGCGCGAGCGCCTCGTCGGGCGTCAGCATCACGCCCTGCATCGTCAGCTTCGTCAGGTGCTGCGGAGCCACCGCCATGCGCATCAGCTCGACGCCGAACGCCGGCAGCGGCAGCCCGCCCGGCACCTCGTTGAGCCCGAACTTGAACGCCCCGCGCGCGAGGATTCGCGTCTCGCACGCGAGCGCGAGCATGGCCCCGGCCGCGATCGCATGGCCGGTCACCGCCGCCACGCAGGGAATCGGCATCATGAACAGCTCGTCGCCGACCACCTGGCCGAAGCGCAAGAGCACCTTCATCAGCTCGGGCACCTCGAGCATCGGCAGCACCTTCAGGTTGAGCCCTGCGCTCAAGAACCCGGTGCGGCCGGTCAGCACCATCGCGCCGGCGTCGGAGGCGCGGACCTCGGCGAGCGCCTTCGACAGCGACTCGAACTCTGGCAGCGCGAGCGCGTTCGCCTTGCCGTCGTCCATCGAGACCACCGCGACACGCCCCTGCCGCTTCACGATCCATTCGCCCATGTGGGTGGTCCTACGTCACGTCACGTCCGTTGACCAACGACAGTTCTCACTGGTGCATCGACGCGCACGCGGCGCGCCTTCACGGTTTCGTGCCGCGACGTGGCGCCGCGAGCTTGGCGGATCAGCCTGTCGCGCGCCGGTTTCAGACGACATGTCGGCAAGGCATGGCCGCGGCCTTGCTCTGTCGGGAGGCCAGCATGAGCACCTTCGATCCCGACGCCCCCACCGAGCTCGTCTCGATTCCTCTCGATGAGGACGAGGACTTCGCCGAAGCGCCGACGATGCCCATTCCCCTCTTCGAGCTGCCGAACCGCGGTATGGTCCGGCCCCGAGATGGTCGAAAAGAGAAAACGGAAGACCCTGCCGCCCCGCGGTGATCCGAAGGGGCAAAAGCCCGTCGTCGTCACCTCGATTCCGACCCGCCAGCGCCTCGGCGCCGAGCTCGACGAGCGCGAAGAGTTCGGTGAGAACACCTTCGCCGGCGCCCTCGCAGTGGTGAAGAACGTCCTCGAGCAGGCGCAGAGCAGCGACGACAAGCCAACGAAGCCACCACGCAAGAAGGGCTGACGCCTTCTTCGATGAGATGAGCACGCCCTCCAAGCCCTTCGGTGAGCTGTTGGTGGAGCTCGGGTTCGTCACCGAGTACCAGGTGCAGGAGGCGCTCGCGCTGCAGAGCCTCACCGGCAATCGCGTCGGTGAGGCGCTCATGTCGCTCGGCTACATCACGCGCAACCAGCTGCAGCGCGCACTGTCGATGGCGCTCGGCCGCGGGCAGCCCGTCGCGCTCGATCGCCCGCCGCTCGGCGAGGTGCTGGTCGGGCTGAAGTACGTCGACTCCGGCGACATCGACGCCGCGCTGAACCAGCAGAAGAAAGACGGGCGCCGCCTCGGAGAGATCCTGGTCGAGCAGGGCAAGGCCAGCTACCAGCAGGTGTACGAGGCGCTCACGCTGCAGCAGCGCATGTCGCACGAGCTCGAGCAGCGGCACAGCGCTCCTGACGCGCCTCGAATCGAGACGCCGGCCGACTCGAACGGGCTGCGGGTGATGGTGGTCGACGACTCGCTGCTCGCGTGCAACCTGGTCAGCGAGGGGCTGGTCGCGCAGGGCTACGAGGTCAGCACGTTTCAGGATCCGTTCGCGGCGCTCGAGCAGGTCGACGCGCTGAAGCCGAGCATCGTGCTCACCGATCTCGACATGCCCGGCATCGACGGCGCAGAGCTGTGCCGGCGCTTGAAGGACGGGCCCAGCTCCGCGGTGCCGGTGATCATCCTCACCGCGAACGACGCCGACACGCAGCGCGTGCAGGGCCTTCGCGCCGGCGCCGACGACTACGTCCGCAAGGGCACGTCGATGGACGAGCTCGCCGCGCGCATCGAGAGCATCTTGCGGCGGACGAAAGAGACCGAGCGCATGCGCAGCCTCTTCGCGCGCTACACCTCCGACGCCGTCGTCGAAGAGCTCTTGCGCACCGGCCAGGTCGTGCTCACCGGCGAGAAGCGCGACGTGACCGTGGTGTTCGCGGACATCCGCAACTTCACCGCGCTGTCCGAGACGCTGCCGCCGGAGCAGGTGATGACGCTGCTCAACGACGTGCTCGGGCGGCTCGGCGACGCCGTGCTCGCGTGGGGCGGCACGCTCGACAAGTTCCTCGGCGACGGGCTGATGGCGGTGTTCGGCGCGCCCATCACCCGCGACGACGACGCGGCGCGCGCGATTCAGGCGGCGCTGCAGATGCTCGACTCGGTGCGGCAGCGCAACGCCGAGGTCGGCGGCCCGGCGCTCGAGGTCGGAATCGGCGTGAACTCGGGGGTCGTGGTCGCCGGCTCGCTCGGCAGCGCGCGGCACACCGAGTACACCTGCATCGGAGACGTCGTGAACGTCGCCGCGCGCCTCTGCGCGCTCGCCGGGCCGGGAGAGATTCTCGTGGGGCAGGGGACCGCGGAGAAGCTCGGCAGCGTCGAGCGCTTCGAGGCGCTGCCGCCGGTGAAGCTGAAGGGCAAGGCGCAGCCCGTGCCGCTGTTCCGCGTGACGCCGGAGATTGATCAGGCGCTGCGGCAGATGGGGCGGTTCTGATCGTCACCCGCGTTCGACGGTCGACGTCGCAAAGGCAATGAGCGCTGCAGCTTGCCTCAGCGCCGCCTTCAAGCTCGTCGCGCTGACGTTGATCAGGCCGTAGTGCGCGGTGTCCTTGAGGTCGAGCAGCCGCGCCAATGCGCGCGCCGCTTCGACGCCTCCCGGCTCGACCTGGCGCAGGAGCGCCTGAGCCTGGGCGTGGTCCTGCCCGCGCGAGCGCTGTCGGAGGGCCGCGCAACAAGCAGCGTCTGAAGCTGCAATACCCGCCAGGACCGCGAGCGCGGCGGCGACGCTGAGGGCGGCCGGGACGTTCTCCTCGACTGCTACCAGCTCTGCGGCGTCGTAGAACTTCCGCGCGTGAGCCAGACGTGTTGCCGCGTCTTCCGCATTGCACGTCTGCACTCGCCCAGTCTTGCGCGTCATCGGACAGCTCCGAGGATCGAGTCCAAGCGTTGCCCCGCGAGCTGGATTCCGTCGCGCTCGAGGTCCTGAACGATGCTGGGCCGTCTCTTGCGCAGGCTCCGGACATCGTGTTCCGACACTTCGGAGACTCCGAGGCGGTTGCCCGTCCACGCGAAGACCTTCTCGGAGAGACCGTCGACCTGCTCACGCCAGCCCGGAGCGTCGTCCGGCACCGTATCGAGGCGGACGAGAAAGAGGTCGATGTCGCTGTCGGTGTCACCGTCGCCGCGGGCCATCGAGCCGAACAGGGAGGCATGCCTCGGCGCCAAAGGCCACGACCGGATCGTGTCCCGAATCCTCGCGATCAGCGTGGAGCGGAGATCCCGCAGGGTCGCCGCGATGGGCGCCGCAATGTGCTCCCGGTTCAGAATGAACAAGTGCGAGCGACCCGCGAGTTGCTGGATGACGACGCCGTGCTTCACGAGGCGCTGGAGGGCGCGATTGACGCCACCCTGAGATCCCCGTCTGACCAGCCGCGCGACCTCTCGTCCGGTGAGTGGCCGCGTCGTACCTGCGAGAGCCACCAGCACCTCACCCTCGAGGGTCGGGCTCACGGCGAGGTGCGGACGCGCCACGTTCACGTGAGTACCATACGACTCATATGAGTACTGCGCGACTCATATGAGTACAAATGTACTCATGGCCTGAACCTCCACTCCGGCAGGTTCCACCACAGCGAATCGGCCTTGCCCCAGTCCGGCCCCTCGAGGTCGGCGCGCACGGCCGCGAGCCGCGACGTCAGCACCAGCGGAATCATCGGCAACCTCTCGAACCAGAGCGTCTGCAGCTTCTCGTCGAGCAGCGCGCGGCGCTCTTCGTACAGCGACTCGGCCCGCAGCTCGTACGCGTCGACCATCGCGCGGTCGTAGTGCGCGCCCTCCGGCTCCTCCACGCGGTACCGCCCGCCCGCGTACGGCACGTTGAAGAACCGCGACGGCTCGCCGGTGTCGCGGGCCATCAGCACCAGCCCCTCGAAGTCCCGCTTCTGCACCAGCGGCAACAGCTCGGCGTGCTCCTCGAGCTCCACCTTCACGCCGACGCGCGCGAGGTCCGCGACGACCCGCTCGGCGAGCAGGGCGGCCGCCGAGGTCTTCACCTTCAGCTGCCCGGTGTGCAGCTTCACCGTCGTCACCCCGAGCGACGGGTCCGCGACCGACGGCGGCGCCGAGCGCGGTCCCGCGGCCCACGACGAGGCGACCTGCGCGGGCGCCGGCTCGAGCGCCTTCACCATCGCCGCACGGTCGAGCACCGACAGCAGCGCCCGCCGCACCGCCACATCGGAGAACGGCGGCTTCGTCACGTTCGGCACCAGCACCCAGAAGAGGTCTCCCGGCTGCTCGAGCACTTTCACAGAAGGCTGCCCGCGCAGCTTCTCGTACGTCGCGCCGCTGATGCCCGTCAGCACGTCGACCTCGCGCTTCAAGAGCGCCTCCGCAGGCTCCTTCACCGCCACCACCTCGATGCGGTCGAACACCGGCCGCGGGCCGGCGAACGACGCATTGCGCTCGAGCGTCGCCGAGGTGCCGGCGTTGAACGCCGCCAGGAAGTACGGCCCCGCGCTCGGCACCTTCGCCTCGTTCGACGCCCGCTGCAGCGCCTCGCGGCCGCCGTCCTGGAACGCCTCCTCGAGCCTCGCGCGCGGGTACACGGCGAACCCGGACAGGAAGTCGTTGCGCCGCACCGAATACGTCACGTCGACCGTCGACTCGTCGACCACCTCGACGCCGGTGCGCAGCGGGTTCGCGACGCTCTGAATCGAGAACACCACGTCGGCCGACGTCACCGGCGACCCGTCGCTGAACGCCGCGCCCGGACGCAGCTTCCACCGCACGCGCATCCCTCCGTCCGGCAGCAGCCGGACGAACGGGTTCGTCATCGCCGGAGCGTCTTCCGCGAGCACCGCCTTCTGTTCGCCATCGGCGCCGCGCACGACGAGCGCTCCGCGGCGCTGCGGAAGCCCGGCGGCCTGCAGCGTGTCGAGCGAAGCGACGCCGATCTTGAGCACCGGCAGCGATGGGCGGTCGGCCGCTGCCGTGACCGGCGCGGGCTCCGGCGACGCCGTGCGCAGCGCGGCCGTCATCAACGTCACCGACGAGACGAGCGCGATGCCCGGCAGCGCGACGATGCCGAGCCGGTCGGCGCGCACCGACAGCGCCGGCCGCGCTGCATGGACCCTGAACGCGAAGACGGTGATGACCATCGTCGCCGCGATGAACACGTACGCGCCGAGGAACAGCTTGTCGGCGGCGACGACGTAGGTGACGTCGGGCAACGTGTCGGCCTGCGTGTAGTGGAACGCGATGCACGACAAGAGCGCGGTGACGCCCATCGCCGAGCGCACCTCGAGCTCGGTGGCCGGCAGCAAGAGCGCGAGCAGCGCCATCAACAGGATGAGCACGAGCGGCAGCGCGAACTTGAGGAGATACGGAGCGAACGGGCGGTGCAGCTCGACCGTGAACGCCGCGCGACGCAGCCGCGCCGGGCGGCCCTCGTTGCGCACGCTGCCCAGGTCCGAGTCGTACTCCTTCACCTCGGTGCGCGCGTTGAAGTACGGCGCGTAGGCCCAGCCGGTCACCGAGAACACCGGGTTCATGCCGCTGTCGCCGAGGTCGGGCACGAGCATGCCCTCCGACTCTTCGAGCCCGAACACCACCGGCAGCGTCTGCCGATCGAACGGGAAGGCGTGCACCGGGAAGTCTCCGCGGAAGGTGCCCTGCACGCGCCAGCGCACCGAGCGCCACTGGCCGTCGCTCTCGGTGCCCAGCTCGTCCTTCGACTCGATCTCTCCGTTCTCGAACGTGACGTTCGGCACCTTCTCGTCGCCGAGCCACTTGAGCCACACGCGCAGGTCTGCCTTGAACCGCCCGGCCTTCAGGTCGAAGTCCGAGACGTCCGAGAGGTACGCGCCGACGTAGACGCGCCGCGGCTGCGCGTCGGAGGCCGACAGCAGCGCCAGCAGCACGAGCGCGCTCACTTCTTCTTGCCCTTCTTCGTCTTCTTCGGCTCCTTGGTCTTCACCGGCTTCTCGGGCGGCTTCGCCAGCTCGACCTCGACGTTCGACTTCGCGGGCTCGGGCGCCGGTGCGGGCTCGGCCACCGGCGCAGGAGCGGCGATCTCCGGCACGCGGTAGCCGCCGTCACCCTCTTCCACGAGCCCGCCGTTCTTCACCAGGAAGTCGAGCGTCGGCCCGTTCGGCGCGGGCTCGGTGAGCTCCGAGGCGCGCGTCGCGTCTTCGCCGCCGACGACGTACTTGCCGACCTCGTCCTGCAGGAAGTTGCGCGCCTTCACGTAGAACCACCGGCGCTCGGCCGGCGGCAGGTTCGCGCGCGGCGGCGGCGGAGGCTGCGGTGACCAGCCGACCCACTCCGAGCCGGTGCGCCAGTCGACGCGGGCCGCGCCCTCGACGTCCTCGTGCCACCACAGCCAGTCGTAGTCGTTCGTCCACATCCAGCGGCCGTGGCGGAAGACGACGTCGCTCCACGCCCAGCGGGCGTCGAAGACCCAGCCTTCGGGCGCGCGCCTCCACGAGCCGCCCGACAGGTACGGCTGAAAGTCCTTCCCGACCTCGGTCGTGTTCGGGTGCCAGAGCTTTCCGTAGGGCGAGACGAGGATCCACTCGCCGTGGCGGCGCACCTCTTCGCGCAGATCTCTCTTCGGCGGCGGAGGAGGCGGAGGTGGAGTCGCGCAAGACACGACCATCACCAGCAGGGCGAGCGCACGCGTCATGATTGCGCGGCGTATTCTGCTCTTGCGACCGCCTCCGCGCGTTGAAATAACAGTCGTATGTCGAACGACTCGTTGGCAGAGCGCGGCAAGGAGCTCGAAGAGGCCTTCTTCCGCCAGATGAACCAGAAGCTGACGGACAAGCTCCAGGCCGAGAACAAGAAGAAGCTCGACAAGGAAGCCATCACCAAGCTCACCGGCATCACCAGCGACGAGCTGCTCGAGAAGCTCATCGCGATGAACCTGGGCGCGTCGACGGTGACGGCCTTTGGTCTGTTGCCCGTCGTCGAGGTCGCGTGGGCCGACGGCCGCATCGACGACAAGGAGAAGCGCGCCGTCGTCGAGGCGAGCAAGCAGGCCGGCCTCACCGGCAGCGCCGCCGAGATCGTCGAGGCCTGGCTCAAGGACAAGCCGGCGAAGGTCGTCTTCGACACCTGGAAGACCTACATCGCCGAGGTCGTGAAGCAGCTCGGCCCCGAAGAGAAGACGCTGATGAAGAACGAGGTCGTGGGGCGGGCGCGCAGCGTCGCCGAGGCCAGCGGCGGCTTCTTGGGCCTGGGCAGCCACGTGTCGAAGGAAGAGCAGGAAGTGCTCGACAAGATCGCCGCGGCGTTCGGCTGACGCGGTAGGCTCGAAGCCCGCGTGCTCGCCGCTGCAGCGCTGGTTCAGCTGGTCCTGGTCGCCGAGCCGCTCAAGCTCGCGACCGTCGGCTTTTCCCAGGTCGGCCTGAGCGACGCCGAGGCGAGCTTCTTCGCCGAGCACTTCTCGGTGCAGCTCGCGGCCGTCGACGAGCAGAACGTGCGCGTCTCGACGCCGAAGGACATGGCCGCCATCCTCGGCATCGAGAAGCAGAAGCAGCTGCTCGGCTGCGCCGACGACCAGTCGAGCTGCATGGCCGAGCTCGCCGGAGCCCTCGGCGCCGACGGCATCGTCAGCGGGCAGATCGCCAAGGTCGGCAAGAGCTTTCAGGTGAACGTGAAGATCCTCGCTGCCGACGGCAGCAAGACGCTCTTCCTGCACAGCTCGAAGCTGCTCTCGAGCGAGGAGGAGCTCATCGGCGAGCTCAACGACACGGCGAAGCGCGCGATCGCGAAGCTGCGGCCGGAAGGCGCGGTCGCTGCCGCGAGCGAGACGAGCAGCGTGACGGCGTCCGCGGGGGGCCGCTCGCGCAACCCGCTGAAGCTCTTGCCGGGCGTGCTCGGGGTCGCCGGCGTGGTCGCCTCGGTCATCTGGTTCATCGCCGCGAATGACCTGTACCGGAATCTCACCAACCCCGACATCACGGCTGGAGCAACTGGCTTTCAGGCCCTTCTGTGGCGCGAGAAGGGCATCGAGCAGGTCACGGCCGGAACGATCGCTCTCTCCGTCGGCCTCGTGGTCATCGCCGGCACGCTGCTCTGGTTCTTCCTCACGTGAGACGCGTCCTCTTCCTCTGCGTGGTGATGTCCCTCGGCGGCTGCTGGTGCTTCGACCGCGCGTACCAGGACTTCTGCCGCGACACGCGGCGCTGCGACGGTGGCGCCGACCCGCCGTTCGGCAACGTCGCGCGCATCGAGCTGAGGGACATGCCCACCACCCTCGAGGCGGGCATCTGCTGGCGCGGGCGCGTCGAGTTCATCGATCAAGACAGCGTGGTGACCGCGGCGAACCGGGCTGGAGACGTCCGGCTCGCGGCGACCACCGGCGTTCAATTCTTCACCTCGGCAGACTGCATGGGGCAGCCCGTGTCCAGCGTGCCGTTCGGGGCCAACGAGGACAACGTTCAGTTCTGGTTCAACACCGATCACTTCGGGACGATGTCCATCACCGCCACGCTGGCGTCGCTGACACCCTTCCAGACCAGCTTCCTCTCGACCGCGATGCTGCGCATCGTCCCCGCCCCCGTCGCAGTCAGCACGACGAGCTGCGGGGCGGCCTTCCGCGTCGAGGCCTGGTCCCCCGCGACGGCGTCACTGGTCAAGGCGGCTGCTGCGGTGGCCGTCGACGTCGATTCCCAGTCGCTCTCCTTCGGACCTGCGTGCTCGAGCCCGAGCACGACACAGGTGACCATCCCTGCACTGGCGGCCTTCGCGACCGTCTTCGCCCGGATGACCTCCGACGGCGGCACGCTGGCTGCCTACTCGGATACCACCGCCGGGTTACTGGGGGGGCCTCAGACGGAGGTGTACCCCGACTGCCTGCCCGACGGGGTCGCCTGCGTCAGCGCCTCGGCCTGCTGCTCCGGGCTGTGCACGACCGGCACCTGCGGCATGTGATCGTTGACCCCCTTCATCGAGGGGGCTAGCAACGTTCGTTCAGATGGCTGAGAACAACGACAACAACGGCAACGCGCCGCCCCCGGCGCCTCCCGCTCCTCCGGCTGCTGGCGGCCCGCCCTCGGGCAACATCGGCAACCTCGTCCCCATCACCATCGAAGAGGAGATGCGCAAGTCGTATCTCGACTACTCGATGAGCGTCATCGTCGGGCGCGCGCTGCCCGACGTTCGCGACGGGTTGAAGCCCGTGCACCGCCGCGTGCTGTACGCGATGCACGAGCAGTCGAACACGTGGAACCGGCCGTACAAGAAGTCCGCCCGCATCGTCGGCGACGTCATCGGTAAGTACCACCCGCACGGCGACCAGGCCGTCTACGACACCATCGTCCGCATGGCGCAGGAGTGGTCGCTGCGCTACCTGCTCGTCGACGGCCAGGGCAACTTCGGCTCGGTCGACGGCGATGCGCCGGCGGCCATGCGTTACACCGAAGTGCGCATGCAGCGGCTCACCGACGAGCTGCTCGCCGACATCGACAAAGAGACGGTCGACTTCCAGCCGAACTACGACGGCCAGGAGCAGGAGCCGACGGTGCTGCCGTCGCGCTTCCCGAACCTGCTGGTCAACGGCGCCGAGGGCATCGCCGTCGGCATGGCGACCAAAATTCCGCCGCACAACATGACCGAGGTCGTGAACGCGACCATCCACCTCGTCGACAACCCGCAGGCGTCGATCGCGGACCTGATGAAGTTCGTCACCGGCCCCGACTTCCCGACGCAGGGGTTCATCTCGGGCCGCGACGGCATCCGCCAGGCGTACGAGACCGGCCGCGGTCACATCACGCTGCGGGCGCGGCACCACGTCGAGACCGACAAGAAGACCGAGAAGGACCGCATCGTCATCACCGAGCTGCCGTTCCAGGTGAACAAGGCGCGGCTGGCCGAGCGCATCGGCGAGCTGATGGCCGAGAAGAAGCTCGAGGGCATCTCCGACATCCGCGACGAGAGCAACCGCGAGGGCATGCGCCTCGTCGTCGAGCTCAAGCG
Organism: uncultured Myxococcales bacterium; assembly: GCA_937980205.1. GTDB lineage: Bacteria > Myxococcota > Myxococcia > Myxococcales > Myxococcaceae > Xiheicaenimonas. The sequence goes on along the minus strand of CALJKW010000005.1, from coordinate 2,739 downwards.
CGACGCCATCACCCAGGTCGTCATCAACAACCTGTACGCGTCGACCGCCCTGCAGATCACGTTCGGCATGACGATGCTTGCCATCGTCGACGGCCAGCCGCGCGTGATGACGCTCAAGGAGATCCTCGAGCGCTTCATCCAGCACCGCCGCGAGGTCGTCACCCGGCGCAGCCGCTTCGAGCTCAGGAAGGCCCGCGAGCGCCTGCACATCGTCGAAGGCTTGATGGTGGCGCAGGACATCATCGACCACGTCATCACCATCATCCGCCGGTCGAAGGACGCCGACGAGGCGCGGTGGGCGTTGATGAACGTGTTCTCGCCCGCGCTGTACCAGCACGCCGCGTTCAAGGATCTGCCCAAGCTCGACGTCGCGAAGGCGAAGACGCAGCTCGAGGCGCTGGTCGCGCGCGCGAAGAAGGACGTGCCGTCGTTCTCGAAGCTCAGCTACGACTACACGGCCGCCGGGTTCTCCGAGGAGCAGGCGAAGGCGATTCTCGAGATGCGCCTGTCGAAGCTGACCGGCCTCGAGCGCGAGGAGCTGTTCAAGGAGTACGTCGACCTGCTCAAGAACATCGTCCGCCTCGAAGACATCCTCCAGAACGAGTCGTCGCTGCTCAACGTCATCAAGACCGAGCTCAAAGAGGTGCTCGAGAAGTTCGGCGACCCGCGGAAGACCGAGATCATCGACGCCGTCGGCGAGATGCGCACCGAGGACCTCATCGCCGACGAGCAGATGGTGGTCACGCTCTCGCACGCCGGCTACGTGAAGCGCAGCGCGTTGAGCGAGTACCGCGCGCAGAAGCGCGGCGGCCGCGGCAAGACCGGCGCGACGACGAAGGAAGACGACTTCGTCTCCGACCTCTTCATCGCGTCGACGCACGCGTACCTGCTGCCGATCACCTCGCGCGGCAAGCTGTACTGGCTCAAAGTTCACGAGATCCCCGCCGCCGGCCGCACCGCGCGCGGCAAGCCGATCGTCAACCTGGTGCAGTTCCAGGAGGGCGAGAAGCTCGCGCAGGTCGTCGAGACGCGCGACTTCCCCGACAACAAGTTCATCCTCTTCGTCACGCGGCGCGGAGTCGTGAAGCGCACCGACCTCTCGGCGTTCTCGAACGTGCGCGCGAACGGCATCATCGCGCTCGGCGTCGAGGACGGCGACGTCGTCGTCTCGGTGCAGATCACCGACGGCACGAAGGACGTGCTCATCTCCACCGCGTCGGGCATGTCGATTCGCTTCCCCGAGGAAGACGTCCGCTCGATGGGCCGCGGCGCCTACGGCGTGAAGGGCATCACCCTCGACGACGGCGACGAGGTCGTCAGCGCCGAGCTGGTCGAGAAGGGCACCACCATTCTCACCGTCACCGAGAACGGCTACGGCAAGCGCACGCAGGAAGACGAGTACCGCGTGCAGGGCCGCGGCGGTAAGGGCGTCATCGACATCAAGACGACCGAGCGCAACGGGCGCGTCGTCGGCGCCGTGCAGGTGCGCGACGACGACCAGGTCATGATCGTCACCAACGGCGGCATGCTGATCCGCATGAAGGTGAAGGAGATTTCGGTCATCGGCCGCAACACCCAGGGCGTGCGCCTCATCACGCTCGAGGCCGAGAACGAGAAGGTCGTCGGCATCTCGCGCCTGCCCGAGGTCGCGGGCGGTGAAGAAGAGACGCCCGAGGGCGGGACCACGCCGCCGGCCGAGGGTGGAACGGTTCCTCCGGCCGAAGGCGGTGCGCCTCCCGCGCCCGAGACGCCGCCGAGCTGACGGCAACAGACCGGAGCGCCGCCGCGCGTTGCGCATGATCTTCACGCGCAACGCGTGCCGCGCGGCGGGGCCAAGCTTCCGTGGCCCCACGACATTCGCAGGGGCACGGCGGCTGCAAAGTGGGCGCGCATGCGCATCCTCGCGGTCGTTCTTCTCTCGGGCCTCGCGTGTGGCGGCGGCGGCGATGCTTCGAGCGAAGGTCCCACGAGCACGGGCGGAGCTGCGACCTCGTGCATCCCCGAGGGCGCGCCGGGCAACTCGCACGGCGTCGGCAAGTGGTGCAGCAAGGGCGGCTTCCAGTGCGGCATCTTCTCGTTCGCGAAGTTCTGCACCGTCGACTTCGAGGCCGACGCGCCGCCGTTCTGCACCAACCAGTGCAAGACCGACGAAGACTGCGGCGAAGACGCGGCGTGCACCACCGACGAGAGTGGCCGCTACGGCTGCACGCCGGTCGCGTGCCTGCCGAAAGATGAGCCGCCACCGACGCCGGCCGACGCCGGCACGCCAGCGGCGCCGCTCAGCGCGGGCTGCCAGTCGCTCGCGCGCTGCTGCGCGGCTCCGGAGTTCCCCGCCGACAAGGTGCAGAAGTGCAACGAGACCGCGAACGACTCGTCGGAGACGTGGTGCAAGCTCGTGCGCGCCGGCAACGAGCTCGCCGGCCGCTGCGCGAAGGAGCAGTGAGGCTTCTGGTCCCGTCAGGGGAGACCTGCGACGCCCTCGCGCGGCTCGAAACCGGTTGGTGACTCGCGGTCGCCATTGGATGATGAGCGCATGGCGCGCCTCCTGCTCCTCGTTTCGACGTTGTTCTTCTTGAGCGGCTGCAACTGTGGCGACCCCGGCGGGAGCGACGCCGGCAGCGGCGGTGGCGCCGCGGGCGGCAGCGGCGGTGGCGTCGCCGGCGGCAGCGGCGGTGGCGCCGCGGGCGGCAGCGGCGGTGGCGTCGCGGGCGGCAGCGGCGGTGGCGTCGCGGGCGGCAG
>CALJKW010000004.1 GCA_937980205.1 uncultured Myxococcales bacterium | reverse complement strand
TCTGCGGCCCGAGCTTGGTGCGGCGCGCGTAGCCGACGTGCTCGCGCAGCGCCTTCGCCGCGTTCGGGGCGAGGTACTTCACGCCGTGGAGCTTCCAGAAGTCCGACGTGTCGCCCGAGGTGATCTCGAGGTTCGGGAGCTTCTGCGCCAGGTACAGAGGAACCAGCGAGCGGAGGAGCTGATCCTTCTGCTTGCCCGAGCGGATCAAAGCCGCCTTCTTCGGGTGCGCGGCGAGCTTCGCGACGAGCTGATCGACCGTGGTCGCGACCTTCGCTGGCTTCGCAACCTTCGCGGTCTTACGGACCGTGACCTTCTTCGCGGCGGGCGCCGCGGTGAAACCGAGCTTCTTCGCCCAGGCGGCGATCTTCTGCTCGATGAACGTCTCCAGCCCCACGACTTCGAACAGCCCCTTGCTCAGCTTGCGTGCTTTGAAACCCATTGTGTGTGCCTCCCTCTCGCTTCGAAAATCGACGGATCCCCCGCCGAAAAGTTCGCGCACAGTACACAAGTGCGGATCCGCGCGCGAGGCCGAAAAATCGGCTCCGGATCGATTTTGCGGGGAGCCATTTGATCCGGTGATCGCTGAATCAAGCTGAGCTGATCGATCAGCCGTGTTACTCGACCGACATGCTGGCGTTGATCGTGTGTTCGCTGATCCAGGCGCCCGGCCCGCGCGGCCCCGCAGACTTCGACGAGGTGATCTACCTGCCGCGGCTGGATCGGGCGACGCAGTTCCAGGACTTCCTCCGCGTCGGCGGCGAGCGTTCGGTGCTCTTGCGCTCGGAGAACTGGCGCGAGTCCGTGCACCCGCTGATGCGGTTCGACATCACCCGGCCCGACACCGCCGCGGCCGTCGGCATCGACGAGACCGCCCCGCTCACGCTCGTGTTCCGCCAGGACCTCGAGGTCTCGTGCGTCACGGTGAAGAACGCCGAGAAGTTTCACGCCGCGGCCGCCGACCGGCTCAAGACCTGGGGCACGCCGTACAAGGCCACCGAAGGCGGATTCACCACCTACGCCACGCGCGACAGCCTCGACCGCGTGCTCTCGGGCTACGTGATGAAGGGCAACGAGGCCTGCGCGGCGCGGCAGCAGGGCAAGAGCGTCGAGGGTCCGCTCAAGGAGATCGGCAAGTGGCTCGGCAAGACGCCGACCACCGGCAGCTGGAAGCTGCTCAAAGACATGCCCGGCGTCGGCTTCCTGCTCACGCAGCGCGCGGTGGTCTCGATGAACGCCGACGGGCTCACCGCGACGGCGACCGCGAAGGGAGACCTGCCGCTTGCGGGCCTCGCCGGTGCGGGGTCGTCTCCGTACGCGGCGATGAACACCCCCGCGCTCGTGCTGGTGAAGATGCGGACGGATCCAGCCGCGCAGCAGCCCGTGCTCGACGAGGTCGCGCTGCGGCTGGCGGCGCTGTGCCCGGCGTGTGACCCGGCGCCGTTCAAGATCTCGGCGCGCATGTTGGGGCCGACGCTCACCGGCTCCGCCGTGCTCGTCGTCGCGAAGGTGAAGGTCGTCGGCTCGCTGCGAACGGATCCAGGCCGGTTCTTCTCGGTGCGCACCGCGGTGTTCGCCGAGACGCACAATCCGGAGGCCGCGCTCAAGGCCGTGATGGAGCTCGCGCAGGTGAGAGGGGCGAAGCCGCTCGAGGGCGGCGGCGGTGTCTCCATCCTGCTCAAAGAGGGAGAGGTCCGCACCGGCGTCCGCGGCACGCACGTGTTCGCCTCGAATGATCCGGCGGTGCTCGAGGCGGCCTACAAGGCGCTGCCGACGGCGCCCGCGCAGCAGGGCCACGGCGCCGAGGTGAACATCGACCCCAAGCTGCTCGCCCAGGCCCTCTCGCAGGTGCCGCTGATGGACGCGGTCCAGTCGACCGAGCTCGCCGGCGCCCTCGCCGCCGGAGCCGAGCTCGGGCCGCTCTTGCTGTCGACCGAGAAGATCAGCGGCTGGGCCGAGTCGAATCGCGTCTACGTGCAGTGGAAGCTGAAGACGCCCGCGGCGCCGGCGACGAGAGATGCCGGAGTCGCTCAGGCAGACGCGGGGCGGTAGGGACAAGAACGTGAGCCCCCTGAGCGGAGGCTCATCGACGGCGAGGCGCTACTTCCCGCCGTCTGCCCTCACGCCCGCATCCGCCGCCTTGGGAGTCCCCGCATCCGGCGCCACGTACAGCGGCTCCTCGCGGAAGCCCTGCGGCAGCGGCGGAGGAGCCCAGCCCTGCGGCGCCTTCTTGAGCAGCTCCTCCATCCGCGCGCGTGCGGCCGGGTGCCGCAGCGAGCGCGAGATCAGAAACACGCTGTTCGGGTTCAGCGCGCCGCCCATCTTCACCGCCTTCGCGGTCGCGGCGGCGCGCACCATCGCCGAGTCGGAGTCGCGGTACGCCTCGATCAGCCCGACCGGGACCTCGAGCTCGTCGAGGGTGACGTCGAAGATCTCCTGCTCCTCGTCGGTGAACTTCTCGCGCAGCGGCAGAGCGCGGACCATCTCCATCCACACGGCGACGGCGAGCTTGCGCACCGGATCCGTCGGCTCGACCTTCGGCGGCAGGATGTTCACCAGCTGCTCGCGCGAGTCGGTCGCCGTCGCCGACGCCACGTACAGCGCCTGGAACGGCACGCCCGGTTTCTGCTGCGAGTAGAAGCCGATCCACGAGGGCTGCTCGAACTTGCCGCCCGGATCCTCCGGAGTGCCGGGGCTCACGAAGGTGACGCCGATGCGCGCGATGCCCGACGGGTCGAGGTGCCCGGCGTGGAACACGACGCCCCACCCCTTCGTGTCCGTCCACTTGGTGAACTCGGCGTCGTTCTCCGCGACCGTCATGCCGAAGCGCGCCATCTGCCCGCGGTAGACCGGGTCGATCTTCTTGCCCTGCAGCTTCTTGATGTAGTTGCGCGCGAAGTTCTTCGAGACGCGGCCGGGGCGAATCTTCGACGACTCGCGGATCATGATGTCCGCGCGCGGGCCGTACTTGTCCGGCCCGTACTCGGTGGTGAAGACGTCGCTCGGCTCGCCCATGCGGTCGAAGACGTCGTTCAGCAACAGGCCCGCGAGCTGGTCGTAGACCGCCTGGTCCTGCACCTCGGGAGCGGCCCGCAGCATCTCGTCGAGCGCGACCGCGAGGGACCGGCGGTTCGGGTCCTTCTTCTCCTTCGCCAGGTTGTCCGCCACGCTCTTGGCCGTCTTGGGGACGTTCTTGAGCTCGACCATCTTCGACCGGCCGGCGAAGGCTTGAGGCACGACCAGCAACGACACCAAAAGACCCGAGCGCAGAGAGTGCACGCTCAAACCGTGCCTCAAGCGTCACCGCACCTCAAGCGTTCCGTAAGGCGCGCCGGGGCCTCGCTCGCAGAAGCTGGGGACCGTCCCCTCTTCGCCCGCTGAGCGGAAATGGGGACTGTCCCCTTTTTCTGCGCGGAGCGGCCGTCGACGTCCACGCCAAGCAGAACACCGCCAGGCCGAACAGCACCGCGGAGAGCGCCGGCATCACGGGCTGATGACCTTCCGCTCGTTGCCGCGGATGTACTCGATGAGCGCCTTGCGCTTCTCGTGCAGCACCCGCGTGCGCTCGCCGGAGAGCAGCGTGTTGATGGTGGCGCGGCCGCGCTCGTCCATGACGTCGACGTCCTCCTCGTTGCGCAGGCTCATCGTCAGCGAGCCGAGCTCGGACGCGAGGACCAGAATCTCGGCCTCCTCGGGGATGACGAGCACCGACACGTTCGAATACTCGCGCTGCGACTCGGGGATGAGGTTCACGTTCGTCGTGCCGGTGATCTTCCCCGTCGCGAGGACGATGACGTTCTGCAGCAGCGTCACCGCCACCGACTCGTTCGTCTGCGGATCCTTGAACGTGCCGATGATGTCGACGTGATCGTTCGGGCGCACCCAGCCGCCGACCGCGGTCGTCTTGCCGGCCTCGAGCGTCAGCGCGCGCGCCTTCTTCTGCACCTTCGTGGAGAGCCGCTCGGCTGCCTTCGTCGTCTCGAACTGCGACCAGAGCAGCGGGTCGCCCGCCTGCACCGGCACGAGCACCTTCTGGTTCACGATGTACGAGGCGGAGTCGGGCTTCACGACCGAGCTGGTGACGAACTGCTCCGGCACTCCGCGCTGGGAGATCATGTCGAAGGTGACGACGCTGCCTTCGCTGATGTCGACGGCAGCCACCACCACCATCACGGGGTTCCAGCCCGCGCGCGCCTCGGCTTCACGCTTCTTGATCGCGCTGTACGCGACGATCCCTGCGACGAGTCCGAGGATGACGGCGATGACGAGCGGCGTCTTTCCTTTGAGCATGGTGCTCTCAAAGAGCCGCACCCCGCCCGACTGTTAACGGCTCACGGCTTCTTCGCCGGATCCGCGGCGCCGCGAATCACCTGAATCGTGCTGAAGCGCTTCGACTGCAGCACGCGCGTCCGCTCGCCGGAGAGCAGCGTGTTGATGGTCGCGCGGCCGCGCTCTTCGATCACGTCGACGTCGTCCTCGTTCCGCAGCGACATGGTGAGCCCGCCGAGCTCGGAGGCCAGCACGAGGATCTCGGCCTCCTCGGGAATCACGAGCAGCGAGACGTTCGCGTACTCGCGCTGCGACTCGGGGATGAGGTTCACGTTCGTGGTGCCGGTGATCTTCCCCGTGGCGAGCACGATCACGTTCTGCAGCAGCGTGACCGCCACCGACTCGTTCGTCTGCGGATCCTTGAACGTGCCGATCAGATCGACGTGATCGTTCGGCCGCACCCAGCCGCCCACCGCCGCGGTCTTCCCCGCCTCGATGGTGATGGCGCGCGCCTTCTTCTGCACCTTCGTCGAGAGCCGCTCGGCCGCCTTCGTCGTCTCGAACTGTGACCAGAGCAATGGGTCGCCGGCCTGCACCGGCACCAGCACCTTCTGGTTCACCACGTACGACGCCGAGTCCGGCTTCACCACCGACGACGTGACGAACTGCTCCGGCACCGAGCGCTGCGAGATCATGTCGAAGGTCACCACCGAGCCTTCGCTGAGGTCCGCCGCCGCGACGACGACGGGCACCAGGTTCCACCCGCGGCGCACATCGGCTTCCTTCTTCTTGATCGCGCTGTACGCGACGAGGCCCGAGCACAGCGCGAGCGTCGCGGCGATCGCGAGCGGGAAGCGGCCCGCAGTCCACGCGGGGCCGTGCGGGCGGTAGACGGGACCCGAAGACTCCACGCGCGCGACGGGGGCGGGCTTCTGCGAGCGCGGCAGCTCCGGCGGAGCGCCGCGGTACTTCAGCCCTCCGAGCGAGCGCTCGAGCTTCTCGACGTCGGCGTCTTCTCCTTCCTTGTCGAAGAGGTAGTCGCTCATCCTTCGCTCTCCAGCCCCAGCGCGGCCTTCAGCTGCTGCATGCCACGGTGCAGGTTGACGCGCACGCTGCCGGGGGTGAGGCCGGTGCGCTCGGCGATCTCGGGACCGCTCAGACCTTCGATGAGCCGCATCGCGAGCGTCTCGCGGTAGGCCTCGGGCAGCCCGCGCAGCGCCTTCAAGACCTTCCTCGTGTCCGGCGCCTCGTCCGACGGCGTGTGGCCGGGCAGCTCGTCGTCGAGCTCCGCCGTCTGCGGAGCGTCTCGCACGTGCTTCGCTGCCCGATTCCGCGCCACCTGCGCGAGCCAGCCGCCGAACGCCGCGTCATCTTCCAACGAGGACAGCCGCTGCATCGCGACGAGGAAGACGTCCTGCACGAGGTCCTTCGCGTCCGCGGCGCTGACGCGGCTGATGACGATCGCGTGCACCATGCCCGCGAAGTGCGCGTGCAGCGAGGCGAACGCGGCCTTGTCTCCGAAACGTGCGGCAGCCACCCACCCGACCCAACGCGCGCGCGCCGACTCAGCCTCTTCGGGCGCGGCGACGGCTGCGGGGCGGGCGGCGGCCATGAAGGAGCTCAGGCATTGTAGGTTCCCGGACGCGCAGAAGCGTTAACCGACATGAAAAGTGCCCGATACGGCTGGCTGTTTCTCTTCCTCTGTGCGTGCCCGCAGACGCGCCCCGACACGCCACCGCCCCGACCTGCGACGGTGACCCCGTTCCGCTGCTGCGAGCTGCCGCCGAACGTGAGCGTGGTTCAGGCCGAGGGCCAAAGCTGCTGCCAGCAGGCCGCGCACGTGACCGACGCCGAGCGCATCTGCCAGCGCCACTCCGACTGCATGCGCCTCAACGGAGACGTCGTCGTCAACCGCGCCGCGTGGGCCGAGGTGAGGCAGCGCCTGGCGACGCACATGTGCGATCGACCGGCGGTGCCCGCAGGGACCGCGGAGCACTGCGTGTCGAACCGCTGCGTGCTGACGCGCGCGAAATAGTCCGGCTCGGCACCGTCGCGTACCCGCGCGGCAGCGAGAAGAAGTCGTGTGCGACCGGGGGAAGCTCCGACAGGTCGGTGAGCTTCACTGCGCGGTGCGCAGCAGCAGCCCGAGGTTCCCCTCGGTGTTCACGAAGTACACGTCGCTCGCGTCCAGCGCGATGGCGGAGATGGCGGCGTACGTGCCGAGCACCTCCTGCCGCGACGTGTTCCGCGGAGACGACACGAGGTCCTGGCCGACGCCGGCGTAGATGCGGGACTCTCCGATGGAGAACGTGTGCACCTGCCCGTCGATCACGAGCTCGACGTCCTTCGTGCGCGGAGAAAATCGCCGCAGCCCGAAGTCCCGGTCCGAGCAGTACAGCCAGCCGCCGGCCGCTTCGAGGCGGCTGCACTTCTCCGCCGCGAGCGGCTTCACCTCGCCGCCGGAGCGCGACGTGTACCACTGCCCCGCGGTGTTCATGCCGTAGACGGTGCTGCTGTCGATGGCGAGGCGCGTGAGCTGGTTCGCGCACGGGCCCGGCAGCGGAGTGCGGACCTGGTTCGAGCCGTCGAGCGCGGCGCTCGTCACCGCGCTGCAGTTCACCCAGGTCACCCCGTTCGCGTCCGCGGCGACGGCGAGCGCGGGCTCGCTGCTGAGGGTGTCGGTCGAGACGATGCCGCCGCCCGTCTGCAGCGTGAGGTGCACGACGCCGGCGTTCGTCGCCGCGTAGACGTGACCGTCGGTCGCCGCGAAGTCCGCGACGCCGGCCATCACCACCGTCTCGATCGGCCCGCCGGCCTTCGGCACGCGCTTCAGCTGGTTGCCTTCGCTGAAGTACACGTGGCCGCCGCCGAGCTCGAGCTTCGACACGGCGCTGAACTGGACGATTCGGTAGAACATCGGGTCGCGGTTGGAGCCGCACGCCGAGGCGAACGCGAGGAGCACGAGGACGAAGAGGCGCATGTGCTGCGCGCCACCTTACCTCGGGTGCCAGGTGACCAGGTGATTCGGCAGCTCGTCACCCTCGCCCGGCCGCGCGGGCAGCTTCTCCGCGAGCGCCGCGGAGACGGCGTCGATCAGCTCCACCAACACCGCCTCGCGCTTGCCGGCCTTCAGCCCCTCGACGGCCTTCGCGCACAGCTCGCGGGCGAAGGCTTCCCCCGCCGCGGCGCGCACGGCCTCGTCGAGGCGCACCACGACGCGGTGCTCGAACAGCGAGACATAGACGAGCACCCCGCTGCGCTTCTTCGTGGCGCCGGCGCCGGTGCGGACCCACGCGCGGTCGGCCCCCGCCTCGACCTCTTCGTCGAGCTCGCGCTGGCTCACGAAGACGCGCCGCAGCCGATGCACGACGCTCGCGAGCAGGACTCCTGAGACGAAGCCGACGATGACGGCCGCGGCGAGCAGCAAGAGCGGGGCGGGCTCTCCCCAACCCCCATTCGGCAGCCGCGCGTTCCACGCGACGTCGGCGGCTGCCAGCCCGAAGAGCGCGAAGACGACTCCGACGAGCGACTCGGCGCGGTCGTAGCGGCCGGACTCGGTGGCGACGACGCAGACGACCTCGGCGGCCGTGCGCGACTCGGCGCGCTTGACCGCCTGCTCGACCGCGTCGCGGCCGTTGGAAAAGTCGAGCGCGTTCACCAGGAGCCCGTGGCGCCTCCGCCGCCCGAATAGCCGCCGCTGAAGCCGCGCGAGCTCGACCCGCCGCGGCGCACCTTCAACAGCACGAGCACCACCAGCAGCACGGCCCAGGTGAACGCGGCGAAGAGAATGAGCCCGATGCCGGTGATGACGAGCATCTTGCGGGACGACTCCGGCCCGAAGATGCCGAGCAGGACCAGCAGCACGCCGACGCCCATCATGACCATGAACATCCGGCCGTCGAGCATGCTGTGCTTGTTGTACCGGCTGCCGACGCGCTCGAGAAAGTCTCCCGGCGGAGCGCTGTGCGGGCCCTGCTTCGCCATCTCGAGCAGGCCCTCCGCGCCGGCCACGACGCCGCCCGAGTAATCGCCGCGCTTGAAGTGCGGGACGATGGCGCTGTCCATGATCTTCTGCGCGTGCGCGTCCCACGCGTGGCCCCAGTCGGCGCCGAGTTCGATGCGCGCGCGGCGGTCTTTCACCGCGACCAGCAGCAGCATGCCCTGGTTGGCGCCCCCCTCGAGCCCGAGCGTGCCGATGTTCCAGCGATCGAACCACCGCCGCGCGAGCGACTCGATGCTCGACTCGCCGTACTCCGCCATGCTGTCGATGGTGACGACGACGAGCGGCGAGTTGTACCGGTTGAGCGCGTCGAGCTGCAGGCCGTTGAGCCGCGACTCGTCCGACGGGGCGATGAGCATCGCCTGGTCGTAGGTGTAGGACTCCCACCGGGGCGCAGGCGGAATGTCGCGCGCGTGAGCGAGGGTGGAGGCGACGAGGACGAGGCCAACGAGCCAACGGAGCGCTCGGCGCGAAACGGAGGACGTCTTTCGTCCGACGGGTAGCAGGGCGACGCAGTCGCCCGTCAGCCGAGCGCCATCGAAGCGTGTCATCGAGTGACCTCATTGGTGGCCACGCAGCGCTTCAGCGTCAAGCGCAAACGGGCTAGAGGGCAACTCGCACATGAGCACCCTCGAAAAACTCGACGCCGATCCGCTGCGTGCCCGTCTCAAGCGCCTCGAAGAGCAGGCCGAGCTCGGCGGCGGCAAGGACCGCATCGCGAAGCAGCACGAGGCCGGCAAGCTCACCGCGCGCGAGCGCATCGACCTCTTGCTCGACCCCGGCTCGTTCCAGGAGCTCGACAAGCTCGTCACCCACCGCGCCACCGACTTCGGCATGGCCGACAAGAAGATCCCCGGCGACGGCGTCGTCACCGGCTACGGCACCGTCGACGGCCGCAAGGTGTTCGTCTTCGCGCAGGACTTCACCGTCTTCGGCGGCTCGCTGTCCGGCGCCTACGCGCAGAAGATCTGCAAGGTGATGGACCTCGCCGTGCGCGTCGGCGCGCCGGTGGTGGGGCTCAACGACTCCGGCGGCGCGCGCATCCAGGAGGGCGTCGAGTCGCTCGCCGGCTACGCGGACATCTTCCTCCGCAACACGCTGACGTCCGGAGTCGTGCCGCAGATCTCGCTGATCCTCGGGCCGTGCGCCGGCGGCGCCGTCTACTCGCCGGCCATCACCGACTTCATCGTGATGGCGAAGAACACGTCGTACATGTTCATCACCGGCCCCGACGTCATCAAGACGGTCACGCACGAAGAGGTCTCGAAGGAGAACCTCGGCGGCGCCGTCGCCCACAACCAGAAGTCCGGCGTCGCGCACTTCGCGGCCGAGAACGAGCAGGCGGCCATCGTGCTGACGCGCGAGCTGCTCTCGTACCTGCCGTCGAACAACGTCGACGACCCCCCGGCGATGCCGAACGACGACGACCCCGCGCGCGAAGAGGCCGCGCTCGCCTCGCTCGTCCCCTCGAACCCGAACAAGCCGTACGACATCAAGGAGCTGATCCGCCTCGTGGTGGACCAGAAGCACTTCTTCGAGGTGCAGGAGCACTACGCGAAGAACATCGTCGTCGGCTTCGCGCGCATGAACGGCCGCAGCGTCGGCATCGTCGCGAACAACCCGGCCGTGCTCGCCGGCTGCCTCGACATCGACGCCTCGGTGAAGGCCGCGCGCTTCGTGCGCTTCTGCGACTGCTTCAACATCCCGCTCGTGACGTTCGTCGACGTCCCCGGCTTCCTGCCCGGCACCACGCAGGAGTGGGGCGGCATCATCAAGCACGGCGCCAAGCTGCTCTACGCGTTCGCCGAGGC
>CALJKW010000003.1 GCA_937980205.1 uncultured Myxococcales bacterium | reverse complement strand
GCCCTGCGCCGAACCGCCGCCCTGCGCCGAACCGCCGCCCTGCGCCGAACCGCCGGCGGTGCCTCCATCCATGTTCGGAGGCGTTCCACCGCAGGCGATCAGCAAGACGCAGATGATTGGGCGCATTGAGCTCACCCTACTCACCGCCGCCCGGCGCGGTGGGTGCCAATCCGTTTCGAAATCGCGCCACGTCGACCCGTTCATGGAGCTCACCAGTTCCTCCACGTCTTCTCGCCGTAGCCGAACGACCGGTAGCGCTCCGGCGCGCTGACCGAGAGCTCGTTCCACGGCGCTCGCGCGTCGCGCTCCGGCGTCGCGCCGAAGAAGCCCTTGCTCTTGCGATCGATGCCGACGGAGACGAGCCTCGCCGGGGCCCCCTTCTCGCCGAACCCCACCTTCACCTCGGCTCGAAGCTCCACGCGCTCACCCTGGCTGTCCGCCGCCACGCGGCCGTCCGACTTCGGGGTCCACGCCTTCGCAGGCGCAGGGCCCTCTGCTTTCGGCGGCGGCTTCGGCTTCGTTGCCCTGGCGTCGGGCGTCAGCACGCGTACCGCGGTCTTCCGAATTGCTCCGTCTCCCATGGCGCTCCTCCAGCGAAAAATCCGTTCACTGGAGAAGACAGGGGCCGCGGGCATTCTTTTCACGGTCCGTGGGGGCTTGCGCTTGCGGGGCGATCACGGTGCGACGGGTGCGGCATCACGTCCGGCCTGCCGTTCATGCAGAACCTCTGGTCGCGGTGACCCGTCACTCCAGCTTCGTCAGGTAGAGGAAGTAGCTGGGGACGCCGGAGCACAGCTCCTCCTGCACCATCCAGAACGCGTCGTGGGAGGCGAACCCCTCCGGCGTCACGTTCGAGCACACCGGGTTGATGGTCCACGGCACGCTGCCGTTGATGCCGTTGAGCTGCGCGGCGGCGAAGCTGCCCGCGTCCGCACCCGCGGTGAGAATCTTCACCCGCGACTGCGCGCCCGCGATGTACGTGAGGAACGCGTAGCTGCCGCGGCCGTGGACGTCGAGCGCGTCGACGTCTCCGGGGCCTAAGTCGCTCAGCGTCGACCAGCCCGCGCCGGTCCACAGCGAGCACCACAGCTGCTGGCCCGACGACGTGCGCGTGTAGCAGACGACGGGATGGCCGTTGACGAAGTGCGAGCGCGACAGCAGCACCTGCCCGGGCAGCGGGTGCGTCGCGGTGACCTCCGACCAGCCACCGTCGCCAGGGTTGAAGTACGCGAGCAGCGGCTTGCCCGGCAGGCGCGCGGGGTACGCCATGAACTGCTGCTCGCCCGAGACCGCGCAGCTGTAGCCCTGCTCGCCGCCGTCCCACACCGCGCCCGCGTCGGTGCCCGCGCCGTAGAGCACCACCGGAGCGGACGCCGGGTTCGACCACGTGAGGAACTCGGGGCCGCCGTTCTCACCGATGGCCGCGAGCCGCGTCCCGTCGGTGCACGGCGCGACCGAGCTGCCTTCGTTCGCGACCACCCAGCCGGCGCCGGGGCGGAAGCTGAAGTCTCCCTGGTCGGAGTAGAAGTTGAACGGAGTGCCGTTCACGACGAGCGCGCGGCGCCCGGTGTTCTCGCGGTACACCGACGCCGGCCCGACGAGCGCGTTGTTGGTGAACGTGCCGTCGCTCTCCAGCCGGAAGGTGTACGGCGAGGTGCCGCCGAGCTGCCCGCGGAACCACGAGCTGAGCAGCACCTCGCCCGCCGGGGTCTGCATGACGCCGGGGAACTGCGGCGACAGTGAGTTGCCGTTCTTCCACCAGTACGTGAAGCGCGGCGAGCGCGCGTTGAACGGGAGGTCCTTGCCGGCGAAGGTGTTGTGGCGGCCCGACGTGTCGGCGACCGGGCCGATGCGGAAGATGTACTGCGCGCCCGGAGTGAGCGGCGTGTGGGGGTGCAGCCGCACGCGCCGCGCCGGGCCCTCGTACGAGACGGTCGCGGGCAGCTCGGTCGTGCCCTGCAGGAGCTTCACGGTGCTCGAGCTCACGGTGAGCGGATCGAGCGGCTCGCTGAACACGGCCCACAGCGAGTACCAGCCGCCCGGCGCGCCGGCCGCGTCGACGGGGTCGGACGAGGTGATGGTCGGCGCGACGTTGTCCTCGACGACCACGAAGGCCTGCGCGTTGCCGGAGGCGCCGGCGTCTCCCGTCGCGGTGACGGTGAACGTGAAGCTCGCCGTGGAGAGCGGAGCGGTGAAGCCGAGCGTGTCGCTCGCCGCGCCGCTGAGCGTGACGTTCGGGCCGGCGGTGCGCACCCAGGTGTAGCTGAAGCCCTCGCCGGAGTTCGTCGACGTCGCGGTCGCGCTGATGCTCACCGGCGCTCCGAAGTGCACCAGCTGCGGCGGAGTCACCATCACCGACGCGATCGTCGACCCCATCGTGTTGATCAGCACCACGAGCTCGACCGGGTCGGAGTCGAGCAGGCCGTTCGATGCCACGAGCTGGATGCGCGCGCTGCCGGGGTTCGCGGGCGCGGTCAGCGTCACCGAAGCGCCGGTCGTCGCCGAGAGCATGGCCTGGCCCGCAATCACCGACCAGCGGAAGCTCAGCGGCAGGCCGTTCGGGTCCGTGCTGCTCGTCGCCGACAGCACCGCCTGCGCGTTCGTGCGCAGCGTCAGCATGCTCGGCGAGATGACGGCCACCGGAGGTGAGCGGACCTCCACGAGCGTGCGCGCCGGCGCCGAGGTCTGGCCGGTCTGGTTGCCGACCGTCAGCGCGAACCGCAGCGTCGCCGGAGCCGCCGGCGCCGTGAACCGCGGCATCGACGCGAGCACCGAGTCGTTGATGTCGAGCATCACGCCCGCGTCCGACTCTTCCACCCAGTGGAAGATGAGCGGGCCCGCATCCGACGGGTCGTAGCTGCGCGTGCCGTCGAGGCGAGCCATGCCGCCGCCGCGCGCGATGCTGCTGACGGGGAGCACCGCGACCGGGTCCGGAGGAGGAGGCGTCATCCCGCCGCCGGTGCCGCCCGAGCTGCCGCCCGCTCCGCCCGAGCTGCCGCCCGCACCGCCGGAGCCGCCTCCCGAACCGCCGGCGCCGCCACCTGCACCGCTGCCTCCGCCGGAGCCTCCGGCGCCGCCGCCAGTGCCGCCGGAGCCGCTGTTCAGCACGAGGTCGCCGATGTCGCGCTCGCCGGGCTGCAGCAAGAGGTTGTCGATGCCGGCGCTCTTGTAGCCGGCGAGCTCGACGGTGAGCCGGAAGACTCCGGGCACGGCGGTGAGGGTGAAGCGCCCGTCGGTCATCGGCCGCGCGGTGCGCTCGAGGTTGTCGCGATCGACGAGGCGCACGAGCGCCTGGTCGGCAGCACCCGCCGGCATCAGTACCACCCGGCCCGTCACGGTGACGGGCATCGTGCTGCCGTTCTGCGGACGCTGCAGCGTGACGCGGCTCAGCGTCAGCTCCTGGCCGGACGAGAGGCGGATCGCCGACAGGCTCGCCGGCAGATAGTCGGTGCGGAAGAAGCTGAGGCTCACCTCGCCCTCGGGCATGTCGGGGAGCACGAAGCTGCCGTCGTCGAACGAGAGGGTGAGGAACGGTCCCTCGGGGACGAAGACGAGCGTGCCGGCGTGGCCGGTGTCGGCCTCGACGTCCCCGCGTCGGACGCTGCCGAGGATGCGCGCGTTCTCGGCGAGCAGCACGTCGCCGAGCGCGATGTGCCGCGTGGGCCCGGCCATCAGCTGCTCGAGCGAGAGCATCTTCTGCCGGTCGAACGCGCCGTCGGTGTTCGAGTCGAAGCGGAAGAGCACCTTGCCCGTCGTGCGGTTGATGCCGTCGAGCACGAAGCGGCCCTCGCCGTTGCTGCGCGTGGATTGCCCGGTGTCGAGCAGGATGATGTCGGCGCCGATGGCGGGCGCCGGAGTGCTGCGCCCCGGCACCGCGATGACGGCTCGCCCCGAGATCGAGCCGCCTGCCGCGGGCGGCGGAGGTCCGGGCAAGTCGAGTCCACGACACGCGCAGAGCGCGAGAACGGCCCACGGCACGAGCTGGCGCATGAAGGCAATTCTACGCAGGCGAGGCGGGTCGCCGGAGGGACCGAGCAGGGCATATTCCGGGCATCCCGCGCGCTGCTCTCCCGTTGGCTGGAATCTGATATCCGCCCGGCTCGTGGAGACGTGAGCGCGCTGCGGAGCTTTCGGCGAGCTTCGGGAGCTCGACGGCGGATCTGCGCGGTCCTGGTGCCCGTGTTCGCGGTGATCGGGCTCGCGATGCTGTACCAGGTCTTCCAGCGCGTCGACTGACGTCGCGGCGCGACGGCCCGCCTCAGTTCCGCAGCGGCTTGCCCTTCTCGAGCATGTGCATGATGCGCGCCTGGGTCTTCTCCTCGCCGCAGAGCGAGAGGAAGGCCTCGAGCTCGAGGTCGAGCAGCTGCTGCTCGGTGACCGGCGCGGTCGGCGAGGTGTCGCCGCCGGTGAGCACGGTCGCGAGCTTCTTGCCGATCTTCCGGTCGTGCTCGCTGATCTGGTGGTTGAGCTCCATGTCGTAGAGCAACATGTCGATGGTCGCGGCGCCCGACCGCCCCGGCAGGAGGAACACGGAGGGCCGCGGCGGCATGAAGCCGGCGTCGGCCATGCCGAGCGCGCGCGCCTTCGCGTCGGCGAGCAGCGCGTCGCGGTTCATCGAGATGCCGTCCTGCGCGAGCAGGAAGCCGGCCTCCTTCGCCTCTTCCGCCGAGGTCGCCACCTTCGCCATGCCGATGGTGAGGAAGAGCTTCTTCAAGAACGGCAGCGCATCGAAGTCTTTCGAGCCCGCGGCCGCGCCGAACACGTTGCGCATCAGCTGCAGGTTTCCGCCGCCGCCGGGGATGAGGCCGACGCCGACCTCGACGAGGCCCATGTACGTCTCGGCGCTCGCCTGAATCGCGTTGCCGGCCATCGTGACCTCGGCGCCGCCGCCCAGCGTCATGCCGAACGGCGCGGTGACGACCGGAATCGACGAGTAGCGCAGGCGCTGGTTCGCGTTCTGGAACCGGCGCACCATGTTGCGGATCATCTCCCACTCGCCGGAGCCGATGCCCATCATCAGCGCGCCGATGTTCGCTCCGACGGAGAAGTTCGAGCCGTCGTTGCCGATGACGAGCGCCTTGAACTGCTGCTCGCCGACCTCGACCGCCTTCTCCATCAGCTCGGTGATCTGATCGTCGATGCTGTTCATCTTCGAGTGGAACTCGAGCAACAGCGCGCCCTGGCCCATGTCCCACAGCGTGGCGGACTCGTTGTGCGCGACCTGCGTGTTGCCGCGCTTGAGGTACTCCACCGTCACGTTCCGCGTGTTCACCGGCACCCGCGCGTGCGTCTTCGAGCGGACGTCCCAGTACGTGTCGTGCGCGCCTTCGACCGTGTAGAAGCGGTCGCGGCCCTTGGCGACCATCTCCTCGACCCAGGCGGCGGGCTTGATGCCGAGCGCCTTCATGCGCTCGAGGCCCTTCTTCACGCCGATGGCGTCCCAGGTCTCGAACGGGCCGATGTCCCACGCGAAGCCCCAGCGCAGCGCGCGGTCGATGTTCACGTAGTCGTCGGCGATCTCACCGAGCAGCCGCGACGCGTACGCGAGCGTCTCGAGGCTGATCAGCTCGCCGAACTTCGACGCCTTGTCGCCGTGCGAGACGAACGTGGCGATCTTCTCGGGCAGCGACTCGATCTCGCGAATCGCGCCGAGCGACTCGTAGCGGACCTTGTTCTGCTTGCGGTACTCGAGCGTGTTGAGGTCGAGGGCGAGGATCTCCTTCTCGCCCTCCCCCTTCGTGTCCTTCTTGTAGAAGCCGCCCTTCGTCTTGTCGCCGAGCATCCCCTTCTGAACCATCTTCACGAGGAACTCGGGCGGCTTGAACGTCTCGCGCTCGGGATCGCTGGTGAGCGAGTCGTAGCAGTTCTGGGTGACGTGCATCAGCGTGTCGAGGCCGACGAGGTCCGCGGTGCGGAAGACGGCCGACTTGGGGCGGCCGAGCGCCGGGCCGAAGATCTTGTCGATCTCCTCGATGGTGAAGCCCTCGCTCTGCATCTTGGAGAGGATGCGCATCATCCCGAACGTGCCGATGCGGTTCGCGATGAAGTTCGTGGTGTCCTTGCCGTAGACGATGCCCTTGCCGAGCACGCGCTCTCCGAAGTCGGCGAGGCGCTTGAGCACCGCCGGGTCGGTCTCTTCGCCCGGCACGAGCTCGAGCAGCTTCATGTAGCGGACCGGGTTGAAGAAGTGCGTCACCAGGAAGCGCTTCTTGAAGTCGGAGGAGCGACCCTCGGTCATCCCCTTGATGGAGAGGCCCGAGGTGTTCGAGCTGACGATCGCGTCCTTCTTCAGCAGCGGCTCGACCTTCGCGAAGAGCCCCTGCTTCACCTTCATGTCCTCTTTGACGACCTCGACGACCCAGTCGGCGTCGGAGATCTTGTTCAGGTCCTGCTCGAACGTGCCGGTGCTGATCAGCGGCAGCGCCGCGAGCGAGAAGAGCGGAGCCGGCTTCTGCTTGCGCAGGTTCGCCATCGCGTTGTCGACGAACTCCTTCTTCAGGTCGAGCATGACGACCGGAATGCCGGCGTTGGCGAGGTGCGCGGCGATGCCGCTGCCCATGACTCCGGAACCGAGGACGGCTGCTTTGCGGATGCGGTGGCTCATGAGCCGGAGGCTTAACCTCGCGCCGGAAAAAAGGGGCCGGGAAAAAGGGGACAGGCTGCTTTTCCGGTTGGCGGCGCTCGAGCGACCTCGGCGCAAGCGCGGAGTAGAGGGGGAGTCCCCGCTAACGCAGGTTGTGGAAGACGCGCTGGACGTCTTCGTCCTGCTCGAGATCGTCGACGAGCTTGAGGACCTCGTTCGCCTTCTCTTCGGGCAGCTCGACGAGGTTCTCGGCGACGTACTCGCTCTCGGCGGAGATCGGCGTGATGCCCTTCGCTTCGATCGCGGACTGCAGCTTGCCGAAGTCGGAGAAGTCGCAGCGGATCAGGTACTGCTTCTCGCCCTTCTCGCCGGTGGTCTCGCCCATCTCCTGAAGGCCGTGGTCGATGAGCTCGAGCTCGAGCGAGTCGTGGTCGAGCCCTTCGGGCGAGAGGCGGAACACGCCCATGTGCTTGAAGAGGAAGCCGACCGAGCCGGAGTTCCCCATGTTCCCGCCGTTGTTCTTGAAGTGCATGCGGATGTTGGCGACCGTCCGCACGACGTTGTCGGTGGCCGTCTCGACGAGCACCGCGATGCCGTGCGGCGCGTAGCCCTCGTACATCACGACCTCGTAGGCCTTCTGCTCCTGGCCCGAGGCGCGCTTGATCGCCGCGTCGATCTTGTCCTTCGGCATGTTGCCGGCGCGCGCGTTCTGCAGCGCGCGGCGCAGCGCGGGGTTGCTGTTGGGATCGGTGCCGCCCGCCTTCACCGCGATCGCGATGTCTTTCGCGACGCGCGTGAACAGCTTCGCCATGCGGTTCCACCGGGCGAACATCGTGGACTTGCGCTTCTCGAAGATGCGTCCCATGGGGGTCGGCTTCTAACAGAAGCGAAGCGCGGATCACTTGCGTACGATGGCGGCGATGGCGCCGAGCGCGACCTGCACGCAGCATCCGAGCCGGCCCGCCGACGCGCCGTGCGTGCGCTGCGGCACGTTCATCTGCGACTGGTGCGTGAAGCTCGCGCCGAGCTGGGGCCCGGGGCTGTGCCTCGAGTGCCAGAAGCGCACCGGAGCGAGCACACCGAAGCTGCCGGTCTCGCGCGGCTTCATGATCGTCGGCGCCGCCGTCCTGATCTCGCCGTTCTTCACGTGGAACGAGCTCATGGAGACGAAGCGCCTCGGGCCGGAGATTCCGCCCGTCGTCAGCGGCGTCGCCATCGCGGTGCTCGTCATCCTTCTGGTGTGGAACATCGGTGCGCTCGCCCTGGTGGCCCTGCGACGGCCTCAGGCGCGCGTCGCGCTCCTCGGCTTCTTTGCGGTGCGCGGGGTCGTCGCCGCGCTCGGAGCCCTCGCCTCGAGCGGAGCGGCGGCGTGGCTGCCCGTCGCCGTCAACCTCGCGCTGTTCGTCTACGTCGGCTGGTCCGATGACGCGCGCGTCATGTTCGGCCCACCGAAGTCCACGACCACCGAAGAGTCGCTCGAGCCCGACTAGACGCGCAGCACGTTCCCCGCGCCGAACATCACCTGCATCCGCGACGGAGGCGGCTCGCACGCCGGCAGCGGCGCCTCTTCATCGAGCAGCACGGCGGACACGGCGTCGAGCGCTTCATCTTCCTTCGCGCCGCTGCGCAGCCAGTTCACCGCGAGCGCCTGCACGCGCTCGAGCTGCTCGGCGGGCAGCTCGAAGAGGTCGCGCGCCGACTCCACGATGCGCGCCGGCACGTCGCCGAGGTCCACCGCCGGCGCTCCCGCCTGCACCGCCGCCGGCGCCTGCCGCTCGAGCCGCCGCGCGCGCCAGCCCTGCTTCGCCTCTTCCTTGCGCTCGGCCTCGGGCCGCTGCGCGTAGCGCCGCGCAGCCTCGGGCGAGAGCGTCGCGTACTGCTCCTTCTCTTCGTCGCTGCCGTTGATCAGCAGCGCCTGCTCCGCCGGGTCCAGCGCGAGGAACTGGGCACGCTGCTCCTTCGGCAGCAGCTTCACGATGTCGCGCGCGCGGATCATGGCGGCGCCCTCTCAGCGGATGTTGCTCGCGGTGTTCTGCTGACCTTCCGCGCGCGTCTTGAGGATGTTCGAGATGGTCGTCGCGACGAGCTGGCGGTTCTGCTCTTCGATCTGCAGCTTCTGCAGCGCGCGCTGATTCGGGTCCTCAATCTTCGAGAGGAGCTGCTTCTGCTTCGAGGTCATCTTGCCGAGGCCGTTGAGGTTCATGGTGGAGCGACCCCACTGCAGCGGCGGTGCCCGGCAGATCGCGAGTCGTTCCGCGGCCCCGCCGAGTGCACTGCAGTTCTCTGTTCTTCCGGCGTTTCATGTGTCTTTTCCGTACCCTGTGGCAGCGGGGAGGACACCCGGTTACTCCTCCCTACAGGTGTCGTGATGAAGCATTTCGCCGTGTTGGTGTTGCTCGCAGCCGGATGCGCGCTCGAGCCGGTGCTGGTCCCCGACGCGACCGCCCAGAAGCTCGGAGACAAGGTCGCGTTCACCGAGACGCAGGGCGTCCGCGTCTCCGTCAACGGAGATGCGTGGAAGGGCGAGCCGTTCAACCTGCCCGACGTGCTGACGCCGCTGCACGTGAGCATCGAGAACGGTGGCCCGGTGCCGCTGCGCCTCGCCTACCGCGACTTCGCCGTCGTCGGAGAGAGCGGCATGCGCTACGCGGCGCTCTCTCCGCTGCAGGTCGACTCGCAGCTGCCGACCGGCAGCATCGAGCGATCGGGCGGCCTCTACACGACGGTCGCGTACCAGGCGCGCCCGCGCGTGCCGCCGCGGTTCCACGGGCGCCGCTTCTACGTCGCGCCTCACTACGGGTACTACTACCCGGGCTACCCGCTCTGGGGCGCTCCGTTCCCCTACTCGACGTGGGGAATGACCGCGTACAGCTGGCCGCAGACGCTGCCGACGGAGGACATGATCGCCGAGGCCCTGCCCGAGGGAGTCCTCGAGCCCGGTGGCCACGTCGACGGCTTCGTCTACTTCCAGGGCGTCACCCGCCGCGAGCAGCGCGTGCGGTTCGACTTCAAGCTGTACGACGCGCAGACGGGTCAGCAGATCGGCGAGTCCGTCGTTCCGTTCATGGTGAAGTACCGGTAGCGGCGTAACGTCAGCAGGCCATGAACCGTGCCCTGCTGATCGCCTGCTTCGCGCTCTCGACCATCGCGCTGGCGTTGTCGCTCGTGCCGCGAGACCCGCCGCCGCCGCCGCCCGCAGCCACCGGAGGCGTGTCGGCCGACGACCTCGACATCCTCGAGCGCCGCATCGAGATGCTCGAGAACGACAACCACGAGCTGTGGGCGAAGGTGCAGCAGCTTCAGCGCGCAGCAGCCGGCGCCGGCGTGGCCGTCGCCCTGCCCTCGGATGCCGGCGGCGTGCCGGCCGCGATGCAGGCCGAGGTCGCGAAGCTGCGCGACGAAGTGCACGGGATGATCGCCGGCGAGGCGCTCAACAGCGACAGCGGCAAGCAGTGGCTGCGCGAGCGCATGCGCGAGCTCGAGCAGGAGGACCGCCGCTCACGCATGGAGCAGCAGCTCCAGCGCGCCGCGGCGCGTGAGCAGGAGCAGAAGGCGCAGTGGAAGAAGTTCGTCGCCGACGCGAAGCTCAACTACACGCAGGAGCAGTCGCTGATGAAGGCGCTCGACGCCGAGAGCGCGCGGCGCCAGGCGCTGATGGACGAGGTGAAGGCCGGCACGAAGGACTTCCGCGAGGTGATGCAGCAGACGCGCGAGCTGCGGCGCGAGACCGACAAGGCGGTGAAGGGCTCGCTCGATGAGGCCCAGCAGAAGCAGTATGAGGAGCTGCGCCGCGAGCAGAACCGCCCGCGCGGCTGGGGCGACGGCGAGCGCGGCGGCGGTCGGCCGCGCGACCGTCGCGAATGAGCCTTTCCATATTGGTTTCGAGCCTTTGGACGATCAGCAACCGATGTCGGGCTGTGTGCGACAATTCACCATATGGCCAAAGTCAACAGCGCAAACATCCAGGAGCTGGTCGCGGCGAGCAAGCGGTACGTGGACTCGCAGGTGAAGGCGGCGAACACGAACCGCAACGCGTACCTGACGCCGACCGAGGCGAAGACGCTCTCGGCGGACCTGCGCGACAACTTCGCCGCGTCGCAGTTCAAGACGGCGTGGGGCAGCGTGAAGGCCTCCGACGTCTCGCGCGAGTTCGTGGTGATGATGGAGGCCTGGGCGAACGCGGCCGACAAGAACGGCGACGGCCGCCTCTCGCGCACCGAAGCGAAGTCGATGCCGAAGTCGCTGCAGGACAACGTCACCAACTACCTCGCGAGCCTCGAGCGCGAGGTGCAGGGCTCGGGCGAATACACCACGCGCAACACGAGCCCTGCGGGCCGCGTGCAGGAGCACCTCGACGCTTTCGGCGCCAGCGCCATCTCGTACGAGCAGGCGTTCGCGAAGGGCCTCGAGGCGGTCGCCACCGACGAGTACGGCCTGTCGATGTTCGTGCGCGAGTTCGGCGGGCCCGACGGCCAGGGCCTCACCGACCCGGCGGCGATCAAGGCCGAGGTGAAGAAGCTGTTGAAGGAAGGCTCGATGGAGCTCATCGCCGTCGACGACGACATCCCCAACGGCTCGAGCAACGCCGACAACTGGATCTTCTCGGTGCGCACCGATGGGCAGGGCGACCACGGCGTGTGGGCCATCGTCGATCGGAAGACCGGCGAGGTCTCGGTCGACAACTTCAACTGAGCGCGCGCTACGGCCCGGCGTCGATGCCGCCGTCCTCGGCGCCCGCCGGCTCGGCCGCTTCGCTCGCCTCGGCGCGCTGCTTCGCGATGCGCATCATCTCTTCGAGCGTCATGGGCCGCGACGGAGTCCCCGCGTCGCTCTCTTCCGCCGTGCCCGCATCAGAAGCCCCGTCGAGGGACGGCAGCGGCGTGAGCCCGTAGCCGCCGAACGGCTGGTAGAAGCTCTTGCCTTTGAGCCAGTACACCGGCCCGGTCGCGACCGTCGGCACGTACGTGACGACGATGAGGCCGACGCAGAGGATGCCGAGCGTCGGCATCACCGAGCGCACCACCATTCCGAACTTCCGCTGGAACAGCTGCGCCGAGACGAACAGGTTCGTGGCGATCGGCGGGGCGACGTAGCCGATCTCCATGTTCACGATGAAGACGATGCCGAGGTGCAGCGGGTCGATGCCGAGCGCGACAGCGGCCGGGGCGATCAGCGGCGTGAACAGCACGATCGCGGAGATGGAGTCCATCAGCGCGCCGGTCACGATCAGGAACACGTTGATGGCCAGCATGAAGCTGACCGGAGACAGCTGCTTCTCCTTGATCCAGTCGAGCAGCGCCTCGGCCGCGCCCTTCTCGACCATGAACGCGTTGAGCGTGAAGCTGATCGCGATGATGAGCAGCAGCGCGCCCATCATCGTCACGCTCTTCAACATCGCCGCCGGAAGGTCGGACCACTTCAGCTCGCGGTGGATGAACAGCTCGACGACGGCCGCGTAGACGATGCTGACCGCCGCGGCCTCGGTGACGTTCTTGAAGATGCCGCCCGCGATGCCGCCGAGCACGATGACGGGGAGCAGCAGGGCCCAGACGCCCTCGCGCACCGCGTGGCGCACTTCCTTGAACGTCGAGCGCGGCCGCGTCTTCGTCTCGGAGGGCTGCCCGCGCAGGAACGAGTAGACCGCGAGCATGCCGGCGATCAGCAGCGCGGGGCCGAGGCCCGAGAGGAAGAGGTCTCCGACCTCGACCGAGGCGCCGCCGGTGACGCTGATGGCGTACACCAGCATGGGGATCGACGGCGGCAAGAGGCAGCCGAGCGAGCCGGCGGTGGTGATGAGGCCGACCGAGAAGCCCTCGCGGTACCCGGCCTTCAGCATCGCCGGGAACATGATGCTGCCGACGGCGATCAGCGTGACGACGCTGCTGCCCGAGATGGCCGCGAACACCATGCACGAGAGCACCGAGGCGATGGCGAGGCCTCCGCGCAGGTGGCCGACGAGCACGTCCGCGACGCGCACGAGCCGGCCCGCGATGCCGCCCGCGGTCATGATCGCGCCCGAGATGACGAAGAAGGGGATCGCGAGCAGCACCGACTTCGAGGTGAGCTCGGCGAGCTGCACGGCCGTCGTCGTGCGGTGCGCCTCGAGCGTCTGGTACCCCTCGACGAAGAACCCGAACGCGAGCATCGCCGCCGTGCCGATGACGACGAACAGCGGCGTGCGGATCGCCAGCATCAACAGCAGGATGAGCAGGAGCAGGAAGATCACGCCTTGGGCTCCTCCGGCTCCTCGAGCTTCACCGGAGTGATGCCGGGGTCCTTCTCCTTCTCGGTCTCTCCGAAGGCGCGGCCGAGGAAGCGGGCGGTCATCACCGCGAACGTGAACGGCAGAATCGAGAAGATGGCGAAGCGCGGCACCGGGAAGCCGCTCATCGTGCCGACGGCGCCGTCGGCCTCGGCCCACTCGCCGTACTCGATGCGCACCTCGACGAGGCACAGCCAGCCGATGACGAGGCAGAAGAGCGCGGCGACCAGCGCGCCGGCGCGGCCGACGTGGGCCTTCGCCTTGCCCTTCCACACGAACTCCATGATCTCGAGCGTGAGGTGGTTGCCTTCCTTCGTCGCCATCGAGGCGCCGATGAAGCCGACCCACAACATGCCGGACAGGCCGAGCGACTGCGCCCAGATGAGCCCGTTGGGGAAGAGCGTCACCATGCCGCGGATGAGGCCGTAGCCGACGGCGACTCCGAGCACGGCGATGACGGCGGCGCGGCCGACCGGCACCTGCACCTTCGTCTTCGCGGTGCGCAGCGCGCCGTAGATGACCCACCACGCGAGCACGAACGCGAGGACGGTGGAGATGACGCCCGCGTTCGCTTCGCCGAACAGCTTCCGGCACAGCACCTCGAGGCGGCCCTCGTTCGCCGCCTGCCGGTGCACCGCGTCGAGGAACACCGCCACCGCCATCACGGCGAGCAGCGCCACGCAGAGCACGCGCTCGATGCGGTACCACGCCTCGTCGATGCGGCGCAGGAGCTTCGTCATCACCCTCCGTCGAGCGCTTCTAGCTCAACTCCTTCGTCCCTCGTAGGGAAGAGCAGAGGCTTTCCGCCGGCCGCCGGCGTCACCGGGGCGGATCCCCTCGGGCACGCTCGCGCGCGGACCGTTAGATCGCAGCTCAGGATGACTCTCCTCGAAGTTCCTGAGGCGGTGTTCCAAGAGCGTTACGAGAAGGTGCCGTTCAAGCTGCGCCATCCGCTCCGAGAACACCCGGCGTTCTCCCTCGTTGCCCTGCGCGCGCTCGCGCTGCGGTTACCGCGCGCCGACGTGCTGCACCGGCGCGGAGAGGTCGCGCTCGACGCACACCCGCTCGAGGTGAACGCGCAATACCCGCACGACCTGTCGCTCGAAGAGACCTTCGACCGGCTGCAGGAGTCGAACGGCTACATCGTCGTCGCCGCTCCCGAGCGCGACGCCGCGTTCCGTCACCTCGCGGACGCGCTGATGCGCGACCTGCTCGAGCTCGACGACACCATCACCGGCTTCTCGTCGCGGCTGATCATCGCGTCCGGCAACTCGGTCGCGCCGTTCCAGCTCGAGCACGGCCACGGCGTTCACCTGCAGGTGCACGGCCGCCAGCTCGCGTCGGTGTGGGACCCGTCGAACCCCGACGTCTTCGACGACGTGGCGCGCGAGCGCGTGCTGGCGAACCGCCTCGAGGTCGTGCCCTGGCGCGACGAGCTGTTCCTCTCGGAGCAGCGCTTCGAGCTCTTCCCCGGCGAGGCGCTGCACGAGCCGTTCATCGCGCCGCACCTGTGGAGGACCTGCGAGGAGCTCTCGGTCTCGTGGCACGTCGTCTTCCACAACGAGCGCACCGAGGCGTGCGCGGCGGTGCACAAGGCCAACGGGTGGCTGCGGCGGCTCGGCGTCGAGCCGCGCCCGCACGGAGCCTCCGCCGCGGTCGACTTCGCGAAGGCGCTCGGCGTGCGCATGTACCGCACCGTCACCGGCGGCGAGCGCGCGCCGCCCGTCGTGCTCGCGCCCGAGAGCTGAGCCGCCGGGTCGCGCCCGGCTCGCGCCGAGGCGCAGACTGGTCTAGATGCGGCCGCCATGTTTCGTCCTGCGCCGCTCGTGTTGACCCTGCTCGTGTGCCTTCCGGCCGCTGCTCAGAACCTCCAGGTGCTCACCGTGCCGTGGAGCGCGACGGACCCGACGGTGCCGCACCCCGCGTACAACGGTCACGCGACGACGTTCAAAGCCATCGCCCGCGGCGGCAACGGCTCGTACGTGGTCGAGTGGGACTTCCAGGGCGACGGCACGTACGACGCGATGTCGTCGACGAACAACCGCTACGACCTGTCGGCGAGCTTCACGTACCCGGCCCAGACGACCGGCGTGACGTTCAACGCGCGCATCCGGGTCACCTCGAACGGCCAGACCGTGGTCGCGACGTACCCGGTACACGTCTTCGCCGACGTCCCCGCTGACCCGCTCAACGCGACCGAACGCCAGCTGCAGATCATGCGCAACGTCGCGATCGATGATGCGCTCTGGTTCATTCACAATCAGATTTTGCGCCTGGGAGATGAGGCGCACCCGATCACCGGCGCGCAGCTCACGGGCAACTTCGGCACCACGACCTACGCCGTCGGCACGGCGCTCGAGGCCTTCGGCCGCAACCAGCACTACCCCGCGTTCCCTGCGGCGTACAGCGGCCCGATGCCCGACCCGCAGGAGAACGCGCAGCGTTGGGCGACGGACCCCTACGCGGAAGACGCCGCGCGGTTGTCCAACTTCCTGCTCACGCAGTCGTGCCCTGTCACGGTCGGCACCAACCTGGCGAACACCCAGGGCGCGCCGAACGACGAGTCGAACCTCACCGGCTTCTACCCCGAGCTGTCGGCGACGCCGATTCCCGGCACCGATGACGGCTTGGGCCTCTTTTCTTGCGATGGAAACGTGGGCAGCACGGCGGCGGTCTTGCGCGGGCTCGCCTGGGCTCGACTCGCGGGCTACGTGACCCAGGTCGGCGACCAGAACCGCGTCCTGGGCCGCACGTTCGAGCTCGTGATTCAACAGCTGGTCGACGGCCTCGTCTGGGCCCAGAACGATGGCGGCTCGTACCCCGGGTCCTGGTACTACACGCCCAACGCGAACATCGAACTGCTGGCGGAGCAGTTCCATGGGACCAACGAGGCGGTGGCGGGGCTGTGGGCTGCCGACGTGCTCATGCGCGCCCACGGCGTGATTGTCCCGAACATCGTCAAGGTCCGGCTCATCAGCTACATCTTTCAAGGCTCGCGGAGCTGCAACGGCGGCACCGGGGGCAGCATGCGGGTCTCCACCTGCGACTTCACCTCGTCGGCGACGCACACGTTCGGGCTCGCCTGGGTCGGCGCCAATCTGTCGGCGACGACCGACTCACGCGTGGCGTTCCCCGGCTATTCGCTGAACGTGAACCCGACCCGCGGCCAGCTGCGCAGCCAGCTGAACTCCAGCGTCGCCTTCATCGCCAACACGTTCCTTCAGCAGTGGGCCGGCTACATGGGCTGGGACACCGGCTTCGTCATCGGCGGCGACTTCGGCCGCACCGACGGCCAGGGCGACATCTACGCGATGCTCAACTGGGCCCAAGCGGCGCGCGCGCAGGAGCCCGAGATCGTCCTCTACGGCACCCACAACTGGGCGCGGCTGTTCTCGCGCTACCTCATCCGGAATCAGCTTCCCGACGGCAACATCCGGTGGGTCGCTTCGCCACTGGGAGCCCACCCGGACAACGCCGCGGGCCCGGCCTTGCGCACGGCGATGATGACGGTCGTCCTCTCTGCCGACGAGGTTCCGCCGATCGTCACCGCGAACGCCTCGCTCACCACCACCAGCGAAGGCACCCGCATCACCTTCAACGCGCTCTCCACCGCCCCGGGCACCGTGACGTGGACTTTCGGCAACGGGCAGACCGCCACCGGCCCGAGCGTCGACTACACGTACCCCGACGACGGCGCGTTCAACGTCGTCGCCACGGTCACCACCCCCGGGGGAGCGACCGGTGAAGCGCTCATTCCCGTCACCATCGCCAACGCCCCGCCGGTCGCCGACGCGGGAGCGGACCTCGTCGTCGACGAAGGCACCGCCGTCATGCTCGCCGGCGGCTTCACCGACCCGGGCAGCGGCGACACGCACACGTTCAGCTGGAGTCCCGGCGACGGCACCATCATCCCCGCGCGCTCGACCGTTCACACGTACGCCGAGCAGGGCACGTTCACCGCGACGTTCACCGTCACCGACGACGATTCAGGCACCAGCTCCGACACCGCGACCGTCACCGTGCGCAACGTCGCGCCCACCATCACCTCGACGCCGGGCACGACGGCCACCGTCGGCAGCCCGTACAGCTACACGCTCACCTTCACCGACCCGGGCACGACCGACACGCACACGTGCTCGGTGATGACGGCGCCCACCGGCGCGGTGCTGAGCGGCTGCACCGTCACGTGGACTCCGACGGCCGGCCAGACCGGCGCACCGCAGGCGTTCATCCTCTGCGTCACCGACGACGACAACGCTCGCACCTGCGACTCGTTCGGCGTCACCGTCCCGGTCACCGACACCGACGCCGACGGCCTGCCCGACGCCTGGGAGATGACCTACTTCGGCGGCCTCACGCAGCAGAACGGCGCGGGCGACCCCGACCTCGATGGCATCACCAACGCCGCCGAGCTCGCCGCGAACACCGACCCCACGGTGTTCGACGGGCCTTCCGCGCCCACGCTGCCGATGCCGATGTGCGCGGGCCGCGTCGCGAACAACCGCCCGACGCTGTCGGTCACCAACGCCACCGACCCGCAGTCGGCGCCGCTGACGTATCAGTTCGAGGTCTACGAAGACGCGTCGCTGACCACCCTCGTCGCAGACGCCACCGGCGTACCCGGCGGAGCCGGCACCACGAGCTGGCGGGTCACCGTGCCGCTGCAGGAAGACGCCACCTACTACTGGCGGGCGCGCGCCTCCGATGCGTCGGCATTCGGCGCGTGGACGATGCCCGTCTGCAGCTTCACGGTCGACGCCACGAACTCGCCGCCGACCGCGCCGCAGCCCGACCAGCCGTCGAACGGCGCGAGCGTCGCCACCACCACGCCGACGCTGTCGGTCGGCAACGCCGTCGACCCCGAGGGTGACGCGCTCACCTACGAGTTCGAGGTGTTCCAGGGTGGCACCCGCGTCGCGAACACGGCGAACATCGCGCCCGGCACGTCGACCACGAGCTGGACGGTCACGAGCCCGCTCGTGGAAGACGCCGTCTACACGTGGCACGCGCGCGCGGTCAGCGCGGCAGGGCCGGGCCCGTACAGCGCGGTGTCGACGTTCCGCGTCAACACCGGCAACGCCGCGCCGCCCGCTCCCATCATCGTCTCTCCGCAGAACGGCACCGAGGTCGACACGCTCTCGCCGCGGCTCGTCTTCCTGTCCGTCGCCGACCCCGATGGCGACGCCGTCACCTACGACTGGCAGCTCGCCGCCGGTGAGAGCTTCGACGCGCCCCAGGCGTCGGGCAGCGGCGCTGCCGACACCCAGCTGACGCTCCCCGCGCCGCTCACCGAGGACACGCGCTACTGCTGGCGCGTGCGCGCCCGTGACGGTCAGACCGAGAGCGCGTGGACCCGCGCGTGCTTCACCGCCTCGGCGATGGACGGCGCGCCCGGAGCGCCGACGCTCATCAACCCGACCGGCGGTCGCGTCGTCGACACCGTGAGCCCCATCTTCGCCTGGGCCGGCGCTGTCGACCCCGAGCGCCAGCCCGTCACCTACGACCTGGAGCTGAAGACCGGCGACACCGTCGTCGCGACGCTCACCGCGCTCGCCGGCACGACGGGCCTCGCGCCCGAGCCGCTCACCGACGGCACGACGTACACGTGGCGCGTGCGCGCGCACGCGGGCGCCGGCGCGTCGAGCGACTGGTCCGAGGCCGCGACCTTCTCGGTGAAGCTGCCGGAGCCGAGCACGCCGAGCACCTCGGGCTGCGGCTGCGGCGCGACCGACGGCTGGGCCGTCTTCCCGCTCGCGCTCGCGCTGCTGCTGCGGCGCCGGCGCCGCTGACCCCCGCGGCTCAGCATCAACGGCCACAACGTCATCGTCGCGTGGCAGGAGCGGTGCGGAACCGGCCCCTGGAAGTCCTACGTCCGCGTGATGCGCTGACGGGGACCTGTGCTAGAGCCGCCGCACAAACGAGCTCCAACCCTCGAGGGGACACATGATCAACCGCGTCGCACTTGTCGCCGTCACGCTGTGCTTCGTTGCCTGCTCCACCGGACGCCAGTCCACGTGGGAAGTGAAACCCACCGAGAACGCGAAGGCGGAAGGTGGCGCCGACACCTTCGAGTCGCTCAGCCAGCAGGGCGACGAGGCGTGGAAGAAGCGCGACGACAAGGCCTCGCTCGAGGCCGCCATCGCCGCCTGGGAGAAGGCCGTCGGGCTGAAGG
The DNA here is from genome assembly GCA_937980205.1 of uncultured Myxococcales bacterium. Lineage (GTDB taxonomy): Bacteria > Myxococcota > Myxococcia > Myxococcales > Myxococcaceae > Xiheicaenimonas. The sequence continues at coordinate 41,388 of CALJKW010000003.1, read as the reverse complement.
CCGACGACGCCCAGACGCTCGCGAAGCTCAGCCACGCCTACTACTTCCTCGCCGACGCCCACCTGCGCAAAGACAAGGACGCCTACCTCGCCAACTTCGAGAAGGGCGTCAGCTACGGCGAGCGCGCGCTCGCGGCCGCCAACCCCAAGTTCAAGGAGCACGTGCTCGCCGGCGGCAAGGTCGAGGAGGGCATGCAGTTCCTCACCGGCACCCCGGTCGAGGTCGAGGCCGCCTACTGGTACGCCGCGTCGCTGGGCAAGTGGGCCCGCGCGAAGGGCTTCGCCGTCACCCTCGGAAATAAGGACCGCATCCGCGGCGTCATGACCCGCGTGCTCGAGCTCGACACCGAGGCCACGTTCGGCAAGGAGGGCTTCTTCCACGGCGCCGTCGACCGGTACTTCGGCAGCTTCTACGCCGTGGCGCCCGGCTTCGCCGGCGGCGACATGGACAAGTCGAAGGCCCACTTCGAGAAGAGCCTCGAGAAGGCCCCGTACTACCAGGGCACGCGCGTGCTCTACGCCGACACCTGGGCGACCAAGAAGGGCGACCGCGCGCTGTTCGACAAGCTCCTCGCCGAGGTCCTCGCGGCGCCCGACGAGGGCCCCGAGGGCACCGACCTCGCGCCGGAGATCAAGGTCGAGAAGGAGAAGGCCCGCGAGCTCCAGGCCCAGGCGAACGAGAAATTCTAAATGACCATCCACCGACGAGACCTCCTCAAGTACGGCGCGGTCACCACCGGCGCGCTGACGCTGTCCCGCCTCGCCAACGCCGGTGAAGAGCCGGTGACCATCAAGGTCGCGACGGTCGCCCCCGACGGCACGCCGTGGAGCGAGCAGATGAAGTCGCTCAAGACGCGCGTCGACGCGGCCGGCAAGGGCGCGGTGCGGCTCAAGCCCTTCCTCGGCGGCGCGCTCGGCGACGAGAACGCGACGGCCGCGGAGTGCAAGCGCGGCTCGATTCAGATCTGGGGCGGCTCGACCGGCGCGCTGGCGAACGTGGTGCCGGAGCTCGGCCTGTTCGAGCTGCCGTACCTGTTCAGAAGCTTCGCCGAGGCCGACCACGTCATCGACAACGTGCTCGCCGCCGAGATGGTGAAGGCGCTCGAGTCGAAGGGCCTCAAGCTCCTCTTCTGGGCCGAGAACGGCTTCCGCCACTTCGGCACGTCGTTCGGGCCGGTGAAGACGCCCGACGCGCTCAAGGGCAAGAAGATGCGCTCGCAGACGAACGAGGCGCACCTCGAGATGTACCGCGCGCTCGGCGCGTCTCCGGTGCCCATCGAGGTGACCGAGGTGCTCTCGTCACTGCAGACGGGCGTCGTCGACGGCTTCGACAACACGCCGCTCTTCACGTTCGCGGCGAGCTGGCACAAGGGCATCAAGCACTACTCGCTGACCGAGGCCATCTACCAGCCGGGCGTCGTCGTCGCGAACAAGGACTGGTTCGGCAAGCAGACGAAAGAAGTTCAGGATGCGCTCGTCGCCGACCAGGCCGGAGAGGCCCAGCGCGGCCGCAAGGGCGTTCGCGAGCTGGGGCCGCTGCTGCTCGAGAACTTCAAGACCGAGAAGATCGCGCTGCACGAGCTCACCGCCGAAGAGAAGCTCGCGTTCGCGAAGCTCTGCGAGCCGACGCACGACAAGTGGGCCGCGAAGGTGAAGACGGCGGCGCCGCTGCTCAAGAAGGCGAAGGCCGCGCTGACCGAGCTGCGCAAGAAGGGCTGAAGTGTCGCGGACGTTGGAGGAGATTCTCGACAGCCCCGCTCCGGCCGGAGTGAGGCTGATCGCAGGCGCTCTCCTCGACGAGTGGCTCGAGACGCTGCCCCGGCTGCACGCGCACGGCACCGGCGACGAAGAGGCGCTGCACGACTACCGCGTCGCGCTGCGAAAGCTGCGCTCGTGGCTCAAGGCGTTCGACGAGGGCGGCGGCAAGGCGCAGAAGCAGCTGTCCGACCTGAACGAGGGCACCGGCAACGCGCGCGACTACGAGGTGATGGTCGCGTGGCTCAAGGGCGACACGTCTCCGGCGGCGGACTTCGCGCGCGAGAAGCTCAAAGTCGGAGGCGTGGACTTGGGGTGGGTCGAGGCGCGCACGCAGCGGGTGGGCGAGCGGCTCTCCGACAAGCTCGACCGCTACTCGCTCGAGGTGCCGCTCGGCCGCGCCGCCGCGGTGGTGCCGTTCTCGTGGGCGTACGCCGCGGCGCTGCGACGGCTGCACCACGAGCTGACGGACTCGGCGCTGCGCGTGGGCTCGCTGGAGGACCCCGAGCGGCTGCACAAGGTCCGCATCCGGGCGAAGCGCCTGCGCTACGCGCTCGGGCCGCTCAAGGAGTGGCCCGAGGCCGCCGACGCGATTCGGCTGCTCAAGGAGCGGCAGGACGTGCTCGGCGAGCTGCACGACCGGCACGCCTTCCAGCTGCAGCTCGACGGCCTCATCGGGCAGCAGCCTCTGCCCGAGGTACAGCAGGGCCTGCAGGCGCTGCTGGTGAAGGCGCGCGACGAGGGGCACGCGCTGTTCCAGAGGTACTCCGAGCACCGGCACGCGAACGACGTGCGGCTGGCGGCGCTCGTCGACGTCGTCTCCGAGCGGCTGGGCAAGCGCCTGGGGCTGCACGTCGAAGTGGTGCCACAGGGCTGATACGGTCGTGAAGACGCTGCATTGACGTCGTTCCTGCGTGCGCGATAACGACGCACCTACATCCGGTCGAAAGGTCTCATCCATGGCAGGCGGCAAGCTCGCGCAGTCGGTCTCGTGTCTCATCTGCCTCGAAGAGGGGCAGGTCAGTGAGGCGCGCCGCACCTACGAGGGCGACGAGAACGACGAGTACACGTGCCCGAAGGGCCACAAGTTCAACATGGACTGGTCCGGCGGCGAGGCGACCACGCCGCTGTGGCCGCCGACGGAAGAGCTCAAGCGCGCGATGGAGAAAGACGGGAAGATCGGAGGCTCGCGATGACGTTCCGAGTCGGTCCCCGCGTTCCTGCCGCTCCGGCGGCTCCCACCGGTCCCGGCACGCCGGACGCCGCCGCGGCCGAGAAGAAGCCCGAAGCCAAGCCGAAGCCGCAGACGCTCGGCGAGCTGCTCGCCGAGAAGAAGCAGACGGTCGACGTGGTGAAGAAGGACAACTGGCAGGCCCGCCAGGTGGCCCGCGACCTGCTGACCAACAAGGGCATCGACAGCCCGACGCAGAGCCAGATCGACGAGACGCTGTTCCGGCTCAACGAGGCCATCGCCGACGGGAGCTGGGAGAAGTTCTCCGCGCCGTTCACGCCCGCCGTCGTGCAGGTGCAGGACAACATCAACGAGCGCCTCGGCAACATCTTCTTCGAGAAGAAGGTGTTCAGCGACGACGAGCTCACCGTCGAGCGGCTGAAGCTCTCGCCGTCCGAGCTGCAGAAGCTCAACGGCGACTTCGAGAGCGGCCGCTCGGGCATGGTGATGGCGGCGTCGTTCATCGACGTCAGCCACCGCTCCGAGGGCGACTTCTCGAAGGCGTACGGAGACGACGCGTGGCGCGGCTTCGTGCGCGCGAAGACGTACCTCGACGGAGTTCCGAAGGGGCAGCTGCTCGAGAAGCTCGACCTGGGCATGCTGCTCAAGACGAACGAGCTCATTCACGCGCCCGACAAGGGCATCAAGGCGTCGCTGCTCCGCACGGTCTCGGCGATCGGCCGCGGCTTCCGCTGGGACAAAGGCGGAGAGGTCCGCACCGGCCGCCAGTTCGCCCGGCCCGCCGAGTACACGGTCGCCGAGGTCGAGGCGATGCGGTCTGCCGGCGTGAAGGTGCGCGAGCTCTCCGCGGACCACGTCTCGGGCAAGGTCACCGCGATGCTCGAGTACCCGTCGCCGAAGTCGATGGAGAAGCTGCTCCAGGGCCTCATCGACACGCTCAAGTCCGAGCTGAAGGCGCCGGACGCCGACCCCGTGCTCGCTGCGGCGAACTTCCAGCGCGGCTTCGTGGCGCTGCACCCGTTCGGCGACTCGAACGGCCGCACGTCGCGCGTGCTGATGAACCGCATCCTCGCCGAGTACGACCTGCCGCCCGCGATTCTCTCGGAGCAGGACCGCGACCTCACCTTCGAGCCCGCCGCGTGGCGCACCGAGGTCGCGAAGGGCATGGCGCGCACGAAGCAGTTCCTCTCGAGCCGCCTCGAGTCCGCCGACAACTACCTCGGCCGCATGGACGTGCGCGCCCTCGAGAAGTCGCCGGACAAGCCGGTGCTGCTCGACGGCAACCCGTTCGACCTCGGCACCGACGGCCTGCTCTACGACCCCGCCGGCCACGCGTGGATGGCGAAGGGCGACGAGCTGGTGCCGTTCTCGCAGCTCGAGCACTTCGTGTTCGCGCGCCGCGTCTTCTCGCAGGGCAAAGAGAAGGCGACCGAGACGCTCAAGTCGCTGACCGAGAGCACGCGCGCGCTGTACGACCGCGTCGCGGCGGACCCGAAGGCGGGCGAGAAGATTACGGTGCGCAGCGACAAGGACGTGCGCGGCGCCGACATGCGCTACCAGCTCAAGCCCGAGCGCGAGGTCGCCGAGCTGCTGGTGTCGCTGTCCAAAATCGAGCAGATCGACCCGACCCGCCTCTTCACCGTGCGCGGCGGCCGCACCGAGATGTCGGCCACGATGTCGAAGCACGCGCAGATCGACCTCGAGCTCTGGTACCTCGAGCGAGGCCTGAAGAGCGCCGGCCACGGCGACCTCGCCGGCCAGGTGCGCGAGCAGCGCGCCTCGCTGTTCACCGCCGCGCGCGAGCGGCTGCTGTCGCTCGGCGACGCGACGCGCAAGTCGCCCGAGAACCCGCTGGGCTTCACCCGCCGCTACGAGCTGATGATGTACGAGGCGTCTGTGCTGTCGGCGGCGACGTTCGACGAGGCGATGAAGAAGTTCGGCGACGAGAAGGCGACCGTCTGGCGCGGCGACTACAGCTTCGCGCGCCTCATCGGCATGGCGCCGAACAACGACGTGCGCCAGCCCGACGCGAAGGCCGTCGCGAAGCAGCGGGCGAAGAACGACCAGGTCACGAACCTGTTCGACGACCTGGTGAAGCTCGAGGGCAGCGCCGTCGGCCGCCAGTACATCAGCACCACGAGCGACCTCTCGCTGCTCGCCGGCTCGTTCGCCGACAGCACGAAGGGTCAGAACGTGAACCTGGGCATGCTCCCCGGCTTCGTGAAGGAGCACCTGTTCGCGTACCTGAAGTCGGCGAAGGAAGAGGCTCCGAAGGAAGGCGAGACGCCGAAGACGCCCGAGGAGAAGAAGAAGGAAGAAGAGCGCGGCGGCTCGCTCAAGCCGCTGCCCGAGGGCGGCGTCACGCTGCGCGACTTCGCCGGAGTGCCGGGCGACCTGCTCACCGTGAAGATCGAAAACGAAGAGGCCGGCCGGGTGCGCGTCGACGCGAAGCGCAAGGCGTTCCGAATCGAGCTCGACAAGGACGCGCTCTTGCCCGGCATCTACGCGCTCGGCGGCCCCAGCTTCGAGGCCGAGCAGGAGATTCACGGCATCGAGCGCGTCATGCCCTGGGCCATCAAGGCCGCCTTCACCGCCGAGTCGCTGCGCGAAGAGCTGCCGGTGGTGAACAAGCCGGAAGAGCCGAAGCCGGCCGAGACGCCGGCGGCGGAGACCACGCCGGCGACTCCAGCTGCGGGCTGACCCTCAGCTGGGAGAGCACGCGCTCATTCGCCGTCCTCGTCCGGAATGAGCGCGTCCGGGGCCTCGTACACGTCGCGGGCACCGTCGGGGCCGAGGACGAACGCCCATCCCGGCGGAAGCGCGAGCAGGTCCCATGCGGGACGGTGGCGGTCGAACAGCGCGCGGGTCTCGACGATCTCGAAGCCTTCCTTCTCCCCGGCGCGCCCCATGTCGGGCTCGCTGCCCCAGATGGCCCAGCCGCAGTCTCCGCGCTCCGGGATGGGCCGGAAACGAACTCCGTGCACGGGGAACACGTCGGGCTGCACCGCTTTCGAGAGCAGCATGCGAGCGAACACCCACGGCCGCTCGGGCCTGGCCTTCACGCTCGCGCAGGCCTCGGCCTGCTTCGGAGAGATCGTCGGAGCCCGCTGCGGATCTTCCGGCTCCAACACCTGCCGCTCGTCGAGCGGCGGGTAGCCCATCTCAGCCATCGTCCGCAGCTCGTCTTCGAGCTCCGTCGTCGGTTCGAGGTCGAGGTCGATGACGTCGCTGCGGCGAAAGCGCACTCGCGCTCCGGGCACCAGGCGCGAGTGCGTGGACTCTGGCCGGTTCATCAAGATGCCGACGAGCTCGTCGCCGTCGAGCCGCTCGACCCACAGCCACATCCGCTCGTGGCTGATGACGAGGTTCGGGCTGCCGTCCGCGGCGTACGGCTCGATGCGGTCGCGCACCTGATCGGCGAGGTCGAGCAGGCGGAAGATGAGCCGCACGCTCGCGCCGGGTTTCAGCTTCGCGAGCTCGTCGGCCGGCGGCAGCCAGAACGTATCGGGGTTCTTGCGATGGCGGGCTTGCGCGTCGTCGAGGTCCCAGCCTCCGCGGCGGACGAGACGCGAGACGAGGTCGGGGTCGCTCGGCACAGCGGCGCACCGTACCCTTCAACGGATTTCATCTCCATCCGTCGCCGCCGCCACGGTCTCCTCACGGCACCTCGAGCCGCGTGATCGCCTCGTACGAGACGGGCAGCAGGTTGATGCCCGCCGACGTGCTGTAGGTCGCCCGCTCGATGCGCACCTGGTACGTGCCGGGCGGCAGGAGCACCGAGAAGCCGAACCCCGAGGTGCACGTGACGTTCGCGGTCGCGTTGTAGCCCTTCGCAGAGTCCGTGAAGCGCACGGCAGCGATGGCGTCGTTCACGTTGCCGGGGTCCTGGCAGTACGTCGGGTTCGAGAGCACCGGCGGCGCGCCGTTCACGCGGATGACTCCGGACACCGTGCGGCCGACCTCGTCGAGCACGAGCCCGTTGGTCGGGCCGGACACGCTCAGCGCCGGGTTCGCGAGGTAGCTCACCGGCAGCAGGTTGATGCCCGCCGAGGTGCTGTACGTCGCGCGCTCGACGCGCACCTGGTACGTGCCCGGCGGCAGCAGCGTCGAGAAGCCGAACTGCGACGTGCACGTCACGTTGACCGTCGCGCTGTAGCCCCTCGTCGCGTCGGTGAAGCGCACCGCCGCGATGGCGTCGTTCACGTTGCCGGGGTCCTGGCAGTACGTGGGGTTCGAGAGCACCGGCGCCGCGCCGTTCACCCGGATGACTCCGGAGACGGTGTGCCCCACCTCGTCGAGCACGAGGCCGCTCGTGGCGCCCGAGACGGTGAGGGCCGGGTTAGCGAGGTAGCTCACCGGCATCAGGTTGATGCCCGCGGACGTGCTGTACGTCGCGCGCTCGACGCGCACCTGGTACGTGCCCGGCGGCAGCAGCGTCGAGAAGCCGAACTGCGACGTGCACGTCACGTTCACCGTCGCGCTGTAGCCCTTCGACGAGTCGATGAAGCGCACCGCTGCGATGGCGTCGTTCACGTTGCCGGGGTCCTGGCAGTACGTGGGGTTCGACAGCACCGGCGCCGCGCCGTTCACGCGGATGACTCCGGAGACGGTGTGCCCCACCTCGTCGAGCACGAGCCCGCTCACCGGGGCCGAGACCGTGAGCGAGGGGTTCGCGAGGTAGCTCACCGGCATCAGGTTGATGCCCGCCGACGTGCTGTACGTCGCGCGGTCGATGCGCACCTCGTACGTGCCGGGAGGCAGCAGCGTCGAGAAGCCGAACTGCGACGTGCACGTGACGTTCACCGTCGCGCTGTAGCCCTTCGACGAGTCGATGAAGCGCACCGCGGCGATGGCGTCGTTCACGTTGCCGGGGTCCTGGCAGTACGTCGGATTCGAGAGCACCGGCGCCGCGCCGTTCACGCGGATGACTCCGGAGACGGTGTGCCCCACCTCGTCGAGCACGAGCCCGCTCACCGGGGCCGAGACCGTGAGCGAGGGGTTCGCGAGGTAGCTCACCGGCATCAGGTTGATGCCCGCCGACGTGCTGTACGTCGCGCGCTCGACGCGCACCTGGTACGTGCCCGGCGGCAGCAGCGTCGAGAAGCCGAACTGCGAGGTGCACGTGACGTTGACCGTCGCGCTGTAGCCCTTCGAAGAGTCGGTGAACCGCACCGCGGCGATGGCGTCGTTCACGTTGCCCGGGTCCTGGCAGTACGTCGGATTCGAGAGCACGGGCGCCGCGCCGTTCACGCGGATGACTCCCGAGACCGAGTGCCCCACCTCGTCGAGCACGAGGCCGCTCGTCGGGCCCGAGACGGTCAGCGACGGGTTCGCGAGGTAGCTCACCGGCATCAGGTTGATGCCCGCCGACGTGCTGTACGTCGCCCGCTCGACGCGCACCTCGTACGTGCCCGGAGGCAGCAGCGCCGAGAACGCGAAGCCCGAGGTGCACGTCACGTTCACCGAAGCGCTGTAGCCCCTCGTCGCGTCGGTGAAGCGCACCGCGGCGATGGCGTCGTTCACGTTGCCCGGGTCCTGGCAGTACGCCGGATTCGAGAGCACCGGCGCCGCGCCGTTCACCCGAATGACGCCGGAGACCGCGTGCCCGACCTCGTTCAACGTGAGGCCCATCAGCGAGCCGCCCGCGCACACGCCCATCGCGTTGCAGTTGAAGCCGTTCGGGCAGCCCGCACTGCACACCGCGCCGCAGACGTTCGCCATGCCGGCGCCGCCGCACGTCGCGAAGCCGGAGCAGTTGCCGCAGAACATCGTGTTGCCGCAACCGTCGTTCACCTCGCCGCACTGCGCGCCGACCTCGGCGCACGTCTTCGGCACGCAGCCGCCCGAGCCGCAGACGTTGGCGGTGCCGCCGCCGCCGCACGACTCTCCGGGGACGGTGCAGGTGCCGCAGCTGACCATGCCGCCGCAGCCGTCGGCGACGAGGCCGCAGTTGCGCTGCAGCTGGGTGCAGGTCTGCGGCGCGCAGGTGCCGCACTTGTTGGGGCCGCCGCCGCCGCAGTTCTCTCCCTGGGGGCACGAGCCGCACTGCAGCACCGTCGCGCAGCCGTCGGAGACCGGGCCGCACTGGGCTCCGAGCATCGCGCACGAGCGCGGGTTGCAGGTGCCGGGGCCGCAGACGTTGGCGGTGCCGGCGCCGCCGCAGGTGTCTCCGCCGGAGCAGGTGCCGCACTCGAGCACTCCGCCGCAGCCGTCGGGGAGCTGGCCGCAGTTCTTGCCGACCGACTCGCAGGTGATGGGGCGGCAGCTCGGCGGCTCGATGCAGGTGCCGTTCTCGCAGCTGTAGCCGAGCGGGCACTCGATGCAGAGGAAGCCGTTGGCGCCGCAGGCGGCGGCCGCGTTGCCGGGCTGGCAGAAGTTGTTGGGGTCGCAGCAGCCGGCGCACGTCGACTGATCACACGGTGGGCCGCCCGGACAGGCAGCGAGGGAGAGCGGCAGCAAGAGGGCGACGACGCGAAGGCGGAACATGGCGAACGGAGGACACCCGAACCGCCCGGGTTGTGCAGCCTCGAAAGCCTCTGGTAGGTGCCTGTGCTGTGATGAAGCACCTCGCTCCCCTGTTCGTTCTCCTCGCGGCGTGTGGCCCCGGCTACGCGACCGACCTGACCATCGACACCAAGCCCATCACGCTCCTCGTGCGCGCCCCGCAGCTCGGCACCGGAGACCACACCGCTTCCTCCGTCACGCTGACCGAGATCGCGAACGGAGCGACCGGCCTGCTCAGCCGCCCACGCGACCTCGCCTTCAACCCGCGCGTCCCCGACGAGCTGTGGACGGTGAGCTTCAACGACGACAGCGTCCTCGTCGTCCACGACGCGAGCAAGGACTCGCGCCGCCCCGTTCGGTACAAGGACCCGTTCGCGTTCCACTTCCTCGAGCAGCCGTCGTCGATCGCGTTCGGCGCCGACGCCACCACCATCGGCAAGCCCGGCACGTTCGGCACCTGCCAGGAGTCGCGCAACACCTACGACAACATGCAGGCGCACAACGACTTCATGGGCCCGGCGCTCTGGTCGTCGGACCTCACCGTGTTCGCGCAGTCGAACCCGCACGGCCTCGGCACGCACCTCGACATGCTGCACGGCTCGCCGAACTGCATGGGCATCGCGCACGAGAAGGACAACATCTACTGGGTGTTCGGCGGCAAGCGGCACAGCGGCACCGCGGCGCAGCGGCAGGAGCCGATTCCCGCGCTCGTCCGCTACGACTTCGGGCAGGACCACGGCATCGGCGCGGATGACCACTCCGATGGGCGCATCTGGCAGTACGCCGACAACCTGGTGAAGGACGTGCCGGGCATCCCCAGCCACCTCGTCTACGAGCAGTCGACGAAGCTGCTCTGGGTCGCCGACACCGGCAACGCGCGAATCGCGACGATGGACACCATGAGCGGCACCATCGGAGGCCCGCTGTTCGGCCAGGAGCCGCTCATCTCCTACGACCGCATGATCGACGCGACGGTGACCACGTTCACCACCGACGTGACGCTGGTGCGCCCGTCGGGCCTCGAGCTGTTCGAAGAGTTCGTCTTCGTCAGCGACAACCAGACCAGCATCATCCACGCGTTCGACAAGTCGGGCGTGCGCGTGAACTGGATCGAGACCGGCCTGCCCGCCGGCGCGCTCTCGGGCATGGCGTTCGGCCCGGACGGCAAGCTGTACTTCGTCGACATGCTCGGCAACCGCGTCCTGCGCATCGACCCGAAGTAGTTCCGTCGGGGTTGACCCGCTCAGTGCGGCTCGCGCCCGAGCCAGCCGCCGTCCCTGAGCACGTCGAGGTACGTGTTGTCGCCGGTGATGAGATCCCAGCTCACCGGGTCGACGTGGCCGACGTCGTCTTTCATGAACTGCCACAACGAGACGTGGTCGGCGCCGAGCACGTCCTCGTAGTAGCGCAGCCAGCCGTTGATGTTCTCCGGCGTGCGGAGGTCTTCGCGCAGGCCGAACTCTCCGATGGTGAACTTCTTGCCGGCTTCGTGCGTGGCCTGCGCCCACCACTGAAGCGAGCGCAGCTCGATGTCCTCGGGGTTCGAGCCCACCGGGCCTTCCGGGTACGCGTGAATCGACACGACGTCGGAGGCCGCGATGACGCGGCGGGCGGCCTCGGCGTACGTCGAGTTCACCCACGGGTGGTTCACCGCGCCCGGCACGAACTGCGCGCTGATGACGGTGCCGGGGCCACCCGTGTCGCGGATCTTCTGCGCGGTCTGTTCGTACCATTCCGCGAACTCGAGCGGGCGGTCGGGGTCGCCGATCTCGTTGCCGAGCGACCACTGGATGTTGTCGAAGTCCGCGTTGCCGCCGACGACCTGGCGGATCAGCTCGTCCATCGGCAGCGCGCGGTAGTTGTCGACGTTGCGTCCACCCACTGCGTAGTTGTCGAACAGGTCGACGGTCAGCGTGATGCCGCGCTTCTGCGCCTCCTCGGCGAGGATGCGGACGCGCGCGGCGATCGCCGCAGGCTCGGAGAGGCCGTTCGGGTGCTGCGCCCAGACGCGCACGTGGTCGACGCCCTGCGCGGCGAGGCGATCGAGATCTCTGGCGGCAGCGTCGCGCATCGCCTGGGCACCGTCGGGCGTGAGCGGGTTCGGCATCGGCTCCTGACCGTCGATGCGGCCGAGGTCGGTGTAGTTGCCGCCGATGAAGTTGCCGGTGTCGACCGAGCTCGGCGGCTGCACAGGCGCCGGCGGCTGCGCGGGCGCCGGAGGTTGCACCGGCGGCGGCTGATCCACCGGGGGAGCGCCGCCGTGGCGCGCCCTGCCCTCGTCGCTCGCGTGGAACTCGCGCACGAGCCGCTCGCGGATCTCGGTGTCGGTCATGCCCGCCGCGCGCCACGCGTTCGCCGCGTTGATCCAGTTCTGAAGGCCACCCGGGTCGGAGGCTCGGCCGAGGACCTCCTGGTACACGCCTTCGATCATCGCGCCGAGGTCCGAAGCTCCCGCGCGGGCGCGGTACTCGTCGCTCGCCATGAACTCCTGCACGAGGCGCGCGCGGATCTGCTCGTCGCTCATGCCCGCCGCGCGCCAGGCCCCGGCGACCCGCTGCCAGTGCTCGAGGCCGCGCGGATCCGAGGCCCGCCCCAGCACCTGCTGGTAGACGCCCTCGATCATCGGAGCCAGGTCGGGCGCCGCCGGGCCGCGACCGTCGGACAGCGGCGTCGGCGTGAACGTGTCGGCCGGCCCGGCGACCGGCCGCGAACGTTGGACGGTCACCGCCTCGCGGACGACCGGCGCGACGCGCGGCGTGGAACGAATCGCAGACGTGCTCATGGACGAGGTTCCTCCTTGGAAGGTTGTCCACTCGCGTGCGCAGCTCGATTTCCCGGCCGCTGTAAATTGCCTTGAGCAAACCGCCGGAAATGGGTGCGACGCTTTCGGGCGCTCCCTCAAAGCAGCGCGCCAAGCTCGCTCCCGGCATCTCGGTCGCAAGCTGGGCGTTCCAAAGCTGGTCAAGGCCGTCGGAGCGCCATCACCAAGGCGGTCGACGCGGTGGGCAACGGCATCAAAAAGGTGGGCAAGGGGTTCTTCAAGAAGCGCTTCGGCTGATGCGACGGCGCCGGAGCGCGATGGCCGCCAGAACCACCATCGAAGGCGTGATCGAACAGCCACAGCGTTGCAGCGGCTCAGTCTGGCGTACGGCAACCGCGAAGGAGCAGCGGTTGGATGTGCCCAGGGCGTTGACCGCGGTCCGGGTGACCGTCGTTCGCCCGACGGGAAACGTGCTACCGCTCGCGGGCTCGTCGGAGACGACGACTCCATCCATCGACGTGGCAGCTGGCCATGTCGCTGCTGCACTCGCCCCGTCGGTTTCGGTGGCCACATCGGGGGGGCACGTGACCTGCGGAGGCGGAGCGGCCCTCACCGTCACGGTGAACCTGCACATCGCGGAGTTCCCGGCTTCGTCCGTAGCATGGAAGGAAATCACGGTGTCGCCGACGGTCGAGACGCTGGTGGGCGTCATGGTGATCGCGACGTCCGCGAGACTGGAGACGTCATCGGTGACGGTCGGCGCAGCATGACGGGGGATCGCCCCCGTCTGCTCTTGATCGAATTGCTGATCGACGCAGCCCGAGATCACCGGAGCCGTCGTGTCCGTGAGCACCGCGACCTTCACGCTCCGCAGCTCGCGACCTGCACCATCGCCCGTCGCCGTGAAGTACAGCCACGGACCAGATCGGACGAAATCTTGGGGCCACGACGACACCTCACCCGGTCCGACCTCGGTGAGTCGTCGCGTGCCTGACGCGGAGCCATCGGTGACCCAAAGCTCCACGCCGGAATCCACAGTCCGGCCGGCGAAGACGACGACGCCCTCCGGGTCGAGCCCCAGGGCGGGCCCAACGAAGCCGCTCGCAACGCCGGGTGAAACATCGGCAACCAGCCGAGGTCCCCCATCGCGGTGATCGAGGACCCAGAGCTCGCGCCCCGCGTCTCTCGTGAGGGCGCTGAAGAAGAGCCGATCACCGGCAACGACGAAGTCGCCCGGTTTCGAGCCCCCGCGCCCGGTGAAGAGATCGGCGACGAGCACGGAATCGGAATTGCCGTTCGTGCGAAAGAGCTCCTGGCCGCTGTCCGCTTGACCGGCGAAGTACAGCTCGCCACGCCATTCGAGGCCCCGCCCCTCAACCAGACGCGCGCCTCCAATGGTTGCCACTTCGAACGAACCTGCATCGAGGCGCGTGATGCGTCGCATATTCGAGCCGTCCGACGTCCAGACGCGTCCGACGCCGCCAACGAGGGGGTACCACGGGCCGTCATCAACTGCGGGTTCGAGGGACACGCCGTCGGACCAGGCGAGCGTCGACGTGCCGGTCAAGTTGAAGTACGCGCCGTTGCCCACCGAGGCCAGGTTGCCGAACCGGCAACCAGACGAAGGGGACGCCTGGTACAAGATGGAAGTCCCGCCGTCGGTTCCATCGGTGACCCAAACCGAAGGGGTGCCTTGGCCGCAGCTGACACCGAACCACCTCTGGTTCACCACCGCTGCATTGGACTGCGTGATGGGAGCAAGTGGCTCGAACTGGCCGGACCGAAAGCGCCACAGCGTGTTGTCCATGAGGACAACGATGGCGTCGTTCAAGACGGCAATTGCCGTCACGGCCGGGCCGCCATCCTGGCTGCCCCTCGCGAGCTGCGAGAGGTTTCGTCCAGTAGCCAGATACAGCCCGAACGCCTCGCCATCGAACGCTCCGAAGAGGATTCCACCATCGGTAACAGTCATCGCAGCGACGCGGCTCGACGTGAGCGGCCCGACAATCGGTGGTAGTCGTCTTGTCCCAGCCGCGGTGCCATCGGTTTGCCAGAGTTCTAGCTGCGAACTCTGTACGACGGCCCCGGCACCAAGCGACGCGAAGTTCCAAGCGAAGGGGTGCTCGAACGCCGCGAGGGGCTCACATTCGACAGTTCCATCGGACGCGCACAGTGTCGAACCGCCGCCGCCGTCGAATACGCTGAAGAGCACTTTGTCGGCAGCGGTACCGACGGCGAACGTGAAGGCCGTCAATGTGACGGTCTCGGCAGGGCGTCCTGTGGTGCCGAGCACCTGCGAGTAGTAGGGAGCGATCCACTTCCGCCCCGCCGCGGATACCCATTCTGGTGCATCGACGCGATTTGGCGCTGCAGGAGCGCCGAGCGAAGGCGCGCTGCCGAGATCGGATATTCCTCCATCGGGAGCGATGGCCTTGAGCCGTTGGTCTCCAAAGAAGAGGAGCTGATCACCGAGCGCAGTGAAGGCAGGGTAGAGCGCGAGGCCTGACGCGGCGATGCGCGTGCCCGCAGTCGTTCCGTCAGTGACGAAGAGCCTGCTTCCGGACCCGACGGACGCATTGGCGAAGAACACCTGGTCTTTGACGCCGACGAAAGCGGGCGCCGTGTCGGCGCCATACTTGCCGACTGCAACCGTCGAATCGCCGATGACCCTCGTACCTGCAGTCGTGCCATCGGTGACAAAGGGAGCCCGGCGCGGGGTACCGGCATCGTCGAGTACCGTCGCTGCGAAGAAGATCCGATTGCCGATCGCGGTGAACCAGCGCGGATCCGAATTGCCCGGCGCGAGATCGCCGAGTGGCCGCACCTCGCCCGTTCGGAGATCCACGATGTGCGGTTCGCGACCATCGCTGCCTTCGCAGGCGAAGACAGCGCCAGCCTCGATGACCGCGAAGGCCGGGTGCGGGCCCTCTCGCGAGAAGGTCGACTCTCCGCCCTCGGCGCAGTCCGTGATGCGCTCCGTGCCCTGCTGGGTGCCATCACTCCGCCACAGCTCGAAGCCCCAGTCGTGATCATCGGCGAGGAAATACGCTGCACCTTCAGGCCCACGCTGGAAGAAAGCCGCCGTTGCACCACGCAATGGAGCTGAGATCAGCCTCGTACCTGCGGCGTCGATGACGCCGAGCTCCGGGACTTCTGAGCTCGCTGCCGCAACGAAGACGATCGAGCCCGTCGAATAGATGTTCCCGATGACCTGTACGGCGGTCGGCGTCGAGGTGTTCAAGTCGAACACCGTCGGAGTCAGCGGCTGCGACAGGGAGTCCACAGCGGCCTGTGGCGACGAGGTACACGCGGCCAGCAATGCCAGTGCAAGCGCTCGGATCCCCATGGTCGATAGAGAGAAGACCACGACTCGGGCGAGACACGCACGTGGGGCGCCGAACCGTGGACCAACAGGTCACAAGCCCTGCCCTTCGGGATCGTACGAACCGGCCCTCTCGCTTTCCGAGAATGGCCGCATGTCTTTCATCGACGCCGCCCGCAAGGCCCTCACTCCCATCATCCCGAAGCCGCTTCAGGACGCCGTCACGCAGGCGACGTCCGAGGTCGCAAAGCCGATCGCTCCGCTGGTCCGCGACGCGTTCGAGAAGGTCGCCAAGGCGGCCGCGACCGGCGCGGTGCAGAACGCGGCGCCGGTCGCCGAGCCGTCGCCGAAGAGCTTCCCGATGAAGGGAGACGCCACGCTCACCCAGGTCGCCAACGGAGAGCTCGAGCTCGGGAGCGGCGCCAAGGGCGACTCGGTGAAGAAGATGCAGGAAGCGCTGGAGCTCGCCGGCCACAAGCTCCCCAGGTACGGCGCCGACGGAGACTTCGGCGGCGAGACCAAGACCGCGCTGCAGGCCTTTCAGAAGAAGAACGGCCTCGAGCCCACCGGCCGGCTGGACGCCGAGACGGTGAAGAAGCTCGACGCGGCCGCGGCCTCGAAGCTCAAGAGCCCCGAGTACGACAAGCTGTACGCCGACGGCGTGCTGAACACGACCATCGCGGTCGGCTACGACGAGCACGGCGAGCACAAGCAGCAGATCAAGCAGACCATCGAGGGCCTCGAGTCGCGCGGCTACCAGCAGCTCGACGTGAAGACCGCGAGCGACGAGACGCTGAAGAAGCACGGCATCGACCCGGCGAAGGTCGACCGCGACGCGACGTATTACGTGAAGGACTTCAAGGCCAACGGCAAGGACGTGCACGGCGTGGTGAAGGTGATCACCCCCGACACTCCGAACGCGAAGGAGAAGTTCGCGCGCGCGATGAACGAAGACGAGGTCGTGATGTACACCGGCCACGGCCGCGTCGGCTCGGGCCCCGACTTCGACGACAAGAAGAACCCGGCCGGCAACTACGTCATCGGCGCTCCGTCCGAGAAGAACTACGTGACGCTCGGCGAGAACGACCTGAAGAAGGCGAAGATGACGAACGACTACCAGCTGCTCTTCTTCGACGGCTGCAACACGAAGCGGTACGTCGACGACCTGCGCTCGATTCCGAAGAACAAGGACTCGAAGAACCTCGACATCGTCGGCGCGAACACCGAGCTGTCGTGGAGCACCTCGTCGGCCGACGTGCTCACCATGCTCGACGGCGTCGAGAAGACGAAGAGCATGAACGAGATTCAGTCGGAGCTCGAGGTCATCAACAAGGAAGGCCCGAAGGACAAGCACAAGCACTTCATGACCGACGGCTTCGAGGACAACTGACCATGGGAGCTCTGGTGGCGATCGCGATGACGGCGGACAAGGGGTCGTTGGACGCGCTGGTGAGGTCGCTCGATACGAAGGACGAGGCGACCCGCGAGGCGAGCATCGAGGGGCTCAAGAAGATCGGCGCGGCCGAGAAGCTCGCGAAGCGCGTGACCGACAAGCAGCAGCCCCAGCGTGCGCGGCAGGAAGCGGCGCGGGCGCTGCGGTTCCTGCGCGACGAGTCGACGGTGCCGGCGCTCATCGCCGCGCTGTCGGATCCCGCCGCGAAGGTCCGCGCCGAGGCCGCGCTCGCGCTATCGATGTTCGGTACCGAGCAGGCCGCCACGCAGCTGCTCGTCTGCCTCGATGATGCGGACAAGGACGTGCGCTACTACGCCGCCGACGCGCTCGGCTCGGTGCGCTCGCCGTCGGTCAAGGCCGCGCTCGAGAAGCGCCTCGTGTTCGAGGCCGAAGGTACGGTGAAGTACGCCCTGAAGACGGCGCTGGCGAAGCAGCGCTGAAGCAGGGGGGCTTCTCACCGCGCCCGCTCGGAGTACTCTCCGGCGCCCAAAGGGGAATTACTTTGCGCGTCAAACGAGCTCACTCACTCTCTTCCGCTACCTCTCTGTTCTCAGTGCTGCTCGCCCTCGCGGGCTGCAGCGGCACGCCGATGATGACCGAGCCGCTGAAGCTCGGCCCAGCGAGCCTTCCCGAAGCGACGCGCGGCACGGCCTACTCGCAGACGCTCACCGCGACCGGCGGCTCGATGGCCGGCCACGCGTGGTCGGTCTCCGAAGGCGCGCTGCCCTCCGGCATTGCGCTGACCTCTTCCGGCGCGACCGCCGAGCTCGCCGGCACGCCGGACACCAGCGGCTCGTTCACCTTCACCATCCGCGTTCAGGACGGCGCGGGCGGCAGCGCGACGCAGCAGTACACGCTCGTGGTCCGCGCAGACGTGCCGGCCCTGGAGATCGAGACGGCGACGCTCGCCGCGGCCGTCTCCGGCAGCGCGTACACCGCCCAGCTCACGGGTCGTGGCGGAAGCGGCGCCGGCTACGCGTGGTCCATCTCCGCCGGAGACCTGCCCGCAGGCCTCACCCTCGCCGCGACGGGCACGCCGACGACCTCCATCTCCGGCACTCCGACGGCGAGCGGCTCGTTCACCTTTACCGTGCGGCTCGCAGACTCGAGCGGCGCCACGGCCACGCGCCAGCTCACGTTGGTCGTCAACGGGCCGGTGCAGCTCACCACCACGACGCTGCCCGACGGAACCATCGGCACCGCGTACGACGCTCCGCTCACCGCGGCGGGCGGCACCGGCACCGGCTACACGTGGCAGCTCTCGAGCGGCATGCTGCCGCCGGGCCTCTCGTTCGCGGCCACCGGTACGCCGTCGACGACGCTCTCGGGTACGCCGACCATGATCGGCACCTTCAACTTCACCGTTCGCGTGACCGATTCCTCGGGCGCGTTTCACGAGCGGGCGTTCACGACGGCCATCGCCTCGGGCATCGTCATCACCACGACGGCCATCGCAAATCCCATCCAGAACGTCCCCTACAACCAGACCATCGCGTCGACCGGCACCGGAACCACGACGTGGTCGGTGTCCGTCGGAGCGCTGCCGGCCGGCATCGTGCTCACCGGCGCCGGCGCGAACGCCACGCTCACCGGCACCGCGACCACCGCAGGCCCGTTCGCGTTCACGCTGCGGGTCGCGAGCTCGGCCGGCTTCGATGAGCAGAACTACTCGGGCACGGTGTCGACGGGCATCTCCATCGCCGCGGTCACGCCCGCGGTGGGCGTCATTCAGGTCGCGTACACGCAGGCGATCGCCTCCATCGGCGGCAGCGGCATGGGCCACCAGTGGAGCGTCAGCGCCGGCACGCTGCCGCCGGGCCTTTCGCTCACGGGCACCAGCACCGCGACCGTCACCCTCAGCGGCACACCGACCATGGCCGGCAGCTTCCCGTTCACGCTGCAGGTGACGGACTCGAGCGGCGGCTCCGCCACGCAGGCCATGACCGTCGTGGTGAATGACTCGCTGTCGCTCACCACGATGTCGCTGCCGGCAGGGTTCAGCAACACCGCCTACTCGGCCACGCTCACCGCCGCGGGCGGCACGGGTGCCGGCTACACGTGGTCGGTGTCTGCGGGAGCGCTGCCCATGGGCCTCACGCTCGCGGCCAGCGGCACGCCGAGCAGCACGCTGTCGGGCACGCCGACCGCGACCGGGACGTTCAACTTCACCATCACCGTCACGGACAGCGGCGGCGGCACGGCGTCGCGCGCGTTGACCCTCGACGTCACCCCGGGGCTCGCCATCACCACGACGTCGCTCGCGCAGGCGCTGCAGGCGGCACCGTACAGCGCGACGCTCGCGGCTACCGGCGGCACCGGAGCCGGCTACGCGTGGACCGTCACCGCGGGCGCGCTGCCGGCCGGGCTCACGCTCGCGCCGTCGGGGACTCCGAGCACGACGCTGTCGGGCACTCCGACCGCCGCGGGCACCTTCAACTTCACCGTCACCGTCACGGACAGCGCCGGCAGCGCGCGCTCGCAGCCGCTCTCGCTCGTCGTGGCCCCCGCGCTCGCCATCACCACGATGACGTTCACGACCGCGCTCGTCTCCACGCCGTACACGGCGACGGTCACCGGGATCGGCGGCTCCGGAAGCGGCTACGCGTGGTCGGTGACGGCGGGCGCGCTGCCGGGCGGCCTCACCCTCGCGCCGACGGGAACCCCGAGCACCACGCTGTCGGGCACCCCGACCGCTGCGGGCAGCTACTCGTTCACGCTGCGCGTCACCGACAGCACGGGCGCGTTCGCCGAGCGGCCGCTGACGCTCACCGTCAACCCACCGCTGCAGGTCTCGACCACGAGTGTTCCGGACGCCATCGCGGGCGTGCCGTACAGCCAGACCATCAACAGCACCGGCGGAACCGGCGCCGGCCAGTCGTGGACGCTGGTCTCGGGCTCGCTGCCGCCGGGCCTGGGTGGGCTCTCGGCGCCGTCGGCCACCCGCCAGCTCGCGAGCTGGTCGTTCACCGGCGTCACCGGCGCGACGAGCCCGGTCTCGGCCGACGTGGTGGACCCGCAGGTGCAGGCGCCGGTGCAGATCTTCAAGGTGGGGCTGGGCTCCTCGGGGAACACGGGCGAGTACGGCTCGTCGTCGTGGACGGCGGGCCCGACCTTCGACCCCAACCAGTACTACCGCATCGTCATCGCGCCGCTGCCCGGCGGGCTGCTCAACCTCACGCGGTTCGAGACGCGCGCCCGAGCGAGCGCCGCCGGCACGGCGCCGAACACGCTGCACGTGCGGTCGAGCCGCGACAACTTCACCACGACGCTGTTCACGATTCCGCTCACCACCAGCCACGTGAACCACTTCTTCGACCTGCCGGCCGCGGACTTCTCGAACCTCACCTCCGCCGTCGAGTTCCGCATCTACGCGTCGGGAGCCACCTCGACCTCCTCCACGTTGTGGACGTACCTCGACGACACGCGGCTGCACGGGAACACCCCCGTTCCGGCGACCGGGCCGTCCATCACGCTGAGCGGGACCCCGACGACGCCGGGCACGTATACCTTCACGGTGCGCGTCACCGACTCGAGCGGCGCGAGCGATGACCAGACGTACACGCTCAACGTGGGCCCCGCGCTGCAAATCGTCGGAGCCACGCCGCCCGTCGCGGTCGCGGGCGCTCCCTACTCGATGTCCATCTCCTCGACCGGCGGCACCGGCACCGGGCACGCGTGGTCCGTCTCCGCGGGCGCGCTGCCGGGCGGGCTCACGCTCGGGAGCACGAGCACACCCACCGCGACGCTGAGCGGCACGCCGACGACGCCCGGCATGTACGGCTTCACGCTGCGGCTGACCGACTCGAGCGGCGTCAGCGTCACCCAGCCGTTCAACCTGGTGGTGAACGACGCGCTGTCGATCGTGACGATGTCCCTCGCCAACGCGGCCATCGGCGTTCCGTACTCGCAGCTCGTCACCGCGGGCGGCGGCGCCGCGGCCGGCTACGGCTGGCAGGTGACGGCCGGCGCGCTGCCGGCGGGCCTCTCGCTCTCCGCGCAGGGCACGCCCTCGGCGACGCTCGCGGGCACGCCGACGGCCTCCGGGTCGTTCACCTTCACGCTGCAGGTCACCGATGCGTACTCGGCGGTCGCGACGCGCATGCTCACGCTCGTGGTCGGGGGCGACCTCGCGATCCTCACCACGCCGACGCTGCCGGCGGCGGTCCGCAACGCGCCGTACACCGCCTCCATCACCGGCATCGGCGGAACCGGGGCCGGCTACACGTGGCAGGCGCCGATGGCGCCGGCGGGCCTCGCGCTCGCGCCGACCGGCACGCCGTCGACGACGCTGTCGGGCACTCCGACGGCGGTCGGCAGCTTCACGTTCGACGTGACCGTCACCGACTCGGCGGC
Organism: uncultured Myxococcales bacterium; assembly: GCA_937980205.1. Taxonomy (GTDB): domain Bacteria; phylum Myxococcota; class Myxococcia; order Myxococcales; family Myxococcaceae; genus Xiheicaenimonas. Next base: position 20,049 of record CALJKW010000003.1, on the reverse strand, counting down.
GGCCACGGCCGTGAAGGCCTTCACCGTCGACGTGCTGCCGGAGATCGAGCTCACCGCCACGACGCTCCCGCAGCCGGTGGCAGGAGGCGCGTACACCGCGACGCTCACCGCGACGGGCGGTACGCAGGCGGGCTTCACGTGGGCGCTCGAGTCGGGCGCGCTGCCGCCGGGGCTCACGCTCGCGACGACGGGCACTCCGTCGACGACGCTCACGGGCACGCCGACCGCGCCGGGCATGTACACGTTTGCGATCAGGGTCACCGACAGCAACGGCCAGTTCGACACGCAGTCGTACTCCGTGACGGTGCTGCCGGGCGTCGACATCACGACGACGATGCTGTCGGCCGCGACGATTCGCCGCGGGTATGCCGCGCCCATCGCCGCGACGGGCGGCAGCGGCACCGGCTACACGTGGAGCGTCACCGCGGGCTCGCTGCCGCCCGGCTTGACGCTGGCGACGAGCGGCACGCCGGCGACGCAGCTGTCGGGCGCGCCGACCGCGGGCGGCAGCTTCACGTTCACGGTGCGCGTCGTCGACTCGGCGGGCAGCAGCGACACGCAGAGCTTCACGCTCGCGGTGTCGAGCCTCGAGATCCTCCCCGCGGTGAAGGTCGACGGGACGGTCGGCGCGGCCTTCAGCCAGACGTTGACCGGCGCAGGAGGCAGCGCGGCGGGCTACAGCTGGGCGGTGACCGAGGGCGCCTTGCCGCCCGGCCTCTCCCTGGGGGCGACGGGCACGCCGGCGACCAGCATCACCGGGACGCCGACCACGGCTGGCGCGTACCTGTTCACCGTGACGCTCACCGACTCGGCGGGCGCGACCGCGTTCCGCCGCTACGCCGTCGACGTGCGGAGGCCACAGCGGTACGCGGTGGGAGTCGGCGACGAGTTCACCGACGCCGAGATCGAGCCGGTCATCTACGACCTCTCGGCGACGCCTCCGACACGGCACCGCATCCTGCCGAACGGAATGACGTGGCCGACGTTCACTGACGCGCTCACCTCGCTGGAGAACTTCCGGCTCTCTCCCGACAACAGCAAGCTCGCGTTCGTGGCCGACGCGGCGGTCGACGGCTCCGAGCAGCTCTGGGTGGTCGACCTCTCGAGCGGGCCGCAGATGGGCACGAGCTTCATCGCGAGGCAGGTCAGCAGCTACACGCTCGCGGTGGCCGGCGACGCCGACGTCACCGAGCTCGTGTGGTCGCCGGACTCGACGAAGCTCGCCTGGCGCGCCGATGCGGACCTCAACTCGGCGTTCGAGCTCTACCTCTCCGACGTGACGAACCCGGCGATGCCCGGCGCGCAGGTGAAGCTCAGCCCGACGGCGACGACGACGCTGATGCTGGTCGCGGGCTCGAACAATGGGTGGGCGTTCTCGCCCGACAGCCGGTTCGTCGCGTTCCGCGGCGACTACCAGCTGAACGGCCGCAACGAGCTCTACGCCACGTACGTGGGCCCCGGCTCGACGTACGCGCCGTTCCTGGTCAACGCCCCCATCCCCGGCACGGTGACGACGAACGACATCGACTTCTTCTGGTGGGCGCCCGCGCACCCGGCGCGGCTCGTCTACCTCGGGCAGCCGGACACGGCATCGCGGAGCGAGCTCGTGATGGCCGACGTGTCGCCGACCGGAGTCACGGGCCGCTTCAAGCTGAACGGCCCCCTGGTGGCAAACGGCAACGTCTCGACCACCACGCGGGACGTCGAGGTGTCACCCGACGGGACGATGGTCTTCTACATCGCTGATCAGGACGTCGACGCGAAAGACGAGCTCTACGTCGTCGACATCAGCGGCCCGGTGCCTGGGCCGCCGGTGAAGATGAGCCCGAACAACGCGACGTTCGTCGCCACCGCGCGCTGGTCGCCCGCCTCGACGCACATCGCGTACGTCGATGACATCTCGATCTTCTACACGCTGTTCGTGGTCGGCGTGGCCGCGCCGCAGATGGCGACGCAGGTCAGCCCCTCGACGCTGGCGAGCGAGGTGAACATCTCGACGACGGTCTTCGAGAGCCCGTTCGTCTCCGGCAGCGTCACGACCGACTCGCCGGGGACGGCGGGGTTCACCTTCTCTCCCGACGGCACGAAGCTCGCGTTCGTCGCGGGGACGACGGCGGGCTCGACGACGAACGGCGTGCTGCTGGTGGCGCCGCTGGGCGGCACCGCGGCGGTGGTGAGCCAGGTCGGGGTCACGGCCGGCATGGAGGTCAGCAGCTACGTCTGGGCTCCCGACTCGTCGGGCATCGCGTACGTGGGCGACCTGGTCACCTCTGGCGTGGCGGAGCTGTTCCACGTCGACCTCGCCGGGTTCCCCATGGTGCAGCCGCCGATCCGACTGAACCGCACCCCGGTCGCGTCCGGCGGTGACGTCGTGTCGGCGTCGGTCGGCGTGTACTTCTACGGGCCGAACCGCGTCGCCTACCGCGCCGACGAGCGCATCGACGTCGCGACCGAGGTCGTGCTCGCCGACTTCAGCAACCGCAGCGCGGTGGTGCACGCGGCGCTCAGCAACCCCGCCACCACGAGCGCGTTCAGCGTCACGAACCTGCGAGTGCAGGGCGGCTCACCGTGAGCTGAGCTCGACGGTCAGCGCTTGCAGCGGGTGTCGCCGTTGATGTCGACCGCGTTCTTTCCCACCAACGTCGCCGACGTGATGGGAAAGAACTGCGTGTCCTGGTCGGTCGACGTCACGAAGGCGAAGCGACCGTAGAAGTCGCCGCTGATGTACGTGCGGCCCGACGCAGTCTTCGAGCACTGCGCGTCCTCGAAGCCCTTCAGCTTCGCCGCCACCTCGGGCGGAGGTTGCGGCACCGGCGTGATCGGGCAGAACACGAAGCCGGTCTTCCGCGCCTTGCGCTCGAGCGCGCGCATCAACAGCTCGGGGCCCGGGCCGAGCGACTTCGCGTAGATGTAGACGAGCCCCTTCTTGAAGCCGCCCGGGCGTTCGTTCAGCGCGCCGACGCCGTAGACGACTTGCAGCTGTCCGTCTCGCTCCATCGCGCTCACGAAGCCCTTGTTGCCCGTCGGCGGGTCGAAGGTGTGCCAGCCGAACGTCGTGCACTCGAGGCTCTCGACCAAGATGTCCGCGTCGCTGCGCGAGCCGGCCGCCGGGTACCACTTCACGGCGTCGACGCGAGACTTGCCCCGGTAGACCTCGTCTCGCGTGGCGTCGAAGAACGTCGCCACCAGCCGATCGAGCAGCGCCTCGTCGTCCGGCTTCAGGTGCGCCGCGCGGCTCGCCGCGTTGTAGCGATCTTTCGGCAGCAGGCTGGCGTCGTTCGACTGCGCCATCAGCGCCTCGAGCGACGGCTTCTCGGGCCCGACGAGCGCGGCCTTCGTGAAGCCCGTCACCTCGCCGCACTGCAGCTCGACCCAGTCGCCCTTCTGCGACTTCTGCTCGCACTCGGTGCCGATCTCCACCTTCTCGACGACCGCCGCCTTCGCGTCCGCGCTTGCGCGGAGGTTGATGGTGTCGCCTTGAATGAAGACCTTCGCTCCGAGGAGCGCCGCGGTGAAGCACGCGAGCATCGCCATGGCGCAGGTTGTACCAGGGAGCGCGAACCGTCAGCAGGCGATGACTCGCCGCACCAACCACTCGTGCGGATGGCCGGCGGCAGGCCGCTTGCGGTAGCCCTCGGGCCAGGCGACGTCGCCAAAGCTCAGCTGGACTTCGTTTGGCGACAGGCGCAGCTCGAACGGGTGGATGCCTGCGGGAAGCTGCCAGGCAATGCCCGCGATACGCTCGGCCTCGCGGATGTCCACGACCACTCCGTCGAACGCGTAGTCGGGTAAGACGGCGCGGAGCCACTGCTCCACGCCAGCGTCGCTGTCGAACGGCCGACCGAGTCGCCAATACACGAGCACCACGGCGACGTCGTCCTGAAGCGCTCCGGTCGAGAGGCGCGCGGCTTCCACGAGCGCCACCGCGGAGCGCGTGCGCGCCAGCGCGCAGATGTCCGCCGGCTTCACGTACTTGAACAGCCCGTCACTGGCGAGCAGCAGCGTCCGATCGTGAGTCAGCTCGAAGCGGAAGGTCCGCGGCTCCGCGACCCCGCCGCCGAGCAGGGGCTTTCGCGGCTGACCCTCGGTGAGGTCGACGTAGTCGTTCTCGCCGATCAACCAGGCGCCCGAGTCGCCGACGCTCGCACCTCCGCGGCTGCTCGCGATGACGGCCGTCGTCTGACCGATGCTCTCGAGCTCGACCGAGGCCTTGAGCAGCGTCCGGCGCCAGTCGTGCTTGTCGCCGCTCTCGCAGACGCGCCGAACAGCCTCGATGACGTGCTCGGCCGCGGCCGCTCCGCCTGACGTGCCGCCCGCACCGTCGGCGACCACGGCGACGAAGTCCCTTCCGCTGGGGAACACCGCGGCGCGATCCTGCCCCGCCGCACCGGCGCTCACGACGAGGAGCTGGTGCTCGAACGTGGCCACCCGCGCATCATGGCCGAACCAGCGCTGATCAGCGGTTCAGATCTGCCCCCAGCCCACGAAGGCGCCGGTCTGCGCCTCGAGCCACGAAAGCGGCACCTCGTGAATGCCGTCGTACCCGCGCCAGCCGGACGTGCGGATGATCGGCTCTCCGTTGGCGTCGTAGCGGCCGGTGAAGATGGCGATGTGGCCGTAGCCGCCGTTGCGCGACCCTGCCTCGAAGAAGACCGGTGCGCCGGGCGGCATGTTGGTGCGATCGCGCACCAGCTTCCCGGCCGCGTCGAACTTCGCCATCGAGCCCTTCGCGTCGGCTGCCGCGAGCTCGGGCACCGCGCGCCCATACGCGGTCGCCACGAAGGCGAGGCACCAGCTGTTCCACGCCTTCGGGTCCCGCGCCACGCTCAGGCCGTTGTTCGAGTTGACGCCGGTGCCGCTGCCTCCGGGCATCTGGTCCGCGGACCACGCCAGTGCCTGCTCGGCGGCCGCGCTGGGGGCGCCCACCGGCGGCGTCGGCGCGACAGGGGCGGGAACCTCGGCCGGCGGCGTCTCGGGCGGAGCAGCGACCGGCTGCGCACCGGGCAGCAGCAGCTGATCGCCGGGACGAAGCGGTCGGTGCCCGTTCGAGGCCTGCAGCTCCTGCACGAGCTGATGCGCCAGCCGGTGCCACTCGACGGAGTACGACGGGTCGCTCGGCGACAGCCCGCGCGCGGCGAGCTGCTCGGTCGCGAGGTTCTGCGCGATGCGGTGGTAGCTGTCTCCGGGCTGCACCGTGTAGGCCGACGCCGACGGCGGCACCGCCTCGGGCGGCGGCGGCCGCAGGTGGGCGAGCGCCGACCGCAAGGCCCGCCCGCGGCCCGTCGACAGCTCGTCGGCCAATGCGTGCACGGACGGCCGGGAGACTGCGGGGCTCCCGGAGTCGAGGCGGTGCGCTCGGTTGGGGCTGCGCTGGACGGGAAAGCGGATCATGGCGGGATTCTCACGCGCCGGGAGGCCGGCATCCGGGCCCAAGGTGTAAATCTGCTCCGCAAATCGGCCGAAAACCGGCAGCCGGCCGCCGGACCGCGACTGGACTAATATCGCGCCGCGATGCGCCGTCTCCTCCCCGCGCTCGTCCTGATCTGCGCCTGCTCGAAGGGCAAGCAGGGCGGCATCGAGGCGCGCGTCTCGTTTGCCGGCTTCCGGCCCGCGTGCATCGAGGTGACCGCCACCGACCTCGACGACGCCTCGCGCACCGGCACCGAGACGGTCGCCGTCACCGCGGACCGCGTCTACACGGTGGGCATCGCGCCCGGCGCCAACTGGAGCAAGGCCTGGTCGATAGTGGCCGTCGGCCGCGAAGGAAGCTGCACCGGGAACATCGTCGCGCGCGACGAGGAGAAGCGCGTCGAGGTGGGCAGCGACGTCCGCGCCGTCGACTTCACCCTCGAGGCCATCGACCGGGACTCGGACGGCTGGGTCACCGACTGCGACGACATGAACCCGATGCGGAACCCGGGCATCGCGGAGTCCTGCACCGACGGCATCGACAACGACTGCGACAACAGCACCGACTGCAGCGACTCGGACTGCGCGGCGAAGTCGTGCGACGACCGCAACCCGTGCACGACGGGCGACACCTGCTCCGCCTCGACGTGCTCCGGCGCGGCCGTGAGCTGCGGGGGCCCGCCCGGCGAGTGCCGCGCGAGCACGGGCATGTGCATGGGCGACGCAGGCTGCGTGTGGCCGTTCGCGACCGTCGGCACGCCGTGCGACGGCGGCGCCTGCGACAACAGCGGGAACTGCGGGCCGGCCGACCGCGAGCTGAACTGCGCGGACGGGGTCGATGATCCGAGCGACTCGGACACGCTCGTCGACTGCGAAGACCCCGACTGCTCGAGCACCGCCGCGACCTGCGACGCCGGCCCCTGCGTGCTCGGCGCGACGTGCCAGCCGAACATGACCTGCACCGGCACCCTGAAGCCGTGCAACACGCCGGGCACCTGCCAGACGGGCGGCACCTGCAACCCGAGCGACGGCCAGTGCGTCTACTCGAACGCGGCGCCCGGCAGCATGTGCTCCGACGGCAACGCGTGCACCGACGAGTCGTGCAACGGCTCGGGGCAGTGCGTCGCGACGCCGAAGTCGTGCCCGGGCGGCGGCCCGTGCGCGACCGCCGGCTGCGACGCCGGCGGCTGCTTCGTGCAGCCGCTCTCCGGCACGCAGTGCAACGACGGAATGGCGTGCACGTACGGAGACACGTGCAACGCGGGCAGCTGCACCGGCACCACGTACACGTGCGGCACGCCGCCCATCTGCCGCCAGCCGGGCACGTGCTTGGGTGACGGCGGCTGCAACTTCGTGCAGGCCAACAACGGCGCGGCGTGCGACGGCGGCTGGGGCACGTGCATGAGCGGCAACTGCGTGCAGCTGCCGGCGAGCCCGTTCCCGTACCAGCCCAGCAACTTCGACCCGGCGAGCTACTCGGCCGCGGGCGCCGTCAACATCACCTGCTCGGTGAGCTTCAACTCGACCGACGCGGGCGTGACCGGCAACTGGTGCAACAACCCGGCGCCTGCCGTCTACACCGTGGTGATGGACGGCGGCGTGCAGGCGATGCTGCTCGCGGCGCAGTCGTTCACGATGTCGTCGTCGGGCACGCTGCGCCTCATCGGCTCGCGGCCCGTCATCATCGCCGTCTACTCGACGGGGCAGACGCTGATCGACGGCGACCTGCTGGCGAACAGCGAGACGGCCACGAATCGCGGAGCGGGCTCGCGCGGCTCCGTCGCGTGCGCGACGCAGGCCGGCGGAGACTCGACGGCGACGGACCACAGCGGAGGCGGCGCGGGCTACGGCACGCCGGGAGCTCCAGGCGCCTTCGCGAACGGTGGCGCCGCGGGCGATGCAGGACCGACGTCTCCGGTGCCGTTGCTCGGCGGCTGCCCGGGCGGTGACGCACTGAACGGAGCTGAAGGCGGCAACGGTGGCGGCGCGCTGCAGCTCTCCGTCGCGGGTGAGCTGAAGGTCGGGGCGGGACGAATCTCGGTGAGCGGCGCAGGCGGCCGCGGCGGGATGATCTCCGGCCCCCCGCGCCGCGCCGGGGCCGGCGGTGGCAGCGGTGGCGTGTTGCTGCTCGAGGGCAACCAGCTCGACCTCACCTCGAGCGCAACCCTCACCTCGAACGGCGGCGCCGGCGGAGAAGGTGGAGACGGCGACCAGGTCGGCTCGGTCGGTGGAAATGGCTCCATCACCGGGCAGACCTTCGCGACCTCCGGAGACACCGCGGACCAGGGCGGCAACGGCGGCCGGGGCGGCACGCGTGCAGGGCCGCCGCAGACGGGTGAGGGACGGCAGTCGAACGGCGGCTCCGGCGGAGCCGTCGGGCGCATCTTCATCCGCGGTCACACGTCGTGCGCGGTGGCGCTCAACGCGGCGCAGGTGAGCCCGCCGTACCAGGAGCTGATCAGCAACAACTGCATTCCGTCGCCGTAGGTGCGGATGAGGTAGGGCCAGGCAGGCCACGGTGTCCTCCGGCCCGCTTCGATTACGCCCTTCGGGCTCCGCTCAGCTCAGAGGGTCGATCAAGATACGCGGCGAGTGCGTCCTCTCGATAACGCTGAGCGGAGGCACGCGAAGCGGGCCGCAGTCGAAGCGCGCTCGAAGCCGTCCATGGGCCCGCTTCGACTGCAGCGCCTGCGGCGCCTGCGCTCAGCGTGAGCGGCGGTCGGCCATGCGGCCCATTCTGGTCGACCCTCTCAGCGTGAACGGGAGGAGCGCGGAACCTGCTCCAGGGATTCACGCCGGCTCGAAGATGCGCTCGCGGACCGGCCGCAGCGCCTCGTTGACGCGCGCGAAGAACGCGAGCGTGCGCTCGCCGAGGGTGTACGCCTTCGCCGGGAGCAGCTGCTCCTGTGGCATGAGCAGCACGCGGCCGAAGCGCGCGGCGCGCTCGAGCGCCTCGAGCCCGCGCTCGGAGAGGGCCTCGGCGCAGCGGCGGTAGTGCTCGATGAGGACTCCGCGCGAGGTGGCGCTCTCGGCACGCTGCACCGCGATGACCACGCTGCCGTCGAGGCGGCCGCGCAGGTCGGGCAGCGCCTTGCGGACGACGGCGCGGGCCTCGGACGCGGCGACACCCCACCCTTCGGCGATGACGAACAGGCCACCCGCGTCGCTGACCTCGACGGGCGCGCGGCCGGCGAGCACGTGCTCGACGCGCTCGAGGCCGCGCTCGCAGCGCTCGGGGCAGCCGGCCTTGAGCGCGCGCCGCAGGGCGAGCAGGCCGGACGTGCCGATGCCCTCGAGCTGCGCGTTGTTGAGGCCGTGAGCGAGCTCGGCGGCGACGGTGATCCAATCACCCGCCTCCATCTCTTCGAGCGTGCGCGCGAGCACGATGCCGCGGGAGATCGGCGTGAGCTCGCCGAGGAACAGCGTGCGGTGCAGCGCGACGAGCAGCCGTGAGAGATCGACGACGTGGCCGCGGCGGTGATCAGCGACGAGCTGGGTGCCGATGGCCGTGACCTCGCCCGCAGAGGCGCGGTCGGCCTCGAGCTCGGGGACGCTGTCGGGGATGCTGGAGAGGGAGCTGATGATGAAGTTGCGCGTCACGAGGGCGGCCTCCAAGGCTTACCCTGCGCATCAAGTGCATCGCGGATGCCCACTCTCGAATCACAGCGCGTCCGCGCGCTTGCGGCCGGCCGCCCACGTCACGCGCCTGCGACGTGTCCGCTCCGCGTGGGAACTGCAGTTCACATCGGAGCAGCGGCCCGGTTCGATGCGCGCGCGGCGGCTCGGTGCGCTTTTCGCCTCAACGCACCGAGCCAACGCCTGCGGCTCGAGTCACAGCGGGCGTTCGTGGATCGACACGAAGCCGCTGCGCAGCGGCCCCGAGGCCTTGAGCACCGTCACACCGTGACGGTCCTTCACGGTGATCGAGAAGGTATCGGCCTTGCGCCAGCGCCCTGGCGCTCGGTTGTCCTCGAGGGTCGCGGTGAAGGTGTAGCCGGGCCTCCCGTTCCAGCGACCGGCACCGGACCAGGTCGCGAAGGGCCGGCTGACCGCCAGCGACGTCACCTTGAAGCTGCGGAAGGTGTCCTTCCCCGATCGGACCTCGAGCGTGCCCGCGGGGCCCTGGGTGATGGCGAAGAACTCGAAGGACACGGTCTTCTTCTTCCACCAATGGAACCAGTGCCTGAGCTCGATGGTGCCGTCGCCGACGATCTTGCTGCGCACGGCGACCTGCTGGACCTCGAGGGTGACTGCGCCCGAGCCTGAGTCGCCGTCATCGTCGGTGGCCTGGACGGCCAGCGTGCGCGGGCCCAGCGTGCCGTAGGCGTGCTGACCGGTGCAGATGCGGCTGGCCACGGTCCCGGTGTCGACCGTGCCGTCGCCCCAGTCGATGGTGCACCCGAGCGTGTCGTTGCCGCCCGCATCGGTCAACACGGCCCTCAGCGACACGGTCGCGCCGCTCTGCACCACGGCCAGGTTGGCCGGCGTAGTGATGGTCACCGCCGGGGCGGCGTTGGTCACCGTCAGCGTCAGCGAGCTCGAGACCGGTGGGTTGACCCCGTCGGAGCCGGTGAGGGTGAGCGTCCACGTGCCGTCGTCGTCGCAGGTCACCGTCGTGCTCAGCGCGGCCGCGTTGCCGAAGACGCAGCTCGCTCCCGGGTCGACCCCCGCGCCGGCCATCGCCGTCCAGGTCGTGGTCAGCGGGTCGGTGTCCGTCGCGATGCCGACGAGCTGCACCGGGCTTCCCTCGACGCCCGTCGCGTCGGCGCCCGCCGAGACCACCGGCGGAGGGTTGCCCTGTCCCATCGACCAGGTCACCGACGCGGTCGCTTGCAGTGTGCCGAAGGACGCACTGACGCCGTCCTGGCCCGCGTTGGCGCCCGAGTAGCAGAAGCTGGCCACTCCGTTGCTGCCGGTCGTCACGGACCCGGAGGCGGTGTTGGCGCCGCTCACCGCGAACGCGATCGCCGCGCCGGCCTGTGGCTGCCCCTGGGCGTCGAGCAGGGTCGCGGCGACGCAGGCCTGCTGGCCGATGATCGCCGACTGAGTCGGCGGTGCGAGGCTCAGCGAGCCCGTCCCGGGCTGCTGCACCGGCACGTTCGCGCCGGCGGCGAAGCTGTACGCGTTCGCCTGCGCGAAGCCGTACACCAGCGCGCCGAACGCCGACGCGCCCGCCAGCCGGTGTGGCCCCTGGCTCAGCGGGAGCTGGGCGACCGAGAAGGGCGTGCCGGTGACGGCGGTGAAGCTGCTCGGGGTGACCGCCGCGCCGTCCAGCGTCAGCGAGGCGAGCCCGGCGGTCGGCGCGATGACGTTGACGAAGTTCGGCGAGAACTTGCTCGAGGAGTTGAACGTGTACGAGGTGAGGAACTGAGACGTGGGAGGAATCAGCATCATCGACGGGTCGCCCGTGCCCAGGTCGAGCGACTGGCCCTGGGAGAAGTAGGCGACCAGCACCGGCTGCGACGAGGTGATGCGGGAGGTCGCCGTGACGACCTGCTCGTGGAACGCGCCGGCGGCGAGCGTCGCCACCACGGCGCCGTTGATGCTGACCGTCGTGCCGTTCTGGCTGGCGAGCACGCGAACCCGGTCGCCGCCCATTCGCGAGGCCAGGGGCACGGTGATGAAGTCGGAGCCCCACGCCGAGATCGGCGTGAGCTGCTCGACGAGGTGGTTGCAGGCGAACGAGCTCGTCGGGACGAGCGCACACCGTGCTGCGCCGAACACGGCGACGGGCTGCGACGCGGTGACCAGCGAGCCGGTGAGATCGCTGTCAGCCGCGCTGGGAATGAAGAGCACCTCGCCGGCCGCGAGCGTGCGCACCACGGGCGTGCCGGCAGGGCTGCCGCCGGCGAGCGCGGCGCTCGGCACCACGGTCACCGAGGTGCCGTCGACGGTGGCGACGATGCCGATCTGCGAGTACGTCCGATCGACGTAGGTGAGCGCGCGGTACTGCGTGCCCAGCACGTTCACCGGAAGACCGAGGAAGCCGTCGGTCGTCTCCTCGATGTCGTTGAGGCCGTAGACGGTCACCGCGGTGCTCGAGGTGACGTGAACCCCGCGCGCCTCCGTCGAGATGACCTCACCGGTTCCAACGATGGCTCCATTCGGTACGGTGACGGTGGTGAGGCCGCCCGCCGCGACGCTGAAGCTCTGCGAGAAGCCGAGCCCCGGCACCTGCACGGTGCCGGTCGCGGCCGCCTCGGCTGAGATGACCAGGGTGAGCTCGAGGGGGGGCGTGACCCCGCCGTCTGCGGGTGGCACACCGCTCTCGAAGTTGGAGAGGAACGTCAACCAGAAGTCCGTTCCCCTCGACTCTGCGTGCGCGGGTGAACCCGCTGCGAGACACAGAGCCGCCGCCACAGGCCACACCACACTCCCCAACCGCACTCGACGATGCTTCACCATTTGGACTCCCCCTCCTTCACGGGTCGCTTGTCCGTCCGTCAGGCGCGGAGCAAGCGAGGTGCCGCGTGAGGCGGTGAGGAGAAACGAGCGGCTGTGCAGAGAGACGAGAGCGCGGCAGCAAGGCCGCCTCGGCTCGAACGGCAAATGAGGGGCGGCTTGCGCCAGCTCCGAGGACTGCAGCTCGAAGGTGCGCAGGAAGAAGCGGCCAGGCGGACGAGGCCGGCGCGTGGTGCACCGAGGGGCTACGGCTCGAGGCCGCCGACGGCCGGTGCTGCTCAGGTGACGCCGGTCACCCAACCAGCGGCACGCGCTGCACCGGCATGCCGAGCGCCGTGTCGACTCTCGCCTTCGCGGCGCGGCCGGCGGTGAGCGAGAGCACGGCGGGATCGCACGCCGCGACCTCGGAGAGCACGAGCTCGCGCGCTCCGCCCGTCGCGAGCAGCTTGGCGGTCTCGCGCACGGTGCGGCCGAAGTAGTCGATGTGCTCGTCGAGCGTCACCGCCGCGGCGGGCCCCTTGTGCACGGCGACGCGCAGCGGCAGCGGATCATCACCGAGCGCGAGCGCCGCCCGCACCGCTCCGGCGACGTCGGCGAACACCGCCACGACGCCCTCGCCGGCGATCTTCACCACCGAGCCGCCCTCGGCGCCGGTCTTCTCCTCCAGCCGGCGGAACAGCGCGTAGCGGCCCGAGAACGAGCCCGAGTCGGTCTTCGGCTCGTCCTCGTCGGTGGTCACCTCGACCATCATCATCGCGACGTTCGAGACGTTGACGAGCTCGCCGGGAGAGAGCACCTCCATCGGGAAGAGGCGGCGGAACAGCGGCTGCGCGGCGATCTTCGCGGCGGTCAGCGCCTCGTCGGTGCCCTTCGCGCGCTCGACGCGGACGAGCTGCTCGCGGTCGGTGTCGTTCTCCAGGATGATCAGCTGATCGCCCGCGGTCATCATCCGGCCGGCGTCGGTGCGCATGCCCTTCGAGAGCTGAATCTCCCAGCGCGTGGCGCCGGCGCGCTCGCGCACGCGGAAGTCGAGCTTGAACGGCAGGTGGCGCCCGACGATGTGGTACCGGCCCTCGTCGAGGTGCAGCGGCAGCTCGAAGCGCTGGCCGCGCCTGATGCGGATCTGCGCGTAGACGTGCGGCACGTGGCCCGGCGAGCTCAGGCAGTAGAGCTGCCGGTCGGACGAGCGAATCGACGGGTGCGCCGCGAACACGAGCTCGACGGAGCTCGCGAGGTCGAGCTGGTAGTCGATGTTGCAGACCTCGCAGCGGCCGTGCTCCTTCACCGCGCGCAGCGTGTCCTTGATGTCCGAGGGAACGCGGCACGACGGGCAAACGAGGTCCCACTTCAGCTGCAGCGAGCCCTCGCGCGCGCCCCACAGGCAGGTGACGGTGAGCTGTGCGGGGTCGAGGTGCAGCTTGCGCGCGAGCACGAGGGGGCGCATGCGCGAGACCTCCTGCGCGGGCGCGTGGCGCAGGTAGTCGCCGAGCCGCGCCGTGGCGACGAGGTCTGCGCCGTTGGCGACCATGCGCTTCTCGATCTCCTTGAGGCGCTGCTCCTGCTCGGCCTGCAGCTCGTGCGGCGGCTCGAACGCGTCGGCCACGAGCTCGGGTTGATCGCGCGCCTGCGTCACCAGCTCGTCGATGCGCTGGTACACCTTCGAGAGCGCGAGGCGCAGGCGCACGCCGATCTCCACCGCGGCCGCGGCGCGCCCGACGACGCCGCGCGGCTCGAGCTCGATGCTGTGGGTGAGGTGCGTGCCGCCGTCGCGCGGCTCGAGGTCGACGCTGCTCTTGAGCCAGCGCAAGGGGCCCTCTTCCATCTCGCGCAGCACGCCGAGGCGCTGGCCGTGCACCCACTCGTACGGGTGCTCGCGCCACGCGAGCGTGAACGGCCAGCTCGGAGACTTCCCCAGCTGCTGCACCTCGCCCTCGACCGTCTTGAACGACTGCTCGACGGGCCCCAGGCCGATGGCGCGGTTGAGGCGGTCGGTGTTCGACACGTACGCCCACAGCGCGCGGGGGCTCGCCTTCAAGGTCCACTCGAAGCGGTACTTCACCGTCGGCGCGCTGGTCTTCGTCGGCACCTCGGGGTGCTCGGCGATGTCGGCCGCGTCGCGCTGCAAGAGGTGCTCGAGCTCGTCGAGCAGCGCCTGCGCATCGGGGCGCGCCTTCGGGTCCTTCTCGAGACACCGCGCGAGCAGCGCGCTGAGCCCGGCCGACGCGCTCGGCGCGACGTTGCTCAACAGCGGCGCGGTCTCGAACAGGTGCTTGCTGAAGATGGCCTCGGGGCTCTCTCCACCGCTGAACGGTGGCTTGCCGGCCACGAGCGCGAACAGCGTGACGCCGAGCGAGTAGACGTCGGACTTGCCGTCGATGCCCTCGCCCTTGCACTGCTCGGGGGACATGTAGACCGGCGTGCCGATGCTGGCGCCGGCCTCGGTGAGCTCGAGCGACGCGTGCTCGTCGACGTGGCGCGCGATGCCGAAGTCGATGAGCTTCACGCGCGCCGTGTCGTTCGGCGCGTCGACGAGGATGATGTTGGCGGGCTTGATGTCCCGGTGGACGACTCCGCGGGCGTGGACCTCGACGAGGGCGCGGCAGACGTCGGCGGCCATCGAGATGGCCTCGGCCTCGGGGAACGGCCCCTTCTCCTTGAGCAGCGCGGAGAGGTCGCGCCCCTCCACCAGCTCGACCGCGATGAAGTACAGGCCCTGGTCGCGGTTCGTCTCGATGAGGTTCGCGATGTACGGGCTGTTCACCTCGGAGAGCAGGCGCGCCTCTTTGCGGAAGCGGCGCAGCGCGGTGAGCGACTTCTGCGATGCGCCGTCGAGCAGCTTGAGCGCGACGCGGCTGCCGTCGGCGAGGTCGACGGCGCGATAGACGCGGCCCATCGCGCCCTTGCCGAGCAGCACCTCGAGCTTGAAGCGGCCCAGCCGCTGCGGCTCGCCGCGAATGTTCTGCGTCGGCGCGTCGGCGCTGGCGGCCTTGAGCGCGTCGACGAGCGCTTCGAGCCGGAGCACCGCGTCGTCCGCGGCGGGTCGCCACGACGGCTCGGCGTCCATCAGCTCTTTGCAGAGCTGCTTCGCGTCGTCCTTCGCGGTGCCGGTGACGCTCGTCGCGGTCTCGTCGGGGGGAGGCGGCGGAGCGCCGGTCAGCGCGAGGCTCATGATGACGCCGAGCGCGAACAGGTCGGCGGCCTCGCCCGCGTCGGGCTCCGGCGCGCGGCAGCGCGGGTCTGGCGCGTGCAGTCCGGTGCGTGGCGCGATCGGCTCGAGCGCGACGGTGAAGTCTTCGCGCACGTAGACCGCGTCGGGGACGAGCGCGCCGTGGACGACGCCGACCTTGTGCGCGGCGGCGAGCGCGCGGGCGAGCGACAGGCAGAGCTTCAGCGCGACGTCCCGCTCGAGCGCGCCGGTGCTCAACAGGTGGGCGAGCGTGCCGTCGACCTGCTCGGTGACGAGGTAGGGCTCCTTCGCGTCGAAGTCGGCCTTCAACACCTCGAGACACTGCGGCCCCTCGACGAGGCGGCGCTTGAGCTCGCGGGCCTTCAGCGCCCGCAGCCGCTCGGGTGACGCGCCGGTGAGCCGGTGCATCACGACGCGCGCCGACGAGGGGTCTCTCGCGGCATAGGCTGCGCCGTCCTCGCCCGCGCCCAGCATCTGCTGGAGCACGAAGCGTGGTCCGGGCAGGGCCTGCACGGGCGAGGGGACCGTCATCGGGCGTGTGCAACTGTACGTCACACGCGCCTGTTTGGATCTGTCGGCTCGATTACGGGAAGACGCTGAGCGTGCCACCCGAGGCCGGCACGGGCCCGGCGTTCGCGAACTCGTCGCGTGCCCACTTCCCGATGTTCCACTGGTGCTGCATGCCGTGGCACTCGCGCTCGAGCGGCGACGTGAAGATGCGGTACCACGAGCCGGGTCGCGCGTTCGGCGCGTCGTTGCGCGTGTGCTCGAAGAAGAGCGGCGTGGTGGTGCCCAGGCTGAAGCCGACCGCGGACTCGAAGCCGACGACGCCGTCGTCGTCGATCTCGTCGTCGGAGGCGGGCGTGTTCGAGAAGACCCACCGCGGCGCGGGCAGCTCATCGGTGCCTTCGGCGACGGTCCAGTTCGGCAGGTTCAACGCGGCGAAGAGGCTCGAGATGGACACGTCGCTCGGCAGCCGGCAGCGCCCCGCAGGAACGGCGGCGGCGCCGTACTTCTCGAGGAACCAGGTGGCGACGTCGCTCGCGTTGTCGGACGCGATGGACAGCTGCTGCAGCACGCCGTTGAGGTCGAGCGTGCGCAGCGCGTTGCGGGCGGCCGAGAGCGAGCCGTACGTCGAGATCATCGCGCGCACGAGCCGGCCGAAGTCGAGGGTGATGGCCTCGATGCTGCCGTCGTCGTTGACGCAGCGGAGCTCGGGCACCGGCACCGTCACCGAGCCACCGAGATCGAAGCTGCCCTTGCGGTCGAGGTAGACCGGCAGCGACACGAGCCGTGCGTCACCCATGAGCGGCCTCAAGATGGCCTCCACGGCGTCGCCGTTGCCGAGCGCGTCGGCGACGAAGGGGTTCACCTGGCTGGAGATGTTCTGCGCGAGCTGGCGCGCGAAGGCCGAGCCGTCGACGATGCGCTCGCGGCGATCGAGCAGCGCGTCGAAGCCGGCGTAGATGCCCTGGTCCGAGCGGCCGAAGCCGTTCTGGTTCACGCGCAGGGTGTGGATGACGATGTCGGTGATCATGGTGTTGATCATCCACTCCTGCTCCTTCTTGTTCTGGCCGTTGAGGCGCGTGAACGCGGAGAGCTCGGGCGCGGTGAACGCGAGGCCTCCGGGCGTGCGGGCGCCGGCGGCGTAGATGGGGATGAGCTGGCCGCCCGCTCCGGGGATGGGCGAGGCCGAGGTGCGGCGAGCGCGGGCGGGGTTCAGCGGAATCGTGTTCACGCGCTGCCAGTAGTCGCGGCGCAGGTCGCGCAGCGCGCGGCCGTTGAGGTTGCGGCTCACCTCGGCGAGGGCGTTGCGCACGATCTGCAGCGTCTCGGCCGCGGTCTGGGCGCTCGTCTGCGGGCGCTGCAAGGCGAGCGCGGTGAGGTCGTCGATGCGCCCGATGAACGCCGCGAGCGCCTGCAGGTTGGCCTGCACGTTCGCCGTGCCGCCCTCGAGCGACTGCGTCAGCGCCTGCAGCGTCTGCTGCAGCGGCACGAACAGGTCGCCCATGAAGCTGCCCTCGTGCGGAGTGCCCATCGTCACCAGGTACATGATGCGGTCGCGCACGTAGTCCATGCGGCGGCGGTCCTCGGCGGTGATGACGATGCGGTCGGCGTTCATCGCCGGGGCGCCGGGGAAGTCGACGAGCGCCTGCGTCGGGTTCGAGAGCACGAAGCGCGCGGTGACGCCGCCGAAGCTCTGCGTGACGTAGACGATCTTCGGAGTGCGGTTGAAGTGCTCCTCGTACCAGCGGATGGCGACGTAGGTCTCGTTGGCGATGCGCTTACCCGACTCGACGAGGCCGGCCGAGGCGTCGCGGTACGTCACGAACACGCTCGCCATCGGAAACGGGCGGCGCAGGTTCGGCGCGACGCGGTCGTTGCGCGTGGCGTCGCCGGTGCGCGGGTCCATCGTGATGAAGTGCTTCGCGACCGTGTCCAGGTCGGCGATCGCCGCTTCGGGCGCGAACGAGTCGAACGGCGGCAGCAGCCCCGGGCTCATGAAGTTCTGCTGCGTCACCAGGTCGCCCGCGAAGTTGAACATCTGCGCGTGGGCGCCGCCGCTCTGCGCCGGGTCGGCACCGCCGAGCAGGCCCTGGATGAAGTCGAGGTGCCACTCGGTGCGCGACTGCTGCGGCGTGTCGACCAGCGCGGGGTCGCTGCCGACGGGGTGATTCATGCCGTGCACGAGGATGTAGAGCGTCGGGCCGGTGCGGCTGACGAGCGTCTTCGAGACGGTGATGAGCGTGAGGGTGCGGTCGCCGAGCGTCGGCATCGTGACCGAGATGCCGCCGGCGCCCGTCGTGCCGGAGCCCACCGGCTGGTTCACGGTGATCGCACCGGTCACCGCGGGTTCCTCGGTTCCCGTCGGCAGCTTCACTGCGCCGGCAGCGCGGCCGTCGTTCGTGATGATGAGGCCTGCCTGACCTTCGCTCGCGTGCGACTCGTAGAGGCCGGCGCTGGTGCGGCCGTCGGCGAGATACGCGGTGAAGCCGTGCTCGGTGCCGTCGGCGAAGCGGATGCGGCCGCGCGCCCGGTCGGTCTCGAGGGTGACGTTGTCGAGCACGTGACCGGTGCCGCTCGTGGCGGGCTTCACCGCGCCGTCGACGACCTCGGTGAAGAACCAGCCGCTGTGCTCGGCCCAGGTCTGCTCGGCGCAGACGTACGCGACGACGTCGCTGCCGTCCGGAGCGATGGCGATGAGCGCATCCGAGTCGTCGACGGCACCGACGTACACGGGCGGCCCGCTCGGCTGCGGCTGGCACGCACACAACACGAAGATGGAGAGCACGAGGGAGCGGATGGGCATGGGTGGCGCCTCTCTACGCAACCTCGGGGCCAGCGCGCGCGCGTCGAGTTCCGCGGGGTTCGGCGCCGCAGCGGGTGGGTTGTCGGGTGCAGCCTTCAGTCGCGGGGCAGCACCACGACCTGGCCGTAGTCGAGCACGCCCCACTCGAGCCCGGGGTCTTCGGCGAGGAAGAGCCGCTTCACCGCCGACAGGTCGCACCCCGGCATCAGCGCAAGGCCGCGCGCCATCGGCTGAAAGAAGTTGTCGTAGTGGGTCGGCAGCACGCGCCGGGCGCCCGACTCCTTCAACAGCCCGCGGATCTTCTCGGGCGTCTGCTTCTCGCCGGTGACTCCGACGATGAGGTTCTTCGCAGGCAGGCCGCCGAGCTCGCCGGCGGCGTACGTGCTCGTCGGGTGGAACCAGACGCTCGTGCCGTTCGCGGTGAGGCGGTAGCTCAGCGTCTCGTCGAGCGCGTACTGCCAGAACCAGAGCGCCTTCGCGTCGGTGGCGATGCTGCCGCTCATCGGCTGGCTGAACGGGCCGATGTCCGTGTGCCGCGTCGAGCGGACGTCGATCTCGAAGCCGCCGACGGTGAGGTGGTCTCCCGCGCGCAGCACGCGCGTCTTCTCTTTCGGCACGCCGCGGGAGAGCGCGAGGTTCACGGTGTTCTGCGAGCCGGCGACGACGGCGCCGGTGCGCAGCGCGATCTCTCCGACGTCCATCGCGTGGTCGTAGTGCGGATGGTTGACGAGGATGAGGTCGGCCTTGGCGCAGCAGGTCGCGACCAGCGCCGGGTCGGAGGCGATCTTCCCGGTGATGAGCGCGACCGGGTCGGGCCGCGTCGGCGTCGGGTCGAGCAGCACCGTCGTCGTGCCGTCGCTGAGCGCGTAGCCGCTGACGCCGAGGAACTCGAGCGTGAGGCCCTCGCCCGCCCACGAAGACGGCGGCTGGTGCTCGGGCGGCACCTTCCACGGCACGTGCCGCGTGTAGATGAACCAGGCGACGACGAGCAGCACCGGCGCGAGCAGCAGCCACCACAGCTTCTTCATGTCTGTCCCACCGCGATTCCCGCCGCCACGCGCAGCTGGTGCAGCTCTCCGTTCAGCGCGAAGACGAGCAGCTCGCGCACCGCGGCGTCGGCGTGCGGGCCCTCGAAGGCGATCTGCGCGCGCACCGGCGCGAAGTCGCCGGCGACGAGCAGCGCGACGCGCAGCGGAGTCAGCCGGGCCCCTTCGCGGAACCGCGCCACGTCTCCGGGCCGGTACGTCTGCAGCACCTTGTCCGTCACGATGGAGAGCACCGCGCGCGCCTCGCCGCTGAACGACTTCTCGAGCTGCTTCTTGTCGGCCTTGAGCAGCTTCGCGTCGAACTGCGAGACGTAGCGGCCGTCGCCCACCGACAGCGCCGCCTCGACGACGAGCTCGAGCGCATCACCGTCGAGCATCAGCGACGGCAGCAGCTCGGGCTTGAGCTGCGCGAGCCCCCGGCCGACGAGCGCGTAGAGCGTCGAGAGGTTCTTCTCCGTCACCAGCCGCTCGCCGACCACGACCCGCGGCGGGAACGTCGGCACCACCTTCACCGCGACCGCGTCGTCCGGGTGGGCCTCGCGCACCCGCGACGTCTGCGGAGCGAGGTACGGCGACAGCACCTCCAGCGGCGGGAAGCCCAGGCCGCGCGCGATGGCGCCGAGGTGCTGCAGCGCATCGTGCGTCGCGGTGCGCGGGTCGACCGCGTGCTTCTTCGGGTGCAGCTTGTAGTCCGA
>CALJKW010000002.1 GCA_937980205.1 uncultured Myxococcales bacterium | reverse complement strand
CAGGAGGCTCCGCTGCTCGCGCCGGCGCGTCATCCCGGTGTCGCTGATGGGTCACTGCGCGCGGAGCGCCGATGCTCCACCGCGCAAGTGCTCGTCCCGAAAGCCCGCCCGCTGGCGCAGCGGTTGCTCATGCGCTGCGGCCGAACCCGCTGGCCGGAGGAGAATTTCGAAAATGCACCGCTGCACCCACTGTGATGGCTTCGTCCCCGAAGGAATTTCCGAGTGCCCGAACTGCCGCTCCGGCAGGAAGGCGTGGTGGATGGCGCCGCTGACGGTCGTCGGCGGCGCGCTCGCGACCGTGACGCTCTCCGCCTGTTACGGAGCGCCCTGCGTCGCGACCGTGAAGCTGCCCGACGGCGGCACGAAGCGCGACGACGAGTCGCTGTCCTGCGAGTACTACGACTGCACGACGGGACCCGACGGCGGCGCGCCGGTCATGGACTCTCAGTGGCAGTCGAAGTGCAAATGAGCGGCGCCTCGCGCGATGAGGTGTTCCGGCGGTTCGACGTGCGCCAGCGCGAGCGGCCCGCGTACGTGGTGTGGGAGCTGACGCTTCGCTGCGATCAGCCCTGCACGCACTGCGGCTCTCGCGCCGGCGGCGCCCGGCCGAAGGAGCTCACCACCGCGCAGGCGCTCGAGGTCGTGGGGCAGCTCGCCGCCATGGGCACGTTCGAGGTCGTGCTCATCGGCGGCGAGGCGTACCTGCACGAGGGCTACCTCGACATCATCCGCGCGCTGCGCGACGCCGGCATCCGGCCGTCGATGACGACGGGTGGCCGCGGCATCGACGAGGCGCGCGCGCGGGCGATGGCCGAGGCCGGGCTGCACACGGTCTCGGTGAGCATCGACGGGCTCGAGGCCACGCACGATCTGATGCGGGCCGCGCGTGGCAGCTTCAGCAGCGCGACGGCGGCGCTGAGGCACCTGAAGGCGGCCGGCATCCGCACGGCGTCGAACATCAACCTGAACCGGTTGAACCACCTCGATCTCGAGGCGCTGTACGAGGTGCACGTCGGCCTGGGCATCTCGGCGTGGCAGGTGCAGCTCACCGCTCCGCTCGGCCGCGCGGCGGATCGTCCCGCGATGCTGCTGCAGCCGTGGGATCTGATCGAGCTCGTCCCGCGCATCGTGCGGCTCAAGCACCGCGCGTGGAGGGAGGCGGGCATCTCGATTCAGCCGGGAAACAACCTGGGCTACTTCGGGCCGGGCGAGGCGACGCTGAGATCTCCGAGGCCCGGGATGAGCGACCACTGGCAGGGCTGCCAGGCAGGGAAGCAGCTCATGGGCATCGAGTCGGATGGCGCTTTGAAGGGCTGCCCGTCGCTGCAGACCGAGTCGTACGTGCGCGGCAACGTGCTCGAGGAGCCGCTGCCTCGGGTGTGGCCGAAGCTCGCGGTGCGGCGGACCGTCGAGGATCTGTGGGGCTTCTGCCGGACGTGTCCGTTCGCCCAGAAGTGCCTCGCCGGCTGCACGTTCACGAGCCACGCGTTCTTCGGCCGGCCGGGGAACAACCCGTACTGTCACTACCGCGCGAAGACCCTGGCGGAAGCCGGCGTCCGCGAGCGGCTGCAGCTCAAAGCACGCGCGCCGGGGACGCCGTTCGATCACGCGCTGTTCGAGATCGTGGAAGAGCCGATCGGTGCGCCGGACATCAAGCCCCCGACGCCGAGGCAGTTGATCAAGAAGTACGCAGCTGCGCTCTGACCGCGGCCACCACCGTTCACGCTGAGCGGAGCCCGAAGGGCGCAGTCGAAGCGGGCCGATGGACACCCGTTCGGGCGCCCTTCGACTCCGGCCTGCTTCGCCGGCCTCCGCTCAAGGTGATCGGAGGCTCCACGACCCCCCCTAGCTGTGCCCCACGTCCTGATCCTGGGCCGCGCTGGTTCCCCGCAGCGCGCTGACGATCATCCGCGTCGCCGGGCTGCGGTTGAGCGTGTAGAAGTGAATGCCGGGCACGCCGCGCGAGAGCAGCTCCATGCACTGCACGGTCGCGTGCGCGACGCCGAGCTGCATGACCGCGTCCGGATCATCCTTCACCTTCTCGAGCTGCAGCTGCAGGCGCATGGGCATCGTGGTGCCGCACAGCCGGATGAAGCGCCCGACCTGCTCGTAGTTGGTGATGGGCATGATGCCCGGCACGATGGGCACGTTGATGCCCGAGCGCCGGCACCGCTCGACGAAGTCGAAATAGAACGCGTTGTCGAAGAACAGCTGCGTGATGAGGAAGTCGAGGCCGGCGTCGACCTTCAGCTTCAGGTGCTCGAGATCGCGATCGCGCGAAGCGGTCTCGAGGTGCCCTTCCGGGTAGCACGCGCTGCCGAGGCAGAACGGGTACTCGCGCTCGCGGATGAGCTCGACCAGTTCGTTCGCGAACCGCAGCCCGCCGGGCACCGGCTTGAAGGTGGTCTCGCCCTTCGGAGGATCTCCGCGCAGCGCGAGCACGTTCTCGATCTTCCCGTCGCGCAGCGTGTCGAGGATGCCGACCAGCTCTTCCTTCGTGTGCCCGACGCAGGTGAGGTGCGCCATCGCCTCGATGCCGGTGCGCTGCTTGATCTGCGTGACGAGCCCGATGGTGCGATCGCGCGTCGAGCCGCCGGCGCCGTAGGTGACCGAGACGAAGCCGGGCTGCAGCTCGCGCAGGTCCTCGAGTGTGCCCCAGAGGTTCTTCTCACCCTCGACGGTCTTCGGCGGAAAGAACTCGAACGAGAAGCACGGCTTCGATGGATTCAACCGGTTGCGGATCTTCACTTGAGCCAACCCTTGCGTTGCCCCGTAACGGCCATGGCGCCAATCGGCTCGCCTGCCGGGCGGTAGCGGTAGCGCTGCGCGAAGACGCGGGCGTTCAGCTCGCCGCGCTCGCTGACCAGCGCGAGGATCGCGGCGGTGCGCTGCTGATCTTCGGTCGAGGTCAAGAAGCCGTCGTACACCCACGCGCACATCACGGCGTTCTTCGGCAGCTCGTCGGCCTTCTGGCGGGCGGCCTCTTCGGCGGCCTCGGGCGTCGGGTAGTGGAAGCGCGCGAGCTCGAGCTGCCCGGCCTGCAGCGTCAGCAGGAACGGCTCGAACGGCACGCCCTGCTGCACCTGGGTGAGACCGTGGCGAAGCGCCGCGGCTCCGAAGGCGTAGGCGCGCGAGGCCTGATCGAACGGCTCGGTGTCGGAGTCGCGCACGTAGAAGGTCGCGTTCGGCTCGGCGCCGATCTGCAGCGCGCCGCCGGCGGGCTGGGCGATGAGGCTCTTCTCGGTGCGGCCGGTGCCGGGCTCGACGGTGACGAGCTCGCTGCCCTCGAGCCGCCAGAGCAGCGCGATGCGCTGCATGCCCTGCGGCCCCATGAAGCTGTGAATGGCATCTCCCCACGGAGAGAAGTGGAACGCGTGCTCGCCGAAGCGCGCGAGGCCCGCCTTGTCGTCGGGAGAAATGACCCACCGGCCGTGGAGCTGTTCCGGTTGCACGGTGGTGGTCACATACCAGAAGCCGGGCTATACGCAGCGCCCACCATGCCCCGGCAGACTCCGCTGAACGCCGCCCACAAGAAGCTCAACGGCCGCCTCGTCGACTTCGCGGGCTGGGAGATGCCGGTGCAGTACGCAGGCGTCATCGCCGAGCACGAGGCCGTCCGCACCGCGGCCGGCATCTTCGACGTCTCGCACATGGGAGAGATCGAGTTCCGGGGCAAGGGTGCGCTCGAGACCGCGAACGCGCTCATCACGAACGATCTCGCGAAGGCGACTGACGGGCAGGCGGTCTACGCGGGGTTGCTCAACCAGCAGGGCGGCTTCGTCGACGACATCGTCGCGTACCGCTTCAGCCCCGAGCACATCTTCATCTGCGTCAACGCGAGCAACGCGGACAAAGACTTCGCGTGGATGAGCGAGCACGCGCGCGGCGTGAAGCCGGTGAATCGCTCGAACGACTGGGCGCAGATGGCGATTCAGGGCCCGAAGGCGTTCGGCATCGTGCAGCGGCTCGCCAACAAGCCGCTCGAGGGCGTGGGCACGTACCGGTTCACGACCGGCCAGGTCGCGGGCCTCGAGTGCATCATCTCGCGCACCGGCTACACGGGTGAAGACGGGTTCGAGCTGTACTGCTCGCCGAACGATGCGGAGAAGCTCTGGTGGGCGCTGCTCGAGGCGGGGAAGGGCGACGGCCTCGTGCCGGCCGGCCTGGGCGCGCGCGACTCGCTGCGTACGGAGATGAAGTACGCGCTGTACGGCAACGACATCGACGACACGCACACGCCGCTCGAGGCAGGCCTCGGGTGGATCGTGAAGATGGACAAGGGCGTGTTCATCGGCCGCGACGTGCTGGAGAAGCAGAAGGCCGAGGGCCTCAAGCGCAAGCTCGTCGGCTTCGAGCTGACGGAAGCCGGCGTTCCGCGATCGCACTACCCGATCCTCAAAGACGGGCAGAAGGTCGGCGAGGTGACGAGCGGCACGATGGGCCCGTCGGTGAGGAAGGCGATCGGCATCGGCTACGTGCCGACGGCGCTGGCCGCCGAGGGCTCCACGTTCCACGTCGAGATCAGAGGGCGCCCGGTTGCGGCGCGCGTGGTGAAGACTCCGTTCTACAAGAGGTGAGAATCCATGTACCCGAGCGACTTGAAGTACACGAAGGACCACGAGTGGGCGAAGAAGTCGGGCAACGCGATCGTCGTGGGCGTCACGCACCACGCGCAGGAGGCGCTCGGTGACGTCGTCTACGTCGAGCTGCCCAAGCTCGGCACCGAGGTGAAGGCCGGCGAGCGCTTCGGGACGATCGAGTCCACCAAGGCCGTCAGCGATCTCTTCTCGCCGATCACCGGCAAGGTCGTGAAGGTGAACGACGACCTCTCCAGCAGCCCGCAGAAGGTGAACCAGGAGCCGTACGGCGGCGGGTGGATCGTGGAGATCGAGCCGACGGGCAACGACTTCGACGGGCTGATGGACAAGGCCGCGTACGAGAAGCTGCTCGCGACGGCGAAGTGAAGCCGGTCGACCGGCTCAGCCGGGGTGACTTCGAGGCCCACCCCGTCTGGGAGTTCGTCGGCGAGGACGAGCCCGACGAGACTGCCGTGCGGCCGGTGCCGGCCTTGCCGGTTGATTCCCTCGATCGGCGGCTCGTCGGTTGCGAGGTTGAGCTCGCGGACGGCAAGCGCGTGTTCGCGATGCTTGGAAACGTCCACGTCTCCGACGCGCGCGCAAACAAGCACCTCCTGACGCTGTCAGTCCTCATCCGCGGCGACTGGTTCCACCTCGCGCGGTACCACGACGTCTCGCGGGAAACGCATGGCCCCGCCGCGCTGGCGCGCCGACTCGAGTTGAGCGTCAATCAGGTCTTTCCAATTCGCTATGATCTGCGGCCCTATGCGAGGGGCGAGCTCGCTGCGCTGGTTGGAGCGATCGACCGCGAACCAGACGAACCCCTTCCGCGCAGCAAGCTGATCGAGCTCATCCTCGGCTGAGTCTTCAACCGGCTAGACCTCCGCGCCGGCCCTCGCTACACCCCCCAACCGCCATGCTCGAGCACGTCGACACGTTCCCCCGGCGCCACATCGGCCCGGACTCCCGCGAAACCGAAGAGATGCTGAAGGTCATCGGGCTCTCTTCCCTCGACGAGCTCGTCGACAAGACGGTCCCCAAGGGCATCCGCCTGAACCGCGCCCTCAACCTCCCCAAGGCGAAGGGCGAGCACGAGGTCCTCGAAGAGCTGCGCGCCATCGCGGACAAGAACCAGATCTTCCGCTCGTTCATCGGCTGCGGGTACCACGACACGATCACGCCCGGAGTCATCCTCCGGAACATCCTCCTCAACCCCGGCTGGTACACGCAGTACACGCCGTACCAGGCGGAGATCGCGCAAGGGCGCCTCGAGGCGCTGCTCAACTTCCAGACGATGGTGTCCGATCTCACCGGTCTGCCCGTCGCCAACGCGTCGCTGCTCGACGAGGCCACCGCGGCCGCCGAGGCCATGCACCTCATGCACGCGGTCACCACCGACTCCGCGGGCCGCGCCTTCTTCGTCTCCGACCGCTGCCACCCGCAGACGATCGCCGTCGTCCAGACGCGCGCGAAGCCGCTCGGCGTCGAGGTCGTCGTCGGCGATCACCGCACGTTCGACCCCGCCGCGAAGAAGATCTTCGGCGCCGTCATCCAGTACCCGGGCACCGACGGCGGCATCCACGACGATCGCGCCTTCATCGAGAAGGCCCACGCGAACGGCGCGAAGGTCGCCGTGGCCTGCGATCTCCTCGCGCTCACGCTCACCACTCCGCCCGGAGAGCTCGGCGCCGACGTCGCCATCGGCAGCGCCCAGCGCTTCGGCGTCCCGATGGGCTTCGGCGGCCCGCACGCCGCGTTCTTCGCCACCAGGCCCGAGTTCGCGCGCCAGATGCCCGGCCGCATCATCGGCGTCAGCCAGGACGCCACCGGCAAGATGGCGCTGCGCATGGCGCTGCAGACGCGCGAGCAGCACATCCGCCGCGAGAAGGCGACCTCCAACATCTGCACCGCCCAGGTGCTGCTCGCGGTGATGGCGAGCATGTACGCCGTCTACCACGGGCCGCAGGGCCTCAAGGACATCGCCACCCGCGTGCACGATCTCACCCGCACGCTCGCCGCGGGCCTCAAGCGCCTCGGCTTCAAGCTGCGCCACGAGGGCTTCTTCGACACGCTCACCGTCGAGGTCGCCGACGCGAAGGTCGCCGACGGCATCGAGATCGCCGCGCGAAGCCAGCGCATGAACCTGCGCCGCCTGAGCGCCACCGCGATCACCGTCGCGCTCGACGAGACCGTCAACGTCGACGAGCTCGACACGCTCTTCCAGGTGTTCGCCGGCGGCAAGAAGGTCGACTTCGAGGCCGCGAAGCTGGTCGGCGCGGGCTCGGCGATCCCCGAGTCGCTCAAGCGCAAGAGCGCGTACCTCACGCACCCGGTGTTCAACGCGCACCACTCCGAGAGCGAGATGCTGCGGTACATCCGCACGCTCGAGTCGCGCGATCTGTCGCTCACGCACTCGATGATCCCGCTGGGCTCCTGCACCATGAAGCTCAACGCGACGAGCGAGATGGAGCCCGTCACCTGGCCCGAGTTCGGCCGCCTGCACCCGTTCGCGCCCGGCGCGCAGTGGGCCGGCTACGCCGAGGTCTTCTCCACGCTCGAGGCGTACCTGAACGAGATCACCGGCTTCGCCGGCTGCTCGCTCATGCCGAACGCGGGAAGCCAGGGCGAGTACGCCGGCATGCTCGTCATCCGCGCGTACCACGAGAAGCGCGGCCAGGGTCAGCGCGACGTCTGCCTCATCCCGCAGTCCGCGCACGGTACGAACCCCGCGACCGCCGTCATGGCCGGCTACCGCGTCGTCGTCGTCAAGACCGACGCGCACGGCAACGTCGACGTCGCCGACTTGAAGGCCCGCGCCGCCGAGCACAAGGACAAGCTCGCCGCGCTGATGATCACGTACCCCTCGACCCACGGCGTGTTCGAGGAGCCGATCAAGGAGATCTGCGACGTCATCCACGCCAACGGCGGCCAGGTCTACATGGACGGCGCGAACATGAACGCGCAGGTCGGTCTCTGCCGCCCCGGAGACTTCGGCCCCGACGTCTGCCACCTGAACCTGCACAAGACGTTCTGCATCCCGCACGGCGGTGGCGGCCCCGGCATGGGCCCCATCTGCGTCGCCAAGCACCTCGTCGAGTTCCTGCCCACGCACCCGCTCGCCAAGGTCGGCGGCCAGAGCGGCACGGGCCCAGTGAGCGCGGCGCCGTGGGGCAGCGCGAGCATCCTCCTCATCTCGTGGATGTACATCCGCATGATGGGCCCCGAGGGGCTCACGCACGCCACGAAGCTCGCGATGCTCAACGCGAACTACATCGCGAAGAAGCTCGAGGCCCACTACCCGACGCTGTACCGGGGCGCGCACGGCACCGTCGCGCACGAGTGCATCCTCGATCCGCGCTCGCTCAAGACGACCGCCGGCATCGAGGTCGAGGACATCGCGAAGCGGCTGATGGACTACGGCTTCCACGCTCCTACGGTGAGCTTCCCGGTCGCCGGCACGCTGATGGTCGAGCCCACCGAGAGCGAGCCGCTCGCCGAGCTGAACCGCTTCATCGACGCGCTCATCGCCATCCGCGAGGAGATCCGCGAGATCGAGGCCGGCAAGCAGCCGAAGGACGACAACCTGCTCAAGAACGCTCCGCACACCGCCGAGGTCGTCACCGCCGACGAGTGGAAGCGCCCCTACGCGCGCCAGCGCGCCGCGTTCCCCAACCAGGCCGTGCGTCACCGCAAGTTCTGGCCGTTCGTCAGCCGCGTGAACAACGTGCTCGGAGACCGCAAGCTCGTCTGCAGCTGCCCGCCCATCGAAGACTACGCGTGACCGTCACTTCGTCGGGCTGACCGCGGCCGGCGCCCGCTTCACGATCGCGCGATCGAACAGCGCGGCGAGCCGGTCGGCCACGAAGGCGACCGCGAGCGCGGCGATGAGGAACGCGGCCCCGAGCAGCAGGGTCGCCCACCACTGGCTCGTCGCGTTCGCCAGCTGGATGAACGGCAGCCGCAGCGGCCCGTGCGTCGCGAACAGCGCGAGCGACACCGTGCCCACGAAGCCCAGCGCGCCCCGAGCCCGGCTCGTGCCTTCGCGGCGGTTCACCAGCGCCTCGAGCGCCACCAGCAGCAGCAGCGTGAGGCTGAACGACTGCAGGTACCACAGCGGCTTGAGCCAGTTCGCCGCGATCGCCACCGCGGCCAGCGCAGCGACGGCGGGGGCGGGGACGCGCACCGTTCCTGCCCGCGCGAGGTAGATGCCGAAGGCGATCTCCGGCAGCCAGCCCAGTACCGTGAAGCGCAGGTTCAAGGCGAGGTGCGGCCCCACGAGCGCGTTGAGCGCGACCGAGAGCACGCCGAGGGCGAGGCACGCCGCGAGCGGCCGCTTCCGGGTGACTGCGTTCAGCAGCCCGAAGACCGCGTAGTACTGGATGATCATCGAGAAGAACCACCACGGCCCGTTCACCGTGAACTCGAAGCCGGGCATGAAGTTCGTGAGCAGCGTCAGCTTGAGCGCATAGATGACGAGCCACTTCGACCACGGCTCCGGCTGCCAGACGGCGAACGCGAGGAAGTGCGTGAGCAGGCCGAGCACGAACACCGGGTAGAGCCGCGCGAGCCTGCGGCGCATGAACGGCCCCCACGAGAGCTCGCGATCCCCGTACGCGCGCGTCAGCCCGTACGCGCTCAAGAAGATGAACAGCGCCACTCCGAAGTGGCCGAAGAACGCGAACCCCAGGTGCACGACCTCGAGCGGGTTCTGGGCGATCGCCTCGAGCAGCCACTGCACGCGCACCCGGGCGAAGAAGAACTCGTTCTCTCCGAGGATCGGGTCGACCCAGTGGAAGAAGTTGTGCAGGACGATGAGCAGGATCCCGACGCCCTTGTAGAGAACGACGTTCTCCTTGCCGATCGGGTTCAGCGTCACGCCCGCTCGAAGCTACCAACATTCTCGACCTGCCCGTCGGACACCGGCGTGCCGCAGACCCCCCAAGGCACCCTCCGGCCCCCGCGTCCCGCTGCAGCCACTTCGCGAAGCGCTCCGCATGCGCCGCGCGTCAGCTTCCAGGGACTCGACAACGCCCGCTCGACGGCCTCGAGCGATCTGTCAGCCGCGTCACGGCCTTGGGGCCGACGGTGGAGCGCCCAGGCGCATTCGCTGCGCTCCTGGCAAGATGCAGTTGGCAAGCCCGATGCAGGGCGCCGGCGCATGGACACGAGCTCCGAGGTCACCCGCATCGCGAACCACATCGGCGCCGCCCTGCAGCTCGCCGCGACGCGCGATGTCTCGCAGCTGTCCCACGTGCAGCAGCTCATCCGCGCGCTGCTGCTCGACGAGCTCGAGCGGTACCGGCAAGAAGGCCGCTTCCCGAGGAACCCCGACTTCGCCGAGCGGACGCCGTACTTCATCGACGCCGAGGGCACCCGCTGCGCCATGGCGCACCTGATGGAGCTGGGAGGGGAGCGCGCGCTCGTGCAGCGCATCGCCTCGACGCGGAACAACGCCTACGTGCGCGAGCTCGCCGATGAGTCCAAGCTCCTCGCCTGGCTCGAGGCTGCGGGCCTCTCGGTCGACGAGGCCGCCGCCATTCAGCCCGCCTACGGCTGCAACGCCCAGAGCGACTGCATCTGTGGAGGCAGCCGCAACCATCAGTCGTACCCGACGCCGGCGAAAGGCGTGCTCGAGGCGGTCGTCACTGCTGAAGCCGGCACCGCGCGCGTCGAGCACACGTACGGCGACACGCTCGGCGTCTCCATCGGCGCTGACGTCAAGGTGGAGATCGGTCACACGATGGGTACGCGGCTGCTCATCCCGATCGACTCGGCGCAGGCGCCGATGCACGGCTACCCGGCCGTCGAGCTGTCGAGCGACGGCAAGTTCCACTGCAGCTGGCTCGCGAACCCCGATCCGCCGCCGGTGAGCCCCGCGGACTTCGCGAGAGCCGTGACCTCCTCGAGCTGCGGCGAGGTGCTCGCCAGCGTGGATCCCCAGTTCGCGAAGGGCTGCAACCGCTCCGGGGGCTGTGGGCTCTCGGTCGCCGGAGGCGACGCGTCGGTCGGAATCCTCCTCGCGCTCGTCTCGGCGATCGTCGCGCGGCGCTTCCGCTGACACCGGCTCACTCGATCTGGATGCACGGCGGCGCGCTTCGTGAAAGGCGACCGCATGGCTGAACGGTGGCGGCGCGCGCCACGCCGCATCCAATCAAGTGAGCGCGGGACTAACGCCGAGCGGTCGGCGCCGCCGGCAGCGACTGGTGCCCGAGCCGCACGGACATGCCGGGGTGCTCGGCCGCGAGCTTCCGCAGCTTCTCGAGCGCCACCGCGTTCGCGGCCTGGTCCGCGGTGAACGAGCCCGGCTCGACGCCGTTCTCCCAGCCCCACGCCGTGTGGCACGTGTCGCCCGCAATCAGCACCGGCCCGTTCGGAGTCCGCGCGACGTACGCCATCGAGCCCGGCGTGTGTCCCGGCACGTGAATCGCCCACACCGAGCCGTCGCCGAACACGTCGATGACTCCGGAGAACCGCCCGTCCGGGTCCGCCTGCGAAGCCCACTCGGAGATCGGCTCCTGCCCCTCGAACGCCCGATCCGTCGAAGATCTCACCGCGAAGTTCATCGCGCTGCGCGCCGTCGCCTCGCCCGGGCCCGCGTAGATCGGCGTCCCGCGCGGCACGTCGGCCATGCCGGTGACGTGGTCGAGGTGCAGGTGCGTGAGGAACACGCCGTCGAGCCGCTTCTCTCTCGCCACCCACTCACCGAGCGGGTCGTGGAACTTCATCTTCTCCAGGTGCATGAACGACGCGACGGGGCCGCGCACCGCCGCCTTCGACGGGTCGTCACGCAGCGCCTTCTCGACGCCGGTGTCCACGATGAACGTGCCGCGGGTGGGGTGGCGCAGCACGTGGAAGAAGATCTGAATCGGCTCCTCGCCGTCGTGCAGGCCGGCCGCCTTCGCCTTCTCGTGAGACAGGTTGATGAGCCCGCTGCGGTCGACCGCCCAGTCCGCCGAGGCGATCGTCTCGACCGTCACCGGGCCCGGCTCGTCCAGCACGGCGAGCATCGCCTTCGAGCCCGACGGAGACCCGAGGGCCGACGGCTTCACCGCATGACCCGTCACCGCGCAGCCGCCGATGCCGACCGCGCCGAGCACACCCAACAGCACCCCGAGGAACAGGATCGTCTTTTTCATGTCCCCTACATATCCATGCGCTGATGGATGGTAATCAGCTATCTTCGCATCGAGCCATCCAAAAATGGATATCAACTGGGAAGACCTCCGCGTGTTCCTCGCGGTCGCCGAGACGGGCAGCTTCTCGGGCGCGGCGAAGCGCTTGAGCCTCGGCCAGCCGACGGTGAGCCGCCGCCTCGCCGACCTCGAGGACAGCCTCGGCTACAAGCTGTTCACCCGCACCGCCAGCGGCGCGACCCCGACCGCCGAAGCGACGCGCCTGCTCGAGCCCGCGCGCAAGATGGCCGAGTGGGCCGGAGAGGTCTCTCGCGCCGCCGCCGCCGGCGACCGCGAGCCGCAGGGCATCGTCCGGGTCGCCGCTCCGCCGGGCGTGGCGTTCGACTTCGTCGCCCCGTTCGCCGCGTACGTGCGCGAGCGGCTGCCGAAGGTGCAGCTCGAGGTGCTCTCCAAGATCGAATACCTCGACCTCGCGCGCGGAGAGGCCGACCTCGCGCTGCGCATGCGCGCCCCCAAGCCGGGCGGAGATCTGGTGACCGTCGCCTCCATGGAGACGGAGCTCCACGTGTACGTGGCCAAACACGTGGCGGCGGCGCTGCCGAAGCGCCGCCTCGCGCTCGGCGATCTCGACTGGGTGGCGTGGGCTCCGCCGTACGACGACGTGCCGCCGAACCCGCAGCTGCGCGCGCTCATCCCCGACTTCAGGCCGTCGTTCACCACGGACAACTTCCTCATCATGGTGCAGGCCGCAGAGGCCGGCCTCGGCGCCATCATCCTGGGGCGGCCTCACCACCGCTTCGCGCGCCACACGGACATGGTGCCGCTCGACATCCCGCTCGGCGCCCAGAGCACCTCGACCCTGCACCTCGTCTGCGCGAAGAGCGCCCTCGACGTCCCGCGCGTGAAGGCGGTGGCCGACCTGTTGACCGACGAGCTTCAGCGCACGAAGGGCACCGCCTCTGCTAAGAAACCCCGGCACTGATGGCGACCCCCGTCGGCAGCCCCAAGGTCTCGACCAGGTTCGGAAAGTACACCCTGGTCGACCGCATCGCCGTCGGCGGCATGGCCGAGATCTTCCTCGCCCGCCAGGCGGGCCTCGAGGGCTTCGAGAAGACCATCGTCATCAAGCGCATCCGCCCGCACCTGTCGAAGCAGGCGAGCTTCGTGAAGATGTTCTTGAACGAAGCGAAGCTGGCCGCGCAGCTGAACCACCCGAACATCGTTCAGATCTACGACCTCGGAAAGATCGGCGAGTCGTACTTCATCGCGATGGAGTACATCTTCGGGCGCGACATGCGGCGCATCATCCCGAAGGCGGACTCGCTCGGGATCCCGTTCCCCATGGTCTACGCGCTGAAGATCGCGTCCTCCGTCTGCGAGGGCCTCTACTACGCGCACCAGAAGGTCGACCTCTACGGCAACCCGCTCAACATCGTTCACCGCGACGTCACGCCCGAGAACATCTTCGTCTCGTTCGACGGCACGGTGAAGGTGCTCGACTTCGGCATCGCGAAGGCCGCGAACCAGATCGAGCAGACGCGCGCCGGCGAGATCAAAGGCAAGCTGAGCTACATGTCGCCCGAGCAGTGCATGGGCAAGATGCTCGACTGCAGAAGCGACCTGTTCTCCTTGGGCGTCGTGCTCTACGAGTGGCTCACCGGCTTCAAGCTGTTCACCGGCGACAGCGAGGTCGCGATCCTGAAGAGCATCACCGAGGGGAAGATCTACGCGCCCTCGTACTTCAAGGCCGACATCCCCGAGGCCGTCGAGTCGATCCTGATGAAGGCGCTCGAGAAGGACCGCGAGAAGCGGTACCAGACCGCGTGGGAGATGCAGTACGACCTCGATCAGTTCCTCTCTCAGTACGAGTTCACGCCGAGCAACATCCACCTCTCGAACTTCCTCAAGCAGCTCTTCAACGACGAGCTCGACGAGGAGAAGCGGCGCATCAGCCGCGCGAACACGCCCGTCGGCCCCGGAGAGATCGTCCAGCCTCCGCAAGAGGTCCCTGAAGAAGAGGCCGAGGACGTCATCTCGCAGGTCGAGGCGATCTCCGCGCAGGCCGACGTCTCGCCGCAGGTCGCGACCCCGATCGCCGCGAACGGGAAGGCCGATCAGACCCTGCAGCTGCAGCTGTCCGCGAAAGAGCTCGAGTCGCTCGCGACCATCGCCCGCCGCCACAACATCAGCGTCGCCTCATTGGTGCGCGACGTCATGGCGAGCTGGCTGAAGTACAAATGAATGAAGTGGGACAGGCTGTCCCCACTTCTTCACGCTCGGCCCGGCTTCAACTTCCACTGCTGCTTCGTCGAGCGCGCCAGCCCGGCCTTGCCGTGCCACCGCAAGTCCGTCACCGCGCCGTGACCGCGGCCGTTCGTCACCTGCAGCGCCGGAGCATCGGCGCGCGGCGCGGTCTCGAGCGTCACCACGAAGTCATCTCCGTTCATCTTGATGCCCATCACGGCATTGAGGCTCGCGCCGCCGATGCCGACCGAACACTCGCGCACCGGCAGGGGCGGCGGCCTCACCACGCGGCCGTGCGCCGGCGGTAGCAGGAAGGGGACATGGAAGCGCGGATCGTCTTCGGGCTCCTCGCGGCGCGCCGGCGGAGTGACGAGGAACATCAGCGACGCGATGAGTGAAATTCCACTCGAGGCCAGGGCTAGGAAGACGTCAGGGGGCATCGCAACGGCGTTCGACAACGACGGGTGAAAAACAGTTCCGGTGCTACGGTGCGATTTCTAACGGTGCCCCGCATCAAACTCACCATCGAGTACGACGGCACGCACTACGTCGGTTGGCAGATTCAGGAGAACGGCCCGACGGTGCAAGGCCGGCTCCAGCGCGCGCTCGCCGAGCTGCTCGGAGAACCGACGCCCGTCACCGGCGCCGGACGCACCGACTCGGGCGTACACGCTACCGGCCAGGTCGCTCACTTCGACACGCCGCGGGCGCTGCCCATGAAGGCCTACTGGATGGGGCTCAACGGCATGCTGCCCGACGACATCGCCATCGTCGCCGCCGAAGAGGTCGACCCTGCGTTCGACGCGCGGCGCTGGGCCCGCGGCAAACGTTACCGCTACCGGATCGGGAACCGGCGCACGCGCTCTCCGCTGCGCCGCCACACCCACTGGGAGATCTTCCTGCCGCTCGACGTCCCCGCGATGAAGCGGGCCGCCGAGGCGCTCATCGGCGAGCACGACTTCGCGAGCTTCCAGGCGGCCGACTGCCAGTCGCCCACGTCGGTGCGGAAGCTGACCCGCGTCGACGTGAGCGGTGCCGCCGGAGACGAGATCGTCATCGACGTCGAGGGCACCGCGTTCTTGAAGCACATGGTGCGGAACATCGCCGGCTCGCTGGCCGACGTCGGCCGCGGCAAGCGGCCCGCCTCGTGGATCGCCGAGCTGCTGGCGCTCAAAGACCGCACCCAGGCCGGAGCCACCGCCCCGCCACAGGGGCTCACGCTGGTCGAGGTGCTGTACGGCGACGGCCCGAGATCCGATGACGTGGATGACGAGTGAGAGGGTAGTCTCTCACCTGAATTGACGACCCCGCCCGTCGAACCGCAGCGCATGAAGCCGCTCGCCGCCGCCGAGACCGCGGTGCGCCGCTTTCTGCTGATGGTCGGCTTCGGGTTCATGGCCTACGTCGGCGGCAGCATGATCGCCTCCAGCGTCGCGTTCCGCCTGTCGGCGCGGCTCGAGAACGCCGGCGACACGCTGCGCATGGCGGTCGGGCTGCTCACCGAGAGCGCGTGGATCCTGCTCGCGCTGCCGGCCATCTCGTGGATCGCGGCCCGCTTCCTCGAGGTGCGGCCCTGGTCGACCGCGTTCATCGGAGCGTCGACCGGCCTCTTCTTCCAGGTCGCGCTGCAGTACGTGAGCAGCGGCGCAGAGGGCTTCACCGCAGACCCGAAGCGGCAGCTCGCCCGGCTGCTGTGCACCGCCGTCGGCGTCGGCCTCACGGTGATGGCCGTCAAGCGCGGCCGCGAGCTCGCCCGCCTCGCCGAAGAGAAGGCGAAGGCCGAGGCCGAGAAGAAGAAGACCCAGTACGACGAGTTCGTGAAGCAGGCCGAAGAGCTCGCGAACCGCCGAGAGCAGGTGCCGATCGCGCCGGCGGCCGACGTTCCGCCCCCGACCGTCTCGGCGCCCCAGCCGCAGCCGCTCGCGACGGCGCCGCTGCCGCCGCAGCCGCTCGCCACCGCGCCGTCGCCTCCGGCGTCCGCTCAGCCCTCGGCTCCGGCGCCGTCTCCACCGTCGGAGCCGAAGGGTTAGCAGGCTGCCGAAAAACGGCTGCACGGCCCGATCTCTTCGTTGCCGGCTCCGGTCCGTGCTCACGTACCAGACGACGTACGCTCCGCGCGGTCCTCGCCGGCGCCTCGACCTCGTGCGTTCGCTCGTTCTTCAGCAGCCTGTTAGGCCCTCGCCACCGGCGAGAACGTGAGCCCATCGCCGGCGACATCGACCTTGATCGTGTCGCCGGGCACGAGCTCTCCGCCGAGGATCTTGAGCGCGAGCGGGTCCTGCAGGTGCTTCTGAATGGCGCGCTTGAGCGGCCGAGCACCGTAGGTGGGATCGTAGCCCTGCTCGGCGAGGAACTCGGTCGCCTTGGGCGTGAGCTCGAGCGTCAGCCGCTTCTCCTGCAGCAGCTTCTTGAGGCGCGCGAGCTGCAGCTCGACGACCGCCGCGATGTCCTTCCGCGTGAGCGGCTCGAAGACGATGAGCTCGTCGATGCGGTTGATGAACTCGGGCCGGAAGTGCCGCCGCACGGCGCCGAGCACGGCCTCGCGATCGCCGCCGGCGCCGAGGTTCGACGTCATGATCAGCACCACGTTCTTGAAGTCGACGGTGCGACCCTGGCTGTCGGTGAGCCGCCCCTCGTCGAGGATCTGCAAGAGCACGTTGAACACGTCGGGGTGCGCCTTCTCGAGCTCGTCGAACAGCACCACCGAGTACGGCTTGCGGCGCACGGCCTCGGTGAGCTGACCGCCCTCGTCGTAGCCGACGTAGCCGGGAGGCGCGCCGATGAGCCGCGCCACCGCGTGCTTCTCCATGTACTCGGACATGTCGATGCGGATGACGTTCGACTCGTCGTCGAACAGGAACTCGGCCAGCGCCTTCGCCGTCTCGGTCTTGCCGACGCCGGTGGGCCCCAGGAACAGGAACGAGCCGATCGGCCGATTCGGGTCCTGCAGGCCCGAGCGCGCGCGGCGCACCGCGTTCGACACGGCGACGATGGCGTCCCTCTGGCCGACGACCCGTGCGCTCAGCCGCTCCTCCATCTTCACCAGCTTCTGCACCTCGCCCTCGAGCAGCTTCGAGACGGGGATGTGCGTCCACTTTGCGACGACGGCGGCGATGTCTTCGGCGTCGACCTCTTCCTTGAGGAACTTCTGCTTCTTCTGCAGCTCGGCGAGGCGGGCGTTGAGCTGGCTGGCCTCTTTCTCCAGCGAGGGCAGGGTGCCGAACTTGAGCTCGGCGGCCTTGTTGAGGTCGCCCTGGCGCTCGGCCACAGCCTGGTCGTTGCGCGCGCGCTCGATCTTCTCCTTCACCGAGCGCAGCTGGGCGATGAGGCCCTTCTCGGCCTCCCAGTGCGCCTTCATCGCGGTGAACTGCTCGTTCAGCGCGGCGATCTCGCGGTCGATCTGATCGAGCCGCTCGCGGGAGTGCGGGTCGGTCTCCTTCTTCAGGCCCTGCTTCTCGATCTCGAGCTGCACCAGCTTGCGCCGCACGTCGTCGATCGGAGTCGGCATCGAGTCGATCTCGATGCGCAGCCGCGAGCACGCCTCGTCGACGAGGTCGATCGCCTTGTCGGGCAGGAAGCGGTCCGAGATGTAGCGGTGCGACAGCATCGCCGCCGCGACGAGCGCGGGATCCTGAATGTGCACGCCGTGGTGCACCTCGTAGCGCTCCTTGAGGCCGCGCAAGATCGAGATGGTGTCCTGCACGGTCGGCTCTCCAACCATCACGGGTTGAAACCGACGTTCCAAAGCCGCGTCCTTCTCGATGTGCTTGCGGTACTCGTCGAGCGTCGTGGCGCCGATGCAGTGCAATTCGCCGCGGGCGAGCGCCGGCTTGAGCATGTTGCCGGCGTCCATCGAGCCTTCCGCTTTGCCCGCACCGACGAGCGTGTGCATCTCGTCGATGAAGAGGATGATCTCTCCGTTCGAGGCGGTGACCTCTTTCAAGACCGCCTTGAGGCGCTCCTCGAACTCACCGCGGAACTTGGCGCCGGCGACCATGGCGCCCAGGTCGAGCGCGACGAGGCGCTTGCGCTTGAGCGACTCGGGGACGTCGCCGTCGACCATGCGGCGGGCGAGGCCCTCGACGATGGCGGTCTTGCCGACGCCCGGCTCTCCGATGAGGACGGGGTTGTTCTTCGTGCGGCGCGAGAGCACCTGCACCGTGCGGCGAATCTCCTCGTCGCGGCCGATGACGGGGTCGAGCTTCCCCGCGCGCGCGGCGGCGGTGAGATCGTGGCCGTACTTCTCGAGCGCGCGGTACGTGGCCTCCGAGTCCTGGCTCGTGACGCGGCCGGTGCCGCGCACGTCCTTGAGCACACCCTGGATGCGATCTTTCGACAGGCCCGAGGCCTTGAAGATGTCTCCGACACCGCCTTTGTCCTGCGCGAGCGCGATGAGCAGGTGCTCGCTCGAGGTGTACTCGTCTTTCATCGACTTCGCGGCGTCTTCCGCGCGATCGATCGTCGAGAGGAACCGCTGCGAGAGCGTCGCGCCTGCGCCGCCTTCGATCTTCGGGAAGCGCGCGAGCGCCTCGTCGATGCGGCCGATCACCAGCTTCGGCTCGACGCCGATCTTCTGGAGAATGGGGACGGCGATGCCGTCCGTCTGCTCGAAGAGCGCCTTCGCCAGGTGCTCCGGCTCGTAGTTGGGGTGACCGGCGCGGCGCGCGAGGGTCTGACCCTCTTGCACCGCCTCCTGGGCTTTCAGCGTCAGCTTTTCCATCCGCATACGCAGACCAACGTAAGGGCAGGCCCGGGGGCTGCAACGCGGCGCAAAAAGAAATGGGGACTGTCCCCATTTCCGCGCCGAAAAGGGGACAGGCCCCACTTCTCGGCGCAGTGCGTCAAAACCCCTGGAAAATCGACCGTCTTCCCCGTGTGACACCTTGTGTGTGGATGGCGGCTCCATTAATAGCCCGCGCCCAACTCAAGCGGGGGACGGTCCTCTCAAGTGGAAGCGCACGGCGGGTACTTAAGCCGATACGAAGATGTCGACGTCGCGTGGCTCGCACAGCTCGCGCGCGCGGCGCTCGAAGAAGACGGCCAGGCGGTCGATGACTGCGGCCTGCTCGTCACCGTGATGCCGGGCCCGCGCGTCGTCCGCTTCGCCTTCGACGGAGCGCACTCCTACGGCCGCGCCGGCGCCCGCTGGTACATGACGCACCACGCGTTCGCGCGCCGCCTCTCGCAGCACCTGCAGACGGCCGTGCACGCCTACGTCTTCGACCCCGACGATCTCGAGCTCGTCACCAGCTACGGCAACGGCCGCCACGTCGGCGGAGAGACCCTGCGCTACGAGGACGCCGAGTTCCCCGAAGGCGGCGACGACGACGCCGACGAAGAGCTCTCGTTCGAGCTGATGAAGAACAAGTGGCCGCTGGGTCACCTCGCCAAGGTGCTCGGCGTTCGCCGGGAAGAGCTCATTCGCCTTCCGCGGCAGAAGACGGCCCTGCTGGACCTGGCGAAGGAGGTCCAGGCCGGCCCGCTGTGGCACCTCTTTCCGCAGGCGCTCACGGCGTCGCTCAAGCGCCACGCGGCCGCGCCTTAAGAAGGCGACTGCTCGTCGAGCTTGATGCAGACCTCGCGGATGCGATCGGACCGGTAGTAGCGCGCGAGCAGCAAGAGGGACCCGCCCACGACGAAGGTCGCGGCGATCGACGACCCCGTCCACAGGAACGCGCCGACGCCGTCGGCCCACCCGCCGGGGATCTCGTTGCTCTTCGACATCACCTGGTCGAAGGCGCGGCCCGCCCGCGTCGCGGCCGCCGCTGCCTGCGCGCCGTCGAGCGTGCGCAGCACCGCGCTCACCACCAGCGACGTCCCCAGCACGCGCCGCACGCCCTCGCGCGGAGCGCCCCGCGGCCGCAGCATGCGCAGCGACGAGACGAAGACCAGCGCCGACACCGCCCACAGCCCGAGCAGAATCGCCGTCCGCGAGCCCTTCATCGAGTCGAGCGCCGCGAGCTCCGCGAGGCCCATGCTCTTCACCGCCTCGCGGTAGACCTCGGGCTGAAGCGAGGGGAACTCGAGATCGGACGGGGCAGGGGGCTCGTAGAGTCGCGTCATCGCGCTCGCGGCGCCGAAGCCGATCATGCCGGCCAGCACCAGCGTGGCGATCGTCATCCGCCGCGCGCCGGTTGGCAGAGGCGCCTCACCTGACGGTGCCGGGGTCACGTCACTTCCGGTTCAGGTTCACGTACTTCAGCCGCAGGTCGGTGAGCAGGCTCTGAAACAGGCGCTGCTCGTCGGGCGTGAGGTTGCCCTTCGTCTTCCGCTCGAGCAGGTCGAGCAGGTCGAGGCTCTGCTTGGCGAGGTCGCCGTTCGGCGTGCGCTGGCCGGTCTCCGGATCCGGCGCCTCGCCGAGGTGAATCAGCGCGGTCGAGGCCAGGCCGAGGATGAACGTGGAGAACGAGATCGGCTCGCTCTCCACCTCGCCCATCACGAAGGTCTCACCCCGGCGCTCGGCCATGGCGTCGTTCAGCCTTCGTCGGACTCGTCTTCGTCTTCGTCGTCGAAGTCTTCGTCGACGTCGGCCATCGTCGCCTCGACCGGAACCGCCTTCTCGGCGAGGTCGGGCAGCGACTTGAGGTGCTTCTCCCACGCCTTCTCGTCGAGGCGGCCGGTGCGGAGGTACCGCTCGTGGGTGCGCTTGTCGATGAGCTTCGCGTCCAGTTGTTCAGACATGCGTCTCGCATATAGCAGCGAGCCATGGCCGACAAGATCCCATCGGGGCTCTACGCGCTCTACGACGACTCGTTCCCCGAGCGGGTCGTCGACGTCATCGCGGCCGGCGTCCAGGTGGTGCAGCTGCGCCTGAAGAAGACCTCCGATCGCGACGCGCTCGCGCTCGCGCGCAGGCTCAAGGCCCGGGTGCCCGTGCTGATCATCAACGATCGCGTCGACCTCGCGCTGCTCGCAGGCTGCGGCGTGCACCTCGGCGCGGACGATCTGCCGGTCGCCGAGGCGCGGAAGATGCTCGGCCCGGGCGCGAACATCGGCGCCACCTGCCGCTCGCTCGACGACATCGCGCGCGCGAAAGAGCAGGGCGCCGACCACGTGGGCCTGGGCCCCGTGTTCCCGAGCCGCACCAAGTCGCTGCCGGTGCCGCTGCTCGGCGTCGAGCGCCTCGCGGAAGTGTGCGCGCGCAGCCCGCTGCCGGTCGTCGCCATCTCCGGCATCGACGAGACGAACATCGGCGACGTGGCGAAGGCCGGAGCGCACGCCGCGGCCGTCTGTGCCGCGTTGTTCGGGCACGATGACGTCCGTGCGCGGGCGGGGATGATGCTAAGTCTGTGGAGAAGATGAGACCGCCACACGGCCACGGCCACCATCCTCCGCGCCGGCCGAGCATCGGCATCACTCCCGACATCACCAGCATCACCAAAGAAGCGCCGCTGCCGAAGTACGAGCTGAAGACCGCCTACTCCGACGCCGTGCTGCGCGCGGGAGGTCTGCCGTTCGTGCTGCCGTACAGCGACGATCGCGCCGTCATCGAGGCGTACCTCGATCGCGTCTCGGGGGTCGTCGTCACCGGCGGCGCGTTCGACATTCCCCCCGAGGCCTACGGAGAGACCGCGCGCGACGGCCTCGGCGTCCTCAAGCCCGGCCGCACCGCGTTCGAGTCGCTCGTCATCCACGCCGCGCTCGCGCGCAACATGCCCGTGCTCGGCGTCTGCGGAGGCATGCAGCTGCTCAACGTCGCGCTCGGCGGCACGCTGTTCCAGGACATCGGCAAGGAGATGCCGAACGCCCGGCCGCACGAGCAGACGCACGATCGCACGCAGCCGCATCACCCCATCGACATCAAAGACGGCACGGTGCTCGCCGACTGCATCGGCAAGGGGCAGCTG
The DNA here is from genome assembly GCA_937980205.1 of uncultured Myxococcales bacterium. Lineage (GTDB taxonomy): Bacteria > Myxococcota > Myxococcia > Myxococcales > Myxococcaceae > Xiheicaenimonas. The sequence goes on along the minus strand of CALJKW010000002.1, from coordinate 70,397 downwards.
ATGGTGAACTCGACGCACCACCAGGCGGTGAAGGCCGTCGGCCCGAAGCTCGTCGTCACCGCGACCAGCCCCGACGGCGTGATCGAGGCGATCGAAGCGCCGAACCATCACTTCGCGGTCGGCGTGCAGTGGCACCCCGAGCTGCTCATCGACTCGGTCCCGCCGCACCTCGGGCTCTACAAGACGTTCGTCGCGAGGGCGCGCGAGAACCGGCGGTGAGCCGTGCAGCGCCGGTTCGCGTGGTCGCGGTCGGCGGGTGGGACCCCAGCGGTCGCGCCGGAGTCCTCGCCGACGTCGCCACCCTGCGCGCGGCCGGCGCCGAGGCGGCAGCGGTGGTCACCTGCCTCACCGCGCAGGGCAGGCGGCCGCGCTCGACTCCGCTGAAGCCCGAGCTGGTCGCCGCGCAGCTCGAGGCGGTGTCGGACGCAGGCCCCGTTCACGCGGTGAAGCTCGGCGTGATCCCCGACCGCGCGGTGCTCGAGGTCATCGCGCGCTGGCTGGGCGACACTCCCGCCGTCCTCGACCCCGTGAGGGTGAGCAGCAAGGGCCTCACGCTCAGCGCGCTGAAGCCCCGCGACTTCTCCGCGCTCGCCCGGAAAACCGTCGTCCTGACGCCGAACCGCGACGAGCACGCCGCTCTGCAAGGCTTGCGGGGTTTCGGCGCCGTCGTCGTGAAGAGTTTTGCGCCCGGCACCGACGCCGTCTTTCTCGACGGCCGGGTCGCTCCCATCCTGCTGAAGGCAGGCCTGTTGAAGCGCTCGCCGCTGCACCGGGGGACCGGCTGCCGTTTTGCTTCGAGGCTCGCGGTGGAGCTCGCGCGAGAACACACTGTCTTACACGCGGCTCGCGTCGCGCAGCGCGCGGTCCGAAAATTTCTCACCACGCCTATACTCCGGCAGGTTTAACGAAGGGCCGAGGAGTCCTTTGCTCATGCGCACAATCAGGGTTTCGTTCATCGCTGCCGCCATGGTGGCGATCATCTCCGGCTGCGACTGCGTCGGCCCCAACGTCAACACCGACGGCGGCCCCGGCGGAGGCAACACGGCGGCCGGTGGCGGCACCGGGACCGGCGGAGGCACGGGCGCTGGACAGGCAGGAGGCCTGGGTGGTGCCGGCGCCGACGGTGGCACTCCCACCGATCCCAATGACCTCAACAACGACAGAAAGGACACCGACTGCGACGGCCTGACCGACGCAGAGGAGTTCGGCAACGTCTACCCCGGCGGCCAGCGCACCGATCCGGCGAACCCGGACACCGACGGTGACGGCATCAAGGACGGCGTCGAGGCCGGCCGCGCGTCGTCGGTCGACCCGGCCTGCGTCTACGCCGGAGACCAGGATCTCAACACCCGCACCAACCCGACGAACCCCGACTCCGACGGCGACGGGATCCCCGACGGCCTCGAGGACAAGAACCACAACGGGCGCGTCGACATGGGAGAGACCGACGCGTCGAACCCCGACTCCGACTTCGACGGCATCCCCGACGGCACCGAGGACGCGAACAAGAACGGCATGGTCGACCCCGGCGAGACCGACCCGACCAGGCGCGACACCGACGGAGACTTCATCAACGACGGCATCGAGAAGACCGTCACGATGACCGACCCGACCAGGGCCGACAGCGACGGCGACACCTGCATCGACGGCAACGAAGACTTCAACCAGAACGGCGTGGTCGACAGCGGCGAGACGAACCCGAACCTCGCCTCCGACTGCGGGCCCGCGAACAACCCGGACTCCGACAACGACGGCCTGCCGAACCGCAACGAAGACCGCAACAACAACGGCGTGGTCGACCCGGGCGAGACCGACCCGAACAACCCGGACACCGACGCAGACGGCATCCGCGACGGCGTCGAGGACACGAACAAGAACGGCGTCGTCGACGTGGGCGAGACGAACCCGCTGCGCATCGACACCGACTGCGACGGCCTCATCGACGGTCCCAACAACGCGATGTACATGGGCGAAGATCAGAACGCCGACGGCGTCGTGCAGGCGACCGAGACCGACCCGCGCCGCAAAGACACCGACGGCGACGGCATCACCGACGGCATCGAGCGCGGGCTCACCATGGCGCAGATCCCTGACGCGACGAACTGCCCGGGGGTGCCCGTCGATCTCGACCCGACGACGACGACCGACCCGACGCGCAAAGACTCGGACGGCGACGGCATCGACGACGGCGCCGAAGACACGAACCAGAACGGCCGCGTCGACACCGGCGAGCTCGACCCGAGGAACATGGCCGACGGCACCGGCCCGGCCGGCCAGGTCTGCACCGCGATGAACCTGCGGCCCGTCACCTTCCGCGCCGAAGGCACGCCCGACATCCAGCTCGGGCTGCCGGCGACCTTCACCGAGATCGCTCCGATGATGGTGGGCGGCCAGAGCCGCGGCCTCATCGGGTGGGATCCGACGAACAACGTGGCGTTCATCGCGTGGCGGCAGAACGCTCCGGGCGCGACGGCGACGGCGGACGAGGCGGCGATCTCTCCGCAGCTGAACGCGATCGGCGCGCTCACGAACCCGACCACGCAGACGTTCACCTCGTGGGACGGCGTCGGCGCGGTGCAGGCCTTCTACAACATGGCCGGAAACGTCGACATCAAGAACCGGGCGAACGCGATCGCGAACGCGCTCGTCGGCGGCGGCGCCGGCGTCCTCGCGGGGGCGGGCGGCACGATGGGCCCCTTCAGCCTGCAGGTCGAGTACCTGCACCGCGTGAACAGCGTCACCATGGCCGCGCACACCGTCGTCATCGTCGCGCTGCGGCCGACGTCGGTGACGGCCGAGGGCGCCATGTTCTCGATGAGCGACACCGCCGGCGGCTCGGCCGTCGCGCAGTTCGGCGACGCGAACGCCGTGCAGTGCGAGACGTTCCGGCCCTCGAGCGGCAAGGTCGACTTCCTCTTCGTCGTCGACGACAGCTGCTCGATGGCGGCTTCTCAGACCGCGCTCGCGAACGCGGCGACGGCGGTCGCTACCGCGCTCAACAACTCGACGCTCGACTGGCGCATCTCGCTGGTCACGAGCGAGTACCACCTCACCGGGACGAGCAACAACCGCAGCATCCGCCGCGGCTTCACCACCAACATCAACCAGTTCCGCGCGTGGCTCACCGAGAACAGCGCCTGCTCGGGGGGTAACTGCACCCTCGTCACCCCGGCGGCGGCCTGCGAGTCGAACCTCGCGAGCGAGGGCAACGGCGACAACGGTGGCTGCTGGATCGGCATCGACGGCTCCGGCACCGAGGGGCTGCTCGGCGCGGCGCGCAAGGCGGTCGACGACATCGTCAACGGCATGCCGATGAACGGCGCCGTCGTCGTCAACAAGATGCGCAGCGACGCGCAGCTCGTCGTCATTCTGCTCGGCGACGCCGACGACCAGACGAGCGGCTACCAGGCGACCGGCGGCACGCTCGAGAACGTGAACAACTTCGTCAACTACTTCCGCGGCACCGGCACGACGACGCTCACGCGCAACCCGCTGCTGCGCAACATCCCGGTGCACGGCATCGTCTGCCCGGCGGGTCAGAACTGCAACTCCGAGTCGCAGTCGAACCCGCAGCGCCACGCGCAGGTCATCACCGCCACCGGCGGCATCCGCGGCGCGATCAACAACGCCACCTCGATCAGCTCGTCGATCGACGCCATCGTCAACTCGACCATCGGCGCCGCGGGCTACCGCATGCAGAAGCCGCCCATCGGAGCCTCCGTGAAGGTCGCGATGGACGCCGTGCTCACGCCGGCGATGTGCAACGCGAACGACATTCCGCGCAGCCGCGTGAACGGCTTCGACTTCGACGGCGTCAACCGCACCATCTCGTTCTTCGGCGCCTGCCGCCCGGCCGGCACGACGATGGCCGCCGCCGTCAGCTACCGGTACTGGATCGACACCACCCCGAACCAGGGCGGCAACCCGCCGCCGTGCTCGTCGGACACGATGTACTACGACCCGATGGACCCGGACTTCTGCCGCGGCCGGCTCGCGTGCAACCTCATGACGAACCTCTGCGAGTGCCCGTCGAACTGCGGCGGCACTCCGCCGCCGGGCAAGGTCTGCAACCCGAACCGGCTCGTGTGTGACTTCGTCTGCACCGCCGACTGCGGCGGCACCTGCAACGGCTTCCAGCAGTGCAACGTGACCGACTGCACGTGCGAGTGTGTGCAGAGCGCGACGTGCGCCCCGGGCTACCGCTTCCAGAACGGCGCCGGCGTGTGTGGCTGCGTCTGCGACACCGCCCAGCTCAACTGCGGCCCGACGTACGACGCCGACCCGACCACGTGCTCCTGCGTCTGCAAGCCGGGGTGTGGTGGGTGCGGCACCGGTCTGGTGTGCAACCCGTCGACGTGCAGCTGCGGCGTCGGCTCGCCGGGGTGAAGTTCACCCTGCAGGTGTCTGCGGCAACCTGTGTAGACTGCGTGAATGCGCACAGGGTTGCTGCGGGCTCACCTCGTCACCGCACTGACGGTCGGCTCGCTGGTTTCGTTCTCGGCGTGTGACTGCAACAAGCCGGGCCCCGGCACCGACGGTGGCGGCAGCGGCGGCTCGGCGGGCTCGGGCGTCGGCGGCAGCATGGGCACCGGCGGCAACGCCGGCGCGGGCGGCGGCTCTGCGGCGGGCGGAGGCAGCGCCGGCGCCGGCGGCTCGGGCGGCATGGGCTGCGGCCTGGTCACCTGCCAGAGCGCGAACGCGAACTGCGGCCCGATCGGCGACGGCTGCGGCAGCATCATCGACTGCGGCGGCTGTCCGCTGCCGACGACGTGCGGCGGCGGCGGCGTGCCGAGCCAGTGCGGCGGTGACGCCGGCTGCATCGCGCGCACGTGCGCGCAGATCGGCGCCGAGTGCGGCCCGATGAGCGACGGCTGCGGCGGTCTGTTGAACTGCGGCGCCTGCGCGCTGCCCGAGACGTGCGGCGGTGGCGGCATCAACAGCCGGTGCGGCACCACCGGCAGCAACGTCGACGGCGGCCAGTGCATCCCCACCACGTGCGCGCTGCAGAACGCGCGCTGCGGCGTCATCGGCGACGGCTGCGGCGGAGTCCTCATGTGCGGCAGCTGCGACGCCGGCGTCTGCGGCGGCGGCGGCGTGCCGTACCAGTGCGGCGGCGGCAACAGCTGCACGCCCCAGTCGTGCGCCACGCTCGACGCCGGCTGCGGCATGGTCGGCGACGGCTGCGGCAACGTCATCAACTGCGGCATGTGCATGCCGCCGTTCACGTGCGGCGGCGGCGGCGAGCCCAACAAGTGCGGCGGCGGCGTCGTCTGCGTGCCGCGCACCTGCGCCGACGCCGGAGCGACCTGCGGTCAGATCGGCGACGGCTGCGGCAACGCGCTGCCCAGCTGCGGCATGTGCATGACCGGCCAGTGCGGCGCGGGCGGCGTGCCCAACCAGTGCGGCGGCTCGAGCCTGTGCATGCCGCGGACGTGCGCGCAGCTGGGCGTCAACTGCGGCCCGGTGAACGACGGCTGCGGCAGCGTCATCCAGTGCGGCAGCTGCTCCGACGGCGGCACCTGCGGCGGCGGCGGCGCGGCGAACGTCTGCGGGGGGCCGCCTCCGTGCGTGCCGCGCACCTGTGCGCAGGCCGGCGCGAACTGCGGCCAGGTCAGCGACGGCTGCGGCGGCCTCACCCCGAACTGCGGCGCGTGCGACGGCGGCGACATCTGCGGCGGCTCGGGCGTGCCCAGCGTGTGCGGCAGCGTGCCGTTCGACGCCGGCGCCTGCGTGAACCTCTGCCTCAACCAGGCGGCGTGCACGCCGACGACGAAGACGAAGCTGTCGGGCACGGTGCTCGCGCCGACGAACCCCGCCGCCGGCTACGGCAACCCCGACCCGATTCCGGGCGCGCTCATCTACGTGCCCAACAGCACCGTGCAGCCGTTCGGCGACGCCGGAGTCACCTGCGATCAGTGCAGCGCCGGCGTCTCGGGCAGCCCGCTCGTGTCGACGGTGTCGGAGACCGACGGCGGCTTCACGCTCGAGAACGTGCCGTGCGGCATGGGCGTGAACGTCCCGGTCGTCATTCAGCTCGGCAAGTGGCGCCGCCAGGTGACGCTGTCGAACCTCACCTGCTGCCAGAACAACGTGATGACGCCTGAACAGTCGCGCATGCCGCGCCGCCAGGCCGAGGGTCACCCGAACGACAACATCCCGCTCATCGCGGTGGTGACCGGCAGCGCCGACGCGATCGAGTGCGTGTTCCCGAAGATCGGCATCGATCCGAGCGAGTTCTCGCTGCCGAGCGGCAACGGTCGGGTTCGCTTCTATCGCGACAACGGCGCGAACTTCACCGGCGGCGCTCCGGCTGCGGCGACCCTCTTCGACAGCCTCGCCGAGATGCGCAAGTACGACGTGATCGTGCTCGACTGCGTCGGCAGCGAGCAGCTCAAGTCGACGACGCGGCGCGCGAACCTCGAGGCCTACGCGAACGCCGGCGGCCGCGTGTTCGCCAGCCACTTCGCGTACGTCTGGCTCTTCGGCCGCGCGCTCGACCCGAACGGCAACGCGATCAACAGCAACATCTCGTTCACCAGCACGGCGACGTTCACGCCGGGCGCGTCGGCTCCGCCGAACCAGGACGCGTACATCGACACGTCGTTCCCCAAGGGCCAGAGCTTCGCCCAGTGGATCCAGCTGGTGAACGCGCAGGCGGTGTCGTCGACGCCGGCGGTGCCGCGCATCCGCGTGCTCGAGGTGCGCAACGACATGAGCGCGGTCATCTCGCCCGCGCAGCGCTGGGTGTTCGGCAGCAGCACGGTGCCCACCTGCACGCGCGCGACGTGCGCGAACCTCGGCTACAGCTGCGGCAACCCGGTGGCCGACGGCTGCGGCACGACGCGCAACTGCGGCGGCTGCAACGGCGGCAACACGTGCGGCGGCGGCGGCACGCCCGGCGTGTGCGGCCAGGGCGGCACGTGCGTGCCGAGGACCTGCGCGCAGCTCGGCTACGAGTGCGGCACGTTCGGCAACGGCTGCGGCGGCACGATCACCTGCACGCGCGCCGACGGCAGCACGACCTGCCCCGCGCCCCAGATCTGCGGCGGCGGCGGGCAGGTGGGCCGCTGCGGCGGCCCGGCGGCCATTCCGCTCGAGTACACGTTCAACACGCCGACGACCGCGGCGCCGGCGAACCAGTGCGGTCGCGTGCTGTTCAGCGACTTCCACGTCATCAACGCGTCGAGCTCGAGCGCGACCTGGCCGACGCACTGCTCGGCGACTCCGATGAACGCGCAGGAGAAGGTGTTCGAGTACCTCTTGTTCGATCTCTCGTCGTGCATCACGCCCGACGTGCCTCCGCCGCAGATGTGCACGCCGCGCAGCTGCATGGCGCAGGGCATTCAGTGCGGCCCCGCGTCGGACGGCTGCGGCAACGTGCTTCAGTGCGGCACGTGCATGGCTCCGCAGACGTGCGGTGGCGGCGGCGTGCCGGGCGTGTGCGGCGTGCCGTGCACTCCGCGGACGTGCGCGCAGCTCGGGGCGAACTGCGGCGTTCAGGGTGACGGCTGCGGCGGCATCGCGAACCCCGACGGCGGCTCGTGCGGCGAGTGCACCGGCGGCCAGACGTGCGGCGGCGGCGGAACTCCGAACGTGTGCGGCGGCGGCATGTGTCAGCCGCGCACGTGTCAGCAGCTCGGCTTCAACTGCGGCACGCAGTCGAACGGCTGCGGCGGCACGCAGGACTGCGGCATGTGCATGGCTCCGCAGACCTGCGGCGGCGGCGGAGTGCCCGGCGTCTGCGGCGGTGGCGGCAGCTGCACGCCGCTCTCCTGCGCGGCGCAGGGCTTCAACTGCGGCCAGCAGGGCGACGGCTGCGGCAACCTGCAGCCGTGCGGCGTCTGCACGCCTCCGCAGACCTGCGGCGGCGGCGGTCAGCCGGGCGTCTGCGGCGGCGGCGGCATGTGCACGCCGCGCACGTGCATGCAGCAGGGCTTCCAGTGCGGCATGCAGGGTGACGGCTGCGGCAACGCCATCGACTGCGGCCCGTGCCCCATGGGCCAGGTCTGCGGTGCGAACGGCCCGGGCCAGTGCGGCGCCACGATGTGCACGCCGCTCACCTGCCAGAGCCAGGGCTTCAACTGCGGCTTCGCCGGTGACGGCTGCGGCAACCTGCTGCAGTGCGGCGCGTGCCCGCCGCCCCAGACCTGCGGCGGCGGCGGTCAGCCCGGCCGCTGCGGGGCGCCGGCCTGCACGCCGCGCACGTGTCAGTCGGCTGGAGCCAACTGCGGCGCGCTGGCGGATGGCTGCGGAGGGGTGCTCGACTGCGGGACGTGCATTGCGCCGCAGACGTGCGGTGGAAGTGGGGTCCCGAACGTCTGTGGTGGCATCGGGTAGCAGTCGCGGGATCGGGTAACTGCCGGGTTCGCGTTCGCGTTCGGGTTCGCGGTCGTTGGAGCGACGCCGAACCCAAGCCGCGAACCCTCGCGCTCGAGGATCGGGCTCTGACGAGCCGGCGGCCTCGGCAACACCGAACGCGAACGCGAACGCGAACCCGGTTTCTTCAGCCTACGGCATGCACATCAGAGCGGCGCACGACCCCATGCCCGCATCCGTCGTGCACAGCTGACCGTTGCACGCCATCTCCGCGCAGTCGGTCTTCCCGTTGCAGTCGTTGTCGAGACCGTCGGTGCACAGCATGCCGGCCTCGAGCACCTGGGCGCCGCCGTTGCAGCGGCACTGGCCGCCGGCGGTGCAGGTGAAGAACAGCGGCGCCGGCGTACAGAGCTGGTTGACGCAGTCCGAGTCCGCGCAGTCGCTCATCATGTCGCCGTCGTTGTCGAAGCCGTCGTTGCACGCGGTCTCGCGCTTCGTGCCGGCCGCCGCGCACGCGCAGCCGATGCCGCACGAGACGCCGAGGCAGTCGGTGTCGAAGCAGTCGATCTGCGCGTCGCCGTCGTTGTCCATCATGTCGGTGCAGCCGGCCTCGGACTTCGCGAGCGACTTGCACGCGCAGCCCATGCCGCAGAACCGGCCTTCGCAGGCCGCGTCGAGACAGTCGATCTGCCCGTTCGTGTCGTCGTCGACGCCGTCGCTGCAGTTCGTCTCGCGCTTGAGCGTGCACGCGCGGTCGGTGCACACCTCGTTGGCTGCGCACTTCTTGCCGCACATGCCGCAGTTGTTCGGGTCGTTCGCGAGGTTGAAGCCCTCGTCGGTGTTGCCGTCGCAGTCGTCGTCGATGCCGTTGCACACCTCGGCGGTGCCCGCCGATTCCGTCCCGTCGCAGTCGTTGTCGATGCCGTCGCCACAGATCTCGGGGCCGGTCGGAACGCAGCAGCGCTTCGGAGTGCCGACGCACAGCGCCGCGCTGTCGGCGCAGTCTGCTTGCGTCGAGCACGAGTAGACGCCGTCGGGGAAGGTGACGCTGCAGGCGCTGCACAGGACACAGAAGCCGGACAGCAGCACCGCGGGTGTGAGCGCCCTCGTCGTCACGTGGAGCCGTGTTTTACCACCAGCGCTCAGAGATCGAAGACGAACTTCTGGAGCGACTGGTAGCTCTTGTGCGCCTCGCGGAGCAGATCTTCGCTGGAGCGCACCCGCTCGTGCGGGAAGTACGCGCCGCCGATGCGGATCTTCGGCTTCATCGGCCCGCCGGAGGTCTCCACCGCCACCTGCGCACACACCGAGTGCAGCCGGTCGGCGACCACCTTCGCGCCTTTCAGGTCCGTCTCCGGCAGCAGCATCACGAACTCGTCGGCCGCCATGCGGAACATGCGGTCGGCTCCTCGCAGCGCGCCCTTGATCTCCTGCGACAGGCGGCCCAGGTACTGGTCGCACGCCTCGCGGCCCAGCGTCTGCCGCAGGCCCTGGTAGTCGTCGAAGCCGAACATGAGCGCGGCGGCGGGGCGACCGTAGCGGCGCGAGCGCGCGAGCTCTCCGTCGAGCGAGGCCTTCAGCTGCGCGTAGGTGCCGGCGCCGGTGACCGGGTCGAGCGCCCGCAGCTGCTGCAGCTCTTCTTCCGCGGCCTCGAGGCGCTGGCGGTAGTCGCGGACGAGCAGGGCGGCGTGAATGCGCGTCTGCAGCTCGATGAGCTTGAACGGCTTCGTCACGTAGTCGTCGGCGCCGAGCTCCATGCCGCGGATCTTCCCGTCCATGTCTCCCATGGCGGTGAGGATGATGACGGCGAGCTCCTTGTACTGGGGCTGTTCTCTCAGCGCGCGCAGCACCTGGAAGCCGTCTTTGCGCGGCATCATCAGGTCGAGCAGGACCAGGTCCGGCGTGCTCTCTTCGATGAGCTTGAGGCCCTCGACGCCGTCGCCCGCGAGTCGCACGGTGTAGCCCGCGGTCTCACAGAGATCCTTCAGCAGGTTTCGCGTGTGCTCGTCGTCGTCCACGACCAGCACGGACTTGTTGCCGAGAGAGGTGCCCCCGGTCTTCACGCGGGGCCGCCGCCGCCCTGCCAGTCGCGAGCACGGCTCTCGAACCGCGTGTACTCGGAGAGGAACATCAGGTCGACGGAGCCTACCGGACCATTGCGCTGCTTGGCGACGATGAGCTCGACCGGCATGACCGACCGCACCGGCTGGGGCGCGCCGTCTTCGTCGCCCGAGTCGTCGCGGTGGATGAACATGACCACGTCGGCGTCCTGCTCGATGGCGCCCGACTCGCGGAGGTCCGACAGCATCGGCTTGCCGCCCTTGCGCTCCTCGACCTTACGGTTGAGCTGCGAGAGGGCGATGATCGGCAGCTCGAGCTCTTTGGCGAGCTGCTTGAGCGCGCGCGAGATCTCGGAGACCTCGAGCTGCCGGCTCTCGACGCGGCCGCCCTGGTGCATGAGCTGCAGGTAGTCGATGACGATGAGCCCCAGAGACGGGTCGCGCTGCTTGAGGCGCCGCGCCTTCGCGCGCAGGTCGAACGACGACAGCGCGCCGGACTCGTCGATGAAGAGCTTCAGGTTGTACAGCTCGTTCGCGGCTTCCTGCAGCTTCTCCTGATCGTGCTGCGTGAGGCGGCCGCCGCGCAGCTTCTTCATGTCGACGCGGGCGCTGGTGGCCAGCAGACGCAGGATGAGCTGCGTGGCCGGCATTTCGAGCGAGAAGATGCCGACGGCCTTGTTCTCGACCTTGGCCGCGTTGAGCGCGATGTTCATCGCGAGCGACGTCTTCCCGATGCCGGGGCGCGCCGCGAGGATGATGAGCTCGCCGGGGTGCAGGCCGGTGAGCTGGTTGTCGAGATCGACGAAGCCGGTCGACAAGCCCGTGATGCCGCTCGTCGAGGCGCTCATCTTCTCGAGCAGCTCGAGCGCGCCCTCCATGAGCTCGGTCATCGACTTGAGCTCGCCGGTGCGCTTCTTCTGCGCGATCTGGAAGATGCGGCGCTCGGCCTCGTCGACGAGCTCGCGGAGGTCTCCGGTCTCCTGGCCGGCGAGCTCCATGATCTCGCGCCCGACGCCCTGCAGGCCGCGGCGGGTCGCGCGATCTTTGACGATCTGCGCGTACTGGACGGCGTTGTGCGCGAAGGGGACCTGCAGATCGAGGCCCATGAGGTAGGGCGGGCCTCCGACCTGGGCGAGCTGGCCGCGGATCTTCAGCTCCTCGGCCAGCGTCAGGTGATCGATCTTCTGCTGCTTGCCGTCGAGGGCGATGACCGCTTCCCAGATCTGGGAATGGGCCGGGCTCGAGAAGTCGTCGGCGGCGACGACCTCCGCGATGTTCGCGATGACGGTGTTGTCGGCGAGGATCGCCCCGAGCACTGCCCGCTCAGCGGACAGATCTTCGTGAACAGCAGGCATGGGGCGATCCTACGACGACTTAGGAGTTGTTGATCAGGCGGCCTGGGTCTCGCCGGCGACTTCGACCTTGATCTTCGAGGTCACGTCGCGGTGCAGGCGCAGCTCGACCTCGAACTGGCCGACGGTCTTGATCGGCTCGGGCAGGTGAATGAGGCGGCGGTCGACCTTGTGGCCGGTCTTCGCGAGGGCCTCGGCGATGTCGAGCGCCGTGACGGAGCCGAAGAGCTTGTCCTGGTCGCCCACCTTGCGGGTGATCTTGACCGAGACCTCGCCCATCTTCTTCGCCTGCTCCTCGGCCGCGCCCTTCAGCTTCTGCTGGCGCAGCTCGATGACCTGCTTCTCGTGCTCGAGCTGGCGGACGTTGGCCGCCGACGCGAGCATCGCGAGGTTCCGCGGCAACAGGTAGTTGCGCGCGTAGCCGTCTTTCACAGTCACGACCTCGCCGGACTTGCCGAGGTTGTACACGTCTTCGCGGAGAATCAGCTTCATGGAGAGCCCGCCAGAACCAGGTAGGGGATGAGGGCCAGACCGCGGCTGCGCTTGATGGCCTTCGCCACCTCGCGCTGGTGCTTCGCGCAGTTGCCCGAGATGCGGCGGGGGATGATCTTGCCCCGCTCGGTGACGAAGTACTTGAGGGCCGACTGATCCTTGAAGTCGACCTTCACGTTCTTGTCGGCGCAGTAACGGCAGACCTTGCGGCGGCCGAAGCTGCGGCCTCCCCGCTTGTCGTCTTCCATTCCGTCGCCGTTCTTGTCGCCACGGCCACCCTTGTCGTCGCCGCGATCACGGCCACCGTCTTTGTTGAAGCTCATCGCTCGTCTCCACCTTCGTCGAAGCCCATGCCCTCGTCTTCATCGCCGTAGCCGCGGTACGCGTCGCGCTCCGCGCCGCCGAACGTGACCTTGTCGTCGACGTCGCCGGCCAGCTTCACGTCTTCCTGCACCGGCCGAGACTCGGGGTCGATGTCCTCGGCGATCTTCACCGACAGATAGCGGTGAACCTCGTCGAAGTTGCGCAGGTTGCGCTCGACTTCGGCGACCAGGCCGCTCTGACCGAGGTACGAAGCGTGGATGTAGATCGCGCGAGGCTGCTTGCCGATCGGGTACATCGTCTTCTTCTTGCCCCAGATGGTGAAGCGAAGGAGCTTGCCGCCTTCGCGGCTCACGATGCCGCGAACCTTCTCCTTCACCTTGTCGACGTTGTCGTCCGTCAGGTCGGGCGAGACCAGAAAGACGGTTTCATACTCGCGCAGCTTCGCTGCGCTGGTTGCTGCTGCCATGTGATGCCCCTTGGGTTATGCCCGCGCCTGACCGGGCCGCGAGCGGGGAGTACTGCTTGGGAGGCCGGCCTCTTAAGAGGTCTCGCAAGGCCGAGTCAAGCGTGGTATCCGCCGCGCGTCCCTCGTAGCCCCCTCGAAGAGGCCCCATGTCGGCTGTCTCGTTGTCGGTGGTTGCTGTGCTGGTGCTTGCCCAGGTTGCCGATGGCGGGTCGACAGGCGCCGCCCCGGCAGTGACTCCGGTGCCGGCGGACACCGACAACACCGCGTCGGACGTCGTCCGCTCGAGCGGTCTCGAGGGCAACGCCGCCGCCGCGGCGGCCTCCGACGCCGGCACCTCGGGCATCGCCGAGAACAACTCCGGCGCGCTGACTCCGCCGCCGGGCACGCCGATTCCCGGGGCCGGCACGCCGTCGATGGCCGACGACATCGAGGGGAAGATCGCCGCCGCGCTCCGGCTGTCGGAGACGCTCGTCAGCTGGTTGCCGGTCGACGACCAGGGCAACTACGTCGGGCCGCGCCCCTTCCAGACGCGTCTTCGTGTCGCGCCCGAGGTGCACTTCAAGGGCTTCGGCGCGCTCGCCGAGTTCGACGCGGCGTCGGGCGCGGTGATCGGCAACCCGCCGCAGGCCGGCCTGCTCGCCGACCGCGTCCCGGTGCCGAACTTCCAGCCGATCGAGCTGCGCCAGCTGTTCCTCGAGTACCGGTGGAAGAGCGGGGTGTTCCGCATCGGGCAGCAGACGAACCACTTCAACCTCGGCATCCTCGCCAACGCGGGCAACGCGGACCCGCAGGCCGGCGACTTCGGCCAGCAGCACTTCGGCAGCTTCGTCTACCGCGCGCTGCTCGCCGGGCGGCCGCTGTTCTCGCTGGGCGGTGCGTGGCGCGCGCTCGAGCTCTACGGCGCCGGCGATCTCGTGTGGAAAGACAGCAACGCCGACTTCTCCATCGGAGACCGCGCGTTCCAGGGCATCCTGGGCGTCCGCTTCAAGGCGGACGACGATCGCTACGCGGGCGTCACGCTCATCTACCGCCGGCAGCGCGCCATCGGCGTCACCGACGGCGGCCGCGAGACCGACGCGTTCGTGGTCGACCTCGGCGCGAAGTGGGTCTTCTTCAAGCGCGAAGATCGCGCGCTCAACCTCGGCGCCGAGGTCGTCGGCATCTTCGGCACCACCACGCAGACGCGCACCGACGTCGCGCCGGTCTCGCAGGTGCGCCAGTTCGGCGCCGCGGCGAAGGCGTCGTACCGCTTCCGCGCCGTCACCGTGCTGTTCGACTGGGGCTACGCGTCGGGCGATCAGAACCCGTACGACGATCGCATCGAGGGCTACCGCTTCGACCGCGACTACAAGGTCGGCCTCGTGCTGTTCGACCAGGTGCTCGGCTACCAGTCGGCGCGCGCGGGCTTCCGCGCGGCGGACCCGAACCTCACCGGCGTGCCGCCCGAGGGCGTGCACCTGTTGCCGACCGGCGGCGGCGTCTACAACGCCTGGTACCTCTTCCCGCGCCTCAAGTACGGCTTCACCGACTGGCTCGATCTCTACGGCGGCCCGCTGTTCGCGTTCTCGACCGCGAAGCTCACCGACGCGTTCAGCACGAAGGTCAGGGGAGGCACGCCGCACAACTATCTCGGCGCGCAGCCCGGCGATTACCTCGGCACCGAGCTCGACCTCGGCATCCAGGCGCGGTGGAAGCCGCACCGCCTGCTGCAGATCACCGGCACGATCGAGGGCGGCATCCTCCTGCCGGGAGATGCCTTCCGCCAGGCCGACGGCACGACGATGGGGCCGATCGGGCTGGGGCGAGCGCGACTTGTCGTCGCGCTCTGAAGCGACAGCAGCTCAGCTCTGCTGCTCTTCCACCGTGTCGAGGAAGCGCCTGAGCGCGTCCTCGAGCGGCGACTCGAACTGCGTCGTCTGCGGCGGCTGAGGCATCGCGCGCAGCGGACGCAGCCGCAGATCCCTCAGCGAGAGCTGCGCGGCGTTCGCGGTGAGGCGCACGCCCGAGAGGTTGCGGAGCTCGCGACGGCTCAACGCTTCGCCCCCAGCACGGTGCTGTACTTCGTCAGCAGATCGTCGACCGCCTCGCGGAGGTACTCGCTCTGCGCGACGCGCGTGCGGCGCGAGAGCTCACGCAGCGCTTCGACCTGCTCCTCGCTCACGAGCACGTGCGTGCTCACGACCTCGTTCTTCGATGCCGAGTCTGCTTCCAGCGCCGCGCTCGCGACCTGCGCCGCAATCCCGTTCACGTCCTGCAATGTGGGCCTCCCTTAGAAGAGCTACAGGCCGCTACCGACCTGTGCGCCCATTGTGAGGCCCGGTGATCCACCGTCAAAAAAACAGCTCGCGTGCCGTTAAGCCCGCGAGCTGCTTGATGGCCAGGGACGGACTCGAACCGTCTACCTGCGGATTATGAGACCGCCGCTCTAACCAGATGAGCTACCTGGCCGTACGTCAGTGACTGTGGTCCCACCGGATGCTGACCAGCGGGGGCGCGCCTTTTAACTGCGTGTGCGCATCTGTCGCAAGGGGTGGAACTTGCGGAGCGCGCGATTGCGTCCGTATCATTCTCTTCGTCCTGTACAAGGGCAATCCAGAGGGAAACCTCTGGTGCGCAAAGCCGCGGGGCCCGAAGCAAGGCCGGCCGTGACTGCCGTGGGAAGGCGGAAGTGAATCGCCCTCGATCCCAGGTTCCTTCGTTCAGGAGCTTGGGATTTGTCGTTTCGGACGCTGGGAAACGGTCCGGGAGAGGTTGGCGATGAAGGCCTTCGTTCTCGCGATGGTGATGCCGGCAGTCGCAATGGCGCTGACGCCGGACAACGGCGGTGCGATCACCAGCACGCGCGTCGACGTCGACGTGACCCCCGGCGAGCAGACGGACCCGCACGTGAGCGGCGACTTCGCTGCGTACACGGACGTCGGCAGTCTCTCCATTCGGTACTTCAGCTTCCTCAGCAGCACGTCGGCTGCGATCCCCCGGCCCCCGACGGCGATCGACACGTTGTCGGACGTGCAGAACGGCCGCGTCGCGTTCGCGCGCGACGACAACGGTACCCGCACCGCGATGGTCTTCGACGTCGCGAACGAGACGACCGTCGCGATCGCTCCGATGTCGGGCATTCGGGCGTTCGCGACCGCGCTCGGCAGCGACACGGTCGCGTTCGTCGGCAACACCGTCCCCGGCGCGCAGAACGACATCTTCGTGGGCCTCGTGTCTGCCCCGAACAGCCCGCTGGTGAATCTGAGCGTCTCGCCGCGCGAGGATCTGAGCCCCGCGGTCTCGCCGGCCGGCAACCTCGTCGTCTGGGAGGCGTGCGGCGTCGGCAGCTTCTCGGGCTGCGACATCATGAAATCGACCCTGGTGGGCTCGACGTGGTCCGCGCCGACGGTCGTCTCGGCGACGACCGCGGAGGAGACCAGCCCGGACACCGACGAGAACACGATCGTGTTCGACTCCGATCGCGCTGGCAGCGTCGACGGCCGCGACATCTACCTGGTGCCGACGACGGGCGGCAGCGAGGTCCAGCTCGAGCTCGACGGGGTTCAGCGCAACCCGAGCATCAGCTCGGGGATCGTGGCGTTCGAGAGCTTCCTGCCCGGTGAGGCGACGGACCTCTTCGTCTACTCGATCGCCACCAACACCGTGTACCAGGTGACTTCGACGCCGACGGTGAACGAGGTGCTGAACGACGTCTCCGTGCTGCCTGACGGTCGCGTGCGCGTCGTCTGGGCCGCCGATGACGACACCGCCGGTAACAACAACATCTACGGCACGACGTTCACCCTGCCGGGAACCGGTGGTGGCGCCGGCGGCGGAGCCGGCGGCAGCGGCGGTTCCGGCGGTTCTGGGGGCTCGGGCGCCGGTGGCGGTTCCGGTGGTGGCGGCGGCTCGGGCGGCAGCGGCGGCTCGGGCGGCTCCGGCGGCGGCCATGGCCACCTGAAGGTCACGATCTGCCACGTCCCGCCTGGCAACCCGAACAACGCTCAGACGCTCAACATCGGCTTCTTCGCGGCGCTCTCGCACCTGCGCAACCACTCGCGCGACTACCCGGGGGCCTGCCGGCCGAACGGCGGCGGTCATCACGACGACGATGATGATGACTGCGACGACGACGACGATGACCACGGTCACCACGGCAATGGTCATCACGACGACGACGACGATGACGACGACGATGACCATCGTCACGGTCACGGCAAGAAGGGCCACGGCAAGCACCACCTCGAGTCCGAGCCTGCCCCGCAGGCCGGCTGCTCGGCGACGGGTGGCCTCGCCCCCATGCTGCTCGCGGCGCTGGTGCTGATGGTCCTCGCGCGTCGCCGTCCGGTGTCCGTCGCGTCGCGCCGCAGATAGCGCGACGACGGGCGATCTCTCTCTGGTAGCGTGCGCGGCGCCGTGAGCCCGCCGAGCTTCCGCTTCGTCGCCGCTTTGGTGCTGGCGCCGCTCGCCGCGCGCGCCGAGAAGCTCGAGCTGCTCGGGCCGCAGTCGACGGTGTCCCCCGACGGCTTTCAGCTCGCGGTGCGGCTCATCGACGATTCGGGGCGCACCGTCGACGCGAAGGGCGTGCAGCTCGACGCGCCGGGCGCGACGGTGACTCCGCAGAGAGGCGAGGGCCCGCTGCGCGTGTTCACGCTCACGCCCGGGGCCGAGCGCAAGGTCACCGTCACCGCGAAGTCGGCGAACGCGACCGAGAGCCGCACCTACGCGGTGGGCCCGCCGGCGGCGCGCGTGACGCTCAAGCTCGAGCCGGCCGCGCCGGTGAAGGGGCGCGACACGTCGGCGCAGCTCACCATCGAGATGCGCAACGCAGAAGGCCAGCCCGACCCCGAGTCGGCGCCGCCGGTGCTGCGCGCGAACGTCGGCTCCATCGAGGAGCTGAAGAAGGTCGGCGCTGGCGTCTACAGCGCGCGGTACGTGCTGCCCGCGACGCGCTTCCCCGAGGTCGCGGTCGTCGTCGCGTTCTCGGCCTGGCCGCATCCCCAATCCGTGCACGGCGCGTTCGGAGCGCTGCGCGTGCCGCTCGCGGCCGCCGTCGAGCTGCCGGGCAAGACCGAGGCGAACGCGGATCTGACGCTCACCATCGCAGGGAAGAAGTTCGGCCCGGTGCACACCGGGCCCGACGGGCGGTTCAAGGTGCCGATCGTGGTGCCTCCCGGCTACGGCATGGCGAGCGGCACCGCGGTCGATCGCCTCGGCAACAAGCGCTCGAACCCGATCGATCTCGCGCTGCCGCCGACCGACCAGCTCGCCTGCGTGGTGAGCCCGACGCAGCTGCCGGCCGACGGCCAGTCGCGCGCGCGCGTGCTGTGCGCGACGTCCGACGTCTACGGCAACATCACCAGCAGCACGAAGGTGACGCTCGCGGCCGCGCGCGGGCGCACGACGGCGCCGCGGCAGCTCGACAACGGCGTCATCGAGTTCGGCTACGTGGCGCCCGCGGAGCTCGGCTCGGGGCGAGAGGACCTCGCGGCCGTGTGGAAGCAGGGCTCGATCTCCGCGCGCGAGGACATGCAGGTGCAGCTGGTGCAGGGCCCCGCGGCGAGCGCGACGGTGACGGTGCCGGAGGCGTTCGTGCACCTCGGCGGCTCGGTGCCGGTCACGGCAGTGGTGAAGGACGCGCTCGGTCGCCCGCGGCCCGGCGCGCGGCTCGCGCTCGTCTCGGCGGTCGGAGCGCTCGAAGACGTGAAGGAGCTCGGCGGAGGGAAGCTCTCGGCGCGGTGGCGCGTGCCGGGCGACGTCGACGTCGGCCGCACGTCGCTCCAGGTCCGCGCGTGGGGCCCCGTCGGGGCGGAGCCGGCGCGCATCGCGTGCTGGGTCGAGGGCTCGCGGCTGCTCGCCGCGGTGACGGATCTGGCCGGCCTGCCGGTGCCGGCCCAGCCGCTGAAGGTGGGCGCGCGCGACGTGACCACGGACGCCGAGGGCGTGATCGATCTCGGTCCGGTGGCCGACACCGATCTGTCGCTGCGCCACGCGGCGTGGCCGGGCCTCAGCGCGGACCTGCACGTGCGAGAAGGCGGGCGGCTCGTGTTCCCGCGCGCGAGCCGGCCGGGCTCGGCGCCGGCGGACCTGCCGCTCACGCTGGGGCCTGCGGTGCCGGTGGTGGTGCGCGTCGAGGTGAAGGGCAAGGCCGTCACGTGGTGGGTCGAGTCGAGCGACGGAGCGGTGCTGCCGGGACGCGAGGTCTCCGTCGAGCTCAGCCGCGGGCGCGCCGGGCCGGCGACGGTCGCTGACGGCCGCACGCGCTTCGAGGTGCAGGGGCTCGACGGTCCCGCGTCGGTGGCAGTCGTCGACGTCGAGACGCAGGTGCTCGCGCTGGCCGAGGTGCGGCCGTGAGCGCCGCCGCCGCGATGCTGTTCGCGGTGGCGCTCGGACAGGCGCAGGTCGCTCAGCCGTTGCGGCTCGATCGCGGCGCCATCGCCGGCCGCGTCTGCAGCGACACCGACTCAGACGGCCGGTGCCAGGCCGACGAGCCCGGCCTCGTCGGGGTGCGCGTGATGCTCGAGACCGGCTTCTGGGCGGTCACCGATGCGAACGGCGCGTACCACTTCGCCGACGTGCCGGGCCGCACGCCCGAGCGCGAGGGCACGAGCGGCGTTCGCCTCGTGCTGGGGCGCCACCGCATCAAGGTCGATCCGCTGACGCTGCAGAGCGGGGCGCAGGTGACTCCCAACGGGGCGACGCTCGAGCTGCCGATGGGCGGCGTGGTGACGCAGGACTTCGCGGTCGCTCCGTTCGCGCGCGCGGGAGCGACGGCAGCGCAGGCGAGCGAGCCGCCGGGGGCGCGCTTCGCCGACGGAGCGCTGCAGGTGCGGCTGTCGGGCCAGGTCGGCGAGGGAGAGACCGTCATCGTCGGCGGGCGGCCCGCCGAGGTCGGCGGCGACGGCGTATACCGGGCGTGGGTGCCGCTCTCCGTGGGGCCGCATCGCGTGCCGGTGCAGGTGAGCGGGAAGGGCAACCGCACCGGCTTCTTCGTGCAGCAGGTCGACGTGGTGGAGCGCGGCGGCTCGTACATGGTGGTGCCGCGAGCGCTGGAGCCGATGGGCACCGTCACGGTGCTGGCGTCGGCGGCGAAGGGGCGGTCGGTCTCCGTCGAGGCGCCGCCGCAGACGCGCGTGCGGCTGGGAGAGGTCGAGGTCGCGGTGCCTCCGTCGGGACAGACGACGGTCGCGCTCGGCGAGTCGCAACAGGCGCGGGTGCCGGTCGTGCTGGTGAGCTCGGAGGGCGTGACGGTGACGGGCGAGGTCAGCCTCGAGCCTCCGAGCGGCCTCACGGTCGTCGGCCTGCTCGACGTCGAGGGCGCGTTCGTGCTCGGAGCGGGCGGCGGCTTCCGCTTCGCCGGGCGCGGCGCCGGCGCGGTGCGGGGCCGGCTGCTCGGGTTCGATCTCGCCGCGGAGCTGGACCTGCGCGACGCGGACCTCCGCGCGCTGCAGAACGGCGGAGCGTCGTCGTTCTTCCTGCCGCGGCGCATGGCGGTGGCCGAGCGCGCGCTGCCGGTGGTCGACGTGGTGCCGCAGTGGGCCGACGACTCGGCGAGCGTGGCGCCGAACGCGCCCGAGTCGCGGCTGCGCGTGGAGATCTCCCGCGAGGGCGTCGGCCGCCTCGGCTTCGGCACGTACCGCGCGTGGCTCGGCGCGGGGAACGAGATCGGCCGCTTCCACCGCAGCGCGACGGCGGCGTACCTCGAGGCGCGGACTCCGGATGACGCGGTCGTCGGCGCGGGCGTGCGCGGCTTCTACGCGCCGGGCGGCGTCGACCCGGTCGGAGGCCTCGCGCGCGTGCCGGCGCACGACCGCTTCGAGGCGACCGGCGGCAGCCTGTTCTACCTGTCGGGGCCGGCGGTCGAGGGCAGCGAGGCCGTGCGCGTCGAGCTGCGCGACGGCGTGACGGGGCTGCCGATCGGCGAGCGGCACCTCACGCGCGGCGTCGACTACTCGATCGACCCCATCCAGGGGCGCATTCTGCTCGCGCGGCCGCTGTGGTCGTTCGAGTCGACGCGGACGTTGGGGGCGGGGCCTCCGAGCAACTTCACGCGGCCGGTGCTGTGGGTCGACTACGAGCGTCCGGTGGTGGGGCCGTCGCAGCGGACGTTCGGGGGCGAGGTGTCGGGGCGGCTCGGGCCCGTGACGATCAACGCGGGCTACGCGGAGCAGGGCGGGGCTCGGCTGCTGCGCGGCTCGGCGTCCGGGTGGCTCGGGCCGGTGCTCATCTCGGCGGAGGTGGCCCGCAGCTTCGACGTCACCGACATCTCGTCGCTGCGGTGGTCGGACGACGGCGGGCTCACGTTCACGAGCCCCGCTGGCGGTGTGATGCCGGCGCGCGGCTACGCGGCGAACGCGTTCGGCCTTCGCGCGCGCGGTCCGGCGCTGTTCTACCGCGGCAGCTTCGACGTCTCGTGGCGGTACCGCGAGCAGGGGTTCTTCGACGCGCAGCACTACGATCCCATCACGTTCCGGCAGCTCGCCGCGCGTGTCGAGCAGCCGATCGGCGACTTCGTGATCGGCGGCGTGTTCGACGATCGCTGGGGCGCGGACGCGCACCTGCCTCCGTCGAACCAGCGCATCGCCGGTGGCTTCGTCGGGTACGAGCGGCCGACGTGGGGCATTCGCCTCGAGGGTCGAGACGCGACGTACCGCGCGCTGGACGACGGCATCGAGGGTGGGCGCGTCTCCGTCGGGTTGTCGGCGCGGTGGGCGGTGACGAGCTGGCTCACGCTGCGGGCGGCGCACCGGCAGCGCGTGTGGTCTCACGGTGCGGGCCTGGGCGCCTTCGACGACACGTTCGCGTCGGCGGGGGTGGATCTCAAGCCGACACAGGACGTGACGCTCGCGGTGCGCGGGGGCTGGGGGCCGGTGCTCGGCCCGCAGGTGTGGGGCAACGTCCAGGTGCGGCGCGGTGACGAGGTCTGGTACGGCGGGCACTCGCTGGACGTGGATGCTCCGTCGCTGGGAGAGCGGCGGCTCGCGAGCGGCGTGCGGCGCGAGCTCGACAGCGGCGCGGTGTTCGTCGAGGACGTGTCGGCGCACGACATCACCGGCCTGCGGCTCTCGCGCGCAGTGGGCCTCACGCAGCGGGTGACGGAAGGCTTGAGCATCTCGGCGCGGTACGAGCGCGGCGTGCGCATGCCGGTGGAGCTGGCTCCCGACCGCGAGCGCGACGCCGGCGGAGTCGGCTTGAGCTTCGTGTCCGAGCGGGCGCGGGCGTGGCTGCGCGGCGAGGTGCGGTCCGAGCGGCGGCCGGGCGACGAGCTGCTGCAGGGGCTGGCGTGGGGCGGCGGTGAGCTCACCATCACGCAGTCGCTGCGGGCGACGCTGTCGGGGACGTTCTCGCACACGAGCCGCAACCGCGTGCTCGAGGCGCGGCTGCTCGAGGGCGTCGCGGCGCTCGCGTGGAGGTTCGAGCCCGGCATCGTGGTGCTGCGCTACTCGATGCGGCGCGAGCTGCTGCCGCCGTCGCGCGGCGGCGGGGCCGAGTACACGCGGCACCTGGTGTCCGTGCTGCCGAGCATCACGCTGTTCTCGCGCTTGAGGATCTCCGGTGGCGCGCACCTGCAGCTGCACCAGGTGGAGGGGGCTCCGCTGGACGTACAGCTGGTGGCTTCGCTGCGGCCGTCGTTCCGCATCTGGAGCGGCCTCGAGGTCGCCGCCGAGGTCGGCCGACGGAGCGCGGATCCCGACGGGGAAGGGTTGACCACACTGCGTGGCGAGGTGGGCTTCCGGTACTCGGGATTCCTGGTGGCCGGCGGCTATACGATGCTCGGGTATCGGGCCTCGCCGATGGATCCCGCGGCGACGAACCAGGGCCGAATCTACCTGCGCGCGGAGATGGCGTACTGATGAGCGCACGGTTTTTCGCTTGCGTGGGAGTGCTGCTCGCGAGCGAGGCGCTCGCGGGGTGGACCGAGATTCCCATCACCGGGACGCCGAATGACGTTCAGGTCGAGGGGGAAGGCCGCATTCTCGTCATCAGCAACTCCCAGGCTGCGGTGAAGGCGTGCATGCCGGGAGCGATGTGTATGGACGTGGCGCCGCCGATGCCGGTCGCCCTGGCGGGCCAGGCCGTGGCTGTCACCCAGGTCGACGGCGGTTGTATCCAGGCGTTCTCCACGACCGCTTCGCTGGGCTGCGTGACCGGCGCATCGCCAATCGCAGCGACCGCGCTTCACAGGGCTCGGCGCACCGAGAGCGGGTTCACGGGCCTGCTTCATACGAGCGGTGGTCAGATTGCACTCAGCACCGCGCCGAGCCCCACGTCGGCATTCAGTGCGCCGCTGATCACCGGGGCCTCGGCCACGAATCGATCGCTGAGTGCCGTCTCGGCGGGCGGCGAAGACTGGGTGGCCGCTGGCGTCAACGGGACACCCTCTATCGCGTTCATCACGAGCGGCGCCCGCGGCACGATCACCACACCAATTACGGTCGTGAGCGAGGTGCAGCTCTTCCGCAGGCTCGACGGCGGCGCCGGGTTGGTCGTGGCCGAAGGGTTTCCAGGTGTCGGGGGCGGCCGGGTCTTCGTCGGTGCCGTGTTGAGCGACGGCGGGTACCTGCGTGGGACGGCGCAGACGCCCGGCGGTTTCATCCAAACCGTCGCCTACACGGAGGAGGGCGGTTCGGCGCTCGGTGCCGGTTTTGGCATTGCTGTTCTGCAGGACGGAGGCCTCCTGGGCGCCGTGCCGAACCCAGCGGCCCCGGGCCTGACATGGGTTGTGCGGCCCCCCATCGCGCTGGGGCTTCCGATCCTTCAGCTCGCCTGCGCGTCGCCGCGCTTCTGCGCCGCGCACACCGGAAGCACCGCGCCGATGTTCAAAGGCTGGTCGTACTGGAACGAGGCAGCTCCGGACGCGTCGTTCGCGTCGCTGCCGATGCTGAGCGTCAATGCGCCGGTCGACCTCACCATCGACGTGAGTGACTCAGACGGAGACCCGCTGTGGGTCACCTGGGAGCTCGACGCGGGCGGCATCGTGACGGTGGAACCGGACGGCGGGGCGGCTCGCCTGACCGCGACGTCGTGCGGAACTCCGACGATCTACGCCTACGTCTCGGACGGCTACGCGCCGCACGACATGCGCTTCGGAGCGACGCTGACGGCGTTGAACGGGCCGCCGCCCGCGCCAACGCTGACCGCGGATGCCGGCACGACGGCGCAGGCGGGAGGCCCCGACCTGGTCTTCGTCGCCGCGACGGCGTCGGGCCTGTGCCCTCCATCAGGCTACGACTGGAGTCTCACCGGCCCCGGTAGCCTGGACGCGGGGCGGTACACGCCTCCCCAATACGTCTGCACTCTCGACGCCGGCGCCACGGTCGGTGTCCGTGGCGTGAATGCGCAGGGCGCCTCGCCGCTCGTCTCGCTTCCCGTCCACATCGACCCCTGGGGCGTGCCGAACGCGCCGACGATCACGGGCCGCAGCCAGATCGCGGGCACGGACGCCTCGTATCCGCTCGGCGGGTCCCCTCACTTCTGCGACAACGCGCCAGTCGAGGTCTCGTGGGTCGTGGACGGCGGCGGCTCCGGTATCTCCTGGGTGGCCAGCGACGCGGGACTCACCGTCTACTCGGTCGACTCCTGCTCCGACGGCGGTGTGCACGGCCGCGTGACGTATTCAGTCGGCAATCAGACGGGCCCGACGACGGCGGTCGACGTGGCGGTGGTTCCGCAGCCGTTCACCGCCACCACGTTCTCGATGGGGTACATGTTCAACGTCAGCAGCGCTTCGGGGGTGTTCAGCGCGGACGGTCTCGGCTGTCGCCAGGGCGCGCGCCTCACCGCAACCGTCGTCGCGACGGAGCTCGACTCCGGCATGCAGCAGTCGTTTGGTCCGGTGGATCTCGACGGCGACGCAGGGTGGAACATCAACTTCGCGTGCACGCCAGGCACGTGGGAACTGCTCGCGACGCTCTCTCCTTTCATGCTCACCGATCGGGTCGTTCAGCCGACCAACCCTTTGCCGGCAGGGTTCCTGCCGCCGACGGCGGGAGTCGAGGTCGGCTGCCACGGCGTGAGCAGCGACGTGACCCTCGTCGTACCGCCCCAGTTCTGCCAGCTCCAGACCTACGCGTGGGAGCAGGTGTCCGGACCGGCGGTCGACACGGGACCTCTCGACCGCGAGACGATTCATGTCTCCGCGGACGGCGGGCTCGACCTCATCGGCGACACGCTGCGCTGGCGCGTGACCACCACCGGCGCGCCAGGGAACGTGGCCGTGCAGGAGTTCGACGTCCGCCTCCAGCATCGCTTCGTCGACCTCTCCCACAACGTCGGCCCGCCCACGGCCGGCGGCGATGATCTGCGCGCCGTGCAGATCACGGTGCAGAACCGCGAACCCTGCGGCGCGACGGCGATCACGCTCGACGAGACGCTCGACGGGCTGTCGCCGATTCTCGCGAGCGCGCGCGTCGACGGCGAGAAGGTGAGCGCCTCGCTCGGCGCCGCGGGCCACCTCGTGATCGGCCCGTTCTCGCTGGCCGCTGGGCAGACGCGCTCGGTCACGTACCTCGCGCGCTCTCCGATTCTCGCGGCGCCAAAACCCACTGCGGTCGCCCGCATCCGCGACGAACAGGTGTCGTTCGATCAGGTGACGATCGACCTTCCGCCGCCGTGCGGCTGCAGCTCGTCTCCGGCGCTGCTGCTGCTGCTCGCTGCGCTCAGCCTCTGGCCCAGGCGTCGAGCTGTGGCGCCGCGCCGAACGTCTGCGCGTAGCGGGCCACGAAGTCCGCCTTCGTGAAGCGGTGCTCCTGGCAGCCCTTGAGCTCCAGGCAATACGTCGCGGTGAGCGCCGCGACGCGGCCGGCGAGCTCGAGCGAGAAGCCGCGCGCGAGCGCGAAGGCGAACCCCGAGATGTACGCGTCGCCGCAGCCCGTCGGGTCGACCGCCGCCTTCGGCTTCGCGATCGGGATCTCCAGCTTCTTCCCCGCCGTGTTGTCGTAGATCCACGAGCCCTCTTCGCCGCGCGTGATCACGGTGATCGGCGCCGCGGCGATCAGCTTGTCCTCGGACCAGCCGATGGCCTTCGCCATCATGCCGAACTCGTAGTCGTTGCCGACGAGCAGCGAGCAGCCGTCGAGCCCCGCGAGGATCTGCTGCTTGTCGAGCCGCGGCGTCTGCTTGCCCGGGTCGAAGATGTACTTCACGCCCAGGCGCTTGCACTCCTGCGTGTGCCGCGCCATCGAGACCGGATCCGTCGGCGAGATGATCGCCCAGTCGTCCTTGCCGAGCTTCAGCGCATCGAGCGCCAGCTCGCGCGAGTGGTTCGCGGCGCCCGGGTAGAACGCGACGATCTGGTTGTTCGACTGGTCCGTGTTGATGAAGCACGAGGCCGTGAACTCGTCGCTCACGATCTTGATCGAGCCCGTGTCGACGCCGAGCGGCTCGACGGCCTTCCGGTACTCGTCGAAGTCCTGCCCCGCGCTGGCGACCAGCACCGGCTTCTCGCCGAGCAGCGCGAGGTTGTACGCGATGTTGCCGGCCGTCCCTCCGCGCAGCCGCTTCATGCTGTCGACGAGGAAGCTGACCGTCAGCATGTGCACCTTCTCGGGGAGGATGTGCTCCTTGAAGTACCCCGGGAAGTTCATGATGTAGTCGTAAGCAAGCGAGCCGGTGACGACGATGCGCATAGGCGGCCGTCCTTATCAGGGTCCCAGCGCGTCTTGAATCGCCGCGGCGACATCGAGATCCCCCTCGTCGCGAAGTAAAACCGTGGGCCATGAGACCGGGCATCGCCGTCGTCGTGCTGCTCGCAGTTCCGGCGTGGGCCGACGACTTCGCCGTCGAGCTCTTCACCGACCGCGGCGAGACGTTCATCCGCGCCGGCAGCGATCAGGGCATCGAGATGGGCGTCGCGCTCGACGTGTTCGCAGGCAAGGCCGGCGCGCGCAAGAAGGCCGGCACCGCGACCGTGATGGAGGTCTTCCCCGCGCTCGCGCGCGTCAGCCTCGACGCGGCCGCGGCCGCTGCCGCCGAGAAGGGCCCTCGCTTCGTGCTGCTCCCGCAGAAGGACGGCGTCGCGCCGCCTCCGCCGCCTCCGCCGTCTTCACCTGCGGCGCCGAAGCGCAGGCCGGCGGGCGCCGGCACCGACGCCGTCGCCGACCCGACCCAGGCCGACAAGCTCATCGGCCATGCCGAGTACGGCGGCGTCGGCGTCTGGGCGGTCGTCACGCTCTACAACGACAGCGCGTTCGACTGGGTCGACTGCTCGGTCACGCTTGCGCCCTCGGGCGGCAAGTACCGCCTCGAGAAGCTGCGCGCGCACGACCACGAGCGCATCGCGCGCATCCGCTTCGAGGGCATCAACGACGCGTACGACCCGACCACCGCCACGGTGAGCTGCGTGATCGGCTCGGCGACGTTCAAGCTCGGGCGCTGAGGTCCGGCTGCTTCACTTCCCGGTGAAGACCTTCAGCAGCTTCTTCAGCGGATCGTAGTGCTCGTCGACGACGCGCTCTTTGAGCGGAATGATCGCGTTGTCGGTGATGGTGATGTGCTCGGGGCACACCTTCGTGCAGCACTTGGTGATGTTGCAGTACCCGATGCCGTGCTTGTTCTTGAGATCGTCGACGCGCTTCTCGTCGTCGATGGGGTTCATCTCGAGCGCGGCCGTGTAGACGAAGAAGCGGGGCCCGATGAACTCCTCGTGCTTTTTGTGATCTCTCAGCACGTGGCAGACGTCCTGGCAGAGGAAGCACTCGATGCACTTGCGCATCTCCTGCGGCCTCTCGATGTCGTCGTTCTGCACGCGCCAGGTGCCGTCGGCGGCGTCGGGCTTGCGCGGCTTGAACTTCTTGATCGTCTTCTTCACCCGGAAGTTCCACGACACGTCGGTGACGAGGTCGCGAATCGGGGGGAAGGCGCGCATCGGCTCGACGGTGACCGGCTTCGACAGGTCGAGCGTGTTGAGCCGCGTCATGCACATCAGCTTCGGCATGCCGTTGATCTCGGCGGAGCACGAGCCGCACTTGCCGGCCTTGCAGTTCCACCGCACCGCGAGATCGGGCGCCGACTCGGCCTGGATCTGGTGAATCGCATCCAGCACGACCATGCCTTCGGAGACTTCGGTCGAGTAGTCGGTGAAGGCGCCGCCCTTGATGTCGCCGCGCCACACGCTGAAGGTCGCCTTGGCCATTACTTCTTCTCCTGTTCGATGATGTCCTTGAGGTGCTGCGGCAGCGGAGTCAGCGGCACGCGCTCGAGCTGCATCTTCCCGTCAGCGCCCTTGCGCACGACGGTGTTGAACGTGCCGAAGACCTTCTCGTCCTTGCTCGGGAAGTCTTCGCGGAAGTGGCCGCCGCGCGACTCCTTGCGCTCGATCGCCGCGCGGGTGATCGCCTCGGCGCAGGTGAGCAGGTTGCCCAGGTCGAACGCCGTGTGCCAGCCCGGGTTGTACTCGCGCGTGCCCGCGATGCCGACGACGGCGGCGCGCTTCTTCAGGCCCTCGATCACGTCGAGCGCCTTGGTCATCTCTTCCTCGCGCCGCACGATGCCGACGAGCGCCTGCATGTTGTCCTGCAGGTCGTACTGAACCTTGTACGGGCTCTCGGCCGACGCGCCGCGATCGAACGGAGCGAGCAGCGCCTTCGTCGCGGCCTCCACCTGGTCGTTGTGGATCTGCCCCGCGCCGTTGCTCTTCGCGTACTTCGCGGCGTGCTCGCCGGCGAGCTTGCCGAACACGAGCAGGTCGCTCAGAGAGTTGCCGCCCAGGCGGTTCGCGCCGTGCAGACCGCCCGCGACCTCTCCAGCGGCGAACAGGCCCGGCACGGTCGACATCTGCGTCTCGCCGTCGACCTTCACGCCGCCCATGATGTAGTGCGTCGTCGGGCCGACCTCCATCGGAGTCGTCGTGATGTCGAGGTCCGCGAGCTGCTTGAACTGGTGGTACATCGACGGCAGCTTCTTGCGGATGTGCTCGGGCGCGTTGGGGATCTTCTCTTTGATCCACGCGATGTCGAGGAACACGCCGCCGTGCGGAGAGCCACGGCCCGCCTTCACCTCGCGGTTGATGCAGCGCGCGACGTGATCGCGCGTCAGCAGCTCGGGAGGCCGCCGCGCCGACTTGTCGCCGAGCACGTAGCGCCAGCCCTCTTCCGGGTTGTCCGCCGTCTGCGGTTTGTAGTTGTCGGGGATGTCGTCGAACATGAAGCGCTTGCCCTCCTTGTTGCGGAGGACGCCGCCTTCACCGCGCACGCCTTCGGTGACGAGGATGCCGCGCACCGACGGAGGCCACACCATGCCGGTCGGGTGGAACTGCACGAACTCCATGTCCACCAGATCGGCGCCCGCGTGGTACGCGAGCGAGTGTCCGTCGCCGGTGTATTCCCAGCTGTTCGAGGTGATCTTGTACGCGCGGCCGACGCCGCCCGTGGCGAGGACGACGGCCTTGGCGCGGAAGACGCGCAGCTCACCCTTCTCGCGGTCGTAGCCGACGGCGCCGGCGATCTTGCTGCCGTCCTTGAGCAGCCCCGCGATGGTGTGCTCCATGTAGACGGTCATGCCGGTGTGGATGCCGTGATCCTGCAGCGTGCGGATCATCTCGAGGCCGGTGCGATCGCCGACGTGCGCCAGGCGCGGGTAGCGGTGGCCGCCGAAGTTGCGCTGGAGGATGCGGCCGTCCTTCGTGCGATCGAAGACGGCGCCCCAGGCCTCGAGCTCCCTCACGCGATCGGGGGCCTGCTGCGCGTGCAGCTCGGCCATGCGCCAGTTGTTCAGGTACTGGCCGCCGCGCATCGTGTCGGCGAAGTGCACCTTCCAGCTGTCGCGATCGTCGACGTTGGCCATCGCCGCGGCCATGCCGCCCTCGGCCATCACCGTGTGCGCCTTGCCGAGCAGCGACTTGCAGATGAGGCCGACGCTGACTCCGGCGGAGGAAGCTTCGATCGCGGCGCGCAGGCCGGCTCCGCCGGCGCCGATGACGATCACGTCGTGCTCGTGGGTCTGAATTTCGGCCATGGCTTTAGAAGATCCTCAGGTCGGAGATGATTCCGCGGGAGACCAGGTTCACGTAGACGTCGCTCAAGGCGACGCCGAAGAGGCTGAACCAGGCCCACCGCATGTGGTGCTTGTTGCACCAGCTGACGCACTCGTACGCCTTCTTGCGCGCCGGCCGGCTGGAGAAGATGTCGTGCAGGCCGCCGACGAGGTGCCGCAGCGAGTGGCAGCCGAACGTGTAGCCCGCGAGCAGCACGACGTTGAGCGTCAGCACCAGCGAGCCCACGTTCACGTGGAACCCGTCGGCGAAGAAGAACGCCTTGTACGCGTCGTGCGCGAGGAAGATGAGGAACACCAGCGCTGCGTACAGAAAGTAGCGGTGGATGTTCATGATGACGAGCGGGAGCGAGTTCTCGCCGCGGTACTCGTGGCGGGGCTCTCCGACGGCGCAGGAGGGCGGGTCGGCCCAGTGCGACTTGTAGTAGGCGCCGCGGTAGTAATAGCAGGTCAGCCGGAAGCCGCCGGGGAAGGGCAGGATGAGCAGCGCCGGCGTGTAGGGCAGCCACGCGGGCAGCCACGACGGCACGTTCCCGAAGAACGCGTGCGGCGACGGGCCCCAGATCTCCGGAGAGAAGAACGGAGAGAGGTAGTTCCCCACGTAGTAGTGGCCGCCGGAGAACGCCCGGTAGGTCGCGTAGACGATGAACGAGGTGAAGACGATGAACGCGATGAGCGGCTCCGTCCACCACGTGTCCTGGCGCCGGGTCTGACCCCAACCCGCGGCGCGGAGCACGTCGTCACGCTGTACTGCTTGTGGCATTACCGTCCCTCCAAAGTTGGCGGCGCATCTTGCACACGAGTGTGCGATCGCCAACCAAAGAAGTTCTTCTGCGCTCTTCAGCGGCCGTAATGGCGTGCATGAGCGCGCTCGTGCTCGTCCTTCATCCGAGACAGTGCGCGGCGCGTGCGCTAAACCGCCCGCGCGATGAAGATCCACGAGTTCCAGGGCAAAGAAATCTTCCGGAAGTACGGCGTTCCCGTTCCGCGCGGCATCGTCGCGCGCAGCCCCGACGAGGCGTACCGCGCCGCGAAGGATCTCGGCACGCCGGTGACGGTGGTGAAGGCGCAGATCCACGCCGGCGGCCGCGGCAAGGGCGGCGGCGTGAAGCTCGCGAAGTCTCCGGCCGAGGCGAAGGACTGGGCCGGCAAGCTGCTCGGCATGATGCTGAAGACGCCGCAGACCGGCCCCGAGGGGCAGCAGGTCCGCATCCTCTACGTCGAAGAGGGCCTCGACATCGGCAAGGAGATGTACCTCGGCCTCACGCTCGATCGCTCGACGTCGCGCGTGACGTTCATGGCGTCGACCGAGGGCGGCGTCGACATCGAAGAGGTCGCGCACAAGACGCCGGAGAAGATCCTGCGCGAGGCCGTCGACCCGGCCGTCGGCTTCCGCGACTTCCAGGGCCGCAAGATGGCGTACGGGCTCGGGCTCACCGGCTCGACGGTGAACGAGTTCGTCGCGTTCTGCCGCGCGCTCTACCAGGCGTACATGGACACGGACGCGTCGCTCGCCGAGATCAACCCGCTCGTGATCCTCAAGTCCGGCAAGGTCGTCGCGCTCGACGCGAAGATGAACTTCGACGACAACGCGATCTTCCGCCACCCCGACATCGCCGCGATGCGCGACAAGGACGAGGAGGATCCGCGCGAGGCGCAGGCCCACGAGCACGACCTCGCGTACATCTCGCTCGACGGCAACATCGGCTGCATGGTGAACGGCGCCGGCCTCGCGATGGCGACGATGGACACCATCAAGCTCGTCGGCGGCAAGCCGGCCAACTTCCTCGACGTCGGCGGAGGCGCCTCGCGCGACAAGGTCACCGCCGCGTTCAAGCTCATCCTCGCCGACCCGCAGGTGAAGGCGGTGCTGGTGAACATCTTCGGCGGCATCATGAAGTGCGACGTGATCGCCGAAGGCATCATCGCGGCGGCCAAGGAAGTGAAGCTCGAGGTGCCGCTCGTCGTGCGCCTCGAAGGCACGAACGTCGAGAAGGGCAAAGAGATCTTGAAGAACAGCGGTCTCAAGATCACGCCGGCCGACAACCTGCGCCAGGCAGCGGAGAAAGCGGTCGCGGCGATCAAGTGAGGCGGCTGGTTGCCATGCTCGCGCTGAGCTCTTGCGGCCCACCTGCGCAGATGCAGGACGAGGCCACGATCACCTACCGGCTGAAGTTCTCGAGCAGCCAGCAGGTGCAGACGCGCGTCATCTTTCCGCTGCCCGACGACGGCGCGCAGATGGCGATCATGAACGGGCTCATCGCGCGCGACGGCGGCGCCGTGACCTACATCATGCAGAACGAAGGCGTCGGTACCGCGCTCGACGGCCTGGGCTCGGCCGAGGCGACGTACTTCGTGAAGAACCTGAACGGCATCGGCGGAGGCAGCGGAGCGCCAGACGTGAAGCTCTCGCTCCGCCAGCCCGACGGCGGCCCGGGGGATCTGTTCGTGTACGTCAACAAGGCGGGCTCGGGCAGCGTCGACGTGGAGTTCGAGTACACGGCCGCCCGCAACTGCGGCAACGGCTGCGGCGGCACGAAGAGCTGGAAGTTCACCGGTAGCCCCGGCCTCGGCCGGCAGCCGGTTCACATGGAATACGTGGAGGAGAAGCGATGAGCATCATGGTCGACGGCAACACGAAGGTGCTGGTGCAGGGCATCACCGGCTCCGCGGGCTCGTTTCACGCCAGGCAGATGATCGAATACGGCACGCAGGTCGTCGCCGGCGTCACGCCCGGCAAGGGCGGCCAGAAGTTCGAAGACAAGGTGCCCATCTTCGACACCGTCGAGCAGGCGGTGAAGGCTACCGGCGCGAACGCGAGCGTCGTCTTCGTGCCGCCTCCGTTCGCGGCGGACTCGATCATGGAGGCCGCCGACGCGAAGCTGCCGCTCGTCATCACGATCACGGAAGGCATTCCGGTCGCCGACATGGTGAAGGCGAAGCGGTACCTGCAGGGCTCGTCGACGCGCCTGCTCGGCCCCAACTGCCCCGGCGTCATCACCCCCGGCGGCAAGTGCAAGATCGGCATCATGCCGGGGCACATTCACAAGCCCGGCCGCATCGGCGTGGTCTCGCGCTCGGGCACGCTCACGTACGAGGCGGTGTTCCAGCTCACGAACTTGGGGCTCGGTCAGTCGACCGCCGTCGGCATCGGCGGAGACCCGGTCAACGGCACGAACTTCATCGACGTGCTGAAGCTGTTCAACGCCGACCCCGAGACGGACGCGGTCATCATGATCGGCGAGATCGGCGGCAGCGCCGAGGAAGAGGCGGCCGCGTACATCGCGCGCGAGTTCACGAAGCCGGTGGCGGGCTTCATCGCCGGCCAGTCGGCGCCTCCGGGCAAGCGCATGGGCCACGCCGGCGCGATCATCTCGGGCGGGAAGGGCGCCGCGAGCGACAAGATCAAGGCGATGGAGGCCGCGGGAATCGTCATGGCGGCGTCGCCGGCGGAGCTGGGGTCGACGCTGCAGGAAGCCGTGAAGCGCGGCGTTCCCAAGAAGCGCTGAAAGAACTGCCGGGTTCGCGTTCGCGTTCGCGTCCGGCTGGGGAAGCGGCCCGGTTGCCCAATGGGCCGCACGGGTGTCCTCCGGCCCGCTTCGACTCCGGCCTGCGGCCTTCCGCTCAGCGTGAGCGGAGAGCGGCAGTGCGCCTCGTCGGCGCCACCGTCACTGCCCACATCGCCGCGACGACACTCACTGCGCTCGCGGCGATGAACATCGGGCTCGGCCAGTGCGGGGCGAAGAACGCCGCCGTCGCCACGAGCCGCGCCGCCTCGAGCGGTACGGCCCACCGCTTCGACTCCAGCATGCCGCCCCACGCCGTGGCTCCGGCCCACAGCAGCACCGACAGCACGAGCTTCTCGGTGCCATCGAGCGGCGAGTCGGGGCGCGAGACGAGCAGCATCAGCGGGAAGCCGATCGCGATCGCTCCGATGAGGTAGGCCGTCGAGCCCGGCAGCGGCGTCGAGCGGAACTTGTGGCCCTTGGGCGCCTTCTGGTGCGGCGGCAGGCCTTCCGGGCGCCAGCCCGTCGGCATCAGCCACAGCTTCAGCGCGTCGAGCTTGCGCGGCGCAGCGAGCGCGTCGCGGAAGAGGTGTCTCCACACCTGGAAGTTGATGAACGTCGGATCCCACGTGTTCGGTGGGACGGTGACGCCGTACTCGCACTCCTCGCCCTCGGGCTCGAACGTGCCGAAGAGCTTGTCCCAGATGATGAGGAAGCCTCCGTAGTTCTTGTCGAGGTAGCGGTCGTTGCGCGCGTGGTGCACGCGGTGGTGCGACGGCGTGTTCATCCACGACTCGATGAAGCGCGGCAGCTTCGGCACGACGCGCGTGTGCGGGAGCAGCTGCAGCACGAGGTGGAACGCGACCATCGACACCATCCACGCCGGGTCGAAGCCGAGCAGCATGAGCGGCCAGTAGAAGAAGAACGAGGCGAAGCGCTGCGTGACCGACGCGCGCAGCGCGACGGCGTAGTTGAGCTCTTCGGTCGAGTGATGCGGGCTGTGCGCCGCCCAGCCGAGGTTCGTGCGGTGGCCGAAGCGGTGGAACCAGTAGAAGAGGAAGTCGATGCCGAGGAAGAGCAGCACCGCCGACAGCGCCCCGGCCTCGAACGTGTACACGCGGTGCGCGTAGAGCCACGCGAGCACCGGCGCCCAGACGAACGCCACGAGCACGTTCACGCACTGGTTGATGATCGCGGTGCCGAGCGAGGCGATCGAGTCCTGGAACTCGTAGTAGCCGTTCTTCCGCCACACGCACCACGCGATCTCGCCCAGGATCAGCAGCAGCACGAACGGAGTCACCACCGCGTACACGTTCATGCCGAACGTTTTCGCAAGGGGCGTGGGGCGCCGACCTTAAACAGGGTTAAGAAACGCATCCGTGCTGGCCGAGCGCATCGGGGCGGTTCTGGGGATGTCTGCGGCGCAGCTCGAGCCGCTGCTGGGCGTGGGCTCGGAGGCCAGGCTCGACAAGGGCGACTTCTTCGCGAAGCCCGGCCAGAAGGTCTCGCGCTTCGGCATCGTGCTCGAGGGCCTCGTGCGGCACTACTACGTCGGCGCCGACGGAAAGGAGTCGGTGAAGGCCTTTCGGGGGCCGTACGAGTTCACCGCGCCGTACGCCGAGCTCATCCTCGGCAAGCCGTCGCGCACGTTCATCCAGGCGCTCGATCGCAGCCGGCTGCTCTGCTTCGAGTGGGCTGAGCTCGAGCGCCGCGCCGACAGCTCGCCCGAGCTCACGCGGGTGCTGCGCCGCTTCGCCGAGGCCCAGTTCGCGCTCAAAGAGCAGCGCGAGTACGAGTTCCTGCAGCTGTCGGCCGAGGAGCGCTACCTGCAGTTCTGCCGCGAGCGCAAAGAGCACCTCGAGCACGTGCCGCTGCACCAGATCGCGAGCTACATCGGCATCACGCCGGTCGCGCTCTCGCGAATTCGCGCCCGGCTCGCCAGGAAACGTTGACCGGTGCGTGAGCGCGGTTTAAGCGCGGCGCACCTATGGCCATCGAAAGAACACTCAGCATCATCAAGCCCGACGGCGTCGCCTCGAACGTCATCGGAAAGATCATCTCCCGCTTCGAAGAGGCCGGCCTCAAGCCGATCGGCATCCGCATGCAGCACCTCTCCAGGCAGGAAGCCGAGGGCTTCTACGCGGTCCACAAGGAGCGCCCATTCTTCAAGGACCTCGTCACGTTCATGATGAGCGGCCCCGTCGTCGTCATGGTCCTCGAGGGTGAGAACGCCGTCGCGAAGAACCGCGAGCTGATGGGCGCGACCGACCCGAAGAAGGCCGCCGCGGGCACCATCCGCGCCGACTTCGCCAAGAGCATCGACGCGAACACGGTGCACGGCTCGGACTCGCTCGACAACGCGAAGATCGAGACGTCGTACTTCTTCCGCTCGACGGAGATGTTCTCGCGCTGACTGTCGTACGGCACGGCGCTGCGTTATGTGATGCAGCGCCGTGTCCCCCAATGCCTCACCGACCGACCTCGCCGCACTCTCGTTCGAAGCCCTCGCGAGCTTCGTGACGGAGACGCTCGGCGAGAAGTCCTTCCGCGCGAAGCAGATCTTCAACTGGATCCACCAGCGTGGAGTCACCGACTTCGCGCAGATGACGGACCTGTCGAAGGCGCTGCGCGAGAAGCTGGCGGGGGTCGCCACCATCGGCGGCCTGGCGAAGGACCTCGAGCAGCGCTCCGTCGACGGCACCATCAAGTACCGGTGGAAGACCCACGACGGGAAGCTGATCGAGTCCGTCTACATGCCGTCGCCGGATCGGAAGACGCTCTGCGTCTCGACCCAGGTCGGCTGCGCGATGGGCTGCACGTTCTGCATGACGGCGACGCTGGGCCTCAAGCGCAACCTGACCCCGTCGGAGATCGTGGCGCAGGTGCACGCCGTCAATCGCGAGGTCCGCAAGAACGAGGGGCTCGAGACGCTGCGGCCCTTAACGAACCTCGTGTTCATGGGCATGGGCGAGCCGCTGCACAACTTCGAGAACGTGAAGACGGCGCTCTCGATCCTGCAGCACGAGCAGGGGCCGAACTTCTCGAACCGGCACATCACCGTCTCGACCGTCGGCCTGGTGCCGA
Source organism: uncultured Myxococcales bacterium (assembly GCA_937980205.1). Classification (GTDB taxonomy): domain Bacteria; phylum Myxococcota; class Myxococcia; order Myxococcales; family Myxococcaceae; genus Xiheicaenimonas. The sequence continues at coordinate 33,829 of CALJKW010000002.1, read as the reverse complement.
TGATCGAGCGCTTCGCTTTGGAGACCGAGGTGAAGCTGGCGATCTCGCTGAACGCCAGCAACGACGCCACGCGCTCGAAGGTGATGCCGGTGAACAAGAAGTGGAACATCGCGGCGCTGCTCGAGGCGGTGAAGAACTTCCCCGCCAAGATGGGCCGCCGCGTGACGTTCGAGTACGTGCTGATGGAGGGCGTCAACGACTCGGACGAGAACGCCCGCGAGCTCGCGGCGCTGCTGCGCGGCCTGCCGGTGAAGGTGAACCTCATTCAGTACAACGACAACCCGGGCCTGGGTTACCACTCGACCGTCGACACGCGCGCCGAGGCGTTCAAGCGGATCCTCGACGCCGCCGAGGTGCCGGCGTTCATCCGCGCGAACCGCGGGCGTGACATCGCCGCGGCGTGCGGCCAGCTCGCGAACGTCGACAAGTCCGCCGCATGATCCTCGTCCACGGCGGCGCGGGGGACATGCAGCCCGACGACGATCCGAAGCCGCACATCGACGGCTGCCTCGCCGCCGCGCGCTTGGGCCACGCCGTGCTCGCCCGCGGAGGCAGCGCGCTCGACGCCGTCATCGCCGCGGTCGTCGCCCTCGAGGACGACCCGCTCTTCAACGCCGGCACCGGCTCGACGCTCAACGCCGACGGAGAGGTCGAGTGCGACGCCTCCGTGATGACCGACGAGCTCCAGGCCGGCGCCGTCGCCGCGGTGAAGGGCATCAAGAACCCCATCACGCTCGCGCGGCTGGTGATGGAGAAGACCCGGCACGTGCTGCTGGTCGCCGACGGCGCCGTCCGCTTCGCGCAGCAGCACGGCGTCAGCCTCGTCGACCCGGCGAGCATGATCACCGAGCGGGCGCGGAAGAAGTGGAGCAGGGCGGGCACGGTCGGCGCAGTCGCCCGGGACAGCCAGGGCCGCCTCGCCGCCGCGACCTCCACCGGCGGCACGACGCGGAAGCTGCCGGGCCGGGTGGGAGACACGCCGCTCATCGGCTGCGGGACCTACGCCGCGAAGGCGGGCGCCGCCTCGGCCACCGGCATCGGCGAGGCCATCATCAAGACCACCCTGACGCGCTGGGCCGTCGACCGCCTCGGCGGCGGCCAGGACCCCATGGAGGTCGCCCGGCAGGCCGTCGCCCAGCTCCCGGCTGCGGGAGGGGACGGAGGCATCATCCTGGTGGATGCTGAAGGAAGGCCGGGGTTTGCGTTCAACACCCGGCGGATGTCCCGGGCCTGGATTGACCCACATGGCCGGGAAAGTGGCGGGTTCGATTGATATTTCTGCCGCGCCTCGTGTATAGGCCCTAGCCCCAACCTTTTCGGAGCCAAATCAATGTCCGTCGTTCTCCGCCTCGCTCGCGCTGGCGCCAAGAAGATGCCGTACTACCACATCGTCGCCGCTGACCGCCGCTCGCCCCGCGACGGCAAGTTCATCGAGGCGATCGGTGCCTACGACCCGAACCAGGAGCCGCCGAAGTTCGAGGTCAACGAAGAGCGCTGGTCGCACTGGATCAAGGTCGGCGCGCAGCCGTCCGAGACCGTCGCGGGCCTGAAGAAGCGCGCGACGAAGGCTCCTGCCGCGAAGGCGTAAAAAGCCGTTCGAGGCAGAAGCGTTGAAGCCCCTCGTCGAGTACATCGTGCGCGCTCTGGTCGACAAGCCAGACGCAGTCGAGCTGCGCACGAGCTCGGCCGAGGGGACGATGCTGTACGAAGTGAAGGTCGCCCCCGAAGACATCGGCAAGGTGATCGGTCGTGATGGCCGCACGGTGAACGCCCTGCGAACCGTGCTCTCCGCCGCCGCCCAGAAGAAGGGCGAGAAGGCGCGGCTCGAAGTGGTCGACGACAAGCGTCGCGCTGAGACCAACGGCGCTGCGCCGGCCCCCGCAGCCTCTCCCGATCCGACGTGAAGCCGCACCTCGAGCTGGGCTACGTGCGCGCGGCGCACGGGCTGAACGGCGAGGTGAGCGTGCGCACGTTCGATCCCGCCTCCGAGACGCTCTACGAGGTCGAGCGGGTGTGGGTTCGGCGCCGCGACGGGACCGAGCAGGAGCTGCGCGTCGAGGCGGTGCGGGACGCTCCGAAGGGCGACCTGCTGGTGGCGTTCGAGGGCATCGAGCGGCGCGAGGAGTCGGAGAAGCTCGTCGGCTCGACGCTGCTCGCGTTCCGCGAAGATCTCGAGGCGCCGCAGGAGGGCGAGTTCTTCCAGGGCGATCTCGTCGGGCTCGCCGCGTTCGACCCCGACGGCAAGCCGCTCGGCATCGTGGAGGAGATCTGGAGCTCAGGCCCCGTGCCGAACCTCGTCATCCGCGGCGGCGGCAAGGAGCTGATGGTGCCGTTCGTCGACGAGTTCGTGCCCGAGGTGGACCTCGAGGGGCGTCGCGTGGTGGTGAAGCCGTTCGAGCTCGCCGAATAGCCATGCCGTTCGCGTGCGAGATCCTCACGCTGTTCCCTCCGATGATCCGCGGCTACGCGGGCGAGAGCATCCTCGGCAAGGCGCTCGAGCGCGGGCACCTGTCGCTGACCGTCACCGACATCCGCGACTTCGCGACCGGCAAGCACCGCGTCACCGACGACACGCCCTACGGCGGAGGCGCGGGCATGGTCATGAAGGTCGAGCCGCTCGTCGGCGCGATCGAGGCCGCCCGCGCGCGGCTGCCGGGGGCCCCCGTGCTGCTGATGAGCCCGCGCGGCCCGCGGTTCGATCAAGGCAAGGCCCGCGAGCTCGCGAAGCTGCCCGGCGTGGTGCTCGTCTGCGGCCGCTACGAAGGCGTCGACGAGCGGGCGCTCAAGTACGTCGACGGCGAGATCTCGATCGGCGACTACGTGCTCACCGGCGGAGAGCTCGCCGCGCTCGTCGTGCTCGACGCCGTGGCGCGCCTGCAGCCGGGCGTGCTCGGCAACGAGGCCTCGGCCGGCAGCGAGAGCTTCGAGGAGGGCGTCCTCGAGCACCCGCACTACACCCGCCCCGTCGAGTTCCGCGGCGACCGCGTCCCGGAGGTGCTCCAGGGCGGGGACCACGCCCGCATCGCCCGCTGGCGCCGCTGGCACGCGCTGAAGCTGACGCAGGCGAAGCGGCCGGACCTGTTCGCGGCGCTGACGCTGTCCAAGGCCGACGAGAAGCTGTTGGCGAAGACCGAAGACGACCTGTAAGGAGGCCGACCATGAACCGCACCGTACTGCTCGCGCTGGTGGCGCTGACCGGCTGTCAGAAGATGGGCGAAGCGTTGAAGCCCCAGCCGGTGGCGCTGAAGAGCTCCGACGGGGCGCTGCAGATCACCGTGCCGTCGACGTGGTCCGACGACAGCGCGCCCGACCGCAAGCTCAACGACCAGGCGGTGCTGCAGGCGAGCAACCGCGGCTCCGAGCTCTACGTGATCGTGCTGACCGAGGAGAAGGAAGACCTCAGCGGGATGGACCTCGCGAAGTTCTCCGAGGTGACGCGCGGCTCGCAGCTGCAGTCGATGACGAACGGCATCGAGGAGGGCCCGAAGAAGCGCACCATCAACGGCATGCCGGCGATCGAGTACGTGCTCAAGGGCACCGTCGACAAGGCGAACGTCGTGATGAAGCACGTGTCGGTCGAGGGCGCGAAGCGCTACCACCAGGTGCTCGTGTGGACGCTGAAGTCGAAGTGGGACTCCGAGCAGGCCGCGCTCGATGCGGTGATCGACAGCCTCAAAGAGATCGGCGGCGGCAACACGGCTCAGCGCGCGCCGGCTCCGAACTGAGGCGAGGGAGTTCCGGTCCCTCCTCCGTTCACCCTGAGCGGAGCAGCCCGAAGGGCTGCGGAGTCGAAGGGGGCCCGAAGCCGACGCGTGGCCCGCTTCGACTCCGGCGCCTGCGGCGCCTCCGCTCAGCGTGAGCGGCGGTCGGCCATGCGGGGCATTCTGGTCGACCCTCTCAGCGTCAACGTTGGCCGAGACGCAGCGCGAGACTCACTCCGGCGCCGGGTACTTCTCGGCGAGCGCCTTCGGAACTCCGTTCGCCTCGATGATGCTCTTGTACGCATCGACGGCCGGCCGCTTCATGCGCGCCTTCGAGGAGTCCATCGGGTCGACCGCGTACAGCCCCATGCGGATGTCCATCCCGTGGTTCCACTCGTAGTTGTCCATCAGCGTCCAATAGAAGTAGCCGCGCACGTCGGCGCCGTCGCGGATCGCGCGCTCGAGCCAGGTGAGGTGGCGCGTGATGAAGCTGGGCGCCTTCGACTCGGTGTCGAGCCCGGTCACCGCGGTGCCGTTCTCCGTGATGATGATCGGCTTCCCGTACCGATCTTTGACGTGCATCGTCACGTCGTAGATGCCCTTGGGCTCGTCGACCCACGTCGCGCCCATCAGCGCGAACGGGTCGAAGTTCGTCAGCGGCGACAGGGCAGGGAAGGACGCCGTCTCCGTTCCGGTAATCGTGATCGGCGTGTAGTAGTTCACGCCGACCCAATCCATGCGGCCGGCGAGGTCGTCGCGATGAACGGCCTTGCCGCTCAGGTTCTCGTCGAGGTCGCCCTTCACGACGGCGTCGAGGAAGGCCGTGTTGTAGAGGTAGAAGACGTTCTCCGTGGCCTTCCGATCGAGCGCCTTGTTCGGATCTTTCGGGCGCATCGGCACGGTCGCGTACACGAGCCCGACCTCGGCGACGTCGTCGTTCGCCTTGATCGCGTCGTACATGCGCGCGTGGGCCTCGATCATCGCGACCATGACCGTCTTCGCCTCGGCGAACTTGTACGAGAGCGCGGGAGGGTTCACGCGCTCGGTGGACGGGAAGATGTAGCCCGGCAGCACGACCGCGAACGGCTCGTTTTCGGTGGCCCAGAGATCGACCTCGGCGCCGAACTCCTTCGCGACGAAGCCGGCGTACTTGGCGATCTCCTTCACGGTGCGCTGGCGGTCGAGCCAGCCCTTCGCCGTGCACGTCGAGAGATCGCGGTGACACGCCACCGCATCGTGAATCCACGTCGGGAGCGAGTAGTGGTTGAGCGTGACGAGCGGCTTCATGCCGCGCGCCTTCAGCCCCTTGAACATCGCGTGGTACTTCTCGAGCGCCTTCGGGTCGGCGAGCGCCTTCAGCGCGTCGTAGCCCTCGGCCGAGTCGGTCGCCGTCGGAAAGATGCGCGACCACTCGATGGACATCCGAAACGCCTTCAGCCCCAGATCATCGCGCGCGCGATCGAAGTCCTGCTCCCAGAGCTCCCAGTGCCCGGGGCCCATGGTCGGCGGGTGGAACTTCGTGCTCGAGGCGACGGCCTGGAAGTCGGACGGGTGGGTGATGAACTGGTACCAGTCGGACGCGCGGTCCTCGCAGTCGGCAGCCGCGACCGACGGGCAGCCCATGTCGACCTGGAAGCCGGCGATCGACGCGCCCCACATGAAGTCCTTCGAGAAGGTCGGCTTGCCGCCGCACGCGCACAACAGCGCGAGGGCCACCCACCGCTTCATACGAAGAGGGAGCTGAGGCTTTCCGCCGAGTAGATGCGCTTGATGGCCTCTCCGAAGAGGCGCTCGGTGCCGACGGCGCGGATCTTCGGAGACGACTTCGCCGGGCCGCTCAGCGGGATCGTGTCGGTGAACACGACCTCTTCGAGGTGCGACTCGGTGATGCGCGCGATCGCGGGGCCCGAGAGCACGGCGTGCACCGAGTACGCGTAGACGCGGCGGGCGCCGGCCTTCTTGAGCGCGAAGGCTCCGGCGGTGAGGGTGCCGGCGGTGTCGACCATGTCGTCGATGACGATCGCGTCGCGGCCCTTCACGTCGCCGATGAGGTTCATCACCTCGCTGGCGTTCGGGTGCGGGCGGCGCTTGTCGATGATCGCGAGCGGGGCGTCGAGGCGCTTCGAGTACGCGCGCGCGCGCTCGACGCCGCCGGCGTCCGGCGACACGAGCACGATCTCCTCGGACGCGCGGGGGAACTTCTTGCGCATGTCTTCGAGCAGCACCGGCGACGCGTAGAGGTGGTCGGAGGGAATGTTGAAGAAGCCCTGAATCTGGCCGGCGTGCATGTCCATCGAGACGACGCGGGTGACTCCGGCGGTCTCGAGCAGGTCGGCGACGAGCTTCGCGGTGATCGGCGCGCGCGGAGCCACCTTCCGATCCTGCCGCGCGTAGCCGTAGTACGGCATCACGGCGGTGATGCTCGCGGCGCTGGCGCGCTTGAGCGCGTCGCACACGATGAGCAGCTCCATCAGGTGATCGTTCACCGGAGGGCACGTCGACTGGACGATGAACACGTCCATGCCGCGGACGTTCTCTTCGATCTCGACCTGGGTCTCACCGTCGCTGAAGCGGCCGAGGCGCGCCTTCGAGACGGGGCGGTTCAGGTACGAGCAGATGCGGGCCGTCAGATCCGGATTCGAGCTTCCGGAGAAGACCTTGTAGTCGTGGCTCGGCGGCATGGGCCGCTGTTACCACGGCGGAAAACCGATGTCAGTCGGGGTCCGGGTAGCTCTCGCCGCCCTCGCCGCGCTTCGGAGGCCCACCCGAGCGAGCCGCCTTCTCGTACTCGGCGAGCACGATGCGCTCCATCTTCTCTCGCATCTCGGCGTTCAGCGGGTGAGCGATGTCTTTGTACGTGCCGTCTTTGCGCTTCTTGGCCGGCATGGCGACGAAGAGCCCGGTGTTCCCGTGAATGACCTTGAGGTCGCGCACCACGAAGCAGCCGTCGAGCGTGATGGTGACGTAGGCGCGCAGCTTCTCCTCGTCGACAGGGAAGACCTTCACGTCGGTGATGTCCATCGGTGCAGCCCCCCAACAAAAGGTGGCTGACACCATACCACCTCTTTACTTCCATGGTGCCTTGACTGTGGGGGAGCGGTCGGTACATTGCGCGCCCCTTCAACCCGTAAGACCGCAAGACCCTACAAGGAGCTCACCCATCGCACGCGATCAGAGAACCAACCGCCGCATCCGCGCACGTGAAGTACGCGTGGTGGGGCCTCAGGGTGAGCAACTCGGAGTTCTGTCCATCGAAGCAGCGCTGGAGCGCGCACAGACGGAGGGCCTCGACCTCGTCGAGGTCAACCCGATGTCGAAGCCCCCGGTCTGCAAGATCATGGACTACGGCCGCTTCAAGTACGAAGAGAAGAAGAAGGCCAACGACGCCAAGAAGAAGCAGATCGTCATCAAGGTCAAAGAGGTGAAGCTGCGCCCCAAGACCGAAGAGCACGACTACGACTTCAAGATCCGCAATGTGAAGTCCTTCATCGAAGAAGGTCACAAGGCGAAGATCACGATCATGTTCCGCGGCCGCGAGATCACGCACCGCGAGCTCGGCCAGGCCGTGCTCGACGACGTGATCAAGGACACGAAGGACATCGCCGTCGTCGAGACCGCGCCCCGCATGGAAGGCCGGCAGATGTTCATGATCATCGCGCCGAACTCCAAGGTCGCGCAGAAGGCTCGCGAGCATCACCGCCAGCAGGCCATCGCGCACGAGAAGGAGAAGGAAGCGCGCCACGCCGAGAAGCACGCCCACGACCACAAGGACGAGGGCCACAAGCCCGGCGGTCCGGCGGCGGGCCCGGCCGGCGGGGCTCCTCCGGCGCCTTCGGCTCCCCCGAATCCGGGCGGCGCGAAGGCTCATCCCGCTCCTCAGGGTTGACAGCACGGGCGGTTTGCCGATACGAGCGCCGCCCTTATGCCGAAGCTGAAGACGAAGAGCGGAGCGAAGAAGCGCTTTCAGGTGAAGAAGAGCGGCCAGGTGAAGCACGCCCGCGCGTTCGGAAAGCACCTCTTTACCCACGCCAAGTCGATGGACCGGCGTCGCCGCAACCGCGGTACCTCTCACCTTCGCGACATGGACGCGAAGAAGGTCATCAAGGAGCTGTTCCCCTACGGGGCGAACTGAAGTCACATGCGAGTCAAGAAGGGTTTCAAAGCTCGTCGCCGTCGTAATCGGATCCTGAAGCTGGCCAAGGGTTACCGTGGCCGCCGGAAGAACTGCTACAAGCGCGCGAACCAGGCCGTCGAGCGCGCGCTCGACTACGCGTCGCGCGATCGCGCGCGCAAGAAGCGCGACTTCCGCAGCCTGTGGATCGTCCGCATCAACGCGGCCGCCCGCTCGCTGGGCCTGTCGTACTCGAAGCTGATCGCCGGCCTGAGCAAGGCCAAGGTCGCGCTGGACCGCAAGGTGCTCGCCGACCTCGCCGTCGCGGACCCGAAGGGGTTCGCCGCCGTCGCCGACGTCGCGAAGGCGTAAGCGGTTTCAGTTCAGGTTTTCCAAGGGCCATGCGTCTCACGGCGCATGGCTCTTTGCTTTGCATTCTGGCGCTGGTGATTCCTTCTAGCCGGGGTGCTGGGCACAGCGAGGTCTCCAAAACCACGCGCGGCGGGTTCGACTCCTGCACCGGCTGAATTTCAGCTATGCGACCGGCCATGGAAGAGAAGCTCAAAGCGCTCGCAGCCGCGGCGAAGAAGTCGCTCGAGAGCGGCGCCAACCCCGAAGAGCTGAAGGTGAAGTACCTCGGCAAGAAGGGCGAGCTCACCGCGATCCTGGGCGACATGGGCAAGCTGCCGCCCGATCAGCGCAAGAGCGTCGGCGCGCTGGTGAACGCGACCAAGGCCGAGATCGAGCAGCTCATCGCCGACGCCGCGCGCCGCGCCGAAGACGCGAAGCTCGAGGCCGAGCTCAAGGGCCCCAAGCTCGACGTGACGCTGCCCGGCCGCAGCCGCCGCCCCGGTCGCCGCCACCCGGTCTCGCAGACGCTCGACGACATCGTCGCCGCCTTCGGCAAGCTCGGCTTCGACGTCGCGTACGGGCCCGAGGTCGAGCTCGACTGGTACAACTTCGAGGCGCTCAACGTGCCGGCCGATCACCCCGCGCGCGACATGCAGGACACCTTCTACGTGAAGCCCGCAGGTCACCTGCACAGCGGCGTGATGCGCGCCGACTCGGTGCTGCTGCGCACGCACACGAGCCCGGTGCAGATCCGCCTGATGCAGAAGCAGCAGCCGCCGATTCGCGCGGTGATGCCGGGCCGCGTCTACCGCAAGGACAGCGACATCACGCACACGCCGATGTTCCACCAGGTCGAGGGCCTCTACGTCGACAAGGGCCCGGTCGCGTTCTCGGAGCTCAAGGGCACGCTCGACGCCTTCGCGAAGGCCTTCTTCGGCTCGAGCGTGAAGACGCGCTTCCGGCCCAGCTTCTTCCCGTTCACCGAGCCGTCGGCCGAGGTCGACGTGTCGTGCACGATGTGCGGCGGCACGGGCTGCCGCGTCTGCAAGCAGACCGGCTGGCTCGAGGTCCTCGGCTCGGGAATGGTGCACCCCAACGTCTTCACCAACGCCGGCTACGAGGCCGGCACCGTCAACGGCTTCGCGTTCGGCATGGGCGTCGAGCGGCTCGCGATGCTCCGTTACGGCGTGAACGATCTGCGCAGCTTCTTCGAGAACGACTACCGCTTCCTGGAGCAGTTCTAATGAAGGTCTCTCTGGAATGGCTCAGTGACTACGTGACGCTCCCGCCGGCCGACGAGCTGGCGAAGAAGCTCACCTTCGCGGGCCTCGAGGTCGAAGCCATCGAGCGGCCGCCCGCCGGCGTGCTCGCGGGCAAGATCCTCGAGTCCGTGAAGCACCCGCAGGCCGACAAGCTGTCGGTCACCAAGGTCGACTTCGGCAAGGGCCCCACGCAGATCGTCTGCGGCGCCAAGAACTACAAGGTCGGAGACATCGTCCCCGTCGCCACCGTCGGCACCCGCCTGCCGAACGGCACGGAGATCAAGGAGGCCGAGCTCCGCGGAGTGAAGAGCTCGGGAATGCTCTGCTCCGCGCGCGAGCTGGGCTTCTCGGACGATCACGAGGGCCTGCTCATCCTCCCGCCCGACACGAAGGTCGGCGCGCCCATCGATCGCGTCACCTTCGAGGTGAACGTGACGCCCAACCGCGGCGACGCGCTGTGCCACCTCGGCATCGCGCGCGAGGTCGCCGCGCTCACCGGGCAGTCGGTGAAGTACCCGTCGAAGGCCCCGGCCGAAGGCGGCGCGGCGGCGTCGTCGAAGATCACGGTGCGCGTCGAAGACCCGACCCGCTGCCTGCGGTACGCCGCGCGCGTGATCGAGGGCGTGAAGGTGAAGCCGTCTCCGGACTGGCTGAAGCGGCGCCTCGAGGCGTGCGGCGTGCGCTCCATCAACAACCTCGTCGACGTCACGAACTACGTGATGCTCGAGTACGGGCAGCCGCTGCACGCGTTCGACCTCGACAAGCTCGCCGGCGCGCAGATCGTCGTCCGCCTCGCCAAGGCGGGCGAGAAGCTGAAGACCCTCGACGGCAAGGAGCGCACGCTCGACGCCGAGGACCTGCTCATCTGCGACCGCGATCAGCCGCTCGCCCTCGCCGGCGTGATGGGCGGCGCCACCAGCGAGGTCACGGACTCCACGACCCGGGTGCTGCTCGAGTGCGCCACGTTCCACCCGCCCGCGGTGCGCCGCACGAGCAAGCGACACGCGCTGCACACCGAGTCGTCGCACCGCTTCGAGCGTGGCACCGACGTCGGCGCCGTGCCGAAGGTGGCCGACCGCGCCGCGCAGCTCATCGCCGAGCTCGGCGGCGGCACGGTGCTGCCGGGCATCGTCGACGTGTACCCGAAGCCGGTCGCGCCGAAGAAGGTGAAGCTCAGCCCCAAGCGCGTCAGCGAGCTGCTCGGCGTCGACGTGCCGCCCGCCGAGGGCGATCGCATCCTCCAGGCGCTCGGCTTCGAGAAGAGCGGGGCGGAGTGGCAGGTGCCGCACTGGCGCACCGACGTCGCCCGCGAGGAAGACTTGATCGAAGAGCTCGCGCGCATCCGTGGGTACGAGCTCATCCCGCTCAAGCTGCCCAGCTCGCTGGCGACGCTGTCGCCCGACAAGCCGGAGGTGATCGCCGAGCGGCGCATCCGCTCCGCGCTCGCGGGGCAGGGCGTCGACGAGGTCGTGAACTACTCGTTCGTCGCGCCTCAAGAGCTGGCCGCGTTCGGGACGCAGGAGGGCGCGATCGCCATCTCCAATCCGCTGAGCACCGAGCAGTCGGTGATGCGCACGACGCTCTACGCGAGCCTCGTCCCGAACGTCGTCCGCTCGATGCGGCACCAGGCTCAGGGCCTCAAGCTCTACGAGTGGGGCCGCAGCTACCGGCCCGACGCCGAAGGCGGGAAGGGCGCGCGCCCCGTCGCCGTCGAGACCCTCGAGGTCGCCGGAGTGCTCTGGGGCCTGCGTGACGGCGCCCGCACCTGGACGGCGAAGGACGCCGTCGTCGACTTCTACGACGCGAAGGCGGCGGTCGAGGCGGTGCTCTCGGCGCTGCACATCGAGGCCACGTGGGTCACGTTCGAGTCGCCCTGGTACCACCCGCGCGCGTCCGCGCAGGTCGTCGCGAACGGCACGGTGCTCGGCACGGTCGGCGAGCTGCACCCGCGGGCCGCGCGCGCGTTGGACGCTCCGGCGGGCGTGTACCTCTTCCAGCTCGAGGTCGAGAAGCTCGTCGCCGCCGCGAAGCTCGTGCCGAAGGTGCAGCCGCTCTCGGCGTACCCGTCCGTGCGCCGCGACATCGCGCTCGTCGTGAAGCAGGAGCTGCAGGCCGTGCAGCTGCGCAAGCTGATCCTCGAGATCGGCAAGCCGCTGCTCGTCGATGCGCAGGTGTTCGACGTGTACACCGGCGCCCAGCTCGCTCCCGGCACCAAGAACGTCGCGTTCGCGCTCGAGTACCGGTCCGCGGAGAAGACGCTCACCGACGACGAGGTCAGGGTCGCGCACCAGCGCATCGTCGACGAGGTGCAGAAGCAGCTCGGCGGCGCGCTGCGCGCGTAGAGCGGGCGCTCAGCGGCCGTACTTCTTCTCCCACGCCACGAAGTCCCTCATCAGCTCGGCGCGGTCGGCCGGGCTGCTGACGACCGTGATGCGCACGCGGAAGGAGTTGAGCGCGACGCGCGCCTCGGGGTCGGGCTCCTTCATCGCCTTGTGCCGCGACTCCATCGAGGCGAGCTTCTTCTGCAGCTCGTCGAGCGAGGGCGCGCTCGGTCGGCGCGGCCTCGGCGCCTCGACGACCGCCGCGGCCCCCGCGTCGACCGCCGGCGGAAGGTCCGAGAGCACCTCGTCGTCCTCCGGTGGCGGCTTCCTCTCGACCCCCTCGGGCACGGGCGGCGGCGCCGGAACCGGAGGAGGAGCAGCCGGCTTGCGCAGCAGCAGCGCCGCTCCACCTGCGGCGAGGAGGACGGCGAGCACGACGCCGCCGGCGACGAACGGCGCCTTCGACGCGCGCAGCGGCGGAACCTTGTCCGTCGGCGGCGCCGCCGGCTTCGGCTTCGGCGCCGGCGCGACCGGCTCGGCCTGAGGGCCGGTCATGCGTACGTCGCTCGCTCCCTCGCGGAGCATCCGCGCGATGCGGCGCAGCTGGTTGCGCACGGCGTCGGCAGACGAGGGGCGCTTGAGCGGATCCGTCTCGAGCAGCTGCGCGACGAGCGTGACCAGCTGCGGGGGAACCCCCGGCACGTCGAGCTTCGGGGCCGGCCTTCGCACCTTCCGCGTCATCACCTCGATGGCGGCGGCGTTGGGGTCGCGGAAGGGCGGCGCTCCGCTGAGCAGCTCGTAGGCGATGGTGCCGAGGGCGTAGAGGTCCGTCCACGCGCCGATCGGCTGTGACGTGCACTGCTCGGGCGACATGTACTCCGGCGTCCCCTCGAGCACGAGGTCGCGCGTCTGCGACTCGTCCCACGTCTTCGTGGCGACGCGCAGCCGCGCCAGGCCGAAGTCGAGCACCTTCACGAACGGCACGCCGTCGGCCTGCTTCACCAGGAAGATGTTCTGCGGCTTCAAGTCGCGGTGAACCACGCCGCGCTGATGTGCCGCGTGCAGCGGAGCGCAGACGTCCTGCAACAGCTCGCACACCTCGAGCGGCGGCAGGGTGCCCTTGTCGGCCAGGTAGGCGTCGAGCGGCTGGCCGTCGAGGTACTCCATGACGATGTAGCGGCGGCCGTCGGGCAGGGGGCCGCTGCCGAAGATGGTGACGACGTTGCGGTGGCCGACGGCGTTGACGGCGACCGCCTCGGCGATCAGCCGGTCCTGCTCGGCGCCCTCGAGCTTGAGCACCTTGATCGCGACCTTCTTGTCGAGGCGCGGGTCCACGCCGGCGTAGACGATGCCCATGCCGCCCTCGCCGAGCGGCGCGACGATGCGGTAGTCGCCGACCGTCTTCCCGACGAGGGGGTCCGTCATCAGAGCGAGAACCCGAGGCGACCGTGCAGCTCGGCGAACTGGACGTCGCCCGACTGCGGCGACGCGATGAAGGCGTAGCCGACGTCGAGGCCGAGGATGACCGGCCGCAGCGTCGTGACGTCGAAGCCCGTGCGCCAGCGCAGCGTCGGCTGCCATTGCCAGTTGGAGGGACAGCCGAACTGGAAGCAGATGCCGCTGACGTCAGTGAACGCGGTGCCCGACTCGAGCCCCATGAACAGCTCGCCCCAATTGAAGGGCAGCACGCCGTCGGCGCCACCCATCACCCGCACCGCGCCGTGGCTCTGAACGCCGCCGACGAAGCGCGTGCCGGGGACCCACGCGGAGCCTACGTTCGCGTGCAGCCGCAGGTAGCGGATGGGGAACCACGCGAAGTCGAACGTTGCACCGAGCTGGCCGAAGGACTCCGGAGACACGCCGACGTCGAGCTGCACGCCCATCCGGAAGGTGCTCTGAAGCGCACCCGCGGAGAACTCCTTCTGGGCAGCGAACTGCCTCTCGAGCGGGTGCGAGGCGCTCACGTCGGGCGCCGAGGTCCGCTCGGCGGCGACGGCCGGCGGCGGTGAGGCTGGGGGCACCTGCTGCTGTGGAGCGGGCTCGGCGGACCAGTCGGCCCCCGGGTCGCCGGCCAGCAGCGCGAGCGCGAGCAGCAGTCCCATCGCGGGCGGAATGTACCGTCAGCCGCCGCGCGTGTGCATCTCGAGGTGCGGGTCGCCGTTGAGCTCTTCGTGACGGAACAGCGCGGCCCGCTGATCGCGCAGGGCGAGGCGCTGCTCGGCGCCGCGATCGGTACGGGCCGACCACACGCCGCGCAAGAGCGACTCGAGCTCCGCGGGCGACGCGCCGGCGCGCAGCGGCGTCTTCAGGTCGGTGCCGCTGCGTGCATAGAGGCAGGTGAAGAACATGCCGTCGGCGGTCAGGCGCGCGCGATCGCAGGTGCGGCAGAACGGAGCCGTCGTCGACGCGATGATCCCGAAGGTGCGGCCGTCGGGCAGGCGAAAGCGCTCGGCGGGCGCGGTCGAGTCTTCGACGATCGCCTCGGCATCACCGACGCGCGCGAGGATCTCGGCGCGGCTGAAGACCTGCTCGCGGCTCCACAAGGTGGCGCCGCCGACGTCCATGTACTCGATGAACCGCACCTCGGCGTTCACCCGGGCGCCGAAGGCGAGCAGCTCTCCGAGCTCGTCGTCGTTGAGGCCCTTGATGACCACGGTGTCGAGCTTGAGGCCCTTCGCGAAGCGGCGCGAGGCCTCTTCGATGCCGGCGATGACCTTCGCCAGCGCGTCGCGCCGGGTGAGGGCCACGAAGCGGGCGGGCTTCAGCGTGTCGAGCGACACGGTGACGCGGTGGAGGCCGGCGTCGGCGAGCGCCTTGGCGTGATCGGCGAGCAGCACGCCGTTCGTGGTCAGCGCGAGATCCTCGAGGGGCTTCTTCGCGAGCAGCTCGACGAGCTTGGGCAGATCGCGGCGGAGCAGGGGCTCTCCGCCGGTGAGGCGCACCTTGCGGACGCCGAGCGCGATGAAGCGATCGACGAGCGCGGAGATCTCCTCGAAGGAGAGGATCTCGCCGTTCGGCAGCCAGACGTAGTCCTCCTCCGGCATGCAGTAGGCACAGCGGAGGTTGCAGCGATCGGTGACGCTGATGCGCAGGTTGCGTAACGGCCGCGCCAGCGCGTCGGAGGTCACGACACGGGTGCCGAAGGGGAGGGCGGCGCGGGCGTGTCCTTCTTGTTCGCCGGATCCGTGAGGAGCTCTTTGTTCTTCTCCTGCAGCTCCTTCTTGCGGGCGACCATGTCGTCGCGGATCTTGATGAGGCCGGCCTCGCCGATGTCGAGGAACGCGCGGACGACCTCGGGGTCGAACTGCGAGCCGGCGCAGCGGTTGATCTCGGCGATCGCGTTCGCGAACGTGGTGCCCTTGCGGTACGGGCGGTCGGACGTCATCGCGTCGAGCGTGTCGGCGACCGAGAAGATGCGCGCGCCGATGTGAATCTCGTGGCCCTTCAGGCAGCGCGGGTAGCCCTGGCCGTCCCAGCGCTCCTGGTGCGAGAGGACGATCTCCGACGGGGTCGCGAGGAACTTGATCGGGCGGATCATGTTGTACCCGATGTCCGGGTGCTTCCTCATGTCGACCCACTCCTCGGGAGTGAGCTTGCCGGGCTTGAGCAGCACGGCGTCGGGCACGCCGATCTTGCCGATGTCGTGCAGCAGCGCGCCGCGGCCGATCTCGTCGAGCTCGGGGCCGCGGATGCCCAGGCGCTGGGCGATCGCCGTCGTGTACTCGACGACGCGCTGCGAGTGGTCCGACGTCTCGTGCTCGCGCGCGTCGAGCGCGGAGACCAGCGCGTAGAGCGTGTGCTGGTACGTCGTCGCGATGTCTTTGAGCGCCGTGCGCAGCTCGGTCGTGCGGTCACGCACCTTGCGCTCGAGCTTCTTCTGGTACCGCTTGCGCGCGAGCTCGATGCGGCGCTTCGCGAGCGCGCGCTCGATGGCGCGGATGAGATCGGTGAGCTTGGGCGGCTTGAGCAGGTAGTCGACGGCGCCGCGGCGCAGGCAGTCGACCGCCGCCTCGGTGTCGCCGAAGCCGGTCAGCATGATGACGGACGTGTCGGGGTGGTTCTCGCGGAACTTCTCGAGCAGCCACAGACCGTCTTTGCCCGGCATCTTCATGTCGCTGATGACGAGCGGAGTGTCTTCCTGGCTGGCGATGTCGAGCGCCGCGTCGGCGCCGGGGGCCGTCGCGCACTGATAGCCCTCTTCCTTGAGGAGCACCGAGATGACGTCGCGCACCGACTCGTCGTCGTCGACGATCAGGATGCGCGGGGGTACGGGGGGAATCGCTTCCACGTTCGGGGCGGAGCTTACGAAGGAAAGCGGTTGAACCGGAAGGGGCTCATGTCGAGAGCGGGTGGGTCACCGTGGACCGCCTGCGAAATCAGCTTCGCAGTGATGGGGGCCAGGAGGATTCCATTTCTGAAATGACCGGTCGCGAGCCACACGCCCGCCGTCGGGCCTGCGCCGATGATGGGCAGCTCGTCCTCGGTCCACGGTCGAAGGCCGGCCCACGTCGAGTAGAGCTCGGCTGAGGCGAGCTCAGGCGCCAGCGCGATCGCGCGCGAGAGGATCGACGCGATGCCTGCAGCGGTGACGCGCTTGTCGAAGCCCGTGCGCTCCATGGTGGAGCCGCAGACGACGCGGCCGTCCCCGCGGGAGACGAGATAGACGGTGCCGTCGGTGCGCGTCGCCTTGAACGGCGGCAGCCGCATGCGCAGCTCGAGGAGCTGGCCGCGCACCGGCTGCAGCACGCGCGCGCTGACGTGTGCTCCTGCGACCAGGCTCGACCACGAGCCGGCGGCGACGATCACGGCGTCGGCCTGCAGGCGCTCGGCGCCGAGGTCGACGAACCGCTCGCCCACGCCGTGCACCTGGGCCGAGCGGAACGAGGCTCCGGCGTTGGCGCAGGCGACCGCGAGCGCGCGCATCAGCTTCGGCGGCTCGACCTGGTGCTCGCCGGGAAAGAACAGGTGATCGCCGCGGTACTCGACGTCGAGGCCCGCCTCGCGCTGCCACTTGTAGACGGGCTCGAGGTGCTCGCGCGGGCCGAAGCGCTCGAGGCCGCACTCGCGGTAGCCGGCGTCGACCTTCGAGAGCTCTTCGATGCGGCGGACCCAGGCGGGGTAGATCGCGCGCGACTGGAGGCCCAGGTCGAGCACCGGGCCGGGCCCGTGCGCCTCGAGCTGCGGAGCGAGCATGCCCGCCGCCGCGCTCGACGCCTCGGCGCCGGGCACCGACTTCTCGAGCACCGTCACGCGGTCGCCTCGCGCGCAGAGCTCGAGCGCGATGCTCATGCCCATGATGCCGCCGCCGACGACGATGACTTCCACGCCAACTGCATTAGCGAACGTCATGGCGGACGCCAAGCAACGCTTGCGTCGCTAACACCGGATGCTATGGCCGACTCACCATGGCTGACACCTTCGACGTCGTGATCATCGGCTCGGGTCCTGGCGGTTATGTCGCTGCGATTCGCGCTGGCTCTCTGGGTCTCAAGACGGCGCTCATCGAGAAGGACAAGCGCCTCGGCGGCACGTGCCTTCACCGCGGCTGCATCCCCACGAAGGCGCTGCTCTGGACGGCCGAGCTCTACTCGCACATTCAGCACGCGGCGGACTTCGGCGTCGACCTGAAGAACCCCAGCGTCAACTGGGGCCAGGCGATGAAGCACAAGCAGAAGGTCGTCGACAAAGGCGCCAACGGCATCGACTACCTGATGAAGAAGCGCAACGTGACCGTGTTCAAGGGGTACGGGCGCATCGCGGGGAAGGGGAAGGTCGAGGTCGAGCTCACCGACGGCGGCAAGAAGGAGACGCTCTCGACGAAGAACATCATCCTGGCGATGGGCAGCGTCGTGAAGTCGCTGCCGAACGTGCCGATCGATCACAAGAAGGTGCTGAGCTCGGACTCGATCCTCGAGATCGCCGAGGTCCCCAAGAGCATCATCGTGCTCGGCGCCGGCGCGGTCGGCTGCGAGTTCGCGTCGATCTTCAACCACGTCGGCTCGAAGACCACGCTCGTCGAGTACATGCCGCGCATCCTCCCAATCGAAGACGAAGACGTCTCGAAGGAGCTCGAGAAGCACTTCACCCGCCGCAAGGACAAGATGGAGGTCCTCACCGGCACCAAGGTCGAGAAGATCGAGCCGACGAAGACGGGCGTGAAGGTGCTCGCGACGAAGGGCGATCAGAAGGTCGAGCTCGAGGCCGAGATCCTGCTCTCCGCCGTCGGCCGCGCGCCGCTGACCGGCGACTTCGGCATGCAGCACACCAACATCAAGCTGGAGAAGAACGGCACCATCAAGGTCGACGCGATGATGCGCACCAGCGAGCCGAACGTGTTCGCGATCGGCGACATCACGCCGTACCCGATGCTCGCGCACGTGGCGTCGGCGCAGGGCATCCTCGCGACCGAGTTCATCGCCAACAAGAACCCGCCGGCCATCAACTACGACCGCGTGCCGAACGCGACGTACTGCTACCCCGAGGTCGCCTCCGTCGGTCTCACCGAGAAGGCGGCGAAGGAGCGCGGCTACGACGTCAAGACGGGCACGTTCCCGTTCAGCGCGATCCACAAGGCCACCATCTCGGGCGAGTCGATCGGCTTCGTGAAGATCGTGAGCGAGAAGAAGTACGACGAGGTCCTCGGAGTCCACCTCGTCGGCCCGCACGCCACCGAGCTGCTCGCCGAGGCCTGCGTCGCGCTCAAGCTCGAGACGACCACCGAAGAGCTCGCGCGCACCATGCACGCGCACCCGACGCTGTCGGAGATTCTGCACGAGGCGGCCGAGACGACGCTCGGCCACCCGATTCACATCTAGGCGGCCTTTCGAAGTCGGTGCCGCTCACGCTGAGCGGAGGCCGAAGGCCGAAGTCGAAGCGGGCCGCGAGTCGGCTTTGGGCCCCCTTCGACTCCGCGCTGCGCGCTCCGCTCAGGGTGAACGCGAGGCGGCACGGACTGCTCAAGCAGCGTCGTGGTCGACGTACGCCTTGAGCGGCTTCTCCGCAGTGTCCTCGCCGCAGAGGAACTCTCTGAAGCTCACGGCGTCGTGCAGCACGCCGCGCTGCGGATCTTCGATCGCGATGTCGACGCACACGTTCCGCAGCTCGATGAACAGCGCCAGCACGAGCTCCAGGCCCGCCTGGCTGTCGATGAAGATGTAGCCGTCGGCGGTGACGAGGATCTCGAGGCGTCCGCCTCCGGGCGCTTCGATCTCGAACGTGTCCTTCACGCGGTCGGTGAGCTTCTGCGCGTAGGGAAACTTCCCGATCGCGTACGAGAGCCGCGCCCGCGTGAAGCCGTCGAACGGCCCCGCCAGCGGGTTGGACGGGCCGTCCGTGACGGCGAGAGGCAGCGCTGCGGCGAGACCCTTTTTGATGCGGACGATGCTCAAGGGGTAGCCCATGGAACCGTGACCTCCCGGTCTAAACAACGCGCGAACATTCGTTCCTGTGCAAGCGCTCCCATTCTCCAAGAAAAGGAAAGCGCAAGTGGCTGAAATTGCGCAGAAAGCACGCAACTTCGTCACACACGGGGCGACAATGTCGGTGCAGGTCGCAGCGCCCTCCTCGCGCACCCGAAAGGAATTTTCCATGGCCATTCCCGCACTCCGCAACAGCGACTTCATCCGCCGCTCCGCGTCGTACGTGCGCGCCGCCGTCCGCACGGCGAACAGTGACAAGAACACGTACCTGACGAAGGCCGAGGCGAAGAACCTGCCGAAGGATCTCCAGGACAACTTCAAGAACCACCGCGTCGGCGCGCAGGCCAACGGCGTCGTCACCGCGAAGAAGTTCGAGCAGCGGTACACCGACTACGTGGCAGTGAATGTGAAGAAGGCGGACAAGAACGGCGACGGCTGGGTGACGTCGCTCGAGGTGAAGAACCTCCCGAAGGACCTTCGGGACAACTTCTGGAACGCCTGGCGAAATCGCTGAATCGTCGGTCCCCAGACGCCGACGACTCAAAGCGAGCGGCTCGGTCCTCAAAGGGACCGGGCCGCTGTTTTTTTCATGGGTCAAATCAGCCCCGGTCCACGGGTTTACGCTGTTGACCCGACGCCGCGCGGACCGTTACGTACGCAACCGCAATGGCGACGCCCGACCGATTTGCGCTCCCGCAGCTGAGCGAGAGCAGCCGCAAGCCCGAGTGGCTCAAGGTGCGCCTCCCGCACGGCCAGGGCTACGAGCGCGTGCGCGACATCGTGAAGAAGGTCGGCCTCGCCACGGTGTGCGAAGAGGCCCGCTGCCCGAACATCGCCGAGTGCTGGGGCGGGGGCACCGCCACGGTCATGCTGATGGGCGAGGTCTGCACCCGCGCGTGCCGGTTCTGCCACGTGAAGGTCGGCGCTCCGCCTCCGCTCGATCCGCAGGAGCCCGAGAACCTCGCGCAGGCCGTCAAGGCGCTCGACCTCGAGTACATCGTCGTCACGAGCGTCAACCGCGACGACCGCCCCGACGGAGGCGCCTCGCACTTCGCCGCCGCGATCCGCGCGCTGCGACGCGAGAGTCAGAAGACGACGGTCGAGGTGCTGATCCCCGATTTCCAGGGCGTCGAGTCGTCGCTCGCCACGGTCGCCGAGGCGCGCCCGCACGTCGTCGCGCACAACATCGAGACCGTCGAGCGGCTCACGCCGAAGGTCCGCGACCGCCGCGCGACGTACCGCCAGTCGCTGAAGGTGCTCGAGTACCTGAAGGGTCGGCCCGAGAAGCTCTACACCAAGACCTCGATCATGGTCGGCCTCGGAGAGACCGATGCCGAGCTCGAGCAGACCTTCAAGGACCTGCGCGACGTCGGCGTCGACGTGCTCACGCTCGGCCAATACCTGCAGCCCTCGCAGTACCACCTGCGCGTCGAACGCTTCGTGAAGCCGGACGAGTTCGAGAGGTACAAGAAGGTGGCGGAAGGCTACGGCTTCCTCTATGTGGCCTCGGGTCCCCTCGTCAGGTCGAGTTATCGCGCCGCGGAGTTCTTCATGAGGGGGCTCATGGAACGCGAAAGAACTGCAGTTGCGGAAGCGCCCTAACCGATGGCTGTTCTTAAATGCCCACACTGAATCTCCTGCAGGCCGTCAATGACGCTCTGAGGCTCGAGATGCGTCGCGACTCGAACGTGGTCGTGCTCGGCGAAGACGTCGGAAAGTTCGGCGGAGTGTTCCGCGCGACCGCCGGCCTCTACGAAGAGTTCGGCCCGAACCGCGTCATCGACACTCCGCTCGCCGAGGGCGGCATCGTCGGCACCGCGATCGGCATGGCGCTCTACGGGCTGCGGCCGGTGCCGGAGATCCAGTTCAGCGACTTCATCTACCCGGCGTTCGATCAGATCGTCTCCGAGCTGTCGAAGATGCGCTACCGCAGCGGCGGCATGTACACGGCGCCGGTCGTCATCCGCACGCCGTACGGCGGCGGCATCAAGGGCGGCCTGTACCACTCGCAGTCGCCCGAGGCGCTCTTCATCCACCAGGCGGGCCTCAAGGTCGTCTCGCCGTCGAACCCGTACGACGCGAAGGGGCTGTTGCTCTCCTGTCTGAGGCAGAACGACCCCGTCCTCTTCTTCGAGCCCAAGCGCGTGTACCGCGCGGCGAAGGGCGAGGTCCCCGAGGGCGACTACGAGGTGCCGCTCGGCAAGGCCGCGGTGCTCACCGAGGGCACGCAGGTCACCGTCATCACCTATGGCGCGATGGTGCACGAGGCGCAGACCGCCGTCGGTCTCGCCGCCGAGAAGGGCATCTCGTGCGAGCTCATCGATCTGAGGACCCTGTGGCCGCTCGACATCGAGACGCTCGTCGCGAGCACGATGAAGACGGGCCGCGTGGTGATCGTCCACGAGGCTCCGCGCACCTGCGGCTTCGGCGCCGAGATCTCGTCGCTCTTGCAGGAGCGCTGCTTCACCTCGCTGTTCGCTCCGATCCGGCGCGTGACGGGCTTCGACACCCCGTTCCCGTACACGCTCGACGAAGAGTATCTGCCGCTCGCTCCGCGCATTCTGCGCGGCATCGAAGAGACCGCTGCCTACGAGGCCTGAAAATCATGGCGACCTGGGAGTTCAAGCTGCCGGACATCGGCGAAGGTGTGGTTGAGGGCGAGATCGTCAAATGGCTGGTGAAGGCCGGCGACGAGATCAAAGAGGACCAGCCCATGGTCGAGGTCATGACCGACAAGGCGACGGTCACGATCCCCTCTCCGAAGAAGGGCAAGGTGCTCAAGACGTACGGGAAGGAGGGTGAGATCGCCAAGGTCCACCATCCGCTCGTGCAGCTCGAGCTCGACGGCGCGGGTCCCTCTGCGGCCCAGACGCCCGCGGCTTCGCACGCGCCCGCCGCACCGGCCGCGCCCGCGCCGGCGAAGGCGACGAACGGCACCAACGGCCACGCGCCGCAGGGCGCGGCCGCCTCGTCGAACAAGGTCCTCGCCACGCCGGTCACGCGGCGCATGGCGCGTGAGCACGGCATCGATCTCGGCAACGTCAGCGGCACCGGCCCCAACGGCCGCGTGCTGAAGTCCGACGTCGAGGCGGCGCTCAAGGGCGGAGGAGCTGCTGCCCCCGCGTCCTCGGCGCGGCCGCCGATCACGCATCAGCCGCTGCAGTCTTCCAAGGGCGACGAGCGCATCCCCATTCGTGGCCTGCGCAAGAAGATCGCCGAGAAGATGGTGAAGGCGAAGTTCACCGCGCCTCACTACACCTTCGTCGAGGAGATCGACGCCACCGAGCTCGTGAACCTGCGCGCGAAGCTGAACGAGGCTTCGGACGTGAAGATCTCGTTCCTGCCGTTCTTCTGCAAAGCGCTCGTCTGCGCGTTCAAGAAGTTCCCGCAGGTGAACGCGAACATGGACGAGGCGAGCCAGGAGCTCATCGTCAAAGGCGACGTCAACATCGGCATCGCCGCGGCCACCGAAGAGGGCCTCACCGTCCCGGTCGTGAAGCAGGTCGATCGCCTGAGCATGAAGGCGCTCGCCGAAGAGATCTCGCGGCTCGGCACCGCCGCGCGCGAGCGGAAGCTCAAGATGGACGAGCTCACCGGCGGCGGCTTCACCATCACCTCGCTCGGCCAGACCGGCGGCCTGTTCGCGACGCCGATCATCAACCACCCCGAGGTCGCGATCATGGGCGTGCACAAGATGCGCAAGCGCCCCGTCGTCGTCGGTGAGGACGACAAGATCGAGGTCCGGCAGATGATGTACCTGTCGTTCTCGTTCGATCACCGCGTGATCGACGGCGCCGTCGGTGCCGACTTCGCGTACGAGGTCATCAAGTACCTGCACAACCCCTCGAACCTGATGCTGGAGATGGCGTGAGGGCCGCGGTTCACCGGAACGGGAAGATGAAGTCGAAGTCGCGGCCCCGCGCGGGCACCGCGGCTCCGGCGTCGGCCGCTGCTTCGGCGTCGACGAAGGCCGGCGTGCTCTCGAAGCAGCAGCTGCTCGAGATCTACCGCGCGATGATGCGCATCCGCGTGCTCGACGACCGCATGATCACGCTGCAGCGCCAGGGCCGCGTCGGCTTCTACGGCGCCTGCAGCGGGCAAGAGGCGGCGACGATCGCCTCCGGCTACGCGCTCAAGCCCACCGACTGGGTGTTCCAGGCGCTGCGGGAGCAGGGCGTCGCGCTGATGCGGGGCCTGGGCCTCGTGCCGCTCATCGCGCAGGTGTTCGGCAACTCCGGCGACTTCACCAAGGGCCGGCAGATGCCCTCGCACCCGGCCTCGCGCGAGCAGAACCACGTCAGCTGGAGCTCGGTCATCGGCACGCAGCTGCCGCACGCGGTCGGCGCCGCCTGGGCCGCGAAGCTGAAGGGCGACGACGTGGTGGCGATGGCGTTCATGGGTGACGGCGCGACCTCGTCGAACGACTTCCACGTCGCGATGAACTTCGCCGCGGTGTTCAAGGTGCCGGTCGTCTTCGTGTGCCAGAACAACCACTGGTCGATCTCGGTGCCGACGAAGAACCAGACGGCGAGCGAGACGATCGCGATCAAGGCGACCGCGTACGGCATGCCCGGCGTGAAGGTCGACGGCAACGACGTCGAGGCCGTCTACGGCGCGGTCTCGGCCGCCGTCGAGCGCGCGCGCAAGGGCGCAGGCCCCACGCTCGTCGAGTGCGAGACGTACCGCATGGGCGCGCACTCCACGTCCGATGACCCCACCCGCTACCGCGACCAGAACGAGGTCGAGGAGTGGAAGAAGAGGGATCCCATTCAGCGCACGTTCAAGCGGCTCGTGCAGCTCGGCGTGTGGGACTCGCAGCGCGACGAGGAGCTGCGCGCGTCGCTGCTCGAGGAAGTGAACGCGGCGATCCGCGAGGCCGAGGCGCTGCCTCCGCCCGAGGTCGGCACGCTGTTCGACGACGTCTACGAGAAGGACACGTGGAACATCGCGGAGCAGCGCGCTGAGCTGATGCGCAAGTGATCGGCCTCTTCGCGTGCTCGGGGCCCGGGGCCGCCGAAGCGATCGCGACGTCCGAGCTCATTGGCCTCATGGCCTTCGTCCTCGCGCTCGTCTGCGTCGGCGCGGTGCTGTTCCTGACGCGCGCGCGGCGGCGGTGGTTCGCGACCCTCGCGATGCTCGTGCACCCCGGCTGGTGGATGAGCGCGCGCTCGGGCGACTGCGGGTACCTGCTGCGGTACGCCGCGCCGCTCGCGACGCTCGTCTTCGCCGCGGCCGCCGCGTGGGCCATCTGGCGATCGCGCGTTAAGCTCCGTTCGACGTGAGCGACGTTCGACAGGTTCTCGCCGACGCGCAGGCCGCCGAGGCGCGGGGCGACAAGTCCGAGGCCATCTCGCTGTTGCGCAAGGCGGCCGAGTTCTACCGCGAGGCGCAGAACCACAACCGCGCGCTCAAGATGCTGCGGCACATTCGCCGGCTCGAGGGCATCGAGGAACTCGAGGTGCTGGAGGGCGGCGAAGATCCCGAGCCGCGTCGCAAGCGCGTCATCGAGGAGCGCGGGCCCGCGCTCGCGGACCCTGCGCTCGACGCCTGGTGCTCGTTCTGCTGCCGGCCGAAGGCAGAGGCCGGCGCGCTCGTGGGCGGGCCCACCGGCTCGTTCATCTGCGCGTCGTGCGTCGGGGCCTCGCACGGGTTCCTGGGGGCCCGGCCGGCGGCGGCTGCGCGCCCGGTGGAGCTCTTGCCGCAACAGCAGGCCGCCGTCGAGCGCCTCTCGCGCGGCAAGCTGGGCCTGCTGCTCGGGCCGGCCGGCTCCGGCAAGTCGACGGTGCTCGCGGCGCTCGGCTCGGTCACCTGCCTGGATCTCGAGCAGCCGCTGACCGCGGTGCCCGAGGTGCCGCGCGTGGTGATCGCCGTGCGGGCGGCGCCGCCTGCGGCTCCGCTGGTGTTGAAGGGCCAGCCCGTCTGGGACACCGCGACGCTCGTCGCTGCGTGCGCCGGCATGGTGCCCGACGCCGTGCTCGCGCGCGTCGACGCCGTCGCGGTGCTGCAGCCGTTCGATGCCGGGGCGCTGACGGCGCTCGCCGAGAAGCTCGGTGTGACGGAGGGGGTTGACCAGCTCGTGGCGCTGGCGATGAAGTCGGCGTCTCCGGCGCGTGAGCTCTGCGCGCTCGTGGCGAGGCTCGGTTCATGACGACCTCCGTTCAGAGGGTCGACGAGAGTGCCGCGCATGGCCGACCGCCGTTCACGCTGAGCGGAGGCGCCGCGGGCGCCGCAGTCGAAGCGGGCCACGCATCGGCTTCGCGCCCCCTTCGACTCCGCAGCCCTTCGGGCTGCTGCGCTCAGGGCGAACGGAGTCACGAAGAGGCCGCGTATTCTGCTCGACCCTCTCAGGGGGAACGGTGGGGGACTCGACCGTGAGCATCACCGTCCACCACCTCGGCCTCGTCGAATACGCCGACGGCCTCGAGCTGCAGCGCCGCTTCCAGGAAGCGCGCCGGGCCGGCACCGTCGGCGACAGCCTGATGCTGCTGCAGCACCCGCCCGTGCTCACGCTGGGGCGCGGCGCCAAGCAGTACAACGTGCTGGCGAGCCCCGAGAAGCTGCGCTCGCTCGGCGTCGAGCTGCACGAGACCGACCGCGGCGGCGACGTCACGTACCACGGCCCCGGCCAGCTCGTCGGCTACCCGCTCTTGTACCTGCCGCCGGGCCAGCAGGACGTCCGCCGCTACGTGCGCCGCATCGAAGAGGTCATGATCCGCGTCTGCGCCCACTTCGGCATCGAGGCGCACCGAGAAGAGAAGTGGCCCGGCGTCTGGACGAAGGGCCGCAAGATCGCCGCGCTCGGCGTCCACCTCTCGCGCTGGTACACCCGCCACGGCTTCGCGCTCAACGTGCAGCCGAACCTCACGCACTTCGAGCTCATCGTGCCGTGCGGCATCCGCGAGGCGGGCGTGACCAGCATGGCGCAGGAGCTCGGCCGGGCCATCTCGGCGGAAGAGGTCGAGCCGCTCGTCGCCCGGAAGTTCGCCGAGGTCTTCGAGCAGCCGATCGCCGTCGCGCCCGAGCCGCTGCGCACGGTGAGCGTCGTCGTCCGCCGGCAGGGCAGGGTGCTCGCGCTGAAGCGCCCCGAGGCGAAGGGCGGCTTCTGGCAGATCGTCACCGGTCGCATCGAGCCCGGAGAGACCCCCGCGCAGGCGGCGCTCCGCGAGGCCCGCGAAGAGACGGGCATGGCCATCGAGCGCGTCGTCCCGCTCGAATATGAACACGCATTCACATTGGACGGGCCGGTCGTCGTCCGCGAGCACGCGTTTTCGGCCGAGGCCGCCGGAGAGCCGAAGCTCACCGAGCACGACGCCTACGAGTGGTTGGAGCCCGCCGCCGCGATCGAGCGCATGCCGTTCGCGGGCCTGAAGAAGGCCATTCTCAGAGCTGAATGACCTGGCCCTCGGCGGCGGCGACGGCCTCTTTGCGGTGCTTGCGGACCTTCGCGAGCAGCTTGTCGAGCGCGTCGTCGTTGCGCGTGGGGTCGTGGTGGAAGAGGCAGAGCTGGCCGACTCCGGCGCCCTCGGCGGTGGCGATGGCCTGCTCCCAGGTCGAGTGGCCCCAGCCGATCTTCGGCGGGCCGAACACGCCCTTGTACTCGTCCTCGGAGTACATCGCGTCGAAGATGAGCAGGTCGGCGCCGCGCGCGAAGTCGATGAGCTTCGCGTCGCGCTCCGAGCCGTGCTCGGCGTCGGTGCAGTACACGACCGAGCGGCCGCGGTAGTGGACGCGGTAGGCCAGGTTCCCGCCGGGGTGCTTCACCTCGAGCGCGGTGACGACGGCGTCTCCGAGCAGGATGCGGTCGCCCTCGGCGACGGCCCGGTAGTCGACGTCGGCCCGGAACACCATCTCGGCGGTGACCGGGAAGAACGGCTGCTGCATCTGCGCGACGATGACGTCCTTCACCGTGCGGCCCCCGCGCGAGGGGCCGTAGAAGACGACCTTCGACTTCGGGTTGAACATCGGGGTGAAGAACGGCAGCCCCTGCAGGTGGTCGTAGTGGTAGTGCGAGACGAAGATCGACGCGGTGACGGCGGGGCCGTACTTCTCGCCGAGCGCGCGGACGCCGGTGCCGAGATCGAAGACCAGCAGCTCGTCTCCGCAGCGGACCTCGACGCACGGGGTGTTGCCGCCGTACTTCGCGGTCGCCGGGCCGGGCGAGGGGATCGAGCCTCTCACGCCCCAGAAGCGGACGGTCGGGCCGGCGCTGTTCTTGGAACCAACGCTCTTTGAAACAGGGTTCTTGGGCCCCGCCGGACGCTTCGACTCAACCGACTTCGGCTTCCGGGTTTTCCTCGGCGAGGAGCTCAATCAGGTGTCCAGAGCGATCGCGCTTCGTCTTGAGGTAGCCCACGTTAAGCGGATTGTGCGCGGTTCGCGAAGGAATTCGACGCCTGACCGGAATTCCCTCATCGACCAGCCCGGCGATCTTGAGCGGGTTGTTGGTGATGAGGTCGACGCTGCGCACGTCCAGCGAGCGCAGGATCTCGGCGGCGACGTCGTAGCGGCGCGCGTCATCGGGGAAGCCCAGCTTCAGGTTCGCCTCGACCGTGTCGAGCCCGTGCTCCTGCTGCAGCTGGTAGGCGCGGATCTTGTTGCCGAGGCCGATGCCGCGGCCCTCCTGGCGCAGGTAGACGAGCACGCCGCGCGAGCTCTGCGCGATGAAGTCGAGCGCGCGGTCGAGCTGGGCACGGCAGTCGCAGCGCAGGCTGCCGAACACCTCGCTGGTGAGGCACTCGCTGTGGATGCGGACCGGGACGCCTTCGTGGCCCTGCACGTCGCCGCGCACCATCGCCAGGTGCTCGGCGCCGTTGCGCTTGTCGCGGAAGACGACGACCTTGAACTCGCCCCTCTCGGTGGGCAGGGTGGCTTCGCTGAAGCGCTCGAGGTGGTGAGTGGGCTTCCGTGAAGGCAGGACCTTGGGATTCATGTGCTTCCTAGACGCTCAATTACGGCTTTGGTTTCTGGAGTCAAGACGGGGTCATCGGCCGGGCGCCCAACTCACCGGAATAAGTTCGACTTTGTCGCCCGCAGACACGCTGGTGACCTCCGGCGGCACCGACACCAGGTGCGTTGCCCCTGCAGCGGACGTCAGCGCGCCCGAAGTCTGAGAGCCGAGCGGCGTCGCCACGAGCACGCCGTCCTGCAGCGCGACCCGCGCGCGCGCGAACAGCCGCAGCCCTTCTGGCTTCTTGAGCGCGGCCCCCATCACGCCCGGCACGACCGGAACGGTGGGGTCGAGGCCCTGCAGCTTCTTGAGCGCCGGCCGTACGAACAGCTCGAAGGTGACGAGCGACGAGACCGGGTTCCCCGGCAGCCCGAACACGAGGGTCTTGCCGCGCGTGCCGAACGCGAGCGGCTTGCCCGGCCGCATCGCGACGCGCCAGAAGTCGATCTGCACGCCGAGCATGCCGAGCACCTCGCGCACGTAGTCCTTCTCGCCGACCGACATGCCCGCGATGCAGATGAGGACGTCGAAGTCGGGTGACAGGCCCGTCTCGATCTTCTGCCGCACGGCCTCGAGGCGATCGGGTGCGATGCCGAGCTTGCGGGGGACTCCGCCGGCGCGGCGGACCATCGCGGCGATCGCGGGCGAGTTGGTGTCGTAGATGCGGCCCCCGTGTGGGGCGCCGATCTCGACGAGCTCGTCGCCGCTCGAGACGATGCCCACCCGCGGACGGCGGTGCACGCGCACGGTCGAGAGGCCCTGGGCCCACAGCAGGCCGAGCTCTCCGATGCCGAGCGCGGTGCCCTTGGGGATGAGCACGTCGCCCTCGACCGAGTCTTCTCCGCGCGAGCGCACGTTCGCCTGCGCCTTCACGCTCTCGAGGATCTCGACGGTGGTCTCGTCGGCGCCGGCCCGCGTCTTCTCCTGCATGATGACGGCGTCGGCCCCGCGCGGCAGCTGCGCGCCCGTCATGATCCGCGCGCACTCGCCCGGCTGCACCTCACGCCGCGGCGCCTGGCCGGCGAAGATCCGCTCGACGATCTTCAGGCTGACCGGCGGCGCCGCCACGTCGGCGGCCCGAACGGCGTAGCCGTCCATCGCCGAGTTGTCGGCGACCGGCAGCGTCCGCAGCGCGGTCGCGGCCTCGGTCGTGGCCCTGCCCAGGGCCTCGTCCAGGGAGACGGCTTCCTCTTCAAGTGGCGAGATCCGTTGAAGGATCTGGCTCTGCGCGTGCTCGACGGGAGTCAGGGACACCCCTCAGACTTAACCTCAAAACCTCAAGGAATGTCCAAGGTTTATATTGACAATGGGGCAATGTCGGCGTACGCGCACCTGTCGAAGCTCCCCGTTGAGGAGGCTCCCCAATTGGCCAAGAAGAAGAAGGCCGCCGCAAAGAAAAAGCCCGCTGCGAAGAAGTCTTCTGCGAAGAGCGCTAAGGCTGCGCCTTCCAAAGCAGCGTCGTCAAAAGCCGCATCGTCCAAAGCAGGGTCGCCCAAAGCAGCTTCGAAGGCCGCGAAGGCGGCGCCCGCGAAGGGCGCTCCGGCTTCGGTGAAGACCGCGAAGGCCGCAGAGGCGGTCAAGCCTGCCGGCAAGGCCGACGTGAAGGAGAAGGGCAAGAAGGGCGCGAAGGACGCGATCCCCGCGCCGATGTTCTCTGCACCGCGCAAAGAGGGCGGCTTCCTGGGGCCGATGCCCGACAAGCAGCTGCCGCGGGCGTCGAAGCTGCCGTCGCTCGCCGAGGCGCTGACCAAGCGCGAGATGGAGCAGCTGCTCACCGTCGGCCTCGGCCGCGGAGTGATGGGCGAGGGCTCGCTCAAGGGCCGCCTCATCGTCCACGCGAACTTCCCGTACCTCGAGGTGATCGGCCGCGACAAGCGCGAGCTGTATTTCCTCCTGCAGGGGCCCGATCAGGAAGTGCTGCCTGCGTACGTCGACCACAAGGTCAGCGTGAGCGGGTACATCCGCCGCACGAACAACTACGGCGGCATCGTCGACGTGCGGAAGTACTCGGCGAAGAAGCCGGACGCCGAGGTCGAGGCGCCTGCGGCGCCCGAGGTCGACAAGCTGCGCTTCCTGTCTCCGGGCGAGGTCGAGCAGGTGTCGAGCGCCGGCATGGGCGCGGGCATGAAGGGCTACGCGTCGCTGCGCGGCACGCTCGAGATGACGGGCGAAGACTTCTTCCTCGTCGTCTCGAACGCGGGCACGCGCCAGCAGGTGAGCTTCACGCTCGAAGGCAAGGGAGCGAAGGGCCTGCGCAAGTACGTCGGGCAGCTGCTGCACGTGACCGGCGTGGTCGAGAAGTCGTCCGGCTGGGGTGGGCGCATCGCCTGCGAGAGCTGCGACCCGCGGCCGAACGAGTTCCGCGCGGTGTCGCGCGACAACATGGACGTGCTCGAGGTCGAGGGCTCTGGCAGCTCCGGCAAGGCCGAGGTGAAGCTGAACAGCGGCCTGTCGGTGCGGCTGCCCGAGCGGGCCGGGTACACGTGGGCGGTCGAGCCCACGACGGCGAAGCGCGTCGGTCTGCGCGAGGCGAACTTCGAGCTGAAGGGCGGCGCGGCGACGCGCGAGTTCTTCTTCACGCCGCGCAACCCGGGCGATCACGAGGTCGAGTTCTTCCTCGCGAAGGCGTTCAACCCGGCGCAGGTCTCGAAGACGTACAAGCTCGAGCTGCACGTGAAGGGGCTGGACCTGGTTCCGGCGCCGGGCGCGTTCCCGGGTTAATCCACCCCGTGCCAAAGTTCAGTCCGTCGTCGCTGGTCGAGCTCGTGTCGAGCGCGGATCACCCGCTCGGCGTCAAAGAGCTCTTGAAGCTCAGTGGCGTGCACCCCGGTCAGCAGACGGCGCTCAAGCGCGTCCTGCGGGAGTTGGTGCGTGATGGTCAATTGGTGAAGGAAGGAAAACGGTTCAAGTTGTCGAAGTCGAAGCAGTCCGAAGCAGTCGAGGTGAAGGAAGACGGGAACGCGCCACGCAGGATGCACCGCGAGCGGTTCCCCGAGAAGAAGCGGCAGACGGTCGAAGGCACGCTGAAGATCCACCCGAACGGGTTCGGCTTCGTGCACCCCATCTCGGGCGAGGGTGAGAACATCTTCGTGAAGCCCGCCGATGCGGCGCGCGCGCTGGACAACGATCGCGTCGTCGTCGAGCTCATCGGCGACGATGTCGAGCGGCCGAGCGGCCGCATCGTCGACGTGACGAGCCGCACGCGGCAGATGGTCGTCGGCGAGTACAAGCAGTCGCGCGACCGGGCGTGGGTGGAGAGCGACATCGGGCCCATCGAGGTCCCTCCGACGCAGCTGGCGCGGCCCGGCGATGCGGTGAAGGTGCGGCTCGGCGTCGGTCGCAAGGTCTTGAGCGTGCAGGACCGGCTCACCGGCGAGGTCGCCGGCTCGCTCGGCAAGATGGGAGATCTCTCCGTCGAGGTCCTCGGCATCGCGTACGCCCAGGGCTTCAACGAGGAGTTCCCCGCCGAGGTGATGGACGAGGCCGACGCGATCGACACGAACGTGTCGGAGGGCGAAGCGCGCGAGAAGGGCCGCCGCGACGTCCGCTCGATTCCGCTCGTCACCATCGACGGAGAAGACGCGCGCGACTTCGACGACGCCATCTGGGTGGACGATCATGTGCAGGGCTACCGGCTCGTCGTCGCGATCGCGGACGTGTCGCACTACGTGACCGAGGGCTCGGCGCTCGACGCCGAGGCGCTGCGGCGCGCGACCAGCGTGTACCTGCCCGGGCGCGTGCTGCCGATGTTGCCCGAGCGGTTGTCGAACGGCATCTGCTCGCTCAAGCCCGACGTCGACCGGCTGTGCATGGTCGCCGACATGGTGATCGATCGCCGTGGCCAGCCCATCTCGTCGGAGCTGTACCCGGCGGTGATGAAGAGCGCGGCGCGCTGCACCTACAACGAGGTGCACGCGGTGCTCAGCGGCGAGGACGTTCCGCATCGGAACAAGTTCAAGCCGATGTTCGAGAAGCTGCTCGAGCTGTCGCGGCTGCTCACGAAGATGCGCCTCGAGCGCGGGGCCATCGACTTCGACATCCTCGAGACGAGGGTCGAGCTGGATGACGAGGGGAATCCGGCGCAGATGGTGCGGCGCGAGCGGCTCGAGAGCCACCGCATCGTCGAAGAGTGCATGCTGGCGGCGAACGAGACCGTGGCGCGGTTCTTCCGCGAGCGCGGCGTTCCGACGGTAAACCGGTACCACGCGCCTCCCGACGAGGAGAAGCTGGCCGCGTTCGCCGCGCTGGCCGGAGCCCACGGGCTGCACGTCCGCGACGGCGGGCTGTCGTCGAAGGAGCTCAACGAGCTGTTGCGCCAGCTCGAAGGGCACCCCGAGCAGCGCGCGCTGAATCAACTGTTGCTGAGGTCGATGATGCAGGCCGTGTACTCGTCGCAGCACGAGGGGCACTACGGCCTGGGGGCGGAGGACTATCTCCACTTCACGTCTCCGATTCGGCGGTACCCGGATCTCATCGTTCACCGGCTGCTGCGGCAGGTCTGGGCGGGCGAGGAGATCGACGCCGAGCACCTCGAGCGCCAGGCGGTGCAGTCGAGCGAGCGCGAGCGCGCCGCGATGAAGGTCGAGCGCGAGGTCGTCGCGTTCTACTCGTGCCTGATGGTGAAGGATCGCGTCGGCGAGGAGCTGCCGGCGACCGTCTCCGGCCTGTCGGAGCACGGGTTCTTCGCCGAGCTCGAGGGGCTCTTCATCGAGGGCATGGTGCGGCCGCACGGGTGGAAGTTCGATCAGCGGCTGTACCGGGGCATTCTCGGCGGCGGGCGCGTCGTGAAGGTCGGCATGCCGGCCCGCGTGCGCATCGCCTCGGTGAACCTGCAGGCGCGGAAGATCGACTTCGATCTGCTCGAGCTGGAGGGCGAAGAGGAGCGGGCACGCTCGGCACCTCCGAAGCGGCAGGTGCCGCTGTCGGAAGGGAAGCACGCGCGGTGGCAGCCCGGCCGCGAGCAGAAGGGCCCGCGGCGGCACGGCGGGCGCGACCAGGGGCCGCGGAGGGATCACGGCGAGCGCCCCCGGCACGAGGACGGGAAGAAGCGGCGCGAGCGGAAAGAGGCGCGCGAGTACAAGGCGACGCGCCACGAACCGCAGCAGCAGGAGCGCAAGCCGCCGCGGGAGCACAAGGCGACGCCGCACGAGCGCCATCCCCCGCCGCAGCATCAGGACACGCGCGAGCACCGGAAGCCGTGGGAGGAGCGCGAGGAGCGCTCCGAGCAGCCCGAGCGGTCCGAGGCGCAGCAGCCGGTGCGGCGGCACCCGACCCGCGCGGAGATCCTCGCCGGCACTGCGCGGCGAGCAGCTGGGCGCGGTGATGATCGCAGCGGCGGCCGCAAGGGCGGTGGCGGGAAGAGCGGTGGCGGTGGTGGGAAGCGCGGCGGCGGGCCGAAGGGCCGGCGGCGCTGAGCGGCCCCGCCTGGGGTCGCTGCCACGAGGGAGGCGAAGTGGGGCAGCTCCTGGGCCTGCGTCGTCGCCTCGGATCGGCGCGCTGAGTGCGGCTGCGAGGGGACGGAGGTCTCTTCCGAGCTGCGCAGCACGCTCCGCGGTCGCTGGCGGATCGCGGACCGGAGTGCGGTGGTCGTCTTCTCCGCTCACGAATTGGGACATCTGACGTCGGATGTCTTCCAAGTGGAGCCGGTCCCGGTCGCCGGCGGCTGCGGCTGAAGCAGGCGCGGGGCGGGGAGCCGCTCACGAATTGGGACATCTGACG
>CALJKW010000001.1 GCA_937980205.1 uncultured Myxococcales bacterium | reverse complement strand
CCCTGCTGGCCCTGCTGACCCTGCTGACCCTGCTGACCCTGCTGACCCTGCTGACCCTGCTGACCCTGCTGTCCCTGCTGTCCCTGCTGACCCTGCTGACCCTGCTGTCCCTGCTGACCCTGCTGTCCCTGCTGACCCTGCTGTCCCTGTTGCCCTTGCTCTTGCCCTTGCTCTTGCCCTTGCCCTTGCCCAGCCATCGCCTGCTGCAACGCCTGCTCCGCGTTCTGAGCCTGTCCATCACTCAACGCCATGAGGGCCTGCTCGAGCTCCTCCCTCTCGCGCGTGACGGCATCGCGCGACTGCGCCTCCTTCATCGCATCCTCGAGGTCCTTCGCAGCGGCCTCCGCGCGCGAGAGCTCGGCCTGCGCCTCAGCGGCCTGGCGATCTAAAGCCGCATTGAGCGTGTCCGCCGCCTCCCAATCGGCAGCATCGAAGGTCCCGTCCTGAACCTCTTCGCGCAGCCGCTCGAGCTCCTTGGTCAATGCGTCCGAGGTCGGCTCCTCGTGCGAGACGGCCTCGAGCTTCTCGGCGAGCTCCTCGACGCGAGTGGCCGCGGCCGAGCTGACGGGCCTGGTCGACTTCGGGGGCAGCGGCACGATGAACGCGATGACGCCCGCCGCCACGGCCAGCATCAGCAACGACACCGGCCGGCGCGCCTCGATCGGCGGCGGCGTCACCGACCGCACGCGCTGGTTGAGCTCGAGCTCCCACTCGCCGACGCCCATCTCGAGGCGGGTGAGCAACAGGCCGCCGGCCTCGGCGCGGCGATCGGCAATGACCGCCGCCTGCTCCACCGAGACGCCGCGGCCACGAAGCAGCAACCACCACGCAACGGCCGCAGCAGCGACGAAGCAGGCACCCGCCCACAGAACGTGGTGCTGAACGACGAGCCGCCACGCCGCGAGCGCGGTGACCGCGCACCACACGGGAGCCACGGCCGCCTTCAGCGCGATCTCGGTGAGCAGCCGCCGCTGGACCCGGCGAACCCGGGACAGCACGACGGCCTTCTTGCGTCGTTCATCACCGGCGGCCATGGCGTTGCGATGAGCTTATGCACAGCTCACCTCTTGCGGTTGAAGAACGTCACCCACCGGTCCGATGTTCCCGCCAGACGGTCGCAGCAAAAGGCTAGGCTCGCGGCGCGCCATGACCGACGACGAGCTCACGAAGCTTCGCGCCCGCGTCCACGCCATCACGCGTCCCGAGAAGGGGCTCCTGCTCATCTACGTGCTGGTCTCGGTGATGAGCTGCTTCATGTTCCCCATCGTCTTCCTGCCGCTGCTGTTCCGCTACGAGACGCTGCGGTACCGCTTCGACGACGAGGGCGTCTTCATGTCCTTCGGGGTCATCTTCCGCCGCGAGATGCAGCTCACCTACGCGCGCATGCAGGACATCCACCTGTCGCAGAACATCCTCGAGCGTTGGCTCGGCATCGGCACGGTCACCATTCAGACCGCCGGCAGCGGCAGCGCCGCGAACATGGGCATCACCGGCGTCCGCGACAGCGAGGCCATCCGCGACTACCTCTACGCGCGCATGCGCGGAGTCCGCGAAGGGCACGACAAGCCGAAGCCGCAGGACGCGGTGCTCATCGAGATCCGCGACGCGCTCAAAGACGCCGCCGCCGCGCTGCAGAGGAAGCCGTGATCTCCGGCTTCGTGAAGCGGGTGAAGCCGCTGTTCCTGCCGCTGCTGAAGCTCGAGCTCGAGCCTCCACACCTGCCCGAAGGCGTCACGCTCGTCCGCCACCTGAAGCCCGCCGAAGCCTGGCTCGGCCTCAAGTACGCCGGCGTGTTGCTCGGCTTCTCGGTGCAGCTGTTCGTCTTCACCACGGGCCTCGTCGCCTCGATCGCCGCGCAGAAGACCGAGCCCGCCGTCGTCCTCGGCCTCGCGACGTCGGCGCTCGTGCTCGGCCTGGTGGCGTCGCTCGTGACCGCGCGCATCGACTTCGAGCTGCGCCACTACCTCGTCGGAGATCGCTCGCTGCGCGTCAGCCAGGGCGCCATCATCCGCCGCGAGGTCACGATCTCCTACGCGAACGTCCAGAACATCGAGGTGCTGCAGGGCCCGCTCGATCGCCTGTTCAACATCAAGTCCGTCACCATCTCCACCGCCGGAGGCGCCGCCGTCGCGGGAGGCCACACCTCCCACGAGGTCGTCCTCGCCGGCATCACCGACGCCGACGCCGTGCGCGAGCTGATCCTCGGCATGGTGAAGAAGCACCGCGACGCGGGCCTGGGAGAAGCCCAGCAGCCCCGGCAGCACGACGCGCTGGACCCGAAGCTGCTCGAAGAGATCCGCGACGCGGCCGTGCTGCTGAGAGACGCCGCGGCCAGTCGCGTGACCTCGCCTTGACCGCGATCGGCGGATTGGTAGCGTGGCACGTGATGCGCGCGCACCTCGACGTCTATCGCGGGAAATCGCCGACCGAGGTGGGCGCGTACTCCGTCTCCGAAGCCGCATGGTTTCTGCAGCTTCCGCTCTCGACAGTTCGTTCGTGGGTGTCGGGCCGGCCATACCCAACTCGAGCTGGTACGGCCAAGTTCGTACCGATCATCGAGGTCGACGACCCCGACCGACGGCTGCTGTCCTTCCGTAATCTCATCGAGATCCATGTCCTCAGCTCGCTCCGCCGCCAGCACCAGGTTCGCTTGGACGCGGTGCGGGCGACCGTCAACTACCTCCGCCGAGAGCTCGGAACGAGTCACCCGCTGGCCGAGCGATCCATCTTTGCTGGCGGCGGTGAGGTTTTTGTCGAGCACTACGGGAAGCTCATCAATTTCTCCCGGCAAGGACAGCTGGCGATGTCCGAGTGCCTGGGCATCTACCTGGAGCGGATCCGCCGCAACGCGAGTGGCGTTCCGGTGAAGCTCTACCCCTTCGCTCGTGACGTTCCTCGTCGTGAAGATCCGAAGGTGGTCGTCATCGATCCCACCATCAGCTTCGGGCGCCCCTGCATCGATGGTCGAAGCGTCCGCACGTCTGTCATCGCCGACCGCTACAAGGCCGGTGAAACGCGTGAGTCGCTCGCCAGTGACTTCTCGTGCACGTCAGCGCAGATCGACGAAGCCGTGCGGTACGAATTTCGGCCTGCCAAGGCAGCCGCCTGAGTCTGCGCGGTGGCACGGCGGAAGCCACTCGAAGCCCTCGTCTTCTTCGTTGACCGAAGCCTGGGAGGGAAGCTTCTGCCCCATGCTCTGCGCGCAGCCGGTCGCGCGGTAGAGACTCATGACGATCATTTTCCGCCGGAGACCGCTGACACCGTGTGGATCTCGGAGGTCGCGACGCGGCGGTGGGTCATCTTGACGAAGGATGACAACATCACACGGAACACGTTGGAACTGGATGCGCTGCTGTACTCTGGTGCCCGTGCGTTCGTTCTGACGACGACTCACGTCACCGGGAGCGAGCAGGCAGAGATCGTGGTTCATCATCTTGCCCGGATGGAGACACTCGCCCGACGAAGAACAAGCGGATTCGTCGCACGTGTGAACCGCACTGACGTGCGAGTTGTACGAACCGGCCTCTCAAGCAGCAACCCCGCCGATGATCAGCTCGGCGCTGCTCTCCACGCTGCACCTGTTCGCGCTCGCGATCGGCCTGCCCGGCATCTTCCTCCGGGCTCGCGCGCTCGGCCGCGTCACCGCCGACCCCGAGTCGCTCAAGCCCGTCTTCGCCGCCGACAACGCGTGGGGCCTCGCCGCGCTGCTGTGGATCGGCACCGGCCTCGCGCGCCTGTTCGGCTCGTTCGAGAAGGGCACCGCCTACTACGCCAACAGCGGAGCCTTCTGGCTCAAGCTGCTGTTGTTCGCGATCGTCTTCGCGCTCGAGGCGTGGCCGATGAGCACGCTCATCCGCTGGCGCATCGCGATCGGCAAGCAGCAGCCCGTCGACATCAGCATCGCGCCACAGCTGCAGCGGCTCAGCCGCATCGAGCTCGCGCTCACCCTCGCGATCCCGTTCGTCGCTTCGATGATGGCGCGAGGAGCCCTCTTCGGCTGGTCCCCGCTGTAGCCCGCCTGCCCTGCCACCTGTCGGCACCTGTCGGCACCTGCGAGACCTGCATCCCTACCTGACCGGTCGCTAGATCGACTGGCCATGAACCACCTCAAGCGCACCATCGTCTTCGCTCTCCTCTTCAGCGCCTCGGCGTTCGCGCAGCAGGTCACCGTGAAGCTGCCGGCGCCTCCGCTTCCGCCGCCGCCTCAGGTCCAGGTGCAGGTGCACGCGGCGGCTCCGGTGCCGCCGCCGCCGGTCGTCGTCCGCGAGACCGTCGTGGTGAAGCAGCGCCACGGCCACGGCAAGCACAAGGGCCACCACAAGCACTGCAAGCACTGAGACGGGACCTCACGTCCGTCGGCGAGACCGCCGGCCGTGGGGGGGTTTGTCCCATGGCGGGGCCGTGCTAGGGCGCTCCCTCTGGTTTCATCAGAGGGAGCACCACACATGAAGGTCCTTGGATACAACGGCGGTCTCGACGGCTATCCGTCTTCGTTCGACACGGGTCACGACGCGGCAGCGACGCTCGTCATCGACGGCAAGGTCGTCGCGGCCTGCGAAGAAGAGCGCTTCAGCCGCGCCAAGCACGACGCCCGCTTCCCCAAGTCCGCGATCGAGTTCGTGATGCGCGAAGGCGGCGTGAAGGACCTCAGCGAGATCGACCTCATCTGCTTCTACTTCTCGTACCCGCTGATGTTTCACCCGGGGAAGTACCAGTCGGTCTCGAAGCAGACCCGCCTCTACGAGAAGCCGATCATCTGGGTGCCGAACACCGCGATGAAGCTGTTCAACAAGGTCGCCGGCTACGACAACGCCCGCAGCCACCGCGCGTTCGAGCGCGAGATGGGCATGCGGTTCCCGAAAGAGAAGTTCAAGGCCGTCCCGCACCACCTCTGCCACGTCGCCAGCACGTTCTACGACTCGCCGTTCGAGCGCGCGCTGTGCGTCACGCTGGACGCCGAGGGAGAGAGCGTCTCCGGCATGATGGCGGTCGCGAACGGCACCGACATCAAGGTGCTGCGCCAGACCTACGCGCCGAACTCGCTCGGCTACCTCTACTCGTTCGTCAGCCTCTTCCTCGGCTTCGACAAACACGACGAGTACAAGGTCATGGGCCTCGCGCCGTACGGCAACCCGTCGACGTACCGCGACTACTTCCGCAAGATCGTCGCGAAGCACGACGACGGCTCGTGGACGGTCGACCCTGGCCTCATCACCCTCCTCATGGCCCGCGACGCGGTCATCGGCCGCGACAACCAGTCGCTCTACCCGCCGAGCATGACGAAGGCCCTCGGCCCCGCCCGCTCGAAGGACGAGCCCTGCACGCAGCGGCACATGGACATCGCCGCCTCGCTGCAGGAGTGCCTCGAAGAGACCGTCATGCACATGCTCGTGCACCTGCAGAAGGACACGGGCGAGAAGAACCTCTGCATGGCCGGCGGCGTCGCGCTCAACTGCACGATGAACGGCAAGATCGCGCGCAGCGGCCTGTTCGATCAGATCTGGATCCACCCCGCCGCGCACGACGCGGGCACCTCGCTCGGCGCCGCGCTGTACGGGTACCACAACCTGCTGCGCCAGCCGCGCGTCGTGCAGAAGCCGCAGGTCTACCTCGGCCCCTCGCACCCGCGCTCCGCCGTCGAGGACGCGCTCAAGGAGTTCGGCCCCAAGATCAAGCACCAGCGCCCCGACGATCTCTTCGACACCGTCGCCGCCGCGCTCGAGAAGGGCAAGGTCGTCGGCTGGTACCAGGGCCGCATGGAGTGGGGCCCGCGCGCCCT
This sequence comes from uncultured Myxococcales bacterium, assembly GCA_937980205.1. Classification (GTDB taxonomy): domain Bacteria; phylum Myxococcota; class Myxococcia; order Myxococcales; family Myxococcaceae; genus Xiheicaenimonas. The sequence continues at coordinate 85,496 of CALJKW010000001.1, read as the reverse complement.
CGGCAACCGCAGCATCCTCGCCGACGCCCGCCGCGACGACATGAAGGACGTCGTCAACCACGCTGTGAAGCTGCGCGAGGGCTTCCGCCCGTTCGCGCCCGCCTGCCTCGCCGAGCACGTGAACGAGTGGTTCGACATGAAGGGCCTCAAAGACAGCCCGTACATGCTCTTCGTCGTGCCCGTGCAGGACGACAAGCGCACGAAGATTCCGGCCGTCACCCACGTCGACGGCAGCGCGCGCGTGCAGACGGTGACTGCCGAGCAGAACCCGCGGTTCCACAAGCTGCTGCAGGCCTTCTACAAGCGCACCGGCGTGCCCGTGTTCATGAACACGAGCTTCAACGTGAAGGGCGAGCCGATCGTCAACACGCCGCACGACGCCGTCCGCTGCTTCCTCAACACGCAGATCGACATGCTCGTCCTCGACGACGTCATCATCGAGAAGCGGCCCGAGGTCGCCGAGGCCCTCGCCAACGAGCGCAAGAAGGACAACTGGAAGTCCGGCCGCGTCGTCGACGGCCAGGTCTCGCTCTGAAACCTCTCTGAAGGGGCGGGTTCGCACGCGCATGAGAGCTCTGCTGCTGGCGGTCGTATGCGCGTGCGGCCGCTTCGACCGCGAAGACGCAGGCACCGGAAGAGGCTCGCCCTCGACCGGCGGCGGTGCGAGAGGTTCCGGCGGAGGAAGCGTCTTCGATGCTCGAAGGCTACAAGCTCGACTACGGCGAGGAGCTCGCGTCGGGCCTCTCGGGCTCGCGCACGAACTGGGGCTTCGCTGACGGGACCACCGAGCAGCCGCTGATCGTTCAGGCGCTTGCGCCGTAGCGCGCCACGATCTCGTCCCAGGAGCGAACCCGCTCGTCGTCCTCGCCCATGAGCGCGACGATCTTCGCGCGCACCGCAGCTCGATCGAGTGTCCTCGACCCCATCACCAGCTGCTCGAGATCGGCGAGGTCCTTGTTGCGGAAGAAGAGCAGCTTGAAAACGCACAGCGCCTCCGCCGACAAGAACCAGGTGCGGTGACCGAGGAACTCGAGCTCGACACGGGTGTCGCGTGCTTCCCAAGAGAAGGCGATGCTCGGGACGAAGACATCGACGCGAATCGGACCGTCCCACGCAGTGAACCAGCCTTCGCTGCTCGCCTCCGCCAGTGCCCGTTCCGGTTCCAGCTGGAGGCCGGCCTTCACCAGCGCATCAATGACGCCTGGCACATCGGTCGGCACGCAGAACGCATTCACGTCGACATCGCGGGTCGCGCGCACGAAGCCGTGCATCGTGAGCGCAATCGCACCGCCAATTGCGTACGGAACGTTGGCCGCTTCGAGAGCGCGAGCTACCCGTTTCGCGCTCTCAGTGATGTCCGCGTCGAGCATGCTCAGCACGCAGGCGCGCCAAGGCGCGAACCGTGCTCTCCGGCAAAGGGGAACGCAGGTGGAGAACCTCGCGCCGCTGCGGCTCGGGCAGAGCCAGAACCACTCGCAACTCCGCCTTCGACAGCTGCTGTAAAAGCTCGGCGCGCTGATTTGGCGTCATTGCGGCGAGTCGCTCGGCCTCCTCGCGGTCGGCCCGATCGTGAGACTCCCGCATCCGCGCAATCCACGTCCGAACGTCCACCCCATGAGTATAGCGATGGTGACGTGTCACGCTAACGCGCGCCTCGCCCGGCGCGCCCGCCACTGAAGCGACCTTGACGAAACAGGCATCGAAGCCGCACTTTGAGGCAACAGTTCGTAGTAGCCGGCAATGCACCGATGAGGCCCGCCTGGAAGCCGAAGCTGCGCGGCGTCTCACACGGCGTCGCGTTCGTACTCGCCTGCGTCGGCACAGCCGCGCTCTGGTCCTCTCCGCTCGCGGGCGCGCGCCTCTACGCCGCCGCGATGGCGGCGATGTTCGGCGCGAGCGCGCTGCTGCACCTGCCGAACTGGAGCGACGCCGGCCACCAGGTGCTCCGGCGCGTCGACCACTGCGCCATCTTCCTCGCCATCGCCGCGACCTACACGCCGTACGCCCTGCTCGAGGCGCACGACACCGTCGGGCTGTGGGCGATGTGGTCGTTCGCCGCGATCGGCGCGCTGCTGTCCATCGCCTGGCTCGGCATGCCGCGCACGCTGCGCGCGCTGCTGTACGTCGTGATGGGCCTGTGCACCACCCCGCTGCTGGTCAGGCTGCCGTCGGTGATCGGCTGGCCCGGCGTGCTCGCCCACGCCGGCGCCGCGGTGCTCTACATCGGTGGCGCCGCCGTCTGGGCGCGCCGCTGGCCCGACCCGTCGCCGCGCGTCTTCGGCTTCCACGAGGTGTTCCACCTCCTCGTCATCGGCGGAGCGCTCTGCCAGTACGCCGTGCTGCTCAGCCTCAGCTCACCGGCGTCGGCGCGATGACGATCTCCACGCGCCGGTTGTTCGCGCGGCCCTCCGCCGTCGAGTTGTCCGTCACCGGCCGCGTCTCGCCCCAACCGCGCGCAGAGATGTTCGTCGCCGGCACTCCGCGCGACACGAGGTAGTCGCGCACCGCCGTCGCGCGCATCATCGACAGCTGCTCGTTGTAGACCGCGGCGCCGACGCTGTCGGTGTGGCCCTCGACGGTGATGCGCTGCCCATCCGCGCCCTCCTTCAGCGCGTCGGCGACCTCGTCGAGCCGCGTCTGCGCCGTCGACAGCAACACCGACTGCCCCGGAGCGAACAGCACGCTGCCCGACAGCGTGATGACCGTGCCGCGCTGCTCTTCCTTCACCGCCGCGATCGTCTCGAGGTCCTTCATCGCCTTGCCGAGCTTGTCCTCGGCAGCCGTGCGCGCCTCGCGCTCGAGCTCGAGCAGGCGCTGCCGCTCGGCGAGCTGCTGCGCCGCGGCCTCCGTTGCCCGCTGCTGCTCCTCGAGCTGCCGGCGCGTCTGCTCGAGGTCGCGGCGCGTCGTCGTGATCCGCCAGTCCTTCAGCTGCGCGACCTGCTGGTCGAGTGCGACCAGCGTCTGACGCTCCTGGAGGATGCGCGCCTTCGTGTTGGCGAGCTCGACCCTTCGCTGCGCCATGTACGCCCAGTCGCGGGACTCGGGCGTGTTTCCGTTCTCTGCGTACTCGGCGCTCGCTCGGTCGAGCACCTTGCGAGCTTCGTAGAGGTCGGCGGGGGCTTGCTTGCCCGCGGGCCCCTGCATCGCGGCGTCATACGCGCTGAGCGCGTCGATCAGCTGCTGTGATGGAGCATGACTGCACGCCGCCGCGGCGACGAGGGCCAGAGCTGCGACGAACGTTCTCATGGCGTGCCTCCTTCGAACCGCTGCAACGAATCCAAGCGATACGCCGCGTTCTGCGACTGCTGCCGCACCTGTGCTTCACGGGCCAGCGCGACCGCCAGCTCCGCGTCCGCTTGCGCGCAGCCCAGCACCGTATGCGCGCGCGGGTCTCCGTTGGCCGCGAGGCGGCGCGCCGAGCGCTCCAGGTCCTTCGCGTACTGCAGGTGAAGCTTCGCCTGCGGGACGTCTGCCGCTCCCAGCTCCTCCGCGCTGCGAATCGTGGACTGCGACTGTTCGAGCCGCTCGGGCGAAATCTGAATCGACGCACAGCCCGTGGCAGCGGCAGCCAGGGCGGCGCACAACGCTCTCTTCATGTGGCACCTCACTTCGGTACCAACCCGTCGAGTGCAACGCGGTGGCCACGCGCTCGCCTCGAACGAAGTCGCGCGTGACACACGGCGGGTGTGGCGGCGCTGACCTACATCCGGACCACGGTCTGAGACGCACGCGGTCGGCCCCAAGCCCCAGCGCGAGCCTCTGCGCAGAGTGCGAAATCGGCTACGCGCCCCTCTGGGCCGGCGCCTTTGCCACGCGTCCGCGCTGGTGTAAGCGAACCCTCGCATGACGCCCGGTCTCCTGCGCAACCAGTGCCCTGTCGATCTCCACCCGCTCGTGCCCGTTCCGGTCACGACGCCCGAGCAGCTCCAGAAGATCATCGCGAAGGCCCGCGCCGCCCAGGGCGAGTGGGAGGCCCTCGGCTTCGACAAGCGCGCCAGGCTGCTCCTCGCCGCCAGCAAGGGCATCCTCGCCCGCCGCCAGGAAGTGCTCGAGCTGCTCCACGACGAGACCGGCAAGACGCCCGGCGACGTCCTCATGGGCGAGGCGCTCGGCGCGCTGCAGTTCGTGCAGGACTGGATCAAGGTCGCGCGCCCGCACCTCCGCCAGCGCAAGCTGGCGATGTCGCCGGTCGCCTTCCCCGGCAAGAGCGGCACCATCGACCTCCTCCCCCGCGGAGTCGTCGCCGTCATCGCCCCCTGGAACTTCCCGCTCGCGAACTTCTTCAAGCCCGTGTTCGCCGCGCTGCTCTGCGGCAACGCCGTCGTCTTGAAGCCGAGCGAGCTCAGCCCCCGCATGGGCGAGTGGTTCACGAAGGTGCTCGGCGAGGTGCTGCCGAAGAACGTGCTCACCGTGGTGCAGGGCGGCCGCGACGTCGGCACCCAGCTCGTGCGCAGCGGCGTCGATGCCGTGACGTTCACCGGCTCGACCGCGAGCGGCCGCGAGGTCGCGAAGCTCTGCGGAGAGCTCCTCATCCCCGTCAGCCTCGAGCTCGGCGGCAAGGACGCGGCCATCGTGCTCGCCGACTGCGACTTCGAGCGCACCGTCGCCGGCGTCATGTACTGGGCGCTCGCCAACGCCGGCCAGTCGTGCGGCGCCATCGAGCGCGTCTTCGTCGAAGACGCCATCGCCGACCGCTTCATCGACGCGCTCGCCACCGCCGTCTCGCGCCTGCGCATCACCGGCGAGGCCCGCACCAGCGACGTCGGCCCCCTCGCCAACGCGCGGCAGCTCGAGGTCGTCGAGCAGCAGGTGAACGAGGCCCTCTCGCAGGGCGCCGTCGCGCTCTGCGGCGGCAAGCGCACCGGCGACGGCTTCTGGTTCCAGCCCACCGTGCTCGACAAGTGCACGCGCGACATGAAGGTGATGCGCGAGCCGACGTTCGGCCCCGTCATCGCCGTGCAGCGCGTCGCGACCGCGAACCAGGCCGTGCTCGCCGCGAACGACTGCGACTACGGCCTCAACGCCTCCGTGTGGAGCCGCGACCTCGCGCGCGCCACCGAGGTCGCGAAGCGCCTGCAGGTCGGCACCGCGTTCGTGAACAACCACGGCTTCACCGGCGCGATGCCGGCGGCTCCGTGGACGGGCGTGAAGAACACCGGCACCGGCGTCGCGAACAGCGTCTTCGCCCTCAACCACTACACGCGCCCGCGCACCGTCGTCGTCGACAAGAACTCGGGCGCCGACGCCTGGTGGTTCCCGATGGACTCGGTGCTCGAGGAGCTCGGCCACCGCCTCTCCGAGGCGCAGCTGGGCAACGTGCTCGCCGCCGCGAAGGTCCCCGTGCTGCTCGCCCAGCGCCAGCGCGCGGTGCTGCAGTTCGTGAAGAACGGCGCCCGCCTCGAGTCGGCCGGCGGACGTGTCGCCACCAGCCTCCGCGGCCGCCTCTCGAAGGCCGTCGCCAAAGTGCAGAACCTCGCCGCGCTCGTCGCTCCGCCGCTGTCGAAGAAAGAGCGCTCGTGGGGCGTCGCCGCGATGGAGACCATCTTCACCGGCAAGACCGACGACAAGAACCGCATCGACCCGGTGCCCGCCGAGGCCGCCGACGCCTACCTCGACGAGGCCTACTCGAGCCTCCCGTGGATGGGGCAGCTCGGCATGCGCGCCTCGCTCGCCGTCGTCGGCCTCGCCGCGCCGCTCCTCGCCGGAGGCCACTTCAAGACGCTCGACCAGCTGCCGAACGACGAGCGCCTCAAGGTGCTCGAGAAGCTGTGGAACAGCGACGTCTACCTCGCACGGCAGATGACGCTGCTCATGAAGACGACGGGGGCCCTGACGCACGCCACGACCTCGCGCTACCAGCGCGAGATGAACGTGACTCCGAACGTGGCGTCGCCCCGCACCGAGCTGAGGAGCTGAAGAGCCATGCGTACGGAAGCCATCGTCCCCGTTCCCTCGAGCCCGCTGCACCCGGTGCCGCCGCGCGCGCAGCTGTTCCCCGACGACGAGTCGCTCTTGCCCGAGGGCTCGGTCATCGACGGCCGCGGCATCTCGTCGGACCACGTCGACGCCGCCGACTACGTCGTCATCGGCACCGGCGCCGCCGGAGCCACCGCCGCCGTCTCCCTCGCCGAGGCCGGCTACAGCGTCGTCATGATCGAAGAGGGCGCCTGGGTTCGCACCAAGGAGTTCAGCCCCGACGTCTGGCCCGCGATGAAGCAGATGTACCGCGACCTCGGCGCCCAGCTCACCATGGGCGCCGCGACGTACGCGGTCTTCCAGGGCCGCTGCGTCGGCGGAGGCACCGCCATCAACTCGGCCATCGCGCTGCGCGCGCCGGACTCGGTCATCGCCCGGTGGCAGAAGACGTTCGGCCTCGGCGACGACGTCACGCCGCAGCTGCTCGCCACGCACTTCGACGCGCTCGAGAAGTCGCTCAACGTGCGCCCCGTCGCCGACCCCGTCGCCGGCAACCACAACTCGCTCTTCGGCCTCGCCACCAAGAAGCTGGGCATGAACGCGCACCCGATTCAGCGCTACGACGGCGGGTGCGTGGGCAGCGCGAGCTGCATCACCGGCTGCCGCAACGGCAAGAAGCTCGGCATGAGCATCACGTACGTGCCGAAGACGCTGAAGCACGGCGCCCGGCTGTACACGTCGACGAAGGCGCTGCGCGTGCTGTCGAAGTGGGGCCGCGCGGTGGGAGTCGAAGGCCTCTCCGAGTCCGGAGCCATCGTCACCGTCCACGCGCGCCGCGGCGTCGTCGTCGCCGCCTCGGTCGTGCAGAGCCCCGGCGTGCTCAAGCGCAGCGGCGTGCGGCTGCCGGCGCTGGGCAAGCACTTCCAGGCGCACCCGGGCACCAGCTTCGCGGCGCGCTTCGACAAGGTCATCGGGATGAGCTTCGGGGCGACCCAGGGCTTCAACTCGACGCACTTCGTCGACAGCGACCGGTTCAAGATCGAGTCGCTCTCGCTGCCGCCCGAGCTGCTCACGGTGAACCTGCCGGGCATCGGCCCGACGCTGACCAGCAAGCTCAACGACTACCCGCACCTGCTCAACTGGGCGATGGTGCAGCGCGCCGAGACCGAAGGCCGCGTCGTCACCGTGCTCGGCAAGGAGTTCGTCCTCTTCACCCCGTCGACGACCGACCTGGCGCGCGTGCGGCGCGGCATGCGCAAGCTCGCCGAGATGATGTTCGCTGCCGGAGCGAAGGAGGTCTGGCCGAACATCCGCGGCTTCCCGGCGCTGACGAGCCCCGACGACCTCAAGCTCTTCGACAAGGCGCCGCTCGACCCGCGCTACTACTCGCTGATGCTCTCGCACCTGTTCGGCAGCTGCCGCATGGGGCCCGACGTGCGCGACGCCGTCGTCGGCACCGACTTCCAGGTGCACGGCCTGCGCGGCGCCTACGTCGTCGACGCGAGCGTCTTCCCGACCAACCTCGGCGTGAACCCGCAGCACACCATCATGGCGATGGCGCGCCTCGGAGCTCAGCGCATCATCGAGCGGCCGCTGCCGCGCGTCTGACGCGTCAGAGGTTCGACAGGTCGCAGCCGAGATCGAGCGCGCCGTCGATGTCGTAGGGCTGGCTGCCTTCGCCCTCGATGATGGAGAGGGCCGCCTCGCAGCTCAGCCTGCTGCGCCCGTCCGTCCGCACGCCGAAGCGGAAGGTACCGCTCCCGGGCTCGCTGCCCGACTGCACGCACCACGTCTTCTTCTCGCTCCAACCGGTGCAGTCCAGCTCGCGCTGGGGAATGAACTGGGCCGGGCTGACCGTCGCCGACGTCGCGCTGCACCGATCGAGGTTCAGTCGGGCGCGCGTTCCAGGCCCCCCGGAGAACGTCGACCTGACGCTGATCTCGATCTCGCGATCGAACAGCGTCGTGCCTGTCACGGCACAAGACACCGAACGGTCGATGGCCCCGTCCACGGGCACACGTCCACAGGCGCACAGAGACAACGCGGCGATCACGAGGCGGTTCATGGCGACCTGCAGTACGTGCAGCCGCGCCGTGAATCACCCGCGCCGGCCCCTGCTGTCGCGGCGCCGTGACTCGGTTTGCAGGTTCGCCTCGAGCAGCGCGTCGACCGGCGGCGACGTCCACGACTGCCGCGTTCTGCAACGCCGCCGTCTTGCATCGAGCCACGGTGCGAGGCGTCCTCAGACGACACCTACCCGGCACGCGCATTGCTCCCCGTCGCTCGCGTGAAGCTCCTCCTCGCGAACCACCACCTGGTCGAGCGCGCGGGCTCGGAGCTCTACACCTTCGAGCTGGCGACGGCGCTGCATGACGCAGGCCACACCGTCGCGGTCTTCACGTTCGTGCCCGGCTCCATCTCGACGGCGCTGGCGCAGCTCGGCATCGGCGTCTTCACCGCGAGCGACCGCGCGGCCATCGAAGCGTTCGCGCCGGACCTCGTCCACTGCCACCACGCGCCCTGCCTCTACTTCCTGGGCAGCCTCGAGCTGAGCTGTCCGGTCGTTCACTCGCGCCTGGGGCCCTGGGTCTCCTACGAGCTTCCGCCGGCGGTGTTCGGCGGGGTCAGCCTCTCGCTGTGCGTCTCCGAAGAGGTCCGCGACGTCGCCGCCGAAACGCCGTTCGGGCGCGAGGTGCAGAGCCACATCTTCCGCAACTGGTTCGACGAGCGGCAGACCCCGCGCGCGCCCGTTCGTCGCGCCGGCGAGCTCGAGCGCCTGGCCGTCGTCTCGAACCACCTCGACCCGAAGCTTCGGCAGTCTCTCGACGCCATCGTCGCCCGGCGGCCCGGCTTCTCGTGGGTGCACTATGGGCTGCCGGAGAACCCGACCGCCCTCGGCGCGAAGGAACTGCTCGAGCTCGACGCGGTCATCACCATCGGTCGCACGACGCTGCTCGCCGGCGCGCTCGGCGTCCCCTGCCTCATCTACGACGTCTACGGCTGCGACGGCTGGCTCGAGGCTCATCGCATGCCCGACCTCGCCACGAAGAACTTCTCCGGGCGGCTCGAGCGCCGCGCGCTGTCGACCGACGAGCTCGAGGCCGAGCTGTTCGAGCGGCGCCGCGCGCTCGAGCTCGAGGCGACAGCCGACGCGTGCTGGCAGCAGTGGAGCCTCGCGAGCCGGCTGCCCGAGCTGAGCGACCTCCACGCGCGCGCGCTGCAGGCCGGCGCGCGCCTGTCGGCCCAGACGCGCGGCGCGTACGCCAGCCTCGGCGCGATGGTGCACGACCTCGAAGGCGTCGCGACGGCCGAGCGGATGCTGCGCTCCCAGACCGCCCACCGCCTCGACGCCGAGGTGAAGCGGTTGAGCGCAGAGCTCGGTCGCCTCGAGGCCGAGCTGCAGCGCACCGACGCCGAACGCGCCGAGCTGCGCGCCGAAGCGGAGCTGCTGCGCCGCGCGCTCGAGGCCGCGCGTCACGACCACGGCGCCCTGCTGGAGCGGGAAGCGCGCCTCGCGCACGACCTCGCCCACCTCCGCGGCTCCGCAGGCGTTCGCTTCCTCGAGCAGGTGAAGCGTGTGCCCGGCGTCTACGGCGCGTGGCTCAGCGCCAAGCGCCTGCTCGACAAGCAGTGACGCGCCGTCACGGGACCTCGGGCATCCCGCCTGCCGCGAGCGTCTCGAGGAAGCGCCGGTACTGCGCCTTCGCGGCCTCGAGCTGGAACATCACCTCGTGCCCGTCCTCGACGCCGTCCTCGACGTGCTGCACGACGACGGCGGTGGCGCCGTCGCGATTCCCCGTCGCCGGCAGCGCGATCGCCTCTCGCCGCGAGAACTGCAGCATGTCGCGCACCTTCGGGTGCGTGGCGAGCTCCTGCACGGTCTCGTCGTGCGCCGGCCCCGCGAGATCGAGCCCCGTCGCCAGCGTCATCGTGTTCGCGATGCTCGGCATGATGTAGTGGTCGACGATTCCCTGGAACATCAGCACGTGGCGCCGAGGCCCCACGAGCGGATCATTCACCAGGTGCTCTGCGTAGACCTGCGAGTCCGCCGCCTCGGGCGCCCACTGCACCAGCGTCAGCGTCGGGTCGGTCGGCGTCAGCCCGACGCCCTGCGGGTAGTCGAACAGCACCTCGAGCGACGCCTTCGTCGCCAGCGGCTTCAGCTTGTCGACCGCGTTCGCGATCCAGCTGCCGCCCGCGCCGCTCAAGATGACCGCCCGGTACCGCGACTCGACCGCCGCCGCGAGCGGAGCGATGGACGCGCCCATCGAGTGCCCCATCAGCGCGACCAGCGACACGTTGAACCGCGCCGTGCCGCCGGCCCCCGGACAGTCTGCAGCGTCGAACGCGATGTCCTCGAGCACGCGCGCCATCAGCACCGTCTCGAGCGCCGCCTGCCGCACGTTGTCGCGCAGCGCCGGCGGGTTGAACACGTTGAAGACGAGGAACTGCTCGTCGCCGCCGCTGACGTTCCGCCTTCCGCCGTGGGGCCCGTCGAACGACAGCCCCGCCCAGCCCACGCGCGCGAAGTGCACCGCCGGCCCGTCGCCGGGCACGAGCACGTTGCCCATCGCATCGCGCACGCCACGGTCGAGCGCGCGGTCGCTGCCCGAGCCGGTGCGCAGCATCACGACGACGGGGTACCCGCCCGGCGGCATCGGCTTGCGCGGCACCGAGACGAACAGGCGCGCCGTCTCGTCGCGCTGCTTCACCAGCTTCCCGCTCGCGTCCGTCGCCCACCGCCCGCCCATCATCGAGAACGGCGGAGTCCCCTCCTGAAACACCGGCAGCGCGATGGTGCTCTCGTACATGCAGTAGTCCGCGTACGTGTCGGTGCGCGCGAACGCCGCCGGCGCCGGCTTCGGCAGCGCCAGCGCGTCGTCGACCGCGCGGCGAAACGCCCCGACCGGGTCGTCGGTGGTGAACACCGTGAGCCCGGCGATGGAGCTCGACTTCAGGCCCATCGCGTTCAGCACCAGCATCGCCTTCAGCAGGCGGTCCGCCTCGACCACGTCCGGCGTGCGGCCCGCGGCGAGCTCCTGCATCACCGTGCTCGCGCGCAAGAGCTTGCCCTCGCCGTCGCGCAGCGACTTCAGCACCACCGCCGCGTACATCGTATTCGCGCGCAGCGGCACGCCCTGCAGCGGCAGCAGCGCGAGCAGGTTCGGCGCTCCGTTCGGCGACGCCTCGGCGGTGAACGTCACGTGAATCGGCCGCCGCTTCTGGAAGTCGGGCGACGTCGCGTCGATGGAGACGAGGAAGACGTTCGAGTCCTCCTGCGTCGACGCCGCCAGCGTCGGCAGGCCCGAGGCCGAGATGGGCCCGGTGAGCTGGAAGAACACGCCGCCCGTGCGCGCGAACCCGCGCGCATCTCGCCCGACGAGCGAGAGGCCCTGGCCGAGCATCGCGATCTTCTTCGGGTTCGGAAAGTCGCGCACCGCGAGGCGCCCGTCCGACTGCTTCAGCGCATCGGAGGGGAACGGCGCCGAGAAGAACCCGTCCGTGCGCGCGAAGTCCATGCGCACCTCGACGTCGCCCTCGGGCTCGCGCGGGCCACACGCACCGGCGAACAGCACCAGCGCTGCGAGCGGGCGGAGCATCACGCAATCCCGTGCTCGGCGAGCTTGTTGTACAGCGTGCGCCGGCTGATGCCGAGGATGCGCGCCGCGGTGGTGCGGTTGTCGCCCGACTTCTTGAGCGCCTCGAGCAGCGCCTCTTTCTCCACCTGCGCGCGCCGGGCCTCGAGGCCGCCTTCGACCGGCGCCGCGATGGCTCCGCCGCCGCCGTGCAGGTCGGCCTCGCGCTCGAGCTCTCGCTCGACGTCCGCCGAGGAGATCTCCTCGCCCGGCGCCAGCACCGCCAGCCGCTCGACGAAGTTTCGAAGCTGCCGCACGTTGCCCGGCCACGGCTGCGCGCCGGCGAGCGCGAGCGCCTGCGGGGCGAAGCGCAGCCGCGGGCGCCCGTTGTCCGGCGCGAGCTTCGCGAGCAGCCGCTCGGCGAGCATCGACGCGTCGCCGCCGCGCTCGCGCAGCGGAGGCATGGTGATCGGCACCACGTTGAGCCGGTAGAAGAGGTCCTCGCGGAACTCGCCCTTCTTCACCAGCTCCTCGAGCGGGCGGTTGGTGGCGGCGACGAAGCGCACGTCGACCTTGAGGGTCTCGTTGCCGCCGACGCGGACGAGCTCTTTCTCCTGCAAGAGGCGCAGCAGCTTCACCTGCGTGGCGGGAGTCACGTCGCCGATCTCGTCGAGGAACAACGTGCCCCCGCTCGCGACCTCGACGCGGCCGAGCTTGCGCTGCACGGCGCCGGTGAACGCGCCCTTCTCGTAGCCGAACAGCTCGGACTCGAGCAGCGTGTCGGTGAAGGCGCCGCAGTTGATGGCGACGAACGGCCCGTCTTTGCGTTTGCTCTGCGCGTGCAACTGGCGCGCGGCGAGCTCCTTGCCGGTGCCGCTCTCTCCGCGGATGAGCACCGTCGCGGTGCCGCCGGCGGCGCGCGCGATGAGGTCGCGGACCTCGTGCATCCGCGCCGAGTCGCCCCACAGGCCGCCGTCCGAGGCGGGAGCCGCCGAGGCGCTGACGTGCCGCGCCTTCTTCAGCGCCTTGCTGATCACGAAGACGATCTCGTCGCGATCGAACGGCTTCAGCATGAAGTCCGACGCGCCCTTCTTGATCGCCTCGACCGCCATCGGCACCGAGCCGTGCGCCGTCACCAGAATCACCGGCACGTCGGGCCACTTCTGCACGACCTGCTCGAGCAGCTGCAGGCCGTCGATGCCGGGCATCTTCACGTCGGTCACCACGACGTCGACCATCGTGCGCTGCAGCTTCTCGAGCGCCTCGGCGCCGTTGCCGGCCTCGTGCACGGTGACGTTCGCCTGCTCGAGGAGCGCCTTGAGCACCTTCCGCACTGCGACGTCGTCGTCGACCACGAGGACCGTGCCGAGAGAGGCCATGGAGCCAAAGGCGTACCACGAAGCGCGGCATTCCCGCCGGAGCCAACGTCAGCTTCAGGTGACACGAAATTCGTCGCTCGTTACGAATTCTCCCCAGATGACGCTGATGATCGCCGTGCTTGCAGTGGTTTGCGTTTCCCTCCTCTACGTCGCCTTCTCGACCAGCGCCCCGCCCGCCCGCGTGCCCGTTCGGCTCACGCGCCGCGACCGCACCCTGAACTGAGCGCGCCCGGCGTTCAGCGAGCGGCAAAACCCGCCCTAAGCTCGCGGCCGTGCCGCACAAGGGCGTCGACATCGGCCTCTCCCTCGCGGGCAGCGCGATCTTCCTCGCCATCGCGGTCCTCGCGGTGCTGCGCGGCCGCGACGTGCGGGTGAAGCCGGTCGCGTGGCCGTTCGCGCTCTTGTGCCTCGACCTGTTCGCCTACAACCTCACCCAGGCGATCTCCGACAGCACCGAGCAGCCGAGCTGGCACTGGCTCAACGGGGTCGCGGCGTCGATCGTGACGCCGTTCTTCTACCACCTGGTCATCGCGTTCGTGGGCAAGCGGCGCGAGCTCGGCAAGCCGCTGCTCGTCGTCTACCTCTACTTCTTCTTCTTCGCCGCCGCGTGCCTGCAGCCGTTCTTCATCCCCGGCAACCAGTTCCCCGGCGGAGGCAGCTGGGCCGTCGCGATGCTCGCGGGCGAAGTTCCCGTCCTCGTCCACTCCATCAAGCTGCTCGTGCAGAACATGCGCGGCACCTCGAGCGCCGAGCGCGCGCGCACCCGCCTCGTGCTCGCCGCGGGCCTCATCGCCGGAGTCGCCACCGCCGCCGAGCTCGTCGGCATCGCCGGCGCCACCTGGTCGCCGAACCTCGCCGCGTGGGGCCTCGTCCTCAGCGCGCTCGTCCTCGGCGCCGCGGCGCTGCGCCTGCTCGAGGGCATCACGTTCCTCTCGTGGGTGAACGCCGGCGCCATCGCGCTCACCGTCGTGCTCGCCGAGGTCGCCGTCTTCCGCGCCTTCGGTCACCAGCTCGCGCTCGTCGTCGCCGGCACCGTGCTCGTCGGGCTCGCCGCCTTCACCGCGCTGCGCTTCGTCGTCTCCGACTACGCCGGAGAGCGCGAGCGGACCCTCGCCCACGCCTCGCTCGGGCGCATGGCCGCGCAGATGGCCCACGACATCAAGAACCCGCTCGCCTCCATTCGCGGCGCCGCGCAGTACCTCGCCGGAGAGCGCGCCGCCGGCCGCAGCATCGACGGCCAGGGAGAGTTCCTCACGCTGCTCGTCGAGCAGTGCGATCGCCTCGCCAACCTCGTCGACCAGTACCAGCGCATCGGCAAGGCGCAGCCGCAGCTCTCGGCTACGAGCCTCAACGACGCGACCCATGAGGCCCTGAAGTTCCTCGGCGGCAACAACGTGAACGTGCAGCTCGCGAAGGACCTGCCGCCCTGCCAGGCCGACAAGGACCTCATCGTCATCGCGCTCGAGAACGTGCTCAAGAACGCCCGCGAGGCCGCCCCGGAGAAGCCCGTGCACGTCACCACCGAGGCCACGCCGCGCGGCTGCGCCGTCAGCGTCCGCGACGAAGGCCCGGGCATGGACCCGCGCACGAAGGAGCGCGCGCTCGAAGGCTTCTTCACCACCAAGAGCCAGGGCTCGGGCCTGGGGCTCGCGTTCGTCCGGCGCGTCGTCGAGGCCCACGGCGGCACGCTCAGCATCGACACGCGCGAGGGCGCCGGCACCACGGTGCGCATCGATCTCGAGAAGAGCGCCGCCATAACCTGAGCGTTCACAGCCGTGAACCTCGCGTTCACGACCGGCGCCGCAAGCACATGAAACGCGAAGAAGCGGGCCAAGGCGCGCGCCTTGCTCTACGGTGGCCCGACTGCGCCAACAACACCCGCTGACACCATTGCCGGTCGTGGCCATGGCGGCGCACGAACGGAAAGGTCTCATGCGCACACGCCGCCTGCTGCTGCTCCTGGTGCTCGCCGGTTGTCCCCCGACGTCGAGCCCGGACGGCGGGCTGGACGGCGGCGGCGAGGACGCGGGCGGGTCGAGCCTCGCTGACCGCTACCGCGACGCGGGGTGCCTCGTGTTCGCGACCGACTCCGGCCTCGTCGCGCTGTTCGACGGCGGCCGTCTCGCCGACGGCGGGTTCGCCTTCGTCGACGCGATGGGCAACCCGGTCGACCCCGGCGCGTTCAGCGCCTCACCCCAGCTCGCCTGCTTCGAGACGACCTCCGTCATCCTCCCGCGGCCGCAGTCACCGACGCCGCTGCCGGCCAAGGTCTTTCAGGGCTGCGCCGTCTCTCCCGCGGCCTGCCCGAGCGCTGACGGCGGCAGCGACGACCTCTTCTTCACCCGCCCGGGCTACGACGCGCCGTTCAACCCGACCGGCTTCCTCTACGACGCGGGCAGCGAGCCTGCGCCGGGCACCTGCTTCGCCGGCAAGGGCTGGAGCTTCGAGTCGGGCCGCTACTTCCCGTGGGTCGGCTCGGGCGTCTTCAACCAGAACACCGCGGTCTACGGAAACGCCGTCTCCATCTTCCGCATCCAGCCACCCGGCTTCATCGGCGCTCCGGACTCGGGGCTCGACCCCTTGAGCAACGTCGGCGGCGACTACTGGGAGTTCAGCCGCGGCATCGGCTACCACGGCAACTGGTGGGCCGGCTCGTCGGACGCGCGCTACGGCTGGAACTTTCGGCCCGGCGTACGCCTCGACGAGGGCCTCTCCGGAGAGCTCGTCTCGCCCGTCTTCACCGTCTCGACGCCGTACCTGTCGTTCCTCATCGGCGGCAACCGCAGCATGGGCCAGCGCGTCGAGCTGTTGGTCCTGTCCAACCCCAACAACAAGGCGGACCTCGTCGCCAGCTACCGCGGCCTGGGCCTCGAAGAGCTCGCCCCGGGGTCGGCGACCATCACCACCGAGCCGCAGCCCGATTGGATCGTGGTGCGCGCCGCGACCGCGCTCGAAGACAACGACTACCTCCGGCGACGCGTGGTGTGGGACGTGACGAAGTACGCGAACCTGCAGGCGCGCTTCCGCGTCGTCGACACGCAGGGCGAGAAGCTGCACGTCAACGTCGACGACTTCCGCTGCGAGGCCGCGGCCCCCGCGCGCACCGTGTGGCTGCCCACCGACGCGGGCAACCCGGTCATCGGTGAAGAGCACAACGAGATCCCCATCTGGGGCGGCACCGACACCCACGCGCACGTCGTCTCGAACCTCACGCTCGGCGGTCACTACATCTGGGGCGACGCCGCTGATCCGCTCGAGAACGTCTACGACTGCAACCGCCCCGTCGGCGCCATCACCGACCGCCGCGGCAACGTGAAGCGCCCCGCCATCGCGCAGCCGAACGTGACCGAGCAGTGCTTCGTGTCCGCGGGCGTCATCGCGCTCATCAACGTCGTCGGCGCCGGCGCGTGCTCGCTGGCGGCCGCCACCGCCGGGCTCATTCCGTTCGTCGGGCCGTTCATCGCCGTCGGCACCCTCGGCGCGTGCACGTTCGCGCTGACCGCCGCGACCGCCGCGCTGCTCACCATCCCCTCGGTCACCACCACCACGCTGCACGGCGCGGCGATGCCGACCTCCGGCGGCATGAAGCCGGGCCCGCTCATCGACTTCATCATCTCGCTCATCGAGAACAAGCGCCTCGCCGTGCACGGCGTCATCGAGCTGCAGGACTGGGACTCGCCCGACGGCACCCACTCGGGCTTCGGAGGCTCGTACCTGCACCAGCGCTACCACGCGTCGATGATCCGCCGCGCCTTCCAGGGCGGCCTGCGCCTGATGGTCATCGACGCGCTGCACTCGCGCGCGATGCAGTACGTGCTCGACGGCCGCGACGACATGGACGACTGGCAGGCCATTCGCATCTCGGTCGACGCCGTTCGCCGCCTCACCGCCGGCCCCGCCGACCCCGACTACCCGGTGGGCCCGCTGTTCGAGATCGCCGAGATCGCGCTCACGCCCGGCCAGGCGCGCGACATCATCCGCCGCAAGAAGATGGCCATCATCCTCGGCACCGAGACACAGGAGCTCGGCAAGCTGAGGCCTGACGTCCCCGGAGACTCCATCGAGCGCCAGGTCGCCGACCTCTTCGCCCTCGGCGTCCGCAAGATCACGCCGATTCACGGCGCCAACAACCCGCTCGGCGGCACCGGCTTCTTCAACGACGTCTACAACGCCGGAAACGTCTTCAACAACCTGACCCGCAACTCGGTCAACGCCGACACCGACGGCGTCTGGCGACCGCTGCTGCCCATCCCCATCTTCCTGCCGTCGTCGGCGCCGCCGCCGCTCTCGCTGATGCCGCTCGGCGCCTACCAGGTGATGTCGTCGCTCAAGCCCCGCGTCCCCTGCGCGGGCGCCTCGTGCCCGTGGAACCTGCGCAACGAGGGCTGGTTCGAGGTCAGCGACTCCATCACCGACCCCGACTTCATCGGAGAGACGGCCGACATCACCTTCCGCGTCGGCATCGACGGCGCGAAGAAGGGCCGCACCCTCGCCGATCACGACCCGTTCATGAACCCCGAGTTCCAGTGGGCGAACAAGCTCGACTCGCTCGAGTGGCTGCTCGGGCGCGGCCCGGGCGGCGTCATTCCGCCCACCCGCCGCTGCTCGCTCGACGGCATGTTCTTCCCGCTGTTCGGAGAGCTGTCCGAGACCGTGCGCGACAACTACGCCGCGCACCCGACGCGCAACCTGAACGCGATCGGCCTCGCGCCCGAGGGCGTCGCGTTCGCCCGCGAGATGATGAAGCGCGGCATGATCATCGACACCGACCACCTCGGCCAGCGCTCGCGAATCGACCTGCACGCCCAGCTCACCGCCTTCCGCACCGAGGCGAGCCCCTCGTGGCCGACCGAGCAGTACCCCGTCATCGGCATTCACACCGACGTGCGCCGAATGGCGAAGAAGGGCCCCGTCGTGGTCGGCACTCCCGAGGCCGATGCGCACGGCTGGCACGCCGAGGTCGACAAGACCGTCGCCGAGCTGCGCGTCATCCGCGACAACGGCGGCGCGATCTCTCCGGGCATCAACGGCAACGTCGCCGAGGACCCCGACCGCCTCGTCGGCAACCAGGTCCGCAACAACTGCGACTATTCGACGAAGGCGCTGTCGGTGAAGTACCTGCAGATGGTGCGGCTGATGGGCGGCAAGGGCGTCACCACCTCGACCGACAACAACAGCCCCGCGCCGCGGCTGCAGAGCCGCTTCGGCACCGGCACCGCCTGCTTCTCGAACGACTCGCCCGAGCGCGTGAACGGAGAGCTCGACGGCGACGGCAGGCCCCACCTCGCCTCGTGGCCGCGCGACTGGGACAGCGCGGCCGTCGCGCGCGGGTGCCGCTTCAACTCGGCCACCGACCCCGCGTCGCAGGTGCCCGGCTGCGCCTCGACCGAGAACCCCAAGGCGCAGCTGCGCGAGTGGAACGGCGTCGAGTACACCGACTACGCGTCGCGCCCGCGCCCGCCCGCTCCGTGGCGGCCCGCCGGCCGGCCCGAGCTCACCCTGGTCACCGCGCGGCGCGCCACCGAGCGGCGCGACGACAACGCACAGCTCGCCCCCGTCGACCAGGTCGTCGCCTTCGGCGGCGGCGGCGAGCTCAGGCAGCAGCGCCCCATGCTCAAGTTCAGGAACGACGGCGTGGCGGTGCCCGCGGCCCAGAACACCGGCTGGGACGTGAACCTCGACGGCCTCGCCAACGAGGGCCTCATGCCCGACGTCTGGCAGGACATGCGGAACGTCGGAGTGAGCTGGGAGCAGCTCGAGCCGATGTTCAACGCGGCCGGCGACTTCATCGACACGTGGGAGCGCGGCTGCCGGCTCCAGGCGCAGTGGCACGCCACCCGCGGTACGACGCCGCTGGCGGGGTGCGACTGATGGGCGCGCTCGAGGTCGTGCTGTGCGTGCTCTCCGCGGCGCCGTTCGAGGGCGTGCTCGAGTACGACGTGCGCGTGCGCAACGCCGAGGGCTCGGTGAAGACCTGGGTGTCGAAGCTCGGCGTGCGCAGCGAGGCCTCGCTGCCGTTCGGCACGGCGAAGAACCAGACCACCGTGCTGGTGACGGCCGCCGAGCCCGACGTCTCGCGGGTGTGGAGCGCCGAGAAGAACGAGTTCGTCGTGCAGGCCCCGCAGCCGCCGCAGCGCAAGGTGACGCGCGCCGAGGCGATGGGCGACGGCAAGGTCCTGGGCCTGGGCTGCAAGCGCGTGCGGCTGCACGACGACCAGCAGGGGTACACCGACTACTGCGTCGCCAAGGACGCGCTCAAGGACGCGGCCGCCGACCGGCTGGTGACGCGCGCGCAGCGGCTCGACGACGACACCGTCGCGGCGCTCGCGCGCGCCGGCGCGACCGGCCTGGTGGTGAAGATGATGCACGTGAGCGGAGGCGAGCCCGACCTCGTGCTCGAGCTCACCTCGCTCAAGGCCGCGAAGGTCGACCCCGCCTTGATGGGCGGCGGCCCCGCGCGGAAGTGACGGCGCCGCGCCGAGCTACTGCACCACGGTGAACACCCGGCTCACGCTCTGGGTCTGCGCGCACGGCAGCTGGGGGTTCGCGCGCCGCGGCCGCTTCGGGTCGGTCGCCGTGCAGTTCTCGGCGAGGACCTCGAAGAGGTACGACCGCCCCACCTCGAGCACCTCGGGCGGAATGTGCGCCTCGGTCTTCTGCACGAGCATGCGCATCGGCAGCCGCGTCAGCTTCGCCTCGCTCCCCGTCACGTCGACGCGCTCGACGGTGACGTGGTAGCCGTTCGGCAGGCCGATCGTCGGCGGGTCCCACACCACCACCGGCGTCCGCGTCGCGAGGTCTCCGCTCACCTGCAGCCGGCCGTCCGCGTCGCGCACCGCGATCGCCTGCGCCGGAGAGATGGCCGTCGAGGTCACCCACGCCAGCTCGTTCGCGGGTCCTTGAATGGTGGAGCCGATGGTGGCCGTGCCCGACGCCGGAACGTCGAACTTCTGCTCGACGTACGCCGACAGCGACAGCGTCCCCCGCCAGCTCAGCGTCGGCAGCGGGTCGAGCGTGAACGCCGGCAGCGAGAGCATGCCGGTCGGGCGAATGTTGAAGTGGTGCTGAATGCCGAGCGGCTGCGTGAACCCCTGCGGCTTCACCTCGTGCTGTGCCCAGGTGCCGAGGAACTCGGCGTCGGGGAAGACGCCGGTCAAGAGGTCGATGAGCCCCTGCGGGTTCGCCGTCACCGCCGGCAGCGGCGTCGGCGCCTGCGCGGTGATGGGAGCCATCGTCAGCGACGCCCGCACCGCCCGCGTGTCGACCGCCGTCACCGCCGTCGTCGTGCCCTTGCGCGTGAGCTTGAAGCGGATGTCGGTGCCCCCGTCCCACTCGGTGCGCCCCTGGAAGAAGTCGATCGCCTCGCCCGCCTGCACCAGGGGCATGCCTTCCCAGTCGTACGTCACCGCGAAGCTCGTCTGCCCCTGCATCGCCTGAACGGTCGCCCCCGAGCCGGTGAAGCCCATGCCGAAGTCCGGCACGTAGAGCGCGAGCTCGGTGCGCTCTTCGTAGGGCTCTCCCGCCGTCACGTCGAGGGTCACCGCCGTGCCCGCGCGGCCGCTCGTGAAGGGCCGCCCGACGTCGTCGTTGCCGAGGTCCACCTCGTCGAGCGCCGTCTGGAAGTACACGTCTCGGCCCGGCACGCGCACGTACGTCTCGCCGGGCTGCACGTCGCGCAGCTCGCAGACGCCGTCGCTCACCCACGTACCGTAGGTGACCTGCCAGCCCGCTCCGAGCAGGCCATCGACGGCGACCTCGCAGCGCCCGGCCTGGTCGACCGGCCGCAGGCGCGACACCTGCCCGCCGTCGGGCAGAAACGAGACGTCGGTCAGCTTCACCACCATGCGTCGCGGCTTGAGCTGGCGCAGGCGGCCGAAGTCCTCGCACGCGGCGAGCACCACCAGCAGCACCAGCGCCCGCCTCACCATCGGCCCCCCACGCTCACGTACGCGGTGTCCGAAGTGAAGAGCGGCGCCACCGACACGCCGCCCGACTCCGCGGGCAAGGCCAGCGCGAGAATGAAGAACGTCAGCGCGACCGGAATCCCGACGCCGAGCAGCACTCCGCCTGCCGTCTGCAGCGTCGCTCCCTGGCTCGCCGTCTGGTCGAGGTCGGTCGGCGACTGCGGCTCGTCGGACTTGAGCCTCGCGGCGTACGGCTTCGACAACCCCAGGAGCACCGCGCCGCCGGCGACGAGCCCCAGGCCCAGCGCCGTGCCGCTCCAGAGCACCGCCCGCGACGCGCCGCCCGGCTTCACGCCCTGCAGCTCCTTCGCGAAGCGGTCGGCGATGCCGTCGAGCACGTCTTGCAGCTCGCCATCGTCGCGCGCGTTCTCGTTCGCCGACACCCACTCGACGCCGTCCGTCGCGCGCACCACCTTCATGCTGAGCAGCCACCCGCTCGGCGTGCGCGTGACGATGGCGGTGAGCAGCCCGTCGACGCCCAGCGCTCCGGCGAGCTCGGCGCTGCACGAGCCGTCTTCGTTCGAGCACCCGAGCAGCTGCTTCTGGCGCTCGAGGCCGAGGATCTGCGCGATGTCGCGCGGCGTGGTGACCTGCACCTTCTGCCCACGGGCGAGCCGGCTGGTGAAGCGCCGCTCGTAGGCCTCGCACAGAGATGGGCCGAGGTCGTCGCTGCACGTGAAGGTCGTGCAGGCCACCTTCGGCGACTCGGCCGACAGCATCGTCATCAGGACGACGGAGATGAGCCCCAACCGGGCTCCATTCGACACCAAACGGTGTGCGCCGTAAACGACCGGCATGCGCTGTAGAGTCGCCCCGTGAGCGGCAAGCCGCCCGATCCCAAACAGCGCCCGCCCGCGCCTGCGAAGCCGAAGACGGGCGTGCGCCCCTCGGTGGCTCCGAAGCCGGGGCCGACCGCGCCGCGGCCGCGGCCGTCGGAGCCGGGCTCCACGCTCTCCGACTTCGAAGAGAACACCGTCAGCAGCCGCGCCCCCACGCTCGGAGAGATCCGCCGCATCACCGGCTCGATTCCGACCGGCCGCTCGACCTCGCCGCTCGTGCCGGTGCCGAAGGTGACCGCACCTGCGCCGGCCCCGACCCAGCCCCGCGAACAGCCCAGCCAGGTGCTCACCGCGCGCCCCAACGTGCTGCAGCGGCAGCTTCACCACTCGGGCTTCGACGACGAAGAGCGCACCGAGACCTCCGCCATCCTCGGCCACGCGCCGCGGCTGACGCTCGACGAGGACGAAGAAGAGGACTCGTCCGTGGGCATGGCGTTCGACGGCATCCACCCGGCGCCGGGCGTCACGGCGATCGACACCTGGAAGGCGACCATTCCTCCGGCGCAGAGCATGTTCGGCCGCCGCTCGAAGCGCGGCTACCTGAACGTCATCGCCCAGTTCGCCGCCGGCCATAACCCGCGCTACGCGCCGGACGCGAAGGGCCAGCCGCGCTCCCACGTCTTCGTCTGGGACGTCAGCCGCGCGATGGGCTGCGAGATTCCGCACTTCCTCGGCGGCCGCGAGCTCAGCCTCGCGCAGACGGTCGACTGGATGAAGATGTCCAGTCAGCAGCGCGGCTGGCGCAAGGTGAAGCTCGAGACCGCGCTGCAGCAGGTCGAGCTCGGCAACCTCGCGATCATGGTTCCCAGAGATCCGAAGAAGAAGCTCATCGCCGTGCTGCGCCCGCGCGAGGGCCACGCCGAGCTGCGCGTGGCCGCCGCGGTGCCGGAGACCGGCAACGACGTCTCAGCGCTCGAGGTGATGGGCACGAACGACGTCGAGCTGTACGTGCACGATTAGAAGCGCAGGAGGAGGCTCCGTTCACCCGAGCGGAGCTGCCCGAAGGACAGCGAAGTCGAAGGGGGCCCGAAGCCGACTCGCGACCCGCTTCGACTGCTGCGCCTGCGGCGCCTCCGCTCAGCGTCAACGGTGCTGCGCTTCAGCCCTCAGCCTCACACGCGCGGCTTCTGCTCCAGCGCGCGCATGTCGCGAATCATCTTGTTGTAGTCGCCGAGCGGGATGCCGGTCATGTCGTTGCCCTTCGCCGCCTTGGCCGCCTTCTCGTAGACCGCGAACGCCTTCTTCGCCTCGGGCGAGAGCAGGTGCTCGTTCTCGCGCACGAACTTGGCGATGTCGGCGTACTCCTTGCCGGCGGCCTGGTTGTCGAGGTCGCGCGTGCCCTTCACGATCGCGTCGGTGAGCTCCTTCGCCGAGATGCTGCCCGGCGTGGTGTTGCCCTTCGCGAGGCCCTGGAGCGCGGCGGCGGTGGTGCGGTCCTGGTACTTCGGCTTCGAGGCCGCGAGCATCTCCTTCTCCATCTTGTTGAACTCGGAGACGGGGATGCCGGTCTGGCCCTTCTTCTGCTGCGCCTGCGCGTGCTTCGCGTAGACCTCGTACGCCTTCTTCGCCTCGGGCGAGAGCTTCGACTCGTTCGCCTTCACCCACTTCGAGATCTCCGCGAACTCGCGGCCGGCGGCCTGGTTGTCGAGGTCCTTCGTGCCGTTGATGATCGCCTTCGTCATCTCTTCACCGGAGATGGAGCCCGGCTTCGTGTTCGCCTTGCCGAGCGCGTCGAGCGCCTTCTTCGCGCTGGCGTCGTGCACCACCGGCAGCGGCTTCTTCTCGATGGCGCGCATCTCGCGCTCCATCTTTCCGTACTCGGAGATGGTGATGCCGGTCTGCCCCTTGCCCTGCGCCGCCTTCGCGTACTTCTCGTAGGTGGCGTACGCCTTCTTCGCTTCCGGCGAGAGCAGGTGCTCGTTCTCGCGCACGAACTTCGCGATGTCGGCGTACTCCTTGCCGGCCGCCTGGTTGTCGAGATCGCGCGTGCCGCGGAGGATCGCGTCGGTCATCTCCTTCGCCGAGATGCTGCCGGGCGTCGTGTTGCCCTTCGCGAGCGCCTCGAGCGCGCCCTTCGAAGACGGGTCGGTGTACGCGGGCTTCGCGGCCGCGCGCATCTCCTTCTCCATCTTGTTGTACTCGCCGAGCGTGATGCCGGTCTGGCCCTTGGCCTGCGCGGCCTTCGCCTGCTTCTCGTAGATGGCCCAGGCCTTCTTCGCCTCGGGCGACATCAGGTGGCCGTTCTCCTTCACCCACTTCGCCACGTCCTGGTACTCGCGGCCCGCGGCCTGGTTGTCGAGATCCTTCGTGCCCTTGATGACGGCGTCGACGAACTCGGCGCCCGAGACGGAGCCGGGCTTCGTGTTGCCCGCCGAGAGCTCCTTGAGCGCGGCGGTCGCGCTGGCGTCACCGCCGACCGGCACGTTCGGCACCGGCACGGGCACCGGCACCGGCGCGGCGGGAGTCGTCGTCACCGGCGGCTGCGACGTCACGGGCGGCTGCTGCTCGGGCAGCTGGTACACCGGGATCGAGTAGTTCGCGTTCGGGTCATCCGGAGCCATCGCGAACGGCGGCGGCGGCGCCCCGCCCACCGGCGGCTGCTGCGTCACCGGCGGCTGAGCCGGAGGCTGCGCGGGCGGCTGCGTCGGAGCCGGCTGCGTCGGCTGACCTGCGGGAGGCTGCGCCGGCGGCGCGCTCGGCGCCGGAGCCGGAGTGGCCGGGTGCGGCTGCGACGTCGTCGGCGGCTGCGCCGCGCGCATCATGTCGCGCACCATGCGCGCGAACTTGTCGACGGGGATGCCGGTCTGGCCCGCGGCCTTCGCCGCCTTCACGGCCTTCTCGTAGACGGCGAACGCCTTCTTCGCCTCGGGCGAGAGCAGGTGCTCGTTCTCGCGAACGAACTTCGCGATGTCGGCGAACTCCTTGCCGGCGGCCTGGCCGTCGAGGTCCTTCGTGCCGTTGATGATGGCGTTCGCCATCTCCTGGCCCGAGATGGAGCCCGGCGTCTTGTTGTCCTTCGCCAGCTCGGCGAGCGCCTTGCCCGCGCTCGCGTCCTGCGGCTTGCCGGTCGAGACCGAGCGCATCTCGCGCTGCATCGCCTGGTAGTCGCGGAAGTCGATGCCGGTCTGGCCGGAGGCCTGCGCCTTCTTCGCCGCCTTCGCGTAGGCCTCGTAGACCTTCTTGGCTTCAGGCGAGAGCTTCGCGCCGTTCTTCTCGACCCAGCGCTGAATGGTGCCGAACTCGCTGCCGGCGGCGTTGTTGTCGAGGTCCTTCGTGCCCTTGAGGATCGCGTCCATCATCTCCTGGCCGGAGATGGAGCCCGACTTCTTGTTGTTCTTCTCGAGCTCCTTCATCGCAGCAGCCGCGCCGGTGTCGGTCTTCTTCGTCTCCTGCGCGACCTTGACCTGCTTGATGACCTTCGCGAGCTTGCTGCTGACCTGATTCGTAGCCACGGTGGGGTTCCCCTTGTGCGGTGTGGTTTGGGAGCGGTTTTGGAACTTACTGCGCGAGGGTCATTCTCAGGGGCCAAGACGATCTGTTGTGCCCGATCGCCGGCAGACGGAGCCCACCAGCACCTACAGAAGTGGTTGCGCGGCTTAAGGAAATTACCCTGTAGACGGCCAGGTCACGCTCGCTGACTGAGCGGTCTCACGGCATGGTGTGGGTGCTCATGGTCCTGGCGCTGCTCATCTCGCTGCTGGCCTCGGCGGGCCCGCCGCAGTGGCGTCTCGAGCAGGTGGATGAGGCGAGGTTCTACGCACCGCGTGATCCACGCGCACCGCAGGCTGCCGACCCGAAGGCGCTCTTCCGCCTGGCGCCTGAGAAGGCCCAGGGCCCGGTGGACCAGGGCATCCTCGTGTGTCGGGCGACGGCGTCGTGTGAGCACGACTGGGACGCATTCGCCGATCCAGATCTGCTGATCACGATCACGCTGCCCGGGCAGGCTCCCGTCGCGATCTACTCCGGCGAGAGCAGCTGCACCGCCCACGTCTCGATACCCGGCGTGAGCTTGAAGCGCGGCGAGCGCATCACCGTGAAGGTGGAAGATCGCGACGTCACGACGAACGAGCTCGTGGGCGCCGGCACCGAGACCTTCGACGACCACCTGCCGCTGCGCTTCTCCAGCGAGCTGATGAAAACCGAGTGCCGCGTGGTCTCCGCCGACGCGGCTGCGAAGGCGGCCGCACCGTGGCTCGATCAGGTGCGCCACGCGGCGGCCGACGTGGTGCGGTCGACGCGCGCGGATCTGAACGCGAACGACGGAGGCGAATCGAGCTTTCGCGCTCCGCTCGCGAAGCTGAGCGATGCCCTGCTGCGGGCCGCGCCGCTCACCACCTGGGAGCACCCCGCGCTCGTCACCGCCATCCGCGATGCCGAGGGCGCGCTGAAGACCTGGCAGGCGCAGCTCGCGGCCGCGATCGCGAAGACGGAAGGCTCGCCGGCGGTCGTCGTCGACGGGTGGCGCTGGGAGGCGAGCTCTGGCGGCCTGCTCCGCGTGACCAACGTCGGGAAGAAGCCGGCCAGGCTCGACCCCGAGGCGGTCACCCTGCGTCTCGCGTTCGCGAATGGCGTCGTCCGCACGGCGCTCGTGGCGCTGACCAATTACCCCCGCTTCGAGAAGAAGCTCGCGCCCGGCGAGTTCCTCGACGTCGAGGTGACCGCCGTCTGCAACTGGGAGCACCCGTTCTGTCCAGAGCCCGAAGGCCCTCGCCTGCTCCGGGTGAACCGCTCGCAATGGTTGAAGCTCGACGTGCAATGAAGTCGAGCCCGTGGAAGTACAGGTAGCCATGACGCGCCTCTTCCTCTTCATCGCGGTGGCGAGTGCGGGCTGTGAACATCCGCTGCTGCTGAAGAAGTACCAGGCGACCAGCCCCAAACGCGCGAGCCTCAGCGGCGCGACGGTGCACGTCGTGCCGTTCGTCGACGCTCGAGAGGCGGAGTGGGACGAGAAGAAGTCCGAGCCGCGGCGCGACCCGAAGGGCTTCGCGTACTGCGAGCTCACGCCGCAGCAGCACGACGCCTGGGAGCTCGAGCGCGACAAGCTCGAAAAGACCGTCCCCAGGACGCGGTGGATCAGCGTCGGCCAGATGCGCAACGCGTTCGGCATGCCGGTGCGCGAGTTCTTCTCGGTGAACGCGCCGGCGGAGTGGCTCACCGAAGCCGCCCGCCTCGAGCTCACCGCGCAGGGCGCTCGCCTCGTCGACACCGCCGACGCAGACCTCGTCGTCCAGGCGACGCTGCGCCACGCGTCACTCGAGCTCTTCATGGCCGAGTGGGCGCACCTGGTGCTCGACGTCACCACCACCGTCCGCGGCCAGCCGCCCAAGACGGTTCGGCTTCACACCTCGGACGGCCGGCTCGCGTGGTCGGGCAACGAGGTCGAAGCGTTCGAGATCTACTCCGCCACGGAGCAGAAGCTCTCGTGGCACCTCATGGAACTGCTGGCGAAAGAGGTCCAGGCCGCGAACGCAGCGCCGCGGCATTTGCCTCTCTGAGTCTGAGCGACGCGCGCCCGGTCGACGCTGCGGCCGACCGCGGGGGCCGCCCTTATTCTTGAGGCATGATCACCCGTTCTCCGTGGCTGCTGTGCGCGTTGATGGGCGCCTTCGCGCCCTTCACGGCTGGCGCGCAGGAAGAGGGAGAGAGCCCTCAGCTCGAATCGTATCGTCCGGAGCTGTCGCTGGAGGCGCCGCCCCGCTTGGACCCGCCGGCCGTCCGGCCGGCGCCGCCGACGCCCGCCGAGACCCGGCTCGAGACGATGGCCACCGAGCGCTCGGACATCGCCGCGGCGATGCTCAGCCTCGCGCTGGCCGTCGCGGCGCCGGAGCCCGGCCTGCTCGACGAGGCGCTGGGCGAGGCGTTGCGGTTCACTCCCGCAGAGTCGGAGACCGACCTCTCGCTGGCGCCGCTGAGGTTCGAGCCCGCAGCCGAGACCGCGGCGATCGTCGCCGATGACCGGGTGCCACTGGCCGACGGCGCGCTGCGCGCCTTTGGGCCGACGCGGTCGCTCACCTGGCCTGGTCTGCCGTAGCCGGGGCCGACGCGCCCCTCACGCCACCTGGCGCGTGTCGGCCGGCACCGGCTGCGCCGAAGGCTTCGGCAGCTGCGGCACGTACGACGAGCGCTCGGTCTTGTTCAGGTGGACAGGTCGCCCATGTTCGACCCAGAACCCTGCTGACTGTCCAGCCTTCTTCAGCGAGATTCCAGAACCCCCGTGGTCCCGGCCCCAGGCAACATCGTCAATGTCCGCCAGCGGCAGTACCTGGTCGAGTCGGTCACGCCACCGGCGTCGCCACACGAAGAGCACACGTTGGTGCGCATGGTGTGCCTCGACGACGACGCGCAGGGACGACCACTCTCTGTGCTCTGGGAGCGCGAACTGGGCGCGACCGTCACCCGCCCTGCCGAGACGGGCCTCGGCCGGCCGGAGAAGCTCGACCCTCCGCGGCACTTCGCCGCGTACCTCCACGCGCTCAAGTGGAGCTCGGTCACCGCCACCGACGCACGGCTCTTCCAAGCGCCGTTCCGCGCCGGAATTCACCTCTACGACCACCAGCTCGCGCCCCTGAAGAAGGCGCTCGCCCTCCCGCGCGTCAACCTCTTCATCGCGGACGACGTCGGCCTCGGAAAGACCATCGAAGCCGGGCTCGTGATGCAGGAGCTGATGCTCCGCCAGCGCGCCGAGTACGTGCTCGTCGTGTGCCCGGCCTCCGTCACGCTGCAGTGGCGCGACGAGATGGAGAAGCGCTTCGGCCTCCACTTCGAGCTCTTCACCCGCGACTTCGTGGCGCGGCGCCGGCAGGAGCGCGGCTTCGGCGTCAACCCGTGGAAGACGCACAACCGATTCATCGTCAGCTACCAGACGCTGCGGCGCAGCGAGAACTACGAGCCGCTCAAGGCGTTCCTCGAAGAGCGCGGCCGCCACCGCACGCTGCTCGTGCTGGATGAGGCGCACGTGGTCGCCCCCGCGTCAGCCAGCCGCTGGGCCGTCGACACCG
The DNA here is from genome assembly GCA_937980205.1 of uncultured Myxococcales bacterium. Classification (GTDB taxonomy): domain Bacteria; phylum Myxococcota; class Myxococcia; order Myxococcales; family Myxococcaceae; genus Xiheicaenimonas. The sequence continues at coordinate 56,824 of CALJKW010000001.1, read as the reverse complement.
AGACGACCTCGCGCGTGCGCCAGCTCACCGAGAACGCGTTCGAGCACCGCCTCTTCCTCTCGGCCACGCCGCACAACGGCCACTCGAACAGCTTCTCGGCGCTGCTCGAGATGCTCGACCCGCAGCGCTTCACTCGCGGCACCCGCGTCCGCGAGCAGCAGCTCGCCCCCGTCATGGTCCGGCGGCTGAAAGGAGACCTGCGGCAGGTCTCTGCCCAGCGGCACTACCCCGAGCGCAAGGTCGTCGCCGTCGAGCTCTCGCACGAGGACGGTGTCTGGTCCGCGACCTGGCCCGGCGGGGTCCGCCAAACGCTCGGCAAGGGCACGCTGGCCGAGCTCACGCTGAGCGAACAGCTTCGCGAGTACACGGCGCTCGCCGCGCCCGACGACAAGCGGGGGCGCCTCGTCTTCATCAACCTGCAGAAGCGGCTGCTGTCGAGCGTGGCCGCGTTTCATCGCACGCTCTCGGTGCACGCGGCGCGCATCGGCGCGGGCCAGGTGCTCGCGGCGCGCGACGACGACGGCTACACCCCGACGGAGGCAGAGGGCGAGACCGACGCGCAGCTCGAGGCCGAGCTCGAGGCCCGCATCGCGGAGGCGAGCGAAGGGCTCGACCCCGACGTGAAGGCGCGCAAGCTGCTCGAGGACATGCTGCTCGCGGCCGACCGGGCGCGCGCGGTGCCCGACGCCAAGGTGCGCGCACTGCTGCAGTGGATCCGTGAGCACCAGTCTCCGCTCGGGCGCGGAGCGAAGTGGTCCAACACGCGCGTCATCGTCTTCACCGAGTACGGCGACACGCTCCGCTACCTCAAGGAGCAGCTCACCAGCGCCTTCGAGGGCACCGACCGCGGCGAGGAGCGGGTGATGACGCTCCACGGAGGCCTTCGCGACGAGAGCCGCGAAGAGGTGCAGCGGGCGTTCAATGGAGACCCTGCCGAGCACCCGGTGCGCGTGCTGCTGTGCACGGACGCGGCGCGCGAAGGCCTGAACCTCCAGGGCCGCTGCGCCGACCTCTTCCACTTCGACGTGCCCTGGAACCCGTCACGGCTCGAGCAGCGCAACGGCCGCATCGATCGCGCCCTGCAGCCGGAGCCCGAGGTGCGCTGCGGCTACTTCCTCTACACGCAGCGCGCCGAAGACGCCGTGCTCGACACCCTGGCGCGCAAGGTCGACACGATTCAGCGCGAGCTCGGCTCGTTGGGCAGCGTGCTCATGGAGAAGATGGAGTCTGCGCTCGAGAAGGGCATCGACCCCGGCGCGCTCGCGCGGCTCGAGGCGGCGTCGAAGGCCGAGCGCACCGAGGTCGTCCGACAGGAGCTCGAGAGCCAGCGAGAGCTCGATGCTCTGCGCGCCGAGCTGAGCGAGCTCGCCGAGGTGAAGGAGCAGTCGCGCAAGGTGCTCGAGTTCGACACCGCGCTGTTGCGCGACGCCCTCGACGTCGGGTTCGAGCTGTCGGGCGCTGGCCGCCTCGAGGCGACGACCGGCAAAGACGGAGACCGCAGTGTCGAGGCGTGGAGGCTGCCGGAGCTGCCGCAGGCGTGGTCGCGCACGCTGGACAGCGTCCGGTTCCCCAAGCAGCGCGACGAGACGTGGTGGCAGTGGCGCGAGCGGCCGCTCAAGCCGATCGTCTTCAACGCTCCCGAGCGCGTCAGCACCGAGCTCGCCCACCTGCACCTGTCGCACCCGGTGGTGCAACGCGTACTGCAGCGCTACCTCGCGCAGGGGTTCTCGGCGTCCGACCTCTCGCGGGTGACGGTGGTGCGCACGAAGCGGGACTCCGTCGCGCGCGTCGTCGTGTTCGGGCGTCTATCGCTCTTCGGAGCCGGCGCCGCTCGGCTGCACGACCAGCTCGTCTCCGTGGCCGCGAAGTGGATCGAAGGCGGCGGCAAGGGGCACCTCAAGCCCTTCGCGGAGGCGGCCGACAAGAAGGCGATCGACCTGCTCGAGACAACGCTCGCCGAGGCGCCCGGCCTCGACGCGACTCCGCAGGCGGTGCAGAAGAAGCTCCTCGCGGCAGCGCCCGGCGACTTTACGGCGCTGTGGCCTGCGGTGAAGGCCGAGGCCGAACGGCAGGAACAGGAGGCGCGGGCGAAGCTCTCCGAGCGCGGGAAGGTCGAAGCGAAGGTGCTGGAGGGAATCTTGAAGGCGCAGCGCGAAGCCATCACCGAAGCGCTCGGAACACAGCTCGAGCTCGAGCTCCTCGGCAACAGCCAGAGCGAAAAGGACCAGCTCGAGCAGTGGCGCCGCGACAAGGCGCATATGGTCGCGCGCCAAGCCGCGCTCGAGAAGGAGCTCGCCGAGCAACCGGACCAGCTCGCGCGGTTCTACGACGTGCAGCTCAGCCGGCTGTCGCCGGTCGGGCTCGTCTACCTGTGGCCGGTGACACGATGAGCGACGTCGAACGACGCTTTCACGAGCTCTGGCTCGGCATGGCGCAGCCCTACGAGGGCCTCGTCGTGTCGGTGCCCGTGCTCGTGGACGCCGGAGTGCTGCACAGGCACCCGCCGGACGAGCAGGCGCGGCTCGTCTCGTTCGTCGGCGAGGAGGCTCCGTGCATCACCGACCACGCCCGGTTCTTCCGCGAGTACCTGGGTTACCCGGCGGACGCATTCGACACGCAGCTCCCCGAGGAGCTGAAGCTCGACGTCGTCGAAGGTAACCAGACCATCGTCCCGACGCGGGCCCTGAAGTGGAGCCGTCAGAAGTCCGCCCGCACCGAAGGGCTGCCGGACGATTCGACGCCGCAGAGCCGGGCCGGCGCTCCGTACGGGATGCTGACGTGGGAGCTGCCGGCGGGCCTCCCCTTTGACAAGAAAGAGACGCAGACCGGAAAGTGGCACGCCGAGCCGATGGTGAAGCTCGATCGGCTGCTTCGAGCGACGCGGGTGCCGATCGGCCTTCTCAGCAACGGACACGAACTGCGTCTCGTCTATGCGCCGCACGGCGAGTCGACGGGCCATCTCACGTTCCGGCTGTCGGAGCTCGTGTCGAGCGGCGGCCGCCCGCTGCTCGACGCGATGCTGATGCTGCTGCACGCGAAGCGCTTCTTCAACTCGCTCGAGGAGCACACGCTGCCGTCGCTGCTCGAGCAATCGCGCAAGCGGCAGGCGAACGTCACGCACGCGCTCGCTGGACAGGTCTTCGAGGCGCTCGAGGCTCTGCTCGGCGGCTTCGAGGCAGCCGCCGAGCGCGAGCACGCGAAGTGGCTCGACGAAGCGCTCGCGCGCGGGCCCGAGCACGTCTACGGCGGCCTGCTGACCACGCTGTTGCGGCTCGTTTTCCTGCTCTACGCGGAGGACCGCGGACTGATGCCCGTCGACGCCGAGCCGTACGCGAACGACCTCTCGGTGAAGGCGCTGTACGAGTCACTGCAGGAAGACGCGGGCAGCTTCCCCGATTCGATGAACCGCCGCTTCGGAGCGTGGCCACGGCTGCTCGCGCTGTTCCGCGCGGTGTTCCTCGGTGCGTCTCACGGGCCCTTGCGGATGCCGGCGCGTCGCGGGCAGCTGTTCGACCCGGAGGCGTACCCGTTCCTCGAAGGCTGGTGGGCCGGTGGAGCGCCGGTCGCGCCGGAGGACCTCGCGACCCTGCGCGTGCCCCAGGTCGACGACGAGACGGTGTACCGGGTGCTCGATCGGCTCGTCGTGTTGGAAGGGCAGCGGCTTTCATACCAGGCGCTCGACGTCGAGCAGATCGGCTCGGTCTACGAGGCCCTGATGGGCTACTCGGTGAAGCGCGTGGGCTCGGACGCGGTGTGCCTCAAAGGCGGCCGTGTCTGGGTGGCGGCCGACGAGGTGCTGGAGCGCGAGCCCTCGCAGCGCGCGAAGTGGCTCGAAGACGAGGGCGCCCTCGAGCCGAAGGCGGCCAAGGCGGCGGCCGACGCGCTCAAGAAGGCGAAGGACGACGACACGGTGCTGGCCGCGCTGGAGGCGTACCGCACGAAGGGCACCGACCGGGTCAAGGCGGGGCGGCTGGTGCTGCAGCCGGGCAAGGAGCGGCGCCGAACCAGCTCGCACTACACGCCGCGGAGCCTGTCCGCGCCGATCGTGAAGCGCGCGCTCGAGCCGCTGCTGAAGGCAATGGGCGAGCGTCCGTCATCGGAGAGACTGCTCAATCTGAAGGTGTGCGATCCGGCGATGGGCTCTGGCGCATTCCTCGTGGAGGCGTGCCGCTTCCTCGCTGACCAGGTCGTGGCGGCGTGGACGCGTGAGGGCGCGCTGAAGGAGCTGCCGAAGGACGAAGACATCGTGATGCGGGCACGCCGGCTGGTGGCGCAGCGCTGCCTCTACGGCGTCGACAAGAACCCGTTCGCGGTAAACCTCGCGAAGCTCTCGCTGTGGCTGGTGACGCTGGCGAAGGACGAGCCGTTCACGTTCCTCGACCACGCGCTGAAGGCCGGCGACTCGCTCGTCGGGTTGGATCTCGAGCAGCTCGAGGCGTTCCACTGGGCTCCGAAGAAGGGGCAGCTGGATCTTTCGGGCGCAGTGGTCCGACGTGCGCTCGAGCTCGCCCTGTCGAAGCGTCAGGCGATTCTGCAGCTCGCGCTGGAGCACGAGGGGCTAGGCAAGAAGCGCCAGCTCGACCTGGACCCGGCGCGGGAGAAGGAGCTGCTCTTGCGCGACGCCGACGAGGCGCTCGAGCCGCTGCGGCTCATCGCGGACCTGTGCGTGGGTGCGTTCTTCTCGGCGGACTCGGAGAAGGCCCGCTTCGCGGAGCGAAATCGCCGGCTCGACCTCGTCGGCGCATGGCTCGCGCGCGCGGATGAGGGCGTGCTGCCGCCGATGCCAGAGGAGTTGCTCGAGCTGCGGCCCGCGCTCCCGACGTTTCACTGGTGGCTCGAGTTCCCGGAGGTGTTCCACGGGAAGCGACCCGACCCGCTCGATGCGGAACAGGTGAACAAGGCGGCGTGGGTCGATGCGTTCGTCGGGAACCCGCCGTTCATGAGCAAGAACGGCATTTCGGCGCTGAGTGTGGCGTACGTACCGTGGCTCATGCAGATGCACGCCGATTCGCACGGGAACGCAGACTATTCGGCGCACTTTTTTCGCCGGGCGTTTCATCTTCTCGGCGCGCACGGCACGCTGGCGCTGATCGCTACGAACACGATCGCACAGGGCGACACGCGCACCTCGGGCCTCAAGTTCATCGCGACCAATGGGGGCCGTATCTACGACGCCGTCCGATCTCTTCAGTGGCCTGGAACGGCAAACGTAAGCGTGTCTGTCGTCCACGCGTCGAAGGGCAACGTCGCCGATACAGTGGACGCCCGGCTCGACGGAGTTCGCGTGGCACAGATCAACTCGCGGCTACGCAGCGGAGTCGAGCGTGCAGAACCCATTCCACTTGCGGTGAACGCACCACTCTGGTTCTCCGGATGTAAGCCCTATGGCGATGGGTTCTACCTGACGCCCGAAGAGCGCGACGAGTTGATCCGCCGCGACAAGCGAAACGCCGAGAGGATCTTCCCGTTGATCGGCGGCGAAGAGATCAACACCAGTCCGACCCAAGCGTTCCATCGCTACACGATTAACTTCGGCCAAATGCCGCTGGCGGAAGCGGAGCGGTGGCCAGACCTCATGAAGATCGTGAGAGAGAGGGTCAAGCCCGAGCGCGATCGCGCCCGCGACAATGCTGACGGCATGCACCGGAAGAAGTACTGGTGGCAGTTCGCCCAGCCGCGGCCAGAGTTGCTGACCGCCATCGCGCCGCTAAGGCGCTGCCTGGCACTGTCAGGGGTCACGAAGCACCTGGTGCCGGCCTGGCAACCGGCCGACCGCATCTTCACCCACGCCCTCTTCGTCTTCGCTTTCGAAGCCTCGGCGCGCTTCAGCGTGATGCAGTCACGGGTGCACGAGGTCTGGGCACGCTCGGAGTCTTCATCGATGCGTTCCGACCTCCGCTACACGCCGGAGAAGTGTTTCGACACGTTTGCGTTCCCTCCGCTCGACGGGCTTGACCCAATCGGTGATCGAGTTGACGCGGACCGCGTCGCATACATGCTGGATGAGAACGTCGGCCTCACCACGACGTACAACCGCCTCAAAGACACCACCGTCACCGACGAACCCGTCGTGAAGTTGCGCGCTGTGCACGAAGAGCTCGATCGCCAGGTGCTCGCCGCCTACGGCTGGTCCGACGTTGCCGTTCCCCCGTACTGCGGCGCGAGTCCCCAGGTGCTCGAGGCATTCGAAGACGAAGTCCTCGATCGCCTCTTCGCTCTCAACGCCGAGCGCGCGAAGGCCGAGGCGCTCGCTGGCGCATCGAGCAGGTCGTCCAGGCCCCGAGCCAAGAAGTCGAAGGTCGGATGACCCTCGACGCTTCCGCAGATGCGGACGCCGTTCGCGCCGTCGAGGTAGCCTGGGATCGGCTCTGCCAACCCCTCTCCCCTGAGGACCGCTCCAGGTTCGAGAAGCTGCTGGCCGATTGGGAGCCTGTGCGAGCGCAGGACCCGATCGTGATCGACGTCGATCTCCTCTCGCCGCTGGGGCGAGAGCTCAAAGAGACAAGTCACACCCAGGCACTCGCCTGGCTGCTGGATCCACGCGCCACTCACGGTCTCGGAGACGTCGCACTCCTCAACTTTCTCGACTACGTGGAAGCGCTCCTTCCAGACGACGAAGACAGGCGCCAGTTCGCAGCGGCCACCGAGAGCGTCAGCGATGCAGGAGTCCTCGTCGAACGGGCGGCCATCGGAGCTGGCGCTCGCGCTGACGAGGAGGAACTCTCGGTGTCTCGCACCGACCTCTGGCTCGAGCTCCCCGCGGTGCAGCCTCGAGCCCTGGTCGTCGTCGAAGCGAAGATCGACACCGCGGCGAGCGTCGGCCAGCTCGCGCGCTACGACGAGCTGATCGCCGATCGCCTTCGCTCCCTGAACGGCGACCCGGTCGTGGTCAAGGTGTACCTGACGCCGTGGGGCGCCGCGCCACCGACCGACTCCGGGGGTCGCGACTGGCGATGCGGCGACATGTTCACGATGGCCGCGTACCTCCGCGCCGGTCTCGACGATCAAAGGGGACCTGGCGGCGAGTACCTGCGTCTATACCTCGCGACCGTCCTCCAGAAGGTCCTCGACCTTCGCTGGTCGGACCGCAAGGCGCGCACCTGGGAGCGTCTACTCTTCGCGTACCTGTCGCTCAGCCGAGGAGGTTGAACGGTGGGCGTCGAGTGTCTCCGATTCTGGCTGCGCCACCGCGAGGACATGCGGCGCCTCAACACGGAGTGGGCCGCCGACTTCGGTCCGGAAGCCTCCGATGCGGACTGGGCAAACCTCGACCGGCTCTGCGGCCTCGCTGCCGAGCAAGGCGGCACGCTGCTCACGGAATGGCTGGCGCGTGCCATCGACTCGCTCGCCGCGACGAAGTTGCGGGTCAGCGGCGCGACGCGCGCGGATACGGCCTCCCGCCGATGGGACGCGGTGGCACGGCTGCGCGGTCCCGGCTCTCGGGGCGACGACGCTATCATCGGCGTCACTCTCGACATGCCAAGCCCGCTCGGCAACGACGTCCACGTGTACCTCGCACACTGCGGCCAGCGGTTCGTCCGCGGGCCGGCGGTCTACGAAGCGCTTCGACGAACTGGCGCGAACGTGCGTCTCGCCGATGGCCGCAGCGCATACGCGGCGTGGAGCCGCGGCACCGTGCTGCTCGGCGCTCATCCCTTCGGTGAAAGCGACGACCCCGAGGCCGTCGGCAGGTGGGTGACCTCGATCGTCGACTCGACGCTGGTCGCAAATTGGGAAGCGATCGCGCCGCTCGTGCGTCGAACCTCCGGATGAGCGACGGCGTCAGCCGCACCACCCCGCATCACAGAAGCCGGACGCGCAGTCTGTGCCCTGCACGCACGGCTCTCCGCGGCGCCAACGACAGACATCGTTGTCACCGAATCCGGTGCAGATCTGACCTGTCGGGCAGACGCCTTCGTTTCGACCGCAGCCGCAAGCGCCCTGCGTGCAGATGGGCGCGCGCGCTCGGCCACAGCCCGCGGTGTTGTTGGTCAGGCACTGAGCGCAGTAGCTGCCCGACGGCGAGAACGTGCAGATTCCCTGCCCCCAGCCGATGCAGTCGTTGTTGCTCGAGCAGCCCATGCACCGGCCGTTAATGCACGCAGACGCCGACATGCGGCAGTCATCCGTCGTGAGGCACTCCGAGCACACGGGAAAGCCGCCCCAGCCCGCGCACAGCCGGCTCGTGCACATGTTGTGGCTCCAACATGGCTGCCCATTGGGAAGCCGCGCGACACACTGCCCACCGTCGCAGTAGCTCCCTTGCCTGCACTCCGCGTCGATCGAGCACGCCGCACGGCAGCCGCCCGCAGACGCACAGCTCAAGTTCCCCGGGCACTGCGCCGAGACCGCGGCGCTCGGACAACTGCCGATTGTCGTGCCGTCGCACTCCGAGTACGTCAGCGTCGCCATGGCGCACTGCCCGAAACATTGCGCGGTGGCACATGACTCGAAGCAGCGGGTGCCGGCGGGCGACGCCATGCACGCACCGGCACCGTTGCACACGCCAGCGCGACACGCCCCTGCATCGAGCTCGCACTCGTCGGAATAATCCGCGCCCGCAGGCTGCGCGCCGCAGCCGACGCCGCTTCCGTTGCACGCCTGACAGAGTTGGCACGCGCTCTGATCGCAGCACACGCGACCGCCGTCGACGGCGACGACGCATGAACCGCTTGCACAGGCGGACGCCGAGCTGCAGCTCGAACCTAGTGGCAGGCCAGCTCCGCCGTCGTGACCTGCATCGGCGCGGTCCCCACCGTCGGCCCCCGCATCGGTCTCCCGGCTGCCGCCGTCGTGGCCCGCATCCTCAACGACGTGCGCCCCGGAATCCGCGGAACCGGTGCACTGGCAGGCGCCGAACGTCCCGTCGGAGCTGCAGACTTGGGCACCTGAGGAGCCGTTTGCGCACGCGCATGTCGAGCTCATTCCGGGGACGCACTTCGGAATCGGGGCGTGCGGCGAACACCGCGCGAGGACTCCTGTCGCGAGCGCGCTGACGAGCAGGATGAAGTGGCGAGAGCTGAATCTCATGTTCGAATCTCCGTGGCGTCACTGCACGGGCTGCTTGCGCTTCGCCCTGCGTGATCTCGTGGGCCGCTGTCGCTGGAGCCCGTCCTTGGTGCGAACTGCGCGTTGGTCGTCCGGAAAGACGGCGAGCCACTCAGCGCGCGAGTACGGCACTGGCATCCACGTATTCCGCCATGCGTTCTCTGGACGGTTTGCGTCCTGGTTCCAGATGAACGTGTCCATTCCTGCGTCAATGGAGCAGCCGTTTCGGCTCACGCATCTTCGGCCTGCAGCCTCGGTGATCCGTTGAGCCAACAAGAGCGTGGTGTTCACGTCCGTCGCGTTCTGAAAGTTGCGCTCCGCGACGTCTCGAAACGACGGCTCCCCGTAAAGCGTTGCGACGAAGTACGCATAGTCGATGCCTTCCGCCATGGCTCCGTGGTTGGCGACCTCGACAAGTTCCTCGAACAGCAACGCGCCCTTCGCAACGAGGTCGTCGAAGAGATCGCTCCGCTCATCGGGGAGAAAGGTGCAACTCCGCGCGTCGGGCGCATCCTCCTCGTCGCGCAGGCCAGGTTCAGTAACGACCCCGGCGCCAGGGTCGACCCACTCCGCCGTCGACTCGCGCTCAACGTCCCATATGTACCCTTCAATGCTGTGATCCACCGGCAGGCTTACGCTGCGTGCGGCTTCGCCGTGAACTCGTGGCCGCAATGGGCCACCAAGTGCGGCAGCTGCCGGCAGGCACGCGACGACCGCTTGAAGTTGATCGTGCGACAAGGGCGGCACTGGCGGCGGCAACTGAAGACACCTCCATAGCGCCCGAGCCCAGACTTCAACTCCGGCGGAAGCGGTCCTGGATTTGCCTGGCAAGGGTCGGATGGCGAGGCTCCGCCACGTCTGCGTCGGGAAGCACTCCATCACCCAGTAGCCACCAGGAGGGCGCGCGTACGGCAGCGGCGCGGCGTTCGCGAGCGCGACGCCTTGCTTTCGCAACAACGCTGCGAACGTGTCGGTCGACACCTGTACCCACGACAGCTGCGGCCGCGGATAACAGGAGCCGAAAACACCGACTTTCCCCTGTGTACGAGTCGAGTACTCACAGGCTCTTCCGACGCCGGGCCTGTCCGCCGCCGCGGGATCGCGCCAGCCCTGCGGCCCGTCGAGGATCACGGCGTCGCACTCGAGCCGTCGCGCGAGCGCGTCGATCGCATCCGCCAGCGATTGCGCGGTGCGCCCGGTCGGCTCCGAGAACTCGTCAACCGTGACACGCCGCCACCCACTCGTCGTCGACTCGACGACCGCTACGCCGACGTCCTTCCAGGAGCGACTGGCGACATCGATACCCAAGACACGACGAATACTCGGCTCCGTCATCTCATCTCCGCGTTCGCACCGAAGTTCAGCTCCGTCACGGCGACGTCTCGAGCCTCCAACCGGCGGATGGAAAACCGCCAACGTTCAGCAAGTCGTGAAACGCGTAGCCGTTCTCGTTCGACGGCGACAGCGTGTTGCAGCCGCCGAAGTTTACTGACCGCGTGGAGCGGCTCACGAAGGGAACCCTCACCGCCGGCTGCGCGAGCCGGCCGAAGCGCAGCGGGTTCGTGTTCGGTAGGTAGAAGCAACGGAACGCCAGCGACGTCGCCCCGTTCGCAATCCACGGAGGTATCGGCGCGAAGTACCCGGTGCCGGTGCAGTCGGTCGATTCGAAGGAGACCGTCTGCGTGACCGGAGGCGGTTGACCGTTCGCGTCCATGAAGCACTCGTTCGCCGCGTCCCAGAACCAGTCCGGCCCGAAGAGGTACCCCGCAAGCCCGGCGTCGGGATGCAAGACGCGGATTCCGCCTGCGCGCCCGGGCGGCCCCGCAGGGCCGGTGACGATGGCGACTCCGCCGTCGACGACGAGCGACCCGCCATCGGCGGCGGCGAGCACGACGACCTGGCCGGGTTCCCCTTTCGGGCCCGGCGGCCCAGCGTCGCCCGTCGGTCCAGGTTCGCCGGGATCCCCCTTGCTGCCGGGGGCTCCGCGCTCGCCCGGGTCTCCTTTCGGCCCCGCGGGTCCTGTGTCGCCCTTCGGGCCAGGGCAGGCGCTCAGCAGCAGAGCCATCAGCGCGACACAACGGGTGTGCTGCATTGATCCTCCCCTCGCTGCAGCCACGACGACGCCGAGCATTGCGCGGGCTCCGTTCGCTGGCAACGGCGTCACTGAGACGCTCGCGGGTCGTTACGGCGTACGGCAGCTCCGGCCGTTTAAGGCCGGAGCCCACCGTTTTCCGCTACTTGCCCTTCAGCACAGCACTGGCCACGACGCCCATGAGCACGATTCCCAAGACACCAGCGAGCCCGTTCCAGAAACTGCTCGACTGTGCTCGAGACGCATCAATGCGCGCCTGCGCCAACCTCCCAACGGCTTCGCGCATCGACGGCCGCTCGTACGGGTTCACTGCGAGCATGTCGTTGATGAGACTCTCCAGCTTCGGCTGGCCCGGGACGGAGATCCGCAAAGCCTCATTCTTCGTCGGATGCCGCCCGAGGAGGAGTGCCCAGAGCGTCGCTCCCATGCTGTAAACATCGCCCTGCGAAGAAGCGAACCCCTCCGGCGGGCGGTACCCGTCAGTGCCGCCCCATTGGGTGTTCAGCATGCGGGTCTGCCCGAGGCCGCCGCGCGCGAGGCCGAAGTCCGCGAGCTTCGTGCGACGTCCCCGATGGAGAATGTTCGGTGGCTTCAGGTCACCGTGGAACGCGCCGTTCGCGGACTCGTGCAGCAACATGACGCCGTACATCGCGCCCCACATCAGGTCGATCGCCTCGAGACAGCCGAGCGCGCCGAACTTCATCTTGTCGCCCAAGGAGCCATCCATGAGCTCCATGGCGAAACCGCGCCGGCCGTCAGTCAACTCCAGAGGCCCGAGAAGTTGAACGACGTACTCGCCTTGACTCCTCTCCAGGCGACGGTGCTCATCGTCGATGAGCCGCTGGTTCTCGGCGGAGTGATCCTTGGGGAACTTGCCGACGATGTGTCCTCCCGAGGCATCCCGGTACACGTTCAGTTCGCCCAGGCCACCACCGGTGAGGGACCTGACGAACGACAGCGGATGATTGATCTTCTTCATTTGATTCTCCGGTCGGGCCGCCCCACTCCTGCCCTCCCATGAATGTTGTGGCCCGCCGACCACGCGGATGAGGACGCCGAGGACAAGGATCCGATCCACTGCCGCTCGTTGTCAAACCACGCTGTCCCAAGTGCGACAGCACCACTGTCGCGCGTCAGCATTGCTTGACTGCAGGTGTCATGCGATAAGCACGCCGGTGCGAGCAGCCGTCGAACCTCTCTACGCCGAGCTGGGCCGACGCATCCGGGACCTGCGCCTGGCGAGGAACCTGACGCAGCGCCAGCTGGGGGGCAGGCTTACTCCGCCGATGACGCGCGCCGGGGTCGCCAACATGGAAGCGGGGCAGCAGCGCGTGCTCGTGCACACGTTGTTACAGCTTGCGCAGTCCCTTCAGGTGCAAGCGCAGGACTTGCTGCCCGTCACAGTACCGGACGTCAAAGATCCGCTCGTGACGGAGCTGGCGCAGAAGCTGGGCGTCGACCCCGGACGGGCGACATTCATCGTCGGTGGCGGAATTTCGGAGGCAAGCGGTCATGAGCAAACAGAGGGCACGCAACGCGGCGGAGAGCATGGTCAAGGACCTCGGCATTCAACGACCGCCCGTCGACGTCGAGGCGGTCGCGCGGGCGCTCGGTCTTCAGGTGCATCGGGACGTGCTCGAGGCCGGCGTATCGGGGGCACTGGTCAAAACGCCGTCAGGCAACAAGATCGTCGTGAATGCCCTGGATGCAGTCGTGCGACAGCGATTCTCGGTCGCGCACGAGATTGGTCACCACCGCCTCGCGCATAGATTCCCCAAGGGTGAAAACGTGCACGTCGATCGAGGTCACTTTCTCAGGCGCGACGGCAAGTCGTCTCAAGGAGTCGACCCGCAGGAGATCGAAGCGAACCAGTTCGCGTCTGCGTTGCTGATGCCTGCATCTCTACTGGAGACCGTCATCGACGCGAGCTTTACGGGCCCGCTCGACGACGCGGACGTCAGCGAGCTCGCGCGGCGCTTTCAAGTCAGCGAGCAGGCGATGACGCTCCGGCTGACCGCGTTGGGCTACGTGTGACGATCGATGACAGACCCGCCTGAGGCGGTAACGAGGCAATGTCGGCTCGTGCTGACGTCACCTCAAGACATCGCGCCGCACGTTGACGCGTGACCCGCGTCAAGTCGCTTCCCTCACCTTCCCCGTTTGTCCAGAATCGCCGCCATGTCGACGGTCGCGGTCCGGCAGCACCTCATCGACGCGCTCATCGCCGACCTCGTCGGACCCTTCAGCCGCGCGCCGCGTAGCCCCTACTCCGACGCGCCCGAGGTGCTCGAGTTGGCCCCTTCGCGCTGGTACCTCACGGGATTCCTCGCGCCGCGGGAGCAGGCGCTCATCGAAGACGACCCAACCGAAGAGGAAGACGAGCCCGAGGCCGGCGACCAGGCGGACCAGGACGACGAGCCGAAGCCCGACCCGGCGGCGAAGCGGCCCCGTCGGCTGCCTGCGTCGATAGGCCTGTCGGCGCTCTTGCCCGAAGGCACCGCCTCGCTCACGGCTCGCGTCTGCTGGGCCGACTACGTCCGCCTCGAACCGGCACGGCTGCCCGATGGCAAGCGCCCCAGGCCCGAGTGGAGCCGCGTCTTCCGCCCTCCTGTCGACGTAAAGCTGAGCCTCGACGCGAAGAAGCTGCGGGAAGGTGCTGACGTCCCCGGCTCCAAGGGCCTCAGGCTCGAAGGCCGCGTCGAGAAGATGAGCACGGGCGACCTCGCGGTCTCCGTGTTCCTCGTCAACGCTCGCGCTCCCATCGAAGAGTCCAGCCGCCGCGACGAGTCCTACGCGTTCCAGGTGCTGCTCGAGCTCGAAGCTCCGGCACCCTTCCTGGGTCGAGAGAACCGCAGCGACGAAGGCTCAGATGACCCCGACGAGCTGCTCAACGACCTGCAGTACCGGGCGCACTCCGAGTACGCAGTGGGTCACGGCGTCGCGACGGAGGCGCACATCGACTCCGACGGCAAGTGCCGCCGCGTCGCCACCTCGTGGATTCCGCAGGCCGACGTTCACCCGGTCGTCGCGCGGCCCGTCGAGGGCGTCGTGGTCTCGATGGACGCGCTCGGAGCCATCGCCGACGGGGACGCCGCGAAGCAGGCGCTGAGCCCGCTCGTTGACGCGTACCGCGCGTGGATCTCTGCTCAGCGCAAGGCGAGCGTCGGTGACGGGCCCCGCGCCCATACGCAGAAACACCTGATGGGCGAAGCCGAGCGGGCGGCCTCACGCATCGCCGAAGGCATCGCGCTGCTCGGCGCCGACCCGCGAGCGTTCGAGGCGTTCCGCCTGATGAACCGAGCAATGGCCGAGGCCGAGCGCCGCGCGGGTCGCAAGGACCCGGCGTGGCGACTGTTCCAGCTCGCCTTCATCCTGTTGAACCTGGCGTCGATGACCGACGCGAAGCACGCCGACCGCCGGCGCGTCGAGCTCATCTTCTTTCCCACGGGCGGCGGCAAGACGCAGGCGTATCTCGGCCTCATCGCCTTCACGCTGCTGAGGCGGCGATTGCTCGGCGCGAACGAACCGCACGGAGGTCTCGGGGTCGCCGTGCTGCTCCGCTACACCCTGCGGCTGCTGACGCTCGATCAGCTCGCTCGCGCCGCGACGCTCGTCTGTGCGCTCGAGCTCTTGCGACGCCAAGAGCCGAATCGGCTCGGCGACGAGCGCTTCTCCATCGGCTTGTGGGTCGGGCGATCGGCCACGGCGAACCGGCTCTCGGAGGTCGCCGAGCAGATCACCGAGTACAAGAACCAGGACTCCGCGAACGCCCCCTCGCCGGCACCGCTCAGCGAGTGCCCCTGGTGCAAGAAGGAGCTGACCCGCGACAGCCTGCAGGTGCTCGGCCCGAAGAAGCAGCCGACCGACGTCGTCCTAGGCTGCGTCAACTACGACGACGCGTGCCCGTTCTCGTTCCGCCAGAGCCGCGACGGGCTTCCCGTGCTCTTCGTCGACGAGCAGATCTACCGAGAGCTGCCCGGCTTTCTGGTCGCCACCGTCGACAAGTTCGCGCTGCTGCCGTGGCGCGGAGAGACCGGTATGCTCATGGGCCGCGCGCTCGCGCGCTCGGGTCGGCGCTTCTACGGGCCGTGCGACGACACCGCCGCGCGGCGCGGCGCCGCAGTGCAGCTGCCCAACGGCGTCCCGCGCCTCGAGCTGGTCGTTCAGGACGAGCTCCACCTCATCTCGGGTCCCTTGGGCTCGATGGTCGGCCTCTTCGAGTCGGCGCTGCTCACGCTGAACCCCGAGGCCAAGGTTATCGCGTCGACCGCGACCGTGCGTCGCGCGCCGCAGCAGGTGCAGCGGCTGTACGGCCGCGACGTCGCCGTCTTCCCGCCGACCGGCATCGACGCGTCGGAGACGTTCTTCGGGAAGGTCGATCGCGCCGCGCCCGCCCGCCGCTATCTCGCGGTCGCAGCTCCGGGGCGGCCGATGAAGACGGTGCTGCTGCGCACCTATGTCGCGCTGCTCACCGCGGCGCTGCAGCGCAGCACCGGCGAGAACGAAGACCCCGCCGACCCGTACCTGACGCTCGTCGGCTACTTCAACTCGCTGCGGGAGCTGGGTGGCATGCGCCGGCTCGTCGACGACGAGGTGCGCAAGCGGATGAGCGAGGTCGAGAAGCGCAGGCCCAAGGGCTTCGACCCCGATGAGCCGCACCCCTGGGCGCACAACCGCGAGCGCCTCACGCTGCTCGAACTCACCAGCCGCGAGAAGACCACCTCCATCAAGGACACCAAGGCGCGCCTGGAGAAGCCGGCCGGTGAGCAGCGCGCCGTCGACGTGCTGCTGGCGAGCAACATGATCTCGGTCGGAGTCGACATCGACCGGCTCGGCCTCATGGTCATCGCTGGGCAGCCGAAGACGACCAGTGAGTACATCCAGGCGTCGAGCCGGGTCGGCCGCAAGGCCGAGAAGCCAGGGCTCGTGGTGACGTGTCTGAACCTCGCCAAGCCGCGCGACCGCTCCCATTACGAGCGCTTCGCCGCCTACCACGCGTGCTTCTACCGCTTCGTCGAGGCGACGTCGGTGACGCCGTTCTCCGGCCCCGCGCTTGACCGTGGGTTGCCTGCGGTCGTCGTGGCGCTCGCGCGGCTCTACGACGCGGCGATGACGGCGCCGACGACGGTGATGGAGGTCGAGGCGCGGCGCAAGCAGCTCGACCAGGTCCTCGACGCGGTGGCGCAACGCGCCGGCGCCGGGCTCGAGACCGATGCCGAGCAGAAGAAGGCACGTGACGAGGTCCGTGCCCGAATCGCCAGCCTCGTCGACGCGTGGGTCCGCATCGTCGCCGACGCGAAGAAGAACGCGAGCGAGCGCGCGTACTCGCCGCTCGACCCTTCCTCCCGCGGCGTGCGCGCGCTGCTTCGAACGGCGCTCGACGACCTGAGCGATGTCTCCACGGACGAGCTCAAGTTCATCGCTCCGCTCTCCATGCGCGACGTCGAGTCGTCGGTCCACGTCTGGGTGAAGAAGCAGCCGCTGGGCGGCTACCGCCCGCCGAAGCCGGAAGGGGGAGCCTGAAAAGCCCATGCCTCCCCGCTCGCGACGCGCACCCGCGCAGAGAATGCCTCCCGACGGCCGCCTCCGGCAGAGCCAGATGGTCACGACCTTCGGCCCCGGCGCGATGTACGACCTGCTCGACCACGCGGTGTTGATCGGCGGCCTCGACTTCTGGAGCCCGCCGGGCGGAGGCGCTCCGGTTCACGAGCCGCGGCTGCGCGACAAAGTCGCTGACGTGATGCGCGAGCTGAAGCACCCGCCGCTCAGCGTCGACCAACCGTTCCGCAAGCCGCCGGCGGGTGACGAGCAGAACCCCAACGAAGGCTGCGGCGTGCAGGCGTACGAGTTCCCGCGATGGTTCGTCTGTCAGAACCCTCGGTGCCGGGCGTTGAGCCGTGCGGAGCACCTCGAGCCGAAAGGCAACCACCGCATCCACGCGTGCGGCGGCGCCGAGCAGAAGCACGAGCGCTGCGTGCCTGTTCGCTTCGTCGTCACCTGTACCCGCGGGCACCTGAACGACATCGACTGGCCCTACTGGGTGCACCACGAGGGGCGCTGCGACGCTCCGCGGCTGCGACTCGACGAAGGAGCGACCGGTGACTTCAGCGAGGTCGCCGTCACCTGCCTCACGTGCAACCAGCGACGCAGGCTCATCGACCTCACGGTGAAGGACAAGACCCCCAAGTGCTCTGGCGAACGGCCGTGGCTCGGCAAGGAAGGCTGGGAGAAGTGCGACGAGCATCAGCGGCTGCTCACCCGCACCGCCAGCAACGGCTACTTCGCGCAGGTGATGAGCGCGCTGTCGATCCCCGAGCCCGAGAGCCTGCGGCGGAAGATTCAGGCCGTGTGGAAGTTCGTGGAGGTGGCCACAGACGTCGCGCAGGTCGCGATGATTCGCCAGATGTACCCGCAGGTGAAGACGGCGTGCGACACGTCCACCGACGCCGAGGTGCTCGAGGCGATCGTCGCGCAGCGCGAGAACCGATCCGAATCGAAGCTGGACCTGCGCGAGGCCGAGTTCCAGAAGCTGATCGAGCAGCCCTTCGAGCAGCCCGGCGAGCTGCCTCCGCCGGAGCTGTCGGTGCAGTTCTGGGCGCGCCGCGTCGCCATGTCATTGCCGGGCGTCGAACGGCTGGTGCTCGCGCGCCGGCTGCGCGAGGTCCAGGTGCAGATCGGCTTCACGCGCCTCGAGCCCAAGGCGACCGACACGGAGGGCGACATCCTCGACCTCGGGGTCGAGCTCGCGCCGCTCTCACTTCAGCGCGACTGGCTGCCTGCGGTGGAGATCAACGGAGAGGGCGTCTTCCTGCGGCTCGACGACGCCGCGCTGGCCGCGTGGGAGAAGCGCCCCGCGGTAGTGGAGCGCGGCAAGCAGCTGCTCGCAGGCTTCGAAGGGTGGAAGAAGCGGGTGCAGTCGAAGCTGGCCTTCCCCGGCATTCGCTACTACCTGCTGCACTCGCTCTCGCACGCGCTGCTCACGGCGATGTCACTCGACTGCGGCTACCCGGCGAGCTCCATTCACGAGCGCGTGTACTGCGGCAAGTACGGAGCGGGCTTGATGCTGTCGACGGGCACGTCCGGGGCCGAAGGCACGCTCGGAGGCCTGGTGGAGGAGGGCCGAAGGATGAAGTCTCACTTCGCGCGCGCTTTCCGCGATGCGCTTCTGTGCTCGAACGACCCCGTCTGTGCGCAGCACGATCCCCAAGGGCCGACGGACCGTCAGCTCGAGGGCGCGGCGTGCCACGGGTGCTTGTTCGTGCCGGAGTGCTCGTGCGAGAAGTTCAACCAGTTCCTTGACCGAGCGCTGGTGTTCCCGACGCTCGGCCTCGAGGACGCCGCGTTCTTCTCCAAGCTCTGAGCACGACCGACCTCAGCGACGTGCCGGCGGCAGCGCTCGAGCGGCTGCGCGACCTCGTCGCGACGAAGGGGCTCGAGATGCCGCTCACCGCGGTCGCCCTGCGGTTCGCCGGGCTGCCGCAGCTCGCCGCGCATGCGACTGCGCTCTCGGGGTTCGCGGCGCCTGAGCTCATCGCGTTGGTCGAAGCTGTACTGGCCGAGCGGCGTCGCGCGCAGCGACGGCCCCTCGAGCTCGTGTGGACGGGGCCTGACTCTCGAAACAGCCTCGCGCGCGACACCGCCGTCGTCGTGCGCGCGCTGTTTCAAGACGCCATCTCGGCGGTCACGGTGGCCGGGTTCCGGTTCGACCACGGCTCTGCGCTGCTCGCGCCGCTGCACCAGGCAATGAAGGACCGCGGTGTGCAGTGCCGCGTGTATGGCGACACTGCAGAGGCTCGTGAGCTGATTCAACGGAACTGGCCCTTCGGCCCGCCCTGGCCCGAGGTCTTCGGCTTCGTGCCCCGGCCGGGCGTGCTCGCCTCACTCCATGCCAAGTGCGTCGTCATCGACCATCGCCGCGTGCTCGTGACGTCGGCCAACTTCACCGAGCGCGGGCAGGAGCGGAACGTCGAGGTCGGCGTCCTCGCGGACGACGAGCGGCTCGCGGAGTCCATCGAGCGCGAGCTGCTCGGAGCCACCTCAGCGGGCCACTTCTACCGCGTCGGCGCGGGCGACTGACGCCCTCACGCCACCTGGCGCGTGTCGGCCGGCACGGGCTGCGCCACCGGCTTCGGCAGCTGCGGCACGTACGACGAACGCTCGGTGTTCTGCAGGTGGAACAGGTCGCCGGTGATCGCCGCGTACGCGAAGCGCGCGCCGATGAGCACGCCCGCGATGCCGGGCATGAACGCGTCCTGGCCCACCAGGTAGAAGTTCTCGATCGTCGTCTTCGGCCGCAGCATGTGCGTGTGCTTCACGAAGCGGTCGGCCGAAGGCTCGAGGCCGTACGAGCCGCCCTCGCGCGCCCACGGGTTGCAGCCCATCGGGAAGTGCACGTGGCTGAGCGTCGGCGTCTTGCCGCGACACTGGGGGAAGCGGTCCTCGATGATCTTCATCGCCGACTCTCTGAACTTCGCCTCGAGCTCGGCGCGGAACGCCGGCTCGGCCACGCAGCGCTTGAGCCACGCCGGGTTCGACTCGACGAGCAGCATCATCGTCGACTTGCCGGGGTACCGGTCGTTGTGCACCGGATCTCTCGACGACGGAGACATCAGGTACGCCGGCATCCCCTCGAACCGCATCTGGCTCTTGTAGATGCGATCGCCGCCGCTGATGTCGTACGTCGGCAGCTCGCCCTCGTACCGCGGCATCTGCCAGACGATGTAGCGCGGGAACTCGATGCGCTCTTTCCAGCCGACCATCAGGGTGATGTGCGACGGAGACGAGCCCACCTGCGAGAGCACCTTCGTGTAGCCGTGCTTGTCGCTCACGTCGCGCGGCATCAGGTCCATGAACGTCGTCCACGCCGACGCGTCGCTGATCACGAGCTTCGAACGAATCTCCTCGCCGTTCTGCAGCCGCACGCCGACGGCCTTGTTGCCGTTCTCGACGAGGATCGTCTGCACGCGTGAGTGCGTCGCGACCTGGCCGCCCGCGCTCTCGACGATGGGGATGATCGCGTTCGCGATCGAGCCCGGGCCGCCCACCGGGAAGTAGGCGCCGTGGCGGTAGTGGTACATCACCGCCGCGTGCATCGTGAACGGAGCCTGGTCCGGCGTCCGTCCGTAGTTCCCGTACATGTACTCGAACAGGCCCGCGGCCTTGTCGGTGAAGCCCAGGTCCTTCTTCAGCACCGAGTGCGTGTCGCGCGCCATGTACTTGCGCCACGTCTGCCCGGTGACCTTGTAGAAGGCCTCGCGCATGAACATCGGCATCGAGTTGGGCAAGAGCTTCGTCAGCGCCCAGCCCACGCCGGCCGCCTGAACGCGCTTCTCCATCTCGAAGTACGCCTTGAAGTCGCACTTGCCGCCCAGGTCCCGCGTCGAGAAGTGCTCGATGTTCTCTTCCGCGGTCGAGAACCAGGGGAAGCCCTCGTCGCCGAGGAACGCGTACTCGTGGTCCTCCGGCATCTTCGCCCACACCACCTGGTTGCCGGTGACGTAGTTCGCCGACCACGCGTTGAGCGCGCCCGGGTTGATGTCGGTGTCCATGTCGCCGACCGAGTGCAGGCCCGCGGGGAACTCGTAGCCGCCGAGCTCGTGCACGTGCGTCGCGCCGCCCGGCGTCTGAGCGCCCTCGAGCACGAGCACCTTCATCCCCCGCTTCTGAGCGAGCGTCGACGCGAGCGCCAGGCCGCCCAGCCCCGAGCCGATGATGATGGCGTCAGGGTTCGAGATGTAACGAGAGGGCGGGCGGTAGCGAGCGCTGGCCGGGCGCTGTTCGGTCAGAAAATCCATCGGTACGGGTACTCCAACTGCAGTGGGGACAGCTGCTCTTACGACTGGACGAACGACCGCAGCAGCTTCTGGCGGTCGTCTCCGATGATGTGGGGGAACTTGGTCTGGAAGCCCGAGAGCCCGAGCGCCTGAGCGAACTGCTGCGTGGCGCCCTGCTTCAGCGGGAAGACGACCGGCGCGAGGATGGCGACGTCCTTCGCGCGGTGCTCGCGGTACACGCGGTTCTGCGCGCACAGCTCGCGGTCGAACGCCTCGGTGAACGCCTGCAGGTTCTTCGGCGCCTTCCCGGGCTCGAACTCGACGAACAGCAGGTAGCGGCCCTTCGCGGTGCCGTCGACGCCGACCTCGCTCGACGCCGAGAAGTCGACGATGGTCGACGGCTCGCGGCGCTGCGCCTCGGTGACCGCGTGCTCGATCTCCGAGGTCGTCATCAGCTCCTGCGTGACCGAGAGCACGCCGCTCGCGCGACCGGTGAACTGAATGCGGTGCGGGAAGATGCTCTCGAAGCGGATGAAGTCGCCCATGGTGTAGGCGAAGAGCCCCGACTGCGTGGTCACGATGACGGAGTAGTCGACGCCCGGCTCGACGGCCCACAGCGGGAAGCGGCGCGCGTTCGACTTGCCGTGCTCCTCGCGGGGGACGAACTCGAAGAAGACGCCGCGGTCGGGGATCATCAGCATCGACGCGTCGTGACGGCTGTCGGTGCAGGCGAAGATGCCGCCCTCGGTCGCGTTGTAGTTGTCCATCAGCGCGACGGGCCGGCCGACGCGGTCTTCGATGATGGCGCGGTACGGCTCGGCGGGGACGCCGCCGCCGAACAGCACGCGCAGGTTCGGCCACACCTGCTTGATGTGCGTGACGTTCATGCCGCGCCGGTTCGCGGCGGACAGCACCTTGTCGAAGAAGATGCTGAACCAGCACGTGGTGCCGGTGAGCGTGCGGATGTCGTAGTCGAGGTACGCCTCGGCCATCGCCGCGAGCTTCTGGTCGTAGTCGGTGATGTCGCGGATGGGGACCTTCGGCAGCTGCAGCATCGACGCCGGGTAAGGCACGTGCAGCTGCATGATGCCGGGGTTCGACGCGACGCCGACCGGGCCGACCTGCTTGATGATGCTCGGCGGGAACAGCGCGAGGAAGAAGCCGCCGGACAGCTCTTTGTCGCCCCAGAGGTCGAGGTAGCGCGCCATCACGTCGACGCCGGCCTTCTGCTGCCACTTGATCTGCGACTGGCTGATGGGGAGGAACTTGTGCTGCGCCGCCGTGTTCGACGTGCCCGAGCTCTGCCCGTAGTACGGGATGAGGCCCGGGTAGAGGACGTCTGTCTCGCCCTTGCGCATCCGCTCGAGGTACGGCTCGAAGTCGGCGTACGTGCGCAGCGGCACGCGCTCCTTGTAGTCCTCGTGGTTGCGGATGCGCGAGAACTGGTGCGCGCGCCCGAACTCGGTGTTCGCAGAGGTCGTGAGGTGCTCGCGCAGCGTCTCTTCCTGCACCTCGCGCAGCTTCACGCGGTTCCCGGCGAGCGCGTTCCACTGCAGCACGCGGAGCTTCGCCGCGGCCCACATCGCGGTGCCCGTCACCTTGCCGGCGGGCACTTTGATGAGGTCGCGGTTCACCGCGGGCACAGTCACGTTCTCGGCGGGACGCATGGTCATTCGCAATTCCGGTAATGAGTTTCAGTCACGGCGATCGTTCCTCACCCACATCCGCCGAGCGCCGCACCCTGCATGCAGCTGCCGCCGTCGAAGTTCAGGTCGACCTTGATGGGTGCAATCTGCTCGCGCTGATGACAGCTGGGCGCGTCACCGGCAGCGCAGCACCGCGGCGGAGTGATCAGGCAGCCGCCGTCGAGAGGATAGAAGCACTGGAAATCGGCGCCGCACGTGCCACCGCCGCAGGCGCATGACGCCATCGGCAACAGCACGGCAGCAGCGATTCCCAAACGCGTCATCTGTGTGATCACTTCAGCTCAGCGGCGTGCTTCTTCACCTTCGCGAAGGCCTCGACGATCGAGTCCATGTCCTTCTTCGTGCCGAGCAGCACGGAGTGGTGGAACACGAGGTTCTCCCGATACGCCTTCTGCGACACCGGCAGCTCGAAGCGATCCGGGTTGATGAAGTTCCAGTGCTCGTCGCTGATGCGGAAGCGGCGCTTCGTCTGCGGCACGTAGAGCTTGTGGTTCTTCGTCGCCGGGTACGGCGGGTGAATCCAGAAGCCGAGCTCGGCCTCGACCGCGTCGCCGACCTGCGTGTTGGTCTTGCCCGCGAACTGGTCGAGCTCGAGGCGCAGCATGTAGTGGTAGTACGACTGCAGGTTGACCTGCTTCGGGTGCGCCTGCGGGACGATGCCGCCGACCTTGAGCAGCTGCTCGTCGAGGTACGCCGCGTTCGCCGCGCGCGTCTTGAGCTGATCCTCGATGCGGCTCATCGCCTCGATGAGGATGGCGCTCTGGAACTCGGACAGGCAGTGGTTCGAGCCCTGGACCTCGGCCGTCTCGGCGAGCTCCATGTGACCGAACTTGGGAGTCTTCTCGACCCACATGCGCGAGTCCGCGCGGAGGTGCTGAAGCCTACGGTACAGCCGCGCGTCGTTCGTGATGACCGAGCCGCCCTCACCGGACGCGAACGGCTTGCCCTGGTGGAAGCTGAAGCAGCCGATGGCGCCCTGCGAACCGGCGCGCTTACTGCCCCACAGGGAGCCATGACTCTGCGCGCAGTCCTCGATGACGGGGATGTTGTTCGCGTTTGCGACCGCGAGCAGCTCGTCCATGTTCACCATCGAGCCGTACAGGTGCACGGCGATGATGGCCTTGGTGCGCGGCGTGATGGCCGCCTTCACCTTCGCCACGTCGAGGCAGAACGTGTTCGGGTCGACGTCGACGATGACCGGACGCGCGTTGACGTTGAGCGCGGCCGTCGCCGGCGCGATCCACGTGAGGCCGGGGACGATGACCTCGTCGCCGGCTCCGAC
This sequence comes from uncultured Myxococcales bacterium, assembly GCA_937980205.1. GTDB lineage: Bacteria > Myxococcota > Myxococcia > Myxococcales > Myxococcaceae > Xiheicaenimonas. The sequence continues at coordinate 32,923 of CALJKW010000001.1, read as the reverse complement.
GTCGAGCGACTCGAGGCCGATGAGCAGCGCCGACGAGCCGTTCGTCGTGCAGACCGCGTGCTTCACGCCGTTGAACGCCGCCCACTTCTCGGAGAACTCGCGCTCACGCGTCTGCTGCCCCACGTACACGCCGGCGATCGACCAGCGCTGGCTGTCGAGCACCGACTGAAGGGCCTTCGTGGTCTCGGGACCGTGAACCGGCCACTTGGGCCACTCTTCTGCGCGGCGAATCGGGGTGCCGCCATTCTGTGCGAGCATTTTCGAGGTCTCCTATCAGGTCTGATTCCAGACGGTGTTCATCAGCCAGTCACGGCCCGTCACGCCGGAGCCCTCGGGCGAAGACAACCAACCCACCAGGCTCGCGACTTCTTCCGGCTCGGTGAATCGGCGCAGCTCGAGCGGCTCGCAGATTTCCTTGTACAGCTTGTCGACGGGGACGCCCTTCTCCTTCGCGAGGCGCTCCATGTCGCCGACGGCCTGGTCGGTCTTGACCCACCCCGGGCACACCGCGTTGACGGTGATGCCGCGCGGGCCGAGCTCCTTCGCCCAGACCTTGGTGAGGCCGATGAGCGCGAACTTCGACGCGCAGTAGGCGCCATAGCCGGCGCGCGCTTCCTGGCCGAGCTGCGAGCTGATGTTCACGATGCGCCCGCCGTCGGGGATGTGCTTGAGCAGCCCGCGCGTGAGGAACTGCACGCCGTTCAGGTTGATGTCGAGCACCTCGTCCCAGAACCGATCTTCGGCGGGCTCGTCGATGCGCTTCACGTGGCAGATCGCCGCGTTGTTGATCAGCGCGTCGAGCCTTCCGTACGGCCACGCCGCGGCGTACCGCTTCACCGCCTCGCGATTGCCCAGGTCGAGCACCTGGCCCTCGATGTTGCCCAGCTTCTTGAGCTCACCGACCGTGCGGCCGAGCTCGTCGCCGTTGCGCGCGCAGGTCTTCACCGTCCAGCCGCGCTTCAAGAACCACTCGCAGATCGTCTTGCCGATGCCCTTGCTGCCACCGGTGACGAGGACCTGCTTCGGCGCGGGCGCGTTCACAGCTTCACCACCTGGCCGGTCTGGGCCGACTTCGTCGCGGCATCGGCGAGCGCGAGACTGCCGCGGCCGGCTTCTCCGCCGACCTCGGGCTCCTGGCCCGCGGCGATCGCGTCGAAGAAGTGCGAGACCTCGAGGGCGTACGCCTCGGGGTAGCGCTCGGGGAAGAACGGCTGCGGCTTCTCGTGGCGAATGCCCTCGGCCGTCCACACCTGCGCCATCGTCGGCTGCACGTTGCCGGCCTGCACGAGGCCCTTGCTGCCGAACACCTCGAGCCGCTGGTCGTAGCCGTACACCGCGCGGCGGCTGTTCTCGATCTGCGCGATCTTCCCGCTCGGCGTCTTCAGCACGCACACCGCCGAGTCCCAGTCCTTCAGCTTGCCGATCTCGGGGTCGACGAGGCACGAGCCGGTCGCGAACACCTCGTTCGGCTCTTCGCCGAGGAACCAGCGCGCGATGTCGAAGTCGTGAATCATCATGTCGCGGAACAGCCCGCCCGACGTCGCGACGTAGGTCGCCGGAGGCGGCGACGGATCGCGGCTCGTCACGCGCACCATCTCGACGGTGCCGATCGTGCCCGCCTCGACCTGCTTCTTCATGTGGCGGAACGTCGGGTCGAACCGGCGCTGGAAGCCGACCATGAACGGCACCTTCGCCTTGTTCACGACCTCGAGCGCCGCGACGACGCGCTCATAGCTGAGGTCGACCGGCTTCTCGGTGAAGATGGCTTTGCCGGCCTTCGCGCTCTGCGTGATGAAGTCGAAGTGTGTGGTCGTCGGCGACGTGATGATGACCGCCTGCACGTCTTTGTCGGCGAGCGCGGTCTCAGGCGAGGTCACCTCGGCGCCGATCGACTTGGCCAGCGCCTGCGCGGCGTTCGCGACGGGGTCGATGACGTACTTGATCTTCACGCCCGGCAGCTTCGCGGCGTTGCCGCCGTGGACCTTGCCCATGCGACCGGCCCCGAAGAGGGCGACGTTGATGTTGCTCATGAGAACACCCGCTGCCACTTCGAGCGACCTGCGGCGAGCACGTTGCGCGCGATCTCCTGCGCGCCCTCGAGCGAGTGGTTCTTCCACCAGCCGCACTGCTCTTCGTTGGCGACCGGCACTTCCTTCGCGACGAGGATGTCCTTGAGCGTCTTCTCGATCGCGTCGCACATCTTGTCGTAGTCGCCGCCGCCGTTCATGACCGGCAGGTAGAAGCCGGTCTGGCAGCCCATGCAGCCGAAGTTGATGACGCCGTCGAGGTGGCGCTTGATGAAGATCGCGATGCAGTGCTCGAGCGAGTGCACCGCCGGCATCGGGATGTGCACCTTGTTCGGCTGGGTCATGCGGATGTCCCAGAGCCACACCTTGTCGCCCTTCACACCCTCGGTGACGCTGATCAGCTTGATGTACGGAGCGACCACCTTGCGGTGATCCTGCTCCCCGATCGTCTCCGCGAGCCGCGGATCCATCTCGTGCTTCGTGCTCATGTGGTTCACCCCTCTTCGAGACTCGCGGCCACGGCGGCCGCGCGAGACTGCTTGTGGACCTTCGCGTGCGCGTGGCCATTGACGCGGCCTCCGCACAGCTCGCCCCACACCTTGAACGCGCTCTTCAGCTCATCGAGCGTGATGTCGTTGATGAACTTGTGCGTTCCGATGCCGGTCATGATCGGCACGCGCTGGTAGCCGTCGCGGTGCGCGGTGCGCTCTTCGACCGAGTCCCAGAACAGCTCGGGAGTCGCCATCGCGTGCCACACCGGCAGCCCCAGCTCCGTCATCACGCCGAGGCAGCGGTCGCGCGTCGCGGCGTTGATCAGCTTGCGCTCGGCCGCGAGCACCACGCTGAACGCGCAGTCGATCGCCACCGCCTCGCCGTGGAGCAGGTTGTCGACGTCCTTCATCTCCAGCATCGGCGAGAACGTGTGGCCGAAGTCCGTCGCGCGCTCGAGGTTCTCTTCCCAGAGGTTCGGCTCGAGCTCCTGCAGCATGCCGTCGATGGCGCGGCGGAAGATCTCCGTGCCCTTGGTGACGAACTTGTCCTCGCACGCCTCTTTGCCTTCTTTGGCGAGCAGCTCGAACTGCGGCGGGTCGCAGATCAGCGCGAGCTTCATGATCTCGCCCACGCCGTTCAGGATGTGGCGCATCGGCAGCGTGTCGAGCCACGAGCGGTCGAGCACGGCGGCGAACGGCGGCTCGAAGGTGCCGATGCGGTTCTTCGCCTTGTCGAAGTTGACGGCGGTCTTGATGCCGATGGCCGCGTCGATCAGGCCCATCAGCGTGGTGGGCACGCGCACGCACGGCGCGCCGCGCCGGTACGTGGACGCGACGAACGACACGACGTCGCTGAGCACTCCGCCGCCGATGGCGATGATCGGCTCGTTGCGTCGGTTGAGCTTGAAGGCGTCGAGCTCGCGGGCGATCTGGAAGAACAGCTCGAAGGACTTGTTCGGCTCGGTCGCGGTGATCGGCATGATCCGCGCTTCGACGCCGTGGTGCTCGAAGTACGCCTTCAGCTTCTCTTTGCGGGTCTCGTAGACGACCTCATCGACGACGACGAAGCGGCGCAGCGAACCGCGGCCTCCGACGAGCAGCGTGGGGTTCGTCGGGTCCAGCACATCGGAGGTCTCGCGCACGTCGTAATTGACCGCGCGGTGCGTGCGGACCTCCCAGATGCGGTGGTTGCCGTTGGCTCGTGACGTCAGCATTCAGTGTTGCCCCTCGGTGACAAAGGCCGGCCTCGCTTAGCCGACCTTTTGACCGATTTGAAGGTGGGCACGAAAGAACCCACGGCCCCATGCGAAAGGAATTTCGCACCTGAGCGCGGGGGGTTGCGCAACCTCGATTAGGGCGCCTTACCGAACGCGGGCGAGGTGGACGGCGAACCACCGGCGCGGGTCACGGAAGACCGCGCTGGACTCGAAGCCGGCGCGCTCGAGGAGCGCCTGCTGCTCGTCGACGGACCACTTGTAGCTGCGCTCGGTCTGCAGGAGCTCGCCGCGCGTGAAACGGACGGCCAGGTCCAGCGGCGGAATCCGGACGAGCTGCTCGCGCAGCGAGACGAGCCCCATGCGAATGCACGAACGCTCGGCGTCCCACTCCGCGCGGTACTTGAAGCCGTCGAGGTGGAAGTCGGCGTGCAGCTCGCGGTTGAGCCGCTCGAGCGCGTTGAGCTCGAACACCGACGTCACGCCGGCCACGTCGTCGTACGCGGGCACCATCAGCTCCGGCTCTTTGCGGACGTCGGCGCCGACCAGCAGCGAGTCTCCCGGCTGCAGCGCCGCGCGCACCTGCTTGAGCAGCTTGAGCGCGCCGACGGGCCCCAGGTTCCCCACGCTCGAGCCGATGAACATCACCATGCGCGGGCCGGGCAGCCGGTGAATGAGCGGCAGCGCGTCTTCGTAGCGGCCGACGAGCGGGTAGACGCCGACGCCGCGGCGCGTGAGCCGGCGCGCGGCCGAGTCGAGCGCCGCGCGCGACACGTCGATCGGGTGGTACGTCACCGAGCCGCGCAGCTCGCGCACCGCCTCGAGCACGACCTTCGTCTTCCGCCCCGAGCCGGCGCCGAGCTCGATGACGCTCGCCGGAGGGCCGGCCTGCGCGGCGAGCTCCTCGGCGTTGTCCTTCAAAATCTGCAGCTCGGTGCGCGTCAGGTAGTACTCCGGCAGCCGCGTGATGGCCTCGAACAGGTCCGAGCCGCGGGCGTCGTAGAGCAGGTGCGCCGGCAGCCGGCGCGGGCGGGAGAGCAGGCCGCGGCGGACGTCCTCCGCCCAGGCGGGAATCGTTTCGAAGGTGCTCAGCATCATGGTGTCGTGTTCCTCGCGAGCCTCAGGCCCGTGACCTGCCAGCGCGCGGCCGGCGGGAAGAAGTTGCGGTAGCTCGGTCGCACGTGGCCCGGCGGCGTGAAGCAGCTGCCGCCGCGCAGCACGAGCTGCCCCGACATGAACTTGCCGTTGTACTCGCCGACGGCTCCGGCTTGCGGAGCGAAGCCCGGGTACGGAAGGTACGCGCTCGAAGTCCACTGCCAGCAGGCGCCGAACAGCGGAGCGAGCTCCCACTCCGCCTCCGTCGGCAGCCGCGCGCCGGCCCAGCGCGCGAACGCGTCGGCCTCGTAGTGGCTCACGTGCGCGACCGGCGCGGCAGGCTCCACCGGCCGCAGGCCGTGCAGCGTGAAGTGCCACCACGCGCCGTCGCGCTGCTCCCAGTACAGCGGCGCGCTCCAGCGCTCGGCCTGCACGGTCGCCCAGCCGTCCGAGAGCCAGAGCTCCGGCCGCGTGTAGCCGCCGTCCTTCATGAACTCGACCCACTCGGCGTTGGTGACGAGGCGGTTCGCGAGCTCGAACGGCTCGACGAAGACGCGGTGCCGCGGGCGCTCGTTGTCGAAGGAGAACGCGGTGCCGTCGTGCCCGAGGTGCACCAGGCCTCCGTCGTGGCGCTGCCAGCGCAGCGGAGCCGCCGTCGCCGCGGGCACGAGCTCATTCCCCTCGCGGTAGACGGGCCTCAGCGGGTTCTGCGCGAGCGCGTGCTGGATGTCGGTGAGGAGCAGCTCCTGGTGCTGCTGCTCGTGGTGGAGGCCGAGCTCGAGCAGCGCCGGGTCTCCGCCGCCGCGGCGCAGCACCTCGTCGTCGATGCGCGCCCGGTACGCGCGGACCTCGGCGAGCGACGGCCGGCTGATCAGCCCCCGTGACGCGCGCGCGACGCGCGGCCCGAGCGCCTCGTAGTACGAGTTGAACAGGTGCGCGTGCTCGGAGCGGCGCCCGAGCACGAACGTCTCGAAGAACCAGGTCGTGTGCGCGAGGTGCCACTTCGTCGGGCTCGCGTCCGGCATCGACTGGACCTGCTGGTCCTCGGCACTCAGCGGTGCCGCGAGCGCTTCCGTTTGTCTCCGAACGGTCCGATACCGTTCCACCGACCCCGCCACACCCTGAAGGTAAAGGGCGCACCTGAACGGCGCAGCGCTTCACCGGGTGGTGACAGGGCGCCTAGGGGAGGAGCCGCTCCGCGACGCCTTTTCCGTCGCGGCGGCCCTTCACCTCGACGTACTCGACCGACCAGCCGCTCTTGAGCTTGATGAACGCCGACACCAGCTCGACGTTCGGTGACCCCGCGATGACCGAGCGCGGAGTCACCGCACATTTTCCGTCGGGTCCTTTCTCGACGGTGATGACGATCTCCCGCGGGTACGCCTTCAGCTTCACGGTGATCTCGGTCTTCGCCTCGAGCTTCTTGATGCGCTGCTCGGAGACTCCGTACGCGGCGTACTCGAAGAACTTGAGCGAGTGCGTGCGGCTGCCGGGCGGGTCGACCGGCGGCTCGAACTCGCGCCAGTACGGAAACAGCGGCTCCTCACCGACGGGCTGGCAGGTCGCATCCAGCCGGAGCCCGTAGTCGACGCGATTCCGGTCGTCGGACTTCGAGAAGAAGAACACGGTGGGGATGTCGAACGGCCCGAAGTCCGGGTCGCTCGCATGTGCGCTTCCGGCGGCGACCGTGGTGATCGCAGCCAGGGTTTTCGAGACGAAGTTCACTGTGAGGCCTCGGACACTACCGGAGGAGCAAGCAGGGGGGAAAGGAACCCGATGCCCACACAGACGATCTGAGCCACGTGAACAATCAAAGCCATCGCAACGCCGTCACTCGATGAGATTCCGAGCGTCTGCGAAGCGAACGCGTAGCCGGCCTCCGTCACTCCTACCTGGAGCGGAATGGCATCGCCGAGCGCCGACGCCACCAGGTTGACCGACTCCGACATCAGGCTCGGCAAGAGCCCGAACGAGGCGCCGACGGCCGCGAGCAGGGCGCTGCGCTGCGCCGTGCGCAGCAGCCGGCTCATGGTGATCCACACCAGCGGAGAGATGAGGTTCTCGTTCGACGCGAGGCGCACGTCGACCTCGCTGCCCCACTGCTCTTCCTTGCGGAAGAACTTGCCGATGCGCGTGCCCAGCTTCGTCTTGCGCGCGCCGAGCAACAGGCCCGAGCCGAGCACGCTGGCCATGATGAAGTGCCCGCCGATGCCGGCGAGCAGCCACGACTTCGGGCCCAGGAACGCGAGGACCCCGATGAAGCACGGCACAGAGATGACCGCGTTGCCGAGCAGCGACAGCGCCTGCATGCGCGCGGCGGAAGCGGCGGCGAGCGGGACTCCGACGTAGCGCGAGAGCATCGCGGCGCGCGCGGCTTCTCCCGCGGCGCGGCCGAACGGCAGCACGCCGATGAGCGAGTAGCAGAGCAGCGACGTGCGCACGACCTCGCGCAGCGGCACCTTGCGGCGCTCGGGCCCGTAGACGAGCACCGCGGCCCACGACTCGGTGCCGGCGACGCCGAGCTCGAGCAGGAAGACGATGAGGAAGACCGAGGGGACGCGCGTGATCGCGGCCCAGACCGCCGCGGGCCCCGACTTGTAGACCATGAACGCGACGACGCCGATGCCGATGGCGACCGCGAGCGCGCGGCCGACCGGCGACTGCGCCAAGGCGGTGACCTTCTTCATCGGGGGGCGGTCTCGTACACGAGCGTGCGGGTGCTGGGAAGACGTGCGGGTGCGGCGAAAGCGGTCGGGAATCACCCACCCCTATGGCCGGTTGCGCGCTTCAACATCGTCCCTTAAGGGAGATATTCCGCAATGCAGACCACTTCCAGCCGGTTCGCACCGACCAGCGAGGTCGCGCGCCTCAAAGAGGTGCTCGCTGCCTTCGGCAGGCGCCGCCCGCTGCGTGACCCCATGGCTGCTGCGTGTGAAGAGCTCGACCTCACCGCGCCACAGATCCACGTGCTCATGTGGCTCCGTATCGATGGAGCGCTCACCATGGGCGAGATCGCCCGCCGCGTCGGCTCGGAGAAGACCATCACCGGCATCGTCGACCGGCTGGTTCGCCGCCGCCTCGTGCAGCGCGACCGCGGTGAGGAAGACCGCCGCGTCATCCGCTGCCGCCTGACCAGGGCCGGCGAGCGCGTCGCCGAGAAGCTCGACGAGGCGACCACACACGCGATGCAGCTGTTGCTCTCGATGCTCGACCCGGCCGACCGGCACGAGCTGATCCGCATCCTCGAGAGCCTTCACCGGCGCATGGAGAAGGCGGCTTGAAATCTCTTTGCGCTTCATACGTTGTCGTTGACTTGAGCCGTTCTTCGAACGAAGGACTTGAACGCCCATGAACCCGATTCCCGTCGTCTTCGCGCAGCTCACCAACGAGCAGCAAGGCTGGCTGACCCAGAAGCTGCTCGGCGTCACCCTCGGCAGCGCCGAGTGGGTGCTGTGGTTGCTCGCGATTCTCTCCATCCTCTCCATCGCCGTGATGCTCGAGCGCGCGCTGTTCTACAGCTCGCACCGGCTGGCCGACTCCGAGAACCTCGGCGTGCGGCTCGCGCGCGGTGAGCTCGATGCGGTGAAGGCCGCGGTCTCCGGCCAGAAGGGCATGGAGGCCGCCGTCGTCCGCGAGGCCATCGAGAGCGCCTCGAAGGGCCCCGACGCCGTCGAGGAGATCATCGCCGCCGCCGTCGCGCGCGAGAAGCCGCAGTACGAGCGGTTCCTCTCCTTCCTCGGCACGCTCGGCTCGAACGCTCCGTTCATCGGGCTGTTCGGCACCGTGCTCGGCATCATCAAGGCCTTCCACGACCTCGGCTCGACCGGCGCGAAGGGCTCGGCGATTCAGCAGACGGTCATGTCCGGCATCTCCGAGGCGCTCGTCGCCACCGCCGTCGGTCTCGCCGTCGCGATCCCCGCGGTCGTCGGGTACAACATGCTCACGCGCGCGCTGAAGACGATTCAGGCGCGCACGACGTCGCTGGGTCACGCGGTCGTCGGCCACCTCCGCGCGAGCAGCGGTAGTGGAAAGGCGGCGGCGTAAGTCATGGCCGCCGCGCAGCAGGGAGACGACTCGGACGAGATCGTCGCCATCAACGTCACTCCGCTCGTCGACATCACGCTCGTGCTGCTGATCATCTTCATGGTCACCGCGTCGTTCATCGTGCGCGAGACCGTCGAGGTCGATCTGCCGAAGGCCGCCAACGCCGGCGAGACGGTGCAGGGTCTCGTCAACGTGGTGATGGACAAGGACGCGAAGATCTACTTCGACGGAACCGAGGTCGACGAAGCGGGGTTGAAGACGAAGATCCGCGAGGTGAAGGCCAAGGAGACGAAGGAGAACGAGACCCGCGCCATCATCACCGCGGATCAGTCGCTCAACTACGGCAAGGTCATGCACCTCATCGACGTCGTGAAGGGCGAGAACATCGCGAAGTTCGCGTTGAACATTCAGAAGGAAGCGGCGCCGGCGCCTCCTTCGGGTGGAACGCCGTAGGCCTCACGGGATATCAATGCCGGCCGCAGTGCAGAGACTTCCGCCACGCTACGACCCGACGCCGTTTCTGATCGGCGCCCTCGTGCTCTCGTTCGTGGGGCACGCCGCGTACGTGCTGTCTCTGAAGCCCGGTGAGAAAACGGTCACCGAGAAGCCGATCGAGCTGGTGATGTTCGAGGTCGAGCCGCCGAAGCCGCCGCCTCCGCCCGAGCCCGAGCCCGAGCCGGAGAAGCCGAAGCCTCCGCCGCCCAAGCCGATTCAGCCGAAGATCAAGGTCGCCGAGCCGAAGCCGATTCAGCCGCCCGAGCCGCCGCCCCCGACCGAAGAAGCGCCGAAGGAAGAGGCGAAGCCGCCGCCGATCTTCGTGGGCATTCAGATGTCCGGCACCTCGACCGCGGGCACGTTCTCCGCCCCCGTCGGCAACACGGCGATGGGTGGCATCGCGCCCAAGGCTCCGAACCCGGAAGAGGTGAAGCCGTACCGCGCGCCGAAGTACGTGCCGCCTGGCGGGGCCGATACCGATCCCTCCGTCGAGGGTGAGGTGAAGATTCCGTACCCCGAGGAGGCGCGCCGCGCCGGCATCGAGGGCACCGTGCGGCTCAAGATCACCGTCGACTTCGAGGGTCGCGTGACCGAGGTGAAGGTGCTCTCCGGCCCTGGCTACGGGCTCGAAGAGGCCGCTCGCGACGCGATCAAGCGGTTCAAGTTCAAGCCGGCGATGAAGGCCGGCGAGGCCGTGTCCACGACCATCACGTACGCGTACACGTTCCTGTTGGACTGATTCGCCCCACGTTGACCGAGCGCCGACGGCGCCGCCCTCAAAGCGGCCACGCGCCGTTCGGCTGGGCAGCAAGCCCCCGAGGGGGTCTGCGAGTTGCGAGCTCTTCGTTACGCAGTTCGGAAAAAACCCAAACTGCGTCACCGACTCCTCACAAGTCTGAGACCCCCGCAGCCTCCTCGGAGCGGCAGGCGGCCGCTCGCTCAAAATGCGCGTCGAGAATGGCCGCCCAACTCGTCGCGCCTCTCGTTCGCGCTGAGGGGTCAGATCGGAGTTGCCCGCCGCCGTTCACGCTGAGTCGGAGGCGCCGCAGTCGAAACGGGCCCCGCGTCTGCTTCGCGCCCCCTTCGACACCGCAGCCCTTCGGGCTGCTCCGGTCAGGGCGAACGGGGCTGCGAACTACTCCAGCCGCGCGCGGTCCGCCGGCGAGAGCGTCTTCAAGAACTCCTCGCTCGACAGGTACCGCACCACTTCCTCGGTCTCGTTGAGCGTCCGCTCGCTGACGGTCGGCTGATCGAAGAAGTACGAGAACGCGTGCATGTTGCCGAGGCGGAACGGCGGCGTCGACGGCTGGAGCGAAGGCGACGCGTACGCAGAAGGCGCCATCGGAGCCGTGCCCGCATCCCGATCGCGCAGGCTCTCCACCTGCGTCGACGGCCCGGCGTGGCACGCGGCGCAGCTGACGTCCGCAGTCCGCGTGAGCTTCGGGTTCGCGAGCCGCGCCAGCGCGTCGTACGCGGTCTCGAACGCCGGCTGCGACAGCGCCCGCGTCTCGCCGGTGGTGAGAAGCGCCGCAGGGAACCACGGCACGGGCGGCATGATGCCCATGCGGAAGCCGGGCTGGCCCTGATCGGTGAACGCATCCGAGCTGCCTGTGCCGACGATCTCCGAGTCCGCGAAGCTTCCGTCCGGCCGCCGGTCGAGGATGTGGAAGAACCAGTTCTTCGATCGGCCGACCGCCATGAACGTGAAGCGGGTGAGGTTCGCGGTGCTGCAGGCGTCGCGGATGACCGCGGCGATGCCCGCGGGAGCAGGGTGCACGCCCAGCGCACCGCTCACGGGACTCGCGCGCGAGAGGGCGCGCAGGCGGGCGAGGACCTCGATGAGCTCCGGCTCGCTCAGCCGATAGAAGAGGTGAATCGCGGCGTCGGAGATGCCCCCGCCGGGCTCGACGACCTGGGCGGCCAGGCGCACCTGGCGCTCGCACACGCCGGCGTCGTCGGGACCGTCGAAGCACGGATCCACCCGCGCCGAGACGACGCGCAGGTCGGGGTAGAGGTCGCGATCGGCGAACCCCTCGATGAGGCGAGGCAGCCCGGCGTCGCGATTGCCGAGCCTCGCGAACACGTCGGCCGGCATCAGCTCGGCGGCGCCACCGTCCGAGCGGGTGCCCCGCATCGAGAGCTCGAACGGCGGCGGGAAGAGAATCGATACCTCGTTCGCGTTCCACGGCCGGGGCCCGCCATCGCTGCCGGCATCCTGCGGATTGACGGGAGTTGCGGAGCACGCGGCGAGCGACAGCAGCGCGGCCGCGCGCGCGAGGCTCATTGCACCGTCGCCGCGGACTCGACGAGCTGCTCGAGCAGATTCACGGCGGCCACCTCGCTCACCGAGAGATCGAACACGCCGCACAGGGTGACGTCGGGCTCGAGCGGGACGAAGACGAGCAGGTCGGCAGACGAGCGCACCGACGTCCAGCCGTCACGCATCGCGTCGGCCGACGGCGGGTAGACGACCTCGGTCGCGAAGTCGCCGCGCGCGTGCACGACCTCGTTCCGCGCGCCGAGCGCAAACACCGCGCGCACGCCACCGCGCCCGCCCAGCTCATAGGCGGCGTCCACGACGTGGCGATTGGTCATCCTGCGCACGAGCGCGGAGCGTACGCCGATCGCCCGGGCGTCCGGCAACCCCGTGCCCAAAGGCGCGATATGCCTCAGACCGCGAGCACCTTCAGGCCACGGAAGAAGGGCCTCAGCTGCTCGAAGTCGTCGACGTCGGAGGTGACGATGACTGCGCCCGTCGTGGCCGCATGCGCCGCGACCGCCGCGTCGATCGACACGGGGGAGTTGATCCTCGCTCGAAGCGTCGCCAGCGCCTCTCCCGCAGCCCGCGCGGCCCCGACATCCAGCGCCTCGACCACGATGCCTGCGAGCAGCTTCTCGCGCGCGTCAGTGCGCCCGCGCCACCACTCGACGATGCAGATCACCGGCGTCACGACTGCGATGGCGCCGTCGGCGCCGAGCTCGAGGTACTCCAACGCCCGCTGCTTGCGCCGCTCGGCTGCGATGAGCGCGCCAGTGTCGAACAGATAGCGCGGCGTCACGCGGCCGAGCGTCCGCGCTTGCGGCGTGCACCCTGCTCCTGCCGCGCGAGCTCGGCCTCGATGTCGGCAAGAAGCGCCCGCTTGCGGGCAGCGGTCATCCTGCGGTGGCCCTGCAGCGCAAGAAACTCTCGAAGCGCCTGCTGGCGAGCAGCGTCATCGACGAGGCGCGCGATCAGCTCCGAGACATTGCCGCCGTGGTTGGCTTCCGCGATGCCGCGCAGACGTTCACGCGTCGTCATGTCGACGGACACCGAGAACGTGACGGTCTTTCCCCGGCGCTTGGTGCGGTGCTTCATTGCTACACAGTGTAGCACGCACTCACGTCCGCGCCTCGATGACCGCGATCGCGGACCCGTCGAACACGCGCCCGGGCCGCAGCCCGCAGGCCTCGAACAGCCGCGCGTAGTCTTCCTGGCTGCGCTCGCGCCCGGTGCAGACGACCCCCATGTGCACGTCGGCAGCCGTCCCGTACGGGTCGGTCGAGTTGCGCGGCACGAGCGTCTCGACGACGAGCACGCGCGCCGACGGCTTCATCACCGCGCGGACGCGCGCGAGGATCTTCACGCACGTCGCGTCATCCCAGTCGTGCAGCACGTTCTTGAGCAGGTACGCGTCGCAGCCCTCGGGCACGTTCTCGAAGAAGGAGCCGGCCACGCGCTCGACGCGGTGACCGACTCCGCGGTGATCGAGCAGCGAGACCGCCGAGTCGACGACCGCCTGCGCGTCGAACAACACGCCGCGCAGGTGCCCGTGGTGCAGGAGCAGCTCGGACAAGAGCGTGCCGCGGCCGCCGCCGACGTCGCAGATGCGCTGCACCTCGGCGAACGGATACAGCCGGGCCACCATGCGCGCGTGGATCAGCGTGATGCCCATCATCAGCTGATCGAACACCGCGCCTTCGGACGGGAAGCGCGCGAAGCGCTCGAACACGTTCATCCCGTGCACGGCTTCGTACGGCGAGCGCCCCGTCTTCAACCAGTCGTCGTACCTGACGTACGCCGAGGCGTTCGCGTCGCCGCTGAAGTACTCGGCCGCGTCGCGCACGCGGCTTCGGTGCGACGTCCGCAGCACGCGCGAGCGCCGGTTGTGCTCGAAGCGGCCGTCGCTGCGCAGCTCGAAGATGCCGACGCTGGCGAGCAGGCGCAGCGTGCGGTGCAGCGCGTCGGCGTCGAGCGAGAGCTTCGCGCCCAGCTCTTCCGCGGTCGCCGGCCCGTCATCGAGCGCATCGGCGATGCGCAGCCGCGCCACGGCGCCCAGCGCGTGCGTCACCGCGAGCGAGGTGACGCGCTCGAACACGAGCACGTCGGCCGGCACGAGCTTGTCGACTGCCCGGTGAAGAAACGCGCGCGCGCGAACGCCCAGCCTCAGCGCCCAGCCGGGAAGCAGCGGAGGCTGCGCTTCCCGAGAGAGCCCGTGCTCAGAAGGGCGCATCCTCGTCACCCGGCGGAGGTGGCTCGTCGTCGCCGCCGCCGCCGCCGCCCTGACGCGCGATCTCGGCGTCGATCTGCGCGAGCAGCTGCCGCTCCTTGTCGTGGAAGCGCGCCTTGCCCGGGTCAGAGAGCGTCCGCTTCGCGCCGTTCTTGTAGAACTCGAGGTCCTGCATCGACGCGCCCTTGATCGGCATGCCTTTGCTGCGACCGTAGTTCGGGAAGACGCCGCCGCTCATGTCGCCGCCGCCGCCTCCTCCTCCGCCCGACGACGCGCGCGCGCCGCCCGACGACGACATCGGAGCCGCCGCCATCGTCATCTCTCCGAGCCGCAGCACGAAGCCGTCGTCATCCTTCGTCGCCGTCCCAACCTTCACGCGCTCGCCGCGCACTTCAACGTAGACCGCGAACTGCTCCGCCATGCGTGCCTCCTTCAGATGCCGAGCGCCCTGTAACGCTCGAGCGTCTCGACTTCATCGACTTCCCACTTGAAGCCGGTCGCCTTCACGTACGCCGACGAATCGACGACGACCGGATACTTGATGTGCTCGAGCGCGCCCTTCGGCAGGCGCGGAAAACCGAAGTGGCCCAACATGCGCACGAGCACCGGCTCGGGAATGGGCACCGGCGAGCGACCCGTCGCGCGCGCGATGGTCGACAGCGGCACCGGGTTCGGGCCGGCGACGTTGAAGACGCCGCGCGGCTTCTTCTCGACGGCGAGCGAGACGGCCACGGCGAAGTCCTGCTCGTACATGAACTGGAACAGCGGGTCGTAGCCGAGCACCATCGGCACGCGCTTGCCGCTCAGGAACGTCGACAGCGTGCCGGTTCGCGAGGGCCCGAGCGTGTAGCAGAAGCGCAGCACGCTGACCTCGAGCTGCGGGCTGCGCCACAGCGCGTTCGCGGCGTAGAGGTCGGCGGCGACGAGGTCTCCGAGCTCGGGGAACGTGCCGAGCGCCATCGGGGGCTCGTCCTCCGAGTGGTACAGCGCCGAGTCCGCCGCGGCGCCGTAATACGTGTGCCGGCCGACGAAGACGACGTGCTTCACGCCGTACTGCAGCGAGTGCTCGAACACCGCGCGCGTGCCGCCGAGGTTCACGCGCTCGCGCTCTTCGGCGCGCACGTTCGTCAGCGACGTGACCGTCGCCATGTGCACGACGACGTCGGGGCGCTCTTTGCGGAACACGTCTTCCGCGGCGCGCTTGCGGAGGTCGACCTCGAAGTTCCGAATGCCCTTCGGGGCGTCGCGCCACGGCCGCCGGTCGAGCCCGACGACCTCGTGACCGCGCTCGCGCAGCGTGAGCGCGCACTGGCGCGCGGTGCCGCCGGCGACTCCGACGAGCAGGACCTTCACGTCGGGCCCCGCTGCTGGCGGCCCGTCTCGATGAGGTGCGCGATGCGCGACTTCACGCGATCGACGTAGCCCTGGATGACCGAGTCTTCTTCGTTGCCGGTGCCCTCGAACACCATCGGCTCGCCGTAGTGCACCTCGAGCTGCACCGGCAGCGGCACCGGAGCCCCGTACGGAGTCAGCGGCACGTACGGAACGCCGGAGAGCTTCCCGAGCAGCTCGGAGTTGTAGATGGAAGGAATCGCCGAGCCGCCGCCGAGGAAGCCGAAGGGGATGATCGGGGTCTTCATCTTCATCGCGAGGCGGACGAAGCCGGTGCCGAAGTCCACCAGCGAGTAGCGCTCGTTGTAGAGCTTCGCGGTGCCGAGGTGCCCTTCGGGGAAGACGATGAGCAGCCGGTCGTCGGCGAGCAGCCGCTCGGCGTGCTCGGGCAGGCCGGTGAACTGGCCGGTGCGGTTGCTCCAGGTCGAGGCGACCGGCAGGCGGTTGATGAACTTGTCCGCCATCGCGTGGCCGAGGCGCGGCGGGTCCATCTCCAGCATCAGCGAGGCGAGGACCATCGCGCCGTCGATCGCGACTCCGCCGGAGTGGTTGCCGACCAGCATGCCCCGCCCGCGCTTCGGCACGTTCTCGATGCCGTGCACCTTCACGCGGAAGTACGTGCGGTAGAGGAACGCCAGCGCGCCGAAGAAGATGCGCAGGTGGAACTTCGAGACGCCGAACGGGTCGATGCCCAGCGCGTTGAACGGGAGCTCCAGCCGGTCGATGCAGGATGCGACGGAGTCTTCGCGCGCCATCGGAGGCCTCAGGACTTAGGCCAAGCCTGAAAAAGGGGACAGGCATCTTTTCGCGAAGCTCGGCGGAGAAAGCACCGACTTCATCGGCTCGCGAAAAAGCAGCCTGTCCCCATCTTTCAGTCGCCGGTCGGCGCTCTTCCGGGCGCGCGCTGCCTCGCGCGCTCGAGGAACTCTTCCATCTGGCCGGAGAGCTGCGAGGCCTCGAGCATGCTCGGGTACTGGCCCAGCTCGACGTCGATCTGCTCGCCGCGGCCGACCAGGGCCCAGAGCGAGAGCGCGTAGCGGTGCGGGCGGCGCAAGAGCCAGTGCTTGATGACGCGCAGCTCGACGCGCGCGGCCTCGAGCGGCTCTCCGTCGAGCAGCAGCCGGCCCGGCGAGCGGACGAGCACGTGCCGCTTCGCGACCGCGGCGCGCAGCGCCTTCACGGTGACGAGCGGCACCACGACGCCGGCGAGGAAGAGGACGGTGACGGCGATGTTGCCCGTCGTGAACCAGAAGCCCGCGCCGAACGCGGCGGTGATGAGCACCGGCAGAACCAGACGTGACGGACGCGCGGGACGAAGCAGCTCGACTTGATCAACACCGAGAGACCGGACGTACGCACTGCGCGACATGCAACAAGAGCGTAGCGTCTCGCGCCGCCCGCCGTCACTCTGTGCCCAAAGGTGGGCGTCACCCGCCGTCGCGAAACCGCCAGACGCCGCCGCCGGGGCCGGAGGTGTGATCCGCGCGGATGAGCCCGACCGGGATCGTGATGCTCGTGCACACCCCGCCGCCGTACGCGCAGAGCCGATAGCTGCCCGCGTCCGCGGCGAGCTCGTAGAAGCCGCGCGCCTGCGTCGACGTCGAGGCGACCGTGCCACCGTCGGGGCCGACGGACAACGAGACCGGAGTGCCCGTCGAGCCGCCGCCGAGGCAGGGCACCGTGTCGCAGCCGGTCGAGAGCGTTCCGTAGACGCCCTGCGAGATGGTGAGCAGGTCGCTCACGTCATCGCCGGGGCCGCAGCTGCAGCGGGTCAGCGCGAGCGCGGCAGACGCGAGCAGCAGGCGGTTCACGCGAGCGAGTCTCGCCGCGAGCAGCCGGGCAGCTCCAGCACGAAGTCGGGGCCGAAGACGGTCGCCGGCGCGAGCGCTCCGGCCGGCTTCTTCTCGAGCACGCGCTCGACGGCGCGCACCGCCGAGTGCGAGGTGAACTCGTAGCCCTCGGGTGTGTCGAGCCAGGCCTCGGCGACGACGCCGTTCGGCCCCTGCGCCTTCGCCCACAGGTGCGAGTGGCCGGCCGCGCGCGACTCGGCGGTGCCGCCGGGGACCTTGCGCTCGATGTAGCGATCGAGCCGGCCTCCGCCGAGCGCGAGGCGCACGAGCGGGAGCGTGACGACGCCCAGCGGCCAGCCGATGCGGCCCAGCTTCGCGAAGCGGCTCGGCACCGCGTAGTAGCTCGTCACGTTCGGGATCTGCGTCGCGTGGAACGCCGCATCGAGATCCGAGATGGGCGCCGGCGCGACCCAGGCCTCGCGGCCGCTGAAGCGCACGCGCCTGGCTCCCTTGCCCAGCGGCGTCGAGACCTCGCGACCATCGCGAAAGACGCGGCCGCCTCCGAGGATGATGGGGACGGCGGACTTCACGGTGCCGGCAGAGGGCTGGCCGAGCCCCGCGAGCGCGAACTCGAGCGTGTGCGCGTTGGGGACCTTGCTCGCGACGTGCGCGACGAGGCAGTTCGAGGGGATGACGTCGAAGCCGACTCCCGGCATGAGCACGATGCCGCGAGCGCCCGCCTCCGCGTGTCGCGCGTAGACGGCCTTGAACACCTCGGGCTCGCCGGTGATGTCGAGGTAGTGCACCTGCTCGTCGAGGCACGCCTGCACCATCGGCGCGGAGGTGCGAATGAACGGGCCGGCGGCGTGCAGCACGGCGCCGCGCCCGCGAATCGCCTCGCGCAGGCCCACGGCGTCTTCGAGCGGCACGGCTCTCCACTCGAGGCCGAGGCGCTCGGCGAGCGCTGCGAGCTTCTCGGCCGAGCGACCCATGAGCAGCGGCTTGTGCCCGCGCTCGACGGCGCGCTCGGCGATGAGCGGCCCGGTGTAGCCGGTGGCGCCGTAGAGGACCCATGTGCTCATGAGGGCGCGGACGTTACGACGCGGCCGTCGCCGGCGCCTCTGTTCGGTGCACGTCGAGGGCGGGCACCCGTGTCCATGCGACTTCGGCTGCTGGGGCGACTCCCACGAGGGGGTGTGTTCAGGTTGAAGGACAAAGGAGCCGGACCGGTGATTCGAACGCTGACGTGGCGCTGGGCGGTGGTTCTGGCGGTGACCGCTGCAGGCATCCCCCGAGGCGCGCTGGCAGGCACGCCGCAGGAGCCGGGGTTCACCGAGACGGTCTACGTGCAGAGCGCGCAGCTGGCCGAGCCGACGCGCATTCTCTTCGCGCCCGACGGCTCGAACCGGCTCTTCGTCGTCCGCAAGGGCGGGCAGGTCCGCATCATCAAGAACGGCGCGCTGCTGCCGACGCCCTTCGCCACGGTCAACCCCATCGAGCCGAACTTCGAGGGCGGCCTGCTCGGCATCGCGTTCGACCAGGACTACGCGACCAACCGCTACGTCTACCTGTTCGGAGGCGTGACGCTCAGCGAGCAGCAGGTCATTCGCTACACCGACGTCAACGACGTCGGCCAGGACAAGACCATCATCCTCCGGAACCTGCCCACCGTCGGCGCCAACCACGTGGGAGGCGGCTTCGCGATCGGCCCCGACAACCACCTGTACTGGGGCATCGGCGACCTGGGGAACCTGACGGGCGTGAACGCCGACCTCTCCAGCCTCGCGTCGAAGATCGGCCGGGCCCAGCTCGACGGCGGCGTCCCCAACGACAACCCGTTCAACGACGGCGCGGGCCCGAACAACGACTACATCTTCGCGCGCGGCTTCCGAAACCCGTACGGGCTGGCGTTTCAGCCTGCGACCGGGCAGCTCTGGGTGACGAGCTGCGGCAACGGCTACGAGCAGGTGTGGATGATCGACGCGGCCGACCACGCCGGCTGGAACGCGTACGAGAACACGCAGCCGACCGGCTTTCGCGCGCCGGTGATCGCCTACCGCACGGGCTACTTCGACAGCCGACAGATCGCGAACGCCGGTCCGACCCGCTCGAACAACGAGGCGACGTACCCGCTGATGCCGAGCGCGTCGACTCCGCCGTTTCGGCCGGGACATCGCGTCACGGTGCGCGACGTCGTCGACCCCTCGTTCAACGGTGACTTCTACGTGAAGGAGATGACCGGTGCGAACACGCTCGTGCTCTACCAGCCCGGCCCCGACGCCACCTCCGCCGTCACGAACGGCTTCCGCTACATCACGACCCAGGAGCTCGGCGGCTGCGTGGTGGGCGGCGGCTTCTACCAGAGCACCGCGTTTCCGGCGGCCTACCGCGGGAACTTCTACTTCGCGGACTTCGTCGGCAACAACGTCATCCGCGCCACGCCAGGTGCCTCGAACAGGCTCGAGCGCGTCGACCGCTTCGTCACCGGCGTGAGCTCCGTCGTCGACGTGACGTCCGGCCCCGATGGCGCGCTCTACTATGCCGCGTACGGCCCCTCGTCCGGCACGATCTACCGGCTCGCGCGGACGGTGTCGGCGCAGGGCATCGTCGTGTCGCGCACCGCCGTGGACGTGAGCGAAGGAGGCCTCACCGAGGTCTCCGTCAGCCTCGCGCAGGCGCCTTCGGCGAATGTCGTCGTCACCGTCGCACGCACCGGCGGAGACCCCGACGTCGCCGTCACGATCGGCGCGTCCTTGACGTTCACGCCGACCAACTGGAGCGTGCCGCAGCCGGTGCGCATCGAGGCCGCGCCGAGCGCCGTCGCCGGCACGCGCGAGGCCACCGTGACTGCGAGCGCGCCGTCGGTCGCGCCGGAGGCCATCACGGTGCGGGTGAGGCGCACCGCGGCCCAGGGGTTCGTCGTCTCGACGGCGTCGTTGACGGTCGATGAAGGCCAGGGCGCAACGTTCACGGTGGCGCTCGCGCGCGCGCCGGCCGCCGACGTGACCGCCACGGTCGCGCGAACGTCGGGCAGCAACACCATCTCGGTCAGCGGCGGCGCCTCGCTGACGTTCACTCCGGCGAGATGGTCGACGCCGCAGGTGGTGACGGTGGCGACCGCGGTCGACCCCGGCCCGGCGGACAACGTCGCGACGCTCACCATCTCGGCGCCGCAGGTTCAGAGCCGGTCGGTGACGGTCACCGCCCGGAGCACGTCTTCGGCCGCGCCGATGTTCACGTCGTCGCCG
This sequence comes from uncultured Myxococcales bacterium, assembly GCA_937980205.1. Classification (GTDB taxonomy): domain Bacteria; phylum Myxococcota; class Myxococcia; order Myxococcales; family Myxococcaceae; genus Xiheicaenimonas. The sequence goes on along the minus strand of CALJKW010000001.1, from coordinate 12,640 downwards.
CCGCTCACCGCCGCGGTCGGCGCTCCGTACCGCTACACCCTCACCGCCAGCGGGGTCCCCGCGCCGTCGTTCAGCCTGGTCACGGCGCCCGCGGGCATGACGCTCACCGGGGCGGTCGTCAGCTGGACTCCGGCCGCGGTCGGGACGTTCGACGTCAGCGTCACCGCGAGCAACGGCGTGCAGCCCGACGCCCGCCAGGACTTCCGCGTCGTCGTCTCCACCGACGCGGCCCCGGTGGCCGAGCTCACCGCTCCGGCGCAGGGCGAGGTCGTCTCCGGCGCCAACGCCGAGTTCTACGGCGACTGCATCGACGACGTCGGCTGCGTGCGCGCCGAGTTCTACGTCGACGGAGCGCTCGGCTACACGGACACGACCGCACAGACCGACCCGCTCAGAGGCCACTTCCACTTCGGCGGGCAGCACTTCCGGTGGGACACGACGGTGCTGTCCGACGGACCTCACACGCTGCGGCTCGAGGTCGTCGACACGGCAGGGCAGCGCGGCGCGGTGGAGCGCACCGTCACGGTTCTCAACGGCGACGCCGGCACCGCGCCCGTCGACGCGGGCACGAGCAGCGACGCCGGCACCGACGCCGGGCCGGTCTCGGGCCGCTGCGGGTGCACGGCGGCGCCGTCTTCGCTGCTGCTGGTCGCGGCGGTGATGCTCTTGCGCGGCGCTCGAGCGCGACGGCAGCGGCAGGGCTGAGCCGCCCGGCCGTTCGGCGCCTGGAATCGACCGCTCGCGGCGTTCGCGGCACCGCGGCCGCACCGCCGCGGGTTTGCTGATGACCCATGGTGCTCCTCACGCTCGCAGTGCTCGCGGCATCAGTCCCCGATCCGGTCCGGCAGCAGGTGAAGTGGCTCGAGTCGACGCTGACCGACGAGGTCGCGACGAAGAACCAGTTCACCTTCCCCGAAGGCGAGCTCTTCACCTGGGAGTTCTACGGCCTCGCGCTGCTCAACATCGCCGAGACCACCCGCGAGAAGGACGACGTCGAGCGCGCGGCGCGCGAGGTGCGCAAGATTCTTCCCAAGCTCGAGCCGATGCTGAAGCACCAGCCGTTCAAGCCGATGGCCGGCTGGGCGGTGCGCGGCGGGGTCATCTGGTTCGGCGGCCAGAACCTGCTGCGCGGGCGCCTGCTCGCGCTGGTGCCGGGCACTGAAGAAGAAGAGCGGCGCTTCCACGCCGACACCGCGACGCTCGCCGCGGCCTTCGAGGCCTCGAAGACCGGAGTCCTCGAGGCGCACCCCGGCCTCACCTGGCCGGTCGACTCGCTGTTCGCGCTCGAGTCGCTGAAGCTCCACGACACGCTCTACGGCACGAAGCACTTCGCGCCCGCGTGGGCGAAGTTCGCGCGCACGATGGACGCGACGACGTACAAGTCCGGGCTGCCGGCGTCGTTCATCCACCTCGATGGGCGCGCGAAGGACGTGCCGCGCGGCTGCGCGCTGTCGTGGACGGCCTCCGTGCTGCCGCGCCTCGATCCGCCGCGCGCGAAGAAGCTGTGGGAGCGGTACCGCGCGACGTTCTTCTCCTGCACCGCGGTGCCGTGCCTGGTGCGCGAGTACCCGCCGGGCGTCGATCGCAAGCAGGACCTCGACTCGGGGCCGATCGTCGGCGGCTACGGCATGGCGGCGACGGGCCTCGCGCTCGCGGCGGCGCGCGCGAACGGCGACAGCGCGACGGCGTTCAAGCTCGAAGCGACCGGCGAATTGCTCGGCGCGTCGGTGCTCGACGGTCGCGGCAAGCGCTACATGGGTGGAGCAGTGCCGTTCTTCGACGTGCTGTCGCTCTACGTGCGTACCGTACCGGAAGCCACTACGCTGCCCGGCGATGAGTGAAGGCGACGAACGGCGGCGATTCCCACGAACTCCGCTGCAGCTCCTGGTGCAGTACCGCTTCAACAGCTTCGAGGACTTTCTCGCCGACTACTCGGCCAACATCTCTCCGGGCGGCATCTTCATCAAGACGGACAAGCCGCTCGACGAAGGCTCGATGATCTACCTGCAGTTCTCGCTCAAAGACGGCAGCCGGCTGATCGAAGGCATGGGCAAGGTGGTGCGGGTGAACCCTCCCGGCGTGAAGGACCGCACGCCCGGAATGGGCGTCGAGTTCGTCAGCTTCGACGAAGAGTCGATGGCGCTGATCAACGAGATCTGCGCGCAGCGTGAGGCAGGCCGGCCGAAGAACTGAGCACCTCGAATGTCGCTGCGCGCCCGGCTGCTCGCTGCGTTTCTCCTCCCTACCCTGCTGCTCTTGTCGCTCGCCGGCTGGCTCGGCTACCGGTCGAGCCGCAACGTGCTCGAAGAAGAGCTCGGCGCCTCGCTCTCGGCGCTCGCCGCCACCGTCGCCTCGCAGCTGCCGGCGGACCGGCTGCTCGCGCTGACGCCGGAGGACGCGGAAGGCGAAGGCAGCCGCACGTTCCGCACGCTGTCGGGGCACTTCGAGAAGGCGCGGACCGCCGCGAACGCGCGGCGCATCGTGGCGTTCGCGAAGGACGGGCGCGTGCTGCTCGACTCGGGCGGCTCGCTGCCGATCGGCGCGCAGTTCCCCGACCTGGCCAGAGATCGGCTCGAGGTGCAGCACGTGCTCGAGTCGAAAGAGCGCGCGCACTCGCTCGTGCTGTTCGAGGGCACCGACGGGCGCCTCTACAAGACCGGCTACGCGCCGCTCTTGTCGGACGGCAACGTCGTCGGCGCCGTCGCCGTCGAGGGCAGCGCCGAGTTCTTCGGCCCGCTGACGAACATCTTCCGCGCGTACGCGGGCCTGCTCGGCGCCACGCTGCTCGTGCTGGCCATCGCGGCGGTGCTGACGGGCCGCGGCCTCGCGCGCCCGCTCGAGCGGCTGGTGCAGAGCGCGCTGCGCATCGGGAAGGGAGACCTCAGCACGCCGGTCGCGCCGGAGCCGACGGTGGAGATCGGCATCCTCTCGCGCGAGCTCGAGGCCATGCGCCAGGAGCTCGAGAGCCGCGACCGTCAGCTCAAGATGATGCTCGGCGGCGTCGCGCACGAGGTGAAGAACCCGCTCGGCGGCATCGAGCTGTTCACCGGCCTGCTCGCCGAGGACCTGAAGGGGCACGACGCGCACGAGCACGTGAAGCGCATTCAGCGCGAGCTCGACTACCTCAAGCGCATCGTCGAAGACTTCCTCACCTTCGCGCGCGAGCAGAAGCTGAACCGGCTTCAGTTCGAGCCTCAGGCGTGGGTCGAGTCGGCGCGCGAGCTGCTCTCCGGCGAGGCGCAGGGCAAGGGCGTCACGCTGTCTGCCTCTGCCGAGCCGGCGAAGCTCGAGGGCGACGTCTCGCTGCTGACGTCGGCGCTGGTGAACCTGGTGAAGAACGCGGTGCAGGTGTCGCAGCGCGGGCAGGCGGTGAAGCTCAGCGGCCGGAAGAACGGCGAGCGCTACGTCGTCGAGGTCGAGGACGAGGGCCCGGGCATCCCCGCCGACTCGCAGGCGCGCATCTTCGAGCCGTTCTTCACCACGCGGGAGAAGGGCACGGGCCTCGGCCTGCCGCTCGCCCGGAAGCTGCTCGAGGCGCACCGCGGCTCGCTCACCGTGGAGTCACGACCGGGGCGGACGGTGTTTCGCGCGGAGCTACCGCTCGCGTCCTGAGCTGCGCGTTCGCGCGGCTGACGTTGAGCCAGTGGATGATCCACAGCACCAGCGCGACGGCGCTGGGGATGACGGCGACGCGGTGCGGAACCAGCGAGGCGATCTGGGCCGCGCACCAGCCGTAGCCGGTGACGGCGCCGAGCCGCGCGCGATGAGCCGGCAGCGCGGCGGTCAGAGACTTCTCGACGTGGTGGACGATGAAGAAGTCCTCCACGAAGTTGTAGGGCAGCACGAACATCCACCAGACCGACCTCGGCGTCGCCGCGCGCAGCGGCGGTGGCACGAGCTCCAGCGAGCGGACCAGCGTGCGCGCGTAGAGCCACACCGCGAAGAGGAACGCCGCGGCGATGCCGACGGTCGGGCCGACTCCGAGCTGGTGCACCTCGTCGAGGACGCCTCCGTCCGATTGGAGGAACGGCCACGCGAGCGCGACGCCGACCGCGAGCGTGGCGACGAGCTTGAACGCGAGGACCTTCATCGCGCGATGACCATACTCAGCCGTCGAGCCGTGGAAAGCGGCGCCGCTGGCCTGCTTGCCTTGCGATCCGCAGCACCGCCAGCGCGCTGGCGGCAAAGCCAATCACCGCGAGAAACACGCGATCACCGCGCCAATGGCCGTCGAGCTCCGATTGGCCGTTGAGCAGCGCCCATGTTGCGCCCGACGTCGCGAGCGCGGCAAGCAGCCCACTCCACACGGTGCCGCGCATCGAATCGAGCTGGAAGCTCTTTCCGCAGCTCGAACAGCGGTACGTCAGCTCTTCGGATCCGGCGTGGCCCGCGCCAGCGCTGCCGTCATGACCCTGGCTCGCGTCCCAGGTGAGCTGAACGCAGACGGCTCTCGCGCCGCAGGTGCAGCGCCGCGCAGGACCGAGCTGCTCGTCGGTCCCCTCGCTCACCTGCCGAGCGCCCTCGCCTTCAGCAACATCCGCTTCAGCGCGGCGTCGTCGGCGAGGTTCAGCGCTTCCTCGAACGTGAGCCAGCGCGCTCCGCCCGACTCGTTGGGGTCGAACTTCAGCGCCTCGGGGTTCGAGGCCACCACCGCGTAGCGCACGTCGAGGTGCGTGTGCTGCGGCTCGTCGCCCTTGGCGGGAATCACGTGCGCGTCGACGTCGAACGGCCTCGGGGCCGTGGGATGCAGCGAGACGTCGAGGCCGGTCTCTTCTCTCGCCTCGCGCAGCGCGGCCTTCTCGAGGTCGCCGCCGTCCTGGGGCTCGACGTGGCCGCCCGGCTGCAGCCAGCGCCCGAGCTTGCCGTGCAAGAGCATGCAGACGCGCGTGCCGGTCGGGTCGAGCACCACGGCGCTGCCGGTGAAGTGGGCCGGCCACTGCTTGCGCGAGAAGGGCTCGCTGAGCGTCTCGGCGTACACGCACATCGCGGCGAGGTCCGCGCGTTCCTTCCCGTCGGTGGGCACGTGAGCGGCGAGCGAAGCTTTCATCTGAAGGGTCCGCACGCTACAACGGCGCGCCATGGCGCGCGTCCTGATCGTCGACGACAACGACACCATGCGCGAGGGCATGGCGGTCACGCTCAAGAAGAGCGGCCACGACGTCCACGCGTTCCGCACCGGAGCCGATGCCGTCGCGGCCTACAAGAAGTCCCCCTTCGACGTCTGCGTCACCGACCTCAAGATGGAGGGCATGGACGGCATCGAGGTCGTCCGCCAGCTCAAGGCGTGGGACGACAAGGTCGTCATCATGATCGTCACCGCGTTCGGCACCATCGAGACCGCGGTGCAGGCGATGCAGGCGGGCGCCTCGAACTTCATCACCAAGCCGTTCCCTCCCGAGGAGCTGCGCGCCAAGGTCGACGGCCTGCTCGAGCTCGCGAAGGCGCGGCAGCAGGTGGTGAAGCTCTCGGCGCGCACCGAGGCGCTCGAGAGCGACGTCGTCCGCGCGAAGGGCAGCACCATCGTGGGCGACAGCGAGCCGATTCAGAAGCTGCTCGCGCAGGTGAAGAAGGCCGCGGCGAGCGACGCCGTCGTCATCATTCACGGAGAGTCCGGCACCGGCAAAGAGCTCGTCGCGCGGATGGTGCACGAGCTCAGCCCGCGCAAGAGCGGCCCGTTCGTCACCACGCACTGCGCGGCCCTCGCCGAGACGCTGCTCGAGAGCGAGCTGTTCGGCCACGAGCGCGGCGCCTTCACCGGCGCCGTGAAGCGCAAGCTCGGCCGCTTCGAGCTCGCCGACGGAGGCACCCTCTTCCTCGACGAGATCGGCGAGATCAGCCCCGCGGTGCAGACGAAGCTCCTGCGCGTGCTGCAGGAGCGGGAGATTCAGCGCGTCGGCGGAGAGGAGACGCTGAAGGTCGACGTCCGCGTCGTCAGCGCCACGCACCGCGACCTGAAGGCCGAGGTCGCCGCCGGCCGCTTCCGCGAAGACCTGTACTACCGCCTGCACATCGTGCCGTTGAACCTGCCCGCGCTGCGCGAGCGCCCCGAGGACATCGGCCCGCTCGCGCGCCACTTCGTCGCGAAGCACGCGCCGCGGATCAACACGAAGGTGAAGTCGGTCTCGAACGAGGCCGTGTCGGCGCTGTGCCGCTACGCGTGGCCGGGCAACGTGCGCGAGCTCGAGAACGCGATCGAGCAGTCGCTCGTCTTCGCCGAGAGCCCCGAGCTGATGGAGAAAGACCTGCCCGCGTTCCTGCACGGGCCGCAGGCGCGCGCGGCGCACGAGAAGGGCGCCCTGCCCATTCCGCACGGCGACCGGCCGCTGCCCGACATCCTCGAAGACCTCGAGCGCCAGCTCATCGAGCGCGCCTACGAGAAGGCGAACAAAGTGAAGACCGAGACCGCCCGCCTGCTCGGCATCAAGACCAGCGCCCTCTATTACAAGCTCGAGAAGTACGGCTTCATCCAGAAGGGAGAGAAGCCGGACGGTGAAACGGCCTGATCGGCCACGGTCGAAAACTTCACCTCGGAAAACTGATGTAACCGGGGGGTTTTCCGGGTGCGCCCCCGCATACATGGCTTCCGAACCTGCGGATCTCTTGAGGTTTCTGCTACACCCGCTGGCACCCAGGTTGCTCATGGGTACCCCGTCATGAAGCGCTTGCTGCTCACCCTGTTCTGCCTGCTGGCTCCGGTCGCCCTCGGTGCGACCCAGCTCGAGGCGACGCGCGCGAACGCCACGGCGGCGCGGGCGCAGGTGAGCGGCACCCGCCAGGCCCAGCTGCAGAGCCAGGCCGAGCTCAACAAGCTCGCCTCGCGCATCGAAGAGCTCAAGGCGCAGGCGAAGGGCAAGCTGCTCCCGGGCAGCGAGCTCGACTCGGCGCTCAAGCGCAGCCAGGAGCTCTCGGCGTCGCTGACCGAGACCGCGTCGGCGCTGTCGGCGCAGCAGAACGCGCTCGAGGCCGCGAACCTCGCGCTGCTCGCCGAGCTGTCGAACGAGCTGAACCGCCTGCGCAACGACTTCGATCGCCAGACCGACCGCAACGTTCGCAAGAACCTCATCGCGAAGATGCGCTCGCTGCGCAGCGAGCGTGACCAGGTTCGCGCCGCGCTGCCGGCGGCGAAGCTGCCCGCGCTCGACACGGTGCGGCCCAGCGACGACCCGGAAGACCTGCTCGAGCAGGCCGACCTCTTGAAGGACAACGAGGACAAGGTTCGCCGCCAGCTGCAGTCGCTCGAGAAGCGCATCGCCGAGGCGAAGCAGGAGCGCGACCTCGACAACCGCGTCCGCCAGTTCCTCGGTGACGAGGCCCTGTTCGACGAGAGCGACCGCCGCCTGCGCGTCACGCGCACCGAGAACACTCCTCCGCCGCCGCTGGGCAACGACGTCCCCGCGGCCGGCGTCGGTGGCACGCGCAGCCCGACGCCTGTGCCGAATGCGGCGCAGTTCGAAGCCGGCCAGTCCGACAGCCTGGGCTTCGCGGCCCCGAGCTCCGAGGCGAAGTCTGCCGCGGATCCCGGGACGACGGGCGTGCAGCCTCCGACGACGGGCCAGTTCGGCAACGCGCCCGGCGCGGGCTCGCGGCTCCCGCAGGACTCGGCGGGGGGCAGCTTCGGCGACTCGCGCCAGGTCCCCAGCTCTCCGAAGACCGTCGGCGGCTCGGACATTCGCCCGAACGTGGGCGGCACCAAGGCCATCGGCGGCAACGACGAAGACGATGACCTCGAGGACCTCGAGATTCAGCGCGCGAAGCTCAGGGGCCTCGCCGATGAGCTCAAGTCCCGCGCCGCGCAGCTCGAGAAGAAGGCCGCCCAGCTGAAGTAAGGGCAGCTCTTCGAGTCGCGCGCATGCAGGCGGCACGTGCGGTAGGGTGCCGCGCCTGTCACGCATGCGCGCGCGCATCGTCGCCGTGGTCATCTGCTGCTCCGCGACTGCGGGAGCGGTGGACTTCTCCGGACGCGCCCGCGCGAGCGTCGGAGCCGGCGTCGACACGAATCCGCGCCGGGACTTCGTGTCGCCGGACGCGGGGACTCCGACGGCGCCGGTGCTGCAGGGCGTGGTGAATCTGTCGGGCTTCATGCGTGGCGAGCGCGGCACCCTGGGCGCGGCCTACGACATCGGAGCCCGCAAGTTCTTCGGCGTGTGGACCGAGGACACCGTCATCCAGTCGCTGCAGGTCGACGGTACGCTGTGGCTCGGGCGCACGTTCGGCCTGGGCTTCATCGGGCGGGCGCGCGATCGCCGCGGAGCCAACCGCGAGTACACCGACCTCTCCGCCGAGGCGAACATCCAGTTCACGCCCGACGCGAACCTCGAGTTCCGGCTGTGGGGCAACGCGCACCGGTTCATCTTCTGGTCCGGCTTCCCGGTGAGCTTCTGGGCCCCCGAGGGCGGCCTGTTCGCGCGGTACCGCTTCAACAAGCGGCACTCGGTGCTGGTGAACGGGAACTACTCGCACCGAACGTTCAACAGCACCGCGTACGACCCCGACATCGAACCTGGAGAGCCGCCCAAGACCCGCGTCGACAACTTCGTGCTCGTCGGGGCCGCGTACTGGTACCGCGGGCCGGTGGTCTTCTCGCTCGGCTACGGGTTCTTCGACTCGACCAGCAACAGCCGCGGCTGGTCGCTGCGGCAGCACCGCGTCACCCTCGTGTTCGGCGCCCCGCTGTTCTGGAGCATCATGGCGATGCTCGACGTCAACCTGCGGTTCAACGAGTACCCCGACGGGCTCTACATCGATCCCATCATCCTCACGCTCGACGAGTCGGGCGAGAACCTGAGCTCGGGCGTGGTGAAGCTCGTGCGCCCCTTCGGTGACCACTTCGAGATCGAGGCGAGGTACGGCTTCTATTACGGGCGGCTGCCGAAGAACGACTTCGTGTACATGCGGCACGTCGCGACGCTGCACTTCGGCGTGCACTTCTGAGAGCGGGCACCGAAGCGGGCTCGCCTCGAAAGGCGACCGTGTGGCTGTCCATCGGCCCGCTTCGACTCCGCGCCGCGCGCTCCGCTCAGCGTGAACGTCGGCAGCGACGAACTTCGTCGAGAGCCGGAAACGGCGGCGCTCACGCGCGCAGGTACGCCACCCCGCGCAGGATGAGGTCGTGCACCACCGCCGCGATCTCCTGCGCCGAGCAGCCGAGCCGCGCCATGATCTCCTTCGGCAGCAGGCGCTGCTCGCAGAGCAGCTGCGCGATGGCGCGGTAGTGCGGCGGGCCGACCGAGGCGTAGAGCTGGTACAGCTCGGGGTTCACGTCGAGGGCCCGGGCGCCGGCCTGCGCCTCGTCACGCGCGCGCTTCTTCACCTCGTTCAGGTGCGCGGCCATCCACGAGACGAGCTCTTCGGTGCTGCGGCCTTCGAACTGCGACTCGAACGACTCGCCGCCGAACGCCATGCTGCCCTCGATGCCGCGGCCGGTGACGAACGCGGTGAGCGCGGCCTCCGGCGGCAGCGTCTGGTTCTCGACGCGCGCGACGGCGTGCATCAGCCGGCCCGCGGTGAAGTGCAGGCGGAACGTCGCCCACGCGTCGGTGGCGTCGAGGCGGCCGGTGACGCCGAGCCGCGAGACCGCGCGCAGCACCCACTGCGCGCCGAGCGCCGACAGGTTCATCGTCACGCTCTGCCCGCCGCCGACGAGCCGCGTGAAGCGGCGCCGCGGCTCGAGCAGCTCGCGCACCTGCAGCTCGAGGGCGTTCATGCGCAGCGACTTCGGGTAGTACGCCTGTGCGCCGGCGTGCATCGCGCGCAGCTGCTCGCGGTAGTCGTCGTGGCAGCTGAACAGCGCGACCGGCGTCTCCTGCGTGCGCGCGTCCTCGCGCAAGAGCCGCAGGAAGCCCCAGCCGTCGAGGCGGGGCATGTTGAGGTCGGCGATGACGATCTCCACCGGAGCGCGCAAGAGCTTCTCCATCGCCTCGACGCCGTCGGCGGCGGTGATGACGGGGTAGCCCTTCTTCGAGAAGTACGTCGCGAACAGCTTCACCAGCGCGGGGTCGTCGTCGACGAACATCACCGGCGTGGTCGTGTTGTCCGCCGCGGCCTCGACGGTCGGCGCGCCTGGCGCGAGCCCGGCCGAGCCCGCGGCGAGCTCGGCGTAGCCGGTGGGCGGCGGCGCCGTCGGCCGCGGCACCTCGAGCGCCGGCAGCTCGCGCGGCCGCGAGGGAGGCGGAGGAGCGAGATCGAGCTGCAGCTCCGGAGGAAGCTCGAGCTGCGAGGCGGAGTCGTCGAGCTTCCCGAACAGAGGCTCCGGTGCGGGCTTCGCCGGAGCCGGAGGCGGAGGCTCCGCGACCTCCTGGCCCTCGATGGGCTCGTCGTGCTCGCCCGAGAGCGCGTCCCACTCGAAGAGGGCGCCGGCTCCGTCGGCGCCCTCGCTGAACTGCCAGGTGCCCTGCGGGAACGAGCCCATCGACGCGAGCGCGGCGGGCCCCTGCTGGCCGCCGTACCAGGCGCTCTGCAGCACGCCCTTCACGAAGAACGCGCGGCCCTCGCTCGAGGTGCCCTCGTTGACGATGAGCGTGCCGGTGCGATGCGCGCGGATGAGGTGCTCGAGCAGCGCCTGCAGCTCGCGGCCGGTGCCCGCGCCCTTCAGCGTGCCGCGGCGCTCGGCGAGCTCGCGCGGCAGCAGCCGCAGCCGCGCCACGTGCAGCCGCGGAGAGAACGGCAGCTGCAGCAGCTCGACGACGCCCGTCTTCATCTGCCGCACGAACGACGCCTCGCGGACGTCCTGACCGAGCAGCACGATGGGCACCTGCGCGAACTGCTGCTGGCGCTCGAGCGTGGCGAGCAGGCGGCCGAGCGCGTCGCTGCCGAGCTCCGCGCGCACCCAGAGCAGCTGCGGGTGGAACTGGCGCATCGCCTCGACCAGCGCGCGCGCCTCGAAGGCGCAGCTCTGCGGAGCGAAGCCGGCGGCGTCGAGCGTGAGCGCGACCTGCTGGGCCGAGGTCGGGTCCGGATCGAGGATGAGGATGCGGAGGCCTGCGGAGGTCACGTTCCTTGGCTACAGCCTACTCACTTCATCGAAAGGAGCACCTTCTCGCGACGCCCTTCGAGGAACGCGGCGCCCGGGTCGAGGGTGACCTGGAAGAGCAGCGCGCCGGCGCCGAGCACCGCGATGCCCCACGGCACCAGCCACACCGGCGCGTACTGCTGCACCAGCCAGTGCGTCACCCCGATGGAGCCGGCGATGGCCATGGTCCCGAACAGGTTCACCAGCACCACCGGCAGGGGCGGCGCCGAGCCGCGCATTCCGCTGCGCGGCAGCGTTCGCGGCCAGAGCACGGAGACGAAGCGGCCGACGGCGGCCATGAACAGGTTGATGGCCAGGAAGGCGCACAGGCCCGCGATGCACTCGTCGAGCGCTTCCTCGCGCACGAGGCGGAGGAAGATGGCGAGCACCGCGCCCTCGAGCAGGGCGAGGCTCAAGACGGCGAGGTGTTTGCCGAGCAAGAGCGTGCGCGCGGTGAGCGGCAGCCGGAACAGCTCGGCCACCGAGGGCCCGTCGAAGCCGAACATGTTGAAGTGGAACTGCACGGTGCCGAGCGCCGCGTAGATGAAGACGGCGAGCGACGCGCGCTGCAGACCGAAGAGCAGCTGGGTCACCCACGGCACGAGCACCATCGCGAACAGCGGAGCGATGAGGCTGAAGCGGCCGACCGGGGTGCGGAAGAGCGTCGACAGCTGCAGGCGCGCGATGCCGACGTGCGGGGCATCGAACGACCACAGGCCGCGCTCGCGCTGAGGTGCGACGCCGGCGTGCGCCGTCTGCTCGCGGCTCATCACCCAGGTGCCGGCGGCGATGATGAGCGCCGGGCCTGCGGCGGCGATGAGGACGAGGACGAGGACGTCGAGGGCATGAGCCGGGTGACCGAGCAGCTTCGTGGTCGGGAGCAGCTTCGCGAGCGCGGCGAGGTTCTCGAGGCGTTGCACCCGCGGGCCCTGCGCGGCGTCGAGCCAGACGAGGAAGCGCGGTGAGAAGCCGAGCCCGAGCACGAAGACGAGCACCAGCGCGATGCGGGCGCGGCGCGCGACGGCGCCGACGAGCTCTCCGAGGATGAGCTGGGCTCCGAGGAGGATGAAGAGGTGGAGCGGGTACAGGAGCAACAGCCGCGGGATGAGGTCCGGCTGCGCGAGGCCGAGGCCCGCGCAGAAGGCGAAGAGGCCGGCGGCGACGCCGAGGTTCAGCGGCTCGGCGAGGCGCGCAGCGAGCTCGGCGAGGAGCACGGTGAGCGGCCGGACCGGGTAGGCGCGCAGCTGGCCGACCTCGAGGAGCCGGCCCGCGGCGGTGAGCCCGAAGAGAATGCCGAGGCCCCAGGAGAGGACGAAGAGCGTGCCGCCGGCGAGCTGCAGGCCGCGGCCGTCGAGCTCGCGCCCTCCGGCCCAGCCGAGCGCGAGCATGCCGATGCTGAAGCCTCCGGCGCCGAAGAGCCACGAGACGCCGAAGAGGACGACGGCGATGTTGCGGCCGGCCTTGCTGAGCTGGCGCGTGGAGCGGTTCCATGCGCTCTGGGCGTGAGCTGCGACGAGCGCGGTCAGGGCCATGCTGGCCTCGGCACGACAACTGCCGGGTTCGGCACGGTTCCGAACCCGAACCCGAACCCGAACCCGAACCCGAACCCGAACCCGAACCCGAACCCGAACC